>NZ_AWRU01000034.1:102671-532744 GCF_000523515.1 Pedobacter sp. V48 | reverse complement strand
TACACGACGCTCTTCCGATCTTAGCTAATTTCCGTCATGGGAATCTGCTCCAATTGGATCGCCCATGGATTAAGGTTGTAGGAACCAGCCAATACCACCTGTGGCTGCAAGCCACGGTTGCCGCCTTTATTAATAAACTCATCAAAATCCTGAAAATTATTATGACCTTCGATCAGTTTACCTGCAATCTGGTCCCGTTCTATCGGCAATCCATCTAAAGTGGTTACAATTCCGACCATGCTTTCCTGGATCCTGACCATGTCGGTTACAGAAACCTGGAACAATAGCGTATTGATCCGGTACGAACCGGAGGTAATGTAGGACGTCTGCCTGCCCCGCTGACCTCCGCTTTCCAGAAATTTCACCGCATCCTGAAAGTTATCACACACCACTTTATGTCCCAGGATGTTTCCAGTTGGAATCTCCGACCCATCCTTTGCCATGATCAAACCAATCTTACCTTCAGGGATTATGGTGAATTCCTCCATGCTCACCATGTACTGCCAGAACCACATTCCGAAATACAATCCCGGCGCCAGAGTCTTACCTTGAAAACCCGCTTCACCTTTAATGGCAATGATCCTCCCGTCTGGCAATTCTTTACCCGGACCGTACAAGACGAATTTTTTGGTCACCAGTCCGATCCTGTCTTCCGGAACGACAACCATCCCGAAGAAAAACCGCAAAATATACCTGTTTAAAACCGCACACATCAGTGCCACTACCACCCACCAGTAATTTAAAATGAGCGCTTCCATAGTCATATATTTCTACCTTTTATCGCCTGAAAAACCATTCGTCAGGCGCGATATCGAGGCCAAAATAAATGCTTAGTTTGATCATTTTCTAGTAATTTTCAATATATATTTTCATCGATTTTAAGGCCTAAAAGATGATTCAGGGGCGATTTTTACAAAAACACCAACTGAACTTGACATTTATCAAAATCGCCTAACCAGAGGCAGGAAAACACACAAATTTGACAATCTGACTTTTGCTCATAATACTCCAACTCGGAAATTGAATTTTAAAGCTTTATGGCACTAGGACAACTGCTGCAACTTAAAATTCGACACGTTCAAAAAATGGCCTCATTCTATGTTTAATAATTCTTGTTCATCTGCACAACATATATAAATTACAATTATTCACAGGGATGATCCAGTAAAGAAAGTGGCCTCGGTTCATCTTGTTCTCTTGTCATTTATCAGCAAACTATTCCACATATCCAATCACTGCAAATGACATTATTTAATATGAAGGACAGGCATAATGGAATGATTAATTACCTGCTGGGCGAATTTGCCGAGAAAAAAGTCATTGAAGGACGAAGTAACTTTTGAGGTGATTACAATCAGATCACATTTCATCTGGGCAGCCTGCTCCAACGCTTCATCCGCCAAGCTTTCTTCGGTAATGACCGACGTTAGCTTTATGCTTAACCAATCATTTTCAATTCCCTTGACGAACGCTGAAACTTTTTTATACGCTTCCATCAGATGTTCATCATCTATCTTGTAAATTCCATATATGAAAAGACTGGCATTGCCAGTAGCAACAAATGTCTTTAAAAATTCATATTTCTCCAGTGCGTTGGGTATATTTCTGACCGGAAACATTATTTTCTCAAACCCATTGGTAATACTAGATTGGGGTATCGAAAGTACGGGAGAGGCCGATTTTTCAGTAACTCCATAGGTATTTGAACCGATCAAAAACTCTCTGAACCCTTTGATGCCATGGGTACCCATTACGATTAGATCGACATCAAGTGCTTTTGCGGTTTCTAGTACAGTTGCTACGGTTTGACCGACTACAATTATCGGCACAACTGATAATCCATGATTTTCCTGCAACGAATTGCCTAATTTCATAATACGGTCGGATTGACTGTCAAGCAACTCCTGCTGCTGTTCCTTTACTATGCGGTCTTTTTGCAGCCCGTAAAACTCGGGGATAGGCGAAACCACATGTAAAAGCGTTATCCTGGCATTATGAACTTTGGCGACTGAAATCGCTGCTTCCAGGGCATTGGCAGCACACTCGGAGAAATCTGTAGGTACTAGAATGTTAGCAATTGTTTTTTTTGTCATAGTATTTAATATTTCGTCGTTAAACATACTCAATTGGATTTAGGGTTATGTATAACATAAGCTTTCTCCATTATTAAGCAATTTTATCTATCTTTTGTTCCATCGTTCTATTTTCTTAATGACAATTTGTAGAGGCTGCAGCAACTAAAGCTCAATTTAATTAGGGTGGTGTGAATAATCGAAACATTGTTCTAAAGCACCGTTTTTCCAATGGTAAGCTTTATTATAAAGATGCGATTTTATTTCCAATGATGCTAAAATACTGCTAGCTGGTACGCAGCGTGTAATTTGTATAGTGTAGATTGAAACGTCATGAAGCCCTTTGACACCGCAAGATTTTAATTTTTGGCCAAATTTCCCTATATTTGCAGCTTCGCCACCAGTCTTGCCAGCTGAGTCTTTTATCAGTACTTATCACGAGCGGCAACCGGTTATGGCTTGTTTCTTTTTTTTACCCTTTTACATCGGCCGCAGGAGCCGGTATCCTGAAGATGAAGGTGGCTTTCGCCTCTGAAATCTTTCGTTGATAAATTCTTAAGGCATGAATAACATTCTGAATCAGATAATTTGGGGCAACAGCCTTTATAACTGGATCGTTGCAACAGCAATAATTTTGATACTATGTCTAATCATCAAACTTTTGAGGTCGGTTGTTCTGAAACGATTAAAAAGATGGGCAGAGCAGACAAATACAAACTGGGATAACTTTGCGGTCAGTCTGGCTGAAAGCGCAGGTATTCCTCTCCTTTATATCAGTTCCTTTTACTTTGGGTTGAATACGCTGGCATTTCCGGATAAAGTGGAAAATATTATTCATGTAGCCTACCTCGCTGCTTTTACCTTCTTCATCCTAAAGGTAATCAGTGCTGCTTTCCGGAAATTTGTCTATTCCTTTATCCGCCGGGAAGAAAACAGTGAAGCCAAGGAGAAACAGGCAGGCGGCTTAATCGCAATTGCCAACGTAGTTATATGGATACTTGGGGTAGTATTCCTGGTGGACAACCTTGGTTATAATGTAACCACATTAATTGCCGGACTAGGCGTTGGCGGTATAGCAATTGCCCTTGCTGCACAAGCAGTGCTTGGTGACCTTTTCAGTTACTTTGTAATCTATTTCGACCGGCCGTTTGAAATAGGAGACTTTGTGGTGGTGGATAACGACAACGGGATCATAGAATATATAGGAATCAAAACCACACGCATTCGTACGCTAAGCGGCGAACAACTGGTCTGTTCCAATACAGATCTTACCAATTCCCGGTTACATAATTTTAAAAGAATGGAAAAACGCCGGATTGTGTTTACCCTTGGTGTGACCTACCAGACTACCCACCAGCAGTTATCAGAGATACCCGCACTTGTGAAAGAAATCATCTCCAGCAAACCCAAGCTTCAATTTGACCGGGGACATTTCTCAGGATATGGGGATTTCAGCCTGAATTTTGAATTTGTGTATTACGTACTTGACCCGGATTACAACATTTACATGGATAATCAGCAAACGGTTTACCTGGAAATATTTGCTGAATTTGAGCAAAAAGGGATCGAGTTTGCTTATCCTACCCAGACCCTGCTTTTTGAAAATCAGACAGCTGCGCTTGCGCACAGGATCAATTAAATAATCAGGCGCACACCGCCAAGATCGGAAACACGGTGAGAAAATTTGTTGCTTGGTGCACTGATGAACATAAAATTTATAGGTATGTCCCATTCCTTGCTGAGTTGCGCGATAATTTCAGGCCCGAACTTTCCATGAATCCTAAGGTACTCTATTTTGATATCCGGGTAGGCGCGGTCAAGCACATTCAAATCATTCATAAAAGACTCAGAAACATCTTTGCCATCCTTTAAGACCGTAACGATCTTTAGTTTTTTGGTGATCTCATTCTCCTGGACATAGATCATGACTTTATTGAGTATGGAAATGTCGTCGCCTTTCGTAAAGTAGACGAATTCCTGTTCATTCAGCCTTTTCAGTGATCGGTTTAAATGAAGCCTGCTCATAGCAGCAGCTCTTTTTAAAGAGGAGAAAAAACCATTAACCAGCACCAGCATATATTTTAAGATTACATTCCGGCTAAGTAGCAAAAATATAACAATTAGAGCCGGTATGAAATATTGTAGAAAAACGATCAGGTACTCGGCATGCAGGACAATGTTACCATATAAAGCAGCAGTGACAGCCAGAATCGCCACAGCAACCGAAAATATGCCAGCTTTCTCTGGCCTGGGCAGCCGCGCTCTCTTGATCTTAAGCAGCAGGTTGCCAAACCCAAAATAGATCATGACCAGTAAAAAAGAGATAGTGTACACCCCCGCCAGGGGACCAAGTTGTCCCTTAGTAATAACCAGTACCGAAAGGCAGAGTATATAAAACAGGATGAGTATTCTGGGCGAGCTGCCTTTTTTATTTTCCTTCAACAGAAATTGCGGCAGAATGCGGTCAAGGGCCATCCGTTTAATTAAACCATTGACACCAACATAAGAAGTGAGCAGAGCTCCACTAAGTACCAAAACCGCATCGATGGATATAAATGTGGCAAGCCAGGAGCCGCCGGTGGTCCTGCCCAGATGCGAAAGGAGCGCTTCCTGATTTGCCCCCACTTCTATTAAAGGAAGCACCATAACTGCTGTCAGGGCCATCAGCGGATTGATCACAGATACAGCAATCCACATATTTCTCAGGGTCTTCCTGAAAACCCCTGGTTGCTGTTCCTCTACAAAATTCGCCGAGCTCTCGAAACCCGAGATGCCCAGCATGGCCGTACTGAATCCGAGAAACAGTGCAGCCGCAAAACCGCCGTTTAAAGGCTGACTGAAATTCATCCTTGCCACCGGCAAACCATGCTGCAATACATACCAAGCCCCGCTGATGATCAGGGTCACCATGGCCAGAATATGCAAGACAAAAATCACTATAGCGACAACCGAGGATTCACTAATACCGGACATCACCAGGAAAAGGAAAAGAGTGATAAGAATAGCGGTAGCCGCAATTATCGGAATTGCGGGAAAAATACCATGCAGGTAATGCATTCCTTCGCTGGCTGAAATGACAGCTGTGGTCATATAGGATAAAATAGTCAGGCAGGCCGCGATGGAAGCATTGCTTTTGCTCGTCGTATTTAATAAGACATTGTAAGCCCCGCCATTTAATGGCAAGGCCCCGACCACTTCGCCATATATTTTTCGGAACAGCAGCAATACGGCTGCGACGATCAAAAGGGCAAGCCAGGCCCATTGACCGGCATATAATATGGTTAATGAAGAAACATAAAGACAGGAAGAAGTAATGTCATTTCCGCAAATTGCAGTTGCAGCTAACTCGCTTAATTTTTTGGGATGCTTCATAGCCCTAAGTTAATTAAACATTTAAAGATATGGCTTAAGCATACCTACCAATAATTTGATAGCACTAACGCATGCCATTCACCAAATCGGTCGCTTTTGATAAAAAAACTTTGATTTTCTGATCCTGGTCAAGCTTAAGATCAGTACCGTTGAATCTCTCCGACGCCGCCTTCAGCGTATCCGCCTGTTTTTCAAGATCAGGATACTTTTGGCGCTGAATCTTGCGAAGAGAATTGCTTAGAATCATCGTCACTTTTTTTAAATAATAAGATTGCGTGCTAAATAATTTCTCCCTGGAGATCCGCTCAATATCATATTCTGCAATAATAAGATCCGCGTATTGGAATTCATATCCTGTTGAAAGGGCTATTGCATCGATTGCTTTTTTTAACTTGAAAAGAGCGACACTAAGAGACTTTCGGTTGAAAGTCACATTGGGCTGTTGATCCACATAGTCAACAAAGGCCTTAATCGTTCTTTTCTTTTTTAATTCCTTGTTGGCGGTCACACCCTGACGAAGCGTTATCGTTTGATCTGTTTTAAAAAGGTTGATGTAGACCAAAGAAATTATAAAAATGAGCAATGAAAAAATAATGAGTAACTTGATAATAGGTATTGATTTTTTAATCTCTTTCATAACATAACTGTTTAGTCTAATTAGCCGGCTTTTTATTTTCGTTTTCAAGGGATTCTTCTGCTGCTAAATCTTTGATGTATTGAACTTTTAAATGATCATAAAGGGAATGTTTGTCTATCAGGATAGAAACTACGCTTGAAATCATACCTGCAAGGATCAAATGAAAAATCACACTATGGCGATTGGTCATTTCCAGTACCAGGATGGCTGAGGTGAAAGGGGATCTGGTCACTCCGGTCAAAAAGCCCACCATCCCGGAAAGGATCAGTAAGTTGGTATTGGCCTCAGAGAGCTGAAACCAACCGGACACCATCGAACCGATACTGGCTCCGGAAGCCAAGGCAGGTGCAAAGATCCCGCCTGATGCACCTGTTGTGAAGGACAATAATGGCCCGATAATCCGCAATATGGGGGTGTACCAGCTGACATACCTGTCCTGAGAAAATAGGGTAGTTTGCATGATCTCTTTGCCTGAACCAAGAACATCATAGCTGATAAACGTCGCTATTGTGCCCAAAATCAGTGCGCAGCAACCCGCATAGAGTACGTGCTGGTGAGTGAATTTGAGTCTGGATTTCCATTTTAAAATTACCAGGATTACCTTCGACATTGCACTGCCCAGTAAGCCGGAAATGATGGCAACCAGAACCACGCCAAAAAAGATATAACCGGACAAGTCTATAATTTTGGGATAACCTAAATACAAATAAGGACCTAGAATGCCCTGGGCCGTAAGGCCCGCTATGATTACAGAGGAAAAGATCGCCGTTTTGAAATAACTGAAATGAGTCTTGGTAAGCTCCTCGATGGCAAATACAATACCTCCCAAAGGCGTATTAAAAGCGGCAGCTAACCCAGCAGCTGCACCAGTAATGATCATATTTTTCTTAGCCACCTTAGGCCACCATTTGGGCAATAGGTCATTTACCTGCCTGAAAACTGAAGCAGCGATCTGGATTGTGGGGCCTTCCCGTCCGATTGCGCCACCGCCCACTGCCATCACAAGGCTGGAGGCTATCTTTACCAACATTACCTTCAAGCTCAGCAAACGGCTCACTTGCTTGTCGGTCTTAGGACCAGTAATTTCAATTGCAGCAACAACCTGGGGAATTCCGCTGCCTTTTGCATATGGTGCCAAACGGACTACCAGCCACCAGGCGAATATAAAGCACATTGGCATCAGGATAAACAATGCCCAGGGATACGCACTGTATAAATATTTGGTAACAGACTCTGCGAGCAAAAAAAACTTAGTATAGACAACTGCGATCAAACCGGTAAGAATGGAAGCGACCCAAAAAGGAATGGCCTGCAATACGTTTTTCTTGTAGGTATGATTGTTCAGGCGATCAAAGACCTTTTTAAAATAACTACGTGTTTCTTGAATCAGGTTTTTTATCATATAATCAGTGGTGAAACTTTAAAAAGCAATTGTCAACCTTTGAAATTTAAATATTGCGAGCCTCGGAGGCATTTAATCTGCTGACGTAAAGTCTTCCAGATGGGTTTTTTGGCAATGCTCCAGTTCTCCCGAAGCCAGGTCTATTTCCAACTGGAAGTTGTCCCAGTTTATCGACCGGACTTTTTTTACAGGGATTAGGTTAAACTCCTCCGGATCAAAAAAATGCTGAATCACCAGATTCGATATTTTCCATGACACGGTGTCAACCAGAAAATCTTCAACTTCTCCCAAAAACCCATCGCTGTTAGAAACGGTATAATCTCTGACATGAGTAAAGCTTCGAAGATGCGGATCACCATATTCCTGATCTTTATCCTCACTTCTCAGGGAATGAAAACTACGCGGAAGATTCTCATCAAACATGCTGCGACTGCTGTAGTCCGGCCAGGAATGATGATTAAAAAGAGATTCTTCCTCCTGTTTTGAAACGGGAATAGACGCTTCTTCAACAGGATACTGTCTGATTTCCTTATTTGTCAATGTAACCTGTATACTGCTTTCGGTTAAACCAGTTTGAAGAACCGTAAAAGGAGATATCACCCATTGATGCTTCAAGAGCCACCATCGGGCTTCCACTATCAAATAACGTACATTCCAGGTATTGTCATCAAAATAAATATCCTTGATGACCCCGAATTTTCCATCCTTTGCCTTAACAGAAGATCCAATCAGATGTTGTATGCTTTTCAACATATAAACCAGCCGAATGCAATGAAATCGCTTAAATCTGGTTAGAAAAGGGCATTCATCCGGTGGGTTGCTAAAGATAGAAATTTCAACCCGCAAAAACTAAATTATTCCCGATTGACTCAAGCAGTTATTTTTTACCGGCTTTGGGACCCAGGGTCAGAAACATCCGTTTTCCTTCTAGTTTGGGAAAGAGTTCTACTTTACCTACGTCTTCCAGTGCCTGCGCAAATTTCAGCAGCAGAATTTCTCCCCTGTCCTTGTATACAATAGACCTTCCCTTGAAATGAACAAATGCCCGGACCTTTTCCCCGCTTTCAAGAAAAGAAACTGCATGCTTAAGTTTAAATTGAAAATCATGATCGTCTGTGTTCGGACCGAACCGAATATCCTTGATAATGGTCTGTTTGGCGTTTGCCTTAATCTCCTTGTCTTTTTTCTTCTTCTCGAACAGAAACTTATTGTAATCTATGACCCTGCATACAGGCGGAGCCGCCTTTGGAGATATTTCGACCAGATCAAGTCCTTGCTCTTCCGCAATCTCTATGGCTTTTGCCAAGGGATATACACCGGTCTCGATGTTGTCCCCTACCAGGCGCACCTCGGGAGAGGTAATGAAGTGATTGATCTTGTGTTCTGCTTCTTTCTTTTTGAAGGGTATACGTGCACCCCTGATGTATCCTGCTTTTTTTAATGCCAAATTTGAAAAGTTTTAGTGAATAATTAATAATTTAAAATGCTCTCACATGCTTAAAATAGCCAATTTATAAGGGTTATCCGTGAAAAAACTCAGGATATGACTTTAAATCAAGATTTCTGTTGTCCAATCGTAACGCCTGTGTTTTTAATACCCAGCTTTAATACAGAAAATCAGAATTTAAAATACGGCCTTAGTAAATCCTCGAAGTTATAGAGTCCGGACGGCAAGGGTAACAAGTTCCTGGCAACGAAAATTGCCCCGTTTCCAAATGCTTCCCTTGAAATCGACTCATGAATCAGACGCACAGTTTGAAAAGGGAAACCAAATATCAGCTCATGTTTTCCGACTATGCCACCCGCCCTAACCGAATTGATTTGGGATATATCCAAATCAAGAGCGTGGGCGATTTTTATGGCAGTTCCTGACACCCCCTCTTTCTGCTTAAAATGCTCTTCAATGATTTCGATATCTACCCCTGGGGCAATGTGCTGTAGAAATTTTGCCGAAAATAAAAGATAGTTTACACCCAGGGTTATGTTTGGTGACCAGAAAACAGTCGTCAATTCAGCGAGTTCGTTCAAAAGGGTGAGTTCAGCCTCGGCATAATGTGATATGGCAGAAATGATCTTAATATTTTTTCCAGCGGCATACCTGCCATAGATATGAATGCTTTCGGCCGAGGAAAAATCAATGAGCACGTCTACAGGGTGATGATCCAGCAGATCCGGGATCGAAATATGTTCAGCTGAGAAGATAAGTCCAGGCTCGTCACTCTGTAGTCCTAAAAATTCGGGCACTGAACGATGCTCCAGCACAGTAGTCTTCCTATATACCCATTCTAAGGAAAACTCCTTGTTTTGCAACACCACAGAAGCTACCGCCTTGCCAGTCCTTCCAAATCCAATTAATCCTGTTTTAATTTTCATACCAGCGCAATATATAAACGAGCAGGGAATATCCTCACCTTAGTTGATACTTTTTGATCAAACCCGTTCCATGGGCTGACAGCAGGCAATGGAATCCAGCAACGAAAACACAAGGAAAGGTGTGTAAAGATTGTATGCCGCGAAAGAGGCCTGATGACCTACTTTGACGGTATAAGCAGAAGGGTTTTTAGCCAGAATTTTGAACATGTCTTCGTCCGTCTGGTCATCACCAATACACAAAACAAAATCATAATTTTTCCCGTCCAGAATTCGGGCCGCAGAAAGCCCTTTGTTAATGCCCTTATTACGAACTTCTATAACTTTGTGTCCGTTCAATACATCCAGTGGCATTTGTACCGTATACTCCACAAGCTCTTCATGCAGATCCTTAGCTCGTCTACTGGCCAAAAAGGGGTCGGCATTCCTGTAGTGCCAGGCCAGGGAAAAGTCCTTTTTTTCAATAAAAGAATCCGGACTCCTGAATACGTAGTGTTGCATAATCCTTTCGATCTTCTCCTTCCAGTTGGTGGATTCTGCAAGCGCTTCATTCGACCATTTACCTCCTGCAAGTCTGTTTTTAGCGCCATGCTCGGCAATCAGGCCAATGGGTAAATGACCCAGCCATTTATCAAGCGTAACACTATCCCTTCCGCTAATCACGTATACATCATTGCCTGGAACAGAACAGAGTGACTCTAAAAGCTGTATCAGCTCTTTGTTAGGAGAAGCCTTCGATGGATCTTTAGAGAAATTTACCAGCGTTCCATCATAGTCCAAAAGAAACAGTCTGTTTTTACTGGATTTGTAATCTTCAATCAATGCCGCCTTGGAGAAGCTATCGAGAAACTTAACCTCAAATTTTAACTGCAAAGCCTTAATCTGATCCAGCTCTCCAAAAAAATCTATAGCCCAGGCGTTCACATCATATTGCTGAACCAGCTGGCGCATGCTGCGCATACGTGAGCGTTGCTCCTCTTCCGACATTCCCAAACCAGCTGCGATTGTCTCAGCAAGCTCATCGGCATCGTTCGGATTAATCAGCAGTGCTTCTTTGAGTTCAGCGGCGGCCCCGGCCATCTCACTCAAAACCAGCACCCCCTTTTCGTCTTTGCGGCTTGCCACAAATTCTTTAGCTACCAGGTTCATGCCATCACGCAGTGGTGTAATCAAAGCCAGATCACACGTGGTGTATAGCGCATTCAGCTCATTAAAATCAAGATGGTCATACTGATAAATAACGGGCTGCCAGGAAATGTTGCCAATCGTGCTGTTCAGGTTACCAATAAACTCATCAATCATTTTCTTTTTTTCGCTGTACTTGGTGATTGTATCACGCGAAGGGACCATTACCAATACAAAAACGATGTTTCCTTTATACTCGGGATATCGTTGCAAAAAACGTTCAAATGCAATGAGCCGATTGTAAATCCCTTTGGTATAATCCAGCCGGTCGACCGAAAAAATCATCTTCTTTTTACCTTTCAGTTGCTGATACTTTTGACGAAGGGAATCTACGCCCGGGTGATCAAACGCCCCATTGAATAGATTAAAATCTATGCTTACCGGAAATGCATCAACCTGAACCTGCCTGTTTCCCCATTGGATATACTGGTTGTCATGTGTTGTTTTTAGTGACATATCTACCGTCTTCAGGAAATGGGCCACGTATTCTGCAGTATGAAAACCAATTAAATCCGCTCCGAGCATGCCTTCCAGCAATGCCTTTTGCCAGCGTTTTGGAATAACCCTGAACAGTTCGTAAGAAGGAAAGGGAATATGCAGAAATAACCCAATAGTAAGATCAGGAAATTTCTCCCGGAGCATTCCAGCCAGGGGAAGCAAATGGTAATCATGAATCCACACGACATCTCCAGGCTTGATCACTGCACTCAGCGTTCGGCAGAAAGCCTTATTGACTGTTATATAAGCATCAAAGAAAGCGGGTTCGTATTCTGCAAATGAAGGAAAGTAATGAAAAAGTGGCCAGAGCAACGAGTTAGAAAAGCCATTGTAATACTGTTCATATTCTTCCTCACTCGGAAACACAGGTAGATATTGATAACCGGTTTGCCCCAGATCGGTCGTATCCCATATTTCGCTGCCCACACCAGGTACGCCGGTCCATATCCGCTCCGAAAACACTTCTTTTCCATCACCACCCAGATAGGCATCCACAGCGGAGATCAAACCGCCGGAAGACTGGCGGGATTGGTATACATTTTCTTTTTTTTCAATAGTAAGTGGTAGTCGGTTTGAAACTATGAGCAATCTTTTCTGCATAATTAATTGGTTTAAAATGTAAATCCGACAAGTAAAATGAATAATTATAATCCCTATAACTGCGGAGTTGCCTTCAAGATTTCCCTAAAGCAGGAAAGGCAAAAAATATCACTGGAAATCAGCGATTGAGCTGCAAAGATACGAAATTTATTTTTAATGGCTTTTCTGAGCTTTACCGGCTACAGTTTTTCTCCATAGAAAATACCCCTCCAAATGAAAAAAAAACCTACATTTATTTCAATTGGATCGGAATGAAAAAAGTAGTCTTCAAACTATGTCTCTGTCTTTGGTTTTATCCGCTGGTGTTAATTGCCCGTCAGGATACCCTTAAGCAAAAACCAGATACGAGTCAGGTCAGGCAACTGAACAACGACCTGAACAAGGTGAAACAGCTCGCTGCTGAAAGACTTTCCGACTCGCTCAAAAGATCTGACCTGCAGGAACAGGTAGCCAGGCTTGGAACAGGGGATGATGCTAAACGAGAAACAATTATAGCAGAATTGAACGCACTTAAAAAACGTGATTCCCTGCATCTTGCCGAGCAAAAACAGCAGATAGATGCCCTAAGGAAAGTGATAAAAGGTGCACCTGTCGTTTATCGTAATGATACCCTGTTTTACATTTATACCAGGCAGGGAAGTTTTTCTGCCATTGACCGGGCCGAAGCAGTGGCAGTGAGAATGCTAAAACTGGCACAAGACCTCAGCTTTAAAACAGATTCTATAAAAGTACAAACAACTGAGGAGACCACCGATCTGGTTTATAAAAACGCCCTGCTTGTCTCCATTTCAGATCCGGATGCCCTCTGGAACCGGACTACAAAGACTGAACTCGCTGCCCTGTTAAAATCAAAGATCGGGACCGCTGTATTCATCCATCAGCAGGAAACCAGCTGGCAGATTTTGGCCAAGGAAGTATTGCTAACCTTGCTGGTCATTGTAGTGGTTTTTCTCCTGATTAAAGGCGTCAACCGGCTTTTTGCCTGGATGGAACTTGCTATACGAAACCGTCAGGGAAGGTTCAAAGATGGTATCCGGATCAGGAACTATGAATTACTAAATGCCGAGCGGCAATTGACGATTATTGCGGCTGTAGTTTCTTTTTTCAGATGGGCGGTGATCATCCTGGTGATCTACCTGGCCCTGCCGGTTCTGTTCGGAATATTTCCCTTCACCAGGGACCTCTCGGTCAGCCTGCTGAATTATATCCTTACTCCCTTAAAAAAGATCGGCTTTGCCGTTTGGGATTTCGTACCTAATATCATCACCATTTTAGTGCTGATCATTGTTTTCAGATATGTACTTCGCCTGCTGAGGTTTATTAAAACTGAAATTGAGCGGGGCAAATTGAACATCCCTGGGTTTTACGCTGACTGGGCCAGTCCAACCTATCAGATTGCCAGAGCATTGCTGCTTGCATTTATGCTGGTTGTGATCTTTCCTTATCTTCCAGGTCATGACTCAGACATTTTCAAAGGAGTTTCCGTATTTATGGGCGTGTTGTTCACCTTCGGATCAGCGGGGGCGTTGAGCAATGTCGTAGCAGGGTTGGTCCTGACCTATATGCGTGCTTTCAAAATTGGTGACCGTGTCAAAATCGGCGAGGTTACAGGAGATATTATCGGAAAGACCTTGCTGGTTACCCGGGTCCGGACCATCCAAAATGAGATCGTTTCCATACCAAATTCCACGGTAATGGGCAACCATACCGTAAACTATAGTGAAGAAGCCGGTAACAGCGGACTAATCGTCAACACAACCGTCACCATTGGGTATGATGTACCCTGGAGGCAGGTTCATCAGCTTCTGATTGATGCGGCACTCGCATCTGAGATGATAGAGCCTGAACCTAAACCTTATGTCTACCAGACCAGTCTGGATGATTATTATGTCAGTTACCGGATCAATGCTTATACCAAACAGCCCAACCGTCAGGCTGCTATTTATTCTTCTCTTCACGCCAATATTCAGGATCATTTCAACCAGGCGGGAGTTGAAATTATGTCTCCTCATTATAAGGCGCTGCGTGATGGCAACAGTACAACCATACCGGCTGATTATTTACCGCAGGATTATGCCGCGCCAGTTTTCAAAACTTCAACCGAACATCCTAAACAAGATTAATGAACACGCAGGAAATCATTGCAATAACGATCATATTAGCGGCAATTTTTGCCTACATCAACCACAGGTTTATCAAATGGCCCCCGACAATCGGTATTATGGTGCTTTCCCTGGTTTCTTCCATTTTATTGGTGAGCCTTGGCAATTCCAGATCCTTGCTGTCAGAAAAAGCTGTTCAACTGGCAACTTCAGTAGACTTTCATGAGGTGCTTATGAATTTCATGCTCAGTTTTTTACTTTTTGCCGGTGCCATCCATATCGATGCAGGCAAACTTCGAAAAGAACGTCTGCCAGTGATTGTACTGGCTACTGTCGGCATACTGATATCAACTTTTCTTATAGGTGGACTGGTGTGGTATCTTTTTAAATTATTCGAATTTCCGATACCGTTTATCTATTGTCTTTTATTTGGCGCCTTAATTTCCCCGACAGATCCGATTGCAGTATTGGGAATTCTAAAAAAAACAAATATTCCCCAATCTTTGGAATTAAAAATTTCGGGAGAATCCTTATTCAATGATGGCGTTGCCGTTGTAGTCTTTGTCAGCCTGGCCCAAATTGCGAGGTCTGCTTCAGGAGACTTTTCGGCACTTTCCATTACTACCTTGTTTTTAGAAGAAGCAGTGGGTGGGTTGATTTTCGGTTTATTGCTGGGTTATATCGGATACCTCGCCCTTCGCTCCATTGACGATTATAAGGTGGAGGTGCTGATCACATTGGCCATAGTGATGGGAGGCTACTTTATAGCCGGCCGGTTACATGTCTCGGGGCCACTGGCTATGGTTGTGGCAGGAATCATCACGGGCAACAAATCAAAGCGTGACGGCATGTCGGACCAGACCAGGGACTATCTTGGCAAATTCTGGGAACTGATCGATGAAATTCTCAACGCCGTACTGTTTTTATTTATAGGATTAGAAATGCTGATCATTAAAATTGACCAGACTATCTTCTTAATCGGGTTAATTACAATCTTGATTGTATTATTTGCCCGGTGGATTTCTGTTATACTGCCTGTTTATTTTCTGAAATACTGGATTACATTTGAAAAACATGCGGTCATTATGCTGACATGGGGTGGCCTAAGAGGCGGTATATCAGTTGCGCTGGCCCTCTCTCTGAGCCCTGCCATGTACAGGGATCAGTTTTTGCTCATTACTTATATCATTGTCGTGTTTTCAATTCTGGTCCAGGGCATGACTATTGGGTCTTTGGCAAAACGTCTGCAGGACAGAATGTGAACCGGATGGAAACAAAGGTGATTTACGTTCAAATTCATATCTTGCAACATGAATGAGATTTATTTAGCGGTCAGACGATTCTTACACTACCGCTTCAGTCTTCATGAAGATAATGCGGAAGAAAGTGACACCGTAGAATCCATCAGAAAAAATGTAGAATTTAAGGGTGCAAATCTCTGGACGCTTATTTTTGCCATTTTTATCGCATCTATTGGCCTGAATGTAAACTCGACTGCTGTAATTATCGGTGCCATGCTCATTTCTCCGTTGATGGGACCAATCATGGGGTTGGGTTTGGGAATTGGCATCAATGATATTGAACTTGTAAAAAAGGCTGTCAGAAATCTCGCCATTGCTACCGTAATAAGCATCATCACGTCCACGCTATATTTTTGGATCACACCGTTACATGAGGCATCCTCTGAACTTCTTGCGCGTACATCTCCTTCCATCTGGGATGTCTTCATTGCCGGCTTCGGCGGTCTCGCCGGGATTATCGCTGCAACCAGGAAGAAAAAAAGCAATGCCATTCCGGGCGTTGCCATCGCTACCGCACTGATGCCACCCCTGTGTACAGCGGGTTACGGGCTCGCCTCGGGTAACATTTATTTTTTTATTGGTGCCATCTATCTATATTTCATCAATAGTATCTTTATCTGCGTAGCCACATACCTGATTGTGCGATACCTAAAATTTCACAAAACAGAGTTCGAAGATAAAGTTTACCAAAAAAGAGTACGCCGATACATTTTGATCATCGTTCTGGTTACAGCTGCACCAAGCGTATATCTGGCATATAGGATTGTAGATCGCGGCATATTTGAAAACAACGCCAGGGCTTTCATCGATAAGGAATTAAGTTATACCAATACCCAGGTCATCACCAGGAATTATAAATATAGCAGAAAAGGAAACGAAATTGACTTACTCCTGCTTGGAAAGGAACTGACGGCGCTACAGATCGACAGCCTTAAGAAAAAGCTGCCGAGCTATAATCTGAATAGAACGAAACTTAGCATCCGTCAGGGACTAAATGCAAAAAACGAACTCGATTTTTCCCAGATCAAAGCCAGTATCCTGGAAGCCGTGTATAGAAAAGATTCAACCAGCAATAAGGAAAACGCTTATCAGGCAATAGACATGTCTATCCCTGATCTGAACAATGAGCTCCGGTCACTTTATCCCAGCTTGTCTTCATATAGCATCAATCACGTTGAAGTAAAACACCTTGATACCACCAAAAGAGATACTGTAACGCTGGCATTGATGAACTTCAGGTCAAAGATCTCTGCTGGCGAACAGAATCGCCTTCAGCGGTGGCTCAAAACTCGCTTAGGGTCCGACTCGTTGAAAGTTTTAATGGATAAATAATTCCTATTCATTGATCCGTTACTTCCTGGAAGACTATCTTACCTCAACATAGATTAAGGAATAAGAATTCTGGATGCATTTCGTTATAGTTCATACAAAGATATCTCCCAGTTCAGAAGCGACCTGGCAAAATAGAGATGATTTATATGAACTATAGCATATTTTTTATAAATTACAACAAACGTTCATCCAATGCGCTCCAATTACGTGATAAAACCAAAAGATGCAGATACATAGCGACCAACTTTATGGAGTTACCCTGACCGCCACTGATGGCAAAATTGGTACGGTGAAAGACCTTTATTTCGATGACGAGAACTGGATACTACGTTATCTTGTTGTTGAAACCGACAGCTGGCTTTTTAAACGTAAAGTACTCATTTCTCCATGTGCACTAGTTTTTAACGAGAAGCTCAATTTGGATGCCCTGCCTGTAAGCTTAAGCAAGGAACAAATCAAAAACAGTCCACATATTGACACCGATATGCCGGTTTCTCGCCAAGAGGAGTCAAGTCTTTTTAATCACTATTCATGGCCGGTAAATGGCAGGGCGGGTTTGGGTTATCCCACCACAGCAATGCTAAAAGAAGTTTCTGCACAGCAAAGCAGGCTGGAACATCAGGATAAATTTGACCCCAATCTGCGTAGCCTCCAGCACATCTCCCAATATAGTGTACATAATCCGGAGGGAATTATCGGACGAGCCAAAGACCTGGTCATCGAGCTGCCGGACTGGACAATACCTTACTTGCTAATAGACGATATATTTACTTCGGACGAAGAAAGGGTCTTAGTCTCCACCGATCAAATTGTTTCAATTGATTGGAATACGCGGCAGATTTCTGTTTCTATGAGTCGTGATGAACTGCAAAAAGCATATAGAATAAATCCTCCGGGTTTCTTTTCGAACCGGTGAAGATCCTTTAATCCCCGATTTACTTGGAGATATGGCAGGTATTAATTAATTCCGATATACCTAATTCCCAATCAGAACCTTTTCCATGCGAAATGAGTGTCTATTAACAATACTAATGATTAAACATTAAGCTGAAAACACCCCTGTTTTATAATTTTAATGATCTACTCTATGAGAATGCTTTTAGTCTTTATGATCACATGCTGTTGTTATTTTCATTCTTCTTGTCAATCTGGCAAAAAGAAATTAGTTGCCTACAATATCGACTCCTTACTGAAAACACCTGTAGTATTGCCCGATTCCGGATACTCGATTAAAGATATCGAATTTGTTGCTAAATACGGAGGCGAAGCCCGGGAGATTGAAGGTTCTCTCAGAGATCGTTTCTTGCAGATTCAGACCCAATGTCCGCAAATTAAGTGGGAAGCTACGAATGCCACTGCAGCTTTTCGCATAGGTGATACAACGGTGTTTCTTCCGTTAGCCGGTGGCCACAATGGCAAACTCAGTTTTCTCGTAGATTCTTGGGGTAATACATTCGCGCCTGAAGTAAGGGTAAAAGCCAGAATGATTGCAAATAAATATTTAAGATATGGCGTAAAACGTGATTTTCTTGTCAAAGAAATTGAAGTTATAAAACAGAATTAGCGTGGCAGGCTTGGATGGAGTTAACGGGCTCGTTAATATATGAAGAGCGTTACAATTGTGACAGATGTGGCCTTTTGGAATCATTCCTCGGGCCATTAAGCTAGAATTGCAAAGTTGTTACTCTATTTAGCTGGCCACGTCTGTTAACTGTGGTTTATAAGCTCCCATACTCTGCGGGTGATAAAGAAGACCGAAAAATAGAAACAGAATTCAAATTGGCTTCATATGACAGCTGACTATGCATTGGTCTAGAAATTCATTTTTTTAAAACCTGCATCGTAAGCCATTGTTCTTTAAATGAACAAAAGTTAGAAATTATGGGATATCATGATTGGAAATCTTGCATCGACGCATGTTTGGAATGTGCGGCGGTGTGTAATCACTGTGCTGCTTCCTGCACCAAGGAAGAAGACATTAAAATGATGGCCGGCTGTATTGAGCTGGATATGCAGTGTGCGGCGGTTTGTTATGCTTCAGCCCAGCTGATGAGTATGGGCAGTGATCAGGCAAAAAAACTTTGCGCGATATGTGCTGAACTATGTGATACCTGCGGAGCCGAATGCGGAAAGCATCAAACATCGCATTGTCAGGAATGCGCCAGGATATGTAAATCCTGTGCGGAAGAATGCCGTAAAATGGCCGCCTAAAATTATTAACCCCGGGGCGGGCTAAAAGTATTCACGAAGTGAATTGATTGCCCGCCTTAATTTTGTCTTTACCGTACCCAACGGCATCTCCAGCCTCGCAGCAGCTTCCGATTGGGTATAACCCTGAAAGTAGATGAGATCCAGGAGTTCCTTTTCAGAAGGATGAAGCGTATTTGTAAGTTGCTTAATACCTATAGTATCCGGATTCAGGGCAACCTGGTAATTGTTGTCCAGTTCAGGAGAGAAATCCTCAATGTGCTGGTTTTTACTTTCATTAATCTGTGACCTGCTTCTTAAATAATCGATAGATTTATGTCGTGCCGTCGCTGCCATCCAGGTAAACAGCCTACCTCGTGAGGAATCGTAGCCATCTATGGAACTCCAGATTTTCAGAAAGGTTTCCTGAAGTACATCTTCAGCAGCTACATCAGACCTAACAATCCTCGATATAATTCCCATTAATGCCGGGGCATACATCTTGTAGAGTAGCTTAAACTGGATCTCGCACTTTCTTTGAATGCCGCGGACCAGTTCGTCTTCAGCAATTCTGAGTGAGATGACAGGGACTTGAAGCTCGGTATAATTTGGTAATTGTATTGCGATCATCAGTAACAGTTAACAATTTGATAACAAATCAAGTCTGCCTTTGCTTGAGATATCGTTAAAAACACCATCAAAAAGAAACAACCTGCAGGAGTTAACTGGATTTGGTTTCCGGCAACAAAAAAAGCCGGTGCTCCATGGCAACCGGCTTCAATTACCCTCTCCTTAAGCCAATTAGTTTGGCATCAATACGGTATCGATCACATGGATCACCCCATTTTTCTGCATGACGTCAGCAATCGTTACTGTGGCCATTCCACCTTTTTCGTCGTTGAGCATTAGTTTGTCGCCTTCCATCCAGGCCCATAGCTTGCCTCCGGCAACAGTAGTGAGTTCTGATTTACCACCACCCATTTTAATCGCTTTGGCAATGGCCTTTGAATCCATTTTACCTGCCACCACATGATAAGTCAGGATCTTGGTAAGGGTAGCTTTGTTTTCAGGTTTTAGCACCATGTCCACAGTTCCTGCTGGCAGTTTGTCAAAAGCAGCGTTTGTTGGCGCGAAAACAGTGAAAGGGCCTTTGTCTTTCAGGGTTTCAACGAGCCCAGCGGCTTTAACGGCAGCAACCAGGGTAGTATGGTCTTTAGAATTGACCGCATTGTCTACGATGTCTTTAGAAGCGTACATGGCTGCCCCGCCAACCATTGGATTTTTCTGCGCGTAAGTTTGAGTCGTAAAAGCCATAGCTACTAAGGCAACAATAGATAAAAAAATGTTTTTCATAGATAGATGTTTTGTTTTTCATAAGCAGATACGAGGAAATAAAAAAAAGGATGTTAAATTAATGATAAATGTGTTCAACTGCCTATAGGGGAAGACCTGATAAGCGATTAGCATACAAAAAAAGCCCGCCACAAAAGGTGCAGGCTCTTGATAGCTGGTCAGGCTAAAATTACTTTTTCATGGTGTCTTTCATCATAGTATCAGTAGCCATGGTATCCATTGCCGCTGAATCAGTAGACATCGTGTCCATAACGCTCATAGAGGTGTCAGCCATAGTAGAATCTCCTTTTTTCTCCGAAGAACAAGCTGCAACTGATAAAGAAATCGCAAGGGCTAAAAAGCCAAATTTGACTGCATTTTTCATAATAATTTAGTTTAGATTATAGGTTTTGTATAATTATAAATACCTGAAGACCCGAAAGGTAACCCTTTTTGAGTAGGCAAAATGACAACTGTCAGTTGTCATGATCGAATACTACCTTTTCCGTTTCACATTACTGGCTGCCATTGCCTCCCCGGCGGTCCACACAGACGCTCCCAGAAGCACCAGATCCTTTATCAGAAACTGGCCCGGCATGCCTGATATAAAAGGGAAGCTCATCCCTTGCTGCAGAATTCCGGGAGTGGAAACCAGAAAGCTCAGTGTTACCAAAAAAGTCAACACGCTGATCATACTTCCGATAGCTGAAAGTCTGCGCACGTAGGAACGGAGGGCGATCAAGATGCCAGCGGAAACTTCAATAATGCCTATCAGATTTGAAAATGTGCGCTGATTTAAAAAGCTCAGCATCCAGGAAAATAAGGGACTGTGCTGAGCCAGGGGATAAATGCTTTCAGCTTCGTAAGCTGTAAATTTTAACAATCCGATCCATACCAGGATGATAACCAGCCCATAACGGAGACTGATAGTTCCGGATTTTAAAAGAAAGTTTTGAGTTTTTAAAGTGCCGTTTTGCATGATAATTAAATGGTTTATATGGTGTCTAAAGGTCCTTACAGTTTTTTCTTTAATGCCTGCCGTCCAAAATTGATCAGCTGATCTGCGTCGAGATATCCTACAGCGCGAAGAATGATTTGACCTTTGGTATCCAGGATCAATAAGGCCGGATATTCATTGATCTCCCATTGCCCGGCTAGTTTTATCCCATCATCTTTTTCCATATCCATAGAAAGGTTTATGAAATTCTTGTTGAATAAGTCAGCGGCCTGTTTGTTTTTGAAGGTGGTGCTTTTTAGCTTTTTACAAGGCCCGCACCATTTGGCATAGGCATCCACAAAAATGAACTTCTGTTCAGACTTCGCTTTTTCTATGGCAATGGCTAAAGAATCCTCGATGAAAGCTATATGCCCGTTCTTTGCTACCCCATCCTGGGATGCAGCGTTTTGTGAATGACGCAGTAATTTTGCTCCCGCAAATGAACATAGTATCAGTATCGCTGCTGCCAGCACTGTGTGCATGGCAGTTTTCCGAATTATTTTTCCCTTCATCTCAAGCTGTTTATATTTCTTCACGCAAGGCACTTGCCGCTGCCTTCAGCAATTTCCCACTTAATCTTTGCGTAATATTTGGGTTGATGTATTCGAAAAGTATCATCCCTTTTTTATTTAAAATAAAAACCGATGGCACCGGCAGCAGCTTGTCAACATTCTTTCCTCCGGAGGCCTGTGGTAGAAAGCTATCATAACTTTTCGGGCCTTTAAAAGCAATACCGAAACGTTTGGCAGCATTCAGGTCGGCATCAGACAAGAGGGTATAGGAGAGCTTCTCTTTGGCCATCGTCTTTGCCAGGTTGTCCGGGGAATCCGTGCTGATGGCAAAGATTTGATAACCCATATCCACCAGGTCTTTTTCAATCTCCTGAAGGGCTGAAAGCTGTTTTGAGCAGTAAGGGCACCATCCTCCCCGGTAAAAGACCAGGATTGTAGGGCTTTGAGCGACATGGAGGTTTAAGTCCATCATTTCCCCCGTGGCTTTGGGTAACCGCAATACAGGCATCTGCTCCCCGGCCAGCAGGGGACTAATGTCCTGGGGCTTTAAAGGAACACCCGCAACCATTTTCAGTGTATCCTGAATTCTTATTTGGTGCTTATCTTTAGTTAAGGGTACTGCTAATGCGGTGCTGCTTACTAGAAAATTTCCGGTAAGCACCAGGGCAATCGACAAATTTTTCAATAAGGCATTACCTTTCAATCGTGTTTTCATATTTCTTTTTATCGCTTAGTCGGAAATACCCGCTTATCCTTACAAAAAAATATCTGAGCAATAGCCTGTTCTTCGGATTTCTGGCAGCAGTTAATTTTTTTAAAAATCTTGTAAGGAATTCTATCCGTTGCCGACCAAACAGAAAAACAAAACATATGAAAACTAGCAAAATCATCTCTTTAAGTGCAGCTGTTCTGCTTCCTTTATCTTTCCTGGCCTGTAAAAAAGACAATATGGTGCCGGCCGATGATATCGCAGAAGAATCAACGATCACGGTGCAGAATGTACTGCAGTCTAAGCCACTTGTAGAGTCAGGGACATTTCAGGGGACAGGAACCCCGCTGATCTTGCCGGGCCAATCTGTGACCATTCAATTTTCAGCGGCAAAAGGCGAAGCGCTGACATTTGCGACAATGTACGGAGCATCCAATGATCTATTTTTTGCGCCGGACAACCCAGGTTTCCCGGTTTACGACACTCAGGGCAAACCCATTGAAGGGGATGTTTCCGAAAAGGTAAAATTGTGGGACAACGGAACCCGGATCAACCAAAAGCCTGGTACCCTGGTTACCCATCCGGGAATTCAGGACAACAAACCAATAACTGAAGTAATCGGAGCCGATGCGCAGGGGAACCCCTATCTAGAGGCATCAAAACTCATAAAAGCCTCACTCAAATATGATGGTAACTCCAGATTTACCCTAACACTTCAGAATACATCAGGCGGGACGGCTAATGAGACTCCCTTGAGTCCTGGCGTTTGGGCTGTTTCATATATTGCCGGCGGTAACCTGCTCAGTCCCGCACCTTTGTTTACAAAGGACGCTCCTACGGCGAACGGACTCAGTTCGATAGCAGAAACGGGAAATAATGAACCCTTATATACTTATCTGAGTAACAATACCGGAATATTCACGCCCCTGTCTCCGGTACTAGTGGTAGTGTACAATGGGATAGATAACCCGCTTTATAAGCTTGGTGAGAATGACAGGAATCAGGGTCTGAAAGAACTTGCCCAGAGAGGAGACGCATCCTTACTGGCTACTTTTCTAAAAGGGAAAAACGGAATCAAAGCCGTATACGTGCTAGCCGCTGCAAACTCCACTGTATTGCTTCCAAAAATTGCAGAGCAGGCCGGTGGCGTAGTCTTACAGAAAATTTCAACGAAAAAAGGCGATCGCTTAGCGATAGCGACGATGTACGGGTTTTCTAACGACTGGTTCTTTGCCACCGGAGTTGAAGGAATCGATCCGCTGACCAAAGGCGATTTATCGGCAAGTATCGGCTTATATGACAATGGAACGGCAATAGACCAGTTTCCTGGCGCAGGAATTACGCAGTTCAATCTGGCCGGGACGCCGCTCGCTGAGAGCAAGCCGATCTCTGCTGTACCGAACCCAAACCCTTTTACCACCTTACCTGCTATCAAAGATTTCGTGAGGGTAACGATTCATTAGGCCAATATTTATTGCGCCGTTTTGGACAACAGAACGGTGCTCTTAAAATAGAATAAAAAAATTGTAAGGAATTGAGGTCAGGTCCGACTAAGCTGTGTCAAACTTTAAGATATTGTATGTTAAATTCACTTATGCAAACAGACGAGTCAACAATCAAAAACATGGGAAACAAAGCATTTGATCCGCACAATTGGGTGGATCAATATGCGGATTACCTGTATAATTACGCGTCCCTTCGTACTAATGATCAGGAAATGGCAAGAGACCTTGTACAAGAAACTTTTTTGGCCGCATTAGAACGTAAGGACAAATTTGAAGCAAGAAGTACTGAGAAAACCTGGCTAACCTCCATCTTAAAGAATAAAATAGTTGATGTATACCGTTCCAGATCGTCTGGATTTTTAAAACAGATGGAGCTGGTCGATGGTGAGGATACTGATTTTTTTGATCATGATGATGGTCACTGGAACGATCAGCACAGGCCGGCTAAATTAGGGATAGAGCAGTCCGATGCACTCGAAAACAAAGAATTCCAGAGGATATTACAAGCGTGTATGAAAAAATTGCCCTCTTTGTGGATGTCCGTGTTCACGATGAAACATATTGATGAAGAATCAACAGAAATAATTTGCAGGGAACTAAAAGTAAGTGCTTCGAACTTTTGGGTAATTATACACAGGACAAAGGTGAACCTTAGATCTTGTCTTCAAAAGAACTGGATTAATTGAGACCTATGAAAAAGCCAGACGCAGCAGAGTTAAAGAAAATAACCTACAATTGCAAAAAAGCGACCTATCTTATCGAGAAGCAGCAAATCGGAAAAATTACGCTTAAAGAGAAGCTAGAACTAAAGATCCATCTTACCGGATGTTCCATTTGCGTAACGTTCATGCAGCAAAGTGCGGTGATCAACCAGATGGCCAGACAGCTGTTTCACCAGGATAAAACTGAACTGAAGCTGGATGAGGGATTTAAAAAGGACCTGCAACAACGCATTGACCAAAAGCTAGGTAACAATTGATTTAGTGATGCAGATATTGAACCTTAAAGAAAGATACGGTGTAAATCCGGGACGAGCGGGAGTTCTCCTGCTAATCGCAACCTTTCTTTTGTTGGGTAATTGCCCCTTGAGGCAAAGTTTCCAGAATCTGCTAAAACGAACACACCACGTCAGCAGTCATAGCTCTGAACAAAAAAAACAGTTTAAACCCGTAGGTTGTCAGGGCCTGCAGGCTAAGGAAAATCTGATACTGGAAATACGGGAATTGAAATCAGGGTCTCTGATACCTTATATAGGCAGTTTTCTGCTGACATCCTTCTTTTTTAACCCCGTTTACCCTGACCTGGATGGGAAAACACGAGCAGACGCATTATTTCGTAATGTTCATGTTTACCATGTTCCAATTTATTTAGGGAACCGAGCCTTATTGATTTGAGATATTTTTTGAGTTGAAAAAGCCGTTACCCGGCAACAAGTGGTCATTCCTAAAAAGATGACCAGATCGATCTAACTTTAAACTTTTTTCAAATTATCAAATGACTAATTATTTTTTTTCAATGCTCAAGAGACAGGAGCAATGGGCTCCCCTGTTCCTGCGTTTAATTATTGGATTCGGCTTTATGGCTCACGGTTGGGCTAAACTAAGTAACGGCTCACCTGCGGGATTCGAAAAATTACTGAACTTCATAGGGGTCCCATTTCCAGCTTTCATGTCCTGGGCAGCGTCCATAATCGAACTTGCCGGTGGATTTGGGATATTTGTCGGATTTGCAGTACAAATTACGGCCATTCCCCTGATCTGCACGATGCTCCTGGCGATGTTCAGTATTCAGATGAATTACGGATTCAGTTCGGTTAAAACCATAGGACTGAATGCGCTGGGCCCTTTGTTCGGTCCGCCCGGATATGAGATCAACCTACTATATATCGCCGGACTGGTTTCTTTGATGTTAACAGGGGCCGGTAAGTTTTCTATCGATAAGATGTCGGTAAAAAAGCGAGGAACACTGAAGGTCTAATATTTGACTGCTCCGGAGAAGACGCGGCAGATGAAATCTATATATTGACCAACCCCGATACTGGTCCGGGGAACTCAAATGGTGGACTGTTTATGATACTTTGCTTTGGACCAGGCGTTTTAGCAAAAATATGAACATTCCGATCCATTTTACCGCTTAAGCACCCGAGAGCGCGGAGCCGGGTAAAATGTCAAGGACGGGCAGCAGGCCGGACCGAAGGATGGGGCTGCCCGCTTGTATATCCTTGACATTTTAATCCGGCGAGGGCTAGCTTTGCGGATGCGGTGAAAATGGAATTGCTTTTGCGCGGCTTTTACCCCAATAGAACCTCCGTAAATCTATTGTTATACCGGACTACCTCCCTATTCCCCTGCTGAAACCGTTATCGCGTTCCTGGCTTTTCCTCAGTTCTTCCTGTTTCTCGCGCTCCAGATTGATTTGATCCTGGATTCTCTTTTGTTGTTTCATTTCAATATCCTCGGGGATTTTCATCACCCAATCCGGCAGTTTCTCTGCCATCGCAGTAATAATCCCGTTTTTGATAGTCATCAAAGAAGCCATTTTAAAAGGCTCATGCTGACCAATTGTACTTTCCAGTATATCTACCGAATCAAACTGATCGTAAAAACAAACCAGATTGTTTAGCCCTCCGTTGAAATTATTACTCACATTTTCCGCATCGACAAAGTGTCCTCCGGCTTTGACTCTCAAATCAACCCTATTTATAGATGCTTCAACAGAGGGTAACCCAATAAAGATCATTCTGGTTTCATATCCCAATTCTCTAAACTGATTTACGGTTTCCATTACTTCTTTTGTTCTGAAATTAGTCTCAAGTGCAAAATCACTTGAGGTAGTGATGGCTTTCTCTTTTCGCGTTTGAAACACTATACCATTTGCAGCTTCGTATAAGGTACCACTGTCGGTCATGGGGTATTGGTGTTTTAGTATTGCCATTTCTTTATCTCCATCAAAGATGTCCGTCCCAGGTGGAACAAATGTTTCAGACAGGGTCGATTTGCCAGCCCCATTGGGGCCGCACAAAACATACAACTGTAAAGGTCTCATTTAATTCAGTTTGCGAACCACCTGAATGCTACCTGTTCCGGCATCCACACTAACCAATTCCTTCCGATCTGAGTACTCGTTAATGAAAAGGTCCGGCGTTGTACAAAGTGAATTCTTATACGTAACAAACGATCCGTTTTCCAGGTTTGCTTTTTCGGCTTCACGTATCTTGCCCTCCAGGAGTTCTGATTTTTCCTTTAAGGATCTTTCATGAAAGGGGACAAATGTTAGATTGGCCATAAGTTTATAAAATGGGCTTTTAGGATCAATGGCAGATCGCAGCCTTGGCCAATCACATAAGAGAACAAGGACACCCTGCGGAATCTCTTTCGCATCCACATAGATGCTTAGTGCCAATGGCATAAAATCTGGTACACTCAAATTTATGGAATTTTTCATGCTTTATCAAGTTAGTGTTATAAGTTAGTGGTTATAGAAATAGTAGGCCAGCCAGCTGGCAAAAGCCAGGAGTAAAATCAGTATGAGAAATACGATGATCACCCGCTTGGTCAATTTTGCGAAGTGATGATGATGCTGAATAGGAATGACATGCGGTATCCTTGATACGAGTTCCTTTATATCGCTCATACTTTGATCCATANWTTTTTGATGGTTGCTATTCAAAAAAGTGTTTACACTTTGCTTGACGGCCTGCAAATCATAGCTGTAATCAGGCACTCTTAATTTGGGATAGTTGGGCACCCTGGATTCCAGTACCCGTATTCTTTCTCCCTGCAATTTCAAATTGCTTTGAATCTCTTTCAGTTCGTTTTGTGACATAATCTATCATCCTTTATTATTAAAAATCACATTCTCATTTGGTAGGACGGCTCCTGGCCCTGCCCCTTCTTTTTCTTCTTTTTACGTTTCGGTTCCTGTGGAGCTGAGGAAACCCCAGGATTGTAAACGGGCTCTAACATGATATTCAGGAATTTGCCGACCGTTGACCCCACTGCTTCAAGCATATTTGCAGAGGTTTCAAACATTCCTTTAGATACATCCTGCACGAGTTCAAGCATCATGTTATTCGGATTATGATTTAGTGGCTCCCCGGCAGCCAAAGTGTCCAGCTGAATTTTTTGCGCTAAGGTTCCGTTCTTTTGAATGTTGGCATAAGCCATGGTATCTATCAACCCACGTTCAAATCCAAATTGTTTATCAAAAAGTGTCTCACCGCATTGTTTGAATGCGACGCGATCAAACTGTCCCATTTTTTTAGAGTGCTCCACGTTTCTTCCCCGGGAACTGTTCATCGGGCTTAACTTAATTTTATTGGTCCAATCTTTTCTGCTTACAATAACCTGGATATGCATTTGGTCTCCCAACTTAAGCTCACCACGCTTTTTTGTTCCATCCTTAACTTCCTTGTCTGTGTGCCCATAATACCTGTGATGTTCCAATTTGGCAAACCAAACTAAATCCTTACTGCTATTGATCCCAAGCCGGTTAAAGTTGCGGGCATATTCATCCATTACGTTAACTGTATATTTTTTGAGCATTTCAGACATTCCAGGTCCACCATATTTTTCCTTCAAATGCTTCAGTTCCTTTTGACTGGGACTGATATTGACCAGAAAAAACTTTGCATCATCTTTCCCGAGCTTGGCAATGTTATTGTCTATGGAGCTCCGAACTTCATAAGGCTCATAATGCCGGCCTGAATGATTGAACCAGCGCTCCGGATCTTGATCCATATATAACCGGTTTTCTTTCTCCAGGTAATTCACCAATTGTCCGCTACTTCCTTTGTTATCTGCGTGTTTATTATCTGTTATATTGGTATACATCATTATAGGCGTTTGATCTGGTTGCGGGTTATGGTCAGCAGTTGTTCCTTTTCCTTCCTGGAACCAATACTTGAAACGTTATCCCGGGCGGAGGCATAACTTTCTAAAATATCCAGGAACAGCCGTTTTAGGTTTTCCTTCTCATGAAGCTGAGTTACTATGTTTTTGTATTGAACCTCCAACTGATGTAGATACTGATTCTGCTGATTCAGCAATTTGGGTATCACTTCATTTTGTTTCAAAAGACCGTTGAATCCGTTTATCACTTTTTTTTGGGATTCAGTCATGCGTTCCATTTCCCGCTTGGCAGGAATGAGCAAGTCTGCTTCCTGAACCTTAATAAACCCTATGTACTCTTTGTGCTGTTTCAATAATGTGGTTTTCAGCAGATCATCATTGATGTCAAGGGGGTCTTTTTTGGTCCTGTAGAAATAATCTATCATTTGCAAGAAGACCTGACGCTTCGACCTGCCCAATTTCAGGGACAGCTTATCCAGCTTTAAACCCTCAGCTTCAGAGTATTTTATTGATCTTAATGTATCGTTACTCATACTAATGTTCCTCATTAAAAACTGCCAGATAATAAGTTAGCAAAGTGGTTGGCTATATAGCTGATTATCTGTATATGCAGCTATATAGCTATAATGCACCTCCCGGGAGGTGCACAAAACCCATCCTATTGCACTTCAGTGCACCCCAAGCACCCCTGGAGGGTGCTTCAAACCTCACTAGCGATAGCGTGGGGCGAGAAAGGTAGGGCTTTGCCCAACCTCCGCTCGCTCCTTTTTTTGAAGGAAAAAAGGACAATAAGCATATCGCATAACCCTCATAATCTGCTAAACTATATTGCTGTCGGTTCACCATTTCATTGGTTCATTCATTCATTTGTTATATATGGTGGCGAAGCATCCGAGTCATCGAATTGTTCCAGCCACCAAATCTGGCTTCCTAGCTGGGGATGATAACTTGGCTTATAACCGATATATTCCTTTTCTCTGAGTTCGCGGATGCACTTATGGTAAGTCGCTACCGATGCAATCTTAGCATATGTCATCAGCATCCTTCTATTCACCATAAATGGACTGACGAAAGCATTGCGCTGCCAGCAAATAAACAGGGCGGTGAATAAACTCATATGGGTTGCAAGCAATGAATTGTCTCTGCTCATTCTCTTAAGCACCGGCAAAAACCCTGTTAAGGGTGATGATTCAATATTTAGCATACTCATTTTAATCCTCCTTCCAGTAATAAATTAATATCCTCTACTTTATAATAAAGAATTGAACCAACTCTTGTATAGCGGAGTGTACCGTTAATTCGCAAATTTTGAAGTGTGCCGGCCGAAATGCCTAGTAATTTTCGTACCTCTTGGCTTTTGAGCCATTTCTTCCCCAAGTTCTGTTCAGGGTTAAGTATCGAACGGATCTCTCCGATGAGTTCATTTTTAAATTCCTTAAGGTCTTCCTTTGTAATTACTTCAATTGCTGTCATAGGCTCTCTGTTTTTTATAGTTAAAATTGCAAGTAGCATCTTCATTCGCTACCAATATCCCTAGTAGGGATAAATAAAGTTTGATTCCATCTTTCGGCTCATGCAATATGCAGGTAAACCAAAGTTCAAAATGGGTAGAAAATCAGGGAGTCCCTGCTTTTGTCCGAGCCGGCATTTAAACGGATTAGTGTTAAATCATACTACCTCCTTTCTTGGGTACCCAAAACTCGGCACTAATCAGGGGTATTTTTGACCAAAGGAACTCGGATGGTCATTTTTGAAGATAAAAAACAGCAAAATCAATTAGCGTTAATTGACTCGCAAACAAACTGGTAACAATAGAAATTAACCAGAAAGACTAAGGCTTTCGTCCCGAAATTTTGATATGGAACAACTTGAATTTTTCCTTAATGGGGGCATGTTTTATACCCGGATCACGTTTATCGCTGGGAAAATATCGGCGGATAGTATCATGCTTAATTTCCTGGTTGTCCTCCCTGAAAAACTTGCAGATCATTTTAGTCCAGGCGGCCTGTGTTTGAGAAAATACCAGTTCTCTGCCATCGGGCAACGTCAGTCCCTGCATTTGGAGCATTAAATCAAGCAATGTATCGCGGTACCCTTCCCGGATATTGATGTAGTCGCTGGTATCCAGTTGTTTGAATTCTTTGAGCAGATTCACCAGCGTCTTATTTTGGCTTTCCAGTTCAGTAATTTTGATTTGCTGTTTAGCAATTGTTGCATCGGCGGTCTCAGTAGAATTCCACAGATCGATAGATTTCAAGAACTCAATTACGGAGACCAAAGTATCCTTCATGACCAAATTCTCAGCATTTTTTTTGCTGTAGATAGAAAGCTTTTTTAACCTTTCTAGATCATCATTCGCTTCATCAAACAGGTATTTATGAAATTTGCTTTCCTCAGCATTTTTCTGAGTCGCCCTGTAATATTCCAGGTGATAATAGTAAAAGTCAGGAAAGCGACCTGCACCTATCTGAAATATCTTTCTAAGAACGAAGCGATTCAGTTGGTCTCTTCTCCAATGCTTATGCCAGGTGCCAATATCGAAAGTATTCGCGGAGAAGCTGAATTGTTTTCGGGGGCAAAAATATAATTCACTCATAAGGGCTATGATTTATACAAAAATACACAACCTTGGAAGGAATAACCMMRYWCYTSAGTTKRGRRSWYRNTNMTTCSKCNCMGRSRWSRTSYATTTTWSYMKMNAWTCNAKAKCMSWWWWGARWGMWKTATMYKWTWRMCYMMRAAARCMRYYMAKMWWMMMSGCCAMTRNAAAAASRSYRSYSYWWWWAMARTGRMMTNTWTYWWMWWSWWATMYATYTYCTNACKTANNCNTTTCCTSACGTANNWTCMKCASRYAMTCMRNASANASTYYWRCAAKTTTTNNGNCWRWWWWWYCSTCKGNAANNARRYYCWMRRSAAWCWGGTNNTYAWWMYWWWCYKGTGWWTMTKCYKYTCCYNTKTWTMTRMMGSWMSNCTYTTTMTWMWKKAARWMWYKTKCTTMYTKAMWRMATRNGCTTNNTRAYWRMNAKWGSTTYAANNTRARTWNGYRRYTSMACAWRWRTWCGCAWNNNCTKMAMAWATWTANCKCNTTWRCWKMWMAYMTTYAWCNCKTWRNAGCTMAYYTNNTYAACMRNTGRSCTRWWYTGMYNARSWWTGGCNCNTSWRMTSCMAGGTTTNGCNCANNARATNCCAAGSNTNTTGNCCWMWRKAYYAMSCRWAYKRASSWMTRGATKRYMSKNNCKRMSKMWKASATGSKARNCWGNCNCTGAYATNNGYRWWYAKSMTGMNTAKTWKYAWTTNTSAKSMGKANGYRYCAMTTTNAKCMSGAAGSRNNAMWYWAYMMMKWRKKWWAWSRRCMWMYYGTWTTNTRSGCMTSMNGYANTTAYGCNATRMKCAKYMWKNTMKRYWCANCCANTTCKKTWNCAYCWNTTSWYYTKSAWCTYYNACCTGRARCWCMNAMSTGWNASCACNAKAAKYNGTYACCAYYWKNAAKSARTCASSWTTYNTTWMSSWRKYRKGYTKCMWNTYMYCKGGYNGTKCTKCNNGYYWTYKRKSAKWTCTWNGCYYNNTAWGATRTCTWKSMYNNTAASANGKCWWWGNTAATWWCNAGGYWWWSTWNTKWYSASSTTKTCWTNNTGANTGRMNTTGTCWTWYTKNASWSGMTTGNTCYKWYWTKNGMMKYWKGCTSMGAMWTKKNCNWTTAGNGCTGASNANNTWTCMKWTMSMRCTKWCWTATCARRNNCAWCTTTNCWTANNTCWNGSRTCKTTNCWKAWATCKGKRTSSYYCWGNATMTYGSTRWSMCYYWSSATMKKRMTGWCAYTKKCRAKWGKAAYNGTYRTYNGCAANNGTRTRMCWGKYRNTMKSAAAYGTAWGSYNTKKYWWKATGMMNNGYANAKGTSTKYKWNTKMTKYYRSATATGYSTKCNAYTTYYTKKWKAYWKGCGTTCATTTTCTGGTTACTGGCAATAGGCAAGACCCGTTCGCTATCCTCTACCTGTGGATGCTCCACATATTTTTCCAATATTTCAGCTGCGATAGGAAGCAGCGGAATATGAGTTGAAATTTTCGTCTTGTGCCTGTTCTTTAAAATCCACATGGTTCCATCAACCCCTTTCCTGACTTCTGATTTAGTCAGTTCCCGAACATCGATAAAACTCAATCCCGTATAGCAACAGAATAAAAAAGCATCACTTACCACCCGAAGTCTTGCAATAGCAAACTCTTTGTTATAAAGTTCTGAAAGTTCATCCGGTTCAAGTACGACCCGGTTTACTTTTTTGATCTTGTTACGGTGGCCAACGAAAGGATCAAAGGTGATCCAGCGGTTTGCTAAACAAATGCGTATCACCTTACCCAGATTTTTCAGATGCTTGACTGCGGCATTATTTGCACAGTTACAGGTAGCTCTTAAATAGAAATCAAACTCAGTAATGAAATGGTAATCCACCTTTGAAACAGCCAGGTCTGAAACCTTATATCTGGCTTTTAGAAAAGATTTGATGTGTTTTAGGGTAGTGTTGTACTTTGTTAGGGTGCCCTTGGTAAAGTCCTTACCTATTAATGCTTCCACCTTGTCGTTGTGATCCTGAAAAGCTACAACCAGGTTGTGCGGTGTTTCCTCAAACCCAAAATATTTGTTTTTGATGGTTTGAACAGATACATCCTTGCCCTCAATAACCAATTCCGTGTGGATCTGATCTATCTGCTTCTCTAAAGTAAACAGATAATGGTTAAAAGTCTTCACTTCCTCTTTATTGCCTGTCATCCTGTTGGCCTTTGCATTCCATCGTGCAGGATCACAACTCTTACCGGAAGTAAAGTCCGTTCTGAGGCCATCAACTGTGATTCTCAAGTAAATGGGCATCGGGCCAGAAGTGTAATTTTTTGGTTTCTTCAAATAGAAGAGGGTACTAACATTGTTTTTCATCATTTTACAGATTAAAAAGTAAACAAAATTAGCATTGCAACACTAAACTATCAAGACGTTCATTGATTGAAGTAGTTGATAATCAATTAATTATAACCATTCTGGTGAGTCATGTCATCCGACAGGGTGACTCACCGAATTCTCCCTTTACAGAGGAGAATAAATGAACCATTCGGGGACTTTTTGAAAACAAAAAAGCCTGCTATCGTATGATTTGCAGGCTTTCGTTAGTCTTTAAGACCTTTTGAGCGGACCGGACGGGACTCGAACCCGCGACCTCCGCCGTGACAGGGCGGCATTCTAACCAGCTGAACTACCGGTCCGTTTTCCCTATTTTCGTTTCGTTGTTTCGTTTCGGGATTGCAAATATAGCGCCTTTATTTAACTTTGCAACATTTATTTTAAAATAGTTATAACTCCTTAATTCTCTGAGAATTATTTTTTAGATCACAGATCCCTCTTTCATTTTCTCTGCATTCTCAGCAAATTGTAAAGCATCAATTAGCTCCTGAACACCTCCATCCATCACTCCACTTAGGTTATAAAGCGTTAAACCAATGCGGTGATCCGTTACCCTTCCCTGCGGATAGTTGTACGTTCTGATCTTCGCTGAGCGGTCACCAGTCGAAACCATAGTCTTACGTCTGGCAGCAATATCACCATTCTTCTTCTGCAATTCAATATCGTATAACTTACTACGAAGCATCTCCATTGCAATAACTCTGTTTCCTAGCTGAGAACGTTCCTGCTGACAAACTACTACAATACCGGAAGGCCTATGCGTTAACTGAACCTTAGTTTCAACCTTATTTACGTTCTGTCCACCCGCACCACCAGATCTGGAGGTTTGCAAATCAATATCTGCCGGATTAATGTAAAGGTCTATCTCCTCAGCTTCAGGCAAAACAGCTACGGATGCAGCCGAGGTATGAACACGTCCCTGAGTTTCTGTGTCCGGTACACGTTGAACCCTGTGTACTCCCGACTCATACTTTAACTGCCCATAAACATCTTCTCCGCTTACTTTCAAGATTACCTCTTTGTATCCACCAGCAGTACCTTCGGTTACATCTACTGTTTCTACTTTCCATCCCTTTTGTTCAAAGAAACGGCTATACATTCTATATAAGTCACCGGCAAACAAAGCCGCTTCATCACCACCGGTACCACCTCTAATCTCAAACACGGCATTCTTTGCATCCTCGGGATCTACAGGGATAAGCATCAAACGAACTTTCTCTTCTAGTTCTTCCTGTTGTACCAATAACAAGTCAAGCTCTTCTTTAGCCATCTCACGCATTTCAGGATCTTTCTCGGTACTCAAGATTTCTTTATTTGCGTCAATGTTGCTCATTACATTCTTGTAGACTTTATACTCTTCTACAATTTTACCTAAATCTTTATACTCTTTATTTAAAGCCGCAAAACGCTTCATATCCTGCATGGTATCAGGATTACTTAACTGCTCCTCAACATCTTCCCAACGCAGTTTAATTGCTTCTAATTTCTCTAACATATTCTTTTATTTCAGAAACTTTATAATTGTACCGTTAGCAACAAATAACACAACCTGTTTGTTAACAGCATCTTTTATCCAGATAACGATTTTTTATTCGGGCAGCAAAAATACGGCTTTTTCAGTTAACGACACTATAAATTTTTATCAGTAAAATATTTAAGGCTCAGCACATCGCCATCAAAAACAGCATATGAATTATAGGTAATCCATTCGCCCAGGTTCACATACTTAGTTCCGCCACCTAAATCCAGATCTAAAGGCAAGTGTCTATGTCCAAAAACAAAAAAATCGTAATGCTGTTTTACCATTTGCTCTTTAGCATATATGGCCAGCCATTCATTTTCAATGCCTTCAAAAACTTCCACATTGCTACTGGCTGCCCTGCTGCTTCTAGACCACCCGTTTGCTATTCCCATTCCAATTCTAGGTGGCACCATTGAAAAGAGCCAGCGGCAAACCGGATTTCTAAAGATTTTCCTCAGCATCTTATATTTTTGGTCGCCGGGCCCTAGTCCGTCACCATGATGTAAAAAGAACCTTTTCCCATTTCTTTCAATTACAAGTTCGTCACTTATAATTTCAATCCCCATTTCCTTTGTGAAATAGTCGTTAACCCACATATCATGGTTGCCCTTAAAAAAATAGACCTTAATCCCTGCGTCTGTCATAGCGGCCAGTTTCCCCTGCAGGCGAATAAACCCTTTAGGTACCACAGTACTATATTCAAACCAGAAATCAAAAACATCCCCCATCAGGAAAAGTTCGTTACATGTGGGCTCAATGGCGTTTAACCAATGAAGAATGCGATCTTCCCGCTTACGACTTTCAAAAAAATCCGGAGAGCCTAAATGAAAATCAGAGGCAAAATATATGTTCTTATTCATCAATAAAACAAAGATAAGTAAAATATTAGCTCACTTTGTTGTCATAAGTTCTACGGAGTATCTAGATTATTTATAAATAGCATCGATATTATAACAAAAGTTTGTAAATTCGCACAAATTTTAAACACATGATTTCTACTGATATAGCCATAATTGGCGCCGGACCCGTAGGTTTATTTGCAATTTTTGAAGCAGGACTATTAAAAATGCGCTGCCATTTAATTGATTATTTACCGCAGGTGGGTGGTCAATTGTCTGAAATATATCCTAAAAAACCTATATACGACATCCCGGGCTACCCAACAGTATTGGCTCAGGAGCTTATAGATAACCTAATGGAGCAGGGAAAACCTTTCCACCCTGGTTTCACTTTAGGCGAGCGTATAGAAGGATTAGAGAAACGTGGAGAAGGTGATTTTGTGCTTACTACAAACATGGGTACTATTATAGAATCTAAAGTTGTGGTAATTGCCGGAGGTTTAGGTTGCTTTGAGCCTCGTAAACCGGCGGTATCTGGTTTAGAACAATTCGAAAACGGAAGAGGTGTAAACTATATGATTCTTGATCCGGAGCAATACCGTGGTCAGAAAATGGTGATTGCAGGTGGTGGTGACTCTGCCCTTGACTGGACTATATTTTTAGCCGACATCGTAGATGAATTAACTTTAGTACACCGCAGCGAAAGCTTCCGTGGCGCACCAGATTCCGTAAACAAAGTAATGGCATTAGCTGAAAGCGGTCGCATAAACCTTGTTTTAAACAGCAATCTAAATTCGGTATCCGGAAACGGAAAACTGGAAACTGTAGAGCTTATTCACAATAAGAGCTTAGAAACTACCGCAGTAGCTGCAGATCATTTAATTCCTTTATTCGGTTTAAGCCCTAAGTTAGGCCCTATTGAGCAATGGAACTTAAACATCAACAAAAGCGCTATAGAAGTTAATACCGACGATTATTCAACAAACGTACCCGGCATTTATGCTATTGGTGATATCAATACTTACACTAACAAATTAAAACTGATTCTTTGTGGATTCCACGAAGCTGCGTTAATGAGCCATAGTGCATACCAATACATGAACCCAGGTGTTAAATACACCATGAAATACACCACTGTAAACGGCGTATCAGAATTTTAAGCATGGAAGACAATAACATTACCCTACACGTACAAAACCCTGATGGCAGCTTAACTACTCTTGAGGCCCCTGTAGATATGGGATTAAGCTTAATGGAGTACCTTAAAGCTTGCGAATATGATATTCTTGCAACCTGCGGCGGCATGGCCTTATGCGCTACCTGCTGTGTAGATGTACTTGAAGGAGAAGATAAGCTAAATGAAATGACAGATGACGAGTATGCAATGCTTGATACTTTACCGGATGTACTTCCAAACTCAAGACTTGCCTGCCAGCTTCAACTAAACCCTGCTATGGATGGTTTAGTTGTTAAGCTACATCATGCTGAATAAAAAAGATCTTTAGTTTTCTGCTGTTGATATTGCTGCAATCGTTTTGGTGGGGCTGCCTATAGTTTTATATTCACCCTCACCTTTTAATACCGCTAGCATTTTAGTGGAGTTGCCTAACAACGCTTTAGCTGCCTGAAGCTCCTTGTCGTATTGGAATGCCTGAATAACCTTACCCTTCTCGTAATAATAACGGCTTACGATCTGCGTCTCTAAAACACGTTTTATTTCGGCTTTATAGGTGATAAGATCAGTTTTTTTAGCGCCAAGCATCTTATCCTTTAAATCATCCAGATCTACCTTAACAATACTCAATTTATTCTCTTTTTCGGCCTCATCTCGCAAATCAGACAACAAACGTTCAGTACGTGAAGCATATGAATAATCGTTACCATCTAATGAAGCTACAAATTGATTGTAATCGTTATCTGTCAATTGGAAATTAGCCGCAGGTGCAATAGTTTTATTTTTCTTTTTATAGTCATTGGCATAGTCAAAAAACAGGTTTTTGCTCATAATAGACATGGTAATGGGACTTGGCCTGCTCGAGTTCACCACCACGTCAGGATAAACCCCGTTTCCATCATAAACGCTTCTGCCTGCACTGGTATTAAACTTATGAGATAGCGAATCCGCAAACTTCAGTGTTTTCCCGTTTGCATCTTTATGCGCATAATCAAGGGCTTGAATACAGCGGCCAGATGGCGTATAATACTTAGCCACCGTAACCTTCACCAGGCTATTGTAAGGCAAATTAAAGGTTTGTTGTACCAATCCTTTACCAAAGCTTCGCTGACCGACAATAATCGCTCTGTCGAGATCCTGCAATGATCCTGCAACAATCTCTGATGCCGAAGCTGAGGAACTACCTACTAGCACTACCAGTGGCATATTCAACAGTAAAGGCTCAGTCAGGGTTTTATAAACAATGGTTTTTTGTGGATTCCGGCCCTTTTGTGTAACAACCAACACATCTCTGTTTACAAAGAGGTTAACTATTTTAACTGCTTCCTGCAAAATACCTCCGCCATTATACCTTAAATCAAGGATCATTCCTTTTGGCTGCTGTTTATTTAATGCAATTGCAGCATCCTTTACCTCCTGAGCAGAATTTTCAAGAAATTTATCTAAACGGATGTAAGCAATATTATCTTCCGTCATACCAGAATAGGGTACATTAGGTTGCTTAATCTCATCACGCACCAGTTTCTTAGTGATCACAGAACCGTCTCTTATAATCAACATATCTACTGTAGACCCTTTGGGACCACGCAACAATTGGCTGATCTGATTACGATCTTTCCCCTTTACCTCATTGCCATTTATCTTCACCAACTGATCTCCGGGTTTTACATCCTGCTTATCTGCCGGATATCCTTCAACTACTTCATTTACAAACAGCTTACCTTCAATAGAAACCGTGCTGGCACCAATACCACCGTATTGCGTGCTCACATACTTTAATTTATAATCTTCAATTTCAGATTCCGGAATGTATTCGGTGTAAGGATCTAGATTTTCCAGCATCGCATCGATGCTGTTTCGCATCAAATCAGATGGGTTGGTCTCCTCCACATAATTGATGGCAATCTCTTTATATAAAGAGGCGAAGATGTCCAGATTTTTAGAAACCTGAAACAAGTCCTCTTTAAAAGACCATGTTAAAGAAGCGAAAGCTATAAGCGCAAAAACGGCAGCTAGTTTATATTGTTTCATCGTTCACCAATCTGTTTAATGGTAAACTTACAAATAAAAACACTCCAAAAAAATCCAATATTGGATTTTAAATACAATTCAAAGCCTGGGAGAGCTTCCCATAAAGAAATGAAGGAAAGTTAAAGTCTGTTCCCATCAGGATCAGCCAGGGCCTTTTTTATGGTAAATTCAACATATTCTCTGTCTCTTTTAACCAAATCCATAAGCTGTTGTACAAGCTGATCTTCTTGTCCCGGAGCAAAAGAAAGATTTACTTGCGCCAAATCACGATATTTTCTTAAAAATTTAATTTTAACCTTTTGCCAGGTTTCAGGAGTAAGAGTAAAACTTGCCATAAATAAATACTTTAGCGCAAAAGTATGAAAATAAGAGATATCTCAGCAATAAAAAATCCCCGGTCATACAACCGGGGACTAACGAGAGATTACATTATTGGATTTTAAGAGTCAGTGTAGCTTTTTTAGTGAGGGTATTCTTATTAACCACCTCTATTTCCATAACCACAGAAGTGCCTTTTGCTAAATCACCAGGAACCTGATAACCAAGCAATAAAGAGTCTGTCCGGCTAACTGAAGAATACGCTTTTTGATAAGGAATGGTCGAAACAAGTGCCTGAGCATTTGCGCCTACAGTTGATCTTAGATTGATTTTATCAATTTGATCATCAGACCAATATCTCAGGTCCAACTGTACATTAGTTCCTGCCGCTACATTGGTAGTTTGCGGAGGTTTAACCGTAAATCCTGCCACTACAGGTACCTTCCCAATAATTGTAATATTATCTTTTAGCCATTGGTCCGGATCATTCTTCTTGCATGCCGAAAACACGATCATGGCAGTAAAAGCAGCTATAAAGAGTTTTGATATTTTATTTTTCATATCCTTCAATATTAATTAAACAACCATAATTTCACAGCCTGATTGGCTACCTGAGGAACATTTGGATTTCTCCCCGGCTCATTATCCGCATATTTTGCACGCTGCACGTAGCTTGTGCCCAATAGATTCTTAAATGGTGGAACTAAACCAGGATATATGGTATTACTATATTGATATCTTCTCATATCTGTCCAGGTTTCCATTTGCAGGAATAGCGCAATGTACTTTTGCAACATCACATCAGTAAGCGTTAAATTAGCAGAGCCTTTGCTGATTAGCGGATCATTAACATATTTATTAATATCATCCGTTCCGACGCCCAACTTCTGCATGTTACCCTTAATTCCGTTTAAGTATGCCGTATAGGCGCCTTCTTTGTTGGTCGCAAATAGTGCTTCAGCTCTTATGAACTGAACCTCGGCATATGTCAATATAGGCACAGGGGATGTTCTTGCACCATAAAAGGTTTTTTCAGTGATATCGCTATTGGCCAAGTTAGCTCCCTGTTGGGTACTCAAGGCGCCAACTGGTCTGCCGATATAAGTGGCTGCGCCAGCATTATCAAACAATTTCGGCAACCTTGGATCGATAAGTGCGTTAAAATACCCCGTTCCATTCATTAAATTAACCATAAAATAAGAAGGGCGGTGTTGTTTTGAGGCAATGGCAGGCTGACCAAGGTTGGTATACCAAGGGCTGGGTTTATCCTGAGTATATTTTACCTGCAAATCGGCTGTTCCGGTAACATCATCGATAGCCAGGGCAGCATCGTCAGCCGCTTTAAGTGCATTTGATGGGTCTTTAGTAGATAAATTGATGTAATACCGGGCTCTTGCACCATATGCCGCCTTTTTCCAGCTGGCAATTACACCTTTAAAAGCCAGGTCAGTAGCACCAACCTGTAATGCTGTATTTGTTGGCACCGGCTTATTCAAATCGGCTATTGCTCCGTCTAAAAGCTCTTTTAACGATACAGTGTATATATCTTGTTGCTTATCATAGGTCGGACTAGGAACTGAAGGTCCTTTAAAAGCCTCTTTGTATGGCAAATCGCCCCATAGATCTGTACACTGCATTAAATTTAAAGCAAGTAATAGCTTTCCAATACCCGCATATTGAGGAGCACCAGACACTTCCGATCTTTGGATAAGATCCTTTAAATTAGGCATTGCGTCCCTATAGGCAGATTCCCATATGTTATCAAACCCATACGGATTATACGAATCTATATTTGCCTCGTATGCATTAAATCCGGCAAGGTATTGCGGATAGGCATTACCATATTGGCCTGCATTAAAAAACGAGGTTGCCGTAAATTGAATTGTTGAGGCCAGCAAGCCCGAAATGGTTGCCTGTTCTGGCGTCAGTCTCGATGGATCATCATTAATGTCCAGCTGTTTCTTACATGCCCCCAATATTACAGAAGCAGTAAGTAGTGCGACAAAAACTTTAAAACTTATATTTTTCATAACTGAATCTTAGAAATTAACATTTAAACCAAGGAATATACTTCTGGTCGTTGGCACACCAGTACCTACATATCCAACAGAATTTGAACCTGCTCCATAAGCGCTTGCTTCAGGATCAAACCCAATAAAAGGAGTGCTTAACCACAAGTTATTTGCCGTTGCAGAAATTGATGCCGACTTAATAAAACTTTTGTTCAGCCAGCTTTTTGGCAATTCGTAAGACAAGGACACATTCTGCAACCTAATCCATGAAGCATCCTGGAATCCATTATTTTCAGGCGCCAGTTTGTATGGGAAGCTGTTCGCATAAAAAAGCTGATCGATAACCACTTGTTTATCATTTGGCGCATATATGGGAGCCTCCGGTGTTCCGATGTTTTTCACTCCTTTAAATATTACCTGTGTATCTCTGATTTGTGTTTCGGCACCTATACCAGTAGAAAATCTTTGTGTTTTAGGAATATCAAATACATCGCCACCCCTTCTAAAGTTAAACATGAACGAGAAGGTTATTCCTTTATATGCTAAGGTACTGCCCAAACCACCGGTCCAGTCCGGATATGCATTACCAATCAGGTAGTTGTTAGATAACGGCTGAGGAATAATCGGATATCCATCAGCACCGATAACCAGCTGCCCGTTATACTCACTATTCTGGTCTGTAACACGGGTATATGGCCAGCCGTACCAATCACCTGGCCTTCCACCTGTTTTTATAATTTGTTTTACCCATGGACTCTCAGGGTTGAACTGGATTTCATTTACTCCCGGAGGCATAGAAAGCACCCTTCCTTTTGTGCGCGACCAATTTGCACTTACATCCCATTTAAAGTCATCACTTTTAACGACTGTTGCTGTTAACAAAAACTCTAAAGATTTATTTCTAATCTTTCCGGCATTGGTTACAAAAATATCATAGCCTGATGCATAACTAATAGGAACAGGTACAATCTGGTCAATACTGTTCAGAATTGCATAGTTTGCATCTAAAGTTAATCGACTTTTAAAGAAGTGAAACTCACCCCCTACCTCTAATCCTTTTGTTCTTTCAGGACGTAAAGATTCAGAACCAATTCTAATGTCACGTCGTACACCACTCACACCATCAAATGCAGCCAATGTAGAGTAATACTCACCTATCTGATAAGGATCGGCATCTTTACCCACCTCCGCATACGAAAGCCTTAACTTACCGAAGTTAAATATGTCGTTTTGCTGCAAGCCCAAAGTCTCTGTAAATACATATGATAGGCTGGTCGACGGATAAAAGAATGAGCGGTTACTCTGCGGTAAGGTAGATGACCAGTCATTTCTTCCTGTTACACTTAAGAAAACAGTATTGTCGTAACTCACATTCAAATCACCAAAAATACCGATGATATTCTTTTTACCCGGATAAGTTAAAGTAGTATATACATTATAGTTATTAATACTCTCTACATTAGGAACAACCGCCTGAGCGCCATTAAGAGAGAGGTTGGTTCTGTTAATATGGGTATAGGAATGACCTAATAAGAAGTTTACCAGCCACTTCTCGCCAAACTGTTTGCTTGCTCTGGCGTAGAAATTAGAATTCACCTCGCTATAGCTAATCCTTTGCTCGGTCATAGACCCCAGCGTACTGATCAGCAATCCTTTTTCATTATAAATCTGTCTGAAATCGGTGTAATTGTCAATACCGGCTTTATAGTTAAACGTTAACCAGTCGTTCGCTTTAAACTCTGCTCCCAAATTTCCTATTACCCTGTTTACATTATCCTTTAAAAAGGCATTTTCAGTAAAATAGAATGGGTTTTGAATAGAGGCATTGTACGTTTTCTCAGTTCCATCCGGATTTAAGTAGTCTGCAGGGTCAACGGTATTGGTGTGGCGCATCAAATAAAATATGGTACCAGAGGTGATACCAGTACGAGGATTTTTACCGCCGGAATTAATATAATTTGCAGATCCTTCAAACTTGAATTTTTCTGAGGCCTTTAATGTTCCCGAAAGTCTGATGGATGTTTTGCCATAATCAGAATTCGGCACAACGCCCTTTTGTTCTGAGTTCGAAATTGAAGTAAAATAAGTAGCATTGTCATTTCCCCCGCTAAAAGTAAAGGAATTCTGTGTTTGATGCCCTGTTTTAAAGAACACATCGTAAGGGTTATAAACGGGTATACCGCTTTCAATTTTTGGCCCCCAGCTGTTTACACTCGGCACATATGCTCCACCGTTACCATTACCATAGGTCGTTTGTATTGGAGGTGTCTTTGTTACGTCGTCAAAACTAACGGAACTTTTAAAATTAAAGCTTGGTTTACCAGACTTACCTGNANYTWAGNTMGKAANGATGATGGCACCGTTGGCAGCCCTTAAACCATATAATACAGAGGCAGCTGGCCCCTTAAGGATGGTCATTGTTTCAATATCCTCCGGATTTATATCACCAGCACGGTTAGGGTTTTGAAAGTTATCACTGTTAATACCAATTAAATCAGTACTGTTGGAAATAGGAATGCCATCAACAACAAACAATGGCTGATTATCGGCCGAAGGGTTCAAAGAGTTAATTCCTCTGATCTGAACTCTTGTACCTGAACCTGCAGCACCACCGGAGCTTGTAATTTGAACACCGGACGCTTTCCCCTTTAACGCGTTTAGTACGTTAGACTGGTTAGTGTTTGTAATATCCGCAGCCTTAATGTCCTGAGTTGCGTACCCTAAGGATCTTTTCTGTTGTTTAATGCCAAGAGCGGTAACCACAACCTCACTTAGTGCTTTTGAGTCTGGAACCATGGCAACATCCAATGTTGTTGTGCTGCCCACAGTTTTCTCTTGCGTGACCATACTCACATAAGAAAAAACCAGCACATCATTTGTGTTGGCGTTAATACTGTACCCCCCGTTATTAGCGGTTTGAACAACGGTAGACGTTCCTTTAATTTTTACGGAAACGCCTGGGATGGGAAGCCCATCTTCAGTTGAGGTGACTTTACCTGTAATCGTTTTTTGCTGGGCAAATGTTTGGGAAATTAGCAAAAAACCAACTGTAATAAACAGAAGTAGTTTTTTTTTCATGAACGATAGTTTGGTTAATAAATTTAAGTTCTCGTTTGGCTATTTGCGGGGAAATACGGTTTTTCAAAACACGCAATTACACGCAAAAAATCAAACCTCTAGTAAATATCATAAATGTTTTTCACTTATTTACAAAATAAACAACTATTTCATTCTTGTTACACAAATCAATATTGCACAAACCTGCATAAACCCGCATTAAATTATTAATCGTTTTTTGTTACTTTAGTCAAAAATTAAACAGATGCTGAAAAAAGAGAGACATGATTTTGTGATGAGGCAAATTAACTTGCACAATCGCGTTCTTACCTCAGACCTTGTTCAGTTGCTGAATGTTTCTGAGGATACCATCAGGCGCGACCTCCAGGAATTATCGGACAACAACAAGCTCTTCAAGGTTCACGGTGGCGCATTGTCAAAATCTTACCAATCTTCTTTTGATGATAGTTCAGTGTATGCAAAGGACGCAAAGATCAGTATCGCCAAAAAAGCCATTTCCCTGATAAAGGATGGAATGGTTGTTTTAACTGGCGGAGGAACCACCATAATTGAAGTGGCCAAGCTTCTTCCAGAGAATTTACATGCCACTTTTTTTACCATTAGCCCTTTTGTAGCGATTGAACTGGCCAAATATGCAAAGATAGAGGTGATCCTTATTGGAGGTTTGTTCTCAAAGAATTCACAGGTAACTTACGGTGGGCATGTGATCAATCAGTTGTCGGAAATCAGTGCCGACCTTTGTTTGCTGGGAACAAGTGCACTTCATCCGACCGATGGCTTAACAGATACGGACTGGGAAATTAATCAGCTTAAAAAAACGATGCTTAACTTTTCAAAAAGAACTGCAGTACTTTGCATCTCCGAAAAGCTAGACATATCATTAAGGCTTAAAGTAGCTGCCCTGGAGAATATAGACTATTTGGTTACCGAGCTCCCTGCAGACGATGTAACCTTAAATGCTTACCATCGTAAAAACCTGCAGATTCTTTAAAAAGGCAAACAGATTTTACCCATACAAATTGATGGAACACCCGCCCTATCGCCAAAATTGATGGCAGTGCCCGTTAATGTTTCATTAGCCAATACGGCAAACAGAACAGCTTCTTTAGCATCCGGATTTATTTGCAGGTCTTCCGTGGTATAAAACCTGGCATTGGGCAATCCGTCTTTAAGCTGCTTTACAAGCAATGGGTTATGCATACCACCCCCGCTCATGTATATAGATGGTTTTTGGTTGTCGCCAAAGCATTTTTCAATGGCATCAACAATAACCTGAGCGGTAAAACTGCATAGGGTTGCCATTACATCTTCATTATTAAGGCTGCTGGTTTTTGATCGCTCCTGTGCAGCCTTTAAATACCTCAGATTAAACAATTCCGGTCCTGTTGTTTTGGGAAACTGTGCAGCTAAAAAATCTGATTGCATCAATTCCTTAAGCAATGCAGCACTCACTACACCCACTTTAGCTATTGAAGCATTTTGATCAAAATATAGACCTTCATAATGATGCTGAACAAATTGGTCCATCAACGTATTCCCTGGACCAACATCTGTAGAAAACACCTTTGCGGCATCATTATCACCTGGCAGATAAGTAAAATTGGCTATCCCTCCTATATTTAACATTACCCGATCTTCTCCCTTTTCAGAAAACAGCAGATAATCGCCATATACGGCCAGTGGCGCGCCTTCACCACCAGCTGCAATATGCTTTTGTCGAAAATCGCATAGGGTAACAATACCTGTTTTTACGGCAATATGATCTCCATCTCCTATTTGCAAAGTCCCATTCGGATAATTAGACAACTTGTGCAAAGAAGCCGGTGCATGAAAAATAGTTTGTCCGTGACTTGCAATTACATCAACATCCTCAGGCTTTAATTCCCACGATTCAATAGCCTTTAAAATCATCTCTGCATGGACTAATCCTATTTTTTCATTCATTAGGCAAACCATTTGCAGGTCTGCATCTTTTCTGGAAAATATCGCTTTAACCTCTGCTTTAAAAGCATTASAMTMWKKMMCYGYTTTAAAATTCTTAACCTTAACCTTAGTTGCTGCACCGTTTCCGCTAATACTGCAAAGGGCAATATCCAATCCATCAAGTGAAGTGCCCGACATTAATCCGATTATTACTCTTTCCTTTTTCTCAATGGTCTGAAAAAGTCTGCTCCAGTTAACATTCATAGTTAAAATTTTGTATCCGCAAGATATTAAATCCTCACATGATTCACACTTCATTCACAATTTCTTCACAAAAAGATACCTGTTTGTGGGTTTGTTATGAACAAGCTCCGAACAATCCTCGAAGAAACTCTAAATCAATTAAAAAAATATTTCAGGCTTGCTATTTTCAAAAACACCGTTTACTCAACATCTCAATCGATTGTGTAAAATGCAATCGGTAATAGCAACCGGTTAACGACCTGAATTTAGCCTTTTTACCAAATTAAAATTCTTGTTATACTCAATAGAGTCGCTATATTTACTGCTCCGTACAAACTTTAAGAACAAAAATAAATGGCAAGATTAAATCTTCTGGAAGAAACGCGTTTTGAAAAATTACCCGTTTCTGTCTTTGAAAACCCTAAAGCCGCATCACTTAGCGTGGCCAAACGTATCGGGGATCTGATTAAAGAAAAACAAAAGAATAACACTCAGGCTGTTTTAGGTTTAGCTACTGGAGCTACACCTATTGCAGTGTATGCAGAATTAGTAAGAATGCATAAAGAAGAGGGTTTAAGCTTTAAAAACGTGATCACGTTTAACCTGGATGAGTATTATCCAATGAAGCCAGATGCTGCGCAAAGCTATGTTTCTTTTATGAACGAGCATTTGTTTGATCACATCGACATCGACAAAAACAATGTTAACATCCCTGATGGGACATTGAGTCTAGAAGAAATTCCTGCTTTTTGCCTTGCCTATGAAAAAAAGATTGGAGATCTGGGAGGATTAGACATCCAGATATTAGGTATTGGACGTACCGGTCACATTGGTTTCAATGAGCCGGGTTCTGCACCAAATTCAGGTACTCGTTTGGTAACGCTTGATGACCTTACAAGACGTGATGCTGCAAGAGATTTTGGTGGTAAATCTTTTGTGCCTACAAAAGCAATTACCATGGGTATTGGTACTATATTCAAAGCCCGTGAGATTATTTTGATGGCATGGAACAGAAAAAAAGCTTCCATCATTAAAAAAGCTGTTGAAGGCGAAATTTCAAGTGATGTTCCTGCTACTTATTTACAGCTTTCTGAGCATGTTGAATTCATCCTGGATCAGGATGCAGCGTCTTTATTAACCCGTTTTGATACGCCTTGGTTGGTAAAAGATTGTGTTTGGGATGAAAAACTAACCAGAAAAGCAGTAATCTGGCTGGCAAATCATTTAGGTAAACCTGTTCTTAAACTTACCGAGGATGATTACAATAACAATGGCATGGCTCAGCTGGCTATTGACAGAGGCCCTGTTTACAACATCAACATAGACATCTTTAATAAATTACAACATACTATTACCGGATGGCCGGGTGGTAAGCCTAATGCTGACGACTCACAAAGACCGGAAAGAGCTGAACCTGCTAAAAAGCGTTCAATCATTTTCTCACCGCACCCTGATGATGACGTAATTTCAATGGGTGGTACTTTTATCCGTTTAGTAGATCAGAAACATGATGTACACGTAGCTTACCAAACTTCCGGAAATACTGCAGTATGGGATGATGATGCACTTCGTTTTGTTGAATTTAGCATAGACTTTTCTGAAAAAATGGGTCTTGGCAAAGACGAGTTAAAAGGATTGTACAACAACATGCGCGATTTTATGGAGAAAAAGCAACCAAATCAGGTTGATACTCCAGAAATTCAAACGGTAAAAGGCTTGATCAGAAAAGGAGAGGCTATTGCAGGTGCACGTTATTGCGGACTGGAAGATGACCATATCCATTTTATGGCGCTTCCTTTTTACGAAAGCGGAAAAAACAATAAAAACCCTGTTACCGATCTGGATATTCAATTAACAATGGATCTTTTACAAAAGGTTAAACCAGAACAAGTATTTGCTGCCGGCGATTTTGAAGATCCACATGGAACTCATATCGTTTGTTTCAATATCATTTTAGAAGCATTAAAGCGTTTAGCAAAAACTGAAAGCTGGGTTAAAGATTGCTGGTTATGGATGTACCGTGGTGCATGGCAGGAATTTGAAACGCATGAAATTGAAATGGCTGTTCCACTTAGTCCACAAGAAGTGGAAAGAAAGAAATTCGCTATTTTCAAACACCAGTCGCAAAAAGACAGAGCTGTTTTCCCTGGTGATGATGCCAGAGAATTCTGGAAAAGAGCTGAGGACAGAAACAGAGAAACTGCCCAGGCTTATGACAATTTGGGATTAGCAAACTACGAGGCGATGGAGGCCTTTGTCCGCTATAAATTTTAATTATATTTATAATCGCTATTGTGTTTACGCAATAGCGATTATTTTGTAATTAATTCCCCATTCATGACTTCTATATCAACTGCTACTACCGCTCCGGCAAGATTATTATCCCTTGATTTTTTTAGAGGTGCCACGGTAGCTGCCATGATACTTGTAAATAATCCCGGAGATTGGGGCAATATTTACACTCCTCTTGAACACGCAGAATGGAACGGCTGCACGCCTACAGATCTAATTTTTCCTTTCTTTCTATTTATTGTTGGTGTTTCAATTGCTTACGCGATGGGAAGCAAAAAAACCAACCCCGCAACACATCGCAAAACCATTTTAAAAGCACTCAAAAGAGCGCTTATCCTATTTGGTTTAGGATTATTCCTATCCTTATTTCCCAAGGTGTTTACTGATCCTATAGGTGCTTTTCAGCATGTACGCATTCCCGGGGTGCTACAACGGATTGCAGTAGTATTCTTTATTTCATCTATTATATTTCTTAAAAATTCCGAAAAAAACATCTTCAGGATATTAATTGCGTTGTTAGCAGTTTACTGGGCATTAATGACATTTGTACCTGTTCCCGGTGTGGGATATGCTAATCTTGAAAAAGAAACCAATCTTGGCGCATGGATAGACAGAGGCATACTAACGGAGGCTCACCTATGGAAATCGGCTAAGACCTGGGATCCCGAAGGCATCTTTAGTACCATTCCGGCAATTGCTACAGGCTTATCCGGAATCCTGGTTGGCGTTTACCTAAAACGTAAAGATGTTGATGCCGCTTCTAAAATAGCCTGGTTATTCACTACAGGTTGTGCTGCTGTAGTTTTAGGCTTGTTATGGGATTTACAATTTCCAATTAATAAATCGCTATGGACCAGTTCTTTTGTCTTGTATACTGGTGGTTTAGCAACTGTAATACTTGCGCTTAGTTATTGGATAATAGATGTTCACCAGTACAATCGCTTTACCAAGCCTTTTGTGGTATATGGGGTAAATGCAATTACAGTGTTTTTCTTATCGGGCTTAATACCACGAATATTAGGTATGATCCATGTAAAAAACAGCACCGGCACTGAAATAACCTTACAAGCCTGGCTTTACTCAGGTTTCTCATCCTATTTCTCGCCAATTAATGCTTCACTGGCTTGGGCAGTTACCTTTATATTATTCTGGCTGATAATTCTTTGGGCCATGTATAATAAAAAAATTATTATAAAAGTTTAAATTTAGCTCATTAACTATTTTTCATGAAAAGAACAATCAACACTCTCGTATGTGGGCTTGCCGCGCTTGTGGCATTTAATACTCCCGTACTTGCGCAAAAAAAACCTACAACTGTAAAAAAGACAGTATCAGCAGCTGCGAAAAAAGCCAATGGCACTTTGATCCCTAACGACCCTAATGTTAAAATTGGGAAACTGGCCAATGGTTTAACTTACTACATCAGAAAGAATGTAGAACCTAAAAACAGGGCTGAATTGTATTTGGCAACCCGAATTGGTTCGTTAATGGAAGAGGATGATCAGCAAGGACTAGCCCATTTTACGGAACACATGGCCTTTAATGGCACAAAAGATTTCCCTAAAAACGATATCATCAATTACCTTCAAAAGGCAGGTGTCCGTTTCGGTGCCGACTTAAATGCTTACACCGGCTTTGAGCAAACGGTTTATCAATTACCCATCCCAACTGATAGTGCCCTGGTATTCAAAACAGGTTTTAAGATCCTGGCCAATTGGGCAGGAAAAGTGGTTATGGAGGGTGAAGAGATTGATAAAGAACGCGGTGTGATCATTGAAGAAGATCGCCAGCGCGGAAAAAACGCTCAGGAACGTATGAGCAAACAATTGCTTCCATTATTACTAAAAGGCTCCCGTTATGAAAACCGCCTTCCTATTGGAAAGATTGATATTTTAAAATCATTTTCTCACGACAGGATCAGAAGCTTTTACAAGGATTGGTACAGACCAAATTTACAAGCTGTGATAGCTGTTGGTGATTTTGATGTAAATGAAGTTGAGCAGTTAATTAAAGTCAACTTCTCTGACCTAACTAATCCGGCAAATCCTAAACCTCGCTTAAATTATGATTTGCCCGACAACAAAGAGCCGCTTGTTAAAGTAATTACGGATCCTGAGCAGCCTTATGATGTTGCCATCATCATGTATAAATTACGTGGCAATGCGACAAAAACTACTGCCGATTTTAAAAAGAGAATCATGTATTCTATGGTGAATAGCATGCTGGGTGCAAGATTTGAAGAGATCTTGCAAAAAGAGAATGCTCCTTTTATTTTTGGACAAAGCTCATTCGGACCATATCAAGGCGGCTTGGTTTCGGGTATTAATGCTTTCCAAACTGTAGTTGCAGCTAAGTCGGGCGAGCAGCTGGAAAAAGCTTTTACAGGTGCCCTTGCCGAAAATGAGCGGATGAGCAAATTCGGTTTTGTGCAATCGGAATTGGATGTCGCTAAGAAAAACATTCTTGCAGGTAATGAAAAACAATACAAGGAGAAGGATAAGACAGCATCATCAAACTTTGTACAGCAATACCTGAATAACTTCCTTAAAGGAAGCACCATTCCTTCTATTGACTATACTTATGCAGAGACCCAAAAAGCGGTTGCTAATATTACCCTTGAGGAGATAAATGCCTTGGTAAAAACACTTACACCAAAAGAGAATCAAATTATTGTGGTTCAAGCTCCTGAAAAGGACAAAGCTAGTCTGCCAACAGAGGCCCAACTGGTAGCCGCTGTTAAAAATGCCGGTGCCGGAATTACGGCATATGTAGACAACTCATTAAACAAGCCCCTGTTAGAGAAAAAACCTACTGCGGGTAAAGTTGTCAGCGAAAGGAAGATTGATGCCGTAGGCGTTACCGAATTAACATTAAGCAATGGAATTAAAGTTCTTTTAAAACCTACCGACTTTAAAAATGACCAGGTCATCTTCAGTTCATTCTCTAAAGGGGGAATGTCTGTAGTTAATGATGAGGATCTTGAATCGGCACAGATGGTAAGTCTGATCGCTCAAAGTGGGGTTGGCGAGTTCAATCCAACACAATTATCAAAGCTGCTAGCTGGTAACACTGGCCGTGCTGGTGCTTATGTAGACGACCTTTATCAAGGCTTTAGCGGAAGTTCTTCTCCAAAAGACATTGAAACAGCTTTTCAAATGATTTATGCCTACGCTACCAATCCAAGAAAAGATAGTGAGATATTTAACAAGAACATTTCTGATTATAAAGTAGTATTAGGTAATAAAAACGCAAACCCTAACAGTGTTTTTAGTGATACTGTTCAGGCGGTATTGTCATCGTACAACAAGCGAGCTATGCCTACCAATCTACAAGATCTGGATAAAGTTTCGCTAGACAAGGCTTTTGACTTTTATAAGGATCGCTTTGCCGATGCCAGTGAACAGACGTTCATTATTGTGGGGGCATTTGACATTAACGCCATTAAGCCGTTTATTGAAACCTATATTGCCAGCTTACCTGCTCTGAATAAAAAACAGGATTTTATTGACCGCGGAGTTAGGGCACCTAAAGGAAAAATCAGTAAAACCGTATATAAGGGTTTGGAAGATAAGGCCGCTGTTGAATTATACATCCACGGAGATTATACCTTTAATGCCGACAACAACATCCAATTAGATGCGCTAAAAGGTGCCCTGGAAATAAAGATACTGGAGCGTTTACGCGAAAAAGAAAGTGGTGTCTATAGTCCACAGGTTGGCTTAAGTCTGGAAAAGTATCCTGCCGGGCATTATTACTTCAATATTTCGTTTAGCTGTGCTCCTGCCAATGTAGAAAAGCTCATTACTGCAGCACTTGATGAAGTAAACAAGATTAAAGCTAGCGGTGCTTCTGTGGATGATATCACCAAATTCAAATCAGAAGCACAACGTCAGTTTGAGCTTAATTTGCGTAACAACAATTATTGGTTAAGCTACCTTAGCAGCCGTTTAAAAAATGGAGAGAATTTAGACCAGCTATTGGGTGAAAAGCAAAGATTAAATAGTGTTTCGGTTGAAAGCACAAAAACTACTGCTCAGAAATATTTAAATGAGGATAATTATATCCGCTTAGTTTTGTTGCCACAACAAAAATAGAGCGGATTATTTAAGCAAGAAGGGGGTGGTTCAAGAGATCTCTTCTATCGTCGAGATGGCGACCGTCCCCTTCTTTATTTTAATGTATTACTAGTTTGGCGCCAGGGCTTCTTTTGCCTGTATACCTACCGGCCCGCTAGGTTCACTTTCATTCTTTAACCGATCCAGTGCCGTAACCAGGTAATTATATCTTTTACCACTATCTACATCAGTATCTATATAGGAGGTAAATTCTTCAAAACTTATTTTAAGAATATTTCTTGCATTTAATATCCCTATTTTCTCACCTTCTTCAAAACGGTAAATCACATATCCTGATGCTGTTTCTCCATCTTCGGCCGGAAGAGGTTTCTCCCATTTTAGATGCACACCATCATTTAATGCATCAGCAATGAGTTGCTGTGGCTGGTTAGGCATTACATCATCCAGCCATGGCATTTGAGGTGGAAGTGCCGGGTATTTATAAAAATCGTTTTTTAAGGAATCTCCAAATGCACGTGCTACAGTAGAGAACGACTTGGAACTGAAGTACACACTACCCTGTACCCGATTATTTTTTCTGATATACCTGATCTGATCAGGCATCTGTTTGGGTAATCGCCACGCAGCCTCCATTCTTTGGTTCACCAGATAAGCTGCCTGTCCTATATAAAGATGCCTGCCATAGGTATTATTACTCCACCAATCTACTAGTGTAGCAAATGGCGCCACTCTGCGTGTAAAGCTAAAATATATCTGAGGGTTAATGTAATCTACCCAACCCTCTTTAACCCATTTTCTGGAGTCGGCAAAAAGCTCTGCATAATTAGACAATCCACTGGTTTCAGACCCAAGTATATCTTCAGATCTGTTTCTCCAGATGCCGAATGGGCTAACGCCGAATTTAACATACTTTTTGTAGTAATGAATGCTGTCATTCAATTGCTTAATAAGTACATCAACGTTGTTTCTTCTCCAATCATTTATATCTGTAAACCCATTCGCATATTTACTAAATGTTGCGGCATCATTTATCCGTTGGCCTTCAACTTTATATGGATAAAAGTAATCGTCGAAATGTATTCCATCCACATCGTACCCTTTTACAACATCCAGGATAACCTGCACAATATATTCTCTAACCTCTGGTATTCCAGGATCAAATTGTTTTTTACCTGCATAAGTAAAGAAAAGCTCAGGTCGTTTTCTGGTCATGTGGCTTTCATGAACCACTGAATTGGGGCTCATTGTAGCTCTGTAAGGATTAAACCATGCATGAAGCTCCATCCCTCTTGAATGTGCTTCTTTAATAGCAAAGGCTAATGGATCATAACCCGGGCTTGGCGCAATACCTTGTCTGCCCATTAACCATTGGCTCCAGGGTTCTCTTGGGCTTGCATAAAATGCGTCTGCAGCGGGCCTAACCTGAAGCATTATGGCATTCATACCATTCTCTTTGTGCTTCTCCAGGATGCCAATAAGTTCCTGCTTTTGCTGATCTACACTAAGGCCGGGTTTAGAAGGCCAGTCTATATTAGCAACGGTTGCCACCCAAACCCCTCTAAACTCTCTTTTTGGAGCAATTTTTGATGTGTCTTGCGCAAAAAGGGATAATGGTTGTACTATGGTTAATAATAGTGCATAAAAAGTGAGTTTAAACATCCTTTCTAATTTGTGATAGATTAAAATTTAGTTTCATTTGTTGTGTTCAGAATACAGTTCAGTTCCCTAATCCTAGCAAGTAAACGATTTTTTTCAAAGTCTCATACAAATAGAATGTTTTTTTTACCAATTGTTATATTTTTATTTATGTTCGCGCCTCAACCTAATTTAGTTAAGAATTGAAGTAATGTCAGATAAGAGTGATCCAGTAAATAAAGGCGACCGCAATAAAATCTACTTTTTAGTTGTTGTTATTGTGGCTTTATTAGGTACCAACGCCTACCTTTTTATCAAAGATAAAAAGGAGAACGAACGATTTGTTACGGTTAGCACAGAGAAAGATCGTTTAAGACTGGAGGTAGAGAAAATTGAAATTGAACTNWGANWMGGWANARCGNCKTKKARSSWWASWKTNWAGWKMWMRRTKAATTAAGGAACAGGAACTTGCCCGTGGAAAGATTGCCGATCTTAAGGCAGCACTCCAAAATGGTGAGCTCACCCAGGAACAGCTTGTTGCAGCTCAAAAAGAAGTTCGGGAACTTCGGGAATTTGTGAAAATCTATAATGAAGATATCCTTCGTTTAAAAAAAGAAAATTCTCTTCTTAAAAGCGAGAGAGATAGTCTAAAGGTCTCCGTCAACGTTGCAAGCGAGAAGGCCAATGAACTGGAAAAAAGAAATCAGGAACTCAGTGCAAAAGTAAAAACCAGTGCCGCGTTAAAGGCAGCTAATGTGCATATCATTGCCTACAGGGTAAAAAGCAGCGGTAAAAACATTGAGGTAACAAAGGCCGGTTCAGCAAAAAAATTAAGCGTAAAGTTTGACATTGCACCTAATCCGCTTGCCCAAAAAGATTATCACAAGATCTACCTCCGTGTATTTGATCCGGCAGGCAACCTCATCGCAAACGAAAACAACATGTTTGAAGCTGATGGACAAGAGATGCAGTTCAGTTCATCCACATCTATCTCCTACAATGACGACAACACTAGTTTTAACATGGATTGGATTAATCCTAATGAATTTATAAAAGGAGAATATTCGATCATTCTATATGCAGATGGCTACACAATGGGCCGCGCAGAAATTGTTTTAAGATAAAGGGAAACTCAGATAAAAAGTAGTACCCACCTCACCAAACGATTTAAACTCCACCGTTCCACCCGCATTCTCTACAGCTTGTTTAACAAAAGCTAACCCCAAGCCAGTCCCAGACGATTTTGTTGTAAAATTAGGCACAAATATTTTATCCTGTAAAGAAGAATCGATACCCTTTCCATTATCCTCTACCTCAATAAATACACGCTCCTGATTATTGGAGATATTTACCTTTATAATACATACCGTATTCACGTCAGCAGCCTCAATTGCATTTTTAAACAAGTTGTTAAAGGTACGCAGTACCTGATCCTTATCGCCCAGCACAACAACATCTATATTAGTGTTATTAAGGATGTAAATTTCAGCATCCTGGGTATTTCTGAAAACATCCCTGGCCTGCCCAATTATAGGTAACAACTGAAGCTTCTCAAGCTTTGTATCAGGCATTTTAGCAAAATTAGAGAACTCTGATGCGATGGTAGAAAGACTGTCGATCTGCTCAATGAATGATTTGCTGAATCTTTCAAATTTCTTTTGAAAATTAGGATCCTTTTCTTTCCACGATTTTTCGAGCAATTGTACGCCAAGCTTTAATGGAGTAAGCGGGTTCTTAATCTCATGAGCCACCTGTTTTGCCATTTCACGCCATGCACTTTCCCTTTCTGAGCGCGCAAGCTTAACGGCACTTTCTTCAAGCGCAGCAATCATCTTGTTGTATTCTTTTATCAGCGATCCAATTTCATCATGACGTGACCAGCCTATTGGCTGATTCTTTTGCCCCAGTTTTGTCTTTTTTATGCTGTCCTGAATAAATGTTAGCGGACTGGTAATTTGATTGGCCAGAAACACCGCAAGTATCCCTATGGCCACAAACACCAGCGCGTATATATTAATCAATGTGTTAATGAACACACCAATCCTGGTTTGATAATCTGCTTCGTTCGCATAATAAGGCATACCAATATAAGCTACGGTTTGATTCTGAGCATTTCTGATCGGCGCGTATGCTGAGGAGTAGATAAAATTACTTATCCGCTCAGAGGGGTTAATATAGTCTGATCCTTGTAATTGATTTAAATGGAGAAATGCCTTTGAAGCCATCCTTCTACTTATAATACCAAGATCATACATTTTTGGCGTCGACGTAAATATTAATAATCCATTGGTATCAAAAAGATTTAAATAGGCAGCATTTATATCCGCAAACTGGTTGAATTCGGTTACTGCTCTATCTGTGGGTGCAGGCACTCCTGTTGCTAAAATCAGTTTTTCATAAGATTGCTGCACTTTTCTCACTTTCTCTTTGATGAAATCCTGTTGTTGCCTCCTGTATTCATTACGGATATAGAAATAGGTAATCCAACCCACAATAAGTAAGGTTGCTACTACCGACAGAACAATAGAAAATTGAATCCTGGTTTTGTAAAGTATCTTGTTAGCATTAATCATTAACGAACGGTTAATGTTAAACCAACCGCTCCAGCTCTCATCAATATTTTTAAGTAACCAAATGAGCGTGTACAATGTGATGGAGAACAGGATGAACACAAGAAAGAAGAAAGATAATGTAGCCAGCTGTATGATAAACGATACGTCTTCTTTGCTGATTACAATTAGTTTTGAAGGCGTAGGATAATAAATCAGGTGCGAATAATTGAGGCTATCCTTAAAAAAGCCCACGGTATTATTGCGTGTGGCAAACCCATCGCTCGAAAGCTTATAGGTATAATTACCAGATTGTCCTTCCAGTCTGCCGTCTTTATAAAGCGCAATAGAGTATTTACTATAATTATCTTCGTTTTTAATGGACCTATCCATTAAAATTTCGGGTAGCTGACCTTTGTAATTATAAAGCTGGGATTTTAACTCAATAACCAGTGTCCCCAATATTTGATTTTCTTCATAGATCGGAATAATTCCAAAATAGTTTTGATACCCAAAAGTATCATTCAAACGATAAAAATAATTTGATTCAGGAACTTTTACAGAACCAGCCTTTACCAGGTTTTTAAAATAACTAAGTGGTATTGTCTGGATGCCGGTAGCCGATGAATCAAGATTATTATACTCGTATAAATTGTATTCAAACCTTGGCAGATAGCGCTCTATGTATTCTTTCTCTATGCTTTTCTTGAGTTCTATTGGACTATTAATATCAGGATCTTTAAAATAATTGAGTACAACCTTATTGGCCAGAATGGTTCTTTCCAGGTTTTCAATCGCACTAACAACCGTAAAATCATCCGAGGAGACCAGTTTCTGCGCCATAGCGAATCTATTTACATGCTCCTTCTCGTCGATAAACCTTAAATATTTAACCGATGATATAAAAGCAAGGCAGAAGAATAACAACGCAAAAACCGCGATTGAAAATTTGTTATTCCTGATGTAAAAGTTCCACGAAATAATAAAAATAAATAGCGCATATGCTATAAAAAAGATACTGAACCCGGTGCCTAACTTATAAATAAGACAGGCAAAAAAGGCAGCAAGAAAAAGAATAACTCTTTCCCTATTGGTCACATTTAATTGCAGCGTTTGCTGCATGAAAATATTTGCAACGAGGTAAATATTAAACCAGACCAGACACAAAACAATAATACTAACCCAACTTATCCCATCAAGATTTATAATATTGGTAATGTCAAAGTTTATTTTTGAATTAATGATCAGCCCAAGGAATACCTGATCAAATAAAAATGCAAGTGCACCAAAAATGAGCAACAGTATAAAGTGAAAGGCCAATCCCCCCAATTTACTTCGTGTTAGCCAACCTGGGAGCTTATATTTATCGTTATAGGTAAAAACAAACAATACCACCCATGTGATGGCTATTACGTTAAGCAGGAAGTCGCCGAGAGAAGGAAGGAAAAAGCTTTCAGCATATATTTTTGGACTAAATATGGGCAAATTAAACTGCCTGTTAAACCAACCGTATTCTAAATCCGTAACCCTTATCGTTACAAAGAAAAGCAAAATCAGAACCGTTGCCGGGACTAAATTACCCCGTTTGGCTAACCAGCCACAAAAAGAATTAAAGAACAAGCAGAAGCTAAAAAGACCCACTATCCACAGCCAAAGTTCTATTGTGCCATAAATACTTCTGGAGTAGGTTGACTTAAGTTTAACTTCGAATATGATTTTACCATCCAGATTACTGATGCCCTGTACTTCAGGATCGATAAAAGTAGCCAGGGAAAGAGAATTGTTATTAGACAGATAACGTGAAAAATCATTCTCGAGATATTGATTCTGGATACTGAATTGGTTTTTAACTTCTATCAAAAAGATCAGGGTATAATTACCCGTTGTTTTCTTAATAACTTCAAACCAACCATTTGCAAATTGAGAAAAAGACGACCCTTCTTTAATGGCTTCCGGATCTGGAGGAACCAACGAATTATAGCTCCAAAATTTAAGTTTATTATCTTGGTAGGTAAGAATATTGATACCCTTATTGCGATATTTATTAATGAAATTTAATCCATATTGATCATTTAGATGATACTGCTTAGCTTTTTCAACCTGAGCAGCATCATTTAAAAAATCGGCTACAAGTTTTTCATTTATGGAGAGATTCTTCTGAAGCTTTCCAGCTTCGTGGGCCAATAACTCCTTTTTTGTTATTGAATGCTTTAGCGATAATGCGGTAACAATACAGCAAGCACCTAATATCAATAAAAGAAATCTGATTTTACCCCCGATACTCACACTTAAATGTTAATTTAATAAAGGTAATATTACCTGGCTTAGATTATAGTTGCAGAACTTGTTGGCATTGCTCTATTCACCTTTTTTACCAGGCCTTGTAATACATTTCCCGGGCCAACTTCAACAAATTCAGTTGCTCCATCGGCAATCATGCGCTCTATGGTCTGTGTCCACTTCACAGCACCCGTTAATTGGGTGATTAAATTTGATTTAATTTTTTGAGGATCTGTATTTGGTGTTGGATCTACATTCTGATAAATAGGACACACCGGAGGCAATATGGTCACATTCTCGATAGCCTCTTTTAATTCTATTCTTGCAGGTTCCATCAAGGGAGAGTGAAATGCACCACCTACATTTAGCTTTAATGCACGCTTAGCGCCTGCTTCTGTTAACTTCTGACAAGCGATATCAACGCCTTCAATACTTCCTGAAATAACAATTTGTCCGGGACAGTTATAATTTGCAGCTACCACTACTTCATCAATGTCATTGCAAATATTTTCGACTACCTCATCTGCTAAACCAAGTATAGCGGCCATAGTTGATGGCTGAAGTTCGCATGCTTTTTGCATTGCATTTGCCCGTGCAATAACCAGTCTCAAACCATCCTCAAATGACAATGCTGATGCAGCAACAAGCGCCGAGAATTCGCCTAGTGAGTGTCCGGCAACCATATCTGGCTTAAATCCTTCGCCTAATGTTTTGGCTAAAATAACAGAATGTAAAAATATTGCAGGCTGTGTTACCTTAGTTTCTTTAAGTTCTTCATCCGAACCAGAGAACATGATATCACTGATGCGGAACCCGATAATTTCATTTGCCCTTTCGAATAATGTTTTGGCCTGCTCATTTTCGTATAGTTCTTTTCCCATACCTGAAAATTGGGCACCTTGACCTGGAAATACATATGCTTTCATAAATATGTTGGTTCTTTTTTAATGTAAGTTGGCTGTTATTAATCTTAAAAATTCAGCTCTTGTTTTATCTTTCGCAAATTCTCCTGTAAACGCTGATGTGGTGGTAACAGAATTTTGTTTTTGTATCCCTCTCATGGCCATGCATAAGTGCTTGCACTCTATCACCACTGCAACTCCAGCGGGCTGAAGGGTTTCCTGAATACAATCCCTAATCTCGTTTGTTAAACGTTCCTGAACCTGTAATCGTCGGGCAAAAGCATCAACAATACGCGGTATTTTACTTAAACCAACAATATGTCCGTTAGGAATGTAAGCAACGTGTGCTTTACCAAAAAAAGGAAGCATGTGATGCTCGCACATAGAAAAAACCTCTATATCTTTCACCACAACCATTTGACTATAGTCTTCCTTAAACATGGCTCCACGTAGTATCTCGGCCGGATTAAGGTCATAACCATGTGTTAAATACTGAAGGGCTTTAGCCACACGCTCAGGAGTTTTTATTAACCCTTCCCGTTCCGGATTTTCGCCTAACTGACTTAAGATATCTTTATAATGATTAGCTACCGAGGTGATTTTTTCTTCGTTATAACGGTCAATTTTTATATACCCGTCCTCTGTCTCATCTAAATGATCTGTATGATTCATATCTGTGATTATTAACCGAAATACTCAACAAAATTATTCTCGGTTTCGTAAATTTTTATGCAATGCAATTGAGCTCCTGATTCGGCAATAAGCGCATATAATTCATCCCATATTGCTATGGCTAAATTCTCTGTTGAGGCAAGTTTTCCTTTCATAAAATCAACATCAAGATTTAGGTTCTTATGGTCAATCTTATCAACTACCTGGGTATTTGTAATGTCCTTTAACCATTTTAAGTCGACCAAAAATCCTGTTTCAGGATTGATTTCTCCTTTAACCGTTACATACAGCTGATAATTATGTCCATGCCAGTTTGGATTAGCACATTTTCCATAAACTTCCGTATTTTTATCTTCAGTCCAGTCTGGCCTCGAAAGTTTATGCGCTGCGTTAAATGATGCTTTTCTTGTGATATATATCATTATAAAAGGTTATTGTTTGTAATTAACAAACAAATATACGCAGAAAGCTTAAAGTAGAAAGGTTTAACAGTAACTTAGATGTTTATGAAGATTCTGCTAGTTGTCGCCACAAGGCCAGAAATCGGGTTATTAATCGAGCATTTTAAGCTCCCTGAAAAAGATTTTATGCAAACTCCCGAATTTGACATCCTAATTACGGGCGTAGGAATGACAGCAACGGCATTTGCTTTAGGACAGCATCTATCGGCTAAATATAATCTTGTTTTAAACCTCGGTATCGCCGGATGCTTTGATCATTCAATTCCCCTGGGTTCTGTGCTAAACATAATTGCAGATGAGTTCGCAGAGCTTGGGGCCGAAAACAAGGAACATTTTATCAGTATTGATGAACTTGGATTCGGTAAAAGCAGCTATTCAGCATACAACAACCTGCTAAGCGAGTCAGTAACCAAGCTGAAAAAAGTAAAAGGGATAACCGTTAATCGCGTTCATGGAAATGAAGTAAGCATTTCTGCCGTTAAAACCCGCTTAAATCCTGTAACAGAAAGTATGGAGGGAGCTGCTGTATTATATGGGTGTGAAAAAGCCGGCATCCCATGCCTGCAGATCCGCAGCATTTCCAATTATGTTGAGCCAAGAAACAAAACCGCCTGGAACATTGGTCTTGCCATAAAAAACCTAAACGAGTGGACTCTTGGATTTTTGACAAATACATAACTATTCAACTTTTCATACTCCTTATCTTTAGGCCATGAAACTAAGTCTTGGCTTTTCTCCGTGTCCAAATGATACATTTATTTTTGATGCCCTCATACACCATAAAATTGATACTGAAGGTTTAGACTTTGAGGTATTCTTCGATGATGTGGAAACCCTAAACCAGAAAGCTTTCAGAGGAGAGTTAGACATTACCAAACTAAGTTTTCATGCTTTTGCCCACGTGTATAAGCAATATGCCCTATTGGACGCAGGAAGTGCCCTTGGATTTGGTGTAGGCCCTCTGCTTATCTGCAAAAATGAAAGCCTTATTCATAACCCAGAGGAATTAACAGCAAATCTTAAAGTTGGAATTCCCGGAAAGTATACTACAGCAAATTTTCTATTGGGGATCGCCTTTCCCCATTTAGTAGACAAACAGGAAATGATTTTCTCTGAAATTGAGTCGGCATTAATTAATAATAAGATTGATGTTGGCCTCATCATTCATGAGAATCGTTTTACTTATTTTGACAAAGGACTTCATAAGATTATTGACCTTGGAAGCTACTGGGAGCAATTAACAGGGTGCGCCATACCTCTTGGAGGAATTGTAATTAACAGAAATCTTGACAGAGAAATACAGGAAAAAGTAAACAGACTGTTGCGAAAGTCTGTTGAATTTGCTTTTGCTAACCCTAAATCAGGCATAGGTTTTATTAAAGAGCATGCTCAGGAAATGAGTGAAGAGGTCATGTATAAGCACATTGAGTTATACGTGAACAAATACTCCATTGATCTCGGTATTGAAGGAAGAAAAGCAATAGATGTACTGTTTAAGCTAGCCATTGAAAAGGGATTAATTCAGCCTATTGAACATGAGCTATATTTAATTCCCTAAGCCCTCAATTAGTTACAAGGCCCGTCAGGTATTTCTTTAGTTATTTTAAGCACTTTGGTTACTACCATCGTAGAATCAAAATCTGCGGAGACAATTAAACTGTCAGATTTGATTAAGTGACACTCCACTTCAATGTAAACGGGTTCGTACGGCTTCTCGAAATTGAAGTTACTATAAGCGAGCTCGAGTGTTTTTGCGCTATCTGCTACCCAATATTCCCTGCCCTCATCACAGTCTGTAAATGACTTTATTTCGGGGCCATAGCTATACAATCCTTTTATTACTCTTGTAGTTCCTGCTGTCTCTTCGGCATCCTTCCTGTTACAGGCCATAATTACTCCTGTAAGCAACACTAATAAAACTACTGAATTCTTATTAAATCGATTCATATGATTAGAGATCTTGATTTAAGTGGTTTATCTTCTTCACACTTAAGTTAGATGACAAAGCTGATGCCACAAAAGAAAACACACTTACAGTTAAAAACACCAACAGAAAATCCTTCCATTTAAATGCCACTGGATACGCATTGGTGATTACCAAATTATCTTGTGACATTTTAATAAGTCCGGTTTTTTGTTGTAATAAACAGAAGAGAAATCCAACCACCAAACCAACGATACAGCCGGTCATCGTAATCATCATTCCTTCAAATAGAAATATTCGTTTAATCAATTTTTTTCCAGCCCCCAAGCTGCTTAATACGGCTATATCCTTCAGTTTATCTATAACCAACATGGTTAAAGAACCGATTATATTAAAGATAGCGATAATTAAAATAAAAGTAAGAATAATATAAACCGCCCATTTTTCACTCCCCAGGATGTTATAAAGCACTTTGTTTTGCTGTATTCTGTCCTTTACTTCAAAACGCTTACCTATATTCTCTTCAATATTCTTTTTAAAGGCATCTGCATTAATTCCTGGTTTTAGATTGATCTCGATAGAAGTGATTTTTTGAGGTTCTCCTAATAAACTCCGTGCAAATTTTAAAGGAACAATAGCTACATTATCAAAATCCTGCTGAACTTCAAAAACTCCAGACACGGGAATTGATAATACCGTAAAATCATCTGCTGGATTAATCGAGCTCGTTTTACTGCCTTTTTTTGGAGAAAATATCTGCAATGGATTAAAGGGATCAGTAGTATTTACCATCAGATAAGTTTGAATTGCCGACCCGATTACAGCATAATTGCCACTACTATTTTCAAGCAGAAACTTACCTTCAATAGTAATGCTGTCCAAACTTTTATTTTTCAAATAATCCGGACTAACCCCTTTTATTAAACCAACGGACTGCTTATCATTATACCTTAACAAAGCATTTTCTGAAAGCACCTCGCTATAGGAATAGATGCTCTTATTTTGCTTTAATTTATTAAAATAACCCGTATTTGGGTCAAATGTTTTACCCTGAACAGGAGAAATAACAACCTGCGGAGTAATGGTATTAAACATTTTCAATACAACTTCCTCAAAGCCATTAAATACAGATAAAATAATAATTAACGCCGCACTCCCTACAAAAACACCAACCACAGAAATTGTAGAAATGATGTTTATAGCATTGGTAGATTTTTTCGCAAAAAGGTACCGGCGAGCTATGTAGAAAGGTGTATTCAATTATTTATTAATAAAAGTTACTGTAAAAAAGGATTATGTTGTTTCTCAAAGCCTATGGTTGTAGGTTGCCCATGCCCGGGGAAAACTTCACAATCATCTGGCAATATAAACAAGTTATTTTTGATACTNGYTNNGATCRRWTGCATGTGATTGCCTCCCGGAAGATCCGTGCGACCAATACTTGAATAAAACAGTACATCACCTCCGATAAGAAAATTATCAGCGGCAGCATAAAAACATAAATGTGCCGGTGAGTGCCCTGGCGCAAAAATTAAATCAAGTTCACTGCTACCAAATTTAACCTTACCCGTCTCGGATAAGAAAACCTCGGGTTCCGGAGAGAGTTCATAACGTAAACCCATTTGAGGCAAATAGCCTGGTATTGCTTGCAGCACATATAACTCGCCTTTATGGAATTGTGGTTTTAACCCCCAATTATCATAAACGAACTTATTCCCAAATACATGATCATAATGACAATGGGTATTTAGTAAGAGTACTGGCTTTAGGTTATGCTCTTTTATGAATTTAACTAGAATGTTTTGCTCTTCTCCGTCATACATCCCAGGATCTATTATTACACACTCACCCGTTTCATCGTATAGAACATAAGTGTTTTCCCTTACCGGGTTAAAAGTAAATCTTTGTATACTGATCATTTTAAATTCTTATCTGGCCTTATTTTATCCACTTAAATGTACTAATCATTCTGTCAATATCCTTTTTAATAAAGGAAACGACAGGTTGTATGGAATCGTACTGCGGTCGCTCGTTAAAATATAATGCCCCTCTAAAATAGTGTTTGGTGCTGTCTGTTAAAAAGAATTGAACGGATGACGCGGTATTTCCCTCTATTGCATAATATACTCCATAAACCTTCTTTTCCGGATAATTAATCAATTTCTGGTCTATTGAGTTTGCTTTAACTGTATGCTTAAATGCAAAAGTCCTTGCGTCTTCCACCAAACCTTCATATTCCTTTTTAGAAGAGATATCATAATATGTTAAATGTAAACGTGCGTTAAATTGATTAAAAGAAAGGTTGTACCAGCAAGGTCTGGTGTCCTTACTACTGTCTTTTAACATCTCTGCATAGACCGGGTAATCAAATGAATAAGCACMTYYCTTNTTAAWSRWTTTANACRCNWYKTTTRSMATTTCAATATTAAAATATCCTCTTGGCTTAGGGGAATAATCGCTCCCTGTGCAAGCATTGAGCAACATCATTAACATAGAAAGAGAAAAAAAAGTGAACTTATTCATCTATTTGTTCCAAATATACCAGGACCGCTCAGCCTGAAGATACAGCATTTCTAATCCATTTTTAACACTAGCTCCACTAGTCCCGGATTTTGCAAGAAATGTTGTCTCTTCCGGATTATAAACCAGGTCGTAAGCCAAATGACGCTCTGTTAATGCTTCATAAGGGATATCCGGGCAGGTTTCGGTATTTGGAGACATCCCTAAGGGTGTGGTATTTATCAAAACTGTATAATCCTGAAGTAGCTCTGACGTTACAGCATCATAAAGAATACTATCCAAAGTTGGCGATCTTGTAACTACAATAAAAGGAATGCTTAGTTTATTTAAAACATACTTTACAGCCTTAGCGGCTCCGCCATCTCCAAAAATGAGGGCCTTTTTATGGTGCTCATTTAGCATTGGCTTTAAAGACTCTTCAAAACCATAAGCATCAGTATTGTACCCTGTCAGTAATTCCTTTCCGTTATTACGATGAATAGAAATACAATTTACGGCCCCTATTTGCTCAGCAGCCTCATCTACTTCATTTAAAAAAGGCAGTACTGCAAGTTTATAAGGAATAGTTACATTTAAGCCTTCCAATTCAACATTTTTAGAAATAAGCTCAGGTAAAAGCTCAATATGTTCAATCGGAAAAAGCTCATATTCACAATCGGGAATATTTTCATTTAAAAATTTCTCAGTAAAGAATTTTTTTGAAAAGGAATGTGATAACGGAAATCCGATTAACCCAAATTTTCTCATTCTGATAAGTTATAATTAAAGGGTAATATTTATAAAATTACAACTTTGCCAAATTCAGGAAGTGATCAAAAGTATCCCCTCTCAGGCCTAAACGAATGGTTTCTAAAGGTATAACCTCCGCTGGAGCTATATTCCCGAGATTCACATTTGAGCCAAGTAGCTTAATAAACCATACCTGTTGTTCCTTTTGCGGAGCCTCCCAAATGATTGTTTCTTCCGGGATTTGGGTAAGGATCTCATCAACTAAGCCCTCTCTAACCTCTCCTGATCCTCTGTAAATACCTACGTTACCACCCTCTCTGGCTTCGGCGATCACTTTCCATGATCCAGCTTCTATTTCGGCCTGCATAAGTTTGATCCATTTATACGGGGCAAATATTTTAGCTGCATCTTTGGATCCTACTTCCGAGATTACGGTAACCTGCTTAGATAATTTTTGAATAAACTCGCATTTCAAATCATGCTCAATGGTAATTGAGCCATCAGAAACTTCAACGTATTCCATATCGAACTGTTCCAGCACGCGACAGTAATCATCGAACTGATTTCTGATAATAAATGCTTCAAACAGCGTACCACCAAAATAGGTAGGGATACCTGCAGACTTATAAATAGCCAATTTCTCTTTCAGGTTCGGAGTTACAAAAGAAGTAGCCCAGCCTAGCTTTACAATATCAGTATGTATTCCGGCAACGTCTATAAAATCTTCTGTTTGTCTTAAGCTTAGCCCTTTATCCATAACCATCGTAATTCCTTTGTTCCTAGGTTTTACAGGTCGTTCGGGTATATTATTCAATGGGTAATTCATATTGTTCACAAAGGTGAAAAAAAATCGGACAGTTTTCATCAGCATAACTAATAAAAACTGTCCGATCTTTTATTTTAAATAACGATTGATTACTTCTAGTATTGAACCGTTCTCCTGTAATTGGGGCAAATATTCAAATAATATGTAGTGTTTATCTGGATCTGTGGCCAATGCGGTCTCAAGATATAACAAAGCGTCGTTCTTTTCTCCAAGGGCAAACAAGTAAGCTACCATCCTATAATAGAGCTCAGCTGCATCAGGGTTGTTTTTTATAGCGTCAGCAATGGTTTCTGAGGCTTCAAGCAATTTACCTTGTTCATATAGAACTGTCGAAAAATCCAACCAGGCTTCAACATCCACCGGATTATATTCAAGAACTTTGTAATAAGCTTCAACAGATTGCTCTATCTGACCCAGCTTATAGTAAGCGTCGGCCATTGCAAACCAGAAGTCAGGATTCTCCTCATCAAGTTCAATCGCTTTTTTGTAAAAATGAAGTGACTCAAAGAAACGCTCCTCAAAATTAAGCGTTACTCCTATTCCAAACCAGGCATCAGCCATCTTGGGATCCATCTTTACAGATTTTTTATAATAGGATCTCGCTTCATCCATACGCTCCAATTTCTCGTAACATTCCCCAATTGCGCAATAGGTGTCAGCATTGGGCTTTTCGTATTCAAAAGTGTGCTTATAAACTTCTATAGCTTCTGCAAAACGATCAAGTTGAACTAAAGCATTTCCTTTATTATAGTAAGCAGACGCAAAATTATCCTTAATCAGGATGGCGTAATCATAAGCATCAATTGCCTTCTCAAAAAGATCCAGCTTGTGATAAGAATTTGCAAGATTATACCATGCGGCGTACGAATAAGGATCATTATCTATATATTCCTGATAAAACTGAATACTTTCTTCTTGCTTATCTAATATATCATAACAGAAAGCAAGCTCGTACAACCCGTCCTTGTTTTCCATATTCTGTTCCAAACTCTGCTTTATGTAAACAATAGCACTCTCGTAATCGAGCATGTTTTGATACACATAAGCAATTTGCAGCAGGATCTCATCTGTAGTTTCGGCAAATTCAAGTGCTTTTTGAAAATTATCCAATGCCTCTGAATACCGCTCAAGGCTATTATAGATATTCCCCCTAAGGATATAGATTTCTGCTTCCGATGCTTCGAGCATTTCTGCTTTCTGCAGTGCTAAAAATGCACGTTCGGTTTGATCAGTAACAAAGAACAACTGAGCCTGCTTCACCAGGAATACTGCGGCATAAGGATGCTGATTTAATGCATATTCAATTACCTGCAATGCCTTTACGGGGTCGTTCTTTTCAATGTAGTAATCAATAATATTTTCAAAAGCCTGGGCATCAAAAAAGTACTGATCCTGATTACGTATCATCTCTTCGTAACGTTCTACTGAACGTTGCGCATCATCGCTAAAATCAAAATAAAATTCCTCTTCCATGTATCAAATAATTAAAGAACAGATCCCTGTGTTAAAAATACATTATAAGTTTACAACAATTATTAGTAGTACTAACCAAATAATTTTCAACATACACACACCCTTGCCCATAAACAACTGAAATAATAATAGTTAGCCTAAACATCTACCCTCAGAATGTTTTAGCAAGATAGAGAATGAAACAAGGGTTCTGGTCCTAATTCAATACAAAATAACGTAACTTTATTTTAAGACGGGTAATATTCCCGTCAAGAAAACATCAACCCTTTATGCAACAGTTCATGAAAATGAAAAAATGTAACTTTTTAATTATTGTTTTTCTTACAACGGTATTTAACGTCTCTGCCCAAATCCAGCAACATGAAGAAGACCTTGTTAAAGGCACTATAAACAAATTGTTTGAAGGTATGAGAAATACCGACAGCGCCATGGTAAATGCTACCTTTGCGAGTAATGCAATCATGCAGACCATCCATAAATCCAAAGACGGTGAATTTAAATTAAGTGATGAGAAGGTCGCCGATTTTATCAAATTTACAGGAACGCCACACAAAGAAAAATTTGATGAACGAATTGTATTTACAAAAATTTTGATAGATGGGAACCTTGCCAGTGTGTGGACGGATTATAAGTTCTATATTGACAATAAATTTAGCCATTGCGGTGTCAATTCGTTTCAATTGTTTAAAGATAAAACCACCTGGAAGATCATCTATATTGTTGATACACGCCGGAAAGAGAATTGCCTATAAACTATTTAGTTATGCAGAATAATATCAGCCAGGTTTTAAAAAACCTAAACATACTGGATTTAAATCCGGCCTACAGCACAGGAAATCAATGGGGAGCCTCCTCAGACGCGAAAATAATTAACAGCGATTCTCCGGTTAATGGGAATAAGATTGCAAGCGTAAAGGTAGCCAGTGCCCAAAATTACGAAACAATAATCAAAAAAGCAGAAGAGGCTTATTCATTCTGGCGCAGCTTACCGGCCCCAAAGCGTGGCGAGATTGTACGGCAGTTTGGCGATGCACTCCGTAAAAACAAAGAAGACCTGGGCACCCTTGTTTCTTATGAAATGGGTAAAAGTCTTCAGGAAGGATTTGGTGAAGTACAGGAAATGATAGATATCTGCGATTTTGCAGTAGGCCTGTCCCGCCAGCTCTATGGCTTAACAATGCACTCTGAGCGCCCCAGCCATCGGATGTATGAGCAATGGCACCCATTAGGAATTGTTGGTATTATCTCTGCTTTTAACTTCCCGGTAGCCGTTTGGAGTTGGAATGCTGCATTGGCCTTAGTTTGCGGCAATGTTTGCATCTGGAAGCCATCAGAAAAAACACCAATCACAGCCATCGCATGTCAGCATATTATTGCGAATGTCTTTAAAGCAAATGACATTCCAGAAGGCGTTTGCAATCTGATTATTGGAGATAAGCAAGTGGGCGAGCTCATGACAAATGACAATCGTGTACCCCTGATATCCGCCACAGGATCTACCCGCATGGGAAAAGCTGTTGCTGTAGCAGTTGGTGCTCGCTTAGGAAAAAGCTTACTGGAGTTAGGCGGCAACAATGCCATTATTATCTCGGAACACGCAGACCTGGACATGAGTTTAATCGGTGCTGTTTTTGGAGCAGTAGGAACGGCTGGTCAGCGATGTACTTCTACCCGCAGATTAATAATCCACGAAAGTGTTTACGACGCGTTTACTACAAAACTGGTAAAGGCCTATGGTCAATTGCGCATTGGGGATCCCCTTGATCAGCACAATCACGTTGGCCCGTTAATCGACACCGATGCTGTTGCCAGCTACCTTGATTCCATTGAAAAATGCAAAACCGAAGGTGGAAAATTCATAGTAGAGGGAGGCGTTTTAGAAGGCCCGGCTTATACCAGTGGTTGTTATGTAAAACCATGCATTGCGGAGGTAAAAAATGATTACAAAATCGTTCAGCATGAGACCTTTGCTCCAATTCTATACCTGATAAAATACAAAACACTGGACGAAGCTATCGCTTTACAGAATGGTGTACCTCAGGGTTTATCCTCGGCAATAATGACGCTTAATCTGCGGGAAGCAGAACAATTTTTATCTGCTCAGGGCTCCGATTGTGGCATTGCCAATGTCAACATTGGGACCTCAGGTGCTGAGATAGGCGGAGCCTTTGGTGGTGAAAAAGAAACAGGCGGTGGACGCGAGAGTGGTTCCGATGCTTGGAAAGCTTACATGCGCAGACAAACCAATACAATAAACTACTCAAATACACTTCCTCTGGCTCAGGGAATCAAATTTGATCTTTAAAATATCATTGCATAAAAAAGCAGCGGGTACATCCAGCTGCTTTTTTTATACCGTAGAATTATTTTTTTAATTCTTTTTGTTGGCTGCAACCATTATCTGATTCAATGGAGTTGTTGTGGTTTTTAAAGCTACCAGGTGATCTGTGTCTAATTTAGAGATGTCGTCTTTTACCAAGTTATGATCTGCAGTTGTACCGCTTAACTTCAAATCAGCATGATCTTTTATATAAGTATACATACTTTCAGTATTTGCTTTCACAGTGGCCTTTGCATCATCTTTTAAGAATACCTGAAGATATTTAACATCAAACATACCATCAGTTTTCACTATAGCCTTATCTGAGGCATCTATACGTTGTAAATCATTTACTGAAACCAAAACAGTTATACGATTAGCTTCTGTTGAGTTAATGATTAAAGTATATCCAAGTCTTTTAATAGAGGTTTTGTCCAGATTGTAATCTCCATTTATGACTTCGATGTGCTCTCTTTTACCTTGCACCAAAATAACTTTTACATTTCCACTCACTTTAACCTTGTTAAAGGTCATCGGAGCAGCAGATTCAACTGGTTGTTTATCAATCCCGTTGGCGAACGTTGTTACAGCTGTTGAAGTCATAAAGATAACTGTCAATGCTGAGGCGAATAATGTTTTTGCTAGAGTTTTCATATTTTTGAGTTTTAGGGTTTTTGTAGGCTTTTTTGTTATTAAGACCCTCATTTCCAGCAAACGTTTCAGCCAATCCGGCTCTTTTATACCATCAGAAGTTAACTCACGACCAACGGTCTGATTCCCTCGACGAACGCTTTATAAAAATTTAGCCATATTATGAGATTCCATTTGAAAAGAACTTCAATTTGACGTATGTTTAAAGATTTTTAAATGCTTATCCTCCGATTATTTTAATCTTTAGTCAATGTTACGCGTAGATAGTACCAAGCCCTGCAAAATTGTATACTCATTGTGTAAACACGCGTATTTCGGATATTTAATCGAACCTCACATGGTTCAGTTAAATCCGCAGGGCGATTTCTCTCTTACCTATCAGCGCCTGTTCTCACATACTGCTAAAGAGTTTGCAAAACATTTAACAGATAATGATTTTAAGCTTATCAAAATCCTTGATGAGACAGAGCAGGACTTTATCATAAAAAAGCATCACAAGAAAGCGATAAGACCCGGAGAGTTCTTTAGCAAGTTTTTTAACGATAAGTTCTATGAAACTGTCCGTCCAAAAATTGAGAAGAAACTATCTGAAGTTCTGGAAGCCCTCAAAGCAGATGGTTCATTGTATTTAATGGATAATGATGGCTGGCCTGCAGAGCGAAAAATAGATATTGCGCTAGAGCCTTCTACGGTACTGTTCCATTTTAGACGTAATAATATTGAAACGCGCTATTTTCCTACCATAAAGTACCAGGGATTAAGAATCGATTTCATGTTCAAGGATGCTCAGATTATAAGTAATCAGCCAGCATGGTTATTACTTAATGATATGATCTATTTCTTTGAGCAGGATATTGAAGGAAAAAAATTACTCCCTTTTTTAAACAAGCGCTACATAACCATACCAAAGACCACCGAGGAAACCTATTTTGAAAAGTTTGTTTGTCCACTTATTGAAAAATACCATGTTTACGCCGAGGGCTTTGATATAAAAACAGAAAAGCATGATCCAACCCCAACGCTAAAAGTTATTTATGTAGAATCGGGAGTTTCTCAGCTTCAGCTCTACTTTAAATACGGGGAATATGCTTTTGCCATGGGTAATGAAAAAAAGGTAACTGTTCGTCTTGCCAAAGAGGACGACAACTACATTTTCACCCGTATAAAAAGAGATACTGCATTTGAGAAACAGAAATTTGATGCGCTGCTAAATCTTGGACTAAAGAAAACCAGCGCTCTTTTTCACAACCTCGAGGTTTCAGGTAATCACGATGAAGACCAATCTTATGCCATCATCAATTGGGTAAACGAACATATAGAAGGTTTAAAAAACCTTGGTTTTGAAATAGAACAACATCATGGAGCAAAAAAATTCTTATTTGCTGCCAATAAAATTGATTTTGAGATTAAAGAAGATAACGATTGGTTTGACATCAATGCCATAGTGTACTTTGGTATCTTTCCGGTACCCTTTCTATCTCTTAAACAACACATACTTCATAAAAAGAGGGAATTTACGCTTCCTGATGGCACAATTGCTATCATTCCCGAAAAGTGGTTCTCTCAATATGGAAGTCTTTTCAGTTTATCAGAAGGAGGCAAGTCGATACACCTGAAGAAACATCACATAGGGCTCATCAATGAACTGGCAGAGGACAGCATAGCCAACATAACCCTAAGCCGTAAACTTGAAAGATTAAATGATTTCGAGAACATTGCCGACACCCAAATGCCGCTCCATTTTAAAGGCGACCTGCGTAGTTATCAAAAGGCTGGCTACAATTGGTTTAGTTTCCTGCGTGAGTATAATTTCGGAGGATGTTTAGCTGATGATATGGGTTTGGGTAAAACCATCCAAACACTGGCAATGCTGCAAAAGCTTAAAGAAGAAAATGAGCAAAATTCAACTCATGGCACTTCTTTAATTGTTATGCCAACCTCCCTAATTTACAACTGGCTAAATGAAGCCAAAAAGTTTACGCCTAAGCTCAAAATACATGCCCATACCGGAACTACAAGAGATAAAGATGTAAGTATATTTGCGAAGTATGATATCGTGATAACAACTTATGGAATTACCAGGGTTGATATAGATATTCTGAAAAACTTCTACTTCAGCTACATCATATTAGATGAAAGCCAGAATATAAAAAACCCTTCGTCAAAATCATTTAAGGCGGTTAAGGCGTTAAAATCTAAATACAGACTAATCCTAAGTGGTACTCCTGTCGAAAACTCTGTAAGCGACCTTTGGACCCAGCTTACCTTTTTAAACCCCGGTCTGCTGGGTACGCAATCATTCTTTAACGAAGAATATGTTCAGGCCATCGAGAAAAGGAAAGATGAAGAAAAGGCCCGTAAGCTGCAAGCAATTATAAAGCCTTTTGTTTTACGCCGCACAAAAGAACAGGTTGCGGCCGAACTGCCTTCCAAAACGGAACAGGTGTTTTATTGCGATATGAGTGAGGATCAGGCTGCATATTATGAAAAAACAAAATCTGCTTATCGTAACGACCTGCTAAGCAGCATGGATGATGGCTCTTATGCAAAAAAACAAGTACAACTCTTACAGGGTCTAACGGCACTACGTCAACTGGCAAACCATCCGGTTATGATAGACGACACTTACGCTTCTGATTCAGGTAAATTCGAAAATGTAATCCATACACTCGATAATGTACTTAAAGGCGGGCACAAGGTCCTTATCTTTTCGCAGTTTGTAAAGCACCTGAATATCTTCAGGGCCTATTTCGAAAAAGAAAGCATCTCCTTTTCTTATCTTGATGGATCAACCAAAAACCGCGGAGAAATCGTTGCTGAGTTCCAGAAAAACACGGAATTAAAGGTATTCTTAATTTCTATTAAGGCAGGTGGTGTAGGTTTAAACTTAACCCAGGCAGATTATGTGTTTATTCTTGATCCATGGTGGAATCCCGCAGTAGAGCAACAGGCAATAGATCGTACACATAGGATTGGCCAGGAGAAGAAAGTGTTTATCTATAAATTCATTGCAAAAGATACAGTAGAAGAAAAGATATTGGCATTACAAAACCGTAAGAAACGATTAGCCAGTTCTTTGATCACCACAGAAGAAAGTTTCTTCAAATCCTTAAGTAAGGAAGACATCAAAGAGATTCTGAATTAATCTTTCAGGAATTCATCATATTGCTTGCGCGAAATCATTTCCGCCCCTAAACTCATCAAATGATCATTGGGCAGCTGGCAGTCTATTAGCTTAAACCTATCGGTTTTACACAGCCATATCAGTGCCGTTTTTGAGGCATTACTTACCAAGCTAAACATACTTTCGCCACAAAAAACATCACCCACTTCCACGCCATACAACCCTCCAACCAATACATTATCTTTCCATACTTCTACACTTTTAGCATAGCCCTTTTCATGCAAACTAATGTAGGCATCCTGCATTTCCTGAGTAATCCATGTGCCTGGCTGATCTTTTCTTCCCACCTTTGCGCAGTTAACGATTACCTCCCGAAATGCTTTGTTAAAGGTTACCACAAATGCGTCTGATTTAAGAACTTTAGCCATGCTTTTACTCACCTTCACTTCTGCCGGATATATTACACAGCGTTCATGCGGTGAATACCAACAAATCGGATCATCATCACTAAACCACGGAAATATACCATTGTGATAAGCCAAAAGCAATCTTTCAATGCTCAAATCTCCACCTACAGCCAGCAATCCATCCGGATCCGCCAAGGCCGGATTAGGAAAAACAATCTCATCTTCTGGTAGTCTAAAAACCATTTACAATAATAAAACATTAGGTTTAATGTAACTAATCTTGCTATATTTCATCCTAATAAAAAGCGTAACATGAACTTAATAGGCAATATCATCTGGATCATTTTTGGTGGAATATTTATTTTCTTTGAATACATAATCGGTGGTCTTGTCCTATGCCTTACTATTGTGGGAATCCCATTCGGAATACAGTGCTTCAAGTTTGCCTTTGTTGGCCTTGCTCCTTTTGGCGTTAAAATAACCGATACCTCTTCCAATACTGGCTGCTTATCGACCGTTATGAATATCATCTGGTTAATATTTGGGGGCTTCTGGATTGCCCTTACCCATCTTTTCTTTGGTATCTTGTTCTGCATTACCATTATAGGTATTCCATTTGGCCGACAACATTTTAAATTAATGAATCTGGCCTTTTCTCCATTTGGAAAATCGATAAGCTAATCTGCAATCAGCCCTATCTTTTTAGAATGTTCAATTGCATCTACACTGTTTTCAAACAAACAGGTACGGATGTTTTGTGCCTCTATTCTTTTCAATAATGCCCGGGTTGGCTCTTCCATATCCTTACGGATATTTCTGATGTAAACAGCCGCAATGTTTTTAGGGTATTTCTCTGCAATAGCAGTATATATTTCCGGGTCCTTCTGTGTATTGTCTCCAAAAAAGACAAACTTTTGATTTGGAAAAGCATCTAAAATTCTCATCACTCTCATCAATTTCCCTTCGTGACCGGTTTTACCCGTTTTAATAAGATCCCTCCACTGCTTAATCTGATTCAATAAAAAGGCACCATCCGGTAACTTATTATAGCTGAAAATCTCTACCAGATAATCATATAAATTCCACTCACTGCTGGATACATAGAAAAAGGGATTAGGCTGATCTGCCGTGGTATGTGAAATTGCCAGGGCAGTGTAATGCGTGTATGTACCTTTAAACGTTTTCCGGGTTCTTGGGTTTTTAATAAAAAGCTCTCTAAGTCTTCTTCTGATAGTTGCCGAATGCGAAACCATCACCGTATCATCAATATCAGAAATAAAAGCAAACTGAGTAATGTGAGGTACAAACACCTGACCTAGCCCTATCGCCAGTATTTTTCCATCCTTATCTAAAGCCTCAATCTTTACCCCATGCCATCCCGCATTCACGTTTTCATTGGCCGACCACTCAAACTTAAAAAAGCCATCGTATTCAGTTTTGCGGTATACCTCCTGCCCATTAAAAGTGAGCCTTACCTGTACATGAGGGTATGGCTTTAGTACAAATAACTTTAGCAAATGGATAATGTTGACGAATAAATTATTGCTAAAACCCTGCATTGTTTTGGCCCTAAATTTAAACACATGACCGTATACCACAAGGTTATGCGTGTGTCCGTATCCATGGTATACCTTAACACTTACAGATTTATTCATCAATAATTAAAACAGAGTAATTCTAAAGTTGTTTGTGATATTAAAGAAAATGTAATGGGAGAAAAATCCGACCAATTGAAATTGCTGTTTATCGTGAATCCGGGATCTGGAAATGGTGAGATCAATTTTGCCGATGCCATAAGCGCATATTTTGAATCGCTCCCTCATACTGCGGAGATTTATGAGCTGCCATTAAACTGTTCTTTCGAAAAACTTAAGGAAATAATAGCCTGTGCAAATGCAGACCGCGTGATAGCCGTTGGCGGCGATGGAACGGTGAAATTGATTGCCGAATGTTTGCTCCAAACAGATACCCCCATGGGTATTATACCTGCCGGATCTGCAAACGGCATGGCCAAGGAATTAGGCATTCCCACAACCATTAAGGAATCATTGGATATGATACTGAACGGGCAGCCCAAAAAAATACATGTCATAATGGTAAACGGTGAGCTATGCATTCACCTTGCCGATATAGGTTTTAATGCCTATCTCGTTAAAAAATTTAATGACCTGCCGCAGCGTGGAATGTGGGGATACACTAAAGCCGCATGGAAAGCGCTATGGAGTCATCATAAAATGGAGGTACTGATTAAGGTAAAAGATAAAACCATCCGTTCAGAAGCAGCTATGGTGGTTATAGCAAATGCCACCATGTATGGCACAGGCGTTAAAATTAATCCTGATGGCAAACTGGACGATGATTTCTTTGAAGTAATTCTGGTAAAAGAATATTCCGTGATGGAGATTTTAAAACTAAGGTTTACCAATATGGCTTTAAACCCGAAGAATATTGAATCCTTTCAAACCACTAGTCTCAACATAAAAACAAAACATAAAGCGCATTTTCAGGTTGATGGTGAATATATGGGCAAGGTAAGCAGAATTGAAGCCAACATAGTACCTGCGGCCGTTAGCGTTATTGTCTAATTGCAGTATTTAGCGATCTGCTCGTCCGCCAAATCATACCCCATGTTCTTCACAAACATAAAATCCTCACACGCGCCTTGCCTATCCTTCTGTTTCAGTTTCTTCAAACCATCATTTATCCTCATTTTCATATACTCTTCATCATAACCAAGGCTTGCTTTCAACGCTTCAATCCTTCGCTGCTCATCAGCAGTAAATTTACCTGTTGCCTTATGCCTGTAAAAATTAAGCACTGCATCTGTCATACCTACATTGGATTTATAGGTTTCTATAGCCTGTTTTATATCTTTCTGGCTTTTATTCTGGCAATCATCTCCAGACAGTTTAAAGTTTATGGGTACCACAACAGATATCGTAGTATCGTGATCAGCAGGAACTATCCACTTACCGCTGCTTAGTCTGATCAACCTTAGTGCCTCGTCATCAAGATCTGTTCCAATGCCTTTTTGAATCTTAGAGAAATAGACCTCTCCCGCTTTATTCAATTTAAAGCTTATGGTAACACTTCCATCAATGCAATTTTGTAGTGAATACCGGGGATAAACCTTATTGTTCATCACGAAAGACTCCAGCCCACCTTTTAAAGTTGGCTGGGCTTTAACATTTAACCCCAGCAAAAGAAATAATGCTAAAAGAATCTTTGACATATACCAATTTACGTATTTTAAAGTAAAGCCGATTAAAATGTGTGTTTTAAAATTACTGCAGGATCGGGGCAATTCTTTAGATAAATATCTCTTTTAGTGTATTGGCATACACCCGGATAATCACCTTTTAAAGCCTGCATATTATATATCAGTTGAAAGTGTAAATGCGGAGGCCAGTAACCATTTTCTTCCTTTTTACCAAAAGCAGCAAATCGCGTCCCGGCAGGAATAAACATTCCCTCTTCCAGCCCCTGTAAAGATTCCAGACTCAAATGTCCATATAAGGCATGAATTACCGCATCTCCCAAAACATATTTCAGAATAATGGTTCCTCCATAGTCACCAAAGTTATTGTTGAATTTAAAGCTATGGACCACTGCATCATGAAAATTGTAAACAGGTGTTCCCGCAGGCCCCCATATATCTGCGCCTAAATGCAGCCTTCTGGGTTCTTCGGCTGTATCAAAATGAGCACTGCGCGCATAGATAGACCTGTGTTCGTTATAGCCGCCAATGCCATATCTACAGTTATTTAAACACAATTTTTTATCAACCCAACTAGTAAAAAGGTCGGTATCATCTAAAATATCGCTTGTGAGTTCTTTATTTTCGACTGTAAGATCCAGAGGATACAGCAAGTCATGAGCAGGATCAAAATCGACTACTTTACCAATTATGATATCACTCCTATTTAAGGCAGCTAGAAGATCAATCGGCTTGCTCATCCGTCTCCTTACGGTCTCTGGATATTTTATCGAATAGCTTATCCATATGCTCTACGTACTCATTCGTATCGTCTAAAAAGAAGGTAAGCGTAGGGATTACGCGAGCCTGGTGACGAATACGTGCACCCAGTTTATACCTGATCTCACTTGAATGTGAATTCACCTCAGCAACAGATAAGGTTGTATTGTTTGTATTTAAAAAGCTCAAATAAACCTTTGCTACCGCCAAATCCGGAGAAACGCGAACCTTAGTGATAGTAACCAGTGTATTGGGTAAATATGCAGAGCCTTCGCGCTGAAAAATAGCAGCTAATTCCTCTTGTATCACCCCGGCAAATTTCTGTTGACGTTTACTTTCCATAATTTTTCTCTTTCTTCTTTAACGGCATTAATTAATATAACAGCTTATCATAAGGATAGCGCTCGGTATGCAAAGCAACAACTTTATCGTATAATAATTGTTTAAATTCCTCCAAATTCTCTTTGTGCAGGGCAGATATAAATATAGAAGGGGCATTATGATTTGCCATCCAGCTACGCTTAAAATCATCAAGCGTAAGCACAGCTCTTTCTTCATCTTCATGATCAGGCTCAGGACTCACATAAGCATCCATTTTATTGAATACCATGATGGTCTCTTTATCCCTTGCGCCAAGATCTTTTAAGGTCTCATTCACTACATTGATCTGATCTTCAAAGTTAGCATGCGATACATCCACAACGTGGATCAGTACATCTGCTTCGCGTACCTCATCCAATGTCGATTTAAAACATTCTACTAAATGGTGGGGTAACTTTCTGATGAACCCTACTGTATCTGATAGTAAAAACGGCAAATTCTCAATAACCACCTTTCTCACCGTAGTATCCAATGTGGCAAATAGTTTGTTTTCGGCAAACACTTCAGATTTAGAAAGCATATTCATAATCGTTGATTTCCCTACGTTGGTATACCCAACAAGAGCAACCCTTATGAGTTGTCCGCGGTTCTTTCTTTGTGTTTCGTTTTGTCTATCAATCTGGCTCAGCCTGCTTTTTAAAAGGGCAATCTTTTCAAGGATCATCCTTCTATCACTCTCAATCTGGGTCTCACCCGGACCTCTCATACCAATACCACCCTTTTGACGCTCTAAGTGAGTCCATAAGCGGGTAAGTCGCGGTAATAAGTATTGCAACTGTGCCAGTTCAACCTGAGTCTTAGCCTGTGCAGTTTGTGCTCTGCTGGCAAAAATATCAAGGATCAGGTTACTCCTGTCCAATATTTTAACCTGTAATTCCCGTTCAATATTTCTTAGTTGTGATGGTGAAAGCTCATCATCAAAAACAACCATATCTATCTCTTCAGACTTTACGTAAGCCTGTATTTCTTCAAGTTTCCCTGTCCCTACAAAAGTTCCACGGTCAGGTTTAAGCATCTTCTGCGTAAATTCATGTTCCACAACACCACCCGCCGTATCTACCAGAAAAGCAAGCTCATCCAGGTATTCCCTGGTTTCCTCCGGCTTTTCACCAGGCCTGATTACTCCTACAAGTACCGCCCGTTCCGGCTTAAGTGCCGTGTCGTAATATTTCTGTTTTCCCATGTAAAGTACAAAGATACAAAAGTTATACCGAGATCAATTCACTGACAAACTCTCTGATTGCAAGTCCCGGATCTTCAGTTTTCATGAAGTTTTCGCCAATCAAAAAGCCATTAAACCCGGCTTGTTTTAATAATTTAATTGTAGGAGTATCGCTGATGGCACTTTCAGATATCTTCATAAAATCAGCAGGAATCTGATCTGCAAGATCAAACGAAGTCTGAATGTTTACTGTAAAATCAGCAAGGTTTCGGTTGTTAACGCCTATGGCATCCAGATCCTTGCATATGCTCCTTTCAAGCTCTTCCTGGTTATGCACTTCCAACAGCACATTAAGCCCCAAACCCTTCGCTGTGCCCGCTAGCGTTGCAATTTCCTGCGGAGTAAGGATCGCAGCAATTAATAAAATGATATCAGCACCCCAGGCTTTTGCCTCAAGGATCTGATATTCATCAATCATAAAATCCTTTCTCAGAATAGGAACTTTGTTCGCAGCCCTCGCTTCCAGCAAATCTCGTTGATGACCTCCAAAGAAGTCTGTGTCTGTTAGTACCGACAATGCCGAAGCTCCTGCCGAAGCATAAGCCGTAGTGACATCAGCAACTGTAACTTTGTCATTAATAACACCCTTAGATGGAGACTGGCGCTTAAACTCAGCAATAATACCAGTTCGGTCATCTGCTAATAAAAACTCCTTAAAAGAATATGGATTGCGATTAAAGTGCTGTGCAGCTTCCAGCTGTTTAACAGAAACATGTTGCTTAGCCAAAGCCACTTCTTCCTTCTTTCTCAGTACAATTTTATCTAAAATATTCATATTAACTTTCTAACCAGTTCTGCATCATTTGTTTTCCATACTCAGTAAGCACACTTTCCGGATGGAATTGTACACCACGAACATCAAGCGTTTTATGGCTCAATGCCATAATCTCATCTGTTTCATCAGTTGCTGTAACCACAAAGCAATCAGGTAGCCCTTTATTACTAACCACCCATGAGTGATAGCGACCTACTTTAATTACATCGGGGCAATCTTTAAATAAAAGTTCACTCTTATCCAACACGGTAATCGGTGTAGCAATTCCATGCATAGGCCTGCCTAAATTTAACAAACTTCCTCCAAATGCTTCAGCAATAGCTTGCTGACCCAGGCAAACACCAAGAATACTCTTGGTAGGCGCATAGGCTTTGATTACATCAATTAGTAAACCCGCCTCTTCAGGTATCCCTGGTCCCGGCGAAAGCAAAATCTTATCGTACTGCTCAACATCGGCAAGTTCAAATTTATCATTCCTCCACACCTCAACATCCCTGCCCAATTCATTTACTAAATGCACCAGGTTATAAGTAAACGAATCGTAATTATCTATAACCAAAACTTTCTTTTGCATGATCTTATTATTCTCCATCTTAAATTTGCGCAGCCATTTCTATTGCCCTGCGCAAAGCAGCAATTTTATTATTTACTTCATTCAGTTCATTTTCAGGAATAGAGTCGGCAACAATACCGGCACCTGCTCTGTAATGAAGCTGGTTGTTTTTACTCATAAATGTCCTGATCATGATGCAGTGATTAAACTCATCGTTAAAGCCCATGTAACCAAGTGCCCCGGCATAAAAGTTCCTTCCAAGCCCTTCATTCTCATCAATCAATTGCATAGCCCTGTATTTAGGTGCCCCACTTAATGTTCCTGCCGGATAAGTGTCGGCAACAACCTTAAATGCAGATACATTTTCCTGCAGGTTGCCACTCACTTTAGAAACCAGGTGAATCAGGTGAGAATAGTATTGAACTTCTTTAAAAGATTTTACCTGAACACCACTGCAATGCCTGCTAAGGTCATTCCTGGCCAAATCTACCAGCATTACATGCTCAGCACTTTCTTTAGGATCCTCTTCCAGCTTTTTTGCTTGTTCCGCATCCTCTATGTCATTTCCTGTACGTTTAAACGTACCGGCAATAGGAAAAATATTAGCTACATTATTCTTTATGGTAATTTGAGCTTCAGGTGATGACCCGAAAAGCTTAAAGCTTCCGTAATCAAAATAAAATAAATACGGCGATGGATTTATTGATCTTAAGCATCTGTAAACATTAAACTCATCTCCTAAAAAACCCTGGTTATAAGCTCTTGAAGGAACAATTTGAAAAACATCTCCACGCAATATGTGCTTCTTAAGTTTATCAACCATGTTCATGAAATCTTCGTTTGTCAGGTTAGAATGCTCTTCACCATTCGTTTTAAAACTATACTCAGGATAGTTCTTGTTCTGAATAATGTATTCCATCTTTTCCAGGTCCTCATTATCATCGCCATTAAACCTGTTTTTAAACAAGGTGATCTCATTACGGAAATGATCAATAGCAATAATGTACCGGTAAATATGGTACTGCATTGTTGGGATCTCTTCGCCTTTCGGAGTTTCAGAAGAGAAGGTAATATCTTCAAAATGCTGTACAGCGTTCCATGTAAAATATCCAAACAAACCACTAGAAATATGTCTGTTGCCATCAATTACATCCGGTGTAAAAGCAGCCTTAAAAGCATCTATTTCTTCGGTTAGTACAAACTCCGTTTTTTCCGCTTTCCTTCCATCTGGAAAGTAAGAAGAAAGCACACCATCTTGCAGTATAATACCCGCAACAGGTTCAGCGCACACATAACTCATAGAGTTCTCACGACTATGGTAGTCGGAGCTTTCCAGTAAAATTGTATTTGGAAATACATCTCTCAATCTCAGGTAAATACTTACCGGAGTAGTGGTATCTGCAAGTCTCTTTTTATAAGCTGTGTTAATGGTATAATTATTCATAATAACATTTTTTTCAATTCATTTATTCAAATTGCCGGATCATAAAAAAACCCGGCGTGTGGTTACGTCGGGTTTTACAATGTGGTTTGGTTTAGGTTGATAAACTATAAGGTACACAAGGTTACGACGAAACTCTTTTCAGAATTACCACGCCACTGCCAAGTATGTATATTGTTAATCATGTGCAACAAAAATATAAATAAATCTTACTAAACAAAATTAAATTGTGAAATTTATGAAACTCCAAAAAAACTACGACTAGGATCAGCCATAGTCATCTGTATAATTGATGCGATAATCACGATTAATCCTAATCCAAAATATAGCGCAATAGTGCGATGTTTGCCCGAGGGATCCTCTACTCTTTTCGATCGTGCATTACCTACAGTAACTAAAATGGCAGCAAAAATCATCATTGCAATATGTTCCATTTTCCAATATCTTATTCCTGCTTCAACAAGTGGGCTCACAAAGTACAATACCAAACCAAATAAAATTTGGATATGTACAAAGATTAAAGTAAACACATTCAATTTTCTATTTCCTTCTGTATATGGTTTTTTTCCAAGCCATCCTGCAATTGCAGTTACTATTGCCACTACCAATAAAATTAAGACGAGATAACGCCATCCTGAGTGTGCACTCTTTAAAATGTGATAAAATTTCATAACGGTTTTTCTTTCAAACTTAAGTAATTACTTTATGCTTTATGTAATAGCGAATTACTAAATGATATTTAAAACGATTCTATTTTAGGCCTCAACTGCATCATAAACAACTACTTTCTCCCATAAATGGCTGTAGTTTTTTATAAATTCCAGGTGTATTGGGTGTGTTTGATAAGTTGCCTGACCTTCAAGATCACTAAAGAACATCAGTTCAGATACTCCCCAGCTGCTATCAATAACATCACGTTTTTCAGTACTGGCTACAATACCCACGTGTAATTCTTTTACTGTCGGGATTTTAGAAAGCGCTTTCACGCCTGCGGCTAGTTTATCACGATCTTCTTTTGAATCTGGATTTTTCAACCAGAAAAACACATGGTGTACCACCGGATAATTTTTTTTCATATTTGATAACGGCATAGCGGTTGCAGCTGTCCCCACTGCAAGTACTGCAGCAGTTCCAATAAATTTTCTTCTGTTAGACTTATTCATAATGCATAAATCTATGAAAAAAATATTACTTCACTTCATATGTCCCAGCTATTGTTCCAAAAGACTTTACCAGCCTGTTCCATGAATTTATTTGGGCAACGGCCAATGAAAGATTTGCAATCTCAGCATTAGAAAAATGCTTTTTAAGTTCATCATGCAGATCATCTGATTCTCTTTCTTCCTGAAGATTGGTTAATCTTTCAGCGAAAGCCAATACAGCCCTCTCTTTTGGTGTGTAATAGTCCGTTTCTCTCCAAACCGACAGCGAGATAAGCCGCTGTAATGTTTCCCCTTTGTGTACCGCTTCCTTCGAATGCATATCCAAACAATACGCGCAACCATTAATCTGCGAAACTCGCACATCCAATAAATCAATTAATAGTGGATCAATTCCTGAACTGCGTAGATAATCCTTTATCTGCCACATTGCTTTAAATAACCCTTCCGGGATTTCATTCTGACTGATTCGTAACATAAAATATCTTTTTCTCTTAAAGACAATCGGCATATCTAAAGCGTGACAGCTTATCTGGATTTCGGATAAAAAAGATATTAGCAATTTCATTTTGCTCAAAAACAAATATCTGACAGCTTACCATCACCCCGTCTTCATAATGAAACATTGCCGGTTGATGATTGATCCATCCATATTTAAAGGTTCGTTTGGAAAAGAATTTCGTTTGCAACCCCTTTAAAAACTTAATTACATTAGCCCTACCCAAAACAGGCCTTAAAGCAGCCAGCACTTTTCCTCCGCCATCCGACATCACAGAAATATCGGCCTTAAGCATCAATTCCAGCTCCTGAACATCACCCCTCTTTATTGCATTTACATATTTTAAGAGCGATTCTGTTTCCACATCATTTTTACCCGGCTTCTCCCCCTGCTGCAAGCTTTGTTTTGCTCGCTTCAAAATCTGCCGCGAGTTATCAATTGTTATTTCCAATACCTCAGCAATTTCATCATGGCTATAATCAAAAGCTTCCTTTAGAATAAAAACTGCCCTTTGGCGAGGCGTTAATTTTTCCAGAAGCACCATTAAGGAATAAGAAAGCACCTCTTTTTTACTCAAGGCAGAATCCGCCTCATTGGTGTCAATAGGTTCCGGCAGCCATACTCCCGGATATTCATGCTGCAACCGCTCACTTTGCTTCTTGTAATTAATAGCCAGATTAATTACCGATCGCACCAAATAAGCTTTCTCATCAATAACATTAGTGGTATCTATCTGCAAGAATTTTAGAAAAGCATCTTGTACGATATCGAGTGAGGCCTCGTAGGATCCTGTAATATTGTATGCATATGTAGCCAGCAAAGGCCTTAAATGATTCATCGTACTTCTATTTCAAACTTACAGAAAAAAAGAGATATTTACTTAACGCTACAAACGCTCATGAGAACATCAACGCTACTGCCATTTATCCTTTTACTCTTCATATTTATGGGGTGTAAACAATCTAAAGAGAAATTAATTCTTAACATCCCCGATCCTAAAACACTTAACGAATCATATGTAAGCAATCCGGACAAAATACTTGCAGACGAAACGGTATATACATTAAATGAAAAACTCAGGGAATTAGACCAGTCGGGAAAAGCACATATCGATGTGGTATTTGTCAAGAGTATTGGAGATAATGTGCCCAAGGAAATTGCTACAATGTTATTCAACTCATGGAAAATTGGTGACAAGAAAACCAATAATGGCCTACTTATATTTATAGTTGAAGACCAACACCGGATAGAATTTGAAACAGGTTATGGGTTAGAGGGTATACTGCCTGATGTAACATGTTACAAAATCCAGCAAGACTACATGATTCCCTATGCCAAACAGAACGACTACGACAGCGCAGTAAAAAAAGGCGTAGATGCGGTTATTCAACATATAACCAGCGAAAACAATGCAATATACCAAGCACCCGACAGCATCTCAGTTGCAGATGTTGAGGCCCCACCGGCTATTATTGACCCTGGCATTTCACAACCTTACGATATCACCCCACAAGCCCTCGCAGCGCCAGTAAAACAAAGGGTAGCTCCCATTTTTGATTTCCTTTCGCTCATTATCCTTGCCATTTATATTGTATTTTCTTCGCTGGTTGGTCAGCGGTTAACAGCACACAAAGGCATACCGCGACTAAAAAATCCTGTGATCTATTTTCTTTGGATAGCACCTGTTACCCTGGTTATTTTATTAAACATATACCTGCCATTTGAATGGCATAACATCAGAACAATTCTAATACTTTATTTCTTTTTATGGACGTATGTGAACTTGCACTTCTATTTTTTAGGCAGGAGGTTAACTGCCACCCTAAAGGACAAAACACCACACGAACAGTATCTGGCATGGCAATCTAGCCATTTACCATCCCAATACATCAGAAAAGCATTCCCTACAACATTTTTAAGATCCTACTGGAATAGTTACACTGAACTGCTGCATACTTTGCGATCAAGCCCAATGATATGCGAAAAATGCAGCAATAAGATGATTGTACTAAATGAGGAAAAAGATGATCAATACCTGTTAAAAGGAAACATTATAGAAGAGCAAATTGACTCAATAGATTATGATGTATGGGTGTGCAGGTCTTGTAAAACAGAACTGATACTCGATTACAAGAATCCTGAATCTAAAGCCCAGGAATGCTCAAAATGCCATTTCCATACCTTTTTATATAAACGAAGGGCTATCCATAAAGCTTCAACCACAGAGAGTGAGGGCTTCGGCTATAGTTATTATCTATGCGAATATTGCAAATACGAAGAGAAGATAAAGTTTATCATTCCAAAGGTAGCAACCTCAAGCGGATCCTCCTCTTCGGGTAGCAGCAGTTGGTCTTCTTCTTCCAGTAGCAGCAGCAGTAGCAGTTCTTCAAGCAGCAGCGGAGGCTCATCGGGAGGAGGCGGGGCTGGCAGCAGTTGGTAAACTCACATTAACCAATTAATCATGAAACAAATTATACGCTTAATCTTTATTATTTTACTTAGCACCGGTTCATTAAAAGCCCAGGAATCTTTTACGATAAGGGGCACTGTGTTTAACGCCAAAGAAGAAATTATACAAGGTGCTACTGTGTTTATTGATGGCTCTGAAAAAGGTACAGCAACCAATGCAAAGGGCGAGTTTAAATTCGCCAATATAAAACCAGGCACCTATAAGGTCATTGTGAGCATGATTGGTTATGCTTCAACAAAACAAAATGTAATTATTCAGGACCAGTCGGCCTCATTAACTATTCATATTAAAGAAAAAGCAACTGTTCTGCGTGAAGTAGTAATTGGTAATGATTCTCAGCGCAAAGAAAACATAAAAATATTTCTTAAGAATTTCCTGGGTGAGTCTGGTAATGCAAAAAAATGCAAGATACTAAACCTCGAAATTCTTGATTTTTCGACCATCAAGACCATACTGGAGGCTACCTCAGATGATTTCCTGATTATTGAAAACAAAAGCCTGGGCTACCGCATAAAATACCTGCTCAGAAACTTTCGTTACAACAAGGGAACGGGAGTTACAAGTTACGATGGCGAATCTGTATTCGAAAATTTAGCAGGCACTGAGGAAGAGAAAAGCACCTGGATTGAAAACAGGAAAAAAGCGTACCAGGGTTCCCTTATGCACTACTTAAGGTCGCTCTATAAAAACAACTTGCGGCAAGAGGGCTTTATTACTCTTGAAGTAAAGAACAACAGTCAGCCGCTACAATTAGCTCCCAATCCGGTAAACATGGAGCAATATATCAATACAGTTGACAGCAATTTTATCCAGTTGAAATTCAAAACCAGGCTATATATTGTTTTTGATAAAGAGAATGCGCTGAAAGCTAACGACCATGATCAAAATGGTACAATCACAAAAATGATGGGTAAGGACGGTTCTATTATGCGTCTGTTTTTAGATGATGCCATCATAGACAGCAAAGGCAGCTATGTAGATTACAGAAGCTTTTTTATACAAGGCTTTTGGGGCGGCAAAAGAATTGGCGATCAACTCCCATTTGAATACAACTAGATTCATCTATCTTTATGTTGATCATCAAAAAATAGAAACAAATGGAAAAGACTATTCCAACACTTTATGAATGGGCGGGCGGCATGCCTGTTTTTGAGAAACTTATGAGTTCTTTTTATAAAAAAGTTCTGCTGGATGACACTCTTGAACCTATTTTTAAACATATGTCTGCCGATCATCAGCTGCATGTAGCACATTTTATTGCAGAGGTTTTTGGTGGTCCTAAAATGTACAGTTCCCAGGAAGGTTCGCATTTTAAAATGATTCAAAAACACCTGGGTAAACACTTAACTGAAACCCATAGAAAACGTTGGGTACAACTTCTTATAGAAACCGCAGACGAGCTTACTTTACCTGATGATCCTGAGTTTCGCTCAGCATTTGTAGCTTACATTGAATGGGGAACCAGGATTGCTGTTCTGAATTCTTCAGAAATGGAAATGACGCTAAATCCGGATGAACCCATGCCCAAATGGGGATGGGGAGAACCCGGCGGGCCTTTTATCCTGTAAACACAATCATTCGGATTTTTTGCATTCCTTCCCAATAGCTCATTCGTAAAAAAGTCATTTTTCTCGAACAAGCTTAAAACAAGCGACGAACTAGCTTTAACCAGACTGTACAAAAAAGGGTTGTCAGGGGCAACTTTACGCCCTGACAACCCTCATAAATTGTAGTAATACTGAATAACCTCAATATCCCTGATTTTGATGAAATGCCTTGGTTACATCTAACGTTGATTGAGGTATTGGAAATATCCTTCTGGTAGGCTGAGTTGTTGGCTTGGCGCTAAAAGGAAGCTCATATTTTCCAAAACGGATCATCTGTGGTCTTCTGAACATTTCCCAATACGTTTCAAAAGCAATCTCTTTATAAAGGGCAGCCTCGTCAAGCGATGTTATCGCTACACCAGGTGCATTTCCGTAAAGCGATTCTCTTTTTCTTGAAGTGCGTAAAATGTTGATGTCGTTTAATGCCAAGGCAGTTTGTCCTTTACGGAAATAAGCTTCTGCCCTCATGGTATAAATAACCCCTAAACGGAACAACGGAATGTCAACATTGCTGCTACCATTTCCTTCTTCAGGGTCAAACTCGAACTTAAATACCCGTGCTCCTCTGTTGATCTGGTTTTGAGCAAATACAGCTTGTGTAGGATTAGTAAAATTAAGCTCAGGTGTAAAGTCCATGCGTGTACCGGTGCTTTTTTCCATATAAAGCTCAGAAACTTTAATCCTTCCGTTGTCAGTCATTTCAAAACCACCCGAAGCATTAAGTTTAGGACCATACTGAGGCCCAACCATGATACCGCGATTGAAGTGAAACCATGGTAGGTTATTACTTTTAGGGACAATATCCGATGCGGGAACACTACCTACTGCATCGTTCATAAACCAGGTTCCATCGCTATACTGATATTTTCTGGTAAACCTAGGATCGTCATGGTTTCCATTCCAGGTAGCATAAAATTCAGGACTGATACATGCTGCATTAGTTCCTCTGTTTGCAGGAGACGGTTTTTGGTTACGCTCTACCCCAACATAGGCAAAGGAATTAGAACCATTTCTGATGTAATCTATTTTTTGTACCACCACAAAGATAAGTTCAGAACCGCCTGAATTTTTGATAGCGAAGTTGTCGAAATAGTTACTTTCCAGACGGAATTTACCAGGGTTGATCAATAATGAGGTATAATAGATCACCTTATCCATGTCGGTATCATTGCTGTTTACCGACTTCTCATTAAAATTAAAGGAAGCCGCATAGCGATCTTTATACACTGCGCGGTTAAGGTACATGTTGGCCAATAATCCGTAAGCTGCTTCTTTAGTAAACCTTCCGTTATGAGTAGATTGCTCTCCCAACGTGGCAAGACTTGGGATTAAACCCTCTACCTCTGTAATAAGTCCGTCTATTGCCGATGCCGCCTGTCTAATTTCGAGCGGGGCATTTTCATTAGCCGGATCACGGTAAGGAGCTTGCCCAAACAGATCAAGTGTGGTATAGGTATAGTAGGCCAGTAAGCCTTTAGCTTCGGCAAGAAAAAGGTCTTTTTGCGCACCAGTGCCTGTACTGTTTGCTTTTATAGCGGTTAATGACCTGGTGATCCCGTTGGTAAGCATATTCCAGTTATCTGTTACAATAGGGTTGTCTGCTGCCCAGGTAAACTCATGCATAGAACGCCACTTACCCCCATCGCCCCAATCGCTTCCACGTGTAGGCAGCAGGGCCTCATCTGTAGTATATTCCTGTAATGAAAATACCGCCCCATGATCTACAAAGGTTCCGTCGCCCAACCTGTCGTAAGCTGCCGCTAAAGCACCCGCAGGGTTGGAAGCATCTTCACCTAATACTTCATCAAGCACAACCTCGTTTAATTTTGTACAGTTGGTAAGAAACAAGGCTCCAAGTAGAAATATGATATTTCTTGCTCTAAATAGTTTGTTTGTTTTCATTTTTATAATTTTATAGTTGCGCCAAAAAGAAACGTTTTTGCAGTTGGATAACTAGAATAATCTATACCCAATGATTGGTTTCCACCACTCGCTTTTGGRCTRTWAWTTWANRGKTCNNAACMANCTGWMYTKRSTKAWTGNRWWTANRMWTTTRTNNGKTAMCRKAMAWRMYTWAWYYAYTAARYMASSWCMSSWYRTTGAACTTAAAATTATAGCCCAAACGTGCTGAATTAAGCCTTAAAAAATCTGATTTCTCTAAGTAAAGTGTAGAAAGCTGAGGCGGATTTGCAGGATTGGCACCAGATTTAAAATAACGGCGGGAAACGTTTCTGTCTGAAGCCAGGTTATTAATGTTTAATGCATTTAATCCTGTATTATTTACTAAATAACCACCCGACTGCCCTATGATTGAAAAGGAGAAGTCGAAGCTTTTGTAATTCATCTGGCTGTTAAAACCATAAGTAAATTTGGGAATTGCACCCTGAATAATCACACGGTCATTGTTATTGATTACCCCGTCGTTGTTAACGTCCTTAAAGATGTTAGCTCCTTTATCATCATATCCGATATGTTCCAATAAATAAAATGAGCCCGCAGCATAACCACTTTTATAAATATTGGCTGCTACGCCTGATTGTCCGGGACCTGATATGGTTCCTGAAAGGATTTCTGAAACGGGTAGGTTTTCGATTTTATTTTGGAGTGTAGCACCGTTGGCATCAATCGACCAGCTGAAATTACCATTATCGATCAGCTTGGAGCCAAGCATAAACTCAAATCCTTTGTTTACAATTTTACCATCAATATTTACCCATACCGTATTGGTTGGACTTAAAACCTGTGAGGGGATATTAAGAATCGCATCAGTTGTGGTTTTTTTGAAGTAATCTAATGTTCCATATAATTTGCCTTTCCACAGTTCAAAATCCAATCCCACGTTGTATTGGGTTACCACTTCCCACTTTAAATCAGGGTTTGGTGTTCTGGTTACAGAGATACCATTTACCAGAGCTAAATCATTATAAAGGTAGTATCCATCGCCTGTAGATAGTGCGTAACTGGCTTTGGTGATTTTGTTTTCAACCTCCTGGTTACCGGTTTGGCCCCAACTGGCTCTTAATTTCAGGTTATCAAGGAAAGAAACATCTTTCAGGAAATCTTCCTGCGACATGTTCCAGCCAAGCGCAAAGGAAGGAAAGTAACCATATTTGTTGTTTTTTCCGAAACGGGTAGAACCATCGGCACGTACAGACGCTGTTAACAGGTATTTGTTGGCATACGAGTAGTTAACCCTTGAGAAAAAAGACTGCAATTCATTTTCCTGTGCAAATCCGAATACGCCTGTTTGTTTACCTGCAAAGCCTGGGTTATTTTCAGGTAAAACACCTGAGCTTTCAGCAGCTATTCCATCAATGCTAAAGCTATTTCCGCCCCGCTCAAACTTTTGATACGAGAATCCGCCAAGTACTTCCAGTTTGTGTTTGCCTTCTAACAGGTTATAGTTCAGGTAGTGCTCCATAAGCGTGCTTTTGGAGTTTAAATTGTATTGTACGTATTTTCCTGTTGGGTTAATATCTGTAAGGTTAGGGAATATAGTGGTATTCCTTTCAGCTACAGAACGATCTAAGCCCAGGTTAAATTTGTATTCAAGGCCTTTTACTATTCTGAAAGAAAGGTCCATATTTCCGAGAACCCTTAACGTACGTGTTCTGTCGCGATAAACGCTAAGCAAATAAGCCGGGTTGTAATGTGCATTCATATTGAAATTGGTGTATTTACCATTTTCATCAAATACCGGACGTGTTGGATTAGACATTAGTGTCTGGATGATCAGCTGTCCATTAGACCCTCCATCATCACTGGTTGGAACGCCATCATCTTTTGTTTCACTTGCGGTAAGATTTACCCCGATTTTTAAACGTTGGTTGTCAAGAAAAGATTCGGAAGCGTTGATCCTGCCAGATGTACGTCTGAAATCACTGTTTTTAACAATACCTTCCTGATCCATCTGCGCAGCAGACACATAGTAGTTTCCGGAATTTGTTTGTTTTGAAAACGATAACGAGCTGTTTCTGGTTTGGGCACGACGGTAAATGACATCCTGCCAATCGGTGTTCCCCCCGTGATCAAATGCCTTCTCGGTAATTGCATTACGATATTCATCAGCGGAAAGCAAATCAAGCTTATGTGCTACGGTAGAAAGGCCAAGGTAAGAATCGGCTGTAAAGGTAGCTTCTCCCTTTTTCCCTTTTTTGGTGGTTACAATAACAACACCGTTGGATCCGCGGGCCCCATAAATTGCTGCCGCAGAAGCATCTTTTAAAACAGAAATAGATTCAATATCACTTGTATTTAAAAAGTTAAGCGGGTTCTTTGCCTTCGATGATCCGAATCCTACGTTTTGTCCGGTCGGACTCACGTCGTCATTAGTTAGAGGTACTCCATCTACTACAAAAAGCGGTGTGCTTCCGCTTCTGATAGAACCTACACCACGGATGGTTACATCCACACCGCCACCCGGCTCACCACTGCTGTTCACTACTCTTACACCGGCAACTTTACCCTGTAATAAGTTATCAGCAGATACCACAACTCCTTGTCTGAAGCTCTTCTCATCCAATTGGGTAACTGAACCGGTTACATCCTTCTTTGTTTGTTTACCATAGCCTACAACTAAAACTTCACCCAAACTAGATGCATCGGGGTCCAGTTTAATGGTAAGTACATCGGCATTAATTACAACGAGTTTACTCTTATATCCAATAAAAGATACTTCTAAGGTCTTTCCTTTGGTAGACCTGATTTCAAATTCCCCTTTGGTCCCTGTACTAACAGCATTTTTAGAATCTGTTTCTCTGACTGTTGCACCTATAAGCGGCAGGTCGTTTTCATCCAACACCTTACCCTTTATGATTTGCTGAACGGAAGACACTTTAGCAGGTGTTTTATCTTTTTTATTCTTACTGATCAGTACCAGATTTTCAAGAATGCTATAGCTAAAATCGGCTTTCTCTGACAGGTCTTTAAGCAGTTCTTTAAGTGGTTTGGAATAGGTTACCGGGTATGTCTTCTTATCGGCAATTACCGCCTCACTATAGCTAAACTTATAGCTGGTTTGCCTGCTCAATTGTAAAAAGATGTTTACCAAGGTCTCGTTGGATGCCTTAGTATTCTCATTGAAGTAACTGTTAACCAATGTTTTTGACTGTGCAGGTTGCATAAGCAGGAAACCCGCAGCCAGAAAACATATCTTTTTCAGGTTAAAAAAAGTATATTTATAATGCATATTTAAGKTATTAATTTATTTGATACTTAATAGTTAGCCGTAGTTGTTCTCAGCAACTGCGGTTTTTTTTNAATGACTTACGGTTACTGTATCTCCATATGGTTTGAATTTTAGGTGTGTAACATAATTTATTTGATCCAGGATATTTTGAAGGGATAAACCGCCTTTGATATATAGCGTTATCCTTGTGTTTAGTATTTCTTTGTCTCCAGGTTTAAAGTTTACCCCATATTTGAAATTAAGGAGTGTAAATACTTTATGCAGGGTTACATTGTTTAAATCTATATCCTTCTTATACCAGCTGTAAAGCGACATATCGCTTACTCTTTGCTTTTTGAGTCCTGATGCAGTAAAAACCGCTCTTTCATTAGGCTCCAGATAGGTAATCTGCTTATCTGAAGATACGCGCACATGTCCTGTGATTACGGTAACGCTTGACCTGCCTTTATCAAGACTGATATGGAATGAGGTTCCCAATACTCTTGTTTTAATGTGAGCAGCGGTAATGATGAAAGGATGCTTTGGATCTTTTGTTACTTTAAAAAAAGCATTCCCTTTTAGGAGGGTAACAGATCTGGTTTTGCTATTAAATTGTTCAGGGTATTTAAAAACCGAGTTTGCAGCAAGGTAAACCAACGTACCATCATTAAGCTTTACAGAATCGGTAGCAGATTTGGTTGTTACGGTAATATCTTTAACATCAACCTTAGAGTTTAAAAAGATTCCAATGCCTACCATCAAGACAATACACGCAGCGGCTGCGTACTTATAATAGATTGCGAAAGATTTTTTTACGGTGCCGTGGGCTTTTATGTTCTTAAATATATCGGCAGAAACATTTTCCTTGGAACCCATTTTAGTGCTATCCCATTCCGCATTGTCAAATTCTTTTTTTAGAAAATCCTCTAACAGATTTTTCTCTGCTTCAGAAATTTCATTTTTCTCGCTTTTCTCTGTCAGATGCCTGAGATAGTGTACCTTCTTTTTTGTCATAATACTTATAAATCAACTATAAGTACCAGCGATGGTAAAAAAGTACTATCCGAGTTTGTTAAATAATTGTTAATTGTAAAGTATCTTCTTAAAACTGCCGTCATTTCGACCACAGGAGTGGACCAGGTGTACTATAGCATGAGGTGAGTGACAAGGCACATTCCAATTGCAAAGATTAGCAAAGATGTTTCTCCGGCGTGGAGTCTTAACTGCTTTAATGCAGAAGAAACCTGGTTTTTTACCGTTTGTTTAGAGAGGTTTAGTTTAGCTGCAATTTGCGCTATATCCATTTCCTCTAATTTATTCATAATCAGAATTTCTTTTCTTTTTTCAGGAAGATGTTCCAATAAGGAATAAAGTTTATCCAGCAATTCGGGTTCCAGCGAAGAAGTGTTCTCGACCAGGTAGTTCTCAAATTTTTCCTCAATAACTACGGTATCAAAGCGCTTTTTTCTGTATTCTTTTAATACCTGGTTTTTGGCGGCCCTAAATAAATAATGTTCTATGGATAAAATATGGACTTTATCTCTTCTGTCCCAAAGGTCGGTAAAGATATCCTGTACTATGTTTTGTGAAACATATTCGTCACCCGTCATCTTAAAACAGAAGGCATATAATTTCTCCCAATGCTGGATATAGATATATTCAAAGCTTTTAAGGTCTTTCATTGGAGCTTGTCTGTTTGTGCGCTAAGTAACAAAACTTAAATAGCCTCAATTTTATTTAAAGGTTATATTTAAATTAACTCTTAGTATTTGGTTAGCTGAATATACTTATTTTAAACTACCAAGCAAAGACCAACGATTGCATTTCTAACCAAAATTCATTCGCAGCATATGCACACCGGCGCAATTCAGGATATTCTTTCTACATTTTGATGCATATTATACACTGGCTCTTTTGGAGATAGCTGGGTATTAATACTTTAAAGCGCTTTTTCTCGACTGGTCTTGCTTTTGCATAACCATATATGTCCGGGGAGGGCCTTTTAGGAAAGTGAGGGAGATACGCGCAGGAACCAGGGTGGGTGTTTAGGGTTCATCCACCCTTCTTCTTGATTAAACCAGTTTTATTCCCAAATTGCGATAAGCATCCAATCTGCTATCGTCACTTGGGATATCAGTAATCAGCACATCTATTTGCTGCATATCGCATACCTTAAAGCTATGCACACCATCCAATTTCTCCGTGTTACTCAATGAAATCTTTTTTATTGAGGCATTTAGCATTGCCTGTTTGACTTCTCCATCTTCATTTATTGCGGCGGTAATTCCGAATTTACTTTGCACAGCACATGTTCCCATAAGATACAAGTCTGCTACATAATGCTTAACCTCTTCGCAAGTCTTAACACCGGTATTGGTTTCCGTATTACGGTTATAAACCCCACCAAGTACAATTATTTCAATTTCTTTAAACTTTGACAGTATTGGAATAAGCGCCTGATTATTAGTAACTACTCTAAAGCTGGAATCTAGCGGCAAATGCGCAGCAATTGCACAGATAGTAGTTCCCCCGTCCATAAACACGGTTTGCCCCTTTTTTATAAATTGCTGGGCCTTTAGGGCTATTACATCTTTTCCTTCGGTAAGATACGCTGTACGATTCTGAAAACTTAATGGGTTTCTTGAAGGTAAAATAGCGCCCCCTCTTACCTTGGTCAATAATCCGTTACTATGAAGTGTTTCAATATCTCTTCTGATGGTATCTTCAGAAACATTTAGTTGGGCTGATAGTAAATCGTAAGCTACTTTGCCATCACGCTTTAAAAGACTAATGATATGATCAAACCGTTCTTCTCTTAACATAACACTAGTGTTTAGGTTTCATTTTATAGAAAACAGCTACCAGAATAAGCAAAAAGCCGCTGAAGCCTAAAGCAATGGGCAATGAATAATGATGAGCAATGAATCCAAGCATTGCTGGTCCGGCCAGTTGTCCGGCATAGCCGATGGTGGTAATTGCGGGAATGGATACTGAGGCCGAAACATTTTTTAACCGTCCACCTTCGCTAATGAACACAGGAACAATATTGGCTGCGCCTAAGCCCAATAAGATGAAACCTAGCAATGCAGTAACCAACCAAGGCGTAAGTATTACTAAAAAGATACCTGCGGCACCAATAAGGCTTCCACCAATAACAACTTTTGGCCCATCAAGATGGGAAACCAGCTTATCTCCAAGTAATCGCATAATGGCCATTGCAATTGAAAATGCTGCATAACCAACACCAGCCAGTTCTTCGTCTATTTTTCTGTTTTCTGTTAAAAAGACTGCACTCCAGTCTAACATCGATCCTTCGGCCAGAAAAACAGCGAAACACATTGCTCCTAGAAAAAGAACACCTCCGGTTAGCCACGAGAACGAGCTGGAATTGCTATTCTGATCATGTGAAGAGAAATCTTTAATGGCATCTCTTTCGGTCTGCTGGTCAAATAATGAGCTGTATTTCCATGAAACAATAATGATCAGCAAAACAGCAATACTTACGGCGGCAGTTATTGGTTCCAGGCCAAGTTTCATCAGGAACCCCAAACCCAGGGAGCCCAAAAGCCCGCCAACACTGAAAAGCCCGTGAAGGGACGACATAATTGGTTTACCAAATCTGTTTTGCACATGTACTCCGTGAGAGTTCATGGCCACATCAACAGTACCAACCGCTGAACCGAATATGAACAGTACCACTCCCATCCAGATCACATTATCCATAATTAAAAGCAATGGAAGCGTGAGCGCCATAACTAAAGCTGAGCAAAGCATAACTATCCGGCTCCCATAGCGATTTGACAAAATACCACTTACGGGCATCATGCTGATTGCGCCGGTACCTAAAAGCAAAAGAAGCAAGCCTAAATTTGCATCGTTTAACTGAAGCCTTTCTTTAGCATAAGGAACCATTGGTGCCCAACTCGACACGCCGAGTCCGCATACTAAGAATACTGCTTTGGTGGCTCGCCTTGCCTTTATCGTTTTTTCAATAAGGTCCATAATACATATTATTATGCAAATAAATGCAAATTTGCATAAATACGCAAGAACAATATGATTTTAGATAAAAGACGTGAATCGGATTACCCGTAATAGCAGATATAAGCTACATCGTCGTTACATATAATGTCAAAAGAAGTACCCGCAGCTACATGGAAATTTTCCTGGCTTTTATACTCCTTATAGCTTTCATCCGGAAGTTTTACATGCATAATACCAGACACTACTACCATTTCTTCTGGTGATGATGCAGAAAATGTATACGTTCCCTTTTTCATTACGCCAACTGTAGCTTTGCCTTTTAGCGTTTCCAGGCCAAGGCTTTGTACTTTGCCTTCAAAATATACATTGTGAGATACTACCTCGTTAAGTTCAGAAGAGTTATCAGAATTACTCATGATTATTGTTTTTTATTCGGTTAAAGGTTGTTACTAAACGCAAATGTATTAATTAATAAATCTCCATTGTTAATTTTCATAAAGTTTACTGACTGGATTTCCAAACCAAAATTTGGGTTTTTTAATGCCATTTTTGGTTTGGTTAAGTTTTAGAAAAATTATATTTTTACAACAATGGATTACTTTAACGCTCTCGAACCCTTACTAAGGGCATATTGGTATATAGCTATACCCGTAAGTTTGATATTTATAATTCAAACTATTTTAACATTTATTGGTGTTGATTCTGCAGACGGAATGGACGCTGATTTTGATGGAAATCTTGACCATGCTGATGCCCCCTTTCAGTTATTCTCATTCAGAAATTTAATTAACTTTCTTTTGGGGTTGAGTTGGGCCGGTATCTCATTTTACTCCATTATTACGAATAAACCTTTACTTATCACCATATCCGTTTTAGTGGGAGCTGGTTTTATCTTTTTGTTTTTCCTAATAATGAAGCAAATTCAAAAGCTGGCCGAGAACAATACTTTTAAGATAGAATCAACCTTAAACAAAAATGCTACTGTATATCTGCGCATTCCCGCAAATAAAACAGGAACCGGTAAAATCCAGATCAGCATTAACGGATCCTTTCGGGAAATTGATGCCATTACCAATGGGGAATCAATAGAAAGTGCATCAACTGTAACCATCATTAGTATAGAAACCCAAAACATAGTCCTAGTAGAAAGAATTTAGAATGGAAAACATCTTACAATCACCACTTACCATCATCGTTGTTGCCGTTATCGTTATTTTTGTAATGCTATCGGCATTAATTGCCCGCTACAAAAGGTGTCCTTCCGACAAAATATTGGTTATTTACGGAAAAACCGGGGGTACTTCTGCAAAGTGTATTCATGGCGGAGGCGCCTTTATCTGGCCGGTTATTCAGGATTTCGCATACCTTGACCTTAAGCCGATTTCAATTGAGGCGAACTTAGTAAATGCGCTAAGCCGTCAGAACATCAGAGTTGATGTTCCTTGTCGCTTTACAATTGCCATTTCAACAGAAAGCGACAGCATGAACAATGCTGCTGAACGATTGCTTGGCCTTGCCGCACCAGAGATACAGGAATTGGCAAAGGATATTCTTTTTGGACAGCTCCGTTTGGTTATTGCCACCATGACCATTGAAGAAATAAACTCCGACAGGGATAAGTTTCTGGATAACATCTCGAAAAATGTAGATGCTGAGCTTAAAAAAATCGGACTCAAACTGATCAACGTTAACGTTACAGATATCAAGGATGAGTCTGGATATATAGAAGCGCTTGGTAAGGAAGCCGCAGCAAAGGCTATTAACGAGGCTTTGATTAGTGTGGCAGAACAAACCAAAATAGGTGAAACTGGTAAAGCTATTGCCGACAGGGAAAAAGACGTTCAGATTGCCGAGACCCAGCGTGAGCGTGATGTTAAAATTGCCATCACTCAAAAAGATCGAGAAATCAGCATTGCCTCAGCCGTTAAAGATGAGAGAATTGGTAAGGCTGAAGCGGAGAGAGATACACGTATCAAAACTTCAGAAGCCAATGCCATCGCTGTAAAGGGGGAAAATGAAGCAAAAATAGACATTGCTAATTCCGATGCACTTCGTAGAGAGAAAGAAGCTGAATCGCTAAAAATAGCTGTTTCTGCTGAAAAGGTTCAACAGGCTCAGGCTTTAGAAGCTTCATACCTTGCTGAACAAAAAGCCGAGGCGGCCCGTTCTGAACGAGAAAGGGCAACACAGATTGCCAATATTGTTATTCCTGCTGAAATTGCCAAGCAAAGGGCAATTATACAAGCACAGGCAGACGCCGAAACCATTAGGGAAAATGCGAAGGGTGAAGCAGATGCCATCTTTGCAAAAATGGAAGCTGAAGCAAAAGGTTTATTCGAAATACTAACGAAACAGGCAGAAGGTTATAAAGAAGTAGTAGCCGCTGCGGGTGGCGATCCAACCAAAGCATTCCAGTTATTGCTAATTGAGAAATTACCGGAATTGGTGAAAACACAGGTCGAAGCAGTGAAAAACATTAAGATCGACAAGATCACGGTGTGGGATTCTGGCAATGGTGCTAATGAAAACGGCAATTCATCTACCGCCAATTTTGTTTCGGGAATGATGAAAACTGTTCCCCCGCTTAATGACTTGTTTAATATGGCCGGATTAAACCTGCCTAATTATCTGAAAGGTTCGGAGCCCGCGGATGCACAAGATGCTGCCCCTACCAAAAGCGAAATAAATAAGGCCGACGAAAGTCCAATGCCCTAAATTAAGCTGAAAAGTCATAAAAAAAGCCCGGTAATACCGGGCTTTCTCATGGATTAAGCGTTTTATTTTACTTTATTGCCGCTGTTTTATCAGCACTCATAATCACCCCTTCACTTAAATTCTCTGTTTTCAAACTGGCAAAATTATCAAATTTAACATTCTCCATATTGCTTGCGATCAAGGTATGCTCATCTGAACTACCACTCATCTTTAACACTGCATCCTCACTGATCACTGTATATAAACTACCCACCCTAGAGTTAATTTTAGCTGTTGCACTTTGGCTTAAAAACAACTGAAGATATTTTACATCAAAGGTGCCTTTGGTCACAACTACTGAACCACCTGCCGCTTCTATTCTTTGCAGATCCTTTACAGAAACATTTACGGTAACCTGATTACTTTCTGTAGAGTTGATAAACAAAGTTTCTCCTCTTCTTAAAACTGATGTATTATTTGCATTGAAGTTTTCATTAACAAAAACCCCTTCCTTATCACTTTGGGTCAATACAATCTTCACATTTCCCGCAACCCAAATTCTGTTGATTCCTTTTGAAGTTGTTTTTACTGAAGTAATCTCAATGTTATTGGCAGCTAAAGTTGTCATTGCCAAAGAGGTTAAAAAGATTGCTGCTAATGCTGTTCCGAATAGTGCTTTTGTTAGGGTTTTCATGACTTTATGTTTTAGGATTTTTCTTATTGTTTTTATTAATAAGACGTCACTACTCCCCTTTCGTTTCAGCCAAATTCGGCGTATTATACCAGCATCGTGTAACTCACGACAAACTCCCTAAAAATTTCGACCAACGGCTGTAATTATTTTTTAGATATGCAATCAATCGACACTTAAGCCGAGTTGTTCCAGTTTCATTTTGGTGTCTTCATAGTCTGTATGGCAGATTCCGGTTAGCCCCAGCCCCTCCGCTATCTGCACAAAAAGCATCCTGTCGTCTATATATATACTTGTTTCGACATCGCTTTGAGAAATGTCTATAGCGACCTTAAAGATATCTGCATCAGGCTTTCTGAAATGGACAAAACTCGAAGAGATGAAAAAATCAACAAATTCATTTAATTTGAAAGTACTGATCCGATACTGATTAAGCTCTCTCCCTTCGTTACTGATCACTGCCACCTTTAAGTTATACTTCTTCTTTAGATCGCATATCAGTTTAATCATATCATGATATGGAAGAGATTTACTGACCATAAACTCTTTGAAGTCTTCCTTGGAATAATCCCGGTCTTCATAAAACACAAGCCTTTCCAAGTACTCATCAAGCGTAATTTTTCCAACCTCGTAAGTATCAAAAGTGAGGTGATGTCTTTCTTCCACCTCTATAAGATCCAGATTAAATAGTTGTGCTGCTTCGGCTCTTGCCTTCCTGTCCCAGCCGTTAGTGAGTAATACCCCACCTATATCAGTAAAAAGTGTAGTGATTTTTTTGTTCTGAATCATCATAAATTATTTATTTTACTACGGCAATAGCCATTCCGTCATATTCTTTAACACCAACTGTTTGAAGTATGGTGGCAGTAACACTTTTATTGGAAGCTAACATTTTATTGAAACGTTGCACACCTATAACCCTATCATCTGTACTATTCTCATCGAGTACCTTACCTTCCCGGATAACATTATCGCAAATGATTACTGTCCCAGGATGAGAAAGACTTAACGCCATTTCAAAATACTCAGCGTAAGGAGGCTTATCTGCATCAATAAATATAAGATCAAAAGGTTCTTCTTTGGCTTCTTTTATTTCCAGCATTAGGTCCATGGCTTTACCTACTCTTATATCTACTTTATCCAAAAGCCCTGCATTTTTAATGTTCTCCTTTGCAACATTTGCATGACGAGGATCAAATTCGATTGTAACAATCTTACCATCTTCGGGAACTGATCTTGCCAGCCATATCGTGCTGTAGCCAGCAAGCGTGCCCAGTTCAAGCACTCTTTTTGCATGACACATAAGCGCAATAACCTGCAAAAACTTGCCCTGGTTTGCTGTAACGCTTATCTGAGGCATTTCTGCGGTGTCTAAAGATTTTATAGTTTCCTGAAGAACTTCGTCTTCGGGGGCCAACATCTGACTGATGTAATGGTCTACTTTACCAAATATTTCCTGATCCATATACAAATATAAAATTCGCAGCGGCATGTACAATGATAAACCCGGGGGTAATCTTTTCGAAATTTATATATTTGGTAAACAACACAAATGTTTAAATTAAAATGAAACTCAGAATTAAAAACCTAAGCTTAATGCTGATCGCTCTACTTGCATCTTTTAATGTAAGTAAGGGCCAGAAAACAAAAAGTTTTACCAAGTATGTAAATACTTTTATTGGTACCGCACCACTTACCGATTCAGCGATCCTTGGTTATAACTTACCTAAAGGATGGAGATCGTGGGCAGGACTTACCTTTCCAGGCAGTTCTATGCCTAACGCCATGGTACAACTTAGCCCCATTACAGAATATGGATCGGGTGCCGGATATGAATATGAAGACAATATGATTTATGGTTTTACCCATACCAATAAAGGCCACTGGAATCTTTGCAATATCCCTATCCTTCCTGTTTCCGGAAAATCAACAACTCCAGATCAGGATGGCAAGTTCGGTTCCCATTTTTCTCATAAAAAAGAGAGTTCAGCACCGGGCTTTTATCAGGTATACCTGGATGATTATGATGTTAACGTAAGTCTTACCTCTACATTAAGATCCGGCTATCATAAATATGAATATAAAAACAAAACCGGCCGCAAAATCCTCTTTGACCTTGGTAAAGCAAACAACAGAGTAGGAAACTGGAAAATTGAACAGGTAGGAAATACCGACCTGCAAGGATTTCAAAACGTTGGCGAGGTAATTTATTTTTATGCCAAACTGAACAATAATATTGAAAAGCTGGAAAAACAGGAAGAAGGTTCAAGAAAAGGCTTTGCTATGGTTCACCTGGCAGATGGAGGCAAAGAACCGATTGAACTTAAAATAGGTTTGTCTTTTGTAAGTACTGAAAATGCAAAAGAAAACCTTGAAAAAGAAATTGGAACTAAATCGTTTAATCAAATCCGCAACGAAGGAACCCAAACATGGGAAACGATATTGTCATCTATACAGGTAAAAGGCGGTACTGAAAAGCAAAAACAAATGCTTTATTCTTCTTTGTACAGATCTTTGCTATGGCCTGCATTACGAAGCGATGTAAATGGAGAATATACAGATGCAAAAAAGAAGGCAGGGAAAGCAGACTTTAACTACTACACAGAACCTTCCTTATGGGATACATATCGTAATAAAGATGTGCTTTTAGGACTCATTTCTCCTAAGGTTGCACTAGATGTGATCAAATCAATGAAGGATGTTGGCGATAAAACTGGATTTATCCCTACGTTTTTCCATGGAGATCATGGCGCGTCATCTATTGTTGGAGCATACTTGAGAGGAATTGACAATTTCGACGTGGAAGGCACTTATAAGCTGCTTTTAAGAAACGCAAATGTATCGCCAGGTGCACGACCTCATCTGGAGGAATACATTCAAAAAGGTTACATCTCGGATCCTGATATTGCTAATCCGCATGTAGAAACTAAAGCCAATGCAGGGGTATCAAAAACCCTGGAATATTCATATGATGATTATTCCCTTGCACAAATGGCGAAGAAGCTTGGCGACACAACCAACTACAGGATTTTAATGGCCAGATCAAAAAACTTTAAAAACATGTTTGATCCCTCTACACGTTTCATGAGGGGTAGATTGGCAAATGGCGATTGGATTAAGAATTTTAACCCTCAGTATCCATACTATGAGTATATGTACAGAGAGGCTAATGCCTGGCAGGTATCTTTCTTTGCTCCTCATGATATGCCGGGATTAATTGAATTGTATGGCGGACCAGCGGGTTTTGAATCAAAACTTGATTCATTGTTTACCGTACCATGGAACCCTAAGTACATCGCCCGAAATGTAGAAACAATGATCGGTCAGTACTGTCATGGCAATCAGCCAGATCATGAAGCTCCTTTTGCTTATCACTTTATAGGCAAGCCAGAAAAGTCACAGAAAATCATCGACAAAATATTGAACGAGCTGTATGGAATTGGCCCTGAGGGCCTCGCACTTTCCGGAATGGATGATGCCGGAGAAATGTCTGCATGGTATGTGTTGAGCGCATTAGGTTTGTACACATTTTCTGCAACAGACCCTGAATACCTCGTGACAGCCCCTCTCTTTGATGAAGTGGTTTGGAAAACAAACACCAACAAAACATTAACCATCAAAAAACCTGGAAAAGGACGAGGAATTACCGCTATAAAAGTTAACGGAGTAGAGAACAAAGGCTACTTTGTATCCCATGACCTGTTTAAGAGCGGCGGCAATCTAGAAATCATCACAAAATAATGAGGATTCTTGCTAGCTTTTGTAACAAATATGCAAAAGCTAGCAAGAATTTATAGTTTTTAGCCCTGGACACAGACCACAAGATTTTAATTCCGGCTTTTTTGTAATAGATTTAGGGACTTAACTAAATTTTATGAAGAAAATTCTGCTTAGCCTGGCTCTGGTTTTCTCTGTTACGCTCCTGTTTGCCCAGCAAACTTATCCGGTTAACGGCTCATACGACATCAGACAAGGCACTTACGCTTTCACCAATGCGAATATTGTAGTTAGTGCAAATCAAATTATCCCTAATGGTACATTACTAATTAAAGGACAAACCATTCAATCTGTAGGAACTGCCACCTCAATCCCTAAAGGATATGTGGTGATCGATTTAAAGGGAAAATTCATATACCCTTCTCTTATTGATGCCTTTACCTCATACGGATTACCTGAAGCCAACCGTGTTTCCGGTCCGCGTCAATCTATATTTACTTCTACAAAAAAAGGTGCTTATGGCTGGAATGAGGCAATAAGACCCGAAACAAAAGCAAGTACCTTTTTTGCTGCGGACAGTAAGAAAGCTGATGATTTGCGTAAAGCAGGTTTTGGAACGGTAAACGCAATTAACAGAGATGGTATTGCCCGCGGAACATCTCTTGCAGTAACACTAAGTGATGAAAAAGAAAACAGCACCATACTTAATCCACAATCGGCAGCAAACTACTCTTTCAGCAAAGGATCTTCGCAAAATGATTACCCAACTTCTTTAATGGGTGCGATAGCCTTACTGCGTCAGACTTATTACGATGCGCAATGGTATGGCAAACAGAAAGAAGAATACAATATCTCCTTAGAAGAGTTTAACAAACAACAAAACATTCCTCAGATTTTTGAAGTAGAGGGATGGCAAAATATACTAAGGGCCAGCAAAATTGCACAGGAATTTGGCAAGCAGTACATCATAAAATCTAATGGTGATGAATACCAAAGAATAGAGGCTGTTAAAGCAACCGGGGCAAGTCTTATTATCCCTATTAATTTCATTAAAGCCTATGATGTTGAGGATACTGTTGAAAACAGGAATATAACGCTGGCGCAAATGAAAGCGTGGGAAATGGCCCCCACCAATCCCGCAGCGTTGGAAAAAGCAGGAATTAAATTTTCACTTACTGCTCAGGGTCTGGAAGCGCCAAAAGATTTATGGGCAAACATACGCACCGCCCTTGACAATGGGCTAACGCCAAAACAAGCGCTCTTATCACTTACCGAAATCCCCGCCGCGATGATTGGAATAGCGGATAAAGTAGGTACGCTTGAAAAAGGAAAACTGGCCAACTTTATCATTACATCAGACAGCCTCTTCAAAAAAGAAAATGTAATTGAAGAGAATTGGGTGCAGGGCAAACGTTTTATTCTGTTTAAAAAAGATGACGCTTTAAAAGACACGACAAACAAAGCGGTTGCTAAATCCAATGAACCAAAGACAAAAGAGGCTGTAGGTTCTTTAATTTTTCCATTTACCGCTTTTGGCAATGCAACTCCTTTAAAACAGGAAAGTGTTTTATTGAAGAATGCTACGGTATGGACAAATGAAAAAGATGGTATTTTACAAAATGCCGATGTCCTTTTAGAAAACGGCAAGATCAAAGCTGTAGGCAAAAACCTAAATGCCGGAAACGCAAAAGTAATTGACGCAACTGGTAAACATGTAACCCCTGGTATTGTAGATGAACACTCCCATATTGCAGGTACCGGAGGTATCAATGAAGGTGCACAATCTGTATCTTCGGAAGTACGTGTGTCAGATATTATCAATTCTGAAGATGTAAATATTTATCGTCAGTTAGCGGGAGGAGTGACTACTTCACAGATTCTACATGGCTCTGCAAACCCTATCGGTGGTCAGTCACAATTGATTAAATTAAGATGGGGCAAGTTACCCGAAGAGTTAAAATTTGCAGGAGCTGATGGCTTTATAAAATTTGCGCTTGGAGAGAATGTAAAACAGAGCAACTTTGGCACCGGAGCACGATTCCCGGTTACCAGAATGGGTGTTGAACAGACGTTTGTAGATGAATTTACACGTGCAAAAGAATATAAATCAGAACTGGCCAAAAAGGGCAATACTGTTCGCAGGGACTTGGAGCTGGATGCCATAGTAGAGATTCTGGATAATAAGCGTTTCATTACCTGTCACTCTTATGTACAGTCCGAAATCAATATGCTCATGCATGTTGCAGATAGCCTAGGTTTTAAGATTAATACTTTTACGCACATTCTTGAGGGATATAAAGTAGCCGATAAAATGAAAGCCCGCGGGATCAACGCTTCTACATTTTCTGATTGGTGGGCTTATAAAATGGAGGTTGCCGAAGCAATTCCCTATAATGGAAAAATCATGCATAGTGTGGGCATAACAACTGCATTTAATTCTGATGATGCTGAAATGGCCCGCAGATTAAATCAAGAAGCAGGGAAAGCTGTTCTATACGGCAATGTACCTGAAGAGGATGCATTTAAATTTGTAACGCTAAACCCTGCAAAAATGCTCCACATAGATAACAAGGTGGGTAGCCTTAAGCCAGGGAAAGATGCTGATGTGGTAGTTTGGTCTGATAACCCGCTATCTATTTATGCTAAGGCCGAGAAGACTTTTGTAGATGGTATTGCTTACTGGGATATAGATCGCGATAGCCAGATCAGAAAAGAACAACAATCGGAACGGGCACGGTTAATTCAAAAAATGAAGGACAGCAAAGACAAGGGAAGCAAAACGCAACGCCCTAAGACAGAACAAAAGCACCTGTACGATTGCGAAACAATGGAAGATTATTCTTTTGAACTTAATGAAATGGAAAGGACTCATGACCATGAATAAGTATATTTTAACCCTACTGATATCGGCATTTGGACTTAGCTCCTTTGCACAAGCAAACATTTCGCCGGCAAAACCGCAAGATAAAAAAACCATTGTGATGGGGGCCAAACTTCATGTAGGCAATGGAAAGGTGATTGAAAACAGCTATCTCATTTTTGATAAAGGGAAAATTACAGGCGTTGGGGATGCAACCGTTGCCCGCATTGACATGACTGGCTCAACAGTAATCAATGCAAACGAAAAGCACATTTATCCCGGCTTTATTGCCCCAACAACCAATCTTGGTTTAATTGAAATCAGCGCGGTTAAAGCTACGCTTGATTATAACGAGATTGGCGATTTTAATCCGCACATCAGAGCTTTGGTGGCTTACAATACAGATTCTAAAGTGCCTGCAACCGTAAGAAGTAACGGTGTGTTAATGGCCCAGATAACTCCACAGGGTGGTACAATCTCTGGCAGCTCATCAGTAGTACAGCTCGATGCATGGAATTGGGAAGATGCTGTGATCAAAAAGGATGATGCCATGCATTTGAACTGGCCGGTAACGCCGAAATTCAGAAACACTGGTAACAGACCTGTTGTTTCTGCCGATGAGCTTAAAGAACGTACGCAAAACCTTATAAACGCCCTTGATCAGTTTTTTGCTGAGGCAAAGGCCTATGCCGAAACAGATAAACCTGTAGTAACAAATACAAGACTTGCAGCGATGAAACATTTGTTTGATGGCAGTCAGCGGTTATTTATTACCGCAGCTGGCGAGAAAGACATTATTGCAGCGGTTAAGTTTGCCAAAAAATATCGCATTACCCCTGTTATTGTAGGTGGCGATGAAGCTTATTTAATTACCAGTTTCTTAAAGGAAAACAACATTGCAATTATAGTAAATGAGCCTCATACCTTACCCGATTCTGATGATAGTGATGTAAATATGCCTTATAAGAATGCGGGGATATTGGCCAATGCAGGACTTGATGTAGTGATGGGCATGCACAGTTACTGGCAGCTAAGGAATCTTCCTTTTATGGCCGGTACTATTGCTGCCTGGGGTTTGGATAAAGAAAAAGCTTTGCAGACCATTACCTTAAATACTGCAAAAGTATTAGGAATAGACAAAACGGCCGGAAGTTTGGAAATTGGTAAGGATGCAACGTTTTTTATCTCCGCTGGTGACGCCCTTGATATGAAAAGCAATAAGGTTGAGCAGGCCTTTATTCAAGGCAGAGACATTAATCTGGATAACCTCCACAAGCAACTGGACAAAAAGTTTAGTGATAAATACAATGCAGGGAAGAAGTAGGGCTTGAATAGTTATTCCGAGATCCTGAAATAAATTCAGGGCGACAAATTCACAAGAACCAGGGTGTATCATCAAATCATGATACACCCTGGTTTTATTTCATAACATCATTAACATCCAAATCCTTGCAGAATTTCTTAATATAAATCTATTTCTGAGCTAATATTCCAACCTTAATTTCGTCATCAAAAATCACCCCATTAACTCAGATGATGAAAAATTTACTATGTACAGCTCTCCTGCTTCTATTCTGTTGTTTTGCCCAAAATAAACTCCTGGCACAAACAACACAGACTTCAATATCAGGAACCGTTACTGATACTCAAAAAAAACCTGTTCCAGGTGTATCTGTCAGGGTTCGTAATGAATCAACCGGTTTTAGTACCACCACCACAACGAACAGCAATGGCGTATATACCTTTAAAGAACTTCCCCTTGGAAAGCCCTACACCATTACTGCAACTTACGTTGGTTTTGGTGATCAAAAAATAACCGGCTACTCGTTAAACCAGGGAGACGCCCTGAAAATCAATATTACCATGCAGGATGCAGTAGAAAACCTTGCTGTAGTAGAAATTGTAGGATCAGGACTTAAAAACAAAACTGAAAACCTGGGTGCTGCAACCACCATTACAGCCAGAGACATTGAGAAACTTCCCGTAAACGGCCGGAATTTCACCAATCTTATGGACTTGTCTCCGCTAAGCCGTGGCGGCACAATATCTGGCCAACTGGGCTCTTCTACTAATTATACGATTGATGGCATGACGGCCAAGAACCCCACTTCAGCGGGTTCCACCACCAGCCGAAGTGGCGCACCTTATTCTTTATCTATGGAAGCGGTCCGTGAATTTCAGGTGGTAACAAACCAGTATGATGTAACCTTTGGCAGAAGTGGCGGTGGTACCATTAGCGCAGTAACCAAATCGGGTACGAATACTTTTAGTGGAGGGGCATTTACCTACGGCCGGGCAGACTGGCTGGCAAGTCCTTATGCCATCAATGGCAACAAACGCCAATCTGATTTCTCCACCTATCAATATGGATTTTCATTAGGCGGTCCGATCATTAAAGATAAACTGCATTTCTTTGCTGCATGGGACCATCAGCGTGATGCAAGGCCTTTGATGATTGCCAATCTGGAAACCGACGCCGATATTACTCGACTGAGGATTACTCCTGCCACGCTAAAAGAGTTTGTGGACATAGCCCAGGATAAATATGGGGTAAAGGGACGCCAGACTGGAGAATTTGATAAGCTACGCGGCTCAGATGCCGGTTTTGCAAGAATCGATTGGCAAATCAACGAGAAAAACCTGTTGACAATCAGAGACAACTACACCAATGACCGCAACAAGCAGGGTCTGGAAGACAATAGCCCGATCAATTTGTACGAATCCTATGGAAATGACAAAAACGTAGATAACAGCTTACTGGCTACTTTACGTTCATCCATCAATTCGAAACTAACCAATGAGCTAAAGGTACAGCATTTGTACACCTACCAATTAAGCAGTCCCGGTGATCAGTTGCCTGCCGCAAACATTCCAAGAGCCGTTGTAGAAAACGTAATTTCAAGTATTAATGGATCCAATGCAGCAACAAATATTCAGATAGGAGGTCACCGTTTTGCACAGGAAGGCTTTACTAATAACGTATTCCAGATTGTAAATAACCTTTATTACAACACAGACAAAATTAAATATACTTTTGGTGCAGACCTGATGTATACCCGTGCACATTCTATTTACGGAAGCGAGCTGAACGGTAGGTTTTGGTTTAGAAATACTGCAGATCTTGTCAATCCGGCAAACAACAGAACTGCCTTACAGAATTTCAATGACCTTAAACCATACAGATATACAAGGGAAGTGCCTTTAGTGGCAGACCCAAGTGTAACTCAGGGGATCTTCAATACTGCCCTTTATGGACAAATGCAAACTAAGCTTGCAACCGGTCTGGAGATGACTGCGGGTATTCGTGCCGATTACAGTTTCTATCCTGCCGCACCTCTGAATCAGTTGGTTCTGGATGAGCTCGGTTTGCGCACAGACAACTCGCTGTCAACTTTCCAGATCCAGCCAAGGCTGCAGTTCACATGGGATGTAAATGAGGAGCACAGGGATTTCATCAGGCTTGGTGCTGGTATCTTCGGATCAGACATCAATAATTACATGACGATCAACAACCGGGTATTTGACGGAACGCGCATTGCCTCAGTTGATGTGAGAGCACCTAATGTACCGATACCAAATTTCATAGATTACCGCAATAACCCTCAGAATGCACCCGGACTGGAATTGTTTGACATCCCAGGTGTTAACAAACTCCTCACGATCAACACCAACGCAAGTGATGCCCGCGTGCCTGTAGTTTACAAAGCAAATGCTTCTTACTCTCATTTTATTAATGAGAAATTTAAAGTTACTATAACTGGTTTTGCTACGTTAGGGCGCAACAATTACGTGTATGTTGATCGCAATATGGCAGTAAATCCCTTCTTTAGATTGGAAAATGAAGGCGGCCGCGGTGTGTACGTTCCGGCCGCAAGCATTGCCAATGCTGCTCCGGATTGGCAGCTGGGACGTATTAGTCAGAAGATCGGCCGGGTATTGGAGATGAACAGCAAAGGACGTGTAAACCAGTTCGCAGCAGTGCTGGATGCTACTTATCAATACTTTAAAGACGGAACAATCTCCTTCAGCTATACCCTGAACGATACCAAAGACAATACTTCTTATAATGGGAACGTAGCGAATACCGCTACACTAGCCCTGCCAGTAAAAGATGATCCAAGAGACCTGAGTAAGATGAGTTATTCAGATAACCACTTCAGACATAAAATTGTATTCTATGGCACGCTACCTACCTTCTATGGGGTGAGTGTCGGTATTCGTTATTCTGGCATTGGTGGCACACGCTATTCTCTATTGTCGGGTGGTAATACTAACGGAGACTTTGTTTCGGGAACAAATGATCTTGCTTTTATTTTCGACAGGAACAACACAGCTGTACCAGCTAACATTCAAACTGGTTTAAAGGCCATCATGGATAATCCCAACACAAGTCAGAGCCTTAAAGACTACATCAACAAGTACAGTGGTCAGATCGCTGAACGAAATGGTGGCATCAATGGATTCTATGGTATTTTTGACCTTAGGATCAGCAAGAAATTTAAGGTTTACAAAACCCACAGCATTGAAATTTCAGGAGACCTTTTCAACGTAGCCAATCTCTTGAATAAGAAATGGGGTGTCAACGAATCGATGGGTAACCAGGCACTATATTCAGTCAATTCCTTCAACAACACAACCAATCAGTTTGTTTATAACGTAAACAATTCTGGCATTGCCAATCCATCTGGAAATCCTTACCAGGGTCAGATCGGTATCCGCTACGGTTTCTAAACTTTCGGTCTCAAAAACAAAAAGGGTGTGATTCATAATCTGAATCACACCTTTTTTGTTTCGGATTTCGGATAAGGTAATAACAAAAAAAGAGTGGCCCTATCCGGGGTCACTCGTTTTTTAACTAACTTATTATTCATAAAAAAACTGGCTGTTGGGGAAGGAGTCGAACCTTCAAGGGGTAGTTAGCTACAGTTCAAAAATTAATTTGTGGTCAACCCATAAACTGCGTTTATCCATTTATCCCCACCACCGAGACAAGAAGGCGTGTCTGCCAATTTCACCACCCAACATTATATAAAGTACTAATTCTTAAGTAGTAGATTTAGGTTGATTTAACTACTTAATAGCTGTAGGGGAAGGAGTCGAACCTTCAAGGAGTGGTTAGCCCTTACGGGTTTTCCAAATTCTCCACCACCGAGACAAGGAGGTGCGTCTGCCAATTTCACCACCCTACAGAGTATAAACAAGTTTTAAAGAACTATTTTTTGTTACTTGCTTGATACAAATGTAACAACAACCTATATACGTTGCAAATATTTTAAACATTTTATTTTATTTTTACGAAATTTCTAATTAACTTAGAATATTGTTACCAAATATCAAAACGATGCTTAAAAAAGAAACCCAAAATTTAGAAATTGATAACCTGGATATTGATATCTTGAAGCAACTGATGCATGATGCAACGAAGCCATACACAGAAATCGCTAAAGATCTGATTGTTTCTGGTGGAACAATACATGTCCGCATGAAAAAACTTCAGGAAATGGGTATCATCAAAGGATCACACCTGATCATTGACCCGCAAAAGGCGGGTTACGACATTTGTGCCTTCCTTGGTATCTATCTTGAAAAAGGAATTCAGTATAAAGATGCTGTAGAACAATTAAGTAAAATTAAAGAAGTTGTAGAGCTTCATTACACCACCGGGGCTTATAGCATGTTTGCTAAGATCATTTGTCGCGATACGAGCCACCTAAGACATGTATTAAATGAAGAAATCCAGGCTGTATCCGGCATACAACGCACGGAAACATTAATCTCTCTTGAAGAAAGTATCAAAAGACAGATTGAATTGTAGTAGTATACAGGATGAAATAAAAGAGCCCGGTGCAATACCGAGCTCTCGTACAAGAAACTTAATTTTGTTAATCTGTCCAACTTTTTGGGGTCACATCAAAATTGATTCGGGCTCTTTTATTATTTAAACATGTTTTTCAATGCTTCAAGCTTCAATTGTAAATCCCCATCTGGTAGCGGCTTATCTTTCTTTCCGCTGTTATTAGTTTGAGGTTTTGACGGCTTTCTATGTTGGTCAGGTTTACCGGCACCTACCGGTTTTTTAAAGTTATTAGGTTTTTGATCTGCCTTTTTAACCTGAGGTTTTGGAGCAGCAGCTGCGGTTTTCATAGAAAGCGAAATCCGCTTTCTTACCACATCCACTTCAACCACCGTAACTTCTACCTTTTGATGAACTTTAACAACATCATTGGCATTGGTTACAAATTTATTGGAAAGCTGACTGGTATGCACCAATCCATCCTGATGAACCCCTATATCTACAAAGGCTCCGAAATTGGTAATATTGGTGACGATGCCAGGCAATTTCATGCCGATCTTTAAATCGGCTATTGCATTTACGCCATCAGTAAAGCTAAATATTTCGAATTGCTCACGAGGATCTCTTCCCGGTTTTGCAAGCTCACTCATAATGTCGTTTAAGGTTGGCAAACCAATTTCTTCACTTACATATTGCTGAAGCTTGATCTGTTTTCTTAACTCGGCATCTTTCATTAGCTGAGCTACACTACAGTTCAGGTCTCTTGCCATTTTATTAACCAGGGCATACCGCTCAGGGTGAACAGCACTCGTGTCAAGCACATGCTCCGCATTTCTAATTCTTAAAAATCCAGCGGCCTGTTCAAAAGCCTTATCTCCTAAACGAGGCACTTTTTTAAGGCTCTCTCTATTTTTAAAAGCACCATGCTCGTTACGGTAAGTTACTATGTTTTGGGCAAGCTGTGGACCGAGCCCAGAAACGTACGCTAAAACTTGTTTCGACGCAGTGTTCAATTCAACCCCTACCGCGTTCACACAACTCATCACAGTGTCATCTAAAGAAGCCTGTAGTTTATTCTGATCTACGTCATGTTGGTACTGTCCCACACCTATAGACTTAGGATCTATTTTAACAAGTTCAGCCAATGGATCCATCAAACGACGTCCAATTGAAACGGCACCACGAACGGTGATGTCCTGAGTAGGAAATTCTTCTCTGGCAACCTCAGAAGCCGAATAGATAGATGCGCCATTTTCATTAACCATTACCACAATTACATCTGCTATAGCCAACCCACGGATAAATACTTCGGTTTCTCTGCCTGCAGTTCCATTTCCAATAGCGATAGCTTCAACATTGTGCTTAGCACATAGCTTTTTGATGGTTTCGGCAGCTTCAAGAACGCCTCTTTGACCATTGTGCGGATAGATAGCAGTATTTTCAAGTAATTTACCTTGCATATCCAAACAAACAACCTTGCATCCGGTACGGAATCCAGGATCTATTGCCAGAACATTCTTTTGCCCCATTGGAGCAGCCAGCAGCAATTGCCTTGCATTCTCTGCAAATACACGGATGGCTTCTTCATCGGCCTTTTCTTTTGAAATACTGCGAACTTCTGTTTCCATTGCTGGTCCCAGCAAACGCTTATAGCTATCCTGTATGGCTAATTTAACCTGAGCTGAGCTGCCATTGTTGCTTTTTACAAACTGCTTCTCCAGAATCTGAATTGCTCCATCTTCCTCAGGCATCGTTTCAAGCTTTAAAATATCCTCATTTTCTCCTCTACGCATTGCAAGGATTCGATGAGAAGGGGCCGATTTAAGTGGCTCGTTCCAGTCAAAATAATCTTTGTATTTGATCCCCTCTTCTTCTTTACCCTTTACAAGGGTCGATTTAAAAACCGCATTGTTTTGAAAATATTTTCGCATTGATGTTCTTGCATCAATGTTCTCATTTATAATCTCTGCAATGATATCTCTGGCTCCTGCAAGTGCTTCATCTGTCGATGACACGCCAAGTTCATCATTAAGAAACTTACCGGCTTCAATTTCCGGATTTTGCTTGCTTTGCTCTAGTAAGGTAATAGCAAGAGGCTCCAAACCTTTTTTACGGGCTTCTGATGCTCTGGTTTTACGTTTTGGTTTATATGGAAGATAAATATCTTCAATGGTAGCAATATTTGTTGCTGCGTTTATTTTTGCTTCAAGCTCTGGCGTAAGTTTTTCAAGCGCAGTAAGTGCTTTTAAAATTGCTTCTCTACGCTTATCGAGCTCACGAAGCTGCTGAAACCTATCGCGGATGGCGGCAACCTGTACCTCATCCAAACTCCCTGTCATCTCCTTGCGGTAACGGGAAATAAAGGGAACAGTTGCTCCTTCATCCAATAATTCAATAGTAGCGATAACCTGCTTTTCCGCTACTGCGAGTTCAGCAGCGATTATTGTAGAGTGATTACTCATTTTGATCTCTATTTGATGTTGTAAAGTACAGTGGGGTCAAAAATAAAAAAAATCCCGCAGAGGGTTTAACCAGCGGGATTATATTTCTTTTAAATAATTAGTCTTATTTTGCTACGTACATAACTTCCTTTACAGCTTTAACTACCTTTTCTGCATTAGGTAAGCTGGCCGCAATAAGAGTTGGTGCATAAGGCAACGGTACATCTGCGCAAGTGATACGCAATACCGGAGCATCAAGATAATCGAAAGCATTTTTTTGGATATTAAATGCAATTTCAGAAGAGATAGAAGCCAATGGCCAAGCCTCTTCAACAATTACCAAACGATTAGTTTTCTTAACAGATTCAATGATAGTTGCATAATCAATAGGACGTACAGTACGTAAATCGATTACTTCAACACTAACACCTTCTTTAGTTAATTCTTCTACAGCTGGGTTTACAACACGAGTAAGCATTTTACCAAAAGTTACGATGGTTACATCAGTGCCTTCTTTTACAACGTTAGCCTTACCCAGAGGGATATAAAACTCACCTTCAGGAACTTCGCCTTTATCACCGTACATAACCTCAGATTCCATGAAGATAACCGGATCCGGATCAATGATAGATTGTTTAAGTAAACCTTTAGCTTCATAAGGAGTAGATGGAACTACAACTTTTAAACCCGGGCAGTTTGCATACCAGTTCTCAAAGTTTTGAGAGTGCTGAGCACCTAACTGACCTGCATTTCCAGTTGGTCCGCGAAATACGATAGGCACAGAAAACTGTCCGCCACTCATAGACAGCATTTTTGCTGCACCATTAATGATCTGATCTATAGCAACCAGAGAGAAGTTAAAAGTCATGAACTCTATGATTGGAACCAATCCGTTCATTGCTGCGCCAATACCTATACCGGTAAAGCCCAACTCAGCTATAGGCGTGTCTATAATGCGTTTGTCGCCAAATTCATCCAACATTCCCTGACTAACTTTATATGCACCATTATATTGTGCAACTTCTTCGCCCATCAAAAAAATGTTTTCATTTTTGCGCATTTCTTCGCTTAAGGCCTCACGTAAAGCTTCTCTAAATTGAATCTCTCTCATTGTATATTCAAATGTTAATTGCGGCAAACTTAGATAAAATTGTTTTTATATGCAATTTATTCGCACCACAGCCCGCCTTTGAAAAGAAAGTTTTACACTTGAAATATATCCATGATGGTTTAATTCCTTAACTATCTCTGACAAATGTCTTTATAAGGGCAATACGAGCAGTTTTCTTTATTCTCAGTTTGCAGAAACGGAATGTTTTCATCAAACAGTTCATTCAGCTTTTCATTTAATTTATCGGCAAACATAGATTTAAACACTTCAAGGCTCTGATCCTGCAATACCAATCCCCCTTTTTGCTTTTCTTTAAATAAAGTACCCTCTTTAAAATCTCTAACGGTATAAAGATGAGGCTCTACATATTGCCGACCTTTAACCTGCTCATATACATACGTGTAGAATAATGTTTGTATAAGCGCTTTGTTATGATCTTTTGCCTGATCCTCGAAAAGAGAAGGGAAATCTTTGTACTTAAGCTGATCTTTGCCTGTTTTATAATCAACGATCCTGATCTTTCCATCTTTTACATCAACGCGGTCAATGATACCATATAGCCAAATATTACGATTCTGCCCCCCCTTGTCTATTGGATAAAGCATCACGTAATCGCTTTTATTTTCAAGTTCCTCTATTTTAAAAGGTGTAAGCTTTTCATCATTTCTTAAAATTTTAAGCGCATACTGCTCTAATACCTGTAATACAATTTGTTGCAAAGCCGGAGTTTGCGTTCCGGCTTTGGCCGCATTAAGCTTTAGTTCTTTAGCCAGTGCAAATTCACAAATGTCTGATAGCTTCTTTTCTCTTTCCTTAATAAAATCGGCTGTTATCTCAGCTCCTACACTGGGCTCATAAAAAACTTCCATTACCGTATGCAGAGCACTTCCAATTAGATTGGCTTCTATTCTATCTGGTAAATCTTTAGGCTCTTTTAGACCGGCAATATTTTTATAGAAAAACCTTAAGGAACAGGTATTATAATCTGTAAACGCAGTAGCAGATATTTTCTTGTCGTACTTCGGGGTAGAGTTTCTTTTGAAATATTTCTCCAGTCCTTTTAATACTTCTCCCTTTTTTTCTACAACAATTTTCAGGTTTCTGGGATTCTCGATTGATTGGTTCTGCTGCACCCTATGCGAAAACGTACATTTGGTTTCGAACTCCAGCTGTTTTACAAAACGACTTTCCTCTCCTGTACTTTTCTCGTCTGTAACACCATTATAAACCAATGTCACCTTTTTGGCAACATGCAGTAACCTATAAAACAGGTAAGCCGAAATTGCATTCTGATGTTCAAGTATAGGAAGGCCAAAAGCACGCCTAATATTATCAGGAATAAATGATGGGTTATTATTGATTTTAGGGAGGATGCCTTCATTTACACCCAAAACGATAAGTTCGTCAAAGTCCAGGTTCCTGCTTTCCAAAAGTCCCATTACCTGCAAACCGGCCAAAGGTTCTCCTTCAAAGGGCACGGTTAATCCTTGAAGTGCTCTTCTGATAAGCTTAAAAACAAACCTCGGATTCAAATCCTTTGCTCCCTCTGCTTTTAGCTCTTCAAAACTATCTGTAAGTGCATTAAGTGCTTTGACTGCTTCGGTAGATAACAAGCTATCCATTCTCTGCAACTTACTTTCTTCTGAAACGTATAACAATACACTTGCAAGATGCCTTATCGTTGTAAAGGAATCGGCAAAAGAGTTGAACGTGATGGTTGCGATCTTGCCTATACGCAAGAGTTCGGTTCTATCAAAAGATACCTTTTTTTCATCAACGATCTTGTTATGCAACTCATTGCGTAAATCCGGATCTATAGGAATCAACGGATTAAAAAGGAAAGATAAAACATGCTTATAATTAACCTCTGCATCAGACAACAAGGCTTCCTGAATACTGAGCCAAAGATCACATAAGCCATATAAGGCCGATTGCTCAAAGGGATAGCCCATAGTAACATTCACACTATCGTCATCAATAGTTTGCAAAGCCGGGATTAACAACTTCTCATCGGCTAGAATAATTGCTTTTCCGCCTGCTCTTTTAGCTCCATTTTCTGATAAAAGTTCCGAAAGCAACTTGCCCTGAGCAACATTACCCAGAGCCTGCACAACAACAAATTCCTTTGCCGCATCGTTCAGTCTTGCCGGCGCAAATTTAAACTGGTTAACCAGTCCAACGGTATGTATATTTCTTCTAATAAAATGTCCGGCTTCCTGCAATGGATTTGAAAAATAATGCGCATCTACATCAAAATAGAAAGAACACCATCCTTTTTCCTGCCATTGCTTAAAAAACTGCTCTTCTGCTTTCGACAAAGCATTGAAACCAACAAATACAGTATGCTTAAATGTTTTTAAAAATTCAGGATCGGAGTGCTTACCTTCTGCAAGGTTACGGTACATCTTGGCATTGGTAACCAGATTTTCTTTAGCTAATCTCGAGTGAAAATTAACATAAAGTAACGGCATTCTTTGCCATAACTCTATAAACCTCTCCTGCATTTGGTTCTGCTTTTTTGCAGAAAAAGAGCCCCAGAAAGTTCGCATAAACTGTAATTGCTCCTCGTCAAAGTTTGGAAATTGCAATTGCAGTTCGGCTATATCTTCAATTAAGCCAAATATCTCTTCAGCATTTGCCAGATAATAATCTACCTGACTAAAATCGCCAAGAATAATTTCTGCCAGTGGATAAAACTCATCCGGCGAAACATCTTCTTTACCCTCTCCTCTTAATAATTCATTATAACAGGTATATAAAACAAAGAATTGTTTAAGCTGACCTGCAGGAACAAGTGCTGTTCCTCGCGAAAGAAATTCCTGAATAGTATACATCTGAGGGCTCCAAATTGGCTTACCACTCACCTCTGCAAGGTATTTCTTTAGGTATAGCTGAGGCCTTTTATTATTAAAAACAATGGCGACATCCTGTAATTCATTAGCAAAACGTTCTAAAAGATCGGCAGCAACCCTGTTCAAAAACTTTCCTTCGTTCACACTTTCCATTACGATACTTTTAATAATTTTCCTGTTTCGGCATACCAGATGTAGGCATCTATTTGTTTAAACTCATCCATTTTCAACAGATTTTCCCTGTAATGATTGATGTCGTCTATATATTTATTATGAGGTGCCCCAAATTTAAAATCGAGCAAAACAGCCTTATCCTCCATTACAAAAAGCTTATCCGGACGTTTCACTTCCCCCCCCTCCAAAATCATATCTCTCTCACTAATTATACTTTTAGAATTCCTAAACCATTCTGCTATTTCCTGCTGATTAACCACATCTATAACCGCTTGCTTTACTTCGTCGCGCTCACTACGCCTGATCAGGCCTTCCTGCATTTTTACCGCGATCAATTTATCAAGTTCTTTTAAATCTGTAATGGTTTCCAGAATACTATGTAACACCACTCCTTTTCTTTGCCGGGCATTAAACCAGCCATCGTCATTATTCCTTTGGTAATTAAACTTAGAGGTCAGGCGCTCATTCACGTAATAATTAGACACCTTTATGGCGCTTTCATTAATCTCAGATTCTATTTTAACTGCAGGCCTTAATTCTCCAAAAGACATCAGGTTTTCTTCAAGTACAAAGCCGGATTCGTCTTCATTTTTAAAAAGGTTCAACAATATATTCTGAAGCTCGTTTTTAGCCGTGCTTTCCTTTTTCTTCTCTACAGTTGTTGTTTTAGGGCATACCAGATATAAATATTCCCTCGCTCTGGTGGTTGCTACATATAATGTATTTAGGGCATCCATGTAGTTGAGCAGCATTTCTTCAAAGTACTCGCGCGCAAACGATGTAGACGCAAGTTTACTACTATAATCCACCGGCAAAGTATTAAAACTTTCAAACCCTGCCTGTCCGGCATTTACCCATAGTATTTTCTTAATAAATCCACTTGGGATATTTAATTTCCAGTTTAAAAATGGAATAATTACCGCCTTAAACTCTAATCCTTTCGATTTATGAATGGTCATGATTTGCACCGCATCCTGGTCATCAGCATTAGGCAAAGCTTTATTTAAGCCTTCTTCATCCCACCATTCCAGGAACCTACCCAGACCCTGATCACCTCCTCCGGCAAAAACACCTATCTGATCCCTAAGCGCCATAATAAAAGGAATATGATTTTCATTCCGACCGGTCCCCAATCCGAAAAACTGCACCATTCTTTCCATTAAGCTGGTCATAGGCAATTGCCTGAAACTCTCAAAACCACTACAGAATTCCTCTGGGAAATACACCGTAAGGTTTTGAACAGGCTGATTAGCAATAACCATCCAGTCCTGAGCAGTTAACGCTACTTTCTGTTCTATCCCATCCGGGTTGTTGATCTGGGTATAGAGCCTTGCACATATAGCCCTATAAATAGCCTGTTCATCCTCTCTTGCCACCAACATTCGAAATATATTGATCAGCAACTGGACGGCAAGGTTAGACGATATCTTTAAAGCATCTCCGGAAATAACCTGAAACGTTTTGCCCGCAGCGGCCGATAAATCATCTTGTCTATCTAATAAGGCTGAAATCATTATTTCTGCCTCTCGATTAGTCTTTACCAACACACAAATATCTTTCATGAAAAAACCATGAACAGCTAACAGTTCAATGATTTTGTTAACGGAATGTACAGCTGCAACAGGACTTTCATCCTCTGCCTCTGCGTCATCTTCCTTGTTCAGAAATTGTATCTCGATTTTACCCCCCGTTAGCGTTTGAGGAGTAACGTTTTGAAAGCTCCCTTCATAAGCGCTATCAATAATCTGGTTATACTCCTGATTCCAATAACTTAAAAGATCTTCTCTCTCAGTCTCTGCCAGGATTCCATTGAGTTGTCTTTGCAAAATAGATGGCAAATGACTGTACAGAAAATTGTTAAATGCAATCACATTAGCTGTACTTCTCCTGTTAAACTCCAGGTTCTCTTCTATAACATTATGCGCTTGTACATCATGTCTTACATTACTATGCAAAATGCGCCAGTCACCGCTACGCCACCGATATATCGACTGCTTTACATCACCTACAATGAGGTGCTCGGTAGTACTCCCTTCAAATTCTGACAGCGCATTTCTGATAAGCGGCAAAAAATTAAGCCACTGCATGGTGCTGGTATCCTGAAATTCATCAAATAAAAAATGCTTATACCTATTTCCTGTTTTTTCCCAGATAAAGGAAGGATTTTCAGCATCTGCTCCTGTTATGCCAACCAATAGCTGTTGGGCATCACTGATAAGGAGTGCTTTATTTTCGGCCCTGTAATTCTTTAATTGCTGTGCCATTTCCTGCATCAACCGTAAATAAGAACTGTTTTTATGAATAGCCAGCCATGTTGAGTATTGTTCAGCACCTTCTTGATAAAAGTCAACGATTTTCTTTAAGCCCGGATTAAGGTCATCATACAACTGCCTTACGCCTGATGTATCCTTTAATGAGGTATGCGGCCACTGCTCAAAATCATCAACCATATTGGCCAGTGCAGGAAGAATACTATAATCTTCATTCAATATCTTATCCAGCTTTAACAAAGGGTTAACAGATTTACGTGCCAGTTCTTCGGGCAAAACACCAGAAAGATCGAATATGTATTTCAGATCCGTAGCTTGATCAAACAAGGTTTTATTAAATGCTTTTATCCCTGAGGTTACGGTATGTTTTAAAGCATTGAATGCTGCTGACCTATCTTCTCCCATAAGCAACATCGCTTCCTGAAAAGGATAGTATCGTTCTTTAAAAATCTCATTAGCCAGATCCTTTAACGCACGCTGATAATTCCAGTCCTTACCATCACTTATCCGGTCTATGGCAAGTGCCGTTACCCATTCCAGCAATTCAGGATCAGCTTCCATCTGTAAATTCAGTGCCTTAACCAGTTCTTCTTTTACTTTATCATGGTTCATCTCCAGCTTATATCCACTGTCCAGATTGAGTTCAAAAGCAAAGCTTCGAATTACCTTTTGAACAAAACCATCAATTGTGCTTACAGAGAACCTACCAAAATCATGAAGAATATTGCTGTAAATTATCTGTGCTTTTGCTTTAATCTGCTCATCAGAAAGCTCAGGATAGCTAGCCTTTAAAAGTGGCTTAAAATCTGAGGGGTCGCCTTTTGCGATCGCCTGTAAGGCTCCCAATATCCGCTCCTTCATCTCGGCCGTTGCCTTATTTGTAAAGGTAACTGCAAGAATTTCTCTGTATTTACCCGGGCCGCTAAATAAAAGTGTAAGGTAATGCAGGGTTAGGCTAAAAGTCTTACCCGATCCGGCAGATGCTCTAAGCAATTTTAAAGGTTGTTGAGGCATTACGTAAAGCTATAACTTATTTAGAAAAATATGGCTACAAATAAAATCTACTATTTAACTAGAGAATATTAAACTGGTATTACAATTGATGTTAGCTATTCTATTAATTTTGCAATTAAATTATTGAACAATGAAAAGGATAGCCTTAATACTACTTGTTGCCATAGCAACTGTAGGCGCAAGCTCTGCACAAGAGAAAAAAGAAGCGGTGCATATATATAATCCACAGGCCAATGCCCGCGCAGATATTGATGGCGCTGTAGCTAAAGCTAAAAAAGAGGGGAAACATGTGTTTTTGCAAATTGGCGGTAACTGGTGCAGCTGGTGTATTGCTTTTCATAAAATGGTAGACAATACGCCTGAATTAAAACGATTCATTAACGACAACTACGAAGTTGTTTTGGTGAACTATAGCCCGGAAAATAAAAACGAGGCTGTGCTTGCCAGCCTTAATTACCCACAACGTTTCGGATTCCCTGTTTTTGTAATACTTGATGGTAGCGGGAAATTACTGCATACTCAAAATTCTGCTTACCTGGAAACGGATGAGAAAGATACAAACGGCAAAAAGAAAACGGGACATAGCGTGAAAGCTGTTACCGACTTCTTGAAAAACTGGACGCCAAAAGCAGTTGATCCGGAATCTTATAAACAACAAAAAGCAAAGTAATTTAACAATTACTCTTTGTCGCCATACTTAAAGAAAGTATTCACAGTAACGGGCAGTCTCCCTGTAGGAATCAGTTGATTCTTAATTACAGATGCTGCTGCTTTTTGCATGAAGTCCTCTTTTTGATAGGCTACTATAAGCCCCTTGCTGTTCTCAAGACCAGGCAATGCCGATAGGTTATACGGATTGGCAAACAAAGCAAAAATTGCATTACTTAACGACATATCCTTAATAAACATCTTTAAGTCGTTACTTAAAATCATCCCGTTTCCAGGCCTGATACGAGTATCATGAATGCCAATAATTACCTGATCAAAAACATTAATATATCTCAAAATTTTTGCAATAGCTGTAGCATTGGCATTCCTGTCCAATGTATAGAATACTGAATTTTTATAGTACGCACCTAAATCACGTTGAAAATCTGTAACTCCAGGTGTGCCTAAGCTGATGATTACCGTTCTTCTATCCTTAGACAACTGACTAATGTTTGCCTTTCCTCTTAACAGGGTCATAGAGGCATCAGCTAGTTTTTGCAAAAGCACCCTACTTTCTGATCTGTTTACATCAGCAACCACATTTCTTTCATTAATTGAATCGCGGACATTTAGGCCCGCCCAATATTTAGCAGTAAGGATCTTTTTAACACTTTCATCAATTCTGTCCATACTTATTCGATCCTGTCTAACCGCTTTACGAACCAGTTTTATTGCTCTATCGCTATTTTCTGAAAGTTCCAGAATATCGTTGCCTGCAATTACACCCATTACATCAGCTTCTCCGTCCTTAAAATATTTAACCACCCCTTTCATACCCATAGCGTCAGAAATAATCAGTCCCTTAAAACCCAATTCCTGCTTTAAAATACCAGTAACAATGGGCTTCGATAAAGTTGAAGGCATATTTTGTGTATTATCTAATGCCGGAATATTCATGTGTGCAATCATAACACCTGCAGCACCCTGACGGATCAATTCCCTAAACGGATAAATCTCCAAACTATCCAAACGGGCTTTAGAAAACTTCAGTTGAGGAAGATCATAATGAGAATCTACATCGGTATCACCATGCCCGGGAAAATGTTTAATACTAACCAACAAGCCTCCATCCTGCATCCCCCTCATATATTCACCCGCCTTGGTGGCTACATTGTATTTATTTTCTCCGAAAGAACGATAATTTATAACAGGATTTTTAGGATTATTATTTACATCAACATCTGGTGCAAGATTCATGTGCATACCAATGCGTTTATAATCTTTTGCCACTTCCAATCCCATTTTATAAAGCAGTTCTTTATCCTGAATAGCTCCTAAAGCCATTTGGTAAGGATAAGAGATAGTGCTATCCAAACGCATCCCCAAGCCCCACTCTCCATCAGAAGTAATCAATAAGGGTACTCTTGATAGAGACTGGTATTGATTTGTTAAAATAGCTTGTCGGCCAGGACCTCCCTGAAAAAACACCAAACCACCAACATCTTCCTTTTTAATTACATTGGCAATAGAATCTTCATAAGCCTTCCCCAGATTGGTATGCGCCCTTACAAAGAACATTTGGGCAATTTTCTGACGTCTGTTCAATTTATTGAATACAGAATCAACCCATTGATTCTTCTCTGTTAAAGTTTGTAAATAAGATTTTTTTTGAGCCTTTGTTGACGATACTGAGATAGATAAAAGGAAGGTAGCAATAAGCAGATGTTTAACGTTCATTACGGCAGTGGATTGTTTAAATTTCAAAGTTATAAAAAAAAGCACCCTATTCAGGATGCTTTTTAAGGTTAAATAGGAATATTATCCTCACACACAATTAGGGATTAATTTCTTTCCTGCTCTCGTTGGTTATCTTTTTGAAGTATGATGGAGAAGCAGATGCCTCTTTCATAACTTTTTAAAGTTACATGCAATTTTTGATATTCTTGCAAGGACCTCAATTTCTTTCACTTACACTTCAAAAACCGGCCAACTTAAAAAGTGTAACCTAATGACAATGCAAATCCTTTATTCTTAATCTTATCCTGATTTACATCATCCTTAAGTGCTTTTTGGAAGTCCATCATATATCGTGCGTTCACATTGATATTTGGTGTGATACTATAGCCCAGACCAACTACACCACCGGCCAACGACTTACTAAAATTCTCTGTGTCGGTCGATTCTCCCTCAATACCATTATTAAGTGCACCTGTTGATTTTTGTGAAAGAAGGAATGATACCTGAGGGCCTGCAAATACAGTTAACTCTGGCGTAGCCTTATATCCGATTAATACAGGAATGTCTATGTAAGACACTTTAGTATCAAAATCAAGACCGTTTTCACTTAATTTAGCTCCCTTTTGTATAAACATCGCTTCTGGTAAGAAGGCAAACCCTCCGCCCATTGGTAAATCGGCATAAATACCTGCCTGAAATCCGACTCTTGAGTCTGTTGAATAATCTTGGCCACCCCCCTGGATTTTGCCCATATTCATCAAGTTGGCACCGGCTCTAATACCGAAGCTCATTTTGTCATTCGCAGCCGACTGTGAAGTCTGTGCATTTGCCTTAAAAGCTAAACTACTTACTGTTAGTCCTAGTCCTATAATGAATAATTTTTTCATAGTTTTCTATTTAAAATTCACAGGGTGTATTGTAATAACCATGCCAAAGAAACCAAAACCAACGATTAAAAGGGAAGCAAGAAACCAGACAAACAACTCATTTTCTGATATTTACAAACAAAACCACGTATTCATCAAAACCTAGTAAACTAGCGCGTTGTGAGTGTCTCGGATTTGATACACTCTAGTGAGATTAGCTTAAATAAAAGGGCCTGATCAGTTATGTACTGATCAGGCCCTTTTTCAAAAATCGAGTATTTAATTCTCCAACCCAAACAATTAGAATTTCAATCCTAACCCAACAGAGAACACCTGGTTCTTATATTCTGGAGTTTCCTTTGATCCATTCTCGTTGTTTTTCTGGAAATCCAATGCATAACGACCATGAAGGTCTATCTTATCAGTTACATCGTATCTAAATCCAATTACACCACCAACCAGGCTTTTCTTAAATCTATCTGATTTATCTTCAATGATTGTTTCTTCAGCAGCTCCAAATCCATTTTCAAATTTGTTTTTAGTTGAAGTAAGGAAAGATACCTGAGGACCAACCACTAAATTCAATCCTGAACCACCAACGTTAATACTTGCTAAAATAGGAATATCAATAAAATGAGTAGTTTGCGTAAATTCACCAAAAGGAGTCTCTGCTTTATACCCTTTTGTAGAATATAGTAACTCCGGAGTAAATGCCAATCCTTTAATCAGATTGATATCTAAAGTAATACCCGCATTAAAACCAGGATTAACTTTTGTTTTAAAATCATTATTACCGTCACCCTTAATAATGTTCGGTAAGTTTAAGCCTCCCTTAACACCCAATCTAATCGGGCTCTGTGCATTTGCTGCACCGGCTACAAATAGGCCTATGGCCAAAACAATTAATTTTTTCATTTTGTGTAGTTTTTTCATGTTCATCAGAAAGAAATGTGCCAATTTTAAAAACAACGCCATCATATCCCCTTTAAATACTGGTTACCACTCGTTTAAAACTTGTTACAACATTCATTTTTGCTTACAAATATTATCTTTCAATTAGTTTGCTCCCTATTAAATTGTATCTAATTTGATACAAACAATTAAATACAGACCTTCCTAAAACTATAGCATAGAAAAACAAATAATTTCACACTACTTGCTTTTACTTTCGATAATGATTTCTTATACTTACGTTTTATTACACATTATTCCAAATATAAAGTATGAATAAATATATTCTATCCTTTGACCAGGGAACTACAAGTTCGAGAGCAATTGTTTTTGATAAAGAAGGGAGCATCATTTCAATTGCACAAAGAGAGTTTAAGCAAATATATCCTCAACCAGGATGGGTAGAACATAATGCTACCGAAATTTGGTCTAGCCAGGTTGCGGTAGCAACCGAAGCGATCATAAAAGCAAGTATCACACCTAACGACATCGCTGCTATTGGCATAACGAATCAGCGGGAAACAACAGTACTATGGGACAGAAAAACCGGAGAACCACTACACAACGCCATTGTCTGGCAAGACAGACGCACATCTGCCTACTGTGACGAATTAAAAGCACAAGGGCTGGCCAAAACCGTACAGGAAAAAACGGGACTTATTATAGATGCTTATTTCTCGGCAACAAAAATCAGATGGATACTGGAAAATGTTCCCGGAGCAAGAGAAAAAGCTGAAGCAGGAGACATCGCCTTTGGAACTATAGATTCGTGGCTGATATGGAAGCTAACTGATGGCAGAGTCCATGTTACCGATGTGACCAATGCATCAAGGACAATGATTTATAACATCCACACCCTAGACTGGGATCAGGAATTGCTTGACCTTTTTAACATCCCGCGCAACATCCTTCCCGAAGTAAAATCATCGAGTGAAGTTTATGGTGAAACCACAGGCAATGTCCTTGCAGCTAAAATACCTATTGCAGGCATAGCTGGCGACCAACAAGCCGCTCTTTTTGGTCAAATGTGCACAGAAGTAGGTATGGTTAAAAACACTTATGGAACCGGATGCTTTATGCTGATGAATATTGGAGATAAGCCTATCGTATCGCAAAACAACCTGGTAACTACCATTGCCTGGAAAATAAACGGAAAAGTACAGTACGCGTTAGAAGGAAGTATATTTATAGGAGGTGCAGTTGTACAATGGCTAAGGGATGGGCTAGGCTTAATTGCCACATCTGCCGATGTAGAAGAACTAGCTTTAAGGGAAGAAGACACGGGTGGCGTATACCTTGTTCCTGCATTCGCAGGTCTTGGGGCTCCACATTGGAATCAGGATGCCAGAGGCACCATTACGGGAATTACCAGGGGCACAAATGCCTCTCACCTTGCCAGAGCAGCCATTGAAAGCATTGCTTTCCAAACAATGGAGGTTTTAAAGGCTATGGAAGCAGATTCAGGACTTAGAATTAAAGAGTTAAGAGTAGACGGAGGCGCAACCGCCAACGACATACTTATGCAATTTCAGGCTGATGTGCTTGAAACAACAGTAATCAGACCCCAGGTAACAGAGGTTACCGCCTTGGGGGCAGCGTACCTGGCAGGTTTGGCTGTGGGCTACTGGAGCAGCATGGACGACATTAGTGGTCAGTGGAAAATAGATAAAAGCTTTAAAGCCGGAAAGGCAAAAAATATAGAAGAGCGTATCAAAGGATGGAATAGAGCTGTAAAAGCGGCAAAAGCATACGCTGAAAATTAACCAAACGAATAACTTATTTAAATCTTATCAGCATGTCTGCATTTTCAGCCGAAATCCTCGGCACTATGTTTATGATTTTATTGGGCAACGGTGTTGTTGCTAATGTCGTTCTAACCGGAACTAAAGGAAATAATGGGGGCTGGATGGTAATTACCACAGCCTGGGCGCTCGCTGTATTTGTAGGCGTTGTAGTTGCCGGCCCATATAGCGGAGCTCATCTTAATCCAGCCGTAACAATTGGTTTGGCAATTGCAGGAAGGTTTAACTGGGCAGATGTCCCCTCTTATATTGCCGCTCAATTTATAGGCGCAATGCTGGGATCATTTCTGGTCTGGCTTTTATTTAAAGATTTCTATAAAGGAACTGAAGATAAAGGGGCAAAACAGGCTACCTTTTGCACAGCACCAGCTATACCAAATACCATTTCAAATCTGATTAGTGAAATAATAGGCACTTTTGTGCTGATTTTTGTGATATTTCATTTTACAGACGCATCATTAGGTACAGATAGATCTCCAATTGGCTTGGGCTCTGTTGGCGCTATACCTGTAGCCTTCCTGGTTTGGGTTATTGGACTATCTCTTGGTGGTACAACAGGATATGCCATTAATCCGGCAAGGGATCTTGGCCCCCGAATTATGCACGCCATACTTCCTGTTGCAGGTAAAGGTGGAAACAACTGGAGTTATGCCTGGATACCGGTATTAGGGCCGATTATAGGTTGTTCACTGGCCGCTTTGTTATATTTATGTATAAAAATTTAGTTTTTGGGACCGTAGCGGTGTACTGTTTAAATTGAGGTTAAAATATTACATTAGAGTAAATTTTTTTGTGTTGACAAATTATAGATTTTTATACCTTTGTAATAGGGATAAGTCTATTCATTAGACATACTAAACAAATATAAATTAACGCTCTATGGCCAAACACATACTATTATCGTATGAACCAGATCCAAGTACAGCACATAATGCCGTTGGTATCATATACATATTAAAGATACAACGCATAACCTGGTGGGGCTTAAGAAAACGTATTATCGAACATCACGCGCTAATCCCATTTCATTCAGACTCCCAAAAGTATTTTGACGCCTGGGATGCAGATATTGGCAAGGAAATCAAATAACTTAAACATAAACTAGCGTAGTTTATAGCCGGATTTTACTTGAGTGCCAAAAGGCTAACAAACGACAAAAGGTCGTTCAGAGTCGTATCAAAGTCATTCAAGAGTCGTTGGTAAGTCGTTTAAATAATATAGCAGAACTACTCCTTTTCAGAATAATTCCTTTGATCTTATATTCCGGAGAGATGCTTTAGAAAACAAAAAGAGGGTGTACGCCCTCTTTTTATTTTTCAATCCTTTACATGCGGAGAGTGAGAGATTCGAACTCTCGATACCCTTTTGAGGTATACACACTTTCCAGGCGTGCTCCTTCAACCACTCGGACAACTCTCCTTTTTTCAGGATTGCAAAAGTAGGATTTTTTTTTTCTNTTACTGAATATTAATCAATAACAGTGATTTTTAACATATTWRTKWTRCSKYKMYSWYCSAKWKSWAYASYMKYWSYSTWMAYRANCRCNTCTYCYKNTYTTARCNNTTTNGTATNTNSCTKAWSCWSRCTRWTWWCATCWWSAWWSRWMTCATCAGTACTTTCAAATTTGTCATAGTAAAAACCTTGAACACCCCAAAGAAGGCTCAAAGTATTTAATAGAGATCTGTTACTGGTGAAGATATAAGTTAAAGCCTTAGGTCTGTGGCTTGAAATTTCAAATGCAGTATATCCGCTCACAGTCATAGAGACGATACCAACTGCGTTTGTTTGTTTAGACAGGAAACAAGCAGTATCGCAAACTGCATCGCTTAAGAAGCTCTCAGATTTCGGTTTAAGGAACTTTTCAGGGTGGAATGGATAGTTATTGGTTTCGATGTTCTGAATGATCTTCTGCATCGTCTCAATAACGATAAGCGGAAACTCACCTACTGAGGTCTCGCCACKWWGYANKAMYGSATNWGSRCYWTCANNWWYRKWSKTARYRMYRWMRWYAWCYTYWGSANRMRKTRKCSTARGTGWWGTAANNATMCNSTYCWWCATTTSSKWSGCAAKAATNYAYMGGWWWTGAWGNNCRGMTYTACATNYWYKTACRATNAYTTTTTGTAAMRAWGKAAMWKCWTCSWWWGGCATKTNAAMTCCNYWSKTCANNYCMYRKGCANNMYYRYGWTRCCATSAKRRWMAGCWRYAAWTNNRYSWRTWWTYGMAAYTNNSCTTMARGNWTTTCGATTTTTGCGATTACACGAGCAGTTTTACCTCTTTGTTTGATGATGTCTTTTAATTCAATAATGTCTTCAGCATTACGAACAAATGAAAGCCCAATCCATTCTACATCGTTTTCGAGAACAAACTCAAGGTTTTTTCTGTCTTCAACTGTAAGAGAAGGAATAGAAACTTTTGTATTGGGTAAATTCACCCCTTTTCTTGAGGTAAGAATACCACCGTGAACTATTTCGCAAAGAACTTCGTCTTTAAGGTTAGTTTCGATAACACGCATTTGCAGCTTACCATCATCTAAAAGGATGATTTCGCCAGCTTTTACATCTTTTGGAAAAGTATCGTAAGTGATGTAAATCCGTTCTTCATTTCCTATGCATTCTTGCGTAGTAATGATGGTACGGTTTCCATTAACTAAGTTAATACCACCATCCTTAACCATACCAATTCTAATTTTAGGTCCCTGTAAATCGGCAAGGATACCTACATTATAATTGTATTTTTCATTGATATTACGAATGGTATCCAATACTTCCTGATGATCTGCCTGAGAACCGTGAGAAAAATTTAAACGGCAAACGTCTAATCCGGCGTTAAACATACTGTATAAAACTTCCGGTTTAGCTGAAGCAGGGCCCAGGGTGGCCACAATTTTTGTTCTGGAATGAAATGGTTTCATTTAGTTACTTAAATTTATTATTGACGGGCAAATCGATGATTTTTCACATAAAAAACCCATGCCCGTCTGATTATTAATGTTATTTGTCTGATAATGTAAGTTCAAATATAGTGTATTTAATACACCTACAATATAAAATTTACATTATCAAATTTTCCCTCGACTTCAATTTGCGTGGATCTATCTGCGCAGCTACCTGAATATCAGGTAGTTTATTCAATCCATTGATTATAAAATTAAGATCTTCTTTATCAATGTACTGATGAATAATCATAAAAAAATCTACTTTATTCATTTCAGGAATTAAAAACCCTTCGGCATTTCGGTTGTTAAGGATATAATATTCAATTTCACCTTGTTCAACGTAAAAATAATACTTTGAAAACGGTAATGGGTCTTCATCAATATTAAAGTAAACCTCGTGATCCTCAACCTTTTCAAAATTAAAATTAAGACTAGTATTTACTTTATGACAAAGCATATAATCCTTTAGCGATGCAGTAATGGCAATTAGTACAAAATCGAGGTCTAACGATAGTTTTAAATAAGTTTTGTTCAAAACGCAGTATATTTACGGGATTACGAAATTATAAAACTAATTTTACTTTAATGTTCGAAATAAAAACATTAAAATTGATAGAGAAATAAAAACATTTGAAATGTGTAAGAATTTATTTTTCTTTGCACTGAATTATTTAACCATTAAATTATAACATTATGTCTGATATTGCTTCAAGAGTTAAGGCTATTATCGTTGAAAAATTAGGTGTGGATGAAAGCGAAGTTACACCAGAGGCTTCTTTCACTAACGATTTAGGTGCGGATTCTTTAGATACAGTAGAACTTATTATGGAGTTTGAAAAAGAATTCAATGTAGCAATCCCTGATGATCAGGCTGAGACCATTGGTACAGTTGGTCAAGCAATTGCTTACTTAGAAAAAAACGTTAAGTAAAATACGGTCTCCGTATAATCCGTATAAATGGAAGTAAAAAGAGTAGTAGTTACAGGGTTGGGTGCGCTCACTCCTATTGGCAGTACAATCCCGGAATTCTGGGATGGCCTGTTAAATGGGGTGAGTGGCGCTGGCCCCATTACAGGTTTTGATACCTCAAAGTTCAAGACCAAATTTGCATGTGAGCTTAAAAACTTCAATCCAGAAGATTTTTTGGACAAAAAGGAAGCGCGCAAGCTAGATCCATTTGTTCAATATGCTTTAGTAGCCACAGATGAAGCTGTAAAGGATGGCAATTTCGATTTTTCACAAATCGATACCAACCGTGTTGGCGTAATTTGGGGCTCAGGCATCGGCGGCTTTAAAACATTTCAGGATGAAATGAAGAACTTCTTTTTAGGCGACGGTACTCCGCGCATGAATCCGTTCTTTATTCCGAAAGTAATAATTGACATTGTTCCGGGCCATATTTCTATAAAATATGGACTTAGGGGGCCTAATTTTGCTACAGTTTCTGCATGTGCTTCGTCTACAAATGCAATGATCGATGCGTACAATTATATTCGTTTGAATATGTGCGATATCGTGATTAGCGGTGGATCTGAGGCAATCATTAACGAAGCAGGTATTGGTGGTTTTAATGCAATGCATGCCTTATCGACCAGAAACGATGATCCTCAAACAGCGTCAAGACCGTTTGATAAAGACCGAGATGGCTTTGTTGCCGGTGAAGGTGCAGGAACCATTATTTTGGAAGAACTGGAACATGCTAAGAAAAGAGGTGCTAAGATCTATGCCGAATTAGTTGGTGGTGGAATGAGTGCAGATGCTAACCATATTACAGCTCCACATCCGCAAGGATTAGGCGCAAAAATGGTAATGACAAACGCGCTTAAAGATGCTGGTTTAACTACTGCGGATATTGATTACATCAATGTTCATGGAACCTCAACTCCTTTGGGAGACATTTCTGAGACGAAAGCTATCGTTGATTTGTTTGGAGAGGATGCTTATAAATTAAACATCAGCTCTACTAAATCTATGACGGGACATTTATTAGGTGCTGCAGGCGCCATAGAAGCAATTGCATCTATCCTTGCAGTAAAAAATGATATAGTACCTCCTACTATTAATCACTTTACTGATGATCCTGCGTTTGATCCGAAATTGAATTTCACGTTTAATGTGGCACAAAAGAGACCTATCCGTGCTGCATTAAGTAACACTTTTGGCTTCGGAGGTCACAATGCTTCTGTGATTTTTAAAAAATACGAAGAATAAAAAGCACTTTGCGGAGGCTATTGTTAGCCTCCTTTAATTTTGCAATAATTAATGCCATTATTTGACCTGTATAAGCTTTATCTGTCATCCGATAAAGACTTTATAAAAAAGTTGAACAACATTTTAGGCTTTGTGCCTGGAAATACTGTTTTGTATAAAATGGCGTTCAGGCATAGGTCTGTGGCAAAAATCCTAAAAAACGGCAGTCGGAGTAGTAATGAACGTTTAGAATTCCTAGGCGATGCTATTCTAGGCTCTGTAATTGCCGAATTACTGTTTAAAAGCTATCCTTATAAAGAAGAAGGTTTTTTAACGGAAATGCGTTCAAAAATTGTAAATCGTGCCAACCTCAATCAGCTTGCCAGAAAGATGGGCTTTGATCAATTGATCGTTTTTGACCAAAAAGCTGTAAATATCCAAACCAAACATCATTCTATGTTGGGAGATGCATTTGAAGCCCTTGTTGGCGCTGTGTATCTTGATAAAGGATATAATTTCACCAAAGATTTTTTACTTAAAAGAATAGTGAAACCCTACATCGATATTCACACGCTGGAGCTCACTGAAACTAATTTTAAAAGTAAATTGATCGAATGGTGCCAGCGTCATGGAAAAGATATATCTTTTGATATGGTTCAAAATAGCGAAGGCGAAAGCACAAAATTATTTACGATACAGGCAGTTATTGAAGGCGAAAGTTTTGGTACGGGCAGGGATTACAATAAAAAGAATGCTGAAAAGCTTGCCGCAGAAAAAGCATGTGAGGCCCTTTCTATTTAGAATTTTAGCCTATTTTTTTAAGGTGTCTGTATATGATTTATAAGACTCTTTTATGTATTTGACAGCGTCGTATTCTGTCCAATTTTTAGCTTTTTCGTATTCCGGCCTATAATCAAGCATGTATTTTTCCAATGCTTCTCCCTTTAAATCGGTATTGTTCTGAATGATAACTTCATTAAAGAATCCATCTATTAAAGACTGTTGCATCTCCGTTTCATAATAGCGACCAAATCTTCTTGCATTTTTAGGTGTCCGGCCTAACAATTCATAAACAGCGGTAAGTGGCTTAAAAAGAAATGACAAAAGTGGTGGCTTTCCTTGGTAGAATGAGCCTTTATTTTTAAAATCCCTTTTTATATCGTTCAGTTCCTGTTTTTTGCTTTGTCCTGTAATGTTAACCTCTCTAAGGGTTCTTCCCCTATCTAAATAAACAATGAGGTCTTTACCTGCTGCCGGGACCACTGCTTCGGCATCCGAATATTCAATTTTAATTACCACAAGCGTATCGCCTGGTACAGCTCTGATCTGAAACAACCCAAAGTCGCTGCTTAAAACAGATAATCCTGTTCTTTTATTTATAATTTGTGCAGCTGCAACACGTGTAGAGGCTCCTTTTTCCATTACAGCTCCTTTAAGAATAAACTCTTGCTGAGCTGAGACAGAGGATACGGATGTCACAAAGAACAATAGGAATACTAAAATATTTAAATAACCGGGCCTTATCATCTAACGAATATTTTTTGTAAACTTAACCATTGTTTGCCAATGAACTAAGTTAAAAAAAGTTAAATGAGTTTGAAAAGGCAATAAATTATATCTTTGCACATGATAAAATCAATGACAGGGTATGGCCTGGCTTCTACTGATCACGAAAACGTAAAGTTTGCAGTAGAGATAAAATCTTTAAACAGTAAGTTCCTGGAACTGAATTTAAAACTACCAAGAGCTTTCTCGGAAAAGGAATTATTGCTGCGTAATATCTGCAGCAAGGAAATTGAACGCGGAAAAGTAAGCGTTTCTATAAACATAGAACGCAGCGAAGAAAACTTAAAAGGTGCAACTATTAATGCTGCTCTATTGAGCAAATATTACAAGCAACTTGAAGAAATCAATATCCAATTAGGAGCCAACTCTAATAATCTTTTACAGGCTGTTCTTAATTTTCCTGAGGTAATCAGTTATTCTGACGAAGATGTTAATGAAAATGACTGGGACATTTTAAACAATACGTTTATTAAGGCCCTTGAAAGTTTTAACCAATTCAGACTTGCCGAGGGGGTTGTTTTAAAGACTGACCTTGAATTGAGAATTAAAAATATTCTTCAATTCTTTTCGGAAATTGAAGTTTTGGAACCCCTTAGAATTCCTCAGATCAGGAGCAGATTAAATCAGTTCCTTGAAGATAATGTAGGAAAGATAAATGTAGATCAGAACCGCTTAGAGCAAGAGCTAATCTATTATATTGACAAACTTGATATTACTGAAGAAAAGATTCGCCTGAGAAGTCATTGTGATTACTTTATTGAAACCTTAAAAAGCAAAGATGCCAACGGAAAAAAACTTGGCTTTATTTCTCAGGAAATAGGCAGGGAGATCAATACCATGGGTGCAAAAGCTAACGATGCGCAAATACAGCAGTTGGTTGTGGGCATGAAAGAAGAGCTCGAAAAAATTAAGGAACAATTATTAAATGTTTTGTAAGCCATTGGCTGAAAAACGACAACACAAAAATGAAACAAGGTAAACTTATCATATTTTCTGCACCATCTGGAGCCGGAAAAACAACAATTGTAAAACACTTACTTAAGAAGTTTCCTTCCCTAAGTTTTTCTATCTCTGCAACAACACGCCAGTTGCGGGGAGATGAAAAAAATGACAAGGATTATTACTTTATCTCTAAAGAAGATTTTCTGCACAAAGTTGCTCATCAGGAATTTGTAGAATTTGAAGAAGTTTATAACGGTACTTTTTATGGCACTTTAAGATCTGAAATTGAACGCATCTGGAATGATGGCAAACATGTGATATTTGACATTGATGTAGAGGGTGGATTGCGCCTAAAGCGCAAGTATGAGGATGATGCATTAGCTATCTTTGTTCAACCGCCTTCTTTAGAGGTGCTAAAAGAACGTTTGAGTGGTCGTGGCACTGATAGTGCCGAAAAACTACAGGAACGTTTTATAAAGGCCGAAAAAGAGCTTGGCTACGCAGATAAATTTGATGTTATCTTAAAAAACTACGAATTAGATACGGCATGTGCCGAAGCTGAAAAACTTGTTGGAGATTTTATCAATAGCTAAATGATGAAAACAGGGTTATTCTTTGGTTCTTTTAACCCCATACATACCGGACATCTGGTAATTGCCAATTATATGGCAAGTTTTACCGGGCTAAAGGAAGTTTGGTTAGTAGTTTCGCCTCATAGCCCACTGAAGAATAAAAACGGTCTGACAAATATGTACGACCGATTGGAGATGGCCAAGCTAGCAATCGAAAACTCAGAAAAAATTAGGGTTAGCGACATCGAATTCGGTCTTCCACAGCCTTCTTATACCATTGATACGTTGGCTTATCTACAAGAAAAATATCCTGGGAAAGAATTTGTATTAATAATGGGAGCAGATAATTTGGTTTCCCTTAAAAAATGGAAAAATTACGAGATTCTTTTAAAGAATTATCAGATATATGTATATCCAAGACCAGGTATAGATATTGGCGAATGGGAAAATCATCCTTCAATTATTATTACCGAAACTCCACAGATGGATATTTCATCTACTTTTATTCGCAAAGGGATTAAAGAGGGCAAAAATGTTCAGTATTTTGCCCCCGACAATGTTCTTGCTTTTATAGAAAGCAAAAATATGTACCGCTAAACCTGACGGTACAGCAAAAAGATTGTCGGCTTTTTATGTAAATCTATTCGTTCTTTCCTCCACAATGCAATTGGCATTGTCTTAATGTATTCTTCATCCGACGTAATGTTGCTGGCAATACTAAGTAAGGTTTGAGGTTGGCAACTCTTTAACACATCCTCAAATAAATGATTGTTCCTAAAGGGCGTCTCTATAAAAATTTGGGTCTGTTTATTTTTATCTGCCAATTGCTCCAGTTCCTTAATTTTCTTTCCCCTTTCTACTTTATCAATCGGTAAATAGCCATGAAAAGTAAAACTTTGTCCGTTAAACCCAGAGGCTATTAATGCCAGTAAAATAGAACTTGGACCAACAAGAGGAACTACTTTAATGCCTCTTTTATGTGCTTCTGCAACAATATCAGCTCCCGGATCTGCAACTCCCGGACACCCGGCTTCGCTCATTAAACCAACGTCTTTTCCTGTCATTAGTTCCTTAAAATATGGAACAAAGGAGTCGTTGCGCTTATGTTTACCATAATCATGAATTACAAGATCACTCTGAGGTACTTTTATTCCTGCTTCCTTCAAAAACTTACGCGCTGTTTTCTCATTTTCAACAATGTAGGTATTTATGGAATTGATGGTATCTCCAAGAAAGCTTGTAAAAGATTTATGGGCTGCGTTTTCTGCCAGAGGTACTGGAATAAGAAATAAGGTGCCTTTTGTCATAGATTTTGTTTTGCTTACAAAAGAAGAAAATAATTTGCTGGAAAGCGCATTTGATGAAGTAAATATTATAAGCAAAGGGTAATCTTCTATCTAAATATAACCGCTTGCAAATTATTTTTCGTAATTTGTTTAAAAGGCAAACCGATTATACATTGGCCTAAATAATACTTAAACCAATAAAATTACGTCATACCTCATAATCGTAATGTAATATTTCTTAAACAGATTAAACTTTTTAGATTATTTGGAACTCAAATTGATAGATAAAGATCGTTAGGTAAATTTAAACACACACACTATGAAAAACATCATCAAATTACCGGCTATTGTGCTGGGGCTTATGCTCCTCTTAACCGGGACCGCACAGCGGGTTATGGCACAAGACGAGGATATCTCCTTGCAATCTTTTTATGACGAATTATCGCCTTATGGCACTTGGATTCAGGATTCTCAATATGGCTATGTTTGGCGACCAGATGTAGAACAAGAAGACTTCAGACCATATTATTCAAATGGCCGATGGGCTATGACAGAATATGGTAACACATGGGTTTCTGATTACGACTGGGGATGGGCTCCTTTTCATTATGGAAGATGGGTTTATAACCGTTATAGCCAATGGGTATGGATTCCTGATACTGTATGGGGTCCGGCATGGGTAAGTTGGAGAAGCGGTGGCGGCTATTATGGATGGGCCCCAATGGGTCCTGGTATGAATATTAATGTCAACATCAATATTCCGGATCTTTGGTGGGTATTTGTTCCTCAAAGAAATATCTATTATAGCAATTTCCCGCGTTACTATTCGCGTAGAAACGTAACTATCATTCACAATACAACTATCATCAATAATGTTTATTCAAGAAACAGCCGTAATTATTATACTGGCCCAAGGGCAGACGACATCAGACGCTCGACCAGACAGGCAGTTCCTGTTTATAACATAGATAGAAGCAGCAGACCCGGCAGAAGTAGTATTAGCGGAAACAAAGTTGAAATCTACAGACCAAATGGCAGAAGTAGCAGAGAAACTAATGCCGGAAATGTAGCTCCAAGAAATCCGGTTCGTGGCGAAGGGTATGCAAGTCCTAGAACTGACCGCAGCAGCAATGATAGAAGTAATGCTGATGGAAGAGTAACTAATGGTAGGGTATCAAGAGATGGTAGCCAACCAACTGACAACAGAACAAATGAGGGCACAAGAGTAAACAGCCGTCCTGAAAGAGTACAGCAAGGAAACACTTCTCCTTCTCAAAGACCTGCTCGTTCTACAAGAGAGAATCAGGCTCAACCGAGACAGGAAGCTCAACCTCAGCAACAAAGACAGGAGCCGGTTCAACAGCCAAGACAAGAAAGGATTCAGTCGCAACCTAGACAAGAAGCGCAACCTAGACAGACTCAGCCCAGACAAGAGCCGGTTCAACAACCTAGGCAAGAAAGACCTCAGCCTAGACAAGAACAACCTAGGCAAGAACAAGCCAGACCTCAACCTCAAAGATCTGAAAGGGTTGAGCAAAGCAGGCCTTCCAGAGGATCTGAAAGCCGAGGAAATGGCGGCGGCGGAAGAGAAAATAACTCCTCTTCGAGATCATCCAGAAGCGGAAGAGGCTAGATAAATTTTATAAAGAAAAGCCGGCATAAATGTGCCGGCTTTTCCTTTTACACATTCCACACTTTTTTTTCCTTATCTTTGCAGCCTTTTATCAAGCACAACACGCTTAAACTCTTTATGATTAACCCGGAAATAGAAAAACGAAAAACATTTGCCATTATCAGTCACCCCGATGCAGGTAAAACTACATTAACAGAAAAATTTTTACTTTTTGGAGGGGCTATAAATACTGCCGGGGCAGTTAAACGGAATAAAGCAAATCAAAGCAATACCTCCGATTTCATGGAAATAGAAAAGCAACGTGGAATATCCGTGGCTACTTCTGTAATGGGATTTGAGTATAGCAACAAGCGCATCAATATATTAGATACCCCTGGTCACAAAGACTTTGCGGAGGATACTTACCGTACCCTATCGGCAGTTGACAGTGTTATTCTGGTAGTTGACTGTGTAAAGGGTGTTGAAGAGCAAACTGAAAAGTTAATGGCTGTGTGCCGGATGCGTAATACCCCTGTGATCATCTTTATTAATAAGATGGATCGTGAGGGTAAGGATGCATTTGATCTGCTTGATGAAATTGAGAATAAACTTAACATCAGCTTGTGCCCTCTTTCCTGGCCTATTGGGCAAGGACATACTTTTAAAGGGGTTTATAGTATTTACAATAATCACCTGAATCTATTTGAACCAGATAAGACTAAGATTAGCGAGCCTGTTATTGAAGTAAGCGACCTGAACGATGAAAACCTGGGTAAGTTTTTAAAGCCAAAAGAACTTGATGGCTTAAAAGACGACTTAGAATTGGTAGATGGCGTTTATGGTAAGCTTGACAAAAGCATGTACACTGAAGGATTGCTTGCTCCTGTATTTTTTGGAAGTGCGATTAACAATTTTGGGATAAAAGAGCTTTTAGACACTTTTGTTCAGATTGCCCCAAGCCCTAGAAGCCGCGAAGCTGAACAGCGTGAAGTTCTGGTTAGTGAAAAGAACTTTTCAGGCTTTGTTTTTAAGATCCACGCTAACTTAGACCCTAAACACCGTGACCGTATTGCCTTTTTAAGAATATGTTCAGGAAAATTTGAGCGTAATAAATTTTACTTCCATACCAGACAAGGTAAAAAGCTAAAATTCTCTAACCCAATGGACTTTATGGCCAATGAAAAGAGCATCGTAGAAGAGGCATGGCCGGGTGATGTTGTCGGTTTATATGATAGTGGTAATTTCAAAATTGGCGACACCCTTACAGAAGGAGAACAATTGCAATTTAAGGGCATTCCCAGCTTCTCTCCTGAAATATTTAAGGAAGTAGAGAACCGAGACCCTCTGCGCACTAAACAGCTGGAAAAAGGCATACAACAGCTTACCGAAGAAGGCGTTGCTCAGCTATTTATACAACAACCTGGTAATAGAAAAATAATAGGCGCTGTTGGAGAACTTCAATTTGAAGTTATTGCTTTCAGACTTGAGCATGAATATGGTGCTAAAGCATATTTCAGAACCTTAAGCTATGGCAGATCAAACTGGGTAACATCTAAAGACAAGAAGAAATTAGAGGAATTCCTAAAACGTAAGCAACAGCATATTGGCCAAGATAAAGATGGCAACCCTGTTTTCCTTGCAGATAATGAATTCATGATCAATATGACCATGAGGGATTATCCGGACATCGAATTTCATAAAACTTCGGAATTTAAATAGCTTTTATTTTAACTTTCCTAGCGCGGCTTTAATTCTCGGCAACATATCTTTAATATCCTGCAAAGAGCATCCACCCACAGAAGCTCTGAACCAGGCCATTGATTCGTCGTTTCCAAATGCTGAAAAAGGAACCAGCGCCGCCTGAGCTTCTTTAATTAAGTAGAAATTTACGTCTGCACTGTTTTTAATCAAATCTCCCGATGGTGTTGTTTTACCTATATAATCGATTTTCAGCGTCAAATAAATAGCCCCCATAGGGATTACAGAATCTACATTAAAACCTTCTGATTTTAATTGCTGAAAGCCATTGTGAAGCTCATCCAGACTGATTTGAACTTGCTTTTTAAACGAGCCCAGGAAACGATCAACAAGATTCTTGTTTTTAAAGTACTTAGCTACCGCTACCTGCTCTGCCTTAGGTGCCCACGCACCAATATGACCAAGCAATGCCTTCATTTTACTGATAATGACTTCCGGACCAAAGGCCCATCCGACCCTGACACCCGTAGCAGAAAGACATTTAGAAATTCCATCTATATAGATTACATATTCTTTTAGTTCCGGGCGTAAACTTACCGGATTAACATGTGCGCGACCAAAGGTTAGTAAAGAGTAGATCTGGTCGTATAAGACATATAGGGGCTTTTCTTCTGCTCCTCTTGATTTGTTTTCTTGAATTACCACCTCACAGATCTCTTCAAGCTGCTCCTGCGTAAACATTGTACCGGTAGGATTTAGTGGAGAACAAAGCGCAAGTAACGTTGCTCCCTTTAAATGTGGCCTTAATTGATCGGCGGTGGGCATAAAGTTATTCTCTACTGTAGTTACTACCGCTATACCTTTTGCAGATGAAAGGTGACAATAATGATTATTATTCCATGATGGTGCAGGATAAATCACCTTATCGCCAGGATCAATTAAAGCCAGGTAAGTGGCGTAGATCAATGGCCTGGAACCTCCTGCAATTAAAATATCCGATACCGCATAGTCCAATGAATACCTGTCCTTTAAAATATCAACTACCGTTTCCCGAAGTGGCAAAATGCCATCAGCAGGTGGATAATTGGTATGATTATGATGGTAAGCATCGATAATCTCATCTTTAAGTTCAGCAGGGATTGGAAAAATCGACGGATCAAAGTCTCCAATGGTCAGGTTTGCAATCTGCGCTCCTTTTCGCTTCATATCATTAACCTCGTTACCAATTTTAATGATTTCAGAGCCTATAAGGGTGTTTGCTAATACTGATACATTCATTTCTTATGCTTTATTTATGGTTAAGATAGCAATTGCTGAATTGCTTCTTTGGTTTTTTCAAATTTAAACTGAGACAGGATCTCGTCCATCATATCTTCAATATCACTATTACATAGGTTGCCAATGCTTCCCTCATGTGTATGGTGTATTTCAGTGCCAGGTGTAAATGTTCCGTTCTCTATTGACTCACCTACGATTTTATAGGCCTCTCTGAAAGGAGTCCCTTTTAATGCAAGTTCATTTACCACTTCTACACTAAACAAGTATGCATACTTTTTATCAGCCAATATATTGTCTTTAACAGTGATGTTTTGCAACATGAAAGTGGTCATCTCCAAACACTCGTTTAATGAGGTGATCGCAGGAAATAGATTTTCTTTTAATAATTGAAGATCTCTGTGATATCCCGAAGGAAGATTAGTGATCATCATAGCAATTTCGTTTGGCAAAGCCTGTATCTTATTGCAGCGAGAGCGAATCAACTCAAACACATCAGGATTTTTCTTATGCGGCATGATGCTAGATCCAGTGGTTAGTTCATCAGGGAAGCTAATGAAACCAAAGTTCTGGTTAATAAATAAGCAAACATCCATAGCCATTTTAGCTAATGATGCTGCTACAGATGACATGGCCTGTGCCAGAATGCGCTCTGTTTTCCCTCTACCCATTTGAGCGTACACCACATTATAATTTAGCCTTTCGAAGCCTAATAATTCAGTAGTCATTGTTCTGTTTAATGGGAAAGAAGAACCATATCCTGCTGCAGACCCTAAAGGGTTTTTGTTGCAGATCTTCCATGCCGCAAGCATTAATTCCATATCATCAACCAAGCTTTCAGCATATGCGCCAAACCATAATCCAAAAGAAGATGGCATTGCTATCTGCAAGTGTGTATAGCCCGGTAAAAGTTTATCTTTATGCGTGTTGCTTAATTCAAGTAGCTGGCCAAATAAAACGGAAGTGTTGCCAACCATTTCTTCGATACAGCTTCTAAAGAAAAGTTTAAGATCAACTAAGACTTGGTCATTACGAGATCTGCCACTATGGATCTTTTTACCTGCATCTCCAATTCGTTGGGTAAGCAGCCATTCTACCTGAGAATGCACATCTTCCACTGTATCATCAATCGTAAATTTACCAGCTTCAATATCGGCATAGATATTTTTAAGTTCTTTTTGAATTGCCTTAAGCTCATCTGCAGTAAGTAACCCTATACTTTCAAGCATTTCAACATGTGCAAGGGAACCAAGCACATCAAAAGCAGCCATTTGCAAATCCAATTCCCTGTCTTTACCGACGGTAAAGGTTTCAATATCTTTATTTACGTTTACGTTTTTTTGCCAGATCTTCATTATAATCTATTATAGATACCAAAAATATTTATTTGCCTTTTATTACCGGCTTAAGCATGTCAATATAAAGTTCAATCCCTTCGGCAATCTCGTTAACATAAACGTATTCATCAGCCATATGAGAACGTGCCGAATCGCCAGGACCAACCTTTACAGAGGGGATACTCAACAAAGCCTGATCGGAAGTTGTTGGAGATCCATAAGTTGTTCTTCCAAGTGCAATGCCCGACTGAACCAACGGATGTTCTTTATCTATTGATGATGGTTTTAATCTTATAGATCTTGGAGTTACTTCACAATCCACATTGGTACGGATAATTTTTAACACCTCTTCATTGGTATACGCATCTGTTACGCGCACATCTACAGTAAAAGTACATGTAGCCGGAACAACATTATGCTGAGAGCCGGCATTGATAATTGTAACCGACATTTTTAAAGGACCAAATACCTCGGAGATTTTAGAAAAGCGATAATTTCTGAACCACTCAATATCTTTAAGGGCTTTATAAATTGCATTGTCCCCTTCTTCACGGGCAGCATGTCCTGCTTTTCCCGTTGAAATGCAGTCTAACACCAGCAAACCACGTTCAGCAATTGCAAGATTCATTTGCGTAGGCTCTCCTACTATCGCGAATTCCAGTTCGCCCAAATCAGGAAGTACACATTCCAAACCGTTGTTACCTGAAATTTCTTCCTCAGCGGTTGTTGCCAAACAAATGTTATAGCTCAATTCTTCCTGATTATAGAAGTAGAGAAATGTTGCGATAAGCGAAACCAGACATCCTCCCGCATCATTACTTCCCAGTCCGTACAATTTACCATCTTCAACTGCTGCGTCGTAAGGATCGCGCGTATAACCTGAATTTGGCTTTACCGTATCATGATGAGAATTTAAAAGTACCGTCGGCTTGTTTGTATCAAAGTGTTTATTGTAAGCCCAGATGTTATTAAGCTTCCGGTAAGTTTTTATATCACGTTGCTGCAAAAACTGTTCAATCGCATCAGCCGTCTTATCTTCTTCTTTACTAAAAGACTGAATGCCTATTAGTTCTTTTAACAATTCTAAACTATCTTTTTGCAGTTGTTCTATCATAAGTAATTATTCTTTAGTGTATAAAGCCCCGGCTTTGATTGCCGATAACTTAATACCTTTAATTAAAGATGAGCTGAAGCCATTATGTTCCATCTCGTTTAACCCTGCTATTGTACAGCCTTTAGGGGAAGTAACTTTATCGATTTCCTGTTCAGGATGCGACTGCATTTGCAATAGCAGATCTGCAGCACCTTTTGCCGTTTGAACAGCCATTTTTAATGCTTCATCTGCATGGAAGCCAATTTCTACTCCACCCTGTGAAGCTGCTCTTATTGCACGCAAGAAAAAGGCAATTCCACAAGCACATAATGCCGTGGCAGAAGTCATTAGGTCCTCGTTAATTTTAACAACAGCCCCAACAGTTTCAAACATTCTAACCACCTCATCTACGTTCTCTTTTGACGCATTATCTGTGGCTACACAAGTCATCGACTGACCTATTGCGATGGCTGTATTTGGCATTGCCCTAACAACCTGTACCGAATCTCCCAGTTTATTTCTGATATCAACACAGCTTACACCTGAAGCAACCGAAATAAAAACCTGTTTCTTAGGGTCAACCGCGGGACGTATTTGTTCTAATAAGTGATTTAATTGCTGAGGCAAAACCGCTAGAACAACAATATCAGCCGCAGCAACTACGGCAGCATTTTCGCCGCTAACCATAAATCCCTGATCAGAAAATGCAGTTAAATTAGAAACATTGCGCCTTGTTAAAGTAATCTGACCGGGCTCTGCATAACTCGCCTTAACTAGCCCTTTGGCTAAAGAGACACCAATATTTCCGCTTCCTAAAATGGCAATACTGCCTTTAAACTGGTTCATAATTATCTGATTAATCGGGTTCCAAAATTCTGTTGATCTATTTGTGGCAATTCATCTGCTTTGCCAATATATACTGCATTAACTCCACTTTTTATAGCTTCAAAAGCATTATGTAATTTAGGGATCATTCCGCCCGATACTACGCCTTCATTTTTCAGGGTTTCAAATTCACCCATCCTAATCACTGGCACTAAAGACTGGTCATCATCAATATCCCTCATTACTCCACGCTTTTCGAAGCAGTAAATTAAAGAGGTGTCATAAAGCGACGACATCGCAACAGCAACCGCAGATGCGATCGTATCGGCATTAGTATTTAGCAATTGCGAAGCGCCATCATGGGTTATCGCACACAATACCGGGACAAGGCCGGCCTTTAACAGACTGTCTAAAGTATCTGAAGAAACCGAAGTCTCATCAAGATCCCCAACAAAGCCATAATCAATTTCCTTTACAGGTCTTTTAAGCGCTTTTATTATGTTTCCGTCTGCACCTGTTAAACCAATAGCATTACTGCCTTTGGCCTGTAACTGGGCAACCATATTCTTATTAATCAGTCCGGCATAAACCATGGTAACGATCCGAAGCGTTTCTATATCAGTTATACGCCTTCCTTCTACCATTTTGGCTTCTACCCCTAATGAAACCCCCAGTTCGGTTGCAATTTTACCGCCGCCGTGAATTAAAATCTTATCTCCGGGAAGCGCTGTAAAATCAAGCAAAAACTGATGTAGTTTCTCTGAATTATCAATAACATTCCCGCCGATTTTAATTACACTGAGTTTCTTCATACGATTACCTGATTACTATAATTTTTCTAACATTTGTTTCAATACTGCCTGTGCTGCCCATAAACGATTTCCTGCTTCATGGATAACCAATGAATTAGGCCCATCCAATATCTCAGAAGACAATTCAAGGTCTCTACGAACAGGCAGGCAGTGCATTACTTTTGCATTATTTGTGCCTGCTAGTTTTTCATTATTTAGCATCCATCCTTCCGGATAGGCGAGTACTTTCCCGTACTCCTTAAAGCTAGACCAGTTTTTAACATAAATATAGTCCGCTCCTTTTAATGCTTCATCTAAATTATGCGTAATGGTTGCACCAGGGGTAAAATCTTCACTTAGTTCATAACCTTCTGGCTGGGCAATGGTAAAATCAAGCATTCCATCCGCTTGAGCCTTACACATCCATTCTGCAAATGAGTTAGGAACGGCCTGAGGTAAAGCCTTAATATGAGGCGCCCATGCTAATACCACTTTTGGTTTAGCTGCACCACTCCAGGTTTCTTTAATTGTAACAAGATCAGCCAGACTTTGTAAAGGGTGGCGGGTAGCGCTTTCTAAACTGACTACAGGAACATTACAATATTTAATGAACTTATTAAAAAAGTCTTCATTATAATCTTCATCTCTGTTTATCAGCTTAGGGAAAGAACGCAAGCCTAAAATGTCGCAATATTGCCCCATTACAGCCGCTGCCTCACGAATGTGTTCGACAGTAGTTCCGTTCATTACCACACCATCTTGTGTTTCTAATGCCCAGCCTTCCTTATCCATATTCATCACCATCACATTCATGCCAAGGTTTAGTGCAGCCTTTTGAGTACTCAAACGCGTGCGCAAACTTGGGTTTAGAAAAACCAGACCAAGGGTCTTATTCTTTCCTAAATCCTGATGCGAATAAGGGTTTTCCTTTAGAGCCAATGCGTCTTTAACCAATTGGCCGATGTCTTGTACATCATTTACTGAGGTGAATTGGTTCATCCTTTTAAAGCAATTTTAAATTCTTTCAAAAATTGATCTGCTTGATCTTTAGTTAAATTTAATGCAGGCAAAAGTCTAATTACATTAGGCTTGGCTTCACCTGTAAATATTTTATGTTTAAATAAAAGCTCTTTTTTAACGTGCGAAAGGCTTTCAGGAAGGTCGATGCCTATCATTAAACCACGTCCACGTACCTCTTTTACTTCTTCAATCTTCTGTAATTCCCCAATCAGGTAGCTTCCTATTGTTTCCGCATTTTTCAATAAATCATCTTGTTCAATGATCTCAAGAACAGCCAAAGCAGCTGCGCAAGCAAGATGATTACCTCCAAAAGTAGTCCCCAACATACCATGCCAAGGCTTAAATTTTGGTGCAATAGAAATTCCGGCTACCGGGAAACCGTTGCCCATTCCTTTTGCCATCGTGTAAACATCAGCGTTCACACCGGCATAATCATGAGAATAGAACATCCCTGTTCTGCCGTAGCCACACTGAACACTATCAGCTATGTAAACCGAATTATACTGATCACAAAGGGAACGGATCTTTTGTAAAAAGCTTATCGAGGCTTCTTTTATACCTCCAACACCTTGAATCCCTTCAATAATTACAGCTGCAATATCATTTCCAAATTCAGCAAATGCCTGTTCCAGGGCAGCTTCATCATTATGAGGAAGAAAGACAATATTATCAGTTTCATTTACAGGAGCAATAATTTTAGGGTTATCAGTAGCCGAAACAGCTAAAGATGTTCTGCCATGAAATGCGCCTTTAAAGGCAATTATTTTCTTTCTGCCATTGTAAAAAGAAGCTAATTTTAAAGCATTTTCATTAGCCTCTGCCCCAGAATTACACAAAAACAATTGATAGTCTGTTTTTCCGGAAACCTTTCCTAATTGGTCAGCTAACTGCACTTGTAAAGGAATCTTAACAGAATTAGAGTAGAAACCAACCTTATTAAGCTGGTCAGTTAAACGTTGCACATAGTGGGGATGGGTATGACCAATTGAAATAACAGCATGTCCGCCATAAAGGTCCAGATATTCTTGTCCTTCAGCATCCCAAACGGTACTGCCTTTTGCTTTTACTATTTCTATATTATTTAATGGATATACGTCGAATAAGTTCATTTTTTTAGATTTTTTGCTCCTAGTCATCCTGAATTTATTTCAGGACCTCGAGGTAGCATGAGTTAAATGGTTAAATGGAAATCCGGGATCCTGAAATAAATTCAGGATGACGAAACAACAAATTAAAATGCAGCCGCTTTTAGCCGGAGTCCTGTACCTTCTTCTAATCCAAATATCAAATTCATATTTTGCACCGCCTGCCCACTTGCTCCTTTTAACAAATTATCTATTATACTTACAATAAAGAGTTTATTACCATGTTTTTCTACATGTACTAATCCTTTATTTGTATTTACCACCTGTTTTAAATCAATATTTCTTTTACTTACATGAGTAAAAGGATGTGACGCATAAAAATCTTCATAGATGCGCTGTGCCTCCTCTGCTGTCAAATCACTTTCAAGATACATTGCTGCCAAAATACCTCTTGTAAAATCACCGCGTTGCGGAATAAAATTTAAATCTTCATTAAAGCCCGGCTCAAGTTGCTTTAAACTTTCGCCTATCTCATTAAGATGCTGATGTTCAAAAGCTTTGTATACTGATAGGTTGTTATTGCGCCAGCTAAAATGAGAGGTTGAAGCCAAGCTTTGCCCGGCTCCGGTTGATCCTGTTGTTGCGTTGATATGTACTTCGCTTTTCAACAAACCTTTTGATGCCAAAGGCAATAGTCCCAGTTGAATACAAGTTGCAAAACAACCCGGATTTGCAATATAGCTCGCCTTCTGTATAGCTTCACGATTTAATTCCGGCAAGCCATATACCCATTTATTTCCCGCATTGACTTTTAATCTGAAATCCTGACTCAAGTCAATTATCTTAATGCTGCTATCAATAACGTTTGCAGCTAAAAATTTCTTCGCATCACCATGTCCTACACAAAGAAACAAAACATCGATATCCGACGATAATTCATCTGTAAAACGCAAGTCAGTATCGCCAAATAAATCCGTATGCACATCTGAGATAAGATTTCCGGCATTACTGTTACTATTTACAAATACAATCTCAACAATTGGATGATTCACAAGAATACGAAGCATCTCGCCACCTGTATATCCTGCACCCCCAACTATACCTGCTCTAATCTTCATGACTGTTTACTTTATGCCATATCATTACCTGGTTACCAAAAATCTTTGAGAAACCTTTAACATCTTCGCCACTCCATGCGTTGTTCATTTCTCCATAACTACCGAATTTATTGCTCATCAAATCGTGTTCTGATTCAATTCCGATAATATTGAAACGATAAGGCAACAATTCAACAAATACATTTCCGCTAACTGTTTTCTGTGTATCAGTTAAAAAAGCCTCAATGTTTCGCATAATAGGGTCATGGAATTGACCTTCATGTAACCAGTTACCATAGAAAGACGATAATTGCTCTTTCCATGAAAGCTGCCATTTTGTTAAAGTATGTTTTTCCAGCGTGTGGTGAGCTTTAATAATCACCATTGGAGCCGCAGCCTCAAAACCTACACGTCCTTTAATCCCTATAATTGTATCACCCACATGGATATCTCTGCCAATACCATAAGGCTGGGCTATTGCCTGTAATTTCTGAATTGCCCTAACCGGCTCAAAAGTTTCGCCATCAATAGCTACCAGTTCACCTTTAGTAAAAGTTAAAGTTAACTTGCGAGGTGTAGTTACGGAAACTTGAGTTGGCCATGCTTCTTCCGGCAATGTCTCATTAGAAGTTAAAGTTTCTTTTCCTCCTACAGAAGTTCCCCATAAACCTTTATTGATAGAATATCTCGCTTTTTCAGCGCTATAATGAACACCGTGATTGCTTAAGTACTCTATTTCTGCTTCGCGTGATAGTTTTAAATCTCTGATTGGAGTGATGATCTCTACATTTGGAATAATGATATTAAAGATCATATCAAAACGTACCTGATCGTTACCTGCACCTGTACTTCCATGAGCAACGTAATCAGCACCTATTTTCTTAACATAATTTGCAATTGCGGTAGCCTGACTCACACGTTCTGCACTTACTGATAGTGGATAAGTTGCATTCTTCAATACGTTCCCAAAAACCAAATATTTAATACAGCTGTCATAATAGTTTGTCGTTTCATCAACCACAGCATGAGAAGCTACACCTAAAGCATAAGCACGTTTTTCTATTTCCTCTAATTCTTCATCAGAAAAACCACCAGTATTTACAATAACAGAATGCACTTCTAATCCGCGATCCTGGGCTAAATAAATACAGCAAAATGAGGTATCCAAACCTCCGCTAAACGCTAAAACAACTTTCTTCTTCATCTTTATAACAGCTATTTAAATAAAACGGTAAACATTAAAAACAGAGATTTTAAACCTCCTTTATTCTCGGGTTTTGAACTAAGCACCAATCGTTGTTTAATACGCATAAAACGCTCGTAAAGCTTAGGCTTTTTGTGCAATTCCTCTGCGAATTTCTTGGCAACATCATGTTTTTGTTCCACAGGATCATACAGCATTGCAGTACACATGCAATTTTTGCGTTCCTTCATCTTTAGAATTTCGAAGTTCACACAACTTTGACAGCCTTTCCAAAATTCTTCATCCTGAGTAAGCTCTGAATAAGTTACAGGCTCATAACCAAGATCCGAATTGATTTTCATTACTGCCAATCCTGTAGTTAAACCAAAAATCTTGGCTTTAGGATATTTTTGTCTTGAAAGTGCAAAAATCTTTTCTTTAATAGCATGAGCAAGTCCTGCTTTTCTGTATTTGGGACTAACTATTAAACCTGAATTGGCTACAAATTGTCCATGTGTCCAGGTTTCTATATAGCAAAACCCAGCCCATGAGCCATCCTTATGGAAAGCAATTACAGACTTCCCGTCTAAAATTTTATTTGCTACATACTCCGGAGAGCGTTTAGCGATACCTGTACCTCGAGCTTTTGCCGATTCTGCCATTTCTTCGCAAATTTCTTCTGCAAAGACACGATGTTCAGGAAGTGCAACTTGCACTATAAAATCGTTTATATTCATTAATATGATAACGAAAAAAAATAAATGTTCTGATTAATTGTTTTTTGAGAGGCAATCCTCTGTGGAAATGCGTAGAGACATTACGCAGAGATTTACTCAAATCCGCGGCGTATAATTTTGCCGGTTAGTGGTTACAAAAAAAACGGGTCGCAAACGTTCAATAAACAAACTTCTGGAAGCAATATTTTTTGCTTCTACAATAGAAAGTTTATGGGTCGCGTGCTTAATCATTTTCTGTGTATAATAATTCTTTGAATGAGTTGAGGCGCAAAGGTTTAAATAAATATCGAGTTGTGCAATACGTTTTTAATTTTTTTACATTTTTATAATGAAAATCTGCACTTAATTTAACGTCCAAATCGGAAGAAATGAGACAAAATATTTGGCCTCCCCTCCATTATCTCAATAATCATATCCATTCCCATTACTGAAAAAGTAATCCCATTGCCCCCAAAACCGAGCAAAAAGTAGCTTTTAGGGTATTTAGGATGCATTCCTATATATGGTAAACCATCTTTGGTTTCACCAAAAGTACCAGCCCAGCAAAAGTCCTCAACAAATGAACTACCAGGTAAATATTTTTTTACCGTTTTTTCCAATCTCTCCTTTTTTCTGCTCAAAAGCAGATCTCTTCGAATTGCATTTTTAAAATTCTCATCTTCGCCACCAACAAGAAATCTTCCATCAGCCGTTGTTCGCATATATAAATATGGAGAATCTGTATTCCAAAATAAGGTTTTTTCGTAAACATCAGGATGTAAATCCTGCTTTTCACTAACCATCGCATAGGTGCTTTTCAATTGCACAATCTTATCAGAAAGCATATTTTGAGTTTCATATCCTGTGCAATAAATAATATGTTTTGCAGATATTTCAGCTCCAGTACTTAGCTGAACCTTTACCGCATCCTTTTCATATTTTACTTTTTTCAATTCCGTTTTATCAAAGACCTTTAGTCCTCTCTCTGCATTATAGTGCAGCAGATCGTGGGTCAAACAAAAAGCATCCACACTACCCCCATCGGCAGAAAGAATTGCTCCTTCGGCCACAATGCCATAAGTACCCTTTATTTCTTTTTTATCTAGCCAGCTCACATCAATACCCACCATTTTGCGTGCTTCATACTCCTGCTTTAGCCATTTAACATCCTTACTTTTCGCTGCAAAATAAAGAGATTCCTTTTTTTCAAACCCGCATGATGAATCAATCTCTTTCACCAGATTCTCCAGTTTATAAATAGAATCCCTGCAAGCAAGATAGCTCGCAATAGCACCATGCTCTCCTATCAATTCTTTTAATTTATATAGCGGCACATCAATTTCATATTGAAGCATTGAGGTAGTTGCCGAAGTACTGCCGTTAGCGATCTCTCTTTTATCGACCAATATCGTTTCATAACCCTTAGCTATACAGGCGTGCGCCATTAGGGCTCCGGTAATCCCCCCCCCAACAATCANCACCTGACAGTGCGCATCTTTCCTTAAAGAGGKGTAGGAATGCATTATTCCATTTTTTACCAGCCAAAATGGCTCATTTGAGCGAACATCCATAAGTTTCAATTAATCAAACTATAACAATCTTGTTTGATATGTGTTTTAGGTTCACAAAATTTAAACTTTACGTAAGTTTAACCCTATATTGAATTTTCCTTTGGGATTATTATGAAAAAGTATTCCTTAATATTATTTCTTTTTATTTTTATTGCAGGACCTGCACTTCCGCAGGATGTTCGCGATGCTCGTAAATTGGTAAATCAGCTCACTTCAAAAACCTTGTGGGGAAGAGGATATACCAATAACGGAATGGCAAAGGCGGCAGATTTGATTTGCTCTGCTTTTAAAGCTTACGGGCTAAGCCCGATGAACGGAACGGATTTTAAACAAGCATTCTCTTTTCCTGTAAATACCTTTCCTGGAAAAATGCAGGTTACCATTAATGACAAAAAACTTACTCCAGGTAAAGATTTTATTGTAATGCCCCAAAGCATTGGGAAAATAGCCAAAGGAAAATTTAAACAAAAAGACAGCATTACTTTTGCTGATACAAACCAGCGGGTAATTGCCATACTTAAGGATAAACTCACCTGGTCTRYWGSWMMWGAGMANGSKYGWTTWMANNCYGKYMYRKWMATMRRRMWWARYNCCRTMARMKKYMWWCMWMWWRACWKNCAWNAYYWWYRYTGAWANAMWCSWKYRKSCMWRWAKKTWWTRYTGCCMATAYNNNCTRWRKRRTMGTAAWRRGYACTACWAAACAAGATTCCATATTGGTTATAACTGCTCATTACGATCATTTAGGTGGTATGGGCAACAAAACCTATTTCCCCGGGGCCAACGATAATGCCAGTGGCATTTCTTTTTTACTATCTCTGGCAAAATACTACGCCGCCAATCCACAACCCTACACAATGGCGTTTATTTGCTTTGCCGGAGAAGAGGCGGGATTACTTGGATCCAAATACTTTACAGAGCATTCATTGCTTGCGCTCCAAAAAATCAGATTTCTAATTAATGTTGATATGGTAGGAACAGGAGAAACAGGCATTACCGTTGTAAATGCAACAATCCACCAAAAGGAATTTTCATTATTAAATCAACTCAACGATAAAAACAAATACCTGAAAAAGATCAATTCAAGAGGCAAGGCGGCAAATAGCGATCACTACTTTTTCACTGAGAAAAATGTTCCTGCCTTTTTTATTTACACCACTGGAGGCATAAATGCGTATCATGATATTTACGACCGGCCTAAAACCCTTCCATTAACAGAATATCAGGATTTATTTCGGCTCTTTGTCGACTTCAATGCGGCATTAATGAATAAATAGCCCATGTTTTTCATTTTATTGGCTTTACTTTAAACCAAATTCCTTTAATTTCGTTTTATAATAAAAACAACAACTTATGTTTGATAAATTAATGGCAGCCCAGCAGAAGGCTGACGAAATAAAAAAAAGACTAGATACGATCTCTGTTTTTGGAGAAGTTGAAGGCGGTGCAATACGTGTTACTGCAACGGCAAACAAAGCGATTACTGCAGTAGAGATCAGCGAAGAATTCCATAAGCAGGCCGACAGAGAAGAACTTGAAGAATTACTATTAACAGCTATAAATAAAGCCTTAACACAAGCCGATCAGGTCAGTGCTACCGAAATGCAGGCAGCAACCAAAGACATGTTTGGCGGATTAGGCGGAATGTTTGGACAATAATGAAATATACGTATTATGGCCAATCCTGCTTCCTGCTAGAAGCCGATGGCAAAAAGTTTCTTTTCGATCCCTTTATCACACATAATCCACTTGCGAAGCATATAGATATTAAAAGTATAGAGGCTGATTATATCCTGGTGAGTCATGGCCATGGCGATCATATTGCTGATCTCATAGAAATTGCAAACCAAACCAATGCACTTGTTATTGCAATAGCAGAAGTTGCTGATTGGGCCGGCAAACAAGGAATCAAAAATGTTCATGGAATGAACTTTGGAAGCCAAAACTTTGATTTCGGAAAGCTAAGAATGGTATGGGCAACTCATTCAGCGGCTCTTCCCGACGGAACCTGCGGCGGAAATCCGGCAGGTTACGTGCTGGAACTTGAAAATAAAACCATTTATTTTGCCGGAGATACTGCACTAACTATGGAAATGAAACTCCTTGCCGAGCTTTATAATCTAAGTTATGCAATCCTGCCAATTGGAGGCAACTACACAATGGATGTTGATGATGCCATTATCGCTACAAAATATATTGATTGCGACACCGTAATTGGCGTGCACTACAACACTTTCCCTGTAATAGAAATTGATACAGAAGAAGCCTTAGCTAAATTTAAAAGAGAAAATAAAGTTCTGTTATTGCCGGCAATTGGCGAAACCATTGAGCTTTAAAATAAAAAGCCTCGTTATGAAAATTCAAAACGAGGCTTTTCTATACGCATTAATTAATGCGCCGCTAACCAGTTATCTCCCTCACCAATTTCAACTTCAATTGGAACGGATGTTTTAATCGCCGTTTTCATCCTATGTGAAATGATCTTTTTCATCGCTTCAACTTCAGATCTAAGCACATCAAAGACCAACTCATCATGCACCTGCATGGTCATTTTTGATTGAAGGTTCTGATCCTGAATATCCTTATGAATATTGATCATCGCCACCTTTATCAAATCTGCTGCAGAACCTTGTATAGGAGCATTTATTGCATTTCGTTCTGCAAAACCACGGACTGTCTGGTTGGCAGAGTTGATGTCTCTTAAATATCTTCTTCTGCCTAAAATGGTTTCTACAAATCCATTTTCGCGGGCAAAATTCATCGTGTCCGACATGTATTTTTTAATCCCCGGATATTGCTCAAAATACTGATCAATAATGGCTGCGGCCTCTTTACGTGGAATGCCCAGATTTTGCGACAAGCCAAAAGCAGATTGGCCATAGATAATCCCAAAGTTTACGGCTTTTGCATTCCTTCTCTGAGTAGAATCAACCTCTTCAATTGAAATACCATATACCTTTGCTGCTGTTGCAGTATGAATATCGATACCCTTACTAAAGGCGTCCAACATGTTTTCTTCTTTACTGATCTCAGCGATAATACGAAGCTCTATCTGAGAATAATCTGCAGAAAGCAGCACGTGGTCTGCATCTCTAGCAATAAATGCTTTGCGCACCTCTCTACCTCTTTCCGTACGGATTGGAATGTTCTGCAGATTCGGATTATTAGAACTTAACCTTCCGGTTGCGGCAACAGCCTGATTATATGAAGTATGAACACGGCCTGTCCTCGGATTAACCAACAACGGCAATGCATCAACATACGTAGACTTTAATTTTTGCAGCTGTCTGAAATCTAAAATATCCTGAACGATATCGCTTTTATGAGCAAGTGCCAATAATACATCCTCACCGGTTTGGTATTGACCTGTCTTTGTTTTTTTTGCTTTTGGATCTAACTGTAATTTATCGAAAAGAACCTCTCCCAGTTGTTTTGGCGAGGCCAGATTAAACTTAATACCACACTTATCATAAACGTTCTGTTCAAACTTTCTAATGTCTAGCTCAAGCTCTTTAGAATAGTTAATCAAGGTGTCCATGTCTATTCTAACCCCTTCCTTTTCAATATCTGCAAGCACATAAATCAAAGGATTTTCAACATCAGTGGCAAGCTGTTCAGCATTAAGCTGTTTAAGCATTGGTTTAAACACATTGGCAAGCTGCAAGGTTATATCGGCATCTTCAGCGGCATAATCTACGACCTGCTCAACGGGAACATCCCGCATATTCCCTTGCCCCTTTCCTTTGGCACCAATAAGCTTAGTTATTGAAATGGGTGAATAGCTCAAATAATTTTCGGCCAGCACATCCATGTTATGTCGTGTATCAGGATCAATCAAATAATGCGCGAGCATGGTATCAAATAGCTTTCCTTTTACAGATACACCATACCATTTAAATACAAGCATGTCATATTTAATGTTCTGTCCTATTTTGGCTATATTTTCGCTTTCAAGAACAGGCCTAAATTCCTCAACAATTACCTGAGCATCGGCTCTTTCGGCTGGTACGGGAATATAATATCCTTCCCCTGGCGTTATACTAAACGAGATTCCTACCAGATCTGCAAGATTGGCATCCGTTCCTGTTGTCTCTGTATCAAATGAAATGCTTTCTTGCTTTAAAAGCAAGTCCACAAGCTCCTTACGCAACTCCGGAGTATCTATTAATTTATAATTATGTTCCGTATTTTCAATTGTTTTAGCGGCTACGCCTTGTTCAAATACTTCCGAAATAACTATCGTAGTTTTAGTTTTGATCTCAACTTGATCCACCACATTACCAAACAGATCAATTTGTTGCGATCCACCTGTCTTCCCTTCAGTTACATTAAATCCATCACCAAAAACACGTTTACCAATTGTTCTAAATTCCAGTTCCGCAAACAATGGCTCCAGTAGCTCCCTACTTGGTTCCTCAAGCTCCAAGGCCTTTTCATCAAATGGAACAGGAACATCAAGTATAATAGTGGCTAATTTTTTAGAGATCATCCCCTGTTCAGCATAAGTCTCCACGTTTTCACGCTGCTTTCCTTTCAGCTCATGTGAATTTGCAATAATGTTCTCTACTGAGCCATATTGTTTAATCAATAATTTCGCAGTTTTTTCTCCAATCCCAGGAATTCCCGGAATATTATCAACGGCATCGCCCCATAAACCAAGAATATCAATTACCTGTTCAACATTTTCAATCTCCCACTTGGCCAATACTTCTTTTACGCCTAAAATCTCCATCTCATTACCCATTCTGGCAGGTTTATAGATAAATATGTTTTCAGATACCAACTGTGCAAAGTCTTTATCAGGCGTCATACAATACACCTGAAAACCGGCTTTCTCTGCCTCTTTTGCCAAAGTTCCGATAATATCATCCGCTTCAAATCCATCCTTTGTAATTACCGGAATATTAAACCCTTCTATCAGCTTAAAAATATAGGGAAGTGCAGCCGACAAGTCCTCTGGCATTGCTTCTCTGTGTGCCTTATAGGCTTCAAAATCGGTATGTCTCTCAGTGGGTGCTTCGGTATCAAATACAACCGCTATATGTGTTGGCTTTTCCTTTTTAAGTACTTCCAGTAAAGTATTTGTAAAGCCCATAACTGCCGAGGTGTTAACTCCTGTAGAAGTAAACCTTGGGTTTTTACTCAGTGCAAAATGGGCCCGATAAATAAGCGCCATGCCATCAAGAAGGAAAAGTTTTTTCATTGGTATCTGATTCGTTTAATGATCGTGAAAGTTACTACTTTCAACATATCTCAAAGTTAATAATAGAGATCGGATTAGATAACAAACACAAAAGAAATTCCGTTATTTGAGTAATTATGAAAAGAGCACTTAAAACCTTCGCTTTATTAACGATGCTTTTGGTAATCGCATTGCGCGCATCAGCACAAGATGCAGTAGTTATTGCTTCAGGAGATTTTATAAGAGGAACAATACAGGGCACCAATTTTTCGACAGTTATTCTTAAAAATGACGACGAAACCATTGTTCAGTATAAAGCCAGCGACATTAAAGAGTTTTTATGGAATGGGGAAACCTATGTTAGCAAACCCATTGTTATTAAAAAGAAAATGGAGCATCGGTTTTTTAAAATTATAGAACAGGGGGCAGTAAATTTATATGCAATTGGTGGCACCACAAGTATTGAACAACCGCAGCCGAAAAGAGCACGAATTAGGCCATCTGTTGGTATTGGTACGGGAACCGGTGGCTTTGGAGGAGTAGGTGGCGGTGTAGGTATTTCATTTGGAGGTGGCAGAAGAAACGATGCTGAGCAAACTAATCGCAATCTCCCGACAGCCTATTTTATTGAAAAGTTTGGAACAGGACCAATGCAGGAAATCCCTGCCGAAGGAGGTAACTCTTCAGGCAAAACAGAACTGATTAAAAGCATTCTGCTTCAAAAACTTACCAACGACGAGGATCTTGCTGAACGTATAAAGGCAACAGAAACTTTTGATGCTAAACTCATAAAAGCTTTTGTTGCAGCATACAACGACATGCAGCAAAAATAACCTGTAAATTACCGGCTTATGCACCCTTCAACATGGTCGTTTACCATGCCGGTAGCCTGCATATGGGCATAGCAGATTGTGGTTCCAAAAAATTTAAACCCTCTCTTCTTCATATCCTTACTAATCAAATCTGATATCTCAGTTCTTGGAGGTACATCTCCTAAAGACTTAACTCTATTTAGAATAGGTTTTTTATTTGGCAAAAAACCCCACATATAGTCGGCAAATGACCCAAATTCCTTTTGTATTCCTATGAAAAGCTTTGCATTGTTTATTGCTGCATTAACTTTCAATCTGTTTCTAATAATACCGGCATCATTCATTAGTCTTTCTACATCTGCATCTGTAAAGGCGGCAACTTTTGCTACATCAAAGTTAGCAAAGGCTTGTCGGTACCCCTCTCTTCTTCTTAAAATTGTGATCCAGCTTAATCCGGCCTGGGCGCCTTCAAGAATTAGAAACTCGAATAATGTTTTATCGTCATAAACAGGTTTTCCCCATTCTTCATCATGATATTTTACATACAAAGGATCAGTTCCGCACCAACCACATCTAACTACTTCTGCCATTATTTAAAGACTAAGTTCATCCCAATATTCAACTGCTCTCCTGTAGTGAGGAATTACAATAGAACCACCAACCAGATTGGCGATCATAAATACTTCATTGATCTCCTCATTGGATACCCCTTCATCAAAACATTTTTCCAGGTGGTATTTTATGCAATCATCACAACGCAAAACCATAGATGCCACAAGACCAAGCATCTCTTTAGTTTTTACATTTAATGCTCCCTCAGCATATGTGGTTGTATCCAAAGCAAAAAACCGCTTTATGTTTGTATTTGCGGTTTCCATTATCCTATCGTTCATTTTAGAACGGTAGTCATTAAACTCTTCTACTAATTGTCCCATTATATTAAAATTAATTCAGCGTGCCCGTTCGTCAAAGTTTTTATTTTAACGCTACAATTCAACCAGAGGGTCCCAGAAATGCTGTTTAAAATTCTGGATTTTGTCATTTTTAACTACCACTCCTTCTTTCTCCAGCATTTCCTGCATCAGATTGGGCTCAGAGAAATGGAATTTACCAGTGAGCAACCCACTACTGTTAACCACTCTGTGTGCAGGTATTGTCGGATGGGCCAAATGGGCATTACTCATTGCGTATCCCACCATTCGCGCCGAACCACCTGCGCCAAGACTTTTAGCTATGGCCCCGTAAGAGGTTACCCTTCCTTTAGGAATTAACCTCACTAACTCAAAAACCTGGTCATAAAATGATTGTTCCATCTAATCAATTTATATTCAGTTCTAAATTAATCAAAAGAGAACTGTATGTAATTTATATTCTTATCGTGTTTCAGATAAATCCTTTCGTAATGCGTTTTAATAGCTAAAACAGCATCTGCAAACTCCGATTTATATAACTGATCTGTGTTTTTATGACAAACCAACCCTAGCTCCTGAACTTTCTCGACAGTATAAAGATACAAACCGTCGTTGTCAGTTTTCAAGTTTATTTTACCTCCCGGTTTTAAAAAAGTTCTGTACTTGTCTAAAAACCCTGGAAAGGTTAAGCGTTTTTTCTCACGACTATCCTGTGGTTGGGGATCAGGGAAAGTTATCCATATTTCATCTACCTCGTGTTCACCAAAGAACTCCACAATATCTTCGATCTGAATCCTCAAAAAAGCAAGATTTGAAATTCCTTCGTCCATGCCAGTACGTGCACCACGCCAAATCCTGTTTCCCTTAAGGTCAACTCCAATAAAATTTTTGTCAGGAAACATCTTTGCCAATCCAACAGAGTATTCACCCTTACCGCATGCGAGTTCTAAAACAACAGGATTGCTATTTTTAAAATGCTGAGACGCCCATTTACCTTTTAATTCTTTACCAGCATCAAGCTGGTAAACGTTAGGAAAGGTGTCTATTTCTGCAAATTTTCTTAACTTATCTTTACCCACTACTAAAATTATTTTTATGCAAACTTAAGCAAATAGTTATTTCATACAATGACAGATTGTTTAAAGCTCTCCTCATCGCGAGGAACTGCATTCCTCCCTTAAGGATGCCAAGAGGATTTTGTACTTTTGTAATAATCATTAAAAGCAAATTGGAAAAGAACGCAAAAATATATGTAGCTGGTCACCGAGGTATGGTTGGCTCAGCAATTTATCGTAAACTGATCAAAGAAGGTTTTACAAATCTGATCACCAGAACTTCAGCAGAATTAGACTTACGCAATCAGCAAGCTGTAACCGATTTTTTTGAATCCGAAAAACCTGAGTACGTATTCCTGGCAGCGGCCAAAGTAGGTGGTATTATCGCCAACAATACTTACCGGGCAGATTTCCTTTACGAAAATCTTTGTATTCAAAACAACGTGATCCACCAATCGTATAAAACAGGTATAAAGAAGCTGATGTTTTTAGGTTCAAGTTGCATTTACCCTAAACTTGCACCACAGCCATTAAAAGAAGACTACCTGCTTACAGGGTTACTAGAAGAAACCAATGAACCTTATGCTATTGCTAAAATAGCCGGTATAAAAATGGCCGATGCTTATCGCTCACAATATGGTTGTGATTTTATTTCGGTAATGCCTACTAATTTGTATGGGTATAACGACAACTATCACCCACAAAACTCCCACGTGCTACCTGCTTTAATTCGGAAATTTCACGAAGCAAAAGTGAACGGCACACCAGAGGTTATCATCTGGGGATCCGGATCTCCAATGCGAGAATTTTTATTTGCAGATGATCTGGCCGATGCCTGTTATTTCTTAATGCAGGAATACGACGAACCTGGTTTTGTAAATATTGGAACCGGAAAAGACCTGACAATAAAAGACCTTGCATTATTAATTAAACGCATCGTTGGATTTGATGGAGCACTAACCTTTGATAGCAGCAAACCAGATGGAACCCCACGCAAATTAATGGATGTATCTAAATTACATTCACTCGGATGGAAGCATGAAATAGAACTTGAAGAAGGAATTAAATTAGCTTATCAGGATTTTTTAGCCAAGCATAGTTAAAATTGATATCTTTGCTAAAGAGAATAAACTTTAGCTATATGACCTTAGTTCAACTAGAATACATCGTAGCGGTAGATACTTACAGAAGTTTTGTAGGCGCTGCCGAAAAGTGTTTTGTTACCCAGCCCACCCTCAGTATGCAGGTACAAAAGCTTGAAGAAATGCTAAATGTAAAAATCTTTGATCGAAGTAAACAGCCCATAATTCCAACAGAAATAGGTGCGCAGATTATTGAACAGGCTCGTCTTGTTCTTCAGGAAAGCCACAAAATTAAAGAGATTATTAGTAGCCAACAGCAAGATGTTGTTGGCGAACTAAAAGTAGGTATTATACCCACAGTCGCGCCTTATCTGTTACCAAAGGTAATTGCTGCAATGATGGAAAAATATCCCGACCTGAAACTTCTGATATGGGAATATACTACTGAAGATATCATTCATCACCTAAAAACAGGAATACTTGATTGCGGAATATTAGCCACTCCACTTGGAGATAGCGCAGTTGAAGAGGCGCCATTGTATTACGAAAATTTTGTTACCTACATCAGCAAAAACAGCAAACTTTATAAAAAGAAAACGATAGATGCGGATGACCTAGAAGATGAAAATATCTGGCTGTTAAACGAGGGGCATTGTATGCGGTCGCAGGTATTAAACATCTGCAGATCAACCAAGCAAAATCGTCTGCAAGGACTAACTTATAACACAGGAAGTGTCGAAACGCTTATCCGCATGGTTGATATGAACAATGGCGCTACCTTGCTTCCCGAGCTTGCTCTTGAAGAGTTAAGCAACAAGCAACTAAGCAAGGTAAGGTATTTTAAATCTCCCGAACCTGTCCGCGAGATCAGCCTTGTTACCCATAAAAATTTCATTAAAAAAAGAATGCTTAATGCATTGAGAGAAGAGATTTTGACGGTTATACCAAAAACAATGCGCCAGAAAAAGAAAAAGGATATTGTAGGGATATAATTTACATCCCTATTTCACCAGAGTACCCCCTACTTTTCTGCATGAAGTCCGATTTTGTTTCCTTCTGTGTCAATAATGATTGCAATATATCCTGCGGGAATTAGTGTTTTAGGAGCAATGATTTTTCCTCCTGCCTGTTCAACTTTGTCGAGAACAGTTTGAATGTTCGGACTCGCGTTAATGTAAACTACTGTCCCGGTACCAGATGGCCTGTTTCTGTCAGTTTTTGACAATACTCCCGTAACCCTTCCTGATGTCGCCTGAACAACATTAGGATCAAACGGAAAGAAAACAGCTTCGTCGTTGCCATCCGCTCTTTTAACCATTTCAATACCTAAAATGGTTTCATAAAAAGTCTTTGCCCGTTCAGTGTCTGCTACAGGGATTTCAAACCAAGTTAAAACATTGGTGTTTTTGTCAATTTTCTTAAGTAATTCCATGATGTTTCTTTTATAAATGTCTATACAACAAAGTTGATAAATGAAAAGGCGAATGACCTGTGACATTCGTCACAAAATCACGAAAGAGTTCTTCTTTTACGTATTCTGCTTAAGGTTTCCCTTGAAACACCAAGAAATGAAGCTAATTGAGAGAGGGAGACCCTTTGCAGGATTTCAGGATATTTGGTTTCTATATATTCCAGGCGTTCTTGAGCCGAATAGATCTTAAATAGGTTTGAAAATTCTTCCTGTTTAGAGGCAAACAAGCGGATACAATTACGTCCTAAAGTTTCTATTTCGACTGCTTGTTTTGCTGCTTGAAACAATTTATTCTTATCAAAAACGACTGCTGTTAATGGCTCACAGGCGATGATATTAAATTCGGACTTCAGCCCATTACCAAAACTGTTGATGTTTGTTGCAATATCATTTTCAAAGAAAAACCCTATGTTTTTTACAACCCCATCAATTTCATAATAGCTTTTACAATAGCCCTCATCTATGTAAAATAGCGAATTACAGACCTGTCCCTCTCGTAATAGAAACTCATTTTTCTTAAACTCTTTTCTGATTAATGCAGGTTTAAGCAGTTTCCAGCTTTTATCGGAAAACGCAGTTAGGGAATGAATATATTTTAATAGATTGTTCATTTGATCAAGTAATGCAAATCAAAAAAGGCCCCTATGATTCGCATCGGGGCCTCTTATATAATTTCCGTCTGACGGAAGTTTAAATAATTATGCTTTTTTGAAACGTTCTGCAACAGCATCCCAGTTAACTACATTCCAGAAAGCTGAAATATAATCAGGACGTCTGTTTTGATATTTTAAGTAGTATGCGTGTTCCCAAACATCCATACCTAAAATTGGCGAGCCTTTTACCTCTGCAATATCCATTAATGGATTATCCTGATTAGGAGTAGAAGAAACTACTAATTTTTTATCAGCGCCAACGCTTAACCAAGCCCATCCTGAACCGAAACGGGTTGCACCTGCTTCAGCAAATTTAGTTTTGAAATCAGCGAAAGAACCAAAAGCTGCATTGATTGCTTCAGCTAATTCACCTTTAGGCTCGCCACCCTTATTTGGACCAATAACTTCCCAGAATAAAGAGTGATTATAATGACCACCGCCATTGTTTCTAACAGCAGCTGGAAATTTAGAAATGTTTTTAACGATTTCTTCGATGCTTTGGCTAGCTTCTGGCTTGCCTTCTAAAGCTTTATTTAAGTTAGTAACGTAAGCTTGGTGATGTTTACCATGGTGAATTTCCATAGTTTGTTTATCGATATGCGGTTCTAATGCATCTGTTGCGTATGGTAACGCAGGTAATTCAAAAGCCATATTATTTATGATTTAAGTTTAAAAAATATTTTCGGACAATCTTTGTTAAATTGTAATTCAAAAGTTCGGGATTGGATACCAGAAACAACCAGAAAACAATTCAACTGAGCAAATATAACATTCGGAGGTTAAGTTTTGTTCAATTATTTGTCAATATTAGCCCCTTTTATTTATAAAAAACCGTTTCATCAGATTCCCGCACTGCGAGGCCAAAACATTTCCTTGTAGAATTGTTTTTGGATGCAATAAAGATGCTCCTTTGGTCGTAAAGCCTCTTTTTGGTTCCGGGGCACCGTAAACGATGCGACCTATTTGTGTCCAATAGCTTGCGCCTGCGCACATTACACAAGGCTCAACGGTTACATACAGGGTGCAATCTTTTAAATATTTGCCGCCAAGAGTTTGCGAAGCTGCTGTAAATGCCTGCATTTCTGCATGTGCAGTTACGTCATTTAACTGTTCGGTTAAATTATGCCCGCGACCCACTATCCTGCCCTTACATACCACTATTGCTCCAATTGGGATTTCTTCTGCATCGAACGCTTTTTGGGCTTCCTGAAGTGCTAAAAGCATGTAATGCTCGTCTTCTGCTGCAGGGTTCTCGTCTTCTGAAAAATTATAATAACTCATTTAACACAATTTACTGCCATTAGGCACTTTGCCATTTAGGGCTGTTAATACAATATCTCCATTTTCGTCAGCAAAGCCTGTTACCAAAAACTCTGACATAAATTTCCCTATCTGTTTGTTAGGAAAATTAACCACTCCTACTATTTGTTTACCAACCAACTCTTCTTTAGTATAATGTGCTGTAATCTGGGCACTACTCATCCTGATGCCAAGCTCGCCAAAATCTACCTTTACTTTATAAGCTGGCTTCCTCGCCTCCGGAAAATCAAAGACTTCAAGAATAGTTCCTGCCCGAAGTTCTACTTTTTCAAAATCATTCCAGGTTATTTCTTCCATGGGATAAAATTACAACTTCTCGGCAATACCGCCTATCATATCTCTGTTCTTCTGCATATATTTGTAACGCAAGGCCCTTAACATACCAATTCCTACCCCAATGATCCCTCTTAAAGAGATTTCCTACTTTGCCCTGGCCGCGTTGATCCTGGTGATCAGCCCCGGCCCAAATATGATCTATTTAATATCCCGTTCCATTACCCAGGGACAGCGATCGGGATTAATTTCACTTGCAGGAATAATATCAGGTTTTATCTTTCACATTGTTATGGTTTCTGCAGGTCTAACAGCTGTACTCTTTGCCGTCCCGTTTGTATACACTACCATTAAAACACTGGGAGTACTATATCTGTTGTACCTGGCCTATCAGGCAATTAAGCCAAACGGAAAGAGTCTTTTCGAAGTCAGACAAGACCTGACTAATGACAAACCGGCCAAATTGTTCAAAATCGGGGTACTAACCACCGTGTTGAATCCTAAAGTTGCTGTATTCTATTTATCTTTTTTCCCTTACTTCATAAAACAGGAATATGGCTCTGTATTCGTACAAAGTCTGCAACTCGGCATTACCCAGGTAAGCATCAGCTTTACGATTAACTTTATCATCGTACTAACTGCCTCAAAAGTAGCGCTGTTCTTTTCAAAAAGCCCAGGCTGGGTGAAAATCCAGAAATGGTTTATGGCAAGTGTCTTGGCTTCATTAGCTATAAAAATGGCATTAAGCAAAGAAAAGTAGTTGCTAGCCCCCCTTTTTTTTATCTTTGCACCATGATCGATGTAATACTCAAAAAAGGCAAAGAAAAAGCTGCTGTACTTCGCCACCCCTGGATTTTTTCTGGTGCACTTGATAAGGTTAAAGGCAAGCCTTTAAATGGCGAGATCGTATCTGTATGGTCGGCAGAGAAAGAGTTTCTGGCTTATGCCTACTACAACGACCAATCCAGAGTGGCGTTGCGCCTGTTAGAATGGGATCAAAACACCGAAGTAAACAGAGCCTGGTATCAACAAAAGCTTAAAAGCGCAATTGCATCTCGCAAACACGTATTAAGTAAAGATACCAATACCTGCAGACTTGTATTTAGTGAGGCTGATTTTTTACCTGGTTTAATTGTAGACAAATATGCTGATTTCCTTTCCTTGCAGATTTTAAGCGCAGGTATAGAAACAGTAAAAGATGAGATCATCGATATTTTAAGGGAAGAGTTAAACCCCACCGGAATATTTGATAAAAGCGATGCCGGAGCGCGTAAACACGAAAATCTGGAAGCTACGCAAGGGTTGTTATGGGGAGAGACTCCTCCTGAGTTTATTGAAGTGAAGGAAAATGGAGTTGTTTACCACATCAATATTGCGGATGGACAAAAATCAGGCTTCTATTGCGATCAGCGAGACAACAGATTAATTCTTGCTGAATATACTGAGGATAAAACAGTATTAGATTGTTTCTGTTATAGTGGTGGTTTTTCATTAAACAGCTTAAAACAAGGTGCATCTCATGTAACCAGTGTAGACAGCTCTGCTCTTGCCATAGAAACCTTGCAGCACAATCTTATGCTTAACGGACTTTCGCAGGATAAACAAACCAGCATTCAATCTGATGTAAACAAGCAACTGCGTGTATTTAAAGAAGAGGGTAAGAAATTTGACGTTTTAGTACTTGATCCACCAAAATATGCACCATCACGTTCTGCATTAGACAGAGCTGCACGTGCCTATAAAGACTTAAACAGACTTGGCATGCTTCTGCTTGAAAGCGGTGGTATCCTTGCTACGTTCTCTTGCTCTGGTGCGGTAGATCTTGAAACTTTTAAACAGATTATCGCGTGGGCAGCATTAGATGCAGGTAAGGAAGTACAAATCATTAAGCAGTTTAGCCAACCCGAAGATCATCCAGTACGTATTTCTTTTCCAGAAGGGGAGTACTTAAAAGGGTTATTGTTGAGGGTATTGTAGACTAATCTTCTGGGAGTTTATCATACTCCCCTTTTAGGGCATAGTAGCCAAAAACAACAAGACCTGCGCTGATGGGGATAAAAATAAACAGGATAATACCCCACTGTAAAGCTGTGTTTGTTTTTGCCACTCCTTCTGGAGCGAGGCCTACCTTTTCAATAGCCTGTATAAACATAAATATAATAGATGCCGGACCTAGTAAGATCCAGAATATTCCTAATGCTTTTTTTAATCCGTTCATGGTAATTTCTCTTTTAATTGATTAATGATCAGCCTCGCCATGGTCCGGCTTTTTATTCGATAAATAAATCGCCCCTATAACAAAACTTAATGCGGCTATTCCAATTGGATACCACAAGCCAGATAATGGCGTAGAACCCGAGAAACTAGCTATAAGCGTTGCAATAAACGGCACCAAGCCTCCAAATACGCCATTACCCACGTGGTAGGGCAGCGACATAGATGTATATCTTATTTTGGTTGGGAACAACTCTACTAAAAATGCAGCGATAGGGCCATATACCATTGTTACCAGCAAAATCTGAAAGAAAATTAGAAACACAAATTTCCAAAAAACAGGAGTGGAAAGCTTTTTATCCTTAAAAGCATCAGGCGAAATACTTACAGGCTTACTTAAATCAGCGTATTTAGTATGCGCCTGTATTTTTGTAAACGACGCCCCGCTTAATAGAGTAACCTGAGAGGTGGTGGTAATTAAACTATCTGAAGTATTCTCAATTAAGGTTTTTGTAACTACAGGATTGGAAACTTCTTTAATATCTTTCTGCTCGATCTTGGTTACATCCGTATCATCAAGGAATATCTGATATATTGGCCGGTAAAAGATAATCCCCAGCAACATCCCCGTCAGCATAATCCACTTTCGACCCACCTTATCGCTCCATGAACCGAATATTACAAAGAAAGGCGTTGCAAAGGCTATACCCCACAAAAGAATGTATCTGGAGTCGTTAAAATCGACCTTACACGTGTTTTCAATAAACGATTGGGCATAAAATTGACCGGTGTACCAAATAACCCCTTGCCCCATGGTTGCACCAAAAAGAGCCAGTAGCACCATTTTAAAGTTTGCTTTGTGGCTAAAGCTTTCTTTCAATGGATTTTTAGAAATATTGCCCTCTGTTTTTAATTTAGTAAACATTGGCGACTCATGCATTTTCATTCTGATGTAAATGGAAACGCCTACCAGTAAAATGGACAACAGGAATGGAACTCTCCAACCCCAGGCAGCAAAATCTTCGGCGCCTAGCAGGTTTTTGGTTAACACAATTATCCCTAATGAAAGAAACAATCCTCCGGTTGCTGTAGTTTGAATCCAGCTGGTAAAGAAACCACGTTTATTTGCAGGGGCATGTTCAGCCACATAAGTGGCTGCTCCACCATATTCACCCCCAAGGGCCAAGCCTTGTATCAACCGTAAAATCAACACCAAAATTGGCGCGGCATAACCGATGCTGGAATAGGATGGGATAAGCCCAATAAGAAAGGTTGATCCACCCATGAGAACCAGGGTCAAAAGAAAAGTATATTTTCGGCCAATAAGATCGCCCAAGCGGCCGAACACCAAAGCACCAAAAGGACGCACAATAAACCCTGCAGCAAATATCGCAAGGGTATTTATTAATGCTGAAGCTCCGGCATCTGCAGGAAAAAGCTGTGATCCTATAATGGTGGCCAGACTACCAAAAATGTAGAAATCATACCATTCGATTAGTGTGCCCAGGGACGACGCCCCAATTACTTTGAAAATGCTATTCTTTTGTGGTTCAACGTTCATATTATAGTTTAGGATATTTGGCTTACCACTAAACTACAATTATTTATTAATTACCGACAAACATTTTAACTATAATGCCAAAGCCGGTTACTCTTCCTCTCTGAAATAAACCTTATAGTAATTCATAGATTTATCATCGTCGAAACCTTTTTCTATCAGCTCCTTATCTCCGTGAATATAAATATGAAAGTTCTTATCCAGTTTAAGCACACTTTTAAAAACACGAGCCTGTTTCTTTACCGCAGCGCCTGAGATATCAAAACTATCTGGAATAGGTGCATCAAATTCTTCTTCGTAGTTTTTCTTATAGTTTTTAAAGGCCTCAATCCCCTCGGAATTGCCAATAACTTCATTCGAGAACTCATCAATATCAAAGCTTTCTTTCTCTTTAAAATATTTCATAGACTTGTTTAACAAATCTATTTTATCGGCTTTAGAGATATCAAATTCCTGATCCAGTTTCTCAGTAACAAAGTTTTTGTATACACCCAATACATTGTTTGTCTGGTTGAAATTATCATTTCTGGTTTTTAATTTCAGAAACTCATCTTTCCAGTAAACGGCCTCTGCACTACGATTGGTTTGATCTATCACTGCTACTCTGTAGCCTTCTTCTTTGTCCGTATTAAAGATAAGACAGCCTTTATCAAGCTTATTGATGTTAATTGCATCCTGTTCATAGCTTAAACCAAATCCGCTATTCTCTGGATATACTTTTAGGTAGGTCTCTTTAGTTTCTGATTTAAAGATCCCAATGGCATCATGAAGCTCTCCTTCTATCTGCACATTTTCGAAATAGGCAAGGTAAAGCTCTCCCGATTTTATTTTGGGATGCCCCGATACATCGTACAGGTATTTAGCAAGTTCTTTGCTGTTTTCATGAAAGGTTTCGCCCTTTTCAAATATTTCTGACGCAAAATGATACACTTCATTTAAGTTCAGATCTGAGTTGGGATGAAAGAAACGATAAATCTCGTTTACCTTTTCGTACGGACCAAGAAAATACTGCTGCAATAGGTTGCTCAACATATTGTCTTGTATGGCTACAGATTGCTCAGACAACACATAAAATTCATCTTGCGATTTATTTCCAATTCTGTGTATGGAAAGCTCAGCAAGGGAGGCTTCAAAAAAAGAAATCATTAATGGTATTAGTTTTTAGTTTCCTCTTCGCGAGGGGTATTTCTCAACTCAATAGGTTTTTTCGCATTTTTCTTCATTTTCAAATTCAGCATCTCTACTAAAACTGAAAAAGCCATAGCGAAATAAATATATCCTTTGGGAATATGCTGATCTAAACCTTCGGCTAACAGCGAGACGCCAATTAACAACAGGAATGACAATGCAAGCATTTTTACAGTAGGGTGATCGTTTACGAAATTACTGATTGCACTTGCCGAGAACATCATTATAATCACGGCAATAACAACTGCAGCAATCATTATTTCAACATGTTCTGCCATCCCTACGGCAGTAATAACAGAGTCTAAAGAAAATACAATATCTAAAAGTAAGATTTGAATTATTACACCGGCAAAAGAGTGAACCTTCCCTTTTATTTCTTTTTCTTCTTCACTTTCCAGTTTGTCATGTATTTCATGAGTACTCTTATAAATTAAAAAAAGCCCCCCTACAATAAGGATTAGATCACGCCCGGATATCGAAAGTTTTGCTAACCATTCTGCGTTAGAAACACCTATTAAATTCCCAAGATTAAACAATTCGGATGTTAAAGTCATCACCCAGGTAAGTGACAATAATAAAAGAACGCGGGTAATCATTGCAAGAGCCAAGCCCAATTGTCTGCCTTTTTTTTGCTGATCAGCTGGTAATTTGCCCGACAGAATAGAAATAAAGATAATATTATCTATGCCCAGGACAATCTCTAAAACGGTCAGGGTCAGTAGTGATATCCAAGCTTCCGGGCTGCTCAAAAATTCCATAGTTTTTAAATTATATTTTGAAGCTAAGATATAAAAAAAGCTTGCTGAATTATCAACAAGCTTTAGTAGTGTTTGGTTTATAATTTTATTTAAATGATACTGAACCGTAATCAGAATTGACCTTTACTCTGGCGCCACCTCCGTTACCTATTTTACCGGTATAGTTTTTAGTTGTCGACCCTCTGTCTCCTCCATCAGTAATTCTAGCTGAAACCCTGTCTCCGTAATTAAATGAAGCATAGCTGGTATGAACATCAAAATCTGCGTTAAAGGAATTGTTAAAATTAATAGAGATGCCAAGATATCCTCCATCAACAGTCAGCAATTTGCAACCATTGGTTACCTCATCAATGCTTAGTTTATTGTATTGCATATCAAACTTACCATCACCTCTTAAGGTTCCAATACTTGCGCTTGTATATTGGGCATTCAAATCGAGATTTCCTACAGATGAAATGCTGATATTGTTGTATTGCTGTCTGATTTTGGCATTTCCCTTAATGGTATTTACATTAACATTCGCATATTGAACATCCAGATCAAGGTTTTCTACCGAGCCAACAGTAAGACCAGAACCGTATTGTTGCTTAATAATTGCGTTTCCTTTAATGTTGCCCACATTAACTCCGGTATATTGTGCGTCGATATCAAGTGTAGTAGCCGAACCAATGGTTAATCCAGATCCATACTGCTGTTTAACAATGGCTTTGTTTACCGCCTGAACATTGGTTTTCCCGTATTGAACAGAAATATAGTTATTAGTACTATTTAAATTGCGGGCCGTAAAATTACCGTATTGTACTTTTACATAAAGGGGCCCGTTCAGGTCACCCATATTTACATCACCATAATTCTGCGACATCGTTAACGCATTTGATACAGGCATGTAAACAACATAATTAATCTTCACTTCTCTGCGCCACCTTCTGCCATTTCGGCTTCCGTTACCCCAATTGCCATTCTTTTGTTCCATTGTGGTTTTAAAAACAATCTGGTCTCCAGATTTTCCTGCTTCTATAGTAGTATTGTCCAATAATTTCTGGGCTTCTGCATCATTGCTGCTGTAAGCTTTAATATCAACATCTACTTTTACTTCTTTTCTGTCCCATACTTTAACCAGTATTGATCCGTATTGGTTACTCAGTATAATTTTATCAGAATTGTCGGCAGCAAAGGTTTTACTAAACGTTTTTGACCGCATTGGATCATCATCTCCGTCACTTGTATTCTGTGTAAAACTGGCAGGTTCAACTAATTCTTCAACGTTAGTTTTCTGTGAAACGTTAACTGCCACTTCTCCATTTATTGCGTTTTCAATATTTACAGATTGTGCATTGGCGATACTTGATACAAGTACCAGGGCTGCAATGATTCCCGTTAAATTTTTCATATTTTGTTTTCCCTTTTATACTGACTGACCTCGTTAATAATAGATAACTGTTGATTAATTACCTGTAGCTGGAGCTCAAGATTCTTTACCATCGCTTTCACAACCAACTTCTGATTAGGGCTGCTCTCCAACTGTTTCTTTAAGTTCTCATAGTCGGCACCCAGTTTCTGTAAATCAGCACTAAATTCACTGTATAACTTTGGGTTTTCCTGTGCATAAACCATAAGACTATCCTTCTTCTGTTCGATTAGACTGGCAAATCTCATCTCTTTCTGCGCATATCCCGGATTTACATCGGCTATATCTACCCCTGTTTCCCTGTTACGATAGGTATATATAAAAGTAACTGTCATCACCAAGATCAGGGATGCAGCTATAGCGAACCAAAACGGCACCCTCAAAGGCTTTTTTACTTTTTCTTTGTCTAATGCTGTTTCAATTTTACTCCACAACTGATCTGATGGTGTACCAACATCAAAAGACTTTTTATGTTCCCTGATATACTCTTCTAACTTTTTGCTCATCTTATGCTCCTCTCTTTTCTAATAAGCCGTTCAACTTCATTTTGGCTCTCATATATTGTGTGCGTGATGTATTTTCAGATATTTTTAGGATGTGTGATATTTCTTCATGGTCATATCCTTCAAATAAATACAGCGTTAGCACCACTCTGTATCCATCAGGAAGCCTGGCCACAGCCTCTCTGATTTCATTTACTTTAAATTCTAAATCTTCTTCATCCTCCGCCTCGGTATCCGCAACATCTACTTCATCAATATTTATAAATTCTGCTTTTCGTTTCCTCAGCTGATTAATGGATTTATTAATGATGATCTGCTTTAACCATAACCCGAAAGTAGTTTCGCCTCTAAAGGTTTCTATCCTTGTAAAGGCATCTAAAAACCCTTCCTGCAAAACGTCTTCTGCCTCGGCCTCATGATTAACTATCCTCAGAGCCACATTATACATAGCTTTAGCATACAATTTGTAAATTTCAAATTGTGCTTTCCGATTACCTTTTCGGCAATCGGAAACTAAGTCTACGTGTTTATCTATGTATACTGTTTCCAATGTTTTTCTGATTCGTTTAATATGACAACTGCTTTTTTAAAACGTTGCATGCGGTATTAAAAAAATTTTCATTTTCTTGATTTTAGAGACTCCGTCATCTCGGACTCCCTCCCACACTGTCACCTGTCCTATAGTCGAGATGACGGCAGATTTATTTTCAAACATCTTCGCCTCTTTAAGCGTAGTCATGACTTTTTTTTCTTAATTCAAACAGATAATCAATTAAATATAGTAAGTAAAATCGCCAGCATTTAAAATATGTGGTTCAAAATGAATATTTTTGCCGCTTAATAATTTTAATAATGTTAAGAACAACTACTTGCGGCGCTTTAACCATTCAGAACTTAGGAGAAAATGTAATCCTTTGCGGTTGGGTACAGAAATCAAGAGATTTAGGAGGCATGACCTTTATTGATATCCGAGACAGATATGGGATTACCCAATTGGTTTTCAATATGGATGATAATCGTGAATTATGTGAAGCTGCCCGTGGTTTAGGAAGAGAGTTTGTAATTAAAGCCAGCGGATTGGTGGTAGAACGCTCTAACAAAAACCTTAAAATGACAACAGGTGAGGTTGAGATAAAAATCACCGCCCTGGAAATACTAAATGCAGCGAAGCTCCCTCCCTTTTTAATAGATGACGAAACTGACGGCGGTGATGATTTACGAATGAAATACCGTTACTTGGATTTGCGTAGAAATCCGGTTCGTAATAACATGATATTACGCCATAAAATGGCACAGGTGGTACGCCGTTATTTAGATGGGCTAGACTTTATTGAAGTTGAAACACCCGTACTTATTAAATCTACACCTGAAGGCGCAAGGGACTTTGTTGTTCCAAGCCGAATGAATGCAGGTGAGTTCTATGCACTTCCTCAATCTCCGCAAACCTTTAAACAATTGTTAATGGTATCGGGCTTTGATAGATACTTCCAAATTGTGAAGTGTTTTAGAGACGAGGATTTACGCGCCGACAGGCAACCGGAATTTACTCAGATAGACTGTGAAATGTCCTTCATTGAGCAGGAAGATATCTTAAATACTTTTGAAGGTTTGATCCGTACTTTATTCAAAGAGGTTAAAGACTTTGATTTACCGGAAGTACCGAGAATGCAATATGCAGATGCAATGCGCTTTTATGGCTCTGATAAGCCCGACACGCGCTTTGACATGCAGTTTATTGAAATTACTGAGCTGGTAAAAGGCAAAGATTTCCCTGTTTTTGACAATGCCGAACTGGTTGTTGGTATTAATGCAAAAGGTTGCGCCAGCTATACCCGCAAACAAGTTGATGAGCTTACCGATTTCATTAAACGCCCGCAAATTGGCGCAACAGGGCTGATTTACTTAAGGCATAATGAAGATGGCTCGTTAAAATCATCTGTAGATAAGTTTTACAATGAAGACGAGCTAAAGAAATGGTCAACAGCATTTAAGACTCAGCCAGGCGATTTAGTGTTAGTTATGGCGGGCATTCAAGAGAAAGTGCGCAAACAACTAAGCGAACTACGTTTAGAGATGGGTAATCGTTTAGGTTTACGTGATAAAAATAAATTCAGTGCCTTATGGGTACTTGACTTCCCTCTGTTGGAGTGGGATGAAGAGACTGAAAGATACCATGCAATGCACCATCCATTTACCTCTCCTAAGCCTGAGGACATTGATCTTCTAGACTCTAAACCAGGAGAAGTAAGGGCAAATGCTTATGATATGGTAGTAAATGGAACTGAAATAGGTGGTGGTTCAATTCGTATTCACGACAGGACTTTACAAGCCTTAATGTTTAAACATTTAGGCTTTTCAGCAGAAGAAGCACAAAAACAATTTGGGTTCTTAATGGACGCATTTGAGTTTGGCGCTCCTCCACATGGCGGTATTGCATTTGGATTCGATAGGTTATGCTCTATCTTTGCTGGTCTTGATACCATTCGTGATGTAATTGCTTTCCCTAAAAACAATTCTGGTAGGGATGTTATGATTGATAGCCCTTCTACAATTGACGAAAAGCAATTAAAGGAATTGAAAATAAAGACAACGGTTTAGTTGTTAAAATAGAAAAGGGAGTCAACTCCCTTTTCTATTTTAATACGTTTCACTGTCAGGTGGAATGCCGTAATCAACATCCGAGTCCTCCTTATCTTTCTTTTTCTTAGAACCAGTAAACCACGATTTGACAGAGTTAAAAATAGCGGACAAATGTTCCGCATCTAAGGTCTTTCCTACTTTGTTCGATGCCAGTCCAACAAGGGTTTTAGTAAGAAACCCCGATCCTCTGAACAATGTCGTATTCATAATAAAAGGCAAGATATAGGACATCACACTACTGCTCAGATTCAGTTTATCATCCATCTTAAGAAAGGCCGAAGGAGTTGCATATTTTTTAATAAACCCTCCTAAAGTGAACTGCCTGAGGTATACTTTAGTATCATTAAACAATACATCTTCCTGCATTTTATATTCAACCTTTAGGCTAGCTACTGTTGCATGCAGGTCTTCCAGGTTCCGAATATTATATCTTCTTATCTTCTTCATCCTTGTCCGCCAATTTGTTAAAGTAATTTCTGATAGTAAAGTTAATTATTGCCTTCTCGATGTATTTTTCTTTAGTGTAATAAACGATCAGTGCCAAAAAGACATAGATTAAGGCCACACAACCAAAACCCCTTGCATAACTGCCAAGTAGGTCTGATAAGAATAGGGCTAAAGTAAACGTACCAAACAAGAATGCCAGCATAAAGCATATAGCCACCACAGCATTGGTTACCAAATCCGCAAATATCTTCGAGATTTTCTCTACAAGATATAAGCGGGTGTACTCAACCCTCGTATCTAAATAACTCTTCGCATCTTCATACAAATCCTCAATGCCCTTTTCCTTATTTTCGTGATTTTCCTCCATGCTGCTGGTTTAAAATTTGTTTATTAAGCGTGCTCTACATCGTCAACAAATTCCTCTTCAGATTGACGGAGTTTGCTTTTAACAGAACCTACAACCTTATCTTTCAAGCTGGCCAGGTGATTTATTTCATCTGCAGCTTTATCTCTGATAGAATCTCCAAGATCTTTTAACGATTGACTTAACTTATCTCTGGTATCACTTCCTTTTTCAGGTGCTAAAAGTAATCCCAATGCTGCACCCGCAGCCAAACCGGCTAAAAGCCCTATTAATACTTTTGAATTATCACTCATGACATTTTAATTTATGTTTAACATTTATATTCTATTTCCGCTCTCCGTATTATTATAACTCACCATGCTCTGAAATTGTTTTAATTCTCTCCAATCTTTCCGATGCCATAGCACTTGTTTCATATATTTTTATCAATAATACAAAATAAGATATCAATAATGGGCCAAATACAAGCCCCAATATCCCAAATAAAGGTATACCAATAACTACGCCAATTACCGTGGTTATTGGATGAATGTTTCCAATCCGTTTTGCAATCATAAAACGGATCACATTGTCGATGTTAATGATCACCACAAATCCAAATATTAGCATTGCCCAGCCTGCAAAATTGTTGCCTTCTGCAATTTGCAGTAACGCTGCTGGCACAAAAATGACTGGTGGCCCAAGTATTGGTACAAACGAAATAAAGGCAGTTATAACGCCCCAAAATACCGGATCTGTATAGCCTAAAACATAAAAGGCGAGCCCTAAAAGAGATCCTTGCACCAAAGCAATAAACCCCTGGCCTACCACATTTGCATAGGTTGTATTTCGCATTTCTTCGGCAAATCGTTGTGCATTTTGCTCTCTAAAGGGTGCATACTTTACCAGGGCCGATTCAAATGTTTCTCGCTCTACCAGCATAAAGTAGAGTAAAAAATACATCAAAAGTAAGCCCAAAATAATGTTAAACGCTCCGGTAATAAGTGAAGGGAACAATTCCGTAGCCCATACCCCGGCTTTTTTCACTCCTTCTTCAACAAGATTTTGAAGATCTCCATCTATTGGAACCAGGTGCTTTAGTTTAAAAATGACATTCTTGAAATATGATGGATCACTTTGCAATTCCGCAATCTTATTAATCATCATACTGCTTAACGCATAAAAAGGAAGGATGATAACAATTACTGATATGAAAAGCAATAAAATGGCCGAAAAACGTCTATTCATCCCCTTCACGTCTACAAAATAAATAAAGGCGGGCCGCAATAAGGTATACAACACAAGTGTGCTTAATATAGACCCAAAAATACCTTGTAAAGAAAATGCGATTAAACAGCCTAAGGCTATTATAATGACAAGATTGATATTATTCCTTTGCTTATATGTAAATATTGACATAATCCTTTAGGTTAAAACCAGAGGGTCCCCTCATGATATATTGGAATGCGAATCAGGAATAAACTCCCTTGTGCAAGTTGTTTCAGTTTAATGGAACCATTGTGAGTAGTTAATACACGCTGAGCATGGGTAAGTCCTAATCCACTGGCGCGTTTTTTTGTTGTGAAAAATGGTTCAAAAATCTTTTCCTGATTTTTTGGGTCTACCCCCGTACCATTATCCTCTATGGCAATTTCATACATTCCTCTATCAGCTGTGCTTGTTATATGAATTATTTTAGGGTAACTCTGCATGGCTTCAACCGCATTCTTAATAACACTAACCAATGCATTTTTTATTTTAGGTTTATCGAGTAATACCTTTTGCTCTGACTGATGAAATTGTGTTGTTAGCTTTATATTGTGCCCAACTATTAAATCTTCCAGATCAGAAATAGCTTCCTCAATTACTGTTAAAATATTATGTCGCTGAAGGTTTAAGGTTTTTGTTTCGGTGCTGGAAATGAAGTTTTGCATCAGCTGATTCACCCTATCGCAATTACTTTTTATAATTTCCAGGTAAGACTGAATTGTTTCATTACAAGCAATTGCAGGGTCAGCTGCCAACTCATCTAATGCAAGATTGACAGTACTTAATGGATCTCTGATCTCTTCACCCAATCCCTTGGCAATATGTTCCGAGATTGACATTTTACCCAAACTAACAGATCTTTCTTCTATGTTCTTTCTATGCCTCAGATCATGAATAATGGTGTGATAAACCTCTTCCACATTTACCATGTCTGTTTGAATAAATGAAGACAAACTACAACAGCAGACCTCTGATTTACTTGAAATCAACTCGCATTCAAAATCACTTAGAGAGCCGTTACTTTCCATTAATTCTCTAAATCTTTCTCCATCCTCTGCATTGTTAAAAATAGCACTTGTATTTAGCTGGAGTATGGCTGCTCGTTCGTAATCAAGGAACTTTAATCCTGCACTATTGATATCGTAAATTCTTCCGGTGTAGTCAGACACAAGAATTGGATCTTTAGCTTGTTCAAAAATAGCCCTATACTTCCGTTCACTATCTTTTAACGCCTTTGTTGCACTTGCTTCTTTAATAGAATACCGTATACTTCGATCTAATGACGAGGGGTCTATCTCATCTTTCACCAAATAATCAGCAGCCCCAATATTCATCGCTTGCTCATCAATAACCAAATCGCCTTTACCTGTAAGTATGATTATTGGCTCTTCACAACCAGAATTAATTGCTTCATTTAATAAGTCTATTCCGGTTCCCCTTCCTAATCTATAATCAACAAGGTAAACGTCAAACAGCTTCTTTAAAACGGCGTAAATTCCCTTCTCATAGCTGTTTACCCATGATAGTTCGTACGAAGCCGAAATCTGATCAAAAACTTCCCTGGTGAGGATGTAATCATCTTCATCATCATCAATCAATAAAACTCTTACCTGCTTCATTATCAGATTGTTTCTATTTATTTTGTTTCTTAGGAAGGATTACTACAAAAGTAGCTCCTTCCCCAGGTTTGCTTTCTGCAAAAATAAAACCAGAATGGTTATCCGTTATCCTCTTACATATAGCCAATCCGATACCTGTTCCTTCGTAGTCAACCCTTGAATGTAAGCGATGGAAAATATCAAAGATTTTCAAAGTATCTTCGGTTTCAAAACCAATTCCATTGTCCTTTACTTCAACAACACAATATAACTGGTTTTTGTTGATCTCAGATATATTCATTTCATGCCCATTTTTGGTGGTGCAGGATATTGTAATACTGGGAACCCCATTTTGATTTGTGAACTTTAAAGAATTTCCTATTAAATTTTGAAAAAGTTGCATTAACTGACTTTCAACACCCTCTATTTCATCCTCTTCAAAATCTATGGTTACTATGGCCTTTTTAAGCTCTATTGTAAAATCAAGATCACTTAATGTTTTTCTTACAATATCGCCAAGTTTAAGTTTAGAAAAGCTTTTATTACCCCTTGTAAGCTTAGAAAATGCAAGCAGATCGTCAATTAACGCCCGCATTCTATCGGATGCACCCCTCATCCTGCTGATATAATCCTGAGCTTCGGCATTCATCTGCGCTCCATACTTATCTTTCAAGCGGTCTCCAAAAGCTTGTATCTTTCTTAGGGGTTCCTGTAAATCGTGCGAAGCAACATAAGCAAATTGCTCCAAATCCTGGTTAGAGCGATTTAGTTCAACTACCTTTTCCTCCAACTGTACCTGAGCCTCTCTTAGTTGAGTTACGTCCTGTGTGTTCCCGATGTAAGCATAGTTATCATTTAACCCAATTAGTTTATGCTCAGCGGTGGTCAGCACGTGCCGGATCTCTCCTGAAGGCAACACGATTCTATAGTTTATCTTAAACGATATTTTATCTTTTTGGGCCTTATAAAAGTTCTCCATAAAAAGTGGAAGATCATCCTCGTGAACAAGCCCTTTATAAAATGAAAAATTAACGAAGATCGAATGCGGAAGAAAACCATGGATGTTATACATCTCATCAGACCAAAGAATAAACTCCTTACCATCAATCCATTCCCAGCTTCCGCTGTGCGAAACCATTTCGGCTTCTCTTAATAAAGACTCGTTTATTCTAAGCTTTAAAACAGCTTCTTTTAACTCGGTAATGTCTTGGATGGTACCAACAAGCTTATCTTCGCCCTCGACGTAAAATCCTTGCCCAAGCACGTACTTTCTTGCTCCCGAAGGCTGTACAATTTGGTATTCAACGGCAAAAGATGTTTTATTAGCAATTGCAGATTTCAGTTCTTTAGATACCTTTTCCCTATACTCAGGCGCTACAACTTGTTCATTGATAAGAGTATCGGGCAAAAAATCATCGTTCTTAAACCCATATACTTTATAAAGCTCTTCAGACCATTTAACTTGTCCACTTTCTACAAAAATCTCCCAGCTTCCAAGATGGGTAATCCGCTCCGCAAGATTGAGAACTTCAACCCGTTCTAAAAGGTATTTATTTTGATTTCGTAGCGCTGCAACTTCATCTCTTAGTCCACGAGCTACCGACATACTCCGAAAAAGGAAATATCCCAGGGTCAACAACCCGATAAAGATAACAGTAACTACCAATAACACTTTACGTATCCAAATTAATCGCTCTCATTTTGTTATACAACGTTTTCCGATCTATATTTAGAATTTTTGCTGCTTTTGTTTTATTAAAGTTTACTTCTCTTAAAACTTTTAAAATAGCATCATACTCTGCTTCCAGAGCTGCATTTTTTAAATCCCTTGGTTTTTCGATACGAGAAATTGAACTTTCAATAGCTGATGCCTTGGCATAGGTAGAGATTTCAAGAGGAAGTGCCTTTAATTGTATTTCCTGGCTCTCAGTAAGCAGGGTAGCTCTTCTCACTACGTTTTTAAGCTCCCTTACATTACCTGGCCAGTTATAGGTCAGGAAACAATCTACAACCTCTTCAGAAAACCCTTGTACATTCCTCGATAATTCCTGATTTGCTACATCCAAAAACGTATACGCAAAAACCATAATATCGTCGCCCCTTTGACTTAAAGGCGGCAGGCCAATAGAAAATTCATTGAACCGATGATAAAGATCTTCTCTAAATTTCCCTTTCTGAATAGCATTGGAAAGATTTTCGTTCGTTGCAACAATTATCCTTACATCCAAATCGATCTCTTTGGTGCTACCTATTCTTTTAATCTTTCTCTCTTGTACTGTTCTCAATAAGGCGGCCTGGATATCATAAGAAAGATTGCCAACCTCATCCAGAAAAAGTGTCCCTCCATTAGCCATTTCAAAGTGACCAATTTTAGTATAGAGGGCTCCGGTAAATGATCCCTTTTCATGGCCAAAGAATTCGCTCCCGGCCAATTCTTTAGTAAGAGAACCACAATCCATTGCTACAAACGGGCGGTCTTTTCTAGGGCTGTTTAAATGGATTGCTTTAGCAACAGACTCTTTCCCTGTACCGCTTTCGCCTGTTAAAATTACACTATAAGAAGTTGGTGCAACCAGTTGTATCTGCTTCAATAACTCTTTTGAAGCAGGGCTTTGCCCGGCAACAAAATTGTCTACCTGCTTATAGGCTTGTTTTGCAGTCTTTTGCTTAGCCGTTTCAGAAGATGTTTCCGATTGATTTGTATTTAACGCAATCTGGGTTTCTATTGCCTTATTAATCGTGTTTAAAATTTCATCTGGATAAAGTGGCTTGGTAATATAATCATACGCCCCTAATTTAATCAGTTCAACAGCAAGCTTAATATCCGAATAGCCCGTAATAATAATAACTCCTGTGCTAGGATAGCTTTCCTTTATCTTGATCAGCATTTCTCTCCCATCTGTATCATCAAGCCTGTAATCACATAAAACAAGATCATAAGCCTCTTTAGCCAGATAATCCATTGCAGCTACACCACTAGTAGCTGTTGATACACTAAATGAATTTCGGGTTAAAAATTTGGACAATAGCACACCGATGTTTACCTCATCGTCAACAATTAATATTTTTCTCATATTACCTAAAAAATTAGAGCGCATTTGATGAAATAAATATAACTAGTTTTTTTTAACTGGGAAATATTTTCTACAGTTTTATAAAAAAAGTATACAATTTTTTTCTCACTTTGCAACAAAGCCTCAATAAATCTCCGCAAGATCTAATGAGGCTCAGCTAATTGAGGACTTTATTTCCCGAAAAAGACAGGCTTTCTTTTCTCAAGAAAAGCTGTTGTTCCTTCTTTAAAATCCAATGTGCCAAAGCATTTACCAAATTCCTTTATCTCGGTGTCAAACCCATCAACATTATGTAATAACGATGCATTTACAGCTCTTATAGCACTTGCAATAGCTAGTGGGGCCCTTAGTTTTATCTTATTTAATATCTCTTCGGCCTTACCAATAAGCTCACTCTGCGAAACTACATAATTCACCAAGCCTATTTTTTCTGCCTCGGTAGCAGTAATCATATCGGCTGTTGTAATTATCTCTATTGCCTTCCCCTTACCTACCAACTGGGTTAATCTTTGGGTGCCCCCATAACCGGGAATTAAACCAAGACTTACTTCCGGCAAGCCAAGTTTTGCGTTTTCAGAAGCAATACGCATGTGACAAGCCATTGCTAATTCTAATCCTCCTCCTAAAGCAAATCCATTTATTGCTGCAATCACAGGCTTAGGGCAATTCTCGATGGCATCAAACACCGTATGCTGTCCCACTCGCGCAAGGGCTTCTCCTTCGGCAATGTTGTAGTTAGAAAATTCTGAAATATCCGCCCCCGCAACAAAAGCCTTCTCTCCGGCACCAGTAATTAAAACGCCCCTTATCTCATCATTACTTGCTGCTAGTGAAATTGCTTCAGCCAATTCGGCTAATGTATCCTTATTTAAGGCATTTAATTTATGTTCACGGTTTATGGTGACATACATGATGCCATCTGTTGTTTCCAGTAAAATGTTCTGATAAGTCATAATCTAAAAATTTCTGTTTTCAGCAACCCAATTTTTAATATAATCCACTATAGTAATCATTGTCGTTCCTGGCGCAAATAACTCCCCTACACCTATCTCTTTAAGTTTTTTCATATCATTTTCAGGAATAATACCTCCGCCTGTTAGCAAAACATCTGTTAATTGTTTTTGCTTCATGATCTCTACAATTTTTGGGAAAACAGTCATATGGGCACCGGATAGAATGGAAATTCCAATCGCATCGACATCTTCCTGCAAGGCGGTATTTACAACCATTTCAGGAGTCTGGCGCAATCCGGTATAGATCACTTCCATGCCGGCGTCCCTAAGGGAAGTTGCAATAACTTTTGCACCTCTGTCATGTCCATCGAGCCCAACCTTAGCGACTAAAACCCGTATTGGCCTGTTTAACGTTTTGCTCATAATTTATACTAATAGTAGGTGGTAAATGTAAGTAAATTAGCGCTTTTATGTTAACTTTGGCGCTAAATTTACAGTTTTTATGAGTGAAGAAAGATCATTGAACTTTATTGAAGAAATCATTGAGAACGATTTAAATAGCGGAAAATACGAAACACTAATCACGCGTTTTCCTCCAGAACCGAACGGATATTTGCATATAGGCCACGCCAAAGCTATATGCTTAAACTTTGGACTAACAAAGAAATATGGCGGTTACACAAACTTAAGATTTGATGATACCAACCCGGTTACTGAAAAAACCGAATATGTAGACAGTCAACAGGCAGATATTAAATGGTTGGGCTTTGAATGGAAAAACGAATTATATACTTCTGATTATTTCGATGCACTTTATGAATTCGCCGTAACTCTTATTAAAAAGGGTTTGGCCTATGTGGATGACAGTACTGCAGAAGAAATTGCTGAATTAAAAGGAACACCTACTGAAGCTGGTAAAGACAGTCCATACAGAAACCGTAGCGTTGAAGAGAATCTTGATCTCTTTACACGAATGAAGGGCGGCGAATTTCCGGACGGTACCTGCACACTCCGTGCTAAAATAGATATGGCTAGTCCTAATATGATTATGAGGGACCCGGTGATCTACAGGATTAAACATGCTGAACACCACAGAACGGGAAATAAATGGTGCATCTACCCAATGTATGATTTTGCACATGGGCAAAGTGACAGCATTGAAACCATTACACATTCTATTTGTACACTTGAGTATGTAGCACATCGCGAATTGTACGATTGGCTAATCGAGAAACTTGAAATATTTCCGTCAAAGCAATACGAATTTGCCCGTTTAAACCTATCGTATACTGTTATGAGTAAGCGTAAGCTACTTCAGTTGGTAAATGAGGGTGTGGTAAGTGGATGGGATGATCCCCGCATGCCAACAATAAGCGGACTAAGAAGGCGTGGTTACACCCCGGAAAGCATCAGAGAGTTTTGTGACAGAATTGGAATTGCCAAAAGAGAAAATCTTATAGAATTAAGCCTTTTAGAATTCTGTGTACGCGAGCATTTAAATAAAACTGCAAACAGAGTTATGGCTGTGCTAGATCCAATTAAGCTGATCATTACCAACTATCCTGAAGGGCAGAGTGAGATTCTAATTGGAGAAAACAACCCTGAAGCAGAAGATAAAGGCGGAGCAAGAGAAATCCCTTTCAGTAATGAATTGTGGATTGAGCGAGAAGATTTTATGGAAGAACCTGCTAAAAAATGGTTCAGGCTTGCACCAGGGGCAACTGTAAGACTTAAACATGCTTATATTGTAAAGTGTGAAGACTTCAAGAAAGATGCGAACGGCAATGTGACGGAAATATATTGCACTTATATTCCGGAATCAAAAAGCGGAGAAGATACCAGTGGCATCAATGTTAAAGGTACCATCCACTGGGTTAGCAGTAAACATGCTAAAAGCGCTGAGATCAGAATGTATGATCGTCTGTTCACCTCCGAATCTCCGGATTCAGAAGAGGGTGACTTCAAAGACTATCTTAATCCGAACAGCATTGAAATTATAAAACAAGCATACATTGAACCTTACCTTGCAAACGCAGCTAAAGATGCACGTTATCAGTTTATCAGAAAAGGGTATTATTGCGTAGATAAGGATTCTACTCCTGAAAGCCTGATATTTAACCGTACTGTTTCTTTAAAGGACGCTTGGGCAAAAGCGAATAAATAAGCAGATTAATATCTTATGTAAAAAAGCCTGATTAGGCTTTTTTACATATACTTCCTATACAAGTTAAATAGAATTAGTTTAACTGCAGGGGTTAGCTCAGGCGTTACATCTGTTTGCACAAAGTGAATCTTAAATGCCACAATTGCGGCGGGCAAATTACTCACATCATACCCTATTATCTTTAGCGCAAGAGTTGCATCGAAATTATCTGGTGGCATTACAAGCACGCTGTCATACCATAACCCATAGCCTTTTTCGGCAAACCTCTTCCAGGGAAAATTAGCAGGATCAACCTTTCTTCTTGGTGCCACATCTGAATGACCTATAAAATTTGCTGTTGGAATTTTATACCTGCTTTTTAACGTAGACAGCAATGTCATCAGACTTTGTAGCTGCGCCTCAGAATAAGGTTCAGCTCCCGAATTATCAATCTCTATTCCGATAGAAGATGAGTTTAAATCCGTATCGTTACCCCATCTGCCCACACCTGCATGATTAGCTCTTAAATATTCATTTACCATCTGAATGACCTTTCCGTCCCTTCCAACTACATAATGAGCACTCACCTCTGTTTTAGCAATGGTAAAAGTTTTTATTGTCTGATCAGAAGATTTCTGAGCCGTATGATGAAGAATTACAAAGTTTGGTCTTCGTATACCAAAATTCACAGATCCAACCCAGGATTGCAGCGTCGGATCAGAGAGGACAACCCCTTGCCCTACCGGCGGCATTGATTTTATTGTTTCTGCAAACTCACCAGCCTTTTTCTTATACACTTTATTTGTAGCCGCATATTTACCTGTAGAGCAGGATGCGAGTATAAGCATTGCTAAAATGTAGGGATAGCCTTTTTTTAATTTGATCTGATATACCATAATGAAAAGATAGAAAGTGTGAAATTACTATTTTTTACTATTTTAGTCGCAATTAAATCTGTGCTATCAAAACCTGCTTTGCCTAATGCAGGCTATGTAGTGATAAAAGTACTAATATATTCATCTATGAAAAACATTAGCAAAGCAAGCCTTTTTATTGCTGGATGCTCAATAATTGCAGGAATTGCTTCATGTGGTAATCCGCAAGATAAAAACACAAAAAAGACAGAAAAGAAAACATCCACAAACGATAGTTTACAGAGTTATGTAAATGAGCGTATTGATATTTATGAAAAGGTAAAACTAACCACCAATTTAAATGATCTGACTATTAATGAGCGTAAAATACTTCCTCTGTTAATACAATCTGCTCAAATAATGGATGAGCTATTCTGGAAACAGGCATACCCTCAGAGAGATAGTTTGCTAAACACCATAAAGGATGAAAAAACAAAATCTTTCATCTGGATTAACTACGGTCCATGGGACAGGCTTAATGGCGACAAGCCCTTTGTTGCCGGCATTGGCCCTAAGCCGGATGCAGCGAGCTTTTATCCTGCTGGAATGACTAAAGAAGACCTCAAAAAATCTGATGCAAAAGATAAATATGGCCAATACTCTGTTATAAAAAAGGATAGTACTGGAAAACTAAATTCAATTCCTTATCATGTCCTTTTTGCTGCAGAACTACAAAAAGCTTCAAATCTTTTAAAACAAGCAGCATTGCTTGCAGAAGACCCTGGACTTAAAAAATACCTGAATCTACGTGCCGATGCATTAGTAACAGATAACTATACTGCCAGCGACTATGCGTGGTTAGACATGAAAACCAATAACCTTGATATCATTATTGGACCTATTGAAAATTATGAAGACAAACTATTTAATGCCAGGGCGTCTTACGAGGCTTATGTATTGATCAAAGACAAGGTATGGAGCAAGCGCCTTGCCAAGTATGTAAGTATGCTGCCTCAATTACAGCAAGGCCTGCCTGTTGAGGCTAAATATAAGAAAGAAAAGCCGGGTACAGACTCTGAGTTAAATGCTTACGATGTGATCTACTATGCGGGTGATTGTAATGCCGGCTCAAAAACTATTGCAGTAAACCTTCCGAATGATGAAATTATCCAGCAAAAGAAAGGAACAAGGCGTTCACAGTTAAAAAACGCGATGAAAGCCAAGTTTGATAAAATTCTAATTCCTATAGCGCAGGAACTTATCGACAAAGATCAGCAACAGTATATCAATTTCGATGCTTTCTTTGCCAACGTAATGTTTCACGAGGTTGCTCACGGCTTAGGAATCAAAAAAACAATTACAGGTAAAGGGTTTGTTAAAGAAGCTTTGCAAGAACAATATTCATGGCTCGAAGAAGGCAAGGCAGATGTTTTGGGGCTTTACATGGTAACCGGATTACTTAAAAAGGGAGAATTGGAGGGCGACATTAAGCAGTTTTACACCACATATATGGCGGGCATACTTCGTTCAGTAAGATTTGGAGCCGCAAGTGCACATGGTAAGGCTAACATGCAATGTTTCAATTTCTTTAAGGAAAATGGGGCTTTCATCAGAAATGAAAACGGGACCTACAAAGTCGATTTTACTAAATTTGAAACGGCTATGAATAAATTAAGCAGCTTAATTATAACCCTTCAAGGAAACGGAGATAAAGCTGCTGTAGAAAAAACTCAAAAAGAAAATGCTGTTATTTCTGCTGAGCTTCAAACCGATCTTGATAAATTAACCAAAAAGGGAATCCCGGTTGATATCATCTTTGAACAAGGAGTTGATGTTTTAGGTGTTAAATAACCTAAAAGTACTAAAGCGCCTGCACTATTAATTTGATGCAGGCGCTTTCTTATATAGAAAGATGTTTGTGAATGATATCCTCTAATTCCTGGATATCAAATGGCTTAGACAAGTAGCCATCTGCCCCAGCCTCTGCCGCAAGTGCCTGTACATCGTTATTTGCGGAGAAATAAATAACGGGTATACCTTTCAGTGCCTCATGACCTTTAAGCTCTCTGGTTGCGTCAATCCCTCCTACATCCGGCAGCCAATTGTCCATAAAAATAATATCTGGTATGTAAGCCATCACCTGATCTATAATATTATTAGAGGTCGAAGATGTCTTAATATCGAAACCTGCATCTTCCAGAATAATGGTACATAATTCTAAAATTTCTGCATTATCATCAAATACAAATACTCTTTTATTCTTCTCCATTTGCGGGTATGATTAACTACAAAGTTTAGGGCAACAAATTTATGAATTCTACTATATCTTCTATGCTTAAAACACGATCTATTTTTACGTTAGCCTGAGCATGGGCAGGCATATAGGCTACCTGAGCAGTCGTTGGGTCCTGGATTAAGGTTGTCCCCCCCCAGAGCTTTACACTTTTCAAGCCATTTACACCATCGGCATTTGATCCTGAAAGTAAAAGGCAGGCCAATTTATCTTTATAAACCTCGGCCGCGGTCTGAAATGTAGCATCAATTGCCGGTCTGGAATAGTTTATTTTCTCGGAATAATCCAAAGAGAATGAACGGTCCTGTTCTATCAGTAAATGATAATCTGAGGGGGCGATATAAATAGTACCTGCAGTTAACGGCTCTTTCTCATCTACCTCTTTAACCTTAAGTTTAGTTCTGGTAGATAACAATTCCGGCAATAAAGAATCTGCACCATGTTTGCGATGGATAACAATAACAATTGGAAATTTTATTGCAACATTAATTAATGGAAGCACTTTTAAAAGCACATCTAAACTCCCTGCAGATCCTCCAATAATAAATGCTTCACATTTTTTCATCATTGTATTTTCCTCCAGATCTTCTCTGAATCCAATCGTTTATACTTGTCCGAAATACCAGAAAAGTTAATCGTTTCCTTAGTTCCAAGTGCCAAATACCCCAATTCTTCAAGGCTCTCATCAAAAAGGTTCAGCACCTTCTGCTGTAGTTCCCTATCGAAATAGATCAATACATTTCTACATAAAATGAGCTGAAACTCATTAAAGGAGTAATCAGAAACAAGATTATGCGTAGAAAATATAATCTTGCTCTTTAGGTCTTCATCGAATTTAGCCAACGAATAGTTCGCCGTATAATAACTTGAGAAATCTTTTAAACCTCCGGATAAAATATAGTTTTCAGAATATTGCTTCATGCTATTCATTCCAAACATTCCTTGTGCTGCCTTTTCCAGCACAATTGGATTTAAATCTGTTGCGTAGATTAAAGATTTATGCAGGAGGTTAAGTTCTTTTAAAATAATTGAGATCGAATATGCCTCTTCTCCTGTTGAACAGCCCGCTAGCCAAATCCTGATAAATGGATATGTACCCAGTTTTGGCAATACCACATCTCTTAAAGTTTTAAAAAAAACGGGATCTCTAAACATTTCAGTTACATTAACCGTAATCTGTTCTACAAACCGCTTAAAGTATAAACTATCGTTATTTACCTTATACCTGAACTCTGCAAAACTTACAGCTCTATCCAAACTGTACAACCGTACAATTCTTCTCTTTAAGGATGCTCTGGAATACCCCGTAAAATCATACCCATACTTTTCCAGAAGGTCTGAGAGTAAGATCTCAACGTGATCGTCGCTAATTACAGAGAGTTCCAATTTAAATATACTTTATGAGTAAACTTGTTAACTCTTCAACATTAATCGGTTTAGAAACATAGCCGGCGGCCCCTGCATTAATACAACGTTCTCTATCTCCAACCATAGCTTGGGCAGTAACGGCTATAACAGGAACATGTTTAATTTCAGGACTTTCATCTATTTTAGCAATCGCCTCATATCCATCCATTCCCGGCATCATCATATCCATTAACACCACTGCGATCTCTTTATTCTCTTTAAGCAAGTCTATTCCTTCTTCTCCCCCAGTCGCGGTTAAACATTGGTAGCCTTTTGCTTTCAAAACAGCCGATAACGCAAAAATGTTCCTGTTATCGTCATCAATTATCAAAATCTTTTTCGCCATATAGTTACACTTTGTTATAAAGCCAAACACGTAATAACGAGATTAGCTGATCAATATCAACAGGTTTCGAGATGTAATCAGATGCCCCTGCGGCAATACATTTTTCCCTATCACCCATCATTGCTTTGGCAGTAACAGCCAAAACCGGTAATTGTTTATATGCAGGGATCTTTCTGATCTCTTTAGTGCTCTCATATCCATCCATCTCAGGCATCATCATATCCATTAGTACAATATCTATCAATGGGTTCTCTTTAAGCATCTGTAGGGCTTCTTTGCCATCAGTAGCAGCTAAAACTTTCATTTTATGCTGTTCCAATGCTTTTGTTAATGAGAATATGTTTCTCACATCATCATCAGCAATCAGAACTGTTTTGTTATTCAGTATCTCATATAGGCCTCCAAGTTTTTCAGATGCGTGTTTTTTATGCTTGCCATCCATTTCCTTCTCTTCTATAAGATGCAAGAACAATCCTGCTTCATCTAATATCCTTTGATAAGAATGGGCCGTTTTAACCACAATTGAGTCGGCATATTGTTTAATTCTACTCTCTTCACCCTTCGATAAGTTTTTGCCGGTAAAGATGATGATAGGCAAATTCTCCAGGCCTTCACTTTTCTTAATAGTTTCAAGTGTTTCATATGCGTTCTTATCTGGTATACCCATATCCAGAATCACACAATCCACTTCTTTTTCTTGTAATGCGCCAATCCCTTCCTTAACATTGTTAGCAACCTGCGTATTGATATTATAGTTACTTAAGAAATAACTTAAAGCTTGGGCATGCTGCTTATTTTCTTCCACAATAAGAACTTTTTTAGGCCCCTTAGTTAATGCCTGCTCAAGCTTTTGGAATATCTGCGCCATATGCTCAAGAGCTACAGGCTTATTTATAAAATCCACGGCGCCCTTTAACAAACTTTCTTTTTTTACCTCAAGCGACGACATGATATGAACAGGAATATGTCGGGTTTTAGGATTCGACTTTAACTCTTCCATTACCTGCCATCCATCTTTAACAGGAAGCTGAATGTCCAATAGAATAGCCAGTGGCTTGTAGTGATTGGCCAGTTCAATTCCAACATCACCCCTAACGGCTACAATCCCTTTATAATTTCTTTTTCGGGTAAATTTTAACAGCGTTTTCGCAAATGCAGTATCATCTTCTACAATTAGAATCACTTTATCGTCATCCTTAATATCGTTCCTGTCGTCCTCAACCTCTTGTGGAATATGCTCAACGGTAAACCTTTCCAGAACAACCTCTTTTTGCTTTTCAATAGGAGTAAAAGTATCCGTCTCCTCCACTTCTTCTTTTTTAACTGCAGCCAACCTATCTATGGGTAAAGAGAAGGTGAACTCACTACCTATATTTTCTTTGCTGGTAAGCTCAATTTCTCCCCCTAAAAGTTTCGCTAATTCCCTGCTTATGGAAAGACCTAGCCCTGTGCCCCCAAATCTTCTTCTGGTCGAACCATCAGCCTGTTGAAATGCTTCAAATATAAGCCCGAGTTTATCCCCCGGAATACCTATACCAGTATCCGTGACTTTAAACAAGGTAAACTTATTTGTATCGTCCCTTTTTACTGTTAATGATACCTTGCCGTGATTTGTGAATTTGATAGCATTAGACAGCAGGTTCTTTAAAATCTGTTCAAGTCGCATTTTATCCGTATTAATGATACCCTTGCTCTCCTCAACATCAATAACTAACTCAAGCCCTTTATTCTTGGCCAGTGGTTCAAACAAAGACCGCATATCAGTTACGACCTCATTAACACTAATATCATCGAACTCAAGTTTCATTTTCCCCGCCTCTATTTTGGAGAGGTCAAGTATTTCATCAATAAGCCCCAACAACCCTTGTCCTGAGCTTTGGATCACATCCGCATACTCCACATATTCCTTATCGAGCTCTTTGTTCTCCGACATTAACTTAGACAACAATAATATTGAGTTTAAAGGAGTGCGCAATTCGTGCGACATATTAGCAAGGAACTCAGATTTATACTTGGTACTTTGCTCCAATTGTTCTGCTTTCTGTTGTATATCCAGATTTCGCTCCTGTATGAGTTGATTCTTTTCTTCCAATAAGCTTGTTCTTTCCTCAAGTTCCTGATTACTTTGCAGTAATTCCTCCTGCTGCACCCTCAACTCTTCTTCAGAAGTTTGTATTTTTTGCGTCTGCGCTTCCAACTCGGCATTGAGTCCTTCCAGTTCACTATGCTGAGCCTGCAGCTCTTCGGCCTGAGCCTGCGTTTCCTCTAAAAGCTCCTGTAATTTCTTGCGGTTCTGGGCAACATGTACTGCAATTCCAATATTATGCGAAATACTATTAAAGAACTCTAGCTGCAGGGGTGTATAGGTACCTAATGAGCCAAGCTCCACTACCCCGATAGTCTCATTATGCCTAATCACAGGAAAAGTAACAATATTTCGTGGCTTGGTGGTACCTGTAGCATAGCTAATAGTCATTTCGCCTTCGGGAATGTCATTAATTAAAATTTGTTTCCCCAATTTAAATACTTGGCCGGCAACCCCCTCTCCGGCCCTCAACCTTTCCTTTTCCCTGTCCGCGGTCAGCGAATAACTTCCTGCAAGATGCAACTCCGAATCGTCTCCTGCCAGGTAAAAAGCTGCAACGGAGCTATTAGTATGTACTATAATATTCTCAAGAATATCATTAGCAAGGTCTTCTACGCTTTTTTCTCCAACCATTTTATCGTTAAGAGAGGCAATGCCCGATTGGAGCCATTCTTTATCGGCCAAAAGGGCAAAAGAATACTGAAGTGATTCAGCCATCGAGTTTAATGACCCCGCTAAACTACCCAGACCATCTTTTTGTTCAGCGTTCATCCGGATCTGGTAATCGCCATTAGAAATTTGAGCAGCAATACCTTGAATAACTTCTATCCTATTGTCCATCTCCTCATTCTTATCCTCCAGCTCTTTTTGTAATCGCCTTCTGGTATTAAAATCAGATGAAACTCTTTTATAGAAAATTACGGTAATTAAAATGGCAAAAAAAGCAGCTATAAGAATTAAAATTGGGGTATAGCCCGCCATTTTATTCATATTAGCAGTCCGATCATCAAGCAATCTCTTTTCTTCTGCCTGCATTCTTTTAATAACCGCTCTCGACTTATCCATGTACACCTTTCCGTCAAGTAATTGAGCCGTTGTAACGCTTTCGCCTTTACTCTTTAACACTATGGTTTTTTCAATAATACTTAACCGGTCATCAATAATCCCTTGTAATTCCTTCGCATTTTGCTGCTGAAAAGAATTGTCCTTTGTATCTGAGCTTATTTTACTTAAAAGATCAATTGCCGATTGTCTGGCACCGTTATACGGCTCTAAAAAAACCTTATCACCAGTCAACAAGTATCCTCTCTGTCCTGTTTCTGCATCTTTTAATGTCGAAATTACACCATCAAGATTCGTCATAACCTCATTGCTATGCGAAACCAGATCTGCGTTTTGAATCAGGTTCTTTATGCTAACAAAAGACGCAAGTGATGAAATAAAAAGGATCAACAGTGATAGCCCTAAGCCAATTCGTAAATTATTTCTTAAAGATTTTTCTTTCATAAATTAATGTCTTTTAATCCGTTTCAGTGCCAGAATTTACAGGTAAAATGAAATAAAATTCAGAACCCTCGCCAAGCGTACTTTTAACCCCAACTTCTCCACCATGCCGTTTTATGATTTCGGCAGAGATGAACAGTCCAATACCCAGTCCTTGAAAGTGTATAGAGGTTTCTTCAACCCTATAAAATTTATCGAACACAGACTTTTGTTGGTCCGGGGCAATCCCAATTCCAAAATCCCTTACCCCTACGTAAACCTTATCAGCAATTACATCTACATGAATGTGAATTTCATTCGTTCCAGGAGAGTATTTAATGGCATTTGTTAAAAAATTAATAATCACCTGTTCAATCCTCATTTCATCGGCATAAACTTCAATGCCCACTTTTCCTTTCCTAATGATGTTAAATTCAGGATTAGCCTGCCGGATAATGTCGATTACACTATCTAGCAGATCATCAATTGCAAAATCTTTTTTGTTAAACTTAAGCTTTCCACTTTCGATTTTTGATATATCCAATAAATCAGCAATCAGTTCATGAAGCTTCTCTAACTGGATTTGTGCTTTCTCAAGATGTTTTTTGACTGTCGGGATGTCTCCCTTTTCTACGCTTCTTCCAAGCAATTGCATATACCCTTTAACACTTGTCAAGGGCGTTTTTAATTCATGACTGGCGATGCTGATAAACTCATCCTTTTTACGCTCGGCTTGCTTTCTATACTCTATTTCATCAAGTAATGCCTTTTGAATTTCAATCAGCTTCCTGCTCTGCTCATAGATGCGGTAAAACGTTTTTACCTTTAAAAGCAAAATATCCATATCAACGGGCTTGGTAATATAATCGAGCCCCCCAGAGGAATAACCCCTGGTAATAAATTTTAGTTCTTTATTTACAGCAGATAAAAATATTATAGCCGTTTCTTTGGCTTTACTGTACCCTGAAATGGCTTCCGCAACTTCAAAGCCATCCATCCCAGGCATTTGCACATCCAAAATAATCAGGACATATTCATTTTTAAGAACTTTTTTTAAAGCTTCTTCACCTGAGGATGCAGTATCAACTTCAAAATTATGCCTTTCAAGAACCCTTTTTAAAGAGATAAGGTTCTCTGGCGTATCATCTACAATTAATATCATTATTAAAGGGGAATAAGCTTCTAAATAGCATTAGCAAAATAATTTGTATAATAGTTTTGTTCTAAAGTTATACAACTCTGGAGAATATTAAGCGTTTAAACTTATATATATATCAAAAAAATTGCAAAACTACAGGCTTATTTATAGTTGTTTTGAACTAAACGTATCCCCTTGATTAATGTCTCCAGTCTCAAACCCTTTTTTAAACCAGTACATTCTTTGCGCAGATGTACCATGAGTAAATGCATCCGGAACAACCTCTCCCTGAGCTTGTTTCTGTAGTTTATCATCACCTATTGCATTCGCCGCGTTTAAAGCTTCGTCAATATCTCCCTCTTCTAATTTAAAGTCTTTTAAGTTTTGAGCATGATGTGCCCACAAGCCGGCAAAAAAATCTGCCTGTAATTCCAGTTTAACAGACAACCGGTTGTACTCAACCTCACTTACCTGTCCTCTGGCCTTTTGCAATTTATCAGAAATGCCCAATAAATTCTGAACATGATGGCCTACCTCATGAGCAATTACATATGCTTGTGCAAAATCCCCGGCAGCGCCAAATCTGTCCTTTAAATCCTGATAAAAGGACAAGTCAATATATACTTTATGATCTCCTGGGCAATAGAATGGTCCAACCGCGGAGCTCGCATTGCCACAGGCTGACTGTACCATATTGGTAAACAAGACCATTCTTGGCTTCTCGTATTCCTGCCCCAGGCTTTGAAATTGCTGCTCCCAGACTTGATTTGTCGACTCAAGAACGCCATCCGCAAACTTACCTTCTGCATCAGTCGGGTCTCCTTGTTTACCCTCAGATTGCGTAACATTATTTACAGGCAACTGGCTAACCAGACCTGTTAAATCTTTTCCGAAGAGAAGACCTAGAACTACAATGATAATACCAACGCCACCACCAATGGTGCCGCCACTCATACCCCTTCTATCGTCGATATTACCACTTCCTTTTCCAAACCACTGCATAAAATTATTTTTTAATTTGATAAGACAAGAATCCGAGACAATTGTCATACCAAAATACAAAATAATTAGCTAAACGCAGTTAATGCATTCTTTATTCTTTGCACAGTTTCCACTGCACCTAAAGCAAGGGCTATATCAAATACTCCGGGCCCGAATTTACCACCGACAAGCATTATTCTAAGTGGAAGCATTAGCTCTCCCGGTTTAAATTGATGTGTTCCTGCTAATTCTTTAAATTTCTCTTCTAGCTCTAAAGCAGTAGCATTATCGGTTACCAATAAAGTATAGGCATCAAAAAATGCATCCTTCTCTGCTGTCCACTTTGGTTTTACCGCAGCCAGATCATACTCAGCAGGGGCCACAAAAAAGTAAGTAGCCTGTGTAACGAAGTCGCTCAGCAAATGACATCTGTCTTTAACCAAATCAATTACTTTCAGCAAGTAAGCATCGTCTTCAAGTACAATACCTTGATCCGCAAATGCTGCTTTTACTGTAGGTAATAATTTTTGGGCATCAGCATTTTTGATCCATTCATGGTTATACCATTTGGCTTTTTCGAAATCAAATTTTGCTCCGGCCTTGCTTATACGCTCAACCGAGAACTTATCAATTAATTCAGCTAAGGAAAACAATTCCTGATCTGTACCATCGTTCCAGCCCAGCATGGCCAATAAATTCACAAAAGCTTCGGGCATGAACCCAAGTTCTTTAAACCCTTTGGTTAAATCACCAGTCTTCGGATCAGTCCAGTTTTGTGCATAAACCGGAAAACCTAATCTGTCGCCGTCGCGCTTACTCAGTTTTCCATTGCCATCCGGTTTTAATATCAATGGCAAATGAATCCATTGTGGCATTATATCTTCCCACCCAAGGTAACGCCACAATAAAATATGTATTGGAGCAGACGGAAGCCATTCCTCTCCCCTAAAAATATGACTAATTTCCATTGCCTTATCATCAGCCACAACGGCTAAGTGATAAGTTGGCATGCCATCGGCCTTTAATAAAACTTTATCGTCAACTAAATTTGTATCAAAACTTACATGCCCTCTAATCAGGTCTGTAAACGAAACCAGTTCATCTTTAGGCATTTTAATACGCACAACATGCGGGGTGTTATTGGCTAAAAGTTCAGCTACCTCATTTTCGCTAAGCGTAAGTGAATTGCGCATTCCTTCGCGTGTTGCTAATCCGTAAGTAAAATTAGGAATCTCCTTACGTTTTGCATCCAGTTCTTCCGGAGTATCAAAAGCATAGTAAGCATAACCATCAGCAATTAACTGATCTGCATACTGTTTGTAGGTTGCTTTACGTTCACTTTGACGATACGGGCCAAATTCCCCGCCTTTCTGCGGGCTTTCATCTGGAGACATCCCACACCATTCCAAACAAGAAACAATGTATTCTTCTGCTCCCTCAACAAAACGTGTCTGATCGGTATCTTCAACACGCAAAACAAACGTTCCATTGTGTTTTTTAGCAAACAGATAATTAAACAAAGCGGTACGTACACCACCTAAATGCAGCCCTCCTGTCGGACTAGGGGCAAATCTTACTCTTACTTTCTTTTCCATAATAACACTGCAAAGATATATTTTTGTAATTTGCCTTTTTCATAATCTATGAATCCTTACGAGAAAAAACGACGATGGAAGTTCTTTTTGCTGTTCTTTGCCATTATTATTGGAGCAGCATCTGTGTTTTATAGCGACTTCTTTGTTAAAAAAATGGAGCGGGAGGAACAATTACAGCTTCAGCTTTATGTAAAAGTAACAGAGCAATCACTGGTCATGTACGATGATGACCGCTATACCAGCTTGATAGAACTCATCAGAACCAATACAAAGCTTCCGGTTATCATGACTGATTCCACAAAGATGGAAATCCTTAGTTTTCAGGGACTGGATTCAACTAAAACCAATTACGATCTTGAAAAAAAGGCAAACGTAACCTACGATCCTGCCTATTTCGCACGTGAACTAAGAACCATGAAAAAACAGCATCCACCAACTCCAATTACCGGGCTGGATGGCACACGATGGTGGATTTTCTATAAAGATTCGCCTACCCTAACACAGCTTCGTTACTTTCCTTATATACAATTAGGCGTAATTGCCCTATTCCTGCTTACAGCATATGTAGCTTTTAGTTCTGCTCGTAAGGCAGAGCAAGATCAAGTATGGGTGGGTATGGCTAAGGAAACCGCACATCAGCTGGGCACCCCTATATCTTCTCTCATGGCCTGGGTTGAGTTGATAAAATCGAGATTCGATGCCGAAGACGATCCGCTCATTGCCGAAATGGAAAACGATATTAAACGCCTCGAAGTAATTACCGACCGTTTTTCAAAAATAGGCTCCAAACCAATAGTAGAAGACCACGTGGTATACACCGTTATCTATAATTTTGTAGAGTACTTTAAATTGCGCACGTCAGACAAGATCATTTTTACCATTAGCGGCGATGAGCAGGTACGTGCATTATTGAACGTTCCATTATTTGATTGGGTAATAGAAAATTTACTTAAAAATGCGGCTAATGCCATCGAAAACGAGGGCACAATTACCATAAATATCATCGAAAATCTGACCAAAGAAGAGGTCCTTATTGATGTAACCGATACCGGAAAAGGAATTGCAAGGTCTAAATTTGATGCAGTTTTCCAACCCGGCTATACAACCCGAAAACGGGGATGGGGTTTAGGGCTATCTCTAACCAAACGTATTATCGAGAACTATCATAGCGGACAAATATTCGTTAAAGAATCTGAATTAGGTAAAGGCACAACATTTCGTATCGTTTTAAAAAGCAGTATAACTTATGAACCGACCTCAAACACATGAGTACCCCGCCTGGGCTGAAACATACATTAAGCTTGTAGGCGAAGATGTAGTTGAATTACTGGAAAAACAAGCCATCGAATTTCCAGATTTTATAAACTCGTTAATAGAAAAGGCAGATTACGCCTATGCTCCCGGAAAATGGACTATCAAAGAATTGATTGGTCATATCATTGATACCGAGCGTGTATTTGTATATCGGCTAATGTGCTTTGCCCGCGGAGAACAACATGCACTTCCGGGTTTTGAAGAAGATGACTATGTAGCAAACGCTCATTTTTCAGATAGAAGTTTATTGAGCCTTTCTGAAGAATTTGCGCATTTACGTAAGTCGAATCTTTATTTAATTAAGTCATTTACAGAAAAAGAGCTTAACAGAAGCGGAACTGCTTCTGAAAGGCAAATCACGGTAAGAGCCATCCTGTTTGTAATGGCCGGCCATATTATGCATCATGTTGGTATTATTAAAGAAAGGTACTTATGATCTGGTTTACAGAATTTTCACCGACAAAGCTAAATAACCAACCCAAAAATCATATGGGCGGCTTTTTGGATATACAGTTCACCGAGGTGGGTGAAGACTTTTTAACCGCAACCATGCCTGTTGACGAGCGGACACACCAACCTGCTGGGATTTTACATGGCGGGGCTTCTGTTGTGCTGGCCGAGACCCTGGGCAGTGTTGCCTCGTATATGTGTATTGATCCGGAAAAGTATGTAGCTGTGGGCTTAGAGATAAATGCAAATCACTTACGTCCTGTAAAAAGCGGACTCGTAACCGGAATTTGCAAGGCCTTGCACATTGGTGCAAAAACCCACGTATGGGAAATCAAGATTTATACCGACAAAGGCAAAATGAATTGTGTAAGCAGGCTTACTGTGGCAATCATCAATAAGCCTTAATTTTAGACTCCTCCATAATTCTTTTCTGAGATACAAACTACTTGTGATTTGTATTATTTAACCAATCACAGATAAATTATACACAGATAAAATAAATCAATATCTTTGCAACCTAAGTATTTTAACAATGACTGAACAAGAAAACAACAACAGTTTTGACTGGGTTTACTACATTTTAGGTATGTTTTTTGGAATTTTAACTGCCTTTATTATTTCCGGAAGTTTTGGGTATGCAATTCTTGGCGGTATCGTCGGCTTTATTTTTGGTGCCATTTTCTTAAACGGAATCGTTAAAGGCCGAGAATATTAAACTACGGTTTTCTTTACTACACCTTCTCCCTATGAAGAAAATAATGCTTTTTGCTCTGTTTGCAATATTTGCCGGCAATACAATGGCGCAGGATGTAAAATTCCCGGTTATTGATTCGAGCCCTGCCGATATTGCTTATTTCCCTTTAAATGTTGCGAAAGCAAAAGACGATTCTAAGCCATTAATCAAGGTTATCTATTCGCGCCCTTCAAAAAAAGGACGGGAAATTTTTGGTGTGCTTGAGCAATTTGGCAAAGTATGGCGTGTAGGTGCAAATGAATCAACAGAAATTAAATTCTATAAGCCCGTAGTTATTGCCGGCAAAAAGATAAAAGCTGGTTCTTATAGCTTATTTGCCATTCCAAATAAAGACAACTGGACACTTATCATCAATAAACAGACTGATAAATGGGGCCTTACCTATAATCAGGAAAAAGACCTGTTAAGAACTGATGTACCCACAAAAGCCTTAACCAGCACAGTTGAATCGTTGTGCATTACTTTTACGCAACAAGACAAGGGTGCTAATTTAATTATTGCCTGGGATAAGACTTTTGTTGAGCTTCCTATAGAGATAAAGTAGTTTTATTGAAGGCTTTTGCCTTTTTTTCTTCTCAAGATACTGTCGAAATAGATTAGCGCTATAACCACATCTATAAAAAGGAAAGCAGTTAAAAACCCGGGAGTTAAGGTTTTGTCAACAGCGCCGGTAAGGTCGATTTTAAGTTTAGGCAATTCATATGTAGCAGTGCTATTGGCTATTGCATATATAAAAACGCCAGCAATGAATGCCCCAAAAATAGCCGCTATTCCGTAAATAATTCGATTATCCACCCGTGTTTTTAGAGCTACAGGTTGCTTTTCAAGCTTTATCTGCTCCATTACATTACGAGTAAAAGACATTGACGGCTCTTCCATCTCCATGCCTTTCAGTAACCTGGTTAATTCTTCGTCTTTTAGTTCCATAACAATTCCTTTACCTCGTCTTTTAATAAAAATTCTAACCGCTCTTTCAGTCGCGCCCTTGCTCTGTGCAGCCTGATTTTAACTGTATTTGCCGGCATATTCATTGCCGTTGCAATTTCTTCTAAACTTTGTTCCCCCTTATAAAACAACGTAACTATCGCGATATCGTCATTAGAAAGCGTAGAAATTGCCTCATCTAAGTATCTGTTTGTAGATTTCCTTTCGGCCAGGTTATCACTCAAATCAGATTTATGTCCTTCCAGCTCCAGTTCATTTTCATTTCCGTGTATTGATTGCGTATCAATTCGCTTTTTGCGTAAAAAAGACATCGCTGTAGTATAAGTAATGGTATACAACCATGTCGAAAATTTTGACGTTTGCTTAAATGTCCCTAAAGCCTTGTATGCCTTTACAAAGCAATCCTGAGCTATTTCTTCCGCATCTTCCCTGTTTTTAGCAAAACGCACAGCAAGTGTAAATACAAAGCGCTGATGGCGTTTTACCAATTCCGAATAAGCGGAGGTATTACCCATCAGGACTTCTGCAATTAGGTCTTGATCTGTTTGCTGCTGCATATACAGCTATGACGCCAGCTCGTGCTTGCAGGTTACAGGAATTTAGTTAATTTTTCATTGACCCATCAATCTAATGGCTTCCAGCAAAGAATTTTAATCCCAGAATTGAGCCAATTAATGTTGCAATAAAAAAGATACGCCAGAAATTAGCCGGCTCCTGAAAATACAATATCCCAACTATTACCGTTCCTACCGCCCCTATACCTGTCCACACAGCGTATGCCGTTCCCATCGGTAAAGTTTGGGTGGCTTTATTTAAGAAGTAAAAACTTAACGAAATACAAACAGCAAAGGCCAAAGTCCATTTAAAGTTGGTAAAGTTATTGGATAGCTTTAAACAGGTGGTAAATCCAACCTCAAACAATCCGGCAATGATTAAAATAATCCAGCTCATAATTTTTTTTTCTACAAAATTAGGGCGAATTAACAGGCCATTTTTTTACAAATGTTAAAAAATGAATTTGCTATTTTATTTCTGCACGGATCCGGCTCAACGTAACCTGGGTAACGCCAAGATATGAAGCAATATACCCCAACTGGATTCTCTGGATTAAATTGGGCGAGTTTTTAAGCAATTCGGCATAACATTCTGATGCCGATTTAAATAATCTGGAGATATAGCGTTCCTCGAGCTTAATCAGCTCAAGCTCTGCCAGTTTTCTGCCCCAGTTTGCAAGGTCTATATTTTCTAAAAATAGGCGTTGTAAGGCTTCATCTTTAATTTCATAAAGAATACTGTTCTCTAACAATTCTATGCTCTCGTAACCCGGCTGTCTATTTATATAGCTGTTATAGGAAAACACAAAATCGCCTTCCAGGCCAAACCAAAAGGTGATCTGGTTATCCTTTCCTTCGCAATAAGCGCGTGCAATGCCTTGCTTTATAAAGTAAGCCGAGCGACCTATTTGTCCCGCTTCAACTAAAACCTTGTTTTTGGGCAACCCTATCTTATGCATTTCATCAAGCAAAAGCTTAAGGCTATCGGGCTTTAGAGGATAAATACTGTTTATTTTTTTTATAAGCTCATCCAATGTATTTCAAAATTTAGATAAAGATAAAATAACAAGGACAAACATTTTTTTAAAATCTGTGTAACCTGAAATATTTTGATGTAGTCATAGCACACAGAACACAGATTCAAAACAACAGAACATTTAAAATATAAAATAGAATAACATGGGACCAGAATTAGTATTTATATCGCTTTTTGTTTGCACAACAGCAATGGTTTTTGGCATAAGATATATGTCTAACAAAGAAAAAATGGCAATGATAGAGCGCGGAATAGATCCGGGAATTGCCCGATCAAGACAAAGTGCCCCTACTCCTTTTTTGAGTTTAAAATTTGGGTTGTTAATGGTTGGCTTAGGATTGGGCATACTAACTGCACTATTTTGCGTGCGGCAAGCAGGTATAGATGATGAAGAAGCTGTAGCAGTTTATTTTGGGTCAATCTTCATTTTTGGAGGCCTGGGGCTAATTGTATCTTATCTTGTTGAGAAAAAATRGCTCGATCAGCATAACGACTAAGTTTGCAATAAGATCGTTTTAAGAGCCTGTTCATATTTGACCAGGCTTTTTTGTTTTGCCGCAACTCTCTTTGTCGCAATCGTCATCCGCTGACTTTTGTCAACACAAAGTCAACATACAATGCCTCCATAAAATTAGATATAAATTAATCAATCGATTGATTAATTTTGCCTCACAATTTGATTACATGGAAAAAGCAGATAAGAGATCGAGTATTCTGGAAGCAGCTTCAAAGCTGTTTGCTGAATTAGGATATGAAGGAGCCTCAACCCGTCAGATTGCGAAAGAGGCAGGCGCAAATATGGCTATGATTAACTACTATTTTGGTTCAAAAGAAGGCGTTTTCGTTGAAATGATGAATAACCGGATACGGGGATTCAAAGATGAACTGAATAGCATCAGCAAAGACCGCCTATCGGGAATGGAAAAACTATTAAAAGTGGTTGATGGTTATGCCACACGCATACTTTGCAATMWSASWTYCYWTAAAWKGRTRMWTARANGAKNCNTGWYKWTWTYTCRRWSWCCTGAAATGTTCATCACCATAAAAAATGCACTGTCCGAAAATCTTTTGGTGATACAGCACATTATTGAAGAGGGAATTGAAGACGGAAGCTTCAGAAAAGTGGATGTAAAAATGCTTATCGCCACTGTAATGGGAACCATAAGCTATGTAGCCATCTCCCCTTCTAAAATAACATCCGGAACTACGCTGGACATCAACAACAAAGAAGACCGAAAAATCATCACGGATCGTTTAATTACCCATTTAAAGGATCTCATTACTATTTACCTAACACCCCAACAATGATACGCAACACGATTAAATTAAGCTTTGTCGCTTTTCTGCTCCCTGGAATGCTATATGCCCAAAACATAAAAAAGCTAAGCCTACAGGAAGCAATTGAATTAGGCATAAGTAACAGCAAGAATTTAAAACTATCACAAAGTAAAATTGATGAAGCTGTTTCTAAACTCGCATCAGTTAAAGACAATGCACTGCCTACCGCCAGTGCTTCATTTTTATACAACCATGCCGAGATCCCCACTAATAAATTAAGCATAGGTGGCGCAGATCCAATTAATTTACCCAACAGAGCAGATGCATTTATAGGAACTGCCGCGGTGGAACAATTAGTATACGGAGGGGGTAAATTGAAGTATGCAGAAGCATCAACAAAATTGCTAACTGATGTTGCCCGTCTGGATGCCGATAAAAACAAAGAAGAAGTTAGCTACGCAGTAATTAACACTTACTATTCGTTGTTTAAAGTATTGCAAAGCAAAAAAGTAGTGGCCCAGAATCTGGAATCTATTGCCGGACAATTAAAGCAATCACAACGCTTTTTTGAACAGGGAATAGTAACTAAAAACGACGTTTTAAGGTTTCAATTACAACAGGCCAATGTTTCGCTAACCGAAATGGAAATTGAAAACAACAGGAAAGTAATTAACTACAACCTGGATATTTTATTGGGCCTGGATGAAAACACGGATATAGAAATTGCTGATCCCGACAACGCTTTAAAGCCGGTTTCACCATTAACATCTTATATAGATTTGGCGTTATCTAACCGTCAGGAATTAAAGCAGGCAGATTTGCAGAACAAAGTTGCCGATATGAACATCAAATCTATTCAGGCAAATACAATACCTACCGTTGGTGTTGGTGCAAACTTGTATTACATTAATCCAAGCGGCAAATTCATTCCTCCAACCAACCAGTATATTGTGCCTATGACGCTCGGAGCCAATATTTCTTGGAATATCGGAAGCCTATGGACCAATAAAAACAAAGTTACAGAGGCCCGGATTCAACAGAAAAATGTAGGTATCCAAAAGGATATTTTATCTGATCAGGTAAAAACCGAGATCAACAAAAATTATCAGGATTATCAGCTCGCCTTAAACAAAATAAAAGTGCTTGAAACTTCTATCGCTCAGGCCACAGAAAACGACAATTTACTGGCTTCAAAATACAAAAACAATGTGGCCTCTGCCATCGACCGTATCGATGCGGAAACATTGCTTTATCAAGCAAAAATCAATTTAGAATTAGCTAAAGCAGATGCCGGACTGGCCTACTATACGCTATTAAAATCAACAGGAAAAATCGCCCAATAACTACCATAACAAATACAGCAATGACAACTGAAAAGAAAAAGAAAAACAAAGTTATACCGATCATATTAGGGGTATTAATTGTAATTGGAGCCATTTTTGGCACCAAAGAGTATATTTATTACAGCAAACACGTTGATACGGATGATGCGCAGATTGATGGAGACATTAGCCCGGTAGTTGCACGTGTTGGTGGTTATGTAAAGGAAATTAAATTTGAAGAAAACACGCTTGTAAAGGAGGGTGATGTGCTGGTTACGCTTGACGATAGCGATTACAAAGTAAAGCTTGAACAGGCTATGGCAGGACAAAAAGGAGCTAGTGCAGGTGTTGGCGTTTCTGAATCGCAAATTGCGGCAACTGCTGCCAATACGAGTACTGCAAGGGCTAATATTGAAGCGGCTAAGGTTAAATTATCATTAGCGCAAAAAGATTATGAACGCTACGCAAACCTGATTAAAGATGGCTCAATTACTCAACAGCAATTTGACCAGGCTAAAGCAGAAAAAGAATCGGCCCAGGCTGCCTTTAATGCTGCTAGCGACCAATACACCGCAGCCGTTAAGCAGGTGGGTACTACTAAGTCGCAGTTACTTGTTAGCAACACAGGTGTGAACCAGCAACAATCGGAAGTTGATTTTGCTAAATTACAGTTATCATATACCGACATTAAGTCTCCTGCTACAGGAATCGTTTCTAAAAAGAATGTTCAAAAAGGACAGCTGGTACAAGCCGGCCAGTCTTTGTTTTCAGTTGTAAATGAAAACAGCATTTATGTTACTGCAAACTTTAAAGAAACTCAACTTGAAGAAATTAATCCTGGACTGAAAGTTAAGGTTGAGGTTGATGCTTATYYWKAYGSKKATGTACAGGGTGAGGTTTACAATTTTGCTCCTATTACCGGCGCAAAAGGTTCTTTATTACCTCCTGACAATGCCACAGGTAACTTTGTAAAAGTAGTACAACGTGTACCCGTAAAAATAAAAATCACTAAAGCACCTAAAGAGATCATGGCAAAATTACGCCCTGGTATGAGTGTTAAGGTTTCTGTTTCTATAAAAGACTAAAAATGGCCGAGAAAGGTTTAAAAAAGTGGATAATAACCTTTACAGTGATCACGGCTTCATTACTGGAGCTGATTGATACCACCATTGTAAACGTTGCTATACCCCAAATACAAGGTAACCTTGGCGCCACCCTGGAGGATGTTGCCTGGTTATCTACTGGCTACGCTGTAGCTAACGTAATCGTACTGCCTATGTCGGGATGGTTGGGTAGTCGTTTTGGCCGAAAAAACTATTTCCTGTTCTCTATCATTCTTTTTACGATCGCATCTTTCCTTTGTGGAAATGCAACCAACCTCGAAGAGCTGATCCTGTTTCGCATATTACAGGGACTTGCCGGTGGCGGCTTAATTTCTACCGCTCAGGCGATACTAATTGAAACCTGGCCACGAGAAGATGTTGGTATTGCCACAGCTTTGTTTGGACTGGGCGCAGTTGTAGGGCCTACTGTAGGGCCAACAATTGGTGGTTATTTGTTAGAGATCAGTTCGTGGCCGTTAATTTTTTACGTAAACATTCCCGTCGGCATCCTGGCCGCCTACTGTACCTATATGTTTGTTCGAGAGACGCCTAAGGATGGAAAAGGGATGCCGGTAGATTGGTGGGGCATTGCATTACTTGCCATTGCAGTTGGAAGTTTACAAACTGTATTGGAAAAAGGCGAAAGTGAAGACTGGTTTGCCACCCCTTACATTACAGCACTTGCGGTTACATCTGTCCTTGGCTTATTGCTGTTCATTTGGAGGGAGTTGAGTACCGACCACCCTATTGTGAACTTTAAGATTATGCGTCACAGGAGCTTTTCGGTCGGGATGTTTACCTCGTTTATCCTGGGTTTCGGGCTTTATGGATCCGTTTTCGTGTTCCCTGTATTTTGCCAGAATTTACTGGGCTTTTCGCCTCTGCAAACAGGAGAACTGCTGTTCCCGGGTGGTTTATGTACCATTGTAATGATGCCGTTTATTGGGATTTTCCTTAAAAAAGGCATACCGGCTCAGTTTATGGCAACCATTGGGATGTTCCTCTTCTTCGTATTTTGTTCTATGCTCAGTAAATCTACCCTGCAATCAGGAACCAACGATTTCTTTCTTCYWWKKMTGNMKRARMKKWGTWKKTMTKKCTTNYWTTGWTNMKWWSMGSTNRYYRSTWTGGCNNTTYAKKRTTYGNWMMGSTRMYSASWTTGGMCANNNWTCMGGNYTTGAANANSRTGMTGAGANNSRACWWGGMKSYKSMTTKRRYAWCNMTGNATKANACWACTTNNYGRTWCATNTTSGYMWSGSTNYWTYAMCNYASYWWKWTACWTGTNNNTMKYMAKGRWTWTMACCNCWGCNATTTACNYGWWMRTWTTAATGNRYWTWAYMMWGMATTTNNNKATSGNNYYAAWGGMTNTWANTAWWKARWYKYAWRRYCWMWGGMTRTAANNAWKYMRWCGMARRWWCYCTNKMYRWAAMAGYCATNKAMKGYWCMCTTNNAWARCNAKKCANTAYTGNKSWSKYMKRGCNGATRCNTWTTRKGTNKCMRKKCYGMTNSTTKTATSTTCAANNKTYCNMWRWWGWATSTTNNRAAGTTCMRRMAGANWTRYWSWARWYMMRRCAGMCNTTAMRMWAAWCWWAACRGCNSGTTNNKWWAATCTTAACGGCTGTTTTACCCCAAAAAATTAACAATTAAATTGCTTCATTTATTGCGTTTCCGCCCTCAAATCAGCACATAAGTTTAAAAGGATTTGCTTAACCTCTATGGTACTAAGTTAGTTTTTTTTGCAAAAAAATCAAAATTAAATTAATAGTACTTTCGGGTCTTTTTTTTGAATCATTTTTGGTAGCTTAAGCGCGAAAAAATACCCTTTAAATATGATGCAGAAACAACGCGCAAAAGGTCAGAGAGAATCAGTATTTAACAACGAAGTAGTATCCAGATTTGAACTCTATAACAGCCTTTTCCTTACCCTTCCTTTTTACAAGATTAAAGATACCGGCACACTATTGCCATTATTTATAAAATACTGTGAAGATGGTGTAAATAACCATGAGACTCCGGCAGAAATTATTAATGCTTTTTTCAAGAAGTATACGCAAAATAACGGGGCGAAGGACGTGATTGATCTTCTGTTCAGATTTATCCAATACATTGAGCGCCAGGTGGTGTTATTTGATGCAGTTGAAGACGCATCTTTTAACAAACTTAATGCTTCTGATGAGCATAATGCATTGCTTTCTTATCTAAAAAAAGGAATTGATGACAGCTCTTTAAATCAGAAAATAGAAAAACTGATTGAGGAATTCTCTTTAAGACTTGTTTTAACCGCTCACCCAACTCAATTTTATCCTGGAAGCGTATTGTCTATCATCACAGACCTTACCGCCGCCATTAAAATTAACGACATCACCAGCATCCACCTTTTGCTTCAACAGTTAGGCAAAACGCCATTTTTCAATAAAAAATCGCCAACCCCGGTTGATGAAGCGCTCAGTTTAGCTTGGTACCTTGAAAACGTGTTTTATTTTGCAGCAGCAAATATTCAATCGGAAATAGACAAAAGCCTGAACGATTACAGCCTGGACTCTAAAAAGATTATAGAACTAGGGTTTTGGCCAGGCGGCGACAGAGATGGTAATCCTAATGTACATACCGAATCTACCGTGCAGGTATCAAAAATGCTTCGCCAGATCTTATTCAGATGCTATTATCGCGATTTTAGAAACCTAAAAAGACGCATCACCTTTAGAGGTGTTGATGAGCCTATCGCTATAGTTCACGATGTATTGTACAAAAATGCCTTTGATCCGAATATTGAAATGGAAAACATTTCTGACTTTCTGATTGAGCACCTGAATAAAATTAAAAATACACTGATAGATAGCCACGATGGCTTGTTTGCAGATATTGTTTCTGACCTGATCCGTAAGGTCGAGCTTTATGGCAGTCACTTTGCCTCCCTTGATATTAGACAGGACAGCAGGGTTCTAAGAGACGTGCATGCCTATTGCCGACAAAGTAAACCGATCAATTCTATGTTCCCTGAGAACTACGACAGCTTATCGGAAGAAGAAAAAATCAAGACCCTTTCCTTTAAAAGTGCCCGAGTATCGCATAGCGATAAGGCAGATTCATTGGTTCAGGATACGCTTCAAACCATTACTGAAGTGAAACAAATACAGCAAAGCAATGGAGAACTTGCCTGCCACCGATTTATTATCAGTAATTGCCAGCAAGCGAGTGATATTTTACAACTAATAGAGCTTTTCTTATGGAATGGATGGGAAGAAAATGATCTTTCTATTGATTTTGTTCCGCTATTTGAAACAGTTCATGACCTTGCTGATGCGGCTACAATTATGGAAACCTTGTATTCTCATCCGTTTTATAAAAAACATTTGAAGAAAAGAGGGAACAAACAAGACATTATGCTTGGCTTCTCTGACAGCACGAAAGATGGCGGTTATTTAATGGCAAACTGGTCCATTTTTAACGCCAAGGTTGCTTTAACAGAAACGGCAAACAAACACAATATTCAACTGGCATTTTTTGACGGTCGCGGTGGTCCGCCTTCAAGAGGTGGAGGTAAAACGCACCGTTTCTATGCCTCTATGGGTAAAGAGATCGCTAATAAAAACATCCAGCTTACCATTCAGGGACAAACAATCAGTTCTCAGTATGGCTCTATAGACAGTGCCGAATTCAACATTGAACAATTAATAAACGCTGGTATTTCTGCGGGTATTAAAGAAAGACATAATATTTTATTAGATCCTGTTCATAAAAATCTTTTGGATATAATGGCGCAGGAAAGTTATGAATCATTTGTAGCCTTGCGGAAGCACCCATTGTTTTTAAGTTACCTAGAAAAGTTCTCGCCACTTACTTTGTTGTCTAAAATTACCATCAGCAGTAGGCCGGTAAAAAGAAATTCTGGAGGCGCATTAAAACTTGAAGATCTAAGAGCGATAAGCTTTGTTACTGCCTGGAGTCAGCTTAAACAGAATATTCCAGGATTTTATGGTATGGGCACGGCATTGAAAAGCCAGGAAAAAGCAGGAAACTGGGACAAGGTTGTTAAAACCTATCAGGAATCTGGCTACTTTAAAACCATCATAGACAACTGTATGATGTCTATGAGCAAGTCTGACTTTGCTGTTACGGCTCACTTTATAAACGACAAGGAATACGGTGCTTTTTGGAAGATTCTTTTTGATGAATTTACGCTTTCTAAGGAAATGCTTTTAAAGTTAGCGGGTCATGAGACACTAATGGAGAATTACCCTGTAGAGAAGCGCTCTATTGCCGTTAGAGAGAAGATCGTACTGCCTTTGGTGCTCATCCAGCATTACGCATTAGAACAGCTACAGAACGAAATAACAGAGGAAGAAAAACAATCGTATGAGAAGCTTGCCATCAGAACGGTATATGGCATTGTAAATGCCGGACGTAACCTGGCGTAAGGACATAAAAAAGGGGATATTGATATCCCCTTTTTTATTATGTTGCTAAATTAATGCCTGTCAATTGATCCCATTACTTTTTGACCAAATGCGTTTAGCGCATCTTTTTCAACTGCTCCTGCTTTCACGTTCTCATGAACTTCAAGCGCTCCGCATATATTGGTGATCATTTCTCCTGCCACATCAATTTCCTCCTCACTTACCCCTCTGAATTCACAAAAAGCTTCTAAAACTGATAAAGTTGCCTCAAGATTTTCTGGAGTAGTATTTTGGAACAGCTGTCTTATAACCGGAATTTTCATTATTTTATTTTATTAAATAATTCGCTTAATACTTCTGCTTTGTTCGTTTGAACCTGATCTACCAAAGCGCCGCCTTCAAAGGCTGCAAAAGTTGGTAAATTGTCAACGGTTGCCAGTTTACGCGAAGCCGGAAGTTTTTCGGCATCCACAATTAAGAAAGCAACATCTTCGTTTTCAGCAGCTAGTTTCTTAAACTTAGGCTTCATGATTCGGCAATTCCCGCACCAAGATGCAGCATACTGGACCATTACTTTCTTGTTTTCAGCAACATATTGTTGAAGATTATCTTCTGTTAATTCTAAAAACATAATTTTAAATTAATTGATTAGTTAGCGCTTAAATATTCAGCAACGCCAGTTCTGTTTGCATTCATTGCTTCTTTGCCTTCTTCCCAGTTTGCAGGGCAAACTTCGCCATGTTTCTGAACGTGAGCATAAGCATCAATTAAACGTAAATATTCTTTAACATTTCTACCTACTGGCATATCGTTAACACTTTCATGGAAAACTTTACCGGTTTCGTCAATCAAGTAAGTTGCTCTGAAAGTAACGTTTGATCCGGAGAAAATTTCGTTTCCTTCTTCATCATATTCAACCTCTTGCTCAACAATACCTAAAATGTTAGCCAATTGTCTGTGCGTATCAGCTAAAATCGGATAAGTAACACCTTCAATACCACCATTATCTTTTGGAGTGTTTAACCATGCAAAGTGAACTTCGTTTGTATCGCATGAAGCACCAATCACAATTGTATTTCTTTTTTCAAAGTCAGGTAAAGCTGCTTGAAAAGCATGCAATTCTGTTGGACAAACAAAAGTAAAATCCTTTGGATACCAGAATAATAAAACTTTTTTCCCTTTGCTTACTGCTTCTTCAAATACATTGATCTTTAAATCGTCACCCATTTCTGACATCGCATCGATACTAACACTTGGGAATTTTTTTCCTACTATAGCCATAATTATATTTTGTATTTTATTGTTGTTTTTTGATGGTGCAAAGGTAAGCCTATCTGCACTCAAAAACAACCATATTCAAGATATAACAGATACTTAATCTTGATAGGCACATAGACATAATCTATAATACAGAAAAACAAATTAGTTTTTATCTATTTTTGTTTTACCTCAGTATTCGTCCTGTTTTATCAGTATTAACACCAAATGGTTTTAGATATTCATTTACCAGAACGGCAAACTCTCTTCTTGTAATATTTCGCGCAGGGTCGTATTCGGTTTTAAACTTATATACGCTTTTCCAGTTTTTCTTAATCTCTTCTTCTGTATTCTTTGGCGATTTTCCGCCCACATAGCAAACAAGGTTTAGCGTTGCGCCGATAGTCATCTCGGGCGCTATATGTTCATCAAACCAGATCTGCGCTTTATAATAAAACTCCTTAATCGGATCCTTTATTTCTGCTGTTGAAACCGTCCGATCTGATTCAAAATTAGCCACTCCGTTCACTATATCTGCCTTTAAAAATCCCGAAAGACCCAGAAACTGAATCGATTTCCAATTGGTATCAGTTGGCTTAATATCTGAAAATGGCATTAAAGACAACTGGTATTTCATTAGCTCTCCCTGAATTTCCTTTAAAGGGGCCTGAGAGGTTTTGGTTTTGAAAAAAGCAGCATAAGCAGCCACAGCTCCCGCCGCCTGTCCTGCAGCAATGCTTTCAATTCCTGAATTTAGCACGACAAGATTATCCTGTTCAGGAATAAGCAAATCGCTTAGAAAAAGTAAATTTGCAGATGTATTTTCAACCTGCTGCCCCGAGGCAATACTTGTTCTGTAAAGGTTGTTGTTATAAGTAAGGGAATGCCACGACTTATTTACATTTTGCAAAGGAATAGCGGCATTAACCTTTCCTGTTCTATCCGCATTCACCATGGCAATCGCTTTCACTGTTCTGCCGTCACTTAACTGAACACTCCAGCCACTTCCAGATCTTTTTAACTTTATCCAGTTTGCATTTTTTATTATTGTCAGGTTTTTAAGTGTATCTGTCCATGATTTTATAGTGGCGTTGATTTGAGCTTTAGCTGCAGGCTTTAGCCTCTTAATCAAGTCCCCTTCAATTCCGGAAGATAAATTCCCTGAGGCGAGTGCAGCTTCAAAACCTTCTCCCGGTAATAATAGAACTGTTTTAGCGCCAGAAATGCTTGATTGAATGCTTGCTGCCAATGCACCACTCCCGTTACCAATAACCAAAACCCCCGTTTTAATGGTTTGGGCATTCCCCAACTGGAGAAATAATATAGTGGTTAGTACAGTAAAAAATCCCCTTTTCATTTTGTATATTTATTTTACATGTGCAATATCCTTTAAATCAATCTATTTTCAATACAATAGCAATTAAGGACAATTAATTTAACCTATTTTAACAATTTTAGGCCGGTTTGGCAAACTAACATGACACAAACGATCAACGCTGTTTTTAACGCCCAGCAAGCGCATAAATATACGCTTAGGACTAGCAATGCCGCACAAAGAATGAATAAATTAAAGGCATTAAAGCGCGGTATAGAAAAGCATGAGGCTGAGGTATATGCTGCTTTACTGCAGGATCTTCGCAAAAGCCAGTTTGAAGCTGCCGTTACCGAACTGATATTTACTTACGCTGAAATTGATTTTGCGATTAAGAACGTCAGAAATTGGATGAAGCCTAAATACATTGGTAAAACAATAACCAACCTTTTTGCAAAAAACAGGCTGTATTATGAACCAAAAGGCGTCTGTTTGATCATTTCGCCGTGGAACTATCCTTTTCAATTGCTGATGGCGCCTTTAATCTCTGCCATTGCAGCAGGGAATTGCGCCATATTAAAACCCTCAGAGCTTAGCCCAGCAACCAGCTCAGTTATTGCACGGATCATTGGCGAATGCTTTGAGGAACAGGAAATCTGTTGCTTTGAGGGCGATGCCTCGGTATCAACAGCTTTGCTTGAACACCCATTCGACCATATTTTCTTTACAGGAAGCACCGACATTGGAAAAGTAGTGATGGAAGCCGCTGCGAAAAACCTCACTTCTGTAACATTGGAGTTGGGAGGAAAATCCCCTACTGTAATTGATGCTACAGCCAACTTAAAGAATGCAGCAGAAAAGATTGCCTGGGGGAAATTGATGAATGCCGGACAAACTTGTATTGCACCTGATTATGTTTTTATTCCGGAAGAAAAACAAGCTGAATTTATTGGGCATTATAAGGAATCAGTAAACAAAATGTTCTGCAACGGGAACAATACCATCGATCACTCCGTTTATGCTAAAATTATAAACGACAGACATTTTAAAAGATTAACAGGGCTGATTGCTGACGCAACAAATAAAGGCGCCAATGTTGCCTTTGGTGGCGAAACAGACGAGGGAAATAACACCATTAGTCCTACGGTTCTTACGCGAATCAGCGATGATTCAAATATCATGAACGAAGAAATTTTTGGCCCGCTATTGCCGATCATCACCTATAAAAGTTTAGATGAAGTAATTAACCGCATCAACAAAAAGAGCAAACCGCTGGCGTTATATATTTTTAGCGACAGCAAAGAAAACATCCGTCGCATTATAGCAAATACAAGCGCAGGCGGCACCTGTGTTAATGATGTATTAATTCATATATCAAACCCGAAATTGCCTTTCGGGGGTGTAAACGGAAGTGGTATGGGAAGTTGCCATGGGGAATTTGGCTTTAAGTCGTTCAGCCATGAAAGAGCTGTTGTTTTTCAATCTAAGTTAGATATGACCGGAATGATTTATCCTCCTTATCACGGCAAAGACTGGATATTAAAGTGGCTGAAAAAACTAATGTGATTAGCCTACCTTAACAGAAGTCATAGTTAATGAACCGCCAACTGCTTTATCGTTAAATAACGAAACTTCCTCATTATCATTTTTCAAACCAAGAGTATACATTAAGGGCAGATAATGCTCCGGGGTAGGAATGGCGAGCATAGCCTCTCTACCAAGCGTTTGATAATTCATCAACGGATTATGCTCATTGTTTAGAATCAGGCTTTTAAACTTATCGTTCATTTGTAAAGCCCAGTCGTAGCCCCCACCATTTATCATTTCCCAGCTCATCATCCTAAGGTTGTGAACCATATTTCCGCTCCCAAGAATTAAAACCCCCTTCTTTCTTAAAAGTTGCAATTCCCTGGCCAGCTCATAATGATAGTGCGCATCCTTGGTATAGTCAATGCTCAATTGCAATACAGGAATATTTGCCTCTGGGTACATGTGCCTTACAACAGTCCATGCGCCGTGGTCAAGCCCCCAGTCATGATCCAAGCCAACATGAATATGTTGTATAAGTCCTGCTGTTTCAGCAGCAAGCTCCGGATTTCCGGGTGCGGGATAAACTACATCAAAAAGTGCCTGTGGAAACCCGCCAAAATCATGTATCGTTTTAGGGAAATCCATGGCAGTAATGTGGGTGCCTTTGGTAAACCAATGTGCAGAAACCACCAGTACTGCTGTTGGAACCGGTATATTTTGAGCCATAGAAGCCCATTTGTTGCTAAACTCATTACCCTCAATCCCATTCATTGGAGATCCGTGCCCCACAAATAGAACAGGCATAAGGTTTTCCTGAATTGGCAACCCCCTTGTGAATGTTTTGAATTGAGATAAGTTAGTCATAATGGGTAGAAATGATACAGGCCATCTTATCCAGACGGCCTGTAAAATCAATTATTTTGCCTGAACAAATTCCAGGTTTAAGGTTATTTTAACGTCTTTACCTACACCCATTCCTGTTGGATCATATTTGATATTATAATCCAAACGATTGATGGTTGTGTTAGCTGAGAAGCCTGCTTTGGTATTTCCTTGCTGATCTTTAGCTGTTCCGCCGAATACTACATTGAACTTAACATCTTTCGTTACATCACGAATTGTCAATTTTCCACTCAATTCATAGTTATTTCCTTTCAATTTTTTAAATGAAGTACTTTCGAAAGTCATGTACGGAAAAGTTTCAGCATTAAAAAAATCGTCAGATTTTAAGTGCTTATCGCGAGGTTCAACACTTGTAGAAATGCTGTTTACATCAACTGAAAAGCTGATTTTTGCATCAGTTAAATCTTCTTTAGCTGCAGTAACTGCGCCATCAAACTTTTTAAATGATCCATCTACAAATGAGATTCCCATGTGTTTCACTGAGAAATTTATAAATGAGTGCATTGGATCTACCGTCCACTTTGTTTGTGCGAAAGACGCAACACTGATTGAAATTGCAACCAGGAATAAAAATACCTTTTTCATAATTTTTTTGAGTTTAATGTTACAAAAGTACACCTCTGTGTTTTAGCCGACGTTGATGTATGGTAAGAAAGATAATCAATAAAATTGAAGCTTCCCGCATTTCAATAAAGCCATTTTTAACTTACCTTAGCTCCAAAGTAATATTAATGAACAGAATTCTAGCCTCACTACTATGTCTGGGTGTTTTCTCTGCTTTCGCTGCAAAGCCAAAACACCAATACGTTAAAATTAAAACGGATATGGGCGAATGTATAATCATGCTTTACAATGAAACTCCTCAGCACCGGGATAACTTTGTGTCCCTGACTAAAAAGGGTGTTTATGAGGGCTCTTTATTTCATCGGGTTATCAAAAACTTCATGATTCAGGGGGGAGATCCGGATTCAAAAGTTGCAAAACAAGACGAATTGCTGGGAAATGGAACTGTAGGCTATACCATTCCCGCTGAATTTAGAGACAGTTTATTTCATAAAAAAGGTGTGCTTGGGGCTGCGAGAGACGACAATCCCGAAAAGGCATCAAGCGGATCTCAATTCTACATTGTTCAGGGTAAAAAATTTACAGATCAGGGATTAGATTCATTAGAAACGAATCGCCTCCACTTCAAAATACCTGTTTGGCAGAGAGAAATCTATAAAAATCTAGGTGGCACACCACATCTGGACAGAAACTATACTGTTTTTGGAGAGGTGGTTAAGGGCTTAGATATGGTTGATAAAATCGCCGCTGTTTCCAGGGACTCAAACGATCGACCCAACATCGACGTAAAGATGTCTGTTTCAGTTTTGAAAAGACGCGCGGCTAAAAGATTAGAGAAAGAGTTGGCCAAATCGATTAAAAACGATTCATTTACAATTAATTAATCCAGTACCAATATATATTTTATGAAGATTATCTCTTACAATGTTAATGGCATTCGTTCTGCATCAACAAAAAACTTTTTTGGCTGGCTGCAGGCAACTGATGCCGATATGGTTTGCTTGCAGGAAGTTAAGGCCCTGCCTTCTCAAATTCCGGAGATACTTGCACTAATTGAGCAATTAGGATATCATCACTACTGGTTTCCGGCAGAAAAAAAAGGATATAGCGGAGTGGCCATCCTTACCAGAATAAAACCAAATCATGTGGAGTACGGTTGCGGAGAAGAATGGATAGATAAAGAAGGACGTATTTTAAGAGCCGATTTTGACGAGTTCTCTTTAATGAGCCTCTACATGCCATCTGGATCCAGTGGAGACGACAGACAGGTTAAGAAGTACGAATTCATGCGTTTCTTTGATACATATATTAGAGACCTGCGCAAGGAGTATCCTAATTTGATTATTTCAGGCGATTACAACATTTGTCATACCGCCATTGACATCCACAATCCAAAATCAAACGCAAACTCTTCAGGTTTCTTACCGGAAGAGCGTGAATGGATGGAGCTGTTTTTAAACAATGGGTTCATAGATACCTTCAGGCACTTTAATAAAGATCCGCACCACTATACCTGGTGGAGTTTTAGAGCAAATTCAAGAGCTAAGAACCTAGGTTGGCGCATCGATTACCATTTAGCAACCCAGCCTCTTTTAAATAAGCTGAAACACGTTTCAATACTTCCCGACGCAATTCATTCAGATCATTGCCCAGTTCTATTAGAGCTAAATCCCTAAACCATGTCTGCCCTCTTAATAACAGATATTGACACGCTTGTAGGCACTCATCCTAAAAACATTTCTGTTTTAAAGGGTAGTGCTATGAATACTCTGCCTGTTATAACCAATGCCTGGATATTATGTGAGGGGGGATTAATAACTGGTTTTGGCAGTATGAACAACCTACCTGCTGATCTGCCTACATCATTAACCTCCATTTCTGCTAAAGGAGGTTATGTTTTTCCATCTTGGTGCGACTCACATACACACATTGTATTTGCTGCTTCCAGAGAAGAGGAGTTTGTAATGAAGATCAAAGGAAAAGGCTATGAAGAAATAGCGGCTGCAGGAGGGGGTATTTTGAACTCCGCCCGCAAACTTCAGCACGAATCTGAAGATCATCTGTTTGAAAGCGCCTCCACCAGGCTAAACGATATGATTAAGCAGGGAACCGGAGCTGTTGAAATTAAGAGCGGCTACGGGCTAACCTTTGATAGTGAATTAAAAATGCTTAGGGTAATCCGGCGACTTAAAGACGCTTTTAAAATTCCTCTTAGGGCATCGTTCCTTGCCGCTCACACTTTTCCTGAAGACTATAAAAAAGATCATAACGGATATATTAGGCTTATTATAGACCAAATGCTCCCTAGAATAGCTGGCGAAGGCCTGGCAGACTATATGGATGTTTTTTGTGAAAAAGGCTTTTTTTCTGTGGAAGAAACGGATAAACTTTTAGAGGCAGGTGCGAAATATGGATTACCACCTAAAATTCATGCAAACCAATTGTCTGTATCAGGTGGCGTTCAGGTTGGTGTAAAACATCATGCAATTTCTGTGGATCACCTTGAAGCCACCGATGAGGAAGTGGTTAAGTGCTTAAGCGCAAGCAATACAATTGCTACCCTTCTTCCATCTTGTTCTTTATACCTTGGTATTCCTTTTGCAGATGCCCGCAGCCTTATCAATGCGAATGTTCCCGTTGCATTAGCCTCTGATTTTAACCCCGGTTCTACTCCTTCAGGAAATATGAATTTCGTGGTTTCATTAGGTTGTATTAAATTAAAGCTGCTCCCGGAAGAAGCTATTAATGCGGCTACTTTAAATGGAGCCGCAGCAATGCAGTTATCAGATGTTGCAGGAAGCATTGCAATAGGGAAAAAAGCGAACCTTTTCATTACCCGCCCTATGAATTCAATAGCTTACCTGCCTTATAGTTTTGGGCAATCGCAAGTAGAAAAAATCATTTTAAACGGAGAAATAAACTAATGGATGAGCTTAGAATTTATTCGAATAAGGATATTCTAAAATTAGTCAATATCCGCAGCGGAGAAACAAAATTAGGTGAACGCGTGAAGGTCATTTCTACTTTAGAAGATCTGAATACTTCGGAGGCCCGTTTTGTATTACTTGGAATTCCTGAAGATATCGGGGTAAGGGCTAATTACGGTCTGGCAGGGGCATCTACAGCATGGGATCCGGCACTTAAAGCCCTTCTCAATATCCAAAGTAACCGCTTTTTAGATGGGTCGGAATTAACAGTTCTAGGCCATTTTGAGTTTACTGAGCCCCGTAATAATACGATTGAAGCGTTACACAAAAAGGTATCAGAAATAGATAATCAAGTTTACGAATGTGTTCTTAAAATTATAGCTGCCGGCAAAATCCCCATTATAGTTGGCGGAGGGCACAATAATGCCTATCCTATCATTAAAGCGCTGGCCTCAGTCCATAATAGGGCCGTTGACATACTCAATATAGACGCTCATGCCGACTTAAGAGAGCCAAAAGGCAGGCATAGTGGCAACAGCTTCAGCTATGCCTTAAAAGAAGGCTATTTAGCTAAATACGGGGTCTTTGGATTACACCATAATTACAACAATGAAGCAATTCTAAAACAAATAGAACAGAATGAAAAAATACAGGCTGTTTTCTTTGATGACATCTTACTGTCGGAAGCTACAGGGACCCTCTGGAATCAGTTAATCACTGATTTTAGAAATCCTGGCTTAGAAATCGACCTGGATAGTATAGAAAATATATTATCAAGCGCTGCTACACCATCGGGTTTCAGCTTAAATGAGATCAGAAAGCTCATTCTTAGGTCATCAAAACAGTTTGCTTATTTGCACATCTGTGAAGGCGCAAGCGAAATGGCCGATAGAAGAACCAGTTCCTTTACTGGCAAAAGTATTGCCTACCTCATCACTGATTTTCTGAAGTCATATACCTTATGAGGTGTAATACATAGATCCATTTGGACATCATGTTCATTTACATCCTCTATATCATCTCCTGATTCGAAAAAAGAAACCCCCACCTTAAGCGCAGCTAACCCTTGTAGAAACCTGTCATAAAATCCTTTCCCATAACCAACCCTATAGCCTCTTTCATCAAAAGCCAATAATGGAATGATCACCATTTCCACATCCCCCCTATGCAGCTCTCCTTTTTGAGGTTCCAGAATATCATATAGGTTCTTTTCTAAACCATCCCTCCCTGAATAAACATAATTGTGCATTAAGGCCGTTTCAAAATCTGCTTTTGGGACAATAATTTTTATATCAGGATGGTTATTTCTAAGCCAATCGATCAAAAAAAATGTATCTGGTTCATTTTTCTCAACTATGGGTAAAAAAACATGTATTGTCTTTACCCCCGAAAAATCAAGACTTGAAAAATGAGCCAATAATAGGTTACTAAGCGCAGGTATTGCTGAGGGGGAGAGTAATTTTCTCTGGTTCAATGCTAATTTCCTAAGTTCTGCCTTTTTCATTTAAACAAATATAAAAAAAGATGGCTTCGGGAACCACTCCGAAGCCACAATCAACCTAAACCTAAAACTAAACTATGAAAATTCTTATTTTACTCTTTCTACGTAATCGCCAGTACGTGTATCTATCTTAACTTTATCGCCTTGATTGATAAACATCGGCACTTTTATTTCCACTCCGGTCTCTACTGTTGCATATTTTAATGCGTTTGTAGAGGTATCGCCTTTAACTGCGGGCTCAGAGTACGTTATTTCTAATTCAACATGTGAAGGTGTTTGTGCCATAATAGGCTCGTCACTTTCAAATGCAATGATTACATTCATTCCCTCTTTCAAAAAGCGAAGGCTTTTACCAAATAACACCTTTGGTATATTAAATTGTTCGTAAGTAGTATTATCCATTACTACTAGTGCTTCACCATCTTCATACAAGTATTGGTAATCGTTGGTTTCAACACGGCAAATCTCAACATCTTCATCAACACGGAACCTATATTCTACAAGTTTCCCTGTTTTTACGTTCCTCATTCTTGCTTGATAAAAAGCGCGTAAGTTACCTGGTGTCCGGTGTAGAAACTCTTCTACTTGCACTAATTCTCCGTTAAAACGAAGGATATTACCATTTTTTACTTCTGATGCTTTTGCCATTTTATTCTGAAATTTTGCCTAAACCACCGGCTCTTTTTCGTGCCGCAAAGGTATAAACTATTTATTAATTCTACAATAGTAATTTAAAAATATTTTTTTATCGTTCTTTAATGCCTAAATCGACCGCATTTGCACTTATCACAAATATAATTTTTGTTATTTATAATCCGTTATTTGAACGAAATGGTTACAAAACGAATACTCAGCTTCCTGATTTGAGCCAACGATTACAAGCCTGTCAGCTGTAAAACGTGCTATCAGCTCATGATACCATACAACGCCTTGCTTATCTAAGTTTGAGGTTGGCTCATCCAATAAAAGTATTGGCGTATCTGTACAGCATGCCAGAACAAGCTTGGTTCGCTGTTTCATTCCAGACGAGAAGTGTTTTAGTGCCTTGTCTTGCGATTTCTTTAGTCCAAGCAACTCCAAGACCATCTCTTCATCAAAACCCTTCTGCGGCGCCTTAAACTTGAAATGGAAATCGATGGTTTCCTGTAGCGTAAACTCTTCGATCAAATCTAAATACGGTGCTGCAAAACTAATGTATTCATAGATCTGCTCTACCGGTATATTCTTTTGATTATTGTAGGTTACAACGCCCTCCGATGGAGATAAATTTCCCAATACAACACTCAAAAGTGTCGATTTTCCAGAGCCATTTGGGCCTAAGATTGCGTATTTGCCGCCAGAATTAAATTGATAATTTATTCCCTTAAAAATCCATTCCTGGTTAAATCTTCGCCCAATGTCCTCTAAAGTAATTGTCATTGATTGATCAATTAGCTTCCAGAACCAAAGCCCTTCATCACACCCCTGTTTGAGTTTCTAATAAAATCAACTATTTCATCGCGAATTTCTGTTGGCTTAAATTCTGCTTCAATCATATCCAACGCTTTAGTAACGTTGTTATGTTTCACAAATAAAACCCTATAAATCTCCTGTATCTCGTTAATCTTTTCAGAAGAAAAGCCTCTTCTTCTCAAACCTACTGAGTTAATTCCTGCATAAGAAAGCGGCTCTCTTGCTGCCTTAACGTAAGGCGGAACATCTTTTCTTACCAGGGAACCGCCGGTAACGAAAGCATGGGCACCAACTTTTACAAATTGATGGATAGCCACAAGTCCTGCAAGTACTACATAATTACCAATGGTAATATGGCCTGCCAAGGTGGTGCTATTCGAAAAAATGCAATAATCTCCAACTTCACAGTCATGAGCGATGTGAGAATATGCCTGTATAAGGCAATTACTTCCTATTACCGTTTTCCATTTGTCTTTTGTTCCTCTGTTTATAGTAACACACTCTCTAATGGTGGTATTGTCTCCAATCTCAGCCGTGGTCACCTCGCCAGCAAACTTTAAATCCTGAGGCACACCGGAAATGACTGAGCCCGGAAAAACGCGGCAGTTCTTTCCAATACGCGCCCCATCCATAATGACTACGTTAGAACCTATCCAGGTTCCCTCACCAATCTCTACGTCCTTATGTATCACTGCAAAGGGCTCTATTACCACATTATCGGCAATTTTTGCCTGAGGGTGTATATACGCTAGGGGTTGTATCATGCTACTGGTTCGCTATCTTTTACTTTTACAATTTGTGCCATCATCTCTGCTTCCACAACTACCTTGCCTCCCACCATTCCGACGCCTTTCATCTGGGCAATTCCCCTTCTGATTGGTTCCATCAAATCGCATCTGAAAACAATAGTATCGCCTGGCGATACTTGAGCCCTAAAGCGTACATTATCTATTTTTAAGAACAAGGTAAGGTAATTTCTTGGATCAGGCACTGTGCTCAAAACCAAAATACCTCCGGTCTGTGCCATTGCCTCAATTTGAATTACTCCAGGGAACACTGGTGCTCCAGGGAAATGTCCTTTAAAAAACTCTTCATTCATGGTAACATTCTTAACGCCAACAACGTGTGTCTTAGAAAGTTCCAATATTTTATCAATAAACAGGAAAGGTTGTCTGTGAGGTAAAATATCCATGATCTGAACCACGTCGTAAAGTGGTTTTACCGATGGGTCATAAACGTGCTGTACCTTTTTGTTTTTTTCTTTTTTGATTGCCGCCTTAATCTTTTTTGCAAAGGCAACATTTGCTGCATGACCTGGGCGGGCAGCCATAATATGACCCTTTAAATGTACCCCAACAAGCGCAAGGTCACCTATCATGTCCAATAACTTATGGCGGGCAGGCTCATTTTGATACCTTAATTCCATGTTATTCAAGATTCCCTGAGGTGCAACCTCTATGGCCTTTCTATTAAAAATAGTGGCTAAATGGTCAAGTTCTTCTTTAGTAACCTCTTTATCTACAATAACTATGGCATTATTTAAATCACCTCCTTTAATCAGGTTATTTTGTAGTTGATATTCAAGTTCATGTAAAAAGCAAAAAGTTCTGCACGATGCAATTTCTTTTCTGAATTCTGCAATACTTGAAATACCTGCATGCTGACTTCCCAGAACAGGCGAATTATAGTCTATCATACAGGTAAACCTATAGTCGTCAAGCGGCATTGCTACAATCTCAACTTTTCTATCCGGTTCTGTATAAGTTATATTATGTGGTATTTGAAAGTACTCACGATCGATCTCTTGTTGTTGTATGCCGGCGGCCTCCAGTGCTTCTAAGAATAGAATTGCACTGCCATCCATAATTGGCGTTTCAGGACCATCCACTTTCATAAGCACATTATCCAGATCCATACCTACAAGCGAAGCCATTACATGTTCAACGGTACTTACACTTGCTCCATTCTGGGAAATAGTAGTTCCCCTGGCAGTGTCAGTAACATTATCACAATCTGCATCAACGATTGGCGCTCCTGGTAAATCTATTCTTTGAAATTTAAATCCATGATTTTCAGGTGCGGGACAAAAAGTTAATGTAACATTTGCTCCGGTATGCAGGCCTACCCCTTTTACGGAAACTTCGCTCTTAATGGTCTTTTGCTTAACGTTCATTATTTATCTTGTATTGTACTGTTTTGCTCAATTAACGCTTTTAATTGTGCGATAGTTGTTTCTAAGGCTGCTATTCTTTTTTCAACAGCAGGCAATTGTTTAAATATTACAGATGCGCGCATCCAATCTCTTAATGGCTGAGCAGGGCTGCCATGCCATTGTTTATTCTCTTCTGTTGTACTAAAGTTAATGCCAGCCTGTGCGCCAATCTGTGTTCCCTTGGCTAATGACAGGTGCCCCGCAATACCAACTTGTCCTCCAACAACGGATTTTTCACCCAATTTCGTACTTCCCGAAATTCCGGTTTGTGCGGCAACAACACTGTGTTCACCAACGTCAACATTGTGGGCAATTTGGATCAGATTATCCAATTTAACCCCTTTTCTGATGAAAGTAGATCCCATTGTTGCCCTATCGATAGTAGTATTTGCCCCAATCTCAACATCATCTTCAATAACCACATTGCCAATTTGGGCAATTTTTGAATAGGTTCCGTCGGCCTGCGGCGCAAAACCAAAGCCATCGCTTCCTACTACCGTGTTTGCATGTATAAAAACTCTATCCCCGATAACTGATCTGTTATAAATCTTTACTCCCGGAAAAAGTGTACATCCCGTTCCAATTTTGGTATCAGGGCCCACATAAACCTGAGCAAGTATTTTCGAGTTATCTCCTATTTCTACGTTTTCTGCGATATAAGAAAAGGCTGCTATAAAGACATTCTTGCCCAATTTTGCAGTTGGATGAACAAAGGATGGCTGCTCAATTCCTGATGAGTCATTAACCTGACTGATCACTTCATTGTACCTGTCTAACAACACAGAAAATGCGCTGTAAGGATCTGCAACCTTAATTAAGGTGCTTTTTACGGCCTGCGCAGGCAAAAAATCTTGACTAACAATAACTACAGAGGCATTGGTAGAATATAAATAGTTCTCGTATTTCGGATTGGACAAAAAGCATAAAGATCCCGGCTTGCCATCTTCTATTTTAGAAAGCTCTTCGACTTTTACATTTTCGTCGCCCTCAATGGTGCCATTTATAAATTCGCTTATCTGCTTGGCAGTAAATTGCATTTTACAAAGTTATATGTTAAATTGATATGAACAAATAAACCTATTTAGGTTATTATAATTCCATCTTAGATTAAGAAACTAAAAACGGGATTAAAAATTAATTATTTTGTTAAAATATGCTAAATAATTCTCGGGTAGCAAAGTATGTGCTTTTTCACTGTTTTGTCTAAAGATTCTAAGTTAGATAAATCTGATGCTTTTGCAATATCAATTATGATATTGTTTTTTAATAGGATATTAATATTGCTGTTGCCGGCATCATATGCCCTGTTTCTTATTACATCTGTAAAAACAAAATAGGACACTTCATCATTATTAAGTTTTAGAAATTCTGCTGTATTCTCCTTAAGCACAGCTACTCTGTTTTCATCTGGGGCATCATTTGTAATTTCAACTTTATAAAGATTCCTATTGGTAAGCATTTTACACAATTGGGCCAATATCCTGTCCGGATGGTCACACCAAACTTTAATGGAAGCAAAAATGTCCTGATCATCAAGTTGGACGAACATAGATAAATGAATCTCTTCAGAAAAGAAACTTGTCTCCGTAACGTCATTTATTAAAAAATGTTGAAGTGCGGGTGTTGCAAAAAGAGCTTCTCCCCGAACAGCAAGTTCCTTAGCGCGTTTCAAAATTTTCACCAGCACCATTTCTCCTGCAATAACCGTTTTATGTAAATAAACCTGCCAATACATCAGTCGTCTCGAAATCAAAAAGTTCTCTATCGAATAAATGCCCTTTTCTTCAATTACCAGGTTATCATCCAGCACGTTAAACATCTTAATGATGCGGTCAAAACTAATTACGCCTTCACTTACTCCGGTAAAAAAGCTATCCCGGTTCAGGTAATCCATTCTATCTAGATCCAACTGACCGGAAACGAGTTGAGCCAGAAAGGTCTTATGGTATTTTCCTTTAAAAATATCAATTGCCGGAGTTAATCTTCCGCCAAACTCTGCGTTAAGCTTTTCCATAATGAGCATGGAAATGTCTTCGTGCTTTATGCCGTTAACCAACGAATACTCAAGCGCATGCGAAAAAGGTCCATGTCCGATGTCATGTAGTAAGATTGCAATTGTGGCAGCCTCTTCTTCCTCCTTATTAATCTCGTGCCCTTTGCTTCTTAAAATTTCGATAGCCAATCCCATCAGATGCATTGCCCCTAAAGCATGGTGAAATCGGGTATGCAATGCACCCGGATACACCAAATGGGTCATCCCCAATTGCTTTATATACCTCAGCCTTTGAAAATAAGGATGAGAGATGAGATCAAATACTATTTCTGAAGGAATATTTATGAAACCATAAACAGGATCATTTATTATTTTCTTTTTGTTCAATCCTAAAAAATAAATTATACGGTACAAAAATTGCTATTTTTATCCATAGTAAGAAAGACGCAGTCTCTTTTTGACAAATTAATTCACATTATATAAATACAATAATGCAGGAAACCAAGATTCTATGGGCCGACGATGAGATAAACTTATTAAAACCACATATATTACTGTTAAACGAAAAAGGATATCATGTTACCACATACACCAACGGTAACGATGCCCTTGAAGCGTTTGGTAAAGAACACTTTGACCTGGTTTTTCTTGACGAAAACATGCCTGGCATGAGTGGTCTGGAAACACTTACCGCAATAAAAAACATCAGAAATGATGTCCCGGTTGTACTAATTACCAAAAGCGAAGAAGAAAACCTGATGGAAGATGCCATTGGATCTAAAATAGATGACTACCTTATTAAGCCTGTTAACCCGAAGCAGGTTTTATTAACCATAAAGAAAATAATAGACAATAAACGCCTTGTAAGCGAAAGAACTTCTATGGCCTATCAACAGGACTTCAGACGCTTGGGAATGACTTTAAATGATAAGTTAAGCTATGAAGAGTGGGTAGATGTTTATAAAAAATTAGTTTTTTGGGAACTAGAGCTGGAGAAACTTGATGACCCGCAAATGCACGAGATTCTGACAATGCAAAAGTCAGAGGCAAACATGCAGTTCTCAAAATTCATTGAAGACCATTACTTAGGCTGGGTCAATGGTAAAGGCAAAGCACCGTTGCTTTCAAACGAGTTATTAAAGAAAAAGGCTTTCCCTTTAATTAATAACAACGTTCCTGTCTTTTTTATCCTTATTGATAATTTAAGGTACGATCAATGGCGGATCATTAATCCCCTGATTACGGAATATTTCCGTTTGGACGAGGAAGATACGTATTCAAGTATCTTACCTACAGCAACCCAATATGCACGTAATTCCATATTTTCCGGGCTAATGCCTCTGGAGATGGAAAAACGCTTTCCTGGATTATGGCAAAACGACGATGATGAAGGCGGAAAAAACATGCACGAAGGCGCCTTTTTGGCAGATCAGATTAAGCGAAGCTTGCGTAAAGATTGTAAATTCAGCTACAACAAGATATTAACTTACGACGATGGGAAGGCCCTTAATGAGCAAGTCAACAATTTACTGCAAAACGAGTTTAACGCTATTGTATATAACTTTGTTGATATGCTATCGCATGCCAGAACAGACATGCAGATGATTCGTGAGCTGGCTAACGATGACGCCGCCTACCGTTCACTAACCCTCTCATGGTTTGAGCATTCTCCATTAATGGATCTTTTGAAAAAAATATCTCAGAAGAATGTTAAGCTGATCATTACTACAGACCACGGAACAATAAGGGTGAAACATCCAAGCAAAGTTATTGGCGATAGAAATACCAATACGAATCTTCGATACAAGCAAGGGCGTAACCTTAATTTTAATGCAAAAGAGGTTTTCCTTATTAAAAACCCTCATGAGGCCCAGTTGCCAAAAATTAATATCAGCTCCAATTATATCTTTGCAAAAGAAGACCGTTATTTTGTTTACCAAAACAACTATAACCAATTCGTAAATTATTACAATGAAACCTTCCAGCATGGAGGTATTTCATTAGAAGAGATGATTATACCAATTGCCACATACAGTTCAAGATAGTAATGAATATTAATGTAAACAGCTTATCTGATTTAGATCAAGCCGCTATTGCCCTGTTAAATTTTGCCGGAACTGAAAAAATATTTGTTTTTGAAGGAGACATGGGGACTGGAAAAACAACTTTTATTAAGGTCATAGCCAAGGCTCTTGGCGTAAAAGAACTGGTTTCCAGTCCAACCTTTTCCATTGTAAACGAATACGAGGGAAAAGGCAATACCTTTTATCATTTTGATTTCTATCGTATTAAAAACCTCCAGGAGGCATACGATATTGGCTACGAAGAGTATTTTTTTTCAGGAAACACCTGCTTTATTGAATGGCCTGAAAAAGTTGAAGAACTTTTGCCGGAGCACTATATTAAAGTCGAGATCAAAATGTTAAGTGAAAACGAGAGGATACTCTCGATCAATAAAATATAAAATGGCAAACCCTGATTTTTAGGTTATTTTTCTTAATTTCAAGCTAAAATATCACATAAACAAATATGGCTACAGGATTACGCGAAGGTATGGCCTCAATTGCTCAAAAAGGGCTTCTACAACCCAAAGAGACAATGTCAGAAACCAGTCAGAAAAGCAATAGTTTGTATATTGGCATTCCAAAAGAAATCTCATTCCAGGAAAACCGAATTGCACTGACTCCTTTATCTGTTGCTCTCTTGGTTAACAATGGGCATAAAGTTATAATTGAAACCGGCGCTGGCGTTGGTTCAAATTTTTCTGATAACGACTATAGCGAACAGGGTGCGATCATCTCTTTTAATAAAAAAGATGTATTTAATGCTGATATACTGGTTAAAATAGCCCCGCCCACTTTAGAAGAGGTTGCCCTCATGCACAAAGGGCAGACTTTAATATCGGCGCTTCAAATGGGCGGACTAAAAGAAACCTATCTAAAAGCACTTCTTAATAAGAAAATCAATGCCATTTGCTTTGAAAACCTTAGAGATGAAGGAAATATTCTAAGCGTAGTGCGTGCAATGAGTGAAATTGTTGGAGCAACCTCTATTTTCATCGCCGCAGAATACCTCAGCAATGTAACAGGAGGAAAAGGACTGATGCTTGGAGGTTTTACGGGCGTTCCACCAACCGAGATTGTAATTCTTGGCGCAGGAACCGTTGGAGAATATGCCGCGCGTACAGCCCTTGCGCTAGGCGCGGAGGTAAAAGTATTCGACAGCTCCATCTATCGCTTAAGGCGCCTTCAAAATAACCTGGGGAGCCGTGTATTCACCTCTGTAATGCAGCCAATAGTTCTTGGCAAAGCAATTACTACCTGCGATGTTGTCATTGGAGCCATCAGAGCAACCCACGGAAGAAGCCCATGCATTGTAATGGAGGAAACCGTAACCCGAATGAAACCCAATTCTGTTGTAATAGATGTAAGCATAGACCAGGGCGGTTGTTTCGAAACTTCTGAGGTCACCAATCATAAGGATCCTGTGTTTAGGAAACATGATGTAATACACTATTGCGTTCCCAATATTGCTTCAAGGGTACCTCGCACTGCATCTTATGCCCTCACAAATATATTTACACCAATTCTTGTAGATATAGGTGATATGGGAGGATTAATGAATGTGGTTTGGAGCAAGCCCGGCATCAGAGAAGCGCTATACATTTATCAGGGGCATCTAACGAACAAAGACCTCGCTAACATGTATAATCTTCCATACAAGGACATTGAGCTGCTTGTAGTCTCAAATCAATAGTTCCTGGCATGAAGAAATACCTGTATCTGTTACTGTTGTTCATTTTCGCGTCACGCACAGAAGCGCAAAAGCTTAAGACCAATCCTTACGGTTTACAGGTCATCAATTCATATGAAGACTACCAATCATCTTATGCTAAAGACCCAAAGAATGAACTAATAGAAATCAAAAAAGCAATTCCGAATATTAAGCTCGACATCAGGTACGCCACCAAAAATAATTTCATGAATCAGGTGATGTACAAAGAGGCTCGGGCTTTTGCCAGGAAACCTGTTGTTGAACAGCTAAAAAAGATACAATTAGCCCTCAACAAAAAAGGCTATGGCTTAAAAATCTTTGATGCATATCGACCATATACCATTACACTTGCTTTCTACCAAAAAGCTAAAGACAAAAATTTTGTCGCTAACCCTAAAAAAGGATCTAAACACAACCGAGGCTGTGCCATCGACTTAACACTTATCGATTTAAAAACAGGAAAAGAACTTCAAATGCCAACATCGTACGACAGTTTTGCCGCCCAAGCCTCACCATCTTATTCAAACTTGCCAGCCTTAGTAATAAAAAACAGAACATTACTGATAGCAACAATGCAGGCCTATGGATTCCGTGTAATAACAAACGAATGGTGGCATTTTGATTTCGTCGGATGGAAAAAATATCCCCTAATGGATATCCCATTTGAAAAGCTATAACCCTAAAAGTTTTCGTGCACGTAGGTTATAATTTTGCCCATCTCATTTCTCACCCCGGTTGTCGACGAAACAAAATTATTGTTCATAAAAGAGAACAGATATACCTTGTTTTTTTTGGTCACAACATAACCGCTCTGACAATGAACATTCGATAACGTTCCTGTTTTGCCAAAAACAAAGGGATCATTGGTTTTAGGATAGGCATTTTTTAAAGTTCCGCTCTTCCCTCCAGCCGGGAGCATCGCAAATAGTCTCTTTTGATCATTCACCTCTTTGTAAATAAGCTCCAGAAGCTTAACAATATCCCTTGGAGTGAATAAATTATACCTGGACAGACCTGAACCATCAATCCATACGGGCTTGTCCTGTAGCTCCTCTAAATAAGTTTTTTCGATGTGCTGGATTGCAGTCTCTGCACTCAATTTCTCACCAATCTGATTGGAATATACCAGAAGTAACTGTTCGGCAATAAAATTGTCACTTGGAACCATCATCTCTTTAAAAACAGAATCCGATTTTAAAGAATACAAAGTTGATGCATTGGCTGGCATATCCATGTTAACTAATTCAACCTTTTTTCCAAGGGTATCCGACAATAAGGCTAACGTTGTTTGCAAACTAACTTTATACGGCACAGACTGCTTATATCCCAAAGGCACAGTTACTGGCGGATAATTAAATCTATTTTCATTGAAATCCCTCTTTACAAGGAAAGAAGTATCTTTTATTGAAGAATCCTGGCCTACACAATCAGCAAACAACGTAGGCGAAACCTTCAATTTACCATTCTCCTCATTAATTTCCACCAGGTTCCCCATAATCGGGAACTCATTAATCTCTGCCTGATAATAATCATTGTAATCATCCCATTGCCAACCCTTTCCATAAAAATCACCCTTATATCTTCCATACGCAAAAAAGAGTCTTTTATTTGTAGCTTTCAGGAAATCGAAAGCCTTGATTCCTTTTAACTGGATTTGTAAAAAAGAGGGGTCTCCTGTCCCCCAAAATATAAGGGAATCTCCACGTTCAACATACCGCAAGGCGGGAATTGAATCCGGGGTCATTTTTAGTCCCCCATAAAAAGTAAATAATTTAGTATTTGATGCCGGAGTAAAATATTTATCAGCGTTATTTTCAAACACCATTTTATCGGCAGACATATCGTATAAAGCAAACCCCACATAGTGTTTTTTTAGCCCCTCAGACTGTTTAAAAAGACTATTCACCTTTCTGGCCATACGCCGGTCAATAGAGCATCCGCTTAAAAAAAAGCCTCCACAGACAACCAATAAAAGAAACAAGCTTTTAATTTTAAATTCAGATCTACACATACTGACTACTAATTTATTAAATTAGTTCAATGAATTCGCTTATGCGTACCGTTAATTTCTTTTTCTTAAAAGTTATTCTGATTTCCATAATAATTGGAATTTGCTGTGCATATGCCTTAAAAGCCCAGCAATTTAGTTTTCATGGTTCTCGTACAAAAGGCGCTGTCAATTTTACCCTTATCCGGAACTTAATTATTATTCCTTTATACATTAACAATAAAGGACCGTACAACTTCATTCTTGATACCGGTGTAGGACCGTTAGTGATCACAGATACTACAATTGTTAAAGATTTAAACCTTAAAGATCTTCGTCCTATTAAAATAACGGGTCTCGGTAAAGGAATAGAAATCGACGCTTTTCTTACCAATGAACTCTCAGCTAAAGTAGGCAAAGCAAGCATCGACTACATCCCTGCAGCAATATTAAAAACAGATATTTTAGGTCTCTCAAATTTTATGGGCATCAGAATTTATGGCCTTTTGGGGTACTATTTCTTCAATAGCTTTACCGTCGAAATTAACTACTCTTCTAAAAGAGTAATCTTTAGCCTGCCCGGAACTAAAAAGAAAATAAAAGGAGATATTGTTCCCTTGCAAATAATCAACAACAAGCCCTATATCAACGTAGAGCTAGACACCAAAGAATTGGGCATAATAAATGCAAAAGTTGTTGTTGATAATGGCGCCAGCCATGCCATTTCGCTGGAAACCTTAAACGAAAAGCCCTTCCCTGTTCCGGCAAATTCAATTCCGGCAAACCTGGGAATTGGATTAAGTGGCCCAATTAGCGGAAATGTTGGCCGTGTACCTAAAATAAGGATAGGAAACTTCGTATTAAAGGATGTCATTTCTTCCTATCCCATTTATGATGATGTAGCGGCAAAAACGTTTATTTTAAACCGAAATGGCAATCTGGGGGCCGACATACTAAGTCGGTTCAATGTTACTTTTGATTATGCAAATGAAATCATGTACCTCAAACAGAATCAATCCTTCAAACGGCCGTTTGAACACGATATGTCGGGTATCGAAGTCTATGTTGAAGAAGACCCAAACAAGCGATATTTCATTAGCAGAATTGAACCCAATTCTCCCGCCCAGCAGGCAGGAATACATGAAGGAGATGAAATTATATCCATCAATTTTTCTAGCGCCAAGACCCTAAACCTTAATGACATCACCAAAACATTGCGCTCCGGAGATGGCAGGGGCATTTTCCTTTCTATAAACAGAAATGGAGAGCTGCTTATCAAACTTATAAAATTGAAGAAACGGATATAAATATTTATTTTTACAAATATGACGAAGATACCCCGTTTTAAAATAATATTCAGCTTAATCTTACTCACTACATCTTATGCCTGCAACAACCCTAAAGAGGAGAAAAAAGTTGTAAAAAAGCTTTCATTTGACTCAATCATTGGAATTAGATATCAGGAAGTAAAGCGCAGATTTAGTAATGGCCTTTCTTTTAATGAAATGGGATTCCAGCAGGAACCGTCATGGATTATCCAGTTTAAATCAAACGACACGGTGATGGCTTATAGCCCTCAAAAGAAAAAAATGCAGCCTTTTTTTCTCATGTTTGATCATGGCGATGTATATAATTTTGCAAATGAATATTTCCGGATAAAAAAAGTAAGTAAAGATAGCCTTGTATTTCAAAGGCTTCATCTTCAAAAAAAGGAAATCTCGAAAGACATCAGGTCTGATGTTAACATAACTTACTATTCCGATAATTATATAAAAAATATACTAAAAACAACTGCAGAGGAGCTGCAAAAACCCTCCAAAGCCGATACACTTTATGTTCAATGGCTCTCTGCAAGATCAAATCGCAACCCGCAAAATTTAGATAGTGCTTTTGCTGGCCGGCAGCCGGTAGCGCTTACCCCGGTAAGCAAGCTCATTAAGGTTAAAAAAACGACAACCGTTGATCCTTTTATGGGTAGAACACAATCCTACGACTATTTATTTCCAAACTATCGCATCGACATTGATAAGGCTTACAAGGACTTTGCGTACGAATTTAATGTGCTTGTAAACGCTAATGGCAAAATGTATTTAACTTCATTTAGAAACGATATGCCTGAATATAAAGAGGCGCGAAAAAAGTCATTAGAAGCAATTATCAACGTCTATCTCCAAAATCTACTGAAGGTTACACCGGGAAAAACACTAGGAATACCCCACTCAAGCGAAATTAAATTGGTTGTTCAGGGCAAAAAAGACAATAAATGATGCTTTTCTCATTTTATATTAATCAAAATATAAAGCACTTGCATTTTAATAAAAAAATAATATGTACATTGCACACTTAATTTTTAATAAATAATACAATGCAAGAAGGAACAGTAAAATTTTTTAATGTAACTAAAGGTTTCGGATTCATCATTCCAGCAAACGGAGATAGCGAAATTTTTGTACATTCAACAGGCCTTATCGATGAAATTCGTGAAAACGACAAAGTTGAATACGATGTTGAAAGCGGTAAAAAAGGGTTGAATGCGATTAATGTTAAAGTAATCTAGATTATTAAAAACATAAATTGTACAGCATCGCAGATAACCTGCGATGCTTTTTTGTTTTATAGCCTTTTATTTATTCTCAGGCTGTGTTGCTTTGATGGTCTCAAAAGCCAATTCAGGTTCGTTCGTAGTTATAAACTCCACCTTATTCTTAAGCAGCCATTTCATGTCCTCAGGATTATTAACTGTCCAGGCATTAATAGTTAAACCCAATTCTTTAGCCTTAGCAAACCACTCTCCTTTTTGGTAAACGCTGTAGTGATAATCCGCACCATAAAATCCATCGGCTTTAAGTTTATCTAAAGATGCGTCTCCATTCAAATAAGCCACCTTAGCTTTAGGATCCAATTCCAAAACCCGCTTCAAAACATCATAGCTAAAACTAATGTAATCAACCCATTCTTTCGCTTTCAATTTCTTAACCATTGCAACTGCACGATCAGTTAATTTCTGATCTCTTTCCGGATCTGCTTTCGATGGTTTTATCTCCAGAATCAGCTTCATTTTCTTCTGCTTTATTCCCTCTTTTAAATACGCTTCCAGAGTAGGAATATTTTCGCCATTTGGATGTTTTTTGGTCAAAAGCTCCTTATACGTTACTTCTGCAATATGAAGTCCATAAAAGTCAGGATCATGGTTAATAACCAAAACGCTATCCGAAGTCATATGAACATCAAATTCAGAGCCATAACAGCCTAATCTTATCGCTTCTTTTAGAGAGGCAATAGAGTTTTCAGGTAAATTATTCTTTTTCCATGCCCCACGATGCGCAATAACAGGATTATTATTCCATGAACTTCCCTTAACAATTGGTTTAGGCTGAGGATCAAAGCTTTTCGTAAATACAGCCATAAGGGTAATGACTAAAATTGATGATTTCATAAATATACTTTTTCTAAAAATACTCGTTAAATGTTTATCTGAACGTTTTCTTAAAGTTATTTTTTAACTTTATTACCCATTCCACTGTTTTAATGAATAATAATTACGCCATTTTAATAGCTAAAGTTAATGAGTTTACGCAAAAGTTTTATCTAAATAAGCTGGTGCGGGGATCTATCTATGCAGCAGCCCTGCTACTTCTGGGTTATCTTTTCCTCTTTCTGTTTGTTTATTATACAAACCCTGGCGTAGGCACTAAAACCTTCCTTTTTTTCTCATTTATAGTGTTTTCTGTAGGGGTAATATCATTTCTCATTATAAAACCTGCCCTTTCTTACTTCAAACTAAGTAAGAATTTAAGCATCGAGGAAGCTGCTACATTAATTGGCGATCATTTTTTTAATGTAAAAGATAAGTTACTAAACACCCTTCAGCTTCAGGCGCTTGCTAATCAGCATCCAAACAACAATCAACTAATCTTAGCTGGGATTGATCAGAAAATAATGGAACTGAGACCCGTTCCTTTTGCAAATGCAATCAAACTAAAAGACAACAAAAAGCACGTTAAATACTTTCTCATACCCCTCTCTGTTATCTTGCTAATTGGCATAATTGCACCAGCCATATTAAAAGAAGGGACAAGCAGTTTTGTTCAGTATAACAAAGAAATTCTCCCTAAAGCTCCTTTTGATTTTGTGATGTTAAACAAAACCTTAATGGTTCCGCAGGGCGATGACTTTACCCTTAAACTTAAAACCACAGGAAACGAACTCCCTCAGGATGTATATGTTTCAGATGGAACGAATACCTACAAATTAGAAAAGGAAGGCAACAACCGCTTTATTTATATATTCAAAAACCTGCAAAAGAATAAAAATATTCAGTTCTCCGCCGGGGGCTTTAATTCTATTCCTCACACAATTGAGGTTAAACCCCGCCCTTCTGTACTCAATATTACCGCTAAACTCCAATACCCCGCTTATCTAAACAAAAAAGAAGAAATCATCCAAAATGCAGGTGATTTACTAATCCCCGAGGGAACCAAAATAACCTGGTTGTTAAATACAGAGAATAGTAGTGCGCTTAACTTTATCATTGGAGGCAAACAGTACGCTTTGAATTCAAACAGCAATACCTTTAGCTTCAGCAAAAAGTTGCAGGAAAATACAGGATATCAAATCACGCCTAAAAATAGCTTTATAAACAGTAAAGACTCGCTCTCTCATCAAATAGCTGTTATTAAGGACGAATTCCCTAACATCTCAATTGTAGAAACCCCAGATTCCTTAAGCAGCAAGGCTCTATATTTTTCCGGGAATATATCAGACGATCATGGATTTAGTTCGCTCAAATTTCAATACAATATCAAGGAAAATGGTGTACTAAAAAGCACTCTGACAAAATCCATTTCGATAAAAAAGAATCAACAGGAAGACGCATTTTTTTACCTATGGAATCTAAATGAGACCCCTCTAAAGCCCGGGCAAGCTTTAGAGTACTATTTTGAGGTGGCAGATAACGATGCGGTAAACGGGGCTAAAAAGACTAAATCGGCGATAAAGGTATTCGAAGTTCCCACACAGCAACAGGTTGCCGAAAAAATAAACCAGGGAAGCACAGAGCTGAAGCAGAAAATGGAAAAAACCATTAAACTGGCCTCCGAAGTTGAAAAAGACAGTAAAAAACTTGGGGAAACGCTGCTTGACAAGAAACAACTCTCTTTCGATGATAAGAAACAGATAGAGCAACTGCTGGATAAGCAGCAGCAGCTTGAAAAAGCCGTTGAGGAAATCAAGTCATTAAATGAAAAAAACACACTCCAAAAAGAAGAGAATAATGCTTTAAAAGACGAATTAATGGAGAAACAAAAGAAGATTGATGACCTGTTCAACAATGTTCTTAATGAAAAAACCAAAGAGCTTCTTCAAAAGCTTCAAAACCTAATGGACGAGAACAATAAGGATCAAACTCAAACTGAGTTGTCTAAAATGCAAATGGACAACAAGTCTTTAAAGAATGAACTTGACAGGATATTAGAGCTTTACAAGCAATTGGAATTTGAACAGAACCTAAAAAACAACACCGACAGGCTAAATGACCTTGCTAAGGAGCAAAAAGAATTATCCCAAAAAGGTGCAGAAAAAGACGCAGCGGCCGACAAGCTTAAAGAAGAACAGAAAAAACTCTCTTCTGAATTCGACGACATTAAAAAAGAACTGGAGAAACTAGATGAGAAAAACCAGCAAATGGAGCTTCCAAATCCATTTAAAAATCCTGAAAAAGAAACATCTGAAATCAAACAACAACAAAAGGACAGCGAGAACAAATTAGATCAAAATAATAAAAAAGATGCCTCAAAGAGTCAGCAGAAAGCGGCTGAACAAATGGAAAAGGTGGCCAAACAAATGGAGCAAATGCAGCAGGAATCTGCTGAAATGGAAAGTAATCTGAATATTGCCGAGCTACGTCAGTTGTTAAAAAACCTGCTGAACACCTCTTTTGATCAGGAAAAGGTTATGCTGAACCTGAAAGGGATGAATAGCAATGATCCTCTCTATACGCAAAACGTACAGAAACAACGCAGTATTAAAGACAATATGAAAACCATTGCCGATAGTTTATTCTCTTTAAGCAAAAGGGTGCCACAAATTGAAACGGCAGTTAATGAAGAAATGCAGAAGATCAACTTCAATATTGATAAAAGTCTGGAAAACCTTGGAGAAAGAAACACAGCCATGGCAAACAGAAATCAACAATATACCATGACATCTATAAACAACCTGACCTTAATGCTGAATGAAGCGCTGGACCAGGTGCAAAATATGAAGAAAAATGCTAAAGGTGGTGGGCAAGGGCAAGGGAAAGGAAGCAGCATGCAGCAACTTCAGCAAATGCAAAAGCAGCTTAATAACAACATGCAAAAAGCACGCAATCAGCTTCAAAAGAATGGGAATAAAGGTAGTGTACCGAAAGGGCAAATGAGTCAGGAGTTTGCAAAAATGGCTCAGCAACAACAAATGATCAGAGAAGCAATTCAGAAAATAAATCAGGAGCAAAATAAAGACGGGAAAAATGGGCTCGGAAACCTCAATCAACTGATAGAAGACATGAAGTCCACTGAGAGTGAATTAGTTAACAAAAAAATAGAACAAGAAACCCTTAATCGTCAAAAAACAATTCTTACAAAATTACTTGATGCAGAGAATGCACAGCGGGAACAAGATCAGGACGCAAAAAGAGAGGCAAAAGCCGCTAAAGATTTCCCCCCTTCTTACAAACAGATGCTCGAAAAATTTAAAAAACTACAACAATCAGAAACAGAATGGCTGCAGAAATTGCCGCCTGATTTAAACTTCTTCTATAAAAAGAAAATAACAGAGTACTTTAAATTGCTAAATTCGCCCCAATAATTTATGATCTGATGAGCAAACCGAGCATTAATTTTTTTACAGAAGACACCAACTATACCATAAAAAAGAAGACCGACATTAAGGATTGGCTCAAATCTGCCATTGCAGCAGAAGGGTATCTTTTAAAGGAATTGAATTTTATACTTTGCTCCGACGAATACCTGCTGCGCATAAACCAGGATTATCTTAATCATGACACATATACTGATGTAATCACTTTTGACAACTCAGAAGAGATTAAAACGATTGTGGGGGATATATTTATCAGCATTGAAAGAATAAAGGAAAATGCGGCAACATTTAAGCACACCGTTGAGCAGGAATTGTGTAGGGTAATGATTCACGGAGCGCTTCATCTTTTAGGATTTAAGGACAAAACTAAGGCTGCAAAAACACTCATGACCGCGCGCGAAGACCATTATCTTGCACTTTTATCCAATCCTTGATATTTGGCTGTTTTTAAGCTTATTGCCGAGACTTGTCTTCTTTACGACATAAGTATTGGATTGCCTCCAATTATTGTTTCTAAAGCCTGCTAATAAGGCCGTTTTTTAACCTCTTTTATCTTCAAAAGCATCATTGTTCTTATTTTACGAAATCGTAATATAACATTTTCGTTACAATTCAAAGACCTAAACTTATGCTGGTGTAAGATCAAAATCCTTTATATTGAATAAGCCCAGCTATATACCAAATAATTATTGCTTACTTTTGTAGTAATTTCTTATCTATAATCTCGTTAAACACAGACTTTGAGCACACTAATTGCAGCCGAAAACTTAGGCCATGCTTATCACGATGAATGGCTTTTTAAAAATTTAACTCTGGGCATACAAACCGGGCAGCGCGTAGCGCTAGTCGGAATAAATGGCGCCGGAAAGAGCACCCTATTAAAGTTACTTGCCGAAAGATTCTCACCTCTTGAGGGTAAAATTGTAAAAAATAAATCAGTAAAGATTGGATTTCTTGATCAGGAGCCTTCTTTCACCGAAGGTCACTCCATTAGTGATTTCATATTTTCGTTGGAAAACAAGCAGCAACAGCTCATCAAAGAATACGAAGAGCTGATAGAAAACCCTAATCCAGATGAAAAGACATTAAATCGCTTATACGAGGAATTAAGCGAACACAATGCCTGGGAGTATGAACATGAGATAAAAACCATTCTTAGCCGGATGGGGATCACTCATTTACAGCAACAGATTTCTACCCTCTCCGGAGGACAGAAAAAGCGCTTGGCCCTGGCGAAACTCCTTATTGAAGATCCTGAAATCTATGTATTAGATGAGCCAACGAATCATCTGGACATAGATACGATTGAATGGTTAGAGAAATTGCTTACATCGGGAAATAAAACGATCCTATTGGTTACGCACGATCGTTATTTTCTCGACAATGTATGTAATACAATTGTTGAGTTAGACAGAGGAAAAATATATAATTACAATGGCAACTATGCCTACTTCCTTGAAAAGAAATCCGAAAGAGAAGCAGCTGATGAGAGTACTTTTCAAAAGAACAAAAATCTTTTAAAGAAAGAATTAGAGTGGATGAGAAGGATGCCGCAGGCACGTACTACCAAATCTCAGGCAAGAATTGATGCATTTTACGACTTAGATAGCAAAACAAAGCAACGGACTGACAATCAAAGTATTACTTTAAATGTAAAAATGTCGCGCCAGGGAAACAAAATTCTTGAGCTAGACCATATAGGCCAGTCATTTGATGATAAAAAAATCATCAGTGATTTCAGTTATACATTTAAACGCGCCGACAGAATTGGTCTTGCTGGTAAAAATGGAACAGGAAAATCCACGTTGCTAAATATTATTACCGGATTTCTTAAACCTGAAAAAGGAAAAGTTGGGACAGGAGAAACAACTGTTTATGGTTACTATAAACAAGGGGGTTTAGCTTTTAATGAAAAAGAACGTGTTATTGATATTGTAAAATCTGATGCCGAATATATTAAAATGGCAGACGGACAAACCATATCAGCCTCTCAACTTTTAACGTTATTTCTCTTCCCTCCTAAGAAGCAACATGGCATGGTGGAGAAACTAAGCGGTGGAGAGAAGAAGCGCTTGCACCTGATGAAAGTCTTAATGCAAAATCCAAATTTCTTAATTCTAGATGAGCCTACAAATGATCTTGATATCGACACTTTAAATGTTCTTGAAGAATTTCTTGAAAATTTCCCAGGCGTCTTAATACTAGTATCGCATGATAGATATCTGTTAGATAAAATGAGCGAGCAATTATTTATAATGGAAGGAAATGGTGAAGTAACAATTTACAATGGAAACTATTCGGAGTACAGATTAAGTCTAGATGCTGCAAAAGAAAAGCCAGAAGTAAAAAAGAAAGAATCGCAAACGCCCGCCCCTACCTCTGTGGCACAAAAAAAATTAAGCTACAAGGAGCAGAAAGAATTAGAAGATTTGGAAGCAAGGATTCCTCAAATTGAAACAGAAGTAGAAAAACTGACACAATCATTGTTAGAAATTGATAACTCAAACTATATTGGAATTCAAGCCGTAACCAAGTCTATAGAAAGCTTAAATTCCGAAATGAACACTGTAATGGAGAGATGGTTGGAGCTTTCAGAAAAATAAATTAATAACTTTACAAACACGTTCCACGTGAAACGCTCCGGAAAATCATCGCAGAGTTTCACGTGGAACATATAAAATATACTAAGCTATGTTTAATGAATACGATGTAATTGTTGTCGGTGCGGGACACGCAGGTTGCGAAGCTGCGGCGGCAGCAGCAAACCTTGGCTCCTCTGTTTTATTGATCACGATGAACATGGAGACCATTGCACAGATGAGTTGCAACCCGGCAATGGGTGGAGTAGCCAAAGGACAAATAGTTCGGGAGATCGATGCTATGGGCGGTTACTCTGGAATTATAAGCGATAAGACAACTCTTCAATTCAGAATGCTAAATCTTTCTAAAGGCCCGGCAATGTGGAGCCCAAGAACTCAAAATGACCGGAAAAGATTTGCCGAAGAATGGCGACTTGCTTTAGAGCGAACTCCAAATGTCGATTTCTGGCAAGACATGGTTAGCAGCCTAATCATTAAAAACAATACTGTAGTGGGAGTTAAAACTTCCCTAGGCGTCGAGATAAAAGGTAAGTCTGTAGTACTCACAAATGGAACATTTCTAAACGGTGTTATCCACGTCGGCGAGAAAAAATTTGGAGGTGGCCGTACCGGAGAAAAAGCAGCAACCGGAATTACAGAACAACTTACAGCGTTAGGATTTGAAGCAGGCCGAATGAAAACCGGCACCCCTCCCCGAGTAGACGGAAGATCTTTAAATTACAGTGTTATGGAAGAGCAATGGGGCGATGAAAATCCCGGTAGATTTTCCTTCACTAATGTAGCCAGACCAACTGAGCAACGTTGCTGCTGGATCACCTATACAAACTCCGAAGTACACGAGACCTTAAAAGAAGGGTTTGAAAAATCGCCGATGTTTACCGGCCGGATCAAAGGCCTGGGTCCAAGATACTGTCCATCTATAGAAGACAAGATAAATAGGTTTGCCGAACGCGAAAGGCATCAAATATTTGTCGAGCCAGAAGGCTGGAATACCTGTGAAATCTACGTGAATGGTTTCTCTACCTCATTGCCCGAAGATGTACAATACAAAGCACTAACTAAGATCCCAGGATTCGAAAGCGCCAAGATGTTCAGACCTGGTTATGCAATTGAGTACGATTATTTTCCGCCTACCCAATTATCTTTAACCTTAGAAACGAAGTTAATAAGCAATTTGTTTTTTGCTGGCCAAATAAACGGCACCACAGGATACGAAGAGGCTGCTAGTCAGGGTTTTATAGCAGGAATCAATGCCCATCAAAAGGTAAAAGACAAACATGAGCTGATCATGAAGCGATCTGAATCCTATATTGGTGTTTTAATAGATGATCTGGTAACTAAAGGCACTGAAGAGCCATATAGAATGTTTACATCCAGAGCAGAACACAGACTTTTACTTAGACAAGATAATGCCGATATCAGACTCTCCCCTATTGGTCATAGTCTGGGCTTAATAAACGATGAACGTTTAGATCTGGTTAAACAAAAAGTAGCGAATTCAGATGCTATTGTAGAGTTCTCTAAAAAACAAGCAATTGACATGACCCAGGCAAATGCACTCCTGCAAGATTTAGGAACAAGCGCATTAAATCAGACGGTAAAAGTATTCAACCTGTTAAGTCGCCCGCAAGTAGGAATAAATCACATAAGAACTGTTAGTCCTAACTTCAATGAGTTTCTAGATCAATTTGACAAAGAAACTATTGAGCAAGCTGAAATAAAAATCAAGTATGAGAGTTATTTTGAAAAGGAACAGGAAATTGTAAATAAAATGCAAAAGATGGAAGACAAAGATATCAATCCAAATTTTGATTATTCTCAATTAGTATCTTTATCAAAAGAGGCTCGTGAAAAATTGTTAAAAATAAAACCAAGAACACTCGGACAAGCATCCCGAATTTCAGGTGTTTCGCCATCCGATATATCTGTTTTAATGGTACATATTAGCAAATAACAGGTAACTAACTGGACAATAATTACTTAGATGTTTAAAAAACAGACAAAAACAGGGCTTGTTTTAAAGCGATATAAGCCACTTTTAAAAAATTTTAATGATATCTATTAAAAACAGGTTTAAATTCAATACAACTTATATAAATGACTAAAAATAACAACATAGTCTTCTTAAGGAATTTCACTATCTTATTTTTGATAGTTTCTTTAATTTATAGCTGTGCAAGTATTCAGCAACCTCAGGGCGGGCCCAGAGACACCACCCCACCCAAGATTCTAAGCATGGAACCAAAAGACGAGACGACAAATTTCACATCCAAAAAAGTTGTTATAGAACTTGATGAGTATTTCAAATTACAGAATGAGTTTAAAGAATTTTCTGTTTCGCCCGAAATGCCTAAACCCCCTGTTTTAAAAACGAAAGGAAAAAAATTAGAAATATCCTTTCCAGATAGTCTAGAAAAAAATACAACATATACCTTAAACTTTGGAAAGTCCGTTGCCGATGTTAATGAATCTAACGTAGTCAAAAATTTAACCTATGTATTTTCAACAGGCCCAAAACTTGATTCACTAAGCATAAAAGGAAAAGTAACAAATTCATTAACCGGAGAACCTGAATTGGACGCCGTTGCATTTATATTGCCCCTAAATAGAGATACACTATTTGGAAAAGGCAAACCGTCTATTTATACCCTTACAGATAGCAGTGGTAATTACAGTTTAAAGAATTTAAGGAGTGATACCTATAAACTATACGTCCTCAAAGAAAAAAGTGGTGATAAAATCTACCAGCAAGCTACCGACGAAATTGGTTTTCTAAAGGATTCAATCGTTCTAACCAAGAATATGGATAGCATGAATCTAAAAGTATTTAAAGAGGACGCCACCGTATTTAGGATCATTGACAAACGCCTAAATCCAGACGGAAGTATCCTGTTAACTTTTAATCAAAAGCTAAAGAAGCCGGAAGCAATAATTCTCGATCCTCCTGCTTTAGACGCTTCAAAGAAAATTAAGTTCAGCAAGAACAACGATTCACTAAAGGTTTGGCTTACAGATTTAAGCTTCGATTCAACAAAAGTAAGCATTAAAGAAAACGGAAAATTGCTTCAAACAGCAACACTAACCAGAGGTAAAAAAGAGACATATACCAGATCATTAACCGCATTAAATAATCTCGATAACCGTGCTCTGCCACCGGGGAGAACCCTAAAATTTACCTTCAATTTTCCAATAGAAAGCTTTGATGCCAGTAAAATAACCCTATTAGAAGATTCGGTAGACACCAAAAACTTTACGCTGACCAAGGATAGTTTAGACCAACTCTCCTACTATTTCAGGTATCCGTGGAAACAAAAAACCATGTATGACATCACCTTCGCCCCTGGCGCATTTACAGCCATCTTTAAAGCTCAAAACAAGGAAATAAAAACCTCACTTGAGCTGGGCAAGAAAGATGATTACGGAACACTAAAAGTCAAAATTGTGCCTCCTGAAAAACAAAAAAGTTATATTCTTGAAATTATTGATGGCAATAAAAGCATCGTAAATACAATAGTTGTAAAACAAGATACATCTGTTACTTTCAGTAATTATAAAGGCGGAAAATACTTCATAAGAATAACCTACGACACCAATAAAAATGGCGTATGGGATACCGGAAGTGTTGCCTTGGGGATACAACCAGAAAAAATATGGAACGAGCCTAAGGAGCTATCTATCAGGCCTAACTGGGAAAGAAATGAAGTAATAACTATTCCAAAAGAATAAGCTATCTGAACCAGTCAGAATACATAATATAATTATCCGGCAACTTATTTAATAAAGCCCTTTGCACATCAGTAATGGGCTTTATTTTTTTTGCAGGCGTACCGGCATAAATAAATCCACTTTCACAGTGTGTATTCTCCAAAACAACAGCCCCTGCAGCGATAATAGTATAATCTTCGACCACTGCATTATCCATTATAATAGCACCCATACCAACCAATATATGATTGTTTAAGGTACATCCATGTACAATCGCATTATGACCCACAGATACTCTATTTCCTATCTTGGTAGCCGCTTTCAGGTAAGTAGCATGAATCACCGCACCATCCTGAATATTGCTGTCGTCACCTATCGTAATTTTATTTACATCCCCTCTAATCACGGCATTAAACCAAACAGAGCAATTTTTTCCCATAACCACATCTCCAACTATTGTAGCATTAGGGGCAATAAAACAATTTTCACCCCATTTTGGATGTACATCTTTAACTGGTAATATAATTGGCATAATTAAAAAATTGTATCTGTTAATTGTTCTGAATGATTAGGGTAATCAGTAGTAAAATGAAGTCCTCTGCTCTCTTTTCTGGCCATAGCCGATTTTATAACGATGAAAGCTACCTGAATTACATTTCTTAGTTCGCAAAGCTTTACAGAAACCTTATTTCCTTTATAAAAATCCTCTGTTTCCTGATGCAATAAATACAAACGTCTCATCGCTCTTTCCAACCTGAAATCAGAGCGAACTATACCAACATAATCACTCATTAATTTCTGAGTTTCTCTTAAATTATGAGTAACTAATATGTCTTCATTTGATTGTGTAACCCCATGATCATTCCATTCAGGAATGCTATCAGGAATCACATTATTCATAAAATTAGCTACAGCATGTTCAAATATACGATGAGCAAATACAGGGGCTTCTAATAAAGAATTAGAGGCCAACCTGTTGGCTCCATGTAAACCCGTCGAAGAACACTCGCCACAAGCATATAAATTCTTTATAGACGATCTTCCAAATTCGTCCACAAATATTCCACCACACATATAATGAGCCGCAGGAGTAACCGGTATAAGATCCTTGGTCATATCTATACCAATGGACAAACATTTAGCATATATATTGGGGAAATGAGCCAAAATATCAGCCTTTTTTCTATTTGTTATATCCAGATAAACAAAATCCTCACCCGATTTTTTCATCTCAGCATCAATAGCTCGGGCTACTATATCCCTTGGCGCCAATGATCCACGTTTATCATATTCATACATAAACTCCTCACCATCTTTCCTTCTAAGTACACCACCAAAACCCCTGACAGCTTCAGAAATTAGAAAAGCGGGATACTCTCCCGGATGATATAAAGCTGTTGGATGGAACTGAATAAATTCCATATTCCTTACTTTTCCTTTAGCTCTATAAACCATTGCCATTCCATCGCCAGTTGCAATAACCGGATTTGTAGTACTGGAATAGATATGTCCCGCACCTCCAGAAGCCATGATAGTCACATTTGCCAATATCTTTTCCACATCGTTAAGCTCTGTATTAAAGGCATATATCCCGTAACAGTTAATAACCTCGGTCGCTTTATCAACATGTATCCCCAGGTGATGCTGAGTGATCAACTCCAAACAGAAGTAATGTGTTAATATCTCTATGTTCTGGTTCTGATGAATTTGCTTCAATAACACACTTTCAATTTCGTAGCCTGTTACATCTTTATAGTGTAAAACACGATGTTCAGAATGCCCGCCTTCCTTGGCCAGATCATACACTCCGGTGCCATCCTTATCAAAGTTAGTCCCATAGTCGATGATCTCTTGTATACGCTGAGGACCCTCAGTTACAACTACTTCTACAATATGTTTATCGCATAAACCATCTCCGGCAATTAATGTATCTTCAATATGCTTCTCAAAAGAATCATCTTTATCTACAACAACAGCCACTCCACCCTGGGCATATTTAGTATTAGATTCGTCTTCGTTAGACTTAGTAACAATTAATACTTTACCATATTTAGCTGCCTTTAATGCAAAGCTCAAACCGGCAATACCTGATCCTATGACCAAAAAATCTACTTTTCTCATTAAAATGTGTTATTTCCACTCCTTTGTTAACAACGTTGATATAATTGTTAACTACTTGTCTAAATAAATAGAACAATTTTATTTGAATGTTTAAAGCTAAGCTAAAATGGTAATTCGACACAATATTTTAACTTATTTTTAAGCATAAACGTATCGGTTATTAACTTTTTATTCACCAACTAAGAATACACATATTGGTATTGATAAGTTTTAGAGTGAATTAATATATCGTTGTAAATCAGTCGATATTTTTAATAAAAATGTAATCTAAATGTTAATAAGTTACTAATAACTCATAAAGAAGCATTTTTTTGAAGTACTTTTAAACAATACTAACACACTAATAAACAATAGAAATCTATTTATATATAATAATTATATTTTATTGAAGTGTTGAAAGCTCCGTACATTTACAAAAGTTCCAAAACAGATAATTAAAATTTATGCTGTTCTTTGCTGCACTAAAAAAGAAATATTAAAACAGAAAATATCAACTCATTAAAATGGACACCTTAGAGGAAATTAACAGAAAAGGTTTTGTAGATGAAAAGATCGATCCCACACTTGACCTTTTTGAGGAAATTGAAAGATTAAAAAAGGAAAAGAATGCGATAATATTAGCTCATTATTACCAGGATCCTGATATTCAAGATATTGCAGATTATATTGGAGATAGTTTAGGGCTATCGCAGGAAGCTGCTAAGACCGAGGCAGATATCATTGTTTTTGCTGGAGTGCATTTTATGGCAGAAACAGCTAAAATTCTTTCTCCCAATAAAACTGTTTTGTTACCAGATGTTAAGGCAGGATGCTCATTAGCAGATAGTTGCCCACCACATTTGTTTAAAAAATTTAAAGAAAAATACCCTGATCACCTCGTAATAACGTATGTAAACTGCACAGCAGAGCTAAAGGCATTGAGCGATATCGTGTGTACCTCCACAAATGCTGTTCAAATTGTTGAAAGTTTGCCAAAAGATCAGAAAATTATCTTTGGACCGGATAAAAATCTTGGTGCATGGGTAGCAAAGAAAACCGGTAGAGATCTGGTATTGTGGAATGGAGCGTGTATGGTGCACGAAATATTCTCCAGAGAAAAAATAACAAAACTTAAAGAGCGCCACCCTAACGCAAAATTTATTGCACATCCTGAATGTGAAGAAGCGGTACTAAAAATGGCCGATTACATTGGTTCTACCACAGGATTGTTAAAATATTCCATAAACAACGATGCTCAGGAATTCATTGTAGCAACAGAAAGTGGTATTATTCATCAAATGGAGAAAGCTAATCCTGGAAAAACCTTCATACCTGCGCCACCAAACAACAGTTGTGCATGTAATGAGTGCCCATATATGAAAAGAAACACGTTAGAAAAGCTTTATTTGTGTTTAAAAAATGGATCTCCAGAGGTAACTGTACCTGAAGATATCATTGTAAGAGCAAGAAAACCAATTGAAAGAATGCTTGAGATATCTGCAAGTTTAGGGTTGTAAAAATTTGCTATCACCACCACATCATCCTGAAACGAATTCAGCATGATGTGGGGAAAAATGATATAAAAAAGAATGTTGATAACTATGTTAATTTGCTGTAAAAGAATAATATAATTATTATAATAACATAATTGTAAAAGAAATAAGATAATGTTTGAGAATAAGGAAAGAACTGATATTTCAGAGCTGGGAGAATTTGGGCTGATAAAGCATTTAACAGATACCTTCAAAATAAGACATGAAAGCAGTATAAAAGGCATAGGTGATGATGCAGCAGTATTAAATTTTGACAACAAACAAGTATTGATTTCTACAGATCTGTTGCTCGAAGGAATTCATTTTGACCTAGCTTATGTACCGCTAATGCATTTAGGTTACAAAGCAGTTCAAGTAAATTTAAGTGATATTTATGCAATGAATGGTATTGCAACTCAGGTAACCGTTTCCATCGGTTTGTCGAGCAAATTTCCTTTGGAAGCAGTTGAAGAAATTTACAAAGGAATTGAACTGGCCTGTAATAAATTTAACATTGATCTTATTGGAGGTGATACTTCAGCAAGTAAACAAGGATTGGTAATTAGCGTAACCAGTATTGGTTATGCAGAAAAAAATGATGTTGTTTATAGAAATGGAGCTGGTGAAGGTGATCTCTTATGTGTTTCAGGAGATTTAGGAGGTGCTTATGTTGGGATGCAGATATTAGAAAGAGAAAAGCTTATTTTCCTTGAAAATCCTAATATTCAGCCAGATTTAGAAGGTAAGGATTACATAATTGAACGTCAGTTAAAACCTGAAGGAAGAAGAGATATAGTTGATCTTCTTGCACAAATGGACATAAAACCAACCTCAATGATTGATGTATCAGATGGATTGGCTTCTGAAATATTACACATTTGCCAGCAATCAGAAAAAGGATGTAACCTTTACGAAGAGAAAATACCAATAGATCCAATGACTTATGAGACTGCACGTGAACTAGGTTTAGATCCAACAGTATGTGCTCTAAGTGGTGGAGAAGACTATGAATTACTGTTTACAATTAAACAGGAAGACTATCCTAAACTAAAAAACGATGTTGATATTACCATTATTGGTCACATCACTGATAAAAATTCGGGATGTAAAATGATATCTAAATCCAATGTTGTGCATGAATTAAAGGCACAAGGATGGAATGCATTTAAATTATAAACTATCTTCCTCATCAGGTAAGGTAGAATCCAGAAATTTGGTGTCAATCTGCTTAGTAGCTTTGGCACCTAATTTCTTTATTTTCTCTGAAGTATTAGAAAGGTTTCCGGCACCGGTAGAAAGCTTATTTAGAGCTTTATCATAAGCATCCTGGCTTTGCTTAATGTTCTTTCCTATCCCCTCCATATCAGTTAAAAAGCCAACAAACTTATCATACATACTGCCACTTAAACGAGCAATTTCAAGTACATTTCTATTTTGTCTTTCCTGTTTCCAAATACTTGCAATAGTTCTTAAAGTAGCCAGTAAAGTAGAAGGACTTACAATAACTACTTTTCTGTCCCAGGCATAATTAAAAAGTTCAGCATCCTGCTGTACCGCAATACCAAAAGAAGATTCAATGGGTATAAATAACAATACAAAATCAGGCGAGTTGATCTGATATAGATCATGGTAGTTTTTAGCAGATAAACCTTGTATATGGGCTTTTATGGAAGCAAGATGTTGTTTTAAATATAATTCTTTATCCTCATCAGTATCTGAAGTAACCAATCGTTCATAGGCCAGCAAAGAGACCTTAGAATCAATTATTATATGCTTATCATCCGGAAGGTCAATAATAACATCCGGTTGCATTCTACCCCCATCAGATGAGCTCAAACTGGTCTGTATTCTATATTCTCTATCCTTTACCAAGCCAGATCTTTCTAAAACACGTTCCAGTATTACTTCGCCCCAGTTTCCTTGCTTTTTATTATCGCCTTTAAGGGCCCTGGTTAAGTTATTAGCATCTTCCTGAATTTGCTTGGTCTGATCCATTAATTGTGAGATCACGCCTTTTAAAATATTTCTTTCGTCTGATTCAGATTTGTAAACCTTATCAACCTTTTCTTCAAAAGCTTTGATGTTTTCTTTAAATGGATTTAAAATAATGTCAAGATTAGTCTTGTTTTGTTCTGTAAATCTTACTGTTTTTTCTTCGAGAACTTTATTGGCTATATTTTCAAATTCCAGCTTAAATCTTTGTTGTAGTTCCGCAATATATTTATCCTGTTCAATCTGTTTTTCACGCTGGGCAACAAGCGACTCTTCGGCTTTTATCACCTTACTGCGCTCATTCATATAATTGAGGCGAAGATCACTCAATTCATCTTCTAGTTTCAATTTTTCATCCTTTAACCAATTCATCGACTTTTGGTGTTCCAATTCCTTTAACTCCAAAAGTGCAATATGATTTTGGTTAGCCGCCGGTTTCTTAAACAATAAAAAAATAAGTGAGGCTAAAATGATAACTAATAATACTATTCCTGCTATTTCCATACTAATATTGTTATCAAATGTGGCCATAATAACTTTAAATTGCAAAAATAAATAGTATTTTTTGATTAGTTTATAGAGAATCTATAACAAGCCTGGCGGCATCCTCTCCGGTTTGGGCGCCCATTGCAATTCCCATTCCGTTACACCTAACAGCACAGAAAACATTGGGTTTTACTTCTTTAATTATAGGATTTATAGTAGGCCCAAATGCCATAATTCCGCTCCAGGTTTGGTCTATTTCAAAAGGTGTTTCAGGTAAAATTACTTTCGACAACAATTTTGTTAGTGCATTTTGTACCAACTCGGTGGTTCCAAATTCAGCGGTTTCCTCAGCTTTAAAATCAAGGTTTCTTCCACCTCCTAAAAGAAGCCTTTCATCTATATTTCTAAAATAATAATACCCTTTATCGTAATGAAAAGTACCCTTTACTTTTAAGTTTTTTACTGGTTTTGTAACGATCACCTGACCACGTCCTGGGATCACATCTAAAGAAGGCACCAGATCCTTTACAAAAGCATTCGTACAGATCAATACCCTTTTACATCTAAAATTTCCTTCTGGGGTTAAAATGACCTGCTGATTTCCCTCTTCTTTTAATGCTGTAACTGTACAGGAGTTAAAAATAGTTATCCCTTGTGATGCTGCTTTTTTAAGCAGACACTGCATCATTTTTCCGGTATCTATTTGTGCCTCTAAAATATTCTCTAAAAGGATGCTCACATCTTTAAAACCAAACTCAGAAATTTTGCCGCTTGAAGTTTTAAAAACCTCCTGCTTGCCCGATATTTCCTTCAAAATCTGGTTGTAATGGCCAATTTTGGAGACACACAATGAAGATAATTCATTTTCTAACGGCTTAAATAATTCATAACCACCATAATTTTCATAAGATATTGAGCTATCTCCTAATAGCTTTCTGAGCTTAAGGAGGCCACTCCAGCGTTTATCAATTAATTTATATAAACCGTCGGTTCCTATAATTTTCTCTTGTTCAATTAATTCAGAAATACTTCCGAAACAAGCAAAGCCAGCATTCTTTGTGCTCGCCCCCGAGGGTAAGAAGCCCCTTTCTAATACAGCGATACTTAAATTTGGTGTTTCTTTTTTTAAGCCGATTGCTGCATTTAGGCCCACAATTCCACTTCCTATGATAATAATATCATAGTGAAAAAAGTACTTTTTTTCCCAATAAGAAATCAGTGCCGACATAATATAAAATTATGTTATTTTTTGATTATCAGATAAATTGGGAACGCTTTTTGATTAAAAACTAATGAGATTACAAAACTAAAAAAATGGGAATTTATTTGATTTTAATAATCCCGGTTCTAATACTAAGCATGTTTGTACAATGGAGATTTAGAAATAAGTTTTCAAAATATGCTGAAATGCACTTGAATTCGGGATTTTCGGGAAAAGAGGTTGCAGAGAAAATGCTGCACGACAATGGGATATTTGATGTGAGGGTGATGAGTACCGATGGACAATTATCAGATCATTATAATCCTTCAGATAAAACGGTTAACCTAAGTACAGATGTCTATTATGGCCGTAGTGTTGCAGCAGCAGCAGTGGCAGCTCATGAGTGCGGGCATGCCTTGCAACAGGCTAAATCATATAGCTGGTTAAACCTTAGAACCAATATGGTGCCTTTAGTAAGTCTAACTTCAAACCTTTTACAGTGGGTATTAATTCTGGGCGTTTTATTAATTGCTTTTACGTTTAACCCTGTTGTTTTAACAATTGGAGTAATAGGTTTAACACTAATAACTATTTTTAGTATAATTACCTTACCTGTAGAGTTTGATGCCAGCAGAAGAGCGCTTATATGGTTAAAAAACAATAAAGAGATACTGTATACAACCGAAGAAAATACACAGGCTAAAGATGCACTTTGGTGGGCGGCCATGACTTATGTAGTAGCCGCATTAGGTGCCATGACTAATCTTATCTATTACGTTTCCATATTATTTGGAAGGCACCAAAGGTCAGTTTAATCTGTAAGAAGCTATTAAGCTAAATTTAGGAATATCAACTGTAAATTCAGTATCATCAAACAGGCGGCTCATTAAATAGCTTCCGTTCATGGTACCCATATCAGTTGTTAAGTTGCAGCCAGACACGTAAGAATGACTTTCTCCAGGTTCAATTACAGGCTGTAAGCCAATAACCCCTTCGCCTTCTACTTCTCTTTGAACACCGCTGGAATCAAAAATGAACCATTGACGTCTCTTAAGCTGTATAGCGTAATCTGAAAGGTTTTCTATATTGATGCGGTAGGCAAATACATAGTGATCATTTGCTGGATTAGAATATTCATCCTGATACACTGTTTCTACCGAAATTTTAACACCGTCTGTTATTGCTGTAACCATTACAATTTTATTTATTAAATGTTTTCAAAAATCACGCCATTTCCCCAACCGGGAGAACGTTATGATACTTATCTGCCACTTCGTCTAGGATACTATGTATAGTTTCTATACTATCCTCTTTGACAAGCAACATTCTATAAGGTTTAAAGTCTGGTAAACCTTTGAAGTAATTTGCATAGTGGCGTCTCATTTCGAATACACCAACTTTAGGGCCTTTCCATGCAATTGATTTCTCAAAATGTGTTCTGCATACTGTTACGCGCTCTTCCACACTTGGTCCGGCTAAAATTTCGCCTGTATTAAAAAAGTGTCTTATTTCCCTGAATATCCATGGATATCCAATAGCAGCCCGACCAATCATGATGCCATCTATCTCATATTCCAGTCTCCAGTCTGCCGCCTTTTGTATGCTATCTACATCACCATTACCAAAGATTGGAATTTTTATACGAGGGTTACGTTTGATCTCTCTTATCAACGTCCAGTCTGCTTCGCCTTTATACAGTTGGGCCCTTGTTCTTCCATGAATTGTTAACGCCTGGATACCAATATCTTGTAATCTTTCTGCAACTTCTTCTACATTCTTGGTATTGTCGTCCCATCCCAGTCTGGTTTTAACAGTTACAGGCAAGTGTGTCGCTTTTACAACAGCCTCGGTCATTTTAACCATCTTGTCAATATCCTGTAGCAAACTAGCTCCCGCACCTCGGCAAGCAACGTTCTTAACCGGGCAGCCATAATTGATGTCCATCAGATCTGGATTGGCCAGAGTAGCAATTTCGGTAGCCTCTCTCATATGATCGATCTCACTTCCAAATATCTGTATGCCAATAGGGCGCTCATACTCAAAAATATCAAGTTTAGCCCTGCTTTTTGCAGCATCTCTAATTAACCCTTCCGACGAAATAAATTCGGTATACATCATATCTACCCCGCTTTGTTTACAAACAAAACGAAAAGGAGGATCGCTCACATCTTCCATAGGTGCAAGCAATAAAGGGAACTCTCCCAGGTCAATATTTCCTATCTTTACAGACATTTTTCTATCTTCAATGCAAATTTCAAAGTGCAAAGGTACAAATAATCAAAATAATGAATTTCATAGAAAAGCAACGAGACGAAAATAGTCCTTATACGCAGCTACTTATGCTCATTGGATACATAATAGCGGGCCTTTTTGCTTTTTCTATTATTGCGCTCGCAATTATAGTTGCCATGTATGGACTAGGATCGCTTACCGATCCTACAATACTTTCTGGTGGTGAAGAGAAATATCGTCCGGCATTACAAATTTTGCTGGCCGCTACTTCTATCGGAATGTTTTTGGCCCCACCCTTATTCCTAGCCTTAACAGAAAGAAGGAAAATAAATGTATTCTACGGTTTTAAAAAGCCAGAACCGAACCTTTTGCTCATCGTTTTATTAATTATGATAGTTTCTATGCCGATTATGGAGTGGACAGCCATGATTAATCAAAAAATGGTACTTCCCGATTACCTGAAATGGATAGAAACCTGGATGAGAGAGAAAGAAGACCAGGCCATGCAAACCACCCTGCTCCTGTTAAAAATGAAGCACATCAGCGAGCTTGTAGTTAACCTTTTGTTAATTGCATTATTACCAGGCATAGCAGAGGAATTGATGTTTAGAGGGGCTGTACAGCGTTCATTTTTAAGGATTTTTAAAAACCCACATGTCGCAATTTGGGCCTCGGCCTTCCTTTTCAGTGCTATACATTTACAGTTTTATGGTTTTTTACCACGGTTCTTATTGGGTGCCGGCTTCGGATATATCTATTATTGGAGTGGTAATTTATGGTACTCAATGTTAGCCCATTTTTTAAATAATGCTTATGCAGTATGTGTAGCATGGTATATGCAAAAAAACAATATACCTTTGTCTGAAGCAGACAATACAAGTCATTTTGCCTGGTATGGATACCTGATCAGTTTCATTTTAACGATTTTTGTATTCCAATTTTTTAAAAATAAAACATCAAAAACTTATGAGCAGCAATTGGATTAAGGTTTATGAAACGGAAGATCAATTTCAGGCTGAGATCCTTAAACAAGGATTAGAGGCAATTGATATCGATACCGTAGTATTAAACAAACAAGATTCATCTTACAAAACTTTTGGCATCTTAACAGTCCTAGTACATCCGGATGACTCCGAAAAAGCGAAGGAATACATTTTAGAAAATAATATTTAATGAAAACCAGAGCAATAACCGCGTTCTTTTTTACCATAGTGATGTTGGGATCCATCTTTTTAGGTGGCTATACCTTTACTTTTTTTTACCTGCTTTTAAGTCTTGCCGCGCTATTTGAATTCTTTAAACTAATCAAAACAGCGGGAATACGACCACACAGAAATATTGCACTTTTTGCTGCCACATTAATATTTTTAATGACCGCAGGATACCATTACCTGCAATTTGAAACCAAGTATCTGTTGCTTCTAGTTCCACTATTATTTTCAGTATTTATCAGCGAGCTCTATAAAAAAGATAAGATACCGTTTGCCAATATCTCCTATACTTTTGTAGGATTTGTATATGTAACAACCCCATTTTGTTTCTTTTATTCGCTCGGTTTTCTGGCTAGCAGCCCTGAATATAGCTTTCATTTACCGCTATCCTTTTTGCTGATGCTATGGGCCAATGATACAGGCGCTTACCTTTTTGGAATGAAATTCGGTAGAACACGACTTTTTGAGCGTCATTCCCCAAAAAAATCATGGGAAGGTTTCTTTGGAGGGATGTTTACCAGCGTGCTCGCATCTTACCTTATATCTTTACAATTTACAGAAATAAGCAGTTGGGTTTGGGCCGGAATGGCACTTTTAATAGCGAGCTTTGGCACACTTGGAGATCTTGTAGAATCAATGCTTAAACGAAGCCTTAACGTTAAGGATTCGGGCACTTTTTTGCCTGGACATGGTGGCCTGTTAGATCGGTTTGATGGCCTCTTGATTGCCGCCCCTGTGGTGTATACCTATTTGTATCTTTTGCTCCATTAATTTTAAAAAAATACCGCATTGATATCAGCCCTGAAAACAGTTGGGTTGTTACTTTGCCAAAATCAATAATGAACGCATATTAAATTCATATTAACACCGTGTTTTTGTGGTAAAACATGGGCTCAATATGGACTTTGAAAGGTTGTACTTAAGCTGAGGTCCTTAAACAACATCGCCCTAAATAAAAAAAACAGCTAAAAAACAATGATTTTGGGGATAAAATAGGCTAACGATTGGGGTTTTTTAATGGCTGAAGCAGATACTCCAGGCCATTAAGTTTAATCTCATAAAGTGTTGCAATCATCTCGCCAAGTTTTCCCGGAGGAAAACCTTCTTTATGAAACCAGATCAGATAAGATTCCGGAAGATCGCATATAATACGCCCTTTATATTTGCCAAATGGCATTTGCATAGTAACCAGATCTTTCAGTATTTGCGGATTCATTTCGCTTTAAATTAGTTAACCACCATTTCGAGCATTTCTACTGCTTCATCAACTGTGTTAAGGTTATCAAAAGCAATTCTTAAGCTGTCTTTAACTTCTTTTAAATTACATAGTCGGGGGTGGATTTGTGCAAAGTGCAATATTTTATTGAACATTGTTGAATCAAAGAACGAAGATTGCTTGTCTGTTATGAAATAGCCGCGCAGAGTGCCTTTTTTGAAGGTAATTTTTTCAAAAGCCAGTTTTTTGGCCACCCATTGCAATCTCAATACATTCAGCATGGTTTTAACTGGCCTTGGAACCGGGCCAAACCGATCTTTTAAACTTAGCTCAAATGCTTTTAACTGGGTTTCGTTTTCTATCTTAGAAAGCTCGGTGTATAGATTATACCGCTCGGTAATGTTGGTTACATAATCATCAGGAATGTATAATTCCAGATCGGTATCTATCTGTGTAAAGGTAACAAAAGGGCGTTCCGGTTCATCTTTAAACAGGCCTTTAAATTCGTCTGCTTTGAGCTCCTGTATGGCTTCATCAAGTATTTTGTGATACATTTCGAAACCTATTTCGGCAATAAAGCCACTTTGCTCTGCTCCTAACAGGTTTCCGCTGCCGCGGATGTCTAAATCCCTCATCGCGATGTTAAAGCCGCTCCCAAGGTCCGAGAACTCTTCTATTGCGCTAAGTCTTTTACGGGCCTCGGAGGTTAAGGTAGAAAGCGGAGGACTAAGCAGGTAACAGAATGCTTTTTTGTTAGACCGGCCTACCCTGCCACGCATCTGGTGCAGGTCGCTTAGCCCAAACATATGCGCATGGTTAATGATGATGGTATTTGCATTTGGAATGTCCAAACCGGCCTCAATTATTGTTGTGGCAACCAATACGTCCTTTTCGCCATTTATAAAATCAAGCATTACATCTTCGAGCGCGTCGCCATCAAGCTGCCCGTGGGCTATACCGATGCGTGCTTTTGGAACCAGGCGCTGTATTAAACCGCCCAACTGCGGGAGGTCGTTTACGCGGTTATGGATAAAGAATACCTGCCCGCCACGATCAAGTTCAAATTGAACGGCTTCCTGAATCAGTTTATCATTAAAAACGTGCAATTCTGTATTTACAGCTTGCCTATTTGGTGGCGGGGTGCTCATGATGGAAAGATCCCTCGCTCCCATTAACGAAAAATGGAGCGTACGTGGAATCGGCGTGGCGGTAAGGGTTAGGGTATCTACATTCACCCTCAGAGCCTTCAGCTTTTCTTTTGATGCTACACCGAATTTCTGTTCTTCATCGATGATCATGATGCCCAGATCTTTGAATTTTACATCCTTGCTCAGCAAACGGTGGGTACCAATAATGATATCTACTTTACCATCAACAACTGCCGCAAGTGTATCTTTTATCTGTTTGTTGGTTTTAAAACGGTTAATGTAGTCGACATTGCAGGGGAAGCCTTTTAAACGACCCGAGAAGGTTTTAAAGTGTTGTAATGCCAAAATGGTGGTAGGCACCAGTACTGCCGCTTGCTTGCCATTTGCAACGGCTTTAAAGGCAGCACGTATGGCGATCTCTGTTTTACCAAAACCTACATCGCCGCATACAAGCCTATCCATTGGGTGCGGGGCTTCCATGTCTTTTTTAACATCATTTGTGGCCTTTTCCTGATCCGGGGTATCTTCGTAAATGAAGGATGCTTCCAGTTCTGTTTCCAGATATCCATCTGGATCGAAGGCGGTACCAACCTGCGATTTTCTTAAGGCATATAGCTTAATCAGGTCGCGGGCTATGTCTTTAACTTTTTTTTTAGTGGTCTTTTTAAGCTTATCCCACGCTTCGGTACCTAGCTTATTCATTTTAGGGGCGGTACCGTCTTTTCCGCTGTATTTTGCAATGCGGTTTAGGGAATTGATGTTTACGTAAAGCAGGTCATTATCGGCATATACCAGTCTGATCATTTCCTGTGTTTTTCCGTTTACTTCTACCTTTTCCAGGCCGGCATATTTACCTATTCCATGGTCAATATGGGTCACAAAATCGCCCGGCTTTAAATCTCTGAGCTCTTTTAAAGTTATAGCCTGACTGCGTTGATAGCCTCTTTTAAGCTTGTATTTGTAAAAACGATCAAAAATCTGATGGTCTGTATAAAATGCCACGTGTTGCTGTGCGTCTACAAAACCTTCTCTTAAAGGGATGTTTACCGGGGTAAACTTTGCTGTTTTATCTATATCGTCTAATATGGCGTATAAACGTTCCGTTTGCTTGGTTGAGGAGCTGAAAATGAAGTTATGGATACCTTGCTTTTCATTTTCTTTGATGTTGTGAATAAGCAAGTTAAAGTCTTTATTAAAGGATGGCTGCGGTTTGGTTTCGAACTGAAAAACCTGGTCTGTTTTATAAAAAAATTGCTTCCCAAATTCAACCAGAAGAAAATCCTGGAGCATATCGGCGATCATTTTTTCGTCGGTAAAGGCAAATTTAGGATCAATCCAGTCTTGATTTTCCGCCTTTTCTTTTACCGGCAAAGCTTTCCAAAGCTCTACAGCCTTTTTGTACCCGGATTTAACAATGTCGAGAGTGAATTCTACATCTCTAAACCAAAGCTGAGTGTCTTTTTCTATATAGTCGAGCAAGCTGATGTTGCTTTCTGTAAGGTATTTTGATTGAACATTTGGGATGATGGTGAAAGTTTTTACATCTTCTACGGACAGCTGACTTTCTATTTCGAAGGTTCGGATGCTTTCTATTTCATCGCCAAAAAACTCGATACGATATGGCAGATCGTGTGAGAATGAAAAAATATCTACTATGCCGCCACGGATTGAAAACTGACCAGGCTCGTAAACGAAATCGGTACGGTTAAAATCGTAGTCTATCAGAAACTCATTTATGAAATCGATGCCCAGTTTAGCACCCAGACTAATTTCTAGGGTATTTTTTTCGAGAAGAGAACGGTTTATTACCTTTTCTGCAAGGGCTTCGGGGTATGTAACTACTATTTTTCCATATTCAGAATGGTGGTTTAGTTCGTTTAATACTTCGGCCCTGGCCAGTACATTTGCGGTATCAACCTGCGTAAATTCAAAAGCTTTGCGGAAGGAAGAAGGAAATAAAAGTACTTCTTTATCCAGAATACTTTCCAGATCTGCAAGAAAATAAGATGCCTCTTCCCTATCCGGTAACACAAATAAAATTGGTTTATGGAGCAGAAAATAAGTAGCTGTTGCAATTGTTGCATCGGCAGAACCAACTAGTCCTTTTAGCTGAAGTTTATTACCTTTGCCCGCATTAAGGGCTTTTGCCAATGCTACAATGCGTTCATCTGTTTTGTATCGATTAATCAGGTCGCGGATGTTCACAATGCAAATGTAAGATTTATGATTAGCTTTAGATGTAACAAAGTCTCTATTAATCAATCTAAGATAAAAAGAGGATAACATGAAAATGCTGAGCCGCATACCATTAGAACTCATTTTTTGGATAACGGCTTTAGTGTTGCTGGGATTAGCGCAACCACAGATACATGGCCATGAACATCACTTTACCCTTTGTCCGCTAGCAAACATGGGGATAGATTGGTGCCCGGGATGTGGAATTGGGAGAGCTTTAACGCAGCTGTTTCATGGTAATATTGCAGAGAGCATTAAGCTCCATTGGTTTGGAATACCTGCCCTGCTGATTATCGTATACAGGATTGTTGTGCTGATAAAATTAAGAGTTAACAGGAATAAAATTATAAAATATAAGGAGGAAGGATATGTTTGATTCACCATTTATGTCATTGCCGGGTATCACACCTCAGGAATATTCGTACTTGCAAACTGCAACTACAGGATTTAGTGAACAACAGTTGAGAGGGTTTTTAATGATTTACGGTAGTAAAAGAAGAAATCCGGACGATATGGTGCTGTATTGCATTTTAGGCTTCTTTGTGCCTGGATTACCAAGGTTTTTGGTAAACCAGATTGGTATGGGAGTGCTGTATTTCTTTACAGTTGGGTTATGTTTTATAGGAACGATTATCGATTTAATAAACCATAAGACCCTTGCTTTTGAATACAACCAGCGTATGGTGTTTGNAAAGYTNANAGATSGKWARAATGGGGAATATTCAATAGAATAGTACACTTCGTCATCTCGACGACAGGGCGCTTTAAAATAAAAAGAGATTGTACACGTGTTGAAGTGCAATCTCTTTTTATTTTAAAGCGAAATTTTGTTGTTCATATTGTAAATTTACATCTTATGAGGTTAGCGATTTTAATAAAGCATTTGGAAGAGTTTGCTCCATTGAACTATCAGGAAGATTATGATAATTCGGGGTTGCTGGTTGGAAATGCTGATCAAGACATACACGGGGCGCTTGTTGCCCTGGATTGCACGGAGGCTATTGTAGATGAAGCCATTGCTCAGAACTGTAATTTGATTATCACCCATCATCCTATCGTTTTTAAGGGGCTCAAAAAGCTTACAGGAAAAAACTATGTGGAGCGGGTCGTACTAAAAGCTATAAGGCATAATATTGCGCTTTATGCTATTCATACAAACCTGGATCATGTAAAATATGGTGTTAACGGGGTCATTAGTCAGCGCCTGGGATTAAAAAATATTAAAATATTAAGTCCGAAAACATCACTGTTAAAAAAATTGGTGACATTTTGTCCGACTGCTCAGGCTGCTCAGGTAAGATCAGCTTTGTTTGAAGCAGGAGCTGGCCGCATTGGTAATTACAGTGAGTGCAGTTTTAATGCCGAAGGCACCGGAACGTTTAAGGCCGGAGCGGATACGGATCCCTTTGTTGGCGAACAAGGTGTTCAGCACCACGAGTCAGAGGTAAGAATAGAAACTGTTTTTTTTGCTCAGAACGAGAGAAAAGTGCTGTTGGCCTTGTTTGAAAATCATCCTTACGAGGAGGTTGCCTATGATATTTATCCTTTGGAAAACAGGTTAGATACAGTTGGAGCAGGAATGGTTGGCTGGCTGGAACACGAAATGGATGGGAAAGACTTTTTGCATTTAGTTAAAGACAGAATGGATGCCGAAGTTATAAGACATACTAAATTGCTGCCTAAAAAGATTAAAAAGGTGGCTGTTTGTGGCGGATCGGGCAGTTTTTTGCTTAAAGAGGCCATTGCAACCGGTGCCGACGCTTTTGTGACGGCAGATTTTAAATACCATGAGTTTTTTGATGCCGATGAAAAATTGGTTATCGCTGATATCGGACACTTTGAAAGTGAACAATTTACATCTAATTTGTTGATAGATATTATTCAAGAAAAATTTCCTAACTTTGCAATCCGTTTAACGGAGCATAACACAAACCCCATAAATTATTTCATTTAATGGAACAAACTGTAGAGCAAAAGCTAAAAGCTTTATACGAATTACAAACTCTTCATACTAAGATCGATAAAATACGTCAGATACGTGGTGAATTACCAATGGAAGTGGCTGACCTTGAAGATGAGGTTGAAGGACTGGAAACACGTATACAAAAATTCAAAAGTGAATTGGATGATACTGAAGACGCCATTGTAACGCGTAAAAATATGATTAAGGAAGCTCAAGGCCTGATCAAAAAATACGAGACCCAATTAAAAGATGTTAAAAACAATCGTGAATATGATGCTTTAACTAAGGAGGTTGAGATTCAGACGCTTGAGATCCAGGTTTGCGAGAAAAAGATCAGAGAGTTTGGTTTTGATATCACTCAAAAAACTGAAGTTTACGAAAAAGCACTTGCTGATTTAGAGTCAAGAAGAAAAGATCTTGATATTAAAAAAGGAGAGCTGCAAACAATTACGGCTGAAACTGAAAAAGAAGAGCAGTCGTTGAGTAAAAAAGCTGAAAAAGCTGAAACTCAAATTGAAGACAGACTTTTAACTGCATATAAGAGATTAAGAGGAAATGCTAATAACGGCCTTGCTGTTGTTACTATCGATCGTGATTCATGTTCGGGTTGTTTTAATCAGATTCCTCCTCAACGTCAATTGGACATCCGTCAACGCAAAAAAATCATCGTTTGTGAGCATTGCGGAAGGATCTTAGTTGATGAGGCGCTTACGCAGGAAGAGTTGCCGGCATARCWCKYSCKRTCWTWNCTGAAATAAGGTCAGATTGACGGGAGTAAAAAAGAAGGTGTATCATATGACAATGATACACCTTCTTTTTTGTGGAAGAATTTTTGCTTGCAGCAAAGCATTAAGATTTAGTAAATCCTTGCCTTAGTTATGAATATGATTTCCGGTTCTGTATATAAATGTGTGCTGATCGTTTTTTTGTTGTTTTCGCCAACGGTTATTTACGCAAATTTCGACTTTAATACCAACTGCTTAAAGGCTTATCAAAACATATTTGAGCTTAAGCTAAGCGCCGCCAGAAAACTGATTGCTGCCGAGAAAAAGATTCATCCTGATAATGGAATAGTGCCTTTACTGGAAAACTATGTTGATTATTTTTATTTGCTCACTACAGAAAGCAAGGCGGACTTTGACAAGTTAAAGGAAAATAAATCTACACGGTTAGATCAAATCGCTGATGGCGACAAGTCGTCTCCATACTATTTATACGCACAGGCCGAGATAAACTTACAATGGGCTTTAATTAGAGGGCGATACGGCGAATATTTTACTGCCGCAAGGGAAATTAAAAAGGCCAACGGCTTATTACAGGATAACAACAAGAAGTTTCCGGCATTTACCCTAAATTCAAAAGGGTTAGGACTGATCAATGCTTTTTTGGGTAACCTGCCAGACGGAATTTTGAAGAGTACACTTTCTACGTTCGGTATAAAAGGGAATCTTCAAAGCGGAATAGCAATGCTAGATAAGTTGTCCGAAAGCTTGCCCAAATCTAAATTTGAGCCATTCTATGAAGAAGTGGTGTTCTATTATGTGTTTGTGTTAAACGACATAGCACATAGCCCTTCGGCCTATAGCAAAACAATGAAATACACCTCCGGAATTGCAGAGAGTAGTCTGTTAAAAACATATTTGCAGGCATTGGTTTGCTCAAAGAACGGTCATAATGATGAGGCCATCAGTATTTTAAATAACAGGCCAACAGGAGCAGAGTATCAATCTTTTCCTTATTTGGAGTTTTTGCTGGGTGCTGCAAAGCTTAATAAACTTGATTATTCGTCTGGCCAGAACTTTAACCGGTTTCTGCAGCTTAATAAAGGCGCTAATTACATTAAAGATGCAAACCTGCACTTAGGCTGGGTCTTCTTACTAAAAGGCGATACAGGGGCTTATACTGCATTTATGAACAAGGTTAAGTCGACCGGCTATACTTATCAGGAAAAGGATAAGCAGGCGCTTAATGAAGCGGGCGAATCTATGCCAAATAAAGACCTTTTAAAAGCCAGGTTATTATTTGATGGGGGCTATTATAATAAAGCGCTGGAAGAGCTAAAAGACAGTAAAGGGGATAGCTTTGCCTCTGCCAGGGATAAAACTGAATACTATTATCGCCTGGGGCGTATAAATGATGAGCTTGGAAAGGACGATATAGCGCTTACCAATTACCAGAATGCCATTAATACAGGAAAAAACCTGAAATACTACTTTGCAGCAAATTCTGCATTGCAGATTGGCAAGATTTACGAGAAGAAAGCAAACTTCTCAAAGGCTAAAGCTTTTTTCAATGTTGCAATTCAAATGAAAAACCACGATTATGAAAGCAGTATTGAAACACAGGCAAAAGCCGGTATCAAGAGAATTGACAAAAATGCTGACTAAAGTTGTAGCTTAAAAACGATAAACAAACGCATTGATGTGCATGCCGGCGCCTACAGATGCAAATACGGCGTATTCACCTTTCTTTACTTTATAGCCTTCTACCTTTTCTTTTAGAACTAGGTCTAGCAGTGTCGGTATAGTAGCTACAGAGCTATTTCCTAACCATGAAATGGTCATAGGAACAAGGTTTTCGGGCACAGTATCCAAATCATAAAGCTTAAATAAGCGTTTCATAATAGCGGTATCCATTTTCCCGTTAGCCTGATGTATGAAAACAATTTTAACGTCTTTAATGTCTATTTCTGCTTTATCTATAGCCTTTTTAACGACTTGAGGAACGTTTATAACGGCAAACTCATAGAGCTTACGGCCATTCATTTTAAGGTAAGTATTACCATTGCGTTCGCTCGGGTTGTTGCTTTTGCCCATTACCAATAAGGAGCCATAATCAACCGCATAGGTTTGTGTTTTATGTGCAACGATGCCTAAAGGGTTTTCGGATTCCTGAGCTTCAAAAATAACGGCTGCCGCACCATCAGAGAAGATCATGCTGTCGCGGTCATGGGGGTCGGTTATTCTGGAAAGCGTTTCTGCGCCAATAACCATTACTCTTTTTGCATCACCACTTTGAATGAGATAATTGGCTTGTATTGCGCCCTGAACCCATCCCGGGCAACCAAAGATGATATCATAGGCAACACAATCGGGATTTAAGATATGCAGGGTTTGCTTTACCTTGGCGGCCAAAGAAGGAAGGATATCCATTCTGTTGCTGCCGCTTTTTACGTCTCCAAAGTTATGGCAGAATATGATGTGATCCAGCGTTTCCTTGTCTATTCCTGCGTCGTCAATTGCACGTTGAGCAGCGATAGCCGCAATGTCACTATTTACGATGTTGTCATCAACATAGCGTCTCTCGAGAATCTCTGTGATCTCTGCGAATTTATTTATTACTTCATTGATGTCTTTTTCTAAAACCACTCCATTATCGTAAAATGTGGAGGTTAAAAAAGAGTCGCCAGAAATGACGTTTTCGGGAATATAGCTACCTGTACCTGTAATAACCGAGTGTAAGTTTGTTTTATTGCTCATTATGAACCGCAGACTGTTTTGGTATACAGTATAAAAATAGAACTATTATATTAGAAATAAAAATTTTAAGAGAAATCTTCAATTAAAAATACAAATAATTCTTTTGGTCCGTGTGCTCCAAGAACCAATGTTTTTTCAATATCTGCTGTTCTGCTTGGTCCTGTAATGGTGCTGATCATTGATGGGATTTGACTGCCGTATTTGTCTTTAATGAGCTTAAAAGCATCTTTCAGGTCCATTACAAGCTGCCCTGTTCTGGCAATAACAATGTGATGATGCGGGAAGATACTAAGTCTGCGACCGGCTGCGTTTTGGTTTGAAACCATTACAGAGCCATTGCGCGCGATCAGCGCTTCACACAGGGTGATCCCGACTTCGGCAAGGTCAAAATCTTTGTCTGTTTTATAAAAAGGAAATTCGTATTCTGTTAAAAGTTCTTGTAATTCCGGCTCCCAGCAGTATATTTTGCGCCAGTTAAAGCGGTCTGCAAGCTGGAGGATGTTTTCAATAAACTCTATACCGTTTTCGCAGTAGATGAAATTGCCGGAAACGGCGGTAAGTTGTTCTGCAAATAATACCTCCGGATACTCTGTATTTTCTGTATACAGCGGGGTATCTTCTAAATTTGGATAAGGGTTGTCTCTTTTTTCAAGAAGCGCCTTCCTTATCTTTTTCAGCATTAACTCTTTGGAGGAAATATTTTCTTGCATAAAAAAAGGGATTTGCAGCCATTTCGTTTATTGCGAAATGGCTGCCCCATAAATATTGTAATTAAGACTCTGTAGTAGTTGGCGTGATAGAAGCTGCAGGATCTGTAGTTTCGCCAACACCTTCATGTAAAAGGCCTTCTGCTGCAGGTTTTTGATCGCCTGTACCGTTTACAAACTCATCGTAAGTAGTACGGTTGTCAAAAGGACGTTTTCCTAAGATTTCTTCTAAATCTGCCTGGAAAAGAATCTCTTTTTCTATTAGTTTCTGAGCAAGCTTTTCTAGGCCATCTCTTTTATCTGTCAATAATTGTTTCGTTCTGTCGTAAACTTGTGAAATAAGGATACGTACTTCATGGTCAATCATTTCAGATGTTTTCTCTGAGTATGGCTTATTAAAGTTATACTCATTTTGAGGATCGTGGAATGACACGTTACCAATAGTGCTGTTCATACCGTATATGGTAACCATTGCGTATGATAACTTGGTAATTCTTTCAAGGTCATTTTGAGCTCCTGTAGAGATTTTACCGAACACAATGTCTTCAGCTACTCTTCCACCCATTGTCATACACATACCATCAGTTAATTGCTCTGTAGTATATAAAAACTGCTCTTTAGGTAAGTATTGTGCGTATCCTAAAGCAGCAACACCACGAGGAACTATAGATACTTTTACAAGTGGATCTGCATGTTCCAGGAACCATCCTGCAATTGCGTGACCAGCCTCGTGATAAGCAACGATTCTTTTTTCTTCTGGTGAAATGATTTTGTTTTTCTTCTCTAAACCACCGATAACACGGTCAATTGCATCCTGGAAGTCTTGCATGTCAACGCTTTCTTTATTGCGACGGGCTGCGATAAGTGCGGCCTCGTTACAAACGTTGGCAATTTCTGCTCCGGCAAAGCCCGGAGTTTGCGCAGAAAGTTTTTTAGCATCAACTTCCTGAGATGTTTTAATAGGGGTAAGGTGAACTTTAAAGATCTGCTCACGACCAACCAAATCAGGTTTGTCTATAGAGATTTGTCTGTCAAACCTTCCCGGTCTTAACAAGGCCGTATCCAATACGTCAGGCCTGTTGGTAGCAGCAAGGATAATGATACCAGAATCGGTACCAAAACCATCCATTTCAACCAATAGCTGATTTAGTGTGTTTTCACGCTCATCATTACCACCCATCATACTGTTTTTACCACGGGCACGACCGATCGCATCAACCTCATCAATAAAGATGATACATGGTGCCTTGTCTTTAGCCTGTTTAAACAAATCACGTACACGTGATGCTCCAACACCCACAAACATTTCTACGAAATCAGAACCTGAAAGTGAGAAGAAAGGAACTTGCGCTTCGCCGGCAACGGCTTTGGCTAATAATGTTTTACCGGTTCCCGGAGAGCCTACTAATAATGCTCCTTTAGGTATTTTACCACCGAGATTGGTGTATTTTTTAGGGTTTTTAAGGAAATCTACAATTTCCATTACCTCTTGTTTTGCTTCTTCGAGGCCGGCAACATCATTAAATGTTACGTTTACCTGGCTTTCCTTGTCGAACAGGGTTGCTTTAGATTTCCCGATATTGAAAATCTGACCACCACCACCACCTGCACCACCGCCCATACGACGCATAATAAAGATCCAGAAGCCAATGAACAATAGAACAGGGATAATTACCGTGAAGAACCACGAGTTAAATGAACTTTGTCTGGTTTCTTTTTCTGCTAAAATCTGCTGATCGGGGGGAAGGTTTTTCTGAGATTCCTTTAATTGTGTATCAAGCGCGTCCATTGATCCGGCCGTAAAATAAGCTATAGGGCCAGTGTTTGTTCCAAAATTACTTTTGTTTTGGTACTCTTTATACTTAGGCTGATTTAGCTTGTCTTTTTTAATGTATACCTCAATTTTTACAAGATCTTCGTGCTTATATGCTACTAGTTTTTGTACATCACCTGGTAAAAGCATTTCTTTTTCAAAAACGCGGTAGGTAATTGGTTTGCTGGTATCGGCATTGAATAGGAACTGCAATAAAATCAGTCCTAAAATAATTGCTGCGTAAACCCAAAAAATATTGAATTTTGAACCTTTTTGAGGCTTCTTCGGAATATTTGGAATTCTCTTTATTAGTTTGGGTTTTGTATTCGGGTTCTCTTTCATCGTTATATCAAAAAATGTGGAAGTAAATGATTATGCGCTTTTATAGGAGGTTGCCTGGGCATCGCCCCATAGGTCTTCTATCCCATAAAAGTCTCGCTTTTCAGTTTTAAATATGTGGACAACAACATCAAAATAATCCAGGATTATCCACTCAGCAGCATCTTGTCCTTCTTTGCGCCAAGGATTTGTTTGGGTATTTTTATAGATTTCTTCTTCTACGCTATCGGCAATGGCCTTAACCTGAGTGGCTGAATTAGCGCTGCAGATAATAAAATAGTCAGAAACGGAACTGTTTAGATCTCTTAGGTCCAGGCGGACAATATCATTGCCTTTTTTTTCCTGTATGCCGTGTACGGCTATTTCTGAGAGGTATGTAGAAAGGTTTACAATTTTCTTTTTTACCATTAAAATGTTTTAATTTTGATAAACAAATATACAATCAACACTTGCAAAATAACACTTTTTCAACATTATTTGTTGGTCAAAATCTTATCAGATTATCAGCGGTTGATTCTACTAATAACTTTTTGAAGTTGATGGTGTCAAAATCCGAGCCATTACCGGAAGGGACTGTTATTATGGCAGATAACCAATTTGCGGGCCGAGGACAACAGGAAAACACCTGGTACAGCGAGCCTGGATTAAATCTTACGTTCAGCATCTTTCTAACACCGGCATTTCTACCCATAAACAAGCAATTTATGCTAAATATAGCGGTTAGTAATGGCATTAACAAGGCTTTAAGGCGCTTTGTAAAGGATGGGATAACGATTAAGTGGCCTAATGATATTTACTATAATGACAGTAAAATAGGAGGGGTTTTAATTGAAAACAGCCTGTCTGGGAACCGTTTTAAATCGAGCATTGTTGGCATAGGAATGAATGTTAACCAGCAAAAATTTGATATTGAGAAGACCAAAGTAGCAACATCGTTATATGAAATTTTACAGCACGATGTTAATTTAATTGAGCTATTAGCTGAAATTTGCAGTCATATTGAAAGTCAGTACCTCAAATTGAAAGCAGGAAATTACAATAGCCTGATGAAAGAGTACCTTGAAAACCTATACCGATTTAACAAATTGGGTTTTTACAGACAGAATGGCGAGGTTTTTGAAGCTACAATAACCGGAATTACAGAGGCCGGACAATTGGTTCTTTTAACCTCAGGAAAGGAAAGAATATATAACTTTAAAGAGGTTGAATTTTTAACGGATAAAGAATATAAAAATTAAAAAACAATTACAGATGAAAAGAATAAGTTTGGTATTAACATTAGTCTTATTTACAGTGCTAGGAGCAGTAGCTCAAATTGAAAAACCTGTAACATGGGCTTACGCAGCTAAGAAAGTGAGTAAAACGGAAGCAATACTTTATATTAAAGCGAATATTGAAGATGGATGGCATATTTATTCTCAAAATTTGAAACCAGGCGGGCCAAGTAAAACTACATTTACTTTTAGTCCATCTAGTGATTATGCACTTAATGGAAAGACTACAGAGCCTAAGGCTATAAACTATTACGATGAGAATTTTAAAATGAACGTTAGCTATTTTGGCGACGGCGTTACATTTCAGCAAAAAATCAAGTTGAATAAAGGTGCTACTACCGTGAAGGGAAAAGTAGAATTTATGGTATGTAACGATAAACAGTGTTTGCCTCCTGAAGAAGTAAGCTTCAGCATTCCGGTAAAGTAAGCTGATACGGATAGAGAAAAGGGTGTTTTGAGTTTTCAGAGTACCCTTTTTTCATTTAAAGGGTTTTAAGGGATTATTAGCTGATAGTAAAATTAACACTTTAGCAGTTACAACACCGTCTTTAAATAAAAAATTATAAGTAATTTCACGCCCTCATCATGAAAATGAATATAATGGCGGGGTTTTTCATGGTTTTAAATAGGTAATCGGAATGCGGATGAAAAAAACACTTTTAATACTGAGCTTGTTCTTTCTTTTTGTTGTAACAATAACGGGGCATGGATTTGCCGCTACTCAGGTTCAGGATTCGACCGGAACGGATGATCTGGTTTTTACTGAGGTTGGTTCTGCTCAGGATAGTGCAGTAAACAACATGGTAAAAGACACTGTAAAAAAGGATGCTATAGCGCAGAGCGCAACTGTAGATCATGCCCAGGATAAGTCGGCTACAGCGGTTTTATCTGATGAGGCTGATCATAAGAAAACACTTTGGCAAACTTTTATTGCCGGTCTTGTTGGTGGGTTTTTAGCGTTTTTAATGCCTTGTATTTTTCCAATGGTGCCGCTAACCATAAGTTATTTTACCAAAAGGGCAGGCAGCAAGAATAAAGGAATTGGACAGGCGATTATTTATGGCCTCTCTATTATTGTTATTTATGTTGCTTTTGGGCTGTTAATTACGGTATTATTTGGATCGGCCGGCTTAAATGCGTTGAGTAGTAGCGGACTGTTTAATTTCTTCTTCTTTATTCTACTGGTCGTTTTTGCCATCTCCTTTTTCGGTGCATTTGAGATTACATTGCCAAGTTCTTTCGTTAATAAAATTGACAATAAGGCCGATAACAGTAAAGGTTTAGGAGGTATCTTTTTTATGGCGGCTTCTCTTGCCTTGGTTTCCTTTTCATGCACAGGACCTATTATAGGAACCTTGCTTGTAGATGCGAGTTCAAAAGGTGAGTTGCTTGCGCCGGCCGTAGGAATGTTTGGCTTTTCGTTGGCATTGGCTCTTCCATTTACTTTGTCGGCAATCTTCCCTGGCTTTTTAAGCAGCATGCCTAAATCAGGTGGATGGTTGAATAGTGTGAAGGTTTGCCTAGGTTTCCTTGAGCTTGCCTTAGCGCTGAAATTCCTTTCTGCTGCAGATTTAGTTTGGCATTGGGAATGGTTCGATCGTGAGGTGTTCCTGGTAGTATGGATCGTGATTTTCTTCTTAATGGGTATTTATTTATTAGGGAAACTCAAATTTTCGCACGATAGTGATCTGCCATATGTATCCGTACCACGATTATTCCTTGCCATACTTTCGTTTTCTTTTGCCATTTATATGGTGCCTGGTTTATGGGGTGCTCCGGTAAGTGTTTTGAGTGGCCTTGCGCCTCCAATGAATACTCAGGATTTTATCCTTAACGGAAACGGCTCGTCGCAATCAAAAGTGGATACCGAGTTTCCGTCTAAAGTGAAATACGATGATGTATTTAAAAAACCAATTGGTTTTACTCCGTTTTTCGATCTGGAAGAAGGTTTGGCTTATGCTAAAAAGGTAAACAAACCGGTTATGATAGACTTTACAGGCTGGGCATGTGTAAACTGTCGCAAAATGGAGGATAAAGTCTGGATAGATGCGGAGGTAGGACGTGTAATCAACGAATACGTATTGATACAGCTTTATGTGGATGAACGTAAAATTAAAATGCCGAAGGAAAAAGTTCATTATTCGGAGATTCTGAGGACAACGACAGATGATCTGGGGAAGTGGAACGGTGATTTCCAGGCTACAAAATATGGATCTAACTCTCAGCCATTCTATGTATTGGCGGGACATGACCTAATTCCCTTAGTTAAACCACAGGGGGCAATTTTTGATGCAAAAGAATATGCTGCATATTTACGAAGTGGTTTAGATAAATTCAAACAAGCTGAAAAACCAAATGAATAAGATTAAAAACATAGGTGTATTAACATCTGGAGGCGATGCTCCCGGAATGAACGCTGCAATACGAGCGGTAGTAAGGGCAGCAATTTACTACGATTTAAACGTTACGGGTATTTTAAGAGGCTACGAAGGACTGGTGAATGGGGACTTTATTGAGATGGACCGCAAGTCTGTAGCAAATATCATCCAACGTGGGGGAACGATTTTGAAAACGGCAAGGAGTGATTCATTCCGAACCAAAGAAGGAAGACAACAGGCGTACAATCAATTAAAGAAAAATAACATAGATGCATTAATTGTTATTGGTGGTGATGGTACTTTTACAGGAGCAGATTTGTTTACTCATGAGTTTGATTTCCCTGTGATAGGTTTACCTGGAACTATTGACAATGATCTGGAAGGAACCGATTTTACGATAGGTTATGACACGGCAATTAATACGGTTATTAATGCTGTTGATAAGATTAGAGATACAGCAGAGTCACACGACCGTTTATTTATTGTTGAAGTGATGGGCCGTGATTCTGGTCTTATTGCTTTGAGAAGTGGAATAGGAGTAGGTGCAGAGGCTATTATGATCCCTGAAGCAAATATGGGCATTGATGGTTTGGTTACCAGACTTGAGACCGGACGTAAGGATAAGGCATCTAAAATAATTATCGTTGCCGAAGGTGATGAGATTGGTGGCGGCTTTAATGTTGGCGAGGTTCTGAAAGAGAAATTCCCGGCATATGACATCAGGGTTTCTGTATTGGGCCATATTCAGCGCGGCGGTAAACCAAGTTGTATGGATAGGGTTTTGGCTAGCCGTTTAGGTGTGGTTGCTGTAGAAGGGATCTTAGCCGGACAAACAGGCGTAATGGTTGGGCAAAAGAATAAAGAGATTGTTTTTACGCCATTTAATCATGCTATTAAGCATATTGATGCGAAAGAAATAAGTCCTGCCTGGTTAAAACTGGTAGAGATATTGTCGTTATAACAAAACAAAAGGCCCTAAATTTTAGGGCCTTTTGTTTTGTTATTCTATTACTACAGCAGTTCCTGTTGCCGCAACCATTAACATGCTGCCGCCGCTGCCTACTGTTTCATAATCTAAATCTACTCCGATTATGGCATTGGCACCCATTGCGGCTGCATATTGCTGCATTTCATTAATTGCAGTGTTCTTGCCTTCTCTTAATACTTGTTCATACGATCCCGATCTGCCTCCAACGATGTCTCGTATTCCGGCAAAAAGATCTTTAAAAATATTGGCACCGATAATGGTTTCGCCACTTACAAGGCCTATGTATTTAACTACTTTTTTGCCTTCTACTGAATTGGTTGTTGTAATTAGCATCTTTTAATTGGTTTTTAGGTTTGATGATGATTTTGTGGATTTGTTACAGTAATTTATCCAAAACCTGTTGCCAGGTATCTACACGCTCGTAATCTTTTAGTAGTAAGTTGTGGGGAGAGGAGAATAAGAGTTTTCTGCCTTTAAAACCAATGAAATTTTTTGCTCTGTCGTCAATCATTACGTCTACATCAACAATTTTATCTCCGCAGAACATGATGTTTCTCCAGGTAATAAAAGGAAAATGCTCTGCCAGCCAGTCAAGCTTGTCTTCAAGAGAGTTCCTAAATTCTGTGGCTGCAGAAACGATATATACATCATGATGTTCCTGTAATTTTTTAACAGCTTCTACACTTCCTTCAATTAGCGGGAGGTCTCTGAAAAAGCCTTTTTCATTAATATAATCGAACCATTTATTGTTAATATGCTCTGGCATATGCTGGTAAACTTCATTTCCCGGTTCAATAATCAAGTCAAGCGGGATTCCGTAATCCCTGTTATAAAGGTGTATAAATTTGTGTATCGGATCGGCTAAAACCTCGTCCATGTCTATGGCTATTCTCATTTGTATGTCGTTTGTTCCAAATATCTTTAATTGGGGAGACAGTTATGTTAAATGAATTTAAAATTATTGCATCTTGTTAATCATTAGTATTTTACTTACTTTTGCAACCCCGCAAGCACGAAGCTCCGGGAACTATGTTGAATACATAAACTAAAAGAGAAATGGCAACTAAAATCAGATTGCAAAGATTCGGTAAAAAAGGTAAACCTTTTTTCCACGTTGTGGTAGCGGATTCCCGCTCACCAAGAGATGGTAAATTCATTGAGCGTTTAGGTTCATACAACCCAAACACCAATCCAGCTACTATCGATCTTAACTTTGACAAAACTTTAGACTGGGTAAACAAAGGTGCTGAACCTACGGATACTTGTCGTGCTATCCTTTCTTACAAAGGTGTTTTATACAAAAAACACTTAGAAGGTGGTGTTAAAAAAGGTGCGTTAACTGCAGAACAAGCGGAAGCTAAATTTGCTGAATGGTTAAGCGCTAAAGACGGTAAAATTGAAGGCAAAAAAGAGGGTTTAACTAAATCTAAAGATGAAGTTAGAAAAGCTGCTCTGGCTGCTGAAGCTAAGAAAAATGCTGACCGTGCTGCTGCCCTTGCAATTAAAAATGCACCGGTAGAAGAGGTTGTAGAAGAAGAAGTGGTTGAAGAAGCTCCAGTAGCTGAAGCTCCAACTGAAGAAGCTCCGGTAGCAGAAGAAACTCCTGCAGCAGAAGCTACAGAAGAAAGCAAAGAAGAAGAAGCATAGTATTTTTGTTATTCTGAATAATAGCGAAGAATCTTTATATGATTTCTTCGCTATTTTTTTATTTAGGGGTTTATGAAAGGCGGTGGCAATCGTAGCTAATAGACCAAAATTAATAATACACCAATGAAAATAGAAGAAGCATTTTATATAGGATACATTACCAAAACAAAGGGATTAAAGGGAGAGGTTCAGCTATTCTTTGAATATGATGAGCCTGAATTGTTGGAACTTGATGTGATTTTTGCGGATATTAATGGCAAAATGGTGCCTTTCTTTGTGTCGTCTTATAAGCTTCAGACAAATAATACGGGCAATTTCTATTTTGATGACATCGATCATATAGACAAGGCCCAGCCTCTATTAAGAAAGAAAGTGTACCTGCCTTTAACAAAAATGCCGGATCGTTCTGATGAAGATTTTCATTATAATGATTTAAAAGGCTTTGTTGTTTTTGATGAAACACATGGGGAGCTTGGTGAAATTATTGAAGTAAATGAATACCCTCAGCAATTTGTTGCTACGGTAGCCTATCAAAGTAAGGAAATCCTGTTTCCTTTAAATGATGATATGATTGTTGAGATTGATGAGGATGAAGGGACTATGCTTGTTGATTTGCCTGAGGGCTTATTAGACATATATATCAATCCTTAATTTTATCTTTGCACCATGCGTTTTGACATTATAACTGTTTTACCGGCTCTTTTGGATAGTCCTTTTGCCCACTCCATTTTGCAACGTGCTCAAAAGAAAGGCATTGCTGAGATAGTGGTTCATAACCTTAGGGATTATTCCACGAACAAGCAGAAAAGTGTAGATGATTATCCTTATGGCGGTGGTAGCGGTATGGTGATGTCTATTGAGCCTTTTGCCAGATGTATTGAAGGACTAAAGGCTGAGCGTGATTACGATGAGGTAATTTTTATGAGCCCTGATGGGGTGACCTTTAACCAGACGATTGCAAACGAATTATCCGGCAAGGGTAACATTATGATTCTGTGTGGTCATTATAAGGGCATAGACCAGCGCGTAAGAGATTTATTTGTTACACGCGAGATTTCTATCGGGGATTATGTTTTGTCGGGAGGAGAGCTTCCTGCTGCCGTTTTAGTTGATGCTATTGTAAGGCTTATTCCTGGTGTTTTGAATGATGAAACATCGGCTTTGTCTGACAGTTTCCAGGGAGAGCTGCTGGATGCTCCTGTTTATACCAGGCCTGCTGACTGGAATGGGCACAAAGTTCCTGATGTGCTGCTAAGCGGTCATGAGGCTAAGATTAATGAATGGCGCCATGATCAGGCATTGGCGAGAACACAACAACGTCGCCCTGATTTACTTGAAGATTAGTCCTATTTGCTCAGGAGCGAAATAATTTTATCCTTATCTTTTATTTGATCTTTCAATGCGGTAAGCATCTCTTTGCAATTTTTCAAATTGCTCTTTAGATCGGCATATTCTGCTTTTTGATCGCCCACAAGACTTTCTGTGATCTTGGTATCGTACGGTATTACTGGCGACTGAAAAAAGGTAGCAGGGGGCATTTTCAACACCTTAGAAAGGGTTATAATATCATTATATTTTATTGACCCCCTTGTTAAACTCAGCTTCAGGCCATCAAAGGTTTTGCCCATTTCTTGAGCAAGCCAGGTCATTGATCTGCCTTTTTCTTTGAGTAGCTCATCGACTATTCGCTTTAATACCATAAAAAATTCCGTATAAATTTGGCCGGCACTTAAAATATTTGGTGCGCTTATGCTATAAAATTATGAATAGCATTACATTTTTTTGATAAAAATACAAAAAATAAGCATAACCAAATTAAACTAACGTAGGTATGAAAAGAGTAAAGATCAGCGACAGTGCACCGAGGAGGTACAAGATTAACGAGTGTTTGCTAAAAAGATCGATCGACCACCACCGCGAAGCGATTAGGAAATTGCCTAAATATTTAGGCATCTCACTCAATACACTTCATAATTATCGAAACATTCTTTTTAGTGATGCTCAGTATATCCCTCATGACATTGTGGCTCTGTTTGAGGATTGTTTGAACTGGAGCCAAGGGGATTGCTGAATAAGCCCATAAGGGGCAAAACGCCGGATGAGCTGATAGCTACTGAACTACAGCAAAGTAGGGAATGATGCGTAGCGTAAATTCAAAAAACGGACTAACTGACAAGATTATATCATGAAAGAACAAAGAGAATATAAAATTGATGAAGCAAGAAGAAAGTTAAATTTATCAAATTATAAGGCCGCGCTAACGATTATCCCACGTGAATTGGGAATTCCTTCTAATGCTTTTCATAATTACAGGAAGTTAAAAGTTACTGATAAGGTTGATATTCCTTATGAAATGGTAAGAAAACTGGAGATCATGTTTAATAGGAAAATTGGAGAGCTGGCCAATTCAAAAATTTGTTGTGAGGCCCAGAGTGTTTTGATCATGGAATATCATAATACTGAAGCTTTTAGTGCTTAGCGAGTAGCCATGGATAAACCCGCTTTACAAGGGCTTTATTGGCCGAATTATTTATCTGAAGAATGAGTATATTTGCTTTTGAATATGTGGAAATAATAAAGAATGTGGAAAAAAATAAAAATCACTTTTATTTCTAAAATAAAATTCCTAATATTGCAGTCCGATTTTAAACAACAAAAAATCGGCTTAATAGCTTAAAATCATGGATTTAGTAAAATTTGTTGAAGAGCAGGTAATCGCAAAAAATGAGTTTCCTGCATTCAAATCAGGAGATACAGTGAGTGTTCACTATAAAATTCGCGAAGGTAATAAAGAACGTATTCAAATTTACCAAGGTGTAGTATTACAACGTAATAGCGTTGGTGCTAATGAAACGTTTACCGTTCGTAAAATGTCTAATGGTGTTGGTGTTGAACGTATCTTCCCGATAAATTCTCCAAACATCGCTAAAGTTGAAGTTAACAGCCACGGTAAAGTTCGCAGATCGAAATTATTCTATCTACGTGAGTTAACTGGTAAAGCAGCTCGTATCAAATCTAAAAGAGTTTAATTTTTTTAGAAAAAGCATATTAACCTTCCCGATTGTATCGGGGAGGTTTTTTTGTTTGGACCGAAACCACTCTGTTCTGGAATAATTAATTATGATTTATCATTATTTTAATGGTGGATCGTAAATGCATAGTTGCTTTTATCTAAGTTTGTTGTAACTAACTTATCTGGATTTAACTAAGCACATCATTACCCACTAAAGGGAAAAAATGATATGGTCAGTTTCATTCTGGAACTAACTGGAACATTGATGAAAGAACTATTAAAAAAATTTGAGGATAAACGACCTGAGATTGTCTTTGAATGGAAAGACAAGGAGTCTGAAGCTGAAGGCTGGGTAGTTATTAATTCACTACGGGGCGGTGCTGCGGGTGGAGGTACCCGAATGCGTAAGGGTCTAGACAAGCGAGAAGTGGAGTCTTTAGCAAAAACCATGGAGGTGAAGTTTACCGTATCGGGGCCGCCAATAGGAGGGGCCAAATCGGGAATTAATTTCGATCCTGCAGATCCAGGAAAAGCGCAGGTACTGGAAAGGTGGTACAAGGCCGTAATGCCTTTGCTAAAAAGCTATTATGGTACCGGGGGCGATTTAAATATTGATGAAATTCATGAGGTTATTCCTATAACTGAAGATTATGGCTTATGGCATCCTCAGGAAGGGGTGATCAATGGACATTATCAAGCCAGAGAGAATGAACGCATTCATCAGATTGGTCAGTTACGCTATGGCGTTTCAAAGGTTCTTGAAGATTTGAACTACACTCCGGATATTAAAAGAAAGTATAAGGTAGCTGATATGATTACCGGTTATGGTGTTGCAGAATCAATTGGACATTTTTATAAGATCTGGGGCGGCGAGCTAGGGGGTAAAAAAGCAATTATTCAGGGTTGGGGTAATGTTGCTGCCGCTGCAGGATACTATCTTGCTCAAAATGGCGTAAAAATTGTTGGAATAATTGATCGTGTTGGTGGGCTAATTAACACGAATGGCTTTACTGCCGAGGAAATTATCGGGCTGTTTAACAACAGGACGGGTAATACATTGATATCTCCTTCGTTGTTGTCTTTTGAGGAAGCGAATAAGGAGATCTGGAACATCGGGGCAGAAATATTTGTTCCTGCTGCTGCCTCCCGTCTGGTAAAGCAGGAAGAAGTAGATCAGTTGATAATTGGCGGGCTTGAAGTGATTGCCTGTGGTGCAAATGTTCCTTTTGCGGATAAAGAGATTTTCTTTGGCAGCATTATGGAACATGCGGACAATCACGTTGCTGTGATTCCTGATTTTATTTCCAATTGCGGCATGGCCAGAGTATTTGCATATTTAATGCAAAGAAATGTAGAGATGAGTGACGATGCTATTTTTTCTGATGCATCTGAAGTAATATATAAAGCAATGAAGGCTGTTTATAAGCACGATACAGCTAAAACCGGCTTGTCTAGAACAGCCTTTGAAATCGCACTAAAACAATTGGTATAAACTATGGATATTAATATTTTCGATCAGGTATTTTGGGGAAACACAGTAAAGCAATACTGTCTTTTTGGAGGGTTCATTTTATTGGGCCTGATTTTTAAAAGACTGGTATCTCGTCTGTTTAGTCTTTTGATCTTTACGGCATTTAAAAAATTTGCAGAAAATATTAAAGATGACACGTTTGTATCGCTGCTTTTAAAGCCCATCGAATCTTTCATTACATTTTGTGCGCTTTATCTTGCCGTAAATCAATTAAAATATCCATTGGATGTTATCATATGGCACAAGGCAAAATCTAAGCTTGAGGTGACTATAGGGGATTGTATCGATAAGATTTTTTTGTTCCTGATCATTCTATCTATATTCTGGATTATTTTAAGGATAATTGACTTTATAGCTCATGTTTTAAAGTATAAAGCATCCATAACTAATAATAAAGCTGATGATCAGTTAATTCCATTTTTAAAGGAGTTAACAAAAACCTTAATCTGCTTTTTGGGCTTCTTTGTACTGTTGGGTTTTGTTTTTGAAATCAATGTGCTAACATTAATTACCGGCTTAGGTATTGGAGGTATAGCTATAGCCCTGGCGGCTAAAGAGAGTTTAGAGAATCTAATAGGCTCTTTTACGATATTTCTGGATAAGCCATTTACTGTAGGGGATGTGGTTAAGGTTGATGGAATTGAGGGAACTATAGAAAAGGTTGGTTTTAGAAGCACCTGGCTGATAAGTCCGGATAAGACAACAATTGTTATCCCGAACAGGGCAATGATTGATGGGGTTCTGGAAAATGTTACATTAAGGAACTACAGAAGGGTGAACTTCCATATCGGAATTACTTATGAAACGAAGCGTGAGGATATTAAAAAGATTTTAGATGATATCAATACATTCTTGAAAAATGATTCCAATACAAGGGATGGCTATGCCACTTTTGATAATTTTGGGGATTTCGCCTTAAATATCCAGGTTGTGTACCTTGTGATAAACATGGAATTTAGTCAGCATGTTAAGGTTAAGGAGGAGATTAATTTTAAGCTCATCGAGATAGTTGAGGCCCATAAATCGGGATTTGCCTATCCTACGCAGCGCTCTGTAACTGATGCTCCCCCTGCCGGAAAACCGCTTTAAGAAAGTTCGGCCAAAACGGTAATACCGCCTTTTACAACCTGATCAAGTTCAAGGTTAACTTTGGTGCCAATAGGTAAAAATATATCTACTCTTGAGCCAAATTTAATAAAGCCGAATTGTTCAGACTGCTCAACATTGTCGCCCTCTTTGATATACCAAACAATGCGTCGGGCAAGTGCACCTGCAATTTGTCTGAATAATACCGGGGTGCCATTTTTATGTTCCACTACAACGGTTGTACGCTCGTTTTCTGTTGATGATTTTGGGTTCCAGGCAGCCAGATACTTGCCAGGATGGTATTTGAAGAATCTAACTACTCCCGAAATAGGGTTTCTGTTAATGTGTACGTTTACCGGCGACATAAATATGGACACCTGTAATCTTTTGTCTTTAAAATACTCACCTTCCTGAGTTTCTTCTATTACTACAACTTTCCCATCGGCAGGGCAGATTACCAGATTATCACCGGTTGTAAATGTACGGCTAGGGTTTCTGAAGAACTGTAGTACGGTAACAAACAGTGCAAAAGAAAAAATATAAATGAACCACCTTAACCAGGTAATGTCTGCAAATTTATAGTCAACAACTGCATTAATTATAAAGATGAAGAGTAGTGAAACGGCTATTGTGGTATATCCTTCTTTGTGTATGGTCATTCTTTTAGTAATATGTTTGGTGCAAAATTGGGAAAAAAATATCGGATTACGGTAAAACAGAGGCAACAGTTTTGGCTCTGTAGATATCATTAAGGTTTCTTCCGAGACCATTATAGTCTAGTCCATAGCCAACAACAAATTCATTACTGAGCTCAAACCCTACATATTCCAGTTCTTCAATTGGGCTTTTTAGTGCGGCTGGTTTTAATAACAGGGAACAAACTTTAACGGAGGCCGGGTTTTGTTTGTATACTTCAGCGAGAATATAGCTGAGGGTAAGTCCGGTATCAACAATGTCTTCAATCAGAATGACATCTCTATCCTTCAGGTCGTTAGGCAAACCAAAGGTCTCTCTGATGTTACCACTGCTTTCTGTGCCCTCATAAGATGAGACTTTGATAAACCCTACTTCGCAGGATATGGTAATCTCTTTTAAAAGGTCGGCCATAAACAAAAAGCTCCCATTCAAAATGCCAATAAATATAGGGCAGCGATCCTCGTAATCTACATTTATTTGGATGCCGATTAAGCGGGTTCGCTTGGCAATATTGTCATTTTGAATTAAGATTTCGAATTCTTTATCTTCTATTTGAATTGTGTTCATAGTTACGCGATTAACCAATAAGAGAGTCGATTATTAGTTTTCTTTTTTCTGCTTTTCGAGTTCCTCTTCCAGGGCCTTTTCTTTTCTTCGCAGCTCTCTTTTTTCTTCTCTTAGTTGTTTCCTGGTTTTCTTCACTGTATCAACAGTTATATTCGGTTTTGAGACAGAATCTTTTTTGGCTTCTCCGCCAAATAACCGGTCAAACAAGTTTTTAGAGGCATCGTGTGTTTCTATTGCAGGCAGAGGGTCATCACTGTCAAAAGCATTTGTATCAATGGTGGTGGTGTCAGGCAATAAATATTGGCGTAGTCCTTCTCTTAGATGAACGTTATAGAAGCCATAACCGCTGGTATCCGGAGGAGTTAACCCCCTTTTGGCCATAATGTTACCAATGTATTTAAAGTACGGATACATATAGTCCTTAAGGCCACCATCACCTCTGAATTTATATAAGGCTATTTTAGGTCTGGGAACTATGTTTGCAAGGAATATGCCTTCTCCAATATTCAGGTCTGATGGTCTTTTTCCAAAATAATGTCTTGTGGCTTCACCGATACCGTAAACATTCTGGCCCATTTCAATAATGTTAAAATAGACTTCAAGCATCCTGTTTTTAGTAATAAGGTGGTTGTTTTCTATGAGCCAAACGATTAGTATTTCCTCTGCTTTGCGTGCAAGGGTTTTTTGTCGACTTAAAAAAATGTTCTTAACCAATTGCATGGAAATGGTACTGCCACCACGAACAAACCTTTTCTCTTTAAAGTTTACCGCAAAAGATTTGCGAATTGATTCCTGAACGAAGCCTTTGTGTGTAAAGAAAGAAGGATCTTCGGAGGTTAATATTGCATTTTTAAAGTTGCTCGAAACCTGTGAAAGCGGGGTGTAATTAGGATTGGAAGGGCCTATCATGATATCGCGCATAGGTTTTCCGCGCTCGTATGGTGTATATATAAAGTCCTTATTAATTTTCTGCAGGTTGGTTTTACCTAATTTTAAGATCTTGAAATTTGTAGGCGTTAACCCGGAGTAAAATTTAACACTGTCTGGCAAAGCGCTATCAAGATAAAAATCAAGATCGTACTTAAGCTTTCCGCTCACTTTTAATCCTTCCAGCGATTCGAATAGCCCATGCGGAAAAGAGTTGAAAAGCTCTTGAGCATCTTGTTCAGGAGCACGAACCTTTAGCTCATAGATTTTGTTAGGAGAAAGGGTGTATTTTAGGTACGGGTGTATGGTCGCATTTTTTAAAAGAATTGTTGAGGAACTATCCAGGGCAAGGTAATTTTCTCCGATAAGCATATCGGCGTCAATCTTTGCATCGGGCACAACAATATCATTGGATGCGATTTTTGGATGATTGATCAATAAGTTCTTTACCGACCAGGAGCCTTCTATTTTGAAAGCATCGCCGCTGTAGTCTGCATTTTTCATCTCTGTTCTGACGGTGTCAAAGCTAAACTTGGCATGCAGTTTATCATTAAGATACTGAAGCTGAACAGGGCTTTTGTCTGCAAACAGCATCACATCCAGCTGTTTTTTTCCGGGCTTTAATTTTCCATTTATATGCCAGGTTGCATCTTTATCATTTACAAGTATTGTAGACGTTAGGTCGCCATCGTCTATTGTTGCAGTGGTGGTTAAGAACTTTAAATGGGCGGTGTCATTATCATTAACGGTTAACATCAGGTTTTTAACCTCCATGTTGTCCGGTATTTTATAAAGAAACTGATTGAGTAGGTTGTGGGCTAAATCACCAAGATCTACCTTAGATTTTTTCTCGGTGCTATCTTTCTTTTTACGTTTTAGAATAAAGTCGAGATTGCTAAGTGAATCTTTAAATACAATATTTATTTTACCCGTATTTAGCGTAACCTCCGATAATTTTACATTGCCAACAATTAAAGGAAACAGCTTAACACCTACGGTCAGATCGTTGATGGTGGTTAAGGTATCTCTATCTTTAGGGACAATTGTAATATTGGTCATGTGAACAGTACTAAGACCACTAAAGCCAGCCGTTCCAATTTTAATATTCAGATTAAAGTCTTTGTCGGCTTTTGCAATTGCTTTGGCCATCATTGTCTTTAGTAAAGCTTCTCTTTTGTTGTAGGCAATGGCACCAACCGTAATACAAATCACTAGAAAACAGCCTAAAACCCACGCTCCTATCTTTATGTATTTTTTAGGGATATTAATTTTTGGAAGATGCATGCTGTAGAATAAAATTTTTATTGCTAAACGTTAAATATAAATGTTTATTTCGTGTTAAAATTACACTAAAAACGCTAAAGTCAATTAAAATTATTCACCCATTTGCAATAATGTAACCAAGAGCCATGAATGCTTGGGGAGTTTTAGTTAAATTTGTAACAATGATTATTAGCCCAGAACAAGTCCTTGCAGCCTTGAGAAATGTTGAAGACCCAGACCTTAAAAAAGATCTGGTGACTTTGAACATGATCAAAGATTTAAAAATAGAAGATAAGAACGTAAGTTTTACCTTAGAATTGACTACTCCTGCGTGTCCTATGAAGGATATGCTTAAGAATGCCTGTCTAAACGCGATTAAACATTTTGTTAGCCAGCAGGCAGAGGTAAGTATCAATATTACTTCGAGGGTAACCAAGCCAATGGATAGTACCCAGTTAAAAGACATCAGAAATATCATTCTGGTTTCATCTGGAAAAGGAGGTGTAGGGAAATCGACCGTTGCAAGTAATCTTGCAGTGTCTTTAGCTGCTGATGGAGCAAAAGTTGGTTTGATAGATGCAGATATTTATGGGCCATCTGTGCCTACAATGTTTGATCTGGTTGGTGCGAAGCCAAGTGCCAGGGAAACGGAAGACGGTAAAACCCTTATCTTGCCAATTGAAAAGTACGGGATAAAGCTACTGTCGTTAGGTTTTTTTGCAGATCCTGACCAGCCAGTGCCGTGGCGCGGACCAATGGCTTCGAATGCGGTAAAGCAGTTGTTTAATGATGCAGACTGGGGCGAGCTTGATTACCTGATTGTAGATCTTCCTCCGGGTACCGGAGATATCCACATCACCATTACGCAAAGCTTCCCAATTACCGGGGCTGTCATTGTTACTACTCCTCAGCAGGTGGCTTTAGCTGATACCAGAAAAGGTTTAGCTATGTTTAAAATGCCAGGCATCAATATTCCTGTTTTAGGAGTTGTCGAAAATATGGCTTATTTTACACCTGAAGAATTGCCAGAGAGTAAGTATTATATTTTTGGTAAAGATGGAGGTAAAGAATTGGCAAAATCTTTTGATGTGCCGTTTTTAGGTGAAATTCCAATTGTACAAAGCATTGCAGAAGCAGGAGATAATGGAGCGCCTATAGCCTTAAATACAGAGAGTGTGCTTTCTGGAGCATTCGCAGAAATAGCAGGAAGAGTAGCTCAGCAAGTAGCTATAAATAATGCACAAACTGCTAATTGCTAAAAATTTACTATTTTTATACTTTAATAAAATATAACCAATGAATTTAACAGAACAAGTAGAGCAGGCACTAGAGACCATTCGTCCGTATTTAATAGCGGATGGTGGAGATGTTGCGATTGAAGAGATTACGCCGGAGAATGTAGTTAAATTAAAATTATTAGGTAACTGCGGATCCTGCAAAATGAGCTTTATGACAATGAAGGCGGGCATTGAACAAGCAATTATGAAGGCAGTACCACAAATTACCTCAGTGGTAGCTATAAATTTAGCTGAACCAGTATAAACGATTTAACACTATTTAACTAGCCGTTTTACCAAATACAGCTAATTTTGTAACATGAAGTATTCGTTCACCTTAATATTGCTTCTTTTCGTTTCTTCGATATTTGCACAGCAAATAACTACGGATAAGAAATTGATCCAATTTTCCGGAATTATTACCGATGTGGATAGTAATACTGTTGTGCCTTATGTTACGGTTACAAATTTATCGAATAAGGAGCAGCGTTATGCTGCCAATTATAAAGGATTCTTTTCTTTTATAGCCCATCCAGGAGATACAATTTTGTATACCGCGGTAGGTTATAAAGACTTGCTTTTAGCGGTTCCCTCTGTAATTAATGACACCAAGTATACGGCTATGATTAAACTGAAAGCCGAAATCATAAACCTTCCCACTGTTCGGGTTTATCCATGGGCAACTGTGGAGGAATTCACGAGGGACTTTATGTCTATGAAGATAGCGGATGATGATTATGCCATTGCCGCTAAAAACCTGTCACAAGAAAGCCTGTCTGGTTTAATGCAAACCCTTCCAAGAGATGGTGGAGAGATTCAGAGCACAAATTTCAGAACAAACCATGAAAGGTCGCTAAATAAGAACATGGTTCAGACTAATCCTTTACTTAATCCATTTGCATGGGGTAAACTAATGCAGTCTATCTTTAAAGGGGATAAGAGTAGAAGCGCCGATAATTAGCGCTTTTTACCTTTGTGCTGATTAGGGAAACGCATCTTATAATCGGCCTTTATATTGCCTTTAGAAATTGCATCCAACTTGCTTTGAAGCATTCTCTTCCGCAACAATCCTAATTTATCAGTAAATAAAGTACCTTCTATATGGTCATATTCGTGTTGAATAACACGCGCAGGCATGCCTGTAAATTCTTCGGTATGAAGCTCCCAATTCTCATCATAATATTCTATAAGAACATTTGGTTTACGGGTCACATCTTCTCTGATATCGGGAATACTTAAGCATCCTTCATTAAAAGCCCATGGTTCTCCGGTTTCTTCCAGAATTTCAGCATTGATAAATACCTTTTTAAAACGGTTTTTATCTTTTTCATCAGCGCCAGTATCAACAATAAACAGGCGTATTGGTAACCCAATCTGAGGGGCTGCCAAGCCAACACCGCTTGCGTTATACATGGTGTCGAACATATTGGTGATTAGCTGTGCCAAATCCGGGTATGTCTCATCAATTGGAGCGCATACTTTTTTCAAAACCGGATCTCCGTATGCTACAATGGGTAACTTCATTCTGCAAAAATACAAATATTACCCTAAAGGATAAAAAGTTAGCGCACTAAGATTACTTTCATCTAATATTTCATTGGTAATATTACCAATATCTGTTGTTGATACTGCTTGTATCTTGCTGAAAACGGTTTCGAGATCGTCTATTTTATCATAGTCAATAAGGCTTTTGGCCATAGAAATGATGAGCCCGATTCGGTTTTCTTCGCCCAGGGCAATCTGTCCGATGAATTTATTCTTAGCTTTTTGGAGTTGCACTTCGCTGAAGTGATTATCGCGAAGCTTTTTCAGCTCTTTAAAAATAAGCGCACTTGCCTTATTTACTTTTTCCTTATCAGTGCCAAAATAAAGGGTAAAAATACCCGTGTCACTTAATGGGCTATAGCCAGATTCAATGGTATAGGCAATTCCATACTTTTCTCTGATCTGAAGGTTCAGTATAGAACTCATGCCATTGCCCCCAAGAAGGTTATTTAATAATAACAAACCTGTTTTATAAGGGTGGTGTAAAGAGTATGCCTGAGAACCCAGCATTGCATGGGCTTGCTGGATTGGCTTATTGAATGTTTTAGTAACAACAGGAGCCCGTAAGGGAGCGTGCCTGGTTGATGTATGGAGGTTAGCCGGAATTTCCGAATAGTGCTTTGCGCCAACTTTTACTACCTTATTTAAAGAATAATTGCCCAATACCGCAATCACCATCTTATCGGTATGGTAGTTTTCCTTTATAAACTGATGGATATCTTTCTGAGTGATTTTGCTTACACTTTCTGTTGTCCCCAGTATATTACGTCCAAGTGCGTGTCCGGAGAATACCATATCCTCAAAATCGTCATAAATAGCTTCTTCCGGCTGATCAAGGTAGGAGGCTATTTCATCCAATACCACACTTTTCTCTTTATCCATTTCATCCTCAGGAAATGTAGAATGAAAAACGATATCGTTAAAAAGTTCCAGGGTTCTGTCTAAATAAGGATTTAGAAATGAAGCATGGATGCATGTATACTCTTTTGTGGTGTAGGCATTTAAGTCTGCGCCTACACTTTCAAGTCTGTTTAGTATTTGATTTGTGCTGCGCTTCTCGGTACGTTTAAAAATCAGATGCTCTATAAAATGGGCCAGGCCTGCATTTTTATCACTCTCATCTCTGGAGCCACTATTTATAATAATACAGGCATGAGATATTGCTGATGCAGACGGTACATGAAGTAGGCGGATGCCATTAGGCAAGGTGTGAACGTTGTATTCCATTAATTGTGCAAAGATACAGAGAAATATATCATGCGATTATAATTTTTCTGTATCCGGATAATTCAGGTTTAAGGCCTCAGTAATAGCCTGTTTGCTTGGCCTTGCTGATACCAAGAGCATGAAAAAAACAACTCCTGCAATCAAAAACACAATGTTGCCGCTTACCAGAAAGCCAACAATATTTAACAGAGCAGGAAGCTCAAAAAGAGCGGTGCGCATTAAGAAAGCAACTTGATATTTATTGATCTTGTCATCTGCAGAAAGTTCCTGAACATTAGATAACTGCTTTTTGAACAAGAATTGTCCTAATGCAATTGAAACAAGACCAATCAAAGGAAATAGCGGAAAGAATACATCATTCTGATTCAAATCGGCATCCAGGTAAAGACGATCTTTAACGGTTAGATACGAGGTGGCTGCCATTAAAACGATGGCCAGGCAGAATGCAAGATGTATGGTTTGCATTGCTTTTAATTTGGAAGAGTTCATTCTTAAAGCATTAAGTTAGCTCAAGATAACGATTTCTTTAGAAATTACCACTGGCCCCCCCACCTCCAAAGTCTCCACCACCAAACCTGGTATTGTCGCCCTGAGGCTGGGTGCCAGAGAAAGTTTCAGATACAATGAGTGATTCTACTTTTAGTTTATCCATAAAATTGTCGTCCTCTAAATCTTCATACGTGAAGCCGTGTTTAGGTGTTTTAAGGTATTTCATTACCATATAACAGATTCCTAAAAGGATGATCCCGACAATGCTAAGCACGCCTTCAATTGGCATGAGATGATAGTAGTTTCTGAAAGTAAATGCTGCTGCGGCTATCAGGATCAGGCCTGTTCGTAAAATGATTACATCCTTGTTTTTTATTCCAAGCCCTAAATAAATAAAAGGGATGAGGATAGTCCATGCCCAGAAGAAAAACCCAAAAGGAACAGTAGCCGGTTCAGCGCTATCGTATATGCCTTCGCTAGCGGGGCTAAGCGATTGTACCACGTAATAATTTCCTGCCAGATATAAAACAAGCAAACTTACAATCTGTACTACATACAAGCAGTTGGTATAAAAGAGGGTAGCTTTTTTTCCTACGCTCCGTTTGGATAAAAAATAAATTCCTGAACAAGCAATCATCATTAAAAAAGGCATGGTTGACATTCCCCATGAAAAAAGGTCTTTCCAAACAAAAAAGATCGTGGCAATAAGCGCAAAAAGGCTTATGGCTGTCATTAACATATCTATAAAGCGAAGGGCATAGTACAGGGCTAATAAGCATAGAAAGAATGAAATGCGTGAATACGGAAAATTGCTGCTTAGATCTGCTTGCAGGATAATAAATGCAGTTAAAAGTAAGCCCCCTGAGATCCACATTAAGGCATCATCAACTCCTGATTTAAAGTGATTGCTTTTTCTGACCATTATCTCAAGGGCGATGTAGGTAAGTATTCCTACAAAGAATGAAAAGCCCCATTTGTCAATAATATTCGTGTTACTTACCATAAGTATTAGCAATCCAATGGAAAAGGAAACAATGATGCAGGTTAGAATAAACAAGCCTATTCTGATAAAAATATTAGGAGAATAAAATCCTACAGGATGTTTTTCCTCTATTTTCTTTTGCTCCTCGATACTTATTGTCTCGGCTTTACGGGCTTTTTGTGCTTCTTCTCTAATTAATAAATTAGCCAGCCAAATGTTGTTGTAAATAATCATACGGCTTTAATTTTCTTGTTGAGGTTAATTAATAGAAATATAATACCAATTGCAGAGGCGATAAAATACATAAAGGAAAGGGTGATTGATGCATCATCTTTCATCGCGAAAAGGCCCCTTACTACCAAGGTGCTAATGGCTATATAAGTATAAATAACATCCAGTAACAAGAAGTAGAAAGACTGATGTTTCATGGCATCTTTATAAATATAAAAGGCCAGCGCAAACAGGGCTGCCATGAATAGAAATGCAAAGCCTGAATCGTAATAAAAGAAGTAGCCTGCTAATAGCGATATAAAGGAAAGGTGCACGCCGAAATGCTGGTATGTAAATCTGAAGTGCTTTTTAAAGTTAAAATAAACAGTCAGGTAGGCAGCAAGAAGTAATAATAACCCAAGTAACAGGTAAGTAAATATAACAGTCTGACTATTAAAATCAGCGTTTAGTAACAATTGTTTTGGAGTTACGGATACTCCCATCCAAATGGCCAAATTGGTTATCCCCATCGCTAAAATGCCCAGATGATCAAACTCATAGGCAATATAAAACAATGCAACCATAGGGATGAAAGTGGCCATTCCGTAGTTGGTGCCAAATACGGTATACTGGAATTGCAAATAACCAACAAATGATAAAAAGCTAAGGCAGCCCAGAAGGAGGATATAGTCAAAAAATGAGTTCGGAGATTTTATCAACTCTTTGCTAAAGGGCTTCTTATGCTTAAAGCAGTAAAAAAAGCATCCGGCACTGATGGCGGCAATGATTAATAAAATGACCTGATGGCCAATTGTGTCTATGTTTTTATAGATGAGAATGCCCAGGCCGGAACTTAACAACATTACACCGAGGTAAAGCAAAGTTTTTACCTCCCAGTGCAAAGAAAACAAGGTGGTTCGAGGAGCGTTTTTGATCCTTTCGAATGAATCTTCGGAAATACAGTCTTCTTCGAAAAGCTTTTTAAAAAGTTCAATGTTCATTGGTTGAGATGTTGATCATAGGATACTCAAGTATACAAAAAAGATGTCGTGTAAATGTTACTTACTGTCAATTTGACAACAAAAAGTAATTTGGAACATCCCTTGATAGGGAGCCTATGTACTTAAAAATGAGTTAACATATGAGCATAGAAGAAAAAGGAACGATATCCATTCACACGGAGAACATTTTCCCAATCATCAAGAAATTCCTATATTCCGATAACGAGATCTTTTTAAGAGAGCTTGTTTCAAATGCCGTTGATGCGGTACAAAAAATTAAACGCTTGGCAGCCCTTGGTCAGTACAGCGGAGAGCTGGGTAACCCTTTAGTTGAGGTTGCTGTTGACAAAGAAAAGAAGACCATTACCATTACCGATAACGGTTTGGGGATGACTGCCGAAGAGATCAAAAAATATATTAATCAGGTTGCATTTTCCGGAGCAAGTGAGTTTGTAGAGAAATTTAAAGACGCAAAAGATGCAAATGAGATCATTGGTAAGTTTGGTTTAGGCTTTTATTCGGCGTTTATGGTGTCTGATTTAGTAGAGATCCAAACGTTGTCATATCAGGAAGGCGCAGAGCCAGCAAGATGGATTTGTGATGGCAGCACTGAGTTTGAAATTACTGCTGGAAGCAAAACAACACGAGGTACTGAAATTATCCTCCACATAAATGCAGAGTCTGAAGAGTTTTTAGACAATCATAAAATAGAAGAGATTCTTGATAAGTATGGTAAATTTTTACCGGTACCAATTAAGTTTGGAACAAAAACAGTTCAGGAACCAGATGGCGAAGATGAAGAAGGAAAACCAAAAACTATAGGCGTAGAGGTTGATAACATTATCAATACGACTAATCCGATCTGGACTAAGGCGCCTGCAGATTTGTCAGATGAAGACTATCTTGCATTTTACAAGCAATTGTATCCATTTTCTGAAGATCCATTGTTTTGGATCCACTTAAATGTAGATTATCCTTTTAACTTAACAGGAGTATTGTACTTCCCTAAAGTGAAAAATGATTTTGATATGCAGCGCAATAAGATCAAGTTGTTTTCACGTCAGGTATTTATTACCGATGAGGTAAAAGATATTGTGCCAGAGTTCTTAATGTTATTGCACGGTGTTATTGACTCACCAGATATTCCCTTGAACGTATCAAGAAGCTTTTTACAGGCAGATAGTAACGTTAAAAAAATCAACAGCTACATCACTAAAAAGGTAGCCGATAAACTTCAGGAGTTGTTTAACAAAGACCGTAAAGGATATGAAGAAAAGTGGGGAGATATCGGGTTGTTCGTAAAATACGGAATGGTAAGTGAAGAGAAATTTAATGATAAAGCAAAAGATTTCGCATTGCTAACAAACACCAAGAATGAAAACTTTACGCTTGATGAATACCGTGAAAAAGTTAAAGATTTCCAGACGGATAAAAACGGGCAGGTAGTTTATATCTACTCAAACGACCCTTCAAAACAAGATAGTTTTATTCAATCGGCCAACAAAAAGGATTACGATGTGTTGTTAATGAATTCTGCTATTGATAATCACTTTGTTAGTCACCTGGAGCAAAAGCTCGAAAAAACCGCCTTAAAACGGGTAGATTCAAGTGTAGCTGATAAATTGATTGAAAAAGGTGATGCTATTGAGTCTGTACTTACTGAAGAACAAAGCAAAACGGTGTCGAGCATTTTTGAAAAAGCAATAACTAAACCCGGTATGCATGTAGAGGTAGTGGGCTTAAATCCGGATGAGTTACCTGTTACGGTAACTATGGATGAGTTTATGCGCCGTATGAAGGACATGGCCCAAATGGGTGGCGGAATGGGTTTCTATGGCAATATGCCCGACAGTTATAAGGTTGCTATTAACGGAAACCATAAATTGATTGGAAAGATTCTTAAAACAGATAACGAGGAAGAACAGAGCCTGCTTGCTAAACAAGCGGTGGATTTAGCTTTGCTTGCTCAGGGAATGTTAACAGGAGCAGAGTTAACGGCTTTTGTGAGCAGAAGCGTTGAGCTGATCTAAGCTTTCATATTTATAATATATTTATATCCCGCCATGAATTTTTCATGGCGGGATATTTATTTTTAAGGCTGGTGTAGCGTTTTGACGGTCAGAGTCGTTTTAGTGAAAAAAAGTGTTAATGGCCATTAACCATTTATTTTATTAATCGTAAAAAACAACCCTTAAAAAGATAGTACATTATGGAAATTTCAAACAAATTTAAAGCGATATCGAAAACACTTATTGCTGCGGTTACCATCTCAGCAGTATTGGTGTCTTGTTCAAAGGATAAGATCGACTATACCCCACAACCGATATCTGCTATGGACGTTATCCATGCTTCTCCAACTACTGAAAAATTAGATTTTTATATTGGAGATACCAAGGTAAACAACGATGATTTTGCTTACACCAACAGAATTGACTATAAGCAAATTTATTCGGGAGAGAGAGACGTAAAAATCACCAAAAAAGGATCTTCTACCAGCGTTTTAACAGAAAAATTAAAATTAGCCGATCAAAAGGCATATTCACTTTTCATTATCGATTCATTTGATAAAGTAAAGTTCTTGTTGGTTAAAGATTCTGTTACCATGCCAGGTGCTGGTAAAGCGAAACTTCGTTTCATAAACCTTAGCCCTGACGCTCCTGCATTAAGTTTATCAATAGTTGGAAAGGATGTGCCTGTAGCTACTAATAAACTATTTAAAGAATATAGTAACTTTGAAAGTGTTGATGCTGGAGATAAAGTATCGTTTAAAGTTAAAGACGCTGCCGGTGCTGATGTTGCAACGTTGGCTGATCAAAAAATTGAGAACGGAAAAGTTTATACCATTTGGGTAAAAGGACTTAAGGCAGCTACAACAGAAGAAATGAAGGTTGGAGCAGCTATTTTTACTCACTAACAATAAGATTTAATAAGCCGGCCTGCAATTTAAGTCGGCTTAAATTAAATTTATTTGGTTTGCTGTACGCTATATGATATGATTATAAGAAGAATTCTTAATTGTGCTGAAGAAGAATGCTCGGGCTTGAGGATATTATAGCGGGGTGTTTGAAGAATGACAACAAGAGTAAAGAGATGATCTATAAATCATTCTATGGCTATTTAATGGGCGTTGTTTTGCGTTATGTTAACGATAGAAATGACTCGGAAGAGCTTGTAAATGATAGTTTTATAAAAATTTTTAAAGGAATAACGCAATTTAGTTTTCCAAAAGATAACACCGAATTACAAAAGGCCTTTAAGGGCTGGATAGCAAGAATTTCATCAAGAACAGCAATAGATTTTTTAAGAACAAAAAGGACATACTTGTATGTTGATGATATTAGTGAGGATCAGCAACCGCTTACACAAGTCAATGCCGTGTCGCAATTAAATGTGCAAGACATTTTAAAGCTGCTTAATCAATTGCCGGAAACACACCGGCTTATTTTTAATATGTATGAAATTGAAGGTTTTTCGCACGATGAGATATCGAAAATGTTGAACATTCCAGAGAGTTCAAGTAGGGTATACCTTACACGAGCCAAGAATAAGTTGAGGGACCTGTATTCTAAAACATTAATTAATTCATATGCAACCAATTGAACATATGAAAGGATCTGAAGATGAGTTAATAGCTCATATAAAGGAAAGTCTGACAGGGCATGAGGAGGAGTATGTTCCGGGCTCATGGGAAAACTTCAATCAAATTGAAGGGAAAAGGAATGCAAAAGTATTATGGTTGTGGCGCTTAAGCAGCGCGGCGGCAGTAATACTTATTGCCGGTGCAGCAATTATACTTTTCACCAACAAAACAACAGGTGTATTGCCAGCACAAAACGTACGACATAAGCAAAAGGAAACACCTGCCCCTTCTGTAAAAATTGAAGAGAACATTGTAAAAGAAGCAGATTTGCCGATAGCAGAGAAGGAACATGAGCAATTAGCTGCGGTAAGAGAACGCAATAATATATCTGTTTATACCGCTGCTCAAGAGCCTTTAAAGACCCTTTCGGCCTCCTCTACAGAAGCAATTGCTGAAAAATCGAATCCCGTTGTTGTGCCTTCGGTTCGCGTTCCAGATACTAAGCAAGATATTGTTAAAACAGAAACGAAACCAATAGCAACGGAAAATAAAACCACTCTTTTCCAGGAGTTTCTAAACAATGAAACCAAAAAGAATCAGGGAGAAGCGCTGGCAAAATCATCGACTCCCCGAAAAGAAGACAAATGGGAAATGGGACTTGTTGTTTCGCCATCATTTGGAAATACAAAAAAACTCAACATGGGTTATGGGGTAAGTATGGGATATGCTTTATCAGACAAAATCTCCTTAAACTCCGGCGTATCATATAGCGAAATGGCCGCATCAAGAAGCCTGCCTGCTCCTGTAAGTACCGCTATTGCTGGCGAAAGTAAAAATTTAGAATCAATAGAGGCTAAGGTAACCGGTATAGATATTCCACTTGAACTGAAGTACCGTTTAAGTAAAAACCTGTATGCCAATGTTGGAGTATCTGCATTTGCCGTAATTAATCAGAAACAGAGCAACAGTTACATTCAGGAAAAATTGGTAGAGCGTGCTGTAAGTTCTGGTGGTGATGGATTGGCGGAGCTTAAGACATTTGCCGTAAATGAAAGGGTAGTAGAACCAGCACCCGAATCTGAAATTAAAGATGGAAGGTATATCGGATTCTATAATTTTTCATTTGGCTATAAACAAAAGATATCTAAAAATAAAGCCGTATCAATAGAACCTTTTATGAAAGTTCCAATGAAAGAGGTTTCTAAAGAGAATTTGCGATTAATAGGCACGGGCGTAAGGCTTAAGCTGGATTTTTAGTGTTTATTTTTAAAGGCGTAACTTTGCTTGGCTATGAAAGAGATGATGACGAGGAAAAATATTGTTAATGCGTTCTTTATAGCATTGTTTCTGGTAATTTTATTTGTCCCTTCGGCTAAAGCATTTTTAATGCAGGGCTTAATGGAAATCGGTTTATTCAAACCTAAAACAGAACCAATAGCAAAGGGAACACCTCCGGCGGATTTGTCGGGGATTAAATTCGAAGACAAGAGCGGAAAGGTTACAGACCTGAGCTCATTAAAGGGCAAGGTAATTTTTATTAATTTCTGGGCTACCTGGTGCCCTCCATGCCTGGCAGAAATGCCGTCTATCAACAAGTTCTATGAGCAATACAAGAATGACAAGGACGTAGTGTTTATAATGGTAGATGCTGACAGCGACTTAGCTAAAGCACAGCAGTATATGGACAACAGAAGCTATCAAATGCCGGTTTATTCCATAGCAAGCAATATTCCTGAAAATCTTTTTAAAGGAGCATTGCCCACAACAATTGTTTTTGATAAGCAAGGCCGGCTATCTTATAACGAGTCTGGGGCAGCCAACTATTCAAGTTCAAAATTCATTGAATTTATTGAACAGTTAAAGCGCCTTAAGATTTAACATTTTTTAACTCGATTATTGACATTTGGATTGTAAATCGATAAACAAATCAATAAAAATATTAAGTAATTTTGCTTTTAGTTAAACCCTTATATTATGAAAAGGACTTTGATGATTATTGCAKKCWYRAYRRMSKKWRYKRCRYWYMKCTMTGGNWYMGYANSCMAKCNTNTGSTTYAKRATCAAAACCCGAGATACGAAGTAGCAAGGGCTAAATACATGAACATGTCCGATTCTTTAACCCGAGATCAGGGTACTACCGTGCAAAACACCTATAAAGCATACGATTGGTACGAAGCCAGAGAGGAGCGCCGTAAACTTCGTCGTGAACGCAATTACGAGAGCAGCTTATACAGTTATCCCTATTATGGGAACTCTTATTACTACCCGTCTTTAAATTTCGGATGGGGTCGTCGCTACAATAGCCATTGGGGCTATTATGGAACAGGCTTTGGCTGGTAAGTAAAAACACAACATTTACATAAAATCATATTTAATAAAATGCAGTTTAAAAAAATATTAACCCTTGCTGCCATTGCAGTTTCTGGTATAATGATCTCTTCATGCTCCAGACAAGTAACAAGAATTAACACTACAGGTACTGTTGATGTTAGCGGAAACTGGAACAACACCGATTCGAGAATGGTTGCTCAGGAAATGACCCAAAGTGTTTTGGGAGCTAAATGGCTATCTACACATCTTGAAGCTAAAGCAGGTAAGAAGCCGGTAGTGGTTGTGGGTCTTGTTCAAAACAAAAGCCATGAGCATATAGACGCAGAAACATTTGTAAAAGATGTTGAACAGGCGTTTGTTCAAAGCGAACGTGTTCGTTTGGTACAAGGCGGCAAGAAAAGAGAAGAACTGCGTGCAGAGAAAGCCGATCAACAAGACAATGCTTCTATTTCTACCATGAAGAAATTCGGATTGGAAAATGGAGCTGACTATATTTTGCAAGGCTCAATTAACTCTATAGTTGATTCTCATAAACGCAAAAAAGTAGTTTATTATCAGGTAAACCTCGAGCTTACAGATATACAAACCAATGAGGTTGTATGGATAGGCGACAAGAAAATTGCTAAATACGTTAAGAACTAGCAGGATCCTGATCCGGCTAAATAACAGTATGACAAATAATAGTAAGAATAAGCTTAAGGCATCGGTTCTTTTAGGATTGATGCTTTTTCTTTTTAGCTGTGCTTCTTATAATGAGAAGATCGCGGGTTATTATAAACAAATCGCAACTGGAAATTATAATGAGGCAGTTAAGGAGCTTGATAAGAACCGCTTACTTCAGAAACCGCGGAATAAGCTGCTGTTTTTAATGGAGAAAGGAAAATCTAGCCACCTGATTGGCGATTATGAAAACAGTAACCGTTACTTTAATGAGGCCGACCAGCTATTGGAGAATGGAATTGGCGGTGCCATGGATGCTGTTGTGGGGACTCTTGTAAATCCTATGACCCAGGCCTATAAAGGAGAAGACTTTGAAAAGTTTATGATCCATTATTATAAAGCACTTAATTACTTGTATCTGCATAAAACTGAAGATGCCATAGTTGAAGCCCGAAGAATTACTTTACAATCGCAGGAGCAAGGAGACAAGTTTAATGATAAAGAGAGCAGATATTCTAAAGACGCGTTTTCGCTAATGCTTCAAGGCCTTATTTATGAAAGCGATGGAGACGTTAACAATGCTTTTATCGCCTATCGAAATGCTGCAGAAGTTTATTTGAAAAGCGAGGATAAAACCTATTACGGAACAACCCTTCCTAAAGAACTTCAGCTGGATGTCCTTAGAATGGCGGATGCGAATGGCTTTAAGTCGGAATTAACCAGGTTTGAAGAGCTGTTTAACTTAAAATATCAACCAGAACCACCATCAGAAGGGGGAATGCTTATTCTGTTTTGGGAAAATGGATTGGCGCCTGTTAAGCAACAGGAAGAGTTTATTTTTTCTCTTATCAGAGGATCTAATGGAGATTTGGTGTTTACGAATGTTGCAGGCACCTTGTTTATTCCCTATAATACGTCCTATGGAAGCGGTGACATTAATTTAAACTCCGTTAATAGCCTTAGGGCCACATATCCTAAATACGTTGCTCAGCAGCCTTATTTTACCAGCGCGACCATTACCGACGGGCAGGCAACCATAAACTTTGAAAAGGCAGAAGATATTAATGAACTTGCGTTTAAAACACTTGATCAACGTTTTGTAAAGGAGATGGGCAAAATACTTACCCGCCTGGCGGTAAAAAAAAGTGCAGAATATGTACTTAAAGCTAGTGCTAAAGGAAATGGAAAAGACGGTAAAGACAATACTTTACTTGAGGGATTGGGTTTTGGAATGCAGTTGTATAGTTTGCTTTCGGAGAAAGCCGACACCCGAAACTGGCAAACCTTGCCCAGTGAGATCCGTTATGCAAGAATCCCTTTAAAAAAAGGAGATAATGCCATTACGCTGGAATTAAAAGGAGCTAATGGCAATAGTGAAACAAAAACAATTAACATCACCGGAACTGGAAAAATGCAGTTTTATAATTATTCAACCTTGCGTTAATAGTAGATCCGGAAATAAAAAGAATAAAACTATGCAACAGCCCTTCGACATTAGCATTGAAGATGTAGATTATGCCGTATTTCCAGAGGGAAATGATACTTATGTGATCTTTAAAAACGGCAAAGAATATGTTCACATACAAAAAGACACCGACTTACAGTGGTTAAAACTTGACCCCGAAACAGCTATTCCGGTTTTTGAAATAGATGAAGAAATCAACAACATCGGCAGAGAAATCATGGCTTACGTTCCTGAAGAGGAGGACGAAGAAGATGTGGAAGATGATCTTGATTAACCAGCCAACTGTCGCGATCAAGGCTTCGGTAATGTATCAGTACTTGCCCCGAATTATTTATCTTGCAAATATTGCGGACCATATTGGGGCTCATTTGAGCATTGCAATGTATTGATGGCCGAAAATCTGGAGTCCTGAACATCTCTGGCTTTAATAACCCGTTCTCTTATCTTTTTACTCTTTTCGGCTTCAAAAGCAGAGGTGAGTTCATTAAAGTTTACAGGCGTAACTTCTACATGAAGGTCTATTACGATCTATAAGTGGTCCTGATATTTTGCTCAGGTATTTTTAAACAATGCCGGGACCTCAGGTAAATTCCTTTTCGGGGTGATTATAAAAACGGCAGGGACATACATGCGTTGCCTTGTTTGCGTTTCCAAACTCAATCGGTAAAACCGATGACTATTTCTTGCCCGAATGAGTGTGTAACTATTGGCGATCATATAAGGAAGAAAAGGATGGATCTAAAACTCTTGCAGAAAGATGTAGCAAGGATTATTAATGTTACCAGGGACTGTATCACCCTTTGGGAGAAAAACCATTCAGTCCCTCAGATCACACTTTCCGCGAATTATCAAATTTCTAGGGTATTGCCCACTTGAATTTGACGAAACAACACTTTCCGGAAGAATAAAGGCTTATAGGTGGCGAAATGGATTAAGCAACAAAAGGCTGGGTAAGCTTCTCAAAGTTGACGGTTCGACTATACTTACCTGGGAAAATGGAACAAGTATTCCCCAACAGGAAAAATTACAAAAACTTGAAGTCTTGTTACGGAAAGCGCATATAGTATCATTCTATAAAACTCTCGGTACTGCTGAGAATTTTAATTGTCGTACCAGTAGTGAGACAATTTGCATACCTTTCAGTAATAAAATCTGATATCTAATCCGATACCTTACCATTTTATTTGCTAGCCAATATGCTTAGTCCGTGAATGAAGCATGTTATGTTCTACCCGACGCCAACCAGGTACTCCCGAAATGACTAAATCGCTAGGGGAAATCAACTTTTACCTTAACGGCGGCATTTTTCTTAGATAGTTCAAATTTTTCAAGATCCAGTTCATATCGGATCTAGATTTGCAGGTATTGTGGAAATTCTTTTTTTCAATCTATCATTTTTTGTATCTTTACAGAGAGTGAAAAGATGGACTATTAAGTTTTTAACTTTGTAATATGATTAATCAAGGTATTATTTCTGAAGAAGACTTTGTAAAAAAGGGACGCATGAAAAAATCACCCTTTCATATGCAACCTGAAGAATTAAAAAGATGGGAAGAAAAGGAAAAAGCTTACGTTCGTAATTATCTATTTTCTATTGGCCAGCCACTGGTCTATAAAAAAAATGGCAAAATGGTAGCTGAGTACGCTGATGGTCGAGTAGAAAACATCTAGCTTTAGCTAAAATTTACATCATTGCAGGACCTCCTGGTGTTGGCAAAAGTACGTCAGGGAGTTCGCTTGTACCCAATGGGCTTACCATATTAGATCCAGATCAAATTGCTAATCGCTATAAAACCCAAGGCTTTTCAGATTATAAAGACATAGGTAATTTAAGATTTAATGAGCTGGTAAGAAAAGAGCTTTTTAAAGGAGAGAATTTTGTAATTGAATTAAACCTGGGTTACCAAAATCACTATGATTTTATAACTTCTACCAAAAATTTCAATACCGATAACACTATCGATGTAGTACTATTCCACACAGACACCATTAGTCTATGCCTCCAAAGAGCGGAAAGAAGATACCAATCGGGACTTCACCTTGTTAAGCCTGACACCATCCAAGAGATGTATCAAAATACTATTCCTCTATTAATGGCAAATTTTCCTTTGGTATCAACTCTTGTTGCTGTAAATGTAACCCCTGAAGATCTACCAAAAATCTGCCTTGAATATAGTAGATCAGAGAATAAGCTAATCTTAGAAGACCAGCAACCCAAATGGATAGAAGATAATCTTTTAAACTTTCTAGAATTACAGGTTAAACAGTCACAATCATTMAMMMYTSAAATTCACAAAAGGACTAAAAACATTAAAAGAAGAAAAGGCAAAGGCATTTAGTTATCTAATCTACTTTAGCTATCTGGTTATTTCATCAAAACTGGCTCCGGCGGACTGCAGGAAGGGCGTTCTGTCATTAAGGTATCTGCGGCACTAAGCTTTCCTGCAACAGAATGTATTTTTGTGGTTTCCAGTGCCTCCTGTAAATTTGAAGGGGGTAAAATGGTTGAAAGCCGCTTTGCCAGCATAGTTTTACCTGCACCGGGAGGGCCAATAAAAATAAGGTTGCGGCTTCAATTTCTAGTGCACGCTTTATATTTTTTTGTCCTTTTACATTCAGAAAAATCATGAGGATAGCGATTCACATTTTTAAAGAAATCGGTTCTGGTATTTACAATTACTGGCTCATGGTTTTGAGTTCCGTTAAAAAAAGAGACCACCTCGGCAAGGTTTCGCATTCCATAGACTAGCAGATTACTAACTATTGTTGCTTCCCTTGAGTTATCCAGGGGCAATATAAAACCTTTAAATTTGGCCTTTTTAGCCTGTGTAGAGGTGGGTAAGGCACCTTTTATGGATTGGAGCTGCCATCCAGAGAAAGCTCTCCCATAATGATGTATTGGCTTATTTCAGGACTTTCTATTTGCCCGGATGCAGCAAGGATGCCAATCGCAATTGGCAGATCGTATGAAGACCCTTCTTTACGGATGTCGGCCGGAGCCAGGTTGATGACGATCTTTTATCTCGGCATTTTAAGCCAGCTGATTGAATCGCGCTTTCAACTCTTCTTAAACTTTCTTTAATGGCATTTTCGGGCAAACCAACAATATGATACCTGTTTCCCCCTCCAATACTCACTTCTATGGTAATGGTTAAAGCATTAACCCCGAAAACAGCGCTTCCAAACGCCTTGGGGAGCATAATTTTGCGTACAATAATTTGTACTGCTAAACTATATTGATTTAGACATTAAGTGGTTGGAATTTGTGAAATTTATTGAAATTACATTTTACCCTGAGGCATCTTTGGCATATTCCTCATCATTTTTGCAGCTGCGGCCGGGTTAGAGAATTGCTTCATCACCTTACGCATGTCTTCAAATTGTTTGATCAGTTTTGTAACCTCTTCGATTTTTGTTCCCGAACCTTTGGCTATACGTAAGCGTCTGCTTTGCTGAATGCTATCAGGGTTTTCACGTTCAAATTTAGTCATCGACTGAATTACTGCCTCCACACTTTTAAATGCATCATCTTCAATATCAACGTTCTTCATCATTTTGCCAACGCCAGGTATCATGCCCATAAGGTCTTTCATGTTACCCATTTTTTTGATCTGCTGAATCTGATTGTAGAAGTCGTTAAAATCAAACTTGTTTTTACGGATTTTCTTTTGAAGTTCTGCAGCTTCTTTTTCGTCGAACTGCTGTTGTGCACGCTCAACAAGGGAAACCACGTCACCCATGCCCAGAATCCTTGAGGCCATCCTTTCAGGATAGAATACATCAAGGGCTTCCATTTTCTCGCCTGTACCAATAAACTTGATGGGCTTGTTTACTACAGATTTAATTGATAGTGCAGCACCACCACGAGTATCACCATCTAATTTGGTTAATACAACTCCGGTAAAGTCTAATCTATCGTTAAATGCTTTTGCCGTGTTAACCGCATCCTGTCCGGTCATGGCATCAACAACAAACAGGATTTCGTGCGGTTTAGTACTGGCTTTTACGGCAGCGATCTCATCCATCATCTGCTCATCTATTGCTAAACGACCGGCCGTATCTATAATGATTACATTATTGTTTTGTTTTTTGCCTTCAGCAATGCCTTCTAAGGCTATGCCAACGGGATCTTTAGAGGCAATGTTCGAATAAACAGGTACTCCAATCTGCTCACCTAAAATCTGTAACTGATCTACAGCCGCAGGGCGATATACGTCGCCTGCTACCAATAGCGGTTTCTTGCCTTTACTTTTAAGGAAGTTGGCTAATTTACCGGTAAACGTAGTTTTACCAGCACCGTTTAACCCGGCAATAAGTATAATAGTAGGATTGTTCTTTAAATCTAATTCCGTTACCTCGCCACCCATTAAAGCAGTAAGCTCGTCATTCATTACCTTGGTAAGTAACTGGCCCGGAGAAACAGCTGTAAGAACATTTAAACCTAATGCTTTTTCTTTAACGTCGTCCGTAAAGCTTTTAGCTGTTTTATAATTTACGTCGGCGTCTAATAAGGCTTTACGGATTTCTTTCATGGTCTCGGCCACGTTGATCTCTGTAATACTTCCTTGTCCTTTTAAAACCTTAAACGCACGGTCTAACTTATCCTGTAAATTTTCAAACATTTTCTTTAATGCTTAGTGTTCAATTTTTTGTGAATTGCAAAGTTATTAATTTTGCATGATACAGCTAACAATATCCGTAATCTTTATGTAGAATATTAACGAGGGAACGTAAATGCCACACCTAGTGCGAGCGCCTGACTCGCCTGGATCTCCGGATCGGAGTCTTTATCGAATAATCCTACGCCAGTAAGTGTCACATTCATTAATCTGTTTATCTGAGACCTTAGCTCTACATCTAAACGATGATCAACATGTACCAAAGGCCTGTCGTAGGGAATAAACATCTGATACCTGGCTTTCAGGTTTACATTCTTAAAGATTTGCTTGTCAAAATTACTTACAATCTGAAAAGCGAGCTCGTTTTTGAAGTTTTTACCAACCTCAACGCCATAATTACCTTTGTTGTATTGTTCATTGAAGGTTGTGTCCAGTTTAAATGTTTGTTTTGCAGTACCTGTACCAATCCTTGTTGAAAAATACCCAACAGGCTTATATTCGAAACCGATTGATTCGGTTAAATATCCTGGCGACATGAATTTAGAAACAAGAGAGGCTTGCTCTTCATTGTTACCATCTCTATAATAGGCATATCCCCTGTCAAATTGGGATTCAAATGTTATGGATCCAAAGAAATACCAGCTTTTAGATAATCTTAAATCGGCCTTGTTGTCCCAAAATATTCTGTCTCTGGTTTTCTTTTGCAGCTGGTCTTTGTTTTTCACCTTGCCATACTCAAGCATGACCTCACTTATATAACCGTAGCCTTCTTTTCTATATTCCGCACGGTAGTTGATAAGCCCGCCAACGGCAAGAGAGTTTACCCCCCCAGCTTTCCAGTTGTTTGAAAAGCTACCTTGATTGACGTTAATGCCAACAGAAGTCCTTATTTTCCAGTAATTGATTTTTTCGGCAATCACTACCGGTGGAATCTTTACGGGTGTGTAATTCAGTATACCGGTCCTGGATGGTAAAGGACTACGCTTTAATTTTATCTCCAGTCCTTTGGTTTCAATAGGAACAGTATCAATCTCCTGAGCGATCAGGTTTGATGAGGTGATAAACAGTAACAAGAGGCAGATATTAAAACTCTTCATTACTACAAAGAAAAACAAAAATGTGACTTATTAAAAGTTTATTAATAAACTAATTGCAAAACTTACGCTTATCTATGGTTTTTTGCTGACGAAACGAATCCACGCAAATGCTTTTCTATGAGATAAATACGATAGATCAGCATCAAAGCTGTAGGCTTCTTTTTCAAACGGGATATTAAAATAAGCTAAATAATGATTTTTATATCTGATCAGGTTGATCAGGTACATTASWRMWTWSAWRMWGWWMWAAGGTAGAATAAGCAGTTCAAGCTGTTGTCTAAAATGTATCCGTTCATGATTGATTAGTACCTTATCAACCTTTAGGGCTTTGTTTTTTAAGATGATAAAAGGGAAAATAGCCATTGCATTGGCCGGTAATTTAGACAATATGAGAAAGAAGGGTCTCAAAACTCTTCTACTTTTATTTTAGGAAGTGGCTGTAACCTAAAGGCAGCCGGATTCCGCTTGTAGCTGGCATAACTGTTTCTTAAATATACAACAAAAGCATAGTCTGAGGCTGTTAAAACGAATTGATAAGTAGGACGGTATTGTTGCATAAAATCCTCCATTTCATAGTCGCCCAACTGCAATACTTTCTTTACATAATCTGGCGTAAACCTATAATCTATAATCGCCTCGTGGTAATCACGCTCAAGTATTTTTTGAAGGTGACGGGCGTTTTTACCATCTCTGCTTAGCAGATTGTAAATTGCATCTATACCCAGGCCTGCGCCTCCCAGCCCAAGGTTGAGCAGGTCTTTTGCTTTACCCTTATCCAGCGCGTACTTATACTCTTTTAGTGTATTGGCGTGCGATTCTTTAGGGGTATATTTCCTGCCGGTAATGGATACTTCACGCAAGTTAATGCCAAGTGATTTCAATTGAAAGTACACTGCTTTCTGACCGTGATGAATAAGTGTATCAACCGCATAACCTTGCAATACAGCGTACAGAGTGTCTCCTACAGCAGCATTTATAGAAAACTCACCTTTGGGGGTATTGTAAATCCCCTCGTCTTTGCTGGCGTTATAGATGTACACTTTAGCCAGGCGAAGCTTCGAATCTTTGTCAACCACAAAGCCTTTTACCGTATTGGTTTGGGCCATTGCAGTTAGCGTTGTGCAGTAAAGGATTAATAACAGGCTAAAAAATCTCATTGGAGATACAAAACTACAAGATAACTATCTGCGCTTAATAAACATTAACATTATTTAACTAACACAAGCTTTTGTCCAATCTTGATGCCAGTGTCTGCAAGGTTGTTTAGCGCCTTTATATCGTCAACAGAGATGTTGAAACGTTTGGAGATGTTGTAAAGAGTATSCYCTTSYKNTYWYAGNTGTAAGGGCTCTCTAACGTTGTTGAGGAAACAGGATCAGGAGTGTTAATTACTACAGCAGGATCACTTATTTTTAATGTATCAGGAGTTTTAATTACTTGTTTTGAAGGTGGCGTGGCTACGGGAGTGAATTTTTTCTTCTCCTGAGGGATGTTCGCGTTGATTTCTGAGAAAACACGGTCTTCGCGTTTTAGTTTTTCATTCTCAGATTCTGGCATATCATAAAAATACAACTGATACTTTTCGATGGTATTGATCAGCAGATCCGGATACTTAGGGTTTGTAGCATAACCGGCTTGTTTTAAACCGACAGCCCAGTTTTTATAATCGTTTTTATCAAGCTCAAAAAGGGAACTGTAGCGCTTTCTTCTTAAGAATTCAGAATGGTCGCGGTAAGATTCTCTGGCATCCTTATAAACCCGGAAACAATCATTGGCCTTATCGTCGTCTTTATAATATCCCTTGCCTTTCCATTCAGAAGTACATTTGATGCCAAAATGGTTGTTTGCATATTTTGCCAAACTGCTGTTTCCACTTCCCGACTCAATAATGCCCTGTGCCAATGTAATACTTGCCGGAATACCATATTTATTCATTTCTTCAATTGCCACGCCTTTGAATTCGTCAATATACATTACTGTAGTACGTGATTTATATTCCGGATTTGCTTTGTCTGCTGCTTTTTCGATCGCTTTATTATTGCGACTGTACTTTTTTGTTTTACAGGCAGAGAAAAATAGCACGACGGCGGTCAGGATAATTATTCTTTTGTTCATTATAATTCAAGTTTTTGTCCGGGTTTAAGCGCAGCGCCTTTTAACCCATTTTTTTTCATTAGTGAGGCTGTAGTTGTTCCCCTCAATTTTGCTATTTTATTTAGGCTATCGCCTCTTTTAACTGTGTATGTTGATCTTGAATTCTTTGCAGATCTGGATCTGGTAGCCACAACAGGTGCAGGTGGTTCTGCATAATCATCAGGCCGTTCGTCATACTGCGAAAGGTCATTTTTTTTAATGATTCCAATGATCTGTGATGCCCATGTTCTGCTTCTGGCATAGCCACCACGCTGTATACCTCTTGCCCAGTTTCTGTAATCAAACTGATCATATTTCTCAAAAAGCGAGGTAAAAGATGATCGGCTTTTTAAGAATTCCATAAAACTATCATAAGACTCCTGCACGGAGAGGTAATCCTTATAGGACGAACGAATTTCGGTATTGCTGTTTGCGCCTTTAATTCCAAAATGGTTGTTAAGATACCGGGCAATTTTACTTGTGCCGGATGCTGATTCGTGTATGGCAACAGCAAGAATAACACTGGCAGGTATTTTATGTTCCCGCATCAGGGTTTGAGCATATGCTGCATGCTCTGCAATATATTCTGCTGTGGTTTGAGCGCCTGCACTAAATGTTATGGTGATAGCACTAAGCCAAACTAACAGTAATGATTTAAACATACCTTATTTTTTTCTGATGATAAATAACCCATCTCTAACAGGTAAAATGAGTTTTTCTACACGGTCATCTGCCGCAATTTTGTCATTAAATGTAGTGATATTTTTAGTGTCTTTATCCTGATTGGTGTTCAGTACTTTTCCACTCCACAGCACATTATCCACTATAATGAGTCCACCAGGCCTGATTCTGTTGAAAACAAGATCATAGTAGGTGCCATTGTTTTTCTTATCAGCATCAATAAACACAAGGTCGAAGGTTTCTTCCAATGAATTCACCGTTTGGGTTGCATCGCCAAGGATGTATTTTATTTTGCTGTTATAATCCGATTGAGCAAAGCTGCGGCGTACCATATCTTCCAGCTCTTCATTTATATCCAGGGTATAAATGATTCCGTTTTCTGTTAATCCTTCAGCAAGGCAAAGGGTAGCATAGCCGGTAAAAGTGCCAATTTCTAAAACCCGGTTGGGGTTTATCATTTTGCTTAGAAAGCTAAGCACCCGACCCTGATAATGGCCTGAAAGCATGCGTGGCATCAGCACTTTTAAATTGGTCTCTCTATCTATTTTTTGTAGCAATTCGCTTTCTGGTTCACAGTAATTAAGCAAAAGCTGCTGCATGTCATCGCTGATTAAGCTCATATAATTTTAATAAATGCAATCTATAAACGGTGCTGCTCCATAAAATATTGCAAAATAATAGTAGCCGCGATGGTATCTACGCGCTCTTTATTTTGTCGGTCTTGTTTTTTTAATCCGCTTTGCATAATTGTTTGATGGGCTAGTTTAGAAGTAAACCGTTCATCAATCCAATGCTGGGGGATATCAGGAAAGGTTCTTTTTAAGGTTCTGGCAAAGCCTTTTACATGCTGTGCAGAATCCGAAGGAGAACCATCCATTTGCTTTGGATCGCCAAAAACAAAAGCCTCTACCTGTTCTGTTAAAAGATATTTTTTCAGATATTCTATAACGTCTTTAGGGTGTATGGTATCAAGTCCTGTGGCAATAATTTGCAGGGGGTCTGTAACGGCTAATCCGATACGCTTGGTTCCATAATCAAAAGCTAAAATTCTGGGCATATGGGCAAAGATAATAAAATCCGGGAGGTCAACTTTAATAGCGGCTATAGGCAAGTCTTAAAATTTTGCTATTTTGCACCAAATGCAGTTTAAGAATATCATAGGTCAGGAAAGCATAAAACAGCAATTGATACAAACATTTGCTGAGAATAGGATAAGTCATGCGCAGTTGTTTCTTTCGTCGGAAGGAAGTGGTGCATTGCCTTTGGCAATTGCCTATGCTCAATATATTAACTGTCTTGATAAACAGGCTGATGATAGTTGCGGCGAATGTTCGTCGTGTAGAAAGTATGAAAGATATATTCATCCAGACTTGCATTTTTCTTACCCGTTTTTTGCTTCTAAAGATGTAAAAACAGCAGTAGATGTTTTAGATGAATGGCGGAGTATGGTGCTTGCTGATCCTTATTTTGATATGGATATTTGGCGATCAAAATTAAGTGCAGAGAATAAACAGGCAAATATTAACATTGCCGAGTGTCATGATATCATCAAAAAATTAAGTTATAAAGCTTTTGAGGCTGAGACGAAGGTGCTGATCATGTGGCTACCAGAATATCTGGATAAAGAAGGAAACTCCTTATTGAAGATTATTGAAGAACCACCGCAAAATACATTGTTTATTTTAGTAGCAAATAACCAGGAGCAGATTCTTTCTACGCTGTTGTCGCGGACGCAGATTGTTAAGATTCCTAAACTGCCACATGCTACTGTTGAAAATTATTTGATGGATGAATTTGGCCTATCAGAAAATCAGGCTACAGAATATAGCTTTCTTGCAGATGGAAATTTGATTGAAGCCAAGCAATTGGTGGCCAATACACAAAATGAAAATGCCGATAAATTTGCTGAATGGCTGAGGATGGGATATGGCAACAGGGTTTTAGATTTAACCAATTTTGTAGATCAGATTGCTGGCTGGGGGAGAGAAAATCAAAAGAATTTTTTAAAGTACGGGATCAGCTTTTTAAGAGAATGCAGCCTGTTATTAAGTGGCGCAGAAGAGCTGGTTAAGTTGCCTGGTTCGGCAATGGACACGGCAAAACGGTTATCAACCCATGTACTTAATCTTAATATGGCAGATGCCATTATTTCGGAATTGGAAAAGGCGCACTATCATATCGAGAGAAATGCAAATCCTAAAATTCTGTTTTTAGATGTATCTTTACAACTAGTAAAAATAATTAAGTTTAAAACGCTCCCGAAAGGGACTCAATATATATATAGTTAATTATGGGATGTGGAAGTTGTTCTACAGGTGGCGGATGTGCCCCCTCGGGTTGCAAAAGTAATGGCTCTTGCCTTACTGGAGGATGCGGAAAAATGGAAGTTTACGACTGGCTGTCTAATCTTGACATGCCTTCAAATTATATACCTTTTCAAGTAATAGAAGTTAAATTTAAGGGTGCCAGGAAAGAATTTTTCCTGAATAGCGAGAACATATACCTCGAAATAGGTGAGTTAATCGCTGTTGAAGGTCCTACCGGCGGTTATGATATCGGCCATGTTTCCTTAACGGGAGAATTGGTACGCATGCAGATGAAACGCCGTAAAGCAACTATTGATCAGGTAACCAGAAAAGTTTACAGAAAAGCTACTGAAGCAGACGTTGAAAAATGGAAGATCGCTAAGGCTTTGGAATGGGAAACGATGCATAAAGCACGTACCCTTGCTTTAGATTTACGTCTGTCCATGAAAATCAGTGATGTTGATTATCAGGGAGATAAAACTAAGGCCACGTTTTTTTATACTGCAGAGGGTCGTGTTGACTTTAGGGAGCTGATTAAAAAGATGGCCGAAACCTTTAGAATCAGGATTGAAATGCGCCAGATTGGAATGCGTCAGGAAGCTGGAAGGTTAGGTGGAATTGGGTCTTGTGGCCGCGAACTTTGCTGTTCTACCTGGCTAACCAATTTCAAAACGGTATCAACAGCTGCGGCCAGATATCAGAACCTTTCTTTAAATACTTTAAAGCTTGCGGGGCAATGTGGCAAGCTAAAATGTTGCTTAAATTATGAGCTTGATACGTATTTAGATGCATTAAAAGACATTCCTGATCGTATCGAAAGCCTACAAACTGAAATTGGAGTTGCACGTCACCAAAAAACAGACATCTTTAAAAAGATTATGTGGTTCAGTTATCCTAATACAGAAGATTGGATCCCACTAAAAGTTGACCGTGTGAAAGAGATTATGGCAATGAATAAACGCGGACAGAAGCCAATTAATCTTAAAGAAGAGGCTGTTGAGTTAACTCCGGTAGCCGTTGTAGAGAAAATACCTGATTATGAAAATGTTGTTGGACAGGATAGTTTAACCCGTTTAGACGATAAACCTAGAAATAAAGGCAACAAGAATAATAGAAACAATCCTAACAAGACCAACGAAAATAGGAATAGCGGAAACAGGCCTGAAAAAGGACCAAGACCTCCTCAAAATGCTAAACCTGCACAGGGGCCTAAGCCAGCTGTACAAGGCGCCAGACCCGAGAAAGGACCTAAGCCTGCACAGGGATCAAAACCTGCTCAGAATCCGAAACAAGGTCAACAGCCTAAACCAGCTAATAAGCCTGTAGTACAGGCTGCCGAAGGTGTTGTTCCTGAACAACCTGGCGCCATTGGTCAGCCGTCGGCTAACAGGAATAGAAATAGAAACAATAACCGAAGGAAAAAACAAAAGGAAAAGCCTAAGGATGAATAATTTTAAAGTTTTACTGTTGTCCTCAGTTTTAATCGTTCTCTTTTTTAGCGGATGCGATACCAATACGCTTGTGGATAGCAACCTGTCTATGCCTGCACGTAATTGGGGCTATCCTAACAAAGTTAAAACATTAGTTGAAATTACGGACAGCAGTAAGCCTTATAATATCTATTTTAAATTGCGCCATACGGCCGATTACAGGTATTCAAATATTTTTGTCTTATTCCATATAAGTGGAAGTGGGCAGGAAAAGCATACCAGACGTTATGAGTATAGATTAGCCCAACCAGACGGGCAGTGGAACGGTTCGGGTTCAGGTAATTTGTTTACCTATAATTTGCCTTTGCTTACCAACTATAAATTCCCCGCTGCCGGTAAATATCAGTTGGAAATAGAGCAGAATATGCGAGATAATCCGCTTGCTGAGATCAGTGATGCAGGAATAAAGCTCGAACTAAAGTAAAGGAAGCAGTTGTTCTAGTGCCATACCTCTGGATCCTTTAAGTAAAACAAGACTATTCCTTATGGGGTTGTTTTTTAGGAATTCCTGAGCCTCATCCCTGGTATTAAAGTAGTGCCCTTTGTATTTATTTTTTAATGCGTAAAAGTCTTTCCCAATAAAAACAAGTGTTTCTACATTAAGCTGTTCGGCTTGTTTGGCAATAAGATCATGTTGCTCTGCCGATTCCTGACCAAGCTCAAACATGTCTCCAATAATTACAGTTTTTTTGTCGGCAGTTAAAAGAGAAACGTTATTTAGGGCAGCAGCCATACTACTAGGGTTCGCGTTATAAAAGTCACATATCACTGTGTTGTTCTCCGTTTTTGTGATTTGTGAACGATTATTATTAGGATAATATCCAGAAAGACCTTTGTTTATTGCCGACGGAGTAACATCGAAAAATGCCCCAATGCATATGGCCGCCAATATGTTTTCGAAATTGTAAGAGCCGGTTAAATTAACAAATGTTTGATAGCTTGCCATTTTGTTTGACCATGAAATTTCAATTAATGGGTCTGTTTTGATCAGCTTTCCTGATATTGTATCTGTTGACGCTGTGCCGTAATATATAACCTTATCAAGATCAGCAGCAGTGCTCATTTCCAAAAGGTAAGGGTTATTCCGGTTGACAAAGGCAACGCCATGATTGTTCTTTAGATACGCATAGAGTTCTGCCTTCCCTTTTTTAACGCCTTCAAACCCTCCAAAGCCGTCTAAGTGGGCCATGCCAACATTGGTAATTAAACCCTGAGTAGGCCGCGCTATAGAACACAGAAACGCTATTTCCTTTTGGTGGTTGGCACCCATTTCTATTACTGCAATCTCGGTGTCAGTTGTTAATGATAGAATAGAAAGGGGAACGCCAATATGATTGTTTAAGTTTCCTTTGGTGGCAAAGGTTTTATATTTTTCGGAAAGAACAGCTTTTATTAGTTCTTTGGTGGTTGTTTTGCCGTTGCTGCCAGTTAAACCTATAACCGGTATATCTAATTGTGAGCGGTGATGTTTGGCAAGATCTTGTAATGTAGTTAGCACATCAGGCACCAAAATACACTGCTTGCTGGTTTTGTATGCAAGGTTATCTATAATAGCATATGCTGCACCATTTGTAAGGGCCTTCTCTGCAAAAGTGTTGGCATCAAAATTATCACCCTTTAGGGCAAAAAACAAGCAACCAGGAGTTATATTCCTTGTGTCGGTACATATAACGGGATGCTTTAAGTAATGCTGATAAAGGGATTCGATAGTGGCCATAGATAAAATGAATAATTAATATGGTAAAATTAGTATTTTGGAGTCTTAATTCATCAATATGAGATACTTCTTCCTTCCTTTTTTGTTTTTGCTTGTTGGTTTGAGTGTTGCAGGCGCTCAGACAAAGTCGCCGGATGAGTTTTTAGGGTATGCCCTTGGAAGTAAATTTACATCGCACGATAAGGTTGTCGATTATTTTAAATACATAAGCGATAAAGAAAAAAACATCAAGATTGTAAGCTATGGTAAAACCTACGAAGGAAGAGAGCTATTCGTTGCAGTAATATCCTCAAAAGAAAACATAGCTGATTTAGAACAAATCAGAAAATATAATGTAAGTCTTAGTAAAGCAGAGGCATCAACAGCACCGAAAAGCAAACAGCCGGCTATATTGTGGTTAAGCTACAATGTGCATGGGAACGAGGCGAGTTCTACTGAAACGGCTATGAAAACCATATTTGCCCTTGCTGAAGCAAAAACGAACGACATTAAAGACTGGTTAAAGAACACCGTTATAATTATAGATCCATGCCTTAATCCGGATGGCAGGGAAAGGTATGTGAGTTATTTTAACTCGGTTAGTGGGCATAGGCCCAATCCTAACCCAATGGCAAGAGAACACTTTGAGTCTTGGCCAAGTGGTAGATCGAACCATTATTATTTTGATTTAAATAGAGACTGGGCGTGGCAAACACAAATAGAAACACAGCAGCGGTTAAAGTTATATCATGAGTGGATGCCAGAGGTTCATGTGGATTTTCACGAACAAAGCTATAACGAGCCGTATTATTTTGCGCCTGCGGCCGAGCCGATCCATCAGGATGTTACCCCCTGGCAGCGTGAATTTCAGGTCACCGTTGGAAAAAACAATGCAAAGTATTTTGATGAGAACGGATGGCAGTATTTCACTAAGGAACGCTTCGACCTGCTTTATCCCTCGTACGGAGATACCTATCCCTTATATAATGGCGCGGTAGGGATGACTTATGAGCAAGGAGGAATTGGAGCAGGCTTGGCCGTAGTAACTATTGATGGAGATACACTTACACTTAAGGAAAGAATCAGTCACCACTATACTACCGGTATGGCTACTATTGAAGCGGTTTCAAAAAATGCCGATAAACTGGTAAAGGAATTCAAAGTCTATTTTGAAAAAGCGGTTACTAACCCTCCGGGTATTTATAAGACATATGTAGTGAAGGCGCAAAACCTGAGTAAAGTTAAAAAGCTTGCCGAGCTCCTTAAAAAGAATGGCATTGCGTATGGGTTTGGATTGGATAAGAGTATGCGGGGCTATAACTATGAAACAAAGAAAGTAGAAGGCTTTAAGGTAGATAGGAATGACCTGATTGTAAATCTGCAGCAACCCAAAGCTGTTTTGGCTAATGTGTTGTTTGAACCCCAAACTACTGTTAATGATTCTAATACCTATGACATTACTGCGTGGGCTTTGCCATATGTTTACGGTTTAAAAGCATATGCAAGTAAAGAATCTATAAAAGGGATTTATCCGGCTCTAGAGGAAGTTAAAGATCCTTCTGAAGTAGCAGATAAGCCTTACGCCTGGATTTTTAAGTGGAATTCGATTGAAGATGCGCAGGTTCTTATTGCATTGCAGCGGGCAAACATTAAGGTAAGGTCGGCTGAACAAGCGTTTACTATTGGCACTAAGGTGTTTCCTGCCGGATCATTATTGGTGTACCGAACAGAGAATGAGCGACAAGTAAAGGGGCTTTCGTCTAAGATTTCCCGTATACAAAAAGACCTAAACGCTGTAGTTTACACGGCGGCAAGTGGCTATGTAGATAAGGGGAAAGATTTCGGTTCAAATGTTTACCCTATTCTAAATGTGCCCAAAGTGGCTATTGTGACTGGAACGGGAATCTCCACTCAAGGTGTTGGTGAGGCCTGGCATTTCTTTGAGCAAGAACTGAACTACCCCGTTACGATGATAACTGCGTATAACATAGATAAGTTGGATCTCAATAAGATAAATACGTTGATTATGCCGGATGGTAATTATAGTGAAGATATTGATGAGAAATTGGAGAGTTGGATTGAGAATGGAGGGAAGGTAATTTTATTCGAAGATGCAATTTCAAGTGCACTCGGGAAAAAACCTTTCAATATTAGGTTGAGAGAGAGTGTAAAAAATGACATAAAGGTTAATGGGCCAAGAAAGTATGGTGAACGCAATCTTGATGATTTGTCGGAAACCATTCCCGGAGCTATTTTTAAGGTTAATCTGGATCAGAGCCATCCGATATCTGCTGGATTGGGAGATTATTATTATGCCTTGAAAACGGATGATAAAATCTATGAGCTTTTAAATAAAGATTGGAGTGTAGGAGTCTTAAAGCCAAATAGTTATATGGCTGGTGTGGTAGGTAATGGCGTTTTGAAAAAGCTCGATAACGGGATGTTGTTTGGTATTCAATCTGTCTCGAAGGGGACGGTAATTTACCTTGCAAGTGATATACTTTTCAGGTCTTTCTGGGAAAACGGAAAACAGATGWWKAYCRNAWGMKNGTMKTKYTGGTTAACTAGATATTCTTGAAAATGAGGCCGTTGATGTTGAAATTATAAATCTCTATAGTTAAATTTTATGCTATATAGTGTTAAAATATGTTAAATATTTTGGCAAGATGAGGTCTCGCTTTGTTTTTTGAATATTTCCCGTGCTTAATGGTTAATGTTCAGAATAAAATTTCGAAAAATGAGTATTCCCCAATATTGATAGCTTGTTTGTTGTGTCATTTTTATGTCATTTAAATTTGGCTAATCTTAAATTATTTATGCTCGCATATCAAATGCGTATATTTAAATATTATTAACTAACCTAAATTCTAACTTTTTATGAAAAAACTTTTACAAAGTTTGTTCATTTTGGCCTTCATAGCTGGCYCTRCCSNGRCRCWMWWYCGAWCNNTTASYKNTACGGTTACAKATAAGGAAGACGGCAAGCCGCTTCCGGGAGTAACCGTTGTAGTTAAAGGCACAAAAAATGGTACTCAAACTGGAGGCGATGGTAAATATGCATTGTCTGTACCCTCAGCTTCCGCGGAACTCGTTTTCTCTTACTTGGGCTATGTTTCGCAAACAGTAGCTGCTTCTGGAAACACTGTTGATGTTGTTCTACAGTCTGATTCTAAATCCTTAACAGAGGTTGTGGTAACAGCCTTGGGTATTAGCAAAACAAAGAAAACAATCGGTTACTCAGAAACTACAGTTAAATCTGAAGATATTAACAAATCAGCCCCAGTAAGTATGTTGGGCGGTTTGCAAGGTAAAGTTGCGGGGGTAACTATATCAAACACTTCAGGTTCACCAGGTGGTTCAACTAAAATTATCTTAAGAGGTTACACTTCAATAAGTGGGGGTAACCAGCCTCTGTATGTTATTGATGGGGTTCCTTTGGACAATTCAAGCATTGGATCGGATGAGAGCTATGACTTTGGTAATAATGCCAACGATATTAATCCAAACTCTGTAGAAAGCATGAGTATCCTTAAAGGATCTGCCGCTACAGCATTATACGGATCAAGAGGATCAAACGGTGTAATTTTAATTACTACTAAAAAAGGTACTGCCGGTAAAATGGTTGTTGATTTTTCACACGCTACAACCATCACGCAAGTGGCATCGGTATTTAAACCGCAATCTACCTTTGGTCAGGGATGGGATGGTACATTCATCGAATCTGAAAATGGTAACTGGGGACCTAAGTATGATGGACAAATGAGAACCTGGGGTGCAATAGTTGACAATTCTCAACTATTAAAACCTTATTCATTTATTAAAAATAATGTTAGAGATGCATTAACAAACGGAACAGAATTTAATAGTAATATTTCCTTAAGCGGAGGAAGTGATAAAACTACCTATTATTTTTCTTACGGAAATGTAATGAGTGATGGTTATCTTCCTTCTGATAATGATTCGTATAAAAGGAATAACTTTAGTGTTAAGGCAGCAACTGTGATTGGCAACTTTAACATTGAAGGATCTGTGAACTATGTTTCTAAAACACAAAAATTTGTGGCACAAGGACAGGGGATATCAGGAATTGGTTCCTCATTCTACGAAGATATTCTTCAAATTCCGCAGGATATTCCCATTAAAGATCTAAGAGATTATAAAAACAAGTTTTTTAATGTAGACAACTACTTTACTCCTTATGCAGAAAACCCGTACTATTCTATATATGAGAATGGTAGTCGTTACAAAAATGATCGTATTTATGGGAACGTTAATTTTGGATTCACTGTAAATGACTGGTTGAAGTTACAATTCCAACAAGGAGCTGATGTTGATAATGCAGGGGATAGACAATGGCACAACAAAAATGCCCCAACTTTGGGTAGTTACAATGATGGTGGAAACGTTGAGGGTGCTAAAAGAGCAGCTGATGTTGGTAGAGTGATAGAAGAGTCTATTAAAACTTTTGAATATGACTCTAAACTTAATGCGATATTCAAAAAAACCTTCTCTGATTTCGATATAGACGGAGTAGTTGGGGTTAACTATAATGACAGGGGTTCTCGTTTTCTTACTACAGCTGTAGAGGATCTGGCCATTCCAGGATTCTTTAGTCTTAGTAACTCGGCGAATAAACCAACTAGTACAGAAACTGAAAGACACAGACGTTTGTTTGGTGCTTATGCTTCTGCAACCTTGGGATATAAAAATAACCTCTTCCTGACGTTAGCCGGAAGGAACGACTGGTCATCAACATTGGCAACAGGAAACAATAGTTATTTTTATCCTGCAGCGAGTTTGGCATATGTTGTTTCTGAAGCATTTGATATGAAAAGCACTCCAATAAGCTTCTTTAAATTACGAGCAAGTTATGGAGAAACAGGTAGTGATACTGACCCATACAGGGTTTTCGATGTTTTAAATGCAACCAACGTTACATTAGGCTTTGGTAACATTAGATTTCCGGTAGCTGGCGTAGCAGGATATTCTATTGCAAATACATTAAATAACGTTAATCTTAAACCAGAGCGTGTAAAAGAGTATGAGTTTGGTGGTGATATCAGGTTCTTATCTGATAGAATTGGCTTAGATGTAGCCTACTTTAATAGATTAAGGGTTGATCAAATTTTACCTGTTCCAATTGATCCAGGTAGTGGTTACTTATTTCAGATCTTGAACTTTGGTAAAGTTAGGGTGAGAGGTATTGAGGCCGCACTAAATATCAAACCGGTTAAAACAACTGATTTTAATTGGGATCTAACCTACACCTTTAGCAGACAGCGCAATATGGTTATGGAACTGCCAGCAGGTTTAGATAAGGTTATTATTAACAATGCTTATGATGCAGACCTGGTAGCAATTAAAGGAAAACCACTAGGTGTTTTTCAAGCTCCTGGCCCAGAATATTCTCCTGATGGAAAGATTGTGGTAGATGGAACCGGATTCCCTGTGGTTGCTGCTACAAATAAGGAGTATGGTAATATTCAAAGAGATTACTCTATGGGATTAACAAATATGTTTACCTATAAGTCCTTTAGTCTAGGCTTTACGCTTGACTATCAAAAAGGAGGGGTATTTTATTCTGGAACAGCAGATTTGTTGAACTTTGTTGGTGCTGATGTTAAATCAACATTTAACGATCGTCGCCCTTTCATTGTTCCTAACTCAGTACAGAAGATTACTGATGCGAATGGAAACCTAATCAGGTATGAGGAAAATACGACGCCAATTACAGAAGGTTTGATTGATGATTACTATTATCCAACAACAAATAAGGCAATGGTATATAGTAACCGTATTCTGGATAAAACATTCCTGAAATTAAGAGAAGCTTCATTGAGTTACACTTTGCCTAAATCTATTGCAAACAAAATAGCGGCTAATAGAGCTGTATTTACGGTTTTTGGCAGAAACTTACTTACCTGGTTGCCGGAGTCTAATAGAACTATTGACCCTGAGGTTTCTAATCAGGGTGTTGACTTGGCCAGTGAGTTCGGTGAATTTAGAACGGCTCCTCCAGTAAGGTTCTTCGGAGCATCCTTAAGAGTTACATTTTAATATTTGAACGATGAAAAAAATTAATATACAATATAAACCACTGATTTTATCAGCACTGATTTTCTTAACGTTTGGATGTAAGAAAACATTGGATGTAAATGTTGATCCTAATAACCCGCCAATAGAGCAGGCCTCTCCAGAGGTATTGTTTCCGTCGGGAATTATGGGAACAGCCGGAATTGTAGGAGGCGAGTTGACAATACTTGGAGGCATATGGTCTCAGTATTGGACTCAATCAAATGCCTCTAATCAATACAAAACAATTGATACTTATAATTTGACCAGGGTGGATCTGAATGGTCCTTACGACAGGTTACTGTCTGGATCACTTGCTGATTTCAATTTGTCTATAAAGCTGGCACAGGAGAGAAGCGATTGGAGATACAATTTAATGGCTACAGTTATGAAAGCCTATACCTATCAGGTGTTGGTTGATATTTATGACCAGGTTCCTTACACAGAGGCATTTCAGGGAGCCGCGAACCTACAGCCAAAATTTGATGATGGCTATAGCATTTATGTTGCTTTACTAGCTGAAATGGACGCAGCGCTCGCTAAAGACTTTTCAGCGCCATTAACAAGTAGTCAGGCTAAAGGTGATTTTCTATTCAATGGCGACATGGATAGCTGGGTTCAATTTGCGAATACATTGAAATTAAAAATGTATTTAAGAATGGTGAATGCAAAGCCAGCTGAAGCGCAGGCCGGAATTACCAAACTGTATGCTGATGGAGCTAACTTTTTGACAACGAGTGCTGGTATTGCTGAGTTTGAAGGAACGCCTAACAATAGTAATCCTTTCTACGAATATAATATCAGAAGATTAAATACAACTACTAACGTCAGAGCAAGTAAAACACTGACTACCTGGTTAGTTAAAAATGGAGATTTAAGAACTGTTACTTATTTTGGAACAGCAACTCCTACGGCAATGCATCAAGGTGATTTTGCTGCAACGGCTCAAGAACAACCATCATATTCATCTGCAACAGTTGCCGCTCAAGATGCAACTGATCCAGTATGGTTTATAAATGAGTCAGAATCTTATTTCATGCAGGCTGAGGCTTTAGAACGTTATTTTGGCGGCGCAGGAGCAAAAGCTAAATATGATGCTGGGGTAACCGCGGCATTTGCAGAAGCCTCTCAAAGCGGAGGTGCGGCATTTATTGCTCCGGGAGGGAAGTATGCATATAAAAGCGCAGGCTCGTTTGAGGATAAGTTAGAGCAAATTATCGTTCAAAAATGGGCTTCGCTACCAAGATCTGGACATACTATAGAAGCGTTCTTTGAACAACAAAGAACTGGTTATCCCAAAAACAGCCCGGTTTACTCAACAGATCCGTCTTACGATCCTGAGAATGCCGCTTCACCTAATCATAGAGGAGAATGGGTTTATGCTAAGAATGGGGTTACAGCTGGTAAGTTCCCGAAAAGGTTAGTTTTTCCTGCATCTTCGAGAGATAGAAATAAAAACACACCAGCTGAAGTTCCGATCTATACAAAAGTTTGGTGGGGAAAATAGGATATTGATTAATAATTTAGAATAGAATCATGAAAAGATATTTAAATATAATTGCTATAGGAATTTTGGTCATGACGTTTTTGTCATGCAAAGACGATTCCTTTAATTATCCTGAAGGAACGGTTGGAATCTCAAAGGTTACTGTTTATCCTATATTAACAGTAAATGGCGACCAATATATGTTTGTGGCCAAAGGGGGGACTTATACCGATCCAGGGGTTGTGGCTAAGGTTGGTGAAGATGAAATCGATGTTAAGACCGACGGACAAGTTAATACTGCAGCTGCAGCGGTTTATACACTTACGTATTCTGCCGCAAACTCTGATGGTTTTTCTGCGTCACAGGCTAGATACGTTGTTGTGTATGATACCAAAGCAGATGCTGCTGGGAATGATTATTCGGGGACTTATAAAAGAGCTGGTTTTGCTACTTTTGCGGTATGGGCTAAGGTGGCTCCAGGGGTTTACTTTATTACAAACCCAGGTGGTGCTGTAGGCAACACCGATAAGGTTGTGGCAATCAATCCAACTGGGTCAACAATACAAATTCCACCGCAAGGCTCGCCTATGGGCGCTTTTNNAGTYCCACGGTTGGAACTATGAATGGCGGTAGCTACTCATGGGCTTTGGATAATGCTGGATATGGAACTGCTGTTAGATCATTTAGTAAACAATAATCAAAATCATAAGACATGAAAAAATATACATATATACTAGCACTTTTTGTAATAATGCTTTCTGCATGTAAGAAGGATGAGGTTATTGGCGGCACAGCTGTTCAGGACATGTCTGGAGAATGGTGGGTGCAAATAGATGGTGAGGGAGGTTACTATCAGCTTATAACTTATAATACCGCAGATAATTCTTCTACTCAAATGTGGATGGATGCAAGTGGTTTTTGGGCAGGCCCTGGTCAGCATGTATCTTCTAAAATTAATGTGAATGTTCAGGACCTAACATTTTCGGCAGAAAATGCCCCTAATGTAGGAGAGTATGAATCTGATGAACCATTAACAATGACAATTACAAATGGTAAGATCATTAAAAATGGCGCTATAGGTCCTTCCTCAAAAGCTGTAACAGATTCGATTTCATTGACGATTAAATTTTCTGATGATCCAGATTCTTATAATCTTAGAGGCTACCATAGAACAAAATTCTCTGGGGATGATCATTAATCCATACAATACAAATAAAAAAGCTAGTCCAATTGGGCTGGCTTTTTTATTTTAAAGAAGGCGATAGCTTATTCATACTCAGGCTCATCTTACACTTATATAGTTCTTAGCAGCGAGAATGTTGCTGCTTCACCGAGTGCCCGAAAATGGTCGATAGCATAAAGTGAGCCAAAATCATTGAAGTATTTCTCTTTAAATCGGGTGCAATATTTGCAGCAATTTTTAATTCGTTAAAAGTGGGCATTTTTTGATATTTTCGAAATCAAATCAACTTTTACGACTGATATTCGAAATTTAGTTCTCTTTTAAGCGTAGTTTTTGAGTTTTTGATAATACGCCAAAAAGTCATTTTATTGTCATTTGTTTTTTGGGCGGCAATAAAAATATGCTTGCATATCAAAATCGCTATATATTAGGCCATTATTAACTAACCTAAATTTTATTCTTCATGAAAAAACTTCTACAAAGTTTGTTCGTGGTAATGCTTTTTGCTTTCTCAGCAATGGCACAGCAACGGACGATCACTGGTACAGTTACAGGTAAAGATGATGGGCTACCATTGCCAGGCGTAACTGTAGTAGTAAAAGGTACAAAAGTCGGAACGATGACCGACGCAAAAGGTAAATACTCAATCAGCATTTCTGAATCAGTTACCTCATTAGAATTTTCTTACATCGGGTATGTTTCCCAAAGTAGAGCAATTGGAACTTCAGGTGTTCTTAACGCAGTTTTAGTCTCAGATGCAAATCTTTTAGGCGAGGTTGTGGTAACAGCAATRKGMMAWACCANNCRGRYRAKMMYKTTAGGATATGCCAATTCGACTATAAAGGCGGCAGATATTACTGCTGCAAACAATGTGAATGCATTATCTGGTGTGCAGGGCAAAGTTGCCGGTGTTAGTATTTCTAACTCAGGTTCTGTGGGTGGATCGACTAAAGTTATCATCCGTGGTATTTCATCATTTACCGGTAATCAACCATTGTATGTTGTTGATGGTGTTCCAATCAACGACAATAATGCTACAAAAGTTACTTCAACTAGATCTGTCGATTTAGGAAATCAGGTAAATGATATCAATCCAGATGATATCGAAACAATGGATATCTTAAAAGGAGCTTCAGCAACAGCATTATATGGTTCAAGAGCAGCACACGGAGTGGTAATGATTACTACTAAATCGGCTAAGCAAAATCAAAAATTAAAAATTACTTACAACGGAGCAATAAACTTCAGTAATGTTTTGATGACCACAACTACACAGAATCAATTCGGTCAAGGATGGCCTAACTTTGCTTTTGAAGAGAATGGATCATGGGGACCAAGATTGAATGGACTTGTTAAGGACTGGGGTACTGAAGTTGATGGTGTTCGTCAGCAAAAGAACTATGCCTATGTTGAAGATAATGTTCGTAATTTCTACGATACTGGTTTAGATCATACCAATGAGATCTCAATTTCAGCAGGGGGTGAACATACTTCGTTAATTTTTTCTTATGGAAATGTTGGACAACGTGGTATTACTCCAGGTAATGTTGACAGATACACAAGAAATAACTTCTCATTCAGAGGAAATACTAAATATGACAAGTTTGAAGCAAACTTTAGCTTAAACTATGTGAGAAAAGATGCGAACTTAATCTTTAGTGGTCAGGGAACAGCAGATGGTGGTAAAACGTTATTTCAGGAATTAATTCAAACGCCTGTTGATATTGATTTGACATCACTAAAAGATTATGACAATGTATACAACAACTACGATAACTTTTATACTTTGTATGCTTCAAATCCATATAAAGTAGTAAAAGATAATAAGGCAGTTGCTCAGGATGATCGTGTTTATGGTAAAGTTGACCTATCGTACAAGTTGATTAAAGGACTAACCGCAATTGGTCGTTTAGGTGGTGACTTTTCTAGCACTCGTTTAAGAGATTACGGATCAATTATCAACTATACCCCTGGTTCATTCTCTGCTGCAGGAAAAAAAGCGCCGGTAACAGGTAGGTATGGTGAAAACTATAGAAGAAACAATCAGATTGATGCGACCGTAATGTTACAGGGTGATTATAAATTAACTGAAGACATAGGATTAAATGCAACAGCCGGCGGTAACTATAACCAAAGAGGCTTCAATTCGTTAGACGCATTTGTTACTGGCTTAAATGTTCCAAACTGGTATAGTTTATTGAATACAAGTAGCACCCCGGTAAATGCATCTCAAGATGTACGAAGACGTTTGTTTGGGGCATTCGGTGCGTTTGATTTCTCTTTCAAAGACTTTTTATATGTGAATGTGGCTCTAAGAAATGATTGGTCATCTACCTTACCAGTTAATAGAAACAGTTATTTCTATGCTGGAGCAAACGCTTCATTAATTGTTACAGATTTATTTAAAGAACTTAAGTCCGATAACGTAAACATGCTAAAAGTACGTGCGGCGTATGGTAAAACAGGTAATGATGCGAGTCCTTATTTAATTTATAATACCTATCAAAATGCATCTGCACCTTTGCTTAATGGAAATATCTTATTGCCTTTAAACGGTGTTGCGGGATTACAACACAATAAACGTTTAGGTAATCAAGACTTAAAGCCAGAAATGACAACAGAGTTTGAATTTGGTGCTGAGGGACGTTTTTTTAATAATCGCTTAGGTTTAGATGTTTCTTACTATAACAGAAAAACTAAAGATCAAATCGTTGATGCAACGCTTCCTGCAGAAACAGGCTATACCACAAGAACTATTAATATCGGTAATATCCAAAACAGAGGTGTTGAAGTAGCTTTGACAGGTACACCTCTTAGAAACGAAGATTTCCAATGGAATGTTGGAGTTAACTTTACTAAAAACATAAGTAAGGTGCTCTCTTTATTTGATGGTGTTCAACAATATCAATTCTTCAATGCTTACTCTGTAGACTTTGTTGCAGAAGTTGGTCAACCGTTAGGTGTTTATAAAGTTCCTCAGGTAGAACGAGTAAAATCTGGTCCTAATGCAGGTAAAGTTGTTGTTCTAGCAAATGGATTACCAAAATTGGATTTAGTTGATAAGAAAACAGTTGGTCAAGCAGGTCCAGATTTTGAGGTAGGGTTTTCGAATAAATTCACTTATAAAAGCTTCTCACTTTCTGCATTGGTAGATTGGCGTAAAGGTGGGTACTTCTACTCATATACTTCTCAGTTGAATAACTTTGTTGGTAACTCTACCGAAACTACTTTCAACTTCCGTCAGCCGTTCCTAATTCCTAACTCTGTGAAAGAAATGGGTGTAGTAAATGGAGCAATGACATATGCCGAAAATACGAATCAGATTGGTGTAAATAACATTTATGCTTATTGGGGTTCTTCAAGCAATAACGCCATGTATGAGCATGCTGTTTTAAAACGTGACTACGTTAAACTTCGCGAGGTAGTATTTACTTATTCATTGCCTAAAACATTCGTGTCTAAACTAAAATTACAGAACATAGACGTAAGTTTAGTGGGTAGAAACTTGTTGATATTCACACCAGATTCAAACAATTTTGTTGATCCCGAAGGATCGAACTACGGCAATGATATTTCTTCAAACTTTGGAGAATTTGCTGCAGGCCCAACTGTTAGAACTATCGGTGGTAGTTTAAAAGTTACTTTCTAATCTATTAACATTAAAGAAATGAAGAAATTAAAAATAATCGGACTATACATGGCGGCCCTGGTTTCAGTGGTTGGATGTAAAAGTGATTTAGACATAAATAGGGACCCTTATTTGCCAACAGAGGCAACTCCAAAGTTGCTTTTGCCCTCAGGTATCGCTTATTCGGCTTCTAAAATTGGTGGCGATTTACAAAACCTTGGCGCGTTCTGGTCGCAACACTATACGCAAAACAATACCTCTGCTCAGTATAAAACCGTAGACCAATATTCTATCGGTGTGGCTGATTATAACACTGTATGGACAAGCGTTTTCGGCGGTGGATTAAAAGACTTGTCTTTAACAATGGAGATGTCTAAAGCATCAGGTGCCTGGAACTATTATATTCCGGCTTCTGTAATGTCAGTTTTAGATTTCCATGTATTGGTTGATTTTTATAGTCAATTACCATATACAGAGGGCTTAACAGGCGATAAAAACAAAGCACCACACTGGGAAGACGGTAAAGTAGTAAATGCCAAATTAATTGCACAACTTGACGAAGCTATTTCAAAAGGTGCTGATGCAATCGCTTTACCAAAAATAGGTAATGAAGATTTTATATTTCAAGGAGACATTGCTCAGTGGATAAAATTTGCAAAGACTTTGAAACTTAAAATCCTTATGAGAGATTTTACAGCTAATCAAGCTGCAATTCAAGCATTATTAACAGAAGGAGATTTATTAGCGACTTTAGATGCAAAAATGACTGGCTTCTCTGACGTTGAAAGTAAATCCAATCCTCTTTATGAGTATGATAGACGTAAATTGAATACTTTCTCTAACATTAAAGCAAGTAATACATTGTTAAGTTTCTTGAAAAAGAACAATGACCCACGTATTGGCAATTTCTTTGAATTGGCAGATGTTAAAGGCCAACCAGGTCAAACAGCTTACATTGGTATAGAACAAGGTAATTTTACGTTAACTGGCCCTCAAACCAATGAAACTTCGAGAGCGGTATTGGCGGCTACTGATCCGGTTTATTTTGCTTCTGCAGCAGAATCTAAATTCTTGCAGGCTGAAGCTTGGGCGCGTTTAGGTGATGCAGGAAAAGCAAAAACAGCTTATGATCAAGGTGTAACTCTTGCTTTCGCAAGGTGGTCAAAAGATGCTTCAAGCTTTATTGCAACAGGTGGTGCATATGAATTTAAAGCAGGAACAACTGAACAAATGGTAAAAGCGATCATTACTCAAAAATGGGTAGCAGCAGTTCGCTGTCAGGCTTGGGATTCGTTCTTCGATCAAAACAGAACGGGATATCCGGTTGTCAGCCCTGTTGGTACTGATGCTCCAGGTTACGTTGCAGGTGAATACACCATTTCAGTTAATACAAGTTTAGGTGGTACTGAGATTCCAAGAAGATTGTTATATCCTAAAATATCTTCTGACTTTAATCCTAATACCCCTAAAGCGGTTGCTATTAATACTAAAATGTGGTGGCACAAACAGTAGTTTTAAATTTTTAACAAGAAATTATGAAATCAAATAGATTAATATATTTAGTGCTCGTTTTAGTAGGATTAACCGCTGCGAGCTGCAAAAAGGATCATCCTGAGGTGGAAGTTTCACCTGTATATCCTATTTCAGGTGAGTGGTATGTTCATGTGTACAATGCAGATGGATCCGCCGCAAGGCCAACTTACGCAACGCTTAGTACATACAATACTTCTGATAACGTAAATAACGTTGTTTGGATGAAAATGTTAACGAACGCTGTACCTTATGGCTTATTAGGCAAAGTTAGCTGTGATGTTGCAGCTAAAACCATTAGTGGTAGTGGAACTAATATTGCTTTTACACCGAACAAAGGATTTAACGTTTTAGAAGGCAAAGTGTTACTTGAGGCTACCAAGCTTAAAGGAAGTCAAACAATTGCAGACAGTATATATGTAAAGTATTCAACTGAGACTGATGGAAAGACTTATATTCTTTCTGGTCACAGAAGATCTCAGTACGAAGAAGATCAATACTAACTTTTTATTCATAAAAAGCCTTATCTATTTATTAGATAGGGCTTTTTAGTTTAACAGCATTAACTTCAACTTTTAGCCGAACGGTTTTACCCAAAACCATCGCTCTATGATCATCAATATGACCCACCGGAAAGCCAAAACAAACCGGATAATCATAATCTTTTACAATCTCCCAGATTACCTGTTCCGGGCTCGATCCAAAAGGAATATCTTCTGCTTCAACTTCATTAAAAGCACCTACAATTAGTCCCTTTAACTTTGCTAGTTTACCACTGCGTTTAAGCATCCGCATCATTCTATCAATAGAATATTCGTGCTCCCCAACATCCTCTATAAATAAAATCTTGTCGGTATAATCCATTTCTGATGCTGAGCCTTCAACCATTACTAAAAGCGTCAAATTGCCGCCAATTAATATGCCTCCGGCCGCTCCCTTTCTATTGGGGATACTGCCGGCTGGACATTCATAAGTAATCTCTTCACCAAACAACGCCTTCCGTAATGATTCCAGAGATTCTGGAGTCGCGCTATCAAAAGTATAAGGCATTTGAGCATGGATGCTTTGTGTATTTAGTTTTGCAAGTAGGTGAGATAGCAAAACTGTGATGTCGCTAAAGCCAACAATCCACTTAGGCTGTGCGTTAAACGCGGTAAAATCAAGATCATCAATAATCCTGATCGTGCCATAACCGCCCCGCCCAGCTATAATGGCCTTAACCTCCGGATCATCCAAAACGGACTGAAGATCCTGAACCCTTAAACTATCATCACCAGCAAATTGGTGATGAGCTGCGTGCACCGTTTTGCCAATTACAACTTGCAGTCCCCAGCCCTCCAAAACAGTAATTGCGTAGGCAATGCTGCGGGTTAATTTCTTGGCTGGACAAACTATTGCAATTTTGTCTCCTTTTTTTAAATATGCTGGCTGTTTAATCATTAGTAAAACACTTATCTTTGACAAAATAATAAAAATAGTTTTGGATAACAGTAAAATAAAGAGATATACCGTTACGGCTGCGCTGCCCTATACAAACGGACCTGTACATATAGGACATCTTGCTGGCGTTTACCTGCCTGCGGATACCTATGTAAGGTATTTGCGCTCTAATAAAAGAGATGTAAAGTTTATTTGCGGATCTGACGAAAATGGAGTTCCGATTACCTTAAAGGCAAAAAAGGAAGGAACTACACCTCAGGCAATAGTAGATAAATACCATAAAATCATTGGAGATTCCTTTAAAGAACTTGGTGTTTCCTTCGATATTTATCACCGTACATCATCTTTGATGCATCATCAAACTGCTTCAGATTTCTTTGAAACACTTTACAATAAAGGTGTTTTTACGGAAGAAGTAACCGAACAATACTACGATGAAAAGGCACAGACTTTTTTGGCCGACAGATACATTACTGGTACCTGCCCTAAATGCGGAAATGAAAATGCCTACGGCGATCAGTGTGAAAATTGCGGAAGTACTTTAAATGCGACAGATCTTATCAATCCTAAATCTACTTTATCTGGAGAGAAACCTGTAAGAAAAGAGACAAAGAACTGGTTTTTGCCGCTTGATAAATATGAAGATCAATTAAGGACTTACATTGAGAGCCACAAAGAGTGGAGACCAAATGTATACGGACAATGCCAAAGCTGGCTTAACGCGGGTCTACAGCCTCGTGCTATGACCAGAGATTTGGATTGGGGTATTAAAGTTCCCGTTAAAGGCGCCGAAGGTAAAGTTTTGTACGTTTGGTTTGATGCGCCTATTGGCTACATTTCGGCAACAAAAGAGCTATTTGAATACGCTCGTTTGGGTATCTGGAACCCTAAAGCTGAAGAATATTACATTAACCAAAACGAGGTAGAAAATGGCAGCTGGGAACAGTATTGGAAAGATGATGAAACCAAGCTTGTTCACTTTATAGGTAAAGATAATATCGTATTCCACTGTGTTATTTTCCCGGCAATGTTAATGGCCCACGGAGATTATATATTGGCCGATAATGTACCTGCAAATGAGTTCCTGAATTTAGAAGGTCAAAAAATATCGACCTCTAAAAACTGGGCAGTTTGGCTTGATGAGTATCTGGTTGAATTTAAAGATAAGCAGGATGTTTTGCGTTACGTTTTAACTGCTACAGCTCCTGAAACAAAAGATAACGATTTTACCTGGAAAGATTTTCAGGCCAGAAATAACAATGAACTGGTTGCCATTTTAGGTAACTTTATTAATAGGGTGGTAGTTTTAACCCATAAGTATTTTGGAGGTAAAGTTCCAATGTGTATGACTAAAACTCCGGAAGATCAGCAAGTGATTGATGATTTGGCTGCATACCCTGCAAAGATCAGTGCTTCGATTGAAAATTATCGCTTCAGAGAGGCTTTATCGGAGGTAATGAATGTTGCCCGCTTAGGGAATAAATACCTTGCAGAAACGGAGCCATGGAAGGTAATTAAAACAGATGAAGATCGTGTTCGTACCATCTTAAACATCAGTTTGCAAATTGCGGCTACTATAGAAATTTTGATCGAACCGTTTTTACCATTTACTGCCGATAAATTGCAGAAAATGCTGAACTACGGCGGTCATTTGTGGGAAGATGCAGGTAAAATGGGCTTATTGAAACGTGGACATCAGCTTAATGAGCCTGTATTACTATTTGATAAGATCGAAGATGAAACTGTACAGGCTCAAATAGATAAACTTAACAAGAGCAAAGCCGATAATGTTGCTGCAACCGCAACTGTTGAGCCTGCTAAGGAAAACATTCAATTTGAACAGTTTACCGCAATTGATATCAGGGTGGCTACAATTGTAGCAGCTGAAAAGGTTGAGAAGACCAAAAAGCTATTAAAACTAACGCTTGATACCGGTATAGATCAAAGAACTGTTGTTTCCGGTATTGCCGAGTATTATAAACCAGAAGAGATAATTGGAAAGCAGGTGAGTTTGGTTGTAAACCTTGCCCCTCGTGAAATTAAGGGTATTCTATCTCAGGGAATGATCTTAATGTCTGAAGATTCGGACGGTAAACTGGCTTTTGTGTCTCCAGTAGAAAATCATAGCGTTGGTAGTGTGATTCGATAATCGAATCACACTATTATTTTACATTGAATGACATTTCTCTCCAGCCGTCAATTGCATCCGGGTTTATTGTCCAGGGATCATAAATGTTTTTAATATAGCTGCAGGATTAAAGGGGTTACTATTAATTCCTAAGTTCCCGGCAAATGTTTCTGTAAAGTAATGAAGGGTAACCGTTATGCCACAAAGGCATCCTGCTTGTGTATCAAAATTGAGCTCTGTTTCGGGTATAGTAAGGGGTTTAAACTTGTATTTTATTTCAATAGACTGCGTTTCTTGTGCAAATCGCCAGTAGTTTTGCAGGTCAAATAATGCCAGTTGAAAAGCTATGACACAATTTTTTCCATCAGCAGGGAACTTTAGGTCTTTTGGAATGTGCAGCTCAGGCAATGCTATTTTAATCGCTTCATCAGTTGTTGTGACTCGTGGCTGAGCAAATAACTGCTTCCTTACTGGGGAATCGATATCGAATTCAAAACCATTAAGCTTGTTAAATGCGGCAATCGAAAAATCAAATGTTTGTGTTTCGCCGATAAGGGCTGAATTAAGTAGAAGTGCATTTTCTCCGGTAAACCGCGAGATCGCCATGCCATCATGGTCGCCAATAGTTTGCGCTTGCGAAACCCCTTATATCAGACGCCAGGTTGCTGGCTTTACCAAAAACGCTTGCTGCTTTTTTAGTTGCAACAGTTTGTCTTATCTTTTTTTGGATTTGCTCTGAACAACTTGTGTTTTGCCGACTTTTTTAAAAAACAGCGTCGCCAACTAGCCCTCTAATGTATTTACCGTCAAGTTTTCTCGTCTTTTGGAGGTTTAAAATTAAACGCTTAGAATATTTTGGTTACAGAAAAATAAAAATTTAATCTTCTGATAATGAGTGGCATATGTAAAGTTTTGTTGTAAAAACAGGGAGTAGATATGGACTTACCATGGACTCAACATGGACTTACTCGCAGGCATATATTCTACTTTTACAGGGCCAATTAAACCTGTTTTTTGCAATGGCGAATCGGGGTTGTAGGGGTTAATTCCAGACCAGGTTTCACGCTGCTCTTTGGGCACAATTTTGTCACCTATCATTCGGTTAACCCAGGTATTCACTACATCAATGCGAAGTGTGTTTAGGCCTTGCTTTAATGCAGGTGAAATGTTTACACGATATGGAGGTGTCCACACGCCGCCAACATATTTATCATTTATCCAAACTTTGGCCATGGTGCTCACTTCACCGAGATCAATATAAATATCTTGTCCTTTGGCTGCTGCTAGATCAACTTTAAATGAGGTAGTGTATAGCATGTTTCCGGAAAAATACTTTATGTTTTTATCCTGTGATGTGGCAAGATCTTGAAGTTCATTTAGGTGTATAGGTTTAGGATTGGTAAGCATGCCCTTAAAGCTGACATCCCAAATCGTTTTAAGATCAGTGACTTTAGCGGGTTTCGGAAAATTTAACGTACCAGCTACAACAGGTTGAGCTTTTTCGCGGAATACGATAAACGCGCTTTCATAAGCGTGCAATACGATGGGAATGTTGGTGGCTTCAGCATCGGATGAAAATGCTGGAAGTTTACGCATTGAACCGTCTATCGGGTTCCATAATTCGGGCTCCATTCCTTTAACGCGAAATTTAATATCAGTGCTTTGTACTGTGGCGGTCTGGTTTGTAATAAAGTAGATATCGGTATTATCCATCTTACGATGTCCAAATTTAATTGCGTTTTCCAAAGGAATTTTACAATCTGGTGTGACGCTGATTTTTGAAAATACATCTTCCAGGGGCACACCATTAAATATCATTCCCTTACCGAATTTTGCAGCGGTAGTTTTGCTTCCATCAAGTCCGTCCCATAATTCCGAGGCTAATTTCTTAACTAAGGCATCTGATGCCGGCTGGTTTTGTAAACTCGGAGAGTGTGTCGGCGGAGCACCCAGAACGATTGCCCCATCGGCTACCAATTGCTTGATTTTTGCTAGCAATTCCGGACGCATGGTATTGATTTTAGGAAGAACCAATACCCGATAAGATGTTCCATGAGGAAGGGTAATTAGTCCATTTTTTACACTGGCATCACGAAGGAGGACCTCTGCATTAATATAGTCGAACTGATAACCTTGTGGAAGTGCGGGGTCTTGTATACCCGTCATTTTCGGTACGTCCTCACCAATAAAGTAGGCAACATCCGCAATATTTAGGCCCTGGCGCAACATGTAATTGCAGCGTTTAACATAATCAAGAAACAGATCGATATGCGAAAACCAGGTATTATTACGGTTGTATTCGGTGCCAAACCAGGCGTTGGTTCCAGGGAATTTGGTTGAGTCGGGCTGATGGACATACACATGGAGTAATGTATTGTTGATACCTTCAGAAAAATATTTGTCTGTACGTTGTTTGGTTTCTGCTGGCACGTGCGAGAAAGCGGGCCCTCCACTGGTATTTGATTCGGCGGATACCAGGGTTTTCCCGTAAATGTGAGCGCATGACGATGCTGCCCGATTTTCTATGTTACCCAGATCGTTTTCCCAGGATGGAGTGGTACTAGGTATCCAGTACTCACCCCCAACTTCGTCTGACTGGCCGCCGTACATTAAAAATTCTGCAGGAAATCCCCAATGGCCATAGTTTTCCAGCCAGGTAGTTAGCCCATGCTTGTGGCACATCTCTCTAAATCCACCTACATAATCATATGCAACTTTATCGGCAATTAAGCGGCGTAGATCCCATAAAAACCTATCGGATTGGGCTTGACTGCCTACAACTTTTCCAAAATAAGCCGGCAGGAAAGGTAAAGGATCGTAACCATAACGTTGTTTAAAGGAAGCAAGTAAGTTGTCAGTAATGTTTTGCCCGCCAGATTCGTAACTGTCCTGAACAACTACTTTAAATGTCTTTCGATCCTCAGCCGGTATACGTTTTAGAATCTTTCCTATAAAGGCATCAAAATGGGTAGCAACGTGTTTCTTACTCATTTTATCTATCTCGAGGCCTGTTCCATCTGGACCTCCGGGGTTATTGGTAACTCCGGTTGGAGTCATGCCTGTACGCAAGATTACCCATTCACCTGCTGGTGCCTTCCATGTTAGTTTTCCATCTGCAGTTAAATATTTCGAAATATCGATCACCTTTGCCGGGTCAATATTCAATGATGCATTCTTGACCTCAGGCTGTGCCCTCCACATGTAATGGTCCCACTGAGGAAGAGGATCCTGAAACATCTTCGCAAATGTTTTTGCAGCGTAACTTTCTATTTTTGGGGAAGCAGACAACTCTATTTCTGCAATGCCTCCTTCATTGCGTTTATTTTTTACGAGAATCCTGAATTCCTTGGCCGTGGTCTCGTCAAGAGACATCACAACTGGAGCAAAAGGCTGGAACCCGACAATTAGGGCAAGGTGATGCCAATCTATATTGAATTTAGAGATGGTGTGAAACTCATTTCCTTTTTTTGCTTGTAATTCAAATGAGGCGTTGATGCTGGTGTGTGAAGGGTAGATCGTAAGACTTCGTGCCGTAAAACTTTCCTTTGCAATAATATTTATGCTTATATCTAAGTTTTCAGGAAGAGCAGCATCTGAAAGCCGGTCGCCATCAAATATTTTCTCTGAATTTTTTAGCTCGGGTATTATGCTGATTTTGGAATTGGATTTATCAAGAATCATGAGATCGTCTTTCGGCACACGATAAGCGATAACTTTTACATCTTCAAATTGTTCGGTAGGTTTTTTTAATGTAGTAGAAATGTTTGCGGGCCCTTTAACCCTCAGTTCGGATGAGGCCAGATACCGCATCGCCTCGTTAGGTTTTACCCAGGGGCCGCCTGCCTGGGTCCAGCCCGGAGAATTGAACATCCCTATCTCAATGCCTAATTCAGTGGCCTTTTTTAACGCTGTATGCGTAACCTCCCACCATTCATCACTCATTAGTTTAACATTTCGGCCCCCCTCGTAAGGATCAAAATAGATGTTTCCAATAAATGCACGGTTAATACCCACTTTTTTCATTGCCTCAAGATCCTTTACCACACCCTCCTTAGAGATATTTCCAGACATCCAGTACCAGTATACACTTGTTCGAACTGTAGCAGGTGGTGTTACAAATTCACTTTCCAGGTGTTTGCTTTGAGCAAAGCTGTAAGTAGATAAGGCTGTAAATAATATTGAAAAGTATAGATTTTTCATTAGAATGGTTTAATTGGTCAGTGGGTGGCCACATCTTTTACAATATTAGCCAGTTTCCGGCTATTAAATTTTTACAAAATGCACTTTTCTTTGTCCTTTTTGATAAAAAAGCGGACACGGGTAAAGATGTTGATTGCCAAAAAGTACATTTGATTTATCAAAACATCTATTTCTCCTGTATCCATAAGCAATAATTTTGGAGATTAGGCATGCACTAACCAAATATTAACTAATCTTATGACACTTTCAAAAAGCACCTGTTTTTGCCTGGTTTTACTCTGTTTCATATTGAATTTCGCAAAAGGACAGGAAATTGAACACACTTTCATAACCGCTCCTGATTCCATTCAGACCAGTGTATACTGGTACTGGCTATCTGGAAATGTTTCAAAAGAAGGGGTTGTAAAGGATCTTGAGGCAATGAAAAAGGTGGGTATTAACCGTGCATTTATTGGCGATATTGGCTTAAATGATGTGCCATATGGAAAAATTAAGTTTCTTTCGGAAGAATGGTGGGATATTTTACATACCTCGCTTAAAACTGCAACCCGCCTCAATATTCAAATTGGGTTGTTTAATGGCCCGGGCTGGAGCCAGGCAGGAGGCCCATGGGTTAAGCCGGAGCAAGCCATGCGCTACCTGACCTCCTCGCAGGTTATGGTTAAGGGTCCGATATTGTTCAATAAACAGTTAACCAGTCCTCAGAAAAACTTTCAAGATGTTAAACTACTTGCTTATCCCGTCCCGGCTGATTTTAATGAGGGTATGGTTGCGTTAAAACCCAAACTGACCTCTGAACAAGGCATCGATTCGCTTAAAAATCTGATGGATAATAACGAGGCAACAGGGATCCATTTTAAACATGGTCAGCAATTTTCGATTGACATCAATACGTCGAAGCCTTACACCCTGCGCAGCTTAACTTTGTCAACACTACATCGTGCAACTTATTTTGAAGGCGACATCCAGNGNTRAGRWCSNAAKARYGWNGTRTGTTTCTGTTAAGCATTTTGTAGTAGATAGAAGAGCGCCCGCTTTGAATTTTGGTTTTTTACCCTGGGCAAAATCTGCGATTTCTATACCTGCCACTACATCTGCCAGCTTTAGGGTAGTCATTAGCAATGTTTCTGGGGATTCGGGCATAAGCGAAATGAATTTCTCGTCGACAGCTATTGTTGACGGCTATATGGAAAAAACGATGGCTAAAGCCTGGCAAACGGAAGATCTGATCTGGAATGCTTATGTATGGGAGCCGCAGCGTGATGAACATTCAAAATACATTATCGATCCGGCAAAGGTGATCGATATTTCAAAATATATGGCTCCAGATGGCAGTTTAAACTGGAAGGTGCCTTCGGGTAACTGGATCATCGAACGCACCGGTATGACTACCACAAATACAACAAACGTGCCTGCTACACCTGAAGCCACTGGCTTGGAAACGGACAAAATGAGCAAGGAACACATTACTGCACATTTTGATGCCTACGTGGGACAGATATTGAAGCGAATTCCAGCGGAGGATCGTAAAACGCTTACGGTGGTGATAGCGGACAGCTATGAGACTGGCAGTCAGAACTGGACTGATTTCCTATTGCAGGAATTTAAAGCGAAATATAATTATGACGCCACCCCATTTATTCCTGTATTACAAGGTAAGGTGGTTGGGAGTGCAGTACTTTCGGAACGTTTTTTATGGGATCTGAGACGATTAATTGCTGATGATATAGCATTTAAATACGTAGGTGGGCTACGGGAAGTAAGCCACAAGCATGGATTGACTACCTGGCTTGAAAACTATGGTTATTTTGGTTTCCCTGGAGAGTTTTTACAATATGGGGGACAGTCTGACGAGGTTGCCGGGGAATTTTGGCTCGACGGTCGTTTGGGCACAGTTGAAAACAGAGCGGCTTCATCAGCAGCACATATCTATGGAAAGGTTAAGGTGTCTGCAGAATCCTGGACTTCAGCAAATGCCGCCTGGCGTGCGCATCCGGCATCTTTAAAGGCCCGCGGCGACCGCTTTTTTACTGAGGGTGTAAACAATACGTTACTACATGTTTTTATCCACCAGCCCGAAATAGGACCTAAACCGGGCATAAGTGCATGGTTTGGTACCGAATTTAACCGGGGAAATACCTGGTTCTATGATATGGATATCTTTATTAAGTACCTTAAACGATGCAATGTGATGTTGCAACAGGGTCAATATGTTGCTGATGCGGCATATTTTATTGGAGAGGATGCCCCTAAACTTATGGGAATTACTGATCCTGCGCTACCGAAAGGATATTCGTTCGATTACATCAACGCTGATGTTATTAAAGATGATCTGTCTGTTAAAGATGGCAGGCTTTTATTACCAAATGGGATCAGTTACGGAGTATTAGTGTTGCCCAAACAAAAAACGATGCGGCCAGAATTATTGTCGAAAATAAAGGGTCTGGTGAAAAATGGCGCTGTGGTGTTGGGGCCAAAGCCGGAAAGATCGCCTAGCCTGCAAGGTTATCCGGAATCAGATCGAWMWNTMMRATCANTGGCTGATGAACTGTGGGGTAATGTTGATGGACAAGCAAATAAGGTAAACCGTTATGGTAAAGGGATGGTTCTTAATGTAATGAATATGCAGGAGGTTTTTGACCTAATCAAAATAATTCCTGATTTTAAGACGGCCGAACACGACCCTGTACTGTTTATTCATAGGCAACTGAAAGACGGATCGATCTATTTTATTTCCAATCAGAAAAATGAGGGGGTTAATATTTCGGCTCAATTTCGTGTAGTCGGCAAAAAACCCGAGTTGTGGGATGCGGTAACGGGTACTATGAGAGATTTGCCCTCTTTCCATCAAACGGCTACAAGCACTATGGTGCCGATTCAGCTTGCAGCAAATGAAAGCGCATTTATAGTTTTCAGAAAACCAGGAATACAGGGTGATTCGATTAAATCAAATTATCCCGCTCCAGAGCTCAGTATTGAGGTTACAAAGCCATGGGTGGTGACATTTGATAGTAAGATGGGTGGTCCTAAAAAACCGATACTTTTTAATACGCTAACAGATTGGTCTGTGAACTCAAATGACAGCATCAAATACTACTCTGGCGCTGCGGTATACCGAAATGAGTTTAGTGCAAAAAAAGTAGATAAGGGGGTAAATTATATTATTGATCTCGGTGCAGCTAAAAATATCGCCAAAATTACGCTTAATGGTATTGAAGTCGGCGGCGCCTGGACACCTCCCTACCAGCTTGACATTACCAAAGCAATTAAACAGGGAAAGAACAAACTGGAAATAAGAATAGTGAACAATTGGGTGAACCGTTTAATGGGGGATGCCCTTTTGCCTGCGGAGAAAAGAAGAACAGCAGCATTGTTTGGCCCTGACCAAAGGGGCGGCTTAGAACCTTCCGGGCTATTAGGGCCGGTTAAAATTAACTTGATTAAGTATTAAAAGTTGTGATGATTCAATGAGTCATACATGGTTGTGGGTGGAACTGATAAACTATTCTTATTATGAAAAATTATCTCAAAATAATTGAAATAAATGAATACTCAAAAACGCCGAAGTATCTTCAGATTTTTGATTCTATACTGAATGCTATTAAAACCAGCGAGATTGATGTTAATGATGTACTGCCCTCCATTAACTATTTAAGTGAAAGCCTTGAGGTTGGAAGAAATACAATTGAACGGGCTTATTTGGGCTTGAAGAAATTTGGAGTTGTGGATTCTGTACCGGGGAAAGGCTACTTTGTGTCGAACGTTGAATTTGAGCAGCCTTTCAAAATTTTGCTGCTCTTTAATAAACTAAGCGATCATAAGAAAATTATATATGATGCTTTCACGGCAAAATTAGGAAGTGATGTATCTGTAGATTTTTATGTTTACAATAACAATTTTAGTCTGTTCAGAAAAATTCTGGAAGATAAGGTTGATCGCTATAGTAAGATTGTGATTATTCCACATTTCTTTAATGAACACAAAAGCGCCTATGCATTGATAAACAATTTACCGAAAGAGAAACTAGTGTTGGTAGATAAGCTGATTCCGGAAATATCGGGCGATTTTTGCACTGTTTATGAGGATTTCGAAAAGGACATACAATATGCATTGGAGGAACTTAGAGGGCGATTGAGTAATTATCATACCATTAAGATCATTTTTCCCTCTAAGAGTTATTACTCCAAAAAGATTTTAACTGGCTTTATTGATTTTTGTCAGCAGTATGCCTTTAACTATGAGGTATTATCCGATCTAGAAAATGAAATATTTCTTTCGGGAACGGTGTATATTAATTTGAGGGAAGACCATTTGGTTGAGCTGGTAGAAAAAATTGTGAATAATCAACTCAAAATTGGTTCGGAAATAGGAGTCATATCTTATAACGAGACACCCATAAAGAAACTAATCCTTTCAGGGATTACAACCATATCCACCAATTTTGCAATGATGGGTGAAGCCGCAGCAAACATGGTTCTTGATAATTCAAAGGGACATTTGGCAATTCCTTTTAAAGTTACAGCAAGGAATTCGTTGTGAAACAGACAGATGGATGCTAGTGCGGGTGTATCTACATCAGACAGAACAGGTTGCGGATCATGCTTGCAAAAACTATTATTGTGTTAACCAAATACAAACCAAACAGTATGCGTCCTCTCATTCTAATTGAAGTTCGGTATCGTCTTCTGTATTATTTACAGAAAGGTAGGTGCTTATGAAATAGAACTTATACATCCATTTATGTCAACTATCCATACTTCTTTATTGGCCTAAAGAAGTATTGAATAGCTAACAGCCAAATGTCACAATTCTTTTAGTGCAGAACGGAACCACGGAAGCAACCTAGATATCCGTTATCTGCGAATATTTACATTTAAACAGAGTAAAGGTATGAAAAAAACGCTTGTTCTCATAGCTCTCTCGATGGTGTGCAATTTTGTTTTTGCGCTTAAATCGGGAGAAATGAAGACTTTAAATAAAATTGCCGCCCCGCGCATAATTACGGGAACTGTTTTGGACGAAACAGGAGCGGGGATCCCAAATGTAACCATCAGTGTTGAGGGATCTAAGCCGAAACGTGCCGCAATGACAAGCCCCGACGGGAAGTACAGCATACAGGTAAACAGTGATTTGGAAGTGTTGATTTTTTCCTATGTTGGATACGCTACACAAAAGATTACCGTTGGCGAAAAAAATACTGTCAACGTCAAGTTAATTCCCGACGATAAAAATGCGCTTGAAGAAGTTGCGGTAGTTGCTTTTGGCACTCAAAAGAAAAACGATTTAGTTGGGGCTGTTACTTCGATTAAGGTATCAGATCTTAAAATTCCTTCAAGTAATCTTACCACTGCCCTTGCAGGGCGAGCCGCTGGTCTTATCGCTTATCAACGAAGCGGAGAGCCTGGACAAGATAATGCTAACTTCTTTATCAGAGGGGTTACTACTTTTGGCTATAAAAATTCTCCATTGATCTTGATTGACGGAATGGAATTGACCACCACAGATCTTGCCCGCTTACAACCGGATGATATTGCCAGTTTCTCGATTATGAAAGATGCTACCTCTACTGCTTTGTACGGAGCTCGTGGAGCAAACGGAGTGATCCTGGTTACCACTAAACAGGGGAAAGTTGGTAAAGCTGAAATTACGTTGCGTTTAGAAAATTCCCTGTCAAGTGCGGTAAAAAACGTTGAAATGGCAGATCCCATTACATACATGAAGCAGTCGAATGAATCCATTCTGACCCGTAATCCGTTGGGAACAATTCTTTATAGTGATGAAAAGATCGCGAATACAGCAGCGGGAGTTAATCCGATCATCTATCCTGCTAATGACTGGAGGCAACTTGTATTTAAGGATTATACCATGAACCAACGGGCAAACCTGAATGTGACAGGTGGTGGCGAAGTTGCCAAATATTTTGTCTCAGGATCTCTGAATAAGGACAATGGTATGCTGAAGGTAGACCCCAGGAATAACTTTAATAATAACATCGATCTAACCAGTTATTCCCTCCGGTCTAACGTTACAATCAACCTAACTAAATCAACGGAGATGATCGTGCGCTTGAGCGGAAACTTTGATGATTATACCGGCCCGCTGGACGGGGGAGCAGATATGTATAAGAAAGTTATGCGCTCCAATCCGGTATTGTTTCCACAGTATTATCCGATAGATGCAGCGCATGCTTTTGTAAAGCACATCATGTATGGTAACTATGGTGATGGCTCTTACACCAACCCTTATGCAGATCTGACCCGCGGTTATAAGAATTATTCGAGGTCACTGATGTTGGCACAATTAGAAGTGAAGCAGGACTTATCTGCTTTAGCAAAAGGGCTTTCTTTCAGAGTTATGATGAATACAAACCGCGCATCTTTCTTTGATGTAAGGCGTTCTTATAATCCCTATCTCTATACGCTTGACGGATATGATCCGATGGCAAACACCTATTTCATCTCGAACATCAATGAAGCTACAGGCACAGAATACCTGGACTATGGTGAAGGAGAAAAGACGCTTAATTCCACTTTTTATATGGAATCGATGTTGAATTATAGCACCAGCTACAAAAAACACGGATTCAGTGGTTTGCTGGTTTATATGATGCAAAACAACATTAATGCGAATGCAGGAGATCTTCAGCAGTCACTTCCATTTAGAAACGTTGGCTTGTCGGGAAGGGCTACCTATAATTACGACAGCCGGTATTATCTTGAATATAACTTTGGCTACAACGGGTCGGAAAGGTTTGCTGAAAAAAACCGTTTTGGATTCTTCCCTTCCGTAGGTCTGGCGTGGAGTATTTCCAACGAGAAGTTCTTCGAGAAAATTAAACCTATTGTTAATAACCTGAGGTTGAGGGCGACTTATGGCTTTGTTGGAAATGATGCTATAGGAAGGCCCGAAGACAGGTTCTTTTACCTTTCTAACGTGAATATGAACGCAACTGAGAGGGCCGCATTTTTCGGAAATGGCCAGGGTCCATCATTTGGTTTAAATGGTGTGAACATCTCCCGATATGCTAATGCCGATATTACTTGGGAAGAATCAACAAAAACGAACCTTGCGCTTGAAGTAGGCTTATTTAACAAACTAAAAATAACAGCAGATTTCTATTCCGAACAGCGTAAAAATATCTTGATGGAACGCTCAGCAATCCCCGTTACTATGGGCTTAACGGCTGCAGTACGGTCAAATGTAGGTGAAGCTTCGGGAAAGGGAATGGACATTTCGATGGATTATCAGCACTCAGTTAATCAGGACTTATGGTTTTCAGCGACAGGGAATTTTACCTACGCAAAGAGCAAATTTACTGTTTTTGAAGAACCGGTATATGACGAAAAATACCGCAGTGTGATTGGTAAACCAATTTTCCAGGAATATGGATACATCGCAGAGCGACTATTTGTGGATGACGCAGAAGCCCTGAATTCTCCAAGGCAGAATTTTGGAATCTATGGAGGTGGTGATATTAAATATACTGATGTTAATCGTGATGGACAGATTACAGAGGCAGATAAAGTGCCAATTGGAAATTCAAAATTACCTGAAATAGTGTACGGTTTTGGTTTTTCGGGAGGGTATAAGAATTTCGACCTTTCTGCTTTTTTTCAGGGATTGGCAAACGAATCGTTTTGGATAGATCCGAATATTACATCACCTTTCAACAATCAAACCCAATTACTGAAAGCCTATGCTGATAGTCACTGGTCAGAAGATTCGAGAGATGTCTATGCTCTTTGGCCAAGGTTAAGTCCGAATATTAATGTGAATAATAACCAGATCAGTACCTGGTTCATGCGCGACGGTGCTTTTTTACGCCTGAAGCAGGTTGAGCTTGGATATAAAATTCCAGAAAAGCTTCAAAAACGGCTTCATACCTCCAGTTTCAGGATCTATGTAAATGCCACTAATCTGTTCAATATCAGCAAATTTAATTTGTGGGATGTTGAAATGGGCGGAGATGGTCTTGGCTACCCAATCCAGCGTGTATTTAATGTTGGTTTAAACATATCACTGAAGTAAATCAAACGTATTATGAGAAAATATTTTATACTCGGAACCTGCTTATTGGCCATTTTAGTCGTGGTTAGTTCCTGCAAAAAGTTCTTAGATGTAGTGCCAGATAACGTTGCTACCATTGATAATGCCTTCACAATGCGTTCTCAGGCAATGAAATTTTTATTTACCTGTTATTCCTTTATGCCTAGAAGTGGACAATTGGGTGATGATCCGGCAATGGTAGGAGGCGATGAGCTTTGGGAGATTCCCGAACGGGCGGCCTACCTTGATATAGCCAAAGGCTTTCAGAGCAAGGTAGGGCCATTGGGAGACCGATGGGAGTCCATGTATCAAGGCATTAGAGACTGTAACATCTTTCTTGAAAACATTGGTCAGGTGCCAGACATGCAGGAAACTGAAAAGGCACGGTGGATTGCGGAAGTAAAATTTCTTAAGGCCTTTTATCATTTTACTTTAGTGAGAATGTACGGGCCAATTCCATTAATTAAAACAAACCTGCCGGTATCAGCGGATGTGAATCAGGTAAAAGTGTGGCGTGACCCTATAGATTCCTGTTTCAATTATATTGCTCAGCTGCTTGATGAGGCATCTCCTGCGCTGCCACCTACGATAATTAGCCCCGCTACCGAAGCGGGACGCATTACCCAGCCCGTTGCCTTGGCTTTAAAAGCTAAGGTACTTGTTACTGCGGCAAGCCCGCTGTTTAATGGGAATACCGACCAGGTAGGTTTGAAAAGTAAGGATGGAAGTCCGCTTTTTAACCAAACTTATTCGACTACTAAATGGGAAATTGCGGCGAATGCCTCCAAAAAAGCTATAGATCTCTGTGAGTCACTAGGGATGAAACTATATGTTTACAATCCTGCATTTCAACAATTTGATCTCACGGATACGATAGAGACACAGCTAAGTATAAGAAACAGCGTCACAGAAAAGTGGAACAGCGAGATCATTTGGGCCAATACGCAATCCAGTACAGTGGGCTTGCAGCAATTGATTTCCACCTGGTGGGATCCAAGGTATCTTGATGGTACCACAACCAGAGGAGAGCTTTCCCCACCCTTAAAAATAGCAGAAATGTTCTATACAGATAAGGGTGTGCCAATCAACGAAGACAAAACCTGGAATTACTCAGGAAGATATTTGTTAAAAACAGCTGGAGAAGACGACAAGTTATATATCCGTAAAGGCTATGAAACCGTAGGACTACATTTTGACAGAGAGGCAAGATTTTATGCTGATCTTGGTTTTGACGGTGGTATTTATTATGGGCAGGGACGTTACGACGACAGAGACAACATGAATTTGTTGTATCTGGAAGGAAAATTTAAGCAAAGGAATGGAAAAGGAAAATACGGGTATAATACTGTAACCGGTTATTACCTCAAGAAATTGATCCACTTTCAAAATGTTGTTAGCTCTTCTACTGATTACTCAGTTACCGATTATCCGTACCCTTTGCTGCGGTTGTCTGATTTGTATTTGCTGTATTCAGAGGCACAGAACGAAGCCCATGGGCCGGGTTCCGAGGTTTACAAATACATTGATCGTGTGAGAAAACGCGCAGGATTAGATGGTGTAGCCACGTCGTGGTCAAATTATTCTACCAACCCAGCAAAATATACTAATAAGGATGGGATGCGGGCGATTATCCATCAGGAAAGGCTAATTGAGTTGGCTTTCGAGTCTCAACGCTTTTGGGACCTGCGCCGCTGGAAAGAATCAGAGAAAGAATTAAATAATCCAATTAAGGGGTGGGACCTTTCGCAGATCACTGCTGCGGCATTTTACCGGACTACTGTACTCTTTAACCAAACGTTTGGAACAAAAGACTATTTCTGGCCAATTGCTGATAGGAACATCACGACCAATAGAAACTTGGTTCAGAACACGGGCTGGTAATTATGTCATTTAAAAATTGCTCATTTATTTAAAACATAGAAATGAAAAAAATATATTTTATCGGAGGATTACTAATGGCCTTTTTCTGGCATGGTTGTTCAAAGGAAGGGAGATTGGACTTTAAAGACGACAATTTACCTGCCCCTGCACAAATCAGCGCGGTGAAGGTTGATCCGACCCCGGGAGGAGCAGTACTTACGTATACGCTTCCGACAGACCAGAACCTCGCTTATGTTAAGGCAGTATATGAAATACAGCCGGGAGTATTTAGGGAAGCCAAATCATCAAGATATACAGATACACTTCGTTTGGTAGGGTTTGGTGATACGCTAAGTCACTCTGTTCAATTATTCAGCGTAGGGAAAAACGAGAAAATTTCTGAACCACTATCGGTTGATGTTTCTCCAAAAACCCCACCTGTAAGGTCCGTATTTAGTACTGCCGATTTTACGTCAACTTTTGGTGGGGTAAACGTATCCTTTAAAAATCCGGATAAGGCCGATCTGGCTATCGTAGTCATGAGAGATACTACAGGCAACAATACCTGGAGTACTGTGGCTACCTTTTATACAGCGGCTGTTTCGGGCAATTTTGCTGCCCGGGGCCTTGAATCTAAAAAACAGAAGTTTGCCTTGTTTATCCGCGATCGCTGGAATAACAAATCTGACACGCTTGTGAAGGAGCTCAATCCTAAGTTCGAGATGGAGATTCCAAAGAATACCTGGAGTCCATTGGTCCTTCCTACGGATCAAAAAGAAATTGCAGGCCCAGGTTATGTATTATCCAATCTTTGGAACGGTTTGGCAAGCAGACAGCTTTATGCATCATCAAACGCTTCTTCGCTACCACAGTGGATTACCATTGACCTAGGAAAAAAAGTGCTGTTAAGTCGATTTAAGCAATATATGGAACAAAATGATCATTGCTATACAGGCTCAGGTTTGAAGAACTTTGAGCTCTGGGGCTCTAATTCTCCTGATCCAGATGGCGGCTGGACACAGTGGCAAAAGCTAGGAACATTTGAAACGGCGAAACCCTCCGGTCTGCCATTAGGTCAGAAAACGGCGGAGGACATCAACTATGCCTGTAATCTGGGTGCTGATTTCGAATTTGATGGTGAACCACCAGCAGTACGTTACCTGCGCCTAAAATCTTTAGAAACTTATAGTAGTACAGGGCAGGTGGTGATTATGGAACTCACTTTTTGGGGGCAGGTAATCGAATAAATATTAGTCAGCTAATCAATATAAAATTTAAATGATGAAAAAAATATTGTACAATACCATGTCACTGTTCATGATTCTTGGCATTTTATCGGGGTGCACAAAAATGGACAATACTTATAAAGAATTTGTTGTTCCCGGAGGCTTAACCTATGCCGGAAAGGCAACTTCACCAAAGGTTTATCCCGGGCTTGCCAGAGTAAAGGTTGCCTGGCTTAGGGGTTCGGACCCCTCTGTGGTAAATGCCAAGATATTCTGGAATAACTTTGCAGATTCTGTGATTGTGCCGATTCCACCTACTGGAGATACCGTAAGCGTGATCATTGATGATTTGCTGGAAAAAAGCTATTCTTTTGTGATTCGTACCTATGATCCAAAGGGAAATTCATCCGTACCGGTTGAGGTAATCGGTGGATCTTATGGTGCAAATTACCAAGCACAGTTGTTAACCCGGCCTGTGAACTCTTCGCTGATTGATGCTAAAGGAAAGGTTACCATCCAATGGGGCAGTGCAGATATTTCGAACGGCGCTTTTGCGTCGGAAGTTAAGTACACGGATGTTAACGGAAACATCAAGAATAAGTCATTTCCGACAGACTTGATGACTTCTGAAATTAATGACCTTAAACCCAATACGAGTTATCAGTTTAGAACGATGTTTAAGCCGGATTCACTAAGTATAGATAATTTTTATACTTCTTACTCTGAAAGTGGATTCTTCAATTTTGATAAAAAGGATTGGAAAGTGATTGATTATTCTGATCAATATTCGGACGGGGATAACGCCGCAAAAAACGTTATTGACGGTACTGATGGAACGCGTTGGCATACGGCTAACGGGGCATCATACCCTCATTATGTTACAATTGACATGGGAGCGGTAAGGATAATCTCGCAGTTTGGTGTATGGAGAACGCTTTTTGATTCACCAGGAGGGGATGACAGGGCACCTAGCCGGATTCAATTTATGATGAGTACTGACAATCAAAATTGGACTAATCTTGGCGAGTTTAATTTCAATAATTTAATTAATGGAGAACAGATTTTTCCGATATCGGGTTCCCCTAAGGGCCGGTATTTAAAGTTAATTGGCCTTGCGGGGAACAACCAGTTTATGACCCTTGGTGAAATTAGTGCCTATGGTTTTTAAGAAGCAAGCTCTCAGGTGCAATCGATGCTTGTAGATTAGGTTGGTATGCCAGCGGGAATGGTTTCCTGCTGGCTTTTTAAATTTACTGGCCTGGGGTGGATACTACATGATTATATTAAAATAGTATAACTCCTATTTAAAGGCATTGTTTTATTATTATATTTGCGCCTGCTATTAAGGTTTATCCTTTAATGGTATTTATTATTGGTCCCGTAGTTCAACGGATAGAATAGAAGTTTCCTAAACTTTAGATATGAGTTCGATTCTCGTCGGGACCACCCTCCGATACAGCGCTTGAAAATCAGGCGCTGTATCTGTTTTCAAGCCTCTTAACTCCTTGTTAATCAGCCATATTACGTGAGCGATAGAATTTGTCCGAGGTGTTCGATGTTTGGCTCCGTCAAAGTCGATCTTTTCAGGAAAAAGTGAACACAGGATGTGTCTTTGTTTTTTTAACGGCGCTTTTTGAAATACCTTGTCAAGGTTGCAGAACGTAGTAATAATCTTATCCATCAGTTTATTAATGTCCAATCGGATCATTTTCGTTTCTGAAGCTTCATGTAATTTTACCTCTAAACGTGCGATTACAGCATCACAATCGGCTTTTATCTCTTTATAATCAGCAGGTTCAATATCCTCCTCTAAAAGAAGCCGTCTGGCTTTCGAGATTTTTTCGTTCTGTTTGGTGATGTCATTCATTACCTGAGCTTTCGCATTGAACTCCGTTTTTGTTCGAGTTTTGTATACTGAGGATATTACCATTTTTAGGAGCTCTACAGCAGCCGGATTGATCACCCAGGATTTAAGTAATTTCAAGAAAAGCTTATTGGTTTCCTCAGCATTATACCTTACCCCACAGGAAGAATCACAGTGATAATAATAGTAATGTTTATGTTTACCCTTTGAGGAACTTCCCGTTAACATGCGGTGACATTTATTGCATTTTAAAAAGTTCCGAAGTGGCAAAAGTTCCATTGATAATAGCTTTGCAGCAGGCACCCGCTTTCTTCCGTTTAAAATATCCTGAACATCATAAAAGTGCGCTTCAGAAATCAACGGCTCATGCTGGGCGTCGACGATGTAAGAAGGCTCATCTTTGTGTTGTTTGATCACCAGCTTTCCACAATACATTGGGTTTCTGATGTTCCTCCAAAAGGTCATTCTTGTACACTTCAAGCCAAGCTGGTTGGCCTTTTTCCTGATCTGATCGACAGCAAATACATTCCGGGATATTTCCTGAAACACCCACTTCATAATTCCAGCTTCCGGTTCATATGGAGCAATGTACTTTTTGCCATCGGGTGTCGATAGATTCTTATACCCGAGAGGCGCAGTACCCATAAAGCGGCCCTCCTTTTTTGCTCTTCGCATGCCATAGAATACATTTAATGCCCTACGGTCGTTGTCAACCTCACCTGCAGCCAGATAGATGGCGAGCATCATTTTGCTCTCAGGTATAGTCATATCCAAAGGCTGCTCAATGGAGATCGGTTGCACGCTTAATTTTGACAACACGCCAATCATTTGATAGGACTCGCTTACATTCCTGCTAAACCTATCCCACTTAGTAAAAAGGATGGCATCCGGCCTGGATTTTACTCTCCTGAGATCCGCTAGCATCCTACTCCATTCCGGGCGAACAAAAGTTTTAGCAGAATGATCTTCATATACAATTTTTAAAACCTCAACGGAATTTTGTTGACAGTAACGTTGCAGACGTTCGTGTTGATCACGCTGGGAGTAGCCTTTGTCTGCTTGCTCATCCGTACTCACACGGATGTAAAGAAATACTTTTTTCATGTGAAAAAATTAGTTAAAAAATGGGCTTTTCGTATATACCGGGGCAGCCTTTTATTCCTGATCAAGTAGTTGATCCATAGACAAGTTAACTAAAAAAATTAGCAATTCCAAGATGTTCTTTGCCTCATCAAGACTTACTTCAACCCCATTTTTTGCCAGTATTTTCTGAGCCATTTCCGGTCTGATCCCACCCAGATCACAAAATTCATTCTCCATAATTTCACGATTATTTAATTCGCAAAGTGGCAAGACCGATTAAGGTTTGTTCCCATGATGGGTAGCAAATGGGATTTTACAGGAATAAACGTACGGGAGTTTGCTGGCCAGGAATTTTTGGGATTCCTTGCAGATAATTCAATAGAATTGAAGGATCTTTCTCCGTAACATCCGATAACAGGAATTTCTCCAGCGTACTTAGATCGAGCAAACTTTCACAATCCGCCTCCAGAAAGATACCCTTCAAAATTGGATCTTCAGCAACCCTGAATTTAATAAAACCCGCAAGCGTATCTATTCCCAGATACTGTTTGTCCAGCAGCTGCACCCTGGTTAGTTCCGACAGCTTCTTTCCTTCAGGCGTACCATCATTGGTAATAAACAGAAAGGTACGGATCACAATCATGTGCTCATGAACCAAACAAACCAAATACCCAAGTTTCTGCTCATAAAGAGAAAACTCAACAAGACTGCTGCCGCCCTGCCTCAGAAACTTTATTTTTTCATCCTTTTTAAAGCAATCCACGAGTGCCAGGTGAACCACGCCAGACACGATACCGATCCGTTCAGACAAGCGCCTCAAACCATGGCGCTGAATATAGACAGGTGAAAGCGACAAAGAATTGCCGAGACCCAGTAGTGCAGGATCAATACAAACGGGCATAACTTTTCCCTGATAATCCGGCCACTGTAAAGGAATGGCTTCCCGCTTGGTACCATCCAGTTTAATGGAAGTCGCCTTCGACCGAACCAATCTGACGACCACGTGGTTACTTTCGGAATCCCCGCTAAAAGCAAAGACCCGGTTAATCTCGTATTCAAAAACCGCTACCGATAAATCACTAAACATCGTGCTCATGCGGTACATCAGTTCCAACAAGTCCAGTATCGGTTTGGTAAACACCGAACGCTGGTATCCCTCGAATGCGGCCTTTACTTTTGACGCATTTGGGGAGCCGAGTTCCTGAATGATTTCACTATAACAGACCAGGGTCATGCCCTCCCTGAGGTATTGTCCCAGCGTCATCGTTTCTCCGGTCAGTGTCGTTACCGTTAGGGTATTGAGCTGGGTGACAAAAATGTCATTGTACATTTTAAAATCCAAAGGGCTGATGTTGCCATCGCTGCTTAATTTGAGTTTGAGTGCGGGTAACCTGTTGCCGCTCATCCTGGCTTTACATAGGGCGGTAAACATATTGAAAGAACCTTTACCCGTCATTTTTTCGCAGGCAATTTGGAGCTGCTTCAGCTTATTCGCTTCAATTTGCTTGGGACTATGCTGCCCCGGTTTGCCCAGTTTCTTCATTCTTCATCGTTTGTAATGTGCCGGGCTTTGCCCTGGCAAAATTAAGTACTTCTGGCGCGGGAACGTTAAATAAAACGCTTATTTTATGGAATGACTTATAAACAGCTGATTTACAGCGACTGATTAATTGGGTTTTAGTGCTGCCCTATAATATCTACAGCTACGAGTTCGAACGATTTGACCAAATCCTGAACGGTCTGTCTATATTTTTTAATATGCGGCGTCAGCACTGTTTGTTATGCCCAAACTTCGAATTTCATCTCAAACTTTGTTTCACCATTGGAATAACTTCCGATTTCTTTCCATCCCTGGAGAGTATAAAATTTTTCTGCCCGGGTATTTGGAGCAGTGCCTAACACAATTGCGTCGTTGGTTTGGCTAAAATACCAATCCATCATTAACCGGTGTAATTCCTTTCCTATGCCTTTTTCTGCGTGGACAGGATCAACAAATAAAGCCCAGACGCTTTTGTCCTCCAAGTCAACGATAGCAAAGCCAACAACTTTCCCTTCTGATTCGGCCACCCATCCCTTGCCTTTTACTGTGATGTAATAGGCAACGTCCTTATCGGGAACCAAATTCGGATCGCTTAGCGTGTTCTCTTTTACCAAATGTCTGACCACCTGCATTTGTGCGATATCAGCTAATTCCGCTTCTCTGAAATTCATCAATTAAAATTAGAAAATATTTCTGTCAATCCCGTTTTACTCCCAACTTGGGACTGCTCACTGACTTCTGTTACAAACTTTGCCAGCAATTAATATTGCCATGAGAACATTAGTAAAACTTAAGACGGAACATTCAGCGCCAATGTCAACTTACCTACGAAAGTTGCCGAGAAAGAAGATCGTTCAGGAGCGAAAGAAAATCCGGCAATTGCTCCGATCCATGCTGCCGATGGAAGACGAACAACGCCAGGTGCAGGAAGAGCAGAACATATTTCACAAACCCGGAAGGGCTCAGTAAATCCACAAACATGATGAACGCAAAGAACAGGATTTCTCCGCAGAAGACCGCGGTAATTTTAGTCTCACCTGAGCCCAGCAAAGATGTATTTTCGTCTACGAAAATCTCTTTGCTTGTTGCCACAAGAAATGAAGGGGCTGCGGAACTTGCCCCTTCTGGAAACCATAAAATATCGAGGTAATGGCCAGGAAAAAATCTGCCGAACCGCAGAAGATACTGAGCCGTGTGCTGAGAATCCGCCTGACTGATGCCGCTTTCTTAAGGCTGGAAAAGATCAGCAAAAGCAGCGATTGCCGCACGGTCGGGGAAGCTGCACGCAAGATCCTCAGTCAGGAAAAAATCACCTTGTTTTACAAAGACATCACCCTAAATAGTGCCATGGAAGAACTGGCCTTGATCAGGAAAGAATTAAGGGCAATCGGGATCAACATCAACCAGATCACCAAGGCTTTTCATAGTGACAAGCGGGTACATTCCCAGGCAATCCAGGTGGCCAAAGTGACACAGCTTTATCAGCAGGTGGAAGCAAAAACGGCCACCCTACTTTTGATTATCAACAGGCTTGCAGAAAGATGGTTGCCAAGATCATAACCGGGAAAAGTATGAGAGGGGCACTGCAATACAATGAAAACAAGGTAGCAGAAGGAAAAGCTGAGCTGATCGTGGCCAGTGGCTTTGCCGGGGATATTGACCAGATGAATTTTCACCAGAAGCTGCAACGATTTGAAAACCTCCTAATGCTAAATCCAAAGGTGAAGACCAATACCCTGCACATTTCCTTAAATTTTCATTCATCTGAAAAGCTAAAAGACTACAAATTACAACAGATCGCATTGACCTACATGGATCGCATAGGCTTCGGTGACCAGCCGTTTCTGGTCTACCGGCATAACGATGCCGGACATGACCACGTCCATATCGTAACGACCAATGTTCAGGCAGATGGTGAGCGCATCGACCTGCATAACATAGGCGCAAATCAGTCGGAAAAGGCAAGGAAGGAAATTGAAATCGAGTTCGACCTGGTAAAAGCAGAAAGTAACCGGCTTAAACTTGGGCCAGGGATAGGCCCTGTAGATGTGCAAAAGGTCATCTATGGAAAAGTACCAACCAAAAGAGCGGTCAGCAATACAGTAAACGCCATTATCGGTTCTTATCAATTCACCTCAGTTGCTGAATTGAATGCGGTTTTGAAACAGTTCAATGTGGTAGCTGACCTTGGTGCTGAAGATACGCTGATGTTCCAGAAGAAAGGATTGATCTATAGCCTGCTGGATGAAAAAGGAAACAAGATTGGCGTGCCGATTAAGTCTAGCTCCCTGCACTCCAAACCCACACTGCCTTTTTTGGAAAAGCAATTTGTAAAGCACGCAGAAAGCAGGCTGCAATACAAACCTCAACTCAAAAAATCGATTGATAAGATCCTGGCAGCCAAACCCAGAAACCAGGAAGCTTTTATCAAGGCGATGGGATCAGCGGGAATCCATGCAGTGTTCAGGATAGGTGCAAACGGTCAGGCCTTCGGAATTACTTATGTGGACAATTGGCATAAGACCGTATTCAATGGCAGTGACCTGGGCAAGGCCTATGGTGCAAAAGCTATCCTTTCAAATCTGGAAAGCAACAGAATGTCTGCAGAAGCTTTACAAATGTCAATTAAAAACAGCCAAAAGTCAACGAGTCCTGTTGACAGAATCAATGCTTCCGAGCGCTTGAACGATATAGCAACTACAATTCCCAACCTTTTAGAAACGATGCTGAAAGAGCAATTTGATTCTTCAAGCCGACTGCCCAGGAAAAAGAAACGAAAGAAATTAAACATCTAAACCCTTGACTATGCAAACAGGAGAAAACATACAGGCTTTACGCAAGATCACTGACTTCACCAGGTTACTCAGCCTGATGATACTTGCGATCCATTTCTATATATTTTGCTATGATGCATTTCAGCAATGGCAACTAACCGCTGAATTGACCAATAACATTCTGAAAAAAATAATGCCAATGGCAGTTTTCACAACTGAAATACTTTCTAAATCCGCTGCTTTGTTTTTACTGCTGGTGTCCCTGATGGCGACTAAGGGCAAGAAAGATGAAAAGATCCGAAAGCAGACCATTATTACCTACCTCGCTATTGGATTAATCCTTTACAGCATCAGTCATTTCTTTTTAGGCTTGAACACCAGTGCCGACACCATTGCCATGTTGTACATCGGGATGACCAGTACCGGTTACCTGCTCATTTTAGCCGGTGGAAATCTACTGTCCAGGTTGTTACAAGTCAACCTCAGTGGCGACACCTTTAATAAAGACAACGAGACTTTTCCGCAGGAAGAGAGGCTGCTGGAAAATGAGTACAGCATCAATTTACCAACGAAATATTGGTTAAAGGGTAAACAGCGGGATGGCTGGATCAACATCATCAACCCCTTTCGAAGTACCTTGCTGTCGGGAAGTGCTGGTGCCGGGAAAACCTACTTTTATATCCGACATGTCATTGACCAGCACTTAAAGAAGGGTTTTGCCATGTTAGCCTATGATTTTAAATACCCGGATTTGACAACACTGGCGTACAACAAGCTGCTTAAATATGCCAAAAACTTTAAGGTGAAGCCGATTTTCTGCGTGATCAATTTCGACGAGATCATGCATAGGTGTAATCCATTGGAACCAAAAGGGATGACCGACATCACCGATGCTACGGAATCGGCAAGAACGATTATGCTTGGGCTGAATCGGGAATGGTTGAAAAAGCAAGGCGATTTTTTCGTAGAGTCTGCAATAAGTTTTGTGACTGCACTGATCTGGTTCCTGAAGAAATATGAGAACGGTAGGTATTGTACGCTCCCACATGCAATAGAGCTGATGATGGTCGATTACAAAAGGCTGTTTACCGTGCTGACTATGGAGGAGGAAATCCAGGCACTCTTAAATCCCTTTGTTTCTGTCTGGGAGAAAGAAGAATGGGGGCAGTTGGAGGGACAGATCGGTAGCGCGAAGATCAGTATGGCCAGACTGGTCTCTCCTAAACTGTATTACGTTTTGAGCGGGAATGATTTTACGCTGGACATCAACAATCCTCAGGTGCCTAAAATAATTTGTTTAGGGAACAACCCGCAAAAGCTGCAAACTTATGGAGCAGTATTGTCTCTCTATGTGACCAGGATCTTAAAGCTCGCCAATCAAAAAAATAAACTCAAATGCAGCCTGGTGTTTGATGAGTACCCGACTTTAGTGGCTGATTTGGTGCCGACGATTACGACAGCAAGAAGCAACCTCGTGAGCTGTACCATCGGGATTCAGTCTGTCGAGCAGTTGAAAAAAGAATATGGGGCGGAACAGGCGAATATCATCGCCGGGATTTCAGGCAACATCATCAGTGGTCAGGTAAGTGGGGACTGGGCGGAGAAGTTGTCTAAAACGTTCGGGAAGATTGTTCAGGACAGGCAGAGCCTGAGCATCAACAGCAGTGATACTTCTTTGAGCAAATCTACCCAGATGGATTCTGCCATTCCGGCCAGTAAGATTGCTTCGCTTTCTTCCGGGCAATTTGTGGGAATGGTGGCGGATAATCCTGATCACAAGATTGATTTGAAGATGTTCCACGCGGAGATTGTGAATGATCATTCGGCAATAAAGGCCGAAGAAAATGGCTATGTTCCGTTGCCTAAAATAAGGGAGATCTCCGAAGACGATATCGAGGAAAACTATAAGAAAATAAAATCTGATATTCAAGAACTGATTGCGTATCAATTTGATAAAATTAAAGCTGTATCAGAAAATTTAGTGAATGATCCTGTATCTATTGTCAGCCAAAAAGTTGAAACTGTTAGTGGAAATAAAATGAAAATTGATAAAGAGAGAAAAAAGATGAATAAAGCCAGGACCAAGAGCTTGTCATTATAAATTTGTTCGAAAGCACATTTAGAATTTCGGCAATATGGCTAACGACAAAAACCCGCGTAATTCCGCGTGAAGGTTGGCGCAGTATAAACGATAAAGATGGTAAGCGAAGTCAACATTTGAACTCCTAGTTTTCGGCGCTCATATCAATTCCCCATTTGTAATTAGGCTCCGGACCCATTTCGAAAATCAGGCTGCCACCAGCAATAATATCATTATGGTGGAATCTAGGAACATTCAATGGTTTGCCATTAAGCGTCGCCGATTGGATATACTTATTCTTTTCTGATACACTGTGCGCTATGATTTCGAATTTACCAGGTTCCGATCCGTCTAGGTTAATAGTAACCTTCGGGAACAACGGGCTGCCAATATCGCAATATCCGGTTAAGTTATCTACATGATAAAACCCCATTGCACTGGATACATACCAACCAGATTGCTGACCATAATCGTCCATGCCACACATACCGGATGGTGTCGGTCGGTACAATGTTTTTTGAATCTCGCGTACAATCGCCTGGGTCTTCCATGGCTGCCCCGAATAGTTGTACAGGTAAGGGATGTGGCGATATACTTCATTACCATGCGCATACAGGTTTAAAAAACCGGTTACATCGCGCAGCGGGAATGCGGTCTTTGGCATTGGTTTATTAAACATGGTATCTAACTTGGCTGAAAAGCTTTTCGGTCCGCCTAATAAGTCAACCAAACCTGGAATATCACCCATAACATAAAAAAGGTAATTCCAGGCATTACCTTCCCGGAAAATACTTTCAGCATGTACATCATATGGGTCAATTAACAACCAGCTGCCATCCGCATGACGAGGCATAAAGAAACCTACAGAAGCGTTGTAAACATTCTTATAATTTTTTGACCGTTCGGAGAACATTTTATAGTCATCCGTCTTACCCAGCTCCCTGGCGTATTCTGCAAGTACGTGATCGCTATAAGCCAGGCCGAGCGAGTGGTTAATACAGTTATTCACCACGCCGATCGGCACATAGCCATACTTACGATAAGCATCACCGATAGCGCCGCCACCGGTCATGGCTTCCTCGCGTAATTTGGCATAGATCTCAGGCAGGTCAAAGTTTTTAAAGCCACGTTTATACATCCCCAAAGGCGCCCATGCCGAACCAATACCCCAGAACTCGCCACTCCAGACCCACCTGCTGCCCAGATTGTTTTTATCACGGTTTTCAAGTCGCTCATTATACCAATCGCGACCACGCATAAATATTCTTACTGTCCAGGGTGTGCAAAAAGCACCCCCTTGCCAGCCGCCAGCGTAGGCAGGTCCTTCGGTCAAGTGGTACATAGAGGTGTAGAAATTCTTGCGGTCAAAGTCGGCACCACCATCAACTGCAATATGGCTCAACACATCGTTCCACTGGGTGACAGCCTGTTGGTGTACCGATTCGAAATCCATCCCTGGAATTTCTTGTTGAAGGTTACTGGCGGCATCTTCTATACTGATTTTAGAGGTGCCCACTTTAATTAACACTTGTTCGCCATTGGTAGTATTAAAAGTTACGTATGCTCCAACTGGCGTGCCGCTTGCCGACAACGAATTGGCGGTGATTATTTCATTTTTCCACGTGCCTGATAACACGAAATCTTTACTAAATACTGCCCGAAAATAGATCTTGGTACGGCCTGTATTTTGGTAGCCTTCTATAGTTCGCTTATCAATAATGGAAACTGACGCATCGGTAGCTTCAGGACGGCTGTTGCTCAGGTCAATTAAAACGTTGGCCTGCTTTGTTGCTGGGAAAGTGTAGCGATGCACGCCGCAATTTTTAGTGGCGGTTAGCTCGGCTTTAATGCCATATTTTGTCAGCATTACAGTGTAGTATCCTGCCGATGCCTTTTCTTGTAAAGTATCTTTTGTTGAGCGGTAGCCGATAAATGGATGCTGAATCGTGCCGGGATCGGTGGTGATACTTCCAACTGTAGGCATAAACAACAGGTAATTGTCGCGGCTATACTGCGCATTAAAATGTGTAAAGCCCATAATAGATCCGTCATCATAACGATACCCCGAGCCACGTACATGATAGCAGCAACCATCAAAGCTACTTACAGGGCCAAGTTGTAAAGTTCCATTCGGATCCGGTACTTTAGCGGCAGGATTAACACTTCCGTAATACAAATCCTCGTTAGGCGCCGGGTTATTGCCCAGATGCTCTTTATCCAGCATAGGGGCGGTGCCGACCATTGGGTCTACGTAATCAACTGGGCGAAGCTGCTTTTTTTGTGCCTTAACTGTTATTGCTGTAAACAGTAGGGCAGCCACTGAACCTGCAGTAATCCATGATCTTTTATAATTGCTTAACATATCGATATCTGTTATTTGTACTCTACAACGATTAGTGAATTTGGCTCGATGTGCATTTTTACACTATTGCCCGTTTTTGAAAGGGTGATGGTGGCTTTCTCAGGTAATGTCAAAATTTTATTGGCCTCGGATATTTTTGCGAAATCAAGCGATACATCAACAGCGGTTTCGTTTATGTTTTCAACTACAAGAGTATGATTGCCAAAAAGATACAGCTCAACCCTGCTTGGGGCGTCAAATTTCATCTCGAATGGTGCCAGTAGCTTATCACGGTAAACTTTGATTTGCTCACGTGTTAAGTTTAAGACTGTCTTGGGGGACCCTTTAATAGGCAGATAAGTTACGTTGGCGTTATTTAAAAATGCAGGACGATCGGCCATCCGTTTAGCCAGGCCATCGGTGAGTACCAGCGGGGTACCTTTGTTTACTATGCGCTGAAATTTGTCGATGAAATCAGGATCCTTAAGCGCATGTACAGAAAATACCGCCGATTTGGCTTTCTCGTCAATTACACTGGCCGGGACAAAAGGAATACCAAGTTCGCCCAGGAAACTTAAAAGCCAGGTTTCTTCAAACGAATCGCTGTTGCCCGGTTTAACTATGTGTACTCCTTTAACAGGTTTGCCCCTAACTATTTTAGCCAGTTTTATTAATCCCGGGTATTCTTTTAAGAGAGCATCCATTTTATTTGGTGCACCTACATGGCCGCCGTAACTCCACAATATCATGGTGTTGCCTTCGCCCAACACAGTATGACGCGCTTGCTCCATATAAGTGGTAACCTTCGTGCGGGTGCCACCGGTATCAAACCAGCCACCACCTTTAGCAACACCCAATGTAGCCTGCCNAGCKMAKATTAAAATATGCGTTGTATCCAATTTCATACCCAAGGTTGTCTTTCTCATATTCAAAATTGCGGTCTTCAGTACCTGTCCATAAACCATCGAATAGCGGTGGTTGGCCAACCACATCGTAGCCCCGCATGTGAAACTGATCATACCATTGGGGGTATTTGATGATGACTTTAACATTTGGATTAACCCTGTGCGCCGGGCCAACTACACGCTCACGGCTGACTTTGGTCATTAGATCGGTATAATATTTCGACCAGGATAGATCTCCTCTTGCCTTGATACACTCGTCGCATTGGCATTGGGTGAAATACCAGTCGTCCAATATGATCTCATCAAACATTGAGGCAGTATATTCGATCAACCGCTGAAGTTCGCGCTGCGTGCCTTTATTGGTATAGCATTGCGACCCGGTCCATTCAACCGCCCCATCGCCACCGTTGACTGCGTCTTTGCCAAACTTGGTGGTAGTTACACCAGTGGCAACCTCAATGCCCTCCTTTCTAAACCTGTCTCTTGCTGAAAGCAGAGTTTCTCGTTTGGCGTATAAACCACGGCCAAAAGCTTCCAAATGTACTTTTGTTGCACCATATTTTTTACACCAGTTAACCGCATCGTTCATTCCCCGCGGGTTCGATAAGAATTTATCGACCTCCTGTGCGGTGAACCAAATGGCCAGTTTTAATACCTTGTTCTCGCTTTTCATAGTATTCCACGTTATCTGAGAATAACCGGAACTTGCAACCGTAAAAAGAAGCAATAATGCCAGTGGTATAACTTTTAATTGCAAAGCAATCTTTCTCATATCTTAATAATTGGTTAATAACGGTAGCCTGTTTGCAATGTAAATTACCTTTTTGGAGCAGGCCAGCGATTACCTGATTGTACATATTTATTGTCTTGTTGTACATTGTTAAATAATTGGAAACGGCGTATATAACAGGTTATAAATCTTATTACTAATATTGCTGAGAAACTTAAATCAACCCATACATTCATCAGATATGAAAAAATTTAACAGCATCACATTGGTGATTTTATCGACATTCAGTTTCCTGAACGCCCTGTCCCAGGATAAGCCTTTATACGATACTCTAACCAAACCAAAATTAGTAGCCAGACAGTTCGGTTTTACTGAGGGCTCTTCAGTAGATAAAAAAGGTAATGTGTTTTTCACGGATCAAAACAATAACAAAATCTGGAAGTATACCACCGACGGTAAATTAATGCTCTTTATGGATAACTCAGGAAGATCAAACGGCACATATTTCGACAAGAAAGGGAACCTGATTGCTTGCGCCGATGAGCATAACCAACTATGGTCTATTAACCCTAAGGGTGAAGTAACGGTTCTACTCAAAGAGTATCAGGGAAAGTTAATGAACGGGCCTAATGATGTTTGGATTGACAATAAAGACGGAATATATATGACAGACCCTTATTATCAGCGCCCATSKYKRACRNCKMAKSWMAYYCSAYCYGNANASCCNGRWMTGYWNAMWASCTGCCCAAAGGGGCTGCGCAGCCGATTATAGTCATTAACAATTTTAATCAACCAAACGGAATTGTGGGTACGCCCGACGGGAAATACCTTTATTGTGCCGACGCAGGTGCTAAAAAAACTTATAGATATTCGATTAATAACGACGGGACCTTGACCAATGGGCAGCTTTTTGCAGACCAGGGTTCGGATGGAATGACATTAGATGTTAGAGGCAATGTTTATTTCACAAGTAAGGCAGGCGTTACTATTTATAGTGCCCAAGGCAAAAAATTAAGTAATATACCTATTCCCGAACCTTCTATTACCAACGTCTGCTTTAGCGGCAGAAAAAAAGACGTGCTTTTTATCACTGCTACAACTGCTGTATACACGCTTAAAATGAATGTAAAGGGCGTGGAATAATGGTGGCGAAAGGTATGCTTTCTGCGTTCTTCATGAGGAAACGATGGAACAGGCCAAAATAAGACAAAGTATTGTCTCATTCTTCATATGGCGGGTCGATAGAAGTAGGGAAATCCCAACCCGCTCAGCGTACGGAACAACCCAATTACCTAACATGAATTAATTGATTACGGCACTAAGAGCAAGATGTTCTTAGTGCTTTGCTATTCATTTGAATAGTAATACGCTTTAATTCGTTACTTGTAATCCAGTACCTTAAACAAGGCCTCCCGCTGAGATTTTAGCGGGTCGTTGATAAGTTTACTTTCGTTATCGATTACCATCGTCTCCCGATTTTTAACAGTATAAGCAGGCCAGCGTGGCATTTTAGGTGTATTAGGGTCGCCGGTACGGGCAAAGGCTATCCAGGCATCGCTTACTTTATCTGCAAGCGCTATCGCGTCAGAACCCCCACCAGTCAGGTCTTTACACAGCACTGCGTTATCAAATGCAAAAGGCCATTCTATATTGTGCGGCGATTTTAACAGTCCGCCTTGCACCGGACTTTCCCAGGCAAAATAATAAAGGTAGACCGGCGCTTTGCCAAGTCTCGCCCGGCGTTCGGCTATCTTCATTGTCGCTGCGCCGTACCGGTAATCGCTCTCTATTAAAAAGAAGATATCGGTGGGCGAGGCATCCGGATTCTCCTTTTTATACAAAGCGATCATTTTTTCTGCCTCACCGCCCAATAGTTTTTTAATTTGCTCTTGCAGACCTGTCTCATCCAGGTGCCAGAACTTAGCTTCGGTGGTTAAACCGGTGTATTCTGTTCGCGTATGGCCTATGATGATAGGCACGTCAGCTGAAAGTGCTGAAGCCGTCGGATAAAACGGATGCTGCGGAATATTCACCCCATCAACCGATGGCGAAAACCCTACGGTGTCCAGATCGGCGTCAGGCCCCAAGTCCTTGTTCACAGCATAATGCGCTGCGATAATGTTGCTCAGCGGGAGGTTTTGGATGTCCCTGACATTTTCCTTGGATATACCTAGTTTACCCAATAAAAGTTCTGCGTTCTTAATGGCTTGTTTCTTATCTACCACTTTGATGGCGATGCCACTCTCGATCACCGCGCGATGGAATAGACCCTTAGCCTCAGGCATGGCTAATAGCGTTTCGCATTTTCTGCCCCCACCTGACTGGCCGAAGATGAGGACCCTGTCAGGATCCCCGCCAAACGTAACAATATTATTTTTGACCCACTTCAGAGCATGTACAATATCCAGCATGCCAGCTTGTCCGGAGGACTTGAACATTGGGTCGAATTCGCTGAGGTCTGCAAAGCCCATAACGTTGACGCGGTGATTTATAGTAATTACCACCACATCCCCCCGCAGGCAGAGGTTGGTGCCGTCCCAACCGGGATTTGAGCCCGATCCACCTCTGAAACCACCGCCATGGAGCCAAAGCATTACCGGTCTTTTTCTGCCATCATTCAGCTTGGGTGTCCAAAGGTTCAATACCAGGCAGTCCTCGCCTTCGCTGGTTGGTTCGCCACCCGGAACGCCTAAGGCTGAATAAATGGATGGCCCTTTTAATTTAGGACCTTCCGGACGTGGCGTGGGGCTGGCAACCGGGCCGGCATTGGGTGTTGATGGCCTTGTCGGTTTCGGAACACTTTGCGGCGCGCTGTGTCCATAATGTAGCGCATCGCGTACGTTAGTCCACTTATCTGGATCAGCTGGGGGCATAAAACGGTTACTGCCTCCTGTGTTTGCACCATAGGGAACCCCTTTAAATATTTTTATTCCACGGTTCTCAATTCCGCGTATCTTCCCAAAGGTTGTTTCCGCTGTTATATAATTTGGTTCCCCGGCCATTACCTTGTCTACCCTTACCAATGTAGACACGGCAGCGATCGTGCTTCCCCATAGGAACTGTCGCCGATCCATCCTGTTGATTTCCATTTACTTTTTGTTTAAAGTTAATTGATAACTAAAACTGGTTGCATTTGGGCAAGCCTTATAAGGTTCTGATGGCCCGTGGCCGTAATCATTTGACGCGGTACGCTGCAAAACTAAGGGTAATGACCAGCGTATTATTGTCTTTCTAAACACATATTTATTCATCTTCTTTGGTCATGTTTTTTTCGGTGAGTGCCTATCTGTTGAATTTAGCTTTTAAAATATCGTTTTTATCCACCGGCGTTAGGTTTTTATGTAATCGCAACTGGTAGTTAAATGTGGTTGGTCGGGCATAAACTAAAAATGGTTCCAGTACCGGACCGCGACTGGCGATACCCAGCGTTTTGTGGTTTATAAACAGTGCTGTGTGCTTACTTTCTGGCAGATCCATTTTATATTCTACTGGTTCGGTTTCCTCGTCGGTATATGGCACGGCAGCGATTTGTAATAATGAATCCACATGGGTGATATGAATCCCCAAACCTTTGGCAGTGGCTAAGTTTGCCCACCGCACATCTTCATGGTTGCCACTCTCCATCGGTTTTTCGTAAGGTGTAAGCTGATCGCTAACTTTACTGTGATAATGCGCGATATCAAAACCACCTTTACGGTTGTTATAGGTTTCCAGCGGGCCGCGACCAAGGTAATCGAACTGTTCCAAACTTTTGTCTAACAGCAGCCGTACGCCGATGCGGCCTAATACTAGTTTCGGGTCACTCTCAAAACTTATATCATTGGCTGCATTGATTACGCCATCGGCAGTAATGGTGTAAGTCACTTTATGATGAACTTTGAATCCTTCTTTACCGGCGCCTGTTAAATTAGCTTTGATCTCTATTGCGTTAGGCGATACTTTAGCACTTTTCACCTCATCTGTAACCCAGGTAATGGTGCGTAAACCATACTTGTCCCAGCCTTTGGCGTAACCCCAGGTGACGTCATCATCAATATGCGGCGAACGCCATAGCTGCAGCATAGGGCCACCGGCTTCTGTAAGGATATTGATACCGCTTTGTTCGATTTTTATGAACGTGCCTTTGAGTTTATCAAACTCAAGCCTAAAATCATCACCTTTCACCTGGATGTTGCCGGGTGATTCATTTAGTGTTAAGCTACCGCCCTTTACCATTTCCTTAGAAACCCGGACAGGGCCGGTGATTTCAAACTGCTGCGATATCAGTTCGAAACCCTTTTTTGCCCATAATTCATCCTTAGCTAAACCGAATGATACTTTAAGGAAATATTCCTTGCCCGGTTTTTCCGTGAACTTATAAGATACCTGAACGTCCTTTTCTTCTCCGGGACTGATCAGACCTACATTAAAGCTGCCCGATGTTAAGGGTATCCCATCTTCACTGACTTCCCATTTGGCCGTAAAACCGTTGAGGTCAATAAATTCATAACGATTTTTTATGGTGAACAGCTTAGTTTTAAGATCTTTTGCCTTTATAACAACCCATTGGTAAGCATGTTTCATTTCGGCATAATGGGGTTTGAGGGTCCTGTCCGAAAATACCGTTCCATTCATGGGCGAGTAATGGTCGTTTGGCTGGTCACCAAAACCACCGCCAAAAGCTGTAAACTTACGTTTGGGGTCGCGATAATTATATAGTCCCTGGTCGGCCCATTCCCATATCGCGCCACCCAGTAACGCAGGATACTTATGAAACATTTCTACATATAAGTCTAATGACCCCATGGAGCTGAAACGGCTATGTTCGTATTCGCAGATGTAGAACGGTTTGGTAAGTGCCGGATCATTGGCGCGTTTATCCAGGGCGGCAAAGCCGGTATACATCTCGCTATCCATATCAGCCGGATTTTTGCTGTCGCCGGTTCCGAAGCCCTCATAATGTGTTGGGCGGCTTGGATCAAGCCCTCTTACCACATTTAACGCGGCCCTGAAGTTTGTGCCACCGCTGCCATTTTCATTGCCTAAGGACCAGATAATGACCGAAGGGTGATTCTTAAAACCTTCCACGTTGGCTACGTTCCTGTCTATAATTGCTGCCTTTGCTCTTGGCTCTTCATTAAACTGGTTCATGGCACCGTGGCACTCGACATTCGCTTCGGCAACAAGATAAATCCCGTACAGGTCGCACAGTTCATACCAGCGAGGATCATCAGAGTAATGGCAGGTTCGTACATGGTTACAATTACCCTGTTTAAGCAGGTTCAGTTCAATAAGCATTTGCGCTTCGGTAACAGCATGACCCACATCCGGCCAGTGCTCGTGCCTGTTTGTACCCAATAACTTAACTGGTACACCATTGATCATAAATACCCGCGCTTTGATTTCAATCTCACGGAAACCTGTGCGCGAGGACAATGTTTCCATCACTTTATTGCCATCTTTAAGCATAATGATGGAGGTATAAAGGTTCGGAGTCTCTGCCGTCCACTTTTGCGGGTTGGCGACATGAAACTTTACCGTAACATTGGCTTCTTCGCCAGGCTGCAAAGCAGGCACACTGCTTTTACCTGTCGAACCGGCAACTGGCATTGTGCCATGATATAGTGTTACTGTCACCTGCCTTGCTCTGGTTGGTGAAGTGCTATAGTTTTTAACCTTAGTAGTAACGGTTACATCAGCATTTTTGTATTGGGCGTCCAGTTTGGTTTTGATGAAATAATCGCGGATATGTTGTTGCTGGACGCTCCACAAGGTGACATTTCTAAAGATCCCGCTTAATCGCCACATGTCCTGGTCTTCAAAATAACTGGCTGATGTAAAGCGGTAAACCTCGACAGCCAAAACGTTCTTACCTGGTCTAAGATAGTTTGTCAGGTCAAATTCAGCCGCATTGCGGCTGTTAACACTATAGCCAACTTTTCGCCCGTTGACCCAGATAAAAAAACCGGCATCAACGCCATCAAATGTGATGAAGACGCGTCGTCCCGCCCATTCGGCCGGTACGGTAAAATCCCTGCGATAGCTACCCACATCGTTGCGCTGTTTATAAGTGGTATATTTTTGCGGCGGGGTGCTCATTATCCACGGAAAATCCTTTTTAAACGGATAAGTGATATTCGTATAGATCGGCGTTCCGTAGCCCGCAGTCTGCCAGTTTGAAGGTACTGTGATATTTTTCCAGCGCGAAACGTCATAATCTGTTTTATAAAAATCCACTGGGCGCTTTTGCGGCCAGTCCACCCAATTGAACTTCCAGGTCCCATTAAGACTACGGGAAAAGGATGAAGCATGCCTGTTTCCCGCCAGCGCTTCCTTTAAGGAAGCATAAGGCATTAATGTTGCATGGGCAGCCTCTTTATTGATACCCAGGTTCTCCGGATCCTGGATCTCCTGGGGAACAAAAGCGGTATCTGCTTTTGATAAAAAGCCGTCGCCTTGCTTGAAGGCGAAAGCTGCCTGTTGTCCCAGCGTTAATGCAAATGCCAGGAATAAATGTCCTTTCTTAAAAAATATGTTTACCATCTTCATTTCTTTTTGAATAATTGCAACTGATAACTAAATGTGGCAGGGCGCGCATACACTAAATTGGTTTCTATCATTTTTGACCGGCTCCAAACCCCCAATGTTTTATGGCTGATGGATAATACGGTTTGCTTACTTGTTGGCAGGTCTATCCGGTACGCGACAGGTTCCATTTCCTCGTCGCTGTAGGGCAGGGCAGCAACTTGTATCAACGCGTCAAGGTGTTTGACGTTAAGACTGACACCCGTAGCCGATATCAAGTTAGCCCAGCGGACATCCTCGTGGTTACCGGCCTCCATCGGCTTTTCGTAGGGGGTCAGCTGTTCGGCTACAGTGCTGTAATAGTGTCCGACCTCTGATGCGTTTTTGCGGTTCACGTAGTTTTCCAGAGGACCCCGGCCCAGGTAATCAAATTGGTTGAGATCTCTCCTGAGAAAGAGCCGCACACCAATTTTGGCCAGTAATAGATTGGGCTCGCTAAAATCAACATCGTTCACCGCTCTGATCTCACCCCGTCCATTAATGGTGTAAACTACTTTATGATGAACGGTAAAATTTAGTTTTCCTACACCGGTAAGGGTTGTACTGATCTCTACTGCATCGGCAGAAAGCTGTTTGCTTGTCACCTGATCCACCGTCCAGGCAATCATTTTTAACCCGTATTTCTCCCAGTTTTTATTATAATCAGCGTCGTCATTTTGATGTGGCGCGCGCCACAGGTGTAAGGCCGGGCCACCACCAGCTACCAAAATATTCTCGCCCTCAGTTTCAATTGTAGAGAAAGTACCTTTTACTTTATCAAATGTTAGCCCGAAGCCGGTTCCCGTTATCCTGATTTCATTTTTAGCCTCGTTCATTGTCAGGCTCCCGCCTTTTAAATCATCCAACTTAGTTACTGCTACTGGCAGCTCAAATTGTCTGGCTACAGTTTCAAACCCTTTTTTTGCCCATAATTGGTCAGTTGCCAGCGTAAAAGAGATCCGCACAAAGTATTCCATACCTGGTTTTGGTGTAAATTTATAGGGCAACTGAATGTCCTTTACCTGGCCAGGGTTAACCAGCCCAAAGGCGATATCACCTGATGACAAGGGCTTATTGCCATTCTCAAATAATTCCCATTTCGCCCTCAGGCCGTTCAGATTAATGAACTGATATTTGTTTTGGATGGTGAAAATACGGTTCTTAAGGTCCTTCGGCTGAATGCTTACCCACTCATAACAGTGTTTTAATTCGTAGTAATGCGGTTTAGGACTGCGATCTGAAAACACCACGCCGTTAAGAATGGTATATTTATCATTGGGGTGATCATCAAAACCACCGCCATAGGCGATTATGGGGTGCTCTGGATCACGGTTGTTGTAAAGGCCCAGGTCATGCCACTCCCAAAGCGCGCCACCCAGNTARGWTCGGATATTTATCAAAAAGGTCATTATATACGTCTACTGATCCCATGGAATTGAACATGCCATGCACGAACTCGCATAAATAAAAAGGCTTGGTTAATTTGGGGTCGGTAGCACGACTTTCCAGAGCCGCAAAGCCGGTATACATTTCGCTATCCATATCAGCAGGATTCTTATCAKMCSCTSTWCCRAWNCNTTMGNTAANGMNTWKSMMRMTYATCRANGNCWWKMRWRNCTKYWAYYAYWKMCSTAMNARTYNTKMYSCCMCCTTTCCGCACTCATTGCCTAAGGACCAGATAATTACTGAAGCATGGTTTTTAAAATTTTCCACGTTGGCAACGTTTCTTTCTATCAGCGCGGCTTTTATCCGAGGTTCTTCATTAAAATCATTCATTGCGCCATGACACTCTAAGTTAGCTTCGGCAACCAGATAAATGCCATACTGGTCACATAGCTCATACCAGCGCGGATCGTTGGCATAATGACTGGTACGTATGTGGTTGCAGTTCGCTTGCTTGATAAGTTTGATATCTTTTATCATCTGGTCTTCAGTAACGGTGTGGCCGCTTTCGGGCTCATGTTCATGACGGTTCACACCTTTTAATTTGATGGGCACCCCGTTAAGTAAAAATATCCGGCCTTTTATTTCAATCTGGCGGAAGCCGGTTTTTGACGAAAGTGTTTCGATGGTGTTTTGTCCTTCATTAACTGTAATGACCGAAGTATAAAGCGTGGGGGTCTCTGCTGTCCATTTCTTGGGATCTTTCACCTGGAAATTTACCTTGACTTGAGCCTCTTCCCCCGGCCCTAGCCCTGGGATATTACCCGTGCCAACTGCTCCGTGTACTTCCAAAGTACCATTATATAGCGCAACTTTAATTGTTCTTGCTTTTGTCGCGACAGACCCGTAGTTTTTAACTTTTGTATTAACCAGCACATTAGCACTACGAAATTGCTTATCGAAAGTTGTTTTAATTGCGTAATCACGAACGTGCAACTCCGGAGCGCTCCATAAAGTAACATTACGGAAAATGCCGCTCATGCGCCACATATCCTGGTCTTCTAGGTAGCTTCCCGAGGTATAACGGTAGACTTCTACCGCTAAAGTGTTCTTTCCAGGCTTAATATATTTGGTCAGGTCAAACTCGGCAGTATTCTTACTATTCACGCTGTAGCCGACTTTTTGACCGTTCACCCAGATAAAGAAACCGGCATCAACCCCGTCAAAAGCAATGAATATGTGGCGGCCATTCCATTCGGCCGGCACGGTAAAATCGCGGCGGTAACTGCCTACCTCGTTCCGTTGCCTGAAAGCAGTATATTGTTCCGGCGGTGTGCTCATAACCCGTGGAAAATCTTTTTTAAAGGGGAAAGTGATGTTGGTATAAATAGGGATACCATATCCTTTCATTTGCCAGCACGAGGGCACCTCGATGCTTTTCCAGCCAGATACGTCAAAACTTGTCTGATAGAAATTGACTGGTCGTTTTTGCGGCCAGTCTACCCAGTGGAACTTCCATAGCCCATTCAGGCTGCGGCAATAAGAGGAGGCATGGCGATTAGCAGCCAATGCTTCTTTCAAGGAACCATATGGCATCAATGTAGTATGGTTCAACTCTTTATTCACGCCGGTATTTTCGGGATCCTGTATCTCGGTCGGAACTAGTGCGGTGTCTGTTTTAGATAAAAAAGGGTTAGACGGTTGCTGAAAGGCAAAACTCGCGATACGGCTAAAAGCCATGATCAGTAAAACAGCTGTGATCTTTTTTCCAAGTAAAAAATCATTCATAATGGATCTCCTGGTTAGTTGTGCAATTAACCTATTATGTTAAAATATTCGATTGGCCGATCGTGCATATTATTTGCCACTTTATACAGTGATGAGCGTATTCCCTCTTTTTGTGACAACCGTATATTTTATTAGATTTGTTATCTAACCGCCTGCTATTGATGATATTTAAAGGTTTGTTCTGGCTGAAAATAAGCCGGGTCGTTGGCACATTTGCTTGCTCTGCAGTGCTCAGCGTGCTGCTGACCCAACCCTGCCTTTCGCAGTCCTTTTCTTACCGGTTTAAATACCTGACCGTGGATGAGGGACTATCGCATACCGATGCAAATGATATTGCCCAGGATGGCAAAGGCTATTTGTGGGTCGGCACGAATTTCGGGCTTGACCGCTATGACGGTTATGTTATTAAAAAGTATTACAATAATAATGTACCTATCAGCAATGCGCAAAAAAACAGGATCCTTTGTTCCCAGCCAGATAAGGTTGGGAACATATGGCTCGGTACCGAGGATGGTGTGCAGTGTTTTGACCCCTCTGTCGAAAGATATCTTGACTTTAAGCCTGAAGGTAAAGAAAACAGCCCGGTTCTTTCCAAACTGTTGAAAAAGGACGACCTGATTTACGGTCTGGACGCGAACAAACTCAAGGTTTATCTTATAAAGGGCACTTCCCTGATCAGGCAGCAGATCGTTGTACCTGCGGGCCTGTCGTTTTTTGACATCGCATCAGATCGGACCGGCAATATTTATTTTGCTACTGACCGCGGCCTTTGGTATCTTGCTGAAAAAAATACGCTTAAAAGGCTCGAAATTTCCGGTTTTGCCGAATCTCTTATTACCTGCTTATCTTTCAACAGGCATGATCAATTGATTTTTGCGGGTGATGGGCAGGTGGTACTCACCAAGGGGGTAAACTCAAACAAATTGAAAAGTTTGATGATTGAGAAACGATTTCAAACCAATACGTATCGAATTATGCAGATCGTAGACGGGGCTGGTTACTGGTTGAATACCGGCTCGTCGGTCATTCAGTTGGACGAAGAGCTCCGTTTCATTCAAACGATAGCCAATAACAACTCAGTTTACGGGCTGAATTCGAGCTCAGTGCTTAAATTATTCGTTGACCGCTCGCAATGTCTGTGGGCATGTACTGTCGGAGGTGGCCTCAACTTCTGCGACCTCAACCAAAAGCTATTTTATACCCTGCAACACGACGCCGGCAATAACAATTCTTTATCTGGTAACTACATTCGCTCGGTACTGGAAGACGGTGAAAGTCTGTGGATTGGTACGAACGCCAACGGCTTAAATCGATACCATTTTAAATCCAACACCTATACCTTTTATAACACCCGAAACACCCCTGTCAGACTGAAAAACGATGCAGTTTTGGCGCTTGCATTGGATAGTGGACGTAACTTGTGGATAGGCACAAAAAAGGGAATCAGCATACTCAAATCAGACAGGTCCGGGATGTGGATACCACCCGGCTCAGCGCAATTTCCCCGCTATGAGATAGAGACCATAGCCAGGGATCTTTATGGGAATATGTGGTTCGGCAACCATGATAAAATGGGTGTGATTTGGAAAGACAGGCAAAACCATTACCATGTAAAGGAATATAGCGAAGGCCATTTTATACTTGCCGACCTTAACAAGCCGCAGTTGTTGGTTTCCAGTCGCCATGGGCTTAAACAGCTCGTCATCGGCAAGGACGGAACTATCCTAAGCACAGTTCGTTATAAGGCATCTGAGCGCCCGAATTCATTAAGTTCAAATTATCTTTCGCCACTATGCAGGCAAAATGACGGCATTTACTGGATAGGGACTATCGGCGGCGGTTTAAACAAACTATTGTTCACTGCTGACAGGAGTCAATATGCCATCACGCGATATAACAACGACCAACGGATATTTAAAGATGTAGAAGCATTGGAAATGGATAATAGCGCAAACCTGTGGATTGGGGGCAATGCGCTGATCCGCTTTAACCCCGCGCGCGGAACCCTCGTCAGGTACGAGAAAAGTGATGGTTTACAGGGTAACAGCTTTAAAGTCCGCGCCTCTTTTAAAGGAGCAAGCGGCAGACTTTACTTCGGTGGGCTGAACGGACTAAATTACTTCTATCCCGGGCAAATCAAAAATAATGGGATCGCAGCCAGGCCCGTGATCACCGGAATTCTAATTAATAATCAATCGCCCGGTTATGGGCGATCAGATTCAGTTAAAAATTATGTCGATAAAGCCGTCGGCTATATTCACGGGCTAAAATTGGATCATCGTCAGAATAATATTGTACTTTCATTCTCAGCGATGCATTTCGCCAACCCGCTTAAATGTAAATATCGGTACCGATTGGTCGGTTTCGATGTTGGCTGGCGTTACACCGATGGGAAAAACCCAACAGCTGTTTATAATAATCTTGATTTTGAGGATTACAAATTTGTTGTAGAAGCTTCCAACAACGACGGGTTATGGAGTAAAATGGCCGCTGAGATCGCAATTACCATTACCCCGCCATGGTGGAAGTCAACTGCTGCTAAAATAAGCTACGGATTCTTGTTTCTTTGTTCCCTGCTCGCGGTATATATTTACCAGGCCAGGTGGTACCGTTTAAAGAACGAAGTCGAGTTACGTGAGCTTAATGAAAAAAAGCGGGAAGAGATACATCAACAACGTGAAGAACTGTATCAACAACAGCTGCAGTTCTTTACCAATATTTCGCATGAGTTCCGTACTCCGTTAACTTTAATACTGGGGCCGCTTGAAAAACTCATCTCGCAAAATAATAACACAGCGTTGGTGGACGCTTATCAGCTGATGTTTAGAAATGCGCAAAGACTGCTCAACCTGATTAGCGAATTAATGAATTTCAAGAAGGTGTCCGACAGCCTGATCAAATTACATGTCAGACCCTTGATGGTCGATCAATTTTGCGAAAATCTGGCACAGGAGTTCCGAGACCTTGCTGATAAAAAGGGCATAAGCTTTAACCTCGTAATTGATGCCGGGAAGCTTGCATCCTTCCCGCTAAAGGGCTTATTTGATGGGCAGGTACTTGAGAAGGTCCTTTTTAATTTACTAAGCAACGCCTTTAAATACACGCCAAGGGGCGGACAAATATCTTTTGAGGTACTAACCAACTCTAACAGCCAGAGGCCTGTGTATGATACAGTATTTGAACAGTTGTATAAGCAGGAACGGGCAAATAAATACATTTATTTCAGAATCGTAGATACGGGTATTGGCATTTCGGCTGATTCGATCAGTCAAATATTTGACAGTTATTACAGGGTAAGCAACGATCACTTGGGCTCAGGCGTAGGTTTAGCGCTGGTCAAAAGTCTAACCTCACTTCATAAAGGTGACATTTATGTTTCCAGTGAGAGGAATAAAGGGACAGAAGTCGTTATAGGCATACCATGGGGCGATGACAATTATTCCTTACCCGAAACAGCAGCTGTTGAGGCTGATCAGAAAATCAGGCTCGAGACGACTGACAAATCGGTATTGTTTCCTGTTAAAGAAACAGGTAGCGTTGTCGTAACTCCAAAAAGTGGAAAGCACTTGCTGATCGTTGATGACAATGATGAACTTCGCACATTCTTGAAACAGGCGTTCCAGGAACACTATCATATCCTTGAGGCAAACGATGGCCTGAGCGCCCTGGAGATCGCAACTAATCGTGGGCCAGATCTTATTATCAGTGATGTAATGATGCCAAGAATGGACGGTATAGCGTTATGCCGGGAGATCAAACGCCGGGAAGACCTGAAATTCATTCCCTTTATTATTTTATCTGCCAAGGACGCCGTGGCTGCGAAGATCGAAGGACTGGAATCAGGTGCTGATTTCTATTTTACAAAACCAGTCAGTATGGAGGTCTTATTATTGACTGTAAAAAATCTCTTTGAGCAAAGCGAAAGTATCAAACTGCACTATTCAAATGACCTGTTGGTTGAAGCAACCAAGAATCTAAGTACAGAAAAAGACAAGGAATTTACGGCAAAACTTCTGCGTGTTATTGAACAGAACCTGGAAAATCCCAACCTTGACGTTGATTTTTTATGCAGCGAGTTATATGTTAGTCGTACCAAATTGTATCAACAGATCAAAAAAATATCAGAGCAACCGGTAGGTGATTATATAAGAACCATTAGATTAAAGAAAGCCATCCATATCATGACTCATGAAGATGTGACTATGAGCGAGGTCGCTACCCGCATCGGTTTGCAGAGCAATACGAGTTTTTCCAGGGCGTTTAAAAAAGAGTACGGGAAACCGCCGTTGCAGTTCATTCAGGAGCTGAAAAATAGAACATCGACAGTCCAGGTTCAATAAGGCCCCGAAATCAAGATCATTTGATCCTTCCCATCTCAACTGCCCCAACAGCCTATTGGGTTATCAGATGAAACGTAATTATGTTCAAATCTGGCTAAACGAACCCTCTCTCTCTGTTACTGCCATCATCCGAATTCAGCAAGTTATCATCTGCAAAAAAGACCTGCTACAGGCTAAGAAAGACGTCTTCTGATGTCGGTAAGTTCTTAGGGTAAAATGAAGTTCCGCAGGAGTGGGGAGATGATTGACAGGTTTTTAAGCTCCAACCAGCATAATGTCCAGTGGGTAAAATATTGGACAATGTAAAGCATGTTCAGTGAGGGGGAAAGTGATGTGTTAGGTTTACAGATGTGGGTGACAGGCCGTAAAGTTTGCCCATTTTCGCCGGTGAGCTGCTGTAAAAATTCTATTAGCTCAGCTAAAAGATATCGCTTGTTGCCGGGCGCTATGTCACAAACAGCTCGATTCGTTGCCCCAATTGATTGCCTGAATATGCATATTTTTTTGCCATTTGTTCTTTTTAAAGGCAAATGATCCGTTTCTGAAGAGGGTCGCAATAGTGCGATGATAAAGGGCGTATCGATTGGCTATATTTGAATTTGGGAGTGAAATAGTTATCACTTCAACTCATTGTCCTCCCATTGTTATCCAAACCAAATATAGACGTAGTCCCAATTCATTATGTTAGAACAGATTACAGCGCAGCAGCTGATTGATCGGGTAAAAACTCAGTTCGGCACAAACTGGAAAGATTCATCCACGGATGTTTTTTTAGCGGGCGACCCCGATACATTAGTTACCGGGATCGCGACCTCATTTACCCCATCGATTGAAGTTTTGAAGAAATCGGTTTCCTTGGGTAATAATTTGGTCATTACCCAGCAACCTGCATATTATTCACAACAGGAAACCTATATGGTCGGCGACCCAGCCTACCAGTTTAAAAGAGACTATATTGAAAAAAACAAACTGGTGCTTTGGCGGTACTATGATAACTGGAACAACCGCCCATCTGATGGACAGTTGATCGGTTTAGCCAAAGCATTGGGCTGGGATAAATACCGTAGCCCACATGTCAATGCCCCGGCTTATGCCAGGCCGAACAAGTACTTTAATCTCCCTGTGAGTACTTTGCGGGATACAGTAGCCGAGTTTAAAAAGAGATTAAATATCTCCGCGCTGCGGGTTATTGGCAATCCGGCTACACGGATCACTAAAGCAGCCATATCGCACGGTATGTTTAAGCTCTCACAATTACAGGAAATTTTAAAGGACCCCGAGGTTAACCTGATCGTAATTGCCGAAGCGATAGAGTGGGAGGCCTGCGAATATTTCCGGGATATGTTAACCTGGAAAGGACAAGATAAAGCCATGGTTTTGCTCGGCCGGGCGACGGCAGAAGATCCTGGTTATAAAGAAGTGGCTTTATGGCTGTCGACATTTATTAAAGATTTACCAATAACATGGATCCCGGCCGATGAGCCATTTTGGGTAGTTTGATTTTTACCTAACAACATGAAAAATAAAGACATATCCAGGCGAGAGTTTATCAATATAGCTGGTATTGGTATTGCAGGCATTTCCGCAGGGTCGGTGTTACTTGCATCCGGACAAATAGCCCCCGGTTACAAGCCGGCTAATATGAAGATCATGGCTGGCGAGGTCATTGACCGGATCAAAAAGAACCTGGGCGTATCCTGGAAAACACCGACTGTTGATACAGTAAAAGGTGCGGGCACAAATGATATCGTGGTGAACGGTATCACCACTTCATTCATGGCAACGCTGGAAGTTTTGGAGAAATCGGTTAAAGCCGGACATAATTTTATCCTGGCGCATGAGCCAACATTCTGGACAAACCTTGATCAGGGAGAAGGTTTGGATGGTGACCCGATGTACCAGCATAAACAGGAATACATCAGAAGGAATGGCCTGTTCGTTCATCGGTTTCATGACAATTGGCATGCCCGCAAACCTGACGGCATTACTGAAGGCTGGAATAAAGCAATGGGCTTTGACCAGTACCATTATGATGAAACGAGCCATACATGGCAACTGCCGCATGTGATGACACTTGAGACCTATGCAATTGAGATTAGACGCCGGTTGAGAACAGATAGCTTAAGAGTAGTGGGCGATAGGAATCTAATGGTAAGGACGGTAGCTACGGGATCCAACAAAGTACCTAAAAGTGTTGCGCCGTTAGCTGATGTTACGGTACATTACGAGCCCGACCGGGAAAACACCAATACGGAGTGGGAACGTGACCTGGTCTCTTCAGGGCAGAAAAAAGGGTTTATTATCATCTCGCATAACAGGAAAGAAGAGGCCGGTATGGACAATTGTGCTCGCTGGCTGCGTACGTTCATCAATGAAGTGCCTGTACAGTTTATTGAGGCGAATGATCCATTCTGGCGCACAATCTAAACGAACTCGAATTACATATAAATACAAAAATTAACCAAACTAATCAACCCTAAAATTAAAATTATGAAAAAAAAATTAACAACATTGCGATTTTGCAGTGTCATTGCCCTACTTGTTACTGCAGCTTTTATCCCCGGTTGTAAACGTGACTTGCCCGTACCAAAAAGTGAGGCAATGAATTCAACCATGGCTAGAGCAGTAGATCAGAGCGTTTTAAATGCGGACGCTGTTATCGATGGCTATATCAGGGGCTTTATCGTCAGAAATAATGGCCAGGCCTATTTTGCAAAAAGATTAGCCGTGGAGCGTGACAGGACTTTCTTCTGGGGCGAAGCGTATGCAACATTTGCCATTGAAGACGCGTACGATCGCACACCAAACCAGTACAATGCCTCTCTTGTTAGTGATTTGGTTACCAACCTGATCGCAGTAGACGGTACAGACTGGAAATGGGATACCTGGAATGATGATGTTCAGTGGGCCGTTTGGGCATCAATTAGAGCCTATAAGATTACCGGGAACCGTGCTTTTTTGGATGTTGCAGCCAAAAATTGGAATATGGTTTGGACCCGCGGCTGGGACAGCCGTTTTGATGGTGGTATTTGGGAATTAATGGATGACATTAATAGTGGTGGTGGAAAATGTGGGTTGAGTAACTGGCCACAAATCATTACCGGTGCTTTGCTTTATGAAGCTACAAATGATCCTGCGTACTTAGAGAAGTGCAAACAAAATTATGCTTGGGCCCGCACTCATATCTGGGATGCCAACACAGGAAGGGTTTTCGAAGGCTACGGCCCGGATCCAAGTAAAAATTTTACAGGTGATGACAATCAATATAACTACGGTTTAATGATTAATGCTGCGCAATCTTTATATAAAATAACTAAAGATCCTATGTATTACAACGATGCTAAAAGATCAATTAACCGTATCCTTACTAAAATTAATTGGGGGATTTTGAACGAAGACAAACCGGCAAACGGTGGCTTTGGTTGCGATCAGTTAGTACGTGGTATTGCGAAGTTTGCACGCGAAAACAATGAGTGGGGAACATATTATCCATGGCTGAAACAAAATTGCGATGCCGCATGGAACAGACGTCGTACTGATTTCAACATTACAGGAAATAAATTCCAGGAACAAACCTCAACAACATATAATTGGTGGGCGATGGAAGTTGAAGGTTCGGTAGTCATTCAAATGGTTACCATTCCATCATCCAACCCTATCGTTGGCGACCACTCTATTGTTAACGTACTAAGTGGGAAAGCGGTTGACAATTCATCATCCAATGCTAATGGTTTTGGTGTAGTTCAATGGACTAAAAACGGAGGTAGTCAGCAAAAGTGGAGATTAACTCAGAATGCAGACTATTCGTGGTATATTGTAAGTCAGTGGAGTGGAAAAGCTTTAGATAATCCTGATGGTACTAAAACTAACGGGAGACAGATGGTTCAATGGACCTTTAACTATGGTGAAAACCAAAAATGGTGGATAGATCAACAACCTGATGGTACCTATAAAATTTGGAACAAGGTAAGTGGCAGCAGCCTGGATAACTCAAATTCTACGACCGATGGTGGAAAAATAATTCAATGGACATGGAGCGGGCAAAATCAGCAACGCTGGCGCCTTGAATAACGACCGTACTTAAAAATAAAGGGCTGTCGTTCTGAAAATGAAGACAGCCCTTTTACATTTCAAGGTAGTTATTCCTTTCTGGCGAACCAGCTCCAGAAAAACCTGTACTTTATACCGACGCCGCAGGTAAGAATCGTCACTTTAGGTTATTCCTGTTTATGTTCTAGAAGCCTTCCTAGGTTAACTGAAAGTCCAATAGAAATCCCTTTGCTTTTCCTCTCAACTTTGTTAAGTGGAGTGCTCAAAACCTGACCATTTTGAAGGAACAATTTATCTTCTCCCTCTCCAGTATTCCAATAACTGAATTGTCCCCTCAAGGTTGCTTTAAGGAATGGAGTCAAACTGTAGCCAATGATAACTTCAGGTACGATACCGAATCCTTTGGATTTGTGAGTGAAACTGACCGGATGTTGGAAGACATCAATTAAATTCCAATTTGCGTCCGCGGAATAATCGATTTGATTGTAAGTGAATCGATTCAACAGATTAAGTTTTTTACCAATCGCAAATTCCATCTCAAAACCTACTTTGTAACCCAACCACCTTGCATCATAAGTGCTTTGCAGGTTTAGATTTGCCGGACCCTTGTCTTCCGATATATATAGTTCCTGACTTGCGGCGCCGTATCCGATAAAAGGTGTAATTGAGATGTTATCGGTTAATGAAATACAGTACCCTCCAGTTAGGCCGTAGCTTAACAATTGTCCGTCATTACTCTCAAATACTCCAGAATATACCGCATCCTTTCTATTGCTCTTTTGGAAATCGGTATCGCTGACGGTTCCATCATAGATTGATGCTTTCGAAAATATGGCTCGAACAAGCAGCTTATCTTTAAAACGATAGCTGCCGGCGATTAATATTTCATTACTTTTTAAATTTTTCCAGGCTAGCTCTGAAAGAATATTGATATAGGTGTTGTCAGTTGTATAGCCGGCAATCGACCAATTGAAGGCATCCTGCATTCGTCCACCAGAAATATCAATTTCGAAGTCCGAATTTCGCGAAGTCTTTTGTGAGAGACAACGCTCGCTTGCTAACAATAGAAATATAACAATTCCGCAAAACAGACTGCTCTTTTTCATGGTCTCTGGTAATAATATGTCATTTGATCTAATGCATTCATAGTTTCGGGTATACACAGGGGTATTTCAATTTACCAATTCTGACTAGCATAAAGAAACACCTACTGTGATTGTGGAGAGAATTTGTACAAAATGTTTGATATCTAAGTGCTGCTTCTGCCGAAATAATTACTCCTTAGGGATTTCAGGTGTTACAACAGGAAAACACACCTGGAGTCATAAGCAGACAAACTTATTGTTATTGCTTACTGCCGATGATCATGTTCTTACTTAAGTCAGCAAAGCGGTAATTACACTAAACTAATTATGTTGGAATGATGAAAAACCATGGTTTCTCATCATTCCAGCATAATCCCATCCAAAAGGTTTCTACGAATCATGGCTGAATACCTGAGGGACGACCCTATTTGGGATCCAGGAGCTTAACTTTAAAAAAGGCGGATGCTTTGTTGGATAAGTTGTTGCTGATCAGAAAGCCTTTGTATGCAGTCAGGTTTTCAACTTGCGTAGCTGTTAGCTTACCGTCTTTATAAGTTTCAATTAGATATCTACCTTTCCTTTTTACCAGGATTTCTACCGGGATATCAGCCTTCTTCTCCTTAATCTTGTCATCCAAATCATCCGGAAAATGAAGGATGCCAAGTGCGGCATTATTGCCGTTGTGCAGGCAACTTACTTTTCCCCCGCCGTATGTTGAAGTGATCGAAATGTTATCTCCGGTGCCGGGCAACCCCTGCCAAATGATGTCCTCATTTGCGGTTACCATTGCCATGAACTTTTGATAAAATTCCCCATTCTCATTGATCACTCCGTCGCGCGTACCCATGTGACCATACGAATAGACCGCAAAGCCCTGCGAACCGCGCTCAAGAAAGTTGATCATAAATTCCTGCGTGTAGGGCAGCGTATTAAGCTTGCCAATACCGATCTCCGTGCTCATTAAGATCGGAAGWNGCGTMGKRTAGSNGWANASAKTRTWKAYCTYRKWRRYCKSNGTMWMNATTAWWMMARAWMTTRKTYNCNGATRGNNCCAKWASAMCATGGTAGCGATCACATCGATCTTACTGTCACGAAACGTGGTTGCATCTGTGCCGCTTCGGTCGATAATGCCAGTCTCTCCTTTTTCAGGTCCCCCGGCTATTGGGTTCATCATGGTGAGCTTATAGGGATCCTCTAAATGATAAGCGGTAGTGAATCTTGAAAACCATAACTTTACGATCGCTAGCTTGAAGCGGTTCCATGAAGTTTCTCCTGTTWSTGKKYWCYWTTTATSMAWGRAYRSKWKSRTATGCSKNTTKWWATCTGCGTCTTCCCCCTGATAACTAATGTGTTCCTCATTGCCAAGTTGGACCCCGATCACCGACGGTGAGTTTTTATAGTGAGCTGCAAGCCGGCCGAGCATCCTGATGATCCGGTTATGGACCACAGGATTCCCGTAGCATGGCATTATTTCGGTGTATTTCTTTTCTTTTTGTGTCGGGATATCTTTGATAATATCTCCATTTTTGTCCTTAACCCATTGTATAGCATAATTGGCCCCATCGCGGGTATCCAGATTATACATCCACAGGTTTTCAGCCGCAGGTAAAAAAGGCATATCAAACTGTTCATGCATAAAAAGTGCCCAGACTATTTTTATGCCACGACTTTCCGCTTTTGCGACGATCTTGTCAGTGTACGAGAAATCAAATTTTCCATCCTGAGGCTCAATGTCGCTCCAATGTATGATAAACATAGCCGCGTTGGCACCCATTTTTTTGTAGGCATCAAATACAAGGTCAAAATCAGCATTCCTTGTGTCCCAAAAGCCGGTTTCGATTCCTTTCATGTAGAAGGGCTTCAGGTTTCCAGATTTGTCATTAGCCATAACTGCGAGTTTGTTGTTGCTAAGGCGTATCAGACCCAGAGGCACCTTGGCCGTGCGGGCTGCTTTTTCAGAGAGTATGGTGACTGTCTTTACTTGAAACGCGGGATCAAACAGATCATCAACGCTTTTGATCGCTAGTCCATGACCCGGAATTCCACTAGTTCGTTTTTCGGTTGCTTTATTGTTCTGAGCGCTGACATCGGCACAAAAAGCCAGAAGCAGAATTCCCGTTAAATATAAATATTTCATGATTTTAGATTTCTTAATGGTTAATTTCTTTGTTGTGAATCCTGTTGTTTTAAATAGCTTTGCCCGTTCAATGGAAATTTGTCTCGGCAAATAATTTTCCATAATGATGTATTGCGTCGCATTTTATTCTTTTTGTCAGGATTTAGGCTTAAAGTTTTATTTTTTCAGGTCTTCGATCGTTAGAGTAGGCTCAATCACTCGTTGCGTCACGATCCGCGCCGAGGCAGTCTTAAGATTCGGCGCACTTACCTCAATCTGAATTTCCCCAATTTTGTTGGTAGATTGCAAAACGGCGAGGGCTAACCCATTAAAGGTTTTTCGTTGACTGTCTTTCATTGCAGTATGGTCAACCTGATTGCCGTTGTCTAAACCAATTAAACGCCCGGTGCCATTCACTTTCACCTGAATTAAATTATCCGCATCAGGCACCACATGGCCATTTTCATCTATAATTTCAATTTTCAAATGAGCTACGTCGGTTTCATTAGCTTGCAGCGAATTTTTATCTGAAGATAAACGAATAGCAGCAGGAGTTCCGGTTGTATGTATTTCTTCCTTGTAAGCGATTTTACCATTTTTCCTTCCAACCGCAGTTAGTACCCCAGGCGTGTATGGGACATCCCAAATCAAATGGAGGTCAGCTGTGCTGGTGTAGACTGGCGGCGTGGCGTAGGCATCCCATGCACCAGCGTTTCCTTGACGGGGAAAGTTCAGCGATTTTATCCCATAAGATTTGCCATTTAGAAACAGTTCAACACTGTCACAATTTGTATAGGCCATCACTTGCATGACTGTGCCTTCTTTCCCTTTCCAATTCCAGTGCGGCGACAGGTGAATCATCGGTTTGGGTGTCCATTGGCTTTGATAGAAGTAATAACTGTCTTTCGGAAATCCGCAAAGATCAATTACGCCCGCGGTCGAACTTTTGGCCGGCCATTTAGCTTCCCCTAAGTAATCTATGCCGGTCCACATAAAATCCCCGATGACATAATCGTTCATCGATACAAATTTCCAAAGCTGCTCGGCCCGTACAACGGTAGACATATTAGCAGGCCTGATGACCGACGAGTCAATGTCTACTCCGCGGTCGCCCCCCCGGTAATAATTGCCTCGCATTCCCCTTATTGAAACGCTTTCAGTCCCAACCATCTTCCAGTTTGGATGATCCTGATGGTCTTTACTATAGAATAATTCGCGTCTGTCATGCCACCGGTCCACATAATTGTATCCCACAATATCCAGCATGTCAAGAAAGGGCAACTTGGCCGGCGCATCATCGGCCGCTATTCTGTCGTTGCCGGTTGTTACCGGACGTGTAGGATCTTCTTTGTGAAAAGCCTCAATTAATGGACGAAGAATTTCAGCGCCATTTGATTGTGATTGCTCGCCTATTTCATTGCCTGCACTCCACATAACAACCGAGGGATGATTACGGTCTCGATGTACAAAATCGACAATATCCCTTTGTGACCATTCATCAAAGTATTGATTAATTCCGTATTTTACTTTACCTGATTTCCATTCATCGAAAATCTCATTCATTACCAGGAAACCCATTTTATCACATAAATCCAAAAACTCCGGAGCGGCAGGATTGTGAGAAGTTCTGATCGCGTTGCAACCCATGTCCTTCAGTATCTGTAGGCGGCGTACCCACATATCTTCCGGCACGGCAGTGCCAACACTGCCTGCATCGTGATGGAGGCAAACACCATTCATTTTAACTTTTTTACCGTTAAGCAAAAACCCCTTGGTAGAACTATAGTCTATTTTTCGAACACCGAAGGTGCTTTCAAAATCATCAATTATTTTTCCATCCTGCTTGATAATGGAATGCATGGTGTATAGATGCGGTGTATTCACATCCCATAGGGCAGGGGAAGAAATTTTCAGCTGTTGCGTAAAAACTTCGCTGGAGTTAGGCTCAGTCATAACGGGGATAGTGGCAGATGCAACCTCTTTTCCATCAGGACTGTAAATTTTTGATGTAAGCACCGTTTTACTCACTTTAGACCCATGGTTTTCAACAGTTGTTTTCACCGAAACAGTTGCAGAATCGGCGCTCACATGAGGTGTGGTTATGTAAGTGCCCCATTGCCCGACATGTACCGGCGCGGTGATGTTAAGCCATACATGCCGGTAAATACCTGAACCTGCATACCAGCGGGAGTTGGGCTGCTGGGAGTTATCAACCCTTACAGCAATGGTGTTTTTACCTGGTAAGAGGTATGGGGTAAGATCATAAACAAAGCTTACATATCCGTTGGGCCTTTTCCCCAGGTTATGGTTATTGATCCATACTTCGCTGTTCATGTAGACACCATCAAATTGTATGCTTACCTGTTTACCCTTGGTTGCTGAGGATGGTAAGTTAAATTGCTTTCGGTACCAGCCTATCCCAGTAGGCAAATAGCCACCGGCACCGCCTGCGGGAGCATCCTTTTGAAATTTTCCTTCGATGCTCCAGTCATGGGGCAGGTTCAGTAGCCTCCAGGAGCTGTCGTCAAATTCATTCGCCGAAGCACTTTTATTGTCACCAAGAAAAAACTTCCAGTTACGGTCCATTAATAACTTATAACGCTCTTTTGTGGGTTTCGCTTGTGAAATATTGGTAGCAAGTATAGTCAAGCAGATGGCAAAAAATATATGTTTCATCTTTCTAAATTCTAATTCACGGTTTAATAACCAAGGTTCTGTTCGATCACACCTTTGCCCTGTACGATCACCGCGTTAGGGATAGGATAAAGTACCATATAAGGTTTGGCATTGGTTTTCCCGCGTTCGATGGCATTGGAAATAAAACTGCCGTTTCGAATTAAATCCTGCCTGCGAGACCCTTCTGCATAGAGTTCCCGGCCTCGTTCATCTAACAAAGCGGCTTGGAACTGACTTTGCGTCATTCCGGAAAAAGGTGCGACCCCAGCCCTTGTTCTTACTTCATTCACATACACGTAAGCCTCTTCAGGACCACGTTGTTCGTTAATTGCCTCGGCCAAGGATAAAAGCACCTCTGCATAACGAAAAACTACTACATCTATTCCATAGCCTGGGCCGTTTCCGCTGATCCCCGTGAATTTCAATGGGACTGCGCCCCTTAAGCCTGAGCTTCTGTTTGCTATCGCCCCGTCTGTCTTGGTATAGTTCTCTATGATAGTTGATTTTCTCAAATCGCCCGCTTCATATTTGTCATAGAAAGCCCATGGCATAAAAATCGATGCCCAGCCCGGTTCTCTTGTAATCCCGCCGCCTGTTTTGAAGTCTCCCGGTAATGAACTTTGTATCCAATAATTTGGCGAAGCATCATTAGCCGGTACAGCATAAATAATTTCATTGTTTGCTTTTTGTTTAAAGACATTGGCATAGCCTGAGGCTCCGGTAAGCAAGGAATAATTCATAGCCGCAAGATTTTTAGCCACTTCTTCTGCTTTTGCCCATTGTTTATTGTGCATATACAGTTTAAGTAATACCATATTTGCCACTCCTTTTGATACGCGGCCCCAGTTTGCGGCATCTGCGTTGTATTTATCCTTCAGATCCGGTATGGCCTCTTTTAGATCCTTTTCTATAAACTCACAGTATTCTGCGGCTGAGGGTCGTGGGGTTGCCGAAGTATCTGTCAATGTAGCGGGATCTGTTTTTACATTTACCGGGCCATAAAGATCATATAGAATATACATCAACCAGGCTCTTAAGGTCTTGGCTTGGGCTGTGTAACTCTTCTTAATCGCCTCATTCACATTGTCGCTCTTATTGATCGCATCGATTATTTCGGTAGCCCTGGCTACATAACTGATCTTATAGTAAGTCGGCTCTTTGTCTCCTGTCCAGGTTGATGCCCCCCAGGTAAAGTTTAAAAGGTCTCTGTCTCCTTCGCCGTTAACTTCGTCGGTTGAAAGCAGCGATCGCAGTAAATAGGTCCTGGAATTGGAATTGTATAATGATGGATACCATACTCCACTGCCAGGATCGGGGTTGCCCCAGTTCGTGGTAAAAGGAACATATAAGGTGATTAAGGCGGAATTGGCATCGCTCTCTGACTGGTAGAAGTTTTGCGGGGTTAATTGCGAGTAAATTTTGGTCTCCAGCGCCTTCTCACAGCTACTTAGAAAAACCATGCCTGTGCATATCAGGCATAAAACGATTACTACGTTAGTTTTAAAATTATACTTTTTCATAATAATGAGTTTAAAAGTTTACGTTGATGCCAAATGTAGTTGACAAGGTTTGTGGATAGGGATTGTCTTCAGAGAGCTCCGGATCGTATCCATTATAATTGGTTATGGTAGCCAGGTTTTGTAGATCTAAAAACATGCGAACTGAACGGACGATTTTCATTCTTTGAAATGTATATCCCAAAGTGACATTTCGGATCCTCAGGTAGTTAACGTTCTGCTGGTAAAAATCGCTTGTGCTGGTGGGATTAGCGCCGGCATAGGGATTGGCGGCTACACCTGGCAGGAATCCGGTAGGATTGCCAGTAGTCCACACATTTTTTATTCCAATCAGCGTGTTTTGCGCATCCTGCCTTGCGATCCTGTCGGGGCCGTAGAATCCGGCGTAATTATTAGACATATACTGCTTAATTCTTCCATAGACGAACACATTTAAATCAAAATTTTTGAAAGAAAGGGTGTTACCTAAACCCAGTATCCATTTAGGATCCCGATAGCCTAGCTTCACAACATCTTTTACGTCTAATTTGCCATCACTGTTTTGGTCAATATACCGGACATTGCCCAGTCTCGCGTCAGGCATGTAGGATGGCCGGCCTTCCGCATTCTGGATGATACCGTCGGTTTGCCAGCCATAAACAACATCCAGCCGGTCATCTTTTTTCTGATAGATATTTAACACATCATAGGGGCTTCTCTTCAGCCATCTGTTGCGATATTGGGAGATGTTAAATAGAGTTTCCCAGCGAAGTTTCCCTGTAGTGTTTTTGGAGTTCACGCTAAATTCAATTCCTTCGCTCCGGGTGTCTCCGCCCAAGTTTGTCTGGTATCTTGAAACAGAATTGTTGAACGGCAAAGGCACGTATCGTATGAAATCAGTAGCGTCTCTTCTGAATACTTCGATTGCGCCTGTCACGCGGTCATTCAGCAATCCATAATCCAACCCGATATTTATTGATTTATCAGTCTCCCAGGTCAGGTTATCATTACCCAGTTGTGTTAAGGCTACGCTTGGATACAGCGTGTTGCCTATTAAGAAGCTTCCGCCGCCCAAGCCATAAAGGGTCAGCGCATTTAAGTTGGCGTCATTTCCGACTGCTCCATATCCAACACGGAACTTAAGGTTGGAAACAACTTTGGATGAGGATAAGAAGGATTCCTGTGAAATTTGCCAGCCCAAAGATACCCCGGGAAAGATTCCCCATTTATTGTTGGCGGCAAAGTTGCTCGATCCGTCACGTCTGGCGTTGAAAGACAGCATGTATTTTGAGTTGAATGCGTAGTTGATCCTTAAAAATTGCGATATCTTAACCACTTCACTCTTCGAAGAATTTTGAAAACTCTTTTCCTTATTGCTGGCGATACCGACGTTATCCGGGCCAAGGGCATCTGTAAAGAAGCCCACTGCTTGCAAGCCAAAATTTTCACTGTGCGTTTTATAATATCCGCCACCACCAACGATACTCAAGCTGTGTTTACCAAAGATTTTATCAAAAGTCGCATAGCCTTCCCCGCTGTAGTTACCTAAAACATTGGTTGACAATTGTGCCATACCCTCGGGTAATTGAGCGTTTCGTGCCTTTCTAGGAAGATAATAGCTCAAACGTGAGCTCTGCCTGTCGATCCCGCTTACCAGATTAAATTTAAGGTTGTCCAGAACTTTTACCTCCAGATTGGGCGCTATAAAAATCCTGTTTGTTTTTGTCGTGTTGGTAATGATGAAAAATGCAGCCGGGTTGGTGATTAACCTGTTCAGGCTGGTTGAATAATTACCGGCTTCATCATAAATGCCCACCGTTGGCACGTAGGCATATGCTGCCTGTAGGCCATTATATTTTTCTACTCCTCCGCCGTCGTTCGATCCGGTCGTCGCATTATTGCTGTTGATCTGGCTAAAGGTTGTATTTACCAAAAACTTCACGCGCGCGCCCAACTGTTGTTCCAGGTTCATCCGGCCGGTGTACCTTTTAAAGTCAGAATTTTCGATGATTGCTTTGTTGTTATAATAATTTAAGGAAGTATACATTTTCGTTTTTTCAGAACCGCTCGATATGGATACGTTATGTTCATTAATGTTACCATTTCTGATTAGCAGGCCCAGCCAATCAGTACCGGCGCCTGCTGATGCGATCTGATCCTGAGAGAACAGCGGGGAAAAAACCGGCGAAGCTGTAGAGTTGCCATAAGGCGCCAGGTTGTTGTCGTATAAGAATTTGTCTTTTGCGATACGCACCTGCTGTTCCATAAAATCCCTGGCGTTTAAAAACTGGAAATAGTCTTTCGGAGACTGCACCGTGTAGCTACCCCTGTAGTCGGTTTGAATTTTTCCGTTCTTGCCCTTTTTGGTTGTAATTAATACTACGCCGTTTGCCGCTGCAGATCCGTAAATGGCTGCTGCGCTGGCATCCTTAAGCACGTCAATAGATTCGATGTCAGAGGGATTGATAGAGCTTAAAGGATCTCGGTCCACACCCCCTGCAAAACCTATATCTTTTTGATCGATGCTAGGTTCCGGTGCCCTGTTGTTAAACAGAGGTACGCCGTCGATCACATACAGTGGAGCAGCGCTGCCTCCTCTTATGTTAACAGAGAGCCCTCCTCCGGGCTGCGCACTGCGCTGGTTCAGGTTCAGTCCGGCAGCTCTGCCCTGTAAAAGATTATTGATGGACACATTGGCTACCTGCGGTAAATCCTTAGTGCTGATGGAAACGACCGAGCCGGTAACGTCCCGCTTTCTTTGCGTTCCATATCCTACCACAGCTACCTCTGAGAGCGCGTTTTCAGCGGTCTTCATGGAAATTTTGATCGGGGCAGTATTTCTAATGACATAGTCCTGGCTTTCAAAGCCCAGGTAGCTAAACCGTAATGTTTGCCCGATAATTGCCTCAATTGTAAACTTACCCTGGTTGTCAGTTGCTGCGGCCTTTGTACTGTTGAGTAACTTCACAGACACAGAGGGCATTGGCAGTCCGTCATCTGCGGATAAAACTGTGCCGGTAATGACATTTTGGATCGCTTTGGTCGTGGTGAGTGGTGCGTCCATTTTGGTGACAACAATCGTGTTGTCTTTGATCAGAAAACTAACAGGCTGGTTGGTAAAACATCTCTTTAAAACGTCTAGAAATGGTTCATTTTTCACCAAAACACTAACCGGTTTAGTGTTCTGTAAACTTTCAGAGTTATAGATAAACTCATAGTCGGATTGATTGGTCAACAGTTGAAATACCGCTTCCAGCGAAGCGTTCTTCACGTTAAGGCTGATGTTCTGTGCATAGGTATTTGCATTAACCTGAAAAATGCACACCAACATTAAGATTGTTACTAATTTCATCGTCCGAAACAATTTGGATAAGCGGCGTGAAGTGACAGCACGCTTACATGCAAAATAATTTTTATACATTTGGTTAGTTGAGATTAATTGGTAAAAGATTTAAGCTTGACGACTGCCGCAAGGCTAGATCGGGGGCGTTCGCTGCGTCTCCGATTTAATCGTTCGATAATGACTTGAATAGATTTATTTCATAACAATAATTTTCCTCCCTTCTATTTTAAACTTAACGCTCTTAGTTAACCCTAATAGCTCAAGTATTTGATGGATACTTTTGTCCCTGGAGATGTAACCGCTAAAACGCATTGCATCAAAGTTATCTTTGTAGCTAATTTCAACATTGTACCACCTGGCTATTTGATTCATGATGACCTTAAGCTCTTCATTTTGAAACCGGAAAAAGCCGTTTTTCCAGGCGACCGCTGCTCTGATATCTACGGATTTCACTTTCAGGTCAAACTCATCCAAAATCGCCTGTTGGCCTGGTTTCAATAGGCTGGTCCGTTCGCTGCTTTTGTCTGCAACCATTACACTTCCTTCCAACAGCGTTGTTTTCGCAAAAGGTTCGTCATTGTAAGAGTTGATGTTGAAATGGGTTCCTAAGACAGTGATGGTTTGTTTCTTGCTGATTACCCTGAATGGTTTTTCTGGATTGTGGGCGACCTCAAAATATCCTTCCCCCGACAGTTCAACCTCTCGTTTGCCACCTGAAAACCTGGTTGGATACTTTAAAGTCGACGCTGCGTTAAGCCACACATGTGTACCATCACTCAGTGCGACCTGGTATTGCCCGCCTTGTGGTGTAGAAATGGTATTAAATTCAGCTTTTTCCGCTTCCAGTGAACCGGCTTTGTAAACCAACTCGCCGTCGCTTGTTTTGGTAATCGCCAAATCTTCCCCGCTTATTAACGCACCAGTTTTATGATCATTTAAATTGATTTGTGTTCCATTTGCTAGGGTAAGGATCGCTTGGTTTTTCCCCGGCATTATCGGCAGCACGCTTGTTCTGCTTTTACTGAGAATAGTCGCCTCCGGCTGTTGCTTACCGATGAAATATAAGCTTACAGAAAAGACCATTATGATTGTTGCTGCAATTGAAATGTATCTCAAAACCAAAGTCCTTCTGGTTGGCCTGGCCTCATTGTAATTGGCACTGAAATCCCGATAAAGTTCCGCTGACAGCTCTTCCTTGCCTCCGGCTTCTGATATCCACGAATCTAAGTTTTTACCGTTATCTAAAGATTGAAACCATTTATCGAGTTCTTCGGATTGCTTTTCAGACAGTTCGTTTCTTTGGTGCAATTCTAGAAGGCGTGCCAGATATTCTTTATTCATTCGGTTTTATATAAGGTGTTCTTCCCCGGACTCCAAGTCTTATTTTAAAGTGCCCTGTTTTATTAAGACACCCATCTAGGCACTAGCCGTTACTCAGGTGATAAATATTTTTTAAATGTTGTGATTTACATTTTTTACATCGGATTATACCTTGACGCCAATCCGTTCTTTTGTGTTTGCTTGGAAGGCTATGGCACAGGAGTCAGTTGGGCACCGTGATGACCGTTGCACCTGAATGGAAAAGAAAATTTATTATATCTTGATTATAAGTGAAATAACCTATACTTTTATCTACCATAACCAAATAAACCATTAAACCAATTGAACAACATAGCGACGAGGAGCTGATATTGCTTTGGAAAAGCGGTAGTGATGATGCTTTTTCAGCGCTTTACACCAAATATGCATTGAAGTTGCTGAGTGTTGCCGTAAAGAAAACCAATAACAGAGACGATGCGCAGGAGCTGGTTCAAAACTCGTTTTTAAAATTATATCAGCGAAAAGAGAATATTGAAGCGAATACACCGGTTTTTCCGTACCTGTATGTTGTTTTGAAAAATCAGGTTCTAAACTATCATCGCAGTCTATTGGTCCGACAAAAGTATGAAACTTATGTCTTTGCTAATTTTGTCGAGGATGATAACTCATTGGTTGAAAACCTGGAAAGTAAGAATCTGGAAAAAGATCTCGAAAATGCGGTAGAACAGCTGCCCGAGAAATGCCAGCAGGTCTTTATAATGAGCCGAAAAAACAACCTATCGAATAAGGAGATTGCCTCGGCGTTGAACATCTCTGAAAATACTGTTGAGCAGCATATGCGAAGAGCTTTGGGAAAACTGCGTGTCTCACTCAAAGAATATCTGGTAAATTACATTTTACTGTTTTTGTTCATTCATTTGTTATAGACCCGGCTGCCTTTTCTCCGGGCGCATTTGGTTTTTATGCAAGATCGTCCATGGTAGATGCGGCTATTAAGAGCCAGGTCGGTATATCCAAAGCGCCTCTCTATAATTGAATATTCAAAGTGCCTTTGGCCTCAGTTTTTTTTCTGACTTTCATTAAGTATAAATGACTTAGAACAACTTGATGAAAAGCACTCATAGTCGTTTTTCATAGCAGCGATTTCAGTCTTTATTCTGCTTTCGTATTGTGTCATTTGCTGGAGTACCGCCGCATTTGCGGCCTGCGAAACCAGAGGTTCTCCCATAGGAGTATACGGGAAAGGTTCCCGGCATTGAACTGTGTGTATTGCGTGATTCCGCAGTGCGGGTAAGTAATAGTATGTCGCATCAAAAACTGCTGATATTTAGTTGGTCTGACGGATTAATTAATTTCACCGATATACTGGGAAGCCTTTGTATTCGCAGCATTGTAGAAGGATAAAATGTATGCCACGGGTTCAATGCTCGTTTTATCCTGAAAATTATTATTCTCAATAAGATAGCGAAGCGAGTTTCTCAGTTTAGTGTGATAAAAGCTGTAAAGCTTGAAACGGAAGAAATCCTTGTCATCTGCTGTAAAATTGCTCTTTTCAATGCGTTTCTCAATCATTTCAAAAGACTTGGCCATCAAGATGATTTTGGATCCATGAATGGTTTTAAAGAACTGTGCTTCCGTGTTGTTAAGGTCAAAGCGTAAGCCTCTGGCCATGTTTAATAAGGCATAGTATCCTGTTGAAATCTGTGGTTCGCCACCCTGCCTTGCTGCCTGATAAGAAAAGTTTTCAACGTCCAGATCAAGCTGGTTTAACAACATAAACACCATGTCGCCATCGGATTTTGATCTTTGGTCTTTGTTTGATTCAATCTGTTTAATTAGGGCAAAGAAGATTAGAACCGATGATATAGCTGTAAAAAAGGGTGTGGTAATTCCGCTCAGTGCTGTGCCAATATTTGCAGCATGGGCTGTTGTAAGGTCAAACTCTTTAATAAAAGAAGGGAGCTGAACTACGCTGATCGCCGCGGTTGAGAGAGCCAATAATACGATCAGGCTATAGGCGACAATTAGGAATGTTTGCTTCATGGTTCTTGTTTTCCGGCCAATCTACTTTAAATTTTAGAATACGGTAGTGTACCCGGGGGTTTTGCAATGTAAATCTATCTCTGAACATCTCGGTATGTGGGAAAATGCCGCCTCATCAGCATTCACTTCTATTGGCTTGTTCATCATAAAATAACCCGATTCTGTCGGATCTGCAGCACGGTAGGGTTGTGCTCCACCGGCAGGCTTTAGGAGAATTCTTCCTTGTCCACTTTAAAACATACTGTCCATAATGAGACAATTGAATCCTAGCTCTTAATTATAATTAGCTTATAATCAGTTGTTTATTTCTGGCATTTGCATTGAAATACAGGATGCAAATCAATGATAAATATGGACCGTGAAATTTCAGTTCAACAGCAAGCCAGGCGAAGAGCCAAAATATACCTCATTCTACTACTGGGAGTAGCTACTGCTACTTTTGGATTTATTTACTTCAAAGGAATGGTAGAACCTGCTGTAAATCGCAGCGATTTTAAAACTTCAATTGCAGAATCTGGCGTAATAGAAGCAACGGTCCCAGCCTCAGGGATCGTTATGCCAGAGTACGAGCTAACCATCAGTTCGCCAGTAAATGCAAAGATTGAACAAGTGATGTTTAATGCCGGTGAAAAAGTTCTTGCCGGTCAGTCAATTTTACGCCTGAACAAGGAATCTTCTTTGCTGGCTTTTGAAAAGCTGAACGAGGAGCAGCATGTGAACCGCAACAAAATATATCAGCTGTCATTGGAACTGGAGAAAAGCCTTGACGAACTCAAAACACAATATGCCATCAAAGAGATGAAGATCAATAGCCTGGAGACGGCTTTGGAACATGAACAATCACTCCTGGACATTGGCGGGAGTACCCAGGAGAACGTAAAGCAGGCCCGTTTGACCCTGAATGTTGCCAAACTGGAACTGACCCAGATCAAAAAACAGATTGAAAACCAGAAGGCGATGATGAAAGCCAACCTGAAAAGTCTGGGTTATGAAATCAACATTCGTGAAAAAGACATTAAAGGGATTAGCGATAAACTGAAGGGCGCCGCAATTTCTTCGCCAAGAAAGGGGGTGATCACCTGGGTAAACAGCAAAATCGGTGCAGAAATCAGCGAAGGCGAAGAGCTTGTGCGCATTGCTGATTTGAGCAGTTTTAAAGTGGAGGCCAGTATTTCCGATACCTATGCGGACGAGGTAAAAGCTGGCAGAACCGCCATGATCAGGATCAACAAAACAGATCTCCGCGGCAATATCAGTAATGTACAGCCGGCAGTTGAAAATGGTACGGTAAAGTTTTCTGTCAGTTTGAGTGACAAGAACTCAAAACTGCTGCGGACCAATCTGAAGGTTGATGTTTTCGTCATCACTTCCTATAAGGAACGGACAATAAGAATAAAGAACGGCCCGGCCTTTAACGGTTCCGAGGAACAGCAGATTTTTGTCCTCAAGGGCAATGAAGCGATACGGCGAAAAATAAAAACCGGAGAAAGCAATTCCGATTTCATCGAAATATCGTCCGGTATCCAGCCGGGAGAAAGTGTGATCACCTCAGATATGCAGGATTTTATCCATCTGGAAAAGGTCAGGGTTAAATAGACATAGATAAAAGAAAACCATGATCAAATCAATGATAATTATCGCCGGTTTATTTTTGCCTGCAACAGTGATGGGCCAGAGTCTTCAGGATACTGTTAAACTAAAGCTGACTGAAGTAATTGATATAGCCAGGGCACACTCTACTGCTGCGGTCCAGGCGGCTACCATACGTGAAAACCAATACTGGCAGTATAAGACCTTTAAGTCCAATTATAGCCCTCAACTGAGCCTGGATGGCACCTTGCCCCAGTTCAGTAAAACCAATATCCCGGTGATCCAGCCAGACGGAACAGTAGAATTTAAACCGGTGACCAATGACAATTCACAGTTGAATTTAGGATTGACACAAAATATCGGTTTGACAGGCGGTCAGGTGTTTCTTGGGTCGAATGTACTCAGGTTTTCAGATTTCGACCGCAGGCAGACCCGGTACAATGGAAACCCATTGGTGATTGGCCTGAACCAGCCTTTGTTTGCATTCAACGCCCTGGCCTGGGATAAAAAGATCGAGCCTTTGCGATATGAAGAATCACAGAAGAAATATAAAGAGGACATGGAACTGGTGGGACGCGATGCTTCGGAACTTTTTTTCAGCCTGCTGATCGCACAAATCAACCGGGATATCGCGGCCAAAAACCTGTCCAACAACGAGACCATATACAGGATCGGCGAGGGTAAAGCCGCACTGGGACGACTATCAAAAGATGAACTGCTGCGCTTAAAACTCGGTGTCCTGAATGCTCATAAAGCCATGGCACAGGCCAATGTAGATGCTGAAACTGCCGATCTCCAGTTAAAATCCTTTATCGGTTTTTCAGAAACTAACCAGATTCAGCTTATCCTTCCGGAAGAGCTGCTGACTTTCAAAATTGATAAGGAAGTAGCAGTTGAGCAGGCAAGGAATAACCGTCAGCAGGCCATAGAATTTAAAAGGGCCTTGCTGGAAGCAGATAAAGAAGTAGCAAAAGCAAAAGGAGAGAATGGGCTTAAAGTCAACCTGTTCGGGACTTTTGGACTCACCAACGTGGCTGACCGGCTGCCGGGGATCTATGCCGATGCCAGAGACCAGCAGGAAATACGGCTGGGGTTTCAGGTCCCCATCCTTGACTGGGGCCGCTCGGCCTCAAAGATCAAAACGGCACAGTCAAACCGCAAGCTCGTAGAAGCCAGGGTAAAACAGGCCCGGATCAATTTTGAGCAGGAGATTTATACCACACTCAGACAATTGTCGATGATCCAGGATCAGATGAAGACCAATGCAGAGGCCGACGTTACGGCGAGTCAGCGTTTTGAAATTGCAAAAAAGCGGTACTTTTTGAATGACCTGAGCATCACCGATCTCAACATCGCATTACAGGAAAAGGACCAGGCGCGCCGTGATTATATCTTTTCTTTAAAGAGCTTTTGGAATGCCTTCTTTAATCTCCGGGTGCTGACGCTTTATGATTTTACGACCAATACAAAAATCTGATTTAAACCAATCCATATAAATACCCAAAAACTACAAATATGAAAACCTTAATTTAGAAACATAAGCCAGACAGAAATGATAAAATTAACAGACATAGAAAAAATTTACCGTACCAATACGATTGAAACAACTGCCCTCAACAAGATCAACATCAATATTGACAAAGGAGAGTTTGTGGCCATTATGGGCCCTTCAGGTTGCGGTAAAAGTACCCTGCTCAATATCATCGGTTTATTGGATGCTCCTACCGGGGGCATGATCAATATCGACAATCAGGCTGTAACCTCCCTTAGCCGTAAAAAGCTGGCCGTATTCAGAAACCTCAAGCTTGGATTTATCTTTCAAAGCTATCACCTGATCAACGACCTTTCGGTAATAGACAATGTGGAACTGCCTTTGCTCTACCGCAGTGGTATTTCCGGAGCTGAAAGACGTAAAAGGGCGATGGAAGCCCTGGGAAAAGTAGGTCTTGGTGCAAGAACAAAACATTATCCCAATCAGCTTTCCGGCGGTCAGCGTCAGCGGGTGGCCATTGCACGCGCCATCATTGGCAACCCGGAAATCCTGCTTGCCGATGAGCCTACCGGGAACCTGGACAGTGCTATGGGAGATGAGGTCATGAATTTAATGCTGCACCTGAATAAAACAGACGGGACGACCATCGTCATGGTGACCCATGATGCACACATGGCTAAAAAGACACAGCGGATCATTCACTTCTTTGACGGCCAGCAGGTCAGTTAACCCCGGTTTAAACTCATTATCATGCTCAAGAATTATATCAAACTCACATTTAAAATAATGCTCCGCAAGAAGTATTATACTGCACTCACGCTGATAGGCATAAGCCTTACCATCATGATCATTGTGATATTCGCCTCGTTTATCGATCAGATCGTCAGTGCAAACAAGCCGGAGGTTAACCGGGACCGGACCCTGATACTGGACAAGCTCTCCATTTATAAGGATGGTAAAAAGAACAATGCAGGACCCAGCATCAATTTCCTGCAAAAGAACATAGGCAATCTGGAGAGTACAGAAGCTATTTCCTATTTTTCTGGCACCGGGTTCATTTCGACTCTTAACGGAAAAACTGCCGGACACATGCTGACTTTTACCGACGGCAATTTTTGGAAGATCACCGACTTTGAATTTACCGAAGGGAAGCCTTTTCGTTCTGAGGAAGTTAAAAAAGGCACAAGAGTGGCTGTAATCAATGAAAAAACAAAGTCTTATTTCTTTAATGAAAAGGAAGCCCTGGGTAAGGACATCGCTATAATGGGTTTATCTTATAAAGTAATCGGTGTGGTCAAATCTGCTACACCGTTCAGCAGGGTTTATGCAGATGTTTATGTACCCTACACTACGGATGCCAATATTCAACGTAAGAATAAAGCAATTGAAGGTTCTTACAGTGCGCTGCTTTTGGCCAAAACAACCGATCTGCGAAAAGTACGTGCTGAGCTGCGAAACAACCTGAGGAAATATACTTTTTCAGAAGCAGATTCTGTAAAAGCGCATGCCTTTACAGCTTTGGAGCAATTTTCAAAAAGCACCTCGGCCGATGATGCTGAACCGCAATATGGAAAAACGGCAATGATAGTTTTTATCATCCTGACGCTTTTCATGCTTATTCCCGCAATCAGTCTGATTAACCTTAACGTGACCCGTATCGGGGAGCGGGCAGAGGAGATCGGGGTACGGAAGTCTTTCGGGGCAACCTCGGGCGACCTGGTAGGGCAGCTGGTCATTGAAAATATCATCATCACCCTGATTGGCGGGATGATCGGTCTTGGCTTGTCTGTTTATGCTTCGCAATTGCTGGTACATTTTATCAATACTTTTGATCCGCTTTTCAAAATGGAAACAGACAGTTTCATCATCAGCTGGCGGGTGTTTGGCTTCTGCCTTTTCAGTTGTCTGCTGCTGGGGTTGATCTCCGGCGTTTATCCAGCCTGGAAAATGTCCCGCATGAACGTTATTTATGCACTGAAAGGAGGAAATAACTTATGATCCTGCATTTGTTTAAAATGATCCTGAAGCGGAAGAAAACCTACTTTTTCTTATTCCTTCAGTTATTCGTGGCCTTTATGGCCCTGTTTCTGGTCATGGGCCTCAACATGAAAAAGTTTAGCAACTATTTCCAGCCACTTGGATATAATTATGAGGATGTCTGGCTTGTCGAACCTGATTTTCAAAATGTACCAGAAGACAAGAAAGCTGAATACAATAATCTGATCCTGGAAAAGCTCCGGACCATCAAGGAAGTAGAATTGGTCAGCGCGGCGCAGGTCATTCCTTTCCAGCAATGGGGCAGTGAGGAAAAGATCACCTACAAAAAACAAATCATTAAGGCCCTGAAGTTTGAAGTGGATGAGCACTATAAAGATGTTATGGACATCAGCTTAGTTGAAGGGCGTTGGTTTACTGCAAATGACTATGTATTAAATACCATACCAGTGGTGGTTACCAGGGACCTTGCGGAACGGGATTTTAAGAATGACAGTCCGCTTGGCAAAACGATCCTGATAGGGGGCAAAAAAGCGCTGATCGTCGGCATTTCGGAAGCGATCAGAGAAAATACCTCTGCTAATCTTACTCCTGGATTTTTCATGCCGCTCCAAACTGCGGCTGGCAAATATCTGCTGAAATCAGAAAATACGGAAAATTTTCAGTTGCTCGAAGATAAAGTCAGGAAATCGGTAACTTCGGTTGGTGCTGCGGAAATCCAGATCAAACAAAACATATCACTAACGCTGGTCAAGAAGTACGCGCACAAAATTGACTATATTCAATTGAGCATAACATTCGTGGTATTTATATTTTTGCTGGTCAACATATTTCTTGGAATTTCAGGGATGTTCAGCTATAACCTTTCCAAACGTAAGGCCGAGGTTGGCTTGCGGGTAATCATGGGCGCCAGTCCATCGCAGATATTGATGCAGTTTCTTGGAGAATCCATGGTGCTGACTACACTGGGTATTTTGCCTGGCGTATTGATTGCTGCTCAAATGTTGATCATGCAATATTTCGAACCCTATACCAATGAATACTATGGAATTTTGAGTATTCTTTTTTCCGCTCTGTTTTTATACCTGCTGATGCTGAGCTGTGCATTTTATCCAAGTTTAAAAGCGGCCCGGCTCAACCCATCCGATGCATTACATGAAGAATAAACCCTTTAATGAACTGATATGATCCTGATTATTGATGACGATATTGCTGTATGTGCTTCACTGGGCCTTCTTTTGAAACAGGAGGGGTTTAAATCTATAAAAGCTAACAATCCCGAAGAAGCATTGCAACACCTCAGGGAGAAAGTCATAGATGCCGTCCTGCTGGACATGAATTTTTCTATGGAAACCACAGGTGAGGATGGTCTGGTGATGCTTGAACAAATCAAAAAGCTAAGCCCCTCATTGCCGGTCATTTTAATGACAGGCTGGGGCTCTATTAAGCTGGCGGTTGAAGGCATGAAAGCCGGGGCCTCCGATTTTATCAACAAGCCCTGGGACAATGACCATTTGATGCTTGCGCTTAGGACCGCACTGGATCTGTCTGCTGATCAGGAAAGCCCTGCTGCGCTGACACGAAAAAAGCTTAATGAAAAATATGGCTTTGAGAATATCGTAGGCGAAGATCCTCAGCTTTTAGAAGTATTGCAAACTATCGCCAGGGTTAGCCGTACCGATGTTTCCGTGCTGATCATTGGTGAAAGTGGTACAGGTAAGGAGCTGATTGCAGAGGCCATTCACGAAAACAGCCTTCGGAAACACAGGTCTTTTGTGAAGGTAAACCTTGGCGGGATTTCTTCCAGTTTATTTGAAAGTGAGATGTTTGGACATAAACGAGGGGCATTTACTGATGCGCGCAGCGACAGGATGGGGCGTTTTGAACTGGCAGATAAAGGCACGATCTTCCTGGATGAGATAGGCGACCTGGATTTAAACAGCCAGGTAAAACTGCTGCGTGTTTTGCAGGACCGAAAATATGAGGTGCTCGGCGATAGCCGGACACGGACAGTAGACCTTCGGGTAGTTTGTGCGACCAACCGGGACCTGCGCGAAATGATTGCCGACAATAAATTCCGGGAGGATCTGTACTATCGGATCAATCTGATCATCATCCGGCTTCCCCCGCTTCGTGAACGGGCAACCGATATCCCGGTCCTTGCGGGTTACTTTCTTAAGAACCTAAAAGAGATTTATAACAGGCCGGGGCTGCGGATTGATAAAAAAACTTTAAACTGGCTGGAATCATTACCACTTCCCGGAAATATCCGGGAGCTGAAAAACCTGATCGAACGTACTGTGTTGCTCAGCGAAAGGGATATACTGGGAATAAAAGATTTTGAACAGCACCTGGAACATCAGCGACTGTCTAATGTTGCCATGACACTTCCGGCCGTAGGAACGGTCTCAGTTGACGAAATGGAACTTTCCATGATCAGGAACGCCATGATTTTCCATCAGAATAACATCAGCAGAGTGGCCAAAGCATTGGGCATGAGCCGGGGTACCTTGTACCGCAAACTTGAAAAATACAATATCCCGTATGAAACTCAAAACTAAAGTTCTGCTGTCGGCAATTTTGATTCATGGAGTATTTATCTATCTGCTTGCGGTACTTTATAGCTCAGATAGAGATATGTTTTTGATCGCAGAGGCCTTGGTCTTTATCTCAATGATTTTGTCTTACTGGCTATACAGATCGATAAGCAAAACTTTTGATATCATTTCCTCGGGCATAGAAACTTTGAAAGACAAGGACTTCAGCGCTAAACTGAACAATATAGGCCATCCGGAAACAGATGAGCTGGTTTACGTATACAATATGATGATAGATCAGTTGAGACATGAGCGGTTGCTGCAAGCCGAAAAAAGCTCTTTTCTGGGGAAGTTGATTGATGCATCTCCCTCGGGGATCATCATTTTTGATTTTAATGGAAATATCACTTCGATAAACCCTGCGGCTCTTGAAATGATCGGGTTGACAGCAGATGCGATCTCTGGAAAATCCTTGGACCAGATTACCGGAAGACTTGCAGATGAGCTTTCGCTCCTTGAAGTTAACCAGCCAAAGATTGTCGATCTGGACGGTCTAAAATCCTATAAGTGCCACATGTCGACTTTCACTGACCTTGGCTATGCACGGACATTTATTACCATTGAGGAACTCAGCCGGGAAATCTACGTCAGGGAAAAAAATGCCTATGAAAAGGTGATAAAGATGATGTCACATGAAGTGAACAATTCGATTGGCGCAGTTAACTCGATACTGAACAGCTGCCTGAATTATAAAGATCAGCTCAACGCAGAAGACAGGGAAGATTACCAGGCAGCCATGAATGTTTCTATTACCCGAAACAGTAGTTTAAGCGAGCTCATGTCGAATTTTGCCAGGGTCATCCGGGTTCCTGAGCCCATCCGGCATGATGTTGAATTGGTCGAACTCCTGCGCTCGGTGGTTTTATTGATGGAACCTGAAGCGGGTAAAAAAGAAGTGAACTGGCAATGGGAGCTGGATGCTCCGGCATTTGAAATCTTTGCAGATTACCAGCAATTGGAACAGGTATTTATTAATATTCTCAAAAATGCCATACAGGCGATTGACCATTCCGGAACCATACGCGTTCAAACCTTCTCTTCTGCCCGGACGATCTCCATCAGTAATACAGGACCCGGAATTTCTAAGGAAGTAAGCAGCAAACTTTTTTCTCCGTTTTTCAGCACTACAAAAAACGGTCAGGGAATAGGGCTGATGTTAACCAGGGAAATTCTCTATAACCATAATTTTGAATTTTCCCTGCAAAGCAGCGGAGAATGGACGGAGTTTAAGATAATATTTTAAAAAATAGGAGAATTTATCCTTTCCAGATTCCTGATTTTTTGAGGTGCCGCATATTGAAATAATACTTGGATCGAAGAACCTCCACCCTGAGCAGTATCAGAGTTTCCCTACATTCAAAGGATTTCGGAAGTAGGAAAATATTCCATCCGTTACTAGCCTGTTCCCCATTCACTTTCATGTTTTTCCGCCTCCTTACAAACAGGCCACGACAATCGTTATTCCAGGGATAAGTTGACACCCGAAATAGTGATCACCATACTGGAATGAGTGGCAATAATAATATTTGCCTTAAAAGCCTACCCGAAATATACGGGAAAGGAACAATGTCGCCTAATGCTATCCCGCCTTGAATCATTAAAAAGCCCTGTCAAATTTGACAGGGCTTAATTCTCAAAACACCCAATTATGAGTTGTTATTTGCTGTTTTTTTTCTCGGTAACTTCTTTGCGGATATCAGTGGCAAGCACTTTTAGATCCTGCATCGCCTTACGAATCCTGGTGCCGGCAGCACCATTACCAGCATCATAAAATTTAGGCATATCTTTTTCAATGTCGGCGATTAGTTCTTTTACTTTTTCAAATTTTTCCATATTCTTTCTGTTTGTTCTTAATTGAAACGTCTTTTTTGAATGCCTCCTAAGATATACAACTCACCCTAGACAGACAAGCCCTGTTTTTTACCTGCTTTCTGGCTTTGATCCTGCCCCTTATTTTCTGCAATCTTAGCAGACTGGCTTTTGTCCTTTATCTCCAGCTGATCCCGGCGAACTGAGACGCCCTTTTCATCTTTAATGTTGATCGTGCGCAGGCGCGGGTTAGCCTCCACAAACAGCAACGCTTCCTTTCCCTCTTTGGTAAAGCTGACCGCGATAGAATTACCGGCCTTTAGAGACTCCAGTAAATCTTTTCTTTCCTCAGGACGGCCTAGCTCCGCAATTGGAAACTTATCCAGGGCTTTTTCCAGGTTATAACCATAACGCTCCGAAAACTGATCCATCTTATGATTGCCATAGTTGTCCTTTTGGGAGAAATCAACCTTCAGCCAGGCCTGGTAGGCATCCCCGTCACCGTTTACCATCGACTTCTGTACTGCACGCCCGGCTACCAGATTGAATGCCTCATCCGCACCGACATTGTTGCCGCTGCGCATCCTGAATTCCTGGGTTTTATCCTGCGCGTCATGGCCGGTTTTCAAAGTTGCCTGGTATCCATTAAAAAAATACATATCCGAAGTGTTGGACTTCCGGAAATTTAGGTCAAACTGTACCGTCTCGTTGTTCCGGTTGACTTCATGGGTCAACTGAATCTCCGGCTTCTGTGTTTCCACTTCTTTGGCCAATCTGTTGCCCACCTCTGCCGGGAAATCCAAACGGTCCAGGCTGTTTTTTAAAAACTCTAAATTGTTCTCGTTCATAATCTTAAAATTTAAATGAATAATTAAACTACTTTTTTAATTTTCTGCTATTATCCCGTAGCAGGACCGGGTATCCTGTATCCAACTTCTGCTTTAACCTTTTGATCTTTTTAGACAGCAAGCCCTTCGCTGCACTCAGACCGGCACCAGCGATTTGTGTGCCCAGGTTTTGGTCAAAACCCGTTAATCCGATACTACTCATCGCATCTACTGATCCGGCACCTACCGCCTCAGATAACAAAGCTTCAGGTGCATTGATCCCCCGCATCCCGTCACGCCGGTCGTAGGTAGAAAGCGATACCGGGATAATAGATGTCCCTAAACGAATGTTGTCAACCTCCAGGGTAATCCGCTGGTTACTGAAATCGGCCACTCCAAAAACAGCATGGCCGGCCGGAAGAAACTGCCCGCTGACGGTTGCCGAATCGAGCAACCTGAGCTCTATTACTGATCCTTGTCTCACTTTTACCGGTCCTGAAACTGCCGCCGGGATTGCCCTGAATATACTGTCAGGCACCTCATCACTCGCAACTGGCGATTTCACCAATTCAGGATTCTGAATGGCCAGAATCTTATCCATCAATGATCCTAGTTGCTGGATTTCCTGATCTTCCCCGGAGGGTTCCTTCATACTCTGCATCAGCCTTTCCAGCCTGGCTACATCAGAATTGAGCGCAAGATCCGGGGCTGGTTCAGATTTTGAAATTTCTAATGAACGGGCAGGCGCCACGACAGGTGCTTTTACCTGGGCATTGATCTGGGCCAATTTGGAATTAATCTCTGCCTCGGTCGCGTCCGCTTGTCCGGTAGCCAGATTGCCTGCGCGATTAGCGGCTGCTAGTGTGGCCGCTTTGTTTTCAGCAGAGTCCTTTAGCAATTTCTGCGCCTGGTCATAGAGGCTCATTTTATCAGGTTCTTTTTTGTCGTCTTTTAATTGGGCATCAGGTAAAGCCGTATTTATGCCTTTGCTAACCTGGACTTCAGCTGCAGCGGGCTTTGAGCCACCACCCAGGGCAGCGAAAGCCATCGTTAAAAACGGCATTATCAGAAGGGGCAGAATTATTAAAAATTTTCGTCGCTTCAAAAAGGCGGGATCATGTGTTGTATTCATAAGCTTTATATTTTTTATTGTTAATAAATGGATGAGACAATTAAATAAATGCAGGTACTGCCTGCCAAAAGGCAAAAGCAACCCAGCAGTAATAGCCACCTGATCGGCGAGTAATCTTGGGTTTTGGCATTCAACCAGGTGGCAACGTGGGCATGGAAAACATTCCAGGCGTAGGTTACTTTACCAGCGAATCCAGTTGTCAAGGCCTGTCCTTGTTTTCTATTGAACAGCCACATTCCCATAAGTGTTAGGTATATCTTTGTTTTCCAGTATTTCCCAGTGCTGGATTAAAAATCCATGAGGGTTATAATCGGTCTGGGTCTTCAAATCCCTGATCTGTCCGCGGGTCACCAGTTTACGGACAGCCGTGCTGCTTGCCCGGACCAGCCGCTGGGTAGCGTACGTGGTAAACGTATAAGGATAAGTATCAATATTCAGCATGGTGCTGTCTACCTCGATTTCCTGGGAAATACTGGCAGAGATCAGGTTGTTGTAGTAGCCGCTTTCTACCAGGTTATCGTATTGCTTTTTAGCCGACAGGTCAGCAAGCAGCAGCGATTTGGAAACTGAAGCCTTAATCGCTTTATCATCGGGACTGAGATTAAAAAAGTACTGGTGAAAAGTCTTTACATGATCACGGAGCTGTACTGGTAAATTGCTCTTGCGGTCAGCAGACAAGGCTTGCAAGACCTTGCCGTTATACAGGACGTAAATCCTTTCATCCTTTTGCTCAACCAGCCTGCACCAGTAATAAATTCCGAAGCAAATGCAGAATGCGTTTGCGATAATCAGCAGGTAACTGAATAGCTTAATGTGCCTGAAGGCTGTATCTATATTTCTGAGTTGTGTAAACATAGGCTTATAGGTTAGTCATCACTTTTGAGTTTATTCTTGAAATAGTCATTGCTGGCTGAGGCGTTTCCTCCTTTAGAAGACCTTGAGTTGTCACCCAGCGCATCTGCAACCATTCCGCCTGCGACAGGTAGCGCCCTTGTGACCGAACTGGCACCACCAACTACCAGCGAATTCACCTTGGAAACGATGGAATTTCCGCCACCGGCATGCACGAGGTAATTGGCTACCGTAGGCACCGAGAAGTAACCGATGATCCCGATGATGAGAAAACACAAATAAGCCGTATCGGTCGCGCTAAAAAAAGTGTCCCCCTGCTGGTTGACCTGGGAAATATCATAGCGCAGCATATTCTCCTGCACTTTTCCGATGATACTCCCGAATATATTGGCAATGGGTAGCCAAAGGAAAATGTTCACATACCTGGCAATCCAGACGGTGAGCGTATGCTCAAAGCCGTCAAACACCGCGAAGGCTAAAACCATTGGCCCAAGGATTGCCAGGATAATCAGATAAAACGTGCGGATCGTATTGATGCACAGAGAAGCTGCTGCATACACCACCTGCAGCACTTCGCTCATCCATTGCTTAATGGAATTGCGGAAATTATAGGAAGCCTTGGCCATCGCAAAATCTATCCCGTGCGCCAGCCTGTCCAGTATTCCTTCGTTTTCGCGGTTCGGATCTTCCGGGTGAGTATATTTATACCAGCGGTCAGAATCCCCACTACCATCTACTCCGACATACATCTGGTACTGGTCTGTCTTTTTAATAGCATTTTCCTTTTGCTTCAAGAGCACCGCAATCGCCCGATCTGAATCCCTTACCATCCCGGAAGTCGCGGTAACCGTAGGTTTTAGCACCCCGTTCATCAGGGAAATCAGCGAAGGAAATAGCAGGATCGCAAGACCCAATGCGAACGGCCGCATCAGGGGGTAAAAATCAACCGGCTCGGCTTGGGCGATGTTTTTCCAGACCCGAGATGCGATATAAAGCAACGCCGCAAGTCCAGCCAGCCCACGTCCAACACCGATCAATTTGCTGCACAATGGCAGCATCTCCTGGTAAACCTGATCCAGCACCTGGTGCATGCTTTTCATCTCTCCCGCTAAACCGCCCTGCGCAAAGGAAAACATCGGCGCACATACCAGCAGCATTAATACAAAAACAGGCGGTAAAATTTTAAAAAATCTGTTCATAATTAAGAAATCAAGGGTGAACATTAAACAAATCCTCCATCGAGGAAACATCACTCCGCTCCAGTTTGCGCTGTCTGGCAATCCCGATTCCCTGTGCATTGAAGTGCCGCAAAAACAGCAGCTTTTCCTGCATGTCCGAATAGATCGCATCAATTGCCTCAAGCCGCTCATTATCAGACATCCGCATCTGACCTGCAGTGATTACCATCAGTAGCGCTTCCAGGTTCGCCAGGCTTTGCTTACTTAGATTTCCATAAACCGAGCTTAAATAATCAATCTCCTTAATGGTAAACTTCTCAGAAGATTTTAAAGCTGAAAAAGCCGCTTTATACTCTGATAGAATCCGACCTTGTGCTGAAACAATACCTACCACTTTATGGTACTTTCTTACCTCTGGGCTTACGGCCAGCAGCCCGTCAAGGAAAGTCTCATGCAAGGAAAAGTTGCCTTTAGAGATATCTCGAACCGCATTATAACCCGCGCTGATGATCTGGTAACCAGCCTTCATGTCCCGCAAAATATTCTTGAACTGCGAGAGCTTTTCTACATTTAACAATAGCTGTTGTACCTCGGTTGATTGAGCGGATACATGAAAACGAAAGCCGAATAACAGGCACAATGCCATAACCATCATTCTTAATCTACTCGATCCCATGCGACCTCCTTATTTGATCAATGGAATGCTGGTCCTTTTCCCGCTGCCAAACCAGCCGGTCAAAATCGTCTGTAAAGGACAATGCAAAGCCGTATTTGTCTTCCATGGATATTCGAAGAACTTCCAGCCGCTGGATGCGCTCATCGTCGGTCATTTTCAGCTTGCCTGAAGTGATTACCATCAGCAGTTCTTCCAGCTCCGCTGTACATTCAGTTAAAACATTTGCCTTGACCAGCCCAACAAAAGCCCGGTCATTGGCATTAAGCGGAGGAGCCTTCCAGTTCTTCAGAATGGCAACAACCGAAAGACCCCTATCCAGTATCTCGCCCACCAACGCACTTCCTTTTATGGAAGGGTTGACAGCGGCCAGAGAGGTAAAAAAGTTCCGGTGCAGACTGAACTCACCAGCAGTAATATTCTTTGCCAGATGAATTCCGTTGTCGACAATATCATAGCCCTTTTTAGCGTAACCGATATATACCTGCAGGGCAGCGATCTGTTTCAACAGGTATTCTTTCTGGGTCTTTTTCTGTCTGAATAGCTCTGCCCAGGTCTGGCCATAAGAGAGGCCAGACGCCAGAGACAGCACCAATACCAGCGCCAATGCTGCAAAATTTTTACTCGATCCCATACAACCTCCTCACTATATTTACGTCTCCGGCTTCTTTCGCCCTGGAAAAGCTTAGTGAAACCTGGGAGGCATTGTACTGCCTGAGATCCTGATAGTTTTCTTCCATGCGCATCGCTACCGAATTGATGATCTCCAGGCGTTTCGCATCGCTCATCTGCACCTTAAAGGAATTCACCACCAATAATAGCTGATCGATGTTCTTCAGGCTGGCATCCAGGATTCCGATGTACACCTCTTCCATCAGGAGCAGTTCATCCGGCCGGAAATGCTTGTCCCGAGCGAACAGGTTTTTGGCATGCTGGTATTCTTTGATGATGTCTCCCTGGCGCTGGGTGATATTCCTGATCCGCTGGTAATAGGTAATAACAGCTTTCACTCTAACCAGCTCATCAAAATATTCTCCATACAATTCTTTCTGGCGGCTGCTCCAGTCGGCGATCTCGGTTAGCTTCAGTTTGGATAAAGTATTTTCCAACACCTTTTGTGCATTTTGAAGCCAGATCGTTTCGTTCTGCAAGCGCTGCACCCGCAAATCAACGGCCTTGATCACTTTTTTCACTCCGGCCTTAATCACCTCTGCGATGGCGATTTGCGCGGTTGCATTTTTGGTGGGAAAAGAGACCAGCAGGACCACCAGACTGAGGGGCATCACCACCATGTAGACTTTGGCCGTTTTTACGCCATGCCAGAGGATCCCGGATTTTCTGCGGGGGATGTTTTCCCGTAAGCATGAACTATCTGTTATTATTCGTTTTCTCATACGCTGGGTCCCCCTATAAATTATTGACTTTCTGGTATTCCCGCTTTGCCAGCAGCAGACTTTTACCACCCGAAAAAAACCTCACCTGCTTATCCTCTCCATCCAGTACAAGAATTGCTTTCTGCGGATCAAACCTGCCGGTAAAATTCCGGACTTTCATTTCCTCTGGTTGCAGCTTCCCTTCACGAATTCGCTGGAAAGCTGACCTGCGGATCAGCTGATAATTTCCATCACCAGTGGCTGCCAGAATCAACAATGTATCTTTTGATATGCTGTATTCCCCGGACTCGTGGTTTACATAGGTTCCGGTAATCGCAAACTCCGGACTGCGCCCGCACGAGCCAAGCATCAGTATCAGGGCCAGGCAACCTAAAGCAAAGCCATTTAAAGCGTGAACTGTGTCAAACGCCCAATTTTTTATTTCTTTCATCATCATAAATTTAAATCATGGCGCTTTCTTGCGGCGAAGCTCCTCAGCCAGTACAGTAATTCCTTTTTCCATGCTGCCGTACTTTTCAGCATATGCAATGACCTTAAGCTTTTCTGTTTCCTCGGTTGTATAAGCGAGGTATTCTTCCAAACAGAGCTGGTTGCGGTAAACGCCCAGCTTCTGGCCACCCTGGTCAATGAATACCTCCCGGTAATTCTGGCCACCCTGGTTTGATTTGTTGACCGACAGCAGCATTGTTTTGGCTTTATCTGATAACCCCAGCGTAGCCTGCAGTCCGTCAAATTTGTTCATGAACTTTCGCATGTCCAGCAGAATTTTAGTATCAGACAAATTGATCACCGTTTCCTTAATGATAGGTGAGGAGATCAAATCGTCTACCTCCTGGGTGATCAGTGCCGCGATCCCGTTGAACTTTCTAACCGTTTTATAGAGATATTTAATGAAGGAGCTCATACCGGCTTTGGCAATGGCAATCCAGGCCTCATCAATGGCCAGCAGCTTCCGCTGACCTTTCAACTTGCGCATCTTGGAAATGAACATTTCCATAATGATAATCGTAACCGCTGGAAATAGCACCTCGTGCCCCTTTAAATTGTCCAGCTCAAAGACGATAAAGCGCTCGTTTAAGAGGTCAAGGTTTTCAGTTGCATTCAGCAGGAAGTCGAACTCCCCGCCCTTATAATAAGGGTTCAGCACATACAAAAGGTTCTGTATATCAAAATCCTTTTCTTTTACTTTTCCGTTTTCCATTACCTCCAGGTACTCCTGCATCAGGAAATCATAGAAGGTATTGAAGCAGGGAAACAAGTGAAGATTAGCCTCCAGGTGCTGGTAATACAAAGTAATGGCGCCGGAAATCGCTACGTACTCGGAGCGTGAAAAACTCTCTCCCTCCCTCTTCCAAAGCGCCAGAAGCAAAGTTTTCAGGCTTTCTTTTTTTTCAATATCCAGCGCATCATCCTTCCCGATATAAAAAGGATTGAATTTGATCGGGTCGTTTTCTGAGTAGGTAAAGTAATAGCCACCCAGAAGATCACATAATCCCTTATAACTCCCACCAATATCAATGGTCACGCAATGTGTCCCCTGGTCATATAGCGAGCGCAGGATATGATTCATGGCCAGCGATTTACCGGCGCCACTTCCTCCGCAGATGAACATATTGCGGTTGGTCACCAGCCCGCTTTTCATTGGCCCGTCAAACAGGTCAAGATAGACCGGCCGGCCGGAATGACGTTCGCCAAACCTGATGCCCGAGGGATCAGACACCGCCGAGCTTTCCATGTTCAAAAAGCAACTCGCCTGCTCCAGGAAGGTGTCAAAGGTCTCATTAACAGGGAAATCCCCGGCATTGCCTGGAATGCCCGCCCACCAGATTTGCGCCGCACCATCAGTTTCCTGCTTAGCTACGGCATCCATAGCGGCCATCGCTGACGAAACCTTATTGCGGATTTCCTGTAATTCAGCTTTATCCTCCGTCCAGGCCATCACATTAAAGTGCGCTTTGATTGGTAATCTTCCTTCACCCACCGCCTCATGCAGGAAATCATTCACTGCGTCCCGCGAAACTGCGTTTGCCCTGGAATAAGCCGAAAGGGAATGCAGTCGTCGCTTTTTCGCTTCCAGCTCTTTGATCGTTTTCAGCGGGTCACCAATGAAAAGAAACTGGTTATAGATGTGATTGCAATCTAATAGTAATCCTAACACAGCAGCGAAACCTACACTGAACTTGCTTTTATCGGTGCTGTAACGGTCATAGTTCACCCGGCTACCAGCAAGCGAGGGCAAGTGCTCGGCATCAGCCAGGGTGAACAGCTGCATATAGTCAGATCCCACCTTAATCCCATCTGATAAAGAAATGTCCTTTAGTACAGGGCGGCAGTCGTCACCCTGCAAATAGCAATAGCTTTCTATAATCCCAGCTCTTTCATCGGTCCCAGCCAGCTTGTCATCTCCCAGCATATGCAATGAGAACAGTCCGCTGTCTGAAAGTATCCGCTCAAAAGCGCTCACTTTTTCCATAAAATCCGCAAACATCGCCCGGCTCAGGGTTTGGGCGGGAACAACGCTTTTGCGCATTAGCCCGGAGTAGCCGCTTGTTGTTGTCCTTCGGTCTTCCGCTTTTTTGGTCAGCATCAGCAGGCAGCTGTGGGAAAGGTAGGGTAGGCCATTAAATTCCGATTCGCCGGAGCGGGTCAGAAAGGTCTGGTCAGGATGAATATGAGCCACGTGGTGGTTTTTGAAAAACCGGTCCTGTTTGTGTATCACTGTGTTGAATGGCAGGCTCTTGATTGCCTTAATCCAGACCTGGTGTGCCGCTTCATATTCGGCAGATCCCAAAGTGAATAGTCCTGCATGGTCTACCCGGAAAGCAATCGTCAGATCTCCCTGCATGGAGACAATGGCGCCATGCTCCACTTTATAGATCGGGAAAATGTGACTAAATTCTATTGGTTTAGACATACTTCAGGCTTTAAGAAAGTGAATAATTGACGGCGTCGGCTGATCAGGCAGGAAGGAATATTCGGCCTGGCCAATTTTTTGAGAAGCCCATGCTGCCCGTATTTAGCACTCATACGAAAGACAGCCGTGAAGAGTAGAAAACCTAGTCCGACGGTCAGGATGATGAGCAAATACAGGTTAATCCCAGCGATATACGACGCTGCAAACACGAGCAGCAGGCCAACCAGTCCCCCGGCCAGGAAGCCGATGTACTGTGCCTTTAACCCGCGGAACTCAATCGCCCTTCCCACGCCTTTGTTGATCTGATACACGCTGCTCATATCCCGAAGAAAGATTTAAGAACAGTAGCAACTACTACCAGAAAAATACAGCTGCCAAACCAGGCCGTAGCCACTTTAGCGGTATCCGGTTCGCCCGCATTCCACTTGGAATACACTTTTACCGCCCCGACCAGTCCCATGATCGCACCGATGGCATACATCAGGTCAGTACCGGTGTCAAAGTAGCCGGCTACTTTATTGGTTGCTTCGGCTATCCCCTGGTTTCCGTCCTGGGCGGAGGCCATTTGGGTAAAAAAGGAAATTACCGCGATACCTGCACCAAGCGCTTTACCCCAGCCGGGAACCCCGGACGAGAGAGCGACTTCCAGTTCATTGCTGGAAAAGCCTATTCCAAGCTTGGTACCAACTTGCTCGGAAATGTAGGCAAGAACCTGTGCCCGCAAGGGAGAAGCAAATACTGAGGAATAACATTCTGCAATCTCTGAAAGCGAGGTAAACAGCTTCTTTTTATCCCAGCTCTTTTCCAGTGCCAAATAAAAAGTATCACTCAGTTCCTGCATGCAGTCTGCAAGTTCGCCCTGGAGCAGCTGATCATTCCCGCCGAAATTCAGTTCGTCCATACTCAGACTGCTCATGCCAGCCTCGGGAGCAGCTTTTCCGAGCAGATCAGCGTTCACAAAACCCTGATCCGAAACACGAATTATGTCGGGCTGATGACCCTTCGCGAGTGAAGAAAGGAAGCCTTTCATCTCATTCCGGTAATACACCAGCAGAATGACCGCGTAATACAGAAGCACGGAGACCCCGATGAAAGCTGCATATTCCAGCCAACTAAAATTTGATAACATAAGCATTTGATTTAAACCGGCAGCTCCATTGCTGAAGGCAGACAAAGGTTGCCTAAGTAGGTTTCCCCCGATCCCATGCTGGGAGCATAAGGGGAGAGAAACCCACGGGTTGGTGTGTAAATCAGCTTGGCTTATATCTCAGATCTTCATCCACCCGGTCACGGATCGCAACAGCCATTGAGTCCAGAAACTTAGAAGGACTGGTCACCTTGCGCTCGCGGATTTCTCCGAATGTATGGTGCACATCACGGATCTTTACCAGGAACATCTGCTCGAACAGTGCTACAATTTCGGAAAGTTGAACGTTGCCGTTGTTAAGTTGTCCAGTGTAAAAGAGTCCATAAATGAGTTCACTCAGGTTGACAATTTTGCCAGTCCATTTGATCCCGCGTTTTGTGTGCTGAGCCGGGCTAACTGGTGCAAGCCGCCCGCCTTCTAATTGGCCTATTCGCTCCAGGATTTCTTTCTGCAATAGTTCATAAGCAATGAACCGGGCGAACAGGTGGTCCATCGGGGTGGAAAACAATGGGTCTGTGTCTGTCGTTTCCGGGATTTGCACGATAGGCGGCCTAGCCCCGCGAACAAAATACAAGTGATCCATTTCACTGCCACCTGTTCGGTAATATTGGTATGCTGATGCATGGAGACTATGAAACCGGGCAATGTAGGTCAGTTCGTTGTTATAGTAGCTAAGTAGTGTGTCTTTTGGCCCGACCGGCTGGTTCATTTCCAAACCATATAATTCAAATTGGAATATTTTTTGGGCATAGAATTTAGGTTTAATGTGCTTGAAGAAGTCGATTTCTTTGTCGGCGTCAGAGAAGGGATTCTCCGACACAAGTTTTCGCATTTTTTTCAGGAATTCTTGGCTTATGGCCAGCTGCTCGGAAAGTAATTTGACTGGGGTAAGGCTTTCCTGCGGTAAATCTGCAAGTGCATCAGTAAACTGGACATGCAGTTTTTCATAAATTTCAAAGTTCATAGAGGATGATTAAATAAATTCCGCAAACACCGGTTAACTGGCTGTTATTTATTTCACATCTGCGGGAAAGAGTAGCTTTTATCCATATGTGTCTTTTTTGTTAAGGCTCAAAAATGATAAGCACAAAACAAAAATTTGTAAGGATAAACCCCTAAATGTGATATGTAAGGATTTATCCTTACATCCTATAAATGATGATGAGTATATAAAAAGGAATAGCTTATTTTACCGGTTCGATCTTAATGACTTCGGTAAAATTTTTCTTTGAGGGACTTCCGTCTTTTTTTGTTTGCGATGAAACCTTTAACGTAAGTCTAATCTTGTCGTTTTCCGGAATTTTCGGTAGCAGCTCAGAAAAACTTCTAAACTTAAATATGTCTGCGAGCAGTTTCAAGTGACGAATGCTGTATTTATCCGGGGCAGTAAGTAGCTCAACCTTGCCAATAAATCCTGACGAAAGACCCATCTTATGACTCAAGGCTACTTGAGAAATATTTTTAGCTTCTCGCAGCGATTTGATGTGCAAAATCAATCTGTAATCAAGCTCTGACATTTCAATCGTTATAATTTCCTCCATTTGCAGCTACTTCTGAGCAGCCAAGAGAGCTAAAAATAAAATTTTTATCACCTCGATATATGGAAGTGTTAAAATATTGATTATATTAGTATTATGATATAAACAAAGAATTAAACCTTAGTAAAAAATAGGTATATCGAAGAGTCTTGCGGCTCCCAATCTCAAGCCGTTGACGCAAGGCAGCAGACTAATACCCATATCTTATTACGATGTGCTATATTAGTACATTCAAAATGAGAGTGGGTTCTGCTGTAAATCCGCGTCAACATAAGGCTTGAGAACTGAATGGGGGTCGCGGTATGCAAAACCCACTCTTATATTTTGCACTCTTCATATTAGGTTGAACTAACTATTAATAATATGAAAGCTGTTACAATTAAAATAACCTACCGTTATTTGCTGATTATCTGTCCGCCAGACTAGAGAAAACAAAGCGAGCGGACACTGAAGTTTTAGGGAACCGAGGTGTCCCGTTCCGCTTTGTTTTTCATCCCTTTCCAAGCAATCAACTAACTAAAATCCATAAAAAACAACGATGAAAAAAATAACATCCATCATCGTCATGGCCATGCTTTGCCAGAATTTAACGGTATACGCACAAGAAAACAAGGCTATTGACGTTACGACAAAAGGGATACAAATCGGGCAAGATGTATCAGATACAGAGATCAGTAATATCCATAATTACCGCAAAACAAGTATAAAATTATCCGACCTGAAAGGCAAGCTGGTCATTCTTGATTTTTGGGCCACCTGGTGTAGTCCATGCGTGGCCATGATCCCGAAAATGGACAGTCTTCAGAAACAGTTTGGCGACAGGATACAATTCCTTTCTGTAAGCTATCAAACGGAAAAGGAAGTGCTTCCTTTTTTAGAGAAACTGCAAAAAGGAAAACCATCCCTAATCCCGCATGTTACCGGAGACAGGAAACTTAGTAAATTATTTCCGCATATCTATCTGCCCCATTATGTCTGGATCAATGGGGAAGGGAAAGTAAGTGCTGTTACCGGATATCAGGAAGTCAACAAGGCACAAATAGAAAAAGTGCTGTCAGGCACTGCGCAGTTGAGCAGTAAGCACGACCTGAAAGTGAGGTACGACATTGACAAACCCTTTCTTATTGGAAATAACGGCGGTACGGGTGAACAGCTGATGTTCCATTCCATCCTCACGCGCTTTCAGGAAGGCATCGGATCAGGTTATAGTAACCGGCCTATAAATGCAGGGTACAGGCTAACCGCTTATAACCAATCTTTAGTTAATCTGTATGCACTGGCTTTTAAGGACAGAGGTTACTTAAGTCCCAAACGTATTGAATGCTCGGAACCTGAACTCATTCAGCCTTCAGGTAAGGCTTCTGATTCAGTGAGCAACGAATGGCTAAAGCAACATGCTTATTGTTATGAACTTATCGTCCCTCCGGCCTTAAAAGGTGACATGTACGAATATATGCGCAGGGATCTGCAAAATCAGTTTCCGCAATACAAGGCAGAGCTGGTAAAAAGACCTATTAAATGTTTAGCTCTTGAACGCACCTCCGATCAGGAAAAATTCAAAAGCAAAGGCGGTAAACCCGCAGCCAGCTACAATCCGATGGGCGCTAAACTTCAGAATACCTATTTTATCTCATTGATCCTCAACCTTGATATGCTTTATCTGCAAAATCATCCTTTGCCGGTTGTCGATGACACAGGCTATAAAGGAAGTATCGATCTGGCACTGAGTTGTAAACTGAATGATCTATCCGACCTGAATAGGGCCTTGGAACCTTATGATCTGCGGTTTATAGAAAAAACAGTGGAGACTGATGTGTTAGTGGTAGCTGCTGTTACAAGCAATCTTGCTGAAGAGAAAGGATTAGCAGAATGAGACAGTTTATTACTTTATTCCTGTTCTTCACGAGCCTGGACCTGACGGCACAAACTAATTTTATCGGAAAAGTTATTGCTAAAAGTACCGGGTCCGCTTTGACAGGCGCGACCCTAACCGTTGAACAGACCAAACAACAGGTTCGGACAGATAGAGACGGCCGGTTTTCGCTGATTTTGCCCAATGGCATTTACCAGATCAAAGTAACCTATATTTCTTATCGGACTAAGACGCTGACCATTGACCTGCCAAAGGATCAGCGAACGACTATTGAACTTGTAACAGAGGAAAATAACCTGGAAGAGGTGGCCATCAACACAGGATACCAGCAGATTGATAAGACAAAGCTAACCGGCTCTGTTTTTCAGGCAGACAAATCACTTATCGACCGGAGTGTAAGTACAAATATTTTGTCTCGCCTGGAAGATGTAGTACCGGGACTGATCTTTAATAAAGTTGCCCAGGGATCTGCTCGAAACAACAGCATTAGCATCAGGGGACAGAATACCATTAAAGCCAATGCCCAGCCCCTGATTGTGGTAGACAACTTTCCTTTTGCAGGAAATATTGATGAGATCAACCCCAATGACGTGAACAGCATCACTGTTCTTAAAGATGCATCAGCCTCCGCAATTTGGGGTGCTAAAGCGGGCAACGGAGTAATCGTGATCACGACTAACAAAGGCAATTTCAACAGTCCCTTAAGCATAAATTTGAATGCTAATGTGAATGTAACTGAAAAGCCCGATCTGTTTTACTTTCCGAAAATGAGCATAGCTGATTACATCGCGACCGAAAGACGCTTATTTGGGGAAGGGTTTTACAGAAGTGATGAACTCTCGCTTCAAAAAGTACCCCTTAGTCCGGTTATCGAGCAGTTGATTGCCGCACGTGATCACCTGATCTCGCAGGATCAGGCCAACAGCGAAATTGCTAAGCTCGCCGGATACGATGTGAGGAACGATTATGACAGGTACTTGTACCAAAAGGCGGTAAACCAGCAATATGCCTTAAGCCTGAACGGGGGCACACAAAACCAGAAGTATTATATTTCGGCAGGTTTCGACCGGAACCGTGCCTCACAGATCGGAAACCGCGACGACCGCATTACATTGAATGGCAGACATACCTATGCTTTACTGAAAAACAAATTGGAATTTAGTACAGGCCTAATGTTCAGTTCAAGCAGAGCATCTTTGAATGGTTTACCTATCCCCGCTTTCAATAAAAACGGTAATGTGTTATATCCTTATGCCCGATTGGTCGACGATCGGGGGAATCCAATAACCATTATAAAAGATTACCGGCCTGGCTTTCTGCAAGATCCTGCCCAATCCCGGTTACTGGATTGGACATATAACCCTTTAGATGACAGGGAAAGCACAGACCGGACTTCAACAGGTCAAAATTATAACCTGAATCTTGGAATTAAGTACCGTATCATTCCGGCACTTAATGCAGAAGTGCTTTACCAGAATACGCATGAGGAGACTGTTTCAAAAACTGAGTATGATAAAAACAGCTATATGGTCAGGGATGCAGTCAACAGATTTAGTGCTGTCAATCCCGACGGCACCATTAACAGGCCACTTCCTTACGGCGGAATTTTGGATCAGAACAATGGAAGTTTAAATAGTCAATCGTTTCGGGGTAACCTAAACTTCAGTAAAGATTTCAGTGCTGACAATTCTCTATCGGTACTGGCAGGTGCGGAGATCAGTGATGCCCAATATAAAGGAAGGGAATTCAGGTTATATGGCTATGATGCCGACCATGCCAGCAGTCAGGCTGTGGACTATCTCAATACGTATCCCAATTATATCAATCCTGCCAGCCGCAGCCTGATCCCCTACGCCGATGATCTTAACGGAACGACGGATCGGTTTGTTTCCTATTACAGTAATGCCAGCTACAGTTTTAAGCGAAGGTATTCCGCATCTGCCAGTTTTCGTTTTGACCAAAGTAATCTGTTCGGTGTTGCTACCAATCAAAAGGGTGTGCCGCTTTGGTCAGCAGGCCTCGGATGGGAATTGAGCAGCGAACCATGGTATGCTGCTGATTTTCTGCCTTACCTTAAAATACGTTCCAGTTATGGCTATCAGGGGAATGTTGATAAAAGCCTTTCGGCTTACACTACAGCTATGTATAACAACGGCAGTACTGAGACGACTAAACTGCCGTATGGGGAGATCATCAACCCGCCCAACCCTGATTTGAGGTGGGAACAGGTAAAGATGTGGAACATCGGGATTGATGCCAGCAGTAAAAACAGGAAATGGAATATGTTCATCGATTTTTTTCAAAAAAGAGGAATTGATTTAATCGGGGAAACCGCCTATCCACCGTCATCTGGCGTTTCAGTATTTAAAGGAAATAATGCCAGTACAAAAGGCTTCGGTGCAGATATTCTGATACAGGGTCAACAGCGCATAGGCGCAGTACAGTGGTTACCGTCGATTAACTTTTCTTTTGTAAAAGATAAAGTAACCGACTACAAACAGCAGGCAACCATAGCTTACTTTCAGCAGATCAATACACCATTGATAGGCAAACCGCTATATGGGATTTACAGCTATGCCTGGGCCAGGCTTGATCAGCAAAACGGTGATCCAATGGGCTACTTGAACGGCGAGACCAGTAAAGACTACTATGCCATGTCCATCGCGGCGACTCCGGAAAACATCATATTCAACGGAAGCGCCAGACCTACCTGTTATGGTTCCTTCCGCAATGATTTTAATTGGAGACAGTTCACATTATCGATAAATCTCAGCTACAGTCTTGGCTATTATTTCAGGGTGAGCTCTATTTCCTATGGCAACACCTACGGTCTTGGCGGACATGCTGATTATAACCTGCGGTGGCAAAAAGCTGGGGATGAAAGAAATACCCATGTTCCCTCAATTCCAACTGTGCCTTCGGACATCCGGGATGCTTTCTATCAGTATTCAGAGGTACTGGTGGAAAAAGGTGATCATATTCGTTTGAGGGATATCCGTTTTTCCTGCCAAATGCCGAAGAATCTGTTTAAGGGACTCAAATCGGCAGAATTATTTTTATACGGCAATAACCTTGGCCTGTTATGGACAGCTAATAAATATCATTTAGACCCCGATTCCCAAACCACAAGGAGACAAAGCAGTTTTGCCTTTGGGATCAGGGCCGGACTTTAATTTAATCGAATCATGAAAAATCAATACTTTATCTGTTTAATCCTGACTACGATGCTTCTATTCCAGGGTTGTAAAAAAGGTTTCCTGGATGAAAAGCCAAATGTTAAACTGGTTATTCCAACTACCCTTGAAGACTTCAGGGTATTATTAGACAACTCCGGCATCATGAACCGAATACCTGCACTGCCTATTATATGTTCAGACGATTTCTTTACTTCTGACGACGGCTATCAGGCACTGGTTTTAGACATGGAACGTAATGCCTATACCTGGAAGCGGGAAATTTATGGGGGTGACCCAATTTTGGACTGGAGTACCCTTTTCACGGCGATCCTGTATGCCAATATTGTCCTTGAAGGGCTTGAAAAAATTGATCCGAATCCCGCACAGCAATCGCAATGGGATGAGTTGAAAGGTACTGCCTTATTTTTCAGGGCTCTGGCCTATAGCAATCTTATTGATACTTTTTCGCCTCCGTACAATAGCGCAACCAGTAGCACTGATCTGGGAATGCCCTTGCATCTGGCTGCCAATGTAAATGACCGGCCTAAGCGTGCCAGTGTAGAGGAAACCTATCAGCAGATCATTACCGATCTGACGGCCGCTGAGCCATTGTTGCCGGTCGTGGTATCCTATAAAACCAGACCATCAAAAGCAGCAGCAGCCGGGCTATTGGCAAGAATTTATCAAACGATGGGGAATTATGAAAAGGCTGCCTTGTATGCAGATCAGGCTGTTGTCCTGCACAACAAGCCCCTGATCAATTTCAGTACGCTGGATAAAAACAGCAATTCGCCCTTTCCCTCAGTGTTGCCAAATGGAAATGACGAGATCATATTTTATACCAATCCTGTAAGCTACCAGTTCCCTGCAAATTCACTTACAGAAGTCGTTAAGCCATTGTATAACAGCTATGCTCCAAATGATTTACGCAAGGCATTGTTTTTTAGACTTAGACCAAATGGCCTGATTACTTATAAGGGCTATAAGTCAGGGATATTAATTGATGAAATGTACCTGATTTCAGCGGAAAGTAATGCAAGACTAGGTAAAGTCACCGAATCGATGGGCAAACTCAATGCTCTGTTGAAGACAAGATTTGATGCCACCTATGTGCCATTCACCGCACAAACCCCGGATGAAGCGCTAAGTATTGTTATTGTCGAGCGGAGGAAAGAACTGCTCGGCAAGCACTTGCGCTGGAGAGATTTAAGAAGGCTGAACCAGGAGCCGCAATTTGCAGTAACGATCAGCAGAACAGTGCTAGGAAAGGTCTATGAACTGCCGCCGAATGATCCAAGATATACACTTAAAATACCCGATGATGAGATCCTGAGTTCGGGAATGGCTCAAAACCCATAAACAAATGAGCTACCTCAAACCAGAGGTAGCTCATTCTTTTTAGTTTAAGGCAAAGGAGCCATTTCTAACGGTACCAGTTGGGGTATCTGAAGGACTGGTGGGTACATGGTCAAAAATAGCAGAACAAGTTCCGATTGAGCCTGAACATTGATAAGTATTGTCCGCCGGTTCGTCTGAATCATCGAAGCTCAGGTTATCGATATTCAGCCAGCCGTTTGGACTGGTAGAAGTTGGGACAGGCCTGTAAGTGCTGTCAACTAAACTTTTTGCAGGTTTGAAAGCGCTTTGCGTAAAAACCATTGTTAATCCTAAAAGCACTGCTACGGCGCCGAAGTGGATGTTTTTAATGAACTTTTTCATTTTAAGAGTTTAAGATTTTTGCACCTGTTTAAGGTCGGTGTTTTACCTTTACTGGCAGACTTCCCGGCAGCCCTTGCCTGACAATAGGGATTTTATAAATTTTCAGTGGAATGGGCTATAGCTTCCTTAATCGCACTCACTCGTTGTCACCGCCCTCCTTCTTTTATAATGAGTTATAAGGCCTGTTACGGCGACTGCCGTAAAGAAGACGTTAAATAAAAARTNGKAWKTGCCATCCCATTTCCTTTAACACTCCTCCGCAGGAACATGGTAATCTGTCGTATAGACCCATTAAGGCCAAGCCAATATACATGGTAAAGGCGACCATCAATCCCGACGACAAGATAAATCCAGCTCTTCTTGTCTCGGAGAAGCAAAGCAAGGCAGCCGCAAGCAGCTCAGTCATTGGAATCAGGTAGATCAGCAACCTTGAAATTTCTTTAGAAAATACCTGGTTGTACATCTCCCAGCGAAATTCCCGAAACGCTGACAGCTTCGACCCGGAAGTATAGACCCAAAGCAAAGCCAATAGAAAAACAGCAATGGTTTCGATTAGATAAAGGTGCCTTAATTTATTCATGACAGGGATCTTTGATTAACTCTAAGCTCGAAAAGAAAAAAATAAAACGACCCGTTAAAATCCATTACTTCCTCAGACATTCCTCTGATTTGCATTCGGAGAAAACAGGATCTAAATCAGAAATGGTTATCCATGAATGACTATTCCAATAAAAAGGTCAACTCTCTCCGCAACTAAATCAGGTTATTCTGGCTTTCTCTAAAACATCCGGGCTTTGGATTAACCGCGTCCAATTGATTGACGGGCATTAAGAGCGCAGGCGTTTCTTGCGTTCTTGATCTTTGATCCAGAGAATTGACTATCTGTTCGCGTGTATATAAGTGCTGACCTGGTTAATCCGGGTCTTTTTTCGGATGACCGCTTTTTGAATATTTTTTTCTCAGTTTTCCAAGCGTGTCCGGCGACATGCCCATATATCCTGCAATATATCGTAATTGTGTCCGGCCAAAGAGGTTATCTAACACCTTTTGGTGTTTTAGGTACCGTTCATCGGTAGTTAAGTTCCGAATGTCATCGGCCGCCAGCTGCCGTATGCTGTCATAGGCTCCGCGTATTCTTTCAATGATCAGTTCTGTTTCGCAGTGTGTTTCTTTTAGCTTGGCCAGGTCATCATAACTCATCAGTATTACTTTACATTCTTCTGAAAGCTCAATTGTGTTTTCGGAAGGTTCCCTGCTGAAAAGTCCGGGCGTTGTGTATAGGAATGAATGGTCCAACCAGAACCATGCCGTGTTCTCAATAAAGGTGTCCGGATGTACCCGGATTTCCCGGGCCAGTCCGTGCAGAAGAAACCACAAGCTCTGCTGTGTTGAGCCGGCGTTTAGAATGCGCGCACCTTTTTTATAGGTGGTTTCAAAAAGCACCGCTCTCAAAGCGAGTCTGAATTTCACACTGAGGTTTAAAAACCGTTCCATGATTTCTGCCAGGGTAATGAAGGATGCATTAGATATGGGCTGCATGTTGGGCTTTAAGTTACATGGTTCAGGGTGTGGCAGGATTTTCATAACCCAGTGCTTTCCGGAGGTTAATTTTATTGTTGACTAGTGTTTTAAAGTAGATTCTTTGCACATAAGTGTCTACGGTCCGCTTTCCGATAAACAGGTTTTCCCCAATTTGTTCGTAAGTAAGTCCTTCGCAATGCAGCCGGGCGACCTGGATTTCTCTTTTGCTCAAATGGTAGTTTTCACATCGTTCCATGAATTCCGCATTCAGCAATGTCCCTGAGCGTTCGAGCTCCAGCTTCCGATGCTTATCCAACCGCTCGCGGCGCCCTGAACGGATCATAAATAACGCGGTGATCGTGATGAATCCTATATTGGTCGCCAGAACTTCAATCCATTGAGAGACCCTCAGGTAGGAAAATATACACATCAGCACCCAGGGAGAAACCGCCAGGTAGACCGCCCGCATCTCTGCTTTTCCATAAGGATACAATGCAAGGTCATTGGCTTTGAAACGCTCGCGTATTGAAATCAGTATCGCATACAGCAGCACCGGTGAATAGATCAGTGGCACTATCATGCCCAGGTTAATTGCCAGATCCAGGTTTCCGCTGAGGGGGTATAGTGTGCAAAAGAAAATCAGGTAAGGGACCAGCAGGCAGGCGGGAACTCCGTAAAGGGCATGCCGGCGCAGACGCTCCAGGTGAAAAGATTTGTAGAAATAATATGGAAAATAAGAGGCCATTAAAAAACCAGTGCCGTAGGCGATGATATTCTGGACTTGAAGAGGGATCAATTCAATGTCCGGATCCGGAAAGAGTCCGCCTGTTAGGTTGTAAAAAATTAACAGGGCTAACAGTACGAAATACCATAGCCGCGTTTTGTCTTTTGGCCAGGTATAATAATACCACAGCACAAAAGGCAACATCATCAGCTCAAGGGTGAGAATAAGCAATGTGAGCAGGTGCATCTGCGAATTAAGTACCAGCATAAGTAATGTCAAAAGACCTACTGGTCGTTAGTCATGAAAAACAGGTGATACCCCAGGTCAAGCTCCTCATATTGTCTGAAACCAAACCGCTCATACCAGGATAGGTTTCTGGCGACAGAGGTCTCCAGGAATACAGACAGATTCATTTGAGCGGTATGGTCAAGGATTTGGCGCAGCAGCTCACTGCCTGTTCCGCAGTTCTGGTTTTGTGGATCTACGCCGATAAACCACAGGTAGGCCATAGCATCCCCGGGGCGTTTCCGGTCAACCAGTCGCTCACGACGCAGCGTCTTTGCGAATCTGGCAAGGCCAACGGCCTGGAAGATCAACTTCAGGTCCAGCCAAATCGAGGTTAAGCTGGTACGTTTTTTCTGGGGAAATAGGAGCATGCCACATGCCGTGCGGTCATCAGACAGCCATACCTCACCAAAGCGTATGCATTGCTCAAATGAGTAGTCCATGAGGGCATATATTCTTTGTCTTCTTTTTTGTTCTCCCGCAATAATGTAATTCACGCTGGGATTATCGGAAAACGCGCTGCTCAGCAGCTCGCATATCCTGTGTTTATCACTTGTTTTTGCCTTTATCATATAGGGATTAGTTAAATGCAAATTAAATTAGTTTAGCAGTTAGTCCTGCATATCTTCTTAGTCCATCCGGGCTAATTTGTCTCGGCTCTGCGGGTCGAATACTTGTAAATCAAATCTGTGACTTCCGTTAGCAAAGTCGGTTAAGGAATTTCCTTGTCAGATTCTGCTGCTTTCCACACTGCATCAATCACCTGGCGGATGGCCTTTTGCAGGGCCAGCCTGTCACGTTCGTTGTTGATATCGATTCCGCAAATTTTACTTTTATTGGTGTTGGCATGCCAGACTACATAATAAATGCCACCAAGCATCAGGGCCAGTACTGCTCTGAAATTGATGCCCGATCCGTTAAAATGTACATCGGTTAGCCTGGCGATCGGATCAGCATGGGTTTCTCTTTCATCAGAAATTTCACGCAGCAGCGGATGGGATTCACAGATCTGCCATAAGATCATTTGTTGCAACTCAGGGTTGTTGTAAAAACAACTGAACTGTTCCTGGAAGATATGACTGATATATGCAGGCAGTTCCGGCGTTTTTGGAGGATTACCCGAACCGAACCGCTCTAGTACGGGCCTCCAGAAATCCTTTCCCCGGATATAATTCTTCAGTAAATTGTTATAACTGCTGAAATAATGGTAAATCATTTTTTTGTTTACGCCGGCAAGAAGGGCAACCCTGTTAACGCCCAGACTATGATGCCCCTGCTCAGTTAGTATCTCACTAACAGCATCGAGTAGGGCTTGCTTGGTGCCTTCTGGGTCACGGCGTTTATATGGGCGTTTTCTTGCTTTCATTGGGCTGCCTGCGGGTCTATGCTTCTTGGCCGCGGCCGATGTGGAGCTTGCGGGAAATGTCCTCAAATGCGTTCAGCACCAGGTCGAGCTGCACTTTGGTATGTGTTGCCATCAGGCTCATTCGAATGCGGGAGTCTTTTTTAGATACTGCAGGGTAAATGATCGGATTGGCATATACTCCTGCCTTGAGTAATAACCTGCTTACCTCCCCAGTTTTTTGTGCGTCCCGGATTTTGACAGGAATTATTGCTGAAGCAGTTAATCCGACATCCAGGCCAAGGCTTTGTAAACCGGATTTAAAGTAGTTGATGTTTTCCCAAAGCAGGTCCATCCATTCTGGCTGCTCGTCAATGAGCTCAATAGCCTTTATTATCGCCATCGCAGCCGGTGTGCTGGTTGCAGAAAACAAATGTTGCCTGCTTTGGAACTTTAAAAAGCGGACCAAATCAGCACTCGCGATTACATATCCACCCACATGAGCAAAAGTCTTGCTGAAGGTGCCTGTGATGATGTCCACTTTGTCAAATAAATCGTAAAGTTCTATTACCCCTCGCCCGGTCTTTCCGATCACTCCCGTTCCGTGGGCGTCATCCAACATCAAGTACCCTCCATAATGATGGACCAGTGAAACCAGCTGGTCCAGTGGAGCGATGTCGCCATCCTGTGAATAAACGCCGTCTATGACTACAATTCGGGTTCGGTATTTGTCGCGTGTGGATTTTAAAACTGTTTCCAAATGCTCCAGGTTGTTGTGCAGGAAGGTTTTAAAGTTTTTTCCCCTAACTCCTTCATAGACGCTGGCGTGCACTGCCATGTCCAGTATTGCGATGTCTTCATCCTGGAGCATTGCCAGCAGCGAGGCGCTGTTGGCAGTATATCCGGTGGTATACAGCAGCGCGGCTTTCCGCCTGAAAAAGGCAGCTATTTTGTCTTCCAGCTCCTGATGAAAGCTGAAATGTCCGCCGATGGCAGGAGAGGCTCCGGCGCCGGTTCCATAGTTTTGGATTCCGTAAGCGGCAGCTTTTTTAACCAATGGGTGCTGGGTAAAGCCCAGGTAATCATTTGAGACCAGACCGACATATGATCTGGGGCCACCAAAGCCTGGGATGTCCAGGTCTACCATTGGTCCGCAGCCGGTTAAACCGACCAACCGGTAATTCAGGTGTCCCCTGTCCTGCAGGAAATCAAGGTACTCATTAAAAAGGGCCGCACGCTGGTAGGCATCAAGGCCAGCGGGGTTTTCAAAATCTTTAAATGATGCCTTCGGGAAGTTTATTTTCATGGTCAATAGGTTAGACCACTAAATTTAAGGCAGCCTTTGTAACTTGGTGGTGAATTAGCGTAGGTTTCTTAAAATTACACGGATTGTTAGAGCAGATAATATTTCTAATGTTAGATAAACCTTTTTTATTGATCTAAACCCAGGTATTGAAATTCACGGAACTCGACTTCTCCTTCGCCTGTAGCAAATAACCCCGGGCGTAAATAGCCCCAACCGCCAAGAATGTTGTGATGATACCCTGAAATCTCGGTGACAAAATCCATTCGCTTCCAGTCTTTTCCATCCAGGCTGTAGTAACAAAGCAAATCGTGATGGTCATTTACTAGTCTCAGGTACACGCTGTCCTGAGGGATATCAGAGACCATTCTGCCCCTGTCTCCATTATACAGACGGTAAATGGAGTTATCGGCCAATTCAAGCCCGACATAATATTTCGAGTTGTAGTACAATACCAGACCTCCTTTAGCACCGCCGGTTCCTTTGGAAATTTTAACGGTGACCTGATAAGAATTATTGGCTGGCATGATGGTCAGAGGCTGGGTATTTTGAATGGAGTTGCCAATGCCGGTTATTGAAAGGGTGTTGCTGCTTACTTTAAATTTTGAACTATTCTCATTTTTGAGCACATTCCATTGTCTCGCCAGCTTGTCGCCGGAAAAGTCATCCGAAAGTTTATTGCCGTTTGAAATTGCTTTTCCGGATGGTTTCTTTAAAGGTTTTGCTGGGTCGGCTCCCGGGGGAACTCTAAACCATCCGTCTTTTGTCCACTCTATTGGCAGCAATAAGATCTGTCTGCCTATAGTACGGTTCGCAGCCTCGAAGCCATGAAATATTATCCACCATTTTCCGTCGGGAGAGTCAACCAAAGTTCCGTGTCCTGTAGATGCCCATTTGTTGTTCCTGTCGGCATTTCTTACGATCGGATTATTCGGGCTGTTTTCCCAGGGACCAAACGGCGTTTTGGACCTTGCAGACACGACCATGTGACTCGTTGAGGGGCCAGCCGTGCCGCCCTCGGCAGCGGTCATGTAATAATAACCGTTCTTGTAGGTAAGCTTTGGAGATTCCAGACAAAAGCACTCTGTAATCCATTCTTTTGGGTAAGGCCAGCCCTCGTAAACTTTCCTGGACGGACCCGTCACGGTTAATCCATCATCTGAAAGGGGAGCCATACGGCCGTCGTTAAGATGAAGGTAGCGTTTGCCTTCAGGCGTGGCTACATGTCCGGGATCTATACCGCCGATCTTTAGATCCACGGGCTTGCTCCAGGGCCCTGCCGGATTTGCAGCGGTTACCACCCAGTTCTTTCCCCCTGCCGGAAAATAAATATAAAACAGGCCTTTATATTTAATGATGTCCGGAGCCCAGACACCGCCTACATATTCGTGCAGAGCATTGGCAATCGGTGTCCAGTTCACCAAATCTTTCGAATGCCAAATGATTAATCCGGGAATGTTATCAAAGGATGAATGGGTCAAATAATAGTCTTCCCCATCTCTAACCACTGATGGGTCAGCATAATTTCCCTTCAGCACAGGATTCAAAAAAGTGCCGTTACCTAAATCTGCGGTATACTGGTTTTCAGTTGATTTGATGTGCTGCGCTTTCACCTGGCCGTAAAGCTGAGCCGGCAGTAAAACTAAGAGGATGTAGTGTGAAAATTTCTTTATCATTTTTTAGAACTATAATTAGGGTTGAACATCTCCTGGTGTAACACCATTCTCGCCGAAAGCGTCAATGGCAAACCAGTATTTTTGATCTTTATTTAAACTTCTGATCGTAAGTTCGGTGTCACTGTAAACCTGGTAAACCCTGGTCAGGTTATTTTTTTGAACGCCGAAACGAATGTTATAGCCAGTAGCGTTTGGTTGCTTTTTCCAGCTTAAAGTGACATTCCGCGGATCATTTGCATCTCTTTTTATAACAATTGATCCGACCTTGCTGGGTTTATGTCCGGTTCCCTGGCCGAAGACGCGGAACCCTGATATTGCAAATGTTCCCCCTGGTACCCGGTAATTTGTAACTTTCAGGTAGCGGGCTTTGACAGGTAATTTAAAACTGTGATATTGATGGGTAAGGTCTTCTTCATTTTTAGTTTGGTCGGAAAGGGGTTTCCAATTGATTTTATCAGCAGAGTATTCTAGCAAATATTGTTGCGCCAGGATTCCTTGCCGACCGAAAAGCTCGGTATTGTTTTCTGCAAAATTTAGCTGCACTGCTTTAACTGATTTGACCTCGCCCAAATCCACACTTAGCCATTCGCCTTTCCCGCCTGTTTTAGCACTCCAATAATCGCGGATTTCTTCGTTTAGGGCTAGTGAGGGAGGGTTGGGCTCCAGACTGGAGGAGGCTTCCGCTGATTTTTTATAGGACAACATCATCCATCCGGGGAAAAGCTCAGTAACTTGTTTTATTTTACGATTGGGCATGATCATCGGATAATCAGCGAATTGGGTATGGGCTACCAATGTGCCGTCCTTATCAAAGGTAACCGGAATCAAGCCTAGTCTGCGTTCAAATTTGTGCTTTACCGAAATGACCATTGTTACCACCCGCCAATAGTTGCCATATTTAT
>NZ_AWRU01000034.1:88904-102608 GCF_000523515.1 Pedobacter sp. V48 | reverse complement strand
AGCCTTCAGGTTTAGCCGAAAATGGACTGCTGGGCGCGTAGGAAAATGGGCCGAGCGGAGAAGCCGATACAAAATAACCATCTGCGTAGCTTTTGAATTCTGTGCCAGGGGCGGAATACTGATAGTAATATTTACCATTGTGCTTTGTCATCCATGGCCCCTCCGTCCATGGTCTTTCAGTTCCTGTGTTATAGTCGCCAGGTCTTTCCCATCCTCTTCTGGCAGGGTCGCCTTTTAAAACCTGTACTGGCTTACCAATTGGTTTAAGTTTATTATTGGGGTCGAGTTCAACCGCATTTAAATAGTCATTATTGGTGCAGCCATAGTACATGTACACTCGGCCGTCGGTGTCCTGAAAGAGATCAGGGTCGCCTATAGAAAGCGGGAAGTCAGCGTTAAATACCTCCCATTTTCCGGTGATGGGATCCGTTGCCTTATAAATAATATTGCTATTGAGCGGCATATAATATAATTCACCGTTTATTACAGCAGCAGCAGGCGCGTCTTTTTCAAATGGCAGATCCCTGGTGGTGACAAATTTCCATTTGAGCAGGTCTTCGGAAAACCAGTAGCCGCTGGAAGCGGTTGCGAATAAATAATAATTATTTTTGAAAAGCACAATAACAGGATCTGCTGCCATTCGGCGCGATGGCTTATCAAGCGAAAAGCGGTAACTGATGTTAATGGGATTACAAAAGGTTTGCTGTGCTTTTCCGCCTGGCGAAACCAGTGAGAGACATAGTATAAAAAAGAATGTCAGTTTTGAAAAGAGATAATCTGATGATTTCATATATAACGATCGCCGTAGTTTAACTAAAGTTTCAAAGAAAAGAAATTGAAAGTATTCAAATTGGTCGTTTTATAGTCCGTGAATCTCAATTTATGCTAAATGAATATGGAATTGGTTAATATACCCAACTTCTTTATATTCGGTTCGCTTATGAGATCTCCGCTGCTGTTATTGATGATATGTGTTTCCATGCTGAGTAGTTTTACCAGTCGGGCTCAGCTTCATTATTTTAAGCATTACCAGAAAGGGAATGGCTTATCCCATAATTCGGTTACCGCTATTTTGCAAGACAGCCGTGGTATGTTATGGGTAGGCACAAAGGCCGGGCTCAACAGGTTTGACGGATATAATTTCAAATATTATGCGGATCCTACAAATTCGTATGACGCTATTGGAGACAATAACATTTCTTCGCTTTGTGAAGACAGGTCTGGAATGATTTGGATCGGCACCGGCCGTGGCTTATTTAAATATGACCCGTACCTCGATAGGATCGAGCAGTTTCCGGAGCTTAAGATCAGTCGTTTTAGCAATCTGTTGGCAGATGCAGGAAATTCTATCTGGTTTCTGGCGGATAACCAATTGTACCGGTATGAGCAAAGAGGAAATAAATTAACCGACCTGAAAAAAAAGGCGCTTTGTCTAGCTCAAGGCAAAAAGAATACCCTTTGGTTGGGCCATAGCAATGGTTCAATCGAGAGATTTGAGCCGGTGATGGGAAAATCCAAGTTTGTGCAGCTTATTGATCCCGCTTTTCCGGAAAGTACCAAACCGATCAGTAAAATATTGGAAACCGACAGCCACGGATTATTAATTGGTACTTATAAGCAGGGCTTGAAATTTTACAATCTTTCCAGTGGCATGGTATCTGATATTCAGTTACATCAGCCAGGTAATACCCAAACCGTAATCAGGGACATTATCGCTAGCGGTAAGGATGAATATTGGATCGGTTCGGAAACAGGGCTGTATATATACAATAGCTTGAGCAGAAATAGCAGACGCTTGCAAAAAATCCCGGGAGATGAGTATTCTTTATCTGATAATGCAATTTATGCGGTATGTAAAGATCGCCAAAACAATATCTGGATCGGTACATACTTTGGAGGACTAAATTATTTCTCTGCTGAAAATGCACGATTTAAGAAGTATTATCCCATCTATGGTCAGAATTCCATTGCAGGTTCCGCGATAAAAGAACTAGCTGGTGATGGCCGGGACAATATCTGGATCGGCACTGAAGATGGGGGGCTGAGTAAATTAAATTTAACATCAGGCTCCTTTCATAACTACAATGCCGCAGACGCGATCACACTCCGGCTCGGAACCAATATACAGGGAATGCTGTTAGACCAAGACAGGCTGTATGTCGGATCATATATGCATGGCCTGCAGGTGCTGAACGCAAGAACCTGGACTATCCAGGCCAGCTATCCGCTGATTGGAACCGATGCGGAGAAAAGCGATTTCATTACCTGTATTTATAGGACCAAAAAAGGTAAAATACTGTTTGGTACATTAAATAAAAGCCTGGGAATTTTAGCATATGACCCTGCAAAAAGGATCTTTACAAAGATTGGCAAATCATTATTCAATAGCAGTGTCCAAGCAATTTTCGAAGATCATTCCGGGGTTATCTGGGCAGGCACTAAAGACAGCGGCGCTTATTATTTTGACCCGACTTCCGGAAGAGAAGGATTTCGCCTGCTGCGCAATAATCCAGTATTTCAGATAAACGGTATTTATGAGGACAGCTCATATGCGCTTTGGTTGACTACTGATGGCGGTGGTCTGGTCAGATTGGACCAAGAGCGAAAGTTCAGCCGGGTTTTTACAAAAAAAAGCGGCCTTCCCAGCAATGTTACTTTCCGGCTGTTGGAAGATGATCATAAAAATTTATGGATCAGTACTTTGAATGGTTTAGCAAGACTAAAACTGTCATCATTGAAAATCAACGTGTATACGCAGGAAAATGGTCTTCCAACAAATCAATTTAATTATAATTCGGCCTTGAAGATGGGAGAGCGTTTGTACTTTGGTTCTATTCAGGGCCTGGTCGAATTTAAACCCGGACAGTTTGAGCAGCATGTATCCCGGCCCCCCACTTATTTTACTGGTCTGCAGATCGACAATCAGGAGGTTAGGCCTGGTCGGAATTCGCCGCTTAAAAAAGCGATTATGTATACAGATACACTCGTTCTCAGACATACACAAGCCAGCTTCTCACTTGCATTTGCCACGCTGGATTATACTGCTCCTACTGCTATCAAATATCAATATCGGATGGACGGACTCGATAAGCATTGGAATCCGCTGAACGGGAACCGCAGCGTCTATTTCACAGACCTGGCTCCGGGGGATTATATCTTCCTGGTAAAATCTGAAAGCAGTATAGGGAGCTGGACGGGTGCGGAACGTAGGTTGTACGTTAAGATTTTACCACCGTTTTGGAAAACTTATCTGGCCTACGGTATTTATTTGCTTTGTTTATCTTTATTTTTTGTGATGCTGATTGGATATTACCTTCGAAGGCTCAAACGGAAAAATAAAGATAAACACTTAATTTTCGAGCAGCAAATGCAACAGGAAATGTATCAGGCGAAGATCGAGTTTTTCACTCATATCACTCATGAGATCCAGACACCGTTAACGTTGATTGACGGGCCGGTCCAGGTCATCGGTGAAAAAATAGATAACTGGCCGGAAATAAAAGAAGACTTTTTGATGATCCGGAAATACACCAACCGGTTACTKGAATTGACACGGCAGCTACTGGATTTCAGAAAAACGGAGGTGAACGGCTTTGCTTTAAATTTTGTAAGAACTGATGTCAATGAAGTCATTGAAGAACTGATCAATAATTTTAAGCTGCAGGCAGCTAAATCAGGAATCATGCTGAGTTTTGATTCGCAGGACGAAAAAATCAGCGCATTTGTTGACAAAGAGGCCTTTGTAAAGATCTGCGGGAATCTAATCTCCAATGGGGTAAAATATGCTAAAAATGCCTTGAGGGTGGAATTGTCCCTTCTGAAAAGTGAGGATCCGGCCTTCTCTGTCCGCTTCATCAACGATGGCAGTGCTATTCCGGTTGGCTATCACCATAAAATATTTAACCCTTTTTTCCGCTTACCGGGTGAGCAGAAAGAGGGTACAGGCATCGGACTTTCGCTGGCAGCTTCATTAACTAGCCTGCACAATGGCACTTTGAACTTAATTGAAAGTAGGGTGGGACGTACTGTTTTTGAACTTGTTTTACCCCTCCATCAAGGAATTGAGTTCAATTTGAATGAGTGGAAAGGAGGCCTTGAATGAAGAGCAGTATTTTAATTATTGATGATAACCAGGATTTGCTGGACTTTTTATCACGTATTTTCCGTGAGCGCTATCGGGTGCACATCGCTATAAACGCAGATGTTGCGCAGGACATTCTGAGTAGGGAACGTGTTGAGCTGATCATTTCAGATATTATGATGCCAGGTATGGATGGTTTCGAGCTGTGCAGGTTTATTAAGCTTAGTCATAAATACAACCACATCCCTGTTGTACTGCTTACTTCCAAAAACACCTATGCTGCGCAAATTGATGGATTGAAAGTGGGTGCAGATGCCTATATACAAAAGCCCTTCCAAATAGAATTTTTGCAATTGCAGGTAGCCAATCTTTTGATAAACAGGGAACATGTAAAACAACATGCTTCTGGTTTGATGGTAATAAAACGCGGTTTAGCTCCGTCAAAACTCGATTCGGAATTTTTAGCGGGTTTCAAACGTTATGTCCTGGAAAATATAAAGAACCCTAATATTGATATTGACGAACTTGCTGTGCAGATGAATATGAGCCGGGCTACATTTTACAGGAAAGTTCGATTACTATTTGTCTTGTCTCCATACCAGGCTATCAATTCGATCAGGTTGGAGAAAGCTGCTGAACTGATTGCGGCGAATCAGTTTACCTTCCAGCAAATTTCGCAAATGACAGGGTATAGTTCAGCTACTGTCTTCAGCAAAAAATTCAAGGCGTATTTCAAAGTCTCACCTTCCACCTATTTGGAAACCCTGAGCCGGGAGAAAACCTGATCGATATTCGACTCAAGGGTATCTTTCTATGGGTGGACCTTGTTGCCGAATTAAATTCGCTGGAAATGACATGTAAAGCCTCTGGGGCAGACCTCCGGCTGAAATGAAGTCCAAACTAGCTGGGTTTGTTGGTGAGTATCAAAACAACCTCCCATTCACTATAAAAGTCCACCTGGCTATCATAGTCTATAACCAGCAATTCATCGTATTGCCCCCAGATTACCTGGACGCGATCTGTTGGTTCGATCAGTACAAACGTGATATGATAGGTTGAGCCGTGCATTAGTCTGTACGAGCCGCTAAGCCCAAGAAATTTCGCCAATGCATAAGAAGTTTTGGGAACGTTATGCTTCATGTGATTATCGCAATAGTAATTGAGTTGTTCAAAATCGGCAAATGTCTTCCTTTGATTTCATGCTAGTAAACTTGGTTTTTAAAGGAGTTAAGAATGAGGGAATGAAGCCATTGGAGCTGGCTTGGTATTGACCGTTTATGGCTGAACTCTATTGACCAGGTTCTTCTTTTTCTTTAGCTATTTTGATAATTTTTTCGACTGCAATTTGTGATTCAATTAGACATTCCAGGTAATTTTCGAGCAGATACAAATTTTGAAATTCATTTAAAATTACTGATTTAACCGCTGTTTGGACGTTATTTGCTTTATATGTACATTCTAGTAAAGGGTCGATAATAGGCATGGAGATGAGATGTGACGTTAAAAACACAAAATTACTATAATTAATTCTTGAACGGCAAGTTTTTTAACAACGTGTTATTAACCTGCTTATTGTCCAAAGATGGGTGAGAATGTGACCAATCAACGGCATTTATTCATTTTAGCTTTTGTACTAGACTTACTACCTATGTATGCTTTGCAAAATCCTTTTTAGGACTTGGTAACATTTTCTTAAGAAGTAAGGCATTCTGTGACATTCTAAATGTTGATACTAGCTTGCTTCTGTAGCTTAAATGTTTTCTAATATTTTAATATGATTTTGATCGTTTTCATTTTTTGTAATTGTTACCCACACCCTTCTTGTGAAATTCTTCTAATTTTTCGATCCTGATCTCAACTGGACGAATTTGGTCAACAGTCCAGAATCCTTCGACCGTCTTGGCGTGATCTGATTCAGGAGGAATATAAAAGTTGCGTCCGCTAAGGTCTGGGCTGAACTCAGTGTAATGTTCCATGGTTATCAGTAAGGTAATCAATCCTTGAAAGGTGAATAATTTCGTTTTAAAGGATTCATTCATGTCATGTATACTTGGTTGGTTATGCTTGACTTCCGTTTTTTAGCGGAAAAAAGTCAATTTGCGGGTATGCTGTATATGGTTAATTCAAAGTGATGAGCATCAAAATTAGAAGGGTTTTATTGTGTATTTTAAAAGCCGTTTTTAGGAGTCTCAAAGCCTTGGTCATGTGTTGTTCTACAGTTTTAACGGAGATATTTAGCTGTTCGGCGATTTGTTTGTTAGACATATCCTGTTCACGTCGCAGCCGAAAAATATTCTCACACTGGGGCGGGAGCTTTTTAATCTCCTCTTCCAGAAGTTTCTCCAGTTCCCTGGTTTCGATATAGTGGATCTCGTATGCATCTGGGCTATGTGAAGCACTGTACGCTACGTACCGTTTGTGAAGCACAGTCCGACGATAATGGTCAAGTATTTTGTTTTTTACAATGGTGTAAAAGTAAGCCCTGAAAGAAGTAATCTTGTGTGCAGAGGCCCGGTTGTTGAATACAGTAATGAAGGTGTCCTGCACAAACTCCATGGATTTTTCGCGGTCGTTCGTTTTCTGCATCGCGATACTGAGGAACTGCATATGATATTTTTTGTATAAATATTCAAATGCAGATTCATCCCCTTGCTGCCAGAGCAAAAGTAGTTCCTGATCGTTATAAACACTGAGATTTTTAATTGGTTAGCTCCTTTATTTCAGGGCAATACTAGTAAAGATATTGTGTATAAACAAGCACACTTCTCATAAAACTCTGTGCAGAGTAACATCTATTGAGAATGGAATTTTAGATTTTTTAGTGGCAGAACACCTGATTAGTAAGCAAAATTCGTAGTAAATGATGTCACCCGCTATCGATAATGATACAAACTATACTTGACGCTTTACCGTATTGCAGACTATATGTCAACAGAGTTTCTCCAAAAATAAAATCGGTAGCCTACGAGATTAACGCAGAACGATATAGTTGAAATTTAATTTATTTTCGTTTGGACTAAGGGTAGGCCTTGCTTTGTTCGTCTTGTTTATACGGGGTAGAGCGCCAGTTCGCAGGGATCCCGAACCAAATAAATGTATGAATCAAGAACGGCTAGAGTATTTGCTGGAATGTTACCGGCTTAAAAAGTGCAGCGAATCCGAAATGGCAGAGCTGGATGAATGGTTTCACACCTACAACCCGGGCAATCACGATATGGAAGCCTGGCTTAGGGAAGTTGGTGGACCTGAAAATCTGACGGAACAATCTTATACCGAATTTAGCCTGCTTGTCCGCTCGCCGGTGATTATCAATTTCCGTAAAATTGCGGCCATAGCGGCAATGCTGCTGATCACTGTAGCCGTTGGATATTTGCTGAACAACGGCCCAGCGGAAATGCAGGATCATTCTGATGTCCGAAATGTGGTTAAAACAGATATAGGTCCGGGTGGTAATAAGGCGGTGCTTGTTTTGGCAAACGGCAAAAAAATTGTCCTCAATAACGCCCGATTAGGCAAATTGACGCAACAGGGAAATACCTTTGTTAGCAAACCTGCTGACAGTTCGATCTCCTACCGAGGCTCAGGAGCCGGCTTAACGGAAGCAGCGCTTCAGTACAATACTTTATACACTCCTCGCGGGGGCAAATACAATTTGACCTTGGCTGACGGTACCCAGGTGATGCTTGATGCGGCTTCATCGATCACGTTCCCTGTATCTTTCAACGGAGGCGAAAGACGGGTTAAGGTTACCGGACAAGCTTATTTCAAGGTAGCGCATGATGCTAAAAAACCATTTTTTGTAGTTTCAAAGGGGCAGCTGATAAAAGATCTAGGAACTGAATTTAACGTAGACGCCTACCCGGACGAGTCCGGCGTGAAAGTCACGCTCGCGGAGGGCCTGGTAGAAGTAGGTAATTCAGGTTCAACTGTTTCACTGGTGCCAGGTCAACAAGCCAGAGCTACGGGTAGTCACCGGATCGAGGTAATGAAGGTCAGAGTTGCTGATGTGGTCGCATGGAAAAATGGATGGTTCGTATTTCACAATGAGCCGGTGATGAATGTTATGAAGCAGGCTGCCAGATGGTATGACGTGGATATACAGTATCAAGGTCAACCAATCACCAAAAGATTTGGCGGGAACATCTCTAAATATAAAAATATTTCTGAACTGTTGGAGAACTTAAAACTAACAGGAGGTATTAATTATAGAATTGAAGGAAGGAGGGTAACCTTGATCAATTAATTACACGCTCCATGGGTTGCCGAAAAATATACCAGGGGTCTTCGACCTCCCCTGGTATCAGCACAATGTACTGTTGTCCGGCAGTCAAAAAATGTCTCTTACAATCAATTATTTACTAAACCAAACATTCAAATGTATAAAATTTATACTGCATTACGATGTGGAAAACCTTTCCATATCAACACCAAAATTTTTCTAACAATGAAATTATCGTTGCTATTACTTACCGCTTTCTTACAAGTAAGCGCGTCCTCGGTGGCTCAGAAAATCACTCTCCAAAAGAATAACGTGAGTCTGCTGGAAGCCCTGACAGCTATCAAAGACCAGAGTGGCTTCAGTATATTATATGACGAGCAGGTCTTGCGTAAAGCCGCGAACGTAACTTTAGATGTGAAAAACGCGTCTTTGGACGAAGTGCTGCAGCAGTGTTTTTTCGGGCAGCCGTTCACCTATTCCATCAATAACCAATCTATTTTAGTCATTCCCACACCCGCCGGCATTCGCTCAGTGCGGCTGGCTCCCATTCAGGTGACAGGAAAAGTTATTGATGAAAAGCAGCTGCCAATTCCAGGTGTGACCATAAAGCTAAAGGATGGAAATATTACTGCCTTGACAGACAAGAACGGTAATTATTCTATTAAGCTGCCTGATGATAACGGAGTTTTAATTTTTTCTTTCATGGGCTTTGCTACGCAGGAGGTACCAATCGAAAAAAACAAAATAATAAACGTTACTTTAAAAGAGGCGAGCAACGATCTGAATGATGTCGTGGTTGTAGGTTATGGAACCCAAAAGAAGGCTAGCCTGATCGGCGCCATCAGCACGGTTAATGTTGAAGACCTAAAGCAGCCTGTCGCGAATCTGTCCAATTCGCTCGCCGGCCGCATAGCCGGGATTATCGGTGTGCAGCGCAGTGGTCAGCCGGGCTATGACAACTCCGAAATATACATCAGAGGTATTTCCACTTTTACCAACAGCAGGCCTCTGGTATTGGTTGATGGAATCGAGCGCGAGTTTTCGAACATCGACCCTGAGGACATTTCAAGTTTTAGTGTTTTGAAAGATGCTTCCGCAACAGCTGTATATGGTGTGCGTGGTGCAAATGGCGTGATACTGATCCAAACGAAGAAAGGTAAAATTGGCCGGCCACTAATTAATTTTCAATACGATCAGGGCATTACACAGTTTACAACGATCCCAAAATTTGCTGATGGTGTAACGTATATGCAAATTGCCAATGAGGCTAGTCTAAACAGCCGTCCTTCCGATGGTTTGAGGTATTCATTGGACCGGATCAATAAAACGGCTAGCGGAGAAGATCCGGATCTGTACCCGAATGTAGACTGGTTCAAAACACTTTTCAACAATACAGGGCAGAACCGGCGGGCCCGTGTTAATGCGAATGGTGGCTCTGAAAACGCACAATATTATCTTTCTGTTGGCTATTATGATGAAACAGGCCTGTATAAAACAGATGAACTCGCTGATTACAATTCGGCTATTAAATTTTCGCGGTACAACTTTTCCTCTAATCTGACGCTCAACATCACAAAGACGACAAAAGTTGAATTCGGGGCTTCTGGCTGGCTGAGTAATGGTAATTATCCGGGAACCTCTGCTGATGGGATTTGGAGTTCGGCCTATTCCTTGCCGCCAATTTCTATCCCGGTGATTTATTCAAATGGTTTGCATTCCCAGATTCGTACTGGCGATGTCTTAAATCCTTATAATCAGCTGACGCAGACTGGCTATGTTAATGAGTTTAGAAGCCAGTTGTGGAGTAATATTCGTGTGACGCAGGATTTAAATATGGTTTTAAACGGACTCAGTGCAACAGCGCTATTTTCTTTTGATAATTTAAATACGCACAACATCAGCCGGACCAAGACAGTTGATGGTTACCTTGCAACCGGTCGGGATGCGAATGGAAAGTTGCTGTTGGACAGAACCTCAACGGGTACCAGTTTTCTGAATTATACAAGAGCTAACGGAGGTACACGACAATTTTATACAGAGGCTGCCCTTAACTACAACAATACCTTTGCAAGTAAGCATAATGTCTCAGGTTTGGTCTTGTTTAATCAGTCCGACAGGGTGGATGCATTCGCGGGTGATTTTATTGGTTCTATACCTTTCCGATATTTGGGGCTGGCGGGACGTGGTACATATGCCTATAATAACAGGTATCTGGCCGAGGCCAATTTTGGTTATAACGGATCAGAAACTTTTGCACCTGACAAACGTTTCGGCTTCTTTCCCTCATTCGGAGTTGGATGGGTAATTTCTGAGGAAAGTTTTTTCAAACCCCTGGCCAGCGCTTTTCAGTTTCTAAAACTGAGGTATTCATGGGGTAAAGTAGGTAACAGTCAGATTGGTGGGCGCCGTTTTGGCTACATTTCTACGGTTGGTGGCGGTAACGGCGGTTATGATTATGGCTCAGGCAGTGCCATACATAACATTGGTGGTTATGATATCGCCGATTATGCAGTTGCCGTAACCTRGSWRMGRKCGRMARAGCRKMRYKTAGGRATTGAGTTAAAGGTACTGAACAATGCCATTTCGCTTACAGCAGATGTATTTAAAGAGAACCGCTCAGGAATATTCCGCCAGCGGGGTGATGTGCCGGACTATGCAGGTATCAGAAATTTGCCGCAGGCAAACTTAGGGGAGGTTAATAATCGGGGTGTTGATGCTACTCTGGAGGTAAATAAACAGATTGGCAGCAATTGGCATTTGGGGTTCCGTGGTAATTTTACCTGGACCAGGGCAATTGTAGTTGATGATGCCAATGCACCTTGGCCGTTTCCCTGGCAGCAGCGAATCGGCCGGAAGTTCGGTCAGAGGTTTGGTTACACAGCTTTAGGCCTGTTTTCCAGCGATGAAGAGGTAGCCAATAGTCCCTACCAGACAGGCAGCAATAAAGCCGGGGATATCAAATATAAAGATCTGAATGGCGACGGTAAAATCGATACTTATGACCAGGGGCCTATTGGTTACGGTTCTATGCCGGAAATAGTCTATGGTTTTGGGCCGACCATACAATGGAAAAACTTCTCCGTTGCAGCATGGTTCAAGGGAATCAGTAATGTTGATATCAGTCTTAGTGGCGATGGCTTTCAGCCCTTCAGCCAGGGAGGAGAGCGCGGCAACCTGCTTGCCCAAATCACTGATCGGTGGACTCCAGGAAGTACTGATCCGACCCCTTTCTATCCCAGATTGACCTATGGTAATGAAAATATGAACTTCGAAAACAGCAGCTGGTGGATGAAAAGCGGGGCCTTCATGCGTCTGCAGACCCTGCAGCTTAATTATGATTTCAGAAATGCTAACTGGTTGAAAAGAGTAGGCATGTCTACGCTTAGCCTGTATTTTATGGGCAACAATTTATGGACGGCCAGTGGTTTTAAACTCTGGGATGTTGAGCTGGGAGATGGCCGCGGTGCCGCCTATCCTCTGGTTAAAACATATAGCCTGGGCATCAAATGTTCATTCAAATAGGTTTTTAAATTAAATTAAATATGAAAAATATAATACTATACGGCAGTGCCATTCTGTTAGCGTCCAGCATGCTATTAACCACGGGCTGCAAAAAATATCTTGATCAGGTGCCGGCTGATCGCTTAACAATTGACCAGGTATTTCAAAAAAAGGGTCCCTCGGAACAGTATCTTGCCAACATTTATAGTCATATCAATGATGAATCAGACCAATGGAGTGCCAGTCCCTGGACCGGAAATAGCGATGAGGTAGACGTAACCTGGAGCAAATATGATATTTACAAGCTCAATACTGGGAATATCAGCGGCGGAAATCCTGTTTTTGATAAATGGGGTTACTACTACAAAGGGATCCGCAGCGCCACTTACTTCTTAAATCACATTGATGAAAATGCGGAAATTATTGCTTTGAACGGGCAGCAACTTATAGATCAGTATAAAGCAGAGGCCCGGTTTTTACGCGCTTACTTTTACTTTTTGTTGATGCGGCAATATGGCCCGGTGGTGCTCGTGGGCGACACTGAACTCCCCGTGGATGCAAGTGCAGCTGATATGCAATTACCGAGGAGTCCGTTTGATGAATGTGTAAACTATGTCGCAAGCCAGTTGGATCAGGCTGCCGCTGTGCTTCCGCGACTGCCTTCAAACAACGGACAACCGAGTGAAAATGAATATGGACGTGCCACAATTGGGATGGCCCTGGCTGTCAAAGCCAGGTTGTTGTTGTATGCGGCGAGTCCGCAGTATAACGGGAACACAGATTATGCAAATTTCAAAAATCAGGATGGAACGCAACTGATCAGCCAAACTTATGATAACCAAAAATGGAAATTAGCGGCTGATGCAGCTAAAGCCGTCATTGATATGAATATGTTTAGCCTGTACAAAGATCCGGGTAATGATCCGGTAAAATCCTACCAGGATGTATTTTTTATTGCGGGAAATAGCGAGCAGATTTTTGTAAGACCAGGAAATAATCTTGCGACTCTGGACGTCCACTCGATGCCAAGGCAAGCGGGTGGCTGGAATGGCCTGGGTGTAACCCAGGAGCAGGTAGACGCCTATTTCATGAAAGATGGAAAACCTTATAATGAATCTTCACTTTATTCAGAAACTGGGTTTACCGATGTGAACGGGGTGCCGATTTTCAATATGTATATCAATAGAGAACCCAGGTTTTATGCCTCCATTGTTTATAATAATGCTTCTTGGCAAGGCGGATCGATGACCTCACAGGCACCGATCTCTTTCTTTGTGAATGGACCCAATGGTAAAGCAGGTCACGCCACAGACTATATTAAGACGGGATATCTGATCCGCAAGAATGTCGGACCACAAACCAATAATGGTGCGGGTGGAAACGGAGCAACACAGCGAAGACCTCTGGTGCTTTTCAGGCTTGCAGAGGTTTATCTCAATTATGTCGAAGCTTTGAATGAATATGAACCAGCGAATGCTGATATTCTCAAATTCCTCAATCTGATTCGGGAAAGGGCTGGTGTACCTCAATATGGCAGCGGGACTGACCCACTGCCAGTTCCTGCAAGCCAGCTTGAGATGAGAAACAGAATACATGCTGAAAGACGGGTGGAACTCGCTTTTGAAACCCATCGCTGGTTTGACATCCGTCGCTGGAAGATCGCCCCACAGGTAATGGGAAATATGCATGGGATGGACGTTAATAAAGATAACAATGACTTTTATAAAAGAACGGTTGTCAGTTCTCATTTGTTTCTTCCAACTGCTTCCTATTGGTTTCCAATTAGTCAATATGAGCTGGACAGAGGCAGGTTGATTGTTCAAAATCCCGGATGGTAACTAAGTAATCAAAATAACAAATCATGAAAAGTAAAAATATTTCTATAAATCTTTGTCTGTTCATT
>NZ_AWRU01000034.1:0-88837 GCF_000523515.1 Pedobacter sp. V48 | reverse complement strand
CCAGCCTATAGGCGGTTTTAATAAAGTTTACATGTCGCAAAGTGTGAATGGAGCAGTAAATAAGACACTGCTGGTTACAGATCAGGTGCAAAATCTGGTATATGGTGCAAATTTTGGCGGATTCGGTTATCCGGAGAATGATATTGCTGTTAGCTTTGTAGTTGATCCCGAAATGGCGGCTAGATATAATACCGCGAATCAAACCAATTATCCGGTTTTGCCACAGCAAAGCTACTCCTTGTCGGCAACAAATGCAGTCATTCCCAAAGGGAAATTAAGTACAGATCCGCTGTTGATTTCCTTAAAAACAAGTGGTTCTGGTGCAATGGATGCCCTTAAAACTTATATTCTTCCGGTAACCATGTCTGCCAGTGGAGCAGAAGTAAATGAGCAGCTGCGTACCACCTACTTTCTTGTCAGAGCCCAGCCTGATCTAAACGATTATCCGGATTTTGAAAGGTCAGCCTGGAGTATAGTGGACCTTTCATCTGAGGAAAGCACCGGAGAAGGGCCGGATAATGGCAGGGCTATATTTGCTTTTGACGGGAATACGGCAACTTTMTNSCACTYCCNRTSRTCCNKMSSMACTGCAGCGGTTCCTCCTCATTTCATTACTATTGATATGGGGTCTGTGAAAGCTTTACATGGACTTGGATTTGTAGCCAGGCAAAATGATGATGGTGGAAAACCTAATGAGGTAAGTGTTCAAATAAGCCTGGATAATTTAACCTGGGTTAATGCGGGTACATTTAGCTTGCAGAACAATAAAAACCTGCAAAAACAATTCTTACCTGAAGGCTTTAATAAGGATGCGCGTTATTTCAAGCTAACGGTTAATTCGGCGTTCAACGCAAATGTTTTTCATTTAGCAGAACTGTATGCATTTTAATAGTATCGTTCCATTAGCGGCATATTGCCGCTAATGGAATACCTTAATTCATCGATGTTTTAATTCCATTGTGCTGCATTTGTTTTTTGCAACTTTCAGAGGCGTTCGGAAATTCTGATACCGACTAACCGGACGAATTTTTTGTTGACCTCTTGCTACTATAATAATAGATTTTCAAATCGTAAAAAACGCGTTTAATTTTTTTTGAAATTTTCTTCAGTGAACAGGATCGAATGGAAATAACGCTTCGTTATAAATAAAAACCGGTGTGGATTTGTACACATTTATTGACATAGCGTTCATATTTAGTGATTATTTGTTAATGTAACTATACTGATAACTATATTTATCACATCCAAACTATAAACCGCAACGGCCATATTGAAATGCAATGTTTTCTATGCCATAAAAAGTCATATGTATCAGCAATACTGTTCCTTCAGCTTTTGTTCCTTTTATGGAGGCCTGCTGCGGTTTTCTCCCAAGTTTTTCCTTACCAGTTCAAATACCTCACCGTAGATGAAGGGTTATCGCATACCGACGCAAATGACATTGCACAAGATTATAAAGGTTACATCTGGATAGGAACCTTTTTCGGGCTTGACCGTTTTGATGGTTATACCATTAAGAAGTATTACAACAGTAACGTTCCGTTACAAAACGCTTTCAAAAACAGGATCCGGTGTCTTTATCCCGATAAGAATGGGATGATTTGGCTGGGGACAGAAAACGGAGTTCAATGTTTTGATTCCAGAACAGAAAAATACATTGATTTCGAGCAGGGCGCAGGTGAAAGTAAATCAATTTTTTCCAAAATCCTGAAGATTTCAGGGGATCGGATTTGCGGTTTATCAGATGGCAAATTCAAGCTCTACAAGATCAAGGGAACCAGGCTTGAGCCTCAAAAACTCCGCTTGCCCCTGAACCTTGAGTTCACTGGTATGGCTGCTAGTGATGATCATCAGCTTTTTTTATCCAGTAACCATGGCCTATGGACGCTAAACGCTGAGGATAAGTTCAGTATTGTATCCGTTAATAGTTTTCCAAATCGAAGTCTGAATGGGGTTTTTGTTGACAACAGGGGCGATCTTCTGCTGGCTGAACGAAACAAACTCTTTAAGATCGGCCCTACCATTGACGGCCCATCCAGCATGCTCAAGACGTATGACCTGAAAAATAGCTATTTGTTTCAGGATAGCACAGAAATCAGGGATATTGTGCAGGGGCGTTCAGATTACTGGGTCAACACAGGCAGCGAACTGGTCAGACTTGATGGGGATTTTAAGTATATCCAAACAGTGAATAATAAAAGTTCACACGCTACACTCAATTCGAATTCGCTCAATAGGCTGCTGGTTGACCGGTCTGAATGCCTCTGGGTATGTACATTCGGAGGAGGGGTAAATTACTGCGATTTGAATCAGAAGTTATTTTTTACGCTCCAGCACGATTACAAAGTGCAGAACTCTTTATCCGGAAATCATATACGTTCAATCCTTGAAACGAAGGAAGAAGTGTGGATCGGCACCACCGCAAATGGACTGAACCACTATGATTTGAAAACTGGGCAATTTACCTATTACAACACCCATAGCTCCCGGATCCGGATTCGTAACGATGCCGTGACTGCTTTGACGGCTGACCATCAGGGGAATTTGTGGATTGGCACGATTAAAGGCATTTCCGTGCTGAAGGCTGACAGGAAGGGGTTGATGGAGATCAGGGGAAAACTTCCTGCAACCTCCATAGAGGCATTAGCTGTGGACTTCTACGGTAACATTTGGTTCGGCAATCATACAGATCGCTTTGGAGTGATATGGAAAGACCGGTACAATGTTTATCAGGTCAAGTATTACGAGAAAGGGGAAGGATACTACATTTGGGCAGACAAAGACCAGCCGCGGGTTTTCATCTCAAGTAACTATGGGCTCAAGCAGATGGAGGTTGATGCTCAGGGCGGCATAAAAAAAATGATAACTTATCGTGCATCAACGAAACCCAATGCCCTTAGTTCTGATTATACTTATCCTATTGCCAGGCAGAATGATCATATCTATTGGATAGGAACAATAGGCGGCGGAGTAAACCGGTTGATTTTGGAGCCGGGAAACCAATATGATATCAAGACTTATAATACAAAGTATGGGGTGCACAACGATGTGGAGAGCGTGGAAATTGATGATGCAGGTGACATATGGATGGGCGGTAACGGTCTTCAGCGTCTTAACCCTACTTCAGGTAAGGTCTCCCGGTATGACAAAAATGATGGATTGCAGGGTAACAGCTTCAAAGTCGGTGCCTCTTATAAAGGGGCGAGCGGGCGCTTGTATTTCGGTGGTATAAACGGATTGAACTATTTTTATCCGCAGCAAATCAGGACAAACCATATCCCGGCACAACCTGTATTGACAGATATCACAGTAAACAACAAAAGTCCGAGGTATGGAAATACCGGCGATGCAAAAGAGAACGCTGGTCAGACAATCGGTTTTGAGAAGCAACTCAGGTTAAGTCAACGTCAGAACAATTTTACGATCTTTTTTGCGGCCATGCATTTTGCCAATCCATTGAAATGCAGATACCGTTACAAATTGGTGGGGTTTGACAAAGAATGGCAGTTTACAGATGGAAGAAACCCTAGTGCGTCTTACAGCAACCTCGATTTTTCGGATTACCAATTCGTAGTGCAGGCTTCTAATAATGATGGGATTTGGAGTAAATCCACAGCGGAAATTTCCATTGTTGTTTTCCCGCCGTGGTGGAAGTCGAACTGGGCTAAAGGTATTTATCTTGCAATGTTTATAGCTGTGATTTTTGCGATCTATTTTTTCCAGCACAAATGGCACCGCATAAAGACTCAGATGGAAATCGCAGCCGTTGAAGAGAAAAAGCGTCAGGAAATTAACCGGCAGCAAAATGAACTTTATCAGCAACAGTTGACTTTTTTTACCAATATTTCCCATGAGTTCCGCACACCTCTGACCCTTATTTTGGGTCCCCTGGAGAGCCTGATAAGCGAAAATAAGAATCCCGCGCTAAGCCATTCTTATCAACTGATGTTCAGGAACGCCAAAAGGCTGATCAACCTGATCAGTGAGTTGATGAATTTCAGGAAAGTTGCCGACAGTATTGTAAAATTACAGGTTCAGCCCTTGGTGATCACTGAATTCTGCAAAGACATCGCATGGGAATTCCAGAATCTGGCTGAGAGTAAAAACATCCATTTTAATTTTACTGACCATACAACACAGGATGGCCAAAAACCACTTACAGGTACTTTTGATGTGCAGGTTGTGGAAAAAATATTGTTCAACCTGCTCAGCAACTCCTTCAAATATACCAACCCTGGCGGGGAAATTACCTTTGACCTGTTTTTTAATTTGGAGGACTTTAAAGCCTCATTTGAATCAGGATTTGAACTTTTAAATGAGGGAACGCGCGCAAAGAAATATCTTTATTTCCGCGTTTTAGATTCCGGAATTGGGATTTCGGCTGAATCAATTACACAAATATTTGATCGCTACTACAGGATCAGTAAAAACCACCTAGGCTCTGGAGTCGGGCTTGCGTTGGTTAAAAGCCTAACCCAGCTGCATAAAGGGGATATTTTTGTGTACAGCGAGCGTTACAAAGGGACGGAAATTATCATCGGCCTGCCATNGGGCAGGGAGAATTACCTGGATCATGNANNANNAANCCCNACCAACTGGAGCCGAGCCACCAATGCAGTTAGAGGCGGTTGATAAAACTGTTTTATTGCCGGTTGAGCAAGAATCACCTTCAGGCTTTCAATCAGGCAAAAAGCGGATTTTGATTGTAGAGGATAATCAGGAACTTAGAAGCTTTCTACGACAGACTCTGGAAAAGTATTATTCGGTAATGGAAGCGGCCGACGGTAATTCCGGGATTGATGTTGCTGTGAATTTTGTCCCTGATCTGATTATTAGTGATGTGATGATGCCTGGCATGGATGGGATCGAATTTTGCAGGATTATTAAAGAAAGGTTTGAGACCAGGCATATACCATTTATGATATTATCTGCTAAGGACAGCTTGGACACCAAACTGGAAGGTATGGAATCCGGTGCTGATTATTATTTTGCAAAACCCCTTAGTGTCGACCTTTTGCTATTGACTGTTCGGAACATTTTTGAGCAGGGCGCAAAATTAAAGCAGAAGTATACCAACGACTATCTTTCGGAGGCAACCGAACTGGTGCATTCCGAAAAGGATAAAATTTTCTTTAAAAAAATGCTCGATGTAATTGAAAACAATATACAGGACCCCGCAATGGATGTCGACTTTCTTTGCAAACACCTTTTTGTGAGCCGTACAAAGCTCTATCAGAAGATTAAAAGTACCTCCGACCAGTCTGTGGGCGAGTTCATAAGGAGCATCAGATTGAAAAAAGCCATCCAGATCATGACTCATGAAGATGTCGCTATAAACGAGGTGGTGGATCGGGTTGGTTTTCAAAGCAGCTCGAATTTTTCCCGGACATTTAAAAAGGAATATGGGAAATCGCCGCTTCAATTTGTGCAGGGCCTTAAAAAGCACGGCTCAGGGCCTAAAGTGTGACAAAACAAGCAACTGCTTGTTTCTGGTCTGGTCTTGAAAAGCGGTCAGGCTAATGTGTTTCTTTGATATTTGACTATTGTCACTTCTAACCATTCTACATTAAAATGCAGTGCTGAATTTCCATCGCTTCGCCAGTTTTAACAACAGGCCGGCAGATAATTTTCTATAGCGGCCGGTGTTATTCAAACTCACTTAGTAATAGTTGGTCTCAGCGATGCAGATGATATTTCGAAGAGATCCGTTTTTGCCTCTTAATAGTTACAGGTCAGCGCATTTCTCCAGCGTTATGTACTATTCGTTAAAAAATATGAATGATTTAGCAAACAAGCTTGGGTTATAATGAGGGTTATTTGCTGAACAAATCCAGTTGCACCGGATTCGAACTAACCGAATATTCAAATAGTTACGCTTTACTCATGTCCAACTAAATGTTAATTATGAAACACTTTCTACAACGCAAAAACAAAAGTGGAATACCACCGATTTATTTCTGCTGGATTCTACTGTTATTCCCATCAAGCTATAGTCTGGCCAATGGGCCAAACATTTTAGCTGCCGCAGTGCGAATTGAAGGAACAAACCCCTCCGTTCAAAATGCGATTACCATTAAAGGCAAGATCACAGATAAAACCACCGGGGAACCACTGCCGGGAGTAAATATCAAAGTTAAAAACGTCCCTCTAGGTGCAACAACTGATGCAAACGGTAATTATGCAATCAATAATGTAGCAGAGAATGCAACTTTAGTGATTTCCTATGTAGGTTATGTAACCGCGGAAGTTGCTGTCGGTGGTAAGACCTTAATTGATATTCAATTGACAGCGCAAAATAAGGACCTTAACGAGGTTGTTGTCGTGGGTTATGGTACACAAAAGAAAACATCTACAACCGCCGCGGTATCTACACTGTCGGTAAAAGACGTGGCACAAAAACCGGTAGTCAATTTGACCAACTCCTTCGTTGGCCGTGTTTCAGGACTCATAGCAAGACAGGCAAGCGGAGAGCCCGGACAGGATGGCTCGCAGCTCATAGTCAGAGGGCCGGCTACTACCGGGCGTACTGGTGCATTAACAATTGTGGATGGCGTACCACGGGACTTTAGCAGGCTGGACCCAAACTCCATTGAAACGGTAACCGTTCTCAAAGATGCTGCAGCAGTTGCGCCTTATGGTGTGGCAGGTGCAAACGGGGTAGTCGTSRTTMYCAMARANRCWGSRGMARTYGSGYMWWMYSRYSTNNYAKSTKMWAANKGGGTAKTNCGKRATNNCCASAAMMCARSSRAMRTYSSRYRRWYCSWCSWTRYCKTMYAATRKGYNNANTTACGGAANCSAGRMCMCAAYYAAYGWTSCAMRRYYMGKMGMTRCSGNMYRWTRTGCWAMYKTAYKSWRCSMGGNSAYAWTKARNTGNWTGCAAANNRYCAGGAKCNNCKGATNGYYRYSCTAMYGYANYMWSCMCKRGAYATTRWSKWGWWTRMMMRTNSYCANRSAWYMTSATRRCCWCMCKMWTKCASRMSSAMYAGACRTWRTCRAGWATWWCNCKTCCNNTNNWMKRTYATAACCKCMMGSWTNKSAKGYGGARYAGNACRTNKTCNWARTAWWTMKMWTSSWTCGNYTAKRWYYGMCWGNNRATGSGAYGWRGASKASYACMKTNNNYCTTAANNTWAATNRTWANNWGGANSGMTMRGWWTKAYYSTAMAKKYGRYGMWNGNACKANTACNNTGRACCNNKYAAKGWKAMWRRWTMCYANNMGGWTCMGAWYYRTNNTAYAGTNNTGGTGYWGGRRNCNKRTACWKANNSRKGCAWYGWKRYAMRRKCNNASGKTTMYSANWSCNGYTATNGWAAWRGTRWARRRSMMSGSWWYRTWGRYGCAKSKTTSYANYGDGCAABTTCABCHDATACVNGDATGAAVCCGTAAAADHCAANGAADTBHTGACAHAGGTTTCCATTGAGCAACAGCTGCCAATAAAAGGCTTAAGCCTTAAAGGCGTATTAAGTTATGACAAGGGACCTGATCCGTTGGGATTTAGTCCTGTTCAAAATTCTATAGTGCGAAGATATAGAACTCCTATGCCGTATACCAATCCAGGCCTTCCCGACGGTGTTACGCAATATGGTCCGGGTGTGGACTATCTTTTTCCAGTTGCGCTCGGTGGAGATCCGAAACCCAGCCTTAGGTTAACCACCAACGAGAACAACATGGCAACCTATCAGGGTATCTTGAATTATGCGGGTACCTTCGGTAAAAGTGAAATTAGCGGACTTTTGGTTGCCGAGTATCGTGACGTAAAATGGCAATCATTTTATGCAGAGCGGGTAAATTTCGACCTGAGTTTAGACGAATTGGATTTCGGTGGTACAAGTCCGGCAGATTCACGGGTTAGCGGGGTTTCCGGCGCGCAAAAGCAAATGGGATATGTGTATAGGCTGACCTATGGATATGCCGGCAAATACTTTGCTGAGGCAGCTGGCCGATATGACGGAAGTTATGTTTTCGGACCAGGAAATCGTTTTGGATTTTTTCCGGCTTTTTCTGCCGGATGGCGCATTTCCGAGGAAAGCTTCATGAAACAAATCTCCTGGATTAATAATCTTAAATTGAGAGTTTCTTACGGTCAGTCAGGGAACTACCCGAACATTCGAAATGGTCTGGACAGGATTCCTGACCAATATCAGAACCTGGACCAGTTCGGGGTTGATGGTTCCTCCGCAGTATTAGGTGGCGGAATTACCCAGGGTATAGCTGAGAATTTACAAGGAAATCCCAACATCACCTGGGAAAGGGCCAAAAAGTCTGATATAGGTTTTGAAGGTACTTTTTGGAATGGGCTGCTTGGACTTGAAGCTGATTATTTTTACGAAAGACGCTCTAATTTCTTAGTTGATCAGATTGGAGTATTACCAGGAGAGTATGGTGTTCCTCTGGGCCAAGTTAACGGCGGTATTTTGTCAAACCAGGGCGTAGAATTCACGATAAGCAGCTTTAAACAGTTTTCTAATGATTTGCGTCTGGATGTAAGAGGGACCTTCACCTATGCCAAAAGTAAAGTAATACAAAAGTTTGAAAATGCTTCCACTTTAAACAATCCAAATAGAAGAGAAACCGGCCGGCCGCTTGGACAGCAATTTGGCCTTCAGTCAATAGGCTATTATACCACAGATGATTTTGTGGATCCTTCAGAACAATTTCCAAAATTAAAGCCAGGAGTGCCTGTACCGAACTGGGGAGATGTCAGACCTGGTGATATCAAATATGCAGATTTGCAAAGCGCTTCTTTTGATGGGAAACCCGACGGGAAAGTCGACGTAAACGATTACATTCCTATCGGGAATGCACAAATGCCACAAATTATTTACGGCCTTGCACCACATCTGACCTATAAAAACTTCGATCTTGATCTACTTTTTCAGGGTACTGCCAGAAGCCATCTTGCACTTGACAACTATTACGTGTTTCCGTTTGTCGGTTCAGGTTCCGCTAGTGAATTTGTATATCTGAATCGTTGGACGCCCTCAAATCCGAATGCCAAATATCCAAGAATATCTGGTACTCCCCCTTCAAACAACAGACAGCCTTCAACTCATTTCATCAGGAATGCCTCCTATATTCGGTTAAGGAGTGCGGAATTGGGATACACTTTTTCCAATAAGTTACTTCCTAGCGCTGTACGCTCATTGAGGGTATATGCCTCAGGTCAAAATTTATTTACCTGGACGCCATGGATGGATGAACCGGTAGATCCGGAAAATAGTGGTAGTGCTCAGAACTACTACCAGCAAAGGGTAATATCATTTGGAATTAATGCAACATTTTAATTTAAGAATATGAAATTTAAATACAGTAGGGATATAGCTAAGGTCTTTTTACTTAGTTTGCTGGTTATAAGTATCAGCTCCTGTAAAAAGGATGGCTTCTTGGATGTACCGGCCAAAGGTATTTTAACCAACAAGTCGACTTTCGAAACACAAAATAATGCCGAACTTTTTGTAAATGACATTTATGACCGGTTGCCGGACGGTAATGATGCGACCGATCGTACTCTTGAAGCGTATAGTGACAATAATAACGTGACGGCTACGAACCATGAGGCGCAGGAAAGAGTTCGTTCAAATGCACTCAGTCCTGGTAATGCTACCAACGGCCCGGCCGACCAATTAGGATGGATCCGAAACTACGAACAGATTAGGCGGTGCAATGTATTTTTAAAAGAAGCTGAAGCCAATAAAGGCGCATACGATGCTTTGTGGTATGAACAGAGAGCTGCTGAAGTAAGAGTCCTTCGTGCTTTTTTCTACTCCATTTTATTCAGGAATTATGGCGGTGTGCCGTTAATTACTGTGCCTTTGAATAACTTGGATGGCAGCGATATTTTCGCGCCGAGAGCGACAATTGATGAAACAGTTGCTTTCATTGAAGCTGAATGTGATGCTTCTGCTGAGATTTTACCGGTAACACAAACAGGTAAGAACCTTGGCCGGGTTACAAAAGGAGCTGCTTTGATGATAAAAGGTGATGTGCAGCTTTTTGCGGCGAGCCCCTTAGCAAATAAAAATAACGACCCTGCGAAGTGGGCGAAGGCTGCCGCTACACTAAAATCGGTAATGGACCTGGGTACCTATAGTTTATTTAACAAATCAGGAGCACCTATTCTTTCCACTACCGGCTCTGGTACTACCTCGACGGCTTTCAGAGATCAGTTTCTGGCAGCAAATAACTGGAATGCTGAAACGATTTTTGCCCGTGGGTATGCGCTGCCAGGCAAAGGACATCGAAGGGAGGGGTTTATGGGACCAGTTATCGTTGGCGGCAGTCAGCAGGCATGGGGAGGCTTTTCGCCGACTCAGAACCTTGTGGATGATTACCAGATGGACAACGGATTGCCAATTACTGATCCGGCTTCAGGCTATGACCCGCAACATCCTTATATGCATAGAGAGTCCAGGTTTGAACAAACCATTATATATGATGGGTCTTACTGGCAGGGAGAGGTCTTCAAGTCACGGATGGGTGGTCCTAACGAGATTGACCTCGGCTCAAAAAGTGATATTTCTAATACGGGATATCATGGACGTAAAACACTGGACGAATCTATCAAAGGTCAGGCCAGCCTGAACTCCAGTCCTAATGTCTCCAATTACCAGTTTTACCGTTATGCCGAAACGCTGTTAAGTTATGCGGAGGCACAAAATGAGGCCGTAGGGCCTGATGGAAGTGTTTATGAAGCCGTCAGGTTGGTTCGAGAGCGGGTGTTATTACCGCCGGTTGCAGCCGGAAAAAGCCAGGCCGACATGCGTATCATCATTCGCAGGGAGCGCCGGTTGGAGCTCGCGTTTGAAGATAAACGTTGGTATGATATCAGGAGGTGGGAAATTACAACCAAAGGTCCAGCGGTCTTAACTAATCCTATGTATGGCTTGCAGATAACCCCGAACGGTAACAACTTCGTTTACAACCGTGTAATCGTATTCCAGAACAGGTATTCGGAGCACATGAATTGGCTTCCTATTCCCCAGGATGTTATGGTTAAAAATCCAAAACTGGTACAAAATCCTGGTTATAATTAAACAACGTTATTGCTGACTGAATTTCACACCTGTGGCTTATCCGGGTGTGAAATTTTGTACTATAAATACCTGGTGTGCAAAAAGAAATCCAATCTTAAAACAACAAAATGGTTGAAAACTTCATTTCAGTTTACCAGCGGAAAAGACGAGCCTTATATTGCGGTATCCTATTATGTGCTGTGGGCTCAATTTTGAGTTGTCATTCCGGTGATCAGGGTACTCCGCTACCAGAAGCCGAACCTCTGTTTAAACTGCTCACACCGGAACAAACCCATATAGATTTTAGCAACACATTAACTGAGGGCTTAAATACTAACGTACTCATTTATCAATATTTCTATAATGGTGGAGGTGTGGCAGTGGGTGATCTGAACGGTGACGGATATGAGGATATTTACTTTACCGGTAATATGACTGCTAACAAATTGTATTTAAACCAAAAACGAATGCAGTTCAAAGACATTACCACGACGGCGGGAGTTGCTGGCCGGCCAGGTCCCTGGAAAACCGGCGTTACCATGGTAGATATTAACGGCGATAACAGGCTTGATATATATGTATGCTATTCAGGTAAGCTTGATGATGCGAAAAGGATAAACCAATTGTTTGTTAATCAGGGAAATGACCAAAACGGCGTACCGCTGTTTAAAGACATGGCGGATCAGTATGGGCTGAGTTTCCCTTCCTATAGCACACAGGCTTATTTTTTCGATTCAGACCGCGACGGCGATCTTGACCTGCTGCTGGTCAATCACAATATCGACCGGTTGAGTCTGCTGGATGATGCCTCGGTAAGAGATTTCATGAGTCAACCCGACCTGCAGGCAGGGATACGACTATTGCAGAATGATAATGGCCATTTTAGTGATATTACTACGAAGTCTGGCATCATAAATACGACGCTTTCCTACGGCTTGGCAGCCGGAATTGCCGATGTAAACGGGGACGGCGCAACCGATATTTATATATCCAATGATTACAGCATGCCAGACAGGTTATACATTAACCTGGGCAACGGCAAGTATTCCGACCAGCTGACCCGGCAAATGGGGCATACCTCTTTTTATTCGATGGGCAATGACATTGCTGATATCAATAATGACGGCCTGCCCGATATTTATACACTGGATATGTTGCCTGAAGATAATAACCGCCAAAAACTATTATTTGGCGCTGATAATTATGAAGCGTTTGACCTGAATGTTAAGGTAGGGTTTTACTATCAGTACATGCGCAATATGTTGCACATCAACAATGGCAACAATACCTTTAGTGAGATTGGGCAACTGGCAGGCATATCAAATACGGATTGGAGCTGGGCACCTTTATTTGCCGATTATGACAATGATGGTTGGAAAGATCTTTTTGTAAGCAACGGTTATACCCGCGATTATACCAATATGGATTTTCTGAAATTCATGGGTGATAAGCTAAGTAACAGAGATGTAGTGCGTGAAGACCTTTTGAATATCGTAAAGCAAATGCCTTCCTCACAGGTAAAAAGTTATTTCTTTAAGAATAATGGCGATGGTACGTTCAAAAACGCCAGCGCTTCATGGGGGGTCACGCAGTCGTCCAATGGGAATGGTGCCGCCTATGCCGACTTGGACAATGACGGTGATCTGGACATGATTGAAAATAATGTTAACCAGCCGGCATTTATCTATGAGAACCTGGCAACCTCGCAAAATAAAAACCACCGGTTGAGTGTCAGTTTGAAAGGTGGCGCAGCCAATACCCAGGGCATCGGGGCTAAAGTTATCCTTTATGCCGGAAATAAGAAACAATACCTGGAGCAGATGCCGACGCGCGGATATCAATCGAGCGTATCACCAGTACTGCATTTTGGTTTAGGCAAAATAAGTCGGGTAGATTCCTTAAGGGTAATCTGGCAGAGTGGTAAGACGCAGCTGATCAAGAATCCGGGCGCGAACAAGCAAGTCGTCCTAAATGAAAAGGATGCCGCCGCCTACTTTGTCAAAGCAAAGGCAGAAAAGCCTGTGTTTAACATTACCCCTTCCCCAATCGCTCACAGGCCGATCGTCAGTACACCAAACGATTTTAAACGTCAGCCATTAATGGTGAATCAAATCTCTTTTTCAGCCCCATGTCTGGTTAAAGGCGATGTAAATGGAGACGGACTTGAAGATGTATATGTTGGCGCCACAGCGGGGAATGCTGCATCGCTTTATATACAGCAGAAAAATGGTTCCTTCACTCTAAAATCCAATGTTGCTTTTGAAGCCGATAAGGCCAGTATTGATGGTGCTGCCCTATTTTTTGATGCCAATGGCGATGGAAAGCTTGATCTGTATGCAGCATCGGGTGGTTATGATGATTTTTTACCGGATGACCCCAGGCTGCAGGACAGGCTCTATATTAATGACGGTCAGGGAAATTTCACAAAGGCAAAAAATGCGCTACCCAAAATGTTAAGCAGTAAAAGCTGTGTCAGAGTTGCGGATATTACCGGCGATGGGATGCTTGATTTATTTGTAGGGGGCAGGGTTATACCTGGCCGTTACCCTGAAACGGCGCAAAGCTATATTTTAGTTAATGACGGGAAAGGAAATTTTGCAGATAAAACGGCAAATTATAATGCTGCTATTAAAAATATTGGGATGGTAACTGATGCTGCATGGGTTGACATGAACGGCGATGCAAAACCCGATCTGGTTTTAGTCGGCGAGTGGATGCCAATCACCGTTTTTGAAAGCCAGAACAGCAAGCTGGTTGAGGTAACCACAAAGTATTTTGATAAAAAATATGCTGGTTGGTGGAATTGCCTGCAGGTTAGTGATTTGAACAATGATGGTCATCCGGATATCATTGCGGGCAATCTTGGATTAAATGCGCAATGCCGCGCATCTGATGCTGAGCCGGCGGAAATGTATTTTAAGGATTTTGACGAAAATGGATCTGTTGATCCTATACTTTGCTTGTACATACAACACAAAAGTTATCCCGATGTAACCCGTGACGAAATGCTGGATCAGATTAGCCTGATGCGTGTCCGTTTCCCGAATTATAAAAGCTACGCCGATGCTACGATAGATCAAGTATTTACTCCTGAGGAAATAAAAGGTGCTCAACATTTATGGGCAAACTACCTTGCCACAGCATGCTTTATAAGCAATGGGCGAGGCAAATTACATGAAGTAATGTTACCTCTGCAAGCGCAATACTCGCCAATAAATACAATTACCGTACTGGACTATGATCATGATGGAAACAATGACCTGCTATTATGCGGTAATGTTAACAACGCCCGCATCCGTTTTGGAAAATATGACGCAAACCACGGTGTATTGCTAAAAGGAAACGGTAAGGGAGGCTTCCGTTATATAGATCAGCAGCAATCGGGTTTTAATTTAACCGGAGATGTACGGTCAGTACTCAAAATCAGGGAAAAGTTATTGTTTAGCATAGGGCGGGGAAATATACAGGCCTATTTGCCCAGTTTGCCATAAACTCAAAATTATCTAAGCAATCGGAATCTTGACCTGCTACAAGCAACGCAATATGCTATTGTTTCAGAGGCCTTAGCGTTTGATGGTTGGTGTCAGCCAAACTTCGGGAAATGAATGTCATAAAAAGGTACGTGTCGTAAAAAAAAAAGTATGAAGTGACAATGCCGGCGGTGTAGTAACACAGAGATTTGCAGGGCTGGCCCTTGACTGGTACCGCAGTAGGAATTATHTNVGTDCGGAVGCTAAACATAAACATACACTCACACACAATATGATCAATTACAAATTATCAAAAATTGCGCGAATTTCTGTTCTTGTATTTCTGCTAGTGATTTCGGAAGGAGCCAGAAGTTTCGCGCAATCTTCCTTAACGGAATTTTTGTCGGCATCAGATACGGCATCTGTTCCGGCAGAAATAGAAAATCCTCAAATTCTCGGCATCAATAAAGAGCTTAGCCACGCTACGCTTATGCCCTTTGGCTCTTTGTCAGAAGCACTAAAAGGAAAGCGGCATGCATCTTCTTTTGCCCGGAGCCTTAATGGCTTGTGGAAATTCAAATGGGTAGACTGGCCGCAGAAACGGCCGGCAAGTTTTTATAAACCTTCTTTTGACGTATCTCAATGGAAGGATACGCCCGTACCCTCTAATTGGCAGGTGCAGGGTTACGGCACACCCAATTATAGCAACTTCACCTACATCTTCCATAAAGATTTCCCGCATGTAATGGGCACGCCGTCTGTCAAGTATACCAATTATAAAGAACGGAATCCTGTGGGCAGCTATCGCCGCGATTTTACTGTGCCCGCCAATTGGAAAGGGCGGCGCATTTTTATCACGTTTGATGGGGTTGATGCTGGTTTTTTTATTTGGGTAAACGGTAAAAAAGTAGGCTATAGTGTAAATAGCCGGAATGCAGCGGAATTTGACCTTACCAAATATGTGATACCAGGTAAAAACGTATTAGCGGTTGAAGTTTATCGCTTTACCAGCGGTAGCTATCTGGAGAATCAGGACATGTGGCGTTTGAGTGGGATATTTAGGAATGTAACCCTTTGGAGCGCGCCACAGGTGCACATTCGCGATTATTTCGTCAAAACTGATCTGGATAAGCATTTTCGTGATGCTCAAGTGCAGGTGACCGCTAAAATAAAAAACTATGGGACCAAATCAACTAAAGCGCAGGAACTGAAAACTACTTTGTACGACGGCAACACCGCGGTCCCAGATGCAGTTGTAACACAGTTAGTTCCGTCATTAAAGCCGGGGCAAGAGATAAGTATTAATGTGTCTTTTCAGGTTAGTAACCCAAGGAAATGGACGGCAGAAACACCTGACTTATATACAACGATTATCACGCTAAAGGATGATAACCGCGTTGTGGAAACATTATCCTCACGAACCGGGTTCCGTGAGATCGAAATTAAAGGTCGCCTGTTTCTGGTAAACGGTGTACCTATAAAATTAAAAGGTGTTAATCGCCACGAAAATTGGCCGGATGACGGACATTCGGTTACAGAGGAGCAGATGATTAAAGATATCATTTTGATTAAACAGACCAATAGTAACCACGTACGAACTTCTCATTACTCGAATGATCCAAGATGGTATGAATTATGTGACCAGTACGGAATCTATCTGGTTGCAGAGGCTAACGTGGAATGTCATGATGTGCAGAACCAGTTTAATGAAGAACCTACGATTAAAGCAGCCATTATTGACCGGAATGTTGCTAATGTGGAAAGCTTTAAAAATCATCCCTCAGTTCTTATCTGGTCACTCGGGAATGAGAACGGATCAGGCGGAACTAATTTCCGGGCTGCCTTAGCGGCGATAAGATCCATTGATCCGGCAAGGCCAACGCACTACGAAGGTTTTGGCATCGGCGATAAGAATCCAGCAGACCTTGACAGCCGAATGTATACTCAAACTCCGGAGTTGGAAAAAAACGCACAGGATAGCATGCTTAATAAGCCTTTTTACCTGTGCGAATACGCTCACGCCATGTTCAATTCTATGGGGTCGGTGGATGTTTACAATGAATTGTTTGACAAATACCCTTCCTTACTAGGAGGTGCCATCTGGGAGTGGCAGGATCAGGGAGTTTACAACAACCGGAATCCTGAACATCCGATCACAGCTTATGGTGGAGGTTTCGGTGAATATCCGAACGATAAATACTTTATCCACAAGGGTGTGGTATTTTCTGACAGGTCACTGAAGCCCCATTTTCCGGAACTCAAGCATGCTTATCAGTGGATAAGCATCCGAAACCAGGATGTAAAAAATGGACTGGTAACCATAAAGAACCGGTACCAGTTTAGTGACCTTTCGGACCTGAATGCCAAATGGGAGTTAACCGAAAATGGCCTGCCGGTATCTTCAGGGAATTTGGCTGTAGGGACAATTGCTCCGGGAAAGGAAAAACATGTGAAAATTCCTTTCAAAATTGCTGCCCGGGCAGGGGCAGAATATTTTGTGCGGGTTTCATTTGAGCTCGCTGAGGATAAGATCTGGGCAAAAAAAGGGTATGAAGTCGCCTCCCAGCAATTCGAACTAGGAACTCCGTTGCCGGCACAGGTAAATACAACACAGCGTAGCGCTTTAAGTCTGATTGAGAACGACCAGCATGTCATTGTTGAGGGGAGTGGATTCAACGTTGAATTCGACAAGGTCAAAGGTACTTTTTCTAAGCTTGTAGGCGCAGGAGGGAATGTTTTACAGCAAGATGGGGGTCCGAGGCTTCACTTGTGGCGTGCTCCCCATCAGATCGATGACATGTGGGCCTACCGTGACTGGGAGAAGAACGGCTTGAAAAATATCTCATGGACCACAAATGAGGTTAGAAGCAGTTTACTTGCTTCCGGACTGGTTGAAATTCGCGTGAATTTAACAGGAACTGGTAAACAAGATTTTAAAGTGCAGCACAAAGTTGTTTATATAATAAAGAATGATGGCACCATCAATGCCGTGAATGAGGTCAGTTTCAGCAATCCCAAATTGATTCTGGCAAGGATTGGAGTTCGGATGTTTCTGAATAAGGAGCTGAATAATTTTAACTATTTGGGGCGCGGACCGATGGAGAACTATGGAGACCGTAAAAGCGGGTTTGACGTGGGTTATTTTGCCAGCAGTGTAGCAAATCAATTAACTCCATACGAAAAGCCAATGGAATGCGGAAACCATGAGGATGTCCGCTGGGCAAATTTGAGTTCCAAAAATGGAAGCGGAATTGGTATTAAACAGTTAGATTCGGTTCTGCAAGTTTCTGCACTTCCGTATAGTGATGAAGAAATGGATCCCGTTGAATACAAAATAGACCTGCCAGAGAGTAAGGGTACGGTTCTGTGTGTTAGTCATAAGACGCTTGGGGTAGGGTCCAATGGCTGCGGGCCAAGACCTTTGGAACCCTATATGGTGTATGCTAAAGCTACAAAGTTCAGTTACCAGATGCAGCTTTTGAAAAAATAAACATATCTCGGTAGATGGAACTTTTAGTGATAAACGCAACTAACTCAATTGCACGTCAAATTAATAAAACCATGTGTTATAAAAATATCAGATTTCTCTCGTTCTTTTTGGTGCTCCTTTCCTCCATTGCGGGGAAAAGCCAGACTACAAGCTATACAAAGTATGTCAATACTTTTATAGGTTCCGCGCCGCTTACAGATCCTAAAATTTTGGGTTATGAGCTGCCAAAGGGCTGGAGATCCTGGGCAGGATTAACTTTCCCTGGAAGCTCCTTACCCAATGCGATGGTACAATTGAGCCCAATGACAGAATATAAGGACGCAGGTGCAGGTTACGAATATGAAGATTCTGTCATTAGGGGTTTTACCCATACGAATAAGGGCCACTGGAATTTAGGACATATTCCTATTCTACCAGTTTCCAACACCGGCAAATCCCAGAGTGAATTTATTTCACATTTTTCCCATAGAAATGAAAGTGCTTCACCAGCCTTTTATCAAGTATACCTGGATGACTACAAAGTGAAGGTAAGTTTAACCTCGACTCTACGTTGTGGTTATCATAAATATGAATACAAGGATAATTCCGGCAGAATGATCTTATTCGATCTTTCTAAAGCGCTAAGTAGAATTTCGGACTGGAACATCGAGCAGGTAGGGCAGTTTGCTCTGCAGGGTTTTCAGGGCAGGGAAAACGTATACTTTTATGCAACTTTGAATACTGCAATTTTAAAGCTTGAAAAAACAAACCAGGGAACCAGGACAGGCTATGCCCTTGTTCATCTTGCCGATGGCAGCAAGGGTCCGGTGGAACTCAAGATAGGCTTGTCGTTTGTGAGCATGGAAAATGCCAAGCAAAACCTGGAAAAGGAAATAGGCAATAAGACCTTCGAGGTTATCCGCGCGGAAGGAAATAACACCTGGGAGAAACTACTTGGATCAGTACAATTGAAGGGCGGCACTCCACAGCAAAGGGAGATGCTTTATTCCTGCCTATACCGATCATTCTTGTGGCCTGCATTGCGAAGTGATGTAAACGGGGAGTACACGGACGCTAAAAGGCAGGTGGTAAAAGGGAAATTTAATTATTACACCGAACCTTCCTTATGGGATACCTACCGAAACAAGGATGTACTTTTAGGTCTGATTTCACCTGCTGTGACACTGGATGTCATCAAATCAATGAAAGATGTTGGCGAGAAAACCGGGTTTATTCCAACATTTTTCCACGGAGATCATGGAGCCTCTTCAATAGCCGGTGCATATCTTAGAGGAATAGACAATTTCGACATCAAGGCCACTTATCAACTGCTGCTAAAAAATGCTAACGTTGAAGGCCGTGCCAGGCCTTATCTCAACGAATACATTCAAAAAGGCTATATTTCCGACCCTGACATTGCAAGTCCGCACGTGGAGACCAAGGCTAAAGCTGGCGTGTCCAAAACCCTTGAATATTCTTATGATGATTATTCTGTCGCTCAAATCGCTAAAAAGTTAGGAGACTCTGCCAATTATAAACTGTTAATGGCAAGATCCAAAAACTACAAAAACATGTTCGATCCCTCCACAAGATTCATGCGCGGAAGACTGGAGAACGGCGATTGGATTAAAAATTTCGACCCACAGTATCCCTATTACGAGTATATGTATAGAGAAGCAAACGCCTGGCAGGTGTCCTTCTTTGCTCCCCACGACATGCCAGGTTTGATACAACTGTATGGCGGTCCAAAGGGCTTTGAATCTAAACTGGATTCGCTGTTTACTTTGCCATGGAATCCTAAGCATATCGCCAGGAACGTAGAAACCATGATAGGACAATATTGTCACGGTAACCAGCCCGACCATGAGGCACCTTATGGTTACTACTTTATTGGGAAGCCCGAAAAAACGCAGCAGCGGCTGGATTATATTTTAAACAATTTATACGGTATCCATGACGGCCTGACCCTTTCAGGAATGGACGATGCGGGGGAAATGTCTGCCTGGTACGTGTTAAATGCGCTAGGCCTATATACTTTTTCAGCAACGGATCCTGAATATCTGGTGACAGTTCCACTATTTGATGAGGTGAAATGGCGGACCAGCAGCGGCAAGCTATTGACCATTACAAAACCAGGTAAAGGTCGCGCGCTAACCGGTATAAAAGTGAATGGTAAAATGATAAAAGGTTATTTTGTTTCTCATGATCTTTTTAAGACAGGTGGTAGAATTGAAATCGCCACAAGAGCAATTGGCCATGGCAGCCGGTAGGACAATATCCAACGTATAATATGCTTTAGCTTGCAGCCAGAGTTAAGACGTATTTGTGTTCTCGATTGGAACTCAGGCTGACTTTCATTAAAACTGAAAATCAGCGCGGTTTATTTTTCTGACGTAAATGTAGCCGCAGGCAGTCCTTCTTTATTAAACAGGGTGGCCGTGCTGCTATCGCTCCAGGCATACCTTACATAAACAGGTTTGGATACTGAGGGATGGGAGACGATTACCCTGTTCCCTGATAAGCTCGCGTTGGCTTTTATGTACACTTTATCAGCACCAGCAATCTCAAAATTATCAAGGCCAGTTTTTGCAGCGCACAAGCCGGTCCCCACGGACGTGAATTCCACTACAAGGCCATTTCCTGTTACTTTCGTCTTGTTGTAAAGCGGCCCGGATGCAACCTGCTCTATGCCATACTGGTATTTGAAAGCAAATCTAGCGAGACGATCTCCGACTTCCCGTTTGTAAGGCGGATGAGCAGTTTTAAGGTAGCCAATATCCAGCGTCGTCACCATGCCGGTTCGCGGTAAATGCAAGGCATAACGCTGCGCATCCCTTAATTTTTGCGATTGATCGCTTTGCTTGGGATCTTTATAGATATAAGGAGCTAACTGAACAAAGTAAAAAGGCAGTTCAGTTGCCCACTTGTTGCGCCAATCCTGAATCATTAGCGGAAAAAGCCGCTTATATTGTGCCGCGCGGCCGACATTGGATTCCCCTTGATACCATATCACACCCTTTATCGTGTAGGGAATTAATGGACTGATCATCGCATTAAAAAGAACTGTCGGGCTATTGCTGTTTAGTTTTGCGCTATCCAGGCCGCCGATCGCGTCGTTAAAATCGCCTGATTTTTGCAGGTAAGATTTGCTGGTCCACGCTTCTATGGGCGTGCCTCCGATCGATGATTGGATGATTCCGACGGGTACATGTAAGGTCTGCTGCAATCTACGAGCAAAGAAATAAGCGGTAGCGCTATAAGTACCGGCATTCTGTGGCGAGATAGGATCCCATTTTGCAGATACCGTAGTCAAAGGCTTTGGGGCAACCTTGAACGGGACCTTAAAAAACCGAATTTGCTGATAATTTGCGCTACTGATTTCTTGTCTGGAGTTTTCTATAGTATCTCCTGGAGGCCATCCTGCCAGGGGAATATCCATATTGGATTGGCCAGATGCAAGCCAGACTTCCCCAATCAGCACATCTTTGACGATCAAAGTGGTATGTCTGGTTGATATCCGGATCGTGTATGGCCCCCCGGCGGCGGGTGTTTTTAACCTCACACGCCACTTGCCGCTGCTGTTGGCTGTGGTCGTAGTATTTGTTGCCCAGTCTGTAGATACTGCTATTTTTTCGCCCGGAGCAGACTCTCCCCAAAATTCTGTTTTGGTTTTTTGTTGCAACACCATATGATCTGAGAACAAAGGGGACAGGCTTAAATTTTTTTGTGCGATCAGATCATTCGCTGATGCGCAAATAGATAAATAGCAGATTAGAATACAATAGACACGCTTCATTTTCTTTGACCTATGGGTTTTAACATTTGTTACTCCGCCTTCACTGGATGAATCGATAGCGGAAAATATCGCATTCCAAGTTAGCAGAACAAAAATGCAGACTTACATTGATCAGTTATTGTTGTAGCGTGCTTCTTTTTTGACGGCTTGTACATTTTCTGCTATTTATTCTGTTATCTGGTGGTTTATAATGAACGTTAGCTTTAAGGATTTTTAGAAGTCAAAAATTTCCTTTAACTGGCAATTGACTTCGATTATTCCTAAGATCCCTCCATATAATGTAAGTTTCTAATACCCGTTCCATCAGAAATATGAGCCCAAACAGCAGGGTATTTTTTCAAAACAATTGTAAGTTTTCTCCGCTGAGGTGGGTAGTGACTCAGGAGCAACAAAGTACGTTTTGACATAAAATATGAACTAATGGGCAAACTTTTAAGTCAATTATCCTTTTAGTTTGCATTAACCAAATAATCTCTTGTAGTCAAATGCTTTCGTTTCAATATTTTAATCAAATCCAAGTAGGTAGGCAATACTACTTTCACCTGGCTCATTCCTTCTCAAGTAGTCGCGGCCGTGCTTTCATTTCAGGTAATAAGGGTCTAAAAAGTTTCAGGGGTAAAGCTATAGACATTGTTTCTGCTAAATACTTAAACATGACCGAAGCATTGTACAGATGATACTTGGAAAAATTCACACATCCGGCTTCGGCGCAACTGCGTTTGTGAAACAACAAACGACCAAGCAATCAATTAACCTTATATAAACCAAATTTAAAAAAAAATGAGAAGATCATCCTTAGACAAAAATCTATTTTCAACAATTTGTGTCCTGTTTGCGGTAGGCGTCGCCACGATGTTTTCGGCATGCAAAAAAACTCAACTTGAGGAAGAAAAAACTGGACTGAACGTAAATTCTAAAATGGCGGCGAATCTGGTTGCTGCTGTTAACCCTATCAATCCACTTTCGAATGCAAACGCCGCCTATGACGGGTTCCTCAACGCATTTTTAGTGAGATCTGGTAATGCGACGTATTTTGTAGACGGAATTAATAAGCGTGATAGAGCTTATTTCTGGGGACAGGCGTTTATCATTACCGGAATCATTGACGCTTATGAGCGAAACCCGACACCCACCCGTAAGCAATTGATCATTGATCTGACGAATTCATTTCTAAACCAGGAGACTTATGATTGGTCATGGAATTCCTGGACGGATGATATCGCCTGGGCATGTATTGCAGTAATCCGGGCTTACAATGTGACAGGCGATCAGACCTACCGCACTGTAGCTGCAAATAATTGGAATTTTGCCTTCAACCGCGGATGGGATAACGTTTTGGGTGGCGGCTTATGGGAAAACATGGACAAGCATACCAAAGCATCGCTTGCCAACAATCCGATGATCATCAGCGGTGTATTTCTTTATGAGGCCACCGGGGATGCCAGTTTTCTGAACAGGAGCGAGCAGATTTATACTTGGTTTAGAAGCAGCGGTATTTACAACACCACTACTGGTGTGGTGAATGAGGCAAAAGTGAATGACGGGTCTATACAGTTTTCAGAAAATTCTTACAATCAAGGATCATTTATTAATGCCGCTGCTTCACTATATAAACATACGGGCAATGCACAATATCTCAACGACGCAGTTAGGACAGCTGACTTTGTGGTCGATAAATGGGGAGTAATGAACCAGGAAGCCGACGCATGTGCGCGTGGTATAGCGAAACTTGCCAGAGAAAATAATATGACCGACAAGTATTATCCGTGGCTTGTCCGTCAGAGTATTGCTGCTTGGAACAATAGACGTACAGACTACAACATAGCGAATAATGACTGGCGTAACCCAACGCCGTCCGGTGAACAGTTTGCGATGAACTGCATCAGTATGGTTACAGTTCTGAATGTGACCCCTGAGCAGGAGATCGTTTCGGTTCCCACAGGCACCTATAGATTGAACGCGCGTCATAACGGCTTGAGTCTAGATGCCGTGGGGGGTGCTACAGCTAATAATACTTTGCTTGATACTTGGGGATATGGCGGCGGAAACCACCAGCGCTGGACCCTGGTTAGTCTTGGAAGCGGACTTTACAGATTGCAGGGTGTGGGTAGTGGCAGGTCGATCAATGTTGCAGGCAATAGCGGCGATAATAATGCCAACATTGTATTGTTTGACTACAATGGTGGCGGGAATTCGAAATTTTATTTCTCTTCGCCCTCTTCCGGCTATTACAGTATGATTTTTGTGAATTCCGGGAAAGCTGTCGATGTAGCTGGCACTGCGCAGGGTTCTACGGTAGTACAATGGAAGCCAAACGGGGGCAACAATCAGCAATGGCAATTTGTTGCGCCGTAAGTCAACAGCTAGCAACTGCCGATTGACGTTATGGCTAGCGTGATCTCGGTGGTAGTAAAAATATGATTAAAAATGACAAGCAAATATGCGCTTGTCATTTTTTTTTAACTATACTGAAATTGTCAGATGTTAACCGGTGGGGCTGTCGCTGGAAGAGATCCCTGACGTAGAACGGTGAATGGTCCGAGGGGTTTCTGGCTTTTTTCCGGCGGTTCGGTGTTATTTGTCATTTTCAATAATTTAGGAGAAATTATAACGTGTTAAAATCAGGTTTAATACATTATGGTTTCGGTCCATTCAGTACGAGGCTAAGCGATTCAAATTTGAACAATTGGAAAATTGGAGCGAAGACAAGCGACCAATGGAGTTCGAATGGTAATTTGATCAGCTCTTGCTTTCGTATCGTATTTTCGATAGACGAGCTTACCCGATTGCCATAATCATTTATATGGTCGGTTGTGACGCTTTGATAAAAAAGAGTGTACAGGAGCTGTTCCACAAATTGCACTTCTGAGAGATGTGTTTTTCAGGAAGTTAGCCTGTTTTTTCCATTGAAGGCTGAATCCTTCAGCAAAGCCCGTGTTCTGGCGGAGTCCCCGTAATGCTGGATGACCAAATCTTTTTGCTGATGGCCGTACATAATTGCTTCAGAAGATCTTCCTTGTCCTTACAGTAAACTTAAAATGTTCTGGGAGATATGCCCACGGATCGTGTCAGTTTATTGATGACAAATTCTTCTATCCATATTTGCTGATCATCTCAGCGGTATGTTGTCTGATCCCGTAACCTTGGCGTCGTCAGGTAGTCTCATGATGCAAACTGACGTGCAATTATTTTAGAAAGGGATATTCAGTTTCATCGGAAATGGAGGATTCGGAAGTCAAAGCCGTCGTACAGTTACCTTCTAAAGACGGGAAAGAACCCCTGCTTTTTATGGAGGCAAATCTGAGCTTGCGCACTATTAATATTAATGATGAAAAGGGAGTGTCTGTTCGCTGGGATCAGCCGCAAATAAAAGATCAAATTAAATCTGTTCCGCTTGCGGAGACCAAAGATCAGAGCCAAAAAAGCTGCAAGAAGCAGGGTTTGTCGGTCTGAGGATCTTTAATATCTTTGGGCCGTTAATCAATTGAAGTTTATAACGTAGTATAAATAGTAAGCATACGGAAGCTGCCTCGCGGTTTCCATACCATTAAAAATTAAATAAAATAGCATGGAAAAATTTGAAAAAGTAAAAGAACTGATCGCAGGCATTGAAGCGGATGCGACTAAATTTTATAACCATAATAACAGCGCGGCTGGAACGAGAGTGAGAAAAGCGATGCAAGACCTGAAGGTCTTAGCTGGTGACATTCGTAAAGAGATCACTGAAAAGAAAAACAGCGGAAAATAAAATATAAACTGTTTTGGGAATTATAGAACCCTGTCTATTTAGGCAGGGTTTTTATTTTGGTATTGACTAAATTAGTTCATTGAGTGCTTCATCTGATTATAAGTTCAGTCGTTATAAATACATATAGGATTGAGGTGGTACTGCATTAAAGTCTTCACGAATGTTTAAAGGTGTACTATAGCGAGTTGTACTTTTAATTTTGATCGCATGAGCGATATCTCTATCTGCGAAATATTCATCAAAAAAGGCCTTGCTGATGCCCGAATATTTTTTTGTCAAATTCCAGATGCTATCTGGATCGTAACTTAGTATATCGTCGATCTCAAACTCTCCTATAACTTGTTGAACAGGTGATGAGGCATAAACTACTACTGTTTTGATATTCGGTTTCTTAAAGATCACCTTACGAAATTCAAACTTTTTGGAGCCGTCAAAGATCTTAAAGGCATATTCGGGTTTTATGGATAGTAGTACTCTCATTTTTTATAGGAATATTTTGCAATGTTAATGAAATCTTCTCGCTTAATTCTACGAAATCCTCTCGRCMYRWMTWTKMYWTYARGAWYKWTGMMATTTTGATTTAACCAAAGCAAATTTGGCCGTTTCGGGTATGAATAAGCATATATAAAGTTAACGATAAAAGGTCTGGAAATTAAATGGGCGGGCTTATTAAAGSSAWTRYWWYTYYAAYKCKTNTKTMACTNGWWGWCACTKMNNNCRYTTCTTTYWMWGSAAAGSRMWAYMWWKRTMGYYYCAWYAKRWMYMKYWKWTMWTACTGATTCTACAATTCCAATTGTTGTCGCTACACCAGTATGAATAGCATTTCCAGCGGTACCAGTTCTGTAGAAAACGATTAAGTCGCCCGGATCTAGCTCTCTTTCATGGGAACGGGATATATATACTTTACTTAGTGCGTTTCTATAGGGCTCACTTTCAATAAAGTTTTTTGGCGATTCAGTTTTAAGGATAGAGTCTGGAAAAAGTTCAGTATGATATGCGGGATATATTGGGACGATAAAGATTTTGCTTTCCTTTGAAAGAAACGGAAATGTTAATTTGGGGCAATTAATATTCGCAGGTACAGATTTATCAAACGGCCTTACATATACATTCTCATCACCATTTTCAGTATTTTTGATTCCGTGAAATGTAAAACCCCATTCTTCCAACAAATTAATTAACCTAACTTGTTCTTCTCTTTTGTTAAAGATCGTCACATATATTTCATTAACCTTCTGAGCAAGGGCATTGTCGAAAACAATCTTTAGAAATCTTTCTCCTAGTTTATACCCATTGCTGGTAACTTTGAACGTGCCGATCTTTAATCTTCTTTTTTTTTGCAGGATCGGATTAATATCAGAGTAATTTTCGTTTTCATCCTCGATTTTTAAAAAAAGGAAAGCACTTAAAATATTGTCTTGATAACACACGTAAGCTATTTCGTCTGATTTTTTGTTAAACCATTTGTCAAACCCATTATAGTCAGTTCGGAAACTGTCAAAAAAAGTATCCTTAATGTCTATCTCTCCAAAATAAAGCTTCTTTACCGCTAATACTTTATAGTCTATTAATTCGGGGTGTTCAGCGGTGACTTTTTCCAAAAAGGAATTTATCGTAAAGACCTTATCGCTGATGCCTAAAAGAAATGCTTTTCTATGTATTTTCTTATCTTCTGAAATCAGGCAATCAACCCTGCCATTATAGACTTCGTTTAGAATTTGAGAATCGCCTATATCATTATCATTTACATCAAGTGCTTCACAAATTTTCCTGATATCGTCTCCGTATGGGGCTAAAGTTTTGAGTTGATGATAATTTGTAATCTTTATATTAATGGTTTTTACTGTTTCTCCATCTTTATATCTATTCAGCTCTTCAACAGTCAAGGGATGGATACACTTTGTCGCATTAATCCTATCCAGCCAATTAAAAAGGATGCCTATATCATTGTTGTATATTTTTGCGGCCTCTCTGTGGATAATAATATTGGTGTCTAATAGAACTCTCATTTAAGATTAAATATGGCGTTAATTGATTCTTGAATATGTTTGAAGTCCTCTTTTGTTCCCAGAATAAGCTTAATGCCTAAGTCAGAGGCAATGAAGGTGGCATGTTGAATTTCTTCTACCTGCATCTGCGTTAATAAATCTAGATCATATTGTCTGTTGTCCCTTTGCTCGATATTATTTTTAATGTCCGCAACATTTCCTGTTACAAGGCAAAGCATAACCGGGCTAATGCTTCTGAAGAGAGAAATGGGAATTCTGGATACTTCTGCATGGTTGTTAAATAAACAAAAATGCCCATCCAATAGATAATTTGTATTCATTTGAACAGTCTCATTTAGACCTCTTAAGAGTCTTTGTTGAGTATCCTCGATGTCCTTTACCTTTTTGTTTTTAGGATCTGTATTGATTTCCACCCACTTTAATAAATCACTTGCGGAAAGGTGCTTTATATCCCCTTTTACACAAATGTTCTGGCATACAGTACTTTTGCCCACACCGTGAATACCCCCTATAAAAACTATATTTTTTGCCATTTCTGTTGTTTCATTTTTTATTCGGAGCATTCTTACCTATATATAGTGGACTTAGATTATTGTTTTCTTCAAGCCATTTGATGTAGCCTTCCAGTGATGACCCTGCCATATTTAGGACCAGTTCTATCCCCTTGTAAGCAAGGACAAAATACATTTCGTTAAACTTGGTGGATAAAAAATCACATTCAAAAACCTTATCTAAAACCGCCCCATTTTCCTGAATGAATTGTTCATTCTCTTCGTAAATTTTTCTGCTGTGGTATACCCAATTCTCTCTTTTATGGTTGTATCTAGCATATTCTCTGATTGGGTCTAATTGAACCTCATCGATTAGATATCCCAAGCCTTCGGCATGTCCCATTAAGCGGTGTGCCATCATTTCCAAGCCCATTTTCGCCATCAGCCTCGAAACATTTGGATCATTTTTAGGAAATTCTCCAGCTAACAGGTGAATTTCTTTGATATTACCCTCTAACATTAAGGCAAATGATTCGTCATTCAGGACTACATGCAGAGATTCATCATCATCTTTATCCACTGATATTTCTGCCACAAAATTCGTTTGTGGAATTATCACAGAGCCTTTCGGGTGCTTGTTCTTCTTATTAGGGATGCTGTTTCTGAATCTCAGGCTGTTGAAAAATTCATTTTCAAGAACAGGCTTTTCAATCTTTATTGCAAAGTAGTTGTTGCATTGATCACATACGATTCCTTTTGCCAATACGTAACCTTTATTTCCCAAGGATTCTGGAACTATATGCTCTACACTAGTTGATAGAATTGATGATTGTTTGCAGAACAAGCACTTCATTGAGAGAGTCTTTTGGTTAGTTTCTTTCTAAGATAACCTACTTGCGGCATTATACAAAGAGAATCAGGGATTTAATTGATACAACGGTGCATTAAGACCATATTAATGATACAGGGGTTTTTTACAATAGGAAAAAGGTTGGATGGGATTGTAAATTGGTCAGCCTTCCGTCGACAAATTTATAGACGATGGAGATTTGAAAAAGTCCGGCTCATTTTTAGCAGGACTTTTATGTTTTAAAGTGTATTTACTTCAAAGGCTCCATAGCTCAGCATTTCGGCATTGTGTGACACAAAAAGGTTCAGCTCCAGTCTTGCGATCAGGTCTTTGGCCTGGGCAATATTCCGGTGCATGTCATTGATGCCTCTAATCTCGATGCCTTTTGCCATCATCTTGAATTTGTTCGGCTCGAATTTTTCAATGAATTTTTGCAGATCTGCACTGATCTTTGTTTCTGTTTTTTCCATGTTAAGTAGTCTTGCTAATTGGCGCAAAGCAAGGCATCTGGTTTTAACTTAGAGGCGGGTATGTGTTATGCTTTGGTTATCCTTAACAGTTGACGATGATTTAACATGGGTTTAATAAGCCGCCTTCAGCTTTGTGGTATAAATATTTGATTAGTATTTATACGTTTAGGTTTAGTTGATAGTAAAGGGTTCAGGCTGGTTACCAGAACCCTTTCTCTTTTTATCCCATTCTGTAAAAAAACTCGTCGGCAACGATCTGTCCGTCTTTAACTTCGTAAACACAGATTTCGCTCATTTTCATTCTTCCGTATGCTTTGTAGGTGGCATCAATGTCCATTACGATGGAGAAATGGCTATCCGCTACAATCGGATCGGAACATGATGCGCTGTGGATTTCTTCTACACTTTCTTCCCATTTGAGGGTTTTGTTTTTAACGGCTTCTTTGCCTTCGGTCAGCTCCATGTCTAAACCTTTTGGCTCTTTGCTGGTTACATTTTCGGCATAAAGCTCTTCGATGGCCAGATCATTTTTACCTTCGCGGCATAGTTGAACCAATTTGTCAGCAACTTCTTGTGTTGTCATACGATTTTTATTAGTTATACCCTAAGTTATTCAAAACCTGTGCCTTGATTGTTCAGTAAACTTTATGATTTCATTAATACCTAATGGTTTTGGTATTGACGGCAGGTTAAATTTGGTGGTAGCCAGGGTGGTTTCGTTAACATAATGATAATTTATTGTTATCTTAATGTTACCCTATCTTTGCCGAATGCAAATTGCAGTATATGTTATCTACGAGCTGCTCATTAGATTACAGGAGCTAAACCCTGCCGTTGGTGAGTACATTTCCCATAAAAAGACTGATGATGGTATTCTGGTACGCAGTTCTACGGGAGTGATTGCGATGCCGGAAGATATTCTGTTCAGACAATTTAATGACCCTGCTACAATCAGCCAGCATGAGGTTTTGGGTCTGCAGGCTGGGTTTAAATTGAGCGTGGCATAAACCAATTAGATTTATAAGAAATCGATTATTTTGAGGTTATTCAGTAGAGAATGTTTCTGAGTAATAGTCCTCTTCCAAGAGAATCCGGGTAAATTTTTCCTGTATTTTTGCATGGTTCAACACATAGTTGTCGTGGCCAACCCAAGCTAGGATAAGGCGGCTAAGTAAAGTGTAAAATCGTACTGAGGCATAATATAGATCTTTATTTTTCCGTTCGTTAGGCCGTGATTCTCCTGCTTTGGTGATGTCGGGGATGCGGCCATGTAAGAAATCATTTCTGGTGGCGATGAGTTCTAGATCTTTTGAATTCAATTTCAGCCCGAGTTCGTCGAATGGCACACGCAGCCTGGATTTGTTGGTGATCTGGTTGATCTGATTAATCTTTCCCAAAAGTATCTCCCGACTTTCGTCCGGGATAAGATCGCATTCAGAATGGATTACTTCACTCAACATCTGTCTGACTTTTTTGGACAAAGCAGGGGTCATCGGTGCTTTGGCTTTTTCCTGTCCGATGATTAAATCAGCCATAGTTTCCAGCACGATGGCATAGCCACCAGGTCTGAAAATTAGGCTGGCAGCGCTCGCTTCTAATATCAGTAGCACGGCAGAAGAGAAATCTACAGAATCGTAAAGTTTCTGACATAGATTTGAAAAAGCGGCTAAGCTAACAGGCTTTAAGAATTTTAGGTCATATAAACGGTCTGCTTCTTTCCGGTCACGAATCCAGGCATGTGGGTTGGTGTTAATCGGTGTGTATGAAGTATTAATCGCATTGCGTAATGGATTATGATAAAAGTGAACGGGGTCAGATAAATTTCTGGATTTGTAAGCAAAATACCACCCGGTATTCCCCGCGAGATGGCCTGTTAAAAATCCCAGGGCATTAATCACAGCATGAGCCTTGTCGTTGAAAATTTCATAGGATTGTTTTTCGTAGGATTCTATCGCCAGATAGAATTTTTTCTTCTCGTCATAAAATATACTTATCTGTAATTCGTCACCATTTATAACGGCTTGTGTTCCGAGTGCATGGATGCTACCGAAATCATCTAAGAACGGCTTCCTTGCTATCTGAAAGAGAAAATCCATTTTTCGTTCCAGGGGAATTATCAGTCGATAATAAAATGATGCGTTCTTTTTGAATCCGGCAGTATAAAAAAAGTTAACATTCTCAGTCGTTTTCACACCCCTGTGCCGGAATATCATATCCGATCCATCGAATACTTCTTCTAAGACTAGCGAGTATCCTTTGAAATCAAAAGACAGATTTTGATAACCAGCCTTGCGAGGTTCAAGTTCTCCCGACTGACCTGGAGTTGTCCAATTTAGAAAAAACTGTTTATCGACCTTTCGCATTCTAGCCTTCACCCCTGACAAGGGACTGCTGGTTAATAGTCCCCAGCCCAAACCACTTATCAGTTTGATTATTTCTACAGGTCTTTTGAAGGATTTAACCTCTTTCTTTGATATCATTTTGTCTTTCGTTAATGAAGATTTTCGACAGATTGGTGCATATTCGTTTTCAAAAATAGACTCATCTATCTACAATGAAGGGTAAAAAGCTACATATTTAATTATGAACTGTATCTTAGTTGTAAATATAAATCAATGCCGGGATTAACAAAAGAACAGGGGATCAACCAGGTTATGGGTGGCAGGCATATTGTCATACTTGGAGCTGGTGCAAGTATTGCCGCTACCAGGAGAAATGGGGAACGCAATGGGAGGCAATTGCCTTCAATGCTTAATTTTGTAGAGGTTGTGGGTTTGCAAGATATAGTAGCTGAGATTCCAAAAGAATTAAAGAGTGAAAATTTTGAGACGCTTTATGGTAATTTGTATGCCCATGATCCGAATTCGCCATTGTTGGTTGATATTCAGCAACGGATTCAGGCGTATTTCGGCAACATGCAGCTACCTGATGAACCGACAATCTATGATTATCTGATTTTATCTCTTCGTTCTAAAGATCACATTGCGACATTTAACTGGGATCCATTTTTGTATCAGGCATTCGTTAGAAATAGAGAGTTTACCAAGAACTTGCCCTATATGTCATTCTTACACGGAACGGTAGCTTTGGGGTATAGTAAGGAAGATAAGCGATCAGGGCCAATCGGTTATCAATGTCGTGCAGAGGGCGGCATTTTCGAACCTGTCCCGCTGTTGTACCCTGTGAATGAGAAAAATTATAATGAAAACGAATTCATTGTCGATGCCTGGAAAGGGCTAGAGTCGGTGTTGGGTAAAGATAATGGTTCCGTTCGTGCTACAATATTTGGGTATGGAGCGCCTGTCTCGGATGTTGAGGCAGTAGGCTTACTCAACAAAGCCTGGGGAACGCCTGATGACAGAGCAATGGAGCAATTTGAAATTATTGATGTAGTGCCCGAAGAAGAATTGAAAAGGCGATGGAAAGGGTTTATCCATAGTCACCACTATGATGTCAGCGATTCCTATTTTGGGTCATCGCTTGCCAATAATCCCCGACGTACATGTGAAAGTTACTTCAGTCACTATAAGGCGCTGACAATTGACGAGGCTTTTAGGAGTAATAATCCCGTTCCGCAGAATTTCCGTTCGTTGGATGAGCTTTGGGTATGGCATCAACCGCTGATCGATGCTGAAGTTAAGGCGGGCGATGATAAATAGCATTTGATACACAACAGTATAAATTAAATTCGAAAGATGGAAGAGGCAATAATAATAGGTTGGCCAGATAACTTTGATGATCAGCAGGCTCAGGAAATCGTACAGCTGAGTACGGACGAGTTAAAAATAAAAGGAATTCAGCACGAAAGTGAGCGTTTATTTGCGGCCTTCGAATGGATTATCCCGACGAGCTTCATTATAATGGTATCAGGACTTTTCTTCAAATCTTTTATGGAAGAGGCGGGAAAAGACGCTTACCAAATGTTGAAGTCCCGCTTGAAGCAATACATTCTGAAAAGACGTGAGATAAAAACGCAATTGGTTGCGGCCTCGCAGTCTACCAATAAGCTATCAAAGAAATACGACCAGTCCCTATCCATTTCACTTAAAGCAAGACTGCACAGCCGACTTTTGATAAACGTATTGGTCAGTGAAAAAATAGAAGACAAAGATGCAGATGATATGTTAGAGAGTGTTTTTGAAGTGCTGAATTTACTTTATCAGCAGTGCCAGCAAGCCGCTCCTGAAGAAAAGATAAACAGGAGTGTCCGGCCTGAAGAAATGTACCTGGTTGCCAATCCTGAGACCAGATTGTGGGAAATGCTAACATCAAAAGAAATGCTTGAACGGTATAAGAATACCTGAAAAGGATATAAGCAAATGGTGCAATTAGCGTATATAAAAGGAATAGATAAGAATGAAATCGTCAGACTTTCTGAGAAGATCAGGGAGGCATGGAATGATTATTTTCTGGAATACCAGTACTGTCAAAACCGGATCAATTTCGGAACCGAAGAACGCACAAACTACATGGGTGATCTGTTGAATTATTTTGATGATACTGTCGAACTTTTGGAACATATTCCTGTGAAAGCAAATTACCAGCTGGCAGTTTATGATACCGTTTCGGTACTTCAATTGATGTATATCGGACAGGATCTGATTGATGAGCTTCGGTTTGTATTCAAGATGCCTGCAAGCAGCGGGGAAGATAAGTTGTTAATCAGAACTTTGAGGAATGAACTCACAGGTCATCCAATCAGCCGAGATAAAAAGAATAATTTCATCTCTTCCGTATTTTTTACCCGTGATTCTTATGGGACTGTTGTTGAATACCTTCGCTATCATAAAGACCGGGATTATAAATCTGAAGTTGTCCGATATGAATGGGAAGAACTGGTAAGAGCACATGAAAATTATCTTCTTGAAAACTTAAAAGCGATATTAGCTACAATTAAGAATAAACTTAAGTTATATCAAAACCAGCTCAGCAAGTTTCTTAAAGACTTTCCAAAAATTTCTTTTGAAGGGATTGTGAACAAAACGGAGCATCTGTTTGATGCATTCTTTGAAAATTCCGCCCTATATTCGAAATCAAATTTGCTTTACTTTTTTGAAAATCAGACCGTTCATCCGCGCTACCGCCATTGTACTGATATTTTTATGCGGGATCTAAAGCATGATCTGGTGCAGATCACAGGGGATATAAAAGAGTTTAGGTCGGATGAACCTCAGTTGTTGGCCCCGCAAGATCACAGCCATACCTCTTTTAAAATTGTATTTTCAAAGGGTGCGGGTAATGGTACAGATGCTGAATCAACACGTCGTGATATCCGGCATCAATTCTCTAAGCTTCGTGAAAAGCATCCGGTTTTTGGTATTGATTATTTTATCAAAACCTATCGGGATGATCCAGAAGTACTTTCTGAACTCAAGTATCTGCAAAGCGTACACGGCGATGAAAGGGAATTCTATTGTTGCTATGAATACTTAAGGTACTTGTTTACCGTCAGGGATTTATTATAGACCTGATTGATTATTATTTTGTTCGTGATGCAGTTTTCGGGATTGGCTTTTTTTCATATTTAACGCCAGTTGCTCCAACGCTAAAAGATTTTGTCGGACTGAGGTTTATTCGGTTCAGCAATTTATCTCTTTTAGCAAAGCAAGATTTGGTTCCGATAATCTCTCCTGTTTTACTGATTAGGTAGGTGATTTCCCATTTGCCCTTGGTATTATAGACAAAATAAATTTCTGAAACGTCAATTTTGTTTTTTAAATCTTGTACTTTCTGGTAAATCTTAGCCAGTTTTTTGTCCGTAATTGAATTAATAACCGTGCTGGAGCTATCAGTTTTGATCTGCAATTCTATATATGGATCTCCCGGTATCTCGAATATAGTCAGTAAGACCTTGTTTTTTGGAACCATACTATTCCTGGTGATCCGTATGGTTTCTGCCACCTTCAATAGAAGCTTTTTCGACAAACCATAGATATCCTCGCCAATTCCTTCTGCAATCTTTTCGCCAACCTTGGCCATTAATGGTTTTACAAGAGGTTTGAATAAAGTATAATATCCGGCGAGTGTAATGACAAGTTGCGGATCGGGAAGTAAGCTTTTCCGCATCGATGTGTCCAGGCTGACTTCTCCATCAAACACATCTGACAATGATTTCCCTGCTCTTTCAAAGGATTCGAATGAATAGAAATTGTTCTTATCAACGGTGATACAGATTTGGGTGGTTTCTTTGTTTCGACCAACCAACGTAAGCGGTATTCCTGAATCTTCTATGATCAGATCGGAATCCCACTCTGCTATTTTTCTGTTGGTGAAGACGATTGGTTCCGCCAATGCATGATGAATTTGGCCTGCTTGCGTAATTTCGGCATTATCTAGATAACCTAAAGGTGCAAATCACGACGATGGTTGGCCAGATAACGAAGTTTTAGATTGCCGTTTACTGCATTTACGTAATCCTGAAGTTGTTCCAGCCCGACATAATCACCGTGCTTGTCTACTGTTGTTGATCTTAGAATCGTTTTCTCTGCCATTTTTTTGAAGCGTAATGCATAAAATTACTTATTTCTTTACGGACTATTATGATTGTTGAAAATGCAGGTTCTCCAGATGATCCCGGTGATTATCTTTTCGGGATATTCTTTGTACTTTCAATCTTTTAATTTTTGGATATGACTTTATTGGAATTCATAAAATCCCATGCTTTAGAGGACTCTAGTTTTGGTGACCTTGCTGATGATGTGATGGGTGATAAAAACTTTCCTTATGACCAGGGTGAGGAAAGAATTGCTTCCTATTTGGAGTTTATGTTGCATAGACATGGAAATGTAGGGATGTTTGAAGAATTTATGGAGGCTTACCAGTCGCACAAGGACGTTGAAGTTGAATTTAATGACCTTGACACAAAATATGCGCCGATGAGAGCCGAGCGATGGGAATTTTTGAAAGCAAATTTTTCCTGTGACAAGGTGATTAGTGTCGGAGAGCCAGGTGACATTTACAGGATTTATGCAATAGATTCGGCGGGGAAAGAAGCAATAAAGTTTGATGTATATGGAAAACGAACCCTGACAGAGCTTTCCGTGGTTGAAATCGAAAATATCGTCCGCGGCAATTTGACTAGGGAACTTTCAGTGGCAGAAGCATTGGCAGCCTTAGCTGAAAATAAGTTCGAGGGAACCCGCAGTCCAACCCAACCAAATTATTCGGAGATGATCGATTATTTAACCAGTCATCGGAAAGACAAAAATTGATGAAAGATCTGCACACAGATTATCCAGAATGTCTCTACAACAGCGCAAAGGATCTCAAACTTGGTACTGTTTATCTCCGTTATTTGGATCTTCCCATACCTGCTCTGATAACTATTTTCGAGCTGGAAAGACCTGCTGTTCTCGCTTATAACCAGTTTCGCAAGATTATGGATAGCCTGGAAAATCAGCCAGATGATGAGTTTTCTTGTAAGGGATTGTTCGTTCTTGCTATTGCTCAGTTTGAGACGATGTTAAATGACCTAATGATCAAAATTCTTCAATTCTATCCGCAAAAATTATCTCTGCTAAAGGGGGTTTCTACTGATGAGAAAACAACAGGACTGGCCGTTGGGCAGGAACAATTGTTAAATGGAGAGGTGATCAACCAGATTATCGAGGCTAGTGTAAACCGTGTGGCTTACGGGAGTCTTGATAATTTTTTAAAACTCTTTGCCAAAGTTTTTGCCATTGACCTTAAAGATTTGGAGTTGGAGCAGATTTTAGATGAACTGATCGAGATTAAAGAAACCCGAAATCTCTTACTGCATAACAATCTGGTGGTTAATGAACTGTATATTAAAAAGACAGCAGGTATTAAACGAAGTACTGAGCCGGGTAGAAAACTATCCGTAGACAAAGATTATGTGCTAAGGTCATTGAATTTAATTGCAGATCTTATCTATTCCATCATTGTTCAGGTTCGGCAAAAATATGGTCATTTTACCGTTTTACCGCTCTTGAAAAAGCTTTTTGCCTATAATTTTACCAGTCCGATCATCAAGTTTGAAGAATTTTGTGTCCTTAATGAGGGTAATGATATTTATGATGGCCCGTTTAATATGCCAGCTGGCAGGGCAAGTTCTGAGAATTTTTTTCTGGAATTCTGGCAGGCACAAAGAGATGGCGGCGCACTTAACGGTGCTGCAATGGTTCACTTAGGTGGGAGCGTTCGAAAGTTGGCATTTTTAACGGAAGTTTTTGGTGAATTCCGCTTTCCATATTGGTAAATGGTTAAAAAAAATCAATATTTATCTTAGATGTGATCTTGTCGCAACTCAATATGGTATAAAAAATCTGTCAGGCTTTTTAAGCTTTCATATGTTTCTGAAAAACGTACTACAAAATTTTCGAGATCAATCTCAACGTTTCCAATCTGATCAACATAAAAGTGGCTTTCATATTTTTGATCCAACGGATATCGGGAGAAATCCATTTTGTCATTCTTTGGAGTTGCATTTGTCTTTGCGAAAAGTTCTTCAATATAATTATCAAGATTTTCGGTCTTTTCATTAAAATCTTTGATCGAAATACTCCCCCCGTAGGTTTTGATTTTCGCACGAACAGTAGCATATATTTGGCGGATATTATGTGAGCCTTCTATCCGTGCTTCTTGTGCCATTATTTTATTCAGCATCCAGGTCATCGCTTTTAGATACAGTTCAATACCATGATTCGCATTGGTTAGAACAGGGAAAATAAGGATATCAGCAGCTTTATCTTCATTATTGTTTGCCGAGAATTTCGCGAGTTCAATCGCTGATCTCATAAATCCGTCAGCTATATTTAGCATGTTTAGGATGTCGCTCCATTTGTCTATGCGCCAATTGAGAAAGGCAATCTTTGTGTAGTCCTGGTTTCTGGAAAATATGGGTTGCATTATGTTATTGTTTAATAAAATCCTGTTATTTTGCTAACATCCACTTTTAGATCAGCCGGATCTTTTCTAAAATCCAGATGGCCTTCTAAAGAACCCAGTTTAAATCTGACCTCTATTTTTTCGCCCCAAAATCCATCTGCAATACCGTTTGCCTCATTTATTAGAGGCAATAGTGCCTTTTCGAAATCTTGAAATTCATCAAATCGCAGGTCGGTTGAATAGTTCAAGTGGGCTATCCGTCTATTCCTATGGATATTCTTTATGTCGTTTATGTTTTTTCTATATCTTTTCAAAGTTTCGTGAATTGCGGTTTGTGCCTTCTGATCCTTGCTGCTTTTTTTGAACTCTGCACCTGTTTTTCGAAATGAAAAATTTCCGTCGTCATCGTCAAGATTTGTCAGATGCAGTATTATTCCGTTTTCCATATAGCGTAGTGCTATAAACTCTTCAAGCAGGTATTCCCGGCTTGTGGCCTTAATTAAATGCGCAAGTCTGTTTAGTTTTCTCACATAGAAGTAGGCGAGAATATTCAGATCGAGGATCTCTACACGCATTGAAGCGAATTTTTCTTTTTGTTCTGCTGATAGCATTTCAATTGGCTTATAAATACAAATTTACCATTTCAAAAGATGGCATTTCATAAAATTAAACCCTCTTATAATCTTGCAAAAACTAACTGAACATTGGCTCCCATTTTATAGAACAAAATGGCTATGTTCTTTACTAGTTAAGTTTTACATCAGAGTCCCTGATCCAAGCCTTTTCAGGAAAATCTTTCATGTGGTAGCGTTCCCCAACGATCTGCCAGCCACGGTCAAAACAGACGTAAAATATTCCCGTTTCAGTTTGATGAGTGCTTGTGTAAAAGTCCGGGTCAAACTCCGCAGGCATTTTATGTATAGGTATATATTCGTAACGTTTAGGGTCTATTGGGCTTGAATAGGCACGTCTTAGAATGTTATAATTTCTTGCGATGATTTTAAATATTGCTTTTTGAGTGGGATGCGGTGGCAGTTTAGCTTGCCTGTTTTTCTGCTTGTTGAAATTGTTCCTACAAGCGTCGTCGCAACCTCTGATCTGAGCGGCCTAGCAATGTTTTATTGCAAGTTTTACAATGGCGGGTTTTTGTTGTTTCTGTCATTGGGTTTACATAGGGAAATGAGAAAGATAGCAAAAAAAACACGTAAAAAATTCCTGGATCGGGTAAGAAAGATTTGGATCACTTAAGCAAAAAATGAGATCAGGTAACTGAAAATAAAACCGGATAATTAGGGTTTCCAGCCGCAGTTTTGGGCTGTATTTAATCATTAGCCCTATGAAAAACAGCAATATATTAGCCTCAGAGAACTTTTCCTGTGGTAATAAACATTACTTTTTAGATTTCAGGATTGCAAAGAACAATAGTAATTATATCTACATTACCCGCAGTGATTCCCAGCCCGATGGTACCTATACCAAACAATGTGTGCGGGTTTTTGAAGAGGATTTTCACATCCTTATCGGTTGTATGTTTCGCTTTTCAGAAGTGCAGCTTATCATGGTGAACAAGATGTGAGAGTTCAAGATTTGCATCGAACGAATAAGGATAAGCGTGCTAATGGCATCAAGAGCTGGGAGCCTGAATTGCGTCCGCGTGAAAAAATGTTGGAGCATGGCAGGGAGGCGATGGGCAATGCGGAGCTACTAGCGATGCTGATCGGTTCGGTTACGCCTAATGAAACCGCGGTTGATTTAGCCGGACGTATTTTAGATAGTGTGGGAGGCGATCTTATAAAGCTGTCGGATATGTCGCTGGATGATTTTTGTGGTTTTGCGGGTATGGGTGTGGCAAAGTCGAGTTCTATTCTAGCGGCTATGGAGCTTTCCAGGCGTATGTACCCGATGCTGAATGTTTCGCCTGTTCGCAAAATGCGGGTTGCCAGTGGCGCTGTGATGCGTCCGTCTGTGGGATAGTTTTCTTTTTCGGAAAGGTGCTGCTGTGGTTCTTCTGTGCCGATAGTCCCGTTTTTCAACCGGGTTTATTTTACTCCCTGCTGTGTCCTGTAGCTGCCTATGCAGGAAATGCCGGGTCATCCATTTCGCGCGCTTCGCTCCGCTTCATTTCTTCTCCCGCTTTTCCTGCCGCTCCCGCAAGAGCATGAAGTATGCACTTGCGCTTTCCCTTTGACACTTTAAGAGACAAGTTTAATGACGGGAATAGGAGGATGAGCTTTTTAAGAAAAAGGGCAAAAAAGGAAAGCGAAGCTAATGTTTGCCTGCACCTCGCGGGCATAATGGCTACGCCACCCTTCGGGACTTATACCGCTCCGGTATGGTCAAACATGCTTCTGTTGCTTTCTTTTTTGTCCTTTTTTCTTTGGAAAAAAGCTCTGTTGAGACGGGGACAAGGAAGAGGAATTTAACAGATTTTTCAACCTTAAAAACGGTGTGGTGCAGCCGCAGATTGCATATTTTTTATGAAACATAACTTTCATCAGCGTAAGGAAAACCGTATTGAGCATGCGGAAAACATGGCATCAAAGAAAGAAGCCGAGTCGGATCAGCTTTATTTGAGAAGCAAGGAAATGGCAAGCGTTATCCCGATGGGACAGCCTATTTTGGTCGGTCACCATTCAGAAAAGCGTGACCGTAATTACAGGGATAAAATTCATAATACTATGGGCAGGTCGGCTGCGGCAAGCAATAAGGCTGCTTATTATGCGGAGAAGGCGGAGAGTATTAAGGAAAACGATGCTATTTTTTCAGATGATCCCGAGGCGCTTTTAAAGCTGGAACAGAAGTTAGCGACTTTAAAGGGTACTCAGGATTTTATGAAAGCTGCTAATAAAGCGGTTAGGAAGAATGACAGGGACGGTTTTTTGAAATTGAAGTTCGGCACTGCTGAAATGTGGGAGGAGCTGATCAAGCCTGGGCATGGTGGAAAGGGCTTTCCTAGTTATAGATTGACCAATAATAATGCAACTATCAGAAGCACGGAACAGCGCATTGCGGTACTGAAGGCGCAGGAAGTACGGACGGCTGTAGATATTGTTGTGAATGGTGTCCGCATTTTTGAGAACAGGGAGGTTAACCGTTTGCAGTTGCTTTTTGATGGTAAACCAGCGGCGGAAGTAATCACGCAGTTAAAGCAGCACGGTTTCCGCTGGTGCCGTTCGGAAGTTGCCTGGCAGAGACATATCAGCAATAATGCGATCTATTGGGGCAGAATGATAGCCCAAAGTGTAACCGTTTAATCTTATCACTATGTGTAACTACGAAAATAAAACCGATAAAAAAGCTTTGTTTGAGCTGGCTAAAGCCCTTAAGCATTTCTATAATCTTGACAATATGAAAATGCATCCGGGCGATCTGCACACCGCTGGAGTTGCCGAAAAACTGGTGCGGGGCATCATTGAGGATAACGGTTATACCGCCAGTTATCTGAAAAGACGGGGAACAAGGTTGTTCCGTTTCCGCAGATAAAACCAAAATAATTTATTGAATCATCAAGGGGGAGCGATCCCCCTTTAAACTTTATAAGATGGAAGGAATTACTATAGGCTATGATTTCAGGTTTAACCTGGTTGTGCATAAACGCAACGGAAAAACCTATAAACGGCATATTGTCACAGGGATAGGAATCAATTTTAGTTCCGCCCTGTGGGACGTATATTTTAAACTAAAGAAGAGAAAGAGCGAAATCCTGAGTATCACCAGCGCGGAACCGATCCGGGTAGCGTTTGCATTTAAAGGGGAAGAATCTTTGCGCCTGAAATTGTCGGAATGCCTGCCAGTGATTCCGGAGGATCTGGATAAGGCATTGAAACATTTACCTAAACAATCCTGATATGAAAGTATTTGATTTTGATGCCATCGGGACGATACTGCTTTTTGCCGGGCTGCTGATACGTTTTTGGATCGGCAGGCGCAGGTTCAAACGCAAAAATTTTGCAGGCTTGAATGTCTTTTCAAGTTATTTGTCATCACAGGTCATCCCGCTTTTTGAATGGTTTTTAAACCTGATCGGGATGTTGATGATCGTTTACGGTGTGGTAGCTATTCTTTTATGATAGGATTTTTATTGGCTCATTATTGGTTCTTATCGGCTCATATTGGTTCATTTTTTAATCATATCCAAAACCGGATCGAAGTTGCCGCTGTCGTATCATAGCCGGAATAAATCCCCATCCGCTCCCATCTTTGGAGTGCGGCACGACTAACAAATCCAAATTTGTATCATCTATTAATGAAATACTGCGCTTATGACACTATTACCCCAAATTGAAAAAGACTGTTTAAGACTTACACCAAGCTGGCAAATGCTGCGGTACATCAGCAGCATTGAAAGGTTTGACGCGGTGTGGCCTGATGTTAAACGAAAAGAGCAACAATTTTTGGAAGAGATGAAATCTTTAACCAGATCAAATGGGTTCCTTTCTGATATGGCCAAAGATTGGGATATTAATACCGCACTTCAAAAGATGCTGCCTGTTGGTATCGGACTTTATGCACCTTTCAAGGAATTGATTTACTGGTTTGAGACAACAACAGAAATTCCAATACCTGTTAAGTGTGCGCTATTTATTCATTGTTTGCTAACAGACCAAAGTTTTCGGCAGTTTGGTGGGTGGATTAGTTTAAAAGTGGCAGGTATTTTATTGATTCATTCGGGTTATACGTGGATTCAGTGGCTAAATTTGACCTGCTTAAAAAAGGCGCGCAGTCTTGTCGATGACTTTAACAGCGATAATATTGACCATTGGGTGTTGTCATGCCTGATGGTAATGATAGATTTTCAGGAAATTTTGATGCTTAAATTATCCAAATACGGTGCCGGGCAAAACCTGACGATTAAATACAAGCTTTTACTTTATATCATCCAGCACAACCCAGGAATTGCAACCCGGCGCATTGCAATAAAATTAGGAAAATCCGAAGTAATTGTTAGAAGGATGTTGGTCAAATTAAGGGCTTTGGCATTAATTGAAAGGTACGGAGCGGGACCAAAAACATACCATGTTTTGATATGATTATTGCTAAACAAGCAATACAATCCGATCCAGGGACAAAAAGTAAACCGAAAAAAAGAAGCCAGCAAACTGATTGCTGGCTTCGTGATTTTTGCCTTTAAAGACCTGTTAAACCAGGAGGAAGCGGGTTAAAGAGATCGTCCTCTAAGCCTGCCGCCATGATTAAATCTCTTTGAAAGTAGTTCGAGTTCTGTATCGCCGGGACCACTGAAATGAGTAACAAAACGTATAAAAGCCTGCAAATCGATGATTTGGAGGCTTTTTTGTTTTGGTGAGGTGCCAAATTATTCAACTTTTACTGTTTTCAAAGTGAGTAATTCGGTGAGTCACCACTTTGAATATGCTGACTCACTGGATATGTGGTAAATCTCTGATAAACAACATGTTCGGAAAATGTACATCTTGTTTAGAGAGGGCTGTAATTCTAATTTTGGAATTTTGAGCCTTTCAATGGGACCCGTAGGAAGCGAAATCAATGACAATGGAGCACATGAATATAATGCAAGTATAAGCAGGGATATAACACAAAGTGCATTTGAGTTAGCTTTAGTAACCGCGACTACAAAAAAAGACAAAAGTTATGACTTAAAAGATTATAATTGTGTAGACTATGCTGTTGATGTTTACAATGCGACTCGGCCTGCAGCTGAACAGCTTTCTGTTCCCAATGCTAAACTTCAGTCCGGTATCGTAAGTGTAACTATTGGCAGATCTCCAGCCAGCCTTTATACGAAGTTGAAAACAATGCAAACAGAAGGAAAACCAGGTATAGTGCTAGAGCCGGCGACTGCGCCAAAGACCGCGCCGGCAAAAACAGGTGTTTGCCCATAAACATAAATATATGCATTATTTAACTAGAAATATTGGCCTATTAAATATCCTTACGGGGGTGGCATTTTGTCTTGTTGTTATATATGACACAAAAATATCAGTATTTATGTTTTTGTATTTAATAATCTCCGCGCTGACAATAACAAAGAATGCCGCCCCATTTGAAGAGTTACCGTACCTTTACAATGCGATATATAACGGTTTAATTTTGTTTTCTCTCATAACCTTGATGTTTAGCGGATTTAAAAAAAACAGGTACAAACGAATTGTTTGCGTAGTATCATCGTTATTATTATTTAGCATGCTATTTACGCCACTTTTTAATGACGGTTGGAATAACGGATTTGTGTTGTCGATGATAATCATTTTTGTTTTATTAAACTTAATGGCAATAACAGCCAACCTGTTATGCATCTATGTTCAACACGAGAAACCTTTTGATTAAGTGTATAAATTATAGATGAAAAAATTCTTTGGTATTTTTTTTATGTATCTCCTCTTCAGCCTCAATGTTAGTGCGCAATCATTATTTGAGTTTAAAGAGGATTTCGAGAAGTTGGCAGTTGGTAAATTTGCTGATATCGGAATAGATAGTTTGGTGAAAAATATAACCATTTGCTTTATTTCTCTGATAAAGGTGCAATTTTAGCCGGGGTGCTTCAAAACAAATTAAGTGAGGAATTTTCTTTAATGGATTTCAGATTTAGCAGCCTATACGAACTTAATATAGATATGTTACTTCAAGATTCTGCCAGTAAAAAAAATCAATTAGGCTATTTGTTGGCCGCTGCAGTTTACGATAAATCTAGAATCCCATTTATTGAGGCAATACTAAAGAAAACAAACTATAAGGATTTCCGGGCGGCCTGTGCACTGATTTCATTACAATCAAAAGAAACAGAGCCGGTTATTAACCATTTTACATTATTCAAAAGAACCAATCGGAGCCTATTTGATTGAGGGCTTTTTAGAAATGGAAAGTAATTTGTTAGAGAAATTTGGAACCGACAATGTAATGGCTATCTGATGAGTTCGATTCTCGTCGAGATGAATTGTATACTAATTGACGTAACAATTTCTTAATTTCTGCCTGGGTTTTAGCATTGGATGACAGCTGGCGTCAGCGTTATCCACGCTACCATTTTTGTCAAAGATCAATTATCGGCTCATTATCGGTTCTTTTCGGCTCATAGCGGCTCAAGCTTTTCTTGTTTTGTGACCTTTTGCCTTCGATCGATTTGGTTCGAAAGCTAGTAATAATTACCGTTAATTATTGGCTCATTACCGGTTCTTTACGGCTCATGAATTGCTTTAATTTTATTATGCTTGACAAACTGATCATATTGAAGCTGATTGAAAGGCAGGGCGTTGTTCCTGGATCATATTATAATCTGTTATAGTTTATCGGCCCATTATAGGTTCTTATTGGCTCACATCAATAATAAGTAAGCCAGTTGTTTTTTTTCACTGGGCTCACATTTTAAATGCTACAATCCCTTTGTACCGGGCGGTAAAGGCTAAATGAATCCTCTCCAGCCCTGCTGCATTCCGAATATCATCAATGATATAGTTCGAGTCCTATATCTCCGAGACCACAAATAACACCAACATGCGTTTAAGAATGTGAATATGTTCATGGCCTTTTTCTTTTACAGAGCTACTAAAAGTATCTAAAAAAAGTAATTCTACTGCGAGTATCAATCCTGCAGTTAACCCTTCAGAATTTGGATAAGGTCGTCGTTGATATAATATACCTCTTTTCCGTCCTTTGCTGGGCTCAGGATCTTTGCGGCAACGAGTTCGCCGAAGTATTTGGTCAAAGTAGTTCTTGAGGTAATGCCCAATATTTCTCCGATGAATTTTGGTTTGATGTAGGGTTGGCTGAAGATCGCCTCATTGACCTCCTTGTTGTACCATTTAATAGCTGTCCTACCATGGGCAAGTGTCGCTTCCATTTGGTTGAGAATGCTTGTGATTAATTGATTGGTCAACTCCGCTGTTTTCTCGACAGCATCTAACATGTACATCACCCATGGCTTCCATGCACCACGTTGGGTAACCCCGCTCAGGTGGTGGTAATAGTCTTCCTTGTTGATCATAATGTATTTGGAAAGATAGAGTACCGGTTGCCCTAATAGCCCTTTGTTCACAAGATATAAAAGATTCAAAATTCTACCCGTTCTTCCGTTTCCATCTGAAAATGGGTGTATGGCTTCAAACTGATAATGGGCAATGCACATTTTGATCAGTGGGTCAGTCGGATATTTCATATCGTCATTTAGATATTCTACCAGATTTTCCATCTTGGCTTCTATGATGCCCGTTCCTCTGGGAGGAGTATATATTACCTCACCCGATCTGAATTCGCTTTGTCCGCGTCTAATCACAGTAAGGGTTTGTGGTGGTCTTACCCCAGCTATAGCATTCTTAATTTGCCTGAAGGTTCTAATAATGCTATCTATGTCCACCTTTCCTTTCTCTCGGATGATGTTATACCCCTCCCATAAGGCCTCCCGATAGCGGAGCACCTCCTTTGTGGCGGGTTTAATATTTTCTTCGCGAACGGTTTCTGAAATCGCCTTGTAAAGTTCGTCTTCTGTAGTGAATATGTTCTCGATTGCCGTAGAGGTTTGCGCTTCTTGAAGTGCAATTGTATTAATCAGTATAGTAGGATTTGGAAGGCTATGGATACTGGAATTTGTAGTTGCCAGTGCGCGTGAAGCAGTAACAAGTTTCTTCATTACTTCAACATTTTCTTCCATATCGTTAAATGGAGGTAGCAATGGGAGATCGTTGAAAGGCTGTGTCCTATCGTGCGGCATATGTTCAGTTTTTGTGATATATGAACTTATAAACAAATATACATATAGTGATCGACACACCAGCATAACATGTTCATTTTTATTAAAAAAATGAACATGTTATTGAAAAGGAAAAATAAATGAACAGATGATGATTTTATGTTCATTTATTTCGTAAAATTGGACATATAGATAAGAGGTTTTTTGATTGAGGGACTAGTTCTTAGAAGTTAGTATTATAAATTCTTAGTATCTTAGGCATATAACATCAATTGAGGATAATGACCAAAATAAAGCATAAGAACTTTTCTAAATTTGTTTGAAACTAACCGACCGGTACTGAAAGTAAAATGTGATATGAATTCTACTAAAGAGGCAATGGAGGTTGAGATTGAAAATAAGCTCGAAAAAAATATTGATGTACAAGGTTTGAGAAATCTTGAAAAACTATGTAAAGAGTTCCTTAATTTTAGGCTAAAACATCAGCCGAGTTAATCAAACCCATAAAGGCCAAATATCCAAACCTTGTTTTTGAAACTGCATTGCAGATCGGGGCCAAGGTGAATACCGGAGAAATGAAGTGGTAAAATAAATATATTTAGTCTGTGGTATATAAGAGTATTAAAACGTACAAAATCCCCCAAATATCGATTTGGAGAATTTCGTGCGTTTTAGCAAAGTGTCAAAATCATCAAAAAGAACGCCTAATGACAAAAGCTACTCGACCAATTTTTGAAATTAACGACCCAAGACAGAGTTGATTTGTTGATACAGTGCTTCTCTGTCGCTTGGACGCAAAGCCTTACTTATTGCTACCCTTCCTTCTTTATCAAAAATGAAATACTGTGGGTAATATTCAGCTTTATCTTGGTTATCAGCCAATAATTCTTTCCATAGCGGGGCTATAGTTTGTCTGTTCTTACGGAAGTGTACCCCTGTTAATCCATTCACTTTAATGAACTCTTTCCAGATGACATCACGATCTTCCTCATCCATATCCAGGTAAAGAAATACAACATCTTTATTGGTAAAAGCGGATTTGAGTTGAGGCATAAACTTAAGCTCTTCTTTACAGGGGCCGCACCATGTACCCCAAACATCAAGGTAAACCACTTTGCCTTTATACTTAGCTACAACATCATAAACTGATTGTATCTTGTTATAATTGTTTAAAACCACGATATCGGTATTTGATTCGTTCTGAGCAAGCATTTCCCTTAATGAATTTACTTTTTGATTAATCCCCTGGTTAAATCTGCTTTGAGGAAAGTGCTTTTTAAATACCTCTGAAAGTGCTGCTATTTGCCTTAAGTCTTTATCGTTGTATAAGTTTATAATCTGCTGATATGTATACTGTTCGGTAACCGCTTCAGGAAAGTTCTTGGTACTTCCTAACCACCTCCAATATGGCTTTCCATATTTTTTTACGACGACATTGGCACTATCTAAACTGATCCCATAGTACGGGATTGGCTCCGTAGGTTTGATGCTATCTTTCTTAATCCTTAAAAAAGCTTTGGTTTCCAGATAGCGTAGATAGTTGTCGGCAAAGGAATAATACTGAGGGCCGGCAGGATGAACGTCAGGTTTAATGATACTATTATCAAAAATATTAATAATCATGCTGTCGATAGTAGACCTATTGTTGAGCTGTGTTCTGGCAAAATCATTTAGATAATTGTAAGCAACAGACTTTACTTCTGATGTGATCAGCTTTTTGTTCTTTAATGAAATTTTTGAAGTGGTTATAGTGTTTATTTTTTCATCTCGTTTTGCAAAATAAGGTTGGATCAGCCTGGTATTCAATTCGGAAAAGCTAAGGCCTTCATAAAGATGCCTGGTCTGTTCTTCCATAAAAATAGGATTTTCCATTATATCGATTTTTTGCAGAAGCTCGTTTTCTGACAAAGCTGTCCCCGATAAGAGTGCTAGTTTTTTATCATTTATACTAACGGTTAAAGTTTTATTCTTGGTGATCAGAAGCGTGTAAAACTGTCTTTGAAAAATCAAACTGACAAAATTTTGCGCTTCAGTAGGCAAGGTGATATTGAATGTACCGTTTTTAGCTACAGGAATGGATATAGAGTTCTCGTTATGAAAACCATAAACCAATGGGGTGTTGATAACTAAGTCATCTTTACCAGAGTAATTTATGATCCTTCCTTGAAGGTTAAACTGGGCCGAAACCTGTATAGCAACAAAAATTAAGGAGAATAGGGTAATATTTTTTTTCATACCGGATTGTTTTTTTAACACACAATAATAACCTTTAGATGAACTGATTTATTAAAATGTGATGAACAACGGTAAAAATGTGATGAATCAGGAAATTTACTTAATGAATGAACTCCCTCTCCTTTTTTTAAGATCCTTAACGATGTATTCTATCCATTGCTTTCCTGGTATTTTAAGCTTGACATCAGGACCAAAGCCAACCTCATCGATTGGATTTGTATCAGTCCAGCTCGATTTTGAAACGGGAATCATTAGAATAAGCTCTTTACATGGAAGGGGGGTGGTTGAAGCCGGACCTTCGTAATCCATCATTCCTACACTATTTGAACCGTATCTTGTGGTCTTTTTGCTTTGTTTCATCAATTGAAAAAAGTATTCAGCGGAACTTCCGCAAAGTTCATCAGTTATTAGTGCTACTCTGGAAGGACTTCCGAGAACAGAATCAATCGGAATCGTTAGTCCAGGAACCTCATAAAAGGTACTTTTAGCGTTAGGGAGCTCTTCATAGATTTTTTTAAGTACGCTTATATATTCATCCGGATAATATTTCTTTGCAGCCTCGGGCAAAGGATTTTTCACAAGATATTCAAGCTCTGATCTTTTAATCCGAACGTTGTCTTCTGAAATGCGGAGTAGCGGAATGTCCTGTTTAATAGGGTTGGTCATTACATAGGGCAATAGAAAACTCCAGCCGGAATTGCCTCCTCCATTTCCACGGAGATCGATGATTAGGTACTTACTATTTCTAATCGCTTTGTCGTTTGCTGCAACCAATTTCTCAATCTTACTGTCGTTGTTAAAGAAGGTTGGAATTTTGATATAACTGGTTTCTTGATCTAGCTGATTAAAATCTAATCCATTGTTATTGTTTTTCCATGTGTTTAACTCCCTTTTTTCGCTAGCGGTCATTTGTTTTGGTAAAATCCTTCCAAAAAGCGAAAAATTCCACAATTGCAGTAGGCCACCTCTTTGCTGAGCATAAAAATCAATACTGTTAAATACATTGTATTGTTGTAACAGATAACCCTTTTTGTGGGGCTTTAGTGTAAAATAAACTAAACCTTTTGGGAGCTTTTCATCCTTTGCTTGAAGGATAATAGCTTTGTATTCGTTTCCTGGAAATTTCTTTATGCCTATGGTGACTGAGCTGTCAGGGTTAGTCCATATACCCTCAACGCTGTTGTCGGGTTTCAGGGTTTTGAAGTAAGATTCATCACTGTCTTCTGTCTCAATGTCGTAATCATTTTTATTCAGGTAGGTTAAGGAGAAATGTTTGTCCTTAAAAAATCTGATATAGTCTTTTATGAGGTAGAAACAGTTTTTTGTATTGCTTTCATTTCCCGCCTTTGCGCGGAGGTTGGTTACCAGACTTTCATAGTCAGGCTTTGTCTTTGAATTCACTTTGGTGGGGAAGCCAGCATAGTTGATTTCAGTTTTAACGATGGCTTCGTTTAAATTGTCCAGGCAGTTGCAAGATAGCTGTTGTGCCGCTAGTAAATATGGGAATGCAAGGATGATAAGGAAGGCGCTCAATTTTTTCATTGCGGTAATTTGGTTGAGGATTAATATATTAAAATTATTAGTTTTTTAGTTTTTATTACAAGCCTTAAATTAGTTAACAAGCATAAGATTATTCTCCTAAAAAATTGTCACCAGAATAGAAATGATGTAAATTGCGCAAAAATTAATTATGAGCGCAATAAACGTTATTCCTGAATACAAAGATTTTAGTGAATTTTATATTCAAGCAGTTCTTTCTTATAAAGAATTAAACCCAACTCATATTAGGTTAGATGGAAAAATGCTAGGGAGCACAAGAAACGTTTCCGCTTATTTTTGGTATTTAGATAAAAAATGGAAAGTCGGTGCCGATACACGCATAGATCGACTAAAACTGGCTTTTGAAGCATGCAAAGCAAGTGATGAGCCATTCGTAATTAAGCATACCAGAGATAAAAAGGGAGAATACTTAGAGATTAAAGGGCAGCCTATAAGAGATAAGAAGTTCTATGTTTATAGAGCGTGAGAAAAGCAACAATTATAGCTAAGGACCGTGTCTACTAGTGAGGGTCTATTCAATGGTGATTTTTCTTACCTTATTGCCAGTCTTCTTTTCAAAGTTATAGGTGGTGACATAAAGATTCCCTTCACGATCTATAGTGATTCCTGTAGGGCCATCAAATGAGGCATTTAAACCTATGCCGTCAACATCTTTAGATTGGCCATTACCAGCAATTTTGACTATTCGTCCGTTCTTTTCTATTATTTTAATGCAATTGTTAACATGATCTGCATTATAAAAATTTCCCTCAGAATCTATTGCGACTTCCCACCCTCCTAGATTTTGACTTCTAATCTCCGCTTTTACAGTGCCAGTGTTTTCAATTTTATAAATACCAGAGGATGCCGAGCTTATATCATAAGCTGCAACATACAGCGTATTGTTTTTATCGAAAAGAATGCTTCGTGGTGTCACTAGTCCTTGGGCAAGAATTAGCGAGTCTTTTCCATCGGTACTAAGTTTCATTACCGTGCCCTTGGTATTGTTAGTTATGTATAGAAATCCATCTTTTCCCATAACTATTCCAGTAGTAGGCATTGTCCCGTTATAAATTACTGTAGATTCCTTTTTGGCATCTATTTTTAAAATATGATTATTAAAATCTGTTATATATAAATCTTGCTGATTATTTCCAAGAGTTATGTTGTAGGGAGAATAAAAATTCTTTCCATTTATTATAGAAGGAATTTGAATACTTGAAACAGATCGGTCGCCGGCGGAGATTTTTCTAATAAGTCTGTTATAACTGTCTGCTACGAAAAGATCCCCATCATTATTTACAGTTATGCCCCAAGGACAGTTGAAGCTAGAGGATAAGCCTGCGCCATCAGCATTTCCTATTTCGCCATTACCCGCAATTGTAATTACCGTTGCTTTGTATTTATAGGAGAAATTGGGACCCGAATATTGTTTTCCACCTACACTAACGTTTACAGAACCTGAGCCTAACATTTTAGGAATAGTTACTTTTAATGTGTTATTATCAACCTTAACAACTGCTAATTTTTTATCATTTATTGTTACCTCGGGGTTTGAACCGAAATTCTTTCCGGTTATAATAATAGAATCATTATAACCAGCTTCTGTGGGGCTTATTGATGTCAAAGATGTTTGGGCTGAGTTGTCATCTTTCTTGCATGAAATTAAGATTAGACTAGCGTAAAATAAGATGAAGAGCTTGTGCAAGCGTAATTTGAGATGCGTTTTCATAGAACAGATTTTTACTAAAGATAGCATTTTGAATGATAATTATTATAAAACAAGATAACTGTTATATATACGCGTAATTTTTCCATTATAATTACTAAGTTTACTTCGAAATGACCTTAATAGTAACCAAAACCTAATGATTGTGAGTAGAATGCTTACTAATTCGCAATCTGCTTTAAAATTCTTTTGGCCGGGAGTCACATTAACCCAGTATTTTTATGCTTAAAACTAAATACTTTAAAATTTACCTTGCTGTATTCTCAACAGTTTGCACTTCTGTTGTATTTTATGCCTGCAAAACGGTAGCGCCTAAAACACCTGCGACTCCTGTTTCTAGTGTTGCTATACCTACAAAACCGGCCCGTATCCTGGTGTTTTCAAAAACCAAGGGCTTTTATCACTCTTCTATTCCAGCCGGTATTGCCGCTATACAAAAGCTGGGTAAGGAAAATAATTTTATTGTAGATACAACTAAGAATTCAGCCTATTTTGTTCAGGATAGTTTAAAAAATTATAGCGCTGTAATCTTTTTAAGCACCACTATGAATGTGTTAAATGCCGATGAGCAGGTAGCTTTTGAAAGATATATTCAATCTGGTGGTGGTTACGCCGGAGTTCATGCTGCTGCTGATACAGAATACGATTGGCCATGGTATAATAAGCTGGTTGGTGCTTATTTTAAAAGCCATCCGGGTAATCCTAATGTGCGTAAGGCAACTATTGATGTGATTGACACTACCCATATATCTACCAAAGGTCTTCCAAAAAGATGGGATCGTACAGATGAATGGTATAACTATAAGAGCATACAAGACGATATAAAGGTTCTTGCTAAATTAGATGAAGATAGCTACGAAGGTGGAGAAAATGGAGAGAACCACCCTATTGCCTGGTACCATGAATTTGATGGTGGCCGTGCTTTTTATACAGGTGGAGGACATACCGATGAAAGCTTTATCGAACCGTTATTTTTAAGTCACCTCCTTGGGGGTATTAAGTATGCCATTGGTACTAATGTTACATTAGATTATTCAAAAGCATACGCAGTTAAAAAGCCAGAGGATAACCGTTTTACTAAAACAGTTTTATCTAATGATTTAAATGAGCCTATGGAATTATCTGTAGCTCCTGACGGCAGGGTGTTTTTTATCGAGCGCGCCGGTAATTTTTACGTATACAACCCCGCCGATGGTAAAACTACATTGGTTTACAAATTTCCTGTGAAGGCTGTAGATAAATACCTTAATGGATTGTTAGGGATGACTATTGATCCTGATTTTGCAACAAATGACTATTTGTATTTCTTTTACACCGCTTCTACGGAGGATAAGTACAAACAACATATTTCTCGCTTTAAAATTAGTAAGGAGAATGAGCTTGACCTTAAATCTGAACAGGTGATTATAGAGGTTCCAATTGATCTTGAAGTAAGTGCCCATACAGGTGGTTCTTTAGCCTGGGATAAGTACAAGAATCTATATATCTCAACCGGGGATAATACTGTACCGTTTGAATCGGATGGTTTTGCTCCTATTGATAGAAGGGATAATCGCTTAACGTTTGATGCAGAAAGATCAGCAGGAAATACAAACGACTTGCGTGGCAAGATCCTGCGGATTCATCCTGAGGCAGATGGAAGTTACACTATTCCTGAAGGAAATTTATTTGCTAAAGGAACCCCAAAAACACGTCCTGAAATTTATGTAATGGGTTGTCGTAATCCTTATAGAATGTCTGTAGATCCTGAAACTTCTATAGTGTATTGGGGAGAGGTTGGGCCGGATTCTGGTACTGATGGTTTGCAGGGCCCACGTGGATACGATGAATTTAATCAGGCAAAAAAAGCTGGAAATTATGGCTGGCCATATTTTGTTGGTGATAATAAGGCTTATAAAGAGTATGATTTTGCAACCAAAAAAGTTGGAGATTTCTTTGATGTAAACGGTCCTGCAAACAATTCTCCATATAGTACCGGTGCTCAAATATTGCCACCAGCTCAAAAAGCGATGGTGTGGTATCCTTATAACAGATCAGAAGAATTCCCTGCTTTGGGGCAAGGCGGAAGATGTGCTATGGGCGGGCCTGTATATCATTATAATGCAGCGCTTAAATCTGATACCAAGTTCCCAGAGTATTATGATAAAGCACTTTTTATGTACGATTGGATGAGGAATTGGGTATTTGCAGTGCGTATGGATGAGAATCAAAACTATGTACGTATGGAGCCTTTTATGGAAACCAATGGCGATTTTAGACGCCCTATAGACATAGAAGTTGGACCAGAAGGATCATTTTATATGTTGGAATATGGATCGGTATATGGGATAGATAACGTTGATGCCCGTTTGGTTCGTATTGATTACAATGGTGGAAACCGTGCCCCGTTTGCTAAAATTGAAACAAAAGATACTATTGGAATTGCTCCATACAAAGTCGCTTTTACCTCGAAGAGTTATGATAATGACGATGATGATAAACTGTCGTACGAGTGGAGCTTTGAAGGAAACAAGATCGCATCAACAGAACAAAATGTTAACTATACATTTCAAAAAAATGGCATATACAACGCTATTTTAAAAGTAACTGATGCAGCGGGTAAAAGCGGGTTGGATACGGTTGTGATTAAGGTAGGTAATACGATGCCTCAGGTAGCAATAAATACAACCAGTAATACCTCTTTCTTTTTCCCTAAGGCGACTAACTTTAATTATAAAGTTGATGTAAAGGATAATGAGGATAAGGTTATTGATGCAAAAAAAGTAAAGGTGAACCTTGATTTTATTGCAAAGGTAGAAAGCAACCAGGTATTGGTAGGCCATCAGGAGATTACACCAACATATAATTTTGGTAAATCTTTAGTTGCTAAAAGCGATTGTAAAGCTTGCCACCAGATAAACGGTAAGTCAGTTGGCCCTTCATTTATGCAGGTTGCACAACGTTATACCGGTAATAAAGATGCTGTAAGTCGCTTGGCTAAGAAGATCATTGTTGGAGGTGGTGGTGTTTGGGGAGAACATGCAATGAGTGCACACCCTCAGATTTCTAATGATGATGCTACTGAGATTGTTAAATATATTTTAAGCTTAAATGCCAAAAAAACAAATGCTGCGTTGCCACAACAAGGATTCGTTGCTTTAAAACAGCATTTAGACAATAAAGATCAGGGTAGATACATTTTCTCTGCGTCGTATACTGACAAAGGTGGAGCGATAACTCCTTTAACAAAAAAGGAAACGATTGTGCTGCGTCCGGCAAAAGTACAGGCAGAAGATGCAGATGTTTTCAATAACGTCGATAAAAGTGACAGGTACGTGGGTAGCATCCATAATAAGTCTTATATCGTGTTCAAAAATATTGACCTTAAGAATATTGGTAAACTTACCTACTATTATGCATCAGCAAATCATAGTGGAACCATAGAGGTCCATATTGATTCTCCAAAAGGCGAAGTAATTAGTACAGCTAATTTTACCTCCACAGGTAATTGGGAAAAGTATACTGAGTTAAGCACTTCCATAAAAAACCCGGGCGGTAAACATGATCTTTATTTCGTGTTTTTAAAGAATACCCCACCAAATAGGGATTTGATAAGTATAGATTGGATCAATTTCGAATAAGAATTTTATGGTAAAGTACTTTGTCTTCTTATCGCTGGTTTTTTTGGTGCCATACTGCAATGCGCAACAGGTAATTCCATTATATCAAGGCAAAGTACCAAATTCTAAATCTGTAAAAAACGAAGAACAGAGGGTTGCTAATTCAGATGTAGATAGCCTTACTTCTAACGTATCTGTGCCTACCCTTTCTGTTTTTTTACCTCCAAAGGGCATGGCAAATGGAACTGCAGTTGTCATTTGTCCTGGTGGCGGCTATCATGTATTGCTTACCAAAAGAGAAGGTAGTGATGCAGCCAGAGCGTTTGCGAAAATGGGGGTAACGGCTTTTGTATTAAAGTACAGGTTGCCGAACGATAAAACAATGTTGGACAAGTCCATCGGGCCTCTGCAAGATGCGCAACAGGCAATTAAGATAGTGAGGAAGCGGGCTAAAGAATGGGGCATTGACCCCAAAAAGATAGGTATTCTGGGCTTTTCCGCAGGCGGTCATCTGGCCGCAACGGCGGGCACTCATTTTAACACCTTGGTTATAGAAAATGGGGAAGGGATTAGTGTTAGGCCAGATTTTATGCTACTTATAAATCCGGTCATTTCTTTTACCGACAAGATTGGTCATATTGGATCCAGAGACAATCTTCTTGGTCCTTCTCCAACAGAAGAAAAGATAAGGCTTTACTCTAATGAGTTGCAGGTAACAGCAGAAACGCCACCAACGATTTTAATTCATTCGGATGCTGACAAGGTGGTGCCTGTAGCTAATAGTGTTGAGTTTTACAGCGCTCTTAAAGAAAACAAGGTATCAGGAGAATTGCATATTTACGCAAAAGGAGAGCATGGTTTTTTAACTGCTCCTTCTTTTGATGAATGGTTTGGACGATGTATTTTCTGGATGAAAAGCATGTCTTTGATCTGAATAGTAAAAATAAAAAAGAATATTAGGATATATTTGCTGTATGTCATCACATCACATCATTCGGGAAAAACAAGAGCCGGCACTATATATCCACTATTTAGGGGCCTTTAATGAAGAATATTTAGGTCAGCTGCTGGAGTGGAGCCCAACTTTAATAGTTAGTGCTGCGGTTTATGAGAAAGCCATCAGTCTGGGTCTAAAAGTTGATATCGTCGTCAATTCAAATGATCAGGACTTTCAGGAAAATACCAAAGTAATTCATGCTAAATCGGAGGAATTAGATGCTGTTTTAGATTATTTGATTGCTGAAAAATACCCTGCAGTAAATGTTATTGATTCAAAAAGCGACTTAAGGGAGCTGGGAAGTTATATTGATGCGATAAACATTGTGGTATTTACTGAAACTGAAAAATCATACGCTATTAAATCGGGATTTAAAGTATGGAAACCCAAAGGCAGCATTTTTAATATTGAAGTTGTCTCTTATTTTGAAACAAGTAATTTAAAGCAAACAGAAAATAATGCTTTTGAGGTAATAAATGATGGTTTTGTGGAGTTCATATTCAACGTACCATATCTGTTTATTAGTGAGGTATTATAATTAGATAAAGAAGCTTTTATGATAATTTTAAGGAAAGCAAAAGAAGAGGATATTGCCACTATTCAGGATCTGGCAGATAGGACATGGCGAATTACGTATACCGAATATCTTTCAACCGAACAGATTGATTATATGTTAGAGAAAATGTATAACCGGGGAGAGTTGCTTTCGCAATTGGAGAAGGGGCATACATTTTTGATAGCTGAGGAAGATAATGAAGACCTGGGTTTTGCAGGGTTTTCGGTTATAGAGCCTGAAAGCCATGCTTATAAACTACATAAGTTATATGTTTTGCCGCAAACGCACGGGCGGGGTGTAGGTAAGCTATTGATAAACGAAGTTTTTAACCTGGTAAAAAGAGAAGGGGGCAAATCCCTTCAGTTAAATGTTAATAAGAACAATAAGGCTAAAGATTTTTATGAAAGAGCAGGTTTTATAATAAAAGAAACCGTTGTCCTTGATATCGGAAACGGTTTCGTTATGGATGACTATGTGATGGAAAAACCCATCTTATAGGCTTAGTTATTTTCCAGTTTAGGAATTCTTGTTGGCGTATCAATACCTTTTATAATGCTTATTGCACTCTTGGCAATACCTTTAATGGTCGACAATATATTGTCTGAATCAAGGGTGCTATATTCGTCTTTTACGGTGTGATAAAACTTATCGGTATCTATTTGATCCGTGCTTATCGTATGTGCCGGAACGCCAAGGGCGGCTAATGTTGCATTGTCGCTTCTATAGAACAGGTTTTGTTGTGGATAAGGGTCAGGGTGAAAAGTAAATTCTGTTCCCTTTAAGTTTTTCTGTAAGATCTGGCCAAAATCTGATTTATCATAGCCTGTTATGAATGCTGTGTTTTTACCAAACTTACTGTCCTTACCAATCATTTCTATATTAAACATGGCTGCAACATCATCCGGATTTAATTTTTCCGAGAAATGTCTGGCTCCAAAACCTCCAATCTCTTCTGCTGTAAAGGCTACAAATATTAGGGTGCGCTCGTTATTGTTTAACTTCTTGTAGTACTTGGCTAAAGCGATCATTGCTGTTGTGCCTGATGCATCATCATCTGCACCGTTTGCAATACTGTCTTGTCCATCAGCTTTAATAATCCCAAGGTGGTCATAATGACCCGAAAAGATTACTAATTCTTTGGCTTTAGATTTGCCAGGAATCATCCCTGCAACATTGAATAAAGGCATTTTTGCAAAAGAGTTCTTCAAGTCTACTTTAAAGTCGCTTGCTACAGTGTCCTTATCAAGGACAAAAACAAGAGCAGTTGACTTGGCATTTAAATCTTTTTCGTCCAATATGCTACCCTTGTCAAGATACCCTTTGATCCTGTTAAAGGCATCTGCAAATTTTGCATCAACCAATATCAACTGTTTCTTCCCGCTTCTGCTAATTGGTCTGAACTGATCCATAAAGGGTTTAGAGAGGTCAAGTTTTATCCATCCATCGCTGTTGGTGTTGTTAAAAGCTAGGCTTTCTGAAGTGTTTCCAAATACCAATATGTTTGCCGGATCAATGGTTGCACCATCAATTGTAACAGAGGTAGCCTCCGGTTTCAATTGATATTTGAAAAAGGATTGGCGATAACCATTTTCTCCTTCAAGAGGTTTTAGTCCAATACTTTTAAACTCCGATTCTATAAAAGTTGCAGCTTTGTCTATTCCTGGTGTAAATGTTCCTCTGCCCTGCATGTCATCACTGCTAAGGGTTTTGATTAGTCTGTCAACATAATCTTTTGTAATTATTTTATTGATGTCCTGTGCATTTGCCTGCTGTGCAATTAGAAGCACAAAAAAGAAGTAAAGAGCTTTTCTCATATATGTTAGTTTGAATTCAATGCGTTTTTTCTTCTGTTTATCTCTGTTGAAACACGTGTGTCATGAACGCCGTCGATAACAGTTATCTCATAGTCTTTGTCTTTATCAGATTCATATATCTGGGCAGTTTCTATATTTTCTACAGACCTGTCATATGGTCCTCTGCTGCTCATCAATTTAACAAAAACAGGTAAGCATTCAAAGAAAATAAATAACAAGCCAATAAACGTTATAGCGAGTGAAGTATTTACATCTTTTTTACCATTTGGACTAATACTTAACTGACCTAAGGCAGAGTTCCTGTCGGCAAAGCCTGCGATACTGGTTAAGCTATCCAGTTGTTTGCTGGTATATAGTTTTTCACTCATCAGGCCATCAAACTGCTTTCGGCCATCAACAAAATCTTCAAGTTTTCTAACACCCGCTGAAAGTGTGTCCAAATCTTGTTCCCGCTGTTTCAATTCTGCTTCTTTTCTTTTGGCGTATGGGCCATAGCCCATAATTCCGGAAGTTTCGGTTGTTTTGTTTCCAAAAATTTCGAAGTTTAGCTTTTGTCTATCTGTCTTAATCGCACTCTCCATAGAGTCTCGCTGAGCTTTAGTTTCTTTGAGTTTAGCCAGTTCAATTTTATACTTATTGCCAAAGGCAATGTTTAACGTGTCGATTTTAGAACGCTGATTGTTTAAATAAGTGACCTTTAAACGTTCCTTGATCTCCTTGTCGAATATTTTTAATTCCAGTGGACGCGATATGACAATCCCGATCATGATGGCTAATAAAATACGTGGAGTGGCCTGCAATAGCTGTTTGCCCGTGGAAGCACTTTTATTAATACTGGAGACTATATAGCGATCCATATTAAAAATAGCGAGCCCCCAAATTAAGCCGAAAAGAAAGGCAAAGGGGAGTGCTGTTGAATCTCCTTTAAAAACAAAATACATGGCATAACCACCAGAAAGTGCCGCAAACAATCCGGTAAAGAAAATTGTGGCTCCGATGCCCACATATTTATTGTGCTCCGTAGGATGTTTTTCCAGGGTAGCAATGTGTACTCCTGAACAAAACCAAAAGAAACGTGATATTGAATTCATGATGTTAAAGCCAAAGTTAGCAAAGACTTACTATTAAACGCCTGACACACTTAGTTGTTACAGTTATTCACTTTTTTGTAATGTTTCCTGCCACAATTATGGATACTTGCGTAACTTTATCTAAGTTTGAAAAAATCAAAATAATATGATTAAGGAAATAACGGTTGAAGAGCTTAAAGCAAAGATTGATAATAACGAAGATTTTCAATTGATCGATGTTAGGGAGCCATTTGAGTATGAAACATCAAACCTTAATGGGTTGAATATCCCTTTGGGAGGTATTTTAATTGAAGCAGATAAAGTTGCGACTGATAAACCCGTAATTATGCAATGCAGGAGTGGAAAAAGAAGTGCTGCGGCTGTAATGCAATTGGAACAGCAACTTGGTTTAACCAATTTGTATAACCTTAAAGGAGGCATTCTGGCATGGCAAGAGGCGTTTGATCCTGATATGCCTGTTTACTAGGATATGGGTAAGAAAATCGCTTTAAACGTTTTTTATAACCTGGGAGTTATCCTGTCGGGTTATGGGATATTTTGGGCTTTTAAAAATGAAAAATATCTATTCGTAGCCCTTTTTGTGGTTACTGCAGGGTTTTTTCTATATCAAAAGCTTCAGCTCATAAAAGAGATGAGAAGTAACCTTAAGAAGTAATAAAAAGACCTTCAGGAACACCTTCCAGGCCAAGACCTGGAAGGTGTTTTAATAAATATTTACCAGCTACCATTTCCGGAGCTTTGAAGGGGTTATTTTTGGTTAGCCATGGTCCATCCAGATCTGCCCAATCGCATAAAGGAGCAAGGGCAATTCCTGCCTGCGTGGCGCAAGATGTTTCGCTCATGCAACCAATCAGGATTTTCATTCCAAAAGAACGTGCCTTAAGGATCATTTGATGGGCCTCGTACATGCCGGCACTTTTCATCAGTTTTATATTTATGCCATGATAAGCACCTTTTAGTGCCTCCAGGTCTGATAAACGTTGTACGGCTTCGTCGGCTAGAATTGGGATAGGACTTCTACCCGTCAGCCAGGCATTCCCATCCATGTTGGTTTTATCCATCGGCTGTTCTATCAGCAAAGCCCCCTTGTCATGCAACCAATAAATCATATCTATAGCCTTGGCTTTGTCGTTCCAGCCCTGATTAGCATCAATATATAGAGGTAAATCACTTACACTTCTAATGGTATTGATAAGTTCTTTGTCGTTTTCTCTGCCGAGTTTTATTTTTAGCACTTTAAAGCCTTCGGCATCAGCAACTTTTTCTCTTAAAACTTCTGGGGTATCTATACCAATGGTATAAGAAGTTAGCGGCATTTTTAGCGGATCTGCACCGTAGATTTCATAACATGGTTTATTTAAAATCTTACCATTTATGTCATTCAAGGCAATATCTATAGCTGCTTTTATAGCAGGGTGACCGCTTTCAATGTCATCAAGATATTCTATAATTTCACTGAAATTAAAAGGATAGGTAAATCTTTTCCAATCCACCTTGTTTAAAAAGGCAGTTGCACTTTCTACACTTTCGCCCATGTAAGGAACCATTGATGCTTCTCCATATCCATCAATTCCTTCGTACGTAAGCTTTATCAGCATAACCGGAGTGCTTGTTCTTGAGAATTTAGCAATAGAGAATGGATGTTTTAATTCCAGTTGATATGGTTTTGCGTTTACCTGCATGAGCTAAAAAAGCGTTAAGTAATATCAAAGTTAAAAAAATAGGAGCTGCTGCTAATGTAAAAATAATATGCCTAATATTGCGCCTTGTATGAATAGCACAATATATCAACCGTTTAAAAACTTCGATTTTAAGTATAAAAACTGCTTTCTTAGTGGAGATACATTTTCTACGCCCGTAACAGAGATCGGGATTTTGCCAGAGTGGCTTTTAAAAGTGGCCAACTTTAGTGGAGAGGAGCAGATTAAACTACTTGATGAGAGTATTCGTTCATACAATACCTTGAAAGTTCCTTGTAATCAGGAAGTTTTAACTCATTTCATCGAGCCATTGGAAGAGAAAATCCATAATGCTTTTTTAGCGGGATATGAAGCTGTTTCAAAACTTGAAGAGGTTGAGCTGTTCAGGTGGATCGGTAAGTTCATGTATAGCCTTATTTATGTAGAAATGCATGCAGCTGTTCGTCAGCAACAATTAAGTGCTGATGGAGTAAATATGTCTCAAGGGCTGATGCATAAATTCGGGAATCTGCATACCATGATTCAGGGAATCTATACTGATGTGGTATTTGAAGATTTTACACCCTGGTCAATTGTTCTGGTTCCCTTGGAGCAACATGATACCGCCTTTAGTTTTAGGGATGAAATCAATACGATGACTTTTTCTTTGAAATTGAAGGACTTTGGTATTATTGCCTGCCTGCAAGATAATGGAACGAATAAAAGATACCATCAGGAATTGCTGGATCAGATTGGAGACTCAGTGTTATCACCGCAGCAATTTGAAGAGCTCTGCGCGAGGTTTTTTTATTCGGCATATTTATTTAACAGGTTGCCGGAATATGCAATATTACCGGTTGAAGGATCTATTTATATTGATGCGATGCCATTAAGGGGGACTTTGAATAAAGCTCTTTTTGATCATTGGCAACATAAAACCTATGCTCAGGTATTACAGGATTTTTGGAAGCCATGGGATCACACACTTTTCGAAATCATTAAAGACCCAACAAATCCAATCAGCTATTTTAATCCATCTAGCTTACCATCTACTACTTAACCTATTTTTGCCATCAGCTGACTTAAGAAGTGAGGGATTGCTCCTGGAACAATTAGGACGGTAACAATTAAACCTGCAAGTGCGCCGAAAAAGTGTGCATCGTGGTTGATATTGTCTCTAGATTGTCTGGACGCATACACACAATACAACAGGTATAGTGGGCCAAATATGATTGCCCATATTGGAATAGGCAGGGGAAATATGATCATAGAAGAAAACGGTTGAAATAGAATGTAGCTGAACAATACAGCGCTTATTGCTCCTGATGCGCCCAAACTATTGTACCACATGTCGTTTTTATGTTTTATGACTGATGGTATGTCGCTTAAAATTAAGCCCATAAAATAGACTACACCAAATTGCCATGAACCTATCATCGCCTCGAGTTGAAATGCGAAGAAAAAGAAGGTCATCATGTTAAAAATCAAGTGCATCCAATCGGCGTGAATTAATCCACTTGTTACCAGGGTATAAACCTTATGCTTGCGGGACACACTATACGGGTGTAACATGAACTTACCGAATAACCCAGGGTCATTGAATGCGTATATACTTGTTATAATAGTAAAAACAAAAATTATTGAGGCTACGGGTGTATGCTGAAGGTATTCCATTCTTATTTAAGGATTAATTTAGTGTCTTTTACCAGACGGGCAATGGGGTATCGGCAGTGCGTTTTTTCGTAATAATCAGAATTTTTATAGACAAAGTCAAGCTGTGCCTCAGCTTTTTTACCTAAACTGCTGTCTTTGGCCTTTTGAGCCTCAAGTTTTTTCTTTAGCTCGGGATTTTGCTTTAAAAGTTCTGCAGCAGTATCCTCAAAAACGTAAGCACTAAAATGCTCTTTCATTCCTAGTATTGCATCAAAGAAATTCCAGTTAAAGAAGGAATCCATTGCTTGCGGCTCAAGCGTTTCAATGACATATCTGTTAACAGGCTGGTTTGTATAAACCACATAGTCGCCTTCGTAAAACTGTAAAGTCTGTTTTACAGGATTCACTTTTACATTAGAATGCAGGTAGTGCCCTTCAAATGGACTGCTTACTGTTTTGTAGTCAGTGATGTAATAAGACTCAATGTCGATTTGAGTATCTTTCTGCAGTTGCTGTACTTTTACATTGTTGAGCTTTAGAAGGCCAATTATTTTGTCCCAAGCCTTTGGGATAACGTACGCAAGCGGCTTTGTAATGGTAACGGATGGCTGATAAGTATTCCAGTACTTTATGGTTTTGGTGTAAGGCTCATTTCTGTCGTAATACAGGCGATCTAACCCGCTTACCTCACTTGGTTTTTGCTTTGCGGTATACCCTTTAAACTCCAGATCTTCTGCCAGATTTTCATTGAGTTTCCATTCTATAGGGAATGCCGTTTGTTTTGCAATCTCTTCATCAGCTTTTCGCTTATTCTCTCCGATTACTTTTGCATCGCGAACTACTATGTCGATATAGATCTGCAAAAGCCGATATGTTGCATCAACCCTCTTATCATAATCTTTCAGCATATGGGTTTCCGGCATAAAGCCAATCGTATTGTGCAGCGTTGTGTATCCGGTAGAGTACCTTGCCGATTCTAAAAAGCCTGTGATTCCTGCATCTGGTGTTTCTTCAACAGAATTTACATAAGGGATCATTTCATAACCAGCTTTTTTCATTCCTGCATATAGAGATGGTAACATGGTTCTAGTCATGTATCCAGATAAGATAGGGTTTAGCTTGTCTTTATGAGTTGGAATAAGTGTCATTACATATTGATAATCTGCACCATTACTTGTGTGTGTATCTACGAATATTTCTGGTTGCCATATATTAAAGATTTCCTGAAAGGAGTACGAATTCTTAGAATCTGTTTTTATGAAATCTCTGTTCAGGTCGTAATTTTTACTGTTTCCCCTAAAGCCGTAAGCCACAGGGCCATTCTGGTTTGCCCTGGATGTACCTGTTCGGTTAAAGCTACCATCTATATTGTAAACAGGGATGAGGCAGATTACAACGTCTTTAGGTAGTAAGTTCCCTTTTAATAAATCTCTGGCCAGCATCATGCTGGCATCTATACCTTCGGGCTCTCCCGGGTGTATGCCATTGTTTATTAGTAAAATACGCTTGTTACTTTTTCTAATGGCAATGGGGTCAAATATTTTGTCTTTTGATAAAACCAAAAGATGCAGGGGTTTGCCAAAGTCAGTGTTCCCATAGGCAAATAACTTAGCCTGTTCATACGCCTTATCTAATTGTTCATAGTGTTTAATGGCTTCATAATAAGTTGCAGTTTCTTTTTTGCCGCTTAATTCGTACGGCGTTAATTGTGCTGATGTATCCATTGCTATTAATAAAAGTAAGATGATGAGGTAGGGCTTCATTAGCGTGGGGAAAATACCGGTTTAATACAGTGTTTTTGTGGAAAGTCCCATTGGTCCAAATTGATACCTGATACCGATAGTAAAATAAGTGTAAATGTCTGTATGGGAAGTTTCTTCTCTTCCATCTAAACCTCCATCAAGGCTAATGGTGCTTTGATAGTTTGCATTGATCCCATATCTATAATAGCCGGCTTTATTAGGAAAGTAATAAGTGTATCCAATATTAAGAGGTACAATGATGTCTTTCGTTTTCGGGGTTTCGGCGCCGCTTATGTTATTTAATATACCTCCCAAACCAGCACCCATATATAACCCTTTTATCGTGTTAGAAAAACCATTTCTTTTATAGTCAATTAAAGCGCCCAGGTAGAGTTTTGCATTAATTGTTAATGATTTGTAAGCGTTAACAAATTGTGGTTTCTCAAAGGTAGGATCTCTGCTTTCACCTTTAATCCGACCTATCTGTCCTTCTCCGCCGAGACTAATGAAAGGGGTAAAAAAGAATTCGCCAACACCGTAAATAGATTTTCCAAATTTGTACTTTTCATAGTCTGTAAACGATTGGGTAAGACCGCCGCCGCCACCCAGGCTAAGTTTGTAAAAGTTAGACTGCGCTGCAGCGGTTAAACAAAGTAAAAGAGCCAGGATTGAGGTAAATATTGCTTTCAAAGTTTCTTCTTTAAGTTTCGAACCTATTTAGTAATCTTATATATAACTTTGTTTTTTCTATATGAATATGCTAAAATATCAAAATAATAACAAAACACTTCAAGGTAGGTTCACAAAGTACGTTCAAATCGATACACAATCAGACCCATTATCTGAAACCACGCCATCAACAGTCAAGCAAAAGGACCTGGGAAAGGTTCTTGTAGAAGAACTTTTGGAAATGGGAGTTACAGACGCACATCTTGATGATTTTGGCTATGTGTACGCAACGATACCTTCCACTACAGAAAAAAAGGTTCCTGTAATCTGTTTCTGCTCTCACATGGATACTTCTCCTGATTGTAGCGGTAAAAATGTGAAACCCATTATTCATTCCAATTATCAAGGACAGGATCTGATACTTCCTGATGATGAATCAATCATTTTAAAAATGGAAGAACATCCAGATTTAAAAGATCAGATAGGGAATGATATAATTACCGCAAGCGGAACAACACTTCTTGGAGCAGATAACAAAGCCGGGCTTGCCGAGATCATGGAAGCAGCATCCTTTTTAATATTGCATCCTGAAATTAAACACGGAAAAATCAGGATCCTGTTTACGCCTGATGAAGAGATTGGTCGCGGTGTAGATAAAGCAGACTTGAAAAAGCTAGGTGCCGATTTTGCATATACGATTGATGGCGAAACTTTAGGTTCAATAGAAGATGAAACATTTTCTGCCGATGGAGCTGTACTAACCATAAATGGTGTGAGTACGCATCCGGGTTTTGCTAAAGGAAAAATGGAAAGCGCAATAAAGATCTTGTCTGATGTAATTAGTGCACTGCCTGCAGATTGTCTTTCTCCTGAATCGACAGAACTTAAAGAAGGTTTTATTCATCCTGTTACATTTGGAGGAAGCGTTGAGCAGGCCGAGGCTCGCTTTATTCTTCGTGCTTTTAATGATGAAGAATTAAGTGCCAATGGAGAATTATTGGATGCCACAGTTCAAAATATTATTGAAGATTTTCCAAACTCTACTTATGAACTAAAAATAACTCCTCAGTACCGTAATATGAAACAGGTATTGGATCAATATCCTCAGGTAATTGAATATGGTATTGAAGCTATTAAAAGGGCAGGAATTGTACCTAAGCAACAAAGTATCAGAGGTGGTACTGATGGTTCACGCCTTTCATTTATGGGCTTGCCTTGTCCTAATATTTTTGCCGGAGAGCACGCTTTTCATGGTAAACAAGAATGGGCATCGGTACAAGACATGGAGAAAGCAGTTCAAACTATTGTAAATATTGCTTCCATTTGGGAAGAAAAAGCTTAAGCTAATGGGGTAAACGGGTTTTTAATAATCCGTAAACAAAGGTGCCCAATAGCGAGCCAAATATTACCACTATCATAACCAGGTAGCCTTGTCCGAGCAGCACAAAAACTGGTCCCGGACAAGCACCTGTAAGTGCCCATCCCAATCCAAAAATAGTGCCGCCAAATAAGTATCGGCGCCATGATTTTTCCTTATCTGTAAATGAAATTGGCTTTCCTTCAACATCACGGGATTTCATTTTTTTCATTAACCAAACCGCAATTACACCTGTAATTACAGCAGTGCCCATAATGCCAAACATATGGAATGATTGGAACCGGAACATTTCCTGAATGCGATACCAGGATATGGCTTCTGATTTACTCATAATAATGCCAAACAGCGTGCCGGCAAGGATGTATTTAACTGATTTCATCATGAGTTAATGATTAAAATAGAAGTGGAAAAATTAAGTGAGTCATCACCAGGCCGCCAATAAAGAAGCCGATAACTGCAATAAGCGAAGGAATTTGCAGGTTAGACAACCCGCTAATGGCATGACCTGAAGTACAACCGCCTGCATAACGTGTTCCAAAACCGATTAAAAAACCTCCTCCAAGAAAAATCAGCAGTCCTTTTCCTGTTGCCAGAAAATCCCAGTTAAATAATTGCGAAGGCACAATGTTTCCGTCGAACTGAATATTAAGCTTTTGAAGATCCTGAATTGTTGCCTGCGATAAATTTAAAGGAACATCCGACTGAAGCCAGTTCGCAGAAATGAAACCGCCAATTACGGAGCCAATCAGGAAAAGTAAGTTCCATCGCTGTGCTTTCCAGTCAAAATTAAAAAAGCTTACCCATTTCCCCGCTCCCAGCATGCTGCACATGGTTCGCAGGTTTGATGAAAAGCCAAAGGATTTCCCGAAAAAGATCAGAATTACCATTATAAAACTGATAGCCAGGCCTGATGTATACCATGGCCATGGTTGTTTAATAAGTTCAAGCATACTATTTATTTGCTTAATGTTAACCGTGCTAAATATTGATCGTGATCGTCTTCAAAAATTATTTCGGCATCCCAGCCAGATTGCTGAGCAAGATCTTTGAGTGTCTTTTGGTCTACATACACCCATTTAAACCAATTGCCTTTAATGCTTTTATATTCGTATCTGAAACTCACCTCTCCATAATAGCCGTTAAGAGGAAAGGGTATTTCCTGGTAGAGATATGATAGGTCGGAACTATCAAATACCAATTGGCCGCCAGGCTTTAGCAGGTGTTTAACGTGCTTTAAAAAAGCTCTCAGTCCTGCAATTGATCCTGTAAGGCCAATGCCGTTCATCATAAAAAGTAGCGTGTCGTAAGTATCTTCTTTATAAGTAAGTATGTTTCCTTCGATGGCTTGTTTTAATCCCCGTTGTCGCATAATGGTTACAGCAGGAGCAGAGATGTCCATTCCGGTAACATTTAATCCGCGTTTTTGCAAAATGAGGGCGTGGCTACCCACTCCAGCACCAACATCAAGTATCTTTCCCTTACATAGTTCTAAAGCCTTAAGCTCCAGTTCCGGCATTTCATCTTCACCTCTAAAGTAAACATCTACCGGCATTTCCTCCGGTTCATCATAAGAGTTATGTACCCATAAAGTTTCAGCGGGTGGTTTTGTAAATTGATCTTTTAAAGCTGCACCGAAAACATCCATAAAGGCAAAGATAAAAACCTTTGCCTGTTATAATTGAAACTCCTGATGATATTCGGGAATGTTTACACTTTTAAAACCATTGCTGATTATACGTTGCGCAAATTTTTGTTGTACTTCATATTCCCCATGAACAAGAAATAGCTGTTTAACTTTTAAGGGGTCTTGTACCGACAAAAATTGTAATAGATCTTCATAATCACCATGTGCGCTCATGGATTTTATAGAACGGACCTCGGCTTGCACATCATATTCCTGACCAAATAGCCACACCCTTTTTTGCCCGGCAATTAACCTGCCGGCTAAGGAATTGGCCGTTGCATAACCGACCATTAAAATGGTGTTTTTGCGATCGGTGATGTTGTTTCTGATGTGGTGTCTGACCCTGCCGCCCTCTGCCATTCCGGATGAGGATATAATCACGCAAGGGCGATCATCACTATTCAGCGCTTTGGATTCCTCAACGCTCTCTATAAATTTTAAACCTTTGAAATCGAAGATATCGTGGTCTACTTTGAAAACCTCTTTAACACCGTTGTTGTATACTTCAGGATGGTCTTTTAACACCTGAGTCGCCTCAAGTGAAAGAGGACTGTCTACATAATATCGAACAGCTGGTAATTGGTTTTTAAGCTCCAGTCCATTTAGTGCATAAAGCAGTTCCTGAGTACGACCGACACTAAAAGCCGGTATAATTACTTTCCCTTTCTTAACCTCGCATGTATTCTTGATAATTTGCAATAGCATGTTTTCTATTGGCTCCAGATCTACATGCAGGGAATCGCCATATGTAGATTCCATGATGATATAATCGGCTTGAGGAAATGTTTGCGGGCTTTTTAGCAGCAAATCACCATAGCGGCCTACGTCTCCGCTAAACGTGATATGCGTTATCTTACCATCTTCAGTTATTTTTAGATGCACAGCTGCGCTGCCAACAATGTGTCCTGCATCGGTAAAGCGCAGGGTCATGTTAGGGTCTATCTCAAAATCCTGATCATATGAAACCGTTTTAAACAGACTAAGCGTTTTGTTAACGTCCTTGTCTGTGTACAGCGGCATTTCCTGATCTTCTACGCGCTTAATTTTTCTGTTTGCATATTCTGCATCCTGCATTTGTATTTTGGCAGAATCCAGCAATAAAATCCTTGCCAGATCACGTGTTGCCGGAGTGCAATATATAGGACCATTAAAACCTTCCGAGACCAACTTTGGCAGCAATCCGCAATGGTCGATGTGTGCATGAGATAAAATCATGTAGGTAACCTTTGCCGGATCAAAGCCGAAGGATTCATTTAAGCCCTCTGTAATGTCGCCCATGCCTTGAAAAAGGCCGCAGTCTAATAAAATTTGAGTCTCGTTATTTAGGGTAATAAGGTGTTTACTACCAGTTACAGCACGTGCTGCACCATGAAAAGCAATCTTCATTCAAAAATTATTATGCTCTTACTTTTGCAATGGTATCCTTTACCTTGTCTGAAACATCTGCTAGTTTGTCTTTAGAAGAATCTAATAAATCGCAGAACCAATCTGTTACTTTGCCTTTCATTTCACCATCTTTATCTGATGATAGTATTACTGCTATTGCTGTGCCAAGAGCTACTCCTGCCAATATACCTGCAATTATTTTAGTTTCTTTCTTCATAATGATATTCTTTTATGAAAGTTAAACAAAAATAAAGCCGAATGGTTCTCTTGTTTTACATTTTTCTTAATCTGTAAACTGCTGTCCCTGCATTTGAATCAGTATCTTTAACAGATGTTAAAGTCTATATCTTATGTAAACATTGTATTGGCAATTGTATATTTTTTGTTCTACTTGCTAAGCAGTACATCTTATGCAATGATTGGCGTTTTCATGGTAATTGCTTTTAGTGCACTCACCATCAGCAGTGCCGAGAAGGACATAAAACCGACTGTGATACCTCTTATACTTGGGCTGCCAGTGTTGGTGTTTGCTGGTTTTTTGGCAATATGGACGTACAATGTAATCGTGTCTTCGTTTGAGCATAATTATTTTGGAAATAGCTGGCTATATATTATCGTTAGTACCTGTTTAATTGCCGGGATAATAATTCAAAGTATACTATTGCTTATCCACCGCCCTTAATTCTGTTCTGAATATCCTCACTGCCTGTCTTCCGATCTTTTTTACTGAGGTCCTGATTACCGAAACGGTAAGAAAGAGACAACATTACCCTACGGCTATCAGGTCTTTTATTGGTATACATATCTATGTTCTGATATTTTGTTTGTTCCTTGTATCTGTAAGATTGGAAAATGTCATTTACCATAAGCTTAATGTTTCCCTTGTCTTTCAATATGGTTTTTTGTACACCGGTTGATATTGCATAGCTTCCTTTGTAGGTTGATATACCATAAACTGAGCCAGAGTAGTAAAGGCCACTTAACTCCATCGTGTAGCCCTTGCCAGCCTTAATTGAGTTTTGAGAGTTGAAGCTAAAGCTTGTTGTATTGTTGTTAAACGTATTGTTTTGCACGTTTCCTTTATACTCGTTACGAAAGATATTTGCGAAATGTGTTCCATTCCACCAATCAAAAAATGTGGTAGAAGCAGTAAAGCTAATGCCATAGTTAATTAGCCTGCTTAAGTTTTGAGGAGATTCGAACGTGGTATTTAATGAATCTATCTGACCACTTAACCAGGTAATCACATCGGTGGTTTGGTTGTAGTTTATTGCAGTAGTATACTTCCCCTTAAAACTATGGCTCAATTGAAAGGTATTAATCAGTTCTGGTTTTAAGAAAGGATTGCCCTGATAAAAAAGGAGTGGATCTCTGAACACTCTGAACGGATTGAGGTCCCCGTAATCTGGTCTTTCTATTCTTCGGCTATAAGCAGCCTGAACTTGATGATTACTGCCGATAGGCTTGTTAATAAATACACTTGGAAACAGTTGAAAGTAGCTGCGGGTCAATAAAGAATCAGTAGTTATTTGATGGCCCTGTGTTCTCGTATATTCTCCTCTTAAACCTGCTTGTACGCTAAAGCCTTTAAATTCTTTATTAATGTTGAAGTACGCTGCATGTATCTGTTCTTTATACTTGAAATGATTGCTGCCATTATTGTCATATTCCCAGTTGCCATTGTTTAAGATATCGTATCGGAGGTTATTGTCAGATTGTATGATACTGCTTTTTAATCCACTTTCTAATTTTATTGTTTTGGTAAGTGGATCTGAGTAATCTACCTTGACAAGGTAAACATCTGTTACAGCAGGCACGTATCCCCGTCTGTTTGTGGTTGTTTCGGTCTGCCCATCGGCCGACTGAAGTATTGTTGTTTTTAGATTTAGTTTTGAAGTAAAGCTATTGCTTGCAAAATCGGCATCAGCAGAGAATGTCCTGCCTTCTTTTTTAAATTTATGAAGATAGTTGACATTGTAAGTCAAGTTTTTCCAGCTCTGCTGGTCATAATTCGTTGTAGCCATACGACTAATTATTGTTCCATCACCAGAAATTAACCTGTTTCCTGTCTTACTATCGTGTGTATATTTACCAACATTACCGTTTATAAGCAAACCGATTGTGTTGGAACTGTCCAGCTCATAATCAAGCCCAAGTCTGAAATTATTTGTGTGCAGTGGTTCATCGGTTTCTGTATCCTGATAAGAAGCTCGGCTTGGGATACCACCAATATTGCCGGTATCATAAAAACGTCTTACAAAATCCAGGTATTCTGTTTCACCACGATAAGCGTAATCATAGCTCCCGTAAATATTCACCTTGTCGTTTCTGTAATTTAAGCCTAATGCGCTACCGTAACGGGCATTTCTACTCGCTCCTCCATTTAAAGTTACGGATCCATTTAAGCCGGTTTTCATATTTTTTTTCATCTGGATATTGATGATACCTCCATTTCCTGCAGCATCATATTTAGCAGATGGATTGCTCATGATCTCTATTTTTGAAATTGAAGAGGAATTGGTTCCCTTTAATAGCGTGCTTAATTCTTTTGGAGAGAGATAAGTAGATTTTCCATTAATCATTACCAATACACCAGAACGCCCTTTTAAAGAAATCTGTCCGTCTTCACCAACCCTAACGCCAGGAGCTTTTTCGAGGAGCTCTAAGGCAGTATTGCCTTCAGACAGAATGCTGTTTTCTATATTGATCACGGTCTTATCTATAGTCTGTTCTATTAGCTTTTTCTGTGCCGAGATCACTACCGCATTTAGTGATTTGCTATCCTCCTTTAACTTTAAAAGCCCCAAATCCAGTATTCTGTTTTCGATAGAAATAATAAATGTTTGGGTAGTAAGCGGATGATAGCTTACGCCACTGACCTTTACAAGGTATTTCCCATCAGGGACAGCCGAAAATGTGAATTTACCAGTCGAGTCACTTAATGCTCCTTTTACCATTTTTCCATCTTCATAGAGCAAGCCTACGGAAACATATTCTATTGGAGCCCCTTCAGTATCAACTACTTTTCCTGATATATTTCCCTTGATTTGTGCATAGCAAGGTGTTTGGCAAGCGATTAAGAAAATAAGCAAAATAAAGGGTAATAGAATTCCTGTAGCAAGCTTTAGGCTTCCCATAATATATGTTTTCATAGGTTTTTATTTAAGAGAGTATCGGAACTAGTTTATTCTTTTTAGTAGCTTTTTTTCTTTTACCCCACCATACGTAGAAGCCGGTAACCGGTAAGCTGGCACATATAAGGCTGGCAAAGAAATAAATGATCTTAGTGGTAAGGCCCGCAAATGCCCCCACATGTAAACCATAATTAGAGCGGCGGATCCAGGATGCAAGGTCTTCATCCCTTAATCTTTTGTTTGATGCAGGCAATTCTGCAAGTGTATGCTGATCCAGATAAACATCTCGCCACGTTCCCCTGTACATATCTGTACAAACGTAGATCGGATCTGAGGCTTTCTCGGGGAAATGCATCAGAATATCTTGACGTTCATGTTCAGCAATTTCGTTTATCCCTTTACGCCAGGCCTTATCAACCTGTGTAAGCATATTTGATTGAGGATTGCTTGTTGTGTCAGACAATGCCTGTATGCGTGGCTTGTTTTCTCCGCCGGCCATCCAGTATACACCTTTGTTAAACCAGGTAAAACTCATCATTAATGCAGTAAATGCCATAATGATTGCTATAATGATGGAATAAAAACCGAGTACATTATGAAGGTCATAGTTTACCCGTTTAAATTTTGCCTGCCATTTTATTTTAAAACTCTGCTCTCGTGTTTTTTTAGTCCATTTCTTTGGCCACCATAATATGAGTCCACTTATCAGGAGAAGAAAGAAGATAAAAGTACCCCATCCAACTACCTGATGCCCTATTTTTTCCGGTAACCAAAAATAGTAATGTCCATCCTCAAAAAAATGAAAGAGATCTTCATGATCAACCATAGCAACCACATTTGCAGTATATGGGTTTACGTAAACAATGGAATCTGATTCATGAATGGTAAGTTGTGCAGTCCGGTTTTCTCCGTAATACCATATGGATTCAACTTCCTTACCCGGTAAAGTTTTTTGAACAGACTTATAAAGCACCGAAGGCGGTAGAAACTCATCGCCCTCGGTAGCTTTTTTGGCATGTAGCCAGGGAGAGCTAACGCTTTTTATTTCTTGTTTAAATACCAGAACACAGCCGGTAATGCTTAGGATAAATACTATAATTCCTGAAGCTAGTCCTAACCATAAATGAAACCAGGCATTGATTTTTTTGAAAGCCATTTATAAAGTCAAAAGTTATATCTACTATTTCAGTTTTTCTATACGAAGGATGTAGTCAATCCCACCTATAAATTCAACACCTCTTGTTAATTTTTCAGTAGTAGGATCATACTCCCATATGTAGTCCCTGTCAGCAGCATTAACCGCTATAAAGGCCTTTCCGTCTTCAACAATTACTCCGTTTACCATACGCTCGCCTTTATCCACGGGTAGATCTAACTTTTTAATTAAAGAACCATTTTTTACATCGATAACACGGAAGTAGTGATCGGTATCAATAGACTGCCCCGCAATACGCGATCTTACAATAGCTTTTCCATTACCAATGTACCACATTGCAGGAGCCATTTCATTATTGGCAGCAGCAGAGAAATTGAAGAAATAGCTGGGGTCAATTTCTGTTTGTCCGTTTTTAATGCGATACATTACTGCCGGCGATTTATAGTCATAAACATTTACTGGATCACTAATAAAATACAGGTCGTTGTTTTCATCAACAAAAGATGATGGAGCGTAAACATTTGGCCCACCAAGCCCTGTAGTACGGGTATCAACTAATGATTTTTCAACTGCCATAGTTGAATAGTCTATAACAGCTACAAATGATTTTTGATAAACAGGCATGTTCGGATACTGAGCCCAGTCATTAGAGCCGAAACCATATCCCAGAAATAGCTTGTTAGCTCTGTATTCTGCAAAACCTATATTATACGTCTGAAATCCTGAAGGAATAGTCTCAAGGCTAAGTGTACCGGTTTTAATGGTCATTTTATCAACCTTGACCACTGCATAACGGGCTTCTCCATTCCCCTCCCCGAAAATAACTAATGTGTTGTTATCCGCCCAGGTATATGAACTCCAGTTTAACCATGCAAAAGGAATTTCTTTGTCGATAAGCAATGATCCATTTTCCACGTGATATTTCCCTAAACGCCCGCTATTGGCATTTGCATGGTAATAAAAGCCATCTTTCTGAACTACATCCTGTGCATATACTTTTCCTGTCATTTCTGCGCCATTACCCTTTAGGCTAATTGTTCCGCTGGTTAATGAAGGAATACTTGTGATATAATAAGCTGTATTTGGCCAGCTACCAACACATAGAATTGCTGAATATTTTGATCCTTCTTCTACATTGCCAATATCTCTTTTTTCGCATCCGCTAACTGATATGAGTATTAATGCAATCAGTAGCAGTTTGGAGGTGTAGTAAAATAATTTATTCATGTTTATGAATTATTAGTGGTAAGTCTATTTATTGAATGAAGTATCTGAATTTAACGGAGAATGATCTACCAGGTTTTTGCAGTTTAAAGTTGTCGTATGCAAGATGATCTGTTAGATTTCTGCACTCTGCAGAGATGTTATATTTGCCTTTTTGAAGCGAATAACTTAGAGATGCATTATGGATAAATTGTGTTGGGATGTCGGATTTTCCATTTGGATTTCCTTTACTTTCCCAAGTCAGATAAAACCAGTTTACATACTGTGTAAACCAGTTAAGCTGCAAACGGGTATCTTTTCCGAGCAAATTGTCTTTACCAATGGTAAAGTCGGCGTTTCCGAATAGCCATGGTTGATTAGGGATTTTATTTTTATACGTTCCTTCAACATAGTAAGATTCAGTCTGGCCAAATTTTGTGGTATTTATCGCATTTTGATAAGTAAGGTTTAATGTAAGAGAAAGAAGCTGAGCATAGTTATATCTTACTTCAGATTCAAAGCCTGTAATCCGAACGCTTGATTGGTTCTCATTTTTCAGCAATTTGGAGCGCACATCAGGCACAGGAAAAATAAAGTCCTTTGCATTGCGATAAAATCCAGAAGCTTCAATAAAAAAGGAGCTCTTATTAATTTGGAAACCATAATATGCACCAAAATTTATGTTATCACTGCGCTCAGGTTTTAAATCTGGATTACCTTGAAGGTTCAATCCATCTCCGAACATTTCTTCCGCCTCCTGTAGTCTGTAAGTATGTTCATAGGAGGTCTTAATACCCAGGCCTTGCGTTAATTTATATCTTGAAGCTATTCCATATCCAAAATTTCCAAAGGCAGTATCCAATAATGCATAGGCCCCGTTAATATATTTAGCTCTTTCTAATCCAAGATGATAGTATTTACCAAACAAGGTGTTTACCAAGCGATTTTCTAATAAATTCTGCTGATAAGCAAAACCTACAATCTGTTTATTCATCAAGCCGGGAAGACTGTCGCGATCTACCTGTAGCTGATTGAAGTTCTCGTTTTTTAAACGATCAAGAGTATAATTAAGGTTTAATGAGTGCTGACTATTGATCACATAACTCAAGTTACCCATTGCATAAGTGCGTGGTCTTATGATGTTGGCAATAGTTTTAATGCCACTACCCATTTCTGTGTACCCTTTATCGTACCAAGTTCCATCCCAGTTATAATTGCGGAAGAGGGTATCTGTGGTTTTATAAGAGTCTCTGGATCTTGCTGCAAATGCGCTCAAACTCAAGCCTTCGGTAAATAAGTTGTCTTTTTTGTACCTTAAAGTTCCGCTTTTTGCATAGTTGGTTCTTCTAACCTTTCCGTATACAGTATTCTGGTCGAAGCCAGTTTGTAAGTCCTGATGACCTTCATTATATCCGGCTCCAATGAAAAGCACATCTGCCCATGTTTTTTTGGTTACGCCTACCTCCACCTGGCCAAGGGCCGATAAATAATTATCATGAAAACGTCTAACATCCGCCTTAACATATTCAGCATCGGTAACATCTGAAATGTAATTGCCATCTCTTACGCCACCAACAACAACATCAACATCTTTCATTTTGTAGTTGTTTACAGATGAGTTGAAAAAGCCACTGCCTTTTATAATAATACCTGTTTTTTCATGAACATATTGTCCTGTTAATGCTGACCGGTTAGTGCTAAACGAGCCATAACTATGACTCAGATCCAGGTAGTTGCTTACCCTCTGGTTTGTTATCACATTTACTGCTCCGCCCATTGCATCTGCTCCTAATTGAACAGGCACAACTCCTTTGTAAACCTCTAAACGCTCAGCTAGGTTAACAGGAATATTATTTAATGACATTGCGCTTCCCATTACATCCATTGGGATGCCATCAATAAAAAATTTCACTTGTTTTCCAGATAACCCATTAATGGAGAACTTGAAATCAGATCCAAGACCGCCTTGTTCACGAATCCTGACACCGGTACTTCTATTCAGGATCTGATTCAGGTCGGCAGTAGTATTTGCGTACTTTTTTGTTTCAATTGCATTTACTGAAAATCCCGATTCCTTTGCTTCACGAGCTTTAGTCTTGCCATCAATTGCAACATCGTTTAGTAACCGATGGTCTCTTTTTAACAAGAAATCGATGTCAAGCTTTTCGTTCTCCTTTAACGTTATCCGCCTTGATTCTGTGAGATAACCTAGATATGTTACCTGAATGGTATAAGTTCCTTTTAAGAGTCCAGCTAATGCAAAATATCCTTTTGAATCTGTGGTAATTCCTGTTTTGGTGTTCTTTAATAAAACCGAAGCACCAGAAATAGTTGCGGTGCTGTCTTTTACAAATCCTGAGATTGAAGAATTTTGTGCGAACGCATAAGATGAGAAAGAAATAAAGAGTATTGAAAGTAGAATTTTACGATATAACATTACTTTAATATTGTGTATTTATACTGTAAGTAGCATAACCACAACTTTCCCGAAGGTGAGAAAGCAAAAAATATTAAAATAATTGATGCTAAGGATTTAGCTTGTCAATACGCATTATAAAATCGGTATTGCCAGCCAGTTCAAGGCCTTTTTTTAAACTGTTTGTTTCGACATTGTACATCCATACAAAGTTGCCTTTAGTACTTGAGTTTACAGCAATATACGCTATGTTGTCTTTTACAATAACGCACTCTCTTCTTGTTCCCTTATCAAGAGGAAGATCTAGTTTCTTTAGCACCTTTGCGGCAGCAAGATCGATCAGGTAAAATTCAAAATGAGCAGTGCTGTAATGATCACCAAGCCCTTTAAAAAGATCCTTTCTTTCACTTCTTATAATGGCCTTGTTGTTGCCAAGGTACCACATGCCATAGGCATGGTTTTTTACCACCGATGAAGATATATTAATAAAGTAGTCCTTATCCAGACTTTCCGCTCCCGCTTTAATTCTGAATATTCCAGTCGGCAGATCAGGGCGATTGCCAAGCGCAATTCCGGGGCACGACATGAAGTAATAATTGTTCTGTTCATCATTAAAGGAATATGATTGCACGGTGTTTATCCCCCCCGGATAGGTTGAGCGGGTATCTTTGTTGATCTTTAAAAGTTTCATTTGAGGATAACCCAACTCAGCAATATAAGTAGTATCACTCGTTGTGTAATTAGAAGAACTTAATTGCTGATGATAAGTATAACCAATAAAGAGATGACTTTTACGCAATTCTACAAAGCCAATTGACATAGAAGTAAACTTGCCCGAGGGCTGCGGAATAGCAAGATTACCTGAAGAGAGCATACTCATCTTTCCGGTTTCAATCAGAACATACTTTGTTTGCGTAAAATCTTTAATGTCCAAGCCTGTTAACAACAAAGAATCTTTGCCTGCCCAGAAGTAATTCTCTATCGAAAAATCTTTTAGTGGTATAGATGCAATAGTATACAAGGAATCATTCTGTATATTGTATTTAGATAGTTGGGCTTTCTTTCTGTTTAAATGATAATAGCTGCCGTCTTTAACAATGATATCTCTGTCCATTGTTTTTACATCCAAAATAGCACCCTGTTTTTCAGGTAATATTTTACCACTATCTAAGGCGTTCGTTTCAATAATATATTCTTTACCATTTTTTCCAAGAATATAGATGCTGTAATTCTTACCACCCAGTACACTTGTGTGCTCATGTTTTTGAGAGCAGGAATAAATGCTTAGTGATAATATTGCTACGGCTAATAAAAGAATGACCTTTTTAACAGATTTATATATTGTTTTTTCTTGCAAGGACGGTCAGGGGTTTATTAGATGCTGAACTGATTTATAATTTGTTTTTGTAGCACAGGTGGCAGGTCCATCAGGTTTCTTTCGCTAACTACAATGATCTTATCCTCACCTGTTTTACCATTTAGGATAATGTAGGTTTGTCCCATTTTTAAAGATATCTTTTTGTCAGTTCCTTTAAATTTAAGCTCTACATCCTTTTTAGGAGAAATCAGCATACTTCCCGAAAGATCAACTGAACCTGTTGCGTAATTAATCTTGGCAAATGTATTGGGCCCAACAGAAATATTATATCCTTTAGAATCAAGATGTCTTACGCTTATTGCAGAAGTATTATCAATTGATACGAGTTGAGGCGAATCATTTTTTGTTTTTAATGTAAGTGGATAAAAACTCAGACCTATTAATCCTAAAACAAATGACGCAGCAACTGCACCTTTCCAAAATGAAAACAAATGGCTTTTGATAATGCGTTCTTTGGGAAGCACAGGAGCTATTTCATTCCAAATAGAGGCCTTGTGTTCGGTCTTGTTCTCACCTATAGGAAGATCAAGCTCTTCTGCAAAATCATCTGTAAACAGCCAATCCTCTACCGCCTTGCGTTCCTCTTTGGTGCACTCATCTCTATGGTATCTCTCTATCAGTTCTTGATTGATATTCATAATGGCTTTACAGTTACCTAAACTATAGGTCCCTTTGGTAAAAGTAATATAAACTTATATAAAATTAGCTCTTTAAATGTAAGTAGCATAACACCGTAATTTCCGTAAGCATTATTGAAAATTAATTATTATAGGGAGCAAGTTTAATTTTGAGCACGCTCATTGCTTTGGTAATATGATATTCTACCGCACGTTCTGTAATTAAAAGAGCAGAGGCAATTTCTTTATTGCTAAGCCCTTGCTCGCGGCTCATCTTGTAAACTCTTTTGCATTGGCACGGCAGCGTATCTACAAGGATATTTACCTTTTCTTTAAGATTGTTAAATAAAACATGCTCTTCGGTGCAGTTGCTGGATGAACATTCATATTGCATTTTGATGGTTACATGCTTTTGTCTGCTAACTTTATTTCTGATGTATTCGAAAGTTTTAAACTTGGCAGATCTGATTAGATAGTTGCTTACTTTTTCAAGTTCAAGCTCGTGGCGTCGTTCCCAAAGTGACTTAAAGATATCCTGAACCATCTCTTTTGCAGGTTCTATTTCACGGATATTGTTGTAGCAAACAGCATAAACTTTTTCCCAATACAGATTATATACGGTTTCGAACGCTTGTTCGTCGATCCGGAGAGGATTGGTGTCATAATCTGTAGCTTTTCTGTCTGACAATGCCCTGGCGTTTTGTGATTCTGGGCAAATATAGCTTATTTAGACTTGTTATAAACAATGTAATGAAGAATTATTTAAAGTAATAGAATAATTCATTAAAACAGAAGTATAATGCATTGTTCGGAGCAAAGGAACACACTAATTTAGATTTATGATTAAAAGGATAAATATACAGGATGCCAGGTTTCCGCTAGCTAAAGGTGCGGGCAGTGATGCCATTCATCGTGATCCCATATATTCTTATGCAGTAACCAATCTTGTTGATGATAATGGTTTGGTAGGGACGGGTTTTGCATTTACTCTTGGAGAAGGAAATGACCTTGTATGCAAGGCTGCGCAGTTCTATGCAGATCAGCTAAAGGGAAGAGATATTGAAGAACTGATGTTTGATTTTGGAAGTGTGTTTAATCAGCTGTCCAATGAGCAGCAATTTCGTTGGCTTGGACCACATAAAGGTATAGTACATTTGGCTCTTGCTTCTGTTACCAATGCCTGTTATGACCTTTGGGCAAAAAAGAGAGGGGTTCCACTTTGGAAATTGTTAAATGATTTATCACCACAGGAAATAGTAAATACGCTTGATCTGTCTTATTTAGAAGATGAGTTTACAGCCAGCCAGGCTTTGCAATTATTAAAAGAAAATGAGGCTGGTAAAGAGGCTCGCAAGCAAATCATTACCAAGGGCTATCCAGGGTATGATACTTCAATAGGCTGGTTTAACTATTCAGATGAAAAGGTCCGTGAAAATTGTAAGAAAGCCATTGCTGAAGGATTTACAGCTATGAAACTGAAAGTTGGCAGTACTGATCCGCAAAGGGACATCCGCAGGTCTCATATAGTGCGTGAAGTAGCTGGAAATGATGTAAAGGTAATGCTGGATGCAAACCAGCAGTGGACATTACCACAAGCACTAAAAATATGCAAAGAGCTGCAGGGCATGAATCCATACTGGATAGAAGAGCCAACTCATCCGGATGATATACTTGCGCATAAAACACTGGCCGATGCTATTGCCCCAACCAAACTTGCATTAGGAGAGCATGTGCCAAACCGGATTATCTTTAAGAACTATTTGCAAACCGGATCTGCAGGTTTTATGCAGGTTGATGCAGTAAGGGTAGGTGGCGTAAGTGAATTTATTACTATTAGCCTGCTTTGTCGCAAATATGGAATTCCAGTGGTACCCCATGTAGGCGATATGGGGCAGCTTCATCAGCATTTGGTGCTATTTAATCATATTACAATGGGTCATGAAGCTTTATTTCTGGAACACATTCCCCATTTGCAAAAGCACTTTGTACATCCGGTTATTATAGAAGGCGGGGTTTATAAAACGCCAATGGAGCCTGGCAGCAGTTGCGATTTGAAACCCTTAAATTAAACACCAGAAAAATATAACCAATGTTAAAATCACTAGACTTAAGCATTAGTATCCTGTATATACTCGGTATTTTAGCTATAGGCTTATGGGCGGGGATCAGTCACCGGCGTAAAAGCAAAGCAAATGCTGCCGGCGAGTATTTTCTGGCAGGTAAAACGCTGAAATGGCCGGCAATAGGATTGGCGCTGTTTGCCACAAATATTTCTACAGTCCATTTGGTTAGCCTTGCGCAAAGCGGGTTTGATAGTGGTTTGCTTAATGGTAATTTTGAATGGATGGCAGCGTTTACACTTATCTTGTTGTCGCTCTTTTTTGTGCCATTTTACATTAAGTCGGGTGTTGCTACGCTGCCCGATTTTCTGGAAAAGCGCTACGACCGTTCCAGTCGCGACTGGCTCGCTGTCATTTCAGTAGTATCAGCAATAATTATCCATATCGCATTCTCTATGCTGGCAGGTGGTATTGTATTAAAGACCCTGTTTGGATTGAACATGTATGTGAGTGTAATTGTAATTTGTATAGTCACAGCTATTTATACCATCATAGGCGGGCTAAAAGCTGTTGTTGTAACAGAATCTATTCAAACAGTTGTTTTGCTGACAGGAGCCTTTATTATCAGCTATGCTGCCTTTTATAAAATGGGTGGATGGGAACCAATGACGGATGTATTAAAAAATAAAGGTGAGATGGATAAACTTTCGATGCTTCGCCCGCATGGTGATAGCAGCGGTATGCCCTGGTATACTGTGTTTTTAGGCTATCCTATTTTGGGCATCTGGTATTGGTGTGCAGATCAGACCATTGTACAGCGGGTGCTTGGTGCTAAAGATGAGAATCACGCAAGAGTAGGGCCGTTATTTTGTGGTTTTATAAAAATCTTACCTGTTTTTATTTTTGTGTTGCCAGGCTTGTTCGCCTATACTTTGGTGCAGACCGGACATTTAGACGTAAGTAGTTTAGGTGTTGACGATAAGGGAAATGTAAACTCAAAGGGCATTTATACCCTGATGATCACTCAGCTGCTGCCTTCAGGATTGATTGGTGTTTTAGTAGCAGCCCTTTTATCGGGCTTAATGAGTCAGGTTTCAGGAGCCTTAAATTCCATTTCAACAATGGTGAGTTACGATATGTATCAGCGTTATCGCCCCGAGGCATCAGATAAACAATTGATCAGGATAGGGAAAATGGCAGCTGGTATTGCCCTTGTATTTTCATTAGGATTGTTGCCTTTATTAAATCGGTATGAAAGCATATTTAGTGGCATCAATGATATTATAGCGCACATTGCCCCGCCAATAACATGTGTGTTTTTGCTGGGTGTTTTTTGGAAAGGAGCATCTGCCCAATCTGCCAAACTAACCTTATGGATCGGGTCTGTTCTGGGGGTAGTGGTATTTGCCATCAATAAGATATTTCCTGAAACCCTAATTGGCCATATACCGTTTATGATGATGGCATTTTACCTTTTTTGTACCTGCGTGGTTATTCAGGTAAGCTTCTCTTATATCTATCCGGTGCAACATACCGAAGAGAGCGCACAGCTTTATTGGAAATCGCCCTGGGAGCCTTTGCAGGGCAATGCCTGGAAGGGATTAGGAAATTACAAAGTATTGTCGGGTTTGCTCTTGTTGGTGACAGGTGTATTGTATTATATATTCAGATAAAATGAAAAAATATATTCTCATTGTATTTATTACCGGCCTTTTTCTGACCGGTTGTAAAGAAGAAACCAAACAGGTTGATGTTAAACGATTTGGTTCTGTAACCGGTTTAAAGCCCGAAAAACTGGCTTACTATAAGCAATTACATGCTAATGCCTGGCCATCCGTTTTAAAAAAAATAAAAGAATGTAACATCAGGAATTATTCAATCTATCTGCAAAAGATAGGTGATGCCTATTATTTATTCAGCTATTTTGAATATGCAGGTGCCGATTTTGATGCCGATATGAAGAAGATGGCTGATGATCCGGAGACTCAGCGGTGGTGGAAAGAAACTGACCCTTGCCAGCAACCGTTGCCCGAAACAGCGGCTAAAAAGAAAATATGGACAGATATGGAGCAGGTTTTCCATACAGATTAAGATTTATAGAAAAATAGTGAATATGCAATTATTATCCGGTAAAGTTATTTTCCTCACAGGAGGTTCAGCAGGGATTGGTTTTGAGTGTGCAAAGGCTTATGCTGAAGCTGGTGCAAATGTGGTTGTTGCGGCCTCTTCGCCTCAACCTGTTGAAGAGGCTGTAAGGCAATTGGGGTCATCGCATCTTGGTATCGTATGCGATGTATCTAAAGCTGAAAATGTTGAAACAGCAATTGCACAGGCAATAGCCCATTATGGGAAATTAGATGCGATCCATAACAATGCAGGTGTGGCCTCGCCGTCTAAACCTTTACATGAGACCAGCGATGAGGAATGGGAAAATTTGATGAATGTGAATTTGAAAAGTATACTCTATACAACCCGATATGGATTTGAAGCATTAAAAGAATCTAAAGGATGTATTTTGAATACAAGTAGTCTTGTTGGAGAAATAGGTCAGGAAAACCATGCGGCTTACACTGCTACTAAAGGCGCAATGAATACGCTAACAAAATCGATGGCGCTGGATTATGCGCAATACAAAATACGTGTAAATGCGGTTCTGCCAGCCGGGGTTTGGACTCCTATGCTGCGACAGTGGAGTAAAGAACAACAGAATCCGGCTTCAATAGCGCAATACCTGGACGATATACATCCATTGGGCTATTGTCCGGAGGGAGATGTGATTGCTGATGCCTGTGTTTTTCTACTTTCGGAAAAGGCCAGGTTTATTACCGGAACAATTTTGCCCGTTAGTGGCGGTGCAGAGCTTGGGTACAGGTCGGTAAGATAAGGCCTGGTTGTCCTTTAATCACACGATTGTAAAGGGGTGTTTAAGCGGCTTTTGATTGTATAAACCCTGTGTAAACATTGCATAAAAATTGCCTGGAATTTTCTGACAGCGAGTGTTTGTTGTTATTMTAAKAWYRRWAKWTCTTCAACTGTTTGACAATTAAAGATATTACACTATCTTTGCAGTCCCTAAAATTTAGGGGGAATAAATAATTGTTAAACAAATTAAATACAAGCAAGTGAATACGTTAAGTTACAAAACTGTCTCTGCCAATGCAAAAACTGTTAACAAACAGTGGGTTGTTGTTGACGCACAAGGCGAGATTTTGGGGCGCTTGTCATCGAAGATCGCAATGATCATCCGTGGTAAAAACAAGCCTGAGTATACCCCACACGTAGACTGCGGTGATAACGTTATCGTTATTAATGCAGACAAGGTTAAGTTGACCGGAAATAAATTTTCAGAGAAAATTTATACTTCTTACACCGGATACCCAGGTGGTCAGCGTTTCATTTCTCCAAAAGAGTTAATGGCTAAACACCCAAAACGTGTTATCGAGAAAGCTGTTCGTGGTATGTTACCTAAAACTAAACTTGGTGCTAAATTATACACCAACTTATATGTTTACGCAGGTTCAGAGCATCCGCACGAAGCACAATCACCAAAAACCATTAAACTTTAATTAAAGAAGAAATGTCAGTTACAAACACTTCAGGAAGAAGAAAAACAGCTGTTGCACGTATCTATTTAAAAGAAGGCAACGGCACTATTACCGTAAATGGTAAAGACCACAAAGTATATTTCCCAACGTTACCATTACAGTACATTGTTAACCAATCGTTCGAAGTTTCTGAACTAGTTGGTCAGTATGATGTAAATGTAAACGTAGCTGGTGGAGGTGTTAAAGGTCAAGCAGAAGCAGTTCGTTTAGCTATCGCTAAAGCTATTGTTGAATTAGATGCTGAGAAAAAACCAGCATTACGTGCTAAAGGGTTAATGACCCGTGATATGCGTATGGTTGAACGTAAGAAACCAGGACGTAAAAAAGCACGTAAGAAATTCCAATTCAGTAAACGTTAATCTTAAGGAGACAAAACAATGGCAAGAACTACATATCAAGACTTATTGGATGCAGGTGTACACTTTGGTCACCTTACCCGTAAATGGAACCCAAAAATGGCGCCTTACATTTTCATGGAGCGCAATGGTATCCACATTATAGATTTAAATAAAACTTTAACTAAAACTGAAGAAGCTGCTTCAGCAATCAAACAGATCGTTAAATCTGGTCGTAAGATTCTTTTCGTAGCTACTAAGAAACAAGCTAAAGAAATTGTTGCTGAGCAAGCAAAAAAAGTAAACATGCCTTTCGTAACTGAACGTTGGTTAGGTGGTATGTTAACTAACTTTGCTACTGTACGTAAGTCAATCAAAAAGATGGTTACCATCGATAAAATGACTAAAGACGGTACTTATTCAATCCTTTCTAAAAAGGAGCGTTTAATGATTCAGCGTGAGCGTATCAAATTAGAAAGCTTATTAGGTGGTATCGCGGATTTAAACCGTTTACCTGCTGCTATCTTTTTAATTGACGTTAAAAAAGAGCACATCGCTGTTAGCGAAGCGTTGAAATTGAACATTCCAACTTTTGCAATGGTTGATACTAACTCTGATCCTTCAAACATCGATTTCCCAATCCCAGCGAATGATGATGCAACTAAATCTATCTCTTTAATTACTGATGTTATCATCAAAGCAATTGAAGAAGGTTTAGATGAGCGCAAACGTGAAAAAGACGAAGAAACTGAAAAAGAAGCTGTAGCTGCTAAAGCTGCTGCTGATGCTCCTGAAGCTGCTGCTCCTGGTGCAAGAAGAAAAAAAGTAAGTAGCGAAGCTGAAACCGAAGAAGGTACAAGCGAAGAAGCTTAATTAATAATATAATTTGGGTTGTATGCTGTGCGTTGGAGGTTTACTTACAACAATCACGTACAACCCATAATTTTTGATAATAACTTAAAAAGGAAATAAAATGTCTACAGTACAAATTTCTGCAGCAGATGTAAACAAATTGCGCCAACAAACCGGTGCTGGTATGATGGACTGCAAAAAAGCATTAATCGAAGCTAACGGTGATTTCGAAGCTGCGGTTGATTACTTACGTAAAAAAGGTGCTAAAGTAGCAGCTTCGCGTCAGGATCGTGATTCTAACGAAGGGGTTGTTATTGCTAAAGCTACAGCTGATGGCAAACGTGGTGTTGTTGTTGAATTAAACTGCGAAACTGACTTTGTTGCTAAAAACGCTGATTTCGTTGCTTTAGCTAACAAATTTACTGATTTAGCTATCGATAAAAACCCAGCTTCATTAGAAGAGCTTTTATCTTTAGAAGTTGATGGTCAGAAAGTTTCTGATATCATTATCGAAAACACTGGTAAAATCGGTGAAAAAATCGGTATCTCTAAATTCGAAACAGTATCAGGAGAGAAAGTTGTTCCTTACATCCACGGTAACTACCGTTTAGGTGTTTTGGTTGCTTTAAACCAAGCTGTTGCTGGTGTTGACGAAGCTGGAAAAGATGTTGCGATGCAAATTGCTGCGATGAACCCAGTTGCTTTAGACAAAGCTGATGTTGATGCTACTACTATTGAACGTGAAACTGAAATCGCTAAAGAACAAATTCGTGCTGAAGGTAAACCTGAAGAAATGGTAGAAAAAATTGCTGCTGGTAAATTGAATAAATTCTACAAAGACAGTACTTTATTAAACCAGGAATTTGTTAAAGATTCATCTAAAGATGTTCGTAAATTCTTAAATGATACAGCTAACGGTTTAACTGTTACTGCGTTTAAACGCGTACAGTTAGGAGCGTAATCGCTTTTACTTTATATTAAAAGAGGGGATATCACTGGTGGTGTGACCCCAAAAAGTTGGACGGATTACAAAATTAAGTTTTTTGTGCGAGAGCTCGGTATTCCACCGGGCTCTTTCCATTTAACCTGTTTTTTATTCTTTTATTGTTGTAGTAATAAATGTATTCTTTTAATGAAGCGATAAATTCTTCCGCAGTTTCAAAGCTCTGTCTGTACAGCAATTCTGTCTTCATGATGCCAAAAAAGCTTTCGGCCAAGGCATTATCTAAGCAGTTTCCTTTTCTGGACATGCTTTGAATAATTCCATTTTTTTCCAAAGCCTTTCTATATCCGTAATGTTGATATTGCCAGCCTTGGTCAGAATGAAAAATAAGTCCCTTTGTATCTTTCACTTTATCAAAAGCTTCATATAACATTTTCTCTATCATCTGCATATTTGGACTTTTTGAAATAGTATAAGAAATGACTTCCCCATTGAACAGGTCAATTATAGGAGACAAGTAAATCTTCTCCCCTTTAATGTTCATTTGGGTGACGTCCGTAGCCCATTT
>NZ_AWRU01000033.1 GCF_000523515.1 Pedobacter sp. V48 | reverse complement strand
TGCCTTAGAGGGCTGGTTAAGATCAGTACKGTTCGCGGGATATGCGCAGAATCGGCTTTCCCTTTCTTACTTGAGAAACTATAGCTAGTTTCTCCTCAAATGTGTGTTTTGTCATAAATAGCGAACCCCAAAAGTTTTTGTCTAACTTTTGGGGTTCACTTCATGGTGATATCCCCTCTTTTTTTGTTTTCCGAGGAATCGAGGGATGGCGACAGCGGCTCTCTTCTTTTCTTTTTATACAGGAAACATTCTAGTAAAAACTTTTCTCTAAGTTTGGGGCAAAATTGTATTTGTATGTTAGCTATTAAAAATTGTAAGTTCTTTGCGGACGGGCTGCTAGTAGCAGGTCAGAATATTTTAATTGATGAGGGTGAGATAGTAAAACTCGGCACCGAAGAAATTCCAGTTGGATATGAAATTGTAGATGCCAATGGAAGCTATTTAAGTCCTGGTTTTATTGATCTTCAGATTTATGGTAGCGGAAAGGATCTTTTTTCTGCTTACCCAACAGCAGATACCCTAAGGCAAATGGATTTAGATTTGCTAACTAAAGGAACCACAAGCTTTTTAGCCTGCGTAGCCACAAATACTCCAGAGATTGTCCATGAGTCCATCTCTGCTGCAAAAGCTTATCGTAGCGAAGCAAGAGGTTTTCTGGGCTTGCATTTGGAAGGGCCTTACATTAACGCAAAACGCAGAGGTGCCCATATTGAGAAATACATTTGCAAAGCCTCCTTTGATGAGGTAAAAAAATTGCTTGAATACGCAGATGGTACAGTGAAAATGATGACCATAGCTGCCGAACTTCAGGATGATGAGGTTATAAATTACCTGCTCGATAACGACATCATATTATCATTAGGCCATAGTGATGCCAATTTTGAGCAAGCCACTGCGGCTTATGATATGGGCTTTAAAACGACAACGCACTTGTTTAACGCGATGCCTTCTATCCATCACAGATCACCGAATTTGCCTGCGGCAGTGTTTAGTCACCCTACAGCAATGGCAAGCATTATTGCAGATGGGAATCATGTTGATTTTGAAATTGTAAAAATGAGCTACAAGCTGCTCAGAGAAAGAATGTTTTTGATAACTGATGCGGTTACTTCATGTAATATAGGCCCTTATCAACATCAGCTTTCTGGTGAGAAATTCATTACTCCAGATGGAACTTTATCTGGATCTAACATAACAATGTTACAAGCTGTACAAAACTGTGTAGCACATTGCGATATTCCATTGACAGAAGCCTTGAATTTAGCAACGCTAAACCCTGCAAGGCTTATGAAATTGGATGCTAAGCTGGGTAATTTAAAGGTTGGAAATAAGGCCAATTTGGTCTTACTTTCCGAAAAATTAGACCTGTTAAAAGTTTTTGCAGACGGAGTTGAACATTTGAGCCTTATTAATTAAAACAAATAGTTATTTTTGGAGTCATGAAGTATAAACGGATCCTATTGAAATTAAGTGGCGAATCGCTAATGGGCGATAAGCAGTATGGTATTGATAATGAGGTTGTAAAGCAATATGCTGAAGACATTAAGGCAGTACATGCCAAAGGCCTTGAAATAGCAATTGTTATTGGTGGTGGTAATATTTTTAGAGGTTTAAGTGCTGAAAAATCTGGGATGGACCGTGCTCAAGCCGATTATATGGGTATGCTGGCCACAGTAATTAACAGTATGGCCTTGCAAGATGCACTTGAAAAAGTCGGCCTTAAAACAAGGTTGCTTACCGCAATAAAAATGGAACAGATCTGTGAGCCTTTTATTCGCAGAAGAGCTGTACGCCACCTTGAAAAAGGACGTGTGGTAATTTTCGGAGCAGGTACCGGTAATCCTTATTTTACTACTGATTCTGCAGCTGCTTTACGCGCAATTGAGATAAAAGCAGATGTTGTTTTAAAAGGAACCCGTGTTGATGGTATTTATACCGCTGACCCTGAGAAAGATCCTACGGCTACTAAATATTCCGAAATTACTTTTAAAGAAGTTTATGCTAATGGATTAAACGTAATGGATATGACTGCTTTTACGCTTTGCGAAGAAAATAAACTGCCAATTATTGTTTTTGATATGAATAAAACAGGTAATTTCATGAAAATCGCGAATGGCGATGGTATTGGTACCCTTGTTAAAAACTAATAGCAATATTTTATATAAGTTTGGTTAAATTTTACACATCATGAATGACCTCATAAAGAAACAATTACAAGATGCTCAGGCTACCATGGAAAAAGCCATTTTGCACTGCGAGTCGGAACTGACGAAAATTCGTGCAGGAAAGGCTTCTGCTGGTATGCTGGATGGTATTATGGTTGATTATTACGGAAATCCTACTCCTTTAAGCCAGGTTGCAAGTATCAATACTCCTGATGCTCGTACATTGCTTATACAGCCTTGGGAAAAAGCTTTGCTAGTTCCTATTGAACGTGCAATTATGGAAGCTAACATAGGTATCAATCCTCAAAACGATGGTATTATTATTCGCTTGGTAGTTCCGCCTTTAACTGAAGAACGTAGAAAGGATTTGGTTAAAAAGGTTAAAGAAGAAGCTGAAAGAGGCCGTATTACTGTTCGTAACATCCGTAAAGATGCTAATGAAAAGGTTAAAAAATTGAAAGGCGAAAGTGTTTCTGATGATGAGATCAAAACAGGTGAGGCTGAAGTTCAAAAAATTACCGATGCTTACATTGTAAAAATCGATAAACACGCCGAAGCAAAAGAGAAGGATATCATGACTGTTTAGGTCAGGATTATAATTTATACGTAAATTAAAGGGAATGGAAGTAATGCTTCATTCCCTTTGTTTATTTTTAACAAATTTTATTTATGAAAATCTTATTCAGCTATTTAAAAAACTATAAAGGTCTGATATTTCTGGCCTTGTTTCTGGCTGCAGTTAATCAGATATTTTCTTTTCTTGATCCATATGTTTTTCGTTTAATCATTGATAAGTACGTTACGAACTATAAGCATTACACTACCGATGAGTTTATAAAGGGTGCTGGCGTACTTATTTTATTGGCAATGGGAGCAGCAATGGTATCCCGCATCGCCAAGAATTTTCAGGATTACTACGTAAATGTAATTACACAAAGACTAGGAGCTAAAATATATTCCGATGGTCTTGCTCATTCTTTGGAATTGCCTTATCAGGTTTTTGAAGATCAGCGCAGCGGAGAAACATTAGGTATTTTACAAAAAGTTAGGATTGATACTGAAAAACTGGTTCAGGCAGTAATAAATGTTTTGTTTACAAGTATTATCGGGATCATTTTTGTGACCGTTTATGCCATCTCTGTATATTGGGTTATTGCTGTGGTGTATTTTTCTTCTATTCCTTTACTTGGATTTTTAAGTTCGTTTTTAAGTAAACGGATAAAAAAAGTTCAAAAGAATATTGTAGCAGAAACAACATCACTTGCAGGTTCTACCACAGAATCGCTGCGTAATATTGAGCTGGTGAAAAGTCTGGGACTTGCTAAACAGGAAATAAACAGGTTAAACACTACTACAACAAAGATTTTAGGGCTGGAGCTTAAAAAGGTAAAATACATCCGCAGTTTGAGCTTTATTCAGGGAACGTTTGTGAACCTGTTGCGTAACGGGCTGCTCTTTTTGATGATGTACCTGATCTTTGCAGGCAGAATTACTGTTGGTGAATTCTTCTCACTGTTCATTTACTCCTTCTTTATTTTTGGTCCTTTGCAGGAATTGGGTAATATCATTAATGTGTATAGGGAAACCGAGGTATCGCTAAATAATTTTGAGCGGATTATGTCTATTCCGAAGGATAAGAAGCCTGATAATCCAACATCAATTGCTAAAATCAAGAAATTAGAATTTGATGAAGTTAGCTTTAAGCACCAATCGGCCTCTACTAACGCCTTAAATGGCATCAATTTCGAAACGAACCTTGGAGAAACGATTGCCTTTGTAGGGCCATCAGGTTCTGGTAAAACTACGCTTGTTAAACTTCTGGTAGGGTTATACGAGCCTAAGGAAGGAGCTATTAAATATAATGGAGTTACCGCGACCAACATAGATCTTGATGAATTGCGAGAAAAAATAGGCTTTGTAACACAGGATACACAATTGTTTTCTGGAACAATAAGAGAGAATTTGCAGTTTGTAAGGCCAGAGGCAACTGATGAGGAGTGTATGAAGGTATTGCATCAGGCCGCTTGTCAGAATTTATTGGCCAGAGCAGATAAAGGTCTGGATACCATGATTGGTGAAGGCGGAGTGAAGGTTTCGGGGGGCGAAAAGCAACGTTTATCTATTGCCAGAGCACTATTGCGTAAGCCGGATATCCTGGTTTTTGATGAGGCTACCTCATCATTGGATTCTTTAACGGAAGAAGAAATTACGGCAACAATAAGAGAGGTTTCTGATATCGATAATCACATGACGATATTAATTGCTCACCGCTTATCGACAATTAAACACGCCGATAGGATCTATGTATTGGAAAAAGGGAATGTAATTGAGCAGGGAACTCACGATGAGCTTGTACTTCAAAATGGTTTGTACTATGCGATGTGGAGACAACAGGTGGGTGAAAGATTCTCTGTGGCTTAATAAGCTTAAACATTCTGCTCGTTTATTTCCTGTAATGTTAGCTTGGTTAAGTTTTTTGTTTTGAGGTAGGTAATACCTGCAACGAGAATAGTCATGCTGCCTCCAAAAACTACGGCAGGCACTGTTCTCATAAGCTTTGCAGTTAAGCCGGACTCAAAGGCCCCTATTTCATTTGAAGAGCCAATAAACATACTGTTTACAGCAGATACACGTCCGCGCATATCATCTGGAGTTAACAACTGCATAATGGTAGATCGGATGATTACACTAACGCTATCAAATGCGCCTTCTGCAAATAGAAGTACAAGCGTTAAGTAGAAGTTTTTAGATAGACCATAGCAGATGATGCTGGTTCCAAAGCCAGTTACCGCAATCAAAAGGTTTCTCCATGGCTTGTTCATAGGAGAATAAACGGTCATGATAAGCATTGTGAGTACGGCACCTGTAGATGCAGCAGCTCGCATGAACCCTAATCCCTCGGAACCAACTTTGAGGATATCATTAGCAAACACTGGCAACAAAGCAACTGCTCCTCCAAAAAACACTGAAAACAGGTCGAGGCTCATGGCGCCAAGCATCATTTTGTTTTTAAATACAAATTGTACACCTTCTGTTAGGCTTTTTACAATACTTTCTTTTGGAATAAAGGTTGGTGGGTGGGACTTTAAAAAGAAAATACAAACTAATGAGATGGATATGAAGGTGATAATTACATAGTAAGTAACAGTTATACCGTAGAAGCCATAAATTAGTCCACCTGCCATGGGCCCAAGGATAGAGGCAAGCTGCCAGCTTGTACTATTCCAGGTGCTGGATTTTGGATATAATCTTTTAGGGATAATCTGTGCCATTAAGGAAAATGTTGCCGGGCTGAAAAAACCTCTTGCAATACCTATTCCAAATACCATCAGATACATAATTGGAACAATATAACTTGTGGGGATATAAGTATGCATTTGCTTTGTAGTAACGATAAGCATTACTAAAGAGCACAGAAATACGCCAAAAAATACTTTGAGTAAAAGGCCTCTTTTCTCTGATTTATCCGCAATGTAACCTCCATATAAGGCAATGCCAATTGCTGGGATTGCTTCGCAAAGACCTACAAGACCCAAGGCAAGGGGGTCTTTTGTTAAATGATAGACATGGAAGCCGATAATAACAGCTTGCATTTGGTATGCGAATGTAAAAAAGAAACGCATGCCCAGGTAAGATCGGAATTCCCTGTATAGCAGAACTGCGTAAAAGGGATCTGGTTTTTCTATGATTTCGGTATTGTCCAAAAGGAAAAATATTTTGAACAAATGTAGTTGATAGACAAATAAATTTTAAAATTATTTGTCTCGCAATTACATAATCTTGTCATAAAATGTAAGATATGCTTCTCTCATATCCTCAGCCTGATTAATTGCGGCTGATGCTGCTATTCCAAAAACACCAGTTTCCATAAGTGCTTCTATATCATCAGAAGTAACACCTCCAACGGCTAAAACTGGTAAGATAATGCCATTTTGATCTAGGGTTGTTATTGCTTTTTTATATCCTTCTATACCAATATGAGGGGCATTGTTGGGCTTGGTTGTCGTATCGCGGAAGGGACCAAAGCCAGCATAGTCTGCCCCCTCTTTGGCAAGTCTGATTAAACCTTCAACTGTGTTTGACGAACCGCCGATGGTTACTGCTTCTCCTAATTGTGCTCTTAATTTTATGAAATCAGCGTCCATATCTTCAATATGGAAACCTTGGATATCGGCTTTGCCATTAAGGTGAATGTGATCTGTAACGATTAAGGTGGCCCCCCAATCGTCACAGATTTCAGCAATCACATTGATATCTTCTAAAAGCTCATCATCATTTTTTGTTAAACATCGATATTGAATCCACTTTGCTCCAGCCTCACAAGCTATTTGTGCCTGCTCGATATGGGTTAACTGATGAATATCGTGTGTAATAAAATGTAGTCTTTCGATGAACTTCTTCATAGGATTAAAATTTCAAATTTAGCGAAAGTAAGAAATTAGTTCCGGCCTGAGGGAAGTAAAAGTTCTCTGTTGTGGTTCCCCACGGGTAAATTGAACTGTAGGTATAGCCATTACTTTCGTATTTTTTGTTTAGAATGTTATTGGCAAGCAGGCCTATGTTTATGTTTTTGATCCCTTTTAAACTGAAGTCGTAACCAAGCCTTGCATTATTTACCCAATAAGCATCCAGTTTACGGCTCTCGTTTTGAGTGTTGTCCATGTATTGCTTACTTACATATTTGCTTTGTAACGCAATGGCAAAGCCAGCTACTGGTTTGTAAACCAGTTCTCCAAATATCACTGAGTTTGGTGAGAAAGATATATCTGGATTAGCATAGTTTGTAGCCTGTACATTAATCAGGTTAAAATCATTATCATATTCTGATACATAGTCTACATAATTCTTGATCTTATTTCTGCTGAACGCTGCGTTTGCATTAACAGCAAAGCGAGAACTGATAATATAAGATGCGTCTAGCTCCAGACCAATCCTGTAACTTTTGTCTACATTTTGACGGTAAGCATCGGAATATTCGTTGATTTCGCCTGTAAAAATCAGCTGGTCTTTGTAAAACATGCCATAAGCATTTAGGCCAACATTAAAATCAGTGTTTTTAAAACGGTAGCCTGCCTCTATATTATTTAAGCGTTCTGGTTTAGGAACAGCCAGACCCTCTTTTAAATTGGTGAAATCGTCACGATTCGGTTCTTTATTTGCAACACTGAATGAGGCGTAAAAGTTGCTTAACTCGTTTAAGAAATAGGTAGCCCCAACTTTAGGATTAAAGAAATTGTAGTTGTTATTGTAATCTAAACTTTTGCGATTCTTGTCAGTTCCTGAAATATCATATTTCACATTTCTGTACTGTAAATCTGCGAACAAGCTTAACTGAGCTACCGGATTATAATTTACTTTGAAGTAGCTATTGAAGTCGTCCTTATCTCCTTTGCCATCATAGTAGTGGTAGTCGTTGGTTGAAGTTGATGCATATTGAGCCCATATTACTTGCCCAAAATGTTTACCTCTGTACTGGTTATAAGCACCACCAAGTGTGAAATTTAAATTTGACTCTGGTTGGTAATTAAAGGCATAAGTAAGACCATAAAAGTTGTTATCTAACCAGCGACGGCGAATAAGATGGGTTCTTTCAATAGTTGTACCACCTGCCATAACATTTGGCAAACCATAGTTTTTAAGTTTCTGATTGTTTTTATATTCTTCAAAATATCCTTCGCCCTGGGTTAGGTGTAATGCCCCGTTGAACGAGAACTGTTCGTTGAACTGTTTTGCGTATAAAGCTTGATAATGGTTTTGTTTGTAATTATCGTTCTGATCCTTATAAAGGAACTGATTGTACTTTCTGTTGTCCGAATTGAACAGGTTTAAAGAATCTGCTTTGGTATTGTACAGATAACCAAGGTTATTGTTGTAATGTTCCTTTAAGCCTTCAATGTCTCCTCTAAGTTTTGCTTCTGGAACACCATTCCATGCCTGGTAAGTTTCTTCCGTTCCTGAAAATACGTTTACACGTACTATGTCGGTTTTTCCATGATATGCGCCTGATAAGAAGTATGATTTAAGATTAGAGGCCGAACGGTCGATAAACCCATCAGATTTAATTCTTGATAAACGACCGTCAAAGCTCCATTTGCCATCTATAAGACCGGTACCCACTTTAACAGTATTTTTAAGAGTGTTATAGCTTCCGTAAGTATTGTTTATTTCTGCGTAAGGGGTTTCCGAGCTTGATGAGGTTTGGATGTTTAAACTTCCGCCAAAGGCGCCAGCTCCATTTGTTGAGGTACCAACGCCGCGTTGTATTTGTACATTGTCGACAGAAGAAGCAAAATCCGGCATGTTCACCCAGAATGTACCCTGGCTTTCACTGTCATTATACGGGATTCCGTTTACAGTAACGTTTATCCTGCTCGCATCACTACCTCTTATTCTAATACCTGTATATCCTACACCTGCACCGGCATCTGAAGTAACAACCACGCCTGGTGTGTTGTTCAGTATGAAAGGAAGATCCTGTCCGAAGTTGTTTTGTTCAATGTCTGCTTTGCTAATGTTTTTATAGGTAGTTGCAGACTTTTCATTTGCTCTGGTTGCTTTTACAATAACTTCGTCGGCAAGGAAAGCAGATTGAACTAATACAAAATCAAGTGTTTGATCGGCATTAATTGTAATGGTCTTTTCTATTGTTTGGTAGCCAAGGTAGCTTACTAATAACGTATAACTGCCTGCTTTTAAATTGGTTAATTGGTATTTTCCCTGTTTATCGGCAGTTGTTCCGGCAGATTTATTTTTTAGCTTAATAGTAGCGCCAGATAATGTAGCATTTGATTTTTCGGATACGGTACCTGAAATTGAGAATTGCGCTTTTACCAACACCGGCAATAGCAACACAGCAAGCGCTGTGATCATTAATTTTTTCACTTTATTGTTTCTTTTAGTTAAACCACTGTAAGTAAGGGGTACTTACAGCCCAGTTAAACTCCATAACTCCAATCCCTCCGCCGGCATTATCCGGATCAGGTGCATATATCTGTTTATAGATATAATGGGTATGCTCTCAGCCTGTTTTCGTGTTTTTTACAAAACAAGGCACCCCTTTTTGATGGTACAAAGGTATTAATTTTTTTATCAGAGTAAAAATGTTTGAACAGCTGTAATTGCGTTATTTAATCTATCCTCTCCCTGGCCACCAACTTTAACGTATACTGCATTCAAGGCTTTAAGTTCCTGATGCCATACCTGCATAAAATGCTCTCTTTTGTGTGGAAAATCACGAAGGGGGTCTTCTTGCCAGGGCAGGTCAATATCCATCAGCAAGTATAAATCGTAGTTGTATTTAGGGAGTGCATCAAGAACAATCTTAGGAGTTTCCCCAAAAACTTCGTCGCTCCATATTTTTACAGTGATAAAGGTTGTATCGCAGAAAATAAGCTCTTTTTCAGCGATGGCAAGTATGGAGTCTTCGAGTGCCAATTGCCCATGAAACATGTTTACCTCGTCCTGTAAATTGCATGGCTCCGTCAATGCGGCACAGTAATATCTTGCGTATTCAGGCACCCATAAAGTATTGAAGTGTTTTGCAAGCTGCTGGGTAATGGTTGATTTTCCGGTACTCTCCGGGCCAACAATGGCTATCTTTTTAGTGGGTGTGTTCACGATAGGTTCTCCTCCAATCTAAATAGCCTACAGAGGCAATATAAACATACAATGCGTACATAACCGCTGTAGCGTACAGGTCTTTTGAAATGTACATGCCAACATATATGATATCAACAAAAATCCAGATCAGCCAGTTCTGTAATACCTTCCTTGCAAGGAATATTTGCGCTATTAAGCTACAGGCAGTACAAAAGCTATCCAAAAACGGGAACGAGGCATCTGTATTCTTTTTAAGCACAAAACCCAGTATTAATGTAAAAACAATTACGCCTAAAATAGAAAGCATAATTTCTTTTTGGGTAATGATGGTAATTGGTCGTGATGCTTCTGGATTATTTCTGTTCTTGCTCCAGAAGTACCATCCGTAAACATTCATCGCAAAAAAATAAAACTGCAAACCCATATCGGCGTAAAGCTTTGATTCGAAGAAGATGAAAATATAGATGACTACACTTACTATCGCAATGGGCCAGTTGTATATATTGTTTTTGGCGGCAAGCCATACACATAGTATACCAGTAAAAACACCTAGCCATTCCAATAAACCCGTTTGTAAAAATAACTGAGTGAAACTATCCCTTAAAACATCAAACATTTACCAAAAGTAAAAAAAAATCCGGCAGGAAGAATTCCATACCGGATAGTAAACCAAACAAACTATTTATCTTTTATTGCGCTTTAGGCGACGATGTGAAGCCTATTGATGTTCTTATGCTTACATCAGCGCTTGTGTTATTTCTTAAAACATATTCAACTCTTACACGGAGACTGGTTCCTTTGATGTAATCGTCCAAAAACTTTGAATTATCTATATCTAACGCAAGTTCGGAGCCAATGTTCTCTTGTATATCGCTTCTTGACGCAACCATGACCTCACCCCCGTTTTCATTTGATACGAAAAGCTTTACAGACTTGAACATACCCAAACTTTTATTGCTAGGATTACTGGCAATCATTTTTGCAGATGCAATTCTAATTTCTTTTATGTAATTGGTTCCGTTTTTATTTCCAAAAACATCATCAAAACTTGTTGCCGCAGATTTTGCAGATATAGGAGTATTGCTTTTACTTGAGGCGGGGATAACTATTGTTGCGGTGTAAGGAAATGTAGATTTAATAATAGATTGAACTGTTCCGCAACCACTCAAAATTATGGTGATTGCAAATAAAAATGGTAATATCTTTTTCATATGTGAGAATATGCAAATGTTATTCCATCACAAAAAAAGGGTATACATGCTTTGTGGTGGGTGATTTTGTAGTTAATTATATACAGATATCTGGAATAACTGTAGGCCTTTGTAGCTGTTTTTAAATTTTATAAAAACAATTGTTTAATCTGTTTGTAGTTAACAAGCACTAGCTAAAATATGATATGGCACAATGATACTAACTAATTGATGGTTAAATAATATTGATTAACAGGAGTTGTGGAGGCTTCTTTAGTCAGCTAATTCAAATTCTTATGAAAAAGTTAAGTGTGAATTTCTTAATAATTGCAGCGTTTTCGTTGTTATTATTAGCTTTCGTTACCATTAAGGATGGCGGAATCAAAGGTAAAGTATCTCCTGATAGTGGTGCGGTGCAAGTAGTTGCCGTGTCTGGAACAGATACATTAAAAGGGGATCTTAGTAGTGGTAGTTTTACCATTAATAATGTTAAACCAGGTACCTACACCGTATGGGTTAAAGCTAAACCACCGTATAAAGATAAATCAGTTGAGAACGTTGCTGTCGTTGATAGCACTGTAACCGACGTTGGAGAAATAAAACTTGAACAATAATTCTATAGATTAAACGCTGGGAAGGGGGGCATTTAGCCCCTTTTTCGGTTTATAAGGGTTTTTGAAAAAATACCTGATTTTTAACGTTCAAAAGCGTAACTTTGCATCCCGACAGAAGAGTCGGGGATCTTTAATGATATCAAAGAAATCTCTAAGACGATTCCAGTCTACAATAATTGCATTTTTTACCCTTATAACTTTAGACTTTTTAAAGCCTTATGCCTAAAGACACCTCCATACGCTCGGTACTCATCATCGGATCGGGTCCTATCATCATCGGTCAAGCTTGTGAATTTGACTACTCAGGATCTCAAGCCGCCTTATCTTTAAAAGAAGAGGGAATCGAAGTTTCGATCATCAACTCCAATCCTGCAACCATTATGACCGATAAAGTAATCGGTGATCATGTTTACCTGTGGCCATTGACAGTAGATTCTATTGAGCAGATCTTACAAGAACGTAAAATAGATGCTGTATTGCCTACCATGGGTGGTCAAACGGCTTTGAATCTTTGCATTGAGGCCTCTGAACGTGGAATTTGGGAGAAATATGGCGTACGGGTGATTGGTGTTGATGTTGCTGCAATCGAAAAAACGGAAAACCGTGAAGCCTTCCGCCAGTTAATGGTTGATATAGGTGTAGGGGTTGCAACTTCAAAAATTGCCAACTCTTTCTTAGAAGGTAAAGAAGCTGCTCAGGAGATTGGTTATCCTTTGGTAATTCGCCCCTCTTATACCCTAGGTGGCTTTGGTGGTGGTTTTGTACACAAGAAAGAAGAATTTGACCAGGCTTTAAAACGCGGACTTGAGGCTTCTCCAACACACGAGGTATTGGTAGAACAAGCGGTTTTGGGCTGGAAAGAATACGAATTGGAGTTGTTGAGGGACAGTAATGACAATGTAATCATCATCTGTTCTATTGAAAATTTCGATCCAATGGGTATTCACACAGGCGACTCAATCACTGTCGCGCCTGCCATGACATTGTCTGATCGTTGCTACCAGGATATGCGTAACCAGGCGATCAAAATGATGCGCGCGATCGGAAACTTCGCAGGTGGTTGTAATGTACAGTTCTCTGTAAATCCGGATAACGACGAGATCATTGCAATCGAGATTAATCCAAGGGTTTCGCGTTCATCGGCATTGGCCAGTAAGGCTACAGGTTATCCGATTGCTAAAATAGCTGCTAAACTTGCTATAGGTTATAACCTGGATGAGCTGGAAAACCAAATTACAAAAACTACATCTGCATATTTCGAGCCAACACTTGATTATGTGATTGTGAAAGTTCCCCGTTGGAACTTCGATAAATTCAAAGGAGCGAACATGGAGTTGGGCTTGCAGATGAAATCTGTAGGTGAAGTAATGGCCATCGGACGTACTTTTATTGAAGCGGTACAAAAAGCTTGTCAGAGTTTGGAAATTGGCAGAGCTGGTTTAGGTGCTGATGGGAAACATAGCCGAAGTATTGAAGAGATTATGCATGGTCTTGAACATCCAAGCTGGAATCGTTTGTTCCTGATTAAAGATGCCATGAGTATGGGTGTACCATTAGAGTCAATCCGTAAAGTTACGCGTATTGATAAATGGTTCTTGTCACAAATACATGAATTGGTTCAGCTGGAGACTGAATTGAAACGTTATTCGCTAAATAATATTCCTAAAGATTTCTTCTTTACCTTAAAGCAGAAAGGTTTCTCTGATATTCAGATTGCTTATCTGCTAGGAAATGTAACGGAAGACGAAGTTTATGAGCGCAGAAAGTCATTAGGCATCAAACGTGTTTATAAAATGGTAGATACTTGTGCTGCTGAGTTTGCTGCACAAACGCCTTATTATTACTCTACTTTTGAAGAAGAGAATGAATCCCTTCGTTCAGATAAAAAGAAAGTAATCGTATTGGGATCTGGTCCTAACCGTATTGGTCAGGGTATAGAATTCGATTACTCTTGTGTGCATGGTTTGCTCGCCGCCAAAGAGAGTGGCTTTGAAGCAATCATGATCAATTGTAATCCTGAGACGGTGTCTACAGACTTTAACATGGCTGATAAGCTATACTTTGAGCCTGTATTCTGGGAGCATGTACGTGAAATCATCGAGTTGGAGGATCCAGTAGGTGTTATTGTTCAATTGGGTGGCCAGACGGCCTTAAAAATGGCTGAGAAGCTCCAGGAGAACGGCATAAAGATCATTGGTACTTCTTATAACGATATGGATGTTGCTGAAGACAGGGGACGTTTCTCTGACTTACTCAAAGAATTGGACATTCCTTATCCAAAATATGGTGTTGCAGAAAACGCTGAAGAAGCAATTGTTGTAGCAAATGAAGTGGGGTATCCGGTATTGGTTAGACCAAGTTATGTATTGGGTGGACAGGGGATGAGCATTGTGATCAACGATGAAGACCTTGAAAAGGCCGTTGTTAAATTATTAGGTGACCTTCCCGGTAATCGCGTCTTGATTGACCACTTTCTGGACAGAGCGGAAGAAACCGAATCGGATTCAATCAGTGATGGTGAAGACGTTCATATTGTTGGATTGATGGAGCATATCGAGCCGGCTGGAATTCACTCTGGAGACTCTAGTGCTGTGTTGCCGCCTTTCAGTTTGTCTGAAAAGGTAATGAACGACATGGAGACTTACTCTAAAAAGATTGCGAGAGCCTTAAATGTAATCGGTTTGTTAAACATTCAGTTTGCAGTTAAAGACGAGAAAGTATATGTAATTGAAGCCAATCCAAGAGCGTCAAGAACTGTTCCTTTCATTGCTAAGGCTTATGATGTTCCTTACATTAACATTGCCGCTAAAGTGATGCTAGGTGTCAATAAGCTGAAAGATTTTACCATCGAGCGTAAACTGGAAGGTTATGCGATTAAAGAGCCTGTTTTCTCTTTCTACAAATTCCCTGAGGTAACTAAAGAATTGGGCCCGGAAATGAAGTCGACAGGGGAATCCATCAGATTTATCAAAGACACTGAAGATCCTTACTTCAGACAGCTTGTTAAAGAAAAATCAATGTATTTATCTAAATAATATAAAGTCCCGAAAGGGACTTTTTTTATTAACTCCTTTTTTATTCTTTTCCCCAGATTCTGGTGTTAAGATCCAGTTCGTTAATAATTGCATACATAAAGCGAATGATGCTTAGGTCTTCATCTAATGATTTGGTAGTAAGAAGGCTTTTAAATACGGGGGGCTCAAAGTAGTCTTTCTCTAGGGGGAAAGCTATGTAAACGTAAGAACCAATAAAAGATACAGAGATTGTATCGGCGCTTTTGTCGTTTAGCTCGCATAATCTTTCCATCATTGCAGGAGTAAGAATATATCTGGCTTCTACCTGATCAGTTGAATAGGTAACAAAGGCCTTGTTAAATTGGATATTCTCCAGCTTTACAAGCTGTTTACTTGATGAGGAGAAGATCGGCATTTTATCGGATATCCAGGCGCCCAGCGCACTTCCCATGTCCTTTGGCTTAACTACTGTTAGGCCATTAAAATGTTTGTTGAAATCGGCACAAAATACGATTCCCTTTAAGATGGTGTGCCAATGCTCTTGTCGGCCGTTTTTTGTTTGTGTCTCGGTTTTGTATTCTGCATGAACTTCAGAAAAAGAGAACCTTGTTTTTCCTGCATTGCCATAAATTTGATCCTGACTCCTATATCTATCCGGGCGTTGAGTGAATAGCTGAGAATTAATGAAATCGCTTTCCGGTAACCCATACTTGTATTCGATCTCTAAACTTGGATCTATGGACTTTAATACCGTAGCTACCACTCTTTGTTTAAATTCATGCCTGTAGTCATTAAACTTTTGGCTGGAATTACTGAAAAGAACAATAGAAGTAATTATGGATGCGCCACCACTTATGGCTCCCGCGATCATTAAGCTGCCAAGTAAAACGCCGATTGCTATAAGTATTACGCCACCTGCAAGAAACAGGTAGGCCTTTGTTTTTATATCGGAAACCTTTTTTCTCTGTATTTCAAGTTCATTGAGTATGATTTGTAAAGCGGCCCCTGTCGCAGTTTCTTCTGCCATTAGTTATTAAAAAGATCTTTTGCACTTATATTTTTTCGTTCTTCTTCTGTGTTTGCCAGTACAGCAATGGGCTGATAGTTCATCATTCCGGCAAAAATGTTTCCCGGGAACATCATAATTGCATTGTTGTAATCGGTAACTGAGGAATTGTAAGCTCTTCTTGCGGCTGCAATTTGTTCTTCGCTCTCTGTCCAGGTGCTTTGTAGGTTCAGGAAATTCTGGTTTGCTTTCAGATCCGGATAATTCTCTACGTTTACCATTAAGCCTTTAACGCTTGAGCCAAGTTGCTTATCCAGGTCTAATCTTTCCTCGTTACTTAAGTTTGGGCTCGCGGCTTTGGCACGCAATTCTACCACTTTGGTTAACAGGTCTCCTTCATACTGCATGTACTGTTTTACAGTCTCAATTAAGTTTGGAAGTAGATCAAATCGTTTTTTAAGCATTGCGTCAATTGCAGAAAAAGCATTGGCTACCTGGTTCTTTTTGCCGATCAGCGAATTGTATATGCCGATTCCAAAAATTAGTAGCACAGCGATGATAATAGCGGCAATAATCATTATGATAAGGGTTAAGAGGTTAATTAATATTTAAATATATCAAAATTTAACATTCTCAAGCTAAAATTATTTTACGAAAAAAATGTAATAAATAACCCTGTCTCGGAGAAGACAGGGTTTAATCAATCAATATTAAAAAGGAGAACCTTTTTAATTATCCTAAAAGTACAATTCCTTTGGCTTAAAATGAAAAAATCCTCGCTATCTTACGATAACGAGGATAATCATCCCTATTGTTTATTACCATTCATAAATGACTGATAACATGTAGGTATTTGCAATTAGTAGGCCAATCTGTTATACGTCTTCTTTTTTAGGGGTAACTACCTTATATATAGTGTTATGTGCTGTTTTTCTGAAAATGTGCCAAATTTTTTAGAGGGAAAGAATATCCCCAATGTGTAGAAACTAAATGGCAAATATACACGGCAGTTCCACGCTTGGTTATCCAAATAGCAATGAAAATACGTCTTCAATCTTCCTTACAGGGGTCAATTCAATTTTAAATCGATCAAGAATAAGACCCTTTAAATTATAATTGGAAATAAAGATTCTTTCAAACCCAAGCTTCTCGGCTTCCAGGATCCGTTGTTCGATTCGGTTAACTGCTCTGATCTCTCCTGATAGGCCAACCTCTGCTGCGAAACAGATTTTAGAGGATATCGCGATATCCTCATGTGAGGAGATTATTGCAACCATTATTGCCAGGTCAATTGCGGGGTCTTCAACTTTAATTCCACCGGCTATGTTTAAGAAAACATCACGAGTACTTAGTCTAAAGCCACATCTTTTTTCCAATACGGCAAGGAGCATGTTCATCCTTTTGGTATCAAAGCCATTTGCAGATCGCTGTGGCGTTCCATAGGCTGCTGCGCTAACCAATGCCTGTGTTTCGATTAACATCGGTCTTGCGCCTTCTAGGGTAGCCGAAATTGCAATCCCGCTCATTTCTTCGTCACGTTGTGATAGCAGAATTTCGGAAGGATTGGAAACTTGTCGCAAACCCGTACTGTGCATTGCATAAATTCCTAATTCAGCGGCAGCTCCGAAACGATTCTTGATGGAGCGCAGAATTCGATATACATGATGCCTGTCGCCCTCAAACTGCAGAACGGTATCAACCATGTGTTCCAGAATTTTTGGTCCTGCAATGGTGCCGTCTTTGGTAATATGGCCAATTAAAAATACAGGCGTATCCGTTTCTTTTGCAAACCGGAGTAATTCGGCAGTACATTCTCTTACCTGAGATACACTTCCGGGGGTTGAATCGATATTAGCTGAGTGAAGTGTTTGTATAGAATCGACAACAATAATATCTGGCTCAAGTGTTTCAATCTGCTTAAAAATGTTTTGGGTTGAAGTTTCTGTTAGGATATAACAATCTGCTTTAGGTTTGGCAGTAATGCGTTCGGCTCTCATTTTAATTTGCTGTTCGCTTTCTTCTCCGGAAACATATAGAATCTTTTTGCCCGAGATATTTAAGGCAAGCTGAAGCATCAGCGTAGATTTACCGATTCCAGGTTCACCTCCAATTAGTATAACAGAGCCGGCAACTAAACCTCCACCCAAAACCCTGTCAAGCTCCAGGTCGCCTGTTAAAATTCGTTCTTCGCTAATGGATTGTATATCATCAACTTTAGATGGTTTATTTAAGCGTTGGGTACCGCTAGATGTTTTCCAGGAAGGGACCTTAGGGCTTGTTTTCTCTATAATTTCTTCGACGAAGGTATTCCATTCATTACATGAAGGACATCGCCCAAGCCATTTTGCTGATTCATACCCACAACTTTGGCAGAAATATGCTGATTTAGTTTTAGCCAATTGATTACAATTTAATTCTACTAATTTATGCTTAATTCTATTAAAACAAACAGGCCCGATCTCTATGAAATCGGGCCTGTTTAGTTAATAAGTTAATTTTTACAATTTAATTTCTTCGTCTTTTGAAGAAAGAAAGTGAAACTCAGTCAAATTATAAGATGAGACTGATCTGATTTTAATTCGTTGTCCGAATTTAAAAAACCATTTCCACTGTAAAGAGATAAAGCCCTTTTTAATGAAAGCTTCGATATACGGGTGTACACAAAGCGTAATATTTTTTTCGTTTTGCTCCTGCAAAATATAGGTCAGGTTATTTTCAATGTCATCCATTAAAACAATACTGGCCTTAATTTCCCCCGTACCGTCGCAGGTAGGGCATTTCTCACTGGTTACAATGTTCATTTCGGGCCTTACACGCTGACGTGTAATCTGAACAAGGCCAAACTTACTTGGCGGCAATATGGTGTGCTTAGCGCGATCCAGTAACATCAGATCCTTGAGATAGTCGAACAACATTTTACGGTTAACAGGCTTGTGCATATCGATAAAATCGATGACTACAATACCACCCATATCCCTTAAACGAAGTTGGCGGGCAATTTCCTTAGCAGCTTCTTTATTAACCTGCAAAGCATTGTCTTCCTGATTCTCTTTACTAGCTGTTCTGTTTCCGCTATTTACATCAATAACATGAAGCGCTTCAGTATGTTCAACAACAAGGTACGCTCCTCCAGCTAAGTTTACTGTTTTACCGAAAGAGTTCTTGATTTGCTTTTCAATACCAAAATGTTCAAAAATAGGCTCTTTATGTTTGTACAGTTTAACGATCTTTTCCATTTCTGGAGAGATTTCGTGTACATAGGAACGAATATCTTCAAACAAGTTATTGTCGCTTACATAAACATTTGTAAAGTCAGTGCTTAGAATATCACGGATCAATGTTGATGTCCGATCCATTTCTCCCCAAACTCGTTTAGAAGGTTCTGCATCAGGAAGCTTCTTAATAAAGCTTTCCCATTTAGCTACAGAATCTAAAAGGTCTTTTTGAAGTTCTGCAACTCCTTTACCTTCTGAAACGGTTCTGATAATTACCCCAAAATTCTTAGGTTTAATACTTTCAATAATCTTTTTTAAACGATTACGTTCAGTATTGCTCTTAATCTTTTTGGAAATAGAGATTACATTAGAGAAAGGAACTAATACAATATATCTGCCGGCTATTGAAAGGTCTGAACTCAAACGAGGACCTTTAGTTGAAATTGGCTCTTTTGCTATCTGAACAGGTAAAACAAGATTCTTGCTTACTACTTCAGATATTTTGCCTGCTTTGTTAATGTCTCCCTCTAGCTTGAAATTATCCAGTAAAGTGCCATTAACAGAGCCGTTACGCTTGATTTTAGTTAGCTTAATTAAAGATTGGACTTGAGGACCAAGATCAAAATAATGCAGAAATGCATCTTTTTCATAACCAACATCTACGAACGCAGCATTTAGACCCGGCATGATTTTTTTGATGCGGCCTAAATAAATGTCGCCAACGGCGTAATTGTTGTTGATCTGTTCTTTATGAAGTTCTACAAGTTGTTTGTCTTCAACTAAAGCTATGGTTACTCCCAGTGGAGAGGAATCTATAATTAATTCTTTTACCAAAAGCTACAGATTTTAAGGCATTTAATGCCTTATTAACACATGGACAAATAAAAAAAACATTGCAACGAAAAATAAGGCTAAGATCTTGTCGTAGCCTTATTTTCTGTGCAAAACAATAAGAAAAATTATTTTTTCTTATGTCTGTTTTTTCTTAAACGTTTTTTGCGTTTGTGGGTAGCCATTTTATGTCTTTTTCTTTTTTTACCGCTTGGCATAATCTTGAATTTTAAATATTTTTTTAATCTGTTTATTAATTTTTACTCTTTAGCTCCAATACCTTATCATCAATGAATTTAGATAATTTGGGATTGGCGGCTAGCTTTTTACTCTTAAGATACGCATCAATAGCATCTGTATTTTTACCCAGGCTTTCATAAGCTGTGGCTAAATAGAAGTATGCATCTGGAGTAGGCTTAATGGCGATAATGTTGTTAAATCTGATTATGGCTTTATCAAACTGGCCAGATTTAATCGCGAATGTACCTAAACTCATATTCGCTTTCAAATTCTTTGGGTCTTTTTTTACCACATCCATCAATAACGCAATACCTTTCATTGGCATTCCCATTCCATTAACAATGGTAATTCCCAAACCGGTTTTCGCATCAGCACTCGTAGAGTCAATACTTACCGCATTAGTATAAGCAGCATTTGCTCTTTGTAATAATGCAGGTTGTAATATACTGTCTCTTGAGTTGTCAAATGCCTTTAAAAAACGGTCTCCGGTAATTAACCAACTGGCTAATGTTTTCTCTTGATTGGCTATAATCTCAAGGTATAAAGCACTTGGTGCACTCTGTTCAACATCATCCCACTTTTGAGCAAGCACTTTAGCGGCTGCAACCTTATCGGGAGATGCTTTAAATGTGTTCTCAAGTGAAGTAATTTCAGCAGCAAAGTTTGGACTGATCAGGGTTTTACCAGAAGCCGAAACTTCTTCCAAACTAATTGGCTGAGGGGTTTCTGATGTCATCTGCCCTGCGGCTGGAACATTCGTTGTTTGCTCTTTCGGCTTAACTAAACCTTTAATATCCCTTGTAAACAAAAAAGCTCCAAGCAATACTATTGCTCCAATTATGATAATTTGTTTTGAACGGATATTGTTTAGCATAAGTTGATTAAGCTTCTACGCTTACTTTTTTAGAGTTGTTTTTTACTTTGTCAACAAACACTTTTGCCGGTTTGAAACTTGGTACAAAATGCTCCGGGATAATAATTGCAGTGTTTTTAGAAATATTTCTCGCAGTTTTTTGCGCTCTCTTTTTTACAACAAAACTACCAAAACCTCTAACATATACATTCTCTCCTCCGATCATACTGTTCTTGATCACTTTGAAAAATGCCTCAACGGTTTCTTGTACATCTACCTTTTCAATTCCTGTTTTTGTTGATATTTCTGAAATAATATCTGCCTTAGTCATATTCTATTATTTATTTATAGTGTATTATATACTTTATAAGTGTTTTGGGGTTGCAAAAGTATTGCTTTTTAATGAGATAGGAAAATAAAAGATGATTTATTTGTTTCTAATTGTATCAGAGAATTGCAAGTTTTGCCGAAAACAAATTAATAACGCCGTATTTTTGTGTCTATGGCTTTTCAAACAGAAATAGTAAAATGGTATTTAAATCATAAAAGAGACTTACCATGGCGGGGTACAACGGATGCTTATGTGATCTGGCTTTCAGAAATTATATTGCAACAAACCAGAGTTGAGCAGGGATTGCCTTATTTTAATAGATTTTTAGAGAATTACCCAACAATTACAGCGTTTGCAGCAGCTACCGAGACCCAGATTCTTAAACTATGGCAAGGGCTGGGTTATTATTCAAGAGGAAGAAATATGCTTTATACAGCAAAGCATATTCAGGATGTTTATAATGGTGAGTTCCCTACAAAGTACGACGATCTAATTCGCTTGAAAGGGATAGGAGATTATACTGCTGCGGCCATTTCATCATTTTCTTCGAATGAGATGAAGGCAGTTTTGGATGGAAATGTGTTCCGGGTATTGTCCAGATGTTTTGGAATCGAAACGCCAATAAACAGCCCTGCCGGTAAAAAGCAATTCATAGAGCTGGCCCAGAATCTAATAATCGGCCAGGAACCTTCTGTATACAATCAGGCCATTATGGAATTTGGTGCATTGCAATGCAAACCTAAATCTCCTTCCTGCGAATCCTGTCCTGTTCAATCTGATTGTTTTGCCCGAAAAAATGATCTCGTAAATACGCTTCCTATTAAAGAGAAAAAGCTTAAAAAACGCACACGTTATTTCAATTATTTAGTGTGTTTTAATGGAGATGAGATCCTGGTAAATAAAAGAAACCCGGGAGACATCTGGCAGGAACTGTATGATTTTCCTTTAATAGAAACTGACGATAATTATCTGGAAGCACAAGAACAATTTCTGACTATATTGAAGAATAATTTTGGTGACGCCTGTACTATTACGCCGTTAGAGCAGAAAAAACATTTATTAACCCACCAAACTATATATGTTCAATTTTTTGCTTTAGATAATTATATCATTAACTTTAATCAGAATGCAGAAATAAAATGGGTTTCATTAAGCGAGCTGGAGGAATTGCCACAGCCTAAAGTGATAACAAATTTTATAAGCTCTTATTCCGTAAATTAGATAAATCAGAATTCATGTCAGGTATTAACAAAGTTATTTTAGTTGGACATTTAGGAAAAGATCCTGAAGTCAGACATTTAGATGGAGGTGTAACAGTAGCAAGTTTCCCATTGGCAACATCAGAGACGTATAACAAAGATGGCAAAAGAATAGAGCAAACAGAGTGGCATAATATTGTTTTGTGGAGAGGTTTGGCAGAAGTAGCCTCAAAGTATTTGCAAAAGGGCAAACTGGTGTATATTGAAGGGAAGCTTCGCACCCGCTCTTTTGAAGACAAAGAGCGAGTAAAGAAGTATGTTACAGAAGTCGTTGCAGAGAATTTTACAATTCTGGGCAGAAAAAGTGATTTTGAACAAACCCCATCTACGGGCGAGAATAGTACACCAAAAAGCGAAACGGATTATATAGATCCAAGCGATGCCTCCGGCGATTTACCTTTCTAACTAAATATAACGAACTAAATCTGTTACTCTACCGTAACAGATTTAGCCAGATTTCTCGGTTGGTCTACATTACACCCTCTTAATACTGCTATGTGATAAGATAGTAATTGAAGCGGTATGGTGGCCAATAATGGTAAAAATGCCTCACTGGCATCGGGTATTTCTATACAATAGTCTACCATTTTTCTAACCTCAACATCGCCCTGAGTAACTATAGCCAAAACAATTCCTTTTCTGGCTTTCACTTCCTGGATATTGCTGATTACTTTTTCGTAGGACGAGTTTTTGGTTGCGATAACAACAACCGGCATTTCCTCGTCAATAAGCGCAATAGGGCCGTGTTTCATTTCTGCGGCCGGATACCCTTCTGCATGGATGTAGGAGATCTCCTTGAGCTTTAAAGCGCCTTCCAACGCCACAGGGAAACCGCTTCCCCTGCCAAGAAATAAGCAATTTCTTGAATCCTTAAATTTCTGAGCTATTTCTTTTATAAGATCATTAGATTCAAGTGCTATTTGTATTTTATCAGGAATGCAATCTAACTCAGTAAGTAATTCAACCAATTTAGAATTGGTGAGTGTGCCTTTTTGCTGAGCCATATAAAAAGCCATCAAGGTAAGCACAGTAACCTGGGCGGTAAAGGCTTTAGTTGAAGCAACTCCGATTTCAGGGCCGGCATGTGTATAAACACCTGCATGCGTTAATCGTGGTATCGAAGCACCTACAACATTACACACTCCAAAAATCGTAGCACCCCTTTCTTTGGCCATTTCGATGGCGGCCATCGTATCCGCTGTTTCACCCGATTGAGAAATGGCAATCACAATGTCTTTTTCAGTGATAATTGGATTCCTGTATCTAAATTCTGAAGCATATTCCACTTCTACAGGAATTCTTGCATACTCTTCAATTAAATACTCCCCTACAAGGCCAGCATGCCATGAAGTGCCACAGGCAACAATAATTATACGATCAATATTTTTTAGCTTGTCGGCATATTCTTTTATTCCGCCCAATTGTACTTTACCCTCATTAGGGTAAATACGCCCACGCATACAATCTCTGATAGAGCGCGACTGCTCAAAGATCTCTTTAAGCATAAAGTGTTCATAACCACCTTTTTCGAGCATCTCAAGTTTTAGTTCGAGCTCTTGAACATATGGCGTTTGTACAACATTATCCAGGCGTTTTATCAATAACTCATCACGTTTAATAAACGCAATTTCATTGTCGTTCAGGTAGATTACATTCTTCGTGTACTCAACAATAGGCGTGGCATCAGAGGCAATAAAATATTCACCATCACCAACCCCAATAACCATTGGGCTTCCTTTTCTTGCAGCGATCAATTGATCTGGATGCTCTTCGTCCATCAAAACAATTGCGTAGGCGCCGTTAACCTCACGTAGGGCCAGTCGAACGGCTTCGAGCAAATCTATCTTTTCATTTTTGTAAATTTCTTCAATTAAATGCACTAAAACCTCCGTGTCGGTATCACTTTTAAATTCATGACCCCTGGTTATTAGCTCTTCTTTAAGCGTTGCATAATTCTCGATAATTCCATTGTGAATTATAGTAAGCTTGCCATTGTTGGAAGTATGTGGGTGTGAGTTTCTATCAGAAGGAGCCCCATGGGTTGCCCATCTGGTATGGCCAATTCCTGAAGTGCCAGATAAATTCTTCCCTGCGGCAAAGTTCTCCAGTTCAGTAACCTTTCCGGCTTTTTTATAGATGTTTAACCCGTCATTAGAAATAAGTGCGATACCAGCACTATCGTATCCGCGGTATTCTAATCTTTTTAGTCCTTTAATAACTATTGGCCAGGCTTCTCTGTGACCGATATAACCAACTATTCCACACATACATACTGGGTTTAAAAAATATATCCTCCGAAATTAATGATCTCGGAGGATATAAACACAATAGTGTATAAATAAATTTAGCTAGTCGACTATGTTGTAATAGATGTTTAGCTTGATCCCTTTTTCGCCTGTAGCGGGAGTTGCGGTGTTTATGATTGACCTTGCTCCGGAAGTTAAAGAAGGGAAAACATTGTATTCAGTAAGTGAACTAGGTGCCAGGTAAGTACCATAATCTACAGTCTTATTGTCAATTAAAGCCTGCAGGTAACTAGTTACAGTAAATATATATCTTTTATTAGTCGTGTCATAGAATCCACCAAATGCTGCTTCAGAACCGGCATACGTAGCGGGTGGGTTAGGATTGGCCTGTGTAGGACCCTCGTTGTCTGGAATGTTTGCTCTCTGACCGGCTATATCAAGTCTGTAAAGTGATAACCTCTGAGCAGCATTCCAGGGAGAGACATCTGTTCCGCTTTTAAGGTTAACAACCAATTCTGCTCTGTTAATTACTACACGGGCGTCTGCATTTCCGGCCTTTACCTTATCTACAAAAGCTTTTAGATCGGGGAAAGAAATTTTATTCCTTACGCCAGAAAGTGCTTGTAAGTAAGTAACATCAAATGATGCCGTTGGCGCATCTAATTGCGCTTTAACTGGTGTTCCTGTGTAATCATGTTTAACAGTTGCTGCTATAGGGCCCGAACTTGAGGATATAGGGAAATTAACCGCTACAGTATCTTTTTCGACAACGCTTGTTCCAACCTGCTTTTTATAATAAATCTGAAGATTAGCATCAGTTCCACCAAAATTGATAAACATTACACCTCCAGGACCACTTGAGGAAGTTTTGTTAACACTTACCTGCAGGCCTTTAAATACTGCCGAGAATTTAGTGTTTGTTGCTCTTTGTGCTGAATCTACATTTAAAATATGTTCCTGAATAAATGTGTTGCTTAGCTTTATCCTTAGTTGCGGAGCCACAGCCTTAAGTGTATCTGGTTTTCCTTTCACGATATCCGTGATTTTAAAAGGCGTTTTTGGCTTTATCTTAGTTGTAATAGAGCCCACCACCTCAGTTTCTACAGGCCATACTTTATTACTTAAAAAGACCTTTTGTAAAGAAAGATCATCTTTAAGCTGGTGCACATTCAGGCTATAAACGGAAGTTGTTGTATCACCATAAAATTGAGTTGAGTAAGGTAAAACCAGAATCGCTGAATCTACGGTTGGTATTCCTCCGAAACTATAACTAGTTGAAGGAAGGCTTACCGTCATAGAAAGGCTTGCTTCGGTAGTTCCAAAAGTAGCATCTCCGGTAGTATAACCCAGGGGATGTCTTGCTAATCCAATTGATGCAGTAGCTGAATCAAGAACAGTTTTGGAATCAACCAGAACGGTATTGTCTAAAATACCTTTAATAGGAGAGTCGCCATCAGGTGTAAGGCCGATAGTATTGGCATCTTTACAAGATGCAAAAAGAAAAAGACCTATCAACAGGGTCAATAAGTCTAGTTTTATAAATTTCATATTTTAGAATACCTGAGTTTAAGCTATTGAAACCAATTCTTCATCCGAAATCTCTTCATATAATGAGTAGAAGTTTTCGAAATTTTCGGTTAAATTAAAAGCTAAAGTTGGCTTATTAGAATCTTTAACAAATTTTAACACATCAGCATTGATGTTTTCATCAGCTAAAACTACTGCGTCAGAATAAGTTACTGCTCCAATATGCAAGGCACTACAATCTGCTTTTTCAAATACTTTAGTATCCTCAACAGTCATAGAGTTCATTACTGCTTTTTTATACAAATCAGTATTCATTGTTTCAGAGAAACAGTCCTCATAAATTGAATACACCACTTTTGAATTTTTAAAAGTAGGATCGTTTTTGTAAGTAGTTTTAATATATGCAGGTACTAAAGATGTCATCCAGCCATGGCAATGAACGATATCTGGAGACCAGCCTAATTTTTTAACGGTTTCAAGCGCACCTTTACAGAAGAAAATTGTTCTTTCATCATTATCAGCGTAGAACTTGTCTTCCTTATCCCTAAATACATACTTGCGTTGGAAATAATCTTCATTATCCAGAAAGTAAACTTGCATCCTTGCCGCCGGAATTGAGGCAACTTTAATGATCAACGGGTTGTCATTGTCATCAATAATAATGTTCATGCCTGAAAGACGGATAACCTCGTGTAATCTGTTCCTTCTTTCATTAATGTTTCCAAACCTTGGCATTAAAATACGGATTTCAAATCCTTTATCCTGCATTGCCTGAGGTAACTGACGGGTAATTTCTGAAATCTTTGTGAGTTCAAGGAAAGGCGACATCTCGTGTGTAACAATCAGTAGCTTCGTTTTGGCCATCTCCATATTCGTAAATAAAAATTTATGTTAAAGAAAAGATTATCAAGGGGCAAAGGTAAGCAAAATAATAACATTTATCAATATAATACGCAAGATGTTTTGTTGGGAATGGATAAATAACCAACTTTGCCCCCTGAAATTTTATAAGCTGGTTTGGAAGTACTAAATACTATTGCGGCGTTAAAGTCGTTGCTTGGCCCAATTAAATTGGCTCAGCAGAAAATTGCTTTAGTGCCAACTATGGGTGCGCTGCACAAGGGTCATGTGTCATTAATAAAAATGGCTCAAAAGCAGGCTGATATAGTGGTTTGCAGCATATTTGTGAACCCTACTCAATTTACAGATCCTAAAGATTTAGAGAAATATCCGCGTCCGCTGGAGCATGATATGGCTATGCTCAAAGATGCCGGATGTGATGTGGTATTTATGCCTTCGGTAAAGGAAATGTATCCTGCCGAAGAGAAATGGCATATTGATCTGGGACCCGCAGAGTTTCTTTTAGAAGGTGAATTTAGAAAAGGACACTACCAGGGAGTAACCCAAATTGTAAAAAAACTATTTGATGCCGTAAGTCCGGACGTCGCGTTCTTTGGACAAAAGGACTATCAACAGGTATTGATGATCCAAAACATGGTCGCCTATTTCAACCTTCCGGTTCAAATTATCTCTTGTCCGATTATAAGAGAAGACGATGGGTTAGCCATGAGCTCAAGAAATATACATCTTAGTGCTATCGACAGAAAAAATGCGTTAGTATTAAGCAAAGCACTTACCTATGTAAGTGATAATTTTAAGAGCAAAAGCATACCTGAGCTTTTAGAAAAGGCCAGGAAGCTAATTGAAGAAACACCTGGGGTTGAGCTTGACTATTTTACGATTGCCGATGGAAAAACATTACTTCCTGAGACAAACGAAAAAGATCAGAATATTATAGCTCTTGTAGCTGCCAAAGTAGGGCAAACAAGGCTTATCGATAATATGATACTTAGCTGAAAAACGGAAAACCATTCATTCAGAAACTTTATCTAACTTTGCGTTATGATTATCGAGATATTAAAATCGAAGATCCACCGTGTTAAAGTAACACAGGCAGAACTGAATTACGTTGGAAGTATTACCATTGATGAAGATCTAATGGATGCTGCGCAAATTATTGCAAACGAGAAAGTGCAGATCGTGAACAACAATAACGGTGAGCGTTTCGAAACCTATGTAATAAAAGGTGAAAGAGGAACAGGAACCGTTTGTTTAAATGGAGCTACAGCCCGTAAAGTTCAGGTGGGTGATATTCTTATCATTATGTCTTATGGATCTTTACCAATTGAAGAAGCGAAAAAATATCACCCGATATTGGTTTTCCCTGATGATAATAACCATTTGCTGAAATAGGCTGTAATTATATTATAAAAAATAATACTATGCTACCATAGTAATTTGGTTGAGAAATACTAAATTTGGCAGTACGTATTTTTTTATTATATATAATTATGCTATTTCAACTAAGTGAAGAACAATTGATGATTCAGCAGGCTGCAAGGGATTTTGCACAAAATGAACTTAAGCCTGGAGTTATTGAAAGAGATGAACACCAGAAATTTCCGGCAGAACAAGTAAAAAAGCTTGGTGAACTAGGGTTTTTAGGGATGATGGTTTCAGAAAAATACCACGGTAGCGGTATGGATGCAGTTTCATACGTACTGGTAATGGAGGAGCTGTCTAAGGTAGATGCATCTGCCTCTGTAGTTGTTTCTGTAAACAACTCTTTGGTATGTTACGGTTTAGAGGCGTTCGGCTCCGAAGCTCAAAAAGAAAAATATTTAAAGCCTTTGGCGTCCGGCGAAAAGATCGGGGCCTTTTGTTTGTCGGAGCCCGAAGCAGGTTCTGATGCAACATCGCAGCAAACGACCGCAGAAGATAAAGGTGATCATTACCTGCTAAATGGCACCAAGAATTGGATTACCAATGGTGGTACAGCCTCAACATACCTCGTAATTGCACAAACAAATAAGGCGTTAAAACATAAAGGGATAAATGCGTTTATAGTAGAAAAAGGAATGGAAGGTTTTACGGTTGGTCCAAAAGAAAACAAATTGGGTATCCGTGGATCTGATACACATTCTCTAATGTTTAACGACGTTAAAGTGCCAAAAGAAAATAGAATTGGTGAAGATGGATTTGGGTTTAAGTTTGCAATGAAAACGCTTGAGGGCGGTAGAATTGGTATTGCGGCACAAGCCCTGGGTATTGCAGCCGGAGCTTACGAGTTGGCACTAAACTATTCAAAACAACGTAAGTCTTTTGGTAAACCCATTGCAGAACATCAGGCAATCGCCTTTAAGCTGGCAGATATGGCCACTAGCATAGAAGCGGCAAGAATGCTGGTTTATAAAGCAGCATGGTTAAAAGACCAGGGGCAATCCTACACACTTGCCGGCTCGATGGCTAAGCTGTATGCTTCAAAAGTAGCCATGGATGTAACAGTAGAAGCGGTTCAGATACACGGCGGTTACGGATTCGTAAAAGAGTATCATGTTGAGCGATTGATGCGTGACGCTAAGATCACCCAGATTTACGAAGGAACTTCTGAAATTCAAAAAATGGTAATCTCCCGAGAGATCATCCGTTAAATAATCGTAATTATTATCTTTGTTTTTATAAACTTATCATAGTTTATAAAAACAAAGAAATATGCCCGAAATTCTCCTTTTATGCGTTATGTTAATTCCGCAGATTGTGGCTGGGATACTTGCGAAAAGCATGGGCAGGAAATTTTGGTTCTGGTTTTTTATCTCCTTTCTTATTCCTATCATTTCATTAATAGTGCTGCTGTTTTTAGAAGATAAAAGTGAGCAAAGCGGGTATGAACTGGCCGACCACGTAAAAGAAAAAAATTAAAAGAATTTTATAACTCAATATTAAAGCATGAAAGAGTCAAACTCATTGAATCAGGTAGCCGAATTTCACAGAACGTTTAAGCATCCTATAGAGAATTCGCCCATTATTCCATCAAAACAAAGAAGTGATTTAAGAGTTTCTCTGCTTGTTGAAGAAGTGAAGGAATTACAACAAGCCATTGAAGAGAATAACCTGGTTGAGGTAGCAGATGCTTTATGCGATATACAGTATGTATTAGCTGGTGCTATTTTAGAATTTGGTCTTGCAGATAAATTTAAAGACCTTTTTGATGAAGTACACCGTTCAAATATGAGTAAGGCATGTAGGTCTGAAGAGGAGGCAAATCAAACAATAGCCCATTATAAGGCTAAAGATGATAGCGATTCCTATTTTAAAGAAGAAGACTCGTTGTTTTTAGTGTACAGAACTAAAGATAACAAGACATTGAAATCTATAAATTACTCTCCTGCGGATCTTGAAAGCATTCTTTAGAGAATTTGGGAATGACATGGGAGCATACAGAGTAAACGCCGTCATCTCTACGCTAGGAGAGATGACGGCGACTTGTATTTAATCTTTATCAGAACCTGCAATAGCTCCAAATATAGCTTTAATCAAGGCTATTACTATTGCTAAAAGTGCTGCTGCCCAAAATCCGGTAGTATTAAATCCTGCCATAAGGTAATCAACCAATAATATCATTAAAACAGTGATAACGAACGACATCAACCCTAACGTAAGAAAGTTGATGGGGAACGTAAACAGGCGCAAAATAAGGCCAATTGTGGAATTTGCCAATGCAATTAATATGGCTGCAATAATTGCAGATCCATAACCATCTACATGTACCCCGGGTACAATTCTGGCCCCCAGAAATACTGCAAGACCCATTAATAAAATTTCGACAATTAGTTTCATAAAGCTTAATTTAGTGTTATGGTTAATTTTTTTGTTAGGATATTGATGGCATTTTGTGCCATTTCATTTGTTTGTTCGTGTACATCAACAAATAGTAAGCCACTTTTAATAGGTTTCTCGGCCGATAGTTCATCTATTGTATTTGGTAATATAGATCAGCCCGGGCTTTTGCAACTTAAAAATGCACCAGCTGCCGACTCTGTTTTTTACGATGTGATTTCGGTTTTGCAAACACCATCTGAGAACGATACGACCATAAAAGAAACGCCCGTTAAGGGCCAAATACGCATTATTGAGGAGGAAGTAGTATTTGTTCCTGAAGAACCATTTGTAAAAGGCAGGGATTATTTAATTATCACATATTTGAACGCACGCTTTGGCAATGCCGAAGATATTATGAAGGGTAAAGTGAATTATAGCATAAAACCTTTGCAGAAATTATTAACCAGATAATAACTTCTGCTCACATAATTCACACATAACCACACTTTGTTCACAAAAAGGACTTCGTGGATTTTGTGTGAAGGAGATTTGAATCAGGTGTGAAGAAACGGTAATCTTGTGAAGAAGTTGGCAGAAGCTAAAAATGGCTTTCTTTTACAAGCAGAAGTGATTGTGTTATAGCATTTTTAATTTGCAAAAATATTTCTTACATTTGCACGGTAATAGAGGTAAGAGGGGGCAAAAGTCCCCTCTTTTCTATTACTGGTGAATTGGTTATGCAGATAGAAAAAAGAGTAACAGAATTAGTAGAAGAAAAAATTTCGGACAGACCGGAGTTGTTTCTTGTTGAGGTGAAAATGCTGCCAAATAATAAACTGATTATTCATGTTGACGGCGATGAAGGAATCACTATACAGGATTGCGCAGCCATTAGCAGACATGTTGGTTTTCATTTGGAAGAGGAAAACACGATTGATAAAGCTTATAATTTAGAGGTTTCGTCTCCCGGAGTTGGGGAGCCATTGAAACTGAAAAGACAATACGATAAAAACATTGGCCGCGATTTAAGTGTAAAGCTTGCTGGCGGTGAAATAAAAGAAGGTAAATTGCTTTTTGTAGATGACAATGGCATCACTATAGAAGCAAAAGTGAAAGAAAAAGGAAAAAAGGCGGTTCTGGTAGAAACCGGAATCGACTTTAATAGTATAACAGAAACAAAGGTTTTAATTTCATTTAAATAAGAATGAGCAATATTAATTTAATCGATTCATTTCAGGAGTTTAAGGACTTTAAGAACATCGACCGCCCTACAGTGATTAGTGTGCTGGAAGAGGTATTTCGCAGTATGTTGCGTAAAAAATATGGTACTGATGAGAATTGTGACGTAATTGTTAACCCGGATAACGGAGATTTAGAGATCTGGCGTACCAGAAAAGTGATGGAAGATGGCTTTTCTGAGGACGATGATTTAGAAATTGAACTTGCTGAGGTTAAACAATTAGATCCGGATATGGAAGTTGGCGACGATTACATTGAGCAGATCACTTTAGAGAGTTTCGGAAGAAGAGCTATATTAGCAGCCCGTCAGACACTTGTTTCAAAAGTATTAGAACTTGAAAAAGACGAAATCTTTAAAAAATATAAAGACAGGGTTGGAGAGATTGTAACCGGAGAGGTTTATCAGGTTTGGAAAAAAGAAACACTGGTTCTTGATGATGAAGGCAACGAATTAATGATGCCTAAAACTGAACAGATCCCGGCTGATTATTTCAAAAAAGGTGATACCGTTCGTGCCGTAATCCTTAAAGTGGATATGGTGAACAGCACTCCAAAAATTATCATCTCGAGAATTGCCCCTGAGTTTTTACAGCGCTTATTCGAAATCGAAGTTCCTGAGATTTTTGATGGTTTAATTACCATTAAGAAAATTGTTCGTGAACCAGGAGAGAGAGCTAAAGTTGCTGTAGAATCTTACGATGATAGAATCGATCCGGTAGGAGCTTGTGTGGGTATGAAAGGTTCTCGTATACATGGCATTGTTAGAGAGCTTAAAAATGAAAACATTGATGTAATTAACTTTACCAATAACATTTCATTATATATCACCAGAGCATTAAGCCCGGCAAAAATCACATCTATTAAATTAGATGATGAAACAAAACATGCTTCAGTTTATTTAAAACCTGATCAGGTTTCATTGGCAATTGGTCGCGGTGGTCATAACATTAAACTTGCTGGTAAATTAACCGGTTATGAAATAGATGTGTATCGTGAAGCTGGTGAAGAAGATGAGGATGTGGATATAGAAGAATTCTCGGATGAGATCGATAGCTGGATCATAGATGAGCTAAAAGCTATCGGATGTGATACTGCTAAAAGTGTGTTAGCACTTTCCGTTGATGAATTGGTTAAACGTACCGATTTGGAGGAAGAAACCATCAAGGAAGTGATGAGTATTTTGAAATCAGAATTTGAATAATACAAAAACTCACGACCTACAGATGAAATAAATAAGAATAAACGTTACTTTTGTATAAGAATTAAAGAAAAAATAGGATATCAATGTCAGACGACAAACCAATAATTTTATTTAAAGCAGTTAAGGAACTTAACGTAGGGATAGCTACGGCCGTTGAGTTCCTGGAAAAGAAAGGCTTTTCTGTTGAGAATAAACCCACTACTAAGCTCTCTCGCGACATGTATAATGCGCTGTTAAAAGAGTTTCAGGGCGATAAAATCGTAAAAGAAGAAGCCAATCAAATTGTTATTGGTAAAATTCGTCGTGATGAACCTGAAGTAACTGAGAAAGTTGCTGAAGTACCTAGAAAAAATGTTGAATTCGAAAACGAAGGCGTTTTAATCAAGAATCTTCATTCGTATACTCCTCCAGCTGAGAAGCCTAAGGAAGAAGCTCCGGCTAAACCGGCAGCGCCAGAAACTCCTGCAGATAAAACAGAAGAAGGCTCTTTACCTGGTGTTAAAATAGTTGGAAAAATAAATCTTGATGATTTAAATTCTAAAACACGTCCGGTTAAAGCGGACGAAACTCCTGCCCCTGTGCCTGTCCCAACACCAGAGCCAAAAGCTCCTGTTGCTGAGGAAGCACCTAAGGAAGTTGTAAAAGAAGAAAAACCGGCTGAAAAAGTTGAGAAGCCAGTTGAAGAGGTAAAACAAGAAGTTGTAAAACCTGTAGAAGAGGTTAAACCAGTAGTGGTTGAACAACCTAAAGCTGTAGAGCCACCTGTAGTGAAAGCTCCAGRRGYWKNTGGYRMCTAAAGTAGTGCCGACTCCTCCTCCTGCACCTAAGGTTGAGAAACCTGAAGAAACGGAAGTAATTAAAGCTCGCTCTGTAAAACTTTCAGGTCCGAATATCATTGGTAAAATTGTTTTACCGACTACGCCTGATCGTAAATCTCAACCAGTAGCATCTTCGGCTGATAGCGCTGATGCGAAAAGAAAACGTAAACGTAAAAAAACTCCGGGTGGGCATCCTGGACAGGGCGGCCATGGCCAACCTACCGGTGGAGGTAACCAACAAGGTGGTGGACAGCCAAGTGGACAACAAGGACAACCGGGTCAACAACGACCTGCACCCCCAGTTGGCAACAGACCGGATTTTAGAAATAATACAAACAATACAGCCAACAGACNCKAMNCTYTWSSRANAGCAAACCAGGAGGCCCAGGAGGTCACAGTGGTCCGAAAGAAGAACCTACGGAAAAAGAAATACAAGATCAGATTAAAGCAACACTTGCTCGTTTAAGTGGAGCAGGTAAATCTGGTAAGTTTGCTCAGCGTGCTAAATTACGTCGTCAAAAACGTGATGATGTTGCCCTTTCAGCAGATGAAGCTGCAATGGAACAAGAGTTGCAATCTAGAGTTTTAAAGGTTACTGAGTTTGTTACAGCAAATGAATTGGCTACAATGATGGATGAGCCGGTTACAAAGATTATCGCAACTTGTATGAGTTTGGGAATGTTTGTATCTATCAACCAACGTTTGGATGCTGAAACCTTAACGATTGTTGCTGATGAGTTTGGTTATGAAATACAATTCGTTAAACCAGATGATGAAAGTGATATTGTTATTGAAGAGGAGGATTCTGAAGACGATTTATTACCAAGAGCACCTGTTGTTACCATAATGGGACACGTGGATCATGGTAAAACATCACTACTGGATTATATCCGTAAAGCGAATGTGGTAGCTGGTGAGGCGGGTGGTATTACCCAACACATTGGTGCTTACATGGTAACTACACCAACAGGAAAACAAGTTACTTTCTTAGATACACCGGGTCACGAAGCCTTTACAGCGATGCGTGCACGTGGTGCTAAGGTAGCGGATATTGCAATTATTGTTGTAGCGGCGGATGATGCTGTGATGCCTCAAACAAAAGAGGCCATCAACCATGCTCAGGCCGCGGGTGTACCATTGGTATTCGCCTTTACAAAAATTGACAAGCCGGGTGCAAACTCAGATAAGATACGTGAGCAATTATCAATAATGAATATTCTTGTTGAGGATTGGGGTGGAAACTTCCAGTCGCAAGAGATATCTGGTAAAAGCGGTTTAAATGTAGATTTACTATTAGAGAAAGTTTTATTAGAGGCGGAGTTGTTAGACTTGAAAGCTAATCCTAATAAACGTGCAACAGGTAGCGTAATTGAGGCTACTTTGGACAAAGGACGTGGTATTGTTACAACGGTTCTTGTACAGGCAGGTACATTGAAAATAGGTGATCCAATTTTGGCAGGTAGTTATAGTGGACGTGTAAAAGCGTTATTTAACGAGCGCGGACAAAAAGTAGATAAAGCAGGCCCATCAGTACCAGTTCAGGTATTGGGTATGCAAGGTGCACCAACAGCAGGCGATAAATTCAATGCACTTGAAAGTGAAGTTGAAGCAAGAGAAATTGCAAACAAACGTTTACAGTTAATGCGTGAACAGGGTCTTCGTACTCAGAAACACATTACTCTTGATGAGATTGGCCGTCGTTTAGCGATTGGTAACTTTAAAGAGCTTAATTTGATTGTTAAAGGTGATGTGGATGGTTCAATTGAAGCACTATCTGATTCATTATTGAAACTTTCTACTGAAGAGATTCAAATCAATATTATAAGTAAAGCGGTAGGGCAGATCTCTGAATCTGATGTATTGTTAGCTTCTGCTTCTGATGCGATCATTATAGGTTTCCAGGTTCGCCCATCTTCAGGTGCGCGTAAACTGGCAGAGGCTGAGCAGATAGATATCCGTTTGTACTCTATTATCTATGATGCGATCAATGAGATCAAAGCGGCGATGGAAGGTATGTTGGCTCCAGAATTTGAAGAGAAGATCACTGCTAACGTTGAGATCAGAGATACCTTTAAAATTACTAAGGTGGGTACAATTGCCGGATGTATGGTATTAGATGGTACAATTACACGTAATAGCAAAATCCGTATCGTTAGAGATGGTGTGGTAATTTACACAGGTGAATTGGCTTCATTGAAACGTTATAAAGATGATGTTAAAGAGGTATCCAGAGGATACGAATGCGGATTGAATATCCATAACTTCAATAATATTGAAGTAGGCGACATTGTTGAAGCTTACGAACAAGTAGAAGTTAAAAGGAAATTGTAAAAAATAGATAATATATAAAAGGCGCTTTAAAATTTTTTAAAGCGCCTTTTTACGTTTTACATTAGCTTAAGTTGCTCGTTTATCTGAAAATTTTAATAATGTCATCAGAAACAGTTACTATTCTACTTGGATCTTTACTTTTAACAAAAGTACAAAGCTCGTCAATACTAGGATAGTCATCTTTACCTATGAACAGGCGGGCATCATCGATAAGTATTCCGTGGTAAATCTTTGAGGCCAAAATAATTTCCAGTTCATTTAATATAGGTGTATTCTTATCTGCTTTAGCGGTTATTCCGGATGAGTAGTGCCCATCAAGCCAGAACAGCGCTGGTTCATCAATCTCATTTAAAAGGGTTTTTAGCATTATCCCACTGTCTCCCTGAATAATTTTAACATTAGGATAGGCTTTAAATCGCTCGACTGCCTTGATGTGCAGGTCCTCCCCAAGTTCTATGGAATACACTTTCTTGAAATGTTTTCTTTGAGATTCTACCATATCACCTAGGTATGTTCCTGTTTCTACAAATATATCGAAGTTGTTTGCCTCTCTGTATTTATGAATATTGTTCTGCTTAATGATGTGTAAGGTTGGCAGGTCCGTATCAAGATCTAAATAGTCGATAAATTGATCAAAACGGTTTCTATATTTTTTAAATAATAAAGATAACTTCCTGTCGTCTGAACTTTTAAATATTGTATCTCTAATTCGTTTTAACATTTTTTAATTTTGTTTTAATCAAATATATATAATTTATCGACGTATTATAAAGCAGCCAATATGTCGTCAATCCTATTAAAATAGGTGTGGTTTTTTAAAATATTAACCTGCATTTTTTTGATCATTTCAATTCGCTCTTCTGGATGCGAAATGTAATGATGCGTTTTTTCAATAAAGTCGCCGCTGTCAGTAGCAATTATCAATTCGTCTTCATTAAAATATTTCCTGGCGAGCAAATTATCGCAAATTTGGAATCCACCAAGCATGGTGGAGGTGAAAACACGTTCATTAAGTAATATTTTGTTTTTAATTTGGGCTTCTGTATGAACATTTGGAGTTATAAATGAGCGGCTGTACAGTTGTCTGGTTTCGATCGTTTCTGGATTGATCATATTATGCTCTGTATATTCCAGGTAATTGTCGAATTCCTTTTTTAAAGGCTCTATAAACGAGTTGTATGTTGTGAGGCGGTGACCAATGTTACCAACCCATAAAAAGTCGAACTCTGGTGCTGGTAATGGTTCTGTGTATTTTGTTTTGTCTGCACAATGGAGCAGTTGAATAACCTTTAGACCCAATTCTTTTTGATAGCCTGAAAAAAATCTTTCATTAATGAGTTCATCATGTTGGGACCAAATCAATATGTTGTGTTTTGAACTATATTTACTTAAGACCTGTTTGGTTTTTTTAAGTATTGTGTCAATTTGTGGCTCGTAATCACAAGGTGAATAGAAAGATCCCCAAAGAACAAGAGCTGTAGGTTTGAGCCTATTTAAGGGTAGATAAGGAATATTATCTACTGAAGTGAATATAATATCAGGACTGAAAGCGACGAGCTTGAGTTTTTCTGCTGGCCAAAATGAATTTTGGAGCTTACTTATGTCAAAAAATTGAAAGGAATCGCCACGATCTATAAAAGCATTTTTAAAACCATTAGCCACAGTTTTAGCCGCGTAACTCCATTTGTTGGTTGTTTGATAGATGTAAGCAATTTTTTTCATTAAATGAATTTAGTTGATATTTGGAGAAATACAGCTATAAGCTGATCCACTTTTGTGGAAATGACATTCTGATATTTGGGTCGCTGTGATTTACCCATTTTTTAGGCCCTATGACAATTTTATCAGGGTTTGGATTAAGCCAAGCTGCCCACCAGCTAAAACTGCTATTGGCAATGATATTATGCTTGCAGGAGCTCATTAATTGCATGTCAATATAGCTAGACAATTCTTTATTCCAAGAGATAAAGGTACAATTATCAAGATTTAGGTTTTCTGTACACCAAACAATGTCGTCAGAGAAAATAAAGAAACTTGGAGAAGTTAAATCGGATTGGACGTAACTAATCGCTTGTTTGTAATACTCAGGGCCACATAATCCCCCAAGAAGTGGATCTTTAAGATAGTCTCCTCGTCTGATGTGAATGGAAACGCTATTCTTGAGTTTAACCTGATCCAAAATCTGTTGATTTTCCTTGGAAAGAGGAGATGTGAATTGGAAATCGTTTTTTATTTCATCGGCAATATTCTCGAAATATTTAAAATTTTGCCAGTATCCCCAATAATATGCTGTTCTTGGATTATTGAGAATAGATTCGTTGAATGAAAAGAGGGTTTTTTCTTCTATATAAGTATTCTTGAGACCGAATAACCTCCTAAGTTTCCTATAAATCCATTTTTTATTGTAGTATAAATTACTCGTAAATGATGAGACCTTGTTTATTTTCGAACCAAAGATATTCTCTAATTCAAACCCGTTATGCAGTGGGTAGTCATTATAACCATGCAGATCTGCTTTAACATTGGGAAACTTATTTTGTAAAGACTTATACAGGGCATATTGAAACATTTGATTGCCTAAACCGCCTAAAAATCTGATAATTTTCATTGAATTGATTAATGTTTAGTAAACAGGGAATGTTTGTTACAAGTACTGCACATTTTTATGTAGATAATTGGCCTATTCCTTTGATTGAAAGCTTAAATGCTTTTCTAAGCTGACGGAAACTCACATAAGACCATTTAAAAATATTCTTATTTAATAGTAACGAAAGCGCATTCATTTTAGCTTTTTTTATGTAAATTATTTCAAACCAGTAGTTAAACAACATCATTTCAAAAGGTATTTCAGGATATTTATTTAAAGATCTGTTTGCTGCTTTTAATTTAGTGAATAAAGAAAGGTAGTCTGCGAAATTAGGGGTACTATAATCCCATTCTAATATACTGAAAAAAGCATCTGTCAATTTTTTGTCAGCATTTATTTGGAGCTTGGTTAGCTGTTTCTCTTTGATTGAACGAACTTTTATTCGGCCGAGTTCTGATTGTACTATGGAAGTATTGCTGCCATGAATTCTGTATTTTACCAGAATGGAATCTAAGTTACCTACAGGGTATTTGTCTGAAATTCGTATAAATAGTTCATAATCCTCTGCCGGTGCATAGTCATCGTAGCCGTTTAATTCTTTTAATACGGCCTTTTTATACATTACCGTTGAATTGATAAACGTATTTTGAAAGAGCAGCGTCATTTTTATTTTATCGGGTTCGATAGGAACAGTAAATCGGTTGTCAGCCACTGGGGTGCCAACCTCGTCGATAACAGAACCATGTCCGCCACACAGTGCAAAATCCGGATGTTCCTGAAAGAAGTTGTATTGAAGTTCTAAGCGGTTATGTACTGCAACATCATCACTATCTAATATTGCAATATACTCGCCCCTGGCTTCATTTAGAACAACATTCCTCGTATATGTTAAGCCCCTGTTTTTATCATTGTGAATTAACCTAATCCTGGGATCTTTGAAGTTGCTTATGATGTCGACCGTTTCATCTGTAGAACCATCATTCACGATCAATAATTCAAAGTTTTTAAAAGTTTGGTCCAAAATACTTTGAATTGACTCACTTATATAATTTGCTGCGTTGTAAGCAGCCATAAAAACTGTTATTTTTGGGTTCATGCTGAACAAAGATAATGTTGATGAGTGAGAGAGATTAGGATTATGACTGATAATTAGGTGAAAAAAGATATTATTTAGGCATTACTGACAATTCCCTTTTGTAGGCCTCATCAAAATCGCATTCATCAGAAAGTTGCTTTATAGTATTAAAAGCATTGTTACTAAAATTCTTTAAGAGCGCTCTGTTTTTGACAAAATTCTCTAGTTCTTTAACAAATAACATCGCAAGGTCCTCTCCATTGTCGAGATTTTCAACCAGAATTCCATTTTCTTTTTTGCTGGAAATGTAATTTGAAAGTTCACCCACGTTCGTTGATATTGGGACAACACCCAGGTTCATCCCTTCGAAAACAACAAGCCCCCAGCTTTCTCTGTGGGAGGTAAGCAGCAATAGATGCGCTTCCTTATAATAGTTATTCAAGATGTTTTTATCGTGGACTTCTCCAATGACGAGTGAGTTCGGTGGAACAATTGTTTCTCCTGCTTTAAAATCACCTATAATTTTAAATTCAACTGGAAGATTTAACTGGTAACAGATTTCTGCGATCCTGATCAGCACATTTGGCCTTTTCTCAGGGCTGTTTCGGGCAACAAAAAGGACCTGCAATACGCCGTCATAATCTTTCACAGGAAAAAAGCCGTTAAAAGCAATTTTATTCTGAATAACTGTTAATCTTTCTAAATACTTATCCGGGACATTATTTAGTCGGTACAATTCTTTAAACTGTTGGATAAGCACCTTTCCTACCACTATCCTTTTGTTTATTCTAGGTACATGAGGGATGCTATACCATTCTATTCCTTTGTCGTCATCGGTAAAATTATGCATAATATCGATTACCTGAACGTGAGGTTCTAAAAGAGGAATCAGGTCATACATAAATCTACTGCACCACCCAGAAACTATAGGGCTTTCTTGCGCGTTTATAGCTTTAGCTAATTTTTTGAATAAGTGTTGTTTAAGTTCTTTTTTTTCAGCCCATCTGCCTAGTTCAATGACATCCGCGGCAGCCTCAAATTCTTCTTGGAATCCATTAGTTATAGACCTGTCGGTAATGAAGCAAAGTGGTTTAGGGTCATTAAAAAGATTCATTATATCTACATGGACACGCTCTGCACCTCCAAAAGACCATGAGGGAAAGAAAAAGTAAATATTTCTTTTTTTTGAAAGTTGTGTTTTTATGTTAGAATATCTGGATAAAGCAGTAATGTTTTCTGCAAATCTTTTAATCTTTTTAAKCAYMMTAAAYYMYTTTNGNCTTYWKTWYYKAYAGKWSTAKRWNCTAANNGATTMGTTACCCATCCATGAGCTTTTTTATTTTGGAGGTAATGGAATCTGGAGTAATAATAGATGGTAGCAGATAGCTCAGAATCTTCCTTTGTTTTGATTTCTTTTTGTGCGAATAAAAAATATACTTAAACGGAGTGATTAAAGTTAACCTTATTCTATTAAATAGGCTTAGGTTCCCTTTATGGCCAAATTTTAATGCCAGGTAGTAATCATCCATAATTGCATTGGAATTGCTAAAATTTTCATATAATCTGCTCTTATAATTCAACGTCAGTCTTCCGGATGTTATGTAGTGTTTTAAAGATAAATTAGAATCATAATATAATTGATATCCTTTAAGAACGATTCTTAAGCAGTATTCAGTATCCTCGGCAGACAATATACTCTGATCATTTTTATTTATTAAAACTGAAGGGAATGTCATATATGTATCCAAGTAGAGTTGTGTTCTTGATGCTAATCCGGCGCCCCAAAGTCTTGCTTTGTACGTGACATCTCCGGTATTTTTAGCTTGTTTTCCAACGGCATAACCTTCTTTAACTTCATCAAACCATTCAGGAAAGGAAATTCCATCCTCAGATACGGCAATGGCCTGACCGCCAACAGCCCCAATTTTTGGGTCTTTGTCCAAAATATTAAATGCGACATTAAGGTAATCCTGGCTTAACCAATTATCATCATCGCAAATTATAAAATATTCATATTTGGCTTGGGTTATTCCCTTTTGAAAAGCGAATAATTTGCCTGGTTTACTTTCGTGGATAACATTCAGGGGAACATGTTGAATATCATGTTGTCGCCATATTTCTGTTGCACAAGCAGATGTGCCATCTGTTGACGCGTTGTCTACGAGGATGATCTCCCAATTTAAGCTTTTTTGAACAACCTGAGCGGCAAGGTGATTTAGTGTTTCTGAAAGCCTGGTTGCTCCATTATATGTACAAATGATAACGGTAATGCCTTTTTTCATTGAATTTTATTTCCTTCTTTTTGAATTAGCTAAATGTTTGTAATTCAATTAGCTTTTTATAGAGGCCATTATAGTTGATCAATTCCTGATGAGTTCCTGTTTCAATAATCTCTCCCTTATCAATAACAATGATAAGATCGGCACCATGTATTGTACTTAATCTGTGAGCAATTACAACGGAAGTACGGTTTTCCATCAATTTGTWTWWTRCANTMYTGMMYWWKYYWWWCYRAWYSYRWMTSMAGAGSNTGAGGTTGCCTCATCAAGAAGCATAATAGGAGGGTTTGCCAAAACAGCTCTTGCTATGCATAAGCGCTGTTTTTGTCCGCCAGACAATTTGTTCCCCCTGTCACCAGTAAAAGTTTGATAACCATTTTCCGTTTGTAGAATGAACTCATGTGCGTTAGCAATTTTTGCTGCGGCAATTACTTCCTCTTCAGTTGCGTTTGGTTTGGCAAAGGCAATATTGTTAAATATGGAATCATTAAATAAAACAGATTCCTGGTTAACCATACCTAATTGAGAACGAATACTTTCTACAGTTAAATCCGCATAGTCGAGCCCATCAATTTTAATGTGCCCTGATTTTGGGTCATGAAACCTGGGTATCAAGTCCATAAGGGTGCTTTTTCCGCCACCAGAAGGTCCTACTAGCGCTATAGTTTTGCCCTTTTCAATAGTAAGATTAATGTTCTTCAATACCTCTTTTGATTCGTATGAAAATGAGACATTTTCAAAAACCAGGGAATGGTTGAACGAAGATATCTCTTTTGCATCGGGCTTATTGACCTGTTCTGGCTTGGTATCAATTAAATCGAGAACACGTTCTCCGGCAGCTATTCCGGTATGGATTCCGCTAAAAGAATCAGTAAGGGCTTTAGCTGGACGCATTACCTGTGAAAATATAGCTATATATGCTATAAATTGACTTGTTGATAGTGCACCTGGCTGATGGCTTATAATCAGGCGACCACCATACCAAACAATGAATGAAACCATTACTATACTTAAAAACTCAGACAAGGGGGAGCCAAGTTGCTGGCGCCTTACCATCTTACGGTTTATGTTGGAATAAAAAACGTTCTCACTGTGGAATTTTTCTTTTATCCTCTCAGAGGCGTTAAATGCTTTAATAATTTTTATTCCACCTAAGGCTTCATCTAAAAAACCAATCATTTTTGCAAAAGACTCGTGGGCTTCCTTGGCCTGGTGTTTTATTCTTTTTACAATTTTACTTATTACAAAGGCTGAAATTGGAATGACCAATAAGGAAAATAGGGTTAGTTTTACAGAAATAGATAAAAGCACCAAAATATAGAAAATAAGCGTGAGGGGCTCTTTAAATACAACCTGCAGTGTGTTTGTGACTGTAAATTGTACAACTTGTACATCGGCAGACACTTTTGATATTATGTCTCCTTTACGTTCATTATTGAAATAACCAACATGTAAATTCATTACGTTTTCAAACACCGTTTTTCTTAGGTTAAGCAAGGTGTGAACCCTTAAGTCTTCCATAGTTCGTTGAGAGAAGTACCTGAATACATTGGAAAGTAAAACAGAGATCACAATAATGATACAGATATAGGTTAAGGTTTTTTCCTGCCCGTTTGTGATTATTGATGAGTTTACAAACTCTTTAAATTGTGCTGTAATATTAAATGCAGATGCAGCATTATCGGCCAAGCCGGCACTTTTAGTAGGATTTTCAGATATTAAGGTTTCAAATAATGGGGCTAATAAGGTAAGGTTGAGTACACTAAATATAACGGAAAGAACGGTTGTGATAACATAGGGTATAGCAAATTTTTCTATTGGTTTTGCAAAGGAAAGTAATCTGAAATAGATTTTCATTGAAATGTATTTAGTATTTTATCTGTTATGATAATTTTGTTGTTTAAGACTAATAATTAAAGAGCAAAGGTACACACTATTTAGTTTTATTAGTCAGGATTCATTTATCCAGTCTGGATTTCTAGTCTTCAATCAATAATGATAATAGCTGTAATAATCTGCTTGCTATAATCATTTTTGATGTTGGGTTGGAATTTTTACTCTCTATATCAGCAGAGGCTGAATCTTTTATCATGTTCAAATATATTAAAATGACAGTGTAATATAAAACGATGTATATTTGTATTTCATGTACCAAAGCACTGCAATTGACATAGTAATACCTTCTTTCAGGTTAGATGAGAATGTACTTTTAAATATTTTCAATGTTGAAAGACCCGCTGGATTTTTAGTGAATTTTTACATTGTAGCTGATAATCCTTTGTTGGCTATACCCGATAATATTTTAATATTAGCTGCTGAAGATAAAATCAACCTGATTAAAAACGAAATTAATCTGGGGTTTTCCAAAACCCGGAATAATGGAATTAGGTTAGGTAAGGGTAAATGGGTCTTGTTGCTGGATGATGATATTGCACCCTCAAAAAAGCTACTGATAGCGTATGCAGAGGCAATTAAAAAGAATCCGGATTCTATTGGTTTTGCTGGAGTAACTAATTTCCCCCCTCCATTTAACGCTGCTACTCAGGCTATGGATATTAACGGTACAACTGGGCATTTTAAGGCTGCTTTAGATAACAAACCTTTGGTGTGGGTGCCAACTGCGAATGTTATGTTAAATAGAGAAAAAATGGACATTACTTTGTTTAACGAAAAGCTGGATAAAGGTGGTGAGGACGTAGAGTTTCTACTAAGGAATTGCTTATTGTATAAGGAAAAATATATTCCTGTGCCTGATGCAGTTGTAGAGCACCCATGGTGGGATAATGGGGCCATCCAAACTGAAAGGATTTTTAGATATGGACGTGGTGCAGCTGATATTGCTGTACTTGATACGATTAAACCTTATACTTATCATGATTTCCTGAATACCTCGGAACTTTTTTTTCTTTTGCTTGTTTTTTCGCCTTTAATAATGTTTTTTTATTCTGTTAATGGATTGGGCCTGTTGATGTCCATCATCCTTTTCGTGGAAATTTTAACCAACGTCATCAAGGCCTTTTATAAATCAAAAACATTTTCACTTCCTGTGGCCTTGGATCTTTTTTGGATCAAGAACTGTTATGAGGCGGGATACTTGTATCAAAGCTTACTAAGTGGCAGGCTTTTGGGGTTTGGAGAGCGCATTGAAATGGGATTTGCTAAGGAAAACCCCAGTTGGTTCAGATTAAATAAATGGAAGCTCATAAAAATGATCCTTCTATTGGTGCTGTTTATTATCACTCGTTTTTAATTCCATTTTTGCAACGAATAGTCTTTTTTCTGACAGCATTGAGGTATTTTTTGAAATTAATGTCCTCATTATGTCTTGAATTTATTCGGTGATAAAGGTGAAAGCAAACTGCTTTTAATTTTAATTGTCTTTGTCTGATTCCAAGATTTGTTAGCCTTGCAGCTAGTTCAATATCTTCATGGCCCCAACCTTCCAGGTCATTGTTGTAACCATTTACAGCAATAAAGTCATGCTTCCAAAACGAAAAATTACAGCCCCTCAGGTTGTTGGATCGAAAATGATTGCCTTTAAAGAAGGCTGAAAAAATAGGCAAGTAACTAGCATTTATTTTACTGCCGACTCCCTTAGTTAAGGAACTGATGCGAATGTTCTTGGTGCTTATTATGGTGTTGGTTAAGTCTGCTGAAAGCATTGATCTGCTTCCCTTTATATAATAGCCATGCTGAGCTTCCTCGATATGGTCGGCAATAAATTTTGGATGTAAAATAATATCACCATCTATTTGTATTATGTAATTGCCAGAGGCAGAAGAGATAGCCCTATTCATAATAATGGTTTTTCTGAAACCCAGATCTTCTTGCCACAGATGTTTAATAGGCACTTTTATCTGTTGCTTGAATTCTTCTATTATTACTTTTGTCCTGTCGTCTGAGCCGTCATCAGCAATGATTATTTCATCCGGGAATGCTCTTAGGTTCAAAATGCTCTTGAAAACGAGATCGAGTGCCTTTGGCCAATTATATGTAGATATAACAAGAGTTACAGCGATTTTGTTATTCATGCCTATAAATATTTGTCTATACCAGATTCACAATAAACTTTTTTAAGCGCTATAGTCTCCTTAAATAACATCTCGTTTTCCGCTAAAGAAGCTCTGGAATTTTCCTTATGGTAGATATGAAAAGCAATGGCACCCAGCTTAAGAAACCTTTTTTGCAGCCCAATGTTTAGTAATCTGGCAATAAACTCCTTGTCCTCTGGACCCCATCCAATAAAACTCTCATTATACCCGTTTACTTTTATGGCATCAGAACGCCAGAAGGCCATATTGCATCCATGAATTTCATATAATTCGGCGCCTTTAACTTTGTATTTTTTTTCGAAAAGAGGCCATAAAAAAGGGATACGTACGACGCTATAAAAATTGGCTATGTTTTTACTGAAGATATTAATTTTCGAAACCTTCTTGCTGATTAGTTTAGCGGAGAGCTCCTTATCAATATAACCACGACTTGCCCTTACAAAGGTGCCAGGCACAGCGAAGTTTATATGGTCTTCGATAAACTTCCTGTGAATAATGATATCGCCATCTATTTCAATAATATAGTCGCTCTTTGCACCTGCAATGGCCTTGTTTAAAATAAGGGTTTTCCTAAACCCAAGATCTTCCTGCCAGAAATGTAATATAGGAATCTTGAATAGCTTCTTGTATTTTTCAATTATTGTTTTAGTCTCTTGGGTAGATCCATCATCAGCAATGAGTATTTCATCAGGCATTTTAGATTGCATTAAAACACTAGACAGGACCAGGTCCAATGCTGCGGGCCAATTGTAGGTAGAAATTAATAAAGCAGCTGTAATTCGTTTTTGCATTAGGTAGATTGGGATAAAGGCACAAATTTACAACTTACGTGCCCTAATTTATAATTCAATGAAATTTGCTCCTTTCTTGTATCGTATTGGTATGTGAATTTATTCGGGTTTTAATACGGTTGATGAGACCTGAAGTTTTTTCCAGTGATTGGATTTTTTTTCATACAAGAAAAACTTTGCCAGTTTATACTTGTCTTTAAGATATGGTGCATATTCAACTCCGAATGTCCTATGTGGGATGTTTGGATCTTTTGACAAACATTCGTTGATTGCGGCTGTATATACGGTAGGCCCAGTCATCTTATGGACATCATGGGGAAATTCGTTTTTCCTGATATTCTGAAGCATCAGCTCCATGGTTTTTTGAAGGAAGGGGTGACCAGGTTCATAAAACAATGCCCATTGTACGTAACAAATGGGATTCTTTTCAGGGGATAGTACTGCTACATCATCGGGTCTAATAAATTGATTGAAATTCTGTTTAACATTACAGTCAATGTCTAAATATATACCACCTTTTTTTAATAAAATGGCATACCTAAAAAAGTCTGCTTTAGCCGCGCCGATATTTAGTTTTTGATATAGTTTAAATGTTTCATCATCAAACTCTTCTGAGAGGAATTTCTCGATCCTTTCATCGTCGTAAAATTCATACTGATAGTCAGGATTTCTTTTGAGGAATTTAAAGATATGCCAACGCGTAATTAAAGGCAGGTTCTTTGATTTGAATGTTTGATGTATGATTTTTGGTATAGGCATTTTAGAATAAAAAAAGATGTTGGGAATAACGCGTTAAATAATGAATAAATTCTATTTCTTTGTACCAAAGATAGTTTATTAATGGATACCAATTATCCCCTTTTAAAAGGAATTGAGCAGGGAAATTTTTTGGCTTTGGCCAGAGCCTTAACATTGGTTGAAAATGATATTGCACCTTCTGCAGATATTTTGCGCATGCTTAATGTTAAGTCGGCAGTTCCGATAATTGGAATTACCGGACCTCCGGGGGCTGGAAAAAGTACACTCGTAAACGCAATAACAGAACAATTTGCCAAACAGAATAAAAAAATAGCCATTCTGGCAGTGGACCCCACCTCTCCATTTAATTTTGGTTCATTGCTGGGTGATCGTATAAGAATGGCTCAGCAGTTCAATAATCCTAATGTATATATCAGATCTGTAGCAACAAGGGGCGCATTGGGGGGAATCTCCGCAAAAACCATAGAAATGATTGATGTGATTCGGGCGGCTACTTTCGATATGATTATTGTAGAAACGGTTGGGGTTGGGCAGTCCGAAATTGAAATTGCAGGGCTTGCCGATAAGACTGTAGTTGTTTTGGTGCCAGAATCAGGAGATGAAATCCAGAGTATAAAATCGGGAATAATGGAAATAGCTCAGGGGTTTGTTGTGAACAAAGCAGATCGAGAGGGTGCTGATGTGTTTACTAACACCTTGAAGAAGTTAGTTTTGCATCACAAGATCCCAGTTTTTAAAACGGTTGCGGATAAAAAGGAAGGCATAGATGAACTTTGCGAATGGTTGACAATTCCTGTTGAATCTGATGGAAAACGGAAGGCATCGTTACTGGCTGAAAAGGCATTTAAGATTATAGCGCACTATCGTATGAAAAATGTTGATAAAGTTAAACTTCATTCGGAGATGGTAAAAGCGTTGAAAAGATCGGATTTTAACATTTATAAGTTTACTGATCAATGGATTTAGGTGATTTTGTCTTAAAAACAGGACTTTTCTGTATACAGGATTAGGACAATATTTGAAAAATGTTAATTGTTTTTGGTAGTATATAACTTTTGTTTTACATGCTGAAATTAGAATGTCTGATTGTAAAAGTCATCTAGGCGGCTGTAGGCGGTGTTTTTGTGCTTTTTATGCCGTAATGAATTGAGGATTCATTTTTATTGATATTTTTTTAATACAAAACATAAATACTATTCGTATTATGTTTGCATAATTGTCGGTATTTAATAAATTTGGAACAGAGTTTGTACAAGTGTTTTGAGAAATTAAAAATTTGTTTAATTTTGCTACACAAAAAAAACATACAATTAAAATTTGTTTAACCTTAAAAAAGAAAATTATGAATTATTCTACTTTAAAAAAGAGTCTAGCAGTTTCTTTTGTTGCGTTGATGGGAGTAACCTCTCTAGCTAACGCTCAAGATTCTACTGGAACTTCTTCTTCGGCCAAGGTATTTGGTGGAAGAGGTCAGTACAGATCTTGGTCTTTCGGAATCAACGGTGGTGTTTTATCTCCATTTGTTGCTATCGGTGGTACTAATGATTTCAATAAGATGGACGTAAACTTAGGTTACGGTATCTCGCTAAGAAAACAATTAGGTCATGCATTTGGTATTGAAGGTAACATTTTCCGTGGAAAAGTATCTGGATCAAGCAAAAACGCTTCAACTTCTCCTAAAGAATTTGAAACTGAAATTGGCTATTCTGCTGACATCAGAGGTGTTGTTAACGTTGCTACTGTTGATTTCTTACGTCGTGAGAACTCAGTTAACTTCTTCGTTACTGCTGGTTACGGTTTAATCGCTTATGCTCCGAAAGTTGATGGTATTGACTGGAAAGATAAAGCTATAGGTGATGTTAATGACAGACACGATGCTAAAACTTATGTTAAAGAAGCTTATATCCCAGTTGGTGCTGGTGTTAAATTCAAAGTTTCTGAGCGTGTATCGTTTAACTTAGGTTATACTATGCACTTCATTGATGGAGATAACTTTGACGGAACTTACGCAAACGGTGCTTCTAACAAAGATAAATTCTCTTACGGATATGCTGGTTTAGAATTCTCTCTAGGTTCTAAATCTAAACCGAACTTGGATTGGGTTAACCCACTTGCTTTAATGTATGATGAATTGAAAGATCCTTCATTACGTCAAGAAGTTGAAGCTTTAAAAGCTCGTGTTGCTAATGTTGAGCAAGCTGTTGAAGGTTTGAAAAAAGATTCTGATGGTGACGGTGTTTCTGATCAATTTGACAAATGCCCAGGTACTCCTGCAGGTACTGCTGTTGACGGTTCAGGATGTCCTCTACCTAAAGTAACTGCACCTGATACAACTAGCAATGTTACTGGTTTTGAAACTATCCAATTTGAATTTAACTCATCAGTTTTAAAAACTGAAGCTTACCCTACTTTAGATAAATTATCTTCAGTATTGCGTGAAAACGGTGGTAAAGTAGCTGTAAACGGTTACGCTTCAAGCGAAGGTACTGCTGCATACAATTTGAAATTATCTAAAGACAGAGCTAATTCTGTTAAAACTTACTTAGTTAACTCTGGTGTTAACGCTAGTCAAGTTGTAACTAAAGGTTTTGGCGAAGCTAATCCAATTGCTTCTAACGATACTGAAGAAGGTCGTATCCAAAATCGTCGTGTTGAAACAGCTAGAAACTAATACTTTCTAACAACAATACTTAAAAAGGGCCCCATAATTTGGGGCCCTTTTTTTATTTTATCAGCCAGTGCGATTAGTAGGTTTCAATGGATGCACTTATCATTATCAAAATATTTTCACTTACTCCCCAATTAAATTAATTCTGGTTTTATAATTGAGGGAGGAAAAGGCTAATAAATTGTATTTAGGACTATTTTATCTAAGTTTGTAGTAAGATGTATTTTTTTAGAAAAAGAGACCCCAGCAGGCCCACTAACATTAACATTAAAATAATGCATATTATTAATGCAACGGCAATTATTGTATTTGTTGCAGGTATTTTATGGAAATTAATTGATTGGATTTTACTGAAATGAATAGAATAATAAACACAAAAAATGCCCCGGCCCCAATTGGCCCATACAGCCAGGCCGTAACAGCAAATGGCTTTTTATTTTTATCAGGGCAGGTTGCTATAAACCCTGAATCAGGAGAGGTTATACAATCTTCAATTGCAGAGGAGACACATCAGGTTATGAGAAACATTAAGGCTGTTCTATTAGAAGCGTCTTATGGTTTTGAGGATGTTGTCAAGACAACTATTTTTTTGTCGGACATGGCTTTGTTTGCTGAAGTAAATGAGATATACGGATCATTCTTTCATAAGAACTTTCCTGCGCGAGAAACCGTAGCGGTAAAGGGTCTGCCAAAAGGAGTAAATGTAGAGATATCTATGACAGCTTATAAAGGGTAAGTTTTGCCAAAATCTAACCTTAAGTTTTTTTTTGCCGGCATTTTATCTTTTGCGATCTGGGGATTCTTTTCGATACCACTAAGAAATCTTAAAGAATTTCCTTCTGAAGAGATTCTGTACTATAGAATTTTTACCTCCCTTGTGTTTATTTGGATTACCATTTTTATTTTCAGACGTAAATATCTGAAGAGTGACATTGCCTACTTATCATCGATAACTTCTAAGGAAAGGAAAATAGTTTTCCTGCAGTTAGCGACGTCCACTGTACTTTTAACCTCAAACTGGTATACCTACATTTATGCAGTAAACAATGTAAGTTTACAGTCGGCAGCATTTGCTTATATGGTTTGCCCGTTAATTACAGCGTTTGGAGGGTTCATTCTTTTAAAAGAAGAGCTATCAAGATTAAAGCTTTTATCGTTAGCAATAGCCTTGTTTAGCATTATCCTACTTGCTACCGGATCTTTAATCGAAGTGGCATGGTCTGTTATTATTGCGACTTTATATGCTTTCTATTTGATCATACAGCGTAAAATGAAAAATCTGGATAAGTTAAATGTTTTGGCGACTCAAATTGGGTTGGCAGTACTTTTGATGATGCCGTTATACATAGGTAACCATGAATCTTTTCCAACTAATTTATGGTTTTGGGGAAACATTACTGTGGTTGCAGTGATATTTACGATAATTCCTTTGTTTATGAGCCTGTACGCTTTGATAGGAATTCCTTCATCTACGCTTGGAATAATTATTTATGTAAATCCGCTTATCGCGTTTGCAGTAGCTATTTTTTATTTTAATGAACATATTGATTCCCATAAGCTATTGGCCTATTTGTTATTATTAGTTTCGGTTATTGTATTTAATTGGAGCATAATAAAAGATATATTTACATTTAATAGAAAAAATATTTAAAGCCTTGTTTGTTTCTACCTTAGATACGACTATAGAATTTCTTAAAGGCGTAGGGCCTAAACGTGCTGAACTTTTTCAAAAAGAGTTAGGTATTTTTACCTATGAACATCTCTTGAATTTTTTTCCCTTCAGGTATATTGATCGGACCAGATTTTATAAGATTAGTGAATTAGATCCTGAATTACCCTATGTACAAATACTAGGCAGGATAACCAGTAAGGAACAAATAGGTGAAAAACATAAAAAACGCCTGGTGGCCCGACTCACTGACGAGACGGGCTCAATAGAACTGGTATGGTTTCAGAGTTTGAAGTGGGTTGATGAAAATGTTACTAAGGGTAAAGTTTATATTGTATTTGGGAAGCCCACAGTATTTAATGGTTCATTTAGTATTTCACACCCAGATTTAGAGAACTACCCCAGACCAACAACTATTACTGGTAACTTAAGGTTGCAACCTGTATACCATTCTACTGAAAAACTAAAGAAGTTTTTTCTGGATAGTAGAGGGATCCAAAAACTGCAGACTTTATTAATTGAACAGCACCTTAAGGAAATAGCTGAAACCATCCCTCCATATATTCTGGAAAAATATCAAATGGTTGGCAGGAAAGAAGCCTTGTTAAATATTCATTTCCCTAAGGATGTTAAATCGTTGAAATCTGCGGAGCGGAGATTAAAATTTGAAGAACTGTTTTATATTCAACTTCAATTATTGCATAATAAGCAGCTGCGTGAAATGAGATTTAAGGGTCACTCATTTGAAATAGTTGGAGAAAGAATAAATACGTTTTATAAAGAGATCCTGCCTTTTCAACTAACAAATGCACAGAAAAGGGTAATAAAAGAGATCAGGCTTGATACACAGCGAGGAATTCAGATGAATCGACTCGTGCAGGGAGACGTGGGGAGCGGGAAGACAGTTGTTGCGCTTATGAGCATGCTCCTTGCAAGCGATAATGGTTATCAGGCCTGTATGATGGCTCCTACAGAGATATTAGCACGTCAGCATTATCAATCTATTGTAGATCTGTTAAAGGATCGACTGGTGAAAGTTGCTATTCTTACAGGTAGCAGCACAAAGAAACAAAGAACACAACTTCATAATGACCTTGAAGCTGGTGAGATTGATATTCTGGTTGGTACGCATGCTTTGATAGAAGACAAGGTCGTGTTTAAGAATTTGGGACTTGTGGTAATTGATGAACAACATCGGTTTGGTGTTGAACAGAGAGCAAAACTTTGGAGAAAGAACGTTATCCCCCCTCATATCCTAGTGATGACTGCTACACCAATTCCACGTACATTAGCTATGACGTTATACGGAGACCTTGATGTGTCTATTATTGACGAATTGCCAGTGGGAAGAAAACCAATTGAAACAAGACACCTTTATGAGGGGCAACGCCTAAGGATGTTTGGGTTTATGAAGGAGGAGATTAGGAAGGGGCGCCAAGTTTATATTGTATACCCCCTGATAAAGGAGAGCGAGAAGTTAGATCTATTACATCTTGAAGCGGGAATTGAGCAACTTAGTTATCACTTTCCTTTACCCGATTATCAACTTAGCATAGTGCATGGAAAGATGAGCAACGCAGATAAACAATTTGAAATGCAACGCTTCATTGATCACAAAACACAGATTATGGTTGCCACCACAGTTATTGAGGTTGGTGTAAACGTACCCAATGCTTCGATAATGGTTATTGAAAATGCAGAACGATTTGGACTCTCACAGCTACACCAGTTACGTGGAAGAGTAGGCAGAGGTGCAGAGCAATCATTTTGTATTCTAATGTCAGGAAATAAATTGAGTCCCGATGGTAAGCTGCGGTTAGAAACCATGGTAAAGACAAACAACGGATTTGAGATTTCGGAAATAGATTTACAGTTAAGAGGTCCCGGAGATATTTCGGGAACACAACAAAGCGGTGTACTGGAACTTAAGCTTGCTGATCTTGCTAAAGACCAGCAGATATTACAGGAAGCTCGAAATACTGTAATTGAAACGCTTTCTGAGGATCCTAATCTGGAGAATCCTCAAAATAGTCTCCTAAGAACTTACCTCTCTAAAAAAAGCAGAGGCATAGCATTTGATAAAATATCTTAATCCTCGTCACTTCCCGGTAGTGATCCAGAGCCTGAATAAGCACCTTTGCGTATAATAGGTGTTTTAAGGTATTTGTAAAGTTCATCAAGATGTAGCAAACTTCCGTTTGTAAGATTGCCCAGAAAGATAATTACAATGTTTTTCTGAACATCGCGTACATAAATGTGTCTGAATCCATGCCACCATCCGGTATGATAAACTACTTTACGGCCATTATCTCCATCAAATATGCGCCACCCGTAGCCGTAATTAAAATGCCCGTTGATGGCTTTGTTATGGCCTGTATAGGCAGAATCAAGACTTGCCTTTTTTAATAACCTGCCATTCTTTAAAGCTTTGTCATATAGAACCAAATCATGCAGTGTACTATAGATACCCTTATCACCTACTGGACCATCTAGAAAATTTTGTGCTACAGAGTATCTCCATGAACGGTCATGACCAACAACATCTACAGGTATTTTTGGGTAAACCGTAGTTGAATAAACATGAGTATGCTTCATACCAGCCGGTTTAAAAATGTTCTCCATCATATAATCGGAATAGGGCTTGCCTGTTACTTTCTCTATGATTGCTGCCAACACCATATAATTGGAGTTGTTATAGTGAAAGCGATTATCCGGTTTGGTATATGGATTTGGTTTTTTCTCTGCGATGACCTGCATCACATCCTGATTTGATACTCCTTTTTTCATGTCACGCTTTTCTTTGCGCCATATGTCATCGATGAAATACACGTAGTTCATCATTCCGCTACGGTGCGAAAGGAGCAGTTTTACTTTGATTCCATCATACGGAAAGTTAGGGTAAAACTTTTTTACATCATCATTTAAAGAAAGTTTGCCTTGTTCAACTAATTGCATGATGGCAGTACCGGTAAAAGTTTTAGTTACTGAGGCGAGTTCAAATTCAGAGTTTATCTTTAGGCTATCGCGATGCAGGTAATCTGCCCAGCCGATAGCTTTTTCATAAAGGATTTTACCATCCTTTGCAACCAGCATATTTCCGTTAAAGCCGTACTTTTTATGAAGATTCTGTACAAAATCAGCTATCCATTTATCCCCTTTTGCAGGGTCATATGCCAAAAGCACACTATCAGCCTTATCATCTTCAACAGTACGCTCTTTACTGGGCTCTTGTAATGTTGTGCTTTTTCTGGAATTTGAACAGGCAATAAATAAAAAGGCGGCCATTGAAGCCACTGCTAGAATATTACGATAACTCATGAATTGTGTGTACAGTTTAAAAGCCCGAAAATTAAGGAATAATAATGCTTTTAACGTAAAAGAGTTTTAAACATTGCAGGTTTTATTTTATTTGCAATTTTTTTTTGAAGTTGTATTAAACATCTGACACTAAAGGGCTCTTTAAAAATTTTAAAAACCCTAAATTTGCAGGTATAAAACTTAGAATACTATGAATTTTAGAATCGAACACGATACGATGGGTGAAGTACAGGTACCTGCTGATAAATATTGGGGTGCTCAAACTGAACGTTCAAGAAATAACTTTAAGATTGGTCCGGAGGCTTCAATGCCAAAAGAAGTTATACATGCATTTGGTTATTTGAAAAAAGCTGCTGCCTTAGCCAATACTGAGCTTGGTGTTTTGACAACGGAAAAGGCCGATTTAATTGCAAAAGCGTGCGATGAAGTTGTTGCAGGTAGCTTAGACGATCAGTTTCCCTTAGTAATCTGGCAAACCGGTTCAGGTACTCAAAGTAATATGAATGCCAATGAGGTAATAGCAAATCGCGCTCACGTTTTAAACGGTGGATCATTGGGTGATGATAAAAAAGTGCTTCACCCCAATGATGATGTAAATAAGTCTCAGTCATCAAACGATACTTATCCTACAGCTATGCATATTGCTGCTTATAAACAAGCGGTAGAAATTACCATACCTGGATTAGAAAAATTGCGCAACACTTTACATAAAAAGGCAATTGAATTTAATGATATCGTTAAAACTGGACGTACCCATTTTATGGATGCAACACCTTTAACGCTAGGGCAGGAATTTTCGGGTTATGTTCAACAAATAGATAACAGTATCAGGGCGGTGAAAAATGCTCTGGTAATGATTAGTGAACTTGCCTTAGGCGGAACAGCTGTTGGGACTGGTTTAAATACACCTAAAGGATATGACGTTCTGGTTGCTAAGAAAATTGCAAAATTAACAGGACTTCCTTTTGTAACAGCACCTAATAAATTTGAAGCACTAGCTGCCCACGATGCCATGGTTGAACTTTCTGCTGCTTACAAACGTACTGCCGTTTCTTTAATGAAAATTGCAAATGATGTAAGGATGCTAAGTTCTGGTCCTCGTTGTGGAATAGGCGAGATCATCATTCCTGATAACGAACCGGGTTCCTCTATTATGCCAGGTAAAGTTAATCCGACACAACCTGAGGCTATGACTATGGTGTGTGCTCAGGTAATGGGTAATGATGTTACAGTAGGTATTGGTGGAAGTAATGGCCATTTTGAGTTGAATGTTTTTAAACCTGTTATTGCTGCTAACGTTTTACAATCAGGAAGACTAATCGGTGATGCCTGTGTCTCATTCAATGATAAATGCGCTGAGGGAGTATTACCTAACCTACCGGAAATTAAGAAACATTTACAAAATTCTTTGATGCTCGTTACTGCGTTGAATCCTCATGTTGGATATGAAAATGCAGCTAAGATTGCAAAAAAAGCGCATAAAGAGAATAAAACCTTACGCGAAGCTTCCATAGAATTGGGCTTGCTTACCGGTGAACAATTTGATGAGTGGGTTCGTCCAGAGGATATGGTAGGTAGCTTAAAATAGGGAATGAATAAATACCCATATATGTGGAGATTATTGTTTCCTGTGTTATTGTGTTTATGCGTACTCTTCTCTTGTAGAAGAATGCCCAATGTACAAGGAGAAGGATCGCCAATTTTGCAGGGGATTTGGAATCAGGATAGTGTGCCAAATGCAGATCAATTACTGAACTACACACAACATAAATTCAAATTCACCTGTGATTCATTTTATGTAGACCTGGTTACCCATTCTAAAGTGAATTACTATGCAGATTCCTGCTTCAATAACGGAGTGTGGAAAGAATATGCTAAGGGGGTTTATCAGGTTAGGGCTGACAGTGTTTTTTTGACAGGTACTTTCACAAAGTCTAATTATAAACAAAAGATTTCGGGATGTTACCAGATAGGACAGTATATTAAAATCTTCAAAATTAAATTGGCAGATACAAATAGGTTGTTGCTTGAAGGCACCGATAATCAAAGAGAGGTGGATTTAAAGCTTGTAGAAAAAATAATTTGTACACCGCAGGGCTTATAGTATAATGCAGAGCAATTAAAAGTAGACAAAGATGAAAAGAGTAGGTAAGGTTTTTAAGGCAATTATAATTTTTTCTATGTTGGCCTATATGCCATTAAGCGCAGGTGCATGGGGAATGCTTGGCCATAGAATAGTAGGGCAGATAGCAGAAAGCCACCTTAGTAAGAGAGCAAAAAAGAGCATTAAAGAGATTTTAGGTTATGAAAGCTTAGCGATGGCAAGTAATTGGGGTGATTTTATTAAGTCGGACCCTTCTTATAATTATCTCTACAACTGGCATTTTGTAAACCTACCTGCGGGATTGGATAAACAAGGGGTATTTGACTTTTTAGATAAAGATACAGCTGCCAACGTATACAATAAAGTTCCGCAAATGATTTCTGTTTTAAAAAATAAGCAAAGCACACCAGATCAAAAAAAGCTTGCCATGCGTTTGCTAATACACCTGATCGGCGATTTAAATCAGCCAATGCATACGGCTCGTAAAGAAGATTTAGGGGGGAACAAAATTTTTGTTACCTGGTTTGGAGAGAAGTCCAACTTGCATAGAGTATGGGACGAATCATTAATAGAGTATCAGGAGTTGAGTTACACAGAGTATGCTAGCGCTATTAATTATCCTAATGATGAACAATTGAGGGCTTGGAGAGACAGCTCTCTTAAAGATTTTGTTTATGGATCCTACCTGGCATGCAATAAAATTTACGAGAACACAAAACCTGAAGATAAGCTGAGTTATAAATACAACTTCGACTTTGTAAATCTGTTGAATGAGCAGCTGCTCAAGGGAGGTGTTTGTTTGGCAAATATTCTAAATGAAATTTACAAATAATGAAAATTCTAATGGTTTGCCTTGGCAATATTTGCCGCTCGCCATTGGCAGAGGGAATTATGAGGCATTTGATTAATGAGGAAGGATTAGATTGGGGCGTTGCTTCGGCAGGAACAGGGGATTGGCATTTAAATCAACCTGCCGACAGCAGAAGTATTGCTGTTGCGAAAAACTTTGGATATGACATTTCTAAACAAAGGGCTAAACATTTCAATAAAAACATGTTTAATGAATTCGACAGCATCCTTGTGATGGATAGAAATAATTTAAAGGACGTTCAGAGATTAGCAACAAGCGAAGAACAACGCAAAAAAGTAAAGATGTTTTTAACGGACCAAAACGAAGTAACAGATCCATATTTCGACAGTAATCTTTTTGAACCGGTGTTTTTAGAGATAGAAGCAAGATGTAAGGAATTGATCGAAGAGCTTAAGGGGCATATGTAAACTGATGCGTATTATGGAATCACCAAAATTATTTATGTTACTACTGGGCTGTACCCCACCGGGCAGGCATACGGAACAACATGATGTTTTCTTTACAGTAGGAAGTTCATTAAAAGATATTAAACAAGAAATCATTGCTTTTTGGCCAGAGGCAAATTGCAAAATACATATTGATGCCTGGCGCGAGGTAACAGAGGTTGACGGGTACCAGATAAAAGTTGTAAGCAAGAAAGATGAATCCACCGCTGATAAACTTTTCTTTTTAAATTTGGGCGGTTATAAAGAGGGGGAGTTTGACGAGCTTCACTATAAAATGCTAACTGTTTCTGATGAGAAGGCCACAGCTATTAAAAAGGCAAAAGAAACAGCCTTTTATAAACATACAGGATTTGAAGGGGCTACGTCACATATTGATGATAAATATGGTGTAGATGTTGATGATGTGTTTGAAATTGAGGACATTCTACCGACTAGTATTAAACAATATTATAAGTTGCAAATAAGCTCAGCTGCAGATATCCCAAAAGATGAAATGCATTTAGGATACCTTATACTTAGTAAGTTATAAGGAAATAAAAAAGGGCGCAATTTTATGCGCCCTTTTTTATTTGGTTATTTTTTAAACCCCGAATTCCTTGTCTAAGTATTCAGAAACTTTAACAATTGCATTGTCAATGGTATCACTTAAAATAGTAATGTATGATCCTGATTTTGCAGTTGCAATAATGTATTTCAAACAATCATTTCCATTATTATTGATAATGATTTCCATGTTTGGTTTTACCTCATGTATGCCATCTATCAACAAATTAATTATTTCCTGTTGATCGCGGCCTCTCAGGTATTTTTCCTGGCAGATAATGATTTTATCAAACATCTGTGCTGCAATTCTGGCAGTTTCTTTTATGTCTTCATCTCTCCTGTCGCCTGTGCCTGATATTACTCCTACGTGTTCGGTTGCTTCAATGGTTTGTAGGTAGGCTTTTATTCCATTAAAGCCATCAGGATTATGAGCAAAATCGACCAGAATCTTGAACTCCTTAAATTTAAAGGTGTTCATCCTGCCCGGTGTTTGAGCTGCCGAAGGTATAAATGTTTCTAATGACATTCTGATGTCTTCGATCTTATATCCCCATAAAAATGTAGCAAGTGTAGCCGCGAGCACATTCTGGATCATAAAATCAACGCTGCCACCAAAAGTCAAGGGGATGTGGGTAACCTTTTCTACCCTTATTTTCCAGTCGCCTTTTTTGATGGTAATATAGCCGTTCTCATAAATAGCGGCAATACCGCCTTTTTTACAATGCTCTTTAATAACGGAATTTTTCTCGTCCATGCTAAAATATGCGATATTGCTATCTGCATTATTGGCAATTTTTATACAATATTTATTATCGGCATTAAGTACACTCCATCCAGTTCTCTTTACTGCACCAATTACTACTTCTTTTACCCTGCAAAGATCGTCTAGCGTATGAATATCGGATATTCCAAGGTGATCCTCCTGGATATTGGTGACAACACCGATGTCACACTTGTTAAATCCTAACCCGGCTCTCAAAATACCTCCGCGAGCGGTTTCTAATACAGCAAATTCGACGGTTGGATCTCTTAAAATAAACTCTGCACTAACCGGCCCCGTAGTATCGCCTTTCATGAGCTTTGTATTTTGCACATAGATACCATCAGATGTTGTAAAGCCAACTCTGGTTCCATTGCTTTTAACAATATGGGCGATTAATCTTGTCGTGGTAGTTTTTCCATTGGTTCCTGTAACCGCAATAATTGGAATCCTTGCGTCCTTGCCTGGCGGATATAGCATATCAATAACAGGAGCGGCTACGTTTCTAGGTAAGCCCTCACTAGGCGCAAGGTGCATTCTGAAACCAGGAGCTGCATTTACTTCTAAAACAACCCCTCCGTTTTCCGGAAGTGGCTGAGTTAAGTTTTCGGCCATGATATCTATGCCACAAATATCTAGGCCAATTATTCTTGAAATGCGCTCACTAATAAATACGTTTTGCGGATGAACCAGATCTGTAACATCAATTGATGTACCTCCTGTACTCAAGTTCGCGGTTGATTTTAGATACACGGTTTCGCCCTGTGGAGGTACAGATTCTAATGTGTAATCCTTTTTTGCCAGTAAATCTAAGGTATCCCTGTCAACCGTAATTTCAGTTAGAACATTTTCATGACCATAACCTCTTCGTGGGTCTTCATTTTCCTTATCTATCAATTGTTGAACGGTATCCTGCCCGTTCCCGGTAATATGTGCCGGAACACGCAGCGCAGCAGCAACCATTTTATGATCAATTACCAGTACTCTGAAATCGTATCCGGTAATAAACCGTTCAATTATTATTCTTCTTGAATAGTTCTTAGCATATTCAAAAGCTTCGGTGGCCGCTTCTACAGTTTTAACATTTATAGTGGCTCCTCTACCATGATTTCCGTCCAGTGGTTTAAATACCAACGGGAAGCCAACCTTTTTTATAGCATCGGGAAGATCCTCGATATCTGATATGGTTACTCCTTTAGCAACTGGAATAGCAGAATCCTGTAATAGTCTCTTAGTTTCATCTTTATTGCCGGCAATATCAACAGCTATGCTGTTGGTTTTTTCCGTCATGGTGGCACGAAAACGAACCTGATTTTTACCATATCCCAACTGAACCAGGGAACTTTTATTTAGCCTTATCCACGGGATATCTCTTGAAATCGCTTCGGCTACAATGGAACCGGTACTTGGCCCCAATCTTTCCATTTCTCTAAGCTCACGCATACGTTGTATATCTGTCTCCAAATCGTATTCATGGTTGTTTATCAATGCTTCAGCAATTTGAACAGAGGCTTCGGCAGCATAAATTCCTGCCTTTTCTTCAATGTAACTAAATACGACATTATAAATGCCTTCCGTTTTAGTTTGTCGAGTCCTTCCGAATCCAGTATCCATGCCTGCAAGGGTTTGAATTTCTAATGCAATATGTTCAATTACATGACCCATCCAGGTACCTTCCTCAATCCTTGCTAAAAAACCACCAGGCTCCCCCTTAGAGCATCGGTGAGTTTGTAAGGTTGGGATCAATTTTTCAATACGTTCTCTAAAACCATCGATAAGATTGGTAGGCCTCTGCTCCATTTCCCCAAGATCCAGCCTCATCTGAATCAACTTTTTTCTGTTTATCGACCAAATGTTTGGTCCACGAAGCACCTGTATGCCTAATATTTTCATTGGTATAAATTTGTTCTTTAATGATTAAATCCACCTAGCGTTAGTTCTATAACACGCTAAGCTTAAATAAGTTTGTTGTTTACTATTGCTCTCTTTGAAGAAAATGCCCTTGGCTTTTTACAGCATATTTTTAAAAGTATTTCGAATTTTTACCCGGATTACTTTATGCTTTAAATGGAGAGATTAAAGTATAAAAATTTTCCGAGAATTATGCAGTTGTAAATCCAATTTGTTGTGAATATATTTTGTGTAAATAATTTGGAGGTAAAGTTTAAATAATGAAATTGTTAATTGGGTTAAAATTGCATTACAAATCAATTTTATCTAAGTTTGGCCCTATTGGAAATATAAATATTTAAAATGGCTCCGAAGGGTAAATTAATTATTATAGGGGGTGCAATAAATACCGGAAGTTTTACCGAAACTCAGTTCGGGTTGCCCCAAAATATGAACTTTTTTGAAAGAGGTATTTTAAAGAAAATCACTGTTGAATCTGTAAGAGATAGTAAATCCAGATTTGAAATCATTACCACAGCCTCACTTATTCCAGAGAAAGTTGGAGAAGAATATATAAAGGCATTTGCGCAGCTTGATGTGCATGACGTGGGTGTATTAAATATTAATAGTCGGGAGCAAGCCAATTCAAATGAGAACTGCGAGAGGGTTAAGGCTGCTGATGTGATTATATTTACAGGAGGAGATCAACTACGCTTGTCATCCATATTTGGAGGGACATCGATTCACCAAATCTTGTTAGATAAGTATCAGAATGAACCTGTAGTAATTGCAGGGACATCAGCTGGTGCGGCGGCATCTTCAAAAAATATGATCTATCAGGGAAGTTCTAAGGATGCTCTTTTGAAAGGAGAGGTTAAAATTACCGGTGGATTAGGGTTTATTGATGGTGTAATTGTAGATACGCATTTTGTCCAAAGAGGTAGAATTGGTCGTCTGTTATATGCTACAGCAAGTAATCCGGGGATTTTGGGAATAGGTTTAGGTGAAGATACCGGATTATTTATTTCCGAAGGAAATAAGATGGAAGCAATAGGCAGTGGAATGGTTATTTTGGTTGATGGGAGAGATATGGCTGACACCAATTTAACAGATGTTGAGATGGGGCAGCCAGTTTCTATTAAAAACATGATTGTACATGTGATGTGTGATGGAGATACCTATAACCTTACTGAGCATAAGTTGACCATTCATCATCCAAAGGTTGTTTCAACAGATTAGGATGAAAGTAATTATACATGGTGGTTTTTTTAGTGAATCTGATACCAATCAGGAGACAAAAAGGGCAAAGCAGCAGGCGCTGGCTTCTATAGTTACCCAAGCTCATAGTTATTTGCAAACGCATACGGCTTTAGAAACCGTAGTTTATACTGTAAGTTTGCTTGAAGATGACCAATTGTTTAATGCAGGTTTGGGATCTCAGATACAAAGTGATGGCAAGGTACGTTTAAGCGCGTCTTTAATGGATGGTAAAACACAAAAATTTAGTGGGGTTATCAATATTGAGGATGTAAAAAACCCTATTCAGGTTTCCGAGAAATTGCTAAGCTATGAAGACAGAGTGCTAAGTGGCGAAGGAGCATGTGCTTTTGCTACCAAAAATGGCTTTGGTTATTTTGATCCTATTACCCCACAAAGGCGGCAAGAGTACGAGGCAAAATTGAATCAGCAGGAAAGAAAAGGGACTGTAGGTTGTGTAGCATTGGATGCTGATGGCGATATAGCCGCAGCAACCTCTACAGGGGGAAAAGGCTTTGAAATCCCATGCAGAGTAAGTGACTCTGCCACTGTGGCAGGAAATTTTGCAAATCAGTTTGCTGGTATCTCTTGTACAGGTGTAGGAGAAGATATTGTTAACGTTGCAATGGCAGCAAAAATAGTGACGCGTGTAACGGATGGGTTTACTCTGAAAGATGCTTGTGAGAAATCTTTTGCAGAGTTGAAACTTATAGATGGTTTTGCCGGCGTAATAGGAATTTCATCAAAAGGAGAAATTTATCACTTAGACTCTCATTCTTATATGGTTTGGGCTGCTTTTGATGATGGATTAGAAGTGTTTCCTTAATAACACCTAACTGTTTGCGATAACGTAACAGTTATAATACGGTTTTTCTTATAGATTAACTGCATGCTAACACTAATTTTAATTTCGTGAAAGATATTTGACCTGCGGCATTGGCGCACGAAAACTTAATTATTAACGAAATGGACTCACGCAGAGATTTTTTAAAAAAGATAGCGTTATTATCAGGCAGTACAGCCATGTCGACTATGGTGCCTTCTGCAATACAAAGGGCTTTTGCTATAAATCCGGAAATAGGTAGCACATATCTTGATGCCGAGCATGTGGTTATACTAATGCAAGAAAACCGCTCCTTTGATCACTGTTTTGGAACCTTGCAAGGTGTAAGGGGGTTTAATGATCCCCGAGCTGTTTATTTGCCGGATAAAAAACCTGTATGGTTGCAAACGGATGCGAGTGGCAATACCTACTCCCCATTTCGATTAAATATAAAAGATACAAAAGTTACCTGGATGGGCGATCTGCCTCATTCGAGAGCAAGCCAGGTAGATGCCAATAACTATGGAAAATACGATAAATGGCTTCCTGCAAAACGATCGGGGAATAAGACATATGCTGATATGCCTTTAACATTAGGCTACTATACCCGCGAGGACTTACCATTTAATTATAGTATGGCCGATGCTTTTACGGTATGCGACCAGAACTTTTGCTCTGCAATGACAAGTACTACACCTAACCGTTCTTTCTTTTGGACAGGCAAAATTACTCATGATGAGGACGGCATTCCCAAAGCCAACATCAGAAATACAGATTTTGGTTATGGGAATATGCCATGGAGTACTTTTCCTGAATTGTTGGAAGAGAATAACATCCCATGGAAATTCTATCAAAATGATTTAAGCTGTGGAGGTGGGTTTATTGGTGAAGAAAGATCCTGGTTATCAAACTTTGGGTGTAATCTTCTGGAATTCTTTAAAGCGTATAATGTTAAATTCTCCGAGCGGTATATAAAAAATCTACAGAAGCAAGCAGAAGAGCTTCCTGGTGAGATTAATAAATTGCAGGAAAGAACCCCATCTAGTGATGAAGACGGGAAAAAGGCGCTAGAAAGCGTTCGAAAAAAACAAGAGGTGTTAGATAATGCGCGCAGCGAACTTTCAAAGTGGAACAAGGAAAGTTATGAAAAACTGTCGGAGAAAGAAAAGAGCCTATACAAAAGTGCTTTCGTAGTCAATTCTGGAGATGCTGATTTTCGATCTATTACGGCGCTAACCTATAATGATAAAGGTGAAAAACGAAAGGTGACTGTGCCAAAAGGAGATTTGCTTCATCAATTCAGACAAGACGTAAATACAGGGAAATTACCAGTTGTATCCTGGCTTGCAGGACCGCAGAACTTTTCTGATCATCCAAGCGCTCCATGGTATGGAGCCTGGTACGTATCAGAGATTCTGGATATCTTAACTAAGAATCCTGAAGTTTGGAAGAAAACAATATTTATTGTTACTTATGATGAAAACGATGGTTATTTTGACCATGTTCCTCCTTTTTCGATTTCAGATGCTAAATTGCCCGGAACCGGAAAATGTTCTCCAGGTATAGAAACTGAGATAGAACATGTACGTTTGGAGAATGAATTAAAACAGGGAATTCCTAAAAATCAGGCGCGCGAAGCGCCTATAGGCTTAGGTTTTAGGGTGCCGATGGTTATTGCGTCGCCGTGGACCAGAGGAGGTAAGGTGTGCTCACAAGTTTTTGACCACACTTCAACTCTACAATTTTTGGAAGGATTCGTAAATAAAAAATTCAAAAAGAACATAAAGCTTGATAATATTAGCGAATGGCGTCGCACGATTTGTGGGGATCTTACGTCCGCTTTTAATCCTTATAATGGGGATAAATTAGAAAAGATCGCTTTTCTTGACAGAAATAAAAATGTTGAAACCATATATAATGCCAAATTTAAAGGTGATCCTATAGGGTTCAAAAAACTTTCTGATGCAGAGATCAGGAAAATTGAAGGTGAAAAGGCAGGAATGTTGGTGCAGGAAAAAGGAGTACGCTCATCTTGCGCCTTGCCTTATGAACTATATACTGATGGGGGGCTAAGTAAGGACAAGACAAGTTTTGAAATCAATTTCGTGTCGGGAAATCAAATTTTCGACAAAAAAGCAGTCGGATCTCCATTTACGGTAAGCGCACCTGTTAAATACAATGATGAAACAAGTAAAGATGAAATCTCTAGAAACTGGTCATTTGCTGTTTCCGCGGGAGATCATTTAAATTACAGTTGGCCCGTTAATGCATTTGAAAATGGTGTCTATCATCTTCGAGTTCATGGGCCAAATGGGTTTTATAGAGAGTTTATTGGGAACAAGAATAATCCGCAGGTAAACTTACAGGCTAGTTATGAGCATAACCGACTTAGTCCGGTTAAGTTGACGGGTAATATTAAAGTTGATATTGTTAATAATGGAGCAACAGCTCAAACATTTATTATAATAGACAATAGTTATGGCAAAGGCCGTCAAACAAAATTAGTTGCGGCGGGTGGTAAAGCGAGCGTTGTGCTAGACCTTTCAAAATCTTACCATTGGTACGACATCAGCGTGAAGCTACAAGGGAATGATGTTTTTGAAGAGCGGTTTGCAGGAAGAGTAGAAAGCGGTGTTGAGACTAAAACGGATCCCCTAATGGGCGGGATTGTTTAGGATGGTAAAGATGATATAGTGTTGTTTATTACTTTTGTTATATCTTTACCGCATGAACAAGAGTTGGTTAGCAATCATTTTTCTGATTATATCAAATCAAGCAATGACCCAAACCAGTCATTTTCTGCCTCAGCAACCCCCTCAGGGAAGTGGGGCTATAAATATTGTGGTTTCCAATCTGGATGAGAACGAAGGAGATACATACTTTGCTGAAGCCGAGAAAAATGAACGAAATGGAGAACTTAATGAAGCAGTAACCTTATTTGGGAAAGCAGCTTTTGAATACAATAGTGCTAAACAATTTGCTCGTTATGGTGAAGCATTAATGAGATTAAGTAACGTTCATTATCAGTTGGCTCATTTTAGTGAAGCAGAACAAGTTGTTTTAAATGTAGCCTTAAAAAATTACTCAAAAATCGGAAGCCGAAACGGGCAAATGGAATCTTATAGCCAGTTGGGTAGGATTTACCTTGCGTTGAATAAGCCTACCCAATCTTTGTGGTTTTATACCCAGCAAGGAATATTGGCAAAGCAAATAGGGAATAGTTCGGCTTATATAGAGTCTGTTTTGGGTGCTGCAAATGTAAAAATCAGAAAAAAAGAATATGCTTTAGCAACTAAAGATATTAATAGGGCTGAGCTTTTAGCAAAATCAGCAAATACCAATGAATTCAAAAATCAGATTAAAGAGGCAAGATCTATGCTCCCTGCACTAGCAGCAGCAAAACCTGCAAAGAAATCATCAAAAAAGAAATAAAAATACATAATTGTAATCTTCTGTATTTGAAGGTGTTTTTAGTTTAGTTTTTTTAATAGTATTTCCAGAACTTTCGTAAGTTTACAGAAAAGAGACAGTATTATTACTGTCTCTTTTCTGTTTATTTATGAAATTGGTATCATATTAGTGTGTAATTATAAAATGGATTTTAAATTAGTAAAAGAGATGTTGAAAAGAATATTATTGGTAACCTTTACCGCCGCTGTACTCGCATGTCATGCATCACCGCAACCTCAGCAAATGGTTCAGGGTGTAAGTAATATTGTGCCCGATGAAAAACAAGCACTGGTATGCAAAGAAATAGTTACGCTCATTGAAAACTGGAATTACAAGAAAATAAAAGTAAATGATTCAATATCTTCTTTGATTTTGGATAAATACATAAAGGATTTGGATCCTTATAAGTATTACTTCTTATCATCAGACATAAAAGAGTTTGAAAAATTTAGATTTTCTTTGGATGATGATTTTAGAAGTGGAAATCTAAATGCACCTTTTTATATCTTCAATGTATACCTGAAAAGATATAACGAATGGTTGGCATATTCTCTAAATCAGATAAAAGCTAAGTACGATTTCAATCAAAATGATACTTATACTTTTGATCGGGAAAAAATGCCATGGGCAGCATCTTCAACCGCTTTGAACGATATCTGGAAAAAGAAAGTAAAATATGAGCTTGTGAACCTAAGAATCGCAGGTACAACCGAAGCTAAAAATGTTGAGACCTTAACCAAGAGGTATCAGAATTTAAAGTCGCAGGCATCTAAAGTTAATAATCAGGATATATTCCAGACCATTATGGATGCCTTTACGGAGACAATAGATCCGCATACTAATTACTTTAATCCAGCCAACGCACAGGCCTTTAATGAAGATATGGCTCGCTCATTTGAAGGTATAGGCGCAAGATTACAATTGGAAAATGAAGTGCTTAAAATTTCAGAGATCATTCCTGGAGGGCCGGCTTTTAAAAGCAAACTGCTAAGTGCAGGAGATAGAATTGTAGGTGTAGCACAAGGGAATGCAGAATTTGAAGATATCATTGGCTGGAGAATAGAAAACTCTGTCGCAAAAATTAAGGGCCCTAAGGGAACTAAAGTTAGATTGAAAATAATTCCTGTAGGAATGGAACTTTCTTCGAAACCAGTAATCGTTGAGTTGCTTAGAGAAAAGATTGTGATGGAAGAACAATCTGCTAAGAAAAAAGTGAAAACAATACAATCTAACGGCCAGCCATATAAGATTGGTATCATTACGGTTCCGGCATTTTATGCAGATTTCAAAGCTGCAAGAGCTGGAGATCCGAACTATAAAAGTACAACCCGTGATGTACGATTATTAATTGATACCCTTAAAAATCGCGATAAGGTTGATGCAATAGTAATGGATTTAAGGGCCAACGGTGGAGGCTCTCTGGTAGAAGCTATTGATCTTACGGGTTTATTTATTGATAAAGGGCCTGTTGTGCAGGTTAAAGACCTTAAAGGAGGGATTGAAGTTAATGAGGATACAAATGCAGGTGCAATTTGGGAGGGGCCTTTTGGTGTAATGGTTGATAGATTGAGTGCCTCTGCTTCGGAGATTTTTGCGGGCGCAATTCAAGATTATGGACGGGGAATTATTATGGGAACCCAGACTTACGGTAAGGGAACCGTACAATCTTCGATTGACATGAATCAGCTTGTAAATCCGTCGATCCTGCAAAGACTTGCTGCTTTAGTAGGTAAAAATGTAGCGGGCGGAGCTGCAGGTAAAGATGGAGTTGCACCACCTCAATTGGGTCAGATCAATTTAACAATGGCTAAATTCTATCGTGTAACTGGTAGCAGTACACAACATAAAGGTGTAATGCCTGATATAGTATTCCCTTCTTTATACCCAATGGACAAAATTGGAGAAGATACTGAAAAATCGGCATTGCCTTGGGATGAAGTGAAGAAATCTAATTTTATAGCAGTTGCAGACCTTAACCCAATTAAACCTGAATTGATCAAGCTTCATCAGGAACGAATGGCTAAGTCTTTAGATTACAAAATCCTTAACCAGGATATTGCCGACATGAAGAAAAGAGAAAAAGAGGTTTCGATAACTTTAAACGAAAGCAAACTTAAAGCAGAGCGCGACAGTCTTGAAGCTAAATCACTGGAAAAAACAAATCTGTTGAGGGCAGAAAGAGGTCTTGCTCCAATAAAGAAAGGCGCAAAAATTGCTAAGGAAGAAAGCTTTGATTTTGTTGAAGAAGAGAGCTTAAAAGTAATGCTTGATTTTATGAAGTCAGCGAATCCTAAAGATAAGAGTGTCGTTAAAACAGTAAAAGAATTCCAGTAAAAGATTATTAATAATTTTACAAAAAAAAGCCTGATCAAATCTGGAGGGCACTGAAAAAGTCCTTTACAAAAATGGGGTAGTTCATAAATCATGAATTACCCCATTTTCTTTAAATTGTAAGAAGTTTTTCTAGCTGAAATTTCCTGTGGCTAATCTAAGGACGTCAAATTCAGTTATTTCATAACTTTATTTATCTCATATATTTTCGAGCTCCTTTTTCAGTGCCCTCCAGATTTGATCAGGCTTTTTTTAGACCATCCTCCGATATCTATTTCTTATTGTCAGAGGCTTTTTGCATTTGCATGGCCATCATTTCTTTCATTGTTCGATTCATGCCTTCAGTAGATCCATCAAGGAAAATAACATTGCCTTCACTGTTCTCGGCAAATTGTTTAATGGATTCTGTCCACATAGTAAAAAGAATAACTGAGATATCAAGATTAGCCTCTTCCATTTCTTGGGCAGCTTTGGTCATACCATGCGCAACTTCTGCACGAAACAGCGCAATACCCTGACCTCTAAGCTGGGCAGCCTCACGTTCTGCAGCAGCAGCAATTTTAATAGCATTACCGTCTGCCTCAGCACCTTTGGTTTTTGTAATTAATAAAGCCTGACCTTCGTTTTCGGCGGCAGCTTTTAAGTTGTTTGAGGCCACAACGCGACTCATGGAGCGCATAATTTCTTCATCGAATGTAATGTCGTTAAGCTGTAGATCTTGTAAGTGATAGCCCCAGCTTTCTAGTACCTGATCTATCTGATGTTTAACATGATCAACAATTTCATTTCTCTGTGCAAGCACATTTGCTTGCTTTTGGGTGGCAACGTATGCCCTTATAGAGCCCTCAATAGTACGAATTAGAGCTTGCATTAAGTTCGTAGAATCTACGAATTTGAAGGCAACGTTTTTAATCGTTTCCTCGTCATGATTAATTACAGAGTATAGCAACATGGCCTTAAAGTATACATTGGCCTGATCTTGTGTTACGGCCTGGAAAGAAAGCTCCACAGATCTGTTTTGTATTGAAATTCTGGAGTGAATATTTTCAATAAGGGGTATTTTTAAGCTTAATCCCGGGCTTAATAATCTTCTGTATTTTCCGAAAATAGTTACTACTGCAATTGTGCCTTGTTTAACCGTTACAAATGAACTGATTAATATCACAGCTGCGATAAAAAGGATAATGTAAAAAGTGTATTCCATAGCGTTATAATTAATTAGAATAATGAATAAGTCAAGGTACGAACAATCGGGCACAGATATTGTATTAGTAACTAATGTAACTAAAATTTACCTTATGAATGTTAAACGAACTTTTGGAACCATCTTAACTGTTTTGGGAATAATAGCGCTTATTTATGCTGGGTACGGATATGTTCAACATAGCATTCAGACCAGGGAATTGATCGTAGTTGCCGTTATTGGTATTATATTCTTCGTGTCTGGTATAGGCTTAATAAAGAATACAAAAGACGAAGCTTAGTTCTTTCTTAATTCAATGCGTCCATTTGCAGAGAAACTTAACTGATGTTCGGGGAAGTCAGTATTGGTTAACCACTGAATCTTTTTAAAGGCAGTGTAATGGGTGTCTATAGTTAAATTGTTGATCTTATCTTGTTTTACGGAAATGATGTCTGCAAGAATAAAATCGCCGTTTGAGTTGATTTTTAGTTGTAATAATGGAGCAAATCCATTAGGTCCTTTAAGACTAAACATTCCATAAGTACAGAAGTTACCAAGACTATATGCAATGAACTTATTTTTATACACTTCGACTGCCCTTGTAACATGTGGGCCATGGCCAAGGACTACATCTGCTCCTGCATCTATCACACCATGAGCAAACGCATATACATTCCCTCTGTTCTCTTCATAAAATATTTCATCGGTTCTGGGAACATGTTCAAATTTGGCTCCTTCACCACCACCATGAAAGGAAACAATAACAATGTCAACCTGTGCTTTTAATCTTGAAACGAGCGATTTTGCACTATCAAGTTTATTGATAGAGACCGTGTTTTCATTGGGTGCAAATGCACAAAAAGCGTATTTGATGCTGTCTTTTTCGAAAATTACTGAGGGATGCGACTGCAAGCCTGCGTAATGTATGTTTAGTGAATCAAGAATCTCGGCGGTTCTTTTCCTGCCCTTAAAGCCAAAATCGCCAACATGATTATTAGCAATACTTAATAAATTGAAGCCCGCATTTTTTATAATTCCGGCATATCTTTCTGGCATTCTAAATGCGAAACAACTATTTCCGGTAGTGTCTTTACATTTTGTCGATTTACCACTGTTCAGAAAACATCCTTCAAGATTTCCGAAAACGATATCTCCTTTTAAAAAGGTATCGACATTTTTAAAGCTCTTTATAGCGTCTCCCTTTGGTAAATTAGATTTATCAGGATAGGCGGATCCGAGCATGATGTCGCCAACACCAATTATAGAAATGGTGTCTTTTTTAAAAGCTGCAGTATCCTTTTGGAGGATATTTTGACTCTGTGAAACTTCAGTAGTAGTTGATGCTGTGGTAGTGCAACTTAACAAGATTAAGCTGAGTATGATATTTAAAAGGCTTACGCTTAGAAGTCTCATTTTTATTTTATAAAAAAAGTCTTCCTAAAGTATCAGGAAGACTTAAATGCGTTTTTGTCCAAATAGAATTTATTCCTCGATCAGATCATTCTTTACGGCATCTATTATTCTTCCGCCTTTATAGAAATATCTTGAGTAATAAGGTTCATTTAAATTACTGATTACGACACCGCGTGTTGATGAAGCATGAGCAAAGCGATTATCTCCCAAATAGATGCCGATATGCGTAATGGTTCTGCTTTTTATTTTAAAAAATACAAGATCACCTTCTTTTAGTTCATCTTTTGGCAATGGATCAACCATGCTGAAAATATCTCTTGAATTTCTTAATATGGTAGTGTTGAAAACTTTATCGTAAATAGCTTTTGTAAAAGCGGAACAATCAATCCCTTTACTCGTGTTTCCTCCAAATCTGTAAGGAGTGCCAATCCATTCGTAAATGAATTTGTAGAGTTTAATATTAGAAGTTGCATCAACAGCAACACCCATCACTTGCGAAAAATACTGCGAAGCTAAATTATCGGGATCCTCTAATTTATTAGTTTCTTTTGTTTTTGTTTGTGCGYYKWKNGGCCSAAAGGCTGCACAATACAATCAGGGAAGACAACAAAAACTTTTTTATCATGTTATACTGTTAAGTTTGGGTAAAAGGCACTTACACTTAAACGTACACCACTAGGGCTTATTGTTTGGATGGCAAACATATGTATTTTACAAATGTTATCCAAATGTCATGGACCTAATATCAAAAGTTATTAACATTTTTTGTAACCTTAGTGTGCATTTTACATCATTTTCTTCGATATGTTGCAATAAAGAAGTAGATTTGCTCTCGTAAATAAAAATCAACACCCAACAATGAGTGCAGTAGAAATTAATAAAGATACCTATCTGAAGTGGTTTGAGTCGATGTTGCTGATGCGCAAGTTCGAAGAAAAAACTGGACAACTATACGGACAACAGAAAATCCGTGGATTTTGTCATTTATATATTGGCCAGGAGGCCGTTGTTGCAGGAGCAATTTCTGCATTGCAGCCGGAAGATTCCATGATAACTGCTTATCGTGATCATGCTCATGCATTGGCAAAAGGCGTAAGTGCAAATAGCATTATGGCCGAAATGTATGGTAAAGCTACAGGTTGCTCAAAAGGCAAAGGTGGTTCTATGCACATGTTTAGTAAGGAATTTAATTTTTATGGTGGCCATGGTATTGTGGGCGGACAAATCCCTCTTGGMGMMGSTMTTSCGWTNTKMTGAAAAATATAAAGGCACTAAAAATGTAAATGTTTGCTATATGGGTGATGGAGCCGTTCGTCAGGGAGCTTTAAATGAAGCTTTCAATATGGCGATGCTTTGGAAATTACCTGTAATATTTGTTTGTGAAAACAACGGTTATGCAATGGGTACCTCAGTTGAGCGTACCACCAACATGGTTGATATTTATAAAATAGGATTAGGTTTCGATATGCCATGTGCCCCAGTTGACGGAATGGATCCTGTTGCAGTTCACAACGCAATGGATGAAGCTGCTCAACGTGCAAGAAATGGCGAGGGACCGACTTTCTTAGAGATGAGAACTTACCGTTATCGTGGACACTCTATGTCTGACCCTGCTAAATATCGTACTAAAGATGAATTAGAAGAGTATAAAGCTAAAGATCCTATTGAAACAGTAAGAGAAGCGATTCTTAAAGAGAAATATGCTGATCAGGCATGGATTGAAGAAATTGAAAATAAAGTAAAACAGATTGTTGATGAATCTGTGAAATTTGCTGAAGAGTCTCCTTGGCCTGAGGCATCAGAATTATATACTGATGTTTATGTGCAACAAGACTACCCATACGTACAAGATTAATTTAGAACGCATTTCAATAGATATATAGAATGGCTGAAATAGTTAGAATGCCCAAAATGAGCGATACCATGACAGAAGGTGTTATGGCTAAGTGGCATAAAAAAGTTGGCGATAAAGTTAAAAGCGGCGATGTTATGGCCGAAGTGGAAACCGATAAGGCAACCATGGATTTAGAATCATATTGGGATGGTACCGTATTGTACATTGGTGTAGAAGAAGGTAAAGCTGTTCCTGTTGATGCTATAATTGCTGTAGTTGGTAAAGAGGGTGAAGATTATAAAGCTGCTCTTGACGCCGAAGGCGGTGCAACACCTGCTAAAGAAGAACCTGCGACAGAGAAATCATCATCAGATAAACCTGTTGAGGAGAAAAAAGAAGCTGCTTCGGCTCCTGCAGTAACTGATGCAGATTTAGAAAAACAAGGTGTTACGGTTGTTCGCATGCCTTTATTAAGTGATACTATGACTGAAGGCGTAATTGCTGAATGGCATAAAAAAGTAGGCGATAAAGTTAAAAATGATGACATACTTGCTGACGTAGAAACCGATAAGGCTACTATGGAAGTGATGGGTTATGCTGAAGGAACGTTATTACATATTGGTGTTGAAAAAGGACAAGCGGCTAAAGTAAATGGAATTATTGCCATTGTAGGTCCGGAAGGAACTGACATTAGTGGGATACTTAGCCAGGGCGATGCGCCGGCAAAACCTGCTGCCGATAAAAAATCTGATGCTCCAGTTGAAGAGAAATCCTCACCAGTGGCTCAGAAAGAAGAAGCTCCTGTTGCTTCAGGAAACACTGATCGAGTAAAAGCATCACCGTTAGCGAAAAAAATTGCTCAGGAAAAAGGAATTGACCTTAGTCAGGTTGCTGGCAGTGCAGATGGTGGTCGTATCATTAAAAAAGATATTGAAAACTTTAAGCCTGCTGCCAAAGCTGCTGAATCAGGTGCCCCTGCAGAAAAATCTGCACCGGTACTTGCACAATATTTAGGTGAAGAGAAATTCACTGAGAAACCTGTTTCTCAAATGCGTAAGGTAATTGCTAAACGTTTGAGCGAAAGCTTATTCACTGCACCGCATTTCTACCTTACCATGGTTATCGACATGGACGCCGCTATTGCTGCACGTACTAAGATGAATGAATTCTCTCCTGTTAAATTATCATTCAATGATTTAGTTCTAAAAGCAGTAGCTGTTGCTCTAAAACAACATCCAAATGTGAACTCTTCTTGGAGAGGTGATGCAATTCGTTACAACGAGCATGTAAACATAGGTGTAGCTATCGCTGTTGAAGATGGATTATTGGTTCCTGTAGTACGGTTTGCTGATGGAAAATCATTGTCCCGTATCTCTGCTGAGGTTAAGGATTTCGCACAACGTGCGAAAGCTAAAAAATTACAGCCTGCTGATTGGGAAGGTTCAACTTTCACTGTTTCAAACTTGGGTATGTTTGGTATCGATGAATTTACTGCTATCATCAATACTCCGGATTCTTGTATTCTTGCTATAGGCGGAATCTCCCAAGTGCCAGTTGTTAAAAATGGTGCGGTTGTTCCAGGAAATATAATGAAAGTTACATTGAGTTGTGACCACCGTACGGTTGATGGCGCTACGGGTGCTGCATTCCTGCAAACATTTAAAGCATTAATGGAAGAACCTGTTAGGTTATTAGTTTAATCAGAATTCTCTTCAAAGAGATTTAAATATTGAGCTTGCCTGTGTATAATACAGGCAAGCTTTTTTATGCTTGTTACTTTTTGTACTTTTGCGCTCATGTCGAATATCAAACCCTCTTTAGCTAAAGGAACCAGAGATTTTTCTCCACAGGAAATGGTAAAACGTAACTATATTTTTGATACCATTAAAACGGTGTTTAGAAAATATGGATATGCGGAAATACAAACTCCCTCAATGGAAAATCTAGCAACCTTAACCGGTAAATATGGTGATGAGGGTGATAAGCTTATATTTAAAATTTTAAACAGCGGTGATTTCCTTTCTAAGGTAAAGCCAGAAGTGCTTTCGCAGGCAAATTCAAATGCCATTATCTCATCGATTAGCGAAAAAGCATTGCGTTACGATTTAACGGTGCCTTTTGCACGCTATGTTGTTATGCACCTGAATGATATTTCTCTTCCTTTTAAACGATTCCAGGTACAGCCTGTATGGCGTGCCGACAGACCACAGAAAGGACGCTACAGAGAGTTTTATCAGTGCGATGTGGATGTTGTTGGATCTGATAGCTTATTGAATGAGGCTGAGTTTATACTGATCTATCAGGAAGCATTGAGCAACCTTGGATTAAAGGACTTTACTATAAAAATCAATAACCGTAAGATATTATCAGGAATTGCTGAAGTTGTAGGCAAACCTGAACTAATTATAGATATGACTGTTGCTATTGATAAACTTGATAAGATTGGTTTAGAGGGTGTCATTAAAGAGCTATTGGAGCGTGGGTTTACTGAGGTAGATATAGAAAGATTAAAGCCGGTTATTTTGCTAGAAGGTACTAACGAGCAAAAACTGGATAGTTTAAAAACAGTATTGTCCATTTCAGCAACAGGACTTAAAGGTGTTGAGGAAATAGAGGCGGTGTTTGATTATGTAAATTCAATGCTTAAATCAGACTCATCTATGAATCCGAATGTTGAATTAGATATTACGCTGGCAAGAGGATTAAATTATTATACAGGTTGCATATTTGAAGTGAAAACCAATGAGGTTGCCATGGGTAGCATTGGTGGTGGTGGAAGATATGACGATCTAACTGGTATGTTTGGTTTAAAGGGCTTAACCGGAGTTGGGGTATCTTTTGGTGCGGATAGAATTTATGATGTATTACAGGAACTGAATCTTTTCCCTGAATCTGCAGCTGCCGGCACAAAGGTTCTGATCAGTAACTTTGATAAAGAAGCCGAAAGATATGCGCTACCGATCTTACAGCAACTGCGTGAGGCAAATATTGCTGCGGAACTATATCCGTCTTCTGCGAAGCTTAAAAAGCAGATGAGCTATGCTGACGATAAACATATTCCTTACGTAATACTCATCGGAAGTGAAGAAATGAACAATGATGTCTTAACATTGAAAAACATGAAAAGCGGACAGCAAGAGAAGTTAACTATTGCTGCTATTGTTGAACTGTTAAAAGTTAATTAGTCTTTGAGGAAGCCATAAAGGTCTCCAAATTTCCTTTTGCTTTAGTGCTGATCTTATTTCTTAAAAAGGTTGTCCATCCTAATAAAAGCCCTGTAAATCCAAGGGCTTGTTTAGCCCAAATGTAAAAATTGAAATGATCGGTATGCTTTGTTATTTTTCCGTTCTCTATTAGAAAGGAGGCTTTAATTCTATTAACTACCATGTTTCCTGTCGCGGAAAAAGTATAATATGCATCCCATTCGGCGCTTACCACCTGCTCATTTCCCGAAATATTTTTAAACTCAATTCGCATATCCTTGCCGCTTTTGATAAGCATAGCCCACATAGAACGTACCTGTTTTGCATTTAAATTAGTAAATACAGGATCGCTAAAGGTAGCACTATCGGCATAGCAATCTTGCATTGCCTTTATATCTTTATTTTGAAAGCTAATATAAAAGTGGCGGATCAATTCTTCATTTTGAGTCATAACAGCAGCGTTTATCTGGTTTAGATGTAAGTTTTACCGGCCAAAATGCCTTCTATTTTGTCCAAAAGATCATCAATGTCAAATGGCTTAGCAAGAAAACCATTTGGCTTGTATTCACCATGTTCAACATTTTGGGCAGTATATCTCGCAGATATCATCAATACAGGGATTTGATCCGTGGTTGCATCAGACCTAAGTGTTTTTAGCAATTCGCGGCCGTCTCCATCAGGCAACATGATATCAAGAATAAGTAAATCCGGTTTAAGCTGCTCAATATGAAACATCATATCTGCGCTCTTGTTAAGGCCTGTTACATTATATGCTTCACTCTGTAAAATCAAGGTGATCACATCAAGGATAGCATGATTATCCTCAATAACAAGTATGTTTTTGTAAATTGTAGAGCCTTTTGCCAAAATAGAGATATTTAGTAGTACAAATATATTCAAGTAGAATGATTTGTTTATTGTTTATTTGAGAAATTTGAACAAATTATTGCAATAGTATGCCTAATGGTTACTGTTGCAACGTTAAAATAATCTGGGAGTTTCTTTGAACCTTTTTACATTATTAAAGTCCAAGAATAGAGTTTTAGGTTAGAATGGGTGTGGTTGTGGCGACTATGCCCTTTCTTATTTCAAATGAGGTTTGTATGTAGTTGTATTTACAATCGCTTTAAGCTCTTGTAAAATGGCATACAGGCCAAAATTTGTCCGGTTTACATAAATAAAATGCTTAACGCCCCTTGCTTGTTTGAACTCGGCCATCTTAGAAATCTTTTCACCATAGGAATATAGCTGCGCAAAAAAATCCGGATTGTCAAAATTAAATACTTCGCTTGTATATGGCCTCGCGAATAGTTCAATCATTTCACGATAAGCATGATAATAGAATTCGATCTGTTCAGCATTATCTTCCTTATGAATCATTTCTAGTTTTCGAAATGCTTCAATTGTCTTAGCTTTATCTTTAATCACATCAGTGGATATGAGTGAGAAAAAAGGGTAATAGAAGTCATCGGGCATTTCCTTTATACAACCAAAATCGATAACCCCTAGTTTTTCTTCCGGAGTGATCAAAAAATTTCCGGGATGAGGGTCAGCATGAACTGCTCTTAATTCGTGTTGCTGGAAGTTATAGAAATCCCAAAGGGCCTGACCAATTTTATTTCGTAATTCCTGTGAAGGTTTTGTCTTTAAAAATTCTTTTAGATGATGACCATCTATCCAATCCATCGAGATTATTTTCTTTCCCGACAGTTCCGGGTAATAAGTTGGGAAAACAACATTGGTCAGATTTTTACAGGCTTCAGAAAACTCGATAGAACGTTTTACTTCCAGTTCATAATCAGTTTCCTCTAATAAACGTTCTTCAACTTCTTTAATGTAAATATTTAATTCTTTCTCGCTCATACCTAATAAGCGGAATGCAAAAGGTTTTACCATTTTAAGATCAGAAGAGATGCTATCGCCAACACCTGGGTATTGAATTTTCACTGCAAGTTTTTTCCCGTTTAATTCAGCCGTATGAACCTGGCCAATTGATGCGGCATTGGTTGATCTGAGATTAAATTTGTCGTAGATCTTTTCTGGAGTTTTCCCAAAGCTTTTGGTAAAAGTTCTTACAATAAGTGGCCCTGATAGTGGGGGAGCATTATATTGTGATTGGGTAAACTTATCAATATAAGATTTAGGGAGGATATTTTTATCCATGCTTAACATTTGAGCAATCTTTAGTGCACTTCCTTTTAGTTCACTAAGTGATTTATAAATATCTGTAGCATTGTCTTCATTTAACTCATCTTTAGTAAGCTCTGGATTAAATAGCTTTTTAGAGTAGTGTTTGATATAGTTGCCGCCTATCTGAAATCCTGTTTTTACAAATTTGGCCGACCTCTGCGTTTTAGTTACGGGGATACTGCTTTGCTCTTTCATCTGATCTTAGAATCTCATCTTCTCTTTAAAATGCCCGTTCCTTGAAAGAAACTTGCCATACTCCAATAGATTGTCTATAGGTGATCTTTGAAATAGGTCAAAAGTTACATTTATACCTTTTTCTATTGCTTCGTCTGTTTTTTCAAACCCGGCGCTGTCATCATTCATCCAGAATTTTACTATAAAGGCAAATTGAATCCAAAGCGCATCTTTATACCTTTTGCTAAAAAATTTTCTTTCAGCCAGTTCTCCTGTTTCCAGACCTTCGTTCAAGATTTCTTCTGCAAAATGTTCAAATATTGGTTTTACTCCAGAAAGTGCATCTGGGGTCGAGAATCTGTCTTTAGCTGTTTTAAGGCTATAAATCACAAAACTTCTTTGCTTTTTGAGTACTTCAACATAGCTATAAAAAAAAGCAAGGATTTTATCTCTGGATGAATACTCGTTCCAAATCTCCTGTTGCTGTAAAGTATCAATGGTTTCCACTATTAATTCTACCCATATGATCTTTTCTATGCTTTCAAAAGAAGCGTAAAACTCATAAAAATCGGACTCAGATATCTTTAGTTTTTTAACAAAACTATAAACTGATTTAGGTTTCTCATCGTTCATTAAAACGTAATCGATGTAACCATTTCGAATTTGCTGAGCAGTTGCCATTTCCTTTTTATTTATATAACGTTTAAGTAGTTAGCATGTTTCAAAAACCATTTAAAGTTATTGAATTATTCTATCATCGTTTTGTAATAAAAAGTTGAATTGGGTTAAATGTTACAGGCCTAAACGGTGTTTTCTTAAGGTGTCCTTTGCAATATCATAGCCAGCATCAGCATGCCGTATAACCCCCAATGCCGGATCATTATGTAGCACACGTTTAATTCGCGCTTCAGCATCGGCAGTACCATCAGCAACTATCACCATTCCAGCATGTATAGAATACCCAATTCCAACTCCACCACCATGATGAAGTGAAACCCAGCTTGCTCCTCCAGCGGTATTAATTAGTGCGTTAAGAATAGGCCAGTCTGCCACAGCATCTGAACCATCCAGCATTGCTTCGGTTTCCCGGTTTGGCGAAGCAACAGAGCCTGTATCTAAATGATCTCTACCGATTACAATTGGGGCCTTTACCTTTCCTTCGGCCACTAATTTATTAAATGCCACGCCGGCTTTTTCTCGTTCTCCCTGTCCAAGCCAGCAAATCCGTGCAGGTAAACCCTGGAATGCAATGCGTTCCTGAGCCATGTTAATCCATTGTTTTAAACTCTCGTTTTCAGGAAATAATTCAAGGATCAATTTGTCTGTTTCGTAAATGTCTTGTGGATCCCCGCTTAATGCTGCCCATCTGAAAGGGCCTTTGCCCTCACAAAAAAGTGGGCGAATATAAGCTGGAACGAAACCAGGAAAGTCAAATGCATTTTTAACACCCACCTCCAGTGCGCGTCCACGCAGGTTGTTGCCATAATCAAATGTGATAGCTCCTCTTTTCTGTAATTCCAGCATTTGCCGCACATGCTTAGCCATTGTAGCATAAGAGCGTTCTACATACTTTTCAGGATTTGCAGTACGCAAAGCATTGGCTTCCGAAACACTCAATCCTTCTGGAAAATATCCAATTAAAGGATCGTGTGCCGAAGTCTGATCAGTTAAAGTATCAGGTGTAATATTTCTATCTATCAATCGCTGTAATAGTTCAACTGCGTTACAAACAACGCCGATGGATAATGCTTTACCTTCTTGTTTGTAKYGNNCAANGMTCKGWMRAKYGYMGYGTCTATGTCGTGTTCAATTTCGTCGATGTAACGTGTTTCTAGTCTTTTTTGAATGCGCCATTCTTCGACCTCAGCTGCCAGGCATACACCTTTGTTCATCGTTATTGCGAGTGGTTGGGCACCACCCATACCCCCAAGTCCAGCCGTAACATTTAAAGTATTTTTTAAATTACTGTCAAAGTGTTTTTTTGCCAACGCCGAATAAGTTTCATAAGTACCCTGTACTATGCCCTGCGAACCTATGTAAATCCATGAACCTGCTGTCATTTGACCATACATCATCAAGCCCTTATCTTCCAGTTCGTCAAAGTGCTGTTGGGTAGCCCATTTTGGTACTAGTTGGGAGTTCGATATCAGTATCCTTGGCGCGTCTTTATGTGTTGGTAATATTCCTACTGGTTTGCCCGATTGTATTAACAATGTCTCTGTATCTTCCAGGTTTTGTAATGCCTTAATGATTAATGCCAAGGCTTCTTTATTTCTTGCTGCTTTGCCTCGACCACCGTAAACAATAAGCTCTTCCGGACGCTCTGCAACCTCAGGGTCAAGGTTATTCAATAACATTCGCAATGCGGCTTCCTGTACCCATCCTTTGCAGGTTAATGTAGTGCCGGTTGGTGTATTTTTTTTACTGAGATCAAGATTTAAATTCATAAAAAGGCTGCGGAAACCCACTCATCGCCTAAGCGTGGGTGGGGGGAAAGCAGCTACCCCCTAATTTTAAAATTAAAATATTACTATTTTTTTTAGTCAATATAGCTATTGTTTTTAGTTATTTAATTAAGTCCGTACATTAGTATTGTGAAATTGGTATTGAAAATAATCTGGATACACTCCGCAAACCTATAATTGCTGTAGATACATTGGTAAAAGAACCAATAGGGTTTTTAAGTGTACAAATACAAATTGCAAAGTGGCTGTGATAGATGCGGATTTTAATGCCGCTCAAAACATTGCTTTGCTTGGGGTTGCTGTAAATCTGCCCGAAAGATGCGATATGTATAGTTGTACTGTACATTATTGATGTCTAAAGCCCAATCCATCACCAAGTCTGGTTGGGTAGTTTACAATAGCAGTCATATAAAGGCAATGTTACCAGACAAATGTATATAATTATATAGAATTGGTTAAGTTTGGTTTTTGAAATTGAAAGAAAAGATTTTACATATCAATAAAGCTATCTCGATCGTTTTGTTAATGGTCTTTTCCATTGCACTTACGCCATTTAGCATTCTTCATAGCCATCATGAGGAAGAGACGCAATGTGCAAAAAATGGAGAGACCTGTAAACATCAATTTCACGTGCGTAAGCATGCCGACACTTGTTTAATATGTGCGGCTCATTTCGAAAAAGATTACATCACTACCCATTCTCATTACACTTTATATCAGGTTAGCAAATCTGGTTTAAAGCCTGTAGAGGCAATCAGCAATTCTTATGCTGACTTAATCCGTTTAGGGTTAAGAGGACCTCCGATAGCTTAGCATTCTTTAATTTATTGCTTGTGATGACGCTGCATGAATTTTGTGCAGTGTATCATGATTTATACACTCAATTGAAGCCGACTTGAGCATTCAGGGAGGTTTGTAATCATATAATTATATTCATGAAAAAGATACAATTTTTAATAGTTGTACTACTATATACTTTTTTCTCTGCAACTGGTTTTGCTGCTGAACTAATAGAATTGAAAGGTAAAGTAGTGGATGCTGAAACCCAGCAACCGTTACCAGGGGCATCGATTTTAATTCCAGACCTTCGGGTTTCTGTAATGACAAATGAATCGGGTGAATTTACCTTAAAGAATGTGCCCGCCCGCGGGAGCTTCCTTGTACAGATTAGATACGTCGGTTATCAAACAATAACCCAAACTGTCGACTTTAAGAATGTAGGGTCGATGGAATTTGCGTTAAAATCAAGCGTAATCGAGGGGAGGGAAGTAGTTATAACAGGGTCGGCAAATAGTTCCGATAACAAAAAAAACAGCACTTCTATAGCAACGGTAAGCAAGGCCGATTTACTGTATCGTCCTTCAACCAACTTAATAGATGCCATATCCCGTACACCAGGCATATCTCAAATCACAACTGGCGCCGGAATATCAAAACCTGTTATCCGTGGCTTAAGCTACAATAGAGTAGTTACGCTAAATAATGGTGTTAAGCAACAAGGGCAACAATGGGGAGATGAGCACGGAATTGAAATTGATCAATACAGTGCAGACAGGGTTGAAGTGTTAAAGGGCCCGGCAAGTTTAATGTATGGATCTGACGCTTTAGGCGGGGTTATTAATATCCTTGATGCGCTACCGGCTCCAGAAGGAACCATAAAAGGAGAGTTTTTAACAAATTATGCCACAAACAATGGTTTGACAGGTAGCTCGCTAATGCTTCAAGGTAACGAAAACGGATTYRWWKWKAGAKNCAWNGARGYNCKKRKRWRRRKRCTTATTCTTATCAAACCCCAACAGAATATGTTCCCAACTCAGGATTCAATGAATCTAACTTTGAAGGGCAGATCGGGTTAAATAAAAGATGGGGTTATGCGCATTTAGATGCATCGAGCTTCCGCACTAATATTGGGTTCTATGAGCCAGCGCGAAATGAAGATGGGCAACTTGTAAACGAAGATGGAGCTCCATTTACAGATGAGCAGAATAAAGACAGGACGCTAGCATTTCCAAAACAAGATGTCCGTCATTATAAAGTTGCCTTAAACAGTAATATTTTATTAGGTGAAGGTAGTCTAAAAGCAACTTTGGGCTATCAGCATAATTTAAGAAGAGAACTGGAGGCGGCAGAGGAGGATCCTGCTTTGTTTTTAAATAGTTATACCTACAGCTATGATTTAAAATACTCTTTCAATGAAGTGAATGGCTGGGCTCCTGTAGTAGGTGTTTCAGGCGAATTCATTCATAGCTTAAATACAGGGGGGCAGGAGCAGCTAATCCCAGATTTTGATAGTCAGGCATTTGGAGGGTTTGCTTTTGTTAAGAAAACATGGGACAAAAACACTTTTAACATTGGTGCCAGGTTTGATTATAGAAAAATGACCGGCAAAGATTTTCATACTGATGATGTAGATTTTAGTGCATTTAGCAATAAGTTTTCACACATTACCGGCGCCCTTGGCTATACCCATGAATTTAATGATGCATTAAGTTTTAAGGCAAATGCCGGAAGCGCTTTTAGAGCACCAAATATTGCAGAGTTATCATCTAATGGCGTACATGAAGGCGTATTTCGTTATGAGGTAGGTAACCCAAACCTTAAGCCGGAGCAGAGTTATCAGTTTGATGCATCTTTTGATTATGAGAACAAATATCTAAGTGCCAGTTTAGGTGGTTTTGCAAATTATATCAATGATTATATCTATTATAATACCAGCGGGGAGTCGAAAGAAGTGGATGGCAGAAATTTCCCAGTCTACAACTTTGTTCAAGATAATGCCTTTTTAAGAGGTATCGAGGCCTCCTTAACGTTACATCCAGTAAGTTTTATTCACTTAGAGAATGGATTCTCCTTTACAAGAGCCACCAATCGCACTACCAAGGAATCTTTGCCCTTTATTCCTGCGGCAACTTTACGCAATGAATTGCGCTTTGAGCCAAAAATAAATGGCACCGAGCATTCTTATCTTTCTGTTGGTATTGATAATTTCTTTAAACAGAGTAAAATTGACAGTTTCGAACAGCCCTCATCTGGCTATACGCTTCTAAATGCAGCAATTGGAACAACCGTTAAGTTGAGTAAAACTCAAGAGATTACGATTTATATTGCAGGTAAAAACTTGCTGGACAAAGCTTATTATGATCATTTAAGTCGATTCAAGCCCGGAAGGTTAAGTGATGAAGACCCAACTCTTGGTATTTATAATCAGGGGCGAAATGTCACTTTTGGGGTGAACATCCCGTTTACTTTAAAAAAGTAACACATTGATGAAGAAAATAAGAGAGGGGCTAATTTTGATATTTGCCCCTCTCTTATTTTTAAGTTATCATACTCCCTTATATACACTTAGAAACTGTACCGATTTTTGTATTTCTACGGAAAGTAACCTGTCATTTTCATGGGCCGGAATTTCTTGTCTGAAAGCAAAAATCAACTTCTCCAGTTCAGGAGACGTTCTAAGAGGTCTTCTAAATTCTAAAGCCTGCGCAGCGGTTAACAGCTCAATTGCCAGAATTCTTTCTAAGTTATTTACAACCCTCAAGCATTTAGTGGCTGCATTTGCGCCCATGCTCACATGATCCTCCTGCCCGTTGCTAGAGACAATGCTATCTACGGATGCGGGTGTGCATAGTTGCTTGTTCTCGCTGGCAATGGAGGCCGCAGTATATTGCGTTATCATCAGCCCTGAATTTAACCCTGCATTTTTAACCAAAAAAGGGGGTAAACCTCTTTGTCCGGAGATCAATTGAAAAGTTCTTCTTTCGGAGATTGATCCAAACTCTGCTAAAGCAAGACACATAAAATCCAGCGTTAAGGCCAATGGTTGCCCATGGAAATTGCCGGCAGAAATGATTCTGTCCTCATCTGGAAAGACATTCGGATTGTCTGTTACTGAGTTAATCTCCGTTTCAAAAACAGATTGTATATAATTGATGCTGTCTTTACTTGCTCCATGGACCTGGGGTACACACCTAAACGAATAAGGATCTTGCGTTTGTTTACCGGCCTGTTTAATCAACTCACTCCCTTTTAACCAATTGCTAATACTAGCAGCAGTTTGAAGCTGGCCTACATGAGGTCTTATAAGGTGACTAAGGTCATCAAACGGATCTATTCTGCAATCAAAACTATCAATTGAAATGGCAGCTATGGCATCCGCCCACTTTGCAAGATGTTGTGCTTTAGAAATGCAGTAAATCCCATAGGCACTCATAAATTGAGTGCCATTTATTAGCGCTAACCCTTCTTTCGATTGTAGAACAAGTGGCTGCCAACCTAATGTAAGGTACAAATCGGCGGTAGCAGTCTTTTCTCCTTTATAAATTACACTACCTTCACCTATTAGTGGTAAAGCAAGATGTGCCAGAGGAGCTAAATCTCCAGATGCACCTAAAGATCCCTGGGTATAGATTACAGGTAGAATGTCGTTATTGTAAAAGGAGATAAGTCTTTGAACTGTAGTTAACGCTATTGCAGAATGTCCATAACTGAGCGATTGTATTTTCAGTAAAAGCATTAGCCTTACAATTGCTGCAGGAACTTCTTCTCCCGTACCACATGCATGAGATAGAAGTAGGTTATGCTGTAATTGACATAGCATTTCGGCCTCGATTTTTACATTTTGTAAGTATCCAAAACCCGTATTTATTCCATATATCGGAGCGTCATTGTGATTTAGTTTATCGTCCAAATACTTTCTGCACTTTTCAATTCTTTCAATAGCACTGTCAGATAGTTCGATGGTTTGCTTTTCGGCGATGACTTTTGTGATCTGGGCAAGGCATAACCTTTCCTGACCTAAATAATGAATGCTCATTCTTTGTTTATATTTTAGCAAAATTATAAATAATGCTTAAGTTTAGAACTTTCACTACCTTATTATTGTTTCATTTTAAAACTAACCTATGTTAAAAACAATCTCCTTATCCTTCTTTCTTTTATTCTGTGCAGCAACTTCAGTATTTGCTCAAAAAACCGATACGATTTCCATCAACTTAGAAAATGTTAAATATGCTTATCCTGTAAAATATTTTGCCGTTAATACAGAGGGGCAAGACCTTCGCATGGCTTATATGGATATCCCTCCAACCCAACTTACAAACGGAAGAACTGTGGTGTTGTTTCATGGTAAAAACTTTGGAGGATATTACTGGACAAATGTTATAAAAGCACTAACAAGCAGAGGATTTAGGGTTATTGTGCCTGATCAGATTGGATTTGGGAAGTCGTCAAAAGCCTTTCTCCACTATAGTTTTCATCAAATGGCCCAATGGAATAAAGAGTTGTTAGATGGTTTAGGTATTACAAAAGTTAGTGTTCTGGGTCATTCAATGGGAGGTATGCTGGCTACCCGATTTGCACTAATGTATCCTGAAAAAACTGAAAAGCTATTGCTTGAAAATCCTATTGGATTAGAAGATTATCGTCGTTTTATACCTTATTCGAGTACAGAAGAGCAGTATAAAAGGGAATTAACGGCAACCGCTGAAAGCATTAGAAAATACTATCAAGGTTCATACTTTACTGTTTGGAAAGCGGAGTATGAGGAACTAGTCCGGATTGCCGGGGGAGTAACCTATAGTGGTGATTTTCCACGTTGGGCAAAAGTTGCAGCCATGACATATACGATGATTTATGAACAGCCGGTAGTTTATGAATTCTATAACATTAAGGTGCCAACAGTACTGTTTATTGGTAAGGAAGATAAGACTATAGTTGGGAAGGGACTGCTTAGTCCTGATCAACAGGCGTTATACGGACAATACAAACTTTTGGGTAAACAGACTGCTGCTAAAATACCAGGTGCGAAAATTATCGAATTCGAAGCTTGTGGGCATATCCCGCATATAGAAATATCTACTGAATTTAATGTAGCGCTATTGGGTAGCCTATAATGTTTTCTTTGCCGGATCCTGTAAAAATATTTTAGATAAGGTGTCGTATAGTTCAGGATGTTTTGCATTGAACTGTTCAGGCTTTTCAAAGAAATATTCTGAAACTACGGCAAAAAATTCTGCTTCATTGGTTATGGCATAGGGATTAATATCTGATTTGCCATTTTCAATACGCCGTATCTCCTCATGGATCATTTTAACCCATGGAATGGTATACTCGTGTTTCAATAAGTGCTCAGGTACTCCATCGGTTGCTCCGTCAGACTTGTCCAGCAAATGAACAAACTCATGAATTGCAGTGTTCTCTTTATCTGCACTATTTGAAAAACCTTGAAGAAGGGCAGATCTCGATAAGATCATCTGCCCATTCATAAATCCATTACCTACCATACCCATAACCCTTCTTTCCTCACCTTCGTATTGAAATTCAGTATTAAAGGTGTCTGGATATAAAACTACACTGCTTAAATTATTATACTTCCAGTTATCAAAGCCAAAGACCGGAATAATGGCACTCGAAGCAATTAAAATTTTATCTAAAACGGTGATGTCTGTTCCAACACCTTCAATTCGGACATAGCTTAAAAACTCGGAAAGTTTCTGTTCAAATCTGGGTTTATCATCCACTTCCAGTTGCTGATAATAGCTTACGTTTTTAAATAGCAACTGTTTATCTCCCTCGCTTAAGTTTACATAATTATGGCGGTTATCTTTTCTAAGTATAAAATAAACTACCAGAAGTAATATTGGGATAAGAATAAATAAACCTTCCATTTATTATGCTTCCAGAATTTCTAATTGGGTAATCACCTGGTCTTGAGTAACTGGATAGGGAACATCATTAACAACACTCTGATAAACCGCCTCGAATAATGACAGGTAGCTTCCTCTTAAAGAAGGTACTGCGTGTACCGTTTTATTTCCTTGCTCATCAATTAATGTCAATTTGCCTTCTTTTCCTTCAGGTTCAATTCCATAGGAAGCGTCAGAAAGCTTCATTCTTTTTAACAGTTGTTCTTCTTGAATATCGGTTCTTTCTTTATGTAAAGAACCTTTTTCTCCATGTAAAACGAAAGCAGGTAATGCATCAACTAATAATAAATTAGAATGAACAAAAACATTCACACTATTTGGATAGCCTAAATGGATAGAAAAGTAATCATCAACTTTAGTATCCTTACGGTTTTTACCTAAAATTTTATGGAATGTCTCGGGTTTCCCGAATATACTAATCGCCTGATCTAATAAATGAGGTCCCAGATCATACATCAATCCACTTGCTGCTATAGGTTCCTCTTTAAAGGTCTTAGGCCCAATCGCTAATCTGTATCTGTCGTAACGGAAGTGAACTTCGTTCAGTTTTCCTAATTTTCCGCTTTCTATTACTTCACGTACAGCTGTATAATCGCTATCCCATCTTCTATTTTGGTAGAAAAATATTTTTTTACCCATACGATCGGCCAATTCAAAAAGTTCTTTTGCTTCTGTAGATGTGGCAGTGAATGGTTTCTCGACTAAGATATGCTTTCCAGCACTTAGCGATTTGGTCGCATAGTCAAAATGAGTATAATTCGGCGTGTTTATAATGATAAGTTCAATAGCCTCATCAGCTATTAAATCGTCTATTGTATTATAACTAATTACACCCGGATAATCATCCGCGGCTTGTTTTTGGTTGCGTTCAGTTACAGCATGTAATTTAAAACCTGGGTGTGCATCAACAAAAGGGGCATGAAATACCTTTCCAGACATTCCGTAGGCCATTAAGCCTGTTATAATTTTTTTTTCCATTTTAATATAAATTTCCTTTTAATTCTTCGAAGCTATTATAACCTCCGTAACATTGTGCTAAAAATAAGAAATCACTTTACTAAACGCTTAATATTATTGTAATAAAGCTTCATGTCTAATTGTATCTTTGTAATATGAAACCTGCAGAAATACATGCGAAATGGAAAATTTTGCAACAAAAGATAGCACAGGAATTTGATTCTGATGTACCTGATCTAAAAGTTATACTGTTTTTGATTGGTGTTCAAGAGTTAGGAAAAGGTCCTGGGAAATATAGTAAACGTCAAAAAGAGGAGCTAATGCATATTGCAACCTGTCGTTTATTAAGTGAAATGGGATTCTACGAGTTAGAAGGATTGGACCAGGACGGATGGCCTCATTGGAAACTTGTAAAGCCGGTTCCTTCGTTTGCAATGATGGAGCAGGAATTACTTCTTAAATCCCTTGCTATACATTATTTTGAAGATATCTACCAATAGGAAGAATATCATAAAAAGTAAAAAACCCGAAGTACATAGTACGACGGGTTTTTATTTTATAGGTAGATGTAAATGTTCTTATTTGCCTTGTTGTTGAGCTTCTTTTTTCAATTGATCGTTAGCAACGATAACAACCTCAACTCTACGGTTAGCAGCTCTTCCTTCTTCAGTCGCATTGTCAGCAATTGGTTCAGAAAAACCTTTACCTAAAGTGATTAAGCGTGATGATGGAACACCTTGAGAAACTGCATACGCTTTAACAGCTGCTGCTCTTCTTTCAGATAATGCCATGTTATAGGTTTCAGTACCCTTGTTGTCAGTATGACCAATAACTTTAATGTCAGTTCCAGGATATTGATTTATTGACCCAGCTAATGATTTAATATTTGTTTTAGCCTGAGCAGTTAAATCTGATTTGTCAAAACCAAAAAGAATACCACTATCAAACTTAACGATAATACCTTCACCCTCACGGATAACTTCAGCATTCGGGATAGCATTCTGTATTTCAGCAGCTTGTTTATCCATCCTTTTACCAATAAATCCACCGGCAGTACCACCAACTGCAGCACCAATAATAGCACCTACCGCTGTATTACCCGCTTTTTTACCGATAATAGCAMMRATCRSAMSASCSKCNTGYAGSKMNAAKASYRGCTCCTTTTTGTGTTTTTGTTAAACTATCGCAACCTTGAAATGCCATTGCACCAAGAGAAAGAGCGATACTAAATGTTGCTATTTTAAATTTTGAAGTAATCATAATATAATTGTTTGTTTTACTTTGACCCTAACTCAAACCTAATGCCAGTTTTATTGTTTCTTATTTTTATTGTCCTGCACCGTCAATTTTTGCAAACATAAATGTTACAAAAGGACAATGGCGTATTTTAATTTGTATGAAAGCGACCAAAATTCAGTACAACCACCTATTATTCTGAAAAATATTCTTCTAATTCTTTCAAAGTGTTTTCATCTGTAAGAAAATCTTTAATTACCAGGCCTTTTTCTAAAAGAATAATCCTGTCACAAACGTCTGTAACGTGATTTAAGTCGTGACTGGATATTAGCGTTGTCATTTTATGCTCCTGCTTCAAATTTTTAATTAATGATTTTAGCCGAATTTGAGTAGTGGGGTCAAGATTAGCAAAAGGCTCATCCAATATTAGCAGTTCAGGGTTTTGCATAAGCGCTGCGGCAATGCCGATCTTATTTTGATTGCCTTTTGAAAAATCGCGGATGTATTTGCCTTTATTAAGGATTTCATCATTAAAGAATTCAATGTATTGATTTAGATAATCCATTACATGGGCCGGGCTAAAGTTATGCAGGCCTCCAATAAAAGTAAAATACTCTTCGGCAGTTAAATAATCTATCAGAAAACCCTCATCAAGGTAAGATGCTGTGTAGTCTTTCCATTTATCATGTTTTGCAACATTCTCTCCTTTGGATAGGATTTGACCTGCATTTGGGCGAATCAGATCAAGTAGCATTCGGAATAGCGTTGTTTTTCCTGCTCCGTTATTTCCTACCAGGCCGATGGTTTCTCCGGCATTGATCTGTAATTGCTCAATATTTACGACGGTTTTATTCCCGTATATCTTTTTTAGATTTGAAATTTCTAGCATCATGGTTATTCTCTAAAGCCTTCGGCAATGTTATATTTTCTCTTATTAAATTGATTCACTAAAAAGGTTACCCAAAATTCGCGGGTTAATAGTGCAGCAGCTCCTAATGCTCCCAACGCAGCAAGTCCCCAATAAGGACGATCTACAAAGAAGAAAGGTAAGAATATTACATAAGGTAGCAGGAAATAAGGTAATCCTAAAACCCACTGACTTGCACCTACTCCCTGAAAATTAAATGTTGCAGCTTTAGTCAGGTCTATTGCCCTATAGTTTCGGGTTGCAAAATAGAGTACTATTATAGTTCCAATCCCAATATTATACAAATAGGCGGCAAACTGAACGGCCAAAATCTTCCAGCTGATAAACCCGTAAAGACTTATGATCAATGTGGTAAAACTGGACATTACAGTGAATAGTAAAAATTTAGCTTTAATGAATTTCCTAAAGTCAATTTTGTTAACCAATAACCCATCAAAATGAGCGGCTTGCCAGCCAAACATAAACTGACCATAAATACTAATTACACTGCCAGTCATAAAAACAGCAGCAAACAGCATGGCGGCAAAATTATCATTCTTTAAAAAATCTTTCTTATAAAAAAGAAAGCCATAAAAAACAAAGATCACACACATAATGAGGCTAGATCGCGTCCTTTTATGTCTAAGAATTAATTTTAGCTCTAGGGCAACTAGAGTGCCTATTTCTCCAAAACGACCGAGGATAGGGTAATCCGTACTCGTTTTTTTCTCCTCATTTTTACTTAACTCCTCTGTATATAAGTTATTACGAAGATWSCYKRMRYKAMSMWSWWMYRWTMYTAGSKCAATCCCACTAAACCCCAGGGCAACTAAAGGATGTGAAGCAATCACATTAAATATGCGATTTGATATTGCTGAAATAGAAAACACTCTAAAATACTCTAGCAAGCCAAGTATCAGAATCGAGGCGAGCATAATAGGGATAACCTTTAAGTTGGATATGCTCATTCTCTTAATGTAAAGTGCTGCGTAATTATTGAAGAGTGTAAGGGAAATAATAGAAACAATATACATTGTTGCTACAAATGAACCATGCACATCGGCTATTGCGGTTACACAAAAGGGAACGAATAAGAATAATGGCAGGATATTAAAAGCAGAGAATAATGCCCTTGCATTTAAGAAGTTAACTATGGTTTGTTTTGAAATTTTAAGGTGTAGGTAAGGTATGATACTGAGCGTGGGTAAATCCTGTAACTGAAGCCTCATCATCATTTCAATAGCAAAATAGTATAAAATAAAGCCATTAAATACAACGAAAATATCTTTTCCAGGGAAGGATTTTTCAATCAGAATCTCGAGGCTAAGTCCGGCAATTACTGCTACTGCAAGCAAATACAGAAGGATAAAGCCAATAAAAATTTGTGCAGCAATGGACCCCCCTTTATTCTTAGAGCGCCAAAAGGCTTTCCATTGATGATGTAGAAAAGTGATGAGCATATTAATAATTGTATTTGTTTTTCCAGTTCTGTTTTAGTTTTTCTCTTAATTTTTCCTCAGCCGGATTTTTACCGGGGTCATATAATTTGGTTCCGCTTATTTCTTCCGGAAGGTATTCCTGCGCAGAGAAATTTCCCTCATAAGCGTGTGAATATTGATAGTCTTTACCGTAGCCAATGTTCTTCATCAGCTTAGTTGGTGCGTTCCTGATATGTAATGGGACTGGTAAGTTGCCTGTTTGTTTCACCAAAGCCTGAGCTTTATTTATTGCATCGTAAGAAGCATTGCTTTTTACCGAAGACGCCAGATAGGTGACCGCTTGAGAGAGGATAATCCTGGCCTCAGGATATCCTATCACATTTACTGCCTGAAAGCAATTGTTTGCAAGTAACAATGCGTTTGGATTGGCATTGCCTATATCCTCTGATGAAAGGATCAGGAGCCTTCTGGCAATAAACAAAGGATCTTCGCCACCTTCTATCATTCTGGCCAACCAGTACACAGCTGCATTTGGATCACTACCTCTTATAGATTTAATAAAAGCCGATATAATGTCGTAGTGTTGTTCACCAGCCTTATCATACAAAGCAAGATTCTGTTGTGCATGAGCCAGAACGTTTTCATTGTTCAACGTTAATTTATTACCGCCAATTCCGTTAACTGCAATCTCCAAAACATTTAACAACTTTCTTGCATCTCCACCAGATAACCTGATCAATGCTTCATGCTCTTTAATGGTGATCTTCTTTTCTTTTAAAGCAACATCCTTTTTAATCGCTGTCTGTAATAATCCAGAAAGTTCGTCTTCATCCAACGCTTTTAAAATATAAACCTGGCATCTGGAAAGCAAGGCTGAGATTACCTCAAAAGAAGGGTTTTCTGTTGTGGCTCCTATTAGCGTTACCAGGCCACGTTCCACTGCTCCCAGCAAACTGTCTTGTTGTGATTTGCTAAAGCGATGGATCTCATCAATAAACAAGATGGGTAAGCCCATTAAACTGTTTTTGAGTTGGGCGGCTCTATCTATAACATCTCTTATATCTTTTACTCCGGAATTTATAGCACTAAGATTAAAGAAAGGACGATCAAGTGTTTGAGAAATGATATACGCCAGGGTAGTTTTACCAACACCGGGAGGGCCCCAAAAAATCATTGAGGGTAGCTGTCCGCTTTGTATGGCCTTTCTTAGTACGGCATCAGGCCCTACTAAATGTTTCTGGCCGACATATTCGTCCAAATTTTGCGGACGCATGCGTTCAGCTAAAGGAGGGAGGTTTTGCATAAAAGTAAAGATACAAAACCCCAGTTTAAAATATCATAGTTTTATACTACGATCCTGTGTTTTTAGCAGGCTTTTTCTTCCAGAATTTACGTTTTGGTTTATCTTGACGCATAGGTCTTTCTGAAGATTCAGCTGCACTTTCCAGAGGGGCTTCACCAAGATGTTCTGGTAAAGTCATTCTTTCGATTTGTTTTTCGATCAGTTTTTCAATGCTTGCCAGTTTACGTTTGTCCCTGTTATTAACCAGAGTAATTGCAGTGCCTTTAGTTGCTGCCCTGGCTGTTCTGCCAATACGGTGTACATAGTCCTCCGCATCATGAGGTACATCAAAGTTAATTACCAGATCAATTCCTTCTACATCAATACCACGACTTAGAACATCTGTACCAATTATTATAGGTAGTTGTCTGTTTTTGAATTTTAGTAATATACTTTCTCTTTCCTTTTGACCAAGATCCGAATGAAAAGCTTCAGCTTTCAGTCCCAAATTTCTAAAAACTTTACCCAGGTTTTTTACCTTTTCTTTTGTCGATGCAAAAACAATAATGCTCTTATACTCATCTGTTTTTAAAATAGAGGAAAGCAAAGGCACTTTTTGTTCATCATGTATCAGATAAACCTGTTGTGATATCCCTTCGGCTGGCTTGGATAAGGCTATGTTAATCTGTTCAGGGTGTTTTAGCAGTGTTCCCGCCAGCTTCCTGATTTTTGGAGGCATAGTTGCAGAAAACATTACGGTTTGCCTATTCTCCGGAAGATAGCTTACAATGCGCATAATGTCATCATAAAACCCCATGTCAAGCATCCTGTCTGCTTCATCCAATACCAAATGTTGCAGTTGATCCAGCTTTAAAACACCAGATGAAAGATGAGAAATCAGACGACCAGGAGTTGCAATAATAATATCCACTCCTTCCCGCATAGACCTCTTTTGTTGTTCATAGGCAATCCCGTCACCGCCGCCATATACAGTTAAAGAACTGATGTTTGTGAAGTAAGAAAGGGCTTCAACCTGTAAATCTATTTGTTGAGCAAGCTCACGTGTAGGAGCAAGGATCAAAGTATTGTTGTGACGTTCTTCTGTTCCAGCAATCATATTCATGATTGGCAACAGGTAGGCTCCGGTCTTTCCAGTTCCTGTTTGCGCACAGGCAATTAAATCTTTTTTGCTTAATATTAAAGGAATTGCCTGTTGCTGAATAGGTGTGGCATCACGAAAACCCATTGCTGATAACCCTTCAAATAAATCAGGGTTAAAATTAAAATCTTTAAAATCCAATATACTTTATGTTGTTTGCATTATCCGTATAAAAGTAACCTTTTTCTGCCACACATCAAACGGTTTTCTCTTCAACCTGAATTAGCTTTTTCATCTCCAAATTTCCATTGTATTGCGCACCGAATTCTATCTCCAGTGTTTCAGTTTTAATATCACCGTTTACTCTCCCTGTTTTTTTAATTTCAAGTTGGCTAACCTTTACTTTTCCGTTTACCGTTCCGTAAATAATTGCCGAGGTAGTTTCAATATCACCTACAATAATGCCCTTTTCGCCCAAAATAATGCCATTTCCAGTTTTTACATTTCCTGTTACCTTGCCGTCAATTCTTATAACCGATGTTCCTGTAAGCTCTCCTGTAACAACAAAACCGTCGCCTATTAATGTCGAAATTTCCTGTTGATTGATGTCTGGTATCTGAGACTGTTTGGTTTTCTTAAACATTATTCTAGTGTTAAAAAAGATCTGGGATTGATTATTTTACCGTTCTTATGGATTTCGTAATGTAAATGCGGACCTGTAGACCTGCCTGTAGAACCAATTTTTCCTATGTCATCGCCTGCTTTTACCTGCGCTCCTTCGCTAATTAATATCCTTGACAAATGACCATAATAGGTCTCAAATCCATTACCATGATTGATCACAATACAATTGCCATATCCTCCTCTTCGGCCAGCATAGGTTACCTTTCCGCTTGCTGTACTTTTAACTATCTCACCTCGTTTTCCTCTAAAATCTAATCCTTTATGTGTCTCTACATTTTCGCCGGTAAAGGGGTTTTCACGATGGCCATAACCAGAAGTAATGGCCCCGAAATGAGGATAACCCATTGGGGTAAAAGCAACATAGTCAATCATCTTATTAAGGTATCCTTCATAGAACTTACCAATTTCCTCAACCGAAAGAATATCAGAATTCCCTTCACCGCCTTCGTTTTTAACAATGGTTTTTAGACCTCTTGCTTTTAGAAATTTATTTATAGTAAGCAACTTCTTGTCGATCGACTCGTAGTGTTTTTTTAATGCAGAAGTATCTAGAGTTGTAGCTTCTTTTTTATTCGCCTGTAATTGTTTGCTCAGGAGTTCTTTTGATGATTCAACTAATGTCATGTTGTATGACAGATAGATTATCATTCCCAGCAAAAAAACAAAAGTACCCAATAGTCCAAATACATATTTTTTCCAATGTAAAATATAGCTGCTTGGAACCTGTATTGGCTTATTGGAGTTTTGATTGTTGTCTACAAAGATGATGGTTGTTCTATCCTTCTTCCTTGCCATAATTTAAGAATTTAAAATTTGTACGGATGCAAATATATCATTTTCAGGTTTATATAAAAGCATCCATATAAATTGGCAAAGACATTAATGTTACTTTTTCTTTTCGGCGTAACCGAATACTTTCTGTAACAGAAGGGTAGATCTGGCTGCTATATTGTCTCTAATCTTCAGTTCTTCCTGGGCAACCTGTATAAACATCCCGTCTATGGCTTTCTGTGCTACATAGTCTGAAAGGTCTGTAGATACCGGTTTTACCAAAGGAATTTTATTATATTGATTGGCAGCATCACCCCAATATTTTGTTGCACCAACCTTATTCAAACTTGTTGTAATAACAGGCTTAAATTTTTCCATCAGTTGAGCTGTAGTTACTCTTTTAAAATAGTTAGTTGCAGCATCTTTGCTTCCAAAAAGGATGTTAGTAGCATCAGCAATAGTCATTTGTTTTATTGCAGATATGAATATTGGTTTAGCTTCTTTGGCTGCATCCTCTGCTGCACGGTTTAAGCTGGTAATTACATTATCTGCAAGAGAACCTAAGCCAACACTGCGAAGTGTTTTCTCTACTTTTTGTGCTTCAGGAGGAAAAAGGATCTTAACGGCCATATTGCCTAAAAACCCATCCTTTGCTGAAAGCAAATCTGCACCATGCGATGTGCCCAATTCCAAAGCTTGCTTAATTCCTAAGCCCATTTCACTTGTTGTTGGAGTACCGCCTGTTTGGACCTGATTTAATATCTTTCCAATTTGAGCCTGGCTCTGTACATCACAACTGCTTAATGTTATGGCCGCTAATGCTAGTAGATAAATTTTATTTTTTTTCATTCAATGCTGTCTTGTCCTCCAAACTTAGCAAATCTTTGGCCAATAATTTTGCTGATTTAGCTAATTTGATGAATTCAGACCTATAGCCTTCATTATCATTCCCCATCGCTTTTTGGGCATTACGGATTACCTGATCAAAGTTTGAGTTCTGACGGAAATCGGATTCCCTTAGCAACATCCCAAATTCCGCAACCGCAGCACTAAACCTAAAGTTGTTAGAGGTTTTGTGAAAGGGAATTCTATTGTCAATTACTGGTTGTTCAATTAGCTTGCTCGCATTCCCATCTGGTTGTTTATAACGAAGTTTAACAGTTAACAATTCCTTATTATTTCCCGAAATAACAGGTTTGTCGTTTTTCTGGTATTTCAAATCATCAATACTACCCGAAAAAATGCTCGTTACACCAACAGGTACAACTTCATACAATGCCGTTACTGTATGGCCAGAGCCAAGTTCACCTGCGTCCTTCTGATCATCATTAAAGTCTTTGGCTTTTAGCATACGGTTTTCATAGCCAATTAATCTGTAGGATTGTACTCTCGATGGATTAAATTCTATTTGTAACTTTACATCTTTAGCTATGGTAAATAATGTTCCGCCAAATTCATTTACTAAAACTTTCCTTGCTTCGGTGATATTGTCTATATAGGCATAGTTCCCATTCCCTTTATTTGCAAGCACTTCCATTTTACTATCCTTGTAATTTCCCATTCCGTAGCCAAGAGTGGTTAAAAAGATTCCGCTTTTGCGTTTTTTCTCAATGAGCTTTTCCATATCATCATCACTCGATGCACCCACATTAAAATCACCATCGGTAGCTAAAATCACCCTGTTGTTTCCGCCTTTTATGAAATTTTCTGAAGCCACCTTATAAGCCAGTTCAATACCTTGCCCGCCAGCTGTCGATCCACCTGCACTAAGTTTATCCAGTGCATCTTTAATTTTGATCTTCTGATCGCCAGGAGTAGATGGTAAAACCAAACCCGCGTTACCAGCATAAACTACAATGGCTACTTTATCTGAAGATCTAAGCTGTTCAGTTAATAATTTAAATGACGACACGAGTAAAGGAAGTTTATTTGCCTGGGCCATTGATCCAGACACATCAATAAGGAAAACCAAATTCGAAGCAGGCAATTTCTCAGTAGAAATTTTACGGCCCTGTAAGCCAATCTTTACCAGTTTATGCATTGTGTTCCAGGGAGCATCAGCTATTTCCGTTACAATATTAATGGGATCTTTACCTTTTGGCTGTGGATAATCGTAGTCAAAATAATTTACCATTTCTTCTATTCTTACAGCATCAGCAGGAGGTAGACCGCCATTGTTGATAAACCGACGTATGTTGGTATATGATGCAGCATCTACGTCAATAGAGAATGTTGAAAGTGGGTTTTTTATGGCGTTTCTGAATTGATTTTCGTTAATTGAAGCATAAGATTCTGATGATTCATTAACGGGTAACGAGTTCATTACAACGGTCGATTGACTGATGCCTCTTATATGAACCGCTCCTCTTAATCCCGGAGCTGCCATTGCCTTTTTGTCATAACCTACTATAACTTCTTCTTTCAAAGAGGCACTCTCGTTTTCCAATTTAACATTTAAAACAGTACCGTTAATTTTTAACGTTAAAGGTTTATAGCCTATATATTCAAATGTTAAAGTTTGTTCGTTTTCCGGAACTGAAATGGTATAAAACCCACTTTTATTAGTTGATGCACTAATCTTTTTGTCATATGAAAACACAGTAACTCCCGCGAGAGGTGTTTTGTCATTTCTGTCAGTCACTATTCCCCTAATGGTCTTAACCGAATTTCTGGGAGCTTTGAATGCGGTAAACAGTAAAACAATAAATATTGGTAACAATAGCTTTTTCATAATCGTCTGTTTTTCTAAATGATGTAAGCTTTGCAGAAATTCCACACCARWKWCKARRARYAWNNNNATACTTGAGAAAATTATACCTGAAAGACCCTTTGAAGTTCATAAAGAATAACGCCAAAATCCAGGAGCAGGACGACGCTGCTTTAATTACACGCTATAGGCAAAGCGGTGATCTGGAACCATTGGGTATACTTTATAACAAGTATATGCACCTAGTATTTGGTGTGTGTTTAAACTATTTAAAAGACGAGGAGCAAAGTAAAGATGCAGTAATGCAGATTTTCGAAGAACTTGTTGTTAAGCTCAAAATTCACGAAGTACAGAACTTTAAAAGTTGGTTACATGTATTATCTCGTAACCATTGCTTAATGGCCCTTCGTAAGAATTCAAAAAATACAACCGTTTCATTAGAAGATACTTTTGTGGAAAACACAGATTTTGTGCATCTTGATATTGATGATACAAAAGAGACGAAACTTACCGTTATGGAAAAGTGTATGGAAACGCTTCCCGAAGAACAACGTGTAAGTGTAGACTTGTTCTATTTGCAAGAGAAATGTTATAAAGAAGTAGCAGATATTACCGGTTACGATATGTTAAAAGTTAAGAGCTATATCCAGAACGGTAAAAGGAACTTAAAAATTTGTATAGAAAAGAATAGTGGTGAATAACGATTGGTTAGATATAGGAGTTTTAGAAGATTATCTTGATGGTAAGCTTGATGCAAAGACTATGAACAGGGTTGAGCGTGAAGCGCTCGAAGATCCTTTTGTGGCAGAAGCATTGGCTGGCTTAAGCATGTCGCCTAAGCGATCTCTTGAATCCCTTTCTTTGCTTCAAAAGCAATTACATGAACGTGTTGCTGAGCATCATTCTGCCAAAAAAGCAACAGTAATAACCTGGCAACGCCTAAGTATTGCCGCTGCGGCTGCTGTCATATTTATATCTGTTGGAATTATTTTCTGGATGAAACAGGTGAATTATCAGGAGATGGCATCTAAAAGACCTAAAAAGATTGATGTAAACATAGCTCCAAAACCGAGTAGTGATAGTGTGATCGAAAATGCAGATGCTGTAGCAACACTTAAAACCGAAAGTGCAGATAAAGCCTCTACTGAAATTGATAAAGCAATAAAAGCAGCCAAGACCAATAGCTATGCTGCCAATTCAAAGGCTAAATCAAAATCCATAGCAAACAGTACTGAACCAACGCCGATTGCTGAGGCAACTGTAGCAGCTGCGCCGGCTTCAGCTGCAAGGGTGTCAAATGATTCAAGCGCCGCATTAANNWTGAMSWTSYTGTTGCTGCTTACGGGAAAAAAACTACTAAGCAAGCCTTAGGTGCACCTGGAGTAAAAGGCACCCTGAGAATAAGAGGACTGTCAAGTATTAAGGCAGATTATGATAATCCTGCAGCGGTGAGATTCACAATCGACAGTAAAGATACTAATGATATTCCAGTTGCCGTTGTAAATCAGTTTGCGCAAGGGGTATCAACAAAATCATCTAGAACGCCTTATCCAGCAATTGGATGGTCAAAGTTCAATAGTTATCTGACAGAAAAAAACAGCTATATAGCAGATGCGAAGAAAGGCCAGTCTGCTGAATTCAGGTTTGAAATAAAAGATCTCAGGCCTATAAATGTTGCCGTGATACGCGGCTTTTCAGAAAGATTCGATGAGGAGGTTATTCGCCTGATACAAATCGGGTCAGATTGGGATGTGCAGGACACTGCACATCCGATCGTATTTCTTACAATTGAGTATTAAAAAAACAAATGTATAATTCCGTAAACAATTGCAGCTAGTGTTGCAGAAACCGGAATAGTCAATACCCATGCCCAAAGTAAGCTAACGGTAACTCCCCAGCGTACTGCCGATACTCTTTTTAATAAACCAACACCTACAATTGAACCTGTAATGGTGTGGGTTGTAGAAACCGGGATACCAAAGTGTTCTGTAATACCTAAGGTTACTGCACCTGCAGATTCTGCCGCTACACCCTCAAAAGCATTTACTTTAGTGATTTTAGAACCCATTGTTTTTACAATTTTCCATCCACCACTCATGGTACCTAATGCAATTGCAGCATAACACGAAATAGGAATCCATTCAGGCATTGCATCTCCGGTGTGTAATACATTTGCCGCAACCATAGAAACATAAATGATCCCCATTACTTTTTGAGCATCATTACCACCATGAGTAAAGCTTAATGCAGCTGAAGAGATCAGCTGTAGTCTTTTAAACCATTTCTCAGCTACAGAAGGCCGGGCATTTTTAGATATGTGTAAAATGATAATGGATATAATAACCGATATCACCATACCAATAACCGGTGCCAGAACTATAAACGCAACAACTTTTAAAATTGGAGCAAGGTTAATGGCCGACATCACGCTTGCACCTACTGTAGCTGCTTTTGCCATACCAGCTCCAGCAAAACCACCAATTAAGGTATGCGAAGAACTTGAAGGGATACCAAACCACCAGGTAAAAAGATTCCAGGTAATGGCAGCGATAAGACCTGCCAGGATAACCTCAAGTGTTATAAAATTCTCGACAACAGTTTTGGCTATAGTATTAGCCACTTTATGATCTGTAAAGTAAAAATAGGCGGCAAAGTTAAATACTGCTGCCCATAGCACTGCCTGAAAAGGAGAAAGCACTTTTGTAGAAACGATGGTAGCAATTGAATTTGCTGCATCGTGAAAGCCATTTATATAATCGAATCCTATTGCCAGGATGATTACAACAACCAATAAGGTAGTTACCATTTTTTGAAGGTTTAAGCGTTCTTTACCAAAATAGATTCCAGCACATTAGCCGCATCTTCACATTTATCAGTAGCCATTTCAAGAGTTTGAAGAACCTCTTTTTGTTTGATCAATTCAATTGCGTTGGTTTCAAATTCAAACAAACGTGCAATTGCTAAATTGCAAACATAGTCAGCCTGATTTTCGCCGCTGTTAATCCTTACACAGGCATCAGCGATAACACGAATATTTTTAAAACTTCTTAATTCTTTAATTGCTTTATCCAAATCGGTACACATTTCTACCAATAGCTCAGCAAGTTTGATCATTGCATCGCCAACATTTTTAACATTGTATAATTCAATGTTACTAGCCGAGGCATGAATGTAATCTGCAATATCATCAACTGCACTGGCCAGCGCATGGATATCTTCCCTATCGAAAGGAGTGATGAAGTTCTTGCTAAGTTCAAGGAAAATCGAGTGGGTAATGTCGTCACCTACGTGCTCTAAACGCTCAACTTCCTTAATGTATTCTTTTCTTTTTTCTGTATCGGTTGCACTTAATGCCAGCAATAGAGCTTCAGAAATTTTCAATACGTTACTTCCAGCCTGTTCAAATAGCGGTTGGAACTTTTTGTCTTTAGGGGTGAAGAACTTAAAAATACTATTCATCTTTTATAAAATATGCTACAAAAGTATGAGTACAATGTTAAGTTAATGTTAAGTGTTAAGTTTTTTTAACTAAGCGAATTATGATTAGCCAACCTTTTCAAGTGTAAAGGCAAATGTTGTTCCGATCTGTAAAGTACTTCTTACAGATATGATTTGCTGATGGGCCTCAAGTATGTGTTTTACAATAGCCAATCCAAGTCCGGTACCACCTTCTTCTCTTGATCTGTGCGAATCAATTCTATAAAAACGCTCAAATAAGCGGGGTAGGTGTTTTTCGTCAATGCCAATCCCATCATCAGTTACCTCGATCAGATACTGGTCATGAAGTTCAAAGATTTTTATAGCGGTTGAACCACCATGTTCTCTGCCGTATTTTAGTGAATTCTGGATCAGGTTAATCATAACCTGTCTGATTTTTTCTCTATCCGCATTAACAAATGCAGCGTGGGTATATTTTTCTTTAAATGACAGTGTAATCTCTCTGAGTTTTGCTTTGTCTTCTAGACCTTCCATTACCTCCTTAGCCAGCAGTACAAAGTCAAATTTCTCATAGTTAATTGGAATCTCGCCTGTTTCTAATTTGGAGATAGAGTCAAGATCGTTAATTAAATAACTTAACCTTTCGACATTCTTACCTGCCTTTGTTAAAAATTTTGCAGCCATCTCAGGATCATCTACTAGGCAATCCTGCAAGGTATCTATATAGCCCTGTATGGCAAAAAGAGGCGTTTTAAACTCATGTGAAACGTTAGACAGGAATTCTCTTCTGAATTGTTCCTGTTTCTTTAAAACATCAATTTCACGCTTTTTTGCCCCTGCCCATTCTTTAACTTCTTGTTCAACATCGTTAATTGGATCAGAGCTTACATATTCTCCAAGGGCATCTTTAAGGTCCTTGCCCAATTTTAAATTGTGAATAAGCTTATATATAAGAACTATTTTAGAGTAGATGTATTTTTCGAGGAGGTAGTAGAAAACAATGAAACATGTTAAAAACGACACGCCAAAAGACATCAGCATAAAATACCAGCTATGCTGAAAGTAGAAATTTACAAGACCTATCGAAATACCAACTGCTAATGCTGCAATTAAAACTAATACACTTAATTTCATTCTTTTACTCAAATTAACTGTAAGATAGAGCGCTTACAGGTTGCAGGCAATTTACAATTATTTTATTTCATTCCGGCCCACTCATCATAAAACTGATCAAGATATTCTTGCATAAAATTATGACGTTTTTGAGCTATGTTTTTTCCTGCCGGAGTTTTCATTAAATCCTTAAGTAAAAAGAGTTTTTCGTAGAAATGGTTAATGGTAGGTCCCGTACTATTTTTATATTCCTCCTTACTCATATTCAGGTTCGGCTTAACCTCCGGATCGTAAAGCACCCGGTTTTTATATCCTCCATAAGTAAATGCACGGGCAATTCCGATGGCGCCTATAGCATCCAGCCTGTCGGCATCCTGAACAATATCAAGTTCTTTTGAGTGAAATGTAACAGTGCCTAAGCTCGCTTTATAGCTTAGGTTGATGATGATCTGTTTTACGTGTTCAATGACTAAAGAATCTACGTTAATACTTTCAAGGAAATCGCCAGCTATTCGTGGGCCGATTTCCTCATCACCATCATTAAATTTAGGATCTGCAATATCGTGCAGCAAAGCTGCAAGCGCAACAATTAATTCATCGCCTTTTTCTTGCGCATTTATTGTTAGAGCTGTTTTGTAAACGCGTTCTATATGAAACCAATCGTGGCCTGCTTCTGCATCTGCAAGTGTTTCCCTAACAAATTGAATAGTTTTTTCGATTATTGGATCCATTGGCTTATTCCTTAATGAGCCTTTCACCCTCAGGTCTTCTCGTGCCGTCATACAATTCATACTCGAGCATGCGACAGTCTAGTTTTCCATTATAGAATTCTATTTTACGCGTGGCTTTTAGTCCGATCTTTTTGGCCAGATCAGGGTTTCCTGTAAAGATATAGCCAAAATATCCTTTGCATTCCTGCTTCATAAAATCCCCCATACGCTTGTAAGTTAATTCCAGTTTAGAATGTACACCTAAGCGCTCGCCATATTCCGGATTAAATACTACTACGCCTTTGCCTCCTTCGGGAACTTGCGTTTCAGCGAAATCACATACCTCGAAAGTGATCAAAGTATCTACACCTGCTGTTTTAGCATTTTTACGACTTACATCTACAGCGTCTTCAGAAATATCAGTAGCGATGATCTGCAGATCAGCATTTTTTACAACCTGATCTTTCAGGATTCTTCTTTCTGCAAAAAATACTTGTTCATCGTAGCCAATAATGTGCATAAAGCCATAATTCATTCTAAATAAGCCTGGTCTGCGATTGGTTGCAATAAGAGCAGCTTCAATGGCCAGCGTACCGGAACCACACATTGGGTTTACGAAAGGAGACTTCTGATCCCATTTGGTGCCTAATACCGTTGCTGCGGCAAGCGCCTCTAACATTGGAGCTTTTCCCGGGATTTTACGATATCCGTGTTTAGCAAGTGTCTCTCCAGAAGTATCAATAAATACGTCGGCATCATTATCTTTCCAGTATAAATGGATTACAGCCTTATTGGCATCGGATCCGGAATTCGGACGGATACCTTTTTTGTCTTTAATGCGGTCAACTATTGCATCTTTTACCTTTAAGTTGGCAAAAAGAGGAGTGGTAATAGTTGGGTTATCCACATTTGAGGTAACGGAAAAATAACCTGAAAAATCAATTAACTCTTCCCATGGCATATCTGCCATTTCGCGGTAAAGCTCTTCCGGATTTCCAGCTTTAAAACTCTTTAAGCAGTATAAAATCTGGCTGGCGCACCTTAAATTCAAATTTAATCGAATACATTCAGACAAAGTGATGTCTAATTCTAAGCCTGTAGGGAAATCCCTTACTATGTCATAGCCAAGGGCTTTAACTTCATCTAGTAAATACGGCGACAGACGCTTGTTGCAGGTTATGATAACCTTACTTTTTGTGTGGAAAACTTGCATAATTAATTGTACGAAGTTATCAATAAAAATATAGAGATTTGAACTTCGTAGTAGAATAAAATAGTATTTGTTATGGAATTAAAAGGAAAAGTGCATGAAATTGGTGCATTACAGCAGGTGAGTGAGACTTTTAAGAAACGCGACCTTATCATAGAATATGCAGAAAACCCTACTTATCCTGAATACATCAGGTTTGAGGCTTTACAAGATAAAACAGCTTTGTTTGATAGCTTAAAACCAGGCGATGATGTAGAAGTAGCATTTAATTTACGTGGTCGTCCGTGGACTGATAAAGCCGGAAAAACATCTTATTTTAACAGTCTAGTAGTATGGCGTATTAATGCTTTAACAAACAGTGCAGCGGCATCTACACCAGAATATGCTCCGCCAGCTGATTTAAACAGCGCACCGGGCGAGGAAGATGATCTTCCTTTTTAAAGATCTTTTTTAAATAAACAAATTGACCACCGTGCCGTCCTGATTCAGGGCGGCACTTTTTTTTACACAGTTCGTAGTTCATAGGAGATTGCCCGGGTCAACTTTAGGCCTGCGTTAACACTGGTTCGAGACTTCTTCGGAAAAAGGTACCTGTTTTCCAAAGCAATCTTCTTCCAGTCCTTATTCTGCCCAACACCAGGTGCCAACTTGAATATATCAAAGACCGAATCATCGTAAGCAAGCCTTGGAGGGGGCAGGGTAAGTAGAAATGGAAGTAGATATTGCCCGGTTTGACTGTTAAAATTTGTTAAATTAAAGCTTTTGTGTTAATGCTTCGTTAATTTTGAATATCCGATATGAAAAAAAGAAGCCTTTGGTTAATCACCGGCCTTATGACCATAGCTTTGCTTGGGGTGTTTATAATGCAATTGTATTATATAAGGGAGGCTTATAATCTTAAATCACAGCTTTTTGAACAGGATGTAAATCAAGCACTTAACAGCGTAGTTAATAAAGTGCAGAAACGTAATGCCGCACTTTACATTACTAAAAGAGACCAGCAGCTGGAGCGAGATCGTGAAGCGGAAGTTCGTAGTCAGGCACAACAGCTGGTAGAATACAAGGAACGCTTTAAAGATCAGGAGCAAAAGCGATTGCTTGAGCAGCGGAAATTAATTGTTGCGGACTTAAACCAGAATGATTTAGAGATTAAGAAGTCGTATGCTAATCCGATTCTGATTACCGAAGCTGAATACCTTGCGGCATCTGATTTAAATAATCCATTGCAATCGCCAGTGCACGTTGATGTGAATGTGGGTTTAGATGCCTATGGAAACCTGATCAACGGACAGTTCAGATCAACCTTTGTCCCGCAGGAAACAAAATCATTCATTATTGCATCTAATCAGTTACCCGATACAATCAGGTACCATGCCGTTAACCCCGCAACAGGAAAAAGTGTGCTCATTAGCGTACCCACAGTGAGTAATGAGCTATCACGTAAATTTCAATTTGAAAATAACCTTGCCAAAAGAAGGTATGATGATGGACTGAGCAGGTTGATGTCTGATACTATTCCTTTAAAAAGCGATTCTGATATCCTAACTCAGGTTAAAGATGTAGCTCAGGAGATGAGAGAAGCGAATGTACCGCTCAGCAAGATGATATCGAAGGAAAGTCTGGATACCTTAATCCAAAAAGAACTTCTAAATAGAAATATAACGCTGAATTATGATTTCTGGGTCAGCCTTGCAGAAAAGGACTCACTGGTATATGTAAAAGCTTCGACCAATATCGATAATGTGTTGCCAAAAAATACCTTCAAGGCTACTCTTTATAGTTATATTATTAGAGATCCGGGAATGCTTTATATTAGCTTTCCCGACAAAAATTCTTTAATTCTTAGCAACATGTGGGCTACCATGGCCTCTTCTGCTGCCCTGTTATTTGTATTGATCTTCATTTTTGCCTATACCATTTATGCAATAATGAAGCAAAAGAAAATCTCGGAAATGAAAACGGATTTCATTAATAACATGACTCACGAATTTAAGACTCCGGTAGCCACAATTATGATTGCCAGCGAGGCTCTCAAAGATCCGGAGATCGTTGAAGATAAAAACCGCATTAGTAGATTAGCGGGTATTATATATGACGAAAATGTTCGTCTCGGGAATCATATAGAACGGGTTTTAAGTATTGCAAGATTAGAGAAAAAAGAGCTTAAACTGGAGCAGAGTGAGGTTGATGTTAATGATGTAGTTGCTGCAGTTGTAGATAGTATGGAGCTTCAGTTACAAAAAAGAAATGCTGCAGTTAACCTGAACCTTAAAGCCGAAAAATCTCTTATTTACGGTGATGAACTGCATCTCTCTAACGTAATTTACAATCTGGTAGATAACGCAAATAAATATAGTGGAGATATCCCTAAAATAAATATAAGTACAAGAAATACAGGTAAACACCTGATTATTGAAGTTTCTGATCAAGGAATAGGGATGACTAAAGATCAGACCAAGCGTATTTTTGACCAGTTTTATAGGGTGCCAACGGGTAACTTACATGATGTAAAAGGCTTTGGTTTAGGATTGAACTATGTGCAGGACATCATTAACCAGATGGGTGGAACAATAAAGGTGCATAGTGAAAAGGATAAAGGAACTGTATTTGAAATAAGCTTACCATTAAACCATAATTAACGACACACGCATGAAAAGAATTTTATTGGTAGAGGACGATCCGAATTTAGGGCTTCTTTTACAGGATTACCTACAGCTTAAGGGCAAATTTGATGTTATACTGTGTGTTGATGGTGACGAAGGTTTAAGGGCTTTTACAAAGCAGGACTTTGATCTTTGTATACTTGATGTGATGATGCCTAAAAAGGATGGATTTACGTTAGGTAAAGAGATTAGAAAGATCAATCAGGATGTGCCTATTATTTTTGCGACTGCTAAGGCCATGATGGAAGATAAAGCATCTGCATATGACCTGGGCGGAGATGATTACATCACAAAACCATTTAGAATTGAAGAGTTGCTTTTAAGAATAAATGCGCTGTTAAAACGGGTAGCGGTAAAAGAAACACCAGAATCAGGCACAGCTCAAACGCTATTTCAAATTGGTGACTATAGCTTTGATTATACAACACAACTTATAGATTATAAAGGACAACAGCAAAAGCTGTCGACAAAAGAGGCTGAATTGCTTCAGCTGTTATGCTTAAAGAAGAATGCTGTTCTTACCAGAGAGGAAGCCCTGCTTAGTATCTGGCATGACGACAATTACTTTAACGGCCGCAGTATGGATGTGTTTTTAAGTAAACTAAGAAAATACCTTAGGGAAGACCCTAAGGTAGAGATTCTTAATGTTCATGGTAAGGGGTATAAACTGCTTGTAAATTAAAGCAGGAAAGCCTTTAAGGCCGATTGGGCGTAATCTCCCCAATCCTTTAAGGCCGAATTTATAGTTTCTCTTAAGGTTTTATTGTTTACTGGCTTGCCCTTGGTGGGCATCTTTAATTCATTTGGGGTAACAGGCTTGTCTGTTACTGTTTTTGCAAACCATGTTATGTTTTCATGAGGCAGTGCAACACCAAGGATCATTCCCGGCAGGCCGGTAAATGATTCTGGCCCTCCAGATACCGGGATTTTATCGGTATAAAAGGCTACCACATAAATGGAGTCTAAAATAACAGCGTTCGCTCTGCGGCATTCGTAACCTGCTATGGTTCTTAGTTCGCTGGTGATTTTCCAATTTATTTTTCTGGTGGTATCTTTTACCAAAAAGGTTTCTTCGTATACTACTTTCTGCGCGGTAAATAAGCCTGAGGCAAGATCGGTATATATAGTGTTGCTTTGCCCGGTTGACGGGTCACTAAAGAAATAATTTCTTGAATTACTTTCATCGGCTATGGGGGTGTAAAGGGTTTTATCTTTAGAAAAAGCCAAAGTGCTTTTTAATACCTTGAATTGTGGCTGGTTTCTTTTGTAAGCTTCGTACGCTTGTTGCATAAAGCCACTGGAACTTTTTTCCATTTGTCTTTTCATTATGGCGAACATGTTAGAGCTCTTTTCGAATTCTATTACGCCATCTGTAGCAAACCTTACATTTTGTGCAAACAGGCTGCTTACATTTAATAACAAGAAGCAGAAGCTGAGTATAATTAGTTTGTGTTTCATATTCTTATTTTTTAGTAGGAGCTGATCCGCCCATTTTGCTGAAATCCCAGCTAATTGTGCACATAAAATATCTTTGAATAGTTGTATAACTGTTTTGATTAACCATGTTACCGCTGGCATATCTGCTGAAGCCTACATTTTGGTTAAGTAAATCGTTTCCGGATACAGAAACCCTTAGGTTGTCTTGTTTAAAGAACTTTTTGGTGATGCTTGCATTCCATATAAAGCGTTCCAGATCCTCATTAAAGGTTTGTGTCTTCCCCGTGAATTGGTAATTACCATCAGAGCCAATTTGTATTTTGCCAGGCAGGTATATGTTAAAGTTCGCATTACCCTGAAATCCCCAGCCTTTGTTGTTGGTGCTGTTTCTTGATGAAGAGCTAATGACGTTGTAGCTTGGTCCTCCCGAAATCCGGAAATCATATTTTTTCTCCTTGTATTTGGATATGTTCAGGCTTCCTGAATAGCCATACGATTTGGTAGTGTTTAACTCCGTTCTTACTGTGTCCGTTACTCTTGTATAATTTACATTTCCGTTTGAGCTAAGGTTTAGACCTACACTCATATCTATAGGTTTGATCTTTCTGCTTGTTCCAAAATTGAAATAATAGTTGTACGGACTTTTGTCGCTTAGATTAATAGACTGATAAAAGTTTTTTCCAAGACGATCAGTCGTAGTGTGGTTTACTATAGGATTAGTTGTAAAAGAGTAGCTACTGCTAAAGTATACATACTGGTCGCTCAATATTTTGTAAGAGTTGTAGTACAAGTTAAGGCCGCTTCTAAAAGATGGTTTCAAATTAGGGTTACCAATGGTTTCATTTAATGGATCTGTATTTACTCTAATTGGCTGGATCTGATCAATGCTAGGCTGATTGGTATTACCGTAGTACCCGAAATACAGAGATTTTTGTTGAGAGAACCTGTATTGATAAGTAAATTGAGGGTTCCAGTTTGTAAAGTTTCTTTTAAAGGTTTTATCGGTATATGCATCGAATTGTTGAAACTTTACATCACTTACCTTGGTGCCAATATTTATTGTCGACTTATTTTTCTTGTAATTGAATGTTATTCCTCCCTGGTTGGAAAGCTGATCCAGATCAAAGTTATTACTGAACTCTCTATCCAATTCATCATAAGCTCCTGATGCGGTTTGGTTAAATGATTTGCGATCAGAATTGCTGTTGTTGATACCCAGGCCATAGCTTAATGCAAGTGTTATTGTTTTAGATAACGGCTCGGTGTAAGTAATGTTAGAGTTAAATGTTTGATTGTGTGTATTGTTGGTTTTGAATTGATTTACTGATTCTGTTTGGGTTTTGTCGCCAAGCTCATTAAAGAATTCACTTGTCGAATTAAGATAGCCCTCGGTTTGGTTTTCATTTACTGCTTGTTTAACATTTACTGAGAGGGTTCTTCCTTTCTTTTTCAACTTTTTAGTCCATAAGGCACTTGCGTTGAATAATTTTTGGTCGCCATCATTACTTAGCTCTCTGTCCGTCGAATTTTGTAATGAATTGTCTCCTCTTAAAGTTGAAGAAATGAAATTATCTCTTGTTTTACTGTTTTTTAATGTTCCATCAACCATTATTTTTAATGTTGAGGTTGTGTCTAGCTTTATGGTGTACGTAAAGTCTGCTTTTTGCCTGAACATCAGGTTGTCAAATTTTTGATGCGAACTGCTGTTTGTAACGCCGGTAGACAGGTTGTTTTGAGTCAGGTTATCTCTTGTTCCCTCAACACCAATTGAGCCTATTTTGTAGTTCGAATTGATGGCATGTTTATCACTATCCCATTTGTTTTCATAATGCAATCCGCCGCTATGAGCTGATGGAATACCTTGCCCATTGTATTGTCCGTCAAAAGAGTCAAAGTCGTCGTTATTTCCGTAGAAATATATTCCGCCATCATCGCTAAACTCCATATTATTGGACGAGCCTCCGTATTTGTCTCTATCACCCCAGCCTAATCCGGTTTGGCCGGTATTTCCTGAGATACCATATGCAGAGAACTTTTGCTTACCCTTAAAGGCGTTAAACATGGCCTGGCTTTTATAGAATTTATCTGTGCCTAAGCCGCCTTCAACTTTCCCGAAGTAACCGTTTTTCTTGTCCTCCTTTAATTTTATGTTAATGGTTTTCGTTTTTTCACCGTCGTCAATTCCTGTAAATGTTGCCTGGTCGCTTTTCTTGTCATAGAGCTGTACTTTATCAACCATGTCGGCACGGAGGTTTTTGGTTACCAGTGTCGGGTCATCACCAAAAAATTCTTCGCCATCTACCAATACCTTTGGTACAGTTTGACCCTGCGCAGTAATTTTTCCGTCCTTATCGACCTGTATGCCGGGAAGTTGTTTAAGCAGGTCCTCGACTTTATCGTTGGGTTGTATGGTAAAGCTGGCGGCATTAAACTCCGTTGTGTCTCCCTTAATTTTAATGGCTGCAGCTTTACCTTGTATAATTACCCCTTCAAGTAAGGTAGCTTTGAGGATTACGCTAATGTTGCCAAAGTCTTTAGTTGATTTGGCAGAGTCTAGTGCGAAATCTTCAATATAATCTGCATAACCAGGGTAGGTTACCATGAGGATGAATTTTCCGGCTTTTAAGTTGTTTAAAGCAAAGGTGCCTTCGGGGGTGGCTCGTGTGTACTTTACAAGTGTGGAGTCCTTTTGGTTTAATACTGTTATTGTTGTGTTTACCATCTTATAAGTGGCAGCAGTATCTACTACAGCGCCCTTGATCGAATATTGGTTCTGCGCAAACAATAACATCGAACTGAACATCAGCAGGAGTGTTAGAGAGGTTAATTTCATATGATGAGTTTTGTTGGGTACAAGATATAACTAAAAGCTTAGTAATGAAATTAGGGAATTGTTAAAGTTTGTTAAAGAATGTTAAAATGCAGATTGTAACGCATTTTTTACCGATTAGGTTTAAGTAGTAAGTTCTTATTAACTTTGTAGCATGTCGAATTCTGAAAGCGCTAATCCTGCGGAACTTGCCGCAAGGTTTGTGAATTATACTTCTAAGCATATATTCCTTACGGGAAAAGCAGGAACGGGTAAAACAACATTTCTAAGAAGGTTAATTGAGCTTACGCACAAGAAAGCTGTTATTGCCGCCCCTACAGGTATTGCTGCTATAAATGCGGCAGGTGTTACTATACATTCCTTGTTTCAGTTGCCTTTTGGAACTTATTTGCCAAAACAGCCGGATGCAGATGGAGACCATTACAATCAGCAATATAATACACCGAAATCTATTGTAAGGCATTTAAATATGACCGCAGCAAAACGTAAGGTTATTATTGATATGGAGCTGCTGATTATTGACGAGGTGAGTATGTTGCGTGCTGATTTGCTGGATGCAATAGACATGATTTTACGTTATATCAGAAGAAACAATACGGCAAGTTTTGGTGGGGTTCAGGTGCTGTTTATTGGCGACTTGCATCAGTTACCCCCGGTTGTAAAATCGACCGAATGGAATTTACTTGGGCAGTTTTATAAAAGCGCTTATTTCTTTGATGCACTTGCTCTGCAAAACAATCCGCCGATATATATTGAGCTTGAAAAAATCTATAGGCAGGCTGATGAAGTTTTTATAAACCTGCTTAATAACTTACGTAATAATACCGTAACTGCGCAAGATGTAGCGTTGCTTGAAAAGTATTATAGGGCTGGTTTTAAACCTTCAATAAACGAGAAGTACATTACATTGACCACACATAATAATAAGGCCGATACGCTGAATAAGCAAAGTCTTGAAGAGCTAAAGGCAGCTTCGTATTTATATGTGGCGAAAGTTGAAGATGATTTTAGTGAGTATTCATATCCAGCAGAGCATATTTTAGAATTAAAGGTTGGTGCACAGGTAATGTTTATCAAAAATGACCCAACTGGTGAGCAACGTTTCTTTAATGGGAAAATAGCTGTCGTTACTGCGTTAAAAACTGACCTGATTGAAGTGCAGGCAGAAGGCAGCAACGAGAAGATCATTCTGGAAAAATATACCTGGAAGAATATAAAATATACTACGGATAAGGTTACAGGCGAAATTCATGAGGACTTAGCGGGTACTTTTACACAGTATCCTCTTAAGTTGGCCTGGGCAATTACAGTACATAAGAGTCAGGGTTTAACCTTTGAAAAGGCTATTATAGATATCGGGAATGCATTTGCACCAGGACAAATTTATGTGGCGCTTTCTCGTCTCCGCTCATTAGACGGTTTGATTCTTACTTCCCTGATTTCTGGATCGGGCATCCGACAGGATCAAAATGTATCTTTCTTTTCAAGAAACAAGCAGGAGCCGGCCAGATTGGAAGCTCAGATTAAAGAAGAAAGCGATGCGTTTTTGCGTTCTTATCTATTGCAGTGTTTTGATTTGAATCCACTTGATAATTACGTTTACGACCACGTGCATTCTTATACTAAGGATATCAATAAATCTGCAAAACAAAAACATCATAAATGGGCTGCACAGTTGTTAAAGGATCTAAGTGAGCTGAAGGCACATGCAAATAAATTTCTGGGACAGATACAGCGCCTGTCGCAAGTTAAAACAGAAGAAGGGTTGTCTGCATTACTTGACAGGACCGCCGCCGCCGAAAATTATTTTAATCCTTTATTGTCCGCGTTTTCAAAGAGGATCTTTGAAAGGATGGAACTGGTAAAACAAGATAAACAGGTGGTGGCTTTTTTAACAGAGCTATTAGAGATGGAAGGTCTCTTTTATGAGCAGGTAAAGAAGATCAGTAAAGCAACTGCTTTATTAAAGGCAACCCTAAATGGGGTAGAGTTTACCAAGAAGGATGTGAACGAGCTAATTGATCAGACAAAAAGAGCGTCTCAGATGGAAAAGGTATTTGCTATGCCCGGTAAGCTTGATTTTACAGAAAAGAAATCTAAGACCTCTAAGCCGAAATCAGGTACAGGTAAGGCCAAGGTAGAAAAGGCACCTAAAGTTGATACCAAAGAGTTATCGCTTGTGCTATTAAAAGAAGGGAAAACCATAGCTGAAATTGCAGCCGAGCGTAAAATGGTAGTAGGCACTATTGAAGGGCATCTTGCACATTATGTCGCCAGACAAGAGGTCTCAGCAAAAGATATAATCGGGGCCAGAAAACTGGATAAGATACTGGATGCAATAACAGAGTTAAAAACTTTACAGATGAATCCGATTAGAGATTACCTGGGACGGGATTATTCTTTCGGGGAAATTAAGATCGGTGTTGCAGCTCATTTGGCAGAGAGATAGTATTTTAAATACTAATCTCTCCCTCAAAAACTTGTTCGGCCGGGCCACACAAAAATACGTTGGTAAACTGCTTTCCATCGTAATCGAACTGGATTTTAAGATCTCCGCCAAGAACTTTAATTGGAGTTTCTATATGGCCAATTTGATGGTTGTGCTGAGCCATTGATAGTGCAACAGCAGTTACGCCAGTTCCACAGGCATAAGTTTCATCTTCTACCCCTCTCTCAAAAGTACGAACAAAGAGATGATCGCCTTTATCTTCTACGAAATTTACATTGATCCCTTCTTTTTTATAGGTCTGGTTGTTTCTTATAGATTTGCCGTTTTGATAAACGTCGTAATCCTTTAAGTTTTGCATCTCTGCTACATAATGAGGAGACCCTGTATTTAAAACGTAAGCATCGCCATCTTTATTAATGGTATTGATATCGATCATCTGAAGGTCTACCCAATTGCCTTCTTCTGAAATCTTGGCATAGTGCGGCCCATCAACTGCCAAAAAATCAGTCTCTTGACCAATTACACCCAGGTGTTTGGCAAATGCCACGATGCATCTTCCTCCGTTACCACACATGCTGCCCAGATTTCCATCTGAATTGAAATAAAGCATTTCAAAATCGTAATCTGCATGGTTTTGTAAAAGCATTAAACCGTCTGCTCCAATGCCAAAACGCCTGTTACACAGTTGTAAAACCGCATTATTATCTGTATATTTAAAGGAAAGATCGCGATTATCAATCAGAATAAAATCGTTACCGGCTCCCTGGTATTTGAAGAAGTGAATGTTCATCTCTAATGCGTGGTGTTCATTTAACATTTTTTAACAGAATTCGTGACTTATTTCAGATGCAAATATCGTTGATATGGTATTAAATTTGACTAAATCAATGAAAAGAAAAACAATTGTAAGCAAATATGAGACTTGTATGAGTTTACAAAAGGAAATAAAATAAATAATATATAAATGAAAAGAATAGGATTAATAGTGTTGGCTGCATTTATAGGTGGTGCGGCTGCAATTGGTGGCTASAWMKKAWKAGMRYCRWRWASKGCTCAATTATCGTTTCAGGATCAGCAAAAAGTACTTTTTGCAAGTAATTCAAAGGTGTCTTCGGCTGGAGCGGTTGATTTTGTTGAGGCGGCGGCGGCAGTTTCGCCTGCGGTAGTACATATCAGAACTTCATATTCAGGCGGTAGTGGCGAATCATCTCCAATGGATATGTTTGATGAGTTTTTTGGTGGTGGGGGCAGAAGAATGCAACGCGCACCAAGGGCAGCTTCTGGGTCTGGGGTGATATTGACTCCAGACGGTTATATCGTTACCAATAATCACGTGGTAGAAAATGCTGATAAAATTGAGGTGGTTTTGTCTGACAGACGCAAGGTGAGTGCTAAAGTGATAGGTAAAGATCCAAATACAGATTTGGCACTTATAAAAGTGGATGCTACTGACTTGCCGGTTGTGAAAATGGGAAATTCGGACAACGTTCAGATTGGTGAATGGGTATTGGCTGTTGGGTTCCCCCTTGATTTACAAACAACTGTTACAGCCGGTATTGTGAGTGCAAAAGCACGTAGTATAGGTATTTTAGCCAGAAATCAGGATCAGCCAACTCAGCAAGAGTATGATGAATACCAAAGAACAGGTAAATTGCCTACACGTACAAACAGCAGTATCGAATCTTTTATTCAGACAGATGCGGCTATTAACCCTGGAAACAGTGGTGGTGCGTTGGTAAATGCAAATGGTGAGTTAATTGGTATCAATGCAGCTATAGCATCACAAACTGGTACCAACGTTGGTTATGGCTTTGCTATTCCAATCAATCTTGCTAAAAAGATTCTTGACGATTTCAGAAAATTTGGTACAGTTAAACGTGGCTATATAGGTGTAATGTTTGCACCGCTAGATGCGGATCAGGCTGAGAAATTCCAGATTAAAGAAAATACAGGACTTTATGTTACTGATGTAGTACCTAGTAGTGGAGCTGCAGCTGCAGGTTTGCAAAAAGGAGATATCATTAAAAAGGTTGAAGGATCTGTAATTTATGATTCACCTGACTTGCAGGAGAAAATTGGACGTTTGAGCCCTGGCGATAAAGTTCAGCTTACTTATTTAAGAGATGGATCAGAGAAAAATGCTACCATTACTCTGAAAGGAGATAATACAGGTGGTGTTTCAACTAAGACCGCTTCGACAGGAAAAGCGACAGGAGCTAGCATTGGTAAGCTTGGTGCTTCCTTTGCCCCASSMCSCKCTNGCGTTAAAAACTAAGTATGGTGTTAAAAACGGAGTTGTGGTTACAGACATACAAGAAGGTAAGGTGTTTGATTCTATTGATATTCCTAAAGGGATGTTGATTACAACAGTAAATGGTAAACCTGTAAACAGTATTAAAGATGTAGAAGATGCATTGCCATCATCAAAAAACGGGATGACTACTATTTCAGGTGTTGGCCCGAATGGTAATTACACATTCAGTTTCTAAACTCATTTTTCTATAATTGGAACGGGGGATGGCGAAAGTTGTTCCCCGTTTTTTATTTATCATAATATTGTAATATTAGAATGTTTCTAAATAGTCGATTTGTATCTGAAATTAACATATTAATTCTTTTATTAAATACTTTTGCACAACAGAACTAAAATATAATTCTAATGGCTAGTTTCGGAAACGCTTTTTCCTCATCTATAGGAAAAAAATTAATAATGGGTATCACCGGCCTGTTCCTTATCTCATTCCTTGTCGTGCATTGTTTCATCAATTCACTGATTATTGTTAATGACGGTGGCTTAACCTTTAATATGGGTGCACATTTTATGGGCACCAACTGGATAATCCGCGCAATGGAAGTTGTGTTGTTTGCAGGCTTGCTTGCTCACATTATTCAAGGATTTAGGCTTGTTTTTCAAAACCGCGCTGCAAGACCTGAAAGATATGCAGTGAACAACGGAGCGGCTAATAGTAAATGGTACTCTCGCTCTATGGGTTTATTGGGAACATTATTGTTGATATTCCTGATTGTTCATATTTCTAAATTCTGGGTAATGTCTCGTTTTACGGGAATTCCTACGGTGGATGCAAACGGAAACCACGACCTATTTGCTGTAATGGTAGAAACGTTTAAAAATCCATGGTTAGTATTGCTTTATGTGGTGGCTATGGTTTCATTAGCTTATCATTTATTACATGGTTTTTCTTCTGCATTTCAGACATTAGGCTGGAACCACAAGAAATATACTCCGCTTATCAAAGGATTTGGTTTTTGGTTTTCAATCATTATTCCTTTGCTTTTTGCATTGATGCCCATTGTGATGTATCTGGGCTATATTAATTAATTTTTGATCTTAAGTTTAAATAACATGGCAGAATTAAATGCTCATATACCCGAAGGAGAATTAACCGATAAATGGACTAAACTACGTTCTTCTATGCCATTGGTTAATCCGGCCAATAAAAGAAGCATCGAAATAATTGTAGTAGGTTCCGGACTTGCTGGTGCCTCTGCGGCAGCAACCCTTGCAGAAATGGGTTATAAGGTTAAGTGTTTTTGTTTTCAGGATTCGCCAAGACGAGCGCACTCTATTGCAGCTCAAGGCGGTATCAATGCAGCAAAAAATTATCAGAATGATGGTGATAGTACTTATCGCTTGTTTTATGATACGATAAAAGGTGGCGATTACCGTGCCAGAGAGGCTAACGTACATCGTTTGGCTGAGGTAAGTGCTAATATTATAGATCAGTGTGTGGCACAAGGTGTGCCGCTGGCTAGAGAATATGGTGGTTTGTTAGACAACCGTTCTTTTGGTGGTACACAAGTTCAAAGAACATTTTATGCTGCCGGACAAACCGGTCAGCAATTGCTTTTAGGGGCATATAGCGCTTTAGAGCGTCAGGTAGGTATGGGTAAAGTTGAAATGTTTACCCGCCATGAAATGCTTGAAGTGGTTGTAGTAGAAGGCAAAGCAAGAGGAATTATTGCGCGTAACTTACTTACCGGGGAGCTTGAGCGTCATTCTGGTCATGCTGTATTATTGTGCAGTGGTGGTTACGGAAACGTATTCTACTTGTCTACAAATGCAATGGGCAGTAACGTAACCGCAGCCTGGAAAGCCCACAAAAAAGGAGCTTTCTTTGGTAACCCATGCTACACTCAAATTCACCCTACTTGTATCCCGGTTTCGGGAGATCATCAGTCTAAACTGACCTTGATGTCTGAATCGTTGCGTAACGATGGACGTATCTGGGTTCCTAAGAAAAAAGACGATCCTCGTAAGGCTTCAGAAATTCCTGAAGACGAAAGAGATTATTATTTAGAACGCAGATACCCTGCTTTTGGTAACCTTGTTCCTCGTGATGTTGCATCTCGTGCAGCTAAAGAGCGTTGCGATGCCGGTTACGGAGTGGGTAATTCTAAGCTTGCTGTTTACCTTGACTTTAAAGCAAATACAGAACGTTATGGCCGAATTGAGGCTAGTAAGCACAATATCCACAATCCGGATAAAGAAACCTGTATGAAATTAGGTCGTGAGGTAATCAAAGAAAAATATGGTAACCTGTTCGATATGTACGCTCAAATCACGGGAGAAGATCCTTATGAATTGCCAATGCGTATTTATCCTGCTGTTCACTATACTATGGGTGGTTTATGGGTAGATTATAACCTAATGACCACTGTGCCGGGCTTATATGCTTTAGGTGAGGCTAACTTCTCAGATCATGGAGCGAACCGTTTAGGTGCTTCGGCATTAATGCAAGGTTTGGCTGATGGATATTTCGTTATCCCATATACTATTGGTGCTTATCTTTCAAAAGAACTGGCTACTAAGCCAATTCCGCAAGATCACCCAGCGTTTGTAGAAGCTGAGGCAAGTGCCAAAGGGATTCTTGACAAGTTCTTGTCCATTAAAGGAACCAAATCTGTAGATCATTTCCATAAAAAATTAGGAAAGATCATGTGGGAGAAATGTGGTATGGCGCGTAATGAAAAAGGTCTTAAAGAAGGTATCGCTGAAATTCAGCAACTTCGTAAAGAGTTTTGGAGTGATTTACGTGTACCAGGCAGTGCAGATGAAATGAACCCAGAGCTTGAAAAGGCTGGTCGTGTGGCCGACTTTATTGAACTAGGTGAGTTGATGTGTATGGATGCATTGAATAGAAATGAATCATGTGGCGGTCACTTCAGAGAAGAGTATCAAACTGAAGAGGGAGAGGCATTACGTGATGATGAAAACTATGCTTACGTTGCCGCATGGGAATATAAAGGTGATGTAACTTTTGAACTTCACAAAGAAGAATTGAAGTTTGAAAATATCAAAGTTGCACAAAGAAGTTATAAATAGCTAAGTACTAAAATCTCAATATTATGAGTACAGGAAATATGAATTTAACGCTTAAGATCTGGCGTCAAAAGAATAACAAAGCCAAAGGCAGTTTGGTAGATTACAAGATATCAGAAGTATCTCCTGATATGTCTTTCTTAGAAATGTTCGACGTACTGAACGAAGACCTGGTTGCTAAAGGTGAGGAACCGGTTGTTTTTGATCATGACTGCAGGGAAGGAATTTGTGGAGCATGTTCTATGTTCATCAACGGAAGACCACACGGACCAAAAGAAGGTATCACTACCTGTCAGCTGCACATGCGTTCATTTAAAGATGGTGATACCATTGTTGTTGAGCCATGGCGTGCAAAGGCTTTTCCAGTGATAAAGGATTTGATGGTAGATCGTGCCGCATTCGATAGAATCATTGCTTCTGGAGGCTTTATATCGGTGAATACGGGCAATGCTCAGGATGCAAACAGTCTTCCTATTCCTAAAGTTCAGGCAGATTCAGCTTTTGAAGCTGCAGCTTGTATAGGTTGTGGTGCTTGTGTTGCTACTTGTAAAAATGCTTCTGCAATGTTATTTGTATCTGCAAAAATATCACAGTTGGCGCAATTGCCTCAGGGACAGCCAGAACGTTATCGCAGGGTTCAAAGTATGGTTGCTCAAATGGATGCTGAAGGTTTTGGTAACTGTACCAATACCGGTGCATGTGAGGCAGAGTGCCCTAAAGGAATATCATTAGAGAATATCGCACGTATGAATAGAGATTTTTATTCAGCAAAATTTGTATCTGAGGAATCTATTTAATAGATTTATCTAACGAGACAAGGGTATTACACACAAAACCCCGGCTATTTTAGCTGGGGTTTTGTGTGTAATAGAGCGCTGAGAGCGGATTAATTCTTCTTTTCTTTGGCTTCTTTCTTCTTTAGGTCGCTTGCCTGTTTAACTTTAGTAGTAATTTTTATTACTCCATCTTTACCCGCGTCACCGTATAGTGCTCTCGCTGATTTATCTTTTAATACTTCAACTGACTCGATGTCATTAGGGTTTAGGTTTGATAATTTAGATGCATCTTGTTTTTCTCCATCGATAACATATAGTGGTTTTAGATTACCATTGATAGGCAATAGACTGTTACCTTTGATTTGTATCCCTTGTACTTTTCCTTGGAGAGCAGGCTTAGATTTATCTAGTGTGAAGCTTATAGGGATGTTATATTTTACCCTCACATTCTGACCCCCCTGAGCTCCTGGAATCCATTTTGGACCCTCCTCCATAACCCTAACTGCTTCTTCATCTGTACCGGCACCGAGTTTTCTGTCTACTTTAATGTCAGTCAATTCCCCATCTGTTTCAACAATAAAACTCAAAAATACTTTACCTTCTACATTGTTTTTTTGAGCCTCTTCTGGATATTTAACACTTTTCCTTAGATATTCGTAAAATTTCTCCATCCCGCCAGGAAATGACGGTTGCTTATCTAATGATACGAAATCGTATACTTTTGAATCGTCATTGTTCGAGGATGCCGATTTCTTTAAATACCCTCCGATTACTACTTGAGGTAATGCAATGTAATCTTTTAAAACAGCAAGATCTTGATTTTTAACTTCTATATGAGTTTGTTGGGTAGCATCATCAATCAGTTTAAATTGGGCATTAAAAGTATATTTACCGTCAGGAATACTTTTAAATTTTGGATACGAGAGAATGGCTCTCATTACTTCTGTGTCACAACCTGAGCCTAGACTTGTTGCTGCGCTTACTTCTTCTGCTTCTCCATTTTTAACGATGAATTTGATCTGGCTATTACCTTGTACTTTTGATTCGTATGCAGCTGCAGGATATCTGATGGTTCTTTTGAGATGGTTGTAAAAATCTGTCCAGTCAGTATCTATCTTTGCGTTTGAAGTTTTGCTTGTTGTAACAGCTTTTTGGAGAACTTCATCTGTACTTTTATTTGAACGTGGTTTAGCCGGATCTTTTATAACATCTGTTATGGCTTCTTTAACTACGTTTAAAGGTTCCTCCAAAGGAATTTCTTCCGCCATCTTTTTTATTTTTTCATTATTTCTGATTGTTGCCGAAGACATAATCAGTGTTACTGCAAATAGCGGAACAAACATCCCGTATTTTAGCATTGCCGTTTTTCTGGATCTTTGTTTATGTAACATGTAAATTCTTTTTTTAATTAATGATTTATTAAAAAAGCTGTTTGTTAGTGTATTTGCAGGAATTCCAAATGCACTGCTCAATAGTAATAATGCATATTGTTCTTTATCGCCCTGATAGGTTGCGGCTTCTTCATCGGCCAGATATTCATGGATGTGTTTAACCGTTGTCTTATAAAAATAGATTACAGGATTAAACCAGGTGACTATTCCCACTAATTCGAAAAAGAGTACGTCAAGTGTGTGCCATTGTCGGATATGAATTTCCTCGTGTTTTTGAATGGTTTGAATTTGAGGTAGGTTTTGGTCAATAACTTTTTTCTTAAAAAAGGAGAATGCTGATCCGCTTTTTTTTCTTTTTAGTAAGATCTGCACAGAAATAAGCTGAAAGATAAATCTGCCAACAAAGAATAAAATACCGGTGAGATAAATAAACACCAGCGTATTGCCTAGATTAAAGCTGTTGGCATCGTCTTTTACGACTGCCATTTGGGTAATAAAGTCATTGATTTGAACAACCCCTGTATATACCGGTTTAGTAGCAGGCTGTGTAGTAAACCATTCAAATCTTAAAAATGGTATTGCAAGAGATGATATCCCGGCAGCCACCAGGTAAATTCTATTCCATAAAAAATAAGTTTCCTTGTCTAACAATAACTTATAAAAGCCATAAAATACAACTAGGTAAATATTGACTTGAAGGATGTAATGTGCCCAGGTCATCTTGGTCTGTTTTTAATTTTGTTAATCATTTTAAGAATTTCATCAACATCACTCAGATCAAGTTTCTCTTCCTTAACAAAGAAAGAGAACATGCTTTCCACTGAATTTTCAAAGTAGTTGCCCAACAGTTTTTCTGTCGCATGGCGTTTGTATTCCTCCTTACTAATTAATGGGAAATACTTATGGGCTTTACCAAAGGCTTCGTGATCAATGAATCCTTTTACCTCCAGAATGCGGATGATTGTAGAAACAGTATTATAAGCCGGTTTAGGCTCTGGAAGGAAATCCATTACGTCTTTAACGAACCCTTTCTCTATCTGCCATAAAATCTGCATAATCTGTTCTTCTGCTTTTGTTAAATCTTTAATTTCCATGAATTATTAGTTTAGTATTTAGTTGTGATTTTAGTTATACGCATACTGCGCAATATTTGTATAACTAAAAACTTAGTATAAACTTAAAACTAATTATTTAGTTTTCAAAATATTTATTGAAGATTTATTTTTGAATCGTATCTTCCTCAGAATATTTATACCCTTTGTTATGATAACAAACAGATTGCTCTGGTTTACCTTACTCCTTTTTCTTAATTCGGCTGTGGTAAATGCACAGCAAGTGATTGTAAAAGATGCTATGATCAGTAAAATGGTTGATGATGTATCTGCAACTAATTTGGAAAATCTGGTAAAAAAGTTAGTCTCCTTTAATACCAGACATACGCTAAGTGATACTTCCAGTAAAAAAACAGGGGTAGGAGCTGCCAGAACATGGATAAAATCGGAATTTGAAGAATATGGCAAATTGGGAGGAGGCCGGTTACAGGTTTCTTATGATGCATTTACTCAGAAAGCAGATGGGAAGAGAATAATTACCCCTTCAGTGCTCAAAAATGTGGTTGCTGTGTTGCCTGGAACAGATCCGAGGGATAAAAGGATTTTATTGGTGTGCGGACATTATGATTCAAGAGTCACAGATGTAATGAATGTAAAAGATTTTGCTCCGGGCGCAAATGATGACGCTTCAGGTGTAGCTGGTGTATTGGAGATGGCCAGGGTAATGAGTAAAGGTCATTTTCGCAGCACAATAATGTTTGTGGCGATGGTTGGCGAAGAACAGGGTCTTTATGGGGCTGCAAACCTTGCAAAACGAGCAAAGGAAGAAGGCTGGAATGTTCACCTGGTAATGAATAATGATATGATTGGTAATTCCTATGGAATGGAAACTGACATTAAAAATAACACAATGGTGAGGGTGTTTAGTGAAGGTGTTCCTTCTGCTGAAACCAAAGAAGAGGCAACTATGCGCCAATCTATAGGAGCAGAAAATGACGGTAGGGCAAGACAGGCCTCAAGATATATTAAAGAGGTTGGAGAGCGGTATGTAGATAATCTGATTGTTAAATTGGTTTACCGAAGGGACAGGTTTTTAAGAGGGGGAGATCATACGCCCTTTTCTTTGCAGGGATTTACCGCTGTAAGAATAACCGAAATGAATGAAGATTTTAATAGGCAGCATCAGGATATTAGAACTGAAGGTGGATTTAAATATGGTGATTTGCCGGAATATGTTGACTATGGCTATCTGCAGAAAATAGCCAGAATGAATTTGGCAGTGCTTTCAAATCTTGCCTCATCAGCCGGGGAGCCTGAAGACGTAATCATGCTGACATCAGCACTTACCAATAAAACAACGCTCAAATGGAATGCTCCTAAAGGAAAACTTCCGTCAGGATATTATGTGTTGGTGCGCGAAACTACCTCACCAGTTTGGGAAAAGAAGATTTTTGTAAATGATACCTCCGCAACGATTGCTTATTCAAAGGATAACTATTTTTTTGGAGTACAGTCTACAGATGCCGATGGACATGAAAGCCTGATTATTACACCCAGACCGGGCAGATAAAGAAAATGGCGGACCTAAACCGCCATCTCTTACTATTAACTAAAACTAAACTTATTTTTTGTGGCGCAATAAACCTGGTTTAGTGCGTCTATATATGGAACCGTTCTCTTATTTAGAGAAAGGATTGCTTACTTTTACCATTTCAGTTTTGTTGGCTGATGAAGATTTCAAAGCAACGTCTTCATTATGGCTATTTGATATACTTGTGGCAAATGTTAAAATCATCATGATGAAAACAGGAACCAGTAAAAGTAAAAATGGCGATACGTTTGCTAACTTTTTCATAATCGTTTTGTTTTGATGAAACAAATAGAATAAATAAAAAAGTGCTGCTAAAATCTTTTAGACGAAGTAGATATTATCCTAGATAAACGGTTAAATTGAATAGTTTTGTGATTAGTTGTATTATTTTGCGAGTTGGTAGAAAAAAAATGCCAGTTCGTCGAAAGCGAACTGCTTAAGCACGCTAATTAATTTATTTTGGACCTATGAAATTTTGTTTAGTCATCGTTTAATGAAAAGTAGAAACTCCATTATTATACATCTTCTCTTTTGGCTCTTTATTGTTCTGTTTGTGGCTGTAGTGGTTATTTACAGTAAAGAACCAGTGTCTTTATATAAGCTTGCTATAAACTTTGGCTTTTCCGGATTGATCAATATTTCTATTTTTTATATTAACTATACTCTGTTAATTCCTTTATTGGTAAAAGAGAACAAGAGATATGGCCTTTACATCATATCCATCATTTTACTAATGTTGATGATGAGCTTCATCAAAACCGTTATAGCTATTTTGCATTCCGAGACTATTTTGCAGCATCTTAATAGTAATGGTGTTGCCGAATATACACCTATTTCTACCTATGCAATTAGTGCATTGTTTATTTCGGGCTTTTTTATAGCTGTTAGTTCGTTGCTTAAACTAGCAATAGATTGGTTTGGAAATGAACATACTCAGCGTAATTTGGAAAGTGAAAAGAAGGAAATGGAATTGCAATTTTTAAAATCGCAATTGAACCCTCACTTTCTGTTTAATTCTTTAAATAACATTTATTCTCTCGCTTATCAGAAATCTGATAAAACTGCTGATGCGATATTAAAGCTATCGGAAATTATGCGCTATATGATCTATGAAAGTAATGACAGCTGGGTTTCTTTAAGTAAAGAAATCGAATATGTGCAAAGCTTTATAGAACTGCAGAAATTGAGATTTAAAGATGGTGCAGCTGTTGAATTTACAATGAATGGAGAAATTGATAATCAACAGATCGTGCCTTTAATATTAATATCATTTGTTGAGAACGCTTTTAAGCATGGGGTAGCTAATGATCCTAAAAATCCGATTAAGATCAATATCATTGCCAATCAGAAGATATTGCATTTTAGTATAACCAATAAAAAGAATAAATATAATAAAGATGAGATGGGTGGCGTAGGGCTAAACAATGTTGAACGGAGGTTGCAATTACTTTATCCGGATAGGTATAAATTAAATATTGTAAATTCGGCTACCCATTACACCAGTGAGTTAATGCTTGATATATGATAAAGTTAAAATGTATTGCGGTTGATGATGAGCCGTTAGCGCTTGATATTATTGAGGACTATGTCTCTAAAGTACCGTTTCTTGAATTAGTTAAGCGGACTGAAAATGCTATAGAGGCTTTACAGCTTGTTCAGGCTGGAGGCATTGATTTGGTGTTCCTAGATATCCAGATGCCAGAGCTTACGGGTATACAGTTCCTTAAAATAGCGAATGGAAAGGCTAGTTACATTTTAACAACAGCTTATTCTCAGTATGCGCTTGAAAGTTACGACCTTAATGTGTCTGACTATTTGTTAAAACCGATTGCATTTGATCGTTTTTATAAAGCTGTGGAAAAGGTGCATAATCAAATGAAGATTGCAGAGCCAGCTCCTGTACCTCAACCCTTTGTTGCGGCTGCTCCTTCACCAGTGGCGTCGAATCCAATACAGGATTTTATTTTTGTTAAAACAGAGCATAAAATCCAGAAGATTCAACTTGACGATATCCTTTATATTGAAGGTTTAAAGGATTACATATCTATTTATACAAGGGCAGAGCGTATTATTACCCTGCAGAATATGAAGAAGATGGATGAGACCTTACCAAAGGGCCAGTTCGTAAGGGTCCATAAATCTTATATCATTTCGCTCGATAAAATAGAGAGTATAGAACGAAGTCGCATTTCTATTTTCGGAAAGATTATTCCAATTGGAGATACCTATCGTGATGAGTTTTTTAAACACATAGATAACAAGAATATATAAATAGAAAGGCTGCTTATGATGCAGCTATTTGATTTAGTTTGGTTCTTATTGCATTCTCAGCTTCCAGAGTAACTACTTCAGGATTTCTTCCTTCAGGTTCTATTGGATTTAAAACTGTCCATCGTAAGCGTTCTCCGAAGCTTAAAGGAAAACTGCCGTATCGAACGAGCTTCCATGAGTTTTCTATTGCCACAGGAACTATCAATGCGTTTGGTACCACTTTTAACAGGGTTGCAATACCACCTACCTGAAAACTTTTTAGCTTACCGTCTTTTGCGCGCGTACCTTCGGGGAAGATCATAGTAGACCATGTGTTTTCCTTCATCCTTCTACCCAGTTTTATTATTTCAGAAATAGCTTGCTTACTGTCTTTGCGATCTATGTTTGCACCGCCTCCATATTTCAGATTAAAGGAAATCGAAGGAATGCCTTTTGTTAACTCAATTTTAGAAATGAATTTAACATGATACTTTCTGAGGAACCATATTAAACCTGGAATATCATACATACTTTGATGGTTGGCAACAAAGATGATAGGCCTGTTGAGCGGTAAATTCTGGTCGTTTTTAAATGTTATTGAAGCGCCTAAGAAAATGTCACAATAGGTGAGAAAGAAATTAAGTGCATCTACCGAAGTTTTATGGGCTTTATATCCAAACAAACGATAAGATACCCATTGAATAGGTTGGAATATAACCAGCGTTAAAAAGAAAAACAGATAAAAGATGGGGCTAAAAATATAGCCAAAAAACTTATTCATAGTTTATACGGTAAAGCTGAACAAAATTACTGTATTTTGGTTATAAATGACCTTCCTGTAATAGAATTTTAGTTTTCAAGATAGCAGCTACGCTCATGCTATCGGTAATTTCGCCATTTATAACCATTTGGTAGGCTTCATTAAATGGTAGCTTTTTAACTACAAGCTGCTCTGTCTCCTCAGGTGAGGAAACTCCAGGACTTAGACCTTTGGCAACATAAATAATTGCGAGCTCATCGCTTACCGAGTTTGACAAGTGCATTCGCTGAATTTCAATCCATTCTGTAGCCATCAGACCTGTTTCTTCAATAAGTTCACGTTTGGCGCCATCCAGAGGATTTGCCAAAAGGGCACCACCACCCTCAGGTATCTCCCAGCTGTAGGCTTTTATAGGGTATCTGTACTGTCCAACAAGCCATGTGTTTAAATCTTCATCAAGTGGCAAAATTCCTATGGCGATATTTTTGAAATGGACTTCGCCATAAATACCTTTGCCACCTGATGGATTGATAACCTGATGCTCTGTTAAACCGATCCAGTTATTCTCATATATTTTATTGCTCTCGAGGGTCTTCCATGGGTTTGTATTTTCCATGCCCGCAATATACAAATTAACTAAAATGATTCTTCATCAGGTCTGGAGTCCTGTTGATCTTGTTTCTTAGTTTTTTTGAATTTAAAATCGTTGTTGCCAAAGCGATAAGAGTAAGTTAAATTGGCCATGGTTCCTTGCATAAATCTCCTAAAATCGATTGTTGAGGTGACCCCATTGGTGGTCATACTCCATCTCCGTGTACTAAATACATCCCTTATATTTAAGCTTAGTGATGATTTTTTGTCTTTGAAATCATATTTAGCACCTGCATCTACACCGTACATTGCATTTCTCTTACCTTGAGCCATTACTTCAGGTGCACGGTAATCTCCCCTAATCTGAAGAGATACATTGTAAGGTAAAATGAAGTTACTGGTTAGGTTGGCGTTCCAGCTGAAACCAGAGTTTTCTACAATTCCGAAAGCAGGAACTCCATTAATTTTGCTTTGATACAAGTTTACGTTAGTTGTAAAGTTCCAGGCTTTAGCAACATCAACCCGTCCGATTAGTTCAAGTCCGCTCGATAGTTGTTTTGTTAAGTTTTGCGGAGTTACAATTGTGATTCCGTTTTCGTCAGGCTCTGTTCTTACTCTTTGTATCACATCATTGGTTTGACGTATATATGCGCTGGAAGTGAATGTTACTTTAGGCCAGAACTTACTATAGCTTAGCTCAAAAGCATGTACATCCTCTGGTTTCAGATTCGGGTTACCCTGACGATAGTTAAGTGGATCAGACACGTCTAGAAATGGGTTGGTGTCCCATCCTCTTGGCCTGTTAACTCTTCTGCTATAGCTAAGCTGCACTTGTTGTTCACCTTTAAATTTCTGAGTTAAGTATACACTCGGATATAACCTTGTATAGGCTACTTTTCCAGGAATGTATTCTAACTGATTTAATTTATACATCCCTAAACGAGTATCTAACGTTGCATCTTCTGCTCTTACACCCACCTGATACCCAAAGCTCTTAACCTGATTTTGGTAATTAAAGTAAAGGGCATGAACCTGATCCTTGCTGTTAAACTCATTGGTTAGAGCGAAATTTACTTCGTATTCTCCTGTTAGGTTGTTTAACTGATCAGAAAATGCTGTATTTTCAGCCAAACGAATTTGACTTCTGTAGCCTGTTTCAATTTTCCCTGCTTTACCTATTGGCAAGGTATAGTCAGTCTGAACATTGTAACTTCTGTTAAAACCGGTTCCATCATTTCGCTGAATGCTTGGCAGTGAGCTGGCAGCATCTCCATCAATATTATAGATGTTTGTGCTATAGATCTGATCATTATCGTTTGTGCCTTCAGAAAAACTTAGATTAAAAGTTAGTTCTTCTCTTGGTTTTTTAAATTTCTGACTAAAGTCCAAATTAAGATCATAACTGCTCCCAAAGCCTTTGTTTGTATTGTTTCTATTGCTTAATTCCAGGGGGTTTTTAACACCATCAAGCTTATCTATATTCAGGAATTCGTTTCTATCGTTATCTCTTGAATTGAAGCCTCCCGAAAAACTGATAACACTCTTGTCTGTAATACTATAGTCGATACCGGCTTTTATGTTATGGCCTTTATCCAGTGATTTTGAATCGGTGTTTTGATTGGCAAAAATTGTAGGGAAAGGACTGTCCAGATAGGTGATATTGCTATATCCACCACCAATGCGATTGCCATAGCGATAACCGTAATTTCCGTAAAGGTTTATTTTTTTGTTTTGAAAACTCAGGTTTGTGCTTGCATTATAATTATCTCGGTTACCTGCACTGAATGCTGCAGAACCATTGAACCCTAATTTCTTATTCTTCTTTAATACGATATTGATAATTCCTGATTGTCCTTCTGCGTCATATTTTGCAGATGGATTGGTAATCAACTCAACGCTTTCGATGGAGCTGGCCGGTATAGACTGCAATATTTGAGCAACGTTTCCGCCGGCTATTAGTGATGGCTTACCATCTATAAGAACCTTTACTCCGGTTGAACCCCTGAGGCTTACATTACCATCAATATCGCTTTGAACAGAGGGTACGTTTTGAAGTAAATCTGAAGCAGATCCGCCTTCACTAACCAAACTTTGATCAACCGAGAAAACTTTTTTATCTATTCCAAGTTGAATGGCACTTTTTTGAGCAGTGATAGCCACCTCATTTAGCACAGTCCCTTTGGCTGGCTTCATCTTGATTGTTCCGAGATTAATGACTTTCTGAGCATCGGAAATAGAAATTGAATCTCTAACCATTGTTTGGTAACCAACATAACTTATTTTGAATGTAAATACTCCTTTTGGTAGACCATTGATAAGTAAATTACCATTTACATCAGTTTGTGCGCCTTTAATAATTGCTTTCGTTTTTCTGTTAAGGATAGTGGCTGTGGCAAACGGCACAGTTTCATTACTTTGAGCATCTACAACTTTGGCCGTAATTTGGCCCTCTCCATTGGTTTGGGCATTAAGTTTTACAGTTGTAATACAAAAGGCAATAGCTAAAAACAGTACTTTGCACGTAGAATTCTTCATTCGGATCTTTCTTTTTTATTAGGTTTCTTTAAGGAGGGACAAAGAAACGGAGGGAAAGTTTAATAATACAGGAGTAACTATTTTATTACATCAAATATGATAAACTACGCAAATGTTTTTTCTAACGACGGGATGACCTATCTGCAGTATAGAAGTCTGATCGATGAGCTTTTATTACAACATAAAACCACAGGCCCTGATGATTCTGATGCCATGTTGCATTACACTAAAATGAATGTGCAACGAATGAGCAGGGTTGATAAAACGGTGAAATTAAATGAGGATTTCCTGAATGTGCTTAACACCGTAAAAAATAAATATCGGTTTCTGGTAATTTCCGAAGGATGGTGTGGGGATGCGGCGCAGATTGTCCCTGTTTTTGACAAAATATCAACCAGTTTTACTGATAAATTTGAGCTCAGGTTTGTTTTGCGAGATAAAAATTTGCCATTGATTGATGCACATCTAACCAAGGGCGGCAGAGCCATTCCAGTATTATTAATTCTAAATCTAAAAGGAGATGTCGTTAAGAAATGGGGCCCAAGGCCTGATGTTCTGCAGGAGTTGTTGGCTGGTTGGAAAAGAGACAGCAGTGATATGATGGAAATCGCGGAAAAACTTCACGGTTGGTATGCAAAGGATAAAACCCAAACTACACAACAAGAATTAACGGAAATATTTAAGGATTTAACCTAATCTACAGATACTGTTAACCCTTCTTGCTGAAGAATTTTACGGTAAACCTCCATTTCAGTAAAAGAACCTTCCAAAACAGCACATTTACCTTTGTTATGGACTTCCCATGCAATTTTTTCTGCCTGGGTTTCAGAATAGTCCAGATATTTCATCATGCAATGAATTACATGATCAAAAGTATTTACATCATCGTTCCATAATATTAAGCGGTGAACTGTTTTTAATGAGGTAAGGATCTCTTCTAATGTAAATGTTTCCTCTTTGGTTTCTGTTGACATATTACAAAAATAAGCTTATTTCAAAATAATGTTGCAGTTAAAGTTATTTTTGCTTAAAATTTGTACTAAACTCAAATATAATGCAGCGTTCAAAGATTGCCGGTATTGGTTATTATGTGCCCAAAAATGTTTATTCTAATGACGATTTATCTCGTTTTATGGATACAAACGATGAATGGATACAGGAGCGTACCGGAATAAAAGAACGTCGTTTTGCGGATAGGCTTGAAGAAACAACTACAACGATGGGGGTTGAGGCCGCTAAAATTGCTATCGAACGTGCTGGCATTACTGCACAAGATGTTGACTTCATCATTTTTGCGACACTTAGTCCTGATTATTATTTTCCGGGTTGCGGGGTTCTGTTGCAGCGTGAAATGAAAATGAAAGAAATAGGTGCACTTGATATCCGAAATCAATGTTCAGGATTTGTTTATGCACTCTCTGTAGCAGACCAGTTTATAAAAACAGGCATGTATAAGAACATACTTGTTGTGGGTAGCGAGAAACATTCATTTGCGATGGATTTTGAAACAAGGAGCAGAAATGTTTCTGTTATATTTGGCGACGGGGCAGGGGCAGTGGTTTTACAACCTACCCAGAAAGAGAACCAAGGTATATTAAGCACACATTTGCATAGCGATGGTGCTGATGCAGAAATTTTAGCAATGTATTATCCCGGTGCTTCGGCAAATAAATGGCTCAAAGATAAGCCCGGATATCCTGATCAGGAACTTGGGGGGTTATTTATGACCACAGAACAGTTGGAAAGCGGTGCCGCATTGCCTTATATGGATGGGCCTGCTGTATTTAAAAAAGCAGTGGTAAAATTCCCGGAAGTAATAAAAGAAGCGTTAAATGCCAACAATCTTACAGAGAAAGATATTGATATGCTGGTTCCTCATCAGGCCAACCTAAGAATAAGCCAATATGTCCAGCAATTACTGGGATTAAGTGATGACAAGGTATTTAATAATATTCAGAAATACGGAAATACTACAGCAGCCTCAGTTCCCATTGCACTTTGTGAGGCATGGGAAGAGGGTAAGATTAAAGATGGAGATCTTGTTTGTCTTGCAGCTTTTGGCTCTGGTTTTACCTGGGCAAGTGCTTTAATCAGGTGGTAAGCTTAATAAGCGCTAGCTTCCCTTTGCTGATCTTGTCATTTGCTCAAAGGCATCCCACATCTCATTCGGAATGGCTTCAAGACCATTAAACTGACCAGCCCCTTGTAACCACTCGCCGCCATCAATGGTAATTACTTCTCCGTTAATGTAACCTGCGAAGTCACTGATTAGAAATGCCGCTAAATTAGCGAGCTCCTGATGTTCACCTACGCGTTTCAAAGGAACCCTATTCTTGAAATCGAACTTCTCTGCCAGATCTCCAGGCAATAACCGTTCCCATGCACCTTTAGTAGGAAAGGGACCAGGGGCAATAGCATTTGTTCGGATACCATACTTACCCCATTCAACCGCTAAAGAGCGTGTCATGGCCAACACACCGCCTTTAGCGCATGCAGAAGGTACTACGTATGCAGAGCCTGTAAAAGCATAGGTGGTAACAATATTTAAAACACTTGCTGTTTGTTTTTCTTTTATCCAATGTTTGCCAAAAGCAAGGGTACAGTTTACAGAACCCTTTAAAACAATATCTATTATCGAAGAAAACGCATTAGCTGACAAGCGTTCAGTTGGTGAAATGAAATTACCGGCGGCGTTGTTAAGCAGTGCATCAACTTTTCCAAAGGTTTTTAATGTCTCGGCCAACACATGCTCAACCTGTTCATATTCCCTGACATCGCAAGCTAGCGCGAGGACTTTTCCGCCAGTTTCTTTCTCCATTTCTAGAGCTGTTTGCTGAAGCACATCAAGCTTACGACTTGTGATAACCAGGTTCGCACCTAATTTCAGAAAATAGGATCCCATGGCTTTCCCTAACCCGGTACCACCACCGGTAACTACAATTGTTTTTCCTTTTAAGGCATCGTCTCTTAACATTGGCTGGTTGAACATGGCTTATTTCTTTTGCAGGTTATCTATAATTGTTTTTAAAATGCTACGGGTTGCAGGGGCCCACCATTGTTTTAACATTAGTTGCAATGCTTCACTTTGATCGGCACTGGTTGCTGTAATTAAATCTTTTCTAATGTTGAGCTTACTCTGTTCCCAGGTATTACGTTCCATAGCCATGTATTTTCTGATCTTTCTCTCGGCAGCTGTGAGGATACTGGCTGGATTTACAATCTCGTCGACCAGACCAACCTGCAATGCCTCTTCAGGGGTAAATAGTTTCCCTTCTAAAAGGCTTCTGGTGGCATTAGCCTGTCCAATCCAGAATGAGTACAGCTTAAAAATGCTGTTAGGTACAATTATGCCTACCGGAACTTCATTTAATCCGATAATGTATTTGCCTTCAGCCATTATTCTATAATCGCAAGCCAGGGCTATAACGCATCCGCCGGCAGGGCTATGTCCATTTATGGCAGCGATTAATGGTTTTTTAAATGAAGTTATTGTTGCTGTAAAATTCAAAAACAGGTGCCAGAATGATTCGGCTTGTTGTTCTGAATAATTGTATAATTCTATAAGGTCTAACCCGGCAGAGAAAAAATGCTCTTTACCGGTAATAATTACCCCTGCAATATTGGGATCCCCCGCTATGTTTATAAGTATATCATTTAACTCCGTGATCATTTCGCGGTTAAGTGCGTTAGATTTACCTCTATCAAGAGTGATAATGCTTAAGTGATCTTTTATGGTGACTCTAATTGTATTCATTTATATTTATTTTACTTCATAGGTGTAAACTGTACGCGCTAAATTCCCAAGCATATCCATGCCTTCTATAACGATTCTGTAGGTTCCGGGTTCATCTGAGTTGAAAAAGTTGAATGCTGCTTTTCCACTTTCATTTGTTACAATATTAGGATTCCAGTAAATAGTAGTCCTGTAGTCGGGTCTGTTATCAGGAGCATCATATTTTGGTGAATAGAATTCTCTTGGTGTATAATATCCTTTTGGAGAGAACGGAATGATGCCTGGTGTGAATGTAGATGCGCTGGAATAGCCACCTCCACGTTTAGTGGTAATAACTAATACACCGCCACCTCCACGACTACCATAAATTGCAGTATTGCCTACTGATTTTAATACTTCAATCGWSNTCRRMAKMSMTTGGGTTWATATTATCCAGAAAATCGCCTTCCATTTGCATGCCATCCAAAACTATTGACATCGGAGTACCATTATTTCTCATTAAATATGGAGTACCATTTCTAATAATCAAGCCGGCAACACGACCCTGTAAACATTGCGACAATACTTGGCAGGTTTGAAGCTGATCAGCTGTTATAATAGCATCGGCGTTACCGGCACCGTTTAAATTTGATGAATTCTTGGCCGGATTCTTTTTCTCTACAATATTCACCTCTTTTAATAAAATTGTACGTTCCAGTATTCCGCGTTTAGTTAAGTCGTCAAAATAGTTTTCACTTTGTTTCAGATATCCTGATAAGGCCTCATTTACATTCACCTCTATGTCGCCTGTATTTTTGTTTTTAGTAACCACCTGCCCTGATACAACATCGAGGACGATATCTACACTCTTTTTGTTTTTTGAGGTTCTGGCTTGCACAATGAATTTAGTACTGTCATTAAAGATCAGGTTGTCGAAATTGAAACGTCCTTGCGCATCAGATAATGTATCAATGGCGAACAATCCTCCGGAGGAAGAGAAAAGTGATACCTTGGAGTTTGGTAAAGGTTTGCCACCATAGCTTGTAACTACTCCACTAATTTTTAATGACTTTTCTGGTTCATAACGGATATTAGGGCCTGCATTATTAATTATATTTTTCCATAATATTCTTCTCCATCCCTGGGTTATCATTAGGTTATCTAAATCCTGCTGCGTTTTTTGATCATCGTGTAAAAAGTAGTAGTTAGGTTTTTCTATGTAACCAATAAGATCTGAGGTAAGCAGCAGGGTCGTAAAAATATTGCTTTCATTTTCTTCATCAGGCATTACCGATGTAGTATTCGTTACAGCTATAGAAAAACTTGCCTGTGCAGGCTTTTCTGCAAAATCGGCCTGAAGGTTTACGTTAACTTTTTCCTTTCTTGCATAGGTCTCTTTAGCGCTGGAAACCTTTGCTGTTATCCTGTCCTTAACATTATTTACAAAAACAAGGCGCTCTGCAACAGGAGTGTTCTGAGCAGAGAACAAGGTGAGTTGAATTATGCCTGAAGGCAAATCCTTTTTAGGAATTGAGGTGGTTATAATTTGTTTTTGAGAAGCCGCTTTGGATATGAAATAAACATTTCCATTGTTTTGTGCAACCAGTTTTAGCTCACCATTTCCTATTAGGTCCGGACTCAATAAAACTTTAGCAACAACATTTTCCGTATTGCTGTTTACCGTAATGACATAACCACTTGGTAATACTCTGGGTAGATTTATAGTGCTTTCGGATCCGTCTTTATATTTTATTTTAGCAGCATAAGTTTTCCCAGGCTGTGGATTGAGTATAAAACTGCCAATTCCTAAGTGTTGTGTGCTAAATTGAGTAACTTCCTGACCATCGTTGTCTATGATTGATCCTGTTACATCTTCGCCCAATCCAGAAGCATTTACAGCTTTGATTCCAATTTTATTAGGTAGGCTTTCCACCAAGTTTCCGCTTTCCGGGAAGAACTGAACATCTATTGCATTTGATGTTGCCTTAACCGGAATTTCTTTGATTATCTTTTTCTTATCTGGAAGAGTTAACGTAGCTATAATTTTCCCGGATTTGTATAAAGAGGGTTGAGTATTTAGGAAACTGATGTTTACCTCCCCCTGGTCATTGGTTACTGCTTTTCCTTTTGCCAGCGTTCTGAAGTTTAACTGAACCTCATATGAGACATCACTTTGCGCATATGGAACGCCTTTTTTATCTGTAAACTTAATACCTGCCTCTACTTTTTCCGCAGCATTTTGCTTGCTAAAAGCATAGCTGGTATTTGTAAAAACATTATTAGCCCATGAATTGCCAATTTTTATGGTTTTATCGAAAAAGAATTCTGTTCCCGCATTTTTCATCCATTGGGTATATGCCCTTATGCGATAGTTACCCTCGGTAAATGAGTCTGGAAGTTTAAAGTCGCCCCAGGTAAATCCCGAAATTACGGGTAGCTTAATCTGCTTTTTAACTGAATCTTTTTCGCTGATCAATTCAACATATAATGCATTGCTGATTGTCGACGGTTTTCCTGTTTGAGCATTTATAACATAAGCTTTAAACCAAATGTCATCACCTATGGCATAATAAGGCTTGTCAAGATGCAGGTGCACTTTTTCCTGCGGATATTTTTCAATATATGCTTCAAGTTTCTTTATCAATGCACTAAAGGGATCATCGTCTGCTTTGTAAGCAAAAATTATAAGTATCCCAAAGCATAGTAACAAAGGCAGAATTAGCTTACGTTTCATAAATAAGAACCTTAACAAATAAAGCCTCAATATACGAAATATTAACTTTAGAACTTATTCTTCCACATCATGCTTTCGACAGGTTTTGTGGTTTTGTTGTTGTATTTAGCATTGGTTTTAGTGTTATACATCGTTTGTATATCACCTTGAACCATAAAGTAAATTAATTGACCAATTGGCATTCCGGCATATATTCTTACCGGTTGTGCACATGAAATTTCTAATGTCCATGTATTGCAAAAACCAACATCACCTTTACCCGCGGTTGCGTGTATGTCTATTCCTAATCTGCCAGTACTGGATTTTCCTTCAAGAAAAGGAATATGAGCATGGGTTTCTGTATATTCTAAAGTAACACCTAGATATAGTGTGCCTGGATGTAGCACATATCCTTCTTTTGGAATTTCGAAATGATCTATTTTATTGTGCGCTTTGGCATCAAGAACTCGGTCTTTATAAGTAGCCAGATACTTGCCCAAATGAACGTCATATGAGTTTGTGCCAAGGCATTCAGGGTTAAAAGGCTCTATTATAATGGTTCCCTTATCTATTTCTTCCAGTATTCGTTTGTCGGACAGTATCATTTTATCTAGTATTTGGACGAAATTATGATTAATTTAAGATACTTTTGCATAGTTTTTCTAAAATAGAGATGCCTGTAGTTTTTAATAAAAATATTGACGAGGACACCATACTTGCTGTATGGAAAATCGAAGAAACTGAAGAGCAGCTGCTTTCGGGCTTACAACTGAAGCAGCATGAGCTAGATGTGATTTCATCGTTAAATAATGGAAAGCGGTTGATTCACTGGTTAAGCACAAGAGTGCTATTAAGGACAATGCTTAATACTTCTGAGTATATCGACTGTCGCATGGATGAGCACGGCAAGCCATATCTTCCTAATCTTGGATACCATATTTCTTTAAGTCATTCTTACGATTATGCGTCGGTGATTGTTGGCAAGACAAACAAGGTGGGGGTTGATATTGAACTTATTAAACACAAAATAAAGAGCATAAGAAATAAGTTCCTGTCTGACTCGGAACTTGCCCAAAAACAGATTGGCGATAACACTAATGGATTATATGTGTGCTGGTGTGCAAAGGAAGCCATCTATAAATGGAATGGGAGAAAGGGGTTAGAGTTTAAACGCGACATTCATATCAAACCTTTCAAGCTTAAAGATGAAGGCAGCCTTAATGCCATTGTAGATCTCCCTGAAGGAACTTTAGAGCTTACTGTACACTACTTTAAAACTAACGATGGCTATATGTTAGGCTATGTGGTAGCTTAACTCTTCATAAAATGAATAAGAAAGTTGAATTTATAGACTGGGGTCTTGTTGATTATCAGGATGCCTGGGATAAACAGGAAGTTTTGTTCAATCAAAGCGTGGCTTTAAAAATACAAAACCGAACAAATAATACCAATTTGGAAACCCCTAATTTTCTGGTCTTTTGCGAGCATCCTCATGTATATACGTTAGGGAAAAGCGGTCATCCTGAAAACTTATTGCTTAATGAACAGGGTTTATTAGAAAAAGAGGCTACCTATTATAAAATTAATCGTGGTGGTGATATAACATACCATGGACCAGGGCAAATAGTGGGTTATCCAATTCTTGATCTGGATAATTTTTTTACCGATATCCATCTTTATTTAAGAACGCTTGAAGAAGCGGTTATTTTAACCTTGAATGATTATGGGATTATATCGGGCCGGTATCCAGGTTATACAGGCGTATGGTTGGATGCTGATAAGGAGAAAGCACGCAAAATATGTGCATTGGGTGTAAGGTGCAGCAGGTGGGTAACCATGCACGGCTTTGCGTTTAATGTAAATACGGATCTTGATTACTTTAAAAATATTGTTCCTTGTGGTATAGACGACAAGGATGTAACGTCTATACAACGTGAGTTAGGCCGTCCGGTAGATATAGAAGAGGTTAAAGGCAGGCTGAAAAATCATATCGCCAGCCTGTTTGATATGAAGCTCATCTGATTCTTTTTTAGAAAAAAAGGATTGAAATTTTGATTTTTTGACATAAAGATTATCTTTATATAAATTAAAACTCAAAACCCTATGGACTACAATTCAGAATACTCTTCAGCCGCGGCTGCCGGATTAGGCGCCGGAACGGTCTTCTTCTGTTTAATCGTGCTAGTTATTGTCTATGCAGGATTATGGAAAACATTCGTTAAAGCCGGAAAACCGGGATGGGCGGCTATAATACCAATTTACAATTTAATTGTCCTTATCGAGATTGTTGGTAAACCTACGATATGGATACTTTGGTTATTGATACCATGTGTAAACATTGTATTTAGTGTTTGGCTAATGAACCTGTTAAGTAAAAGCTTCGGAAAAACAGAAGGTTTTACAGTTGGACTTATTATTTTGCCAATTGTATTCTATCCAATATTAGGCTTTGGTGATGCTAAATATTTAGGCCCATCTGCTGCGGAAGCACAAAATGGCTTTAATAATCCTAACAATCCTTTTGGTAACAACAATCCATTCAATGATCCATTTAACAAACCTCCAACCACACCTGGAATTTAATTGTTAGTGTTTAAAATATATATCTTATCCGCCTGGTCTTCTTTTTTAGACAAGGCGGATATTTTTTTGCTCCCATGTCCATTTAAGTATCTCTTTAAAATAGACTGTCCGGGGTGTGGATTTCAGCGTTCACTAATATTTCTCCTGAAAGGGGATTGGAAAAGGAGTTTTGATATGTATCCACCAGCGATTCCTCTTCTCATTACTTTTATTGTGGGATTATCGGCTAATTACTGGTTTGGTAAAAGGAGCGATAAGTTAATAAAGACACTATATCTAATTACAGGGTCAATTGTGTTAATCAATTACGTTTATAAAATGTGGATACCTCATCCACACTGATAAAATTTCTCAAAACCGTTTCTGTTGTTATTGCGTAAATGTCGAATATGAAATATTCGATGTTAATTCTATCATTATTATTGATATTAGCCTGTAAAAAAGGAGAGGTAAAGTCAATGGATAATAATGGCATAACGGATACGCTTGTCAAGCCAGTCGACACAGTTATTAAACCTGCAGATACAATACCTGTTGATACTGTAATTGTTAAACCAACAGATCCAAATATGGGTAAACAGTTAAACTATCTTGCTCTTGGCGATTCCTATACCATAGGAGAATCGGTAGAACGGTATGAGAATTTCCCAAATCAACTGGCAAATGAACTCACAAAAAAGGGCCTTATCATAACCCCCCCGATCATAGTTGCCAGAACAGGTTGGACAACTAGTGAATTGCAGTCTGGAATTAAAGATTCTGGGGCGCCCGGGCATAAATTTGATATTGTTACTTTACTAATTGGTGTAAATAATCAATATAGAGGCGAATCAAAAGATGTTTACCGTAAGGAGTTTAAAGAGCTCCTTCAAATTGCCATAAATTTCACAAAAGACAAAAAATCGCATGTTTTTGTGGTATCAATTCCCGATTGGGGGGTTACTCCTTATGGCCTAAACAGTGGTCGCGATCCGGAAATCATCGCTAAGGAGATAGATGCCTTTAATGCCATAAACAAGGAAGAAACACTAGCTGCTGGGTTGAACTATACTGACATTACGCCGGCATCCCGATTAGCACTATCCGACAAAACATTGGTTGCTAAGGATGGTCTCCATCCTTCTGGTAAGATGTATGCCGGATGGGCAACAAGCATGGCTCCTGCAGTATGGGAGAATTTAAAATAATTATCTACTCAGCTCTGGAAGTAATATACCTGTAGTCTTTAATTACCGTTTTTAAGAATTCTAATTCGTTCATTCCTACCGGTACCTTAATGGCAAGATGCGTTGCAATTCTTTCAGACATTGTGTAAATTAAATCGGCATTATTTGTTCTGTAAAAAGTACTTATAACCTCGTGGATTAGCTCTGCATCTCTATCTGTAAGTTGATCAGCATAGGTAAAAACGGGGGTGTATTCTTCTTCTACCGGATGAAAAGCAATGTGATTAAATCCCGTACGTGCAACTGTTTTTATGAGTGTAGTGCCGGCAACTATATCACCAATTCTTTGTTTATTTTCCGTTACGGCCACACAGATTAATCCACCTACCTGAGCGGTTAAAGCGAAATCTACCAGCCTAAACAACCAGCGAATGAAATATTGGCCTAAACTTGCCTGGCCACCGTTTAGACTAATTACTTTTATCTTTAGTAACTTCTTTCCTATACTTTGCCCGTTCATAAAAATCTCAGAAATGAGGTCATAAAAAACAAAACAAGCACCATAAATTGACCATATGGAAATGATAAGGATGTTTGATTGTGTGGTTCCGGTAAGTGCAGTTAATACCATAAGCAGAATTCCTACTATTATAAAAGCTCCCAGATCAATTAATCTTGCAGCCACCCGTTCTCCTAATCCTGCGACCGGATAATCAATAGCTATATGCTGACTTGTGTTTACCTGTATTGTTTCCATATAAACTCAAACTTAGATAAAATTTAAAACAAAGAAATGTTCAGGAGAATTAAAATAATGATAATGAATTTTTCTTGTAAAAATCTTTTTTATGCTATTTTACATGAAAATTAAAGCCCTCGCAAAAACCTATGAGAGAATCATTGTTCGTTAAACAGAATTCCGGTAAATGGAAATCCTATGAGCAAATGAGTGCAGCCACGCCAGATGAGCTGGCTGATAGGTTTGTTGACATTACTAATGACCTCGCTTACGCCAAAACATTTTATCCGAAATCAAAAACAACAGAATATTTAAACGGGATTGCGGCTTTGTTGCACCAGTCTATTTATAAAAATAAAAAAGAAAATAGTAATACCTTTATTGAATTCTGGAGGTTTGAGTTGCCTGTCCTTTTTTATACTTATCGCAGGCAGTTGCTATATGCACTGATATTTTTTGTAATCTCCAGCTTAATAGGAATACTATCTGCAAAATATGATGACTCTTTCTTAAGGTTAATACTTGGTGATGGATATGTAAATATGACTAATGAGAATATTGCTAAAGGAGATCCATTCGGGGTTTATAAAAGGCAAGGTGAGTTCAGCATGTTTTTTATGATTGCTGCCAACAATATCTATGTTTCCTTATTGATGTTCGTAAGCGGAATATTCTTCTCCATTGGGCCCGTATTCTTTATTTTAAGGAATGGAATAATGCTTGGCTCATTCGAATATTATTTCTTTAGTAAAGGATTGGGAATGGAATCCATACTGGTTATATGGATTCATGGAACTTTAGAAATATCAGCGATTATAATAGCCGGTGGCGCAGGTTTGGTTTTGGGACATGGTTTATTGTTTCCTAAAACCTATACACGTCTTCAGGCATTTATAAAGAGCGCAAAAGACGGAACCAAGATAGCTTTGGGAATATTACCTATTATTGTAGTGGCTGCAATATTTGAAAGTTTTGTTACCAGGCATACCAATATGCCTGTTTGGTTAAGTGTCTTCATTCTTGGGGCATCATTTTTATTTATGGTTTGGTATGTAGTATTGTATCCTGCCCAACTTATTAAACGCACTCAAAATATAAACAATGTCTGATAAATTAGAATTTAGAAAGCTCAGAGAGTTTGGAGAGATCATTAATGATATGTTCCAGTTCATAAAACAGAACTTTAAGCCATTAATGAAAACGTATATTTATTTATGCGGGTTCTTTGTACTTGCAGGGATGTTGGCTGCAATAATGTATCAGGTTGGATTACAAAAGATCGGTTTCGGCTATGGTGGCAATCAGGCGAACGCCAACCCTTTTAACAGATTTGGCCAGCTGTTCACATTCAATTATTTCGTTGTGATTATCTTTTCTGTACTAAATTATACTGCCATAGTTGTTTCAACCTTAAGTTTTATTGCGTTGTATGTTCAAAAAGGAAACCAGGCACCATCGGTGGAAGAAGTTTGGGCATATTTCAAATATTATTTTCTTCGCGTATTTGGAAGTAGCATTGCAATAAGCATATTTCTGATTGTTTGCCTTTTGTTTTGTGGTCTGCCATTTTTCTATGTATTTCCGGCAATGTCTCTTTTCTATTCTATAATGGTGCTTGAGAACGGGAGTTTTGAATATTCATTTAGCCGATCTTTCAAGCTGTTAAAAGATCAATGGTGGGTAACTGCGGGAGTGATATTAGTAATATGGATAATTACCTATGCATGCATGTCTATGGCTTCTATGCCAGCTATAATACTTACCATGGTTTCTGCATTTACAAAAGCATCCGGTGGTATGAGCACTTTGATCATTGTTGTATCTACAGTTATTCAATATGTATGTCAGGTGTTTATGGTCTTGCCTGTTATAGGTGTTACACTTTGTTATTTTAACCTGGTAGAACGTTTGGATAATACCGGATTATTGGAAAGGATAAGTCAACTTGGAAAGTCCGAAACGGATTTGAATTCTACCCCTGAGGATTATTAGTATGCGTTTACTACTCTTCATTTTTCTTTTTTTTGGAATGCTAAAGGTTCAGGCTGATATGGGGAAGCTGGATTCTGTTGCAGGAAAGGCAGCCATTAGGTTAGATACCACTAAGGTTGATCTGCGTAAGTTCGATAAAAGTAAACTGGAAGCACATAGTAAAGGAACGGATTTTATTTATGATGACGTACCTGCGCCAAATCTTAGCTTATGGGATAGGTTTTGGCGATGGGTTTGGCACCTGATAGGCCAGGTTTTAAGCAATAAGGTGTCTGGTGGTTTAATAAAGTATTTAATAATTATTGCACTGGTTGGATTGGTGGTTTTCATTGTCCTAAAAATTATCGGAGCTGATCTTAAGATATTTTCCCGGAAGTCTCAAATAGTAGAGGTGCCTTATAATGAGTCTGATGATAACATCCATGAAATTAATTTTAGTGAGGAAATAGAAAAGGCAATAGCGAATACTAATTACAGATTAGCTGTCAGGCTTTTGTATTTGCGGACACTTAAGAAACTGAGCGATAAAAACCTGATTCATTGGCTCCCTGAAAAAACAAATCAAACGTATATCAACGAGATTAATGATTCGGATAAGAAGAAAGAATTCAGCAAGCTTACTCATCAATTTGAATATGTTTGGTACGGTGAGTTTTTTATTGACAAAGAGAATTTTAATGCCATTAAAGATACTTTTGAACGGTTTAATCTGCATAGCTCATGAAGGGATTAAGAAGATATCTTATTGTGAGTGCCGTACTGTTGGTTGGTTATCTGCTTGCCCAGTATTATAAACCCAAACCAACAAACTGGACTCCCAGCTACTTAAAAGAAGATAAGATCCCGTATGGCACGTACATTCTGTTTCACGAAATACATGATTTGTTTCCTAAAAGAGATGTACAAATAGTCAGAGACCCTATATATAATACTTTAAAGGATAAGAAGTTTAGTAATGCCAGCTATCTTTTTATTGCTCATTCGATGGAGCTTGATAAGCTGGATTTTAAAGAACTTATCAACTTTGTAAAAGACGGGAATAATGCATTTTTTGCCGCCTTTGATTTTGGTAAAACTTTAAATGATACGCTTAAGTTTGATATAGAGTCTTCGTATAACTATTCAATAGAAAAATCTACCGGAATTAATTTCACCAATCCGAAGTTAAAAACGAAATACGATTATGTGTTCGGAAAGCAAATCGCTGAACAGTATTTTACTAAAATCGATACTTCCAGGGTAACGGTATTGGGTAAAAATGCGAACGGGAAGCCAAACTTTATTAGATACAGTTTTGGTAAAGGGCATATATACATTTTACCAAACCCTCAACTATTTACCAATTACAGCTTGATAAATCCTTTAGGAGCAGATTATTCAGCAAAGGCCTTATCTTACCTTCCCAGCTCGGCAAGTTTAATATGGGATGAACACAATACCCGAGGTAACATCGATGACTCAGCCGTTTTGAGGGTAATTTTTAGGAATGAGTCACTGCGATGGGCATACTATATTGCATTGGTTGGTTTGATCATCTTTGTTTTATTTGAAATGAAGCGTAGGCAGAGAATAATTCCTATAATAGAACCCTTAAAAAACTCATCCTTAGATTTTGTTAAGGTTGTTGGAAAAGTATACTATCAGCAACGAGACAATGGAGATATCGCAAGAAAGAAGATTAGCTACTTTCTTGAGCATATTCGAAGTACCTATAACCTGAAAACAACGGCACTGGATAAAAAATTGGAAGAAGCTTTAAATATCAGATCAGGAGTGCCCGAAGAAACAATTGACCAACTGTTCAGTGTTGTAAATGTGATAAATAACAATCGGTATGTTGATGATAACTCACTGATCAACCTTAATAAACTAATTGAAAGATTTTATAAACAAGCTCAATAAACTATGGAACCGGAAATTTTTAATGAAAGAACCGACTTAACTGAACTTAATCAGGCTGTTGATCAGATAAGACAAACGCTGAGCAGTATTATCATTGGGCAGAAGGAAACAATAGATTTTCTCATTGCGGCCCTACTTGCCGATGGCCATATATTGCTCGAAGGGGTTCCTGGTGTGGCTAAAACATTAAGTGCTAAACTTGTTGCCAAAAGCATTGATGCTTCATTTTCACGAATTCAGTTCACTCCTGATTTAATGCCTTCTGATGTATTGGGAACATCTGTATTTGATCCCAGATCTTCGTCGTTTGAATATAGAAAAGGGCCGATATTTGGACATATCGTATTGGTTGATGAGATTAACCGTGCTCCCGCAAAAACTCAGTCAGCTTTGTTTGAAGTGATGGAAGAAAGACAAATAACTGTAGATGGACATAGCTATCAAATGGATGAGCCTTTTATGGTATTGGCAACTCAAAATCCAATAGAACAGGAAGGGACTTATAGATTGCCCGAAGCTCAACTAGATAGATTTTTATTTAAGATCGAGGTAAAATACCCTACTCTGGAAGAAGAAATAGTTATCCTTCAAAATCAACATCAGCAAAAGCTTGAGGTGGAAATAAATGCAGTTAAAGCGGTTCTAAGTATTGATAAGATCAAGAAATGCAGGGCAATAATTAAGGCCTTGCATGTTGAGCCTAAGCTAATAGAATATGCGGCAAGGATAACCCATGAAACAAGGAATAATAAATCACTTTACCTGGGCGCTTCACCTCGCGCATCCTTAGCAATGATCAATAGCGCTAAGGCCATTGCAGCAATGCAGGGGCGTGATTTTGTTACACCAGAGGATATCATAAAAGTGGCGGTGCCTGTTCTTGCGCACAGAATTATGCTAACACCAGATAAGGAAATGGAAGGACTTACCCCTGCAGATGTAGTTGGTCAAATTATTCAAAAATTAGAGATCCCAAGGTAACACCTAAGCTGTTGAAGAACTTTTTTAAGACATATTATAAAGACCTGTTTTTAGGTAAAAGGCTGTTTGCAGGGATCGGGCTTTGTGCTACTTTGTTCCTGCTCTCTTTCTTTTTATCGTGGCTTGGTGATATCCCATTTATTGCTTTTTGGACGCTGATCGTATTGGTTATTATAGATATGCTTATGCTTTATCGACAAGCCAGGGGATTCTTTTTAAGACGGGATCTTCCAGAAAGATTAAGTAATGGCGATGAAAATGAAATCAATATTTATATCGAGAGCTTTTATCCCTTTGCAACCAAAGTTGGTATTATTGATGAAATTCCTTTACAATTTCAAAAAAGAGACATCTGGTTTACAAGTAATTTAAAACCCCGTGAACATAAAACAATCAGTTATACTTTAAGGCCAACCAAAAGGGGTGAGTATGTATTCGGATTGATTCGTTTGTATGTTAGTTCGCCGTTAGGCTTAGTTGTAAGGAGGTTTAACTTTGGAGAAGAAACAACAGTGCCTGTTTATCCTTCCTTTCTGCAATTAAGAAGATATGAATTGATGGCCATATCAAACAGACTGAATGAAATTGGGATTAAAAAAATAAGAAGGATAGGTCATAGCCTGGAGTTTGATCAGGTAAAGAGTTATGTGCAGGGCGATGACTATAGAACTGTTAACTGGAAAGCAACAGCCCGAAAAGGAGAGTTGATGGTGAATTCCTTTACTGACGAAAAAGCCCAGCATGTTTATTGTGTAATTGACAAATCAAGGGTCATGAAAATGCCTTTTGAGGGCTTGAGCCTATTGGACTATGCCATTAATGCAAGCCTGGTTCTTTCTAATGTGGCTTTGTTAAAGGAAGATAAAGCGGGCTTAATAACAATAGCCGAAAAGACAGGAACTATCGTGCCAGCTGATAGAAAACCTGCTCAGCTTGGTAAGATTATGAGTGTTTTGTATAAAGAAAAAACAAGATATCTTGAAACCAACATGGAAGCCCTGTATACAAGCATCCGAAGTGTTTTAAAGCAGCGTAGTTTGGTAGTTTTCTTTACAAACTTTGAAAGTATGTCTGCATTAAACCGACAGCTGCCATTTTTAAAGCGTATTGCTAAATTCCATTTGCTGCTTATTGTGTTTTTTGAAAACACCGAACTGAAATCTCTTACCGAAGAGGAAGCAAAAGACGTGGAAGGGATTTACATTAAAACCATTGCCAGCAAATTTGCTTATGAGAAAAAGTTGATCGTAAAGGAGCTTGCCAAACATGGAATCTTAAGCATTCTTACCCCACCAGAGAAACTAACCATAAATGTAATCAACAGATACCTTTCAATTAAAGCACAACAGAAAATCTAATAATAGTTTAGCATTCAGGCAAACTTATTGGGATATTGGTAGCTAAACCGCCATCAGATGTTTCTTTGTATTTCGAATTCATATCTAAGGCAGTCTCCCACATCGTATTAACAACGGCGTCTAAACTTACCTTGGCTTTGTCCGGATTACTTTGCAATGCAAGCTGGCTTGCCGTAATTGCTTTAATAGCGCCCATAGTGTTCCTTTCTATACAAGGTATTTGCACTAAACCACCAATAGGGTCACAGGTAAGCCCTAAGTGATGCTCCATGGCTATTTCAGCAGCCATTAAAACCTGTCTCTGAGAGCCTCCTAAGCACTCAGTAAGCGCAGCGGCTGCCATTGCAGAAGATACTCCGATTTCAGCCTGACATCCACCCATGGCAGCAGATATAGTCGCACCCTTTTTGAAGATACTGCCTACTTCGGAAGCGCAGGCAATAAACTGTGTGATTTTTTCTTCATCAAATCCATCACAAAATGTTATAAAGTATTGTAATACGGCCGGTATAACTCCAGCAGCGCCATTGGTTGGGGCCGTTACCACCCTACCAAATGAAGCATTTTCTTCATTAACAGCCAGGGCAAAACAGCTCACCCAGTCAAGCGTGTAATTGAATCCATTTCCACCTGCTCTAATAGCCATCACCCAACTTTCATAGTTAGTGTAAACACTATTACACATCAGCTTTTTATTAAGCGCTGCGGCCCTTCTGGCTACGTTTAATCCTCCCGGTAAAAATCCAGAGGTATGAGACCCTCTGTAAATGCAATCTTTCATTACATTGAAGTGCTGCAAAATTCCTGTTCTTGTTGCAGCTTCTGTACGCCAGGCCAGTTCATTTTCCATTACTACCTCAGAAACTTTAAGTCCGGTAGTAAGGCACCAGTGTAACAGATCTCCGGCTTTTTCAATAGGGAATGGTAAATCTACCTGCTCTCTTTCTTTACCATCCTCTCCTTCCTTAACCACAAAGCCACCGCCAATAGAGTAATAGGTTTCAGATATGGCTTTGCCAGTTTTTAAAAATGCTTGAAAAGTAACTGCATTTGGATGAAAGGGTAGGCTTTCAAAAAAAAGGAATATCAGATCATCATCATAATTGAAAACAGTTGGTTTTTCTCCTGCCAGAATTAGTGACTGCTCTTTTTTGATTGATTCAATAGTACACTCAATCGAGTTTACATCAAATGTTACCGGATCTGCACCTGCCAGCCCAAGTAATATGGCAACATCAGTTCCGTGTCCTTTACCTGTTTTTGCTAAGGATCCGTAAAGCAAAATTTTTATTTGCTCAACTTCATCCAATAGATTCTGTTGTTTTAGCGAAGCGGTGAATTGCTGTGCTGCCCGCCACGGACCAAGTGTGTGTGAACTTGACGGTCCAATTCCTATCTTAAAAATATCAAATACTGAGATCTGTTCCCTTTGCATTGTGCAAAGCTAAAACTTAAAAATCAAATGCTATGATATTTCTATCCTGAAGCATACGGTCTACAAATCTTTTGTGGTTTTTAGGGCTCCCTACAGCTACCCATGTTCCGCTAATGATACCATTTGCAAGTTCTTGCTTGCCTCGGGTAAGCTTTAATTTAGAGGTCTTGATGTCTTCTTCATATTTCTCCAGACTTTCATTTTCAAATCTTTTTACGATTCTGTAGACCCTTTTGGTAAAGCGGCGTTCTACCATATCTTCCAAAAAGGGAAACGTAAATAAGGCAAGTAGAACAACCAATGTTACACCAATTGCCTGTTCATAGTATCCAGAGCCAATGGCCATTCCAATTGCGGCTACAATCCATATTACACAGGCTGTAGTTAAGCCTTTAACCTGATTGTCTTCTTTGAAAATTACACCCGCTCCCAGGAAGCCTATTCCGGTAACAATATTGGAGGCAATACGATCATGACTACTTAAACCAATTTTTATAGATAGAATCGTAAATAGAGTAGAACCAAGACCAATCATGATCATTGTTTTTAACCCAGCCTGTTTGCTTCTGAACTCTCGCTCTGCACCAATTAAACCACATAGTAGTGTTGCCAGTAAAAATTTGTTCACTTCACTGAGTGTAAGGAAATGACCGTTCTCTAAAAAATTCTCCATCATGTTTTAACTACCTAAATATAATAAAGATTTAAAACAAAAAGACCCGCTGTTATCAGCGGGTCTTTTTTATATGTGTAAGGAAAATGATTATTACATCATTCCACCCATACCACCACCACCCATAGGAGGCATAGCACCACCTGCAGGAGCTTCTTCCGGATCATCAGCTAAAACAACCTCAGTTGTTAATAACATAGCCGCAATAGAAGCTGCATTCTCTAATGCTACACGACCAACTTTAGTCGGATCGATTACACCAGCTGCAATTAGGTTCTCATATACATCAGTACGGGCATTGTAACCGAAGTCAGCTTTACCTTCTTTAACTTTTTGTACAACGATAGAACCTTCGATACCTGCATTCTGGCAAATCTGGCGTAAAGGCTCTTCAATAGCACGACGAATGATCTGGATACCAGTAGTTTCGTCATCATTTGAACCTTTCATGCCTTCTAATGCCTCGATAGCACGGATGAAAGCAACACCACCACCAGCTACGATACCTTCTTCAACCGCTGCGCGGGTTGCATGTAAAGCATCATCAACACGGTCTTTTTTCTCTTTCATTTCAACTTCAGAAGCTGCACCTACATAAAGAACTGCAACACCGCCAGCTAATTTAGCCAAACGCTCTTGTAATTTCTCTTTGTCATAATCAGATGTAGTCGTCTCAATTTGAGCTTTGATCTGGTTAACACGAGCTTTGATGTCTTCAGACTGACCAGCACCATTGATGATTGTAGTATTGTCTTTGTCAACAACAACTTTCTCAGCAGTACCTAAATAAGTAAGGTCAGCATTCTCTAATTTATAACCTCTTTCTTCAGAGATAACAGTACCGCCAGTTAAAATAGCGATGTCTTCTAACATTGCTTTTCTTCTGTCGCCAAAACCTGGAGCTTTAACGGCAACAACTTTCAGAGATCCACGGATTTTGTTAACTACTAAAGTAGCTAATGCTTCACCGTCTAAATCTTCAGCGATGATCAATAGCGGTTTACCAGTTTGAACTTGTTTTTCTAATACAGGCAACAATTCTTTCATGTTGCTGATTTTTTTGTCGTAGATCAAAATGTAAGGGTTTTCTAATTCCGCTTCCATTTTGTCAGCATTAGTTACAAAATATGGAGATAAGTAACCACGGTCAAATTGCATACCTTCAACTGTTTTTACTTCAGTTTCAGTACCTTTTGCTTCTTCAACAGTAATAACGCCATCTTTACCAACTTTGCCCATAGCCTCAGCGATCAATGCACCAATTACTTCGTCATTGTTGGCAGAGATAGACGCAACTTGTTTGATTTTGTTGTTGTCTTCACCTACCGTTTGCGATTGAGCTTTTAAGTTCTCAACAATTGCAGTAACTGCTTTATCGATACCACGTTTTAAGTCCATTGGATTTGCACCAGCAGCTACGTTTTTAATACCTGCAGTTACAATTGCCTGAGCTAATACAGTTGCGGTTGTAGTTCCGTCACCTGCAATATCAGCAGTTTTAGAAGCTACTTCTTTAACCATTTGAGCACCCATATTTTCAATTGGGTCCTTCAATTCAATTTCTTTAGCTACTGTAACACCATCCTTAGTGATAGCAGGTGAGCCAAATTTTTTGTCGATGATTACATTACGGCCTTTTGGACCTAAAGTTACTTTTACAGCATTAGCCAAAATGTCAACACCTCTTTTCAGCGAGTCACGGGCTTCTACGTTATATTTTACTTGTTTTGCCATTTTATTTTTTTTGATTCTTGTTTAAGCTGAAATGAATTAAGCATTAACCAATTTCATTTCAATAATTATACTTGGATTAAAGAGTTCCTAAGATATCAGAATCTCTCATAATTAAATACTCAGTACCTTCAATAGTAACTTCAGTGCCACCATATTTACTGTATAAAACCTGATCACCAACCTTAACACTTAATGGGATTAGATTTCCAGTTTGATCAGCATATTTACCAGGTCCTACAGCTACTACTATTCCTTGTTGAGGTTTTTCTTTAGCGGTATCAGGGATATAAATACCAGAAGCTGTTTTTTCTTCTGCAGCAGCAGCTTCAACAACTACTCTATCTGCATTAGGTTTAAAGTTTAAAGCCATAACTTATTATTGTTTTGTTTTTAGATTTATAAATGTAAAAGTAATTTAATTACGCAGGAAAGAACATATCAGTTTTTGTGCCAAGGGGGCTAAGCTTGACAAATTTACACAGCCTTGTCAGCTAATGGATTAAGGCAAACTATTTTTGTGTCAGAGTGGCAGGGGTAAAAAAAAGCCCGGAGGTATTAACCTTCCGGGCTTTTGCATTCTTATTGAATATAAGAACTTATTTTTTTGTAGTGTCAGTTGCTGCTGGTGGCGTATTTGCCGGTGCAGGAGCAGTATTACCGCCGCCAATTGGAGATGGAGTAGGAGTTTTGTCAAGTTGCTCCTGAATTTTAGAACCAGCTCCAGTTGCTGATGAGCCACCTGATTTACCAATAGTTGTAATTGATAAAGTAAGCACTACCACAAGCGCTAATAAAACCCAGGTTCCTTTTTCTAAAACATCACCTGTACGTTGAACGCCAAACATATTACTGCCAGATCCGCCTGTTGCCAGACCACCACCTTTAGGATTTTGTATCAAAACAAATAGCGCTAAGGCAATACAAACGATGATTAATAAAATAATTAAGAAAAGCATATTATGTTAGGTTGTTAAATTTTTTTTTCTATCGATTGAATAAGGTCGGCAAAGTAACGGCTTTTTTCTGGAAACATCAAACTTAATTTTTCATAAGTCTCTATGGCCTTGTCRYWAWKYRTYNTGWTMMATATAGATGTTTGCCAGCGTTTCAGATACCAGGTCATTATGGTCCTCCGCACTTTTTTTGGCTTTATTCTCGTTATTTATTTGCTCCGGCTTAGGTGGACTTATCTGAGGCTCATTCTTGATAAAGCTTTCAATAATTTCAGCTCCCTTTGAGCGCTGTTTAAATTCATTTGGCGAATATTCACTTTCTTCTTCATCAAATGGGCTCTGCATGTGAAATATATTCTCTACATATTGCTGCTGAAGCTCATTTGCCTTTTTGCTTCTATCCGGTTTTTGCTCCTGATCGTGCTTAACATGCTTGGGCGAAGCGTAAGGTTGAAATATTTGCTGATGCTCTTTTCTTGTTTTGGCAAGCCACCATAAAAATGTGTAGGGAAGCTGATCATCATCGTATTTACTGAKWRCWAYCGNATNATCTTCTTCAACAGGCTCATCTTCTTTATATTCCTCAATTTGATTCTCAGTAACTTCCGAAGTTTCTGTTACTGGTTCAACTTTAAAGTTTTCCTGAAAGGCGAAGAAATCGGTAGCTACAATGTTTTCTAAAACAAGATCATCCTCTGGATTCTCTCTGTTGTCTTCAAGCGTAATCGGAGGTGTATCAGCGTAATGATAATCATGTATGTTTACTTCGCCAATTTCATCAAATATTTCCTGATCATCGCTTACCTTTTGTTCTTCCATTTCAGAAGGAACTTCATCAATTACAAATTCGTCTAAGGTTTCAGGATTATTGCTGAAAGTATCCGAGGGCGAATAACTAATGATGTTGAAGTCAATAGGTTCTGCACGTTCTGTTTCATGAATAAAATTATGGAGTAACTGCCCATTCGTGTACAGAGCCGCGGTAGCAAGATTGGTGTTGCCCTCATCTGTATTCAAAGTGGCTTTTGCCAGCAGCAGATGGACGGGCTGAAAATAAGGATACTGCTTAACGAGATCTTGAAGCATAACTGTGTCATCCTGAGATGTTTTCTCAGGCACAGCAATTAATCTTGTTAGCTGTTCTTTAATATTCATATCCTGCTCCACGATGCTAAGTTAATAATTGATCTCTATTTTAACCTACCATTGTGCAAAAGCCCTGTTAAAAATATCTTCAAGAAGCTGAGCAGTAACGTCTTTAATTAACGCAGGTTCTTGTGCTTGCAGGTTTCCGGCCAGTTTAAAATCTTTATAACGCTCAAATGATTGCTCAAAGCTTTGTTTGGGATCAAGATTGTTTACGTATTTTACATTGACCGTTATCGATAACCTGTTTGCACCTGCCGTAGGTTGCTTGTTGTCTGTTATGGCTACGGGGGTGATGCTATATCCGGTAATATTTCCAGAAAAAACGGCATGGGCATCATTCTGTGTAATGCTTAAACTGGTCTGATTTCTGATACGAGTTTTCAATTCTTCTGTAAACTGCGAGCTTAAAGATGCAACCACTAAAGGCGCATTGTTCTCAAAAACCTTAACGCTAATTGTTTTCATCCCGTCAGGAATAGAAATTCCTTTTAGCCCTACTGTACAGCTACTAAAAAAGAATAGTAATATGATTATAGATAAATTTTTCATCCTTAGTTTAAATTCAATTCTTTAATTTTTCTATATAATGTACGTTCAGAGATGCCTAATTCCTGAGCAGCAAATTTGCGCTTTCCTTTGTGTTTTTTCAATGCTTTTTTGATCAGATCAGACTCCTTGTCTATTAAAGATAAAGATTCCTCAACTTCTTCTGCTTCATGGGTATAGTTGTAATCTACAGGAGCATTTTGAACAGGCTTTTTAATGGTAAGGGTGGGTTGCTCATTGCCATAAGTCTGATCCACCTCCTGATAAAGCTGATTGATATAATGAGGGTTGTCTGCCATGATGTGCGAAGTATTTCCTCCACTCTGAATGATTTCGGCTACCAGCTTTTTCAATTCCATCATATCTTTTTTCATATCAAAAAGAACCTTATAAAGGATATCTCTTTCTGTATAATCTTCTTTCGTATTCCCGTTAATTGCTACAGGTAAATTTGTTGCGCTTTCATTAGGTATGTAGTTCAGCAAAGCTGCAGCTGTTACATTTCGGTCTTTCTCCAGAACACAGATCTGTTCAGCAATGTTTTTTAACTGGCGTACATTTCCCGGCCAGCTGTAATTGCTCAAAATCTGTATTGCTTCAGGCTCCAGCTGTATACCTGGACTGCGGTATTTATCACTAAAGTCAGCAGAGAATTTTCTGAATAATAAATAAATGTCTTCTTTACGTTCGTGCAAGGCAGGAATGCGCAACGGAACAGTATTTAATCTATAATATAAATCTTCACGGAATTTACCAGATTTTACACGGTTATAAACATCAACATTGGTTGCTGCAATAATTCGTACATCTGTTTTTTGCACTTTGGATGAGCCGACTCTAAGGTACTCACCGCTTTCAAGGATACGTAACAAACGCGCCTGAGTACCTAATGGCAATTCTGCAACCTCATCAAGAAAAATCGTGCCTCCGTTTGCGACCTCAAAATAACCTTTACGGGCTTCATGGGCCCCGGTAAAAGATCCTTTTTCGTGGCCAAATAATTCAGAGTCAATAGTGCCTTCCGGAATGGCGCCGCAGTTTACCGCAATAAAAGCTCCGTGTTTGCGGGTGCTCATCTGGTGGATGATATGAGAGAAAACCTCTTTACCACTACCACTTTCGCCCGTAATTAAAACAGACATGTCGGTTGGTGCAACCTGCCTGGCAATATCTATAGCCCGGTTTAATAGTGGAGAACCACCAATTATCCCAAAACGATTTTTTATGTCTTGTACGTCCAATGTAATCTGTGTTTAATTAAACAATTTCAGGTTCTTCAACTACAACAGTTCCTAATAAGGTTGCCGAGGTACAACGGTCTATATGCACATATACATATTGCCCTGCGGTAACACCTTCTGTTGCCGGGAAAACCACCATTGCATTCTGATCATTTCTGCCACAGAAATCTTTATCTGATTTTTTTGAAGTCCCCTCCACTAAAATCCTAACAGTTTTTCCAACAAATTGTTGTAAACGATATAAAGAAGTTTCCTGTTGTTTAATCAGGATTTCACTTAGCCTGCGTTTCTTAATATCTTCTGGAATATCATCTTCAAACTTACGTGCAGCAAGGGTTCCTGGTCGCTCAGAATAACTAAATGTAAATGCGAAATCATATTTCACATAGTCCATAATGCTAAGCGTTTCCTGATGTTCTTCTTCCGTTTCTGTACAAAAACCGGCAATAATATCAGATGAAATTGCGCAGTCAGGAATGATATTCCTAATCGCATCAATTCTGTTAATGTACCATTCTCTGGTGTAAGTACGGTTCATTAATTCTAATACCCTGCTACTTCCTGATTGAACAGGTAAGTGTATGTAGTTGCAGATATTATCGTATTTAGCGATGGTGTATAAAACTTCGTCGGTAATGTCTTTAGGGTGAGAAGTAGAGAAACGAATTCTTAATTCAGGACTAATCAAAGCTACTTTTTCAAGCAATTGAGCAAAGTTAACCTCAATTTCAGTACTGTCATCGGCATCGTTACCCTTCCACTTGTATGAATCTACATTCTGACCAAGTAAAGTAACTTCTTTATAGCCCCGGTCAAATAAGTCCTGAGCTTCCGCCATAATCGAATGCGGGTCTCTGCTGCGCTCGCGACCTCTTGTAAAAGGAACTACGCAAAAAGAACACATGTTATCACAACCGCGCATAATAGAGATAAATGCGGTAATGCCATTTCCGTTTAACCTAACAGGACTAATGTCTGCATAAGTTTCCTCACGCGATAAGAGAACATTTATAGCTTTATGGCCACTTTCTACTTCACTTAACAACTGGGGTAATTCACGGTATGCATCCGGTCCAACAACTACATCAACCAATTTCTCTTCTTCCAGAAATTTTGATTTCAAACGTTCAGCCATACAGCCCAGAACACCTACAATAAGTTTAGGGTTTCTGCGCTTTTCGGCACCAAATTGCGATAGGCGGTTACGTACTCTTTGTTCTGCGTTTTCACGGATAGAGCAAGTATTTATAAATACTACATCAGCCTCCTTGTAATCACCAGTAGTTTCAAATCCCTGATCTAATAATATAGATGCAACAATTTCGCTATCCGCAAAATTCATCTGGCAACCATAACTCTCGATATACAGTTTGCGGCCATTGCGCACCAAAGGTGCATCAACAATTAAAGCCTCGCCCTGGCGCTCTTCATCATGTGTCTTATCTGTAAGCTGTAAATCAATCATAAATGGTCAATTGTTTTATGGGCTTCAAAAATACGTAATTTAATTTACAAATGACAAATTGGCAGAATGCTAAATGAATATTTTGTGACAATAGCCAGCCTTATTTCTTATTATGGCCTTGATATTGCATGCTATTCAAATATGACGTCAAATAAACCAGGAAAATACAAAGTAATCAAGTGGCTTGCGGGTATTCTTACAGCCTTGATCCTCTTAGTAGGGGGTGCTGCTCTATATTTTAGTGCAAAATGGAAACCACTACTTACCGAAAAAATAAAAGATGGGGTTTACAACGGTTCTCAGAAACTTTATAGGATTAATTTTAAAGACATTCGCCTTAATCTGATCACTGGAAGTGCGGTACTCGATAGCGTTACTTTAACGCCTGATACTACAGTTTTTAATCAGCTAAAAGAACTTCAGCTTGCCCCTGCTAACTTGTTCCAAGTAAAACTGGCGCGTCTACAGTTAAGCAGAATTGGTATACTTACTGCCTACTTTAAGAAACGGATAAGCTTGAATTCCATCATCATGGATCAACCCTCCATTAATATGATTCATTATAAAGTTGTCAAAAAAACAGATACCGCTGCAGATAAGCGCAGTTTGTATGATCAGATATCTAAAACACTAAAATCCATCCATGTAAAGGCCATTAAAATAATAGATGCCGACTTTGATTATATTAACGGGGCTACTTCTAAACCCTTAAATTCAATAAAACATCTAAATATCACTCTTAAAGATCTACTTATCGACTCTCTTTCTAAGTCTGATACCACACGGTTTTATTATACAAAAGACATCAACTTTGAATTAACAGGATATAGAGCTACAGGTAAAGATGGGATGTATACTACAAAGATAGATACAGTTGCTGGTTCGGTTAGTGATAAAAATATTCGCATAAAAGGTCTGCAAATGATTCCACTTCATCCAGACTTAGCATTTACCAGAAAATATAAATATGGTAAAGATCGGTACGATTTAAAATTTAATGAAATAACCTTTACAGGAGTGGATTTTAATAAACTAAGTGCTGAAGGCAGTTTATATGCAAGAGCCCTAAAGGTAGGGCCTGCATACGCGGGCATTTTTGTGAATAGGGAATTGCCTCCCCCCCCTAATTTTGATAAGGCTCATAACTTCCCTCATATTGCACTTAAAAGATTACCTATTGAAACAATTATCGATACCGTTAAGCTATCCAATATCGATGTTGCCTATACAGAGTACAATCCGATCACTCAAAAAAGAGGAACGGTGTATTTCCAGAACCTGACGGGGAATATTCTCAATTTAACTAATGACTCAGTTAGACTTGCAAAGAATCACCATGCTATTGCAAATTTAACAGCACTGGTAATGAAAACCAGCCGGATTAAGGTTACTATAAACTTTAACTTAACAGATAGAAATGCTTCTTTTACGTATAAAGGGAATGTAGGGGCAATGAACATGCTTGTTTTAAATCCAATGGCAAAGAACATGGGCTTAGTTGAAATAGAAAGCGGACAGATGCAGGGAACTGATTTCGATATTCAAGCCAATGTGAAAGGTGCTTCGGGCATTGTTCATTTTTATTATAAAGACCTTAAAATAAAATTGCTTAAAGAAGGTGAAAATGGGGGAATAGGTAAGAAGAAAGGATTTTTATCTTTTCTTGCAAATAGTCTTTTAATTGAAGATGCAAATCCGGGCAAAGGAGCGGAACCAAGAACAGCCAGGGTTACTTTTGAAAGAACACCTGCTGCCTCGTTTTTTAATTTGCTTTGGAAAGGTGTTTTTATAGGTATGAGGGAGACCGTTGGATTAGGCATTGTTCCCGTGAAAACACCCGAACAGGCAATGGAAAAAGTAAAGGATAAAAAGCAGGAACGGCGCGAAAAAAGAGAAGAAAGAAAGAACAAACGCGCCGAAAGAAAGGCCGAGAAAAAAAAGACTGATACCTAACGCCTGATGAATAAATTCGTATATTAGGTTAAACCACTAAGGCCTATGATCAAAAAAGACCGAAAGAGTTATAGTACGCTTAAATGGGTTTCCGGGATCATGCTTTTCTTTATTTTACTGTTGGTTGCGGCATCCAGACACCTAAGCGTCAGGTTTCAACCAATAATTAAGGCACAAGTCAGAGACCTCGTTTTAAATGCCACGGACAGCTTGTATAGCATCGAATTTTCTGACGTCGGTACAAATTTTATTACGGGGAGAGCATCATTGTCAGACGTTAAAATTACCCCAGATACTAACATTCTGAAAAAGATGGTTCGTCTAAAACACGCACCAAATAACATCTATTACATACAGCTAAAAGAGCTGGTTATAAAAAACTTTCATCCTATTGATCTGCTGCGAGATAAAAAGGTAAAAATTGACCTTCTATTGTTTGATAATCCGGAAATTATAATGGTAAATAAGCAGTTGGAGTTTAATGAACTCAAAAAGCCATTTCCTGATAAATCACCCTACGACTACATTTCCAAATTTGTAAAGGAGCTTAAAGTAAAAACCATCGATCTTAAAAACATTAGCTTTAAATACGTTAATAAAAACGTTGCCAAACCAGAGGTTGATTCCATTAAGAATCTAAATGTCACGCTAAAAAACTGGTTGATCGATAAAAACTCAGTAAGGGATACGAGCAGGTTTTATTTGCTTAAAGACGTGGTTATAAATTTAAATAATTACACCTTCGCCACGCCGGATAGCTTGTATCATATCAATCTTAACCAGTTAGATTTTAGGGCATCATCAGGTAAACTCAATATAAAGAGTTTTAGTGTTGTTCCTCGGTACGATGAAATGAAGTTTGGAAAGACTGTAGGCTTTTCAAAAGACAGGTTTGATATTCAGATGAGTGATATTAGTTTAGAAGGCATTAACCTGCCTTTGTATGTTCGTAAACAGGAGCTTTATGCTACCGAGATGAATGTAAACAACGGCTCTGTATCCGTTTTTAATAATAATGAACTACCTAAAAGAACCGAGATTAAAATAGGAAAATACCCTCATCAACTATTGCAAAAGGTTAAGGGATTGCTCACGGTTAAACAGCTTAATTTGAGTAATATAGATCTGACCTATGCGGAGTTCGACAAAGATAGTAAGCAAAAGGGGAGAATCACCTTTGAAAAAACCTCAGGAAGTATAACGAACATAACCAACTCCGAAAAAATTAAAAATAAAAACCCCTTTATGTTTGCTAAATTAACGAGCTACATGATGGGGCATGGCAAATTGGACGTGAATTTTAAATTTAATCTTGCCGCAAATGATGGCGCTTTTTCTTACTCAGGAACCTTAGGCCCGATGGATGGGCGAGTACTTAACAGAATTACAAAGCCTCTAGGAATGGTTGAAGTGAAAAGCGGGCACGTTAAAAAACTTGAGTTTAATATCGATGCAAATGAAACCCTTGCAACAGGTAAAGTCAAATTTGCTTTTAATGACCTTTCTGTAGCACTGCTTAAAAAAGAAGAAGGGCGTGATCATTTGGTTAAACAGGGATTAATGTCATTTTTGGCAAATGCAATGATCATTAATTCGGATAACCCTAAAACAGACGGTGTACTTATAGCGGCATCAATAAAATTTGAACGGGAAAAAACAGCGTCCTTTTTTAGTTTTATCTGGAAAACACTTTTTCAGGGGATAAAGTATAGTGTTGGTGTAACTCCTCAAAAGGAAAAAAAGATAAAGGAACAAATAGCAAAATTCGAAAAAATAAAAGCCGACAGAGAAAAACGCAGGCTTATCAGACTAAAAAGAAAAGCTACTCGAGAAAAGAGTAGCTTTTAATCGGTCAGTTTTAGTTTACTTTTAATAATTTACCTGCCAGGTCTTCCCATCTGTAATATTGAAATGTTTTGTTATCGCTCATCGCAACAAAAATTCCGTGCTTAAAATCGCCATTAAGCGGTTTCGAGTAAATGTCTGAGCCATCACTCTGGTTGGTTGAAACCTTAATGCTTGTAATAAGTTGGTGGTCGTTCTTATTTTTAACGCCTTCCCTGCTATAGACTTTAAACTGGTTGGCACTTTGATCTGATACCAGGATGTAACCTGTTGTGTCCGTAGTTTTATAGATACTAATGCCCTCATTATCCTCCGTAAAACCCTCTTTGGCAAATAAGGCCAGCTCTTTATTGCCTTTAGCCGGATCAGCATAATATTTGCGTACGCCAAACTGCTCATCTGAATAATAGATGTATCCCATCTCATTGTCTACTGCAATAGACTCTATTTCTTTTTTACCGCTGTAGTTTCCAAATTTGCGCTTCAAGGTTGCCCTGATGTGTCCTGTACCATCGTCTTCAAGCAGATATTGCCATAAATAAGAACCGTCTTTAGGTCCTGTTTTTCTACCTGCAATGGCATAGATTTCACCCTTGGGACTGGTGTACATTGCAATTCCCATCAGGTCTCTATACATTTCACCTTTCTCACCTTCATAAACGGGAACACCACCATTATCGAGGGGCTTCATATCAGGTAGAGAGTAGATACGGAGTTTGTGTGTCATTCTCTCGGTTGTAACTGCGATATCTGTCTTTTTACTGGCAAGTACCAGGCCGTAGGCGATATCGACGTTATTGGGCCGTTTTAATCCTTTTATAGTTTTGTTCTTGATGATCTTTCCTTTCAAGTCAAAAACATATAACCCGCCATTTTCATCCTTGTCAGTTCCAATAATCAATGATTTTGAAGAATCTATCGGATTAATCCATATTGCCGGATCATCAGAGTCAAATTGCACTGGTTCTGTAGTGTATAAAGGCTTTACCGCGTCAGTGGTATCTGCTTTTTGTGGAGTGCAGGCCATGTTCATCGATATAAGCATCGCCGAGAATATAATTATCTGGGTGTATTTATTCATTAGGTATTAATTTAATATTTCTTATTCTTTAAAGCGGTACCTTCTTAATTAAACTAGTTTGTGCCATATGCACCAATGTAGCCAGATGGGTCTGGTGATTTATAGGTCACCCCATTCAAAACCAGTCCCGAAGCATAATGTCTGGTAAAGTTTGTTGTACCTTTTCCAAGCGCCGGAGAGCCTGGTTTTAAATGGAAATCCCATGTGTTATTAAAAGCTGCATTATCAACCGGAGTGTTCAATGGGTAATTTAGGAACATAGGATCATTATCACCGGCTGTTTTGCCGATGATGTCATTTGTCCCTGCAATGATCTCTTTTGTTGGTTGGAACTGATCTACAGTAACCTGGTTAAATCCATAATAGTAATTATTCCCGAATACAGACCTATCGTCCTCTGGCTTTTTGGTATCTCTTTTAATTCCAAAACGAGTATTTGCAAACATATTGTTATAGACACTTACGCGTACCGTTGCCTCTACCCAGATAGATCCTCCCTTTGCTGTAGGACGTCGCCATCCTGTGTTTACCATCGTATTGTTATAAACAACAATGTAAGCCTGCGGTGTGCGGTCGCCACTGTTTGATAACTTTAACGCATTGGTGTTTGTACTGTAAACTAAATTGTAAGCAACATCAGCCAGACAGCCAGATTTCAAATTGATGGCCTCACCACCAGTAACTCCAGTAGTGTAAAAGGAATTCTTTGCAAAAATGACTTTACCACCATCTATATAAGTACAGTCTTCCTGCAGGTTCCTAAAAATACTGTTGGTTACTACCAGTTTGCCATTTACATTCGAAAACCAAAGTGCCGGCAAGTTTTCACCTGCTACTGCCTTGTACAAATGTTGTTTCACAGAAGTTGAGGCATCAGAAGTTGTTGCACCCGCATATTCTATTATCGTATGATCAAGCAATAACTCTTCGCAGCTTGGTGCAGCAAGAATTCCTCCCCAAAGTCTGCCAAATTTTTTTGCTTCAGTTCTAAATTCCTCTGCAACTGTAAATTTTATTGGGAAATCTGCAGTGCCCTGCGCATATAAATTTCCTTTTACAATAATCTCCGGCTTTGCAACAGTATCCATTACAATTGTAACACCCTCTTCAATGGTTAAGGATTTGCCCTCTGGAATAATAATGTCGCCTTTAATGAATTGTGTACTTCCTTTTAGCCAGATTCCCGAAACCTCACCGGTAACAGTGCCATTTCCCGTATCAGGATCCACATCAATATTGGCCTTCTTGCATCCTGCAATACCTGATGTTATAATGACCAGATAGATAAACAAATGTTTTGCTTTCATTTTTTCTCTTTTATAATAAATAAGATTGATTTATAATTTATAGCGCAAGCCTAACAAATATGTTTGCTCGTAATAATCGTTTCGGATCAATGTTTTACCATCAAACTGATTCCCTGTATCTGCATTTTCCGGATTAATACCTTTAATAAATAGCTTCGAAGGTGTGTTTAACAGGTTTCCTGCTTTTATAAATATGCTCAGGTTTTTCTTGAATTTTTTCTCAGCCGATACATCCATCTGGATAAAGCCCTTTTGCCAAAGGTCATTATCAAGGAACTGTGATACGGTATTAATGCGCGGACCTGTATATGAGCCGGCAACCTGGGCATCCCATCCACTTTTGGTGTTTTTATAGATAAGGGATAGGTTGGCGATATGTTCCGACTGTCCGTAAAGTGGACGCGATTGCAGCACAGTGATTTTTTTGGAATCATTGGTTTCAGGGTCTATGGTTAACAAATCCTTTGGCGTTGTAATTCTGGAATGGGTATAGGTATAGTTCGCCTTTATACCAAACTGATTAATAAATTTGATGTAGTCAATTTCCAAACCATAGTTCCTTGCAGTTCCGAAATTACCCGGTAGGTAATAGGTATCTTGAGGGCGGATAGGGTCTGCCTGAAAGCTATATTCAATCGGGTTTTTAATGGCTTTATAAAATGTTCCAACCAATAGTTGATCATTACTATTTGGAAATAGTTCGTAGCGCAAATCAAAGTTATCAGCAATAGCGCGCTTAAGATCTGGATCTCCTTTTTCCTTGTAGTCATCCTGAACCACACCTCCCGGAATAAGTTCATAAAACCCGGGACGGTTTAAAGAGCGGAAGTAGGATGCCCTTAACTGTTGCTTTCCACTCAGTTTATACTTCACATTTACAGATGGAAGAAAGTCAGTATAAACCTGATTCCCCTTCGGGCGAAGTTCTCCGGCAGGGAACAGCATTGTGTAACCCTGATTTGTATGTTCAACGCGTAAACCTCCAATTACCTCAACTGCATCTTTACTGATGTTAAACATCCCATAACCAGCAGCAAGTTTTTCCGAGGCATCATAAGTAAGGGGATTGTTTACCGCTCCACCAGGTGTTTGAACTGTCCAGTCTATCTCAGTATAATTATTAAAATCAACCCCATATTTAGCTCCGGTATTTACCGGAGTTAAAGTGTAGTTATTAAAAAAACTGCTGCGCTGCTTGTCGCGGTATAATCCTCCTGCAGAAAATTCTACTTTCAGTTCACCAACAGGAACTTTATAGCTAATATCTAGATATCCAGCTTTGTCTTCATCTGTGTTGCGCTCCCAGCGATGCGTTGTGCCGTTTGTTTTTGCAACAGTGCGAATGTCAGTAAAGTTTTCGCGTTTTCCACTTAAGGTAATGGTGGTGTTATCTGGCACTTCATTTTTGGCAGACGAATAGACGGCCGACCAGGAGATCTTTAATTTATCTGGAATGATCTGGTGATCTCCATGAAGTGTACTGTTGTAGATCTGTTGCTCTGTTACTCTCGATCGTGTAGCATATTCCAGCTGTGCTTTTCCAGTTGCGGGTTCATATCCAGTAGAGAAATCTGTAGATTTTTCATCTCTAACCTGGATGTTATTCAGATCCACATAGGCATTATAAAGGCTTAGCTTATTGTTTCCGTTGAACGCGTAATCCAGTTTGCCATGAAAACCATAGCGTTTCTGTTGTTCCGAATACTGGCGCTCATTCATGCTTGTGATTGTTGCAAACTTATTTGATGCATTGGCTGCCGACGAGCGATAAAAAGTGCCGTTGCTACCACGATAGGTGTTCTGATAGCTTCCTGCAATAATTAACCCAAGCTTGTTGTCAAGAAAACGTTGCCCTATAGATAAACCACCTATTAGGTTAGGAGTTGGGTGGCTCGATTTGTAATCTGCAGTAGCTCTTGGGAAGTCTGCCTGTGTAGCTTTGTAATCCTTCCCGTTAAGCTCATATGGTGATTTACTATGAACTGATGAGGCATCAAATGAGCTAAAGCCCCGATCTATAAATAGCTGACTATAACCGCCTGCAAGGTTTGCATTGATCTGTAGCTTTTGCGGCGCATCTTTCATTACCATATTTACCACTCCACCTATGGCGTCGCTTTCAAGGTTTGGAGTCAAAGTTTTATATACTTCAAGCCTGTCCAAAAGTTCTGAAGGGAAAATGTCCAAAGGCACGTAACGGTATTTATTATCCGGACTCGGTATTTTGATTCCATTAACCAGCGTGTAGTTGTATCTTTTGTCCATTCCCCTAAGAATAGCATACTGCCCGTCGCCACTGTTGCTCCTTTCTACTGATACCCCTGATACACGTTGAATAACATTTGCGACAGTCAAGTCCGGAGAAATCTCCATCGCCTTGCCCGATACGACATTAATTAACTGCGCAGACTTTTGCTCGATGCGTCTTGCAGTTTTTTCTGCCGAGCCATCATTTTTTGCCGAAATAACTACCTCACTTAGTTCTTTCTCTTTCGTTTCAGACAGATAAATCCTGATGGTTGGATTATCCTCTTTAAGTATTGTAATCTGTTTAGATAAAACCTTATACATCACATAAGATACCTTTAATGTGAAGTTTCCTGCTGGTGGATGTTTGATCTCAAACGAGCCATCTAATCCCGTTAATACAGCCTTGTCAGTATTTTCCAGATATACTGATGCGCCTACTAAAGCTTCACCTGTTTTCTGATCAAAAACGTAACCTTTTAAACTGGTTGCACTGGCCGTGGCAACACCAATTAATAAGCAAAAAAGAACTTGTAAAATTGACTTCATTTTCCTGAAAATTTGTTTGTGGTGGTTGTGTTTTTTAAACCGTGAGACAAATGTGCAAACCAGGTAATGGAGTTTAATGATTGAGGCGTGTACAAAATGTATACAGCGTTACAAATGATGTATACAGAACGGATACAGCGTGAACAGTATTTAGTTAAATTACTGATTGTCAACTTTTTGCTTGTAACCGAAATCGCCATTATCATTTAGTTAGCGTTATGTTAACAGTTTGTTAAGTCTTCGGAAAGCATGGTTTTTGTTATAGTGTCTGTATAAAAGAACTCAGGTTTTCTCCTTGTGGAATATTCAGTTTTTTACGTAAACGGTAACGTGCAACACGCAAACTATCCTGGGAAATACCAAAAATAACAGCCATATCTTTTGAGCTTAAATTCATCTTTATAAGGGCTACTAAACGGATGTCATTTGCTGTTAAATCATCGCTATGTTTTTTCAGATTGTCAAAAAAGGCCTGGTGAATTTGTTCAAATAAAGTAGAGAATTCTTTCCAATGCCTGTCATGATTAATGTTTTGATTTATCTTCTGCATCACTTGCTGTAATTGTCTCTTCTGATCTCTTTTTTCATCCTTTATCATATCAGAGATTTCTTCCTTTAGTTCTTCCAGAAACTGATTGCTTTGAATTACATGGAGCGTATTGCTGGTCAGTTCCTTGCTTTTAAGTTCCAGCTCGGCTTTAATGGCATTCTTCTGGATTTCATAAAGCATATTGTTCTGCTCGTTAAGCTTCTGTTCGTTTCGAAGTTTCAGACGTTGGCGGCTAATAGTACTTATACCCAGTAAAATCAGTAAGAGGATGATCAGGATCACTGCAGCAATGATATATTGATTTGCCTTCCTCTCAGTTTCAAACCTTACAATTGCATCATCCTTTTGTTGTATTTCAAATAAGGTTTGTAATAAGGCCAGCTGTTTGGTATTATCAGCCGTATAGATCTTCAGGAAGATATTGCGGCTTAGTTCACTGTAGTGATAGGCGCTATCGTACTTTTTAATAAGATCAAATGTTTTCGATAGGTCCCTGTAGGCACTGCTAAGCTGATATTGATCATTCATGGTTAAGGCCATACGTTCCGCTTTGCGCGTATAACCCATTGCTTCAGGGTACCTGCCTGTTTTCCTGTAAACGTCACCGATGTTGTTTACAATTTCTATCTTGGCAAGATCATTTGCCGCTGCTTCGTTTAGTTTTAGAGACAATGAATAGTACTTGAGGGCAGAATCAAGATGTAGTTTGTCTTCATAAATACTACCAAGGTTTTCATAGATCTTTGCAATGCCGGTTTGATTCTTTTCCTTTTTATAGGCAGTAAGTGCCAGCTGCTGATATTTCATTGCACTTTCGTACTTACTGCTTTTCTCATAGGTCTGACCAATAAGTCCATAACATTCTGCCATACCTGCCCGGTTGCCTATCTTTATATAGATATTTAAAGCCTCCTGAAATTTAGTCAGCGCTGTTCTATATTGCCTGCTGTAGTAATAAGCATCCCCTATTTTATTCAGGTTTTCGGCCAGATTAGCCTGATCATTATGGTTTCTGAATATGCGGTCTGCCTTGTAAAAATAATTTACTGCCTGCGAATAGGCTGCCTGATGATAAAAGATCTCTCCAAAATATTGATAATATTTTGCAGCAGAGATCAGGTCATTCTGTTTTAATACTGTATTTAATAACCCCTTTATTTTTATAAACGCAGAGTTGGGGTCCTTCTTAATCAGTGTGTCTATATCATTTTTTCCCTGATTATAAACCGCAAAAGCAGGTATTGAAAAACAAAACAGAATTAAACCTATTGTTATACTATTTAAGGTAAGTTTCTTCACCCTTTAAAAGTAAAACATACAGTATTAAGCTAATGTTAAATTAAAGAGGCGCCATCTTAAGGCATAATCTTAATCTAATTTGTAAACGCGCACATAATCCACATAGAACTTTTGAGCGAATATAGAATCATCAATATCTCCGCCCCATTCGCCACCAATGGCGGTGTTCATCAAAAGATATAGTGGAGAGGTAAACGAATCTTTGTACGCTGTTACCGGGGCCGACATACTAAAATAATAGTTGTCGTCTATAAAAACCTTTACACTATCACCCTTGCGCTCCAAACCATAAACATGGTATTTTTTATGAACATCATCCATCTTTACATTGGCGCCGCCGCTTTTATGGCCATTAAGATCTTTCAATCCGCTGTCTGCCCAATGGAGGGTTCCGTGAATAGTTGAAGGCGTATGACCTACAAACTCCATAATATCAAACTCTACACATTTAGGCCAGCCCACCTGCTTTATATTTGATCCCATCATCCAAAGGGCAGGCCATATGCCCTTTCCTGATGGGATCTTTGCCCTTATTTCAACACGAATGTTTCCATCGAAATGCTGTTTTCCAAGTGTGTTAATACTCGCCGAAGTATAATCGGCATCCTTATATTTTTCCTTTAATGATTTAATCACAAGCTTGCCACGTTTAACATAGCAATTTTTTAATCTGGCACGTGTATAGAACTGTTTCTCCCGGTTTCTTACAAAGCCTTCCTCATAGTCCCATTTTGTAGAATCGGGCAGACCTTTATAGTTGAATTCATCACTCCATATTAAGGTCCTGCCTTTTTCCATAGGCATAGATTTAGTTTGAGCCATACCAGAAAAGGCAGACATTAGCAATGCTCCAATTAAACAGTTAAACGTTTTCATAACTAAAGGTGATAAATATTTAGCGCTATTTAAGTAACTCTTCTGGTACAGGCTTGTTCAATAGGTTTTGATAGTAAAAGCGGAAACGCTCAGCTTTATCATGAGCAGATTTTACACCTCCCCATCCATGTCTTCCACCCGGATAGATCATCAACTCAAAATGTTTATTCGCATTTTGAAGCTTATCTATAAGTTGTATCGTATTCTGCATGTGAACATTGTCATCCATATCGCCATGCATAATCCTCAATAATCCTTTATAGTTGTTTACATAGGTTAAAACAGAACCATTTTTGTAACCCTCAGGGTTTTCTTTAGGCGTATCCATAAAACGCTCCGTATAATGAGAATCGTAAAGCTCCCAGCTGGTAACGGGCGCTCCCGCGTATCCGAAATCAAAATCGTCAGCTCCCTTAGTCAGGGCAAGGCAAGTCATGTAACCACCATAGCTATGACCTGTAATCAGTAGTTTCTTATTATCAACCCAAGATTTGGCTTTTAACCATCTTGCAGCAGTTGTATAATCCTGCATTTCCCATTTACCCAGGTTGCGGTGCATTAGGGCAACACCCTCTTTACCAAATTGTCCTGATGCGCGGTGATCTACAGAAATCTGTATAATCCCTTCATTTGCCCACCATTGTCCGCCAATTCCTTTCCAGGTATTGGTTACATTACCTGCATTTGGCCCGCCATATATACTCATCACTACCGGATACTTTTTATTCTGATCAAAATCAGTAGGGTAGGTTATTACAGCTGGTAAATTATAGCCATCGTCAGTAGGGATGGTAATCATCTCTGTTTTACCATAGTTGAACTGGGCAAAATCATCAGATTTAGTATCGCCAAGTTCTTTAATGATCTTCCCTTTATTGTTTAATAATGTTCTTTTAGTAGGGGTAGAAACATTGGAATAAGAGGTAATGAAATAAGAACCATTGGGCGACATCATTACCTGATGAGAATAATCCCCAAATGACAATCGTTTTAAGTTCTTGCCATTATAGCTTACACTATAAAAATCTGTTCTTGTAGACGCTTCTTTACGAGCCATAAAGTAAACAACCTTATTTTTCTCATCCACATGAACAAGATTAGTAACCTGCCATTTGCCGCTGGTTAGTGGATTTACCAGTTTGCCATCTAACGTGTACAAATAAAAATGTGCCCATCCTGTTTTATCACTTTTAAGGATATAGTGTTTTTTATCTTCAAGATATTCTATACGCCCATCGTAATCTAAATCTACCCAAGAAGACTGTTTCTCGTCGTAGATTTCTTTTTTAGAACCATTGGTAGGGTTTACTGAATAAAATTTTAAGTTATCCTGTCCACGGTTCATCCATTGTACCATTAAATTCCTGCCATCAAAACTCCAGTAAGGCGTGCCAAAGTACTGATCATCTTTTTCGTTAAAGTCGGCCCATACAATAGAACCTCCGATTACTGGGACAAATCCTACTTTTACTTCCGGATTAGGGTCACCAGCCTTTGGATAACGTGTTTTTTCGGTATATCCATGTTGACCGGTTGATCCATTAATTGGAAACATAGGGACCTTAGTATCGTCAAAACGCATAAATGCAATATTCTTACTATCAGGCGACCACCAGAAAGCTTTGTAGTTGGTAAATCTGCCAAGAATTTCCTCGTAATACACCCATGACGACCAACCATTATAAATTACGTCAGTTCCGTCATTTGTATATCTGATCTCTTTCCCTGTTTCAACATCAACTGAATACAGATCATTATTTCGGGTAAATGCTACATGCTTCCCATCAGGTGATAGTGTAGGATTCTTCTCCTCGTCTTTATCATTGGTTAAGCGTTTTGCTTCATCCTGACCGTATTGTATGTAAACATCATTGTTTTTAACAGATAGATTTACGTTACTTTTTGGCGGTGGAGTATAGGGCGTTCTTTGGCCCGATTTAACATCTACTGCATATAAGTTATGATCCTTGGTGTCCATCTCAATGTAATGGTTATCATCACTCCATCCGTTTACTATGTTAATAGATTTAGTAAGCGAGGGCTGGCCACCAAAGATTTGCTGTTGTGAAAGTTTTTTGAGCTGAGCCTCTGATTTGATAATAAATAATGACATCGCTAAACAAGTAAGTAGTATTTTTTTCATGCTGGAGATACTGTGATTTCTATAACGCGCCTTAGCGCCGCGGAAATTACTAAAGTATAAGTACTTTACGAAAAATCTTCTATTTAAAGTTGTATCCTATCCCAATTTGGAATGTTCTAAACTCTTTTTTGTAAGAACCTAAATCACTACTCACTTTATAAGGCTTTAGGTTTTGTCTATAGCCCGCTTCAATGTTGAATTGTTTCAAACGAATGTTTAATCCACCCGAGAAACCGATGTTAAGCTTGTTTATAGTAGAACGGCTAAGTGCATCGTTAATTTTTTTGCTGTTGAAAATTGTATCCAATGGATTTTTAACCGTACTTAATTTGCTGCCTTCTATTCCCTTACTTAATAGTAAGCTAATAACAGGACCAGCCTTTATGCTAATTCTATTTGATATTTTATATTCTAATCCCAAAGGGATGTCTGCCGTTGTTAATTTCCTTTGGTCTAGTATTATTAAATTCTCTTTTGAAGCCGAGTCCTTTAGATTGTAATTTGGGTGTGTATAGCTCCCCTCCAATGCATTAGCGAAACTGAGTCTAAGCCCTGTATTGAGTAATAAGCGTTTATTTATTGCATAAGTAGCATTTGCACCAAGGAAAATATTCTGGTTCGACTTATAAACGTTAAGTCCCGCTTCAACGCTATAATTGTATTTAGGGGTATAAATTTCCCGTCGCTGTTTAATCTTTACGCTTTTCCTGCTGCCGGTCTTTTTATATGGGGTCTCTTCTTTTTCATTCCATTTTTTGTAAGCGCTCAAACTGGCCATCCGAGTATTCAGAGTAAAAAATCCTGTATTTTGAATAGTAGATCCTGGAGCATTGGAATAAATTTCTCCACGATCAGTTGAGCGGGAAAGTTGCTGATTTGAAAGATCAGGTAATGTTTTGATAATTTCAGTGTTATCGGGGTTGTTGGAACTGATCTGGGATGATATCGGATCTTCATCAGTATCTATTCCATTGGAAGTAGTATATGCAATGGCTTGATTAGTGTTGGCACTATTCGTCACATTAGACGATAGAATATCTTTTACACTGTCAGAATCCATTAATGTATCTGGCACTTTTAATAATGAATTCTTATTAATGTGCTTTGTAATTGATGGTTTCTCCTTTTTCGAAGACTTTATTGTAAAATAAGTTATTCCAACGATCATCGCAGCCACAGGTAGTATATAGCCCAACATAGAAACTATTTTACCGGTAAATGTTTTTACCGGAGTCCTGCCTTTAGGAAAGTCAGCCAGAGGCAGGTCTTTATCTAATATAGATTGCATTTCAGACCATGCCGTGTTCAGATCTACATCTACAGGAAGCTCATTGAGCTTTTTCTTCCAAAATTTATAGTGCCATACTGAATTTTTCATCTTATTCCGTTATTAGATTCAGTTGGATAGTCATTACCTGTTCCCTTGGGCGCAAGTAAACCTCTTAATTGTTTTTTTCCTTCAGATAAATGCCACCTGGAGGTGCTTTCTGAAATATTTAATTGTTCGCTAATCTCTTTGTGGGTATAGCCGTCTATTACTGATAAATTGAAAACCAACTGAGTAGCATCGGGAAGTAGCCTAATCATAGAAATTAAGTCTTCTGCATATAATTTATCTAATACTGCAGGTGAAACAAATATATTTTCAGCAATCGCAGCTTCATCTATGTCTGTTATAAACTTGAGTTCCTTTCTACTTAGGTCTATACATGTTCTGATCATGATTGTCCCTATCCATGCACCTAATTCTCCTTTCTCATCACTAAATGAGTTAATGTTCTGAAATACTTTTAAGAATCCCTGGTTTAGTGCCTCTTTTGCAAGATCATTTGTTTTTAGATACCTGATGCACAGCCGCAACATATCCGCATAAAATTGCTTATACAAGCCTTCCTGCGCTGAGCGTTCATTGGCCACACAACCTTTTACGAGCTTTATGGTTTTTTTAGCGGAAGAGCTCATTTAAATGGTTAAGAGGTCGAATATACATAAGTTTCTTATAGGTATAACGTGTCTCAAGAGCCAAACGTTGGGTAAATAATAAATAAATTTTTCTCCCAGCGTTTTATCTTCTAAAGGCGTAATCTTTCTATGGAGGTACAGCAAATGTTTAATAAAGAAAGTTACGAAAGACACCAGGGATGGTATAATCTGCAATTCCCCACAGAACAATCCAAACTTGATTATCTAAAAAAGAATACTGATGCGCTGCAGAAAAATAATCTAAGTCTATGGCTCCAGAATATATTTTTTATATGCTTAAATCCATTGCTGAAAAATATAGATCAAACATGGCTTACCATAGGAGATGCATACGGCTTTGATGCGCAATATATACTTGAAAAAAATAACCATGCCACCGCCTCTGATCTGAATACCGATTTTCTGAAGATCGCTCAAAAGGAAGGTGTAATTGATAGCTTCAGTTCGCAAAATGCAGAGCAATTGTCTTATGATGATGATCAGTTTGATTACTTACTTTGTAAAGAAGCATATCACCATTTCCCACGACCATATGCGGCCGTATATGAAATGATCAGGGTCGCAAAAAAGGGCATTGTAGTGATGGAGCCACAAGATCCTGTTTCTAAAATGGCAGGACTGCTTTTCTTTTTGAATATATTATCTGCGGTTAAAAATAATTTTACAAATCTCCTTTGGAAAAATAGATTTTCTTACGAACCCGTAGGGAATTTTGTATATAAAATATCAGAACGTGAAATTGAGAAATTTGCCGCGGGACTTAACTTGCCACTGGTAGCGTTTAAGAAGATCAATCCCAATTTTTACTTTAAGGGTGCAGATGAGGTAGAATGTACGTTACGTAACCCTAAGTTCCTGAAGGTGTATTTAAAGAAGAAGCTGCTCGATGTACTTGTTAAAGTTAGGCTTATTCCAAGCCAGGTCTTATCTGCTATTGTTTTTAAAGAAACTCCTGATGAAATGCTTTTGGTGGAGCTAGAGAATAGTGACTATCAATTGGTTTATATTCCAAAAAACCCATACTTGACCTGACAGATTGTATAAAAGACCATTGCAAAAAAAGCGCCCTTAAAAAGGGCGCTATATAATTTTAAAAAAGTAATAACCTTCAATTACACAATCCAGTTCCAACCGAATTCATCAGGAGCTAATCCGTAACGGATATCATTCAATGTTTTAGCAATGCCTGCAGAAACTGTACGTGTTGAAGGATCGGTTAACTTATAAACCTGGCCTTGGTATCCGATTTCTCCAATTGGAGTTACCGTTGCTGCAGTTCCTGCTGCAAAAGCATCAGTTAATCTGCCGTTTTCAATTCCTTCTATTACTTCTTTTACACTAACGCGTCTTTCTTCAACTTCAATGCCTGCTTTTTTTGCAAGTTTGATAATTGTATCACGAGTCACACCATCTAAAACAKTGMWTSWTANCMGNNAMGGMNTTASCWMYNTGNNATYAATTACGAAGATCAAATTAGCTGTCCCTGCTTCTTCAATAAACTCATGAGAAACAGCATCTGTCCAGATTAACTGATCAAAGCCTTCTTTTTGAGCTTCTGCAAATGGATATAAAGAACGAGCATAATTGCCAGCGGTTTTGGCATAACCAACACCACCTTCATCTGCACGCGTATATTCAGTTTCAATTTTAACTTTTAAAGCTTTGCTGTAATACGGACCTGTTGGTGTAGTTAATAAAGCAAAAGTATACTTGTCAGATGCTTTAACACCTAAATAAGGATCTGTAGCAAACATCACCGGACGAATGTATAAAGAATAACCATCCTGATTAGGGACCCATTTGTTATCAATCTCAATCAGCGCTGCAATTCCCTGCATAAAGATATCCTCAGGAATGCTTGGCATAGCCATACGTGTTGCTGATTTGTTGAAACGCTCAAAGTTTTTTTCTGCTCTGAAAACACTGACTTTCCCATCAGCTAAACGATAAGCTTTCATACCTTCAAAAATTGCCTGTCCGTAGTGAAGGGCAGAAATTGCAGGGCTCATAAGAATCGGACCGTAAGGTAATWYCWSYAKKTTCGTNNAYTCWSCAWTWWMSNATTSTNCAANAAWCNANWRTRATMRNGAAWANAMCWWKSCKWWWKNTWATTRARWWWNNARTMWKWWAMTRYWARTCWRRWNTGMWCNAGNTCTTGGTTACTGTTATATCCAATGTCTCGTTCATTTTGACTTGTATTTTATTACTGCAAATTTAATAAAAAAAGCCTTGTTTATTCTTTATTATTTTGGATTTTGACAATGTTTATGCCTCATTTCTAAGTGTTTTCAGTACACTAAGCACCCAGCCCTTGCCCCATTCCTCCATTTGCTCTTCTGTCCAAAGGAAAGGATAGAAAATTCTTTTCTGAAAACGCGGGGGTAAATACTTCTGCCAGTTGGTTCCGCCAGTAGCAGCAATATCTACAGGATCTCTCTCCAAATACCTGACCGCAGATTTATAATGAGACAACGGCCACTCTACATTAACATATAAATCAAGCTTTCTAAGCTCATCTGCTAAAGCAGAAACATCATGCCCTTCTTTTAACAGTTTATGGTATAAGGCCGAAAAATTAGTCTCTTTCCTGTCCTTTACCAATTGCAAGAACTGCGCAGCATACTTGTTTATAAATTGCTTTAATGTAAGGGTCTGTTTACCGCTTGAAAGTTCCGTCGCTCCAAACTTCCAGTAAATGAATTCAAATTGCTCTTCAATACTTTTATCTGCAAGCTCTTCTCTTTTGCTTTTATCAACCAGCCTGATAAAATCTGTTGCACAAATCTCTATCATTCGGTATTGACCTGATTGAAAACCACTGGCGGGTAACAGCGACATTCTGAACTTCAGGAACTGATCTTTATCCATCCCGTTCACCATCACCTCGAACGAAGTAACCAATGCATTAAAATAAGCATTAATGCGTTTTACACGATCGGTAAAAAACTGTACCATTAATTCCTGATTATCCGCTATCTGCTTACATTCATGAAGTGCAAGTTTAAAATATAACTCAGTAATCTGATGGTACATAATAAAAATCTCTTCATCCGGAAAAGACGTTTTCGGGTTTTGCAGGCTTAGTAAAGTATCCAGATGGATATAATCCCAATAAGTTAAGAAATCAGCATACAACAAGCCGTCCAAATAGGCAGACATATCCTGACCCATTGCCGCATACTTTTCCTGCAGTTTATCCAGTTTTTCCTTTATCTGAGGGGTAAGTTCCATTCTAATATAAAACTCTGAATTTTATGGTGTGCTCAATCTTTTTTAACGATTTAAACAACTGCTTGTCGTACTGTGCATTTATATCTGTAATCACGTAACCAATTTCAGGATTAGTCATCAAAAACTGACCCACAATATTGATGTCGTGCTTGGCAAAAACAGTATTTATTTTAGCCATAATACCCGGTACGTTTTTATGAATGTGTATTAACCTGTGCGATTTCTCGATTCTTGGCAATTGCAGGTTCGGGAAATTACTGCTAAGGTAGCTGGTACCAGTATTCATAAAATCAATCATCCTTTTCGGAATGAAATCGATATTACGTGGGTTGTGCTTTGGGTCTTCAAAAACGACAACACCTTGTTCAGTACAGGTAGCAATATCAATCTTGTTTTTTGTGCTGCCAAGGCAGCCAATGGTTTTAAGTTTAACTGCTCTTTTTAATTTCTCAAGCTCAATCTTTTCGCCATCTGCCAACAACATCATGTGTACATCAGCTACATATTTCTCTTCGAAAGTAGTTTTATGGCGAACAGAAAAACCATCTTTTTTCAGTAATTCGATGCTCATGGGGTCTGCATCACCAATAATCAGACACAAAATTCTGTTTTTAGGATATGATATAGCTCTTGGTAAATTGTTTACATACAAGAACTCATCAAAGCTTGGCGTAATGTGATCTGCCTTTTTAACAATGCTTTCTCTGGAAATATTCTCAGTAAAGGCATAGAATTTTTTGATCAGGCCACTTTCGCGAAGCTGAAAATCAGAATAACCATCGCCAATACCGTAAAGATCACCTTCAAGGTTTAGTTGTTGCATCAATTTAACCTTGCCACCTTCTTCGCTTAAAGGGTTAGAGTGGTCGTAATCAATTATCTTTCCATCGCCGGTAGTTACAAATGTATTGGCGTAGATGTTTTCTTTTTTAATGTGGAACTTGCTTACTACCGGAGTAATAAATTCTTTAAAACCGCCAGAAACAATCAAAACTTCATCTGCATGTTTTTTAAAGAATTCGGCATTACGCGAAAAAGAGGCAGAAACTTTTTTCTTTAAATGCGTAATCAGTTGTTTCAAATGATCTTCATTAGCCTCAAGAAGCTTTACCCTTTGAGCCAAACTTTCACCAAAGGAAAGTTTTCCTTCCATCGCAAGGTTGGTGTAATCTTCAATCTTCTGAAAGATGGCGTCTTTCTCAGGATGCTTTTTAAGAGAGATACGGGCCAGCTCATCTAAAGCCTCTACCTGAGTAAAGGTGCTGTCAAAATCAATAATGTAAATATTTTTTTGCTTCATTTTAGTTATTCTTTAACCCTTCGCAAACTTCTTCAATGCTTTGCCTAAGTGGTTTAAATTGTATTCCGATTGTATGCTTTATTTTTTCGTTACTATATAAGCTTTCATTTAAGCTGCTTCTTGCTGCGTCGCTTGTTAATGCCGCGGGTTTTCCTGTAAACAGAGATGCCAGTTTTGCTGCTCTCCATGCAACGCCCAGCATCCATGGTTTTGCTTCTTTGGCGGGTGCTTTTACTTTAAAACCCTGTGCAATTTCTCCAAAAAACTGCTGGTAATGATAGTTTTCTGAGGATATGGTGTAACGCTCGCCGCTTTCTTTGCTGTTCATTAAAGCAATCATGCTTTTTGCCACATCATAAACATCCACAATTCCTGTTGCACCTCTGGTATAATAAGAAAGGCCATCTTTTACCAGCTTAAATATTGCCCCACTACCTTCAAAACCTGCTCGGGCACCAATAATTACTGATGGATTTACAATTACCGCATCTAATCCCTCCGCTATTCCACGCCAAACTTCCATTTCACCTTCGTATTTAGAAATGGCGTATGAATGTGCTTTTGAATCATATTCCCAAAAATCTTTTTCGGTAATCAGTTCGCCTTTTTTTGCATTTCCTAAGGCGGCAACAGAACTCACATGAACTAATCTTACGCTATTTTCTGCACAAAGGTTAACAATGTTGCTGGTGCCTTCTATATTAACCCTTAGCAATTGGGCTTTATCTTTGGGATTAAAAGATACCAAAGCTGCGCAGTGGTAGACCTGATCAACACCTTCAAAGGCATCCTCAAGTGAAGAAATGTCATTTATGTCCGCGACAAACCACTCAATATCAGCGTTGTTGCTTATTGATTGGGGTATAACAGAGTGCCCGCGTTTTAATGCTTTTACCTTTACACCCGACTCAGTTAATTGATTTATTAATTCTGCTCCTAAAAATCCAGTGGCGCCGGTAACTAATATCATTTCATTTTTTTTAGGATGTTCATTAAAATATGCTCTCAAAAATAGATATTTGATGGCATACATTTATAGTACTATATGTCTTTATCCGATTTTTTTTCACCTTTAAGCCCAGACAAATTCTCACCAAAAGCGGGATTTTACACCAGCCAGCTAGGTTTGAAGGCTACTTTTTACACAGATAAATTTCCTGACCTTGAAGAAAATGAATACGATATTGCCATTTTTGGAGTACAAGATGACCGCGCTTCTGTAAATAATGAAGGCTGCGGCCTTGCTCCCGACTATTTTCGTGCCCAGTTTTACGGTCTAAATGAAGGCGCCTATACCAGTAAAATTATAGATCTGGGAAATATAAAGGCCGGCGCTTCAATTTCTGATACCTACGTAGCATTAAAAATGGTAGTGTCTGAATTGATTAAGCTAAACATTGTACCTATTATTATTGGAGGCGGGCAAGACCTTACTTATGCGCAATACCTGGCTTACGAAAGCCTGGAGCAAAAGGTAGATCTGGTGGTTGTAGATAGTAAATTTGACCTTGATGAAGAAGATCAGGAAGGACTTGCTGCCAAATCAGATACCTATTTAAATAAAATACTACTTCACCAGCCAAACTACCTTTTTAACTTTAGTAATATTGGTTATCAAACCTATTATGTGAATCAGGAAAGCTTAAAGGTAATGAGCAAGCTTTATTTTGATGTACACCGGTTAGGTGAATTTGCAGATGATATCAGTTTAACCGAACCGATTGTTCGCAACGCGAATATGCTCAGTTTCGATATTGGCGCAATTCGCTCATCTGATGCTGCGGCAAATGCAAATGCAGGGCCAAATGGCTTTTATGGCGAGCAGGCTTGCCGTATTGCCAGATACGCAGGGATGAGTGATAAGCTTACCTCTATCGGTTTCTATGAATTTAATCCTGCCTTTGATACCAACGGGCAAACAGCCATGCTGCTTGCTCAAATGGTTTGGTATTTTGTTGATGGCTATTACAATCGTAAAAAGGATTTTCCGCTTACACCAAAATCTCAATACCTGATTTACAGGGCCAGTTTAAATGATGGAACGGGAGAGATGTTGTTTGTTAAAAGTAAAAAATCAGATAGGTGGTGGATGCAGGTCCCTTATCCTACAGGAATTTCAAAAAATGAGCGATTTCACTTAGTACCATGTCGTTACGATGATTATACGACTGCTGTAAATGGCGAAATGCCTGATCTTTGGTGGCGCACATTCCAGAAACTATTATAATTTTACATTTTTTATTGCGTTATGTAGGAGCTTGAATTTATATTTGAGTGCAGGCATACTATTATATAAGAAATTGTACCAGTGCTTGTTAAAATTAAAGAACACAATATGAGGAAATTATTAATTACTGCAGTTTGTTTATTGCCTGTTGCAGCTATGGCACAAGGAAAATTCACATTGCAGGCCAAAGTTGGGAACTTAAACGCCCCGGCCAAAGCATTTTTATATTATAAAACAGGAAGTACCCAGGTTGTGGATTCAGCCGTTATTGCGGGAGGTAAGTTTTCGTTTACCGGCCCCTTAACCGGAATATCACAGGCAGCAATTAGAGTTGTTCATGATGATAAAGCTCCTGCCCCAACAGATCCGGCAGCTGTTGATTTATTTAGATTTTACCTGGAGCCAAAAACGGTTGTAGTTAATTCGGCTACCGATTCTGTTAAACATGCAATAGTAAAAGGTTCTGCCGTGAATGATGATGATRYYNNAAGWRYRWMGSYATAACAAAATCTGTTATGGATAAAAACGCTGCATTAGAAGCGGAGTATAAGCGCAAAACCGATGAAGAGCGTAAGGATGAAAACTATATAAAAACTGTCCAGGCACGTAGCGAAGCACTTCAAAAAGAGTTTATAGATATTAATAAACAGTTTTATTTAGCTAATCGTGATTCTTATGTTGCTCTGGTAGCATTTGCAGGAACAATAGGGGCCGATGCTAACCCAACCGTTGTGGAGCCTGATTTTAACAAATTCTCTGCTGAGGTTAAAGCTACTGATCTTGGTAAAAGCATAGCCGAGATGCTATTATCATTAAAGAAAAATAATGTTGGTTCGTTGGCAATGGATTTTACTCAAAATGATGTAAACGATAAGCCTGTTAAATTATCTGATTTTAAAGGGAAGTATGTGTTGCTTGATTTTTGGGCTTCATGGTGTGGACCTTGTAGGGGCGAAAATCCGAATGTAGTTAAGGCATATAATACTTATAAAGACAAAAACTTTACGGTTCTTGGTGTTTCTTTAGATAAACCTGGCCAGAAAGAAGCTTGGTTGCAAGCCATTAAAGATGATGGCTTAACATGGACTCACGTATCAGACTTGAAGTTTTGGGATAAYGCWSTTNCCRAWATGTATGGTATTCGTGGTATTCCTGCAAATTATCTGATTGACCCAACCGGAAAAATCATTGCAAAAAATGTAAGAGGAGAAGAATTACAAAGCAAACTTGCGGAAGTAATAGGCGCTCCAAAAAGTAAATAAAACCCGCTTAATTGGTTGTCAATTTCGGGGGGAATTTCCTGTGAAAATTGGGGGTTTATACAATGTTTATACAATCATAACACATTGCACAGTCAATTGTATATTGTTTAAAGAATGTGTAATGATTGATTAACGAAAGCATGTTCGTCATTACTCCCCGTCATCTCGATAGGACAAAAAATGGGTGTATCAGATTTATGATACACCCATTTTTTGTCCTGTAAAGGTAGGTTAGTGCTTGCTACACTAAGTCAAAACCAATATCTTCTCTAAAGTATTTGCCGTCAAAATAGATACGGGCAGCATCAGCTGTTGCTGATTGTAATGCATCAAACTGGCTATCTTGTAAACTGCTAACTGCAATAACACGACCACCGTTTGTTTTTACAACACCACCTTCAAGCGCTGTTCCGGCATGAAACACCAAAGATTGGCGTACATTGTCAATACCGGTAATGGCTTTGCCCTTTTCATATTCGCCAGGGTATCCTCCTGCAACAATCATTACAGTTGCGGCATTTTTAGGGCTGATATTTAATTTATATCCTTTTAATTTCTGTTTGGCCGTTGCAATGAAAAGCTCTACCAGATCATTCTCGATCCTTGGAACTACGCTTTCCGTTTCCGGATCGCCCATGCGGCAGTTGTATTCTATTACAAAAGGTTTTTCGTTTACTTTAATTAAGCCAAAAAAGATGAAGCCTGTATAATTGATTTTATCTTTCTTTAAGCCGTTAATGGTTGGAATTATAATATCACGCTCCACCTCGTCTAAAAACGCGTCGCTGGCAAAAGGAACCGGAGATACGGAACCCATACCACCAGTGTTTAGGCCCGTGTCTGCTTGTCCGATACGTTTGTAATCTTTTGCTTCAGGGAGTATCACATAGTTTTCGCCATCTGTAAGCACAAATACCGAAAGCTCGATACCACTTAAAAACTCTTCGATTACTACCGTAGTTCCGGCATCACCAAACTTACCGCTAAGCATTAGTTTTAATTCTTCCTGAGCTTCTGCAGTATTATCTATAATTAAAACACCCTTTCCGGCGGCCAATCCATCCGCTTTTAATACAACTGGAAGTGCATGAGATTGCAGGTAAGTTAAACCTTCTTCTAAAGTTTTGCTGGTAAAAGAGCGCGAGCTTGCCGTAGGAATGCCATGGCGTGCCATAAATTGTTTAGAGAAATCTTTACTGCCTTCTAAAATTGCGCCTTCTTTTTTTGGTCCGATAACCGGGATTTTCGATAAACTTTCATCCTCAGCAAAAAAATCATGAATACCATTTACAAGAGGTTCTTCGGGGCCAACTACTACAAGCTCTATGTTTTCTTTAAGAACTAATGCTTTTACGGCTTCAAAATTATTGATGTTAAGGTTTATGTTTTTTCCATAAGCTCCTGTACCACCATTACCAGGTGCAATAAATAATTGAGAGCAAAGAGGAGACTGGCTCATTTTCCAGGCAAAGGCGCTTTCTCTTCCTCCTGATCCTAATAGTAAGATATTCATCTATATATGATTTAATTGTTGGGTCTGTGTGGGCAAATATACCGCTTTAGCTAAATTATCACAGGCTAAGTTTAAATTAGGCATAAAATATGCTTAGAAAAGGTTGTTTGTCAATAGATTTCGATTTGTAAAAGATTAAAATTAGATTTGCCGCCAACATGAGACACATTGTTACTTTATCACTTGTATTTTTTAGTCTTACCCATTTGGCCAAAGCCGAGCGGGTTGAGGGGCTAAGACTTATAACCGAAAAGTACTGCAATAAGCAGCAGGTGAACACAGAACAGGCAACTGTTCGCTCAAGTCAGCCTGACGATTCGAGGTATCCTTTTTTCTTATCTTATAGTGCTTTAACTACAATTGGAGTACTTCCTGAAGCACATATCATTAAATATAGGGCTCACAATCAAAACATCTCAAACCTTACCATAAGGGAACAGCCCAAGAATAACAGTCCCTAATCTTAGCATTCATCGTCATCCTGACCTCAAAGAAGCTGCGAAGCAAATTTATTTCAGGATCTCGCACATGCCTCAATTCCTGCTAAACCGGAATTCTGAAAATAAACTTAGGATGACGTAAAGCGAAAACATTGAGCGGACCGACAACTGACATTCTGGCTTACAGCCTGGTAATGGCTTGGTTGTTGTAATTTTATCAGTTTTAATAATAGTAATAAACAAACACAAGTATACATGTTAGGATTTTTAGCCAAGGTTTTTGGAAGCAAATCAGAAAGAGATATTAAGGCATTACAGCCTATAGTAGTCAAAATAAACGAAGAGTACGCAAAATTATCTGCACTAAGCAATGATGAACTGCGTAATAAAACAGTTTATTTTAAAGATGTTATCGCTAAAGCGTTAGCAGAAATAGATGGAAAAATAAGCGGTTTAAAAACCGACGCTGAAAGCCAGGAATTGTCATTGCCTGAAAAAACAGCCATATACGATCAGATTGATGCTTTAATCAAAGATCGTGATAAGGAATTAGAAGTAGTATTGTCTGAGATTCTGCCTGCTGCATTTGCAGTAGTAAAAGAAACTTCGAGACGTTTCTCTGAAAATGAGCAACTGGAAGTTACGGCTACTCAGTTTGACCGCGACTATGCTGCCCGCAAAAAGAATGTAACCATACAAGGTGATAAAGCACTTTGGGCCAATAAATGGGATGCTGCGGGTACCGAGGTAGTTTGGAACATGGTACATTACGATGTTCAGCTGATTGGTGGTATGGTATTGCATAATGGTAAAATTGCAGAGATGGCCACTGGTGAGGGTAAAACCTTAGTAAGTACGCTGCCTGCTTACCTGAACGCACTTGCCGGACAAGGTGTACACATCGTAACGGTGAATGATTACCTTGCACGACGTGACTCGGAGTGGAATGGTCCTTTATTTGAGTTCCATGGTTTAAAGGTTGATTGTATCGATAAACATGAACCAAATTCTCAGGAACGCAGAGACGCATATCTTGCTGATATCACTTATGGTACCAACAATGAATTTGGTTTCGATTATTTGCGTGACAATATGTCGCAAACTCCTGATCAGCTGGTACAACGCAAGCTACATTTTGCAATGGTGGATGAGGTCGATTCAGTTTTAATTGATGATGCCCGTACCCCATTAATTATATCAGGACCTGTTCCTTTTGGTGATCAGCATGAATTTCATGAGTTAAAACCACGTATTGAGCGTTTGGTTACTGCTCAGAAAGAATATGTTACCAAAGCTTTAAACGAAGCAAAAAAATTAATTAATGATGGTAAAACCGGTACAGAAGAGGGCGAAGGTGGTTTAGCACTTTTACGCGCACACCGTGGTTTGCCTAAAAATAAAGCATTGATCAAGTTCTTAAGTGAGGGTAGTGTAAAACAAACCTTATTGAAAACTGAAAACCATTATATGGCAGATCAGTCTAAGAATATGCCTAAGGTAGATTCGGAATTGTTCTTCTATATTGATGAGAAAAACAATCAGGTTGAACTAACTGAGAAAGGTATTGAGTTGATCACGAAATCTGGTGAAGACCACAATTTCTTTGTGTTACCTGATGTAGGTACCGAGATTGCTGATATCGAAAAATCATCATTGACCAGTGAAGAAAAAATAGCCCAGAAAGATGCTTTAATGCGCGATTACTCTATTAAGGCTGAGCGTATCCACTCTGTAAACCAGTTGTTGAAAGCATATACTTTATTTGAGATCGATGTTGAGTACATCATTGATGAAGGTAAAATTAAAATTGTAGATGAGCAGACTGGTCGTATTATGGATGGCCGTCGTTATTCAGATGGTTTACACCAGGCAATCGAAGCAAAGGAAAATGTAAAAGTTGAAGATGCTTCGCAGACCTATGCTACCGTTACCTTGCAAAACTTTTTCCGTATGTACCACAAGCTTTGCGGTATGACAGGTACAGCTACTACAGAGGCTGGCGAGTTTTGGTCTATCTATAAACTGGATGTGGTAGAAATACCTACAAACAGAGTTATTTCAAGAAAAGATCATCAGGATTATGTTTACCGTACTGTTCGTGAAAAATATAATGCAGTAGCAGAAGAGATCGTAAAATTAACTGAAGCAGGCCGCCCGGTATTGGTAGGTACAACTTCGGTTGAGATTTCGGAATTGCTAAGCCGTATGTTGAAACTGAGAGGTATTAAACATAATGTACTGAATGCGAAGATGCACCAGCGAGAGGCTGATATTGTTGCTGAAGCAGGACAACCTGGTCAGGTGACAATAGCAACCAACATGGCTGGTCGTGGTACGGATATTAAATTAGGCCCAGGCGTTAAGGATGCTGGTGGTTTGGCAATTGTTGGTACAGAGCGTCATGAGTCTCGTCGTGTAGACAGACAGTTACGTGGTCGTGCAGGCCGTCAGGGAGATCCGGGTTCATCTCAGTTCTTCGTGTCATTAGAGGATAACTTAATGAGGTTATTTGGTTCTGAAAGAATCTCTAACATCATGGTAAGAATGGGTATTGAGGATGGTGAGGTAATTCAGCATTCAATGATCACCAAATCTATTGAGCGTGCACAGAAAAAAGTAGAAGAAAATAACTTCGGTATTCGTAAGCGTTTGCTTGAATATGATGATGTTATGAACTCTCAGCGTTCTGTTATTTATGCTAAACGTAAAAATGCTTTGTTTGGCGAGCGTTTAGATGTTGACATGAGCAATATGGTATTTGATGTTGCGGAAGATATTGTAACTGAATACAAAGAAGAAGGAAATTATGAAGGCTTTAAGCTTGAGGTAATTAAAAACTTCTCTGCAGATACAGCTATTGATGAAGCTGAGTTCAGCTCAAAAGGCGTTCATCACTTAACAGATAAATTATTTGAGGAAGTAACTACTTTCTATGCAAGAAAATCCGATGCAATTATTGCTCAGGCTATGCCGGTATTAACTCAGGTATATCAGGAGCGTGGTGAGCAGATAGAGCAAATCGTTGTTCCTTTTACTGATGGTGTACGTAGTGTACAGGTTCCTGTAGGTTTGAAAAAGGCAATTGATAATGGTGGTCGTGAAGTTACCAGATCTTTTGAGAAAACAATTGTACTTGCGCTTATTGATGAGTCATGGAAAGAGCACTTACGTGAAATGGACGAGTTAAAGCAATCTGTACAGAATGCGGTATACGAACAAAAAGATCCATTGATCATCTATAAAATGGAAGCATTTAACTTATTTAAAAACATGTTAAATGCGGTAAATAAAGAGGTGGTTAGTTTCTTGTATAAAGGTGGAATTCCGGTACAGACAGATCCTAATGATGTAAGGGAAGCGCAGGCTCCAAGACCAGCACCAAGCAGATTGAAAATGTCTAAACCTGAATTTAATCAGGCTACAAGTTCAGCTGATGTTGCTCAGATGGAGGATACACGTGAACATGTGCCTCAGCAGCCTATCCGTAAGGATACGGTAATAGGAAGAAACGAACCATGCCCTTGTGGAAGTGGTAAGAAATACAAAAACTGTCACGGTGCAGGATTGTAATTTGTAATAAAGATAAAGAATGCCGATTTTTGTAAAAAAATCGGCATTCTTTTTTTAAAGCCTTGTTCATGAAACTACTATTTGCTGCGTTATTCTGTTGTTCCTCTTTTGGTCTGTTTGCTCAAACCAGGGGTCAGGTAACTATAATTAAGGACCCAATGATAGATAGCTTAATAGCAAAACGCATTGCGTTAAATACAAAGCAGCAGGGCACGGGGACTATACCCTATAAGCCTGGGCCAGTGGTGTCTCAGATGGGATATAGGGTTCAGGCATTTTATGGATCAGACAGAAGACAGGTTTTTAATGAGCAATCAAGGTTTAATTCACTTTATCCAGCAGTCAATACTTATATCACTTATAAAGAGCCTAACTACTATTTAAGGGTAGGAGATTTCCGGACACGCCTGGAAGCTCAGCGATTTATGAACGAACTAAGAAGTAATTTTCCTACGCTATTTATATTCAGGGAAAAGATTAATGCACCTAATTTAGAATACAACGATGATCCAGAAAGATAAAATACAGGCACTTTCAAATGATATTTTTGAACAGGTTGTTGGCTACCGTCAGCACCTTCATTCCAACCCAGAGCTTTCCTTTAAGGAATTTGAAACTTCAGCATATATTAAAAAGCATTTAACAGATTGGGGTATTCCTTTTTCTGATATGGCCAATACAGGAGTTGTAGGAATTATTAAGGGAGATCTTCCATCTGATAACATCATTGCATTGCGTGCAGATATGGACGCTTTGCCTATATTGGAAGCTAATGAGAAACCTTATGCTTCTAAAAATCCCGGGGTAATGCATGCCTGCGGACACGATGTGCATAGTTCTTCTTTATTAGGCAGTGCTTATATTCTGAATAGCTTAAAGGCTGAATTTGGAGGTACTATTAAGTTGATATTTCAACCTGCCGAGGAGGTTTTGCCTGGTGGTGCAAGTATTATGATTAAGGAGGGTGTGCTTGAAAACCCTAAGCCGCAATCAATAGTTGGGCAGCATGTAATGCCTCTAATTGATACCGGTAAAGTAGGCTTCCGTTCAGGTATTTATATGGCATCTACCGATGAATTGTATGTAACGGTTCATGGAAAGGGCGGGCATGGTGCACAACCACATCAAAATATAGATCCAGTATTGATCACTTCTCATATTATTATTGCATTGCAGCAGATTGTGAGCAGAAATGCGGATCCGAGATTACCTTCTGTACTTTCTTTTGGAAAAGTACAAGCTAATGGGGCAACGAATATTATCCCTAATGAGGTGAAAATTGAAGGTACCTTTAGAACATTAAACGAAGAATGGCGCAAAGAAGCAAAACGCTTAATGAAAAAAATGGCTGAAGGAATGGCGGAAAGTATGGGTGGAAGCTGTGATTTTAGAATTATGGACGGCTATCCCTATTTGATAAATGAAGAGAAGTTAACCGCTAATGCGCGTGCTTTTGCTGAAGATTATTTAGGTAAAGAGAATGTGGTTGATCTGGATATATGGATGGCTGCAGAGGATTTTGCGTATTACTCGCAAGTTACAGACGCTTGCTTCTATAGATTAGGAACAGGAAATAAAGAAAAAGGAACCACCTATTCTGTTCATACGCCTAACTTTGATATTGATGAAGATGCTCTAAAGACATCTACAGGATTAATGGCTTATGTTGCGCTTAAGCAGCTGGGTAATTAATAGGATCATGTTATATGCGTTATCCTAGTACATTCGTTATCCTGAATTTATTTCAGGATAACGAACATACTACTCAAAACCTGCTCAAACGGGATTCTGAAATAAATTCAGGATGACGAGTGCTTACCAAACCAGGATTACGAACGCTTGACGACCGACTACATAATTAGAATAGATGAAGAAAATACTTTTGTTAGCTGTACTAGTTGGAATTACTTTGAAAGGATCTGCTCAGGGAATTGATCGTTTTAATCCAGATACTATTAAAACAATACAGCTTGATTCGGCCGTAAATATCTCTGCTCAAAAATTTGGTGTAGAGACTTTTATCAACGCCATTATTACCGATGAAAGCTTTTATAAGGCTTTCAGAAATATGAAGAAGTATAATTTCATTGCAGAGAACAACATCTATACTTATAATAAGAAAAATAAGGTAGACGGGCGGATCTATCGCAAGATCAAACATACTAATGAAGGTCCCGAAAAGATGGTATACCTTGCAAAACAGGATACCGGAAAGGTATACAGAAAGAATGGCAAATACCAATTGTATACGATTGAAATGTTTGACTATATCTTTATGAATGCTTACAAAACTGAATTTTCGGAAGAAGATTCAAAGGGAGGTAAGGCGGATGGTGCAAATGCGGGGTATAAGGATAAATTAAAGACATTGATATTTGCTCCGGGAAAACCAATTAAAGGGTTACCTTTTATTGGCAGTAAAACAGAAATTTTTACTGCTAATATGCGGCAATATTACGATTATAGCTATTATAGCGGAACATATCTGGATTCAATACCGGTATATCGTTTTAAGGTTACAGTGAAGAAGGATTTGAGTAATGGAACCAAAGAAGGATTGATGATAAAGGAGCTTACTACCATATTTGACAAGCGTACTTTTGAAATTCTGGGCCGTTATGTAGATATGAAATACAGTAATATGCTGTTTGATTTTAATGTTCAGATGAATATTGAAACCAGTTATTTCGGCGACGAAAAACTGCCCACCAAAATCTCTTATCAGGGGAATTGGGACTATCCTTTAAAAAAAGAAGAACGTGCCAGCTTTTTAATTGTACATAAGGATTATCACCTTGGAAAAGGAAAGTAATTTTTTAACTTCGTAATAACCTCTTTAAGCTTTTATTTTTAAAAGATTATAACAATGAAAACTCACTTCAAATCACTGCCGTTACTGTCTGCATTTCTTATGGTATTACTTTTCTCTGCTATGAATAATAAACCCAAAAAGATCATCTTCTTTGGAGATTCTATTACTCAGGCCGGCGTTGAGCCGGGTGGGTACGTTGACCTGATAAAAAAGGCGCTTGACCCCACAAAATATGAGGTTATAGGTGCAGGTATTGGTGGTAATAAGGTATATGACCTTTATCTTCGAATGGAAGAAGACGTACTGAACAAAAAACCAAATCTGGTAGTAATTTACATAGGGGTTAATGATGTATGGCACAAGCAGTCGAGCAGAACAGGAACAGATTACGATAAGTTCATTAAGTTCTATCAGGCATTGATAAATAAGATTCAGGCAAATGGCGCCAAGGTTGTTCTTTGTACTCCAGCAGTAATTGGTGAGAAAAAGAATGGCATAAATGAGATGGATGGGGATTTGGATAAGTATTCTGGTGCTATAAGAGAACTGGCTGTTAAGAATAACCTTCCCCTTTGTGATTTGAGGGCAATATTTAAGACTTATAACGCTGACCATAATACCGAAGATAAAGACAAAGGAATTTTAACTTCTGATGGTGTGCACTTGAATGAAAAGGGCAATCAGACTTTAGCAGAAAAGTTATTGCCATTGGTAAAATAGATTTCAGCATTTTGCTGCATTTGGAAGAGAGGATAAATAATAGGGAATGATTGATCAGGATACCATAAACAAAATCACGGAAACCGCTCGTATTGAGGAGGTGGTTGGTGATTTTGTAACTCTAAAAAAGCGTGGCTCAAGTTTAATTGGAAATTGTCCATTTCATAATGAGAAAACCCCTTCGTTTCACGTATCGGTGGCCAAGGGGATTTATAAGTGTTTTGGGTGTGGTAAAGGGGGCGATTCTGTTCACTTTATTATGGACCATGAAAAGTACTCCTACCCGGAGGCACTTAAATTTCTGGCCAATAAATATAATATAGAAGTAGAGGAGACTGTTCAGTCGCCTCAAAATATAGAAGCACAGAATGCCCGCGAGAGCCTGTACATCGTTTCTGAGTACGCTGCAAATTACTTTGCCAATGAGCTGTGGACAGGTGAGGATGGCCGAGCAATTGGCTTAAGTTATTTTAAGGAGCGTGGTTTTAGAGAGGATATTTTAAAGAAATTCCAATTGGGTTATTCGCCCGATACTTGGGATGCTTTGATCCAGAGCGCTGTTGGAGCAGGACATAAAGAAGAATATCTCGAGAAAACTGGCCTTGCAATCAGGAATGATAAAGGCAGGCTGTATGACCGTTTCAGAGGCCGGGTGCTGTTCCCAATTCATAATTTTACCGGAAGGATAATTGGTTTTGGAGGCAGGACATTAAAAACAGATAAAAATGTTCCTAAGTATGTAAACTCACCGGAAAGCGATATTTACCATAAATCTAATGTGCTTTATGGTTTGTTCCATGCTAAGAAGGCAATTAGAGATGCAGATAACTGTTATCTGGTTGAAGGTTATGCAGATGTTTTAGCTGTTCACCAAGCTGGTATAGAAAACGTGGTGGCCTCGTCGGGAACATCATTAACTACCGAACAAATAAGGCTGATTGGTAGGTTCTCGGAAAATGTTACCATTCTTTATGATGGTGATGCTGCGGGTATTAAAGCCTCTCTGCGTGGTTTAGACATGATCCTTGAAGAAGGATTGAACGTTAAGGTTGTTCTTTTTCCGGATGGTCATGATCCTGACTCTTACATGCATCATGTTGGTTCGGGAGAGTTTAAAAAGTACATAGAAAATAACCGTAAGGATTTTATTCTATATAAAGCCAGCATCCTGTTAAAAGAGGCTGGGACTGATCCTATAAAAAGGGCAGGTATTATTAGAGATATTGTAGAAAGTATCGCTAAAATACCTGACGATATTAAAGCTTCTGTTTTTATAAGAGAATGCAGTGGTTTGTTGCAGGTTGAAGAAAGGATATTGCTTTCTGAACTGAATAAAATCAGGGCCGCCAAATTTAAAAAAACAAGTGGGGGCAACCAACCTCAGCAGTCGCAATACCAACAAAGCCCATATCAGCAAGATGGGCCACCTGATAATCTGTTTGAGAACCCGGGAGAGTCGGCCGGACCTGCAGAGCAGGTAGAAACTGCAGATACCAATCTAATTCAGGAACGCGAGATCATTCGGCTACTACTGGCATTTGGTCATGAGCTGGTTACCTGGGATAAGATAGACAATATGTATATCGGTTCTTTTATTATACAGAACTTAGCTGATGTTACCTTTGAAGATGAGATATGTAAACTCATTATTGATACGTACAGAGAAGAAATAGAAAACGGTCATTTGCCTGTTGCCAGTCAGTTTATTAAAAGTGGAGACAGGCGGATTGTTGATCTTGCTATCACGCTATCAACCTCGCCCTACTCACTAAGCGAGAATTGGGAAAACAGACATAATATTTATGTTAGAGATGAGAGCATAAACTTGAAAGCAACAGTTTTTGGTGGGCTCTATCATCTTAAAAAGAACAAAATTGGCAAGATGCTTACCGATATTACAAAAGAACTTGCAGGCGAAACCGACCCGGTAAACCAGGAGATTTTGATGCAACGCCACATGATGATAAAGGGTGTTGAGCGGGATATTTCTAAATACCTTGGAACTGTTATATTAAAGTAATGGCCAGTCACAACGATTAGGTGAACGAGGAGAAGATATGCTAAAGAGTATTTAGAAAATCTGGGTTATCGGATACTAAAAAAGGAACTGGAGGTACGGAAGAGCGGACGTTGACGTTATAGCTAATCAGGAAGAGGCAATAATTTTTGTTGAAGTAAAAACAAGAAGTTCGACAGATTATGGTAAGCCTGAAGATTTTGTAAGCATTAAGAAGAAAAGACAACTTGAGTATGCTTCATCTGCCTACATTGAAATGAATAACCACGAAGGTGAAATTCGTTTCGATATTATTGCAATTGTTTTTGAAAATAAACACCTTTATAAAATTAATCATATTGAAGATGCATTCTGGCCAAGTTAAAAATAACACCAATTTCTTTAAGGTAATACCAATCCTTTCTCTACTATTTAGCGTTTCATTTATCTTTTCTTGTAAGAATGAACCTTCTGTTTCCGTAGTTGGATTTAAAGCACCCGAACAAGGGCAAATGTTTGGTTTGGGTGATGAGGTAAAAGTGGAACTCGATGTTCCAAAAGACAACCAGATTAAATCTGTCACTTACCAGGTAGACGGTAAAACCGTTGAAACAAAGAACGGCGCAGAGGCCATAAGTATAAAAACAAAAGGACTGGCCGTAGGATATAAGATAATTACCGCAATAACTGACGACGGGAGTAAAAAAGATACTTCGACAATTAATATTGTGTTAAGATCGGGATTAAACCCTGAGCTGCTAACTTATAAAATTGTTAAAACTTATCCTCACGATACCTCATCATATACTCAGGGACTGGAATACCATAATGGAAGATTATTGGAAAGCACTGGTGAGAACGGTTTCTCGACATTAAGATGGGTAGATTTAGCAACTGGCAAGGCTTTGCAAAAGGTGGATCTTGACAAGCAATATTTTGGAGAAGGATCTACACTTGTAGACGATAAGATTGTAATGTTAACCTATAAAGCGAATTCAGGTTTTGTATATGATGCCAAAACCTTTAAACAGCTTGGAACATTTCCTTATCAAACCAGCAGAGAGGGTTGGGGCTTATGTTATGATGGTAAACAGATGATCATGTCTGACGGTACAAATCGACTTTATTTTATGAATAAGGATACCTACAAAGATGAACGTGTGATTGATGTTTATGATAACCTTGGGGCAGTTGATTCTATCAATGAGCTTGAATATATAGACGGAAAGATCTACGCAAATATTTATCAATACAATTACTTAGTGGTAATAGATCCTAATACAGGGATTGTTGAGAAGAAAATAGACTTGAGCGGATTATTGCCAAAGGGATACTTTAAAACAGAAGACAGTATCTTAAATGACGTTTTAAATGGTATAGCCTGGGATAAACAAGGTAAACGCCTGTTTGTTACCGGAAAGAAGTGGCCTAAGTTGTTTGAAATAGCGTTAGTTCCTGTAAAGAAGAACTAACGCCATTCTTTGATTATTTTGCAGGTGCATTATTAGACTTTACAACAGGCTCGCTAATGAAGCCGTTGAATGCAATGGCTTGTCTGTAGTTACTGGTTACGTTAAGCACTGCGTATCCTTTTTCTCCAACACTAAGCGTAAGTGACTGCGCGTCTTTAGTGTCTTTTGGTCTAATGGTTATTAACCAGCCACCTTTTTTCCTTTTCTCGGTTTTGTAGGTGAAATCTTTAGATTTAAATTYRNAWGNNAGMGTCRTTAGGATTTAAATTTGCACTGTATGCCCTGCCGTAGTAAGGTAGATATGCTTCGACACTATCTTTAGCTATTGTTAGCGTGTATTGGGATCCACTAAGTTGGATTGCCCCGCTTCCCTGCCCCCCAGGGAATCTCTGCAGAACTTTATTAAGGTCCATATTTGCCATTGGTAATGCTGTTGTAGCATTAAATACCATAGTCTTGGCTTCTACCAGTCTTGCGGTGGTTTCTTTATCCGTTTGGGCGGAAACCTGTATCGCGATGAACATGATAACCAACAGTAATGTGTTTTTAAGCGTTTTCATGATGATTTACTTTAAATTGTTTATATCTCAATTTACAAATAAAATAGCATTAAACCTTTTTAATCATAAAATAGGATCATGCTACTCTGTTGGGTTAGAACAAATTAACACTAAAAGGTTTAATGTGATTGTGAAAACGATCGTCATCCTGAATTTATTTCAGGGTCCCGGAAGAGAAAAATGGCTTTGCAAGTCTGGGGCCCTGAAATAAATTCAGGATGACGAGGTGGCTAGAAATGAGCCAACTAATATGCGAACTACAATATTTTGTTAACTAACTTCTCCAGACTTTGTATTGATTGATCAATCCGTTTGTAGATCCATCATGAGAAGAAACATCATTATTGTCTTGCAGTTCAGGTAAAATACTTTTTGCTAATTGTTTACCAAGTTCAACACCCCACTGATCAAAACTAAAGATGTTCCATATAATGCCTTGTACAAATATTTTATGCTCATAGATAGCTATCAGGCTTCCTAAGCTAAATGGTGTAACTTTCTTCAATAGGATAGAATTGGTTGGTCTGTTTCCTTCGAAAACCTTAAATGGAGCCAGCTTTTTAATCTCTTCGTCTGACTTACCTTCTTTTTTAAGTTCTCCAACTACCTGGTCTTTGGTTTTTCCATTCATCAGGGCTTCTGTTTGAGCAAAAAAGTTTGATAAAAGAATTGGATGATGATCGCCAATAGGATTTAAACTTTGTGCAGGGGCAATAAAATCGCAAGGGATTAAGCGCGTTCCCTGGTGAATTAATTGATAAAAGGCATGCTGACCGTTTGTGCCAGGCTCACCCCAGATGATGGGGCCGGTTTCGTAGTTTACATCGTTTCCATTACGATCTACATGTTTACCGTTGCTTTCCATATCGCCTTGTTGGAAATAAGCTGCAAAACGATGCATGTATTGATCATAAGGTAAAATAGCCTGAGTTTCGGCATCAAAGAAATTGATATACCAAACACCTATAAGGCCCAATAATACGGGGATATTGATTTCAAATTCTGCAGTTTCAAAGTGTTGATCTGCCGAATGTGCTCCTGCAAGAAGTTGTTTGAAGTTATCGAAACCTATACTCAATGAAATTGGTAGTCCGATGGCACTCCAAAGGGAATATCTTCCACCAACCCAATCCCAGAATTCGAACATGTTTTCAGTATCAATTCCAAAAGCAGAAACGTCTTTTGCGTTGGTTGATAAGGCTGCAAAATGTTTTGCAATATCATCGGCTTTTGCCCCTTTTTCCAGAAACCAGCTTCTTGCAGTATTTGCATTGGTCATGGTTTCTTGAGTAGTAAATGTTTTTGAGGCAATCAGGAACAGTGTAGTTTCCGGATCAACTTGTTTTAAGGTCTCTGCAATGTGGGTGCCATCTATATTTGATACAAAATGCATATTTAAATGATTTTTGTATGCTTTTAAAGCTTCAGTAACCATTACAGGGCCTAAATCAGAACCTCCAATACCAATGTTAACAACATCAGTTATCGCTTTGCCGGTGTAGCCTTTCCAACTTCCTGAAATGATTGCGTTACTGAATTTTTCCATTTTTGAAAGTACGTGATGGACGTCTTTAACAACGTTTTTGCCCTCTACAAAAATTTCGCCATCGGCAGGCTCGCGTAATGCAACGTGCAATACTTGTCTGCCTTCTGTCTGGTTAATTTTATCTCCACTAAACATTGCCTTTATTGCTTCATCTAATTTGCATTCTCTGGCTAATTGAATGAGTAGAGCTATAGTGGTATCGTCAATTCGGTTTTTCGAATAATCTACCAGGATATCTTCAAATATTAATGAGAATTTCTCAAAGCGGCCTTCATCTTCTGCAAATAGCTGTTTTAAGCTTTTTTCATTAATGTTGATGAAGTGATCGGCCAGGTATTTGTAAGCGGCGGTTTCTGTAAAGTTTACTGTTGGAAGCATAATAATTAGTGTTTTTGTAAATGTAGCGGTTTATTTTATTTCACAAAATTTGATTGCAGAGATTTAATATTTTAATGATAAACATAGTTTCATCAGAAGTTCATACAAGAGAATTATTTTAGCTATATTTAAATATGATAGGCAATGCATTGCCATAAAAAAACTAGCTATGATTGAGAATTTAAAACAATTGGTAACGGAAAATGTTCAGGACGCTATTGTGAATAATAGTGCAGTTCCAAATGAGCAAAATGACGCAGCTATTGAAGCTGCATCAGGTTCTATTATTGATGCGCTAAAAGAAAAGCTGTCATCAGGAGATATTGGTGGTTTAGTAGATACATTTAAAAATGGAGGTACAGGTTCAGTTGTTGMTCWKSCRTNATCCGGTTTTACCGAGAAACTGGCAGGTTTAGGTATAAATCTGGATTCTGCAAAAAGTATTGCTGCTTCTATTATTCCTACAATAATGGAAAAGTTTGTAAATAAGACTAACGATCCAAACGATAGTTCATTTAATATTAAAGACGTATTGGGTAACCTTGCAGGGCCCGATGGTAAATTTGATCTGTCGGACATTACAGGAATGTTTACAGGAAATAATGATGGTGCGCCTGGAACAGAGGGTAAAGGAGATGGAGTTATAGATAAGCTTAAGGGACTTTTTAATTAATTCTCCCAATTTCGCAAATGGCTATTTAAACATTGTTTAAGTAGCCATTTGTGTTTTATATTATATATTTGTGATTATGACTAAAGAACAAATTCAGGATTTAAGGGACAGAGTAGCGTCGCTGAGGAGGTACCTTTGACGTTGAAAACCGATTAGAAGATATCCGTATTGAGCAGGAACTTACCCTGCAACCAAATTTTTGGGACGACCCCAAGAAAGCCGAAAAACATATTGCTGAAATAAACTCTAAAAAGGTGTGGACTGATGGCTGGCAGCACGCTAACAGCCTGATGGAAGACACTCAGGTTCTTTTCGACTTCTGGCAGAGCGGAGACGCTACTGAAGCAGAAATGCAGGAACAATTTGACCTCTGCGTAAATGCCATAGAAGATCTGGAGCTGAAAAATATGCTCAAAACCAAAGAAGACCAGCTGAATGCCGTAATGCAGATCACCGCGGGTGCCGGAGGTACAGAAAGTTGCGACTGGGCTTATATGCTAATGCGTATGTACTTAATGTGGGCGGAGAAAAATGGATACAAAGTAAGCGAACAGGATTACCAGGAAGGTGAGGTTGCGGGTGTTAAAACAGTTACAATTGAAATATCAGGTGAATTCGCATACGGGTATTTAAAGGGGGAAAATGGGGTACATCGCCTTGTGAGAATCTCTCCATTTGATTCCAATGCAAGAAGACATACTTCTTTTGCGTCAGTTTATGTATATCCATTGGTGGATGACACCATAGAAATTGAAGTGAAGGATTCAGAGATAGAGTTTGAAACGTTTCGGTCGGGTGGTGCCGGTGGACAGAATGTAAACAAGGTAGAAACTGCAGTTCGTTTATATCATAAACCTTCCGGAATCATCATTAAGAATCAGGAGTCGCGTTCACAGCTTCAGAATAAAGAAAATGCTATTCGCTTATTGAAATCGCAGCTTTACGAGATCGAGATGCGCAAGCGTATGGAAGCTACAGCCTTGGTAGAAGGAAGTAAGAAAAAGATAGAGTGGGGCTCGCAGATCAGGAGCTATGTGCTGGATGACAGGAGGGTGAAGGATCATCGGACGAATTACCAAACCTCAAACCCGCAGGCCGTGCTGGATGGAGATATAAACAACTTTTTAAAAGCATACTTAATGGAATTTTAAAGATGAAATATTTTACCTCGTTATTAATGATACTGATGTGTACAGCTAATTTGAATGCTCAGGAAATAGTTAAATTATATCCCGGTGTAATACCGGGATCAAAACCAGCACCTGCAGATTTTATGGAGACCGCTCCTGTTGGAGATGACGGAATTATACGGATCAGTAAAGTATCTGAACCAACGCTTACTGTATTTTTACCTTCAAAGGAAAAGGCTACGGGAGCAGCCGTTATCATTTGCCCGGGTGGTGGTTATGGTATTTTGGCTATTAATCATGAGGGGTATAATGTTGCAAAGCGATTTAATGATATAGGTGTAGCTGCATTTGTGCTGAAGTATCGCTTACCTAATGATGCAATAATGGTTGATAAATCATTTGGTCCATTGATGGATGCAGAACAAGCTATCTATCTGGTACGGGGGCAAGCTAAGAAATGGAAAGTTGACCCGGAAAAAATTGGTGTTATGGGCTTTTCTGCAGGTGGACACCTTGCTTCGACATTAACGGTTCACTACAATGATGTGAAAATTGAGAATAAAGAGAAGCTTAGTCTGAGACCAGATTTTTCTATCTTAATTTATCCGGTTATTTCATTTATTGAATCACCACATACAGGTTCTGCAAATAATCTGGCAGGTGCCCATGCAACGCAGACACAAAAAGAATATTTTTCAAATGAGAAACATGTAACGCCACAGACACCACCAACATTTTTAGTTCACGCTAATGATGACAATGGGGTGCCGGTACAAAATAGTATTATTTTTAATCAGGCATTGGTGGCTAACAAGGTTAAGGCGGAGATGCATTTATATCAAGGCGGCGGACATGGTTTTGGTTTGAACAACAAAACCACATCAGACGACTGGTTTGAAAGGCTGACGAATTGGATGAAAAGTAATAAGTTTCTATAACTTAAAGCTCAGTATTTGCCAGGATATCCTGTAATTCCTTAAGCTCTTCAACCTTTTCTTTTGAACCCAGGTTCTCATAAGCAGATATCAGGTTGCGGATAACGCGCCTGATGATCTCTACGTTGCTGCAGGGTGCATAAAATCCTGGAAGAGGGTCGAGGTTTAGCTGGCGGAGAAACTGATCAACGTCGTGTTTACCAAATATGGCACCCTTGTTAAATGCGTTAATGTAAAAAAGAACTCCAAATTCCTGTTCTTCTCGCTTGCTCTCGTCTATATATCCTAAAATAAAATGCTGAGGCAGGTTTACACCATATACAGGGATATCCAGTTTTTGCGCAAGTGTCGAATAGATGATGGCAAGCGAGATCTGATTGCCTTTTTTACTTTCCAGTACTTGGTTTATATATGAATTCTGTGGGTCGTGATGGTTTTTTGTATTTCCACTGAAACCGTAAATGTTATAAAAGATATGGTTGATGAGTTTTATCTTTTCAATAGAACTCATTTCGTATTGCAATCCTAACCAGATTTCTCTTTTGATTTCTTCAATCTGAAGGATCACCTTATCTTCATCAAGATCAGGATATTGATAGCGGTTAATGACTAAGGCCCCTTGTAACAGATCAAATGCCCCGCTTTGATACCATAAATTAAGATCTTCCTTGACATTTGAAAACTGTATCTTATGTACAATATTTTCTATTCTTTGTTGAAGCAAAGAATCTAATGAATGTTCCCAAGCATTTTCAAGGTAGTCAATGACTTCGTTGCCATATTCAAGCAGCCGTCCCTCAACGTGTTGATAGATTTCCTGATCGGGATCATCAAGAAGTTTTACTAAAGCAGTTATTTCTTTAATGTTTTCCATTAAACATACAAATTTGAATGCCTATTTTTGCGGCTATGGTTTTTAACTTTATCAGTGATTATCTGAAGCATCGCTTTACCTCAAAAAGCAGGCATGGTACCCATTCCCCATTTGTTTATAAACTTACGGATGAGGTAATTTACGATTTTAAGTCTAAAATTGAATATAAAAGCATTGAAGCGCAGAGAAAAAAACTTTTCAATGACGATTCATTAGTAACTGTGACCGATCTGGGTGCAGGTTCTCATTTAAATAAGAACCGCACAAAGAAGGTAAGTCAGATTGCAAAGAACGCATTGAAGAATCCTGCTTTGGCTCAATTGATTTATCGTTTAGCAAAAGACAATAATCCTAAAACTATTATTGAATTAGGTACTTGTTTAGGTGTAACTACAGCTTATTTATCGAAGGCATGTCCTGAAGCAGATGTTATTACAATTGAGGGGTGTCCGGAAACTGCAAAAGTTGCGCATAATAATTTTAAAGAACTGGATCTTGAAAATGTTGAATTGCAGGTTGGAAATTTTGATGTGTTACTTCCTGACGTTATAGCTCAAGCAGAAAAGCTTGATTTTGTTTACATTGATGGTAATCATAGAAAAGAGGCTACATTAAATTATTTCAATTGGTGCTTACCTAAGATTCATGAAAACTCACTGCTCATATTTGATGATATATATTGGAGTAAGGGAATGAAAGAGGCCTGGCAAGAAATTAAGAACCATCCGGAGGTGGTTGTTACAATTGATTTGTTCTGGATAGGGTTGGTTTATTTTAGAAAAGGACAGGCTAAAGAGCATTTTAAAATAAAGTTTTAGAATGCTTCGGCCAAACTGATATAGAAACCGGTTTGACGTTTTTCATTAGCTCGTTTTTCACCAATGCCATAATCGACACGAACACTTAGTCCTTTTTCAGGGTCGAAGAAATATCGACCACCAGCGCCATAAGAAGGTTTAAAACTTTTGATTGAAAGGTCACCATTATCGAATACTTGTCCAGCACCCCCAAATACGACAGCTCCAAATCTGTTGTTGTAGCGATAGCGTAATTCTGCTTGTCCGGCAAGTAAGTTTCTTTCCCTGTATCGTCCGGTATAGTAGCCCCTCATCATTTCGTCGTTACCCATTTGCTGTAATAAGTAGAAAGGGGTGTTTTTTCCTTGAACAGAATGGAATAAACCATTTACTCCGATGACAAACTTGGGCGATAAAGACCAAAAATTGCGCACATTAGCCTTGATTAAGCTTCCTGTGAAATTCTCTCCTCCCCAGAAGTCTGGGGCATATTGATAGGTTACTTTTCCGTAAAAGCCCTTGGTGGTATAATTGTTAGAGTTTCTGGTATCATATGTTTGAGAAATTCCAGCGTAGAATACAGAACCTCCTATTTTGTGAATTAGTGTTTGGTCGGTAGTGAAAATGCCCCCCACTTCTTTATCTGTAAAATGATAATTCTCAAAACCCAGAGAAAGGCCTGTATACATATGGGGTAGGAGTAGTTTCTCGGCCTCGAGGCCAACTTTCGCATAACCTTGAATAAGTCTGTCTTCATTGGCTGCAAGTGTTTCATTACCTACACCATAAAAATTGAAGGGCATTCTTTTAAAACGCACTTCGGCAATGTAGTGGTGTGTATTTTGTTTAGTCCAAACATCTCCTTTTAGAGAGATATTATATTGACCCTTGGTAGATGCAGAAAGTACAGTTGAGAAATTTGAACTGCGATTTGTAAGGTCTTTCCTATCTAGATAAGTCGAATAGAGCGCCCCGATGCCAAATTCAAGACCTATTTCTTGTGTATATCTAAAAACTGGAACGGGCATAAAACTCGGCCTGCGTGAGGAATCTGTTTTATTAGATAGATAGCGCTCTATTAGTTTCTTTTGCGCCATTGAATTTAGGGCTATTAAAACAAATACGGTGCACAGGGAAATTCTCTTCATTGGCCTAAAATAGTAGAAAAATTTAATTATCAGTTCTGCCTAGCAACTTTAAGGCCAGTGTTTGAATTTGAAACCCAAAGTTTGGAACTTATCCTAACTAGATTTTTACAAGACGAGAAAAGGGCGTTATTTGAAGAAAAACAGTGTTGTTTGCATCGTTACGCTATAATCTTACTTTAGATAAAGCAGGTGGTTATGCCGGTTTTTAAGTAGAGGTGAAGTACAATTAGGGCATTAAGATTATTTGCCTATTTTTGCGGCAACAAAATTTAGATCAAAATGAGTACAACAAGAGGACCTATATCTCAATTCATGGAGCGTAATTATCTCCATTTTAATGCAGCCGCAATGATGGATGCTGCTAAGGGATATGAAACGCACTTAGATGAAGGTGGTAAAATGATGATCACGCTTGCTGGCGCGATGAGTACCGCTGAATTGGGAATTTCACTGGCTGAGATGATTCGTCAGGACAAAGTATCAATTATTTCATGTACAGGTGCGAATCTGGAAGAAGATATTATGAACCTTGTTGCGCACTCACATTATAAACGAGTACCTAACTACCGCGATTTAAGCCCTCAGGATGAATGGGATTTATTAGAGAACCATTATAATCGTGTTACCGACACTTGCATTCCTGAAGAAGAAGCATTTCGCAGATTGCAAAAACATATTTATAAAATCTGGAAAGATGCAGACAGTGCAGGAGAACGTTATTTTCCGCATGAGTTTATGTATAAAATGTTGTTAAGCGGAGATTTGGAACAATACTATGAAATTGATCCTAAGAATTCATGGATGCTGGCAGCGGCAGAAAAAAATTTGCCAATTGTTGTTCCGGGATGGGAAGATTCTACAATGGGTAACATCTTTGCGTCTTATGTGATGAAATCAGAAGTTAAAGCAACTACCATGAAKWSTKNGKATWGAGTACATGGGTTGGTTAGCAGATTGGTATATCAAAAACAGCGATGGCAAAGGAATTGGATTCTTTCAGATAGGTGGTGGCATAGCTGGAGATTTTCCTATATGTGTGGTCCCAATGTTGTATCAGGACATGGAAATGGAGAACATTCCATTCTGGAGCTACTTCTGTCAGATCTCTGATTCGACAACTTCATACGGCTCATATTCAGGGGCAGTTCCTAATGAAAAAATTACCTGGGGTAAGTTAGATATAAATACACCGAAATTCATTGTAGAATCTGATGCGACTATAGTGGCGCCACTGATCTTTGCATGGATATTAAAAATGTAATTTAAATTAACAAGTCCTGCTTTGAAAGTAGGACTTAAAATGGAATCAGTGATTTTTAAAAAGTTGCTGATTTTCGTCGTTTAAAGCATAAAAAACGAACTATTTAGATTGATTATAAATTGTATTTACTGTCATTTATTTGTCATTGGTAAGTTAATAAATTTTACTTTTGTGGACGTTTTGGTGAAGGACCTAAGTTTAAAAGCCAATTACGTTTATAAAGTTTTTTAAAAAATAGCATAAAATACTCATTATGAGGGATATCTCATTGATCGTTAGAAGAGTTTGGAAGTCGGCATTCATGTTTACGGCTCTATCTGTTTTAATCGTTTCTGCAACACAGGCACAAGATGTAGTAGAGGGCCGCAAACTATTTAAGGATAATTGTAATTCTTGTCACCAGTTAGATCGTAACAGTACTGGTCCGGCATTAACAGCAAAACTTAATGAGCTTGATGAAGCTTTTGCAATCAAGTGGATCAGAAACTGGAAAGCGTTAGTTGATGCAGGAGACAAACAAGCTATCGAGGCTTCTAAGTTCTCAGCTGCGGAGATGACAACATTTCCACGTTTGACTGATGATCAAATTAAAAACATTATAGCTTACGCTAAAGCAGGTGAGCCTAAGAAAGAAGGAGATAAAGCAGCAACAGAAAGTGCTTCTGAAGGTGTTTCCAGTTTTTCAATCGCAGGGGTTGCCGCAATTATCCTGATATCTATTATTGTATTGATCGTTTTAGGTCGTGCGATAAAAATGTTAGAGCGTTTGATACTTCAAAAACAAGGAGTTGTTCTTGCAGAWSMMKAYANGMSTYTCTTYMGRTNWYAGSTNGNTTAWNANATTNANYYYARGAWSAAGNAAAWTNNTMTTNKYTCTTCATCCTGGGCTTAATTATAACCTTAGGTTCATTTGGCTGGATGGGTATGTGGGATACAGGTGTTCATACTGGTTACCAACCGGTACAACCGATCAAGTTCTCGCATGAGTTGCACGCTGGTACCAATCAAATTGATTGTCAGTATTGCCATGCTGGTGCATTTAAATCGAAAAATTCAACCATTCCATCTTTGAATGTTTGTATGAACTGTCACAAATCAGTACAGGCAACAGAGAAGTATGATGGCGAGATTTCACCAGAGATTCAAAAGATCTATACTGCCCTTGGATATGATCCGGCAACGATGACTTATGATCACTCAAAAGAGAAACCAGTTGAATGGGTTCGTGTTCACAACCTTCCTGACTTCGCTTACTTTAATCACTCTCAACACGTAGTTGTAGGTGAAGAAGCTATCAGAAAAGAGAAAGGTTTGAAACCTAATGAGCCTGTTTGCTTTGCATGTCATGGTCCGGTTGATACAATGGAAGAGATATATCAATACTCTCCACTTACCATGAAATGGTGTGTTAACTGTCATAAAGACACCAAGCTTGAAGTTAAAGGAAATGCATTCTATGATAAGATCATTGAAGCGCATGAGAAAATCAAGAAAGGTGAGAAAATCACTCCAGCAGCTTTGGGTGGTTTAGAATGTGGTAAGTGCCACTATTAATTAGAGTTTAATAAAAAGAACGTTCGATAAACAGTAATATAGCTTAAATGGAAAGCAATAAAAAATACTGGAAAGGCTTAGAAGAGTATAAAAACACTCCGGATTTTGTTGAAAATAACAAAAACGAATTTGCTGAGCCACTTCCAATAGAAGATGTTTTAAATGAAGCAGGGTTAAGTACAGTAACTCCACGCCGTGACTTTTTAAAAGCTTTAGGCTTTGGGTTAGGGGCGGTAACACTGGCAGCTTGTCAAACTGCTCCTGTTCACAAATCAATTCCTTACTTGGTTAAACCTGAAGAGGTAGTTCCGGGTATACCGAACTACTATGTTTCAAGTTTTAACGGACAAAGTGTTTTAGTTAAAACAAGAGAGGGAAGACCAATTAAAATTGAACCAAATCCTAATGCAGGAACGTTTAATTGTGGTACCGATGCTCAGGCGCAGGCTTCTGTATTGGATCTTTATGATGTTTCAAAACTTAAAGCTCCTGTATTAAAAGATGCAGAGAGTAACTGGGCTGAGATTGATAAGTTTGTACAGGCAGAGTTAAATAAGGCTCAGGCTTCAGGAAAGAAAATTCGTATTGTTTCATCTTCAGTAAGCAGCCCTTCTACTAAAGCGGTTGTCGCTGATTTTACAACTGCTTATCCTACTACTAAGCATGTTCAGTATGATGCTGTTTCTTATACAGGTATTATTAAAGCAAATGAAAATAGCTTTGGTAAAGCTGTTATTCCTAAATATAACTTTGACAAGGCTGATCTGATTGTAAGTTTCGGAGCAGACTTTTTAGGTACCTGGATTAGCGGAGAAGAATTTACTTCACAGTACGTTTCGAATAGAGATCACAAATCTTTGAAAGCTGGTAAGATGTCTCGCCACTTCCAATTCGAAGCCGGAATGAGCTTAACAGGAACAAACGCAGATACCCGTGTTCCGGTTAAATTATCAGAAGAAGGACCTGCTTTAATTGCTTTATATAACGCAATTACAGGAAACGCTTTATCGGGTGCTGCTTTACCTAATAATGTTACTGCTGATAAAGCACTTAAATTAATAGCTAAAGAATTATTACAAAATAAAGGAAAGTCACTTGTAGTTTCAGGTTCGAATGATGTATCTACCCAAATATTGGTAAATGCAATTAACTCGGCAATTGGTAGCTACGGTACTACTATAGATCTTGATAACCCTTGTAAACGTTACGCTGGTAATGACGCAGAATTTGCTGAGTTTATCAACGAGATGAACAGAGGCGAGGTTGCTGCAGTATTTTTCTTAGATAGCAACCCTGCTTATGACGTTGCAAATGCTAAAGGATTTACTGATGGATTAGCTAAAGTTGGTTTAAAAGTTTCTTTCTCTGACAGAAAAGATGAGACTTCAACATTATGTAATGTAATTGCCATTAACCATAACTATTTAGAGTCGTGGGGTGATGCTAACGCATATGAAGGATATTATTCAATTGTACAGCCAACCATCAACCCTGTGTTTAACTCACGTCAGGCTGAGGAAAGTCTTTTAATCTGGTCTAACGGTCCGGTTAAAGAATATTATCAGTATGTACGTAATAACTGGGAAAAAAGTATTTTACCTGCTTTAGGTAAAACATGGCAAGATGTATTGCAAACAGGTGTTTTTGCTTCGGCATTAAAACCTGCCGGCACATATACATTTAGCTTATCGCTTGCAGCTGTAATACCTTCGATTGTAAATAACAGCAAGGCTTTGGCGAAAGATATCGAATTACAGGTTTACGAAAGTATTCCGATGAGAGACGGTAAACATGCAAACAATGCATTCTTACAAGAACTACCTGATCCTGTTTCTAAAGTAACCTGGGATAATTACATTGCCTTAGCACCTAAATTTGCTAAAGAATTAGGCTTTAAAGAGTTTGATATTGTTTCGATAAAAGACGATAAAGGTTATGAAATTGAGTTACCTGTGCTTATTCAGCCAGGACAAGCTCAGGGAACAGCTTCTGTTGCTTTAGGTTACGGACGTACAAAGGTTGGTAAAGCTGGAGATAACGTTGGTAAAAATGCTTATCCATTTGTCAGCTTTACTAATGGTACTTCTAAGTATGCAACTACCGTTAAGCTTTCTGGAACAGGAAAAACTGAAGAGCTGGCTCAAACGCAAACTCACCACTCTTTTGAGGGTAGAAATATTATTCGCGAAGCTACTTTTACAGAATACAAAAAGAATCCGGCTGCTGGTTCAGGTAATGACCACGCAAAACATAAAACTTACGATCTGTGGGATAAATATGAGAAGCCAGGTAACAACTGGGTTATGGCAATCGATTTGAATGCTTGTACTGGTTGTGGTTCTTGTATTGTTGCTTGTAACGTGGAAAATAACATTCCGGTTGTAGGTAAAACAGAAGTGCGCAGACGTAGAGAGATGCACTGGATTCGTATTGACCGTTATTACAGCTTCAATGTTGAAGGTGAAGGTCATGCAGAAGAGGCACATGCTCATGGCGAACATGGAAATGGTATCAATTCAGTAACTAAAGAGAAAGAAATTGCTCATTTAGATAACCTTGATAACGTTTCTGTAGTACATCAGCCAATGCTTTGTCAGCATTGTGATCATGCTCCTTGTGAGACTGTTTGTCCGGTATTGGCAACAGTACACTCATCAGATGGCTTGAACCACATGGCTTATAACCGTTGTGTAGGTACACGTTACTGTGCAAACAACTGTCCATATAAAGTACGTCGTTTCAACTGGTTTAACTACTGGAATGATTCACGCTTCGATAACTACTTGAATAATGAATTTACTCAGTTGGTTCTTAACCCTGATGTAACTACACGTTCAAGAGGTGTTATGGAGAAATGCTCTATGTGTATTCAGCGTATTCAAGCAGGTAAATTACAAGCTAAAATTGAAAAACGCCCGTTGAAAGATGGGGATATCAAAATGGCTTGTCAGCAAGCTTGTTCTGCCAATGCAATCATCTTTGGAGATGGCAACGATCCTAACTCGGAAGTATCTAAAGCATTACGTAGTGAACGTATTTACTATGTTTTAGAAGAGATAAACGTACAACCGGGTATAGGTTATATGACAAAAATTAGAAATACAGATACAACAGTACAAGCGTAAGCTGATATTAAAGAAAATAAATTATGTCAGGACATAACGAATCAATATTAAGAGAACCATTAATCACCGGCAAGAATATCACGTATGCAAAAATTACGGACGATATTTTAATGCCAGTTGAGAATAAGCCTAACAGGGCATGGTGGATTGGATTTATAATTGCACTTTGCGGTGCTACCCTTTGGGTAGTAGCTGTGGGGTATACCTTTTGGTTCGGTATCGGAGCATGGGGTTTAAATAAAACAGTAGGATGGGCTTGGGATATCACCGGTTTCGTATGGTGGGTAGGTATTGGTCACGCAGGAACGTTGATTTCGGCGGTATTATTACTCTTCCGTCAGAACTGGCGCAACTCTATTAACCGCTCTGCTGAGGCGATGACTATATTTGCCGTTATTTGCGCGGCTACATATGTTGTATCTCACATGGGTAGACCATGGTTAGCATATTGGGTACTTCCTTTACCAAATCAGTTCGGATCACTTTGGGTTAACTTTAACTCTCCGCTAGTTTGGGATATGTTTGCGATCTCTACTTATTTCTCGGTATCACTTTTATTCTGGTATACAGGTCTTTTACCTGATATCGCGACTATTCGTGACCGTGCAACCGGATTAAGACGTAAAGTTTATTCAATCATGTCATTCGGATGGGCTGGAAATGTTAAGACATGGCAACGATTTGAGGCTGTATCTATCATCTTAGCAGGTATTTCTACACCTCTGGTACTTTCTGTACACACGATTGTATCTATGGACTTTGCAACTTCAGTAATTCCAGGATGGCACACTACAATCTTCCCTCCTTATTTCGTGGCAGGGGCGATCTTCTCAGGATTTGCGATGGTGTTAACCTTATTATTGGTTGCACGTAAAGTATTAGGCCTTGAGAACTATATCACCATGTTCCACATTGAGTCGATGAATAAAATCATCATCTTAACTGGATCTATCGTAGGTGTTGCTTACTTAACAGAGTTCTTCATTGCCTGGTATTCAGGTTCTGAATATGAACAATATGCTTTCATCAACCGTTCAACAGGACCTTACTGGTGGGCATACTGGATGATGATGACATGTAACGTGATTTCTCCACAGTTGTTATGGTTCAAAAAGATCCGTACCAGTATTGCAGCAACCTGGATCTTATCTATTGTAGTAAATATAGGTATGTGGTTTGAGCGTTTCGTAATCATTGTAACTTCATTACACCGTGATTACCTACCATCGAGCTGGGCTATGTTCTATCCATCTTGGGTTGACGTAAGTGTGTTCGTAGGATCAATAGGTGTGTTCTTTACGTTGTTCTTATTGTTCTTAAGAGTATTACCTTCTATTGCGATAGCAGAGGTTAAACTCTTACTTAAGAGTGCTAGTGAGCAAGCTAAACTGGAGCAGATTAAAGAAGGACATCTTGAAAAAGAACATGTAGCAGAATACATTGAGTCTTTAGAGAAATTTGATAGTGTTAAACAAGAAGATTACGCAAAAATATAACAATGAATAATATCAAATATATTTTAGGCAGTTTTGGTGATCCTGATGAAATGATGCATGGAATTCAAAAATTGCAGGATAATAACATTAAGATACATGATGTTTATACACCTATGCCAATCCACGGTATTGAGGCAAAGCTTGGTGTTAAACGCTCAAGGTTGGATATAGCAGCTTTCTTTTTTGGAATTACTGGTACAATGACCATGTTGTCATTTGTGTACTTTGCTGCAGCGTATGATTGGCCAATTAACATTGGTGGTAAACCGCATTTCGCCTTACCGGATTTTATTCCAATTACGTTTGAGCTTACCATCTTATTTTGTGCTTTTGGTTTGGTTGGTTCTTACTATGCTTCAACCCATCTGTTTCCGGGAAGAGCTCCAAGAGTAATGGATTTAAGAGCAACAAATGACAGGTTTATTATTGCTATTGATGCAAAAGAAAATGCAGAGCACAGTAAGATAGATGATTTATTAAAAGAAGCTGGTGCTTTAGAAGTAAAGTATAATGAAAGGAAGTATGTTAGCTATGAATAGGAATAAAGTAGTTTTAACCTCGTTTTGTATTCTTGCCACCGCTGTTATTTTTTCAGCATGCAGAGATAAACGTAGTACGGGTTTAGAATACGCAAGGAATATGTATGATCCGATTGCTTATAACCCGGATCAGGCAAATAAGAACTTTGCAAATGGACAAACCGCGCAAACTCCACCGAAACATACCGCTCCGGTTGGATTTGTTGAGGAAGATGTTTATCCAAATACAAAAGAAGGTTATGAAGAAGCTGGTGTTAAATTGATAAACAGTTTACCATTAACTGAACAGAATCTTTTACAAGGTCAGCATTTATTTAATGCATTTTGCTCACCTTGCCATGGTAAAGAAGGTGATGGACAAGGTCACCTTGTTAAATTGGAAAAAATTAATGGTGTTCCATCATTTCATGATCCTGAGAAAACCTCTTCAAGAGGCGGTTTAATGAAAGATCTATCCGCAGGTAAGATTTATCATACAATTAAATATGGTGTTAACATGATGGGTTCATACGCATCTCAATTATCACCTGAAGAGAGATGGAAAGTAGTACTTTATGTACAACAATTACAAAAAGCAAAATAGAAAAGAAGAAATAAATGGGAACTCATAATTATAATTTAACTGAGCAGTTTGAGTTTACAGGTAAAGCAAAAAACCTAAGCATAATCGCTATAGTAATAGGATTATTGGCTATAGGCTATGGCTTTTCAGCTGAGGCGCTTCACGAGCGTACTTTTGCTAACCTGTTATTAATGGCTTATTACTTCGCTTGTGTCTGCATGTCGGGCGCATTCTTTTTAGCTGTTCAATTTGTAGCACAAGCAGGTTGGTCTGCTTCAATACTACGTGTACCTGAGGCAATGGCTAAAGCACTACCAATTGCGGTAGTTATTTTAATTGCTGTTATGGCTGCAGGTTTATATACGCATAATTTATATCATCACTGGAACGCTCCGGGCTTAACAGATCCTAACAGCGAAAACTTTGATAAATTAATAAAAGGTAAATCAGCATTTTTAAATGTGCCTTTCTTTATGGCTCGTCAGGTAATCTTCCTGGGTGTATATAGTTTTTTTGCATTATTACTTGCCAGATTATCTAATAATGAAGATTTAGAAGGGGGCTTGAATTCTTACAGAAAGAGCTTTAAATATTCTTGTGTATTTCTTGTAATCTACGGATTTACTACTCCAATATTTGCTTTTGATACTGTAATGTCACTTGAAGCACACTGGTTCTCTACTATGTTCGGCTGGTATAACTTCGCAGCAATGTGGGTTAGCAGTTTAGCTACTATCGCTATTATCCTTATCTTGTTAAGGAAATCAGGTTATATGGCTTGGGTAAACAATAGTCACTTACACAACTTAGGTCAGTTTATCTTTGGTTTCTCTATCTTCTGGACTTATGTCTGGTTCGCTCAGTTCTTGCTTATCTACTATGCAAATATGCCTGAGGAGACTGTATATTTTTACAAAAGGTTTGATAACTATGAATTTTGGTTCTACCTGAATTTAATCTTAAACTTCCTTGCGCCATTATTGCTGTTAATGGACAGAGATAATAAAAGACAAGAAAATATTTTACTTACAGTGTCGATCATTGTATTGTGTGGTCACTGGGTTGATTATTACCAAATGATCATGCCTGGAACTGTAGAAGAGCACCATGGTTTTGGTATCATTGAAATCGGTACAGCGATAGGTTTTGTAGGTTTGTTTACCTTTACCGTTTTAAATGGGTTAAGTAAAAAGCCTTTGATCGCAAAGAACCATCCATTTTTACAAGAAAGTTTAAATCACCATTTGTAATAGGTGATCTGGATAGGATATAATAAATAATAGTATAATAGAAGTACAGTGTTACTACTTTTAAGAAAATGAGTCTAAGAAAATTAATAAGTAATAAAACAATAGCGGCACTAGCAGTGATTGTAACTGCATTTGCGAATACAAGCGCGTTTGCGCAGGCTGCCGCTGCAACAGCAGAGAAACCTGTTGATATGGGGCCGGTTTATAAAACCGCGACGTTCTATGTTCTTGCATTTTTACTGGTTTGCTTATTTGTAGCAATAGTTGGTAAGGCATTAAAGGTTTATGAATTGACCCGTGAGGCACAGGATAAACCAAAAGGAATTAACTGGGATGCAATAAACGGAGGTTTATTCGCCTTATTCCTTATTGTAGGTTTATATGGCGTGTATTGGGAATATACAGTTCATGGGAACATGATCTTACCTGAAGCTGCTTCTGAGCATGGTAAAAAGATAGATCAGATGTTTAATATTACATTGATTCTTACAACCATTGTTTTCATTGTTACACACATACTTTTATTTGCTTTTGCTTATTTCTACAAACACAGCGGAAAAAGAAAAGCTTATTACTATCCTCACAACAATACTATTGAGCGTATCTGGACAATCATTCCGGCGTTAGTTCTAACAGTTCTTGTACTTATGGGATTCCTTACGTGGAGATCTATATTCTATAAAGTTGAAGATCCTAACAACAAGCCTATCAGTATTGAGATTACTTCATCTCAGTTTGCCTGGGCGATTCGTTACGCAGGTGCTGATGGTGTGGTAGGACTTAAAAATTATAAATTAATTACTTCAGACAATGCTCTGGGTATTGATTTTAAAGATAAAAAGACATTGGATGATCAACTTGCAGAAGTAATGGTTATTCCAGTTAATAAGCCGGTTCGTTTGATTCTTACCAGTAAAGATGTGATCCACAGTTTTTATATGCCACATTTTAGAGTTCAGTTGAATACTGTGCCAGGTATGACGTCATATTTTGAATTCACTCCTACAATTACTACGGAGGAGATGAAAGCTAAAACAAATGATCCTAAGTTTAAATATTTGTTCTTATGTAATAAGATTTGTGGTGATGGTCACTACAAAATGCAAAGAGAGGTTAAAGTCGTTTCACAAGCCGAGTATGACGCATGGGTTGCTGAATTGCCAACATACCTAACTGATGATTTAAGGAAGCAATTTAATTTGCCTGTAGCTTCGGCTCCTGCAAGTGAACCAGCTGCTACAGCTCCTGCTGATACAGCTGCAAAAGATACTTCTGCAGTTAAAACGAATCAAATAGCTTTAAAAAAATAACAATACTGGAATAGCACATTATGTCAACTATATCATTACACGATACACATAACCACGATAGCCATGATGATCATGGTCATCACAAAGAGACTTTTTTAACGAAGTACGTCTTTAGTCAGGATCACAAGATGATCGCTAAGCAGTTTTTGATAACTGGTATTATCATGGCTGTTATAGCAATGGGCTTATCTATATTGTTCCGTATACAATTAGCATGGCCAGATAAAAGTTTCCCTCTTTTAGAAACATTTCTAGGTAAATGGGCTGAAGGTGGTAGGATAAAACCCGACTTTTACCTAGCATTAGTAACCATACATGGTACCATCATGGTATTCTTTGTATTAACAGCTGGTTTGAGCGGTACTTTTAGTAACTTATTGATCCCCCTACAAATTGGAGCAAGGGATATGGCGTCGCCATTCCTTAACATGCTTTCATACTGGTTCTTCTTTACTGCATGTGTGATCATGATGAGTTCATTCTTTATACAAACAGGACCGGCAAGTGCGGGATGGACGGTTTATCCGCCATTATCTGCATTGCCAACTGCCATTAGTGGTTCAGGTTTAGGTATGACCTTATGGTTAATCAGTATGGTACTTTTCGTTGCATCATCTTTAATGGGTGGTATCAACTATGTGAGTACTATCTTAAATATGCGTACTAAGGGAATGGATCTGTGGAAAATGCCACTAACAATCTGGGCATTTTTCTTAACAGCTGTTTTAGGTATCTTATCTTTCCCTGTATTAGTTGCAGGTGTTGTATTGTTAGTATTTGACCGTAGCTTTGGAACAAGTTTCTATCTTTCTGATATTGTTATGGGGACTCAGGTATTGCCAAACGAAGGTGGATCACCAATCTTATGGCAACACTTATTCTGGTTCCTGGGCCACCCTGAGGTATATATTGTAATTATGCCTGCAATGGGATTGTCTTCAGAGATTATGTCAGTGAATTCAAGAAAGCCAATCTTTGGTTACCATGCCATGATTTATTCACTAATCGGTATTACTATATTATCATTCATCGTTTGGGGTCACCACATGTTTGTAACGGGTATGAACCCATTATTAGGCGGTGTGTTTATGATCACTACTTTGATTATTGCAGTTCCTTCGGCAGTTAAAACATTCAACTGGTTAGCTACGCTATGGAGAGGTAATATCAGATTTACCCCAGCTATGTTGTTTGCTATTGGTATGGTATCATTCTTTATCTCAGGTGGTTTAACTGGTATATTCCTGGGTAACGCATCTTTAGATATTAACTTGCATGATACTTACTTCGTTATTGCTCACTTCCACCTTGTAATGGGATCTGCTGCAATATTTGGTATGCTTGCAGGCGTTTATCATTACTTCCCTAAAATGTTTGGAAGATTAATGAATAGTAAACTTGGTTATTTACACTTCTGGATCACATTTATTTGTGCTTATTTGGTGTTCTTCCCACTACACTTCTTAGGTCTTGACGGGGTTCCACGTCGTTACTATGCATTTACTGAGTTTGAGTTTATGCAGAAATGGGTTACGGTAAATATTTTAGTTACATGGTCTGCAATTATTGCTGCATTAGCTCAGGTTGCGTTCTTATTTAACTTCTTCTATTCTATTTTCAAGGGCAAAGTATCGTCTCAAAACCCTTGGGGTGCGAATACATTAGAGTGGACAACTCCTGTAGAGCGGTTACACGGTAACTGGCCAGGTGAGATTCCAACTGTTTATCGTTGGCCATATGACTATAGTAAGCCAGGGGCTGAAGAAGATTTTATTCCTCAAACTGTGCCTTTCTCTCAAACTATGAGCTCTAATATGCCACATGATTTTGAAGGAAACGCTGAAGCTGAGCGTATACAGAGAGAATGGGAAGAGAAAGAAGAAGCTGCAGGCAGAACAAAATTAGACTAGCATATAGTTTATAATATGATGGGGTATCTGCAGTAGGTAAATACTTACAACAGATACCTCATTTTTTTTAAATCTAATACACACCATGGTTCCTAAATCTGAGAAGAGATTTATCAGGCTAAACCTTATAACGATAGTTGTAACCTTATTGCTAATTTTGGCGGGGGGGATAGTACGTAGTACAGGGTCTGGTATGGGATGTCCGGATTGGCCAAAGTGCTTTGATCAATATGTACCTCCAACCTCAGCTTCACAGTTACCTGCTGATTACAAAGAAAAGTATGTAGCTGAACGTGTTGTAAAGAACGAACGTTTTGCTAAAACACTTGATAAGTTAGGTAAAGGGCACCTGGCAGATAGCATAAGACATGATGAATCTATCTTACAGCCAGAGACCTTTAATGTAGCAAAAACCTGGACCGAATATTTAAATCGTTTGATGGGTGCTGCAACCGGGTTTTTATTGGTTGGATTAGTTATCTATTCTTTTGCCTATCGTAAAACAGCTAAACGTATAGTAGTTTTAAGCTGGTTGAATCTGGTAGTGGTTGCCTTTCAGGCATGGTTAGGTTCAATAGTTGTGTCTACCAATCTGGTTCCCTGGATTGTTACGGTACATATGTTATTGGCTTTAGTAATTCTGGCCATCTTGGTTTATACTTATAATTATGCACAACAGATGCATAAGGCAGTAACCATAGTTATGGCTAAGGTTGTCTGGTTAAAGGTTTTAATCTTTTTAGCCATAGTGGTAAGTGTACTGCAAATTGTTTTAGGAACGGAAGTAAGGGAGGCTGTTGATGCAGTTTCAAAAGCTCTGATGTATAATGATCGCGAAAGCTGGTTAACCAGGGTAGGCAAGATCTTTTCTTATCATAGAGATTCGGCTATGGTTGTGCTTATATTGAACATCATTATATACAAGCTTGTTAAAGATAGATTTAATGGTAAAGCTACTGCTTTGATGGTAGCCAATTCTATAGCAGTTGTTTTGATTATTCAGATACTAACTGGATTAATATTATCGAACTTTGCATTGCCACCTTACGCTCAGGCATTACACATTTTATTTTCAACCCTACTATTTAGTCTGCAATACTATCTGTATTTGTTAGTTTACAAAACGGATACTTACAACCAAGAGCATTAATAATATATAATTTGAAACAGTTTCTAACAGATTTTTCTAAGCTCATTAAATTCAGACTCACCTTTCTGGTTGTGTTTTCTGCATCAGTTACCTTTTTAATTGGGTCGCAGGTTGAAATCGCCGGAGTTGTTCCTGGAATAGACTGGACGAAATGGCTTATTTTAATAGCTGGAGGGTTCCTGGTTACATCTGCAGCTAATTGCTTTAATGAAGTAATAGAGGTTGATCTGGATAAGTTAATGACGAGAACCAAGGATCGTCCAATGCCTGCCGGACATATGACCACAGGTCAGGGCTTGGTCTCGGGCTTGGTAATGGGAATGCTGGGAACATGGTTACTAGGTAAATTAAATATCGAAACGGGATTACTATCCGTGTTTTCAATATTTTTATATGCCTTTGCCTACACTCCTTTAAAGCGTAAATCGCCTATCGCTGTATTTGTTGGTGCCATTCCGGGAGCTTTGCCTCCACTAATTGGTTACGTGGCTGCTCATGGAAAGATTGATGAAATTGCAGTGATACTTTTCCTTGTACAGTTTGTATGGCAGTTTCCTCATTTCTGGTCTATCGCCTGGGTACTTGATGATGATTACAAAAAAGCTGGATTTAGATTGTTGCCTACTACTAAAAGAGATAAGGCAAGCGCATTTATAACATTTATCAGCACGTTAATATTAATTCCGGTTAGTTTGTTGCCAACATTCTATGGATTTGGTGGCTATTATATAGCTGGGGTATCATTAATTGCGGGATTAGTATTTGCATGGTTGGCATTTAAAATGTGGGTTAATATGGATTTGGCAAGTGCAAGGAAGGTAATGTTTTGTTCCTTCTTCTATCTTCCGTTAGTGCAGGTGATTTTATTTTTTGATTTTATAGCTAAATAATTTAAGATGGTACACACATTAAATAAAGAGGATATGAAGTCTGCAGCACCTATAGATACCAAACCTAAGAAGTTTGTGATCTGGTTGTTTGTGGTTTCCTCGACTATTATGTTTGGGGGTTGGACAAGTTATTACATTGTTTTTGCAGCCTCAAAAGGTAAAGGCCATGGTTTGGTACTGCCTGATGTTTTCATGTATAGTACAGCTGCATTAATAGGCAGCAGTATCTGTTTATTCCTGGCATCAAGAGCGCTAAGGAATGGGCAAATTCAAAAGCAAAGATTGTTCTTGTGGTGTACTATTGCCCTTGGATTAGTATTTGGTTACCTGCAGGTAGAAGCATGGTCGAGCTTATACCACAGCGGAGCAGCAATGGTAAATAATAATGCTGCTATTTCTGTTATTTATGTGGTTTCTGGTTTCCACTTACTGCACATTTTTGCAGGTTTATGTATTGTATTGAATGCCCTAATTGGGGCTTATAAAGAAATGCCGATAGAAACACGCAAGTACCGGATGGAAATTGCTTCTATATTTTGGCATTTTATAGATATATTATGGATATATCTGTATGTTTTTTTACTTTTGAACAGTTAGATTTTTTAACAAACTATTACTATTTACAAAATGAGTTCATTATCAMAATWARMNTCANNTAAWAMCYACWMNATRGAGTGGGGGCCGCTCGCCGTGGTCAGTAGAGTATGGCAAAATAATGATGTGGTTTTTTCTGGTTTCTGATGCATTCACATTTTCGTCATTATTGATCTATTATGGAGCGCAGCGCTTCAGTAAATTTACGTGGCCAGATCCGGATTTGGTTTTCCAATCTATTCCAGGCATAACCGATAGTGGTGCTCCACTTGTATTTGTGGGTATTATGACGTTTATTTTGATCATGAGCTCGGTAACTATGGTACTTGCAGTAGAGGCTGGTCACAGACGCTCTAAAAAGGAAGTAGTGTGGTGGATGATTGCTACTATTATAGGTGGTTTAATGTTCCTGGGTTGTCAGGCTGCAGAATGGACGCATTTGTTCCATGAGGGGTTTGGCTGGGGAAAGATTCCAACCATGGAAACGCTACATCATTTGTTTACCGGTGAGGTATCTACAGTATCTGCACTTCAGTTCTCAAATCTATTCTTTACAATAACAGGATTCCACGGATTCCACGTATTTAGCGGAGTGATAATTAATATCATCATCTTATGCATGACTATTAATGGCACTTTTGAAAAACGCGGACATTACTTAATGGTTGAAAAAGTTGGTTTATACTGGCACTTTGTAGACCTTGTTTGGGTATTCGTGTTTACATTCTTCTATTTAGTTTAATCTTACTCAATTAAAATATTATGTCAGAAATACATACAGATCACTCTCACGACGAGCATGCACATGGTGAGCATGCGGGGTTAGATAAAAAGAAAATTTGGCAGGTATTTGGTATCCTGCTTGCCATCACAGTAATTGAGTTTATTATTGCTTTGGTTCTTATACCAGGTGGCCATATGCCTCAGCATATAGGTAACTTTGTTTACATTGCCTTAACTTTATTAAAWGCATTTTATATCGTTGCATACTTTATGCACCTTAAATACGAGAAGGTAGGACTTCAGGTTTCTTTAACTGTCGTTTTTATTTTTATCTTTTACTTTATTGTTTTGATGTTAATTGAAGGCGGCTACTTACACCTACATATGCCTTTAGTTTAATGAAGGGTACTCCAATAAAAAAAATATTAATCCTGGTCACCATATTAGCGGTACCAGGATTTTTGTATTATTTACTCCAGGAGAAAGGGAAAAACAGATACAGACCGCTTCCTATTTTTGGACATAAAGAAGTTGCTGCTACATTTCACTCGGTTAGAGGGACGCAGATTCCCGATACGATTTACCATGTAGTAGATGATTTTAAGTTGATTAATCAGAATGGAGATTCTGTTAGTTTGAGTAAATATGGAAGCAACATTTTAATACTAAGTCTGTTTTATACCAAAGGCGATGCGAATGGTGTTGGAGCTACAACCAGGGCTATGAAAGGTTTTGATGAAACCTATCAGCATAATAAAGCAGTTAATTTTGTAGGAATCAGTATTGATCCTGAAACTGATAAACCGGATGTACTTGCAGGTTATGCGAAGACACTTTCTGCAAAGGCAGGGAAATGGGATTTACTAACGGGAGATAGCACGCAGTTATCTACATTGATAAAAAAAGGATTGTCCTTGGACGCTCACCAAGAAAAGATTGGCGCTGAGAAGAAATTTATTCATAGCAATATGCTAGTATTGCTTGATAGCCATCGTCGTATCAGAGGCTATTATGAGGCCACAAGTCAGGAGGCCTTAACAAAGCTAGATGATGAAATTAAAGTGTTGCTGGCAGAGGAGTTGAGAAACTCCAGAGACGGAAGATAAGAAGTTCTAAATAGATAGAATATGAATTTTAATGATAAGTTTTTTTTAAGATTAATATGGATTGTAACAGCGGTTGTGTTACTTGTGGTTATAGCGTTAAAATTAGTCCCACCTCCAGAGCCTACACCATCTTTCATCTATCTATTTCCACATATAATAGGAGGCATTAATGCAACTTGTGCAGTACTCCTTATTGTGTCTTTAATTTTCATAAAAAGGAAAAACATACAGGCTCATAAAGTAACGAATGTGATCACATTCATCCTTTCGGCAATCTTCCTTCTTTTTTATATCGTTTTTCACCTTTATGAAAAAGATACTAAGTATGGAGATGTTGATCATAACGGGGTATTATCGGCAATTGAATTGGCCGCAGTTGGATCAACCCGTTATATCTATTTCTTTATATTGGCTACACACATTATTCTTGCTATTGTTGTTTTACCCTTAATCCTTGTGAGCTTTTTAAGAGGGTTTAATATGCAGGTAGAGCGTCACAAAAAAATTGTTAGGTGGGCTTATCCAGTATGGTTGTATGTTGCTGTAACTGGGGTAATAGTATACCTGATGATATCACCTTATTACAATTTTTAGACTGGTTTCTGACTATTCTTAAAATGTGTTACAGTTTCTTTGCTTATATTTGCAACATGAAAAAGGTAGCGGTTATCTTCCTCTTTATGATCCTGTTGACAGTATCATCGTCAAATAATGTGAATGCACAATGTGCCATGTGTACTGTAAGTGCAGAACAAAGTGTAAAGAACGGTAATACTCAGGGAAAAGGTTTAAACTCAGGTATTTTATATCTTTTGGCTATTCCTTATCTTCTAATCTCAGGAATGGGCGTGTTGTGGTATGTAAAATATCGCAAAAGAACTGTTAGATATGCAGAAAACGTCTAAGTTATACGCACTCGTACACGGTAAATGCCCTCAATGCAGGAGGGGCGATATCTTTACGGGAAGTCTTTATGGCTTTAATGTACAACACACCAATACAATTTGTGCCCATTGCGGTCAACGTTTTGAAATTGAGCCGGGCTATTTTTACGCGGCCATGTATGTGAGCTATGCTATGAATTGTGCAGAAATGATTGCATTAGGTATAGCTACATATGTATTTTCAGGAGGTAATCTCGAGTTTGAATCTTTATGGCTTTATCTTACTGTAATCTTTACAGGTTGTTTAATTTTGGCACCGTTCAATTATCGTTATTCCCGGGTGATTTTATTACATTGGCTTTCTCCAAAAATAAAGTATAACGCCTATTACGACAAGCCATGATTAAGCCAGAAACACTCGCTTTTATTAAAGATGTAGCTCAAAACAACAACCGGGAATGGTTCGCAGAAAACAAGGGCAGATATGAAATTGCGAAAGCAGATGTATTGGCTTTTATTGATCAGCTAATACCCAAATTAGCAGCTATAGATCCTGAATTTCCAATTGATACACCAGCAAAAAAATGCCTGCTACGTATTTATAGGGATGTTCGTTTTAGTAAAAATAAAGATCCATATAAGAATAACTTTGGGATTTCTTTTAGTATAAAAGGTAGCAACATACATGGCCCTGGATATTATCTTCATATACAGCCAGGAGAATGTTTCCTTGGCGCTGGATTTTGGATGCCTGATGCTCCCGTTTTAAAAAGTATAAGAGAAGAGATAGACTACAATACCTCAGAATTTCTGAGCATAATTGATGAGGAAAGGTTTAAAAATACTTTTACGCTAAGTCAGGAAGATACGTTAAAAAATGCCCCTAAAGGCTACGATATAGATCATCCCCAAATAGAATTTCTAAAACTTAAGAGCTTTATTGCCGTGTGTCCCTTAAGGGATGATGAATTCCTAAAATCAGGAATCGTTGATAAGTTGAAAACTGCTTTTGAAAGTGTTTATCCTTTTATTCTATTTTTGAGAAACGCAGTAGCGCAATAAACTTATTGAAAAACGCGTATACGGTTAGAGCTCAATTGATGGGCTTGCGCGAACTTTCTTGATCACTAAATTAATAACACATTAATGAAAAAAATTAGCTTATTCTTATTCGTTGGGCTGCTTGCCAGTGCATTCACTTCCTGCGTAGTTCTATCTCCTAAAAAGTATAAATCATTATTAGCAACACAGGATTCATTAAAAACAGGATGGGGAGAGTCGCAATTAAAAAATGAAAATCTGGAAGGTCTGATTGCAAGGTTAAAAAAGGATACTACCGGATTAAGCAGTGCATTAAATGATCTGAAGAACAAGTATTCTGAAATGGACAGCAACTATGCTAAATTAAAGAACAAGAGTTCTACGGAAATCAGCAAGCTTTCTAATGATTTAAAAACACGCGAGCAACGGTTAAAAGAAGTGGAAGAGATATTACGTAAACGTGATGAGGCTACCAATCAATTAAAAGAAAAACTGCAACAGGCTCTTTTAGGATTTACTAAAAATGGTTTGACTGTGGAAATTAGAAACGGTAAAGTATATGTTTCTCTTACTGATAAATTGCTATTCCCTTCTGGAAGTATTATTATTGACGAGAAAGGAAAACAAGCACTAAGTCAATTGGCAGATGTATTAAAACAACAACCTGAAATTAACATCGCTGTTGAAGGCCATACAGACTCTCAAAAAATCACTAACCTCGGACAAATTAAAGACAATTGGGATTTAAGTGTTTTGCGATCAACATCGGTGGTGCGTTACCTGACAGAAGTTAGTAAGGTTGAGAGTGTGCGTATGACAGCAACTGGGAAAGGCGAATTTCAGCCGTTGGATGCCAATACAACAGCAGAGGGTAGAAGCAAGAATCGTAGAATTGAGATTGTCCTTTCGCCTAAATTGGATGAGTTGTATGATTTGATCAAACAATAATGTCAATTATTCTGAAAACGCACAGAACGTCTAGAACGCATAAAATGTATTATTGCGCATAAAACGCACAGAGCGCATATTACGAAGCACATTTTTTAACTCGGGTAATTTTAGCCACTCCTTGCACCTGGCTGTATAGCCATTTTAAGATAAGACATGGTTCAGGTTAAGTAATAACAGGCGTTACATACGGGTTACATAGCTGTATTATAGGTATACCGGAGGTCCGTGCCCTTGTGAAAGGTGTATTGTGGACCTCCGCCACCCAGATGTCAAAGAAAAGACTAAGCACGTTGAACAGAACAATTACAGGACTAGTAGTAAGTATAATCTTTAAAAAGGGCTATCAAAATCTTTAAAAGCGGGCAATACAAGGTCTTTGTCAGAGAGGATCAGATCTTCTTTTCCAATACTGCTATTCCAATCGATATTGATATCGACATCATTCCAGATCACACCAATTTCGGAGGCCTTATCATAGTAATTAGTTACTTTATAGGTGAAAATAGTATCATCTTCAAGCGTTAAAAAACCATGCAAAAATCCTGGTGGAACCCATAATTGTTTATGGTTATCACCACTAAGTTCTATGCTGAAATATTGGCCAAAAGTTTCAGATTCTTTTCTGATATCTACTGCTATATCTAAAACTTTCCCTTGTAAAACTCTTACTAACTTGCCTTGCTCAAATGGAGTTTTTTGAGCATGAAGTCCTCGTAAAGCCCCCTTCTGAGAAAAAGATTGATTGTCTTGTACAAAGGTAGCATCAATACCAGCGTCTGAAAACAACTTTGAATTGTAGCTTTCGTAAAAATATCCTCGGTTGTCTTTCCAAACCTTGGGCTCAATAACCAGAAGGTTAGCAATGGGAGTCTCTATAATATTCATAAATGGGATTAAGCGATATATTCCATCAGAGAGGTAAAGGACACCTGCTGATTTTTAAAATTTTCATTCACCTCGGCTAGTAAAGCAGGTGCAAATTTATCCTGGTAGGCTAAATAATTATCCATGTTTTCGGCTATATACTGTGCGCAGTATGTTACACCTTCATTTGGAGAGTCAACTACTTTAAGAAGCCTGTTGGATACAAATAATCCTGTTTGCATTACTTGTGGAATGTGGATCTCCTGCATCCATTGAAGCCAGCGATCTGCTGAGTTATCTTCGATAATTGTGGTTACATTGTATAATAACATGGTGCAAAGATAGAACTATGTACCAATATTATCCCCACGAAGTTTCCTAAAACGCTTACGGGCCTCTGTGGTAAACATACTACCCGGATAATCACTAATCAGTTTCTGATATAAGGCCTTAGCTTCTTCATTATTCTTCAGGTTTTTCTCATATAAGTCTGCTAATGTAAATAGCGCATCGTCGGCCCACAGACTGGTTCCTTGTTGGTCTATCAGTTCTTTAAGGACCTTTACAGCATTATTTATTTCATTTGTTTTGATATATATTCTGGATTTTGCCATTAATATATCATCAGTTAAGCTATTGTTTGGAAAGGCAATTGCAATGCTGTCCAGTTTTATCAGAGCCTTTGCCGGAAGATTTCGAAACTGAAGCATCTCCGCATCAGCATACATTTTAAGTGCATTACTGTCTACCTTAGATTGCAGATTATCTGAAATCATTAAACTCAAATTTAATGCATCATTAGCAATTAATTGGGAAGTTGATGCCTTTAAAACATCTGCCTGGGATTTTGCATAGGAGAAATTGCCTTGATAAAAGGAAAGTTTGGCCGACCGGAAATGAGCTTCGTTTCCTACAGCTTGGTTTTCAAACTGCTTAGCTACCTGTTCGTAAATTAAAAAAGCCTCCCAAGGTTGTTGTGTTAGTATATAGATATCGCCAAGATCGAGTTTCATTTGTCCTGTTTCGGCAGCAGACAGGCCCGTGATAGTTAATGCGTCTTCTAACGTTTTTTCAGCCGTGGGTAAGTCGTTAAGATAATATGCTTTTAAGTTAGCCAGTTTCTTCATCGCAAAAACCGTTTGGGCAGTTTTCCCATACTCTTCAATTATAGAAGAGTATTCGGCTACAAGATCTGTAATTGCTTTCCTATCGAACTGTCCGGTAATTACCAGCTGATATTTTGCATCTATCATTTCGACCTTTGCAGGTAAAAAATAAGGATTCTCCTTGCCCTTACTTACGATGTATTCAAACGCCTTTATAGCGGTAGTATAAGCTTGATTGGCAATAAAAGTATTGGCGGTATTGAATAATATAGCGCCATCATCCTTAACCCGCCTATCTTGCGCTATTAGCTGCCTTAATGCCATTTCATATTCTTGTTGTTGAAGGTATTGCCATATTAAAAGTTTGGTATAAATCTCTGTTTGTGGTTCCTTCTGTATTTTTTTTAACAAGGCAGCTTGTAAAATGAGGTAATCAGCGTTGTCTTCTAAAATAGAAGAAAGTACACTTTCCGCCTGGGGTAATAATTCAGGCATTTGAGCAAGCGCATTAATGTATTCTTGCACAAGCATGTTCTTATCCTTTTTAAAACGATATATACTTAAAAGTTCGTAAGTGAAAATCTTTTCATTGTTAAGGATCTTTCTTCCTTGTAAGAAGGTTGATATTGCGAGATCATATGCCTGAAAGCCATAAAATATATTAGCAACCTCTCTTATCCTAAACTCATCTGCCGGTAAATTGTTTAGCGTTTCCGAGTATGCTTTATTTGCAGCATCTATTTGTCCCTTTTCCTGGTAAACCCGGGCAAGAGCCATTGTATAATGTAAGTTTTTTGGATTTTGTTTAATAAGTTTCTTGGCAATCTTTTCGGCATCATCTAGTTTTTTGAGCTTAATAAGAGAGGTATACCAGAGGTCAAAATAAGTATCATTCTTAGTCGTGTTGAATAATTTCTCTAGTAAAACAGAGGCTTCCTGATACTGACCTTGCTGGTAATATTGAAAAGCCAATCCCTCATCTGCATTGCTTTGAGCTGCGCAAAGAAAGCTTGTATAAGAGAATAATAAGATTAAAATTAACTTTTTCATTGGGGATGGGCTATCAATAGAGTCCCTAAAATAATGATTTGAATTCTAATTTCCTTTCTATTGGTAAAAACATAAGAGCGTATTTTAAATGTTACTCAAAGAATGTTTTCTATTATTTAATATTTATTTTCTTTGGTTATGAGGCAATTATTGATTTCAAGGGTTTTAAAGATTGTTTCTAAGTAATTGATAATTCATATTAGTTAAATATTTAATTTATTTTGAGCATATTAAAATGGGGGTTTAAGGTAACAATATTGGTGTAAACTGATTTACACTGGCAGGGTTCCGTAGCTTTGTAAGCAGAAAAATGATATGGTTATATTTAAAAAGTATTTTTTTCTTTTGTTATCACTTTTTGCTTTAGCCTGCACACAAAAGGAGGGAGTAAGAATAATGCCTATCGACGATTTTTTTAAATCGCAAAACAGAATAGGGTACAGGGTTTCACCAGATGCCAGGAACTTGTCGTATCTGAAATTAGAGGGCAAGAATCAAAACTTATATGTTGAGGATATTGAGACGGGGAAAGGAAAAAAGATAACGCAATTGAAGGAAAAGAGCATTATCTTCTATTTTTGGGTAAGTAAGGATGAGCTCATTTATTATAAAGAAACGGATCCTGCACTGCGGCTCTCTGACATATTTATCATTAATAAAGATGGTAATAATGAGCGGCAGTTAACGAATAACGAAAAGAGTAGAATAAAGGTTCTTGATGATCAATTGATGGACGACAAATACCTACTGGTGTCGTCTAACAAAAGAGATTCAACGGTTTTTGATGTTTATCGTTTAAATGTCCGCAACGGGGAAATGCAAATGGCCGCAAAAAACCCAGGAAATATTACAGACTGGACAACAGATTCTGAAGGTAAACTCCGATTGGCAACAAGCAGTGATGGTGTAAATGAAACATTGTTATACAGGGAAAGTGAAAACGATGTATTTAAGCCAATAGTGACCAATAACTTTAAAAACACCTTAAGACCGATAGCTTTTGCTAAAAACAAACTAAACGTTATTTATGCTATTTCTAATGTAAATCGTGATAAGGGGGCACTTGTTGAGCTTGATTGTAAAACAGGGAAAGAGATTAAGGTTTTGTTTGGTGATGAGACGATAAATATAACTGATGCCCAATACTCGCGAAAAAAGCAGAAAATGTCTTTCGTTGTTTATGAAACCTGGAAAAAGGAGAAACATTATCTGGATGATTCTGTAAAATTAATTTATACTAACCTGGATAAATTACTCCCTAAAACAGAAACGAGGATAATAGATAGGGATAAAGCAGAGACCGTTTTTATAGTAAGAACATTTACCGATCGCAATCCGGGTTCCTACTATCTTTATTTTTCTGAAACGGGAAAAATACGAAAATTGAGCGATTTCAATTCAGCCATTAATGAAGAAGAAATGTGTGAGATGAGGCCTATCAGCTATGTATCAAGAGATGGAATGAAAATAGAGGGATATCTAACATTACCTTTAAAAGTGAAAGCTGAGAATTTGCCTGTGGTGGTACTGCCTCACGATGGGCCTGTGGCAAGAGATATATGGGGCTATAATCCAGAAGTACAGTTTCTTGCAAACAGAGGGTATGCTGTTTTTCAGGTAAATTACAGAGGGTCTACAGGTTATGGTAAAGCTTTTATGGCTGCTGGTTTTAAAGAGTGGGGATGTAAAATACAACATGATATTAATGATGGTGTTAAGTGGCTGATCAGTAAAAAAATTGCCGATCCTAAAAGGATTGGAATATATGGAACCGGGTTTGGCGGATACATTGCACTTAATGGTTTATACTCCGAGAACAAGACCTATGCATGTGGTGCTTCAAATTCTGCGGTGATTAATTTATTCACTTATTTGAAATCAATACCACCATTTTTAAAGCCAAAATTACAAATGTACTACGAGGTTATAGGAAATCCACTGACTGATGTAGATAGAATGCGCCAGTCTTCTCCCTTGTTTCAGGTAGATAGGATAGAGAAACCTTTGTTTATTGCTCAAAACACTAAGGATCCGAATATAAATGCTGGTGAAACCATACAGTTCGTTAAAAATCTCCAAAAGAGAAATATAAGCGTAACTTATTTGGAAAATGATGGTGATCCATTCTATAGTAAAAATGATGAGGGGCGACAAAAACTATATACTGCTCTTGAATCGTTTTTAGAAGTTAACCTAAAAAAGAAGTAAATTCAACCTCATGTCTTCAGAGAAGAAAAGCGGTTATCGTAAGAATTTTCCATTAATACTCACTTTCATCATTTTGATGTTGGTGCTGTTTATGTTATCTCTTTTACTAGCTTACAGGTTTAGTACAAAGTATATCGAGAACCAATTTGTTTCTGAAAAAGTAAATGTACTTGAACAAAGTATTAGGCCGTACAATGATTTCTTTCAGAAAAAGCTACCTGAGGTTTCTTATTATAATGGTTATCTGGACTCGGCCACCGCATCTAACTTTGTTGACACTGTACTGCTGGAGTACCCATTTGTATCGAAGGTAATATTTTATGATTCTGAAGTTAAAAACACCCCGGTAACGGATGGTTTAAATATCGGAAAGTTCTCTTTTGGCCCTAAAAGTATTTATCAGTTTGGAAGTTTGGTTCCAATGGATTCGGTTAAGCTTTTCTCGAGTGATAATACCCGTAATTTCATTGCAGGAGACGATTTTAATGCTTTGGCATTAAAGTTGGTCTCTTATATCGAGAGTTTGGATACAACACGTGTACCCAGCCAGGATGAGCTGTTTAGTAACTTCAGTAATGTACGGTCTAATAAGATTACCTATTTGAATATCCCAAGGATAGAGGATCTTAAAATGTACAAAACAATGATGAGAAAGTCTTTAAATCCACAGCCGATTTATCAGCAGGATATGCTTTCTTTTCAATTGGATCCATATAAAATCAAGATCATTAACTCAAGGCCTCTGTTATATCAATACATCAAAATTGAACCATTAACATATGATCCCCTTGAAACCTCTTCATTATATGTTACTACTGAGATAACCTTGCCAGGGCCATTTTCAGATTTTAAGCTTTATTTTATATCCTCTAAATCATTTATTGATAAGGAAATTCTCAGTTATTTCCTTCCCATTGCTTTGGCTGTATTGTTGTTTTATAGCATTTTGGTATTGGTGGCGTTTCTGATCTATAGAAACCTAAATATTAATCAGAAGATGTTTAAACTGCAGTACGATTTTATGAATAACCTTACCCATGAATTTAAAACTCCGGTAAGTGTAATTAAGATTGCAGGAAACAATATTAAAAGTGCTTCAAGTTTAACCGAAAGAGAATTAAAACTTTATGGAAAAATTCTTGATGAAGAGGCCGATAAGCTCAATGGTTTAATGAATAAGTTACTTGCTTTTACCCAAATTGAAAATAAGGCGATACAGCTAAACTCCGAGAAAATTAATATTAATGATTTTATTGAAAGTACTGTTGAATCACATCGACTTAAGCATCCGGATTTTGACTTTACCTTTGATATAAGCGGATTCAAAACGTTCGTTACAGATCCAGTATTACTGGGAAGCCTTTTTGATAACTTGGCAGAAAACGCTTATAAGTATTCGCCATTAGAGCGGAAACGGCTTCATATTTCTGCTAGACTTATTAAGGGAAGAGTAGTATTCCGATTTGCGGATCAGGGAATAGGAATTCCTTCATCAGAAATTAATAATATATTTAAGAAGTTTTTCCGCATACAAAACCAGTACAACCAGAACGGGAGCGTTGGTCTGGGTTTGGCTTTCTGTAAGGAACTCGTTAACTTTATGAGTGGCGAGATTACAGTAAAAAGTAAAGTTGATAAAGGAACGGAGTTTAAAATTGTATTGCCATATAATGACTAGTGTCATTATACATTTGCATTTATATTGAAATAAATAAAAAAATATGTCTAAGGGAATTAAAATACTGATAGTTGAAGATGACGAGAATTTACGCTTTCTTGTTGTACATCGTTTAAAAGCTGAAGGATATGAAGTTTTGGAGGTTGGTGATGGTTTGACTGCCGAGAAAATGATAATGGATGAGCAGCCGGATATTGTTCTTTTAGATTGGATGTTACCTGGTAAACAGGGAGCCGACGTCTGTGAAGAAGTACGAAAACAGGGATTCGAGAATTTGATCATCATGATGACGGCTAAGGCTCAGGATGTTGATAAGATAGATGCTTATAATTTTGGAGTTTCAGATTATGTAACTAAACCATTTAATATGGATGTTCTGGTTGCAATGCTAGATAGTAAGGTTAAATATCTGCTTAATAATGATCGTTCAGAGATCCATCGTTTCGGAAATATGGAACATCATCCTAATATACATACATTATTCAGAAACGGGAAAAAGATAGAACTTACAATTCTTGAAAACAGAATTTTACTTTACTTTTTAAGAAATCCGAATAAGGTAATTAACCGAGATGAGCTTATGCTAGTGGTTTGGGGATATAATTCTGATGTGAATACCAGAACGCTTGATATGCATATTGTGCGCTTACGCAAAAAAATAGAGCTTAATCCTGATAATCCGCAGTTACTTCAAACGGTAAGAGGTGTTGGGTATCGCTTTAACCCAGCCTAACTTATTTTTATAACTGTGTAAACCAAGTAACCATTAGTAATGCAAGGTATTGCAGAAGCATGGTTCCATCAAGATAGAAGAAATAGTAGTATTCATTCTTTTTGATATTGGATTTAAAGATCAGCCAACCCGTTAAGATAATTGTTAAGGTAAGGGCAAGGATGTCTCCAATTGTTGCCTGCCTGAATAGAATTAACAGCAAGACATAGAGGCTGAGTAAAAATTGGCAGAAGATATACGCTTTTTTTTCTCCAAGCATTACAGGAATTGTTTTAAGGGCATACAGTTTATCTTGAAACAAATCTCGGATGTCAAATGGAACAGTAATGGCCGCAATAAATAAGAAGCGTTTGGCTACAAGTAAAAGGGTTTCGGCCGAGGAGATATTGATCTGATAGCTGCGTTCGAGTTCAACTATTGGTAGTAATACACTGCTTATAGACCAAACAAGAGCGATCAGAAATAGCTTAATTCCGGGGATATTTCTTAAACCGATTTGCTGCTTATTTAAGGTTAGGAAAGGAACATTGTAGCCAACAGCCATTAATCCGGTGAAAACCATCAGTAGCTTGGATTCGAGGCTTAAATACCATAAGCCGAGCGGAATTAAACACAAAATACAAATCAGTGTAATTGAAATGATTAGGCGATGGTGTGAAAATATCCATCTAACTCTAATGTATGGTGAATTTCCCGGGTCTTTAGGCTTGGCTAATAGCATGCTAAAGTTGTAAAGACCTACAGTAGCAAAGAATAAGAATGCTAGTATATACTTATCTGCAGGGACATGTAAAAGGTGATAGGTTACCAAACCCTGGGCAACGGCACAAATACCTATAAACAGGTTGCTAAATAGCAGGAAATCAAGAATAGAAAGTAGTATTCTTTTAATCATTTGCAGAGAAGCAGTTTAATTTAATTAGGCCCGCTTCAATTCAAATATCGTTATTTCCGGTAAAATTCCAACCCTTCCCGGGTAACCTAGAAAACCATAACCAACATTTACATAAAGCTGTTGATTTTGTTCCTTGTAAAGACCGGCCCATTCTTTGTATATGTATTGAATAGGGCTCCATTGATAATGTTCAGTTCTTACGCCAAACTGCATGCCATGAGTATGGCCACTAAACATGGCATCTATTTGTGGATACTTTTTCAAAACCTCCTGCCTCCAATGCGATGGATCGTGGGATAGTAATAGCTTTACAGGCAGATCATCTGTGTCTTTAGTTGCCAGGTCCATCCGTCCATACTTTGGAAAACGGCCCATTCCCCAATTCTCAATCCCTAATATCCCAATCTCCTCGCCGTCTATCTTTAAGCGTCGGTGCTCATTCATCAGTAAATCCCAACCCATTACTTTATGGGTTTTAATTACGTCCTGCAGATTCCTAGCTTTAGCAGCTGATGGTGCGCCACCAAAATGATAATCGCCATAGTCATGATTTCCGAGGACGGAATACACTCCGAGAGGTGCTTTGACTTTACTGAACAGATCCTGATAGTCGCGCATCTCAGTGGCCATATCGTTAACAAGATCTCCTGTGAAAAAGATAAAGTCAGGTTTTTCTGCCAGGAGCATGTCTACACCACCCTGTACCGCCTTCTTATTATAAAAACTTCCAGAGTGGATATCCGAGATCTGACCAAATCTGATTCCTTCAAAAGCCTTTGGGAGGTTCGGGAGTACTAAAGTCCTCCTTTTTATTTTATAATCATAGGCGCCAGAAGAAATGCCCCAGGTAAGAGAAGTCAAGGGAATAGCAGCTGTGATTAACCCAGCTTTTATAATAAACGACGACCTACTTATAGGTTCTCCAACCATAGTTTGGGGCTCTCTTTCAGTTAAAACAGCTGTGCTTTTACTTTTGAAGGACCTGTTTATTTTAACAAATAATCTCCTTATGTCATCAATTAATAAAAATGGCAGCATTACTATTTTACAGACCAAGGTTAAAAAGAATGCAACAAGAATAACAGACCGCAGGCTTAAATATAAAGGTAAGTAAGAAGGGACATAAATTGCTGCAAACACACCTATTACAAGAATACCGGTGTATGTCCACCAAATTATTGAGAACAGTTTTTTTGTAGTTGGCTTCCATTTTTTAAATACGGATAGTATTGCCCGATAACAGTAGTAATCGAAAGCCAGAAGTAAAACAGATAAAATTATAAGTGCGGGTAGTCGTCCCATTTAAGTGTTTTATTAATAAAATTACCTGAAATTAATATCATCCTCGTCATCATCATCACCAAGTTCGGTGTTAAATAAGCTTTCAAACATATCTGAGAATCCGAATCCCCCTTCAAGATATTTTTTGTTTAATTGTGAATATTCCGCTAAACCATGCAGTACAAATTCCATTAGCAATAAGGTTTGGTTTTCGCTTAGTTTAGGATGAAATTTCTTAACCAGATCGTATAGACCGTTAACCTCCCTAAGCTGCTTTTCGTACTTTTCCTGTGTAAGGGAGTCGGCTATATCTAGTGTGTTTCCATCTGTGAACCATTCGGTTATGTTAGTGTATGGGTTAGCGGTTTTACTTTTTTTGGCTCTTTCCGGATCAGGAAAATAGCGAGCAAATAAACTTTTAATTGCTTTGCCGATGAGTGTATTCGCAACCTTTGCAGGTCCTTCCAACTCACCTTCGTAAACCAGTTCAATTTTTCCGGTTACTGCTGGAATAATGCCTACCAGGTCAGAAAGTCTTATGGATGTACTTTTCTCTCCATTAATCAACATTCTTCGTTCTGCCGTACTAATGAGATTCTCATAAGCGGTTATGGTTAACCTTGCTGAAACCCCTGATTTTTGATCAATAAACTCACTTTTTCTGGCCTCAAATGCAACTTGTTCTATAAGATCTTTCACCAGGCCATCTACCTCAATATTCGCTTTTTGCTCTTCTGTTATTTTTGCTTCCTGGAAGGTTATCTTTCTGGAAATGTCAATGGTTTTAGGATAGTGGGTTAGGATTTGACTTTCTATGCGGTCTTTCAGCGGCGTCACAATAGAGCCTCTATTGGTATAATCTTCCGGGTTTGCAGTAAAAACAAATTGTACATCTAGTGGCAAGCGTAACTTGAAACCTCTTATCTGAATGTCTTTTTCCTGTAGCATATTAAATAATGCCACCTGTATGCGCGCTTGCAAATCGGGCAGCTCATTAATTACAAAGATGCTTCTATGAGCTCTGGGTATTAAACCAAAATGAATTACCCGTTCGTCGTTGTACGTTAATTTTAAGGTAGCAGCTTTAATTGGATCAACATCTCCAATCAAATCGGCTACAGTTACATCGGGAGTAGCCAGTTTTTCAGTATATCTTTCGCTACGGTGTTGCCAGCTAACCGGGGTATTGTCGCCATGAATTAATATTTCATGTTTTGCGTACCATGAAATAGGATTCAATGGATCATCAAAAATTTCACTTCCGCTTACGTATGGAATATACTCGTCTAAAAGATTTACCATTAGCCTGGCGATACGTGTTTTTGCCTGACCACGTAAACCCAACAATAAAATATTGTGGCGCGACAGAATAGCCGTTTGCAATTCCGGAATCACGGTTTCATCATACCCTAAAATGCCTTCAAATCCAGCGTCCTTATTTTTAAGCTGAACGATCAGATTCTTACGAAGCTCGTCTTTTACCGATAATGATTTATAGCTTGAGGCCTTTAGTTGGCCAAGGGTTTTTATGTTGTTGTAATCCATGTCTTATCTTTTCGAATTGAGCGCTTAGAACTTATCTGACTGTTTTCCGTCTGTTCTTTATATAATCTTCAAATATGTATTCTCCAAGGCCGGTTAAGGAACTATAGAATGCCCTTCCTCCGTTGATCTGTGTAAATTCCCGTACAAATTGTTGCAGGTAAGGATCCTGGGCTATCATAAACGTAGTAATTGGGATATTGAGTCGTTTGCATTGAGCCGCCATATTTAAGGTTTTATTAACTACCTTTCTGTCAAGCCCCATACTGTTCTTATAATACCTGCCATTTTCCTTTAAACAAGTCGGTTTACCATCAGTAATCATGAAAATCTGTTTGTTATGGGTTTTACGACGACGTAGTAAATCGGCTGCCAATTCCAATCCGGCAAAAGTATTTGTATGGTAAGGACCTACTTGTAAATATGGCAAATCCTTAATTGATATAGGCCATGCATCATTGCCAAACACAACGATATCGAGGGTGTCTTTAGGGTATCTGGTTTTGATGAGCTCTGCAAGCGCCATGGCTACTTTTTTGGCAGGTGTTATCCTGTCTTCGCCATATAGAATCATAGAATGTGATATGTCTATCATCAGTACGGTCGATGTAAGGGTCTTATAGTCTTTTTCCTCTACTTCCAGATCTCGCTCTGTTAACGTAAAGTTAGCAATGCCGTGGTTTATTTGGGCATTCTGAATTGACGCAGTAATGTCTATCTGATCTAAACTGTCACCAAAAGTAAATTCTCTTCTGTCTGCATTTTTCTCTTCGCCAATGCCTGATATATTGGTGTTGTGGTTACCTTTCCCAGCTTTTTTTAGTTGGCCGAATATCTCTTCAAGGGCAGATTTACGTATGGTTTGCTCTGTTTTGGCAGTTATACTCAAGTCGCCATTTGCCGGGTTCTCTTTCAAATAACCTTTTTCCTTAAGGTCATCAATAAAATCACCCATCCCATATTCGTTATTTGTGAACTTGTATTTCTTGTCCAGCTCGTTCATCCAGGCCAATGCCTCCCCGGCATCGCCTGCAGTATAATTCAATAGCTGGGTGAAAAGCTTAAGCAATTCATCAAAGCCACCTTTCGGTAAATCATCGGGCTGGAAATTGGAAAAATGGAAACCTCTCATATATTCATTATAAACGAATTATCGAAGGTAAAAGTTTGAGGTGTTAATAATGTTATCCAGTTGTAAAAATACCTCAGGCAGAGAAGTTTCGGCAGCCTATTTAGGGCTGCCGTTTGCCAATGCTCTCTCAGCTCTTTTTATTGCCAGGCGTTCTCTCCACTTAGCGTAAGGAGCTTTAAATGCCATTTTCAAAATGCTGTCAACACCTCCTTTAATAGCAAGGTTAAATACACTCTGAGCCTTTCTTGTAATTGACGCATCCCACGCTCTTAGGCTTAACGAAAAAGAGCCGTCAAGATATTTCATCCAATGCCACATACCGGTAGGCATAAACAGGGTATCACCGTGTTCAAGAAAAACTTCATAACCTTCAACTCCCTTAAGTGCAGGGAATTTCTCAAAATCAGGGTTGGCTACGTCATAATCTTCTAATGCATAGGTTGCATTAGGGATGCAATACAAGCGCTTCTTCCATTTGTTATCAAAAAGGATAATGTGCTTTCTTCCGCCAAAGTGGGTATGGAAAAGGTGAGGCAAATCTATATCGTAATGTAAAAAGGTAACCGAGTTAGATCCTCCAAAAAACATAGCAGGCATGCTTTCAATAAAGCCTCCCATTAGATCTTTAGGAATAACAATATCATTTACCAGGTTAGGAATATGTTTAAACAGGTTAAAGAAAAAGATTCTCAGTTCTGTTGGTTTAGATTTAATAAGATCAAGATAATCCCCAAATCTCATCTCTGCTACAGATGCATTAATCGGTTTTGACGGATCAGCTTTAGAATTGTCCATCAAACTAACCTTCAGATCTCCTCCTATTTCTTTTAAATAGTCGGTTGTCCATTTTTCTCTTGCCGGCCATGTTTTAGTCAGTCCTTTAATGATCAAAGGGCGTCTGGCATCTAAATAATTTTTTTTAAAATCAGCGGGGCTGATGCTCTCAACGGTATCTACCGGCTTTAAAATAAAACTCATAAGTTTTAATGATAAGATACGTGTTAACGGCGAAATGCCTGTTTACCGACCTTATTTAGAACAAACTTAGATAAAAAAATCCTTCTCTTCATAACGTCATTCTTAATTTATTTCATAGCTGCTCTTTCAAATAAATTAAGATAAGATCATTGTTAATAGGGCAGTTGACTGGCGAGCGCTCTGTTTGCTCGTTTGATAGCCAGATTCTCTTTCCAGGTCATATACTTTTCTCTGAAATTAGCTTTCATAAAATCATCAAACTTACGCTGAAGAGTAAGATTATATAAACTTTTTACTTTTACCGCTAATGATTTGTCCCAGGCCCTTAAGCTAATAGAAAAAGACCCATCAAGATATTTCATCCAATGCCAGTAACCAGTAGGCATAAATAAAGTGTCGCCATGCTCCAGAAATGCTTCAACTCCTTTAACACCTTGCAGTGCCGGAAATTTATCGAAGTCTGGCTTTTCAACATCGTAATCCTCTAATGCATAAGTAGCATATGGAATTTGATAAAGGCGCTCTTTCCATTTGTTTTCAAAAAGGATCACATATTTGCGGCCGTTAAAATGGGTATGAAAAATATGAGCAAGATCTATATCATAGTGCAAAAAAGTAACGGAACCTTTTCCACCAAAAAACATGTTTGGATAGCTGTCCAGGAAACCGCCCATCAATTCTTTCGGTGCACGATAGTCATCCAGTAATTTAGGAGCTTGTTTAATGGGGTCAAACAAAAAAATGCGAAGGTCGGTAGGTGTGTTTCTAATTAATTCTACATAATCTGCGAACTTCATTTTAGCCGCTGAAGCATTAATCGGTTTTGAAGGATCAGCTTTAGAGCTGTCATATAAGGGAACGGTCCTATCGCCGACAACAGATTTCATGTAGTCTAAATTCCACTTATCATATGCAGGCCATGTCTTCGACATGTTTTTTATAATCAGTGGTTTGCGGGCGTTTAAGTAGTTCTTTTCGAATTCCTCTTTGGAAATATCATTAACGATATGGATTGGTGATAAGTCAAACTTCATGTTAATTCAATATTAAGACAAAGCAAAATTATTGAAAAACGATAGTGAAGGGAATTGCAGAATTCAAAAATTAAAAATCCCTGACAAAACAAAAAAGCCGATGCTTTTTAATTACACCGGCCATATTGATCACCACCCTAAAGTCTTACTCCAATGAAATTTTCAACGCTTATAAATATATATACGATCAAATTTTAATGACGGATTTCTCTATTTCATAATAAGTTATATGCTGATTAATCTTTTTGACGTTTTAATTGTCATATCAACATGATCCAACAAGACAGTTATGAAAACATCCATTAAGATCCTCTTCTCTTTTGTATTTGTTTTGTTCTTTATCACCCTATGCTCTTCTTTTCAAAAGGAACCAGGTACTGTAAAATTGAAATTCCCTTACAAGCAAGCAGGACTAAGTGAGCGACAGGCCGCGGAACACCTGTTAAGCAGATTTACTTACGGCCCTAAGGCCGGAGATGTAGATCGTGTTCTGAAAATAGGTTTAGAGAAATGGTTTATGCAGCAGCTGGAAGGCAGCTTACAAGATGAAGAGCTGGATAAAATGTTAGCCCAATTTGACGATATCAATTTAAGTAATACTGATGTAGAAAATAAATATCCCAGATCAGCAAGAGTATTGCGTATGGCCATTAAAGATGGAGCTATAGATAAAGACTCGGTAAATAAAGGAAATCAGGCGACGTATAAAAAACAGATTAAAGATTATATGGAAATGAACGGACTAAAGCCCCAACAAGAGCTATATCGTCAGTTTATTAATCAGAAAATTTTAAGAGCGGCTTATACGAATAATCAATTAAGGGAGTTACTTGCCGATTTTTGGTTCAATCACTTTAATGTTTCTTTAACGAAAAACCAATGCGCTTCATTTGTTCCTGCTTTTGAACGGGATGTGATCAGACCCAATGTAACGGGTAAGTTCAACGACTTGCTGCTGGCCACGGCTAAGTCTCCTGCAATGCTTATCTATCTGGACAATTTTAGTAGCAGCGGGCAGCCTATTACAACAAGCAGAAGGGATTCCGTTCAAATAAAAGGCGGCAATAAGATTAGGAAAGCACAGGCTAAAAAGAAACAGGGAGGCCTGAATGAAAATTATGCCCGTGAAGTAATGGAATTGCATACAATTGGAGTGGATGGTGGGTATACTCAGGCTGACGTAACGCAGGCAGCAAGGGTATTAACCGGCTGGACTATTGCTCCAATGGGTGAAGATGGATACGGTGCAGGAATGAAGAAATTGATAGATAATATAGGAGAGGCGAATCTGGAGAAACGGGGTTTTGTGCATCAGGGAGATTTTTTATTTGTGCCTACCCGACATGATAATGGAGAGAAAACAGTGCTTGGTAAGCGATTCCCGGGGAATGGTGGATATGAGGAAGGCGTAGCTTTATTAACCATGCTTGCTCATCATCCTTCTACGGCAAAGTTCATCTCAAAAAAGATTGCAACAAGATTTGTGAGTGATCAGCCATCTCCACGGCTTGTAGATAGAATGGCAAAAACATTTAGTAAAACAGACGGAGATATAAAACAGGTAATAATCACTATGGTTTCTTCTCCAGAGTTCTGGAAGGTTGATGCTTTAAGGGAAAAAACAAAGTCTCCTTTTGAACTTGCCATTAGCGCAGTACGAAGTTTGGATGCTCAAATTACACAGCCATATCAGTTGTTTAGCTGGATCAATAAAATGGGACAAAAGATGTATTATTATCAGGCGCCGACAGGATTTCCCGATAGGGGCCAATATTGGATTAACACCGGAGCATTATTAAATCGAATGAATTTTGGTTTAGCCCTTGCTTCACAGCGCATTCCAGGAATAAAGGTTGATTTGGCCGCTCTAAATAACAATCATGAACCCGAAAGTGCTGAGGCAGCTTTAGCAACATACAGCAAGATCATTATGCCCGAACGGAATCTTGATGCTACCATAAAACGATTGAAGCCCATGCTTAAGGATCCTGATCTAAATAAAAAGGTAGAAATAGCAGCTGAGAAAACCACTCCTCTAGCATCGAATGTTGACAACACTGAAGCTATGGGAGGCATTAAAAAGAGTAGAACAATTAAAAAAGAAGATATGAAGAATTCAGAATTGGCGCAGGTAGTAGGCGTAATTCTTGGCTCTCCTGAATTCCAGCGTAAATAGACTTAACATAACTATCATGACATCAAGAAGGGGATTTTTAAAAGCGGGAGGCCTTGCTTTATTTGGAATAGGGATGGGTGGAGTACCAGGTTTTCTGGCCGATGCTGTTGCTGGAATAAAGCAACCCGGCCTTTTTGAAAGAAGGAAAACACTTGTTTGCATTTTTCAGCGGGGAGCCATGGATGGGTTAATGGCAGTAACCCCTTTTACAGATGAATATTTAAAAACGGCAAGACCCTCTCTGTTTATGTCTGCTGCTAAAACTTCTGCAAATAAACCGTTAATAGATTTGGATGGCCGTTTTGGATTACACCCTTCAATGAGTGCTTTTGAACAGGTATTCAGAGAAAAAAGAATGGGAATAGTACATGGTATTGGCTCGCCAAATAATACACGGTCTCATTTCGATGCACAGGATTACATGGAATCAGGCACGCCTTTTAAAAAGAGCACAGAAAGTGGGTGGCTAAACAGAGCGGTTGGTTTGCTTGGACATGATGGAGGAACACCCCTTAGAGGAGTTAGCTTAACTTCATCCTTGCCAAGATCTTTTTATGGAGATAATCCGGCAGTAGCCATTAGCAGTCTGCGAGATTTTAACATTCAAATGAGAGGAAATGTTAACGGCGCCAACATGGCTGCAAAAAGCTTTGAAGATCTTTACGATCAAACCTCCTCTGGTCTATTAAAAGAAACAGGGAAAGAGAGCTTTGAAGCTATAAAAATGCTTCAAAAAACAGATGTAAAAAATTATAAACCTACTAACGGAGCTGAATATCCCAACTCGGCTTTAGGAAATTCTTTAAAGCAGATTGCGCAGCTAATAAAAATGAATATAGGAATGGAGGTGGCATTTGCTGAATCAGGAGGGTGGGATACTCACTTTAACCAAGGAAGAGAAACCGGAATCTTTGCAAGAAATGTAAATGACCTTAGTGAAAGTATCATGGCTTTTTGGACAGACATAGATACACTACAAGATGACGTAACGGTTATGACCATGACTGAGTTTGGCCGAACAGTAAAGCAAAACGGAACCGGAGGGACAGATCACGGTAGGGCTTCCTGCAACTTTATTCTTGGAAATGGAGTAAAAGGAGGGTTAGTACATGGTATTGTGAATCCCCTTGCAATTGAAAACCTCGAGGATGGAAGAGACCTTGCAGTTACTACAGATTTTAGGGCTGTGTTTAGCGAGGTCGCCGACAAGCATTTAAGAATTAATAATGATAAAGTGCTGTTCCCAGACTGGACTGGTTCAAAAATAGGAATGATGAGCTGATAAGGGTGTTCAAACTTACTTTAAACACCCTCAGAAATTTCTTTATGGCAGTTTTTTAAAATCAATTTCAGGATGCTCTTTTCCAGATGGTTTTCTTTGTAAAGGAGTTTTTATTGGAGTGAAATCATTAAAAAAACCACAATTCTTTAAAAAGAACGACGAACCTTCTGTTCCTCCTGCATAATCTTTCCTATAATTCTCTCTTGCTGTAGCATCAGCCGTAAACGTTGCTGAGGTAACTTCATGCCAGTTACCTTGAGCATCAATAGCCCATTGATTTTTATAATTTGCTTTGCGCGATTGATCGCCTGTTGATGGGGAGAAGTTTTCCAAGAAAGAGTGGAGCCCTTTTAAATACTCTCCAGATTTTGGACGTTCAAAGCTGGCTACAAGCTGCCAGTTTCCTTTTTCCAAATCCTTAAAATAGGCAGTATATATCGTCGTTTTTTTGTCTTTATCGGGTTGTGCCCTTATTAAAAAAGCATAATTTTTTCCGGCCTTCCATGGATAAAACATATAGCTCTGGCCACCAGAACCTTCATTGCCAAACTCACCTGTTTTTGTTGCGCTTCCTTTTTTAAGCAATACAACCTTCATGCTGTCGGGAATAGATTTAGGGTCGTCAGTAGAGAATGGGCTCCAGATAGAAAATAATACTCTGCGCTCTGTAGGTGAATTTACCTGCATCCCGAAATATCCGCCACTAAAGCCATTCGACATAAAGTATGTGCCCAATTTATCTTCACCTACCGGAACCTGAATTTCATTGTAAAACCATTCCGTATTGTTTTCTGCTTCAACAGGTATTTTGTAACCCAAATGTACAGAGGGGCCTCTGTGACCCCAGTAAAAGTAATTGCCTTCATCGTTTTTAACATAGGCTGCACCTTTTAGCAGTTCTTCGCTGCCGCTTACGATTAAATCAGATACCTCTGCAAAAAAGCTTCCTGTTTTGGAGAGCCCTTTTAGTTCTATCTTTACGTATCCAGGACGTTTAATCGTAATAGTTCCTATTTTAACAACAGCAGAGCCAAGATTACCTACTTCTTTCATAAGAGTAGTGCCCTCTGCAGTGAGACTTATTTTACTTTTCCCTTCTGGGACGCTCAATTTTAGAGAAATTTCTGCCTCTCCTGCAGATTCTGTTCTAAAGTAGACGGTAATTACATCGCTAGCAGCAGACCAATTGGTAATACCTTCCTTTTTAATACTGGCAGTTGAGTTTTCGTTTACCCAACCATTCCCGCCAAGCGGTATGGTAATGGTTTCAGGTTCTGTGCTATTCTGGGTCTTTGCCTGGCAAACCGTGCCAAGTAAAAACTGGAATGCAAGCAGAAACAGGGTGGTTCTTTTCATGTTCATTTATGTGCGGTTTGTGTTATGAATTAAATGTATGAAAACCAAAATTAAAATGTTAAACTAAATTTAAGTCAAACGTTTGCGCTAATGTTTTAGGCAAAATATAATTAGGTTCGAGGGTGGATAATACAATCTAAGAACACAAATGAGAACTTTTTTAACAACCCTATCTCTACTATTGGCTACCTCGGCCGTATTTGGGCAGCAATTGCCGTCTGAACTGCAAACCCCTGAAGTAGTTTCTGTTAATAGAATGCCAATGCGAGCATCAGCTTTTGCTTTTGAAAACAAAAGCCTGGCATCTAAAAGAGAGAAAGAAAAATCCGACTACTTTTTAACCTTAAATGGGCAGTGGAAATTTAATTGGGTACAGGATCCGCGCAAGCGTCCGAATGATTTTTTTAAAACGGATTTTGACGATAGCAAATGGGATAATTTTAAAGTACCTGCCAAKYKRNAGACCAATGGATATGGCTTGCCTATTTATGTAAACCAG
>NZ_AWRU01000032.1:334749-519561 GCF_000523515.1 Pedobacter sp. V48 | reverse complement strand
TATGCCACACCAAAATTGGATGTAAAAGGCCGATTTTACAGCCCCGAGATGAATAAATACTTGTCGACSATCCCAMTATTGGGTACAGGATCCGCGCAAGCGTCCGAATGATTTTTTTAAAACGGATTTTGACGATAGCAAATGGGATAATTTTAAAGTACCTGCCAATTGGGAGACCAATGGATATGGCTTGCCTATTTATGTAAACCAGCCATATGAATTTGCCGGTCGTAAAAATACAGGCGCTAAAATGAATCCTCCTTTTGATATTCCAGTGGATAATAATCCTGTAGGGTCTTATCGTAAGAAATTTAGTCTGCCCCAGAATTGGGATGGTCGACAAGTATTTATTCATCTCGGGGCTGTAAAATCGGCCTTTTATATCTGGATAAATGGTAAAAAAGTGGGTTACAGTGAAGACAGTAAACTTGCCGCGGAATTTGATATTACCAAATATGTAAAGCCTGGAGAAAACCTGGTTGCGTTGCAGGTATTTCGATGGAGTGATGGTAGTTATCTGGAGTGTCAGGATATGTGGCGTATTTCGGGTATTGAGCGCGATGTTTATCTGTATGCCACACCAAAATTGGATGTAAGAGATTTTAAAGCAATAGCAACACTTGATAAATCATATAAAAACGGAATTCTTTCCCTTACTGCAGAAATAGACAATTACAGAATAGACAAAAAAACCATGCACAGCAAACCTGATAGCTTTGCTGTTGAATTAGGTCTGGTGGATCCTAAAGGTAAGTCTGTTTACAAAGATGAAACAAAAGGAGCTAAAACAGTTCTTGGGAATTTTAAAAGCATAGTTAGTTTTAATGCACAGGTAGAAAATGTAGCAGCATGGACTGCGGAAACGCCAAATCTGTATACACTATTCATCACACTTAAAGATAAAAAAGGAGAGGTTTTAGAGGTTATTCCTCAGCGTATCGGTTTCCGTACAATTGAACTGGTAAATAATAACTTTCTGGTAAATGGTAAGCGAGTATTCTTTAAAGGTGTTAATCGTCATGAGCATAATGCAACCCAAGGACATACACTTACCCGTGCCGATATGAGAAAAGATATGGAAATGATGAAAAAGCTGAATGTAAACTCAGTGAGGCATTCTCATTATCCTCCTGATCCCTATTGGATGGAGTTATGTGATGAATATGGTCTTTATGTTGTTGACGAAGCAAATATAGAATCCCATGGTCGCTATTATGATCTGGCGTATACACTGGGTAATGATAAACAATGGAGGGTTCCTCATTTGGAGCGTATTAAAAGAATGTATGAACGCGATAAAAATCATTCGTCAGTAATCACATGGTCACTTGGAAACGAAGCAGGAAATGGTGTTAATTTTTATGAGGGCTACGACTGGTTAAAGTCAAATGACATCAGACCAGTACAATACGAACGCGCAGAGGAAGATTACAATACAGATATGATTGTGCCTCAGTATCCAGATCCGAATTGGCTTAAGGAATATGCTAACAGCAAACCAGACAGACCTCTTATTATGAGCGAATTTGCACACATTATGGGCAATAGTCTGGGTAACTTTAAAGAATATTGGGACGTTATAGAAAGCCAGCCTAATTTACAGGGAGGTTTTATTTGGGAGTGGATAGATCAGGCAATTGATACGGTTAAAAACGGTAAACGCATTAATGCGTATGGGGGAGACTTTCCATTAAGCGGTCCCGTTAATCAGGATTTTAGTGACAATGATTTTTGCGTAAAGGGTGTTGTGACCAATTATAGAGGAATGACGCCAATGGCTGTTGAAGTAAAAAAGGTATATCAGTATATTAAAACGGCTTACAGCGGGTCAAATAAGATCAGCATCAATAATTCTTACTTTTTCAAGTACCTTGATAACGTTGGGCTTGCATGGGAACTTCTGGAAAATGGAAAGGTTATAGAGAAAGGTAGCATAAGTGCTTTAAATATTGATCCAAGAACAGAAAAGGAGATCAGCTTGCCTATTAAAACCAAGGCTAAGGAAGGAGCAGAATACTTTTTAAATATTTATTATAACCTTAAAAAGGAAGAGCCATTCTTGCCGGCAGGATATAACATCGCAGCAGAACAATTTGCATGGGGCGGTACAGCTCAACCCGTTAAAATTGCAACTGCTAATGGCAAATTATTGATAGAAAAAGAATCAGGTAAGGCTGTTGTAAAAGGCAAAGACTTTTCAGTAGCTTTTGATATGGCAGCGGGTATTATGAGTACCTACAGTATTAAAGGAATCCAAATGCTTACCGAAGGACCAGTCCCGGCATTTTGGCGTGCACCTACAGATAATGATATTGGTGCAGGTTTTAATAGTAGCTTAAGGAAATGGCGCAACGCATATACTGAAGGTAAACTAAGTGTGGCAGATATCAAACAAGATGGATCAGGTGATGTGACCGCAACATTTACAAAAGAGTTGATAAATGGTGATGCCACTGTAACGCAAATATTTACAGTCAGGGCAGATGGAGTGGTTAAAGTAGACAACAAGTTTACGGCCATCAAAGGAAAGTATCCGTTAATGCAGCGTATCGGTAATGATCTGCAATTGAGCAAGGAATTTAGTAAAATTAATTTCTATGGCCGCGGCCCTGGAGAAACCTATTGGGATCGTAAAACAGGGTCATTTATTGGATTGTATAGTCAAACTGTCGATGAGCAATATTTCCCATATGCTCGTCCACAGGAAAGTGGTAATAAAACAGATGTACGCTGGGTGAATTTTACAGATAAAAAAGGAAAGGGGTTAAGCTTCGGTATGGCCGACAGCTTATTGAGCTTCTCAGCACTTCCATATTCGCTAAATGATCTTGATCCGGAAGAAGAGAAACAGCAGTATCATTCAGGTGAACTTATTAAGCGGGATAAAATTTACATGCACATGGATTTGATTCAAAGTGGTGTACAGGGAATTGATAGTTGGGGTTCAATGCCATTACAGGAATACAGAATTCCTTTTGTAAAGCATGAATATTCTTACTGGATTAAACCGATAAAATAGCCAAACAAAAGGGAACGTAAATTTACGTTCCCTTTTTTGATTAAACTCCTATTCCTTTTGTTCTGATTTTGAAATGATTGCGCAAACGTTTGCAATTTTTACCATCTCGCAGATTGCTGGTGAAGTGCTAGGTAACTTTTGCTGTTCTAAGGTATTTAGAGAATCTTAAAGGGAATAATCTTTTAAACAAAACACCCTTCACTTCTTTCCCCCCAATGTATACTTCCTCTCTATTTGATTTAACCGCCTGAACGATCTTTTTGGCGCAATCTTCCGCTAACATGCCATTTTCCTGTGCGCTATCCATGGTGCCCTGTGGTGTGCCATTTGCTGTTAATGCATTAAGCGTAACGTTGGTTTTAATGAAACCCGGACAGATAATTGCAATGTTTATCTTTTTGTCGTACACTTCTGACCGAAGTGAATCAAAGTATCCATGCAATGCGTGTTTTGAAGCTGAATAAGCAGAGCGCATCCTCGTGCCAAACTTTCCAACCAGGCTACTTATGCAAACAATATTACCCCCGCCATTCGCAATCATATTAGGTAGCACTGCTTTACTTAGGATAGTTGTTCCCCAAAAGTTGACATTCATTAAACGTTGTTCAGTTTCAAGATCGGTTTCCAGAGCCAACCCACGCTGACTAATTCCGCCACTGTTGATCAGAATATCAATGTGACCATAAATACGAATGGCCTCTTCAGCTTTCCCACTTAAGGAGGCTGTATTTTCAAGATCTAAAGACAATACATGAATATTTACCGGATTCTTGCAATTCGTTTTAACCCGAAATAGCTCATCACGATTGCGCGAAGATATAATTAATCTTGCTCCTGCTTTATTGTATTCATAAACCAGGGCTTCGCCAATTCCAGAGGATGCTCCGGTAATCCAAACAACTTTATTATTCATTACTTAATATTTAAGGTGATCATCTTCTGTTATAAACAATTCAGATGCGATATGATCTGCAAATAATTTTCCGTCTAATGTTAAAACAAGATGGTCGTTCTGATTCTCTAACCACTTTTTTTCTATAAAAGGCTTTATATTTTTAATAGTGTCCGTTAAGAACACCTTACCAAAATCTGACTCAATTTTAGCTAAACTTGTACCCCACATTGTTCTTAGTGAGGTCATAATATATTCATTAAACCTGTCGTAAAGGCTAAGTTCTTCAATCGTTTCGGCGAGTTTTCCGGCTTGCAATTCGCTTAGGTAGGCTGCATTATTTGCGATATTAAGATATCGTGTTTTACCACTAAAACCATGAGCGGATGGGCCTATCCCCAAATAAGGAATCCCGCGCCAATAATTGGTATTATGAACGGCATACTGGCCTGGTTTGCTGAAGTTCGAAATTTCATAATGCTCAAAACCACCTTCTTTTAATTTATCAATAAGCGTAATAAATTGTGAGGCGCTCTGTTCATCATTAACAGGAGCCTGTTTGCCTTTTTTTATGGCACTTGCAAGTGCAGTACGTGGCTCAACTGTTAATGAATATGCCGAAATATGTGGCGTTTGGAATTCAATAGCTTTATTAATATTGCTTAACCATTTGTTGTCGGTTAGCAAAGGATAGCCATAAATAAGATCGATGCTCAGGTTTTCAAATCCTGCATCCTGACTACGTTTTATACAGGTTTCAGCCTCGCCCGCATTATGGGCTCTGTTCATCCATATCAGATCCTCATCAAAAAAAGATTGTATTCCAATGCTGAATCTGTTAACAGGTAATTGTCTTAATTCACTAATCTTTTTAGCATCAAGATCATCAGGATTTGCTTCAATAGTAATTTCAGCATCTGATGAAACAGAGAAATGCTTAGTTATGGTATTAAATATTTTTTCAAAGCCTTTTGATGGAAGCACAGATGGTGTTCCTCCTCCAAAATAAATAGTGCCGATCTGATCGGTTACTCTGGATTTTTTACGAATAATTTCCTCGCATATCGCATTAGTCATCTCATCAACGTATTTTAAAGAGGTGCTGAAATGAAAGTCGCAATAGCTACAGGCTTTCTTGCAAAAAGGAACATGGATATAAATGCCGGACATCCGGCAAAAATAAGGTATAAAAATGACTTGTGTGCAGAAGATAATGTCTTTAGTCAGAAATATGAAGGCCATAAGGAGCTGATCCGATTAAACCCGAAGAGACACCATTTTGAGATTATAGAGAGATTTTTTTAGTAAAATGATCTACGACGATTCCTCTCATTCTTTATATTTTTATTGCCTTTAACATGGATATTCCGTATTTTTGTTAAACAGTGTAGGAAAGAAAGATTATGTATTTTGGTGACTATAAAAATTTTCCTGATGTAACCCTTAATCCAAAATTGCTCTGGGAGTTTAACCTCAGTGATTTTGATTATAGCGAAATGCGTGATGTAGTTGTTCAAAGGGTAATTGAGCGAGGATGGCCAAAAGACTGGTATTTTATATTAAACAAATATGGGGTCGAAGGGGTAAAATTGGCCATTAAAAATTTGGCTTATCTGAATGATAAAGATATGATCTTTGTAAGCCATCAATTTAATATACCCATAACTTCAATGAAATGCTACGAAAAGAAACAGTCAGTGAATCACACTGGAACTCCTAAACACTTTAATGAATGATGAATTGCTGAAGGCTTTTTTCCTAGTCGGCGGAACGGCTTTGTCTTTGCAAATTGGCCATCGGATAAGCATTGATCTGGATTTGTTTACTATAGCTTCATTTGATGACAACCAGATGCTGTCTGATTTGGAAGATAAGTACAAATTTCAGTTGGATTATCAATCTAAAAATACCCTTAAGGGAGAAATTAGTGGGGTTAAAGTTGATCTTATTACACACAATTATCCATTGGTTAAACCATTATTAAATTTTGGTAGTGTGCGCATGGCTTCTCCTGATGATATTGCTGCAATGAAACTTAATGCCATTTCTGGTAATGGAACGAGATTAAAGGACTTCATTGATATTGCATATCTTTCTTCTTTCATGACACTTATTTGTTGTTTTGTCGGTGTAATGTGTTGATTATAAGATGNNAAYTYTAWYCCNSACWWMTKKCWMMMWTAANGGTATWWWWANGAYTKATSTRSAKWWGNWWACNTMTRKMTTCAKKWGTATGGAGACTATAAAGAGCTGATCAGATTAGCGAAGGTAATTACTAATTAGTTTACGGCGTTCAAAAGAACGTATAATCTCGTTTTCCAACGGAGTATGTGAAATCCTAGTATTACGATCCCATGTGTCACTGCTGTATGGAATGTTCTTCATCAATCCCACATCGTGGATCTTTGGTGTGATGATCATGTATTTCTCTTTCGAAAGTGCATCATCGTAATCGTACATTAAGATTTTTGCATCATAAAACAATTTCTTAGCCGTCACAAAACCAAATGTGGCCTTGCTGGTGAATTTAATATCTGCAAAGTCAAGAACGATAGCACCATCTACAGTCTTTTTAAAATTCACTATCGTATTTACTTCTGTGTCTTTTAATTTTAGTGGGCCGCTCAGGTCAAATGAAAAGTTAAGGATTTTCCCTTCAAGTTTCAATACGTCATAATTCTCAGTATCAATGAATATCTTTCCAGCGAACATATCATGGGTCTTGTTACTTTTAGGCGTACACATGATTACAGCAATTTCATGCATATTAATTCCTGTTATATATTGGATGATACGGCAATCATACAGAGAATCCGGCTTTTTCGTTATTGGTTTTCGCACAATATTACTTGGTAAATATCCTGTAGACATAAAGCTAAAGAAACTAAAGTTTGTAAAGCTGATCATACTTTTCTCCAGATTAGCATACCTAGTTTGTAGTGGTTGCCAGCCAGTCATGGCAAAACTCTGCCATTGGCCGTTAAAAATAGCTTCCTGCATGCCAGTGTAGGTATTTCCCTCCTTTGTGAACTGCCTGATGTATCCTTTGCCATAATACTTTCTGGTAGCATGGGGATAAGTTTTTTCAAATGCTTTCCTGATTAGCTGGATTGCACCATCACCGTCAACCACCACCGGATCAAGGCTGATGGATGCAGGGCTAAGCACGATTGATAAGTGTTGGGTGGTATCTGTAACCGTAATTTTTTTGGTCTGATAACCGACATAAGATATGCTTAATGTAACAGGAAGCACATCTGTATGAATCTCAAAAGCACCTTCATCATTACTTACGGTAGCATTGTGATTCTGGTCATTGTAAATGCTCGCATTGGGCAAGGGTTGTTTATTAGTTGAATCTGCAACAATTCCATGCAGTTTAATGCCTGAATATACCTGGGCAAAAAGCTCCGGCATACAAAAAGTAAAACCAAGACAATAAAGAATAAGAATCTGATAAAATCGCATAAGGATAAAAATAAGAAATAAAAATAGGAGCAATGGTATTGCGCAATACCATGCTCCTATTGTAGACTGTCAGCCTCTAAAGAGTAACAGTAGCACTCGCTTCCCAGCCGTCATTACTTGCTTTAGCAGAAAGACTCCATGCAGCAAACTCCATTCTCTCTTCCAGCTCTTCTACTTCGAACATTTTAACCAACTCTGGTTGATAGTCCTGTAATTCTTCGGTTGAATTTTTCATAATAGTAAATAATTAATAGGTTATCCGGATGAAATTAAATAGACATCAGTAAGCCACCCGGCCTAACTTAGCTGATGCAACCCGCGAGTTTTTTATAATAAAATGATATAACATCCTCCCCACTAGCCAATAAAAAATAAATACAAAAAGATATTCACTCTTCAAGTCGTTGAATGAAAGTTCCAGCCTTATCATTTTCATAAACAGATCTGAAAGGATAGCCGGAAAATGAATTATACTATCAAAGTGGCTTATAAGCATAAAGCCCATATAAATCAAAATAAAAGCAGTGTTAGCCATACCGTAAATAAATAGCCATTTATCTGTTCGGCTAAAAACAACAGGCAAGTGTTTACCGCGTGAAAAAAGTGCTCCAAAAWCTTMSYTNACCAGTTTATTGGCCTTTGGCAGTAGATTCGGCGTATTGGTGATATCTGAAAATACCCAGTAACCATCCATACGTACAAAAGGATTCAGCTCGAACAATATTTTCAGATTGATAAGATAAAAGGCAGTCAGCAGGGTTTTGTTGCCTGTAAAATAAAAAATCAGAAACAGACAGACAGCGTAAAGCAATTCATTGGTTGCACCTGCCAGATTTACTATGATACGGCGTTTTTTAGGCACTTGCCAAATGTTGGTTACATCTGAATACAACACCGGAAAAATAAGGTAAAAAGCAAAACCGACCTCCCCATGCTCAGTGCCTGCTTCACGGCAGGCTGCAATGTGCCCGAGTTCGTGTATCAGCACCGAGGGGTAAACCAAACAGGCCAGAAGTAACAAGTTGGTATTTGTCCATTCCAGAGCCTGTTGCGGCGGATAATTGATAAGTATCAAGGTAACTAGGCCGGCAAGTATAGTGATCAGCATGAAAAATAAGCGCGGCGAGTACAAGAAACGAAAGGGGGTAGATAAGGCTCCTGCTACTGAAGCTGAAAAGAATGGCACTTGCAAATGCAGGTATTTCCCCTTTTTCTGAACCTTCCCATTTTCCTCTTCTGTTAGTATTTGAAAGCCGGATAGCTTTTCCTTTGCAAGCTGGCGAAATGTATCGGTACTTAGGTGTGTATTAAAATGCAGGTTAAAGTCCTGTGCAGCTTCTTCATAGCTCTGATGTTTCTGCAGTAACTGTACCAGGGTGGCGCTTGCCTGATTCAACCGCATATGGCGGCCATCCATGGTTTTTAATACCCAGCGGCTGTTGTCTGTTTCTGAAAGTGAGAGGTCTTTAATTAGCATGGGTAAGAGAATATTTTTGTTCGTATAAATGCAGCGTATTTAATACTGTAGCCGTGGTGAAAACTCGATTATGATCATCTATTATTACGTTGACGCCAAAGGAGCTTTTGCGCCAGCGCTCAACAGTATCTAACCGGGTAACATTTGTTGCCGGAAGTAACAGTATCCGGTTGGTGGGCCAGCTACCATCGCTGGTTTGGTGCCTCAAAAGCCAATCTGCACCTTTCTGTATTTTTTCTAAATAGTGTTTATCGTTGAATTGCAATAGTGCCTTCATGGCCAGCGCAGTATAAAATGCACTGGGCTCATTTACAGCAGGATTATACCAACAGCCGTCTGAGTTTTGTATATTGCCTAACCAGCCCGCCATTCTTGCCGCGGCATCTGGATGTTTCTTTGTCTTACTAAGTGCCATTAAGCTAAATGAGGTGGCATAAATTGGACTGGTCCACCAGTACGATGAAATATATCCTTCATCGTGTTGTTGTTTGAGTAAATAACCAATCGTATCGTCGTAAGCCGCATGGGTTTCCATAAAAGATAATACACAGGCGGCTACAGCCGACACACAATTATGCGGCATTAACCAGCCTGCAACGCTTATCTCTTTTTCCATGCCGAGTTTTTCCCGTAACGATATTTCATTGTTATAAGTTGCCCACCCACCATTATCATGCATAAACGAGCGCCAGCTAGCCATTGTCGCCTCCGGTATTTTACCCCCCTTATTCTTTTGCATCCATATAAAAAAATTAATAGAGTCAGCGTCAGCGATGATATTTTCATTATACGCTGTTCCGGTTCGGGAAAGTAATTGCTCAGATGCTTTTGCTATCAGTGTTTCATTCCCGGGTATATCCGAGAGCTGCAAGACAATATAAGCTGTAATCCAATCTCTGCCAAAGCCGGCCGAGGTGAGAAAATCACGCCAGTAACCATCCTCCTGCAAGGAGCCCTCCATAAAATCTATTCCTGCTTTGGTTGAGTGCTGTATTGTTCTGGCCTGTAAATGACCGTTGCTTTTCCGCGCCTTGTCCCTTGTTTTTTCAATAAGCAGATTTATTTCCCGTATCTGATTATGACATCTTTCTTCTTTGCTTGTGATAAATGTCGCTAACCTGTTAAGCTGGGCTTTTAATGCTACAGTTTTTGCAAGCTGGAAATGGTCAATGGCATTCTCCAAATTTCTTACAGCTATGCCTGAAAGAAAAAGAAAACGGTATTTAGCATCATCTGAAACTGTGGATAAATCATGTCCTTGTTCTTTAATTGATTCCTCCACCAGGCTATGTGCATATGTCCATTGTTCTTCTATCCCATCTTTTTTAAAATCGTCGAGATCATCAAGATATTGAAATCCGATATGCAGGTGCTGCAGACATTCTAACCAATGGGGGGTATCCTTAAAATCCTCAAGCATCAACCCATTCAATGCATAAACAATGGCATTGCATACAGCAGACTTACCGGCTGCAACTTTCTTGAATACTGTTTCAGTAATTAAGGGCCTTTTTTGTGACCATTGTTTTTCTAAGAAGATGGTGTTGAAGTACTGCAATTTGCAGGCTTCGAAGTACTGCCAGAAAGGATTGCTATTTTCGTACAGCCTCCCCAGCTCCGCTGCTGATCTCTCGAAAAAACTAAAAAAAAGATAAAGATTTGTTTTCTTTTCTGCTGTTCCCGTCTGACTATCAGTCATATGGTCATAAATCAATAGTGCCCTAAAATAAAGGTAGCTGGCAAAGCCTAATTTCTCAAGTTTGGCTGTAGGTATATTAATATCATTTCTGCCATTCTCCGTAAGAAGCTGGATTAAGTTAAGATAAAAGCTATGCGAATGATATAAATCTGAAGCAGTAAGCGTTTCTTTTATTGCGTTTTCCAAGAAAAGTGCATTCACGTATTCACTAAACTGATCAGTAGTTTTACTCATAATTTAACTCTGGACTTAAACGACAATTGCAAAAACCAATGATATTTATTGGGGTTTTACGTTCAAAAGCTTTAGAAATTAAATTTAATCAATGAGATTTATCTGGTCAATCACTGAAAACCAGTATTTTAATCTAATGGTATGAATTTTAATAGAGATTATTTCACCACAAATTTAGTGGCGGACTTACAGCTATGTGCTATTGAAAAGCTTCCATCACTTCCTGAGGTAAATGACTTAAGCACTCCATTTACAGCTATTTCATACTTTTTACCAGGACTTAATCCCTTTAGTGTAAATTGATATTTACCAGGCGAGGTCATGGTCCATGAATATGCATTAGTATCCCATGAATTAATCTCCATGTCGATCCTATGGTTAATAGCAGCATTAATCTGAAGCAACATCACCTCATCATTCTGGGGGTAATACGTAAGTTTATTGTCTGCCTTATTTGCACCAAAGCTTTCTTTGCTTTTTATTGAAAAACCTTTTGTGCTCATTAAATAGTCGTTAACACCTAGTTCCAGGTTATAAACTGTGCTGCGGTTTGTATAAGAGAATTTTGTTCCATTTAGCGTGCTACTCATATTTGGTTCCAATCCCATCCTGTTCCATTTTGGCCTAATTCCATAAATATCCCTGTACAAAGCCGTAATACTTGTACTTATGCCAGCCAAAATATCATCGCCCAATCCAAGTTGAGTAGTCCTGCTATATCGCTGAGAAGAGAGCCCATCCTTTTTATACTGGTTCAGCAAGTTATTGATGTATTTAAGAGCAATGGCCTTATCGTATTTTGCATAAGCCCTTACACCAAGGTATCCCCAGGTTGGAAATATGTCGCCATTTTCATATTTAGGGAATGGCCAGTTGCCTTCACTAACCTCTTCTCTTTTGAAAGAATCAAAACACAATGGCCAGTGAAAAAGATTTTCAGCTTTAGACCTCTGTTCTATCTGGTCAAGGATCATCGCTATTCTTTTTGGATCATCACATATACCAAAGGCTATAGCTGCAAAATTTACAGGAGTAACCAGATTATCTCCATGTACAGAGCCATCTTTGTCTCGCCAATATACATACTGCTGTTTAGCCGCCGACCAAAATCCACCTTCCTCAACCGGCTTGTTAAAAGCGGTTTTTAAGCGAGAAGCTATTGCTGAATAGTGATCTGATTTTTGCTGGTTGCCCAATACTTTTTCGCATTTAGACCACAGGGTCAATGCCTCATACATCTGTGCATTTACAAAAGAATTCTCAAAACTGGCCCAAACAATATCTAACCAGTCGCTTGCTTTTTTATCTGCAATACCATCATTCATCATTTCAAAAATCCCATTGTTGTTCGAGTCACGTTTGATTAACCAATCCAAAGCCCTTTCCGCACTCAACTGATGAGACCGCAACCAATCGACATTTCCGTTTAAATCAAATTGCTCACTGGTATTAATCACGTAACCTGTTTGAGAGTCTATTGTATAACCCCACATTGCTTCGTAATATCCGGTTTTAGCATTGTATGTTCCCGGTATCTCATCACCAGCAGCATTGTGCCAGCGGGATAGAACACGGCCATCGCTAAGCATGGCCTGATCCCGCTCCTGATCAAGCGTTGCCGACATGTTGTTGGTATAGTTTTGGTCATTAACTGCCATTCCGATCTGGGCAAAGAAAGGTTCATGCAAACATTTCCAATTGGTTAACCAGCCATTTGCCCCTATTATGTTATTATCTACAACACCATATCGCCCAGTTGTGTTTAGCAGTTCCCGTACCGCCACCGCGTCTATGCCAGCCAATGTTCCCCTTGAATACTCACGGTTATAATCCACATAGTGTAATTCAAAACTTACTTTAGTTCTTCCTTTTTTAACTTCAAAAGGAGCAAATACATCAGCCTTTTGCGAAACAAACCTGCTTAAATCGTAGCGCTGATTCAGTTGTGTATCTGTGATTAACTGCGTATAGGTAAACTCATTTTTATCGCTATGTGAATATTTGGAAGCAATTTCTTTGCCTTTATCGGTTTTTGCAGTAATACGCAAAGCATCTCCAGATTCGGTATTCCAGAATGTTACCTCACCTGTATGTACTCCATAGGTGTCGTTTACCTGTTTAAGGTATTTACACCAAACCATGCCTCCATTATCCATAATTCCTCCTTTCCAGACTGATAGGTCAGTAAAATTCCATTTAGGAAATGCCATATCTTCAAGATTAGCATCATTATCATAATCACGTGTGATATCCCAAATTATCTTGTTGCCATTCAATTTAAAATCCCATATTTCTTTCACTGAAATTGCCCCATTTMCATAACCAATGCCACTTAACGTTACCCCATTTGCATTTTTAGTAACAGTGATGTGCTTATTGTCTTCGCCCGATGAGAAGGTTGCGTTACTTGTTCTGATTCCGGTATACACCCCTGACGAGGAAAGCGTATTTTTCCCATTTAAACTCAATTGTTTAATTACACAGCCATTTGAGTAATCAATTGTAATTGATGTTTTTTTATCAGGAACAGTGATTGTAATTGTTTTGGCACTAACGTTATACTCAATATCACGGTTCACTAATTCAACAGAAAAACAAACATCATGAAAAAGAAACAGAAAAAAGGAAAGTATCAGGGTAAGTCTCATCATTTTGAATTTTCGGAATATTATCAAAGCTAACCGGAAATTAAAGTAGTGCCTTTATAGTAAAGAACATTTTCTTTATACTTTTTGATACCTGTTTATCAGGACAGAACAGTACAGGATGGTTAAGGATTTCATAGCGTTAAATTTGTGGTAATTGAAGAAAACCATTTATATTCCAATGAGAACAAGCTTACTTTTTTTACTTTGCTTCCTTGCAGGTATTGCAAGTCCACTTTCTGGTCACACCAAGGAAAAGCCAAAACCAAAGATCATCAATATCGTGAATTTTATCCGTTTGCTTGAGCCCAGAGATCCAAAGATTACTCAGGATGTGCTTTATCAAACGGTAGTTAAGCAAGTAGAAATGATGAAAAAGTACCACTTAGGAGGAACTTTTTTATTACAGTACGATGCCTTGATGGACAGCCGCTATCAACAGCTGTTAAAAAGCTTACCTAAGGATGCATTTGAAATTGGCGCCTGGTGGGAAATCCCACAACCAATGGTAGAGAAAGCCGGACTGAAATGGCGTGGCCGTTACCCATGGGACTGGCATGCTGATATCGGCTTTTCAACAGGATATTCTCCAGAAGAACGTGAGAAGCTAGCAGACGTTTATATGGCCGATTTTAAAAGTATTTTTGGCTACTATCCTAAATCCGTAGGCTCGTGGTTCATTGATTCTCACACCTTAACTTACCTGTACGAAAAATATCACATTATAGCATCCAGCAATTGCAAAGATCAGGTAGGTACAGATGGTTATACTTTATGGGGTGGTTATTGGAATCAGGCTTACTATCCAAGCAAAATAAATTCATACATGCCGGCACAAAATGAAAAGAACCAATTGCCTGTTCCTATTTTTAGAATGCTTGGGAGCGATCCGATCCGTCAATACGATAATGGTTTGGGTACAGACAGACAAGGGGTAATTACACTTGAGNMWRYWYMKSCWGMKKCCGGNNAGKGGWTTNNMKAYMWKKRYAAASTNRSTYCKKYAAMRAATTYKTTRAAGRANSAGTYTANNNMMYWKGYMKAMWCYCMKSCGGNRTCAGGAGAATTCGTTTACCTGGGATGCAATGTCAAAAGGCTTTCAAATTCAGTTACCATTAATTGCAAAGCTTAGAGACGAGAAAAAAGTAAAAGTAGAAACACTGGCAGCGTCCGGACAGTGGTTTAAAGATAATTACAAAGTAACCCCGGCAACTTCTGTTACAATAAATACCGACCTTTCAGGAAGCAACCGTAAAACAGTATGGTTTAATAGCAGGTTCTATAGGGTTAATTTACTGTGGGAAAACGGATCTTTAAACTTTCGTGATATTCACCTATTTAATGAGGAATTCCCATCAGTTTATACCAAAGATAAGGCAACCTCTAATGAGTGTTCTTTCTTTACGCTTCCTTTTGTAGACGGCTATATCTGGAGTAAACCTGGCACTATAGCGGGTATGCGTTTTAAAGCATTGGAGAATGGTAAAGAAGTGTTGCTTGAAGGGGGTGATCCTGTTATAGAAAGTCCGACTACGGGAAAATTACACATCGCATGGCCTTTAAAAAACAAGGCTGCATCGTTGGTAATGGATATTGATGAAAGGCAAATGACATTAAGTGTTAAAGGAAGTAAGCCTATCAACTGGTTCTTAGATATGACCGCTGCAGAAAATGCAGTGCTCCCTTTTAAAGCAATCAATGCCAATAAAATTGATTGTCAGTTTGAAGGAATGAACTATTCTATTACAGCAATTAAAGGTACCTTTAGTAAGCCAGATAATAAAACGGTTTTCAGGATAAAGCCAAGTAAGAATATTGTGCAGGTTGATTTTTCTGGCAAAAAGTAGAGTGATTTAATCATATGCAAAAATTTACAACAGGTATTTTAACAGTATTATTGATAGCTGCAGGATTTATTGGACGCTCGCAGACGGTATCCACAGCCTCGCTGCTTAAGGAAATGACAGATTTTAATGCTGTTACCTATTGGCCCAAGCTTTATTACAGTGCTGGTCAGGCCAGCAGTTACGATCGTCATTCTATTTCGCCGGATAAACCCGGATGGTTTGCCAATGGCGATAACTCGCAGTTTATAAGGGTAGAGCAGAACGAAGGACATAAAGAATATGTTATGCTCGATCAGGAAGGCCCGGGTGCATTGGTGCGTTTCTGGCTAACCACTTTTAAAAGAGCAGGTAAACTCAGGATTTATTTTGACAATAATCCCAATCCAGAGATTGTTATACCATCTTACGATCTGATGAAGATTGATCTAAAGCCCGGCCCCGCTTTATTAATTCCCCATTCCAGTTATCAACCTTTAGAAAAAGGAGGCAGTACACTTTACTTACCAATGCCGTACGCAAAACATTGTAAGGTTACATGGGAAGATGCACAACCCGAAATAAAGGAACCCAGATATTATCAAATCAATTTCCGCAAATACGACCCAAATACAACTGTTAGAACATTTAGTTTAAAGGAGGCTAGAAGTTTAACCACTTTACTAGATAAGGTTAACGAACAGCTTTTAAATCCTGTAAATGTTATTAAAGGAAAAAAATCATTAATAAATCAAACTATTCCACCAAAGCAAACGGCATCCGTAAATCTGCCCAAGGGAGCAAATGCAGTTAAATTCTTAAGCATTGAAGTTTCAACTCAGGATAAGCAAAATCTAGAGAAGCTATTGAGGTCAACCATTCTAAAGATCAAGTTTGATGGCGAACAAAGTGTTGAATGTCCGATCGGTGATTTTTCAGGATCAGGAGTAGGTGGCAAGCCCTTGCAAAGCTGGTATAGGACTGTTACAGCTGATGGGAAAATTATATCCAGGTGGACTATGCCTTATCAGAAATCGGCTACTGTATCACTGGAAAACCAGAGCGATCAGTCGGTTTCCATCACATTAAAAGCAATCAGTCAACCTTACTCATGGAACACCAACAGTATGTATTTTCATGCACATTGGAAGTTTTCAGAAAAAGTCCCGATAAAGAAATGGGATGAGACATCTGGAGCTATTGAATGGCAGCTTAGCAAAATTAAAGGCAAAGGCATCTTCCTTGGAGATAGTTTTGCAGTATTAAATCACATGCATACCTGGTATGGCGAGGGTGATCAGAAATTATATGTAGACGGTGAAACCTTCCCTTCAGAATTTGGCACAGGAGCCGAAGATTACTACAATACTTCTTGGGCACCCGTGGCGCTTTATCAATCTCCTTTTGCCAATGCACCTCGGGCTGATACTGAAGATTCGTACGGTCATAATACTTTTACCAGAACAAGAAACCTTGATGGCGTAACTTTTAAAACAGACTTTAAATATGATCTGGAAATGTTGGGCTGGGCACATGGCGAAGCCGACTGTGCTGCTACAACTTATTGGTATGGCTTCAGGTAAAACCAAATAAGAACCTTACTTTAAACCACACATATGAAAAGATGTTTACTATTAATGCTAATCGTTTTTGCGGCCAATAGCCTTATGGCGCAGCTTGGTGTGCGGTACGATCCTAGAATTCAACACACTAAGAACCTTCAATACTGGAGGCCTAAAGGTGATTTGTTTGTTGGTGATTGCATGCCTTTTTCGCGAAACGGCACTTACTCATTTTACTGGCTTTTAGATTCTGCACATCATGCCAGCTTAAAGGGATTGGGAGGCCATCAATGGGCCTTAAGTACCACAAAAGATCTAAAAACCTGGAAGCAACATCCTGTAGTACTTGGAATTGATGAGGAGTGGGAAAAATCCATCTGTACAGGTTCCATCGTGTATTATAAAAATAAATATTATGCTTTTTATGCAACACGGCTAATCAACAAGGAAGGGCAGGTAAACGAACAGCTGAGTTACGCAATAAGCCGTGATGGCATTAACTTCGACAAGCAAAAGCCAAATCCATTTTATACTTCAGCTCCGGGTTATAGCAAAAGAGATTTTCGAGACCCAAAGGTGTTTGTAGATGAGAAAACAGGAGAGTTTCATTTGTTCGTATCCAGCTGGCAAGAGAATTCTGTCTTGAGGCATGCAGGTGGTGCTTTGGTACACCTTACTTCCAAAGATTTAAAGAATTGGACTGTACTTGATCCAGTATTAACCGGACAATCATCAGTCCCAGAGTGCCCTGATTATTTCTTATGGAATGGGTGGTATTATTTGGTGTATGGCGACAATGGAGATACCTATTATGTAAAATCTAAAAGCCCTTATGGCCCATGGGAAGAGCCCCGTTACCAAACCATCAATGAGTCGTGGACAAACGTTGTTAAGACTGCTGAATTTAAAGACAACAGACGCATTGCAGCCGCATGGATTCCTTCAAGAGATCAAAATAAGGATGATGGAGGAGAAAGGTTTGGCGGTAATGCCATCTTTCGCGAAATCCTACAGGAAGCCGATGGAACCCTAAGCTCAAAATTCCCTGCAGAGATGATCCCTGAAACCGGAACAGAGATTCAACCTGATCTGGTTGCTGATTTGTACGCTTCTATTATCAGCAAAAACGGTATTTCAATTAAAGCACCTAATGGTGTAGGAGCAGCCCATGCAGAGGCTATTCCACTAAACAGTCGGATTACTATGGAAATAGAAACAATTGGTTCGGTTGATGAGTACGGACTGTACTTAAGATCACGTGAAAAGGCAGAGGCTGGTTACCGACTTAACTTCTCGCCAAATAACCAGACGGTAAGCCTTGGTAATACCATGATAAGAGCCGTTAGTGGTTTAAACAAAACCATTAAGCTTGATGTAATAGTAAAAGACGATATTATAGATGTTTCAATTGACAACAAAAGATGCATTGTAAACCGTACTCCAGAACAGAAGGGCGGGTTTCTGTGGTTCTACGCCAAGCATGGTGAAGTGAAATTTAAATCCATTAAAGTGAGTCCGCTTAAAGAAGAAAATTAATTAAATTTGAACTCCTTTTTAAGGGAGCTCAAATCCGTACTTGCTGTAAATGGCGCGGGCTTCTTTACTAACAAGAAAATCCATGAAATCTTTAGCCGCCTTAGGATGCGGTGCCTTTTTAAGCTGCCCGGCATAATACTGGGCCTTTATGTTCTCGTTTTCGGGAATCTCGATGTATTCAATCGGGTGACCAATCATTTTCTGATAATGTACTTCAGAATACCAAACAGGCCCTGCATCGCTTTGCTCGTATAAAATGCGCATAGGTGTTTGCCTGTGATGAATTTGAGTGAGGTATGTTGTCGAATCCTTAACTTTTGTTTCCATAATGGTGTTTCTAAGCGCTTCTCCACCTGTTTTTCTATATGCTTCCTCAATGCGTTTTCCAATTCCTTCCCATTCAGGATTAGGCATGCTTACACGTACATCGCTGCGGCCCAGGTCGGCCAGTTTATTTACCTGCTTAGGGTTTCCTTTTCGGGTCATTATAGCCAGTTTGTTTTTAGCATAAAGCTCAATTCTGCTAAACCAGTCCTTACTTTCATCAATTCTGCTTTTACCAGCAGTATATACATCCGGCTTTAATGTTATCCGCATGTTGCCAATAACGATGCTACCTGCTTCAATCTGTTTTGCTAAAATTCCCGGTGGGAGAGTTTCTGCAAATACACGGGTATACTGGGGGTATTTAAGCTTAAATGATTTCATTAAATCATCAATAACCATAAACTGGTTGCCTGCAAAAAATACAACCAGCTGAGGGTCATTTATATCGCCATAAATATCGGGTATATTGTCAATTCCCGGAATTGTAAACTGCACCTTTGCATCGGGAGGTGTATTCCATGGCGGATCGAAACGATGATCCTGAGCCATGATATTAGTATTATTGAAAAACACTGCTGTTAGTATAAGTATGATTAGTTTTAATTTGCTCATTATTTTGGGGTTTAAACCGTCATTTTAAAAAATACTACGGATGGACAATTGCCCATCCTTCATAGTGGCGCAAGATAATTTCACCATTACCACTGGGAACATAGTTAATGAAATCATACAAAGAGCTCTTCTCAATTTTGCGCTCCCTAATTGTATTTTCACATTGAACAAGATCTACTCCACGGGATTTTAAATCGAGCAAAGTTTCTTTAAAGGGGCCTTTTTTGTCATAAACCGCCACGCCTCCGCTAAAGGCGATGAGCTCAATATGAAGTTTTCCCTTTAAACGAGGATCTTCCAATGCATTTTTAATATTTCTTAGTGTTCCGGCTATCTTTTGCTCATCACCGCTATTTAGTGCATAAAGCGCATAATATTGTTTGTTTTTGCTTTTTGCCGATTGAAATTCCTGACTGTTTTGAGCCATTGCCGGTTTGATGGCAGTAAATAATAAGATTGCAAATATTGCAAAGATGTACTTGGTTAAATTTTTCATTTATATTTTTGTTTTGTGTGCATTTTTAATTGGCTGATAGGGGCCGTATTTATGTTGTTTTTCTGAAAATTGATCCCCGTACGGGCCATATGGAGCATCTACAGGTTTCTTTTTTAAATCAGGGTAGTCTTTTTGTTGATCTTTCCGAGGGCGATACTGTGAGTTAACAAAAGCGGCTATATCCCATGATTCTTCGTCTGTTAATATTGGATTTTTGTAAGAAGCACCAAAAGGCATATTGTTCTTAATGAAGCCCGCAAAATTAGAGAGGCGATAAAGTCCAGCGCCATCATTATAACTTAGTTTGCCCCATAGCGGTGGATAAACAAAGGTCCTGGCTCCGGCTGCGGCAATGCCTTCACCGTTTTCACCATGACAGCTTCTGCATTTTGAGGAATATAGCAATGCGCCTTTTTTAGGATCGGCAGGACGATTTAGCAGCGCTATTTTTTCTGTCCCCCTTCCATACATGCCTTCCGGTTTTTCAACTCCCTGATTAAGCCATTCCATATAAGCCAGCATTGCTCTTATTTCTTTGGAAGTAGAATCTGGCATCGTACCATTCAGGCTACGTTCGAAACAGCCTTTGATCCGTGCTGCAGGACTGATTATTTTTCCTGAGCGTGCAGTAACCTTCGGATAACTACTCATAACAGCAGCGTAATTATTTCCAAATATCCTTGTACCTGCATCTAAATGGCAATTCTGGCAATTCAATCCATTAGTAAATTTACCCAATCTTCCTTTAGGTCCAAAATAAGCAGAAGTATTTACAATCAAATCTTTACCATAGCGGATCATTTCGCCGTTGGCATTTTTTGGTATTGTACGCTCATCAGGAGCCTGCCATACCTCATTAACAATAGCTATGGGTTTTGGTTCGCTTAAATCCTTCTGTTGTGTTGGTTTGTTCGGTTCATTACAACTGCAGATTAAAGCAGTGATGCCAATAATGGCGAAGAGTTTTAATTGGTTTACTAGCATAATTTTTCATTTGTGTGTTACCCAAAGATGGCATTAATGAAGCTAATGCAAAAGATGTTTATAGTTATAGGTCATAACAAAAAGTTATTAAAGGTCATTACATAATTCTATGGATATTTATATATTGGCTGCATGATATTCGATTTCAGGTTACAAGTATTTCAAACTGTTGCACTAAAATTGAGCTTTACTAAAGCAGCTGCGGAACTGTTTATTACACAGCCTGCAGTAACCAGACATATCCGAGAGCTCGAAAAACAGTTAAATATGGCTTTGTTTGTTCGGAACGGAAATCATATTTCCTTAACATCGGCTGGCAATGTCTTATTAAAGCATACCGCGAAAATATTTGAAATCTATTTGCTTATCGAAAACGACCTGGCTCAGTTAAGCGATGGACTTAGGGGTAACCTTCGTATAGGAGCAAGTACAACGTTGGCACAAACCTTCATGCCTAAAATTCTTGCTTTATTTAAAGCTGCTTACCCCGAAATCATATTTACATTTACCAGAGGGAATACAGAATCTATTACACAACTGGTAATAGATGGTAAAATTGATGTGGCAATGGTAGAAGGGCAGATGCATTATCCACAGATAAACTATGAAAAATTTAGTGATGATGAGTTGGTCTTGGTTACAAAGTCTGACAATCCATTGGCTCAAAAAGGAGAAATCGTGCCCCATCAGCTACTTGATTTGCAATTAGTACTTAGAGAACATGGGTCGGGGACACTCGATGTTATTTCAAAAGCATTAAGTGAAGCTGGTATAAGCCTAAAAGATCTCAAAATTGAATTACAACTGGAAAGTAATGTCAGCATAAAACAATATCTGCTTCATTCAGAAGCTGCGGCATTTTTGTCAATGCAAACCATTATTGGAGAACTGAAAAGGAATGAACTTAGTATTGTAGATGTTAAAGGAATCGAGATGTTTCGCACTTTCCAGTTTATTCAGCTGCATGGCAGAACTTCAAAAGTTATAGAATCATTTAAGCTTTTTTGCAGAGGTCATATTAATATCTGATCAACTTAATATTGATGCTACTGTGAGCAACATCAACATCCCCAGTCCCAACAATATTAGTGTTGGTAATAATATTGATTGATGAGTTTTCATAGATGGATATTTAATGGAAGTATATCCAAATTTCAAGTGGTATTATCGAATTTAATAGTAAAAAAGCGACATCTTTTGCTAGCATATTAAGCACAAAATGATGTTTCAAAATAGATTAAATGGCAAAGTTTCCCGGACGGAAATCGCTTGGAGTAATATCAAGAAATCTTTTAAAGGCCTTAATAAGATGCATCTGATCGTAGTAATTAAACTCATAAGCTATTTCGGTCCAGCTTTTATCTGGGAAATCAATTCTATAACGGAGCAGGTTTTCAAAGCGAACCATATTGCTATATAACTTAGGGGTAGTACCAATTTCTTTTGCAAAATTCCTTTCCAGCTGCCTATCCGATAGGGACACCTTAGGCAAAAATACTAGAGCTTTACTGGTAAGGATCAGGTTTGTCATTTGATTTACCGCTTTAGAAGGATAGATTTTGGCATGTTTTAATGCCATTTGCAGTAGGTAAGGCTCTACAATCTCTACGCACTCATTTATGGTATTACAAGACATCAGCCTTTCGGTTATTTCTTTAAACATATTGGCAAATAGCAGTTGCCCATCAACAGCCTGATTACAAAAAAGACTTGCAGGAATACCTAATAGACGATACAGGCCGGCAGGTTTAAATTTAATGGTAAAAGAAATAAAATGTCCATTAATTGAAATGGTATATTTTTTATGAGTACGCGGACCGCGAATGGTACATCTTGCAAAGGGCTCAGTCTGATTAGAGTTACAATTAATAGTTTCGAAACTGTCGCCCAAAAAGAAATCAATTGAGCCCATTACCCGTAAAGGCATCGCTTTAACAACATGATGGCCTTTTGGTACGGTAAGTATTCGGAAAACATATTCAGATACAAAAGCCTGAAGTGCTTCAGTTGGTGCCATTTTTTTAACAACCGAGTTGTAGGGATCCATACTTAAACATTATAGGGTTAATTAAAGATAAGTATTTTTTTACTATAGAAAAGGTATATCTGGTTATGTATTCAGACCGTGCTGTAAGGAAACTGGGCTTGGACTGAATCAAGACAGAATGAGCAACTGAGAGCAGATTGGCTGGGAAAAAAGGTACCCTTACCCGCACCAATCCCGAAGCAGTTTCAAACCAGTGTGGAACCAGCTGGGGCTCATTACCAATGCTAGTGGTACGATCTTCAAAAGTTTTATCTAAATTTGGAGCGATGAATTTGAGTCGTGTTATACTAATTGTCTCCTTATTTTTTGCCTTCGGCTATAGCCAGACTTATGCACAGACAGTACCACAGACAGCGGATAGTGTTGTAGCGTCAATTACTTACACCCGCAAATTTGTAAAGGATCCGGCTTTTCTTGCCCGTCAGAAATTTGTTACGGATTCGATAATGACCCACACTTGGCTTTTTCCTGATTCAATGATCCGTAAACACATGATTATGGATAGCATAATTAAGGCAAATGTTGTAGGCCGTTCTGATCTTATTAACAGATATAGAGAGCTTACCGCAATGAAGGTGAGTAAATACAGATTGGGCAAACCAGTGCCAAAGGGCTCAGTTTGGGTTCCAGCTATAGTAGCCTTGCTTTTGGTTTTGTTTGCAGTTTTAAAAATATCCTTTAATAAACAGTTACAAACAATTGTACAATCCTTTTTTAGTAACAGGGTTTTGAACAATCTTAATAAAGAAGATAATCTGTTTACATCGTGGCCTTTTTTGCTCTTATTTGTTCAGTTTGGTTTTACAATAGGTATGTTTTTTTACCTAGTTTCTGGCTTTTATCATATCTCCTTTCCGGGTACAGGGTTCCAGTTTTACCTGAGCATTTCTATTCTTATTGTGGTTTTATATATCATGAAAATAGTTATTTTAAGGATATTAGGGTACCTTTTTGACATTCAGAAGCCGGTTAATGAATATGTTACAATATTATATTTGAGTTATTTTAACCTCTCTTTAATCTTCATTCCACTGGTTATTGCATTCGCATTATCCCCCTTAAAGTATGGTCCATACTACATTGCGATCTCTTTTATACTTTTAGGCGTGATCTTTGCTTTTCAGTTCATAAGGGCAGGGGTTAATATTTTATCTCATCATCGATTTTCAAAAGTCTATTTGTTTTTGTACTTTTGTGCCCTCGAAATTTGCCCTATATTAATTTTAATCAAGGCAATAGGATTATAACCGTGTAATTTGTAAAATGCAAGAAAAGACAGAAGATAGGTTGCGTAAGGTAAAGAGTATCTTAATAACATTACCGAAACCAGAAACAGAGAAATCTCCTTACTTTGATTTGGCAAAAAAGTATAACTTGAAAATTGATTTCAGATCATTTATTCATGTTGAAGGAGTACCTGCCAGGGATTTTAGAAAGGATAAAATTACATTAAGTGATTTCACCTCCGTGGTATTTACCAGCAGAAACGCCGTTGATCATTTTTTCAGAATTTGTGAAGAAATGAGGTACGAAGTTCCTGCCGATCTGAAGTATTTTTGTATTTCAGAATCTACTGCTTTATATCTGCAGAAATACATTCAGTATAGAAAACGCAAGATCTTTTTTGGAAAGCAAACTGCGGCAGATTTAGCTGAGGTTTTGAAAAAACACGCAGGTGAAAAGTTCCTTTACCCTTGCTCTGATGTAGCTACTGAGGATACTATGAATTTCTTGCAGAAGAATGGTTATGATTTTACTCCGGCTGTATTATTTAAAACAGTTGTTTCGGATCTTTCTGATCTGGCCGAAGTTTTTTATGATGTGATCGGGTTCTTTAGCCCATCAAGCATTCAATCGTTATTTACTAATTTCCCTGAATTTAAACAGAACAATACTCGCATAGCCGCTTTTGGAGTAAATACCCATAAAGCTGTTAAAGATGCAGGCCTTATTGTAGACATTGCAGCTCCTTCACCGGAGGCTCCTTCTATGATTATGGCTATAGAAAACTATATTAAAAAGTCTAACAAATAACGATTAACATAAAGTTAATCGTTATTTCGTTAAACTATATTTTTTGAGTTCATTTGAACTAAATTCTGTTCATTTTAGTTTTTAAGCATATTTTCCCCCTTAATAATTGTATATATCAATCATTATTGATAAAATTGTTAGGAAATTGCTTGACGCTAATTATGAGAAACAGCTACTTATTAGGTTTTTTTATTGTTGCAATATTACTTTCTAGTTGCGGAAAGGGAGGCCAGGGAGAACTGGTTGGTGTATACAATAAAAAATTCAGAAATAATAGGATCCCCTTAGGTATGGTTTACATACCTCCTGGCAGAACCCTTATAGGTATATCTGATGAGGACATTAATAACTCTCAGAGCTCGCCTAGTAAAATGACCTCCTTTAGTGCATTTTTTATGGATCAAACCGAGATTACAAATGCTGAGTACAGGCAGTTTGTAAACTGGGTAAGAGATTCAATTGCTGTAACTAGTTTAGGCCCATCTGGTGCGCCGAACTATTTTCAGGCACAACCGCAAGGACCGGCAGGCTCAACTCCTCTTGGTGGGACAAGAAATATCGACTGGAGAAAAGTTGGTAACGGTTCACAACTGTGGAGTAATAAAAATGGCGGATACGGCAGTAAGCTAACCGACATGTATTATAGCGGAGCGGATGCGATTCCCGGAAGAAATGAAATTGATATCAGAAAATTAAGATATGCTTACAGCTATGTAAGCACTGACCTTGCTGCTGAAGGAAGAAATGATCCTTCTAAAAAGAGACAGGATTTTATTGTTACCTATACCGATTTGCCTGATCCTTCTAATCCTAATCACCACCCATCTATTGCAGTTTATCCGGATACGATGGTTTGGAAAGTGGATTATTCGTATTCGCAGAATGACCCAATGGTTAAAACTTATTTTAACCATCCGTCTTACGACGATTATCCCGTAGTTGGTGTAAACTGGGAGCAGGCTTCTGCATTTTGTGTATGGCGTACGCGCTTCTATGAATCAGTAGCGGTAGCAAGGAAACAACCGCTTAACTCAAGACCTGAATACCAATTACCAAGCGATGCTCAGTTCGAATATGCTGCCAGAGGCGGTAATGTGAAAACAAAATATCCTTGGGGCGGGCCATATGTGCGTAACACTAAAGGATGCATGCAGGCAAACTTTAAAGTTGGACGTGGAAACTATTCAGATGATGGTGGACTGTATACTGTAAACGTAAAATCGTATTTTCCGAATGATTACGGGTTATATAATATGGCTGGTAATGTTGCAGAATGGACCATAACAGCTTACAACCCATCAGCAGCGCCAATGCTGCACGATTTTAATCCTAATTTTACATATGTAGCCAAAACTGCCGACAGCAAATACAAAAAACGTAAGGTTGTAAGGGGGGGCTCATGGAAAGACATAGGTTTCTTCCTGCAAAACGCTGTTGGTACTTATGAGTATCAGGATGAAGCAAGATCTTATATTGGCTTCAGATGTATTTCTTCATATCCTGGAACTGATATTTCTTATAAAAACTAAACGAACAAAACCCAAAAATCGAAAATCCTTATTTTAATAAAATGGCAGCAAATAGAAAATTTGATAAGATGCACTTAGCTATATCGCTTGGTGCTAGTGTGGTAATTCTTGGAGCACTTTTCAAAATCCTGCACCTGGGTGGTGTTTGGGGTAATTATATGATTGGTGCCGGATTAGGGGTAGAAGCAATTCTTTTTGCACTAACCGGATTTATTCAGCCTGATCCAGAACCAGCCTGGGAAAGGGTATATCCTGAATTAAGAGACGATTTTGATGGTGAACTTCCTAAAGCTTCGGCCAGACCGGTTGCTGCGCCTGCTGCAAGTTTTTCTTCAACTGCGGCCTTAGATAAGATGCTTGTAGACGCTAAAATTGGCCCTGAATTGATCGAAAGCCTGGGTACGGGTTTACGTACTTTTGGCGATAAAGTTGCTGCTATATCTAATGTAGCTGATGTTTCAACTGCAACAGCTGAATTTACGGGTAAAATCAAAGGTGCTTCGGCAAGCTTTGATAGCCTCAACAATGCATTTGAAAGGGCTACTTCTCAATTGGTAGAAATGGGCGAGAGCAATGTTGCCTCTAAGTCTTACCATGAGCAGGTAAATACATTGGCTAAGAACTTGTCGGCTTTAAATGCTGTATATGAATTAGAACTACAGGATTCGAGTGCTCATTTGAAATCTATGAATAAGTTTTACCAGAACTTATCGCTTACGATGAACAACTTTAATGAATCAATGGAAGATTCTAAACAGTTTAAAGATGAAGTAGGCAAATTGGCTAAAAACCTGTCATCTTTAAATGCTATTTATGGCAATATGTTATCTGCTATGAACCAGCCACGCGGATAGTTAGTAATTATTTTATTTATTAATTAACCAAACAGACCTATTTAGAATGGCCGCAGGAAAACAGACAACGAGGCAGAAGATGATCAATATCATGTATTTGGTATTGTTAGCTATGCTCGCCCTAAACGTATCAGATACTATATTAAATGCATTTAAAAATATCAATGATAGTTTAGTTAGTTCAAAAACTAACGTAAATACAGGCATTGAGCAATTATTTACATCATTTCAAAACACGAAACTTAAAGATGAGCCGGCAAGGGCTCAGCCAATATGGGAAAAGGCCAATAAAGCTAAAGCATATGCTGATGAGTTGAATAATTACGTACAGAAGCTGAAAGATAAGTTTAATGCTGAAGGAAAAGGGATTGATGAGGAGACTGGGGATCTTGTGGAAAGAGCAAATCTGGATATTGCGCAGGGTATTATGATTAATCAGAAAGAGGGGCAGAAGCTTAAAGTTAAGATCAATGAAACCCGTGAGAAATTAATTGCCTTGCTGGATAAAAAAGATCGTGCAGGTGTAACCTTTACCCTTGAGGCTAAGGACGCTGAGAAAAATATCAACGGCAATAAAAAGTGGGAGGACATTAACTTTAGTGAAGGTACTCCGCTTACTGCTGCAAATACAATTTTAACTAAGATACAGTCTGATGTTAAAAATGCAGAAGCTGAGATTGTAAAGAAATTATTCGGCAACATGGATAAAGCACTTGTAAATTTAGATCAGTTTGAAGCGGTTGCTGTAGCGCCAAGTTCATATGTGGTACAAGGTCAGCCGTATACCGCTCAGGTTTTCTTAACGGCTAGTGACTCTAGATCTAATCCGGAAATTTCGGTTGGTGGAAACGCTTTGTCTGTTAAAGAGGGTAAAGGAACTTATTCTGGTAGCACCGGCAGTGTTGGTGTTTTTAGATGGAAAGCGATCATCCGCGTTAGACAAACCGACGGACAGATTGAAGAATATCCTACTGCTGAACAAAGCTATCAGGTAGCTAAGCCTTCTGCAACGGTTTCGCCAGATAAAATGAATGTTATTTATGCAGGGATCCCTAATCCATTTTCTGTTTCTGCAGCTGGTTTTCCTTTAGAAAGTGTTCGTGCTTCTATTTCAGGTGGATCTATTTCTGGCGGTAATGGTAAGTATACTGTTAATGTTGATGGTGGACAGGTTGGTAAAACTTTAAGCATTAATGTTTCTGCTACTAATGCAGGTAAAACATTAAATCTGGGTTCTCAGCAATTCAGAGTTAAAGGATTGCCTACACCAAGAGCATATGTAAAAGGAAAAGCCGGAGGTAATGTTCCTTTGGAATGGTTAGAAGGTGCCGGGGGAATTGAGACACAGCTTGAAGATTTCGTTTTCGATGTTAAATTCAGGGTAATCAGATTTTCTGCTACCTTTATTAACCCAAAAGCCGATGCGGTTACCATTTCATGTAATGGTGGTGGTTTTAACGGACAGATTAAAGGGGCTTTAAATTCTATTAAACCAAATGCAACTGTTATCTTTAAGGATATTGTTTGCGAAGGGCCAGATGGAAGACAAAAAGTTTTAGACGGAATTACATTTGTAGCAAAATAAAATATTATGAAAAATGTCTTAGGTATTGTTGCATTATTGTTGTTAAGTATTGGTGCATTTGCACAGGTTCCTGCAGCTCCGGCTAAGGTGGATTCGCTTAAGAAAACTAAGATTAAAACACCTCCAAAGGATGGCTTTGCGGTAAGAAAGGACATCGATAGTAATGTGATGGTTCCATATGCAGATGTAAGGGAAGAGGATGTTTATTATGCCAAAAGAATTTGGCGTGAAATTGATTTAAGAGACACTATTAACTCCGTTCTTAAAGCTGAAGATGCTAAATTAATTGATATTTTACTGGAAGCGATTGGTAATGAAGAGTTAACTGTATATTCTAATAAAGATACTACCGCCGGGAAGATTCTGGATGATAATGATTCGTTTCGCATTGCTTTGACTGCCCAGGAGGCTTTGCAAAGTGCAAGAGGGGTAAGTGAAGGCGTAGCTGATTCTGCAACGGGTAAAATTGCTGAACCTTCTTTAAGAAGATTAAGATCAGATGAGTTTTTAAAATACAGAATAAAGGAAGATTGGATTCTGGATTCTAAGCGTTCTATTTTTGAACCAAGAATAGTTGGTATTGCGCCAATGAAAGAGGTTGAAGGACATTGGCAACCTGTATTTTGGGTTTATTATGATGATGCCCGTGAACTGTTAAGTAAAAAACGCCTTAACAATCCAGGTAATGATGCTTCTACTTTAACTTTTGATGACTTTTTTATTAGAAGATTGTTCTCGAGTTATGTTGTTAAAGAAACCAATCCGGGAAATAAAAATATTACGGACATGTTAGGACTTACTGATCCTAAAGATCCTAGAAAGCTTTATGAGTCTGAACGGATAAAGAAATCGATCTCTGATTTTGAACAGAGTCTTTGGGAGTATTAGAACAGATTTTGTTTTAACTTTTTCGTCATCTCGACTTTAGGCGAGATCTCTTGCTTGAATAGTTCAAGAGATCTCGCCTAAAGTCGAGATGACATGTTTCTATACTTTTGCGTAAAGTTTATATCCTATTGTTTGAAGTGACTGAGCAGGGTTTGTACCTGTTTTTTGTTTAACACCTCCGCAAGTGCTGCTTCTGATGCCTCTTTTATTTTCTTTACCGACTTGAAATGTCTTAACAACTTATCGGCAGTGGTTTTGCCTATACCATCTATTTGTTCCAGTTCGGTTTTTAATGTTCCCTGATCTCGTTTTTTTCTATGGAAGGTGATACCGAACCTGTGCGCTTCATCTCTTAGTTGCTGAATCACTTTTAGGGTCTCAGATTTTTTATCAAGATAAAGTGGGTAAGAGTCTCCGGGATAATACAATTCTTCCAAACGCTTGGCAATTCCAATTACGGTAACTTTTTTGTCTATACCCAGTTTTTTTAAGCTTGTTAATGCTGATGATAACTGGCCTTTACCGCCGTCAATGATAATAAGTTGGGGCAATGTTCCTTCTTCTTCTAACATGCGCTTATATCGTCTGTAAACAGCTTCCTCCATTGTGGCAAAATCATTAGGCCCTTCAACTGTTTTCACGTTGAAGTGCCTGTAGTCTTTTTTTGATGGCTTGGCATCTTTAAAAACTACAATTGCAGATACCGGATACTGGCCCTGAAAATTGGAGTTATCAAAACACTCTATATGTTTTGGTAATTGAGTTAGCCTTAAATCCTTTTGCATTTGCGTAAGGATGCGGTCAGTTCTTAAATCAGGATTGAGTTTTTCGTACTGGTTTAACTTCTCTTTTTTGAAAAACAATACGTTCTTTTGAGAGAGCTCAAGTAGCTTTTTCTTTTCACCCAGTTTAGGTACAGTGAACTTCAGATTGTTATCGAGAAGCACGATATCAAAAGGTACAATGATCTCCTTAGAGGTACTGTGGAATTTTGTTCTAAATTCTGTAATAGCGATGGTCAGTAATTCTTCATCAGTTTCATCTAATCGTTTCTTGATTTCGATGGTTTGAGTCTGAATAATACTACCGTTCATTACCTTCAGGTAATTTACGAAAGCATACCGCTCATCGGAAGCAATACTTACTACATCGATATTGGTAATGGCACTGTTTACTACAGTAGACTTACTTTGGTATTTTTCAAGTACCTGCAACTTTAGCTGGTATTGATGGGCATATTCAAAGTTTAGCTGTTCAACAGAGTTTTTAATAACCTGCTTTACATCTCGTATTACATTTCCTATTTTTCCATTAAGGATATCCTTGATTTCCTCTATACTATTGTCGTAATCGTCATGCGTTTGATAAGCCTGACAAGGGCCTTTACAATTGCCGATCTGATACTCCAGGCAAACTTTAAATTTGCCTTCGTTAATGTTTTTATCGGTAAGCGGGAGGTTGCAGGTACGAAGTGGGTATGTTTCTTTAATTAGGTCAAGTATGGTATGCATCATGCCAACAGAGGCATAAGGGCCAAAATAGGTAGACCCATCTTTAACCATTTTTCTTGTCCAGAATACACGCGGGAAGGCTTCCTTTTTGATGATGATCCATGGGTATGTTTTATCATCCTTAAGCATGATATTATACCTTGGCTGATGCTTTTTTATGAGGCTGTTTTCGAGTAGCCAGGCATCAATTTCAGTATCAACAATGGTAAAGGATATTTTTCTGATTTTGGAAACAAGTACCCTTGTTTTTCCATTCATTTGATTATCCTTATTGAAATAGGAGCCAACCCTGTTTCTTAGGTCTTTTGCCTTACCAATGTAAATTAGAATGCCCTCGGTATCCCAAAACTGATATACGCCGGGTTTATGAGGAATATCACTAACAGCCTTTTTATATTCAAAAGCACTCATTGACACTAAGGTAGGTTAAGTTGGTTAAAAACCTAATTTCTCATCAAGCTCAGTTTTTTGCTCCTGCTGCTGATACTGGTTACAGTCAAAAGTGATGGAGACACCGCTTTTAGGAGGTTCGAAATCTGCTTTAGAGATATTTAATTTAGGGTTTGCATACACACGTTTCATAAAGCCGGCAAAAATAGGCAAAGCCGTTGTAGCTCCATCACCTTGTGCAGTACTGGTAAAGTGAAATGCACGGTCTTCACAACCGGTCCATACACCTGCAACCAATTGCGGACTGATTCCCATAAACCATCCATCGGAATTGTTTTGTGTTGTTCCTGTTTTACCGCCAATTGGAGTTTTGATGCCAAACCTGCCAGCTAACCTCCAACCAGTTCCGTTGGTAACTACACCTCTAAGCATACGGGTCATCACATAGGCCACTTCTTCGTTCATTGCCGGAACAGGGATTGGTTTTTCGCTGTGTAAGACCACACCGTTTTTATCTTCTATTCTTAGAATATAGGTTGGTTTTGTCCAAATACCTTTATTAGCAAAAACACTGTAAGCGCCAACCATATCATAAACAGAAGCATCGAATGAACCAAGAGATATGGACGGGTAAGCTGGTACTTCTGATGTAATACCCATCTTTTTAGCTAGTGTAGCTACTGCAGTAGGGCCTACTTGTTTCATCAGGTAAGCAGCAATATAGTTTTGCGAAAGCGCAAGTCCTTTTTGCAAAGTCAGGTAGCCGGGAACAGTACCGCCGGAACGTGGAGTCCATGGTGGACTTCCCGGAACTTCTATTGTAACCGGTTCGTTAAGCACAGAAAAGCACGGAGAATAACCGTTTTCAATTGCTACGGCATAGGTAAATGGTTTAGCTGTTGAACCTACCTGCCTTGTACCCATTTTAACCTGATCGTATTTAAAGTGCTCGTAATTAATGCCACCAACCCAGGCTTTAACATATCCTGTTTGCGGATCCATGGCCATCATTGCATTTCTTAAAAGCATTTTGTAGTACTTTACGGAATCAATAGGCTTCATTAGGGTATCTATATTTCCTTTCCAGGTAAAGATGGTTAAACGGGTAGGAGTATTAAAGTCTTCTTTAATTTCGGCTTCCGATTTACCTTCAAGCTGTAAAGCTCTGTATCTGTCAGATCTTTTAACACCCTGTTCTATCTGGGCTTCTTTTCCTTTGAATGGGTTTCGCCCTTTCCAGCTGTTTATAAACGACTGCTGAAGGGTTTTCATGTATTCCTTTTGCGCGTCTTCAGCTGCAACCTGCATGTCGTAATTTAAGGTTGTAATTATCTTTAACCCATCCCTGTCAAGATCATACGGAGTTCCATCAGGTTTTGTTATAGAACGCTCCTCAAATATTCTTCTGATGTCATTCTTTAAAACAGCTCTGAAATATGGCGCAATGCCGTCGTTAACAGTTGCTGCGCTAAAGTGTAAGCCGAGTGGTTTTTGTTGCTCCACATCAAATTGTTGCTGGGTAAGCAGGTTTTCTTTTAGCATTAATCCCATAATTGTATTTCTTCTGGCTAAAGACCGCTCAGGGTTACGTGTAGGTGAGTACCTGGTGATTCCTTTAAGAATACCGACAAGCGTTGCTGCTTGTGAAACGCTTAGTTTATCTGGGGTAGTGTTGAAATAAACTCTTGCGGCGGATTTGATGCCATATGCCTGGTTGCCAAATTCTACAGTGTTAAGGTACATGACTATAATTTCTTCTTTGGTATAGTTACGCTCAAGTTTTACGGCAATAACCCATTCCTGAAACTTCTGTAAAATACGCTTTGCAAAGTTTTTTTGTCTTCCTTCTTCAGAAAACAGGTTTAAAGCAAGCTGTTGGGTAATTGTACTACCCCCTTGTTTTTTACCTACAAGGGCATAAAAAAATATAGTAAAGGTACGTTTGAAATCGATACCTGAGTGGTCTCTGAATCGGATATCCTCGGTTGCAATTAATGCATTAATTACATTTTCTGAGATTTCCGGATAGGTAACATTTGATCTGTTTTGCACAAAATAGGTGCCTAGAACCCTGCCATCATCAGTTACAATTTCTGATGCCTGGTTACTTTTAGGGTGTTCAATATCTCTGAATGATGGGAGCTCTCCAAATAATCCAAACCCGATGCAAATGATAAACAGGGAAAAGAGAATTATTCCCCCGATTAATAATTTCCATAATGTAAAGTTATACTTTCTGATGTCTTCCTGCGAAAGTGCTTTCCTCATTTTTAATAGTTGTTTTTATAAAATTCTATGTACTTATCCAGCAAAGCTTTACTGGTAAGTTTTTCGAAATTCTCTTTGCTGATGATGAAACTTGTGTAGATATTAACGGGAACTTTCATGATTTGTTTTAGCTGTGGAGTGATTCCGGATGCATAGGTTTTTGCCTCGTCAAAATTAGTAAAGTTCCCCACATAAATGAGTTGATCATTGTCAAATTCTTTTAATTGGTGTTTTAGACCACTGCCGCCATAGTTTCCGCGGTTAAACTGACCAATACCAAAACGTGACGAGCTTAGTGTTAATGAGGCATCGGATACATCTATTACATAATAGTAAACTGTTGATGTTGCTGTGCTGAATGGGCCGTCGACCTTTACTTCGGCAGCTTTAGGCATATCTGGAGTTCCTTGCTGAGGGGATGCAGCCTTAACTGGTTCCTGAACTTTTGCAGTTTGATCTGGTTTTTGAGAAGTAACTGGTTCCGGCGCTTTGGCAACGGCTGGCATTGATTTGACCGGGCCGAAAAAAGGCGGTTCGTTAGGATCAAAATCTATCAGTGCAGTATCCCTTTTCTGAAAATCGGAGAGATGATCATTGATGTAAGTTGCATTTTCCTTAACAAGAGGAGTGATCAGTTTGTCATCTGGAAATTGCTCAGTTATGCTACTAAAAGCGGTTAACAGGGCATCTACTTTGTTTGTTCTCCCAATTGCAATTGCTTTTAAGTATGCAAACTGTGGCGCAAGGAAACTGCTCGTGCTACTTTTCGAGATTTCATTTACACGATTGATTACGGTATTGAAATCTTTCTTTAAGTACTGCTCAAATAGATCGTTGTATTGTTTGTTTGTTGCCGTTTCAAGTTCTGATTGCTTTAAAGAGAATGAAGGATCTATAATGATTTTCGCATACATGGACGAAGGAAAATCTTTTAAAACTTTGTTCTTGAAATCTGCAGATTTTGCTTCATCAACACCCTTGTTAATTAAAAACAGGCTATAATAGGTTGCTGCCAAATGATTGTTGGTAGGAAATCTACTCAATAACAACTGATAAACCTCTGCTGCTTCTTTAGGGCTATTGAGTTCCTGTAAGTAGAAACTTGCTATTTCGTAGTAAGCATCAATGATCTTTTGATTGGATTTTGCAAGAAGTTCCGGTGTAACAGGCAACGCATCGGTATATTGTTTTATTAGGGTTTGAGGGTCTTTAACAACAGGGGCAGTTTCGTCGGGCTCAGTTGAGGTACTAATGTTATTCGCAATTTCCTGTGAAGTTTCCTGAGCCGAGGTTCTAATGCTTTGACGCCAGTTGTTCTCTAACTTTCTATTTCCCCATTTTCTTTTAAAGTCTGAAAATCCTATACTTACTGCAGCTGGATTGCTAAAATAAAAAGAGCTTTGTAGCTGGGCAGTGTTGTTACGGCCATAGTTTGGTTGGTAACCTGCTGTTGAAGCTGAATTGGTGTTTGCAGACTGTTGAGTTGTGGCTACGGGAGTTGCAAGCTGTTGTATTTTTGCATCCCTGTCTGCCTCTGGCAATTTTGCAATGCTTTGTAAGGTGTCTTCGACGCTTATAATTTGATACCTGTTGGTTAAATATTGCAGATTTCGGTTTTTCTTAAGAATAAGCTCGTATCCCGGGTAGTCTTTAGGAAGGGTATTAACCGTACTGTCATAATAAGACTTGGCTTTAAGGTAGTCTTTAAAAACTTTGAAGTTTAAATCAGCGATCCTTAAATAGCTAAGGCCCTTTTGATATTGATTTGTGGTGCTTTTTTGAATAGATGAATGATAGTTTTTTAGTGCTTCAGTATATTCTTCATCTTCAGCATGGCTTTCAGCGATTTGAAAATATACCTGATCATTGTAATCCAGGTTTTTGTCGTCTTTTAGGAGTGCGAGTAATTGACCCTGTTTATTCGATTTCTGCGGGCCTCCTTGAAGTGTTCTTAGCTTAATTTGATTAAGATTAGCGTTGAAATACATTTCGAAAGGGGCATTACTTTTTACTACTTTTCTATAGTTTATTAATGCATCAGGGTAGTTCTTCTGTCGTTCATAAAGCTGGGCTAGTATGTAGGTCCAACGTATTCTGTTATCTGTGCCTGTACCAGCTTTAATTGCATCTTTTAGATAGGAAATGGCAGCAGCATTGTTATCAAGGTAAATGCACATTTGGGCAAGTGTGGCAAATGGTTCAGCAAGGTTGCTTTTCTTCTTAATATCTGGAAGAATAGATTCCAGTGTGTCCAATACTTTATTGGCCTCACTGATTCTTTTTAGCTGCATAAGACTGCGGGCTTTCCAATTGAGTGCTTCCAGTTGGCTATTTACATTGCTTTTATAAGTTTTAGCAGTATAATCAAAATATTCTGTAGCGTTAAAATAGTTGCCATTAAAAAAGTTGGCTTTCCCTAACAATATATATGCGTCGTCAATATAGTTGCTGTGGCTTTTTTCCAGGATGATTGTTTGGGCTTTTTTAACAATATCATCCATTGGCTTTAGGTTCAGAGAGGTGCTTACTTCATTGTTGTCGGTTTCAGGACCTAAATAAACCGGTAGTATCTGATCGTAATTATCAACATGAGTTTCTGTAATTTCCTGCTGGTGATTTATTAAGAGAACTTTAGCGTTATAGATATAATTATAGCGAGCAGTTAAGTTTTGCATACCCCTGCTCGAAGCGGTATCTTTTTGAGAGCTGCAGGAATATATTATGCAGAGGCATAAGCTAAATAATATTATCTTTAAATTGTAGATCGCGTAATTTTTCAAAAAATATAGATTAAGTTGATGCTTAATAAAAACAAAATATATACAAAAGTATTTTATTCATCAATAACTTCTTAACAAAACCCATTTTATTTAATATATCACTTTATGGTAGATCCTGAGGAAAAGAAAAAAGGCTTAAACACATTTGCTAAATACTCTTCAATTAGTTTTCAAATGCTTGCTACGATAGGAGTTTTTGCATTTATAGGCTATAAAATTGATGAATACAGAGGAAGTAAAACGCGTATTATTACTGCAGTATTTAGTTTGATAGGCGTTGGGGCTGCCATGTATCAGGTTGTAAAACAGTTGAATAAAAACTGAAGTCTATTGTTTTAAGCCAAGGTAAATACCTACTTTTGTAAAAAATATAGATTTTGAGCCTAGCACGTTTTACTATTTCCTACTTATTTTATTGTGTTGTTTTGGCTGGTATAGCCTACCTGTTGCCAATCGTTTTTCCCGATACCCGGATTTTGACCAGTAAATTCTGGCTGGTATATTTCTTCTTTGCTATCATAACCTACATCGCTTATTTCTGTGTTGATTTGGGCCTTAAACGTAATCCTGAAGTTGGAATAATGGCCATTATGGGGTCTATTGCAGTGAAAATGTTTTTTTCTTTGGCTTTTGTGCTGATTTACAGTCTAAATGCTAAGGAAAAGGGGCTGATTTTTGTGCTGAATTTTTTTTCTTTATATTTATTGTTCAGCTTCTTTGAAATATACTCTTTGTTACGTAACTTGCGCCACCAAAATAAATAGTAAAAATCTGCGACTAAATGGATTGTAGCCACGTTTTTGAGTTTAAAGTGAAAAGGTTAATTGTTGTTTTTGCGCTTTTTTTAGCGTTTCTGTCGGTTTCGTCTGGAGTTTTTGCTCAAGCGGATACTGCAGTTGTTTCTGCTGATACTGCCGTAACTGCGGCCCATGTTGAAGGTGCTCATGGCGCCGGGCATGGTGAGAAGAAATTTGAACCAACCAAGGTAATTATGGAGCACATTGCGGATTCGCATATGTGGCATCTTTGGGGTCACCTTTCAGTTCCTCTTCCTGTAATATTATACACTCCAGCTGGTGTAGAATTTTTCTCTTCTGGTAACTTTCATCATGGTGAGCATGATTATACCGGATCGAAAAACACTTATCGTTTGGTTGAAGACAAGATTAAAATTGTTGGAGCCGATGGCCAGGTAGACGAGGCAGCTTCATCTAAAATTCTTGATTTTTCTATCACCAAAAATGTTGCTGCAATGTTTGTTGCAATAGCAGTTATTCTGATCATATTTATATCAGTTGCCGGTGCATATAAGAAACGCGTTGGTAAAGCACCTAAAGGTTTACAATCATTTGTTGAGCCAATTATTATTTTCGTAAGAGATGATATAGCTAAACCAAATATCGGACATAAGCATGCTAAGTTTATGCCTTACCTGTTAACCGTGTTTTTCTTTATCTGGATTAATAACGTTTTAGGTTTAATTCCTATTTTCCCGGGAGGTGCTAACGTAACTGGTAACATCTCATTAACATTTGTTCTTTCATTGTTTACCATGATTATTGTGAATATCAACGGTAACAAATATTACTGGAAGCACATCTTTTTACCTAACGTACCTTTCTGGTTATGGCCACTTATGGTTGTAGTTGAGGTTGTAGGTGTGATTTCTAAACCTTTTGCATTAATGGTTCGTTTGTTTGCTAACATTACTGCAGGTCACATTATCGTATTGAGTTTGATCTCATTGATATTTATTTTTAAAACATTGGCTATTGCGCCGGTATCTGTTGCTTTCGTATTGTTTATGGATGTGTTGGAATTACTGGTAGCATTTTTACAAGCCTTTATATTTACATTACTTACTGCCTTGTTTATTGGTATGGCAGTAGAAGAGCATCATTAATTAGAAACTATTTTTTACAAATTATATAAATTAAATTAGTTATGGTAGGTTCAATCGCGGCGATAGGTGCCGGTTTAGCAGTAATTGGTGCCGGTATCGGTATCGGTCAGGTAGGTGGAAAAGCAATGGAAGGTATTGCTCGTCAGCCAGAAGCTGCATCAAAAATTCAGACTGCAATGATTATTGCTGCTGCCCTTATTGAGGGTGCTGCTTTATTCGGTGTGGTAGTTGCATTATTAGGCTTAGGTGTTTAATAACTCAAACTGAAAAAGTTTAGGCAGGTATTTAACGATTGGTTATTTACCTGCCTTAATAAAGTAGAATAAGTTTAAAGTATTATATAAAATGGAATTAGTAACCCCTACCATAGGATTAGTTTTTTGGACAGCAGTCGCATTTGTTTGCTTATTAATATTGCTTAAGAAATTTGCATGGAAACCCATTCTTGCTGCTATTCATGAACGTGAGCAATCAATTGATGAAGCTTTAAATAAGGCTGAACTTGCGAAACATGAGATGGCTCGTTTAACTGCTCAGAACGAGGAGTTGATGAAAGAAGCCCGTGCTGAACGCGATCATATCTTAAAAGAGGCTAAAGCCCTAAAAGATAGTATTGTTCATGAAGCTAAAACGCAAGCTCATAACGAAGGTGCTAAGTTAATTGAGAAAGCTAAAATTGAAATTGAAAATCAAAAGAAAGCTGCTTTAGCAGAACTTAAGAGTCAGGTTTCAACTTTATCTTTAGAGATTGCTGAGCGTGTATTACGTAGCCAGCTTGAAGATAAAGCAAAACAGCAGGATTTAGTTGCTAATCTTTTAAAAGATGTTGAATTAAACTAATTGATAGTTTGTTTAGCTAGATATACCAAAGAAAATGTCAGAAAATAAAGCAGCATCGAGATACGCCAAATCATTAATAGATCTTTCTACAGAGCAAAATGCTTTAGAAGAAATCAAAAATGATATGGTTCTTTTAGAACGAGTAATTAATGATAATTCTGAATTAGAAGCTATCCTTAAAAACCCTATAGTTCCTTTAGATAAAAAAGCCGGAATTTTAGAAAATATATTTGGCTCTAAGGTTCATCAGGTTACAAAAGTCTTTATGAAATTGGTTGTAAGCAAAGGTCGTTCTGCGATTTTGTTTGGTACAGCAAAAGCTTTTATTGCTCAATACAACTTTATTAAAGGTATAGTTACTGCAGATGTAACATCGGCAGTTGAACTTACACCTGCAAGCAGAGCTGAAATTGTAGCTATTGTTAAAAAAGAAGTAGGCGCTAATGAAGTTGTTGTTAAAGAAAAAGTTAATAGCAAATTAATTGGTGGCTTTATTTTAAAAGTTGGAGATAAACAATTTGATGCAAGTATTTCAAGTGGTTTAAATAAACTTAAAAAGGAATTTGCTCAGGGAATTGTTTAATTCCTGAGATAATATAATAAGAGATAACATATACTGAATTTACAAAAGAAATAATATAAAATTATGGTAGAGGTAAGACCAGACGAAGTATCGGCAATTATCAGGCAACAATTGGCGGGCTTCAAATCAGAAGCAGAACTTGAAGAAGTTGGCACCGTATTGCAGGTGGGTGATGGTATTGCCCGTGTTTATGGTTTAACTAAAGTTCAATCGGGCGAATTAGTTGAATTTGAAACCGGCTTGCAAGGTATTGTTTTGAACCTTGAAGAAGATAATGTTGGTGTGGTTCTATTGGGCCCTTCGGACAAAATCAAAGAAGGTGATACTATTAAACGTACTAAGAAAATTGCCTCTATTAAAGTTGGTGAAGGTATGCTAGGACGTGTTGTTAATACGCTTGGTGAGCCAATCGACGGTAAGGGACCTATTTTAGGTGAAACTTACGAAATGCCGATTGAGCGTAAAGCACCTGGTGTGATTTATCGTCAGCCGGTAACTGAGCCTTTACAAACTGGTATTAAAGCTATCGATGGGATGATTCCTATTGGTCGTGGTCAGCGTGAGCTTGTTATTGGCGATCGTCAGATCGGTAAAACAGCTGTTTGTATTGATACCATTATTAACCAAAGAGAATTTTATGAAGCAGGTAATCCTGTATTCTGTATATATGTAGCTTGCGGTCAAAAAGCAAGTACTGTAGCAAACGTTGTACGTACTCTTGAAGAGAACGGTGCAATGCCATATACAGTAGTTGTTGCTGCTTCTGCTGCTGAACCTGCTCCATTGCAGTTCTATGCTCCTTTCTCAGGTGCAGCGATAGGTGAGTTTTTCCGTGATACTGGAAGACCGGCTTTAATTGTTTATGATGATTTATCTAAACAAGCTGTTGCATACCGTGAGGTGTCATTGTTGTTACGTCGTCCACCAGGTCGTGAGGCTTATCCAGGTGACGTGTTCTATCTTCACAGTCGTTTATTAGAGCGTGCTGCTAAGATCAACTCGAATGACGAGATTGCACAAGCAATGAACGATTTACCGGAATCATTAAAAGGTATCGTTAAAGGTGGTGGTTCATTAACTGCATTACCTATTATCGAAACTCAAGCCGGTGACGTTTCGGCATATATTCCTACCAACGTAATTTCAATTACTGACGGTCAGATCTTCTTAGAAAGTAACTTGTTCAACTCTGGTGTTCGTCCGGCAATTAACGTAGGTATCTCGGTATCACGTGTGGGTGGTAACGCGCAGATCAAATCGATGAAGAAAGTTGCAGGTACATTAAAATTAGATCAGGCTCAATACCGTGAGTTAGAGGCGTTCTCTAAATTCGGTTCAGATCTTGATGCTGCTACTAAGTCAGTTCTTGATAAAGGTTCACGTAACGTAGAGATTTTGAAACAAGGTCAGTTCTCTCCAATGACTGTTGAGAAACAAGTTGCTATTATTTACATCGGTACTAAAAACTTAATGCGTTCAGTTCCTGTAAATAAAGTAAGAGAGTTTGAAGCGGAATATTTACAACAATTAGAGTTGCGTCATCCAGAAACTTTAAAAGCTTTAAAAGCTGGTAAATTAGATGATTCAATCACTGGAGTATTAGAAACTGTGGCTAAAGAGCTTTCAAGTAAATACTAATAAAGCTGAACTGAAGATAAAGAAGAATGGCTAATTTAAAAGAAGTAAGAATTCGAATAGCATCGGTACAATCTACTCAGCAGATTACCAAAGCCATGAAAATGGTTTCGGCTGCTAAGTTGAAGCGTGCAACTAATGCTATCATACAGTTACGTCCTTATGCTACCAAGCTAAAAGAGATCTTAGGAAATCTTTCTGCTAATTTAGAGGGATCATCATCACCTTTTATACAAGAGCGTGAGCCTAACAAGGTTTTGATCATTGTGGTTTCTTCTAACCGTGGTTTAGCTGGCGCGTTTAATATGAACGTAATTAAAACTACTAATAATTTAATTGCCGAGAAGTATAGCGAACAGTTAAAAAATGGTAATGTAAGTATAGTAGCAATAGGTAAGAAAGCTCAGGATTTCTTCGAAAAACGTAGCTACAACGTAATTGGAAACAATAACGAGGTATATGCTGATCTTACTTTTGAAAATGTAACCAAGATCACTGATGCTATCATGAAAGGCTTTGCCAAAGGCGATTATGATAGAGTTGAATTGGTATACAACAGATTTAAAAATGCTGCTGTTCAAATTTTAACAACGGAACAATTAATTCCATTAACTAGTGGGCAGGATGCGGCAGAAGAGAAATCTACTAACGTGGACTACATTTTAGAGCCTTCTCAGGAGGAAATAGTTGAGCAGTTAATACCTAAGTCAATTAAGATTCAATTGTTCAAAGCTATATTGGATTCTCATGCTTCTGAGCATGGTGCCCGTATGACATCAATGGATAAAGCAACTGAAAATGCGGGTGACTTGTTGAAAGCCTTAAAGCTTTCTTACAACCAGGCTCGTCAGGCTGCAATTACCACAGAGCTTACAGAGATTGTAAGTGGTGCAGCTGCTTTGAACGGATAAAATTGATTGATTAAAAAGATCAGCGTAATATGCTGTATTAGTTTAAAAAATATTATTTTTGCGCAGTAAATAAAAACAGTAAAATGGAACAGACACCAAAACACAATACAGAAAGCATGAAAAGAGCTAATGAGATCTCAATTTATAAGTTGATGACCGTTGGGATTTTAGTTGGTATTTTGGGCGTATTTTTACGCTTTGCTGGTGACTCTACCACATTGTCTATTATCTCATGGGCAATACTTTTAATTGGTGCTATCATCGCTTGTAAAGGCGTATTCAAAATATTAGACGCATAAGAATATAAAATTATTCTTTTTAAGAACGTCCTCATTAGCAAAAGCTGGTGAGGACGTTTTTTTGTAACGTTTATATGATTTATAGCAAAGTTGATCTTATTTGGCGAAATTTTTAGGTTACCTAATTTAATATTTGGTATTAAGGAAAAAACCTAATCGTTAATACTATGAAAAAATATTTAATCTATTGTGTATTTGCAATAGCCATGTTTTCGTGCAACAGTAATAAAGATTCAAAATTAGAAAATTCAGATGCTACAAGTACAAATCTGGAGACAACAGATTCACTGTTAAGTGAAAAGATCATCAAGACTGCAGATATGCGTTTCAGGGTTAAGGATGTCCAGAATACGAAAGAAAAGTTAAGCTCGGCAGTAAAAGCAGAGGGAGGAACCATTGCAGAGTTCACCGTTCAAAGTAATATTCAACAAACAGAAAAGGTAAAGTATTCTACAGACTCGTTACTGGAGCTCACTTCTTATCGAACAGAAGGATTAATAATAGCGAAAGTTCCTTCAGATAAGCTAGATGAGTTTACCAACAAAGTGGCAAAGCTGGCTGTTTTTATAGATCAGCAGTCGCTTAAAATGGATGATCAAAGCATTGTTTATCTGAGTAATAAACTAAAGAATGAAAATAGGGTTGAGGCTGTAGAACAACTTAATAAACATGCCAATAAGAAAAGTAATAATGTAGAAACCTCGCTATCTCTTAAAGATGATTATGTAGATAAAAAGATAGAAAACCTGATGATCAATAGCAAAGTTCAGTACAGTACAATTACCCTTAATTTTTATCAGGACAATACTGTTAAAAGTATTCTTGTTGGAAATGATGATTTATATAGCTATCGTCCAAACTTCTTTACACGATTGGGATTAAGCTTTCAAAACGGATGGTATATCTTTAAAGAATTTATACTTGTTGCAATGAATTTATGGGTTTGGATACTAATTGGTACAGCAGCGTATTTCAGCTTTAAATATTATCGCAAAAGAAAAATTGCTAACGCAAATCAGGTTACTGCTTAAGTCGTTTTTTATTGTCTTTGGCAAATGCCTCCCAGCCGGAGTAGGATTTACCTGCTCCGCTGGTGCTTACCCTCTGAAAAGAATGACAAACAGCAACGGCTAAACCATCCGTAGCATCCAGAAATTCGGGTGTTTCCTTAAAATTTAATAGACGCTGTAACATAGCAGCCACTTGCTCTTTACTTGTATTGCCGTTCCCTGTTATGGATTGTTTGATTTTTCGCGGTGCATATTCTGCAATTGGGATATTTCTGGATAGGGCCGCTGCCATTGCTACACCTTGTGCCCGACCTAATTTTAACATAACCTGAATGTTTTTCCCATAAAAAGGAGCTTCTAATGCTAAGACATCAGGTTTAAACTCGTCCAAAAGCAGAATGGTTTTTTCAAAAATGCGCTGTAATTTCAAAAAGTGATCATCCATATGATCCATCCTAACGATCCCCATGGTGATTAATTCAATTTTGCTTCCTTTCTCCAGCACTACTCCATATCCCATTATTGAAGTTCCCGGGTCTATGCCCATGATCACCCTTTCCTTTTTTTCAGCCAACATAAAACAATATTAAGCATATTTGCAGATAGTAAATGCAAAAAAGTTGACATCGCGGTACAAAAAAATACTTTCTTACTTCATTAAAACAGCAATTGTTGTATTTGCCTTTTGGATCATTTACAACAAACTGTCAAATAATGAGAATTTAAACTCATTTAAAAATCTATTAAAGCAAATTCCTCAATCCGAAATCATCCTGGTAATGACTGCGGTTATTGTTCTTATGCTTTTGAACTGGGGGCTGGAAGCGCTAAAGTGGAGAAGGTTAGTTTCAGGGATAGAGAAAATTAGCATTTGGAGATCTATTGAATCTGTATTCTGTGGATTAACCTGGGCAGTGTTTACACCCAACAGAATCGGAGAATATGGTGGCCGGGTCTTCTTCCTATCGCCTAAAAGAAGGATTGTAGGTGTAGTGGCCATGGCAGTGGGGAATATAGGCCAGATGGTACTTACCAATGTGTTTGGCGCAATTGCCCTATGTATTTTCATCTACAAGTTTGTAAATATAGATTACCGTTTGTTTTATGCCCTGGTAATCCTTTCAATAATGTTCTGCTTGTTTTTTATCATCTTCTATTTTAACATAAAATGGTTAAATGGAATTTTGGTGTCCATGCGTTTTACGCGTAAATACAAAAGATTCTATGGGATTCTTGCAAGATATCAGAAAAGGGAACTGCTAAATATATTGCTGTTTTGCTTGTCAAGATATGTTGTGTTTAGTACCCAATACTTTATCCTTTTCTATTGGCTAATACCTGAATTACATTATCTGGATATCATGATGATGGTGAGTATTTTGTTTTTCGTGCAGTCGACTTTACCTTCCCTTGATCTTTTTGATATAGGGGTTAGAAGCGTTACCGCATCTTACTTTTTTGGCTTTATAACAGATCAGAATATTGCGGTTATAGCGTGCACTGCTGGTATCTGGCTAATAAATATTATAATTCCTGCTATATTAGGCACTTATTTCGTTTTTAAACTTAATTTCTTTGGAAATATTCAGCGCAGTTAGTTACCTCTCCTCTTTCTTAACTATTTTATATGTAATAGTGGTTATTGCCTTTATTAAAGGGTGGCATAACCTGGTGTATTTTAAGTCTTCGGGAAGTGAAGGAAAAACAAGCGTGTCAATTCTGGTAGCTGCACGTAATGAAGAAACAAATATTTCAAAAACCATTGATGATCTGCTTGCGCAAAACTATAATAAGGAACTTACAGAAATTATCTTCATCGATGATCACTCTACAGATAATACCGCTGAAATTATAAGATCGTATGCAAGCCGCGGTGTAAAATTAATTTGCCTTAATGAGGATCAAGCTTTAAACTCCTATAAAAAAAAAGCGATACAGACTGCTATAGGACAGTCGACCGGTACGTTGATAATTACTACAGATGCCGATTGCAGAATGGGGCCTGATTGGTTAAAAACGGTAATCCAATTTTATGAGGCAGGGAATTATAAAATGATCTCCTCACCGGTCGCTTATTTTCAAGAGAAAAGTTTCTTTGAGCGGGCCCAATCGCTGGAGTTTCTTTATTTAATAGGTTTGGGTGCATCAACAATAGGAAATAAACAACCCTCTACTTGCAATGGCGCCAATTTGGCTTATGAGAAGGATGCTTTTTATGAGGTAGGCGGGTTTAAAGGGATTGATGATCTGGCCTCTGGTGATGATGAATTGCTTTTGCATAAAATAGCAGCTCGCTTCGATAATAATGTTGGGTTTTTAAAGAATAGGGAGGCTGTTGTTTATACCCATGCGAAACCCACTTTAAAAGAGTTTATTCAACAGAGGAAGCGCTGGGCTTCAAAAAGTACCAGGTATAAAAATAAATCGATCATTGTTCTGGGTGTTTGCATATGGTTGTTCAACCTTAGTGTGCTTATGAATCTGGGTATCGGCTTGTTTATAGGGTTCTATTTTAAATTGGCAATATTTCAAGTACTAGCAAAAATATTAGTTGAATTCTTATTTTTATATGATGTGACTGGTTTTGCAAAAAGGCGAAAATTATTGCTTCTGCTGCCTGTATTAAACATATTGCATATGATTTACATCGTTTATATTGGTGTCGCCGGCAACTCCGGGAAATACAACTGGAAAGGGAGAATGGTAAAATAGTGGAAGCACACGTTAGCCCTTCAAGAAAAGTCTGGAAACGGTTTAGGAAAAATAAACTAGCCTTTGGAGGGTTATTATTTATTATCGCGCTCATCATTATGGGCATTCTTGGTTATGCAATCACTCCTGATCAAACCCCGAATGCGAATACCATGCATCTTCAGCTTACAAATAAGAAACCGGGCAGAACCTTTGACTTTTTAATTGTTAGTAAAAATAAGAACATTAGGAAAGTTAATTTCTTTGAGAAGATGCTTTACGGACAGGAGGCAGATTTTAAGAGCATACCTATTACTTCTTATCGCGAAAGCCAGGGCAAAGTTTATGCAAGAGAATATATTGGCGATGATGAACAGGCAGAGGAAACCAGTTATCTTTTAGTTAAGGGGAATAATCGCTATACACAGACTTTTTGGCTGGGGACAGATGTTTATGGTCGAGATCTGTTAAGTAGATTGATCCTCGGCATTCGCGTGTCATTGTCGGTAGGATTAATGGCTGTACTTATTTCGCTTTTTATTGGAGTTAGTTTAGGTGCCTTGGCGGGTTATTTTGGAGGTAAAACTGATGCCGCAATTAGCTGGTTTATGAACGTGATCTGGTCATTGCCATCGCTACTACTGGTCATTGCAATTTCCTTTGCACTGGGTAAAGGATTCTGGCAAATATTTATAGCAGTAGGACTGTCTACCTGGGTTGATGTGGCACGTTTGGTACGCGGACAAGTAATGGCATTAAAGGAGGTAGAATTTGTAGAAGCATCAAAGGCACTTGGATACTCAACTCCAAGAATCATCGTAAAGCACATCTTGCCTAATATTGCCGGTCCGATACTTGTGGTTGCTTCTGCAAATTTCGCCTCAGCAATACTTTTAGAAACAGGATTGAGCTTTTTAGGTTTTGGAGCACAGCCGCCGATGGCTAGCTGGGGAGGCATGATAAAGGAGCATTACGGATACATTATTATGGATGCTGCCTACCTGGCTATTTTACCTGGACTTGCAATTATGCTTACGGTATATGCTTTTAATTTATTAGCCATTGGATTGAGAGATGCGTTTGATGTGAAGTCGCAAAATATCTCAGTGTAACCACAACTATTAAATTTACTAACTTTGTTGTAATATGCTATTGAACTGTTACCAGAACGAATTACTAGAAGCCGGATGTGATGAAGCAGGGAGAGGTTGCTTGGCAGGGCCAGTATTTGCTGCTGCAGTAATTTTACCTTCCGATTTTATTGCCGGAGAGTTAACTGATTCTAAAAAGCTTACTCATAAACAGCGCTGTAATTTAAGAGTGATTATAGAAAGGGAGGCAATTGCCTGGGCTGTAGCAGAAGTGGATCACCTGGAAATAGATAAGATTAATATCCTCAATGCCTCGTTCCTTGCGATGCACAGAGCCGTAGAGAAGCTCGCTGTAAGGCCGGAATACCTAAGCATAGATGGAAACCGATTTAAAGCATATCCAAATATTCCTCATACCTGCATTGTAAAAGGAGATGGTAAATATTTAAATATTGCAGCAGCGTCTATTCTTGCTAAAACCCATAGAGATGAATTTATGGAAAATATATCGATACAATATCCTCATTATCAGTGGCATCAAAATAAAGGGTATCCAACAATAGTACATCGGATGGCTGCTTTAGAACATGGATTGTCGCCATTTCACCGTAAAACTTTCACAATTAGCAATCCGCAACTGGCTCTATTTTCCGAAAACGAAGGATAATTAGTATTTTCACATGATTTGAAAATATTAATTCTGACAAATAGGGTCCCTTTTCCGCCAAATAGCGGATACCCCATAGTAGTTTATAACACTATTAAGGGGTTACTACAACTTGGCCTGGAAATAACCTTATTTAGCATTAACACTAATAAACACAGAGTTGATGTGGATGATATTTACGACCCTGTTTTTGACTGCATAAAATTCCATTCCTTTAGCTTGGATACTGAGGTGAATGTTTGGGGTGCGCTATTTAATGTTTTCTCTAATCAGTCTTATAACGTTTCAAGGTATTTTGACGATGAGGCAGCTAAACTGCTTGAAGATATTTTAAGAGAAAATGAATTTGATATTATTCAATTCGAGGGACTGTTTGTAGTGCCTTATCTGGATATTGTTAAAGCGAATAGTAAGGCCAAAGTGGTTTATAGAGCACATAATATAGAGTTTGATGTTTGGGAGCGTATTGCAAGAACGGAAAAATTTACGCCAAGACGGATGTATTTACAATTTCTTGCCCGCCGTTTAAAGGTTTATGAAACCGAACAGATGAACAGATTTCACCAGGTCTTTGCTATAAGTGAACAAGACAGGCAAAGTATTCTTCGGTTTGGTTGTGAAACGGCTCTTGAAGTTTTTCCGGTAGCGCTAGATTTTAAAAAATATGTTACAGACCCCTCTAAAACCAGCTTTCCTACATTGTTTCATTTAGGGGCTATGGATTGGCGACCAAATAAAGAGGGATTAGAATGGTTTCTTGATGAGATATGGCCGGATATAGAAAAATTGAGTAGTGAGCTGCGTTTTTATATCGCTGGAAAAAACATGCCCAGAGAGTTTTTTGAATATGACTCTGAAAACCTGGTAGTAGAGGGTGAAATTTTTGACGCAATAGAATTTATAAATTCTAAAGCGATTATGATAGTTCCGCTGCTGTCTGGCAGTGGGATGCGGGTAAAGATTATCGAAGGTATGGCCATGAGTAAATGTATCATTGCAACAAGCATGGCTGCCGAAGGAATCAAGTGCGAACATGGTAAAGATATTCTTATAGCCAATACTGCCGACGAGTTTTACAGGTCTATACTGCAATGTATCACCAACCCTAAGAAATGGCGTGAAATTGGTGAAAATGCAAGAAAAACGGTAGAGCGTGATCACGACTTTTTTTCCATCTCTAAAAGGATGTTGAATATATACCAAAAGTTAGTAAGTGCTTAAATTTTATATACCTTTGCCCACGTTTTTACAGATATATAATATGAAGAATACCGCATTAACAGATAAACACATCTCTTTGGGGGCTAAAATGGTGCCATTTGCAGGTTACAATATGCCAGTTCAATACGAAGGCATAAATGCAGAACATGCTGTGGTGAGAAACGGCGTTGGCGTTTTTGACGTTAGCCATATGGGCGAATTTATTTTAAAGGGCGAGAATGCGCTAGACTTAATTCAACATGTTACCAGCAATGATGCTTCGAAACTTTATGATGGGAAAGTCCAATACTCTTGCCTTCCAAATGAAGATGGAGGTATTGTTGATGATTTATTGGTTTATCGTATAGACGAAAAAACATACATGCTGGTTGTTAACGCATCTAACATAGATAAGGATTGGAACTGGATTCAGAAATTCAATGATAAGGGTGTAGAAATGCATAATATTTCTGATAAAACATCTTTGCTTGCTATACAAGGACCTAAAGCGGCTGAAGCTTTGCAAGGGTTAACTGACGTTGATCTTGCTTCTATGGAGTATTACAACTTCGTAAAAGGTACATTTGCCGGTGTTGATAATGTTGTGATCTCTGCAACCGGTTATACAGGTGCTGGTGGTTTTGAGATCTATTTTGATAACGAACACGCTGATAAAATCTGGGATGCTATTTTTGAAGCAGGCAAACCTTTCAATATGAAGCCCATTGGTTTGGGTGCCCGTGATACTTTACGTTTAGAAATGGGTTTTTGTTTATATGGAAATGATATTGATGACGCTACCTCTCCAATTGAAGCAGGATTAGGATGGATCACTAAATTCACTAAGAAATTTACCAACTCAGATGCTTTATTATCTCAAAAAGAAGCAGGTATTGCACGTAAACTTGTGGGATTTGAAATGATTGACAGGGGGATACCTCGTCATGATTATGAAATAGTTGATGCAGAAGGAAATGTAATTGGTAAGGTTACTTCTGGTACTCAATCTCCGTCTTTACAAAAGGCAATAGGAATGGGATACATTTCAAAAGGCATGGATAAAGAAGGAACGGAGATTTTTATCAATATCCGTAATAATAAAATTAAAGCCAAAGTAGTTAAATTCCCTTTTTATAAATAAAAGCCATATTCTGTCGATGCAAAAAAGTATAGAAGTTTGTTTAACGCCCGCATTATTAGATCTGTATGCTATTGAAGATAGCATTGTTGTAGTTATTGACGTACTCAGAGCTACTTCTTCCATCGTATATGGAATAGATAACGGCGCAACTGCAATTATACCGGTAGCAAACGTTGAAGATTGTCTTAACTATTCTGATAAAGGGTTTTTACTGGCGGCAGAGCGTGACGGACAAGTAGTAGAAGGATATGACTTCGGGAATTCACCTTTCTCCTATACAACTGAAAAGGTTGGTGGCAGAACTGTAGTGCTTACAACTACTAATGGGACAAAAGCCCTTCATATGGCAAGAAAAAGAGCACATCAAGTAGTGATGGGCTCTTTTTTAAATCTACAGGCCTTATGCAACTGGCTTAAAATTCAGGATAAAAGTGTTTTATTACTTTGTGCCGGATGGAAAGATAAATTCAATCTGGAAGATACACTGTTTGCAGGGGCTGTTGTTGCCGAGTTGCGCAAGGAGTTTACTCATTTTGATGATTCTTCGGTAGCTGCAGAAGATCTATATAACTTGGCTAAAGATGATCTTAGGAGTTATCTTCATAAATCTTCTCACAGCCACAGACTGGCTGAATTAAATATAGAAGAAGATGTAAGGTTCTGTTTGCAGTTAAATCTTTGCCAGGCTATTCCAGTTATGGATGGTGATGCTTTAGTTTCTCTAAAAGCTACTCCAGTTCTTTAATCGGAACCTTTAGGAGATTCTTTAGGCTTTCATTGCTTTTAATGGTTTTCAATGTTTCTTCATATGCAAGCCAATAAATAGTTTCGGCTTTTTTCATATCAAAAGTACTGATCTCACCCATTCCTTTTGGCTCAATCAGCACATTGCAGAAGGCGGCCTTTTCTTCCATATCTTTATTTACAGACATTAGACCCGCTCTTGCCATTAAGGCTGTAATCTTGGTGATTTTGTCAACGGGTTTTAAGTGGTTGCATGACGATCCGATAATGAAATCGCAGTTATTTAATAAAGGTTCAACCGGAAAGTTATTTAAAATACCCCCGTCAACATACATCTCATCATTTATTATAATTGGTTTAAATATCCCCGGAATACAGCTAGATGCTTGAATGGTTCTGATCAGAGGCCCTTTGTCAAAGTATACCAGTTCTCCTTTGCTAAAATTAGTTGTAGCAATGGTAAGTGGGATCTTTAGGCTTTCAATTCTATCATCAGGAAAGTACTCTTTAAATAAACTTGATGTATTTTCAATATTGATTAAGCCCAGTGAGCCCACCGCAGGTCGAAGAAATTTTAAGAGTTTGGTCCTTATAAAAATATTTAAAGCATCCTCAGGGTCGATGCCTGAAGCAAATAATGCTCCTGCAATTGAACCTGCACTGGTTCCGCTGATGTGACTAAACTTAATGCCGGCATTTCCAAATGCCTTTAAAACACCCAGGTGTGCAACTCCTCTGATTCCGCCACCAGATAATACGATTCCTATTTTAGTCATGTAGCATTATTTAGGTTTGTACTTTGATAAATTTAATATTTTTTGAGCATCCTGTTCAGCCATCAATTGTTGTAAGGTAACATCTTTATTTTCCTGCATGTACTTTCTTACAATCTGCCATCCGGTCCAGATACCTAGTTTAGGAGCAGACTCGTTTTTCTCTCCAAGCCCGGGCGTAAAGGGGCCTTCGCTCAAAAGCACCTGTATCTTCTGATAATCGGTTTCGAATAATAGGTTGTTCTGAAGATAATAGGCCCAAATGTCACTTTCAAAAGTTTTACACCATTCTAAATGTTTTTGAGTGTATCCTATTTTAACTGAATCCGGAACTTTCTCATCAAGCACCTTGTCCATAAAGTACAAAATTTTTCCGTTATGAATCATCTTTGAAAGTAAGGTTCTGTCTTCGTCCCGTTCATGAAACAGTTCTTCTCGTGCATAAGTCTCAGTTATTCGCGGAACAATGTATTCAGGAATAAAACGTCGGGAAAGGTAAGTTGGTACACTTTGTACTATAGCTTTGTAAAATTTGTTGTTTTTCCCCATAAACATATCCAGGCCAATGCCCATGTAGTTATCGCCAATTGGTGTCTGTATCGCAAAACCAGAAACAAAAGATATGAACTGAGGAATTTTTGCTTTAGGATAATAGTAAAGGATGTATTTAAATGTTTGAGATAAGTCTTTTTCTATGGGTGTAATGTCTTTAAAAATACTATCTACCTCTTTGTTTAAATCTGAGTAGGCTGAATCCTGATATAAGGTGGTTAAAATTTCCTGATTTGTATAGTCAAAGTTACCAACCATCCTATGCGCATAGTCATTGTAAAAGGCACCGTATTTCTTTATCAGGAACGCATTGGTCTCATTGAGGTTATTAGATTTTCCGGCATATAAATCCTTGTCAAACCGGGCAATTTTTACATCTAAATGTAGTGCGCTAACATCAGGTTTAGTACTTTGGGTACATGAAACCAGTAGTGACGAAAAAAAAGCAGACACAAATAGAAAAAATAGATAGCTTTGGTGGAATTTTACGTTATATATCATTGTAAACAAATATAAAGTAAGTTTATTCAAGCTTCATAGGCATTAAAGGAAAATATATTTATATGAAACACACATTTATCGCGATATTATTGTTGTTTGTAACAGGAAGCGTTTTTGCACAAGATTCTTCATCTCCATATTACGGTTTCAGACTCGGATTAACAGCTCATCCGACAATAGGATGGGTAAAACCACAAGTGGGTAAAAGTAATGGAGTTGCTCTTGGATTTTCCTATGGTTTAATGGGTGATTTTAATTTTGCCGAGAATTATAGTTTTGCAACAGGTCTTACCATCACTACAATTAATGGTAAAAGCACGCAGATAATTACCGAAGAAACTACTCCTCCAACTCAAATACCATATGAACTTAAGTATAAACTTCAATATATCGAAGTGCCACTTACAATTAAACTAAAAACTGTTAAAATTAACGATATCCGCTGGTACGGTCAATTTGGTTTATCAAACGACTTTAATATCGGAGCCAAACAAGATGCCGATGCCGCAGGAAAGTCAAGTTCCCGGGATGAAAACATTTCAAAAACGATTAAACTATATCGTGCGGGCTTAATATTAGGTGCAGGAGCAGAGTTCGATCTAAGTGGGAATACAAGTATTGCAGCAGGACTAACGTATAACAATGGCTTTACTGACATTACCACTGATAAAAATAATAATATCCGTAATCATTACCTGGGTATTAATTTTGGTGTTTTCTTTTAATAAATTTACCTAGCAGGACTTTCTACAATTACAATCACATGAATATAGCACTGGCGCAACTCAACTATCACATTGGTAATTTTGAATACAACACAAAAAAAATAATCGACCACATCCAATTGGCGAAAGATAAAGGTGCTGATCTGGTTGTATTCGCTGAGCTGGCTATTTGTGGTTATCCACCACGTGATTTTTTGGAATTCGATGAATTTATTGGCCTATGTGAAACTGCGGCACAAGAAATCGCTGCGCATTGTAAAGTTATTGCATGTATTGTCGGTTTACCAGTTAGAAACGAAGTGCTTGCAGGTAAAGATTTATACAATGCCGCATATTTTATTGAGGAAGGAAAGGTAAAAGCTATTGCAAAAAAAGCATTGCTTCCAAATTACGATGTATTTGATGAATACCGTTATTTTGAGCCCGCTACTCAATTCGAATGCATAACTTTTAAGGGCCGCAAAATAGCCTTAACCATTTGCGAAGACCTATGGAACATTAACAACAATCCATTGTATATTTCCAATCCAATGGATGAATTGATTAAGCAAAGTCCTGATCTGATGATCAATATTGCCGCATCACCATTTTCATATTGCCATGATGATGAAAGGGTAGTGGTTTTGGCCGATAATGCTAAAAAATATAAACTTCCTTTATTGTATGTAAATCAGGTAGGTGCGCAAACCGAGATCGTATTTGATGGTGGTTCCCTAGCATTTGATAGAGAAGGTAATCTTCTGGATGAAATGGCTTATTTTAAAGAAGAGTTAAAAATCTATGAAGTTGAAGGTGATGTAATTAAAGGATATACGCCCAAAACACATAGAACTATTACAGACATAGAGCAGATTTACGAAGCTTTAGTCTTGGGTATTAAAGATTACTTTGTAAAGTCGGGTTTTAAAAAAGCAGTATTGGGCCTTTCTGGGGGTATAGATTCAGCTATTGTATGCGCTCTGGCATGTCGGGCTTTAGGGGCTGAAAATGTAATGGCGGTGTTAATGCCTTCAAAATACTCGTCTGACCATTCTATTCAGGATGCACTTGACCTGGTTAAAAATATTGGTTGTCAGCATGAGATCATTCCAATTAAAGAAGCGGCCAATGCGTTTGACAACATGATGGCGTCTGCTTTTAAAGGATTACCGTTTAACCTTACAGAAGAGAATATTCAGGCAAGATGCAGAGGGATCATTGTGATGGCTATGTCTAATAAGTTTGGCTATATCCTTCTAAATACATCAAACAAAAGTGAATGCGCGGTAGGCTATGGTACGCTATATGGTGATATGTGCGGCGCAATTGGCGTAATTGGAGATGTATACAAAACCCAGGTTTACCAACTGGCTTATTATATTAATAAAGACGGAGTGGTAATACCAGAAAATTCCATTGTTAAACCACCGTCGGCAGAACTTAGGCCAGGTCAAAAAGATTCAGACTCATTACCTGATTACGATATCCTTGATAAGATACTGTTTCAATATATAGAGCTAAAGCAAAGTTCATCATCAATCATCGCACAAGGCTATGATGATGCGCTGGTAAGAAGGATCATTAAAATGGTAAATACGGCTGAGTTCAAGCGTTATCAAACACCGCCGATATTAAGGGTTTCTCCAAAAGCATTTGGTATGGGTCGCAGAATGCCCATAGTTGGAAAGTATCTTTCTTAGTTACTTTCTAACCCACTTTCTGTAAGGAATAATTAGTGCAAACAAGCCAGCCAATACAGATAGGATTTTAGGAATAAAATCGCCATTTCTTACATAAAAAGTAAGGTCATCATTTAAATTGATATCTGCTTTAATGGCTGTTTTGGTCCACCATTTGGTTTGCTGTATAATGTCGCCTTTCTGATTAATGAAGCAAGAAATACCAGTATTAGCAGATCTTACTACATACCTGCGGGTTTCTATAGCTCTTAGCTTGGCATATAACAAGTGCTGGTCTTTTCCTGATGTATTTCCCCACCAGCCATCATTGGTTAAAATAGCAATAAACTGTGCCCCATTCTTAACAGCTTCGGCTACCCAACCTCCCCAAATCGATTCATAGCAAATTACAGGCACAGCACCGACTCCACCATACGAATAAAATACTTGAGGGTCTTTTTGCCAGCCATAACCACCGACAGTGCCTCCGAAGCCTTCGAAAACAGGGCCCAATACAGATAGCGCTTCCGGGAAAGGCATTTTCTCTACCCCCGGGACCAATTTAGATTTATGGTAGAATTGCACGTTAGCGGAGTTTTCTATCTGTAATGCCGCATTAAAAACATCTACATAGGTGCTGTTATCATATTGTCTGGCCGAAGGTGTTTGTTTGTCGTTGTAGAACTTAATACTCTCAATGCCACTAATAATGCTGCCATTTTTGTATTTTTCAAGGAATTTCTGGGCATCCAGGAATTCGGAACTTGTACGAATTCTGTCCTCATCAGATTCAGTTGGAATTGCTGTTTCAGGCCATATAAAATATTCGGTACTTGGCTGAGCAACGGAGTCGGATAAATGAGTAAGGATTTTAAGCTGTTCACCTGCAGAAATACCACCAAACTTTTTATAAGGATCTATATTGGGTTGCACAGCGACTACGTTGACAGGGACCTCTTTTTCCTCGTACTCGTAGTATAAGGTTAAGGACAATGCAATCGGCACTGCAATAATTACAACCCATAAAAGTGCAAATTTGAATCGGGCAAAGCCATTAGCAGCACCTGGCTTAAGCACTTTAAAGGCCTCAAAAGTAATAATGTTACTTAGTAGTATCCAGAATGTACCACCATAAACACCAGTGTATTCATACCATTGTGCAAGCTGATGCATGCCTGATAGGCCATTCCCTAAATTCATCCATGGAAAAGAAAGGTCCCAGCTCTGATGCAAAAACTCCATTGCAATATAAAAGCATATTAGCCCCAAATAGGCAATGTATTTATTTACCAGCCTACCCAGTCTGTAATATAACCAGAAAGCAAAAGTCATGAGCAGTGCTCCTAAGCCATAAGGGATAAGCGAAACAAAGAAAGATACCACAGGGCCATTTACTGAACTTATGGCATTATACACCCAATAAATAGATGCGGTATTCCAAATCAGAAAGGTTAATCCTGCGGTTAGGAAAACATGCTTCCCTTTTTTAGGATTATCGCTTTGTATAATCCTTTCTAAGGCAATAAGTAATGGAACAAGACCAACCAGTAATAAGGGAGTTGTAAACTTAATAGGAGGCCATGCCAGCCACATTAAAAACGCGCTTAGTAAAGCAAGGAGAGCAGTGTTTTTGAATTTCATTATAAGCTATCTAAAATATCAGCTTTTTTAGCTTCATATTCTTCCTGCGTGATAAGGTGTTTATCATACAGGCTTTTTAATTTTCTTAGCTTCAATGTAGTTTCATCTTCTGGTTCTTCTACCGGTATTGCAGGCACAGCAGGGGATGGAGAAAAGAATGCTTGGGGCTCTTCTTCCTCCACGGGCTCTGGAGCAGGTAGCGTATTTACAGTGACTGGTGACGTCGATGATCTTCTTTCTTCAAGATCAAGTTGTCTTTGTTGCTCTTTAAAACTTTCTAATTGCTCATATGCAGCCTGGTATAACTTGCGGGCCTGTACTTTGGGAATGTATTCCGTAATGATGTTTTCACCATGTAAAGGCACACAAATGAATTTAGAGCCAAACAATTCTTCTTTAAAAGAAACCTCTTTAATGCTCTTCCAAGAAATGTCTTTAAAATTCATGGTAATCCCAAAATTGCCAGGTTCACAATAGAAGATACGCTTGTTACTTACTGCAATACAATCGGGTAAAAGATTTACTGCAGGCTTTTTTTGTACAGCCATGTAAATCAGTTCCTCATTGCTGGTTAACATATCATTTAGTTTACCTAAAACTTTTTCTACAGCTTTAGGATCCTGTTCGTCACTTAAAAATCTATCTATTAATATCATGTTATTTTCTTATAATCATTTCAGTAGTCAGCTATCAAAAATTGAACCCTAATTGTCGCGATCATACTTAGCTTTCTTTTTTACTTCTTCAGCTCCCGCAATACAAATTACGAATTCTCCTTTTAATATATTGTTTTCAAAATGTGATTTAATTTCGGTTAAAGTGCCTCTCACAGTTTCTTCATAAAGCTTGGTTAACTCACGACTTACCGATGCCTGACGATCTGCGCCCAAATACTGTGCGAATTCCTCAAGTGTTTTAAGTAGCCTGTGGGGGCTTTCGTACAATACTATTGTCCTTTCTTCCTCAGCCAGTTTTTTAAAACGTGTTTGGCGTCCTTTTTTTACCGGCAAAAAGCCTTCAAAAACAAAAGAGTCAGAAGGTAACCCTGAGTTTACCAGAGCAGGTACGAATGCTGTAGCTCCAGGCAAACACTCTACTGCCAAATCATTTTTAATTGCTTCCCGAACCAGAAAAAAACCAGGATCAGATATTGCAGGTGTTCCGGCATCGGAGATCAAAGCTACCATTTTACCTTCCTTCAAAAACTTTATGATTTCTGAAGTTGCCTGATGTTCATTGTGTTGGTGATGTGAATACGCTTTTTTATCGATCCCGAAATGCTTCAGCATAGGGGCACTGGTACGGGTATCCTCTGCAAGGATCACATCGGCTTCTTTTAAAATCCGGATCGCCCTGAAGGTCATGTCTTCAAGATTTCCAATAGGGGTGGGCACAAGAAATAGTTTACCTTCCATAATTATTAGGTCTCGTATTGTGCTACTGCGTTCGCAATGACGAGTTAAGTTATTATCTTTGTTTAAAAAATAAAATAATGCTGCAAGTTAACTATATCCGCGAAAATAGAGAGAAAGTTTTAGAAGGACTAAGTGTACGTAATTTTAAGCACCCAGAACTGGTTGATGAAATTATTAAAATTGACGAAGAACGAAGACAAGTTCAAACCTCGCTGGATAACCTTTCGGCCGTAGCGAAGGCAGCTGCAAAACAGATTGGTGAACTAATGCGTAGCGGTAAGAAAGAAGAAGCAGAAGCACTTAAAGCAGAAACTACGTCAAATAAGGAAGAGCATAAAAACCTTTCAGATCAACTGACAGAAGTGGAAGACGCTTTATATGGTTTGATCGTACAACTACCAAACCTGCCACATCACCTTGTAAAACAAGGAAGTGCAGCTGAAGATAATGAAGTTGTTTATGAACATGGCAATCCCGCCGATTTGCCAGAAGGTGCACTGCCACACTGGGAATTGACTGCTAAATATGATATTATAGATTTTGAGCTTGGTACAAAAATAACCGGTGCAGGTTTTCCGGTATATAAAGGGAAGGGCGCGCGTTTGCAAAGAGCACTTATTAATTTCTTTTTAGATCATGCAACAGAAAAGGGCTATCGGGAAATGCAAGTGCCGCATTTAGTTAACGAAGCTTCGGGATTTGGTACCGGACAGTTGCCAGATAAAGAAGGACAAATGTATCATGCAGGAGTAGATAATTTATATCTTATCCCAACAGCTGAGGTGCCTGTAACCAATCTTTATCGTGATGTGATTTTAAAGGAAGAAGAGCTTCCTATAAAAAACACAGCATATACACCATGTTTTCGTAGAGAAGCAGGATCATATGGCGCGCATGTACGTGGGTTAAACCGCTTGCATCAATTCGATAAAGTTGAGATAGTACAGGTTGTACATCCTGATAAATCTTATGAAGTTCTGGAAGACATGAGCGCTTATGTTCAGTCATTACTTCAGGAGCTAGGTCTGCACTATCGTGTTTTGCGTTTGTGTGGTGGCGATATGGGCTTTACCTCTGCAATGACTTACGACATGGAAGTATGGAGCGCTGCACAACAGCGCTGGTTAGAGGTATCTTCAGTATCTAACTTCGAAACATACCAAAGTAACAGACTTAAATTAAGATTTAAAGGTGCTTCTGGTAAAACACAATTGGCGCATACATTAAATGGAAGTGCATTGGCACTACCTCGTATTGTTGCGGCTATTCTTGAAAATAACCAAACTGAAAAAGGAGTTAAAATTCCAGAAGCTTTGGTAAAATATACCGGGTTTGAATACATTGATTAAATAAGATCAAAACCTCGTAAAATAAAAACAGCTTCCCAATTGGGAAGCTGTTTTTATAGGTAGATGTAAATAAGGTATTCTATAGAATAAGAATTAATAATAAAATAATGATGATGATTGCACCAACTGAAAGGTAAACACCGCCACCTAACGCATTTGCTTGTTTTTTCAATCCTCTCAATTCTTTACGTAACTCTTTCTTCTCAGTTTTTGACAACTGAGATTTGTCCATTGAACGGATCTCCTGAACACGGTCGGTGATCTGTTTTAGCTGAATTTGCTGCTCGGCAGTCATCTCAGTTTTAATCTTGTCTGTCTTTCCTGCTGCAGAAACTGTGTTTGCGCTGATTGCCAATGTGAAAACTAGCACTAAAGAGTAAATTAATCTTTTCATACGATTTGAATTTTGTGATATTATCTAAATAACAAAAAACCTACCAAAAGTTATTGATAGGTTTTTTAAAGGTATTTTATTAAAACTGTATACTCAAGTAGTCACTAATACTATTTAATTTCGAATACGGTATTCATTATATAGTTCAGTTTTATTTTTTTAAAGTCAATCTCCGGTGCAGCAGCTCCTGCCATATCAGCACTTTCAGCTTTCATCATCATCACATTACGATACATTGGCTGCGGATATTGTTCATTGTTCACTTCCTGAATGTCAATTACACTTCCTAACTTATCTCCAAGGGCTTCAACCAGGTAAGATGCTTTTTCTTTAGCAGCCTGTAGTGCTTTAATTTTCAGTTCTTTTTTAAGTGTTTCAATTTTTGAATAATCATAACTGTCAACATTGGTATAAGCGATTCCTTTAGGGTCAATAGAACCAATGATGTCATTCCATTTATTCAAATCAGATACTTTTAAGCGATACTGTTTACTCGCCAGATAATCAGGATTTTTCTTCTTCTCTGTGACGATAGCATAGCTTGATAAATTGTTGATGGTTAGATTTTCTTTGTCGATACCTGCTTTTTGAACCGCAGCATACAACTGACTTTCCAAAGTTGTGATCTCCACTTTTTTCTTACTGTTGTTATCCTTTAAATATTCTTTTAAAGAGATACTGATGTAAATAATGTCTGGAGTAACTTCGGTTTCCGCAGAACCACTAACGCTAATCTTTTTTCTTAAATCTACTTGTTGAGCCATAGCGCTTATACTTAATAAGGAAACGAAGGCAAGGGTTAATAACTTTTTCATAATGATAAATGTTTTTCTTTTGTGTATTTAATAGTTAGATGAAATTACCATACCAATTCCACAAATCATTTGCACAAATCATAAAATTATTCTTCAACTATCTCATTATTAGGGCCAATTTCTTCTTTAAATTCTTCCTTAAAATAAGTCTTCTGGAATACAAGTATGATGATTACACCAACCGAGATGGCCGCGTCTGCGATATTAAATACAGGTCTGAAAAAGATAAAATCTTCTCCGCCCCATATTGGAAACCACGAAGGAAAATGACCTTCCCAGATAGGAAAATAGAACATATCTACCACTCTTCCATGAAACCATCCTGCATAACCATATATTACGCCATACAGTACTGAATCTATAATATTTCCCAGTGCACCCGCAAATATCAATGCCACGTTTAAAATAAGACCACGATGGTATTTCCTTTGGATCAGGTAGTGTAATCCATAACCGATACCGGCAACGGCTGCTATTCTGAATAATGATAAGGCAAGCTTACCAAACTCCCCGCCAAACTCAAGTCCAAAGGCCATCCCGTTATTTTCCGTAAAATGAATAATAAACCAATTGCCAATGATCTTGAACTCCTGACCCATAAACATATTGGTCTTGATCCAGGTTTTTAAAACCTGATCAGCAAGCAAAACCAGGAAAATTATTAATAAAGGTTTTGTGTAGCCTTTCATTACGACTGCTTCAGTTTGGCTTCCATGCTTAAAGTTGCGTGCGGTACAGCGCGTAAACGTTCTTTCTGAATCAGTTTGCCTGTTTCTCTGCAGATACCATAAGTTTTATTCTCAATACGCACCAATGCAGCCTCTAAATTCTCAATGAATTTTTTCTGACGTGCAGCCAGCTGGTTTAATTGTTCTTTTTCAAGAGTTGCAGAACCATCTTCAAGCGTTTTGTAAGTGCCAGAAGTATCTTCTGTTCCGTTAGAATTAGGACTGCTTAGAGAGTTCGTTAAGTCAAGAAACTCTTCTCTGGCCATACGTAATTTTTCCTGAATCAATTCTTTAAATTCTTNNAGTTNACWGWYAGARTWMCTNGTKWYTKTANCNWWWWCCWTRWTNWTTRTWGNTTTKKCMATMRWAATTWKTRWTTNNCAAYMKMAWYKWKTAMTWYWWYRTNWTCSATTANCTAWWYTKTYTNNRTTAWTTWAAMYTYWTYTKCTAAAATTTCCGAGCAAATGTATGTTTTATTTTGAGCTACAGCTGCAGCTACTAAATTATGGTTTTGTAAAGTCACAGTAATTCTATCTGTAACTTCGAAATTAAGTTCTTTTCTTAAATTCTGAATTCTGTTAATTAGTTCACGTGATAATCCTTCCTGTTTCAGTTCGTCAGTTATCGTAACATCAAGAGCAACAGTTAAGTTACCCATATTAGTTACCTGCCATCCTGGTATATCCTCAGCAATGATCTCAACGTCGCTCAACTCGATAACATAATTAGTGCCAGTAATTTGGTATTTTCCCTCATTTTCAAACTGACTCAATTGTTCCTGCGTCAAGCTGTTTACCACTTCGGCAACCATTTTCATGTCTTTACCAACCTTAGGGCCTAGGGCTTTAAAGTTAGGTTTGATCTTTTTGGTAATGAAGCCAGCAGTGTCGGTAATATACTCAATATCCTTAATATTCGTTTCTGATAGGATTAATTCTTTAACTAATTCAACCCTTTCAGCAAATTTATTATCCAGTACCGGGATCAGGATTTTAGCCAAAGGCTGACGAACATTGATGCTTGTTTTTTTACGCAGCGACAATACCATCGACGATATGTCTTGCGCCAGATGCATACGTTCATTAAGTTCTGTGTCAATCAAGCTCTGGTCCGCTTCTTTAAGTAGGGCAAGGTGTACCGATTCAACATTATTAGTGGCGTCTCCTGCAGTTAAATTCTGGAATAGCCAGTCAGCAAAGAACGGAGCTATAGGCGACATCAGTTGCGAGATACTGGTTAAGCAAGCATATAAAGTTTCATACGCAGCTTTCTTATCTGCGGTCATTTCGCCCTTCCAGAAACGGCGGCGTGATAAACGGATGTACCAGTTACTCAAGTGTTCGTCCACAAATGATTGAATTGCTCTTGCAGCTTTTGTCGGCTCATAAGCAGCATAGCTCTCATCCACCTCTGCAATTAATGTTTGCAGTAACGATAGGATCCATCTGTCAAGTTCACTGCGTTCAACAATCGGAGTCAGGTTATCCTGGTCTATTTCAAACTTATCAATATTTGCATAAAGGGCAAAGAACGCATAGGTATTGTAAAGCGTTCCAAAGAACTTGCGGCGCACCTCTGCAATTCCTTCAATATCGAACTTTAAGTTATCCCAAGGATTTGCATTAGATATCATATACCAGCGCGTAGCATCCGGGCCGTACTCTTCCAATGTCTTAAACGGATCAGCTGCATTGCCCAGGCGTTTAGACATTTTTTGTCCGTTTTTGTCGAGCACTAATCCATTTGAAACTACGTTTTTATAGGCAATTTTATCAAAAACCAATGCTCCAATAGCGTGTAAAGTATAGAACCATCCACGGGTCTGGTCAACTCCTTCAGCTATAAAATCAGCAGGGAAGTCTTTTTGCTCATCAATTTTATCCTTATTTTCAAAAGGATAATGCCATTGTGCGTAAGGCATTGCGCCAGAGTCAAACCATACATCGATCAAGTCACTTTCACGATTCATAGATTTTCCCGAAGGCGAAACCAATATAATTTCGTCCACTACATTCTTATGCAGGTCTACCAAATCATAATTAGCTTCCGACATGTTGCCGATTTCAAATCCTTTAAAAGGATTTTCTTTCATAAAGCCAGCTTCTATAGACTTTTCTATGGCATTGTATAGCTCTTCAACAGAGCCAATTAATATTTCTTCTCTTTTGTCTTCCGTTCTCCAGATTGGCAATGGGATTCCCCAATATCTAGAGCGCGAAAGGTTCCAGTCGTTTGCATTTTTTAGCCAGTTTCCAAAACGGCCTTCGCCTGTAGACTTTGGTTTCCAGTTGATGGTCTCGTTCAAATCAAACATCCTGTCCTTAATGTCAGTTACTTTGATGAACCAGGAATCCAGTGGGTAATATAGTAGCGGCTCATCAGTTCTCCAGCTGTGTGGGTAACTGTGAACATATTTCTCTACCTTAAATGCTTTATTTTCTTCTTTCAGGCGGATGGCAATTTCTACATCTACTGATTTCTCAGGAGCCTCACCTTCGTTATAATATTCATTTTTTACATACTTTCCTGCCAGATCACCTACGTGAGTAGTAAATCTTCCCTGCAAGTCTACCAATGGAACCGGAGATCSAYKCTCWTCCNRAWCNTASYATAGGAGGCACCTCAGGTGTTGCTTCTTTAGCTACTTTAGCATCATCCGCACCAAAGGTTGGCGCTGTATGTACAATACCTGTTCCATCCTCTGTGGTCACAAAGTCTCCAGAGATCACACGGAACGCATTTTCAGGGTTTTGGTAGGGTAAAGTATAAGGTAAAAGTTGTTCATATTTAACACCTACCAGGTCTGCGCCTTTACACTCCGTTAAGATCTGATAAGGGATCTTTTTGTCCCCCTCTTTGAAATTACGGAAATCTTCCTCAGTAGTGCTTTCAAAGTATGTTTTATTAAACTGTTTTCCTACTAGGTTCTTGGCTAAGATTACATTAACAGGAAGGTAAGTATATTGATTAAAGGTTTTTACCAGTGCATAATCTATTTTTGGGCCTACGGTCAGCGCAGTGTTCGAAGGTAAAGTCCATGGGGTTGTTGTCCATGCCATGAAATGGATGTCTCCAAACCCTTTCAGGAAAGCTGGTAACGTATCTGGTAATGATTTAAACTGGGCAACTATGGTAGTGTCAGTTACATCGCGATATGCTCCCGGCTGATTTACCTCATGTGAGCTTAATCCTGTGCCCGCTTTCGGAGAGTAAGGTTGGATGGTATAGCCCTTATATAATAAACCTTTATCGTAGATCTGTTTCAAAAGCCACCAAACTGATTCCATATACTTCGACTTATAGGTAATATACGGATCATCCATATCTACCCAATAGCCCATTTTCTCAGTAAGGTCGTTCCATACATCCGTGTAGCGCATTACGGTTCTTTTGCAAGCCTCGTTATACTCTTCAATCGAAATGGTTTTTCCTATATCTTCTTTGGTGATGCCAAGTTCTTTTTCAGTTCCCAGTTCTACAGGAAGTCCGTGAGTATCCCATCCTGCTTTTCTTTTTACCTGAAATCCTTTAATAGTTTTATAACGGCAGAAAATATCTTTAATAGCGCGTGCCATTACGTGGTGAATACCAGGCATTCCATTCGCAGAAGGGGGTCCTTCATAAAAAGTAAATGGGTTTGATTTTGAGCGGGTCGAAATGCTTTTTTCAAAGATGTTCTCCGCTTTCCAAAAATCAAGTATCTCTTTTCCTATTTTCGCTAGTTCTAACTGTTTAAATTCCCTATACATCAATCAAGTATCTCCAAAAATTAAGGATGCAAAGTTAAGTTATTAGAATGAGAAATTGAAGTGTTGTTTAAAGCTTTTAAACAGCTTGGTCCCATCTTGTTGTGGTCTGGCAGGTACTTGGTTATTAGCTCAGTTATACCCTGTTAATGAAAAGCGCCTATTTTGTGGAATGTATAATTGAAAGAAAATAAATTTGCATTTTCGCAGTTATTAATATAATCCTACATCCCTATTTACTCATGAAAAACCTTGATTTTTCTACTTTCCCCGTCATAAAGACCTTCCGTCTAGTACTCAGAGAATTATCTGCACAAGATGCCTTGCAAATTCATGCATTGAGATCTGATCCGAAAATTGCAGCCATGACGGGCAGAACACCTTCTACTGGCATAGAAGATGCCCTGGCTCATATTTATAAGATTGGAAAACTTATAGAGAACAATGCCAGTATTTACTGGTCAATTTCTTTACTTGACAACCCCTCTTTAATCGGAACCATCTGTCTCTGGAATTTTGATACTGAAAATGCCATTGCTGAGATTGGTTACGAACTGCTTCCCGATTTTCAGGGAAAAGGATTTATGAGAGAAGCCATTGCTGCTGTGATAAATTACGGATTTGAAGAATTAAAAATAAAAACTATAACGGCTTTCCCCTCGGCAAATAATATCAGTTCAGTAAAAGTTTTAAAGATGGCGGGTTTTAAAAGAGACAGCAAAGTCTATCCGAATTCGCATGACGATAGTGTAGATAATATGGTTACATTTTCTTTAACATTGCCAGAATAACTTAAGAACCCTTAAAACTTTCTCATTATTCTATTGCAATTAAGGATTTATTATGATGTAATTAATCCCCGATGCTTTATTTGTGTAGTTCACCAAATGTAAACCATTAATAAACCATCAATTAGAATTCATGAATTTTTTTTATTGCAGAACGAGAGCGAAATTTAGTATTTGTATAGTCCTTGCCCTTTTCGGAATAACCGATGCAGTCAGTGCACAAAGCAAAAACAGTCAAAAGCTAACGGATTTTGTAGATCCATTTATTGGGTCGGGCTCACACGGTCACGTTTTTATTGGAGCCAGTGTTCCTTTCGGAGGCGTACAGGTTGGCCCCGACAATTTTTATAAAGGCTGGGACTGGTGTTCCGGATACAACTACCAGGATAGTGTAATCAGGGGCTTTGCGCAAACCCATTTAAGCGGTACAGGAATAGGCGATCTTTCCGATATTGCCATCATGCCTTACACCGGAGGCCTTAAAACAGATAAGGGTCAGGAAAAAGTTCCCGGAAGTGGCTATGCCTCACTTTTTTCCCATAGAGATGAACACGTAAAACCAGGCTTCTATTCAGTAAAACTGGCAAACGGCATCAATGTAGAATTAACCGCCTCCGAAAGGGTAGGTTATCATCGATATCATTTTCCTGCAGGAAAAGAAGCACACGTGATCATCGATTTAAAGGAGGGCATTAATGATCAATCTACCGATACCCATATTGAACAGGTAGATGATTTTACATTCAAAGGTTATCGTAAATCATCTGGCTGGGCTAAAGACCAATGGATCTATTTTGCCATTAAATCATCGGTTGCCATAAAAAACTTTTCCTTATACAATAACAATACGCTTTTACAAGGTAAAACGGCGACAGATAAAGCCATAAAGGGTCTCCTTAATTTTGATGAGGCACCTACAATTTTAGAACTTAAAGTTGGCATATCACCTGTAAGTTCAGAAAATGCACTTGACAATATCACTGCAGAAATCCCAAAATGGAGCTTCGAACAGATCGTAAAACAAGCTGATGATAAGTGGAACAAGGAATTGTCAAAACTTACAGTTGAATCTAAAAACACCGCAGAAAAGAAGATCTTTTATACAGCAATGTATCACACCATGATCAACCCATCATTGTTCAATGACCATAATGGCGATTATCTGGGAGCCGATAAAAAGGTATATAAAAGCACCATATTCGGTAATTACAGTGTTTTTTCAACCTGGGATACCTATCGGGCGGCTCATCCGCTATATGTACTTACCCAACCTAAACGCGCTGCTGATATGATAAATTCAATGCTGGCCATTTATGATCAGCAGGGGCACTTACCGATCTGGCATCTTATGGGAAATGAAACAGGAACAATGGTTGGTATGGCCAGCAGACAGATTGTTGCCGAGGCTTATCTTAAGGGGATAAAATTTGATGGTGAAAAGGCTTTTGAAGCTTTAAAGAATAGTTCCGAAGTGAATTTACTTGGTCTGGAGTATGCGAAGAATCTTCAGGTAATCCCAAGTGATAAAGAAGGGGCTTCAACCGCCAAAGGAATGGAGTATGCAATAGGCGATGGAAGCATCGCTCTGATGGCACAAAAGATGGGAAAGACAGCGGAGTATAACAACTTCAAAAAACGTGCTGAGAACTATAAGCGATATTTTGATCCGGCTGATAAATTCTTTAAAGGAAAACTATCAGACGGTAGCTGGACGCCTGGCTTTGATCCTTTCAAAAGCAAAAACGTACTTTACTCAGAAGGAAATGCCTGGCAATACAATTGGCTTGTGCCTCAGGATGTAAATGGTTTAATCGGCTTACTTGGTGGTAAGGAAGCCTTTAATGAGCGGCTTGATCAATTTTTTACACTTCCATTTCAGGACGAGGGAGGGTTGGAGGATATGACGGGTCTGATTGGTCAGTATGCTCATGGAAATGAGCCTGGACACCACATTCCTTATCTGTACAACTATGGTGGGCAGCAATGGAAAACAGCTGAAAAAGTAAGGCGCATTTTAAAAGAAATGTACCACGATCGTCCAGACGGTATTATTGGAAATGAAGATTGCGGGCAAATGTCCGCCTGGTATGTATTTTCATCTTTAGGGTTCTACCCTGTATTTCCGGCATCTGGAACTTATGCCATCGGAAGTCCACTATTTGACAAAGCTACAATTAATTTAGAGGGGGGTAAAAAATTCATTGTTGAATCTGTAAACAATAGCGACAAAAATATTTATATCCAAAGCATTCTATTAAACGGGAAAAAATATGAGAAAAGCTATTTACAGCATGCCGATATTATGAAAGGTGGTGCGCTTAAAATTACTATGGGAAGTAAGCCGAACTATAACTACGGCAAATAATCATTATCCCAGTATTTCCTGAAAGGTTTTATTAAAGCTTTCGGCATAAATGGCTTTATATTCTTTATTGAAGTTCTCAAAGATAGATTTAGCCAGAGAGTGCTTGCCCAAAAATACAAGAGCCTGGCATTTAATTGCCATGGCTTCTTCATTTACCGGATCAAAGTTAAATACACAATCCGCTAAAGAGATTAAAAATTCAGGATCATCCGAGATCTTCATACTTGCCGCCATATGGAGGTAAGTATCGATGATCTCGTTTGAAATTTCATACTTCAAAGGATCCAGCCAGCTGTATTCTGCATTTGACAGAAATCCACCCCTAGATACAATTTTTGTTAGAGCCATGATCTTAATTTTGGTGATGTCGGTTTTGCTCTTAACAATATTCAGATATTCTTTATAATCTATTCTGATCTTATCGTAATCTATCAGCATTTTCCAGTAACCTGTCTCTTTAGATACCTCACAGCTATCCATGCTTTCCAGAAGCAGTTTCAGCTTTGCAATACTTACAGATCTGTTGTTTCTGGCGCTGCCAACAGACTTGTCTGCCCATAAAATCTCTTCCAGTTTTTCGGAACTAACGCCTCTTCCCCAGCGTATGGTAAACAATAGTATAAGCAGAAAAAGCTCTTTTATTACCGGAGTAAATAGCTTGGTGATATCCTTTCCTTTTCTGTCGAACAACTGAAGGTCACCAAACAGGAACATCGTATTTCTTATATCATCAGGTATGTCGGTAATTTCTTGTTTTATGTTAACCGGCTCAGGCTCTTGAATATTTATTGCTTGTTCTTTAACAGAGGAAACATGTAAAGTCTTTCTGTTTTGGATACGTTTATACACTAAATACATGATAACCAGTAGGATAACTCCTGAAATTACCATATCCCAGTTTACCCTAAAATGGGATGGGATATTATGCGCTGCCTGCTGTATTTCAGGAGGGGCGTGTAAAGTATAGATTTTAACTGATGAGGTGTTTGCTTTCTGATCATAGTAAAGCAATACGGCTACAAACTTTTTGCTAACCTTACAATAATATAAATCAGCAAACGATGATATGTCGTGGAAAGTATAGGGGATGCGGCTTCCTACAAATTCATAGGATGGGTTTTTAAGCGACCCCTTAATCATTGCTAAGGAAGAATTAAAGATGTGGTTTACAAAGGTGAGGGCATAATAAGATTGTTCCTTCTCATCAATAACCAGGGAGTTTGCGAAGGCAAACTCTTCCTCGCCGGGATTTAGCTCAAATAACTTTTTGAAGGTTTTGTGCTCAACATCATAAAAGCTCAGGTCATAGAGATTTTTTGGATTCAAAATCTGCTGACCAGTGGTACTTCCATATCCTCCAAGTATGTAAGCGCCATTTTTTGTAGCACCCAATGCGGCAAGGTATCGTGGCGTAAAATCTCCGCTTGTTTTAACCGTACTTAGTTTTTTATCTTTAAAATGATAGCGTTGTACATCTCGTTTATAATTATAATGTCCGTAGCCACCAATGAAATACAGACTGTTATCAGCTGAAGAGTAGAACTTGTTTAAATGCCAGAAATTTGTAGGTACGTTTTCGCCTGTATACTTGCTGTTCCATGTGTTATTGCTAAAATTGAACCCGCTCATTAGCGAAAAGTCTACATAGAAATTTAACAGACCTGGTTCGTTTTGATAAATGGATTGATTTCCATAGAGCATTGGCTGCAATCCTGATTTGTAGTCGACGATACTTGTTTTTTCAGTTTTTACATCGTAAGTCTGCAATGATTTTTCGGTTACTACAAATACCTGTTCCCGATCAGCATCAAAGGCAACACTTGCTGATCCTGCAACATTAGCAGATTTAACGAGCTCCCATTCGATGTGCATTTTTCTAATCCAGTTCGGATTAATTACTCCGGCATTTTTTCCTTTAATCTTTTCGGTTGCAATTAACCCGGTATATTCATTTAATGGCCAGTGATGGGTTAGTTTATCATCCTCAGTAATTTTTATTTCTTTGATCTTCATTGGCGGAACGTCCTTCACTTCATGCTCCTTATAATTATTGGCACCAAAGCTGATCCTGTAACAATTCTTTTTTAGGGGTATTTTCTCACGATAAACTTTGCCATCGGCCGTAAGAATCAGTTCCTGGTTTTCCTGATCAAACTTAAGCTTTATGTTGTACCAGTTTTTGAACAGCTTATCCAGTTTTATGTCGAACTCAATGTTCGACATTTTATCACCTATAACCAACTTAAGGTGGTTCTTTGCCTCCAGACTTTTGTCATATATCAGGTCTATGTTTCGTTTTTCCTGGTCAACAATTCGGAATATATAACCAAAGTAATCAGTATGCCCTGTCATAAAAGAAAAATCGAACGACAGCTCAAAAGTATTGTTGAAACATAGTGGATCAGCAGCGCTCAGATCCAGTCCTGTTCTTTTTTCCTGTATGGTTTCATGTCCCGTAAAACACAGGCCATAATATTGTGCATTTGTGATTTTCGGAGCTATAAAAAGAAAGGCAAAACAAGTCAGGTAGAATTTTAATCCCATAGTCATATCTGGTCTTGCTAAGATACGCAAATTTGGCAAATCCCCCTCCAATATAGCCTCTATGTGGAATAGGAAATTTTTTCTAAGATTTTTTCTCCAACTAAGACATTTTTAAGCCTTTTTTAAGGCTATCGGATTACTTAGTGTTTAAATAAACCAAATATTAAACCAAAACTAAGTATGAAAAGACTACTATTTTTCTTACTCGCATGTTGTATTACAACCTATACATATGCGCAGAACATTACCGTAAAAGGTAAGGTTACGGATGCCGCCGGCGGGCCTTTAATTGGCGCCGCAATAAAAGTGAAAGGAAGTTCAGGAGGAACTTCAGCAGGCAATAACGGAGAGTTTTCCATCTCCGTTCCCACAGGTTCTTCTCTGTTGATTTCCTTTGTTGGCTTTGAACCTAAAGAAGTGCAGGTTACAAACAGCGGACCATTAAACATCATACTTTCCGATAACGGTAACAGTCTTGGAGAAGTGGTGGTAGTGGGGTATGGTACCCAAAAGAAAGCAACGCTTACCGGATCCATTGCCTCTGTTTCCAATGCGGAAATTTCTACCACCAAAACACAGAATGTGCAGAACATGCTAACAGGTAAAGTTCCGGGCCTTCGTGTTGTACAAAGAACATCAGAACCTGGTGTTTTTACCAATCAATTTGATATAAGGGGTTTTGGTAATCCACTAATTATTATTGATGGAGTACCGCGCGATAACATTACTCGTCTTGATCCTAACGAGATCGAGAGTATTTCAGTTCTTAAGGATGCAGCTGCTGCGGTGTACGGAGTAAGGGCTGCTAATGGTGTTGTACTGGTAACCACCAAAAAAGGGAAATCCGGTAAACCGGAGATTACTTATGCTGCTTATTATGGTCAGCAAACACCAATCGGATTGCCGGAGCCCGTAGGTGTGATTGACCGTTTCACGCTTATGAACGAGAAGACCATGCACCGGGTTGATGGACCTGTACTAACGTATAACGATGAAGATTTTGCCCCTTATCGTAACGGAACAAAAGCAGGTACCAACTGGTATAACATGACAATGCGTGATTTTGCTCCTCAGTTCCAGCAAAACCTTAGTGCCAGCGGCAGTTCAGGTGATAATAAAATAGATTATTTTATTAACCTGGGTTATGCCAGGCAAGAGGGAATCTGGAAAAGTAACTCCTTAAAATACGATAGGTATAATCTGCGCTCTAACTTAAGCGCCCAGATCTCTAATCGTTTAAAAGCCTCTTTAAAACTGAACGGTATTTTAGAGAATAAAATGAACCCTAAAGTTCCTTCCTGGCAGCTGTTTTCTCAATTATGGAGAGCACAACCCAACGAAACCTATTATGCAAATAATAATCCTGATTATCTGTATAAGCCAGTGTTTGAACATCCGGGAGCAAATTCAGACAGTGACCTGTCAGGCTATCAAAAAGACCAGAACAGCTGGTTGCAGAGCCAGTTTTCATTAGATTATCAGGTTCCATATCTCGATGGGTTAACCGCAAGGGGAATGTTCTCGTACGATGCAAGAAACAACAACTTTAAGGATTATAGAAAAGGGTATAACGTTTATGATTATAACGCAGCCAGCAATTCTTATACAGCCTATAATAAGAATGGCCCCGATCAGTTGCTTAGAAGATACAGTACAACACCCAATTCATTATTGCAGCTCTCGTTGAATTATGTAAAAAGCATAAAGAAACATAACATAAACGCCTTAGTGCTTTACGAAGAAGGTACTTCGAGTGCCGACAACTTTTTTGCACAACGAGACCTTGCTTTACCAGTTGAATATCTATTTGCCGGAAAAGCATTAGGTCAGGTGGCAAACACCAATATTGATGGTGTATCTGAAACTGCAACCAGAGCTGTAGTTGGAAGGTTAAACTATGACTTTTCAGGTAAATACCTTGCCGAATTTAGCTTTCGTTATGATGGTTCCTCAAGGTTTTCTGATAAGAAACAATTTGGGTTCTTTCCGGGCGCTTCAATTGGATGGCGCATATCTGAAGAATCTTTTATGAAAAATAATTCATCACTGTCATTTATTGATAACCTGAAAGTCAGGGCGTCTTATGGTATTATGGGTGATGATGGAAATGTAAGGTATCAATTCCTTTCGGGCTATGATTATCCGTTTAACGGAAATAGAGAAGCCCTTGGTGGTGGTTATATGTTTGATGGTGGCTTTGTTAACTCGGTTGGTTTTAGAGCTGTGCCAAACCCTGATCTGACATGGGTGGAGGTTAAAACAACCAATATCGGATTAGATGCTGAGTTATGGAAAGGCAAATTGGGGATTACTTTTGATGCATTTAAGCGCCGCAGGGATGGACTTTTAGGTAACCGTTTGGTAACTGTACCCGGATCATTCGGTGCAAATATGCCACAGGAAAACCTGAATAGTGATGAAACCCGCGGACTTGAACTTGCATTAAGTCACAGAAATAGATTTGGAGAACTGGGCTATAACATCAGTGGAAATGTATCTTTAACACGCACTAAAATTATTTATGAAGAACTTGGACGTGCCGGAAATTCGCAGGAAAACTGGAGAAACAACAAACTTAACCGCTATAATGATGTATGGTTTGGCTTTGGGTATGTAGGACAGTTTCAATCATTTGAGCAGATTGCCAATTATAACCAGTTTACCGGTCGAGGTACGCTTCCGGGTGATTACATTTATGAAGACTGGAATGGCGATGGAACTTTTGATGATCTGGACCGTTATCCTGTTGCTACTGCTATTAATCCAAACAGCACCAGTGCTGATGGAAACGATGCCAGGCATAACTATCCACTGCTAAATTTTGGGCTTAACCTTGGTTTCGATTACAAGGGTTTTGATCTGAACCTGCTTTTCCAGGGTGGGGCGATGTCTTATGTTTCCTATCCTGAAGCCTTTAGAGAGCCATTGGCCTTTGATGGAAACGCGCTGGATATGTTTATGGATAGATGGCACCCTGTTGACCCCAAGGCAGACCCTTATGATCCCGCTAATAAATGGGTACAAGGATATTATGCTTATACCGGGACGGTTATTAACGACAATTCACGAAGGGCAATTCAAAATGGAGCTTACATGCGTTTAAAGAGTGCTGAGCTCGGTTATTCACTTCCTAAAAGAATACTTACAAAAATAGGAATACAGGGATTGCGTGTATATGCCAACGGATACAACCTGCTTACCATTACCAAGATAAAAGGATTAGACCCCGAGCGTCCTTCAGAACTTTATGGATATATCTATCCAATCAGCCGTACAATTAATTTCGGAACAAGCATTAGCTTTTAATAACGATCCAGACGAATGATTATGAAACAACTAAAATATATAGCATTTATGCTTCTTTTTGGAGCTGTATGCGCTTGTAATAAACTGGACATTGCCCCTGTAAATATTGTACAGGATAAGGACCTGTTCACAGATGCGGGAATGCAGGCCTATATGGCCGCTCTTTATAGCCGCATGCCTATTGAGGATTTTAAATATAGTGCCGGCGATGGTACTGAGGGGTTTAATACCTGGAACCAGATCGCCTTGCCCATGTTAAATACCGGAGAAAATGCTAACCGCAACAACGGAGGTTTTGTAAATCCTGCCAGAGGGTATTGGAAAAGCGGTTATCAGGTTATTCGCTATTCCAACTATCTGATAGAAAATTTACCGGCCTATGCCGCATCATTAACACAGCCCAAAGTTGATAAATGGATAGCTGAAGCACGTTTTATTCGTGCCTTTACTTATTTTGCTTTAGTAAAACGTTACGGAGGCGTACCTATTACAAGTCAGGTTCAGGCTTTAAATGCTAATGTTGAAGAATTGCAGATTCCGCGAAGCAGTGAGCAGGAAGTGTATGATTTTATACTCGCAGATCTTGATTATGCCATTACAAATATGAACGAGGCAAGTGAGCAAAAGGGACGTGTAAATAAAAACATTGCTGCGGCATTTAAATCGCTTGTTGCACTTTTTGCAGGGTCAAAGGCCAGATATGGCACACAATATGTTGTTGATGGAGTTATGCTTAATGGTATTCCGGCGGCAAAGGCCAACGATTACTTTAAATTAAGCTTTCAGGCTGCAAAAATGATAGAGGGTAAGTACTCCCTTTATAAAAAAACGTGGTCGGCCACAGATAAAATTGCTTCTGCAAATAATTACGCGGCACTTTTTCTGGACACTGAGAGTCCCGAAACGATCTTCTCTAAAGGTTACTCCTTTGTAGAAAATGTACATAGTTTTGACGCAGTTTATTCTCCGCCACACATGACTTCAACTTATGGCGATCGTTTTAATCCTACTTTGGATTATGTTGAGCTTTTTGATGGACTGCCAAAGAATTCACGTGGTGAGCTACAAACCACTAAGCCTGATGGAACCTATATCGTATATGATTATGTAGAGCAGCTTTTTGAAAATTGCGAACCAAGGTTAAGAGGCACAGTTTTATTGCCGGGCCAGGCTTTTAAAGGATTACGTACCGATCTTCGTCGCGGAACATTTATCGAAAGTATAGATCCGGCTACGCCAATACAAAAGTTAGTGCCAGAGGGTTCAACCGCAGCTTATTCTTCCAATCCATTTTATAATCCAAACGTAAAACAGGCAGGAACATGGAATAGTCAGGTGCCAATCGTATTGTCTACAGGCCAATCTATTAATCCCACTGGTTTGGATGGCCCAACTTCTTCAAATAATGCCACCATTACCGGTTTTCATGGGCGCAAATATCTAAACCCTAATGTTTCTGCTGCCCTTACCAAGCTCCATGAATCTACCCAATCGTGGATTGAAATCAGGTATGCAGAAGTATTGCTAAACCGTGCCGAAGCGGCGTTGGAACTTGCACAACATGGTGTAAATAATGTAGATGGAGTAGACCTTCAAAACGACGCCTTTGTGCAGATCAATGCCATTCGCGAACGAGCGGGAGCGGTATTGTTAACAGACCAGGGAGAGCTTTCGTCAGGCGCAGCACTTGCACCGGGCACCGGTGTTGGGTCATATGTGCTGGCGCCAACAAGAGGCTTGCAGCTTGTAAGGATAGAGCGCAGAAAGGAACTTGCATTTGAGCATAAGCTTTGGTGGGATATGCTGAGGTGGAGAACTGCCGATCTTGAAGTTAATTCAAGGATATGGAGAAAGCTTAATCCCTTCCTGTTTGCTAAAGGATCGGTTCCTGAAGCACCGGATTATGTAAAGGGCAAGTATATTTTTGATGCCAGACTGGAAGAGCGCAATTCAAGATTCACCGTGGCAACCAAATATTATTACGAAGCTATTCCAGGGGCTGAGATTGCAGCAAATCCTAAGCTAAAACAAAACGAACAGTATTAACCATTACAGAAATCAGGTATGAAAAAGATATTATTTATATTATTGTTTTTTGCAGGAGTGGCAGCATTGCATTCCTGTAAAATTGATGATTATGGGGCCCCTTCGGCAGTATTGCAAGGAACAATCCTTGACGATAAAGGACAGGGTCTGCAAGCTGAACAAGGCCAGGGAAACACCAGAATCAGAATGGAAGAACTGAGCTGGAGCAGTACACCAACCCCCATGTTTTTAAATATTAAACAGGATGGTAATTATATAAACAGCAAGTTATTTGCCGGCAAATACCGTATTAGCCCAATTGAGGGTCCCTTTTATCCGGTAACAGCAGAGGAAATTGATGTCAAGGGCACAACAATACACGATTTTCATGTATTGCCTTATGTAGTTGTAGAATGGGTGGGTGATCTGGTAGTTACAGCCGACAAAAAGATCTCTGCTAAATTTAAGTTTAACAGAAATGAGGCGCCAGCCGGACAAACCAAACCGACCGTTGCAGATTACAGGTTGTTCGTTTCAACTACAAAATATGTAGGCAACAATAATTTCGATCCTGCAAATGGTCTGGTAACTGTTATTCCAAATGAGAATACAGAGGTTACCGTTACCACAAATACAGCAATGAAATATGCCACTACTTACTACGTGAGGGTAGGTGTAAGGGTAAATGATAATTTCAAAAAGTACAATTATACCACAGTAAAAGAGATAACAATAACACCATAAATTATTAGGTTAGTTAGTTAAGCGGCGAGGGCTTTGGCTTCCTGAGCCGCTTTTCTTATTTAAAACCTAACTGTACATTTATGTACATAGATTGTACGGAAATGAACAATAAATTGTCGGCATAAATATAAATGTTTGATATTTAGGTTTATGGCGCTGTTTCTGAGAATGGCATATCTTTGGCGTAAGAGATGAAAAAAAACCGGAATATGTTTTTAATCAACTTTAAAATAGCTTTAAGAAACCTTTGGAAAAATAAAGGTTTTTCCCTGATCAATATTGGAGGATTAGCCATTGGCATGACCTGTTGTTTAATGCTCCTGATGTATGTGGGTTACGAATGGAGCTACGATAAACAATTTAAAGATATTGATCGGATATACGCTGCTAAACTTACCTTAAATGTAAATGGGAAACTTTTAACAACAGACGCAACCCCAAATAAGCTTGCAGGTGCTGCTTTGGTTAGCTTGCCCTCGGTAGAAACAGCCAGCAGGATAGCTATGGGTGAGAAAACGAAATTATTTGGTACTGCCAATAACAATTTTAAGTTGAATACCCTAAATGTTGATCCTGGGTTTTTGAAGATATTTGATTACAAGTTTATTCAGGGAAACCCCGAAACAGCTTTAAGCGAACCCAATTCGGTTTTACTTACCGCCTCAGCGGCTAAGAGGTTATTTGGAAGTGTGAACGTTTTAGGCAGCAGTGTAAAATGGGATAATAGTAAGATATTGAAGGTATCTGCGGTCGTAGAAGATCTGCCAAAGAATATGACCCATCAATTCGACGCCCTACAACCCTGGTCATTTTTTGAGCAGGAGCATCCCGGAGAGAAAGACAATGGTTGGGGAAGCATTACCTGTTTTACTTTATTCAAGTTAAAAGATAAAGCTAATCTCGAGACTACTGATGCTGCGGTAAGGCAACTGATCAAGAAAAATGATAAGGAGACCACACTCCAGGCTTTTCTTTTCCCCTTTGGCAAATACCATCTTTATGATCATTTTGAGAACGGTAAACCTGCTGGAGGAAGGATTGATCAGGTAAGACTATTTATATTTTTGGCGTTCTGTGTTTTGTTGATCGCTTGTATTAATTATATGAACCTTTCTACCGCCCGGTCAGAAAAACGTGCAAGAGAAGTAGGGGTTCGTAAGGCGCTTGGTGCTTCCAGAAAAACGCTGATTGGACAGTTTGTATTGGAATCACTTGTGCTTTCATTAATTGGTATTTTGATTGCATTTGTACTGCTAGAGGGAGTGTTGCCTTATTTTAACAATCTGCTGGATATCTCTATTCAAATCAATTACAATTCACCCTACACATGGATTACATTGCTCTCGCTAATCTTATTCACAGGTGTACTTGCAGGGAGTTATCCCGCGTTTTATTTGTCGTCCTTTACACCTGTAAAAGTATTAAAAGGCTTTACTGGAATAGGTAAATCCTCATTGCCAATGCGTAAAATACTAGTTGTGGTACAGTTTACGATCTCAATTTGTATGATCGTTTGTGCTATTGTGATCTATTCCCAAATCCAATTCATAAAGAATAAGCCATTAGGATTTAACCAGAATAACCTGGTGCAACTGGACCTGGAAGGTGAGTGGTTAAAGCCGCAGAAACTGGAAATCTTTAAGACGGAGCTTAAAAATACCGGAGCTATTGTTTCTGCAACAGAATTTGCAAGCTCATTTACTCAGGGAGGCACAATAACCGGAGACATTAGCTGGCCAGGTAAGGCTGCAAATGATAATTCTATTATAGATTATCGAAGTACAGGCTTCGATTTTGTAAAAACGATAGGGACTACTATGGTGATGGGAAGGGACTTCTCACCGAAATTTGTTGCTGATACAGCAACATCATTACTGCTAAATGAAAGTGCCGTGAGAACAATGGGGCTTAAAAATCCAGTGGGTGCTAAGATTACCTGGGGCGATCAATCGCTAAATGTAATTGGTGTTGTTAAAGATTATATGAACGAACAACTGGGTGCAAAGTCAAAACCTACCGTATTTTATTGCAACATCGCTCAAAGCAAAGTATTACTGCTTCGTCTTAATCCAGATCAGCCACTAATCAAATCAGTTCAGTCTATCAAAGACATCAGTCTTCGACTTAATCCCTCTTATCCGGCAGATCTTCAGTTCGTTAACCAGGGTATGCAGCAGAAGCTAAAAACAGAGCGATTGCTCAGCGTGCTATCTAACCTGTTTGGTTGTTTTGCCATTTTTATCTCTTGTTTAGGCTTGCTAGGTCTTGCTTTATATATTGCAGAACAGAGAAGCAAAGAGATCAGTATCAGGAAGGTTCTTGGTGCCGATTTGAAAAGTATTCTTGTGCTATTAAACAAGGATTTTATCAAACTGGTTATTCTGTCTAATATGATTGCTATTCCTGCTGCTTACATCATTGCGGTAAGGTGGCTTCAGAAATATGATTATAAGGTTGCCATGACTGCCTGGCCGTTTTTAATTGCTTTATTTTTATCTGTATTTATTGCAATTATTACAGTAAGCTTTCAAACCGTTAAAGTTGCAAAGGCAAATGCGGTTGATGCATTGAAGTATGAATAGGTTCTTAAATAAGTTAAACTTTATCATACCTAAGCACATAATGGCGATACAAATGACTAATGCGAAATAGTTGTTCTGCAATGAACAGCAGCACTACTAATGGCAGTAACAGTTCCATATGATCCGACTTCCAAAAAATATAGGTAAATAACGTTAGCAAACGGGTATACTCGAGATTGTAAATCCATTTTCGTTGCTCCATTAATGCCCCGCAGTTGATCAGTGTAAGCAGAACAAAGCCTACAATAAAAAGCTTATCGGCGGTTTCAAAGAAAGGATATAAACCGGTAATTAGTGTTAGCAGAATTACGCTTACAATTATTTGTATGTTTAAATAGCCTCTGAATTTAAAACGATAAGAAGAGGAGGCCTTGTGCTGCAAGTATTTGTTTTCGAGTGTTGGCCTGATTTCCTGATCCAGTCTGGAGGGATGACCGAAGACGATTTTTAATTTATCCCTTATGTCAGGCACTTTTTTACACGCCGCTAAAATCTCCAGGTAGTAATGGAAGTGCTGCCACAAGAAGCTGTAACTCTTTACTGGATGGGTAAGGCCATACTTAGGTGGTTCTTCTTCCCTTTGGAATGTCCCAAAGATTTTATCCCAGAACACGAATACATCTCCATAGTTTTTATCCAGATATTTTTGATCGCTGGCATGATGAACGCCATGGATTGAAGGTGTAACCAGAATATATTCGAGCCAGCCCAAATTTCTGATCAGTTGAGTATGTGTAAAAAAAGAGTAGGCACCATGAACAACCAGAATAGCGATAACCATGGTAGGATGAAATCCCAGCAGTGGTATTATGCACCAAAAAAGATTTCTGATAAGAGCTTGAAAAACAGTGATCCGTGCTGATACGGTAAAATTAAATTCTTCGCTTTGATGATGTACAATATGAGCTGCCCATAGGATGTTTACCTCATGACCCAGCCGGTGATACCAGTACCAAACCAGATCTGTAACCAGGATTAATAATATCCACACCCACCAGGTATTTGGGATACTAAAAAGAGCATAGTTGGTATAAATCCAAAAGAATAAGGTGTAGAAACTAGCTGATATAAAGAGATTAAGAAGTCTTTCGGCAATGCCTATGCTGAGGTTGGAAATGGAACTTTCATATTTGAACAAATGTGTCTTTTTTAGCTTTACAGCGATGCCATACTCTAAAAATAGAAACACAAAAAAAGCCGGAATAGCGAAGGCTAAATAGTTAAAATGACTAATCATAATTTAATTCCTCTTAGCCAAATGTAAATAAATACTACTAGTTTAGTAGTATTTATTTTGAACTATATTTTAGCAAACTCGAATGTTTCCTTATTCAATGTTTATACAATCTAAAACTGCACAGACATTGTTGTACCATTGCATAACGATTGTTTAAGTATTGTATAAACCCTAATAATGTTCTAATTATCAGTACTTTATAAAAGCTGTTTTTTCTTGCTTTTTTGTGGTAAAACAAGCCAATTAGAAGGCATTAAAATTTATTTTAATAAAGTCTAGTAAATTAGTAGTTTTTATTTATACATTTGCGACTCAATAGTTGTTCTTGTAATTTACTTATCCAGAAAGACAGAGGGAAAGGCCCTACGACGTCTTAGCAACCTGTACCAGCTTTGCTTGTAAAAGGTGCTAATTCCTGCTCCGCGAATGCGGAGAAAGATAAAATGGTAAAGAGTTGTACCTCTTCTGAATAAGCTGACATCACAGAATGATTAATTATAAACGATTAATTAAAAAAGAGGAGGAAGAATGAGAATTTATCTAGACAATGCTGCAACCACCCAACTGGACAAAGAGGTTTATAAGGAGATTATCCCTTACCTGTTAGAGTATTTTGGCAATCCATCATCACATCATGAAGATGGAAGAATTGTGAAAAGCGCTATTGAAAACGCCAGACATACCATCGCAGATCTTCTAAATGCTGCCCCAAATGAAATTGTCTTTACAAGTGGCGGTACCGAGGCCGACAATACAGCAATATTATCGAGTGTATATTCTGAACAGGTTAAACATGTAATTACTACTCCATTTGAGCATCATGCAGTTCTGCATACACTCGAAGCACTTAAAAAGCGTGGCGAGATAACCCTAAGCTTTATAAATACAGATGATAAGGGAAACCTTGATGTTGAGCATTTACAGCAACTATTAAAAAATAAAGAACGCTCATTGGTATCAGTAATGCATGCCAATAATGAAATCGGGAATTTAAACGACATTGAATTAATTGGTGAGCTCTGTTGTAGTAGCAACGCTATTTTTCATTCAGATACGGTTCAGACGATTGGGCACTATCGCCATGATCTGTCAAAATTGAAGGCACACTTTGTCGCTGCATCGGCACACAAATTTCATGGTCCAAAAGGAGTAGGATTTATTTACTGTAAAAATGGGATCCAGCTTTCGAAGCTGATTCATGGCGGATCTCAGGAACGCAGACTACGTGCAGGAACCGAAAATATTCATGGAATTATTGGACTGGCAAAAGCGTTGGAAATTGCTTACCGGGATATTGATGAGCATGCAAGGTATATACAAAAACTAAAAGACAGGATGATCTTTAAATTGAAAGCCGAAATTGAAGGGGTAGAGTTTAATGGAAATTCAGCCGATGCGGATAAGAGTCTTTACACCGTTTTAAGTGTTAGCCTGCCGCAACATGAAGGTGCTGATGACTTACTGGGATATCTGGACCTGAACAATATTTCTGTGTCTGGAGGAAGCGCCTGCTCTACAGGGTCGGCATCGCATGTGCTAAAAGCAATTAATGCAGATCCATCCCGCCATACGGTGCGCTTTTCGTTTAGCAAGTATAACACCGTAGAAGAAATAGATTATACCGTTGAAAGGCTCTCGGCAATTTATAATCCGGTAACTATATAATGAGCTTAATGGTAAAATTAACATCCTGGCTGTGTAGATTGCGTGGCTTTATGCAATGGTGGAAAGTTCATTCAGCTCGCTTTCTGCAACACGCCGGGATGTTAATTAATAAACGTTTAACAATATACAATAACGGCTAATAGAAGGCCGGATTATAACATAAAAAATAAATACTACTAAATTGGTAGATTTTTTTTGAATTGTTATTTCTAAGCATTACCTTTACATCAATCTAATAAAGCTCCACCCCTTAGTAGATGATTTTTATTGCCAACATCTAGTAACTCCACCATTAATAGATGATTTATAAAGTTTTCTAAAAAATGATTTTTAGAAATATAAATTAACTAGTGATATGAAAAATTTAAAATTCTGTTGTTGTATGTGCATGTAGTTTCTACAGCATTCCCTGATTGATTTTCTTGAATTTATTCGTCAGAATTTAATAGCCAGGCTATTGAGGGAGGAATCGTTATGCCCAAAATTCTCTTAAACAACCTAAAAACCCCTATACAATGAACTTAAAAGATTATCTATTTAAAGCTAAATGCCTGTCGGCAGGTATTTTATTGAGTGGTGCAGCACTTGCAGGAACTAAACCTGAACCTGCAAAATTCATTAAAGAAGGCGTGTGGCGCGGTGTATTTACCGTGAGCGAATCGCAGGTTCCCTTTAACTTTGAACTAAAAGGAAAAGATCCTCAGCATGCAGTGTTTACCCTTTTAAATGGTACACGACGCGATGATTTCCACGTACAGCTAATTGGCAAAGACTCCATATTCGTTAAAATGAACACTTATGATGCTGCTTTGGTAGCCAAAATAGAAGACGATGGAAAGCTAACAGGCGAGTACCGTAGTCTGGTGCCTAATTTTAGAGGAAATGCACTCCCTTTTACTGCAGAATACGGCAAGGCATATCGCTTTGTTGAGCCGGGAAAAGACGTGAAACCCAAAGCAGATTTAAGCGGTAAATGGGAACTTAAGCTTTATAGCAAAGAAGCTGTTCCGACCTCAATTGCTGTATTAAAGCAATCGGGAAATAAACTCACCGGTGTGATAATGACCGTTGTTGGTGATAGCCGCGAAATAGAAGGTACTGTACAAGGTGATGAATTTGCATTATCGGGTTTTACAGGCCCCAGCCCTTTCATTATTAAAGGAAAAATAAATGAAGATGGAACCCTTTCCGGAGAGCAGGGTTTTGGAATTTATAAGAACATCAAATTTGATGCAACCAAAAATAATGTTGCTGATTTGCCTGATCCTTATAAACTAACCTTTTTAAAGGAAGGCTATAAAAAGCTTGACTTTACTTTTCCTGATTTGAACGGTAAATCTGTTTCGCTAAGCGACGACAAGTATAAAGGTAAAGTAGTGATTGTAGAGATTATTGGTACCTGGTGTCCTAACTGTACAGATCAGACAGTGTTTTTGTCGCCATGGTTTAATAAAAATCAAAAGCGTGGTGTAGAAGCCATAGCAATAGGTTTTGAACAGAAAGACAGTTTGGAGTATGCTAAATATACGCTAGGGAAACTAAGAGATAAATATGATATCAAGTATGACATACTTTTTGGTGGGCTTGCCGATAAAAAGCTGGTAGCTCAAAAACTCCCTGCAATTAACAAGTTCATTGCTTTTCCGACAACCATAATCATAGACAGAAAAGGTGAGGTGAGAGAAATTTACACAGGATATACTGGCACTGTAACAGGTAAGTATTACGATGATTATGAGAAGAAATTTAATAAAGTGCTTGACGAATTATTGGCTGAACCGGAACCAACTGCAACGCTTCAAAATGCAGATACAAGCAATACCATAAAAGGTAAATAATAGTATAACCATAAAACTTAAACGATGAATAAGCGCAATTTTTTTAAAGAATTATTATTACTCTCATTAGGCTTACTCTTTGGCGTATCTGTATGGGCTTTAGATAAGAACCATGCCGGAAAAGTAATTAAAGAGGGTGTTTGGCGGGGTGTATTTAATGTTAGTGAAACTCAGGTGCCATTTAATTTTGAATTTAAAGGCAAAGACCTTGAGCACGGCACATTTACACTGTTAAATGGAACCAGACGCGATGACTTCCATGTAACCCGCCTGGGCAAGGATTCGATTTTTATTAAAATGAATACCTACGACGCTGCACTTGTTGCCAAGATAGAAGATGATGGAACACTAAGCGGCGAGTACCGCAGTCTGGTACCGGGTTTTAGAGGTAACTCTTTACCATTTACAGCAGAGCATGGTAAGAACTACCGCTTTGTTGAACCTGGTAAGGACGTTGCACCGGCTGCAAACATTAGTGGCAAATGGGAACTGAAGTTTTATTCCAAAGAGCAGGTTCCTAATAAGGTGGCCTTATTAAAGCAAAACGGAAACAAACTTACCGGCGTAATTTTGCAGGTGACAGGCGATAGTCGTGAATTGGAAGGTACCGTACAAGGCGATGAGTTTGTTCTATCAGGCTTTACGGGCCCAAGCCCTAAAATTTATAAGGGTAAGATTAATGCAGATGGTACTATTAGCGGTGTAATATCGGCAGGGATTTACGATAATACCAAGTTTGATGGGGTAAAGGACGACAAGGCTGAATTGCCTGATCCGTATAAGCTTACCTTTTTAAAGGAAGGTTATAAAAAACTCGACTTTACTTTTCCTGATCTGACAGGTAAACCAGTATCCTTAAGTGATGATAAATATAAAGGCAAAGTAGTTATTGTTGAGATTGTTGGCACCTGGTGCCCTAACTGTACTGATCAGACTATATTTCTTTCGCCATGGTTCAATAAGAACCAAAAGCGTGGTGTAGAGGCTATTGCTATTGGCTTTGAACAAAAAGATAGTTTACAGTATGCACAGTATACACTGGGTAAATTGAGAGACAAGTATGATGTTAAATACGACATTTTATTTGGCGGCCTTGCCGATAAAAAGGTGGTGTCTCAGAAACTGCCTGCGCTGAACAAATTCATTGCTTTTCCAACTACCATAATTATCGATAGAAAAGGCGAAGTGCGCGAGATCTATACGGGTTATACAGGCACAGTAACCGGCAAATATTATAAAGAATACGAAAAGAAGTTTAATGATCTGTTAGATGTTCTGATTGCAGAAGAAGTACCTTCTAATGCATCAGCAAAATCTGATAATACTTTAAAAGGAAAATAATAGAAATCCCTCTTCCCCTGGTGCAGACTTAGGTTTGTGCCAGGGAATTTAAAACCACTAAATAATTAAACAAAGAATATGAAATTAATACTAACTCTTTCTGCAATTACTGCAACTTCACTGTTGGTTTTTACCGGAGCTGTAAAACCAACAACTTCTAATAAAACAGTTTTATCTGCTAAAAAAGTAGCACCGGATAAAGGTGCCGTTGTTAAAGCGTTGGTGTTTAAAGTCGACAATGAAGGCAGCAAATTAACATGGCTGGCTAAAAAAGCTACAGGTGAACATAGTGGATCTGTTAAAGTTAGCAACGGTAGTTTTACGGTAGAGAATAATACTTTAAAAGCGGGGAGCTTTGATATTGATACCCGGACAATAACGAACGCTGACCTTACTGATGAAAGTGCGAATGCAAAATTAGTAGGACACCTTAAAAGCGAAGATTTCTTTAGTGCAGAGAAGTTTCCTAAAGCGAATTTTGTAATCATTTCTGCTACCAAAACTACAGGTAGCCAATACAATGTTAAAGGTAAACTAACAATAAAAGGGATAACCAACGAAGTCAGTTTCCCGGCAACAATTGCTGTAAATGGTAAAAAGTTAACAGCTAATGCCAAGATCACTATAGACCGTACCAAATACGACATTAAATTCCGCTCTAAAAACTTCTTTGAGAACCTGGGCGATAAAGTAATCTATGATGATTTTGATATCGACGTGGCACTGGTTGCTAATGCTCAATAATTGCATGACTTTACAATAATCATGAAAAAAAGAAATACCCTACTTATACTGATAGCCTTTGTTTTCCTGTTGATTACCCAGTTAAGTTTCATGTCGGGTAGCGACGAGATACAGACCCGGGAGCAACTTGGCAGTAAGCTGTTTTTTGATAACATACTATCGAAAGACCGGACAATTAATTGTTCGTCCTGCCACAGACCGGAATTTGCTTTTGCTGATACTGCAGTATTTAGTAAAGGTATTGGTGGAAAACTTACATCCCGGAATTCTCCGGGATTAACCAACTTATCTGGCCGTACTCACTTTTTTTGGGATGGCCGTGCCTCATCACTTGAGGAGCAGGCTTTAGGGCCAATAACATCGCCTGATGAAATGGGCTTAAGCATTAACGAGGCAATTGAACGACTTAATAACGATAAATTCTATGCAGACGCTTTTAAAAAAGTATTTAAAACAGCGCCGAATAAAGATAATTTGTTGAAAGCACTAGCTGCTTTTGAACGGACGCTGGAAACAAATAACAGCCCTTATGACCGATACATAAATGGAGATGACAACGCCATGTCGGAAGCCGCCATACGCGGACGCCTTCTGTTTATAGGCAAGGGGAATTGTAACAACTGTCATTCAGGTGAAGATTTTACAGCCGATAGGTTTAAAAATATCGGCTTGTATAATGGGAAAACGTTGAATGATGCCGGCCGGTTCAGCATAACAAAGGACAGTACTGTATTGGGAGAGTTTAAAATACCCGGTTTACGTAATGTGGCGTTAACAGCTCCATACATGCATAACGGTAAATTTAAAACTTTAAAAAGCGTGGTAGAATACTACAATAATCCGTCGGTAGTGGTTAATGATGGTATTAACAGAGACTTATCATTGGATAAACCCCTAAATCTATCGAGTCAGGAAATGGATGATATTGTAGCGTTTCTGGGTGCGCTTACCGACGACAGGTTCCTGTTGAACAAGTAAAAACATATAACTGACAAATGGAATATATGCTTAAATGCATGTAGGGGATATCCTTTTGTCTAAACTTAACTAAATCATAATGAAAAAAATTATACCGGTACTGTTGTTCTTTAGCTTTTTTTATGGGCAAAATTTATATGCGCAACGACGCATAATTAAGGGGGTGGTTACCTCAGCAGACGATAATTCGCCTATACCCGGAGTTTCGTTAAGGGTAAAAGGGCTTGATGAAGGGCCCGCTACAAAGGAGGATGGAAGTTACCAGGTTACAATTAAGAATGGACGGATATTGATTTTTTCTTACATCGGATATGAAACCCAGGAGGCAGAGATTGATGGTAAGGAAATAATAAATATTAGTCTTAAGCCTTCGTCTAGTTCACTGAGTGAGGTTAATATTGTTGGTTCCAACAATGCAAACAGAACTAAGCTTACCTCAGCAAACCCTGTTGATATTATTGATATAAAAGCGCTTCAGGAATCGGCACCACAGGTAACGGTTACACAATTACTGCAATACGTATCTCCGTCATTTCATTCCTCTGTTTCAGGTGGTGGAGATGCAGCTTCGGCAACATCAACAGCACAGCTTAGAGGACTTGGTGTAGATCAGTTATTGGTATTGATTAATGGAAAAAGAAGACATAAAAGTTCAAACATTAGCTGGGGTGGATTAGGTAATGGCGCAACAGGTTATGACCTTAATTCCATCCCGACAGGATCTATTGAAAGAATTGAAATACTGCGCGATGGTGCTGCAGCCCAATATGGTTCTGATGCTATTGCCGGGGTTATTAATATAGTTTTAAAGAAAAGTACCGACCAGCTGTCGCTTAGCTCAACTGCAAGTGCACGCAGACGCGGCGATGGATTAACCACAAGAACCAGCAGTAATTATGGGGTTAAGCTTGGAAATAAAGGCGGCTTTTTGAACGTAACCGGAGAATTTGCTACTCAGGCCGTATCGTTGCCGGTTGGTAATGATGATGCGGGGTTGTATATAGGACCTGCCTATGGGGGCGGCGCTAATACAAGGGGGTTTGATCAGATCTATACTAAAGAGATTGACGATGCGATTATAGCCAGCAGAGGTATTGACAGGCACTATTTTGATCAGCGAGGCAGTACAAATAAAGCCATAGATGGATTGCTTTTCTTTAACGCTTCTGTTCCTTTAAAGGAAGATGTGGAGTTGTATTCGTTTGGAGGTATTAGTCACCGTAATTCACAATTTACAGCAGTATACCGTTTACCGGGCTGGACTGAACGCAACAATACCTTTATTTATCCAGATGGGTTTTTACCGGCAATGGATAACATCATTTCTGATAAGTCGTTTGCCTTGGGCGTAAAAGCAAAGGTAAAAGACTGGAAAGTTGACATTTCAAATGTGTATGGGATTAATGATTTTGGGAATGTGATCACTAATTCTTTGAATGCAAGTTTGGGTCAGCGTACACCACGCAAGTTCGATGCAGGTAGTTATAATGCGAGTCAGAATACAACCAGTCTGGATTTTAGCCGCTATTTTGAGAAAGTGCTAAAAGGACTGAATGTGGCATTTGGCGGTCAATATCGTGTAGAGAGCTATCAGATCATTGCAGGCGAGGAAGCCTCATATTCAAAAGGAGATTTGAGGGCAATTTATGGAGTAGATACAACTGCGGGAGGTATTCCTTATACTACTTCGTTAGGTTTAACACCACTAAATGGCCTGTCGCCAGGCTCGCAGATCCATGCAGGTTTTCGCCCATCAAATGAGGTGAACGTAAACAGATCTATTTCTGCCGGATATTTAGATCTGGAGTTAAATGTTACTTCAAAATGGTTACTTTCAGGTGCGGTACGTGTCGAGAATTATTCGGACTTTGGAAGTGTGTTTACTTATAAAGGTGCAACACGCTATAGTGTTACCGACTGGCTTGGGGTAAGGGGATCGATAAACACCGGATTCAGGGCGCCTGACCTTGCGCAGTTTTATTATACTGAAACCTCTACAACTTTTCAAAATGGCGTAGCCATAGATCAGGTTACCGCAAACAATGTAAATCCGGCTACAAAAGCATTGGGGATTCCGGAATTAAAAGCAGAAAGATCTAAGGGATATACGGCCGGTTTAACCGCATCGCCAATACCAAATGTGGAACTTACCGTTGACGCTTACCAGATTGACATTAAAGACAGGGTTGGTAATACCGGACGCTTTTCAGCAACTGATACCAATTTGCCTGCCGATGTTAGGGCCTTATTTGTTCAAACAGGTACCATACAGGCAAAGTTTTTTTATAATTCATTTAGCACCAGTACAAAGGGTATTGAGTTAACCGGAAGCTACAAGTTCCTGTTCAATAATGGAGCAAATGCTACATTTCTTGCCAGTGCAAACTTTTTAGATACTAAGCTAACCAAAGTAAATACGCCAAAAGGATTAGAAGCTTACCGATACATAATTTTTGATGAATCGGAAAAAGCAAGGGTAACAAACAACATTCCATCAAAGAAAATAACCTTGCAGGGAACCTATAACCTTGATAAGTTTAATTTTTTGGTGCGGACAGTGTATTTTGGATCGGTAACATCGGTATCGCAGCTTAATGCTAATTTCCCCAAACCAGATTACTACTACCAGGTTTTTAGTCCGATTTGGATAGCTGATGTTTCGGCGGGATATAGAATTACCCCAAGTTTACTGGCAACGGTTGGTGCCAATAACTTATTCAATGTTCTGGGCGATTATAGTATTCCGGCACCAGGAAGTAATATTACACGCAACCCGGGCCCAGGTGGTACACAAGCCGGAACAAATACAGGTATACAGCCATTTGTAAGATTATCGGCTAAGTTCTAATTATAAAACAGAGAGATCATGAAATTTTTAAATATAAAGTTCGCAGGGATATTGGGTGTGATTGCTATTGTGTCTACATCCTGCAAAAAAACGGACTACCTGGATTCGGATAATGCCGACAGGCCGGCTCTAAGTGCTAAAGTTAAACTGGTAAACGCATTGTCTATTACGGCACCTATTAACTTCCTTGACTTTACGAGACAGATAAATACGGCTTTGATTGTTCATAATGCCGCTACCGATTATGTGGATACTCAATACGGAAAAGTGCAATACAATACAACGGAGGGGAGTAACACGAGCTATAAATCATCATATGTATTTGGAGGAAGTGCCACCTTTGTACAGGAAACTGATAAAGCCTCTTTTGCAGCTCCTAATGGTCCTATTGCAAGTTATTATCATACTTTATTCGCGGTAGCCAAACGTAAGCCTAGTAAATTGAATCCGGGAAACAGAGATAGTCTGGTACTGGTGTATGATGATTTAACAGCGCCGGTTTCTGGTAAGGCAAAAGTTCGGTTTGCAAACTTTTCTCCTGATGCACCGAATGTAGATCTAGCTTTAGTAGGTAATGCTGCAGTTTTTTCTAACGTTGNCATATGNCAAYKTTRGMRAWMASWSCMKYATTACCTANTRAWGCTANATSKRMAKKCNSSKGCAWCMRTMYMGNGGYTTKANTWGSWRAAYKCYTKRMYSYTTTRAGGAAATTGATGCTGTTGCATCAAAGAATCTTGAGGTTAGGAACAATACGACTCAGGCAGTATTGCCTATTGCTGGCAACGGGTTATCTAACATAACTTTTGAGGCTGGAAAGATATATACCATTTTTATAAATGGAAGTCCTGGTGGGGCAGGGTTAAGCGCAGCTATAATTATACACAGCAAGTAATCTTATCGCAGTTCAGCTATTTAATCTTAAAGCGGCAGTCCAAACTCTGACGAAAGGATAGTTTACTTCTGCTTCCTTCTCATTCTAAAAATAATCAAAACAAATCTAAAGGACGATAGGAGAGATCTCTTGCTTATGTCAATTCAAGTTTGGTATGCTAATTCAAGAGATTTCTCCTATAGTTGAGAAATCACGGATTATCCTGGTGGATTATGCCATTGCCATGTTACGATTGAAATCTAAGATTAAAGTAAAATAACGGTTTAACGGGGGTTCGGCCTATTTTATAAAGTAGTATATGCCTAAATTTATAAATAACTAATACTTTAAATATGAACCCCATAATTGTAGCCACAGATTTTTCGGAGGTAGCCGAAAACGCTGTTGAATATGCCGCTGCTGTTGCCAAACATAATGATGCAAAACTCATACTATATAATTCTTTTGTAATTCCTACCCATGCTGCAAACACTCTTTTGCCAGCAGCCAGCATACAAAAATTGATAACTGATAATGAGATTCGTTTGATCGAAAGAGGACTATCCCTGTCTATCGATTATGATATAGAGGTAGAACATGAATCAAACCTTTCTTTTGTTCAGGAGGCGCTGAAAAGTTTAATAGACAAGCACCAGGCTGCCCTAGTTGTACTAGGCATGAATACTAAAACTTTGGAACAGGATCTTTGGGGAAACACCACAACCTCGGCAATTAAGAAACTCAATTTGCCCGTTATGGCTGTTCCGCTGGGAGCCCGGTTTGAAGGTACTAAAAATGTGCTTTTTGCTTGTGATGTTTTGCGGGGTATATCAGAAAAAGTGCTTGCAAATATTAAAGAACTGGCAATAGCACTGAACGCCGAGGTTGAAGTTTTTAATGTAAGTCAGAAAGTTGAAGAACTAAAAACGCTAAATGGGTCTTTACCGGAAGTAAGTGCCATTGATGATGGACTTGAAGGCATTTCCTACTACTATAAGAACGTAAATTCCAATGCAGTGATCAAGGAAATAGAAAAAGAAATTATCGATTTTAGAGCTGATCTATTGATCATGGTGCCAAAAAAATATGGGTTCTGGGCTTCTATTATTCACCGGAGTAAAACACGTATTATGGCGTCAGGATTAAGAATACCATTGCTTTCGCTCCCAATTTCCTAAGTTGAATCAGAATTTTTTTATGCTTATCATTGCCGCTTCAAATGAAGTATATAATTCTGTTTTTAATTGTTGTAAGCCATAATCTGTGCTTTGGACAATTCACAAAGGTTAGGCGTGTTGTTGATGGTGATACTTTCGTAACTGAATCAGGTGAGCGGGTAAGGTTAGTAGGTATAAATGCCCCTGAAATGAAGGATTTTTATGGTGTTGATGCAAAGGAACACTTAGCAGAGCTGATTGAAGGAAGAGATGTTGAATTGACCAGCGATCATAAATCAAAAGACAGAGACAGATACTCGAGACTGTTAAGGTATGTTGTGCTTGATGGAGTGGACATAAATGAACAGATGATCCGTGAAGGATATGCTTATGCTTTACTTAAGTTTCGCTTTGATCGAGCTGCAGCCTACACCGATGCTGAGGCCGAAGCACAAGGTCGGTTGTTGGGTATGTGGAAATATAGTGAAGCTGAAAGAAACGAACCTCAGGATACTCCTATAACCAACATTACCCAAATAGACTTATATGAGAACCGCTATGTGATTGGAGGACTTGTTGTAATGTTCATCGTCCTGGGTATAAATTACCGGTTAAAGGGCTAATTGCCCAGGTTAATTTTCTGAAAAGCGATTTTGACATATTCTTTTTGCCTGAAAATTCATATTTTTAGTAACATTTATTGCGTGAAAGCATCATACACAAGATAAATTCATAACCAAAACAAACTATTATTTCATATGAAAAGAACCATTACACTGCTCACGCTGGTATTATTCTTGGCAGGGGGCGCTTTTGCCCAAAAAAAGAAGAAAAAAGAACTGGCCGCTGATTCGTTAAAAAAAGCGATGGCCAAGCCCGCGAAACCAACAATAAATGACAAAATAAAATCAAGTAAAAAGATTGACGGTCTTTTTTCAATGTATAGAGATACCGTAACGGGTAGCCTTCAGATGTATATAAAGAAAGATCAGTTAGGCAAGAATTACATTTATCAAAGTTTCTCGATGGGTGGGCCAACAACTTTATTCCTTAATCAAAATATGATCAGAACTACCTGGTTATTCTATATCCAGAAATCTGATGATAAAATTGAGCTCCTTCAAAAGAATACTAATTTTTATTATGATAAAGCCAATCCGGTAAGTAAATCAGCAGATGTTGATGTATCAGATGCAGTTTTCTATAGTGATAAGGTAGCTGCACAAGATTCATTAGGTTACCTGATTGCTGTAGATGGTCTTTTTCTTGGAGACAAACTGGATCCGGTTAAACCAGTTTTCCCTCCAACTTTGCCTCCTGGAGCCGTATTTAATCTTGGAAACCTAAATACCTCTAAATCAAAGTACCAAAAGATACGCTCATTCCCGGGAAATACCGATGTGGTAGTGGAACTCGCATATGATAACCCTGTGCCTTTAAATGGTGGAGGAAAAGACATTACAGATGCCCGCTATGTAAGGGTTAAAATGCAGCATTCTTTTCTTGAAGTTCCTAAGAATGATTTCCGCGCCCGACGTGATGATCCAAGGGTCGGTTATTTTGGATCGGAAGTGGATAACCTGACTTCTTTATCACCAGCACCATATAAAGATTTTATTAGCCGTTGGAACCTTAAAAAGAAAGACCCATCAGCCGCATTAAGCGAGCCGGTAGAACCAATTGTATTCTGGATTGAGAATACTACGCCTCTTGAGTATCGCCCGATTATAAAAGAAGCGGGTGAGAAATGGAATGAAGCATTTGAAAAAGCAGGTTTCAGGAATGCTGTTGTAATGAAAGAAATGCCTGATACGGCTAGCTGGGATCCGGCTGATATTGCTTACAATGTAATCCGTTGGGTATCCTCGGCATATCCTTCTTATGGTGCAATAGGGCCAAGTTTTTATAATCCGTTAACTGGCCAGATTTTAGGTGCTGATATTACTGTTGAATGGCGCTCTGGAGCAGGCACAATTATTACCGACGACCTTTACAACGGTGGCAATTCTGCTTTAAAGCTGCCTTGGGAAAATCCTATTGAGGCTACGTCTTCAAAATCAGGTCAAGGGCACAGTTTCGATAAAAACCACATGGCGTCTTGTACATTGGCCCAGGAGTTAAGTATGCAGTATCAAACTGGTTTAACAGCAATTGAAGCGCTGGATGCTGATGTTCCTGAAGCAAAAAGAGCTGAGACAGTTCGTGAAATGCATAAACAGTTCTTATACTACCTTATCATGCACGAAATGGGGCATACACTTGGACTTAATCATAATATGAAGGCCAGTCAGATGTTAACTCCTGCTCAAATGAATGATGTAGCACTTACCCGTAAAATTGGATTGCAAGGATCTGTAATGGATTACCCTGCTATAAATGTAAGTAGCGATCGTAGTAAACAAGGTGATTATTATACCACTAAAGCAGGTCCATACGATTTATGGGCAATAGAGTATGGCTATACTCCATTTAGTGAGTCGGAAGAAGAAGCCGGATTAAATAAGATTTTGAGTCGCAGTACAGATCCACAGCTTGCCTTTGGTAATGATGCAGATGACATGAGAAGCCCGGGCGGTGGTATCGATCCGAGAGTGAATGTTAATGATCAGACTAATGATATGGTTGCTTACGGAGAAGATAGGTTTAAATTGATTAACACAATGATGCCAAAGCTGAAGTCTCGTTTTAGCAGAACTGGTCAGAGCTATCAGGAGTTGCGCCTACGCTATCAGCAGCTTAACGGACAGCGAGCAAGTATTGCTGCAGCAATAAGTCGTTTTGTTGGCGGTGTATATGTAGATAGAAGTTTTGTGGGACAAAAAACAACTGTTGCCCCATTTACTCCAGTTCCTGTTGCCTATCAAAAAAAGGCAATGGCACTATTGGGTAAATATGTGTTCGCTCCTAATGCTTTTGATGCTGATAGCCCGCTATTTCCTTATCTTCAAATTCAGAGACGTGGATTTGGATTTTTTGGAAGCAATGAAGACTTTAAGCCTCAGAATACATTCATGTCTATACAGTTGAGTACTCTTGCGCAAATTCTACATCCAAATACGTTGACCAGAATAAACAATAGCGGTCTTTATGGTAACACATATTCTGTAGCAAGTGTAATGAACGATTTGGCGAATGATATTTTTGCGGCAGATCTTAAATCGAATGTGAACCTATTCCGTCAAAACCTGCAAACGGAATTTGTAAAAGCTTCGGCAAGCATCGTTTCTTCACCTGGGGGATATGATAATGCAAGTAAAGCTGCGGCATTATCCACCTTAAAAAAGGTAAAAACTCAGCTTGGTGGTGCGGTTTCAACAAATGAGCAGACAAAAGCTCACCGTACAAATCTGACTTTTTTAATTGATAAAGCTTTGGCAGTTAAATAGATTTGTAATTGCTCTAATAAAGAAGCCTGTGCCGATATTGGTGCAGGCTTCTTTATTAAATTTGGTCATTGATCTTGAGTACAGCGTTGTCCAGTTCTCCTGCTGAGATCTCAAGGAAATTAACTAAACCAGTAAGGGCCTCCTGGTCGCCAATTGAATCCTTTAATAATGGGATAAGGCCTATCAGGTTAGACAGAGGTCGTCTTACTTCGTGCGAGTTGTGCCAGGCAATTTCCCTTAATTTTTCATTCTGAGCTATAAGTTGCTCTTCATGTTTTACCCTTACATCTATATCCTGCATTGCTCCAAGCATTCTAAGTGGGTTGCCAGAATCATCAAAGATTAGATAGCCGCGGTCAAAAACATGTTTGTAACTACCATCTTGACAAAGGTATCTGTATTCGGCTTTCCATTTAGTCCCTCTTGTTTTTATGATTTTCTCAAATTCATAAATGATACGGGCCTGATCATCGGGATGTACCCGGGTCATAGCCCAAAAAGAGTTGTGAATAACCTCATTATCTTCATGCCCAAAGATCTCTTTATATCCACTCATCCAGGTTAATTTATCATTGGCTATGTCATAATCCCATATCACATCATTGGTTGCCCTGGTAACCGTATTGTACAGAAGTACTTGATCGTTTAACTGCTTTTCGTGTTCGATAAGATCATTTTTATGTCTTCTTTCTGTGTTTAGCAGACTGCTATAATGATGGTTCAATCCTATTACTGCCGCTATAGCAGTGCCAATTAAGAATATGAAGTTTTTAAGGTAATATAAGTTCCTTAAATCAGTTGTCGGATATTGCCGATCAAGCCAACCGATAAATTGCGATCCTATAAGTAGCCATATTCCACCCAAAACTAGATAAGCGATGACGATTCTGATGAGTGCTTTGTTTTTCAAAATAATTAGAGCTGATTTATTGTAAATTTACATTTTTAGCCTTATGAATCAATTCGCATTAATAACAGGAGCAAGTAAAGGAATAGGAAGGTCAATAGCCATTTCGTTAGCGAAAAGAAAGTTTAATCTTTTGCTTGTGGCAAGGTCAGCTCCTGAACTTAATGCACTTAAACTGGAACTTTCCAACCAGTATAATGTTTGTGTGGAAGTTTTTGCACTGGATCTATCTGTACCTGGAGCTGCAAAGCGGGTTACGGAATGGTGCACAGACAACTCTTTTCCGGTCTCTGTGCTTGTTAATAATGCAGGGTTTGGTGTTTGGGGGAAATTTGAAAGTCTTCCTTTAGATGAGCAGCTTAATATGTTGCAACTAAATGTAACAGCACTTACTGAGCTTACATATTATATGCTTCCACTTTTAAGACAAAATCAACAAGGTTATGTGCTTAATGTTTCTAGTACGGCTGCATATCAGGCTGTGCCTACATTGGCGATGTATGCGGCATCTAAATCATATGTTTTGTCTTTTAGCAGGGCTATAAGGTACGAACTTAAAGATTCATCCATATCGATAACTTGTCTCAGTCCCGGACCTGTTGGAACTGGTTTTGCCGAAAGGGCAGGGCTATCGGTTATAAACGATATAGCTGAAAAATTTAATATGGATGCAAATGTTGTTGCCGAAATTGCGGTTAAAGCGATGTTAAGTCGGAAAGCAGAAGTTATACCTGGTTTCACTAATATTATCTCGGCATATGCGAATAGAGTTTTACCAAAATCACTTATTGAGAAGATAACAGCCGGTATCTATAAAATCAAATAATCAGAAAATATTTTTTTAAAATAAATGCTTGGTATTCAATATATTTTATATGTTTGTAAAATAAACTACTAAACACATAGACTATGTCTATTAAAACAGATAACAACTTTTCATTAAATCACTCCATGGCGATGCTTCAGATGATGAAGCCCATGCAGTGTTGTTGCTGTTAATTTCTTAGGGTCGTCTGCACCCACCTCTGATTTCAAATAATACCTTCTTTTAATTTTTTATAAAATATACCTATGGCAACTTCATATCCAAAGTTTTCATTAGCTGAAACTTTAACCGCTGAACAAAAAGACTTTTTTAATACAAATGGCTTTATTCATTTCAAAAACTTTATAACACCTCAAACTGTAAAATCAATTGTAGATGCTTCTTTGGAAGTGCAAAAAAATTGGTTAGAAAAGGATGTAAGTAAGATTAATGGCGTTCCAATTAAATATGGGCGTGATCTTGATGGTTCTTCTATCGTACAACGATTTGCATTTATTAACCAGCATCATTCGGTCTTTAGTGGTCTTTTACTTGATCCGAGACTAAGTGGCTTACTGGAGCTTGCTGGTACTGGTGCCAGACTTGGTGAAAGCGAAAAAGACGGAATGGTTTTTAATCATTATGTAAATGGCCCGGATAGTAAATTCACCAAAATGGGATGGCATACTGATGGGTTAAGAGATGTTTTTTATGGTCAAAAGTTAAATCCGATGCTTAATGTGGGAATCCATTTAAATAATCTGGAACCTGAAAATGGTGGTTTAAGAATAATTCCAGGTACCCACAAACAAGGGCTTTATCAAATGCTTTTCAGAAAGAAATACTTTCTTGACCATGATGAAGATGCTGAAGAAATTGCAGTAGTGCCAGAGGTTGGGGATCTTACGATCCACGATGGAAGGTTATGGCATCGTGTTGCACAATCTACCGTAATTGGTGAACAAAGTCGTAGGAGGGTAATTTATATTCCAATTATCGCAGGCAAGTATGCTCCTAAAAATGAAAATAGTCCAACCGTGTTTTACCAGCGTTTTGCAGGTATTGTTAAATAAGTAGCTATGTTATTCTTAATCATCATAAATTATTTGGTAAGGTCTGGCCGACTGAATAAACCAATTTTGTTTGTGAAAACGGTATATAAAAGAAGTATAGCCAGATAGATTGCAGTCGTATTTTATTCTTATGTTTACTATAAAGTAAATGTTAATTTGATCTCAAATGAAAAGAATATTATTGCTGCTTACCATTATAGTTACCCTTGGATCTTTTACACAAAAGGAAATTACATGGACTGCTATTGGTGACTCCATTACCTACTTAAATGAACATCAGGACGAAACGGGTAACCGGGTTACCAGTGGTTACATGACCAGGGTGGTAAGCAAATTGCCTAATATTCGTTACATTAATCAAGGCCATAATGGTTGGACAGCTGTTGGTATTGCCAAAGAAATTGAAAATCTTGGCCTCCAAAAATCAGATGTATATTCAGTTTTTTTAGGCACAAATGATTGGTGGTCAGGTCAACCATTGGGAACCTTAAACGACTATGTCAATAATACTGGTCTCAAAACAGTTTACGGCTCATATCGTATCATTATTAACAAGCTTAAAACCCTTAATCCTGATGCTAAAATTATTCTGATTACTCCAATGCAACGTGTAGATTTTGTATACATTGCCAATAGTCATAATAACGCATGGGGCTCTTATAAAGAGAAAAAAGGACAGATGCTATCGCAATTTGCAGATGCTGTTAATGAAATTGGCCGTCATGAACATTATAAAGTAGTGGACCTTTATAATAAAAGTGGCATGGAGCTAAAAACGCTGGTAAAGTATAAAAGATTAAAGGATCCTGAAACAGGAAGTTATAAAAATTATAGCTACCCTGATTTTAAAGATATTCCTTTTAATCCAGATACTGATGAATACCCTTATCCGATAGAAGCAAGAGACAATACTTTCGATGGTTTGCATCCCTCAGATAAAGGTTATCAGATTATAGCGGAAATGCTAGTTAAAATCATGAAGAAATATTAATGGCCCGGATCTTTTTATTTAGAGGCCATAGATTCATCCGTTAGTCTATCTGTTTTCTGACATACAAAATTTTCAAAGCTAATGTTCTCCATATTATTGGCGATATAAGTATGTGAATCAGCAGTACCGCTTAATTTTAAGGTAGATTCACCTTTAAGAATGGTATACATGCTGTTTGCATTGGTTCTTACGTTGGCGGTAGCATTATCATTTAAAAAGATTTGCAAGCAAGTAAGATTGAGTATGCCTTTGGTAACTACTGATGCATTACCCGATGCCTGAATTCTGTTTAAATCCTTTACTGTAACTGTAATGGTGACAGGATTTTTATCAGTAGAATTGATTAGCAGATGATAACCTTTTCTAGCGATTGTAGTTTTTGAAGGATTATAGTATTCGTCAATTCTGACTTCTTCCTCCTGACCTTTCACTAAAATAACTTTTACGTTTCCACTGATAACAACCTTGTTAAATGTAATAGTGCCTGTTTTAAATGAAAGTAGTTGAGGGCTGGGATTTGCAGCAAAAGTTGAGATAGCGGAAGATGTTAGAATGATTGCGGTAAACGCAGAAGCAAATAGAGTTTTTGTAAGGGTTTTCATGACGGTGTGTATTTAAGATTCTTTGATTATTTTATTAATAAGATGCTTCCGTCAAAAGAAAAGTTGCACAGGTATTGTCTGTTTTATACCATGGGTCATTAAAATACGACGAACGGTCAAAAGGAATCGACAAACTAGAAAAGAAAATTATAGAATTGTTTGCGCCCAGAAATGGTTTAAAATAAGAAAAGGGGATAGGCCTTTCGACTTACCCCCTTTAAATTAACGCTCTCGGGGACAAATGTAATAAATGTTTAAACATTTATTTATCATGGAATTGTCATCAGTTAAATACTGTTAAAATTTTATCTGCCTGTACAGAATGTGTTAGTTTCGTTTATTAATGAAAAATCTAATGCTAAGGATTTCTATCTTTTTGGTTTTCATGTTGTTATATCTGGATGTTTCCGCACAGCTAATAAAAGGTAAAATAATAGATATGCAAACAGAACGTCCGCTAGGTGGTATTTCAATAGAATTGAAATACACAAAAAAAATGAGTGGCGTTACTGGAGATTTTTCATTAATTGCCTCTGTAACGGATACCGTATGGTTTTCAGGATTAGGCTATGAAAAAAGATATGTTCTTGTAAAAGATTGGAAACCGCCTATAATGACAATTGGGCTTACGCCGACTTCTTTAGACCTTGAAGAAGTTGTTATTTTTGGTCAACGGAATCACAAAGCGGATTCACTAAAACTAAGGAAAGATTTTGCAAGAGAGTTCAATTATAAACCTATTGGTATTAAAGATGTTTTTATAAACTCCTATCAGCCGAGGGGCCGGTTTGAGTTTGTAAAGATTGACGTATTGCAATTGGTAAGGTTATTAGGAGGAAAAAATGATATTCAGAATAAGTTAAAGAAAAGACTTTATGAGGATGAAAAGCAGGCTTACATAGATTCGAGATTTGGGAGATCTTTTGTTTCATCACTTACTAAACTTGAAAGCGATTCCCTTGATTTATTTATGGAACAATACAGGCCTGACAAAGAAGAGTTATTGGAATTGTCTGATTATAATTTGATGCTGAAGATTAAGTCGGATTTGAAGGTGTTTAAAGAAAAGAAGAACTAGACCTTAAAATTAGGGTACAAAAAAAAGGTAGTCTTATCCAAGCACTACCTCTTTTTAACCAAATATAAACCCAGTATGAACGGGATCTTTTTCTTTAAGACAATAATCGCACCATTGTCTGTTTTAATCGTTTAATAATCAGCTACGCTGTATTAACAATACAAATGTAAGAATTATTTTTAGATAGTGTAATAAATACACTAAGTAATTTTTCAAATGACAATATTATGATAATTCTATACATAAAAAAGGAGGCAATAGCCTCCTTTTAATGATCTGATAAATATTTTAATTTGTTTTTTATTTTAAATCTGTGATTTCCATTGTAAAATCTAATATGGAATTTGCAGGGATCGGACCATTCTGTATATTTCCAAAACCATAAATTGAAGGAATGAGTATCCTGACTTTACCACCTTTTTGAACTTGCTTAATGCCCACTTGCCAGCCATAGATTGCATCGCTTAGTTTAAATTTAGCACCTGTTTTGGTGTCAAATTCTGTCCCATCTAATAATCTGCCTGTATAGTTTGCTGTTATGTTTGTTGTATCCAGATAGGTTATATTACCTGCTCCTCTTTCAAGAATTTGATAAAACACTCCTGTTTCTGAGTCTTTTTGTGCATTAATATTATTTTTTACAATAAAGGCTCTAATCGCTACAGTATCTATTGCAAGTTGAGCATATGGATCACGGTCGTCCTCGGGGAAATCCTTTTTGCAAGCCACAAGGCATCCAACCATGCAAATGAAAAGTAATAAATGGTTTATTTTGGTCATGATAATCAAATATATGTTTTTTTAAATCATTACTTGAAGTTAATAAGTCGTTTTAGCAAAAGCAAACGTCTGTTTTTAATAAATTGAGTTTATTAGCTTTGACAAGTAATAAATAGACCTATGAAAGAAAATAAATATGATGATCCTGCTTTTTTTAAGCAGTATAGCCAAATGACTCGTTCAATAGAAGGGTTGAAAGGAGCGGGCGAATGGCACGTTCTTCAAAAAATGCTTCCTGATTTTAAAAGTAAACATGTCTTAGATTTAGGTTGCGGCTTTGGCTGGCATTGCCAATACGCTGCAGAACATGGTGCTAAATCAGTATTAGGAATAGATCTGTCAGAAAAAATGCTGAATTCTGCCAACGAAATGAATAAATTTTCATTTGTTGAATATAAGAGAATGGCAATTGAAGCTTTTGATTTCCCTGAAGATTCTTTTGATGTTGTGATAAGTTCTCTTGCTTTCCATTATTTAGAATCTTTTGAGGAGGTGTGCCGTAAAGTGCACCGAAGTCTTTCTCCTGGAGGGGTCTTTGTTTTCTCAGTTGAACATCCAATATTTACTGCCTATGGAAGTCAGGACTGGATTTATAATGAAGCGGGTGAACGCATTCATTGGCCGGTTGATAAATATTTCGATCAGGGAATTAGAAAGGCAAGATTTTTGGGAGCGGAAGTTGTCAAATACCACAGGACTTTAACTACCTATATTAACGGGTTATTAAAAAATGGTTTTGAAATAACGGCCCTGGTGGAACCAGAGCCGGATGAAGTATCTTTAATGACTATTCCTGGAATGCAAGATGAATTGCGCAGGCCTATTTTTCTTATTGTTTCAGCATTAAAAAAATAAAGCTGGGGATTGGCTTTTAGTAGTTTTAATTATTAAAAACTGCTTTAAATGCATTTCTGCAATCTTTACCTATTTCTAAAGGAAGTCCATCTTTTAAGTAAAGTTGAATTTCACCTTCAGCGGTATAGAAATAACGAAAGTAGTTGTTAATTTTATCCGGTGCTCCGGTAAATGGGTTGTTCTTTGTACCAAACCATCTAGAATATTTGTTATCAATCTCCTGAAGCTTTTCTTCAAAAGCCAGTTTTTTCTTGTCAGTAGTTCCTACCTGCGTTTCGTTTATAATTTCGCTCATATTTTGAATAACGCACAAGATACGTAGAATATATCTATTGCTATGATAAATAGGCATTTATAGCTGCATTGTGACAGCTAAATGTTATATTTCTGTAAATCCTTATGCTTTTAGTTTTTAATCGCGATTAGAATATTTAATTTATTGAACATTTTGATCCAGCTTTGATAAGCACCTGTTTGTCTGGCGTCCTCTTCGGAAACAGTTTGATGGATAGCTAATTTCGTCTGATTTCCAATTGAGGTAAAAGTCACTGTAGTAATGGTTTCTTCTGGCCAGTCTTCAGGTTTTCCGGCAGCTAAAGATGCTATTGACTCGCCGTTTTCATTCGTTAGAATCATTGAGAAAACTAGCTTTTCGGGAAATATAACCTGATCGTAGACGCCCTTTATCCAACAATCTCCATGTATAGGATCATGAATACAGGAGTGAAAGGTGCCACCCTCTTTTACATCGATGTACTTGAATTCAATAGTACAGCCATCGGGTGCATACCAGTGTTTTAATTGCTCTGGATCTGTCCAGGCCTCAAATACAAGTTCACGTGGGGCATCAAAAAGATGCGTAATGAAAAGTTCTTTTTTAGATTGTTCCATCTTCTTTCTGTTTAGTTTGTAGGTAATTGTCTAGTTTTTCAAATTTGCTAACCCATTGTTTCCTGGATTGCTCAACCCAGTCAGCCACTTCATTTAGCTTATCAAGTTGAGGCTCACAAAATCGTTCTCTGCCTACCTGCTTAATTACTACTAATCCGCATTCAGTGAGGATTTGTATGTGTTTTGATATCGCTTGTCTACTAATATCGAAAGCGTCAGCTACGGCATTGAGGTTCAAAGGTTCTTTTGCTATTCTTTGAATAATTTCCCTGCGGGTAGGATCAGCTATGGCTTGGAATACGTCTCTTCTTGTTATCATTTTGCAACTATGTGGTTGCAAATATACGTGCAATCATTTGATTGCGCAAATATTATTAAAAAAAATAAATTCAAAATGACGACCTTACCTTTTTAGATGCCTTTATGAAAATGGTTTGATTTTTGTCACTATTTAAAACTATTTTAATACCCTCTGGTCATGATTAAAACGCTAAAACTTCAGAAAGCAGTAATTGCCTTTATATTGGGCGTGCTGGCGCTAATTGCTTATAAAGTGATGAGTGTGAACAAAATGGAATCAAGTAATTACATATTGTCGGTTGCCGGATTTTTATTTATTGCAGGTGCATTGATGCTCATCTATCCCATTCTTTTTGCAAAAAAAGATAAAGAAGGGTGTGTAGAACTTGATCCTGAAATACAAGAAGAAATGGTTGCCGCAGAGGCACAGGTATCCACAATTGAAGAACCTGTAACTGAAAATACAGTAACTGAAAAAATTGTGGTAAACGAAAAAATGGGAGAGGTTTAAACCACCCCACCCATATATGGATCTGTTATCGAATCTTCTCCTGTTTCAACATGCCCGGCATATTGCTTTGAAAATACGCTGTAGCCCTCTAATTGAATTGTAAAATCATACCATCCTGAACTCCTTTGCAGGTCAATAATGAAAGTTTTCCCGCTTTTCTTATCTAATGATATCGATCTGGTAATATCGCTTTTGTAAGCGTTGTCGATAACATTTATCTTTAAATCCTGATCGCCCTCATTTTCAAGAATAAGTTCAATGTTACCACTTGGTTTTTTGCTTAAGAACCCTTTGACCTCATAATGGCAGTTAATCTTTAACAAAGGATCATCTTTATCGCCTTTAAATGCTCTGAAAAAACCATTAGGAGCGCTTATGCATAAATTGTATTGCCCATTCCCAAAGTTTTGTAACGCTAGGGGGTCTAAAATTTTGTCTCCATTTTTTACTGCATACGCCCAGGTCTTTCCTGCCTGCCCATTGTATAGATTGGTAGTGTATACATTAAAGGGCGCTCCAACAGTCAATACTTTTTGTCCGAAATTGCCTCTCCCTGCTTCTAGCTGAAGTTCTACTTTGGTTTTAGAACGATCAAGATTACATTCTGCAAAGAGTTGATAAGGTAAAGCGCATGCCTTACTTGTTCCTCGTTCCTGTTGTGGCAAATACGCCCCTGAGTCTATTTCACTTTTCGATAAAGGATTTGGCTTAACCTGTGCCGGTTTGTTTTTTGCATTTTGAATATTGGTAACAACTTCTTCTCTTTTTAACGGTGTTGGTGTAACAGATGACACCCCTTCTGAAGGTCTGAAAGTTGATGTCAGATCGCCACAAATTACCCTTCTCCAGCTGCTAATCTTATTACTGCGAATTTTCTTCCCGGTTTTTTTGCTAAGTATGTTTTCTAAAAACATTAGTGAAGAGGTATGGTCAAAAACTTGCGAATTTACATAACCTCCTTTGCTCCAAGGCGAGGCGATGATCATTGGCACGCGATAACCTAATCCAATTGGACTATCTTTTTTTAGCTCGTAATCAGCCTCAACAGAGATTCCTTCAGAAACTTTTCCGYTNTGATGNNTYGWTANNWTKKSRAACTACMYAYKGWKKSATNKGMTSRWAGNTWRYYGTNATTTNTCRKYNTACSTRWGSWKMANNRARSKGWSKTTTTCYWKWCNNMTCASSRTTCTTTSTKAAANATGKMMAGNCGMTTYASAWRSWKAYMATGTNMSATASMWTRKTGWRYTWSTMKGNNAYCTGWGMWKCWKTGWGGRGCNRSYWKYCWTGAAACAGTGGGTAGTTTGCCATTATCAACATCAGAACGGAACTGATAGAAGATATCATTTTTAGGGATGCTGATAGTTTCTTCTTTTCCCTGGTCATTAGTAAACGTAAATGGAGCAAGCTCCAGATAGTTAAACGGCGCATTTATATTGCTTGCAAATGCTTTGTCTATTAAATTCTTTTCACGGGTAGATAGCTTATTGTATTTCTCGGTTACCTGTGCTGCAGTGAGGGGAGGTTTTCTTGTCAAATCACCATTCTTTCTGAAATATGCCGCAAGCTTAACGTTATAGCGTTTTACGTATTCAATTGCGTTGTCCCCGTAATTACCTAACCAATCATCTACATTATCACCTTGTAAATCGGCTGTCCATATTTCATTTTGATAGATTTTCCAATCAATTCCATTATCTTCCAATACCTCTGGAAATGTATCCCAATCTACAAAAGCACCGTCTCTTGATTCTGCTTGAGAATTGTTTACAGCTGCTACCGAACTCCCGTTTAACTCGGGGCGAATGTTACCTGTCCAGAAAAATAACCTGTTTGGAGTAGTGCCGGTAAGAGATGAGCAGAAATTATGGTCACAAATCGTAAAGGCTTCGGCCATTGAGTAGTAAAAAGGAATATCTGTCCTGTCATAATATCCTAAAGACATAAGTGATTTTACGGGAACCCATTTATCATACTTGCCATTGTTTCGGGCAGCAAGCTGGTCCGACCAGGAGTGAGGCAGACCGCCTTGCCAGGTTATTTTTGTTTTATTAATGTCTACGTGAAACGGCGCGTACGTTTTTCCTTCATTGTCCTTTTGTAACCAGACCTTATCCTTATCAGGAAGTGTAAAAGCTCTTGGGTCATTAAAGCCACGGACACCTTTGAGCTTACCAAACATATGATCAAAAGAGCGGTTCTCTTGCATCAGGMYTACAMKAYGCTCTNNWYCNATMWWAGSTNANGATNNKKGATCTGCTTCAATTGCCATTGCCTTTTGGATAGACATAGGAATTACATTGGGTAAACCCACTGCCCCAGACAATAGGGCAGCTTTTTTAAGAAAGTCTCTTCTTGAGTCCATAGTGGTTCATTTGTATGTTGTGTGTTTGAACCAAATGTAATAAGAATAGAAATAAGTTGGTAACCCTATAGAATTACCTCTTTAGCGCTTTCCAGATCAAATCATGAATTTCCGTCGCCTGTACATTGCTGTTGTTTAGCTTTTGATCTGTAATTAAAACAGGATGAAACTCCGCAGGGGTGTTGATGCTGCCATGCGAACCCTTAATTAAGGTGGCATCCAATGGAATAACATCCATTACATAACGGAAACCTGCCTTTTTTCTTAATAGTTTGTATGCCGCACGCGGTTTAGAAGACATGAACATTTCAACAGGGTCATATCCTGGTTTTTTATGAATATCTACACACCTGGCATAATCAGGAGCTTTTGCGTCGTCAAGCCAGAAATAATAGGTAAACCAGCTTGCAGGTTCAGCAACCAATACAAAGTCGCCGGCCCTTTCATGGTCCATTCCGTATTTCTTTTTGCCTTCTTTATCTAAAACCATAGCAATGCCAGGAGTGTTTTCAAGAATAGTTTTTACCTGGTCGGTTACTGTTGGATCATTGATGTAAATATGTGCAATCTGATGATCCGCAACCACAAATGCTTTAGAAGCCCCCGCATCTAATAATTCCAAACCTCGCTCTATACGAATCTGTAACAGTCCGTTTTCTCTAAAAATTCTGTTTAAGTGAATCGGTTTGCTTACCGGAACAATACCGTATTCGGATAGAATAATAATATTGGCTGCTTTTTTTTCATAAAATGTTACCAGATCCTTTATCAATTCATCTATCTCACCAAGCTCCTTACTGATTTTATCAAAGTCGCTACCGAATTTTTGTAAACAATAATCCAGATGTGGCAAATATATTAAGGTAAGGGTAGGATTGTAAAGATCCTCGGTAATCATAGATGCATCAGCAATCCATCGGCTAGATTTTATATTTGCACCTGGTCCCCAAAATTGAAAAAGCGGAAACTGACCTAATTTATCCTGTAAAATATCGCGTAGTTCTGCAGGTTCCGAATAGCAATCAGGAAGTTTTCTGCCATCAGCTAAATAATTTGGACGTGGAGTTACACTGTAGTCAGCATTTGAATACATGTTGTACCACCAGAACATATTGGCGCAGGTAAAATCAGGGTCTTCTTTTTTTGCTTTGTCCCAGATCTTCTCTGCAAGTACAAGCTTGTTTGATTGCTTCCAGAATTTGATTTCCGAATCCATATGGTCGTACCATCCGTTCCCGACAACACCATGTTCTGTTGGCTGTTTTCCTGTTAAATAAGTTGATTGTACACTGGTAGTTACTGCCGGTAACATTGGTGCTATTGCTCCAAGGTTTTTATCTTTTATATATTGCTCTAGAAAGGGGGTATGCTTGCCAATAAGGTTCGAGGATAAGCCAACAACATCTATTACTACAGTTTTCTTCATCTTATATGTTCGTTTTAATTACCCAGTTCAGTTCATTACTGATAGATTGGGCAATCGGTAATTTTAATTGCTCCGGTAATACTTCCCAGGTATAAGTTTCTACTTCCAGATGGTCAGTAAAAGGTGCATTCTTTTGAAGTTCCAGAACGGTAGTAATATCATCCTGAGTAGATTGTAACAATCCGATCTCTTTAATTGATATTGGGACATGGAAATGTGCTCTCCATTGCATGGCCTCCTGGTTTTCAAAGTCATTAAGAGCAGGAGTAAGGTCCGAATAACGAATCAGCCCACCATCTTTCTTTAAGGCTACTACCTGATGCAGATAGGTTGGCTCATTAAAGGTCTGAAAGCTGTTCTTTATGATTTCTCTTTCTGCTTCTGATCTATCAAGATTTGCTTTTAAAGCGGCACTGATCTGTATTTTGCCTACTTTAATGCCTTTTGCTTCAAGTTCTTTTAGAACCTCATCATGAGCTTCATAACCTATAGCAAAGTGACAAACATCGTAGCAAAGGCAAAGGTGTTTTTTAATTAATGATTCGGCTTCAATGCCAGGAACATTAAATGAACTTTCAATAGCCGGAATGCCAAGTGGTAGCAGATCTTTCTCAAACCAGTCTATAAATTCTCTTCCGGTTTCCAGTATGCCATCAGGTTCAGGTTCCAGATCAAGGTGCATGATTTTGCCTGTTTGCTCATTAATCTTAATCAGTTCCTTTATAACCTCTATTACATTTAAGGTAGCAGTGTGCTTTGCCTGCGCAAAATCCTCATCAGTCTTAAACCAGTGCCTGTAACTAAGTGGTGATGTAGAAATTCCCCCATTCATACCTTCAGGCAATATGGATTGGAGAATATTAAAAAGTCTGATGGTATATTCTCTTCGCGCGTCTGTTGTCCAATCAGGTGTATGTACATCTTCTTTAACCACAGTACGGTGAAATTCGCCATAAGGGAAACCATTCATGGTAAAAACATAGGCGTCATTTTCCTCAAGCCAGTGCTTAAATTCAGTTAAAGCATCTTCTTTAATCAATTCAAGACTAGAGGTATTAGACAATCTAAGTCCTAGGCCAAGTGGCTCGTTTGGAGAAACCGATTGTTTGATAACAGGAAAATTCTCTTGTAGGGCTTTAAAATCGTCGTCCCAGTTTTTACCCGGATGTATGTTTGTGCAATAAGTTAAATGGCCAGTGTTAACTTTCATTATTAGTGGTTACTTATAGGTAAACCAGCGTGTGTGCTGGTAAAGTTTAAAACATAGTTGCTCGCCTCTATCAATAACTGGTGATCCATCTGATGCACCTCTTTTCCGGTACCCAAATCAGTAAGCAGGGTAATGGTAAGTTTACCCCCAAGATGTTCCTGAAATTCTGTCAATCCACGGAGTATTGGAGATTCAGTATCGTTAATCTGGATAAATGGATTAGAAATATCAAAAGATAGGTGAAGCAGTACACTTAATATGCGCTGTAATTTTTCTTCTGTTAGCATCCCTTTCAGGAAAGAATAGGTGCTATCTAACGCAATACCCATTGCCACAGCTTCACCATGTAAAACGCTGAAATTGCTTAGCTGCTCTAGTTTATGCGCACTCCAGTGCCCAAAATCTAAGGGTCTTGCTGATCCTGTTTCAAATGGATCATCTCCTGCAATATGGTTTAAGTGCAATTGAGCACAACGTTTGATCAAATAGTTCATCGTGTCCAGGTCCCGTGCAACCAATTGTGCCGCATTATCTTCAATCCAGTAGAAGAATTCTGGATCTTTGATAAGTGCCACTTTTACGGCTTCAGAAATACCCGAACGCCAATCTCTATCGCTTAACGTAAGCAAAAACTTGTCATCATTGAATACTGCTGATGGTGGAGCAAAAGTGCCCAGAAAGTTCTTTTTACCATTGTAATTGATGCCGTTTTTAACACCAATGCCAGAGTCGTTTTGCGAAAGTACAGTTGTAGGGATACGGATATGCTTAATACCTCGGTGCGAAACTGCAGCCGCATAGCCAACCAGATCAAGTACAGCGCCTCCTCCAATGGCAGCAATGTACGAATGTCTGTCAATTCCATAAACATTCACTGCTTCAACCAGTTGGTCAAAAAGTGAAGTGTCATTTTTTGATGCTTCTCCGCCCGGAACAATCATGATATCCTTAATCAGCTGCACATCTTTATGTTGCTCAAAGTAAGCTTTAATTGATGGTACAAGGTCAGGATGAGCATCGGCAACACCCTTGTCCAGTACGAAAAATATTTTGCGCAAGGCCTCCGAAGGCTTCTCCTTAAAGAAGTTTGCCAAGATGAGATTGCCTGTATCAAATAGCGAAGCAGTAAAGTATATTTTATACTCAAATTTTACACTAAACGACTGTTCTAAATAACTCATAGTTGAAAATTCCTGACTAAGTAACAGCGAATGCTTTACTTAGTAATATTGATAATGGTAATAAAATAACAATTGATAGGGCTACTTTCCAGTCGGCGAAGACACTAGCCCAGGCAGCGTTCATTAGTATTAATGCAATAACACCTGCTTTTACTGCGTTGCCTATGTTTGGGCCTATTGGATTTTGTATGGCTTTTAACAGCGGTATAAATATCATTAAAGCAAAAGGTACAATAAATACCAATGTGATACGTAAGTCGCCTTTTGTAGTGGCGAAAAAAAGAATGCTGGCTATAACTATAGCATAAAGTACCGCAGCAAAATAAAGCATCTTTTTGTTTCCTCCGTGTACTTCACCTCTGCTAATCATGGTAATTGATGCAATATAGATAATAGGAACAAGGGCTAAAAACCACCATTGTTGTACCTGAGAACTAATAATACTTACACCTAGCAGCAGATTTAATCCACGGCATAGCCCCATATTCAGCGGGCCTAATATGGAATGATGTTTCGCCCACCTGTTATAAGTAAGGCAGGCAATCATAATAGATACTGCAATTACTGATGTTGTTGTGCCAAAAAGGTTGGCCGCCGCAATTCCTATAAAGAAGAATACTGCGCCAAATATGGTAGCTGCCTTCTTGCTAATCAATCCACTTGGGATTGGGCGTTCCGGACGTTCTATCTTATCCAGATCAGCATCATAAACGTCATTAAAGATAATGCCACCACTGTACAAACCTATTGTTGAGATGCAAAGCAGTATAACAGGTAGCTGTAAACTGCTCCATCCTGTTAATGAAAAGGAACCTGAAATAGCTATGCCCGCCAGTACGTCTGCAACCGAAGTAACGACATTTGCAGGCCGCATTAGCCTTATATATCCTAATAGTTTTTTCAATGTATACCTGATTAGGAAATGATGATAGAATTTTTATCTATTCTTGGTTGTTGCCCGCCACGCAAAATCGAATTGCTTTCAAATTTCTGACTTTGATCGATGTTTTTAACTGAAATAAAATCGTTCTCATCAATTTGTCCGCTTTGTACAAATGCCGTTATAGCATTCCTGTAACTCACCAGTTCAATATCAGCAAGGCTAATTCCCGATTTTTTCATTAAGGCCGCAGTTTTAGGTACCGCAAGTGGATCCGAAATGCCCCAGTCTGCTGCTGAGTTGATCATGATTCTTTCCGATCCATATTGTTTTACCACTTCTACCATGCGCTCATTGCCCATTTTGGTAAAAGGATAAATGGTAAATGCAGCCCAGAAGCCTCGGTCAAGAACTTCCTTAACTGTTTCTTCGTTATTATGATCTACAATTACCGAATATGGAGAAAGTCCATGCTCTATCGCAATATCCATACTACGTTGCGTGCCTTTTTTCTTATCTCTGTGCGGTGTGTGAATCTGCACAGGTAATCCTGATTCTTTTGCCAGTTCCAATTGTAAACGGAAATATTTTTCTTCGGCAGCAGTCTGATCATCAAAACCAATTTCGCCTATACCAACTACTCCTTCTTTAAAAATAAAATGAGGAAGTATTTCCATTACCTGTTCTGCCAGTTTTTCGTTATTGGCCTCACGAGAGTTTAGACCTATGGTGCAATAATGCTTAATACCAAATTGTGAAGACCTGAATCTTTCCCAACCAATAAGGCTGCTATAATAATCGGTAAAACTGTCTACTCCGGTACGCGGCTGACCCAACCAAAAAGCCGGCTCTATTAAAGCTACAATTCCTGCATCGGCCATAGCCTGGTAGTCATCTGTAGTACGAGAGGTCATGTGTACATGCGGGTCAAAAAACTTCATCCCGCTGATGTCATTCAAATCAAGAGAAGTTTGAATTTTTTCTCCTTCATTTCTTTCCTGAAAATTATCATTACAGCACATAATTCAAAATTTATATTTTCTGATTCTTTTGTTCTATCAATTTGTATATCTCCGGATTAACAGTTCTGTGGGCGGCTAAACGTTCTTGTACATAGTCGCTTAAAGTATCCGATAATGCCTGGTTTGATCTGTCTTTTAATCCAATGATGTGATTCACATCTTTCTCCGTAAAAAATGCTTTCAGCACCAATTGGTTCCATGCTCCTTCCGAAAGGAAATGAGCTGGGTATGGATTGTGGTACATAATGGCTTCTAATACGGTACCAATATTACTGCGTATTCCATCCTCACATCTGGCAACCCATTCTTCAGCATAAGCTAAAAATGGCAAAGCAGAATAAAGTGCAATTTGCTCGTTCATTTCAGAGCCAATAAATAATCCATTTATCTTTTTGATGTATACGTCCTTATTCTCAGCAGGAACTTGGATTAACAGCCATACCCGCGATAATCTATCAATAGTCCACCCATTTAATGAAAAGCCGGGTAGTAGCTCATTTATTTTTTCCTCATCCTTTTTCTGCAGCTCTATTGGCTGTTTACCAGCCAATCTTGGTAAGTGTGAAAACGTAAGGTTTAATTGTATTGATTTTTCTTCTGTCTTAATCAATTCAACCTTATTCTCCAACCACAATAAGGCATCACCGCTAAGGTTTTGTTTAATGATTTGCAGAAAAAGATCATTAAGGCTTTTTATCCCTTCTATATCTATCAAAAGCATGATGTTCTTTTTTATAAATTGATAGCCACAAAATAGTTAATAACAAGTGCACCACTTATAATCAGAAGGCCAAAAAATTCTCTGGTTTTCTCTATATAAGGTTTGGTGGCCTGCATACTTTCAACTAAGCTTGGGCTTCGGTACTTCATTATCCAGTCACGCACTCCGTCTTTTGCAAAAAAGAGGATGATTGCGTAAATAAGATAGAAAGATATGGCGACAAGGTATACGATAGGAGAAAAAAGATTAAAAATGGCAAATCCACAACAAATGGAAGCCACCATGTAGATAGGCACCCAAAGCCATGAGTCTTTATCATTAAGGTTTACATACGCGAATAGTATAAATGCGATGCAAAAAATAGAGTTTAAAATGCTAAGCAGCATAACAATGAAGATTAAATTTGTGTGTGTATTTAATTAACAAATACAAATAAACAGATAATTAACTCGATTTAATAAGGTCGTATTGTAAAAAAAGAAATAGGGTACACAAAAATATTACTTCTAATGTGTTGGTTTTTATGTAATTTCATTGAAAAAGTCTCTATTTTAAGGAAATTGTTATGAAAAAATTTTTGAGTTTATCTTTTGTAATGTTGTTGGCTCTATGCGTTAATGCACAGCATAAGTTGGAAAAAATATGGGAAACGGACAGTATAATTAATCTGCCTGAATCCGTATTGCCCGATGTTAAGGCAGGAGTAATATATGTTTCAATAATGGGCAATAGTGCTGATAAGAAAGATGGAATTGGTGGGGTAGGTAAATTGGATATGAATGGTAAAGTGATTAATCTGGATTGGATTACCGGCCTCAACTCTCCAAAAGGACTTGCCATACATGGCAATAAAATGTATGTGGCAGATTTGACCGATGTAGTAGTTATTGATATCCCGAAAAACAAGGTTGAGCTTACTATTCCAATTGAAGGATCAGCATTCTTAAATGACATTACAGTTAGCGATAAAGGCGTGGTGTATGTCTCAGATTCTAAAACAAAAAAAATCCACCAGATCACCAACAATAAAGATGTCGTTTACATGGAAAATATTGATGGGGTAAATGGGCTCAAAGCAGTTGGCGACGATCTTTATATCGCTGGAGGAGGCAAAAACCTTTTAAAAGCCAATGCAAAAAAAGAGATGATCAAGATAGCGGGGTTGCCTTTTGGTGGAGATGGAATTGAACCAATTGGCAATGGTGATTTCTTGTTTTCATGCTGGGGTGGTTATATCTATTATGTATTTGCTAATGGTACTTCTGAACTATTGCTGGATACTCATCTGGAAAAGAAAAATACCGCTGATATTGGTTATGATCCCGTTAAAAAAATAGTTTATATCCCCACTTTTTTTAAGAAGAGTGTAATGGCATACCAGTTAAAATAGACTCTTTCTATTGGGCACTTAACTGCTTAACTTGTTCAAGCATATCATCAAGGGTCTTTCTGTTAAGTACTTTGCCTGCTTTAATTACAGTGAAAATCTTTTGAGTAGCACTTATGTTGCTCAAAGGATTTTCGTCAAGTAATAATATATCTGCTTTTTTGCCCGGAGCAATGCTTCCATACTCTTTTTTGCCAAGAAAATCTGGTGAATTGATAACAGATGCTTGCAAAGCTTGTAACGGAGTTAAACCATATTTCACAAGCAATTCTAATTCTTTATGAAGGCCAATACCAGGATATACATAAGAATTTAAATAACCCGCATCCGTACCGGCCAATATTTTTACACCAGCTTTTTGCAGAAGTGGGAGCGTGGTTACGGTTTTTTCAAACAGCTGATGTCTGAAAGCAACAGCTTCTGCGTCATCTTGCTCAACTCTTTTTACACGGCCTTCATAAGTTTTCTGTAGCCCTTTTCCTATATACTGCAGGTAGCTGTCATTTTTATGATTGTCTTTCTCAAAATAGGTAAGGATATAGTTTAGGGAAAGTGTTGGCGTAACATACATGCCATGTTTAGCCATATTTCTATAAGTTGATAAGGCAGCTGTTTCGTCAAAAGTATCCATTACCTTTTGGTTAAATGCTTTACCTTTCAGAGTGCCTGCGGCAACTTCAGCTGAGATCTCTTTTTCTACTTTTGATCCGGCTTTAAGGGCATAGCTCAAATGTTCGACAGAGCTTAAACCAGCATTTGCTATTTGCTCCATTGTTAAGGCACTTGGGATGTGTGCCGACACCCGATATCCATGCTTACGGGCTAGTTTTATAGCTTCTAAAAAGAGATCTGGCTTTAACGTATTATCTGTTATTTTAACAAAATCAACACGCATTTTTTGTAAAGAATCCAGGGCTTGCGCTATCTCTTTAGTATTTCCAACTTCAATATCACCTTTCCAAACAGATTTATACCCCTCTAGTTTAGGTCCAGATGTGAAAATGGATGGACCAAGCAGTTTTCCGGCAGCAATTTCATCTCTCCATTGTAATACACTGGGGCTAATATCGGCTGCTGCATCACGTACCGTTGTAATGCCATAAGCCAGAAATAGCGGTAATAGGTTCTTATTTTCATTGATTAAAGAATCGCCACCACCAAAGTGCATGTGCATATCCCAAAGGCCCGGCATCAGATACTTGCCTTTTGCATCCAATATTTGTTTTGAATTGTATCCGCTGATTAGCTTTTCGTTGAACACGTTAATGATCATCCCATCTTTAATAGCTACGGCCTTTCCGGAAATTATTTTGCCTGTTTTAACATCAATGATATTTGCTGATTTGATAATTATATCAGCCTCTTTTTTTTGTGAAAATGCACAAGAGATTGTTAAAAGGAAAGCGATAGAGAATATTAGTTTTTTCATCAGGAAGGATTATTTCTTAGCTGCCTCTTCGAGAACAGCTGTTATTTCTTTAAAATTTCTTTTTTTGGCGTGGCTAATTGCATCAACGCCGTCTTTATCTTTAATGCTAATGTCGCAGCCAGCGTTTACCAGAAGCTGAACAATTTTTACATACTTATCGCTTCCATCACCTAAAATAACGGCTTCCAGCAATGCTGTCCAGCCTAATCTATTTATATGATCAATAGGATAGTTTTTGTCTTTTAGTAATTCAGTAACTATTGCAATATGGCCCCTTTCGCATGCCGGTATCAACGCAGTACCGTTATACCGGTTAAACACTTTATAATTCGCTCCCGCTTTTAAGCAAAGCTGAAGTATTTCGAGATAACCTGAAGCCCCAGCGTATAGAAAAGGGCTGTTTAGCATATTGTCTTGTTGGTTTACATTGGCTCCGGCATCGATCAGCATTTTTGCAAGTATAATACGATTGCCATAAGTGGCATTCATCAAAGGTGTTTCTCCTTTGCTGTTGCGCAGTTCAGTGTTCTTATTTACAGAAAGCCATTGCGATAGCTTAGTGCTGTCGTTTGCCGCTATGATTTTAAAAACCTCTAATTCGTTTTGTTCCATGTTTTTTTTCTGCGAACAAGCATTCATTGCAATGCAAGTAAGGATGATGACAGATAAGATTCGGAAATTCATATGCAAATTTACTTCTTAAAGCCTCAGCTAAATAGGACTGATTATCACAATAAGGGTACTAATTATTTGTTTTTCGAAATTGTTGGGGACTAACGTTCGTGTTTTTTCTGAAAAACCTGGAGAAATAAGAGGTATCGTTAAACCCCAGAGAATAGGCAATTTCTTTAATATCAAGGTTTGTTAATGTCAGCATTCGTTTTGCTTCAAGCAAAATTCGCTCTCGAATAAGGTCTCCGGCAGTTATTCCTGATTTCTTCCTGCAAATTTGATTAAGATAATTAGCAGTAACATGTAGCTCTTCGGCATAAAACGATACCTCACTTCGGGCGGGATAATGCTGGTCGAGAAGTGTGAGGAAATTATTAATCAGACGATTGTCGGTAGTAGAGTCCTGCAGATCAAAACAGTCTGAATACCATCTTTTCAATAAGATCAGTACAATTTGTAACCTGGTTTGAATTAATTCAGTTTCAAATTGCCCTGGGGTAGTCAATTCCTTTAATATTTGCTCTAGCTCCTGAACAAGATCCTGATATTGATCATTTTTAAGATGAAGAACAGGGGAGGCAGACAAGTTAAAAAATGGCAACCGCAAACTCCCCGGAAGCATAAACTTCTGCGAAAACATTAACTGATAACCCGATGTTTTTTCAGAGAGCTCCCATTGATGGGCCTGTCCGGGTGCAAGAAAAAACACCATTTTGTTATTAACGTTGTGCTCTTTAAAATCTATAGTATGAGTGCCACTACCTTGATCTATAATAAGGAGCATATAAAAATCATGCTTATGCGCATGCGGAATAGAGGGCATATTGATGGGTGTATGACGCAATAACTTAAAGTCTTCCCCTGTGTAAGGAAGTTTAAAGATCTGTTCAATGCCCACTGTAGGTAATAACATACCTTATCCTAGTGTAACTTAACGTAGGTTTCTACAATCTCATGGTTAACATTCAGACTGTCTATTTTTTCAATGCCACGTTGCACTAATGTATCATTGCTTATTTTTAAAGTAAAACTGAATTTTAAATTTTCCCAATCTCTAAAGCTGCAGTATTGAAGATGTTCCTCGTATTTATCTCCATTTAATGTATATGTGCCGCTACCTGCATCGAAAATAGCTCCTTTTCCCTTTCCCTTGTTAACATCATGCTTGAAAAAAGAAAAATGTGTATCATTAAATTCTTTAATCATCTCCTGATTTTCTACGGGGAAAGTATTTAGGGTATCACCTTTGGTTATCACTTTTGCGGATACAAGTTTCCAGGTTCCATTTATAGATTGCTCTGATGTTTTTTTGGCTTCTGGTTGCCCAGAACATGAGGCTAATGTAACTGCAGAAAGGATGATTAATTTTAATAGTTTCATGGTTTTATCTCGTTAGTTTCAACGTTATTTAAATATAAATAATTATTTTATGATCATACTCAATGCACTCTCTTTTAAGGCCAACGCATCTTCCCGTTTTATAAAATGCTCATCAGATGTGAAAACTAAATCAATTTGCCCTTTAAAATAAGTTGTAAATAGAGTTGTTGGATTACCGAAAGGAAAAATTGTTGAAGGGGATTGCAAAGATTCGATTTCAAGGGCGCCATATTTCTCGCTGATGCTTACCTTTCCCAGGTTTGAAAGGGTAAAATCATGGGCTCCTTTATCAGCCTTGGCATATCTGGTCATTCTGGGTAAAGAAGGCAAAAGGCACTCGCTGTATAGCAATACGGTATTTACATTCATCTCATCTATTTTTTTTGCCAGGCCATTTTTAAATTCATGGATTTGGTTCCAAAAACTATTCGTTTTCTTGTTCGATAGATTGAGCCCAACCATTGCCGGAAAAGCAAAGAGCATATTGCTTTTAACTTCTGGCAGGAATTTCCGCATGTCTACTGCACAATAAAGTCTGGAGTGCGATTTTATGGTTTTAATTTCTTTAAACCCTCTTAAAAATGACACACTTAGCGCATCGTGAACAGAAGCCCTTTCAGATTTGCATTTTTCAATAATTAGCGAAGATTCCTCTTTGCAAAGTTTCCAATGTAAAAAAAATGGTTTTTCTCTTTTAATCTCTTTTTTAAAGGCCACGGCAAGTAAGGCAAGTTTTGCAGCTTTAGAAAATAATTGAATCTTTAATTTGTTTGCGTTGCTTTCCCTAATTTCGGGAGGAATAAAATCCTGTATAGAGGAAAAGGATTTATAAGCACCTATTTCTTTTTCAGGATCGGCTAACAAAGACAATGTTTCGTCCATAAGATTCAGGATAGATCTGCCATCACATATGCAATGATGGCCAACAACAATCAGGTCCGAAACGCTTTCTGATTTTAACCACACCAACCTAACCAAAGTATCATTCTTAGTGTTAAATGGAGTAAGGCATTCTGTGATAGATTCCTTTTCCCAATCCTTGTCTGTTTGTCGGATAACTACACGCACAGCAATTCTTTGAATTGGACTCTGCCCAACAAAATAAGGAATGCCCGCCTCGTCTTCCCAAACATTACTGCTCAGCAGCGGATGCCTGGCCTGAATTTTTAACAGTGAGGTATGTAGGTCAGATTCCTGAACTTCACCTTTAATTGTAACAGAGGAAACAACATTTACAGCTGTTTTACCACCGGCATACATGGTCCCTTCAATTAAAGATAGTTTTCTTTTCATTTCAACTAGTTGCTCAGTTATTAGTAAAAGTACTAATAATGAGAACTAAATAATTGATAAGTTATATTATTTTTATATGGAATAATTCGCCTGTGCATGGTGGCTACACCTTATATCGATACTATTTTTCAAAAGTCCATGTCTAGTCCATGTTTTTCTGATAAAAACATGGGCTTATACTGTAACTTGAATGAAATTACATTGTGAGGTGGTACTGGTAATGATAAAGGAGTGTTTAACCGAGAGGGATGCTATAAAAACAAAAAACCTTTCGATTGACCTAAAGGGTTTAAATGGTGGTACTCCACTTGATCTTTCGAGTCAATTCCTACATGAAGTTGGTCTATGGAGGGATATTGATTATTTTAATTTTTTAGATTTTGCTAAGAAATCTAGTGTTTATAAGAGAGCAAGTAGACCGTTCATTCCCGTAGTGATCTTTTTGCGTGGCAATTATGATCCATTTGATCTTTATATAAGGTTTGCCGGTAAACTCAGGACCTTTTTAGTTCTGACGTTACAATGTCAGCTATTTTAATTTAATTTTAAGAATATGCTTTTTAACTTCTAATATACTATCAAGTGTTCTGATAGAGAAAGTTGTTCGGTTTCTAGTACCTTTTTTATTAAGTGCCTGATAGTCATTAATATTTCGCGCCTTGATTCAGTTCGCGATAGCATTAAATATAGCTCCAACCAAATTCGGAGCTATTAAGGGGATGGAGGGGATTATTGGCCAGTGACTAACAGCTATTGGATCATAAATTAAACAATCAAGCTGCCTGTCTTGCCCATACTTGACGGCTCACACAAACGGCGACCATAGCTGACGGCGGCGCTGATGTACATATTTCCGGATGGGTCGAAAGTTATGTCGGTATAGCTCATGTTGGGGAACGAAAACGTACCTGTAAGATCATAAAACTCTGAGGAATTTAATGCTTTGTTTACCATGAATAATGGGCCAAATGTACAGCTACCACCTGACGCGACCGTGCCGTTATTATTGGATAAAGAAAGATCGTATCCGAGAATATTAATATATTCGCATTGAATGATCAACCTTAATCCAGAAACACTTGTATCTGCAATAATCTGCGTAAATTTTTTCTCTATTGGTCTTTACACATTTCTGATAAGACAAAATCGCAGCAAGACTGCTAGCCTTTTTCTCTTGTCGTTTTGCATTTCTCTTGGTTTAAATCAGTTATATGATTTATTGGTTTTCAATGGGGTCTACGGGAACTACTTTCGGTTTCTGGATGAATTTTCGCTGCTTATTGCTTTCTCATCACTCTATTTTTATATTGCTTCCCTGACCCAAAACTTGTTCCGTTTTCAGAAAAAACATATTGTTCATTTAATACCTATTCTTATATTTCTATTAATCTGGGTATTTCCATTACCCATTATAGAACAGTATCACAATATTTCTTTTTTAAGAATTTTATACAAATATTATAATAACATCCAGGGAATAATTTACGTGTTCCTCATTAATGGTCTCGTAAATCAGCATCAACAAATCTTGAAGGATCTTACCTCTACAGCTCGGGAAAACGACCTTAACTGGGTAAGAATAATGGTGATTTTATTGTTGATTGTCATCGTCTTCTGGACATTAAGTGGTTTCGAAAAAGATTGGCTTAATCTGACAGGGTACAGCCTTTTAATTTTCAGTTATTGGCTCGGTTATCATATTATAGCACAAAAAGGCATTTACAGAAGCATGCTGCCGGAGCTTGAGGTAGCGGAACTAAAACAAAGAGAAAAGAGGTACAAAAATTCAACCCTATCTGTTCTGGAGAAATCCGAAATGGTTGAACATGTTAAACACTTAATGGAGACCGAGAAGCCATACCTTAATAACGAGCTTACGCTTACTTCTTTGGCGGATAGATTACAAATGAAACCTATTCATCTTTCGCAGGTATTGAATGAAGAGTTTAAGGAGAACTTTTACTCCTTCATTAACAGGTACCGAGTAAATGAAAGCAAAAAAATGTTACTTGAGTCGAGATACTCTCATTACAATATTCTTGGGATAGCTCTTGAATCCGGTTTTAATTCAAAAACAACCTTTAACAAGGCTTTTAAAGAGAACACAGGGATCTCTCCTTCCGAATTTCAACGTACTTCAACACGTGCGTCTTAGCTTAGACGGGCGATTGGCACACACATATTATCCATTTTCACACTATTAATTAGTGTAAAACAAATAATAGAACAATGAGATTTCTTAAAATTCTTTCTCTCCTTATGGTGTTATTTCCAGGCGTTGTGATTGCACAAACTACTGTTGACTCACTGACGTATCATCTTAATGAATACCTGCATAAAAAGGATTTGCCGGGTTTTGCAGTGGTCATTCTAAACAATAAAGGGCCAATATATCAGAAAGGATTTGGATACGCCGACATTAAGAATCAAAAAACATTTACGCCAAAAACCATCCAGAATATAGGCTCGGTAAGTAAAACAGTTGTTGCGGTTGCGCTAATGAAAGCGATTGAATTAAATTATTTTACGCTGGAGACAGACATCAATGAGATACTACCTTTTAAAGTGGTAAACCCTTATTGCCCGAATCAGGTAATCAGAGTTAAGGACCTCACTACCCACACTTCCGGAATTATCGATAATGAGGACATGTTTAACAGGACCTACCGTTTCTGGAAGTCATCTGATTTAGACCCAATACTAGGTCAGTTCATGAAAGCGCATGGATATACATCAGATCTTGAGGATACAACGCTACAAACTTTCTTAAAGTCTTACTTAATTCCGACGGGAAAATTATACAGCGCTAAAAATTTTTATGACAGCGAACCGGGAAAACGTGCAAGCTATAGCAATGTCGGGTCCGCATTGGCGGCTTATCTTATTGAGGTCAAGTCAGGCATGTCATTTCCTGCGTTTACGGAAAAATATGTTTTTGGACCTCTCAAAATGCATCATTCTGACTGGTATTTAACTAGAAGGAATTTAAAACAACATTCGGTTCCTTATTTCAGCAAACAAATGGCTTTTCCATATTATACATTAACAACCTATCCAGATGGGGGGCTCAGAACTTCAGCACTGGATCTAAGTAAATACCTCCTGGAAATGATCCGTGGCCTAAATGGTAATTCGAAAATACTTACCAAAGAATCTGTTAAAACCATGTTTAAACCTGTCTTTACGGCAGCTACCGTACCTGCTAATATGAACCTTCAAACACGTAATAAAGGAGTATTTTGGAATATTTACAACGACGGATATATCGGTCATGACGGGGACGATCCGGGAGTTACCACCAATATTTTGTTTAATGATCATGTCGGTATTGTTTTCTTGACCAATATTTACCTGAAAGACAGGACAGATATATTGAAGATCCTGAAAAAATATGGGGAAAGACTAGTAAAAAAATAATCTAAAGACTGGATATGTTGCTTGTATGTTGAGTTCCTCTTAATCATCATGAGGGTGCTTTGCGAACTAAATTGAGACTATTTGCTCTTTTCAACTTTTAAAGCTTTATCCAGATCATTTGCTCCATCTCCTGCTAATTGGTATAATCCCGGGGCATTATTATTGATTATTTTGCCTTCTTTGTCAATTAACACATAATGCGGAATGGCATTGATGTTATAATCTTTACAGACCTGATTGGTTGTCCACCCTTCTGCAACAAGGTTCACTCCATCGAGTTTTAATTCCTTTACCTTATTTGTCCAGGTGCTACCTTTTTGATCCACACAAATGTTTAGAAATACTACATCTTTGTCTTTATATTTCTCATGCACCTTTGTTCCGCTTTCTTTGATATCGCTAATGCAGGGGCCACAGTATACACCCCAGAAATCAATATAAACCACTTTGCCTTTAAAATCATTTAGCGAAATTGATTTACCTTTTATATCCTTCAGGGTAAATACGGGCGCTGGCTGTCCGGGCGCTAACTTACTAGCGTTGCTATAAAATGTTTTGACCGTATCAAGGTAAGCGGGTATACTTCCTTGTACCAGATAGTCCTCATAAACTGCCTTAACATCTTTAAAATCATAGTGCTCAAAACCAAGCATTATCGCTTTTGCCGAAAACCAGTCTCTAATAGGAATGATATTTAAAAAAGCCTGTCCGGACTGATAGTCTTTTTTTGTAGGATTGAACGCAGCATAACCGGAGCCATTTAATGCTGTGTAATATTTAAAAGGTTGGTAAAACCGCACCTGATCAAAGAGAAAATCGCGGTAAGGTGCGGATTGTATGAAAATTTCTTCCGATAAGTAAGTATGGTCAAATTTAGTATACTCAGGACTGGAGTAGCGGTCGTCTGTTTTGAGCTTATATACATTCAACAAGTTGCCACGTAATCCCCTTAATAATCCCACATGTTTAAAGTATGCATCATAAAAAATCTTAGTGATGCTGTATTTGGTATGGGGGGCACTAAATATGATGTTTAATTCTGCATTGTATGCGTCATTAATTAACCTATATTTAGAAGAATCTGCAAGCTTTTTTTCTTCATACAGTTTCCTATTCAAATCAAGAAAGGGTTGTCTTCTCTCGTTATAAATCGCCATCATGATAGACAAATCCTGAGTGCGCTCTGGCGATGGACTATTGATTTTGAAGCTGTTTTTGAAATTCTTTTGATCCCAATTCACTTCTATGGTGTCACCAGGAACAGCAAAAGCAGTGATGGCATCATTATTCAGATACAGATAAAAGTCCTGAATACCATCTATGTAAATGTGTTTAGAAAAATTACCTTTTTTATCCACTAATACAGCATTCACAGTATTGTTAAAATACCCTGTAGTGGCCAATTCAAAAAAGGTATCATCAAAATTCTTTACATTTCCTTTAAGTAGGAAGCTAGTGGTTTTTTGAGCAAAGCAGCTAACCGCGATTAAGAAAACACACAAGAAGGATATTAATTTCATTAAGAGCGATAATTAAGAAGCGAAATTCTGTGTTTGGTTAATTGTTCCGAATTGCCGGCCTTCAAGTATAATTTTAGGGCGGTTGATGCGGACTATTAAATATCGTAATTTAATTTCAAATTTCAGATAAAGAAGGCACAATTGTTATTTCGGAGAAAGCGGCTGGCCGTTGCAACGCTAAGGAAGCTTATTGCAGATATCACAAAAGTTTTAAAACAGTCAAAAAAATGGACAACTCGGAATTATCGAGGTTGTCCATTATGGTGGTTCCCCGTTTGATTATTTCGAATCAATTCCTGTTTGAAGTAGGTTTATGGAGGGATATTGAATTATTTTAGTTTTTTAGATTTTGCTAAGAATTTTAGTGTTTATGGGGAGGTAAGTAGGGTGTTCATCCCCGTAATGATCTTTTTGGAAGTTTTAATCCGTCACTTAATAATGAAGGTCATTTCGACACAACCAATTTGTTACTTAATTAACCACGTATTTGTTTTCTTTATAAGGAACTACCCTCTCGAAATCTATTGGAGGATAATTACTTCAACTCCTTCTTTTATCTTGTCTTGACTTTTTCCGGTTATTTCACTCACTTTTTTTATGAAATTGCTGCTTGTGATTTCCCTATTGTAATAGAGTTTATAAAAATATTCCAGTCCGTAATTGTCTATCAGATACTTGCAGAAAACAGCTGCAAAGGTGTAGGTTAAGCTGCTGTTGTATTGTTGTTCCACTTTTCTTTCATACAAGTTGTCGAAAGTACATTTTCCAGTTTTGTAGCAAGCTTTAAGTTCTGCTAATCCCATTTCATAGCTGGTCTGACCTTTGTTCGTGCCGCCATATAGGGTGGCGATTCCTTCCTGCATAAAGAAGCAGTTTGCACTTGACCGTAAAATCGCATGAACGAACTCATGTTTATAACTCGGATTGTCATTTATAGCCACCACGTATCCTTCAGGGATATTAGTATAACCTGTCAAGCCCCCATTCCAGATCACAATGTTGGAGAGGTTGTTTAATTCTTCCTCGCTGGAACACATGTAATAAGCTATAGGTCTAATAAGAGGCGGCTGTTTAAGTTTTGCATATAAGGAATCAACTTGCTCGCTTGCCTGATGCAGCTTTTTCTCATCAACTGTATAAAAAGGCGACACGTAGAAGACCAGGTTTCTGGTGGTGTATTTTTTGAATCGCTGCACGTCATAGTCCTTACAGTTGTCCAAATAAAACTTGTTACCGGTCCTCACGATATAAAATTTATAGACATTTGTATAATCATCTTCTATTTTCTCCGGTCTGGCTTTGGCCAGAATTTTAACATAGGAAAGGGTATCGTTAATGTTTTGTAATTCCGATAGCTCAAGTTCAAACCGTTCTGTGATTTGTTTTGGTGTATAGGCACTCCATATCCAATCCATGGTATAGTTGTAAACTTTTTTGTCCTTGTATTTTGGATGCCACATTTCCTTACTGATGGTGTCTTGTTGCATATAAGTGTTAAGGAATTGATATAGCGCTAAATTTTTGCGCTGCGTAGTATCTATTTTGACAGGCACCTTTATCTGGGCATTCAATTGGCAACAGGCGAAAAGAATGAGTAAGAGGCCGATGACGGTTTTCATGATGCGCTTGATTCTAGTCAGCTAAATTAGACTTTTATTTAAAATTTGTGACGAGATGGATGAATTAGTAGGAGAGCTGAGCTTGTGTATTGAAAAATATTTTAATGGGAATTCCGACAGTATAGGCATCAGATTTATTAGACGCATGTAATTGACTGCTGTAACAATGTAATTGTTTCTAGCTCTAAAAATCTTTTACCACAAATTGTTTTATCATTTAAATCTTACTGACTATTAGGAATGAATTGGAAATTTTCTCTGAAAAGACATGGTGCAGATCAAAAGAAAAAAACGAAAAAAAGAGAATGGTTTGATGCCATCATCTTTGCTGTCATTGCGGCAACTTTAATCAGGGTCTTTTTTATTGAAGCTTATACCATTCCAAGTGGTTCAATGGAGAAATCTCTTTTGATTGGCGATTATCTTTTTGTAAGCAAAGTGAATTATGGCGCGAGAATTCCAATGACACCTGTTGCCTTCCCGTTTGCGCATCATTCTATGCCAGTTACAGGAACGAAAGCTTATTGGGACGGTGTGCAGTGGAAATATAGACGTTTACCGGGTTTTTCTGATATCAAGAGAAATGACGTGGTGGTTTTCAATTTGCCTGTCGGGGATACAGTAGCGCTGGAGAACCAGGAGCCTAGTTATTACAATTTAGTCAGTCAAATGGGTTGGAGTGCGGTTCATAGTCAATATACGATCACGAGCAGACCGGTAGATAAAAGAGAAAATATCATCAAGAGGTGCATAGGGATTCCCGGGGATATAGTCAGCATGAGCGCTGGTGTGGTAAGTGTGGATGGCAAAAAAGAACCATTGAAAAATACTGGGAAAATGCCATATAGAATCCAGTTTAAAACCACTAATGTGAATTTCGAGGTTTTTAAAGAATTGGGTTTTACGGTTAGTGAAATGCAAGAGCTGAATGCCTCTACCTATATTGTTTATGCTACTCTGGAAATGATTGCCGAATTAAAAAAGTTTGATTTTATAAAGTCTGCTGATTTAGAAGTGAAATCCGATGCAGTAGATGATGGTGATCTCTTTCCGCTTGATCCTCACCGGAAATGGAACATTGATAACTTTGGACCTATAAAAATTCCGGCCAAGGGCTTGACTGTTCAACTAGATAGTAATACGATGCCATTATACTACAGGGCGATTAGAACCTATGAAGGAAACAAGGTGGAAAAGAAAGGAGGCAGCTGGTATATCAACGATAAACCAGCAGCTTCTTATACCTTTAAAATGAATTATTATTGGATGATGGGCGATAATCGACATAATTCTACAGATTCTCGTTATTGGGGTTTTGTGCCTGAAGATCATATTGTTGGTAAGGCACTCTTTATTTGGATGAGCTGGGACAAAGAGGCTTCTTTTTTTCATAAGATCAGATGGGACAGGTTGTTGCGAGGGATTAAATAGATTTTATGACCATGAAAACTACTGAATTGAGAGTTAATTGGTCACATAAGTCCTCCATCGAAAGAATTACTTTGGAAGAATAGCCTCTAGGCTGTGAAAAAATCGTTAGCAACTTATCTACTGTCAATAACTTTATTTTAGGCGGTTAACTATTTTATGGATATTTAACTACTAGCCTATAACGTATAATGGATGCCAACAACTGCCAAAATCAGGTTAATCGGATAGAATCTTATATTGCTTCATACATTAGAAGATGGCTGATGAAATGAGAATGGACTTTTGTGTTTGATTAAAAACTATTATTTTGGAAATTAAGAAGAAAAGATACATCGTAGGTTCGATCTATCCCGAAAATGTGTGTTTTGAGGGAGAGAACCTGATCCCTGATGTTACGCAGTGCAAAGTCCTTGGAAGTTGCGGAACAACAGATGTACGTGAAAAATGCTGTGCGCCAGCCGTGAAAGAAGAAAAATCAAAACCGCAAATGGTAAATCTTGCAGGTGCTGGACAGACTTGTGAACCCGGCTCAGGCTACTGCTAAATAAGATATGGAGATCATAGAATTACGCCCAGACCATTGGGAAGATGTAAGAACCATCTATTTACATGGCATTGCAACTAAACAAGCGACATTTCAGACAGATGCACCAAGCTGGGAAGATTGGGACAAGGGACACCTTTCGGAACTGAGATATGTTGCCCTAATTGACGGAGTTGTCGCTGGCTGGGCGGTGCTGTCCCCTGTTTCATCAAGGTGCGTGTATGCCGGAGTAACTGAAGTCAGTGTTTATATACATGAGAGCTATCGGAGTAAAGGAGTCGGAAAAGTTTTATTACAAAAGCTAATCACTGAAAGTGAGGCTAATAATATATGGACGTTGCAATCCGGTATCTTTCCTGAAAATGTAGCAAGCATTGCACTTCATGAAAAACTGGGCTTCCGCACAATTGGATACCGAGAAAAGGTAGGTAAAATGGATGGGATTTGGCGGGATACAGTGCTGATGGAAAGAAGAAGTAAAATAACGGGACAAGATTAAAATTTAAACTGAAAAAAGTATTAGTACTCTGCACAGGAAACAGTTGTAGAAGCCAGCTAGCAGAAGGTTCTTTAAGCATTTTGCTGGAAATCAGGTAGAAATCTATTGTGCCGGAATAGAAACGCATCGCGTTAATCTAAAGGCAATTCAGGTTGTGTCAGAAGACCACATTGATATTTCAGGGCGCAATTCAAATAATGTAGATGAATACTCGTGAATTGATTTTGATGCTGTGATCACTTTTAGGGGCTTTTACTGTCGACTCGTTAACCCTGTTTTAAAGGTTACCTCAATATGGTCACTTTTTATTTTTATGACGTTAAGTATAGAAATTAGTATAATGGAAATTATGCTATAAATTATTCCCTTTTCATCTACAGGAAAAAAATAAAAATAGCGGATATTGCAAAGGTAGAAATAGTATCCCTGGATGCTTTTTCTGAGATCGGTGGATGGAGTATTCGATATGATTCTGGAACTATGAACGAGGGGTTATATAATAGGTAAAATTGTAACCTTAGCTCTCGTAGTTATACCTGTATACTTCGCAGATATGAGTGGGGAAGAACCACGTTCCGCGAAAGAGGTGTCACATACGGAATAATCCCCACTTAAAATAACGGTTTTTTTTAAAAACCGAATAAAGGAAAATAAATACATGATTACTTTCTTAGGCCCTTTATAGATATTAAATTGGTAGGGACGCTACTGTTTTGTAAAAGTCCAGCTATCTGCAATTTTCCTTAAGTGATAAGATCTATTGGGTTTAACTGCTTTGTGTTGTCCTGTATAAAATAGGCTTTCTGAAATCGGGAGTACGTAAAGTCTGCCGTTAGGGTATAAGGATAGTCTAAAGTTTAGTTGTTTGTTTATCGTTGTTTTAATGATAATATTATCCATTATTTAATGTATAATATCCATCTTTAAATAAAAAAAATAGAACAGTTTTGCCTATACCAGATATTTTTTTCTATGACAAGGAAGTACTCTCATTGCAAAGTGTTCGGCATTCTTGATTTATTCTTTTAAGTACCAGGAGTCTTTTAGATTATGAAAAGAAGTATGTCAAATCAGCGCATGACACCTGTCCTTTTTGAGGAAGATAAACTGCTGGCAAAAATAGCTGAGGGAGATCACCTTGCCTTTAAGATTCTTTATCAAAGATATTACGACATTATCTTTAAATTTTCTTTTCGATTATTGAGGTGTGAATCTTCTGCTGAAGAAGTAATTCAGGAAACCATGCTCCATATTTGGCAAATGGGTGACAAGCTGAAGGCCACTAACAATATTGAAGCTTATATTAAGACGATCGCTCGTCGCAGGGCAATCGATCTTCTCAGGCTAAATGAAAAATCAGCAAGTATTCAAAAGGAACTGTTAGCACTATCAGAGGTGGGAGAATCAAGCATTCAGGAGCTTATTACACTGGAGCATGCACACCTTACCTTAGCAGAAGGCATCGGAAAATTACCCGAGCAACAGCGCCAGGTTTATCAGCTTTGTTATCAACAAGGATTTAAGTATAAGGAAGCAGCAGATAAGCTTAATATCAGTCACGGAACAGTTCAAACCCACATGAAGTTGGCGCTTAAGTTTTTGAGAGGATACATTCACAAGCATTCTCACTTTGCGGCAGTCGCATTTATATTTAAATTTTTTTAAGCCAGAAGGCAATATTTTTCCTCTTAATCTTTTTTTTAAAAACGATTACCTCGATTTCCGATTTCTCCGACTTACTAGTAAACTGATATTAAATTAGGGTTAAACTTAGTTTAATGCGCTTTATAGAGAAATTAAAATGACGAAGAGTAGATTTAGATATTTATACGATCAATACCTGAATGGAAAGCTAAGTGCTGACGAACAGGAGGAATGGAGTGCTGCATTATCTGACTCTGATTTTTATGATGAACTTGAAATATTGACACAACACTTATGGGATAGAGATGATTTACCAGTCCCGGATTACAACAAGGAAAAAGCGCGTGTTATTTACGAAGATATTATTGGCCTGCAGAATGAGAAAACTATCCCTCTTGTAATAAAACCGGGTAATCAAAAAACCGTAAAGCTTTGGCCTCGCCTGGCCAGTGCAGCTATTGCAGTGCTGGTGTTGAGTGTAGGTATATTTTTCTACCACAAACGCAGCATTTCCGCTGAACAAAAAAATAACTATGCTCAAGACGCTGCCCCTGGTAAAGTAGGTGCAACTTTGACCTTAGCAAATGGGAAAAAGATCAGCCTCAGCAAGACAGGAAAGGGAGAGGTTGCCAAGGAATCAGGAGTCAGTATTCGTAAAACATCGGAGGGTCAGTTGGTATATCAGCTTACATCATCCTCAAGGACGGGTGGCAAAAATACCCTTACAACCGCACGTGGAGAAACCTATATCTTGATTTTACCAGATCATTCAAAAGTTTGGCTCAATGCGGCATCGAGCATAACTTACTCCGCTGATCTTTTGAAGGACGGTATCCGTCGGGTTGAGCTTGAAGGAGAGGCATATTTCGAAATTGCTAAAGATAAAAAACACCCCTTCGTAGTGAGTACCCCTAATCATGATGTCGAAGTGTTGGGTACACATTTTAACATCAGCAGTTATGCCAATGAATCTACAACAACAACTCTTCTGGAGGGTAGTGTAAAGGTAAAAAATGGGCAGTTAAGCAGAACCCTTAAGCCAAATCAACAATCCAAATTTGTTTCCGGGGTATTTGATGTTAAAAATGTAATTGCTGAAGATGCAATAGCCTGGAAAGATGGAATATTTCTCTTTGAAGATGAACCATTACAAAGCATCATGAAACGAATTTCCAGATGGTATAATGTGGATGTGGAATATGAGAAAGGTGTAGATAAAAATAAACTATATGGCGGTGGATTGTCGAAGTATAATCAGGTTTCCTCAGTACTGGAAATGTTAGAATCCACAAAAAATATACATTTTAAAATTGAAGGAAGGAGGATAATTGTCATGAAGTAAACTTACGCAAAATGACTGTGTATCATTCACTTTTAAGCTCCAGTTTGTAAAGGGGTAAATAATCAATCCTGATATAAAACCAGGATTGATCTGAGTGTTTTGATCTCCTATTCCAAAAGGAATTGTTTAATTATTTAAACGTGATTGCTTACAAATTTTCGACGATCAGGAAGCATTCGCAAATCAACCAAAACAACCAAAAGTATGAAATTTATTCATCTATTTAGATGCATTATTGGATATCTCGCATCTAAACAAATGTTGCGTATTATGAAATTAACCATTGTCATCATGACAACCTTTCTTATGCAGTTAAGTGCAGTCACATTGGCCCAGCATATAACATTCAAGGAAAATAATGTAAATCTTCGGCACGTCTTCGCTCAGATAAGGAAACAAACAGGATATATTGTCCTTTATGAGTCTGATCTTATAAAGGGAGTGGGGACAGTAAGCATCAATTTAGAAAAGGTGCCATTGAAAGATGCGCTGAAAGTTATACTTAAAGGTCAAAATCTAAATTTTGAGATTAAGCAAAAATCGATCATTCTTAGCAAGGAACAGCCATCTTCTCAAACTCCCAAAATCATTGAAGAACCGAAGAAAGTTGAAATTAAGGGAAAGGTTGCGGATGAACATGGACAACCAATTTCATCTGTAAATATTGCGGTAAAGGGAACAAAAAGGGGAACTTCTACCGATGGAAATGGTAATTTCTCAATTTCTTTAATAAATGGGGAACAAGAAATAATTATCTCAGCAGTAGGCTATGTAACCCAAACAATCACGGTTGGTGCCCAAGCAAATATTAACGTCGTCCTACTAGAAGATAATGGTCAGTTAAAGGAGCTCGTGGTGGTAGGATACGCTACAAAGGATAAATCATCTGTTACCGGAGCGATCTCTCAGGCTGATAAAAAGGTGTTCGAATCAAGACCCTTAGTGAATGCTTCGAGTGCTTTGCAGGGAGCGGTATCCGGGCTCACTGTGATTCGTAGCAGTGGGCAACCTGGCCGACAGGGCTATGATCTTCAAATCAGGGGAATTTCGTCGGTAAATGGAAACAAGCCACTGGTGTTGATTGATGGAATACCCGGTGATCTTAATGGGCTAAACCCTAACGATATTGCTGGTGTAAGTGTACTGAAAGATGCAGCTGCATCTATTTATGGTGCCCGTGCGGCAGATGGCGTGGTACTGATCACGACTAAGAAAGGGGTAAAGGGACCTCCACAGGTAGACTATTCAACAAATTTCGGATTGAAAACACCTGATTATCTTAAAGCTGTAACCAACACACTCCAATTTGCAGAAATGACACATGAGTCATTAACCAATGTAGGGTTACCAGGTGTGTCAGATGAAGTATTCAACAAAATCAGACAAGGTGCCCCCGCTGATTCAAAAGGATGGGTTACTTATTTACAGGATTATCCTGGGTTTTATACAGATAACAATTGGAATAAAATACTTTATGGAGATGCTACTCAGCAAACACATAACATCAGTGTAACAGGGGGTGGTGAAAATAGTGGCTACCTTTTCTCGGCAGGTTATACCAAGGACAATGGCGTTTTTAAGTACGGAGAAAACAGTGTTGACCGCTATAATCTAAGAATGAACTATGATTTTAAGCTATTGGATAAGATCAATGTTCAAACCAGAAATAGCTTTAATAACGATATCGTAAGAGAACCAAGATCATGGGAAGAAGTAATGTCGCATACTCCAAGACTGTTTAATTTTGTTCCCTTGCGGAATAAAGTTGGAGAATATTATACCTATCAAGGGTATGTGAACCCTGCACAGCAATTAGAAGAGGGGGGAACACGTGAATCCAACACCAATGCGTTCTCCTTTAATGTTAAAGCGGATGTAGAAATCCTAAAAGGGCTTAAAATAACCGGGCAGGCCGGTGTCAATATGGGTAACTATTATGACCAAGGCAACACCAGGACATTTAATTTATATGATTATGAAGGTAATACGCAAGGCTATAGGAATCCACTAAATTCCGCTTACTATGCCAATAGCAGGAACTTGTTTAAGTCATATACTGGTTTAATTGAATATACGAAGTCACTTGGTGACAACCATAACCTAAACCTTATGGCTGGAACTTCGTTTGAAAAAAACACAGATCTGGGAACAACTGTTACCGGTTCAAATTTCACAGGAAATGAGATATTTACACTTAATCTGGCGGATTTAACCAAGGCTAATTATACAGGTTTAACAGGTTTTGACACAGATTGGGCCCTAAGCTCTTATTTCAGCAGATTCAGCTATAGTTTTAAAAACAAGGTTTTTCTTGATGCAACTGTTCGTTTAGATGGAAGCTCCAAATTCTCGCCTGACAAACGTTGGAGTGCAGCATTTCCCAGTTTATCTGTCGCTTATAACCTTTCGCAAGAGCAATTCATTAAATCACTGAGCATTGTCAGTAACTTTAAAATCAGAGGTTCATGGGGACAGGCCGGAAATCAGGAAATCAGGGCCTTTAGTAATTACGGTTATATCCCACTCATTACCGTAAGTGGAGGTTATCCCCTTGGTTCTCCAAATGCCAGGTTTCCAGGTGCGGTATCAGGTATCGCTTCTGATAAAAGAACATGGGAAACTATCGAAACAACGAACCTTGGGATTGACTTTGGTTTCCTTGATAACCGCTTAAGTGGTAGTATTGATTTCTATAATAAAGAAAACCGCAATATGCTTGTAAATGTACAAGTGCCAGCAACACTCGGCGGAACACCACCGAGCCAGAATCTGGGCCACTTGACAACCAAAGGGTTCGATTTCTCTATCGGATGGAAAGATCAGGCAGGAAAACTCAAATACAGCATTACAGCAATATTGAACGACAGCAGAAATAAACTGGTAGAATTAAAAGGTAATGATGTACTATCACAAGGACTTAATTACACACACCAGGGCTATTCATTAAATAGTTACTTCGGATATCATTTCGCTGGAATCATACAGAATGCCGAGCAGTTAGCCAATTATAAAAAGCTTATAGGGATACCAAATAGCATTGGGATTGGAGATGTAATGTATAGCGATGTCGATGGTGACGGTAACATTACACCTTATGGTGACCCGGCAAAAGGTACTAAGGGTGACCTGGTCTATCTGGGTAATACTATGCCACGTTATACGTTTTCCACCAACATCAATGTTTCCTATGCTAACTTCGACCTTTCCGTTATGATGCAGGGTGTTGGTAAGCAAATGAATATCAGAGATGGAGTGTTTTCTGTTCCTATGAGTGCCATTTATTTCCAGCCGCTAGCCTACTTTTATGGGAAGAACTGGACACCGGAAAATACAAGTGCACAGTATCCAAGACTGATTCCCGGGTCAGTAGGGTTTGATAACCTGCTTAATTACAATTGGAGGTATTCTTCCATGCGGATAAATAATCTGGCTTATCTCCGTTTCAAGGTGATTACAATTGGCTATAATGTACCTGAAGTGTTTTGTAAAAAGCTTAAAATCAAAGGAATCAGACTGTATGTGAGCGGACAGGATCTGTTCACTATCTCGAACGGTACATGGGGGCATTCATTCGACCCTGAAGAAGGCTACCAAACTACAAATGAACAAACTTACCCGTTTACCAAGGTGAAATCAGTTGGTCTGAACGTTAAATTTTAGAATTCGATAAGAAGATGATTATGAAACATTATTTTAAACTATTTCCGGCAATGGCATTAACCATGGTGCTGATATTTAATTCAGGATGTAAGAAACAACTTGATCTTAAACCTAAGGATACCTTGTCTGATGTGATCTTTTATAAAACAGCTGCTGATTTTAAGCTTGCAGCAAATGGCCTTTATAATTCTTTGCAGGGGCTCAACTTTAGCGATACCGAAACAGATATTGCCTTCAATACTGCAAATGCAATAAGCTCAGGAGATTATCTGCCCTCAGAAACTGTAAGTACTTGGACAGACGCTTATTATTATATCCGTAATGCAAATAAAATTATTAGTAAGGGCGAAGGACTAACAGACTCCGGAATCAAAAATTATGTAGCCGAAGCCAGGTTTTTCAGAGCCTATAATTATTGGCTCTTGTTTCGCCTTTTTGGTGGCGTACCCTTAATCTCCAAAGTACTAGATGTAGACGATCCTGACTTATACGCAGCAAGGTCGACTCGTAAAGAAACGGCCGATTTTATCCTTAACGATCTTGCTGATGCCATTGCTGATCTTCCTCTGAATAGTAAAGTTGCCGGGACAGATGTAGGTCGAATTACCAGTGGCGCAGCAAGTGCATTGATGGCAAGGGTTGCGTTATTTGAAGGAACCTGGCAAAAATACCGTAATGGTGATGGTACAGATTACTTAAACACTGCCATCAATGCGGCAAATACGATCATTTCCAGCAGAGAATACGATCTATTTACAGCTAAAGGCGCACAAAGCTACCGCTATCTTTTTATCGAAGAAGGTGATGATTCCAGGGAAAGTGTACTTGACAGGAGGCATGAAGTGAACATTTCCGGACAGCAATATCCGTATTCTGTGGTAGGTACAGTTTGCTATTTACCAACGAGAAAGCTTGCTGATATGTATTTATGTAAAGATGGTTTGCCTATCACAAAATCGCCGCAGTTTAATGGCTATAATACCGTTAGTTCCGAATATGATAACCGCGATCCGCGGATGACCATGACCATGGTCATCCCGGGAACTTCAATAGTCGAGGTCTTCAATCCACTCGTTCCTGTGGTTAACTGGCCAAATTCTCCGCAAAGAAACGGAAATACTGGATACATTACCTATAAATACCTTTCTGAAAATGTATTTGGCAATACCAATAACGGAGATAACTTTGGTTATGATAACCATATTATCCGTTACGCTGAAGTTTTGATGATCTATGCGGAAGCTATGTTCGAGAAGAATGGTTCGCTTTCTGATGATGACTTGAATAAGAGTATCAACCTCATTCGAGCAAGGGTAAACATGCCCTTGCTTTCTAATGTTTTTTTAACAACAAACGGTCTGGATTTGAAAACCGAATTAAGGAGAGAAAGAAATGTAGAGTTTGCTCTTGAAGGTTTCAGGTATGATGACATCAGGAGGTGGAAAACAGCGGAAACAGAAATGACTCAGGACATTAAAGGTATAAAAATAAAAGGGACGGCCTGGCAAACTATTGCCCCTTATAGCGGAGCTGGTTATCAGGCCAGAACTGATGCTAACGGGTTTTTAATCGCGCAACCAGCGTCAGCACGCTCATTTAATCCTGAGAAACATTATCTAAGACCCCTGCCAACAAAAGAAATCGCCTTGTATAAAGGAAAACTCACACAAAATCCAAACTGGTAAATTAATGAAGTTAACTATGTTTAAAAATACAATCACAACACTATGCTTGTTGCTCCTAGTCAATGCAGTTTTAGGACAGGCTATTTCTACACCGACTGGACCACCCAAAACCATCAACGTTGATGGCAACGGTTCCGGGAGAATTTTCGATGGAATCGGCGCCGTTAGTGCAGGTTCTTCCTCTAGATTATTGATCGATTATGCTGATAAATCCAGAAGTGACATATTGGATTATCTGTTTAAACCAAACTTTGGTGCAGGCTTTACTTACCTTAAAACTGAAATTGGTGGAGATGGAAATACTACTTGTGGTTCAGAACCCAGCTTTGCCAGAACTAGAGAGGAAATGGAAAAACCCCATTACAATAGGGGATTCGAATACTGGTTAATGCGTGAAGCGGCCAACAGAAATCCTGCTATTGAACTCGATGCTCTGGAATGGAGCATGCCAGGATGGTTTAAAGGCATTTGGTCACAGGATAACGCCGACTATCTGGTTAAGTTTATCCAGGGAGCAAAACAATGGGGGCTAAATATGAAATATATTTCCGGCTGCTGGAATGAACGTGATTATAACAGGGACTGGATTGTCAACACCTTAAGGCCAACGCTTGATAGAAATGGATTTAAGGACATTAAAATAAATGCACCAGAAGGGGCAGGAAAAGCATGGGAAATCAGTGACTTGCTGGTTAAGGATTCTGTGTTTAAAAATACAATTGCTTCCATTAGTTATCATTACCCGGATTCATATATGTGGGGTTACAGAGGAGAGGAGCCTAATCCAAACTCTGTTTTAACTGATTTGCCTTTGTGGTCTGGTGAAGATTTTTCATTACCAGGAAAATCATGGAGGAACACGACATACCTTGCAAAAAACATTTTAAAGTGTTATATCAAATGGAAAATCGTAAAGGTAAACATGTGGTGCCCGATTGCTTCTATGCCCGATATCTCCTGCTTTTCAAATGTTGGGATCATGAAAGGTACTACTCCATGGTCGGGGAATTATGAAGTGTGGCCAACCATCTGGGGGGTAGCGCACTTTAATCAATTTGCCAAACCGGGATGGAAATACATAGACAGTGGTTGTGGGGAATTAAGTGGAGATGGTGCTTATTGTACCTATAAAAATATGGATGGCAGTAATGACTATAGCATCGTTGTGGTGAGCGGCGCCGATGCCCAAAAATTAGTATTCAATATTTCTGACCTTCCTACGAATAAACTGCATGTATGGAAATCGGATAGTAAAACCCAGTTCCAGAAACAAGAAGATATTACTGCTGTCAATGGTGAGATTACGCTATCAGTCGATCCGGAAAGCATTTATACGATTACTACGACTACCGGCCAGCAAAAAGGAGTACACGACATTCCTAAGGAAAAGGCCTTCCCATTAAATTACACCGATAATTTTGACAATTATGCGCTGGATCGGGCACCGCTTTCCCCTAAATATTTTTATGACAATTCAGGTGCCTTTGAACTTACAAAATCTAAAGGAAACAACAAATACCTTAGACAACTGCTGGTAAATGACATTACGCACTGGATTCCTGATGAGTGCGCTTATACTTTTGTTGCCCAGGCTACAGAATGGGCACAGGGACAAATTTCTTCGGATGTTTTTGTCGAAAATAATGCTTTTAACGGAGTCGGTTATGCTGGGATAATTTTGAGAGGCTCTTATGATAAGGCCTCACAGGCAAATATTCCTTTCGGCTATCGTTTAAATATCTATAAAGATGGGGCCTGGAAATTGCAGACAAAAAACAGTACACTAGCTAGTGGCAAAATTGATGTTACTAAGTGGCATAACCTTAAACTAACCAGTAAAGGCAGCAATATCAAAGCATTTATAGATGGCCAGATGGTTGCAAATGTAGAAGATGATACTTATTCTGTTGGTGCAGCTGGCTATGTTTCTGGTTTTAATTTTGCTGGGTTCGATAACCTTGTGTTGAACTATATACCAGCCTCAGGCCAACTGTTGTCGGCCTGGATGCCAGCTACTTCTCCAGTGGATCTAACTGGTAATAATTTAATCAGTGCGTTTGATGGCAACAGTAGTTCCAAATGGAGTCCCAAAGCTGACGGCACTAAACAGAGTTTAACAGTCGATCTGGGTTCGGTAAACCAAATAAAAAGATGCGAAACCTTTACCGATTTCGTGGATAAGGGATTGCAATATAAAATTGAATATTCAGTTGACAACCTGAAATGGTCTGTTTTTTCAGATAAAACAAGCAACTCCAGAATATCAATTCCATGTTTTGCCGATCAAGGCAATGCCAAAGCTCGGTGGGTGCGCTTGACACTTTTTCCGGCAAACGATAAGACTATCGCGAGTATCTATGAATTTAAGGTTTACGGAGATTAATCAGCTCAGCCATCAAACAACTCAGGATTCGAAACAATATATATCATGAAGAAACTGTTAACTGTATTTTGTTTTTGCTGTCTCGCTTTTACTGACGTATTTGCCAAGCAAAAGCCCTTAAAATTGTGGTATGATAAACCAGCGGAAATTTGGGAAGCCACCTTACCGCTAGGTAATGGCAGATTGGGAATGACGCCCGACGGCGGTGTTTTAAAGGAGAAAATTGTCCTCAACGATATCACCTTGTGGTCAGGCAGCCCACAAGATGCGAATAATTACGAAGCATATAAAAGTCTTCCTGCCATCAGAGCGCTCATTTTACAGGGTAAAAATGACGAAGCCCAGGCGTTGGTAAATAGCAATTTTGTCTGTAAAGGCGAAGGATCAGCGGGTGAGCGTTGGGGTAAATTTCAAACCATGGGTGCTTTGGAAATCGATTTTACCTATAAAGGAGATCAAGCAGGCAAGCAAGAGGCTATACAATATCGCCGGGAACTGTTATTAGATCAAGCCGTAGCAAACTGTACATTTACACGTAACGGTGTAAATTATAAAAGAGAGTACTTTACCAGTTTTGATGATGATGTCAATGTGATTAGGTTAACAGCTGATAAACCCGGACAGCTTAACTGTCGGATTACCATGAATAGACAAGAACGCTATAGTGTTAAAACTGTAAACAGCGAATTGCAAATGTCCGGTCAGCTCAACAATGGCACAGACGGCAAGGGAATGAAATACTTGGCTAGAGTACAGGCGAAATTGAAAGATGGAACTATCCGTCCAGAAAACAATAATCTGGTAATTGAAGACGCCACGGAGGTTTTGATTTATATTTCTGCCGGAACTGATTTCAAAGGCTTTACCTTTGAAGAAAAGACAAGCCAGTTTTTGACAGCAGCAACGAAAAAGACTTATGATCTGCAAAAACACAGACATATAGCGGCATTCAGCAAGCTCTTTAAACGTGCTTATATCGATCTCGGTGAAGGACCAACGGCGGATTTGCCAACAGATCGCCGGATAGCCAATTTCTACAACAATTTCAATAATGATCCATCACTAGCTTCCTTGTTTTTTCAATACGGAAGATACCTGAGTATCAGCAGCACGCGAGTGGGGTTGTTGCCTCCAAATTTACAGGGCTTATGGGCAAAAGAGATCAATACACCTTGGAACGGTGATTATCATTTGGATGTAAATGTGCAGATGAACCATTGGCCTCTTGAAGTGGTAAATCTCTCCGAATTGAATCTGCCGCTTGCAGAGTTCGTGAAAAGCCTCGTTGAACCAGGAAAGAGAACTGCGAAAGCCTATTATAATGCAGATGGCTGGATTGCGCATGTAATAACAAATGTCTGGGGATTTACAGAACCTGGTGAGAACGCTTCATGGGGAGCATCAAATGCAGGTTCAGGATGGTTATGTAGCAATTTATGGGACCATTATGCTTTTACGAATGATTTTAACTATCTAAAAGATATCTATCCTATCCTAAAAGGCTCGGCAGAATTTTATAAAAGCGTGTTAGTTAAAGACCCTAAAACAGGTTGGATGGTTACTTCTCCTTCAGTTTCACCAGAGAACACCTTTTACATGGCTAACGGAAAGACAGCAAGTATTTGTATGGGTCCTACTATTGATAATCAGATTGTTAGGGAGTTGTTTGGCAATGTGATCACTGCATCAAAGCATTTGAAAATTGATGGAGCGTTTAGAGAGGAGTTAGCAAATTTGTTGCAGGTGATACCTCCGGCCGGAGTGATCAGCAAAGATGGACGAATACAGGAATGGCTAGAGGATTATAAGGAAATCGAACCGACTCACCGTCATGTTTCTCATTTGTATGGAGTTTATCCAGCATCATTAATCACACCTTTATCTACTCCCAAACTCGCAGAAGCTGCAAAAAAGACGCTTGAAATAAGGGGGGATAATAGTACGAGTTGGTCTATTGCCTACAAAACCTTGTTTTGGGCAAGACTGCATGATGGAAATAGGGCTTTTAAATTAATCAGAGAAATGCTAAAACCCGTAGCTGATCCGAATAATCGGGGAGGTGGCGGTGTTTATCCAAATCTATTTTCAGCACATCCTCCATTTCAGATTGACGGCAATTTCGGAGCTACTGCCGGTATCGCAGAGATGCTTTTACAAAGTCATGATGGCTGTATAGATTTATTGCCTGCTTTGCCTGATGCCTGGAAAAATGGTGAAATCAAGGGGCTCAAAGCAAGAGGTAATTTTACCGTGGATATGAAGTGGAAAGATGGTAAAATGATCAAATTTACCATACGCTCTGCCAAGTCAGAAAAAATTAAGATCAGGGTCAATGGTGAGTACCGCCTCTATACCACTCTTAAGAATTTGTCGAATAGCTAATTTACCAAGGCCAGCCCTAGTAATTCAATCGAAGACTAGGGCTTTCTCCTGATTTGCAGAGCAGGTTCAAATGGGTTTTCGACGTGTTGATGAAAAACTTTTGGATTTTGAGCTATAGACACTGCCGGTCATGGTGGTCCTGGGATATTCATTGGAAATGGGGACGGAATCGAGAACGGGTTTGCTGGTCAATTAACTATCTAACACCTGCGATTTTCTTCAAACCATCTATAAATTTATTTATTTTTATGCAACTGTGTTAATGATTATCTTCATAATGGAATAAGTAAATTTGATTATGCTTGACCAGGAAACCAATAGGCAAAACTTGGCGGAGAGGAAACAAAAGATTGACGCCTTCGTTGAAAAAATACGGATTTTGGAATGCGAATCGGCTGAAAATCCAGATGATATAGAGACCTCGGAAAATCTAGAAGGGTGTAGAAGACTCTATGAAACATTAATCTACCACTATAAGAATCATTTGAATTACGTGACTGAAAATAATCTATTTGAGGCTGATGTTGTTGAAACGATGCTTAAGATGGCAAAATACAGCCGATAATCATCTGAAAGAAGAACTGCTGGATGAAAGTTTCATTCCCATTCACCGGTTCTTTATCATTTCTATCGAGAAAATAAAGTCATTTAATAACGCAAGCATAGGAGTGGCGGATAACGAACAGCCCATTGAACGGCAGTTTAAAACTTAAGGGCAATCCTAAATGCATAAATATCAGTAAATTTGTGAATGGGCATAACATTATTGATAGAAAAAATCAGGAAGGAGGAAGTCGCACTTTTTGTAGGGTCCGGATTGTCCTTATATGGGGGATATAAGGGTGCCAAGGAATTAAAAGAACTCATTTGCAGACGGGTTGAGACGTATTGCGAGACAGAGACTGAAATCAGTGCAGCAAGGGAAAAAAACCTAGAAGAAATCACAGAATTGTTGATTAGGTATTCAGGTTCCAGGGAAGTATTGAACAAGATTCTGATCCAGGAATACAAGAAGAAACCACTGGCTACTCACCTGCATGATCGCCTGGGCAGAATACCTCATTTTGATCACATCTTTACAACCAATTATGACACAATGTTGGAAGATAGTATGGAAAGACGCTGCCATGTGATCGGCTGCACTGACCATTTCCCCATACAAAATCTGCGATTTCCCAAAGTCTATAAGCTGCATGGTGACGTCAATAATCTAGACGAGATTATCATCACCAAAAGAGACTACGCCAAAAGTTCGGGAGAACAAAAGGGACACATCGTCTGGAATCGTTTTAAAGATGTAATCGCAACCAAAGCGATACTTTTTTTGGGTCATAGTTTCGAAGACAGTAACATCTGGGAAGTTTACAGCGATGTTGAAAAGCAATTTAAGGAGCACCACTTTGGCAAATACATGGTTTGTCCTAATCTAAATAAACACCAGCAGAATTATGTACAGAGCATTGGCTTTGTCTACATTAACATGACAGGTGAGGCCTTTTTCGATCATTTACTTCCACAACTTATTGAACATGCGATTGGTGACTGTGAAGCGCAGGAGCTCAGTCTTTCCACCTTCAAACGCTTCCTAGATTTCAATGATAAAAATGTCATCATCAAAACCGATGATCAGAAGATTAGGGTTGAGGCCATTCTTGAATTAGACGGTAGCTTTCATTCTGAAGTGAATTTTACATTGCCAGCTTCGGTACATGATCAACTAATGAAGTTTAGTCAAGGAGGGATCAGGGTAAAGTCTTTTAAAGTTGCTCAAGAAGACATTCTCAGTTTCTCGATGCACATGAGCGGGTTCAAACTTCCTCTAGATGCGTCAAAAATGGAAACATTAGAAGTTCTGCAGGTTCCCGACGAAATGGTATTGGATATAGAAAGTGAGGATGGCCTCATCGAGCATAACAAATTAAACTTAAAACGATACTACTACCAAGACGGAGCAAACTTGGAATTCAATATCCACAATGCCGGATTTGTGCTTTCATTCAAGACGGCCAAAAAAGGGATCAATGTGACCTTCAAATTTGATTTGCCTGCACATTTCCACAGTGTAAAGGAGGCCATCGATGTATTAAAATTCATTACTTATCTGTTCTCCGGCAAAAGGCTGGATTTTTACCTGGATAAGCAAAGCCCTTTTCCGATCGAAAACAGTAAACCTTTGAGAATTAAATTCGACGTTTGGGAAAGTAACCAGGTAGTGCAGCACCTGGAGCAATTGAGATTCCTGGAAAAAAAGCTGAAGATTAAATTTTCAAAGATAGCTTTAGAGCAAATGACACCCAAAACCGTGGAAGAAGTAAATTTTCTCCATCGGATCTTCTCGGACGGCTATGTAGAACAAGACTTTTCGAAAGCCATCATACTGCCAGCTGAATTACGAAAGTATACCACTTCAGATGACGGACCGGACAAACATCCGGATAAAAACCTGGTAATTGAGGTGCCAAAAATTTATACCTTTTATGACCAACCTTTACCGGAGCTGTTCCCAAAATTTGAAGTCATCGACGGGGAATTTGTAAGGCACGGGTCCATCTTCGCAATCAAGAGTAATGCAGGAAAAATTCGCCACAAATTGCTGCTAACCAGCGAATACTTACAGTTGCAACAAGGTAAAAATGAGCTGGTATCCGTAGAGAAATTTGTAAAGGAATCATAGAAACGCTTTTACCGAGCCAATTGCAGATATCTCCAAGCGTATGCTGCAATAAAATGGACTGAATGTTTGGATTTTGTAAATAATGCCGGGTTTAAAGATAAATATCAGTATTTACCATATAGTTCTGGTATCCCGATCAGGGAAAGTTGTAACCGTGTCTCTGGTAGTTGTACCCACCAATCCTGATATATTTCCTAGTTGACTGGTTGCAAGACTGAGTAATTAAAGCGACAAGGCATTAATCCAGGTGGACACAGTTGTCAACGCAATTGGGTGTACTGTTTCTGGAATTTGAGTGAACTCGGTCATGCTACCTGTTTCTGATTTTTGAAAGAAGTGGTTTAAACCAACTAAAGCAACAGTTTTATATTGTTTATTGCCACCCTGATCTAAAGCTTTGGCAATACCGGCTAGGTTCGCCTGGTAATTAACAATAAGATCCTTTGTGCCATTAAGTGCCAGTACGGGGCATTTTACTTTAGCCAAATAATCCGCTGGTTTTAATTTCAAAAAAGTTCTTTGCCAAGGTGTAGCAAGATGATCGTATCGTTTTTTCAAAGCCTTTAACTTTGACTTATCCCAGTGCTGGCTAAGCATTTCTTGCTGTAATAAACTATCGATATCATTTTTTAATTCACCTATGGATAGGCTTGAGTCCCGAAGGGTGAGGTCATAGAGCTTTTTGTCCAGTGCAAGTTTTTGGTTGATAATCGGCTCTGACAGACCTGCAACCCGGTTCAAATCTTCTAATTGTTGAAGGCCAACCTGATATATAGGAATCCCATCACCAGCCAATAGTACAATAAACTTAACATCATTGTTGCGACTTGCCACCATTGGTGCAATCAATCCCCCCTCACTTTGGCCAATCAATCCGATGGACAATTGATTTAAGTCCGGCCTCGAACGGATAAAAGATACAGCCGCTTCTACATCATCTGCAAAATCGAAGGTGGTAGCGGTTAAGAAATTCCCGGTTGATTTCCCTACACCCCGATCATCAAACCTTAATACAGCAATACCATGCCGGGTTAACCAATCGCTCCACACCAGGAAAGGACGATGATTCAATGCTTCTTCGTTTCGGTTTTGAGGACCTGATCCGGTAATCAGGATAACAATCTTTGAAAATTTGTTAATTGGTGGAATGGTTAAAGTCCCGGCTAATTGAATCCTTGATTTAGCGTTGTTTATCAATACCTCTTCTTGCTTATATGGGAAATTGGTTGGATCTTGTGGTCGAGAAGAAGAAGGCGCACTGGTACATGAATACATGAGTATGCAGAATGTAAATGCACTAAGAAATCTTTTCATTTTACTGGAGTTTATCCGAATATACATAATCCATTTGCTTAAATTCTTTGTATGCTTATCTGCCTGATAGTCAGGTTTATTTAATTGTAATTTTCTCCAACATCTTTAATCTATTATATTGGTAAAATTTAAGTGCTAAATACCTGACCCATCAATAGATTTGTGGGATGCATATCAGATTTAAGAGGAAGTAGTATTTGTCAAATTGATGATCATTTGCAAAAACCAAAATGATTGCTCTCAGTCTGTCAAGCTTATAAATTTCTTTTCAAAAGCTAATTTTTGAATTGGGCATTGCATTAGAACTGCTCAGGAGATAAAAAATATATATAGATTAGCCAAGGATGGAAAGGGTTATTTTACTTAAAACACAACTGGTTGAGGCTGCAAAATTCGCAAGATCAACACAGGCTGCACATAGGCGTCTTGCAGCCATTCTTTTGGATAATTTTATTGAAATACAGCTTTCTACATTAATCAAGCAAATTTTTAGACATGACGAAGCCTATTATAAAAGGGAAAAGAAGTATTCTGAGACGTTCAGGCATAAAGTACTTTATAACTACGACGAATTGTTAAAGCTTAGCGTTGTAGAATCTATTATTACAACGGATGAATGTAGAATGCTCAGTTTTTGCCATGACGTTAGAAATAACCTGTATCATAAAGTTGGCGAGGAGAAGCTATTAATTCGGATTGCTATCAATATGCTGTATTCCATCATTGTTAAATATCAGCCTAATTGGAAATCCGGAAGAGGATTTACGGCATATACCATGGATACTGTTGATCCTTACAATGACAAAAAAGGTCGTTTTGCGATGTTCAGTGGAAACTCAAAAGACGACTGGGATAATTTTCTAGCTAAACATTTTACATGCATTGATAGGAGAGCAAAATCGGCATCTAGATTGATTTCCGATTTTCTGGTTGGGAAAATGAAAGATGCGAAGAGTGCGTTGAAATTCGTAGACAAGGAATTCGTAATTTTTTTTCCCCATACTAAGGATTGGGATTTTAATAAACTTGTACTTAATTACGCATTTCTAAATGCAAACGACAACGAGCTAAAAAGATTAAAAGAGATTTCTGATGCGCATGAAAGGGATAGAAGGTTCGATGAACTGGCAAAAAAATATAAAAAGAGTTGGACTTTTAAAAAGCCGGAGCGACTCACTATTCTTGAAAGGAAATTTAAGGAACTGGGGACATTGAACATAGAACGATGTTTAGAAAAATTTATGTCCCATAGGGAAGAGGCTTTTATGCTGCACGATGCCCTCTCACGGGCAGCGGGGGAGCTGGATGGTGAAATACAATCAGCGATTGATAGAAGCAAAGGCAAATAATACAAAGTTCTAATTCTTAATTACTATGGTGCAATAGTAGCAATCTGGTTATAACCGGATTACTGGCCATAATCAAATTCGAAGAATATCACATCGGTAATCCACACATTTATAAAATGAATTTAAGAATTACATTTCTGGGTTATAAGGTCTAATCTCGTCGATGCTTTCGGATACTGCTTTTAAAAGATCGGCAGTAAGTAATCCGCTAATATTCTTGCTTGGATGTCTTGATAATTTCTTCTGAATTACATCACGCAATCCTTTTACAAATACAAAATCCTTGACGGAATTATTGCCTTTTCTAGGGTCATATATGAATCTGAACAAAAGAAGCATTTTCGATTTTTTTGCATTGTCAGCCTGGCAAAATACTGAAAAGAATTTTCGAAAACTGACATCTTTAAAGCTGGCAATTCCAAATGGTTTATTGATTTTAGCTATCAACTCATCGTGGATCAAATGATAGTTACTTGAAAGCTCTTTTTCAATTCTCTTTGCAATATTTTTTTCATCACGCAAATGTGATCGGTTATTAATATAAATGATAACCTCCTTTAATTTTGTGTTAAACTTATAGAATTCGGAGTCTTTTGATATATTTAGATGTTGATCGATCAATGAGTTATAGACATGAGAACTACGTTTCTTTTTGATCTGAATTAGTAATTGCCTACAGAATTTTTCTTCATTTATCCTTAGCGGATTCCCATGCCTTAAAACTAAGTAGAAGATGGTAATATAGTCATGAAGCTGATAGGCACCCTCCAAAGCAAACCTTCTTATCTTCCTTGTTGATTCAAGGTATTCTTGGTCTGATAATTCAAAATAATTTACGCCAGAAAGTTTTCTAGTGATCTTGTAAGCTTCATGGATATTCTCATTGACTACGTGATATTCATGTTTTAGTTCAATTAGAAATTTATCCTTGTCAAAGAAATCACCCCCTGTTAGATAGCTATAAATGGAATCATAAAAATTAAAATCTTCATTGGGATAATATGCGTCAGCAATCTGTATTAAGCGTGTCGATTTAGAATCAGGGTTATTACGTTCTATATGAACATATCTTTTAACCATGATGGATCCAGGCTCTTCAAAACCTTTACGATCAAAAAAAGTGAAAAAACCTTTTTTGTACTCATTGATCACAAATAAGCTGAATTTTAATAGATTGGACAATAGCTCTTCCTTCAGGTCCTTCAAGTCTTTGATTTTCAAACCAGTGTTTAAAAATTGATATACCTGGCTAAACCGTGCAATAAAATGTGTTAGTGTACGATAATTTACTTTGCCTACCTCATAATTTTTATCGATGGAAAGAAACCGATGAATTATCTGTTGGTTGTCCTTCAAGAAACTCTTGTAATTAGCAGGTTGTTCAAGCCCTTCAAGAATGTTTAGAAACGCATCATTGAAGTCTTGGTTGAAATGAATGGTGTCACCGATAGTTTTTTCCTTGACTTCTAAATATTTTTGATCTTCAAGGATCCCTTCGTTCGCTACGATAATAACCTTGATATTATTGTTCTCCACCATGGAGTTAATATATCCAAGGATTTCGCTGTTGGTCAACAACTCAGGGCTAGCCCTTTCCAGATCATCAAAACAAATTAATAACTTATCTAATTCTAGATAATCTTTCTGCTGCTCTTGAAGTGCTTTTTTACCTTCGCTCACCTCGTCAATCAATGACGCAAATATGCCATGACCGAACAGTTTGGTAACATCAGCTGATTTTACCACAGTTTTTAAGATCGTCTTGGTTGTTTTTAGGTATTTATTCTTAAGAATGGGGTATAATTCGGTGATGATACGGTCTTTAATCTCATCAATTGACTTAATACCAAAAAGTGATACTAGCACCGGCTGATATCCAGTATCATCAATACAGTTGAAAAAATGATTTTTAAGATAATAAGTCTTACCTGCACCCCAACCCGCGGTTAGCAATAATGCATAATTTGTCTGTTGTATGAGGTAATCTTTTAACAGGATATCTAGCTTGTTCAACGGTGTTTTAATCTCCTCCAATTTACTATATTTAGCGTTAAGCGAATATACCAAGAAATATAAAGCTTGTTTTCAGAATTGTTCGAATATGTTTATTCTTCTTGTCCAATGGGCTTATGTTAGATCAATTTCAAGAACTTGGGGCAATTCTTTTATATTTAACAAAACTCTCTAATAGACTAAATCCCACTTAAATGACTTTTTACACTCCCTTTGATAAAGAATTAGAACAACTTGACGAAGTTGAACTCCACAAGTTGATAGACAATTCTATTAGTGAGGGATGGTACATAGAGTATAAAGCAGATCTACCGAAAAGATCCGGTAAAATAGAGGGAACAAAAATAGTTAAGTCAGTATCCGCTTTTGCAAATACACGTGGTGGATGGTTGTTTTATGGTATTGAGGCCAATGACAAGAACATTGCAACCAACTTATGTGGTATTAGTTTAGACGATTATAAGAATATTTCTGATCAGGTTTCTCAAATCATTGCCAGTAATCTTGCTCCAAAACCATTATATCATTTTAAAATCGTCCCTCTGAGTAATGAGAAGGCAGTATTTGTCATTAAAATTGAACCAGGACCAATTCCGCCCTATATTACTAGCCAGGGAGTGATATATCAAAGAGAAAACAATGAGAGTAATCCCATTAAGGATCGCTATATTATTGAAAAACTTTCAGAAAAGTCAAATGAATATTACGAATCTATCGAAAGATTCTGTCACATGGATTATGGAGAAACGCAAGGGCAATCGGACTCTCAAATTCCGTATCTAGAGCTTTATCTTTTTCCACTTCCCTACAATGAATTTAAGTTTGAAAAGTTCTTTTCTACAGATTTTTTCAAGCTGGTTGCTGGAAGATTCTATCAAAATGTAGATTGCGTGTTTAAAGATGTCGATGATAACGCAATAAACATACCTCTTAATCTTGGCTTTAATAGTATTTATAGTTCACAAGATTCATTGATTATAAGACCCCTAAATGACGATAATATTATTTATAAAACAACAACTGTTGAACTCTGTAGAAATGGGGGACTTAAATTTTTGTTTAGATTACCAGAGTTTAATTTAAGGAATGTTCCAGCATATTATGCTAATTCCAACTTGATTAATTATTTGCAAGATAAATATAGCCCCTATGAAACGGTAGACGAATTTGTACCGTCACTGATTTCACGTACAATTAAACCCAAAACGGTTACTAGACGGAAAGATACTGATTTCTTAAACCATATTTCCATCATTGATGGTGCAGAATTGATTTATGTGCTGCTGATCATCGTTTCGAAGTATAGAGCTATATTAGAGGACTGCGAAGTAAATGTTGGCAATGAGATTGGATTTCGAGCTAGAGTGACAAACACCTGGAGAAAATTCTTGTTTTTTGATGATGACGATTTTTTAGAGAAAATAAAGCTATTCAATATACCACTTGCACCAAAAAAATATGTTGAAGTTCCTCGATTCATCAAGGGAAACTTTTATACTATAAATGTGAATGATCAGCTTTCTTTTTTTACAATTGCAAGAATTGTCATGGACGCAATAGGGCTGCCAGATTCATCTGATATTAAATTTCATGACATTATTGTTAATGGAACCAAAAGGTATAATAAAGCCTGATTCTTGTTAAATTGACCGATGGTTCAGAAGTGGTTTTAGTGTTTTAATTTTAGCAAATTATGATTGAGAAAGTAATTGTTCAGAATTTAAAAGAATCCAGCATGATAAGTGCCACGGAATTGATTAACACTTATGTTGATCAGGAAGAAGGTATATTAAATGGAATCGGTAGAATCCAGGGGATTAAATCAGAATTTTACTGCGACCATATCAGCAAGGCTTTAGAGACATCTAAATTTCTAAGTATTTATTCTGATTTTACATCATTGTTTATGTTGCCAAATAGAACTGATGAACATTTAATCCACTATTATCCTCCAGAAGACCATCGCTTCATTAAAAGAAATATTACATTCCCTCCCGGCATATTAAATGGACATGTTCCTAAGCCACATGATTTGTTACCGGCGTACACTACGCATACAGACAACGCAACAAGAAACCTGATTACGGAGCTCAGTCCATTTATAGATAGTGGGAAGCTTTTGATCAGACCAATCCGGACAATCATGTTATATAATGCCCCAATAACCAAACGGGACGCAATTATATATTATGCCAATTCCGATACACCTACGACAGATTGGAAAATAAAAGAGATGAATGAAAAGGATAGTTTTGTGATTGACAATGGTCTTCAGCATTATCAATCGAAAGTACTGTATGAGATAACCCTACCTTTCATTGATAATATATCAGCAGAGAATCTGAGTAAGATTTTAAAAGACGAAACAGATTTACTAGGAAATTTTAGGGTCACTTTAAAGAATTTAATGAATTCAACTATTGATCCCAAAACAGTAAATACGAACGAAATATATAACGATAAGCTACGGCCGGAGTTAGAATCTATAAACCGAAAATTCAAATCTATTAAAGATATACATAAATTAGGGACAGGCGCGACACTGGCCGCAATTACAATTAGTTTAGTGGCTATTAACGCAAATTTAAGTGCAAACTTCCAGTCGTTATTCAATACTTTTGCAGGTACTGGTACTTTAGGCTTTATGGCATCTGAGATTAGATATCAGACAGAAGAAAGTAAACTAAAAGATAATCCATACTTCTTACTTTGGAAAATCAGCCGTGCAAACAAATAAGGATTAAAATTAACTACATCTGTTTTTTGTCAATAGTTTCTCCAGGTCTTTTTCTCTGGCCGCAAGCGCCTCGAATTCTTTTTTAAACATTTTCTTTGCACGCAAACGATCCTTTTCCCGCTGTTGTGCCAAAGTTCTAAGGGCTTCATCGCGTAAAATTTGTTTATCGGTAAGTTTCCTTGGCTTTTTCTGAGGTATCTGATGTGACATTTCTTGTTTAACTATCGCAAGCTCTTTTTCGATGCGGTAGATGGCTTCCATGATTAACTGTATATTCATACACCTATTATTATATAATGGTCTAATATAAGTTAACCTGCGAAGATAAGAAGACTTAACAAGGCGGCTTTATATTTCTTGACCCCTATCAGGTAACGAACATTGAAATCTTTATCAATCTTAAAAAGCGCTTAACGCCCGTAGGGCCGCCCACTAATTTTGAGTTCTTGTTTAAACTGAAAACAGCAGGTTGCCCTTAGGATGAACTACAAATAAATCAAAGTAACCATCCGTTTAAAACACTTTTAGTTTATCGTTACATAATGTAAAAAGCACAGTGGAGATTAGCCCCGCCCTGTGAAAATTCTGTTAATTCAACGCACTAGCGCCAGTTTTGGTAAAGCCCATACACAAATTAAAAGCAGTCTGTGTACGGGTCAATGCTGTTCCCGACATTATCGATTTGAATTTACTTTCTTCGTCTTTGTAGTTTCTCACGTTCTGAAAATATCCGGTTACCGCATTGAACGCACCAAAAACAGTTCCCCGTGTAGTGTCCATTTGCTGTGTCGGGCTTGCCATGGCATACTCGTACACCTGGTCTACGATGTTGTTAAACTGTTTCGACAATTCATCATCCTGAAAATTGTGCAGTTTTTCCAGGACCTCACGATTAGGGACCATGGCCAGTTGAATAAGTCGTTTGAGCTCGGGGTCACTGATGCACACATGTGACCACCTGTTATAAATAGCCTCCATTTCTATGGAAAGGCTGTTTGAAAGACCCAGCATCCTTTGTGCCTGTTTCAGTTTTTCCGCTGCACTGGCCGTATGACGAATCTTAATACAATTTGAGCTATGTTTTAAAGCGGCATTCAAAGTGTTGGTACAAACAATTCTTAGAGGTGTAAAAGCAATGTTGATGCTTCCCGTACCATCGTGTGAAGAAGTCAGAAACAAATATTGTTCAATTAAATCCTCACGGCCAACACGGATATATTCAGGTAGTTTTGCCGTAATGAAGATAATTTCACCCTTACCCAACGCACCGGCTGTTTCATATTTAATGCCATCTGTACCGCCCACAATGCTGTCAAAAAACGCGAAGGCCTCGGTGTTTTGCACCACCTCATAATCACTCCCGATCTTATCCCCTAAAATCGCCTCCGTATCGGTGCGGAAAGTAAAGAAACTGTTATCAGATATAATGTTCATCCTACTTGGCAGCGGGTGGATGTTTGGACGTTTGAGTACCTCAAAATCTAAGCCCGCATATTTCAGAGCTTCGCCACTGGTCGGGTAGTGTTCAATGACCTGACCTAAATTGTGCCATGCTTTTTCCTTTACACTGAAAAAACTATGCTGATTGGTATTGCTGTTGTAATTGATTTGATGTGACATGATCTTAATTTTTAATGGGTAATACAGATAAGAGAATTGCTATCTCCAATACCCGCACATTAGGGGTGTCGCTGATTTTAATCTCGGATTGCTTTTCTAATTCTCTCACGCAATCCAGCAGATTTAATTCGCTTTCTACTTCTACGCGAACCGTTAAATACAAGTGTGTTTTCATTCGACGTTTATAAAGATTTGAGAATTCAGCCAGTTGGCGGTAATAGGCTTCGGGGTTTTCATCAACAAAGCAACTGGCATACCCACCATAAAAAAGCCCATCTAAGAATTCAATAAATGTGGTTTCCATACTTAAAATTTAATTGAATAGTAGCGCCCGCTACCAAGGCAGGGGCGCAATACTGATTTAAGCAGGAATTACAATTTCAGCCTCAACTTCTGCAAGACGTTCGGCAAATCTGCCCGTCATAAAGGTGACCGTGCCCGCAATCACCGACGCACTTGAGGTATAGAAATCGTGGCCTTTACCATCTCTGATGATCAACTCACAACCTTTAAAACTGGTATCGTCTTTTTTGGCCATATCATCATCATTTTGAGAAAGTACAAAAGCCTTTAAGCTATCTATATACCCATTATAAGTACTCCTAAGCGCTGTTTTTTCCGCAAGCTGGTTGATCAGCAACAAAGTTTGTTCTAAATTCAATACGGGTTTAACTACAGGTGTTTGCATGTCAATGCCCTGATTTGTCCCATTAGTCAAACCTTTTTGCTGTTGAACCGCTCCGCTAGATTCGCCTAGCTTATTTACATTTACAAAGCCCCCGTGTTCCGTTTGAGGTTTAGCTTCTGCACTGGATTCTTTTACCGATTCCTTGTTAACCGGATTGCCAGCAACAAATTGAGGTGCTTTTTTGTCTGCTACGGCATGAACTACTTTAGCCTGTCCGTTTTCTTTTACTTTTGTTTCCATTGTCTATGGGTTTTAAGATTTGCAACCTGCTTACTACCTTTCGGCAGGAGCCATTCTCTGGCTTTTTGATATGACCCTCACCTGATAGCAGGGAAGACAGACAAGGCTTTTGGCAAAAAAATACAACCCNAAGCKMAGMKCRGGTGTGGAGATTTTTTTGCCAAAACAAGCGGAGTGAAACGGAGCCGCCTTGACTGGCGAACCTGCGGATCAGAAATTTGCCCATCAAACAGCCCTAAACTCACAATCCATCTTAAAAAAGACTTAAACAACGGTTAAAACACAAGCGCCTGATTACCAAAGATCAATTGGGACGTTCAGCATTACCTCGCAAGCGATTGCCGGTAAATTTGCGCATGAGATAGATCACTTGCGGCTTCGGTGCAGGAACAGATAAGCGCCCGGCCAGTTCCAGCCCAGCCATGACCGAAGCAGATTTGGCCATGCCCATGCCGCGAAAACGGCACAGCTCAGCCATACTCATTTTCCGTAACCGGGATAAATCGCGGTTTACACTTATAAGAATGCGTTCGGCAAGTGCCAGTGCAGATTCGCTGGGCGTACCCGAACCGATCAGGATCGCCAGTAGTTCGGTATCAGATAACGCACCTGGCCCTGATGCAGCCAGCCTTTCACGTGGACGGTCTTCGGGTGCTAATGCTTTAATTCCGGCGGCCACCTTAGCTTCTGCCTGGATCTCTTTTATTCCCAGATAACTGCGGTTACCCCAGGCTGCACTCTGGAACAAAGAAGAGAAAGCCTGAATGAAACATGACAGGTCGTTTTCAAACACAATTACCTGCCAGCGTTTATAGCTACCATCTTCTTGTAGTTCACTTCTGGTGATCTGAATATAATTACTGTTGTTCTCCGCTCTTTTAAAGTCCAGGAAATAATGACGTTTGTAGGAGGAAAWSSAKTSMRASKSTAWWWTYTSCKKRWWCWTMTARCNTKAWNTWTTTSAWRWNAAGSARWAKTCNAGTKMNACWTKANAANWAYWMWRGYAKMWRRAATGRWNCNTTATNNCTGRTRNGAWYTCAGNAMTNTYGGTTKNNCTYCAYNCCGGTAACGGTTTCCAAAAACATTTATCGGATAAAAAATGTTAGTAACGAAAAACCAAACATCTTATGACTTCAACATCAGAACAACAACAAGAGAAACCAACCTGCAATTATTGTGGCAAAAAGCTTTATGGAAGGGAGGGAAAAAAATATTGTAACGTAGATTGCAAGAACAATTACAATAGCAGGATTCGGTCCGAACTCCGCTCAAAGGAGAATGAGTTTCTTCCTGATGCATTTAGTAAGATCAGGGTAAATTACCGGATATTGAATAATTACAAAGATCAGTTTGAAAAATCAAATCTGATATATGTAGAAAAAGAAGATATACTAAAATTAGGTTTCAATACCCAATATTGTATCAAAGCCTATATCGATGATAAAAAGATACTTTGGAAAAACTGCCATGATTATTCCTGGTCAGAGTACGAGGGCAGCATTGCGATCAGATATGGCATGTATTATTGGATGTAGTTGAAGGATAATTAGTCAAAAAAATCTTCTGGAATTTCATGTTCATAAAGAAAAGAAGCAATATTATCCAGAACAACACTTATTTCCTCAAAACGCACTACAAAATTTTCCAGGTCAACCTCAGTATTACCGAACTTTTCTACATAGAAATGGTTTTCATAGCTGGTATTAAAGGGGTATCTTGAAAAATCCATATTGTCCTTTTTATCCGTTCCTTTAGTTTTTTCAAAAAGCTCTTCCAGGTAATTCAACAATCCAGCTGTAGCTTCATTGAAATCTTTGAGCGTTAAATTTCCACCATAAGATTTGATTTTACTCCTCACTGACCTGTAAAGTTGCAAAAGATTATGACCACGATCAATTCGGGCATCTGATTTCATAATAACATTCAGTGACCACATGATTGCTTTTAGATAAATCTCTATGCCATGATTGGCATTCATCAGTATTGGAAAAATGACAATATCAGCGCTTTTATCATTATTGTTGATCAAACACAACCTCGCCAATCGAATTGCAGCCGTCAGGTATCCCTCCGCGATATTCGTAAGGTTTTGTATATGTCTATCTTTAGAGATCCTCCAATTTAAAAAAGCGATCCTATCAATATCTTCATTTCGCGAAAAAATTGGTTTCATCATATTTTGACTATTAAATCCCGAGTTATCTAAGTTCTTGACCCTTACGGTTTGTTCAAATATTTTTTCATAACCCACCCGGTTAACGAAAGATTATCCTTGGGATCTATATAACTGATATAAACCCATCTACCTTGAATTTGCAGCACAATTACCTCTGCATCGTTAGGAAGGACTGCGAGTACCTGACTTTTAGACTTAGGCTTCAAATACATTCGGCAAGAGCGATTAATGATACGGTATTCTTTTTCCGACTTCAGCTTTTCCTGTATAGCCAGGAAAAGTTTAGTTTCAAATTTACCCAGATCTTCTTTTGTGGCAAGCTCCGGCCTCGATTTTAAGAAATCATAATACTGGTGAAAAGAAGCAATCCTGAGTACCATATCCACAAAAAGTATAGAATAAATCCCAACCTTTTTATGTTTTTTAACAATCGAATAAACAAAGGTAAGCAGTTCCTGAAATGAGCTGTTTTCTTCTGCTGTTAATGGCAATTCAGCGTTCAAACCACTGGTAATCTCCATAGCCTGCTCACTGATCTCCTCAAAGTCATCAATCAGATCCCATCTTTGCTGTAATGTGGCTATTGCTGTAATCTGACCGCTGATGTTTTTCAGAGCTGACTGCATATTGTTCATTTGAACCGTAGCTGTTCCCATTCTGAATATTTCTGTCATAGCGTTTGATATACCAAACAAGTCCCGATGTTGTTTAGAGATCAGATCTATCGTCGCTAAAGTACTTTCAGGAATATTGATCCGGAATTGCTTTTGAATGGATTGAGACATTGCAACAATGCCACCAGGGTCATGGAAACCAAATACAGTATCGGCCAAACTCGCAGAAAGGTGATTGGTAAACAAGTTCTTGTTGGGCATCAGCCGATCCCACATATCCTGCTGTGCGTTGACGATACGCATCATAGGATTATCTAAATCCAGACGCTTGTTGATTTTTGCAGCCAAATTTATTGCTGAAGTAATCCCCGATAATTCATTCATTTTTATACCCTTATTTATATAAAGTACGATGGTTTAGTTAATAAGTCAATGGTTTTGAAAACAATTCTATTCCGTTCACTATTGATCCCACTTTCGCATCAGCAACATCAAAAAGAACAATTTTTTTCAAATTTAATCCATGTGATTCGGCGCTTCTTGAAAAGCGGGTCGCAGTACCCGATAACATTTCGTGTATCGGTGCCTTTAAAATAATTTGCAACACACCTTCATTTGTAATTACTGCGTCGGCCACAAGATTAATCCATGTTTTGATCTCGGCCAAAAAGGCTTCATTATTCATTATATCGTCCTTTGAAAGCACTGCTTCACTGTAGAACTTTTCTTCCTTAACCCACTCCCGGCTCAAAGCCAAAAGTTGTCTTCTTTGTTTGGGGATAAAGTCAGTTATGAAGTGGAAAACCCGCCTTTGCAGGCTGAATATTGCAAAACCTAGCGTTTCAAGCTTTTCAGTATTTTGACCTGAAAGTTCTGCAAGACTTATTGATCCTAAAACTTTACTGAGTATCATTTCAATGGAAACCAGGTGATCAGCAAGGTTTTGATTATACTCCAAATCTGCCAGCACATTTGCATAGATCGGAATCCATTCATCCACCAATATTGCGTAATTGTTATTTTCCATTTATCCAGAATATCGTTTGTAAAAATAGTTAGAAGTAGGTACAAGAATCCTCACTTTGAAATTAAGATTTGGGTCTAATGAATATCAGTTTATGATAATTACCCTCTTTGCCTAAGCTTGGCGCGAACTTGTAATTTCTTTTGGTATAACCGGAAGAAATACTTTCCTCTTCAATCTTTGAAAGTTTGCTGGCCCTGTTTTTTACTGCAAAAGCGTTTGTTAAATAGTCTTTGCTAAGCTCATACATTTTTGAAGTGAAAATAGTCTCATCCGTCACTTCAATTTCATGTTTTAACAATAGCCGTTCCAGGGTAGAACAATTCAGGTCTGTAAACTTTTCAATTTCCGAAAAGCTCAGACCAATCAGCTCACGAACAATAGCTCTTGCCCCTTTTAATTGCTTTTCTGAAGGCGAGTGGTAGGTGCTGACTGAACCTTTTTTAGCAGAGGTAGCAACAGGGACCTTAGGTACAGGAAGACTATCCTTGAATACTTGAAAACGTTCCTTGAAGTAAAACTGAATTTTCAATTTCCTGATATGAAACATTACTTCAATTTCGAGTTTATTAAGTTGATCAGGATTAGCTAAATGCTCAAACCGATCAATCAGCAGATCAATCTTGTCAGTAGTATTAATAGGAAGGAGATCGTTATATTTCATCGTAATAGTTCAATACCAAATTACGAATTTTTCTGCATCAAGCATATAATTAACGATGTAAATAACGACCTCCATTCAAATGCTATTTTTCACATTTAACTACGATACACATCCTGATCGTCAGTGTCAACGGCAAGTCCAATGACATGCTGAACCAAAAAGGCATCAATCAAAGAAAGCGCATAGTCACGATCGATTGGCAACATATCTGGTTTCAACAGAATATCATCAATATATTCTTCTGCATTCCACAATTGACGCACTAAGTGGGGATGTTGTGGCTCAATCCTTTGTAGCACTTGCTCAAAAACCGAGTTTGCTGTGCTAATAAACTCAATTCTTTCAGCACCGTCCAATGGTAGGGCTGTAATTTTAACTGTAGACATCTTTTTGCGGGGTTTAATTTTGTGATTTACATTTAATGGCTTCTTGTTTTTTGCAAGACGGTAATCCATACGAAAACTCTCATGGCCGTCTACTTCTGCAAATACTGTTTTGAAAATGTCCAATTTAGCACCATCATTGAATTCTACATCATTATCATGCTCGTTACGTGCAAGATAATCTTGCCATTCTTCGATATGGATTTTGTGCATATTATCAAACAGCAGTTTCGCCAGTTCTAATGCCTCAGAAGACGCTTTTAATAATTCCGTCCACTTGTCAAATCCCACCATTCTGGCAATGATGTGATGCGCATTCATCAAGGTGAAATTGTCTTGATCGATATTGAAGCTAATTAGAATTGCATCCACATCAAAAAACTTTGGCTCATATTCATAAAAATAATCGCCTGATAGAGGATCAAGATAATGTTTTTTTGTTTTGAAATCTTTGTGAAGATTTTTCGCCTGGAGTTTGAAGTACTCAATAGTTTTCATAATACATTCCTTTTGTACCAGCTTAACTATCCTGAATTTTCGCGTTCGTAATCTTGTTTGGATAATAAGCAGGTAGGTTTGCATTATTAAACTATTGGCTGATGAAATCTTTGCACGAACGGGCAAGCTTGCCAACAAGCATATGCAATTATAACCATAAAAATTCTGAATTTCAACACCTATATTCAGGATAACCTCTCCTATACTTGTTTTGTAATTTTTACATCATAGGTTATATTGGTTTGATATATACATTTCTAAGGCAGCCTATTTTATTTGAGCTTTTCAAACAGGACCTTTCTGACCCGGGGCGTGTTAAAGTGGAGTCCGGTAATTTTTCCCTTAGCGTTGCGCAGGAAGTGTACCGTTACTTTTGAATCTACGATTTGAAAGAAATCCTCGCCTGCGCCAGCGGCCAGTTTGAATTTCTGATCTTTTGCCCGATGGATTTCCAGTTGTGCTTCATTTAGTAAAACTTTTAGATTGCCATCCACTTCGTCAGAATGATAATTCCCCGTGTATAACTCAAGTTTTAGATGGTCTGCATCGGTTCCAGGTTTAGATTGAGGTAGATCAGGCCGTTCTCCTGTTAACAACAGTTTGCGCAGCTCAGAAAGCTCATCTGGTTTATCATCGTAGGAAGAAGTATTGGCTAGCCAGGCGATGGACAAATCCTGATCGGGATAAAATTCCAGTGATGCCCTATAGGCTGCTGTCGCACCATCGTGAATCCAAACCCTATGCCCAAGAAGGGTCACCAGGCGTATGCCAGCAGCATAAGGATTTGGCGACCCATTATTTAATGCTATAGTATCGAGCTGCTTTTGCAATAGTCCAGGACGCCCCAACAGATTGTGAGAATAAAATAGGTTCCACCGATTCAGGTCTTCAGCAGTCGTGAGTAGTCCGCCGTTGCCATACACTTCCTCATTGGGCATATCTATTACATACTTACCATTTACATTCGCGTAAGCCATGGCACGTCCCGGAATAATCTGTTTGCTATTTGTCCGCCAGCGGCTATGCGTCATCCCTGCGGGTTTGAAGATGTACTCCTCAGTAAACTGAGCCAAACTTTTGGCACTCAGCCTTTCGACAATGATGGCCAATAGTATATAATTGGAATTGCTGTACAAAAATTCCTCCTCAGGCGCATGGTTCAGGCTCCTTTGATGTGCCATGAGGTCCAGGATCTGTTGATTGTTGTATACCTTGCTACCCCTGGGCCAATCTGACAAAGAAAGTAAAGCCCAGCAATCTTTCAGTCCGCTGGTATGATGCACCATCTGACGCAGACTGATTTTGATGCCATAATCTGGCAATTCAGGCAGGTGTTTGTGGATGTCATCGTCCAGTGAAAGTTTTCCCTGCTGTTCCAGGAGCAAAATTGCCGCCGCGGTGAATTGCTTGGAAACAGAGCCCGCTTCGATCAGAGAGGAGGTGCTGAGTTTTGTATGCTTGTCCAGATCTGCCATTCCAAAGACCCTTGAATAGCATATTTGACCATTTTTGCTGATTGCGATCTGGCAGCCCGGATTTTCAGGAGCATATCTTTCAAATAGCTGATCGATGATGCGGACGGTGTCCTGCCAAGTCTGAGCAGTAGCGAATTTATTTATCGAGAATAGGAAGAGTAGGATAAGCGGTATTTTTTTCATCGGCTGCTATGAAAAATAAAGTTTAACGAAACTAAGATATGAAATCATGTACAAATTCGTATTAGTTTAATTTGCTAATATTTTTAGAAATGTTTCTGTGATAATAGTTAAATACTAAATTAATTAGTCTTTTATTCGTTTTTCCCAAAAATATTAGCCTAGCTTTGTAGCAACCTAAATTCAATTTTTATGAAAGAGATTACGCTGTTCAGGAGAGGGACCGCTAAAACCCTCATCCCATTGTTTTCGGATAGGATACATGCAGGGTTCGAAAGCCCGGCCGCCGATTACGAGGAGGCCAGTATTGATTTGAATGATTATGTTTCCAAGTACCCTGAGGCTACTTTTTTTGCCAAAGTGGAAGGAGATTGCATGATAGGTTCAGGGATTTATCCCGATGATATGCTGGTAGTTGACCGATCACTTAATCCCCAGACAGGTGACGTGGTGGTGGGCACATTAAATGGCGATTTCGTGCTGAGATCGTATTTTAAAAAAGGCTGCCAGGTCTTTCTGATGCCTGACAATAAACATTACCGGCCCATTGAGCTGAATGATGCCACCCAGTTTGAGATCTGGGGTGTAGTACCGCATACCATTTACAATCAAAGAAGGAGGAATAGTGCTCGCGTTAATAGATTCGAACAACTTTTACGTTAGCGCGGAAAGGGTGTTCCAGCCTGAACTTCGTGACAAGGCAGGTTGTGTATTGAGCAATAATGATGGCTGTTGTATCAGCCGCAGTAACGAGGCAAAAAATGAGCTGCACATTAAAATGGCCACCCCATATTTTATGATGCGGGAGCACCATGAACAGGGAAGATTGTGGTGGCGATCATCAAATTATACCCTCTATCAGGATATGATGCGAAGGATTACCGGTATCGTTCGAAAGACTTTCCCCGATCAGGAGATCTATTCCATTGATGAATGTTTTTGTGACCTGACTGGGCATAAGTACACAGACCTGGAAAAGGAGGCGACTGATCTTCGGGCAAAGATTCTGCAATATACGGGTGTTCCGGTTTGTATTGGTATTGCCCCGACCAGGACCTTGGCAAAGATCGCCAACAAGCTTGCTAAAAAGCGAAGCAAAAACGGAGTTTTTTTATTGGATAGTCTTGAAAAGATTGAGGACGGTTTAAAGGCAACGGAAATTGGTGATGTTTGGGGAATCGGACCGCAATATGCCGTCAAACTCATGAAGGCGGGTGTCTATACAGCCTTGGATTTTATCCGGTTACCGGAGGACTATGTGCTCAAGTTGATGACCATTCAGGGACGCAGGACTTATCGTGAACTCAAGGGAGAGCGCTGTATTCCTATGGAATACGTGCGGCCTGTCAAAGAGGGCATTACGACTGGGCGGAAATTTGGCCGTTTGGAGAAGGATCTTGCTCCGATTGAAGAGGCACTAGCCACGTATGTGGCAAATGCTGCGGTGAAGCTTCGAAGACAAAATTCTGTCTGTGCAAAAATCTTTGTTTTCCTGCATACCAGTAAGTTTTCGGTCGCATCAGAAAGGTATACCACCGAAACAACCGTGAAACTTTCGGTGGCAACAAATGATACCGCGGTGCTGATAAAAGAAGCGTTAAAAGCACTTAGGCGGATATTTATCAAAGGGTATCGCTATGAGAAAGTTGGCATCGAGCTCAAAGACCTGAAGCCACTCAGCCAGCTACAGGCTTCTGTATTTGAGGAGGTCAATCAGGAAAAGCAGGCCAAAATGCAACAGGCACTCAAGGTGATGGACAAAATGAATTTGGATTACGGGAAAGATACCATCCGATATGCAGCAATGGGCTATGAAAAGAAATGGTTCATGCGCCAGGAATTCCTATCCCGGAAATATACCACCAGAATTGAGGACATCATTATCGTAAAAGCAATTTAATATGGGCAGTTATCCAAATTCAGTCAAAATGACCCCGGAGCAGCGAAAGCAAGGCGATTTTAACCGATTGATGCCGATCATCACAGAAGCTTTGCTACAAAAAGTATGGCTCTATCATAAAAAATTTGGCTGCTGGTATACACCTGAAGAGTTCACCAAAGAATATTCCAGGCGTTTCATCAATAATTACGAGGTGGAACAGCTGCTGGCAAATGTAGTGCTTCGGGATCCACGTAGCGGAAACAATGCCTTCCAGAAAGCGATCCTCCAGAAGACCGCAGATTACCAGAAAGAGTTGGCGGACCTGACGCGTAAAGGAGAAGGCTTTTTAAACAAAGTAATTGATTATTACAGAGATAAAAACACAGGGCTATGAAAACAAGAAGAAAAACACCGGTATTTTCCGCAGTAGTGCTTCGGGTACTGGAAATCCGGTTTAAAGAGATCATGAAGGTAAACCTTGCTTCCGAAACCGTTTTTGATTTGGCGGTCAAAGGACGCGTACCCATAGAAAAATTTATTCTGGACTTCGACGCTTATATGGTACATCTGGTATCGGAGTTCGGCGAGATCGACCAGGTATACCAGTTCAATATCTATCAGGCGAAGATACTCCGAACAGAGTTGTATTATAATGACCTAAACAAGGTCAATGAATTAATTGTTAACTTGTATCCAAAGCAGCAACATGGAAACTAAAAATACAAACCTTCATACTATGGAGACCCTTGGCCACCATTTAAAGGCTAAATTTCCAGAAATCTCAGCGATCACCGCCGGGACTGATTTCACCTGGTTTATCATTAATACCAATGGGGACATTAATTCGGCACCCTTTGTCAAGGCCCTAAACAAATACCTGGAACCTTATATTGCTGAACACGGCAATCCAAAAGAGGAATATGAATTCACAGTTAAACGGGCGAACGAACTGATTGACATCCTGCACTTCAATAATCCTGAGGCAGCCCACCTGATCACCCTGGACCTGTTCGGCAAGACACAGAATTTGCGCGTTCAGGATGTAATGGGTGCAACTGGCGACTATACCCTATTTAATGAAGACTTTGAAACAATTGGCTATCTTTCTGCTGGGGTGAGTCCGCCAACAAATTCCGATGGCAGTTTGGTAAACCGAGATGACATGGATAATTTTAATGATGAAGTTTATGTAGACTTCAGTAATCAAAGCATCTGGCAAATTTCCCCTGATGAATTGAAGCCATATTTAAACGAGATACTGGGAAAGGTAATGGAAAATATCAATAGCAATGCCAACTCCCTGGAGGTGAATGTGGACGATCCTGTAGATCTCGCATTTTGGGCAGAACAATTTGAGCTGAGCGAATCGGATCTTCGTAAGGCGGTACTTGCCGCTGGAAAATCAATTGACAACATTACTACTTACCTACAAAAATAGACTATGCCCGAACTACCTGACTTAGAAGTTTTCTCCGCGAATCTGGAAAAACGATTTAAGCATAAAACGCTTGAGAAACTAGACCTAACCGTTTCCAAAAAACTTAATGTTTCTGAAAAAGAATTGAAAGATGCCCTGGAAGGACATCAGTTGCAGTCCGTGCTGCGGGAAGGGAAGACCCTACAACTACATTTCGGTGGAGGCAATGTACTGGGGCTCCATCTCATGTTACATGGGGAAATCCAGTTGATTGAAAAAGATGACGAAGTTAAATTTAAGATTATTGAATTTCATTTCAAAGGAGACAACAGTTTTGCGTTGACTGATTTTCAAAAGCAGGCTACCCCAACACTGAATCCTGAACCGAATGCGGTGCCAGATGCTTTATCAGCGGAGTTTAACATTACGTATTTAAAGGAAGTTCTCGCGAAAAAAAGTGTCCCAATCAAACAGGTGTTAATGGATCAGAAGATCGTCCGGGGAATCGGGAACACTTATGCCGATGAAATACTGTGGCACGCCAGGATATCTCCATTCGCAGTAGCAAAAGCGATTCCCGAGAAGAATGTGAAGGACCTGCATCAGGCGGTTGAGGAAGTGCTGCGCAAAGAAATTATGAACTTAACCAAGGCAATTCCTGATAGTTTCAATGCTGAAGTGCGGGATTTTTTAAAGATTCACAACCCGAAATTAACCGAGAGTCCAACCGGGCACGAAATATTGATCGAAAAAAACGGTGGAAGGAAAACATATTATACGGTTGAACAGTTAAACTTTCAATAGCAACGCAAATCGCCATGAAAACAATAGATGATGAAACCATAAATGATCTGGCAGTAAACTGGTATTTCTCAAGTCTCCAGTCTAGAAATCAGGAGGTAATGGTGCCAGATGACATCTTCAATGAGTTGATTGAAACCGGACTGGAAGTTAAGAAGCATTTAAAAGACCATAAATTTACCCAACAGCAACCGATGAATGTGGTTGTTGACGGAGATACTTATTTCGATATCTGGCTGGATGAGGATGACCAAATCCAGGCCAGTGGATTGTATGACGATGAAGAATAGTCACCTGTAAATCTTATCAGGATTTATTATCTTCGGATAAGCAGAAATAGTATGTGTGTACGTTATACCTTAACCGCCGAGGAGAAACAAGTTCTCAAAGAGAATCCCTACCAGATGACTGGGCCTTATGAACCGGATGCCAACATCGCGCCTACAGATTTTGGCTTTATTGTAACTTCTGACGAGCCCGATCTCATTCAAAGGATGCATTTTGGAATCATACCCCATGATGCTAAAACAAATAAACTGACTTACGATACCTGGAATATCCGGAGTGAGGAAGTGATGGAGAAAAGGACGTATAAACCGCTTATGGTCCATCGTAAAACCTGCCTGATCATTATGGATAGCTTCTATGAATGGCAGAAAAAAGATGGCGAAAGCCTTCCTTACCGCTTTACCGTTCCCGGAAGGAAAACATTCTGCGTTGCGGGATTATGGAGCCGCTGGATTGATCCAGCAGGCGAGTATTATGATACCTTCGGAATGATGACCTGTGTTGCCAATAATCTGGTCGGCGAGATACATGAGAAAAAAAGAATGCCGGTTATCCTTCATAAGATTGATGAAAAGAACTGGTTAAACAAAAAACTTTCTGTCGATGAACTTTTGGCACTTTGTGTGCCTTTCCCGGATAAATGGATGCACCGTTACCGCGTGAGCAAAAAAGTAAATAAGGTATCTACTAAGCTAAATCCTAACAAGGGCATTGAACTGACACTGCCTTTAGATTTCGATGAGGAAGCCATTAAGCCTATTCTGCCTAAAGAACCTACTCCAAAAAAACCAAAAGTTCCCAAAGCCCCGCCACCGCCTGATCAGCCGGATTTATTTAGTTAACTGTGTCCCATTCCATGGCCCCATTGCTCGTAATACTGAATGCTTTCGCGAATGGAATTCAACATGGGCATATCCAGTTCACAACCCTGACTTTCACAGTGGGTATGGTCTTTCTCATCCAATTGAATGTTTCCGATCGTTTCTCCTTCAACAAAAATTTCATATCGTGCATTTCCTAAGGGCAAAATATCAAAAAATCTGCCCTGATTTCCGTTTGCAACTTCTATTCTGAACTGTTCCATGTTTATCTTTTCTAATTACAATAGGTAACAATTCAGCTGTCGTTATGTTCGTGAAATAAGTATGGTGATCTATTTCCAAACCCTTTCCTATTAAGATTGTTCAGTATTTAAAAGAAAATTATGAAGTCATTTGATATACAATTATTGGAAAGCCATCTGACCATTGAGCCACAGGACAATGGCACCTACAGGGTAATGGAAGGTGAGGATAAATTGGGCGTTATCTATCCCGAACCAACGGGTGATCAGGTGATATGGACCACTCATGATGAAATGGAATTTGACTTTGTGCAGCAAATCGGAGAACTGATTGCTGAGCACAATATGTAAATTGAAATACCTAAATTGGCATAAAGCAATCAATGATGAGTGAAGGAATCGATCAACCGTTTAATATTAATGTCCAGAATGCGCAGCTGCTGGTTGTTCCCCTGGAGGATGGAACCTTCGACATCTATAAAACGGAAAATAAATTTTGCAATATTTTTGCTGATATTGGTATCGACACGGAGCCAGTATGGGCAAGCAGCGATCTAGTCGGCCAAGAGTTGGTTGATGAAATTGGGTATGCAATAGAAATGAGACAGATATAACTATGGATTACGGAAAGGTGCTGGAGTCAGAAATCCCGGCGATTGATTTTAAACTTCCCCCTGACGGAGCGCAGACGCTGAATACGTTAAACGGACTAGCTAAGGCGGCTAAGCCAGAACTTTATGTGGGCGCGAGTAAATGGGGGCGGAAAGACTGGCTGGGTGTGTTATATCCGATAAAAACGAAAGAGGCTAACTTCCTGTTCGAATACGCGAAAATATTTGACAGTATTGAGCTTAACGCCGTTTTCTATTCCATCCCGTCAGCAGATTTGGTGGAAAAGTTCAAACGGAAGGTGGAAGATGCCGGGAATACCAACTTTAAATTCTTTCCGAAATTCTCAAGAACCATTTCGCACGTCAAAAGGCTGGAGGATTGCGAGGTGCCTACACAGTTGTTTCTAGAAAATATCAGCCGCTTAGGGGATATGCTTGGACCCTGCTTCCTGCAAATGGGGGATAACTTTGGTCCGAGGAATTTTCTGAAACTGGAAAACTATCTGAAAGATTTACCGACTGATCAGCAGTTTTTCTGCGAGGTCCGGCATGAGGAATGGTTTTCAAATCCAACTGTAAGACGGCAGTATTTCAGTATGCTGGCTGAAAATCGTATCGGTGCAGTGATAACCGACACCGCTGGTCGTCGGGATGTAGCGCACATGGAATTGAGCACGCCTGAGGTATTTATCCGGTTTGTTGGTGTCGGTGGCAATTACCTGGAGGTTGATTTTGCCAGGATCGACGATTGGGTCAACCGGATTAAACAGTGGCTGGATCAGGGATTGCAAAAAGCGCATTTTATGATCAATCCAATAGATGAGCTGAATACCCCGGAGCTTGCTTGGTATGCTGTAGAACGTTTCAATAAAGAATTGAATGCAAATCTTCCACCCATTCGTTTCATTCCCCCTGAAGAAGTAACCATTGCTCCGCCACTGCCCGGATTTTGAAAGATATGACGTTTTTATAGATCTATTAACGGGTCCCAGAATAGCTCTTTAAAATTCTGAACTTGGTGGTCTTTGATGGCTATGCCTTCTGCTTCCAACAGTTCCTGCATTTGCGTAGGAGTATCATAGTGATGTTTACCCGTGAGTAAGCCGATACGGTTCACCACCCGGTGAGCAGGAACGCTGAGCCTTGGATCATGGGCGTGTAACATCGCAGTACCCACCATCCTGGACGATTTTGCCAAGCCCAAGGCTTTTGCAATTGCTCCGTAAGTAGTTATTCGGCCCTTTGGAATTAATCTGGCGATTTCATAGACTTGTTCGTAAAATGTCGATTTGGTCATCTTTAACGCTTTTGATTTTATATCGAGAAAGATACCTAGCCCGAATATAGCTTGTGTTTTTAGCCTGACTGTCAATCAAGTGTTTGACATTTAATATATTTGCTAAAACAAAAATATGATAACGATCTCAGAAATTAAACAGCTTCCGATTTTTAGAACACTTTATGTCGTAACATTACTTTCTTACAGTATTTGTCCACCAGTTTTAATACTCTATTATTTCGATCCGAAATTATTTGGGTCGATGGACACTATAAAATTGATGCTACTTTTGCTAAGTAATGGGATTATGTACCTGCTTGTGAATTTTTGGGTTAGTGTCGGCAGTCTGGTCGGCAGGATGAATTTAGAAGACAATGTTAAATCGACCATATTTGAAGACATTGCTATCAATGCTTCGATCTATGCCTTTTTTGTCATGTCATGCGCTTACGGTTTTGGACTTGTGGCTATCGAACTGGAATGGGCGACCTCGATAAAAAGTTTATGTAAATTTATTTTAGCGGCGAACGGAGCGGTATATTTGGTTAGTGGTTTTACCCTAAGAAAAGTTAAATTTATCATTTCTGAGAGGGTACTTCCGAGGAACTAGTCGTGATTTAATCCTGAGTATCTAACTGGTAATCCGAACTTTTCATTAAAAAAAATCCAAATAACAATTGCCGAAAATTCTCTGGGCGTGGAGTTGATTGGAATAATTATTCTAATATTTTTAGTCGCTAAAACCGTTTTTTTTATTTTAAGCTGGTTTTTAACACGTTTTTGTATAAACTTTCAATAGACTTTATTTATGATTTTCATAGCGGCATGATGTGCTTCTTCAGGAGTATCGAATTCTCGTTTGTAGAAGTAAAATAGAGCCAGCTGGTATTTTGGTAGTTCCAAAAAGATAAAATCATTCAATGTATGAAAGAAATGCCTGCTCTTGTTAGAGGTAGTAAAGATAACCAGACTGTTAATTTTTTCCACCTTCCTTTTCACACTGATCCTTTTAAGTACAGACCTGATTTCCGTAAGTACTTGATAAGGCGAATAATCTTTATTTGGCAGTAAAATGTAAAGCGGAAAATCTTTTAAATATGGAATGTGATCCCCATTTTTTGGGCTGAGGAAACGCTTGGAGATATTCATGATGTGAAACTTGTAGTCAATAATTTCCAGCCACCTGATCACATCCTCCCCATTTTCAAGTGTATAAGAGTTATTAGTCATATTTCCGCTCGAAAATAATGTCTGAATAGTTTTTTCCAGGGAATTAAGTAGTTCGGCATTACATCTGTCACACGCAGGAATGGTAGATTTATTATAGGTTTGGTCATGTCCGTTTAAGGTGATATTGAAAAATTTATCGGTTTCCTTTTCAAATATCCAACGGGGTATAATATGTTCTTTGGTAATGGCAGCCTTACTGGCGCAGAACATGCAGATCAAGTCTTTTGTTGGTTCTACAGCATTTCCGTCTACCCGCAGGATATAATTCTCATCAATAAAAGACATGACGGTTCTCAGGTTTTTTCTAATAGCTATGCGAAACGTAATCAGTTTATTTTGAGGCATTCGTTAATTGTGGTTTTAGTTGATCCTGCAATATATCTACATCTTAAAAGAATAAAGGCCTGCTGAAATACAACAGGCCTCACCCAAAACAGCTATAATCTTATTTGCTTTCCTTGTTTTTTAACTCGGTAACCTCATTACGGCCAGCCTGCGCCAGGTTTTTAAGTTCCTGATAAGCTTTACGTAATCTTGTTCCTGCTGCTTTGTTGCCTTTAGCATAGAAGGCAGTGGCATCGCTTTCTGTAGCGGCTACCAGTTCTTTGATTTTTTCAAATGATGACATAATAAATAGGGTTTAAAATTGAATATAAGAATTATTGCTTAATACCAGTATCGTTATATACCGATTTCCTGGCCTTTGGACTGGTGCTGGCTTTGCTTACGCTCAAAAACCTGCTCTTTACTGATTTCCTGCCTAGGCGCTTTGAGGAATTGTTCCCGTTTCTCTACCTGACCACTTAAGTTATAGAAGTTGATGTTTCCATAACGCGGCATGGCCCTGGCCATCATTTTCAGTTCCTCTCCCTGTTCATTCGTTACACTTACTACCGGACGTTCTCCGTCTTTCATATCTGAAATGATTTGATCCAGCTTTTTGGGATCATCTAATTCCTTGATCTTATAGCTGTTCAGTTCCTTATTCAGGTCAAATCCATAACCCCGGCCATATTGCCTGATCGTCAAATTCCCATATCGGTCCCTCGGCTGATCAAACTGATAGGCATTCCAGGCTTCATAACGGGTACCAGTGCGGCTGACCAGGTCATCCCTGTAGGCCGAGCCACCCATCAACATATTGGTACTCTGCTTCATATTGAAACCTTTACCGTCATTGATATAAATCGTGTTTTTCATCGGTTCAGCACGGAATATGATCTGGAAATCCTTGGTCACATAATCTACTTTTCCATCCTTCATCGTCGCCAGAGATTGCCCAGGGATCAGCTTGTTGTCTTCTATCTTGCCGAAAAGCAGTTCCGCATTACCTTTTTGCTTATTAAAATGATCAATGGCCTGGATCGGGCTCTCAAATTTCCGGATTCCTGCTCCGGGTTCATTGCCATTTTTTACATCACTGGTAACGACATACTGCAATCCATTTTCCAGGGGTTTGGCTTTGCTATAGGCCAGCTCATACCTATTCAGGTAATAATAATCCGATTGTTCGGAACGCTTAAGGTGTAAAGTAGCCTCCATAAAACCTTTACGGGAAGGCAATTGCGCGGTAACCTGAATGTATTGCAGGTTTTTCTCCATCATTTCTTCGACTTTATCGGCCATTTCTGCGGGGATTTTTAAGGTTTTTACCTGTGCCCTAAAATCCTCCAGACTGTTTCTGTTCATTCTTTTATGTTTTTAAATTCAACCATCTTGTTGTTCGCTCAGCCAGGCCGGCTTACTTCAGCTTCTTGGTATTGTCACGTAACAATAGGGGATAGCCAGCCTTCAGGTTCTGCTTCACCCGCCTGATCTTTTTGGTTAGGAGCGATTTTGCCGCATCGATACCAGCCCCGGCAATTTGAGTGGTCAGGTCAAAACCGTTCAAACCCACGCTGCCCATCGCATCCACTGTACCACTACCAATAGCATCCGAGAGCAAGGCCTCTGGTGCATAGATACCAGGCATCGCATCGCGTTTGTCGTAAACCGTCAGGTTCACCGGAATGACCTGATTGCCCATGCGAATGTTTTTGATCTCCAGGTTCAGCCGCTGATTGCTAAAAGCAGCCAATCCAAAAAAGGCATGTCCCTTAGGGATCACCATCCCATTCAATACCACCGTGTCCAGTATACGCAGTTCCACAACCGAGCCCTGCTTTGCCTTTTGGTTTACCGCAATTACCGCGGGGATCGCCTTAAACAGACTGTCATAAGCACTATTCTGTTCCGGCTTTTTATAGATCTGTTTGGCCAGATCAGGGTTTTGCACCGCAATGAGTTTGTCCATCATGGCATTGAGTTGCATCATTTCAGGATCATTACCACCGTTATTTTCCTTCATGTTCTGCATCAGTGCCTCCAGTTTGGTGACATCATTGGACATCGGTGCGTCACCTGGACCGATAGGTAGCCGAGCTGGATATTCCTTTACCGGGGTATACGGCCTACTGATCTCCCGGTTGATTGCCGCCAGTTTTTCATTGATCTGCCTGGTCTTAGGATCTTCTTCCAGGGATAATCCGAACTTCCGGCAAGGGCATCCATTCCACCCATTTTGCCGGAATCTGTACCAGCCTGATTGTAAATTTCCATTTTACCTACTGGTTCCTTGCCTTTGAACTGGGCATCGGGTAGGGTAGTGTTGATTCCTTTTGGCAAGGATACCGCTTGTTCACTGATTCCACTTCCTCCACCTAAAGCATAAAAGCCAAAGGCCAGAAAAGATAAGATCAACAGTGGCAGAAACATCAGTACCTTTCGTTTTTCCATTCGATTTCTACTCATAAATGTTTTTTTTTTAGGTTAATAAATTCGTTAGTTGAATACCTGCGCCAGCAGGTAAAGGAGGTATGTTCCTGTCAGCGCGCAAAAGCAGCTCAGTAAAACCAGCCAGGTTTTAGNGCKAARMWCKSAMNGWGCKKCGWKTMRGRWAATCCGCTGCTTTTCGCTGTGCTGAGATGATTCCCCTGGCAATCTTTTGGGCAAACTTCTCCTGATCAGCCGAAAGATGATTTACCCGCTTGGAGAATAACCTCATGGCTGAATGGCTTTAGGATTCAGGTCTGCATTGACCAGAGTCTCCCATTTCTGGATCAGAAAACCATGTGGGTTATTGTCCGTTTGGGTCTCCAATACCCTCACTTCTCCCTGGGTGACCAGTTTCCGCAAAACAGTACTGCTGGACCGGATCAGCTTCTGGGTAGCATAACACCTGAAGACATAAGGCTCCCGATTCAAATCCAGTTGAATGCTGTCCACTTCAATGTGCTGGGAGATATTTGCAGAGATCAGGTTATTGTAATAACTGCTTTCTTTGAGGTTATCGTAAGCTTTTTTCGCAGAACCATCGGCCAGGTACAAAGCTTTTGCGATCCCCGCAGAGATGGCCTTTTCATCAGGATCAAGTGTAAAGAAGAGCCTGTGAAAAGTCTTAATGTGGTCACGCAGCTCTACGGGTAAATTCTGTTTCCTGTCCGAAGCCATTGCTTCCAGCAATTTTCCATTATACAGGATAAATACCCTTGACCCGTTTTCTCTCATTGCGGAATAACAGCAGTAAACTACCGCGGAAGTAACCACAGCGCAGGCCAGCAGGAATACCATACTAAACCTTTTGACGTGCTGAAACGCGCGGTCTATATTTTTTAATTGTGTAAACATCGTTGCTATTTTTTCTCGTAATCATTATCTTATCTTTTATTTTTCAGTTGGTATCAACTGACACTAATACATCATGTACTAGTGCCAATTGAAACCGATAGCTCGCTGCCTTATGATTTGTTGCCGGAGATCTTGTCTTTGAAATAGTCATTGCCGGAGGCCTCGGCCATTCCGCCCATCATATTCCGGCGGGCATCATCAAACCTGTCCATGAGCATTCCGGCCCCACTTTTGGCCCCTCCCATCATTGTAATGGTTCCACCGATAACCAATGAATTCACCTTTTGCAGCATGGCGTTGCCACCACCAGCATGTACAATGTAATTGGCGACATTCGGCACGGTAAAGTAGCCTACGATTCCAATGACGAGAAAAACCAAATATGCGCTGTCTGAAGTACTGAAGAAGGTATCTCCCGCCTGTCCGATCTGGGAGATGTCGATTTTCAACATGTTTTCCTGTATTTTACCCAGGATGCTTCCGAAGATATTGGCGACGGGTAGCCACATAAAGATGTTTACATAGCGGGCGATCCAAACCGTAAGTGTATGCTGGAAACCATCAAACACCGCAAAGCCAAAGACCAATGGCCCCAGTATGGCCAGCACGATCAGATAAAAGGTGCGGATGGTATTGATGCACAAAGCAGCGGCGGCGAACAGTACCTGCAAAATCTCACTCATCCAGGCTTTAATGGAATTGCGGAAATTATACATCTGCTTGTCCATATAGAACTGGATGTCATGCCCCAGACCGTCCAAAAGGGATTCATCCTCCCCATTGGGATCTTTTGGAAAAGTATATTTATACCAKWTYTYANGSYTACCACTACCATTCTCCCCAACATACATTTGCCAGTGACTGGTCTTTTTGATAGCAGCCTCCTTCTGTTTCAATAGTGCCGCAATCGCCAGGTCACTGTTACGCACCATGCCTGCAGTGGCCGAAACCACTGGCTGAAGTATTCCATTCATCAGCCCGATCACCATTGGAAAAAACAGAATGGCCAGGCCAAGTGCGAAGGGACGCAACAGTGGGTAGAAGTCCACAGGTTCGGCATTGGCAATGTGCCGCCATACCCTACTGGAGATGTACCACAAAGCCCCGAACCCTGCCAGACCACGTGCCACACCGATCAGCTTGCCACAAAGCGGGAGCATCTCGCTGTAGACATTTTCCAGGACAGGTTGCAGGCCGCTGATGCTTCCTGCAAGACCACCGGACGATTGCGCCATGCATAGACCAGGTAAAAGAGAACATGTTACGGCCAAGATTGCAGTAAAAGCAATCCCAAAACTTTTTGTCTTCATAAATCTTAATTGGTTTTAAAGTAATCGCCTAAACCTTTGAGATCTGCTTGTTCATGCGCCCTTTGTAAGCCCAGTACGCTGGTCGATTGGTTAAAGGAACGCAGAAACAACAGCATGTCTTCGGTGCCCGTAAAAATCCGGTCTATAGTAGCCAGGCGTTCCTCATCGCTCATGCGCATGTTATTCGCAGTGATCACCATGACCAGCTTATCCAAATTGTCCAGACTGGCATCAAATAATTTTTGGTAAACCTTGGACAAATAATCCAGCTCCCCAACACTGAAATGACCACTGGCTGAGAACCGCCTAAAAGCACTGCGGTATTCCAACAGGATAGCAGACTGGTAGCGGATAATGTCAGCGATCTTGTAATACTTACGCACTTCTGGGCTGACCAACCATAGACCATCCAGGAATACCTCATGCAGTGAAAAGTTACCTTGCGCAATGTTCTTTACCACATTATATCCTTTGGACACCACCTCATAGCCCTTTTTCATATCTGATAGGATGTTCTTCAGCTGGGATAACTTCTCTACATTCAGCAGCAACTGCTGGGCTTCCTGTGACTGACCCCGTACCTTACCGAAAGCGATCAGCAGCATAATCCACAGTAAAAGCTTACTCGATCTCATAATACCTCCGTAGTTTATTGGTCGTTTCCAATTCCAAAGCCCGCTGACGGCTCACCAGGTTGACTTCCCCGCAGAAATCCTGTACAAATGCGGACTTGTCCAGCATCCGCTCATAGATTTCATTGAGCCTGGATAACCGTTCATCGTCCTTCATTTCCAGCTTGCCGGAAGTAATGATCAGCAGCAGTTCTTCCAGGTCATGGTAACATTCAGAAATCACTTCGTTTGCCACTTCCACCACATAGATCAGCTGATCCGTGCTAAGACCTCCGCTGCTTTTTAAGCCATTTATGTTTTTCACAATCCCAAATTGCAAGGCCACGAGCTCCGCAATCCGAACATCGGTCCGAATCGCAGGACTGACCTGTTTCAGGCCACTGATAAAAACATGGTGCAGGTTAAATTCTCCATTACTGATATCTCGAACGGTCTGCAAACCAGAACCAACAATTTCATATCCCTTTTTTGCATAACCGATATAAACCTGTAAGGCCGCGATCTGCTGAACCAAATATTTCTGCTGGGTTTTCTTTTGCTTAAACCACTCCGCCCAGGTTTGGGCACGACATCCGGGAGCAGTAGCCGTAATCAACATCAGCACACCAAATAACAGGATCAGTGCGTTTCTCAAACGCCTGAAACGAATTTCCGAAACCTCAATCGAGTCCATACCAATCCTTTAGTTTATTTACCTCCGAGATGGATCTGGCGCGGCCAATCGACAAGACCATGTTTTCCTCATTGTACTGTTTTAGGTCAGCGAAATTTTCTTCAATCGCTTTCGCAGCCCCATCGATCAGTTCCATACGGGCTGCATCGCTCATTTGGGTTTTGAAAGAATTGATCACCACAAACACCTGGTCCAGGTTTTTCACACTTGCGCTCAGTATCCCTTCGTAAACCTGCTCCATTTGCAACAGCTCCTCCGCACTGAAATGCTTGTCTTGCCGGAAGAGTGCACTTGCCCAGCGGTATTCCTGTACAATGGCTGCCTGCGTACCGATCAGGTCACGGATCCTTTTATAGGCAGAGACCACCGATTTCACCTTCACTAAGCCCTCATAATATTCAGCATATAATTTTCGCTGACGTTCCGTCCAATCGGAGATTTCACCCAGTTTTAATTTATTGAGCTGGTTCTCCACTACTTTCTGCGCATTCTGCAGCCAGATCGTTTCATTTTGTAATCGCTGAACCTTCAGGTCAACGGCTTTGATCACTTTTTTTACGCCTGCCTTGATCACTTCGGCTATCGCCAGCTGTGCAGTTGCCCCGGTGGGCAGGGCTGTCAGCAACACCGTAGCACTTAAGGGCAGCACAACCATATAGGTCTTCAATTGCTTCATAAATGTCTTCATAAATAGGTCTGTTTATCATTTCTTAATTGATTCTGCGGTATTTGCGCCGGACTACTGTCATTTCTGTCGCATCCGCATTAAAGCTGATCGTCTTACCACGACGCCTTTCCATCATGATCCCACTATCCGCATCATAATCAGCCGTCCATTCCTCTGTTTCAAGCTGCTTCTTACCCGGCTGGCCTGCCTCATCCAGCAATTGAAAGCCGGTGCTTCGATGGATCAGGTACACCTTAGCCGCCACATGTTCTACCACTAAGGTGTCATGCGCGATGCTGAACTCGCTTCCGGCTGTGTTTACATAGGTGCCGGCAAATGAATTGGACTTACTACAGGATTGCAGGAATATAATTAGTGCTAAAGCCAGCACAACCCCGACAAACAGGAGTTTTGCCAGCCATGACAACAGTACTGCATTGAGCTGTTGATCCTTCATACTTTTTAAATTGTTCATAGGTATTAGATAAATGGTTAAAAAATCTTTTTGCCTGCGCGATGTTGTGCTGCCAGTGCCGCAATGCCCAGCGCCGTACTGCCATGCTCGCGGGCAGCCTGCTCCACCACCAGTTTCTCTGATTCTTCCGTGGTATAGGCGAGATATTCCTCTATGGCAAGCTGGTTACGGTAGACCTGCAAATGCTGACCACCCTGATCCAGCAGGATCTCCCGGTAGTTTTCTCCTTCCGCATTTGCTTTATTGAGCGAAAGCAATAGCGTCTTGGCCTTGTCCGAAAGGCCTAAAACTTCCTGAAGCTTGTCGAATTTGTTCATGAACTTGCGCATGTCCAAAAGGAGCTTGGTATCCGAGAGATTGATTACGGTTTCTTTGATGATCGGGGAAGAGATCAGGTCTTCCACTTCCTGGGTAATGAGCGCCGCGATCCCATTGAACTTCCTCACCGTTTTATAGAGATAGCGGATAAAATGACTCATCCCGCTCTTGGTAATCGCGACCCAGGCTTCATCAATGGCCAATATCTTGCGCTGCCCTTTGAGCTTACGCATCTTGGAAATGAACATTTCCATAATGATGATCGTCACCACCGGAAACAAAATCTCATGACTGCGCAAATTGTCCAGTTCAAAGACAATAAACCGCTCATTCAGCAGGTCCAGGTTCTCTTTGGCATTGAGCAGGTAGTCAAATTCTCCACCCTTGTAATACGGATTTAACACGTATAAAAAGTTCGAAACATCAAAGTCCTTTTCCTTTACATCCCCGTTCTTTAATACCACCAGGTATTTTTCCATCAGGAAATCATAAAAGGAATCAAAGCATGGGAAAACCTCCGGACAGACCTCTAAATGTTCGTAGTACAAAGTGATGGCGCTGGAGATCGCCACATATTCGCTGCGGTTGTAGTCATCGGCTTCTTTCTTCCAAAGGGTCAACAGCAAGGTTTTCAGACTTTCCTTTTTTTCAATGTCCAGTACATCGTCTTTGCCAATATAAAACGGATTGAACTTGATCGGTTTGTCCTCGGTATAGGAGAAATAGTAACCGCCGACCAGCTTACAAAGCCCCTGATAACTACCACCCACATCTACGGTTACACAATGCGCTCCATCCTCATACAAAGAGCGGAGCATGTGGTTCATGGCCAGGCTTTTCCCAGCACCTGAACTTCCGCAGACAAACAGGTTCCTGTTGGTGATCAGCCCTGACTTCATCGGGGCATTGAACAGGTCCAGATAAACTGGTCTTCCGTTCAGCCGGTCTCCCAATCTCAAACCTGATCGATCCGTGCGTACGGCTGATTCCAGATTAAAAAAACAAGCCGCCTGTTCCGCAAACGTATCAAAACTGTCATTCATTGGAAAATCTGCCTGGTTACCCGGCATCCCCGAAAACCAGATCTGTGCCGCTCCATCTGTTTCCTGCTTACATTCCGCACTCATCCGGGCCATGGCTGAACCCACTTTATTTCTCAGTTCCGATACTTCCAAAGGATCATCTGACCAGCAAAGCACATTAAAATGTGCCTTTACCGGCAGCTTCTGCGTAGAAACCGCTTCATTTAAAAAGTCATTGACCGCGTCACGCGAAACTGCATTCTCGCGGGAATAGCCGGATAAGGATTGCAAGCGCAGTTTCTTCGCTTCCAATTCCCGGATCGTTTGCTGTCCGTCACCGATAAACACATACTGCGAATAGATGTGGTTACAGTCCAGCAGCATCCCCAGCGGGGTCGCAAAACCAATGCTGTAAGCCGTACGGTCCGTAGAATAGGGCTCGTAAGTCAACCTCGGCCCGCAATGGGCAGGTAAATGCACCACATCAGACAGCGTAAACAACTCACACCGGGATTTACCCACACGAATCTCCTCCTTCACATGCACATCAGCAATGACCGGACGCTGATCCCGCCCAAGCAAAAAACAATATTTCTCAATAATACCCGCCTTCGCCGCAGTTCCGGCAAGCGCATCATCATCTAGTCGCTGCAATCCAATCATACCACTATCCAGCAAAATCCTTTCAAACTGTCCGCATGAAGCCAGGAATGCAGTCAGCAGCTTTTCATCTATAGCCCCGACCGGAGCAATGGATTTCCGCAGAATATTGGAATATGCCGAGGAGGAAAGCTTTCTGCCAGCAGGTTTACGGGTGAGGAAAATAAAACATTCCTGGTCTAAATAAGTCCTGCCATCAAAGCACCTTTCACCAGCACCCCTTAACGTATCCTTCATTTTTGCAGGGTCAGCCTTGAATTTAGCACGCTGAAACCAATCTGCCTTATGGAACACTGTACCCGGCTGCAAGACCCGGAGTGCTTTGACAAATGCCTGGTGCAACCCCTCAAAATCCTTTGCCGACTGGGTGCCGATCTCCGGTAGGCTGACCTGGTAGGCGATGGTCACATCTCCCGACATGGATACCATGGCATTGTGCTCCACTTTCCAGACGGGCATGATCCTTTCGATTTCCATCATTGTCGCACCTGCCTTTCCAAGTTACTTTCCGCAACCTTTAATCCCGTAAATACCCCTCTGGAATTGAATTTTACATAATCTGGCAGGTTCCGGTTCGCCAGAAACTTGCCTAATCCATGTACCCCGAAGCGTTTGGACAAACTGAATACACTAAAAAACAGTGCAGCCCCCAAAGCGAGGATCAGAGGCAACAATACCAGGAGCGGGGTGCCGAGCAAATACAAAGCGGTAAAGGACAACAGCAAAACTACCAGTCCTATCGCAAGGTAAGCGATGTATTGACCTTTCAGTCCCTTGAATTCTATGGGTTTTCCAACCCCTTTGTTGATTTGATATACTGAACTCATAAAAAAATCTTTTAATGCTCCTGTACCACCCGAAGGCAGCACAGGAGTTTTGTTATACACCGAAAAATGATTTCAAGACCGTAGCCACGATCACTGCGAAAATGCAGGAACCGAACCATGCCGCTGCCACCTTATTGGTATCCGGTTCACCCGCATTCCACTTGTTGAAGACTTTCACCGCCCCGATCAGTCCCACCACGGCACAAATCGCATACACCAGGTCACATCCCGTATCGAAATAACCCGATACCTGGTCTGTAGCCACCTGGATGCCCGCCTCCCCATTCTGTGCTTTAGCCACCACGCTGCTCAAAAGCGAATACACGCAAAGTGTCATACCTAATAACCAGCCTTTAGCCAGCGTTTTTTTTCCTGCCTGCTCTAAAAAGAAACCAGGGCTTGTTTTTTTCTTCATCATAGATTGTTTTGTTTTCCTTAATCAGCGGCTATACCGCCATGAATTATGAAAGGAAAACCCGCAATCTTTCATTCAGAATGGGCTACACCCAAAGGTTCTCCAGCTCTTCCTTGCTCAAGGCAAAAGGCACATGCTCACGGATAAACCCATTCAGGGCAGCAAGCGAAGGACTGGAGGTGATCCTGGGATACTTGTTCCTGATCATTTCAAACAGGGAAAAGAAATCTTCCTTAGTTCCATCTTCAGCAGCCAGTATCCGGCAAACCGTCTTGATCTCTTCCTGCACATCCGCAAGATCACCCAATTGTTCTTCTTGATCAGGCGCTCCTTCATCAGCAAGCGGTGCGCCGAAAGAGAAGTCATCCGCCTCCACCACACTCACCCCAGAATCCAGTGCCGGTTTACCCATCAGGTCAGCAGCCCCCAGCTCATCCACCTCATTCGCCCAAGAGTGGGATAGGGGAAGGGAAGCACCAACAACTGGTTTCCTGAAATACAGGAGCCAGATGCCCAGCCACCAGAGCAGGCTCATAATGGTTGCGGCAAGTAAAAAATCCTGCCATGAAAATGCTTTTAACATAGAATTTTGTTTTTATCCCGGAACTCCATTGCCCCGGGATTCAAAGGCAAAACTGCAGCAAACCTGATTTCTTATTTGGGGACAACATTGGGGTAACCCTTAAAGTATTTTGAAAAATGCAATTGAAGAGCTAAAGAACAAGGTCTAAGAAATCCTATTTTTCAGGATTACATAGGGAACTGCTACCAGGAACATCTTTCTGCGTAGCCCTTTCAGTAGTTATTTCTAAGGCTCTCTTCTCTGAAGCCTTTCGTTTCCTTTCCGCCCGTTGTCTGCGCAATTCTTCCTTCTCCGGATCATATTCGTTTTTACGGTCGATACGATTCAGGATGGAGTTACGTAACTGGTCTGTAAAATCTGTTTTGCTGATAATTTTACGGGCCTCAATCTCATCAAACCTGCGGTGTGGCTTTTTGATTACAATATTCAGTGTGTCTGACATCCAGTCAAAGATCTCTGTCAGTGAAGCATTCCCATTATTGATCTGTCCGGTATCGTGCAATCCAAACCCCAACTCCACCGCATTAATTGATTCCCCCGTCCAGCGTAATTCACGACGGTTCTTACGTTTGATCACAGAAGCTGAGTCAAAGGATGAAGGCGTACCTAAGACTACCAACAGGTGTTCCCGCAATTGCTCATAGGCCCTAAACCGTGCAAAAATATAAGTACAGACAGGTAACCCAAAACCGAAAAATTCCGGGCTTTCAGGTAAAAACAACTGATCAGCGGAATGATTCAAAAACAAAACAGCATCAAAAAGTTCCTGCTCATTTTTATAATAGCCAAACCAAAACGCATGCGCCTGCAGATACAAATCCAGTACCTCTAGCTGACCTTCATAATAGCCGCGAACCACCTCTGCGGACCCAGCAGGTAAAGCATCCGTAATCCGGAAACGTTCTGTCTCATACACAAACAACGCATAAAACTTCACCATCCAATATTTGTTCAATCTGATCTGCTCTGCTTCAGATGCAAAAGTGTGGTTCAGTAACTCCTGTTTGATTCTGGAAATTGAAGATTTGATTAGCGTTAATGCAGCCCTTACCCTAATTAATGGCGCGGTAACCTTAGCGTTGTTTTCCTCCAGCTGTTCCAGCAAATCCTGATAACAGTCATTTAAAAATTCTTCAGTCATAACAATAGATTTAAATTAACAATCACTGCCAGGCGAAGACCAGACAGCGGAATAATTGCTCCGAAGCTGGATTTTAAAAACAAAAAAGTCAATAGGGAATTCTCCGTATTTTGCAAAATAGGGAAAAAACCTTAGTGGCAATTTGAGAAATTTTAAACTCTCGAAAATAAAACAACTACAGGGTTTTATTTTTCAATAACATAATTTCATATGCAATCCTATTGCTACGATTAGGTATCAAACTCAATACCGGGTAAGACCACTACTTTGCCAACAAAGGTTCCCCGGTGGTATAATAGATATGTAACGCTGCTCATCTTGAGGAAAGTTGGCTCTATGTGTAGATCTGACTGAGCAATAATGTCAGCAAGTTCATCGGTACTATACAAAAAAGACTGATCCGAGGAAATGTAAATTAATATCTTGTTATCCTTACCATCAGATACTACCCATTCCTTCGCTTTAAAATAAACGTATAAAAGCTTGACCCGGGCTTTTACATAGTCACTAGACTCGTTTGCCTCCATGTATTGAAGTTAACAAAACTATATTAACTACTCAAAAATTAGACAGATCAGTTCTTTTCTTTCTCATGTCTATGCAGCAAGAATTTCATCTTGCTCGCAACGTATGTTTTTAGTAGAATATTCATAACCTGTTGATTAATTTATTTAATTGGTATTACTGGACAGATTCCTTGCTGTCCTATTGCACCTCAAATCAATAGAGCCCATGGTGGTTGTATTATCTTTAAGACTTAGTGAGTACATTTTTGTCTCACCCTATGGCTGTACAAGCAACCTCTGATGTTAATTTTTTCCTGATCCAATATATCTAAGGGGATTTTAATAAGCTACCCCGGCATGGTATGTTCGCGATGGAGCAGGCAAATGGCACTGCCAAATGCTGCCAGGAACTTAGTGAGTACATTTTGTCTCACCCTATGGCTGTACAAGCAGCCTCTTATTTCTATACAGCCTGGTATTCTGTGGAATTCGAAAAGACAAACTTTCTCAAATGGCATATCTATCAAACCAAGCTTACCAATTACAAGAATCTACGTTTTGTAATGCCCGGAGGACATGCATTTCTGAAACGGAATTACAATAGAGCATTACGCATTGCTTTCAAAATAGGTGATGCCTACTAATAGACATTTCTAGCTAAGCAATTCAGTGAGTGTTAAAACAACCTCACCCTATGGCTGTGCAAACAGCCTCCATATTAAATATCTTCCTTTCAATGTACTAACCTTATCATCATCAGGCTCAGGCCTGATACTTCTACTCAACTACTAGCTGAATGCCTGCTCTGTCCGCTTTATAGGCAATTTTTTCTTTCAGGCTGTAATAACTCCAGTTCTGTAATAAGAAAGGATCTTCTTTCGCTATTTCTTCCTTTAGTTCCTGGTTGACCAGGATAAGTGTTGCCGCCTCATGTTTGACACACAGGTCTATCAGCATGCGGCTATACACATGGAGTTTATAGTCAATATATTTTCTTTCCTGATGCTGGTAGTCTTCCAGAGATTTCTTTTTTCGCTTGCGGCCGTGGCCACCACGGTTAAAAGTAACGGCTTTCTTTACCCGGTAGATCGCCGCCTGTATGGCCAATCTCCGGTGTAGGAATTCTTCCTTGTTGCCAATGGTATGTTCATAGCTGCCGATTTTAACGGTAACGGGGTGTTCAATAGATAAGGACGCTTCTGCAATAACAGAGGTATCCAAATGATGTTGTTCCTTTTCGATCTGAATGGCTGCCAACAGATAGATTTTGCCTTGATCCAGTTGGATATTGCTGGCACGAAGTTTTAGGGTACCATTCAGTACTCTGTTCAGCATAATCTTTTTATCTGATCTGTCTTTACCCAAATAAGTTCTGAATGGAATCTGAAATAGCTTAAAGCAAAAATTTCGTCCATCCGGCGTATGGTTTAGCTTTGAAATCACTTCAGCACCGAAAGGCAAGGGGATATTCTTTTTATAATTCCTGAGCGATTTTTCACCTTTCCAATAGNCYAMSWTNKKMMKWGYKWMRWGWAGRRAWCAGGGTGTTGTTTAGATAACTTAGAATATTTGTAGGAATCTGTCCTTTAAAATGATTGGAGAGCAGCCGGTAGGTGGTGTTTTGCCGGGAGGATTTTAAAATGCCGTTTTCCTCTTTCTTTTCATCAGCGATTTTAAGCTTAATTTCTTCTGTTAAATAAAAAAAATCTTTGACCTGTTCCTGT
>NZ_AWRU01000032.1:0-334739 GCF_000523515.1 Pedobacter sp. V48 | reverse complement strand
GAAATGGTGGCTCATGATCATGTTGGCTGCACGGAAACAAATCCGCTGCCAGCTGTACAACTGATCTTTTGCGGCTTTAACGATTTCTTTGTCTTCGGAATCAATCAGCAGCTGGATCTTACGGGTTAGAATCATGGTCTCTTTTTCCATAGCTTATTTTTTAATTCTTTTGATCTTGGTGCAAGCCTGAGCGAAGGTTCGTTGAATGTGCTGCTGACTTAWATTSANNWRCCTNKYWWKMKMTYSAAARCTNWMCWGGARTTCATNGNGNNKRKGCNAKGATCCTGGATTGCTCTTCACAGAGGTCGCCTTCGAATTTGAATTTGGTGGTCTTTGCTGTAGCCTCAAGTTTTTGTGAGCTGGTCAGAATGGACTTTAAGGTTTCCAGTGTTTTTTCAACCGTGCTGGCGACCTGATAATCGGAGATGCCACCAATGTGCCAGGCAATGCGCTCATAGTTGAAAGCGTATTTCAGGCAAAGCTTGATAAACAGTTGCTGATTCTCAGTCAGATTGGGGATGACCGCCTCAACTTGCTGCCACTGCAGTTTTAAGCGTTCATCCAGTTCTTCCTGATAGAAGATGTCATCCTGATCCAATTCTTCTTCAGGATCATAGCCTCCCATGAATTCCTGGTAGTTTTCGATCTCATCGAGCCTGAGCATATTCCGCTGGAAATTGTGACTGGAAGTTTTGTAATAGGCTTTACAAGCTTCGATCGTCGTGTCACTCAAGAAGGTTTCAATGTGGTTGGAGTCTGTGATACTATTCCTGATTAGCCAGAGACGCAGAAAGGCTTCGCTGACGATGCTGGCCGCATTGGTATCATCTTTAATGTACCGACTTCTTTTATAGAATAAAGAAGGGTAGAGCCGGTTATAAAAGTAAGCTAGTCCTTTTTCATCACCCTGACTGAATTTGAGGAAATTACGGTGTTCGTCTTTGATCTTGCAACTGGTAAAGTTCATATTAATAATAGTTAGTTAGCAATTAAAATGAGTCTTAAACAGAGTTAACGCTAGATGGCGTGAATCTCAATTCATCAAACTGGAGGTATTTGCATACCTGGGAACGCCAAAAAGCGCCCATGCCATTCAGCGTAAGCATCTTCACCGTCGTCTTGTTTCCCTTCGAATCACGAGTTGCCAGCGCAAGACCCAAATTATATAATCGAATATAAATATTCTTAGCTATAACTAAGAATAAAAAATTAAAAATTTCTGCTCATTGCAATTAAATGAGACAGAAATCAAGTTTTGAAATAGCTATTGTTGAAAATGTTAAGAGAATAAGAAATAGTCAAAAGAAGACTCAATCTTATATTGCTATGATATTAGACGTCACAGATGGCTACATTGGGCAAATAGAAAGTCCAAAATTCCCAAGTATGTATTCTTTTGATCAACTTAACAAATTAGCTAAAGATTTTGATTGTAGTCCCAAAGATTTTATGCCTTAGACATTTGAATAACTGAATGGTTAAAGCTCATACCGACAGACCTTTTTGCTGTGTATTCATTTTACCCGTGCCGGTTTTGCCAATAACATCGCAGTTTTTGCGTTTTTTCTTTTTCTTCGGCTGGCGCTCCTTAATCTTTTGCAATTCCAGCTCCATTAGTCGCTGGACATCCTTTTTAACCTTCAGGTAGTTTTCTCTCACATCCTCTTTAGTGACTCTCTGAATTATTGGTAGGGGTCTGTATGCAACTTCTTCATTGGCAATCGCCTCATGGTCATTTTGTACCTCTCCATAAAACATTTTCTGCGGAATTTTCACGTTCGGGCTATCTGCTACAATACCCACAAACTCACCGGATGAAAGGGTCGCGATCTTAGATGCAGGAATGGCATACTCCATTTGCATGGATTTAGAAATAGAAGTATCCGAGCTGTTTATACTCATGCTCTGCCTGTCCTGCATGATCTTACCGAAAGTTTCAGATAACTTCTTAGCACTATCACCTGAAACCTGACCACTGATCATATTGGCACAAATTCCTGCAATAATCTCTGCCTGTTCCGAACCGTATTCCTTTTTCACCTGCTCTATACTCTGGATGCCAATGGTGCAGGAAATTAAATTACTTCTACCTGTACTGATCGTCGTAATTAAATTGGCCACTAACGTCGGGTACTCGTCAAAAATGAGGCTGCATTTCTGCTTGCCCTTCTTGTTGATCAGTTTTAACATGCGGTTCACATATAGGGAAAGCACCGCTCCGTAAGTGTCAATCTTTTGAGGGTTGTTACCCATACAAACCACCTTAGGGGCATCAGGGTTGTTGATGTCTAATGTAAAATCATTGCCCGTCAGTACATAATATAGTTGTGGAGAAGCCAATCTTGCCAGCCCAATTTTAGCGGATGCAATTTGCCCCTCCAACTGTGCCTGTGCATTGTTCTGTAAGGCTGAAATAAATGGATTGATCAACACCTTAATTTCTTCCTGCGTTTGCAGCACCGCAAATAAAGGATCATAATCCGCCTGCATCAGTTCAATCACATGTGGCAGGGTGCAATATTTCCCTTCTTCATAACGTCTTAAAAACCAGATCACCGCCGTCAGGAAATTGATCGGACTTTCCACAAAAAAGTCACCCTGTTTTTTTAACCAGTCACGATTTAGCCCCATCATAATGGTACGGCTGGCTTCAGCGGCGTCCGTTAGGTCCTCCATGCCATCAGGATCAAGCGGGTTACAGCGATGGGTGCGGTTTAGGTCTTCAAAGTTGATGACATAGAATGTCGGCCTGACCTGATAATTCTGCTGGTATTTCAGCAGTTTGTTATAAGCCATTTTCGTCAAATCGTCATACTTGAAGTCGTATAAGAATAAACAAAATCCTTTTTTCAATTGCTGATCCAGGATATGCCGGATGACAAAATACGTTTTACCTGCCCCACCAGAGCCCGCTACCAAAACACTTCGATAGGGGTTCACTACATTGATCCAGCCGTTTCTGACCTTTCCCTTTAGGTTGTATTTGGTGGGCAGGCTAAAGGAATGTTCATTTTCCAACAATCGCTCTTCCTGCGGAAAGGTTTCATTGTCTGAATTGAACACATCAGTGGACAGGCTATTCTTAATCAGCCTTGTCAGGCGGGTACCGCCAGTAAGGATCAACAAATACCCGATTGCAGATAAAGCGATATAAAAGCCAGCGATGAGGGGTATGTTCCATCGCAGGTAGAACACCAGAGGACTCAGTAGGTACACCAACAGGCCATTGGACAGGTAGATAACTATGCTGTTCTTTTGAATTTTTTCGTCCTTTTTACCTTTTGCGCCGAGCAGGGAGATGCCTAAAAACAAAAGCCCTGCCAGTTTCGGTTTGAGAATGCCAGTAAACAGGCCGGTCTTTGCGATATTGATGACGATCCGATCTGTAAGGGCCGCCGTCCATCCCCAAAGTTCAAAGGCCTTATAGCATACGATGTAAAAATGGATGCTCAAAATAAATAAACTGATCAACCTGGTAAAATCAAGGATCTTACGTAGTCCCTGGGCATCTTCTCCTGTGTTCATAATAATGGTTTTATAGGGTAATTTGTTGGTTGGATTGAAGTTTTTTGCGCTTTTTACGTTTACGAGGAATTGCCGCCGACTGCTCCTGATCTGTTTTTCCAAGCAGGATTTCCAGGTAATTGGTTGGCGCTGATGGTTGCAGATAGGAGCCGTGTTGCTGTATTAATCCTTGCCGCTGCTTGCTTTGTTTCTTAGGACGGTCAGCAGACTTTGTCTTTGGTAATGCTGTTGGCTTATGTTTCAAAGATTCAGCAAAATTTTCCGTTAAGGCCTTTGCACCATAAGCCTTACCCAATTCACTGCCATTAAAAACCGCTTTCCCGGCGTGGTCAATAAAAGTGACCCCATAGGTTTGTCCGTCTTTACTGGTACGATACAATATGTCTATCTTTTGCTTTTTCAGTAGCTTTTCAAAGTCCTGCTTTGTCGGATTGGTCTTTAATACCTGATCTATGCGGTGCTTTAATGAAGCGGATAAGATCTTCCGCTTGCCCTTGTTCCTGGCAAAACGTTGCTCCAGCTTCTCTAGCGTATGTTTGCTTGCAATGCGACTTGCTTTAATAGGTACGCCCAGTTTATTTCCCTTTTCATCAATGATCCGGTACAATAATCCCTGCTGGTTAAACATGGCTGACTTTTCATGCCCCCGATCTGCTAAGATGTTAAACCTGCCCAATACCGCATTCAGTTCTGCCAGACTGCTGTAATTGTATTTTTGTACGACTGTATTTACGATCTGGGTAATGGTCTTTTTGGTTTCATCCTTTCCGTAATTTGCCTTTTTGAGTGCCGAAGGATCTATTATAGGTATGTCCTGGTCTTTGCCCCGGCCTGCTGCCTGGATCAGTCCATATTTCAATTCAATTTCCTGCCGGCCCTTTTCAGACTGGTCACGGCCAAGGTTGTGCAAACTGATACGTTTTCCGTCTGCCTCAATATTGGTGGTGACGATATGACAATGGGGGTGAGCTGCATCCTCATGTCTGTAAATTAGATAGGGCTGGTTTTTAAAGCCGATTCTTTCCATATAATCCTTTGCGATCTCCTGCATTTTTTCAGCGGATATCTTTTCGTTGGTTTCAAAATTCAGAGAGATGTGCACACAATTGGTCTTTACCCGCTCATTCAGTCTGGTCCTTTGCTGCAACACTTGGAGTTTTTCCGTAGGGCTTAACCGATGACTTTCTTTGAGGTAATTTTCAGCGCTAAGAAAAACCGCCTTTCCTTGTGCAACTTTTTGCTCATTGTAATTTATTGCTCCCCGGATACGTCGTCCGCTGATGATCCTTGCAACCATGAGTCTGAAAATTGGTTCAACTTGATTTTTATGTCTCTGGTCTTTGTATCCACACTTTCTTTTACCAGCCTGCAGCTCTCCATCAATAGCTTTAGGCTGGGCGTTGTCACATAGCTGTTGATCTTCCTGGCGATCTGGTTCAGGTTACTCCCAATGGCACTGAGTTCATTTTTCAGCAAGATCATTTCCTGTATGAACTGATCAAAGGACTGGTTGCGTATAACCACTGTAATTGGTTTATCCATCAATATCTTTCTGATATAAGAACTCAAATCCTTATAAGCGGTCTTTCTAAACCGTTCGTTGATTTTCCTGGATTCCATTGTGGTCAATCTGATGTGTATCCACTCGGTTCTTTTGGGGGCATTTCTCCTGGTATTTTTACTGCTCATTTTGTGCTATGGTGTTGCATTAATCCTGATGCTTTATAGGTCAGAAAAACCGAGTTCCGAGGGGTTTTCCTATGCCGTAGCCGAGTTTCGAGGCAAGGACTGAAATCCGTTTGTATCACAAACGTACATTTCACTCCGCCAAAGAAACAGGCGGCATACCCCAGTCACATCAGGAAGTGCTGATTAAAAAAGGTGATACAATGAGTTGATTAGATTCCTGGGTCCAGGCCGGAACTTCGCTTTGAACTGGGTTGGTTGATGGGACGTGTTTCGATGAATTTTTCCAGGTTCAGGGGAAGAAATCCTCTGAGTTTGGAGCGAATCTTTTTGCGCGGGGTAGTAACGATCCTTTTGATCTTTGGATGAGGTGTGCCGTTAAACTCACGGCCTTCTAGTTCTAATATATTGTTCATGGGCTCAATGATTTTGATTGAGCCAAAGTTGACAAAGGATGTAAGGCATTTGTGGGGAGTAAATTGGGGAGTACCGATAGTTTAACTATAGAAGTTTATAAATAAGGCAAACATTGTATTATTTGTTAAGTTTGTATCTTCAGTTAAAATTCTAACTTAATTGCTCTAAATGAACGGCTCTAAATGGCGAAAATGGGATTTGCATTTTCACACACCTTCTTCTTATGATTACGCTGATCAGTCAGTTACCAATCAAAATATAATAGACAACCTGGTGGCCAATGGCGTGGAAGTTGTTGCAATAACAGACCATCATGTAATAGATGTTGATCGAATTAAGGAACTCCAGAAGCTCGGCAAGGGAAAGATTACTGTGTTGCCTGGCATCGAATTTCTGTCCGATGCAAGGGGAAATGAACCTATTCATTTCATTGCTATTTTTGACGAGAACTGTAATCTGGAATATGTATGGGGACAGCTAAAAAATCTTACTTCTATAAGAAGAATACAGAGTGAAGGCAAAAGACATAATGAAGTATATTGTGATCTTGCAGATACGATAAAACTGATTAAAGAACTAAACGGAATTGTAACAATTCATGCTGGGTCTAAGAGCAANAGCTTTGAWMSCATAGCTCATTCCCTTAGCCACGGATTAGCTCAAAAAGAAGACATTGCGAAAGCAATTGATATTTTTGAACTTGGTCAAGAAAAAGATTTTGAGGATTATAAAAAGATGGTCTTGCCACATGTATACCGAACTACTGGTAAAAGAATACCAACCATAATCTGCTCGGATAATCACAATGTAAATTCTTATACAGTCAAACAAAACTTATGGATAAAGGCAGAAGCGACTTTTGAGGGATTGAGACAAATCCTGCATGAACCGAATTACAGGGTATTCATAGGGGAACAACCACCAATAAACCCATTAAGGAGTATCGATAAGGTAGCCCTTAATTTTCCAGTCAATAGTAGCTTTGAAGGAGAACCCTTCTGTTTCACCGGAACACAAGAAATAAGGTTTAGTCCAAACTTTACCTGCATCATCGGCGGAAGAGGCACAGGTAAAAGCACATTATTAAATATGATACATGAGAAACTGAAACCGGGAGAGAATACCTTTTTTAAGAGCAAAAAAATCAAAGATGAGCATGGGAAATTGGTTGCTATTGGTGATTGCATTAAGATCGACAATGATGATGACGAAAAACAGATCGAGTTTTTAAGTCAAAATGAGATCGAAGAATTTGCTCAAAACTACACCAAGCTCACTAATGCAATATATACAAGGCTTTTGAAATCTGATGATGACGGAACGCTATCAGAGCTTGAGACAACACTTGACGCTGAACTCCATTTGTTTAAAAGGCATACCATAAATGTTAATAGCAGAAATTCCTGGAAAAAAGATCTTGCACAACTTCAAAAAGAAAAAGCGAGTTATCAAAAGATCGTAGATTCTTTTTCAAGTGCCGAATACAAAACCTTAAGCGCAGAAATAACCGAAATCACTAAAAAGCATAATGAATACGTGAAAGGAAGAGCTGATCTTGATAAATTGATTAGTGATCTAACAACGGAAATTAAACCTTTATTGAACAGAAATAGCACAAATTACTTTGATCAGGAAATAAACAGAATTACTGGGAGTGTTGATCAAGCAATTAAAGGCGTTTCAAGCGATCAAATAACTGTAGCAGAAGGTGAACTTGCCGACTTAGAACAAAAAAAGAATGCCAAACAAATAGAGTTAAGACAATATTTATCCAACAAAGGTGTTACACAGGACAACCTAAACGACATATCAAATGCATCGACCATAATTGGCGGGCTTGAAACGCAAATTGAAGAAAAACTACAGAGAATAAAGGAGCTTGAGGAAAAAATTGAGGCATTTGATAAGACTAAACTTGCAACTGATTCTTTGGCCTATAGGAATAAACTAGAAKSSAAKSYTSTTGAAATAAGCAAGGTGTTGGAGGATATTGACAACCCATCAATAAAGCCAATTTCGCTGAGTTTGGATTTTGATGAACAAGCCGCAAAAGATGAAATTTTTAGCAATTTCAAGTCGTTATTTGAAGGACGTATAAATCAAAGCAACCATAAGGGTGATGCTGTTCTTAAAGACATTTTGTTCTGTCAGGACCCAAAAACAATTACTGACAAACAAACTTTTTTAATTGCAATAAAAGGTCACAGTAGTACAAGTTCTGCTAAAACATTTCTTTATGACTTATTCCAAGAGGATTCCAGCTTTGAGGCATATAGGTGCTTATGCGAAAGAAATTTCTTAGATCATAAAGCTTTTAAAAAAATAAATGTGTTATATGATGGCCGACCAGTCGAATCGTCATCATTCGGACAGAGATGCACTGCGGTTCTGGTTATACTGTTGTTGCTGGGCAATAATCCCATAATAATTGATGAACCGGAAGCACATCTGGACAGCCTTTTAATCGCAAATTATCTTGTAGATGTGATCAAGCAATCAAAGCAAAACAGGCAAATAATTTTTGCTACACACAACGCAAATTTTGTAGTTAACGGGGACGCTGAGTTTATCCAAATATTAAGTAATGATGAGAAATCCGGATTCACAATCTTGCAGGGCACCACAATCGAAAATACTAAAACAAGGGATGTATTAGTGTCATTAGAAGGCGGTAAGGAAGCTTTTTATAAACGCGAAAACAAATATCAGTTTATAAGGAAATAATGACAGTCTCAGAATATCAATTACTTTTGCAATCAGAATTCGAGCATAGATTTGAGTTGGAAACCAAAAATGAATGGAGTTCAAAGATGAAACACGGACTCTATGCACCGCGTTTGGATATTGCGCTTGGGCCATTTGCGATCGAGGATGGCAATCAAAAAACCGAAGAACACCTAGATTTATTCAATGGTCATAAGAGTTTTTTTGAGCAATTGACAGAGATCCACCTAGAAAATCTTCAAATAATAACAAGTCAAACCCTTCCTGAATATCGAAACGATCTAGTATCAAGGAAACTTCATGACCTTGAACACACCAATTACAACGGAAGATGTTTTATAGCAATAGAGATTGAAAATAACGTCAGTAGAAAGCATCTAATGGGCGGTGCGATCAATGCTTCCACACTTGGTAAAGTTGGAATAGCCATTGGGTTTAATGAGACAAAACACCGCGCTTTCCTTAACCTCTATCGTTATTTTGAATTTTTATATGATGTTGGTAAACCAACCTTCAATACCAGCAACCTGCTTATTATTTCTAAAGACCAACTATTAGATTGCCTCATGGCATACTAACTCTGAATATTTGATAATTTATTTACAAATAGACTTAGGACCGAACAAGTTTATATCCTGTCCTGATTTACATAGCTTTAAAACATAACTAAACCCAAGTATGAAATACAACCTAGATGTGTTAAACGACAAAGAGTTTGAGGATCTTTGCAAGGAACTTTACGACATTCATTATGGGGTCAATTTTCAGGTATTTAAGGCTGGAAGAGATGGAGGTATTGACTTGGTATTTGCCGGAAAAGTTGAAAACGAGATTGTAGTCCAGTGCAAGCATTATATCAATTCTTCATACTCTCTTCTACTAGAAAAATTGAAGAATACAGAATTGTCAAATCTTAAAAAGATGTCTCCGACTCCAGGCAGATATATTGTAGCGACTACGCTTCCCCTTTCACCTGCGCAGGCCAGAGACATTAAAGCCGTATTAACACCTTATGTTCGCAACACAAATGACATCTATGGCAGAAAACGGATTGAAAATCTATTGAGTCGAAACCCGGAGGTGGAGAAAAAATTCTTTAAACTATGGTTGACTAGTACTAATGTGATGTTGAATATATTGCATCATGCTTCCGTTTATAACTCCGAATTCCATCGGGCGAAAATCGTTGCAAATACCAAACTTTATGTGCTAACCTCAAATTTTAATAATGCAATTTCCAAACTCTCAGAAAACAAATTCTTGATCATATCCGGAGCACCAGGAGTGGGTAAAACTACGTTGGCCTTTATGCTCATCTGTGAGCGTCTAGCCAGGGGGTATGACTTGGTATATTGCGATGGGCGGATCGCGGAAGTTGAACATGCGTTTTCAGACGATCCGCTTAAAAAACAGATATTTTTCATCGATGATTTTCTTGGGGCCAATCTTCATGACATTAAAACCCAAAAAAATCCAGAGAATAAACTCATTAGTTTCATGCAAAAATTTCAGTTCGCTAAAAATAAATACTTAGTATTAACATCTAGGACTACCATCCTAAACCAAGCGAAGTATGACTATGAGCATCTTAAAAATAGTGGGTTAACTACACTTTCACAATATGAACTAAAACTCCAGCAGTACTCTATGTTGGATAAAGCAACTATACTTTACAATCATGTTTTCTTCAGCCAACTTGGTAAGGAATTTCGACAGTCCTTTTTCAATAAAGAAGTTTACAAGAACATCATTCAGCATCGCAACTATTTTCCAAGGTTGATCCAATTCATTACCGATGAATCCAAATATAAGGGGTCTGGATTTAAAACAGTTAAGGATTATATTTACGACAAGCTCGAACACCCTGACGAGATCTGGGAATATGCATTTGAAAAGCAACTTAGTAACGAAGACAGATATCTTTTGTTATGCTTGTTCACTCTTGGTGGAAATAATGTCCCAGAAGATCAATTATTGATTGCTTTCGAATCAAGATACAGGTATGAAATCAAAAATAACAACATACAGCGTAATCCAAGAGCATTCCAGCATTCATTAAAGAAAGTTCTCAATGGCTTTGTAAATGCAGTACACGATTCTAGTACCAGTAAAAACCTGTATACTTTTTTTAATCCTTCAATTGTTGATTTTCTTCTTGGGTATATGAAAGGAAATAATGCGGAAATCATAGCGACTTTAAGTTCTGTCGTTTACGTTGAACAGATCACAGTCTATTTTGACGTAAAAATTAATGACAAAGTTTACATAGAACCAAGTATCCGCCAGGAGCTTTTTCAAGTATTAACACCAAAATTCAGCGAATTAAAGTCAATTGAAGACAGGTCTTGTGTTCCACTTCAGATTTTGGATTTGCTTCAGTCCTTCTTTGAGCCAAATATCTCAAGCATTCAACATATCGCTAGTGATTTAGTAGAAAAAATAGTCGCTGATCTATCTTTTATTAATTCAGGGAAGCTTTCTTTTCTAATCTGGTGTATTGGCTTACATGAAGAGTGGCCCGAAGTTATCAAGAAGATCAAAACTCACTTTGAAAGGCTAATCCTTGGTATGTTAAATAATGTCGAAATAGAGAACGATTTCGATCATTTCAAAGAACTCTTTAAAATATACAATCAGGATTTCAGTACATTTCTGGATAACAATAACAACAAGCTGCAACTCCAACTCAAGTTAGGTGCGGTTTTTTCAGATATGATTAAAGACATCTATCACGATGAAAATGATCTAATCCGCTATATTGGCGAGTACGGTATGTCAAGTGCTGAAAACCGAGTTCGAGATCACGTTTGGGATCGATATATTGAGTTTGTTAATGGCATATCATTAGGTGATTATTTTGATGAAATGGATCATGAATACGAACTAGATGCTTCAAGAATTGTAAACGATATACAAGAACAGTATATGAATAACTGGGATGATGATGATTTCTCGCCTACGCCCATATCAGAAAGCAAACCTTTTGAAGATCCATGGGTGGAGATTGATAGACTTTTCAGTAAAAATTGATTCATTTTTTGTCAACACATATTATTATGGAATGGATTTATTAGAGAATTGTTTAATTAGATATGTAACTGGCGGAGAGTCTATTTAGTTTGATATACAGTTTTATTACTGAGATCCCATGGCAGATATCCTGTTATTTCTGTTTTATATCGCTTATCGGTTAACATTTTTACGCGTTTTGCTATTTTTTCATGTTGGGGATCAATAATAATAATCTCCTGACATTTTGGTGTTGACCAACCTGCCGCAAGTGTCTGGCAAAGTTCAGCATCTAACGGATCCAGTGATAAGCCGTATAATATAGTTTTGGAGGATAATTCCATGGATGACCATACATTTCTATGCATTGTAGAAAAATCTTCTGATTCCTTTTCAGTTCTATAGGCCTCGACAGCCATTTCAGAAGGGAGATACAAACTATCGGGTTGACTTGCTTCTCCGTGAATATGAATCACAGGTATATGCTCGTAATATGGCTCTGCTAATTTATTTATTGCTTTATCCATTACCGTATCCCAGTTAGTATTAAGAACCATTAAACTTGCCAAGTCATCGGAAAAAACAAATTTATGTAGAATAGAAGATAGGTCTTTCCTTGCTCTGATACTCTTTGCTTGTTCTGCTTTTTTCAGTTGTTTACAAATGCCTAATTTAACCCTCTTAACATTACTTAGCATCTCTTTTAACAATGTCGCTTTTGGATGCGTATAAAATCTGGTTAAGTAAACAATCCTAGCCAAATAACTATTTGCACAATCTCCATCTATCTCGAATTCAAAATCATTTTGCAAAGCTTTAATCACAGGATTCCATGCGTTTTCAACAGCGCCAGCCCCTACAGCTAACGTGATTTTATTTGATTTTGTCATCGGAGATGGTGCTGGTATAAAACCTTTCTTGGCCTTTTCGATTATCTCTTCTCGTGTCATTATTGAGTATCAATTTGAATGACAACAAATCTACAGTATTTATGTATCTAGTAATTAACGATCCCAAACTGACCATTATGGTTTTTTTAATATAAATATCACTCAAAACAAATAAAATACCCTCCAAATGTTTTAAGGGTATCTTCATTTTCATCTAAACTCAACCTATGGGATAAAAAAAATATACGGAGTCCCCGATAAAGTCCCCTATAGAACATTACATAAATATTGATCATTGCATTTAAATGCAGATGCCTATGGAAATATATAATGACAAAATCACCCCGCAATATGTGCTTGATACATTAAAAAAAGATGGTATAATCGTTAACACCCAGGAAGCAAAACAGCTATTAGAATTTTTTAACCTGCTTGCTGACATTCTGATAGATGACTTTCTTGGCGTATGAAAATGGCCGATCTATACATAAGGGTGAGTACCGATGAGCAAGCCGATAAAGGTTATTCCCAAAGGGCTCAGGAAGAGCACCTCCGCAATTTCTGTATAAATAAAGATTACCAGGTTCGAGAAGTGATCCTGGAAGACCATTCTGCAAAAAGCTTCAATCGTCCTGCCTGGAAAGCCTATCTGTCAAATCTTAAAAAGAACCGTTTCAATTACGAAGGGCTCGTGCTATTCACGAAATGGGATCGGTTCAGCCGCAATACCAGTGATGCTTACCAAATGATCAGTCAACTCAGATCTTACGGCATAGAACCTCAGGCCATTGAACAGCCGCTCGACCTAAGCATTCCAGAGAACAAAATGATGCTGGCTTTTTACCTGGCCGCTCCTGAAGTTGAAAACGACAGGCGGGCACTGAATGTCTTTCATGGAATGCGCAGGGCCAGAAAGGAAGGGCGTTATGTTTCCAATCCACCTATCGGTTATGGGAACTTCAATACCAATGGAAGGAAATACATCGCACCCAAATATCCGCAGGCTAACCTGATGAAATGGGCATTTACAGAAATCGGGAAAGGGGAGTATACTACCGAACAAGTCTGGAGAAAAGTTAGAGGAATGGGCTTGAAAACCGGACTCAATAACTTCTACAACATCCTACGTAATCCTGTCTATTGTGGTAAAATCCTTGTGCCTGCATTTAACGATGAACCAGCATACTGGGCGGAAGGACAACATGAAGGGATCGTAACAGAAAGCTTATTCCGAGCGGTATCAGACATCCTAAATAATAGGAGAGGCAAAAGACGGCAGATCTACGTGCCCGATCAATTACCACTTAGAGGCTATATTTACTGCGGGCGTTGCAACATCATCATGACAGGTAGCGCAAGTAAAGGGCGTAGCGCTTATTATTACTACTACCACGGCTTTAAAGGATGCAGGTGTAGGTACAAGGCTGTTATGATAAGCACAGCTTTTAAAACGCTGTTAAAGAAGTTTATTCCTCAACGGCAATTTATCCCATTATTCAAACGTATCATCAAAAAACGCCTGATCGTCAAGCAAGGACTCAATATAAGAAGACGCAATTCCTTAGTTCAGGAAATAGAAGCCACAAAAACAAAAATTAGCAAGGCAAGAGAACTCCTGTTATCGGCACATTTAGAGCCAGAAGAATACCTGAAGGTAAAAGATGAAAACATACATCACCTGAACACCTTGGAAAGTGAGCTTGCCCGTATGCCAGATGCTGAACTTCAATTTTCAGAAATGAACAAAAGATACGGCACAGATTTTTTAAGACTAGATGTGAGCTATGCAAAGGCAACTACGGAACATAAGCGACGTTTGATCACAATGCTTTTTCAGGGAAAGCTAAGTTTTGTTGATAATCACGTGACTTATGAAAGGGAAAGTAGTCTGCTAAAATTAACCCATTTTATCTAACGTTTTAATTCGGAATTTCCATTTCAATTTGTTGTTTAAGCCGTTTTTCTGTAAATTGGTGGTTGTTAAACTGCTGATTATTATGGAAATAGCTGATTTGTATGTTAGGGTGAGTACCGATGAACAGGCCTCAAAAGGATATTCGCAAAGAAACCAGGAAGAAGTATTGCGCAACTATTGTGGACTGAAAAATATCACCGTCCGAAAAGTGTACTATGAAGACCATTCTGCAAAGACTTTTAACCGCCCAAGCTGGACTAAACTAATCTCCCATCTAAAGAAATATAAATACAAGTCTAACCTGGTATTGTTCACCAAATGGGACAGATTCAGCCGGAACACCGGAGATGCTTATGGCATGATTGAGGTTTTAAGGAAGCTGGGCGTGGAGCCGCAGGCCATAGAACAACCACTTGATCTGACTGTTCCCGAAAATAAAATGATGCTGGCCTTTTACCTTGCTGCGCCCGAAGTAGAAAACGACAGGCGGTCAATCAATGTATTCAATGGCATGAGAACTGCAAAGAAAGAAGGGCGCTGGATTTCCTCCGCTCCACTTGGTTATGATAATTTTACACGTCTAGATGGCACCAAGTATATCGCACCGGTTGAACCTGCCGCCTCAGCAATGAAGTGGATCTTTCAGGAACTGGTTAAGGGTCATTATAACCTTAACCAAATTCACCTGAGGGCGGTAGCAAAGGGTTTACCCTGTGGCGTAAATAACCTTTATTCCGCTATTCGCAATCCGGTTTATTGCGGTAAGATTGTAGTCCCCCGGTATAAAGATGAAGAAGAACAATTGGTCCCCGGCCAACATGAGCCACTGATTACTGAAGGTTTATTTTATAAAGCGATGGACATACTGGATAAACGAAAGGTAAGTCCCAGAATCGATGCAACGGCAATAGATGCAGCTGACCAGATCCACCTGAGAGGATTTCTAATCTGCCCGGAGTGTGGTAAGTTACTTTCGGGGAGTGCCTCAAAAGGGCGAAATGCCTATTATCATTACTACCATTGCTATAGAGGTTGCCCTGTTAGGTTTAAGGCAGAAGAAGTCAATAAAACTCTGGAAATAGAACTGGAAGATTATTTCATAGGTAAAGACTACAACAATTTTTACATACAATGCATATTAAAAGCCTACAGAAACCTACATCAAGGTGATCCTGATGCCAGACATGATATTGTTACCCAGGTCAGGGAACTCAATGCTAAACTGAGCCATTCCCGTAACCTTTTAGCATCAGGAACTTTTGATGCTGAGGATTATAAGATCATTAAAAAGGATACTGAAGAAAAGATCAGGCGACTGGAAGCACAGATCCCTGATTTGATAAGTGCTGAAGCCAGCCTTGAAAAGGACCTTAATGTGTGTTTTTCGAACCTGAAATATGGTTACAGGAAGTATAGAGCCGGGGATAGTATTGCTAAAAGAGCGATAATTGGTGCGGTTTATCCCGCTAATTTGACCTATTTCAGTGAGGGAGTTCGAACCGCTAAAGTGAATGACTTAAACGCCTGTATTGCATTGATAAACAAGGAATTGCGCGGGCAAAAAAAATGGACAACTCCGGAATTATCGAGGTTGTCCATTATGGTGGGAGATACTGGGTTCGAACCAGTGACCCCCTGCTTGTAAGGCAGGTGCTCTGAACCAGCTGAGCTAATCTCCCCTTAGTTCTACTCTTTTGTTTAAAAAACCAGCTGAGTAAGCTGTTGTTAATAACCTTCGAATCCTCGTTAGGTTTTGGTGGGAGATACTGGGTTCGAACCAGTGACCCCCTGCTTGTAAGGCAGGTGCTCTGAACCAGCTGAGCTAATCTCCCCCTTGGTTCTACTCTTTTGCTAAGAAGCCAGCCGAGTAAGCTGTATTAATCCCTGATTGTTAGGGAGTGCAAATATACACCTCTAATTTAAAACTCCAAAACTTTTGTAATATTTTAAGACAGTACATCCTCTAAAACTTGATGCGAACGAATATCACCAAAAGATGCTGTGTGTAAAGTGTAGTAAATCAATATTTTATCTAAAATGAATCTTCTTGTTTTATTTTCTAATTTTATTTGATTTATTTTTTCAAAAGGTGAGGTAAACAGAGAAATAAAGAGAATCGCATCAGATTTTTCTAAATAATGGGGGTGTACAGGGAGCATCGACTTAAATTCCCCTTCCTGTAAATCAAAATAACTCTGGTCGCTTTTTGTTTGCATACTGGGCGCAAATCCCAAATGCCGTGATAGTTTGAGCAAAAATGCAAGGTGGAAATTTACGTTTGTTTCGCTATTTTCATCCAGCCAGCAAATAGCATTAAATATAAAATCAAATAGGTGCTCATCTGCCATTTGCTGTCTTATGCTCTTGTACAATACTTCATTTAAGAAGATTGCCATTGTACTTTTTATGATGTCATAAGGAATGCTACTAAAAATAGGAGATGGCCTGAGTTCCGAAACGCGCTGTATGCTGGTATTGGTTTTATGATAGACCACCATATCTACAAGATGCAATGGCTGGAGCATATTCATTCTGATCTTTGCCTTGGGTTTTTTAACGCCATTGATCATGTAAGATTGGATGCCAAATTTTTCGGTAAAGATTTGTACAACTACACTGCTTTCACTATAGAGTGTGGTTTTTAAAACAATTCCCCTGGTTTTATGCAGCATGGCCTAAAAAATTTTAGGAATAAAGACGACCAAGCCAATTATAGCTGCACCAATAGCCGCAATCAATACACCTCCGGCAGCTACATCTTTAATGATCTTTGCTTTAGGATTAAAGTTTGGCGAAACCAAATCAACAAGTACTTCTACAGCTGTATTCAACAATTCTGTTATTAAAACAATAGCGGCTGCGGCAATTATCCAAAGCCATTCATTTATAGATAATGTGAAATACCAACCGGCAATGGCCGTTACAAGGAGGGCCGCAATATGAAATTTAAAATTAAGCTGTGTTTTAAAGGCATAACCAATACCCGAAAACGCATACCCAAATCCCTTGATAAACTTTAGCATAGTACCTTCAAAATTGAAAAATTATACTTGCAAAGTACGTCATGCTTTCTAATATATCCAATTGTTTACTCAGAACCCTTAACTTTGGATAATTTTTATACGAATGTCTACAGAAAAAACATCCCTCCATCCAAGAAATAAACATCGCTTCAGGTACGATTTTCCCGAGTTGATTAAAAGCTATCCGGAATTGAAAAACTATGTTGCAGTTAATTCATATGGCGACGAATCTATAGACTTTTCTGATCCTGCTGCGGTTAAAAGTCTTAACAAAGCACTTCTTAAACATTTCTATGGTATTTCGTATTGGGATATTCCGGCGGGATATCTTTGCCCTCCTATACCTGGCCGGGCAGATTATGTACATTATCTGGCGGATTTGCTCGCTTCTGTTAATGATGGTGTAATACCAACGCTAAAATCAGTTCGAGGTTTAGATATTGGATTGGGCGCTAATTGTGTTTATCCAATTATTGGTCATCAGGATTATGGTTGGAGCTTTGTGGGGACCGAAATAGATTCTGGAGCCATAAAAGCGGCCAAAGCAATTATTGCATCAAATTCGGAACTGACAAATTCCATAACTTGCAGGCCACAGAGTAATAAACATCATATTTTTAAAGGGATTATCAAACCAGAGGATCTGTTTGATTTCACCATGTGTAATCCACCTTTTCATTCTTCTGCCGAAGAGGCTCAATCTGGCACAAGGCGGAAATTACAGAATTTGGGTAAGCAAAAAGGTAAGGAGGTAACGCTGAATTTTGGCGGACAAAATACGGAGCTTTGGTATGAAGGAGGGGAAGTCGGGTTTATTAGAAAAATGATAGAGGAGAGTGCTTCTTTTGCAAAGCAATGTCTATGGTTCTCGACCTTAGTTTCAAAGAGTAGTAACCTTCCTTTTATTTATAAAGCGATTCAAAATTCTAACGCATTTGAAGTTAGAACAATAGAAATGGTGCAAGGGCAAAAGATCAGTCGGTTTGTGGCCTGGACGTTTATGGACTTTGAGAAACAAGAAAACTGGTGCAAAAGCAGATGGTTGTAACTGGGCTTAAGTGAAAATAGTGACGCTCGCCTTCTTGTTTTTGTAAGCCCCAATTTGTTCTCCTGTGGTATAATCTTTAAAGAAAAGTGAGTCACTTTCTTTAAAACGCTTTTTTAGCATACAATACAGATGAAGGCATTTAATCCAATTTAATGCTGTTGGTTTATCTTTAAGGATTTCGGGATACACATACACCTCGTTTCCTTCAATCCTTAATAGATTCTTTTCCAGAAGCTCTTTTACATTTGCAATAATTTTGGCCGCTTGGGCGGCCAAATGAGCAGTCTGTTGTACTTTCTTTTTCGCGTATATCATAACCCGGATTTATTCTAACAGTAAAGGATCGTCTTCGTCATCAGTAAGACTTAGCTGTATGCTATCTGTTCCGGCAATACCCTCAATAGAACCCCTGATATGTGCTGCATTTAACAATACTTTTTCTAGTTGTTTTTCCCTGGCTTTCCATAGCTTTTCCATTGCATCGCGTTCTCTTTGGATAGATAATTTCATGCTCATGAATCCTTCTCTAATGGCTTTCCATTGCTCAGAGAATTCATTGCTCGTTAAATAATCATATAGCATATGCATTTTATCTCCACGGTTTTCCTGGGATTTTGAAGCACTGAACAGCTTCACAATTCCATCTCTCAGGATATAGGAAACTGCTTTAACTTCATCAAACGAACAGATCCAAACGCCGTCTTTTTCGCCGAAACAGTCCATCCCTTTTGGATAGGTTTGGGTAACAATAACTGCAACGTCAACGCCCATACTGCGCATGTCTTTTTTTAATTTCTCAATCCATTCCATCGAGAAATCTTTAGTGCGTTTGCTTTCATATATGATTTTACCGCATTCCTGCCCAAATTGATTTCTGACATGATGAACGCAATCAGCTCCTCTTACTCCTTTACCGACTTCAGATACCAGATCAAAAGGGAATGCATTTCTAAGTAATTCTTCTAAAATTAGTTCTTGTACTTCGCCCTGTAACTGCATAGATCCTTGTTCTACTTTACGCTTCATTTCTTCTGCCAGTTTTTTCTGATCGTCGAGTTGTTTCTCCAGTTCTTTTACCCTCAGTTGATGCTCGGTCTCTTTTATGCTGTTTTTTTCGGCCTCTTGCTTTCTGATCTGCTCCGTCATATCGGCACGCTGCTCTTGTAGTTTGCGTTGTAGTTGAAGCTCCATTTCTTCTTCCTTTTGCTTCATTGCCTGTTCCTTTTTCAGGAAATCAAGCTCTTTGGCGCGGGCAGATTTTAATTTTTCTTCGTTCTCTTTGTTCGCATTATCAAGCATTTGCAGCTTATTTTCGAAATCTGTTGCTATACTTTTGCGCAAGCTTTCTTCTAGCACAGTTTGCAGCTGCTTCTTTTCTTCGCTTAATTTTTGCTCATAAGCTGCGGCTTGTTTTTTTTGTTGCTGCTCAAAAGCAAGTTCCTGCTGTTTTTGCAATGCTTGAAATTCATTTTGCTTTTTAGCAAATTCATCTTCCTTTTGTTTGGTAAAGGTAACCATCTTCTCTCTGAGGTCTTTTTTATATTCCTCAGCCATCACCTCTTCAATGGGAAAAGTATGCGCGCAATTAGGACATTTTATTTCGGTTGACATATAATAGGTGTTATGGAAGTTGGTTAATAAATAAACTTTCTGCAAATTTCATAGATACGCTTCTTGGCTCTTCATTTTCAATCTGAATATTCAATGACCCATCAAAAGCAATAACTTCAAGTACTTTTATCTTGGTGCCAATGGTGATCTTCAATTTCTCTAAATATCGAAGAAATAGAGTAGAGGTGTCTTTAACGGCTGCCACTTTGCAGTTTTGGCCAGCATTTAATTCTGCTAATAACGTTTTTGCAATGGCGGGCATATCCCCGTTTGCTTTTGGAATTGGGTCGCCATGTGGATCAAATTCCGGGAAGTTAAGAAACTCTTCCAGCTTATCTACCAGTTTAGCTGATTGTATATGCTCCAGTTGTTCAGCAACTTCATGAACCTCATCCCAGCTAAAATCCAGTTTCTCATATAAAAATGTTTCCCAGAGTCTGTGTTTTCTTAAAATGGCGATGCCATTTTTTCTGCCGATATCTGTAAGTAATATTTTGCCATACTTTTTGTAAGTAACCAGATCTTTTTCCTTCAGCTTTTTTAACATATCTGTGGCAGTAGCAGGTTTAACGCCTAAATAAGCTGCCATTTCATTGGTGCCTGCCTCCGGCCTGTCTTCGTTCTGAAAGCTCAGTTTTAATAAAGCTTTTAAATAGTTTTCTTCTGTATAAGATAGCATATTACAAACTTATCGCTTTATAAAGGAAATAAAAATAATAAATATCAAATTATATTTGTTAGGTTAATCTAACTTTATTAGTTTTGTTGAAGTTATTTGGCTATTAGATTAATATAAAAATATGTTTAGCAAAACTTTACTTTCAGTTCTTTCTATGTTGTTTGTTATGAATGCCATGGGGCAAACCGGAAGCATTAGGGGTAAAATTATTTCTGAAGAGCTGCCCTTAGCTCTCGTAAATATTAGAATTGAGGGGACTCAACTAATCACTCAAACTGATAGTATGGGGAATTATACACTTAGTAAGGTTAAATCGGGTACTTATAGGGTTCAGGCATCGGCAATAGGGTTTAGAAAAATGGTTAAAGCCGTTACATTAAAGAATGAGGAGTCATCAGTTTTAAATTTTGATCTTAGCAACCTTCAAAATGATTTAGATGAGGTTGTAGTTACAGGAACTTTAAAGGAAGTAAAGAGATTGGAGAGTCCGGTTCCGGTAGAGGTTTATACGCCGGGGTACTTTAAAAAGAATCCAACTCCAAGTATTTTTGAGGCGCTTCAGAACGTAAATGGAGTAAGGCCACAGCTAAACTGCAATATTTGTAATACCGGAGATATTCATATTAATGGTCTTGAAGGGCCTTATACTATGATCTTAATTGATGGTATGCCAATAGTAAGTAGTCTTTCGACTGTTTATGGACTTTCAGGAATTCCGAATTCACTGGTAGAACAGATTGAAATTGTTAAAGGGCCTGCATCGTCTTTGTATGGTAGTGAGGCAGTTGGAGGCTTAATCAACATCATTACTAAAAAGCCTGAAAATGCACCGCTGCTCTCAGCAGATTTTTTTGCCACCGATTATCAGGAATACAATGCTGATCTTGGATTTAAATTTAACCTCGGTAAAAGAGCCATCGCATTAACAGGGGTGAATTATTTTAAATATGGCAATCCGGTAGATCACAATCATGATAATTTCACAGATGTGACGCTTCAGGATCGTATCTCTGTATTCCAGAAATGGACTTTTGAAAGGAAAAACAAACGAATATTTACGCTAGGCGCAAGGTATATGTATGAAGACAGGTGGGGAGGAGAAATGCAATGGAATAAGTCATTTAGGGGTGGAGATCAGGTCTATGGTGAAAGCATTTATACCAAACGCTGGGAATTAATTGGAAATTATCAGTTGCCGGTAAAAGAGAAGATATTTCTGGCTTTTTCATACAATGAACATAATCAGGATAGCAGATATGGAACAACATCTTATATTGCTGAGCAGAAAATAGGGTTTATCCAACTCACCTGGGATAAGAAGATTCACAATCATGATCTTTTGCTTGGAACAGCTTTAAGATATACTTTTTATGATGATAATACTGCAGCAACTACTGGCCTTAACCAGGAGATTGCAAAAAACACCTGGCTCCCGGGAATCTTTATTCAGGATGAAATAACACTAAGCGCAAAGCATAAATTTCTTGCAGGATTTAGGTATGACTATAATTCTGTTCATGGAAATATTTTTACACCCAGAGTTGCTTATAAATGGAACATAAATGATAATAATATTCTTAGATTAAATGCAGGGACCGGCTTTAGAGTAGTAAACATCTTTACTGAAGATCATGCTGCCTTAACAGGCGCCAGAACTGTAGAGATTCCTAATGAGCTTAAACCCGAAAAAACATATAATGTAAATCTTAATTATTTAAAGAAAATATACACAGATAATGGGACTTTTTTAGGTCTTGAAGGCTCGGCATTTTATACCTATTTTAACAATAGAATTATAGGCGATTTTGATACAGATCCTAATAAGATTATTTATGATAATTTAGATGGTTATGCCGTAAGTAAAGGATTAAGTGCTAATGTTGATGTGGCTTTTAACAATGGACTGAAGGTTATCGTTGGGGCAACTTATCAGGATGTTGCCAGTTTTGAACATGGAATTAAGAAGCAACAAATTCTTACAGAAAAATTTTCAGGAAACTGGGCAATTTCATACAAAATCAAACCATTTAATCTTGCTATTGACTACACAGGCAATATTTACAGCCCTATGCGTTTACCATTGCTAAGTGACCTTGATCCAAGGAAAGAGTTTTCACCAGTCTGGAGCATACAAAATATTCAATTCACGTTTAGTGGATTAAATAGATTTGAGCTATATGGTGGAATAAAAAATCTATTAAACTGGACTCCAAACAAAGGCAATCCTTTCATAATTGCGAGAGCTAATGATCCCTTTGATAAACATGTGGAGCTCGACAAAAACGGACAGGTAATGGCTACTGCTGATAACCCATATGGGCTTACTTTTGATCCAAGTTATGTTTACGGTCCGAATCAAGGAGTAAGGGGATTTTTTGGCATTAGATATACAATTAAATAAATCCAATACCTTAACTTTATGGCATGATCTATCAATCTACCTATCAGGCAGCACGGATTATTGCCCCTAAAGTTGAGACTATTTTTGCCGCGCATCTTGCTGCTGCCAGAGATAGCGGAGAGGACGATCTCGCACCTTTACCTACAGCAGATATAGTTGAAGCTATAATTGATGCCACCTTTTGGGCAAGTTTACGTAAAGAAGAAGGACACTCTCCAAAAATATCATTGGCATTTTTACCTCCGCAGCAAGCGGGCAACCCATTATTATTTAAAAATAGATTGCCTTTAAACCCTGGTACTTTGACTAAGCTGGCACCAGGCATAGAGCGTGCGGGGATACATCTTGGCGTGTGGGAAGAGGATGGAGCACTTTACATTTGGGGAACTACCGTTAGTATTCCTAATTTTTGTTTTGTACTTGATGTTTCTGAACCTGCATTGCTTGTAATTAAGCATAGAAGGATTTATGGGTTTGGAAAATTTACGAACATTGCAGTGCTTAAAGGTGACCAAGTCAAAATGGTTGACGGGCAAAGTACAAGTGTGCCGGATTGTCCGCCAATGCTTTTATCGTTGCTTGATCTTACCGCGCCCTCTTATTGGAACGATTCTGTTAATGTGCTAATCCAGCTTGCTGTTTCTATGAGGGCACACGGAAGAGGAGGAACTTTGCTGGTGGTGCCAGGGGAAACCAGTAATTGGTTGCAATCGATTATCAAACCTATTCAATACTATGTGCAGCCATCTTTTACAGGTCTTTCCAAATTGTTGCAACAAGATCGTAAAGAGGCCAGTCAAATTTTCTGGCAAACTGCATTAAAAAGAGAGGTAGAACATCTTGCCGGTTTAACAGCAGTGGATGGGGCAACTGTTATCAGCAATCAATATGAGCTTTTGGCTTTTGGAGCAAAAATAGGACGGGCAAAAGGAAAGGATAATGTTGATGAGATTTCTTTTTCAGAACCGATAACCGGTGGTGATGCTGTAGTAATTCATCCTTCTAAGGTAGGCGGAACCAGGCATCTTTCGGCTGCTCAATTCGTTCATGATCAGCGAGATGCTACAGCATTAGTGGCTTCTCAGGATGGACATTTTACCATTTATACCTGGTCCGAATATCAGGATAGGGTACAGGCTCACAGAATAGATACGCTGCTGTTGTAAATTAAGAGAAAATAATTGCTCCAATAATCACACTAAGAAATAGAACGATCATTACAATTCGATCGGCAGCTATCCATTGTTTTCTGGTCAATTCTTTAGGTGGTGCCTCCTCTTTTCGCCTGGCGAATATATTAAGTAAGGAAAAAGTTTTTGTTAACATAGATAGATGATTTTCAAGTAGATGTATTGATTGTTGCAAACTGTGAGCCAAATTAGCGCTCAGAGGTTAAAATGTTAATAACTTTGATTTTTCGTTGATATCTCTACTCATCTTCCCAGGTTTCCGGGGATACCCTTCTCTTTTACGTAAAATTATTTGTCTGTAAATCAGTAATATACATCTGTATTTTATTTTATACAGTACTATGTATTGCATATTACTGTATAAAACATATAACTTTGTATTATGATAGCAGAAAATACGCAAACGCAAATGCGAAAGGGCATACTGGAATACTGTGTGCTTCTTATCATATCCAGAGGTGAAATTTACGCCTCGGATATTATAGCTGAGTTGAAATCAGCAAGATTGCTTGTTGTTGAGGGGACATTGTACCCTTTGCTGACCCGCTTAAAAAACAATGGCCTGTTGAGCTATAATTGGGTAGAATCTACCTCTGGTCCACCCAGAAAATACTATTTGCTTACAGAAAAAGGTAAATCTATACTTAGCCAACTTGACGCTACGTGGCAGGAACTGTCGTACGCAATAAATACTTCAAAGAAAGTTGCAGATAATGATACCAACGACCAAATAAATATTAACAAGTAATGAAGAAGACACTCAACATAAATATTGGCAATTCCATCATTCATATAGAAGAGGATGCCTATGAAATGCTTACGGTTTACTTAAATGAAGTAAAACAGCATTTTGCAAAGAATGCCGATGATTTTGAAATTGTAACTGATATTGAAAATAGAATTGCAGAGATGTTTGCAGAAATATTGACCAATCAGCAAAGGCAGGTGATTAATATTCAGGACGTTCAGGTAGTTACTGCCCAGATGGGTTCAGTTAAAGATTTTGAGTCGTCGGAAGAAGAAGAGGAAAGTCAAGAGTACGTTGCCCCTCCTCATTTTAGTGTGAAAAAACTTTATCGAGATACTGACCAGGCTATGATTGCCGGTGTATGTTCGGGTTTAAGCCACTATCTGGATGTAGAATCACGCTTAGTTAGACTAATTGCGATTGCTACAATTTTTCTGGGCGGATCTGGAATACTAGCTTACGTTGTATTGTGGATTATGATACCGAGAGCTGTTACAAAAGCTGAAAAAATGACAATGAGGGGCGAGGAGGCAAACTTAAAAGGTTTTGCTAATAGTTATCTGCAACCCTTGGTGCATCAGTCTAGAGGCTTTATAGCTGAATTCCTTGATGTTTTGGGTAATTTTATTAATGGAACCGGTAAGGTTATATTCAAAATTATCGCTGCTGGTATTATTGCTTTTGGATCATTAATTATTTTATTCCTTATTGTAGCCCTAGCAGCTTTATTAGGTATGTGGGATTCAAATGTTTATCAGATGTTTCCGCTCAACATCATAAATCATCAGTATATAACTGCATCGGCCATTGCTGCCTTTTTGGTTTTTATGATTCCGGTTCTGGCTCTTGTACTTTTTTCTATTAGGGTAGCTTTTAACAGCAGACCAGTTAACAAGTCACTGTCATTTGGATTGTTAATTATCTGGCTTGCAGGTGTGGCAGTGACTTCATTTTATGTGGTTAAAATTGGATCGGAGTTTAAAGAAGGTGCCGAATTTACACAAGTGAGTGACGTGAAACCATATCAGACATATACGTTAAATATTGATAGAACAAGATTCTTCACAAAAGAAGACAGTTTACGTTACAGCATTGATCCTGGAAATTACAATGGGCGCAGAATTTTAACTGATCTTGACCATAACTTTGATGCGCCAAGAAACATCAGGTTAAATATTGAGAGAAGTGAAAATGGAAAGCCCTCTTTAAGCCAGTATTATAAAGCGAGGGGTAAGACTTTTGAAATGGCATTAAAAAATGCGCAGAATATCCATTACGATTTCCTGCAGCATGATTCTTTACTAACCTTTAGCCCAATGTTGCAATTTGTTAAAGCAGGGAATTGGCGCGGACAAGAGGTTGAGCTTACATTAAAAGTTCCTGTTGGAACCAGGTTAAATATAAGCAAAGACTTTAGCCGTTATCTGGACGGCTATGGCTATTGGGATTGCAATCATGATTCAAACAGTGAGTTCACCATTTGGAAAATGACCGATGCCGGTATCAAATGCGAACACGAAGAGACAGAAAATAACGGGGAATAACCCTAACTATTTAACCGTATAGCGGTAGATGGAGCGGGATATATTTCCGTCTTTGTCTACCCCTTCAATTACAGCCCTATAAGTGCCATTTCCATCACCATTATAATAATCTAACGATAATACACCTGTTGTATCCGTAATTACTTTAGGGTTCCAGTAAATCGTGCTACGTAAATCATTAAAATTATAGGTGCTGGCTGCATTTACATATTTAGGTGAATAGAACTCTCTTTGCGCACTAAATCCTTTGGGGCTAAACTTTAACAGGTTGGCCTCGGGCATAAGTTTTTTAAATTCTGCTAAACTCATTTTTGTTCCTTTAGGAGCTTTTTTCATGTTCACCACTAGTACTCCATTGGTGCCGTAAAGTCTGTTTACAGTACCTAATTCATCCCTTGGAAATATCTCTACGGATTCAACTTCTGAAGATTGAACTGCGGTTAATGCAAAATAATCGCTAGGTGTACCATTGATGAAAATCTGAACTGGTGTTTTGTTCCCTTGATTATAATCTCTGGTTACGTAGAAATTATTCTCAAAGAAAGTTAAGCCCATTGCCTGAGTTTGCAAACATAGTGCGAATGTGTTACATCCTTGGAAACGATCGCCATCTATTGTTGTTCCGGTAATATTGCTCAATCCGGATAAAGATGGATAATCTGCGTGGCTTGGTCTTTTGGCCTTAGCGCCTTCAATTTTTACCTCTTTAAGTGTACGGAGGTAGCTATATTGTTTTTTACTGTTGTTTAAATAAGGCGCTAATGCGCTGTCTATATTAACAATCTCGTCAATTTGTTTAGGGTTTTTGGAAACAGGGGGGGCCATTTGACCATCAAGCAATATCATTAAGCTTGAGCCATTGGCGTTATATTTTGCATTTATTACTACTTCTGATGAATCTGGAATGTTAAGGTTAGGGAACGCAAATACACCCGTGTTATTGGTTAATGCCTCTGCAGAATATTTGCTTCCTGTAACAGTTAATCTTAATGCGCCTTTTCTAACCGGCATACCTGTACGATCTCTCAATGTACCTGTGATTCTCATATCTTGTTCAGGCAATAAAGTAAGCGGTTGGAATGGCCCGGTCATAATATCTTTAAAATTAAAACGGCGGTAACCTTGTGTAAGCATAAGTACATCCAGATCACTGATCTTTTTTTCATCGGGTTTATTGAAATAATAGTTTGGCTTTTCAACGTAACCTTTTAAATCAGAAGTTAGTAATAAGGAACTTAAAATAGTTATTTCATTATCTTCACTAACAGGAACTTTTTGGTCGTCCGTAACAGAGATAGAATAATTTCCTTCAATAGGTACTGCACCGTTCTTTGCTGTAACTGTCATTTTGACCTTTTGTCTAGGCTTATAGGCTGCCAGATCAGTTTTTAAAGATACATTTATGGTGCTTTTTGGATAGTTGAATGCCAATCTTTCACTCACAGGATCACCCGCTTCAGAGAAAAGAGTAATTTGAGTGATGCCTGCCGGGAATTTATCTTTCGGAATTTTGGCATTTGTAACCAGGCTATTTAACTTGGTTTTTGCTGCGTAATAAACAATTCCACCATTGGATCCTACAATGAATACCATTTTTCCTTTGTTCGCTTCAAAATAGGCTTCATTGGCAAATATTTTAATGCCTAAAGCTAACGGGTCTGTATTGGTTACCTGGAGTGTAATGCCGGAGGCCACTGGCTTTGGTAATTCGACGCTCTTAGTGGTACCGTCTTTAAACGTAATATTTGCGGTATAGACTTTATTATTCTCTGCATTCAGATAAAAGGAGCCCATACCTAAATGGCTTGAAGTAAAATTGGTGAGCGTATTGCCTCCATTGTCAGTAATTGTACCTTTTAATTCAATGCCGAGTCCTGACCCGCTGATGGCCTTAAAAGAAATTCTTGTTGCTACACCGCTAATTAAATCTCCGCCCTCCGGGAAAAATTGAACATCATTGGCACTTTTAGCAGGTTTAAGCTTGAAGTTCGAAGTAACTATATTCGTTTCGCTTAAAGTCATGTCGGTTATAAGTTCACCACTTGTAATGGGTTCCTTACGGGAATCAACCTTAATCCTTAATATTCCATTCTGGTCGGTAGTACCTTTGCCTTTACTAACTACATCAAAATTGGAAGTCACCCTCCAGTTTACTGTTTTATTTGCCTGAGCAATGTTCTCACTGTTTTTGAATTGGACTATAGCTTCAATGTTTTGGTTTTTATCCGTTTGAATAGTTTTATAGCTAAAATGAGTAATCAATTGTTTATCAATTGCCTCGCCCACAGGGATGGTTTTGCTAAAGAAAAAGTCTTCTCCAAAGTTTAGCATCCATAAAGTATATGCTTTTATATAATAGTTTCCTTGTTTATAAGTACCAGGGGTAAGGGGTATATTCCCTGCGGCCACGCCTTTTACAACGGGTAGTTTTATGGTTTGCACTAAAGAATCACTACTGTTTATTACATCAACATAAACGATTTTACTTAGTATGGAAGGAAGATTTTGTTCCATTGTTAAATACGTTTTAAACCATATCGTATCAGCTACGCTATAGTAAGGTTTATCGAAATGAACATAAACTCTTTCTGTCGGACGTTCTTCCGCAAGTTTTTTTGATTTGTTCATTATGTTATCTAAAACAATACTGTCTTGCTGTGCATATGAAGAAAGCTGCAATACAGTTGAAAATAATATTAGGGCAATTACAAATTTTACGAATCTCATCAAAATGGTATGCTGTTAATCATGCTAATATATTCATTTATGAATTGAATAGGTTAGTTACAATGCATCTTTAACATATTTTGACATATCATTGCTATTTAATGCCGGGTATTAAAACAAAAAAAAGACCCTGAATATGGTTCCAGGATCTTCTTAATTTTTTTGTTACGCTGAATCTAATTCAGCAACTTCTATGTTATTTGAATTCAATTACAAAATCTTGTAAAGGGGTGCGAACCTTTTTAAGGTTTACCAACCAATCGCCGGCTGCATCTCTGTATCCTAATGGTAGTAAAGTTGTACTACGCAATCCTTGTTCTCTTAAACCTAATAATTCATCAACTTTTGCCGGATCAAAACCCTCCATTGGGGTAGCATCCACGTTTAATATAGCAGCTTCTGTTAATGCAACTCCAAAGCCAATATAAGATTGTTTAGCTGCATGGTGGAAGTTTTCTTCTTCAGTTTTTGCTGTATAAATGCCAACCAAATTATTTACATAATCTGCTGTTGCTGATTCTGGTAGTCCGCGTTCATTGTTTGTCCGATTAAAAACCGCTTTGATACGTTCTTCGGTATAGTTATCCCAGGCTGCAAAGATTAATAAGTGAGAGCAATCAGTAATCTGAGACTGTCCATAAGCCACAGCCTTAATTTTTTCTTTGAGTTCAGGATTGGTAACAACTATAATTTTAAATGGTTGTAAACCTGATGACGTTGGTGCTAAGTGTGCAGCGGTAAGAATCTGATCAACTTTATCTTGTGAAACTTTTTCACCGTTCATTTTTTTTGTGGCATATCGCCAGTTTAAGGCTTCTATTAAGCTCATATTGAAAATCTTAGTTTATTTTTTTATCGTTTAGCACTTATTTTTAGCTCTAACGCAAGCTTTAAAAATAACAGTGTTAGCAAATGTAGTTACGTTAGTCAAAACAAAAAAAAATACTAAAGCTTATGACTTTAAAATGATAACAAACTTTTTTCTGGTTTCATACGTTAATTATTATGCATGCATAGATAAAAAAGCGTGCATGCGCATACCAAATCTAATCAAATATGAAAAAGTTAATTCTATCAGCAGTATTACTAGCCACTGCCTCTCTGTCTTTATTAGCACAAGAAAAAGGCTTTTACATTAAACCGACCGGTAGCTATTTTATGAAGGTAACTCCTGTTGAGTTTCCGGCAATAAATGGCCAATTAGCAAGAGATAAAACAACAACCATTACAGGGACTGGTGCAAGTGCAACCACAACAACTTCAGAAACAGCATTGACAGGGTCTTTTGGACAAGGTTTTAGGGTAGGCCTGGTTGGCGGTTATCAGTTTAATAAGATTATTGGATTGGAAGTGGGAGTTAATTATTTTAAGAGTGAAGAGCAGGATATGCTGAGACAAACTGTAATAAATAACGGAACAAACGTGTTAAGTCTACATGCTGTGGGTAAAGTAAAAGCATTTGATGTAACACCAGCATTAGTTTTCCGAATTCCGAATACAGGGAAATTCCAGCCATACAGTAAAATTGGGGTGATAGTTCCGGTTGGAGGATATTTGCAAATCAATACTTCAGTTAATGATCAAACTGGTCAGATTGCAGCTTCTCAGGGAACAGTGTCTCCTCCGGGTACTCGTACAACTCTTGTTCTGGCAAGAGAAGAGCGAATCAATCCAAAACCAACAATAGGATTTCAAAGCGCTTTAGGATTTGATTACAAGATTGGAAATAATATAAGTTTATTTTCAGAAATAGAGTATCGTAATATTTCGGTTGGCGGTAAAGATAAAGAACTTAGAAGTTACGATGGAACAGCAACTGTAGTTGTTAATGCTACAAACACTCCGGCAGGGTCAAAACAACTGACGCTAGAGGATCAGCCAAAAGGAGATAGAGAGGTTAATTATCATAAAACCATTAATTCTACAATGAACGTAAAAGGGCAACCTAATTATGATCCTACTAAACCTTCAGATGATTTACGTTCGTATATTAACATTGGTGGATTAGGGTTAAACGTTGGACTTAAAATTGGAATATAGTATTACAAAGGATTGCACACATCGTCATCTCGAACATCGTGAGAGATGACGAACGCTTTAAATAATCTGTCATTGGTAATTTTTGCTTCGCAGCTATTTCGTGGTCAGAATGACGACTTTACCTTTTTGGACACTATCCTCAAATTATTAGAAAAGCTTTTTAATGTTTAAGCTTCGCTTTAAATACCTTTTCGAGTTTTTCCATTTTTGGTAAAATTACAAGGCGGCAGTATGGCTGGTTACTATTTTTATTGAAATAATCCTGGTGATATCCATCTGCTACATAAAATGTAGATGCCTTATTGATAGCTGTTACAACTGGCTTACCAAGGGCTTTGGTGTCATTCAATTCCTTTTTATATTTTTCTGCCAGCGCTTTTTGTTCCTCATTGTGATAAAAAACAACCGAGCGATATTGAGTGCCAACATCCGCACCCTGACGATTTAGGGTTGTTGGATCATGACTTTTCCAAAATACTTCAAGAAGTTCATCGTATTTTATTTTAGCAGGATCATAGGTAACCTCAACTACTTCTGCATGACCAGTTGCTCCGGTACATACATCTTCGTAGGATGGATTAGGGACATTACCTCCTTCAAAACCTGATTTAACATTTGTAACTCCATTTAAACGCTGAAATAGTGCTTCTGAACACCAGAAGCATCCCATGCCGAATGTCGCTTTTTGCTGACCTTTAGACTGCGCATCTGCACCGCCTGCCGACAAAAGGATTATAGCTATAATTAATATATTTCTCATAATTTGAATACAATTTTGAAAATCATCTTTCATGTAAAATTACGTAGCAGGAAGGTACATAGTTTTTAATTAATTTGATTTGATTCTAAGTTTACAATTACCTGATAATCTTATTTTGTCCTTGATCTTGTGAATAACTTAACCTAGTTACTTGCAGGATGTTATATATGTTACCGATGTGCCTTTACTGTTTATTAACAATTGTTTCTTAAATTAGATTGTTATTACTCATAAAAATAAATCACTATGTCAACACCTTATATTCCTTGTCTGGACCTTGGTTCATACATCAATGGAAATGAAGAACAGCGTAAAAAATTCTCTGACGAACTGGGCAGGGCATTTAATGATTCTGGTTTTGTAACCATCACTAATCATGGAGTAAGTCAGGAATTAATCGAAAAGCTGTATAAGAATATACAATCAATGTTTAGCCTTTCTGTTGAGCAGAAGAAAAAATATGAAAGAGTTGAACTTGCTGGTCAGCGAGGTTATACCAGCGCGGGTAAAGAAACTGCAAAAGGAGCTAAAACAGCTGATTTAAAAGAGTTCTGGCAAATTGGCCAGGAGGTTATGGATGGTGATCCTATTAAAAGTCAATATCCGGATAATGAGTACCTAGAAGAGATCCCGGAATTTAATGAAGTTACAAGAGAAATCTACCAGCGTTTGGAGGGTAATGGTAAGCATTTGTTGCGTGCAATTGCTACTTATCTGGGATTACCAATCGAATATTTTGATAAGCATGTTCATAATGGCAATTCAATTTTAAGAGGAATTCATTATTTCCCTATTCAGGATCCTGATGCTTTACCGGATGATGCAGTTCGTGCAGGTGCTCATGAAGACATTAACCTTATCACTTTGTTGATCGGGGCAAGTGCAGATGGTCTGGAGGTGTTAACACGCAGTAATGAATGGCTGCCTATTAAAGCTGGCCATACTGATGTTGTTGTAAATGTGGGAGACATGCTGCAAAGGTTAACAAACAATAAACTTCGTTCTACAACACATAGGGTTGTAAATCCTCCAAGAGAGCTGATGAAGACCTCACGCTTTTCCGTTCCTTTCTTTTTGCATCCTCGTTCTGATATGGATTTAACAAGTCTGGAATCTTGCATAGATGCTGAGCATCCCAAGGTTTATGATGATATGACCGCGGGCGAGTATCTTGACGAAAGATTGAGGGAAATTGGATTAAAAAAATAAATTAGATATTCAACAATAAGGCCCGGTTTTGATTTGAAAGATTACAAGACTGGGCCTTATTGTGAAAAATATCCCGGATTAGATTCTTATTTTCTGGTAAATTTAATCTCCATGGTTTTCATTTCCTTGCCATCAGTGGTCATATACATTTCCATTAAATGGTTTTTGTCGTCAATTACTTTGTATACTTCACGAACATCAAGGTCCTTACCTGTCATCGGATCAGCAGTTTTGCCTTTAAGTGTAATAGATTTTGTTGCGTCATCCCATGTTCCTTCCATATTCATAATGCCGGTCCCCATGTTATCAACCCAGGAACTTACAAATGTTTTTTTTGCATTGTCATATCCCATAAGGCCCATCCCTTCAAAAGGTTTCCCCATCATGGTCCCTTTAAACGATGATTGCTGATAACGCCCACCCATGATCATGGTGTTTGTGCAAGAGCCTGTACTTTTTGCTGGCGGGGCATCGGGGCTCATCCACATGCTTACCTCTGCATCCCATGTGCCATCATCTTTGGCCATCATTTTATGTACATCACCTGGTGTCATGTAGGCCTCCCAGGCTTTCATCATGGCATCGTCCGGGGTTTGGGCTCTGCCTACTGCGACAAGCATTAGCAGAACCGCAATAATTGATACTTTTTTCATAACTATATGATTTTAGGTTATACCTAATTTACGAAAAAAACACCTCTATATGAACTGTGGTATTTAAATGTACAAAGTTGTGTAGTGATTTATACATTTATTTGAAATTCAGAAGGTTAGTTGGCTATTTTACGCCCTTGTCAACTGCCTTAATTATTGCATCCTCAATTCTTCCTCTGATTTTCATTGTGCTTAATTTATCGGTTACAGAAGGGTTTACTCTGTTTGAAAGAAATATGTAAACCAGGCCTCTTGATGGATCAACCCACACACAAGTACCAGTGTAACCCGTATGCCCGTAAGTTTGTGAGGATGCAAGTTCTGAAGGATATTTCTTTGTCAAATCCGGATCCCATCTATCAAATCCTAATCCTCGTCTGCTAACGGCTGATTGCCTTTGAGTAAACATATCTACTGTTTCAGGTTTAAAGTACTGCTGACCCCCATAAGTACCTTTGTTAAGCAGCATTTGATACATAATGGCCATGTCATTTGAACTTGCAAATAAACCGGCGTGTCCTGATACGCCACCAACTAATGCCGCCCCCTGATCGTGAACGTATCCTACTAATAAAGTTTTTCTAAAATAAGTATCGTTTTCTGTTGGAATGATCTGATCTCTGCTGAACCTGTTTCGTGGTAAAAAACCTGCAGTTTGCATCCCAAGTGGTTGATAGAAATTCTCGCTAACGTATTCGTTTAGCGGTTTTCCGCTGATACGCTCAACAATATCCTTCATTACATACATGCTAATGTCACTGTATACATATTTGCCTCTGGTTCTGATTGGGGCATTTAACATTTTAGGCCACATCACGTCTTTGAAATAATCCTTTCTTACATAATACCCGTCGGCCACTTTTGTTGGATAGGCGTCCGAAGAATCTGGACTATGGTCAGTGGGTTTGATGGCATCATGAAATGGAATATATGGAATGAACCCAGCTTGATGAAGCATAACCTCTCTTACCTGGATATTGTTCATTGGCGTTGTTCTGGCCTTAGGGATGTAAGCTCCTATATTTGTATCCAGCTTAAGCTTTTTTTCTTCAAACAGACGCATTACAGTTGGAGTAGTTGCGGTAATTTTGGTTATAGATGCCAGATCAAATATGTCGCTAACCTTATCGGGGCTTTTGTCATCATAAGTATGCGTACCGTAGCCTCTATTGAAAACCACTTTCCCATTTTTAGCTACCAGTACTACAAGCCCCGGAGTAGCCCGCGCATTAATAGCTTCATTGGCAATGTTGTCGATCTCTCTTAAGTTATCAGTATTTATGCCTGCATCTTCCGGAAGTGTATATTTTAACCGGATTGGAAGCGTAGTGAATCCTGAATTTGCGGTATACTTGGCTGAGAAGTTAGTAGTAAGCTTTTTGTTGACACCGATTCCTCCAAAAATTACCTGAGGTGTAATAGCGGCAGCTAAAGGTGTGCTTTGATCAGTCCACACAATTGGGGATTTAATTGCATCAAAGGAAGAAAGGGCTCGTCCATCTCCAAATAAAGAAATAATAACCTGTTTGTTACTGCTTAAACTTTGAATAAAATTAATATTACGGGCATCATTTGCTGCTGTGGACGGAAGAGAAATAATAACGATATTGAAATATTTTAGATCATCTTCGAGGTCGTTTAAAGCGGCTGAATTTTGATAATTGGCAGACGAGAATGATGTAATTTTGGCGTATTTATTTAAAAGGCTATCAAATATAGTTTGACTGGTAAATCCCAGATTAACAGATGCTATATTTTTTTTATCAAGATTTAGCAGGGGAATTACATTTTCGTGATTATTTAAGAGGGTAATGTTGCCTTCAATAGAATTTAAAATAGCGAGGGTTTGTTCGTTTTGTTTGTGGTCCTGAGCACAGGCTGTGAATGTAAATAGGGCGAGGAAACTAATTGCAATGATACCTGCCAGGTTATTTTTTCTCATAGGTGTATTTCTCCCTTAGTGTAGTTTTGTTCTTACAAACGTAATTTTTAACTTTTTGATGCGCGTATCGCGATGTAAATATAATGGTAATTTTATGGTAATATCTGGTGAATGCTCATCAATTATCTGAAAAGAAGAGCCGATATGAGGCTTATTTTGCATAAATTAGCAACCTTTACCAAGGAATATAAATGTCAGATATAATAAAACTTTTACCCGATAGTGTTGCCAATCAAATTGCAGCAGGAGAGGTGGTGCAGCGCCCGGCATCGGCAGTAAAAGAGCTATTAGAGAACGCTATAGACGCGGGAGCTAATAAAATCCAATTGATTGTTAAAGATGCCGGAAAGGCATTGATACAAGTTATAGATAACGGGTGTGGGATGAGCGTTACTGATGCCCGTATGTGCTTTGAGCGCCACGCTACCTCAAAAGTACGTAAAGCCGAGGATCTTTTTGCGATCAGGACCATGGGTTTCAGAGGGGAAGCAATGGCGTCTATTGCTGCCATTGCCCAAGTTGAAATGAAAACCCGCAAGCATGAAGATGAAATAGGGACTTTAATCGAGATTGAAGGGGCCACTTTCATTAGGCAGGAGCCGGTAGCTACGCCTGAAGGAACGAGCATCAGTATAAAAAACCTATTCTATAATACACCTGCCAGAAGAAACTTCCTAAAAAGTAATCCGGCAGAAATGCGTCATATTATTGACGAGTTTCAGCGCGTAGCGATGGCAAATCCTGGTATTGCTTTTAGCCTTCATCATGATGGCATTGAAATTTATAGACTGCCAGCTTCTGCTTTAAAACAGAGAATAGTCCATTTATTTGGTAATAATTACAATGAACGCTTAATTCCTGTTGAAGAGGAAACCTCTATCATTAACTTAAAAGGATTTATTGGTAAACCCGAGTTTGCTAAAAAGACACGTGGCGAGCAATTCTTTTTTGTAAATAATAGGTTTATTAAGGATGCCTACCTTAATCATGCAGTAAACAGGGCCTACGAAGAATTGTTGCCAGATGATAACTTCCCTTTGTATGTGTTATTTATTGACATTGATCCCTCAAAGATTGATGTGAATGTGCACCCCACAAAAACAGAAATTAAATACCTTGATGAAAAGTCGATATATGCGATTCTGCACTCTGCTGTAAAAAGATCATTAGGGCGGTTTAATATTAGCCCAACCATTGATTTTGATCAGGAAACCGGGTTTAGCAGTATGATAACCCATAAAGCACCCGAAGAGATAGTACCACCGAGCATTAGCTTTAATCCAGATTTTAACCCTTTTGCGGCAGATAAACCGGCAGCAAGAGATTCATCCTATAGCCAGGATTCTTCTTATGCAAGTTTTCCTAAAAGCTACGGATCGGGAGGTGGTAAAACGCCGACAAGTACAAAAAATTGGGGCTCTCTTTATGAAATCGCAAATCATAATCCTGCTCATCAGTCATCTCTCGATCTGCCTGGTAATGAAGGCGATGATCAACTTGTTCCCGTACAGAAGCAACTGATGCAGCTTCATAACCGCTATATCATATCACAGATTAAATCTGGTCTTATGTTAATAGATCAACAGTCGGCACATGAAAGGGTTTTGTATGAACGTTTTATTTTGCATCTTGAAGATAGAAAAGGAGCATCACAACAAAGCTTATTCCCGCAAACGGTTACTTTAAGTCCTAACGATTATGAGTTGGCAAAGAGTTTACTTGATGACATAAAAAGTTTGGGTTTTGAGGTAAGAGAATTTGGTAAAAATACGTTAGTTATTGAAGGGATTCCTGTTGATCTTGGAAGTAGTAATATAAATGAAACTCAGTTATTTGAACATCTGATAGAAGGGTTCAAAAATTCGCAACAGGAATTGAAGCTGGATAAAAGAGATGCATTGGCCAGAAGTATGGCTAGAAACAGTGCTATTAAAAGTGGGACAGTATTAGGACAAGTAGAAATGAATATGCTTATTGAGCAGCTTTTTGCGTGTAAAACTCCTAACTTTAGCATAAGTGGAAAGCCGGTTATTCAAACAATTGGGCTAACAGAACTTGATAAAAAATTTGATAAATAATAAAGAATGAATAACATCCATATACCACCTGTTGTAAAGAACCTGTTGATTATCAATGTAATTTTCTTTGCTGCAACTTTTATGTTTAAAGATAGTCAGGGTGGTTATTTACTAGTAGAAAAGCTTTCTGTATTTTATTTCGATTCTCCATTTTTTAAAATCTGGCAGCCGATTACTTATATGTTTATGCATAGTCCCGGGACATTCATGCATATTTTCTTTAACATGTTTGCTTTATACATGTTTGGAGGAGTATTAGAATCAAGATGGGGAGCTAAGCGTTTTCTTAATTTTTATTTGATAACCGGTCTCGGGGCATTGGCGCTTCAATGGGCTGTACAGGCATTTGAGGTATATCAGATTGCAGGGACAGCAATGCCAGGTCAGGCGCTTTATCACTTGCAGAATCTTACCGAAGCACAAGTTCAAACTCTTATAGGCATATACAATGGACCAATGCTTGGTGCTTCTGGAGCGGTATTTGGTCTGCTGGTAGCTTTTGGTATGCTCTACCCAAATACAGAATTGTATATTCTGTTTATCCCAGTTCCGATAAAAGCAAAGTTCATTATCCCTGTATATATTCTTTTTGAACTAAGTATGGGAGTAGCAAGAGTTCAAGGAGATTCAGTTGCGCATTATGCTCACTTGGGGGGGGCATTAATTGGCTTTATTTTAGTTAAGCTTTGGAAAGATAAGGACAATAATAGATTCTATAGATATTATGAATAACAGTGTATTTCAGGACTTAAAGAACAAAGTATTTCACTCAGGCAATCCCTCGTATTTATATATAGGTATAAATACGTTTGTTTTTGTAGTTGTAGCGATCATAAATGTGCCATTTTTTCTTTCGGGGAATGGCGTTAATTTCGATGCAATAATAGGAGAGTATTTTGGTTTTCCAGCTTCATTAGCAAAGCTCCCTGTAAGGTTTTATACTATCCTTACCTATCAGTTTTTTCACGGAGGTTTTCTCCATTTGTTATTTAACATGTTGTGGTTGTATTGGGTTGGCAGAATCTTTTTGGATTTCCTGAAACCTCGTCAATTCCATTTTGTGTATTTAGCAGGTGGTTTTGCCGGTGCTATATTGTTTACATTGGCTTTTAACATCTTTCCAGTATTTATTAGTGGGATTTCCGGACAGGTTATAATTGGGTCATCAGCAGCGGTTATGGCTATTATTGTGGCAACAGCTACGCTAGTGCCTGATTATAGCATCAGGTTGTTGTTATTTGGCGATGTTAAATTGAAATACCTGGCAATAGCATACATCGTGTTAGATTTAATAGGAACTACTTCTGCGAATGCAGGCGGCAGTTTTGCTCATATTGGAGGAGCGATTATAGGTTTTACCTATATTAAGGTGCTTCAGAACGGCACAGATTGGAGTAATCTCTTTAAGAAAAAACCTAAGTTAAGAGTGGTTAAAAATAATGGAGCTAAACCATCTGTTAAGAAAAAAGAATCATCGGTTGATCAAAGAGAAATAGATTCGATTTTAGATAAAATTTCGAAGTCGGGATATGATAAATTAACAAAAGAAGAAAAGGAAACTTTATTTAAAGCCAGTAAACATTAAAAGGGCGTATAGAAGAGGTAAGGGTATAGATTAATGAAGAAAAATAAACCAACATTTATTGATAAAGTAGTTCGCCTGGCAGCTGTTGTTTTGGCAATTACCTTAGTGCTTGGTTTTTTAGCGGGTAGATTTGATCCGCGTGAATATAAATACATTCCTTTCTTTGGTTTGGCATATCCTTTTATTCTTCTTTTCAATATTTTCATGATAGTTTGGTGGTGTATCAGAAAGCGATGGACCTTTGCGATTGGAACAATTGTATTGATTTTTGTAGGGTGGGGGGCTTTAACCGCAACAATTGGGATCTTTGGTAAATCAGGTGAACAAGCCAAAGACAAACCTGAGCATGTAAGGATGATGACCTATAATGTTCATAGCTTTAAACCTTATGGGTTAGATAATATTGAATCGGTGAAACAACAGATGCTGGAACTTATAAGAAATGAAAATCCAGACATTATTTGCTTTCAGGAATATTTTACCCGTCGTAAAGGTCCTTATGATATCACTGATAGCCTAAAAAGAATATTAAAAACCCCATACTATTACTTTGTGCCTTCTTCAGCGAACGATTACGAGGCGACCGGTTTAGCTATATTTTCAAAATATCCTATAAAGGATAAAGGCATAATTGTATTCGGAGAGAATTTTGGAGGCAATGCCAGTATTTTTGTTGATATAATGATTAAAAAGCAAAAACTGCGGGTTTACAATGTACACTTACAGTCCATTTCATTCGATAAGCAGGATTATAGTTATATAGATAAGGTTACTCAAAAGATGGACGCGGATCTTGTGCCTTCGAAACGGATTTTAACACTTCTTAAAAATGCTTTTGTTAAGAGAAGCGGACAGGTTGATATTATGAAAGATCATATGGAAACATGTAAAACCCCCTTCTTAATTGCAGGTGATTTTAATGATACCCCAGCATCTTATGCAGTAACGCAACTTACGAAATCATTAAATAACACCTTTAAAGAACAAGGTACTGGCCTTGGAAGAACTTATAACGGTAAATTTCCTAATTTTCAAATTGACTATATTGCTACAACTAAAGATATTAAAGTGATCAATTACCGCATTATTGATGCTAAGTTATCTGATCATTTTCCCGTTCGTAGCGATTTGAGATTAAACCCCTAAAATTTTTACATTTGCAAAATGAATACAGGCTTACAGCTCTATAATACCTTATCACGTAAGAAAGAACTTTTTGAACCCCTTAATGCCCCTAATGTAGGAATGTATGTTTGCGGCCCTACTGTTTATAGTGACGTTCATTTAGGGAACTGTCGCACTTTTATATCTTTCGACCTAATATTCAGATATTTGAAATACAGCGGTTATAAGGTACGCTACGTACGGAATATTACCGATGCTGGCCATTTGGAAGGAGATAGAGATGAGGGGGATGATAAATTTGCTAAAAGAGCTAAGCTTGAACAATTGGAACCAATGGAAATTGTTCAGAAATATACCCTGGGTTTCCACGATGTATTAAGGATGTTTAATACACTACCTCCAAGTATAGAGCCTACTGCAACTGGTCATATTATTGAGCAGATTGAAATGATTAAAGAGATCATAAAGAATGGCTATGCTTATGAGATAAACGGGACTGTTTATTTCGATGTAGAAAAATATAGTGAGGAATATAACTATACCATATTAACCAACAGAAATCTGGAAGATATGCTTGCCAACACAAGAGAATTGGGTGGGCAGGACGAAAAGCATGGGAGGTTAGATTTTGCATTATGGATTAAAGCTAAACCCGAAACGATTATGCGTTGGGCATCCCCATGGGGTGTTGGTTTTCCGGGCTGGCATATAGAATGTTCGGCTATGAGTGCGAAGTACCTAGGAGATGAATTTGATATTCATGGTGGAGGTATGGACCTTGCAGCTACTCATCATACCAATGAAATTGCACAATCGGAGGCGTGCAGTCATAAGCAACCTGCAAAATATTGGATGCACACTAATATGCTTACTGTAAATGGTACACGCATGTCTAAAAGTGCGGGCAATGGATTTTTACCTGGGGAGCTGTTCACAGGAAGCCATCCTTTACTTGAAAGAGGATTTAGCCCAATGACGGTTAAATTTTTCATCCTTCAGGCACATTACAGAAGTACTTTAGATTTTTCCAATGAAGCTTTGGATGCTTCTGAAAAGGGTTTCAGAAGATTGATGAATGCAGTGAATTTATTAGAGAAGTTAACTCCTTCAGCAAATAGTGATTTTGAGATAGAACCAATATTCAACAATTGCGTTAAAGCAATGAACGATGATTTTAATAGTCCGGTTGTTATTGCGGAATTATTTGAAGCAGTACGTATTATTAATACCGTTCATGATGGAAAAGGCAACATATCTGAGGTTGAGCTGGAAAAACTAAAAAAACTCATGAATGATTTCGTTTTTGATGTTTTTGGATTGAAGGACGAAGAGACTTCAAACACTGAATTGAACTCAGTTCTTGATCTCGTTATTGACATAAGAAAAGGGGCTAAGGAGAATAAAGATTATGCTACATCAGACAAGATACGATTGGGTTTACAAAGCATGGGTATCCAACTGAAAGACAGTAAAGATGGAACAACGTGGAATAAAATCTAATTTTGTTTAATTGTTAATTACTTTTTGAAGGAAAAAATTACTCAACCCTTATCTTAGCACAGAAACTATTTAAAAACGATGATGAATAAATTTCTTTATACAATTGCTGTTGCATCCATGACGATTGGTGCTTACGCTCAAAAATCAGATGGAAGCACTAAATCACTTGTTAAAGCAGAGAAAGATTTTGCCACGAACCTGGCAAAAAATGGCGCCAAAACTGCCTTTACTACCTATTCGGCAGCAGATGGCTTAGTCTTCAGGCCGAACCCTGTAAACGCCAAAACATTTTACGCGACTGAGGATGATACTAAAGACTTAAGTTGGACACCTGTATATGCAAAAGTATCAAGAAGTGGAGACTGGGGATTTACTACCGGACCTTTTACCTTAGCAGGAAAAGAAACTCAATACGGACAGTACCTTTCTGTATGGAAGGCTGTTAACGGTAAATGGGAACTTGCTTTAGATTTGGGTACAACTCACAATAAACCCTTAAATAAAGTGAAAGAAGAGTTTGTGGAACCAAAAGATTTCCATAAACCTAAGTTTTTAAATGATAAGGAACGTGCAACGGGAGCCAATATAATAGCTACTACAGAAAAGACTTTAAATGCTACACTTAAATCTTATGGAGTATCGGCTTTTGCAGGATTTTTAAACCCGGATGCAAGAGTATTGTTTCCAGGTTATGAGCCTATTCTTGGTAAGGATAAAGCAATTGCATTTTTAAATAGCATGATGAGTAAGGTGTTTTTGAAGACTACCAAGGTGGATAAAGCCGATGGTGGGGACCTGGCTTATACGTATGGGGTTGCAACAGTAGATTATAAAGCTGATCTAAGAGAGAGTTTCAACTATGTGTTTATTTATGAGCGTCAGGCTGATTTTAACTGGAACCTAATTGCTATGGTATTTGCACCCGCAGAGCGTTAACAACATGTAGCAAGAGAAAGCGTTATTTTATAAATCATATTTATCATGAAAGGGTTTCTTAAAGAGTTGATTTAAGAAGCCCTTTCTTTTATACAGTAAAGCAAATGAGAAAAATTATACTAACAGTAGCAATACTAATTACCACTCTTCAAACAATTGCGCAGAAATTCGATCTGCAAGGTAACCGCGGAGCACGGGGAATAATGCCCGAAAATACAATCCCTGGTATGTTAAGGGCATTGGACCTGGGAGTTAATACCCTAAATATGAATGTGGTGATTTCTAAAGATAAAAAGGTAGTACTTTCTCAAGAGCCCTATTTTAATTTTGAAATTAGTACTAGCCCTGATGGAAAACCGATAACCCTCAAAAATCAAAAGAGCTATAATATGTATAAAATGGATTATGCTGATATCAAAAAGTTTGATGTTGGAAGTAAGGTCCATAGCAGATTCCCATATCAGGAAAAGTTCGAAGCTTATAAACCACTGTTGGAAGAGACAATAGATTCTGTAGAGAGTTATGCTAAAAAGAAAAAATTGCCAAAACCTAATTTTAGTATTGAGACCAAAACTATTCCCAAAGGGGACAATGAGTTCCATCCAGAACCTGCGGAGTTTGTTGATCTGATTATGGAGATAGTGATCAAAAAGAGACTAACAAAACGGGTAACCATACAATCTTTTGATGTCAGAACACTTCAGTACCTGCACGAAAATTATCCCAAAATAAAAACAGCTCTGTTAATTGATGAAAAGATAGACTTTGAGGTAAACATAGCAGATCTTGGCTTTAAGCCAACTGTTTATAGTCCATATTCCGTGTTAGTAGGTAAGGGACTGGTAGGGCGCTGCCATGAGGCGGGCGTTAAGATCATACCATGGACAGTAAATTCAATTAAAGATATGAAATACCTAATAGGATTGGGCGTAGATGGGGTTGTTACCGATTACCCAAATATTTATAAAAAGGTATTGGAGGACAATTAACCTAAAACAGGTTTTTAATGACCTGTTCAATTGATAATCCTTCGGCCTCTGCTCTATAATTGCGTACAATGCGATGTCGTAAAATTGCTTCTGCAACGGCCTGAACATCCTCAATATCCGGTGAATACTTCCCTGATATAGCGGCATGGCATTTTGCTCCAATAACAAGGAATTGTGAGGCCCTTGGACCTGCACCCCAGCTTATGTATTTATTAATATCCTCAGTAGCCAAGGCTGTATGAGGACGGGTTTTGCTTGCCAGCTTTACGGCGTATTCAATTACATTGTCCGCAACAGGAATATTTCTCACCAATTTTTGGAAATACTGAATCTGTTTGGCATCTATTATCTTTTTAAGCTTAATGTCATTGTTGCTGGTCGTATTCTTTACTATTGTAAGCTCATCAGCGAATGTAGGATAGCTAAGTAGAACATTGAACATGAATCGGTCCAATTGAGCCTCAGGTAAAGGATAGGTGCCTTCTTGCTCAATAGGGTTCTGAGTAGCCAATACAAAGAATGGATTTGGTAATACATGCCTTTGCCCGGCTGCTGTGACAGCCTTCTCTTGCATTGCCTCAAGAAGAGCTGCCTGAGTTTTTGGCGGCGTTCTATTGATTTCGTCTGCAAGAACTATATTTGAAAATACAGGCCCGGTTATGAATTTAAAGTTTCTGTCTTCGCCTAATATCTCCGCGCCAATAATATCGCTTGGCATTAGATCTGGAGTAAATTGAATCCTGTTAAAGTTAAGATCCATTACATCAGCAACAGTTTGAACGAGCAATGTTTTGGCAAGCCCTGGAACGCCAACCAGTAAGCAATGACCATTACTGAAGATGGAAATCAAAACAGATTTTACCACCTCTTCCTGACCTATAACAACTTTCCCTATTTCGGTTCTAATGTTATTATAAGCCTGATGCAATGCATCTACTGCCTTTATATCATTTTCAAACTGCATACGCGTTATTTTTTAGCAGTTGAATTTTTAGTCCAAATTTTCAATTCATCACAATCGTCATAGTCTTCGTCAATTCTGATGTAAGTGTTTTCTCTTCTTTTTTCGAACCATTCACTTAGCATTCTATCGATTTTATTCTGTTGTGCTTTCTCTTTGAATTTAGAATAATCCTGTTCCAGGTTTCCTTTATGTGGCGGGATTTTAGATTTTAAATAAAGAATCTTATATCCTTGTTTGCCATCAGGATCTGTAAAAGAAACAGGCTGAGAGACTTCGCCTACTTTCATTGTATCAACAACAACAAATACTTTTGGATCAAGTTTATCAGCTGGGATAAATGTGGTTCTGGCAGTAACGTTGTCTGCATATAATATCATACCACCGTTATATTGAGATTCTTTGTTGTCAGAATATAATGAAGCAGCTGTAGAGAATGGAAGTTTTTTCTCTATGATGTTTTTATAAATGGTATCGGCTTGTAATTTAGTTCTTTCTAAACTGGCTGGTGTAGTTTCCGGACGTATAAGAATATGGCGTGCCTGAACCTGTTCTCCGCGCCGTTCAATAACCTGAAGAATATGGAAGCCGTGTTCTGATTCAAATACCGGCGACATTTCACCTGGTTTTAGTTTAAATGCCCAAGCTGTAAATTCTTTCACCATTCTGGTACGATCGAAGAACCCAAGGTCACCACCTTCAGCAGCGGAACCTGTATCTTCAGAATAAGATTTAGCAAGGAATGCAAAATCCTCACCACTTTTCACTCTTAACCTTAATGCATCAATTTTATCATAGAATTTTTGCTTTTCTGCTTTTGTAAGTTTTGGATGAAGTACAATTTCTCCAACTTCAAATTCAGTAGGAATATCAGGAAGGCTATCTTTTTGATAAGAATCAAAATAACGTTTAACCTCAATTGGTGTAATGTTTACATCCTGAGTTATTTTTTGCTGCATTTTATTAGAAATCAACTGCTCTTTAATGTCAGGTCTGATTTCATCTTTATACTGGAGAACAGAGCGATTTAAAAACTGTTCCAATCTTTCTTGACCACCTGCGCGCTGAATCTGATAACGCATACGTTTTTCAACCTCTTCATCAACCTGGGCTTCTTCAACTACAACAGAGTCAATCTCCGCTTGTTGTTTAAGTAGTTTCTGTGCAAGCATTTGTTGCAATATATAGCACTTTACTTTATCGTCATCAGGATTTCCTGAATTTAAGTATTGCGCATATTGCTGATTTAAATCTGATAGTAAAATGATGTTATTACCCAATACAGCAACAACTTTATCTATATTTTTCTTTTGAGCCTGTACGTTGAAAAACAAACAAATCAATCCGCTTGCTGTTACTAAAAATTTCCTCATTCTATGGTTGTTCAATTATATTCTTTTTGCAAATCTAATATTATCTGTGCTATTGGCGTGTAGTTTATGGTTTAGCCAATTTTCTTATCTCTTCCTGATTAATCCTCACAGGGTATTTTTTTCTTAGTGTTTTTATCCATTCATTCTCCAGTTCCTGCTGATAATCTGTGACTACCTGCCCTCTAACCTCATCAAAAGAACTTTGCAAATAAACGCTTTTGTTTTTATCATAAAAAATGCGGAGCTGATTTTCATCATTCTGCGCCTGGTTCCATACCTTTATTTCAGAGATATTAAACATTAAAACCGCCTCTTTATATTCATTCATTATGAAAAGATATTCTGGTTTTGTTTTCGATATTCTTTTCTGTGTACGCAATGCGTGTTCATAGTTTTTCACCTCAGCAAGATAAGCTGTGTCCTTATCCAGACCCAACTCCCGAGCTTCAGTGACCTTAAGTTTGAAGTTTATATATAGGGTTAGATAAGCCTGCAAATCTTCATCCGTCGCATTTCCGTTGCCGGAATGATTTTTTTTATAGACCCACATAAACTCTTTATTGCTTATTGGTTTTCCATTAACTACAGCCACATTTTGAGCAAATGCACCGGTAATAAAAAGACTGATGATAATGGAACAGTAAACTTTTCTCACAAAAGACTTATGGTATATAATTTTAAGGCATAAAAGTAATAAATAAAGGTACTATAATGAGATATTTAACTAATTTTAACAGAAAAAAGATTTTCAATAAAATTATCATTAATGGTGAGCCAACTTACAACTGACGGAGAAGGTCTACGTTTATTTTTTACAGATGATATTTACCTGGTTAAGGAGCCTGAGGGTACATTAAATGAAGAAGTACAAGCTTATGTGAAAGCTGAAGCTGCCTCCCCTGCGCAGCCTTTAATTGTTAATGAACCAATAATCCCTTTAGTTAAAGAACAGCCTGAGTTTAAATTTTTAGGTAACAATAACCGTAATATCCTGATTTTGGTATACGATGATTATAATGATGTTAGCGATGAAAAGGGGCGAGAGTTGTTAAGAAAGATCGTAAAATCAATAAATCTGACAGCTAGTGATTTCGCGCTATTAAACTATGCCAAATATAAAGAAGCAACCTATGAGCAATTGAAGACGCGTTTTTCGAGTGTTATTGTATTTGCATTTGGTGTTTCGCCTCAGCAACTTGGATTAAAGAACCATCCTGAAAACACGGTAGTAACTGAAGGAGGGGTAAAGCTGATATTTTCTTCGGCTCTCCAAAAACTTGATGAAGATGCAAATGGAAAAAAGGTGCTATGGGGTAGTTTAAGGCAACTGGGACTATGATTTTACCTGAATTGGTGTTTGCTACCAACAATAAGCATAAAACAGAAGAAATTGGTAAACTCCTTGTAAATCAATATAAAGTTTTAAATCTTAAAGATATTGGCTGCGATGTGGATATCCCTGAAACCGGGAACTCATTTGCAGAGAATGCGGAGCTTAAAAGCAGTTATGTAACTGAAAATTTTAAGTTGGATTGTTTTGCTGATGATAGCGGATTGGAGATTGATGCATTGGATAACGAACCTGGAATCTATTCGGCCAGGTATTCAGGAGTTAGAGATGATCTTGAAAACCTTAATCTTGTACTGAAAAAGATGGAGGGCAAAGCGAATAGAAAGGCCCATTTTAAGACAGTTATTTCTTTAAACCAAAATAATAAGAACTATCTTTTTGAAGGAGTTATTTATGGCCACATTACACAAACTCCAATTGGAGATGAAGGATTTGGTTATGACCCAATATTTATGCCTATTGGCTACGATAGGACCTTTGCGCAAATGAGTATGACCGAAAAAAATGAGATCAGTCACAGGGCTATTGCGATGAAAAAGCTTATTGCTTTTTTAAAGGAGCAGGTGTAATTTTTTTAGCAGTATCAGGTTTCTTACTGGTATCGGGCTTTAAGGGTAAGTTCTTAATTGGTGCTATAATAGCTTTCACTGAGTCTATTGCGGCTGAATCAATTTTGGAGGCAGCCTTAACAACCTCTTTCAAAGCAGCTTTAATTAATCCTTTTTTGGCTACTTCAGCTTTATTGGGTGCTTTACCTATTGGGACTCTAGGTTTTTTTGTCCCTGCTGCCGGAGTTTTAGATGCTGCAGGCTTTGTTCTAGGTTTCCCACTTATTACTTCCTTTTTAGAAAGCGGCCTAAGTTCAGGTTTCCATGTAAATCCTGTTAATAAAACATCTTCTTTTAGTTCCGTAATGGGTACCCTGATTCCTTCGGGTTCTTTAACAGTAAGTATATGACTTATTTCTTTGTCTTTAAACAAGATCTTTATTCTACTGCTTACGGTTTGGTTCATGTCGGTGTATACACTGTCTTTCCCTCTGTTATAATAAACACTTTCTGCATTTCCATCCACAAACATAGTGCTTAATTCACCATCTTTAAAGAAAGCAGTAATGAGCTTCCCCTTTATCTGGTTAAACCTTGCGGAATCCGCATTTACATTCACCTGAAATGCATTATCAATTACCTGTAGTGTATTAAGCTTATTGTTTTTTAAGCGAAGGTAAATCGTGTCTCCAGTTTGTTGAGAGTTCTGAGACCATAAAATAGGATCTCCATACCACCTTAAAGTAGAATCGGCACTGGTATAAAATAGAGAATCCGCTTTAGCTTGCATATTGGATTTGTAAACCCTTACATTATGATAAGCTTTAATGGAACGTGTTTTTACTGTATCCAAGGGGTTCTTTACTAAACTATCGGTGGTCTTAATGGTGGCGTCAATCTTCTTTACTACATTTCCTGGTTTTGCCAGGCTGTCGGCCTTTTTGCTTAAGCTATCGGTTTTTTTACCTGAAATATCCGTTTTTATAGCTTTGATGGGGGCTTTTGCCGTATTTAAAGAATCCTTAATTAACGGGGTATCGGGCTTCTTTTGAGCAATACTATCCTTCGAAAGGCTATCCTTGGGTAAAGAAACCTTTGTTAGCAGACTATCTTTAACTGCTTTAATTGCCGTAGAATCAGTCGGCTTTGTGTTTTTGTTATCTTTTTTAGCCGTTTTTGCCTTTTCTTTTGCTTCTTTTTTTTCTGATTTCTTTGTTATCCCAATTTCCTCGGCAGTCATTCCGGGTGCTTGTGATGCATTATTCTTTTGTGGTTTTTCAGGATCACCAAGCTCATTATTCTTTTTGAGTACCGGTGATTCAATCAGCTTCAATGTTTTTTGAAGTACCATTTGAGTCTCTAAAGTATCTGAACCTAACCATAAACTATCTGGCTGTAACTTGTTGTTTACCGTTATGGAGTCTTTTGTACCCATACCTACATAAGCATTTTTGGTTACAACAGCACGCTCGTCTATTTTGTAGTAATAACCCAATTGCCCATAAAGAACCGTTTTGTCGGCAGTATCCTTAAAGATGATATTCCTAACAGCCTTACCATATCCTGCAATGCCATCGTAGTATAAACTATCTCCTTTTAAAGATTTAGTCCCATTGGTGTATAAGTTCTTTTTACCAAAATAAGCATATTCAGTTTTGGTGTTATATGCACCGTTTTCGGTGTATAGGTTGTCTTCTTTACCTTTTATATTTGTAGGGCCATAAAAATAGGTCCAGTTAGTAAGGGTATTGTATCTTAATGTATCTGATTTAATAGTGCTTTGTGGTGTTACTACTACCACATTATAACGAAAGTAAGAATCCCGGCTATTAGAAAAGTAATATCCGTTTTTACTCGTTAGCGTCACATCCTTATTGACAATTTTGCCCCCTTCTACATATGTTCCAACCTTGGTGGCCATATTGTAGTCAAGCACATTAGTGGTAAGAACGGACTCCTTATCGATCATACGCACATTACTGGTTAAGTGCGCAATTTTAGTATTTCCATTGTATGTTAAGTGATCAGAATAGATATTTATGGTATCTCCCTGATTAATATGGACGTTTTTAAATGCCTCAAAAACATTGTCATTTTGATAAAAAACGGCACTGTCGCAAGTTAAGGTAGCATTTTCATGACTAAATACCGGGAACTTCAGATAAGAAATATTTTTCTTTCCATCTGTATTTCCAATTCTGGCATCCTTCAAAATAATCTTGGTTCTCTGTTGCGCTAGCAAAGAGAAAGGAAACATGAAAAAGATAATGAAAAAGCGTATTTTCTGCACTTTACAAAGTTAGTTTTTTGCTTACCATTTTAATTAAATATTTTTGAAAGATGTTACCCATTCAAAACTTTAAGGATTTTATCAGCCATAATTCACTCTTCGCTGCCAGTGACAAGATATTGCTTGCTGTTAGCGGAGGGAAGGATTCTGTTTTAATGGCCCATCTCTTTAAACTCGCTGGTTTTGATTTTGGTATAGCACACTGTAATTTTAATTTAAGAGCAGATGAGTCTCAAAGAGACGAAAACTTTGTACGAATGCTTGCTAATTCTTTGGAAGTGCCACTTCATGTAACCCATTTCAAAACTAAAGATTACGCAGTAGCGCATAAAATATCTACCCAGATGGCCGCGCGAGATTTACGGTACAATTGGTTCGAAGAGATTCGGGAATCTAATAACTACAATTTCATTGCTCTTGCACAGCACCAGGATGATGCCATGGAGACCGTATTGTTAAATTTAACCAGGGGAACGGGGATAGCTGGATTACATGGCATTTTTTCTAAAAGAGATAAGCTCATCAGGCCCTTGCTATTTCTTTCGCGTGAGCAAATCAATGAATTAATAGCAAATCATAATATTGATTTTGTAGAAGATAGCTCAAATTTATCTGTAGACTATGCCCGTAATAGAATTCGTCTAAAGGTTATCCCTCGTCTTAAAGAGATTAACCCTAACCTTGAGCAAACATTTGAACAAAACATTCAACGATTTGCCGAAACAGAGCTTGTGCTGCAAAAAGCAGTTTCCCAATTAAGGGACGACTTGCTTGTCGAAAAGCAAAATAGCCTGCACTTGTCAATTGCCAAGGTCAAAGCATTGACGCCCCAACGTTTGTTGATTTTTGAACTGCTTAAGCCCTTTGGCTTCTCTGAACTTGTAGTGATAGAGCTACTGCAAGCACTGAATAAGCAGAGTGGCACCTCTTTCTATAGCAGTTCTCATAGAATTACCATTGATAGGGATGATTTAATATTAAACCCTATTATTAAAGGAAATCAGCAATTGGCATTTATTCATATTAATGATCAAAGTGTAAATCTGTCCCATTATAAGATTTTAATGTCTTTCATAGCTAAGCCATATTTTGAAAAGGATACCAAAAGGGCATTTGTAGATGCTGATAAGCTGATGTTTCCTTTAGTGGTACGTCCCTGGCAATCTGGTGATAAATTTATGCCACTTGGTATGAAATTCTTTAAAAAGTTAAGTGATTTTTTTATTGATGAGAAAATTCCACTTGTAGAGAAGGCTGATGTTCCTATTCTGATAAATGGAAACGGCGAAATTATCTGGCTGGGCGGTATGAGGCAAGACGACAGATACAAGGTGACATCGGCAACAAAAAAAGTGGCTATATTCGATCTGAAATAATCATATTACATTTTTTAAACAATCTTAACTGAGATAGAGGTGTTACGGAAATAAAAAAAAAGTAACTTTATTGAAATTTACATAAATGAGCAACCGCTACGCTTTTTTTGAAAAACAGTACATAGGACGTGATTATATCAGGATCTGTATCCGGTTAGTTATGGCTGCATTTTGCTTTGCTGCCTATGTATATGAACGAGATAGAGATAATACCCAGGATTTATTTCTTGTAGTTGGATTTGGTATCATCGGAGTTTCAATAGCGTTGCTTTTTCTGATTCAATACAAAACAATTATTGAGAATAAGAAAATCATAATAGACGGTTTGTGGTCTGCTAAAAGAGTAGAAATAGATTTGAATTCAATAGTTAAAGTAAGAAAAGATACTTATAGTAATTACTTATTCAATAATCCGGTTTATAATCTTCATCGTAAGGGAAGCATTCGCTTTTATTCATCCGGAAAAGATGCTGTTGTGCTTACTGATACTGATGGATTTGAATATTACATTGGTACGCAAAGACCTAATGAAATGTATTTGGTGATACAAGCAGAGATGAAATCCTAAATCGAATCTTTTGAACCGATCAAAAACTTAAATAATTGCAATTGTTTAACACAAAGCTCAATTTAAGTAGTGTACTTTGCATCGTAAAAAAATATTCATGAAAATAGGTATCGTTTGTTACCCGACTTTTGGAGGTAGTGGTGTAGTTGCCACTGAATTAGGCAAAGCGCTTGCCGACGAGGGTCATCAGGTACATTTCATCACATATAGTCAGCCGGCCAGGCTAGACTTTTTCTCTGAGAACTTATTCTATCACGAAGTCTCAGTTAGAGACTATCCATTATTCGATTATGCACCTTACGAATCCGCATTAGCCAGTAAACTGGTGGATGTAGTACGTTTTGAAAAACTGGACATTTTGCATGTTCATTATGCAATTCCACATGCATCTGCTGCATTTATGGCAAAGCAGATTTTGGAAACTTATGGTATTAACATTCCATTTGTAACCACGCTGCACGGTACAGATATTACGCTTGTTGGTAAAGACCCTACCTATAAGCCGGTAGTAACTTTCTCTATCAATAAATCGGATGGAGTTACAACTGTTTCGCAAAGCTTAAAGGATGATACAGAGAAGCATTTCGAAATTACTAATGAGATTCAGGTTATTCCAAATTTTATTGATTTTTCAAGATTTAGTTTAAAGCCAAAAGATCATTTTAAAAAAGCTATTGCCCCTAATAACGAACGCATATTAATTCATACCTCAAACTTTAGAAAAGTAAAGCGTACGGCTGATGTGATTAGAATGTTCCAAAAGATTCAAGCTAAAATTCCTTCGAAATTATTGATGGTAGGTGATGGACCGGAACGAGCATATGATGAGCAGCTTTGTAGAAACCTTGGGATTTGTGAACATGTTCGGTTCTTAGGAAAACAAGATGCCATAGAAGAAATTCTTTCTGTTTCTGATTTGTTTTTAATGCCCTCAGAGTCTGAGAGTTTTGGTTTGGCAGCACTTGAGGCTATGGCTTGCAAAGTTCCAGCCATTACTTCAAATGCAGGTGGATTACCGGAATTGAATATTGACGGCTTTTGCGGGTATATGAGCAATGTTGGTGATATTGATGATATGGCTTYNAAAAGMRMKTCRTRTCCTGGAGAATGATGAGATTTTAAAGCAGTTCAAAGAAAATGCTTTAACAAGAGCAAAAGACTTTGATCTTAAGAAAATATTGCCGGCTTACATTAACTATTATAACAAAGTTATTGAAACACAGCATAAGCTAAAAGCGGTATAATTATTTATCAAGCAGTTTTAACAGTAAAAGAGGGTAATCAAATTATCACCCTCTTTTACTGTTGATTTTCTCTTTATTTTTTAGGTGCAAATACCAGACAAACCGGAGCTCCAACAGCAATTCTTTTTCCTGTATCTTTTAATTCACCTGTTTGTGTATCACGTTCAAATACCACTACATCATTTGTATATTGATGAGCAACCAACAAGTACTTTCCGGTAGGATCAATTGCAAAATTTCTTGGGCCTTTCCCTAAAGTGCTGATTTGACCTCTTTTGCTTAGCAGACCACCTTTTTCAATGGCAAAGAAAGTGATTTTATTTTCACTTCCCCTGTTGCTGGCATATAGGAATTTCCCGTCGGGAGAGATATGAATATCAGCACCGCCATTTTCTCCGCTAAACCCGTCTTCAGTTATTTTAGTTTCCTGTATTTTTTCTAGCGAGCCATTAGTATAGCTAAAAACTGTTATTCCGGCATCCATTTCGTGAATCAGGTATGCGTATTTACCATCTTTACTAAAAGTGATGTGTCTTGGTCCGGCACCAGGAGTTATTGCTACGCTATCATGAGGTGTAAGAACATCATTAGTCCCATTGATATTGTAATTATATAAGTAAACCTTATCTGTTCCAAGGTCATTAATAATTAAATATTTATGATCTGGTGTAAAGAATACCATGTGTACATGAGGACTATTTTGTCTGTCTTTATTAACGCTTTTCCCAGAATGCTGTACAATTTGTTTTATTGCACCTAATGAACCATTGCTTTCAATACCAAAAACAGAAGCATTACCTCCAGAATAATTGGCAGAGATTACATTTTTCTCATCAGCAATAATATAACAAGGGTCATCACCATTCGTAGCCTGTTTGTTTAGAAGCTTGAGATTACCTTTTGCTGCGTCAAAACTAAAGGCGCTTACCGCACTTGTTTTGCCCGTTTCGTTTACAGCGTAAACAAATTTGTTATTGGCACTTAAGGTAAGGTAACTTGGGTTTTCAACCCCCTTTGTAACAGTTAGTTGTTTAGATTCACCAGTATTGGTGTCAAAGTCATAAGTATAAATTCCCTCGCTTTTACCCGTATTGGTATATGTTCCAATTATTAAATTGTAATCATTTTTCTGTGCACAACTCTGCATCGCTAAAAGGATAATGGGTAAAAGGAAAAATTTTTTCATGTTTAAATTATTTAATCAGATGTTTGATCTGGATTAATTCATGTTCTTCAAGGAAGCGCCATCTTCCACGTGGAAGATCTTTCTTGGTTAAATTACCATAAACTACTCTATCCAGTTTAACTACATCATAGCCCAGGTGTTCAAAAATCCTGCGCACAATTCTGTTTTTTCCACTATGGATCTGGATACCAACTTCACGCTTGGTACCACCGGCAACGTAAGATACTGAATCTGGTTTAATTATACCATCTTCAAGTTCAATCCCAAACTGAATTTTATTCAAATCACCCTGACTTAAACTTCTGCTTAATTCAACGTGATAGATTTTTGTAATACCATTTTTAGGGTGAGATAGTTTGTCGGCAAGATCACCATCGTTTGTCATTAATAACAAACCAGTCGTATTGCGATCTAATCTTCCAACAGGATAAATCCGTTCTCTGCTCGCCTTTTCAACAAGTTGCATAACAGTCCTGCGTTCCTGTGGATCATCAGTAGTAGTGATATAATCTTTAGGTTTGTTTAATAGAACATAAACCTTTTTCTCACGTTTTAACAATTCACCGTTATAGCGGATCTCATCTTTCGAAGGATCAACTTTCTGCCCTAGTTCAGAAACAACTACCCCATTAACAGAAACTACACCAGCAGCAATAAGTTCATCGGCTTTACGACGAGAACAAATTCCTGAATTTGCAATGTATCTGTTTAAACGAATTAAGCCGTCATCTTTTATAACAGGAGATTTCCTGCTACGCATAACCGTTTCTTTATCGAAACGCTCAGGACGTCCGCCGCGCTCTGCACGATCGGGGCGAGATTGAAAGTCTGATTTCGGACCATCTCCCTCTCTTTTTCTGAATGGTCTGCTGTCAGTACTTCTGGACGATTGCCCTTTTTTATCATCGAATTTCCTGAAAGGCTTATCGCCAGTAGGACTAAAATTATCTTTCTTTATGTAACTGCGAGTTTTTTCGCCTGGAGGAGTTTCTCTTGAGCTACCTTCTTTATAGGCTCTTGGTTTGTAGTCTCTGCTGTCTCCGTCTCTTGGTGTTCTTGGTTTAAAGTCTTTACCTGCTGCACCTCTAGGGGCGAAGCCTTTTGAATCACCATCTCTTGGTGTTCTTGGTTTGAAATCACTACCCGAAGTTCTTGGGCCTCTTGATTTGAAATCTTTTGAGTCATTTTCAGTTCTTGGTTTAAAGCCTCTCGAATCTCCGTCTTTTCCTCCTCTAGGTTTAAAATCCTTTCTGTCGCCCTCTCTTGGCTTATAGTCTCTGTTGCTGTCTCCGTCTCTTGGTGTTCTTGGCTTAAAGTCTTTCGACGCACCAAATTTATCATCTTTTCCCCCTCTATCATCAAACTTGCTTTTTCCTTTGTAAGAACTCTCTGTTCCACTTGGTCTTTTGCCAGTTGTGCTTCGGTTTCCCGGTTTGGACTTGTCATCCCGACTGTTCCTGTTGTTGTTTTTTATCATGATACGCTTTTAACCGCATAATTTATGCGGGTGCAAACTTACTTAAAATTGCTCTAATTCACAATTTTAAGTGTAGGTAAACCGTAATATTTCGGAAAATGCGAAGCTCCTTTATCGATTGGTTTTGTTGATTTTAATGGTTGGTTTTGGAGTCGAAAAAGCTTAGTTTTTGGCATTTTTTCTCTTGAGCAACCTGAACCAAAAAATCTAGCCTCACGGCGGTTTAAACCTCGATTTTGGAAGTGTTTTTCATAAAAGCTTGATAATTAGGTCAATATGTCGTATGTTTGCAGGCGTTTTATATTATTAACCAAAAAAAGGAGGAAAATGATAAAGAAACACATAATAACATGTACGGTAATAATTTCATTACTGGTTATGGCAAAAGTGTTTGCTTACAACATGCCCCAAGCAGCAAAAAGTCTTTCAAAAGAAGAAAAAACAACAACAAAAGATACAACAGTAACACAAAATGAAAAGCCATTATCTCTGATGGCTAAATTGAGTTTCGCAGAAGAAACACTACCACTAGGGGATGCCAAAGTGGAACGCAAAATGAAGAGAGTTCTAGCTGAATTTAGCTTCGATAATTTACAGACCAATCGCCTGCATAGAAAAGCGGCAGAATGGTTTCCTGTGATAGAACCAATCCTTGCCGCTTACGGCATTCCAGAGGATTTTAAATATGTTCCTTTAGTAGAATCAGGATTAAAAGCGGGGGTGTCACCAAGAGGTGCCTCAGGGTTTTGGCAATTTATGCCTGCAACTGCCCGTACATACGGTTTAAAAGTTAACTCAAGAGTAGACGAGCGTCAGAATTTACGTAAATCAACTATAGCAGCCGCTAAATACATCAAAGAGCTTTATGGGATTTTTGATAGTTGGACGCTGGTTGCCGCAGCCTATAATGTAGGCGATGGCCACATGAGACGACAAATAAACAGACAAAATCAGGATAATTATTTCAAAATGAGATTAAACCGCGAAACAGGTGGTTATGTTTATAAATTGATTTCCATGAAAGAGATAGTGGAAGATCCTGTTCGTCATGGCTATAAAGCTCCAAAGGCATTATTAGCTTTGAACGAGGGTAATGCCCAAAGCTCTATAAATTAGAAAGAGAAAAGACACGTGCAAATGGGGAAAGCCGTTCCAAATTATTGGAACGGCTTTTTGTTTTATATGAAAATTACTAATTTACTGCCCTATGATGGGAGTGATGAAACTGTGTATACAAGATATGAAGTATGGTCCGGGGGAAACGCTGGTTCTTACATTCGATGTTTTGGATGGATTAAAACCAAAATACTTAGCCGGCCAATTTTTAACATTAGTTTTTGACATTCAAGGAAAAGAGCTCAGGAGGTCCTATTCTCTATGCAGTTCTCCTGATGTTGATGAACCACTTGCTATTGCTATAAAACGGGTAGAAAACGGTGAAATATCGAGACTATTGCATCACAGAACAGCCGTTGGAGATATCCTTTACGCAATGCATCCGAATGGTTTGTTTACTTACCCACCGCAAGATGAGCTAAAMWRMACNGWYKYTCTTYYKRKCKYAGNKGGTAGGCATTACACCTCTTTTCTCTATTATTAAAACTGCGCTTGTAAAAGAAAGCCAGTCGAAGCTCATCCTTATATATAGTAGCCGCTCTGCTGACGAGACACTTTTTTATGAGGGGCTTAACGAGCTGCAGAATAATTATTCGGATAGATTTAAGATTATCTACGTATCCAGCCAATCGCAGAATCTGATGATGGCCCGGTTAAATGTATTTCTTATAGAAAAGATAGTTAAGGAATACATGGAGTTTGATAAAAAGGATGCTTTGTTCTATACCTGCGGGCCAATAGATTACATGGTTACTTGTCGCATTACCCTGCTTAACTTAGGGTTCGATATCAGTCAGATCAAAAGGGAAACCTTTGTAATGCCAGAGGATGAAGTTGATGAAGACGATACTACAGAAAAAGAAATAAAGGATACTACTACTTACTCCGTTGTCCTAAACTTAAAAGGGCAGGAGTATCGACTTTCGGTGCCCTATAATAAAACTATACTTAACGCCGCTCTTGAACAGAATATAGATGTGCCCTACAGCTGTAAGGCCGGCATTTGCAGTACTTGTACTGCAAATTGTGTTAAAGGCGGTGTACGTATGGATTATAACGAAATTTTAATGGACGATGAAATTGCTGCCGGCAGGGTGCTGGTCTGTACAGGTCATCCTACAGAAAATGACACAACCATAGTTTGGTAAATAGATAATCTTTCCTTATAATGGCTTACCTTTGTGCCTTTAAAATTGTTATCTTAATCATCAGATATCCATATTGTTTTTAATATATATATGAGCAAAAATACCATTGACCTGGGCGAGCAAAAAGATGTAGAAGTGTATGGTGCCAGGGTGCATAACCTTAAAAATATAGATGTTTCCTTTCCCAGAAATAAGCTTGTTGTAATTACAGGTTTAAGTGGGAGCGGTAAGTCGTCTCTGGCATTTGATACCATTTATGCCGAGGGGCAACGCAGGTATATGGAAACCTTTAGTGCCTATTCGCGCCAGTTTATGGGTGGAATGGAAAGGCCAGATGTAGATAAAGTCTCGGGCTTAAGTCCGGTTATTGCGATAGAACAAAAAACCACAAGCAAAAACCCAAGATCCACAGTAGGAACAATTACTGAGATCTATGACTTTATGCGTTTACTTTACGCCCGCGCAGCTGATGCCTTTTCTTACAATACAGGTGAGAAGATGGAGCGCATGAGCGAAGACCAGATCCTTAACAACATCTTCAAGAAGTTTGATGATATGCCGGTAAATATTCTGGCGCCCGTTGTTAAAGGTCGTAAAGGCCATTATCGTGAACTTTTTGAGCAAATCCGTAAACAAGGATATGTGAAAGTACGTATCGATGGCGATATACAGGATATTACACCTAAAATGCAGGTGGACAGGTACAAAATCCATGACATAGAAATTGTTGTAGACAGACTTGTAATAGATAGAAAAGATATTAAGCGACTTCAGGATTCACTCCAAACCGCTATGCGTTTAGGAAAGGGAATCATTAAAATAAGTGATAAGGCTAACAATGTGTCTCACTTCAGTCGTTTTTTAATGTGCCCAACAACCGGTATTTCTTACGATGAACCGCAGCCAAATAGTTTTTCTTTCAACTCTCCTTATGGAGCTTGCGAGAATTGTGATGGTTTAGGGTACATCTTTGTAATAGATAAAGAATCTGTAATGCCTAATCCCAAGCTAAGTATTCTAAATGGCGGATTAGCCCCGTTAGGCGAATACCGTGAAGTTTGGGTGTTTCAGGTTTTGAAAGCGCTTGCAAAAAAATATAACTTCTCACTTTCAACTCCTCTTGAAAAACTTGGAGAAGAGAATATTAATATTCTTTTAAATGGTACTCAGGAATTGCTAAGTGTAGCCGTAGAATATAATAAATGGAACGTGCAGAACTATCAAATCTCATTTGATGGAATTATTAAACTGTTAGAGGAGCAGCAAGAGCGGAAAGGCGAGGGAGGAGTTGATGATATGGAGAGCTTCCGTAAATTAAAGACCTGCCCTGTATGTAATGGAGCGCGTTTAAAGAAAGAGAGCCTGAACTTTAAAATTGATGGCAAGAACATATTTGAGCTTGCCGAAATGGACATCATCAGCCTTAAAAACTGGTATGTTGATGTGGAGAGCAGACTTACTGAGCGACAAAACATTATTGCCAAAGAGATTCTTAAAGAGATACGTGCCAGATTAGGTTTCCTTACAGACGTGGGTTTAAATTACCTGTCATTAGATCGTACTGCACGTACGCTTTCAGGTGGCGAGGCGCAACGGATAAGGCTGGCTACCCAGATTGGGTCGCAGCTGATGAACGTAATGTATATTTTAGATGAGCCTAGTATTGGTTTACATCAGCGTGATAATGAGCGTTTAATAGGCGCACTAAAGAACCTGAGGGATCTTGGTAATACGGTGCTGGTTGTAGAACACGATAAGGACATGATTCTGGAAGCAGATCACGTAATAGATGTAGGACCCGCAGCGGGAGCCCATGGAGGACAAATTGTTGCCCAGGGTACACCGGCTCAAATTCTAAAATCAGATACGTTAACTGCCGCTTACCTGAATGGTAAAAAGGGGATAGAGGTGCCTGCTAAACGCAGAAAAGGAAATGGACACAAGCTTTCCATCATTAAGGCAAGCGGACACAATTTAAAGGATGTTTCAGTTGATTTTCCTTTAGGCAAGTTTATAGCTGTAACCGGAGTATCTGGCAGTGGCAAATCGAGTCTAATTACCGAAACACTGTACCCAATATTAAATCATCATTTCTTTAGAGCAAAGAAACATCCGCTTCCATACGAAAAGATAAATGGCTTAAAAGAAATAGATAAAGTAATTGAAATAGATCAGGCGCCTATCGGTCGTACGCCGCGTTCTAATCCATCTACTTATACAGGTGTATTTTCAGATATCAGAAATCTGTACGTTCAGTTGCCCGAAGCCAAGATAAGAGGTTATAAGCCAGGGCGCTTCTCTTTCAATGTAAAGGGGGGGCGCTGCGAAACCTGTCAGGGCGGAGGCATGAAAGTTATAGAAATGAACTTCCTGCCGGATGTACAGGTGCCCTGTGAAGAGTGTGGAGGAAAAAGGTATAACCGCGAGACGCTCGAAGTACGTTATAGAAGTAAATCTATTAGTGATGTATTGGACATGAGTATAGAAGAAGCATGTGACTTTTTTGAGAACATGCCTGCTATCTATCGCAAAATTAAAACACTTACAGATGTTGGTTTAGGATATATCACCCTTGGGCAATCATCAACAACCTTATCAGGAGGAGAAGCACAGCGTGTAAAACTGGCGACTGAACTTTCTAAAAAAGATACAGGAAGAACTTTCTACATTCTTGATGAGCCAACAACAGGTTTGCACTTTGAAGATATCAATGTATTGTTAGGTGTGCTAAATGAATTGGTTGAAAAGGGAAATACAGTACTGGTTATTGAACATAACCTGGATGTTGTAAAAGTTGCCGACTGGGTTATTGATCTTGGTGAAGAAGGTGGCATAGGTGGAGGCAGAATTATCTTTGAGGGTACGCCAGAAGGATTAATTCAAAATCCAATAAGCCTTACCGGTAAGTTTTTGAAAAAAGAAATGGGACTTTAAGCATATGGCTATCTTTTTAGATTCTTTCATTCCAGATTCTGATCCGCACAGCAAAGTGCAGGTTGTAGGAACGGGTCTGGGCAAACAAAATACTAAAGAAGAAGAAACATCTCCTTATCGCCTTATACAATCTGATGATATCAAAAAATTGTTTAAACAAAGAACAGCATTTTCGTATAAAGGCACTTATGGGCATGCATTAATTATTGCAGGCGCGCCCCAAACTATGGGGGCTGCTTTGCTGGCCTCTAAGGGCTGTCTTTATGCAGGAGCAGGATTAACTACTACCTCAATGCCCGAAAGCGGTCTGGTGGCGTTAAATACCTCTCTGCCGGAAGTAATGTTTGTGAAAAGAAAGGCGCTACTAAAAAATGAAGCATTAACTAAGTATAATGCCATATCTATAGGCCCTGGTTTGGGTAAAGGAGCAAAGGCTGTACAGACACTGGCGCAGTTATTTGCCCTAAAAAGAGACTTTATTGCTGACGCAGATGCTTTGAATATATTAGCACTGCGTCCGGATCTGTTAGCTGTAATAGAAAAACATTCCATAATAACACCCCACCTAAAGGAATTTGACAATTTATTTGGCAAGCATACAAATTGGTGGGACAGGTTACAGACCGCACGAAAAAAGGCGATACAGCTTGGGATAGTTATTGTGCTTAAAAACCAATATACTTTTATTGTGAGCCAGCGAGGCGAAGTACTTATTAATTCCACAGGTAATCCGGCAATGGCGCAGGGTGGTATGGGTGATGTACTTACCGGAATAATTACAGCATATGTTGCACAAGGTTATCCTGCTAAGGATGCCGCAATATTAGGATGTTATTTTCACGGCAAGGCAGGCGATGATTTGGCTGCAGATGTTTTTAACGTAACTGCGTCACAGGTTGCAATGCAACTTCCGAAAACTGTAAAAGATTTCCTCGGTTAAAATTATTAGATCGAAACATTGCCTATTACAATCATTTGATTCATGCTAGGGCTTACGCTACCACCTTTTTTCTCTAGCGTTACTGCAAATGCAGCCGCAGAGCCAATTTCTTTCATGGCTACAAGGATATGAGTAGAATCGGCTTTAACATCAAATACGCCTAAATCAACAGGTTTGCCATTTACGATAGCCCAAAGTTGATATTGATGTTGCTGATCATTGGCAGGTAAATCCATTTTAGAATTATCGACCATCACATGCTTACCTTTGGCATGCCAGTAAACCGTCATTTTAGCCTTCGGATCCATAACAGTCCCTGCTAGTTTTACGGTTTTCCAATCCGGGTCATTGTTCATATCAATGATCTTTTGCAGATCAGCATTGCTTTGCTTCATGAAATTCACAGTGCTTGTAAATTTCTCGTTGTTGAGGTTTAAAGCAGCAATCTGGTCTTTTGCATCACCTAATTGATTGTGTGCAGAGTAAAGTGCAACAATGCTTACTACTAAAAGCGCAATACAAGCTACAAGTGCAATTCGTAGCGATTTTATTTTAGACTCATAAGAAGCGGTATGCAATGGTACTATTACCGTTTCTTTTATCGGTTCAATTACCTTAACCGGCTCTGGTAAAGGTTCGGTTTTCCCCGGACTTTTAGAGAAACCTATTTTTTCAAGAATTTTACTTTCCAGATCAATAGAAGGGCTTATCGCATTTTCAAGCGCATATTGTTCCATAGCAATCTCAATGGCCTCAATTTCCTGTTTTACTTCAGGATATTTTGATGCCATTGCTTCAACTTCTTTCTGCTCCTGAGCATTCAATTGCCCCAGAACGTAAAGTTCAAGTATGCCTGATTCAATGTATGCTTTTACTTCTTCCACTTTAGTTAAAATGCTTTCTTAATTCCATAATAGCCATTCTGATACGTGTTTTCACAGTACCTAATGGTAAATTTAATTCTTCTGCCGTTTCTACGTGTGTGTACCCCTTAAAATACACCATATTTAGTACATCGTTAAATTCGGGTTTAAGCGCGGTAACCATATCCTTAATCCCCAGAATATCCGCATTAAAGGTAACTTCTTTTTGTGCGTCAATGAAATCTACGTTATTTTCTATATCTTGGTTTTTACCTGAATTTTTAAAATCTTTTGAGCGTAACTTGTCTATAGCTAAGTTGCGCGCAATGTTCATCATCCATGTAAATAGTCGACCTTTAGAGCTGTTGTAGCTATCTGCAGAGTTCCAGATTTTTATAAAGGTTTCTTGTAACAGATCTTCGGCTACTTCAGTTTGCTGAATAATCCTTGAGATAACACCTAGCAGTGCACCAGAGTACATGTCATACAATGCCTGAACAGCTATAGTATCCCGACTTTTCAGTTTACTAACCAGCTCTTCTTCAGATAGCGATATTTTTTTTGTAGTTCCCAAGGGTTTGCTAATATACAGAAACTACAACAAGATGAAAGGAGAATTTGTTTTTAATTAACCGAAAGTTAAAAATCAAATAAATGTTTCTCTGCGTGATAAGAAGAACGTACCAGAGGGCCACTTTCTACGTACCTTAATCCTTTAGCCAAGCCTATTTCTTTATACTTAGCAAACTGATCTGGATGAATCCAGTCTATCACAGGGTGATGATTGCGTGTAGGTTGCAGATACTGCCCCAATGTTAATATATGGACTCCATTAGCTACCAGGTCATCCATTGCTTCTAAAACATCATCCTCTGTTTCTCCTAAGCCAAGCATAATGCCTGTTTTAGTTCTTAATCCAAACTCCGAAATACGTTTCAAACATTCTAAACTTCTATCGTATTTTGCCTGGATACGCACTTGTTTTGTTAAACGTCTAACCGTTTCAACATTGTGCGACATCACTTCAGGTCTTTCTTCCAGTACACGGTATAAGTTATCCCATACCCCTCTGAAATCTGGAATAAGTGTTTCAAGAGTAGTCTCAGGGCTTTCTCTTCTAATGGCCTGTAGCGTCTCAGCCCAGATAATTGAACCACCATCTTTTAGATCATCTCTGTCTACCGAAGTAATAACGCAATGTTTTACCTGCATTAGTTTAACAGAGTTGGCCACGCGGTTTGGCTCGTCCAAATCAACTGCTAAAGGTCGGCCTGTAGCCACAGCACAAAATGAGCAGGAACGTGTACAAATATTTCCCAGAATCATAAAGGTAGCCGTACCAGCACCCCAGCATTCGCCCATATTAGGGCAATTACCACTTTCGCAGATCGTATGTAGCTTATGAGTGTCTACAAGACTACGGACTTGTGCATATTCTTTACCAACAGGAAGCTTTACTCTAAGCCAATCTGGTTTACGTTGTGCTGGGTTTTCTGAAACAACCGGAAGTGCGATCATGGTGCAAAGTTAAGCAATAGGTTTGAATTGTTGCAAAAATGAAATGTTTACGTGATGTAATGTTATTTTTTAGCCCTATGCAAATGACTGGTAATCAGATTTGTATTGGGGTTTATACAGTGATCATACGATAGTTAAACAATAAAAGAGTGCATGAACAGTGTGTAAGCTGTTCATAAACAACGTGTAACGCCGATATAAGGCATACGCTTAGCATCTCCGAAAAGGGCTTCTTTTAACTTCTAAAGTAGATTTGCTAGTTGTTGATCACTTCTGCAATTTCGTCTGCAGAGATGTCACTATGGGAAGCATCTAGAATACAGTCTCCATCTTTGATCAAAAGGATTTGAGGAGATTCATGATGTACTTGAAAAGTTTCAGCTATTTCTGCAGAAATATCGCGATAGCTGATCAGGTCCAGAAAATACAGTGAAGTATCTGCTGGTAGTACTTCCCAGTCCAATTCGAAGCGTCGTTTAGCCATAGAGCTAACCGAACAGCGGGTACTGTGTTTAAAAATTAAACTGTAACCTTCTTTTTGTTTTATTTCGCTGATTTGAGTTAAATCAGTAATGTTTTTCCACTGCATCTAATATCTTTCTAAAGTTTAGCCTTAGTTATCATCTTCTTCTCTTGCCTTCCGGATACGAATTGTAAGCTGGGCAAAGCCTATTAGAACATGCTTCTAAAACAGATATGGCAAAAAATACGCCAAGTAATAAAATAGCTACTTTCTTCATCTGTATGGTCTTTAATTGATATATTCTTCTAATCTACAGCTTTTCGAAGAAAGTATCAAAGTAATTTTAGACTGTTGCCAAAAGCTCAGCCATTTTTAAGGCGGTAATAGCAGCCTCATCTCCTTTATTCCCGTGTTTGCCCCCTGCTCTGTCTATAGCCTGTTGCTGATTGTTAGTAGTTAATACACCAAATATTACGGGCTTGCTATGTTTAACACTTACCTGAGTGATGCCATTTGCAACTGCATCACAAATGAAGTCAAAGTGTTTGGTATCACCCTGAATTACACAGCCAAGGCAAATAACCGCATCAAGATCTTTATGTTTTTGTAAAAGCAAATCAGCTGCGGATGTTAGCTCAAAACTACCTGGTACTGCAATTGATCGGATATTCTCTTGGGCAACACCATGCTTAGTTAGTGTTTCCAAAGCGCCATTGTATAAACTTCCGGTAATTTCTGCGTTCCATTCTGCTACTGCTATAGCTATCTTAAAAGCGCTTCCGTTCGGTACTGTTGTATGAGAAAAATCAGACAGGTTCTTTAATTGTGTTGCCATGGTACAAAGCTAGGGAAAAATCATAAAAGTTTTTTAATTGAAAAGTAAGGAAGTGCTAAAGTAACCTTATGGATTCCAGATAGGAGACGGACTCTTTTTGTGTGAAGAGGTAAAGGTTATGGTATATACGGCTTGTTGGCACCCTGATTAACTGATAGTCGGGATAGTTTTGGCTGATGATTTCTATTACCTTATAGATAACCGGATTATTAAACCCCATTTCAAGATAATTGCAAATAAATTCGTGCCGTTCTTCATCTATTTCAAATGAGACTTTGAATTCCCCTGGAGAATAGTAAGCTTCAAGTTCATAATTAGGGAATTCGTCTTCAATATTTGAAAAATTTAATATCCCTTTGGAGATGCGATTTAGATTTTCGAGAAACTCCTTATATGGTTTTTTACCTGGTAGAGGATCTGTAATTACAGGAATTACAAGTTCGGGGAAGTCTGTTAAGATTTCGGCAGGGATGTGATGTTTTTTTTTGTAAACATCCGCAAAATGTTTAGTAACCTCTGCCTCGCTTAGATTTGAAAAAATCCCACTTTCTTTAAAATGGTGAATTGTGTAAGCTATGTGTTTATAGGAAAGTGGCAGCTGAAAATTGAGACTAGGATCATTATATAGAAATCTTTTTTCCAGGTTGCAGAAATCAAATATCTGATAATTTTCCCGATCTACTCTGCAAATGATTAGCTTATGGTTGTGCTCAGGAAATAGGAGGCCGGGCAATTTCGAGATGAGAGAAGTAAACCTGTAGCTGCAATTAAAATCAGCAAGCAGGGAATTCACAGATTGGAGTATGTTTTTAACAAGGGTTTGATCATAACCCCGCTTAAGTTCAGGAATTTCCGATATGAAAATAACTGAATATTCAAATTGATGGATTTCCTCTCCAGTATTAATGTTTATTGTCCATTTCTTAGGATGATGAACAGGAATGCCTGAAAAATCACTTGTTGAGAATGTAATTTCCTCAATTTTAAAGATGGTGTAGGTTAATGTATTTATAATTTCGGTAAGGTCTGCAAGTAGTTTTTCATGACCATCCGGATATTGCAACAGATCCAGAATTTTGCAAAACCTGGAGTACTTAAAGAAATCGAAATAGCTTTGAACCTTGTTCTCCGTTATATCTGCTTGCAATCTCTGCTGCTCCTCATGATCCAACATTCCGGCAATTAAGTGATTGGAAAAACTTTGATTAAGCGTTTGAGCAAATTCTAACTGGTTTTCTGTGGTAAATGTTTCTTGTAATTTGAGTAGTTCATTTGCCAGATGTAGGATGTAAAATTCGTTTAGAATGGAATGTTTCAGTACTTCATGCAGCTTACGATTTATATCCCCATCGATCAGTTCATATTTTAATAAGATTTCTAAAAAGGCAATTACCTCTTTACTATTCTGCTCATCGGAAGACAATGGTGCTGATTCCTCTGCTACAACAACAATCCCAACATTCGTATTTATTTCTTCTGAATCTCTGTTTAAGAAAAAATAATACAAGGTATTAAGAGGTGACAATGGATGTTGCGTAGTTTGTTTATTCAAGAAGTTTGATATTCTTGCGCCTTCATTGTCGGTAATGATTTTTGCACTTTTGAGGTCGTTAATTAAGTCCATGGATCGGAATTTTTATTAAGGTATAAAAAATAGGGGAAACATAAAAAAGGCCAGTACATATGTACCGGCCTTTTACTATAATGTTATAATATCTTATTTTACCTGTGCTTCTGCCCGAGCAATATATTCGTCTATCATTTGAGCTTCCTGACTTTGAGGATACTGTGTTTTAATTTTGTTGTAAGCATCAGCAGCACCTTTGTAGTCTTTTTGAACTTCATAAACTAAACCTAGTTTTTTAAGGAACAATGGAGAGGTGAATTTGTTGCTCGCTTTATCAGCAGCTTTTTTATAATAAGTGATGGCTTGCTTGTAATCTTTTAGTTCGCTGTAAGCGTCACCTAATAAACCTAATGCTAAAGGATCTGCAACAGGGCTTCCTGTATCAGAGTATTTACCTAAAGATTCAATTGCTTTTTTGTATTCGCCTTTACGTAAATAGATGCCGCCTAAATAAAGGTTAGCAAGGTTAGCCGATTTAGTGTTGGCATATTCATCAGCAATTTTTTCAAACCCTGGATAACCACCTTCGCCGTTTATAGCTTTGTTGGACAATGAGTCTACACCAAGGAATTGCTCTGCTTTATACATTTTAGCTGAGGCTTCTTCCGCTCTGTTTTTTAAATAAACATTCTGATACCAGATGTAAATTCCAATTAGTACAATGATAGCACCTGCAATGAACAAAAGGCTTTTTGAGTTTTCTTGTAAAAAAGAACCCTTTCTTACCTGTTGATTTATTTCTTTTTCTGTTGTGGACATTTTATTTAAAAAAATTAAGGACTGCAAAAATACATTTTTACATTAAAGTATCAACCTCTTTTTTGAGTATTTAAATAAAGTTTAATGAACTGAGCGTTAATTAGAACCGGCCGATGGCTGAATATGTTGCTGAGGCATGTTAAACTACCGTCAAAATAGGAAAAGTTTGTGGGTAAATAAATAGGATGTATCGGCCTGATTTAACAAAGCTAAACGGTAACTTTGGCTTCAGATAATATGTGGTTAAAGAATATTACACTCCTCAATTTTAAGAACTACGCAGATGCTAGTATTAGTTTTTCCAAAACAGTAAATGCGTTTGTGGGAAACAATGGCGCCGGTAAAACTAATTTGCTGGATGCAATACACTATTTATGTCTTTGTAAGGGCTATTTTAATCCAATAGATAGTCAGCAGATTAAAACAGCCGAGGATCTTTTTTTAATACAAGGTGATTTTGACCGTAAGGAAAAGAACGAGAAAATAACCTGCGGTGTTAAAAGAAATCAGAAGAAACAGTTTAAAAGGAACAAAAAAGAGTACGATAAATTAGCTGATCATATTGGGTTGTTCCCTTTGGTTATGATTTCTCCTTATGATACCAACATTATAACAGATGGCAGTGAGGAACGGAGACGTTTTATGGATAATGTGATCTCACAAACGGATACACGTTATCTGGATGAACTGATTTTATACAATCGTCACCTGTTAAATCGCAATGCGCTATTTAAACAGATAGCAATAACAAGAAGCTACGATCCAACTTTGTTGGAAATTTATAATGAGCAATTGGTTCAGTCGGGTGTAAAGATTTTTGCTAAGCGGAAACAATTTATGCTTGATTTTATTCCACTCTTTGATAAGTACTATCAGTTTTTAACTGATGATAATGAGCAGGTAAGTTTGCAATACCAAAGCCAGTTAAGTGATACTCCTTTTGAACAGTTACTAGCACAGTCCATAGAAAAGGATAAGATTTTAGAGAGAACTACCACCGGAATTCATAAAGACGACCTGATATTTACCATTACAGAAATGCCTTTAAAGAAGTTTGGTTCGCAGGGGCAACAAAAATCCTTTTTAATTGCATTAAAATTGGCGCAATATGCTTATCTTCAGAAACATAAGGGATTTAAGCCTTTGCTGTTACTGGACGATATTTTTGATAAACTTGATGATAGCAGGATGCATAAATTAATGGAAATGGTTTCCCATCAGGATTTTGGACAGATTTTTATAACGGATACAGGAAGAGAGAGAGTTTTGGCATTGTTTAATAAGATAAACGTGCCGGTAACATTATTTGAAGTAAATAACGGATCAGTAAATCATGCGTAAACCTAATGATATTACCTTAAAAGAAGGTATTGGTAAATTACTGAATGTATATAGGCTAAAAGGAAGGTTTGACGAAACCTCTGTGGTTGCTTTTTGGCCAGAATTGATGGGTAAAGCTGTGGCGAACCGGACTACTCAGATTTACATTGCGCACAAGAAATTATTTGTAAGGCTTGAATCGTCGGTTGTTAAAAACGAATTGCTGATGGTTAGAGCCGGCATTATTCAAAAGATAAATGAACATGCCGGCACTGAAGTGATTACAGATATTGTATTTCTGTAGTGTTTTTTACTTAAAATATCCTGCTGATCAACCAAATGATTAGCGCCAGTACCAGAACAACAACGATTACTCCAGTCCAAACGCCTGCTTTAAAAATTCCTTGAATTAATTCACAGCTGGCTAATGTGGTTGATAGAAATGCAATAATTGCAAGTGGGAAAAATCTTTTGGTCATCATAAGCTTTATGTTTTTAATGTATGTAACAAAATCTTATGATAATGGTTTTAGAATTACTTGCCGTTTACCTTTAGAAGCTCAATTTCAAAAACGAGTGTGCTGTAAGGAGGGATATCCTGACCGGCACCACGTTCGCCATAGGCAAGGTTATATGGTATAAAGAATTTATATTTTGAACCTGCAGGCATTAATTGTACTCCTTCTGTCCAGCCGGGAATAACATTGCCAAGTGGGAATGAAATAGGCTCATTTCTATCATACGAACTATCAAATTGTTTTCCGTTCAATAGGGTTCCTTTATAATGTACAAGCACTGAGTCTGTAGCTTTGGGCATAATACCTGTACCTTTTGTAATTACCTGGTATTGTAATCCACTCGCTGTAACCTGAACTCCGGGTTGTTTTTTGTTGTTTTCGAGAAATGCGGTGCCTTCGGCAATTGCTGGTCCGAACTTCTTTTTACTTAAGGTCGCAAATAGATTGTTGATGGCCGATTGTGAGCTTTGAGTTGTTAAGGCGAAAGGCTTATCGTTAAAAGCATCTTTCATTCCTTGCATCATCAGGTCATAATTAATAGCGTTTAAACCATCTTTTTTCATATTACTGGCCATTGTTATTCCGAAAGAATAGCTTGCCGAGTCTAGTGTAGATTTAAAAACAGGCTTGACGATTGGTTTTTGTACGCTTTTAGTAGCTGTTGTTTTTTTTGCGGGGGTAGGCTTTTTGCTTGTCTGAGCAAGTGCTGCAACTGAGCATAATGGTAATAAAAGTGCGATAGCGATCTTCTTCATTTTAATAAATTTGTTCCGAAAGGTACAAACTTATGATTATTACCCTGCATGTTAACGAAATTTTACACATGCAGGGTAATAAAGGTTTTTCTAGAAACGCTCAGCAGCGGTAAAGAAGAAATCACCTTCTATAGCAGCGTTTTCATTTGAATCTGAACCGTGAACAGCATTTGCATCAATAGATTTTGCATATTTTCTGCGGATAGTACCTTCGGCTGCTTCTGCAGGGTTGGTAGCACCGATAAGTGTTCTGAAATCTTCAATTGCATTATCCTTTTCTAGAATAGCAGCAACGATAGGTCCAGAAGACATAAAGCTTACTAAATCTGCATAAAAAGGACGTTCTTTATGTACTTCATAAAATTTACCAGCAGTTTCAGGCGTTAATTGAGTGTATTTCAGTGCGATGATTTTAAAACCAGCTGTAGTTATATCATTAATAATTGCGCCGATATGCCCGTTTGCAACAGCATCAGGCTTGATCATGGTAAAAGTTCTGTTCGTTGTCATTTTTTTATTTCAAATTTTTTGCAAAATTACATTTTATACTGTTAATATTAAAGTTTGAAATTTATATATACTTGCTGCTGCATAAAACAAAATAAATCGATCTCACCTCTATCTTGTAAATAAATTGGATTATAGAGGAAATATAATAGGTTCAATTAATCATTAAATATTAATTCGTTAGCTTTGCGACCGAAAATTATGTTATCCATTTCAGAAATAAAGTCGTTGCTGGCTACGCCGCAAAAAATAGTGATCACTACCCATCACAAACCTGATGGTGATGCAATGGGCTCTTCTTTGGGCTTGTATGCTTATTTGATTCAATTGGGGCATCATGTTAAGGTGATTACACCTACTGATTATCCGTACTTTTTGCATTGGCTTCCTAATAACTCTGATGTAATTATTTATACAGAGCAGCCTGAACACTCTGCACAATTAGTTGCCGAAGCCGCAATGATCTTTTGTCTTGATTTTAACAGCCTTACAAGAATTAATGAACTTGGTGAGTTGGTTAGAGTTTCAAATGCATATAAATTGATGATAGACCATCATCTGGAGCCTGAAGATTTTGACGACTATCGTCATTGGAGTATTAGTGCATGTGCTGCTGCTCAATTGGTTTATGAGTTTATTGTAGATGAACTTGGAGATGGGGTAAGGATGAACAAAGATATTGCTACTTGTCTTTATACTGGTTTAATGACGGATTCTGGTTCTTTCAGATTTCCATCGGCAACATCTGCAGTATATCGTATGGCAGCTGACCTGATTGATCTTGGAGCAGAGCATTGGAAGATCCATCAGTTGGTGTATGATAATGCTACTGAAAACAGATTAAGGTTTTTAGGCCATTGTATAAGTAACAAGTTAGAGATACTACGGGAGTTTAATACCGCAATTATTTCTGTTACTAAAGAAGAATTAAACCAATATAATATAGCTACGGGAGATACAGAGGGGATAGTAAACTATGCCTTATCTATAAATGGAATCAGGCTTGCTGCATTTATTATTGAAAGAACTGATAAAGTTAAATTATCTTTGCGCTCCACCGGGGATTTTCCTGCCAATGAAATCTGCAAGAAATATTTTAATGGTGGTGGACACAGGAATGCGGCGGGAGGATTTTCGGATAAAAATTTGGAGGATACAATAGCGCAATTTAAATCGGTATTGATAGAATATAAAACACAATTATTACAATAAATAAAAACCAAAAATAATTTATAAACAACCACATGAAGAAAGGTATAGTAATTCTTTTCGCAGCAACACTTGGGTTAGCTGCTTGTAACAACTACAAAAAAGGACCGGGAGGTTTGATGTATCAGATACACAAATCTGGAGGAAACGAAAAAATTAAAGAAGGTGATATTGTTAAAATAAACTTTATCCAAAAAACTGAAAAAGATTCGACAATTGTAAGCACGTTTGATTTAGGACAGCCACAAGTATTTCCTGTTGGAAAAAAAGCTTATGATGGCGATATGAACGATGTACTTTATTTATTTGGTGAAGGTGATAGTGCAACATTTAAGCTAAACCTTGATACTATGGCTAAGCACTCTGGTCAGCCAAAACCGCCAGCAAATGCAAAAGATACCTACATGGTGTTTACTGTTAAAATAGAAAAAGTATTGAAAAAAGCTGCTGGCGAGGCGGATACTACTTTCCAGAAGAAAGCTCAAGAGTTTTTCCAAAAAGATTATCAAGCTACCATAGCTAAATTGAAAGATTCTGAAGCTGGTAAGATCAAAAAATTCATTGCTGATAATAATCTTAAAACTCAAACTACTGCATCAGGTTTACAGTATGTAATTAACGCTCCGGGTAGTACTCAAAAACCAGTTGCGGGTGATACAATTATGTTAAACTACACTGGTAAATTGCTTAATAAAAAGGCAGACGGTAAAGACAATATTTTTGATACTTCAGTTGAATCTATTGCTAAAGCGGCTGGAAAATACAATGCTATGGCAAAATATGCTCCACGTCCGTTTACTATCGGGGCAGCAATCCCAGGATTTGATGAGGCTTATCAATTAATTGGTAAAGGTGGGAAAATTACTGTAATTATTCCTTCTGCATTAGGTTACGGAGAAGGCGGTCAGCCACAAGCTGGAATTACGCCTTTCTCTCCTCTTTGCTTTGACATTGAGATTGTAGATATTAAAAAACCAACAGCTCAGGCTGGTGCAACTATTGCTCCAATAACTCCTGCAGCTCCAGTGAAAAAATAGTATTTTAGCTGTATATACAGCAAGTTTAAAAGAGGGTATATCACAACAATGATATACCCTCTTTTTGTTATTATCAGCTTACTGTGGTTTTTTGTTAACTTTGCTCATGCTTTTAACGGATACCCACACACACCTGTACTACGAAACGGACGAGGAGAAACAAGCGTTGCTTATGCAGCGTTGCTTTGATAATAATATAGAGCGATTGTTTTTGCCCAATGTTGATATTGCTTCAATTGCTAGCATAGATGCTATGGTGAAGAAATACCCTAAAAATTGTTTTGCTATGGCGGGCCTGCATCCATGTGAGGTGAAGGAGGATTATGAATTGGTATTGGATGAAATTTGCCAAAGTATTGTGGATAGAGAGATCTATGCTATTGGTGAGATAGGGATTGATCTTTATTGGGATAAGGCCACTTTAGAAATTCAGAAAATTGCCTTTATAGAGCAGATTAACTGGGCTAAGGATCTTGATTTACCCATTGTTATTCACTGCAGAGAAGCCTTTGATGAGGTTTTTGAAGTGTTAGAACAGGAAAAGGACAAAAAGCTAAGAGGAATTTTTCATTGCTTTACAGGTAATCTGGAGCAAGCAAAACATGCTATAGAACTTGGGTTTTATTTAGGCATTGGAGGTGTAGTTACTTATAAAAAATCGGGACTTGGTGAGGTGTTAATGAACATACCGCTTGCTAATATTGTTTTAGAAACGGATTCTCCATATTTAGCTCCTGTTCCTTTTAGAGGGAAACCCAATGAAAGCAGTTATCTTATTCATGTTGCAGAGAAGTTAGCAGAGATCTATAATACAAGTGTAGAAGAGATCGCCTCCGTAACAACAGCCAATTCCATCAGCGTTTTTAAAGTTTAACAATGACCAGAATACTTATTATATATACCGGTGGTACAATTGGGATGGTTAATGACCCTAAAACCGGAACGCTGATTCCGTTTGATTTTAAGCAAATTCAACAAAATGTTCCTGAGCTGAAGCGCTTGAATTATGATCTTGATGTGTATTCTTTTGATCCAATCCTCGATTCCTCTAATATGACGCCAGAGATCTGGGCTGATATTGCCCAGTTGATCTATGATAAATATGACGAGTTTGATGGTTTTGTGATTTTGCATGGGTCAGATACGATGGCTTTTACCGCATCTGCTTTAAGCTTTATGCTCGAAAACCTTGGAAAGCCAGTAGTGCTTACAGGTTCTCAGCTCCCTATTGGAGAAATCAGGACAGACGCAAAAGAGNAAKYTAAKWWCKGMMSWGSRWMKTGYAGCAACAAAATCAAACGGAAAGGCAATGATTCCTGAAGTGTGTATTTATTTTGACTATCAGTTGTTCAGAGGCAACAGGTCAATAAAATACAACGCCGAAAAATTTGAGGCTTTTCGGTCGCCAAATTATCCTATTCTGGCAGAAGCAGGGGTAACACTTTCTTTTTTCAAGAACTATATTTTACCCCAATCGGAGAAACAGTTAAAGGTAAATTTGAAATTTAATCCAAATATTGGTGTTTTAAAATTGTATCCTGGAATTTCACCTCAGGCAGTTAAAGCAATAACCGATTCTCCGGTAGATGCCATTATTTTGGAAACATTTGGTTCAGGGAACACTACTACTGCTGAGTGGTTTATTGAATGCCTGCAAAAAGCAATTAATAAGGGTAAAGTGATCGTAGATATTACTCAATGTCAGCGTGGTTCAGTTGAGCTCGGCATGTATCAAACAAGCAAAAAGCTACAGCAGATGGGAGTTGTAAGCGGTTATGATATGACATTTGAGGCTACCACTACTAAATTAATGTACCTTATGGGGCAGGGTCTGGAAAACAGTGAACTGGTAGGTTTAATAGAAAAGCCTTTAAGAGGGGAATTAACTATTTAAAGTAAATTTGCGGCGTAGGTTTTATGCGGAAAGATTATAATCTTAAATTTGTGTATGAATATTGAACAGATTTATACGGGTTGTTTGGCAGAGGCGGCTTACTATATTGAGAGTAACGGCGAAGCGGCTATAATTGATCCTTTGCGTGAAGTTGAGCCATATTTAAAGAAGGCCGAGAAAGATAGCGCAAAGATTAAGTATATTTTTGAAACACATTTTCATGCAGATTTTGTATCCGGACACATAGATTTAGCAGAAAAATCTGGTGCTGATATTGTTTACGGCCCAACTGCTAAAACGTCTTTTAAATCGCATATTGCCAAAGATGGTGAGCAGTTTAAAGTTGGGGATTTAACCATTACTGCCTTACATACACCCGGACATACACCAGAATCTACAACTTATTTGCTGACAGATAAAGAGGGTAAGGCTTATTGTATTTTTACAGGCGATACGTTGTTTATTGGTGATGTAGGCAGGCCGGATCTGGCTCAACAAGGTTCTTTAACTGTTGAGGATATGGCAGCCACATTATATGATTCATTGCAGAATAAAATATTAACCTTAGCAGATGATGTATTGGTTTACCCCGCACATGGTGCTGGTTCTGCTTGTGGCAAGAACATGAGTAAGGAGACTTTTGACACTTTGGGGCATCAAAAAGAGGTAAACTACGCACTTAAAGCGAAAACAAAAACACAATTTATAAAAGAAGTGACCGATGGTATTTTACCACCACCCCAATACTTTGCCAAGAATGCAGAGATGAATAAACATGGTTATGAGCGTTTTGACGACGTTTATGAAAAGGGTTTTAATCCTTTAAACCCAGATGAATTTGAGGCTATGGTTAATCATGCGGAAGCTGTGATTTTGGATGCCAGAGATCCACAGGTGTTTGCTAAAGGSTTYMKWYCTTMGNTCGGTAAATATTGGCCTTAACGGGCAATTTGCTCCATGGGTAGGCGCTTTAATTACAGATCTGAAACAAGCTTTATTGCTCATTGTTGAGGAAGGAAAAGAAGAAGAAGCGATTACACGTTTATCTCGTGTGGGGTATGATAATACTATTGGGTACCTGAAAGGGGGGATTGGCGCATGGGAAGCAAGTGGTAAGGATTTAGATACGATTACTTCTATTTCTGCTGAAGCGTTTGAAGATATCGTAAATGAGGATCCTGATGTGAACGCCCTTGATGTAAGGAAGCCAGGAGAATATGAAGCTGAGCATTTAGAGAATACGCTAGCCCGTCCTTTAGATTATATAAATGAATGGACAAAGGAAATTGATACTAAGCAAACTTATTATATTCATTGTGCCGGCGGCTATCGTTCCATGATAGCGGCATCTATACTAAAAGCGAGAGGGGTTGAGCATGTTGTGGATATTGCAGGGGGATACGGAGCCATTAAATCTACAGGGTTGAAACGTACAGATTTTGCCTGCCCATCTAAAGCTATGAAAGACTGAGTTTTAGTCTTCTTTGATCTTTAAGGTATTTGTAATGAAGTTGTCAATGGCTTTCTGAACACCTTCAATATCTTTAGATGTAATATGAGAGCCAAGCACATGGCTGCCTCCATTAGGGATAGCTACTTTCGATTTTAAGCCCGCCGGTGTTCCTAATTCATCAAACATTTTTAACATCGCGTCGACCTTTACAACAGGATCCTGTTCCTTTTCATCTTTATAATAGTATAAAAGTAGTAGGGGTTGTTTAATCTTGTTAAAAGTTTCTTCGGTCATGCTTGTTTCAACAAGCTCTTCCAGTTGTACCACAGATTCCAGACGATATTGGGTATACCAGTACTTTTTATATTCTTCAGACTTGCCTTCTACTATTTTTTCTTTCCCGCCAATTACTAATCTCGACATCTCTAGTCCCCATGGATTATTGGCAAGAAAAGCAAGCTTATCGTTAATTGCCACATTAGGCGAAATTAGAATAACACTATAAATGTCCGGATAAGTGGCTGCAAGTTTTAATGCTAATGTACCACCAGTGGAGGTGCCAACAAGAATCACTTTTTTGCCTAATCTTTTTCCTATTTCAAGAGCCTGTTTGGCGCTTTCCCATAGACGATCGGCAGTTGTATATTCCATTGCCGAAACTGTGTCTACACCATGATCTGCTAGTCGGGAGAGATAAAGATTTGCTTTTATTTTTTTTGCAAGATTTATATGGACAGGATTGCCTTCTTCTTTTGATGCAGAATAACCATGCAAATAAACTACTGCATATTCAGTTTGCTGCTTGACAGCGGTATCAGCCCAAACAATTTCAGCTTCATTATTTGGTTTTATTTTATGTCGACTTTCTATACTTTTAACATAATCTTCGAGTTTATTGACTGGGGGAATTGCGGGGAGATTTATTGAATAAAGTGGATGCTGAGGTTTTGGGCCTAACAGATAGACCACAATTGCCAGGGCTAGCAGCGAGGATAGTACTATTAATGTTATTTTCACCTTAAACTTTTTACTAAAAGTACGGTTTTAAAGGAATTTAATTTATGTTTGCACACACATTTTTTACCTGAATGCCTGGAATAGATCAGATAAAATTACCAATAGCAAAAGATATTGATGTCTTCGAAGAAAAATTCAAAGACTCGATGCATAGCGATGCTCCATTATTAGACCGTATTACCCACTATATTGTAAAAAGAAAGGGTAAGCAAATCCGTCCGATGTTCGTTTTTTTTGCTGCAAAACTTTGTGGTGGTATTATCGAATCTACACATCGTGGGGCTGCATTGGTAGAGTTACTTCATACTGCCACTCTTGTTCATGATGATGTAGTTGATAACGCTTATGAAAGAAGGGGGTTCTTTTCTATTAACGCACTATGGAAAAATAAGATAGCCGTTTTGGTGGGTGATTATTTGCTGGCTAAGGGTCTATTGCTATCAGTAAATAATGGTGAGTTCCGATTGTTGCAAATAGTTTCTGAGGCCGTAAAACAGATGAGTGAGGGCGAATTGCTGCAGATTGAGAAAGTAAGGCGGATGGATATCAGCGAAACATTGTATTTTGATGTAATCAGACAGAAGACCGCATCTTTAATTGCTTCGTGTTGTGCTTGTGGAGCAGCCTCTGCGGGTGCTGATGATGAAACCATAGAAAAGATGAGACTATTTGGTGAGAAAGTTGGAATCGCTTTTCAGATTAAGGATGATACCTTTGATTTTGGGACCGATGATGTTGGAAAGCCACTGGGAATAGACATCAAGGAAAAAAAGGTTACACTGCCTTTAATTTATGCCTTAAACAGGGCTGAAAAAGCTGAAAAAAAACGAATCGTTAGTCTTGTAAAGAATCATCAGGATGATCCTTTGAAAATTCAGGAGATCATCGACTTTGTAAATGCAAAAGACGGCGTGCATTATGCCAATCAGAAAATGATACAATATCAGCAGGAAGCTTTCGATATTCTACACAGCTTTGAACCTGGTGAAGCACGGACCGGACTGGAACAACTTGTGAGATATACTACCGAGCGTAAGAAATAATATTCGTTTTTTTCTGTTATGATATTATCATAAACTATAAATATCCTTTATGAGAATTTCTCTCTTTTTACTTGTTTTTTGTGCCTTTATTAAAGTTCAGGCACAGGATGATTTTGGATCTGCTTTTGATAAAATTAATACAGAAGTTCAGAGTGAGTCTAAGGCATATGTAAATTTAAAAAATGCCACCGAATCAATAGGACATAGATTAACAGGATCTGCTAACGGGGCAAAGGCCGAAGAATACGCCTATAAATTGTTGAAATCTTATGGCTATGATGTAAAATTTCAAGGATTTGAGGTAGAAAGCTGGAGCCGCCTAACCAATGAAACCAAAGTTGGTGATTCGGAAGATAGTCTGATTGCAATAACATCAGTAACCCTTGCTCATTCCCCTGTAAAGGCAAATGTAAAGGCAGAACTGGTTGATTTAGGCAATGGTCTTGAAGAAGATTATAAACTGGATTCCGGACATGTAAAAGGAAAAATAGCATTGGTATTTTTAGGGGTACTTCCTGGTTCTCCTGAAGGTACACCATCGCTTCATCGTTCGGAGAAAACGGCTATTGCAACAAAGTATGGTGCTGCAGGAATAATCATTATTAACGGCGTAAAAGGAGGAGTATTGCTTACGGGCACAGCTTCTGTAACTGGAAAGCTAATTCCAATACCTGCCGTTTGCATTGGTTTCGAAAATGGAATGCGTATTAAGGAGAAGCTTAAGACACAGAAGCAATTTGCGAGCGTAAATATGACTAATTTCTCTGGTGCAATTAAAGCCAGAAATGTAATAGCTACTTTGAAAGGTACAGATACATTGGGAGAGAAAATTGTAGTTGGTGGTCACCTTGATAGTTGGGATTTAGCTACAGGTGCAATTGACAATGGTATAGGTTCTTTTGCGGTGATAGATATGGCCAGAACATTTAAAGCATTAAAACTCGAAAATAAAAGGACAATTGAGTTTGTGCTTTTTATGGGAGAGGAACAAGGATTGCTGGGCTCTAAGGCGTACGTTGAGGCCGCAAGGCACTTAAATACGCTTGATCAGATAAGATTTATGTTGAATTACGACATGACTAATAATCCGAAAGGATTTGCTGCCAGCAGAGTGGAGATGAAAGATCTATTTTCTTCATGGGGCAGTCAGATTACAAAGATTGATACAGGGTTTAAAAACCTGTTTTATTCGGGGGCATGGCTGCATAGTGATCATCAGCCTTTTATGCTGCAGGGAATCCCCATAGGTGGAGGAACTGGAGGCGATTTACCTAATAATTCAGGACCTTTCTATCATTCGGATGGGGACGTTTTTAAACTAGTTGATGAGCAGCAATTGAAAAATACTGTGCGTTTTAGTGCTATGCTAGTGTATGGTCTTGCGAATACCCCTGTATTACCTGTTAAAAAACAAACTGACGATGAACTAAAGGGGTTCTTGAAACAGAATAATCTAGAAGTTCCTCTAAAGATTGCTGGTGAATGGAGGTGGTAGCAAGATAGTAGTTAAGAGTTTTTTACAAGAATAGCTTCAAGCGCATTAGCCGCATCGTCACACTTGTCGGTAGCCATTTCCAATGTTTGCAGTAACTCTTTCTGTTTAATGAGTTCTATTGGATTGGATTCGGTTTTAAAGAGACCTGCGACTGCAAGATTGCATAGCTGATCTGCTTTACTTTCACCTTTATATATCCTCAGACAAACATCTGATATAATCGTTTTATTCTTGAAACTCCTTAATTCTTTAAGGGCGCGATCAAGATCTCTGCACATTTCTGTTAGCAGGTTAGCGAGCTTGATCATTGTTTTATCCAGCTGAAGAATATTGAACATTTCTATGCTGATGGCAGCGGCCCTAATATGATCTGCAATGTCATAAAGGGCACTAATCAGGGTATGAATATCTTCCCTACTGAATGGGGTGATCATGCTTTTGCTTAAACCCAGAAAAACAGCATGCCTTATTTTATTTCCATTGCGCTCCAGCTGTTCAATTTTTTTGATGTGCTTATTTCGCTGATCAAGATCATTAGTGCTAAGCGCTAGCAAAAGTGTTTCGGAAATGCTGATTAGATTTTTACCTGATTGTTCAAATAAAGGTTGAAATTTTTTGTCGGGCGGGATAAAGAATTTGAAAACGCTGTTCATATGGATGATGTATATAGTAAATGTACATCAGCTATATTAACCTATTGTGAACTTTAAATTAGGTGTTTTAAATTATTGATATTTTAATTCCCATACTCTCAATTGATTTTATGGTGTGCTCAGACACACCACTATCAGTAATGATATGATCTACTTCTTCGATGCCACATATTCTGCCGAAGCCACGTTTGCCAAATTTGGTTGAATCGGCAAGGACAATTATTTTTTGCGATGAATCTATCATTTGTCGATTTAAGTGAGCTTCAAAAGCGTTTGTTGTGGTTAGGCCAAACTCCAGGTCAATTCCATCAACACCTAAAAACAATTTGCTGCAAAATACGTTTCCTAAAACATTATCAGAATAGGGGCCTGTAACGGATGATGAACTTTTTCTTAGTAAGCCACCCAGCTGAATTACTTCTATGTTTGAATGATGAACCAACGCAAGAGCAACATTTAATGCTGAGGTAATTACTGTTAACGAACCTTTTGGTTTAATGCACCTTGCTAATGCTAGAACGGTAGTGCCAGATGCTATAATGATAGAATCATTGTCTTCTATGAGTTCGGCAGCGCGTGTTCCGATTCTGATTTTTTCTGCAGATTGAAGATGCTCTTTTTCATTCACAGGTTTATCTACTGTATATGGATTGTTCAAGGTTGCCCCTCCATGGGTTCTAAAAAGAAGGTTTTTATCTTCGAGTAGTTTCAAATCCTTCCGTATCGTAACAGATGAAACATCGAGTTCTTTGCATAAGCTTTGAACATCGAGGGATCCATTTACTTGAATCTTATTTAAAATATACTGGTGTCTTTCTGCAATGTTAATCATTAGAGTTAAAATATAAAGAGCTATTAATATAATGATATTTTTCAACTGTAAAGTTAGTGAAGCAATAAAAATAGTTATCTAAATTTTTAATGATTTTGTTTTTATTATAAAATAATTATGTTTAGTTTCGTTTTGTTATTTTTATTATTATAAACGAAAGTTTATGAAATAATAACAGCTTAAATAGAAAATAAACGAAATGATTTTTAATAGAGCGGCATTTATTGAACGCATTGATCAGAAAAGTGATTGGGATGTTATCATTATAGGTGGAGGTGCAACCGGATTAGGGACTGCTCTGGATGCTGCATCCAGAGGATATAGTACTTTGCTTTTGGAGCAGTCTGATTTTGCTAAGGGAACATCAAGTAGAAGTACGAAGTTAGTTCATGGTGGTGTGAGGTATTTGGCTCAAGGCGATATTGCCTTAGTTTATGAGGCGCTGCATGAACGCGGCTTACTTCTAAAGAATGCTGCTCATTTGGTGAAGGATCAGGATTTTATCATACCATGTTATTCATGGCTTTCTAAATACAAATATCTAATTGGATTAAAATTCTATGATTTACTGGCCGGCAAAAGTGGGTTTAAAAAATCATCATTTCTATCTGTTGACAAGGTTTTACAGGCAATTCCTGGTTTAAAACGCGACGGATTAATTGGTGGTATTAGTTATAGCGACGGTCAGTTCGATGACGCAAGGTTAGCTTTAAACCTGGCCCAGACTGCCGCTGAGTACGGCGGTGTAACCCTCAATTACACGAAGGTGACTGGTTTGGTAAAAGAGGGAGAATTGGTTAATGGTGTTTCTTTTATTGATCTTGAAAGCGGGAAATCATATTCATTAAAAGCTAAAGTGGTTGTGAATGCTACCGGTGTATTTGTTGATGAGATTTTAAAAATGGATATACCTTCTGGTATGCCGATAGTGCGGCCAAGCCAGGGTGCACACGTGGTGCTCGACAAGTCGTTTCTGCAGGGTAATAGTGCTTTAATGATTCCAAAGACATCGGATGGGCGTGTTTTGTTTGCTGTTCCCTGGCATGGGAAAGTGCTTGTAGGTACTACAGATACGCCACTGGATGAGCACAGTTTGGAGCCTAAACCATTGGACGAAGAGATTGACTTTATATTAAGCACAGCAGGTAAATACCTCATAAAGGTGCCATCTCGATCTGATGTGCTGGCAACATTTGCCGGATTGCGCCCTTTAGCTGCTCCGGGGAAAAATACCAATAGTACTAAAGAGATATCCAGGAGTCATAAGCTTATAATTAGTAAATCTGGGCTCATTACGATAACTGGCGGTAAATGGACTACTTATCGTAGAATGGCTATGGACGTGGTAAATAGGGCTATTGAGCTTGGCAAATTGCCTGCGGCCCATTGTATTACTGAAGGCGTTAAGATTCATGGGTACATGTCAGGAGTTGATGAGGGTGCTTTAGGGATTTATGGAGCAGACGCCAAAGGAATAAGGAAGCTGATGATAGATGAGCCTGAATTGAATGTTCCTATATATAACGGATACAATTACCTAAAGGCAGAAGTGATCTGGATGGTAAGAAATGAAATGGCGCGCTCTATAGAGGATGTACTTTCTCGTAGAATGCGACTGTTATTTCTGGATGCAAAAGGCGCGTTACTGCTTGCCCCAGAGGTAGCGCGCTTAATGGCTGAAGAATTACGAAAGGATACTAAATGGGTAGAAACTCAGGTTTCAGAGTTCAAAAATCTGGTGAAACAATATTTATTAAGCTAGTATGATTGATGTGAACTTAATACAGTGTTAATATTAAGTTAAAATTACAACTGGCATATTTGCAGCAAAATAAGAAAAACGAAATGAAACGAAATGCTGCAAGAAAAGGAAAGAAAACCAAATAAACCAAGTATGATGAATAAAACTTTTACTAATCAAATGCGATTACGAAAAGTTTCAAAGTATGTGCTTTTTGCACTCTTTGTTACTTTTATGAATCCGCTTCAAGTGCTTACGGCTGCACCAATTGTAGTTTCGGGCAAAATGTCTCAGCAGGAGACAATTACAATTAAAGGAACGGTAAAGGATGCTAATGATGGCCAGCCAATGCCAGGAGTTACAATCACTGATAATCAAAAGAAAGTTCTAGGTGTTACAAATGGAGAAGGGGCTTTTGCTGTAACAGTTAATAAAGGTACTGAAGTGTCTTTTAATATGCTCGGATATATTGCAGCTAAAAGGATTTTCTCTGATAACCAGTCAAATGTAGAGATTAAATTGACTTCTTCAAGCAGTGAACTTAATGAGGTGGTGGTCACTGCATTAGGTATAAAACGTGAGGCAAATTCACTGGGCTTTGGCGCAACTAAAGTAAGTGGAAAAGAAATTTCAGATGCCCCTTCAAATAACTGGTCCGACGCTTTAAAAGGAAAAGTGCCAGGTTTAACCCTTACACAGACTGGTTCTGGACCCATTAACAGTACAAGGATAAATTTGAGGGGAGATAGATCCCTTAGTGGAAATAATGAAGCTTTAATAGTTGTAGATGGTGTTCCTTTAATAACACGTTCTGCAAGTTCCGGAGTTAATGATGCTTACGGAGCCGGATCATCGGGCGCAGATAAAGATATTCCTGTTGATTTTGGAAATGGGATTTCAGATATAAATCCAGATGACATAGAATCCATAACTGTATTAAAAGGGGCTGCTGCCGCTGCACTTTACGGGAGTAGAGCTCAAAATGGGGCTTTTATTATCACCACAAAATCAGGCAGTAAAAGAGATAAGGGAATCGGTGTTACTGTAAATTCGAATACTAGTTTTAACGATGTGTTGCGTTGGCCAGACTATCAATATGAGTATGGACAGGGTAACTTGAATAAAAATAAGGACGGAGAACTTTATTATTCCTATTCAGCTTCGGCTGATGGCCCAAATACTGGATCAACATCAAGCGCCTGGGGACCTAAATTTAATGGTCAAAATTATTTTCAATATGACCCGAACGTAGAAGGACAAGGTGCAACAAGAACTCCGTGGGTTCCTTATAAAGATAATATTACAGGATTTTGGAGAACAGGATATACTTTGCAAAATAGTGTTGCATTAGATGGAGGAACTGATGTGTTTACTGCAAGAGCATCTATAACGCATACCAAGAATGAATGGATAATGCCTAACACTGGTTTTGAAAGAATAGTAGGGTCATTAAATACCAGTTTGCAACTTTCGAAGAAACTTAAGTTGAATGGTAAATTTAATTATACAAATAAAACAAGTGATAATTTGCCTGGTACCGGTTATAATGGTCAGTCTATTGCCTATTTTATGATTTTCCAAAATCCAAACGTTGATCTTAATTGGTATGCCCCAAGATGGAAAAAAGGTCAGGAGCAATTGAAACAGATTCACCCCTATAGTTCTTTTATTGAGAATCCTTTTCTGATTGCCAATGAAATGACCAACAGCTTGAATAGCATTAATCTTGACGGAAACTTACAGGGAGTTTATACTTTTAATGATAGGTGGGAATTAATGTTTAGATCTGGTATTAATATGCGAGTTGATGCAAGAGAGCAGCGCCGCACTTTTGATTCAGCTAACTTCCCTCTGGGATACTATAAGCAACAGGATGTTAATTTCATGGAGTCTAATACAGATGCATTGTTAAGCTATAACAATGAACTTTTGCCAAAGTTAGAGTTTCGTGCGTCTGTTGGCGGAAACTTGATGAACAGGGACGAGAAACAAATTAATTCAATTGCAAGGGGCTTATTATTGCCTGGTGTATATAAACTTTCTAATGCTTTAACTTCCGCAGTAGCAGAAAATGCCTTATATAAAAGAAAAACACATAGCATTTTTGGCTTGATGAACTTCTCGTGGGATAAGAAGATATATCTGGATATTACTGGGCGCAATGATTGGTCTTCTACTTTGCCGGAAAACAACAACTCCTATTTCTATCCTTCAGTAAGCTCAAGTTATATTTTGACCGAGATTTTCAAATTGCCAGAAGTGATTTCATTTGCAAAACTTAGACTGTCGTGGGCCCAAATAGGATCAGATACTGAACCTTATAGAACTATTAAATACTATGGAGTTTCTGCATTCCCTGGTTCTTCGGAAGCGCCGACCACTTTACAAAATGCAGATCTGAAACCTGAGATGTCAAGATCCTGGGAGACGGGAGCGAATATATCCCTGTTTAAGAATCGCATTAATGCCGATGTTAACCTTTATTTAACAAATACTACGAATCAGGTCTTATCAGTTCCACTAGACATAACTACCGGATTTAGTAGTGCCTTTATAAATGGTGGGAAAATTAGGAACAAAGGTATTGAGGTGATGTTGAGTGGAAAACCGGTAGCAACAACGGATTTTACATGGACATCCACAATTACCTGGGCAAAGAATGAGAATGAAATTCTGGAGTTAAGTAAAGATGTACTTGCATCGCAGCAGGTTATTGCTCAAAGCGGAGCCGGTGCGGCTTCTATAATTGCTACGGTTGGAGGTTCTACAGGAGATTTGTGGGGTTATGGATTAGTTAGAAATGATAAGGGTCAGGTTATTTTTGATAAGGCTACCGGTCTGGCAGCTCGCCCTAACGATATACAAAAAATTGGAAATGCTTATGCAGATTGGAGAGGCGGCTTTCAAAATGAATTTAGATATAAGAATTTTACACTTAGTATATTAATTGATGGACAATATGGTGGGATAGTTTACTCCCAAACACATCATAAAATGACAGAACAAGGTAAATTGAAACATACTTTGGCAGGTCGTGAAGAAGGTGGAGTTATAGGAGATGGTGTTGTGCAGAATGCTGACGGGTCCTTTTCTCCAAATAATACAAGAGTACCAGTTAATACCTGGTATGCGGATTATTACCGCCGTGCAAATTTAGAGACGAACAGTTTTGATGCATCGTTTTTAAAGTTAAGAGAAGCCCGTATTGAATATCGCCTGCCTAAATCAGTAATCAATAGACTAAAGGTATCAGGGATTACAGTTGCCGTTTACGGAAGAGATCTTGCGATGATTTCAAAGTTCCCTGCTTTCGACCCTGAAACAGCGGCTCTGAATGGATCAACCATTATGCCTGGAGTGGAAATGGGCCAGTTGCCAAGTACCAGAACATTTGGATTAAATCTTCGCTTGCAACTGTAGTTAGTTCTAGATAAAATATTGATAATAAGGCTATGGCCAAAAAAGAGATAAAGATGAAAAAAAAGATAATCGCCGTTTTTACTTTAGTTAGTCTAATGGCAGCTTCTTCATGTACCAAAAATTTTGAAGAACTAAATGTTGATCCTAACCGAATAGATAAAGTAACGCCAGGTAGTTTAATCACACCTACCATTTATGGAATGAGTACATATTTTACGGTAAGAAGTTATGACTTTACCTGGCAATTGATGCAGGTGGGGATTCCGAATCCAAGTGTTGCACTTGGAATACATCGCTATGACGTTCAGGAAGGTGCCGGAAATGGGACCTGGAACAATTGTTATAAGTATTTACGGAATGTTAGAGAAATGGAGGCGGCTGCAAAAACATATGATCAGCCAGCTTATAAAGCTGTAGCTGTCACCTTACGAGCCTACATAACTGGTATTTTGACAGATAGTTTTGGCGATATCCCATTTTCAGAAGCATTGCAGGCAGAAGATAAAATCACTCAACCCAAGTTTGATACTCAGGAAGAAATCTATACTTCTTTAATACAACAGTTAGAGGAAGCAAATACAATTTATAGTGGAGCTGAGGTTATGTCGGGGAATGATCTCCTGTATAACAACGTAAAAGCAAACTGGCGTAAGTTCAATAACTCACTTTTAATGCGAATGATTTTGCGTCTTTCAAAAAAAGCTGAGTTTAAAAGTTATGAAAAATTGGCAGCTATGATTGCAAATCCTGCTAAATATCCTGTATTTACAAACAATAGCGAAGCTGCAATTGTAAAAGTTAACGGTGTTGCCCCTTATGATTATGCCTGGGGCCGCCGCCAAGACTACGTTAACTTTACGGCAATGGGCTCTTTCTTTGTTGACATGTTAAATGATCTGGAAGATCCAAGAAGGGCTTTGTTTATGACAAAGGCTTCAAGAATTGTAAATGATAAAGCGGAGAGTATAGGATATAAAGGTTTTACTGCCGGACACTCAGGTGATATAACCCAATTTGACTTTAATCCAAGCACTCCTAATGGGGATTTGATGTACCCAAGTGCAGTAGGTACATTCATTAATGAGATAATAATGAGCTATGCCGAAGTCGAATTTATTAAAGCAGAGGTTGCACTGAAAACAGGAGACTTAGCGGCGGCAAAGGTTGCGTATGAAAAAGGAGTTACTGCGGCGGTTACCCAATGGCCAAATGGTGTAATGCCTGCAAATTATTTTACAAACCAGAGGGCTGTTTTTAACGGCACGTTTGAACAGATAATGAACCAAAAATATCTTGCCCTATTCTTTTGCGATTACCAGCAATGGTTTGAATATCGCAGAACTGGCTTCCCTGTTTTGCCTAAAACAGAATTTATGCTTCATAATGGAGAAATGCCAACCCGTTTTATGTACCATAATGATGTTCGCAGGTTTAATCCTGGTAATTATAAGATCGCCGCTGACCGCATTGGGGGGGATAATGTGATGACCAAGGTATGGTGGGAAAAGTAATTTGACCTTATAAAGCTTGCAGAGATCCTCTGCAAGCTTTTTTTACCAGATATATGTAGATAAACTAACCGACCAAAAAAGGCTGATTGCCAATGTTTGGAATTGGGATCCCGAATGGAAGGTAGAATATATCCTTGACGATAAACCAATGGGATTACTTGAGCAGCTAAAGGGATACGACCCTAAGGCAGTTGAATTATATAAAGGTGATAAATTACCGGTGGGCAGGACTTTTGCCGAACCACGAAAAACAGAACACTTATTTATTGCACATTTTAGCGCTTCAGTAAAAAAGGTTACAGTAGATGTGACTGATCGTTTTGGAAATAAGTATACTGCAGTTACTGAATCATAAAAAATCACGGAATAGAAAAAATAATGAAGAATCTGATTAGTTTAGGAGCAATGGCTTTGTTATGCATGGCCGCCTGTAAAGCAATAAAAAAGACCAGTGGAAACAGTAATTTGGATTTTCCCTCATTTAGTGCCGAAGCACACAGGGGGGGCAGGGGATTGATGCCCGAGAATACTATTGTCGCTATGCAAAATGCAATAGACATTGGCGTTACCACGTTAGAAATGGATACACACATAACTAATGATGGCAAAGTTGTGGTTACGCATGATGATTACCTAAGCCCAGGGTTTATGTTAACATCAGATGGCAAGGATATCCCTACTGCTGATTCAAAAAAATATCCTGTTTATCAAATGAATTATGATCTGTTAAAAACCTTTGACTTAGGGACAAAAGTTCATGCGGGATTTCCAAATCAAAGAAAGATCAAATCTTACATCCCACTTTTAGCAGATCTGATAGACTCTGTTCAGCAATATTCGAAAGGAAAAAAACAGATGTTCTATAATATTGAAACGAAATGTAGTGTGAAAGGTGATAATATTTTGAATCCAGAACCAGATAGATTCGTGAAGCTGTTGATGGATGTTATAGAAAGTAAGGGGATAATTCCTTATGTAGTTATTCAATCTTTTGACAAAAGAACATTGCAGATCCTTAATAAGAAATATCCAAAAGTAAGAACGTCTTTTTTGGTGGATAATAAGAAGACCGTTGACGAAAATTTAGCAGACCTTGGTTTTAATCCATTTATTATGAGTCCGGCTTTTAAAATGGTTGATGATGCTATGGTAAAAAAATGCCATGAAAAACATATTAAAGTGATTCCATGGACAGCAAACACAAAAGAAGATATCAATATATTAAAGCAGATGCAAGTTGATGGAATCATCTCTGACTATCCGGATTTGCTAGGAAACTAAAGAACAAAATGATGAAAAAGAATTCGCTAAATATTTTTTTTACAGGATTTATCCTAATAATTTTCCTTCTTAATAAAGAATCAATAGCACAGACGGTAACCTGGGATAGTACCTACAGACCTGCTAAGTATAAAGAGATAACAGAGGAATTTAATGTAGATAAAAGATCTAAGAAGGATTTTGTGTTTTTGGGTAATAGCATAACGGCTGGTGGTAACTGGGCTAAGTTGCTGAATTTACCTAATGCGAAAAATAGAGGTATCTCTGGAGATATTACATTTGGTGTTTTGGATCGTTTAGATGAAGTAATATCAGGAAGGCCTGCCAAAATATTTATTTTGATAGGAATTAATGATATTTCCAGAAATATCCCTGATAGCATTATTCTTAGAAATTATAAAACAATTATTAGTAAAATAAGCAAAGGTTCAAAAAGAACGAAAATCTATTTTTATACACTTCTGCCCGTAAATAGTGAGTTCAATAAGTTTAAGAATCATTATAATAAGGATGAGCATATCTTGTGGCTAAACGAACAGATTAGAAACTTTAAAGGCAGACAGCTTACAGTGATAGACCTTTATCCAAGGTTTATTGATGGCGCTAATCATCTTAGAGCAGATTTAACAAAAGACGGCTTGCACTTGAATGATGGGGGATATAAGATATGGTCAGATTTTCTTAAAGACAAAGGTTACCTGAAGTAAGATTAACGATAGAAGGCCAGAAAAAGATGCTATAAGTATGCCGCGGAAACTTTCCGGGTAAATAAGCACGATGATTTATTAATGTACTTGTTTTCTGCATAAGTTTCTTTTCCCAATTTGCGTAGTGTTTTATAGTGAGATACCAATGCTGCGGTAAAAGTGGAACTTTCAATATATGGCAGCCCGAATTCTGTTGCAGTTTCTTTAACAATCCCACCAATTGCCGGATAATGTATATGGCATATTTTAGGAAAAAGGTGATGTTCTATTTGTCTGTTTAAACCTCCGCATAAAAAGCCTGTTAATTTACTGTCGATGGCAAAATTAGCAGTTGTTCTCATTTGATGCTCAGCCCAGGCTTCTTCAATATTGCCATGGGTATCCGGATTTGGAAAGCTAGTGCCTTCAACCACATGTGCTAGTTGGAAAACGAGGCCTAATACAAGTCCCTGTGAAAATTGCATCGCTAGGAAACCAACAAGAAATTGCCACCAAGTGATGTCAAGTATCATTAAAGGGAGGCCTATAAATAGGAAATAATAGATTCCTTTATAAAAAAAGAGTTTAAAATATTCAATTTTTGGGTGGGTTAAAACGTGCTCGCCAATCTTCTTTTGAAAGAATTTTTTATAATCTTTTCTGAATACCCAGGATAGCATAGCAAAGCTGTAAAGCACAAAGGCATAAAAATGTTGATATCGCTGCAGTCTGTTAACCGTCTCACCATCTGAAAAACGAATTAAACCAGGCGCTACATCGATATCTTCATCGTGTCCTGCGATATTTGTATAGGTATGATGCACAATATTGTGGCAAATATTCCAGACATATGGGCTTGCACCAATTAGATTAAATACAAAACTGAACATCTTATTAACTGCCAAATGAGGCGAAAGTGCCTTGTGGATGGCATCATGACAAACATTAAACCCTACAAATGCACCAAACATACCTAATATAATAGCTAGCAAAAGCATAATAGGGAGGCTTAAACTTGCGGTAAGAATTAATAAATAACTAACTACAAGACCTGTAAGAAAAAAATACGCCTTAAACCACATTTGTCCATTTGCATAGGTAGAGACATTGTTTTCAGTAAAATAAGCATCAACTCTTGAACGTACAGTTGCATAAAATGCGGATTTATTGGCATTGGTAAACTTGACCTTTTTCGTCATGAATTGTTCTCCCTCTTCTTAATATTGTCTATATCCCTATGATATTCAGCTAATGTACCATAAATATAAAGACATGGTGTAAACGTTATATTATTTAATTACGTTAATACTATGAGTTTAGATTTTCATCTATATTTACCGTGAATTAGTGATTCTATATAAATCATTAAAATTAGATGGATAACGTTAATATTAAGCAATTAGCTAAGGCACTAAATTTATCAACTTCAACAGTTTCAAGAGCTTTTAGAGATAATAGCGATATTAGTAAAGAGACTAAAGAGCGCATATTAACAATGGCAAAGGAGCTGAATTATCAGCCTAATCATCATGCCAGCAATCTAAGAGAGCAGCGTAGCAGAACTATTGCAGTAATTGTTCCTGAGATGGCAAATAACTTTTTCTCTCAAGCTATACATGGGATAGAACGCATAGCACGGGAGAAAGGCTACCACATTCTGATCTATGCTACCGATGACGATTACCAAAAAGAAGTATCTTTTATCAGACATTTACATAATGGGAGGGCAGATGGAATTATAATGTCTGTTTCAGGTGAGGCTAATGACCACAATTATTTAAATGAGCTGACGCAAAAACGTTTACCTCTTGTTTTCTTCGACCGCGTTTACGAAGATATTATTACACCCAGAGTAATTACTAATGATTATGATAGTAGTTTTTCTGCTACCCAACATTTGATTAAGCAGGGATGTACCCGTATAGCTTATCTGGTTATCAATAAGAATCTTTCTATAGGTAAATTTCGGATGCAGGGATATATAGATGCATTAGGAAAATATAAGATACCTTACGATGAAAGCCTTGTAATCGATTGTACAAATAGCTACCCAAAAAATAATGTGATTTTGAAGAAGGTACTTACAGAGTTAAAACCCGATGGCATTTTTACTTCGGTTGAACGCCTTGCATTTGCAACCTATTACGCTTGTTATGATTTGAAAATTTCTGTTCCTGAGCAGCTCAAAGTAGTAGGCTTTTCCAGTTTGGAGATTGCACCTTTATTGAATCCTTCATTAACAACAGTTACACAGCCGGCTACAAAAATTGGTATTGAAGCGGCTTTGCTTTTATTTAAAATGCTCGAAGATCCATCATCGGTAAATCCAAATGAAAAGATCGTCCTTAATTCAAAACTAATCAAGAGAAGATCGACCGAAATCTGAGGTAAAACCTGAATAAAAAGAGTGACGATCAAGCATCCAAAAAACGATACTTTTTAACGAAAAAACAGAGCTGTTTTTTATGGTCTATTTTGCTGTTTTTTTTCAAAAAAAAAATGGCGATTTTCCAATTTCACGCAGAATTTCAATCCAAATCTTAAGGAGTGGCAGTAAAATATGTTGAAAACTTCGGGAACGTTCCCGGTAACGTTCCCGAAGAAATGATCAGAAATACATAAGTGTAAAATATACACTAAATAGCTTTATTTTACTTTGTAAATAGTTTATAATCAAATTATTATTAATTTTTCAGGTTGTTTTATGGAAAAATAGCTTACAAATTTATAAAGCTATTTTTCTTGTTTTGAAGTATAAAATATTGTGTTAGAAAAAAATATGATATAAAATTTTGATTTATCAAGTGCGCTTGTAAATTTACCATAACTGTTACATACTGTTAACATTAACCAAATATTACACTAAAAAACGAGCCCAAATATGAAAGTATTTTACCTTACGAAGCACTGTCTTCTGGTGCTTTTAACACTAGCTGTTTTTGCAGCAAATGCACAAACCAGTTCACTAACTGGAAAAGTGCTCGATGAGACTGGATTACCTTTGCCGGGAGCATCAATACAAATCAAAAGTTTAAACAAAAGTACTACCACTCCGGCCACCGGAATTTTTCAGCTAGGTGGATTAAAGAATGGTGTTGTAACTGTTACGGTTACCTATATAGGATACGAGACCCTTAACCAACAGGTTACCATCAGCGGAAACACCAGCGTAGATTTTAATTTAAAACCAGACGCACAGAATCTTAGTGAAGTGGTTGTAATTGGTTATGGTACTTCGGAGAAAAAGAACTTAACCGGATCAATTACCACTGTTAGTGCCAAAGATTTCCAGAAAGGAGCAATTACTACCCCAGAGCAATTAATTCAAGGCAAGGTTTCGGGTGTAAACATTACCTCAAATGGTGGAGCACCCGGTGCTGGAAGTGTGATCAGGATTAGAGGGGGAGCATCTCTTAATGCAAGTAACGACCCTCTTATTGTAATTGATGGGGTGCCATTAAGTGGCAATACCATTGGTAATGCACCCAGTCCACTTGCGTTAATAAACCCGAATGAGATTGAAAGCTTTACTGTATTGAAAGATGCCAATGCAACGGCAATTTATGGATCAAGGGCATCTAATGGCGTAGTTTTGATCACTACTAAAAAGGGTTCTGCTGGTACGCCGGTAATTAATTTCAGCACAAATAATTCGTATGCAACTATTGCCAAAAAAGTGGGCGTACTTTCTGCTGACCAGATAAGGACCGTTGTTAATGATAATCCAGATGTTAAATATGATGACAATCCTGATCATACATTTAAAGCATTATTAGGTAATTCAAATACAGATTGGCAAGATGAAATCTATAATAATTCATTCACAACGGATAATAATTTAAGTCTTTCGGGAGCTTTCCATGGAGTGCCATACAGGGTTTCTGGAGGTTATTTAGATCAAAAAGGATTGTTAATCACTGACAGATTAAAACGCGCTACCGGTGGGTTCGGAATTTCACCAAAACTATTTGGCGACCACCTGAAAATTGATCTGAATTTAAAAGGGTCATTAACAGAAGCTCATTTTGCAAATCAGGATGCGATACAAAATGCTATCCAATTTGATCCTACCCAATCAGTCTATGCAGAGAATAAGTACGGTAACTATTTTGAATGGATTCAGGGTGATGTTCCTAATCCGAATGCGCCAAGGAATCCAGTTGGACTGATCAGACTAAAAGATAATAACGGAAAAACAGAGAGAAGCTTTGGTAACGCGCAATTCGATTACTCTTTTCATTTTTTACCTGAGCTACACGCTAATCTTAATTTAGGTTATGATGTTTCAAAAGGTTATGGAACCGTTCGTGTGCCAATATATGCAGCTCAGAGTGCCGCCACGCAAGGCTCCTTTACGCGATCAGTAGGTACCCAAAGAAATAAAGTTTCTGAGTTCTATTTAAATTATGCCAAATACGTTGAAAGTATTAAAAGCAAATTCGATGTAACCGCAGGTTATGGATACTATGACAACTCTTCCACTACTTATAACTTTGCAAGCTACAAAGGAACCGGAGAAGTTATATCAACCCCAACTTTCCCATTTGCAATAGAGCGTGAAAAATTACTTTCATACTACGGTAGGTTTGTATATACCCTTGCAGATAAATATATTCTGTCAGCAACTATGCGTGCGGATGGCTCCTCTAGGTTTGCAGAGGAAAATCGTTGGGGTTATTTCCCTTCAGTAGGTTTTACCTGGAGAATAATTGGCGAGGATTTTCTTAAGGACAGTAAAGTCTTGTCTGACTTGAAATTGAGATTAAGTTATGGTGAAACCGGAAATAAAGATGGAATTGGTAACTACAATTATTTGTCAAAGTACTATTCAAATACCGGGCAAGGGCAATACCAGATTGGAGATACTCTTTACGACTATTACACACCAGCGGCTTACGATCCTGATTTAAGATGGGAAACCACTACAACCTATAACGCTGGTTTAGATTACGGTTTCTTTGATGGACGCATTTATGGTGGGATTGATGTTTATTATAAAAAAACAAAAGATCTATTATCGACTGTTGATATTCCTTCTGGAACCAATTTTAACAACAGGTTGTTAACCAATGTTGGTAATATGGATGTAAGAGGAGCAGAAGGTAATTTGAACTTCTCGGTAATCAAAGGTGAAAATACCAACTGGGATTTTGGAGTAAATGCTGCCTACAATAAAAGAAAGGTAACCAATCTTTCTCTAAACCCTGACCCTAAGTTTATAATTGATGCGGGTGGCATCACTGGTGGTACAGGAATAAACCTAAAATATAATGCGATCAACCAGATTCCGGGTTCTTTTTATGTGTATAAACAAGTTTATGATTCAAATGATAAACCACTTGAAGGTGTTTATGCAGATTTAAATGGAGATGGCATTATTAATACAGGTGACCAGTATTTCTACAAAGCACCTGATCCTAAATTTACATTTGGTTTTAATACTTCTTTCAATTATAAAAAATGGACTTTAAGCGCAGTTTTAAGAGCTAATCTGGGTAATTATATTTATGATAATGTTTCTTCAAACTTCGGTGTTAAACGAAATATCCTAAGCCCTACAGGTTTAATAAACAATGCCACTTCCGATATCTATAATACAAACTTTACTAATAACCAGTATCTAAGTGATTATTATATAAAAAATGCATCTTTTTTAAAGATGGATAATGCGGGGATTGCTTTTGATGCAGGAAGAATATCTAAAAGTAATAACATCACTTTACGTATATCGGCAAATTGTCAGAACGTATTCGTAGTTACAAAGTATAAAGGTTTAGACCCGGAATCAATTTTAGGGATTGATTATAACCTGTATCCACGACCAAGAACATATACTTTAGGTTTTAATGTTGGTTTTTAATTAAAAGAAATAGAATGAGAAATTTATATAAAATATTAACAGTTTCCAGCATTTTATGGATGTCTGTCTCTTCATGTAAGAAGAGTGATTTGAACTTAACACCTACCAATGATCAAATAGCGGCCAGCGTTTATTCAACGCCGGCAGGTTATAAGCAAGAATTGGTGAAATTATATGCAAGTTATGCCTTAACCCATTCAAGTGGTGCAACTGCCGAAAGTGATATAGGTGGACTAAATCCTGGTTTTACCGATTTCTTAAGACTGTTCTGGATGTCGCAAGAGCTAACCTCAGATGAGGCTATTTGCTCTTGGAATGATACTGGAATTCCTGATTTGAATCAGATGACCTGGACTTCAGAAACTACATTTTTAAGAGGGTTATATTCACGCAGTATTTATCAGATTACTGTTTGTAATGAATTCCTTCGTGAAAGTACACCAGAGAAACTTTCATCAAGAGGTATTTCGGGGGCTGATGCTACGGCTGTTCAGAGATACCGCGCCGAAGCCCGATTCTTAAGAGCATTTCAGTATTGGGTATTATTAGATGGTTTTGGGAATCCTCCGTTTATAACTGAAAACGATGTTATTGGTAAAGTTCCGCCTAAACAAATCAAGCGTACAGACTTATTTAATTATGTTGAATCAGAACTAAAAGCAATTGAATCTGATCTTGCTGATGCCCAAACGAATGAATACGGCAGAGCTGATAAAGGTGCTGATTGGGCCCTATTGGCAAGGCTATATCTAAATGCAGAGATATACACAGGCACGGCAAAATACACAGAAGCAATTACCTATTCGAGTAAAGTTATTAATGGCGGTTATTCTCTTGCCAGTACTTATAAAAACCTATTTCTAACAGATAATAACGTTACAAGTAAAAATGAATTAATTCTAACCATTAATTATGATGGTATTCACACTCAAAATGATGGAGGTACTACATATCTTATAAATGCAGCTATCAATGGAGATATGAATCCGGCTTCTTTTGGTGTGCCAACTGGTGGATGGGCAGGTAACCGTACTAAGAATCCTCTTCCTCTGATTTTTGGAGATTACAGCGGTAACACAGATAAGAGAGCAATGTTCTTTGGAACAAAGCTTACCAATGATGAAATGGGTGTTTTCTCTGATGGGTTAAGAGTTACTAAATTTAGAAATGTAAACTCAGTAGGAGTTCCTGCTCCTTCAATTGAGGGCAAATTTTCTTCTCTTGATTTTCCGTTGTTCCGCCTGGCTGAACAATACTTAATTTATAGCGAAGCTGTTACCAGGGGTGGGGCTGGTGGTAATGCAGCTCAGGCGCTTACCTATGTGAATAATTTACGTGAACGTGCTTATGGCAACGCTTCCGGAAATGTGACCTCTTTATCAATTCCCTTTTTCCTGGATGAAAGAGCAAGGGAATTGTATTGGGAAGGTTTTCGCCGCACAGATCTAATACGTTATGGTAAATATACGAACGCCTCGTATGTATGGCCATTTAAAGGTGGTGCTAAAGCTGGTACTGGGGTATCGGAAACAAGGAATTTGTTCCCAATACCATCTGCTGATCTTATTGCTAATACAAATTTAGTCCAAAACGCAGGTTATTAATTTAACATAAAGAAGAAATTATTGATATGAAATCATTAATCATAAAATCCATTGCTTTAGGTTTAATCACCATAGGGCTTTGGTCTTGTAAAAAAGAGGAAACGAAGATCGTTGCATCCTCGGGTACCCCCGGAACTTTGAAATCATCTGTATCAACATTAGTACTGGATAAGGCTATGTTAGAGACAGATGTAATTACACTTGACTTAACTAATGCCTCGTTCGGATATCAGGCGGGCATTACAAATGTGTTTCAAATGGCAGTTAAAGGAACAGACTTTAAAACGCCTAAAGAAGTTGCATTAGAAGCAAATGCATTCTCAAAAGTATTTAAGGGTGTTGATTTTAATAATTTGTTATTGGCACTGAACCTATCGTTTACTGAAAATTCAGAGGTAGAAATGAGGATTAAGTCGTCAATTTCCAGTGCTGTAGCACCGGTTTACAGTAATGCATTAACACTTAGTGCCCGACCATTCCCATTAACTACATGGATTTATGTTCCAGGGGCATATCAGGGTTGGAATCCACAAACAGCAGACAGCCTAATTTCACCTACGGGAAATGGTGAGTTTAAAGGAGTAATTGGATTTACTCCAGGTAATCTTGAATTTAAAATTACACCGGCAAAAAAATGGGATATTGCCTATGGAGATGCGGGTGGTGGTAAAATAAGTCCAACTGCAGGTGATAATTTTAAAGCTCCCGCTGCAGGTGCATTTCAGCTTTTTGTTGATTTAAACAAGAATCAAATAGAAATTACTCCAATAGTGTTTGCACTTATTGGAGATGCAACACCAAAAGGATGGGATGGAGATACAGATATGGCCTATGCCCATGGTTTATGGACAGTTACTGCTGATTTAAAAATTGGAGAAATGAAATTCAGGCAGGATCATAAATGGGATGTGAACTATGGCGGTAGTGGCGGAACTGCAATTTTTAATGGTAGCAATATTAAAGTTACTTCAGCGGGTAGTTATACCATCACATTCGATGTGAATAATTTGAAGTATACTCTGATTAAAAACTAACTTTCATATATAAATATTACCCCGCATTGCTCAATCTTTGCGGGGTATATATTATCTAATCTCGTATTTTTTATAACCGATTAATCTAAAAAAATGAGGAAATCATTTATTCTATTGTTTCTTGCTCTATTGGTGGCAAGGGTTAGTGCACAAAAGCTAGAACGTGTTGAACCAATGTTTTGGTGGGTCGGAATGCACAATCCTAAATTGCAGCTTCTTGTACATGGGACTGAGATAGCTACGTTAGAGACAGATATAAACTATCCGGGAGTGAAGCTTCTAGAAATCCATAAAGTTGAAAACCCAAATTATCTTTTTCTTGATCTTGAAATATCTGCAGGAGCTAAGGCAGGTAAATTCCCGATTATATTTAATAGAAATGGCAAAAAGAAGTTGCAATATGTTTATGAACTTAAAAACAAAGAAGAATCTCCGTCCAGAATTCAGGGAGTAACTAATAAAGATCTTATTTATCTGTTAATGCCAGACCGTTTTGCAAATGGTGATAAATCTAATGATGTAATAAAGGGAATGCGCGAAACTAAGTTGAATCGCGATTCGATGTATTACCGTCATGGTGGTGACCTGCAAGGATTAATTGGTAAACTCGATTATTTAAAAGACCTCGGTATTACCACCATATGGATGACACCGGAAATCGAAAATGATATGCCACTGGCTTCGTACCATGGTTATGCTGCTACAGATCATTACAAAATTGACCCACGCTATGGCACCTTAGAACTTTACAAAACATATGTTAATAAAGCGCACGAAAAAGGACTAAAGGTGATTAAGGATGTTGTTCATAATCATATGGGAACCGGTCATTGGTTCTATAATGATATGCCAATGAAAGATTGGGTTAATCACTGGCCGGCTTATACACAAACCAGCTACCGAGATGAGCCTGTAATGGACCCGCATGCTTCGGGAACAGATAAGAAAAAAATGCTGGACGGGTGGTTTGTACCCTCAATGCCAGATTTCAATCAGAAAAATCCATACGTTCAAAATTACATTACTCAAAATCACATCTGGTGGATCGAATACGCAGGTATTGATGGATTAAGATTAGATACTTATCCGTATAATGAACCTGAATATATGAGAGATTGGGCTATAAAGCTAAAGGCCGAATTTCCGACCTTATCTATTTTTGGTGAAACGCTAGTAAATTCTGTTGCTGCTCAAGCCTTTTTTACGGGTGGAAGCACTGTAAGGCCAGGTTTTGATACCGAACTGCCGGGAGTAACAGACGCTGTTGTCAAAAATGCAATTTATGAAGCTTTGAATGGAAAGTCAGGATGGACTGATGGGATCTTTAGACTTTACACTACTATTGCTCAAGACTTCCTGTATAAGGATGTAGACCAGAATGTAGTTTTCCTTGATAATCATGATATGAGTAGGTTTTATTCTATGGTTGGCGACGACCTTAATAAATTCAAAACAGGTATGTCTATTTTATTAACCATGCGCGGAATACCTCAAATCTATTATGGTACAGAAATTCTAATGAAAAACTTTTCTAACCCTGATGGATTGGTGCGCTCTGATTTTCCAGGAGGATGGGAGGGAGACAAGACCGATAAATTTACAAAAAATGGTCGCACGGCCCAGGAAAATGAAGCTTGGAATCATATCCGTATTCTCGCCAATTACAGAAAAGAGAGTGTAGCATTGCAAACAGGCAAGTTAATGCAGTTTGTACCTGAAGATGGGGTGTATACTTATTTCAGATATACTGTAGATGGCAAAAAGGATGTAATGATCTTAGTTAACACAGAAGATAAAGTAAAAGAGTTAAACACCTCTCGCTTTGAGCAGTGCCTTTCAAAAGTAACCTCTGCCACTAACGTCCTTACAAAGGAAAAACTAAATAGTATTAAAACCATTTCAGTACCTGCGAAAACAACCCTTGTTTTAGAATTAAACTAGATGCAATATACACAACAAATAGCCTGCATATTCGATCTTGATGGAGTACTGGTAGATACAGCAGTTTATCATTACAAAGCCTGGAAACAGCTGGCCAACTCATTGGGCTTTGATTTTACTCCATTGCAAAATGAGCAGTTAAAAGGAGTAAACAGAATGCGTTCATTAGAAATGATTTTGGATTGGGGTGGTATGCGGAAATCTGCTGTAGAAAAAGAAGAATTAGCAAATCTCAAAAATTCATGGTATGTAGCTATGATCAATAAAATGACAACAGATGAGGTGCTGCCTGGTTCTTTAGCATTATTGACCGAATTAAAATCTTCTGGTATAAAAATCGCTTTAGGATCGGCAAGTAAAAACTCATCTATTATTTTACAGCGTACCAATCTTGCACATTTCTTTGATGCAATTGTTGATGGGAATTCAGTTGCAACCTCCAAACCAGACCCGGAAGTTTTTTTGAAAGCGGCAGAAATATTAAATACGGAACCTAAAAACTGTGTTGTATTTGAAGATGCGCAAGCAGGGGTAATGGCTGCACTTGCTGCTAATATGAAAGTGGTTGGAATAGGTGATGAAGAACATTTGACAGAAACGCACCTAATAGCGAAAGATCTGTCAGAGATTACACTCGAAAAAATCCTTGCCTTAAGGAATAATTAATTTGAAAATGCATAAGGCCAACTAACATTAATTACCAGAGAAGAATAGACGATGAAGAATTATATAAAACCAGATGAATGGAATATTATAGAGGAAGGGTTTGATCCACATTTAAACAAAATATCAGAAAGTATTTTTAGCATTGGGAATGGTCGGATGGGACAGCGTGCTAATTTTGAGGAAGCTTATTCAGGAGAAACCCTTCAGGGAAATTATGTAGCAGGGATCTATTATCCAGATAAAACCCGTGTAGGGTGGTGGAAAAATGGCTATCCTGAATATTTTGCTAAGGTTCTTAATGCCACAAACTGGGTAGGTATTGATATTAGGATTGGGGATGAGACTCTTGACCTCAATAACTGTAAGATTACAGACTTCAAACGTGTATTAAATATGAAGGAGGGGTATCTTACACGCTCATTTATTGCCGAAAATAAAAATGGGAAAGCTGTTAAAGTTATTGCCAAACGATTTTGCAGTATTGTAGATGATGAAGTGGGAGCATTACATTATCAATTGGTGCCACTAAACTTTGAAAACATTGTATTATCTGTTACTTCTTTTATTGACGGAGATGTAAAGAATGAAGACTCCAATTATGATGAAAAGTTCTGGAATGAGGTAAGTAAAGAGCAGAATAAGAATACCGATTATTTATTACTAAAAACAAAAAAAACTGATTTTGATGTTTGTACGGGTGCAAGATCAACCATATTGATAAATAATGAAAGTGTAAGCTTAAGTCCGGTTGTGAGTGAAAAATACCTTGGCCAAACAGTTAAGGTAAATGTTAAGCAGGGCGATGTGATTGATGTTTATAAAATTGTATCCAATCTAACTTCCGAGAATCACGAGAAGCCAGTGCTAATTGAAAGATCAAAACAAGTAATCGATCAAGCTTCCGCCAAGGGTTTTGAACAGTTGCTGAAAGAACACTCAGATGCTTGGGCAGTTAAATGGCAGGAAAGCGATATTGTCATTGCTGGTGATGTTGCTGCTCAGCAAGCAATTAGATTTAACATATTTCAATTAAATCAAACATATACGGGTAAAGATGCAAGATTAAATATCGGACCTAAAGGGTTTACCGGAGAAAAGTACGGTGGCTCAACTTATTGGGATACTGAAGCCTATTGTATTCCTTTCTATTTATCAACGGCTCCTCAGAAAGTAGCTAAAAACTTATTGGTATATCGCTATAAACATCTTCAAAAGGCAATTGAAAACGCATCAAAGCTTGGTTTTAAAGATGGGGCCGCCCTATATCCGATGGTAACTATGAACGGAGAAGAGTGCCACAATGAATGGGAGATAACTTTCGAAGAAATTCATAGAAATGGAGCCATAGCTTTTGCCATATTTAACTATGTCCGTTATACTGGTGATGAAAGTTACTTAAGTGAATATGGATTAGAAGTTTTGATTGGCATCGCTCGTTTTTGGAAACAAAGGGTTAATTGGAGTACAGAAAAGAATAAGTATGTAATGCTGGGGGTAACCGGGCCAAACGAATACGAGAATAATGTTAATAACAATTGGTATACCAATACATTAGCAGCTTGGTGCCTAGAATATACAGTTGAAGCTGCGGAAATAGTGAAGGAAAAACATCCGGAGCAGTACCAGAGTGTAATATTAAAAACAAATCTGAACACGGATTTGGAGTTCGCTGATTGGACAAAAATAGTGGTCAATATGTATTACCCTTATGATGAAAATACAGGAGTGTTTCTGCAACAGGATGGTTTTATGGATAAGGAACAGCTTCTGGTTAAAGACTTGCCTGCTGAGGAGCGACCTCTTAATCAAAAATGGAGCTGGGACAGAATATTGCGATCGGGCTTCATCAAGCAGGCGGATGTGCTCCAGGGAATGTATTTCTTTGAAGAGGATTATGAATTGGAAACTTTAAGAAAAAACTTCGATTTTTATGAAAGCCGAACCGTTCATGAAAGCTCCCTTTCGCCCTGTGTGCATAGCATATTAGCTGCAAAACTAAACGACGAACAACGCGCGTATGAATTTTACCTGCGTACTGCGCGCCTGGATCTGGATGATTATAATAATGATACGGAAGACGGTCTTCATATCACTTCTATGGCAGGTACCTGGATGAGCATTGTTGAAGGATTTGCCGGAATGCGGGTAAGAAACAACCAGCTAAAGTTCAGCCCGTTTTTACCCAAGCAGTGGGATGCTTTTTCTTTTACCATTGGTTTTAGAGGGGTACAATTAAAAATAAAGATAACTACAGGTCAAATTATCATCACCAATAATTCAGAACAAACCCTTGAAGTACTTATATTCAATGAATCATATAGTATCCCCAAGGGTGAAAAGGTGATTTCTTATAATGGAACATTGGCATAATAAGGGTTAAAGTTATGTCTTCATCTGCACAAATGATTGAATTTTTAATATGGAAAAGAGTAGCGTTAAACTAGTTAAACCAAAATTGTCCTTTTGGAATATCTTCAATATGAGCTTTGGATTTTTGGGAATACAATTTGGATTTGCATTACAAGGTGGTTTCATGTCAAGAATTTTCCAAACCCTAGGGGCAAGCGAAGGCGAAATCCCAATGCTTTGGGTAGCTGCGCCCTTAACAGGTTTACTTGTCCAGCCGATAATCGGTTATTTAAGTGACAGGACATGGCACCCAACGTGGGGCCGCAGGAAGCCTTTCTTTTTGATAGGAGCCATTTTAAGTACCTTAACATTGTTCTTTTTACCGCATTCTCCTGTGCTTTGGGTTGCTGCAGGATGCTTGTGGGTTCTGGATGCATCTATAAATATAAGTATGGAGCCTTTTAGAGCGCTTGTAGCCGATAAGCTGCCTGAATCCCAACGGTCTTACGGTTTCGTAATGCAAACTTTAATTATCGGTGTAGGCACATGGATTGCAAGTAATTTACCCTGGTTGGTAAGTAAATTAGGCGTGTCAAACGTTTCGGATCCCGGTATAGTTCCTCTTTCAATTAAAATAGCATTTGCCATAGGTGGAGCAGTATTTCTTTTATCAATATTATATACCATTTTTACTACCTCAGAATATCCTCCGGAAGATATTGAAGAACTAAAGAAATCAAACCACGAGAGTAAGGGGCTTTTAAACGGAGTTAAGGAGATTTTTCAAAGTATATCCAACATGCCAAAAACTATGGCACTTCTTGGGGTAATACAATTCTTTAGCTGGTTCGCTTTTTTTGCCATGTGGAGTTTGGCTACACCGGCATTAACTGATCATGTTTTTAAAGCACCATTGCCTTTGGAACAAGCCTATAATATGAGTGATGCTGCATCAAATACACTGTTTGCCGATGCCAGTAAGGCATATAACAATGCGGCTGATCTTGTAGGTTCTTATATGGGGATGTATGGTTTATCATCGATGGCTTTTGCCTTGATATTAACACTATATGCTGCAAAGCGAGATATCAATAGAAAATATATCCATATGATTAGTTTGCTGGCAGGGGGGATTGGGTTTATTTCGATGTACTTTATTAGTGATCCGGAGTACCTCATTTATTCCTTTATATTAATTGGAGTTTCATGGGGTAGTATACTATCTATGCCTTACGCGATGCTTTCAAGTGCGATACATGCAAAAAAAATGGGTATGTATATGGGGATCTTTAATATGTTTATTGTTATTCCACAAATTATAGCGGCTACTGGGGGGCTAAATTTTCTTTATCATTTAATTTTTGGTAAGGAAGCCATTAATGCCATGTTACTCGCAGGTACCTCTTTAATTATCGGAGGGCTAGCTAATTTTCTAATTACTGATCCAAAGGTTATTAAACATGTAAGTACAGATTTATAACATAAAGGTTGACGTGATTATAAACTTACCGTAAACTTGTATCTACAATAAAAAGGAGTTGAACAGGTAAAATAAAATACCTATTTTTACAGCCCGCTTATGGAACAGATAAAAACATCATTTGATTTTGAAAAACCTTTAGCTGAGCTTGTTCAGCAAATTGAAAAGGTTAAACAGGTTGCTGATAAGACAAAAGTAGACATGTCTGCTACCTTAGCAGAGCTTGAAGAAAAATTGGAACAAACACAGAAGACGCTTTACAGCCACCTAACAGGTTGGCAGAAGGTTCAAATGTCTCGTCATCCGGAAAGGCCTCAGACTTTAGATTACATCAGCATGATCTGCGATGATTTTATTGAAATGCATGGCGACAGGACTGTAGGAGACGACAAAGCAATTATTGGTGGGTTTGCTACTATTGATGGTAAAACGGTAATGATTATTGGCCATCAGAAAGGAAAAAACACAAAAGAGCGTCAATACCGTAATTTCGGAATGGCTAATCCTGAAGGCTATAGAAAAGCACTTCGCCTAATGAGACTAGCTGAGAAGTTTAATAAACCTGTTATTTCCTTCATTGATACTATGGGTGCGTACCCTGGCCTTGAAGCTGAAGAACGTGGTCAGGGAGAGGCGATTGCCAGAAATTTATTAGAAATGTCAATACTAAAAGTGCCCATTCTTTGTTTTGTAGTGGGCGAAGGCGCTTCCGGGGGTGCTTTGGGTATTGGTATTGGANATAARRTNGKAWRWGNKTMGAGCATACTTGGTATTCGGTGATTTCTCCGGAGTCTTGTTCTTCAATTCTATGGAGAAGTTGGGATTATAAAGAAAGAGCCGCGGAATGTTTGAAGCTGACTTCTGATGATATGTTCAAAAATAAACTTATTGATGGCATTATAAAAGAACCTCTTGGTGGTGCACATCAAAATCCAGAACAAATGGCTGGAACTATTAAAAAACAGATTCTTGATGATTTGAAAACGCTTACTAAGGAGAAAACTGAGAAAATGATTGCCACCAGGATTGATAAATTCTGCGCGATGGGAGTTGTTGTAGAAGCGTAAGCTCGCATTCTGCTCTTCGGCTGCATTAAATTGGCTCAGAAAAAGAGCCAAATGAACGCTAGGCTGGTTCGCAGAAAACTCGCTTCCTACAATAAAAATATCATCTAGTTGAATTCATAATAACAGAAAAAGCCCCGAAATTTTATCGGGGCTTTTTCTGTTATGTTCATCATTAATTTTTTAAATATTCATCAGGAGTTAGGCTAATCAATTCACTCTATTTCCTGATTTGTTCGGTAGGCCGGTTCGCAGAATGCGAGCTTACCTATTATTGTTGTGCAAAATACTGTGAAAATCTTCCTTCTAACTCATTGAATTGTTTTGTCAAACTTTGACTTAATTTAGTTTCCTTATTTGCTTCAGTTATTTTTGCCATTTGATTTAGAAACGACATGCCTAGCTGTACGTTCTGCCCACCAATAAATTTGTTTTTGCTCTTAGATACATCGGCAAGATAAGTAAGTTCCTTTTCTATATAGGCTGCAGATTTTTCGATTAGAGCATTGGCTCTCTTGCTGTCATTCAAAGTATACAGGTTCTCCGCCATAAAATAGGCTCCCATCATAGAACGCATACCATAGAACTTATCAGGCATTACTTCGAAATAACGGTTCGCAACTTTTTTTGCATCTTCAATTTTTCCTTCTTTAACAAGGCCGGTAATGGCATTGTTAAACATGCTTGTGAAAATAGAGATGTCGTCTGATGATTGCGTGTCAAGATAACGAGCATTCTTTACATTGCCCCATTTGAATTTATTCATCAGGTTATTGTATAGAACAGGAGTGTTTACTAAGTCACTTTTTCCACTAGCACTATCTATTTTTAAAGGCATCAGGCGTATCGCAAGCCCTTCGTTATATAAATAGTTGTCTAGGCCATTGTATTGCTCAGAAGGTACTGTGCTAGCAAAATAAATAGGGCGTTTCCAGTTATTGTGAACAAGGATGTCAAACATTGCTAAAGTGCCTTTAGTAACGTAGTTCTTGTTAAATTTCCACTCAAGAGCCGGAACAATTTTAGCTGAATCAGCAGCGCTAACTACTCCATTTTTAATAACATCAGCACGGTTTACTGTAAGTTTAAAGTTTTTGGTTGGGATAAAGTTTTCTTTAGTGCCATCATTTAGAGGAAGTTTATCTTCATCGTTGTCAGAAGTTAACACCTCAAAAATCTTACTCAGTTCAATTGAACCCGCAATTTTATAATCCTGGTAATACATTACATCTCTATTGCCTTGTACATATTGAGATTCTTTCATGCTTATCGGCAATGGCTCAGATTCATTTTGCTTACGTTTCATTCCATTTATATACCAATCCGTATCAAATAAGCTTAGGTTTACAAGACGGATATCCGGCCTAACATTTTCAACTTCCTGTATGTACCAAAGTGGATAGGTGTCGTTATCACCATAGGTAAATAGAATTGCATTTGGTGCACAGGATTCTAAGTAATCAACTGCTATATCATGAGCAACAAGTTTAGTAGAACGATCATGATCATCCCATCCCTGGGCAGCCATGATTACAGGTGCTGCAAACAATCCGACAACTGTTGCCAGAACAGCGCCTGTAGCAGGGGTGACCTTCTTAAATAGCCACTCTTTTAAAGCCAGCGCTCCCAGACCTATCCATATAGCAAAGGCATAAAAGGATCCGGCATAGGCATAATCCCGCTCCCTTGGCTCCATAGGCTTTTGATTAAGATATAATACAATAGCCATACCTGTAAAGAAGAATAGCAATGCTATTATACCTGCATCTTTTTGATTACGCTGAAAATGCCATATTGCTCCCAGTAGCCCTAATATGAGTGGTAAAAAGAAGAATCTATTGTATGCATTATTGTCGGTTATAGTTGGAGGGAGGTGACTTTGATCGCCCAAGCGAGCAGCATCTATGGGTTTAATCCCACTTAGCCATTGGCCTTCGTATAAGCTTCCCTGACCCTGATCATCATTTTGCCGACCAACAAAGTTCCACATAAAGTATCTCATGTACATCTGGCCGGTCTGATAGCCAAAAAAGAATCCAATGTTATCTATAAGGTTAGGGAAGTGGGCATCATCAAAGCCCATCATGTCCTTGTAATAGCCTATATGTCGTGCATCATCACTATACATCCTCGGAAAAGGTGTAGTTCTATCGTACTCGTAATCAGTTTTTCTTCCCGCAACTTCATACTTTTCAGCACCTTTTCTGTAAAGGGTTTTACCTTGTTTAATATCTACCTTTTGTGAGTTATAGTTAGGTCCAAATAGTAGTGGTCTATCACCATATTGTTCCCTATTAAGATACCCTAGAAATGAGAAAGCATTATCAGGATCACTATTATTTAGATTAGGGTCTGCCTTAGCACGGATAATGATCATTGCAAAAGATCCATATCCGAATATGATTAATACGGTGGATAATAATGCCAGGTTCAGGATTTTCTTTTGGTGTTTTATTGAATATCTAATACCCCATATAATACCGCCTATTMWYWWYMKWKCWWAGMWAATAACTCCCGACCCAAAGCCAAAGCCTAAAGTATTTACAAAAAACAAGTCGAAATAAGCACCGAAAGAAACCAGGTATTGAATGATGCCGTATTGGATAAATGCTAAAATTAGAATACCAATTAAACCCGTTTTTACAATACCTGAAGTGGTTGCTTTTTTAGTTTTCTTAAAGTAGTAAACGAAAGCAATAGCAGGTATGGTCAGCAGGTTTAGTAAGTGTATACCTATCGAAAGCCCCATAATGTAGGCTATAAATAATAACCACCTGTCAGCACGAGGTTCATCGGCATGTGCTTCCCATTTCAATATGGCCCAGAAAACTATAGCTGTAAATAATGAAGATAAAGCATATACTTCAGATTCAACTGCCGAGAACCAGAAACTATCGGAAAAGGTATAGGCTAGAGCACCAACAACACCCGCTCCCATAATTGAGATTAAGTTGGCTTTAGAAATTTCTTCTTTGTCTTTTATTAAGATCTTTTTGGCTAGGGCAGTAATTGTCCAGAACAAAAATAATATAGTGGCACCACTTGCAACTGCAGAGCCTACGTTCATGAAATATGCCACTTTAGTAACATCGCCAAGAGCAAGTAAAGAGAAGAATCTCTGGATCATTAAAAATAAAGGGGCTCCTGGTTGATGCACCACCTGCATTTTTAGAGCAGAGGCTATGAATTCGCCGCAGTCCCAAAAACTAACAGAGGGCTCTAGTGTTAAAATATAGGTTAAGGTGGCAATGGCAAAACAGAACCAGCCGGTAATGTTATTGATTTTTGAATAATTCATTTCGTTATCAAGTAGTTACTAATGTAAAGGCAATTAATTGCGTCCGAAAATAAAGAATAAGATTGATAATCGTATAATCTAAAGCTGTGTTTAACAAATTTAACGTTATTGCCTAAGACAATTACTTTATATAGTATACACTAATTTGTATGTATATAGTGATTGAAAAAATGCACGATCAACTTAAAACAGGGCGTTATTCCTTTGTGTGTGCCCTATTGTATTAACATTGTTTGAAATAATGTTGGTTGAGTAAAAAAATAATTATAAAATATGATCGGATTAACTGATTGATTTATTGGGAGTAATAAGCAGAGGAATCTATTTGATATAAATTATTTTATATTTTTTTTATTTGTCCCTTGCAAAATTGAAAAATGTGCGTAGATTTGCATTCCATTTCAAAGCAACCTTTTTGATGGAAGATTGTCCGATAGTATAAGGGTAGTACAACGGTTTTTGGTACCGTTTGTCTTGGTTCGAATCCAGGTCGGACAACTAAACAATATTCGGATTGTGAATTAAACCGCAATCCGATTTTTTTTAACCAGTATTGAAACTTTTCAATAATGCCATTGCAATTTAACCCAGTTAAACTTTTTGCCGGAACCGGCACTAAAGATTTAGCACATAAAATTGCCGAAAGTTACGGCAAGCCTCTTGGTAGTGTAACCTTAAGTAAGTTTAGCGATGGTGAGTTTCAGCCTTCTTATGATGAAACTGTGAGGGGGTGTGATGTATTTCTTATCCAATCAACCTATCAGCCTTCTGATAATTTAATGGAACTGTTATTAATGATTGATGCTGCAAAAAGAGCGTCTGCACATTACATCACTGCGGTTGTTCCTTATTATGGATTAGCCAGACAAGATAGAAAAGATAAGCCAAGAGTAGCGATCGGGGCTAAATTAGTAGCAAATCTTTTAAAATCTGCGGGTATTCATAGAATCATGACGATGGACTTACATGCAGCTCAGATTCAGGGATTTTTTGATATTCCGGTTGATCACCTTGATGGTTCAGTAATTTTTGTTCCTTACATAAAGAGTTTAGGGCTTGAAAATTTAACCATAGCCTCACCAGATATGGGTGGTTCTTATCGTGCACGTACCTTTGCTAAATTTTTTAATGCTGAGGTAGTGATTTGCGATAAACGCCGTAAACGTGCCAATGAAATAGAATCGATGTCTATAATTGGAGATGTAGTAGGGTTAGATGTTGTGCTTATTGATGATATTTGCGATACAGCAGGTACATTAGCTAAAGCGGCAGCTTTAATTATGGAAAAAGGTGCAAAAAGTGTTAGAGCGGTTTGTACACATCCGGTATTATCAGGTAAGGCATATGAAACTGTTGAAAATTCGATGTTAACTGAATTGATTGTAACGGATACAATCCCTTTAAAACAAGATAGCCCAAAAATAAGAGTGCTTTCAACAGCTCCATTATTTGCAAAAGCAATTGCTAATGTAAATGAGCATGGATCAATTAGTGATCTTTTTAACGTTTAATATTTAATAATTATATATAACGAGGCCATTAAGGTTTCAAAACATTTAAACAAGAAAAAAATGAAAACAATCGCAATTAGCGGTTCTCCAAGAGAGAACGTAGGGAAACGCGATGCTAAAGAGCTTCGCTATGAAGGCAAAGTTCCTGCAGTATTGTATGGTGGTAAAGAACAAGCACATTTTGCTGTAGTAACAACTGAATTAAAAGATGCTATTTATACACCAGAAGCTAACTTTGTTGAGATTACTTTAGGYRRTRMKWWAANKCRAAGYTWWYRTMANNNWWGAAYTANRWTTNYCACCCATTWAYWSACYWRWWRYTANACKTWGWTKWKMTTNASTTWTTTGATGACAAAGAAATTCTAATGGAAATCCCTGTTAAATTAACCGGAACTTCTCCAGGTGTTAAAATGGGTGGTAAACTAGTTCAAAAATTACGTAAACTTCGCGTTAAAGCATTGCCTAAAGATATGCCGCAAACTGTGGAAGTAAGTATTGCGAAATTAGAAGTTGGTAACCTATTCCGTGTTCGTGACCTTCAAAAAGGTGAATACGTTATTACTAACACTCCTGAAGATACTATCGTTTCTGTAGGTATGTCAAGAGCATTGAAACAAGCAGAGCAAGAAGCTAACAAGAAATAATTCGAATTAGCTAAACATAAAAAAGCAGCACTAAGATAATTAGTGCTGCTTTTTTGTGAAAATAGAATTACCGAAAATGCATGTCAAGTAAACTATTATCTTTGCAGCAATGAAATACTTAATAGTTGGTTTAGGGAATATAGGACCTGAATATGCTTATACCAGGCATAATATTGGATTTAACATAGCTGATGAGTTGGTTAAGCAGCTTGGTGGTACTTTTTCTAATTTACGACTTGCTTATTATTCGGAGGTTTCATTTAAAGGCAAAAAGCTACACGTAATAAAGCCAACCACTTTTATGAATTTAAGTGGTAAGGCTGTAAATTATTGGATGCAGGAGTTGCGTATCCCTTTGGAAAATGTTCTGGTTATTGTTGATGATCTTGCGTTGCCATTGGGTAAATTACGTTTAAAGATGCAAGGCAGTAGTGCCGGACACAATGGCCTAAGAAGTATTGAAGGTTTGTGCGGCGGACAAGGATATCCTCGCTTACGTTTTGGTATTGGTGATGATTTTCCTAAAGGTAGGCAAGCCGATTACGTCCTTTCAAACTTCTATAAAGAAGAACAACCAGAATTACCAGCATTGATAGATACCAGCGTAGAATTAATTAAAAGCTTTGTAACTATTGGGCCTGCAGAAACTATGACTGCTTTTAATAAGTAGCTGTAGCATATTTTGTTATTTTCTCATGTAAGGTAGCAAGTTCAAAGGGTTTGCTTATCACATCATTTGCCCCAGCATCCATAGCTGTTTTAGTATCTGTTTCCATAACTGCAGCCGAAAACGTAATTATGGGGATATTCTCTTTCCCTTTAGCATAGCCTTCCCTAATCATTCTGATTGCATCTAGGCCATTTAAAACAGGCATAAAGGTATCCATAAGGATAAGATCATAATGATTTTCTCTTAGCTTATTTATTGCATCTTTCCCATTTTCTACAACATCGGCATCAATCATCCAATCCTTTAATATTTTTACGATAAGAAACTTATTGATTGGATTATCTTCTGCTACAAGAATTTTGACGTTATTAAAAGGGGTGAAATTCTCTTTAGCTACTTTCTGAATAGGTAGTGCTTCTTTTACAATTTCATACCAGTTTGTAAAACAGAACGTACTTCCCCTATTTTCTTCACTAAAGACTTCAAGATGACCGCCCTTAAGTTTAGCAAGGTTTTTTACTATAGATAAACCTAGGCCGGTACCACCAAACTTTACAGTAGTTTGCTCATCGGCCTGCTCAAAGGTCTCGAATATTTTCTCAATATTTTCCGAAGCTATTCCAATACCGGTATCAATTACAGAAAATTTAACCTGAATATTATTTCCCTTGCTGTTCAGGATTTCAACCCTTAAAGTGACACTGCCCTGAGATGTAAACTTAATCGCATTCCCGATCAGATTCATTAAAATCTGGTTTAAGCGCAATGAATCTGCAAGTACATGAGCGGGTAACTCAGGGTCTAATTCCATTTCTAGGCTCAGTTTTTTCTCTTTTGCTCTTATGCGTAAAAGATTAATAACTGAATTACATACGTTTATGATATCAGTTGGAGTTCTATTAATTTTAAACTTACCAGCTTCAATTTTTGATAAATCTAATATATCATTAATAACACCCAACAGCGAACTAGATGATATTTCAAGCAGAGAAATCATCTCTCTTTGCTCTTCCGTTAAATTGGTTCTTTCCAACAGATGGGCCAGACCAATAATTCCATTTATAGGAGTACGGATTTCGKGGYTMNANTMYKKGCAAGAAAATTTTCTTTTATTCTTTTACCCTGTTCAGCTTCTTCTTTAGCTTTTATCAGTTCCTTTTGATAAGCTTCCAACTCTTTATTTTTTGTCTTTATTTCACGTTGATTTCTTATGAACTGTATGAACGAATCAACCTTTGCGGAAGTAATGAATGGGTCTAATGGTTTATAAAGATAGTCGACAGCACCGGAGTTTAACCCTTTAACTGCATATTTTGTTTCTTTAGAAATTGCTGTTACAAATATGATTAATATGTCTTTAGTTCGAGGATTACTTTTTAGTATTTCAACAAGTTCAAACCCATCCATTTCTGGCATTTGAACATCAACTAAAGCAATTGCAATATCCATTTCCCAGGAAATTCTAAGTGCTTCATTTGGATTTGTGGTACTGATTATATTAATATCATTTCTCTGTAATAGTGCCTCAAGCGCTATTATATTTTCAGGTCTGTCATCAACAATCAATATATTAATCTTCTCCATGTTTTATCTTATCTGAGTGTTAATGTTAACCTATTTTCTGGTAAATGTTGTTTTTCTTGTCTATGATTTTAAATCTACCTATTTCGGTACTTCTTAGTGTTTCCTTTGATCCTAAACATAAGAACCCAAAATTAGCTAAACTATTGTAAAATAATTCAATTACTCTTTTTTGCAATTCAGTATTGAAGTAGATAAGTACATTCCTGCAGGATATGACTTGAAACTCATTGAATACCCCATCCGAAGCTAAATTATGAACTGAGAACAATACATTTTTCTTTAAAGAATGATTAATCTTTGCAGCATCATATTTTGCCGTATAATAATCAGACAACGTATGTATTGTGCCGGTTTTATGGAAGTTTTCAGAATATTGTTTCATTTTTTGTAAATCATAGATTCCATTCCGGGCATATTCCAAAACATCTACATTGATATCTGTTCCATAAAAAAAACATCGTTCGTACAAGTTTTCTTCTGAAAAGAGTATGGCGTAAGAATAAAGCTCTTCTCCAGTAGAGCATCCAGCATTCCAAACTTTGATTCTTTGATATGATCTTAAATAAGGGATTACATTCGTGGCTACAGATTTGTAAAATAAAGGGTCCCTAAACATTTCAGTTACGTTTACTGTAACCTCAATTAAAAAATTTTCAAAGTAATCAGGGTCATTTGTTAATAATATGCGTAAGTCAAATAGCGATAGCTTTTGAAGCTGCATAATTCTGGTAACCCTTCTTTTTAGAGAAGCAGCAGAATAATCTCCAAAGTCAAAACCATGCACATTTCTGATAAAATCTACCAGATCCGTTAGTTGTTCGTATGTTATTGTGTCTGATGATTGATCCATATTAACTTAACCAAACTCTCAGCATTGATAACAGTTTGTCCATGTCTACCGGTTTAGATATATAATCATTAGCGCCTGCCTCTATACATTTCTCCCTATCGTTTTTCATGGCTTTTGCAGTTAAAGCAATGATTGGAAGTTTTGAAAAGCGTTTCTCACTTCTAATTGCTTTCATCGCTTCGTATCCATCCATTTCAGGCATCATAATATCCATTAGAACCAAATCAATCTCCTCATTTTCGGCCAATCGTTCAAGCGCCTCTCTTCCATTGTTTGCAATTATAATATTCATATCGTAGAGTTGCAAGGCGCTTGAGAGGGCAAAAATATTACGCATATCATCATCGGTAATTAGAATGGTTTTGTCTTTTAGTGCTTTTTCAATAGTGGATACGCCCTTACTTTTATTTGGTGTTTGAATAATGGATCTGTCGCTTTGTTTCAGCTTGTTCATGAAAAGACTTACTTCATCAATTAATCTGTCATTTGATTTGTTTGATTTCAGAACCATGGCTTCAGTATATCTCATAATATGAGCCATTTTTTCATCGCTTAATTCCATCGCTGTGTTAATAATTACAGGTACATGAACAAGGCCCGGCTTCGATTTAATCATATCTAGTAGATCAAATCCGGAAATATCAGGGAGTTTTAGGTCAAGGATAATACAATCAAATGTATGTTTTTCAAGAAATTCTAATGCCTCTTTACCAGTAAACGCTTGCTTTACATCAACACCTTTATCGGTAAGTTGCTGGGTTAAAACTTTACTATGAAGTTCTTGGTCCTCAATTACTAAAACGGTATTAAAATTATACTTTATATAAGCAGAGCTCAATAGTTCAAATGCCTCATCAAGCCTATCCTTTTCAATAGGCTTTTTGAGGAAGCCTATGGCACCTTCTTTTTTTGCCTTACTTTCCTTTTCATTACCTGCCGACATCATGTGTACAGGAATGTGTTTTGTTTTTGGATTTTCTTTTAGCTTTTTAAGTATTGTCCATCCGTCCATAACGGGCAACATAATATCCAGAACAATTGCATCAGGAAGCTCAGATATTGCCATTTCCAATCCAACATCTCCACTATGTGCAAGAAGAGGTTTAAATCCTTTTTCTATGGCATAATCATTTAGTACATCTGCAAATACAACATCATCTTCTACTATTAGTAATGTTTGAACCGTACCATTCTTAACCGGAAGTAATACCGGTTCAGGAATTAAAGGGACAATTTTAGCCTCTTCTGTTATTTGGTCAATTATTTCTTTTGGGCTATTTGCAGTATTTTCCTCAGGTATAAAAAGAGTAAATGTACTTCCTAAGCCAGGTTCGCTTATTACCTGAATTTCGCCACCAAGTATATATGCAAGTTCCTTACTAATAGATAAACCCAGGCCGGTGCCGCCATATTTTCTACTAGTAGATCCGTCTGCCTGTTGAAATGCTTCAAATATGAGCTTCTGTTTATCTGCCGGTATTCCAATTCCAGAATCCTTTACAACTATGGCTATTACATTTTTATTGGAGCTTCTTAACTGCTCAGAATAGAACCTGGTCTCTTTTGAAGCATTGCTTATATTTACGGATATCTCTCCGTGTTCTGGTGTGAACTTAAAGGCATTAGAAAGGAGGTTCTTTACAATTTGTTCAAGCCTTGCCTGGTCAGTGAGTATGGATTCGGGTAAGTTCTGTTCAAGCGTAGTTTTGAAATTAATTTTCTTACTTCTGGCCAATTCACTAAACAATGCATCCATGTCTTGTTGAATGGCTCTAGGCTGGATGTGTTCTATTGTCAGATCTATTTTGCCCGACTCAATTTTTGAAAGATCAAGAATGTCGTTAATAAGCGTTAACAAATCGGAGCCTGCGTTGTGTATAACACCCGCATATTTAATTTGGTCTTCGTTTAAATTTTCGGGTCTGTTCTCTTTTAATATTCTTGCCAGAATCAATATGCTATTCAAAGGAGTTCTTAACTCATGACTCATGTTGGCTAAAAACTCGGATTTGTACTTACTTGAGACTTCCAGTTCTTCTGCTTTTAAACTCATTGCCTCTCGAGCCTGATTTACCAGGATATTACGTTCCTCAAGTAGCTGGGCTTTTTCTTCCAGTTCGGCATTGGTTTGGCGAAGTTCCTCTTGCTGTACCCTAAGTTCTTCTTCTGATGCCTGTAATTGTTCTGATTTAAATACCAGTTCTTCGTTTGTTGTGCGAAGTTCTTCTTGCTGACTTTCCAGTTCTTCGGCCTGTTGCTGAGTTTGTTCAAACAGGGCCCTTAATTTTACGCGTGCTACTGCACTGTTTATTCCTACACCAATGCTTTCGGCAATTGTATTTAAGAATAATAACGTAGATGAGTCCGGCCCTTTATTTAAACCTAACTCTATTACAGCGAGTGTTTCATTTTCAAATAGTATTGGAAGCAGAAATATATGGCTAGGAAGGGTGCTGCCTAATCCCGATTGAATCTTTATATAATCTGAAGGAATTTTGTTAAGCAACTTGGACTGCTGCTCAAGAGCTGTCTGCCCAACCAATCCTTCACCAAACTGATATTCTTTTAGACTTCCTTTTGCGTTTTCAAATGCATAGCCACCAATAAATTTGATCGTTTTTTTAGAACGATTAACCAGAAATATAGAACCTACCGGTGCATTTATGTAATTACATATAGAAGTTATTATTTTTGTGCACAGCTCATCGGCCCCCTGTTCTCCACGCATAGCCTCGTTTACAGCTGTTGCGCCAGATAGCAACCAGTTTTTTTGTTCGTTTTCGGCCGAAATCCGTTCCAGCTCAATATTGGAATCTCTAATTTGATTTTCTGTTAGTTTTTGCTGGTCAAACGTTCTTCTGATATATGAGAATAAGAACAAGATTAAACAAAAAATGATTATCGCACTTATCATAACCACTCCTTCACTTTGCTTGCTACTATTTACAATTGCGGCTTTTCTTTTGGCGAGGAGTTTAAGCTCGGTTTCAATTATTTTGTTGCCTGTTTTTAAGATTTGAGTTTTATAAAGCTGGCCTAGCCCCGCCATTACACGTGAAGCAGCGGCTTCTTTTCCATTTGATTCATACGCGCTAAGAACCCCTTTCATCTCTTCGGTTTTAGCGTGTGCATACTGGTTTAGAGAATCAATTCTGATCTGTTGCTCAGCGTTGTCATTTGTTAACCTCTTTAATTCTGCTATTGTAGGAAGGATCTTTGAGGCATTGGCATTGTAAGGCTTAAGGTATTGTTTGTCGCCGGACAAAACAAATCCCCTAATGCTGGTTTCTGAGTTTAAGACCTGGAATTCGATGTCTTTTACCAGATTGATGACATCGTAAGTGTGGCTTTGCCATTTTGTATCTTGATTTAGCTTATCAATACTGAGATAGGATGTAATTGCTGATACCAAAACAAATAACAAGGATACAGCAAATCCTGTTAACACTTGTTGTTTAAAAGATAATTTAAACATATATTAAGTTAATAAATATTGAAGCTCTTAAAAAATAAATACAATGATAGTACTTGTTAAGACAAGTTGACTAACTATTGGAAGATAAATTTAATGTAATTCCCTTAAACATTGATTATAAGTTACCCCGATTGGGATAATTTGCTCACCAATCCAGATTTGAGTACGATCAAACTTAGTGATTTTGTCCTTTGATACTATAAAAGCGCGGTGTGTTCTAATGAATGATTTTGCCGGAAGCAATAAGAGCATTTCACTTATTGGGATTCTGGTACTAAGAAGTGGACTGTTTACTAGGTGTATAAGGGTGTAGTTACCCGAAGCCTCTATATATAGTATATCTTCAATTTGTACTTTTATTTGTTCGTAACCATCTTTAATAAAAATGGCAGCAGGTTGTTCCTCATTTTCTGTCTTATTTCTAAGGTTATAGAACTCCTGCGCTTTGTTACAACCTTTTAAAAAACGGGCAAGTGAAAATGGTTTTAATAAATAATCAATAGCATCTAGTTCAAAACCCTTAACTGCATGCTCAGAATATGCGGTTGTAAAAATAACCATCGGAGGGTTCGTTAGGCTATTTAAAAAATCAATGCCACTAATATCGGGCATCTTTATGTCAAGGAAAATTAAATCGATTTTATTGTTTTGTAGATAAGAAATAGCCTCAAAAGCATTTACAAATGTAGCTTTGAGCTCAATAAACGGAACTTTAGACGCGTGCGACTCAATTATATCAAGTGCTATCGGTTCGTCATCAATTGCTATTGCCAGCATTTTTTAATATCGTTTGTTATCTAGTAGTAGAAGCGTTTGTTGGCACAATATAAGATATCTTGAATAAGTTTGCTTCTAGTAATTATTATAATTGTAGTGTTAAATGAATAAAGAACTCATTGGCACTTTCCCTGATAATTAATTCATGCTTCCGGGGATATAGCAATGCAAGTCTTTGTTTTACGTTTTGTAAGCCAATGCCACTTTTAAGTTTCTCGGGGTCATTATCAGGTTTAATGTGGATGCTGTTATTCACATCAAAATACAAGGTGTTCTCTTTGGTCTGTAGTGTGATTTTTATATGCGATGGATGCTGTAAACTAACCCCATGTTTAAAAGCATTTTCTACAAAGGGAATGAGTAGCATTGGAGCGATCTGTTGATTGTTTAGCTGCTCTTCAATTTGTGTTTCTATTGAAATTGAAGCTGAGCGTGAAGTCCTTAACTTTTGTAAAGCAATATAATTATTAAGGTAATCCACATCTCTGGTCAGGGAAATTTTATCCTGAAGGTTCTCCTGAAGCATAAATCGCATCATATCACCCAATTTCTGAATCCCCTCGCCAGTACGGTCTGCTTTTTCTTGCAAAGCAGTTCCGTATAGTGTGTTCAGTGCATTAAATAAAAAGTGCGGATTAATTTGAGACCGTAGGAAACTTAAACTTGCATCGGATTTTCCAAGTTCAGTTTTTAAACTGTTAAGCTCTATATTGGAATCGTTCCTTTTTTTATAAATATACCAGGATAATGGTGCACTTATAATGAGTTGGGTAGGTATATGGAAGGCTATTACAACACCAGCCATTTCGCCATGATTGCTAAACATTAATGCAATCAGCGCAAGTGGGAGACAAGATGCAATGGTAATGAAAAATATTTTCCAGAAATAATTCCAAAAGCGCTTTCCAGATTCTTTGACCTGAGGGATAAGATAATATAAAGAAAAGATAACCAAAGCTATTGTTGAACAAATCACAAGCGTCCAGCATACTATAACCTCGAATGGCGATGATGTGGCTATTAGTAAAAGCAGGCCCACAAACCAGAAGGCGGCTCCAAATACGGCTTCTAACTTAGTGCGGTTATATGGGTCATTGCCTGCATGCTCATTTTCCTTGATGTTAATAATCAGTTTTTTAAGGGCCACATAGATGGTGATGACTAAAATCAGCCATGCAGAATATGTAAACCCTTTAAAAAAGAAGTGGTTGTAGGCATCCTGAGTGCTATTAAAATCGGGGAAGATATAAACCTTACTATATGTATAGGTGATACTGGTAATTAATCCGATTCCCAGAAACAAGCCGATTAAAATGACCAACGACAAGGCTCTGCTATTTGGTTTAAAAAGAGCAGGTATAATGCAGAAATTCAATAGGAGAAAACTAAAATACAGTATAGAAAAACGAAACAGTTCGGGGATAAGATAATTCGAAACATAAGAATATTGCATGTTGGCACCCTTGGCTAGATATTCAAGGTGACTTGGGGTGCTGTCTCCTGAATTTGAAACTAGTAAGAGGATGGCAAATCCATAAAGGCTCGTAGCTATCCAAAATTCAACCTTCGTTAATTCTGATAATTTCATTTGTTGCTGATTAATACTTTTTGATTTTCAATACGTTTTGTTGATGCAATAGTACAATGACTAAGGGTTACAAAATTTAAAATGTGATGAAACCTTTAAAAAATGTGACGAATTATGATTTGAATTCTTTTTTTTAAGTTTGCCATTATGATCGTATACGGAATACCAAATTGCAATACTGTAAAAAAAGCCATGACCTGGTTAACTGAAAATGGATTTAAACCCGAGTTTCATGACTTTAAAAAAAAGGGGATTAGTGGCGAAAAATTAAATACATGGTGCGATGCATTTGGTTGGGAAAATGTATTGAATAAAAAAGGGACTACCTGGAAAAAACTGAGTACCGAAGAACAGCAAGAGGTAAATAGTAAGGAAAGCGCTATTAAGGTTTTAATGGTTTATACCAGCGCCATTAAACGCCCAATAATAGAAGTTGATGGAAAACCGATTCTAATAAGCTTTAGTGAAGAAAATTACCAAGATGCTTTAAAATAGTATTTCGAAAAAATTCATCTTACAGCAGGAACATTTTGCTGTTAATATTTGTTAAATAGTTAACGTGGCACTTAAACAGCGTTATATTTGAATATGCTTAAGAAACTTTTGTTTGCATTGATTTTAATGGCTCCTCTATCACTTTGGGCGCAAGACGTTGTTTCGGGAACTGTGTATGATTTTGAGATAAAGACTTTGCCGCTTCAAGAGGTAAATGTTAAGAATTTTAACAACAATCAAAGTACAAAAACAAAAGCTTCAGGCAATTTTTCGCTTGCAGCCAAGATCGGCGATGTGTTAGAGTTCTCGTTAAATGGTTATCATAAGGACACACTTTATCTTACAAATCTTTCTCCAAAAACAGTATTTCTTCCGGGAAGTTCAACCAGTTTAAAGGAAGTAAAGATCTTGAGCGCAAAAATAAACCCCACAATTTTAGCCCCGGATCCTGAAGCAAAAGAATTTAAACGGGTTGAGGCTGATGATTATAAGGGTAAACCGAATGTTTCAAAAGCAGGTGGGCTTAAATTGAACCTGGGGTATGGTAAGTATAAAGAGAAGCAGGCCAAAATAAAGGATCTGGAAGAGAAAGATGAATACGAAAATGAGATAAAAAGTGTTTTTACTGAAGCTTATGTTTCAGATCTGGTAAAATTAAGGGGACAGGAATTAAAAGATTTTATGACCATGTACAGGCCGCCTGTTGCAACAGTTCAAAGCAACAGACCGTTTGATTACAAATATTATACTGTGCAGGCCTACCATAAGTGGTTAAAATTACCCCCTTCTCAAAGAAAACCGCCTCAGGTACCAAGGTTAAAGAAAAACTAATAAAGTCGTTACATTACCAGGGGATAGGTTGTATTTTATACCTTTATTTCGAAATCTTTAAACTTAAACTTTTATATGTCTTACAAGTCAACCATACTAGTGGTATTGTTGTGCGCATTTGCTTTGACTACCTTGGCGCAGCAAACAGATCCAAATGCTGGTAACTACGATGCGCATGCTGCATTCAGTCCACTGTTTTATACTAAAAATGGAAACGAATACAGATCCGCAAGTGGTTATCCGGGACCAAAATACTGGCAGAATCATGCTGATTATTCTATTACTGCAGATCTTGATGAAACAACTAATAAAATAACTGGTACGGTTACCATTACATATAAAAATAATAGTCCTGATAAATTACCTTATTTATGGCTACAGCTAGACCAAAATCTATTTGCATCCGATTCTAGAGGAAATGCACTTATTGCTGCCGGAAGCAGATATGGAGCCAGGGGCGAGAAGCTAAACGGCGGATATAAAATAGAAGGCTTAACTATATTACAAAAACAGAAAGAAGTTAAGTTTACCTCTTTGATAGAGGATACCCGTATGCAGATAAAACTAGCCGAACCAATGGCCGCTGCCGGAGATGTAGTTACAATAAAAATGAATTTCTCTTTTATCATTCCTATTAATGGGTCTGATCGTATGGGACACTTAACAACTAAGAATGGCGAAATATTCTCTATAGCACAGTGGTTCCCTCGCATGTGTGTATATGATGATGTTCTAGGATGGAATACCTTACCTTATTGGGGAGCAGGAGAGTTTTACTGTGAGTATGGCGATTTTGATTTTGCGGTAACCGTTCCTGCAAATCATATTGTTATGGGATCAGGTGAGTTGTTGAACCCACAAGAGGTCTTTACGCCTGTACAATTACAACGATGGAATGAAGCGAAAGCTAGTGATAAAACAATCTCAATAAGATCTGAATCTGAAGTTAAGGATCCAAAATCACGTCCTGCTAAAGATAAACTCACCTGGAAATTTAAAATTAAAAATGCCAGGGATGTTGCCTGGGGATCATCAAAAGCATTTATTTTGGATGCTGCACGTATCAATTTACCTAGTGGCAAGAAATCATTAGCTGTTTCCGCTCATCCGGTTGAAAGTAACGGGAGTGATGGTTATGGTAGAGCGGTTGAATATGTTAAAACGTCAATAGAGCATTATTCCGATAAATGGTTTGAATATCCCTACCCCATGGCGGTAAACGTTGCTAGTAATGTTGGTGGGATGGAATATCCAGGGATTGTTTTTTGCGGCTGGAAAGCTAAAAAAGGAAGCACCTGGGGAGTTATAGACCATGAATTTGGACATACCTGGTTTCCTATGATTGTAGGCAGTAATGAACGTAAATATGGCTGGATGGACGAAGGCTTTAATACTTTTATTAATGGAATATCATCAGCCGCATTTAATAATGGTGAATATAAAAAAACTCCTGATGATATGCACAAAGTTGCCAACAAGTTCCAAAATCCGGAGGTAGAATATATAATGCTGAGCCCGGATGCTATGAGGGAACGCAATATTGGAGAGAATTTATACTATAAACCTGCTCAGGGATTGAATATATTGAGAAACGTAATACTAGGTGCAGATCGCTTTGATTATGCTTTTAGACAATATATAGATCATTGGGCTTTTAAGCACCCAATGCCCGACGATTTTTTCCGTTCTATCGAAAATGGTTCAGGTGAAGATCTTTCGTGGTTCTGGAGAGGGTGGTTCCTTGAAAACTGGAAGATGGATCAGGCCATTGTTAGTGTAACAGAATCTAACAGGGATGAAGCCAGGGGCTATAACATAATTGTTGCCAATCTTGAAAAAATGCCAATGCCAATTATTTTGGAGATTAAAACCAAAAGTGGTAAAACTGATCATGTAAAAATCCCGGTAGATGTTTGGATGCGGAATAATGTATGGACCGTACCTTACCCTACAACTGAGGAGGTGGTGTCGGTTATTTTAGATCCGGAGAATCTATTGCCAGATGTGAATAACGACAACAATAAATGGAGGAAAAACTAGTAACTAATAATAACGGGTTGTTTTTAAAGTAACCATCATCTTCTTTGATTAACCAAAGAAGATGATGGTTGGTGCTTTAGCATAGCCTGGCTAATTTTAGTTAATGACTTTTGAAAAAACTTTCTTTCAGCTTTTGAGCATCAATTAAAGGTTCAGGTTCATCGAGGCGGATCAACCATCCTTTTTGCTTTAGCAAATTAATATCTTCTTTAGCAACAGAAAGATCCTTGCCTTTTATACTTCTATTTATAATAATAGGAGGTTTAGGCTCAACATTAGCTGTTGTATGGAACAATGCTTCAATATTAAACTTAGGCCAGATTTGTATATCACCAAGTTGATCTGAGTAGATCTTTTTAGCTGAATGAGGAGCCGAAATGCTTGCAAATTCACCTTTAAAATTTCCACCTTTTTCAGTAGTTAAACTAACAAGTAATTGGAAAGACGTTTCATTCACGATATGAAAGTGTGCAACAGAATTACTATGCTGATCTGTTACAATGGCAAGAAACACACCATCTTTAATAAACTCTGCCTGAGGTATAACAGGGGTAGGACGGTTGGTAACAACGTCATTGTCTATAATTTCACCATGTACTAATGTTACTTTAGATGCCAAAACCGGTATCTCAAAATCATTGGCATCAGTAACGCCGATGGTATCTTTGTCGATAATTCTGGTAATGTACCCTTCTAAATTCTCGTCAACAAAACGAACAAAGTCTCCTAGTTTGAAATTCATATATTTTTATTTATGTCCAAATTTAGTTATTCTTATTATTTTTGTGGCATGGCCATAGATGAGCAGAAAAATAATCCATTGCACGGAAAAACACTCGAATTTATTCTAAAACAACTTGTATGGCACTATGGCTGGGAAGAATTGGGCCTTCTTGTTAAAATTGCCTGTTTTAATAATAATCCCACTATGAATTCAAGCCTTAAGTTTTTACGTAAGACTGACTGGGCCAGGAAAAAAGTGGAGAAATTATACTTGAACACCTTTCATTAACAAGATTGCTTTAAGACAGGTTCGACGCTGCTTCGAGGTTTATCTGAGGATACTTCTGAAAAAAGTAGCCGTTTACCAAAGGGATCGCGTACCAATCCTTACTCTGCTTTGATTCCGAACCCGGATACATTGTATTGAACACATATTATTTATTCCGTGAATCTTATGGTTTGAATAATTTTGTGTTAACCCCTTGATTTATAAAATGTATTGTCTTACCTTTGCAGTCCCTTATTGAGGGGTAAAGTTTTTAAACATAAAATAAGAAAAACAAAAAAGAACAATGCCAACCATTCAACAATTAGTTAGAAAAGGTAGAGTAGCACTGGAGTTCAAGAGTAAGTCTCCGGCGTTGGACAGCTGTCCACAGCGAAGAGGTGTATGTACACGTGTATATACCACTACCCCTAAAAAACCAAACTCAGCAATGCGTAAAGTTGCACGTGTACGTTTAACCAATGGTAAAGAGGTTAATGCTTACATCCCTGGAGAAGGTCACAATTTACAGGAGCACTCAATCGTATTGATACGTGGTGGACGTGTTAAAGATTTACCAGGTGTACGTTATCACATCATCCGTGGAGCATTAGATACTTCAGGAGTTGCTGGTCGTAACCAACGTCGTTCAAAATATGGTACTAAACGTCCTAAGCCAGGACAAGTAGCAGCGGCACCAACAAAAGGTAAAAAGAAATAATTAGGAGGAAAGAAAAATGAGAAAGTCAAAACCAAAAAAGAGAATTATCCTTCCTGATCCAAAATTTAACGATGTTCAGGTGACGAGATTTGTAAATAATATGATGTACGATGGAAAAAAATCTATCGCATATGATATTTTTTATGATGCTGTTGAATTAGCTGAGAAAAAAGCTGGTGAGAACGGTTTAGAAGTATGGAAACGTGCTTTAGCGAATGTAATGCCTGCAGTAGAGGTTAAGTCACGCCGTGTTGGTGGTGCTAACTTTCAGGTACCTACAGAAGTAAGACCAGACCGTAAGATTGCTTTAGGCATGAAATGGTTAATTTCTTACGCTCGTAAACGTGGTGAAAAAACCATGAAAGAAAAATTAGCGGGTGAAATTGTTTCAGCAGCTAAAGGTGAAGGTGCAGCAGTGAAAAAGAAAGAAGATACGCATAAAATGGCCGAGGCTAACAAAGCGTTCTCACATTTCCGTTTCTAATATTTGAAATTATTATAATGTCAAGAGATTTAAAATTTACTAGAAATATCGGGATCGCAGCTCACATTGATGCAGGTAAAACTACAACAACAGAGCGTATCCTTTATTATGCTGGGGTAAACCACAAGATTGGTGAGGTACACGAAGGTGCATCAACCATGGACTGGATGGTACAGGAAGCTGAACGCGGGATAACAATCACGTCTGCCGCAACAACTGTATTCTGGCCTTACCGTGGTAATAAATATCAGGTAAACGTTATCGATACTCCTGGACACGTGGATTTTACCGTAGAGGTAAACCGTTCATTGCGTGTACTTGACGGATTGGTATTTTTATTTTCAGCAGTTGATGGTGTTGAGCCTCAATCTGAAACTAACTGGCGTTTAGCTAACAACTATGCAGTTCCTCGTATTGGTTTCGTTAATAAAATGGACCGTTCTGGAGCCGACTTCTTAAAAGTTGTTAAACAGGTTAAAGATATGTTGGGCAGTCATGCTGTTCCTTTGCAGTTACCAATCGGTGCTGAAGATAACTTTACTGGTGTTGTTGATTTGATCAATAACCGTGGTATCGTTTGGAATGAGCACGATAAAGGTATGACCTTTACTGAGGTTCCAATTCCGGCTGATATGGTTGATGAGGTTGCTGAGTGGAGAGAGAATTTATTAGAAGCTGTTGCTGATTACGATGAGTCTTTGATGGAGAAATTCTTCGAAGATCCAAGTTCAATCACTGAGCGTGAGATTCTTGATGCATTGCGTAAAGCTACTTTAGATGCTAAAATTGTTCCTATGGTATGTGGTTCATCTTTCAAAAACAAAGGTGTTCAAACCATGCTTGATTTGGTAATGGAATTATTGCCTTCGCCAATGGATGTGGATGGTATCACAGGTACTAACCCAGAAACTGGTCAGGAAGTAACTCGTCAGCCAGACATTAACGAGCCTTTTGCGGCTTTAGCATTTAAAATTGCAACGGATCCTTTCGTAGGTCGTTTGTGCTTTATCCGTGTTTATTCAGGTAACTTAGAAGCTGGTTCATACGTTTATAATGCACGTTCTGAAAACAAAGAGCGTATTTCTCGTATCTTCCAAATGCACGCTAACAAGCAAAATCCAATTCCTAATGTAGGTGCTGGTGATATTGCTGCGGTGGTTGGATTTAAAGACATCAAAACAGGTGATACACTTTGTGATGAGAAACATCCAATTGTTCTTGAATCAATGGATTTCCCAGAGCCGGTTATTGGTTTAGCAATTGAGCCTAAAACTCAAGCTGATATTGATAAACTAGGTATGGGCTTATCTAAATTAGCTGAAGAGGATCCTACCTTTAGAGTTCAAACTGATCAGGAAACTGGCCAGACTGTAATCTCTGGTATGGGTGAGCTTCACTTAGATATTTTGATTGATCGTTTAAAACGTGAGTTCAAAGTTGAAGTTAATCAAGGTGCTCCACAAGTTGCTTACAAAGAGGCAATTAACGGAACCGTTCAACATCGTGAGACCTATAAAAAACAATCTGGTGGTCGTGGTAAATTTGCGGACATCCAAGTTGTTATTTCTCCTATCGATGCTGATTGGGAAAAAGGTGGATTGCAGTTTGTTAACGAAATTACTGGTGGTTCAATTCCTCGTGAATTTATCCCGTCTGTAGAAAAAGGATTTGCTGCATCTATGGCTAACGGAGTATTGGCTGGTTACCCACTACCAGACATGAAAGTTCGCTTAATTGATGGTTCATTCCACGCAGTCGATTCAGATGCTTTATCTTTTGAACTTGCAGCTAAAATGGCATATCGTGAGGCGTTACCTAAATGTAACCCGGTATTGATGGAGCCAATCATGAAAATCGAGATCCTTACTCCTGAAGAAAACATGGGAGATGTAATCGGTGATATGAACCGTCGTCGTGGTCAACTTTTAGGAATGGATACACGTAATGGTGCTCAAGTAATTAAAGCAACTGTACCTCTTTCTGAGATGTTTGGTTATGTAACTCAGTTACGTACCATTACTTCTGGTCGTGCAACTTCTACAATGGAGTTTGATCACTACGAGCCAGCTCCGAAAAACGTTCAGGACGAAGTAATTGCTAAATCAAAAGGCAGAATTAAATCTGTAGAATAAAAATAAATTGGCAGCCGGTTATTAATAGCTCTAACCGGTGCCTTAATTAAATAAATACCATGAGCCAAAGAATCAGAATTAAATTGAAATCTTACGATTACAACTTAGTGGATAAATCTGCTGAGAAAATCGTAAAAACTGTTAAACCTACGGGTGCGGTGGTTAGCGGACCGATTCCGTTGCCAACAGAAAAGAAAATATTCACAGTTTTGCGTTCACCACACGTGAACAAAAAGGCACGTGAGCAGTTTCAATTATGCGCATACAAACGTTTGTTAGACATTTATAGCTCTAACTCTAAAACAGTTGATGCTTTAATGAAACTTGAATTACCTAGCGGTGTTGAAGTAGAAATTAAAGTATAACTATATTTTAACGTTAACACAAAAGCCCTTGAAATTAATTTTCACGGGCTTTTTTGTTGGTATTGCAGTAATCTGTTTATTTATTATTTACCGCGATTCTTAAGCTCGTCTAGTTTATTCCGCTCATCTTGTAGCTCCCTGGCTAGCTTTTTCTCTTTATCATTAGCCTTTACTTTATAGTTTTGATACTCTTGTGATATCTCATCATATAAGGTACTTCTGTATTTGGCTTCATGGATATGCTTCGCTGATCTTAGGATGATGATCGCCAGGGCTGCAGCTAAGGCAATTATTAAGCCCCATACAATAAGGTTATAGTTTGATTTGGTAAAACCTATTCCAAGAAAGCTGATCTCATTTAATTTAGCATTTGAATTAGCAAGTGATGATTCTGTGCCAGAAATTTGTTTTTTTAGTTCTGAAATCTCTTTTCCTTGATCCTCGATTTTTTTCCTTGTTACCACTAATTGCTTGCGATCTGTGTTTAAACTGTCTCTAACATTTTGCCAGAATACAGATAACCTGGATGGATTTACTAATTTATATCCATTTAAGGTTTTAGATTTTGACAACAGAAGCTGGTACTGCCCTCTTAAAGAAGGATCAATTTTACTTGTATCGGCTTTTAACTGCGCTTGAACAGTAAAATTAATTAATAGAATAGTGATGAATGGTAGTAAGATTTTTCTCATTGATGGTATTTTGTTTTTAAATATTGGTAGTTGTTTATTCAGTTTGGGGTTTCACAAGTGATTCACCCCTAATTTAACATTCATATTTTAATTTTATTGTGTTTTGTTCGGAGATAGTATATTTGCAGCAATGTCGGTATTACTATTTACAATTATTGTTTTGCTGGGAGCTTTCGTAGCCGGATTAGTTGGATCCCTTACCGGCTTGGGCGGCGGGGTGATTATCATCCCATTATTGACCCTGGTATTGGGAGTTGATATTCATTATGCAATAGGAGCTTCAATCATTTCGGTTATAGCTACCTCATCAGGTTCTGCGGCCGCTTATGTAAAAGAGGGGATCACCAATATTCGAATCGGAATGTTCCTGGAGATTGCCACTACTATAAGCGCAATTATAGGTGCAGTTGTTACAGTATATATTAACCCTAGTTATATTGCAATAATTTTTGGTCTCATTCTGTTGTTCTCAGCTGCAATGATGATAAGGAAAAAAATTGACCATTCTGATAATGATACTTCGGGGAGATTAGCTGTTTTCTTAAAATTGAACGGTACCTATCCAACAGAAAACGGTATGCAAAATTATGCAGTACACAATGTGATTGGTGGTTTTTTGATGATGTTTGTTGCAGGTATAATTTCCGGATTGCTTGGAATTGGCTCAGGAGCATTAAAGGTGATTGCAATGGATAATATAATGCGTATTCCTTTTAAGGTTTCTACTACAACAAGTAATTTCATGATGGGGGTTACTGCGGCGGCCAGTGCTATCGTATATTTACATAGAGGACAGATTGACCCGGGAATTGCGATGCCTGTAGCACTAGGCGTTTTAACAGGCGCAACGGTTGGTTCCAAAATATTGGTAAAGACTAAAACGGATAAGCTTAAAATTATCTTTGCTGTTGTTGTGGCATTTTTAGCGCTGCAAATGATTTATAATGGATTAACAGGTAGATTATGAGTAAAGAGAAGAATTTCTTTGCAGACAGGGATATTCAGGTGATCCTTGGGACATTACTTAGGGTTGGTGTAATTGCTTCTATGACAGTGGTTTTTATAGGAGGCTTGGTATACCTTGCCTTTAATCATTCTGAAATGGTAAACTACAGCCATTTTGATTCTGTTAAAGCAGGGTTCTCTACAGTCTCTGATATTTTTATAGGATTGGGGCATTTAAAAGGGAGTGCTATTATTCAGTTTGGAGTCCTCTTGCTGATATTTACACCAATCATGCGGGTTGTTTTTTCGATTTTTAGCTTCTTAATTGAACGTGATTATTTATACGTTTTGATTGGAGCATTCGTTTTATGTGTAATTCTCTTTAGTTTAAGTAATAAGTTGGTTGGGTAAATGTTGTTTTAATCGCACGTTACCCCATGTAATTATTTTTTTGCATTTATTTGAAAAAATAATGAGCTAACTATTTGAAAATTAAGATTTCTTTCTTATTTTTGCCCTCCCTTAATAGGGATGTGTATCCACCTTGAACGAAGCCCTACTGCTTCGATGGGTGTTAAATTAAAATAGAAAATGTCAGGTATTATTGGAAAAAAAGTAGGAATGACCAGCATTTTCGACGCCGAAGGAAAGAATATTCCTTGTACGGTGATCGAAGCTGGGCCTTGTGTAGTTACACAGGTAAAGACCGAAGAAAAAGACGGTTACGTTTCAGTTCAGTTGAGTTTCGACGAAGCTAAAGAAAAAAACACCACTCAGCCTCTAAAAGGGCACTTTGCGAAAGCAAACACCACTCCAAAACGTAAATTGGTTGAATTTGAGCCATTTGAAGAATCGTTGAATTTAGGTGATACTGTAACGGTAAACATCTTTAACGAAGGAGATTTTGTGGATGTAGTTGGTACATCAAAAGGTAAAGGTTTCCAAGGTGTTGTTAAACGCCATGGTTTCGGCGGTGTTGGTGGTCAAACTCACGGACAGCATAACAGAATGCGTGCGCCAGGTTCATTAGGTGCTGCTTCTTATCCTTCACGTGTATTTAAAGGCATGCGTATGGCGGGAAGAATGGGTGGAGACAGAGTAAAAGTTCAGAACTTACAAGTTTTGAAAGTTTATGCTGATCAAAATCTAGTTGTAGTTAGTGGTTCCGTACCAGGAGCTAAGGGTTCTTACGTAATCTTAGATAAGTAAGCAGATGGAAGTTAAAGTATTAAACATTTCAGGAAAAGAGACAGGTGCCAAGGTGCAGCTTCCTGAGTCGGTATTTGGCATAACGCCTGTTGACCACGCAATTTATTTAGATGTTAAACAGTATTTGGCCAATCAACGTCAAGGTACTCACAAGTCTAAACAACGTAATGAGATTGCCGGTTCAACCCGTAAATTATATAAACAAAAAGGTACTGGTGGTGCTCGTGCCGGAAGTATTAAATCTCCATTGTTTAATGGTGGTGGTCGTGTATTTGGTCCTCAACCACGCGATTATAGTTTTAAATTGAACAAGAAACTGAAAGTGTTGGCTCGTAAGTCCGCATTATCATACAAAGCACAAGATCAAAGTGTTGTGGTTTTGGAAGGTTTCACTTTTGATTCAATCAAAACTAAAAACTACTTGAATTTAGTTAGCGCATTAAATTTAGCTGGCGAAAAGACATTGTTGGTTTTACCTTCGCAAAATAACAATATCTATTTATCAAGCAGAAACATTCAGAAAGCTAAAGTAATTACTGCAGATCAATTGAATACTTATGATGTATTAAATTGTGGTAAGCTTTTGTTGACTACTGAATCTCTTAAAACATTGGAGGAGGCATTTGCCAAGTAATATGGAACTTTTAAGAAAACCAATATTAACAGAAAAAGCTTCGGCATTAACAGAAAAATCTAACCGCTTTACTTTTCAGGTAGATCATAAAGCCAATAAATTGCAAATTAAGCAAGTTATTGAAAAGATGTATGGCGTTAACATTTTGGCTATCAATACTATGGTGGTAAATGGTAAAGTTAAATCTAGAAATACTAAAGGTGGATTAGTTAGTGGTCGTACCCCGAAATATAAAAAAGCTATTGTAACCTTGAAAGCAGGTGAAACAATAGATTATTACGCGAATATTTAATAAGAATTGAATTATTTATAACTATGGGCTTAAGAAAATTTAAACCAGTTACTCCGGGAACCCGCTTTAGAGTTGGTGCCAGTTTTACGGAGATTACAGCAACCAAGCCCGAAAAATCATTGGTTGTATCTTCTAAGAAATCGGGAGGACGTAACAATACAGGAAAGATGACTATGCGCTACATGGGTGGCGGTCACAAAAAATCTTACCGTTTAATTGACTTTAAACGTGAGAAATTTGATATTCCTGCAACAGTAGCTACTGTTGAATACGATCCTAACCGTACCGCGCGTATTGCATTATTACATTATGCAGACGGCGAGAAGCGTTACATTATTGCACCTGAAGGGTTGCAAGTAGGACAAACAGTAGTTTCGGGAGAAACAGCTACTCCAGAGGTAGGAAATACTCTTAAATTGGCCAATATTCCTTTGGGATCTATTGTGCACAATGTAGAGATTCATCCAGGCCGTGGAGCACAATTAGCACGTAGTGCAGGTGCTTATGCACAATTAGCAGCTCGTGATGGTAAATATGCTACATTGAAAATGCCTTCAGGCGAGACAAGATTAATCTTGACTGCATGTTTGGCTACAATAGGAGCAGTTTCCAATTCAGATCATGCAAATGAGGTATTAGGTAAAGCAGGTCGCAGCCGCTGGTTGGGACGTCGTCCAAGAACACGTCCAGTAGCGATGAACCCAGTCGATCACCCTATGGGTGGTGGTGAGGGTCGCTCATCAGGAGGTCAGCCTCGCTCAAGGAACGGTATGTATGCTAAAGGCTTCAAAACCCGTACACTTAAAAAATACTCAAATCGTTTCATCATAGAGAAAAGGAAGAAATAATGGCTCGTTCGATAAAAAAAGGACCTTATATTGACCATAACGTAGAGAAGAAAGTAGTATCTATGAATGATTCAGGCAAGAAGTCTGTAATTAAAACTTGGTCACGCAGATCAATGATTTCACCAGATTTTGTGGGTCATACATTTGCAGTACACAACGGTAATAAATTTATACCGGTATACGTAACAGAAAACATGGTTGGTCATAAGCTGGGAGAGTTTGCTCCAACCAGAACATTTAGGGGTCACTCTGAAAAGAAAAAATAATTAAGAGATGGAAGCAGTAGCGAAATTAAACAATTGTCCAACCTCACCACGTAAAATGCGTTTGGTTGTAGATCTTATCAGAGGTGAGCGTGTTGAGAAAGCTTTACATATTTTAAAGTTTACCAATAAAGAAGCAGCAATAAGAGTTGAGAAACTATTATTATCGGCTATCAAAAATTGGGAAACTAAAAATGAAGGTTCTCGCCCTGAAGAAAACCAATTATACGTGAAAACGATAATGGTAGGCGGTGGTCGTCAGTTAAAAAGATTAAGACCAGCACCTCAAGGACGCGGTTACAGAATACGTAAACGTTCAAACCACGTAACTTTGATAGTAGATAGTAAAAACGTTGAAACTCAAACTAATTAACAGAAATGGGACAAAAAGCACATCCAATAGGTAACAGGTTAGGAATCATCAAAGGTTGGGATTCTAACTGGTTCGGTGGCAACAACTATGCTGATAAATTAGTTGAGGACGAAAAAATAAGAAAATACCTTTCAGCACGTATCGCAAAAGGCGGTGTAGCTAAAGTGGTAATAGAGCGTACGTTAAAACGTATCACTGTTACTATTCATACAGCTCGTCCGGGGATTGTGATAGGTAAAGCAGGACAGGAAGTTGACAAGATTAAAGAAGAGTTGAAAAAATTGACTAAAAAGGAAATTCAGATCAACATCTTTGAAATTAAACGCCCTGAGCTTGATGCACAATTAGTAGCAGAAGGTGTTGCAAAACAATTAGAGGCAAGGATTTCATTCCGTAGAGCAATGAAATCTACTATTGCATCAACAATGCGTATGGGTGCTGAAGGTATCAAAATTATGACCTCTGGTCGTTTAGGTGGTGCTGAGATGGCTCGTAGCGAACAGTATAAAGAAGGAAGAATTCCTTTGCATACTTTCCGTGCTGACATTGATTATGCATTAGCAGAAGCTTTGACTACTTATGGTAAAATAGGTGTTAAAGTATGGATCTGTAAAGGTGAAGTTTACGGTAAACGTGATCTTTCTCCAAACATCGGTGCTACGAGCAATGCTCCAGGCAAAGGTGGAAGACCAGAAGGTGCTTTTGCAGGTGGTGGTAGAGACAGAGATAACCGTGGCGGTGGCGACAGAAGAAACGACAAAGGTCGTGGCGGAAGAGGCCCTGGTCAAGGCGGTCCTGGTGCAGGAAGAGATAATAGAGGCGGAAATACTCAGAATAGAGGTCCTCGTAAATAATTAGTTAACAGATCGTTTAACGATAATATTAAAATAAAATGTTACAGCCAAAAAGAACGAAGTTCAGAAAGATGCAAAAGGGCAGAATGAAAGGTTTAGCAACTCGTGGTGCTGAATTGTCATTCGGATCTTTCGGGATTAAATCTTTAGAGTCGACATGGATTACCAGTCGTCAGATAGAGGCAGCCCGTATTGCCGTGACTCGTTTCATGAAACGTGAAGGTCAGGTTTGGATTAGAATATTCCCGGACAAACCGGTAACTAAGAAACCAGCCGAAGTACGTATGGGTAAAGGTAAGGGTGCTCCGGAATACTGGGTAGCCGTAGTTAGACCAGGACGTATTATTTTTGAAGCCGAAGGAGTTCCTTTAGAAGTGGCTAAAGAAGCTATGAGATTGGCAGCTCAAAAATTACCGATCCAAACAAAATTTGTAGTACGTAGAGATTACGTAGAGGCATAAGAAAAGTTATGGGTTGAATGTTGTAAGTAACTTGTTATTACAACCGCTAGGCCCACAACATAAAAATTAATAAAATGAAGAACTCAGAAATCACAGGGCTTTCACAAGAAGAACTAGTAGTCAGGATTGCAGAAGAAAAGGAAAACTTAGTAAAGTTAAAATTTGCGCATACAATTTCGGCTATAGAGAATCCTACCCGCATTAAAAAGGTAAGAAGAGATATCGCCCGATTAAATACTGAAGTGACTAAGCGTAAAGCTCAGTCAGCTACTGAAACTAAATAACTTTAGAGTCGAAATGGAAAGACAATTAAGAAAAACAAGAACCGGGTTAGTGGTAAGCAACAAGATGGATAAATCTATTGTTGTAGCGGTAGAGCGTAAAGTGAAACACCCGATCTATGGTAAGTTTGTTAAGAAAACTACCAAATTTATGGCTCATGACGAGAAAAACGATTGCGGTATTGGTGATACAGTACTGATCATGGAGACTCGTCCGCTGAGTAAAAACAAGAACTGGAGATTAGTGGAAATTTTAGAAAGGGCTAAATAACATGGTACAACAGGAATCAAGATTAAACGTAGCCGACAATAGCGGCGCAAAAGAAGTATTGGTTATCCGTGTCCTTGGTGGTACTGGAAAAAGATATGCTTCTATTGGTGACAAAATCGTTGTTACCGTTAAAAGTGCATTGCCTTCTGGAAACATCAAGAAAGGAACCGTTTCTAAAGCAGTTGTTGTAAGAACAAAGAAAGAGATCAGACGTAAAGATGGTTCTTACATCCGTTTCGACGACAATGCAGCAGTATTATTAAATGCACAAGATGAGCCGCGTGGTACACGTATTTTTGGCCCGGTAGCAAGAGAACTGCGTGAAAAACAATTCATGAAAATTGTATCATTAGCACCGGAGGTATTATAAAATGAAAAATAAAGTAACTACACCAAAAGTAAAAATCCGTAAAGGAGATTTAGTAAAGGTTATAGCTGGCGATTCAAAAGGCCAACAAGGTAAAGTTCTTTCAGTATTAATTACTAAAAGCAGAATCCTTGTAGAAGGTGTTAACCTTGTATCAAAACATACAAAACCAAATGCTGCTACCCCAAATGGTGGTATCATTAAAAAAGAAGCTGCTCTTCATATTTCTAACGTTGCGTTAATAGATCCTAAATCAGGTGATATAACACGCGTTGGCAGAAAGCTTAATGCTGATGGGAAATTAGTTAGGGTTAGTAAAAAATCAGGAGAGGAGATCAAATAATGGCTTACGTACCAAGATTAAAAAGTAAATATAAAGAGGAAATTGTAACTGCACTTAAAGATAAGTTCAATTATAAGAGCGTTATGCAAGTTCCTAAGTTAGAGAAAATCGCTATTAACCAAGGTGTTGGGCGTTTCTCTGTAACTGATAAGAAAATAATGGACAGCTCTATTTTAGAGATGAGCACTATTTCAGGTCAGCAGGCAGTTGGAGCAAAATCTAAAAAAGATATCTCAAACTTTAAATTGCGTAAAGGTATGCCTGTAGGTGTACGTGTTACTTTGCGTGATAATAACATGTATGAGTTTTTAGATCGTTTAATTTCCGTAGCTTTGCCACGTATCCGTGATTTCAAAGGTATCAATGATAAAGGTTTTGATGGAAAAGGTAACTACACATTAGGTATTACCGAACAAATCATCTTCCCAGAGATCAACATCGACAAAATCAGCAAGATTTTAGGTATGGACATTACTTTTGTAACTACTGCTACTACTGATGTTGAAGCATTGGAACTTTTAAAACAATTTGGATTACCGTTTAAAAATCAAAATACAAATCTATAATGGCAAAAGAAGGAGTAAAAGCTCGCGAAGTTAAGCGCCAGAAATTAGTAGCTAAATATGCAGACAAACGTGCTGAACTTAAAGCTGCTGGTGATTATGAAGGATTAGATAAGTTACCAAAAAACTCATCTGCTGTACGTTTACACAATCGTTGTAAATTGACTGGACGTCCTCGTGGTTATATGCGTACTTTCGGTATATCAAGGGTACTTTTCCGTGATATGGCTTTAGCAGGTAAAATACCTGGAGTTAGAAAAGCAAGCTGGTAATACAGCTTCTTTGTACTCAAGGTTTTTCCCTTGAGTAGAAAATAAATATTAACCGATGGCAGGTCGTCCCGAATAGGTCAGGAAGGAAACCACTATCACAACTATATAAAAAATGAATACAGATCCAATAGCAGATTATCTTACAAGGGTAAGAAATGCCATTAAGGCAAATCACAGAATTGTAGAGATTCCTGCATCAAACCTTAAAAAGGAAATTACTAAAGTACTTTTTGATAAAGGTTACATTGCCAATTACAAATTTGAGGATACTACTGCTCAAGGTACAATCAAGATAGCTTTAAAATATAACGCTATTACGAAAATACCTGCAATTCGTACATTAGTACGTATCAGTAAACCAGGTTTAAGGCAATATGCTGGCGTAGAGAATATGCCAAGAGTATTAAACGGTTTAGGTATCGCGATCTTATCTACATCTAAGGGTGTTATGACTGATAAAGAAGCTGCTAAACTAAACATTGGTGGCGAAGTTTTGTGTCACGTTTATTAATTAAAGGAGGATAGCAAAATGTCAAGAATAGGAAAAGCCCCAATTAGTATCCCTTCAGGTGTTACAATTACTGTATCTAAAGATAACGTAGTATCTGTTAAAGGCCCTAAAGGTGAATTAACTCAAGCAGTAGATTCAGATATCACAATAAGTCAAGAAGATGGTGTATTAACTGTACAACGTCCCTCAGAACAAAAAAGACACAAAGCGTTACACGGTTTGTATCGTTCTCTGTTAAATAATATGGTTGTTGGTGTAACAGAAGGTTATAAAATTCAACAAGAATTAGTAGGTGTGGGTTACCGTGCTACTAACCAAGGAAATACTTTGGATCTTGTTTTAGGTTATTCTCACCACTATGTATTCCAATTACCGGAAGAAATTAAGGTAACGACAACTTCAGAAAAAGGTCAGACTCCAAAAATTATTTTGGAAAGTATTGATAAACAACTGATAGGACAAGTAGCAGCGAAAATCCGTTCGTTACGTGCACCAGAGCCATATAAAGGTAAAGGTATCAAGTTTGTAGGAGAAGTGTTAAGAAGAAAAGCAGGTAAATCAGCTTCTAAAAAATAATCATCATGGCAGGGAAAAAATTATCTCGTAGAGATCGTATAAAAAAAGGAATCAGAAAAAGATTAACAGGTTCTGAAAGCCGTCCACGTTTATCGGTTTATAGAAGCAATAAAGGAATTTATGCTCAAATCATTAACGACGTAACCGGTAGTACAATTGTATCAGCTTCATCTTTATCTAAAGATTTTTCAGGTACTGGAAACAAATCGGAGCAATCTGTAGCTGTAGGTAAATTAGTTGCAGAAAAAGCAATCGCAGCTGGTGTTAAAGAAGTTGTTTTCGATAGAAACGGCTACTTATACCACGGACGTATAAAATCGTTGGCAGAAGGTGCTCGCGAAGCTGGTTTAGTATTTTAATCTGAAAATAGGATAAGAATGTCAACTATCAATATAAAAAGAGTTAAGACTAGCGAAATCGAATTGAAAGATCGTTTAGTTAGCATACAGCGTGTAGCCAAAGTAACCAAAGGTGGTCGTACTTTCAGCTTCTCAGCAATCGTAGTTGTTGGAGATGAAAACGGAATCGTAGGTTACGGATTGGGTAAAGCTAAAGAGGTAACAGAAGCAATTGCAAAAGGTATCGATGATGCAAAGAAGAACTTGGTAAAAGTTCCTTTGTTAAATGGTACTGTTCCTCACGAGCAAATTGGTAAATTCTCAGGTGGTTTTGTTTTAATCAAACCAGCTGCAGTAGGTACCGGAGTAATTGCTGGTGGTGCAATGCGTGCTGTATTAGAGAGTGCCGGAGTACATAACGTATTGGCAAAATCAAAAGGTTCATCTAATCCACATAACGTGGTAAAAGCAACTGTTGATGCTTTAACTAAGATGCGTGATGCTTATACTGTAGCTCAGCAACGTGGTGTAGATTTAAATAAAGTTTTTAACGGATAATATTATGGCGAAGATCAAAATAACCCAGGTAAAAAGCATTATCGATAGAAGCGAACGCCAAAAAAGAACGATGCAAGCTTTAGGTTTAACTAAAATGAACCAAAGTGTAGAAGTAGAAGCAACTGCTGCCATTATTGGAATGGTAAGAAAAGTTAATCACTTAATAGCTATCGAGAGTATATAATTATTTAAGGTTGCAAATGTGAGTTATATGACTACATTTGCAACCTTTGTATATTGTTTAACCGTTGTCCCTGATTAGTGAAAGCGAAGGGCAACACAATAAGTTTTAAAAATGAACTTAAGTAATTTAAAACCTGCAGCAGGTTCTACTAAAAATAGTAAGAGGATAGGTCGTGGTACTGGTTCTGGTCGTGGTGGAACTTCGACACGTGGACATAAAGGTGCTGGATCACGTTCAGGACATTCAACTAAGATTGGATTTGAAGGTGGTCAAATGCCGTTACAACGTCGTGTGCCTAAGGTAGGTTTCAAACCAATTAACCGTGTTGAATATGTAGGTGTGAACTTAGATGTTTTACAAGGTTTGGCTGAGAAGTTTAACTTAACAAGCATTGATTTTGCTATCTTGCAAGAACACGGATTGGCTTCAAAAAATGATCTGGTAAAAGTATTAGGTCGTGGTGAGGTTAAATCTAAATTAGAAGTTAAAGCACATGCTTTTTCTGCTACTGCACAAAAAGCTATTGAGGCTGTTGGAGGCTCAATCGAAAAATTGTAATTAATGAAGAAGCTGTTTACTACTTTAAGTAATATTTGGAAAATTCAAGAATTGAAAGAGCGTATAGTATTTACGCTCATGATTCTTTTGGTATATAGATTTGTATCTCATGTGGTTTTACCAGGTGTTGATGCGACTCTTTTAGGCGATAATGAGAAGTCTGGCCTTTTGGGTCTTTTGGATATGTTCGCTGGGGGATCATTCTCCAGAGTATCTATTCTTGCTTTGGGAGTTATGCCTTATATTTCTGCATCAATTGTAGTTCAGCTATTAGGTATTGCTGTACCTTCGTTTCAGAAAATGCAAAAGGAAGGTGAAAGTGGAAGAAATAAACTGAATCAAATTACACGCTATCTAACTGTTGCTATTACAGCTGTACAAGCAGTTGGTTATGTAAAAACTCAGGTTCCGCCAGAGGCAATTATCATTAATCATACATTATTCTTTGTTCTGGCTACGTTTGTATTGGCCGCAGGTACATTATTTGTAATGTGGTTAGGAGAGAAAATTACTGATAAAGGTATCGGTAATGGTATTTCACTAATCATCATGGTTGGTATTATCGCTCGTTTACCTATCGCTTTACAACAAGAGATTAGCTCTAGATTTGTAGGTGATGGTGGACTTATCGCTTTAGTTATTGAGATAGTTGCGCTTTTTGCAGTGGTGATGTTCACTATTATGATTGTACAGGGCGTACGTAAAGTACCGGTTCAATATGCCAAGAGAATTGTTGGTAACAGACAATTTGGTGGCGTAAGACAGTACATACCATTAAAGGTGAATGCTGCAGGTGTAATGCCAATCATTTTTGCTCAGGCATTAATGTTTATTCCGGCAACTTTAACGCAATTTTTTCCTTCACTACAAAATACATGGCTAATTCAGTTTAGTGATTATACTTCATTAGCATATAGCTTAACATTTGCTTTTTTAATTATCGCATTTACGTTTTTCTATACGGCTATTACAGTTAATCCTACTCAGATGTCGGACGATATGAAAAAGAACGGTGGGTTCATTCCTGGTATTAAACCTGGGTTGTCTACATCATCTTTTATAGACGATGTGATCTCAAAGATTACCTTTCCAGGTGCTGTCTTTTTAGCTATCATCGCTATTCTTCCTTCAATTGCTGTTAAGTTTGGAATTAAATCTGAGTTCGCTCATTTCTATGGCGGTACTTCTTTGTTAATTCTTGTAGGTGTAGTTTTGGATACATTGCAACAGATCGAAAGTTATTTGTTAATGCGTCATTATGATGGATTAATGAAAACAGGTCGCGTTACTGGAAGAACAGGAATTCCTGCTGCTAGCGGAAGCAATGCAGTGATATAGTAGAAGAAAGAATGTCTAAGATCTATTATAAATCCCTTGAGGAGATAGAATTAATAAGAGAAAGCTCTTTGCTGGTGTCAAAAACACTAGCTGAAGTAGCAAAAGTTATTCAGCCAGGTGTTACAACCAAAAAGTTAGATCAGCTGGCTGAGACTTTTATTAAGGATCATGGCGCAATACCTGCTTTTTTGAATTATAACGGCTTTCCGTATTCGCTTTGTATTTCACCCAATGAACAAGTTGTTCATGGATTTCCGAGTGATTATGTGATTCAGGAAGGTGATCTTATCTCAGTGGATTGCGGGGTTATTAAGAACAACTATTTTGGTGATTCGGCATATACATTTTCAATTGGAGAAGTAAGTGCAGAGAAAAGGAAGTTGGTTGAAGTAACTCAGGAGTGTTTACGACTGGCTGTAGAAAAGGCAGTTGTAGGTTCCAGAATCGGAGATATTGGTTTCGCTGTTCAGGACCTGGCAGAGAAGAATGGTTTTGGTGTAGTAAGAGAGCTGGTAGGGCACGGAGTAGGGGTTAAATTGCATGAAAAGCCAGAGGTTCCTAACTACGGTAAACGTGGTAGTGGGATTAAGCTGGAAGAGGGGATGGTTATAGCAATAGAACCAATGATAAATGCCGGCACTGCCGGAGTGAAGTTTTGGTCTGATGGCTGGACAGTAACCAGTAATGACAATAGACCTTCTGCACATTTTGAACATACAGTGGCTGTAAAAAAGGGAAAAGCAGATGTTTTATCAACCTTTTCTTTAATTGAAGAAGTTTTAATAGAAAAAAAGTAAATAATTAAAATTTTTTATTTAATTTTGCAACCCTGTTTAATAGCAGCTAATTAAGTAAAAATCAATATTATATGGCTAAACAAGCCTCAATTGAACAAGACGGTGTAATAAAAGAAGCATTATCGAATGCCATGTTCAGAGTTGAACTAGAAAATGGACATGAGATAATAGCTCATATTTCGGGGAAGATGAGGATGCACTACATCAAAATTTTACCCGGAGATAAAGTAAAATTAGAGATGTCGCCTTACGATTTATCAAAGGGCAGGATTACTTATAGATATAAATAAAATGAAAGTTAGGTCATCAATTAAAAAACGTAGTGCTGATTGCAAGGTTATTCGTCGTAAAGGTAAACTTTACGTTATAAACAAGAAAAACCCTAAGTTTAAGCAACGTCAAGGTTAAGAAATTATTGAAGTATGATTGGATTGAATGTACAGGTTACTCAATCTGTCGTTTAATCAAATAATCAAACATTTAGTACAAATATGGCAAGGATATCAGGTATTGATTTACCAAGAAACAAAAGAGGCGAAATTGGATTAACTTATATCTTCGGAATAGGTAGATCAACTGCACAACGTATATTAACTGAGGCAGGTATCGATTTAAGCAAAAAAGTACAGGACTGGTCTGATGATGAATTATCAGCAATCCGTACCATTATAAACGACGGCGTAAAAGTTGAAGGAGCTTTACGTTCAGAGGTTCAATTAAACATCAAACGTTTAATGGACATTGGTTGTTACCGTGGTTTACGTCACAGAAAAGGTTTACCTGTGCGTGGTCAGCGTACTAAAAACAACTCTCGTACACGTAAAGGCAAGAGAAAAACAGTTGCGAACAAGAAAAAAGCTACTAAATAAAAATTAGTACTGAATAATAATTATGGCTAAGAGTAAAAAAGTTACCAAAAAGCGTATTGTTGTTATTGAGCCTGTTGGTCAGGCGCACATCAATGCTACTTTTAACAATATCATTGTTACCCTAACAAATAACAACGGTCAAACTATTTCATGGTCTTCTGCAGGTAAAATGGGATTCAAGGGTTCTAAAAAGAACACTCCATATGCAGCAGGTCAAGCTGCATCTGATTGCGGTAAAGTAGCATTTGATTTAGGGCTACGTAAAGTAGAGGTTTTTGTTAAAGGTCCAGGTTCAGGTCGTGAGTCTGCAATTAGAACATTGCAGGTTTCAGGTATCGAAGTAACCTCTATCAAAGATATTACGCCGCTTCCACACAATGGATGTCGTCCTCCTAAGAAGAGAAGAGTTTAATTTATTAATTTTTAAAGCTAAGAGTCTGCAGCTTCAGGTTGCATGATACTTTAAAACAAAAAGCAATGGCAAGATATACAGGACCAAAGTCCAAAATCGCGCGTAAATTCAGAGAGCCAATTTTTGGCCCTGATAAAGTATTAGATAGAAAAAATTATCCTCCTGGGCAGCACGGTGCCTCAAAAAGAAGAGGAAAACAATCTGAATACGCAGTTCAATTAATGGAAAAGCAAAAAGTTAAATATACTTATGGTGTATTGGAGCGTCAGTTCCGTAACTTGTTTACCAAAGCGTCTTCTCGCGAAGGAATTACAGGTGATAACTTATTGCAATTATTAGAGGCTCGTTTAGATAATACAGTATACAGATTAGGTATTGCTACTACACGTTCAGCTGCTCGTCAGTTAGTTAGCCATAAACACGTAACAGTTAACGGTGAAGTAGTAAATATCCCTTCATATCAATTAAAAGCTGGAGATGTTGTTGCAGTTCGCGAGAAATCAAAAACATTAGAAGCAATCACTAATTCTGTAGCAGGAAGAGTAATCAATAAATTCAATTGGTTAGATTGGAATGCGAATGAGTTAACTGGTAAATTTTTAGCTTATCCTAATCGTGATGAGATACCAGAAAACATCAAAGAAAACCTTATAGTAGAGTTATACTCTAAGTAATATATTTAATTAATTGCCTACGGGCAATTAATTTTTTACGTTGCATAATTTTAATAACGATCTAAAAACATTATAAATGGCAATTTTAGCATTTCAGAAACCCGATAAGGTAATCATGCAGAAATCAACTGATTTCGATGGTATATTTGAATTTCGTCCTTTAGAGCCCGGTTTCGGTGTAACAATTGGTAATGCCTTAAGAAGAATATTACTTTCTTCTTTAGAAGGTTATGCCATTACAAGTATTCGTTTTTCTGGCGTATCTCATGAGTTTTCTACAATGAAAGGTGTTGTAGAGGATTTGACTGAAATTATCCTTAATTTAAAACAAGTGCGTTTTAAAAAAGTTGGTGATTCAGGCGATTCTGAGAAGGTTTTTATTGTAGTAAATGGCCAGGAGCAATTTGCTGCAGGAGACATTACTAAATTCTCTAATAACTTCGAGGTTCTTAATCCAGATTTCGTTATCTGTAACATGGAGAAATCTGTTACTTTAGAGGTGGAATTGACCATTAATAAAGGACGTGGTTATGTACCAGCAGAAGAGAACAAAATTAATGATGCTGTAGTTGGAGTTATAGCGATAGATTCGATCTTCACTCCAATGAAAAATGTAAAATATACGATTGAAAACTATCGTGTTGAGCAAAAGACAGATTACGAAAAATTAATATTAGATATCTCTACAGATGGATCTATCCATCCTGAGGAGGCACTAAAAGAGGCTGCTAAGATCTTAATCCAGCACTTCATGTTGTTCTCTGATGAGAATTTGGTATTAGAATCTCAAGCTAAAGAAGAAACTAAAGAAGTTGATGAAGAAATCTTGCATATGCGTAAGATCTTAAAAACTGAATTAGTTGATTTAGATTTATCAGTTCGTGCATTGAATTGCTTAAAAGCAGCTGATATTCGTACTTTAGCTGATTTGGTTTCTTATGATGTTGCTGATATGTTAAAATTCAGAAACTTCGGTAAAAAATCTTTAACAGAGATACAAGAGCTTGTTAAATCTAAAAGTTTATCTTTTGGAATGAACTTGTCGAAGTTCAAATTGGACGAGGAATAATAAGCTACAAGCATAAATTATAATATTGTTAATAGTGTGTAATTCCCTCAGATTAATTTCATAGAGACGGTATACACTGAATAAATTTAAAAATGAGACACGGTAAAAAAGTAAATCACTTAGGAAGAACAGATTCACATCGTAAGGCGATGTTGGCTAACATGGCTTCATCGTTAATTAAACATAAGAGAATCTCAACAACTTTAGCAAAAGCAAAAGCTTTGCGTATGTATGTTGAACCTCTTATCACTAAATCAAAAACTGATACTACGCACTCTCGTCGTATTGTTTTCGGTTACTTACAAGATAAAGAAACTGTTACTGAATTGTTCCGTGATGTTGCAGCTAAAGTTGCTAGCCGTCCAGGTGGTTACACCAGGATCATTAAGTTAAACAATCGTCTAGGTGATAATGCTGAAATGGCATTAATCGAATTAGTTGATTATAACGAAGTTTACGGTAAAGAAGCAGATTCAGCTGAAAAGAAAACTACTCGTCGTGGTAGAAGCAAAGCTAAAAAATCTGATGCTCCTGCAGCAAAGACAGAAGAAGTTAAAGCTGAAGAGGTTAAGACTGAAGAAGCTGTAGAAGAAGCACCAGCTACTGAAGAAACAAAAGAAGATAAGGGAGAATAATATTCCCCAATCAGAATATAGGAGTCGGTTCAATTTGAACCGACTTTTTTTTTGCTTTTCAAAACCTATCTTTGTACTGTAATAATATTTCATGTCGAATCAACTTAGTATCCAACAATTTCTGGATCAATTATCAGAAAGTATTTCTTTAAATCTATTTCTAAAAGCATCTTTAGGAAATTACCAGGGGAATGAAAAAGAGCTTAAGAATATCTATGTTCGAAGAGTAAAGATTAAGAGAGTTGAGATGCTTTCTTTTAATTATCGTTATAAAACCCGGGATATATTTAAGAATTTAAGCATACAGGATGGGACKSMCTTMMTKAWGAATTTGATCAGTAATGATTTTAGAATTTGTACAGTTTTCACTGCTGATAAAGAAGTAATTATAKAGCATGGGAAAAAGGGAGCCATTTCCTTAAGGGAAAGACAAAATGCTTCTAACATTAAACCAAATTTAGCCCATGATAAAGAGAAGAAAAGAATTATAAAGCCAGCCGGAAAAACGTATTTACAAGAGCTAAAGGTTACTGATCAGGAAGGGAATGTGTTTAAAAATGCTCAGGATAAGTACCGGCAGATTAATCAATATATTGAAATTTTAAGTTCGTTGATTAAAGAACTGCCAAATGCTAAAGTCCGAAATGTTGTAGACATGGGGTCGGGTAAGGGTTATCTTACTTTTGCCCTTTATGATTATTTACATAATGTACTTAATCAAAATGTAAACATGATAGGCGTTGAATTTAGAGAAGACATGGTACAGTTATGCAATGGCATTGCTGAAAAATCGAACTTTAATCAGTTGAGGTTTGTTGAAGGTAGCATTGATAATTATAACGCTGGTTCAATTGATCTGTTAATTGCCCTACATGCTTGTGATACGGCTACTGATGATGCTATTTATAAAGGAATAAAGGCTAATGCTGAATTAATTGTTGTTGCGCCTTGCTGCCATAAGCAGATCAGAAGAGAAATGGAAAAAGGCAAAGCTAAAAACGATGTTTCTTTTTTAACCAAATATGGAATATTCATGGAGCGTCAGGCTGAAATGATAACTGACGGAATTAGGGCACTGGTACTTGAGTATTTTGGTTATAAAACTAAAATATTTGAATTCATTTCAGATGTTCATACTCCAAAGAATGTTTTGGTAGTTGGTATAAAAGGAGAGATCGCTAAGAGTAGAAAAACCGAAATACTAGCTCAGATACAGCAGACTAAGAGTTATTTCGGAATTGGTTATCACCATTTGGAAAAACTCCTAGAAGACGAAATGTAACAGCGTTCTGTCATACTGTCACATTTTTATGATGTAATTCGGACAATTTTATATTGAAAATCTTACAGAAAAACTATTTTTTCTGCCAAAACCCTATTGGCACATTGCTTGTTGAACAGATGTAAATAATAAGATTTCATAAACATAAACATAGATAAAATAGCATGTCAAAAATTATTGGTATAGACTTAGGAACAACAAACTCTTGCGTAGCCGTAATGGAAGGTAACGAACCTGTAGTTATAGCCAACAGCGAGGGTAAACGTACTACACCTTCCATTGTTGCTTTTGCAGAAAATGGAGAACGTAAAGTAGGTGAGCCGGCAAAGCGTCAGGCAATTACTAACCCAACAAAAACAATATCTTCAATAAAGCGCTTTATGGGAAGCAGCTTTGCTGAAGTTTCTAAAGAATCATCACGTGTACCGTACAAGGTGGTTAAAGGTGATAACAATACTCCAAGGGTTGAAATTGACGACCGTAAATATACACCACAAGAAATTTCTGCGATGATTTTGCAGAAAATGAAAAAAACTGCAGAAGATTTCTTAGGTCATGAAGTAACTGAAGCGGTTATTACTGTTCCTGCTTATTTTAATGATGCTCAGCGTCAGGCAACAAAAGAAGCTGGAGAAATTGCAGGTTTAACCGTTAAACGTATTATTAATGAGCCAACTGCAGCTGCTTTAGCCTATGGATTAGATAAAGCACATAAGGATATGAAAATTGTTGTGTTTGACTGCGGTGGTGGTACTCATGACGTTTCTGTATTAGAATTAGGTGATGGTGTATTTGAAGTAAAATCAACTGATGGTGATACTCACTTAGGTGGTGATGACTTTGATCATATCATTATTGAATGGTTAGCTGCTGAATTTAAAAATGAAAACGGCATGGATCTTCATCAGGATCCAATGGCTTTGCAACGTCTTAAAGAAGCTGCTGAAAAAGCTAAAATTGAGCTTTCAAGCACAACTTCAACTGAGATCAACTTGCCTTACATCACTGCTGATGCCACAGGCCCTAAGCACTTGGTAAGAACATTAACGCGTGCTAAATTTGAGCAATTAGCTGGCGATTTAATTAAACGTACAATTGATCCTTGTAAATCAGCTTTGAAAAATGCAGGTTTAAAAACAAGTGATATTGATGAGATTATATTAGTTGGTGGTTCTACACGTATTCCTGCCATCCAGGAAGCGGTAAAAGCTTTCTTTGGTAAAGAACCGTCTAAAGGTGTAAACCCTGATGAGGTAGTTGCTATTGGTGCTGCAATCCAAGGTGGTGTTTTAACAGGAGAAGTTAAAGATGTATTGTTATTAGATGTAACACCTCTTTCTCTAGGTATCGAAACAATGGGTGGTGTAATGACTAAATTAATTGAAGCTAACACAACCATACCTTCTAAAAAAGCAGAAACTTTCTCTACAGCAGCTGATAATCAGCCTTCAGTAGAGATCCATATCTTACAAGGAGAGCGCCCTATGGCAGCTCAAAACCGCACTATTGGTCGTTTTATATTAGATGGTATTCCACCAGCACCTCGTGGAGTTCCTCAGGTTGAAGTGGCATTTGATATTGATGCAAATGGTATCTTACATGTAAGTGCTAAAGATAAGGCAACTGGTAAAGAGCAAAAGATTCGTATTGAAGCTTCTTCAGGTTTAACTGATGAAGAGATCAAAAGAATGAAAGATGAAGCTGAGAAAAATGCGGAAGCTGATAAAACTGCTAAAGAAGAAGCAGAAAAAATCAACGGTGCTGATGCTTTAATTTTCTCAACTGAGAAACAATTAAAAGAATTCGGAGAAAAACTATCTGCTGATAAAAAAGCTCCTATTGAAGAGGGTTTGAAAAAACTTAAAGATGCACATGCTGCAAGAAACTTTGCTGATATTGACACAGCACAAGCAGAATTGCAAAATGCATGGAATGCAGCTTCAGAAGAGATGTATAAATCAGGACAAGACGGTGCACAACCAGAAAGTGGCGCTCAAGCGCAAGATGGACCTCAGTCAGCTGATGGTGGCGATAACGTTACTGATGTTGATTTTGAAGAAGTAAAAGACGATAAAAAATAGTCTTTTAAGAGCAATAAAAAAAGCCCCTTGGTAATTTACCAAGGGGCTTTTTTTATTGCTTCACTAGTTCCAAAGATTCGCAGGATAAGTCCCGTCTTTTACTAGCTGATCTATACATTCCTGTACAAAAGGTTTATCTTCTTTATAAGTTACTCCAAACCATTGGCTATCTGTAGGTATAACTTTGAAAGAGGCTGCACCACTTCTTACAAGGTTTTCGCCAATCAAAGGGATAAAGAACTCGGCTTTTGGCTTGTCTTTATTTTCTAAAGCAAATACTCTAAATAAGTCTTCAGTTAATTTAAAGACAGCCGGAGTAAAGCCCCAAAAGTTCATCGAAACCGGAGTGTTATATTCTAATGGATATTCAGATCCATTTTCTTCATATACAATTCCACCATCTTTTTTATAAACCTGAGTACGCTCAGTAATCTCTTCAAGAAATCCAGCCTCATTGGTCTTGCAAACCCCACGAGATACAGATCCAAAATCAGATAGCGTTTTCCCAATTTGGTAACCAACAATGGAATAGTTGCTATCAGTTGCCTCATTGTTTAAAAAGTCTACCATTTTTTTAAACGCATCATAACCATAATAGTCATCGGCATTGATTACGCAAAAAGGCTCTTTAATTGCATTTCTGCCAGATAGAATAGCATGAGCAGTTCCCCATGGTTTTTCACGGTAAATTTCCTCTTCAATGCCAAATTGTTTCAAATCGAAATTTTGGAATACATAATCAGTTTCAATTTTACCATTTAGTTTAGGTTCAAATATGGCTTTAAAGTTTTCTACAAATTCTTCTTTGATGATGAAGACTACTTTGCCGAACCCAGCTTTAATTGCATCGTATATAGAATAATCAATAATTGTTTCTCCATTGGGGCCAAAGCCATCAATCTGTTTCATACTGCCATAGCGACTTGCCATACCAGCTGCTAATATTAATAAGGTAGGTTTTTTCATGCAGCGAAAATAATGATTCAATTTATATTCAATGTAAAAAGTAAGATAGTTTTTTCATTAGTCTGATAACATTTCTCAATGTATCGCATGGATATTGAGGTAGTTAAAACCCAAATATTCCCTTTCCGCCACTGCTGCGAGGTTTTTTCCCTGTAAGCATACCAAATAATCCCCGCACTATTTCTTTCCCTATCTGTCTGGTTATAGTTGCACCCATTACCTGTTCAACTAAACTCTTCTCACCTTTTTTAGGGGGCTCTTCTTGTTTTGTCTCTTCTTCCTCGGTTAATTTATCATTAACACGTTTCGTTAAGATTTCATAGGCGCTCTCAGGATCAATTGATTCCTGGTATTTGGCCGTAAGCTCACTTGATTGGACGAGATTATTATAATCCGCTGCACTGAGTGGTCCCATGATTGCCCTTGGTGGTGTAAGCATGGTTGCTGCCACTTCTGTAGGGATACCTTTTTCGTTCAGTACTGTTATCAAAGCCTGTCCCGTTCCTAATGAAGTCAACATTTTATCGATCTCATAGAATTCGGATCTTGGATAAGTATTTACAGTCTTTTTAAGTGCATCAACGTCATTTGGTGTAAATGCTCTCAAAGCATGCTGAACACGATTTCCCAATTGGGATAACACACTCTCAGGGACATCACTAGGGGCTTGAGTACAAAAAAATACACCTATACCTTTTGATCTGATCAGTCTGATAATAGTTTCTATCTGTTCCAGAAAAGCTTTTGACGAATTTTTAAATAACAAATGTGCCTCATCAAAAAAGAAAACCAATTTAGGTTTATCTAAATCTCCAACTTCGGGCATGTTATAAAAAATCTCTGCAAGTAAACTTAACAGGTAGGTAGAGTAAAGCACAGGTTGATTCTGTACATCGGAGATATTGAGTAAGCTGATTACTCCTTTACCGTCGGTTTTGGTAAAAAGATCTTCGATGTCAAATGAGCGTTCGCCAAACATGGCGCTCAGTCCCTGCTGCTCAATGGTAACGATCTTTCTTAAGATGGTTCCTGAGGTGGCAGTAGATATCTTACCATAAGAACTTTTAATCTCTTCAGCACCCTGTCCTTCGGCCAGATAAGAAACTAATTTTTTAAGATCATTAAGGTCAATAATTGATAGTTTGCTATCATCAGCATATTTAAAGATCACAGCTAGAACGCCTGCTTGTGTATCATTTAGATCAAGGATTTTAGACAGCAGAGTAGGTCCAAATTCAAGAACAGTGGCCCGCATTTGCGCACCTAATTTGCCAGATAAGGAAAAAATCTCTACAGGGAATCCCGAAGGATTGAAAGGCTTGCCGAGTTGACCTGCTCTTTCCTCTATTTTTGGATTGATTGGCCCTGGCTGATTAAGTCCTGATAAATCACCCTTTACATCAAGCATAAACACCGGTACACCTGCATCAGACAGTTGTTCTGATAGCAGTTGCAATGTTCGGGTTTTTCCTGTGCCTGTTGCTCCCGCTACAAGGCCATGTCTATTCATCATTTTTAAAGACAAATTAACTTCGGCTTCGGCGATTACTTGTCCATCAAGAATACCAGCTCCGAGATATATGTACGAACCATTTGGGGTATAAGAGGCCTTAATTTTTTCTGTAAATTTTGCAGATTGATCACTCATAGGAAAAGATAGTTTTTATAAAAGTAAGAAAAGCACCCGAAATACAAACAAAAGAAAAGAGGTGTAATACATCAAGGCTTTAGAGAAACAAGGAATTATACAGAGCATGTCTAGAAAGGGAAACCGCTTAGATAAATGCCCTGGCCGAAAACTTTTTTGGGATCATGAAGACAGAATTGCTATACAGACAGACTTTTGGAGTTTATCCTTTCACTAAAAGAATACATTCCCTATTATAACAATAAAAGAATAAAAAACAGGTTAAATGGAAAGAGCCCGGTGCAATACCGAGCTCTTGTACAAAAAACTTAATTTTTGTTAATCTSTCYRWMTWSWTGGGGTCACATCACAATGATGCACCTCTTAAAAATAAGGTTATTCAGAATTACTTCTTATAAGTAAAATCGTGATCTTTTTTAATGTTCAATAAAGAATGATAAATGAGGTTGATCACATTATCAACATCTTCTTTATGAATCATCTCAACTGTAGTATGCATATATCTTAATGGCAAAGAAATTAATGCAGATGGAACCCCTCCGTTTGAATAGGCAAAAGCATCAGTATCTGTACCAGTTGAGCGAGATGATGCCTGACGTTGGAAAGGGATATCATTCTTCTCAGCTGTTTCAATAAGCAATTTGTTTAAATTTGTTTGAACAGCAGGAGCATATGAAACTACCGGGCCTTTACCACAAGCCAAATCTCCCTGCGTGATCTTATTGATCATTGGCGTAGTGGTATCATGAGTAACATCAGTAATTATGGCTACGTTAGGTTTAATTCTGTGAGCTATCATTTCGGCTCCCCTTAATCCAATTTCTTCCTGTACCGAGTTTACAATGTAAAGCCCAAAAGGCAATTTCTTTTTATTTTCCTGAAGCAGTCTGGCAACCTCGGCAATCATAAATCCACCGGCTCTGTTATCCAGCGCACGGCCAACATAATAGCGGTCGTTTAATACCATAAATTCATCTTCATAGGTAATTACGCAACCTACATGAATACCAAGTTTTTCAACTTCTTCTTTAGATGTACATCCACAATCAAGGAAGATGTTTTTTAACGCCGGAGCCTCCTCTTTCTCGCCACCGCTACGGGTGTGAATAGCAGGCCATCCAAATACGGCTTTAACCAAACCGTTGTCGGTGTGTATGTTTACGCGCTTAGAAGGAGCTATCTGATGATCTGATCCTCCATTGCGGATTACATAAATTAAGCCATCGGGAGTGATATAATTAACAAACCAGGAGATCTCATCGGCATGAGCCTCAATAACTACTTTGAAATCTGCTTTGGGATTAATCACACCAACTGCAGTCCCGTAATTATCGATGAAACTTTCATCTATATATGGCTTTAAATAATCTAGCCATAATTTTTGACCAGGGTATTCGAAACCTGTTGGAGATGGGTTATTGATATATTTTTCAAAAAATTGAAGCGATTTTTTATTTACTACACTTACGTGTTTCTTTTTATCTTCTTTTTTCTTTGCCATTGTATATTTTTTATTCTAAACAAATATAGAAACTACTGCCTAAGCACCAAGTTAATTATTGAGTTCTAACTCCATAATGACAAAGTCGATACCGTTATTTATAGAAAATTTGTCAGTTTGAACGAAGCCGAATTTGTTGTAAAAAGGAATGGCCGAAACGCGCGCATTGCACCATAGCTTTGCAGCTCCAAAGGATTTAACATAGTTAATTATATGATCCAATAATAATGATCCATATCCTTTTCCCTGCGACTCCACAATTGTTGCGAATTTTCTGAATTGATAAACATTGCCCGAATTGAACAAGGAAACTATAGAAGTTAATTGGTTATTGGCAAATAGCCCAAAATGGATTCCATCATTATCATTAGCCAATTTTATAGCATCAAGAGGTAAGCCTGGGTACATAACTTCATGTCTTATCCTCCAGGTTAAATCAGGTCTGATTTGTTCAATTTGAATTTCCCGCATCAATGTTATTCTTTATTTTACCACTATAAAACTTGTATATGCAAATGTTTAGAACAATAACCGCCCCGCATCCCCAGCAGAATAATGGCCACTTACCCTGTTCCCAAAGCCATAAACCTAAGGCGGAACCAAAAGATGCTCCAACAAAGCTCACAGACATAAACACAGTGTTTAAACGATTACGAGCTTCCGGTAGTATAGCATAGATGCGGGTTTGATTGGTTACATGGATAGCTTGCTGACCAATATCTATTAAAATAATACCAGCTACAAATAGGTAAAGGTGGCTGCCGGTAAAGTAAAAGGCAGCAATGCTAAGTAATTGGAGAATTAACCCGACCAGCAGATTCTTACGAGGGTTTTGGCCACCACTAAACTTTCCAACTAATGGCGCGGCTAAAGCTCCTGCAGCACCAGCAATGCCGAAAAGGCCTATCTGTAGCGTTTGAAGATTAAACGGGGGATTGGCAAGGAATAATACCATCGTTGTCCAGAACGCGCTGAGTATAGAGAATGCCAGAAAGTTTATAATAGAAGCTTCGCGAAGTATGGGTTCAGTTTTTATGTAATGCCACATTGACGACATTAACTCACTGTAAGTCCCTTTAAATGACGGTCTGCTTTGTGGAAACCGCCTGGCCATAAGCAGCAATAAAAGGAAACATATGCCAGCAGCCATAAAATAAACTGTTCTCCATCCCCATAAAAATCCTATACTTCCACTAACTGCTCTTGATGCAAGGATGCCAATAAGTAAGCCGCTCATAATTATACCTACCGTAGGACCACGATCTTCGTCTGAACTAAGATTTGCAGCCATTGGTAAAACAAGCTGAGGAATAATGGAGCTTGCGCCAATTAATACACAAGCAATTTCCAATAATAAGAAGGAGTGGGCAAAAGCTGCCAACAGCAATGCCCCAATAGCAAGACATGTTATTAAAAGTATTTGTTTCTTCCTTTCAAACATATCACCCAAAGGAACCAATAGAAATAGTCCTAGGGCATAGCCAGCTTGTGTTAGGTATGTGATTTTACCGGCGTGGCTCTCTGTTAAACCAAACTCTTGAGCGATTAAAATCACCAGAGGTTGGCAGTAATAAATATTTGCCACGATAAGCCCTGTACAAAAGGCCATCAATAGCACATCAGTACGACTAAGTTTCATTTATAGAGGGATGTTTCCGTGTTTTTTACGAGGCCTGTTTACAACTTTGTTCTCTAACATTTTAAAAGCCTTTATTAGTTTAGATCTGGTTTGAGCAGGTTCTATAACCTCATCTACAAAGCCACGTTCTGCGGCTCTGTAAGGATTGGCAAAAATATCTGAATAGAGCTTTTCTTTCTCCAACCATTTTTCTTCAGGGTGCTCTGCGCTGGTAATTTCCTTCTTGAAAATTATTTCGGCAGCACCTTTTGCACCCATAACTGCAATTTCAGCAGTAGGCCATGCATAGTTTAAGTCGGCTCCAATATGTTTAGAGTTCATCACATCATATGCACCACCGTAGGCTTTTCTTGTAATTACAGTAATACGAGGTACAGTTGCTTCACTAAAAGCATATAGTAATTTAGCGCCATTGGTAATAATTCCATTCCATTCCTGGTCTGTGCCAGGCAGAAAACCGGGAACGTCCTCAAAAACAAGCAACGGAATGTTAAAGCAATCGCAAAAGCGTACAAATCTGGCCGCCTTTGTTGAAGCGTGATTGTCCAATACGCCAGCAAGGTAAGCGGGCTGATTGGCAACAATACCTATACTTCTTCCTGCCAAACGGATAAATCCGACCACAATATTTTCTGCATAATCTTTGTGTACCTCAAGAAAGCTGTCCGTATCGGCCACTTCGCTTATTACCGACCTTACATCATAAGGCTGATTCGAATTCTCGGGCATAATGCCATTAAGAGATAAACGACTTTCATCACTTAAATTATAGGGTAATTGCAATGGGATCTCTTCACAATTCTGAGGCATATAACTCAGTAATCTCTTAACATGATTGATGGCATCTAATTCATTTGAACAGGCAAAATGAGTTACTCCCGATTTTGTAGCATGAGTAGATGCACCACCAAGTTCTTCAGAACTTACCTCTTCGTGGGTTACAGTTTTAACAACATTTGGCCCTGTAACAAACATGTACGAGGTATTCTCTACCATTAAAATAAAGTCGGTAATGGCAGGCGAATATACTGCGCCCCCGGCACAAGGTCCCATTATTGCTGAAAGTTGGGGGATAACTCCGGATGCCTGAACATTTCTATAAAATATATCAGCATAACCGCCTAAAGAAACCACACCTTCCTGTATCCGCGCACCACCACTATCATTTAAGCCAATCAGGGGAGCTCCGTTTTTCATGGCCATGTCCATTATTTTGCAGATCTTTTCGGCATGTGTTTCAGAAAGAGAGCCGCCAAAAACGGTAAAATCCTGTGAAAACACATAAACCAGCCTGCCATTTATGTTTCCATAGCCAGTTACAACACCATCTCCTAAATATTTTTCCCGTTCCATGCCAAAATCGACACTTCTATGGGTTACCATCATGCCAATTTCCTCAAAGGAATTCTCATCCAATAAAAAATGGATGCGCTCTCTGGCCGTTAGTTTGCCTTTTTTATGCTGACTTTGAATTCTCGCTGCACCGCCACCTTCATTCGCTTTTTTTATTTTGTCCTGAAGTACATCTATTTTATTCTTCATTTTAAACACTAATAATTTTAATTATTTACCAGCGATACTGTAATCTGGTAGTAAACACATCATCTTTTAAGTCGGCCGTATAGTCTGGCAACTTAGTCGCATCGTTAACCACGTGCTCGTTGTACAATGTAAGTTTAAATCTTGAATTTATTAGATAGGTCAGGCCATAACCAAGGGTGCTAAATTTAATATCACCAGCTGAAGTATTGTTGCCTGCAATGCCAATTTCCGATTCACTTATTTCTCTGTTTGGGTCGTACACATCATAAGATACCAGCGCAGTGAACTTACTTTTTGCAATCTGCTGGGTTAACCATAAGTAATAACCAGAAAACTGGCGTAAATATAAATCTGTTGCTGGTTGTGCAGAGAAACTAGTACTGGCGACTGGACCTAATATGCTGGCAGTAGCAGCTACCCCAGGTTGTGTTCCTTGAAGATATTCAGCTTTAAATATGGTTCGGCCAAAAGTATTGTCGTATTGAAGCTGTAAGTTACCTCCATAATATTCGCGTTTACCAAAGTAACCAACATTGTCGGGGGCTGTGTTTTTTTGAAATCCAGATTCTGTAGAAGAATAATAACTTTCAGTATCGTTACGTACCCAACCTTCATAGATAGATGCTCCAAAGCCTATATGAAGCTTTTTATTTGCCAAACTGTCGAATTTAAAACCAAGGTTTCCTATGATATCTTTTCTTGAGTCATAATCTCTGGCATTGTAGCCACTTCCGTTTATTACAGCCAACTCTGCTGTCAGAAAATTAAATATTTTACTGGGATTATAGGTAACCATGGCGCCAATATCACGCTCTCTTGGCATCAATGTTTGGAAAACTCTCGCTCTTTCAGGGAAATCTCTATACCCGGAAGAGTAAACTATAGAGTGACCAAAGGGGCGGTTAAACAAACCAGCAGTTAACAATAGTTCCTTTGAATCAGGTTGATGCAATTGTATAAAGGCGTCCATTAACTGAATGCCATTTTGCGTAGCATCTATTTGGAAAACAATGCTCGAATACTTATCAGCCCTGTCAATTTTCAATCTACCCCTGCGAATCATGAAACGACTATCGGAGTTTTTTGAGAAATCTCCGCCCGAAAAGGAGGAAATGCCACCAGATTGAGCTTTTTGAAATTGTGTTTGCAAATAGCCTGTTATCGCAATTTCATGAGGGTCATAAGTTGAGGGAGCATTATTACTTTGGGCAAAAAGGACAACCGGATAAAGAAATATCAGGCTTAACAGTGTTTTTTTCATGAATGAGTAAAAAAGAATTTTGATCGCCTAAATTACGGTTAATGAAGCATTTTTCTTTAAAATGGCTTCAGATTTTTAAAAAATGGAAGTCCAAAATGTGATAAAGCAACAACTAAATTACATTTTTTTTACATGATAATTTGTAAATAAGTAATGTTTGGAGCTATTTTTGGAGAGTTAGGTGAAAGAATAAAAATAAATGTTTCTAAGAAAGTACCGTATATTAATAGTTATTACCTTCTTAAGTATCTTCTCGGCGAAGATGGTAATTTCCGGTGCGCCTGTATTTTTTAGTCATATTGATAAGAACATCATGATTTCTGTAATCATGCAAATCGAAGCCGAACATAGCAGTGATGGAGATCCGGGAAAGGCAAAAGTAAAGCTCTTTGATTATAAGATTGACTTTCAGCACGACTACGTATGGTCATCTGTCCTACATCTTTACGGTATAAAGAATAGCTTTATAGATAATTTCAAACGGTATTTCGATCCATTCCATCCGTCTGTACCCACACCGCCTCCTAACCTGAGCTAATTTACCATGTGTTACCCCCCAAAGGGAGCGGTATGCAATTTTTAAAAATTAGTTTAAAAGATTAAAACATAGTTTTATGCAAAGTGGAAACTCGATCTTTTCAAGATTGGAAGTGAAGAAATATATATTAAAAAAGAATCTGAAGCGTGATTTGCCATCCAGTATTGTGGTATTTCTTGTTGCCCTCCCCCTATGTTTAGGGATAGCTTTAGCTTCAGGCGCACCTCTGTTTGCGGGTCTTATAACAGGAATAGTTGGTGGCGTAGTAGTTGCCAGCTTAAGCGGATCACAATTAAGTGTTAGTGGACCTGCGGCTGGATTAACCGCAATCGTTCTGGGAGCTATCAGCCAATTGGGCGCTTATCAGACCTTTTTACTTGCAGTAGTTTTGGCAGGTGTAATTCAGATAATACTTGGATTGTTAAAGGGCGGAACTATCGGTAATTACTTCCCCTCAAGTGTAATTGAAGGGATGCTTGCCGCAATCGGATTAACCTTGATACTTAAACAACTTCCTCATGCGCTTGGGGTAGATTCAGATTTTTTTGGTGATGAAAGTTTCTTCCAAAAAGATAATGAAAATACATTTTCAGCCATTAGTGGGGCATTAGGCCATTTTAGTCTGGCTGCTATTGTAATAAGTGTATTGTCAATTTTAATCTTGGTCTTTTGGCCAAAATTTAAAAAATTAAGTGTTGTTCCCGCTCCCCTGGTAGTGGTAGTAATAGGAGTTGTGCTTACAATTGTTTTTCATGGCGGGAATTATGCTTTGGAAGCAAAACAAATGGTAGAGATTCCAGTTGTGAATAGCTGGTCGGAATTTACAGGTTTATTTGCCGCACCAGATTTTTCACAGATAACGAATGGAAAAGTCTGGGTTGTTGCTGCAACAATTGCGGTGGTTGCCAGTCTTGAAACGCTATTAAGTATTGAAGCAGTAGACAAGATAGATCCAATTAAGCGTGTATCCCCTACAAATAGGGAACTGGTTGCTCAGGGTACAGGAAACATGGTTAGTGGGTTGTTAGGCGGATTGCCTTTAACATCGGTAATTGTAAGAAGCTCTGCAAACGTAAATGCAGGTGGAAGAACAAAGATGTCAGCTATTTTTCATGGAGTATGGTTGCTTTTATCCCTGCTTTTTATACCAGGTATTATCAATATGATTCCTTTGGCATGTCTGGCTGCAATTCTATTGGTAACAGGATATAAATTAGCACGTATAGAGCTTTTTAAACATATGTACCACAAAGGCTGGGATCAGTTTGTCCCGTTTGTAATTACTATTGTAGCTGTTTTGTTAACAGATTTGTTAAAAGGCGTTGCAATAGGTATGCTGTTCTCAATATTCTATTTATTACGTACCAATATGCGTAATCCATACTTCTACAAAATACAGGAAGAGGGTAATAAAAAGAACTTGAGAATAAAATTGGCCGAAGAAGTATCTTTCTTAAACAAGGCAGCCATTCAGGTGGTATTAAATAAAATACCTAAAGAAACTAACGTGATCATTGATGGATCCAATTCACGGTATATAGATCCCGACGTATTGGAAACCATTTTTAATTATAAGCACAATGCTTATACTAAGGGTATTATTGTAATTTTAGAAAATATTAAAGAACAATATACCGTGCCAAAATTGAACAATAAAATCATTGAAGAAATTAATAATTAAATTATTATGTGCGCGAAATTAGAAAAACAACAGACAGATCAGATTACTTATGATAGCTTATTAAATGGAAATAAAGAGTGGGTTGCTGCAACTCTTAAAGAAGACCCTCTTTTTTTTGAACGCCTCTCGGCAGGCCAGGCTCCGCCTGTATTGTGGATAGGTTGCTCAGACAGTCGTGTACCCGCTAATCAGATTACTAACACCTTGCCTGGTGATATCTTCGTACACCGTAACATTGCCAACGTGGTTACGCATACAGATATGAATTTGTTAAGTGTTCTTGATTATTCAGTAAATGTTCTTAAAGTAAAACATATCATTGTTTGTGGTCACTATGGCTGTGGGGGTGTGAATGCCGCACTTGGAGATAAACAAGTGGGGTTAATTGACAACTGGTTAAGAAACATTAAAGATGTGATTCGCATACACGAGCGTGAAATGTCGACCATTAAAGATCCACAAAAGAGATCCGACCGTCTGGTGGAGTTGAATGCCATAGAGGGCGCTGCAAATGTGATGAGCACTTCAATCGTGCAAAATGCCTGGGCGTCCGGACAAGAGCTTGCTGTTCATGCCTGGGTTTACAGCTTGAAAACAGGATTGATTTCTGACATGAAGGTAAGTTCTTCAAGTGCTGAGGATATTTCTCCTGTATTTAAAATGAATACAGAAAGATAACTGTTCGATCACGCAGAATGCTGATTTAATCACTAAAAAAAGCTCCCGGCGATGAACCAGGAGCTTTTTTTGGTATCTATCCTAAAAAAGGATAGCGATAATCTTTTGGAGGATCAAAAGTTTCCTTAATAGTACGTGGAGAAACCCAGCGCAACAGGTTAATCATTGATCCCGCTTTATCATTTGTACCCGATCCTCTGGCACCACCAAAAGGCTGCTGTCCAACAACAGCACCGGTGCATTTATCATTAATATAGAAATTACCGGCAGCGTTTCTTAAACGCTGAGTAGCCTTTTCTATCGCGTAACGATCCTGAGCAATAACAGCACCTGTTAAGGCATAAATAGAAGTAGTATCTATAATGTCCAGAACTTTATCAAAATCTTTATCTTCATAAACATATATTGTTAATACTGGGCCAAAAAGCTCTTCACACATTGTGGTGTACTTTGGGTCCTTAACAACAAGAACCGTAGGCTCAATGAAGTAACCTTTAGATTTATCGTAATTTCCACCTGCAATAATCTCTACAGATTTGTCTTGCTTGGCTTCATCAATATATTTAGCTAGCTTATTGAAAGATTTCTCGTCAATAACGGCATTAATGAAATTACTGAAATCTTCAGTTCCACCCATTTTAAAGGTAGCCAGATCACGAATCATTAAATCCTTGATCTCAGGCCATACCGTTTTCGAAACATACACACGAGAAGCAGCAGAACACTTCTGACCTTGATATTCAAAAGCACCACGAATAATTGCTGTACTAGATATTTCCGGTTCTGCAGAACCATGAACAAGGATAAAATCCTTTCCACCGGTTTCTCCGACAATACGCGGATAGGTTTTAAATTTATGAATGTTATTGCCAATAGTTTTCCAGATGTTTTGGAAAACTGCAGTAGAACCAGTAAAGTGAATTCCGGCAAAGTCAGGGTGGCTAAAAATCACTTCGCCAGCCTCAGGTCCGTCCACATAAACAAGGTTGATCACACCATCAGGTAATCCGGCTTCTCTAAATATCTGCATTAAAACATTAGCCGCAAAAATTTGAGTATCTGCTGGTTTCCATACCACAACATTCCCCATCATGGCTGCTGATGTAGGAAGATTCCCCGCGATAGCAGTAAAGTTAAATGGAGTTAAAGCAAACACAAAACCTTCCAACGGGCGTTGTTCAACTCTGTTCCATGATCCTTTAGGCGAAACGGGAGGTTGCTGCTTATAGATTTCAGCCATATAGCTAACATTGAAACGAAGGAAATCAATTAGCTCACATGCCGAATCAATCTCGGCCTGGTAAGCATTTTTCGACTGCCCAAGCATTGTTGCAGCATTTAATTTATAACGATACGGACCTGCAATTAAATCGGCAGCCTTCAGAAAAATTGCAGCACGATGTTCCCAAGCCAAATTTTCCCAATCAGCTTTAGCTGCCAAAGCAGCATCAATAGCTTGCTTTACGTGGTTTTTATTTCCAATACTATATTTACCCAATACATGTTGATGATCGTGTGGAGGGGTAACCTTACCTTTAACTTCTGTATGCACTTCCTCAACACCAATATACATCGGTATTTCAATTTGTTTGGAACGGGCATCGGCTAAAGCGGCCTTTAAAAGTTCACGTTCTTTACTTCCAGGTGCATAACCCAAAATGGGCTCATTTATAGGAGCGGGTACGTTAAAAAATCCTTTAAGCATGTTATAATAAGTTATTTTTACAAAGGTAAACTTTTATTTATTACACAGGTAAATGGCAATCCGTATAAACGTGATAAAATGCGAGGTAATAATTCTTATTTTTGAAACGGCACATGATTAAATACCTCAGATTATTATTACTTCCGTTTTCTGTCCTCTATGGCTTAGTAGTTCTCATCAGAAATAAGCTATATGATACAGGTGTGTTTAAGCAAACAAATTTTGACTTACCGGTGATCTGTGTAGGGAACCTTGTTGTTGGGGGGTCTGGTAAAAGTCCTGTAACAGAGTACCTCGTAAATCTATTATTTGATAAGCGTATTGCCATCCTAAGCAGGGGATATGGCCGTAAAACTAGGGGATATGTCCTTGCAGATGCAAGCGCAAATGCAGAAACAATAGGCGACGAACCAATGCAGTTTTACAACAAGTTCCCAAACGTTACAGTTGCAGTTTGCGAAGACAGGGTAACCGGGATTAATCTTTTAAAAAGCAATCACGATATTATAATACTGGACGACGCCTTCCAGCATAGAAGCGTAAAACCCGGTTTTAGCATCCTTCTTTTTGAATATCAAAAATTATTGAGGCCGCAATTTTTGCTTCCTGCCGGAAATTTAAGAGAGCCTTTTAAAGGATATCATCGGGCACAGGCATTACTGGTTACAAAAGGGCCAGAAAAGATAGATACCCTTCAAAAGCAAGCTTGCTTAAATAGGTTTGATACCACAGTAAAAGAAAAGCTGGCATTTTCTTTTCTAACTTATGGTAGTCTTACGCATCTTATTTCAAAAGAACAGCGGCCTTTAGCCTCAATTTCAAGTGTTACTTCTGTATTCTTGTTAACCGGGATAGCAAACCCTCTGCCTTTGTTAACTCAGTTGCAGAAATATACGCAGCGGATAGATCATCATGAGTATCCTGATCATTATCGCTTTACTGTGCAAAATATTCAGCAACTTGTAAATGCTTTTAAGAACGATCCTTCAGAAGAAAAAATAATAATAACAACAGAAAAAGACGCACAACGTTTATTCGATGATGTATTAAAAGAATTACTTTTAAATTTGCCTGTCTTTTATTTGCCTGTTAAAATAACATTACAAGAAGAAGATAAAACTACATTTGATCAAAAGATTTTAGATTATGTTTCAAGCACTACACGAAACCGTTGAATATATAAAACGAAAAACTGATAATTTCCTTCCGGAAATTGGAATTGTTTTAGGAACTGGCCTTGGTGGTCTTGTTAATGATATTGAAGTTGAATACCAGTTAATGTATTCTAACATTCCTAATTTCCCAATATCAACCCTGGAATTTCATACCGGAAAGCTGATCTTTGGAAAGATCAATGGCAAAAGAGTAATTGCAATGCAAGGAAGGCTTCATTATTACGAAGGCTATTCCATGCAGCAAATTACCTTCCCGATCAGGGCAATGAAAGCTTTAGGGATAGCCCACTTATTTGTTTCAAATGCTGCTGGATCGTTAAACCCGGAATTTAAAAAGGGTGACTTAATGGTGATCAACGATCACATCAATTTGCAGCCAGAGAGTCCCTTACGTGGTAGTAACGATTCGGATATGGGACCTCGCTTTCCTGACATGAGCCAGCCCTATAACAGAGTGTTAATAAAGCAAGCAATTAATATTGCCAACGACAACAACATTAAGTGCCATCAAGGCGTTTACATTGCCGTAACAGGACCCAATTTAGAAACGAAAGCAGAATATAATTATTTGAGAATTATTGGAGGTGATGCTGTAGGGATGAGTACCGTGCCAGAGGTTATAGTAGCCAACCACATGAGCATCCCAGTATTTGCAATTTCAGTTTTAACGGACGAGGGATTCCCTGAAGTACTTGAAGCGGTTAGTCTTGAAGAAATAATAGAGACAGCAAAGATAGCCGAACCTAAAATGACAAAAATATTGAGCCAGTTAATTTCAACTTTATAATGTATAAAAACATTGCCTTTCTTGTTTTTTGCTTTGTCATCTTCGGTGGTGTACAATTGTTTGCGCAGGATTTAAAAACTACCGTTAATGACAACAAGGAGATGGATTCCTTAAGGAAAAAAGAAGAGGAAGGAAGAGATTCAATAGTATTCACCTCAAGATTTATCAGGTATACGACCCTTAAACTTACAAAGGATAGTATACAAACAATACCTCTGGATACAACATTAACAGGCTTTCAGAATTTCAACATACTTATACAACCAAGAACACCAACAGTAGGGGTTGGTAACTTAGGTCTGGCAGCCAGATCAATGCTTTTTGAGCCTTCTAAAACTATAGGTTTTGACATCGGTTTACACTCGCTAGATTATTATGCTATGACGCACGACGATGTCAGGTATTACCAGGCAAGAACACCATTTACCAGTCTTTATTATGTTAGTGCAGGTGAGGCAGAGCAAGTTTTTAAAGTTATACACTCTCAAAATATTAAGCCGAACTTTAATGTTGGACTTAATTTTAATAGAATAGGAGCAAACGGTTATTACAGAAGGCAAAGGGGAGACGACCTGAATGGAGCACTCTTTAGCTGGTACCAATCACCAAACAAAAGATATAATCTGTGGGCCAGTGTAGTGTTTAATACCCTTAAAACTCAAGAAAATGGATCTATTCTTAATGAATCTATTTATACAGGTACGAACAATACCGTAGATAAGCTTACAGAACCCGTAAGGCTGCAAACTGGTAAACGAATATGGCGGCAAACTGGCTTTATGCTTAAGCAAACCTATTTTGTGGGACGGATAGATAGTGTTGCCCAGGAAATAACAAAAAAAATACTCCCAACAAACAAGATATCTTATACTTTAAAGTATGATGCAAATTCTTACGCATTCCAAAAAGATGAGAGTTTTACTGATGCAAGTGTCAGGGAATCTGTTTTCCCAAATGGAATTGGCTTGGCAGATACTACTTTTACTAATGATAGTACAAGATATACCCACATACAGAATGAATTTATCTACAGCTTTTTCCTTAGGGCAAAGGGGAGTTCAATTATCAAAAATGAGCTAAAGCTCGATGTAGGTATAAAACACGACTTTTATAATTATAACCAGATGGTGCTTTACAGGGACCGTACCAGGTTTTATGATTATTCAGCTACTTTTCAAAACGTTACCCTGTTAGGTAATGCGGGCTACCGTTTAAGCAATAAAATAGACTTTAATGTCGATTTACAACAAATCTTTCAGGGACGAAACGTAGGCGATTTTTTATATGAAGCCAAAAGTAACGTTCTGTTAAGTAAATCAGTTGGCCGCATAGTTCTAGGTGCTTATTTCCAAAACAAATCACCTGAAGAGACTTATACCAATTACTTTGGCAACCATTATCGTTGGGAAAATAATTTCGATCGTACTAAAACCATCAATCTTTCCTTTAATTTTATCAACGAAAAATTTGGGTTTGATGCAGGTGCACAATACTATTTAATAGATAAGTACCTGTATTTTGGTCAGGATGATCAGGGTGGAATCGAACCACTTCAGTTAGGTTCTTCTATTAATCTCTTTAAAATAACTGCCGGTAAGAAATTCAGGTTTGGTAAGTTTAATCTGGAGAGCTATGTTGTTTATCAAAAAACAGATAATCCTGATAAGTTACGTACTCCTGAAGTTTATACCTTCAATAGTTTTTATTTGGATCATACCTTTTTCAAGGTGTTAAAAACAAATGTCGGTTTTGATGTACGTTACAACACGCCATACAAAGCATATTCGTATTCAACTGCAACCGGCCAGTTTTATATTGGTAAAGATGTAACGTTTGATACCACTCCAATTGTAGATGTATGGGTTAAAGCAAGCTTAAGAAGAGCTAATCTTTTTGTGAAATGCGACTATGTAAACCAAGGTTTACTTTATAAAGGATATTATACAGTTGACCGCTATCCAATGCCAGACCGTTTATTGTTCAAATTTGGTGTAAGCTGGAATTTCTACGATTAAACTAGGGATGACGAAGTGCTATTAAACATTGTCATTACTAAGTCTTCTGTGGTTTCTTTTTAGCGGCTGGAAATAAAACATTGTTTAAAATTAGCCTGTAGCCCGGCGAATTAGGATGTAGATTTAGATCAGTTGGCGGATCCCCAACAGCATGCTGATAATCTTCCGGATCATGTCCGCCATAAAAAGTAAACTGCCCTTTGCCAATCTCACCGTTTAAATAGCGTACTTCTTCGGCGCCTTTATTTTCACCAAGAACCGTAACACTTGGTTTTACAAAACGTTTCTTAAATGCAGTGGTTTGGCCCATAAAACCTTTAATCACTTTATCATGGTTTTGGGTGAGCATTGTTGGCACAAGATCCCATTTTGCAGAAAAATCGAACAGCGTAAAAAAATCATTTGCCTGCGTAAGTGTTCTGGTCTGAGTAGCATCTATATCAGAAAATTCGTAATTGTTGGGGTTCTCGTCAAGCCTAAAATCCTTAAAAGCAAAAGTGTTATTAAAGTTAAGTTTACTTTGAGCCTGCGGATCGGCCCCGTCGCCGTCAAACATACTTTCGCAAATGTCAACACCTTCGGCGCTCAACGCAATGTCAAAACTATCAGTACCCGAACACATGGCAAAAAGGAACCCGCCTCCAGTACAAAACTCCTTTATCCTTTTAGCTACGGCAAGCTTCAATTGGGACACCTTAGTAAAACCATTTCTTTTTGCAGTAGCCTCTTGATTTTTAACATCCTCACGATACCAAGTCGCATTTCTAAAAGCGCTCCAGAAACGACCATACTGGCCGGTAAAATCCTCATGGTGCAGGTGCAGCCAGTCATATGCCGACAGTTTATCCTTTAAAACATCATCGTCATAAACTACATCGTAAGGAATTTCAGCATAGGTAAGCACCATAGTTACGGCATCATCCCATGGTAATTTACTTTTAGGCGAATAAACTGCAATTTTTGGAGCTTTTTCAAGCTTTACCATTTCCATGTTTACCTGTGGGTCGCTAATCTCATTTAAAATAGATGTAACCTTTCCGTCGGCAAGTATCTGATAAGAAACGCCCCTGGTTTTACACTCGTCCTCAATAGCCTTATTGTAGCCAATTAGAAAACTGCCTCCCCTGTAATTTAAGAGCCAGCTAACATCCGCTTTTTGCTTAATGCCCCAATAGGCTATACCATAAGCTTTCAAATGATTTTTTTGATCCTCATCCATGTAAATAAGAATAGACGATGCCTTAGCAGCTATTGTAACTACAAGTAAAAAAAACAGAAGGCCAAATCTTTTCAAGCTTAAAATCATATGGTTTAATCAGTGAGTACGAATGTATATTTTTTGCATACCAATATAAAATATAATGTACATATAACGCTTTTAGTATAAATTGCATATAAAAACTATTTTATCTAAGTTTGGCGTTTACAAAAAACAACATGAGTAAAGCAATAATTAAAACAGAGAAAGGGAACATGACTGTTCAGTTTTATGATCAGGATGCACCAAATACAGTTGCTAACTTTAAAAAATTAGCTAACGAGGGATTTTATGATGGGGTTATATTTCACAGAGTAATACCAAATTTTGTGGTTCAGGGTGGAGATCCTACCGGAACTGGTGCAGGTGGCCCGGGTTATAAAATTGATTGTGAACTTACTGGCGAGAACCAATATCATGACCGTGGTGTTTTGTCAATGGCACATGCTGGCAGAAACACAGGAGGATCACAGTTTTTTATCTGCCATAGCAGAGATAATACTGCTCACCTTGATAGAAATCATACCGTATTCGGTAAAGTAGTAGAAAATGTCGATATTGTTGATGATATTAAACAAGGTGACAAGATTTTAGGAATAGAAGTAATAGAGGATTAATATGAATTTAAGAGGAATAGTAGCAGTATCTGGGAGACCGGGGCTATTTAAACTAGTAGGGCAAAATAAAGGCGGATACGTTCTTGAGAGCCTTGATGCTCAAAAAGTTAAAATTGTAGCCAATATTACTACAACCAAACTTGCATCATTAGAAGACATTACCATTTATGGCGAAGATGAGGATCTGAAGCTTGTGGATGTTTTGGCTAACATTGCTGCGGCGAAAGGAAACGTTCCTGATGCAAAAACAGACGCAAATGCTTTAAAGGCATTCTTTAAAGAAGTTGCTCCAGACCATGATGAGGAAAAAGTATATACCTCAGACATGAAAAAGATTGTTACCTGGTTCCATTTATTAAAAGAGTTACCTTTGTTTTCAGAGGAAGCCCCATCAGTAAGTGCAGAACAGGAAGCTTTAAAGGCTGATGAAAAGATCGATAAAAAGCCAAAAGCTACGCCAAAACCAGCAAATGCAAAAGCGCCGGCTAAAACATCACAGCCAGCTAAGAAAGCAAGCATGACCAGTAAAAAAGGCGTGTAGTTAGCGAACTGCAATATTATATAAAGGGCCCGATCTACATTTTAATGTAGATCGGGCCCTTTATTATTTTAAGCCAAATACCAGATCAGTAAGAACGCAATTGCCGATATAACTATGGCAATAATATAGCTTAAACGATCCTTTCCTCTGTCGCTTTTAAACTTATAATTTCTTTTATATTCTGATGGTAAGCGCATAATAAATCTCCTTTTAAATAATGATGAGAGCGGGATTAAATTTCCATAAAATTAATACAGATTATTCATGGTGATATGGTTCTCCTTTTAATATACTAAAAGCCCTGTATAACTGCTCTACAAAAAATAAGCGTACCATTTGATGAGAGAAGGTCATATCAGAAAGCGACATACTTCCGTTGGCTCTTTTATAAACAGATTCATCAAACCCATATGGTCCACCTATTACAAATACCAAATGCTGAACACTTCCAATCATCTGTTTGTTCAAATAATTTGAAAATAGTACAGAGGTATATTTTTTTCCTTTCTCGTCAAGCAAAATTACAGTATCTGGATTGCTGATGTGTTTTAACATCATTTCAGCTTCCTTTGCCTTTTGTTGTGCCTCACTTAAATTCTTAGTGTTTTTTACGTCAGGAATAACGATCATATTAAACCCTATATAATGTTTTAGCCGGTTTAAATACTTCTCAATACCTTCAATAAGATATTTTTCTTCTGTTTTTCCTGTAACAAGTAGTGTAATCTTCATCTAATTAGCGGCGTAATAATCAATTCCCTATATTTATCAAACTGGGCCGAAGCAAAACAGTTCAATGGAGAAAAATACAATGATAAGAACAAAAGATAGCATTTTAAACGATTACAGAAATAATGTAGCAAGCCAGCAAACTCAGATTGATGGCCTCAAGAGCAAGCTTAATAAAATATCATTCTCCCGTTTGGGTCTGTTTATTGCCGAAATAATAATAATAGCGCTCATCATAAATATTGGCTTTTCGTGGGTGTTAATAGTGATAACCGCTATCCCGGTAATCTTTTTTATGGTTTTGGTTCAAAAACAAGTTGCAGTACAACAAGAGTTAACCTATGCCGAGCAACTCTTGTGGGTTTACCAAAATGAAGTGAATCATATTACTTCAAATATCAATGGATACAGCGATGGAGAAAATTATAGCGACGAGTATCATCCATATTCATCAGATTTGGACATTTACGGGCAAGGCACTTTGTTCTCTTACATCAATCGCTGCAATACAAATAATGGCTTAAATATCCTTGCGGAAAATCTTGGTCGGCCAAATGAAAAGGACGTCATTTTGCAGCGACAAGAAGCTATTACCGAAATGACCGAGCATATAGACAAAACTTTTCACTTCCGGGCCGAATTACAAAACCACAAACCCGGCCAGCTTGACGTTATTAAGGATAAGTTGGAGCATCAGCTACCCAATCAGCTAAAGTTTACTCACAATAAAACCCTTCAGTTATATGTAAAAATAGGGCCTTTTATTACTTTCGGAGTGCTTATACTTGGCGCAATATTCGGTGGTTATGTATGGAAAATATTTGGCCTTGTAGCCTTATTTAATATGGCACTCATTTTCTTCAATCTGAAATACATCAACCTGGTTTATTATGGATTTACAGGGGGATCAAATTTATTAGACTCCTTTTCAGGCACAATAAAGTGGACAGAGGAGATTAACTGGAAGAGCCCCTATATTAAGGACTTTTTTAAGGGGAATGATAGCGATAGCCTAACAAACGATCCTGTAAGTAAACAAATCAAACAGCTATCCTCCATCATTAAAGCATTTGATAACAGGCTTAACCCATTTGTAGGCTTTTTTTTAAACCTGTTTTTGCTCTTGGATTTAAAGTGCTCCTTCGATTTAAATAAATGGTATGTAAAATCATCAACTAACCTGGTAGGCGGCCTGTATAGGATCAGTCAGTTCGAAGAGCTGATTTCGTTTGCCACACTTACCCACAACCAACCAGGCTGGAACTTCCCAGCAATTGCTGATAACTTTAACTTAAAGGGCATTGAATTAGGGCATCCGTTAATTCACGAAAGAGAACGTGTAGTAAACGATTTTAATCTGGGCGACTATCCCACGGTTGATATTGTTACAGGCTCAAATATGGCAGGGAAAAGTACATTTCTGCGTACAGTGGGTATTAACATGGTGCTCGCATTTTCCGGCGCACCCGTTTGCGCTAAAGAAATGTCACTTTCTATATTTAAAGTACTTTCCTACATGCGCATCAAAGACTCTTTGAACGATCATACCTCAACCTTTAAAGCAGAGCTCAACAGGCTAAAAATGATACTCGATGCCATCAATGTTTCCGCAAATTCATTTGTGCTGATTGATGAAATGCTTAGGGGCACAAACAGTAAGGATAAATACCTTGGATCTAAAGTGTTTATAGAGAAACTCATTACACAAAGCACACCAGCGCTGTTTGCAACCCACGACTTACAACTCTCAGAAATGGAAGCAGATCATGGCGATGATGTAAGGAACTATCATTTCGATATTCAAATAGCACAGGATGAAATGGAGTTTGATTATAAGTTGAAACAGGGTCCTTGCAAAACTTTTAATGCAGCCCTGCTACTCAAACAAATAGGCTTAACATTAAGTTAATAGCATAATGCCATATTGCCTTTAAGAACTGCAGGTATGATTAAAGCATCTGATTTTGGTGATGATTTTTTATGGGGTGTAGCGGTAGCCGCAGCCCAGATTGAAGGTGCTTCTGATACTTATGGAAAGGGGCCATCTATTTGGGATACCTTTTCTAAAAGATCTGGCAAAATAAAGAAAGGACATCAACCTACCCATACCTGTGATTTTTATCATAAGTACAAACAAGACATCGCACTTGTTAAAACCCTTGGTTTCTCCGTTTTTCGATTTTCAATTGCCTGGTCCAGAATTCTTCCTTATGGCAAAGGAGCCAAGAATAAAGAAGGAATTCTTTTCTATCACAAGGTGATAGATGAGTGTCTTCTTAATGGACTAATTCCTTATGTAACACTTTACCACTGGGACTTGCCCGATGCCCTGGAAGATGAAGGCGGGTGGACAGCTTATAGTATCAACGATTCCTTCAATAACTTTGTATCTACATGCGCCAAAGAATATGGCGATAAGGTTAAGAACTGGATTGTTTTAAATGAGCCTTTCGGCTTTACTTCCCTGGGATACATGCTGGGCGTACATGCGCCGGGAAAAACAGGATTAACCAATTTCTTTTCTGCCGTTCATCATACCGCAATAGCACAAGCTGATGGCGGCCGGATACTAAGAGCCGAAGTGCCCAACGCCAGCATTGGAACAACCTTCTCTTGTTCTGAAGTTATTCCGTATACGCAAAGCGATGCCGATATAACTGCAGCTAAAAGAATTGATTGTTTGATGAACAGATTATTCATTGAACCCGCGCTGGGAATGGGGTATCCAGGTGCAGATTGGGATTTGATGGAGAAATTTTCTATTCAGCATTCTACCTGGCGACACACTAAGCGGCTAACTTTTGATTTCGATTTTATTGGTCTGCAAAATTATTTCCCTTTAACTGTAAAGTACAATGCCTTTATACCTGTTCTGCAGGCATGGGAAGTTAAAGCAAAAAGCAGGAAAAAACCACATACTGCAATGGGATGGGAAATAAATGCTGATAGCTTTTACAATATCATCAAGCAATTCGCTTCCTATCCGGGCATTAAGAAATTAATGATTACTGAAAATGGTGCAGCTTATCACGATAAGATATCGGGTAATCATGTTCATGATCCGGAACGCATAGCTTATTTTCAGCTTTATTTGACAGCCCTGCTAAAAGCCAAAAATGAAGGGTTAAATATTACAGGCTACATGGCCTGGACATTAATGGATAATTTTGAATGGGCCGAGGGTTTTAATGCCCGTTTTGGTTTAGTACATACAGACTTTAAAACTCAGCACAGAACCATAAAAGATTCAGGTTTCTGGTTTCAGCAGTTTTTGGCATCCGATTTATAAATTAGCAAGAATAGCGCTCCACTTGGTTGTGCTTTATCAGGGCCCGGTCAACGCCCTGGCACCAGACAAATCTCACCTGATATTGTAAAGGTTACAATTCAAGGCTTTTTAGTATATTTATAACCAAAGCTATTAAATGGATAAGATTGTAGTATTTGAAACTTTTTATAACCCAATTGAGGCCAATATTGTGAAAGCAAGATTAATGGATAGTGGTGTTCAATGTTTTTTATCAGATGAAAATACAATTACCATAAACCCCTTGTATACTCAGGCACTTGGCGGCGTTAAGCTGCATATTTTTGAAAAGGACATCCCTTTGGTAAAGGACATTCTTAAGGATGAAAATATTCAGTTACCTCAGGAAAAGTCTGAACTGGGCGTTGAGATTTGTCCTAACTGTGGCTCTAATCACGTAGGATATGTGCAGGCTACAAAAAAGAGATTTAACTTATTAACTATGATCGTTTCTTTCGCGCTAATGATCTATCCTTTTTATGCAAAGAAAACCCATCATTGCTTTGATTGCGAGTACGAATTTTAGCCTCAATTAAAATTAAACTACCGCCTTTTTATCCCGTTCAACAGATAGCACTCCATTACCCTCAATCAAGAAACAAATCAGGCCGATAAGTACAATCACAGAAACCCAGAACTCTGCATATGGGCTAAATATGTTTGCTCTCAAATTAACAAAGAACACTGCTACAATAAGGATGGGCAAATTGAGCAGGCAAAATAGGCGTGTGTGCGAGCCGACAGCGATGAGGAGTCCACCGATGATGTGAAGCACTATAATTATGTGCGCCAGTAAGCTAATTGACACTGCTACACCCAACATTGCATCTTTCATCATATTGGTAAAGGCATGAAGATTTGAGGCGAATGCAATACCTTTCCAAATGAGTACTAAACCTAAAAGTATTCTAAAATAGTCGAGCCATTTTGGGTGATGACGATTACCCCAATTTTGAATTTTTGTGAGCACGTTCATAATCTTGAATTTTGGTTATATGAATTTACATAAAAAAAAGTAAAAAGGAACAGGATTGCATGAAACAAAGACTTTACGATTTGGGTAGATGAAGTAAATGGTTTTAGCATATAAATTATTACCTTTAATTTGACAAACCTGAACCACATATATTGTAATCACAAAAACCTAACCTTATAGATTAAACCACTATTTTCATGAATTTTATTAATAAACTCGTACTAATCATTGTAGCCGTGTTTGGATTATCGGCGGTTTCAAAGGCTCAAACTAAAGGTATTGAGCTTAAGTCTCCTAATGGGGGATTGAAAGTTTCCATTAATATATCCGACAAAATATATTATTCCATTTTCTCCGGAGAAGATCTGTTGTTAGAGAATAACCACCTACAGATGAACCTCAGAAATGAAATCTTAGGGCAAAATCCAAAACTAACCAGCAGCAAAAAAGGGCAGGGTAATGAAATCATTACACCCTATGTTTCTTTGAAATTTTCTACTGTAAAAAGTAACTATAATGCTCTGACATTTAATTTTAAAGGTAATTATGCTGTGGAGTTTCGTGCTTTTGATGATGGGATTGCTTATCGCTTTATTACCCGTAAGAAAGGAAGTGTTGAGGTGATGAATGAGGAATTTTCGGTGAACTTCCCAGGAGATTATATGCTTCATTTGCAACAACCAGGCGGATTTAAAACTGCCTATGAAGAGCTGTACTCGCAAGTGCGATCAAAGGATTGGAAGCCTGAAAATAAAATGTCGACCCTTCCAGTTCTTATAGATACAAAGAAAAAATATAAGATATTGATAAGCGAATCAGATTTGACAGACTATCCTTGTTTGTTTCTTAAGGGAACTGGGAATAATGGTATGTCATCAGCTTTTCCTAAAGTCCCGCTGGAATTTGGTGATGATGGCGATCGGAGTCTAAAAATACTTAAGGAGGCAGATTATATTGCCAAAACTTCGGGTACACGTAATTTTCCGTGGAGATATTTTGTGGTCACATCTAACGATAAGCAACTGCTTGAGAATACGATGACTTTAAAATTAGCTTCGCCAAGTGTACTTAAAGACCCTAGTTGGGTTAAACCAGGGCAGGCAAGCTGGGAGTGGTGGAATGATGCGGCGCCTTATGGACCGGATGTGAATTTTATTTCGGGTTATAACCTGGCCACTTATAAATATTACATAGACTTTGCTGCTAAATTTGGTATACCATATATTATTATGGATGAGGGCTGGGCAAAGAGTACTACTGATCCTTATACGCCAAATCCGGATGTTGATGTGCATGAGCTGATCCGCTATGGTAAAGAGAAAAATGTAGGGGTTGTATTATGGTTAACCTGGCTAACTGTTCATAAGAACATGGAGTTGTTTAAGACTTTCCAGGAATGGGGGGTAAAAGGGGTTAAAATAGACTTTATGGACCGCAGTGATCAATGGATAGTTAATTACTATGAGGACGTTGCAAAAGAGGCGGCTAAACATAAATTGTTTGTCGATTTCCATGGTGCATTTAAACCTGCTGGTCTGGAGTATAAGTATCCAAACGTGATTTCTTACGAAGGGGTTAGAGGAATGGAGCAAATGGGCGGATGTTATCCGGATAATAGTTTATATCTCCCGTTTATGCGTAATGCTGTTGGTCCAATGGATTATACTCCCGGTGCTATGATAAGTATGCAGCCTGATGCTTATAGAGCCGAGAGGCCAAATGCAGCAAGTATTGGTACACGCGCTTATCAATTGGCACTGTTCGTTGTTTTTGAAAGTGGAATACAGATGCTGGCTGATAACCCCACGCTTTATTACAGGAATCTGGATTGCACTGAATTTATCACAAGTGTACCAACTACCTGGGATGAAACAAAAGCACTAGAGGCTAAAATGGGTGAGGTTGCTGTAGTAGCTAAGCGCAAAAAAGACAAATGGTTTGTAGGGGCAATAACCAATGGCAAGGAAAAAGAGAGAACTGTTTCGTTAAATTTCGATTTCCTTGAAAAAGGCAAAACATATACAATGACTTATTTTGAGGATGGAATTAATGCTGGCCGTCAGGCAATGGATTATAGAAAGAAAACAGTACAGGTTAAATCAGGAGACAAGATTGATATTAAGATGGTTCGCAATGGCGGATGGGCTGCGGTAATTATGTAAATAAAAGCAACGATATAAAAAAGGGGTTGATTTTATCAACCCCTTTTTTATATCGAGACGTAAGCTACTAAGCGTTTTTAGCTGCGGCCTCTCTGCGAATGATATTCAATGCACCACCTGCTTTGAACCATTCGATTTGTTGTTCGTTGTAACTATGATTAACAGATATCTCTTCTTTAGTTCCATCAGCGTGGTTTAACACTAAAGTAAGTGGAACATCAGGTGTAAATGTTGTTAATCCGATGATATCGATAACATCATCTTCTAATATTTTATCGTAATCTTCTTTGTTAACAAAGGTTAAACCAAGCATACCTTGTTTTTTAAGGTTGGTTTCGTGGATACGGGCAAATGATTTTACCAATACAGCACGTACGCCTAAATGACGAGGTTCCATAGCCGCGTGCTCACGGCTTGATCCTTCACCATAGTTTTCATCACCGATAACGATGGATCCTAATCCGGCAGCTTTGTAAGCTCTCTGGGTTGCTGGTACAGGACCATACTCGCCAGTAAGCTCATTTTTAACTGAATCAGTTTTGTCGTTAAAGTAGTTTACAGCACCAATTAACATGTTGTTGGAAATGTTATCAAGGTGACCGCGGAATTTTAACCATGGACCAGCCATTGAGATATGGTCAGTAGTACATTTTCCTTTTGCTTTGATCAGCAATTTAAGTCCTTTAAGGTCTGTACCTTCCCAAGGAGTAAACGGATCAAGTAGTTGCAACCTGTGTGAAGTTGGAGAAACAAGTACTGTTACTTTACTTCCATCTTCGGCTGGCTGCTGGTAGCCTGCGTCTTCAACTGCAAAACCTTTAGTAGGTAATTCAAATCCAGTTGGGGCATCAAGTTTTACTTGTTCCCCTTTATCGTTTGTTAAAGTATCAGTTAATGGGTTAAAGCTTAAATCGCCTGCAATAGCTAAAGCTGTTACTAATTCCGGAGAACCAACAAAGGCAAAAGTATTCGGGTTACCATCAGCACGTTTTGCAAAGTTGCGGTTAAATGAATGTACAATAGTGTTTTTCTCTTGTTTATCAGCACCAACTCTGTCCCACATACCAATACATGGTCCGCAGGCATTTGTAAATACTTTAGCACCTATGCTTTTGAATACGTCTAAAAATCCATCACGTTGAATGGTGTAACGAATCTGCTCAGAACCGGGGTTGATACAATACTCAGATTTAGCAGTTAAGCCTTTTTCTGATACTTGTTTAGCGATACTGATTGCACGGGAAATATCTTCGTACGATGAGTTGGTACAAGAACCGATCAATCCTACATCGATTTTCATTGGCCATCCGTTGGCTGCAGCAACTTCTTTCATTTTAGAGATAGGAGTAGCTAAATCCGGAGTGAATGGGCCGTTCAAATAAGGCTCAAGTTCAGATAAGTTAATTTCGATTAACTGATCGAAGTATTTTTCAGGCTCTGCATATACCTCAGCATCACCGGTTAAGWGYWSWTTYRTTRCNSYWTKCARCRTSANGSAWYYTYAGCWSKKMWKKYARMWNCNGTWGGNRRCNWTCMANGYTTTMMTYGTWMCCAAACGTTGAAGTTGTAGCACCAATTTCAGCACCCATATTACAAATGGTTCCTTTACCGGTACAGCTCATGCTTGTTGCGCCTTCGCCAAAATATTCAACAATTGCACCTGTTCCACCTTTTACAGTAAGAATGCCTGCAACTTTAAGGATTACGTCTTTTGCAGATACCCATCCACTTAATTTGCCGGTAAGTTTGATGCCAATTAATTTAGGGAATTTTAGTTCCCAAGGTAATCCTGCCATTACATCACAAGCATCAGCACCACCAACACCTATGGCAACCATACCTAAGCCACCTGCGTTTACAGTGTGCGAGTCGGTGCCTATCATCATTCCACCTGGGAAAGCATAGTTTTCTAAAACAACCTGGTGAATAATACCTGCACCTGGTTTCCAGAAACCAATACCATATTTGTTTGAAACCGAAGCTAAGAAATCAAATACTTCCTTGCTTTCAGTGTTTGCAGCTGGTAAGTCAATTTCAGCACCATTCTTTGCAGTGATCAGGTGATCGCAATGAACTGTAGAAGGAACAGCAACTCTTGGTCTGCCTGCCTGCATAAATTGCAATAAAGCCATTTGTGCAGTAGCATCTTSCNNSKMCACNACGSTCNNMSGAKCNWWAKCTNNRTRWTSANWACMTNTTKTSYRARCKGNRKTTRTNRTTTCSATYCNNWMKKTRRKYKTWMAKRATYTKWWCWGMKARKGTTANNGGYCWRMMYACWAAWTKAYKKGMSKYYTCNRRYKCRKKGSSCRAAKKTTGNNKWSAYCTNNKWTTKWTYAWTTCTNNRYCRWAAGSYWWKGMYAAWAYRYRWWAWRARSKYAASWYAYTMWWAWWMWWWTGNAKYRMAWKYACAAAAAAAAACAGGGGTAGGACATCATCTGCATATCATTATATTATTTATACCTATTCTAAATAATGCAAAGGGCTTAATGGCTTAACTATCTGCAAAATAGTTGCGACCATTTCTGAACACTGCTGTTCATTTTTGAACACTTCTGTTTTTTATATCGCTTGTAATCATTTGTTTTTTAGTGTGTTGAGTTCATTTTGTGTTTTGGCCTAACCTTAGCTGTTCAGATCATGAAAAATTAAAGAGAATCGAAACGATAACCCAGTTCGGAAAAATGTTTCAACACTCTTGGTAACGCATAATGCATTCGGTCGTAGGCTTTCAAACTGTCGTGAAAAACTACAATAGATCCGTTTCCAGTATGCTTAATCACATTGTTGAAGCACTTGTGAGGTGCCAGGTTGACGTCAAAATCGCCGCTAAGTACATCCCACATAATGATTTGAGTTTTCGGGTTCATTGCGCGAATGTTGGTGATCTGAGATTTTTTAATTCTGCCGTAAGGTGGACGAAATAAATTCGTGTTAGTTAATTCCTGACACTTTTGGAAGTTTTTAGTGTATATTTCATCCGGCGTTTTCCATCCTTTTAAATGGTTAAAAGTATGGTTGCCGATGCGATGACCCTCGTTCTTTATCTTCTCAAAAATATCAGGATGCTTGTGAATATTATCTCCGATGCAAAAGAATGTTGCTTTTGCGTTAAAGCTTTTTAAAGTTTTTAATGCAAAGTCTGTAACATCTGGTATGGGTCCATCGTCAAAGGTTAAATAAATAACTTTTTGATCCCGGTTCTTATGCCAGGTTAATGATGGGTAATACCATTTTAATAAAAGCGGGGATTTTATCAGGTACATGCCCAAACTTAGAGAAAATTTTAATTTTATTGGCTTCTTTTGAGCCTTAAGAGAAAATAGAGGAAGAGAAGAGGCAATAAAATGCAATTGTTGTACCTGAAAATTTACAAAACGAATAAGTTGTTTATATTAATATTGTGAAAACTAAATTATGAAAAAAATTAACCCTTATAGTACATTGCCCAAATTAACCTTAGCACTCTCTCTTATCTTTATTACGGGTTTTGTGCAAAAATCTAACGCTCAAGAGATTATTACCATACAACAAGCAATAGAAGAAACTTTACATAATAACCTCCAGGTAAAGAAATCACAGCTGAGTGAGGATCTTGCCGGTCAAAATTTGAAGCAGTCAAAATTAGCCTTATATCCAACATTGAATGCAGGTGCTGATCAGAATATGGGTTGGGGGCGTAATAATCTTGGTAATACGGGTATTTATGAAAATACGCAGAATTATAGTTTTAGTCCGGGTGCAAGTTTAGGTCTTGATTTGTTTAATGGCCTTTCAAAAATAAACCAGATCAAGCAAAATAAAATACTTCTTGAGGCAGGAAAAGCCAATACGGATAAAATCAAGAATGATTTAATCCTTCAGGTAATTACTTCTTATATGGAGATTTTGTATAATAAAGATCGTTTATCTGCTGCAAAACAACAATTATCTGTAGCACAGCAGCAACAGAAACAGCAGCAAGAACTTTTGGATGTTGGAAATAAAACACTTGCTGATTTAGCTGAATCTAAATCGCAAACTGCTACTGCTCAGTTGGATGTTACTACTGCAGAAAATGCACTTAGCATTTCTTTTTTGACTCTGGCTCAGCTAATGGATATTCCTTCTTCGACAAGATACGATGTACAGGCTCCAGTACTAGCTGAATTCAATAAGCCATCTGTAAATTATAATGCCGAGCAGGTATATTCAGATGCAATAAATCTTTTCCCGGATATTAAGCTGGCTGCACTTCAAACTGCTTCTGCGAAAAAGGGGATAGATGTAGCAAAAGGTAGTTTATACCCAAGATTGACTTTAAGTGGAAGTTATGGGTCGTTCTATAACTATAATTATAATCTTCCGGCAAATATTCAGAATCTGTCTTTTAGCAATCAGATAAAGAATAATGTTTCGAAAGGAGTTGGTATAGGTTTGAGTATTCCAATATTCAATGGCTTACAATCTAGAATAGGTGTAAAGAAAGCCAGAATTAACTTTTTGCAGACTCAGGCTGATGAACAGTTGACAAAAAACAACTTAAATAAAATTATTTATCAGGCTGTTGCTGATTTAAAAGCAGCGGAAAGTACATACGAATCTACAACCAATACTTTTAATGCAAGAAAAGAGGCGTTTTCGGTAATTGAGCAACGTTATAATGTTGGTTTAGTTAACTCTTTAGATTACAACACTTCCTTAACAAATAAGAATAAAGCAGAAATAGACATGATCAGAGCTAAGTACGATTTGCTTTTTAAAGCAAAGGTGATTGACTATTACTTAGGCAAACAAATAGTTTTCTAGGAGCAGCATCATAAATTCGCACAATTTATTGCCCCTTGATTATAAATGATAAAAAATAAATAAATTCAAATGAAACTAAAACCCATACTAATTGCAATAGGAGTTATTCTCGTATTATTGGCGGTAGCAAAATTTACCGGCTTAATAGGAGCAGATAAAACCGAGAAGGTGACGATTGAAAAGGCGGCTGACAGAAAAGTTGTTGAAACGGTTACTGCCAGCGGAAAAGTACAACCTGAAACTGAAGTAAAACTAAGCTCTGAAGTATCGGGTGAGGTTACTGAACTTTTGGTTAAAGAAGGTGATGTGGTTAAAAAAGGCCAATTGCTGATTAAAGTTAGACCAGATGTACTTCAGTCAGGATTTGAAAGAGCCGTCGCTTCAAATAATACTCAAAAAGCCCAGGTAGTTGCTGCAGAGCAACAGCTGAAACAAGCGAATGCAAACTTTGATAATACTGAAGCCAGCTATAAAAGAAGTCAGGAGCTTTTTAATAAAAAAGTGATCTCAGCCTCAGAATTTGATGCAGCTAAAGCGCAATATTTTGGTGCCTTAGCTGATATTGCCAGACTGAAAGCTATGGTTACCAGTGCAAAATACAGTTTGCAAGAGGGTGGTGCCAATGTTAAAGAAGCAGGTGCTAACCTTGCTAAAGCTACTATATACGCTCCGGTTGATGGAGTCATCTCTAAACTATCAGTTGAATTGGGAGATCGTATTCTTGGTACAGCTCAAATGGCAGGTACAGAAATTATGCGTATTTCTAACTTGTCATCTATGGAAGTAAACGTAGATGTGAATGAGAATGATATTAACAGAGTAAATGTAGGTGATAGCTCTATTATAGAAGTTGATGCTTTTGCGGACACAAAATTTAAAGGCATTGTAACTGAAATAGCAAGTTCATCTAAAGATGTGGGTACTGCAACAAGCACTGTGGATCAGGTAACGAATTTCAACGTTAAGGTTCGTATTTTAGCTGAATCATACAGTAATATTAAAGGAGGAGCAAAAGATCTTCCATCTCCATTCAGACCAGGAATGTCTGCAACAGTGGATATCGAAAGTGAATCTTTAAAAGGCTTAGCAATTCCTATTCAATCTGTATTTACAGAAGATAAGGCTAAAGCTGAAAAGCCTGCTGATAATGATCAAAATGCAGACAAACAGAAATCTAAGCTTTCTGATAAAACCATTAAGCAGTATGTGTATGTGTTTAATAATGGCACAGTAAAGCGTGTTGAAGTTACGACAGGAATTCAAAATGATCAATACATCATTATTAAATCCGGACTTAAGGCGAATCAGGAAGTGGTAACAGGTCCTTACTCGGCAATTCAAAACAGATTAAAGGATGGTATGAAAGTAGAAAAAACCACTAAGGATCAATTGTTTGCTGCTCCCAAATAGAAAGTAAGCAATATCAGTCATTTAAAATAAGTAAATTGCCCCCGGTTTAAAACAATAAACCGGGGTTTTTTATTTATAAGTTATGATACCTAAAGTTGCAATGATTGGTGGCGGTAGTTGGGCTACTGCAATCATAAAAATGCTTTCAGATAATTTTACTGCTAAGGAAATCTATTGGTGGATGCGCAATCAGGAATCGATAACGCATTTGCAGAAATATAAGCATAACCCGAATTATCTGAGTTCTGTTGAAATCAGAATTCCTGAAGATAATATATCCAACAATATCTCTGATATTATTGAAAAGGCAGAGTACATCATTTTAAATGTGCCGGCAGCATTTTTAAAGGAAACGCTGGACGGTGTGAGTCCGGAACAATTAAAGGGCAAGAAGATCATCTCTGCAATTAAAGGCATTGTGCCTGATGAAAATCTAATCATTGGTGAATTTCTAAACCAGAAATATAGTGTGCCGTATGAGGATATTGTAGTTATAAGTGGGCCTTGCCATGCAGAAGAGGTTGCTTTGGAGAAATTGTCTTATCTAACTATTGCTTCTACCAATTTGGAGCTTGCAGCGGTCTTTGCTAGGCTGTTGAGCACAAGATATATTAAAACCAATATTTCGGATGATATTTTTGGTACTGAATATGCTGCTGTTTTGAAAAATATTTATGCTGTAGCCAGTGGGATTTGCCATGGCGTAGGGTATGGAGATAATTTCCAGGCGGTATTAATATCTAATGCTATCAGGGAGATTAAAAGATTTGTAGATGCCGTTCATCCCATTTCGAGGGATATTAAAGAGTCGGCCTATCTTGGAGATTTGCTGGTTACGGCATATTCTCAGTTTAGCCGTAATCGGACCTTTGGCAATATGATTGGCAAAGGTTATACTGTAAAATCAGCGCAATTAGAGATGAATATGGTAGCCGAAGGTTATTATGCGGTAAATTCCATGCACCATGTAAACAAGAAATATAAGGTTGATATGCCAATTAGCAGGGCTGTTTATGCTATTCTATACGAAAAGCATTCGCCCCATATTGAAATGCGCTTGCTTACAGAGCAGCTCAATTAAGTAAACAAAATGTGGATATAGTTGTTTTTTATATAAATAGAGAACTATGAAAACAAAATTTGCGATGGGCTTATTAGCTCTGGCGCTATGCACAAGCGTTTCTTTTAACAGTAAAGCACAGGATAAGAAAAAAGAAACAGTAGGGGGAGCACTCGATAAAACTGGTAAAGCAATAGGCAAAACAGCGAAAAAGGTAGGAAACAAAACTGCTGAAGTAGCTGTAAAAGGTAGTGCTAAAGTTGCTGATCAGACCTATAAAGGGAAAATGGCACCTGATGGCACAGATGTATATATTGACGGTAAGAATAAGAAGTACTATATTAATAAAAAAGGAGCTAAGGTGTATCTTAAAGCTTCTCAGATTAAAGACAGACCAGTAAAACCTTAAACGCGTATAAAAAAAGCCCTCCAGAATTTTCTGGGGGGCTTTTTTTATAAAGAAGATCTGTAATTAAGATCTGCGTTTTCTGTCGTTTCCGCCTTCACGTCTTCCACTTCCACTTCCGCCTCTGTCTTCCCGGCTTCTTCCAGAGAAATCTCTGAAACCACCACCACCACCGCTGCTGTTTCCGCCTTCACGTCTTCCTCCACCGCCACCACTGTAGCTTCTTCTCTCTCCTCCGCCTTCGCGTCTTCCACCGCCGTAACTTCCGCCTTCACGTCTGCCACCGCCTGAACCACCACGACTACGACCGCCACCATCGCTGTCGGCAGTTTTTTCAATCCTTACACCACGGTTGTTAAATTCAACTCCTTTAAAGTTGTTGAATAAAGACTCAACAGTTGCATTTTCAACTTCAAAGAATGAATAAACACCTTTAAGGTCGATTTTACCAATGCTTTTTCCGCTGATTTTACCGTTATTACATACAAAAGATAATAGATCACCTCTTGTAAAATCATCAACAGAACCCAGGTTTATAAATAAACGGGTGTAACCTTCGCTACCTCTATGACTTCTTTCTCCACGTTCACCACGTTCACCACGTTCACCTCTGTCATCAGCAGATGAATTAAGATCAGGTGCATTTTTGTAATACTCTAAAAAGCGGTTAAACTCTAAAGATGCAAAACNYTWMAKSWYYTSATSYTTGCKWARWWCARYWAWYTNCATYMRTAMYACGNKGCANGYAMYGNTCNANKTRGYWWTMRKYAACTKCANYRTTRYGAWCKTTGTGTACTAATGCAAATAATTGTTTTTCGCAAACATCAAAACCTGTAGGTAGCTCAGCTTTAGTAAACTGTTTACCAATGATTCTTTCAATTTGACGGATTTTACCAATCTCTTTAGAGTTAACGATACAGATTGAAATACCTGTTTTACCTGCACGACCAGTACGGCCACTACGGTGAGTATAACTTTCAATTTCGTCAGGTAAAGAGTAATTGATTACGTGAGTAACGTTATTTACATCAATACCACGTGCAGCAACGTCAGTAGCAATAAGCAACTGCATGTTACGATCGCGGAAACGTTGCATAACTTTATCACGTTGTTGCTGAGAAAGATCTCCATGCAATGCATCAGCATTGTAGCCATCTTTAATTAAGTGTTCAGCAACGTCTTGAGTATCCAATTTGGTTTTGCAGAATACTACTGCAAAAATTTCAGGATTAAAATCTACAATACGTTTTAAGGCAGCGTATTTATCTCTTGCACGAACGATATAGTATTCGTGTTCAATGTTTACATTACCTGTGTTTTTTGTTCCCATGGTTAGCTCTACCGGCTGATCCATGTAATTTTTAGCTATTCTTCTAACCTCTGGAGGCATAGTTGCAGAGAATAACCATGTTTTTTTGTCGTCAGGAGTTGTTGACAAGATGTCGTTGATGTCTTCCTGGAAGCCCATGTTTAACATTTCATCAGCCTCATCTAAAACTACAAATTTCACATTACTGAAATCTATAGCCTTACGGCCAATAATGTCCAACATACGGCCGGGTGTAGCCACTACAATTTGTACACCGTTTCTAATTTCACGCAACTGTTGCATAATGTTTGCACCACCGTAAACGGCAACTACATTAGCACCAGAGATGTTTTTTGAGAAATTCTTGATGTCGCTGGTAATCTGCAAGCAAAGCTCTCTTGTAGGGCATAAAATCAATGCCTGAGGCTTATTGCTTTTAAAGTCTATCAATTCTAACAGCGGCAAACCAAATGCGGCTGTTTTTCCTGTTCCTGTTTGGGCCAAACCAACAAAATCGTTATTGCCCTCTAACAGCACAGGAATACTTTGTTCCTGAATAGGTGTTGGATTTTCGAAACCTAAATCCTTTACAGCATTAACAACGTCATCACTTATCCCCAATTTACTAAATGGGTTTATCATGTATAATAATTTATTAAGCCGCAAAGGTAAGCTTAATATTTGGTATTTTACAGWKRMGYAANTRANTMANAAATGNGNNAATTRMWKNTYTTAGTCTGTCGGCCGACCTTAATAATTGCTCGTCTTTTCGGATTCCGCGTATTGAAAGTAGACAAAATATTATAGCCAGAACGAATAACGAAGAACCGAAATGGATAGACGAACCGTTTATTCCTCCCGGTAAAAGTGAAGCATTTAAAGCTGATAAAATGGCTGTAACGACGATCAGTACAATATTGATCATGATCAGTCGCTTTTGCATAGCGCGATTCTTAAACTGAAAAATACAAATAAGGCACACTAAAACTGCAATTCCATTTATGATCATTGCTCCCAAGGGGGTCATATCGGTAGTGGTGTCATTTGCCTCTTTAATTGATTGTTGATGACCATCTAGATATAAAAGATATTCTGTGTTATTCACACTTTTAGTTATTAAAGGAATGAAAAACAGACAGATTAAGGTGAGTGCAGCCAAGAGCAGCCATATAGATTGTATGCGTTGTATCATATCAGTTCAATAATTTCAACAAATATATTAAAAGGCAAATAGTAACCAATCCGATATCCGATTAAAAAGATAATTTTGTACAATTGAATATGCAACGGTATTTTATTGAATTGTCGTACAACGGAACAAGTTATCATGGCTGGCAAGTACAGCCTAATGCCGTTACTGTACAGGAATGCCTGGACAAGGCGCTGTCCACATATTTTAGGCAACCTATAAGTACACTTGGCTGCGGCCGGACAGATGCAGGTGTACACGCTACCCAATTTTATGCGCACTTTGATATCGTACAAGATGACAAAACGAATGAGGTTAAACCACTAAATTTTGAGCGTTCTGTTATTGGTATAAATTCTCTATTGCCATACCAAATATCAGTGAAACGTATTTTTGAGGTTGAAAATGCGGCCCATGCGCGTTTTGGTGCAACAGAAAGAGCTTATCACTATCATATACATTTTCATAAAGATCCATTTAAGCTAGATAGGTCGTGGCTATATAGAGGAGATCTTGATGTTGCTGCAATGAATGAGGCCGCAGAAATTTTGTTGAAACATACAGATTTCTCTTGTTTCAGTAAATCTAATACTCAAACATTTACCAATAATTGTAAAATTACCGAAGCACATTTTCAGGTAAAGGATGATTCTTTATTGTTTACCATCAGAGCAGATCGCTTTTTAAGAAATATGGTTCGCGCAATTGTTGGTACCTTGGTGCGGATTGGTAAAAACGAAATTAACCTGGAACAGTTTAAAGAAATAATAGAAAGCAAGAACAGAAGTAATGCCGGACAGTCAGTACCTGCATGTGGTTTGTATCTTGTAAGCGTAATCTACCCCTTTGTAAAATAAAATATGTCTAAAATAACCGGTGATGTAATTAATGTAGGGTTGTTGAAAAGGGTTTTTCAATATGTAAAGCCGTATCAGCGCATCTTTATAATTTCGGTAATCCTTACTATACTCCTTGCCGTACTTGCGCCATTAAGACCAATTCTTATTGGGTACACACTGGATCATCATATTGTTACGGGAGATTACATCGGGTTATTAAATATGACTATACTAATGCTTATCCTGCTTGTTGTTCAAACCGGGGTACAGTATAGTCACACCCTACTTACAAATACGCTGGGGCAGTCGGCAATTCGTGATTTAAGGATAAATGTGTTTAATCATATTACCAAATTGCGATTGAAGTACTTTGACAATACACCTATTGGTCAGTTAATTACCCGGACGGTTTCGGATCTCGAAACCATTGCCGAAATTTTCTCGGAAGGTTTAATTGTAATTATCGGCGATATTTTAATGGTGATTGTGATCATAGGCGTGATGGTATATGAGGATTGGGCCTTAACACTTGTGGTTTTACTACCAATGCCTTTACTCATTATCGCTACTTCAATTTTTCAGAAAGCAATTAAATCTGCCTTTCAGGAAATCAGAACGGAAGTATCTAACTTGAATACCTATCTGCAAGAACATATTACCGGGGTTTCAATTATTCAATATTTTGCCAGAGAGAAACAAGAGTATAATAAGTTTTTGAAAATTAATGGCCGCTATCGCGATGCGAACATTCGCTCTAACTGGTATTATTCCATATTTTTTCCTGTAGTGGAAATTATTTCTGCTATGTCGCTTGGTTTGTTAGTATGGTATGGAGCCAGAACGATCCTTAGCAATCCAACAATTAAGCCGGGTATTATTACGGAGTTCATTATGTACATCGGTATGCTTTTCAGACCAATCCGTGAGCTCGCGGATAAGTTTAATACCCTGCAAATGGGTATGGTTGGTGCCGAACGTGTATTTAAGGTTTTGGACACGAATGAGGTTACAGAGAATAAAGGTACTTATGCTCCTGAAATCATGAAAGGTAATATCTCTTTTGAAAAGGTTTGGTTTGCGTATAATGATGAGAATTATGTATTGAAAGATATATCTTTTGAAGTTGAAGCAGGTAAGACAGTTGCACTAGTTGGAGCAACCGGTGCCGGGAAATCCTCGACAATAAATATTTTGAACCGTTTTTACGAAATTCAAAAAGGAGAGATTAAAGTTGATCGGACAAGGATCCAAGATTATGAATTAAGTTATTTAAGGAATAAAATTGCTACTGTGTTGCAGGACGTTTTCCTCTTTTCGGATACTATTTTTAATAATATAACGCTCAATAATGATGCGATTACGATGGAAGAGGTTGTTGATGCCGCAAAAAAAGTAGGGGCTCATGATTTTATTGAACGATTACCGGGTAGCTATCAGTACAATGTGATGGAGCGTGGTGCAACATTATCTGCTGGGCAGGCACAATTGATTTCTTTTATCAGAGCGCTGGTTTACGATCCAGCTATTCTTGTGCTTGATGAGGCTACATCCTCTGTAGATACGGAAACGGAAATGCTTATTCAACGAGCTATTGAGAACTTAATGAAGGGACGTACTTCTATTGTGATTGCACACCGCCTGTCAACTATACAGAAAGCAGATAAAATTCTTGTATTGGAGAAGGGCGAGATCAAGGAAATGGGAACACATCAGCAATTACTTAAACTTGATGGGTATTACAAGAAATTGTACGATTTGCAATTTAACTCTACCGGCATTTCTACCTCTGTTTAAAACAAGAGGAAAAAATTCTTGATTCTTCTCATCCTCAGATTTTTGAAGGGAAAAAACCTGGATGTCTTGGAAGAACAAGGATTTTTTCTGGAAAATAAGTTATGCAAGATGTACTAGCTATGCAATATGGCTATATGCGAGTAGGTTTAAAATAAAGTATTGGAAGTGTTTGTGGCCTCGCTAAATAGACGGTGGGTTTTCCTGAAAAATCAGTTTCTCAGAAAAGGCCTAGGAAATTTTGTCCCTTTTTCAGGGGCAAAAGATTCCAGACTTTGAAGAGAATGCTTATTTTTCAATATTATTTTCGGTATTATTTTGAAATGCCTGAGTCAATGCACCTAAAAATGTTTCTGGTGATTGTGCTCCTGATACAGCTAGTTTCTGATTAAATATAAAAAACGGAACCCCTTTAATCCCGATGGTTTGGGCTGCGTTTTCATCATATCTTACTTCGTCTGTAAAATCGGTCCCGTTCAACATAGTTTGTACAGAGAATTTGTCGAGACCAATCTTTTCGCCTATTTCAATTAGTGATTGATGATCACTGATATTAATGCCATCTGTAAAATGGGCTTTAAATAATTGTTCTTCGGCTTCATTGCCCAGTCCAATTGACTTTGCGAGTTGAATTAATCTGTGGGCATCAAAAGAATTTGCTACAACCGAGATGTCAAAATTGAAATCTAAACCTACTGCAGCAGCGGTTTCTGTTACATGCTCATGAGTTTCTATAGCCCATTCTCTTGACCTGCCATATCTGTTGGCAAGATGATCATAAGAACTAATTTCCGGAGCAGTTTCAGCATGTGGATCAAGTTCGTAGCTATGCCATTCAACTTCAACATTATCCTTATGCTCAAATTGTTCCAGAGCGGCTTCAAATTTTCTTTTTCCTATATAACAGAACGGGCAACGCACGTCCGACCAAATATCTACTTTCATTGTAGCAAATTTAGACATATGGATTTATTTATAGAGTTATGTTGTTAATTATGAGTTTTGTATGATTAATGTTAGCTCGATGAATTATGGCGGACTTTAATTAGAGTGGTTATAAATAAGTTCTAATTTTTCTGTGGATTGTTAAAATTTGTATATTACTTATTATTAAGAGCTTATTTTAGCCTAAGCCATTATTGTTGTTACAGACGATGGTTTTGGGAATAAAATGCCCCGTAAATCGTTATTTTAAAAAAAATCAAATTATAAATGAGCGAATTTGAAATCAAGAAATCGGGCGTCGAATATGATGCTGTCATTGTAGGATCAGGCGCCGGAGGAGGTATGACCGGATATGTACTTGCCAATGCAGGTTTGAAAGTTTTAATGCTGGAAGCTGGTGCTTATTTTGATCCGAGAATAGACTCTCAACAACTGAAGTGGCCATGGGAATCGCCAAGAAGAGGGGCGGGTACTACCCGACACTTTGGTGATTTTGATGCTGCTTATGGCGGATGGGAACTAGATGGAGAACCTTATACTCAGAAGAATAATTCGGAGTTTGCCTGGTTTCGTTCCAGAATGCTTGGTGGAAGAACAAATCACTGGGGTCGTATCTCTTTGAGAATGGGACCGGATGATTTTAAACCTAAAGATGGACTTACTGATCCATGGCCTATTACTTACCAGGAGCTAAAACCTTTTTACGATAAGGTAGATAGAATGATTGGCCTTTATGGTACAGTGGAGGGTATAGAAAGTGAGCCAGATGGGATATTTATGACGCCTCCAAAACCAAGGCTTAACGAGTTATTTATAAAGAAAGCTGCTCAAAAAGTTGGGGTAACGGTAATCCCTGGTAGAGGTTCTGTGCTTACCGAAGGATTAAAAGACAATAAAGATCGGGGGCAATGCTTTTATTGCGGCCAGTGCGGAAGATCATGTAAAGTTTATGCCGACTTTTCATCATCGTCTTGCCTGGTAATTCCCGCAGTAAAAACAGGAAATCTAACTGTTATTACCAATGCGATGGTAAGAGAGGTGTTAACTGATAAGAGCGGGAAAGCAACGGGAGTATCTTATGTAAATACAAAGGATATGCAAGAATATCAGGTAAACGGCAAAACCGTTATTCTGGGGGCGAGTGCCTGTGAGTCTGCAAGATTGTTACTTAACTCTAAATCTGCTGCCCATCCGGATGGATTGGCAAATAGTAGTGGGATAGTTGGTAAATACCTGCATGATTCTACCGGAGCTAGTATGGGTGGATATCTGCCTCAGCTGGTAGATCGTAAAAGATATAATGAAGATGGTGCAGGGAGTATACATATCTATTCCCCATGGTGGCTTGATAATAAAAAACTTGATTTCCCCCGAGGGTATCACATAGAATATGGTGGTGGACTTGATATGCCTGGTTACGGATTTGGCTCGGGAATAGAGGGTATGAATGGGTCTATACCTGGCAGGGATGGTAAAATGAAAGAAGCCGGTGGATATGGTGCTGGGTTGAAAGATGACTATAGACGTTTTTATGGAACCGGAGTTTGGATGGCAGGCAGGGGAACCGCTATCGCCAGAGAAAGTAATTATTGCGAAATAGACCCAAGTGTAGTTGATAAATACGGAATACCTGTACTTAGATTTAACTATAAATGGGCCCCTGAAGAGGTAAAACAAGCCAAGCACATGCAGGAAACATTTAAAGAAATTATGCATGCAATGGGAGCTGTAGCCTCTGAGCCTCCTGGTGCAGAAACAAACTACGGATTAGAGGCGCCCGGTAAAATTATCCACGAAGTTGGTACAGTAAGAATGGGCGATGACCCTAAAAAATCTGCATTAAACAGATGGTGTCAGGCTCATGATTGTAAAAATCTTTTTGTAGTAGATGCTGCTCCTTTTGTACAACAAGGTGATAAAAATGCTACCTGGACAATTCTTGCCCTTTCTATGCGTACTGCTGAGNTAMRWTYKNGAASARMRKAAAAATTTAAACATTAGCTGATCTCAAATCGATACATATGAACAGACGTGATTCATTAAAAGCTTTGGGCCTTACTGCAATTAGCGCAGGTGTGGTACTTGAAGCCTGTAAACCGGGAAAAGAACCGGAAGTTGTTGCCAAAGGTGCTGATGGCGAAGCCCAGCCTGGGAGACAGGAGTTTGAAGTAGAACGTGATAAAAAATTAAATTCATKGMRSTTYYTKACKKRWCATSMWNAKGRMNAACAATAACGCTTTTAGCGGATATTATTATTCCTAAGGATGACAAGTCAGGAAGCGCTTCGGATGCAAAAGTCCCTGATTTTATTGAGTTTATTGTTAAGGATATGCCAGGACATCAAACTCCGATGCGTGGTGGGCTAAAGTGGCTTGATCTGCAATGCTTAAACCGTTATCAGAAAACTTTTAAAGACGCATCTTCAACTCAGCAAATTGAGATGGTTGATGATATTGCATATCCAAAGAAAGTAAAACCAGGAATGCAGCAAGGCGTGGCTTTCTTTAGTTTGATGCGTGACCTTACTGCTTCAGGCTTCTTTACAACCGAGATCGGTATTAAGGATCTCGGTTATGTTGGCAATGTACCTAACCGTTGGGAAGGTGTGCCGGCTGATGTGCTGAAGCAATATGGTATGGAAGGGGTGTAGTTATTTCGGCTCCATTCCGGTGCTGATCCCAATTCTATTCCATGCATTGATGCTAATTATGGCCATGATTATCTGAGCAAGGTAAACATGGTCAAAAACTGTAGCCGCACTATTGTAGGTTTCATTAGATACTTTGTTGCTAATGAAGGTTACTTCTTCTGTAAGTGCTAACAAGGCACGCTCTTGCTCATCAAAAAATGGAGTTTCTCTCCATGCATTAAGGGCATAAATTCTTTGTTCTGTTTCACCTGCTTTGCGTGCATCGCGGGTGTGCAGATCAATACAGTAGGCACATCCATTAATTTGTGAGGCCCTTATTTTGATGAGATCTTTGTGTTTAGTTGTAAGATTACTTTGTTCTACATAGCTATCAAAGGCCAACATTGCTCTGTAAGCCGCCGGCTCTACCTGGTTAATTCTAATTCTATTACTCATAACTATTTGTTTTTGTTTTACCAAAGTTGAGCAATAAAGTGCCTCATAAAAATGAACTGTGGTTAAGAAAACTTACTGCTTTTTAGCTCTTAAGCGACTAAGAAATTGCGGAGTAAAGCCGAGATATGAAGCTAACATGTATTGTGGTACGCGTTGCATGAAATCAGGGAATAAACTTGAGAAATGTCTGTAGCGTTCCTCTTCAGTTTGGTTAAAAATATAGCCTACCCGGCGTTGTGAAGCAACAAATGCTTTTTGCATCATTATGCGGAAGTAGCTTTCCAATCGAGGTATTTTTTCGAACAAGACGGTTTTATTCTTTTCACTCAGAAACAAAAGTTCTGAAGGTTCTATAGCCTGGATATTGGTTGTAGATGGTTGTTTATTCAGTAGGCTGTCCTGATCTGCTATCCACCAGTTTTCTAGACCAAAGTTTATAATCTGCTCGTTCAGTTTTTTATTAATATAGAATTGCCTTAAACAGCCCTTGATAATAAAATAATCTCCCTTGCATAATTTACCCGCTTCCAGAAGATACTCTTTCTTTTTAAGTATTTTAAGCTCGATGCTGTTGCATAACAATTGCTCTTCATTTAACTCAAGCTTGATATATCTTTTAATGTGGGCTAAAAGTTCAGGATACATTTACTCCTCCTCTTCAAGATAGATTTCGTGTACTAGAAATTTCACTTTAGTTACCGGTTCTAAAAGCTCGGTAATATCATCTGATTCTATGTGATATATGGTTTCGCCCGAATCAGGAATTTCAGAATCCGGAATAAGCTCGAAAAATTTAATAGTAAGGTCAGTTTCCAGCTCCACGAGCTTGATGTATTTTACTCCATTGTCTTTCCAGTCCTTTAGGATTTTACCGTTGAACTGGACGTAGGGATTTTTGTTTTCGCTTTCCATGCCATAAAGCTAATACATTAAACAAAATTTCACTATTATAGTATAATGAAATCTATCCTTTCGAATCTTACTTTTCAGGTTTTAGTGGCGATTGCTTTGGGCATTATTGTCGGTACTTTTTTCCCGGATTTCGCCCCGCATGCTGAACTTATAAGCCAGAGTTTCATTAAAATGATTAGTATGCTCATTGCCCCCATCATATTTTTAACAATAGTTCTGGGCATAGCCCATATGGGCGATATGAAGAAAGTTGGACGTGTTGGAGGGAAAGCCCTTTTATATTTTGAGGTGGTTACTACTGTAGCCATTTTAATTGGAATGGTGGTTGCAAATTTATTAAAGCCAGGAATCGGTGTTCACCCTGCAACCGGAGATGTGAGTAAAATAAAAGCATATACTGAACAAGCCGGTAAAATTAATTGGTTAGAATTTTTTGCCAACATAATACCTCATAATGTTTTTGAGGCCTTTAGTAAAGGAGATATTTTACAGATACTCTTTTTTGCCATTTTATTTGGTTATGGCTTAAACAAGCTTGGCGAAAGTGGCCAGCCATTGCTTAGTTTTTTTGATAAAATGGCAAAGGTGTTTTTTAATATCATGAAGATAGTGATGCGGCTTGCTCCATTGGGCGCCTTTGGAGGGATGGCATTTAGCATAGGTACCTATGGATTAAAAACGCTGTTGCCTATGGCGAAGCTAATGGGCTCCGTTTACCTAACCTGTTTCTTATTCATTTTTGTAGTATTAAACGCCATCTGCAGGTTTTATAAATTTAGCTTATTGCAGTATTTGAAATATATCCGACAGGAGATTCTGATTGTTTTAGGTACTTCCTCTTCTGAGTCTGTTTTACCTAGTATGATGAAGAAAATGGAAGCCATTGGTTGTGATAAATCTGTTGTTGGTTTGGTTATACCCACCGGTTATTCCTTTAATCTGGATGGAACAGCAATTTATCTTTCTATGGCAGTTATATTTTTGTGTCAGGTCTTTAATGTAAATCTTTCCATAGGAGAACAGCTGGGGGTGCTTGCAGTTTTGATGGTCACATCAAAAGGAGCTGCCGGAGTTACTGGCAGTGGGTTTATTGTATTAGTGTCTACCTTAACCGCTTTGAGACTAATGCCGGTTGAACATATAGGGATTTTAATAGGAGTAGATAGGTTTATGTCTGAGGCCAGGGCTATAACAAATATGATTGGAAATGGAATTGCAACGATTGTAATTGCCAAAAGCGAAAACGAATTTGATGAAGAGAAATATAAGCTTGCAATTCAACCTGCTTCCATTGAAAGTATGGAGGAATCGGATATTTAATTTTTTATTGTATTTTGCCTGCAACTAAATAAACCACACGCAATATGAAAAAATGCACATTTATAGCCCTGATTTCTTGTTTTATCTTTGCCGGCTGCGGAGGGATTAAGCAAAGCTCAAACCAATCTGATGACAAAAAAGGTTGGGTTCCTTTGTTTAATGGTAAAGATATTAAGGATTGGTTTGTAAAGGTGCATCATCATGAATTTGGCGTGAATTTTGGAAATACTTTTAGGGTTGAAGATGGTATTATCAAGGTACGTTATGATCAATATGGAGATTTTAATGATCAGTTTGCACACCTGTATTATAAAACACCCTTCTCCTATTATCACTTGAAATTTGAATATCGTTTTGTAGGAAAATTGCAAAAAGGCGCCCCTGATTATACTTTATTAAATAGCGGTGTAATGTTTCATTCGCAGGATCCGAGAACAATGTTAAAAGAGCAGGATTGGCCAATCTCTATCGAGATGCAACTTCTTGCTGGCCTGGGTGATGGAAATCCAAGACCTACGGGTAATATGTGCTCACCGGGAACCAATGTGGTTTATAAAGGAAAAATAGCAGATTCACACTGCTTAAACTCTACGTCAAAAACATATGATGGCGATCAGTGGGTACGAGGAGAGTTGATTGTTCTTGGCGATTCTTTAATCACCCATATTATTAATGGTGATACAGTATTGCAATACTCTAAACCCCAGATCGGTGGAGGCGTAGCAAATGGATATGATCCTAAAATCAAAATAGATGGTAAACTATTAAGCAGTGGCTTTATCGCTCTGCAAAGCGAAGGCCAGCCTGTTGACTTTAAAAACATCGAAATAAAAGATTTGTCCGGGGTAAAGAGACCTGCTAAGAACTAAAAAGAGTTATTCTTCTTCAACTATTACAGAAACATCTTTGTCGAGCTTTACGGTATGCAGCACTTTTGTTTTTTCGCTGTATACCACAAGCCTGTTTTCATCTAAATACTGTACAAGCCTGTACGGTTCAGATTTTTGAACATATCTCCATTGAGTGTAAAATTGCTCCTGTGCTAATTTTTCCTGCGGTAAGAAAGTGATGGCAACTTCAATGTCAGAAATGCTTTGAATAAAGAAGCGGGCGCTTGTACATAATATTCTTTGAGCTTTATCATTATTTTTAAAGTCCTCGATAGCTATTTCCCTTATTGCAGATGATGATTTGGTTGGGTTTCTGTCAATCACATCAACAATAAGATTGTTTACCTCACTTTTGGTTTTGAGGTATTTTCCATTTCCTGATTGCAGAATTTTAAAATAAATTTTAAGCGTTTTCATATTGTGTTTTTTGCGATAAGGTTGATCTTAGCCTTACAAATAAATGAGTATTTGGGCGTAGTTTGAAAAAATATTGAATTAATATATCTTTAATTTATGAATAAGAGCAGATTAGAAGCATTTAGTGATGGCGTTTTAGCTATCATTATCACCATTATGGTTTTGGAACTGAAAGTTCCCCATGGAAGTTCTTTGCAGGCGTTAACGCCACTCATTCCTATTTTTATGAGTTATGTGCTCAGCTTTATCTTTGTTGGTATCTATTGGAACAACCATCATCATATGATGCAGCTGGCTAAAAAGGTTAATGGAAAGGTATTGTGGGCTAACCTGCATCTGCTTTTCTGGCTCTCACTGTTCCCCTTTGCTACCGCATGGATGGGAGAGAATCATTATGAAACCTGGCCAGTGGTAATGTATGGTTGTGTAATGTTTATGGCAGCCATGGCTTATTTTATTCTGGAAACTACATTAAAAAAGTTACATGGGCTAGATTCTGAGTTTGCGAATACATTTGGCACAACGATAAAGGACACTATTTCCTGCTTAGCTTACGTAGTTGCAATTGGAGGCAGTTTTATAACCCCGTGGGTAGGCATAGCATGTTATATTTTCATTGCAATAATCTGGTTTATACCTGAAAGAAGAGTGGAAAAAAAGATAGCTTAACGGAGAGGCGGATAAAATTGTAATTGAAAACTATTTTATCTAAGTTTGCACAAAAAAATAAAGATACATGAGTGTTTTAGTAAATAAGGATTCAAAAGTTATTGTTCAAGGCTTTACAGGAAATGAGGGTACTTATCATGCTTCTCAAATGATTGAGTACGGAACGAACGTTGTTGGCGGTGTTACACCAGGTAAAGGTGGCCAAACTCATTTAGATAAACCAGTATTTAATACTGTAAAGGATGCGGTTGATAAGGCCGGTGCTAATGTATCTATTATATTTGTTCCCCCTGCGTTTGCTGCAGATGCTATTATGGAAGCTGCAGAAGCGGGTATTAAAGTTATCGTTTGTATTACTGAAGGTATTCCTACTAAGGATATGATTCAGGTTAAAGAATATATTTCTGACAGAGATTGTCGTTTAATCGGTCCTAACTGTCCAGGTGTTATCACTGCTGATGAAGCTAAAATTGGTATTATGCCAGGTTTCATCTTTAAAAAAGGTACTGTTGGTGTAGTTTCTAAATCTGGTACTTTAACTTACGAAGCTGTTGATCAGGTAGTAAAAGCAGGTTTAGGTATTACTACTGCTATTGGTATTGGTGGTGATCCTATCATTGGCACTACTACTAAAGAAGCGGTTGAGTTGTTGATGAACGATCCGGAAACTGAAGGTATCATCATGATTGGTGAAATTGGTGGTGGTATGGAAGCTGAAGCAGCCCGCTGGATTAAAGAAAATGGTACCAAACCTGTTGTAGGCTTTATTGCTGGTCAAACTGCACCTGCTGGACGTAGAATGGGACATGCTGGTGCAATTGTTGGTGGCGCAGATGATACTGCTGCTGCAAAAATGAAAATCATGGCAGAATGCGGTATTCACGTTGTAGCAAGTCCTGCTGAAATCGGGGAAGCTATGGCTGCCTTGTTAAAGAAATAATAAAGATCTTCTTGTATAGTGCAAAGGCTCTGGTGATATCATTCATCGGAGCTTTTTTTATAACTGACATTATTATTACTTCAATTATGAAACCGCAGGAAGCTTTAGTTCGTACCTTGTATTAAATAATACGCAAATGAAAGCTTTAATCAATAAAACATTTATGCTAGCGGGCTTGTTAGTGATAACTAGTTTTGTAGCGTGTGCCCAAAAGCCCAAAAAAGAAGAAGTCAAAAAAACAACCAATAATATGGAGTGGAATAAATTAACTAAAGAAGAAGAGGATGTAATGGTACGTAAGGGTACTGAATATCCGGGAACCGGAGCGTTGTTGAATAACAAAGAAAAAGGAACCTATATCTGCAGACGATGTAATGCTAAATTGTACCGCTCAGAATCAAAATTTGAATCGCATTGCGGATGGCCAAGTTTTGATGATGAAATAAAAGGGGCAGTGTTAAGGATACCTGATGCAGATGGACAACGCACAGAAATTGTATGTGCAAATTGTAAAGCACATTTGGGTCATGTGTTTTTGGGAGAAGGCTTCACATCTAAAAATACACGAAACTGTGTGAACTCGATTTCTATGAGTTTTGTGCCCGATAAGAAATAAAATCTTTTGGAATGACATAAGTATAATGCCCGATGATAACTTGTCGGGCATTACTTGTTTATAAGTGTTTAGTTTACTTATGTTTGCACGTTCACCAACTATAGTAAATATGAAGTATTGTTTATTGTTATGCGGTATGCTGATTTCTTTTATGGGTTTTTCCCAAGATATTTCAGACGGAACGACATCAGAATCGGCCCCTGAAACAACAGCAAGATCGTCATCCAATCTATCTTCTAAATTAATCTCTAAAACCGTTTACGCTACATATTACGCCAAGAAGTTTGAAGGACGAAGAACTACAAGCGGTGTAAGGTATCGGGGTAAAAAAATGACTGCCGCTCACATGTCCTTGCCATTTGGGACAATTGTAACGGTTACTAATCCAACAAATGGTAGATCTGTGGATGTGGAAATAAATGACAGAGGTCCGCACTCCAGAAAATTCAAAATAGACCTTTCTGAAGGTGCTGCGAAAGAGCTTGGGTTTTATGGAAAAGGGGTTGCTAAACTTGAAATTACCTATCTGCCAGATACCGAGTAATTTTTAAACTTTAGGGGATATAAAGTCAGCTTTTTTAAATTATTAACATTCAAAAGTTTTTACTATCCCCTTAAAAAGAAATAATTAGCTTTTTTGGTGGTTGATTATGACTGAAATCTGATCTTTTAAACAGCCAAATCTAACAACGTGTTAACAACTTTGTTCTGCGAAAAAGGCCTCATACTTTATATTTGTTTAAGTAAAATTCTTTAATAAATCACACGTAGATTTTCAGTTAAAGGTTTAATATTTAGTTGATTAAGGTTGTCAGAGAAATTCAAGTCTTTTAAAATCTTTAAATTAAGTATGGTTTTGTCGACTGTTAGCGTTTATTAAGGGTTTTTCATAGTTCAATCATTCACTACGTTAAACAAAGGCTTATGCAAGAAGAAGAAGWANNAWTAWRAGAAAWMAAAKRYCGTTTTGTTCTTTTACCGATTAAATATCCGGCAATTTGGGAGATGTATAAAAAGAGTGAGGCTAGTTTTTGGACGGCAGAAGAAATTGATCTTTCTGATGACCAGAAACATTGGGATAACCTAAATGACGGCGAGAGACATTTTATTTCTCATATTTTGGCTTTCTTCTCTGCCAGTGATGGTATTGTAAACGAAAACCTTGCAGTAAATTTTATGAGTGAAGTTCAGTTGCCTGAAGCGCGTTGCTTTTACGGATTCCAGATCATGATGGAAAACATCCACTCAGAAACTTATGCATTGTTAATTGATACTTATATAAAAGATCCTGATGAAAAGGATAGATTGTTCCACGCAATAGAGACTGTTCCTTGTGTTAAAAGAAAAGCGGAATGGGCGTTACGTTGGATAGAAGGTGGTAATTTTGCTGAGCGTTTAGTAGCTTTTGCAGCTGTTGAAGGTATTTTCTTTAGCGGAAGTTTCTGTTCTATATTCTGGTTAAAAAAACGCGGCTTAATGCCAGGTTTAACATTCAGTAATGAGTTGATCTCCAGAGATGAGGGTTCACATTGCGAATTTGCTTGTTTGTTGTATGGTATGCTTAWSARTASNGMWTRYTRARSMWSRMRTTMANGNYMKCRTTWWWNNTKMWSYAGAANATAGAAAAAGAATTTATTACAGATGCCTTACCTGTGGCACTGATTGGAATGAATGCAAAACTGATGTCGCAGTACATTGAGTTTGTTGCAGACAGATGGGTGCAAGAGCTTGGTTATACTAAGATCTATAATGCAACCAATCCATTTGATTTTATGGAGATGATATCACTACAGGGTAAAACGAATTTCTTTGAGAAAAGAGTTGGTGATTACCAGAAAAGTGGTGTATTAACTTCTACAGAAGATAAAGCTGCGGCTTTCTCTTTAGACGATGATTTTTAAAACTTATCGGGTTAGGCGATAAGTAATATAAATAAATAATTAATTCGGTGCCGATGCTGGGTTTGCTCATCACAAATCCAATATGCACCATAAATACCTGAAAAATATGTTTGTAATAAAAAGAGATGGCCGCAAGGAAGCGGTAAGGTTTGATAAAATAACTGCCCGTATTGAAAAGTTATGCTATGGTTTTAATGCTGAACTTGTAGATCCGATAGATGTAGCCAAGAAGGTGATTGAAGGTTTATATGATGGGGTTACAACTTCTGAATTGGATAACCTTGCAGCTGAAACCGCAGCCTCTTTAACAACCAAACATCCAGATTATGCTTTACTGGCTTCACGTATTGCTGTATCTAACCTTCATAAGAATACAACTAAATCTTTCTCTAAAACGATGGAGATGTTGTATAATTATATTGACTCTAAAACAGGTAAATCGGCATCTCTTATTGCTGATGATGTTTGGGAAGTAATTAAGGAAAATGCTGACACGCTTGATAGCACAATTATATATGACAGAGATTTTGGTTTTGATTATTTCGGTTTCAAAACACTTGAGAAATCTTACCTGTTAAAGGTAGACGGGCAGATAGTTGAACGCCCTCAGCATTTATTTATGCGTGTGTCTGTGGGGATCCATAAAGGTGATATTGAAAGTGCTATAGCTACTTATAACCTGATGAGCGAGCGTTGGTTTACACATGCTACACCGACCTTATTTAATGCCGCTACTCCTAAGCCTCAAATGTCATCGTGCTTCTTGTTAACCATGCAGGACGATAGTATTGAAGGTATTTATGACACATTGAAACAAACAGCTAAGATATCTCAAAGTGCCGGTGGTATTGGGTTAAGCATCCATAACATTCGTGCTACTGGATCTTACATTGGTGGCACTAACGGAACAAGTAATGGTATTGTACCAATGCTAAAGGTATTTAACGATACTGCACGTTATGTAGATCAAGGTGGAGGTAAGCGTAAAGGCGCTTTTGCAATTTATTTAGAGCCTTGGCATGCTGATGTATTTAGCTTCTTAGACTTGCGTAAAAACCATGGTAAAGAAGAATTGCGTGCGCGTGATTTGTTCTATGCACTGTGGGTTTGTGATTTGTTTATGAGACGTGTGGAAGAGAATGGCGACTGGAGCTTGTTCTGTCCGCATGAAGCACCCGGTTTAGCTGATTGCTTTGGTGAAGAATTTGATGCTTTATATGAGCGTTATGAAAAAGAAGGAAGAGCACGTAAAACTATAAAAGCTCAGGAATTATGGTTTGCTATCCTTGATTCGCAAATTGAAACAGGTACGCCTTACTTGTTGTATAAAGATGCTGCGAACAGTAAGTCTAATCAACAAAACCTGGGTACAATTAAGAGCTCTAATCTTTGTACAGAAATTATTGAGTATACATCTAAAGATGAAGTCGCAGTTTGTAATCTTGCATCTTTAGCTTTACCTAGATATGTAATTAATGGTGAATTTGATCACCAAAAATTATATGATGTTACTTATCAGGCTACTTTAAACCTGAACAAGATCATCGATTATAACTACTATCCGGTAGAAGAGGCTAAAAATTCAAACATGCGCCACAGACCAATTGGTTTAGGTGTACAAGGTTTAGCTGATGCCTTTATTTTAATGCGTCTGCCTTTTGAAAGTGAAGGCGCGCGTGAATTGAACAAAGAAATCTTTGAAACAATTTATTTTGCTGCAATGACTGCTTCCCATGATCTTGCGGTTAAAAATGGTCCTTACCAAACATTTAAAGGATCTCCTTTATCTGAAGGTAAATTCCAATTCGACCTTTGGAATGTGAAACCAGATAGTGGCAGATGGGATTGGGAAACTTTGCGTGAGAAAGTGGTTAAAGATGGTGTTTACAATTCATTGCTTGTTGCTCCAATGCCTACAGCTTCTACTTCTCAGATTTTGGGTAACAATGAGTGTTTTGAACCATATACTTCTAATATTTATACCAGAAGGGTATTGAGCGGTGAGTTTATTGTTGTTAATAAGCACTTATTAAAAGACCTTGTAGCTTTAGGTTTATGGACTCCGGCTATGAAAGACAGAATTATTTTAGCTAACGGTTCTATTCAGGACATTGCTGAGATTCCTGACTACATTAAAGAATTATACAAAACAGTTTGGGAAATAAAAATGCGTAGCATTATTGATATGGCTGCTGACAGAGGTGCTTACATCTGCCAATCTCAATCTTTAAACTTATTCATTAATGCACCAAATACTTCTAAATTAACTTCAATGCATTTCTATGCTTGGAAAAAAGGATTAAAAACTGGTATGTATTATCTGCGTACTCAAGCTGCTTCTCAAGCTGTTAAATTTACAGTGGAGAACCAGGCAGGTAAAAACATGGAACCGGTAATTCCTGAGCATATTGAACAAAGTGCAGAAGAGATTGTTGAAGGGCCGGTTTGCTCGATGGAAGAAGGCTGCATCAGCTGTTCAGGTTAATAACTATTTAATAATTAATATATTTAAAGAGCAGGTACCTGCTCTTTTTTTTTGTGCTCCCTCATCCAGATTCATTTAATAAACCATGAAGGAATCTAGTTGGAGATGCAAACAGGTAAGACTCACCTCAAGCTCAGGTCAGACTCTTCTTAGACTTGGTTAGACTATTGTCGAACAAAATTCTTTTTTCATTCTTAATATAATCTGCAATGGGGTTTATGTTTAATATTCTATTTGTCATTTTTAACAGGTAATCAGGAGTCATTAGTTTATGATCTTGTATCTTTGTGGTCAATGGCTAAACACGAAATCATACCCTGCGAACGTTGTGGTACACCAATAGAGTGTAAAGCTAACTCGTACACTAAATGCCAGTGTAGTGTTGTACAGCTGGACTTAAATGAGGTACAGTACATTAGCGAATTACACGATGGTTGTTTATGTGCTAAATGTCTTTTTGAGCTTCAGCAGGAGTACAGGGATGCCGTTGCCTCGTAAGTATTAGCCGGTTTTGAACGTCCTATCTTTTATTTTTTTTGGCTAACTTTGCGTCAAATTATTTGTTAACAAAGAATGGCAAAAGTACAAGTTGGATTGGTGCAGATGAGCTGTACCAGTAATAAACAAGAAAATTTAGATAAAGCAATTTTAAAAATCAGGGAAGCAGCAGCAAAAGGCGCACAAATTGTGTGTTTGCAAGAACTTTTTACTTCCCTATACTTTTGTGATGTTGAAGATTATGACAACTTCAACTTGGCTGAGGCTATTCCCGGTCCTTCCACAGATGCTTTAAAAGTCATTGCTAAAGAATTGGGTGTAGTGATTATTGCTTCTTTATTCGAGAAGCGCACGGCAGGCCTGTATCACAATACAACAGCTGTTTTAGATGCTGATGGAACTTATCTTGGCAAGTACCGCAAAATGCACATTCCTGATGATCCTGCTTTTTATGAGAAGTTTTACTTCACTCCAGGTGATTTAGGTTATAAGGTTTTTCAAACAAAATTTGCTAAAGTCGGTATCTTAATCTGCTGGGATCAGTGGTATCCCGAAGCATCACGTATTACTGCTTTGATGGGTGCAGAGATTATGTTTTATCCAACAGCTATAGGTTGGGCTACAGATCAGGATGAGGAAACAAATAAGGATCAATATAACGCATGGCAGACTATTCAGCGTTCTCACGCTGTTGCCAACGGGGTACCTGTAGTGAGTGTAAACCGTGTTGGACTTGAACAAGATGGAGCTATGAAGTTCTGGGGTGGAAGTTTTGCAACAAATGCTCAGGGTAAATTGCTTTATTTGGGTTCACATGATAATGAAGAAACTAAAGTAGTAGAATTGGATTTATCTGAGTCTGATTTTTTCCGTAAACATTGGCCTTTTTTAAGAGATCGTAGAATAGATTCTTATCAGCCAATTACTAAAAGATTTATTGACGAAGATTAAGATTTAAAAATGTCATCATTTAACGAAGTAATATTTAACAGCAGTCCGAAAAAACTAGGCTTTAGCTTTCCTGCTGAATGGGAAAAACATGATGCAACATGGTTAAGTTGGCCCCATAAGGAAGAATCATGGCCAGGGAAGATTGAAACTATATATGAACCTTATTGCCAGTTTATTAAAATTGTGGCAACAGGTGAAAAAGTTAGGATTAATATCAACAATGAGGAGACTAAAGCTTTTGCTATTTCTGAGTTGGAAAAGGTGGGTGCTGATTTAAGTCAGATAGAGTTTTATTTTAATCCAAGCAATGATGCCTGGTGCAGAGATCATGGACCGGCTTTTTTATTAAATAGGGCAACCGGGAAAAAAGCAATTGTGGATTGGGGATATAATGCGTGGGGAGGTAAATATCCTCCGTATGATCTTGATGACGTAATTCCCACCAAAATAGCTGAGCATTTTAATTTATCTGTTTATCATCCTGATATTGTGATGGAGGGTGGATCTGTTGAATTTAATGGGGCAGGAACAATACTTACAACAACGGCATGTTTGTTAAATGAAAACAGAAACCCTCATTTAAGTAAGGAGCAGGTTGAAGAGTACCTAAAAGAATTTTATGGTGCTGTGCAAGTATTGTGGTTGGGAGATGGAATAGTTGGAGATGATACAGATGGCCATATTGACGACATTACCCGTTTTGTCAACGAGGACACCGTTTTAACGGTTGTGGAGAGTAATCCTCTGGATGAAAATTATCTGCTGTTACAAGAGAATCTTGAGACGCTAAAGACTTTACAATTATTAAACGGGAAACCTTTGAATATTGTGAAATTGCCAATGCCTTCGCCGGTAATACACGAGGATACTAGATTACCTGCATCATATGCAAATTTTTATATTGCAAATGCAGCGGTAATTGTGCCCACGTTTAGAGATGTGAATGATGAAAAAGCTTTAGAAATTATACGAGGCGTTTTCCCGGATAGAAAAGTTGTAGGAATTGACTCTACAGATATTATTTGGGGATTAGGAAGTTTTCATTGCCTTAGTCAACAAGAACCGGCAATCTAATCGCTTTTATAATTGATATAATTAATTGAATATAACCAAACAAGAAATACAGATGAAGTTATTAGAAGGAAAAACAGCACTTGTTACAGGTGCATCTAAAGGAATTGGCCGCAAAATAGCGGAAAAGTTTGCAGAGCATGGAGCTAATGTGGCTTTTACTTATTTGTCATCAGTAGAAAAGGGTGAGGCTTTAGAGCAGGAGTTGCAAAATTTCGGCACAAAAGTAAAGGGATATCGTTCTGATGCTTCTAAATTTGATGAGGCAGAGAAACTGATCAATGATATTGTAGCTGATTTTGGGGCATTAGACATTGTAGTAAATAATGCAGGTATAACGAAAGATGGTTTATTGATGCGGATGAGTGAGGAGAACTGGGATGAGGTAATTAATGTAAACTTGAAATCTGTATTTAATGTGTCTAAAGCAGCTTCTAAGGTGATGATGAAAGCACGCAAGGGATCTATCATTAACATGAGCTCTGTAGTAGGTGTTCAGGGAAATGCTGGGCAAGCTAACTATGCTGCATCTAAAGCAGGAATAATTGGATTCTCTAAGTCGCTGGCTAAGGAACTAGGGTCACGTAATATACGTACCAATGTTATTGCTCCTGGATTTATCCGCACGGAAATGACAGATGTGTTAGATCCGAAAGTGGTACAAAGTTGGGAAGATGGTATTCCTTTGAAAAGAGCAGGTGAGACTGAGGATGTAGCGAATGCATGCGTATTCCTTGCATCTGATATGAGTTCTTATGTTACCGGACAGGTATTGTCAGTTTGCGGCGGAATGTTGTAAATCTAAGATATGAATAGTCGATAGAGATCTAAAAGGGTGTCGGAAAGTCAATTCCGACACCCTTTTTATTTAAATTGATAGGCGTTAGTAAGCTCTATAACCTGTGGTACTCGCTTGTGTTTTTCAAAATAGTTATACCCTAGCTGAAGGTTTGTCCAGAACGCTTTGTGTTGTGGGAATTGTGCTATGTATTTATTGAGATTAGTATCAGTTATTTTGAACGGATAGACGTGAACCGGGATTTGATTTTGCCCTCCATTTCGTGCCTCAATGGCTAGTATATAAACCTCTTTTATCTTGTCGTCAGTTATAGGAATGCATCCAACAGTCTCGCATTTTCCATGAATGTAAATGTCGCTACCCGGTTTTTCATTCCTACTTCTTAACAAATCAATGCTGTTAGGGTAATTTATTCCTAAAGACAAATGGAAATTGCTTAGAGGATTAAACGCGGTAATGTAATAGAACCCCTCTGGGATTTGCAGATCTCCCTCCTTTAATTTGGGACCTAGAATACCTGAGTGCTGACAAAATGGGTATACTTTGAACAACTTGTATTGTTTTTGCTTACCCTCTTTTAACCAAATTTCTAACTTTTCTTCAGCTTTATACGCGGCTATATATAAACTGAATTTTCCGGTTATCTGATCTTTTTTAAGCTCTTTTTGCAAACTATTCCACTTCTCACCATAGGCTTGTCTAACGCGCTCAAATGTTAATTGCTGTGCTTTGAAATTAGACTGGGCCAGTACAGATGTAGACATAATCGTTAGAAAAATAATGTAAAAATAGCTTTTCATTGTAGGACGTTAGTTTTACTATGAACAAACTTATATAAAATTGTGCGAGCATTTTAAAATTTAGCATCTTTACCCAAATACGTATGAACGATTCTTTTAGCTTATACATTTTATTGGCTTTACTGGGATGCTTGCTTGCAGGTATTCTTTTTGCCTGGTTATTGTACCGTAAAACGGAACATTTAGATAAACGGCTACGTTATGGATTATTCGTTTTACGCACAGTTGCAGTAACGGTAATAGCTGCATTGCTATTCTTTCCTTTGGTAAGAAGCATCTCTTATAACCTCGAAAAACCGGTTATTGTTATTGGGCAGGATAATTCACTGTCGGTTGGAGCGATTGAGCCTAATGGCTTTAATAGGCAGCATTTTGAGAAGGATATGCAGTCCTTAGCAGATAAGCTGTCTGAGAAGTATGAAGTCAAAGTTTATAATTTCAGTGATAGCGTGAAATCTGGCTATGATTTCAAAAATAAGGGGCAGGTAAGTAATGCTTCAAAGTTCATCAATCAATTAAATGATGAATTATTAAATCGAAATGTCGGGTCAGTTATTTTGGCCTCAGATGGTATTTTTAATCGTGGAGGGAGCCCACTTTACGATTTAAACAAATTTAAAGCTCCGGTTTATACCATTGCATTAGGGGATACGATTCCGAAAAAGGATTTAATGATTTCGAATGTAAATCACAACAGCCTGGTTTATCTTGATAATGAATTTACCCTTGAGGTTCAGGCACAAGCCTTTGAAAGTAAAGGTGAAATGTCGAGGGTTTTAGTTATGGAGAGGGGCAAAAAGATTTATGATGAGCAGGTTCAGATTAATTCAAATGCATTTGTGAAGAACATCCCTATCAAGTTAAAGGCTTCGAAGTTAGGACTTCAAAAATATACCATTCAACTCAGCCCGTTAAAAAATGAGATATCGGAACGTAACAATGCACAAAGTATTTTTATAGAGGTAATTGATGCAAGGCAAAAAATATTGATTGCTTCTGCTGGTCCACATCCCGACATTGCAGCACTAAAACAGGCCATTTCCGTAAACAAACATTATGATTTGAAAATTGCTTTGGGAGAGGATCTGAATGTGATTAATCCAAAGGACTATAGTTTAATTATTCTGTACCAGCTTCCGACTCTTCAAAATGACGGTGGGGCATTTATTAATAAGGTTCAGCAAAGTAATGTGCCGTTGTGGTATATTTTGGGCGCTCAGAGTAATTTATATGCATTTAATAAGATGCAAAGTGCTGTGAATTTTAATGGAAGTAATAATACTTTGCAAGAGGCTTTTGCTATTGTTAATGCTGGCTTTACTGCCTTTGAAATGAGCGCGACATTCGATAAGCAAATTGAAGGATTTGATCCTCTTCAAGCACCTTTTGGGGAGGTAAGAATAAACGGAACAGCATTAGTGGCATTGAAGCAGCGAATAGGCAAGATCAAGACTGAATCGCCACAATTGTTTTTTATGAACGGTGAGGGAAAAAAAACAGGTTATTTAATAGGAGAAGGTATATGGCGCTGGAGACTGGCAGAGGCTCAAAATGAACAGAAGTCAAATGCTTTTAATACTTTAATTTCAAATGCTGTCCAATATGTTTCTGCAAAGGATGATAAACGTAAGTTTAAGGTTTACACGGCCAAGAACACTTTTGATGAAAATGAAAATGTGCCGATTAATGCAGTCCTTTACAACGATAGTTATGTTTCGGTAAATACGCCGGATGTGAGTATTCAGATAAAAAACGAAGAGGGGAAAGTTTATAATTTTCTATTCTCCAGAACAGAAACAGCCTATCAGCTTGATGCAGGGGTGTTGCCTGCGGGAAATTATACTTATACAGCAACAACTAATCTTGGTAGTAAAAAACACACTGCACAAGGAGTTTTCTATGTAAATACTCTTGTTGCAGAATATCAGCAAACAATCGCAAATCATCAGCTGCTTAATACAATGGCTATGCAAACGGGCGGTAAGATGTATATGCCACAGAATTTATCGCAGATTTTAAAAGATATTGAAGCCAATGAACAGGTAAAAACCCTGAGTTACGAAGATCGTAAATATGAGGAATTGATTAACTTTAAGTGGGTGTTTGCATTGATAGTTATGTTGCTTACACTGGAGTGGTTTTTAAGAAAAAGAAACGGAGAAATTTAAGCGCAAAAGTATGCAAATAAATACCATGGATGCCATTGAGATCTTGGGGACTATCTCTTTTGCGATATCGGGCTCTTTTGCAGCCATGCAAAGAAGATTAGATCCTTTCGGGGTACTGATCATTGCTTTTGTAACATCTATTGGTGGAGGAACTGTTCGCGATCTATTGCTAGGCGATACCCCTGTTGCATGGATGAGGGATGTAAATTATTGTTTGTTAATCTTGTTGACTTCAATTGCTACAATCTTTTTTAAAACACATATCAAGAAGTTTAAAGTAACCCTTTTTTTGTTCGATTCTTTAGGACTTGGTCTTTTTACCATGCTGGGTATCCAGAAAGGAATTGTTTTTGGTTTAAGTCCGGGTATTTGTATCGCCCTTGGTACCATTACAGGATGTTTTGGAGGTATAATAAGAGATACGCTATTAAATACCATCCCTGTAATATTCAGAAAAGAAGTTTATGCCACCGCCTGCATTATGGGGGGAATATTATATTTTACACTTCTATATTTTAACTTGAAAGAAGATCTGGCAAAGGTTGCTGTGATTGCATTTATTTTTACTGTAAGAATAGTAGTAGTAAGGTATAAAGTAACGTTGCCTAAGTTTGGCTATTAGTCTTTTGGGGCTTCATTGATGATCACAAAAACATCTTCATTATCTTTTTTCATAAAGTACTTTTCGCGGGCAAATTTCTCTGCTGTATTCAGATCTGTATTTAATTCGTTAAGATCTTTCTTCACCTTAGCAATTTCCTTCACATAAAAGTCCTTTTCTTCCTGAAGTTTGCTTACTTGTGATCTGTATTCGTATTGTGCTATTACATCGTTTTTATCGAAAAATAACATCCATACTACGAATGCAGCTATGCTTAGGAGGTATTTGTTACGTAAAAGTTCTAGAAAACGATTCATATGGACAAATATATAAAATAACACCCGAAGATTTAAAACCTTTGCCTCTTATTCAAATGTGTATTCTCCACTTATTAACATATTGGATTTAGCTGGTCGTAATTTATGTGTTTCAATAGTGAGGTATTAGATAAAAGATCAGATATTGCATAGGGTTAATTGACATAGATATGAAAGTAATTCTCTGCTCATTGGTTTTTTGCATTGTTAGTGGCTTGACCGTTGAACACGGTAAAGCGGATAGAAAACCGAGAATCATCTTCGACACAGATATGGGGCCGGATTTTGATGATGTAGGCGCAATAACAGTTTTGCACGCATTGGCTGCTAGAGACGAATGTGAGATACTTGCTACAGTATCCAGTGATAACCATGCTTCTGTTGCGCCGACAATAGAAGTTTTTAACCAATATTTTGGCAAACCCAATATTCCGATAGGTATAGCATCCGCAAAAGCCCCGGACTTCATAGCCCATAATAACTGGAATGATTCGCTGGTTTTACATTTTCTTAAGAAAAAGCCCACTGAATATCCAAATGCTTTAGAGGTTTATCGAAAAGTATTGGCCAGGCAGGAAGACAATAGCGTTACGATAGTTACAGTTGGCTTTACCTCTAATATAGCAGAGCTGCTCAATTCAACGCCTGATAAATTTTCCAATCTTTCGGGAATGGACCTTGTTAAAAAGAAAGTAAAAAATTGGGTCGCAATGGCTGGAATTATACCAAATGGAATTGAATTTAATGTACATGAACATAAGGAAGCGGCTTATGAAGCTTTTAGTAGATGGCCGAAGCCGATATTGCTGAGTGGTTTTGAAATTGGAGATAAGATACTCACAGGAGGAAAAGTGGCAAAGCAAAATATTAGTAAAAATCCTGCCGCATGGGCATATCAATATAATTTGGCAACCTATGATAAAAATCTACTAAGCAATAGGCCATCTTGGGATCAAACAGCAGTTTTATGTGCGGTCAGAAATCCTGAAAAATATTTTTACGTAAACGGTCCAGGGAAGTTTATCGTAAATAAAGATGGATCTAATCGATGGGATGCAGATATTAATGCCGGACATTATTTTCTGTCCCATAAGTATCCTTATGAAAAGATTTCCGCAATAATAGAAGATTTAATGCTATATGAACCTGGTAACTGATAGTAACAAAACAACCCCAATACTGCTGTAATGGGGTTGTTTGCTATTGAATTTTTATCCTAAAGATTTAAGATAAGTGTTTTTACTTCTTTAAGAATTTGAAGTCTTTACCAATAAAACGTGCAGCAGCACCCAATTCTTCTTCAATACGTAACAATTGATTGTATTTTGCAATCCTGTCTGAACGAGAAGCTGAACCTGTTTTAATCTGACCACAGTTTAATGCAACTGCAAGATCTGCAATGGTAGTATCTTCAGTTTCACCACTTCTGTGACTCATTACTGAGGTATAGCCATTAGTTTGAGCTAAAGAAACAGCATTGATAGTTTCAGTTAATGAACCGATTTGGTTTACTTTAACTAAGATTGAGTTCGCAGTTTTTTTGTCGATTCCTGATTGCAAGCGAGTTACATTTGTAACAAATAAATCATCACCTACAAGCTGAACTTTATCGCCAATTTTATCAGTTAACATTTTCCAGCCATCCCAATCGTTTTCATCCATTCCATCTTCAATAGAGATAATTGGATATTTTTCGGTTAAAGATGCAAGATAATCAGCTTGCTCAGCACTTGTGCGGATAGCTCCTTTATCACCTTCAAATTTAGTATAGTCGTACTTGCCGTCTTTGTAGAACTCAGAAGCAGCACAGTCAAATGCTAAAAAGATTTGCTCACCAGCTTTGTATCCTGCTTTTTCGATAGCTTTGATAATAGTTTCAACTGCATCTTCAGTACCATCAAAAGTTGGAGCAAATCCACCTTCGTCACCTACAGCTGTTGAAAGACCTCTGTCATGCAAAATAGCTTTCAAGTTGTGAAATACTTCAGTTCCCCATCTTAACGCTTCAGAGAATGAAGATGCGCCAACAGGCATGATCATAAATTCCTGAAAAGCGATAGGAGCATCAGAGTGAGACCCACCGTTTACGATGTTCATCATCGGGATAGGTAGAATGTTAGCATTAACACCTCCGATATAACGGTATAAAGGTTGGCGGCTTTCTTGAGCTGCAGCTTTAGCAACGGCTAAAGAAACACCTAAAATAGCATTAGCACCAAGATTTCCTTTGTTCTCTGTTCCATCAAGCTTGATCATTAAGCTATCGATAGCATTTTGTTCAAATACATCAATACCCTTTAATTCATCAGCAATTTTATCATTCACGTTGGCAACGGCTTTTAAAACACCTTTACCTAAGTAAACTTTTTTATCACCATCTCTTAACTCCACAGCTTCGTGCATACCAGTAGAAGCTCCTGATGGTACTGCCGCACGACCAAGGATACCATTTTCTGTAATTACATCTACTTCGATCGTAGGATTGCCGCGGGAGTCAAGTATTTGCCGCGCATGAACATCAATTATTAAACTCATTTTTATTGGTTTTTATTTGTAAATAACCCTTAGTGTAAAATTTACAATTACTAAGGCGATATCCAAAGTTAAAAATTAAACGCAAAAAAGTCGTAATTAATTTAATTACGACTTTTTCATTGCTGAATATTTAATGTTTTTGTTGTTATGAATCTGTATTTTAGTCAGTTAAGTTTGTGTGTTTTCGCTCTTAGCTGCAAAGATAGCTTTGTATACTATTCCCGCTAAAATGGCACCAACTATAGGTGCAACCCAGAATAACCAAAGTTGACTTAATGCTTCGCCTCCAACAAAAAGCGCCTGACTTGTGCTTCTTGCAGGATTAACTGAAGTATTGGTTACAGGTATGCTGATCAGGTGTATTAGTGTAAGCCCAAGTCCAATCGCTAAACCGGCAAATCCTTTGGGTGCTCTATCATCTGTTGCACCCAATATAATGATTAAAAAAATGAAGGTCATTACAATTTCGGTAACCAACGCTGCTGTCATGCTATATTTCCCGGGTGATAAGTCTCCATAGCCATTGGTAGCAAATCCACCAATAGGGTTTCCATTTCCAGTAGCGATAACGTATAATACGCCCGCAGCAACTATGCCACCAAGAACCTGTGAAATAATATAGGGCACCAAATCCTTTCCATCAAAACGTCCGCCGATCCATAAACCGACTGAAACTGCTGGGTTTAGATGTGCCCCGGAGATATGGCCAAGAGCATAAGCAATAGTTACTACTGTTAGTCCAAAAGCGAGTGCTACCCCCGCAAAGCCAATGCCTGCGCCTGGATAGTTACAAGCTAAAACGGCGCTACCGCAACCGCCAAGCACGAGCCAAAATGTACCGATAAATTCTGCTGCTAGTTTTTTCATAGGAGTTTAATTTAGTTTAGTGGTAATGAAGGTTTGGTTTTTTCACTACTTGGTTAGTAAATTAATAGAAGAATGTTTGTTTTTATAATGAAATTTAAAAACAATTATTCAATTTTCCTAGAGGAAAATGCAGATTGTCAGAGGGTTATTCCCACTTAAATACTTTGACAGCAACAGCATACACACCGATGCCCCAAATTATCATAATAAGAATCTGATGTTTTACATCCCACAAGCCAGCTCCCTCAAAAGCTACCTTTCTCATAGCATCATTAAGGTAAGTTAAAGGTAAAGCACGACTTATTGGCTGAAGCCATGACGGAAATGCATCTATAGAAAAGAAAGTGCCTGACAGCAGAAACTGAGGCAATGTTATAATATTTGAAATAGGAGGTATAGTACTTTCACTTTTTGCTATTCCGGAAACTACAAAACCAAAGCCCATAAAAACAATGAGGCCTATGATTGCAAGTAAAAGCATATTCAACACCGTGATAATACCGTGAATTAAGGTGAAATGGAAAAAGAAATGTCCAATAAGTATAATAAATACTGCACCACAAAGCGCAAAACCTATTCTTGCAATTCCCTCGCCAAATACAATACTAGCTCTGCTAACTGGTGTTGCAAAGAAGCGTTTAATGACTAAGGTTTGTCTTAAACTGAAAAATACAAATGCTGTTCCAAATACGCCCGTGCTCAATAAAGAAAAGCCGAGTTGTCCAGGCAGGATAAAATCAATAGTGCGGTAAACCCTACCCTGAACAGTGCTTTCATTTAATTGCGCTATGCTAGGTTTTATATCTTTTGAATTTAAAGTATACATAAGGTTGTTCAACACCGATTTAAGTATAGTTCCCTTGTCTATAGAAGCAGATGTGTATTGAACATTGGCAAGGTAAGCTGGCGCATCCTGAATGTTTTTTTGAACGTTAATAACAGCGTCTATGTTTCCTTTCTCAAGTCCTGTTTTTAATTCCGCAGGATCTTTATCTTTGATGATATGAACAACACTGATTTGTTCCAGTGCCTTAACAATAGGATTTTGTAAATCTGATCCAGGGGCAATAGCTAAGTCAACCTTAACACCTCCGCGGCCTAAAAAGCCAAAAACAAGAATGAAGATTAGCGGAAAAGCAAGTGTAAAAACAACTGCTGATGGGCTACGCATAATAGAACGGAAACTTGCTTTTGCAAGGGCCAACGTAGCTTTTGTATTATTATAGGGTTTGCTCATTTTCTTTTTTAATTATCCTCGCGCCATTCTTTGCCTGTCAGGTTTATGAAAACGTCCTCCAGGTTGGCCTTTTTAACTTCTTTAGTGCGTTCAAAGCCACTATTGATAAGATTGTCTATCAGATTATCAGGCGTATCTAAAGCGATGATCTCGCCCCGCTCAACAAAAGCAACGCGATCACAAAGTTGTTCTGCTTCGTCCATATAGTGTGTGGTGATCACTACTGTTGTTCCGTTATTTCTTATATCAATAATTAAATCCCATAAATTGCGGCGTGCCTGAGGATCTAATCCGGTAGTAGGTTCATCAAGGAAAATAATTTTGGGAGAGTTAATGAGAGTGGTGGCTATAGAAAACCGTTGTTTTTGTCCACCTGAAAGCGCTTTATACTTAGCTCTCGCTTTGTCCTGAAGATTTACCTTTTCAAGCATCTCCATCGGTTTGATGTCTACACCATAAAGGCCAGAAAACAGTTCCATTAACTCAACCAAATTTAGGTTTGGGTAATAACCGGCAGCCTGTAACTGTACACCTATAATCCTTTTAATTTTGTTGGCATCTTTGTCAACAGAATAGCCATCAACAATGATCTCTCCTGAAGTTTTTTCGCGAAGGGTTTCAATAATTTCGAGTGTGGTGGTTTTTCCTGCGCCATTTGGTCCTAAAAGACCAAATATCTCATTTTCATAAACTTCAAAGCTGATACCTTTAACTGCAGTGAAATCGTCATACTTTTTTACCAGTTCTTTTACACTGATAATGGCATTTGTTTTATCCATGTTATAAATGTAAGAAGGTTTAGAGGAATAGAAAACGCTATTCTGCTAAACCTTCTAAAATGTCGGTAAAATGATAATTTTGAACCGGTGAATATTACCAGGCTAATTCGCTCTTGATCATATTTATAAAGTCATCGAAAAGATAACGAGAATCATGTGGGCCTGGAGAAGACTCAGGGTGGTATTGTACTGAGAATGCTTTTTTGCCTTTCACTCGAATACCCTCAATAGATTGATCATTTAAATTGATATGGGTAATCTCTACTTTCTCTGATTTTCTTACATCTTCAGGGATAACTCCAAAACCATGGTTTTGTGAAGTTACTTCGCAATGATTTTTAATGATATTTTTAACCGGGTGATTTAAGCCCCTGTGGCCATTAAACATTTTCATAGTACCTATTCCGTTTGCTTCTGCAAGCAGTTGATGGCCTAAGCATATTCCAAAAAGAGGTTTATCAGCAGCTAATATTTTTGTGACAGTTTCAATAGCGTATGGCATTGCCGAAGGATCACCAGGGCCATTAGAAATGAAATAACCATCAGCACCCCATTTGTCCATTTCCTCGAAAGTGGTTTTAGCAGGGAAAACCTGAACATAAATATCTCTGTCGTCGAAGTTGCGTAAAATGTTTTTCTTGATACCCAAATCTAGTGCTGCTATTTTATAGGTAGCATCAGGTGAGCCGTAGAAATAAGGTGTTTTGGTAGAAACCTTAGAAGATAATTCTAAGCCATCCATAGATGGTACTTCAGCTAATTTGCTTTTTAATTCTTCAAGGTCAGTGATTTCTGAAGAAATGATTGCATTCATCGCTCCTTTATTTCTGATGTGACGAACCAAAGCACGTGTATCAATATCAGAGATCCCTACAATATTTTCGTTCTGAAAATAATCCTGTATAGATTCAGAAGCTTCTTTACGGCTAAAACCGATGTTGTAATTTTTGCAAACCAAACCAGCAATTTTTATGCTTTCTGATTCAGTTTCATCTTTGTGGATACCATAATTTCCAATATGTGCATTGGTGGTTACCATAATCTGAGCGAAATAAGAAGGATCCGTAAAAATTTCCTGATATCCTGTCATACCTGTATTAAAACAGATCTCGCCTGTTGTTGTGCCTATTTTTCCAGCGGCTTTACCGTGGTAAACTGTGCCATCAGCCAGTAACAAGATTGCAGGTAACTTGGTGTAATTAGTCATGGTAATTATTAAGAGAAATTATTGGGATAAAAAAAGGAAAAAATGATGGTTCTAGCGCGGCTTTGATGCCGTTTTTGTAGTTAACAAATGTGCTGTTAAGTGACCCCTTCATTTCGGGATACAAAGATACGTTTTTGAGGATTTAAATCAAGAATTTTTTTTAGATTGTTTTGTATAACATTCAACGATTGTACATCTCTCTATTATTATGTAGTCGTATGTGCAAACTTAGCAAGGCATTAACAAAATGTCACAAAAACGATAAAACTGTCTTTATTTCGAATGTAAAAACTAATTTTGTCGCTACAAAACTATAGAACTATGTCTGTAAACAAAGAGGTTAAACGCATAACCACACATATACTTCAGGAAATGAAGGCTAGTGGAGAGAAAATAGCCATGTTAACCGCTTACGATTATTCGATGGCCACAATTCTTGATGATGCCGGTTTGGATGTATTATTAGTTGGTGATTCAGCATCAAATGTAATGGCCGGACATGAAACCACTTTACCTATCACACTTGATCAGATGATTTATCATGCCCAAGGTGTAGTTAGAGGGGCAAAACGGGCTTTCGTTGTAGTTGATCTGCCTTTTGGTAGTTATCAAGGCAATTCCAAAGAGGCACTTAATTCTGCAATTAGGATTATGAAAGAATCTGGTGCACACGGCGTAAAGCTTGAAGGTGGAACAGAAATAGCTGAATCAGTATCGCGTATCATTACAGCCGGAATTCCTGTTATGGGACATCTTGGGTTAACGCCTCAGTCTATTTATAAGTTTGGAACTTACACTGTTAGAGCAAAAGATGAAGATGAAGCAGAGAAATTAAAAACCGATGCAATTGCACTTCAGGAAGCTGGTTGTTTTGCTATTGTGCTTGAAAAGATACCGGCGAAATTAGCCAAAGTAGTTTCTGAAAGTTTACAAATTCCTACTATAGGTATTGGTGCGGGCCCGGATTGCGATGGTCAGGTGCTAGTTGTTAATGATATGATTGGTTTAACAAAAGGTTTTAAACCTCGCTTCTTGCGCCAATATGTAAATCTGTATGATGGTATATTGGGCGCTGCACAGTCGTACATTAAAGATGTGAAAGCAAAAGATTTTCCGAACGAAAAAGAGCAGTATTAATGCCGGTAACCGATAAAGATGTACTTTACGAAGACAATCACCTTATAGCGGTATTGAAACGCGCGGGTGACATTGTGCAGATTGATGAAACTGGAGACGAGCCTCTTGACGAGCAGGTTAAGAAATATCTTGCTAAAAAGTATAATAAACCCAATAGTGCTTTTTTGGGTGTCGTACACCGTTTAGACAGACCTGTTAGCGGAGTAATACTTTTTGCTAAAACAAGTAAGGCATTAGAGCGGATGAATGCAGTATTCAAAAATCGTGAAGTAAAAAAAACGTATTGGGCCATTGTTAGAAATAAGCCTGCTAAATCTTCAGGTACACTTGTTCATTGGCTAGTGAAAAACCCTCAAAAAAATGTGGTTACTCCACATATTGTCGAAGTTCCCGGAAGTCAGCGTTCGGAATTAAGTTATAGGTTAATAGGGGAACTTGGCGGCTACTACCTGATTGAAGTTGATCCGCTTACCGGGCGTTCTCATCAAATAAGAGTACAGCTATCTACTTTAGGATGTCCTATTGTTGGCGATAATAAATATGGTTACCCCAGAGGAAGTCGAAAAGGTAGTATCTGCTTACACGCGCGTAGATTGCAATTTGTTCATCCAGTAAAAAAAGAGCCTGTAAATATTTTTGCTAAGCTACCAGTTGATGGTTTTTGGGAACGCTTTGAAAATTTTTAAGCTATTTACAATCTGTTAAAGAAAATACTATTGCGTCTTCAAATTTTAATTTTGTTCTGTCCTTAAATACAGTTTTTCCATTTTTCTCTTCTACTTCGCCAAAGCCTTCATATAGTTTTCTGTCTCTTTTTAAAAATACAACTTCTCTAGTTGAGCGCATCCCTTCCGAATCAAAAGTGTATTCGGCTAGAATCGTATCGCCTTTAACCTCTCCTGAAATGGTTCCTTTGTTACTATCTTTTTCAAATAGATTATAACTCAAGTCACCGGTCAATTCATCATTTTCTGTATTTATTTTAAGCTTGGCGGTATCTTGGTTTTTAGCATAGATATAGCACTCAGATATTTTTTCATGAACAGGTACGGATGGTGTTAGAGAAGTATCAATTGATGTTACCGATGTACTGTCGATACTTTTATCATCAGTATTGCTGCTATTGCAAGCAGTGGCAAACATTGCAATGGCGGTTAAAAGTAGCAGTGATTTTTTCATAATGATATTGGTTGATACATTTTATCCTACAATAGCCTTGCCAAAAGAGAACTAAATGGCGCAGAGAGGGAATTTGCTTTTATAGAAAAAGCCAATCCGGCTGATCAATTAGGTTATTGGGGAGAGTTATTGTTTTTTCGTCGTCCGTATATTTATGATAGGAAATTTATAAATCAAACTACAATATGGATCAATTATCCCGCCGTAAATGGCTAGGAAGAGTTTCTGTGCCTGCTCTTTCAGTAGCTGGAGCCTCATTAATTAGCGGAAAGATACCTCAGGCAGAGAATAGAACAGATGTTTATAATATCAGAGATTTTGGTGCGGAGGGCGATGGTAAAGTGCTCGATACAAAGGCTATTCAGGATGCTATAAATACTTGTAATAATAACAAAGGAGGTGTAGTGATGGTCCCTGCCGGGGTATTTCTGTCGGGAACTCTGGAGCTTAAATCTAATGTAACTTTACATCTGTCTGCGGAAGCAAAACTTTTGGGAAGTCCTAGAAGAGAAGATTATACTGCAGGAAAAGGAATTCCTGAAGGAAACGGGAATATTGTATTCTTATATGCAGTAAATGCTGAAAGACTTAGTATAGAGGGTAAGGGGACAATAGATGGAAATGGTCTGGCGTTTTATACTGGAAAGGGCGATAATACTGGACCTGGACAAAATGGAGTAAACGGTAATTTTGATAGGCCCCATCTGTTGATATTTTATCAGTGTGCTAACCTGCGTATGGATGATGTTTTTATGGTTGCCAGCGCATATCATTGCGTGCGATTATTACAATGTAAACATGTTTATATCGATGGCGTAAGGATTTACAACCGTGTAAATAAGAATAATGATGGCTTTCATTTTAATAGCTGTCAATATGTCCATTTGATTAACAGTGATGTTCAGTGCCAGGACGATGCTTGTGCCTTATTTGGGAGCAATAAATTCGTTACGGTAACTAATTGCAGTTTCAGTACGCGCTGGTCAATATTTCGTTTTGGGGGTGGTGAATCACAAAATATTGCCATTACAAACTGTCTTATTTATGATACCTATGGTTGCGCAATTAAGATCAGCGCCGGTGTTGCCGGTATACAGAACTTTAGCTTCTCAAATATAGTTATGGAAAATGTAACCGGTCCAATCGGTATTGGTTTCAGCGGGGTAAATAGTGGTAAAAGTACTGGAAATAGTCAACCTGCGAGGAAATCCTATCTCCGAAATATTTCGTTTAATAATATAAGGGCTAATGTTGTGGCATTGCCGGTTCCTCATCCCGATATTCATTTTGAGTTACATACATGGGAGGGCGAAAAAAACTCCTGCATTACATTGAATGCAATGGGGGAATATTATATTGAAGATGTCAGTTTTACCGATGTTCGTATAAAATATGCGGGAGGGGGAACTGCTGAGCAGGCGGAAAAACGAGACGTACCAAATATAGCTGCTGAGTATTTTGGCGTTTGGGATAAAACACCAGGTGGGCCACCAGCTTATGGCTTGTATGCCCGAAACGTTAAAGGTTTAAGCTTACATAATGTGCGGTTTGAGTTTGAGAAGAATGACCTTCGGCCTGCTATAGTTTTTGATAATGTTCAGGATGCTTCTATAAATGGCTTAAGTTTACAAGGCAGTTTAGATGCTCCATCATTGCTTAGGGTTACAAATTCCAAAGATATATTGCTTGCTGGTGTCCGTGTTTTAACCCCTTGTAAAGTATTGCTTAGTCTGGAAGGGACAGGTAACGAGTTTGTTAACATAGATGGGGGCGAATTAACAAAAGCAAAACAGCAGGTAGTTTACCTTAACGGGGCAAATGAAAAATCAGTGAAAGTAAGGATATAAGGAACTCGGGATTCTGTAGGTGTTACTTATTAAGCAAGAATCAGATTTTATTGTATAAACAAATGAATACTTTTGAGATATGAATAAACCGATCATATCAATTGAAGCTCCTACGAATTTTGATTTTCAAGAGTGTTTATGGTTCCTGGATAGGAACTTTGACGATTGCATGCATAAGGTAGATGCAGATCAGGTTATAAAGGTTTTTGAAATTGAAGGTCGCCAGTTATTGATTAGTGTGGCCTTTTATGAAGGTAATTTGCAGATCGAAGTACTTGTGGGAGATTTGGAAGAAAGCGATGTAAAAAAAATCAAACAATTTATATCTGATTGGTTTGACCTTGAGAAAGATATGGAATCCTTTTATCGATTAGTGAAAAAGGATGAAAGGTTAGCTTATATGGTAACAGCATATAGCGGGTTAAGATTAATAGGAATTCCTAATTTATTCGAAGCTATTTGTTGGGCAATAATAGGGCAACAGATCAATCTTACTTTTGCATACAAATTAAAAAGACGGCTTGTAGAAAAGTATGGAACTTATATGTCTTTTAATGACGTTAATTATTATGTATTTCCAAGTTGTGATGTACTTGCAAGCCTTTGTGCTGACGATCTGAAAGAGATGCAATTTTCAAGAAGTAAGGCGGAATATCTGATTATAATTGCTAAAGCATTTGCTAACGGAGAAATGAGTAAAGATAATTTACTTGCGTTGCCGGATCTTAACGCAAGACAAAAAGCATTAAATAACATAAAGGGAATAGGTGTGTGGACTGCTAACTATGCCCTTATGAAATCTTTAAAGGAACATTCATGTGTTCCTTATGGCGATGCGGGTCTTCTAAATTCATTGTTAAACCATAATATCATTACAGATAAAAAGCAACATATAGAAATTCAAACATTTTTTAAAGACTATTCAGGATGGGAGAGTTATCTGGTATTTTATCTTTGGAGAAGTCTTGCAAATAAAGAATAAGGTCTTTTTATTCTTGTGAATTTGTTTTTGCTGCTTCCCATCCTATAATTGCTGTTTTACGAGAATTGCCCCAGTGATACTGTCCAAATTCTCCTGTGGATTTGATGACTCTGTGGCATGGAATCAAAAAAGCAACCGGATTATTCCCTATAGCTGAACCAACTGCTCTGTTCGCTTTTGGATTCTTAACTGCTGAAGCGATGGAAGCATAGGTAGTTAATCCTCCAATCGGAACCTTTAACAAAGTTTCCCATACTTTTATTTGAAAAGCTGTGCCCTTTAAATGAAGTTTAATCTCGTTTAACCTGCTCCAGTCTTGAGTAAAGATATAAAGTGCACTTTGCTGTATCATATCTAATAGTTGACAGTATTTGGCATTAGGAAATGTGTTTTTTAACATCGTTAATGCTTCGAGTTGATCATCAGCGAAAGCCATATAACAAATTCCTTTTTTTGTTGATGCGACTATTAGAGATCCGAAAGGGCTTTCTGCATAACTATAATTTATGGCAAGCTGCTCCCCTCCATTTTTAAATTCACCCGGAGTCATTCCTTCTATATTTATGAAAAGGTCGTGCAGGCGACTGGTACCGGATAGCCCTGTCTCATAGGCTGCATCAAACAAGGTCGTGTCTTTATCTTTAAGTATGTTTTTTGCATATTCAATAGAAAGGTACTGGAGGAATTTCTTGGGGGTAACACCAGCCCATTCTTTAAACATGCGCTGAAAATGAAATGGACTCAGGTTTACATGCTCAGCAATGTCTTCTAATGATGGTTGTTGTTTAAAATTTAGTTTTAAATACGCTATCGCCTCTGCAATTCTGTTGTAATCAATTTGACTTAATGTTTCCATGATCTTTAATTTAATATAACAAAATTACACTGATGAGGTATACAATAAAACCCGAAACTTGCTAATCATTAAATTAGGACGGTTTCTATAACCAGTAATAGCACATTTGGTGTTTGGAATTTACATTTATTAGGGTACCTTTGTACTGTAATAATTTTAATTACAGTATGAGTAACTCAAGATTTGCTATTTCTTTACATATACTTACTTTGCTTGAAAGGGCTAAGGGTGGATTGTTGTCATCAGAATTTATGGCTGGAAGCATAAATATTAATCCAGTATTGGTAAGAAAGGAATTAAGTAATTTACGAAATCATGGATTTGTTGACAGTAAAGAGGGAAAAAATGGAGGGAGTTATCTAAGTAAATCAGCAAAAGAAATTAATCTGGCGGATATTTATAAGGCAGTAAAACAGAATAATTTGCTGGGTATTTCAAAGAATACACCTAATCCGCAATGTTCTGTAGGTAAACAAATGAATACACATTTGAATAACTTATATAATTCGACAGAGCAGGCATTATTAAAAGAACTTTCCTCTCAAACCCTTGCGGATTTCAGCAATCGTTTTGATTGATTTTTTTTACGCATAACTGTAATAAAATTTGTTACAATAATATTTAAAAATAAATAAGGATATGAAAACAGCATTAATTGGCGCAAGTGGTTTCGTAGGAACGGCCATTTTAAAAGAATTACTTAATCGAGGGCATGAGGTTACAGCTATTGTACGCAGTCCTGAAAAGATTAAAATTGGAAGTAATAAATTGACTGTTAAGGGGGTTGATGTTAATGATACGTTGGCTTTAACAGATGTATTGGGAGGAAATGATGCAATAATCAGTGCATACAATAGTGGGTGGGCAAACCCTAATTTGTATAATGATTTTGTAGCAGGTTCTGAGGCCATTCAAAAAGCAGTTAAAGCATCTGGTGTTGATCGTTTAATCGTTGTTGGTGGTGCAGGTAGCCTGGAAATTGACGGCAAACAATTGGTGGATGGACCAGATTTCCCTGCCGAATATAAAGCGGGTGCTACAGCGGCCAGAGATTATTTAACCACGCTTAAACAAGAGCAGGGGTTGGAGTGGAGTTTCTTTAGTCCGGCTATTGAAATGCACCCTGGTATTACAACAGGTCGTACGGGTAAATATCGTTTAGGTACAAATAGCCCTGTGTTTAATGAAGATGGGAGAAGTATTTTGTCGGTTCAGGATTTGGCAATGGCAATTGTTGATGAACTAGAAAACAATAAACATCCTCGTCAGCGTTTTACTGCGGGCTACTAATTTAAAACCTAAGGTGAGCTTTTTTTGCTCACCTTATAGTTTATAAGATGTAGTGATATTTAGATAATGACTAGTAAATGACTAGATATAATCTTATTTTTGCGCCATATTTTAAAGAGCAATGCCGAGAAAGAGAATTAGGAAGCACTATCGTAGGGCAAGGTATGTACTATATCGTGAAACTTTAATTGATGCCAAAGAACACATCTTGACTTTTATTGGATCATTTATAGGTATAGGCTTAATAGGATTGTTAAATAGCAAATACCTGGTAGCCAATGATAATTTGTATCTGATAGGCTCTTTTGGCGCTTCTTCTGTGCTTATTTATGGCATTATTAATAGTCCCCTGGCACAACCAAGAAATTTAATAGGTGGCCATTTGATTTCGGCAATAATTGGCGTAACCGTTGCTAAATTTTTTCCTGGCGAGAGTTGGCTGGCTTGTGCCTTAGCTGTTTCATTATCAATAGTTGCAATGCAAATTACCAAAACATTACATCCTCCGGGTGGAGCAACAGCATTAATAGCCGTAATTGGCAGCGAAAAGATTAAGGCTCTGGGCTATATGTATGTATTATCTCCAGTATTATCGGGCATAATGATTCTATTTTTGGTAGCGTTGATATTTAATAATTTAAGACATAGAAGATATCCTATTCAGAGCATAGTTAAAAAATAGACTAATTAAATACAGACCGTTGTTCCAGTTTCTTTAGTGTTTCTGATGCTTCATCTGGTTTATTAGTCCCAATTAACAGTCTGGATCCATTTTTTAAAACAAGTTGTATCCCCTTGTTCCCGGAAACGTTAAATGCCATTCCTTTCGTTAGGAAGCCAAACCTAAATCCCCAGCCACCATATTCGGTAATAGGATCATATTGCCTCACAGAAAATCTTTGAATATTATCCCAGGAATATTTTTTTAATGTTAAATGGAAGGGAAAAAAGCGTACATAAATGCCGTCCTTCTTAATATAGGTTTCTAGTTTTAATGTTAAAACTGCAAGTGTAAACACTAGCATTAAGCCCGAGGCTATTAGCAACTGCATGTTACTCATAGAGTTGTCATCAAATGATTTTCTTTGAAAAACCTGATAAAATACGCCGTAAAAGAATATTAAGTTAGCTCCAATAAGGATTGCCCAAATCCATTTTTGCCCAAATCGCTGCTTTTCTGAAAATAGMKWWNNTCGKWRKNAGSRTNCRTGTWKSRWAWKGTCTAACAACAAATTACAAACATTTAATTTAAAATGAAAGATGAGGAAAAAATAGTTATTAACTAGTTATAAACATATTAACAACCCGCCATAAAAGTTCCTTGTTGCTGCGGCATTAAAATACCGGCCACCGAGTGCATTCAAGTCGTTGCCTAAGCTGTATTTTTCGTTTAATATGTTATCTGCTCCTATGTAGATTTCAAAAGGAACATTTCCTATGTATAAGTTCTTTTTCCCAATTTTAGCTTGCACCAGGTGATATTTCCTTGCGTAAACTGTATTTGCATCATTAAGTGGGATACTAGAGGTGTAGTTGTGCTGTAAAAACACAGAAAAGTGCTTCGGTAGTTGTATATCGGCGCTGCTAACAATTGTTGTTTTAGGAACTCCGGTAAGGTCATTTCCAGAGAAATCATTGGTCTTGTCCAGATACTGATCAAATTTAAAATGACTAAGTGTATATGAATTCCTTAACTGCAAACCTTTAACAAAATGTATATTATTGAGAGGAATGATCCAAAAAGCTAAAGAACTTTCAAGCCCCCATTGTTTTGTGCCTCCAGCATTTATAAAGTATTCTGCCTCTTTTTCATTAACCAACACGGTGCGCCTAACAATTGCATTTTTAAGATTGTAATAAAATCCGGTTACATCAATAAATAACCTTTTGTTCACACCTTCATACCTTACTCCAGTCTCATAATTCCAACCATATTCAGGTTGTAAATCAAGATTAATTACATTGTCTGATGCCCTTACTTCAGCAAGACTTGGGGGAGAATATCCTTTGCTYACGGAGCTTCTTAAAGATAATTGATCATCTATTTTATAGGACAAAGCTACCCTTGGCATGAACTGGATATCAAACCTGTTCGTTTTTTTTGGGATGGCGACTGGAGCGATGCTCTTATAGTTGTATTCATAGAGATTGGCACTGGCAGATAATTCAACGAGCAGTTTTTGAAGAAGGTCGATACTTAAATGGGCAAATGCGAAGTTGGAATTTGCGTTTAGTTTATCAGATGCCTGAACAGCACCCCGCTGACCGTAATTATTATCATAGTTATCAAAATCGGTACCTGTTTTCATGCTTTCCAAGCCCAGGTTAAACTTCCATTCTACATCAGATGAGTTTCTTGTGTATTCCAGATAAGAACGGAGCCCCAAAGTAAATTCTTTCCGCTTTTCATAGTTGGTTATAAAAGGGTTCTTAAAATCTGTGTAAGATGAGAATACAGAAATTACGTGTTTGAAATTACCGTTGATTATCCAATTGTTGGAGATGCCACCATATAAGGTTTTGCTATAGATACCTGCTTTCTGGTCTATTGCACTTTTGATCGGGCCAGCTGCCGGACGAGACAATTTTGGATCTTGTTTGTATTGGAGCTCGGTTAGTCCACCAGGAGTATTGTAGTGTAGGTCGGAATAGAATAACAACGCTTTTAAGTTCGCTTTTTTTGTATAATCCCACTTTTGCAGCGCTTGAAAATACTTGCGGTCCATATTGCTGTGATCACGATAGCCATCGCTTCGCTGGTAGGCTTGGGTAATGCTTAATTTATACTTTCCTGATTGATGCTGTAACAGTGCATTTTGATGAAAAGCTCCAAATGATCCCCCTTCGAGTTTTAATGAAACAAAGGTGCTATCCATTGGCGCGTTAGTGCCTTGGGGTTGTATCAAAATGACACCACCAGAGTTAGCCCCATAGATACTGCTCTGCGGGCCTTTTAAAATTTGAAGTTGTGATGCACCTGCAACATCAAGAGCATTCAGATAACTATTCCCTCCTGCATCAGTTAATGGGAAGTCGTCCAGATAAATTTTAATATTCCTTATTCCAAAAGGCGATCTTAGTAAGCTGCCTCTTATAGATAACCGGTAGCTTCCGGGAGAACGTTCTTCCATTCTAACCCCCGGAATTGTATTTATAGCTGAGACAAATGAGTTGCCAGATTGTTTAGTAAGGGTAGTACTATCAATCAGGCCAATTGTACCTGTAGATCTGATTAAAGATTGGGTAGAAAAATAAGGTCTTATGGTAACCTCATTTAATCTTCTGGTAGAATCCTGTTGTGCCTGAGCAAAGCTTGTAACTCCTATGAGGGCAAATAGTCCTGTTAAAAATGTTTTCATTCTTTAACAAAGCTAAAATTTACCGGCTAATAATTACCATCATCTATTGGCTATTTTCTCTGGAATATATTCAGTTAAACACCGTGAAATCCATCTGTTTATTATATCTTTAGGCGATTTTAATAGAAAGCACGTTTATCATAAACAATACTGCTTTATTTTTTTTATTCATATAATCGTATTTATAAAAATATGTCAAATACATCAAAAATTATCTATACCAAAACAGATGAAGCGCCAATGTTGGCAACCTATTCATTATTACCAATTGTACAAGCTTTTACAGCCTCAGCAGGTATTGATGTAGAAACCAGAGATATTTCTTTGGCCGGAAGAATTTTGGCAAACTTTCCTGAATTTTTAAAGGAAGACCAAAAAGTTGGAGATGCGTTGACAGAATTGGGCCAGCTTGCAACCACACCGGAAGCTAATATTATCAAATTGCCTAATATTTCGGCTTCTATTCCACAATTGGTTGGTGCGATTACCGAATTGCAATCGCAAGGATTTGCTATTCCTAATTATCCTGATAATGCACAAACAGAGGAAGAAAAAGCAATCAAAGCAAAATATGCAAAAGTTTTAGGTTCAGCAGTTAACCCAGTTTTACGTGAGGGTAACTCTGATCGTAGAGCACCAAAAGCGGTTAAGAATTATGCAAAAGCCAATCCACATTCAATGGGAGCGTGGTCTGCAGATTCGAAAACCCAAGTTGTAAGTATGAGTGAAGGTGACTTTTATGGATCTGAGAAATCAGTTACCGTAACAGAAGCCACTCAATTTAAGATAGAATTTGTAGATGCTAATGGATCTGTTACTGAACTAAAAGGATTATCGTCACTAAAAGCTGGTGAAGTTATCGATAGTTCTGCAATGAGTCTTTCTGCATTAAAATCTTTCGTGGCTAAAGCTATAGAAGAAGCAAAGGCAGCTGGAGTTCTACTTTCGGCGCATTTAAAAGCTACAATGATGAAGGTTTCCGATCCTATCATTTTTGGGGCTATAGTTGAAGTTTACTTTGCAGATGTTTTTGCTAAATACGCGGATTTATTTAAAGAACTAAATATAGATACCCGTAATGGTTTAGGAGATGTTTATGCTAAAATTGCAGRAMNAYCSWWAACWKNCASMAGNNTTKAGNGMCGMWAWTGCYCAKNGYARWKSAAMAWRRSCSGKYAAKARYYATGSWAAAKYCANATMMAGNAWTYAMKRRSMKYSRKGTNNCTWCWRATKYWATYKTRRATGCTTCTATGCCCGCTATGATCCGTACTTCAGGTCAGATGTGGAATAAGGATAACAAACAACAAGATACGATTGCTGTAATTCCAGATCGCTGCTATGCTGGTGTTTATACCGCTACTATTGATGATTGTAAAGCTCATGGTGCTTTTGATGTTACTACAATGGGTTCTGTACCTAATGTAGGCTTAATGGCACAAAAGGCAGAGGAATATGGTTCTCACGATAAAACTTTCCAGGCAACAGCCAACGGGATAATCCGTGTGACAGATGCGAATGGTAAAGTTTTCTTTGATCAAAAAGTTGAAAAAGGAGATATCTTCAGGATGTGTCAAACCAAAGATGCACCGATTCAGGACTGGGTAAAACTTGCTGTAAACAGATCTCGCTTATCGGCTACGCCTGCAGTTTTCTGGTTAGATGAAAATAGGGCTCATGATAGAGAGATTATTGCAAAGGTAAATAAGTACCTATTGGATCATAATACTACTGGTTTAGACATCCGTATTTTATCTCCAATTGAAGCAACTAAATTTACGCTAGACAGAATTCGTAAAGGAGAAGATACCATTTCAGTAACTGGTAATGTTTTGCGTGATTATTTAACTGATTTATTCCCGATTTTGGAATTAGGTACATCAGCAAAAATGCTTTCTATAGTACCATTAATGAACGGAGGTGGTTTATTCGAAACAGGAGCAGGTGGCTCAGCACCAAAACATATTGAGCAGTTCATTCATGAGGGTTATTTACGTTGGGATTCATTAGGAGAGTTTTTAGCATTAGCTGTTTCCCTGGAACATTTAGGGCAAACTCAAAATAATTCAAAAGCTTTGGTACTTGCTGAAACTTTAGATTTGGCAACTGAGAAGTTCCTTGCCAATGATAAATCTCCAGCTCGTAAAGTAGGCCAGATAGACAATAGAGGTTCGCACTTCTATTTGGCTTTATATTGGGCAGAGGGTTTAGCTACACAAACTAAGGATACAGAGTTGCAAGCTAGATTTGCCCCATTAGCTAAGGCTTTAACTGAAAATGAAACAAAGATTTCAGGAGAATTGATAGGCGCACAGGGTAAACCACAAGATATTGGAGGGTACTATCACCCCAATGACGATTTAGCATTTAAAGCAATGCGCCCAAGTGAAACATTTAATGCTGCTTTGGCAAATTTATAAGATAAAAAAAGTTAAAATAAGAAGCCCGTTTGTGAATGCAAACGGGCTTCTTATTTTAACTTAAAAACCGAAAACAATTCAAGGTTTTTTTAGGTTTTATTTACWYWTYATNTACCATGAAGGCTTTATTGTATATAAAAACAATTTTATCTAAGTTTATATAAAAATTATCATTATGAGCGCAGACCAAAACAATGTTCCCGGAGCAAGAAAAGCACTCGACAAACTTCACCCTACCGAATTAGGAGAAACTAAAGACTTTAATAATTTATCATACGATAAGAGCCGAAACAGTTTCGAATTTGATGTAAGGGGGGAAGATAGTGAGTATGATCATCCATTGCCATATGATACCTCTGCGCCAAATGGTGAGGATAGTATTTCTACATATGATGAAGCAAATCCATACAATGGTTCAGCTTATGACGAAGATCAGCAAGTTGGAGAAAACCTGGAAAGTGCTGCCATGCATATTGATACCTTAGAGAGCCTTGAGCTTGAGCCGGAAGATCAGTTGCTGGCCCGCACTCCTGAGGATGAAAGGGATGATTTGGATGAAGAGGGTTATCCTGTTAATGACACGCCACCCGTGAAACCTCATTAAGAATTAACGTCGAGATTAAAGCGCTTACGCATTTCTTCCAGTTTAGGATTCTTTTCAATCAGGTACTGGTATTTTTCAGTATTGGTATAAAGTCTGTTGACTACAGTTCTTGCTACCTGTTTAGTCTTAATAGTTAGGCTAAAGTTTTTCAGATTTGGCCTTAAGAAATTAAGGAAATCTATCATTTCTTCCTGTAATAATCCTTCCTGTAGTTTGTGTTCTACGTGTACAGTAATCTCCTCAGGAGAATCAAGTATTGGAGCTGAACTGCTAAGCAAGGTGTATATGTTTATTTTGCCATCATCTTTTGCCTTATTTGCATATTGGGTCCATAAGGCTGATAGTTGTTCATAGGTAAAGGCCTCTCTTGCATCTCCGCTAATGTATTTCCGCTCGTCGCCTTCCTCTCCCTCGGCTACACGTCCAATGTCATTTAGTGATGGTATTAATGTCGCTACTTTTTTAGCGTCGGCGAGAGGTTTCAGTGCAATCTTCGTGGCCGGTGCCGGGCTGGCTATTTTTGCCGCAGGAATCGATGGCAGGCCAGGTGAATCCTGTTCAGTTTTTTTTGCTAGTTCAGGAAGTTTAATTGGTTCAGCTGCTTTAACCGGAGTCTCTGCAGGGGCTGGGTTTGTAGGTGCAGACGAACTTACATTAGTTTTTTTTTTAATCTGATCTGTGTCAGTGGCGGAGTTATTATTAGGGTGCTGGGCGAGTTGAAGTACCGAAGGGATGTGGCACATTTTGATTAAAGCCAGTTCTACCTGTAATCGTTGATTTTTACTGTTCTTATAATTAAGATCACATTGATTGGCGAGATTTAGCGCAGTAAGTATAAATGAAACAGGTGTTTGCTGACTTTGCGAAATGTACTTCTGTTTAATATTTTCACTTACTTCTAAAAGTTTTGTGGTTTGAGGGTCTTTAGCCACCAATAGATTACGTAAGTGACCTGCCAGTCCATTTATGAAATTATTGCCATCAAAACCATTATTTAAAATCTCGTCAAATAAGATTAATGCGTTACTAACATCTGCACTGGTCAAGTTTTGAGTAAGCTTAAAATAATAGTCGTAATCCAGAATGTTCAGGTTGTCTATTACAGATTTGTAGGTTAGGTTTTTATTAGTATAACTTACAATCTGGTCGAACATTGACAGCGCATCCCTTAAGCCGCCATCAGCCTTTTGGGCTATAATGTGTAATCCATCGGCCTCAACTGAGATATTCTCACGTTGTGCAATCTTATTCAGATGGCCGGATATATCATCAACCTGGATCCTGTTAAAGTCAAAAATCTGACATCTTGAAAGGATAGTCGGTAGTATTTTATGCTTCTCTGTTGTTGCTAATATAAAAATAGCATAAGATGGTGGTTCTTCGAGCGTTTTTAGAAAAGCATTAAATGCATTTGCAGACAGCATGTGTACCTCATCTATAATGTAGATTTTATATTTCCCAGCCTGTGGGGGGATACGCACTTGCTCAATTAAACTGCGAATATCGTCAACAGAGTTGTTTGATGCAGCATCAAGCTCATGAAAATTAAATGAATGACCAGTTTGAAACGAAACACATGAATCACATGTTCCGCAAGCTTCCTGATCTTCAGTTAGATTAGTACAGTTTATAGTTTTAGCTAGAATACGGGCACAGGTGGTTTTACCTACACCTCTGGGTCCACAGAATAAAAATGCCTGGGCTAACTGATTGTTCTTAATGGCATTTTTTAGCGTGCCTGTAATATGGTGCTGTCCAACAACGGTTTCAAACGTTGCCGGGCGGTACTTACGGGCTGATACTATAAAATTTTCCATTCGCCAACGAAAATATGAATTTTTGTTGAGGTTGGAATGTGGTAAGTTGGAAATGTTGAAAAATTGACTGTAAAAGTAGAGAGCTGCTTACTTGAAAACGGATTTCAGTTCTTTTCTGTATTCTGATGCACTTTTTCCTGTGAACTCTTTAAATAGCTTATTGAAATGGCTGAAGTTATTGAACCCGCTTTCGTAACTGATATTTGCGATACTGATCTGCTTCTCTGCTAAAAGCTTGGCGGCATGTACCACCCGATATTCATTTACGAATCTGGTAAAAGTTTTTTTTGTTATTTTCTTAAAATACCTGCAAAAGGATGGGGTCGTCATGCTGGCCATCTCCGCTGTGGCCGCCAGGTTAATTTCTTCCTGAAAATGATCTTTAATGTAATTAAAAATCATGTTAATTCTGTCATTGTCCTGAACTTGCATTTCCATAGAGAAACCTGAGGCATTTAAAATTTTGTAGTCTTTAGCATTTTCCAGGTCCTTTAAAACACTTAATAATGTCAGAAGTCTATCAAAAGGTTGTTGGTTATCCATACTTTCTATTCTTTTGCCAACGGTTTTTTTCGTTTCAGCTCCGAAAGCAATACCTCCCTTTGCTTTATTAAAGAGGTCTGAGATGTATTTTGTTTCCTGTAGTTTTAGAAAATCAGCACCCAGGAAGGTTGGTTTCATTTGAATAACCGTTTCATTCTTGTTGGCTGTATTGGTATCCGTGAAACCACAATGGGGCAGGTTGCTGCCTATTAGTATTAAATCCCCATCTGTATAATAAGAAAGGTGACTCCCGATTTGCCGTTTACCGGATCCCCCGTTTACAAAGACCATTTCTATTTCGGGGTGGTAATGCCATACATGTGCCTTATTGTTTAGGTTCTCTGCATATTTTGAATAGTAAAAGGAGCTTCCGAAAGAAGATTCAATGATTTCAAAGCCTGGTTTTGTATTCCTCATTTTCTTTTTATTCGTTTTTTAGTGAATAAAATATGATTTCCGAAGTTAATGTCAAATTGAAGGTTAATATAGCATAGATATATGGAAATATGCAATAAATTTTTGATTGAAAACAGAGGTAATTTTGATCTATAAATTAATTGTTCAATTTAAATAGTTTTGATATGAAAAATTTTATAAAAATCAGTTTGATCGCAGTTTTATTAATTAATTCTGTTGGTTTGTATGCAAGTGAAGGCAATTTTTCGATTAAACTTAAGGATGTAAACGAAAAATCAGTTACTTTTTTTATTAATGAAACGCAGGTTGTTGAAGTGTCTTTATATGATGCTAACAATGAAGTTGTATATGGGAAAAAGATAAATGCAGTAAAAGGTTCTACAAAGACATATGATTTGAATTCACTTCCTGATGGGAGCTATAGATTTCAACTGAAAACAGAATCTAATACGGCGGAGTATAAGATACAGCTTAAGGACGGTAAGGCTTCTGTTTCAGATCCGTTAGTCGCTGATGTGGTTCGGCCAGTCTTAACGAAAGAAAACGGGATTATTACTTTAAATTTTGAAAATGCTCCGAAGGGGCCTCTTGAAATTCAAATTTTAGACCGATATAATGATGCTGTATATGAACGTGTGTTTGAGGGAGAGGCAAAGTTTGTTAAGAGATTTGACGTTGCGCATGGTCTGAAAGAGCTTACCTTTATCATTAGATCGGCAAACCAGGTTTTTACAAAGACCGTTCAAATGTACTAAGTAAGTACAATAAGTGTTGTTTTTACAGAGGTTGTCCTTTTGGTCAACCTTTTTTTATTTGGAAAGAGCAGGAAATTTTCGGCCTTGATATGAAGGATATAACCCTGATATCTATTAAAGGCTGCACACAGGTTAATATTGTAAAGTAGTGAATGCGAGCGGAGCTGGATTAGTTGTTCAATAAACGCTAAATCATTTGATTATTAGAAATTTATTGTTACTTTTGCATCCCGCATTAAGAGCGGATTAATTAAAAAAACAAATAATAACAATGAATCAGTACGAAACTGTTATCGTTCTAACCCCGTTGTTATCAGAAGAAATTGCGAAAGAGGCTATTGCCAAATACAGCAAGATCTTAGCTGATAGCGGAGCCGAAATTGTTCAAGAGGACAATTGGGGTTTGAGAAAATTAGCGTATCCGATTGAGAAAAAAGCAAGCGGATTCTTCCACCTTACAGAGTACAAATCTTCAGGTGAAGTAATTAGTAAATTGGAATTAGAACTAAAACGCGATGAGCGTGTTCTACGTTTCTTAACCATTAGATTAGACCGTCATGCGGTTGCATATAATGAAAAGAAACGCAGTGGTGCTTTTAACAAAAAACCTAAACAGGAGGCTGCAGTATAATGGCAAAGGATCAAATACAATATGTTACTGCTCCAAAAGTGGACGATAACAGGAAAAAATATTGCCGTTTCAGAAAAAACGGTATTAAATATATTGATTATAAAGACGCAAACTTTTTATTGAAGTTTATCAATGATCAAGGTAAAATTTTACCTCGCCGTTTAACCGGTACTTCATTGAAATTTCAACGTAAAGTGGCTCAAGCGGTAAAACGCGCTCGCCACATCGGTTTGTTGCCTTTCGTTGCTGACCAATTAAAATAGGAGCTGAGAGATGGAAATTATTTTAAAACAAGATATCAAATCCCTAGGGGAAAAAGACGATATCGTTTCTGTAAAGCCAGGATATGGCCGTAACTACCTGATCCCGCAAGGATTTGGACAGCTAGCTACTCCTTCAGCTAAAAAAGTATTAGCAGAAAACTTAAAGCAAGCTGCTTTTAAACAAGATAAAATTAAGAAAGATGCTGAAGGTATTGCTGAGCGTTTAACCGACGTTAAGTTATCTATCGGTGCTAAAGCTGGTGAAACAGGTAAGATTTTTGGTGCTGTAAACACGATCATGATTGCTGATGCATTAAAACAACAAGGTTTTGATGTTGACCGTCGCCGTATCACTTTCGAAACTGAGCCTAAATTTGTTGGTGATTATATTGCCAACTTAAACTTACACAAAGAAGTGAAAGTTAAAGTTCCTTTCGCAGTTGTAGCTGAGTAATCATTTGTCTTCTGATATTAAAAAGCGTCCAAACAGGGACGCTTTTTTTTGCATACAATCTTCCTGGAGGCTTTAAAATTATCGGCTTATGACTTACCTTTGGCCGATGGCAAAGCGTAAACGAGCAACCAGTAGAATAAACTCAAAATCTCCCTTATTTAAGAAAATTACAACCATTGTTACCAAGGTATTTCTTTGGTTCTTAATGGTTACAGTGCTTTGGGTGTTGGTTTACAGATTTATTAATCCTCCTATTACACTCTTAATGATCCAAAGAAATCTGGAGCGTAGTTCTCATGATAAGTCATTTAAAATGGAGAAGAAATGGGTTGACTTTGAAGATATTTCCGAGAATATGAAACGGGCAGCTGTATCTGCAGAGGATCAGCTATTTCTTAAACACATTGGATTCGACTTAAAAGCTATTGAAAAAGCTTTTGCCTCAAATAAGAATGGAAAAAAAATAAAGGGTGGAAGTACAATTTCTCAGCAAACTGCCAAAAACGTATTCTTATGGCCTGGTCGCTCATGGATTCGAAAGGGGTTTGAAGCTTATTTTACACTACTGATAGAAATGCTTTGGAGCAAGGAAAGAATATTGGAGGTGTATCTAAATGTAATTGAAATGGGAGATGGAATCTACGGAGCTGAGGCTGCAGCCCAATCTTACTTTGGTAAGTCCTGCACTAAATTAAGCAGGGCTCAGGCAGCACTAATCGCCGCTTGTTTCCCTAATCCAAGAAGGTGGACTCCTAAAAAAGCTACTCAATATATCAGACACAGACAATTTCTCATTTTGAAAAATATGAGAAGATTAGGCCCCTTGGATTTTTAATTTCCAGGTATTTCTCATAAAACCCCTATATTAAGCCTTGACTATGCTGTTCGAGGAAGACGTTAGAAGCTATTGGGATAAAATGCGCCTTGGGGATAAACAAGCGCTATTTGAATTGTACAGTAACATGTATTTTCATTTGATCCGGTTTGGATTAAAAATAAATGCAGACGATGAACTGGTGAAAGATTGTGTTAATCAAGTGTTTTTGAACTTGTGGGATAAAAGATCTCGACTGAACGCTGTAGATAATGTGAAGTCATATCTGATGACTTCCTTAAAAAGATGTATGCTTGATCAATTGGCATACACAGATAAAATGAATGAGGCAGTTAGCAGGATGGGGGCAGAAAAAGAGCATGCTGAACTATCGTACGAGGAGATTATGATTGCTGTGCAACAGGATGACGAGTTGAAGCATAGACTACAACTGGCAATTAAACAACTAACTCCGCGACAAATGGAGTTGATTCAGTTGAAATTTTTCGAAGGTTTAACATACGAACAAATAGCCGAGCGCAGCTCTCAAACTGTGAAAACGGCTTATAATACAATTTACGATGCGATTAAGATGTTGAAGAAGCTCTTAAAGTAATTGTTTTAGAAAATATTATAGAATTTCTTAGGAAAAGAAGTCATTTCTATCGTCTGTATAGTAAAAGTAATTGCTATGGTAGGGCTTAAGGATGATTTTTGTATTGAAGAACTAATTTGCTGTGAATCCTTTCAGCAATATTGCCTTGGCACCAGCCTTGCCGATCAACTTCTATGGGATGAATGGATTGATAAGATTCCACATAGAAAAGCTGATTTTGAAGAAGCAAAAAAAATAGTTAACATCTTAAATGTTAAACAAGGCAGTCGTTTAAGTCAGATCAAAGAGTTAAAAGAGGGAATAAAATACCGTAATGCATTTGTTGAAAAAATTGAACTTGGCACTGAACCTGACCTTAATCATAAACGAGCATATCTAAAGTATACCATAGGGGTAGCTGCGGCTATTGTAGCGGTCTTATTTTTATACTTTTATACAAATCCATATTTAAAAGATAAAAWCMCTCCCAATATTTTTAAGCATWACWCGTCRSKAATGGCTGTAMRCANAAACCWTCATACTAAGCGACGGTACTGTAATAACGCTGGCAAAAGAAAGCTCAATTCAGTTATATGATGCATTTGATACCGGAAAAAGAGAGTTGTGGCTTACCGGCGAAGCATTTTTTGATGTAAAACACGATACAGCCCATCCATTCATTGTCCATACTTCTTTTAACGATGTAAAAGTTCTGGGAACCACTTTCAATATAAAGGCTTATCCTAATTCAAAAACAACGGAGACATCATTAATACATGGAAGTGTTCGTATAGATTCTAAAAGTAATCCTGGCAATTTTGTGATTTTAAAACCCAATCAAAAAGTAGTAAGCAATAATCAATCGGAAACAAAGGATGAATCTGTTACTAGAGAGTACAAGGTTTCTGTATTGCAAACGGATTCTTTTTCCAAGAAACCCGAAGAAACTAAGTGGATAAGAAGCAGGCTAGATATTGATAACCTGCCATTGTCCGCCATTGCCCAGAAACTTCAGGCCTGGTATGGCATAGAAGTTTTGATAGCTGATGAACAGGTAAAGGACTACCGCTATTCAGGAACATTTGAAAATGAGACTGTTGTTAAAACACTGGAAGCTTTACAACTATCTTATCCCTTTAAGTTTGAGATTGAAAATAATATAATCACTATAAAAAAATAGCTATAACCAGGCTATCAAACAGATAAAAACAACCTAAACCAACAAATATGAGAAAATATGTACTTTTAGAACATTGTAGCTATTCCTTTACCGGTAGGATCTTATTGAGTATGAAAATTACAGGATTTATCTTACTTGTTTTATGTATGCAGGTTTCTGCTGCCGGGTTTGCCCAGCAAAAGATTACAATTAATGCCAGCCGGCTAAGCATTAAGGAATTGCTTAAAGCAATTGAGAACCAAACAGAATATCGTTTTGTATACAGTAACAATACAATTTCCAGTAGTAATAAGAATTCTCTTAATGTTCAGGATGTATCATTAGATGAGGCAATGAGCCAGATTTTGAAAGATACCAAACTTACCTATGCGTTAAAGGAGAGCAATTTGGTAGTAATTTACCCCACTGTGTTGACTAATAGAAAAGACATTGTTATCACAGGGAAAGTTGTTGATGATACAGGGTTACCAATACCAGGGGTTTCGATTAAAGTTTCGGGCTTGACAATAGCTACGATAACAGATGCTAACGGGGAGTACAATATTCGCGTACCTGATAATTCCTCTAATCTTGAGTTTTCATTTGTAGGTTACGCAAAACAACTTGTTAGTGTAGGAAATAGAAAAGTGATAAATATAGCACTGAAAACCGATAGTCAGAATCTGCAGGAAGTAACAGTAACAGGCTATACGAATTACACAAAACAACAATCTGCAAGTGCATCATCTGTGGTTTCAGGTAAGGACATGAGCCAGGTGCCACTTTCAACTTTCGATCAGATTTTGCAAGGCAGGGTGGCTGGGTTACAAGTGTCTTCAGGATCTGGTCAGCCAGGTACCAGTGCTCAGGTTATTCTAAGAGGAATAGGGACAATAAACGGGAACACCTCTCCATTGTATGTTTTAGATGGAATACCAGTTGAGGATGCTTATTTTCAAACCTTAAATCCATCCGATTTTGAAAGTGTTACTGTTTTAAAAGATGCTACTTCAAAAGCGCAGTACGGTTCTAAAGGTGCTAACGGTGTAATTGTGATTACAACAAAAAAAGGTAAATCTGGAAAGATTCAGTTCAATTATAAGTCTCAATATGGTATTTCCAAGCTAACTTCGCCTAAGTTTAATATGATGAATACCGCACAAAGGCTGCAGTTTGAAGAAGAAATAGGATTGGAAACAGGATCAGAAATTGGGCCGGGCTGGACATTCTCGAAAAAGAATCCGGAATATGCCAGTATGAGCTCTGCAGAACAAAACAGGGCGGGTGTTATTTTAGATAGTATTGGAAAAATAAATACGGATTGGAAAGATATTTTCTTTAGAACCGGGAAGTTTACCGAACAACAGGTGGATGCAAGCGGGGGTAATGAAAATGTTAGGTTTTATAGCTCTTTAAATTATTATAAACAGGATGGGATTGCAGTTAGATCTGGTATGGAACGTTATTCTTTAAGAAATAATGTTGATTTTAATGCCGGCAGATTCTCAGCTTCTATAAACACAAGTTTAGGTTATTCAGAATCGAGCTTTATTGAACGTGAAGGATCCAGCAGCGGAAGTAATCCATTGTCAGCAGTATATTATGCACTTCCGTATGAATATCCTTATGCTTCTGATGGAACATTAGTTCATTACGGTAATTCAGATGATTATGAAATTTATGACCAACGTGAGGGGAGTAACGCTTTAGAAAGGTTGTTAAATACCACTAATAAAACCAATCAGTACAAAACGATTTTAAGCGGATCATTAAACTATAAAATCACCGACGATTTGACTGTTAAAACTCGATTGGGCGTAGATTTTAGAGAATCTACCGATGAGCGGTTTATTAGGCCTGATTCATACTCCGGATCAAATGAAAATGGAGAAAAAGGAAGTTTTGGAGAGAATTTACGACGTAACTTTTCAATGATCTCTACCTCAGGAATAACATATTCAAAGGTTATTGATAAACATAATTTTGAAGTAACCGGACTTTATGAGATTACAAAGCAGCATTTCAGAAGCTTTGGGTATACTGCTTTTGGCATAGATCCAAGATTGCCTGAAACACCGGCAGGTGCAACTCCCGGTTCTGATGAGAATTCGTTTATTCCTGAATTTAATGGTGGAAGAACAAGAAATGCACTAATCTCTTATATAGCACTTGGTCGTTATACTTTTGATGATCGATATACACTTAATGCAAGTTATAGGTATGATGGATCTTCGACATTGCCTGCCAAAAATAGATGGCATGGCTTTTACTCATTAGGTTTTGCATGGAATGTTAAAAAAGAAAACTTCCTTGCCAACAGTGAGTTCATCAGCGATTTAAGATTTCGTGCCAGTTATGGTACTACTGCCAGTCCGTTCCCGGGTAATTTTACTTACCTGCCTACCTTTGCTACTACTTCTTATGGAGGTAACAGCGGAATTTATCCTTATGCTTATGGTAGTGCAAACTATGATTGGGAGTACGCTAAGGATTTGAATATCGGTTTTGATCTGGACGTATGGAATAACAGGGTACATTTGGTAAGTGATATTTATAATAAGGAAACAGCGAATCTATTTTTGGACCTTCCGGTATCACTTACTTCCGGTGTCGGAGCGTTACCATTAAATGCGGGTTCAATGCGTAACAGAGGTATAGAAACTGAACTTAGGGTAGATGTGATTAGAAATGAATCATTAAAATGGAATGTGGGGCTAAACTTTGCTTACAACAAAAATAAAATCACTTCACTTGCTGGTTCTGAGGGATTCGAGAAAAATACAACCGAGATTGTAAGAGAAGGATTACCTTACGGGTCTCACTATGCACCTAAATGGGCAGGGGTCAATCCAAAAACGGGTGATCCATTATATTATAATCCAGATGGAACCAAAACCTCAGATTATAATGCTACAACAATGAGTGTGGCAGAATTTGGCAGTCTTTACCCACCTTTTACTGGAGGATTTAATACCTCTTTAACCTATAGGGGAATTAATTTAACAGCGCTGTTTAGTTTTGCGAATCATGTATATAGATATAATAATGAAGACTATTACAATGAAAATCCAAGTTTTGGTACAAGCGGACAATCGGTAAGGATGCTTTATAATAGATGGAAAAAAGAAGGTGATCAGGCACTTTTACCCAGGTATGATGCCAAAAGAAGCTATTCATCTAAAGACATTCAAGACGCCTCGTATATAAGACTTAGAAATGTGAATTTAAATTATTCACTGCCAAAAACATTTCTGGCCGGTACTAAATTCATAAGTGGTGTAACTGTTTTCGCTCAAGCAAGTAATCTTGTTACCTGGACAAAGTGGAAAGGTTTTGATCCCGAGGATAATAATGGCGAAGCTATGTTTGATTATCCAAGTTCCAGAACATACACTTTTGGTTTAAATGTTAACTTCTAATCGTACAATCATGTTGAAATATTATAGCAATAAACTTTCTCTTTGTGCCATTTTTCTATTGGCCTTTTTAGCAGTCTCCTGTACCAAAGAACTGGATCTGAAACCATCTGATACAATTGATGATTCAAAAGCATTTCAATCTGTTTCGGATCTTAACGGGGGGCTAGTTGGCGTGTATGCTTCATTGGATGCAACAACAATAACCAATGTATCCCTTACTTCTGATGAATGTACCCTGCCAAGTGAAAATAGCACCGGTAGAGGGGTGTCTACCTATCGCTGGCAGTATGATGGAAGTAATGGTACCATTACTGCGGGCTGGGAAAGCAACTACATTTCTATAGACCGAGTGAACAGGGTGCTTACCTATGTAGATAAGGTAAAGTCAAAATCATCAGAAGAAGTACTTAAAAGTCAATACAAAGGAGAATTATTAGCGCTTAGAGCATACTGTCATTTTGAGTTACTTAGAAACTTTGCTTCTAAATATGAGGCTTCTGCAATGGGGGTGCCATATATGGAGGTATCAGAAGTTTCTAGTCCATCCAGATTAACTTTTGGAGAATCGATAAATAAAATCAAATCTGATCTTTTGGCAGCTAAAGGACTAATCCCTTCAGATTTTGAAGACAACACAAGGATAACACTAAATGCAGTTTCTGCTATACAGGCAAGGGTTGCATTGTATGAGAAGAATTGGGAGGACGCTATTAAATATAGCTCTGAGGTAATCAGTGCTGCACCTTTGACAAGTATTGATGATTTTGGAGATATCTGGAAAGATGAAACTGACGACGAGGTAATATGGAAATTGAAACGAGTGGCAGGAGATAGCCGTATTGGAGATTTCTATTATGATATCAAAAATATCATTGTATATGCCCCCGCTTTTGAATTGATAAATACTTACGATAAGAATAATGATGTAAGGTACTCTGCCTATGTGAAATTTGATGATACGCGTGGTGCGGGTAAGTCTAAATACAGCGTAAACAAATATCTTGAAGGAAGTTCCGGTTTGCCAAATCTTACTGATGTAAAACTTTACAGAACKSKCKWMMKRTMTYWGATTAGAGCTGAGGCTTATGCTGAAAAAAATAACATTCAGTTGTCGGCACAAGACTTGAATGCACTAAGGAAGGCAAGAATTAAGAATTATGCAGATGTATCCTTTGCAGATAAATCAACTTTGTTAACGGCGGTTATTTTAGAAAGATACAAAGAACTTGCTTTTGAAGGGCATAGATTTTTTGACCTAAGAAGAAACAATTTACCAATAACTCGTGAGCCTGCGGATGCAATTAATGCTTTGGGTGCAATCAATTTAACCTCTGGAAATAAAGAATACGCTTATCCTATTCCTAACGCAGAAATTAAAGCCAATTCAAACGTTAAACAAAACCCATTATATTAAACGGAATACTATGAACTATAAGCTTAATTATTACTTTTCTATTTTACTGCTGCTTACATCTTTGAATTTACAGGCACAAAAGAAATATGTATTAGTTGTGCATGGAGGTGCCGGAACAATTCTAAAGAAGAGCATGACCCCGGAAAAGGAGGCCGCATATACTGCAGCATTAACAAAGGCTTTACAGCATGGCTATGATGCTATTAAATCAGGTAAAACGAGTCTGGATGCGGTTGAAGCAGCTATACATGTACTTGAAGATTCGCCACTCTTTAATGCCGGTAAGGGAGCCGTTTTTACACACGATGGTAAAAATGAAATGGATGCTGCAATTATGGAAGGCAAAAGTTTAAAAGCAGGAGCTGTTGCCGGAGTAACTGTAATCCGTAATCCAATTACCGCTGCAAGGGCGGTGATGGAAAAATCTGAACATGTAATGATGGTGGACAGGGGAGCTGAGCAGTTTGCTGAGCAGTGTGGAGTTGAAATAGTTGATCCCAAATATTTTTATACAAAAGAGCGTTGGGACGGGCTTCAGCAGGCTATAAAAGAGGATTCAGTAAAGGCTGTACTTGATCATGGTAATAAGAAATCCATGAAACTTGGAACTATAAATAGAGATTATAAATTCGGTACAGTGGGAGCAGTGGCGCTTGACAAGATGGGTAATCTTGCAGCAGGAACCTCAACAGGTGGAATGACAAATAAGAAGTACGGCCGAGTTGGTGATTCTCCAATTATCGGCGCAGGAACTTATGCAAATAACCTAACAGCCGGAATCTCCTGCACTGGCTGGGGCGAGTTTTACATCAGAAGTGTTGTAGCGTATGATGTTTCGGCTATGATGGAATATAAAAATCTTTCTGTTTCAGATGCTTCGAAAACGGCCCTAGACAAAATGGAAAAGCTTGGTGGAGACGGTGGGTTGATAGCACTTGATAAAAATGGGAATGTAGCGATGCCATTTAATACAGAAGGAATGTATAGAGGCACAGTAACAGAAGATGGTAAAATAGAAGTATTGATTTATAAATGATGATCTTAAATATATTACATAAATCTGGGTTAAGGCAGATTCTTTTTTTTGCGCTTATGCTGTTTGCCTATTCTTCAATTGCGCAGCAAAGGTCTTTGCCAAAGGGAAGTTTGTTTATTATTGGAGGCGGTTCCCGTTCTCCGGAATTGCTGCAGAAACTAATTAAAACTGCCAATCTGAGTTCAAAGGATTATATGATTGTTCTTCCTATGTCTAGCGGTGATCCTGTGGCTTCTTTTAATGCCATTAAGGAAGAACTCTCTTCTCAGGCTGAAAATAGCATTGGTTATCTTAATTTTACTACTGAAAGTGCTAATAATAAGAAATTACTGGATTCTTTGTCAGGAGCAAAACTGATCTTTATTACGGGTGGCGATCAAAGCCGTTTTATGAAGGTTGTGTTAAATACACCCATATATAAAGCCATTCATCAGGCTTATAACAAGGGCGCAACAGTAGCAGGAACAAGCGCAGGGGCTGCAGTGATGAGTAAGTATATGATTACTGGCAATCAGTTGGCAGGAGACACCACTTATAGGGAAACTTTTAATAAACTAATTGATAAGAATATTGAATTTGAGCAAGGTTTGGGGTTGCTTACTTCAGTTATTATTGATCAGCATTTTATTAAAAGAAGCAGGTTTAACAGGCTTCTTTCTGCATTGGCAGCGCACCCTACTTTTGACTGCGTAGGTATCGATGAAGGGACGGCAATAATTGTAAAAGGGAAAAAGATTGAGGTTGCAGGAGATAGTCAGGTATTAAGAATAGCAGATCCTGAAAACTTAAAGGTCACAGAAACAGGACATATAAAAATGGAGAGCCTTCGCTTTAATATGTTTACAGAAGGCGATGTGTTTTATGTAAAATAATTGATATTGAATGTCGGTTACAGTAAATGTGCAAACACTTTACTGTGCCAGCTTTGTTCAAATGGTATTTGCCACTTGGTTTCAAATTCCTGTAATGTTTGTACCATGTTATTAAACACAATAGTTTGTGGACCTATTGCTTTTATGTTTACCAATGTTTCAAAATCTTCTTTGTTGGTAACAATAACTTTGTCTTCTAACTTGTAAGCCATATTAAACCTGTCAAACAGATCTACATTATATTCTTGTTCAATTTCTTTCATTATCCTAACGGATGAATCTATAGAGCAACCTGTAACCCCTGCAGAAGCTTCATCAACAAAAAACACAATAAAGAAATTGTATAGTATTTGTGTCTTTGCATTTAGCTGATGGCCATGTGCTTTCCATTGTACAGTAAAATCATTTAATCTTTCCTGTATCGCCTGTACCTCGTCATTTGTAAATGCGCGGTTACTCTGGTATATCCAAATTCTGGATTGTGGAGAAAAACTCATAGATCAAAAATACAAAAATATTTAACTTGATTATGTTAAATACTTAACGCCATGAAAAAGTTTACATTAAACTTGAAAATATGCCTCACATTAGCAATGTGCCTTCTTTTCATGGGATTTTCTAAGCTCAAATTACTTGATGAACAAACCGACTATATCCAGCAATTGCTTGTCGGTCACTATAATAAGGAGCTCGAAACATCGCAAATAAAGCATTATGAACTTAATGTTACTAACAGTGGTTTTTGCAGATACAAGCGATTTTTTAAGAGTGGTAAGATTGAATATTTCTCTTTCAATTTGATGAAGTTCAAAGATCTTGATTATCAGGGAACAGATACGATTGGCGACTTATATTTATACACCAGGGGTGATGATGTAATTGTGCAAACTTATAATGATAAAAATGAAGAGGATGTAGACACAATGGCGAATTACATGTCGATACCTGTAAAAAACATGAATACTCAGGATCTTACGGCGCTTTCTGAACAGATTAGAAAGACGAATGCTCGCTTACTTGCTCAAAAATAGTGTAGACCTCAGTTTCACCAAACCTAGAGGCGACAACAATTTCAACTTCTCCGGCATGCTCGCTAAACAAACTATGTGCTAACTGAGGATTGTTATTGTCTTTGGATAAGTGCGATAACAATAAATGGGTCATATATGATGGCCTATGGTGTATAAAGAGGTCTAAGGCTTGCTTATTGGATAAGTGACCCTTACCTCCACTGATACGTTGCTTTAAGAAATACGGATATGGGCTTTTACTTAATAGATCATCATCGTAGTTCGTTTCAAGAAATGCTGCGTGGCATTGTTTAAAATGAAAAATAAGTTGATCACAAGCCGCTCCAATATCTGTAAACACACCGACCTTGGTGCCTCCGCAAGAAATCATAAAACTATGTGGCTCAGATGCATCATGTATTTTAAGAAAACTGGTTACTTCTAAGTTTCCAACAGATATTGTTTGGGTGCTATATAATACTCTTATGAGGTCTTCACGAATATTAAATCTGCATCCATTTAAAGTTCCCTGTGTTATGTATACCGGCAAGTTGTATTTTGAAGAGAGGGTAGCCAGTCCGCGAACATGATCTGTATGTTCATGAGAAATGAAAATCGCTTTAACGTTATGCATTGATAAACCCAAACGTAACATTCTCTTTTCAGTTTCCCTGCAAGAGATTCCTGTATCTACAAGAATGGCTTCCTGATGATTTCCAATATAATAGCAATTTCCGTTGCTTCCGGAATTTAAAGAGGCAATATGTAGCTTGTTACAAGCCATTTGCGCGAGCTGTAATTTCAGCAATATCCAATACTTGTACGTTTTTGTCCTGATCTTTCAGCTTCACACCATCACTTATCATCGTCATGCAGAAAGGGCAACCGGCAGCTATAATATTTGGCTGTGTTTCAAGGGCCTCTTCAATACGTTCAATATTAATGTCTTTACTGCCTTTTTCGGGTTCTTTAAACATCTGTGCACCGCCTGCACCGCAGCATAATCCATTAGACTTGCAGCGTTTCATTTCTACCAGCTGCGCATCTAAAACCTCTAAAGCCTTACGCGGAGCTTCATAAACTCCATTTCCACGACCTAAATAACATGGGTCATGATAAGTTATCTTTTTACCTTTAAAGCTTTCTCCTCCTTCGGCTTTTAGCCTACCCTCGTCAATTAACTGTTGGATTAGCTGTGTATGGTGAATAACTTCATAGGTTCCCCCTAAACCCGGATACTCATTTTTAATGGTGTTAAAGCAATGAGGGCAGCCTGTCACTATTTTCTTTATGTTGTAGGCATTTAAAACCTCAATATTAGTCATGGCTTGCATTTGGAAAAGAAACTCATTTCCGGCCCGTTTTGCAGGGTCTCCGGTGCAGCTTTCTTCAGTACCTAGAACAGCATACTTCATGCCTACATGGTGGAGGATTTTACAGATGTCGCGAGTTGTTTTTTGTGCTCTTTCGTCATAACTGCCTGCGCAACCTACCCAGAATAATATCTCAGGGTCTTCGCCTTTGGCTATCATTTCTGCCATTGTAGGCACTTCAAAATTTAGTTGCTCGCTCATCTTTAAGCTATAATAGATTTAAATACTTTAATTAACTTTCTTTTGCCCAGTTAAACCTGTCGGCCGGAGAATATTTCCACGGGGCGCCATTATTTTCAATATTACCAAGCATTGCATTAATACTTGCCGGTGATTGAGATTCTTCCATTACCGCATACCTTCTCAGTTCTGTAATAATTGCAAGAGGATCTATGTTTATAGGACAAGCCTCTGTGCAGGCATTACAGCTTGTACAGGCCCATATTTCTTCCCTGCTGATGTAGCTATCAATCAAAGATTTGCCATCATCAAAACCATTGCCCGTTTTATCGATGTTTTTTCCAACCTCTTCCATTCGGTCTCTGGTATCCATCATTATTTTGCGGGGCGAAAGCAGCTTGCCGGTAATGTTTGCCGGACAAACTGAAGTGCACCTTCCACACTCAGTACAAGTATAAGCATTCATTAGGTTTACCCATGTAAGGTCATTCACATCTTTAGCTCCAAAGCGTCCTGATTCTGCTTCTTCTGGAGTAAATGATGGGTCAAGCATGGCTTTTACTTCATTTGTAACACTCTTCATGTTTGTAAATTCTCCTTTCGGCTCCAAATTAGAGAAATAAGTATTAGGGAATGCAAACAGGATATGGAAGTGCTTAGAATAGGGCAGGTAATTTAAAAATATAAGTATTCCAATGATGTGAAACCACCAGCAACCTCTTTCAATGGCGACAAGGGTTGCCTCTGAATTTGGCAAAAGATTTTGTAGATACTGACTTACAGGAAAAGCTCCGGCGTTTGTATAATGTTGGGATCCAAGAATCTGAAGTTTTGCATCAGCGGCATTCATTAGTAAAAATGCTGTCATTAACAAAATCTCGGATATTAGGATGTAATTGGCATCTGATCTAGGCCATTTAGTCATTTCTATGCCACTAAACCGCTTAAGTTTAAGGATGTTTCTTCTTATTAAAAAGACAGCACAACCGACCCATACACCAAGGGCTAATATTTCAAATGAGCCTATTAGGAAATCATAAATAAAGCCTACTCCAGAAAATATTCTGTGAGAGCCGAATATTCCATCTATCAAAATTTCCAGAACTTCGATATTGATAATAACGAAGCCTACGTAAACTATCAAATGCAGAAAAGCTGGGATTGGTCTGAAAAACATTTTTGTTTGGCCAAGCGCTACTTTAAGCATCGTCATAAACCTTTTTTGAGACTGATCCGATCTATCGGCCGACTTTCCCAATTGTATATTTCGGATAACTTTTTTGATATTATAGCTAAACAGGGCTATTGCGGCCAGTGTAATTGCTATAAATATGATTTGTGCCACCATTTGATTTTCTATTAGTGTTGCTAAGTTAAAAATAAATATGCCAAAATAAATTACTATGCATGCATAAATTTAGAATTTTTTGAACGCCTCAAGGTACTTTTTGATATAGTCTGATTTGTTTTTTGATTTGTATTGCATTATGTATCTGGGGTGTTCCAATGCAATGATCTCTTTAAAGTATCTTTTTTCGTTGTTAAGTTTTCTTAAAAATGATTCGTTTTTTCCTGTTCCAAAACAAAAACAAATATCGGTTTCGAAGCCTATGGCAATTTGTTTCTCCAGGTTTTCAATTATAAATGCATATGCCGCTTTTGAAAGTTCAGCGCTGTCGTAGTAATTGTAATTAACCTCTTTGCTTTTGGTGCTTTTAATGGTGAAGCCTAAAGGACAAACTGAATGAATATAAAACTTACTGTAGAACGCTTGTATATCTCCATAAGCTGCAATCATTTCGTAAACGTATTCTGATGAAGGCTCGTGTGTCATTTGTCCTGGAAATGGTATATCGCATTTACCTACCATCCTTTTAGGGTCAGTAAATGACACGCCCGTCATTGCAGAACCAAAACGACCGGGATTGATGCCCAAAATGAGGTGTCTGGGTTCATTATCGTTGTAATATTTTTTGTAAAAGGCAGACGAGCAGGCTAGTGCCAGCGGATTTTCCTTATAAGGATTCATTATCCGAATGTCATCGGGCAGGGAACCATGAAAATCCAGTTGCTTATTAAATGCAATAATCCTATCGGCAAAGGTTGTCATGGAGGTAAAGATAAGGAGCGGTAATTTAAAACTGCAAAACCTTAAGCGTTTAACTCGTAAAATCTACTGTCTTTACTGTTTCCAATGAAGAAACCTAATTTGTCGGGTTTGCTCTTGATTTTTAGGGTTAATGAGCGGATTTTTTTCTTGAACTCTGTCATTGCAATTTCCAGATCCTGATCTTCAGGAATATTTATAAAAATATTATTCCGATCATCGGCTATCAGCCAACCTGGGTAGTTTTGCTTTAAAAGCAGATCAATCCATTCTTTCTTATACGCGTTCATAAATACAAAACTAGAGATTTACAGCAATTCACAAAAACTGTTGGACTATATTTTTCGATAACCATTCCTTCTAAAGATAAACTGTTCTGACTTTGATCAATATTTCAATAGCTAATTGTTAATAAAATTAAGAGTTAAAGCGTATTAGGACTATGGATATTTATTGAATATCTCCATTTGCACGGTAGGTTACAATGATATTGAGGCTATTTAAAATGGGTGGTGCCGCATTCCACCATCTACAACCGCTACCGTACCGGTTATGTATCGCGCACGAGGAGATACTAAGAAAACAGCCATGTTGGCCATATCCTGGGGCTCGCCGAAATCGCCAATCGGAATCTCGCGGTCGGCAAATTTCCTACGCTCATCGCCAACAAAGAAGGGGCGAATATTTTCGGTATCTATGAGACCTGGTTGCAAACAGTTTACTGTAATGCCATAGCGGCCAACTTGCACCGAGAGTTGTTTAGACCACATGACAATAGATGCTTTGGCAACTGCCGATACATTAACCGCTCGTAATTCATAACTGCTAGCCAAGTTTAGGATAGACCCCTGTTTACGAGTCATAAAATGAGGTAGAAGCTCTTGCGTTAATTGTCTGGGTCGATCAAAATCCAAGGCCATTGATTCTATCCACACCTTTTCAGACCCAACCACATCAACCGGACGACTACGGCCGGCATTATTGATAAGAATATCAACATGTCCTTCCCTCAGCTCCAATCTTTCGCGGAGCTCCGACTTCTAGGATATCCTGAATGAGGGTGATAGGTTCTATACCTCCGGAAGTATTCACTTCTTCTTTGAGACTATTAAGTAAATCTTCGTTTCTAGCCACGGCCAAGACTTTTACGCCCTCCAAAGCCAATTCTTTTGCGATTGCTCTGCCAATTCCCTGACTGGCACCTGTTACTATCGCGGTTTTTCCTTTTAAATATAGGTCCATAACTTTTCTTTCCTTGCAAAATTAGATAGCAGCATCTATTTTTACAGCTTGTGCAACCAATTGTACGGTACTAACAAACATGTAAGTAATGGCAACAAGAAAAGAAAACTCGACTTATAGCAGCAATGAAAAATGGATCATTGAATGTGATTTGACCTATGCTGTTAACAAGATCGGAGGGAGGTGGAAAATTCTGATAATAAGCAAGCTGGAAAGCAAAGTTCATAGATTCAGTGAATTAAAGAAAGAGCTACCCTTTATTACAGAGCGGATGCTTGCGCTACAACTGCGAGCATTAGAAAAGGATGGCCTGGTTAAGCGTACGGTTTATGCCGAAATTCCACCGAAAGTTGAATATGAGCTGACTGAAATGGCACTTGAATTTGGTCCTATTTTTAAACAACTAAGTATTTGGGGTGGTAAACATCGTTCCGACACAAACTCGTCATCTTAATTAATTCTGCTCAGTATTCATGACTTAAAAATTTTGGTGCCGAGCCATATACTTAGGTGGTAATTTGCTTATCTATTGAAAATTTACCGCTTCCATTTATGAATGTAGCAATTGATAGACCAATAATCAATAAATGATATTCATACCCTTCACCTTTCTGACTCCCAAACCAATTCATGAAAAACCCATTTTGCAGATGTTCTGTGAAAATAATACCGATAAAAAGCATCACCACAGCCATGGACCACAGACGAGAGGCAAAACCAATGATGAGTGAGACAGCACCGAAAAACTCAATAATAATGACGAGAAGAGCGATTAACCAAGGTAAATGCAAGGTTTCGGTAAAGAAGCCCATCTCCTTTGAAAATCCCGGACCATCAAACCAACCAAAAACTTTTTGTGCTCCATGTGGAAACATTACCAATCCGATTGTCAAACGTGTGATTAGGCCTGTCCAATCGTTATCTGTTTTAAAAATCATGTGCTTCATTTTGCTTTTTCTTACAAAAAAAATGAAATACGAGGGTTTAAAAATTAAACTAGTTTAATAAAATTACTTTTTTACCAGTTTTCTGCGAAGCATGCTTAGGAAGACAGGAGTAATGCCTAAATATGCGGCCAACTGTTTCTGAGAAATCCGCTGTGCGATCTGGGGGTATCTTTCTATAAAATACAAATACCTTTCCTCAGCAGAGCTGGAAAGGTATTCCCTGATTCTATTTTGTTGGGCTATAAATGCATTTTGAAGAATAATCCTAAAGAAGCGTTCAAATTTCGGGACCTTTTCATATAGCCGCTCTAAATTTTCTTTTGTGATTTGCAGAATTTCGCTGTCTTCTAAGGCTTCAATAAAGTAATCAGCAGGTACTTGTGTCAAAAAGCTGTATAGATCGCTTATCCACCAGTTCTCTATTCCAAACATCACAATGTGTTCAGCACCATTTTCGTCTATACTGTAAACACGCAAACACCCTTTTGTAATGAAATTTTCGGTCCTGCAGATATCACCCTGTCTCAGTAAATAGGCTCTTTTTTTTAATGTTTTTAATTGAAGTAAAGAAACAAAGAAGTCAGCCTCTGTTTTATCGAGTTGAATATAGTTAGTAATATTTTGTAGGATCAAATGAATTCCCATAATTTATCTCCTAAGCAAGTATGAAATGCAGAATCCTTGAAAGTGTGAAATTACTTTTCACCATTAAATGTAATAACTATATTTAGATTTCGGGAATTAAGCATTAACATTTGAGTAAGTAAATAATCTGAGCAACGATGCAGTAGCTGATGACATAAATATAAAATGGTATAAAAATGCAAAGCTATATTTTTAACCTCTGCTCCACAAGTTTTGGGATTGATCCCAAAACTGATATGAATTTGGAGTGAAAAATGCTTTTAAAGCAGAAAAGCTCAATTTCGTTATGAAACTGAGCTTTTCTAAGTAGTGGTATGGGCCGGGATCGAACCGGCGACACATGGATTTTCAGTCCATTGCTCTACCGACTGAGCTACCGTACCTACTTCCCGTTTGGGATTGCAAATGTAGTGTCTTTTTTTGGATGACAAAATCTTTTTTTAAAATAATTTCATTTTGGTGTATTAGTGGTTGATTATCTGTGTGTTTATTTTTTTTCATTATTCTCTATTCAAGCTTTTTTCTTCTGTTGATTCGGTATTGATTTGGGGAAATGCGCATATTTTTTTTGAATAATCGTGAAAAATGAAAAGGGTCATCATAACCAAGAGACGCAGCTATCTCTTTTACCTTAGTTTCTGAATTGTATAGCTGTACACATGCCCTCTGTAATTTTAGGTGAATCAGATAATCCATAGGAGACATGCCTGTGGACTTTTTAAACATTTTTGAAAAATGTGAAGTGGACAAATTGTTTTTATTCGCGAGGTCTTCAACTGTAAGTTTCCCGCTTAAATTGCTCTTCATATATGCTACAGTTTCTTTTATCATATTTTTCTCGTCCTGAACTTTAACGTTACTATGCTTATCGGGATAAAGAAAAGTAGCCAGAAGATGATACATGCATAGATTTGTGTTTGTTAAATTTTCTTTACTATAACCAAGTTCTAAATTTTGGTACATGGATTCCCAAATCTGAATGCCCTTTTCATTTAATAAAATTTGTTGTGCACCATCATAAAGATTGATGTTAAATCCCTTGTTAAAGGAATCAATATCCTTACCGCTAAAATGTACCCAATAGATTGTCCACGGATCATTTATATCTGCCCCATAGCTCATCGGTACTTTTGTAGCGGGTACAATAATAAACTCATTCGGTCCAACATCTAAGCGTTTGTTGTTAATGATGAACCATCCTTTTCCTCTGGTACAATAGATCAGTATATTATCGCTACAGCCTTCAGGCCTCTCTCTGTAATGGTAGGCTGCTTTAGGGAAATAGCCTATGTAGGTAACATAAAGCTGATTCATTATGGGATTACCTTTAATTGCGCTTTTCCATGCTGATGCCGGGATACTGATGTACTTTTCTCCCTCAAATCCATCCTGTATTTTTTTCTCGTTCATACGCTGTGTATCTAACAAGTATAAGGATTATTCCTCTTATTTGTTTGATTCCGTTATTTGATTGGATTAATCATACTTAATTTTGGAATGCTATTTTATTTGCCAATTCTTAGTATGTGAAGAGGTTGCTGGTGAGTGAATAGTTCATGATGATGAATGTATCTACTATTTTTTTATTTGGGATCTTCACCTATTTTTGCTTAATACCGTAACTTTTTTCAGTAGAGAATAAGATAGTTTAATCCATTCTTTTTCAAAGTTTGTGCATTTTAAAAGAAATCAATGTCAGCTATTTTTACCTTCACATAACAACCAAGTATATCAAACCGAATGATCAAAAAACTATTTTCGCTATTTTTTTTATTAGCCTTTGCTACTTTAAATATCAGTGCACAGCAAAAACCATTAAAATTATGGTACGATAAACCTGCACAAATGTGGGAAGAAACCTTACCTCTCGGTAACGGAAGATTAGGCATGACTCCTGATGGCGGGATATCGAAAGAGAAAATTGTATTAAACGACATTACACTTTGGTCTGGGGGGCCTCAGGATGCTAATAATTACGAGGCTTACAAAAGTTTGCCGAAGATAAGAGAGTTGATACTTCAAGGAAAAAATGATGAAGCACAGGATCTTGTAAACAAAGATTTTGTTTGTAAAGGGCCAGGGTCTGGAGGTGTGCAATGGGGTAAATACCAGGTGCTGGGAGAGCTTGAGATTGATTTTAGCTACGGAAACCTAAAGCCTGCTGAAGTAACTCCTGAAGCATATCATAGAGAATTATCTCTGGATAAAGCGATTGCCAGCTGTAGTTATCGGGTAAATGGCATAAACTATAAAAGAGAGTATTTTACAAGTTTTGGTGGCGACATTGATGTGATTAGAGTAACTGCTGATAAACCTGGAAAGTTAAATTGCAAAATATCTATCGGCCGATCAGAAAAATCAGCAGTAAGAACTGAGGGAACTGAACTCCAAATGTATGGTCAACTTGATAATGGGACTGATGGCAAGGGGATGCAATATCAGGCTAGAGTTGTCCCTAAGTTAAAGGGAGGAAAAGTTACAGCAGATAAGAATACGCTTATTGTAAAAAATGCAACAGAATTGGTCATTTACATTTCTGCTGCGACAGATTTTAAAGGATTTGCTTTTAAAGAGAAAACAAAGCAATTATTGTCTGCTGCTTTGAAAACTCCTTATGAAATCCAAAAAAACAAACATGTCGCAAATTACACCAAGCTATTTGAAAGAGTAACCATTGATTTAGGAGAGGGTAAATCTGCAAAGCTTCCAACCAACAAAAGATTAGAACTTTTTTATAAGAACTTTGCCGATGACAAATCTTTACCTGCCTTATTTTTTCAGTTTGGCCGATATTTAAGCATAAGCAGTACCCGAGTAGGCTTGCTTCCCCCAAACCTTCAGGGCCTATGGGCAAACCAAATCAATACGCCATGGAATGGCGATTACCATTTAGATGTGAATGTGCAAATGAACCATTGGCCGGTTGAGGTATCAAATCTTTCAGAATTGAATTTGCCATTGGCAGAACTTGTGAAGAGTCTTGTAAAACCAGGAGAGAGAACTGCAAAAGCATATTACAATGCCGATGGCTGGATTGCACATGTTATTACCAACGTATGGGGCTTTACAGAACCAGGAGAGAGTGCCTCTTGGGGGGCAACCAATGCAGGATCAGGCTGGTTGTGTAATAATTTGTGGGATCACTATGCTTTTAGTCAAGATATTAATTATTTAAAAAGCATTTATCCGGTTTTAAAAGGCTCTGCTGAATTCTATAAAAGTGTACTGATAAAGGATCCCAAAACAGGTTGGTCAGTAACCTCGCCATCTGTATCGCCAGAAAACACGTTCTACCTTCCAAACGGCAAAACAGCAAGTATATCAATGGGGCCTACCATTGATAATCAGATTGTAAGAGAATTGTTTACCAATGTGATCACAGCCTCAAAGCTTTTAAATGTAGATGCTGAATTTAGAAACGAGCTGCAGGAAAAACTGAAATCCGTTCCTCCGCCTGGAGTGATCAGTAAAGATGGAAGGATTCAGGAATGGATAGAGGATTATAATGAAACAGATTTACAGCACCGTCATATATCACATTTATATGGTTTATACCCAGCGTCTTTAATTACGCCTCTCTCAACGCCTGATCTTACCGAGGCTGCAAAAAAAACACTTGAAGTAAGAGGTGATGATGGGCCTAGCTGGACCATCGCTTATAAATTATTGTTCTGGGCAAGGTTACACGATGGGAATCGTGCATTCAAGCTATTTAAAGAGATTTTAAAACCCACCTTGAGAACTGATATCAACTATGGTGCAGGTGGGGGTGTTTATCCTAATATGCTTTCGGCAGGTCCTCCTTTTCAAATTGATGGAAACTTTGGTGCAACTGCAGGAATTGCAGAGATGCTAATACAAAGCCATGACGGCCTTATTGATCTTTTACCTGCTGTACCTGATGCCTGGAAGGCTTACGGATCGATTAAAGGTCTAAGAGCAAGAGGGAATTTTACAGTTGATATGAGTTGGAATGATGGCAAAATTATGAGCTATCGCATTAGCTCAAGTAATCCAAAGAAGGTAAAAGTTAAGGTAAATGGAAAGATCAGTGAAATAATAGCGTCAAGATTGTAATAAAGTTAATGGCTTCCGGCAATTAGTGGTATCTTTTCATACAAGCTAACCCTGTTTTGAGCTGAATTCGACTGGTTAGTCTTATTTTCTTCATTTTTTTAGTATTTTTCTCTAACAAACCTAAAAACTAACCGACATGAAGAAATTTTTCCTAATTTTTTCCTGTGTCTTTTTTCTCGCATTTTATGGTTTTGCCCAACAAGTTATCAGGGGCAAGGTAACAGATGCAAGTAATGGAACAGGAATTCCGGGTGCAAGTGTGCTCGTTAAAGGTGCTTCAACTGGCACCTCAACCCAACCCAACGGTTCTTATAGTATTTCAGTCCCGGCAAATGCGACAACCCTTGTTGTCAAATATCTTGGGTTTATTATTCAGGAGGTAGTCATTGATGGCCGTACTGAAATTGATATCGCATTGATGCAAGATTCTGAATCGTTATCAGAAGTGGTAGTAACCGCCCTTGGTATTAAACGAAGTGAGCGCTCTCTGGGCTATTCCACTCAGGAGGTAAAAGGTGATAACCTAACGCTTACCAAGGAACAAAATGTAATTGGTTCTCTTGCTGGTAAAATTGCAGGGGTGCAAGTTGTGGGTTCATCTGGAGCTAGTATGGGAGGTACCCAAAAGATTAAAATCCGTGGGGTTAACTCCCTTGCAGGTTCAGATCAACCATTAATAGTGATTGATGGAACGCCAATATCCAACAGTAATTTCTCTAATGGTGGTGGAGGCGCATCAGGTAGTGATGGAAGTTATACCGGTGCCGATTACGGAAACGTTGCTCAGGATATAAATCCTGACGATATTGAATCTGTGAACGTATTAAAAGGGCCGGCTGCATCAGCACTTTATGGATTACGCGGGCAATACGGAGTTATAATGATCACTACAAAAAAGGGAGCCAAAGGACCTAAAAAAGTCGATGTTCAATTTAGTTCTGCATTTTCAATTGAAAAGGTAGGGAATCTGATGCCGATGCAAAATCTATATGGTGCAGGCTCTAAACAGACCTGGAATACCCTTGATAATGGCCAGAAATATGTCCAGATGGACTATGATGAGAGCTGGGGTCCAAAAATGGATGGCACTCCAGTTAGACAGGTATTTAGTTTCTATCCTCAGGACCCTACCTACGGACAAGAAACTCCCTTTGTCCCTCATTCTAGTAATATTAAGGATTTCTTTGAAACAGGAAACAATGCGGTTAACAGTATATCTGTTTCTGGAGGTGGCGAAAATTCTACATTCAGGCTAAGTTATACCAACGGAAATATAAATGGAATTGAACCAAATACCTGGCTCAGAAGAAATAACCTAGGACTAAATACTTCCCTTGATCTAACAACTAAGCTAACTGCATCTGCTAATATAAATTATGCAGGTAATAAAGGTCAAAGACCGGCACAAGGATATGATGGAGGCTCAAGAAACTTTGTGCAGTGGTTTCAGAGGAATATAGACATGAAGCGCTTGAAGGATTACAAATATGCTGACGGCACGTTTCTGCACTGGAATTTGGATGTGCCTAATTCTGATGGCTCGTTAGATAGCTACCAGCCTTTGTATTGGAATAACCCATATTTTGAAGCGAATGAGAACTTAAATAACGATGATAGAGATCGCATATTTGGCGATATTGGCTTAACCTATCAGGTGTTGCCTGAATTGAAATTAAGTGGCTTTGTCAGAACTGACAGTTATATTCAGAATATTGAAGAACGGTCTGCCGTAGGAGGCCGTTATTTAAGTTCATTCTCTACCGGCAAATACCAAAACAAAGAAATGAATTATGAATTTCTTGGTCAGTATACTAAGACGTGGAACGACTTTTCATTAGCCGCCAATGTTGGTTCTAATATTTATACTCGCAAGTATAACTACTTACTGGAAAAAACCGAAGGTGGGTTAATTAGTCCCGATTTTTATAATATTGCAGCCTCAAAGGACCGCCCTACCGTTACATCTTACCTGCTTAGGCAACAAATAAGAAGTTTGTATGCAATGGCATCTTTTGGGTATAAAAACATCTATTATTTGGATGCGTCAATTAGAAACGATAATACATCCACTTTACCTGAAAAGAATAATTCTTATTACTATCCATCGGTTTCGGGCAGTATTGTTTTTGGTGAATTGTTGAAATGGAAGCCACTTTCATATGGAAAAGTACGACTTAGTTATGCAATAGCCGGATCAAATGTTAGTCCTTATAGAACATCATTTGTGTATGGAATTGGTGGTATCTACGATGGTCCCTTAGGAACTATAAATACTATTTATGTTCCTGATGATATTAAAAATCCAGATTTACAACCATCATTTGCGCATTCTTACGAAGCCGGTCTCGATTTGAAGTTTTTGAATAATCGTTTCGGAGTTGACTTTACACTGTATAAACAGCAAAATAAGGATCAGATTATTGAGTTAAAAGTTTCGGGTACGACCGGATTTAATACTACTATAATTAATGCAGGTGAGATAGAAAACAAAGGAGTAGAACTTACCTTAAATGGATCACCAGTTAGATCTGAAAACTTCTCATGGGATGCAGCTTTTAATTTCGCACACAGTAAAAATCTAATTAAAAAACTGGGCACAGATTCAAAAGTTTATCCAATTAGTTCAAATACCTATGCCGGTAAATCAGTGTTTCTTAATTCTTATGAACTCGGATCATATGGAAGCCTTATTGGACAGGCTTACCAACGTGATCCTGCAACTGGTAAAATTCTGCTAGGGGCCAATAATATGCCACTTTACACGCCCGCTACCCACAATTTTGGAACAGTATTGCCCCAATATACTGGTGGATTCTTAAATACATTTAACCTCTGGAAGTTTAGTATAGGCGCAATGATTGATTTTCAAAAAGGAGGCCGATTCTTTAGCTGGTCCAAAATGCTTGCTCAAAAATCAGGACAAGCAGAAGAAACCGCCGCTATGAACGACAAGGGACATAACATTCGTGATGCTGTAGCGGAAGGTGGGGGGATAAAGATTAATGGCGTGTATGCTCCAGGCACTGTAATAAATGGCACTGATGTTAGTGGACAGGAAGCCAGTCCTTATGTTGAGGCAAGGGCATATTACAGAAACACACTTGGAACCAATGTTTATGAAGAGTATTTATATGATGCCTCATATGTTAAATTAAGAGAGCTAAGTGTAGGGTACACGTTCGATAAAAAATCGTTCTCTAAACTCCCCTTCGGATCACTCAAGCTCGCCTTTATTGCCCGTAATCCTGTTATGATCTGGCAAAAAGCACCAAAAGGACTGGATCCTTCAGAATTGTCAAGCGGAAGCTCATCCATTAGCTGGCTTGAAACGGGAGGGTTGAATACCGTTCGTTCATATGGGCTTAATTTGAATATTAACTTTTAACATAGGTAGTCATGAAAAAGATAAATAAATCAGTATTATTCGTAACGGCAACCTTGTTCTTGTTTTCTGGTTGTAATAAATTCGACGAATCAATAAACAGAGATACAAATAATCCAACTGTTGCCTCTGGTACCCAATTAATAGCAAACTCAGAACTTAGTCTGCCTACTTTGAGCTCGTCGCCTCAGGGGGAATATTATGCGCAATTTCTATCAGAAGCATTATATCCGGATCTCTCTCTTTATAATAACGTCAACTTCAGCTTTTATACATTGTATACAGGCCCACTACAGAATTTGGAGTCGGTTTTAACTTCTCCGTCTTTAGTGCCATCAGAGGGGCCGGTAAGTAATCAGCTTGCGGTTGCAAAGATATTAAAGGCTTATTTCTTTTGGCATATAACAGATAGATGGGGGGATGTTCCATTTACTGAAGCCTTAAAAGGGAAAGATAATTATACTCCTGCTTACGATACACAACAATCAATTTATAGCAGTCTCTTCAAATTACTCGATGAAGCAAATTCACAAATTGTCGCAGGTGATATCTCAAACGATATTGTTTACAATGGAAACATGGGGCAATGGAAAAAGCTGGGAAATACCATTCACTTATTAATGGCACTCAGACTTTCAAAGATAGATCCGAACAAGGGAAAAGAGKAAYKMRRKAWSNCTTTGACAGGAGGAATTATGGAATCCAATGAAGACAATCTTGTCTATAAACATTTGGCGAACGCGGCTAACGAAAACTATTGGTACGATCAGGTTTCAAATCAAAACCGTAAGTGGTGGGCTTTAAGTAAACCATTGGTAGACTATATAAAACCGCTTGACGACCCAAGGCTTAAAATTTATGGAGATGCGAATAAAGCTGGAGATTATACAGGACTGGAGTTTGGACTTGTAGAAGGCGTTGATAAAAAGGATCCCTCGTTACTGGGATTAACTGTTCGTAAACAGGATGCTCCKGTTTACCTGGTTACTTTTGCTCAGGCTCTTTTTGCAAAAGCTGAAGCTGCAAAAATGAACTGGATTCCTGGGGCAGATGTCGAAGCTAAAACAAATTACGACATGGGAATTGAACAGTCCGTTCGGCAATGGAACAATGATGATGTTAGTGGTCTGGCAAAAATGAAAGCACATGCCGAAATTCAATATAATCCTGCAAATGGCCTTAAACAAATTGCCTACCAGCGCTGGGTTCATTTATTCATGAACGGTTTTGAAGCATGGGCTGAGTGGAGAAGGACAGGTTATCCTCAATTGAGTTCACCTGTAGGTAATCCAACTAAAGCAATTCCAAGAAGGCAAGCCTATCCAACAGAAGAGTCATCTAATAATAAGGCACATTATTCTGAAGCCGTTCAGCGTCAGTTTAATGGTGCCGACGATTTAACTGGACGGTTATGGTGGGATAAGCCTTAATATGCTAATTGGTTATGTCAAAATCGCTTAACATTTAGACAATTAGGTAAATCTTTTTGTAAGCAATTCATCCGTTCTTTGAATTAACCGAGACACAAGCCAAACCTGAATAAGAAACCATCGTAAACAGTACCTTAAAAGGGCTGTTTATGATGGTTTCATCTTTTTAATGCCATTTTCCTCAGTGGCATTGTCATTCTGAAATAAATCAGCAGTAACAAAGTGTTTTTAAAGCGATCGTCGAAATGACGACCTATATTTCTCCTACTGCCAGGCTGAAAAAGACGGAAGTATATTGTGGGGCGAACATTTTTTTTAAAATAAATAACCAAACGATTTGGATTAATTCTAAATAATAGTAACCTTTGCAATATCAAGAGTTTAAATGTGAACATGCAGGATTTAGTAATACTACCTTCAATTAATTTTACAGAAGTATTTAATACTAACAAAGGAGCCATCTATCAATCAGACAGTGAGAACTGCTGGTATATAGATTTTGCCGGTAAACTTGCTCGTTTCGATTATCGTAACTTACTTAAACTTAAAAAAGCAGTTTATCAGATCGATATAGAAAATTTGCTTTTAAATAGCACCAAAGCACCAGATCTTGAAATCATTTTTATCTGCGCTTGCGATCATTGCTATGTACTTTCTATCCTGGAAATTATTGCTTTAAAAGAGCTATTACAAGGTACATTTGTAATGTTAGAGCTTAATCACATCATATTCGATCGTTTGCATCGTATAGTTGCCTGATTAACTTAGAATTAGAATCTTTCCATATTACTCTAATATTATCTATTCTTAATTTATTGCATTATTTTTGATGTTACAATATCATTAAAACGATAGTAATTATGAAAGATATCATTCGCGCAAAGTGCTTACTCTCATCAGATGTAGAGACACTTATTAACCAGCAAATAAAAAAAGAAGCCCACTCATCAGCTATTTATCTTTCGATGGCGTCCTGGTGTAATCGCAATGGATACGATTTTTCATCTGATTACTTTTTCAAGCAAGCCGAAGAAGAGAGAATGCATCAGCTTAAATTCTATAAATATATTTTAGATATGGGTGGTACAGCAATTTCTCCTGATATAACAAATATCAAAATTGAATACAACTCTTTCCGAGAGGTTTTTGAAGAAGCTTTGGATCAGGAGATTAGCGTAACCCAATCTATTAAAAACATTGCAGCTCGTTGTCATAAAGAACAGGATTATGTAACTCTTGAGTTCTTAAACTGGTTCTTTAGAGAACAAAGAGAAGAAGAATATAAAGCTCGTCGTGCACTTGAATTGTTTGATGTAATCGGAGAAGAAGGAACTGGAAGATGGCAGATTGACAAACATGTTGGCCAGATTAAATACGAAAGCGAGGCTTAATCTAATTTAGCCAGTTTACCCTGGTATTTTAAGGTACATACTGATCAAACAGTATGTACCTTTTTTTGTTTATTGATAATATAGGCCATGTCAAAGAAACATAAAAAGAATAAACACTCTAAGCAGGAAAAAAAGGATAAAAAGAAAAAAGACTGCTGTGAGAAATACCTTAGAGGGAAACGATGTAAAAATTGTCCCCTGGCTTAGCTTTGTAATCCCTCATGCTTTTTTAATTCAGGATAACGTTATCGGCCAAATGATAGCACCGTCTGCAACGAGGCTCATAACTGTCCTTTTCGCCTAATAATATTTTCGATTCGCTGGCTACTTTACGGAAAGAGTACATCGCCGGACTACCACAACGAACACAAACTGCATTTACCTTTGTTACCAATTCTGCAATAGCCATTAACGCTGGTATTGGACCGAAAGGTTTACCAAGAAAATCCATATCTAACCCTGCCACAATAACCCTTATTCCCTTTTGAGCAAGTTTGTTGCATACATCAGGCAGGTCTTCATCGAAAAACTGTGCCTCATCAATACCAACAACTTGAGTATTGGCATCTAGAAGTAGTATTGAAGATGATGTTTCAACCGGTGTTGATTGAATTGAATTTAAATCGTGAGATACCACTGCATTTTCATCATATCTGGTATCTGTTTTAGGTTTAAAGATTTCAACATTCAGCTGAGCAATTTGGGCCCTTCTTAATCTCCTTAATAATTCTTCTGTTTTGCCCGAAAACATAGAGCCGCAAATTACCTCTATGCTACCGCAAAACTCTCCTCTTCTGTAATTTTGTTCGCTGAATAACATCGTATTGTAGTACTTATAGCCTGCTAATATCAGAATTTTGTAGTACTTTTGAATGGCAAGTTACCAACATAAAAAGTCAATTCTTCCGTTATTAAGTTATGATGAACCAAGGTGATATTTTCAAAAAAATAGGACAAATACTAAACGAACTCCAAGATCAATACGAGTTTTTAGCTCATAATCCGGAGCAATTGAATGAGTTAGAACTGGAACTGTTTATGGCAAATGCGAATTTTTTGTCGGATCATGTTCAAATTGTAAAGAAGTTAAATAACAATAAACCTGTAAAGGAAATACCTGAACATACTTTAGATGCAGTTGTAGAAAAAGAAGGACCTTTAATTTCTCAAGAACCAGAGGATGTTCAGGAAGTTAAGAACACCGTTCAGTCTTTTGAATTTATTTTAAATGATAATTCATCAATTGATAAATTTGACTTTGAAGAAAAGTCTGTTAATAGTATTTTCGACAGACCTTTAAGTAAAGAAGAAGAGCGTATTATTGCTGAAAAGCAAAGATTAATGGAGAGCAAGTCACAGTTGGAAACAACTGATGAGCAGCCGATCGAGAGAGTAACTCAGGAACCTTCTCTTGTAACTAATGGAATTGAAGAAGCAACAATCGACGAGGAGCCAGAACCAATTCAGGAACCCATTGTTTTTAAAGAAGAACCATTTGTTCAAGTACAGGAAGAATCAGAAGCGCCAGAACCTGCTCAAATACCTGCTCCTGAACCTGTTGCTTTTAAAGCCCCTGAGCCTACTAAAGTTTTTGTAAATGAAACTACACCCGAACAAATACAACAAGAGCCTGTGGGTAATGTAAGGCCTACCTTAAACGATATTCTGGCGGGTAAGAACAATAATAGTTCTGTTAATTTGAATTTGGAGAGCCACAAGCCAACAATAACAGATCTTAAAAAAGGGATAACCCTTAATGAAAAACTATTATACATTAAGGATTTGTTTAACGGTTATAATCTGGCTTATTCCGAAGCTATAGACCTGATCAATAAAATGCCAGATCTAAAAACTGCTGATACGTTCCTGAAAAATAACTATGCAGAGAAGAACAACTGGGCCTCAAAACAGACTACTGTAGATAAATTTTACGAATTGCTAAATCAGCGTTTTTCACAGGCTTAGATAAAGCCCATTCTGTTTGAGTCGAGCTTAAGGAATATAAACAACAATATCGTAAAACTCCAAAGCGATGATCCACCGTAACTGATAAAGGGTAGGGGTATACCAATTACAGGCACGATGCCTATGGCCATACCAATATTTATGAATACGTGGAAGAACAGGATACTGGCAACACAATAACCATATACTCTGGAGAATGTAGATCGCTGTCGCTCGGCAAGGTTAATTAAGCGAAGTAAGAGGAATAAGAACAATCCGATCACTACAAAGCAACCTACAAACCCCCATTCTTCTCCGATTGTAGAGAAAATAAAGTCAGTACTCTGAGCTGGAACATAACCATATTTAGTTTGGGTTCCCTGTAAAAAACCACGACCTGTAAGCTGGCCCGAACCGATAGCTATTTTAGATTGTATTACATTATAACCAACACCCTTTGGATCTATCTTTAATCCTAATATCAGCTCTATCCTTGTACGTTGATGCGGTTTCAAAACCTTCTCGTAGGCTAGTTTTACCACAAATAAATAAGCAATTGCAATTATTGTTACAAGAATCGCCGAAAACATAACCTTCTGTTTTCGCTTGTTTTGATAAACAAAGAAACCCCCAATAATCAGAATAGTGGGAATTAACACCTTTAATGGAACAAGGAAGTCGGCTACAAATAACACAATCATTCCTAAAAAGATCAGCAAAAAGTAACCAGACAAGCCTTCTCTGTACATCGGAAACATGAAAGCCAAAAACACAAGAGCAGATCCAGCATCAGGCTGAAGCATAATAAGCACAAGAGGAATGCCCATAATCAGTCCTGCAAAGGCTATAGATTTTAAATCTCTGAATTTAGGACTGAAGCTGCTAATATACCGTGCGAGCAATAGAGCCGTACCAAACTTCGCAAACTCAGAGGGTTGCAATCGAAACCCACCACCTAGTGATATCCAGGCCTGGTTACCACCGACATTTCTACCTACCACCAAAACAATAATGAGTAGTAGTACGGTAACGCCGTAAACAATAGGCGAGAAGACGCTAAAGAATTTGGCATCCAATAGCAAAATTGAAAAACCCAGCACCAGACCCGCAATAACGTAGATCAATTGTTTTCCGTAATTGCTGCTAAAATTAAACACAGAAGAATCAGCAGTGTTATGTACCGAAGCATAGATGTTTACGTAACCAACCGCACACAAAGCAATATAGATTAGAATAGTAATCCAATCTACATTAAAGAAGAATCTGTTGCTTTGCTGATTAGTCATTTTTTTTATCTATCACTTTTTTAGGCTCAATTGCATTAATACTTTTTTTAAGAGAATCCGCTTTTTTAGCAGAATCAATAAGGGCTGCTTTGGTTTTCACTTTTGGTTTTGGTAGCGCAGGAAGAATAACTTGTTTTTTCATCCATTCTACTCCACCTCTTCTGTTTGGAGGTATACTATCTTTAAGATACTTCTCTGTGATATAACTTGCAATTGGCGCTGCATAGGTACCCCCGTAGCCAGCATTTTCTACAATAACTGCGATGGCAATTTTTGGATTATCTCTAGGGGCAAAGCCAATAAATACCGAGTGGTTTTTGCCACGTGGATTTTGTACAGTCCCTGTTTTTCCACACATTATAATTCCATCTATTCTCGAAGCCAAAGCAGTACCCCAAGGCGAATTAACTGCTTCCTGCATCCCATCAATTACAGGCCCGAAGTGTGCTGCATCAACACCAACATAGTTCCTCTTTAGATATTCCTTTCTAATCACATGATCTTTTCCGATAGATTTAACCAGGTGAGGTTTTATATAATATCCTTTGTTTGCGATGGCCGCCATGATATTGGCCATCTGTAAAGGGGTCGCATCCATCTCACCTTGCCCAATGGCTAACGAAATTACAGTTGAATAGCCCCAAGACTTGCTATATTTTTTTGAATAATAAGAAGCGTCGTATAGCCTTCCCTTACGTTCTCCCGGTAAATCTATACCAAGGGTATCGCCAAGGCCCCACAACTTTACTTTCTTTTGCCAGTAATCATATGCTATTCTCTGATTCTTAAACTTTCTCTGCATTAATAGTTTCTGGAATACATAACATGCATAAGTATTACATGATCTGGCAAGCCCCCTTCGCAACGCGATATTTCCGTCAACGTGCTCACATTTAGTGGTGTGGTTTCCAACACGGAAATAGCCTGGACAGTTAAATGTGGTGTTCTCATCAATAACCCCTTCCTGTAGCCCAATCAGCGCATCTAATGGCTTAAAAGAAGATCCTGGCGAATAATAACCCTGTATAGGACGAATGTTAAGGACACGGTTTGGATTTTTAAGTAAATCCATATAATTATTGCCCTGTTGGCGGCCAACCATTAAATTCGGATCATAACCCGGACTACTTACAAAAGCTAGGATTTCGCCAGTAGCAGGTTCTATTGCTACTATGCTCCCTACCTTATTTTTCAGTAATTCTTCACCTAGTTTCTGGATTCTTACATCCAGTGAAGATATCAATTGCTCTCCTGAAACCGCCGAAGTATCGAATTTCCCCTCCGCATAGCTACCCTTTGGTACGTTATGCGCATCATAAAGCATATTTACTACACCCCTTTCACCTCTTAGCGCAGTTTCATAAGCTTTCTCGACACCCGTTTTTCCTATGTAATCCCCAGGTCTGTAATAGCCTTCAGATCTTTCAATATCGGTAGGACTTACCTCTTTTATATACCCTAAAAAGTGACCGGCTATGCTATCAGGATACTGCCTTATCGTTCTGCTTTGTACAAAAAAGCCAGGGAAACGGTATAGTTTTTCTGACAGGGATTGATAAATACTTACGGAAAGTTGTTTTTCAAATATGCTCGGTTGGTATCTAGACTGGTTTAAAGCTTTCTTAAAATTCTTTTTAAATTTTATGGTATCAATACCAATAATGCCACAAAGTGCAAGCGTATCAAATTCTTTTACGTCGTTAGGTATAACCATTAAATCGTATACCGGCTCATTCTGTACAAGAATCTTTTCGTTTCTGTCTAAAATAACCCCACGGGCCGGAAAAGTGTAGAGCTTCCGCAACACATTACTCTCTGCAGAAAGGAAATATTTGTCGCTAAATACCTGTATATAAAAAAGTGTACCTAATAATATCAATGAAACAACAATGAATAATCCCTGTACAATATATTTTCGGTTAAACAGATTATCCATCAGCGTACCTTTCTGTTATAAAATATAAACTCGATTAAGGTAACAAGAAACAGTGTGAAAATTCCGCTTAAGAGACACTTTAGTAGCGTGTATGAAAATTCAGTTAATCTAAATGTTTCTAAAAAGAACAGCACAATGTGATGTGCAAAAGTGCATAAAAAAGCATATAGCAGAAACCATTTGATGCCCATATTTCCCAGAGTAGGTTCCGGTTCATCAAAGCCATCCCTGCTTACCGTTACAGAAATAAATAGTATTCTTACAAAAACTAAAGCTACACAAGCTGCGGTATGAACACCCAATGTATCATAAAATGCATCAAGAGTTAAACCGGTAACAAAGGCGATTAAGTAAAGTAACAGGTTTGGAATTCCAAATGGAAGCAATAGCAAAAACAAGATGTAAACAAAAGGAGTTGCCATATTGTAGAAACTCAAATTCCTTAGTAAAAGGATTTGAAATAAAAGTAGTATAAACCACCTGACTACGTTTGTTAATACTAATCTACTGCTCATTGGGTAATTTCGCTTCTAATTCTGTTTGTTCCTTTGCTAGTTTATTTTTAATGACGTAAACGTATTGTAAGGTACTGAAATCATTGAACAGATTGATTTCAATGGTCATGAAGTTATCTCCGGTGGAGATGCCAGTATTACTAACTGTACCCACAGGAATGCCCGAAGGAAAAAATGAGAACCCCGATGTAACTACCGTATCCTTTAAACTTACTTTAAAGTGGTTAGGAATATCCTTAATATAAGCCTTTCTGTAATCGGAATTTCTGTCGCCCCATACTAACGAGCCTACCGCATTGTTTCTCTTTAGGCTTACGCTAATGTGCGTGTCCTTATGTAGTAGTGAACGTACAGTTGCTAAGTGCTCAGAAACATCCTGTACAAAGCCCACAACGCCTCTTCCTGGCGAAATGACAGGCATATTAGTTTCCATACCATCGGCTTTGCCACGGTTAATAGTGATAAAGTTATTCCGGTTGGTAATGGAGTTTTTAATAACCCTGGCCGAAAGATAAGTGTATTGAGGTACTCCGGCCGTGTCTTTTACTATAACATCCTTAGCCGTGTCTATATTTTTAAGGGCAAGTATCTCCGTCTTCAGTTTCGCATTCTCTCCTGCCAGGCTATCATTTACAGAACCCAGGTTAATGTATTTTTTTAATACATTAAGGTTGTTGTACACATCACCAACAACTTTATTTGTCGAGTTAATGGTTACACTTCGTTGGTAGGAGTTGTTTCTTACGGTAAGAACAACTCCTACAGTAAAGAAAATGATGAAGAAGAAAAATGCGTTATATCTGCTTATAAAAATCCAAAGGTTACGCATATTCTAAATATAAGAGGGAAGCCCTTAGTTTATCTTCATTTAATTATTGCATTAAAAATTTGAAACCGCCAATGTTTTTTAAGGCGATACCCGTACCACGTACAACTGCACGAAGAGGATCTTCTGCAACGTGAACCGGCAATTTCGTTTTAGCAGCTACACGTTTATCTAAACCACGAAGCAATGCACCACCACCTGTTAAATAAATACCTGTTTGGTAAATATCAGCAGAAAGCTCTGGTGGAGTAATCTCTAAAGCCTTAAGAATAGCCTCTTCGATTTTTGAAATTGATTTATCTAAGCAATGCGCAATCTCAGTATAAGATACGGTGATCTGTTTAGGAACCCCAGTCATCAAGTCTCTTCCCTGTACAGCAAAATCAGCTGGTGGATCCTGTAATTCAGGTAATGCAGCACCAACTTCAATTTTAATTTTTTCAGCAGTACGATCGCCAATCATAATGTTGTGCTGGCGACGGATGTAGTTTACAATATCAGAGTCAAAGTTATCTCCCGCCACGCGGATAGACTGATCGCACACAATACCTGATAAAGCGATTACCGCGATCTCAGTTGTACCACCACCTATGTCAATGATCATGTTGCCCATTGGTTCTTCCACGTCAATACCGATACCTACAGCAGCAGCCATAGGTTCATGGATCAGGTAAACCTCTTTGGCACCTGCAATTTCCGCTGAATCTCTTACTGCACGTTTTTCAACTTCGGTAATACCAGACGGGATACAAATTACCATTCTTAACGAAGGAAACATCCAGCCTTTACCGCCATTTAACATGCGGATCATACCTTTAATCATGGCTTCAGCTGCATTGAAATCAGCAATAACGCCATCTTTAAGGGGCCTTACTGTTCTGATGTTATCGTGGGTTTTACCCTCCATTTGCATGGCCTGCCTGCCAATTGCTATAATTTTATTTGTTTGTCTGTCAAAAGCAACAATTGAAGGTTCATCAACTACTACTTTGTCATTATGTATAATCAAGGTGTTTGCCGTACCTAAATCGATAGCAACCTCTTGTGTAAACCAATTAAATAGACCCATTTATAGGTGATAATTTAAGTATTAAAAATTCTGTGTACTATAGTAATGTAAAACTACGTCTTTTTATTGTATTGAGAGACAAATAAAGTTAGTGTTTGAAATGTCTGATACCAGTAGTAACCATCGCTATACCTTTTTCATTAGCCATATTTACAGAATCAGCATCTTTAATAGAGCCACCTGGCTGTAAAACTGCAGTAATTCCTGCTTCAGCAGCAATTTCTACACAATCAGGGAACGGAAAAAACGCATCTGAAGCCATTACAGAGCCTTTTAAGTCAAAACCGAAAGCCTCTGCCTTTACAATTGCTTGTTTTAATGCATCAACTCTTGAAGTCTGACCAACACCACTAGATAATAACTGATCGTTTTTAACAAATACGATGGTATTTGATTTTGTATGCTTTACAATTTTATTAGCAAAATGCAGATCAATTAATTCCTGGGAAGTAGGTGCTTTTTCTGTTACAGCGGTCATTTGATCCGGACCTTCAATAACTAAATCTTTATCCTGCTCAATTACTCCGTTTAACAAAGTTTTAAATTGTTTTTTGCTCAGTTCTACATCGTTTCTCTGTAAAATTACTCTATTCTTTTTAGCGCGGAAAAGCTCAACAGCTTCAGGCTGATAAGAAGGGGCAATTAATACTTCGAAAAACAATTTATTGATTTCAGTTGCTGTGGCAAGGTCAATTTCTCTATTGGCAATTAATACACCACCAAATGCAGAAACCGGATCACAAGCTAAAGCCACATTCCAGGCATCTAAAAGATTTGTTCTTGAAGCTACACCACAAGCGTTTGTATGTTTTAAAATTGCAAATGTAGGTGCTTCAAATTCGTCAATTAAAGCAACAGCAGCGTCAACGTCAACAAGGTTGTTGTAAGAAAGCTCTTTGCCATTTAATTTAGTGAACATTGCATCTAAATCGCCATAAAACACACCTTGTTGATGTGGGTTCTCGCCATATCTTAGGATTTGTGCTTTGCTGATACTTTGTTTAAATACGCTAAGCGGCTCTTCAGTATTGAAATAATTGAAGATAGCGGTATCGTAGTTAGAAGAAGTATGGAATGCTTTTTTTGCGTATGCCTTACGTTGGGCTAAAGTAGTTTCGCCATTCTGATTTTCCAGTTGCTCCTGTAAAGTTGAATAATCATCTTTAGAAGCTAGGATTACTACGTCATTAAAGTTTTTAGCTGCTGCTCTGATCAGTGAGATACCACCGATGTCTATTTTTTCAATAATTTCTTCTTCAGAACCACCAGATTTTAGTGTTTCCTCGAAAGGATATAAATCAACAATAACAAGATCTATTTCAGGAATCTCATACTGAGAAATTTGTTCCTGATCTGAACTTAAAGCTCTGCGGTTTAAAATACCACCAAAAACTTTAGGGTGTAAAGTTTTAACTCTTCCTCCTAAAATTGAAGGGTAGCCCGTAAGGTCTTCAACTGCGGTAACAGGTAAATTTAAATCTTTAATAAACTGTTCTGTACCTCCGGTAGAAAACAATTGAACACCTTGTTTTGCCAGTAGGCGAACTAAAGGCTCTAAACCATCTTTGTAATAAACTGAAATTAAAGCGTTTTTGATCTTTATCGATTGACTCATTAGAGAAAAATTTTGAGCCGCAAAATTAGTTTTTTTAACCGAGAAATTAGTATGCCAAAATAATAAAAATATACTATTTTTTTATCTTTTTAATAATCCCATCTATGATACGGGGATAATGCAGGTGTTCTAATTGCTGGCCTTTAAACTTAATCATTTCCAAATTATCGTCTTTGTCAATGCGATATTTTGCCTGATAAATATATTCTCCTTCGTCGTAATTTTCATCAACATAATGTACTGTTATTCCGCCTTCAGTTTCTTTGGCAGCCATCACCGCATTATGGACATGATCTCCATACATTCCTTTTCCGCCAAACTTAGGTAATATAGCAGGGTGTATGTTTACAATACGTCCAGGATATTCATTAATTAAATTTTTAGGGATTAGCCATAAAAATCCTGCTAATACAATCAGGTCAACATCCAGATTTTTTAGCAGATCAATAATATGATCGGTTTGATAAAATTCATGTCTGTCGAAAATATGAGAAGGGATTTCAAAATTATCCGCCCGCTGTAATACGTAGGCATCAGGGTTGTTTGTAAGCACCAATGCAATTTCTACTTCAGGGTTATTTTTAAAATGCTCCATTAGCTTTTGGGCGTTAGATCCTGACCCTGAGGCAAATATGGCTATACGTTTTTTCATGGGGCAATATAAATTGAGGCTATTTATTCTTTTTCAAAGGTAGTAATGTTATCATTATGTCCAAAAATAGCATTTTAAGCGTTTAATGAAAGCTTTTAATTCGGTTTTTTGATGGATAAATATAGCTGCTATTAGTGTGTGGTTCTGCATTAGAACGTTGTTTCTTCGACAATGGTTTGGCAGTGATTCACAAAAAAGGTACTTTTTCTGAACAATCTGTGCTCTAAATCCGATTTATCTAATATCCAACAGGTATTAATAGGGCATATTGTTGATACAAGTATTTATGTTGGAGAAGATTAAAAAAAATATTTATGTTCTGGTTTTGCATTTTAAAAACATTAGTTCTATATTTGCAGTCCGAAAAATAAGAAGAAATAAAAGAGCTGGTCTCAACATAAAATATTTTAATAACAAAAAATGGCAAATCATAAATCTTCATTAAAAAGAATTAGAGCAAACGCAACTAAACGTTTACGTAATAGATATCAAGCAAAAACAACTCGTACGTTTATTAAAAGACTGCGTGCTGCTGAAGATAAAAAAACAGGACTAGAATTACTTCCTAAAGTAGTTTCTATGTTAGATCGTTTAGCCAAAAAAAGCGTTATTCACAAAAATAAAGCAGCTAACAACAAATCTAAATTAACTAAGTTTGTTAATAGCTTAAAATAAACATAGCTTTACAATATTGTAAAAGGGATATGCATTGCATATCCCTTTTTTTATGTTCAAAAAAGCGTTCCAATGAAACCATATCAACCAAAACTGGGGATAAAATTATGGGCAGAGGCAGATAGGCCTCGCGAAAAGCTATTACTTAACGGCCGCAGGCATTTAACCGATGCCGAGCTTATAGCTATTTTAATTGGTTCTGGAAACAGAAATGAAAGTGCTGTTGACCTAAGTAGGCGAATACTTGCCGAATATGGAAATGATCTGGATGCACTAGGTAAAGTTTCTGTTAAAAGCCTCTCTAAATTTAAAGGTATTGGAGAAGCAAAAGCAATAGNTATRSTYRMSNGCRKTWKWAMWRRKMMKTWKKRGRWMKGMYACSGKRSCWRCMRASSCRSYNGCWWAKAKCRKMAKMRMRKSRTGCCTTTGAAATAATGATGCCGGTTTTTGCCGACTTAAATCATGAAGAGTTTTGGATCTTGATCTTAAATACTGCAAATAGGGTAATCGGAAAGCAGATTATTAGCAAAGGTGGGTTGGCAGGCACGGTGGCAGACCCAAAAATTATTTTTAAAACCGCACTTGAGCATAATGCAGCTTTTATTATTCTTGCTCATAATCATCCTTCAGGAAATCTGAAGCCCAGCACTCAGGATTTACAGCTTACAAAGAAACTGGTAGAGGGAGGGAAGATGCTTGATTTACAAGTATTGGACCACCTTATTCTTACGGATAAGGGATATTATAGCTTCGGGGATCAAGGGTTAATCTGATAAAACATGAATTTTCCCGCCCGCTTTGAGCTTTTTGGTGAGTTATATCATTGGCATTATATTTTTGAAACACTAGCCTTTCTTATTGGTATTAGGGTTTATTATTTTTTGAAGAAAAAGGTAATTGATCCTATTTCTGATGAAAACAGGTTGTGGATTATGCTGGGGGCAATGATTGGTGCACTTATTGGCTCCCGGGTCATTGCTGCGCTTGAAGATCCGGAATCAATAAAATATTTAAGTTTGCTGGTTTTCTTTAGTAATAAAACCATTGCAGGAGGTTTCCTTGGGGGCTTGTTTGGCGTAGAGCTTATTAAGAAAGTTATAGGTGTAAAGATTGCCTCTGGTGATCTGTACGTAATACCAATTATAATTGCATTGTTTATTGGACGCATAGGTTGCTTTTTAATGGGTATTGATGAGCCCACTTTTGGTGTTGAAACACATTTTTTTTCGGGGATGGATCTGGGTGATGGTTTAAAAAGACATCCGGTGGCACTTTATGAAATGATCTACATGGTGTTTCTATTCCTATTCTTTATTTCTTTGAAAAAGAGCCTGATCAATGGCGATCGCTTTAAATTGTTTATGGTTCTATATTTTTTATATCGATTTCTGGTAGAATTTATTAAACCGTATCATCCATTGTTTTTGGATTTAAGTGTGATCCATTGGATTTCATTGTTTATATTCATCTATTATTACAAATTTATTCTTCGCATCTCAAACAGCCTCCTCAAATGAAAATAAGAGATTATATCTACTACGATTATACAAAAAGCCTGTGTCCGGAATGTCTGGAGCTAATAGATGCAAAAATTGTTTTTCAGGATGAAAAGGTTTATATGCTAAAGCATTGTAAAAGCCATGGCGATAGTAAAGTTGTGATTGCCGACGATGTAGAGTATTATAAGCAGATCAGAAATTACAATAAACAGTCAGAGATGCCGCTGAAATTTAATACCAAAGTGCATTATGGTTGTCCGTATGATTGTGGTTTATGTACCGATCATGAACAGCATTCGTGTTTAACAATAATAGAAGTAACAGACCGATGTAATTTAAGTTGCCCAACCTGTTATGCCATGTCTTCTCCAAGTTATGGCAGGCACCGAACTCTTGAGGAAATCAATAAAATGATGGATACGGTAGTAGAGAATGAAGGGGAGCCTGATGTGGTTCAAATTTCCGGGGGCGAGCCAACTGTGCATCCCGACTTTTTTAAAATTCTTGATCTTGCAAAGAGTAAGCCCATTAAGCACTTAATGGTAAATACAAATGGGATTAGAATTGCAAAGGATATTAATTTTGTTGAAAAGCTGGCCTCATATATGCCTGATTTTGAAATTTATCTTCAGTTTGACAGTTTTAGCGCAGCCGTTTTAACAAAGTTAAGAGGGGAAGACCTTACAGAAGTAAGAAAAAAGGCGATAGATAATTTAAATAAGTTTAATGTTTCGACCACATTGGTGGTAACGTTACAAAAAGGTTTGAATGACCATGAAATTGGTGATATTCTAGATTACGCTTTAAAACAAAAATGCGTGCGTGGAGTAACATTTCAGCCAACCCAGGTAGCAGGTAGAAATGACAACTATAACGATCAGCAGGGAAGGATAACGCTTACAGAGGYWSRKRGARARWTWKRMGAGCNKTAYSYSTTGTYTNNSCCANAGGRTMWRMWWSSGGTACNTNGYWMKYMTRWTKYWCTWYGWAYSKCTNTAWGCGTTAAAAATTGGGGATGAGGTAATACCCATGACACATTTAATTAATCCAGAAGATTTGCTGAATAATTCAAAAAACACCATCGTTTTTGAACATGATGAGAAACTGAAGGAGCATCTGCTGAATCTATTTAGTACAGGAATATCTGTTGATTGTGCAGAGGGAGAGTTTGGAGAGCTTATGTGTTGTCTGCCAAGGGTAAAATCAGATCATTTGAATTATAATAACCTGTTTCGCATCATTATAATGAACTTTATGGATCCCTTGGATTTTGATGTGAGGGCAGTAAAAAAATCATGTGTTCATATTGTGAGTGATAAAATGAAGATCATCCCATTTGAAACAATGAATATTTTTTACAGAGATAATAAAATCGATGTTATCAGAGAAAAGTTAAACGAACGTTTTAAATTAATGCAGTAATTATGATTGCACTTCTTTTGTTGTATTGGGCGGCTGTTGCCATCATATTCATAGTTGGTATTATCATGATGATTGTTGCAACAGCAAATAACAAACCTGTAAAGCCAGGCCTCAGACTGGTTATTCTATCGGTTATCTTGTTGGTAATAGGGGCAGGAGCATGTGCCATTATGTTATCAGGATTGGGAGGTATGCATTAATGGCATTTCTCTTTTAGCATTCCCCTTTAAAATATTATCTTTGCGTTTTCCCAGTATTTCATACTAGATACCAGATAATGAAGATATCATACAATTGGCTTAAACAATTCATACAAACTGATAAAACACCTCAGGAACTTTCTCTTATATTAACAAATATTGGACTGGAAGTAGAAAGCTTAGAAACCGTACAGCCTGTTGCTGGTGGTTTAGCTGGATTGGTTATAGGTCATGTGTTAACTTGCGTACAACATCCTAATGCAGACCGTCTTCGTGTTACAACCGTTGATGTTGGCGGACCAGATATTTTACAAATTGTTTGTGGTGCTCCAAACGTAGCTCAGGGCCAAAAGGTTGTGGTTGCAACTGTTGGTACTACCGTTTACCCAAATGAAGGGGAGCCTTTTAAAATCAACAAATCAAAAATAAGAGGAGAAGTATCCGAAGGGATGATCTGTGCAGAAGATGAGATTGGTTTGGGCGTTTCTCATGACGGAATACTTGTTTTGCCAGCTGATACTGCAATTGGTATTTCTGCTAAAGAATATTTTAAACTGGAAGACGATTATCTTTTTGAAATAGGTTTAACACCTAACAGGGCAGATGCTGCTTCACACTTAGGTGTGGCAAGAGATTTAGCTGCTTATTTGCGTACACATATTCAGATGCCTGATGTTTCTGGCTTTAAAACGAATAATGAAAACCTTAAAATTGAAGTTAAGGTTGAAGATACGAGTGCTTGTCCGCGTTATAGCAGTGTTACCATAAGTGGAGTTACTGTCAAAGCTTCTCCGGACTGGCTTCAGAATAAATTAAAAGTAATCGGCATCAGACCCATCAATAATATTGTAGATATAACCAATTATGTTTTACATGATCTGGGTTTACCGCTTCATGCTTTTGATGCTGATCAGGTAAAAGGTGCTAAAGTTTTTGTTAAGAAATGTGCTGAGGGAACACCTTTTGTGACGCTCGATGGAGTTGAGCGTAAGCTTTCTGCAGAAGATTTGATGATCTGTAATGCGGAAGAACCTATGTGTATTGCAGGTGTTTTTGGCGGCAAAACCTCGGGAATAACTGAAGCCACTAAAAATGTATTCCTAGAGAGTGCTTATTTCGACTCTGTTTCTGTGCGTAAAACATCTAAACGCCATGGTTTAAAAACAGATGCTTCGTTCAGGTATGAGCGTGGTGCTGATCCAGAAATAACAACTTTTGCTTTAAAACGTACAGCGCTATTAATTCAGGAATTGGCAGGTGGTGAAATCGCTTCGTCGGTTTCAGATGTTTACGCTAATCCTATAAAGCCTTTTGATGTTGAAGTTAGCTATCAGAACATCAATAAATTAATTGGAGCTAATATTCCCGATGCAGAAATTAAAAGTATAATTACAGCATTAGGGATTGAAGTAGCCAAAGAAACAACCGAAGGCTTGGAACTTAAAGTGCCAAGCTTTAAAGTTGATGTAACCCGCGAATGCGATGTTACTGAAGAGGTTTTAAGGATTTATGGCTATAATAATATTGAGATTCCTAGTAAAATAAATGCATCACTATCTTATGGCGCTAAGCCAGACAAAGAGCAAACACAGCATGTGATTGCTGATATGTTAACTGCTAACGGCTTTTTAGAGATCTGGTGTAATTCATTAACAAAGGGAGCTTATTCAAAAGTGCCTGAAGAAGCAGTGCAGATCTTAAATCCATTAAGTTCAGATTTAAATGTAATGCGCCAGGAATTGCTGTTGCCTGCCCTTGAGAGTGTTGCTTATAATTTAAACAGGAAAACTGCTGACATTAAATTTTATGAATTTGGTAAAACCTACCATTTGATAAATGAGAAATATGTAGAGCGCCCAAGCTTATTAATTGTGTTATCAGGTTCTAATCAATCTGAGCAATGGAACCATAAAGCCTCTCCGGTAAGTTTTTATAACCTAAAAGCCGCCGTTGATGCAGTTATTGGCCGGCTTGGCATAACAAACTATCAAACTGAAGAAGTTAAAAACGAAAGCTTTGCTTTTGGTTTAAAATACTTTAGAGGTGATAAAGCAATTGTAACTTTTGGAGCTGCAACAGCTGCTGATAAAAAGAAAGCTGATATTGATAAAGATGTTTATTATGCAGATTTTGATTGGGCACAGCTTTTAGATATTATAAAGAAAAATAAAATTATAAATAAAGAAGTTCCTAAGTATCCGTCAGTAAGAAGAGACCTATCTATGCTGGTAGATACCAATGTGACTTTTGATGATTTAAAGACCATAGCATTCAAAACAGAGCGGAAACTGATTAAAAACGTACAGGTGTTTGATGTGTACGTTGGAGATAAATTACCTGAAGGAAAGAAATCATACGCACTTAATTTTACCCTTCAGGATGAAGAGCAAACATTAACTGATAAGCAGATTGATTCCGTTATGCAAAAGATTATATCTAACTTAGCGCAAACAGCGAAAGCAGAAATCAGAAAATAGATTAATATTTTCTGAAAAAATAATATTTTTAAATAAAAAACAACTTTAGTAGAATGTCTTCTGTAGCAGATCAGTTAAATTCAGTATTGCAAAAAACAACTCGTTTAATAGAGCTTTGTAATGCTTTGCAGGAAGAAAATGACTTATTAAAGCTTGAGAACCAGTCAGTAAAAGTTGCCCTTGATACATCAAAAAACAAGAACACTGAGCTTGAGGAAAAGCTTAGAGTTTTGAAGCTTGCGAAAAGTATTGAAGGAACAAGTGAAAAGACACTTGATATAAAGCAAAAAATTAACGATTTTGTGCGTGAAATAGATAAGTGTGTTGTATTACTTAAAAAATAAGGAATACTTGAAAAAGTGAAACAAAGCTAAAAAATGGGAGAAATCTCTATAAAAATAACTATTTCCGATCGTATCTACCCCTTAAAGGTTAATACAGAAGAGGAAGAAATTGTAAGGCGAGCAGCCAAGATTATTAACGAGCGCATAAAAGATTATCAGGAAAATTATGCAGTTCGCGATAAACAGGATTTGCTTTCTATGGCAGTACTGCACTATGCAACGGCAGTATTGAGAGTAGAAAACAAAGTCCAGGATCAGGATACTGCTGTGACCGAGAAGGTGGAAGAATTGGATAGTTTATTAAATGATTTTTTTTCGAAATAGGATCGTTCTTTATATTAGTTAAGATAACAAAGATATTAGCCGCAGCTAGGTTTTTGAGTTTCATTATTTTTAAAACTTAACACTTCAATATTTATAGGATTAAGAAGGTGTATTTCATTTGCATTTATGTACCTGAAAATGACTTAAATCCTAATTATAATTAGTTGAGGTTTTTAAAACTTTGGGACTCAATAAAGTTAGTTGCGGTTTTTTTTTAAAATGAATTTTTAACAGTGATGCAGCGTGTATGAGCTGATTTATATAGAAAAATAGAATGGAAATATTAGGATACGTACTTGCCGGATTAGTAATCGGCATTTTAATAGGCAGATATCTGCTGCGTAGCCTGCTTAAGAAGCAGGAAATTGCAGTTCAGAGCAAGGTAAAGAAGATACTTAAGGATGCGGAAAGTAACGCTGAGATCTTAAAGAAGGATAGGTTGCTAGAGGCAAAAGAGAAATTCCTGCAAATGAAATCTGAACACGAGCAAGAAGTAAATTCCAAAAATAACCAGATCAATCAACGAGAGAATACATTAAAACAAAAAGAGCAGTCTTTAAACCAGAAGCTTGAAAATGCTACCCGCAAAGATCAGGAACTTGACAATCATAAAAAGAACCTGGAAAAGCAAACTGAAATTGCATTAAAGAAACAGGAAGAAGTTGAATTGCTGAAAAATCAACACGTTAAGCAATTAGAGACTATTGCTGGTTTAAGCGCTGATGAAGCAAAAAGTCAGTTGGTTGAAACAATGAAACAGGAGGCACGCACACAAGCGATGATCCAGGTTAAGGATATTGTTGACGAAGCTAAGCTTACTGCAACAAAAGAAGCAAAGAAAGTTGTTATACAAACCATACAGCGTACAGCAGTTGAGGCGGCTATAGAGAATACAGTTTCCGTTTTTCATATCGAGAGTGACGAGATCAAGGGACGTGTTATTGGACGAGAAGGTCGTAACATACGTGCTTTGGAAGCGGCAACAGGTATTGAGATTATTGTAGATGATACACCAGAAGCAATTATCTTATCAGGATTTGATCCGGTAAGAAGAGAGATAGCGCGTTTGGCTTTACACCGTTTGGTAACTGATGGTAGAATTCATCCGGCCCGTATTGAAGAGGTTGTTGCTAAAACCAAGAAGCAGATTGAGGATGAAATTGTAGAGATAGGAGAACGTACTGTAATTGATTTGGGTATCCACGGGTTACATCCTGAATTGATCAGAATGGTTGGTCGTATGCGTTACCGTTCATCTTACGGACAAAATTTATTACATCACTCACGTGAGGTTGCTAACTTCTGTGCTACTATGGCGGCAGAACTTGGTTTAAATGCAAAAATGGCAAAACGTGCAGGTCTGTTGCATGATATAGGTAAGGTGCCAGATGATAATCCAGAATTACCTCACGCTATTTTAGGTATGCAACTGGCTGAGAAGTATAAGGAACATCCTGAAATTTGTAATGCTATTGGAGCTCACCATGATGAGATAGAAATGACTTCAATGATATCTCCTATTGTACAGGCTTGTGATGCCATATCAGGTGCACGTCCGGGTGCTAGACGTGAGGTAGTTGAAAGCTATATTAAACGATTAAAAGAGTTAGAAGAGCTTGCGCTTTCTTATCCGGGTGTAGAGAAAACATTTGCGATACAGGCAGGTAGAGAGCTTAGAGTTGTAGTTGAAAGTGAAAGGGTAACTGATCAGCAAGCGGAACTATTGGCAGCTGATATTTCGAACCGCATTCAAACAGAAATGACTTATCCAGGTCAGATTAAAGTAACTGTAATAAGAGAGACCAGATCGGTTTCTTTTGCGAAATAGCATAAGTGAACCTGCAATTATTACTGCAGGCTATTAATATTTTATAAAAGCGACGGTTTATTCTGTCGCTTTTTTTATTTTTACTCAGTAAACTTATAACGATATGAAAACGGAGCAAAGAAGTGAGGTAGATGTCCTTTTTGATAAATATGCGGAAAGTCATCAAAACCCTTCAAATGAAATTATTCACTGGATTTGTGTTCCTCTAATTGTGTTTAGTTTATTAGGTTTGGTTTGGGCCATTCCTTTTCCGCATATCGGATTTTTGGGAAGGTACAATGGATACCTGAACTGGGCTTCGTTCTTAATCGCCTTTTCTGTTTATTACTATTTAAAGCTTTCTCCTGTATTGTCGTACCTGATGCTGTTGCTCATTTTTGGAATGAGTATGATCATTGTTCAGCTAGAGAAATGGGAGACCAGTGGTGGACCAGCATTGTGGCTAGTGTGTTTGGTGATTTTTGTAATTGCATGGATAGGGCAGTTTATAGGACATAAGATCGAAGGAAAGAAGCCTTCGTTTTTAGATGATGTTAAGTTTCTATTAATCGGACCGATTTGGTTATTGCACTTTATTTGCAAAAAAGTAGGGCTAAGATACTGAGCCTAATGCTACTTAACATAGGGTTAACACTCTGGTAAACGAATGGTAATTTACACCTAACATATACCTAACATTGTGGTAATAGCTTTGCTGGAAATTAATATACGGCAAATTGAAATCACAACTAAATCTTAAAAAGGCAATAATTACGGCCTTATTTGTAATTATCGGCACAGCAGTATTTGCACAAACGGGCAAAATTTCAGGAAAGGTATCTGATAAGAAAACCGGTGAAACACTTATTGGTGTTACGGTTAAGATAAAAAATACCCCCAAAGGTATGGCTACAGATGTTGATGGTAAATATTCATTAACAGGATTGGCTACTGGAAAATACACTTTAATATTTCAATATGTTGGTTACAATGGAAAAGAGATCAGTGATGTTGAAGTAACCTCTGGAAAAAATACAATATTCGATATAATCCTTGATGAAGCAGGCGGTCAAAACCTGAATGAAGTAGTTATTCAGGGGAGTTTTAAAAAGGAAAGTGTAAATGCACTTTATGCTCAGCAAAAGAATAGCGCGGTAATCTCTGATGGTATTTCATCAGAATTAATTAAACGCTCTCCAGATAAAAATACTTCGGATGTTCTAAAAAGGGTAAGTGGAGCTACAATTCAGGATAATAAATTTGTTGTTATCCGTGGTTTAAGTGATAGGTATAACACTGCAATGCTTGATGGAGCTTCATTGCCAAGTACTGAACCAAATAGAAAGGCTTTTTCGTTTGATATTGTGCCTTCGAACTTGGTAGATAATCTAATTATTAGTAAAACAGCCACACCAGATCTTCCAGGAGATTTTACCGGTGGAGCTGTTCAGATTACTACTAAAGATATACCTGATCAGAATTATATTACATTAAGTGGTGGGGTTGGCTATAATACAGCATCGACTTTTAAAGACTTCTTTAGTGGCCCTCGAAATGCAACCGATTATTTTGGTTTTGATGATGGTAAAAGAAAGCTACAATCAAGTTTTCCTTCTACAAATAGACTAGCAGCAGGCCTTACTTATGAGCAAAATATCAAAGCGATAAGAACGCTTCCTCAAGACTGGTCGATCTATAACATGACCGCATTGCCAACTCAAAACTATCAGTTTACTTTAGGTCGGGTTAAGGATTTAAAGGATAATAGGAAATTCGGAGCTATAGTTTCATTAACTTATCGTAATGCGCAAAGCATAACCAGAGATGCTGTACGTGATTTTTATGAGTATAATTATTTGGATAATTCTTATAAATTCTCTACAAACGTAGGTGCCCTTGCTAATTTTGCATACACTTATGGTAAGAGTAAAATTACCTTCAAAAATATTTATAATAGAATATTTGACGACCAATATACTAGTAGAACTGGAACCAATGGAAGTTCTGGAACAGATAACAAATTTTTTGCTTTTGACCTAATTCAGAAATCTTTATTCAAATCAACACTAGAAGGTAATCATCAGCTAGGGGCAAGAAATGCAAAGATTAATTGGTCAGTCGGCTTCAGTAACGTATTAAATGATCAACCAGATCAACGTAAGATCAATTATTCTAAAAATATTTCTGATCTGGATAAACCTGAAATTGCTTACACAGCTAACGTTTTAAATATTGGTAAAGAAAACACAAGATTGTTCTCTACCCTAAAAGAGAATGGATACACTGGTTCAGTAAATTATTCTTTACCCGTTAATTTATTTAAAGAGACATCGACACTTAAAGTTGGACTAGCTTCATCTTACCGTGATCGTAATTTTGATGTTCGCTTCCTTGGGTTACAGTTAGGGTTCAATAACGAAAATGTTGAGGCCATAAGAGCAAGACCACTAAAAACATTATTTGGCAAGGATTTAATTGAGAGTGGTGCTTATACGCTAAGTGAAATTCCAAACTCTGGAGATATCTATACAGCTAATTCGCTTACGAATGCAGGCTATGCTATGTTAGATAATAAATTTGGCGAGAAGGCAAGATTAGTTTGGGGAGTAAGAACGGAGATGTTCAATGTAAACTTAAAAACACTTGACCCAAGTAATAAACCAGTTAAACAGGATTATTTTGACGTTTTACCTTCATTGAATTTTACTTATAGCCTAACGGAAAAAATAAATTTAAGGGCATCATATTACCGTACATTGGCACGTCCTGAATTTAGAGAACTTGCCCCATTTCAATATTATGATTATGAACAACTTGCCTTTCAGCAAGGAAATCCAAATCTGAAGCGTGCTCAGGTTAATAATGCAGATATTCGTTTTGAACTATATCCTTCGGCAGGTCAGATTATTTCTGTATCCGCATTTTATAAGCAATTTAATAATGCCATTGAATCTCTAAATGAGGATTACAATTCTACAAGAACAATTACTTATTTCAATTCTGATAAGGCGGATGTTTATGGGTTAGAGTTTGAAGTTAGAAAGTCTCTTGATTTTATAGCAGAGAATGAATTTATGAAAAATACTACTGCCTATGCCAATTTAGCTTTGATTAAATCTAAAGTAACAAATCCGGAAAATACAGGGGTAGTTTATTTAGAAAAAAGTCGCCAAATGGTAGGACAGGCTCCTTATACTATAAATGCTGGCTTGCAACATGCTTTTCTTAATAATAAAATGAACTTCAATATTTTGTATAACAAGGTAGGCCGTAGAATTATAGCAGCTGGGGGTTCTAGATTCCCTAGCATCTGGGAAGCACCAAGAAATGTTTTAGATCTACAATTAGGAATGAAGGTATTTAAAAATAAGGGTGAATTTAAAATCAATGCCGGAGATATCCTAAACAACAATAATATTTTATACTACGATAATAACATGAACAAGAAGTATGAAATGAATGGAGAGGATGAAACAATCAATAGATATAAATTGGGTAGCAATTACTCCTTGTCTTTCTCTTACACGCTTTAATGTTAAATCATTGTTAATTGACTTTAATAATGCTTAATGTTTATTTAAACATATAGTAATATACAGGTAAATCACGCTTAATATCTTTGAAACAACAAATTAAAAATAAAGAAATGAAAAAACAGTTATTAATATCAGCTTTAAGTGTGCTTGTTTTTTTTGCAAGCTGCTCAAAGAATGATTCAGATGAAGGAATCATAAATCCTCCAACTACAGAAGGAGTTGTTACCGTAACAGGAGATGTTGCTACAAGCACTACATGGACTGCTGATAAAATATATCTTTTAAAAGGCAATGTTTATGTAACTGGAAATGCAACTCTTACTATTCAGCCAGGGACAATCATTAAAGGTGATAAAGCTTCTAAAGGTTCATTAGTTATTACACGTGGTTCTAAAATCGAGGCTGTAGGTACAGTTGACAAGCCGATTGTATTTACTTCAAATCAACCTGCTGGTGGTCGTGCTCAAGGTGATTGGGGTGGATTAGTTTTATTAGGAAAAGCAAAAAACAATATCGGTACAGGTGTTAAAATAGAAGGTATTGCTGATGCTACTGATAAGGCACTACACGGAGGTACTGATGATGCTGATAATTCAGGAACTCTGAAATATATTCGTATTGAATATGCTGGTATTGCCTTAGGTCCTGACAATGAAATCAACGGTCTTACTTTTGGAAGCGTTGGTTCAGGTACTACTATTGATTATGTTCAGATTTATCGTTCAGGAGATGATGCTTTTGAATGGTTCGGTGGAACAGTAAATGCAAAACACTTACTTTCAGTTGGAACATGGGATGATGATTTTGATACTGATAATGGCTATTCTGGAAAGGTTCAATTTGCTTTAGCACAACGTGTGGCTACAATTGCTGACTTCTCTGGCTCAAATGGTTTTGAATCTGATAATGATGGAAATGGATCAAATAATGTTCCTCAAACATCTGCTATTTTTTCTAACGTAACTATATTAGGTCCTGTTGACGTAGCTGGTGCTGGAAATATAAATGCTAACTATCAACATGCTGCTCAAATTCGTCGTAACTCGTCAATAAGCATCTTTAATTCAGTATTAGCTGGATATACAGAGGGTGTTTATTATGATGATACAAAGGTTACTACAGCTGGTGCTACTTATGCTACCTTTGTCGCAGGTAAATCTGTATTTGCTAATAATCTAGTATTAGGAAGTAATAGTAAATCAAATCAAATTAAAGGTGCTGCTGGTATATTGGCTGCATTAACTACTTCTTTGACTTCAAATAATACTTTTACTCCTGATGCTTATGCTTCATCAGTTATTACTGATCCTTACAAGTTTTCACCTGATTTAGTTGCTGCAGCTAAACAAGGTACTCCTAACTTTACTGTAGTTGCAGGTTCTGCCGCTGCTAACGGAGCTTTGTACACAAATGTAAAAGTTGCTGATGCTTTTTTCGAGAAAGTTGCTTATAGAGGTGCTTTCGGTACAACTGATTGGACTGCTGGCTGGGCTAATTATAATCCTCAGGTATTGCCTTATACAACTCCTGGGGCAGTAAAATAAGATCACTCGTTTATGAAATTTGAATCAACTTTGTAATTGATCAAGCAATCGATTCGCTAAAACAAAAAGGAGGATATCATCGATATCCTCCTTTTTGTTTTTTTTGATAAGTAATTTCGATGTATGATAATATTTTCTTAACGCTTGAGTAATACTAGCAGAGGATCTTCAAGGCAAAAAATAAACTATGAAAAAAAAAATTATTCCAAAAAATAGCTTAATTAAGCTATCGGCATTACTGCTAGTATTTTCATTGATAATCTCTGCTTGTACAAAAGAAGAAACAGTTAAAAATGATAAGGAGCACACTAAATCGATAAAAACGGATACTGTTGTAAGAAATGAGAAACTAGTTAAGTTTTTGTCAATATCCTTGGGGGTTGGAAAAGACGAGATTATTTACAATAAGATTAATGACGAATTTTTAATCAGAGATCAAAAATATAGTAGAGAATCAATAGAAGCAATTTATGCTGATGCAAATGTATACCAATCAAAATATGGTGAATAGGATGAAAGATTTCATAATAAATAAAAAGATCTATTTGGTGTTATTGTTGATACTCGCCAATTTTCTAGTAGCTAAGGCTGATGTTCAACTGTCGGGCTTTAAGGTTTTACCAGCTTACTTAGTTTCTGGTAAGTTGAATGTTGCAAATCCGAATGTAGTTACTCCATTCAAGTTCCAAGTGTCTTTAAGCAGACAATTGTTGTCTACTGGAGGCAATGAAGATGGTTCATGTACAATTACACTTATGTATGCGGTTTGTAATAGCTGTACTGATCCCTCATATCAAGAAATATCTACACCCAGAGCAGTTATTGAGGCTGATTATAAGGACAATTTTGGTCATCCTTCTGGTTTTTCAAATTTGACATTAGATGCAAAATTGCCAGCTAACATTACAAAAGGTGTATTGATAATAAAATTTACATATTATAATAGCGATCAGCAAAAGATGTTAACAGAATACATGTCAAATAATTCTATAGGGGTATATTATAATGAACCTCCTGTTCTTGTTGCTGATCTTGTTTCATATCCTTCTCCTAATCAATTTGAAATAGGAGTTAAGCTTCCAAATGAAGATTTAGAATTCAAATGGAATAATTCAAAACTAACTTCAAGCTTAGTAAATATTGCTCTTTATGATGCTTCCTCTAATTTAATTGTTGAGAAGACTAATGTTCCTAATAATGGCAGTATTATTTTTGATTTTTCCGCAGTTCAAATCGATAATACTAACAATAATAATCGATTTACTCTTAATATTTTTTCGGCTTTAATGGCAGGGTATGGATATAATTCCAAGTATTATATAAGAATAAAAGAAGTTTTTGGGACTAAGTACGGAAAAAGCGGTTTGTTTTGCTTTGTTAATGATCATCCTATGCTTTGGCAATCAGATCTTCCTAATGCATTCCCTAATGCTTTCTGGATTTTTAGACCTGATAGTTCCGGTTCTGGATATGGTGAACTTGTCGTTGATTGGCTTGTTAATAGAATTAATGCATCTAATGTATCGATAGATTTATATGATGATCAAGGTAATTTTTTCAAACGACTAGCTAACTCAGTTCCTAATAATGGTCATTTTATAAGACCGCCTGATAATACTATTCCGAGAGGGAATCCATATTTCTATCAGTTTAAAATAACTTCCGTTGAGAACCCCTCTAGTTTTGGTTATTCGGAAGTATTTCACCATTGGTTTGATTAATTTATCTTGAAATATAAGTGGTAAATGTGTTTGAAGAAGCTCAGGCACTGAAGGTCCTTTCGCACTGCAAAAGGACCTTTTTATTTAACATAAACTTAACACCACTTCTGTAGCGGTAATAAGTGGCTGAACGTATAGTTGTAAACAATAAGATTATGAGAAAAATAACTATTCAACTGTTGATCGTAATGACAACCATTTTGATCGGTGTTTCCTGCTCTAAAGACAAAGGAAAAATTATTAAGGAAGAAATAGATGAAAAAAATCTAACCCCTTGTCCCAAAAATGCAAATTGCCAATATCTATTTACTGAAAATGCAGATTTAAACGAAGCTGGTTCAGGATTAATAACTGGCCCTTATCGATTATTTTGGGCAGATATACAGACCCCAGGTATTAGGACAACGCTCTACATAAAAGCGCCAATGGAAGGTAAATCTTTTTCATTTAACAAGCAGGCTATTTTAGATGGAAAAGTAAAGTTAACCAGGAGTTGTGCAGCTTGCCTGATGACACCGTTTAGGCTAATAGAAGATGGATATGTTAAAGGAATTAATTTAAGACCCGATAAACAAGCAGACCAAACAAGGTGGTTATTAGAGGCAGAGATTATTTTGGAAGCAATCGGACAGCCAGCAAAGAGGGATACCTTGCATGTAAAACAGTATTTTGATCCAAATTTTGTTTTTAATTAAACTTTAATGCTTAGGTTCATAAGCGTAAACAATCTGGTAAGGGATTTTTTTTAGTTTGGCAGACATTTTCCCAATACCAAGATCCTCTTTCTGTGGTGTTGGTTCACAAATAGAATAGGTCTTGCCTTTATAAACTATAGGGTCGCCGCCTACAGGTGTGTCAAACTGAACTGCCATAGTGATATGGGTAGGGTACAGCAGAGCAATCATCGGTACGTTATAGATCTCCTTTACCAGATAAAAAAACAAAGCTGCCCTGTCGTCGCAATCGCTATATTTAGAGAAGAGTGTCTCTTCTGGAGAGAGCCGCTTCTCTTTTCCAAAGTTTTCTTCATCATTTTCATATAAGAATGCATATCTGGTAAAACGCATCAGATAATCGATTCCTTTTTTTTGTTTCATTCCACTCACATTTTTTTTAAGGAGGGGAATTAAGGAGCCATAAGTTTCTTTGCTAAGGGGGATATTAAAATACGATTCAAAGTCAACCACCGGGTAGTTGGCAAAAATAGTTTCTACATCAGGATTTAGCTTAATGTTGAAATGATAGGTTTTATGTTTATAGCTGAACTGAATCTGTTTTTCATAATAGTCTTCAGGCTTAAAATCGGGCATTCTGGTTACTTTGTAAGAAAAGGCTTCGTTAGCTTCAGGGATGCTGATCATATCGTGAGGAGGTACCTTATTTAAATCTGCATATGCATAATCATGATGGTTTAAGCACATGTATTTTTTGTTTTTGAACATGACGAAAGGTATATCAGAAATATCCTCATCATTAAAAACATAGAATATGATCCGGTTATCTGCAATGGTAAGTCTGGCGTCGTATCCCGATTTACCTAAAAGAAACCATTTGTAAAAAGTATAGCGCTCATAGTTGTCTTTTTTAGGGCTAATCTGCTGAGCTGTTTTTCTGATTAGTTGATAATAAAGCCAATCGTTTAGCTGGTATTTCGTTTTGTAGGTAGTAAGCGTTTTTATTATAGATGAGTACTTACCTGCGTTTACTTTATTATAGCTCGATTTAATGTACTGTTCTGAGAGTTCTGTTGGAGCATTTACAATTATAGATGAATCGACTTCAAGGTTGAAGGTGTCATTATAAAACTCAAAACTAATATTGTAGCTATTATTCTGACTGTACGCAAGTTGCGTAGCCAGTAGTAAAATTAGTGTACCGAATATTTTTAGCAAACGGCCCATGACTCTGTAGATTAATTAATATTATGGTAACATTAAATATACACAGAATTAACAGTATTTGCATATTAAGTTTTCGGCGTTAAAAAATTATATAGTAATCAATAGTTAACAAGCACTTAACATCACGCCAGTACTTTTGTGGCATAAATATTTGGTTAGTATTTATATACGTTTAGGTTTAGTTGATACAAAAAGCCCCGATGGATGTCAGGGCTTTTGTTATTAAAAATTCTTACCAATCTTCTCTAGCATTTCAGGTGGGATATTTTGCATATCCACTACTAAAAAGCCATCAAGACAATCAGAAAATTTAGGATCAATATTGAAACAAATGATTTTGGCATTAAGATTCATATACTGTCTAAGTAATACAGGTATCTTAATGTGAGAGTTCTCAATGTCAGATATTAAGCTGTCAAGGTCTTTTAAGGAATCACTGCTTTCAATTAACAGATCCTTATCAATCGCAGAAAGATCTGCTTTAAATTTATTTTTAGGCTTTACATAATGCGCCAGCTCATAATCGAAGTGGTTCTTTGTAATATAGTCTACAATTAAGGACTTGGAGAACTTTGAGAAATTATTGCTGATACTTACCGGGCCAAACATGTAGCGATAGTGAGGATTATCCAGCAGGTATTTTAAAATACCTTTCCACAACAAGAAAAGAGGAAGTGGTTTCTGCTGATATTCTTTTCGGATCCACGATCTGCCTAATTCAATTCCACGTCTTAAGATCGGATAAAAAGGCTCTTTGATTTTGAAGAGTTCTGATAGATAGAACCCACGTCTGCCCATGGTATTTAAAATCTCATCTCCCTTACCGATACGATAAGCACCTACGATATTTTGCAGGTCTTTATCCCAGATGAAAAGATGGTTATAATAAATATCGTAGTTGTCGAGATCAATCTTTTTATTTGTTCCTTCACCAACTTCTCTAAAAGTTATTTCCCTTAAACGGCCAATTTCCCTTAAANATMKKWRGARTGGCTACTGTAGGAGCAATATATACTTCGTAGTTCTTTTCTTGCCATACCCTGAAGTTTTCGAGCTGATCAACTTCTTCTACAATTTTATTCCTATCCGTTTCAACAATAACTTCTTCTGGCTTTTTCTTTATTTTAAACAGATTGATTGGGTTGAACAATTTCTTTTCTTGTTCTAAACCGGTTCCAAGGGCATAGGTACGTGCCCTAAGAAAATCAAGTAGTTTATTGGTGTTATTTCTGTAAGAAACATCTTCTATATTAATAGGCTTACCAATTCTTACTTTTATTTTTAAACCTTGTTTGTTTAAAAATTCTGAAGGTAATTTAGCTGTTCTTAACGTAGGATGGATAAAGCTAAGGATATTGAATAAAACCCCGTTGTTGCCATGGAAATAGATTGGTACTACAGGTAATTTAGCCCTGGCAATTAATTTACCTACTACCGGGTGCCATATCCTATCTGTAATTTCCTGCTTATCTAAACTAAAGGTTGAAACCTCACCTGCTGGAAATATTCCTATTGGTGTGCCGCTTTGAAGAAGATCGAAAGTAGCTTTTAGACCACTGATACTTGAGGTGTGCTGAACATTCTCAAAAGGATTTACTGCTACAAAGAACTCACTTAGATTAGGGATCTTTTTAAGTATAAAGTTAACCATCACCTTTGCCTCGGGCCTTACAGTACACAGTAATTTTACAAGGGCAAGGCCTTCAACACCACCGTAAGGATGGTTAGCTATTGCAATAAAACCTCCGGTTTTGGGAATGTTTTTAAGGTCGTCTTCGTCAAAGTCGATACTGACGCCTATGGTTTCTAAAATCTTATCGACAAATTCTAAACCACTAAAGTGCTCATTCTGCGAAAAAACTTTGTTGATGTCATTAAGTTTCATCATCTCCATGAGTAAAGCAGCAAGTCCGGGTACGCCCAGTTTATCTATTTTAGTAGCTTTTGCAAACTCTTGGGTAGTTATGATCTTCATTTAAATTCCAGTTTGTGAAACATTATCCAACCTCAAAAGTAAGATTTATATTTTTAATCGTTGGCGACATACTAAAATATAATACTATTGCTATTGTGGTTGGTATTTGTAATATTCTGCTATAGATTAGGCAATGAGAAAATGGTTGAATGCTTATTTTAATTTTAGTAAACAGGAATTTAATGGCCTTTTAGTTTTAATAGTGCTTTTCGTGTTAATTAGTACTGTTCCCTGCCCGTAAAGATTTGTGAAAACCGAACCGGATAATTTTGTAGCTGAACAATTAGCCATCAAAAGGTTAATACTACCGGTTAAAAAGTCTGCCATTTTTAATAATGTGAAATTAAAGTGCAATGCTAAAAAGAGAATCATTATTCGTTGTTCGTGTTTGATCCGAATACCATAAGCGTTGATGATTGGCAAAGGTTGGGCTTGTCTTTTAAACAATCTGCAGCTATTTTGAAGTATTTAGAGAAAGGAGGGAAGTTTAAAAAAACTGAAGATTTAAAGAAGATGTATACGATTACTGAGAAAATGTAAGAAAGGTTATCTCCCTATGTAAGAATTGAAGATAAGTATGCCGGAAACATAAAAGTGCCGGAGAAAAATTTTAAGAGTAATGCTAAAAGCCCAGTTTCCCGGGAGCATAAAATAATTGAATTAAAGGGGGCTGATAGTGCGGCGCTTATTGAGGTAGAAGTAATTGGGTGGGCTTTTGCTAGGAGGATAATAAAATACAGGGAACGGATTGGAGGCTTTTACAAAAAGGAGCAGTTGCTTGAAGTATTTGGACTGGATTCAGTAAAATATGACGAGATCAGAAATCAGGTTTCTGCGGATGATCAAGATTAAAAAGGATTAATGTTAACGCTGCAAGGTTGGAGGATTTTAAAGGACATCCATCTATAAGGTATAAACAGGTAAATGCTATTATTGAGTATAGAAAACAACACGGAAATTATAGTAATATTGCTGACTTAAATAAGGTTGCTATTTTAGATCCGGAAACGGTGGGACGCTTGGTACCTTACCTTACTTTTTAGTCATGATAGAATCCAGAATAAAACAAACTGTACGCGATGTACATGATTTTCCAAAGCCGGGGATCATTTTTAAAGATATCACTCCGATTCTAAAGGACCCGGGCTTATGCATTGATATTACCGCCGCCTTGGCTATGCAACTTTCGAATGTGGCGATTGACGTGGTTGCAGGTATAGAGAGCAGGGGCTTTTTGTTTGGTCCATCGTTGGCTCAGGTGTTAAATGTACCTTTTATTCCAATTAGAAAGGCAGGTAAGTTGCCTTACAAAACTGTGCAGGAATCATATGATCTAGAATATGGCAGCGCAACGATAGAATGTCATCAGGACGCATTGCTTAAGGGGCAAAGGGTTTTAATTCATGACGATTTACTGGCTACAGGAGGCACAGTTGTAGCCGCATCTAAACTTGTTATGCAGATGGAAGCAACAGTAGTAGCTTATTCTTTTATTATATCGTTAGATTTTTTAAATGGTAGGGAGCGATTAACCCCATATGGAAATGAGGTTTTTTCTTTAGCCTCTTACTAGTTTTCTTAAACGATTAAATTGCTGGCTTGATATAAGCACAAGATTAACAGAGAAATTGCAATCAATTTTAAAATTAGAATAGAAAAGCGAGGAGTAAGACTAGGCATAATTTTGCAGCTTTTTTTTGTATGCTGAAATGAGAGGTATTTTTTTTAAACTTGTTGCAAAATTAGCAGTGCTTTTAATTAAAATCAACTGAGTAAATACGCAGGTTTTATTGAAAGGATTTCTCAAAATTGATATAAAATGAAATCGAAAGGGAATTTTGGAGACTATTCAAGGAACTTTATTACGGATGTTCCAGCCGACTTAAAGAGTGAACAAGCATTGTTCTTTGAGCAAACTATTCCGAGGTTTGCTGAAGAAGCCATTTATATCTATTCATTTAAAGAGAACAGAATGATTTTTGCCAGCGGCTGGGAAGAGGTTGTTGGATATACAGATGATGAAATAAATATGCTGGCAATAGTAAATATGTCGGCACCTGAATTTGCCCCTTTCTCACATGATCTTAATGATAAGGCACTCAAATTTATTCATAACAAGTCAAAAGACCTGGAGAAGTATAGCTTTACTATAGAGCTTAAAAAGATTCATAAAAATGGTCAGGAAGTTCCTATCTCGGCAAGAGTAGGCGTTTTTAGTTCTGAGAATGGTAAAATCGAATCCATTATCGGTCGTTTTCAAATTAACAGGAGTCTTATTTTTGGAAAAATAATGAGATATGCGGCTTATGGCCCTGATAAGGAAAAATTTGAAGAGGAATTAAACAAGATATTGTTTTACCATCTGGCTATATCCAATAAAGAGAAGGAGGCACTTTCGCTTGTGGCAAAAGGCTACTCCTTCAAAGAAATTGCGCATGAATTGGGTGTTTCGCACTCAGCAATTGAAAAAAGGATAATTCCACTGTACAAGCGCTTTGATGTTAAAAGTTTAACACACCTGGTAAGCTTTGCGTATGACAATAACATACTTCCTTAATTAAACTGCATCGAGGTTTACGGTTGTAATATTTGATCTCTCTACACCTATATTTTCTAATAATGTTTCCCAGCGTTCTTCAGCCTGTCTATCTGGGTCGTCATTACCCATAACCCAGATAATACTTTTTTCTTTAATAGCTTTTTTATTTAATTCGCCACAGCTTAAATTATTAAGTATAGTATAGAATTGTTTTGCACTTAAAATGTCATCTTGTACATTTCCACCGGGATTAATATCGTCAATTACCAGTAATGAAGAGTTTCGCCACGACCAGGCTCCGGGTTTTGTAATTGGCGGGTTGTCTTCATCCTCAAAAAACAAACAAAGTAATTTTACGGCTGTAATGTAACTGCAACTGTTATTTTTAATAGATGACTCTGTTGCAATTCCGACTGATAGCATTGTTTTACCACTGCCTCTGGAGCCAAATAGTAACATATGTTTTCCGGGTTCATTATGCTTTAGGAAGTCTAAAATCAATGCTTTGTTGTCTTCTTTTATTTGTTGGTTCCATTGACTTAGTCGTAACTGAAAAGGATAATCGGCATTTTGGATAAACATTTTTGTAGTGTACCAATAGTAGAAGGGGTAAATAACCAATAATACTAACACAATAAGACCAATTAACATACCTTGGTGAAACTCACAGATCAGACTTGCAGCAAGTGCACCCATTCCAAAATAAACCAGATCTGTTAAAGTATCGAACGCAACATTTGTCCACGCTGGTTGAAATGTGTATTTGCCTGTTCCAAGAGCCTTACGTATTGATTCTGTTTTAAACAATAACGGCCATAGGAAATTAAAAAGTTCAAACAAAATCCAGCCAGCCCAAACACCAAATGCCGCCCACAATTCAGGCTGAGACATATTAGTCTTTGCTTTAAGTACATTGTAAAGCAGTATTGTTGGAATAAAACCTAAAGAAAAGTGACCAAACTGGTTTGCCAGCCAGGAGTAAGTAAGCGTTACTCCTCTGTAAGAATCTTTGCCTATGAGGTCGTTCTTTAATTGAGCGACAAGAGCTTTTACGGTAATGGACTTCATGAGATGCTTTATTTAGATAGTTCTAAGGGGGTAAAGCTAAAAAAAATAAAAAAAGTTTTAAGCGTATTTGACTTACTTAAAATAAGGAGGTAAGGTTAATGAACTAAATACCATTTCGTTCTAGTATTCTGCAAATTTAAACTTGTGTTTCTGTTATTTTATTTGTTTATAATTGTCGGGATTCAATCGATAAAATTATGTTAGAAACAATGGATAATTCTGTAGGCTATAACTTTAGCATCTCAGAAAATCAGGAAATGATAAGAAAGGTGGTACATGATTTTGCGGAGAAGAATATTCGTCCAAATGTAATGGAATGGGATGAAGTACAGCATTTTCCGATAGAAGTTTTTAAAAAACTTGGTGAATTAGGTCTGATGGGAGTTCTAGTTCCTGAGGTTTATGGTGGATCTGGTTTGGGCTATCAGGAATATGTAGATGTGATTGTTGGAGTATCCAAAGTTTGCGGTTCAATAGGTCTTTCGTTAGCCGCTCACAATTCTTTATGCACTGGTCATATCCTTGCTTTTGCCAATGAGGAACAAAAAATGAGATGGTTGCCTAAATTAGCAACAGCAGAATGGATAGGAGCATGGGGCTTAACTGAAGCAAATACAGGGTCTGATGCTTTGGGTATGATGACCGTTGCTACATTGGATGGAGATGATTATGTTATTAACGGGTCTAAAAACTGGATTACTCATGGTAAAACAGGAGATATTGCGGTTGTTATGGCAAGAACTGGAGAAAAAGGAGATTCTAATGGCATTTCGGCTTTTGTTGTTGAAAGGGGAACGCCAGGTTTTGCAGCAGGCAAGAAGGAGAATAAATTAGGTATGAGAGCCTCTGAAACAACCGAAATGATATTTGACAATTGCCGTATTCCAAAAGAAAATCTTTTAGGGACTATAGGTGGGKGYTTTAMNAYRRGYAATSMARKTTTTAGATGGCGGACGGATCTCCATTGCCGCATTGGCGTTAGGTATTGCAAAAGGTGCTTATGAGGCGGCTGTTGCTTATGCCAAGCAACGACATCAGTTCGGACAGCCAATAGCAAGTTTTCAAGGCATTAGTTTTAAGCTGGCAGATATGGCTACTGAGATTGAGGCAGCGGAGCTGTTGATTAGACAGGCAGCTGATTTAAAGAACCGTGGTTTACCTATGACCAAAGAATCGGCTATGGCCAAATATTTTGCTTCGGAAGTTGCAGTAAGGACGGCAACTGAGGCAGTGCAGATTTTTGGAGGGTATGGTTATACTAAGGATTTTCCAGTAGAAAAATTCTATAGAGACAGCAAATTATGTACTATTGGAGAAGGAACTTCAGAAATTCAGAAAATAGTTATTGCAAGAGAAGTTTTAAAACATTAGATTAGTGTAACAAAATAAAAGAGAATATTCTAACCAAATATAAAACCAATTAATCCGGCATATTTAAATATGCCGGATTTTTGTTTTTAAAGGGCTATAGCTCTATTTAATGGATATGATACGGTCTACTACATAAGGACTGTAGCCTCTCCATGGAAGCGTACTTACGTATTCTTTATAGTGCAGCTCGAATGTCTTTCCGCTGTTCATCATCATTTTTTCGGCGATGGCCTTGTCGTCCACAGAAAATTCAAATTCATTTGATTGTATGGTGCCGGTTTGCTTGGATCGAAGCCCTGTTTGGATCAGTTTGCCTTCGTAGGTTTTAAATACATAACCTTTTCTTACCACATAGTTCAGTTCACCGGCTTTAACGCCATCGCCAAACACAAAATAATAACGATAATAAATAAATCCCGATAGGATAACAATTATTATAGCAAGAGTAATAAACAGCGGCTTTTTAGATTTCATGATAGAGTTGTTTTTATATTAAAAATAAGTATAAAAAGTGTACCATGTATTTTCAATCCAATATTATTAATAAAAAATTAAACATAGTGTTTTGATTATCAAATGAAATGCCTATCTTTGCAGTCCTAAAAACAACGAGAGGAGGTATTTTACGTTATGATCATTATTAATATTAAAGACGGTGAATCACTAGATAAAGCGTTAAAACGTTTCAAAAAGAAATTTGAAAAAACAGGAGTGTTAAGAGAATTACGTAGCCGCCAAGCTTACGAGAAAAAATCTGTAGCACGTCGTACGTTAGTGAAACACGCTATTTATAAGCAAAATATGCAACTAGAAGGAACAATATAGTTCTTGTAGTTTAACATAATAACATTAGAGCCATCAATTGTTTGATGGCTTTTTTTTGTTCAAATAAAAAGGAATTGTTAAGATAATGTTTTGTATATTCACTCTATCGAGCAATACAAATAGTTTCTATGACTGTTGACCAATTTCTAACATATCTCCAGCACGAGAAGCGATATTCTCCACACACAGTCCAGTCCTACAGAACCGACCTGATTCAGTTTAGAGATTTTATGCTCGAGACATTTGAACTGCAGCTTAATGATGCAGCTTATATTCACGTAAGGAATTTTATGGTTTGGCTGATGGAGGAAGGTGTTGCTGAGAATTCTATAGGAAGGAAGCTATCTACCTTGCGCAGTTTCTACAAATATCTTGTTCGCGAGCAAATACTTCAATCGAGCCCAATGACGCTTGTAAAAGCTCCTAAAGTCCCCAAACGTATTCCTGTATTTGTAGATGACCAGAAGTTAGATCTGTTGCTTGATTCTGAAGAATTTTTTGATGGAAGCTTTTCGTCAGTAAGAGACAGATTGGTTATTGAAGCTTTATTTGGAACGGGTGTGCGACTTGCAGAGCTGTTGGCATTGAAGGAATCCGATATTAACTTTTATGACTCAAATATCAGGGTTTTGGGGAAAAGAAATAAAGAGCGGATAGTTCCGATAAGCAAACCGCTTGAGGATCAGTTAAGAACCTACATGGAGTTAAAAACATTACAAAAATTTGATAACAAAACGGGAGGCTTATTCGTTACAGATAAAGGAGCGGATGCATATCCTAAATTGATATACCGAATAGTTCAGCGTTATTTAAGTTTCATTTCAACACAGGATAAGAAAAGTCCGCATGTATTGCGCCATTCTTATGCCACCAGTTTGTTGAATAGGGGGGCAGACTTAAATGCAATAAAAGAATTGTTGGGGCATGCAAGCCTGGCTGCTACTCAGGTTTATACCCACAGTTCAGTAGAAAGATTAAAATCAATATATAAACAAGCCCATCCAAAGGCATAAAAAAGAGGAGGAAAATATGAAAATTACAGTTCAATCGATCCATTTCAATGCAGACCAGAAGTTATTAGATTTCATTCAAAAGAAAGTAGATAAGCTAGATCAATTTTTTGATCAGATTATTAGTGGCGAAGTTTATTTAAAATTAGAGAATGTAGATGATGAAGCCAATAAAATAAGTGAGATAAAATTGATCGTACCGGGCGGAACAATGTTCGCAAAGGAACAGTGTAAATCATTTGAAGAGGCCACAGATTTAGCAATTGAGTCGTTAAGAAAGCAAATCACCAAACATAAAGACAAGACGAGAATAAAATTAAGTGAACATAAGGCAATTTTAAACGCGAATGAAGTATCTGATTATTAGGTACATATTTTAGCGATATTTTAATATTGAATTGGCGGAGTTAGTTTCGCCAATTTTTTTTTGAAATAAATTTTGCGTCTATCATAAATTCTTGTAGATTTGCATTCCATTTCAGAGAGGGCGTTACCTCAACAACTAAAATGGAATGTTCTATGAAAGATTAATATTATAAAATTTGTTGCTTCATTTATAAGCAGCATATGATATAAGCCTCCTTAGCTCAGCTGGTAGAGCAACTGACTTGTAATCAGTAGGTCATTGGTTCGATCCCGATAGGAGGCTCTTTTTTTGGGGGGATACCAGAGTGGCCAAATGGGACAGACTGTAACTCTGTTGTCGCAAGACTTCGAAGGTTCGAATCCTTCTCCCCCCACAATAAAGAAGCGGAAGTAGCTCAGTTGGTAGAGCGATAGCCTTCCAAGCTATAGGTCGCGAGTTCGAACCTCGTCTTCCGCTCTAAATGGAAAAAGGTGGGCAGTCGGCAGGGATTGTGAAAATTGATTCTAAAAAGAATTAAGTAATAAGCTGCTAGAGATTAAAAGCCGAAGTAGCTCAGCGGTAGAGCACTTCCTTGGTAAGGAAGAGGTCGTGGGTTCAAGTCCCATCTTTGGCTCAAAAAAATAAAAATAGGCTTTGTTGAATCTGTTTAAACGCAGGGTGAACAAGGTTTTTTGTATTGAATTGTATCAAAACAATAAATAAATAAAAAGTTATAACCTACTAATAAGTATAAAAACATGGCAAAAGAAAAGTTTGACCGCAGCAAGCCGCACTTAAACATCGGCACAATCGGTCACGTTGACCACGGTAAAACAACCTTAACAGCAGCTATCACTAAAGTGCTATCTGATGCTGGTTTATCTGAGGCGCGTTCATTTGATTCAATTGACTCAGCTCCTGAGGAAAAAGAAAGAGGTATCACCATTAATACAGCACACGTTGAGTATTCAACTGCTAACCGTCACTACGCACACGTTGACTGTCCAGGTCACGCGGATTATGTGAAAAACATGGTTACTGGTGCTGCACAAATGGATGGAGCTATCATTGTTGTAGCTGCTACAGATGGTCCAATGCCACAAACTCGTGAGCACATTCTATTGGCTCGTCAGGTAGGTGTTCCTTCGTTGGTAGTATTCATGAATAAAGTGGATATGGTTGACGATCCTGAGTTATTAGAATTAGTAGAGATGGAAGTTCGTGAATTGTTATCATTCTATGAATTCCCTGGTGATGATATTCCTGTTATTCAAGGTTCAGCTCTTGGTGGTTTGAACGGAGATCCGAAATGGGTAGCTAAAATCATGGAATTAATGGATGCTGTTGATAGCTACATTCCAATTCCTCCACGTTTAACTGATCTTCCATTCTTAATGCCTGTTGAGGACGTATTCTCGATCACTGGTCGTGGTACTGTTGCAACTGGTCGTATTGAGCGTGGTGTAATCAACTCTGGAGATCCAGTTGAGATCTTGGGTATGGGTGCAGAAAATCTTAAATCAACTGTAACAGGTGTTGAGATGTTCCGTAAGATCCTTGATTATGGTGAAGCAGGTGATAACGTAGGTTTATTGTTACGTGGTATTGAGAAAACTGATATCCGTCGTGGTATGGTTATCTGTAAACCAGGTTCAGTAACTCCTCACACAGATTTCAAAGCTGAGATCTATGTATTATCAAAAGCAGAAGGCGGACGTCACACTCCATTCTTTAACAAATACCGTCCACAATTCTATTTCCGTACTACAGACGTTACTGGTGAGATTACACTAGCTGAAGGAACTGAAATGGTTATGCCGGGTGATAACGTTACTATCAATGTTAAATTGATCAACGCAATCGCAATGGAAAAAGGTCTACGTTTCGCTATCCGTGAAGGTGGTAGAACGGTAGGTGCTGGTCAGGTAACTGAAATTGTAAAATAGTTCTTAGGTATCCAAAAGATATCGGACAAATTTATAAAGCAAAGTACTTGGGCTTTAATAGCCTGAGTACTTTGTTCTAATAGCAAAACGATTCGCTTGGAAGAGCGGAAATTATACACGGGAATAGTTCAACGGTAGAATAGAGGTCTCCAAAACCTTTGATCAGGGTTCGAATCCTTGTTCCCGTGCAAAAAATTAATTATGGCTAAAGTAGTTCAATTTGTTAAAGAATCATATGAAGAAATGACCCAGAAGGTTACCTGGCCTACATGGGGAGAATTGCAAAATTCTGCAGTGTTGGTTTTGGTAGCTTCGCTTATTATTGCATGTGTTGTTTTTGCAATGGATAAGGGTTCTACATTCGTTTTGGATACTTTTTATAAATCACTTTCTAATTAATATAGCTAAATGAACGATCAGTTGAAATGGTATGTAGTTAGGGCCGTTAGTGGAAAAGAGAAGAAAGTAAAACAGTATATTGATTCTGAAATTAGCCGTTTAGGGTTTTCACATTTGGTTCCTCAGGTTTTAATACCGATGGAAAAATATTACCAAATGAAAGACGGGAAAAAGATTGCAAAAGAGCGCAATTTTTATCCTGGCTATGTTTTGATTGAAGCTATTTTAGATGGTGAGTTAGAGCATATTATTAAGAATGTTAATAGCGTTATTGGTTTCTTAGGAGATAAGGGTGGAAATCCTGTTCCTATGCGCCAGGCGGAAGTTAACCGTATTTTAGGTAAAGTTGATGAGATGAGCCAACAAAGCGAAATCATGAATGTTGCTTATTATGTTGGAGAGAACGTTAAAGTAATGGACGGACCGTTTAACGGTTTTACCGGCGTTATCGAAGAGGTTAACGAAGAGAAAAAGAAATTAAAGGTTATGGTTAAGATCTTCGGAAGAAAAACTCCGTTAGAACTTAATTATATGCAAGTAGAAAAGGAATAGAATAAAGATCTTAATTGTTACATGCTTCCAACATTTTAACATTGAGTATTACAAATTAACAAAAACAGAAAATGGCAAAAGAAGTCAGTGCACTTGTTAAATTACAGATCAAGGGTGGAGCTGCAAATCCATCGCCACCAGTAGGACCTGCTTTAGGTGCTAAGGGGGTGAACATAATGGAGTTTTGCAAACAATTCAATGCTCGTACCCAAGATAAGCCTGGTAAAGTATTACCTGTTGTAATTACTGTTTATGCTGACAAGTCTTTCGAATTCATCATCAAAACCCCTCCGGTTGCTATCCAGTTAAAGGATGCTACTAAATTACAGAGTGGTTCTGCTGAGCCCAACCGTAAGAAAGTTGGTTCGGTGACTTGGGATCAGGTTAAGTCAATTGCTGAAGATAAAATGACTGATTTAAATGCTTTCACTATCGAATCGGCAATGAGTATGGTTGCCGGTACAGCACGCAGTATGGGAATCACCGTTAGCGGTGATGCACCTTGGACAAATTAATTAACAAATAACAGTTTACAACAGTGGCTAAATTAACAAAAAATCAAAAAAAGGCACATGCTAAACTAGAATCTGGTAAAACGTATTCTTTAAAGGATGCGGCTGCTTTGGTTAAAGAAATAACTACTACTAAATTTGATGCATCGGTTGATATCGATGTTAGTTTAGGTGTAGATCCACGTAAAGCCAATCAAATGGTACGTGGTATTGCAACTTTACCACACGGTACAGGTAAAACTGTTCGTGTTTTAGTTCTTTGTACTCCTGATAAGGAAGAAGAGGCTAAAGCGGCTGGCGCAGATTTTGTAGGTTTAGACGAATATGTAGCCAAGATTGAAGGTGGATGGACTGATGTTGACATTATTATCACTACTCCTGCTTGTATGGCAAAAGTAGGTAAACTGGGCCGCGTTTTAGGTCCACGTAACCTTATGCCAAACCCGAAATCAGGTACTGTAACTAACGAAGTTGGTAAAGCAGTAACTGACGTAAAAGGCGGTAAGATTGATTTTAAAGTTGACAAAAGTGGTATTATACACGCTTCAGTAGGAAAAGTATCATTCCCAGCAGATAAAATATATGAAAATGCTTTAGAAGTTCTTCAAGTAATTTCTAAGCTAAAACCATCTGCTGCAAAAGGAACTTATTTTAAGAGCATACATGTTTCTTCAACTATGAGTCCTGGAATTGCAATCGAAACTAAATCAGTAGCGGGGATCTAATTATGAACAGAGAAGAAAAACACGAAGTCGTTTCGGCTCTTCAAGTGAAGATGCAGGAATTCGGTAATTTTTATATTGCCGATACATCAAGCTTATCTGTTGAGAAAGTAAACAGTATCCGTCGCAAATGTTTCGAAAGTGGGATTGAAATGCAGGTTGCTAAAAATACTTTAATCAGAAAAGCGATTGAAGGATTAGAAGGCGATGCATCAGAGATCTTTGTTGCGCTTAAAGGCCAATCAGCATTATTATTCTCAACAGTAGGTAATGGTCCAGCTAAGCTGATCAAAGCCCTGAGAAAAGGATCTGATAAACCTCAGCTTAAAGCTGCATATATCGATTCAACGGTATTTATTGGGGACAACCAATTAGATACTTTAGTAAGCTTGAAATCAAGAGAAGAGCTTATTGGAGATATCATTGGATTATTACAGTCACCAGCTAAAAACGTTATTTCGGCTTTACAGTCTGGCGGTAACAAAATTGCAGGAATTGTTAAAACTCTTCAAGAAAGAGAAGGTTAAGGACACCTTAAAAGTTCATATTAAACAAATTATTTTTACGTAAATTTTTAAAATCTATAAAAATGGCAGATTTAAAAGCGTTTGCTGAGCAATTGGTAAACTTAACAGTTAAAGAAGTTAACGAATTAGCTCAAATCTTAAAAGACGAGTATGGTATTGAACCAGCTGCTGCTGCAGTTGCTGTTGCAGGCCCTGCTGGTGATGCTGCTCCTGCGGCTGAAGAAAAATCAACTTTCGATGTAATCTTGAAAGMWKCTGSTKNGTCWKWARYNARCASYWGNNTTWAATTSKTWARRKRCWYMAYYRRYTWAGKYTTKARMKWNNCTWANGNCTWAGWTNNGAWGNGYGCACCTAAAGAATTAAAAGCTGGTGTTGCTAAAGACGAAGCAGAAGCTTTGAAAAAACAATTAGAAGAAGCTGGAGCTGTAGTTGAAATTAAGTAATCACTTAATTTTAATATAACTTTAACCATAGACTCCGACTGTATAGTCGGAGTCTATACCTGTTTATAAACATTTCATCTTGTTTGGTTGGTGGAATTGTTTAACGGCTAACCAAACAAATAGTTTATTCTTAAAGTAAATTAACTTTAGTCCATTGGCAAATAAAGTCGACCAAAGAGTAAATTTTGCACGTAGTAAGCATATCATAGATTACCCAGATTTTCTAGATGTGCAGTTGCAATCATTCAGAGAATTTTTTCAGATCGAGACAACTTCAGATAACCGTCACACTGAGGGTTTATTTAAGGTGTTTGCTGAAAACTTCCCAATCACCGATTCAAGAAACATCTTTGTTCTTGAGTTCCTTGATTATTTTATTGACCCACCACGTTATGATATACCTGAGTGTATTGACCGTGGGTTAACTTATAGTGTTCCATTAAAGGCAAAGCTTAAGCTTTCTTGTAATGATGCTGAACACGAAGATTTTGAAACGATCATTCAAGATGTATATTTAGGAACCATACCTTATATGACTCCTAAAGGTACTTTTGTGATTAACGGCGCAGAGCGTGTAATTGTTTCTCAGTTACACAGGTCTCCGGGTGTGTTCTTCGGTCAAAGCCGTCACACTAACGGAACTAAGCTTTATTCTGCCCGTGTAATTCCTTTCAAAGGATCTTGGATTGAGTTTGCTACCGACGTAAATAACGTCATGTATGCATACATCGATCGTAAGAAAAAGTTCCCGGTTACCACCTTATTGCGTGCCATTGGTTACGATTCTGATAAAGATATCCTTGAATTGTTTGACTTAGCTGATGAGGTTAAGGTTAGCAAATCGGGATTGAAGAAATATATCGGTCGTAAGCTTGCTGCAAGAGTATTAAGAAAATGGGTTGAAGATTTTGTTGATGAAGATACTGGTGAGGTAGTTTCTATAGATCGTAATGAAGTGATCTTAGACAGGGATACTGTTTTAGAAGATGACCATATTGATATGATCATTGATGCTGGTGTTAAAACTATTATCTTATCTAAAGATGATGGTGCAAGCCAGGCTGATTATACCATTATATATAATACATTACAAAAGGATACTTCTAACTCTGAAAAAGAGGCTGTTGAAAACATCTATCGTGCTTTGCGTMAWNCAGAACCACCTGATGAGGAAACTGCAAGAGGTATTATCGAGCGTTTGTTCTTCTCGGATAAACGTTATGATCTAGGTGATGTAGGTAGGTACCGTATCAACCGTAAGTTGAAAATGGATACTCCTGATCACGTAAAGGTTTTGACAAAAGCTGATATTATTGCTATTGTTAAATACCTGATCAAGTTGATCAACTCTAAAGAAGAAGTGGATGATATTGATCACTTGTCGAATCGTCGTGTTCGTACAGTAGGTGAGCAATTATACGCTCAATTTGGTGTTGGTTTAGCACGTATGGCGCGTACTATCCGTGAGCGTATGAATATTCGTGATAACGAGGTGTTTACTCCAACAGACTTAATTAATGCCCGTACGTTATCGTCGGTTATTAACTCTTTCTTTGGTACTAACCAGTTGTCTCAGTTCATGGACCAGACAAATCCTTTGGCAGAGATTACGCACAAGCGTCGTTTGTCAGCCTTAGGCCCAGGTGGTCTTTCACGTGAGCGTGCTGGTTTCGAGGTGCGTGACGTTCACTATACTCACTACGGTCGTTTATGTACAATTGAAACTCCAGAGGGACCAAACATCGGTTTGATCTCGTCTCTTTGTGTGCATGCGAAAATAAACAACTTAGGTTTTATTGAAACCCCTTATAAAAAAGTAGATAATGGTGTTGTGTCTGTTGATGAACCGGTTATTTACCTTTCTGCTGAGGATGAGGATGGTAAAACAATTGCACAGGCAAATGCCGAGTATGATGATAAAGGTAATTTCACTACTCCTCGTGTAAAAGCGCGTTATGAGGGTGACTTCCCAATTATTGAGCCTGAGAAGTTAGACTTAATGGACGTGGCACCAAATCAGATTACTTCAATCGCTGCTTCATTGATTCCTTTCCTTGAGCATGATGATGCGAACAGGGCTTTGATGGGATCGAACATGCAACGTCAGGCCGTACCTTTGTTACGTCCTGAAGCTCCAATCGTTGGTACAGGTTTGGAAGGTCGCGTAGCCCGCGATTCAAGAACTTTGATCAATGCTGAAGGCGATGGTGTTGTTGAATATGTTGATGCAAATGAGATCACTATTAAATATGTAAGAAACGATGGAGATCGTTTAGTATCGTTTGAAGGTGATAGCAAAACTTATAAATTAATCAAATTCAAGAAAACGAACCAGAATACTTGTATCAATTTGAAACCAATTGTTAAGAAAGGTCAGAAAGTTGTTAAAGGACAAGTACTTTGTGAAGGTTATGCTACTGAAAATGGTGAGTTGGCATTAGGAAGAAACTTAAAAGTTGCTTTCATGCCTTGGCAAGGATATAACTTTGAGGATGCGATCGTAATTAACGAGCGTATTGTTCGTGAAGATATCTTTACTTCTTTACACATTGAAGAGTTTGAATTGGAAGTACGTGATACGAAACGTGGAGAAGAGGAATTAACACCAGATATCCCTAACGTTTCTGAAGAAGCTACTAAAGATTTAGATGAGAACGGTATTATCCGTATCGGTGCTGAAGTTAAGGAGGGCGACATTCTTATCGGTAAGATCACTCCTAAAGGAGAATCTGATCCTTCACCAGAAGAGAAATTACTACGTGCGATATTTGGAGATAAAGCTGGTGATGTTAAAGATGCATCATTAAAAACTCCTCCATCTATTAAAGGTGTTGTAATTGACACTAAGTTATTCTCTAGAGCTAAGAAAACTACTAAAGCTGAGGAAAAATCAGCAATAGAGAAATTAGACAAGAGATATGAACTTGCTACAACAAATCTTAAAAATGAGCTTGTAGATAAATTATTCCAGATTGTAAACGGTAAGACATCTCAAGGTGTATACAACGTTTATAAGGAATTATTATTCCCTAAAGGAGCTAAGTTTACTCAAAAGAGTTTAGCTGATTTAGAATATGCGCACATTAATCCATACAAATGGACTACTGATGATGACAAGAATGAGCAGATCAAATTGTTATTGCACAACTATGGTATTCGTGTAAATGAAGAACTTGGTGCTTACAAACGTGATAAATTTGCGATTAGTGTGGGTGATGAGCTGCCTTCAGGTATTGTTCAGATGGCTAAGGTTTATGTAGCTAAAAAACGTAAGTTAAAAGTGGGTGATAAGATGGCTGGTCGTCACGGTAATAAGGGTATTGTAGCTCGTATTGTACGTGATGAAGATATGCCATTCTTAGAAGATGGAACTCCTGTCGATATCGTGTTGAATCCACTGGGTGTACCTTCACGTATGAACCTTGGTCAGATCTATGAAACTGTATTGGCATGGGCCGGTAAAGAATTGGGTGTTAAATTTGCAACTCCGATTTTTGATGGTGCTAAGCACAATGAGGTTGAGGACTGGATCGCTAAGGCTGGATTACCTGCTTCTGGAAGAACCTACTTAAATAACGGTTTAACAGGCGAGAAATTTGATCAGCCAACAACTGTAGGTATTATCTACATGTTGAAATTAGGACACATGGTTGATGATAAGATGCACGCTCGTTCTATCGGACCATACTCATTAATTACACAACAACCATTGGGTGGTAAAGCTCAATTTGGTGGTCAGCGTTTTGGTGAGATGGAGGTTTGGGCATTGGAAGCATTTGGTGCTGCCAACATTCTACAAGAGATATTAACTGTTAAATCGGATGATGTTATCGGTAGAGCTAAAACTTACGAAGCGATTGTAAAAGGCGAAAACCTTCCTACACCGGGTGTACCAGAATCGTTCAACGTATTGGTACATGAGTTACGAGGATTAGGTTTAGATATTACGTTAGACTAATGTTGAAAGTTATTTTGTTGGAGTGTTCAGATGCTTGTCAGAAAAACACTTCAACTTTTTAAATTTTTCAACTTTCAAACAAAAGAGCTATGTCTTACAAAAAGGATAATAAATTAAAAAGCAATTTCACATCGATCACCATTAGTTTGGCATCGCCTGAGGCTATTTTAGAGCGCTCAAGTGGTGAGGTGTTGAAACCTGAGACCATCAATTATCGTACTTACAAACCTGAACGTGATGGTTTGTTTTGCGAGCGTATTTTTGGTCCTGTAAAAGATTACGAATGTCATTGCGGTAAATACAAGCGTATCCGTTATAAAGGTATTGTTTGTGACCGTTGTGGTGTTGAGGTAACTGAAAAGAAAGTACGTAGAGAGCGTATGGGACATATCAACCTGGTAGTTCCTGTTGCGCATATCTGGTATTTCCGTTCATTGCCAAATAAAATCGGTTACTTATTAGGTTTGCCTACTAAAAGATTAGATCTGATCATTTACTACGAGCGTTATGTAGTAATTCAACCAGGTTTAATGGCTGAGGAAGGTATTCAGTATATGGATTTCCTTACTGAGGAAGAATATTTAGATATTCTTGATAAATTACCTAAAGAGAACCAATATCTGGATGATAAAGATCCTAATAAATTCGTAGCCAAAATGGGTGCTGAAGCATTAGAAGATTTATTAAAACGTATTGATTTAGATACATTATCATATAACTTACGTCACCAGGCTGCTAATGAAACTTCTCAACAACGTAAAAACGAAGCATTAAAACGTTTACAGGTTGTTGAAGCATTCCGTGGTTCAAGATCACGTATTGAGAATAATCCAGAGTGGATGATCATTAAGATCGTTCCGGTTATTCCACCAGAATTGCGTCCGTTAGTACCTCTTGAAGGTGGTCGTTTTGCGACTTCAGATTTAAATGATCTTTATCGCCGTGTGATTATCCGTAACAATCGTTTGAAGCGTTTGATCGAGATCAAAGCTCCGGAAGTAATTTTACGTAACGAAAAACGTATGTTACAGGAAGCGGTTGACTCGTTATTTGATAACTCACGTAAAGTAAACGCAGTAAAAACTGAAGGTAACCGTGCTTTGAAATCTCTTTCAGATATTCTGAAAGGTAAACAAGGTCGTTTCCGTCAGAACTTATTAGGTAAACGTGTGGATTATTCTGCTCGTTCGGTAATTGTTGTAGGCCCTAACCTTAAATTACATGAATGCGGTTTGCCTAAAGATATGGCTGCTGAGCTATTTAAACCGTTTATCATCCGTAAGATGATAGAAAGAGGTATCGTTAAAACAGTAAAATCTGCTAAGAAAATTGTAGATAGAAAAGATCCATTAGTTTGGGATATTCTTGAAAATGTTTTAAAAGGACACCCTGTATTACTGAATCGTGCACCTACGTTGCACAGATTGGGTATACAATCTTTCCAACCTAAATTGGTTGAAGGTAAAGCAATTCAATTACACCCGTTAGTATGTACCGCATTTAACGCGGATTTTGACGGTGACCAGATGGCAGTACACTTACCATTAGGGCACGCTGCAATATTAGAAGCACAGGTATTAATGCTTGCTGCACACAACATTCTAAACCCTGCAAACGGTACTCCTATTACTGTGCCTTCACAGGATATGGTTTTGGGTCTTTATTATATTACTAAAGGCCGTAGAACCGACGAAGGACGTGTCGTTAAAGGACAAGATTCTATATTCTATTCTCCTGAAGAGGTAATCATTGCTTACAATGAGAAAAGAATTGATCTTCACGCATTTATTAAAGTTAAAGTAAATGTTAAAATAGMKSNTGRAYNCYATWKKKAAWMNNAATTSWYWRANAWCAWCWRNKGRANCKTGNTRCWMTTTAATCAAATGGTTCCGGAAGAAGTTGGTTATATCAATGAGCTGTTAACTAAAAAATCTTTAAGAGACATTATTGGTGAAGTTGTTAAAATCACTGGTATGGCTCGTGCATCAAGATTCCTTGATGATATTAAAGAATTAGGTTTCCAAATGGCGTTCAGAGGAGGTTTATCGTTTAATTTACAAGACGTAAACATTCCTGTTGAGAAACATACTTTATTGGAACAAGCTTCTGCAGAAGTTGAAGAGGTAAGGAATAACTATAACATGGGATTCATTACCAACAACGAGCGTTACAACCAAATTATCGATATCTGGACTCGTATCAATAACCGTTTAACATCATTCGTGATGAATCAGTTATCGAACGATAACCAAGGATTTAACTCTGTATATATGATGTTGGATTCTGGTGCCCGTGGTTCGAWAGWACNNAGRWTMKYCWRTTGTRCKKTWTKYKTKKWWTGATNNGGCRANNCCWCMRARATCTRSWNTCTKNTSSYKASAYKAYNGMWMWYCCGATCTTATCTAACTTTAAAGAAGGATTGTCGGTACTAGAATACTTTATCTCTACTCACGGTGCTCGTAAAGGTTTGGCGGATACGGCGTTAAAAACTGCCGATGCTGGTTACTTGACACGTCGTTTACATGATGTGGCACAGGATATGATCGTTAATTCTGAGGATTGCGGTACATTGAGAGGTATGTATACTACTGCATTGAAAGACAATGAAGATATCGTTGAGCCATTATATGACAGAATTTTAGGACGTATCTCTCTACATGATGTATTCAATCCATTGGATGGAGCATTATTAGTAGGAGCTGGACAGGACATAGACGAAGAGGTTGCTAAAACAATCGAAGAGTCTCCGCTGGAAGGTATTGAAATACGTTCCGTATTAACCTGCGAAAATCAAAGAGGTGTTTGTGCCCTTTGTTATGGACGTAACTTAGCAACTGGTAAACGTGTTCAAAAAGGTGAAGCTGTGGGTGTAATTGCTGCACAGTCAATCGGTGAACCTGGTACTCAGTTAACACTACGTACATTCCACGTGGGTGGTACTGCGTCGAACATTGCTGCTGAATCTCAGATTATGGCGAAGTTTGATGGTGTTATCGAATTTGAAAACGTTCGTACCGTTGAGAATGATACTGAAGATGGAGTAAAACAAATTGTTTTAGGCCGTTCAGGAGAGTTCAAAATTGTTGAGCCGGAAACAAATAAAATTATCATGACCAGCAATATTCCTTACGGTGCATTCTTGTACGTAGAGGATGGAGCTAAAATAACTAAAGGTGACAGGATTTGTTCGTGGGATCCATATAACGCTGTAATTATCTCGGAATTTGCCGGTAAGATTGAATTTGATGCAATTATTGAAGGTGTAACCTTCCGTGAAGAGTCAGATGAGCAAACTGGTCACCGTGAAAAAGTAATTATAGATACACGTGATAAAACTAAAAACCCTTCTGTAAGAGTTGTTGATAAAAAAGGTGAACTAATCAGAGGATATAACATCCCGGTAGGTGCTCACATTGCAATTGACGAAGGTGATGCTGTTAAAACAGGTCAGATCCTAGTTAAGATACCTCGTGCAACTGGAAAAACAAGGGATATTACGGGTGGTTTACCACGTGTAACTGAGTTATTCGAAGCACGTAACCCATCTAACCCTGCTGTAGTAACAGAAATTGATGGTGTGGTAACTTTAGGTGGTGTGAAACGTGGTAATCGTGAGATGACCATCGAATCTAAAGACGGAGAGATTAAAAAATACCTTGTTCCATTGTCTAAACACATCCTTGTTCAGGATAACGATTTTGTGAAAGCTGGTATGCCATTATCTGATGGTTCTATCTCGCCTGCTGACATCCTTGCAATTAAAGGCCCTGCAGCTGTACAAGAATATCTTGTTAATGGTATTCAAGAGGTCTACCGTTTACAAGGTGTGAAAATCAATGATAAACACTTTGAGGTTATTGTGCACCAAATGATGCAGAAAGTACATATCGAAGATCCGGGTGATACCAGTTTCTTAGAGAATAACTCTGTAGATCGTTGGGACTTTATGATCGAAAATGATGAGATCTATGACAAAAAAGTTGTTGTAGAAGCTGGTGATTCAAACACAGTTAAACCTGGTCAGATTCTTTCTTTACGTAAACTAAGAGACGAAAATTCTCAATTGAAACGTAAAGATTTGAAACAAATTGAAGTTCGTGATGCAAGACCTGCAACTGCGAGTTCAGTTCTGCAAGGTATAACACGTGCATCATTAGGTACGAAATCATTTATCTCTGCAGCATCGTTCCAGGAAACAACAAAAGTATTGAACGAAGCAGCTATTGCTGGTAAACGTGACAGTATGCTTGGACTGAAAGAAAACGTAATTGTTGGACATTTAATCCCTTCAGGTACTGGTGTACGTGGATATGAGCGTATCATTGTTGGTTCTCAGGAAGAATACGATAAATTATTAGCTTCTAAACAAGAAGAAATAGAAGCTTAATTTTAATACATTTTATCCACAAGTCCCCCTTCTTTAAAAGTCGGGGGACTTTTTTTATACTATAAAAAATATCTAAGTTTGTTATATGGAAGAACAAAATAACGAGAACCAACTAAACATAGAACTTTCTGAAGAAATAGCAGAGGGTATATTTTCTAATCTGGCTATTATTACTCATTCAAATACAGAGTTTGTGCTCGATTTTATAAGAGTAATGCCGGGTGTTCCTAAAGCAAGGGTAAAGTCACGTATTATTCTTACCCCAGAGCATGCAAAGAGATTATTGGCGGCAATGCAGGACAATATAGAAAAATATGAGGCTATAAACGGACGTATTAAGACTCAGGAAGAGCCTCCGGGTTTTCCCATGAACTTTGGTGGGCCAACGGCTCAGGCTTAAGCCAATGCCTGTTTAATGTAAGTGATGACTTCATCAGTGTGGTTTGGTTCAAACCAGGTGGTGTGGTCATCTCTTCTGAACCATGTTAATTGCCTTTTGGCAAAGCGCCGTGTATTTTGTTTGATCTTATCTACTGCCTGTTCCAGATCAATTTCTCCGTCCAGATACGCAAAAAGTTCAGAATAGCCTACGGTATTTAAAGCATTGTAACTTCTATAATCCATTAAAGCCCTTACTTCATCCAGTAAACCTGCATCCATCATCAGATCAACCCTTGAATTGATTCTATTGTAAAGCATTGCACGGTCTGTATTTAATCCAATTTTAATGATATTAAAAGGTCTTGTTTTTTTACTGTTGGTAAGAAAAGACGATAGTTTCATTCCGGTTGAAAGGAAAAATTCCAATCCCCTTATCATTCGTTGGGGATTAGATTGATCCACTTTAGCATAATATTCAGGATCATTCCTGCTTAACTGATCTTTTATTGCTTCGATCCCCTCTGTTGCAAGTTGTCGATTGAGTTGTTCACGAATGTTAATATCAGTTGCTGGAAGATCGTCCAAACCTTTACATACAGCATCTATATAAAGACCAGAACCTCCAACCATAACCAAAAGATCATGCTTTTTAAACAATTCATCCATTAATTTAAGCGCTTGTATTTCAAAGTCGCCGGTACTAAATAATGTATTTACACTGTGTGAATTGATGAAATGATGTGGCGCGGCAGCTAATTCTTCGGCAGAAGGTTTAGCTGTACCAATTTCCATTTCTTTAAAAAATTGTCTGGAGTCTGMAGAAATTATTTCGGTACAAAACTGTTTAGCTATTTCGATAGCTAAAGCAGTTTTACCTATTGCCGTTGGGCCTACAATAACAATTAAGGTTTTACCTGATGCCATAGCCGGCACTAATAATCCTCTTTGCTATTGTATTCTTCGTCTTCGTAGTTGTCATTATCAGAGAATTCATCTGCTCCTTCTTCCGATTCCTCTTCAGCATCCTCATCTTTCTCTTCAGTGTTAATTCCTCTGCCACCCATTGCTTCGATTTCATCTGTGTCTTCAGGTACAAAATCCATTTCATTTAAGAAATCGAAATCTGTAGACACCGGATTCGAAGATACGGCAACCGACCCAAAATTATTCTTGTCGATAATTTTAGGAGCCTCTCCGGTACTTTTAACAAGGTATGGGTATTCGATGTTAGGATCTGTTTCCAGGATGATCTTTATCAGTTCAACATGAAAATCAAAAGGGCGGTCAAAATTATATATGTAATAGAATTTTTGATGCGGGTCTTCAATAAAGCTGCTTAATTTGGAGTTTTCCATTAAAGCTACACCGCGATCAGTTTTACGCTGATTAGGTAAATAAGCTATTTCATCGCCTTTTATCCAATTATCTGTACTCACAAAAAAGGAAGAAGATTTTTCAGCAGAATACCCCGTAGAGCGGTGAACTGCTTTATGCAAATCTTCAAATGTTTGGGTCGATTTAATATCTATTTCCCTTACTACTTCATCGAAATCTTCGAAACTTATTCTAAATCTATAAATTGCCATTTGAGCTTATTTTCTAGCTATAAAATTAAAAAATAAAATATACTTTATATAATTGTATTAATGAGTTACTGGTAAAAGCCCCAGTTCCTTTGCTTTTTTAAGCATAAACTGTAGCGCTTCCTCGTAGGAATTGGTTATTTCTCCTTCCAAAATGGCCTCACGAATGGCATTTTTGATGATTCCTACTTCTTTTCCTGCTCCCAGACCAAATGCCTTCATAATGTCATTTCCTGTAATTGGTGGCTGCCAGTTTCTGATCTTGTCGCGTTCTTCAACATCTTTGAGCTTTTGCTTAACCAGTTCAAAGTTGTTTCTATACTTTTTCACCTTGTACTCATTTTTGGTGGTTACATCAGCATTACAGAGAAGCATCAAACTCTCAATATCCTCTCCGGCATCAAATAAAAGCCTTCTAACTGCCGAGTCGGTTACTACCTCCTGGGCCAGCACAATAGGGCGAAGGTGCAGTTGGACCAGCTTTTGAACATACTTCATCTTTTCATTAAGAGGTAGTTTAAGCTGACCAAAGATTTGAGGTACCATACGTGCGCCCTTGTCTTCATGACCATGAAAAGTCCAGCCATGACCTTCTTCAAAGCGTTTGGTTGCCGGTTTGGCAATATCATGTAGAATTGCAGCCCAGCGCAACCAAAGATCATCAGTTACGGTACAAATATTATCGAGTACCTGTAACGTATGGTAAAAATTATCTTTATGCCCTTTCCCGTTAATGAGATCAACTCCATATAAGTTGGCCATTTGAGGAAATATCAGATGTAATAAACCGGTATCAAATAAATACTTAAAGCCTATTGAGGGTAAAGGAGATAAAATGATTTTATTAAGTTCATCCGTAATACGTTCTTTTGAAACGATACTAATACGTTCTTTTTGTTTTTTGATTGCGTTTATTGCAGCCTCATCAATACTAAAACCCAGCTGACTGGCAAAACGGACGGCACGCATCATACGCAAAGGATCATCAGAAAAAGTAAGTTCAGGATCCAGAGGAGTTCTGATTAATTTATTCTTAAGATCTACTGTGCCGTTAAAAGGATCAATCAGACTTGCGTAATTACCTTTGTTCAAAGAAATTGCCAGTGCATTTATGGTAAAATCACGTCTGAGCTGATCATCTTCAATTGTACCATTTTCTACTATAGGCTTGCGTGAATTTGCGCGGTAAGATTCTTTCCTTGCACCTACAAATTCAATTTCCAGATCCTGAAATTTAAGCATTGCCGTGCCGAAATTCTTGAAAACAGCTACTTTAGTTTTCAGTTGTGCACCTACTAATTCGGCAAAATTGATTCCATTTCCAAGTACAACTACGTCGATGTCTTTTGATGGCCTTTGCAAGAAAATATCGCGTACATATCCGCCAATCACATAAGCTTCAATGTTGTGCTTCGCAGCTATGTCTGCAAGAACTTTAAAAACAGGATGTTGTAGGTGTTTTTCCATTACTGAGTTTGCAAAAGTAGTAAAACTTACCTTCTAATAAAGGAAAACTGTCCTCCGGGAGCTAATTTCATTATGGTTGATGGTTTTTTATCAACGTTTAGGTCTTGCTCCCAGTCAACAATATAATCAACCGCCTCCTTAATCTCATCACTTATCTCATCGAAAAACTTCGGAGTAGGTTCTCCAGATATATTGGCAGAGGTGGAGGTGATGGGTTTACGGAAGCGTTGTATTAACTGTTCACAGAAATCATGTTTCACAACTCTTACCCCTACGCTTCCATCAACATTAATTACTTTCTTCGCCAGGTTTTTTGCACCTGAAAAAATAATAGTTAGCGGACTTTCAGCATATTCAATCAAATCGTATGCAACATCAGGTATTTCAGTAACATAGCTCTGTAGTTTAGCATCAGTATCCAATAAGATGATAAAACTCTTATCATTGCTACGCCCTTTAATTGCATTTATTTTTTCTACAGCCTGCTCATTGGTAGCATCACAGCCCAAACCCCATACTGTATCGGTAGGATAAAGGATTACACCACCATCCTTTAGTACAGCCAGTGCCCGTTTAATCTGATCATTTAACATATATGAGTCTCTTTTAGCCCATAAAAGTAGGCAAATTTCGTTTTTTATTGACCTCAGTTTTTAATTTGTTGTATATTTCGCCTCAATTTTAAATGTGATATGAAAATTGCCTTCGATGCAAAGAGAGCCTATCATAACAATACAGGGTTAGGAAATTATAGCAGGACATTGATCCAGGATCTGTCTCAGTTTTATCCTGATAATGAATATTTTTTGTTCAACCCTAAACCCTCAAAAGCGTATTCTTTAGAAAATAATAATATACATCAGGTTTTACCTGAAGGATTTTTCTCCCAAAAACTTTCATCGTTATGGAGGAGCAAATGGATGATAAAGGATTTACTGGATCTTGGTATCGAGCTTTATCATGGACTAAGTCACGAAATTCCGGTAGGTATTGATAAAACGCGTATTAAATCGGTAGTTACCATACACGATCTGATTTATGAGCACTTCCCTGAACAGCATAACCTTTTAGATGTTAAAATCTATCGAAGAAAATTTAAACATGCCTGCCAGCATTCGGACCGGGTAATTGCTATTAGTGAGCAAACCAAGAGAGATATCGTTAACTTTTATCAAACAGATCCAAATAAAATAGATGTTTGTTACCAAAGTTGCGATAACAGCTTTAACCCATCAATTTCGGATAAGCATAAGCGATTAGTAGCTGATAAATTTAGCCTGCCAGAAAAGTTTTTCCTTTCCGTCGGCTCTATTATAGAAAGAAAGAACCTGCTCAATATCTGTAAAGCGGTTCAGATGTTAGCAAAGGATACGGAAATTAATTTAATTGTGGTTGGAAAAGGGAGTGGTAAATATAAAAACGAGGTTGACAGTTTTATTGAAAAAAACAAACTGAGTAATAAAATAACCTTCCTTTCTGATATTAGCTCTGCTGATCTGCCTGCAATATACAGCCTCTCGGAGGCATTAGTTTATCCTTCTTATTTTGAAGGTTTTGGTATCCCGGTGCTAGAGGCTTTAAGCGTAGGTGTGCCCGTTATTACCTCTTCAGTTAGTTGTTTGCCGGAAGCAGGTGGCGATGCAGCATTATACGTTAATCCTGATAGCTATGCTGAAATTGCAGATTGCATGTTAAAGATATTAAAGGGAGGAGAGGAAGTACAGAACATGATCAAAAAAGGATTTGTACATGCCGAAAAGTTCAGCAATAAAAATTGCGCAGAACAGGTAATGAAAACCTATCAGGCTATAATAAAAGAGCCTGATCAAAATTTCAATGATACAGGCTCTTAATATAAATTTAACCTTCTTATACTGAAACGTTGTTTTCCCTTAATGCATCATTAAGCGAAGTCTTTTTATCAGTTGATTCTTTACGTTTGCCAATAATTAGAGCACATGGAACGTGATATTCACCGGCCGGGAATTGTTTAGCATAAGTTCCCGGAATAACTACAGAGCGAGCCGGTACAATACCTTTATACTCAACCGGAGTGCTTCCGGTAACGTCTATAATTTTTGTAGATGCAGTTAGCACTACGTTAGCTCCCAATACAGCTTCCTTTTCAACACGAACACCTTCAACAACTATAGCCCTTGATCCTAAAAAGCAGTTGTCTTCAATAATCACCGGTGCAGCCTGGATAGGTTCAAGAACGCCACCAATACCAACACCACCACTTAAGTGAACATGTTTTCCAATCTGAGCACATGAACCAACAGTAGCCCATGTATCAACCATAGTACCTTCATCTACATAAGCACCAATGTTTACATAAGAAGGCATCATAATTACACCTTTAGCAAGATAAGCTCCATAACGTGCACTAGCACCAGGTACTACTCGTACTCCAAGTTCTTTATAATTGGTTTTTAGTTTCATTTTATCATGAAACACAAAAGGTCCTGTTTCAGTTACTTTCATCTGTCTGATGGGGAAGTAAAGAATAACAGCTTTTTTGATCCATTCATTTACACCCCATGAATTTAGAATAGGTTCAGCCACGCGCAATTCACCTTTATCTAACTGCATAACTACGGTTTCAATTGCTTCACAATGTTCCGTATATTCTAATAAAGTTCTGTCTTCCCAAGCGGCTTCTACTAACTTTTTTAATTCTGCTATCATGTTGTTTGTTTATTTTTTGACAAAATAAATGAATTTTATGTATAGCGCATTGTTTTTTGCCATATAATTATTGTTTTTTTTATTCGTATTTATCAATTCCTGATGGTTCTTATGTATTTTTGATTTTTTATGACTGAAAAGGAAAAATTACGAATTGATAAATACTTGTGGGCAATAAGATTATTTAAAACCAGAAGTTTAGCCACAGAGGCCTGTAAAGCAGGCCGCGTTAAATTTAATGGCCAAAATCTTAAGCCTTCTGCTATTGTAAAACCGGGTGATGTTTATCAGGTATCAAAAGGGATAGAAAAAAAATTAATAGAGGTAGTGGAACTTTTGTATAACAGGGTAGAATCTAAAATTGCCGTAACTAAATACAAAGACATCACCCCGGTCGAAGAAACGCATGCATTCAAATCCATGTTCCATGCTCCTGCATTAAAAAGAGACAGAGGATCTGGCCGACCAACTAAAAAGGATAGGCGCGAAACCGATGATTTGATAGGGGGGATGTTTAAAGCAGAAGAATAGTTATTCCTTTTTTATCAAACGCATCCGATAAGCCTGGGTGGCCGTTTTCCCTAATTTTTTAATCAGCTGATAATTGGCAACGGCCCCAACGGCGGCACCTACTACGGGTAGCAACTGAGCCAGCTTAGCAATATCAATATAATCACGATATTCCTGTTGAAACGTTTTCCAGTCGAAATTATCGGAACTTTCTGGTAGCACAATTAATTTTTGATCCCRRTCYTNGCWTATGCAGAAATACCTTAGCAGCGCCTTCCTTACTTGAAAAAGCCAATTGGAAAATGTAAAGGATGTATAAGCGTTCCCGAAAATCTTTCACATCGAAACCATATAATGAAGCTATTTCAAAAAGCATTTTCATCTTTATGCCGACAAGAATTGGAAAGTCGGCCATACTCATTAAAAAACCTCCGGCCCCGGTTATACCACCTTCAGCAGCTCCGGTTTTACAGTAACTGTCTATTTTTTCGCGCACCAGGGCTTCCCTATGAATCAAACTCATTCCCATTGGAGGGATGGAAGAAGTAGTATAAGTAGAACCAAAAAGAACGGCCTTTGTCATTCCCTTAATGGCAGCAGTAATTGCATTATGAACCTTGTCGGGAATATAAGTGTTTATCTTTTTCTGAATGCCATCTGTAACCTTGCTCAAAACAGATGGTTTTTTAAGAATATCCCTTTTCCAAAACTCCAGTTCAATCTCTACTTTTTGCTTATAATTATCCATTCTGCAGGGTTTTATGCATTGTCGTTACGTTGTTTAATATAAGACGTGACAAGGCAGTCATAAGTTACAGAAAAGGCTAGTACTCTGTCTTCTCTGCAGTTTTACTCCAAAGCTTAAAGGCTCTTTGCGCATCGTCTCTAAGCATTTGCTTAAAAGGAAGTACACGATCGGCCATAGATTTATGAATTTCATCATAAATGAATTTGTCGCTAAAGCCTATATCTGCTGCATCTATTTTTGTATTTGCGTAATAGATGGTATCAATCCTTGCCCAGTAAACAGCGCTCAGGCACATCGGGCATGGCTCGCAACTGGTATAGATCACACATCCACTTAAATCAAATGTTTTTAGTTTTTTGCAGGCCAGCCTTATCGCAGCAACCTCTGCATGTGCAGTAGGATCGTTACTTGCGGTAACCATATTGGCACTTTTCGCAATAACTTTCCCGTTCTTTACTACAACGGCACCAAAAGGTCCACCCATCTTTTCTAAAACATTTTCTTCAGAAAGCTGAATTGCCAGCTTCATGAATTTTTCGTGCTCTTTTAATTTTTCCATATAAATTGTGGTGCAAAAAAAATGCCCCGATAATTCGGGGCACCTTGTATGTTAATAAACCGGCATTATTTTGTTGCTGGTTTGTAAGTATCGTTTAATCCAATAATAACTTCACTGGTTACATCTAAACTTTCGTCAGCAAATAAAATTGCGCTGTTTCCTTTAGAATAAGTCAACACCATTTTATAACCTTTCTTTTTTGCATAACCTTTCAGGTAATCAGCAACTTTGTCGTAAAGTTTTTCGTTTTCAGTAGCCTGTTCAGTTTGAAGTGCAGCACCTGCATTTTGCTGATAAGCCTGTAATTCCTGTTGTTTACGTGCTAATCTTTCTTCAGTTTTAGCTCTTTGATCAGCAGGTAAAGTATTTGCCTGTTGTTGATAAGCAGCAACTTCACGTTGAAACGCTTGTTGTTTAGATCCAAGATCAGCTTGAGCTGTTTTAGATTTTGCTTCTAATTTTACTTTAATGTCTTTAAAATACTGATATTTTGTTAGCAATGAATCAGAGTTCACGTAAACGATTTTCTCGTTATTTGAAACAGTAGTTGGCTCAGATTTAATAGCTGCGCCAGCTTTCTCTTCTTTATTCTGACAAGATGCCATTAAAGAAACTATGGCTACAGCAGTAGCTATACTGCCTAATGTTGATTTTGTTTTCATTAGTGTTTAATTTGTTTTTTCTGGGTTATAAACCTATCCTCTTGCCCATTTCTGAGTGATAAATTTCAACAAATATAAAATTTCAAATTTAGTATCCTAAAGAACTGTTTTTTTTCGGATGATTTTTGGCTGTTTTAAGTCAAATAGTTATCCACATTTGCCGTTAATTGGCCATAAATGGTTAAATTTGAGTCTAATTGTTTTATTTAAAAATATGAGCGAAGAAAAGGATCCTAATTCAAATTATTCGGCAGATAATATACAGGTTTTAGAAGGTTTAGAAGCGGTGCGTAAGCGCCCTTCGATGTATATAGGCGATACAGGAGTTAAAGGTTTACATCACCTGGTGTATGAGGTTGTAGATAACTCGATTGATGAGGCATTGGCAGGACACGCCGATACCATTTATGTAAATATTCTTGAAGATAACTCGATAAGAGTTGAAGATAACGGACGTGGTATTCCAACAGGAATTAACACAAAAGAGCAGAAATCTGCACTAGAAATTGTAATGACAGTTCTGCACGCAGGTGGTAAATTCGATAAGGATACTTACAAAGTATCTGGTGGTTTACACGGTGTGGGGGTAAGTTGCGTAAACGCATTGTCGACCCATTTAAGAGCAGAAGTACATAGGGAAGGAAAAATCTGGGTACAGGAATACAATATTGGTAAACCGCTATACGAAGTAAAATCTATCGGTGATACCGATAAACGCGGTACCATAGTAACCTTTACACCAGATGCTACCATATTTACCCAAACAACAGAGTATCGTTATGATACCCTGGCTTCAAGATTAAGGGAGCTATCTTTCTTAAATAAAGGCATCAGTTTAACACTTACTGATGAGCGTGAAGTAAATAATGATGGAACTTTCCGTACAGAACTTTTCCATTCTGAAGGTGGATTGAAAGAATTTGTTCAGTTTCTTGATGGTAACCGCCCGTCTTTAATTGCTGAACCAATTTATGTTGAAGGAATCAAAAATGGTATTCCTGTTGAACTTGCTTTGCAGTACAACGACAGCTACGCAGAAAACGTTCACTCTTATGTAAACAATATTAACACACATGAGGGTGGTACACACATTGCCGGTTTTAGAAGAGGTTTAACCAGAACATTAAAAGCATATGCTGATAAATCAGGATTGCTTAAAGGAGTTAAATTTGAAATCACAGGTGATGACTTTAGAGAAGGTTTAACTGCAGTAATTTCTGTGAAGGTTCAGGAGCCTCAGTTTGAGGGCCAAACCAAAACCAAATTAGGTAACTCTGAGGTTATGGGTGCGGTTGATATTGCTGTGGGTGAGGCCCTTGGTATTTACCTGGAAGAATATCCCAGAGAAGCTAAATCAATTGTTAATAAAGTAATTCTTGCGGCTACTGCCCGTGCTGCGGCGCGTAAAGCTCGCGAAATGGTACAACGCAAGAGTGTTATGGGAGGTTCAGGCCTTCCAGGTAAACTTGCCGATTGTTCAGATAGCGATCCGGAAAAATGTGAACTATACCTGGTGGAGGGAGACTCCGCAGGTGGAACTGCCAAACAAGGTAGAGATCGTAATTTTCAGGCTATCCTACCTCTAAAAGGTAAGATCCTGAATGTTGAAAAAGCAATGGAACATAAGATCTACGAAAATGATGAGATCAAAAATATGTTTACTGCTCTTGGCGTAAGTATTGGTACTCCAGAGGATGATAAAGCCTTAAATCTTACCAAACTTCGTTATCATAAAATCGTAATCATGACGGATGCGGATATCGACGGATCTCACATCACTACGCTTATTCTTACCTTCTTCTTTAGGTATATGAAAGCATTGATAGAGGCTGGATATGTTTATATCGCTGCTCCCCCGTTGTATCAGGTTAAAAAAGGTAAAGAATTTGAATATTGCTGGAATGATCAGCAACGTGATGCTGCGGTACAGCGTTTAAAAGGTGCTGGTAAAGAAGAAAGCGTACATATTCAACGTTACAAAGGTTTGGGAGAGATGAATGCAGAACAACTGTGGGACACAACTCTTGATCCGGCAAAACGTACATTAATGCAGGCAACAATTGAAAATGCTGCAGAGTGCGACCATACATTCTCTATGCTTATGGGCGATGATGTTGCTCCAAGAAGAGAGTTCATTGAAAGAAACGCAAAATATGCTAAAATTGATGCTTAATTTTTAAGCTTTCAAGAATACTAAAAAGGGTGTATCATAAAAAAGTTTATGATACACCCTTTTTTTGTAGACTGTTTTTAAGTTCCCGGCTAAGGTTGGAAATCTTATACATATATTAGATATACTTATCTATAAAGGTATAGTTTCATCTTTTTATAGTTAATTACTGCCTGATATTTCAAGAGTAAATCACTGCCTAGAATGCCTATAATGGGTGGGTGCCCAAGGTTTTCGTAAGCCTGGTTTACTGTTTCCAAATCTAGTGCTACAGTTTCATAATCCTTTAATACAAGGCTGCCAATTTTTATAGTTGGTATTATCGCCTGTAATGTACTTGAGGTAGAGAATAATGTGGTCGCCTGTGTCTCTTCGCTGTGTTCCAGTTCCTTTAGGTGTTCTTTAACAAAGGTTTTGTCAAAAACCGATCTGGATGCCCCTGTATCAACGACTGCAAATAATTTTTGTCCAAAAACAACAATTTCCACCAGTAGGTGGAAACCGTCGTCTTGTAAGCTTATTAATATTAAGGGTATTGAGATTGGTCTCATTTAAGCAGATCTGTATACCCTAGTTTAAACGAGTTTCATCTCATGAAGTACGTCATTCATGTTACGAACAGCATCAGCACTTTTGTTAAAGGTGGCTTGTTCAGTATCACTTAATTGAATGTCTAGTATTTTTTCAGCACCGTTTTTACCAAGAATTACCGGAACAACTAATGAAATATCTTTTTGTCCGTATTCGCCTTCCAGGAACACCCCAGATGAGATCAGTTTTTTCTGGTCCCGTACAATGCTTTCAACCATTGCAGCAGTACCTGCACCGGGCGCGTACCATGCAGATGTGCCAATTAGTTTAGTTAAAGTAGCGCCGCCTACCATAGTGCTGGCAACAACTTTTTCTTGTTGCTCTTTGCTTAAGAATTGGGTAACAGGGATGCTATTCCAGGTGGCATGGTTAATTAAAGGAATCATAGTCGTATCTCCATGACCGCCAATAACCATGGCATTCAGATCAGCTGGAGAACAGCTTAATTCCTGACTTAAGTAATATTTAAACCTTGATGAATCTAAAGCACCACCCATTCCTATTACACGGTTTTTAGGTAGTCCTGAAGTTTTTAAGGCCAGATAATTCATGGTGTCCATTGGGTTCGAAACCACGATGATAATGGTGTCCGGAGAGTATTTTAAGATATTTTCGGCAACACCCTTTACAATTCCGGCGTTGATGCCAATTAACTCTTCACGGGTCATTCCCGGCTTACGCGGTAAGCCCGAAGTTATAACCACAACTTCAGATCCTGCCGTGCTGGCATAATCGTTGGTAACACCGGTAATTTTAGTGTCAAAGCCTAATAGAGCGGCCGTTTGCATCATATCAATTGCCTTGCCTTCTGCAAAACCTTCTTTAATGTCCAGTAAAATTAGCTCTTCAGCTAATTCTCTTCTGGCAATATTATCTGCACAAGTAGCGCCAACGGCACCTGCACCCACAACCGTTATCTTCATAAATATAGTTTTTTACATATGTTACCTTACCTTCGAAGTTAGAAAAATACATGAGTTTAAAAAATGGTTTTTAAAACTTTATTCTTTATTGCTGGTTTTATGATAAAGAATTTACATTTGCTAATCGAGTGAAAAAATAGGGGGGCTTATGGAAAATATACCAGTACAAAAAGTTGATATAATGTCTTATGCAGGCAAATGGTATTCGCTATGTTCCATACCTACTATTATGGATAAAGACTGGTATCAAACTACGGAAACTTATGTAATACACCCCGATGGTTACTACGCTGTATTTACTACATATAAGGTTGTTGGAACTGATGAGCAAAGATATACCCGATCAAAACTTTTTGTAACCAGGGGCAGTAATAATGCTATTTTAAAGGCTCAATATGTTTGGCCTTTTAAGGTTGATTATTGGGTAGTGGAACTGGCCGATGATTATTCGTATGCTGTAGTTGGGCATCCTAAGCACAGGCATCTTTCTATTCTATCGCGTAAACCAGGCATGGCTGATAAACTACTTGCAGAAATTATTGACAGGTGTGGGCGGCGTGGTTATGATACCTCAAAGCTTGTTTCTCAGGAACATCACATTCTTTCTTCTGCTGATACCGCACTGGCCTGATCTTAAAATTTAGAAACACCTTACATCGCCGGCAAAAAATACGTATTTTTGGACTTCCATTCTTGAATTCCGAAACGAGTAATTTAATTACAATATGTATTTGATTTTTGACACCGAAACTACAGGTTTACCACGCAATTGGAATGCCCCGATTACTGATACTGATAATTGGCCCAGGTGTATTCAAATTGCTTGGCAGCTTCATGATGAGTTTGGTAATCTAATCGAAAACCAGGATTATCTTGTAAATCCGAACGGATTTAATATTCCATATGATGCCGAGCGTATTCACGGCATTTCAACTGAACTTGCTCAGGAGCAAGGTGTTGAGCTGCAGGAAGTGTTAGGTAAATTTAATATTGCACTTTCTAAGGCAAAATTTATTGTAGGTCAAAACATTGGTTTCGATGTTAATATTATGGGCTGTGAGTTTCATAGGATGGGGGTAGAAAGTCCGATGACACAGATGCCTGTTCTTGATACCTGCACAGAAACTACGGCCGAGCTGTTGCGTCTTCCAGGTGGTAGAGGGGGCAGGTTTAAATTACCTAATTTAACTGAACTTCATGAATACCTTTTTGGTGAGCCATTTTCGGAAGCACACAATGCTACTGCCGATGTAGAGGCAACTACACGTTGCTTTTTTCAACTTCTGAAAATTGATACCTTCAGACCTGATCAGTTACAGGCAGACCAGAACTATTTACGGCTTTTTAAAGAAAAGAACCCTGGAGTAATAAACCGCATCGGTTTAACACATATAAACCTTAAGTCGGCCTCTGATGATATCAGAAAAAGGTTGCAAAAAAGCAGCGGTGGACCTTCTAAACAGGAACTTGCAGGTAATAAAGAAGAGCTTAAAACTGCCTCTTTTGCACATTTACACAACCATACGCAGTTTTCTGTTCTACAGTCGACCATCAATATTCCTGCACTTATAAAGGCGGCGGCTGCAGAGAAAATGCCTGCTGTTGCGATGACCGATCATGCAAATATGATGGGGGCCTTTCATTTTGTAACTCAGGTACTCAATCATAATAAAGCTATTGAGGCTAAAAATGCTGCTGCTTTAGAAAAAGGAGAGGAACCTACTGATGTTATTTTAAAACCAGTAGTTGGATGTGAGTTTTTTGTATGTGAAAACCACGAAGATAAAAAACGTAAAGATGATGGTTATCAGATGGTATTGCTGGCCAAGAATAAAAATGGCTATCATAACCTGGCAAAAATGTCGTCCATTGCCTATACCAAAGGTTTTTACTATGTGCCAAGGATAGATAAGGCGGTGATAGAGCAATATAAGGAAGATATTATTGTACTATCCGGAAACCTTTACGGAGAGATTTCCAGCAAATTGCTGAATATTGGAGAGCGCCAGGCAGAAGAAGCTTTGCTATGGTGGAAAGAACAATTTGGCGACGATTTTTATATCGAGTTGATGCGTCACAACCAGGATGATGAGAATATTGTAAATGTCTCTCTTGTTTCTCTGGCACGTAAGCATGAAGTGAAAATGGTGGCTACCAACAATACCTATTACATTGGTAAAAAGGATGCAAATGCGCATGATATTTTACTTTGTGTAAAAGATGGCGAGAAACAAGCTACACAAATAGGTCGTGGCCGGGGTTTTCGTTATGGTTTGCCTAATCAGGAATACTATTTCAAATCTTCGGATGAGATGAAGGCACTTTTTGCTGATCTTCCCGAAGCAATCTTAAATATACAGTCAATTGTAGATAAAATTGAGATCTATAAACTTGCCCGTGAGGTGCTTTTACCTAAGTTCGATATCCCGGAAGAGTTTTTAGTTGCCGAGGATGAAGAAGATGGAGGAAAACGTGGAGAAAACAAATTCCTGCGCCATCTTACTTATGTAGGTGCTAAAAAACGCTATGGCGAGCTTACGCCTGAAATTACTGAGCGACTTGATTTCGAGCTGCAGACGATCGAAAAAACAGGTTATCCAGGCTACTTCCTTATTGTACAGGATTTTATTGCTGAGGCCAGAAACCTTGATGTTTCTGTTGGGCCGGGCCGTGGTTCTGCTGCGGGATCGGTTGTTGCCTATTGCTTATGGATCACCAACATAGATCCCATTAAATACGACCTCCTTTTTGAGCGTTTCCTGAATCCGGATCGTGTATCCATGCCCGATATTGATATCGATTTTGACGATGAGGGCCGTGGTAGGGTAATGGACTATGTAATTAAAAAATACGGCTCAAACCAGGTTGCGCAGATCATTACGTATGGTACCATGGCTGCAAAATCTTCTATCAGAGATACTGCACGTGTACTGGATCTGCCACTTTTTGAAGCTGATAAAATAGCCAAGCTCATACCCAACATGAAGTTGGCCAAGATATTTACGCTTGACGAAAAGACCTTAAAAGGGGCTTTAAGGGCAGACGAATACGAAAAGGTTTTAGAATTAAAGGTATTATCTGAGGCTAAAAACTTAAGTGCCGAAACCATCCTGCAGGCACAGATTCTGGAAGGATCTTTACGCAACACAGGTATACATGCTTGTGGGGTAATTATTACGCCTGATGATATTACGAACTTCGTTCCTGTTTCTACAGCTAAGGATTCTGATCTTTATGTAACACAGTTCGATAACTCTGTTGTAGAAAGTGCTGGTTTGTTAAAGATGGACTTTTTGGGGTTAAAAACGCTAACCCTTATTAAGGATACGGTAAAGCTTGTAAAACTWGGSCRTKKWKKMGAYMWWRRTCCTGATAATTTCCCTATCGATGATGAAAAGACATATGAGCTTTTCCAACGCGGTGAAACCATAGGTATTTTCCAGTACGAGAGTAATGGAATGCAGAAATACATGAAGGAGCTGAAACCTACCGTTTTTGGTGACTTAATTGCTATGAACGCACTGTATCGCCCCGGACCTTTGGAGTATATTCCAAGCTTTGTACGCCGGAAAAACGGAGAGGAAGAGATTCAGTATGACCTTGATGCCTGCGAAGAATATTTAAAGGAAACCTACGGTATCACCGTATATCAGGAGCAGGTGATGCTTTTATCGCAAAAACTTGCGGGTTTTACCAAAGGTGAGGCTGACGTTTTGCGTAAGGCCATGGGTAAAAAGCAAAAGGACGTATTGGATAAGATGAAACCCAAATTTGTAGCCCAGGCTGCAGAGAAAGGACACGACCCTGCTACGCTTGAAAAGATTTGGAAAGACTGGGAGGCCTTTGCATCCTATGCCTTCAACAAATCTCACTCCACCTGTTATGCATGGATCGCTTACCAAACGGCGTATTTAAAGGCTCATTATCCTGCTGAATATATGGCTGCAGTACTGTCAAATAATATGAGTGACATTAAACAGGTTGCCTTTTTTATGGAAGAGTGTAAGCAAATGGGGGTTCAGGTACTAGGTCCGGATGTCAATGAGTCGGATATTAAGTTTTCTGTAAACCCGCAGGGTGAAATCCGTTTTGGTTTATCTGGTATTAAAGGAGTTGGTGATAAGGCGGTAGAAAGTATCATTGAAGAGCGTAATGTTAATGGGATGTACAAAGATGTTCATGATTTTGCCAAAAGATCTAATACCCGGACAGTAAATAAAAAAGCATRSGAGRSYTTTGYWTMCARTGSYKYATYWSNAWSKCYTYKRWTAYCANNTMRRSCAMAAYNNAYTTYWYNNTGYGGGTTNANNTGAGAAAATGAACGGTATTGAGAAGCTTATCAAGTTTGCCAATGATTTTTCGAATAATGAATCCTCGTCTCAATCGTCTCTATTTGGAGGTTCGGTTGCCGATATGATTTCAGAACCATCGCTTCCGGTTGCACCGGAATGGAGTTTAATTGATCGGTTGAAATTTGAAAAGGATGCCATTGGGATATTCCTGAGTGGTCACCCGCTTGACAATTACCGTTTAGAATTAAAAGAATTTTGCCAGCAAAAGGTTAAACACCTTTCTGTGGTTAACAAGATAAGAACCGGCGATACAAACGAAGAGGTACTTGCAGAGTTTGAAGGAATAAAGAACAGGGAACTGGTTGTAGGAGGGTTAGTAGTGGTAGCGGCTCAAAGGATGACTAAAACCGGAAAGCCTTTTGGAACTATGGTTTTTGAAGACTATGATGACAGTTGTGAGCTTGCGTTGTTTGGTGATGATTTCATTAAATTTAAGCAGTTTCTTACTGATGGCTATTTTCTGCAGATTCGCGGGAGGGTTGGAGAACGGTTTAGAAAAGAGGGAGACTGGGAGTTTAAGATCACTTCGATTAACTTGCTTTCGGAATTAAGAGATAAGTTGGCCAAGTCTGTCACCATTCAGGTGCCACTTGAAAGGATAGACGATGACTTTATGACTCAAATTAATGCTATATTAGAAGACAATAAGGCCAATACTGATCAGCAAAATTGCCAGCTACTTTTTGAGGTTTATGATAGGGAACAGAATGTGAACATTAAAATGCCTTCTAAGTCGGTTAAAATCAATCCTAGTAATCAACTTTTAGAACAATTACAGAGTTTGGATGTTCACCCTAAGTTGAACTAATGTCATTTTGGCATTAGTAAAGTAGATGGCACTACAATTGATTATATATTTGCATCAGCAATAGCCTGATAAGTTTATACTCACAGAGTTTATGTCACAGGCTTTTAACCGTTGATTTCAATAGAAAAAAATAAAATAAAAATAAGAATTATGGCTTTGGAAATTACAGATGCAAACTTCGAGGAAGTTGTATTAAAATCAGATAAACCCGTTTTGGTTGATTTTTGGGCAGAATGGTGTGGTCCATGTCGCATGGTTGGACCATCAGTAGATGAGATCTCAAAAGAATACGAAGGAAAAGCAATCGTGGGTAAAGTGAATGTAGACAACAACCCTCAGATCTCAACTCAGTTCGGAATCCGCAACATTCCTGCATTGTTGTACTTTAAAGACGGTCAGGTTGTAGATAAGCAAGTTGGTGCAGTTCCAAAATCTGTATTAGCACAGAAATTAGATAAGCAGTTATTATAACTCAACATATACTAGTTTAAAAAAAGCGTTCATAACTTATGAACGCTTTTTTTATATTTACACTATGCAGTCGCCATTTGATGAACAAGCCTTACACTTTAACAGTAATTTAGAACTTCTTGCCCGACAGGTGGTAGAAGGCTTTATTACCGGTCTTCATAAGAGTCCGTTTCATGGCTTTTCCGTTGAATTTGCAGAACACAGGCTTTACAATGTAGGCGATAGTGTTAAGAATATTGATTGGAAATTGTTTGCCCGAACAGATAAACTGTTCAGTAAAAGGTACGAAGAGGAAACCAACCTTCGGTGCCAGTTTATCATAGATGTATCATCTTCTATGTATTTCCCAATAAACGAATACAATAAGCTTAATTTTTCAATACAAGCCACTGCAGCATTAATTTACTTATTAAAACGGCAACGTGATGCCTTTGGCCTTAGTCTTTTTACAGATCATTTGTTATTAAATACTCCGGCAAAATCTACTACAACACATCAAAAATATTTATTTACACATCTGGAAGGGATATTGAAATCTCAAAAGATGGATGTAAAAACTAATGTTGATCAGGCATTGCATCAGATAGCGGAACTGATTCATAAACGCTCATTAGTGGTAGTTTTCAGTGATATGCTGAATACCATGCAGGATGAGAATGAAACTGAAGCGTTGTTTTCTGCACTGCAACATTTAAAGTTTAACAAGCACGAAGTAATTATTTTTAATGTTACCGATAAATCAAAGGAAGTAGATTTCGGCTTTGAAAACAGACCCTATGAGTTTGTAGATATGGAAACCGGTGCCACTCTTAAGGCGCATACGTCCAAAGTAAAAGAAGCATATCTGTTAAAAATGAGTAGTTACAGACAATCCATTCAGCTTAAGTGTACTCAATATAAGATCGATATGATTGATGCCGATATCTCTGCCGGGTTCAATCCCATATTGCAGGCCTACCTCATTAAAAGACAAAAGATGAGCTAAGAATTTGTTATCAGTTCGGTATTCTTTAAAATAACAGAACAGGCGTATTCAATTTCCTCGCTGCTAATAATTAGTGGAGGGGCTACACGCATAGAGTTGCTACAATGTAAAAACCAGTCGCTTATTACGCCATCAGCAATGCAAGCATCAATGATCTTTTTGTTTGTTTCGAAGTTTTCAAACTCGATCGCAATCATTAAACCCTTACCACGCACTTCCTTTATTGCCGGATGTACCAGTAATTTCTTAAACAGCTCACCTTTTTCAGTTACTCCGTCAACAATATTTTCGTGAAGAATGGCCTGTAATGTTGCCAGACCAGCAGCGCAGCTAACAGGGTGACCGCCGAAGGTTGTAATGTGGCCAAGTATCGGGTTGGTTGCCAGTGCTATCATAATCTCTTTTGAACTGATAAATGCACCGATAGGCATCCCGCCACCAATACCTTTGGCCAGTAAAAGAATATCAGGCACAATGTCAAAATGTTCAAAACCAAATAGCTTGCCAGTTCGTCCAAAACCGCATTGTATTTCGTCAAGCACTAATAAGGTGCCTGTAGCAGTGCATTTCTCTCTAAGCGCTTTAAAATAGGCTTTATCGGCAATTCTAATTCCTGCTTCACCCTGTATGGTTTCAATAAATACTGCTGCGGTATTTGTAGTGATGAGATCCAGATCAGGTAGAGAGTTGTATTCAATAAATTTAATATGAGGTAATAACGGGCGATAAGCTTGTTTGAACTCCTCATTTCCCATTAAACTTAAAGCACCTTGAGTGCTGCCATGATAGGAATTGTTGCAGGAAATAATTTCTGTACGATCTGTATAGCGTTTTGCAAGCTTCATTGCGCCTTCAACGGCTTCTGCCCCAGAATTTACAAAATAAGTGCAATTTAAATTGGCAGGAAGAACATCTGCAAGGGCTTTGGCAAAATTGACTTGTGGACTTTGAACAAACTCACCATATACCATGATATGCATGTAACTTTCGGCCTGATTTTTTACTGCTTTCACAACGGCAGGATGACAATGACCAACATTGCTAACGCCAATGCCGGCAATTAAGTCGAGATATTTTTTGCCCTCAGTATCATAAAGATACATTCCGCTGGCTTTATTGAATTCTAAAAGAAGAGGCTCTAATGTGGTTTGAGCGTTATGGTGAAGAAATAACTGACGTTGTGTAAGCATGCACAAAGGTAAGAATTATTTCGCTACACACCTTTTTAAGGCCTTTTATTACGGTACCTTGATAGTAGTTCGCGTTTAAAGGTTTCCTGTGCCCTATAGTATTTTCCTATAACCTTAATCGGTAAGCTCGCTTTTAGTTTTGCGTAATATTTCTTGTCGAGGTTTAGTTCTCTTTGTTTAAAGCTAAAATCATTAACAATAAGTGTTTGTACTTCGCTATCAGATAGTTCATCAATTTCAGGCATTTTTCTAAAACTGATCATTTTTTGTCCACGCTCTTTGCGCAGCTGGGCTTGTTCTTTTTGGTAATCATTGTAGATTGGCCAGAAGATCTTAGCTTCTTCAGCCGAAAGCTCAAGTTTTTGGGTTAAATAAGTAATCTTATAAGACTCAATTTCTTCGCGTTTCTTGTCATCTGGCTTTTGTGCCATTGCAAGAAATGGAAATGCGAAAAGGAATGTTATAATGGTTAAATTTTTCATTTCTTTCTATAAATTATAAACTTGTTGCAAGCTCATTCTGCGAATAGTTAGTTAGTATATAATTTTCTAAATCAGTATCAGCCACTGTCGACTTAGGCTGTGTAATATCGGTACTGCTAATATGATCTATAATTACTTGCTCATCAATGTCGTATAACATTTGCTCTGTCGCCAAATCTGAAGAAACTGTTTGTTGAGCAGGGCTTTGTTGTTGGTTGAAATACAAACCTACTCCAGTTATTAATAAAAAGCAGGCTGCCGAAGCATACTTAACGAGATTGGAATTCCATAAGCGTATAACTTTAGGTTTTGCAATTGGTTTTGTTTCACCTACTGTTTTTGCTAAAATATTGGCTTGCAATTTTTCAAAGTAATGATCTGGTACAATATGCCCGTCATTTTGAATAACAGATTTTAATTTTTCAGCACTAATTCTGGCATTGATACTTTCGCTCAATTCATCAAAATAATGCGCAGGAGTAGTAAACCCGGTTTCCCGAACTCCCTTCATCCATTCATCGTTTTCAAAATCTTGTTTCATTACAAATGTATTGATGCATTAATTGCCAAAAGGTTTAAAAGGTAATGTCTTCAYWTAGCWNTAAAAAMNNTTSAAKTTTTTWTRCWRMNATGWNGAMAWKASNCTTTTAAASCWYYTRSMYTGSWRYYWKTKAWMTCTGAAATTTCCTCATATTTAAGTTCATCAAAATATTTCATATTAAATATCAGTCTTTGTTTTTCAGGTAAAGTTAATAATGCCTGCTGTAGTTTTAGCTGTACTTTATCCCCATTAAAATAAGATGAAGCCACCAGGGTCTCTGCCAGTTCATCAGATACCTCGTCTAAAGGAGTATTGTTTCTTTGTTTCTTTTTATTGAGAAAGGTGATAGATTCGTTGGTAGCAATCCTGTAGATCCAGGTATAAAGCTGCGAGTCACTGCGGAAAGAATCGAGATTTTTCCAAACCTTAATGAACACATCCTGCACCAGATCATCCGCATCGTCGTGATCAATTACTAGGCGTCGGATGTGCCAGTAAATTTTTTGTTGATATTTATTTAAAAGCAGGTTAAAGGCTTCATCGCGAGTTTTTGTGTTTGAGAACTTCTCTAAAATCTCTGAGTCTTCAACCTGCTTCATTTATTCTATTTTGGTTGTAGGTGATATTATTTTTTTGCTCTTTTAATTACTTTTTGAGCTGCTTCAATAATATTAATTGAATC
>NZ_AWRU01000031.1:263150-333434 GCF_000523515.1 Pedobacter sp. V48 | reverse complement strand
GATCCTAAAAAAGCGACTGCAGATTTAAATATAAAATCTTTAACCTTTAAAGAGCGGATAGCCGCGTTTAGGAATTTACCCGAATTTTTTAAATTGGTATGGCAAACCAGCAGGTGGATGACGATAGGTAATTTTACCCTGCGAATTGCCAGATCAATTATGCCCCTTGCTATCCTTTGGGTAGGTAAGCATATCATTGATGAAGTGGTGCACTTAAATAATGACGGAGCTGGCCAATCCCAGGAATATTTGTGGAAACTGGTGGCGCTTGAGTTTGGATTGGCTATACTAACTGATATTCTGAGCCGTGCCATTAATTTGATGGATGGTTTATTGGGTGATTTATTTTCCAACTATACATCCGTAAGGATTATGAAGCATGCTGCAACTTTAGATCTGGACCAGTTTGAAGATGCAGTTTTTTATGATAAACTTGAGCGTGCGAGGCAGCAAACGGTTGGCCGTACTGTGCTATTATCGCAAGTAATGAGTCAGATCCAGGACCTGATTACCATGGGGTTCCTTGCAGTAGGATTGATTACCTTTAATCCATGGCTTATAGTTGTATTATTGATTACTATTCTTCCTGCTTTTTTGGGTGAATCGTATTTTAATGATCAGAGTTATGCACTTTCAAGAAAGAGAACACCGGAACGAAGAGAACTTGATTATGTTCGTTATTTGGGTGCAAGCGATGAAACGGCAAAAGAAGTTAAGGTATTTAATCTCTCCGGCTTTATCATCAGTCGTTTCAGAACGCTTTCAGAAAGATTTTATACAGAGAATAAGCATTTGTCTTTACAGCGCTCCGTGTGGGGCACCTTTTTTGCCTTTTTAGGAAGTGCAGGATATTATCTTGCTTATGTTTATATCATATATAGAACCATAAGTGGAGGCATCAGCATCGGTGAACTTACATTTCTGGCAGGCTCGTTCAGGCAGATGCGTTCGTTAATTGAAGGTGTGTTGTTACGTTTTACAGCTGTTTCTCAAGGTGCTATTTATCTTAGTGATTTCTTTGAGTTTTTTGAAATCGAGGCTAAAATCCGGAATTTACCAAAGGCTAAACCTTTCCCAAATCCCATTAGAGAAGGTTTTAAGTTTGAAGATGTTGGGTTTCAATACGCACATTCAGAACGTTGGGCTAACCGCCATTTAAGTTTTACACTTCATCCTGATGAGAAGCTTGCATTGGTGGGAGAGAATGGCTCTGGCAAAACAACATTGGTTAAATTACTGGCAAGACTTTATGACCCAACAGAGGGTAGGATATTGCTAGATGGAGTGAATTTAAAAGAATATGATCTGGATGAATTGCGGATGAACGTTGGTATTATATTTCAGGATTACCTCCGTTATCAAATGACGTTTGCGCAAAATATTGCAGTTGGAAATATACAAGAACAGGATAACAGAGCTCTGATAGAAAATTCAGCAAAACAAAGCTTAGCAGATGTGCTGGCAGAAAAGCTGCCTTTTCAGTACGATCAGATGCTTGGCAAACGCTTTTCTCAAGGAATAGAGTTGTCTGGTGGAGAATGGCAAAAAGTAGCTCTGGCCAGAGCGTATATGAAGGATGCACAACTCTTAATTCTTGATGAGCCAACAGCGGCGCTTGATGCACGGGCTGAATATGAAGTTTTTCAACGTTTTGCGGAATTAACAAAAGGGAAATCTGCTGTACTGATCTCTCACCGATTTTCTACCGTGCGCATGGCCGATAGAATACTTGTACTAGAGAAGGGTCAAGTGATAGAAATCGGCAGTCACGAAGAATTGATCCTTAAGAAAGGGAGGTATGCTGAATTGTTTGATCTGCAGGCCATGGGTTATAGGTAAAAACGATTTGACTGGTACGATTGAGGTTTCGCATCGTAATAATAGCATCAGTCAAAAAAAGATGCAATCAGAAGAACAAATCAAAAGAATAGTGTCCCTCATCGGGAAGCAGATTAGAGGGGAGCTGAACGCAATTGACGAGCGTGATTTGGAGATATGGATATCTGAAAGCAAGACAAACAAGATTTTGTTTGATCAGCTGACACATTCGGCTTATAGGCAAGTTGAGCTAATGAAGATGAGAAGCTTTACAAGTGCACCTGCGGCATTTGCAAACTTTATGGAAAAATATGGCGATCGTATACTTACGGAAGATGAAGTATACATTTCCCCAAAACCTGAGTTGACAAAGAAATGGGATTACGAATTCTTAAAATATGGAGCGACTGCCATTATTCTATTAGCACTTTCTACTGGCTTTTTTATTTACCTCGAAAGTAGAGAGGCAATTGAAAATAAGGATTCTCAAGCCAATTTATTGAACCAATCGAAAATTTTAAGAACCACCGATCAATCGTCGATGGTAAGATCAAGCCCGCATTTAGCTCTTATTGCTAAGGATGCCCCTAATTATGGTATTGATATAAAAGAAGCATTAACCTGGAAACAAGGTTTCTTTACCTTCAAGAATGAAACTCTTGAGTCTCTCATGAAAAAGATTGAAAGCTGGTATGGTGTTGATGTAATATATGCCGATGGCAATATTGGTAAAACCTTATATACCGGTTCCGCTTCGAGATATAGTAACATTTATACGTTACTCAATAAGCTCGACAGAACCGGCCCCGCTAAATTTAAGATTGAAGGCAACAGGATTATGGTTCAACTTCGGTATCGATAAGTTTTTTTACTACTCTGGTAGCTTGCTGCCGAAATAGCATTGCTATTTTCCAATAACATAGTAATTGATAGGATACACAAACGTTTGCGCAAACAAAATGCGTAAATATTAAGCGTAAATAGCATACTTTGGTTTAATAAATGGCTCGGCTAGTAACTTGTTGTATATTTTTATACTTTTAGGGAGTAAAGTCAAAAATTTTTTAATAAAAAAACAAAAGCAGTAAACAAAACCTAAACAATCTTAACCTAATTATGACCAACCAAACAAAATCGACCGTAATTTCTCCCATTGTAACCATTGGAGCTCTGTTTTTCATTTTTGGCTTTGTAACATGGGCCAATAGCACACTAATACCCTTTCTGAAACTGGCTTGCGGTTTGAAAACTGACTTTGAGGCCTTTCTGGTAACATTTGCTTCTTATATCGCTTATTTCTTTTTAGCATTGCCGTCATCATGGATTCTTAAAAAATTAGGCTTTAGAAATGGTATCATCATTGGATTGCTAATTTTGGCTTTCGGTTCTTTAATCTTTATCCCCGCGGCAAGTTCAAGAAGTTTTGGTCTGTTCCTTACCGGTATATTTATTCAAGGTGCTGCCTTATCTCTATTACAAACGGCTTCAAACCCATATATTAGTATTATAGGTCCAATAGAAAGCGCCGCGAAACGCATTAGTATAATGGGGTTATGTAATAAATTTGCCGGAATTATTGTACCTATTATTATGGGTACATTGTTTCTTAAAAATGCATCGGGTATAGAGGCCAAAATTAATGATGCTGGAACTACCCTTGCTGAAAAAGAAGCCCTTTTAGCCGAGGTTTTAGGTCGCGTTTATACACCTTATATTGTTCTAGCAATTGTATTTACAGCTTTTGCATTGTTTATTAAATACTCTCACTTGCCTGAAGTGGATGTAGATAAAGAAGAGGTAATTGAAGGTGATGATGTAAAATCGACAAAGACTTCAATTTTCCAATTTCCACATTTATTTTTAGGAGCCTTCTGTATTTTTGTTTACGTGGCTGCGGAGGTTATGGCTGGCGATATAATTGGAGTGTATGGTAAAGCTTTAGGAATCAGTGCCGACATTAGTAAGTACTTTACAACACTTACATTAACCAGTATGCTGGTTGGTTATGTGATAGGGATTATCGCTATTCCTAAATACATTAGTCAGCAGGCAGCGTTAAAAATCTGTGCAATTTTAGGTGTAATATTTATCTGCGCCGCTTATGTGACCACGGGTTACTATTCGGTAATTTTTGTTGGACTTTTAGGCCTGGCAAATTCATTAATGTGGCCTGCTATTTTCCCTTTGGGTATTAAAGGATTAGGAAAGTTTACTAAAACCGGATCGGCAATTATGATTATGGGTATTGCTGGTGGAGCTATCTGGCCGTTAATTTATGGTTACCTTAAAGACTATGCACATATGCATTTCCAGCTTGCCTTCTTTGTGAGTGTGCTGCCATGTTATTTGTACATATGGTTCTTTGCCGTATATGGGCATAAGATTAAATCTTAAGAATAAAGTACAAAAAAGGCTGTCCGAAAAGATGGCCTTTTTTGTGCATTTATTCATTTACGGCAATATAAATTGGATATTTTTTGAACAAAATGAATGGGGTAAATAGATGCCTTGTTCAGGTTAAAAGGATTATTTTTAAAAAAAATGTAAAAAAAATWRSSSWTYACAYTNTSANWARAAKKCWARCTATGCTTATTTCCTTGTTACGAAAGAAGCTCAATGATATATCTATATCCAGAAAATTATATTTTACCATTGGTATAATCACTTTTTTGGTCATGGTAGAGTTGTGCACTTTATGGTTCTCAATTACGACCCTGTCGGCAGTTAGATCTTACGTGGCTGGGGAAGGACTATGGTCTAAATCGCAGAAGAATGCTATCCTGAACCTCAGGGAGTATGGCTACACTTATGACGAAAACAATTATCTCGCTTTTAAAGAATTCCTAAAGGTTCCTTTTGGTGATAAAATTGCCAGAATAGAAATGGAAAAGGTAAATCCTAATCTGGATGCAGTAAGAACGGGTTTTTTGCAAGGCAGAAATCATCCGGATGATATTGATAATATGATTGGCCTCACCAAGAGATTTAGTAAGGTGTATTACTTGAATAAAGCTTTTGTTGCATGGCAAAAGGCTGAGCCGGTTTGGGATGAACTCCTTGCAATTGGTGAGGAACTTCATGCACTGATTACAGCTTCAAAGATAGATAAGGAAAAGATAAAGGTTTTGCTGAATGAAATCGAAAGGCTTAATACCGAGCTTACTATTTTAGAAGATGGGTTTTCTTATACACTTGGGGAGGGGGCAAGATGGTTAGAAAGTATGGTGCTTAAATTGGTATTGGCGCTGTCGATAACCATTGGTACAACCAGTATTGTAATTGCCATATCTATAAATAAAAGTATTAAAAAAGGCTTGGATGTTATCGTAGAAGGTGCCGAACTGGTTAAGAAAGGACAACTGGAAACCCGCGTAAAGATTTTTGCAAATGATGAAATTGGAAGGGTAGCCACTGCATTTAATGAAATGACGGAGACCCTGGAACATAAAGTAGCTGAGTCAAAGGTCACGGAAGCCAAACTTGTAACTGAGCGGCATAGAGCTCGATCTTCTGAGAAGGCAAAGCACGTTTTTCTTGTAAATATGAGCCATGAAATAAGGACTCCTATGAACGGTATTCAGGGATTTGCGAGCTATATTAGGGATTCCCTGGTTGATAAAGAACATCTTGAGGCAATTGAGATGATTATAAAATCCGCAGATCATTTGATGAGGATATTAAATGATATTCTGGATTTTTCCGGCCTTGGAAATGAGGTTGTTGATTTTATTAAACAACCGCTAAAAGTAAGGGATGTGATTAAAGATGCTTGTCTTTATGTGGAATCTAATGCTAAGTTTAAAAAAATTAGTTTAAGCTATTCTATAGGCACAAGAGTGCCCAATATTTTTATTGGGGATTCTATAAGGCTCTCCCAAATTTTTGTGAACCTGGTATCCAATGCTATAAAATTTACAGAAAAAGGTGAGGTGGTTATTTCTGCAGATCTTATAGAAGAAACCGAGGAGAGTGTGGTTATTGAGTTCAGGATAAAAGATACGGGGATTGGGATTCCAATAGAAAAGCAACAAAAAATATTTGAGTTGTTTGAGCAGGGCACAAGTGGTGCTTCACGTAAATTTGGAGGTGTGGGTTTAGGGTTAAGTATGGTTAAACGTCTGGTTGAACTACAGTATGGAAAGATATTTTTGGAAAGTACGCCAGGCGAAGGGTCGGTATTTTATTTCAGAATGCCTTTTGTGAAAATAAGTGATGTTGAAAAGGATAGCCATATTACTGCCGGACCTGACATTGGGGATGAACCTGGAAGGGGAATCAAAGTGCTGATTGTTGAAGATAATCCCATTAATCAGCTTTTGGTTATCAAGGTATTGCAAAAGAGAGGATACGAAACTATAATTGCTCAAAATGGAAAAATAGCCATTGAAAAATATAGGAACGAGGATTTTGATATTATTTTAATGGACTTGCAAATGCCGGAAATGGATGGATATGAGGCCACTAAATACATACGCCGCATGCGTCCAGAAAAGGCAGGCATTCCAATTGTGGCTATGACAGCCCATACCATACAGGGAGAGCTTGAGAAGTGCCTGGCAATTGGAATGAATGACTATGTTTCTAAACCTTTTAGTCCTGATGAGCTAAATATAAAGATTCAACATCTTGTTGGAAGTAAGCAAAAAGATGAAAAGTCTGTACTAAAGTAACTCTAAAACCTGTGCGGTTGAATTCTTCGTATCTACTTTTTTTATGATATGTGAAATGATACCGGTTTCATCAATAAGGAAAGTAGTTCTATGTGTTCCCATATATTTCTTTCCGTACATATTTTTTTCGCCCCAGACACCGTAAGCTTCAACGATTTTTTGATCAGTATCTGCAAGCAGTGTAAATGGCAAACTGTGTTTGGCGACAAATTTCTGATGTGATTTTTGGTCATCAACACTTACGCCCAATACTACAATTCCTTTTGCTGTTAATCCTTGATAGTTGTCTCTGAAATCGCATGCTTCTGCCGTGCAGCCTGGAGTGTCATCTTTAGGATAGAAGTACAGTACGACTTTTTTCCCGATAAATTGTGATAAGGATACATTGTTGCCATCCTGGTCTTTGGCTGTAAAATCGGGGGCCTTTTGGCCTTCTTTTAACTCACTCATAATGCTATTTATAAAAAGAAATTGAATAATTCTTGATGTTGTCTTTCATATCTGAAACAATAATCTCCAGTGTATGTTTGCCAGGAGGCGTATTGTCATCAAATGTATGCCATAGAGAGGCTGTTTTTGTGTCAAACTCCATTAATATCCATCTTCCGTCAATATAACCGTTAAAGCTCTTAATCCCGGATAGGTTATCTCTGATTTTGAATAACATTTTACTTATTCCAATCATGCTTTTTCCATCCGATACATTGACGGGGATTATGTTTGGTGGTATAGTGTCTATGGCTACAAGGAAACTTCCAAAAGTGCGTGGTTTGGCTTTTACATATCCATTTTCATAATATCCACCTTGTGATGATCTTGAAGCACTAACGATAAGGGCCTTTTCTTTGTACTTGTTAATCGAACTGTCTGCTTTAATCCATATTTCAAATCCCAAATGCAATGGAGTTAAAGGGTTATGGATCTGATGTATATTAGAGAATGCGTTTGTTGCCGGTTTTGGTAAGGTCTTGTATATGAAGTTAAGATCATTATAGAGTGTGCCCTTTGGAAGGATTACCTTTACATCTGGATTGTTAAACTCATTGATTGTAGCATATGAGTAATGAGTACCTGCCACGGGCTCTGGGCTGTCTATTATAGCTTTTTCATCAGCCTGCACATTAAATGACAGAATACTTTTATTGCCCGCAGCATCCGATATAATATACTTTACCTGATGCAGCTTGCCGTCAGTAAATTCTATTCGGCCACTGTTTACCAAGTTGCTGTAGATATTTAAAGGATTACCCGGATCAACAAAACTTTTCTGAATATTTCTTTTAGTATTAATAAATGTTGGGTAATCTATATGCGAATTGATACCCCTGCTATTTTCGAACTGGAATTTTTCAAGGGCCGAGGTGTAAACAGGTTTACCGTCAATCTCTAGCTGAATAGAATAAACACCATTTGTTCCTGAAGCACCATTGTGTTTATCGGTAGCAACAATACCAAAGCCCACCTCGCCACTTAAATTGATTGTGTTTACCTTGTTAAGGTGGTAATTGCCAGGGCCCCCACTAATCTGAAAGTATTGTTTAGGCGTAAATTCGTTAAATGGTTTTTTATTTAAACGATAAACATACATGGAATAAAGTACAGGAGGTATATTGTCTGGTATTTCTAGTCCAAATAGCTGCGGATTAATTGTAGCTTCTGTTTTAGTATCTCTGATCTCAAAGTGAAGGTGAGGACCTCCAGAGCTCCCGGTATTGCCAGAATAAGCAATAACATCTCCCTTGTGAACTGGTATAAGCAGTGAGCTAGGAAACGAATCGACTTCATAACTTCTCTTTTGATATTGAATGGTTTTTACTTGTTGTGCTATTTTAGGGCTAAAGCGCTGAAGGTGACCATAAACAGAAGTGTAACCATTTGGATGATTAATGTAGAGGGCAAGACCGAAGCCGCTATTCTGTACCCGAAGCCTGGAGATGTAGCCATCCGCAATGGCGTATACCGGATAGCCCTCTCGTTGATTGGTTCGGTAGTCCATGCCAGAATGAAAGTGGTTAGCCCTTAATTCTCCAAATGAACCGGCTAGAGCAGGTGGTGTAATGTCTAGTGGAGCCCTGAAATCTACAAGTGGGTATTTGTTGCCGCTGAACACTTGTTGCCCTTTTGAATACATTACGGAAAGAACAATAAGTATTAGTGTTAAGTTCAGTTTAATCATTAATGCTATTTTATATCGAAATTAAGTAGTTGCTGGCCCGCCAGCCAGGCCTCCAATTTATCACCTGGCAGAACCTTGCCAACACCTTCGGGTGTACCGGTAAAAATAAGATCGCCTTTTTTTAAAGTTATGTATTTAGATACAAAGGCAATTATTCTTTCAAACGGGAAGAGCATATTTTTAGTATTCCCAATTTGTCTGTTCTCATTGTTAATCTTTAGCTCGAAGTCTAGATTATATATGTTGATGAATTGGGTTTTGGGAACAAAAGTGCTGATGACAGCAGAATTGTCGAAAGCTTTAGCTAACTCCCATGGCAACCCTTTTTCTTTATGTAGCGTCTGGATATCGCGCGCAGTAAAATCTATGCCGAGACCCATTTCTTCATAATAATTTGGAGCGAACTTTTCAGAAATATGCTTGCCTTCTTTGCAGATTTTTAAAACTACTTCGAGTTCATAGTGTATGTCTGAAGAAAATTCTGGGATGTAAAAAGGTTTGTTGTCTTTTAATAATGCGGTATCAGGTTTTAGAAATATAACCGGATTTTCCGGAGTTGGGTTGTTTAGCTCTTTAATGTGTGCGGCGTAGTTACGACCTATAGCGATTACCTTCATTTGTACGATGTTTTGTGAATAGCACTAACCTGCTGCTAAATTATGCATTCTGAGCAGATGAAACAATTAAGAAGATTGATTAAATGTTGACTATAAAACTGAAATGCGTTTTACTACTGTTTCAGAGCCTGCAACTATTTTTAGAAAATAGATGCCAGGGTTTAAACGATTAGGGATAGTATAGCTTTTGGTTTGTTCTCCTGAGGAAATACGCTCATTTGAAAGCGTTACAACTTCATTGCCCAGCAAATCCATAATTTTGACAGAAAGGTTTGATTCACGATCAAGTCTTAGCATCAAGTTTACCTGATCATCAACAGGATTAGGATAAACTTTTAAAACAGTAAGGATTTTATCTTGTTTAGTTTGAGTGGTTGGAACAACTTTTGCATTAGAGATCACATCATTATATTGTATAAATCCTAAGTTGTATTTAGGCTTATATGTTGGTATGTTGACCTTGATTTGTGGTGTTTTGTTAATTCTTTTTGCCCTGGCAGCGTTTATTGTACTGTCAGACTTTTGTGCAAAAACATTAACGCTACTAAAGACACCCATGCAAATTATGCAGGAGATATGAAAGAGAAGCGCTATTCTGTGTTTCTTGCTCATGTTTGGTATTGCCAAAAATATAAATAATAAAACAAAAAAATCAATCATTTTGTTCAATAAAAAAATATTTAACAATATTTAACAAGTATTAACGTTTGGAGTGCCTAAAGTTGTGGCGTAAATACCACATGTTGGGGTAAAAAAAAAGCCCGAATGCAATACATATAGATAAGAATTACTGTAATTTCACCCACCAAAACAAAATAAGATAAGTGTCGAGTCAAAAGAATTTAAGCGCGCTCACCGCAGGAGGTTTACTTGTAAGTTTAGGGATCGTATACGGTGATATTGGAACTTCTCCTCTCTATACCTTAAAAGCCATTTTTAATTCTGTGGTTAATGGGGGGCAAAATGTTGATGTAAATCTTGTGCTTGGGGCCTTGTCTTGTATCATATGGACTTTAACACTTCAAACTACTGTTAAGTATGTTGTTGTTACATTAAAAGCAGACAATAAGGGTGAGGGTGGTATTTTTTCTTTATACTCCCTTGTTCGTAAAAATGCAAAGTGGCTTGTTCTTCCTGCGATCATTGGAGGTTGTGCTTTGCTGGCAGATGGTATCATTACGCCAAGTATAACCGTTACCTCTGCTGTTGAGGGTTTGCAATTGAAATTTCCTACTGTTTCGGTGATTCCTATAGTTCTGGCTATCATTACGGCATTGTTTGTAATACAGCAATTCGGTACTGATTTGGTAGGGAAACTATTTGGTCCGGTTATGTTCCTGTGGTTTAGTACGCTGGGATTATTAGGTCTTCTTTATGTAGTGCAAGACTTTAGTATTTTAAGAGCGCTAAATCCATATTATGCTTATGAGCTGTTAGTGAATAATCCTATGGCTTTATTAATATTAGGCGGGGTATTTCTATGTACTACAGGGGCCGAAGCATTGTATTCGGACATGGGACATTGCGGAAGAAAGAACATTAGGGTTAGCTGGGTTTTTGTAAAAACAACATTAATTCTTAATTACCTTGGACAAGGTGTTTGGGTGCTGCAGCATGGTAATTACAATGCTACTTTGAATCCCTTCTTTGAAATAGTGCCATCCGAATACCTGTTGTTTATGGTGGCACTTGCAACTTGCGCGGCCGTAATTGCCAGTCAGGCTATGATTACCGGCTCTTTTACGCTAATATCTGAAGCAGTAAGGTTAAACCTTTGGCCAAAAGTTAGAATCAATTATCCAAGTAATCAAAAGGGACAGATTTATGTTCCTTCTATAAATTGGATTCTTTGGGCGGGATGTATTGGGATTGTATTGATATTTAGAAGTTCAGGAGCAATGGAAGGGGCTTATGGTTTAGCTATAAATCTAACCTTTCTGTCTACGACGATATTGATTGCTGCTTATATGAAACGTAAAAAGGTCCCGATATATGTAATTGGAACTTTTTTAGCAGTTTATATTTTACTGGAACTTACCTTCCTGATCGGAAATATGGCGAAGTTTTTCCATGGAGGTTGGGTAACGGTGTTAATTGGATCTGCTTTGTTTACTGTAATGTGGAGTTGGTATGTTGCCAGGAAGATAAAAAACCGCTTTGTTAAATACGTTGAAATTGAGGATTATTTTGAAATAATAAGTGAGCTAAGCAGTGATATCTCGGTTCCAAAATATTCTTCCCAGTTGGTATACCTTACCAGTGCCAATTTTAAAACAGAAATAGAATCAAAGATCATTTACTCTATTATACAGAAGGAACCTAAGCGAGCTGATATTTATTGGCTTGTGCATGTGGATGTTGTTGATGAACCATTTACCCGAGATTATAAAGTGGAATTTCTGATTCCGGGAAAACTTATCCGTATTGATTTTAAGCTTGGATTTAGGGTTGAACAAAGAGTTAATCTTTTATACAGGAAAGTGATTGAAGATCTGGTGAAAAATGGTGAAGTTGATATTACAAGTCAATATACGTCTTTAAATAAACATAAAATTGCTGGCGACTTTAGATTTGTACTGTTAGAAAAGCATTTATCGAAGTTTTCTAAACTGAGTTTCTATGAACGCTCAATAATGGATTATTACTTTGTCTTGAAGCGTTTGAGCTTATCGGAAGAGCGAAGCTTTGGTCTCGATTCAAGTTACGTGGATGTAGAGAAGGTTCCATTAATATTTGTGACTCCTGACGATATAGAACTTAACAGACTTCCGGTTTAATCGCATAAAAAAGGCTCCGGGGAGGAGCCTCTATTGTCGGCCTTCCAACCAGACAATTATAGGGATAATTAGGAGGGCAATTTAAATGGTAATCAAGTCCTTGAATACCATTTGTTTTTTACAATTATAAATGTAGAGATATATTCTCAAATTGTGGAATTATTTTTAATAAATATTTTTTTATTTTGAAAATATTGTGTCGTTGGGCAATATTTTCTACAGTTTAAGAAAGTAGGGGTACTAAAAAAGGCGGCGCTTGCCGCCTTTTTTAGTTATATGTTGTTTTCTTTAAGTCTGAGTTGCTVTSMKWAMAGNMYRWRYAKKWAATAAACAAATAAACCAACGATCAACCAGATCCCAAATCCTATCCAATTAGATATGCCCAATTCACACATCATATAGAGACAGCTTATTAGGCCCAAAACAGGGATAAGAGAAAGATTTTTAGTAATGCAGTAATAAATAATTACGAGGCAGATGAAAAAGAAAATCCACATAGGGATTTTATGTTTAAAGAGTTTCCATCCACTTTCATATTTCTTTTCTTGTGCTAGTTCTGAATTGTTTATGAAATGCTCATACTGTTCTGAGGATAACTGATTTAAATATGCTTCTGAATCTGTGTTCTTTTCAATAAGGTTAGCTTTAGTTTGAGCTATTGCTATTTCTTTTTTAACGATACCAAGCTCATTTTCATTTAAAGCGGTAATAAAACTTACAGGATCATATATTCTTGGGGTATTGAAAATAAACGCCGTAGTTTCCTTTTTGTAGAAGCTAAAACCAAAAAATAATGTACCTATGAATAAAAGAGGAACAATAAATTTAGAATTCATATATGGAATTCTAAATTTTCCCCTTTGAATATCCGGCTTGTTTTGTAAAACTAGAACTCCCGCACAGACGAGCACAAACGCAAACAACGTCCCAATAGAACAAAGGTCTGTTACAATGGTAAGGTTCATGAAAAGTGAAGGAATCGCCACCACAAAACCCACTACGATAGTAGCAAAAGATGGAGTGTGGTATTTAGGGTGGATCTTTGAAAATGATTTTGGGAGCAGGCCGTCCCGGCTCATGCTCATCCATATTCTTGGCTGACCCATTTGAAATACTAAAAGCACACTTGCCATAGCAAACACCGCACTTACGGCTATTATTCCACTCATTAGCTTCAAATCGATTTGATCAAAAACAAATGCCAGCGGGTCGCCAACTGCAAGTAGTTTGAAGTTAACGATTCCTGTAAGCACAAGTGCAATTGCCACATATAGAATTGTACAAATGATAATTGCCCACATCATTCCCCTTGGTAAGTCTCTTTGTGGGTTTCTGCATTCTTCAGCAGTGGTAGAAATGGCATCAAAGCCTATGTATGCAAAAAAAACAGCTGAAACTCCCTTTAATACTCCTGATACTCCATTGGGAGCAAAGGGATCCCAATTGGCAGTGTCAACATAAAAAACACCTACTGCAAGTACTAGTAATATAACAGCTAGTTTTACAATAACCATTGCGTTACTTGCATTTCTAGACTCTTTCATGCCTCTATATACCAGCCAGGTAATGAAAATGATAATGCCAAGAGCGGGTAAGTCTGCTACAAGATGAAAGTCTCCAATTTGTGGGGCTGTTATCCAGGCATTGTTTGCTATTCTTGTTGCTTCATCCAGATTTGCGTAGTTTTTTCCTGCGTTAACAAGCGCTTCTGCATGTGCGTGACCATTATATGCGGTCAGATAGTCCATTGTGGTCCAATCTGGCAAGTGAATGCCAGTTATGCCAAATGCAGGTATTCGTATCGAGGAGAGGAGTCCTGTAAAATAATCGGACCAGGATATTGCTACAGTTATATTTCCAATAGCATATTCCATAATGAGCGACCATCCAATGATCCAGGCTACCAGTTCACCAAACGCAACATATGAATAGGTATATGCACTTCCGGATACAGGGACCATTGAGGCAAATTCTGCATATGCAAAGGCAGCAAAACTACAAGCGATGGCAGTAAATATAAAAAGGAATATTACTGCAGGACCACCATCAGCACTGGCTTTGCCAATTGTACTGAAAATACCTGCCCCAATTATAGCGGCGATACCGAAAGCCGTTAAATCCCTTACACCAAGTGTTTTATGGAGCGAGGCTCCGTGATCACCATAGCCTTTCTCTGCATCTTCCAATATTTTGGCTATTGACTTTTTTCTGAAAAGTTTTTCAAACATACATTAGTGGTTAGGTTCGGTTTTGATATTCAAACTTAGATATTATGTTGTAAACTTAGCCTAATTTATGCAATTCATCTTTTACAAATGATGCCAGCTCCTCAATATAGTTTAGGCTGAAATCAAATTTAATTCCTGCAGTTTCGTAAATTTCATTGATGGGTTTAGTATAGCCTAACGATAGTGCTGCAAGGTATTGTTCCAATGCTTGTTCAGGATTTTCTTTGTAATTTTTCCAGATCGCTATTGCTCCTAATTGTGCAATAGCATATTCAATATAATAAAAGGGGACTTCAAAAAGATGCAGTTGTTTTTGCCAAACATTGCCAAACTCTTGTTCCAAGCCATCCCAGTTAGCAAATCCGCTACCAAAACGGGTATATATTTGTTTAAAGGCTTCCTCCCGATCAGCTGCATTATGACCTGAATTGGTATAAATCCAATGTTGGAACTGATCTATAACAGCAACCCATGGTAAGGTTTTTAGTACATCCGCAAGCTGTTCTTTTTTTGCCCTGATGAGATCCTCTTCGTTATCAAAATAGATGCCCCAGTTGTCCATTGAAATAAGCTCCATGCTCATTGAAGCAAGTTCTGCAACTTCTGAAGGACAATGTTTAAAGTCATTTAATTCCAGATTTGCAGTAAGGAATGTATGTATAGCATGGCCGCCTTCATGAACCATAGTAGTTAGGTCTCTTAGTGAATTGGCGGAGTTCATGAAAATAAAAGGTGCGCCTGTTTCTGCAAGAGGATAGTTATAACCACCCGGTGCTTTTCCTTTTCTGCTTTCTACATCAAAAAGGTTGTTAGCCTTCATAATAGAAAGCATCTGGCCTAATTTAGGGTTAATGGCATTAAAGCAGTCAATACTTTTATCAATCAACTCTTTTCCATTTTTAAATGGCTTTAAAGCTGGTTTTCCAGTGGTACTTACCTCCATGTCCCATGGCTTTAATTCATCAATTCCAAGCAGCTCAGCTCTTTTTTCTGCCTGTTCCGTTAGAATGGGAACAATTTCCTTTTCTATGGCCTCATGAAAATGGTAACAATCCTGAGGCGTATAATCAAAACGGCCAAGCGCCTGGAACATATAATCGCGGTAGTTCTCGAAACCAGCATTTACTGCTACCTGATGTCGCATAACAATCAGCTCATCAAACAAAATGTTTAACTCATCTTTATTTACCAGGCGACGTTGTTGTATGGTTTCCCATGCCTGTTGTCTTACACTTCTATCTGTATCTTTAACAAAGTTCGCTGCTTGTTCCAATGTATATTCTTTGTCGTTGATCATTACGCTCATTGCTCCGGTAATGGCCTGATACTTTTGCTGAGTTACCTGAAGTTTAGTTAACAGTTCTACATTTTCTTCTCGGTAAATCTCTAAAGCTTTTCTTATTGCTCTGATGTAGACAAAATATTTATCATGGTCCAGTTCATCAATAAATGGACTATCGTTAAATTTCTGGTTAAGCTGATTTGCTATTGGCGAAATCTTAGGTTCAATTTCGGTAGCAAAATATTGAAAATCTTTTACTAAGGTTTCATTGGCAGTATCACAGCTCATTTTAATATATCGCCATGCAAAATCCTCTTCAAGAGCAGCCTCTAATTCGCTTTTGTCCTTTAACCATTGTTCTAAATCACTTACATTATCTATCGGACGAGCCAATAGCTCATTAAGTATGGGTTCAAGATTGTCCCATTTCATTTCCAGATTTTGAGGGATATAGATTCTTTTCTTTTTAGGTATGGTAAGGTTAATCATAGTTAGAAATTAAAATTGGTTCTTAAGAAGGCGTCAACTAAAAAGCAAATGGCAAATATTACTGAAGCAAATCCATTTGTCGTGGCGAATGCTTTATTTACTTTACTGATGTCGTTAGGTTTTACAAGTAAGTGCTGATAAGTTAGCATAAAGCAAAAGAATGCCACACCTACATAATAAACCCAGCTGAATGTAGTAAACATTACTGGCAGGATTACGCAAAGTGCAGAAAAAACATGCAATACTACCGAAAGTTTCAAGGCATTTTTGATTCCCATTGTTGCTGGGATAGAATGTAGTTGTTCATTTCTGTCAAAATCTTCATCCTGTAAAGCATATATGATATCGAATCCACTAACCCAGAACAACACTGCAAACGAATAAAGAACAGGAACGATGTTGAATGCTCCGGTTACTGCAATGTAGGCGCCAATGGGAGCAAGGGAAAGCCCCAGGCCGAGTACCATATGGCACAATGCCGTAAATCTTTTTGTGTAACTGTAAAATAGTACTACAAAGAGGGCCACAGGCGAAAGATAAAAACAAAGGCCGTTAATAAAGGCAGTAGTGGTAATAAAAAGAACGCAGTTAATAATTACAAATATTAAGGCTTCGTTGGCAGATATTTTGCCTGCAGGGATGTCCCTCATTTGAGTGCGGGGATTTTTTGCATCTATGTTTCTGTCGAGATACCTATTAAAGGCCATGGCGGCATTTCGAGCAAAAACCATGCACAGTAATACCAATGCCAACAATAGCCAGTTAAATGGATTTGGGGTCGTAGTTACCCCAAGAAAAAAGCCTATCAGTGCAAAAGGCAAAGCAAAAATAGAGTGGGCAAATAATACCAGTGAAAAATACTTTTTCATTAACTTTTATTAAAAATCTTCTTTAGGGGTTAAAATGGGCATTACAAAATCCAGGTTAACCTGGTCGATAAAATCCAAAACCTGATCTCTACCAGTGCTTTTCTCTGCAGAAGTTACAAAGTACGGAGGGATTTCTTCAAACCATCCTTTTAGTGCTTTTTTAAATGCTGAAACATTCTGATCGGTCTTTACTGCACTTTGTTTATCTGCTTTGGTAAACACAAGTGCAAAAGGAATTTGAATCTCTCCCATCCAGCAGCAAAATTCAAGGTCTATTTTTTGTGGTTCAAGCCTGCTATCGATCAATACAAAAACACATTGTAAGCTCTCACGCTTCGTGATGTAATTTCGTATGAATTTTTCCCAATTCTCGCGACTGCTTTTGGATACTTTGGCGTAGCCATAACCAGGTAAATCGACGATATACCACTTTTCATTAATCAGGAAATGGTTTATTAATTGAGTTTTACCTGGCCTTTGTGAGGTTTTTGCCAATCCATGCTGATTAACAAGCATGTTGATTAACGAGGATTTCCCCACGTTTGAACGCCCAATAAATGCATACTCAGGCATGTTGGCTACAGGCAGTGCTGAAACCTTTGTATTACTACAAATAAATGTTGCTGATTTTATAATCATTTGACAAAGGTAGAAAATTAGTTTTCAACAATACTTATCTTTGCTGCGTACCATGAACGAAAACATCACACCATACCAATCTGAAACGGCAACAAAGAAGGAACAAGTTGCCAGCATGTTTAATAATATATCAGGAACTTATGATTTTTTAAATCATTTTATGTCCTTAGGTATTGATATTATATGGCGTAAAAAGGCAATAAGGGAATTGAAATCTATCAAACCACGCATCATTCTTGATGTGGCAACTGGTACAGGTGACTTTGCCTTTGAGGCAATAAAAATTTTAGCACCTGAGAAAATTATTGGAGTAGATATTTCTGAAGGCATGCTTGATGTAGCGCGTAAGAAAATTCTGGATAGAAATTTACAGCATGTTTTTTCTGTTCAGACGGGAGATTCGGAAGGATTAAATTTTAGTGATGATCATTTTGATGCAATAACGGTAGCTTTTGGTGTAAGGAATTACGAAAATCTGGAGAAAGGACTTGCAGATATGTACAGGGTTTTAAAACCAGGTGGTAAAATTGTGATACTTGAGTTTTCCAAACCTAGAAAATTTCCGATTAAACAGGGATATAATTTTTACTTTAAACATGTTACGCCAATGCTTGGTAAAATGTTTTCTAAAGATAACAGAGCTTACTGCTATTTGCCGGAATCTGTAGCCGCATTTCCGGATGGCGAGGAGTTTACCCGTTTAATGAATAAGGTTGGTTTTACAAACACCAAGGACAGGCGCCTTACGTTTGGTATAAGTGCAATTTATACCGGGACCAAATGAAAATGAAATCAGGCTTACTTATTTTATGCTTATTTGCATGTGTGTCGGCCAGAGCCCAAAATTGGGGAGGTGGGGTAGATGATTCCAATCTCCATTTCGGATTTACATTTCAGTACCTTTCATCAGAGTATAAGATTTTAAAGAGACCGGACTGGAGAGAACCTTATAATAACGATATGGAACCTGGCTTGGTAGGTCCTGGGTTAACAGGGATATCATCAGAATCTTCTCCTGGTTTCGGAATTGGCTTTGTTGTAAATAAAAGGCTGATCGAAAATGCTGATCTACGATTTACACCAATATTGGTATTTAATGATAGGATACTAACATATCACCATGACGAACTTAAGGATAATGTTGAACGGAAAATATCTTCAACATTGGTAGAGTTTCCACTGGGGATAAAGCTGAAATCAGATAGGAGGAATAATTTTAGAGCTTACATGATCGGAGGGGCTAAATATTCAATGGATATTTCATCAAAGAAAAAGACAAATAATGCGAATATAACTGACCCGGGAGAAAAGATGCTGAATAATGTGCGCAACTATCTCTCGTATGAAGCCGGATTGGGTTTTGACCTATATTTCGAATATTTTAAAATGTCTCCAGAGATTAAGTTATCCTACTCCTTCAATAGTGTTTTAAAGGATGAACCTAATCGCTATTCTTATCCAATTGATAAATTAATGCTGCGTCATGTGACATTCAGTTTATTTTTTGAGTAATGCTACTGTTAAAAAAATTATAGCTTTGCTTAATAATCAATAAAATCAGGGATGTCAAAAATTGCATTAATTACAGGAGCAACTTCAGGTATTGGGGCTGCTTGTGCGCATTTGTTTGCGGCTCAGGGTTACAACTTAGTTTTACTAGGCAGAAGAGAACAACTTTTAACAGAGGTATCTAAACATCTGGAAGATAAATATGCCGTTGAAGTTAAAAAGATAGTTGCAGATGTAAGGGATAATGAAGATTTGTCTTATCGTTTAGAAACTTTACCACAACAATGGAAGAAAGTAGATGTTTTAATTAATAATGCCGGCTTAAGTCAGGGGCTTGATCCTATAGATAAAGGTAATATTGATGATTGGGACACTATGATTGATACGAATGTTAAAGGTTTGCTATATACTACACGCATAGTTTCTAACTGGATGATTGGTCGAAAATCTGGTCATATCATAAATATTGGATCTATTGCTGGTAAGGAAGTTTATCCTAATGGAAATGTATATTGTGCCACTAAGCATGCAGTTGATGCTTTAAATAAAAGTATGAGGATTGACTTATTGCCCCATGGCATAAAAGTTACCGCTATAAATCCCGGAATGGTTGAAACGGAATTCTCTAAGGTTCGGTTTAAAGGAGATGAGGGTAGAGCAAAAAAAGTTTATGATGGATTGGAACCCCTTGTTGCAAATGATATTGCTGAAGCAATATGGTTTGTAGTAAGCAGACCTGCCCATGTAAATATAAATGATATGTTGATAATGCCAACTGCACAGGCAACAGGTACAATAATTAATAGAAAATAGAATACTAACAGAAAATCATATGATAGCTAATACAATAGATCAGGAAATAAAACAGGCAATGCTTGCGAAAGACCAGGCAAGGCTTAGAGGTTTGAGAGCAATAAAGGCAGCTTTGTTATTGGCGAAAACTGAAAAGGGATCATCAGAGGAAATTACCGAAGAAGCAGAACTTAAGATTTTACAAAGATTAATTAAACAACGTAAGGAGTCGGCAGACATTTATAAACAACAAGGCAGAGAAGATCTGAGTACTATAGAGGAAGAAGAAATTGAGGTAATTAGCAATTTCATGCCTAAACAATTAGACCGAGCTGAAGTTGAAGCGGTGATCTCACAAATTATTAAAGACTCGGGTGCAAATTCGGTAAAGGAAATGGGTAAGATAATGGGGCTAGCTAATAGGGAATTGGCAGGTAAAGCAGATGGTAAATTAATTGCTGAGATTGTAAAAACACAATTGGCATAAATTGTGTTGCATTAAGCACATTAAGCCTTTTTCTTAAAATAATGTTTTAAAATTACATTAATTTAATTTTAGTCTACTAACTTAGTAGCATACCTTACAAAATATTCAATATGAGATACGAAGTAATAGAAGAAGATGGGTTTAAATATATAGAAGCTGGAAAAGGTGAGACCCTGGTATTACTTCATGGTTTGATGGGCGAACTAAGCAATTGGGAGGATGTGATCGATCATTTTAAAGAAAATTATCACGTTATCGTTCCAATTTTGCCCATTTATGAGCTCCCGATACTCACACTCGGGGTAAAAAGTTTATCTAAATACATTCACAGATTTATAAAATTCAAAAAACTAGGGCAGGTTGTTTTGATAGGAAATTCACTTGGTGGCCATGTTGGTCTTGTGTTTACAGTTTCTCATCAGGAACATGTAAAGGCTCTTGTATTAACCGGTAGCTCTGGATTATATGAAAATGCTTTTGGAGGCTCATTCCCAAGAAGAGAGAGTTATGATTACATTAAGGAAAAAGTAGAATTTACTTTCTACGATCCGGCAACTGCAACAAAGGATCTGGTTGATGAAGTGTATAAAAGTGTTAACGATCGTTCAAGAGTAATTAGAATTCTGGCATTGGCAAAATCTGCTATTCGCCATAACATGTCTAAAGATCTTTCTCGTATAACCATACCCGTTTCTTTAATCTGGGGTAAGCAAGATAAAGTAACACCACCAGAAGTTGCAGAAGAATTTCATCAACTTTTGCCGAATTCAGAATTGAATTGGGTAGATTTATGTGGCCATGCACCAATGATGGAACGGCCACAGGTTTTTAATGATTATCTGGATAAATTTTTAAATAGAATTTTACTTAAATAATGTTTGCATCTGAACTCATATCTAATTCAATACCACCACTAAAGACGTCTGACTCGGTTCAGAAAGCTTTGGATAGAATGGCTGAGTTCAAATTATACCACTTACCTATTGTTAACGAAACTCAGTTTCTTGGATTGGTTGCTGAGGAAGAATTAATTGAAGTTAGAGATGTTGAACAACCTATCGGTAGTTTATCACTTTCCATCTTAAATCCATTTGTATTTGAAGATGTTCATGTTTATGACATTATAAGGTTGTTTAATCAGTTACACTTATCCGTAGTTCCGGTATTGGATTATAAAAAAAATTATTTGGGCCTGATATCAATAAACAGTCTTTTAGAGTACACCTCAAATATCTTTGCGGTAAAGGAATACGGGGGCATAATTGTTTTGGAAATAAGTAATAGGAACAATTCATTGTCGCATATGGCGCAGATTGTTGAAGCAGATAATGCGCAGATCCTCTCATCGTACGTGCAATCCTTTCCAGATTCTACCAGATTAGAAGTCACTTTGAAAATTAATAAAACTGATCTTTCAGGAATAATAGCTTCTTTTGAACGCTACGATTACCAGGTAAAGGCAGTATTTAATAGTACCATATCAGACAATGGTACTGAAGATAGATTTAATTCATTTATGAATTATTTAAATGTATAACCAGGGTTTATACAGATTCCATAACCGCAAAATGAAAATACATTAATGAAGATTGCAATTTACGGTAGAGAGTTCAATAATAGTGTATTGCCTTATGTGCAGGAAGTATTTAATGTTCTCGATAGTTATAAAAGCCCAATTCTGGTTTACGATAAATACCTTGATTTTGTAAAAGATAAAATCAAATTGCCAGCGAATATGCAGGTTTTTACCTGTCACGACGATCTTCTGGGAGAAACAGATGTATTATTGAGCTTAGGCGGCGATGGAACTTTGCTGGATACTTTATCATTAATCCGCGACTCAGGAATTCCTGTAATAGGGATTAATTTTGGACGCTTGGGTTTTCTTGCAAGTATTAATNAAGMTRARATNNRAAGARMGCCTTTGAGGCACTGCACAACCGGGAATTTACCTTGGATAAAAGGAGTTTGTTGAGTTTAACTTCTAAGCATGGATTGTTTGGTGATGAAAACTTTGCCCTGAATGACATTACGATTCATAGAAGAGATAACTCAGCCATGATGATTATTCACGCTTATATGAACAATGAGTTCGTTAACTCATATTGGGCAGATGGGTTAATTATTGCTACACCAACTGGTTCCACAGCTTATTCGTTGAGCTGCGGTGGCCCGATTATTTACCCAAGTTCACAAAATTTTGTTATTACGCCAATTGCGCCTCATAATTTGAATGTAAGGCCAGTGATTATTCCTGACGATGTGTCGTTAACTTTTGAAATTGAGGCAAGAAGCTCCAAATTTTTAGTTTCCTGCGATTCAAGAACAGAAACAGTGGACAAGTCTGTCAAAATAATACTGAATAAGGCCAGCTTTCATGTAAATTTAATCAGGCTTAATAACGAAACCTACTTAACAACTTTAAGAAATAAATTGCTTTGGGGCATAGATACGCGGAATTATTAGAATGGATAAGAAACAACTTGTTTATTTTCTTGCAATGTTTCTTTGTGGAATCAGTGCAAAAGCCCAGGTTTTTGAGGTGGGTGCAGTTGCTGGTGGAGCAGGCTATTTAGGCGATTTAAATCAAAACAAACCGCTAAATGTAAGTGGTATCTCTGCCGGAGCTTTTGTTAAAGTAAATATAGATCCATATTGGGCTGTCGGGCTTCATTATACATATGGAAAGATAAAGGCAGATGATACAAAATCTGATAATCAGCATTTCAGAAATAGGGGTCTTAATTTTAGCACTGCATTAAATGAGGTGAGCCTGCAGGTGGACTTCAATTTTTTTGAATACTTTGCGGGAGGAGGCACAAAAAGATTCTCGCCATATATTTTTACAGGAATAGGAGGAGTATTGTATAATCCTACCGCCCGATACTCAGATGTACCAGGATTGGAAAATAAAAAATATAATTTGAGAGATTATCATACAGAAGGACAAAATGGATCTTACAGGWAWTAKGNANKRASKATTNSTYMKRKSKTAGNKAKTRAAARTNMARTWGAASKARRATTKGNNGGSTTNTKWARSYAGWTYRSTTATWGNWMCANKYRKWTMSTKATTNMWMTTGATGATGTTAGTGGATTATATCCAAACATAGCACATTGGAATAACGAACCAAATGGAGCAATAAGTAAACTACTTTCAAACCCTTCAAATCCTAGTTCTACTGATTTTCAATACACTCAAAGAGGAGATTTTAGAAAAAGAGATACATATATGTTTGTAGGTATTGGCATATCTTATACCTTTGTGTCCCAAAAATGTTATACATTTTAGGCATATTTGCAGGAAATTAATGGGATTTAAAGAACAAATCGACGTAACACGCTTACCAGAGCACATTGCCATCATCATGGATGGAAATGGGCGGTGGGCAAAAAATCAGGGTAAATTCAGACACTTCGGTCATGAAAGTGGTGTGCTGTCTGTAAAAGATATTGTAGAGGGTTGCGCTGATATAGGAATAAAATATTTAACTGTTTACGCCTTTTCGACAGAAAACTGGAACAGACCTATTGAAGAAGTAAATGCCTTGATGGAGCTGTTGATATCAACAATCAATCAGGAAACAGCTACTCTTAACAAAAATAACATCCGGTTAAATGCAATTGGTGACATTGCGTCGTTACCCCAAAAATGTATTGATGACTTACATAGTGCTATGGAAAAGACCGCAAAAAATACCCGCTGTACTTTAACATTGGCATTAAGCTATAGTGCTAAATGGGAGATTATTGATGCCGCTAAGAAACTGGCACAGAAGGTTAAAGACCAGAAATTAAATATTGAAGACATTAATGAAGAAAATTTTGCAGCTGAGTTAACAACAGTAAACATCCCTGATCCTGAACTCATGATCAGAACAAGCGGCGAGCATAGAGTCAGTAATTTCCTGTTATGGCAAATGGCCTATACAGAACTTTATTTTACTGAAACACTATGGCCCGACTTCAGGCGAGAAGACCTTTTTGAGGCTATTGTAGACTATCAAAAACGCGAACGCCGCTTTGGTAAAATTAGTGAACAATTGAACTAATTTTACTTTTAACACTTTTTAACATGTGTTTAAATTAACTTAGCATCGATTTTTAGATTGTAAATGAAAAGAATATATCAACTCATATTATTGTTATTGATTGGTTTACCAACAATGGCACAGATTACCCGACCGTCCAATACTGCACCACCTACCCTTAAAGTTAAGGGCCTGGATTTGGATTATTTTAATCCAAAAGAGTACATCATTGGAGGTACTACCCTTACCGGAACTCATTTCATTGACAAGGATGTAATCATTACTTTATCTAAATTGATAAAGGGAGAACGTATTGTATTGCCAGGGGAGGCAACAGCCAATGCAATTAAGACCTTATGGGCTCAAGGCTTATTTGATGATGTGCAGTTAGATATTGCTAAAATTGTAGAGGATACTGTTTACTTTGACATTGAGGTGGTTGAACGACCGCGTTTAAGTTCATTTGAAATTAATGGCGTGAGTAAGTCGCAAAAGACTGACATCATGGAGAAGTTAAATGAGAAAAGCGGGAAATCTATTATCAATGATAATTTATACAATTCAACAACTGCGACAATAAAGAAGTTCCTTTTAGGTAAAGGCTACTTCTTTACTACTGTAGAGTATAAAACAAAACCTGATCCAAGTTTGGAGAATGGGATGATTCTGCAGGTGTTTGTTGATAAGGGCCGAAAAGTAAAGGTTCATGAGATAAACTTTACCGGAAATAAGGATTTTTCATCTGCTAAACTGCGTAAGTTTTTAAAGAAAACTAAGCAACAGGCATTCTATAAAGTATTTGGCTCCGGAAAATTCAACAAGGAAAAATACGATGAAGATAAAGTAACACTTATTGCCAAGATGCAGGATAAAGGTTATCGTGATGCGGTTATCCTTAAAGATAGCATTTTCCAGTATAGTGATAAAGCAATTGGTATCAATATAGATGTGTATGAAGGTCCTAAATATTACTTTGGTGATATTACCTGGGCAGGCAATGCTAAGTATACAACTGAGATCCTGGAAAAGACCTTTGGTATTGAAAAAGGAGAGGTGTTTAGTGAAGAAAAGCTTGAAAAGAAATTAAGAGGTAGTGCAAATGGAGACGATGTTTCAAGTATTTATCTTAATGATGGTTATTTGACTTTCAACGTTGATCCTGTGCAGACCAAAATTCATGGTGATACTGTAGATGTGGAAATGCGTATTTATGAAGGACCTCAGTATACCAATAATCGTATTACCTTAAAAGGAAATACCATAACAAATGACAGGGTAGTATTAAGGGAGATTCGTACAAAGCCAGGAGAAAAATTCTCAAAGGATTTATTGATCCGTACTGTTCGTGAGATCGGACAACTTGGTAACTTTGATGAATCTAAAACGGTTCCAACTCCTAAACCGAATCCGGCTGATGGTACAGTAGATATCGAATATGCGGTTGAAGAAAAACCTTCTGATCAGATCGAATTGTCTGGTGGTTTTGGTGGAGGTAACATCATTGGAACATTAGGCCTTACCTTTAACAACTTCTCATTAAAAAACATATTTAATCTGGATGCTTATAAACCTTTGCCTAAAGGTGATGGTCAGAAATTAAGTCTTCGTGGACAAACGAACGGTAAGTATTATCAATCTTACAGCTTCTCTTTCTCTGAGCCTTGGCTTGGTGGTAAGAAACCGATCAGTTTTGGCGTAAGTGCATTTACATCATTACAATCAAATGGCTTGAAAGCTGCTGATAGCAGGTTCCAAAAGATTCGTTTAAATGGGGTGACTGTTAGTTTGGGTAGAAGATTGAATTTCCCTGATAACTATTTCCAGCTAACACATGCTATTAATGTTCAACAATATATCTTAAATAACTATCCAGGGTATTTGTTCAGTACAGGAACTTCTTACAACCTTAACTTAACTCAGGAGCTAAGCAGGGACTCAAGAAATCATCAGATTTTCCCAACAGAGGGTTCTTACTTTAAGTTCACTATCCAGGCAACGCCTCCTTACTCTCTTTTGAATAACATTAATTATGCAACAGCATCTGATAAACAACGTTATAAGTTTACAGAGTATCACAAATGGAAGTTTGAGTCTCAGTGGTTCCAAAGATTGGCCGGCAAATTTGTTGTGATGGCACAAGCTCAGTTTGGATTCTTAGGAACCTATAACTCGGCAGTTGGAGAATCGGCATTTGAACGTTTTAAATTAGGGGGTGATGGTATGCAGGGATTTGATTTCTTACAAGGTTCAGAAGTAATTAAAATGCGTGGATATGCAAATAATGCAGTAATTCCACAAGGATCTGACGCAACTATTGCGCAAAATTCAGGAAGTCCTATATTTACCAAATATGTTATGGAATTAAGATATCCAGTAATTGCAAGTCAGCAAGCAACTGCATTTATTGTAGCATTTGCCGAGGGTGGTAATACCTGGAACAAGTTTGGAGATTTTAATCCTTTTAACATTAGAAGGACTGCAGGTGTTGGTGCTAGAATATTTTTACCGATATTTGGAATGTTGGGAATTGATTATGGGCATGCCTTTGATAAAATTCCAGGAATTGTTGATGGTGGAAAACAAAACTTCACTTTCAGTATTGCACAACAATTGGGAGGACTTTAATTAATTAATGCTTTTAGAAATGAAAAAATACTTTTTAATATGCTTTTTGCTCTTTACCGGGTTTGGAGCATTTGCACAAAAGTTTGCTTACGTAGATACTGAATATATACTTAAACATTTACCTGAGTATAAATCTGCGCTAGATCAAATGAATGTGCTGTCTCAGCAATGGCAAGAGAAGGTTGATGCTAATTTTACCGAAATAGATAAGATGTATAAGGCTTATCAGGCAGATCAGGTATTGTTAACTGAAGACATGCGCAAAAGAAGAGAGAATGAAATCATTGAAAAGGAAAAAGCGGCTAAAGATTTTCAACGCAAGATATTTGGTCCTGAGGGAGATCTTTTTCAGACCCGTTCAAAATTGTTAAATCCAATTCAGGATAAGGTTACGAAAGCCATTTCTGAGATAGCGAAAGTTAAGCTCCTTGATTTCATATTTGATAAGAGCAGTGAAGCCACAATGATGATATATGCAAGTAGTACTTATGATGTAAGTAACGACGTTATTGTAAGATTGGGTTTCAAACCTGGAACGATGCTGAAATAAACACAAATAGATAAATTAAAAACAATTATTAAGAAAAATAAAGATGAGAAAGTTAATGAACGCATTTTTTGTAACAGCTGGCTTATTGTTCACTGTCAACATCGCAAATGCACAACAAAAATTGGCACACTTGAATTCAGCAGCTATTATTGAAGCAATGCCTGAAGTTAAAACTGCCAGAACCACATTGGAGGCCTTTCAAAAAACGAAAACTGCTGATATTGATAAAATGATTTCTGAATACCAGATTAAACTTAAAGCTGCTCAGGATAAAGAAAAAACGATGAGCGAAGCAAACAAAGAAACTGTTGGTAAAGAACTACAAACAGCAGGTATTGAATTGCAGGATTTAGAGAAACGTATCACAGATGCAAGAACAAAAGCTCAGCAGGAATTAGAAGCAAAAAATGCAGAGCTGTTTAACCCTATTCAGGTAAAAGCTGATGCTGCAATCAAAGCAGTCTCAAAAGAGAAAGGCTACACTTATGTATTTGATACTGCAAACCAGGGATTAGTTTACTGGGATGGTGGGGAAGACATTACACCTCTTGTTAAAACTAAGTTAGGTATTGCTGCGACTGCAACAACTCCTGCTCCTAAAAAATAGTGAAAATCAAACCACTGTCACAACATTCGAAAGAAGACAGTTAGTCGAGGAAAAAATATTTAAATTGCGGGATTGAGTGATAAAACTCAATCCCGTTTTTTTTGCAATGAATACTAAGCATTCCATTGGTGTTTTCGACTCAGGTTATGGTGGTTTAACAGTTTTTAAATCAATAGCCCAAAAACTACCTCAATACAACTATATCTATTTTGGTGACAATGCACGTTCACCTTATGGAGATCACTCGTTTGATACCGTGTATCAGTATACCTTAGAATGTGTGGAATGGTTATTTGCCCAAGGATGCCAATTGGTCATCCTGGCATGCAACACGGCCTCAGCAAAGGCTCTTCGCTCAATACAGCAGAATGTATTGCCTTTTAAATATCCTAATAACAGAGTTCTTGGAGTAATCAGACCAACGGCAGAAATAGTAGGAGAGTTTACTTCGTCGAAAACTATCGGAGTCATGGGGACCCGCGGAACTATCAATTCCGAGTCTTATCTGATGGAGATTAATAAGTTTTTTCCTGAAGTAAAGGTTCTTCAACAAAGTTGCCCAATGTGGGTGCCATTAGTGGAGAACAACGAGCATTTGGATGGTGGGGCTGACTATTTTGTAGAAAAATACATTAATGAATTGCTGGCGAAGGATCGCAAAATAGATTGTATTCTTTTAGCCTGTACACATTATCCCTTGCTTATTCCTAAAATAAAAGAGAAGCTTCCAGCGAACGTAAATTTATTGGGTCAGGGTGATATTGTAGCAGACAGCCTGGTGTGGTATCTGGAAAATCATCCTGAGATCGAGTCAAAGATTGCAACAGAGGGTGCCAAATCATTTTTCACCTCCGGCGACGAGAAGGTATTCAACAGACATGCCTCTATTTTTTTTGGATTCGACGTTATTTCGCACCGCATAAGCCTGAAAACCCAGTCATTATAATCTGACTGAAAGATTGTATTTCTTTCTAGGTTCTAATTATTATTAACGGTAAATTTGCCGCTCAAATAACACATAATGAGTGACTCGATAAAACATGAATGCGGAATAGCCTTTATTCGCCTTTTAAAACCTCTCTCATACTACCAGCAAAAATACGGGACTGCACTTTACGGACTTAATAAGCTTTACCTTTTAATGGAGAAGCAGCACAACCGTGGGCAGGATGGAGCAGGGATTGCAACAATTAAACTAGACGTAAAACCAGGTCATCGCTACATTAGCAGGTACCGCTCAATGGCACAAAACGCTGTTGCGGATATCTTTGGTTACGTTCAGAACAAATTTGTTGACATTCAAAACGAAACTCCTGAATTGATGCAGGATGCTGAGTGGCTAAAAAATAATGTAAGTTTTATTGGAGAAGTTTTACTGGGACATTTACGTTATGGTACACACGGTAAAAATAGCATAGAAAATTGCCATCCATTTTTACGTCAGAACAACTGGATGACCCGTAATCTTGTTATTGCCGGTAATTTTAACATGACCAATGTAGATGAATTACTGGAACAACTTTATGAGCTTGGTCAGCATCCAAAAGAACAAGCTGATACAGTTACCGTTTTAGAGAAAATGGGCCATTTCCTTGATGATGAAAATCAGGAACTTTTTGATGAGTACAAAAAAGAAGGGCTTGATAATGTTCAGATCACTCATAAGATTTCAGAGAATTTAGATATTGCAAAAATCTTAAAACGCTCTGCAAAAAACTGGGATGGTGGTTATGCAATCTCTGGTATTGTTGGAAATGGAGATGCATTTATTCTTCGTGATCCTTCAGGTATCCGCCCGGCCTATTATTACCAGGATGATGAAATTGTTGTAGCCGCTTCAGAGAGACCGGCAATTCAAACCGCATTTAATATCCCATTCAAAGACGTTAAAGAAATTGAACCGGGTCATGCACTAATTGTTAAGAAAAACGGCTCTGTAACTCAAGAGATTTTTAGAGAACCTGAAGAAAAAAGAGCATGCTCTTTTGAACGTATATACTTTTCTAGAGGTAGTGATGCCGAGATTTATAAAGAAAGAAAGCATTTAGGAGCATTGCTTTGTAAGCAAATACTTAGTGCTGTAAAATCGGATTTAAAAAACACAGTATTTTCTTTTATCCCTAATACTGCCGAAGTTTCATTTTATGGAATGGTTGAAGGGCTACATAGTTACATCAGAACTGTACAAAAAGATACTTTATTGCATCGCAAAGATTCCTTGAATGACGAACAATTGGATGAGTTATTGTCCATGTCGCCAAGGGTAGAGAAATTAGCAATTAAAGATGTTAAGTTAAGAACATTTATTACCCAGGATGCAGACCGAGGTGATATGGTAGCCCATGTTTACGATACCACATACGGTGTAATAAAAAATCATACAGATACTTTAGTGGCGGTTGATGATTCAATTGTCAGAGGTACAACTCTTAAGCAGAGTATCATCAAAATTATTGATAGACTGCACCCTAAAAAGATCATTATCGTTTCATCAGCACCTCAAATACGGTATCCTGACTGCTATGGTATTGATATGTCGAAGATGGGACAGTTTGTTGCTTTTGAAGCAGCAATTCAACTTTTGAAAGCTCGTGGAATGGAGCATATCATTGAAGAGGTATACCAAAAATGTAAAGCTTCATTGTTACTACCCAAAGAGGAAATTGTAAACCATGTAAAAGACATTTACAGACCATTTAAACAAGAGGAAATCTCTGCACAAATCACGAAGATCATTACTCCGGACAATATTAACGCAGAAGTAGAGGTGATTTATCAGACATTAGATAATTTACATGTGGCTTGTCCAAATCATACCGGCGATTGGTACTTCTCGGGTAATTACCCAACTCCAGGAGGAAATAGGGTTGTTAATAAAGCCTTTGTGAACTGGAAAGAGGGAAACAATCAAAGAGCTTACTAGAAGCGCAATTAGAAGATATAAAAAGTCCCGTTACATTTTACACTAACGGGACTTTTTTATTGCCTTTATTTACATGTGATATTTTATAAACACCTGAATAAACAATCTGATTGCAAATATTAAGATCACTGCCCCCGCTATTTTATTGAGGTTCTGAATGCTTTTTTCCTTAATCCGGTATCTTAATTTGGCGGCATAATAAGTTTTAACACAATCCACTGATAGTTGTGTTGTCATCGCAATTACAAAGAATACCACCTTTTCGGCCATGTCATAGTGAAGTTGCACCGAAATAATACCCCCAACCATAATCCAGAACATCAAAGTAGAGGGAGATAAGAGGCACATTAAAAAGCCTTTTAATATGTAACCTCTTTTTTTGATTTTTACAGTTTCTGAAATGTCGTAGCTTACTTTTACTTTATTGAAAAGATAGTAGAGGCCAATTCCAAAAAGGAATAATCCGCCAATAATACCAATATATTGATTGTATTCAGAATTATAGTCAACAAATTGGGAACTGAATATGGTAAGCGAGATGAAGATTATGTCGCTGAAAACTACACCTATAGCTAAAGAGAACCCAGCTTTAAAGCCCTTTTCTATGCTGGTTTTTATCATGGAAAAAAATACGGGACCCGTTAAAAACGAAAATAAAATCCCCGCACCTATCCCTTGTAATATTGCTTCAAACATTCAGCTAAACATATATAATACGCTAATATGCGATTTTAAACATAAAGTGACCTTATTTTTTTACTTGTTTTCGTGCAGAAATGTAAGGCCCTGCAATGTGTAAACATTACACTTTAGCTTATAGTTTTTTTTATTTATGTTTAGCGTTCTAAAAAACCAAGTTTAAAATGAGTTCAGAAAATTCTCAAACCAAGTGGGGGCAATTTATTCCCTTAGTCACAGTATTCTTTTTTTGGGGCTTTGTAGCTGCCAGTAATGACATATTAATACCGGTATTTAAAAAAGCATTTGACTTAACTCAAAGCCAAAGCCAATGGGTATCACTTGCATTTTATATCGCCTATACGGTTGGAGCACTAATTTATAATGCCATTTCAGTTTTAATGAAGCAGGATCTTGTAAATAAGCTAGGATACAAGAATTCATTAGCTTTAGGTTTGGTTATTTCTGCCATTGGAACATTGTTGTTTTATCCGGCTGCAAATCTGGGCTCATTCCCCTTGATGTTATCAGGCTTGTTTATAGTGGCATTAGGATTTTCATTGCAACAGACAGTTGCAAATCCGTTAGCAATTGCATTGGGGCCCATTAAAACGGGGTCGCAACGTTTAACTTTAGCAGGTGGTATTAATAACTTCGGTACAACAATAGGACCCCTAATTGTTAGTTTTGCCATTTTTGGTTCATTGTCAACGGCAAGTGAAGACGTAAGTATTGAGAGCGTTAAAATACCATATTTAATTTTGGGAGTTGCGTTTATTGCAGTTGCTATATTTTTAAAGCTGTCTTCTTTGCCAGATAGACCAACCTTGGTTGAGTCCGTAATTGATGATCCAAGCCATAAGGGTTCTGCTTTAAAGTACCCTCAGTTGGTATTGGGTATGATTGCCATATTTGTTTATGTAGGCGTTGAGGTATCTACTGCAAGTAACCTGCCTGCTTACATGGAAAAGGATCTGGGCTTTGCAATTAAGGATATTGCACCATATGTGTCTTTATACTGGGCTAGTATGATGATTGGTAGATGGACTGGAGCGGTAGAGGCTTTCACAGACAATGTGAGTACACAAAAAATATTAAGATTTGTTGCTCCATATTTAGCTTTTGGAATCTTCTTAGGTGTTAATGCCATATTTCACCATGATTTAGCTCCGTTTTATGTTTATGGTCTAATTATCTTAGTATTGATCATTGCTGATATGGCGAGTAAAGGAAATCCAGCCAGAATGTTGCTGATATTCTCGATCATCGGTATTAGTGCACTCTTGATAGGTATGTTTACAAAAGGTATGGTAAGTGTTTATGCACTTACAAGCGTAGGTCTATTCTGCAGTACATTGTGGCCATGTATCTTTACATTGGCAGTTAGTGGTTTAGGTAAAAACACAAGTCAGGGAAGTAGCTTCTTAATCATGATGATCATGGGTGGAGGAATTATTAGTTGGGTACAAGGATATGTATCTGAGTTTACCGGTATCCAATACAGTTATATAGTAGGTGTACTATGCTTTGCTTATCTGGCGTATTATGCCTGGAAAGTAAGTGGTATACTTAGAAAGCAAGGAATTGATTTCGATAAAAAGATAGCCGGAGGTCACTAAAATAACCCTCGGATAAAAACTTCCCTCTTTGCTTAAAGGAGGGAAGTTTTTTTTTACCCTATATTTGCCAGCCTGTTTTTTGAATTAAAACGCATCAGATGAAGAAAGGATTTAAAGATATATTTATGAATTTGGCTACCGATCTGTCGGCCCGCTCACATTGTGTGCGTGCTCAGGTAGGAGCTGTATTAACAAAAGACACCCGAATTATCTCTATCGGTTACAACGGACCGCCTTCGGGGACACATAACTGTGATGAAGAGTGGCCGGAAACAGGGTGCGACAGAGATTCGCGCGGCAGTTGTTCACTTGCATTACATGCAGAAGAGAATGCTATATTGTACGCAGTAAAAAATGGTTCTAAAATATCAGGGTCAACTTTATATACCACCCTATCGCCATGCATCGCTTGCGCCAGGTTAATATTGTCGTCAGGTATTAAATTAGTTTACTATAAAGATTCCTATGCAGAGTACAAGGGTTTGGCAAGTGATGAAGGTGTTGATTTTCTGCGAAGATTTGGTGTGGAGGTAATTAAATATTCTTAACTTTGGCCATGCTAGAAAAAATCATAATTCTCGATTTTGGTTCCCAATACACACAATTAATTGCCCGTAGGGTACGCGAGTTAAATGTTTATTGCGAAATTCATCCCTTCAATCATATTCCTGAAATCTCATCTGACGTTAAAGGCATCATATTTTCAGGTAGTCCATACTCAGTTCGTCAGGAAGACGCACCTCAAATAGATCTTGAAAAATTCCATAAACATTATCCTGTTTTAGCAGTTTGCTATGGTGCTCAGTATATTGCCCAGCACACAGGTGGAGAGGTTAAGGCTTCATCAACACGTGAGTATGGTAGAGCCAACTTAAATTTTGTAGCAGATAATAATAAGTTATTTAAAAATATAAGTACAGGTTCACAAGTGTGGATGTCACATGGTGATACCATTACTGCAATGCCTGCAAATGCGGAACTTATAGCCAGTACAGATAGTGTAAAAGTTGCCGCTTATCAGGTTAAAGATTCAGAAACTTATGCAATCCAATTTCACCCAGAGGTAACACATAGTACTGACGGCAAACAATTGTTAGAAAACTTCCTTGTAGACATCTGCGGATGTAAGCAAGAGTGGACCCCAGATGCATTTGTTGAGACCACAATTGCTGAGCTTCAGGCTAAATTAGGTAACGATAAAGTTGTTCTTGCTCTTTCAGGTGGTGTTGATTCAAGCGTTGCAGCAATCTTATTGCATAAAGCAATTGGCAAAAACCTACACTGCATCTTTGTAGATAATGGTTTGTTGCGCAAAGGAGAGTACGAATCAGTTTTAGAACAGTACAAACACCTTGGCTTAAACATAAAAGGAGTTGATGCTAAAGAACGTTTCCTTAGCCAGCTTGCAAAAGTTAAAGACCCTGAATTAAAGCGTAAGGCAATAGGACGCGTATTCATAGAGGTATTTGATGATGAAGCACATGAAGTTCAGGATGTGAAATGGTTAGCACAAGGAACTATTTACCCTGATGTTATTGAATCTGTATCTGTTAAAGGACCATCAGCTACAATCAAATCGCACCATAATGTTGGTGGATTACCTGATTTCATGAAATTAAAGGTAGTAGAACCTCTTAATACATTATTTAAGGACGAGGTAAGAAGAGTGGGTAGGTCATTGGGTCTTGAACACTTTATTATTGGTCGTCACCCTTTCCCTGGCCCCGGATTGGCCATCAGAATTCTTGGTGAAGTAACTGCAGAGAAGGTGGCTATTCTACAAGAAGCAGATGCTATCTATATTGATAACTTAAAAGAAGCCGGCCTTTACGATAAAGTTTGGCAGGCAGGAGCCATATTCCTTCCGGTTCAATCTGTTGGTGTAATGGGCGATGAGCGTACTTACGAAAACGTAATTTGCCTTCGTGCAGTTGAATCAGTTGATGGTATGACTGCCGATTGGTGCCACCTGCCATATAACGTACTCGCAAAAATTTCTAACGAAATAATTAACAAAGTAAAAGGAATTAATCGCGTCGTATATGATATCAGCTCAAAACCACCAGCTACAATTGAGTGGGAGTAAATATTGGGTAATAGCTTTTATTGGACTTTTTTTAGCTGCATGTTCACCTAAAATTCAAAAGACCACTAATAAAAAGCCTGATGTTCCTAAAAAGGTAGAAGAGAAAAAAGAAAAGCCTGCGTCTAAATTTACGCAGGCTGAGATTTCTCTGCTTGTTCCGTTCAGATTAAATGATTTAAGACTTAAAACTGCTACCAAAGCCGAAGTCGAGAAATCAGCTATGGCTATCGATTTTTATCAGGGCTTTAAGCTTGGTATAGATTCCGCAGCAGAACAAGGCCTCAATTTCAAATTGAATGTTTATGATTCTCGCGACAATAACAGTCAAATTGAAGGATTGATTAAAAACGGAGGATTAAGCAACAGTAATCTAATTGTTGGACCGGTTTATCCTGCAGGATTAAAATACATTAAAGATTACTCCATAGCGCAAGGTATTCCTGTTGTTAATCCACTCGCGGCAACACATCCACAGGAATTTAATAACCCAAATTTGATCTCTATTGTAAATAATATAGACTTACATGTAGAAAAATTAGGGCTTTATATTACTAAACATTACAATCCCGAAAATACAGTCTTAGTGCTTATAGATTCAAAAGACGCAGGCAGTAAATTACTGTCAGCACCTGTAAAAGCGTATTTTGAAACCGGCAAGAAAAAGTTCATCTTTCAGGAATTTGCTTCCGTTTTTACTATGGAGCTAAACCTGATAAAGAATAAAAAATACGTCATTATTGTAACTTCTCCAGATAGAAAGTTTGTAATACCAACCCTTGATAAGCTAGTGAAATTAAAAAATGCCGGCTTGGATATAGATTTGTATGGTCATCCTGACTGGATAAAACAAAATTATAATATTGATAAGCTTCAGGCACTTAATACTGCGGTAACGTCATCTTATAAGGTCGACTATAAGAATAACCATGTGATTTCATTTATCAAGAAATATAGGGCTGCGTATAGCTTTGAACCTGGTGAATATTCATTTAAGGGGTTCGATATTGGTTTTTATTTCGCTCAGCTTATTTCTAAACACGGAAAAGATTATCTGAAATACATTACAGAGGAAAAGTATAAAGGCCTACATAATAGTTTTTCATTCTTTCATGACGAAAAATTAGGTTATATTAATACCAGTTTAATGTTGTTACGTTACCAGGATTTTTCTTTAAATCTTATTGAATGAAGGTAGAGCACCAGATCAGGGCATTTGAACAGGTCTTTAAAAGTTATGATGGCACACAACCGCTACATCGTTTCTTGTTTACTTATTTTAAGCAACATAAGCAAATGGGATCGTCCGACCGGCGTTGGGCTACCAGATACATTTATAGTTTTTTCAGATTAGGTAAAGCACTGATAAAAGAAGATACCATACTTCGTTTGGCTGTTTCCGACTTCCTTTGCAATCAAACGCTAAGTCTGGTAATTGAAACTAAGTTGTCTCAGTTTAAGGAGCAGATAAACCTTTCCGTTCAAGAAAAAATAGCTTTAATATCAGATGAATATCCTTCCTTTAAACTTTCTGAGGTATTCATCTTCAATGAAAACCTAAGTAAGGATATTGAAAAGCAAGACTTTTACGAGTCATTTTTTATACAGCCCGATTTATTTTTACGAGTTAGGCCTAGCTATATAAATCAACTTATTAGGACTTTAAAAGAAGCTGAAGTAGCTGTTGAAGAAATTAGTAAAACTACTTTGGCTTTGCCAAATGGAACTAAGCTGGAAAAAATTGTTCCCTCACAGCAGTATTATCAGGTACAGGATTTATCCTCACAAAAAACAGGAGATTTTTTTGAACCTCAGACCTGGGATTACTGGTGGGACTGTTGTGCCGCATCAGGAGGTAAATCCCTGCTTCTGCACGATCTTGAGCCTAGTGTGCAGTTATTGGTTAGCGACGTAAGAGAAAATAGCTTAAACAATCTGGAAGAGCGTTTCCGTGAAGCGGGATTGAAAAAATACCAGAAAAAAGTATTAGATCTGCTTCAGAACAACGATCAGGATCTCCATCATTATGAATTTGACGGGATTATTCTGGATGCACCTTGTTCTGGATCGGGTACCTGGGGGCGTACTCCAGAAATGCTTTATTATTTTGACGCTCATAAAATCAGTTACTTTTCGAAACTTCAAACCGCAATCGCAGGTAATGTTGTTAAATATCTGAAAATAGGAAAGCCTTTGGTATACATCACCTGTTCTGTATTTAAACAGGAAAATGAAGATGTTGTGGCGTGGATAGTCGAAAACCTACCTCTACAGCTCGAAAAAATGGAAGTGATTAAAGGCTATAAGGATAAAGCAGATACCATGTTCATTGCTCGCTTTAATAAAAAATAGTCACCCTTTTAGTGCCCATGGGTACCAAACCACTGTTTAATCTTACTCTTAATGTGACTTATGGTCTCAAACAATATGGCCAGCACACCAATAATCAACGTGAATTGCTCGAAGCTGTTCATAGCCTTTTTTATTTTAGACCATCAAAAAACACTTTTGTTACAGGCCGGTATTGTTTCTGAATAATTTGATGGCAATAGCAAGAAGAATAATTCCAAAAGCTTTTCTTAAAACATTTAAGCCGGATTTACCAAAAAGCTTCTCTAAACGTTCTGTATTTTTTAACACGAAGTAAACAAACAGCATATTGATGATGATGCCAATAATGATGTTTTGAGTTGCATATTCAGTTTTTAAGGAAAGTAAAGTAGTCATGGTTCCTGCCCCTGCTATTAATGGAAATGCGAGAGGCACAATTGATACCGTTTCAGGGGCATCACCTTCTTTAAAAATGGTTAGACCAAGTACCATTTCCATGGCAATAAAGAAGATCACAAATGAGCCCGCAATGGCAAATGATTCAACATCCAGTCCAATAACCTTTAATAAGGTTTCACCTGCAAACAAAAAGATAACCATGAGTACGGTTGCAACTATAGCCGCCTTCTCAGATTGAATGTGTCCGGCTTTCTTTCTAAGCTCAATTACTACAGGTATAGCTCCCAGAATATCAATGATAGCGAATAGCACCATTGAAGTGGATAGAATTTGTCGAAAATTGAATTCCATAGCAGTTAATTTATGGTACAAAGGTAAATTAATTAGCAATAAAAAAGCCACTCAAACTGAGTGGCTTTTTTATTGCTAATTATGCTTGATTACTTTGGTTGAACTCGACTAGATGTTGAAGCACGATATAAATATAAAACCATATGTACAACTGCAAACACTAAAGAGAAGTAGTATAATCCTGTGTCTTTACCGTCAGTAATATTGTGGTGAATTAACGCGACTATAATCAACAATATGGCAAGGCCAAAACCTACGTAAGAAACTGTTTTAGTGCTTTTCGCTAATGTAGCTTGCAAATTATCAGATAATAAACTGTTTTTCATACCATAGAACAGGTACACGTTAATACCAATTATCATCCACACTAATAAACGAACCCATGTATCAAGAGGTAGGAACACCATCATGCCTAAGCAAACCGCTACACCCAATATTGGAATAAGTGGTACCAAAGGCACTTTAAATGCGCGAGGCAAATCAGGCATTCTATTTCTTAGGATAACTATTCCTATGCAAACAAGAATAAATGCCAAAAGAGTACCTATGCTTGTCATCTCGCCCACTACAGTGGCTGGAACAAATGCTGCGAATAAGCTTACAAAAAACATAAATAATAAGTTGCTTTTTGCAGGAGTACTATATTTAGGATGAACTTTCGAGAACACCTTTGGTAATAAACCATCTTTACTCATCGAGAAGAATACCCTCGATTGGCCTAATAGCATCACTAGGATAACTGAGGCGTAACCACCCAAAATGGCAAGGATAATTAATTTATTTAACCATGGATAAGATGGAACAACAATTCCTGCTGCATTTTTAACACCCATATTGTCAATAGCAACAGCAACAGGAGCTATACCATCCTGACCTTTAAACATGTCAAAATTAGCTACCCCAGTCATTACGTGTGCAAAAAGAATATATAGAATTGTACAAATGAACAAGGAAACAAGGATACCAATAGGCATATCTTTCTTAGGATTTTTTGCCTCCTGCGCAGCTGTAGAAACTGCGTCAAAACCTATATAGGCAAAGAAAACAATTCCGGCCGCTCGTATCACACCTCCCCATCCGTGTGTAAACATACTTTCGTGACCTGGTTTATCAGCAGGGATAAAATAAGGCGAATAGTTGTCTGCGTTAATATATTTCCATCCTAAAAGGATAAAAATGAATACAATTACAACCTTAATTGCTACAATAAGCCCATTAATAAATGCGGATTCGCTGGTTCCTCTGATCAATACAAAGGACATTAAGACGATAATAAATACGGCAGGTAAATTAAACATACCCGAAACTACGGTGCCATCTAAAAGAGTTGCCGTTTCAAAAGGCGACATGGTTACCTGCGCGGGCAGATGGACATCGTAATACGCCAGAAACTTGACCAGATACCTACTCCAGCTAATCGATACCGTTGCAGCACCTAAAGCATATTCCAATACCAGATCCCATCCGATTATCCAGGCTATAAATTCACCCATTGTAGCATAAGAATAGGTATAAGCACTACCTGCTACGGGGATCATTGAAGCAAATTCAGCATAACATAAGCCTGCAAAAGCACAACCCAGAGCTGCAATAACAAATGAGATGGTAATAGCTGGTCCTGCATTATTGGCAGCGGCAGATCCGGTTATGGAAAACAGTCCGGCACCGATAATTGCACCAATACCCAAAGCCACCAAATTGACGGGGCCAAGGGTCCGTTTCAAGGTTCCTTCACCACTTTCAGCAGCTTCTTGTGTAAGTAAGTCAATTGACTTTCTAAAATTCATAGTTTAAAGTTTAGTTAAAGTGTATCTATAACTCGTCTAGTTTATATTATAAGTGCCAAACCTAAATAAAATATATCTAAAAATAAAAGGGATTCTTTTACGAAATCCCTTTTATTTTTATCCTAATGAAGTTTAAGGTTGAGCTTTTGCGTTGTCAATCGATCTTGTTAGCTGTTTCCCCTCTGTTTTTAAGGTATTGCTCACTTTATGTTGAGCTAATTGAATGCTTTTAGGTCTTTCCTCAGGTAAAGATTTTACGTTTTTAGCTATTTCTTGTGTTAATGTCGACATTTTAGCGGAAACCGGAATTGAATTCGTGATTTCTGTATTTGAGGCGGTATTGTCGCCCGGACTAACAGCTATATATGGAGCAATAACCAAAGAAACAATAGACATTAGTTTAATAAGGATGTTCATTGATGGACCCGAAGTATCTTTAAAAGGATCACCAACAGTATCGCCTGTAACAGATGCTTTATGAGGCTCAGATTTTTTGTAATGCATCTCGCCATTGATCTCTACACCTTTTTCAAATGATTTTTTAGCATTATCCCAGGCACCGCCGGCATTACTCTGAAAAATTCCCATAAGCACCCCTGATACCGTAACACCGGCCAAGAGACCACCTAATATTTCAGCAGAACTTACCGATGGGAAAACACCTTTGAAACCAAAACCCACTATAATTGGAACTAAAAGTGCGATAGCACCTGGCAACATCATTTCGCGGATCGAAGCCTTGGTTGAAATGGCAACGCATTTTTCGTATTCTGGCTTTGCTTTGTATTCCATAATTCCTGGAATTTCGCGAAACTGGCGACGAACTTCCTGTACCATATCCATTGCGGCCTTACCAACCGCTGCAATACATAATGCAGAAAATATAAAAGGAATCATCGCACCTACAAATAGCCCAGCCAAAACAGGGGCTTTATAGATGTCGATGGCAGATATACCCGCTACACCAACAAATGCCGCAAATAAAGCTAGAGAAGTTAATGCGGCCGAAGCAATTGCAAATCCTTTCCCGGTGGCTGCAGTTGTATTACCAACGGCGTCCAGATTGTCAGTACGTTCACGTACTTCAGGTGGTAGTTGACTCATTTCAGCAATACCACCTGCATTATCAGCAATAGGACCGAATGCATCAATCGCTAACTGCATTGCTGTAGTAGCCATCATACCTGCAGCGGCAATTGCTACACCGTATAGTCCTGCAAAAGCATAAGAGAAAATGATACCCCCTGCTAAAACCAGGATAGGAGCAACAGTAGATTTCATACCTACCGATAAACCACCGATAATGTTTGTTGCATGGCCTGTGCCAGATTGCTGGATAATTGAATTAACGGGACCTTTTCCCATCGCAGTATAATATTCAGTTATGATACTCATTAAAGTACCCACAACCAGACCTACTATGATTGCAAAAAATACATCAATGCTCGTAAAATCAACACCGCGCAAATGCAGGTTTGAAGGCAGCATCCACATCACAATGAAATAAGATGCAATGGCAGTAATTATAATTGAACCCCAGTTGCCCAGGTTCAATGCTGTTTGTACATTAGAATCCTCACCCTTGATGCGCACAAACCAGGTTCCTACTATTGAAAACAGGATCCCCAATCCGCAGATCACCATTGGCAATAGTATCGGAGACATACCTCCAAAATTATCTGCTGCAACAATTTCCTGGCCTAATACCATTGTGGCTAGTATGGTTGCCACATAAGATCCGAATAAATCTGCTCCCATACCGGCCACATCACCAACATTGTCGCCAACATTATCTGCAATGGTTGCCGGGTTACGCACATCATCTTCCGGAATTCCAGCTTCAACTTTACCAACTAAGTCGGCACCAACATCGGCAGCTTTGGTGTAAATACCACCGCCCACACGTGCAAAAAGCGCAATAGATTCAGCTCCTAATGAAAACCCGGTTAGTACCTCTATTGCTGTTTTTAATTCTGTGCTGTTTGGTTGAACAACATTAAAAATGTTAAGAAAAACAATAAATAAGCCGCCTAAACCTAAAATAGCTAAACCTGCTACACCCAATCCCATTACCGTGCCGCCGGTAAAAGAAACCTTTAGCGCTTGTTTTAAGCTAGTTCTCGCAGCCTGTGTAGTACGAACATTCGCTTTTGTTGCTGCTTTCATGCCAATGTATCCTGCGGTTGCAGAAAAAACAGCCCCAATAATAAAAGCAATAGATATGATCCAGCTGGAGTGTAATTGTACCCCGTTAACTTCATGTACCGTTCCTGAATAAGCTAGTAATGCAGCCGTAAACACAACAAAAATGCTAAGTACTTTCCATTCAGCTTTTAAAAAGGCCATTGCACCATCAGCAATATAGCCGGCCAGTTCCTGCATGTTTTTATCCCCTGCATCCTGTTTGTTTACCCATGCACTTTTAATTGCCATCACGATGATGCCAATTAACCCCAGTGCGGGAATAAAATAGATTAAATTGTTCTGTAAAAACTCCATACTTTGATCTCTTGTTTAGTTTATTTTTGGTTGTTAGTTGTCGACTTTAGCTGCCTCCAAAAAGGCCAAAGCCATTTGTTTGTAGCTGGCAGATTGCCCTTTTTCGCCATTACCTTAAAGCACTTAAGTCATTTAATTGGCAAGACCGGGCTTTACAAAAATAAGCGTGTTTCTGAAATTACCAAATTTTTAATGAATTGATTACTAACCTTTTTTATGAACCGTGAATTTATGCCATTGGTTGCTTTTAATCGGGTTTATTAGTGAGAAAGATGAAGTCCTCACATAATTCGCACATTCTACATACATTCTTCACAAAGTGTGAAGGAGGTATGAAGAATGTGCGAACGTTCTGTATTTTTAATATATTAGCAGGGCAGTTGATACATAACTTATAAAGCTCTTGTATTGGATTTATGCTAAAACCAACCAAACAAACCATATGGATAAAGAAAATCAAGACGGTTCTTTTAAAAGAGAACTAGGACTGTTAGATGGTACCATGCTCGTTGTAGGCTCAATGATTGGGTCGGGTATATTTATTGTAAGTGCTGATATAGCCCGACAAGTCGGTTCTGCCGGTTGGCTTATTCTCATCTGGGTGGTTACCGCAATAATTACCATTATTGCCGCAGTTAGTTACGGAGAGTTAAGTGCAATGTTTCCAAAAGCTGGGGGACAATATGTTTATTTAAAGGAGGCTTACAATAAACTGATTGCATTTTTATATGGATGGAGTCTGTTTGCAGTAATACAAACAGGTACTATTGCGGCTGTAGGGGTCGCGTTTTCTAAGTTTGCTGCCTACCTCTATGAACCTTTTAGTGAAAATAATATCCTATGGCAAATTCAAACAGGAGTTAGCGACAAAGGTATTCCGGAGCATTACGCAATCAGTGCAGCTCAGTTGGTCTCTATTGTGACCATCGTTTTTCTGACGTTTGTAAATAGTCGTGGCGTTAAGGATAGTAAAATCCTGCAAACTGTTTTAACAATTATAAAAATCCTATCACTTTTTGGCTTAATCATTTTCGGATTTACCCTTGCGGCAAAAGCTGAGGTTTGGGATGCAAACTGGGCAAATGCATGGGAAACACGTTCTTTTAGTTTAGAAACAATGACCTGGGCGCCTATTAGCGGAAGCTTGCTACTATCGGGAATTTCGGCAGCAATGGTTGGTTCATTGTTTTCAAGTGATGCATGGGCAGGGGTTACCTTCATTGCCGGAGAGATTAAAAATCCTCAGCGCAATGTTGGTCTAAGTTTGTTCCTGGGAACTTTAATTGTAAGCATAATTTATATTCTTGCTAATCTGATGTATGTTGCGGTATTGCCTCTCGACCAGATTACCACAGCAAAATCTGATAGGGTAGCAGTAGTTGCAGCACAGTATATTTTTGGACAAGCAGGTACTATAATTATTGCTGTAATGATTATGATCTCTACGTTTGCCTGTAATAATGGTTTGATTATGGCGGGGGCTAGGGTATACTACACAATGGCAAAGGATGGGTTGTTCTTTAAAAAGGCGGCCACTTTAAATAAAGCAGATGTACCAGGCTGGGCTTTATGGGTACAGGGAGCATGGGCTTCTGTGTTGTGTTTAACGGGTAGATATGGAGCTCTTCTGGATTTTGTAGTGATCATTGTTTTGATATTCTATATCCTTACCATCTATGGAATATTCATTTTAAGAAGAAAAATGCCTGATGCAGAGCGTCCATACCGGGCTTTTGGTTATCCGGTTCTGCCAATGTTATATATCATAGTAGCATCAGCACTTAGTGTTGCACTTTTAATCTACAAAACAGATACTTGCGGATGGGGTGTATTAATTATGCTGATAGGGATACCTGTTTATTACCTGACTAAAAAAGTTGAAACAACTGCGTAAAAAAATGGGGACTATTAAAGATAGTCCCCCAAACGATAGCGTTACCGAGCGTCTTAACCTACTGGTTTCCTAAACGTGTGGTGAAATCAGAAATAACATTTTGATATTTTCTCAATACACGATCCCAATCGTGAAACTGTTCATCAGCTTTTACGCTTGTTAAAGGAGCGCCCGAAAATTCACTTACAAGTTTAACCTTATAGGTAAGGGGCTCACTTTTAGATAGCTTAATAATTAAACGCGTTCTGATAGTGTTTTGCTGAAAACTTTGAATACTCCATGAAGTTCTTAAATAAGATGTTTCTTTGTCTGCAACTTCGATAGCATCAAAGTAATCTGTCACGATTTGATTAGCGCGTTTCCAAACCTCCGCCACATCTTGTTTTTTATTGATTTCAATAGAAAAATCTATGTTAGCCTGATCCGTTTTTATTGAAGCTTCTTCTGCGTCATCCTTCTTCATATCAAAAAACTGCTTCTTGGGCGGCTCGGCCATTCCCTTCTTATTGCAGAAAGTTTGCTCATATCTTAAGAACCCGGCTTTCTGCACTTTTACATTTACGCAAGAGTTTTTGGGGACTTTGATTTTTGCATTACCTGTACCTAAAATTTGACCGTCTACAACAATTTTTGCATCAGCTTCTGAAGCTGAGATTTGGACGGTTTGGGCTTTAATTGCAAAAGGTGCAATTAAAAACAGTGAGGCTGTTAATAAAGATTTTAATTTCATAATAGAGTTAATTTGTGAAGATTATCCGCCACAAATTAAACCCTATAAGACCCTTAAAAAAATACCCACTAGTGGGTATTTTTTTAAGGGTCCACTGTTTCTTATATTTTTTGGTCAACAGCAATTTTTGGTGGTAAAAGTTTATACATCACTGGTGTTACTAGTCTTGATAGTAATGTCGAGCTAATTAAACCACCAATAAGTACCAAGGCAAGTGGAGAATAGAGTTCACTATATTCGATCACAAGAGGTAGTAATCCGCCAATAGCTGTTAATGATGTCAAAAGTATCGGTACAAATCTAATTTCCCCTGCTTCGATAATCGCTTCTTCAATACTTTTTCCCTGTGCCCTTAACTGATTTGTAAAATCTACAACCAATAGCGAGTTTTTAACTTCTATCCCTACTAATGCAATAAAACCTATTGTGGCTGTAAAGGAGAGCGTTTCACCTGCGAAGAATAGCATGATTAGTCCTCCAACTATTCCAAGCGGAATAACCGACAGCACAATCAATATACTTTTAAAGGTTTTGAACTCAAGTATCAACACACCAAGAAAACCAAAAACAGTAACAATAAGGATCAGACCAAGGTTGCCAAAGCTTTCTTCTTTACTTTCTTTCTCACCCGCAACTTTAAAAGAGAACCCTTCAGGGAATTTAAACTTGTTCAGCTTTTCCGTTATTTCCTGGTCCAGTCGCTGTACATTGTAACCTGGCTTTACAAAAGCAGAAATAGTTACATACCTGTCTTTATCATAATGTCTGATCTGGTTTGGTGAACTCTCGAAGCCAATAGACGCCACATTTTTCAAGGGGATATTTATCCCGGACGAAGACGGGACATATAGCCTGTCGAACATACTGATATCCTGAATATCGTTATTTCTTGGAATAGAAACATTCACATTATAATTGTCTGCTTTTCCCGAGTCTTCCCTGTACGTTGCTACATTTAATCCGGCGGATCCCAATCGAACTGTGCGGTCAATATCCGCAGAAGCAACACCAAGCAAAGCTGCCTTTTCTTTATTTATCGTAACCTTGAGATCTGTAGGTTTTACCAGCAACGGATTGTTTACGTAAATGGTGCCCTCTACTTTACTAATTAACGAGGCAATATCGAATGCTGTCTTACGCAGGCCATCAAGGTCATCGGCATAAATGCGGTAGGCAAGAGGGGCATCAACAGGCGGGCCTTGTTCAAAATCCTTAACCTTAATATTTGCACCAGGGTAACCATTCAGCGCCTTTCTTACCCTTTCAATTACTGCAACTTTTTCGCGGGTTTCCAACCCCTCTACCTGTACAAAGATCTGAGCATAATTTTCGCTTTCATTATGTGGGATCACATTGTAATAAATTCTTGGATTCCCTTTGCCAACGTTACTGGAAAATGAACTGATTTCCGGTACTTTTTTCAATACAGATTCCACATACCTGGTTACTTTATTTGTGGTATTTATATTTGTCCCCTCAGGAGTTTCTATATCTACCAGAAACATAGGCTTTTCAGATTTTGGGAACAAGCTACTTCCAATTACCGGGACTAATCCCAGAGAGGCTATAAAGATCCCTCCAATAATGATAAGAGTAACAACTGGCCTCTTTAGCGCTTTATTAAGAACCACTCCATAAGTTGTGTGAATTCCTTTTTTCATTGTCCTAAGCAGAAAATTACCTTCCTCACTTGCATGTGGTTTCAAAATGATGCTTGCTAAAAAAGGCACTACTGTAAGTGATACCAACATAGAAGCAAAAATTGTAGTAATTACAGAAAGCGGTAAACTTCTAATGAAATCGCCTGCACCTTCCGGTAGGAAAACGATTGGTAAAAAGGCAAATATGAGTAGGACCGTACAGCCGACAACGGCAATGCCGATTTGTGAAGTAGCTTTTATAGAAGCGTCTATTTTACTATAACCCATACGGAGATACCGCTCAATATTTTCGACCACGACAATACTGTCGTCAACCAAAATGCCCAGCGCTACAATCATCCCTACAATGCTTAGCTGATTGATATTGTAACCCAAAGCGCTCATTAACGTAAGTCCGATGGCAAGAGAAAGTGGAATCGAGATCATAACAACTACGGATGCCCTGGTGCCCAAAGGTAGTAAGGTGACCAGCACCAATAGAATTGCGATACCAAAATCTCTGGTAAAATGCGAAAGCCTGACATCAACGCTTTTAGCCTGATCAAAAACTTTTACAAGGTCAATGCCCGGCGGTAAATCCTTTTTAAAAGCCATTAACAATGGTTCAACTTTTTCCTGCACCGAAATAATGTTCTCTCCGTCTTTTAAGCTCGCGTTTATAAAACTACTTCTATAGCCGTTTAAGCGGGTAATATGCGTTTCATCTTCATAGCCTAATGAAACATCGGCAATGTCTTTTAGGTAAACTACTTTTCCTTGGGCACTATAGATTACCGTATTCTTAACCTCGTCTATGCTCGAAAAATTGCCGCTGGTTTTAATATTCAGCTTCCTGTTTCCCATGCTAATGTTTCCACCCGGAATGTTAACATTCTCGCTTTGTAATGCGGCAATAACATTGTTCTGAGTGAGTTTTTCATGCGCTATTTTTTGGATGTTAAGCTTTACATTTACCTGATGTTCAGGAACCCCGGCGTAGGTAACTCTTTTTAATGCCTGTATTTTTTCGAGCCTTTCCTTTAGCTCTTTTGAATATTTTTTAAGTGTGGCATTCGAGGTGTTTTCGCTCACTAAAGCAAACTGATAGATGCTAACGTCCGATGGAATCTGTTTATTGATTCGTATATCTGCAATATCAGGTGGTAATTCACTTCTCAAACTGTTAATTTCTCTTACCACTTCTTGATACTTGTCATCGGGGTTCGAGTTATATTTATAAATGATCTGCATAACTGCAAGGCCATCGCTTATGTCTGTGGTTATATGTTTTATATCATCAAGTTCATGGATCTTTTTTTCCATTGGGTCAACAACCAACTGCTCCATGTCCTTTGGGTTAGTCCCCGGATATACCACAACTACCGTAAATTGCGGGGGATGGGTTTCAGGATCTTCACTTCTTGGCATGGTGAACAAGGAATATATCCCCAGAGCCAGCACTGCTACGAAAACGATCAGGGTGAACTGATAATTTTTTACTGCAAATTCAGGTAATTTCATTTTGAAATAATTTAGATTATCTGATTATTTTAATTGAAGAACCGTTAGTAAGATAGGCTGATCCTTCTCTTATTATCTGATCGGTAGCTGCTATGCCAGAAGAGATAAACGCCTTGTCACCTTTTAGGTAAGCTACCTTCACCGGTTTTTTTACTGCTCTGTTGTTCACAGAGGTAAATACATAAGCACTATCGTTCTTACCTTCCACTAAAGCATCTACAGGGAGCGACAAAAGATCTGTTTTACCAAAAGGATATATTTTTACTTTGGCAAATAGCCCCGAGATCAATTTGACATCGGTAGGATTGAGTCTTATTTCGGCCTGGTATAAACCCGAACCTGCATCACTGCCTTGCGCAAGGGACTTCACTACTCCTGTTAGCGTTTGAGGAAAGACATCAAAGTTTAACTCAACTTTCTCATTTCCGCTAATCCTTGATCTGTCCTTATCGGTAATACCACATTTAACTATCCAGTCTTTATTTGAAACACCACCTATGTAAAGTATGGGGGTTCCCCCGGCTACCTGTTCTCCTTCATTTGCCAGTTTTTTAAGAACAACGCCAGTTGTATTTGCCCTTATGGTTGATTGAACAGCGTTGAACTGCGCTATGTCTAAACTTTTTCTGGCAATTGTCAAAGCAGTTTGCGTATTTTCCAATTGCTCTCTGGTACTTACGCTGTCCTTAAACAAATTTGCTGTCCTTTGGGCATCCCGCTTTGCCTTGTTAAATCCCTCTTCGGCCTGGTTAAGCTGAGCATTTACTTCTGTCATGTTTAGCGAGGCAAGTACTTGCCCATTGCTTACATGATCACCTTCCTTAACAAGGATGTGGTTTATGATTCCACTGGTTTTAAAAGAAAGATTACTCTGTTGTTCTGACGATAGTAAACCAGAAGTTTCCACCGGTTCGTTTTCATTTAGGGCATTTGAGGAAATCACCTTTACCGGAATTGAGTTGTCGGTTTTTTGTACCGGTTTTGGTTCACTGCAACCAATTACGGCAATACCAAGAAATATGAAGATTGGGAGTGTATTTATATGTTTCATTTTGTTTTAAATTAAATGGTTGTTAAAGAATATAGCTTGCTTTTGCTCTTTCCAATTCGGTTGTTCTGGTTAGCATATTCAGATAGGCAATACTTTGTTTTAGCTGATCATTTATCAGTCTTGTCTGTGCATCCAATAACTCCAGGTAGAGCGCCTGACCCTCTTTATAAAGACGTTGCTCGTCTTTATAATATTGAAGAGATAACGACGACTGGCTAACCGAGGCTTTAAAAGCCTGTAGCGCTGCGTTCAATTTGTTTTGAGCTGTAATAACTTCAAGTTCCAGTTGCTGCGAGGCCTGTTCTGTTTGTGTTTCGGTCGACTTTAAATCTAAAAGCGCCTGCTGAGTTTTGTTTTTATTTCTGTTGCCATTAAATATTTGCCATGATAGTGTTACGCCGAAAAGATAATAGGGCGCATCCTTGTTAACTTTTAAAAAATCACCCTGAGCACCTACATCAACAAATGTGGATAGCTTTGGGACTACAGCAGCTCGGGTTAATTTTACAGAGAGGGTATTTATTTGATTTAAAGATTCCAGCGCGGCAAGTTCTTCTCTTTTTCCGGAATGAGAGGATGAATCGGATCCAATAATCGTATTCTCGTTTTTACTAATTTCAATGGTACTGTTGAGTGGCTTATTGAGTAGAAAATTGAAATAGGATGCAGCATTCAGAGACTCAGTTTTGGCGTTTTCGAGTTGAGTTTCAATACCTGTAAGTTCATTCTCTGAACGAGACACCACTGTTCTTATTGCTTTTCCATTTTTAACCATGGATTGATTTATCCGTAGGTTCTCTTTTGCCAATGCAATCCCGTTTTCAAAAATTTTTATGGCCTGTAGCGATTGTTCGTATCCATAATAAGCCAGCTTAACCTGCTTTATAAGTTCACGTTTATACAACCTTAATTCTATCTGCTGCATAGTTATCTGTTCTTTTTTAATACGGCTGTTGTAAATGATTTCAGCATTATATAAAGGCAAGGTTGTATGCACTTTGGCATCGTAATAATTGTTAGGATTAAAAGTCTGACTCACATTGTCAACTTGTGGAAATTTACCCGAACCTGTTAAGCTATTTAAGGTACTGTATACAGGATTTAGGAGGTCACCAATTGGGATTTCAATTTTGCGTCCACCTCCGGATGTCAGATAGGAGGTATTCAGTTCCACATCAGGAAGGAATAGTCCTTTTGCTTCCTTTAGCGCATAGAGACTTCGCTGTAAAGCGAAATCTTGTTTTTGTATTCCCAGATTATTTTTGAGCGCTTCGTCTATGTGACCCTGAAGAGGGCTCTGAGAGAAGGCGCTGAAGGGAAGCCAGCACCCCAGGATTATTGATAGTAGCGATATTGCGGCTGTTTTTCTATTCATGGCGTATCGTTGTTTATAAAATGAACACTGTTTATTAGAACTGACATTTTTTGATTTGTTACATTATTTTTGAAAAATAATAATCGTTGGTTATTTACTAAACACTGTTTATATCGAGGTAAATTTTTTTTAGACTTTAAGCGTTTTTAAAAAATACTCCAATGATTGGGCTAAAAGATTAGGGTTTTGTTCACCTTCAATATTTACCGACTGCAGCCGCTCTCTTATAAATAAGGAAATAAGGCCATGAACATAGGACCATATGGACATTGAAACTATTAAAGGATCACCGGCAACAATTAATTTTCGATCCAGACATTCTGTAACCGTATTAAGCAGGTATTGAAAACTGTTATCCCCGGCTTCCCACTTACTATGACATTTAATTTCACTCAAAGGAGCCCTCATTATAAACATAAGATCATAATAGTCTGGATTGGTCAGCGCAAAATTCAGGTATATTTTTCCTAGCTCGGCAAGTCTTTCAAATGGATCTTTTATCTGATTATGGTGTATGAATTCCTTGTTTAACAGGTCGAATCCCTGTTCGTGGATTACGTAGAATATTTCATCTTTCTCTTTGAAATAAAGATAGATTGTTGCAGGGCTATATTCAATATCGTCGGCAATATTACGGATAGAAGTTTTTTCATAACCCTGTTCCAAAAAGAGTTTGGTAGCCGATTCAATAATCAACTTTCTCCTATCCAGTTTATCTCTCTCTTTTCTATCTTTTATTGACATAATAAAATGCTAACTGATGCAAATATAATAAACACTGTTCAGTAAGTGCAAAAAAAGAGAAAAATATTGTTGATAGCACTGAATTAAGCGGGTATCCCTAAAATAGGAACAGGGATGAGCAATGAAGCTATCCCTGTTTTAAGATGGTTGATCCACCACAGATCAACCTAAACCAAACAAACCACTACTATAACGTATGATATTGTCAAAAAGTTTCTTTATTTGAAAATAAATTTTAAATAATTACTTCTCAGGACGTTACCTAATGGTTTTAGCAGACAAAAAATCTATTTCTAGTAAAATATGAGGGTTTATTAATTCGGTAACATTTGTGTAACATTGATTTATTTTTGGTAAATTAGTTTCGTAAGCCAAACCATGACCACATATTCTATACTTTCTGATCACGACCTCAGGACCAAACTAGTCACTGGAGATGAGTATGCTTTTGCGGAACTCTATCAGAGGTATAGTACCGGAATTTTAGGTTTTGTTAAAAAGTTTGTTCACTCTGCTGATCTTTCAGAAGATCTTACACAAGAAATATTTATAAAGATCTGGCAATGCAGATCAAAGTTAACTGATGTTCAGTCGCTAAAAGCCTATTTATATATTGTTGCCCGAAATCATACATTAAATAGCCTTAAAAAAGCCTTTCGTTCTGAAGTTGCTATGTCTGAGATCGTGAATAGCTTTGTTGAAGAAAGGAATTGTACAGAAGATGAACTTTTGAGTAAAGAGTATTACGATTATCTCCAAAAAGCTTTGGAAATCCTGTCACCACGGAGCAGAGAGATTTTTAAACTTTGCAGAGAACAGGGTAAAAGCTATGAAGAAGTAGCAACAGCATTGGGCATTTCCAGAAATGCAGTAAAGAACCACATGGTTGCCTCTATGAAAATTCTTAGAACTTCTGTTGAAAAGGACCTGGGTATCTCTTTAGGAGTACTTTTGGCTATCCTGTTAAAATAAATTCAAAAAAATAATTTTCCCAGCTACCCTCGGCGCTTCAAATATTGTCTTAGTATTTGAAAGGCCCTCACTATGGAAGATAAAGAATTTTACAGCATACTTGTTAGTCGATATATTAATAAACAACTCTCTGATGATGAGCTGGAATTATTTGTGCAACTAACCAAAGATGGGAAACTGGATGAACATCTTTTGGGAGCGATGAATGAGGAGGGTGGAATTTCTGAGGCTGACGAGGAGGACCACCACAAGCAAATTAAAATAAAGCCATTGTGGCTCAAACTTACTGCTGCAGTTGTTGTATTGGTTACGTTATCTATAGGCTTATATTCTTATTTTAATCACGATCTTAATCATGCTAATCCGCGCGCTGCTTATGCAAAACAAGACGCGGAACCCGGTGGAAATAAGGCTATACTTACTTTAGCTGATGGTACTGAAATTTCGCTAACAGATGCAAGTAACGGTCAGATTGCTAAACAAGCGGGAGTAGCGATAACAAAAAATGCCAGTGGGCAATTGGTATATACTGTTACAAAATCCAGGAAAAAAGAGATGGCATATAATACCATCAGTACACCCAGGGGCGGTCAATATCAAGTGAATCTTCCTGATGGTACAAGAGTTTGGCTAAATGCTGCCTCTTCCATAAAATTTCCAACAAGTTTTGCTAACGCGGCCTATCGGAAGGTAGAACTAACCGGTGAGGCATATTTCGAAGTATTTAAGAATAAAAAGCTTCCTTTTATTGTGATAACAGATAAACAGGAAGTTGAAGTTTTGGGAACCCATTTTAATATTAATTCTTATGATGATGAAAGAAGCATCAAAACAACCTTGCTTGAGGGTTCAGTAAAAGTATCACTACTTAATGGGAGGGGTAAAAAAGTTTCGCGTTTCCTGAGACCTGGAGAGCAGGCCAATGTTGAACATCTGGATATGAGCCTCAAAATTAGTAAGGCCAATATTGATCAGGTAATGGCATGGCAAAAGGGGTATTTTCATTTTGAAGGTGATGACCTGCAATCTGTGTTGCGTCAGCTATCGCGATGGTATGATGTCGATGTATTATATGAAATAAACCATACTGATGATGAGTTTATGGGCGATATACCGCGCAACGTAAAATTATCAGAAGTGCTTAAGATACTGGAATTTGGCGGGGTGCATTTTAAAATTGAAGGAAAGAAATTAATTGTAACCAAATAAATAACCTAAAATTAGTATTGTATGGAAAAATAAATACCTAACCCCATAGCTGAGAAGAAAATACCGGACCCTGGTTGCAACAGGATCCGGATAGATCCACTCTCAAGCTAGAATGGAACATAGTTCCGGTCGATCTCAAAAAATACCTTGTTAAATAATTAATGAATTAACCAAACATTCAAAAGTATGAATTTAAATCAATGTAGGAAAGCACCTGTTTTCAGGTGGTTATTCTCATCCAGGAATTTATTGGCAATGAAACTAATCGTAATATTAATCTTCATAGGTTGCCTTCAAGTCTCCGCAACGGGATTTTCGCAAAGCATTACACTTTCCGAAAAGAACACTACACTAAATAATCTGTTCGAAAGCATAAAAGAGCAAAGTGGCTATACCTTCTTTTATAACAATAAACTCATAAAGCAGGAAGGCAGAATCAGTATTGAATTAAAAAATGTTAGTGTGGAAACGGCTCTTGACCAGATATTTAGAAACAGGCCATTTTCATATAAAATCATAAATAAAACGATTGTAATCAAGAAAAATTCTAACTCAACAACCCAATTGCCTCTTGCTAACACTGTAGCACAGATAAACATCAAGGGGAAAATTTCAGATACAGAAGGGAATCCGTTATCAGGAGCCACTGTTATGATTAAGGGCACTTCCAAAGGTACTTCAGCAAATGTTTCCGGTGAATTTTCAATAGATGCGAAGGACGGAGATGTATTGGTCGTAAAATATCTTGGATATCTAACAAAAGAGGTGGTGGTAAGAGCGGGTGTTGCCAGTCTAAATATTGTTCTCGAAGCCGAATTACAAGGTCTTTCTGAGGTTGTTGTAACGGCTCTTGGTGTTAAAAGGCAGGAAAAAGCATTAGGGTATGCAGTGCAAAGAGTTGCCGGAAAGGACCTCCAAACTGTAAAGGGCGTTGATCTGGGAACTTCCTTAACCGGTAGAGTATCCGGTTTGGTAATTAAAAATTCTACAGAATTTAATCAGAGCCCTACCATAGAGCTAAGAGGTGAGAATGCCCTGTTGGTAATTGACGGAGTTCCCTATGATAATATGAATTTAAGGGATGTGCCCACAGATGACATTGAAAGTATGGATTTATTAAAAGGATCAACTGCTTCCTCCTTATATGGCTCGCGCGCTAAAGGCGGTGTTTTGATGATTACTACCAAAAAGGGCGCTGCAGATAAAGGATTTTCTATTGATGTAAATAGTAATACCATGTTTCAATTGGGGTATTTGGCAATTCCGAAGGTACAAAGTTCATACGGTCGGGGTCAAAATGGCGAAATTGATAACGATTATGTTTGGGGCCCAAAACTAGACGTCGGGAATACTGCAAGGGATTGGAATCCGGAAACCAAACAATTTGAAGATGCACGACCTTTAGTGTCTGTAGGAAAGGATAATCTAAAGAATTTCATGAATACCGGTATTGTAACCAGTAATAATATTTCACTTGCACAGAGTACAGAGAGCGGAAGTTTCAGGATTGGTTTAAACCATATTTTTCAGAAAGGTCAGTTCCCGAATCAAAAATTGAATATTATAAACCTAACCTCAGGTGGTGAGATTAAAGTTAATGATCATTTTAAAGTAGAAGGTCGTTTTGGCCTAAGTCGTGGTTCCACGCCTCAAATGTGGGGTAGCGGCTATGGTAATCAGGGATATTTATATCAGCTTATTATGTGGACCGGTACCGAGTATGATATCCGTGATTATAAAGACTACTGGACAGTTCCAAACAAAACCCAAAACTGGATGTATACCAACTGGTACGATAACCCTTACTTAATTGCCTACGAAAAATTAAGTGGCGAGACCAAGAACAAAGTAAACGGAAATGTAACAGCCAATTATAAGTTTAACAATGATTTTAACCTCATGCTGCGCTCGGGGTATGTTAATTATAATAACACAACTACCAAACAAAATCCTACAGCAAATATCTATTCTACCCGCGGGGGATGGAATGCAAGAGGGATGTATGAAACAAGTGAAGCAAGAGGTTTCTCTACCAATAATGATTTGATCCTTACCTTTAATAAAAAGGTTAGTAAATGGGGATTTGAAGGATTGGCTGGTGGTACCCTTTATTATTTTAAGGACGATGGCTTTACAGCCACCACAAAAAACGGGTTGATTTCGCCAAGGTATTTTTCTTTGAAAGGTTCAGTGGAACCCGTAACAATTACGCCTGGAACAAACTGGTCTCAACAGATAAACAGTCTTTTTGGCAGAGCATCTGTAAGCTGGAACGAAGCAATTTTCTTTGATGCTACGGGTAGGAACGATTGGAATTCCTCTCAGCCAGCATCATCACGATCTTTCTTTTATCCATCTTTAGGCTCAAGTGTGGTAGTATCTGAGCTGGTAAAAATGCCGGCTGTGATTGATATGTTTAAACTACGTGGATCATGGACGCTCTTTAAAAACGCATTTGATCCTTTTGATATTAATAAAACATTTTCTACTACTACCTCGGCATGGAATACACTTAATTCGGCCAGTTATCCATCAAAGTTGATCGGAGAGCATTTACTTCCAAGTACACAACGTACCTGGGAAGTTGGTGCAGCGGGATACCTGTTGGGTAAACGACTACATTTCGATGTTGCATATTATGATAAGTACTATTACAATAGACAGGTAAATACTGATATTCCCGGATCATCTGGCTTTGCAAGCATATTGGTGAACACTGCAGAAACCTATGCCAGAAGAGGTCTTGAAATTACTGTAGACGGTTCTTTAGTAAAAAATGAAGACTTTGAATGGAAAAGTACCGTTAACTGGTCTAATCAGCACCGCTATTATGTTAACCTTGATCCTGTTTTATCAGCTGATAATCCATGGGTGAAAAAAGGACAAAGGTTAGATACTTATCTTAGTTCATATTGGCTGAGGGATCCAAGTGGAAACGTAATTTTTAACAACGGATTTCCTGTTGAAAGCGATTATGATAAAAAATATGGTTACGGAGATCCTGATTTTAGTATTGGTTTTATTAATAATTTCCGATACAAAAACTGGAATTTGGGTGTAAATATAGATGGTCGTATTGGCGGACTAATGTACAATTACGTATACGATAAAATGTGGGATACAGGTACTAATCCCGAGACGGATAACCAATATCGCTATGATCAGGTGGTAAATGGTTTAAATAATTATGTCGGTAAAGGTGTTAAAGTAGTGTCGGGAGAAGTACAATTTGACAAATATGGAAATATTACCAGTGATACAAGACAGTATGCAGCAAATGACGTAGAGGTAGGTTATCAGGATTTTGCACAGTCTTTTAGAGGAGGGGATATGGGTATTCAAAAAGAAACTTTCATTAAGCTTCGTGAAGTTTCACTAGGTTATAATTTTCCTGCCAAGCTTGCTAATAGAATAGGTGCCAGAAGTGCATCATTTTCAATTACAGGTCAGAATTTACTGCTGTTAACAGATTTTAAATTTTCAGATCCCGATCGGGATGCGGAAGACCTGAATTCTCCTTCATCACGAATGGTAGGGTTCAATCTTAAAGTAGGATTTTAGTAAGGCAGCTTTTACGTTTATAAATTAAATCAAGATGAAAAGAATTATAAAATATATGTTGATTTTGCCGGTACTGGCAATTCTAACAAACGGTTGTAAAAAGTTTGAGGAAATCAACACAAATCCAAATGAAACAACGCAGGTAAATTCAGCTATGTTGGCAACAGGTATGATTTTAAGTGTTACTCGTAACGATATCAGCTCTACTAAAGGGTTTATGCAACCTTTTTTATTGGGTAAATACCTCACCTGGGGCGAGGGGCAAGAAGGATTTCAATACAACAGGCTTGGACGTACAGACTTCAATCGTATTACATTGCTGCGAAATATTCCACCTATGGAGAACTATGCCACAAGCGATGGGCTTAAAAAATCTTATCAGGGATTAGGGCACTTTATCCGTGCATGGCAATTTTTTATGAGCACTATGCAAGTAGGCGATATCCCTTACTCAGAAGCTGTAAAAGGGGAGGAGAATGTGCTACAGCCTAAATATGACACTCAAAAAGCAGTTTTTCAAGGAATTCTGAATGAGCTAGATCAGGCAAACCAATTATTTGCTGAAGGTACGAACTTTGAAGGTGATCCGATTTACGCTGGTAATGTAGACAAATGGAGGAGACTTACCAATAGTTTTGAACTTCATGTGCTCATTAACCTGTATAAAAAAACAGCTGATGCGGATCTTAAGGTTATTGAGCGTTTCAAAGATATTGTCGCAAACCGTCCGTTGATGCGTGACTATCAAGATAATTTTGGATTAGCTTATAACAATACCGCAGGTCAGAATTATCCATGGTCTGATGTGCCGGCAGGTTCAGGTAACTCCTTTGTGAAATCAAACTATACCATGCTGACGAACACTTTGCTTGCACCCTTAAAAGCAACCAATGACAGAAGACTTTTTTACTATGCTAAGCCATCGCCTGTTAAAATATCGGCCGGAGTATCACAGTCTGATTTTAGCGCTTATCCTGCTGTAGAACCTTCTGATGCCTTTTCGGCCTTGCAAACACGAAGAGTGGGCAAAGATTACGCAGACCTTAACAACAGATATGTGCAGTTAGTAAACGCGGAACCGGTTAGTGTGTTCAGTTGCTGGGACATGCAATTTGCCCTTGCCGAGGCAGCTGTACGCGGTTGGATTACTGGAACATCGGCACAAGTTTATTATGCCGCAGGTATTACCAATTCTATGAATGCTATCGCTATAAATACGCCTGATCTGGCTGATTATCACCACAATATGAAAATGGATGCAGCGTATATAATCGCATTCCCTGCAACTCCGGGGGTTGTGCTTGCCGGCTCAGGTGAAGAGCAGATCAAGCAGATCATTACACAAAAATACCTCGCTAATTTCTTACAGGGCGGCAAATATCAATCCTGGTTTGAAAATCGGAGAACCGGATATCCTGTATTTACTTTAAACAGCACAACTAATTTAAATACCCCATCCACGAACTTCCCTTTACGCTGGCTTTACCCATCAAATGAGTTGAGTTATAATTCAGATAATCTTGATGCGGCTGTTAAATCTCAATACGAAGGAAATGACAATACTAATCAGCAAATGTGGTTGTTAAAGTAGTAATTATCTTATATTTATAATCATGTAACCGAAATCATCAAATGACAGAAAACAAAGGTTTAAAAAAAACACTCACCCCGTTTATGCTCTGGGGGCTTGGAGTAGGGTATGTCATTTCGGGTATGTATTTTGGATGGAACCTGGGGCTCGAAAAAGGCGGCACAGGGGGGATGGCTATAGCCACTATAGTGATCATGGTAATGTATGTAACCTTTACATTCAGCTATGCGGAGCTTGCATGTGCCATCCCCAAGGCAGGAGGGGTATTTGATTATGCAAACAAAGCGATGGGTAAAAATATTGGCTTTATTGCCGGCATTGCCCAAATTGTAGAGTTTATACTTGCTCCGCCAGCCATTGCATTTGCAATTGGTGCGTATTTCAATGCATTTTTCCCGCAAGTGCCCATACTAACCAGTGCCATAGCCATTTATTTTGTGTTTACAGGGCTCAATGTGTATGGTGTAAAAGCAGCGGCATCTTTTGAGGTCATCATTACTGTACTTGCAGTTGGAGAGTTGCTTTTGTTTTCAGGTATCGCTTTGCCAAAGTTCGAAGTAGCAAACCTTACCCATAACGCAATGCCTAATGGATGGGGAGGTGTTTTTGCCGCCATTCCGTTTGCCATCTGGTTCTTTTTGGGTATCGAGGGAATTGCCAATGTGGCCGAAGAAACCAAGAACCCACAAAAAGATATTAGTAAAGGATTTGGATGGGCCATCTTTACACTGGCAATACTGTGCGTGTTAATATTTATTGCAGCTACCGGCATCGCCGGATGGGAAGCAATAGTTTATAAAAATGGAATAAGCGGAGAGACATCAGATTCTCCGCTTCCTTTAGCCCTTGCAAAAATAACAGGCAGTAATCATCTTATGTACCATCTGCTAATTACAGTTGGTTTATTCGGACTGGTAGCTTCTTTTCATGGACTTATACTTGCTGCCGGAAGATCAACCTACGAAATGGGCAGAGTACACAACATTCCATCATTTCTGGGCAAAATATCTCCACGTTTCCATACCCCAGCAAATGCGCTGATAGGAAATATGGTAATCGGTATTCTGGCATTGCTTTCCGGTAAAACATCAGAGATCATCATTGTCTCTGTTTTTGGAGCACTTACATTATATATCATTTCCATGATTTCCATTGTTATCCTGAGGAAGCGGGAACCTGATCTGCCAAGGCCTTTTCGGGCTCCATTTTATCCGGCATTTCCGGTCATCTCGCTCATCATTGCAACCGTATCTATTATTGCAATGTTCATTTTCAATTTTAAACTCGGACTTATTTATTTCTCCATATTGATAATAACCTTTTTGCTGTACAGAATCTTTAAACCATCTCATGCATGACAACACAAGAAATATTAGCATATGTAAAGCAACATCCATCAGGAAAAGTAAAACTCGCCGTCGCCGATATTGATGGCGTTTTAAGAGGCAAGTATATCTCTGCCGAAAAGTTCACTTCTTTAGCAGAAGGAAGATTAGGGTTTTGTGATGTCACTTTTGGGTGGGATATGGGTGATGTAGCTTATGATAATGTGAAATTTACAGGTTGGCATACCGGCTATCCCGATGCGCTGGTAAAGCTTGACCTAAGTACATTCCGTAAAATACCCTGGGAAAATGATATTCCTTTTTTCCTGGGCGACTTTGTTGATGATGATGAAAAACCAGGATATACTTGTCCCCGGCAGTTACTCCGTAAGGTGTTGGCAGACACCCAGCAAAGTGGTTTTTCACCCTATTTTTCACAAGAATTCGAATGGTTCAATTTTGCAGAAACACCAGAAACGGCACACCAAAAAGGCTATCAAAACCTTACACCCTTAACACCGGGAATGTTTGGATACTCCATTTTACGCAGTACCCTGAAAAATGAATACATGACTGATCTTTTTGATCTGCTTTGCAAATTCGGAATACCTATAGAGGGCTTACATACAGAGACCGGACCGGGGGTTTACGAAGCAGCCATTAAATATGCGCCTGTTTTGCAGGCGGCAGATCAGGCGGTATTGTTTAAAACTGCGGTTAAGGAGATTGCCTATAAGCACGGTGTTATGGCTACCTTTATGGCAAAGATTACTGAAAATCTCCCTGGTTGCAGCGGACATGTACATCAGAGTTTGTGGGATAAGGATTCGAAACATAACTTGTTTTACGACGAAAAGGATCCGCATAAAATGAGTGAGCTGATGAAAAGCTATATAGCAGGGCAATTGCATTGTTTGCCGCAAATATTGCCCATGATTGCTCCGACCATTAATAGTTATAAACGATTGGTTGAAGGGGCCTGGGCCCCAACTACCTTAACCTGGGGTATTGACAACAGAACGGTCGCCTTAAGAGCACTGCCCTGCAACGCAAAAGCAACGCGTTTGGAAACACGGGTAGTAGGTTCTGATACTAATCCGTATCTGGCCTTAGCAGCTTGCCTTGCTGCGGGTTTATATGGAGTTAAAAACAAAATGAAACTGGAAAAGGAGGCTACCGAAGGGAATGGTTACCGGGATCTTTCAAACGGAGTATTGCCGGCCAACCTTTATGAAGCTACCCAAAAAATGAAGCAATCGACGGTAGCAAAAGAACTGTTTGGCAATCAGTTTGTTGAGCATTTTACGTTAACAAGAGAGTGGGAATGGAAGCAGTACGCCAAAGTAGTAACAGATTGGGAGCTTAAGCGCTACTTTGAAATTATTTAACCTCAGGCATTAATTTGATTAATAGTAACCATACATATGACATTCGATAAAGTATATCAGTATAATTTCCCAACGACCATTCGTTTCGGAGCTGGGGCTGTAAAGGAATTGCCCGCCTATTTGCAGAAGAATGGATTAAAACGGCCAATGATCGTTACCGATCCAACCATCGCTTCATTGCCATTTTTTAAAGCCATTGTAACCGATTTACAAGCACATAACATTTCAGTAGAAGTATTTAACGACATTCACAAAAATCCTGTAAAAAGCGATGTATACAAAGGGGGCGATGTGTGGGATAATACTTCCAGAGATAGCATTATTGGTATTGGCGGCGGTGCAGCATTGGATGTAGCCAGGGCAATTGTGTTAAGGGTAAATCACCGTGAGGATCTGTTTAAATACGATGACCTGATTGGTGGGGATGTTTACGTTACCAACGATGTTCCTCATTTTATCACCATCCCAACTACCTCCGGAACCGGAAGCGAAGTAGGCAGAAGTGCTATTATTGCGGATGATGAAACACATCAAAAAAAGATCCTGTTCTCTCCAAAATTAATGGCACAAATTGTATTTGCCGATCCCGCACTTACCATGGATTTGCCGCCATTTATTACCGCGGCAACCGGTATGGACGCGCTTACCCACAATATGGAGGCATTTCTGGCAAAAAATCCGCACCCGCTGTGTGATGGTATAGCACTAGAGGGTATTTCGTTAATAAAAGACGCTCTCGAAAAAGCCACAAACAAACCTGATCTGGAAAGCAGAAGTAAAATGCTGATGGCCTCCATGATGGGTGCAATTGCCTTTCAAAAAGGGCTTGGGGTGGTACATTCACTTGCACATCCACTTTCTTCCTTACTTGATACGCATCATGGCCTGGCCAATGCAGTAAATATCCCTTACGGAATGGAATTTAATATTGCTGGCTTTGAAGATAAATTCCGCAGAATAGCGAGAACACTTGAATTAAAAGAAGAGACCGGCGAAGCGGTGGTAAAATACCTTTTCGAACTGAACACTAAAGTAAATATCCCGCATCATTTAAGAGACATCGGTGTAAAACCCGAACATATAGAAACACTTGCGGATCTGGCCCTTGCCGATTTTGCCCATCCTAACAATCCTAAACCGGTAAGCCGAGAAGATTTTAAACAACTGTATTTAAAGGCGCTTTAAAGATATTCTAATGAAAAAAAAGATTGGAATAAGCTATACCGAAACCAATTTTCAGAACTATTGGAATTGGTTTACCTCGCAGGAATTGGGAGATGAAATTGAACTCGTAGAGCTTTCTTTTCAAAAGGATAACATCTACGATTTTCAGTTATGTGATGGCTTTGTTTTAACCGGAGGAATAGATGTAGTACCTGAATTGTATGGTGGTGCCCCGGATTATCCGAATAAGCCAGATGTTTTTTTACCTGAAAGAGATCAGTTTGAATTACAGATTTATACCTATTCACAAGATCACAAAGTACCTGTTCTGGGAATCTGCCGGGGCATGCAATATGTTAATATTCTTGAGGGAGGAAAAGTATTTGAAGACAATGGTGAGCAGGTGAATCAAATCCACAAAAAAGGTGCTGAAGACAAAGTCCATGGCGTAAATGTTAAAAAGGAGAGCCTGCTGTATAGCGTAACCGGTGTAGAAAAAGGAGAAGTAAACAGTGCCCACCATCAGGGAATTAATCCGGATTATCTTGGTGATAATTTAATGGTTAGTGCCTATTCAGATACTGATGATCGTATCATTGAAGCCCTGGAATTTAAAGATAAAACCGACAAAGCGTTTATGCTAGGCGTACAATGGCATCCTGAAAGAATGAAGGAGAAGGAATCAAACCCACTCTCTCAAAAAGTTAAAGAACAGTTTATAGAAGCAGTAAAAAATCATAAAAGATGAATGTTGTAAACCCGGCTACAGAAGAAATTATTACGATATTAATAGAAAACGACAAAGCATCGTTAGATAATAAATACAGCCTGCTTAAAGCTGCTCAAAAACATTGGGCAAAACAATCATTAAAAGGACGTGTAGCTGTTCTCCATAGGTTTTACGACTTGCTGGATCTTGAAAAAGAAAAACTTGCGGCGATACTTACTTCTGAGGTCGGCAAGCCCTTACAGCAATCGCGCAATGAACTTAACGGGGCCAGAACAAGGATTCAATGGATGATTAGCAATGCAGAGAAATATCTTTCAGATGAGTGGGTTACTGACACCGATGAGCTGAAAGAGAGAATCTCTTATGATCCGTTAGGTGTAATCTGTAACATATCGGCCTGGAACTATCCTTATCTGGTTGGGGTAAATGTGTTTGTGCCGGCCTTACTTGCCGGAAATGCGGTAATGTATAAACCTTCGGAATATGCTTCTTTAACAGGAATGGAAATTGAGCGCCTACTTAAAAAAGCAGGTGTACCTGAAAATGTTTTTCAGATCGCTATTGGGGGTAAAGAAACAGGAGAACATTTGTTAGATATGGATTTCGATGGCTATTTCTTTACCGGTTCTTATAAAACAGGAAAACACATTTACGAAAGGGTAGCAAAAAAGATGGTTCCTTGTCAGCTGGAACTTGGCGGTAAAGATCCGCTATATGTTGCAGATGATGTAAAAGATATTGTTTCAGTAGCTGCGGGTACCGCCGATGGGGCCTTCTATAACAACGGACAAAGCTGTTGTGCAGTGGAGCGCATCTATGTGCATGAAAATGTATATGACGAATATGTAGCAGCTTTTGTAAATGAAGTGAAATCCTGGAAGTCGGGCTCACCCACTGAAGATGGAGTCTATATAGGCGCTTTAACCAGAAAGGAACAAATTGGTGTACTGAGGCATCAGGTAGAGGATGCTATAGAAAAAGGAGCTACTTTATTGCAAGGGGGTAAACGTAAAGGCCATATTGGGCATTATTTTGAACCTACGGTTCTCACCAATGTAACTAATGATATGAAGGTAATGCAGGAAGAAAGCTTTGGCCCTATCATTGGAATTATGAAGGTAGCGGATGATGATGAAGCATTGGAGATGATGAAGGACACGGCTTATGGACTTACGGCTTCGGTTTATTCTGATAACAGAGATAGGGCAGAACACATTCTTTCGCAAATTGATTCCGGTACCGGATATTGGAATTGCTGCGACAGGGTAAGTGCCGGCGTGCCATGGAGTGGCAGAAAACATTCGGGTATAGGTGCTACCTTATCCCACCAGGGTTTGCGTGCTTTTACCAAGCCTAAAGCCTGGCATTTGAGAAGCTAGTAACACAATAAAAGCAGGCTGTTGTCGCTACAATTGCCTGCTTTGTCTACTCTTTGTTTCATTACATGTATGAATAAGTAGCTTTGTAATTTATTATTAGAGGCTAATGAAAATATCTGTTAAATTCCAACACATCAGTATTGCCCTTCATGTATTTGTCTGGGGAATGATCCTCTTGTTACCTTATTTTGTTTCCTCTGCAGAACATGATTATAAAATAGGGCCTATACCAGGACCGTTCTTTACCCTTGCCGGTTTTATTCATCTTTTTATATTTTATTTTAATGCCTTTTACCTCATACCTCGGCTACTAAACCGGCGATGGTGGTGGTTATACATTATTGCATCAGCAATTCTTATAATCAGTTCCTTTCAGTTAAAATACCACCTGCTTTTATGGTGGTTCCCCGATGTGCTAAACGACATGTCGGCATATAAATTTGTCTTTGCACCTTCTATCGGAATATTTGTAATTAGTATTGTGTACCGTAAGGTAGTTGATAAGATCATATCCGACAGGAAACAGCAAAAGATTGAAGCAGAACAGCTGTCGACCGAATTAAAGTTTCTCCGCTCTCAGATCAGTCCCCATTTCCTATTCAATGTGCTTACGAACCTTGTCTCGCTGGCCCGAAAGAAATCAGATCAAATGGAACCTTCACTGATCATGCTTTCAGAACTCATGCGCTACATGTTGTACGACACACAAGGGAAAAAGGTAGCGCTGGGCAAAGAGGTTTCTTATCTTAATAACTATATAGAATTACAGAAGCTGCGTTTTGGCAATGATGTTGAAATTAAGTATGAAGTAGATTCTGGAATAGAAAAGGGAGACTATACCATTGAGCCAATGCTGCTCATTCCTTTTGTCGAAAATGCATTTAAACATGGTGTCGCCCACCAGGGTCACCCTAAAATAAGCATAAGTACATCCGTAAAAAATGATGTACTGCTATTTCAAGTAGAGAACCAGATTGATGATCAGCCCAACTCCAGTAAAGATGAAAATTCAGGCATTGGACTGGCCAACGTTAAATCCCGATTAGATCTGCTTTATAAAGGCAAACACAACCTAAAAATTAAAACGGAAAACAATTTGTTCCATATTACCTTAACTTTAATGCTTAAATGATCAAATGTATTGCCATTGATGATGAAAAGTTGGTTCGGGATCTCTTGGAAGATAATATCCGGCAACTGCCATTTTTAGAGTTGATTAAAACCTGTAAAAATGCGCTTGAAGCATATGAAGTCTTACAAACTGAACAGGTGGATCTCATTTTTCTTGACATACAAATGCCCGGCCTAAGCGGCCTGCAATTTCTGCAATCCTTGCAGCACCCGCCAATGGTGATCCTGGTAACAGCCTATGAGCAATATGCGCTGGAAGGATTCAATCAGCAGGTAGTAGATTATCTGTTAAAGCCCTTCAGTTTCGAACGTTTTTTAAAGGCTTGTAACCGCGCCAATGAATTATTCCGTTTGCAGAACAACCACAATGAGGAGACAAATGAAATTCAGGACTTCTTTGTAAATGTGGAGTATACACTCGTTAAAATTGTAGTTGCAGATATTGAATACATAGAGGGTTTAAAAGATTACATCAAAATTCATTTGTCGACCAGCGATAAGCCGGTGCTTACCCGTATGACCATGAAGGCCATGGAAGAAAAGCTTCCTGCAAATTCCTTCGTAAGAACCCATAAATCTTTTCTTGTGGTTGTGCAAAAAATAACCGCCGTTAAAAGAGATTTTGTTTGTATTGGCAATAAAGAAATTCCGGTTAGTGAGTTTTATAAAGAGAATCTCCGGTCTCGTCTACACAATTTNTRANTGTGGTCNTACKSKYMARMAMCKGCNTTAGTTTTCAGCATAAGTTTGCCTGTAAGTTATACAAAACCGGCAGGCAATGAAAACAAATTTCGTAACATACATAACCCTGATTTTGTTGGTATTGGCCTCCTCTTTTGCCTTTGGCCAGTACCGGATTTCGGGAATGGTAAAAAGTGATAAAGGAAAGGCTATTCCACTTGCAAGTGTGTTATTGAGCCCTTCAAATAAAGGAGCTACAACAGATAGCACAGGTAAATTCAGTTTTGAAGGTTTAAAAGGGAAACAGGTACTGTCTGTCTCTTCAATAGGTTATAAACTGTTCAAAAAAGACATCAGCTTAGATTCATCCCTTTATCTGAACATTGTTTTAAAGCCAGATACCAGAACGCTGAACGAAGTAACCATTAGTGCAGGGTCTTTTGAGGCAAGTGATAAAGCTAAAGGGGCTTCACTTACCGCAATGGATGCCTTTACTGTTGCCGGGAGCATGGCTGATTTATCTTTAGCCCTGCGGTCCTTGCCAGGCGCGCAACAAGTTGGCGATCTGGATGGCTTGTTTGTCCGCGGTGGAACAGGCGACGAGACTAAGCAGTTTATTGATGGTACACTGCTCAAAAATCCAAACTATCCAAGGGTGCCTGGTGTGCAGCAGTATGCGCGCGTTAATCCAATTCTGTTTAAAGGTATACTTTTTAGTACTGGTGGTTATTCCGCATTATATGGCCAGGCAATGAGTAGTGCCCTGATCCTCGAGAGCAATGAGCTCCCTGAAAAGTCATCTGCTTATTTTGCTATTTTTCCTCCAAGTTCTAATGCAGGTATACAACAGTTGTCTCGGAATAAGAAAAGTAGCTATGGCGTTACACTGCGCTACAGTAATGCAACATTTTATAATTCTATTGTTAAGCAAAAACCCGATTATTTTAGTGGTCCGGAGTATATTGAGGGAGATGCGAATTTTAGAATAAAAACAGGGAAGACCGGCATGCTCAAGTTTTATACCAACTGGAACATCAGTGATGTTGGTATGCTAAATGCTGATATCGATAGTGCTGCGCTAAGATCCAGCTATCAGGTAAAAGGAAAGAGCATTTATAATAACCTTAGCTATAAAGATTTTTTAGCAGATAACTGGCAGGTTGATGCAGGTTTAGCTTATAGTTATAATGAGGATCATACCATTAATGGTCTTCAAAACATCTACGGACAGCCAGTAAATCCTGAAGAGGTTGAATTAAGCTATAAGAATGCCCAAAGATTAATCAGATCTAACTTTGCACAGGCCAGAATAGTATTTACCAATACACTTTCAAACAACCAGGCATTGCGTTTCGGAGCAGAGCACTTTTATAACCGGGACAGGGGTTTTTCTAACGACAGTACCTTAGCCATTACCGACAATCTATCGGCAGCTTTTGTTGAAGGGGATATTTACCTGGCAAAGAATCTGGCAGCTAAAATTGGCGGGCGGATAGAATATTCCTCTTTGCTAAATAAGGCCGTTGCGGCACCCCGTGCAAGTTTGGCCTATCGTTTAAAAGACGGGGGGCAATTCAATCTGGCTTATGGCATTTTTTACCAGGAGCCATTGAACGAAATCTTGTACCGGAGTACTGATCTGAAATTTTCAAGGGCAACGCATTACGTGTTAAACTATACTAAAAAAGCAAACAACCGTTTCCTCAGGATAGAGGCATACCGCAAGCAGTACAGCGACCTGGTAAAAACAATCCCTGTTATTAATAATGAAGGAAGTGGATATGCACAGGGGGTAGAATTGTTTTTCAGGGATAAAAAAACAATTAAAAATCTTGACTACTGGGTTACTTATACTTACCTGGATACCAAACGCGATTACCTCAATTACCCATTTGCTTTGCAACCTGCTTTTGCTACGCCGCATACGGCAACTATTGCAATTAAACAAAATTTCCAGGACATCAATACCTATGTGAATGTATCCTATGCGATTGCTACAGGAAGGAAGTATTATGATATCAGATACAATGCCGATCACAATGCCTACAAGATCTTTGATCAGGGAAAAACAAAAGCATACAGTGTAATGAACTTACAGATTGCCCACCTTTTTTCAATCTTCAGCAGCTGGAAGCAAAGGCCCGTTTCCGGATTTAGTGTAGGGGTAAATAATATATTGGGCACTAAGCAGGTATTCGGATATAATTATAGTCTGGATGGTACCAATAAAGTACCCATAACATTGCCTGCCACCCGATTTTTTTATGCAGGCGTATTCATGAGCTTCGGTATAGATCGCACCAGCGATTTCCTCGACAAAAATCTATAAATATTTTTTAACCATTAAAAATCAATAAATGAAAAAGTTAGTATTAGCTATTCTGGCCCTGGTATCATTCTATTTTACTTCAGCGGCGCAGGAACAAGGAAAACCAAATGCATTACAAAATGCGGTAACTAAATTAGATCAGGCAACTAAGGCCAAAGATTTTGAACAGCTGGAGAAAGAATTTTTACAGATTGCAGCCCAGCAGAAAAAAGATTGGCTACCCTATTATTATGCCGCATTTTGCAATGCAAAAATAGGTTTCATCAATCAGGACGATGGCGAAAGTATAGAGCCTTTTAGCAACCGCGGAGAAGAGCAGGTGCAAATGGCCAAATCACTGATCGATACCGTAAAGCAAAAAAAGGAGCTTTCAGAGCTATATACTGTGCTCAGTATGGTCTACCGCACAAAGGTGTTTATCAACCCAATGACATATGGAAGAAAATACGGTGTACTTTCTCAACAGAACCGGGTAAAAGCACAGGAACTCAATCCTGAAAACCCAAGAGCAATCTATGTAAAAGCCTGGGAAATGTATAAGACTCCAAAAATGTGGGGAGGCGATAAAGAGGCTGGCAAGCAGTTGGCAACCAGGAGCCTTGCTTTGCTTCAGAAAGAGCAATCCGGTATTCAACCGCACTGGGGCAAAACAGAGAACCAGGAATTATTAGGCAAAAACAAATAAACATTAATTATTAAAATTTAAGATTATGGGATTCGCAATTATCATATTCATACGAATACTATTTGGTGTTTGTATGGTATTTATTATCGGTTATATTTTTGGTGGGTTTTCTAAAAATCCAACCCTTGTTTCACTAACAAAAGTTGCCGCCATACTGGCAATTATATTGTTCATTGCAGCAAATGGATTATTGATGCGTTTTGCATTCAGCGGGCATGCCAATGGTAAAGCTGGCTGGCAGTGTACAGAACATAAAATGAAATTGCCATAGTATTAAGCGATTTTGGCAATTTCAAAATTATCTGATATAAACTGTTTAGTTTTAATTAATTGAACCAGATATATCAATAT
>NZ_AWRU01000031.1:261224-263106 GCF_000523515.1 Pedobacter sp. V48 | reverse complement strand
ACCATCCAATAGAAGAGATTTTATTAAAAAAGCCGGCCTGCTTACGGCTAGTCTGGCAGCGGTACAATTCCCGGTATGGGGCAAAAGTATATTTGCATTAGACTATCCTCTTCACAACATACCCGAAAATAAGGGTTTAGATCCACAATGGGTCAAATCGCTTTATAATAGGGGCGAAGAAACGGCTTATTTTAAAAGTAAAAATGAATTTAAATATATTGGGATGCCTGTGGGTGGCCTTCACGCAGGAACTGTATATGTTGGTGGTGATGGACGACTCTGGCTATGGCAAATCTACAATGAAACATTTGAAGGTGCACAGGAGGGGATAGAACCCAAAACTGTGAACTGGAATGATGGAACAGAGGTAAGAAAGATCCGTGCCAGAGATGGCTCGGCTTACATTGAGCCGGCCATTGCCAACAATAGACGGGTATTAGAACAGGGTTTTGCCGTAAAAGCCGTTGTGAATGGCAAAACCTTTATTAAAGAATTAAGTGAAGAGCATTGGGATGAGATCGAATTTAAACCAGCTTATCCAATAGCTACCATAAAATACAGCAGTAAAGATTTCCCTGTTGCAGTGCATCTAAAGGTGTATTCCCCATTTATTCCTTTAGATGCACAGAATTCGGCTTTGCCTGCAACCATTTTACGAATAGAAATAAAGAATACCACCACCAGCAATATCAATGTTTCTGTATTGGGCTGGATGGAAAATGGGGTTAACAAGTTAAGCGGAAAACCAAATACCGGAAAAAGGAAAAATGAGGTGGTAACAGCTGAAAACTCGAGCAGCATCTTATCTTCGTTTGAAGCCCTTAGTGATGATCTGAAAAATGTGCAAGATAGCGGAACCATGTGTTTTGCCCTGCACCAAGCAAACGGAAAAACATATGCTGTTATTGAGCCCTGGCCGGTTACGGGCAAGCACTTCAATGCTGCGGCTACCAATTCTGCAGCTGCAGATGCTCCTTCAAAACTGGTAGGTGGAATTGAAGTTACTGCAAATCTTACTCCTGGAAAATCAGTTAATGCCGATTATTCAATCAGCTGGCATTTCAACAATGCAAATGTTAACCTCAAGAAAATAGTTAAGGATGCAGAACAGGGGTTCCATTACGCCACCAGATTTAATGATGCCAGTGCAGTGAGTGCGTACTTGCAGTCAAATTTTGAAAAGCTAACAAACACAACGGAGCTGTGGAGTACCACATGGAATGACGCCACACTTCCACACTGGTTCCTGGAGCGTACCTTTATTAATATTGATACACTGGCAACAGCAAATACTTATCGTTTTGCTGACGGCCGCTTCTGGAGCTGGGAAGGCGTTGGCGCCTGTGCCGGAACCTGTACGCACGTGTGGCAATACGCACAAGCGGTTGCCAGAATATTTCCTGAACTGGAGCGCGACCTGAGACACCGTGTAGATTTAGGTGTTGGGTTTAAGGAAGATAGTGGCGCCATTATATTCCGTGCAGAAAACGAAAACAGGCCGGCCATTGACGGACAAGCAGGTACTGTCCTTAGGTTTTACCGCGAGCATCAAATGAGTGGTGATGATACTTTTCTGCAAACCAATTGGCCGAAAATCAAAAAGGCAACCCAATTCATGCTGGATCAGGATAAGAATGGTGACGGCATGACGGATACGCCAATGGAGAATACTCTGGATGCGGTATGGGAAGGTGAAATTGCATGGATTGTAGGCCTTTGCATCGCTGCGGCAAGAGCTGGTCAGGCTATGGCAGAGGAAATGAGCGACACTGCATTTGCCCAAACTTGCCAAACTTATGTAACCAATGGTCGCAAGAACATGGAACAGGAACTGTTTAATGGCGAATATTTTATTCATCGGCCAGATAAAGTTCAGGGGCGT
>NZ_AWRU01000031.1:0-261178 GCF_000523515.1 Pedobacter sp. V48 | reverse complement strand
AGGCTCTTATAATACCTGCCATATTGATCAGGTATACGGCCAAAGCTGGGCATTTCAGGTAGGACTGCCACGCGTGTTGAGTAAAGATAAAGCCGTTGCTGCCCTAAAAGCCTTATGGAAATATAACTTTACCGCCGATGTTGGCCCATACATTAAAACCCACGTTGGTGGCAGGCCATATGCCTTGCCAGGAGAAGGTGGAATGGTCATGAACACCAATCCGCATAACGAACCTAAACCATTTGGAGATAATGTATCCTGGCAGCTGGGCTACTTTCACGAATGTATGAGTGGATTTGAACATCAGGTTGCAGCGCACCTGATGGCCGAAGGGATGGTACAAGAGAGTCTGATTCTTACGCGATTTATTCATGATAGGTATCATGCAGCCAAAAGAAACCCATTCAATGAGATTGAGTGTAGCGACCATTATGCAAGGGCTATGGCAAGTTATGGAACGTTTATTAACGCATGCGGTTTTGAGTATCATGGTCCCAAAGGTTATATCAAATTCGCGCCAGCCTGGAATGCAGAAAATTTTAAAGCTCCCTTTACTTCGGCCAATGGATGGGGCAGTTATACACAGAAAAAAACAGGAGCAAAGCAGTTACATACCATAAATCTAAAATATGGCGAGTTGCAGTTACAGGAACTGGCCTTTAATAAAATAGGCCCAGGCAGCGTAAAATCGGTTTCAGTAATGCTGGGCGCTCAAAATATTCCTGTCCAATTTAAACAGAGCGGTGCCGAATTGCAGATTACCAGCAACAAGAAGATCAGCATTAAAACCAATGAGCATTTAAATATTACCTTTTCATAGATAGAAGTAGCATGAGAAAATTGAATGATATGTATAAGAAACTGTTGACAGTTTTAGTGTTTATTGCTTCAGTAACACTGTTTGGTTGCCAGGGATCCGCAAGCAAAACAAATGGAGATGCTCTGGATAAAGATCACAACTGGAAAGAACAACTTAATCAGAAATTGCCAATCCTCGGCCACAGGAATTGGATTCTTGTTGTTGATAAAGCCTTTCCAGAGCAAAATGCTCCGGGCATGGAATACATTTATGTTAATGAAGCTCTGTTGCCTGTGTTAAAACAGGTACTTACACAAATCAATTTGTCTGGCCATGTTAAACCCATTATCTATCAGGATAAGGAGTTAGGTTTTATTACAGAAAGTCAGGCCAGGGGGGTTAAGCAGTTTGTACAGGAATCAAAAACGATCTTCGGCAATCAAACTGTTCAAACGATGCTTCACGATTCAGTATTCAGGAAGTTGGATACGGAATCGAAGCTGTTCAAAGTTCTGGTCATTAAAACAAATGAGACCATTCCCTATACTTCGGTCTTTTTACAGTTGGATTGCGCTTACTGGAATGGCGATAAAGAAAAACAGTTGCGGGATGCATTGAATACTCAATAGAGCTATCTTTATAGCTATGAATTGTAATTTCGATAAAATAAAGTCGGCAATTTCTGGATTTGTAGCACTTACTGATGAAAAGTGGAATGCCTTTTCTTCCGGTTTACTTTTAAAAACATTCAAAAAGGGCGATTATCTAATCAGAGAAGGACAGACTGAAAATTATATCTACTTTCTGAATGCGGGTGCAACCCGGAATTACTTTTTGAAAGATGGCCGGGATTATACCGTAGATTTCCAATTTGAAGGCGATTTTGTAACCGCTTATCTTTCTTTCATTAGCAGAGAACCAAGCCCTATTTTTATTGAGCTTTTAGAAGAGGCTGAAGTAGTTGCTATTCCTTATAGACACTTACAGGAATTCTATAAAAAAGATCATGAAGGAGAAAGAATTGGCCGCTTAATGGCTGAATTTCAATACGTAAAACGCTTGCGAAAGGAAATGGATCTCCTTGCTTTTACTGCTGAAGAGCGGTATGCATTACTTTTAAGTAAAAACCCTGAGTTGATACAGAATATTTCTGTTAAACATTTGTCCTCCTATTTAGGGATTCAGCCCGAAAGCCTTAGTCGGATCCGTAAGCTTCAAGTGCGAAACTAACATATGTCATTTTTTTCGCAGCTATCATTCTGCAGCTTTGTTGAACGTTAAAACAAAGAACAATGAAGCCCTTATTTATATTGTCAATAACTTTTTTATTGTATTCGATTATCTCGAGATTTATAACTGGAAACTGGAATTTAACATTCGGGGGCAATCTGGCAATGCTGGTTATGCTCTGCTTCACTGCGATAGGGCATTTCATTTATGCAAAAGGAATGGCCCTAATGATACCACCCGTAATTCCATTTAAAGATTCCATCGTGTTTTTAACTGGAATTATGGAAATTGTTTTGGGAATAGCCCTGTTGTTCCCGGCAGTTAGGCCTTATGCAGGGTACTTCCTAATCATTTTCTTTATACTTCTTTTGCCCGCAAACATATATGCCTCAATGCATAGCATCAACTATGAAACTGCAAAGTTTGATGGGAAAGGGATGTCTTATTTGTGGCAGCGCATCCCTCTTCAATTGTTTTTTATAGGTTGGGTGTGGTACTTTTCTGTCAAATAGGGGGCTTTACTTCTTATCCTAGATCAATTAACCGCATGTTTATTTGATATAACTTTGTACTATACTATTAAAAGGAGAATTAAAAATGAAAAAGTTAATTGAAAAAATTGTGATAAATTCTGATCGCCCACATATGGTTGGTGATGGTTTCAGGGTATTTAATTATATCCCGGGCGCTGGCATTCCGCAGGAGAGAATAAGTCCGTTTTTACTATTGGACTTTAATCCTGAATATGATTTTGGGCCTTCAAATCACCTTAGAGGTGTTGGTGTTCATCCACATAAAGGTTTCGAAACAGTAACCATTGCTTACAAAGGAAGTGTTGCACACCACGACAGCACCGGAAGTAGCGGAATAATTAATGCCGGTGACGTACAATGGATGACTGCTGGTAATGGAATCTTGCATAAAGAATATCATGAAGAGACTTTCTCTAAAAAAGGAGGACCTTTTGAAATGGTTCAGTTATGGGTTAACCTCCCTAAAAAGGATAAATCAACTGCTCCGCATTACCAGGAGTTGACCAAAGATGGTATGGGTAAAGTGCAGCTTGCAGACAATGGTGGAGAGGTAAATGTAATTGCCGGAAACTTCAATGGTGTTGCGGGTCCTGCAGAAACATACAGTCCGGTGAACCTGTTTGATATCAAATTGAATGAAGGTGCCGAAACGACTACCAGTATTCCGGCCGGCCACAATACCGCTTTATTAGTTGTAAACGGAAGTGTTCAGGTAAACGATGAAATAGTTGGAGAACATAGCTTTGTTTTATTTGAAAACAAAGGCGAAGAGATTCATATCAAAGCAAATCAACAAAGTGTTGTTTTGTTGTTAAGCGGGGAACCTTTGAATGAGCCTATTGTAAGCTACGGACCATTTGTAATGAATACTGAAGCAGAAATCAGAGACGCGATTGCTGATTTCAATATGGGGAAATTTGGTGTGCTGGAAGATTAGAAATAATTCGAGATGACGGTGTGTGCTAGCACACACCGTCATTGCTATTTTCTACAATTCAAAGGAGTTTTTGAACACTTCATTACTTATTTTGTCCGTTTCATCGGTTTTTTTGGGGTGATGGTATACTAATACGATAATTTTGCGGTTAATTACCCAAACACTATGAAAGTATATCTCTTTTTCCTCTTATTTTCCATTACATCAGCACCATTCTTCTTATCTGCGCAGCAGCGTTTCGCCATTAGTGGTACGGTAAGGGATGCTTCAACCGGAGAAACCTTGATTGGAGCAACGGTTAGATTGCAAAGTGCCACCCAAAATTCAGGTATTGCTACAAATGCATACGGATTTTATTCCCTAACAGCCGATGGAGGTGAGTATAGTCTTATCGTAAGCTACAGTGGCTACCAGAGCAATACTCAAAAAATCACCTTAAACAAGGCCTTAAAACTAAATATAGAACTTGCTGCCGTTTCAGATTTGCAAGAAGTAGTAATAAGTGCCAGTGAAAGGAAAAATGAAAATGTAAAGAGTCCTCAAATGGGCCTCAACAAGATTAATATGGCCGATCTCGACAATGTACCTATTCTATTTGGCGAAAAGGATGTTTTGAAAACCATACAGCTTTTACCGGGAGTAAAGGCTGGGGGAGAGGGTAATACAGGGTTTTTTGTACGCGGGGGAGCTGCCGATCAGAACCTGATCCTTTTAGATGAAGCCACAGTGTACAATTCATCTCACTTGTTGGGCTTCTTTTCAACCTTTAATGCCGATGCTATAAAGGACGTAAGCTTGTACAAAGGTGGTATGCCATCGCAATATGGAGGCAGGCTATCCTCGGTGCTTGATGTTAAAATGCAGGATGGTAATGATAAAGAATATGGCTTTGAAGGTGGACTAGGGCTCATCGCGTCACGCATAAAAGCAGAAGGGCCAATCATTAAGAATAAAAGTTCTTTTATGATCAGTGCCAGACGTACTTATATAGATCTTTTGCTTAAAGCCTCGGGTGATTCGGCATTAAAGAATAATACGTTAAACTTTTACGACATTAATGCCAAGGTAAACTACAAGTTTGATGATAAGAATACGCTGTTCCTTTCGGGCTATTTTGGGCAGGATAATATTGGTATCAAAGACCTTTTTGCAAACGATTGGGGCAATACAACAGCTACTATCCGTTGGAACCATGTATTTAACAACAGATTGTTTTCAAATACATCTTTGATCTATAACAAGTATAACTATGCTATCGAGCTACTGGATGAAAATAGCAGTGCTAAGGTAAAATCCCTGATCCGAGATTTCAATTTTAAAGAAGACCTGCAGTATTATAGTAATGATCATATTCTAAGATTCGGATTGCACGCCACGCACCATAGAATTGCCCCTTCTGATATTACTACATCGGCCGGTTCAAGCTTCAATCCACTTTCTATAGAGAATCGCTATGGATTGGAATTAGCTCTTTACGCCTCAGACGAATGGACCATTAGTGATAAATTTAATTTATTATACGGCTTAAGGTTAAGCCAGTTCTCCCTCTTAGGGCCTGGAACATTAAATACATATGATAGTTCAGGAGAAGTAAGTTCCTCATCAACCTATAAAAGCGGTGAATTTGTTAAAAATTACTTCAACCTGGAACCACGTCTATCGGCAAGTTATAGCTTAAATGAGAAAAACTCTATAAAGGCATCATACAACCGCAATACCCAAAATATCCATATCCTTAGCAATTCAGGCTCCAGCTCTCCAACAGATCAATATGTAATGAGCAGCAATAACATTAAGCCCGAGATTGCAGATCAGGTAGCTTTAGGGTTTTTCAAAAATAGTGAAAGCAATGCTTACGAATTTTCTGCCGAGGTGTATTATAAATGGTTACAAAACCAGATAGATTATAGGGATGCTGCTGAACTGACTGCCAATAAAGATGTTGAATCTGAATTGCTGTATGGTGAGGGTAGGGCGTATGGACTTGAGCTTTATGGTAAAAAAACCAAAGGCAAACTTACCGGCTGGTTAAGCTATACGCTTTCAAAAACTGAAAGACAGTTTGATGAAATCAATAAAGGCAAATATTTCAATGCAAAACAAGACCGTACGCATGATCTGGCCCTGGTTGCCATGTACACGCTTAGTCGCCGCTGGACAGTGTCGGCCAATTACATTTACAGCACCGGTAATGCCGTAACCTACCCGGCCGGAAAATATAATGTAGGTGGCCTTACAACTTATTACTATACCGATAGAAATGCCAACAGAATGCCATACACTTCCCGTTTAGATTTAGGAGCTACATTAAAAGGCAAAGAGACTAAGAAGTTCCGTACAAGCTGGACGTTTAGTGTATACAATGCATTGAACCGTAAAAACCCTTATTCTATCCAGTTCCGCGATAAAGAAAATGATCCAACACGTACCGAAGCAGTGCAAACCAGCCTTTTTGGCATTATTCCTTCGGTAACTTACAACTTTAAATTTTAACAGTGATGCTAAGAAAAATCAAATATTTAAGTCTGTTACTTGCCGTATCCTTTAGCATATGCTCATGTGAAAAAGTGATAGATGTTGAGCTTAATACTTCTCCAAATCAGTTGGTGATAGAAGGTAATATTAGCAATAAATTGGGGTTGCAAACCATTAAAATAAGCCAATCGGTTGCTTATACAGAACCTAACGATTTCCCCGCGGTTAAAGGTGCAGTAGTAAATGTAACCGATGATCAGGGCAGTTCATGGATCTTTACCGAAAGCGCACCCGGCAGTTATACTTTTGGTCCACTCAAAGGAGAACCAGGACGCACATATAGCCTTAAAGTAAATATAGATAATGTGCTTTACACAGCTTCTTCAACCATGCCAGATTCGGTAGGTATTGATTCGCTGGATGTTAAGGTGTTTAATTTTGGTAATGAAAAACAGAAGCAGGCACAGGTACATTATAAAGATCCTGCCGGAGTTGCCAATCAATACCGGTTTGTGCTAAAAGTTAATGGTTTTCAATCGAGAAGTGTGTATTCTGAAAATGACCGCTTTACCGATGGAAACAATGTTCCGAGTGTGATGTTTTTTAATGGGAAAAATGATGATGACGATGAGCTAAAAACAGGCGATAACGTAGAAGTTGAAATGCAGTGTATAGATAAAAATGTATTTACTTACTGGAATACGTTAAGTCAGCAATCGCAGAATGGTCCTGGTGGTGGTGTAACCCCAGGTAATCCACCTTCCAATATTAGCAATAATGCCCTGGGTTATTTCAGCGCACATGCAGTTAGCAAAAAAGAAATGGTAGTGAAGTAAGGAGCCAATCTCCTTTTGTATGGTACTCAATATGTACATGCTAGTACCTGGGCTTCGACTGAATCAAGGCAGATTAAGGACTGGGATAGGATTCCTTCGGAAAATAAGTGCCTTTTTCCGAAGGAATGTCGAAGCTGCCTCGACGCTGTCTTCAAGCTGGCCTTAGCAATCACACTATTATGCCCGGTGTTGGTACAGTAAATGTCTTCATCCTTCCCCGTCAATCTCGACGCAGGAGAGATGACGGTAGAGCGTATTGTAATAATGTTGAGCGGCTTCCACAAAGCCACGCAAATATTTATATTTTTGAATAGCATACGATATTTGAGACCGAATTTTAAATTCCACCTAAATCTAACATGAAACTAACAACCCGTTTGTTCTTTTTTATTTCAATTCTTTTTTCTGAATGCTTATTCGCACAACAAGACGACCTGGTAAGATATGTAAATACACTCCAAGGTACTGATTCAAATTATGGGCTATCCTATGGAAATACTTATCCTACAATTGGACTTCCTTTTGCCCAACATTTTTATTCTCCGCAAACGGGCAAAAATGGTGATGGCTGGAAGTATCAGTATACTGCAACTACGATAAGAGGATTTCAGCAAGTACATCAATGCAGCCCCTGGATGAATGACTACGCTGTGTTTTCACTAATGCCGGGTAAAGGAAAATTAGTTGTGGATGAGCATGAAAGAGCTTTAACATTTAATCATAAAAATGAAATTGCAAAACCAAACTATTATAAGGTGGGTTTTGACAATGGTATTGTCACAGAGATTTCTCCTGTTGAGCGCGGGGCACATATGCGTTTTTCGTTTCCAGCCAAAGAAGATGCTTTCTTAGTATTGGATGGATATACCAAAAACAGTGAAATTAAAATATTTCCAAAAGAACGTAAGATTGTTGGCTGGGTGAATAACGGACGACTTGTTCCCGATAACTTTAAAAGCTATTTTGTAATGATCTTCGACCAAGCTTTTGAAACATACGGAACCTGGGGGAATAAGGATGGCAAAATTTCGGCATCGCAGCTTAGCGCTGCGGGAGAAGGAATGGGTGCCTATATAAAATTCAAAAAGGGAGCAAAGGTTCAGGTGAAAATAGCCAGTTCGTATATCAACGAAGCTCAAGCTCAATTAAATTTGCAAAGAGAGCTGGGTGGGTTTAAAAATTTAGAACAAACCCAAAATGCTGCGGCTGGTATATGGAGTAAACTGTTAGGGCGGGTTAAGGTAGAGGGAGGAACGGAAGAGGAAAAGGCAACGTTCTATTCGTGTCTTTTTAGGGCTAATCTTTTCTCAAGAAAGTTTTACGAACTAAATAAAGACAATAAGCCTTACTACTATTCACCTTATGATGGCAAGATCTACGACGGATACATGTACACTGATAATGGCTTTTGGGATACCTTCAGAGCCCAGTTTCCATTAAACAATATCCTTCATCCAGAGATGCAGGGCAGGTATATGCAATCGTTGCTGGACGCGCAGGTACAAAGCGGATGGTTTCCTGCCTGGTCTAACCCGGGTATGTCTGGGGTAATGCTCGGTAATCATGCGATATCCCTGCTTGCCGATGCCTGGATTAAAGGAATACGTACGTTTGATCCGGTGAAAGCATTGGATGCCTACTATCACGAGTCAACCAATAGAGGCCCGTTTGGAGGTTCAAATGGCAGAGATGGCTGGAAGGATTATTTTACCAGAGGTTTTGTTCCTTTGGGTGAAGTGCATGAAAGTACAGCGAAAACGCTTGAGTATGCTTATGATGATTTTTGTGCTTACAATCTGGCAAAAGCAATTGGCAACAAAAAATACCAGGACATCTATAGGCGACAGATGTTCAATTATGAGAATGTGTTCGACCAAAGCGTGGGTTTTATGAGAGGTAGAACGCCGGCAGGTGATTGGATTCCTGATTTTGATCCTATCGAGTGGGGAGGGCCTTTTACTGAAGCCAATTCCTGGCAATACAGCTGGTCGGTATTTCATGATGCTAAAGGTTTAATCTCATTAATGGGAGGCGAGGAAAAGTTTACTGCGAAATTGGATACTTTTTTTACCATGCATTCCAAGTTTAAAGTAGGTTCTTATAAACAAGAGATTCACGAAATGACAGAGATGGTGTTGGCGGGTATGGGGCAGTATGCTCACGGTAATCAGCCTGTGATGCACGTACCCTATTTATATAACTATGCGAAAGAACCCTGGAAGACTCAATACCGAGTGAGAAAGGTGATGGAAAAACTATACAATGCAACTGAACGCGGATATCCTGGCGATGAAGATCAGGGACAGATGTCTTCATGGTATGTAATTAGTGCGCTAGGCTTATATAGTGTTTGCCCTGGTACAGACCAGTATGTGATCGGAAGTCCTGTTTTTAAAAAGGCGACCATCACATTGGAAAATGGTAAAAAGTTTATCATCGATGCAAAAGACAATAACAAACAGAATGTATATATCCAGACTGCAACATTGAATGGAAAGCGTTATACTAAGAACTGGATTGCATATAATGACATCATAAACGGAGGGATTTTTGAATTACAAATGGGTGATCAACCTGCTTTGTCGAGGGGAATAAGTGATGATGATAAGCCGTTTTCGGTTTCAGAGGGCTGGTTAGAAAGATAGTCGGTTTCTACATCTCGTCATTTTGACGCAGGAGAGATCTCTTGGGTGCGACGTGTTTGGGTTCCAGTTTGATAGCGTGTTAGGATCGTAGCCCGTATGATCTTTCATCAATTTCAAAAGCTGGTAGCCATCCTGCTTTTTTTGCGGTGTGGCTGCAAATTCATAGATGAAATCTTCAACACTTACATCGGTTTGGGTGGTTTTAATAGTCATCCTGGTCAACATTATAGTATAACAATATAGCAGATGCCCCGTATAATTTAGCAATCTGTACGGCAATTCTTCCGATAAAGCCGGTGGCGCCGTTGATCAGCACAACCTCTCCAGGCTGAATATCTGCTTTAAACTTTAATCCCATTGCAGCACCCATTACACCATTGGGCAATTCTGCTGCCGTGGCATCCTCCAGATCCTCGGGCAGAGGGGCGAACCGTCCTTTGGCTATTGTGGCTTTTTCAGCCAGCATGCCGTGTACACGATTGCATAAACGCATGTGCCATCTTCCAATAGGCAAACACCATCCCCAATTTTGTATTGGAGCATAGTGCGGACAAAGATGAACTTACCAAAGCGCTGACAAGGAGTAAAAAGCTTGTTGAAAAAGAACCGATAATGCGGATTATAAAAAGACCTATGAGGCATTGAAGGAGAAACTGTAATAAAGATCTTTCCGCCCCTTCCGGATTGTTAGTTAATAAAGGATCAGGGAATGGTCAGCCCTGATCTGGCCATACCATATTTGGTTTAACACTATTTAGGCTGAATGCTGTGTTGATCCGGATGGATACACAGCATTCATAAACTTAGGGAGTTTTGTGAATTAGGTTAGAACAGTAGGAAGAAATATCCGGCTGTTCTTTTTTATTTTAAGCTATTTATCCACTCACGGATCAATTTAATTCCTTCTTTATGAGGAAGTGTTCTTGCAAGTTCAGGCATAGCAGTTCCCGGCTCTGTACTATTCATCCTGTAAGCTAAAATAGAATGGGAAGCATCGCCTGGTATAATATCATAATCAAGCCCGCCAGCTCCACCTCCGGCCGAAACCGGAGCTTTTCTGATCCCTAAATGATTGGGGTTGGTTTGCTCATATTCTAGAAACAGACCTGTATTATAGGCGTCGCCTCCTTTGGTATGACAGTGGGCACAGTTTATATCAAGGTATGCTCTTGCGCGTTGTTCCAGACTGTAATGGTTAGCATCGGCCCAGTTCGGTAATTGAGCTACCGCTCCTGTATCTGGCAATCCTCTTAATACTCCTTTTGCCGCCCATGTCTTAAGTTGATTGGTACTTTGCCCGGCAAGGGTAATGTTAAGGTTTCTGGCCTTTGGACCAATAGGGATTAACACATCATTTTTAATGTGGCAACGCTTGCAATCGTTGGTATTTGGTACCTGGTAATTTGTAAAGACCTTATTGCCATCGTTATCCAATAAGGTAATCGGGACTTTTGCTCCGGTAATGTGTTTGATCGCCTCTGTTTGTTCTTTGTTCCACAGATAATTCATTACCTTCCAATTCTTATCTGTGGGGTCTTTAACCAGTAACCTTGTTTCGATGATGATCTTCTGATGATAAACATTGGTATAAGCAAAGTTTTTAACAATGATGGTTGAGTCAGGGAAATCAAGCGCACCCGCTGCCGTGTACTTCATTGCAGTACCTTTTGGTAAAACAATGAAGCGGTCTTTAACGGCATAATCTGTAAAGAGAGCGGTACTGATATCATAATGCAAAACCCCTTCATTGGGATCAAGATCCTTTAGTTTGTTTTTAAAGAAACCATAATCAGATAGTCTTTCTTTAAACACAAAGCCACTGTTTTGCACAGCCTGGCCGGTTTTGTTTTTACAACCCTGCTCACTTAAAATGGAAAGTGAAATACTGAAAAGGAGGAGAAACCCCAAAAGATAAGTTTTACGCATTGATACTAGTTTTTACTTGCAGATATAAGGGGTAATGTTTGTGTTTGGTTTCCAGTTTTTAGGATTGCTGATGTTTAAAAAGTCGGCATTTACAAATAGGTTGTCGCCCGTTTGTTTTATGCAAATAGAATCCGGATTAACTGCTGTACCCTTGGTTAAGATATTGCTCGAGATACCATCGTACATAATGAAAGGGATACGTTTGTTTTTTCTTGCTGGATCACTGGCATTTAACTGCTGTTCAACGGCTACCAGTATTTTTCCGATACGGTGCTCATAGGCTGGCTGCGGAAAGGCAGGGCCCATTTCAATAGTGTTGTTGTGAATGTTGATGTTTTTTGAAATGGGAAAGTAATTGTCGTTTATTTTCTCGGCAGCTTTTTCATCAACTGCAAAGCCCGAAGCAATGGTTATTGAGGATGAATTGTTGTTAATGATCCGGTTGTTGTAGATCTCAATATCTGATGCGGCCAATATGATAATACCGCTTCCCGGTGAGGCATTACCTACACCCCATGAGGTGCCAAAGCTGCCTGCTTTTGCAAAGTTTCTGAAATTATTATCATGGATGTAATTGTTGTAGGCTTTAACATGGCCGCCTTTCTTTGAAAGATCCGGTAAGTCGAATACCAGAAAACCCGCGGTGTTGTTATAAAATTCATTGTCGTAAACCTGGGCATTAGATGTGTTTTCGATTTCACAGCCTGCAACATTTTTTGCTGCTTTACATTTCCTTACAACCGCACTATCCGTTTGACCAACATAGATGCCTGCATCTGATGAGCCCTCTGTATAACAGTTTTCTATCAGTACATTTTTGCACATTACAGGATAAATGGCATAGCCACCGCTGGTTGAGTCGGCTTTACTCCAAACCGCATGCAGGTTGGTAATGGTAATATCTCGGCTCTTGTTAATCTTTAGCAGATCGCCTTTAGAATCGCGAATGGTCATGCCATCGATCACAAAGCCTTTTACATCTGTTACCCTAATGCCTTCTCCGCCCTGGCTTTGTTCTTTAAAGTCGAGAATAGTTTTGTCATGTCCTTCGCCCTGTATCATGATATGGTTCACCTGTGCAATGCTCAGGTTGTCGAATTTATAGGTGCCCTGCTTCAATAAAATTTGAGTGCTATCTTTTATCGACAGGAAAGCTTCGGCAATTTTCTGTTCTTCGCCAGGTTTAAAGGTTAACCTGGTTTTGTAGTTTCCCGCTTGCGTTGACTTGTTTCCTGTGCAGGAAAACAAAGAAAGGGTAACAAGAAGGGCAATTAGTAATGATGGGATGGTTTTCATATTAAAGGATATTATATGCATAAGTTACATAATAGACCGCGCCAATATTTGGGTTGGCAACGCCGGTTGAATAGTATTTGTTGGTAATGTTTGTAGCACCCAGCCTTATGCCGGAACGTGCTTTGATAAGTTTGTAGCTTACCTGGGCATCTATAACTGCTGAACTGGGAACCCTCCCCTCAGCTAAGCCACCCGAAACAACATAGAAATAGCCGGGCTTGTAACGTAGGGTAGTGCCAAACGACCATTCTTGCTTTTTGCCGAAACCACTGTTGCCAAATTCCATGTTAACATGGTAATGAGGCGTGTTAAAGTTGTTTACCTGGCTGTTGTTTTTGTTCTTAATGTTGTCTGAAAAGTAGTTGATCTTGGCCAAAAAGTTATGCGACAGGTCTACACTTACACTGGCAGCGTAGCCATAAGTGTTTACGGTTTGTCCGCCATTAAAAGCAATATTGTACTGTACATATGTGCTGTGATCTTTAAAAGCCGTTACATCGTCGGTTCCCGGAGTATTTGCCACATTGGCGTAGCCGATAAAGTTTTTCCATGTAGAGAAATAGCCCAATACATCAAACATTACTCTTTTGCCAATTAAAGCTGCATAACCAAGCTCAAAGGCATTTACAGATTGCGGTTTAATGTCATTGTATTCAAATTTCTTTAACACAGAGGCATCGCCTGATTGCTGATAAGCGGATACGCTTTCAAGTGTATATGGCGGAAACTGATCGAAATGGTAATTGTCGTTTAACAGCAAAGAAGAGCCTCCTGAGGAGTAGCTGTTATATCCGTTAAGTGTGTTTTGCAATGCCTGAATGTTTGATGGAAAGCTATACGCATTTTGATAAGAGAAGCGGATAAAGTTTTCTTTAACGGGCTCATACACTGCCGAGGCTCTTGAGGTTACTTTAGGAGAAGAGAAAAGCGTGTTCTTGTCGTACCGGAAAGAGGTGCTTAGGCTTAACCTGTCGGCTGCCAGTTTTTTTGCCAATTGAATGTAGGCACTGTATTCTTTTACATTGATTGGTTTATCCTTATCAGGGAATAATGTGTTTTTACTGTTCAGGCTGTATAAGCGCCAGTTAACGCCGGCAATTACACTCATGAACTTAACCTTATCGGTAAAATTGTATTGAGCCTCTGCATTGTAGAGCTTACTGCGATCAAGAAATAAGGTGCCCCCTTCGGAAATAGGTGTATTGGAAATCTTTTCTTTAAGGGCGTTGAATTCCGGGGTGCCTAATTGTGCGCGACCCTGATCTGCAAATGCCCGGGCAGCTAAATGTGCATCATTTAAGCTGGCCCCTCCGGCAAGGGAAGCGAGTAAAGCACCGGTATATTCCGGATACCATCCTCCTGTAGCACCATCATAACTCGTTTTCCATCCTTCGTTGATGTATTGAGCGGTTGGGCCGGCAATTATGGTTCTTCCGGAATTTTCTGAAGTGGTATATGCGCGGACAAACCAATTGTCGCTTTTTAATTCTGCGCGGTATTGGCCAACTTTAAAGGCCTTAAGCTGGTAGCGGGTATCGTTGGTGTATACGATGTTTCCTGTACCGTATGTGCCCGACATGATTGCCTCTAGTTTGGGATTTATTTTATACCTGAATTCGGCATTTACTTTGAATAATTTTGCTTTGTTATCCAGATATCCATACTCCGGATATCCTGTTCTGGCTACGTAGTTAGGTTTGGCAAGTAAAGGTTCAATAAGGGGAGCCAGGGAAGGATCGCCCGCTAATGCTCCCTCTAAGAACGGATTAATATCTGTACTTGTAGCTCCACCATAATAGTTTACGCCATTATAATTTGGATCTGTAAACCTGCTGCCAGGGCCATTTTTATTGGTGCTATCGGTAGCTACCCAATCGCTTGCCTGTGTATATTGAGAGTTAATTTTAAAAGCCAGTTTCTCGTTGATCTTTGTGGCATAGCGGATTGCCCAGTCATAATATGGTGATGCGCCTACAGGATCATAACTGCCGCTGTTTTTAACGTGGTTTACCCCCTGTGTGATTAGCACGCTTAAGCCCTGGTATTTAAATGGGTCTTTGCCGGTCATTACCATGGTGCCATTTAAGCCTCTTGAGCCATAAAGTGCAGATGATGCACCCGAGAGTACTTCAATGTTGTCAACATCAAGCTGTGTTAAGCTGATGGCCGAACCCAGAGGGAAATTGAGCCCTGGTGCCTGGTTGTCCATCCCATCCACAATTTGTGTGAAATTGGTATTTCCGCTGGTGTTAAACCCTCTTGTAGAGATGCTGGTAAAGCCAATACTGGAAACGGTTACATCAACTCCTTTTAAACCCTGGATCATATCCATGTAGTTTAGCTGAGGGGAATTGCTGATGTCTTTACTGCTGAGCTGCTCTATGGTTACCGGAGAGGAGAGCTTTTTTTGTACCACCCTGCTGGCCGAAACCACTACCTCTTGCCCAAGTATAGATGTGGGGTTAATGGTGATATCGAGCGCGGCAGAGGTCCTTTGCACATCAACTTCTTTAGTTTCAAAACCGATAGAAGAGATGACAAGTACAATGGGTAATTTCTTTTTAATGGTCAGTTGAAACCTTCCCCTGTCATCAGAATAAGTTCCTTCCGAAGAATTCTTTACATGAATGGATACAGCTGGTGCGGCCTCCTGTGTGGCGCTGTTTTTAATCGTTCCTTTGATAACCTGAGCGTTTAGGTTGGCAAATAAAAAGTGAAAAGGGATCAATAAAAATAGTCTGGTTACTTTCATTGTGTTTGGTTTTGGTTAGTGCAATATAGATTGCAAAACCATCTGCATACAATGATTAGAACGTGTTTGGGACGAAATAGGGCTATAATGGGGTGAATGGGAACGTAGAGGTAGTACTGCTGAGGTATTGCTCAAATTGTTTTTGATGTGATGCTGAAACAGGAATCTGCAAGTCGGGCAATGGATCGAACTGAAGCACATAGCCTTTATGTGTTTTCTTTGAAGAAGAAACGGTTTTTATATTGATGGTATATGACCTGTGTACCCTTATTAAACCGGAATAACTGCAGGTTGACTCAATCTTTTTTAATGTGGTACGGATAAGTTCTGTTTTAACTTCACCACCCAATAAGTAATGAACATCTACATAGTTGTCTTCAGATTTAAAGAACAATACATTGTTCGGATGAAGGGTTAGTATGATTTTTCCGTTCTCATCTCCGATCAACAGGTTATCTGAAAGTGCTTTGTGTTCTGTTGCTACCAATGAAAGGTTGTGTGCCAGTTTGTATTGCTGTGCGCCAAATAAAATCAGTAATGAAATTACATAAGGGGGGATGGCAATAAGTATGGTATAATTGAATGTGTCGAGATAATTGCTTACAGACAAGTCGGGATGATTGTTGAGCAGCCAGTCGCAACCCATAATGCCAAAGGTTAAAATCAGTATTTCGCCAAGAAACCAGAAGAAATATTGTCCGTAGGTAAGGTATTCGATACGTAGCCATTTCCGCAATCCAAATTGGGTGAGCAGGAGTGTGAATGTTCCGGCAAGTGAAAAGATGCTAAAGATTTTGAACAAGTCAAATTTGCTTGCATCCTCATACCATCTGTTGATGTTAAAAGGCACAAAGGTGTACATGAAAAGCAAGCTGATTACAGTAACCAGGCTAATAAATATTATTTTATTAACGGATGAGTTAAGTATAAGGAAACGTTGATCCAGTGCACTCTTAAGTACAGTGTAATTGACGGAAAGCGGTGTAGTTCTTGCCATACAACGGTATGCTTAATATTTGGTAATGAAATTTAAGCATTTATTGTGGAACTTCCTTCAGGTCTGATTTTTTTAACCAGCCTTTTGTAACCTCCCCATCAGCATTGGTAAGTGTAACATAGATAAAGTTGCCCTGTTCATCAATTACCTCGAATTTTGATTTAATCCACAGCCCTAAAATACCTTTTCTTGGCGCATCGTTATTTGGAGACTCATGAAAATAGAGCGTGGTTTTAGGGACTCTGTATTTTTTGCCCTCGCTAAATATAACAGGTTCCTCTGGTCCTTCTTTAGGTTGTGTAACAGGAGGAGGAGTAGGTTTAGGTGTATTTGCCGCGGTTTGGCGTTCAAACTCTTTTTTTAAGCTATCCTGGTTGGTTTGTTGTACTGCGGTATCTAAAATAATAGGTTTGATTTCCTCAGTGGTGTCAGGAATTATTTCTTCGGCCTGGTGGGTAGTATCTTGATGAACGATACTTGTAGAATCGGTAGCCAACTCTTTTTTCGGTTCAAGATTTTTAAAAAACAAAGCNRKAWGMKSRWMGWATACCCAGCATTAAAATGGCCATGATCATTAAAACAAATACGGGCTTTGCAACACGAACTCCTGATGACGGTGCTGCAGTAACTGCGCTTGCTACTGTGGCCGCTGGTTTTGCAGCAGTTGCAGTTGCAGATACATTACTATGGCTATGGTGCAATACGGCATCCTGCAATTCCATTCCATTAGAAAATCTGTTTTCAGGTCGCTTCTCTAAACATTTCCTGATCACATCAAGCAACCATGCAGGCACATTCATTTCTCGTGCCTTCACAACGTCAGACCAGTTTTCTGGCAATTGAGCTCTGCGCAGTGCTAATATATCGGGCACCTGCTTTTCCATATGGGCAAGCATCACCGAGTTACGTGCCGATTCTCCTTTGTTGATCAATGGGAAAGGAACTGTACCGGCCAGAAGCTCATAGAGTATTATACCATAGCTATACACGTCGGTTTGAAAGAACATTTCGCCATCATGCTGTTCCGGAGCCATAAACTCAACTGCACCTGCATGTCGCACACTGCTGCGGCGCTGCTCGTCGGACATGATTGCCAGGCCAAAGTCGAGCAGGATGTAATTCCCCGTATCCGTATTAAATTTTACATTATTGCTTTTTATATCGCCATGCTTAACCCCAACCCTATGGCAATGCGTAAGGGCATTTGCCAGCTGTTCGGCAAGTTTAATGGTTTCTCTGATCGTAAAAATTGGAGCGTGTGGTGATTTAAGCAGTTCCTCCAAATCTGGCCCTTCGATGTATTCCATTTCAATAAATGGGAAAGAGCCACTTTCGGTTAAGCCCGAATTAAGGATCTTAACTACATTTGGATTTGGTACTTCATTTACCTTTTTTAGTTTTTCAACCTCATTCTTAAAATTCCTGAAATTTCTATCGTCCGTATTTTCAGTATGAATAGGAGTTGGCAATATCTTTACCGCAGTAATAATGGCACCCATTCTTTTACCCTTGTAAACAGAACCCTGCCCACCTGTACGTAGGGCGCCCATGTTCTCTAATCCTTCTGTTATGGTAAATACTTTGCTCATAGTGTCTTTGTTGTTTTATTAAAATTCAGGAACATCATTAATCAATCCGTCCTTTGTTTTTTTAGTCGTTTTTGGTTTGATCGTATCCTTTTTAGCCGCCGGAACAGTTTGTAAGGTATCCGGATTCACTGTTGTAACTTTCTTGCCAGGTTCAGTTTTTGAACTGCTTTTTACTSKYWGCNACTGGTTTACTTACAACGTTAGTGCTGTCTGTTTCAGTACCCTTACGTTGATTTAAGACCAAATTTATTCCAAATGTAGCTAAACAAATAAATAATATAATTCCGCCAATAAGAAATGCTTTTGCTTTGCCTCCTTTTTCGTACTTCTGAACCCGATTGGTTAATCGCTCGTTCTCGGCTTTCAGCTCATTTATTATTGTTGTAACCTGTTCGTTGTTAAGGATGTCCTGATTGCTATTGCTAACCGCTTCATACAGGCCGACTCCATCGTGGAATCTTTTCTCCGGATCTTTCTCTAGGCATTTTTCAATAACCTGGAGTAACCAGGCCGGAGCCATCATTTCATGTGCTTTCTTTTCTTCTGACCATTCTACCGGTAAGCGGATTTTACGGAGCTCCATCACATCAGGGATCTGCTTTTCGATATGTGAAAGCATCACCATATTTCGAGATGTTTCTGTTTTATTGATCAATGGAAAAGGGACTGTTCCGGCTAAAAGTTCATAAAGAATAATACCGTAACTGTAAATATCGGATTGAAAAAGCATTTTTCCATCGTGCTGCTCAGGAGCCATAAACTCTACCGCACCTGCATGACGTAAACTGGAACGGCGCTGTTCATCAGACATTACCGCCAAACCAAAATCAAGCAGTATATAGTTACCCGTATCCGTATTGAATTTGATATTGTTACTTTTAATATCGCCATGTTTAACACCTACTTTATGGCAATGCGCAAGGGCATTGGCCAGGTGATCGGCCAGCTTGATGGTTTCTCTTATGGTAAATATGGGACTATGTGGCGGTTTCAGCAAGTCTTCCAGATCAGGGCCCTCTATGTATTCCATTTCTATAAAAGGAAGAGAGCCGCTTTCAGTAAGACCTGAGTTTAATATTTTGACTACATTGGGACTTGGATCTTCATTAACTTTTTTTAGTTTTTCTACTTCGTTCTGGAAATCCCTGAAATTCTTGTCCTCAGTGTTCTCTGCGTGGATAGGTGTGGGCAATAGTTTTACAGCCGAAAGAATGGCGCCCATTCTCTTACCCTTATATACAGATCCTTGTCCGCCGGTGCGTAGTGCACCCATATTTTCCAATCCTTCTGTTATAGTAAATACTTTTGCCATTTGTTTATAATTACTGATTAGAATGATAACTGAATTCCAAAACAGCTGATTCTCCTAAAATTATCTGATCTCCTTCTTGCAGTGCGTGCCCCAGTTCTGTGAAGGTAAGTTTTACAGAATTATGCTCCTTTACAGACCTTATTTTTACTTTATTTCGGGGAGGCACACCTCCATCATCAGCAAAAAGCATAAAAGCTGCAGCATCATTATTCCATTCTATATGGGCATGTTGCCTGCTTATGTATTTGTTGCATTCATTTGTGCTGGAATCTGGAAAGGCAATGTTATTAACCCTGATAAAGCCGTCGCTATCCTGTGCCTGTTTTTCCCTGCCAATATTAATCTTGCCATCAGAAGAAGAGAGGGGATATTCGGCTTTCTCGGCCTCACCACTTAAAATTCTTATGTATGCTGTTCCTGATTTTTGTACTGCTGCATGTTCAGGTGTTTTTATGTAAAGGGCCACTTCCAGATTAGCCATCCTTATGGCTTGCTGAGGTAGCTCATCCACAAAAACAGTTTCCATTGTCCAGGTTTTGGGAAGGTCTATTGCAAAATCATCAGCTATTCTTTGTACCTCATTTTTGAAATGATCCTCCTCTTCGGCAAAAACCGCCGATTCATACATGTATTTTTCTACAGGTATACAGGCAATGTAGAGCTGGAAACCTTTAATGTGTTTTCCTTCTCCGCCTTCCATTTTTTGTAGTTCCTGCTTAATGAAAACAAGTATAGCCTCCCTGATGGCTTTAACATCCTGTGGCTTTTCTGAGGTATTTTTACTAAATAGGTTAAACATGTTTTATCCTTTCTTTAACTAGTTGATGCTATCTTTTTTTACTACTATGTTTTCTTTTATAACAGGTTTTGCAACAGGCGGTTTAAAATCTTTGATATATCCAAGATCCAATAATGCTGGTACAACGTGTTTTCCGGCAAGTTGTACCGCTTTACTTGAGCCCCTGGTAGATTCTATACGAATACAAACAACCACGTGACCGGGACCTGATTTTTTGGGAGCAAAGAACACATACCAGCCGTCATTAATTCGCTCTTTTTTCCAGATCCTTTCTGGTGTTCCTGTTTTACCTGCTACAGTAATGCCCAATGTATACCGCTTATTGGCACTCTGCTTAAGCATATAATCTGTAAGCAAAGCCGCGTATTGCGGGTCATTGGCCAACTTAATACCTGGTTTAACTTTAGTTGTAGAATCGCTGATCTTTAAAACATAACGATTAGCAACTAATGTGCCCTTATTAGCCACCCCGGATATAAGCCTTGCAACAGAGGCGGGGGTAGCAATTAACTCGCCCTGCCCCCAGGCCATTCCGGAAATACCTTTGGCCCTGGTGCGACGTATATTTGAAGGATCATATCTCGGTTTAGTATTAAATTCAGTTTTACGCCAAAGATTCATCCACTTGTTCTCTTGTTTTGCATTACTGGTGTCCTTATCAAAGTAATAACCACCAACGCCCCTAAGGAACATTCCGGTTTTCATATATAAAGCGGCCATGTTTTCCTGCAAATGCTCTTCATTAGCTAATTTAATAAAATAAACATTGTTTGAGTTTACAATTGCACGCTCCAATGTAATATTTCCTGTTTCATCCGGTTCTATACCCTTGGTTCTGATCCTTTCATAGGAACTTACTGTAAAAGATCTTTTGGCTGCATTAATGCCCAGTTTGTTAAAGGCAGCCATTGCTGTTAAAACCTTAGCAGTAGAGCCTGGCTGTGTTGCGTAGGTAAATCCAAGATCTGCATTGGTATACCAGCCGGAAAGCTTGTTCTGTTCGTTGGTAGTCATGTTTAACAGCTCCCAATCCTTAACTGGAGGTAAGGGGTAAACTGATGAAGCGAGTACATCGCCAGTTGAATCTTCCATGATTACCACGGAAACCCTGCTTTTTCTTAGTGAGGTATCCAAACCAACAGAATGCTGGATGGTTGACTGTAAACGTGCATCTATGGTGAGCTTAACATCTCTGTTTCTTTTTTTGAAAGATTCAACCTCATTGCTGTTGATTCCTGCCAGTAGTAAAGGAGCCAGGGCTGCATAATCTCTTTTGCTTACCGTCATCTCTTTTACGCCTCTCGGCAGAAAGCGGTCTTCACGGTATTTATTCGCTTTTGTATTGAAGGAGGTAATAGGTGTATGGAAGCCTCTAAGCTCTGCTGCATGTTCATACTCGGCAAAATACCCGTTTGTGCTACCGTTAAATACTCCCGTGTTTGCGTCACCTATCCAGAAAAAGGTTTGCTCTTCGAAAGGATAATACCTGTCGACTCGTTTATGCATGGCCGAATCGAGATTATAGCTAATGCCAGATGTTTTTAGCGTATCTGCCTGTTTCCTGACAAAGTCAGGATTACTTGTTGCAAGAACCCTTCCTTTTCTGTCGTATAACTGGCCCGCTTCTAATTTGTTCATTAAAATTGCAATGCGGGGATTATAGCTAAACATGCGTAAACCACTTCTATCGGCTACAAGCGATGGCTGTACTACCCATTTTTTATTATTGGCAATGTATCTTGATATGGTGATGGTTAACAGAAGAACGGCGATGCTGGCAGATAAAAGTGCCGGTACAAGGTTCTTATCTTGCTGTTTGGTAATAAATGCCATCTGTACATCTGTGCCTCTGATTAAAGAAACGGAAAGCAAAATGCCGGCTGCCATCATATTTGCTACCAGTGATGACCCACCATAGCTGATAAACGGCAATGCAACACCTGATAGGGGCAATGCTCCTGTAGAACCACCGGCAATGAGCAGGAACTGCACAAACATACTTATCCCAATACCTGCGCAGAGATAAAATAGAAATGGAGTGCCCGTTTGCCGGCCTATAATTATTGACCTGTTTAAGAAAATCAGGAACAACACAAATATGCTCACTATACCTGTCCACCCGAATTCTTCGCCTATGGCTGGCAATATCATGTCGGTGTGTGCCTCTGGTATTGTTTTGGCAAAACCTTCGCCTACACCCTGACCCGTTAAGCCACCACCAGACATAGCCCAAATACCATTTGCGACCTGGTCTCCGCCATAGACTTCGTTATTCCATGGGTCTTGCCATATAGATTTACGTTCTGTAAGTCGGTTAACAGGTCCCGGGATGAGTTTGTCGAGATAAGGAACCTGATCTATCAATAAGAAACCTGCGATGATCATGATGACCATTATTGCTGATTCGCTGGTCTGTTTTTTATTGATCAGCATGGCCAGGCCCATCAATACAACGGTAACCAGACTGGCTATNYCWGRTGKTSRMWWAMCNRGWCAGKKWRTRKGNKAAGKWWTNNTGSCAANNARCAWYAYCANGNARKCNMCACNSCGANMAWGAWAWCANTRTNGRTRWRTGYMWMWSRYAYYRYYWTKGCARRRNCCNNWTCGCCYANARCYARGWWCRKMAGRRYRKCGNTGYMSRKWRMSANRWGTNMGAWYKAGAAGAAATACCATCTTTTTTGCCAGCTGCGGTATTCGGTGATAAAACGCTCATTACTGGCAAAAAAGCCTGCAAGAAATAAAATGATGGCATATTTTACGATCTCACTGGGTTGTACACCAAACAGGTTTACTTTTACACCACTGCCCTCAGGGCCATTTCCGAAAATGATGGTTAAGGCCAGTAGCGCCAGTGCCAGCCCCGCCCATTGCCACCCGTTTGCTTTTCCTGAGTTTTTATTAAGCACAAGCATCCGGTAAAACCTGGAGTCGACATTAAACTTCCGGAATTTAATGAGCATTAATATAATGATGGCGAAAACGCCCATGCCAAAAAAAACAAGGGTATCTTTTGCTAAAAAACGATCCCGTAATGGATCTTGTAAACTGAGTAATGCTATAAACGAGAGTCCCGTCATTAGCATAATGATCGGTAAAATAAGCTGATCTGCCTGAGGAAACTTAATGCTTAGCAGGAAATGCAACAGGAAAAATCCTGCAAAAAAACTTCCGGTAATGATCCAGAACCATTTATTAAATTCATCAGGAGTACGGACTATCAGCGATTTTTCTTTCTTTAAGATTTTAAAATCCCTTGCAGAAAAAAGCCGGATAGTATGTTGTGTTTGCTTAAATGTAAACGAAGCATCTTTTTGAAGTTCCTGTATACCCTGTGATCTTCCGAATTGAAAGCCGGGTTTTAAGGGTAACAGCTCAAAGGCTTTGTCTTCAGGTAAATTTAAAAATGCAAAATTCCCGTTGGCATCTGTTCGGACATATGATGTTAATCCCGCTGATTTTACTTCTACCTCATCATCAACATAAGCACTGTCCTGAGGAACTATCATTTGTAGTTTTATCAGAACGCCGGATACGGCTTTATTGGCAGTATCTATAATCTTACCCGATATGCTATGGACCCCTAGTTTAAGGTCGGTTTGAGCAGGTAACTGAGGAGGCCGGTTTCTTTCCTGGGTGAAACGCAAAGAGTCGTCGCCGGTATACCCAAGTAATGCGCGCGAGTCGCTAGCTCTTTTTTTGAAATTTTGTCCTCCAGAGGCAAAAGCATAATCCGCCTCAACAAAGAATTTGCTTTTATTCAGCTCCCCAACGTTGTCAAGTGGCTCTTTAAAAGACTTAACCCCGTTTGCAACAGTTTGTTCTATTAGGTTGACGTCTTTTTTGTCTTCAAAATAGTATCCCTTTTCAAGTAAGGTTTTTATGAGTCCACCTGGATTTTTAGCATTCAGGTTCATCATGGTTCCATTGTCCAAACGGACACCCACATCGGCAAAATTACGCTGTAAGGTATTGAAAAGTGTAAAGAATAATGATCCTAATACGATAGTTATCAGTATAATAAAAGCACGCTCTATTTTCCTGCTCTCCATACTAATGACTTCCCGTGGTTGGTAATGAATCTGTTTTAAAAGAACTTGCAGGTATTTTTCCCTGGATGTACATGTTCTGAGGCAAATTATAAGTAGCTTCTATGGAATTAACACAGTTGTTGAACCGTACATTTTTTAGCTGCAGTACATTGTTTTGGGATAATATAGCTGTATGGAAGTTTTCAAATGTGATGTTCTCTAAAAACACATACTTACTGATGGGTTTAATAGACACAGCACTGCCTTTATATGCAGAATCGCTTCTGATGATAATAGGCGTTTTAGCAATGATGAAAAGCGTATCCTTATTAAAATGTATATCCTCATTAAGTATAATTGGCGATTTGAACAGGGAGTCGGAAATGATTAGCGTGTTACCAATCAATTTGTTAATCGTGTCCTGAAGTTTTGCTTCCTGCTCATTACGGACAGGTTGCAAAGCTGTCAGCTTTTGTTGCTTAATGGCGTTTGAACGGACGTTATTTTGCCATAGCAGATAAAGTGCGAATGCCAGAAAAACAATGCAGAGTACAGACAACAGTGTTACCAAACCCTTGTTGTTTTTTTGTACCACGGGAATAGCAACAGGAGTAATCTCTTTTTGCACCGTAACCTCTTTAGGGGCAGTATGGGTTATTGAAGGCTGGTGATTTACAGTAGGTTTTGGGCTTTCTACTTTTACTGCAGGTTTTGTTGCCTCATGTACCAATGATTGTTTACCATTTTTAACCAAAACAACAGTTATATTGTCGCGCCCACCATTATTGTTAGCTGCTTGTATAAGCTCAGCTCCTTTTTCCTGTAAAGTGGTCTTTTTGGTTAGAATGTCTGTAATGCCTTGTCTGTTAACCATGTCGGAAAGGCCATCACTACAAAGCAATAACAAATCACCAGGAAGGAAAGGGGATTGGCCGGTTTCTATATAATCGTCCTGCGCTGCTATTTTTGCACCAAAACCCAAAGCTTTATTAATCTCGTTACGTTTGGGATGGCTCATGGCCTGTTCTTCGGTAAGGCGTCCGCTATCTTCCATGAAGCCTACAAAAGATTGATCTTTTGATATTTTAACTAATGATCCGTCGCGAAGTAAATACAGCCTCGTATCACCAACATGTGCGTAATAGAGCAGGTTTTTTTGAAGATCGACAACTGCCAGCGTAAGTACACAGGCCATGTTTTCATGTTCCTTAACTTTTTGCTTTTCGGCCATTATCTGTCCATCGGCAGCAATAATTGCATCCTTCATCAGCGAAGGCAAGTCTTTACGCTGACTGTTCAGGTGTTGTAAAATTGACTGTCTGGCAATCGCCGAAGCAATTTCGCCTCCAGAATAACCCCCAACCCCATCTATCACACAGGCAATAATCAGATCGTTAGCTGCCGTAGTTTCGGCAATAAAGGTATCCTCATTATTATCTCTTACTTTTCCTGTATCGGTTAGTCCAAAGTAATTTCTATCCATTTTATTTGGGCGAATTTTTAATGTCTCTAAAATGTGCGATCAATAAAATGATGCATATAATGAATAACGCTATAGATAAGATATGCGACATATATCAGGATTTAAATATGTTAACACCAATAATTCCGTTTAATATAAGTCGAGAGTTAACAGGTAGTTCAGACCATTTAGGTCCGGTAATGTCACTTCTTTCAATTAGATTCTCGTTTAGAATGGTCTTTTCACCAAAAGAGGCTACATAGAACTTATCTTCGGGTCTGTTGTACCTTATTTTAAGATGAGGCGTATTTACCCACTCAGACGGAATCCTGAAAATATGATTTTCTTCTCTTGTTTCCTCGTTTCCGGAAACCACTATATTGTCTGCTTTCATCAGGTATTCTAATTTTTGTCCGGAGTAAGCTTTATCTGGAATAGTAGTTTCAAAACGTGCCAACACCACTCTTTGGCTATCATTTATTGTCTTTTCTTCAGGTTTCTGTATATCTACATAAGGGATCTCATAGTATCCTTCGCTGTAAAATATAAAGTCTTTTAGAATATCATTGTTTATGTCGAATGTTTGGGCCAGCCCTGTTTGCCGTGGTATAAAGGTAACTCTAAGATTTTCTTCTTTTTGTGTGCTGTCTGGCAATAATTTTCCTATAAAACTAATATCCCCAGGTTTATAATCCGGGTGAGATACAAATCTGAATACCCATTTATTACTTGACGGTTCTACCTTTTTACCATCTGCAACCTGTTTGTTTAATATTTCATAAAAGTTATCGACAGATTCCTGAGATATTAGACCAAGAATACCTTTTTTGTTATCTATAAACTCACGATAGTCGTCGGGATTAAGGCATATAATAAACTCATGATAAAATACCACACGTTCCGCAAATGACAATTCTGATATGGATTTCCGAAATTCTTCGATGATATATTTATAAACCTGGTTAGGTGTAAGCGGTTTCGACTTGCCCGATGATGTGGATCCATTATTGGTTAAGAACCAGTCCTGGATGCCCATGCGTTGCCAAATAGAAGGTTTTGTACTCATTTATAATTGCTGTAGTAAATATTAGATCGAAAGATAAGGAAAAAAAACATTGCCAAATGGCCCTTCATAGATTTAACAATTACAACGATGATTTTGTGTCGGGAGTATGAAGGAGTTGGTTAACTTTGCGGGAACTTATGAAATTATCTATTTTCTGTTTGTTTAGCCCTTTCTTCTTTTTGTTTTCAGGGTTTCCGGTTTTTGCACAGCAAGATACAATTGACTGCGTTAAAGTACTTGATACTGAACCCTATTTTGTTAAGCATAAAACTGCAGAACAAGATGTAATGCTGAAACGTGATATAGAGATTTTAAAACACTGCGGTAATTTTGATAGCATTGACAATGAGTTTTTTAAAGGGCCGATATTAGGCGCTTTAATGCTGGATCAGGTAAGATTGGGGAAACCGGCTACCTACAGAACGCTGATTGAGATGTTGACCGTTTTTAGAGAGACGGCATCCTATAAAGATTTTGCTGAAGGCATGGTATTATACAGAAACCTAAAAAAGAAGAAGGTAAGTCTGAAAGAATGGGAAACAGATAAAGAGCTATTCGTAAGAATGGGTTTTACGGTCAATGACCTTGAAGATTTTAAGGTATTTTTAAGCAAGCCGGAACATATTAAGCTTACTTATGGCGAAGCTCTAACTCAATACATGGCGGAAATTGAGGCCATGAGTATCGACAAATAAGAAAGCATGTAGCGTTTTTGATATATTTTACGTTTAGTGATGAAAAGGATGTTTATGTTTAAGAAAATAGCGATGCTTGTTTGCGCAGTAGGGGTAATACTGCTGGCAGCATGTGATAAAACAGATAATTCAAATTGCCAGGATAAAATTTGCGATGAAAGTTTTGCTACTTTGGTGGTGAAGTTTGTAGATAAAAACGGAGAAGGAGTAGCTGTTGATAATTATAGTGCTGTCAACCAACGTACGGGCGATACTTTAAGTGTTGCGACAAGTGATATCAATTCTGAAACTGGTATTTATATTGTGGCTAGCGACCGGCATATCAGCAAACTTTCAGAAAGTGGAGATAGTGTTAAAGTTACCGGAACGTATACCAAAAGTGCACAGACCAAGTCGGCAATTATAAAGGTAAAAGGAGGGAATTGTGCCTGCCATATATCAAAAATTGATGGGCCTGAGCAAATTAAGTTTGATTAATTTGCTGGTTCGACAAAATACTCCCTCCTTTTAGCAGATCTTATTTGTCTGCTTTAATCTCTACTCGTCTATTTAAAATTCTTCCTTCTTCATTAGAATTTGAAGTTACTGGCTGACTTTCGCCAAAACCTTTAACGGTAAAGTTAGATGCATTTAAACCTGCATTAACAAGATAAGACTTAACTGAATTCGCTCTGTCAACAGACAAAGACATGTTTCTTTCCGGTGTACCTTCTGCTGAAGAGTGTCCGTTTAAGACAAATTTAGCTGTAGGGTCCTTTTTAATTTCGGCAACGGCTTTATCTAAAATTGGGAATGAAGCCGTTTTTAACACGTCAGAGTTAAATTCAAACTGAATGTTTTTGAAGTTAAAATCTGGTTCAGGTGCAGGAGCTGGTTTTTCTGGCTCTGGCGCAGGAGTTGGTGCAGGTTTTTCTGGCTCTGGCGCAGGTGCTGGTTTCTCAACCGGAACCGGATTTGGTTTCGCTACTACTTTCTTTGTTTTACACGAATACATCGAGATTGACAAAAGTCCGATGACTGCAAGGAGCGAAATTGTTTTTGTAATTTTCATTTGAGTTTTATAAAATTTAGTTCATTTGTTATGTGCACAAAAGGTATTAATTATATCTTAAAATGCAAATAAAATAACACACTAATAACGCCAGTTATATTAAGAACGTGTGTTCTACTAAATTTATTTAAAAAATGGAGTGTTGGTGCTCATGTAAATCCTCTGATTAAACAAGTCGTATTGAACGAACTTTTGCCCCCTTTATTGTCGGATTTTAGCTTGATGTTAATAGGTTGTTAAATTATTGCGTCAAACACATTTAATTGGGCTTTTTTGTGTTTGTTCTTTTTGTTCACTTTTGTCTTTTTGGAGGTATTGAGTCTTTATAGTTGTAATTTTGGGTATGCAAGAGCGTAGGATTATTGCTTTTTATTGTGTTTTTTAAAATGTTGTTGAAATATTTAGTTGAAAGCGCATAATTTTCTTGATATAGAGCTACTTTGAATAAAATCATGGTGCTTTTCTGTATAAAAATCCTGCTTCTGTAGAATATGTTAAATGATATTCGAAGAATACTCGAAGTTGAACCCTAATCATCCCTCAACAACATGAAAACTCCCATTATTATTGGAATAACTCCATTTGAACGGCCTGATGTAAATCTTGCCTGTGCGGTGTCAAATGCGAAGGCGTTTCCTGTACTTCACCTCGGAAGAGATAAAGCCGTAGCTGCCGAAGCGTTAGAGCAGTTGTCAGAAAAATGTTCGAAAGGATTTGGCGTGTGCCTGATTTCGGACGATCTTAAGGATGTTGTTTTTCCTGAACAGGTAACTATGGTTATACTGCCGTACGGAATACAAATTGCCAGAAAAAAACAGGTTAAGCTGTTTTATCAGGTTTGCAATGTTGAAGATGCCAAAAAAGCCCAGGCCGAAGGAGCTGACGGGATTATAGTGAAAGGTAATGAAGGCGCCGGAAAGGTTGCCTATGAGTCATCATATATCCTATTTCAACGCATTGTTAAAGAGATTAAAAATATAAACATATATGTACAGGGTGGTGTTGGTATACATACTGCTGCTGCTTTAATTGCATCTGGTGCAGCAGGAGTTGTATTGGACAGTCAACTTGCATTGTTCCCTGAATGCAGCGTTCCAACCCCTATAAAACAGATCTGCGAAAAATTAGGTGGTAACGAAACCAGACTTATTGGAGATTTCAGGGTATTGGTGCGACCAAATTCACCTGTACTTGCTGAAGAGGCCACAGCGGAAGATTTTGAACCTTATTTTAATGGATTTGATCTGGAGCGCTCGTTCCTCCCGATGGGGCAGGATGTTGCGATCTCAGCAGACCTTGTAAACCGGTACAAAAAATTAGACAAGTTAATATTTGGGATTCAGGAAGCCGTTCACGGACATCTTAATCAGGCTAAATCAATCAACGTGATTAGCGTTGATAATGCATTGTCAAGAGATTTAAATATTACCTATCCTATAGCACAAGGGCCTATGACAAGGGTTAGTGATGTTGCACCTTTTGCTAACGCTGTAGCTGAAGCAGGGGCATTGCCTTTTGTTGCACTATCATTGTTAAAGGGAGATCGTGCAAAGGAACTGATCAGTGAAACTAAGAGACTTGCGGGAAATAAGACCTGGGGCGTGGGCATATTGGGTTTTGCTCCTCAGGAGTTGCGTGATGAGCAGCTGGAATATATAAAACAAGAGATGCCTCCTGTAGTGTTAATTGCGGGTGGCAGACCATCGCAAGCTAAACCGCTTGAAAAACTGGGCATAAAAACCTTTCTTCATGTGCCATCGGTTTCACTTCTGGATATGTTTTTAAAGGAAGGCGCCAGACGTTTTGTTTTTGAAGGGCGAGAGTGTGGCGGGCATGTTGGACCTCTATCGAGTATGGTGCTTTGGGAGAAGCAGATTGAGCGTTTATTAAAAGAAGATCAACCGGAACAGATCAGTGTGTTTTTTGCTGGTGGCATCCACGATGCCTTATCAACCGCATTTATTGCTGTAATGGCAGCGCCCTTAGCAGCAAAAGGTGTAAAGGTTGGGGTGTTGATGGGTACTTCATATTTATATACCAGAGAGGCAGTAGCTACGGGGGCTATTCAGGATAAATTCCAGGAACAAGCTATGGTGTCTAACGATACGGTATTATTGGAAACAGCACCAGGTCACGAAACCAGATGTTTAAAATCTCCGTTTGCGGCATTCTTTAATGAAGAAAAAGAAAAGCTCCAGAAGGAAGGGATAGATAAAAAGGAAATCTGGGCGAAGCTGGAAAGCTTAAATGTCGGCCGCCTGCGTATTGCAGCAAAAGGAATTGAACGCAAAGGTGATAAGCTGGTAACCATTGATGAAAAGGATCAGTTGCACTTGGGTATGTACATGATTGGGCAGATAGCGGCAATGCGTAACGAGGTTGTTTCTATTTTAGATTTGCATAAAGATGTTGCTGAAGGCAACTATAAATATATTGAAAACGCAGCATTGGCTGCACTTCCTGAGGCTAACGGAAAATCGCTAAACGTAGCCATAGTAGGAATGGCCTGTATTTTTCCGGGCGCAAAAAATATTGAAGAGTATTGGCGTAATATTATTCTGGGGAACGATTCGGTAACGGAAGTTCCGGATGAACGCTGGAATAAGGAGCTGTACTATAATCCGGAATCAATGGAGAATGACATGTCGCATTCTAAATGGGGTGGTTTTATTCCTAAGATTGATTTCGATCCATTGGAATATGGAATTCCCCCACAATCGTTAGCGGCAATTGAGCCAACGCAGTTATTGAGCCTTATGGTAGCCAAACAGGCAATGGAAAATGCCGGTTATAGAGAGGGTAACTTTAATGCAGAGAACGTATCTGTAATAATAGGAGCCGAGGGTGGGAATGACCTGGCCAACAGCTACAGTTTCAGAGGTTTCTTTAAACAGGTATTTGGCGACATGCCGGCTGAACTGGACGAACTGCTGCCGAAAACCACAGAAGATTCTTTTCCTGGAATTTTAGCCAATGTAATTTCAGGACGTATTACAAACAGGTTAAATCTTGGTGGGCGCAATTATACTGTTGATGCGGCATGTGCTTCATCTTTAGCGGCTATCGATTTGGCTTGTCAGGAATTGTTCCTGGAGAAGTCGGATATGGTACTTGCTGGTGGGGCGGATTTACATAACGGTATTAATGATTACCTGATGTTCTCGAGTACTCATGCTTTATCCCGCAAGGGAAGATGTGCAACGTTTGATGCTGAGGCTGATGGCATTGCCTTAGGTGAAGGTGTAGCTATGGTGGTGCTGAAAAGGCATGAAGATGCTTTGAGGGACGGTGATAGGGTTTATGCTGTAATTCAGGGTATTGGTGGTTCAAGTGACGGGAAGAGCCTTGGTTTAACAGCCCCGCGTAAATCTGGTCAGGTTAGGGCGCTTGAACGTGCATATGGGCAGGCGGGCATCTCGCCATCAGTTCTTGGACTGGTAGAGGCACATGGAACGGGTACCGTAGTCGGCGACAGAACTGAGCTTAGCGCTTTAACTGATATGTTGAATGAATCAGGCGCGAGGGCAAATCAAACTCATTTGGGATCAGTGAAAACCCAGATAGGCCATACCAAATGTGCGGCAGGTTTAGCAGGTTTAATAAAAGCTGCTTTATCTGTTTATCATGGCGTAAAACCGCCAACCATTAACTTAACAAAACCTAACAGTTATTATAACAGTAGTACAAGTCCTTTTGCTTTTCATACCGAAGCCGGGTTGTGGATGGAAGATAAACGTTATGCCGGGGTAAGTGCCTTTGGTTTTGGAGGCACTAATTTCCATGCGGTTATTGAAAGCGATCATAAAGTTTCTGAACAGGCATCTGCATTAACTTCATTGCCGTCTGAACTGTTTGTTTTTAGAGGCGATACCTATGAGGAAGCCAAAAAACAATTGAGTAATGTAAAGGCTTTACTGGATGAAAACGACAATATAGATTTAAAGGACATTGCCTTTAGCTTGGCCATGGGAAATACTAAGCAGATACAGCTGAGTATTGTAGCTGATAGAGTTGAAGACCTGATTATGAAGATTGACCTGGCTTTATCGGGCGTTGAAAGTAAAGATACCTATATCACTAAGAAGAGAGCAGGTAAGGTAGCGTTTATGTTCCCTGGACAGGGTAGTCAGCGTATCAATATGGCAAGAGATCTTTTTGTGATATTTCCCGCCATGCGGAAACTGCTAAACAACAGGAGTAAATATGAACAAGTCCTTTTCCCAAATGCGGTATTTGATGAAGCTTCCTTAAAAGCTCAGAAAGAAAGAATTAAGGATACCCGTATGGCACAGCCACTTTTAGGTATTGTGGATCTGGCAATTGCTAATTTTCTTAAAGACTTGGGTATTGAACCTGACATGGTTGCGGGACATAGTTATGGTGAGTTACCTGCTTTGTGTTTTGCCGGTGCTTTTGATGATGATCAACTGGTGTTTTTAAGTGAACAAAGGGCCAAGGCGATTCTCGATGCTGTAGAAGATGGAGATACGGGGGCTATGATTGCGGTAACCAGTAAGGAGGATGAGATATTTAAGGTGATTGATGGCATGAAGGATGTTTATGCAGTAAACTATAATTCGCCAACTCAATTGGTAATTGCAGGTACAACGCCTGCAATTAAAAAGCTTACAGAAATACTTAAAACTGCTAAAATTTCTTTCAGACAATTGGAAGTTGCCTGTGCTTTCCACAGTCCGCTGGTGGCTAAATCGAAAGCACTTTATAAGCATGTGTTAGATAGGGTTGAGTTTACAGATCCTAGCTTACCTGTTTGGTCAAACACGACCGCTGGATTATATCCGACAGGGGCGGAAGCAGTAAAGGAAAGACTTACCGATCACCTGGTGAAACCTGTGAAATTTGTAGAACAGGTAAAACAGATGTACGAGGACGGAGCAAGAATCTTTATTGAAGTTGGACCTGGAAAAGTATTAACAGCTCTAGCGAAAGCATGCTTAGGCAGAGATGAGTTGCTCCTTTATGCAGAGGACAATAGCCACAATAAGATAACACATTTGCTTTGTACAATTGCGACTTACATAGCCACAGGGCGTGATGTTAAATTGGAGAAATTGTTTGAAGGCCGTAATGGCAGGCATTTAAACCTGGATGAACCACAGCAGTACAAGAAGAGTAAAACAGTTTGGTATGTAAATGGGCAGCATGCAATTCCATCGGTAGGGAAACTACCTGCTAACGGGGCTTTGCCGATAATGCAACCACTTAAACTAAAAGGAACAGAAGTGAAAACAGAATATATAAATAACCCATCGAATGGGGCAGAACAAATGATGCAGGAATACCTGAACAGTATGAAAATGATGATTCAGGCACAACGTGATGTGATGTTAACGTTTTTAGCTCAGCAATCGCCAAATATGCAAATGCCTCAACAAATGTATGTTCCTGCACCGGTTGTAACGCAATCAGCGCCATCGGTACAGATTGCAACCAGGCAACCTGTGGCCGAGATTCAGCCAATGGTGACCGTTGTAAAACCTGTAGCATTAAAAGTTGATGTTAAAGCGGTTTTAATGAGTATTGTAAGTGATAAAACTGGGTACCCTCAGGAGATGCTTGGAATGGAAATGGACTTAGAGGCTGATTTAAGTATTGATTCTATTAAGCGTATGGAGATTATAGGTTCCTTGCGCACTGAACTGGGTGGTTTTAGTAATGCAGATAAAAATGAAGATGCTTTTATGGAGCAGCTTGCAGGTATTAAAACATTAAGTGGTTTGGTAAACTGGATCAATGAAAGTACTGCTTCGGCTGTTCCGGTTACAGAGGAAGTGACTGGTGTGAAATTTACGCTTGCAGATATTAAATCTGCAATTCTTTCAGTTGTAAGTGATAAGACCGGTTATCCGCAGGATATGCTGGGGATGGATCTTGATCTCGAAGCGGATCTAAGTATAGATTCAATTAAACGCATGGAAATTATTGGCGAGCTGAAGGTAAAGATCGGTTTTAATAAAAGTGAGGAAAGTGGCGATAATCTAATGGAAAAACTTGCCGCGATTAAGACGCTTAACGGTTTGGTAAATTGGATTTCGGAGATAGAATCTGAAGGTACCGAAACCGTTGCTGAGGCTAAAAAGATTATTGAAGAGAGCGCAGTAAATGATAATTATGGTGAATCGTTGTCGAGACTTCGATTTGAGCTTACCCCTTCGGAACTTTTAAATAAAGATACCTCATCATTAAAAGGAGTTCGTTTTGCGGTAACTGACGATGCTGGTTTGCAGGCCATGGCCATTAAAGAACTATTTGAGGCTCAGGGAGCAATTGTAGATGTTGTTTCTGTTAAAGATAGTTTAAAAGGTTATAAAGGTTTGATCATGCTGAACATGTTCAGTACGCCAGATAAGGCTACTATTATTGACAATATTGCAATGATAAAGGAGCTGGATTTTGAGGAGATGAAATGGGTATATCTAATTTCGGATACCAAGGGTTATATGGATAATGAATCTGATGCGGCCATGTTAAGGCACTTTCAGGGATACTCAGGCTTGTTTAAAAGTTTAGATAAGGAATATGAAAATACCAAATGCAGGGTTGTAAGTTTAACCACAAAATCTGCAACATCAGAAATTGCTAAAATCACCTTGAATGAGATCCTGAATCCGGATGAGCCTTCTGAGGTTATATATGATGGCGTTAACAGACAGACGCTTGAACTTATTCCTTCACAGCTGGTAACCGGATTGACTGATTCCCATATTCAGCTGGATAAAGAAGCGGTGGTGCTGGTTCTTGGTGGGGCCCAGGGTATTACCGCTAAGCTGATGACACATTTTGCAAAGGATTATTCTTGCAGATATATTTTAGTTGGCCGTTCTCCTGACCCCAGAGCCAATGGATTGGACCAGTTTACTTTTATGAAAACCAAAGAAGAGATCAGGGCTTATCTAATCAAACAGGGTAATCTTAAAAAACCGGTAGAAATAGAGCAGGAAACAAACAAAATCTATAAAAACAACCAGATTCTGGAAACTATCGGCTCACTTGAATCAGCAGGATCTATAGTATCATATGCATCACTTGATTTGCGTGACGAAGAAGGCTTAAGCAAATTTATTGGTCAGGTTTATGAAGAATACGGAAGGATAGATGGAGTAGTTCATGGCGCGGGTTTGCTGGAGGATAAATTGTTCCATGGTAAAACGGTGGAATCCTTTAGACGGGTTTTTGAAACCAAGGTAACTCCTTTACGTGTACTTGCGGAGCAACTAAGACCAGAAACGCAATTCGTAATCTTCTTCTCGAGCATAGCTTCGGTTTACGGAAACCGTGGACAAACAGATTATGCGGCAGCAAATAGCGTAATGGACAGGTACGCCTGGGCATTAAAAGCCAAGATAAAGGGTAAGGTGATGGCGATAAACTGGGGCCCCTGGAAAGGCGCAGGCATGGTTTCGTCTACACTGGAAAAAGAATATGAACGCAGAGGAATTTCCATGATACCCTTGCAGGATGGCATGGAGACCTTTGTAAATGAAGTTAAATACGGAAATGAGAGTCAGGTACTCATCATGGCAGGAAGTAACTGGTAGCCAGAGGGTGTTATGAAAAAAACGGATGTAGCTGTAGTAGGAATGTCTTGCATTTTTCCCGGTGCGGGTGATGTGGAGACCTTCTGGCAAAATATAATTAACAAGGTAGATTCTACGCAGATTGTTCCTGCCAATAGAATTGATCAGGTACATTTTGAAAAGGGTTCAGCTGGAGTCGATCGTTTTTATTGTAACCGTGGAGGTTTTATCCCTGAAGTGGAGTTTGATCCTGCCGGTTTTGGGATATTACCATTAGCTGTTGAAGGTACAGAACCTGATCATTTATTAACACTTAACCTGGTTCAGAAAGCATTGGAAGATGCAGGGGTGTTTGAAAAAAATGTTTCGCTTGATAAAACGGGCATCATTATCGGTAAAGGGAATTATGCCGGGCCGGGAGCTACCCGCGCCATAGAAATAGTGAGAACAGGCGAGCAGATTGCCAGTGTTTTAAAAGATCTTTTACCTCATTTGGGCGAAGAAGAAATAGATAAGGTAAAGAAAGAGTTTCAGGTTCGTAAAGGTCGTTTTGGCGCTGATACTGCAATGGGGCTTATTCCTAATCTTGTGGCTTCTTTAGTTGCCAACAGGTTAAATCTTGGCGGGGTGGCTTATACTTTAGATGCGGCCTGTGCGAGCTCTCTTATTGCCATTGATCATGCGGTGCAGGAGTTGAATAGTAAGCGTTGCAATATGGTTATTGCAGGGGGTGTTCATGTTGGCCAGAATGCTGCATTCTGGAGTATTTTTACTCAACTGGGTGCCTTATCCAGAAAAGGAAAGATTGCTCCTTTTGATGAGGGAGCCGATGGATTACTTATTGGAGAAGGTTGTGGGTTTGTGGTACTAAAACGCATTGAAGATGCAATTGCAGATGGCGACAGGATCTATTCCATATTAAAAGGTATTGGTGTTAGTAGTGATGGTAGCGGCACCAGTGTAATGAGCCCTTCGGTGAAGGGACAGATCAAAGCAATTGCTCAAGCCTGGGAAAATGCAGGTGTTGATTTAAAAGATATAGGATATATAGAAGCCCATGGTACCGGCACGCCATTGGGTGATAAAACTGAGATAGAGACTTTATTGCAATTTTTTGGTAGTGATAATTCATTGCCAAAGGCAGGTGTTGGAACGGTAAAATCTAATATTGGTCATGCCATGCCTGCTTCGGGTATTGCGGGACTGATAAAGACATCATTAGCATTGTATCATGGCATTATTCCGCCAACATTGCATTGTGATGTTCCTTTAGCGCAATTAAAAGAAACGAGATTTAGAGCGGTGCAAGATCCGCAGAATTGGGAGTCCTCAGGATTACCAAGGATTGCGGGGGTAAATGCCTTTGGTTTTGGGGGTATAAATGCACATGTGGTACTTGAAGGTTATGGAGCTAATAAGCCGGAGCCTGCTTCTGTTTTAAAGAGTACCCAAACAGATGAGGTGCTGTTAATAGCGCGTCACAGCCACGAAGATTTGCTGGATGCTTTGGAAACCAATGACAAAGATCCTGGTGAAGGCAAATATCGCATTGCAGTGTTTGATCCGACTCCCGAGCGAATAAAGAAAGCGCTTAAAATCGTGGGAAAAAATGTTCCATGGCGCAATAAACAAGATATATGGTATAATAATGAACCTCTTTTAAGCAACGGTGGGAAAGTAGCCTTTGTGTTTCCGGGCCTTGATGGTTTGGCAAGTGGAGAGGTGCTTAGTGTTGCTGAGCATTTCAATATTGCACATAAGGAGGCTTCGACAGCTGGGGGCTTATTAGATGAAGCTTTGAAAATTCTGGAGAAAAGCAGTATCCTTGATACGGCCATTAAGCAATTAGGTATACTGCCTGATATGAATGCTGGACATAGTTTAGGTGAATGGCTCGCGGCAAGATCTTCTGAGTTAGCAGAAGAATCATCGGTAATGCAATTGCTAAATTACCTCAATCCGGAAACATTTGAGTTAAAGGATTCCAAATTTATTGCTGTAGGATGTGGAATTGACAAGCTGCAGTCTATTATCGAAAACATAGATCAATTATATCTTTCAAATGATAATTGCCCGCAACAGGTTATTCTTTGCGGAAGTAATATGGCTCTTGATGAGCTGGTGCCAATATTAAGGACTAAGCAAATCTTTCATCAGATACTCCCTTTCCAGTCTGGATTCCATTCCCCTTTTGTGGCAGCTAAACTGGATGTTATGCTGGAGGGCATGAAGGATATGCAGTTTAGAAAAACGAAGTTTCCTTTATGGTCGGCAACTACTTTGGAGCTTTATCCGGAAGGTTTTGAAGCAATAAGACAATTAAGTGTAGAACACCTGATAAAGCCTGTTCGCTTTCGTGAACTTACTGAGCGACTTTATAATGAAGGCGCAAGGGTGTTTGTCCAAATTGGGTCGGGTGGTTTGATTGGTTTTATTGATGATACTTTACGTGGCAAAAATTATAGTGCGGTATCTTCAAACGTACCAATCCGTTCTGGTATTGCCCAGTTGCAGCGCGTACTTGCTGCATTGTTTGTTGAAGGTAAGGAAGCCGGAATGCAATTCATGGGGTATGAGAAGAAAAAAAATGCAACTAGAAAGGGCATTGTGCTTCAACTTGGCTTACCCATAATTAATAATATTGCGGGCATTAAAGCACTAACACTAAAACAGGAAAGAACTGCTTGTCGCAGAGAGGCAGTTCTGGAGGATTCTGCTGCTTCACATCCCCTGATGAAGGCTTTTAATGAGAATGTTGAGGAGATGATTGATATTCAATCTGAATTACTTCAGCTATTTAAGAATGGAGGTTCTGTTGGTCAAACTATAGATGCCCCTACTCCGGTTATGACGGCCCCGGGGAAGCGGATGCCGTTTTCTAAAAAGCTGGATGTCAGCTTAGACAACTGTCCGTACCTGGTAGACCATTCATTGCTCAGACAACCCAAAGAGTGGCACTGTGTAGATGATATGGATCCAGTAATTCCTATGACAATGATTTTTGAGCTGTTCGCTGAAATTGCAGTTGAGCAGTCGCCCGAAGAGCAGGTGCAAAAGATCATGAACATAAAGGTGTTTCAATGGATGAATGTTGCAAAACCATTTGTAGAAACCGTTATAGGCGAGTGGAAAGATCAGCAGTTGGTGTATTTGAACCTGGAGCGTTTTGCAAATGCAGAAGTATTGCTGGCTAGAAAACTTGCCGATGCTCCTGTTAGGAGTTTTGACGTGGGTGAGATTTTGAACATCGACAGAACAACTGAACAAATATATGATGGACATATGTTTCATGGACCCCGCTATCAGGGTATAAAGAAATTAATTGCTGTTGGTGAAAAGGGTATTACCGGTATCATTGAAGGTGATACTGGCAAGGGGTCTCTTTTGGACAATGCCGGACAGCTGTTTGGTTTATGGCTACAGCTTACACTTACAAAAGATCGCATCGCTTTCCCTGTTAAAATACAGGAAATAGAATTCTTTGATGATTTTAAAGACCAGAAGGGAAGCTTTGAATGTACTTGTGTGCTCACGGAGTTGAATGATGAATTTGCTACCGCAGATTTTGTGATGAAAAGGGACAATAAGATCTGGGCGATAATATCAGGCTGGCAAAACAGAAGACTTGAAATTGACGATGCTTTGTGGAGTGTATCTATGTCGCCATTAAATAACAGACTTTCAGAAGAAATTGCTCCAGGGGTGTTCATGTTTCACAACGCTTACAATAGGGTGGTTTCGTGGGATTTTATTTTAAAACGCTATTTCAATCAGGATGAGAAAAAACATCATAATTCTTTATTGCCAAATAAGCGAAAAGAATGGGTGATCAGTAGGGTTGCAGTAAAAGATGCTGTTCGAAATTTACTGAACAAGACTAAGCAAGAAGCATACTTTCCTATTGCTTTTGAAATCAGATCTGACGAATTCAGGAAGCCCTACCCACATGGCAAGATGACTGACGGCATACATGTTTCTATTGCTCATAAAGGGACTGATGCGGTGGGAATTGCACAATACGATCGCGCTGTTGGTATTGACATTGAACGGATTAAAGAGCGAAGTGAAGGGTTTAGTGATCTCGTTTTCTCTGAGGAAGAAAAGGTCTTATTAGCTGGTAAAGACAAGGCAGAATGGGCAACCCGTTTCTGGGTGGCGAAGGAAGCTTACGGGAAATACCTTGGTAAAGGCTTACAGGGAAATCCAAAAGTATATGCTATACAAGAGATCAGAGGAGAAGAATTAAGAATTAACGACATATTCATAAAAACAATAAAACATAAAAATTATATAATCGGATGGACGCAGTAGTATCGACAGCAAAACTGAACAGCAACGAGATCTTTGATCTTATGAAACAATTTATTACAGAGGTGATAGGGGAAGAGTTTGTGGAGGAAATGGACATCACTATGGAAAGCTCTTTCACTAAAGACCTTGAGATGGATAGTATTGAAATTGTATCCTTTTCTGAGAAAATTAAGGCACACTTTGGTGAGCAGATAGACTTTACAGGATGGTTGTCTAATATGGATCTTGATCAGCTTATCAATCTGAATTTAGGAACAATTGTAAATTATATAGAAGAATGCCAATAATAGAGGTAAATAACCGAGGGGTGCATATTCAGGAACTGAATAAAGGGGCTGCTGAAACAGTTCTGCTTGTTCATGGGATGTTCAGCAACCTTTCTATTTACTATTTTAATATTGCTCCCATTTTAGCAAAACACTTTCATGTGGTTATGTATGATCTTAAAAGCCATGGCTTAAGTGAAAGGATAGAAAATGGCTATGATCTTAATAGTATGACTGATGATCTGGTGGATTTGCTGGATAGTTTGGGAATTGATAAGGTGCATCTGGGCGGATATAGTTTTGGGGGACTTATTGCTTTGAAAATGGCTGCGCGCTTTCCCCGAAAGATAAAAAAGCTTGCTGTTATAGAAGCTCCAGACCCAAATGATGATAAAACACGAGATATTATAGATGATTACAGCAGGGAGTTTCTGGAGCATTACGTAATGAATTTTACAAATACCACGAAAGTAAAAATGGGAAAGCGACAGATGGAACGTAACCATCGCATGTATGAGTATCTTTTTCATGAAACCAGTATAAAGAGCGATATGATTCTTGAGAAGGAGTTTTTTAGCGATGCTGAGATTTCGGATATACAGCAAGACACTTTATTGCTATATGGTGCAAATTCAAATTGCCTGGGAGCGGGTAAGAAATTGAAAAATAAGATAAGAGCCGCAGAATTGCTTGAGGTTAACGGCGACCATAATATTCCTATTCAGGAGCCGGTAAGTATTGGAAATATCATGGAAACATTTTTTAATAATGGCTAAATTCGTATTTATAGTTCCGCCTTTAACAGGGCATATTAACCCTACATTAAGTATTGGTGCTGTTTTATTGCATCGCGGTCACGAAGTAGCCTGGATTAGTCTGGATAAATCTTTGGCTTTGCGCCTACCTAAAGGGGGGGAGTTACTGCTTATCGAATATGATGAAAATGATCAGCAAAAACAGGACAGCGAGAAATATCTTGACATCATTACGAAGAAGATCGTTTATGGTATCGATAGCATCAAATTTCTTTATGAGGAAGTTCTGATCCCTTTGAACAGACACAGTTACGAAGGTATTGTGGGTTTGTTGGATAAGTTTAAGCCAGATCTGATAATTACAGACCATCAGATGTTTGCCGGGGCTATTGCTGCAGTTAATAAAAATATTCCTTATGCAACTTCTGTAACTGCACCGGCTGCAATTAAGGTGATGGATGAACTACCTAAGATCCATGAATGGGAGGTAAACCAAATTGTGGCACTTCAAAAGGAGTTGGGTATTGAAACCGGGAACTCCATTGCCTGCTCGGACCTATTAACAATGGTGTTGACTTCTAAAGCATTTTTTGGTGAAATGGAACTGCCTTCTAATTATCAATTTGTAGGTCCTGTTTTCCATAAGAGAGAAGGTCAAACTGCTTTTGATTGGAAAAGATTGGAGCAAAGGACCGGGCAGCCAAAAATACTGGTAAGTATAGGGACCACTTTTGATCACGAACATAAGAAGAGTTTTTTTGCTAAGGTGATTGAAGCTTTTGCTGAGGAACCTTTAACAGTTGTGGTTGTTTCTGACCCTTCGTTGTTTGAGGAATGGCCCGAGAATTTTATAGTTCAGCGCAATGTTCCACAACTGGAACTGCTACCTTATCTCGATGCAGTTGTTTGTCATGGAGGTCATAATACAGTATGTGAAACTTTAACTAATGGCTTGCCAATGGTAGTTGTGCCAATTGCGTATGATCAGTCGCACGTTGCCGGGAGGGTGGTCAGAGTGGGTGCTGGTTTGAGGTTAAATTTCAATCGGTTCAAATCAAAACATCTTAAGGAAGCTGCTGATGAAATTTTAAATAATGACTCTTTCGGTAATGCAGCCCAACAGATGGGTTTGTCTTTTGAAGAGGCCGGAGGAACGGAGACTGCAKCNAGATMWGSTWGNNCAGTTNMAGNYGYGGNRASATNTGWKSWGRWATTAAATAATTAAAAGAGAATTATGTCAAAGTTTTTGTTCGTTGTGCCGCCTTTTTTTGGTCATATAAGCCCAACGTTAAGCGTAGGAGCTAGTCTGATTGCTAACGGTCATGAGGTGAAATGGTTCGGCGTTATACCACTTTCGGATTCTCATATTCCTGGGGGTGGTGAGTACATCTATCCACATGATGATTTGGTTGAACATYAGGNRMGMWSTTCNNRMMRTATNTMMMRWSACANKMCGATGGCCCGGCTTGTTCTGGTCCTGAGGTAATGAAACTGGCACTTGAAGAAACCTATGTTCCTATAGCCCGCATTATGATGAAAGGCCTTGGTAAGTGTGTGGATGAATGGAAGCCAGATGTAATTATAAACGATTGCATCACTTTTGCGGGAGCATTATGTGCTTACATTAAAGGAGTTCCTTGTGTTACCACCACACCGGTGCCGCCAGATGTGATGGGAGATACGGCGAACAGCGCACCTAAAATATTTGAATGGCAGGAAAACCTGATTAAAGGATTACAGCGGGAATTTGGTGTGTATGGTGAGGAAATTATTATTCACTCACATAAAATGAACATCGTTTTTACTTCTGAAGAGTTTGCTGGAGCTCAGGGCTCAATGCCTCATATGAAATTTGTTGGACCTGTTAAAGGTCGGCCAAATCATGCTGACTTTGATTGGGAGAGATTAGAAAAGGCAACTACCCCCAAAGTATTTGTTTCATTAGGAACTTTGCTGGTTGACATTAGAAAAGAGTTTTTTGGTAAGTTGATCGAAGCTTTTGCCGACGCCCCGGTAACTATCGTGGCAGCAACCAGTCCGGATATCTTTGAGCAATGGCCAGATAATTTTATTGTTAATGGTTTTGTGCCACAGGCTGAGCTGATGCCAAAAATGGATGCTGTGATTTGTCATGGTGGTTTTAATACCGTTAACGATACTTTTATTAATGGGTTGCCGATGTTGATTACTCCAATTGCTTATGATCATTTTCATACAGCAAAACTTATTGAAAATGCGGGTTGCGGGATCAAGATCCGTTATAAAAGATTACGCATTGAGGACATGAAAAAGGCGGTATTTGAATTGCTGGAAAATCCGATATACAGAAACGCCTCTTTAAGAATTAAAGAAACATTTATTGCTGCCGGTGGAAATGATAAAGCAGTGCAACTATTAGAAGAATTTGTATGAAAAGAAAACTTCTATTTGCCGAAAGAATGCTTCATGGAAATGGAGAAGCACCCTTTAATGCCGTAATTCCTATAAAACTAAAGGGCAGTTTTGAGATAGAGGGTTTGCATTATGCGTTACGGAGGCTCCAGGAAAAGCACCCGTTTTTGAATGCTTTTGTGATCGATGACCAGAAGTTGAGGCCTTGGTTTGTGGTTAGTGAAAAAATTGAACTGCAAATTCCTTTAAGGATTGTAACTCGGAATACTGATGACGACTGGAAGACAGAGTCAATGAATGAGTGGTCGACCGTGTTTGATACCAGATCAGGGCCTTTAATGAGGCTGGTGTGGATAAAAGGCGAGGAGTTTTCTGAATTTATAATGGTTATTCATCATTGCCTTTGTGATGGAGGCTCGGCTATGGCAATTTTGGCGGAGCTTTTACTATTAATAGATGATGGCTCAGTAGAGATAGGTAAGGAAGATCCTATTTTAAGGATTGAAGATATTATACCGGTTTCGATTCTTAACAGTAAGAAGAAGATCATTAAGGCTAAATTAATTGGAGGTGTAGCAAACCTGTTTTTGTGGCTGATTCCCGTTAAGAAGAAATTGATCGAAAGAAAGCGCGATTATATGATTCACTGGAAGCTTGAAAAAGAATTGAGCGACCGGTTAATCCATAAGTGTAAATCTGAAGGAGTTACCGTTAATACAGCGCTATGTGTGGCAGTATTAAATGCCTTTAAGGGGGTTCGAAAAAAAAATTTTCATAACAAAATCTCACTCCCTGTTGATATTCGCAGGGTTGCACCAAAAATAAAGAGAGATAACATTTTTGCATTTGGTTTGATGCTGGTGGTTTCTGCAGATAAAGATCTCGGCTTTTTTGCGGACGCTAAAAGAATGCAGGAAGATATTGATAAGAAAACAGCAAAGCTAGATCCGTATGAAACGATTATGATGATGGAAGAGTCTCATTCATCATTAAATAACTTCACTAATTTTCTAAAGTATGGGAAATCGAGTAACGATTGCATGTTTTCTAATCTGGGCAAAGTAGATATCCCTTACCTGTATAAAAATTTTGCTGTTGAAACCATTTTTAGTCCCTCTGTAATAGGTCCGTTGGGGAATACGACAACACTTGTAACCTCAACCTATCTTGGGCAAATGGATTTTACATTTATTGCCAGCGAAGGGTTTATCCCTTACAATGAAGCGCAGGCTATTAAAGAAAAAATGATGGAAATACTTAATGAGCTATGAGAAGAAGACTGATTATGGGAGAAAGAATCATGTATGTGGATGCTTCTACTCCTTTAAATTGTGTATTTGCGATTACCATTCGAGGGAGTTTTACTCTTGAAAGATTACGTAATGCGTTACATAAAGTGCAGCAAAAACATCCTTTATTGCGAGCAAGTATAAAAGAAGATGCTGCTGGGGTTCCGTATTTTGTTTCAAGCAATAAGCTCTCCGAAATTCCAGTTAGAATCGGAGAACGGGTTAGTGATGACGATTGGAAAGTACAATCTAAAGCTGAATGGAGGAAACTCTTTGATGGGAAAAGTGCGCCATTGGCAAGAGTTGTATGGCTTAAAGATGCCGAAGTTTCGGATCTGATTCTAGTTTGTCCACATTGTATTTGTGACGGTACTACCTTTGTTGCTTTAATGAATGAGATATTAGGAGTACTGGATAAGCCGGAAAAGGAGTTGTCCAGCTACCTGCCATTTAATTCTATGGAAGGATTACTTTCTCAATCATTTAAAGCGAGTAAAGGAAAGGTTTTAAAAGCGAAGTTTTTTTCAGTAGTTGCAAGGCTGTTTTTTCTTTTTAAATCTACAAAAAGTAAAAGTCCGGATGGACAAAACTATTTCTTGCATTGGAAACTGGATGCAGAGAAAACGGCAGCACTTGCTATTGAATGTAAAACAGCAGGTGTAAGTGTATATTCCGCATTGTGTGTTATTTTATTAAAAGCATTTCAATCTGTCAAAGGGGCCAAGGCTCATGGCAAGGTAATCTGTCCGGTTGATGTGAGGCGATTTATCAGCGAAATAAAAGGGGATACCATGTTTGCTTTTGCACCCATTGCCGAACTATCGGTTGATGATAAGCTTATCGGCTTTTGGGAAAAAGCAAAGAAAGTAAAGGAAGACCTGAATGCAAAAATTGCTGCCATGAATGTTCATGAACTCTTGATCATGAGCGAATATTTCCATAGCTCGGTAAAGAAGATGGTGAAGTATTTATTGAGCACTGAAGGTAGTCATGATGTAACTTTTTCAAATATGGGGAGGCTGGGAATTCTTGAAAACTACGATTCTTTTGAAGTGGAAGCTATATATAGTCCAACAGTCGGTTTCCCCTGGCGAAATTCCAATACCATAGTTGTAAGTACTTTTAGAGGAGAAATGGATTTCACATTTTGCTCAAATGACGCTTTTTTACCTGAAAGCGAGGCAATAGCAATTAAAAATAAAGCGCTGGAACTGTTACAGCAAGAGTTGATGGTAAGTTATGCTTAAAGATTTAAAAAGTGATGACATGGTATTGAAAAGGCTTGTTCTACGAAACCTACCGCTTTACTTTATTCCCAATGTGATCGCCAACACTATTATCCCTTATTTTAGCTTTAAAAATCTCAATGCGGTTCATTTATTTGAAGGGGAGTATTGCATCGCAAGGTTTCTGCTACCTATGGCATTGTTGCTTCCATTTATAATCACTTTTGATATTTTAAAAAAGACCATAGCGCTTTCTGAAGAGGGTAAAGTAGGATTTGTGCTGCCTGATAATTTTACAAAGAATAAATTTATGTTTAAGATGGCAGGTATTAACGGTGTAACTACCTCTTCTGTTATTTTGTTTTTTATGTTGGCGGTTCAACTTAGTATCCCTAAAGATTATAGTTTTAATGGGAAATTGCTTTCTATCCTTTTGGGTGTCCTGGCTGGCACATTGTCGATAGTTTTTACCCTCTGGCCCATTAAAAAAATTAAGGAGTTAAAAAGCGCTTAATTTCTAGCTTGATAGTAACTACCTGGTGGTTAACAATCATTCTTTGTCAGAAATAAATTAAAAGCTGTATTTTTGCAAGAAAAAAAGCAATTGGGAACTTTACTGGATCAAGGAATAAAAGGATATAGAAATTACGGAACACATCTCAAAGAGAAATACAATGGGCAGCGTGTGTTTAAAGTAATAGTTGATGGTGGATTTACTTGTCCTAACCGTGATGGCAGTAAAGGTTATGGAGGATGTACCTATTGTAATGTAGACTCTTTTACTCCTGAGCTTTCCAGAAAGCTGCCAACCATACGCGAACAATTAGAGCAGGGTATGGAAAGAGGTAAGGGTTTTTATAAAGCCGATAAGTTTATTGTTTATTTCCAGCCTAATACGAATACCTATGCTCCGGTACATTATTTAAAAATGATGTACGATGAAGCACTATCTATAAATACAGAAGATGTGGTAGGTTTTTCTGTGGGAACCCGGCCGGATTGTATTGATGCAGAAAAGATTGCTTTACTTGAAAGCTATGCTGATCGCTTCGATGTAGATTTGGAGATGGGCATGGAGTCTATATACGACGAAACGCTTAATCAGATCAATAGAGGATGTAGTCATGGCGAGTTTGTTGAGGCGGTTAAATTACTTGAAAACAGTAAGCTTGATCTGTGTGTGCATACTATTTTTGGCTTCCCTTGGGAAACAGAAGAAATGATGCTGGGTTACATCCATGAGATTAACCGGTTCCCTCAAATCAAATTTGTAAAATTCCACCACCTTCACATAGTCGAGGGGTCGATCATGGGTGTAAAATATAAAAAGGAACCCTTTAAGTTATTCTCGCTAGAAGAGTATACCGATCTGCTTTGCAAATTAATTCCATTATTGAGACCCGATATCGTTATTCAAAGATTATTTGGGATATCAGATTGGGATTTGTTAATAGCACCTAACTGGGGTTTAAATAAATCAGCAATTCAAACTTATATTGATAAGGAAATTGAACGAAGAGGGGTAGTGCAAGGATCAGAATACTTAGCGAAATAGATTACCAAATATTTTANSAMCMAYKWTNRWYMCYTYGAMKMTNTNAAGRTSRYSKWAKTTNTRYWWMTTTGWKTWSWKRSAACMKKYKMANCNMGCWANAANAGNMTACMGANTMTGCTWTKMWWMYTMAWYCYRTKAWKSWSANYCCKRYAWCNGKTNATTYWMAGWKKAYWWSWGSKAMMMRRYTRRTNTCWTGNMTGWAMMCYMGSAWMRTYTNNCKYCWGYTTYMMAAGAATTAAAGGCGACCTTCACAGTGCTTAAACAAGGAAAAATAGCGGCAAATACAGTTACTTTAGGTCTTGATCCTTCTATTGCAAATGAAGGTTATACGTTGTCAGTTGAGAAAAATTCAATTGTTATTAAGGCTGCCACAATACAAGGCGCCTTTTGGGCTATAGCCAGCCTGAAACAATTGATGGGAATTTCGATATTTCGTCGCAAACAGGTTTTACAAAAAACATTGTTGAGCGCAATCACCATTCCTTGCGTAAAAATTGAAGACGCACCACGTTTTTCATGGAGAGGTATTCATTTGGATGTCTCACGTCACTTCTTTGATCTTGCCTATTTGAGAACAATGATAGATAGGATGTCTTATTATAAATTCAATAAGTTTCATTTGCATTTAAYSKWWGMTNAGGGTTGGAGGATTGAAATCAAAAAATACCCTGAACTAACATCGAAAGGCGCTTGGAGAGAGATGAATGGCCAGGATTCGAGTTGTATCGCACTTGCTAAAACAAATCCCGACTATGCTATTCCTGAAAAACACTTCAAAATGATTGATGGAAAAAAGATGTACGGAGGCTTTTATACTCAAGAAGAGATGCGTGGGCTAATTGCGTATGCTGATTCGAAAGGAGTAGAGATTATACCTGAAATTGATATGCCAGGGCATATGATGGCTGCAACTAACCTTATGCAATGGTTAACTTCTCATGGCAAAGGCGGACAGGCAAAGGACTTTTCTGACCCATTGTGCCCGTGTAAAGAAACAACTTTTGAATTTGCGGAAAATGTCTTTACAGAGATTGTGGCATTATTCCCGAGCAAATACATCCATCTGGGTGCTGATGAAGTTGAAAAAAGCAGCTGGAAAAATGTACCTGAATGTGAGGCGCTGATGAAGAAAGAGGGGTTGAAAAGTGTGGATGAGCTGCAAAGCTATTTTGTGCGCAGGATGGAGCGGTTTTTTAACAGCAACGGAAAAAAACTTATCGGCTGGGATGAAATTCTGGATGGAGGTGTATCACCAACAGCTACAATGATGTATTGGAGAACCTGGGTGCCTACAGCACCTAAACACGCTGCGGAAAAAGGGAATGATGTGATCATGACTCCTGGTGAGTTTTGTTATTTTGATGCTCAACAAGACGGAGGTTCATTACAAAAGGTGTATTCGTTTGATCCATATAAATTTAACCTCGCAGAAAATGAGAAGAAATTTATAATTGGGGTGCAGGCTAATATATGGACGGAATATATTCCTTCTGAGAGAAGATTAGAGTACATGGTGTTTCCAAGAATGTTGGCTATGGCTGAAGTAGCCTGGTTTAAAGGGGGAGTAGACTGGAATAATTTTGAAAAGCGTGTACAAAAGCACTTTTCATTGTTGGATGCTATGAATATAAATTATCGGCTTCCGGATCTGGATGGATTTACCACCCAGAGTGTATTTGTTGATAAAGGTAAGTTACATATAAACAAACCACTTGCAGGTTTAACAATAAGGTATACCACCGATGGTACCTTGCCTACCTTGCAGTCGAAAATTTTTAATGACGATTTGACGATAACCAAGCCTGTAGAGTTTAAAGTAGCAGGTTTTAGGCCAAATGGTAACAGAGGAGATGTCTATACCATTAATTACGAGCATCAGGATTATATGAAGCCTGTGCAGTTATCATCACCTGCAAAGGGACTTAAGTTTTCATATTATCCACGCTTTTACAAAACCGTAAACGCAATTGATGAAAAAGACCTTGCCAGCGAAAGCATTAGTGCGGCAATTGAAATTCCTCTAGCAAAAACAGCGGAGAGTTTTGCTACCCGTCATAAAGGTTATTTTTATGCCGAAGAAACGGGTATTTATTCGTTCGCATTGCGATCAGATGATGGAAGTGTACTAAAATTAGGCAATAAAGTATTTATTGATAGTGATGGAATGCACACATCCATTGAAAAGTCTGCCGAAATTGCGCTTGAAAAAGGATATCATCCATTTGAACTTATGTTTTTGGAAGGTGGTGGAGGCTATACCCTAAAATTACAATATAAAACCCCTTCAGGTAAACTTAAGGATGTTGATGCATCCGTTTTCGTTCATTAATATGTTGCTTATCCGGAGAGTGCTTTTAAATCTCCGGATAAGCTCCAAATAATTCAATAACCTTTTGTTTTCTGAAATTAAATATTTGCTGTAGTTTATCTGCAACAAATATACTATTGGCTAATCTCCCAATTAGTCCCATCGACAGTCCATAAGTTAATATATCCGTCATCTCTGTGCCTCCTTCTATTTCTTTAAAATGATGCTGATGATGCCAAAACTTATAAGGACCAAACCGCTGCTCATCGATAAAATACTCTTCTTCTTTAATATGGGTGATTTCGGTGATCCAATTAAGCTTAATTCCCATTAATGGGGATATCTTATAAGTAATAATCATTCCAGGGTACATTTCCCCTAAATGATTTATGTCGGAAGTTACGGTAAACAACATCTCTTTTGGGGTTATTCTGGCTAAGTTCATCGGGGAAGAGAAAAAATCCCATGTTTCTCTTTTCAGAATTGGTAATTTCTGCTTAAAAATGAGGTGATATGATTTCATAATGTATTTGAAGATACATTAAAAGAGGTGAAATTGTTTTTTTCTCTTTGTTTATACCTCTTTTGGTTCGCTTTCGGGTTTTTTCTTTGTGTTTTTTGCTTTTTGCTAATTTTTATGTTTTTGTTAAAAAATAAAGGTGTTTTTATGTTGAATGTGACAAATATTTAAAAATTTGATAGTGATTTTATTAAATTTTAATGTTTTTTGGTGTAATTTTTGGATTTTTTGTTGTTTTCTGTTGTTTTTGTTTGATTAAAAATATGAATAATTGAAAATTTTATCTAGTTTTATCAAAAAATCAGATAAAGTATAATTATAAACTAGTAAAATCTAACATTTATGGCAAAAGTTTTATTTAAACAATGGGGTCCATTTGCAGTTTTATTAATAATTGCAATTATGGCTCTTTTTATTCCCTTACTTCCTAACTTTGACGAGGGAAAATACAGTGCGCCTGATATTGCGTTTGTATTAATTGCTTCAGCTCTTGTATTTTTGATGACTCCAGGACTTGCATTTTTCTATGGCGGTATGGTTCATCGTAAAAATGTTCTATCTACCATGATTAAAAGTGTGGTGGCTGCAGGTGTAATTACCGTGCTTTGGATTGTTGTAGGCTTTAGTCTTGCTTTTGGAGAAACAATCGGTGGCTTTATAGGTAATCCAACTACCTTCTTGTTCTTCCAGGGTGTAAATTCTGGTCCGGCATGGGGAACTATTCCACTTTCATTGTTTGCGGTATTCCAATTGATGTTTGCTATCATTACTCCAGGCTTGGTTGTTGGAGCGGTTGCAGAACGTATTCGTTTTACCTCTTACATTTTGTTTATTGTATTGTTTGCCCTATTTGTTTATTCTCCTTTAGCACACTGGACTTGGTCTCCGGATGGATTCCTTTTAAAAATGGGTGTACTAGATTTTGCGGGTGGTACCGTTGTACACATCTCTGCTGGTATGGCTGCCCTGGCTGGTGCTTTGGTGTTAAAACGCAGAAAATCTCATATTGAGCATCAGGAAGTTCCACCGGCTAATATTCCTTATGTGCTAATTGGTACTGGCTTGCTTTGGTTCGGTTGGTTCGGCTTTAATGCAGGTTCTGCTTTGGGTGCTAATGCTTTAGCGGTCTCGGCTTTCTTAACTACCAATACTGCTGCTGGTGCTGCTGGTTTAGCCTGGATGTTCTTTGATGTGGCAAGAGGTAAAAAACCTTCTGTTTTAGGCTTCTGCATAGGTGCTGTAGTGGGCTTGGTTGCCATTACTCCAGGTGCAGGTTTCGTAAGTATTCCTTCAAGTATCTTTATTGGTGTAATTGCAGCGGTTATTTCTAATCTTGTTGTTTCATGGAAACAAAAAACTAGTTTAGATGATACATTAGATGTGTTCCCTTGCCATGGTGTAGGTGGTATTGTTGGTATGCTATTAACTGGTGTATTTGCTACTAAAACTGTTAACAGCGCTGGTGCAGATGGGTTGTTTTATGGAAATCCTGAGTTTTTCTTTACTCAGCTTAAAGGAGCTGTAATTGTAATCATATTCAGTTTCGTAGTTTCTTTCATCATCTTTAAATTAATCAACGTAGTTCAACCAATCCGTGTTACTTCAGAAGAAGAAGAAGAAGGGTTAGATGCTTCTCAACATAATGAGAAATATTCTCAAGGTACTTTGATTGTTGCTTCAACCGGAGCAGAAATAGAAAATACATTTTAATCCACCACAAACTATCTGAATTATCAACCTCAAACCGAAAATTATGAAATTAAAATCAATACTAACTATAGCATTACTCTCTATTGTTTCGGCTACCTACGCTCAGGAAGCCGCTGAAGCTCCATTGCAAATTTCGGGTTCAGTTGACACATATTTTAAATATGATTTTGCGAAAGCTCCGAWYRKWARARCSTMKTKTRSKKNARAGMRNNNANAWCTCGGTKNTCKMTCGGGATGATCGATTTGGCTTTAAAGAAAACTACCGGTAAAGCTTCATTTGTTGGAGAATTATCTTTTGGACCAAGAGGACAGTATCAATCTATTCCAAATGGACCAGATGATAACTCTTTCCATATCCAGAATTTGTACGTTAACTATGCATTTACTGATAAATTTAGCATGACCGCAGGTTATATGGGTACGTTTATCGGTTATGAGGTGATATCGCCGGTTGCTAACTTTAACTATTCTACTTCGTACCTTTTTGGTGCCGGCCCTTTTCAAAATGCGGGTATCAAAGGAACTTATGCTTTTTCAGAAAAAGCTAGTTTAATGGTTGGGTTGTTTAACGATTGGAATGTTTATCAGGATCTTAATGGAGTGTCACATATAGGTGCTCAGTTAATGGTGGCACCTGTTGAGGGCTGGTCTGCTTACCTGAACTTCTTGTCTGGTTATTCAGCCGGTGCTGGAGGTACAGGAACTATTTTTGATTTAACAACTGCTTATCAGGTAACTGATAAATTCAAGTTAGGTTTAAACGCTGCTGATTACTCTGTTTCTAATGATAATGGCGGTTATACAGGTGTTGCATTGTATCCGCAATATGCATTTACCACTGCTGTTTCATTGGGTTTAAGAGGTGAGTATTTTAATTACAAGGGTATAGGTGAGCTTCCTGATGCAAGTGTAGCGGCCATTACTTTATCTGGTAATATTAAAGCAGGTGGATTAACTTTTATCCCTGAAGTACGTTTTGATAGTGATAAAGATTATTCTCAGGAATTTGTGAAAAAGAGCGGTGCTATGGCTAAATCGGCCTCACAATTCTCGCTGGCTGCCGTTTACGCATTCTAGAGATTTGTCCAATATATTTTTTAATTTTAAGCCGCCAGAATATTACTTCTGGCGGTTTTTTATTCTGTTTTCTAAGCTTAAATCAATTATTTACCGATGAAAAAAATAATGTTTGTTCTACCCTTATTAGTATTTAGTCTTGGTGCATTTTCTCAAACAAATGCATTACCCATGGATGAGCGCGGAAAGTATACTTTTTTGGAGGTTGCAGAACTTCCTCTTGTTAAAAAAGAGGTGATGTCAGCAAATGCAAAGCGCTTTTTCAAAGGTTACTCAAAAGCAATTAAATTGAGTTCTTCAGAAGGAGATACTGCTTTTTATGGAAAAGGAAAAATGGTTTTAAATAAAAGCCTTGTAGGGGTAGGTCATCCAACGGGCGAAGCTAAATATAATATCTCGTTGGAGCTGCGTAATGGTAAATATCGATTAATACTTACCGACTTTATGTTTACTCCTTATGAGCGGGATCGCTACGGTAATTTTGTGCCAGTGGCTGTTAGTACAGCACTTGAGAAATCTCCAGGCAAATTAAATAATACTGAATGGGAAAAGAATGTATCATCTATTGCCGGAGAATCTAGAAAAATTGCAGATAAGCTAAAAACTATGATGAGTAATACCGTTAAAGATCCGAAGCCTGAAACAAAGAAGCCTGCTGCCATTTCCACAACAAAGTGGTAACGGTTTAAAAATAGTTTTAGAATATACGCTTTACTTAATGTACCATTTTATCAGCACAAGTAGAACTGGCAAAAGCTTCTGGCTTTGCTTTAAAAATAAAGCCCATGCTTAGAATATAGCCCATGGCTTCATTTAAGGCCTTGTTGGATTTAAACATTGGGTTAGTATTAATGTCAGCATGAACCTCCAGATCTACATCATACAAATCTAAAAGATCGCAAATTGAGTAAGCGGTTTCAATAGATTTTTGAACCTCAATAAGCATTCTTTCCTTTATGCTCATTCGCTGAGGTGTTTTCTCTTGGTGGATGTACATAAAACCTCCATGGTGCTCTCTTAACAGGACTATTACAGTCGCAAAWTCMGNTYWWAGCTNCTTTGACCTGTGAATCTGTTCCAATACAAACTTTAAGGTGGTAGCCTTTTTCAGTTTCTCTGATGATGGCTTTTTCTACTTCTTCTAAGATCGGTGCGTGGATTACCTCGCCGCTAAATTTTTTCCAGATCATACGCTAATTGGTGTTATTATTAACAACCCGTATTCAGGTTTCCTAAAAATAAGAGGATTAAATTAAAATGAAGTTAATTCTTTATTGTTTAATTGCTAACAATTCTCTAGTTTTCAACAGTTTAGTGTGCTGTTTTGTTGCAAGTTTTGGTATTTTTAATATATGCTTGTTATACTATTGCAAATAGAATATTCGTTAAAACAAAACAGCGTTAGATAAGATTATATAAATGTACCAATAATAAATTAATCAGATTAAATCATTATGAAGACAGAATTGATAAATGAGTTTTATTTGATGCAACGAAGCAGGGCATCTGTAGATTATAATGAAATGCTTGACGATAACGTATATACCCCAATTAAACATGCGAATCGGAAAATGACAACATGGATCTGTGAAAGAGGACATATGCTGATGAACATGGAAGTTCGGCTAAACAGTTCAATGAAACACTTAAGAAAGAAGTATCTGAAGTTTTAATGCCTTAATTCCGCTATCTTTGCGCCATGATGGTAGAAAAGGTATTGGAAAATTTAAAAATAGCTTCACTAAATGAAATGCAGCAGGCAGCTGTAGCTGCATGGAAAAAAGATGGGGATGTAATTTTGCTGGCTCCAACAGGCTCGGGTAAAACAATTGGATTTTTATTGCCTATTCTAAACAACCTAAAAGCCGAAGTTAAGGGTGTGCAGGCTTTAGTGCTTGTCCCTTCACGAGAACTTGCATTGCAAATTGAAACTGTTTTTAAACAGATGGCCACAGGTTTTAAGGTAAATTGCTGTTATGGTGGTCATCCGGTAAGAACGGAACGAAATAATCTGGAGCAGCCACCTGCAGTACTTATTGGTACGCCAGGCAGGATAGCTTATCACCTGCGTCATGAAAATTTTGATGAATCTACTATAAGTACACTTGTATTGGATGAATTCGATAAAGCACTCGAATTTGGCTTCCAGGAGGACATGTCGTACATCATCAATAAGCTACTTTCTTTAAAGCAACGTTTACTTACCTCGGCAACGGCTATGGAAGAGATTCCTGGCTTTACTGGTGTTAGCAACCCCGCAGAGATTAACTTTCTAAAGGATATAAAAGTTGTTCCCGATTTAAAGCTTAAAAAAGTACTTACTACCGCTGAGGATAAGTTGGATACCCTATTAAACCTGATTTGTAAAATCGGGAATAAAAATACTTTGATTTTTTGTAACCATAGAGAAACGGTTGACCGTATTAGCGATTTATTGGTCGACAAAGATCTGGCACATGATATATTTCATGGTGGAATGGAGCAGGATGAAAGGGAGAGGGCTTTATTGAAGTTCAGAAATGGAAGTATAAAGATCCTTATCACTACTGATCTCGCTTCAAGGGGCTTAGATATCCCTGAAGTACAATGTATCATTCACTATCAATTGCCATATACACAAGATGCATTTTTACATCGTAACGGGCGTACAGCCAGAATGAATGCTAAAGGTACTGCATATCTTATAGTTGCTGATGATGAAAAGTACCCATTTTTAAAAGCGGATATAGAAACTGAAAATTTAAAAGGTAATTTTGTATTGCCAGGTGATAGCGAATGGCAAACCTTATACATTGCTGCCGGTAAAAAAGACAAAGTAAATAAAATTGATATCGTTGGCTTATTACTTAAAAAAGGAGGTTTGCAAAAGGAAGATGTAGGGTTGATTGAAGTTAAAGATCAGTCTTCATACGTTGCAGTGAAGCGTACTATGGTTAACCGAATTCTAAAATCTTTGGCTAATGAGAAGATTAAAGGGAAAAAGGTTAAGATTGAAGTAGCAATGTAATTGACCAAAAGCATCTAAAGGATTTACTATATAAAACTCAACACATGAGCAATAACGATATTTTTAAAAAGTTGCGTGTAGCACTTGAACTAACAAATGATGACATTATTAAGATCATGGAATTAGTAAACTTTAAGATCACCAAGAGTGAATTGGGCTCATTTTTTAGAAGTGATGATCATCCAAATTTTAAGCCTTGTGGCGATCAGATTCTTCGTAATTTTTTAAATGGACTCGTTATTTACAAACGTGGGCCAAGACCAGTGAAATAAATTATATTTTAGTCATCTTTAATTTCTTAACGTTCTACCGCTTTGTAAGCAATAAAAAATTATAAATAAATTTTGCTAAAACGGTTTAAATGACTTTATTTGAGTTATAGAATCAAATCAATTCTATTGTTAACCAAATAGACCTAAATAAATGAACACTAAAACCTCTAAACTTCCCTTTATTGGGGTCGACATAGGTGGCTCTCACATCACAGCAGCACACGTAGATTGCTCAACATATAAAGTTATTGATAGTTCTATGCAACGTTTACGCGTGGCATCAATGGACAGTGCTGAAGTAATTATCCAGTCATGGGTAGATGCACTTTCTTCACTAATTTTAAAATCTTCTGATGAAACGATAAGAATTGGAATAGCTATGCCCGGGCCCTTCGATTATCAAGAAGGTATTTCATTGATGAAAGGTATGCAGAAATATGATTCATTATATGGATTAAATATCCGCTCCATTTTATCTGAAAAATTAGGTATTCCAGGTGAGCATATTGTTTTTATAAATGATGCAGAAGCATTTTTAAGGGGGGAACTTGCATCAGGTGCTGCTTCAGATTTTGAAAGAGCAATAGGAATAACATTAGGTACGGGCCTTGGCTCAACAAGTAATTGCAATGGTCGGGTAACGGATATGAACTTAGCATTTGCTCCTTTTCAAGATAGCATTGCTGAAGAATACATATCAACAAGATGGTTCTTAAAACATTATAAAGAGCTAACCGGAAAGGAAGCGAAAAATGTCGAAGAATTGCTCGCTACAGCAGATGAGTCTGTAAAAGAACAATTATTTGAAGAGTTTTCTACAAACCTGGCCGCTTTCTTAAATGATTTTATTGCTGATGAAAATCCACAGGTGTTGGTAATTGGTGGAAACATTGCCAAAACATGGGATCATTTTATTGCTAAATTGAAGGAAAAATTAGTTAATAAAACCGTGGTAATAAAGCAAAGTGAGATGTGGGAAGACGCTGCCCTCGTGGGTGCTGCATGTACCTGGATAAGTAATTAGAAAATGAAAAAATGGGGTTTTCTCATCGGCATCTTTGCGTTTTTAAGTGTCGAATCAGTTTTTGCAGCTAAGGTTGATACGGTATCGACCTATAGCGCTGCAATGAAGAAAAATATTAAGGCTGTTGTAATTACTCCCGAGAGTTATAATGAAAGCAAGACATATCCGACTGTTTACTTACTGCATGGAGCCGGAGATGCTTATTCCGGCTGGGTAAATAAGGTGCCATCAATTAAGGAATATTCAGATCACTATCAGATGATCATTGTATGCCCCGATGGAAATGTTACCAGTTGGTATTTTGATAGTCCTGAAGACCCTGCATGGAAATATGAAACTTATGTAGCTACAGAACTGGTTAATTGGGTAGATCAAAAATACAAGACCATAAAAGATAGAAAAGGTCGTGCAATCACGGGCTTAAGTATGGGTGGTCATGGTGCACTATACCTAGCCTTTAAACATCAGGACATATTTGGCGCTGCTGGCAGTATGAGTGGTGGTGTAGATATTAAACCTTTTCCATTGAATTGGGACATAGCCAAGCGCCTTGGGCCTGAAGATAAATATCCTGAACGTTGGAAAGCAAATTCTGTTATCGATTTAACCTATCTGCTTGTTCCTAACAAACTTGCTTTAACTATCGATTGTGGTTCTGAAGACTTCTTTTACAATGTAAACATCAAATTGCATGAAAAACTTCAATACAATAACATACCGCATGATTTTACCATTAGGCCAGGATCTCATAACTGGGATTACTGGAAAAATGCGATTGGATTTCAACTGATGTTCTTCAATAATCAATTCATCAAAAAATAATACGTTTTCCTAAATAACTGGAGAAATCTGCTGGAATTATTCCTATTTTAGAAGAACAAAACCGATAGTTACCCTTTATAAATAAGAACATGAATACAACAGATCGCAGAAGTTTTCTCAAAGATTTAGGAATGTTGTCTGCGGCTGCAGGACTTTCTTCTTTAATTCCGTTTGACGCGCTGGCGCTCCCTAAAAAAGAATTTTTTAGTATATCTTTAGCTCAGTGGTCGTTGCATAAATCATTGTTTGGCGGTAAGCTAACAAACCTTGAATTTCCTATAAAAGCTAAAAAAGATTTCGGTATTGATATAGTTGAGTATGTAAGTCCATTTTTTAATAAAAAAGAAACAGATCCGGCATACCTGAAGGAATTAAAAAGCATAACTCAAAATGAGGGAATTCAAAACCACCTGATCATGATTGATGGAGAAGGTGAATTGGGTAATCTTGAAGAAAAAGCGCGTTCAAGGGCTATTGAAAATCACTATAAGTGGGTGGATGCTGCCAAGGTGCTTGGTTGTAAAACGATTCGGGTAAATGCAGCAGGAAATGGGTCTGAACAAGATGTAAAAACCGCAGTGGTTGATGGTTTAGGCAGGCTTACTGAATATGGTAAACAAAATAAAATCAACATTATCGTTGAAAATCATGGGGGGTATTCTTCCGATGGAAAATGGTTGTCGGATGTTATGAAACAGGTAAATAGCCCTTATTGTGGCACCTTGCCTGATTTTGGTAATTTTAGGGTAAATGAAGATAGAGTGTATGACATGTACCAGGGAGTAACTGATCTGGTTCCATTTGCAAAAGGAATTAGTGCAAAAACCTTTAATTTCAATGAAAAGGGAGATGAAAAAGATATCGACTACGATCGCATGTTCAAAATTATTAAGGATGCAAAATGGAGCGGTATTGTGGGTATTGAATATGAGGGCGACGGCTTGTCGGAAGACGAGGGAATCAAAAAAACGAAAGAGCTGCTGTTAAGAATACAAAAGCAATATAAATAGGCAAAACAGGCCGGTATTACCGGCCTGTTTTGTTAAAAGAGGATTATACTAACTTTTTATATCTAATCCTATGAGGAGTTACATCGCCCAGGCGTTTTTTACGATTTTCCTCGTAATCACTGTAGTTACCTTCAAAGAAGTAAACCTGAGAGTTTCCTTCAAAGGCTAAAATGTGAGTACAGATTCGGTCTAAGAACCAACGATCGTGACTGATTACAACTGCACAGCCACCAAAGTTTTCCAACGCTTCTTCTAATGCACGTAAAGTATTTACGTCAATATCATTAGTTGGCTCATCCAGTAACAACACGTTTGCACCTTTCTTTAAAGTGATGGCTAAATGCACCCGATTACGCTCTCCACCAGATAAAATGCCAACTTTCTTTTGCTGATCACCACCATTAAAGTTGAATTTAGAAACATATGCACGCCCATTTACCGCTTTGTTACCTAATTGGATATTATCTAAGCCATCAGTAATATTTTCATATACCGTTTTGGTTGGATCAAGGTCATTGTGCATCTGATCTACATAACCAAGTGAAACAGTTTCTCCAACGCGGAAGGTTCCGGTATCAGGGATTTCCTGTTCAGTAATTAGGCGGAACAATGTCGTTTTACCTGCGCCATTGGGGCCAATAATACCTACTATACCGGCAGGTGGTAAAGAGAAACTCAGATTCTCAAATAACAATTTATCACCATAGGCTTTGGTAACATTGTTGGCCTCTATAACTACATTCCCTAATCTCGGACCAGGTGGAATAAACAATTCCAATTTGTCTTCTCTTTCTCTTGAATCTTCTGATGCCAGCTTGTCATAGTTTGATAGACGCGCTTTAGATTTAGCATGACGCGCTTTTGGTGCCATGCGCACCCACTCAAGCTCTCTTTCAAGTGTTTTCTGGCGTTTGCTCTCCGTTTTTTCTTCTTGTGCTAAACGTTTAGCTTTCTGATCTAGCCAAGAAGAGTAATTTCCTTTCCATGGAATACCTTCACCTCGATCTAATTCAAGAATCCATCCTGCGACGTTATCAAGGAAATACCTATCGTGGGTTACTGCAATTACAGTTCCTTTGTATTCTTTTAAAAACTGCTCTAACCAATCGATGCTTTCAGCATCAAGGTGATTGGTAGGCTCATCTAGTAATAAAACATCTGGCTCCTGAAGTAGTAAACGACACATCGCCACACGTCTTCTTTCTCCACCCGATAGTACTGAAATTTTTGTATCCGGATCTGGACAGCGAAGTGCGTCCATTGCACGTTCCAGTTTGTTGTCCAACTCCCATGCATTTACGGCGTCGATTTTATCCTGAAGCTCACCTTGCTTCGCCATTAGTTTATCCATTGCATCAGCATCTTCATAAACTTCTGGCAGACCAAACTGTTCATTTATAGACTCGTATTCTTTAAGGATAGCGGTAATTTCAGCCACACCCTCTTCAACAACCTCTCTAACTGTTTTGTTTTCATCTAGTTCCGGCTCCTGTGCAAGATAACCTACAGTGTAGCCCGGAGAGAAAACAACTTCGCCCTGAAAAGCTTTGTCAATACCGGCAATGATCTTCAAAACCGATGATTTTCCGGATCCATTTAAACCAATAACACCTATTTTTGCGCCATAAAAAAAGGATAGGTATATGTTCTTTAAAACTTGTTTCTGAGGGGGGTAGATCTTATTTACCCCGGCCATTGAAAATATTATTTTTTCGTCCATGCTTGTTATTTCGAGTATTAGATAGGCTTTTTTATTAAATTTTACGGAACCCTATGTTTACTGCAAAGATAAGAAAGGAAAGCCACTAAAAAAGTGGTGTATTTGATATTCAATATAATGATGTGTGTAGAAAATGTGAAGAAACGTTAATCTCCTCATTAAACGCTTATCAATTCAATACGTCAGATCGACAATTCAGCTGATATTTTTGCTACTTCACAGAAGAAGTCCAGACTACAAGTTTTAGCAACCTTTAGTTTTACGCTATCAAAATAATAACTGAAGAAATGAAAAACATTAAAAAACAAAATGAGGTAACACTTCTTAATGAAGCGGGTAGCGAAAAAACAAAATTTGAATTACAAGGTCATGGAAGAAAAACGCTTATAGCGCTTTTTCTTTTGGTAACATGCTCACTAACAGCTTCTGCTCAAAAATCAACTGTATTGAGTGCTCTTTCTAAATATAATATTGATGCCAGCATCCTCAATACCGACAATATTCAACAACCTGAGGACTTTGCTTTTGACTTCAAACAGACAACGATAACTGCAGGCAAGCAAATAGTGACCATAGCTAAATATGATCCGTCTAGCCCAAAGGAGGAACAATGGACTGTAGTTTCCCTAGATGGGAAATCGCCTTCTAAAGGAGATATTAATACCTTCCGTAAAAATCAAGGAAAAGAGGTGAAATCTACGCAAACAGACGAATCAAGTTACAAGGTTGAGAAGGAATCAGAAGACTACCTGGTAATAAGCCACAAAATAGATCCGGCCTCTATTCCAAAGGATGCTGCTTTTATGAAAGACTGTAGATCCTATATGACAATCAATCTCAAAACCAAGAAAATTGAGCAGGTACAAGTCATTAATGAAAAGCCTGTAAGAATCAAGATTCTCAATGCTGAAAAGTTTGATCTAGTCATAAAATATACAAAAAATGACCAATCAAAACGTTATCTACCTGTAAGCCAGGAGCTCAACATGTTAGCTAAATTCATTGGACAGGAAATTATTGTACAGACAATTACGGAATACTCAAACTATACTAAAAAATAATGGGTGTATTAAACCCTGTCGAAAGGTAAAATTTAATATCATGACCTGATGGGCCCTTATAAACTTATATAGGGTCTATCAGGCATTTATTACTTATTAGTAATCTAACCACATTTTAAATAAAGGAGCTTTTGTCCTGCTCACTAGAATATCATCGTCTGTACTATTCTTTACTTTGAGCTTTAGCTTACCATTGAAAAAGTTGTGGACTTTTTCAATTGAATTGACATGAACAATATACTGGCGGTTTATTCTAAAGAAATTTTTAGGTTCTAGTTCTTGTTCCAACGCTTCGAGGGTCTGAGGGACTACAACTTTTTCACCATTAAAAAGATTTGCATAATTAATGTTCAAATGAGAATAAAAGAAGGCGATATCCTCCACATTAATTTTTCTATAACCATCTCGATATGGAAGAAAGAACCGCGACCTGTATTCTTTCGGCCGGATTTGGCTTAGTAATTCTTCTATCAAAGGGGATTGTTGGTATGATCTCTGTATTGAGTTCTCAAATTTTATAATGGCAGCTTCGAGCTGATCCTTATCAATCGGCTTCAGCAAGTAGTCTATGCTATTGTATTTAAATGCCTGGACAGCATATTCGTCATAGGCTGTTGTAAAAATTACCGGGCATTTTACGTCCGCCAATTTAAAGACTTCGAAACTTACACCATCTGCCAATTGTATATCCATTAGTATCAGGTCAGGACTTGCATTATCCGCAAGCCAATCCACAGTCTTTTTAACACTGGTCAAAATGCCAAGAATTTCAAATTCTGGTCTTATTTTGAGTAATAATCTTTGTACTCGATCTGAATTAAGTTTTTCGTCTTCCAGAATCAATATCTTCTTTATCATATCCATTTGATAAGAGGTACCTTTATGGTAAAGGTTTTGTCGTTTGTCTCAATAGTAGGTTTTTTATCTCCTAATAAGGCATAGCGATCAATTATGTTTTTCAAACCCATACCTGTAGAATGAGGTTTATTAATTAATGGCAATATTGTATTAGAAACTATGAGCTCATCATTGTTATTCGTATAGATGTTTATGATCAAAGGATTTTCTTCTTCGGTACGGTTATGCTTTATGGCATTTTCAATAAACAGTTGAAGCGTAACAGGGGGGACTAACAAATCAAGCTTTGACTCATCAATGTCAATCCGAAATATACTTCCTCCTTCCATTCGATTGTTTATGAGAAAAAGATAAGCATCAAGGAATTTGAGCTCTTCGCCTAGGGAGATTAGTTTTTTCTTCGAGTTGATTAACAGGTAGCGGTAAACTTTCGCAAAATTCTCTGTATACTCATATCCTAATTGCTGGTCCTTCAATATTAATTCCGAAAGCACGCTAAGGTTATTGAAAACAAAATGTGGATCAAGTTGTAATTTAAGTGCCTGCAATTCTATTTCGGCTGCTAATTGCTTGTTTTGGGCTGCCTTTACCTCAAATTCAGCTGCCTTTATAGTAGTAGCTTTCCAATTATTTAATAAAAAATTGCCAGTATTTAGTGCACTGATTATTAAGGCCCATAATACAATTGAAATAATGGAGTACAATGTTTGTCTTAAACCAATGTGTGGAGATTGATTACCTGCAGGTCCCACGATTATCAGATAAATTAATGATAGGCAAATGATAAGGAACAGCACCCCCAGAATTTGAAAGAGCGTTTGGGTCAGTAGCCGTTTTAAGGGATGAACCATCCACGGGATTTTTTTATTCAATATTCTGTCTATGAACAAACTTAGCTCTAACATGACCACACAAAATGCTAGGTTTATTAGAAGGTCTATTATTAATCTGGAAACAGACATGTCGGCATACTCTTTCCAATAGGAATATGGAAGTATCATAAATAAAGTTGCATACGAGCCCATAAAAGTGAAAACCAGTACCAACAAAGCTTTGGTTTTAATCTTTTTCATTGTGTTAGATATTTTCTCCTGATTACTCACAAAGTTTTGAAGACATGTTGGAGGTACGGTCCATATGGAGAAATGAAAGATTCATTTTTTAGTGGAAAAAGAACACATTTGAGCCCTATTTAGAGCAAAGATAAGAAAAACACCAGTCAAAGATTTTTTATATGTTTACATTAACCAGTTTTTATATAGCTAATTCACCTATAGTAGTAAAATTAAGTAAATGAATTGTTTCAAAAAATACAGAAAACAGGCTGTCCATTTCCTGGCTATGTTGTTACTGCCTCTGATTGGCTTTTCTCAGAAAAAAGGCACTTCCTCTAAAACATTTGATCTGCTGATTGGTACTTATACCCGAACTAATGAAAGTAAGGGTATATTGGTTTATCAATTTGATGATGAAAGTGGTAAAATGACCTATTTAAACCAGATCGACGGCGTAGAAAATCCTGCTTTTTTAACAGTAAGTAATGATCTTAAGTTTGTTTATGCGGTTAATTCGAACAAAATAGGAGAGGTAAGTTCATTTAAATTTGATCGTTCAACCGGTAAACTCGAATTTATCAATAAGCAATCGTCCTCAGGCGTGGGGCCAGCTCATATTGCTATAGATCGAGATAGTAAAAATGTATTTGTATCTAATTATGGGAGTGGCAGCTTAACTGTTTTGCCAATAAACAGCGATGGCTCTTTAGCCCAGGCATTGCAAAGTATACAAGATGAGGGAGGGAGCGCCAATAAATTAAGACAGGAGGGGCCACATGTACATTCGGCTTTACTATCAAAGAATGAGAAAATTCTGTTTTTTGCGGACCTTGGAACAGATAAGATAAACATTTATAATTACAACAGCAGCAAAAAAACTCCCTTAACGCCGGCCGAACCTGCTTTTGAAAGTGTGAAGCCTGGTAATGGTCCTCGTCATATGGATTTCTCTCCTGATCAAAAATACCTTTACCTTGTTCAGGAAATGACAGCTGTTATTAATGTATACAGCTGTAATAATGGGAAGTTAACCTTTTTGCAAAGTGGTCAAATGATGCCAGAAGCGTTTACTGAAAATAGCGCCGCAGATATACATGTATCTCCCGATGGGTTATTTTTATATGCATCAAATAGGGGGAACGCTAACAATATAGCAGCTTATGCCATAAATCAAAAGGATGGTCGTTTAACCTTTGTAGAACGATATGATGTTGACAAGACGCCAAGAAACTTTGTGATAACGCCATCTGGCAATTTCATGCTGGTTGCAGCTCAAGACGCCAATGCCGTTTCGGTTTATAAAGTAAACAAGACAACTGGAAAATTGACAAAAACATCCAATAAAATAGACGTTGGGCAGCCTGTATGCTTAAAGTTGGTGCAGGCCGACTAAAAGGTTGGGTGGCCATATTTATTTGATCTGGCAAAAGTCTGCCATTTTGGTAGTTTTTTTATTGATAATATCCAGTTTTGACAGGTGATATTATTCCATAAAAATCATTACATTTATACGACAAAGTGATCTGAATATGTTTAAAACAGTTAAATAAGCGTTTCTGGCCTATAAATATATGTGGAAGTATTGAAAATTAAGCGTAAATGAATTAGTCAAAGATTGGTAACATTTATGAAATTACGGCAGTTCCAACATCTAATTAATAGTCAATGGCGTAATTGTTGATAAAATAAAAAAATCAGGGATGCTTTTTATTAAACAATTTTTATAGTTTAGAGCATTCCGGATTTTAGAAAGGTATATATGGAAGCTAAATTTTCTCCACAAGTAAAAGACGTGATTTCTTTTAGCAGGGAAGAAGCCCTGAGATTAGGTCACGATTACATAGGCGCAGAACATCTTTTGTTAGGCCTTATTCGCGAAGGCGATGGTATGGCTATTAAGATATTGAAATCATTAGGAGTTGATACTTCAAAACTTCGCCGCTCAATTGAGGATTCCGTAAGAGGTACCTCAAGTGTAACAGTAAATCTGGGCAACATTCCTTTAACAAAACAAGCTGAAAAGGTTCTTAAGATAACATATCTGGAGGCAAAAATCTTTAAAAGTGATTTGATAGGAACTGAGCATTTATTGTTGTCTATCCTTCGTGATGATGATAATATTGCGTCGCAGATTTTATTACAATACAACGTTAATTACGAAATCTTTAAGCAGGAGGTTGAAGTGAATAAAAACGGATTCAAAGACGAAACTCAAAATAGTGCATCAACAGGCGGTGATGAAGATTACCGTGAGGAAGAGAGCTTTAGTAGCCCTAAAAAAGTTTCTGACATAAAATCTAAAACTCCGGTATTAGATAATTTTGGAAGAGATTTAACAAAAGCTGCTGAGGAAGGAAGACTAGACCCGATTGTTGGTCGTGAAAAAGAAATTGAGCGTGTGTCTCAGATCTTATCGCGTCGTAAAAAAAATAATCCAATTTTAATTGGTGAGCCGGGCGTTGGTAAGTCAGCTATCGCTGAAGGATTGGCCTTGAGAATTGTTCAACGCAAGGTATCAAGAGTTCTTTTCAACAAACGTGTAGTTACTTTAGACCTTGCTTCTTTGGTTGCGGGTACTAAATACCGCGGGCAGTTTGAAGAACGTATGAAAGCTGTGATGAACGAGCTTGAAAAATCTACAGATGTAATTTTGTTTATTGATGAGATTCATACAATTGTAGGTGCAGGTGGTGCCTCTGGTTCACTGGATGCATCGAATATGTTTAAACCTGCATTGGCCAGAGGCGAAATACAATGTATTGGTGCCACAACGCTTGATGAATACCGTCAGTATATAGAAAAAGATGGTGCATTGGATCGTCGTTTCCAAAAGGTAATGATTGAGCCTGCTACACCTGATGAAACTATTGAGATATTAAACCGTATTAAAGAAAAATACGAAGATCACCACGGTGTAACTTATACCGACGAAGCAATTAATGCTTGTGTGGCCTTAACGTCAAGATACATTACTGATAGGTTTTTACCAGATAAAGCTATTGATGCTTTAGATGAGGCCGGCTCAAGAGTTCACTTAACGAACATTCATGTTCCAGAGAACATCATCGAAATTGAAAACAAGATTGAAGAGATCAAGCTTGAAAAAAATAAAGTTGTAAAAAGTCAGAAATACGAAGAAGCAGCTAAATTAAGAGATACTGAAAAAAATCTTTTAGAGGAGTTGGATCGTGCCAAGGCTGAATGGGAGAATGAAACTAAAACTAAACGTTATACCGTTACTGAAGATAATGTTGCTGAGGTTGTTTCTATGATGACTGGTATTCCGTTACAACGTGTTGGACAAACTGATAGCGTTAAGCTATTGAATATGTACGAGACTGTTGGACAGAAAATTATTGGTCAGGATGATGCCATTAAAAAACTGACTAAAGCAATTCAACGTACCAGAGCCGGATTAAAAGATCCTAAAAAACCAATTGGTTCATTTATTTTCTTAGGTCCGACAGGTGTTGGTAAAACTGAATTAGCTAAGGAACTTGCTCGTTTTATGTTTGATAGTGATGATTCACTAATTCAAATTGATATGAGTGAGTACATGGAGAAATTTGCGGTATCACGTTTAGTGGGAGCGCCTCCTGGATATGTGGGTTATGAAGAAGGTGGTCAGTTAACTGAAAAAGTTAGACGTAAACCTTATGCCGTAATTCTTTTGGATGAGATTGAAAAAGCTCACCCTGATGTATTCAACATCTTATTGCAGGTGCTTGATGAAGGACAGCTTACAGATAGTTTAGGTCGTAAAGTGGATTTTAGAAATACCATTATCATTATGACTTCTAACATCGGTGCCCGCCAGCTAAAAGATTTCGGACAGGGGGTAGGTTTCTCTACTTCAGCTAAAGTGAACCAGGTCGATGCGCACTCAAGAGGCGTTATCGAAACTGCATTGAAACGTGCATTTGCTCCTGAGTTTCTTAACCGTGTTGATGATGTGGTGGTTTTCAATTCTTTAGGAAAAGAAGAGATATTCAAAATCATCGATATAGAGTTGAAATCATTATTTGGCCGCGTACATAATTTAGGTTACGAAGTTAAATTAACAGAGAAAGCGAAGGAGTTTATTGCTGATAAAGGTTTTGATTCTGCCTTTGGAGCCAGACCTCTTAAACGTGCAATACAAAAATATCTTGAAGATCCAATTGCTGAAGAAATCCTTAAAGGAGATATTCATGATGGAGACACTTTGGAAATCGATTATGATAAAGAAGGAGATGTTATTGTTGTAGAAAATAAAAGTCCGGGTAAGAAAAAGAAAAAAGAAGAGGGAAGTGTAGAATAAACTACCACCTGTGACTATAAAACGCCTGTTAGATGAACATCTGACAGGCGTTTTCTTTTGTGGTAGTTTTCATTTTATGAGGTGAGCTTAGTGTTTATATTACACATTTTATGAAATTATATGGGTGCAGATTTTGGTTTATCAATTATTGCCTCTATTTTAGAGAATAAATAGGTTAGGTTAAAATATTTGTTGTATCAAAATTTTATAAATGAAAGTGAAATTATCATTGTTAGTGCCCTTAGCATTTTTTGCTGTCCAAACTACTCTGGCACAGGAGAAACCCGAATCTTATAAACAACAGTTGGAAGGCACAAAGTTGTCATTCGATATGGTTGCTATTCCCGGTGGTGAATTTATGATGGGAAGTAAAAAAGGAAATGCTGATGAACAGCCGGTTCACAAAGTGAAAGTTGCCCCATTTTGGATGAGTACCTATGAAGTGATCTGGGATAATTACGAGCCATTTTTATATAAGGATTATGAAGTGGCACATAGTACTGCTCCAATTCCAAAAAATGTTGATGCAATAACAAGACCTACAAAACCATATCTGGATATGACTTTCGGAATGGGTAAAGAGGGGCAGCCTGCACTAGCTATGACTCATTATAATGCTATTCAGTATTGTAAATGGCTGTATGCCAGAACAGGCGTGTTTTACAGACTTCCTACTGAAGCTGAATGGGAATACGCCTGCCGCGCAGGTTCTGTTACCGAATATTCTTTTGGAAACGATGGTTCAAAATTAGGTGATTATGCATGGTTTAATGGAAACAGCGACGGTAAAACTCATGTTGTTGGTCAGAAAAAACCAAATGCATGGGGGTTATACGATATGTATGGAAATGTTGCAGAATGGACCTATGATCAATATCTGCCGGGTTTTTATGCATCAGTAAAAGGTGATAAGGCAAATGATCCTGTTGCTGTTCCAGAAAAATTATATCCAAATGCAGTTAGAGGTGGTGCATACAATGATGAAGCTAAAGATGCTCGTTCTGCATCCCGATTAGCATCAGACCCTAGTTGGAAACAGCTGGATCCTCAGATTCCAAAAAGTAATTGGTGGTTTCCTGAAGCTCCTTTTGTCGGAATGAGGTTAGTTAGACCAGTAACACCTCCATCAAAAGAAGAGATAGATGCTTATTATAGCAAGGCTCCTATTAAAGATTACTAATAAACCAAACATACTAAGAACCATATATAAACCTAAATTACAATGAACAATGAAGAACTGCGCGACAAACGCCGCGAATTTTTAAAAACTTCGGCTCTTGTTGCCGGAGGTGTTATGTTAAATGGAGTTGCTTTTGCTAACGGCGGAGCGCATTCATCTGTAGATGACACCATCAAAATTGCCTTAATTGGTTGCGGCGGTCGTGGTACGGGTGCCGCTTTTCAGGCATTAAGTACTAAGCAAAACCTAAAGTTGGTGGCTATGGCCGATGCTTTTAGCGATAGACTAGAAAGTGCATACAAAGAGATCTCTGAAAAATTTGGAGCCAAAGTTGATGTTCCTCAGGAACGTAGATTTGTAGGTTTTGATGCTTATAAAAAAGCAATAGCCCTGGCCGATGTTGTTTTGTTAGCAACTCCTCCAGGATTCAGACCTAGTCACTTTGAAGAGGCAGTTAACCAGAGCAAGCACATATTTATGGAAAAACCAGTGGCTGTTGATTCGCCAGGTATCCGTAAAGTTTTAGCAGCTGCCGAAATTGCAAAAACTAAAAAATTAAATGTTGTTGTAGGTCTGCAGCGCAGATATCAAAATAACTATAGAGATGTTATTAAACGCATTCAGGATGGAGCTATAGGCGATATCACTGGTGGTCAGGTATATTGGAATAGTGGTGGCGTTTGGGTGAAACCGCGTGAAGCCAGCCAAACTGAAATGGAATATCAAATGCGTAACTGGTACTATTTTAACTGGTTATGTGGTGATCATATAGTTGAGCAACACGTACACAATATTGATATTGCGAATTGGGTTAAAAATGCTTATCCGGTTTCTGTTCAAGGTACTGGCAGCCGTGCCTGGAGAACAGGAAAAGATTATGGTGAGATCTATGATAACCACTCTGTAGAATTAACTTATGCAGATGGTTCTGTAATTAACAGTCAGTGCCGCCACTTTGAAGGTATTGATAACCGTGTTGATGAAAGCTTCCATGGAACTAAAGGTCGTGTTTTCTTATCTGCAGGTAACGAAGGAAGATTATATGACACTAAAAATAAACTGATCTATAACTACAGTTCAAAAGTAAACCCTAATCCTTATCAAACTGAGCACGACGAACTTTTTGCTGCTATTGCTAAGGGTGAATATAAATTCTCGGATGCAGAACGTGGTGCAAAAAGCTGTATGACAGCCATTATTGGTCGTTATGCAACTTATTCTGGAAAAACAATTAAATGGGACGATGCCTTAAAAGCAGAGAACAGTTTATTCCCTGATGAGTTGAGCTGGACTGCAAAACCTAAACTATTACCCGATGCTAATGGATTGTATCCAATTCCTACACCAGGGCAAACAAAGGTGATATAAACGTTACTAACGTAATGTTTTTTATAAATAAAGCTTTTATTTTATTGCTGCTGTCGCAAATTTTTCTTCTTTTTAAGAAGGAAGAGCTGCGACAGTATGCTATACATGGTTATGCTCAGGGAACTGATTATTCCATTAAGTATTTTGCTCGGGATAGTATTGTAACGAAGGGTAATGTAGATAGCATTCTTATGGTTATCGATTCATCTATGTCGCTATACAAATCATATTCTTTGATCAATAAGTTTAATGCGTCTTCGAAAGGGATTGTTTTAGATCCACATTTTGCTAAAGTAATGGCAAAATCTTTTGAGGTTTATAAAGCTACCAAGGGAAAATTTGACGTAACTGTTGAGCCTCTTGTACAAGCATGGGGCTTTGGTGCAAAGCCAATAGATAAATTCCCCGATAGTGCTCGGGTAAAGGAATTACTGAAGTGCGTGGGCATGAATAACCTTAGTTTAAAAGGTAATTTTCTTAAAAAACAAAAGCCATGTATAAATGTAGATCTTAATGGAATTGCCCAGGGATATAGTGTTGATGTAGTGGCTGATCATTTAATTAACAAAGGAATCACATCGTTTGTAGTAGAAATAGGAGGCGAACTAAGGATAAAAGGGCCGAAACCAGATGGGACATCAATGAATATAGGGATTGAAGGACCTGCGGATTCACCAAATGCTGAACCTGAAGTGAGGCATGTTATCAGCATTAATGATGGAGCAATAACTACTGCGGGTAATTATAGAAAATATTTGCAAAAAGGCTCCAGGAAGATTGCACATCTAATTGATCCTAAAACGGGTTATCCTTTAGATAATGCATTGATCAGCGTGACAATTTATGCAAAGGATGCTATTACTGCCGATGGATATGATAGCCCCATAATGGCTATGAATGTTAATGAAGCACTTGATTTTGCAACTAAAAAAAATATGGAAGCGTATATTATCTATCACCGTAAGGATGGAAGTGTTGCCGATACATTAACGGCAGGATTTAAAAAAATGATAATACACTAATCCACTATTAAAAAAGTACCTAACCAAAAACCAAAAATATGAACAGAATAGAATTTTTAAAAAATAGCTTTGTTGCCACTGGTGCACTTGTGGCCGGGTCTTCAATAAATGGACTTGCTGCAGACAAAACTACTACGGGTCAAGGCTCAACCTTGGCTGGTAAAACTTTTAATCTTGATTATGCTCCTCATCAGGGAATGTTCAAGAATAATGCTGGTGATAGCTTTCTGGATCAGATTAGATTTATGCATGATCAGGGTTTTCGTTCTATTGAGGACAATGGCTATTTAGGAAGATCAGTTGATGAACAAACAAAAATAGGAGACCTGCTTGCCAAATTGGGCATGAGAATGGGTGTTTTTGTTGTTGATGGGGGGGATAATTGGAAAACGTCGTTAACAACGGGTAAAAAAGAATTTAAAGATAAATTCGTAGAGACCTGTAAAAAGTCTGTAGAAGCTGCAAAAAGATGTAATGCAAAATGGTTAACAGTTGTTCCTGGATTTTACGAACGCAAATTACCTTATGGAAATCAATTTGCAAATGTTATTGATGCTATGAGGGCTGGTGCCGAAATTTTTGAACCTCATGGTTTAATAATGGTATTAGAGACCTTAAGTGATACCCCTGAATTATTTTTACAACAAACGCATGAAACCTATGCTGTTTGTAAGGCAGTGCAAAGCCCTTCATGTAAAATTCTTTATGACATTTATCATATGCAAAAAACAGAAGGGCAGCTAATAGTTAATATTGATAGATGCTGGGATGAGATTGCCTACATTCAAATAGGTGATAATCCTGGAAGAAATGAACCAACAACCGGTGAAATTAACTATAAGAACTTATTCAAACACCTTTATGAAAAAGGGTATAAAGGCGTTATGGGTATGGAACACGGCAATTCAAAACCAGGAAAAGAAGGTGAACTTAGAGTAATACAGGCATATAGAGAAGAAGACAACTTTCTTTCTTAGCATTTTAAAATAGATCGAGTTGAGCTTTGGGGATTTTAAACAAACCGGAGTTTAACTCAATCTTTTTCTCGTTTAGGTGGTTCAGCCGACAATGAAGTTTAAAGTTATCTCTAATTAACTGAGCGATATTGCCATCGCCCCTCATTCTATCTCCAAATCTGCTATCGTTTACATTTCCACCGTGACAGGACTGAATCATATGCCACACCTTCTCAAAGCGATCAGGGTAGTTTTTGCGCAGCCAGTCTTCAAATATCCCTCCAATAGCGCCATTAAGTCGTACCACAGTATAACCCGCTGATATTGCTCCACAACTGGCAATGGTTTTTAGGATAACCGGGATTTCATGATCACTTAGACCTGGAACTAGCGGGGCAACCATAACGCCCATAGGAATTCCAGCTTTGCTTAGCTCTTCCACTATTTTTAATCGTTGTTTGGCAGTAGTTGTTCTCGGTTCCATTTTTGAACGGAGCTTTTCATTTAAGCTATTAATCGAAACATATACCATGCACAAATTAAGTTTAGCCATTTCCTGCAGAATATCCAGGTCACGAAGTATGAGCGCATTTTTTGTGATCATCCCAATGGGTTGTTTATAATTCAAAGCAATTTCTAGAAGCTGACGAGTTATTTTGAAGCGTCTTTCTGCGGGTTGATAGCAGTCCGTATTGCCAGATAATGAAATAGTAGATGCATCCCATCCCTTACGCTCCAGAAACTTTTTGAACAGAACAGGAGCGTCTGTTTTTACTATGATTTTGCGTTCAAAATCTAATCCGGCACTAAATCCCCAGTATTCGTGCGCGTTTCGTGCATAGCAATAGGTGCAACCGTGTTCACAGCCCTGATAAGGATTTAGAGAGTAAAGCATCCCTACATCAGGACTATCTACTTTGTTTACAATAGATTTTGATTTACCAAAAATGAAAGTGGTCTTTTGATCCTCTTCTACCCATTCGTCAATTCCTTCATCATGTTCCTTTACATAATCATTTTTAGCAAAGCGATTATGAGGGTTAAACTGAGCTCCTCTTCCTTTATGGTAATTATCCGGTGTTTCTTTATCTAATATCATTAGTTAAAATTACTAAAAATATTAGTATTATTAAAAGGAAGTTATTCACTTTTTTGAGAAGGGATGTAATCTTTATTTGCGCTTTAGAGGAATATAGTCCATAGGTACCATATCCGCTATTTTCTCATAAGCCCAATAGCCTTCATATAAAAAAGATCTGGAATCGTGAATACCCCCGTTCTCATAGAATCGGACTGGTCCGTTCATCAAATTGGCTACGGAGATTTCATAACTTGGCAAATCCAATGGGCGGAAAATCCAAAATCCGGTTTTGGAATAAGCTAAGGATTCTTTTTCCTTTGTGTATATCACACAAAGTGCGTCAGTATAGTCGAGTAGCTTTAAACTCTGATTGTAATAGTGAACCAGCGTGTCTGGAAGCACTTCATTACGGTCAAGCTTATCAAGATATTTAGGCATATCTTGTTGCTTTTGCCAAAAGTTAACTTGTGCCGTGTCCATTTTAGCCGCGGTTTTAAAGATACCAGTCTTTGGTGGAATGGTTCTCAGTTTGGTTAATTTCTCATTTATCACCTTATCAGGGTAACGGTTAGGATTAGGAACTTTAATCATTTTGTTAATGATGAAGCCTTCTTCTTTAGTTTTGTTTTGATAAAGGGATTTAAAGAAGTGTTGGGAAGAACCATAATATGCAATTTCGCGATTTATGGTATATTTTTTTCTTCGTGCTGATGAAGCTTTTAGTTCTTCAAAAAATGGATGGCCGGAATAATAAATTATGCGTGTTCTGGAATTGTACTCAAAATTATCAAGCATATATTTTAAGCGATATCCTAAAGCTTTATTTTCAACTACCAAAAACTCATCTGTTTTTACCGTAAGCAAGCTTTTGCTCACATCAAAATCAATATTAAGGACTTGAGGGTTTAGTATTTTGCATTGGGAAGCATTGGGCGATTTACCAATAAAGAACTCTTTAAACTGCTCAATGTATTTGGCCCTGTTAGGATCTGCACGAATTACTACTTCATTTAACTGAACTGTATTCTCTTTAAGGGTTAGGTCTACCTCTACTGATTTATCGGAAATGACAACATTTTTGGAATAGGGTAGGTACCCTACCATTTGAACAAGTATATCGTAATTTCCTGGTTGCAGGTTGTTTATCTTAAAGCGGCCATTGTTATCGGCTGCCGTAGCTATTTTATAGCCACTAATGTAAACACCTGCACCAGGTAAAGTTTCTTTCTGATCTCTGACAACACCACTAATTGAATATGAATTTTGTGCATAAACAGTAATAGAAAAGCATATTAGGGAAATGGCTAATGATAGTCGACGGATCATAATTATAAACTAACGGGTTATTCTTCTAATCCCATTTTCTGCATAACGATATCGCTAACCCCTGTTGATGAATACCCTCCATCATGGAAAAGGTTCTGCATTGTTACCATGCGGGTTAAGTCAGAGAAAAGAGTGATACAATAATCTGCACATGATTCAGCATCGGCATTGCCCAATGGAGCTATGGCATTTGCATAATCATAGAAGTCGCCAAAGCCTTTAATTCCTGCTCCGGCGGTGGTTTTAGTTGGCGACTGAGAAACTGTATTGATACGAACTTTCTTCTCCAGGCCGTAATGATAGCCAAAACTGCGGGCAATGGATTCAAGCATTGCTTTAATATCTGCCATGTCGGTGTAGAACGGATAGGTTCGTTGAGCTGCCATATAGGTTAAAGCTACAACACTGCCGCCTTCATTTATCGCATCAAGTTTTTTGGCTACAGCAAGCATTTTGTGAAATGAAAGTGCAGAAACATCTATACCCTTTTGATAATAATCGTAGTTTAATTCAGTGTAAGGGATTTTTTYWMRGATGTTTACANCTMAKRYCRRWWGARYGKMGYRCAAAGTCTATTTTACCGCCTAATATTTCTTGTGATTGGGTAAACAGGTTTGTGAGTTCATCTACATTGGTCGCATCAGCTGGAACAATCTGAGAACCTGTCTTTTCTGCCAAAGCATTAATCTCTCCCATTCTCATGGCAATAGGAGCATTGGTTAAAACAAATTCAGCACCCTCTTCATGTGCTTTTTCAGCAACTTTCCATGCTATTGAATTTTGATCTAATGCTCCAGTAATGATACCACGTTTACCTTTTAGTAAGTTATACATATCTTTTTATTTTGGTTCTTCTTATGATTTATCGAAAGTAATAAAAATCTAAAAGATATGTGTGGCGGTTATTGTTAAAGATTAGTTAAAACCAAGTAGCTCCTGAGCATTCTTGAGAGCCGATGCACCGGGGTCTTTACCACTAAGCATTTCGGCAATTACCTTTATTCTAGCTTCGGGCTTTAATTTTCTAATGCCTGTTGTGGTACGCTCAGTCTCCTCATTTTTATAAACAAAATAATGAGCATCACCTTTTGCTGCAATTTGAGGTAGGTGAGTAATGCATATTACCTGCATATTCTGTTCCAGATCTCCAATTACATTACCTACCCGAACGGCTGTCTCTCCTGAAATACCTGTATCGATCTCGTCAAATATTAAGGTAGGTAATGAGGTATGCTTGGCCATAATCGACTTAATAGCCAGCATCAGTCTGGATAACTCTCCTCCGGAGGCAACTTTACCAACAGGAGCAGGCGCCTGCCCGCTATTGGCAGAGAATARWAAGGWNGAKAYTGWSYKTWCCRNCNWWMWKSMATTNAGAAAGTACWTTCKRTTCAATTTTAATTTTAGCATTGGGCATTCCAACCTGATTAAGTACCTTAGCTACCTGATCTTCTGTATTGGTTATAGATTTGCTTCTATTTGCCGATAGTTCGGTTGCTTTGCGTTCCAGATCTTCCTTCATCAAGGTTATTTCTTTTGCAAGACGTTCAATCTCTTCATCTCCGCTTAATAGCTGACTTAGATTTTGTGATAATTGCGCTTCAATAGCCTGCAATTCTTCAATAGAATTTACCCTGTGTTTTTGCTGGAGATTATAAATGATGTCTAAACGTGCATTAATTTCCTCAATTCTGGAAGGGTTAAAAATTATTCCTTCTTCAAATGCTACAGTTTCCTGAGCAATGTCTTTAATTTCTATTAATGAAGATCTTAAACGTTCATTTAAAGTGGCGTAATCAGGATTAAATTTCTCAATGCTTTGGAGCTGATTGATAACCTCTTTTAATAGAGGTAACACAGCTGTTTCCTGTTCACTCAGTATATTCTGACTATTTAAAAGGCTTCTTTTGATGCTCTCAGCATTGCTAAGCATTTGTAATTCAGTTTCAAGCTGTTCCTGCTCACCGGACTTTAAGGCTGCGGTTTCCAATTCATTGAAAAGGAACTGTTCGTAGTCTTGTCTACTGCGGGCTTCGGCAGCGGCTTCCTGTAAGGTGGATAATTGTTGCTGCGCTTTTTTATAAACTTTATATTGCTCACGGTACTGAGCCAACAAGGATTGATGATTTGCCAGGGTATCTACCACTAGCAGCTGAAAGCCAGGGTCGTTTACTTCTAGCGTAGCATGCTGAGAGTGTATGTCAATGAGTTTCTCGCCAACTTGCTTCATTACAGTAAGCGTAACGGGAGTATCGTTTATAAAGGCTCTAGACTTTCCATCTGTGGATATTTCCCTCCTTAAAATGCTTTCGTTATAAAAGTCAATATCGTTTTCTTCGAAAAGAGATTGTAATGTAGTGTCCCTAAGCAGAAATTGCCCCTCGATAATACATTTTTTGTCCTGATTAAAGAAATACTTAGTTTCGGCACGCTGACCCAATATAAGGGAGAGTGCGCCAAGCATGATAGACTTACCGGCACCTGTTTCGCCAGTGATGATATTTAAACCTTTATTAAGTTCCAAATCAACACTATCTATTAAAGCATAGTTACGAATAGAAAGTTTTTGTAGCATATTACTCTGCTAAATTATGAAAACTTAATCAATGGATGTTTATTCTTACAAACAAAAAAAGCAGAAGATTTCTCTTCTGCCCTCAATCTAATTTTATTGTGTGGTTTAATAATTCGTACGATCTGTGTTAGATCAATTCAGGTCTATATCTGTTTTAATTCCTTTTTTCTTTTTAATGCTATCAATTCCATTGTCAAATTTTCTTTTCAGCTCTTTATACTCAGGTGAGTTTTGTAGCTCTTTCATCTCTTCAATACGTTTTTTAAATTCAGGAGAATTTATTTTTTCACGCATCAGATCCATGTTTTTCTTCATCTCGGCCTGTTGTTTTTTCCATTCAGGAGAATTGAAATGTTTAGCCATTTCTACAGCATTTTTTTGCACTTCTTTTATCTGTTGCTGAAATTCAGGTGATTTTATATAGGCCATGCTTACCTTTGTTACCGAGTCAAGATTAAACTTGTAATCGAACTTAAAATCATTCATAAATGATTCATTAACTACTTCCTGTCTTAAACTATCAGGCATTTCTTTAAGAGAGTTATATTCTTTTTTATTTCCTTTAGCATCAAGGGTAACGATTTTAAACTTATTTTTTTTCTTTGTGGTATCTGTTTTTACAAGATCGTTATCGCAGTCCTCGTTAGCAACTGGTGCTAGTAGTGTCTGAATTTTTGATTTTATAGCTAGTCCTTCAATATCAACCTTTTTGCTATGTTGATCTTCCTTCTTTACTACAGGGGCTTTCTTTGCTGGACTAATCCATGCTAAAGATATTATAGTCGCTATTGTTAATGTTATAGCCAAAATCTGCTGTTTGGCATTCATATAATTGGTTTTCATGTCCGTAATTCTTTTAATTCGTTGATACAAATGTTGATCATTTCCAGTTGCTGCCATTGAAAGGGCGGGGGTGCTTTTATTTTTTAATATTTCAAGTTTTAAAAGTGCATGAGCATAGGTTAGGGGGCTGCCAGTAAATTTTAAAACAAGATCATCACAAGCATGTTCACGTTCTATATTGATTAGTCGGCCGCCCAGCCATACAAATGGATTAAAGAAGAGTATGGTTTCAATACCCGTTTTTATTAGATTTAACAGATAATCGTTTCTTCGTATGTGCGAAAGCTCATGAATTAATATTGCTTCAACTTGTTTTATATCAAGCTGCGATGCTAATGCGATTGGAAATAACACCACTGGTTTTAAATAACCGATAACCAGTGGAACATTTACCCTTGACGATAAATAAAACTCAATATTCTGACGAAGGTTTAATTTAGCCACCATACTTTCAAAAACCGGAAGCCATAAAGTGGGAACTGGAGTACGATCAGCCCATTTTAAATCTAACAATTTCTTATAGCCTATACCCAGGATGAGCAGCTGAAACAATATACCGATAGTATATATGCTAACCAGATAAGGGAAAAAGTTCTCTGTTATGCTACTCATATCCTGAGGCAGGCGCACAAGGTAATCGGATTGCTGTACATTCGAGATTTGATCAGATGCAGTTACAACGCTATTTACCGGAAGTTTAAATAGTGAAAAGAATGTAATGCAGAATCCAAGAAATATAAGGCACAATGCTCCATAGGCCAGATTGTGCTTAATTTTTGCATCTATTTTAGGAAATGCACTTGTAACAGCTACCAATATACCATAAATGATGGCACCTTGCCATAGAGAGTGGAAGATACTCCATCCGGTAGCTTTAATGAGATTGTTTACTATTGCTTCCATGTGTTTATAGTTGGTTCTTTAGGTTTATTACTTACTTAATTCATCAAGATATTTTTTTATCGAATCAATTTCATCTTTGCTTGCGGTGTGGTTTCCCAGTGCTTGCATTACCAATCTCGCCGCCGATCCGTTAAAAACATTATCGATCATTTTATTTACCAGGTGCTGTTCTGTTTTTTGCTGATTGAGAAGTGCAGTATAAATATGGGTTTTAGAAGAGGTATCGCGTTTAACAAGTCCTTTCTCGTGCATAATCTGCATTAGCTTCAGCGTAGTGGTATAACCAGAGTCTTTGCTTTTCTCCAAAATCTCATGGACGTCTCTAACCGTACAATTACCCTTTTCCCACAATATCTGTAAGATCTCTAGTTCGCTTTCGGTAGGCTTAAGATTTATTGATGGTGCCATATTTTGTTTATACGAATTGTTTCGTATTCAAATGTACGAATGTATTCGTACAAACAAAATATTTTTAACATTTTTTTTTAATTGTTTTTGAGACCTTGATTAAGAGGGGCAATTGCCTGATTGAGCGTTTCGTATTTATTGATGTTCGCGGGATCAATTTGCACAAGCAGGTTGTATGCTTTTATACGATCAGAGACATCTCCGGTAGGAATAGAAAAGATATTTACAACCTCATCTGCTTTCGTAGAAAAGTAGAAGTTTGGAAAAATAGAACCTAATTTCTGTTTGTCCATTTGTTTTAATCCACTAAGCAGGGTTATCATTTTTTTTACTCCACGGCCGGTATTTTCTTGCAAGCGATCAAGCCCATTAAAATGATAGTCGTAAATAAATACCCTAAGTTCTTCAAAGGTTTTATTAAGTAGATTTTCATTTAGCCAGTAGCGGTTACGTAACCCATCAAAGGCTTTCCAGCCTTTATTGCCAGATACCTGAGCGTTGTTTAGAATGGTAGAGGCCCTCTTATAGAAAGGAGTGCCACCAAGGTGACTAAAACTATCTTTATCTAACCCAATAATCGTATAAGCATAGTAGCTTAGTAGRKWRMNAASAWNTGGAMAWAYANANRTTWGRTYSKAKWWWTCCAAWSWTYKACYTTYMKMMKARWKSARATNGARRTNTKTAWMRCTWAGATYRAGCAGGGTACTGTTATAGGCTGATGCGTAAACCGGTCGGCTAGATTGAAGTTGTGCCTCTGCTTTATAGGCAGCACTGCCATCCCAATCAGTTATGGTGATTACAAAGTTGCATTCAATACGCTCCTGTGGGATATAATTTTCGTTACTCCACTTATTATTATTTAAGAACTCCCTTATGGTAGTTTCAAGAACTTCCAGGTTTCTTCTGTCCATATTAGGGATAGTAGGAGCCTGTACCTGAACTCTTGCATTTAATTCCTGAGCATTAACAAAGGTTTGGCAAATAAAAAAGAAAAGTAAGATAAGTAAGTAGCGTTTTTTCATGCTTAAACAAGCTTTAAAATTTCATTGCAAATGTCTTTGGCAACCTCAGTTTTTGATTTCGTTTCAAAAACTGTCTTCTCAAATGCTTTATTAAAGATAGTTATTTTATTGGTATCCACCTTAAAACCTGCTCCTTTATCATTTAAGGAATTAAGGATAATGAGATCAAGATTTTTCCTCGTAAGCTTGTCCTTTGCATGTTCTTCCTCATTTTCAGTTTCTAAAGCAAAGCCAACAAGTATTTGATTTTCTTTTTTCAGTGTGCCTAAAGTAGCCAGAATATCTTCTGTCTTTTTTAACTCCAGGTTGAACTCCCCGCTGGTTTTTTTTATTTTCTGACTGGCTGTAGTTACAGGTGTATAATCAGCAACGGCAGCACTCATTACCACAATGTGTGCAGTAGGGAACTCTTTTTGACATGCAGTTAGCATTTGAGCAGCACTTATAACATCTATTCTATTGAACTGTTGTGAGCTCTTTTCAGCTGTTGGTCCTGTAATTAATGTTACTTCAGCACCTAAACGAGAAAACTCGTCTGCAATAGCAAAACCCATTTTGCCAGAAGAATGATTTCCTATAAAGCGTACAGGATCTATAGCTTCATAAGTAGGTCCTGCTGTTACAAGTACTTTTTTCCCTAGTAACGGAAGGGCCTTACTTATTATTTCTGATAGAAACGAAACGATTTCCTCAGGCTCAGCCATTCTACCTTCACCATATAGGCCGCTAGCTAATTCTCCTTTCCCGGGAGATATAAGAAGATTGCCGTACGACAATAATTTATCTATATTGGTTTGAGTGGTTTCATGTTTCCACATATCCAGATCCATTGCAGGTGCAACTAAAACAGGACACTTTGCCGAAAGGTAAACTGCAGTTAGTAGATTATCGCAAAGGCCGGTAGCCATTTTTGCTAATGTATTTGCACTTGCCGGTGCAACGAGCATGTAATCGGCCCAGAGGCCTAATTCTACATGATTACTCCAAACTCCGGTTTCTTCTTCGAAGTATTGGGTGTAAACAGGATTTTTTGATAGTGTTGCGAGCGTGAGCGGAGTGATGAAATTTGCCGCATCTGCAGTGAGAATTACTTTAACGTTTGCGCCAGCCTTTACCAGGAGCCTTACCAGTGTAGCTGATTTGTATGCTGCAATGCTGCCGCAAACGCCTAGAATAATGTTTTTATCTTTTAGCATGGTTTATAATGCATTGATGCAGTTTAATACCTATGCGCGATATTATTGTTGCTCTTTAGCAGGATTTCTGTAATAAATTTTGTCGTTCAGAAATTCGTCAATAGCAATTAATGAAGGTTTTGGTAAACGCTCATAGTGCTTACTGATCTCAATTTGTTCCCTGTTCTCAAAAATCTCTTCAAGATTATCATTAGAAGATGCAAACTCAGCTAATTTGCCGTGAAGCTCTTCTTTCATGTTATTAGAAATCTGATTAGCCCTTTTAGAAATAATTACTAAAGACTCATAGATATTTCCGGTTTTTTGATCCAGATCATTAACATTTCTAGTAACCGTAGTATTTGGTATTGCGGGTTTATTCGTATTCATTATCTGTTGGGGGTTTTAATTGTATTAATTGCAGAACTATCTCTTTTAGCTTCTTTTRTTRAYTNAKMYTKATATTTTTCATAATTAGCAAGGCGTTCAGCTATAAAGCGTTTAGCACTTTCTATTCCAGATTCACTGTCTTTCTTTAAGGCATTTGCTTCCTTTAAGTATTTACTTTCAGGATGCGCTTCTGCAAATTCATTTGCATAGGTAATAGCTTCTGTAAAGCGGTCTTCCTGACGATCCTCAATACTGTTTTTAGCAAAAGCGTACTGTGATTTGATCATTAACAAATCCATTTCCTCTGAATATTTAATATCAGGATAGTCAATTTGTGCATTTTTTAGTGCAATAACAGCTGCTCTGTAGTTAGATGCTTCACCGCCATTACCGCCTATTTCGTAATACATTTTTGCATTTGCATATGCTTTGTCTTCAAGTTTAGTACGCAGAATACCAATGTATTTTGCAGCCTCTACAGCACGTTCGCTTTTTGGGTAGAAGTTAATAAAGAGCTGTAATGCGTCGATGGCTTTATAGGTGTTTTCCTGATCTAAGCTTGGTCTTGGAGAATCCAGATAATAGCAATAAGCGCTCATATATCTACACTCTTCAGCATATTTACTAGTTGGGTAGCTGTCCGCAAATGATTTGAATTGATATCTTGCAGTTGTGTAATCTCTTAGTTTAAAGAGAGTTAGTGCGTAATAATAATTTAATTCCTCAGCTTCAGCTCTTCCTCTGTATTTTTGAGACAAGTCCTCGAACAAGATCAATGCCTTAGAATAATTCTTTTTGTTATATAGCCTCATGGCCTCCTGGTACTTCTTTGCAACGTCGTTGCTCAGTCTGATCTTCTCAAACTGACTTTTACAACCAGCAATAGTAAGAGCTATAATGGTGAAACTTAATAGTAATACGTGTTTAATTTTAAACATTCTGCAAAGATAAGTTAATAATACGATACCGTCAATTAAAAATAATAGGACGCTAAGCTATGTAAAGGCATTCATCCTGTCAAGTGCTTAACATAATTTAACGTTTCCATTTTTATAAGCCATAGACATATACATTAATACCTCGTCATTTATATCTTCTTTATAATATATTCGGAGATGGTGGTTGTAATCATCACTCCCAGGAACAAGCTTTATTTTTCGAAAACACATATTGTCTTCATATGGTTGTTTAAATGGAAATACAACATCAATAAAGTTTTTGCTAAACTGTATAACGTAAGCGAAGTTAATGCGGGATGAGAAAGCTATCATTGTTTTGGTAGCATGGAATTTCACCTCGCCTAATTGTTGGTAACATGAAACAAAGTGATTGAAAAGCTCAATCGAGGAAGATGATTTTCCTTGAAGAAATGCTAGCAATGATATGTTGTTGTCCATAATAGCATATTATATTAGTGCCAATCTATAAAGATAATTCATTTTTCCTTAGGCGGTTCTTATTTGATTATTGTTTACTAGGATGCATTTAAGAATCGCTATATTATTTTTTCAACGACTTTGCGACGACTCTGAACGACCTTTTGTCGTTTGTAAGACTTTTTGATGTAAGGTATCAGGGGATGGTGTATTATACATATTATTATAGTATACTAATATAGTGTAGAATTAGATGTGACCATCATATACTATATATAGTGTAAGGTAGTCATTTTCGCCGGCCTTGTTTTCGCCTTTTGTGGTATTTTAAGATAAAGAATTAACCTGTTTTTAACTTGTTGTTAATTTTTCTGGTTGTGGTTTAGTGAGTTAGGATTATTTTGTAATAAATGGTGCGTAAATGTTTGCGTAGTGGTTGAATTTTCCTACTTTTGCATCCCGCTTCGGAGGAAGATAAACAGGGGAAAGGGCTAGTGAGGATGGTATTTTGAAAGTATGTAAAGGAGATTGTCCCTTAGGTTTTAGTGAATGTGAGTTCAGTAAAACAAAAAGGAAAAAAAGTTTTAAAAAGCTTGATAATTAGAAAAAGATTTCTACCTTTGCAGTCCCAAACAAAACGGGTGTTACCAAACGGAGTTTAGTAACGGAATAAAAAAGATTGAAATAAAGGAATGGTTAAACAGAAAGCGGGGAGCAATACGACCTTGCAGAAACACAGGCCATGATTTTAAAGATATATAAGAAGGGGATCCGTGAGGTGACCCGCGAAGTTCATTAAAGAGATGTCATTTATCAACGTAGCGAGGTAAGAAAGTACAGATTCAAAGTACATGAAACCTGCGCTATTATTTTCGAGTCAAGTTCTGACAGACAATACAAAAAAAAGAATACAGACTATTATTAACAAGTTAAGAATGGTCAGCGATTCAAACTATAACATTTTACAATGGAGAGTTTGATCCTGGCTCAGGATGAACGCTAGCGGCAGGCCTAATACATGCAAGTCGAACGAGATTAAGGGGCTTGCTCCTTATGAAAGTGGCGCACGGGTGCGTAACGCGTATGCAACCTACCTCAATCAGGGGGATAGCCCGAAGAAATTCGGATTAACACCGCATAAAAACACAGGATAGCATTATCCAATGTTCAAATATTTATAGGATTGAGATGGGCATGCGTGTCATTAGCTAGTTGGCGGGGTAACGGCCCACCAAGGCGACGATGACTAGGGGATCTGAGAGGATGACCCCCCACACTGGTACTGAGACACGGACCAGACTCCTACGGGAGGCAGCAGTAAGGAATATTGGTCAATGGAGGCAACTCTGAACCAGCCATGCCGCGTGCAGGAAGACAGCCCTCTGGGTCGTAAACTGCTTTTATTCGGGAATAAACCTTATTACGTGTAATAAGCTGAATGTACCGAAGGAATAAGGATCGGCTAACTCCGTGCCAGCAGCCGCGGTAATACGGAGGATCCAAGCGTTATCCGGATTTATTGGGTTTAAAGGGTGCGTAGGCGGCTTATTAAGTCAGGGGTGAAAGACGGTGGCTCAACCATCGCAGTGCCTTTGATACTGATGAGCTTGAATGAACTAGAGGTAGGCGGAATGTGACAAGTAGCGGTGAAATGCATAGATATGTCACAGAACACCGATTGCGAAGGCAGCTTACTATGGTTTTATTGACGCTGAGGCACGAAAGCGTGGGGATCAAACAGGATTAGATACCCTGGTAGTCCACGCCCTAAACGATGAATACTCGCTGTTAGCGATATACAGTTAGCGGCTAAGCGAAAGCGTTAAGTATTCCACCTGGGGAGTACGCCCGCAAGGGTGAAACTCAAAGGAATTGACGGGGGCCCGCACAAGCGGAGGAGCATGTGGTTTAATTCGATGATACGCGAGGAACCTTACCCGGGCTTGAAAGTTAGTGAATTATCTAGAGATAGATAAGTGAGCAATCACACGAAACTAGGTGCTGCATGGCTGTCGTCAGCTCGTGCCGTGAGGTGTTGGGTTAAGTCCCGCAACGAGCGCAACCCCTATGTTTAGTTGCCAGCACGTTAAGGTGGGGACTCTAAACAGACTGCCTGTGCAAACAGAGAGGAAGGAGGGGACGACGTCAAGTCATCATGGCCCTTACGTCCGGGGCTACACACGTGCTACAATGGATGGTACAGAGGGCAGCAAGCTGGCAACAGCAAGCAAATCTCAAAAAGCCATTCACAGTTCGGATAGAGGTCTGCAACTCGACCTCTTGAAGTTGGATTCGCTAGTAATCGCGTATCAGCAATGACGCGGTGAATACGTTCCCGGGCCTTGTACACACCGCCCGTCAAGCCATGGAAGTTGGGGGTACCTAAAGTATGTAACCGCAAGGAGCGTCCTAGGGTAAAACCGATAACTGGGGCTAAGTCGTAACAAGGTAGCCGTACCGGAAGGTGCGGCTGGAATACCTCCTTTCTGGAGTAGACTAGACTACTCGCTACGTAAATGATATAATGACAAAAGATCTCAAAAAAGAAAACCCATAGGATGAAGCATCGTTTAGTGCTCCATACTGCAGTATAGACATAAAGTCCCGTAGCTCAGTTTGGTTAGAGCACTACACTGATAATGTAGGGGTCAGCAGTTCAAATCTGCTCGGGACTACATTAAGATTAATCTTACGGGGGATTAGCTCAGCTGGCTAGAGCGCCTGCCTTGCACGCAGGAGGTCAACGGTTCGACTCCGTTATTCTCCACCATCACCGGTACCTGTTACAAAAGGTACAGAAATAGGAAGTAGAAATACTTTCCGGGATAGAAAAGTTCTTTGACATATTGGAAGAAGTTAAAAAAGAAGAGCAAACAACAATAGAGACGTTGTTTGATCTGCAGGATACCAAAAGCGAGCAATTGCTGTAGGTATACTAAAGAGATAACAACAATCAAAAAAAGCATTTCCATAGGCGCAAAAGGCTATGGAGAGAAGAAAGTAAATAAGAGCACACAGGGGATGCCTTGGCTCTCAGAGGCGATGAAGGACGTGATAAGCTGCGATAAGCACTGGGGATTAGCAAATATGAATTGATCCGGTGATTTCCGAATGGGGAAACCTGGCTAGTTGAAGACTAGTCGTATATATACGCAAACCTGCCGAACTGAAACATCTAAGTAAGCAGAGGAAGAGAAAATAATAATGATTTCCTAAGTAGTGGCGAGCGAACGGGAAAGAGCCCAAACCAGCTATGTTACGGCATAACTGGGGTTGTAGGACTACGATATGATTATAATGCAATGAAGTGGAACAGGATGGGAAGCCTGGCAATATAGAGTGAGAGCCTCGTACACGTAAGTACCATTAGTCTAGTAGTATCCTGAGTACCGCGAGGTCGGAGACGCCTTGTGGGAATCTGCCGGCACCATCCGGTAAGGCTAAATACTCCTGAGAGACCGATAGTGAACCAGTACCGTGAGGGAAAGGTGAAAAGAACCCCGAACAGGGGAGTGAAATAGAACCTGAAACTGTGTGCTTACAAGCGGTCGGAGCGTCCAGGTGGCGTGACGGCGTGCCTTTTGCATAATGAGCCTACGAGTTACTCTTCTCTGGCAAGGTTAAGTGTTTAAGACACGGATCCGAAGCGAAAGCGAGTCTGAATAGGGCGTATAGTCAGGGGAGGTAGACGCGAAACCTTGTGATCTACCCATGGACAGGTTGAAGGTGCGGTAACACGTACTGGAGGACCGAACCGATAAACGTTGAAAAGTTTCCGGATGATCTGTGGGTAGGGGTGAAAGGCTAATCAAACTGGGAAATAGCTCGTACTCCCCGAAATGTTTTTAGGAACAGCGTCGTGGTGAAGTTAAATAGAGGTAGAGCTACTGATTGGGTGCGGGGGAGTCAAATCCTACCAAATCCAGACAAACTCCGAATGCTATTTAATATACACGGCAGTGAGGCGCGGGGTGCTAAGGTCACGCGCCGAGAGGGAAAGAACCCAGACCATCAGCTAAGGTCCCCAAGTTACAGTTAAGTTGAACTAACGAGGTCCGATTGCATAGACAGCTAGGATGTTGGCTTGGAAGCAGCCATTCATTTAAAGAGTGCGTAACAGCTCACTAGTCGAGCGATCGGGCATGGATAATAAACGGGCATTAAACTGTACACCGAAGCTATGGGTAATATTAATATTACGGTAGGGGAGCATTCCAGCGGCAGCGAAGGTATGACGTAAGTTGTGCTGGAGCTTCTGGAAAAGCAAATGTAGGCATAAGTAACGATAAGGCGGGCGAGAAACCCGCCCACCGAAAGGATAAGGTTTCCTGATCAACGCTAATCGGATCAGGGTTAGTCGGGGCCTAAGGAGAACCCGAAGGGGATATTCGATGGACAACGGATTAATATTTCCGTACTTTTTATAACTGCGATGTGGGGACGGAGTAGTGACACTGCCGCGATCTGACGGAATAGATCGTTGAAGGCTGTAGGTATTGGACTGGTAGGCAAATCCGCCGGTCTAGCTGAACGCTGATAGTACCGCAAACCTTCGGGGGCGTGGATAGTGCAGGTAATCAGACTTCCAAGAAAAACCGCTAAGCTTCAGGTTATAAAAACCCGTACCGCAAACCGACACAGGTATCCGGGAAGAGAATTCTAAGGTGCTCGAGTGAATCATGGCTAAGGAACTCGGCAAAATGGCCCTGTAACTTCGGGAGAAGGGGCGCTGGTAGCAATATCAGCCGCAGTGAAAAGGCCCAGGCGACTGTTTAACAAAAACACATGGCTTTGCAAAATCGAAAGATGAAGTATAAGGCCTGACACCTGCCCGGTGCTGGAAGGTTAAGAGGGGATGTCATCCGCAAGGAGAAGCATTGAATCGAAGCCCCAGTAAACGGCGGCCGTAACTATAACGGTCCTAAGGTAGCGAAATTCCTTGTCGGGTAAGTTCCGACCTGCACGAATGGTGTAACGATCTGGGCGCTGTCTCAGCCATGAGCTCGGTGAAATTGTGGTCCCGGTGAAGACGCCGGGTACCCGCAACGGGACGGAAAGACCCCATGCACCTTCACTACAATTTAACATTGACATTGGATACAGGATGTGTAGGATAGGTGGGAGACTATGAAGCGGCGTCGCCAGGCGTCGTGGAGTCAACGTTGAAATACCACCCTTTCTGTATTCGGTGTCTAACTCTGCAACGTGGAGGACATTGTTTGATGGGTAGTTTGACTGGGGTGGTCGCCTCCAAAAAGGTAACGGAGGCTTTCAAAGGTAAGCTCAATACGCTTGGTAACCGTATGAGGAGTGCAATAGCATAAGCTTGCTTGACTGTGAGACAGACAAGTCGATCAGGGTCGAAAGACGGATATAGTGATCCGGTGGTTCTGCATGGAAGGGCCATCGCTCAAAGGATAAAAGGTACGCTGGGGATAACAGGCTGATCTCCCCCAAGAGCTCATATCGACGGGGAGGTTTGGCACCTCGATGTCGGCTCGTCACATCCTGGGGCTGGAGAAGGTCCCAAGGGTTCGGCTGTTCGCCGATTAAAGTGGCACGCGAGCTGGGTTCAGAACGTCGCGAGACAGTTCGGTCCCTATCTGTTGTGGGCGTTGGAATTTTGAGTGGGGCTGACCTTAGTACGAGAGGACCGGGTTGGACTAGCCTCTAGTGAATCTGTTGTTCCGCCAGGGGCATTGCAGAGTAGCTACGCTGGGAATAGATAAGCGCTGAAAGCATCTAAGTGCGAAACTAGCCACGAGATGAGAATTCCATATAGGACCGTAGCAGACTACTACGTTGATAGGTTACAGATGTAAAGATGGTGACATCAAAGTCGAGTAATACTAATAATCCGAAGCTTTCAAGAGCAGTAAACTGTTGTTTGTTCTTCAAAACTTAACTTCTTTCAATAATATGTCATTGTTGTGGCGTGTGGACCTGAATAAACAGGGGACATACAAGATAACATTAAAAATATTTAGGTGCCTATATCGGTGGTGTCCACCTCTTCCCATTCCGAACAGAGAAGTTAAGCCCACCAGAGCCGATGGTACTGCGGTAACACGTGGGAGAGTAGGTCGGTGCCAAATCTTAAGCAAAACCCTGTAGATCATATCTGCAGGGTTTTTGTGTTTATACTCATTTCTGGAAAACCTTCTTGGTGAATGCTATGTTATTCTTATATTCATAAATACCTTGCATAATAATCAACCAGATAATGGGATAGGGCCCTTAGATTATTTCTTAATAAAGTATTGGTACAACCATCTTTATGCAATAATTTTGGTATATTTGATACAAATTTAAAATAATATAAACGAATGAATTTATTCGCGGAAAAGAGAAGGGAAGTAATGTTACATATAGAAGGCTATATGCTTGATATGATGGAAACATACCTGAAACCGATTGATACAAATTGGCAGCCATCTGATTTTTTGCCTGATTCTACTAGTGAAACTTTCTACCAGGATATAAAATTATTACGTGAGAATGCTAAGGATCTTTCTTATGATCTCGTAGCTGTTTTAATAGGTGATACTATTACGGAAGAAGCATTACCGACATACGAGTCGTGGCTTTGTATGGTGGACGGGATTACTAGAAATGAACAAGGTGGATGGATGAAATGGGTACGTCACTGGACTGCGGAGGAAAACAGGCATGGTGACTTATTAAATAAATATCTTTACTTGTCAGGACGCGTTGATATGCGCCAGATGGAAATATCAACTCAGTACTTAATTGCAGATGGGTTTGATATAGGAACCGGCCATGATCCATATAGAAACTTTATATATACTAGTTTTCAAGAGTTAGCTACAAATATTTCTCACAGGAGAGTAGCTTCTTTGGCTAAAAAGGATGGTGACACATTACTTTCTAAAATGTGTGGAGTAATTGCTTCTGATGAAGCCCGTCATGCAAAAGCGTATAAGGATTTTATGTCGAAAATATTTGAGGTTGATCCAAATGAGGCAATGGTCGCTTTTGAAGATATGATGAGAAAGAAGATCGTCATGCCTGCTCACTTTTTACGTGAAATGGGTATGAAAATTGGCCAAACATTCGGACATTTTACTGATGCTGCTCAACGTTTAGGAGTGTATACTGCGATTGATTACGTGGAGATAATGCAACAGTTAATTGAAGAGTGGAAGTTAGAAAGTATGCGTGATTTGAATGAAGCTGGAGAAAAAGCACGTGATTATATCATGGCTTTACCAAACAGGCTATTGCGTGTTGCTGAGAGAATGAACAATCCAACAATGGACTATAAATTTAGCTGGATTCACGCTTAATTAAAAAGCTGTATCTTTTAATAGAAAAAGGCCTGAGTTGAGAAACAAGGCCTTTTATAGTATTATCGTTTTACATATTTCGTCTATATTGCCCCCCAACTTCATAAAGTGCATTAGAGATTTGCCCTAAAGAACATATCTTACATACTTCCATAAGTTCACTGAATATATTTTCTCCGGCAATAGCAGTTTTTTGAAGCTTTTTTAATGCTGACGTTGATGAATCTGAATTTCTATCCTGAAAGGTCTTAAGTGCTGTAATTTGATATTGTTTTTCTTCTTCTGTTGCTCTAATTACCTCTCCGGGTATTATTGTTGGTGAGCCATTTTTATTTAGAAAAGTATTTACACCTACAATAGGATACTCACCGGTGTGTTTCAATGTCTCATAGTATAGGCTTTCTTCCTGTATTTTACCTCGTTGATACATGGTTTCCATCGCTCCTAGCACTCCTCCTCTGTCATTAATACGTTTAAATTCCAACAATACTGCCTCCTCCACCAGGTCAGTTAGATCTTCAATGATAAAGGCTCCTTGCAGTGGGTTTTCATTTTTAGCTAAGCCAAGTTCCCTGTTAATGATCAATTGAATAGCCATCGCCCTGCGCACAGATTCTTCGGTGGGAGTAGTTATAGCCTCGTCATAAGCATTTGTGTGAAGAGAATTACAGTTGTCGTAGATCGCATATAGTGCCTGTAAGGTGGTTCGTATATCATTAAAATCAATTTCCTGAGCATGTAATGAACGGCCTGAGGTTTGGATATGGTACTTTAGTTTTTGAGACCTATCATTTCCCTTGTATTTGTTTTTAATTGCTTTGGCCCATATACGTCTTGCTACACGGCCAATCACCGAGTATTCAGGATCGATACCATTAGAGAAGAAGAAAGATAGATTAGGCGCAAAATCATCAATGTTCATTCCTCTGCTCAGATAATATTCAACAAAAGTAAAACCATTGCTCAATGTAAAGGCAAGTTGAGATATTGGATTTGCACCTGCTTCAGCAATATGATATCCGGAGATTGATACTGAATAGAAGTTGCGTACTTTTTCGGTAATAAAATAGTTTTGAATGTCACCCATCATCCTTAGGGCAAATTCGGTTGAGAAAATACAGGTGTTTTGTGCCTGATCTTCCTTAAGAATATCTGCCTGGACAGTGCCACGAACTGTACTTATTGCATGGGCTTTAATTTTGGCGTATACATCTGCTGGCAATACCTGATCGCCGGTTACACCAAGAAGCATTAATCCCAGACCGTCGTTCCCCTCAGGTAAAGATCCATTGTAGGTTGGTCTCCGCTGTCCTTTTCCCTTATATATCGAAAGAATTTTGTTTTCTACTTCTTTTTGTAGTCCATTTTCAATTATGTATTTCTCGCATTGCTGATCTACTGCGGCATTCATGAAAAATCCTAACAACATAGGTGCTGGCCCATTTATTGTCATGGACACTGAAGTTGATGAAGCGCAAAGATCAAAACCGGAGTATAATTTTTTAGCATCATCAAGAGTTGCTATACTTACACCAGAGTTGCCTATTTTGCCATAAATGTCAGGGCGTATATGGGGATCTTCTCCGTAAAGAGTTACAGAATCAAAGGCCGTGGATAGGCGGTGTGCAGGCTGACCTAAAGATACATAATGGAATCTTTTATTTGTTCTTTCTGGGCCGCCCTCTCCTGCGAACATACGGGTTGGGTCTTCTCCTTCGCGTTTTAAGGGGAAAACACCGGCTGCATAAGGGAACTCACCAGGGACATTCTCTGTTAATAACCACTGAAGAATGTCGCCCCAATCCTTATATCGAGGGAGTGATACCTTTGGGATTTGCAATTTAGATAGTGATTCGTAAAAGAGTGGCTGTTTGATTTCTTTATCTCTTACCTTGTATACGAAGAACTCTTGCTGGTATTTGATTTTAGTCTCGGGCCATTGGCGCAGTAATTTCCTACATTCCCCATCCAGTTGTTCCTCTTGATGTTGATAAATCTCTTTTAGGGGATTTGTTAGGTTTTCCTCAGTTGAAAGATCGATAACACCTTGTAATTGATACATTTTTCTAGCAATTGCAGCTTGTTTATCTACCCATTCATTGTATGTCTGGCTAGATTCAGCGATCTCTGCTAGATATCGTATTCTGTCTGGGGGTATTATATAAATCTTTTCGGATTCTCCTCCAATAAGCTCCATTTGGGCTTTAAAATCGATCCCTGTCTTTTCCTTTATCTTTTGCATTAAGGCAGTAAAGAGATTGTTCATGCCTGGATCGTTGAACTGGGAGGCCATTGTGCCATAAACAGGAAGACTGTCATCATCTGCATTGAACAGATTGTGATTGCGTTTAAATTGTTTTCGGACATCGCGTAAAGCATCCAGGGCACCGCGCTTATCGAACTTATTGATGGCAACGAGGTCAGCAAAATCGAGCATATCAATCTTTTCCAACTGCGTCGCTGCACCGAATTCGGGAGTCATTACATATAAAGAAATGTCGCAATGTTCTGTTATTTCGGTATCTGATTGCCCAATACCGGAAGTCTCAACTATAATTAGATCATAACCTGCTGCTTTGCAGATATCAATGCTCTCCTGAACGTTTTTTGAAAGTGCTAAGTTGGCTTGTCTTGTAGCCAATGAGCGCATATATATTCTGGAATTATTTATTGCATTCATCCTGATTCTATCTCCAAGTAAGGCGCCGCCCGTTTTGCGCTTGGATGGATCAACTGAGATAATTGCGAGTGTTTTATCTTTTACTTCTGTTAGGAATCTTCTTACCAACTCGTCAACTAAGGATGACTTACCGGATCCTCCGGTTCCTGTAATGCCAAGAACCGGAGCATTGCTGTTGATAGTGAGTTTTTTTAACTTGTTTACAAAAGATTGAGCAGCATCTGGATCATTTTCTGCAACTGTTATGGCTGCAGCAATGCTTTTAATATCTTTTTTTGGTATGTTTTTTAATTCCCTATTTAAAGATTTTGTAGTGATGAAGTCAGTTTGTTCAAGCATATTATTAATCATGCCCTGTAACCCCATTTTACGGCCATCATCAGGAGAATAGATTCTTGTAATGCCATAAGCCTGTAACTCTGCAATTTCCGAAGGCAGGATCACACCACCACCACCACCAAATATTTTGATATGGGGTGCCCTACGTTCCTGAAGCAAATCATACATATATTTAAAGTATTCGATATGACCACCTTGATAGGAAGTCATCGCAATCCCTTGAACATCTTCTTGTATGGCACAGTTTACAACCTCCTCAACCGAGCGATTATGGCCTAAATGTATTACTTCTGCCCCAGAGGATTGAAGAATCCTTCGCATGATATTGATTGTAGCATCATGTCCGTCAAATAATGCTGCTGCAGTTACAAAACGGATTTTATGTTTGGGCTTATAGATTTCAATTTGTTCCATAGCTGGTTTAATAATTGGTAATCAAAGGTAACAAAAAGGCCACTCAAAAATATTCTTGAGTGGCCTTCTTGTACCTATAAAGATTTTATTGATGTGTTAGTTCTGTTATAGGTTCGCCTATGCAGCCACTAGGCATCTGAATATGGAGCATTGCAGCCAGAGTAGCTGCTATATCTGTCATATAATGAGTTTTATTTGTTTTTCCTGGTTTTACATTCCATCCCATAAATACACATGGAATGTGCGAGTCATATGGGAACCATGCGCCGTGAGTTGTCCCTGTTTTGCCACCTTCGAAGTAGTTTGATTTTAATATATAATAAATATCGCCACTTCTACGTGCATTATATCCATTGGTAATGGCTTTCTTTATTGGATCAGGTAAGGTAGAGCTGGCTAATTTAGTGAGATCTACTGCATCCATAACTCCATCTTGTTCCTTTATTGTTGCAATTGCTAATGCTTTTATTGCATCAAAGTCGGCATTGACATCCTTAATGGCCTGATGGTTGAAATAAAACTGGCTGTTAGTAGAAGTGATAATTGCCTTCTTTACTTTAAATTTTTCTTCAATGGTAGTATTTAAACTCTTTATAACAGGAGAGTCATTGAATAATCCCCCAGGTAGTTTATTCTCTGCCATAAAACCTGGCACATGAGCTGCTCCATGATCAGCAGATAAAAACACAAGATAATTTCCTTTGCCAATTTTAGTATCCAGATAATTAAAGAACTGTTCCAAATCTTTGTCTAACCTAAGGTAAGTGTCTTCTGCTTCTATTGAATTTGGTCCATATTGATGTCCAACATAGTCTGTTGCAGAACAGCTGACAGCAAGGAAATCAGTGGAACTTCCCTGACCAAGATGCTCTGAATTTATAGCGAGCTTAGCCAATTCTAAAGTCATTGTATTTCCATAAGGAGAACTTTTTATCATTTCATAATTCTTTCCTGCATACAATTTGAAAGGGTGAGGGAACGTAGGGGTTTGTTCTCCTCGAGATTTTCCTTCATACTCCTTGTTGTCGTCAGTGCTTTGATCATAAGTTTCAATTGGATATAATGTATTCCAGTTCTTCTCAAAATACTTATCTGCCATTTTCAACTTGTTATAATCTACTACCCATGATGGTAATTGAGTCATGTAGTGTGTACTGGTAATCCAATCGCCGGTTCCCCCATCAAACCAATAGGCTGCATTTGCAGAATGACCTGCTGGTAAAATCGATCCCCTGTCTTTTAGTGATATACCAATTACCTTACTTTTAAAGTTTGTTGCTAAACGAAGTTCATCAGTAATAGTTGTGGTAAGTAAGTTTTTAGGAGACATTAAACCAGCTCTGGTATCACTACCTACCGTTTTAACTGTGGTATCTTCGGCACAATAAACTCCGCGTTTTAATTGTGGATCATACCAATCGTTTCCGATGATTCCGTTAATAGACGGAACTGATCCGGTGTAGATACTCGAGTGCCCACATGCTGTATAGGTAGGAGTGTATGGAATAAAAGTGTTCTCAGCAGAGAAGCCTTCATTTACCATTCGCTTAAATCCACCATTTGAATATCTGTTATAGTAACGATACAGATAGTCCCATCTCATTTGATCAACAACTAATCCTACCACTAATTTTGGTCTGTTTAATGTAGTGGAAGATGTGTTCTTTGCAGGCACTGTTTTTTTTTGTGCTATTGATCCCTTCGAGAACAGGGCTAAAATGGTAAATAAAAGGATAATTCTTTTCATCATTATTTGTTGAATTTTTAGAGTTTATAAGGCAACAGAACAGTTTTGTTAGGATTTTATAAAGTTAATTACTTGACCATAGGTATCCTTTAATATAGTGTAAAAGTTTTATGGTATTTCGGCCACTACGAAAGTACTTCCACCTATATAAATAAGGTCATCAGCATTTGCATTTTTCTTAGCGGCATTTATAGCAAGTTCAACAGTTGGGAATACGAATCCTTTTAGTCCATGTTTTTTTGCTTCATTTGCAAGCTCTTGGACAGGCAGTGCCCTTTCAAGGTGGGGCTGGCAAAAATAATATGTGGCTTTTGCAGGAAGAAGATTTAATACACCACTTATGTCTTTATCCTTCACCATTCCAATTACAACATGAAGTTTGTTATGCGGTGTATCATAAATATTTTGCATTACTTCCGTTATACCTGCAATATTATGTCCGGTATCGCAAACAATTAAAGGGTTTTTACTTAATATTTGCCAACGCCCCATTAAACCGGTTAGACCTTTTACATCTTTTAACGCAGCATAAAGCGCATCATTATCAACCTTGAAATCTAATGTTCTTAAAGTCTCGACTGCTTGAATAACTGTTAAAATATTCTTTAATTGATACTTTCCAGTAAGATCAAGCAGGAGATTTTCAATCAATATATTTCCATTCTGTGAGATGGAAACATTTAAATACTCATCTTCTTTAACTGACTTGCTAATCTGTATTTGCTGGTCGGCAAAAAGAATCGGGCTTTGTGTGTCCTTTGCTTTTTGGATAAAAACCTGATCGGTTTCTGGATGGCTTTCCCCAATTACGACAGGAATACCTGGTTTTATAATTCCAGCTTTTTCTCCTGCAATTTCCTTTAATGTATTACCGAGGATGTTGGTGTGATCAAGACTAATATTGGTGATAACAGACAATTCTGGAGTTATAATGTTTGTTGAGTCTAGTCGGCCACCCAAACCTACTTCAATTATAGCAATATCAACATTCTGTTCAGAAAAATATGAAAATGCCATGGCTACGGTAACCTCAAAAAAAGAAGGACTAAGTTCTTCAATGATTTCTTGTTGTTGATCAACAAAATCTATTACGAAATCTTTAGAAACCATTTCGCCGTTAATTCTGATACGTTCTCTAAAATCCTTTAAATGAGGGGAGGTATACAATCCGGTTTTATAACCTGCTTGTTGAAAAATGGCGGCTAACATGTGGGAGGTTGAACCTTTCCCATTTGTGCCGCCAATATGTATCGTCTTAAAATTATTTTGTGGATTATCCAGCCTTTCGCACATAGCGATGGTATTGTGCAAATCCTTTTTAAAGGCAACAGCACCAACCCTGGTAAACATTGGTAGTTTGCGGTATAAATAATCTATGGTTTGTTCGTAATTCATTTCTGATGCTTTATAACATCACAAAAGTATCAAAGCTACCTGATTATTTAACTTTAAAGTTGAAAACAACTACACCAATTTGAATATCCGGGGCCGTTTCTGATGGTGCTAAACGAGCACCCATTAATGCTTCCTTGCATTTTTGCCATAACTCCCTATCATTTAGCGTAGTTCCTTTAACTCCAGGGGTAGCATCTATAACAAGACCGGCTTTGTTTATTTTTATGCGTACAGCGATTTTACCGGTTTTCTGACCATCATCCTGTGGAGTAACCAGGTTTGTAAACTTTCTTAATGCAATAGGAGTTTCACCAAAGCCGGATCCACCTTCTCCATAATTATTGGCTAACGGATCACCATTTTTACTTCCCTGATTTCCTGGTGTATCACCTGTTCCATCACCTGCACCAGTTCCTTTACTAGATTTTCCTTTGTATAGGGCATTTTGATTAACAACTGGTTTTGAAGGCTTGGTCTCTGTATTAGTTGCAGTGGGAGTAGCCTCTTTTTTAGTTGCTTTGCTCTTTACAACTACAGCATCCTCAGAGTTTTGGGTAACGATCTCTTTTTCGCTTGTTTGCGGAGTAGGAGTTTCTTTAGTTACTTCTTCTGGTGTTACTTTATCTGGTTTACGATTATTTGCATTCGGATCGGCAGATGGCTCTTCTATACTGGTGTAATCTGAACCCATACCTGTAGGAGAAGTTCCATAGTTAACAACCATACCCCCCATACCTGCTTCTTCAGGCTCAAAGCTTCCGATAACAATAAAGAAGCTTAAAGCAAGCAATGCAGCCATGATACCGGTAGATATTGCCAGTGCCTTGGGATAATTGTTTTCTTCTTTAGGATAAGTCATTATTTCTTAGGTTCTACAGCGAGTACAACTTTGAGTTTCAATTTGTTACCTACATCGTAGATAGACATCACATTTTCAATAGAAACCTTTCTTTCAGCGTAAACGACTATAGTTAAATCCGGTGATGCCTTTTGCATGGTTTCAACTACAGCCAGAATATTTTCAGGCTTGGTAGGCTGCTTATCGACAAAATAATTTAAATTATCATCTATAGATATAGTAACGGTTTTTTGGGAATTTGATTGTTGTCCTGCTTCTGAACGAGGTAATAATAGCTTCACTACCTGTGGATTAACTACAGCTGATGCCAATAGAAAAAACAAAAGCAGGAAGAACATGATGTCGTTCAAAGCAGAGGTATGTACCTCTACAGTTCCTTTATTTCTTTTGCGTAAATTCATTATTTTCCTGGCTCCTCTAATAGATCAATAAATTCGATAGCATCGGTTTCCATTCTTAAAATTATGCGCTCAACCATCATATTTAAAATATGATATAATACATAAGCAATAATACCTATAATCAGCCCTGTTGCCGAGGTAATCATTTTTGTATAAAGACCACCAGAAATTGTACCAATTTCGATAGCACCCTTAATGGAAACATCATGGAAGATAGTAATTACCCCAATAATTGTTCCTACGAAACCAAGCATAGGAGCAATACCCGCTATAATTCCTAGTATGCCTATGTTTTTCTCTAATTTCGATACTTCTAACTTTCCATTGTTTTCAATTGCAGCTTCAATATCTTTAATTGGGCGACCAATACGTTTCAATCCTTTCTCAAGCATTCTTGCCAATGGAGAGTTATTATTGCGACATAAAGTTATTGCATTTTCTAATCTTCCATCATGAATGTATTGCTTGATCTGAAGCATTAAATTGGATTCAGTTTTGGAAGCTTTTCTTATTGTCAGGTATCTTTCAACAAAAATCACTAATCCTAAAAATGCCAAAAAAGCTAAAGGAAGCATTACCCATCCGCCTTTAAATAAAAGGTCTATGAAATGAAGCTCTGGTGGGGCAGTTGTAATTGCTTGGTTTAAGTTATTAGCGGTATCAATAAGCTTGTTAGCGGTATCAGTTGCACCTTGTAATAAAACGATCATATTTATTGTGGTTTGTGTGTGTGTTTATTTTGATGTATATAAATTCCTGGATCTTTTAATTTTGTAACTAGTAGTTTGCGTCCTTCTCTTGCACTTTCCTCATCTTTAAATGTTGCAATGCTAATTTTCAATCTCCTTTTACCAGGAAGGGTTGGGATAACTTTTGCAGTTATACCTATTGCTTTCATTTGGGCGATAAATTTATCTGCTTCCTTTTGATTAATTACTGACGCACCAATAACCTCCCATGTAACTGGACCTTCAGGGCCACTAACAATAGCTCCGGAAACAGCGGAAGTTGGCGCTGGTTTAACGGGACTAACAGCCAAACTATCCTTTTTTATTGAATCTGCAGTTTGTATTGCTTTCTCATTGATTATTCTTATGCTATCTGCCTCGGCAATTGAATCAGTTCTGATTTTATCATTATTTTTAATCAGTTCAGAATTGTCATGAAGGTTATTATCAGATTTATTTAGAGCACCATTAAAAAGATCAGGCTTAATAAAATATGCTGCCAGTCCTATCGCTACTATTATTGCAAAGGCAATTATAATTTTTAGGTAGAACGGAAGCCCCTGGCTTTCTTCTTCGGTCTCTATTGGTTCAGCAATCTGCGGCTGTAGTGGACTTGGTGTATTAAAGAATGGAGCATTGGCAACTTTTGGAGCGATAGGTTCTTCAACAACGTTTGAATCATCGTCTTGTCCCTCCGGAGTTTCAATTGAAATTGAAGAGGTAGGTTTTTGGGCTATTTTAACTTCTGATATTTCGTCATAAACAGGTTGGTCATCACGTGCAGGTTTTTCTTCATGATGATGAACAATAACTTCTATCTCATCTGACCCGTCACTCAAATCGGCATTATTATCTTCAAGATTCAATTGCTCTTCTGTAATTATAGGCTCTTGTTCAAAAGAAAGTGATTGTTCAATAGCTGCTTCATCAACTATTTCAGCTTCCGCAATGTTTTCATTAATAATGGCAGTTGCTTCTTCTTTTAAAGGAGGGAAACCATAAAAGTCAAAGCCAAATTTTAGTTGATCTTTGGGGTTGAAAATTAAGTTTCCAGGTGTGCCAGATAGTATACCTATTTCTCCAAAATCAGCGTATTGCTTCTCGGAAAGTTGTTTTATAGTCTCATCGGCAAACTGGTCCATATAATAAGTAGCCGCTTCCGTCGATATGTTTCTTTTTTTACATATGTAGGTGATAAGAGATTGAGATTCTCTATTCTCTTCTACAAATGCCAAAGTATAACTTGGGGGCAGAAAAGAGTGTGTTTCAACATCGTACCTTCCTGGCGATTTCTTTTTATAAAAAGTACCCAGTCCAGAAATTCCAACTTCTTTACGAGTTTTTATAAGTTCAGTAAGGTATGATAAGATATCCATTCTGGTAAAAATAAATTTTAATTCCGTATCAACCAATTATTAATTAAAAACCTATTAGAATGAGTAGCTTATACCTCCGAAAACATTAAGCCCAATTACCTCATAATGCAAGTATCTGCTATATGATGAGTTTAACAGATTGTTAGCTCTTGCGAAGGCAGAAAACTTATTATTTATTTTATATGATACCCCGGCCCCTAAATCAACAAATCCTTTAACGGTAACTACGGTTTCATTGGCAGGATCAGGTGTATAATAAGGATTTGCAGGAGCTGCAGTATAAATTTTTGCTTTGCTATCATCCTGAAGTGCGACCGAAGCATTAAGGGTTACTTTTTTGTTGATCACATAAGATAGATCAGAACTTAAACGCATTTGAGGTTTAAACCAGCTTTGTGTTTCTGCAGCAGGTTTATAATCTTCAAAATTTAATTTACCGGTCCATTTTAAAGCATCACTTACCTGTACAGAAAGTTCTCCTTCGATTCCAATAAGCTTCATGGTTCCGAAATCATAGATCACATCAAATTTATTAAAACTTGAAAAGTTGTTTACGAACAATGGCATATCTTCAATGCTCTTGTGGTATACTCTTGCTTTATATCCAAACCCAGGGCCGCCTGTACCTTTGATACCACCACTGACACTTAGCTTTTCGATAGAATTTCTGATGGTAATATTGTTGTTCAGGAATGGGTTTTCATCACTAAACTGTTTTAAAGAATTACGGTTTACATCTCCTTTTACTTCTCCAAATATTTGCAGGTAATCAGGTATTAATGTAAAATCTGCTGTTACAGCAGGGAAAATTCTACTTGATGAGAATGCACCAAACTCCTGTACGAAATTAATTCCTGCAGTTATTTTTACACCGCTCGCTTGTAATCTGATATAAGGATTTAACTTTAAAAGATTGTTGCCAACACTTACTAGCTCATCTTTAGTGCTTCCGAACTCTGTAGATGCTGCAAGACCTAAGTTAAACTTACTGATTCTCTTATTTACATATCCATTTAAAACAACTGAGTTTTCTTTGGCATTAAATTTATCACTCCAGATGTAACCGTTAAGTTTCAATGCATAACTAAGGGCATCGGGGTCTTCTGTGTATTTATTTACAAGTTCTCCTTCTGCTTCAAAGAAATTAAGTGTTTGTTTTTCAGGATCGGGATTTAATGTTGGATTGGCCTTATCGATCCCATAGAAATATAATCCGTTTCTTTGAAAATTAACGCGACCACTTAAGGTAACAACATCACCAATGCTACGGCCAAAAACGCTAAGTTTTTGCTGACTGGACTGTTGTTTATTTAGCTTGCCTGACTGACTAAAATGTTGAAAATACCCACCAGCTTGCATAGCCTCGTCGCGGCCTAGGTTTATATACGCTTCGCCAAAAATAGTCTTCGCAGATCCAAAACCACCTTTAATATAGTTGTTTATTAGCTCTTCTTGTTTCTCCGCAACTACTTCCTGAGCTTGTAATTTATTGATGTCAGAATTTAGCTCTAATTTTCTGTCAGTAAGGCTATAGTTAAATTTAGCCTTGTATGTTTTTATATCGTTCAGATCAGGGCTTCTTCTCAGTTTTACCGCTTCTGCCAAAATAGGTTTGTAAGGTCTTACAACTTCAATTTCTTCGGTAACAGCTTTATCATCCGTCTTCTTTTCTGTAGTTTTTGTATCCTGAGCCTTCAATCCTAGGGATGCAGCTGTGATAAAGAAAAGGGTACTATATATTAATTTAGTTAATCTCATGTCGCTTAATCTTATTTAATTTTTTCTAATTTCTCTTTAGCAGTTGGGACGATATCATCCTTGCCTTCATAATTGTCGATGATACTTAAGAGTGTACTTTTAGCTTGTAACTTATCTTTTAGAGCTACATAATTATCTGCTAATAAAAGGAACGATTTGGCAACCCAATAGTCATAAGAGGCCATATTGTTAATCAGATCAAAACATGTTTTAGTTGAGGTTTTATAATCAGCGTTGGCATATTGTACCGCAGCGATATTGTATTTAGCTTCGGCAGCTGCCAAGGTTTTAGTTTTACTAACTACATTATTAAAAGCTTTTACGGCACTTGTTGTGTCGCCCTTTAATAAATAAGCTTTACCTGCATATAGATCAGCACTGTTCTTTTCTTCCTCAGAGCCTTTTTCAGACTCTTTAATCAACTGAACATACTTGATCATATCATCGGGCATCTTTAATGCATCGTAAGCTTTCAGAAGATTATTTATAGCGTAACTATGGTGAACTTTGTAATCGGCAGTAGTTTCTAATCTTTTTAGATAAACAATTGCTTCGTTATATTTCTTCTGATCTAAAAACAATTGAGAAATACTTACCAGTGAACGCTCAGTATAATCACTTGTCCAGTCATTAAGAATGTACTCATAATCTGCAACAGCTTCCAGAGGTCGACCAAGTTTAACCAATGACTCAGCTCTAACAAACTTAGCTTCTTTGTCATGTATTGCTTTCGGATACTTATCAAAATAAGCATTTACAGCTTCGAAAGCACCTTTGAAGTCGCCTTTCAAATAAAGGTTATTTGCTCCCTGAAAAACTATATTATCTTGTTCTGCTTCAGAGAAATTACCTAGAGGAGTTGAATTAGCATAGGTGATGAAACCTTGTGAATCACCACGGTCAACATAGATATTCTTGATAGATTCTAGTGCCTGTTTTGCTTCTTCACTACTGGCGTAGTCTCTGATTACTTTTTTGAACGACTCTAATGCCTGATCGTCTTTATCCTGATTATATTGTACAAGACCAATGGTAACCAAAGCTCTTGGAACATAACTGCTATTAGGATACAAACTAACTAAACTAATAAGATCTGTACTGGATTTATCGAAATTTCCAATATTGAAATAGGTATAAGCAGTTTCGAAACCAGCATCATCAGCGTAATTAGAATTAGGGAACTGTTTAAGAAGATCCTGCATGGTTCCAATTTTGGCCTCATTTTGGTTTTCCAATCCCTGGATCATGCCACGTTGAAAAAGTGCATAATCTTCTCCTGTGGATCTGGCATTGATGATCTTGTTATAATTTACAAGCGCATTGCCATAGCTTTTATTTACAAAATATGAGTCAGCTAACCTTATTATGGCATCGTTGACTGTTTTCTGATCCTTATCGTTACCCGCTAGGAAGCGTTCAAAGTATGTAGCTGCTTTTCCGTAGCTTTCGTTTTCAAATGCAGCGTAAGCAAGGGCATAATTTGCAAAATTATACACCCCGGTTTTATCAGCATCAGGCATTCCGAGGAATGTCTCGAAATGTTTAACAGCTTCACCAAATTTTCTTAATTCATAAGAAGCCTCAGCTTTCCAATAGGTACTTAATGCGTGAATTTCTTTATCCTCCGGGAACTTCTCAGAACGTAAGAACATTGATAAAGCGTTAGGAAAAGCCCGCTCGTTATAAAACTCTAGTCCTCTAAAGTAAGTTACTTTTTGATAAGCTTCTCTGGCCTCTGGCGATTTGCTTTGAATAGGTTCAAGAATATCTATAGCAGCCTGATAGTTTTTACTGGTCAATAGAATTTCTCCAAGTAAAGTTTTTGCTTCGTTAATTTTGCGGGAAGTTGGAAACTGTTTTAAAAAGTTCTGAGTTGCTTCAAGGGCTTGCTGATTAAAGTCCAGTTCATAACTTAGCCTTGCATAGTTGATCCATGATTCTTCTTGTATAACTTTATCAAAGTCAAGTCTTGATGCTCTGAAGAAAGCACTTCTGGCTTTTTCTTTGTTTTTAAGAATAATGAAAGAGCGACCTAAAGTGTACATCCCGCTTTGAAGGTATACATCATCTGTATCGAGTTTTTCTAAAATTGAAACTGATTCAGGATATCTTTTCAATTGAAATAACGAGTATCCGTATTGATAAATGAAAAGGTTATTTTTAACATTTGATTTATCTTTAGCGTAGAACTCTTTAAAATACTTCTCCGCATTTACAAAATCAGATTTTGCAAAGTATGATGCAGCAATAAGACTTAACATCTCTGCCTCATATTGTTGTTTTGAAGATTTAAGGATAGGCAGGGCGTATTCTAATACATCATCATATCTTTCATCAAGATAATACATTGAAGTAATGTAATAAGGATAACTTGCCTCGTATGTTGGAGATCCTTTAAGTTTTTCAAAGTTGCTTAATGCAGTTTTATATTCTTTGTTCAGGTAATTAATGTACGCAAAATAATAGGTAGCACTTTCCTGGAAAGGAGATTTTTCTTTTTTAACAGTTTCAAATAAAGGCTCGGCTTTTTCAATGTCGTTCTGTAAAAAATAAGCATATCCTTGCTTAAACTGATATTCTAAACGTTGCTTAGCAGAAAGTGTAGAAGGGTCTGTTTTTTCAAACCACTCTAATGCTTTTTTGTAGTTTTTCTGATCAAAGTATGATTTTCCTACGTGAAAATAGGCAAGTTTTGTATTGGGATTAAGCGGATAATCTTTTATGAAATTTTGAAATAAACTCTCTGCATCATTATTACCCAATTCTAATGCACAAACAGCAGCATAGAATTTAGCATTCTCTTTTAATAAAGAAAGTTCTGAATTGCTTTCCTGTTGTGTTCCTGGTTTTTGTCTAAGCTGTTCAACCAGTTTAAATTGCTGGGCGGCAGCAACGTATTTTTCATTGTCAAGCAGTTCGAGTCCTGTTTGATAATTTTTATTGAGGTTAACTAGTAGGCTCGACTGGGCATAACTTGCAGTATAGCCGCCTGCTAGTAACAGCGGAATAAAAAAGTATTTTTTTTGCATCTGATTTCAAATATGGTTGGTACTAATATAGATATAGTATTGTGTCTTGATAGCATAAGAAATTAACATGTGTTAATAACACAGGTTTAACGAACAGAAAAAGAAAATGGTATAAAAAAGCTGTTAAAGAAAGTTAATCTCTTTGCGAGGCAAGTAAATAAAGCACTGCCATCCTTATAGCAACGCCATTTTCTACCTGTTCTAAGATGATTGATTGTTTGCTATCAGCAACATCACTGGTAATCTCCACACCTCGGTTAATTGGGCCTGGATGCATTACAATGATTTCTTTATCCAGATTGTCCAAAATCTGTTTATTCAATCCATACATCATGGCATATTCCCTTAATGAGGGGAAATATTTAATGTCTTGCCTTTCCAGCTGGATGCGGAGCATATTTGCCACATCGCACCAGTTGAGTGCTTTAATTAGATTATGCTCAACCTTTACACCAAGACTTTGTATGTGTTTAGGGATTAAAGTAGTAGGGCCGCAAACCATCACCTCAGCACCAAGTTTTTGTAAGCAAAGAATATTTGATATGGCAACTCTGGAATGCAGGATGTCGCCAACGATTACTACTTTTTTCCCGGCTACATCGCCCAGTTTCTGGCGAATGGAAAAAGCATCAAGTAAAGCTTGAGTTGGATGCTCATGGGCACCATCTCCTGCGTTTACAATTTGAGCTTTGATATGTTTACTTAAAAATTGTCCGGCTCCGGCATATGGATGTCTCATCACTACCATATCCACTTTCATAGCGAGGATATTGTTTACAGTATCTATTAGCGTTTCTCCTTTACTTACAGAGGAAGAAGACGCTGCAAAATTAACCACATCAGCCGATAACCTCTTTTCTGCCAGTTCAAAAGAAAGTTTGGTTCTGGTGGAGTTTTCGAAGAAGATATTGGCAATGGTGATATCCCTTAAAGATGGAACCCTTTTGATAGGTCTGTTAATTACATCCTTAAAGTTATCTGCAGTTTCAAAAATCAATTCAATATCATTCCGGTTAATATCTTTGATACCTAAAAGATGTCGGGTTGATAATTTCTCTACTGCCATACTATTTATTGCTTTCTGATAATAAGATAACTTTGTCTTCTCCTTCGGTTTCTTTCCAGCTTACCTTAACTTTTTGTGAGTTTAGGCTGTCTACCTTCTGGCCGATGTAATCTGGCTCAATAGGTAGTTGTCTGGAAAAACGCCTGTCAATTAATACCATTAGTTCAACCTTTTCCGGTCTTCCATATGCCAATAATGCGTCCATTGCAGCCCTAATCGTTCTGCCTGTCCACAATACATCATCAATAAGGATAACATTCTGGCCTTCAATTATAAAATCTATGGTATTGCTGTTTGCAGAAACTATTCCATCCTTTCTCCTAAAGTCATCTCTAAAAAAGGTAATGTCCAGATTGCCTTTTTTAATATTGGTTTTCTTAAGGATTTGTGAAAGCTCTTGTTGCACCCTGTTGGCAAAGTAACTGCCTCTTGGCTGTATACCTATTAAAACAGTATTAGAAAAATCGATGTGATTCTCAATTAATTGATGACAAAGTCGCTTAATTGTGATTTGGAATTTTTGTCCGTCTAGCAGGGTTCTCTTTTGCATTGACTAATGATTAGGCAAATATAAAAAAATCGAATTGAATTTAATGGTTGTTTTTGATAAAATTGAAGAAAGAAATATAAATCCCTTATTGATCAGTTAAGTATCTTTTACTATAATTTATTTTTAACAAGTCATATCGTTTAAATTGAACCTTTAGTCTTCTTCTGAAATCCACATAATTGCGTTTATTTTTTGGGCTCCATAAAACTTCGCTAAGTGCATCTAATCTGGGGAAAAGCATGTATTCAGCTTTGGCTGGATTTGCAATATATTCCGACCAAAGATTTCCCTGTCCGCCCCAAATATATTCTGCTTCCTGGGGAGTAAGTTCAGCAGGAACGGGCTCATAATCGTAAACGGTTTTTAGTGGTAAAAATTTAGCCGCCGTCAATGAGTCATCTTTCATAAACTGACTGTGATTAAAGTACATAGAATTTTCTGGAGTCATGATTACTTTATGGTGTTGTTTTGCCGCTGCAATGCCACCTTTCTCTCCACGCCAGCTCATCACAATAGCATTAGGCGCCAGGCCGCCATCCAGAATCTCATCCCATCCAATTATCGTTTTTCCTTTACTGTTTACAAATTTTTCCATTCTATGAATAAAATAGCTTTGTAAGCCATTCTCATTTTTTAGTCCTTTTTCTTTAATCAGTTTTTGGGCAAATGGAGATTGTTTCCACCAGATCTTTGAACATTCGTCCCCTCCAATATGAATGTATTGAGACGGGAATAATTCCATTACTTCTGTCAGAACATCCTCTAAAAAGCTAAACGTTTTCTCCGTTGGCTGTAGCACGTTATTGAATTTATTGAAGATGCCCCATGTTTGTGCCACCTGAGTCGGTATAGCAGGAGTAGTTCCCAATTCCGGGTAAGCAGCTAATACTGCCATATTGTGCCCGGGCATTTCAATTTCAGGAACAACGGTGATATACCTTTCTGCCGCATATTTTATTACCTCTTTAACTTCCTCCTGTGTATAGTATCCTCCATATCTAATTCCGTCGTTTCCCGTTCCAGGATAAAGGCCAACAATGGTTCCATTGCGCCAGGCACTAATTTGTGTAAGCTTAGGGTGTTTTTTAATCTCTATCCGCCAGCCATGATCATCAGTCAGGTGCCAATGGAAATAGTTTAGTTTGTGCAATGCCAGATAATCAATATATTTCTTGATAAAACTAACATCAAAAAAATGCCGACTAACATCAAGATGCATTCCCCTATAGGCAAAGCGGGGATAATCAATAATCTCTACCGTTGGAATAACTAGCTTTTCCGTACTGTCTGGTTGCGATGGTAAAAGCTGTATAATGCTTTGTATTGCATAGAAAATGCCTTGAGGAGATGGTGATCCTACATTTATTGTGGTTGGAAGTACTGAGAGTGTGTACCTGTCAGGATTGGAATATAATGTACTGTCTACAATTAATTTTATGGATCGCCGAGGGCCAATTTTTGCAATCTCAGTAATTATATCCAGTCGTAAGTTATAATGGTTAGAAATATAATCTGATAAGAATTGAGCGGAAGATTGCGCTTGTGAAGTGTTAATAAAAATCACAGTGTTTTTTTCGATACTAAATTTCTCGTTAGGCATAGATCCTGCTCTCATTTCAACGGGTGCCGGTATTATATCTTGCGCACTCATTTTAAAGGAAAGAATGATAAGTAAAAATAAGCTAAGCGTTATTCTCATAGTAGGAGGTATAATGTATGTTGCTCAAAAGTAATAAATATGAGTCCAAATTTTAGAGCAAAAAAAAGGCCCTCAAATTTTGAGGGCCTTTATATCATATATAAGTTAAATGGAACTAGCTTTTTTTAGCTTTGTTCTCTTCACCTTCCATTTGTTGTTTCAGTTGTGCAAGCACGCCTAAATCACCCAATGTAGATTTTTCAACTGAATCTTTAACTTTTTTCACTGCATTGCTAGATGCTTTAGCTTCTTTTTTCTTAGTAGCTCTTTCTTCAGCAACAGCTTCAGCTTTAGCCTCTTCCCAGATACGGGCGTGAGAAACAACGATACGTTTAGCATCTTTGTTAAACTCAATGATTTTGAAATCATTAGTTTCTTCAGCTTTGATTGTAGTACCATCTTCTTTAGCCATATGCTTAGTAGGTACGAAACCTTCAACACCATAAGGTAAAGCAATAACAGCACCTTTATCAGTTACTTTAACAACAGTTCCCTGGTGGATTGAATCTACAGTAAAGATAGTTTCAAAAGTATCCCAAGGGTTTTCTTCAAGTTGTTTGTGACCTAAGCTTAGTTTGCGGCTTTCAACGTCTAATTCAAGAACAACTACGTCTAATGTATCACCAACTTTAGTGAATTCGTTAGGGTGGTTAACTTTTTTAGACCAAGAAAGATCAGATATGTGGATTAAACCGTCAATACCTTCTTCGATTTCAACAAATACACCGAAGTTAGTCATGTTTTTAACTACAGCGGTGTGTTTGCTTCCGATAGGATATCTTTCAGCAACATTTTGCCAAGGATCTTGAGTTAATTGTTTAATGCCTAAGCTCATTTTACGCTCGTCTCTGTCTAAAGTTAAAACTTCAGCTTCGATTTCGTCGCTAACTTTCAGGAATTCCTGAGGGCTGCGTAAGTTTTGAGACCAAGACATTTCTGATACGTGAATTAAACCTTCAACACCAGGAATGATTTCAAGGAAAGCACCGTAATCAGCAACAGTAACAATTTTACCTTTAACTTTAGAACCAACAGCTAAGTTAGCATCTAAAGATTCCCAAGGGTGAGGAGTTAATTGTTTTAATCCTAATGCGATACGTTTTTTCTCGTCATCAAAGTCAAGAACTACAACGTTGATTTTTTCATCTAAGCTCAATACTTCTTTTGGATGCTCTATGCGGCCCCAAGAAATATCAGTGATGTGAAGTAAACCATCAACGCCACCTAAATCGATGAATACACCGAAGTCAGTGATGTTTTTAACAGTTCCTTCAAGTACCTGACCTTTTTCAAGTTTAGATACGATCTCAACTTTTTGGCTTTCTAAGTCGTCTTCAATTAAGATTTTATGAGATACAACTACGTTTTTAAACTCGTGGTTGATCTTAACAACTTTGAATTCCATTGTTTTACCCACGTATACATCGTAATCGCGGATAGGTTTGATGTCAATTTGAGAACCTGGTAAGAAAGCCTCAACACCCATAATGTCAACGATAAGACCACCTTTAGTACGGCTTTTAACAAATCCGTTGATGATTCTGTCATTGTCAAGGGCTTCATTGATAGTTTCCCATGATCTCTGAGTTTTAGCTCTTTTACGAGATAAAATCAATTGGCCGTTAGCATCTTCTGGAGCTTCCACGAAAACGTCAACTTTATCGCCAACTTTCAAATCAGGTGTATCACGGAATTCAGAAGTAGATACTAAACCGTCTGATTTAAATCCAACGTTCAATACCACGTCTTTGTTGTTTATAGAAACAACAGTACCGCTAATGATTTCACCTTGAGTGATTTGATTGAAAGTATCGGTATACATGTCTTCAAACTTCTTACGGTCTTCATCAGAGTATTTTCCGAAAACTTTATCATCAGCATCCCAGTCAAAATCTTGATCAGGTGTTGCTAACGATGATTTGATCTGTTCGATCGACACTGAATCAGCTTCTGATTCAATGGTTTCTTTTTCTGCAAGACGAGCATCTGCGCCTTGTAGTTCAGCTGTTTTAGCCTCTAGTTCTTTTTCTGCTACTTGTTTTTTAGCCATTAAAATTAAATCTCCTTTTCCCGTTAGGGACGGCAAAGATAATAATTAATATTTTTAAAGAAAAGACTTTTTTGATAAATGTTGTTGATTTAGAACAGATTGTGTAGAGATTGCCACAACATTTAAATAAGCATATATATTATAGTTATTCTAAAAAGGTTGGGGTACCTGGGCTATGCAACCCGCACTTTAAATTTATCGCGATAATCTTTAGGAGGCATTCCAGAATTCTTTTTGAATAGCTGTCTAAAGGTTTTAAGATCATTATATCCTGAATTTAGCATAACCTCCAAAATGCTTTGATTTGTTTGTTCAAGTAGTTTTTTTGCGGCTTCTATCCTGGTTTTTTGAAGATATTCAATTAGTGTGTTCCCTGTAGCCTGTTTAAACCGCCTGATAATATTGCGCCGGCTAGAGGGGATTTGTTTTAATATATCTTCAATTGTTATAGGCTCACTGTAGGTGTTTTCCATGCAATGCTGGATTTTGGAGACCAGTTCATCTCCATGGTCGCGAATAGGGGTAAAGGACCCAAAATGACTTTGTTGCTCGCGGTTCATATCAATTGAGAATATTTTGGCTACGCGTACTGCTACATCCCGATTGCAATAGTTATGAATTAATCTAAGCAATAAATGGAAGCTACTTGTTGCCCCACCACTTGTATATATTCTTGTATCATGAGTAACTACGGCATCAGGCTTAAAAGTTACATCCGGAAAATAAGAAGCAAAAGCTGAGCTGGCATTGATGTGCGTAGTTGCTTGTTTACCATTTAACAAACCGCTTGCGGCCAGTAAGAATGCTCCAGTGCAGAAACTAGCAACCTCTGCACCTTTTTTATATTGTTGCTGTAGCCAGGGTAAAAACTCAACATTCTCATTTAAGGACAAGCCTATTTCTCCGGTATCAAATGCAGGTATTAACACAATATCTTGTTTGTCGGAAGAAGTTAAAAGCTTGGGAATATATTTTTCAAAAGTGGCTACTTCATTGGTATAATCTCCAATGTAAAATAGATTCAGATTAAAAATAGCATCCTTACCATTGGATTTATAATAGCTGTTTACAGTGTCAAATACATCTAAGATCGCAGCAATACTAAGGAGACGATATTTTTTAGTTAATAATAGTGCAACTTGTATCATAGGTTTTGTATTTGGAAATGCAAATTAGGAAAAAAATGTTCAAGGTAATGATTTCTTCACACAATGCTCACACTTCCTTCCCAAAACCACAAATGGGCACTTTTTTGTGAAGGAGTATACATGATGTGTGAATCAATTGAGGGATTGCTTGCTTTTCTTTTTACGTCCGCGCCAAATCAGGAAACCGGTGATGGGTAGGCTGGCAGCAATCAAACTGGCCGCAAAGGCCATTATTTTCCCTGGAAGACCTAGCACAGCTCCCACATGAATGTCGTAGTTCATACGGGCTAATTTATCTGCTGCTGTCGCATTTGCTAGTTTGCCATACATATGGTTTACTTCTATTTCTTGCAGCGTGTAACGGTCGTAAAACAGATAGTCTGACTTCCAATAAGTGTCGGGATCGGGATTAATCGATATTTCTACTGCTGAGTTTTTAGCATGAGGTGGATGCACATCCATACTGCCCTCGAAACCGGGTCTATCGGCTCTTGCCTTTGCCCAAAGAATATCCTCCGCCGGTGCTTTACCCACAGTTGATGCAACTAATTTAGCATCAAGAGCGCTTTTTGAGATACTTTCTTCAAAAGGAACCATCTGCTTACCTGCCGAAGATACCCAGTAGACAGATTTAGCAAACCATTGAAAACCCATTACCAACCCGGAAAATGCCAGAAAAATCAGCACCCAGGTCATATAAAAACCAAATACATTGTGCAGGTCATAATTTACCCTTCGCCATTTTGCATTCCATTTTATAGTAAAACGTTTTTTGCTCGCAGCTTTATTTTTAGGCCACCAAAGTATCAATCCTGAAAATAATAGGAAAGTAAACAACAGGGTAGCGGTAGCGAGCATAGGCTGGCCAATATTTGGAGGAAGCCAGAGATAATAGTGACCCATGATCATAATCCTGAAAAAGTCCCAGGCCATGTCTTTCACTTTCAATACTTCACCTGAATATGGATTTACATATACAGTCCAATAATAGTCTTCACCCTCTTTAAAATAAGATACTATTGAAGCCCTTCCGTTTTGGTATCCTATACTATGGGCTTCTTTACCGGGGAGGGCATGATCTGCAATTTTTTTTATTTCAGAAGGTGGTAGCAGCGGTTGATTTCTAATCTCCGCATATCTGTACGATTGTACAGTATCTTCTATCTCTCGTTGAAATGCAAGTATACAGCCGGTGATACCTAAAAAACAGACAAAAAGCCCGGATGTTAATCCGAGCCATAAGTGTATTCGTCCGATCCAGTACTTGAATCTGTTTTTATTTTTGTTCACTGGCTGTTCTAAAATTTATAAGATAAACTAAGTCTATAATTTCTAGGAGCTTCCGCCTGCCAATAGAATGATTTTAACCAACTGTAATAGGAGCCTGTATACAGATACTTATCAAATATATTAAATACATTAGCATTTAGTCTAAGTTTACTATTTTCCCAAAATAGACCTCCATCAACTTTAAAATAATTAGGTAAACGGACATCAGATTCGCTCCATGAATCTGTCTCGCGATTGGCTAGGTGAGTGAAACCTGCTGATATACCTGTCCCTTTTAGTACTCCATTTTGTAATTTATAACTTAACCAGGCATTTGTGGTATGTTTCGCGTAACCAGGTACAATATCACCTTTGGCGATTGCTAGATCGGAAGGGACATCACTGCCTACCTTGTTTACACGGGAATCAGTAAGCGCATAATTAGCTGTTAACGTTAACCCGGAAATGATTTCACCTCGTATATCAAATTCAATACCCTGGGCTCTTTTCTGTCCCAATAAGAAATATTTTGGATTGTTGATGTTTTGAGGATTTGGTTCTGCTTGTGCTTCATTGTTCTTAAGTATCCTATATACTGCAAGTGTAGTATTCCATGAGCCATTCTTCCCCCAGTCCTTTTTAATTCCAAATTCAACGTTGTTACCTGTAATCGGTTTTACTGCTCCGCCATTTAATAATCTTCCTGCGGTTTGCGGAACAAAAGACTGATCGTATAGTCCATATACAGATGTTTGACTATCAATAGTATAACTCAATCCCGCCCGAGGGGTGAATTTCTTGCCGGATGTAGAACCGAAATAAAATTGTTTTACATAGGTATAGCGGCCTGCCAATGTCAATCTCAATTTGTTGTCTATGAAGCCCAACTCATCCTGCGCATATAAACTGCTGTATTCTTGTGAAATTACACCACCAGCAATGGTAGCCCTTGCTTCCAGATTGAGTGAACGGTCAAATTGAGGAAAGCCATTTGAAGGTACGCCATAATTCGGATTGCTGTTGTCAAAAGGCGAAGCCTCTGTGTCCAGGTCATGGCTTTGACCCCAGTCTGCAAAATAATTTTTGTTACCTAAGTCGAAACCTGCAAGTATGCGATGTCTAACTGCTCCGGTTACCACAGTACCATTAATGAAGCCTTGTGCCATTGTCATTTCACTTTTTGCATCCCAGATACCAACATTTCTAATCAGCGTGCCATTATCGTTAACCTTTGTCGGCCACATTGAAGACCCATTTTGCTGATAGTTAAAATATGAAGCAGCAGCTGTTATTTTCCAATTATCGTTGATCTCATGAGTTAAATTTAAGAATAAACTATGATCATTTATTTTTGTTAGGGGTAATCCAGGTGCTACTTGTGTAAAATTCCTTGGAAGTTTAGCGTATCCATCAGTGGCAAATACGTAAAAGGAACCAACGTTTGTCATTGCTGCATGCTGAAGAGCATATTCGGCGGTGAGTTTCGTTTTATCATCTATTTGGTAAGAAACAACGGGAGCTATGCTGTAGCGATTATTTGATTCATAATCTCTGAACGATTTTTTATTCTGACCAGCCAGATTCAGGCGGTAAAGCAGCTTTCCACTTTTATTTAGTTTTCCGTCAAGATCAACTTCCGCACGGTATAAGCCAAAGCTGCCGGTTGTCAAAGACAATTGACCTTTTTCCTGTCCTGTAGGTTTTTTAGTTACAACATTGTAAAGGCCACTTGGATCTCCATTAGAAACCATAAAGCCGGCGGGACCTTTTACAAATTCAATGTGATCAACAAAACTCATGTCTTCCGTTAAGGGTCCCCAATAAGAACTCACTACGTTGAAGCCATTGCGTAAAGCCTGTATTTGTGAGCCACGCATGGTAATATTTGTATACAAGTCTCCCCAATGTTCAAGTCTAACAGCACCGCTTACATTACGAATTAGCCCGTCGCTCATACTGATTATTTGCTGATCGGCCAATGCAGAAGAGGTTACAATTTGAATGTTTTGTGGAATTTCTAACAGGGGTTGGTTTAATCTTAAAGAGGAAGAGGGTTGATCTACTTTGTATCTTTTTGCATTTGTTGATATGTTTACCTCTTCCAGTGTGCTAAGGTTTTCTCTCAACACAAAATCAACTTTAGTACTTGCAGATTCTGTAACCTCTGCTGTTTTTTCCTGAGGACTTAAGCCAATTGCTGAAACCCTTATTGTATATTTTCCAGGATTCACTTTGTTGATTTCATAGTCACCCTTTTCATTTGTAGTTGCCCCAAATGGTGTCCCAATTAACTTAACTGATACAAATGCAGCATTATGTCCATCTGATGTAGTGATCTTTCCAGTGATGCTGCCAGGTTGTTGGGCCATAGCGCTAACTGAGAGGAATAACAGCGTTATAAGTAAATTAACTAGTCTAAAATTATTCATTTATTCTTTTGTTTGTTTATTTGGATTAATTCTAATTTGCTGCAAAGTAAGTGTCTAATATCCTATAATCAAAATTTATTTAGAATTAGTCTAATCTGGTTGGCTTTTTGGTTTTGAAAAATGTCTTTAAAATATTGAATTAAGAGAAAAACAGGAGTGTTTTGGAAGACTCTTGTTGTTTTTTATGATAAGGTGCTTATATGGAAAAAATAGGAAATAATTCCTGATTTACTATATTGCATCATTAATAGGGAAATTAAGTTAATGGAAAAAAAAGTTTCAATTAAGGATATCGCCAAATTGTTGGGTATCTCAATCAGTACGGTTTCTTTCGTAGTAAATGGTAAAGCTAAAGAGAAAAGAATTAGTGAGCCCTTGACTAAGAAAGTTTTAGAACTTGTTGAAGAGCTAGGTTATAAACCGGATGCTCTGGCAAAAAGTTTTCGTACTGGAAAAACCAATATTATAGGGTTTTTAGTTGATGATATTTCTGAACCCTTTTTTTCCAGCATTGCACGGCTTATAGATGAAAAAGCTTCGCAAAAGGGGTATAAAATTATCTATAGTAGTACAAAAAATAATAAAACAAAAGCACAGGAATTATTACAGATTTTCCAGGACCGACATGTTGATGGTTATATTATAGCTCTTCCTCATGGTTTGGAAGATGAGGTAAAATTGTTGACGAAGAGCAGGAAACCAGTTGTGTTGTTTGACAGGTATTTTCCTGATATAAAAACTGATTATGTAATTATTAATAATCATCAGGGTACATACAGTGCTGTTCAGCATTTAAAGGATAAGGGATATAAGAACATTGGATTTATTACTATAGATACAATTGAGCAGCAAATGCTTGACCGTTTGAGTGGTTATGAAGATGCAGTTAAAGCGGAAGGGTTAAACTCATACGTTAAAAAACTAAATTATGCTCCTTCGAACGAATTAATTCAAGAGGTTGCTGATTATTTGAAAGAAGAAAAAAAGTTGGATGCAGTGATATGCGCTACTAACTACATCACTATGGCAAGTCTAAGAGCAATCCAGAAATTGGGCTTAAAAATTCCTAAAGACATCGCTCTGTTATCTTTTGATGATTTTGAGTTACTTGAATTTTCTGCCCCTCCAATTACTGCAGTAGCTCAGCCCCTTGAAAAAATCGCTGAAAATATTATGAAAATATTATTGAATAGACTTGATAATCAAAAGGGCGATCATGAACCTTACGAAGTAATCTTACCTACAGTCTTAAATATCAGGGACTCAACTGTAGTAAAATAATAACAACAATTTCTGTGATTTAGCCAAGAATTATATTGGTTGAATTTATCTCTATGATCTTAAAACCAGAGCGGGGCCGAGAGTTAAAAGATGAGGGTAAAATGCTTATGCGTAGTATTTAAGAGAGAATCCGGGTTATTGCTTGTAAATAAAAAAGCCGCCTGTTAATAAACAGACGGCTAGACAAAACTATTGAACCTAATTAATTGACTTATTTTTTAATTTCAGCTGCTTTTGGAGCAACAGCTGTAGTTGTTTTTTTTACTGCGGCTTTTTTATGTGATTTAGTTTTGTGGGCTACAGGTTTTTGAGCAGCAGCAGTCGTTTGAGCAGCTGGTTTTTGAGCAGCAGGAGTTTGTGCAAATGCGCCAAAAGTTGTTGCAACTAATGCTAACGCTAAGATTGTTCTTTTCATATCTAAAATTATTTTGTGTTAATTGTTAGATCAAAGTTGCAAAGCAAACATGAAGATTTAATGAAGATAGATAAAGGCTAAAAATGGAAAATTAATTCGACCGTAGTGCCTTTATCTTTTTTAGATTTGATATCAATTATGATCTGATGAAATGCCGCTATACTTTTTGCAATAGCAAGGCCCAGACCATAACTATCTTCCTTTTTTGATTCGAATTTTTCGAAACGGACAAAAGCATTTTTCACTTCGTCCAGGTTCATTCCTTGACCGGTGTCGGCAATGTAAAGATGAAAACCATCATGTTCTTTTTTGCTATATATGTTTATCAGACCTGATTCAACATTGTATTTAATGGCATTGCTAACCAAATTACTTATTAAGGTGTGGAGCAGTGAACGATTGCCGGTAAAAGTAAAATCTTCGGGAAGGTTGATGTTTAGTGTTAACTTCTTCATCAATAGCCTGTGTTCCAGTTCCTCATAGACCTCTGTTACTGTATCTTTTATTGAAATAAGATCCGGCTTATTAAACTGATTATTTTCAACTTTAGAGATTAGTAACAAGCTGTTTATAATTGATTTCAGGCGACTTAGCGTTTTGAGGCACGCAAATAGTTTGTTTTCACCCTCTTGAGTTAGTTGTTCATCGTTCAGCAAATTTTCTAATCGGGTATTTAAAACTGAGAGGGGTGTAAGTAATTCATGAGAGACATTGGCTATAAATTCCTTTTCTGTAAGAAATAAGGTTGCAATTTTATTCATTAATATACTGATACTATTATCCAGTATTTTGAAATCTTCTGTTGTGGTCTTTATTGGTTCATAATTGAAATTAATTGGGTCATTTACCCTATTTAGCTTCTGATCTATAATCCGATAAAAAGGAGCTAATAAGAACTGAGTGAAAGCCAGATCGGTTATTAATGTTAAGATAACTGCGGCAAGGAGTATAAAAAATGTAAAAACTGAAATGGTATGTTCTAATTGGTATACCGTTGCCATGGTCTCGCCCAATTCGAGTTCATACCTTGTTCCTTCAAAAACCAGATCCGTAGTAAGGATCTGATACTCTTCTTCACTATCTTCTATACTACGTATCTCTTGACTAAAGTGATTTTTAAGAGGTTTGTTATCTTGTTTAACCTCTTTTAGAATGATGTATTCTTCCTTAAGTAAGTTATAATCGGTAAAGGTTTTTTGTTGTGTGAGTAAGTCATTAATCTCTCCAGTTGAGAGGTTTGATACAAATTTAGCTTTCTTCTGAATCAAACGCTTCTGAAGGTGTTTTATCGAAATATGATTAATAGATGCCAGTATTAATATCCCCAGAAAGGTAATAATAGCGATCTTGGTTAGTGTATTGTATAAAGCAAGCTTAAATTGTAATTTCATAATTGGATTGCCTATATGAAATTACACATTAGAAGTTGATTCTGTATCCAATACTTCTAACGGTTTCAAACCAGTTAATGGAAGCATGAGCTGATAGTTTTTTACGTAGATTTTTAACATGTACATCAACAAAGTTTGAATCTGAATTAATTTCCAGAATATCTCCCCAAACATGTTCGGTAAGGTTCACTCTTGAAATTACTCTGTTTTTGTTTAGCACCAGGTAATTGAAAATTTCAAACTCCTTATTTGTCAAATTAATTTTTTCTCCATTAAAACAAACCTCATGATTTTTAATGTCCAGGGTAAATTTGTGAACATTTATCTCATTCATTTCGAGCTTATGCTTGCGCCTGATAATGGCATGCATTCTAGCCAAAAGTTCTGTTAAAGAGAAAGGTTTTGCCAGATAGTCGTCGGCCCCAGCCTCTAACCCCTTAATCCGATCATCAACATCACCACGTGCGGTAAGTATAATCACGGCATCATCACGACCGCCGATTTGTTTTAACTGATGTAAGAGTTCAAAACCATCGCCACCGGGCAATCCCAGATCAAGTAAAATGAAGTCATAAGAATTTACAAAGATCTTTTCTTCAGCAGATGACTTTTTCCAGGCATGTTCAATGGTATATCCTTCTTTGCCTAGAAATTCAGCCATTTCGAGCGCTAATGTTTTTTCATCTTCAACAATAAGTATTTTCATTTCTAATACACTAAAAACCTGCATGAGCTATATTATTTTAAAAATAATAAACTCATGCAGGTTTTTGTAATATTAATCAATTAGATTTCTATTTCCAACCGCCACCCAGGGCTCTGTATAAATTAACAATTGATTGAAGTTTCTGAAGACGATCATTTATACTATTCAGTTGCGCAGCTAAGAGGCTCTGCTCAGAGGTTAAAACATCTGTATAGTTGGTCGCCGAGCTATAACGAAGCAACTCTTTTGTGTAATCTACTGCTTTGGTAAGAGATGCAATCTGCTTTGCTCTGGTTGTTTCTTTTTCAGATGCCGTTTGGTAAGCAAATAATGCATTTGAAACCTCCTGTCCGCTAGTTAGAAGCGTTTGTTGAAAACTATAGAATGCTTGTTGCTGTTGTGCCTGAGCAGTTTTCAATCTAGCCTTATTTTGCCCTTTATTGAATATAGGTTGTGTAATGCCTCCAATTAGGTTGTAAAATACAGATTGGTCAAAGAAATTTTTCAGGTCAAGGCTCGATAATCCACCATTAGCAGTTAATGTTAAAGCAGGATAGAAGTATGTTTTTGCTGTATTCGTATTTTCAAACGCTGATCTGAAAGCAAATTCAGCCGCCTGTACATCTGGTCTATTTTGTAATAGCTGCGACGATACACCTGTCTCCAAACTATTATATGGCTGTTGCTCATCTAAAGTAGTGCGGTTAATCGCTCCAGGTCCTTTTCCTAAAAGTATGCTAAGTGCATTTTCTGTCTCTTTGATACTCTTCTTAAGATCTGGGATAGTAACCTGCGCTGCATATAAATTTGCTTCACTTTGTACAACTGCTGCTCCATTAACTATTGCACCTTCTTTTAAAGATTTCATGGTTTCAACATCAGTTTCTCTGATTTTTACAGTTTGTTCTGTAATAGCTAGTTGTTTATCCAGAGCAAGTAAGTTGTAATAAGTGTTTGCAATATTGGCAATTAGTTGCGTTTGTACTGCCCTTTTTGCCGCATCTGTTTGTAATAATGAAGCATATGCTGATCTTTTGGCGCTACTAAGTTTACCCCATATGTCAGCTTCCCAACTTGTACTTAATTGTGCTTTATAGGTTTGCGTTTCTGTATTGATATTTATTCCTGGAGGGAAGTTTAATGCCGCTCTTGATTGTTTAGCATCAGTAACAGATAAATCTCCACTTAAACTAGGCAAAAAAGCAGCTTTACTTTGTCTTAATGTAGCTTCAGCAATTTTAATACGTTCAACAGCCTGCTTTAAATCAAGGTTTTCATTTAAACCTTGTTGAATTAAAGTTTGTAAAGTGCCATCAGCGAATAAAGTTTTCCAGGGTAAATTTGCGATAGTCGCAGTATCGGTTCCTGTTTTGTCGCGGTAAAGATCATTGCTGTTTAAGGCCGGGCGCTCATATTTTTTAGTTACACAGGCGGTTAAACAGAGTGTGGCAAAACCGATGATTATATAAGATTTATATCTAAAGTTCATGTGATTAAATTTAATGTTCACGGGTATCTACTGCCGGGAATTCAAGTTCTGCTTGTTCTTTAACAATACCTTCTTCAAAAGGAGATTTGTTGCTTACCTTTTCTTGTAAGGTTTGGAAAATGATGAATAGTGCGGGAATAACAAATATTCCAAATATTGTTCCTATAAGCATTCCCCCAACAGCACCTGTACCAATTGATTTATTACCTGCTGCACCAACCCCTGTTGAAAGCATTAAAGGTAATAGCCCAAGAATGAAGGCAAATGATGTCATTAAAATAGGACGTAAACGCGCAGTTGCTCCGTTAATAGCAGAATTTACTATGCTCATGCCTTTTCTTCTTCTATCTACGGCAAATTCAACAATCAAAATTGCATTTTTAGCCAGTAGGCCTACAAGCATGATCAGCGTGATTTGAGTGTAAATGTTATTGTCAATTCCGAAAATCTTATCGAAGATAAATACACCAGCTAGACCAATAGGAAGTGAAATTAGAACCGCAAGAGGCAAAATGTAACTCTCATATTGTGCACAAAGTAAAAAGTAAACGAACACAACACATAGAAGGAATATAAAAATGGTTTGACTACCACTTGACATCTCCTCACGAGATAATCCTGAGAATTCGTAACCATAACCAACTGGTAAGTGTATTGCAGCTTCTTCTTGTACAGCCTTTAGCGCATCACCAGAACTATATCCGTTGTTTGGATTTCCAGTTACGGCAATGGAAGTAAATAAGTTAAAACGGGAAATTGCCTGAGGACCATAAACCTTAGTTAAGGTTATGAATTCACTAACGGGCGCCATTTTGCCGCTTGCATTTCTTACATATATGTTATTTAAGCTAGCCTGATTCGCCCTGTATTGCGCATCAGCCTGGAACATAACGCGGTATTGTTTTCCGTATTTGTTAAAGTTAGAGGCATAAACACCACCATAATATCCCTGTAAAACACCTAAAACATCAGTAACAGTTAGTCCAGCTTGTTTTACTGTGGCTACATTAACATCAATTTGATATTGAGGGAAATTAGGGTTAAAGGAAGTAGATGCATATTGTATCTCAGGTCGTTTGCTAAGGGCTGCAAGGAAATCGTTCCCTATGGCATTGAACTTATTAATATCACCACCAGTTTTATCTTGTAATTGAAATTCAAAACCTCCACTGGTACCAAAACCTTGAATTGTAGGCGGTGCAAAGAAAATGATTTTCGCGCCTTTAATACTTGCTGTTTTAGCAAATAATTCACCAATAATCTGCTTTACGTCACGGGTTCTCTCATTCCAGGGTTTAAGTCTTGAAATTACCATACCATAAGAACTTCCAGATCCACTGATCATACTTCTACCAACTACCCTAATCGAGTTTCTAACTTCTGGAATAGCATGAACAATACTGTCAATTTGTGCAATAACTTCATTTGTCCGTTCCTGTGAAGTAGAAGCGGGTAATGAAATATCAGACATAATGGTGCCTAAATCCTCATTAGGAACAAATCCTTTAGGCGTGGTATTCATTGTCCAAACTAAAACTACTGTGAAAATGGCGATACCCAAACCAGCAATCCATTTCCTCCTGGCAAGAAATTTAACAGATCTTTTGTATCTGTTAGTCATCATATCAAATGAGGTATTAAAACCTACATAGAATTTTTGAAGGAAACTTTTCTTTTTCTCATGATCTTCTTCGTGAGGTTTTAAGAACAGCGCACAAAGAGCAGGGCTCAATGTTAATGCATTAATTGCTGATAATATGATTGCAATAGCAAGGGTTAATCCAAATTGTTTGTAGAATACCCCGGAAGACCCCTGGATAAAACTTACCGGAATAAATACAGCAGCCATAACCAATGTGATGGATATGATTGCTCCTGTAATGTCCTCCATGGCATCAATAGTGGCCTTTTTGGCCGATTTATAACCATGGTCGAGTTTAGCATGTACCGCTTCAACTACCACAATAGCATCATCCACAACAATACCAATGGCAAGAACCAGGGCAAAGAGTGTTAATAGATTTATGGTAAAGCCGAAAAGATTTAAGAAAAAGAACGTACCAATAATAGCCACCGGAACACTAATTGCAGGAATTAGGGTCGAACGGAAATCCTGAAGAAATATAAACACAACTAAAAACACAAGTATAAATGCTTCAACCAGTGTATGTATTACTTTTTCAATTGATGCATCAAGGAAATCATTAACATTTACAAGTGGTGCATAATGAACACCTTTTGGAAAGTTAACCGATGCATCGTCCAAAACCTTTATTGCGCCTTCGATAACATCTTTTGCATTTGATCCTGCGGTCTGGTTTATAGCAATACCAAGTGCAGGCTTACCATCAAACCTTACTGAACTGGCATAACTTTGAGCTCCTAATTCAATTCTTGCAATATCCTTAAGACGTAATACTTGTCCATTTGCAGCAGTTCTGATAATGATATTACTAAACTCACTTTCATTTTTTAGACGTCCTGAATATTTTAACGTGTATTGGAATGCCTGATTGCCTTGTTCTCCAAACTGGCCTGGGGCGGCTTCAACATTTTGTTCAGCAAGCGCTACATTAATGTCATTTGGTACTAAGCCATAAGTTGCCATAACTTCTGGCTTAAGCCAGATGCGCATGGTATAATCCATTAAACCAAAAGCATTCGCATCACCAACACCATTGATACGCTTAATTTGAGGTATTAAGTTAATGTTGGAGTAGTTTTGAAGAAACGTCTGGTCATAGGATGGATTATCACTATAAATACCGAAGATCAAAACGTTACTCGCTTGTTTTTTTGCTGTTATTACCCCCGCACGTGTAACCTCTGCAGGTAATAAACTGGTAGCTCTTGATACACGGTTCTGGACGTTTACAGCTGCAAGATCCGGATTTGTACCGAGTTTAAAGTTTACTGTGATTGTTGCTGTACCATCATTACTGGCTGTTGAGGTCATGTAGGTCATATCCTCAACACCGTTAATCTGTTCCTCTAGCGGAACAACAACACTGTTCATCACAACATCGGCATTGGCACCCTGATAGGATGCAGATACCTGAACTGTTGGTGGGGCAATTTCTGGATATTGAGATACAGGTAAAGTAATTAAACCTAGTACCCCCAATATTACAATTATAATGGATATAACTGTTGATAAAACAGGTCTCTCTATAAATTTCTTAAACATATATTCTATTTCAACCGGCTATTGCCGGATTGGATAAACTGTTATTTATTTTTTAAGATCAGCGAATACTGAATCTGCACTTTTTTCTTCCGGTTTAATCTCTGCACCATCTTTTAACGATTGGAAGCCTTCAAGTACAATCTTATCTCCGGCTTTAAGGCCTTTGGTAACTACATAGAAATTACCTTTTGCATTTTCCATGATTTCGATCTCCGTATTTTTAATGATTCCTTTGTCATCAACAACAAACACAAACTTTTTACCTTGTAAATCAGTAGTTGATTTTTGAGGGATAAGAATAGCATTCTCCAGATGCTGTGGTATACGTACCGATGCGCTGGCACCACTTCTTAAAAGTTTAGAAGGGTTTGAAAAAGTTGCTCTTAAACTCGCAGAACCTGTGTTGGTATTTATTAAGCCATTTATAGACTCAATTTTTCCATTCTCAGCATATGCACTTCCATCAGCTAATATTAACGAAACTGCAGGAATGTTTTTCATTTGCGCCTCAAGTGTTGCGCCTTTATAATTCCTCGAAAAATCAAGAAGTTGTTTCTCATTTAAAGAGAAATAAGCATAAACTTTTGAAATATTTGATACAGTGGTTAGCGGTTCTGCACTGCTGCCACTTACCAGGCTACCGGTTTTAAAAGGTATACTACCAATTACACCATCAACCGGACTAGTAATTGTGGTGTAACCAAGGTTTACCTTTGCATTAACCAATTCAGCTCTTGTCTGAGCTAATGCAGCTTTTCTACTTTGAAGCGTAAGTTGAGCAGCATCTAGATCATACTTACTAATGATATCTTTCTCAACTAAGGGTTTTGTTTTATTTACTTGTAGCTGTGCAGCATTCACATCAGCTTCGGCGCTACTAATTGCGGCGGTTGCAGTTCTAACCAATTGTTCATATTGTGGGGCATTGATGCTAAAAAGTCGCTGACCTTTCTTTACTACTGCGCCCTCGTCAACATAAATTTTCTCAATAAAGCCATCAACCTTTGGTCTGATGTCTACATTTTGAATACCTTCAATTGTTGCAGGATAGTCTGTTTCAAGTGATGTAGATTGAGCCGTTAATGCAACAACAGGATAGGCTTGTACCTGATTTGCCGCTCCGGCATCCTTTTTCTTATCATTACTCCCACAAGAACTAATGATTAATAAAACTGGTAATAAAAAATAAATAGATTGGAACTTTGTTTTCATTCTTGTAGCAGGTTTTTAAGATATTAACTATCGGGTGGCGAAATTATTCATACTTTAAAATAGATAAAACATCAAAATGTAATGTTTAACCTATTTCAGCTTTTGTAACTAAAGCTTTGCAGAAAAATAATAAAGTGATTAAGTGGTCGGAGACCCGAAAATCAGACGGGTAGATGCTGATGAACTTGCTCTAATGCAAAATCAAGCTGTTCTTCTTGTGTTAATTCTGTATTGTCAAGAATTATAGCATCTTCAGCCCGGGTTAGCGGGCTCTCTGCACGTGTTGTGTCTGCGTAATCTCTATGAGCTAGATTTTCAAAAACATCTTCCAGAGAAGTAACTGTATCGCCCTTACTTTGTAATTCTTTAAAACGACGTTCAGCCCTGATTTTAGGATCAGCAGTCATAAAAAACTTTACCTGAGCATCTGCAAATACTGTTGTGCCTATATCGCGGCCATCCATTACAATATTTTTAGACTTACCCATGCGTTGTTGCTGTTTTACCATTTCTTTACGCACAATTTTGTTCGCAGAGACTTCACTAACGTTTTCGGAAACAGGCATTTGTCTGATTTCTTCAGAAACCTCTTCGCCGTTCAGCGTAATATGAGATTCGTAATCTCTTGAGTGAAAGTTTAATTCGATATGCTGAAGTGCATCTTTTACTGCCTCAGGATCACTAATGTCGACTTTATTGCGAATAAAGAATAGGGTAACAGCACGGTACATAGACCCGCTGTCTATATAGATAAAACCTAGTTTTTTGGCTAAAGCCTTTGCAAGAGTACTTTTTCCGCATGAAGAATAGCCGTCAATAGCTATAACCAGATTTTTTCTCATATAAAGCAAAGCTAACAATTTGAGAAATGATTTTCAATCAAAATTTCTAATAAAGTAAATTGAAGGCAACAGAAATAATTACTTTTGCCATATGATACCCACTAAAGAAGATATTGTTAAAGTCGTGCTATTTAAAACTTCCCGTAGCGGAGGTAAGGGCGGACAAAATGTAAATAAAGTTTCTAGTAAGGTTGAACTAATTTTAAATCTACACTCAGCATCTTTTTTAAATGAGGACGAAAAGCAACTTTTAAATGAAAGATTAGTGCATAGGCTAGATCAGGACGGCAACCTCCATATAGTTTCACAAGAAGACCGCAGTCAACTGATGAACAAGGAAAGAACCATTATTAAATTAATTGCATTGCTGAAATCTGCTCTTCACATTCAAAAAAATAGGAAACCAACAAAAATCCCCAAATCAGTTATCAGAAAAAGATTGGCAGATAAGCAAATAACGGCAGCTAAAAAAGAAAACAGAAGGCGCCCTCAGTTTGACTAATTGAATCTGTAAAACATGCTAATTGATCCATACTGGTGTGCCTTAGCTGTACTTTTTATCTCTTTCGTTTTAAAAAGCATTCCGAAATCAAATGTGAAGCGTTGTGAGCTGTAATTAAATCCAATCTGTTGAGCAAAAACAATAGGTTTTATACCAAATGTAACCGGACTATTGTTGTTGAACATGCTTCCTTGTACTGTCGCGTCATAGGCAACAAAATTCAATTGCGGTTTGGCATAAAAGAAAATCTCTCTTTTTACCAATGCTTTTGTTTTTGCATTATTTCCGATCACCGCATTTGTATAAGCGGAATTGAACAGTTGATTAATACCGCCTGCTCTAAATAAAATACCTGCCCCCGCTCCACTAAATGTAGTACCCACATTTGTATAACCATCAAATGAGAAATCTATAGCATTGTTGGATGCACGGTGCAATAGCTTTGTGTATTGAGCTGAAAGATTTACCGCCATCTCATTTCTGATTTGATATTGCCAGCCATCAAGCTCATAAAATCCCACAGTACTATGTAATAATTCTTGCCCGTCTTCAGCTAATGAATTTGGCCCGGTTGTTCCTATTTCTATACTGGTTTTTAGTATACTTTCATTACTATGGAACCAGCTTAGGGCACCTCCAACATATAAATAACCTGCAAATGGCCTGTCTTGTTTTTCAGGGTCTGGTGCATAACCCGAAATAGGATTATACATTTTTTGCCCCGCAGATATTTCATAGATTTTTTTTTCTAGTCCATTTCTTAGCTTGCTCTGATCCATCGCTCTGCGATAATCAATAAATAAGCCATTGGTATAGTAACGGTCAGAACCTTGTGCAAGATAAGAGTCATTGTCGCTTTTAAAACCGAACTCATTCTTGAAAGTTTGAGCGGAAGCACCAAATGTTAATATAGATAGAATCGAAAATAGTAGAATGGATTTGCTGTTCATTTGTTGGTTGTAAAAAAAAACTCCGGTATAAATTACCGGAGTCTAATATAATACTTAATGACTAAAATGAAAGCGAATAGCCATTATTCGATATAATATTATGTCTTAGTTAGCGATTGGATTTGGTTTAATACTAAGATTCTGAGGGTTTTTAACTTTTTCCTTAGTTAGTGCAATCTCAATTACCTCTTTCATTTCAGTTACATAATGGAAGTTAAGATCCTTAATGTAGCTTTCTTTAATTTCTAAAATATCTTTTTTGTTTGATTTACAAAGAATTACATCTTTGATGTTTGCTCTTTTTGCCGCAAGTATCTTTTCTTTTATACCTCCAACCGGTAAAACTTTACCACGTAATGTAATTTCTCCGGTCATAGCCAGATTAGGTTTTACTTTACGTTGAGTAAATGCAGAAGTTAGCGCTGTTAGCATAGTTATACCTGCTGACGGGCCATCCTTAGGAGTAGCTCCTGCCGGAACGTGAACATGGATATCCCATTGATCAAACAGTAAATGATCAATATCAAACAGATCAGCATGAGCTCTTAAATAAGCCAATGCTATAATGGCAGATTCTTTCATTACCTCTCCAAGGTTACCTGTTAAGGTTAACTTTCCTTTTCCCGGGCTTAAACTCGCTTCAATGAATAAGATATCGCCACCAACCTGAGTCCATGCTAATCCGGTTACAACACCCGCAACCTCATTGCCTTCGTAAAGGTCCTTATCGTAAATTGGAGCTCCAAGTATGCGTTCAACATCTTCAGCACTTAAATTAGGCTCGTAAGTTTCATCCATGGCAATTTTTGTAGCCACGCCACGTACAAGTGAACCAATTTTTTTCTCTAAACCGCGAACTCCTGATTCACGAGTATAATCTTCAATCACTTTCTCAATCAAAGTTCCTTTCAAGGCAATGTCTTTAGATTTTATGCCATGCTGTTCCTTTTGCTTTGGAAGTAAATACTTTTTAGCAATTTCTATCTTTTCTTCAATGGTGTAACCGTTAACCTCAATGATCTCCATACGATCCAGCAGAGCTGGCTGAATCGAGCTTAAAGAGTTAGCCGTTGCAATGAAAAGAACATTGGACAGGTCGTAATCCGCCTCAACATAATGATCGTTAAAAGCACTGTTTTGCTCCGGATCTAATACTTCTAAAAGAGCAGATGAAGGGTCTCCTCTAAAATCAGAACCTACTTTATCGATCTCATCTAAAACAAATACCGGATTAGCAGCGCCCGCTTTTTTTATAGACTGTATTATTCGGCCTGGCATTGCACCAATATAGGTTTTCCTGTGACCACGAATTTCCGCCTCGTCTCGTATTCCACCAAGAGCCATACGAACATATTTCCTATTTAAAGCTTTAGCAATTGACTTTCCTAGTGATGTTTTACCAACTCCCGGAGGGCCAACCAAGCAAATGATAGGAGCTTTCATATCACGTTTAAGCTTTAGAACGGCCAAATACTCAATAATTCTTTGTTTTACCTTTTCAAGACCAAAATGATCCTTGTCCAAAATACGCTGTGCACGTTTTAGGTCAAAATTATCCTTAGTGAAATCATTCCAAGGCAAGTCTAACAGTAATTCAAGGTAGTTTATCTGAACAGAATAGTCTGGAGCCGCAGGATTCATTCTGCCTAGCTTTTCCAGCTCTTTGCTGAAATGACTTTCAATGTGTAATGCCCATTTTTTCTTCTTGGCGCGGGCTTGTAAAGCTTCATATTCCAGATCTGATGAATTGCCTCCAAGTTCTTCCTGTATTGTTTTTAATTGCTGGTTTAGAAAGTAATCTCTTTGTTGCTTATCAAGGTCCGTTCGTACTTTAGACTGTATCTGGTTTTTAAGCTCAAGCATTTGAAGCTCCAGTGTTAACAGCTCCATTACCATCATGGCACGTTCACGCAGGTTAGTCATTTCAAGCATTTTTTGCTTGTCAGACACATCGGCATTCATATTAGATGATATGAAGTTAATCAGGAAGGAAGTACTTTCAATATTTTTTAATGCAATTCCGGCCTCGCTAGGGATGTTTGGAGACAGTTGAATAATCTGGCTCGACATCTCTTTAATAGAAGCAACCAAAGCCTTAAACTCTTTGTCGCTCTTATGTTTAGCTTCAGTAAACTTACTGATTGTTACTTTAATATAAGGTTCTGACTGAACCTCTTCTATTAATCTGAAGCGCTGTTTTCCCTGAATAATTACCGTAGTATTTCCATCAGGCATTTGAAGCATTTTGATAATGTGTGCGACTGTACCTACACTATTTAACTGCTCAAAAGTTGGGTCTTCTATAGAAACATCACGCTGCGAAACAACTCCAATAATCCGATTTCCTTTATAAGCTTCTTTTATTAGTTTTATTGATTTATCTCTTCCTACTGTAATAGGGATAACCACACCTGGAAATAAGACGGTATTTCTAAGCGGGAGTATGGGCAGGACCTCTGGTGTTTCTTCATTGTTCATTTCATCTTCGTCTTGTTGAGACATCAACGGAAAAAACTCAGTATCTTCATTTATGATAGGTAGTGCATTGCTAAAATCAAATTGATCTTGTTTACTCATTAATATAGTCCTTCTTAAAATTAAAAAAACGACAATCTGACAGCATGTCGCTTGCGAAATTATTAATTATATTGAATACCTATAATTTCAACTCCTGTGCCAAAAGCGATATTACTTGTTTTCTATGTTAAAAAGTCAGGTAAAAAATAATAATCCCGATGCCGATCATATTTTTAATTATTTAACGTTTAGTATATCATATTTGTAAATGGTATGATAGTTGCCTAATGTAAACTCCGAGATACCTGGAAAAAAAGTTTTAAAATTTGTGAGGGTATTGAATAAAACTAAATATATTTATTTTTTAATAAAAATTAATGAACTATTTCAAGCAAACAATTCTGGTATTACTTGTTATTTCGGCCAACAGTAGTATTGCTCAAAACAATAACTATGATAAGCTGGGAATGCAGGCCTGGTTAAAAGGCGATTATAAAGGTGCAGTGGCCCAATTAGAAAAAGCGGATACCAAAGACCCTAATAATTCTAACGTTCTAAAGATGTTAGGCTATTCTTATTATCAGTGTGGCGACTATGAAAATGCGATAAATACATATAGCCGTTTCTTGACTCTGAAGCCATCAGATTACTCTGCATATTATTATAGAGGAAAAGCCAGATTAAATGTGGCTAATGATCCAAAAGAATCACTAAATCAGATGAGAGAAAGCTTTTATCTTGCTGCTATTAAAGATTTTTCGAAAGCCATAGAGATAAATGGGGAAGAAGATCCTCAATTGTTACAAAACAGAGGATTGGCTTATAAGGACTATGGAATTTATAAATCCTATAAGATAAAAAAGGCAGTAGAGAAAAAAGCCTGCATTGCCTTATTCAATAATTCAGTTTCTGATTTTCAAAAGATATTACTTGTACAACCACAACGTAAAGACATTATATCTTTAATCGATTACGTAAAAGCCCAAGTAACCAGCTTAAAATAATAAGAAGCTTAGCTTAAAAAAAAGACCAATGCATAATTTGCATTGGTCTTTTTCTATTGGAAAGATCCCGTAATCGTATATGATTTTTTGGATAGTAATTTAATGTTTTGCATTTTCTTAACCTGGTATAGGCTGTCTGCATAGTAGGTCAAGGTATCAATAGACGTGTACAGTGAATTTGTATTCTTTATTAGTACTTTAATACCAAACACCTCGTTGTTTTTGTAAGTTACTATTAGTTCTTTAACCGGAACCTTCTCGTTATGAGACGAGTAAAGCTCCTGATCCTTCGATTTTTTAAGTTCAAATAAACCTTTCCATGAAGCCCTATTCATATCAGCATCTGAAAAAAGACCTAGTTCTTTTTTCCAGTCAGGAATTTTAGTTCGCTTACTTTCTATAGCCCCATTTATACTTACTGTTTTGTTTATTAAGGGATTCTCTTTGTTTAGCCTTGCAGCTTCTTTTTCAAAATAGCCCTTTACATCAAAAAAGGTTATATCAGTTTTCTGTTTTTTATCAGCTGAATTATTGCAGCTGATAAAAAACAAAACAATGAAAAATAATAGGATTGTGTTTTTCATTTATACTAAACTGTTACCAGTCATAATTTCTGGCTTTTGGATACCCATTATTTGTAAAACAGTAGGGGCAATGTCTCCTAGTTTGCCATCAGCAACAGTTTTGAAATCTTTATCAATTAAAATACAAGGAACAAGGTTAGTTGTGTGGGCAGTGTTAACAGAACCATCGCCGTTTATCATATATTCTGAATTGCCATGATCTGCCAGTATAATAAACGAATATCCATTTTCAATTCCTTTATTTACTACAATTTCAGCACAGCTATCAGCAGTTTCAACAGCTTTAACAACAGCTTCAAATACTCCCGTATGGCCCACCATGTCAGGGTTTGCAAAGTTTAAACAAACAAAATCCGGCCAACCCGTCTCTAATTCTTTACAAATGGCTTCGGTAATTCCCGCAGCACTCATTTCTGGTTGTAAATCATAAGTTGCTACTTTTGGAGAGGGGATAAGTATTCTTTTTTCATTTTCGAACTCTTGCTCTCTACCGCCTGAAAAGAAGAAAGTTACGTGAGGATATTTTTCTGTTTCTGCAATTCGGATTTGGTTCTTATGATTTTTTTCAAGTACTTCTCCAAGAGTCTGAGAAAGATCGTCCTTTGTAAATATAACTCTTACGTTATTAAAACTTTCATCATAAGTTGTCATTGTCACATAATACAATGGCAATTTATGCATTCCAAAATCGGGATAATCAGCCTGGCTTAATACTGAAGTTATTTCTCTTCCTCTGTCTGTTCTATAATTGAAGCAGATAACCACGTCATCCGGTTGTATAATTGCAACTGGTGAACCATCTGTTTTTGTAATTACAACAGGTTTAATAAACTCGTCAGTAATACCGTCTTTGTAAGATTGCTCTATCGCTGAAATAGGGTTAGTGGTAGCTTCGCCAACTCCTTTTGTAAGCAGATCATAAGCTAACTTAACTCGTTCCCATCTTGAATCTCTATCCATAGCATAGTAGCGACCAATTAAGCTGGCTATTTTAGCTGAAGAAGTTTCTAAATGGTGGCCCAAATCCTTTATAAACTTAAGTCCTGAGTTTGGATCAGTATCTCTTCCATCTAAAAAAGCGTGTACAAATACATCTTTAAGCCCTTGTTCGTCGGCTGCATCACATAACGCCTTCAGATGATTAATATGAGCATGAACACCTCCATCCGAAACAAGGCCAATAAAGTGAACTTGTTTATTATTGTTTTTAGCATAATTAAAAGCATCTAGTAAAACCTCATTCTGATGCAAAGTTCTATCGCTTATTGCTTTATTGATTCGTCCGAGTTCCTGATATACTACTCGTCCGGCACCTAAGTTCATATGGCCAACTTCTGAGTTTCCCATTTGTCCTGCTGGTAAACCGACAGCTTCCCCAGAAGCCTCAAGTTTTGAGTTAGGGTACTTTTTTAATAAGGAATCAAAGAATGGAGTGTTAGCAGCATAAGCGGCATCAGATTTGTCTTTTTTTCCATAACCCCAACCATCAAGGATAAGTAATACTACTTTTTTATTATTCATTATTGTCTACTTTTCGTTTATTAACAAAGATAAGTCTATTGTGTCTTTTTTTTGAACCTAATTAAAATTCATATTAACATTTGTGTGTTTTTACAAGAACATGTCAATATATTTTATAGTCTCACATACTGAGTGGTTTGAGTTGTAAGTCCTTTTTATGCTATTAGTGGCATAGTTTATGTGCAAGAATGATCATTAGCTATTTAGAGATTATGAAGCCCTTACTTTCATTATTTGTTTTTTTTATTCACTTTTCCTCTTTTGCTGCTATTCAAGGCGATATTATTGATGGCTTATCAACAAATTTTAAAGCCGGAAATTCAAAAGAAATAGCCGCTCATTTTTCCCCTTCTGTCGATTTAATTATAATAGACGAAGAAGATGTATATTCAAAAGCACAAGCTGAACAGATATTAAGAAGTTTTTTCACTAAATATATTCCTGTAAAATCATCTGTAATCCATCGGTTAAATACCAACCCTAATTACAGATACGGGGCCCTTTCTCTTGTTACAAAGAATGGAACCTTTAGAGTTTCCATTACAATGAAAAAGGCCGGCAATGCTTTTTTTATTACTGAATTAAGAATTGAGACTGAGAAATAGTTGTAAAATGCTATTTTTGGGTTTAAATTTAAGTTTTGGATAAGCTAACTATAGATCAATTTATAAAAAATGCAGTTGCGGAAGATTTGGGCGATGGAGATCATACCTCCTTATCAACCATTCCAGCAAATGCTCAGGGGAAAGCGAAATTGCTAATTAAAGAAGATGGGATAGTTGCCGGAGTAGCGTTGGCATTGCAAATCTTCAATCATATTGACCCTAGATTAATCGTAGAAGTATTTATTAAAGATGGGGCTGCCGTGAAATATGGAGATATTGTTTTAACGGTATCAGGCAGTACACATTCAATTTTGTTGGCCGAGCGTCTGGTTTTAAACTGCATGCAGCGTATGAGTGGTATTGCAACAAAAACAAACCACGTGATTGCGCTTTTAGGTAACTATAAAACTAAACTTCTAGATACAAGAAAAACTACTCCTGGATTAAGGTATCTGGAAAAATGGGCTGTAAGGATTGGTGGAGGCGTAAATCATCGTATAGGATTATACGATATGATTTTAATTAAAGACAATCACGTTGACTATGCCGGTGGTATTGCAAATGCTATTAATTCAGCAAACCAGTATCTAAAAGAGAAGAACAAGACCCTTGATATTGAGATCGAGGTTAGGAATTTGTCCGAATTACAGGAGGTTTTAAAAAATGGTAATGTAAACAGGATCATGCTAGATAATTTTACATTTGCCGATCTCAAAGAAGCCGTTAAAATAATTAATGGTAAATACATCACAGAAGCCTCAGGAGGTATTACTGAAGAAAATGTTGCAGAATATGCAGCTTGTGGGGTGGATTTTATTTCCATGGGTGCATTAACGCATTCTGTTAAGAGTTTAGACATGAGTTTAAAAGCCTTTTAGGTTATGATTTCCATCTATTCTATTTCAGCGGTTATTTTAGCATATCTGTTCGGTTCTATACCAACAGCGGTTTGGCTTGGCCAGGCGTTTTATGGGGTTGACGTTCGCGAATATGGAAGTGGTAACGCAGGTGCAACCAATACATTCAGAGTACTAGGTAAAAAGGCCGGGATTGCTGTAATGACAATAGATATTGCAAAAGGCTACACGGCAACAAAGCTTGCATACTTTATAGGTCTCTCTGTTACCGGTCCCCAAAATTCTTCCCAATTTATAAATTATGAGCTTGCCCTTGGTGTTACTGCCGTTATGGGCCATTTGTTCCCCATATTTGCCGGATTTAGAGGCGGAAAGGGAGTAGCAACTCTTTTTGGAATGATTTTGGCAGTTAACTTCACGGCAGCTATGTTTTGCGTTCTGGTTTTTGTAGTAGTATTATTGGCGACCAAATATGTTTCACTAAGTTCTATTTGTGCAGGGTTTACCTTTCCGTTAAGCATAGTGTTCATAATTCATTCATCAGTAAAGTCCGAGGTTTTATATGGTATGTGTGTTTGTATACTTATTTTGGTAACACATCAAAAGAACTTGGAGCGGCTACTCAAAGGCAAAGAATCTAAAGTATATCTGTTTAAAAAAAGACAAATTAACTAACCTTAACCTAATGAAAAAGATATTGATAATCGGGGTAACAGCAATTGGCCTGGCGTTTTCCTCGTGCTCTACTGTTCCCTTAACAGGCAGGAGCAGGCTAAATCTAGTAAGTGATGATCAGGTATTGCCTATGGCTTTTCAGGCATATTCACAGTTTCTTACTGAGAATAAGACAGCAGTATTATCTTCAACAAATGCCCAGGCACAACGTGTTAAACGGGTAGGAAACAGCCTTATATTATCTGTAAAAAGTTATATGAATAATAATGGCTATGCAGATTTGATTAAAGATTATAAATGGGAAGTAAATGTTGTAGAAAATAAAGAAATGAATGCCTGGTGTATGCCTGGCGGTAAAATTGTAGTCTATACAGGATTATTACCGGTTACTCAGGATGATGCTGGTTTAGCTACTGTAATGGGACACGAGATTGCTCATGCTATTGCAGGGCACTCGGCTGAGCGTATGTCGCAACAAATGGTTTCGCAAGGTTTAGGTGTGGCGGGCAATGTAGCATTATCAAAAAATGCAAAATCTCAATCTGTATTTAATACCCTTTATGGGGTAGGTACACCTTTAGTGATGCTTAATTATTCTCGTAATCAAGAGCTGGAAGCAGATAGGTTAGGGCTTATTTTTATGGCAATGGCGGGATATAATCCTCAAAGCGCAACATCATTCTGGCAAAGGATGGCTGCTGCCTCTCAGGGTAGTCAGAAACCACCTGAATTTTTAAGCACCCACCCTAGTGATGCTACAAGGATAGCACAGATACAAAGAAGTATACCAGAAGCACAGAAATACTATAAATCTACAACCGGGAAACCAATAAAATAAAACTAAAAAGCCTGCTTCATCACGATGCAGGCTTTTTAGTTTTCAAGAGTTTGCATTATGGCTGATGCTTTAAGCACGCACTCTTCATATTCAGCAGTAGCATTAGATGCGTATGTAATTGCCCCTCCAACCTGAAAGGAAAGATATTTTGAGGATGATTGGTACAAGATGCTTCTGATGACCACATTAAAATCGAAATTCCCCTCAGGCGTTATATATCCAAATGTTCCAGAATAAGCGCCACGACGGCTAAATTCATACTCTTCTATCAGTTCCATAGCTTTTATTTTCGGCGCCCCGGTCATCGAGCCCATAGGGAAAGCATTTTTTATGGCATCAATAAAATGTATAGTGGGATCTAACTGACAGGTAACAGTTGATATCATTTGATAAACCTGAGCAAAGCCATAAATTCCAAAAAGCTCCTCAACCACTACGCTTCCCTTTACCGCACTTTTGGTCAGATCATTTCTAACCAGATCCACAATCATTACATTTTCCGCTTGTTCTTTAGCATCATTCTGCAGATTGAGCTTTATAAGTTCATCTTCCTTTATGTTGCCACTTCGTCTGGCAGTTCCTTTAATTGGCTGTGAGATCAGTTTACTTCCTCTTTTACAGAGAAACCTTTCGGGGCTGGCCGATAATATATACTGATCTTTTATTTTAAAGAAACCTGAAAATGGAGTAGGAGATAGCTTTTTTAATTTTGTATAGATATTTAATGGATTTATATGAGCGTGCTCAGCAAAGAATTCCTGACAAAAATTGACCTCATATATGTCGCCTCTTATAATATGTTCTTGTAGCCCCTCAACTGTTTTGATATAAAGCTCCTTTGATAACTTACTTTGAATTTCAATACCAGATTGGGGCTGATCATCGCTATTATATTCCTCAATTTGATCTAACAGGGTTTGGTCTCCAATGATAAGCTTTATTTCTCCTTTAACTACTGCAACTAGGTATTTGGGAACAAAGAAAAACAAATCGGGGAAATTAAGACGATCAGGATTCCTGGAGCTTAATTGTTCAACCTCGTTTTTGAGGTCATAACTAAGCAATCCGAACATCCAGTTTTTCTGGATTTCATAAAATTCTTTTAGGGAATCAAAAGCAGCACCGTATGTAAGATTAATTGAGTCTTTAATGCCAACGGCTAATAGGAAGTCGAATTCTCCATAAGAATCAGGATAGCTGTTCGAATCATAGCAACAACAAACATCAAATGTGTTGGCCCATTGCAATGCTTTTTCCTTAAACGAATCTAAATCCTGTACTTTCATTTTGTTTGCGCAAATGTATAGAATATCAGAATAGCATAAACGAAAAAAGGCGACAAATTGCCGCCTTTTTTAATTTTATTTCAGAGAAATTAATTCAAAATAAGTGTTTGTACTCTATCAGGTCCAACAGAAAGATATTTAACAGGAACTTCAAGTTCTTTTTCTAAGAAAGCGATGTATTCGCTAAGTTTAGCTGGTATCTCTTCAATTTTACTTACTTTGGTAACATCAGTTTTCCAGCCATCAATAGCTTTTAAAACCGGTGTAGGTTTTACTGTGATAATGTCATATGGCATGTAATCGATAGTTTCGCCATTGTGCTCATAATGAGTGCAGGCATAAATGGTATCAAAACCATCTAACACGTCAGCCTTCATCATAATTAATTCAGTAACACCATTAAGCATAATTGCATATTTAAGTGCTGGAAGATCTATCCATCCACACCGACGGGCACGACCAGTTGTTGCGCCAAATTCATGACCAACCTGACGTAAAGTCTCTCCAACCTCATCATCAAGCTCAGTAGGGAAAGGGCCACCACCAACTCTTGTACAATAAGCTTTGAAAATACCATAAACACTTCCAACTTTATTAGGTGCAATACCTAAACCAGTGCAAGCGCCTGCAGTAGTCGTGTTAGAAGAAGTTACAAAAGGATAAGATCCAAAGTCAACGTCTAATAAAGTTCCTTGTGCACCTTCAGCAAGAACGGTTTTTCCTTCTTTTAAATACCCGTTAACAAAGTGCTCACTGTCAACATGAGGGATGTTTTTAATGAAATCAATTGCTTCGAAGAAAGCAGCCTCTTTTTCAGTAAGGTCATATTCAAAATCATAATGAGAAAGTATCTCTTTATGTTTTTCAACCAATTTTTTGTAACGCTCTTTAAAGTCAGGAAGAGTAGTATCACCAACTCTCAGTCCATTACGGCCTGTTTTATCCATATAAGTTGGGCCAATTCCTTTTAAAGTAGAACCGATTTTATCTTTACCCATTTTTTGCTCATTTGCTGCATCCAGCAATTGGTGAGTAGGTAAAATTAAATGTGCCTTACGTGCAATAACAAGTTTACCTTTTGCAACCGGATCATGGCCGGCTTTCTGTAGGTTATCTAATTCTCTTTTTAAAATGATGGGATCTATTACCACACCATTTCCGATTAGATTCATTGTTTTTTCGTTAAAGATACCTGATGGTATGGTGTTCAAAACGAATTTTTTACCATCAAACTCTAAAGTATGTCCGGCGTTCGGACCGCCTTGGAAACGAGCTATCAAATCATATTGTGGACTTAGTACATCAACAATTTTACCCTTGCCTTCGTCGCCCCATTGCAGGCCAAGAAGCACGTCTACTTGCGTCATTATTTAAATTTAAAAATGGAAATATAATAATTGAATTTTAACTTGCATGTTTAATAGCGGCATTCTGATTTTCCATTGATGCCTTAGCAGAGCAATCAAAACAAACGCCGTAAAGATTTAAAGAGTGGTGTTTAATTTCAAACTTTAACAGTTCGCCAACCATACTCTGGATCTGATGAATGCGTGGGTCGCAGAATTCTACAACTTTACCACAATCAATACAGATGATGTGATCATGCTGATGATAGCCGTATGATTTTTCAAACTGAGCCATGTTTTTGCCAAACTGGTGTTTGGTAACCAAATCACATGAAACCAATAACTCTAAAGTATTGTATACTGTAGCCCTGCTAACACGGTATTTTTGGTTTTTCATATGGATATAGAGGGTCTCTACATCGAAATGATCATCTCTTGAATAGATTTCTTCTAAGATGGCAAAACGCTCCGGTGTTTTTCTCAGGCTTTTATTTTCGAGATAGGCTTCGAAAATCTTTCTTACCAACTCGCTGTTGTGGTTTGTAGACATAGTTTTTAAACTCCTTTCAAAGGTACCATTTTTTATATAAAACTCTATGATTTTTTAGCAATTTTAGGCATCAAAGCGAGTAACTCCCGTTACACCTTTCACCCGAAGCAGATTTTCGATCAGGTTGTCTAAGTGCTCCTTATCATTTACAAAGATCATTATTGAACCATCAAAAATACCATTATCGGTATCTACAGTAATAGAACGCATGTTTACCTTAAAATCATTAGAGATAACTTTTGTAATATTGTTAATTAATCCCACATCGTCTATTCCAATAATGTGTAAGCCCGTTAAAAATGTAAGTTCCTGTTGTTTATTCCATTTTGCTTTAACAACCCTATACCCATAGTTAGCCATTAATTGCGCTGCGTTAGGGCAATTTGTACGATGGATTTTAATTCCCTCATTTACAGTTACAAATCCAAAAACATCATCTCCAGGTATTGGATTACAACATGCAGCCAAAGTATAGTCTATTTTTTGCAGGTCTTCGCCAATCAATAAAGTGTCAGATTCAGGACCTTTTACCTTGTTGAGTAGCGTTTCAATCTTTTGGTGATCATTTCTGTCAGAACCTCTATTTTCAATCTCTTTCTCGCTTGCCAGGTAATCTTTTAGGTCTTTTACCTCAATTTTCCCATTTGCAACCGCTATAAAAAGTTCTTGGGTTGATGGTAGTTTAAAGAAATAAGTAAGCTTATTTAAATTATCTGTATTGTAAGTGATTTTTAAAGATTTAAGCTTACGCTCCAACGTTTCCTTACCTAAATCAGCTACCTTTCTTTTTTCCTCTTTTAAAGACGATTTGATTTTAGATTTAGCTTTTGCCGTTACAACAATGTTTAACCAGTCTTCTTTTGGTGTTTGCTTACTCGAAGTGATAATTTCTACCTGATCGCCATTCTGGAGCTTATACGAAAGCGGTACAAGCTTATGATTTACCTTTGCTCCAATACATTTTGCACCTACGTCAGTATGTATTTCAAAGGCAAAATCAAGTGCTGTTGCACCTAGTGGTAACTGTAACAAGGCACCTTTAGGAGTAAAAATGAAAATCTCATCAGAGAATAAATTCATTTTAAAGTCGTCAAGAAAATCTAATGCATTAGCTTCAGGGTTATTTAGCATCTCTCTTACCTTCATGATCCATTGGTCCAGACCATTGTCGTTAGATGATTCCTTATATTTCCAGTGTGCAGCAAATCCTTTTTCGGCAATTTCATTCATTCGCTGTGTACGAATCTGTACTTCTACCCACTGACCTTTAGGCCCCATTACGGTAGTGTGCAACGATTCGTAGCCATTTCCTTTTGGAGAAGAAACCCAGTCGCGCAACCTGTCCGGATTAGGACGATAAAGATCCGTTACAATAGAGTATGCTTTCCAGCAATCTGCTTTTTCATGTTCAGGGGCGCTGTCTAATATAATTCTGATAGCAAAAAGATCATACACCTCTTCGAAGGGAATGTTTTTACTTTTCATTTTATTCCATATCGAATGGATAGACTTCGGTCTGCCATAAATATCTGCCGTTAAACCTTGTTCTGCCAGTATTTCATTTATAGGCTCAACAAATCTTTTAATAAATAAGGTTCGTTCAGCTTTTTTCTCATTTAGTTGAGTTGCAATGTATTTATAAGTATCTGGTTCAAGATATTTCATTGAAAGATCTTCCAGCTCAGACTTAATGGCATATAAACCTAGCCTGTGTGCAAGCGGGGCATATAGATAAATAGTTTCAGAAGCAATTTTTAATTGTTTTTGCCTTGGCATAAAATCCATAGTCCGCATGTTATGCAGCCTGTCGGCAAGCTTAATTAAAATTACCCTTACATCGTCAGCCAGAGTAAGTAACATTTTTCTGAAATTCTCTGCCTGTAGAGAACTATTGTAATCAAATACGCCCGAGATTTTGGTCAGCCCATCAATAATCTTTGCTGTTTTCTTTCCAAATTCACGTTCTATATCTTCAAGTGTAATGTCTGTATCTTCTACCACATCATGAAGCAATGCGCATACAATGGAGGTGGTTCCAAGTCCAATTTCTTCTGCTGCAATCTGAGCCACGGCAATAGGGTGGTAAATATATGGTTCTCCAGATTTTCTACGCATGTTTTTGTGGCTTTCCAGAGCCATGTCAAATGCTTTTCTGATTTCCTTTTTATCCCCCCTTTGAAGTGTCGGCTTACAGGCGCGTAAAAGTGCCCTGTATCTTTTTAGGATCTCTTGCTTCTCTGCTTCTAAATCAATCACTAAAGCGTTTTTCATTCGTGTTTCCTTTTTTTGGTTGTTATGAATTCTGCCAGCTACAGCCTCCATGTTATTGCTTTACTACTAGTTTTTTGTAATTAACGGTTGAGCTGATTTGCCCGGTTGATTACGCTCCCTTTTATCAATATAAGTTTTTTATAAAGATGTAACTAATATGAGCAATAATTCTTCCAAATTTAAGTTTGTCATTATTTGACTTGTATTGTATTATTTACGTAAAAAATATAGCTCTTTATCGTTAAAAGATTATATTAGAGTTGAAAATGAAAACTAAAATATAAATTAGCTTTACCTTTATAGGGGTATAAATTTATGAAATTTTATAGGTTATTTATTCTGTTAATTGTCATTATTAGCGGTGCCCAGGTTAGGGCGCAGGTTAATGGCGTTACTATAAAAATGCCTGTACTTGGAAAAAATGATACTATCCGTGTTGCCGGAACTAATGATAACGGCGAAATGATACCATGGATACCTTTACAAGAGGTTGTTATATATGGTGTCAGAATATTCAAATCCCCGGCTGAACGAGCTGCCTATAGCAGATTGAGGTATAATGTGATGAAGGTGATGCCTTATGCTCTTTATGCAAAACAACGATATGAGCAACTGGAAAAGGATTTGGCCCTAACGCAAGAAAAAAGAGAACAGAAAAAGCTTGTTAAACAATGTGATAAAGAAATTAAAGACATGTTCAACAGAGAAATAAAAGAACTTACCATAACCCAGGGTCAAATACTTACCAAACTGATCGATCGTGAACTGGGCAGAACAACCTACGATATTGTGAAAGAAACTAAGGGAGGTTTTACCGCGTTCCTGTACCAATCTGTTGCAAGGGTAGTAGGGCATAATTTGAAAAGTACATATAACCCGCAAGAAGAGAGAGATATCGAATCCATCATTATTTCTTCAGGGTTTTATCAATAGAACCTATGGCTGATAAATCCAAAAGTATACATCAATTTAAAGCAAAACTGATTAATGGCTCTGACAAAAACCTTTCTGATTATAAAGATAAAGTACTTCTGGTTGTAAATATTGCATCTGCATGCGGTTTTGCACCTCAGTTAAAAGAATTACAAGACTTAAGAGATGAATATAATGCCCAGGGTTTCGAAGTGCTGGGTTTTCCATCAAATGATTTTGGCAGGCAGGAACCTCTGGATGGAAAAGAAATAGATACCTTTTGCGAGGTTAACTATGGCGTTAAGTTCCCTGTGTTCGATAAAATAATGGTTCGCGGAAGCCATGCACATCCGCTTTTCAAATTCCTGACTCAAAAATCAACCCCGAGATGGAATTTTCACAAGTATTTAATCAATAGAGATGGTGAGGTAGTAGATTATTTTTTCCCATTTACTACGCCACTTTCATCCAAAGTAAAAAAGAAAATACAGAAATTGCTTTAAAGCAATCTTTTATAAACTATACACATCATGAAGTTAGATATATTGGTGCTTGCCGTTCATCCAGACGACGCAGAATTGGGATGTTCAGGAACTATAGCCAAACACATTGCCCTAGGTAAAAAAGTAGGAATAGTCGATTTTACCAGAGGAGAGCTCGGTACACGAGGTACAGCAGAAACACGTGATGAAGAAGCTGCGGATTCGGCCAAAATACTTGGCCTCCAGACGCGTGAAAACCTAAGGTTTAAAGATGGCTTCTTTAAGAATGATGAAGAACATCAGCTTGAAGTTGTAAAAATGATCCGCAAGTATCAGCCAGAGATTATATTAACCAATGCCCTGCACGATAGACACCCTGATCATGGCAGGGCCGGAGATCTTGCTAATGATGCCTGTTTCCTGTCGGGACTGCCAAAGATAACTACCGAGCTTAACGGAGTGAAACAACAAGCATGGCGACCACGGTTACAATTCCAATACATTCAGGATCGTTATATTAAACCCGATATCATTATCGACATTACCCCATATATTGAAACTAAGTTAGCTTCCATAAAAGCATTTAAAACGCAATTCTTCAACCCTGAACTGGATGGGCCAGATACTTATATTTCCTCGCCAGATTTTTTTGAAAGTGTAATTGGCCGGGCGCGTGAGTTTGGTAAATCAATTGGAACAACCTATGCCGAAGGCTTTACCTGTCGTAAACTTTTAGGGGTGAACAGCCTTTTCGACCTTACCTAATCAGTATATTTTATTGGCCATATTCCAACAAAAAGAGTTAATTTCTGTTTTATATATAAACAGTTTAATATGGCCAATATATTTTCTTCTTTAAAGAACGCGTATACCCTTTTTAAAAGTGTAGATTTTAAGAAACTTGATGAGCTTTCTAAAAAGGTAGACTTACCCAAAATTGTAGACTCAGTAGCTAATCTTGATGAAACCCAATTGCAGGGACTAATGAAGATGATTGGAACACCTCATAAAAAAAGAGAACTACCTCCAATTGAAGGCGATTTTTACCATCTGGGCGATGAAGCTTTAAAAGATGAAGATAGGGCTCTTCAATTAAAAGTAAGAGCATTTCTGGAAAAGGAAGTAAAGCCCGTAGTTAATAAATACTGGCTTAAAGCCGAATTTCCTTTTGAGCTTATTCCTAAAATTGCAGAATTAAATATTTGTGGTTTGACTTATCAGGGCTACGGATGCCCCAACAAATCGAATCTTATGGAAGGTATGCTGGCAATGGAAATGGCAAGAGTAGATACCTCCATATCTACTTTTTTTGGTGTACAGAGTGGATTGGCCATGGGGTCGATATATCTTTTAGGATCCGACGCGCAAAAGCAGCAATGGCTACCAGATATGCAACAGATGAAAATAATTGGAGCATTTGGATTAACTGAGCCGGAAGTGGGTTCTGGTGTTGCAGGCGGGTTAACCACAACGGCTAAGCGACAAGGCAGTAAATGGATATTAAATGGGCAAAAAAAATGGATAGGAAATTCTACCTTTTCAGATGTTACTATAATATGGGCAAGAGATGTAGACGATAATGAGGTAAAAGGTTTCCTGGTTAGAAAAGGTACAAAAGGATTTGCTGTTGAGAAGATGCAGGACAAGATGGCATTAAGGATTGTACAAAACGGGCTTATAACACTTACCAATTGTGAAGTTGACGAAGAAGACCGTTTACAAAATGCAAATTCATTTAAAGACACGGCAAAGGTGTTAAAGATGACCAGGGCAGGGGTAGCATGGCAGGCCGTAGGCTGTGCCAGAGGTGCATACGAAAGTGCACTTGCATATACCAGGACAAGAAAGCAATTTGGTAAGCCTATTGCATCCTACCAATTGATACAAAACCATCTTGTAGAAATGCTCTCCAATCTTACGGCCATGCAAACACTCTGTTTCCGGTTGTCTCAATTACAAGATCAGAACCTCCTTACGGATGAGCATGCATCATTAGCCAAAGTTTTCTGTTCAATGCGCACACGCGATGTAGTAAGCAGGGCACGTGAAGTTATGGGAGGTAATGGTATCTTGCTGGAATATGATGTAGCTCGCTTTGTAGCCGATGCAGAAGCCATCTATTCTTACGAAGGAACCAAAGAGATCAATACCCTTATTGTGGGGCGTGCTATAACCGGTTTTTCAGCTTTTGTGTAATCACTTAAAAGGTGCCTTTTCGATACTTGTATTGCCCATTGCAGTTTTTTCATAAAGGGCAATACAATATTTATTAAAACTGGTATCGAAATTTATTTTACCTGCATATAATTTGTGTGGCACGGGTGTGCCCTCCAAAAAGTAATATACTTTAGTATTTCCTCCTTTATGATGAGGCTTAAAGTCGCCATAGGTTATCATTTCATTCCAAACAGTGTCCTTTACAGTAACAGCAAATACGTACTGTATGGGGCCTGTATTGTTGTCGTTCCTATAGTGTGTAATTTCCTTAAACTCGCCTTTTAGTCCATCTATTCCGGGTTGAGTAAACATACCCTTTAACATCCACCCAACTAAAACCAAAACAATAACACCCAGCAGGATGTTGAAATATTTTCTCTGCATTATAAGGCTGGTAGAATGGTTTCCATGATTGCTAAACCTTCGTCAATATGTTTTTTCTCCATACATAACGCAGGTCTGAATCTTATGGTCTGATTTCCGCAGCCTAAAAACATTACATTATGCTGCATTCCTTTTTTTATAAACTCATCGCGCATGCTTTTATTTGGAAAGTCGAAAGCACAAAGTAAGCCCTTACCTCTAACATTGGTTACTTTATCATACTTTCCGGCTAGTGTTTGCAGGCCTTCTTTTAAATATTGGCCAACAACTGCCGCGTTATCGCATAGGTTATCTTCTGCAACAATTTGAAGGATTTGCGAAGAACGAACCATATCAACCAAATTGCCACCCCAGGTAGAGTTAATTCTAGAGGGTACTTTAAATACGTTACTATCTATCTGATCAACTTTGTTGCCTACCAAAATTCCACATACCTGCATCTTTTTGCCAAATGCAATAATATCCGGACGCGCTTTTTCACTATAATGCTGGTGGCACCAAAATTTGCCAGTAAGGCCAACTCCGGTCTGCACCTCGTCGTAGATTAGAAAAGCATCATTTTCATCAGCCAATGCTTTTAACTGAATTAAAAATTCTTCACGTAAATGATTATCTCCACCTTCAGATTGAATTGGCTCAACAATAATTGCACAGATGTCATCTTTATTATCGGCAAAGGCTTGTTTTATCTGAGCAATGGATGTTTCTTCTGTCTCAACAGCTGTCCTTAAGTTGTCGCCATCCAATGGAAATTTTACTACCGGGACAGACACTCTTGGCCAATCGAATTTAGCAAACCATTTGGTTTTATCAGGAAGCGTATTGGTTAAACTTAAGGTATAACCAGTTCTGCCATGAAAAGCTTTTTCGAAATGAAGTACTTTAAAACCCCTTTCTTCTTTATATCCTTTAGCAAAATTCTTTTGAATCTTCCAGTCCATAGCCACCTTAAGGGCATTTTCAACTGCAAGTCCACCTCCTGCAATAAAAAAAGCATGAGGTAAATATGAAGGGATACCAATTTTTGCAAAGGTATCTACGAACTGAGCGTATTGTTGCGTATATACATCCGAATTAGAAGGATTGGCTAATGCGGCCTGTAGAAGATTTTTCTTGAAAGCCTCATCATTTATCATTTTAGGATGGTTGTAGCCCAAAGGAACAGACGCAAAGCAAGTAAAAAAATCGAGCAGAGAACGCTTATATTTCGAATCATAAATATAAGCCCCCTGGCTTTTTTCCATATCGTATGTAAGGTCAAAACCATCTGCTAAAATGTGTTTGCTTAAAGTTTCATTTACCTGCTCTGGAGCTACAGTTAGTTGATACATAATTTCTATGTTTTGATACGTATCAAATGTAATAAAAACCCCCAAATTAACAAATGCGGGCACTATTTGAACCCTTAGAAGTAAAAACTAGGTTTAAACGATTTAAAGTATGTTTTTGAAATAGAATCTATTTCGGTCTAACAAGTGTTAATAAATAAACTTATCTTTCATACCCCAGATTCCCAGTAAACCACCGGTATGGATGGCAATTATTTTATCTTCTTTTTTAAAGTAATTATTGCCTATCAGGTCGTCAATTGCGAAGAACATTTTTGAGGTATATACGGGGTCAATAAGCATCCCCTCATCAGCAATAAAATTTTTAATAAATTCAATCAATGCAGGAGGGGTTTTGGCGTATCCACCAAAATGATAATCAGTATGCATAACCAGTTGCTCAATGTTTCCGGTATGCTTATAAATTTCATCGGCAATAAAGTCACCGCCTTTTAAAACGGGTACTACATGAAGTTGAGTTTTTAACTTACGCTGATGAATTCCTTTTAACAGACCTGCAGCAGTGGTTCCTGTTCCTGCGGCGCAAAACAGATGATCAATATCCTGAGGTAGTTCAGCAATAATCTCTGCGCAGCCTCTAACAGCTTCTGCACCGGCACCGCCCTCATCAACAAAATAAGCGTCAGGATCCGTTCCAAAATGAGCATCAAATAATAATGGTTTGTTTCTGTAACTGTCTCTGTCGGTAAAAATTAAATTCATCCCAAACAGCTTGCAAAGCAATAGCATTTCATTGCTTACCACTTCGCCACGCACAAAAGCTGTGCTTTTTAGATCAGCCCTGGCACAAGCAGCTGCCGTTGCAACAAGGTGATTAGAAAAGGCTCCACCGAAAGTAACAATGTGTTTTTTATTGTTTTTCTGTACATCTTTTAAGATGTATTTTAGCTTACGCCATTTGTTTCCAGAAATATAAGGATCAATTAAATCATCTCTTTTTACCAATACCTGGTTTCTTGCAGGGTGCTTTAATTGATGTATAGGACTATAAATATCTGTAAACATTGTACAAATATAAATAGCCTTTTATTAAACAGTATTAATTAATGCTTAAAGTAGATTTTTTTAATCAAATAAGGAAAGAAGTTAAGAATTACTTTTATGTTCTCAGTAAAATTTTTCATAGTAAGATTATTTAGTCTGGATCATGCACTTCTCAAATAATAGGCCAATTTCTTTTCTAAATATGTTGTTGCTAAAGATTAGTTTTGCAAAACGAAATCGCTAAAACCCCGAAATATTAAAATTGAGGGATATTGCAGGAGCATTTAATGATTAATTAATAGAAATAAAACACAATTTTAATGGAAAACAACAACAGCGGGGCAGAATTAGAGGAGCAGGATCTGTATGAACATTTGAACATTGTTGTTGATAAAGGACAGTCTTTATTGCGCATTGATAAGTTTTTAATGTATAGGGTAGAAAATGCTTCCCGTAACCGCATTCAAAACGCAATAGACGCGGGAAACGTTCTGGTTAATCAAAAAACAGTAAAACCGAGCTATAAAGTAAAGCCGGCAGATGAAATATCTGTTGTATTTCCACATCCTCCAAGAGACACTGAAGTTTACCCTGAAGATATTCCACTAGATATCGTTTATGAGGATGCTGATCTTTTGGTAGTAAATAAACCAGCAGGAATGGTAGTCCATCCCGGATATAATAACTATACAGGTACACTGGTAAATGCGCTTGCCTTTCATTTTGAGCAATTGCCACAATTGCCAGGTAATGAGGGTAGGCCTGGTTTGGTGCACCGTATTGATAAAGATACCTCCGGCTTATTGCTGATTAGTAAGAACGAAATCACCATGACCAAACTTGCCAAGCAATTTTTTGATCATAGCATTACCCGTAAATATGTTGCCTTAGCCTGGGGCGATATAGAGCAGGATGGTACTGTTACAGGTTATATCGGCCGTAGCGCTAAGAATAGAATAGTGATGGACGTTTACGATGATGAAGAAAAAGGTAAGTGGTCTGTAACACATTATACCGTTCTGGAACGTTTAGGATATGTAACACTAATTAGTTGTCAACTTGAAACGGGAAGAACACATCAAATCAGGGCACATATGCAGCATATAGGGCATCCATTATTTAATGATGCAAATTATGGAGGTGATAAAATATTAAAAGGGACTACCTTTAATAAATACAAGCAGTTTGTACAAAACAGCTTTAATATTTTACCACGACAGGCTTTACATGCACAAACTTTAGGTTTTATTCATCCAACTACTAAAAAGTATATGGAATTTGAAGCACCTTTGCCACCCGATTTCGATACAGCTTTAAATAAATGGAGAAACTATATCGTAGAGCCTCAATAAATGCAGCAAGAGTACATTTTACATAACGACGAATTTATATTAAAAAATCAACCTATTATAACTGCTGATAACCGCAGTTTCAGGTATGGTGATGGCCTTTTTGAATCTATGCGAATGTCTGGCGGAAAACTTAAGTTTGCCGAATTGCATGCCGATAGGTTAAGAGCTGGAATGAAAGCTCTTAAAATGGAGAGTGCAACTTTGTTCGATGAATATTTTCTGAAACAAAAAACCAATGAGCTTTGTAAAAAGAACAAGCTTAAAGATAATGTAAGGTTCAGATTGTCTGTTTACAGGGCAGGCGATGGGTTATATACGCCAAACAGCAACAAATCGGGATATGTATTGGAGGCATCTGCATTAACCGAAAGCACATACGAACTCAATAAAAAAGGATTAATTGTTGACGTATTTGATGAACTTACAAAGCCTGTTGATAAACTTTCAAATTATAAGACCTGCAATTCTTTAGTTTATGTAATGGCTGGGCTGTATAAAAAACAATACAACCTTGATGAGGCTTTTATTTTGAACCAAAATGGCTTTTTATGCGAGAGCATCAGTTCCAATATTTTTGTGGTTTACGATAAACAGATTTATACACCGGCTTTAACAGAAGGTTGTATTGCAGGGGTAATGAGAAATGTGGTAATGAATATTGCCAAAACCAACGAAATTCCTGTAATACAAGCACAAATAAACCCTGAAGTATTAAAAGAAGCTGAAGAAGTTTTTATTACCAATGCTTTAGGAGGCATCCGCTGGGTAATGGGTTACGGCCGTAAACGTTACTTTAACGAAGTAACTAAGTTGCTTAGCGACAAGCTAAATGCACTTTAATTATATACCGTAGTTGAGAGGGCGTTGCTAGGGGGTTGCCAGGGCCTTGGTAGGGCTAAAGCCCACTGAAAGCCCTGGCAAGACCTTAGCAACCCAGGCTTAAAACCTTATTTGTCAGGATAATTGTCTAGTATTTTTAATAGCTTTTTGGATTCCTCCGGATAATCGTTATTTAAATTTACCCGTTCTGAAGGATCCTCTGCCAGATTGAATAATTCTATCCCGCTTTCTTTGGTTCTTCTAAGTTTCCAATCTCCTATGCGGGCTACTTCCGGAACACCGTAATGGACGTAGTATACTGGTTGATGCTGGAAGGGTACGTCTTTTTTAGTAAATAATGGAGTTACTGATTGCCCGTCAATTTTAAGGTTATCAGGTAGTTTAGTACCACTCCATTCGGCCAGGGTAGGCAATAAATCAACACTGCTAAAAAGTTGTTTCTGAACCTGTGCTTGTGTGTGTCCTTTCCAGTATAAGATAAATGGAACCCTTGTGCCACCTTCATAGGTAGTAGCCTTACTGCCGCGGAATATTCCGGCGTATCCGACATGGTTCTGTCGTGTTTTACCATCTCCAGACATCCTTTCAGGGTAATTAGTCCAGGGGCCATTATCGCTCGTAAAAATAAAAATAGTATTGTCGGCTAAGCCTTGTTGTTCCAATGTTTTCCAGATTTGACTTAAACCTCTGTCCATTTCGTTTACAACGTAACCAAGTTCCCCGCCATGTGTTAAGTCGCTATTCTTTTTGTGGGCAGCAAAATATACTGGTAAATGAGGCATGTTATAGGCAAGATATAGAAAGAATGGTTCCCCCTTTTTTTGTTTTTTAATGTACTTTATAGCTTCATTGTTGTATAAAGAGGTTAGTGAGCTATCAGCAGGCTTGTAGACCTCTGGCTTATAGTTTCGGTACAGTTTAATGGTGGTGTCGGTTTGCACATAAGGGCTGCGGTAATCGTGGCTATATAGCAATCCGTAATAATTATCAAAACCTTGTTCCATTGGCAGGTTAGCCTTTTTGTCGCCCAAATGCCATTTACCAATCATGTTGGTTTTATACCCACCGGTTTTTAAAATTTCAGCCATTGTAAGTTCTGAGGCAGGCAAACCCTGATCAGAACCAGGCCCTAAAGGCGCAGGGATATTGTATCTGGTAGGGTATCGACCGGTAAGAAATGCCGCACGTGACGGCGAACAGGTTGGAGATGCCAGTGCGAAATTGGTAGCCTTAATACCTTTGGCGGCCATTTGATCTAAGAAAGGTGTTTCTATAACCGGATTACCATAGCAACCCAAATCAGCGTAGCCCATATCATCTGTTAAAACAAATACAATATTGGGTTTTTGCTGGGCAGATATATTCTGAAAAGATGCAAGGGTAAAACTTGCAATACTAAACAAGGTTTTTAAAAGTGTTGATTTTCGCATAATAAAACTAACCATATGGACGCTGATTAAACAGGTACGTAATGTAATAAAATACATCCATTATCAAATACTTGTATATAGAAAAAGCCAACCATATGGTCAGCTTTTTACGTGTTTAAACCTTACTCTTTACAGCTTAATCGGCATGCAAAGTATCTTTATGTTCTTCTGGTTTATAAGAAGCCTGCAATTCTGCAAGTTTCTTTTTACCATACGCAAGCTTAGTAATTAACACAAATAATACAGGTACAATAAATATGGCAAGAATGGTTGCCGAAAGCATACCTGCTGCAACTGTCCAGCCGATTGTCATCCTGGAAACAGCACCTGCACCATGAGAAATAATCAATGGAATAACCCCTAATATAAAGGCCAGAGATGTCATGATAATTGGGCGTAAACGAAGTTTCACTGCTTCAATTGTAGCTGCAATTAACTCCATACCCCAATCCACACGTTCTTTCGCAAATTCGACAATAAGGATTGCATTTTTTGCAGAAAGACCAATCAGTGTAATTAAACCGACCTGTGCGTATATATTATTGTCGAGTTTTGGCAAAAATGTAAGTGCCAGAATAGCTCCAAACAGACCAAGTGGCACAGCCAAAAGGATAGAGAATGGAACAGACCAACTTTCATATAGAGAAGCGAGTAACAGGAATACGAAAACAATAATAAGTGCAAAGATTAATGTGGTACTGTTACCTGCTTCTTTTTCCTCTAAACTCAAACCGGAGAAATTATAGGAATAATTTGCCGGTAAGGTTTGTGCTGCAACTTCTTCCATTGCAGTAAGGGCATCACCAGAACTAAAGCCTGGTTTTGCCGCTCCTGTTACCTCAATAGACCTGAACAGGTTAAAGTGATTTATAATGGAAGCTTTTTCTACTATGTTATAGCTAACTATTGAACTTAATGGTACAGAGGCACCTGCCGAATTTTTAACATACAGACCGTTAAGGTTCTCAATACCTTTTCTGAAATTGGTGTCGGCCTGAGTAACTACACGGAAATTTCTTCCATATTTGGTAAAGTCGTTTACATAGCTACTACCCAGATAAGCGGAAATAGTGCTATAAACTGTACCTATTGAGACGCCCATCTTTTTAGCCTGGTCACGATCAACGTGGACCTGGTAATTTGGAGTTCGTGCATTAAATAGGGTATAGGCCATCGCAATTTCCGGTCTCTGATTGGCGGCAGCAAGGAACTTGCCCACGTTGGCCTCAAACTGCTTTATGTCGCCGGTTTGTTTTTCCTGGATCTGTAAAGAGAAACCACCACTAATACCCAATCCAGGAATGGGAGGCGGTGCAACAACAATTACACTCCCTTCTTTGTCACCCTTAAAGTCCTGAGAAATATTGGCGATAGTTGTAGCCACGTCCCCTGGTCTGTCGTCCCAATCTTTTAACTGCACAAAGAATGTGGCAGCATTAGATTTGAATGATCTGTTTAGGATGTTGATACCACCAATTGAAGTAACATTTTTTACCTCAGGGTATTTTTTTAGTATGGATTCTGTAACTCTTTTGATTAATGCATCGGTACGTACTGCAGAGGCTCCCTCTGGCAAAGTAACACCCATCAAAAATACTCCTGCATCTTCATTAGGTATAAAACCGGATGGTTTTTTAGCAAATAAACCAATGGTTCCAACATAAAGACAGATCAAAATGATCATCATTAAAGGAGCCTTTTTTAAGGCCCATTTTACACCGTTTGAGTATTTGCTGGTTACATTGGCGAACCATATATTAAATTTAAAGAAGAACTTGTTTAATCCCCTTGAATCTTTGTTCAGGTTCATTGGTGTAAGCAGCAATGAACATAATGCCGGTGTTAATGATAAAGCGATAAATGCCGAGATCAATACCGAAACTGCAATGGTGATGGCAAATTGCTGATACAACTGACCAACCATGCCGGGTATGAATCCTACCGGAATAAATACAGCTGCAAGTATTAATGCGATGGCAATTACCGGTGCGGTGATGTCTTTCATCGCCCTGCGTGTTGCATCAGGTGCCGAAAGTCCTTCGTGATCCATGTAATGCTGCACAGCTTCTACCACCACAATCGCATCATCCACCACAATACCGATGGCCAGTACGAAACCAAACATGGTAAGTACGTTTATAGAGAATCCGAAAAGGGTAAAGAAGATAAAAGTACCTATTATGGAAACGGGGATCGCCAGAATTGGGATCAACGTTGCTCTCCAGCTTTGAAGGAAGAAAAATACAACCAGCGTTACCAGTATAAGGGCTTCTACAAGGGTATGAACTACCTCGTTGATGGAAACCTTTACAATAGATACCGTTTCGTAAGCCACTACATAATCCAGATCCTTAGGGAAAGATTTTTTTAGCTCCAGCATGGCTTTATCTATTCCATCGGCTGTTTGCACAGCATTACCACCTGGAGTTTGGTTGATGGCCATCATAGAGGACACCTTACCGTTTATCTTTGAATTGGTTGAATAAGCAAACTCACCAAGCTCTACTCTGGCTACATCTCTTAAGTAAACTGCAGAACCATCGGCTCCTGTTTTTACTACAATGTCTCTAAACTGCTCTTCCGTACTCAGGTCACCATCAAGGATTACTGAGAATTCGAAAGTTTGATTGCTGTTTTGAGGAGGGCCACCTACTGTACCACCCGGGATTCTAGAGTTTTGTTCTGCAATTGCAGCCGAAACATCTGCTGGGGTTAAGTTCAGTCTGGCAAGTTTGTTGGCATCAAGCCAGATCCTCATACTAAAAGGCTGACCGAATGCCTGAACATCTCCAACACCTTTAATCCTTAATAGAGCGTCTTTTACGTATAAGTTTACGTAGTTCGAAATGAATTTCTGATCATAAGTGCCATTAGGAGAGTAAAGTCCAAGCACCATCAAAATATCGTTGTTTGCTTTTTTAGTGGTTACTCCTAAACGTCTTACCGCTTCGGGTAAGGCAGGTTCTGCAATACCCACCCTGTTTTGAACATCGAGGGCGGCGACATCTATGTTTGTACCCACATCAAAAGTAACGGTTATTGCCGAGCGGCCATCAGATGTACTGTTCGATGACATGTATTTCATGCCCGGAGTACCATTGATCTGGCTTTCTATGGGTGTAGTTACAGTTTGCTCTACAGTTTGCRCATMTGMWCMGRWATWSRTKYCNANCTWACAGTAACCGTTGGAGGTGCTATATTTGGGTATTGACTGATCGGCAATGTGGTAATCACGATGGTACCAACCAGAACAATCAAAAGGGAAATCACAATAGCTGTGATGGGTCGCTTTATAAATACTTCTGATATCATATCTCTGAATTCTTTAAATCTATTTTTTAACTGCGCCTGCTGCTGGTTGTGCTCCCGGGGCTGCATCAGCCGGAGCGGTCGTAACTACAGCACCTGGACGTACATTTTGTACACCATCTACCACAACTACTTCCCCTTGTTTTAGTCCGCTTTTTACCACTACATTTTTATCAAACTGTTTACCCAGTTGAACGATGCGGGCTTCGGCTTTGCTGCTATCACCTACAACAAAAACATTAAATTCGCCCAGCTGCTCTATAACAGATTTGTATGGAATTACCAGTTGATGTTCTGACGCTTTATTTAAAGCTTTTAGATTTACAGTCATACCTGCAAAAAGTTTCCCTTCAGCGTTTGGATAACTGATCCTTACTTTGATGGTTCCTGTTTGGGGGTCAACCGCGCGATCGATAGCGGTAATATGGCCTTGCCCGGTATAAATGCTGCCATCCTGTAATTGAATATTGAAAAGTGAATCTTTTACTGCTGCAGTATTCTTTTGTAAACGTACAAAACGAGGAATTTCTGCCTGGTTAACAGCAATGTCTACTGCTATAGGATTATTGCTCGAAACCGTATTTAATAAAGTTGTACCAGGAGTTGCTAAAGCGCCCAGTTTAACCTGAGATATTCCTATTGTTCCGTTTAACGGCGATACGATGATTGAACGCTGTAGGTCATTTGCAGCAGATGATAACTGAGCCTGTGCTGCGGCTACCTGTGATTCTGCATTTGCCAAATCTGTTAACGCGTAATCAACACGTTGTTTTGCCACTGCATCTTGCTCTGCAAGTCTGGTATAACGATCAGCATCTTTTTTTGCTTTATCGCGATTAGCTTTGGCAACCGCAAGATTTGCTTTAGCCGTGTTGTTTGCAGCAATATATTTTGTGCGGTCAATTTCATAAAGCTTCTGACCTTTTGATACTTTTTGACCATCCTTTACGTAGATAGCCGTGATGTAGCCACCAACCTGCGGGCGTAGTTCAACTTCGTTTAAAGCAACCACTACCCCAGGATAAGAATCTGTAGTGATTACTTCCTGATCTGATACAGTGTAAGTGGTTACGGGTGTAGCGGGAGGGGGACCTTGCTGTTGTCCGGCGTTTTTATCGCCACCGCAAGAGGCTAATGTAACTGTTCCTAGTATTACGATGCCTAGTTTTATGTAGTTAGTAGTATTCATTTGAGTTCTTATTAAATTACGTTAATTTACGATGATAGTTCCTAGTGCTTGTTGTACGTCAAGTTTCGAAGAAAGCAGACTGTATAATGAGTTTAAGTAATTGAGTTGGGCAGTACGCAGATCTGTTTCTGATGTCATCAGGTCCAGATAAGTTTTAATCCCCTCATCGTATTGAAGTTTAATCGTATTGTATACTTGTCTGGAAATATCAACGTTTGATCTTGCTGTTTTCCAATCGTTCAGATTTGCTTTGTAAGTAGCCATTGCTTGCTCATATTGCGTATTGATTTGATTTTTAGTATTCAACAAATCAAGGTCAATTCTTTTTTCCTGTAATTCAGATTTTCTGATTTCCTGAATTCTTTTGGTTCCCTGAAAAATTGGGACACTTAGTTTTAACCCAAGTACCGAACTTGGGAAAGATTTATCGTACAGATTGCTAAAGTTGTTGTTTAAATAATTWTAGCTATAGTTTACAAAACCAGAAATGGAGGGCAGGTAGCTCCATTTATTGTAGCTGGTATTTAAATGTTGTAATTGCTTTTGCGTTTGCAGCAAACGATATTCAACTCTGTTCTGATAAGCCTGTTGTGCATTGGTGTCTAAAAGAATACCTTGTTCCATACTGTCGGACTTTAAGTTTAAACTAAAGTCTTTATCAGTACCATATCCGATGATCTCTTTAAGATAAGCGTATTTATATTTTAGCAATTCCTCAGTTCTCTTTTTATCGGCTTTGGAGTTGCTTAAGCTAATTTGGGCACGTTGAAAATCTGTTTTGTCTACCAAGCCTTGCTCATACTGAGCAGATGCATCTTTCAGTTGTTTTTCTAAACGGGCTATGTTTTCATTGATAATGTTTAACTGCTCGCCACTGGTAAGGATATCAAAATATGCTTTGCTCACATCTACAACAGTATTTATTTTAGTGTTTTCTGTACTTTGCTTGTACTGTTGTCTGTAATATTTAGAGGCTTTTGAAGCCTGAATAAGACCAGCATTTAGAAATTGCTGATCGGCCTGTAAAGTAACCGCAGAAGTATGTTTGGTGCCAAAGGTTATGTAGTTGGTTTCGCCATTAGTAGTAAGCGCATTTACCTGTTGCTTTAGGTTGTTGTTATAATTCGCATTACCACTAATTTGAGGGAACCAGCCGGACAGCGCTGATTTGATATCGCGCTCGCCAATCTCTTCATCGATCTGAGATTGCTTCACCCCCGGTCTGTTATTTAGTGCATAATCTATCACTTCCTGAAGTGTAGCATTGCTGAGCTGTTTATCATTGTTTGCCGTTTGTGCTACCAACTTTTCGGGTAGCAATGCGGGTAAACCTATAAGAAGCATTACGAGTAATTTATGAATTTTCATATTTAAAAGGGGAATTGAGTATAGTTAAAGCCATTATATATATTATTGTCTTTTAATTCCGTCCCAAACAATCTGCACCACCTCCGTAATGTCCTCTTCAGAGTATATCATATGCTCTGATAATCTGAAGTTTGCAGCCGCAACTAACGTGCCTCTTATTGTTGGTCCGAGCAATCTGGGGTCTATTTTTTTAAAATAATCTCCATCTATTCCGGCTTGAAAAAATCCAATTACTTTTTCCTTAAACAAAATACTGTCTTTTTCGGGGAAATTCTTTGCAAAAGGGGAGTTTATATACTGCTCCAGAAAGACCATTGCAGGTTCATTTTGTATATAAAAATTGTATTGATTGATCATGAATTTAAAGAAACGATCCTTATAGGATTTTGATTCATCATAGCCTTCAAGTATGGCTTCTGCCAGTTGATCTTTAGTTCTTATATAAAGCTCAACAATTAGTGTTTCTTTCGAATCAAAATAATGATAGATGGTTCCTGCGGCCACATTGGCATGTTTGGCAATCTGGCTCATAGGAGCGCCATGAAATCCGTACTCCTTAACGAGTACTAATGTGCTATTTAAAATAGCCTCGCGCTTGCTGTTGAAATTGTTTAATTGAACGTTCATTCGGTCGCAAAGAAGAGAAATCTTTAGTAGATATATAGTGATATAAACAGAATGTTACATATAAATGATTTATTGGTGATATTAGAGAAATGTCGCATTTTCCTGTAATTTTACTCTAGTTATTGTAACTAATTCTTTAAATCAAACTAACGCCTTATGAAAATTATTTTCAGTTTCTTTCTTTCTGTTTTTGTATGTTTTTCTTGTTTGTCGCAAACTCAAAAGATTGAGTTAAAGCTAACTAAAGGACAAACTTATACTCAGAAAACTGTAGCCAATACCATTGTAAAGCAAACAATGAATGGTCAGGCTATAAATATTAATATGACCATAACCGGTCAAATGAAGTATGTTGTTACAGATAATACAGCAGGGATATATAGCATGGACGTAAGCTATGTAAACTTGTCAATGAAAATAATTCACCCGGGTGGCGAGTCTACCTTTGATTCTGAAAAGAACGATGAAAAAGATGTTTTGTCTTCGGTTTTTGGTATGATGAAAAATAAATCTTTCCAAATTAAAATGACCAAGGCGGGTAAAATAACGGAAGTAAAGAATGTAGAGGCACTATATGCGGGAGTATTTGAAAAGTTCCCTCAGCTCACTGCTGAGCAGAAAGAGCAAATGCGGAGTAAGATTATGCAGTCGTATGGCGATAAAGCTTTTAAAGGTAATCTGGAAATGCTGTCTGCGGTGTTCCCCGACCGAGCAGTAGCAAAAGGCGATACATGGAATGTGAAAACAGAATTGGAAGCAGGCATGTCTGCAACGTTAGATGGTGTTTATAAGCTTGATGAAATTACTGCAACAGAATTTGTTGTTAGTGGCGCTTCCATGTTTACCACAAAAAATAAGGATGTTTATACGGAAATTAATAGAATGCCAATAAAGTATAATCTTGCTGGCACTATGAATTCAGTTATTAAGATTGATAAGAATACAGGTTGGATAATTGAAGGAAAGATTAATCAGGATATTAAAGGAAGTATGGAGATTAAAGCAAATGATAAGATGCCTGAAGGTGTGACGATTCCTATGGAAATGACCAGTGATATGGTGTTTACAGATAAGTAGGCAGGTACAGTTTCGTATAATAACTGATACGAAGTATTAAAAAGATTGGAATATTTTTATATTCGTGAAAACCGAATTATAAAACCTTGATCTAATTATATGAACCGCAGAAAATTTATTAATCTTAGTGCTATTGCAGGAGCAGTTTCTGTTGCGCCAACTATGTATGTGCTTGGAGAAACAGGATTATCAAAAGACAAAAAAGAAAAACGTTATCAAAAAGGTGCCAGTCCGTGGCCTGTTTGTCTGGATACTGCTACTATAAGACCCGCATCGTTAAAAGATAAAATAAAAATAGCTGCTAAAGCAGGCTACGATGCAATTGAACCATGGGATGGAGAATTGCAAGAGTACGAAGCAAAGGGCGGTAATTTGAAGGACCTTGGAAAAGAAATAAAAGACCTGGGTCTGTTTGTGCCAAGTGTAATAGGTTTATGGAACTCCCTGCCTCCTACACAAGAATTGTTCGACAAATCTTTGAAAGATACACGCAATCGAATGCGCATGGCTGCAGATATAGGCGCTCAGCATATTCAAACCATTCCTGATACAGCTGGAGATAACTTTAATCAGAAATGGATAGCAAATAGATATAAGGATATTATTGAAATTGGGTTAAAGGAATTTAACATTCACCCGGCCCTTGTGTTTGTAAAATATCAACCCGTAAAAACATTGGGCCAGGCAATGGGGATTGCTTTAGATGCTAATCATCCAAAAGCGATGGTGATTCCTGATACTTATCATATGTATATCTCTGAAGGTGGTTTTGAAGGGCTGAAACTCATCAATGGCGATGCTATTGCTATATTCCAATTCTCAGATGTGCCTTCTTCTCCGGCAGCGGTTGCCGACTTGGGAGATAAAGACCGTGTTTTCCCTGGTGATGGAATTCTGCCTCTGCCGCAGATTTTCAAAGACCTTAAATCAACAGGTTTTAAAGGCTGCATTTCTCTGGAGCTTTATAATCCCGAATATTATAAACAGGATTTGCAAAAGGTAGCAGAAACGGGATTAAGAAAAACTTTAGAGGTGCTTAAGAAAGCAGGGGTATAGAGCATCTATCTGTAAAAATTTTATCTCAAATTGATATATACCAATATTAATAAAAGCTTAGATTTGATTGTTAGATAAGCTAGCAATGCTTTTTTGCCATTAAATACGCGCTCTTATTATGAGGTTTATATTGCTGTTGATTTTACTCTGCTTGAATTTTAGTGCTTTTTCTGAAATTTTTGTAGTGACCAGCAATGCTGATAGTGGCGTTGGTTCGTTAAGGGAAGCCCTTCAGAAAGCTGCAGCAAACGGGGTGGGCCAGAAAGATTATATTCATTTTAATTTACCTGGCACATCCCAGGATCAGAGAACGATCACTCTGATCACCGCCCTTGAATATCTGACTTCAAATCTTGCCATAGATGGAACCACACAACCTGGAAATAGTTTTGGTATTAGTGATGCCAAAGTAATTATACAGCCTCAAAGCCAAACCCTATCTTTTGGTGCCTTTGTTCTTGTTGATATAGATGGGTTTGAACTTTATGGATGTTATATAAGAGATTTCCAAGGGAGTATAATCTATGGACTGGATGGCGAATTATTAGCACCAGCACCTGCCATATATGCTGAAAATGCCAGAAATATCCAAATTGGTGCTCCCGGAAAAGGGAACGTAATAGTCAATAATGGGTATGTTATTTCTACTTCTCCAGTTTCAATAAAAAATGGTGTAGAAGCATCGGAGTCAGGTGTTGAAAATCTTAAGTTTTTCTCAAATATTCTTGGATTTGAACCCGATGGCAAAACAAACAGAGAGGTTCTTTTTGGTTATAATGGAGGAATTGATTTAAGTTACTGCAAAGGCAGGATTGAAATTGGTGGTGATGATGTAGCCAAAAGAAACATAATTGGAGGCACAAATTGTATCACCAGCCAGTTTGCCTTACCCAATAGGGTATTCGAATCCTCCTTTCTAATACAAAATAATCACTTTGGATATGACTTTAATGGGGCCACTATTTCACTGCCCGGATTTTATGATGGAATGATTTTCGCAATTAATTTTAATAATTTCAGTTTTAACGGGGATGATTACTATCCCTATTCCTTTGATGTTTTGGATAATAAGATACAAGGGTCGTATTCGACTTTTATTCAAAAGGTTTCAGGGCGAATAAATTTTCAAGGAAATAGAATTGTAAAAGAGTCTTACCCTGGAGTTCCCTCATATCCGGCAGGAATTCACTTGACTTCAAATGATAATGTTAAGGTAGGAGGTGAGAATTCCGGAGAACCAAACGTCATAAGTGGACAACAGCTAGCTGTTGTATCTCCAACATCTATATTGGTACAACGTAACAGTATTTTTTGTGTAAATATTAGACGGGAAGAAGCAGTGTATGTAACACCCAGCACACTCCTGCCTGAGATAGAAATTAAACAAATGACGGCTACCTTTGTGTCCGGAACGGCTACACCCCTTTCAAAAGTAGAGCTTTTTTGGGATGACGACTGTGAGAGGTGCCAGCCCGTATCTTATATTACAACGATAGATGCAGATGCTAATGGTTTATGGAAATACGAAGGTGATATCCAGAAAGGGATCGTAGCAACAGCCACCCGTAATGGTTTTACTTCAATGTATACCATGCCAATTTTGTATGAATATACTGATATTTTAAATGCTACCTGTGGGAATAGCAATGGCTCAATTGTCGGTCAGCGTTTTAAAAATACTGGGGGATATGAGTGGACTGATGAACAAAATAAGGTTGTAGGCAATGATCCGGACCTAAAGAATGTGCCTGCGGGTAAATACCGCTTAACTTTATTGAATAGCAGCTGCTCAGAAACTTATGATTATGAAATTTTGGATGGGACGCCAAAATTTGATGATCGGGATATAAAAATCCAAAATCCATCATGTGGGATGAATAACGGCTCGGTTACTTATCTTTATTTATCAAATGGCAGTATTCCTTATAAAGTTAAGTGGACAGACCAGAGCGGTAGGGAAAGAGGAAATTCCCTTGATTTAATTGAAGCAGGAGCAGGGACTTACTTTGTTGAGGCCAGTTATAACGATTGTATAGTTAGGTATGGCCCAATTGTTTTGACCAATCAAACCGGCCCTTCCATTGACCTATCCAGTGCCGTTTTTAAAAATACAACCTGCAATGGCTCTAGTGGTTCCATAACCAGCGTTAAAGTAACAGGAACTGGAAATATTACTTACACCTGGAAAAATGCTGCAGGAGTAACTGTAGGTAATACAAGAGACCTAGTAAATGTTCAATCAGGCTGGTATGCTCTTGAAGTGAAAGATGGAACGGCATGCCCCGTTTTAGCATCTGCTCCCGTTCAGGTCAAAGAAACAAATGGAATTACTATTGATGAAGCGAATGCGAAGCTCATTCCAGTAGCTTGTAATTCAACAATTGGCGGGGTAACCGGCTTGATAATTACGGGGGCTACTACATATAAATGGTTGAATCAAGCTAATCAGGAAGTAGGACATTCCTTGAACTTGACAGGAGTTGGTGTCGGGAACTATCATTTGGTGGCAAGCAATGCCTCTGGCTGTACTCAGCAAAGCCAGGTCTATGAAGTTAAAGAATTACCATCTACAAGATTTGATGTCGAAGGTGTTAGTCAGACCATTTCTTCCTGTAACCAACCAAATGGATCAATCACAATTAAAGTAAATGGTCTACAACCTTCGGGAGTTAGGTGGGTTAATGCCTCAGGCATGACAGTGGGTAATTCAATGACTTTAACGGGGCCGGGTGGAAGCTATAAATTATATCTTACTGATAATAAGAACTGCGAATCTTTCTATAGAGAATTTTCAATATTGAACATTGCTGCAGCTGTTATAAATCGGGACGAAGAAAAAGTTACAAACGACCAATGCAATCTAGGCAAAGGAAGCATTAAAGCTCCTGGTATTTCCGGAATGCCTCCATATTATTATTATTGGTCTGACAGTAATGGTCAGTCAATCGGTTCTGGATCACTTCTTGAAAATATTTCCGCAGGTAATTATTCGCTTACGATTGGTGATGCGGTTACCTGTTCGAGACAAATTATTCTGTATACTGTTTTAAATGAAGATAAAATCTTATCTCCTCCAATATTAAATGATTTAAAGATTTGTGCTCCTGGTGATGCTTTTATTCAGGTAATGCAGCCTGAATTCGGCACTTATGTGCTGCTTAATGAAAATGGAACCCGTTTAGATCAAAGTACCTCTGGGACTTTTAAGGTTAATATTATAACTAGCCAAAACTATTTTGTTAGACAAGTAGTAGGATTATGTGAAAGTCCCGCTGCAAGAATAAGAGTTACTATTGAAAATGAAGGTTTGTCTAAATTACCAAATGCTATTTCTCCTAATAATGATGGGCATAATGACGTTTGGCTAATACCCGATATGATAAATTATCCTGAAGGGACTGTGTTGATCTTTAATCGTTACGGACAGAAGGTATTTGCGTCCACAGGGTATAAGCAACCGTTTGATGGCCGGCAAAATGGAAAAGATTTGCCAGTAGGTACTTACTATTACATAATTGATTTAAAACGAGCCTGTGGTTTATTAAAAGGCAGTATAACTATTATCCGATAAAATTTCCTCGGTATCATATTAAAATTGCAATTTTACTTTTAACTCTTTAAACAAGTTTCAAGTATGCAGCAAATTATATTAACGAGCATTGGCTGGCTGGGTGTGGTCTTATGTACTGTAGGCTATTTATTATTAAGCATAAAACTGATAACTGCTGAATCGCTCACTTTTCAGTTGCTGAATATAATTGGCGGACTATGCTTAGTGGCAACAGCGGTGGACAGTAATGATATGCCAAATGCTGTTGCCAACATACTCTGGATGTTTATTGGAGTATATGCTTTAGGGCGCCAGTTAAGGACTCAGAGTACTGTCCGAAAGGATTAACGCGTCCATTCCCAAAATCTGATAGGCTTTACTTTTATAGTAATCCAGTCTTTCAGCATAGGCCTTTTTATCGTTTTCTAAAGAAAGGTAAAAATAAGCACCATCAACCAGTACAAAAATTAAGTCAGCTGCCGCTTTAGAATCCTCTATTTTAATCAAGTTTTTTTCATTGCACCGTGCTATCATTGAAGCAAGAGCAAAACGAAGCGAGTCTAGTATGGTCTTATACTTTGCTTTTATCTTTTTTTCTCTGAATGCCAGAGCATAAAAAGTATAAAACAATCCATCATCAAAAAGCAAATTCCATTTTTTTGAGAAGAGCATTTCAATTGTTTTCTGTAAATCTGAAAGCGTAACTGCGTCCTTATTTTTAATAGTGTAGATCAGCAGATATCTTTCAAGTATATAATCAATAAGGCCATAAGTTAGGTCTTCTTTTGTTTCGAAGTAGTGGATAATAAGGCTTGGATTGATATCCATCACCTTGGCAATTTTCGCTATTGAGGTATTTTCGTAACCTTCTGTTTTAGCAACCTTATAAAATATCTTAATAATTTCTAGTTGTCTTGCCTCTTTCAGGCTCTTTCTTCCCATGATAAAATTTATTCTTCCAAACTAATCAAAAGTAATCTTATTTCACAAATTTATTTTTATAGATTGAATGTATGTTCAATTAATTTATTAATTTAGTTCTAACCTGCTGTTAACATTGCAAGTGGATATTTGCGACGCTCAGACAGTAAATACGATACCAAACCAAACAAACTTAATCTCAATGCAATTATGAAAAAAAAGCTACTACTAATTTGCTTCATGTTTTTTGCAGCAAAGAGTTTTGCCCAGAATATCACCGTAAAGGGTGTGGTTCGGGATGCCGAAACTAAAGGGCCAATTCCATCAGTTAACATCAGTGTAAAGGGAACAAAGCTGGGCACTGCAACAAACACAAATGGTATTTACACCCTAACAAATGTAAGCCCTAAGGCAATTCTTGTCTTTTCCTACATTGGATATAAACAGCAAGAAATTAACCTTAATGGGGAAACACAGCTAAACGTAACTCTAACTCCAGATCTGAGCGACCTTCAAGAGGTGGTGGTTGTTGGATTTGGTACAAAGAAGAAGATTAACATTGCAGGTGCAATAGATCAGATATCTGGAAAGGAGCTCGAATCAAGACCGGTGGCCARCKTWRTKCMNNCWTTRCAMKGMYNTYARYMCTGGATTAAACATTTCTTATGGTGGCGGTGCTCCTGGTACTGTCCCAGTAATAAATATAAGAGGATATACTTCCATCAACGGAGGTTCACCTTTAGTTGTAATTGATGGAATTCCATCAACCAACGATGATATGCTAAGGTTAACACCATCAGACATATCATCATTTATTGTTTTACGTGACGCTGCATCAGCTGCAATTTATGGTGCCAGAGCCGCTTTTGGTGTAATTTTGATTACAACCAAACAGGGAGCTGCCGGTAAACAAACCATTAGCTATAATGCCTTTAGCTCTTGGGGTAAGCCAACGGTACTTGCTAAACCCGTTACCGATCCGTATATATTCTCCAGGGTTTTGGAAACAGCTACAGATAATACTCCCTGGGATTACGTGAATTTCTCGGACGAATATTATAAATGGGCAAAAGAAAGATCAGAAAATCCCTCCATTGCAGATACCCGACTGGACCCAGCTGATCCAAGAAAGTGGGCTTACATGGGAAGCAACGATTGGTATGGGTACTTTTTTAATGATGCAAGTATATCGCAAAATCATACTAWMTCTTTMYCNASRCGRMGCWMNTKYMRATSWKAWNCCGCTGACCTACTATTTATCTGCAGATTACGCAAAAGAGAACGGACTTAACAAACTCACAGCTGATTTTTGGGACAGATATGGTTTACGGTCAAGAGTAGGGTTTTCTCCAACAAGCTGGCTTAAGTTGGATAATAACCTTAACATTTACGAAACTAAGCGTGCTTTACCTACTGCAGACATTAGAGACTTATATTATCTGCAACCTACCGATGTTGCTAAAAACCCGGATGGAACCTGGGCAAATACATCTGCGGGCAGACTTGCCGCCAGATTGGTTGATGGAGGCAGTAACCTTCAGAATATGTTTGGCTTTCACAACATCACTGGCGCTGTTGCCACCTTCCTTAATGGCGACTTACAGGTAAATGGGGATGCTTCATTCAAAAGGGAATTATGGAAATACCATAATGATTCGAAAAAATATAAAATTGGATATGGACCCGACGATATTAGAGAAGAAGGTGGTAATGGTTATGTAAATGAAAGCAATGGCTATTTATACAATAATGTATTTAACTTGTATACAACCTATAAGAAAACCATAGGCGATCATTTCTTTAGTGCGATGGTGGGCTATAACAGCGAAAACTATCGCTATTCAACAGTAGATGCTCAGCGTGGCGTGTTGATTTCATCATCCCTTCCTTATCTTGGTTTAACCACAGGTGATCCTACAATAGGCACAAGCTACAAGGCTTATGGAACCAACAGTGTTTTTAGCCGATTAAACTATACGTTTAAAGATCGTTATATTTTAGAAGGTACCGGACGCTATGACGGTTCATCCCGTTTCCCAACTAAAAGCCGCTGGGGTTTCTTCCCATCAGCCTCACTTGCGTGGATTGCAAGTTCAGAAGAATTTATTAAGCCTTTGGCTCCGGTATTGTCAACCCTTAAACTTCGTGCAACCTATGGAGATCTTGGTAACCAGAATGTAGGTGACTTCTCTTATATTCAAACGCTTCCGGCAGGTCCTTCAAATTATTTGATTGATGGTGTGCAGCGTCAGGTTATTCTGGGAGCTCCGCAATTGTTTATCGATCCACAAACTTATACCTGGGAAAGGGTTTCAACACTTAACATGGGTACCGATATAGGATTGCTTAATGATAAATTCCTTCTTGGATTTGACTATTATATTCGCGACACTAAAGGAATGTTAGTTGCAGGGCAGGAGTTGCCAGGTGTATTGGGGACAACACCTCCCGCGCAAAATGCTGCAGATCTCAGAACCAAAGGATGGGAATTGTCTGTAACATATCGGGATAGATTTGATATTGGATCTAAACCATTTAACTTTCAAACTAAGATATTCCTTTCAGATTCCCGCTCTAAGATTACAAAATTCACAAACGATCAGAACTTATTCTCTTCTTACCGTATAGGACAGAATATTGGCGAGATATGGGGACTTGAAAATGATGGTTTCTTCAAGAACAAAGAAGAAATAGCTGCTTTAGATGAATCGAGCCTTATTCCTTGGGGCGCGTTGGAAATCCTTCCAGGATGGCCAAAGTATAAAGATTTGAACGGCGATAATAAGATAGAAAGAGGTTTAAGTACTGATGACCCAAAAGATCTTAAAGTGATCGGAAACAGTAGTGATAGATATAGTGTTGGAGCCAACCTGAATATGGATTGGAATGGCTTTGATGTTTCAGTGTTCCTTCAAGGGGTACTAAAAAGAGACTTTTATCCTCATCATTATTTATTCTGGGGTCCTTATCAACAACCTTACGCTAATGTTTATCCATGGAACTTAAACTTCTACAGGGGATCTGCCGATTCACCTGAACAACGGGCTAAACATTCTGCATCATACATTGCAGCAGGACTTGCCGATGCAAATACTGATTCTCAGTATCCTGTACTGCAATCTTGGTTGGCCGATGCTAATTATGGTAGTGGTTTAGATATACCGCAAACAAAATATTTACTAAATGGAGCTTATTTAAGGATTAAAAATATTACACTAGGTTATACATTACCATCGAGTTTAACCAAACGTTTTAAGGTTAACCGCTTAAGGATATTTGTATCTGGAGAAAATATTTATGAGTTTTCCGCAATCAAGAAATTCGTAGATCCAGAATCTGTAAATCAAAGTACAAGCGCATGGGCATATCCATTTCAAAGGAAATATGCAGTTGGTTTAAACCTTGACTTTTAATAATCGGAGCTTAACAATCATTAAAAATTAGTTATGAAAAAGAATATATATATCCTGTTTATAGTTATTGTAACTGTATTGGGCGCTTGTAAAAAGGGTGATTTGGATCGTTTTCCCCAAACTTCTATCTCCCCAAACCTTTTCTTTAACACAGAGGAAGATCTTGCTCTGTATGTAAATGGACTATTATCTATGCCAGACCGTGGTAGTTATCTGAACGATCAAAGCAGTGATAACGTAGCCACAACTGCTGCTGTAGAAGTAAAGAATGTAATGGCAGGTAATACTAATGCTCAAAATATCAATACTGGCTGGGGCTGGACCAGGTTGCGTGACATTAATTATTTTCTGGAGAACTACAACAAAGCAAACATTAGTTCCGAAATTAAAAAGCATTATGTTGGTTTGGCCAAGTACTATCGTGCGCAATTTTATCTGGATAAAGTAAAGCGTTTTTCTAATGTACCATGGTACTCTGGTACTTTGAATCCGCAGGATAAAGAATTGTTGTTTAAAGCGAGTGACCCACGGGCACTGGTGATTGACAGCATAATGGCCGACCTGGATTTTGCTTACAAGAATGTTAGAGAAAGTGTACCTGCCGGAACACCAGGGAAATGGGCTACAGCCGTTTTATATGCAAGAACAGCGCTTTATGAAGGAACTTATCGCAAGTATCACACTGAGCTTAATTTAAAAGCATCAGCAAACGTTTTCTTAGAAACTGCAGCCAGGGTTAGTGGTGAGATAATGGCTTCTAAAAAGTTCTCTATCTACAATACAGGAAAGCCCCTGCAAGATTATGCTACCTTATTTGGAAGTCAGGATTTGGCTACTAATCCAGAAGTTATATTGGTTAATATTTTTGATCAGGCCAAGAACAGAGGCCAAAATGTAAATGGTGTAGTATTTGGAGATTATGAACAAGCACCAGCAAAAGACCTTATACAGGCCTATTTAATGAAGGATGGCAGTCGTTTTACCGCAATACCAAATTACGATAAACTTGGCTTTGTAAAGGAGTTTGAAAACCGCGATCCGCGTTTAGCTCAAACAATGGCTTATCCAGGATGGATTAGAGTTCCCGATGCGCAGCCCTATCTTCAAAGGCTAAATAAAAACTTTACAGGCTATCATCAATTAAAAGGATATGTAAACAGTACCGATAATGTAATTTTAAACAGCGTTGATTTTCCTGTTTATCGCTATGCAGAAGTACTATTAAGCTATGCAGAAGCATTGGCTGAATTGGGTACACTTAATCAATCGCAGTTAGATGAGTCCGTTAACCTGATTAGAAGAAGAGTTGGCATGCCAGATCTTAATTTAGCGCAGGCAAATGCATCTCCTGATCCATTACTACAGCAGCAGTTTGACAATATTGAATCGAATCAGGGTGTAATTCTGGAGATCAGAAGAGAACGTAGGGTTGAGTTTGCTTTTGAAAACAGCAGGTACGATGATTTGATGAGATGGAAAGCAGGAAAACTATTGACTAAAAGCCCGGAAGGAATGTATTTTCCAGGTTTAGGTAAATATGATTTAACTGGAGATGGGATAGAAGATATTATTTTAATAGATAAGTCTGTTACTATTCCTGCAGAAGACAAGAAGGAAAAGAACTCATTAGGAATAACACTTATATATTACCGCACTGGAGAGATAGGATCTGATGCTACTGTATTCCTTAAAAATGGTACCAATGGAGGAGCTATCGTAACTGAAAATGTTACCCGTAAGTTTGAGGATCCAAAATATTATTATCGTCCTATTCCTCAGCAACAAATTGTATTAAATTCGAACCTAAAACAAGTATTTGGCTGGTAATGACCAATATGCCCATTTAGAAAAAAAAACAAAATGACGACACTGAAAAGAAGATCTTTACTAAAGGCAGCAGGACTAGCTGTTGGCGCCGTAGCAACCAGCGGCCTGTCTGCCTTTGCTTCCAATCCGGAAAAGCAGGATAAGAAAACCAAAAAGCTGGCTCTTTCTGTAGCACATATAACCGATGTGCATATTGGAGAAGGTGAAAATGCCCCTGAACGTTTTAAAAAATGCTTAAAACATATCATTACTAGGCACAAACCAGATTTCTTTTTGAACGGTGGTGATTCTATTGGTGATGCATCGTACGACAATGTTGTATATGATCAGGTAATTAAGCAGTGGGGTATTTGGGATGATTGCATAAAAACACTGGATAAATACGAAGTCCACAGCTGCATTGGTAACCACGATTCATGGTGGAAGGCCCCATCTAAAGAACATGAAATGTATGGAAAAAACTATGTGGTTAAGCGCTTGAAAATTCCTAACAGATATTACAGCTTTTCAAAAAAGAACTGGCATTTTATTGTACTTGACGGGAACAATGGCAATATCTCACTAGATCAGGAACAATACGAATGGTTGGAGAAAGAATTGGAAAAATTGCCGGCATCTACACCAACATTACTAATGTCGCACTATCCAATTTTGGGTACTACTCAAGTTCTTGTAGGTGGTGGTCACTCTGATTGTAAGAAGCTAAAAGACCTGTTTCAGAAGCATCGCGATAAAGTAAGAGTTTGCTTAAGCGGACATAATCACTTATCAGATAATACTCATTATAATGATGTTTTGTATTGCTGTAATGGTGCAATGAGTGGTTTCTGGTGGGGTAAAGGCGATGCTGAATCTGCCGGCCTTGGTTATTATTTAGAAACTCCTCCCGGCTATGCAATGCTGAATCTCTATGAAGATGGAACAGTTGAAAATGAATATTTTCCACACACTTATTAACAAACCATGAGAATCCCATTTATTTTAACAATCTGCTTTTTCTTATCAGCAGCCACTAATGCGCAGCAGAGAGAACAAAAAGTGGTTTACATTATTGCTGATGGCATTCCTGCCGACGTAATCGAAACCCAAAATCTTCCTAATTTTAAGAAGATCGTACAGGCAGGATCTTATTCCCGAATGTATGTTGGGGGTGGCAAAGGTACCTACAGTGAAACTCCTACTATTTCTGCAGTTGGTTATAATAGCTTGCTAACCGGCACATGGGTGAATAAGCACAATGTGCCCGATAATGATATCAAGGAGCCAAATTATAACTATCAGAACATATTCAGGTTATTTAAGACCCAATATCCAAATAAGAAAGCTGCTATTTTCTCTAGCTGGACAGATAACCGCACCAAATTACTCGGCCATAATTTACCGGAAGCCGGGAACTTAAAGGTTGATTACTTTTTTGACGGCTATGAACTGGATACTGTTCGTTTTAAGCACGATAAAAAGGCAGATTATATGCACCGTATTGATGAACAGGTAATTGCTGATGCTGCTACCACCATTCATGATAGAGCACCTGATCTTTCCTGGATCTATCTGGAATATACAGATGATATGGGCCATGCACACGGCGATAGTCCTGAGTTCTATAATGCTGTGGCGATGTTGGATAAACAGGTAGGTAAAGTATGGGAGGCAATAAGCTACCGTCAGAAAAACTTTAAAGAGGACTGGCTAATTGTGATCACCACAGATCATGGTCGTGATGAAAAAAGCGGAAAGGGACACGGTGGGCAGTCCGACAGACAAAGATCAACCTGGATGGTAAGCAATTATAAAAACCTAAACACTTATGGCCAATATTTCGATCTTGGCGTGGTTGATATAATGCCTTCAATAGCCAATTATTTAAATGTAAAACTACCCGACAGTATAGCACAAGAAGTTGATGGCACTTCTTTCATTGGCCCGGTATCTATTGCAGCGCTTAAAACAATCTATACTCAGAATCATATTGATGTCAGCTGGAAAGCGTTGCAAAAAACCGGAAAGGTTAAAATCTGGCTGACCACAACAAATAATTTTAAAACAGGAGGAAAAGATACTTATCATCTTTTAGGTGAAACAGATCTTAGTCAGCAGCACTTTTTTGCCAATGTTAAAGACTATCCATCGGAGTTTTATAAGGTTGTCATTCAGGCTAAAGATAATACCCTAAACAAATGGGTAGTCCTTTCTCCGGCAAAATAGATGCGATAAGCAATGGCAAAATTACAAGTCTAACTTGTAATTTTGCCATTATGAATTCACCAGAGGCATTATTAATAAAAGAAGCAAGATTAGACTCAAACAACTGCATCGCAAAAAAGGATGTCGACGGAGTATCCAAATATTGGCTTGATGATTTTGTACAGATCGCTGGCGATGGTAGCCATACCGTTGGCAAAGCTGAAATTGCTGCCGACTGGAAATACATGTTCTCCAAAAGCAGTCCACTTTTTGAGCGAATCCCCGAAACAATTGTGATCAGTAAAAGTGGCGATCTGGCATGGGAAAACGGAAAATGGAATTACAAAAATGCCAAGTATCATGGTAATTATGCCGCAATGTGGCGTAAGGTAAAAGGAAAATGGCTTACACAAAGCGAGCTTTATGTTTCACTAAACTAATCTGGTTATAGCAGAAATTAATCCCGAGTCATTAACTTAGAGCACATAACCCTATAGACATGAAGATAGCTGTATTTAGTACTTACCGATACGATGAAGAATTTTTAAGCAAATTTAATACTGGTCATGAGTTATCTTTCTTTACCGTTGCCTTAACAGAAGAAACCGTTAAACTGGCAGAAGGTTTCGACGCAATATGCATTTTTGTAAATGATCGTGTTGATTCTCATATCGTAAAAACCCTGCATAAAGGCGGAATAAAACTAATTGTTTTGCGCTGTGCAGGCTTTAATAATGTGGCAATTGAAACAGCAAATGAATTGGCTATTCCTGTTTTAAGAGTCCCTGCCTATTCGCCAGAGGCTGTAGCAGAGCATGCGATAGCGCTAATTCTTACCCTGAACCGTAAAACACATAAAGCTTATAATCGGATTCGTGAAGGTAATTTCTCCCTGGAGAAACTCATGGGTTTTAATTTACATAGACACAAAGTAGCTGTAGTAGGTACTGGAAACATAGGCAAGGCTTTTTGTAGAATCTTAAAAGGTTTTGGTTGTTTAATAAGCGCACATGATCCTTATCCATCTACAGAACTTCAGGAACTTGGCGTTAAATATGGCACTTTACAGGAAACATTAGATGATGCGGATATTGTAGCGCTTCATTGTCCGCTTACCGAAACAACCAAACATTTGATCAACAAGGAAACCCTTAAACTTTTTAAAGAGGGCGCAATGCTGATCAATACAAGCAGGGGAGGTCTGATCGACACAAAAGCAGTTATTAAAGCATTAAAGACTGGACAGCTTGGATATCTGGGCCTCGATGTTTACGAGCAGGAAAGCANCCTTTTTTTTCATGACCACTCAGAAAACGTTATTCAGGATGATCTGATTACCCGTCTCATCTCTTTCCCCAATGTACTGATTACCTCTCATCAGGGCTTTTTTACCAAAGAAGCAATGGAAGAAATAGCTCAAATAACATTTAAAAATGTAGATGCATTTTCGAATGGAGAAGAATTGGTAAACCGGGTAAAATAGAGATTTTACAAACGCATGCCTCTTAAAAATTCATCAACCTGCATACGCTTTTTGCCTTCATATTGTAGATCAGTGAATTTGATAAAACCATCCCTGGCAGCAAACTTTAAATAAGTTTTCCCATCTGATAAAAAGCTTCCAGGCGAGATACCCGGTTCTTTTTCTTCAAACTCGGCCTTAAACACCTTAAGGGTTTTATCATTTAGTTTAGTAAAAGCAGTTGGGTAAGGACTTAATCCACGAATCAGATTGTATATTTTATCGCCAGACTGGTTCCAATCTATTAAACAATGCTCTTTAAATATCTTTGGCGCATGTTTCAGCTCATCACCTTGTGGTTGAGGTTGCTCTGTATAGTTGTCGGCTTCTATTGCCTTTACGGTCTTAACCAGCAATCCAGCGCCCACATTCATTAACTTGTCGTGTAAATCTCCCGCAGTGTCATCATTACTGATCGAGACGCTTTCCGAAAATATTACATCGCCTGTATCAATTTCATGTTTCAAAAAGAATGTAGTAACGCCACTTTCTTTTTCTCCATTAATGATCGCATGATTTATCGGAGCTGCCCCGCGATATTGTGGTAGTAAAGATGCATGTAGATTGATAGTTCCCTTTGCCGGCATATCCCATACCATTTCAGGCAACATTCTAAACGCTACCACCACCTGTAAATCGGCGTTTAGGCTTTTTAATTCATCAATAAACAAAGGGTCTTTCAGTTTTAAAGGTTGCAATACTTTTATTCCTTTGGATACTGCATACTGTTTAACAGCACTTTCATTAAGTTTTTGTCCGCGACCAGCGGGCTTATCTGCTGCGGTAACCACACCAACCACATCAAATCCGGCTTCAACCAAAGCATTTAAAGAAACAACTGCAAAATCGGGCGTACCCATAAAAACTATTTTCATTAACCGGTGTTTTAGGTGGCAAAATAACTAAAAAATTAGCGCATATACAGCTAATGGCCGCTATTCTTTAGGGGCTTTTTTTATTGAATGAACGGGTTGTTCGCTTTGTTCCCTTTTCTTGGCAGGGTTTTTAAAGTTTGCCTCTTCCTTGTTATAATCCTTATCCTCGGGTTTTTTTACAGCCTTATTCCCCGCAGGAACTTTGTCCTTCGAAACTTCTTCTCTGAAGTTACTGCTTGGCTTTTCATTTTTCTTTTTAGGCTCGCTATTCATATCCAAAGTCTTTAATAATAGCCATTAGTGGCTACTTATGGATATAACAAGTATTTTTTGCGCATTGTTTTGTAATTACTTAATCCTGGCTCCCAGCTTGCCCTTATTTCTTCTTCAGATTTACCGGCAATAATCTGTGTCCTAAAGCTCGAAACGCCAATAAGCTTTTCAATAGTGCCCATTTGTTTGCTCAATTTAGAGTTAAAGAAATCTGCTTTGTTTGGAGATGCCTTGTATAGTTCAATTAACCAGCTCAGTTTTATTTTCTTTTCCTTTCTAAACTCATTTACATCATATTCCCTAAGATCCAACCCATAGCATACCTGGTTCATAAATAATGGAGATTCAGACATACCTTTAATGCTTTTTGGGGTAAACGAAAAGGTGTACTCATCCTTTAAAAAAGGAGAACCCACTATAGTAAAAGGAAACATAGTGCCGCGCCCATGATTTAAATAAGTGCCCTCAAACAAGCAGGTAGTAGGGTATAGTAAAATCGACTGCGCAGTATTTAAGTTTGGTGATGGTTTTACCGGGAGCTCATAAGGAGTATCATGTGTATAGTTGGCAACCTTAATTACTTTAATTTTGCATTTCAATTTATTATCAAGCCAACCTTCGCCATTTAGCATTTGAGCATATTCGCCTACAGTTAATCCATGTACAACCGGAATCGGTTTTAAACCAATACCCGACTTGTGTTGCGGCTCTAATATAGGCCCATCAATGTAAAACCCATTAGGATTTGGTCTGTCCAGAATCAATACCTCTTTATTATTAGCGGCACAGGCTTCCATTACATGCTGTAAAGTATTTATGTATGTATAAAAACGAACTCCAACATCCTGAATGTCAAAAATCATAATATCTACATCACTAAGATCTTCTTTTGTTGGAATTGCATGTTTTCCATATAGCGATATCGCCTTTATTCCAGTTTTAGCATCTACTGCATCATCCACCGCTACACCTGCACTTGCATCGCCTCTAAAACCATGTTCGGGTCCAAATATCTTAACCACCTTTACGCCAAGCGTCAGCAGGCTGTCAACCGTTGTTTCCTTTCCAATAATGGAGGTTGGGTTTACCACCATACCTACACGCTTTCCCTTTAAATAAGGCAGGTACAATTCCGTTTGCTCTGCACCGGTACGTAGCTCCTCTGCTTTAGGCTTGTCAAAGTTTTCAGCTTTTACTTTGTATGGATTTGGTACCGCAGGGTTAAGGGCTATTTTGGTTGATGAACCACAAGCCTGAAGAGAAAGCGTAAGCAATGCAGTACTTAAAGTATGTATAATAGATGATGTCATTTGGTTTAGGGTAAAGTTTACGTTTGAAGAACCGCTTCTACAAAGATAAAGATAATAAAAAATGGCTGATAAGATACCTCATTAAAGGTGGCGGCATAAAAACTCAGTACCCTTACTGCTTAGGTGGCGTGTCGCAAACAATATGGGTGTTCAACTGTTTTTGATTAATATTTTAACAAAGAAAGATTAAGATATGCTTTGGTATTACGTGGATTATCCGATGTTTTATACAATTTGCACGTAAATAATCAGGCAGAATGGGGGTGAGGATCACCAATGCTATTTAGCGAAAAGCGTTACGCAGACTAGCCATTGTAACTGGTATTATAGGGTAAGAAACGCGAATTAAAAGGGATCAGGCTTAAGACAATTAGCTAATTCTGAGATTTAATGATTTTTTAATAGATTTAGAAAAGTGTCCGATTGTAATGACTAAGAAAATAAATAAATTGCAGAAGCAGAAAAAAGCAGGGTTACTGCCGAAATCACGAACAGGGATTAATGGTTTGGATGAGATAACCGGGGGTGGTCTCCCAGCAGGCAGGCCCACCTTGATATGCGGCGCGGCCGGGTGTGGTAAAACACTTATGTCTATAGAATTTGTGGTGCGAGGGGCGTTAACCTACAATGAACCCGGTGTTTTCATGGCATTTGAAGAGAAAGCGGATGAGCTGACCATGAACGTTGCGTCCCTGGGCTTTGATTTGAATCAGTTGATTGAAGATAAGCTGATCAGAATAGACCACGTTCATATTGAAAGGAGCGAAATTGAAGAGACGGGTGAATATGACCTCGAAGGTCTTTTCATCAGGCTTGGTTATGCGATAGACAGTATAGGAGCAAAGCGCGTCGTATTAGATACCATTGAAAACCTCTTCGCAGGATTGGATGACCAAATCGTATTAAGATCTGAAATCCGCAGGCTCTTCCAATGGTTAAAAGAAAAAGGTGTTACCGCAATCATTACCGGTGAGCGAGGTGACAACTCTTTAACCCGGCAGGGATTGGAGGAGTATGTATCTGACTGTGTGATTCTGTTAGAGAACAGGATCAGTAACCAGATTTCAACGCGGTTACTGAGAATCGTAAAATATCGTGGTTCTGTACATGGCACCAATGAATATCCCTTTTTAATTGACGAAGATGGCATCTCTGTATTGCCCGTTACTTCCTTACAACTTGATTCCGCAGTTTCTACAGAACCGATCTCTTCAGGGATCCCCAGCCTTGATACAATGCTTGGCGGTGCTGGATTTTACAAAGGAAGCACCATCCTCATTTCCGGCACGGCCGGTACAGGTAAAACAAGTATAGCATCTTCGTTTGCAAATGCCACCTGTTTGGATGGGAAAAAATGCATCTATTTTGCTTTTGAAGAATCACCTCAGCAAGTCATAAGAAATATGCGCTCTATCGGCATTGATTTGAATAAGCATATAAAATCTGGCCTGCTGGAATTTCATGCTTCCAGGCCAACCTTACATGGACTGGAGATGCATCTGGTCGCTATCCATAAGAGTATTAAACGGTTCAAACCTGATATTGTGGTCCTTGATCCCGTTACCAATCTCATTACTGTTGGATCAGTAAGTGAAGTGAAATCTATGTTAATCAGGTTGGTAGATTACCTGCAAAACGAGGGCATCACGGTAATGTTTACCGCTCTTTCCTTAAATAACACCTTTAATGAGCAGACAGATGAGGGGATTTCTTCTCTGGTTGACGCCTGGCTGCTCATCAGGGATATCGAATCGAATGGCGAGCGTAACCGTGGTTTATATGTGATGAAATCGAGAGGTATGGGACACTCCAACCAGATCAGGGAATTTATCATTACAGACGAAGGTCTGGAGTTGGTAGATGTTTACCTGGGACCGGATGGTGTTCTGGTTGGCTCGGCAAGAGAGGCACATATTTTGCGTGAGCAAACAGGACAAGCTCTGCACGGTCAGGCTGTTAGCCGTAAAGATCGTGAAATTAGCAGAAAGCGTAAGTTGCTGGAAGCGAAGATTGCCGGCCTACAGACCGAATTCGAATCTGTGGAAGAAGAACTAAACAAGGTATATCTTGAAGAGGAATTGAAGCATAAGATACAGGAAGATAACCGAATGGAGATGATTCAAAAACGTAAGAGTATTAAAGCAAGGAAATAATGGGGATGACGGAGCAAACCTGGGAATTAAGGCTGTACATCGCCGGTAAGACCCCAAAGTCTGTAAGTGCGTTAAGCAATCTTAAGAAGTATTGTGAGGAACATTTACGAGGCAAATATAAAATAGAAGTGATCGATTTGCTGGAGAAACCACAATTGGCCGAAGGCGACCAGATTTTTGCCGTGCCAACCCTGGTAAGAAAAGTTCCGGTGCCGATCCGTAAAATTATCGGAGATCTCAGTAATGAGGAGAAGGTTCTCGTTGGCTTAAATATCATCTCTGTAAAATCGAGTGTGGATGTCTAGTAGCCCACAATATAGACTGGTGCTGTTTGTTTCAGGTGCGTCGCCGAATTCTGTTCGCGCTTTAAATAACCTCAAGCAAATTTGCGAAATGCATCTTAAAGGAAATTATAAACTTGAAGTGGTGGACGTATACCAGCAACCGGAGCTGGCAAAGCAAGAGCAGATCATCGCCCTTCCCACCTTAATCAAAAAAAGTCCGACACCCACACGGCATTTGATAGGCGACATGTCTGATCGTGTCAAGGTTTTGCGCGGACTGGGCATTAACCCCTCAGATATAGCGATCTAAATAGTTATGCATTACGAAAATACAAAGGAGCAACTAGAAGCCGAATTGGCGGAATTACGGCATCAACTGGAAGAAGCCACTGACACGATAGAGGCCATACGAACTGGGATGGTAGACGCCTTAGTGGTGCAGGGTGTATCCGGCCATCAGGTCTATACGCTTAAAAGTGCCGACCGTACCTTTAGGGTCTTAATTGAAAAAATGCAGCAGGGAGCAATTACACTCAACAGTTCAGGTGTTATACTTTACTGCAATAGCTATTTCGCAGATATGTGTGGAATAACTCTGGATGAAATTATCGGAAGGCACTTTGATGAATTTATCGGCGGGTATACCGCTGAAAAATTAAGCCTTGTTCTATCCTCCGAAGGGCTGCGCGATTATAAAACTAGAGAATTGCTAACGACAAATAGTGGTAAAGAAATGCCCGTTCAGCTTTCATTTACCAATCTCGATATGGAAGATGGTACAGCCTTAAGCATCATTTGCACAGATTTGACTCAGCAGATAGAGGCTCAAAATAAAGCTGCAGACTTAACGGCCAAGACCGAAATGATCAAGCGAAAAGATGAATTTATCAGCATTGCCAGTCATGAACTCAAAACACCCATGACCAGTTTGAAAGCGTATTTACAATTAATCTCCAGGTACAGCAATGACAATATCCCCGATCAGTTCACCATGCTAATTGCTAAGGCTTCTGGTTCTCTAAATAAACTGGAGATATTGGTGAACGACCTACTGGATGTGAGTAAGATACAAGCGGGGAAACTAAACTTCAGTAAAACGAAAGTTGAGGTAAGTTCGCTTGTGAGAATATGTGTAGAAAACGCTGGTTATATGTTTCCTGATTTTAAGCTGATATTTGACGCTGAAGGTGATTTTTTTGTATTGGGCAATCAGGAGCGGCTGGAACAGGTCGTGATGAATATGATCAGCAACGCCGTGAAATATTCTCCTGAAAACCTGAATGCTTTTATTAAGATCTTCGCAGAGGGAAGTATGGTCAGAATTGCCGTTACGGATTACGGTATTGGTATGACTGAGCTGCAGCTCGAGAAAATTTTTGATCGCTTTTACCGCGTGGATGAAGCCAGCGTTATGGCAGGGGGGTTAGGAATGGGCCTTTATATCTGCGAGGAAATTGTAAAGTCCCATGAAGGGAAAATGGGTGTTACCAGTAACTTCGGCCAAGGGTCAACCTTCTATGTATTACTACCATTAATAAGTTAACCAAATTATTCAATACCAGGGTGTCTGGTATGGATGTTAAAAAAAGTATAAACTAATTTTATTTTAATTGTCATGGACTTGTTTCGCCGCTTTTATCCTGTTTAGGGAAGGTCCAAAATATACAAAACATTTACGGGTGGGGCTTGTTAACCAAAGAACAAAGCCAAAAATTATGAATAGCATCAATCAAAACCAGCCGGAACAAAATTACGAAAATCTTAATAACAAAGACGCTGTCGAAAAAATCAGGGAACTCATCGCAGAGTCGGACATTTGTTTTTTTTGTACACAGGCAGAAACAGGGCCTTCCATGGGAGTACGACCAATGAGTATACAACAAGTAGAAGATAATGGAGACCTTTGGTTGGTTAGTGCCAATGATAGTCATACCAATTTGGAAATTAATATAGCGTCTAAAGTGAAGCTCTACTTTAAAGGCTCCAAACATTCAGACTTCCTGTATTTAACCGGTACAGCCACCATTCATGACGATAAATCAAAAATCAAGGCACTTTGGAAGCCACTCATGAAAACCTGGTTTACAGAGGGAGAAAATGATTCTAGAATTTCCTTAATTAAAGTGAGTCCCAGTGACGGTTATTACTGGGATACGAAAAACGGTAACCTGGTCGCCGGTGTTAAAATGCTGATCGGTGCCGCAATAGGTAAGACACTGGACGATTCCATTGAAGGCCAGCTTAAGGTATAAAAATCACAGTTCTGCTGTGCCGGCTTTTGTCTTTACTGGTTTTATACATCAAAGCCAGTAAATTTCCATATCTGCAAGGGAAGAACTTAGGTATCAACTGTCGAACAATGGACAATCATGATTAATTTTATTACAACAAGCTAAGAACGAAATATTGAGAAATTATAAGTAACGTTTATGCACGATGAACATTGTCGCCAAAAGGTCTTGATTAGCGCAGGCGAGGAGATATTCAGAGTCAATGGCGTAGACCTCTTCTACTATTTCTGGTCTGTTGGTATGTGGGATAATTTCAAATGCTGATTCATCCAGGTACTCGTACATGTCTGCATTAATGGTGATGATAGCTACATAATGATACCCTGTTCTTTTCCATTCCTGATAAATATCGATGTCAAATTCGAAATATCCGTTCCTGAGCTCGTTCATATGCGTAAAGTAAGTTTTTTATTCGTCAAATTACATTGCATTCGGTGGTTTATAAAATTGTTTCATTGTCTGGTGTTGGAATTACCAAAATTTCCGTAAAAGGCATCAGTTTATTACGACAAGATAAGTTCGATTATTACTGTAACAAATTGTGCTGGTTTTTGTGTAGTAAAATGAAATTATAATTTATTATTTTGGCTTCTTTAAGGGATTTATTTATCAGAATTTCATGGTTAAGTTATTTGTTGTAGGGTATCCGACTGATATGCAGGAGGTAGAGCTTATTGAGTTGTTTGTGCTTTATGGAATGATTCATAGTATAAGTATGGTTAGGGATAAGGATTCGCATAAAAGTCTGGGCTATTGTTTTATTGAAATGATGGATCAGGCCGGCGCCGATAGGGCTATCGACGCTATAAATGGAACGGCCGTAAAAGGCAGAAAAGTTACCGTTAAGCTAGCAGAGCAAAAGAATACAGTGAAGAACAATGCGATTTCAAGACAAAACGCTGCTCATTTAGCTCAGGGTGCCCTAAATTCTAAAAAAAGTGACGTTTCGGGATTAAATGCTAAAAACAAACGTCCCAGAAAAGAGAGGGCCTCAACGAACAGTATGGCGGTAAAGAGTAGTGAGGATCGGGTTTAATGGTCTTCGAGGTTATCATAACAGTAACCGTTTACGATCCTTTTGACAATAAGATCACGTTTGTTGAAGAAGAAGAATAAWNTMTYWGTAAAGAGGGAAGGCGGCTGCCGCGCTTGAAGCAATACACAAGTTAGCGGTAGTGCATTACTTTGTCATAGAGACTTTTCAATTGAATGTCGCCAAAACCATAAATGCTTTCTCGGTTCCAAAATTCTTTGAAAACTTTATGAAAATCAGTGGAAATATTTTTCGTAATGTCTTCAATAACCTTTTCTGGTCTCCCTTTTGTGCCATCTTTTGGAAAGCGGTCAACATGTGCCTTCACTACTTCTTGTAAATACGGAAAAGCTAAAGATTGATGCTTTGAAAGATTTGTCAACTCTTCCAGATTACCGTTTTTATAAGCCTTCCACAACTGTTGACCTAAATTCATGTCAACTTCACTTAAAGGAATTCTATTCGCATAACAAATCTTAAGTTCATCTGAATTTGCTGGTCCAAAGCCATTCCAAAAGTGTTTACTGGTTTTGTCTAAGTAAGAAGTATAAACAGCAAAAACCTTTTTCTTTATTGGCAAACTATTGATAATTGAAATAACAAACCACATGTTTACTTGACAAAACAAGTCATACTCAAACCAAAGATTAAACTCTGAATTATCAGGTGCATTTGTTATTTTTTCAAATTCTTTTACAACAGAATTATTGTATTCGGTTTCTGTTATTTTCATGTATTTGGCTCTTGTATGCCAAAAGTCATGAAGGTTGTCGCCTGATAATTCTCCGTCAATAAGACCTTCTCTAACAACAATAATATCCCCTTCAATTTTTGCGTCTGGAAAACTATAAGCAAGGGACTCGCCATTTAAAATATTGTACACCATGACTGTAAGGTTTTTTATGAGGCTTATYTMTWYYGMWSWTATAAAGATATAAATAATGGCTGAGGACTGCATAAAACCAATCGCCATTTTGTCGTTTAGGTTTTTGAATATAATAAGATTACTTATCGCGAGTTCTGTATTTACCATAATAGAAATATTTTGGGTTACGCCACATGCAAAAGTTATTATCACTATCGAAATCTGACATGCTTTTTGACCCTACCCGTACTATTGCCTTTGTACAAAAGGTATAATGACAATGGCAGCAGCAGCATAACCAGCAGGCACACCAAAGCAGGGAAAACTATAATTTTTACAGCAGCGATAACTTTATCCAGATCTACACTAGCCCTCAACATAAGAACAGCATAAAGGCAGATCAGAAATAAAAGCAATGAGATTAGATAGTACCTTGTTCTAAGCATAGATTTTAAGATTTTTCTGTTAGGCAATGTTTGTATCATAGTAGGCCAAACCAGTAATACCATAAATATAAAACGTATTTAGTTTCATTAATTTTATTGTAATTTAAGTCTGTTAGTATTTGTACGAGTTGAGAATGCAAAACGCTACATATGATAACACCATTAAACAGAGGAGTAACTTTCGGGTTCTTACTCGCTTTGAATTGAGCAACAAGAATTAAAAGGCGAACATCTAAGAATATGGATTTAATTGTTAATTCCATTTGGAATTAACAGAATAATTAATGAAATAAAAATTGCATTTTTACAACCAGAAATGATAGTAGAAAAGAGACAAAATGTGCTTTTTAAAATAAGCATTGTTGCTACGTTACAATTTATTGCAAGAGGTTGAATACAGAATATTTCATAGCAGGGCGTATCGCCGTAAAATCTGAGCGCACATTCTCAAAACTAATAGTTCGTATTGCTATAGCAGGGGTAATGCTCAGTCTTGCTGTAATGATGCTTTCTGTCGCTATTATTAAAGGCTTTAAAAGCGAAATACAGGAAAAAGTAAGAGGTTACATTGGCGATGTAAGGATTTTTAAGTTCGATCTTAACAATTCATTTGAACTGTCGCCTTTTGTACCTGAACCAGAAACTATTGCCAAGCTCAAAAGCAATCCCGATATCGAATATTTTCAACCCTATGCTACAAAACCAGCCATCATTTCTGCTAATGATGAAGTTGAAGGCATAAATTTTAAAGGCATAGATAAGACCTTTAACTGGGATTACATACGTAAACACCTGGTAAGCGGAACAGTTATAAACTTTGCTGATAGTGCTGCCGCCACTAAGCAAATCATGATATCTCAATTTACTGCCAATCGCCTTAAACTAAAAACAGGCGATGACTTTATCATGCATTTCGTACAGGATCCTCCTCGCAGGCGACCATTTAAAATAGTAGGAATTTATGATATCGGTGTAGAAGAGATCGACAAAGGCTTTGTAATGGGCGATCTTAATCTGATCCGCCGTTTAAACAACTGGAAACCGAATGAAATAGGAGGGATAGAGATCAGAATTAAGAATTTTGCCAATCTAAAAACCGTTTCAACCAACATTTACACAGAACTGGAAACAAAGCTGAAGTCAGAATCTGTTCAAGACTATTTTCCGGCAATTTTTACCTGGCTATCCCTGTTAGATGTAAACACAAAAATTATCCTGGCGTTAATGATGGTAGTGGGCGTAATCAATATGATTACTGCTTTGTTGATCATGATACTGGAACGTACCAATATGATCGGTATGCTAAAAACCTTCGGCATGACCGATTTTAGTGTAATGAAAATATTCCTTTATAATGCACTTTACCTGGTCGGAATCGGGGTTATACTCGGTAACGTTCTGGGACTTGGCTTAGCCTTTCTGCAAACCCATACCCATATCTTTAAATTAGATCAAACCTCTTATTACCTCGCATATGTGCCAATTGAAATACAATTTACCGATGTGCTGCTACTAAACATCTCTACAATTGTAATCTGCTTTGTGGTACTTATTATACCTTCGTTATTGGTGAGCAGAATAAGCCCTTTAAAAGCAATCAGGTTTAAATAGAAAGCTAGTTACCAGCTTTGTCTCTTTTTCAATTCAGTAATATGAGCAAGGTGATGACAGCAATGCCAGTCATATAAACCCGTATTTTCATTGATCTTTATACTTCTGCCATGTTCAGGATGTATAAAATCTCTTTCCAATTCTTCTGCACTAAGTGAATTTAGTAGAAACACCCATCGCTGATGCAACCCATCTAATATCCTCAGGCTCGATTCAACCGGCAATCCCTTGCTATCTGCAAGTTCAGCCCATCTTTCCTCATAGTAGGCTTTAATTACAGGGCTATCCTCGGTCAAAGCCCATTTAAGTCTTATCTGGCTGTTCATGTGGCTGTCGGCACAATGATGAACTACCTGTCTCACAGTCCAGCCTCCTGGTCTGTAAGGAGTGTCTAGCTGCGCATCGGTTAAATGAGCTACCTCTTTCCTTAAAACTTCAGGAAACGAAGCAATAGTAGCTATATAACCATCCAATAAAGCTTTAGTGATTTGAGCAGGTTGCTCAAACTTTCCAATCGGGTAACGTAGTTTTTCTAACTCAGTTGAAGTCATTTTGGTGGTCTATTTATATCTAATGCAAATCATTCACTATTACCTGTAAACTTAACAAATCTGTTTGCCGATTTCTTAACAGCCTCTGATTTTACTTTGTTTAATTCCCTAAAAAGATACGTCTCAACAATTACAGATTTGCCTTTTATAGTCCTTCTCCATGTCCCCTCAATTATGCCATCAACAATAATCATTCTGTCGAACACAGGGTTTTTCTTTCTAAACTCACTACTTAACTTTATCGGATTAAATATCGCAGTGCGATCAATGTATCCCATGCCATACTCATCGTAATCAGGCATCAGGAAACTCTTTTGAATTTTTTTAGCTAAGGAAGCATCCAATGCCAGTTCCAATGTTTCCCTTTTTAGCAGATATTCATTACCCTCAAATACCTCTTTGATAAATACCTTACTATCAAGCATGGCACCAGCTTTTTTCGCGTCGGTAATAGTTAGGCCAGACCAAACTGAGAAATCCTTAAGTGTAGCAGGCCCTCTGCTTGCAAAATATCGTTCGGCTAGCAATAATAAAGCCTTATCTCTAGCTATCGAGATCGCAGTCGACGCTCTTTCATCAAACAAAGCATAAGTAAATTGTTTGCCTTCGCGCCTGCCGCTACACACCAAACAGTCCATCTCCGCATTCATCATTACATGACCCATTTGTCTGCCATTTAAACTGATCCCATTATTTTGAAACAGATCACTCAACTCAAGTCGGGTAAGGTGATGGCCACCGGTTAATGCCTTACCAATAATATCATTGCATTTGTTAAAAAGATTGCCGTCAAGTTCAAGCTCCCTTTCGTAATAAGCCATGGCTTTACGGATTCTGGGAGCAGTAAGCTCAAGTAACCATCTAATGTCTTCTGGAGTTGCAAAATGCCAGGTAGGGCGAAGCAAGTGAGTTCTCAGTATTTGGCCATCATTAAAGGCTTTTTCTACATCCGCATCGGTAACATCGTTTAGCCGCAAACCAATTGCCCATTTCGACATTGCATATTCCTGCGCCTGCATGGCCACCATCCAGCTTACAATTTCCTGAGGAGTACTAAATGAAGTTTTGGCAATCTGCTGATTAAAGAGACGGTAATTAATAATATCAGAAACATTCATATAGGGATGTGTACGATGTTAATTCTCGCAAGCCAATAAATTAGACTGCCCTAAACGCTGACAACCCCTGCTTGCAGGTACGGCAACCATACCAACAGGCAGATAATTTACAGTTGCAATTGTTTTAGGGACATAAATAACCACTTCCGTTCTGGTATAAGAATGAGGCAGGTATTTAATATAATAACCATCAGGATGCAAACCCCATATCCCCCTTGGGAAATCTGTATTTGGAACAGCACTACCACTAAGCATTGCCAATTGTTCAATCTGATCGTACGATGAATTGGCCTGATATAACAGTCCTCTCATTTTGTTTTCAATTTCTACAATGGTCTTGGCAGGTTCAGGTAGGTTGGCAGTTATTTTTAACATCGCTTCGCTCGATAAATAATCCATTATGCTGCTGCTTAAGGCCGAAATATCATTTTTGTTAAGCAATTTAGCTGCCACCAACTGAAGATCAGGCGAGAGCTTACTGAAGTTAGTTTTTGCAATGATTGCCCATAAAAGCAATTGCACTTTGCTTTGTTCAATTTCAGGGTGCTGTTCCCAATTTGCGATAAGCGTTCTGGCAATCGTCTCTTTCGGGCCTGCCAGCGGGGCATATAAATAGCCATCGCCATTTCCTGGTCCATGAGTACCTGCTTTTAAGCAAAAGCTTTTAAAAGTTCCGGTATAAAAGCCCGGTTTTAAAGTAAAGCCCTGTGCCGATGTATAGCTTGAGGTTAAGTCACAGAGTTTCTTTTTTACGGAGTCGGCGCCAAAGTCTACAGGCATTGTTTCCTTCTTGTTGCAATCGTCAAAGTTGGTTGTTATAGGGTCGCTTTGAAGTAGCTTAAGTTGTTTATTATTAAGGATGTTTCCTGCGGCATTGTTTAACGCATCTTTTAATTTGCCGAATTGCGCATTTGCATTAACACAACAAACCAGCAATAGCAAGGTCAGGATTGGAGAGGTCTTTTTCATAGATATTTAATTTAAGATAGATGGTAAATCTACCATCAAATTTAACAACTATTTCTTGCCACCCAAACTTAATTTCAGGTTCAGGCCGGCGGTGTTTATTTTGATATTTTTGTCGCCATAACCACGTAACGACGGCCTAAAGAAGGGCTCAAAAGTTAATGTGCTGCTTTTTCCAAGCGACTGATTTATCCCTACAGCAAAAATAGCACTGTTGGCAAAATCAAATCCCTTAAAATTGCTTTCTTCAGTTCTTCCTTTAAAGTCTGAATAACTATTTGCAGAGGGATTAAAACCACTTATAGAACTGGAATATTTTTGATTGAGGTAGGTACTTGAATTTACGCCTGTAGAAAGATAGTACTTGCCGCTTTTGCCGGGATAGAACTTAACAGCTACAGGAACGTCTATATTAATAAAACGAGCATCCAATTTAGTGCCATTTGCCCCCACTACATAACCGTTCATAAGGGCGGCATCTGCTGCACCGCTCGACAAATTAGATAAAGAAGAAGGAACAGAGCTCTGGTAAGTAATGTTGGTTTCACTAATGCCGGCACCCATAGAAAGGTACACATTCTTATTGATCCGAATGTTTGCATTGAAACCCGCCCCTGCATTTACTTTTACAGGGTTATCTGCGTAATAATTTAAAAACGTTGCAGTATAAACATCAAATAATGCATTTTTTTTATCTTCTCTGGCTTTTTTACCTACAGATGCAAAAGATTTGTTTTCTTTTTCATTCTCTTCTTGTAAAAACTCAAGTGTTGAAGGTTTAGTTTTTTTTACACTATCGGTTTTAGCGGTAACAACATTTGCAAGCAGATTGATGCTATCTCTGTTGGGCTCCTTATTTAGGGTTGTATCAGTAACCTTATCAACTATCAGCTGTTTTCCGGCTAAGTTGACTGGCGCAATTCCTTCAATAATTTTTGCAGATACAATGCTTTTATCAAAAGTATTAATCTGCTTATTAGTGGCCTTATCTAAATTGCTGTCGGATTTTTGAGGTGCTACAGGATTGGTTTTTGTGATATTGTTTTGCTCCGTAACATTCTTTAAAGAATCATTATTATAAGTGTTGAATAAGAGCACCCCAGCAAGCAATAAAGATGCAGCAATGCCCGATAACCAAAGGTACAGTGGCTTATGACTGCTTTTTGGCGGAAAATCTTTTCTAAGTTCAGCCCAGCCATAATCTGCCCCTTCAGTATCAAATTCTTCGAAAACTGCCTTAATATGATTGCTGAATTTATCGTCTAACGTGTTCATATCTTTATAAGGTCACTTTGTATTAATTTTTGCAATGCCTGTTTCGCCCGGGTCAGGTAAGTTCTTGATGAGCTTTCGGGTATACTTAACATTAAACCAATCTCTTTATGTGAATAGCCATCAATTTCATACAGGTTAAAAACTACATGATGCGTTTCCGGAAGTTGTTTCATTAAGTTCAAAATATCAGCTGCCGAGAGTTTTTCAATAGCTGATGGATACATGGTTTGCTGAAACACCTCTGGGATTTCACTATCATGAATGTATTTTAAGTTCTTTCTTTTACTATCGAGAGCGGTATTAACCAATATTTTTCTAAACCAAGGCTTAAATTCTAAATCATCTTTAAAAGTATAGAGCGCATTAAATGTTTTAATAAAAGCGTCATTTACTACCACCAAAGCATCATCTTTATTAATAAGGTAGCGCATGGCAATGCCCATTGCATAAGCATAAAAGCGCTTATACAACATTTCCTGGTGTTTTAGGTTGCCCTTTTTACACTCCTTAATTAACTCGGCATCTGAGGCGTTATGTTTGATGGACATTTATTATTTCATTCGCTTTAATCTATATTGATTTTTGTAACTAATAGTGCTTGTTAAGGTGTAGTGGTGTTCTGTAGAAGGAAATATCTTGTCTAAGATCAAACTGTCTCCTTTAGTCACATAGCTATAATCGCCCTGCAAAACCTTGTTACCAACATAATCCATTGATGCTACATAATCCATGGAAAATTTAATCTTTGAAGAATTCTCAACTGTAAATATACCAGTACCATTTGTAGCTGCATACCCGTCGCCGCTAAACTTAACTTCTGTGTTAACAGATACAAGCTGATTGACTGGACCTTCAATAAACTTTCCTGTATATGTTCCGCTAAAAACTATTTTGTCATCACTTTTTTTACAGCTCATAAATAAGCATAAGCTTAATGCAATTGGTAGTATTTGGTTGATGTCCATAATAGCTGGTTTATATCTTACTATTACGCAGGGGCGATGAGAAACGCTACAAGGCTACAGATATTTTTTTTGATTTCTATTGGAAACAATTGAGAAATACCGAAGAAAGGCTTGAGAAACACTTGAATGGAAATATATTTAAGGAATGCTTGAAGGGTGTTATAGAGATGATTGAAATATCTTTTACATATCTCAACGATCTTCCAACCCAAGTGTTTCTCAATACTTTTTCAAGTGTTTTTAGCTTCGATCTCTTTACATCCCTACTGATCTTGATGGGAGAGAAGCCTTAAACCAAATGGCCCATTAGCGGATCGGTAAAGCTTTCTTTTAAATGTTCTGCATGCCCGGCAAATTGCTGACTATAACCCACATGTTTTTCTGAAGTTACAGTCAAATCATACCAGCTATGGCTTGATTTCAGGTCAATAGGTATAAAAATCTCTTCCTGATTTTTCTTTAAAACAGCTTTAATGGGAGCTTTTTTGTAGCTGGTGTCTTTTACAGTTAAGCTAACTTGCTCACCACTGGTTATACGTTTAACGTGTAACAATACATTTCCATTAACCCTCCTGCCATCTTTTTCACTTTGGTACATTAAATAAACCGCAATTTTAGGATCGTTGGCACTGCCTTTATACCTGCGGTAAAAACCATTAGCACTGTACACTTTTAAATCATAAATGCCATTGTTTAATGGCCAGTTATAGTCTATAGTATCGCCTGCATCAACGGTAAAGTTCCAGTTGTTATTATTAGCGTATACTATGAAACCGACACCTTTTGCTCTGTCGCCAAAGAATTTATTCCCTGCAGTAAAGCCAATTTTAAACAGGTTGTTTGCCATGTCTAATGCACCATGTGCATACAGCTCATAAGGGATTGCATTTGCGGGTTTAATTCCGGGTTCCTGCTTAGGTAAGTTAGGGTTGCCTTTAGGGTTTTTAATGATGCCTGCAATGGCAAGTTGATCCAGGTTTTTGAAGTTATTAGGTAGTTTGGCAAATTTGGCTTTGTGGATACTTTCGAGAAAAGGTAATCTTTCAACTACTTTTGGCAATGGAATGTTCTCTCCATTGTATGGTCTAAATACGGAAGTTAAATCGCCGCATAGGCTTCTTCTCCACGAACTGATGTTGTCTTCGTATATCTTCTGACCGGTTTTATGGCTTAAAAACCGCTCTAAAAACTGAATAGAGGAGGTATGATCAAATACTTGTGAGTTTACATAACCGCCTCTAGACCATGGCGATACAACTACCATTGGAACTCTAAAGCCTAAACCTAAAGAACTTTCTCTCTCACTATTTTCACCTTTGTAAAGATACTCCGAGCTGTTGTCTAAGGATTTTGAAACTACCCCTGTTTTAGGATTTTTTGGATCTGGAGATACAAAAGGGGGTAGGTGATCAAAATATCCATCGTTTTCATCGTAAGTAAGAATAAAGATGGTCTTTTTCCATACTTCGGGGTTCTTGGTTAAAATGTCTATGGTTTCTGAAAGATACCAGGCGCCATACCAAGGTGCTCCGGGATGATCCGAGAAGTTGCTTGGCGCAACTAGCCATGAAACGGTGGGTAATTTGCCGCCGTCAACATCTTCACGGAATTGATGCAACACATCTCCTTTAGGGATCTGGGCAGTTCTTTTAGTGCCTTTATCATCGTAAGTGATGGTCTCAAGACGATGGAAGTCTGGATCATTTCGATTGGTTACAAATGCTCTTTTATGTAAATCTTGCTGCTCAGGAGTTAATTTATCAAGAGTGTTTACTTCTAAAAACTTTATTTCCTTGGTTACAAAATCAAGCTTCTTTTTTAGTTTTTCGTCTGGTTTGTCTTTTAACTTGGCTTCCAGTTCAGTTTTTGCTTTGCGCAGATAAACCAGATGTTCCGGATGCCTTTTTACATGATATTGTTTAAAAAACTCCATATCATTATCTGTAAAATTAGCAAGCCAGTCATCTTCTTCATTTTCCAGACCAACGCCCACACTTAGCTCGTTTTGGTATATTTTCCAGTCTACATTGTGCTTAGACAAACGCTCCGGGAATGTACCCCATGAAATATTTTCTGAACCGTCGATATATCCGTTAGAGTGGTGTGCGGTTGAGGTTGCATTTTGTTCTTCACGGATTTTACCGGTCCAGAAGAAGCAGCGGTTAGGACTGGTTCCCGTTAATATAGAACAGAAATTATGGTCGCAAACTGTAAATGCATCGGCCAGGGAATAGTAGAAAGGGATGTCCTCGCGATTGTAATATCCCATGGTTAATGGCATATCAGCATATTCCTTATTGCCTGATCTTTTGGCTTCCAGCCATCCATCGTATTTTCCGTTATTACGGGCATCTACCTGGTTCTCCCATGAGTGTGGAAGAGCGCTCATCCAGGTTGCTTTTGTATCTTTAATGTTTAACCTGAATGGGGCATACGTTTGGCCTTTTTTATTGCTTTGCAACCACACAGGGTATTGGTTAGGCAGGGCAATGGCTCTAGGATCGTTAAAGCCTCTTACGCCTTTAAGTGTGCCAAATGCATGATCAAAAGACCTGTTCTCCTGCATCAAAAATACCACATGTTCTGCATCTAAAAAGGTACTGCCCACTTTAGGGTCTATTGCCATTGCTCTTTGTATTGATGGCGGTAAGATGCCAGCTATGCCTAGCGCACCGGTTAATAGGGATGCTTTCTTGATAAAGTCTCTTCTGGTTTCCATTTTAGTGTGTTATAATAAAAGGATTGGTTAGCCTAAACTAATCAATCCTTTGAATAAATTATAAAGAATATGAGCTTATTTTATCCACCAAACTTGTTGGTTAATTTTATCGTTTCCTGCACCAAACTGAGTTTCAATTGCTTTTGAAACATTGTCTCTGTTATTATCATATTCCGATTGAGGATAAATCCAACGGTAAGGAACGGTAACACCGGCAGGGCGACGGAATTCAGGATATCCTGTTCTAAGGTTGTCGTAAAATGCGCTCCATCCCGACTGGAAAAATGTTCTTAAATACTTTTGAGTAATTATCTGCTCCATTTTTTGGGCAGTTGTAGTGCTCAATGCAAAGTTGTTTACTGGATATGCCAAGTATTCATTTGCTTTTTCTTCTGTTAAGTAAGCCTCATAGCCTTTAACATAGGTTTGATAGAATTTAAAGGATGCCTTTACACCGTTTTTATAATGTTGGTTGGCATCGCCCGAAATCCAGTTTCTTACAATTCCTTCAGCAATAATAAATTCCTGTTCTGAGTAGCCCATTAGTACTAATGGCTCATTTGTGGGGTTGCTTGGAAAGCGGTCGTTCACTTTAGATACCTTACCTGCTGCGGCTTTAATACTGGTTTCTGCATATGGCGCAGCAGGGTCTCCACCTTCGTATGAGGTAAAATCATCGATTGCTTTACCTGCCTCTTTGCCGATTTTTGTTTGCGTACAATACAGGAATAAACGCGGGTCTTTTCTATTTTGAAGATGCTCTATAAAAGTAGATGCCATGAACATACCAGATCCGAATCCGCTTGAGTTGAACTCTGGGTACCGGCTTCCTTCCTGATCTAGAAAGATCAGTTGACCATCACCATCGACTTCTGTATTGCCGAAAATAGGTTCGCTTTGTACAATCTGAGCAAAGGCTTCTTTAACTTTCAGGTCGTTGTCGTTTTCTTTTTTCGATAAGGTCATTAACACCTTTAATCTGAAGGAGTTAACTAGTCTGCGCCATTTAGCCGCATCGCCTTTGTAAATGATATCGCCAGCAATGATCACGTTTAAGCCTTTAAGCATGTTGTTTGCTTCATCAAGCTCTTTAAGGATACCTTGAAACACGGTTTTCTGGCTGTCGTAAACAGGTGGCATATAACCTGTCTGATCTTCTCCTTTCAAGGCCTGATTATAAGGAATGTCGCCGAAAGTAAGGGTTAGGTTGTAAAAGTAGTAAGCTCTAAAAAATTTGGCTAAGGCGATGTAAGAGTTGTCATTAATACGACCGGCTTCTTCTATCATCTTGGTCACATTTCTAAGAGAGGAGTATGAATCAAAATTACCTCTTCCCCATTTGAAATACTGACCTTCACTTTCGCCATCTGTTTGCACAAGCATACGGGTTGCGTAAAGAGGTGAAGTACCACTGTAGGCACGGAAGGTATCCCATTCTATTTTAGTAAGCAAAAGCTGAGGGTGGGTTTGGGTTGGTTTATTCGGATCTATGTTCATCAAATCCTGGTCCTTGCACGATGACATAAGGATTACCCCGGCTAGTAAACTATATATTAATTTTTTCATTATTCTTTTGTTTTAAATGTGATAGCTGTTAAAGTTTTACGCTTAATGAGAAGCCGATAAATCTTGCAGATGGATCTTGCAGGTTATCGTCATTACCGTAATCAGGATCTAGTAATGGCATTTTCTTCCACATCAAAGGGTTGTAGCTGTAAGCAGATACGTGAACTGATTTTAAACTGCCCATTTTTATAACCTTTGCAAGGTCGTAGCCTACCGATATTCTTCTTAATTTGAAGAATGAGCGATCAAAAACATTAGCAAATTTCTTGTTCTCTTCTTCAGTAACTCTTGCCTGGTATGGATAGATCTGACTCCATGTTTGCCAGTTTACAGCAGTTGTGTTTTTCTTATAAGTACGTGTATCTGAAAGTACGTTTCCGTTTACGTCTCTTTTAAGTTCGCCACCGGTAATTACTACACCTTGTGGAATGTAAATTGCTTTTCCGGCTGCGTATTCTGCGTCTCTGAATTCAACGGAGCTAGGATGTTTACCACCCCACCACATTTTTTCGATAGTTACAGAGCGCATAACGCCGCCCCATGCTCCATCGATATCGATGTTTACATCAAAACCTTTTATCATGAACTTGTTTTGCAAGCCTAATCGCCAGCTTGGATCGCTGTGACCAAGGTTTACGTTGAAGTTATCTCTGGTGGGCAAACCAGTATTTGGATCAAGAATTACCTCGCCTGTGGCACTTTTTTGCCATACTGTTCCGTAGAAGCTATCTGCTCTTTCATTTAATTTCAGATCGCCAAACTTAGCTTGGTTGTTATAGATTTCTGTTAATTTCTTTACAGAAGTGCTCCAGTTTGTGGCGATATCCCAGCTAAAGTTCTGGCTTTTTACAGCGCTATAATTAGCCATTATTTCCAGACCCTGAGTTTTGTATTTGTTGCCGTTTACCTTACGTGTTTTAAAGCCGGATGCCTCTGATGTGCTTAAATCTATGATCTGATTTTCATCAATTACATTATAATAAGTAAATTCCAAGCCTACTTTTTTTACCAGTGAGGTTGATAGACCAACTTCGTAGGATGTAGATTTCTCTGGATTGATGTTAGGGTTGATGATCCCGTTAGGGTAGGTAACTGATGGTGTTGATCCGTAGGTTACGTCTTTTGTGTAAGTAGAGCTAATGCTATACGGAGCAAGATCATTTGATACTTTTGCCCATGAGGTATAAAGTTTAAGGTAATCTAAGGCTTTAGGCATTTTAATATAATCCGAAATCATAGTACTTAAAGATGCAGATGGGTAGAAGTATGACCTGTTTTCTTTTGCAAGGGTTGATGACCAGTCGTTTCTGCCAGTTACGTTTAAGTAAATCGCATTAAACAAATCGAAATTTGCCGATCCGTATACACTTCGTATAGATTTCTGCTCCAGGTAATTTGTTGCCTGTACGGGGCCCTGGGTGTTGTTTAAGCTATAAACAAAAGGTACAATTAAACCATCACTAGATGAGTATTCTTGCTGTATGTCTCTATTGAAGGTTGATGCACCCGCATTTAATGTGAAGTTGAGGTCTTTTGAGATCTCTTTATTGTATGAGGCAAGGAAATCCAGATCGACATTCATTTGTGAATTGTTCCACATTTTGTAATCCCCATTTCTTGAATCGCCGTAGTTCATGTACGATTTAGGACTTTTCATGTTGTCGAACGATTTGTTTTCACGTCCCGAAGCTCTTGCCTGCAAGCTTAATTCAGGCGTTACCTGCCATCTAAGTTTTGCCTGTGCATTTAATACATTTCTGTCTGTTGCTTGTGTAAGTTCTTGTGAAGCAAAATACGGGTTGTTGTACCAGGCGTAGTTATAGTTTGCCTGTCTGTATCCCTCCATGCCTGGAACATACATATGGTCTCTAAGATCTTTGCCGTTTACGTCGTCGCCCATCCATATCAAAATGGTGTACATATGGTTTTTAGGTCCGTACCCGTAACGTGGGTAGTTTGGAGAGCTAACTTTGTTGTAAGATAGGGTAGCGTCTAATTGAAGATTACTGGTAAGGTTAAATGAAGAGTTAAAGTTCATGCCACCTGTTGTAAGTGAGGTATTTGGCACCTGACCTCTTTGAAATGAATATTTACCTGAGGCATAAAATTGTGCTTTGGCACCTTTATAGGCTACCGAGAAATCGTTGTTGGTTACTATACCGGGCCTAAGAAAATCGTTTAGGTTGTCGTGTCTAACCCAATCAGTAGGTACTCTTTCATATTTAGATTTATCGTCATAAATGGTACCTTTAACATTTCCGTACCATTGTATGGTTTCTCCGGTTTGCTTGTTTCTGATAGGGCTGTTCCATTGTGCTATTTTAACACCTGGCTGAAATTTAGGCCCCCAAATCATATCACCATCAGAGATACCTCCATCTTCACCATCCCAGAATTCGTACTTGCCGTTGGATCCGTTTCCGTATTCGGTTTGGGTTTCAGGAAATACAGTGAAACCTGCAGTAACCATATTGTTGGTATTGATGTTGATTTCAAGCCCGTCTTTTTCAGCATTTTTTGTAGTGATCAATATCGCACCATTTTTACCTCTGGAACCATACAAAGCAGATGCTGTCGTGCCTTTTAGTACGTTTATATTGGCAATGTTATCACCAGAAACATCAAAAAAGTCTGTTTCGACAGGGACGCCATTAATTACAATAAGTGGGTTTTTACCTCTTAAAGAGAAGCCTGGTGCCTGGAACATCCCAGTAGGGTTATTTACCGTTAAACCCGCAACTTGTCCGGACAGGGCATTACCGATGTTCATTGTTTTTGATTCTGACAATACATCTAATTTTACCTCCTGCGTGGCATAACCAATTTTTTTCTTTTGTTGCTTAATACCAATTGCAGTTACTACTACCTCGCCTAGTGTTTTAGAATCTTCCTGGAGGGTAATGTCGAGCTGAGTGTTACCTGCTACGTCTGCGTTTTGAGAAATATAGCCGAGGTAAGTAAAAGTAAGTGTAGCATCGGCAGCTGCCGGAATGCTGTATTTACCTTCGAAATCTGTAACTGTTGCTTTTTTTGTATTTGCTACACTTACACTAACGCCTGGTATGCCCACGCCCTTGGTGTCTTTTACGACTCCTTTGATGAGATTTTGTGCTATGGCTGCCTGAGCGAAGAAAAGGCATAGAACACTAAACAAAAGTAGTTTTCTTTTCATGTTTGAGTTTGATTTTTACAGCGCAAAGCTAGATGGGCGCTGTAAAATCAATATGAAAATGGGATTATGGTTTTGTGATTTTGAAGTAGAGGAAGGGAGTTGCTTATAACTTAAAGGTTATAGATTAAACTAATTGTTAACTATGTATTAGCTTTCTGTTTTCTATGAATAACGATGTTGTTTTATTTCCGTAAATTTGCGCCATTATAATTTAATATTAGGAAACTGTGTCGTTAGATAAATTAAAACTAAGCAAGTCGCTGGTAACAGCAATGAATGATGCCGGATATATCTCTGCTAAAGAAATTCAGGCAAAAACTATGTCCAGGATAATTGGCGGGCAAGATATTATTGCTGTTGGACCAGAAGGCTGTGGCAAAACCACAACCTACGTGCTTGGCGTTTTAATGCGTTTAAAATACAGTACTGATGAGGCTCCTAAAGTATTAATTCTGGTTCCGGATCAGGAGCGCGTGCTTGCAGTAATTGAAGAGTTCCGGCTTTTAAGTAAAAACCGTAATCTGCGTATTATCGGTTTGTATGGTACAGGGGGTATGGATGAGGTGATTCAAGAACTGCTTGATGGTATTGATATTGTGGTGGCTACACCTACCAGAGCACGTGCGGTATATTTAAAACTTGGCCTGAACTTAAACAGGTTACAGATGCTGATAGTTGATGATGCTGAAGTGATTGTAAAGCAAGGCATGCAATTGCCGGTTTGTGAATTGGCAAGAAGTGCGGGTAAGGTTCAGCATTTGATTTTTACCACTGTTGTTCATGATAAACTGAACCTGATGATTGATCAGTTTATGAATTTCCCTACTACTCTAGAGGTTGAAGATCTTGGAGAGCGTAAGGCAATAACGCATGAGCTTTTGTTATACCAGGTGCCTAATTTTAAAACCAAGGTGAACTTACTGAACCTGTTGTTGCGTGATGATGAGGTGTTTGATAAGGTTGTAGTTTTCGTGAATTCGAGATTAACAGCGCAGAAACTGGGCAAAAGCATACACTCAGCCAAACCAGGTGAGGTTTCTGTATTGAATCCGCTGTTTTTTGATGAAGAGGGTTTTGATCATATAGAAGATTTTAAAGATACCCCTGAAGCAAGGGTTTTAATTGTAGCAAATGAGGGATCTGCAAGTGTAGACCTATCGGGTATTCCATTTTTATTCCACTTTGAGGTTACTGAACAAAAGGAATTGTTTTTAAGTAGGGTTGTAAAATCAGGGCCGGAAGAGATTGTGGCCATTACTTTTGCTACTGATATGGAACTGGTAGATTTAAGGAAGATTGAGCAGTCGTTAGGTGCTAAAATTCCGGTTATGGATTTGCCTGAAGATTTGGTGATTGATAAAGTTGCTAAAGCCTCTACTAAAATTAAAACAGTAAAAGAAACCGTTGAAGCTCCCAAAGGTGGTGGTGCTTTTCATGATAAAAAAGAAAGCAACACGAAAGATTACAACTACGGAATAGGGCAGAAAGCTAAAATGACAATGAAAAAGAAACACGGTTAATTACTCCGTGTTATTCTATATAGGGTGCTAACTTTTCTTTAGGTATAAACTCTACACGATAAGGCATAATACTACTTTTGAGCATCCAAAGGAAAGTGCCTTTAAAGTTGGTGAGTACTACAGTGTGTCTTTTTGAGGTACATTGTAAAATTGCGGTATCAGCTATCAGGTAAGAGCTTCCCATGCGGTCGTTATAGATTTCCTGTGGAAGTTTTGTTTCGGTAACCAGTTGAGCTGTTCTATTGCCTTCGTTTAACTTAAATATCAGTGTTCTCGATAGTTTTTTACTGGTGCCATTATCGAACAGCATCAGGTTACCCTGATTGTTCATGTGAACCGAATGACCTTGATCAAACGTGCTCCCTTCAGGCATTTTAAAGTCGCCATCTTTACCGAATTTCCAGATCACTTTACCTGTCTTGGCGTCTATTTTCCAGATTTGTCCGTTGTTATAAAAGGAAATGATGTAATTGCCATCCTTATCGAAGTTTAAGCTATTTGCGTGCATCCAGTCTTTCTTGTCTCTCATTAAATTTTTGTCCTTTAACGGATCAAGCTCATCAAATACTTTCCAGCTCCATACTTTTTTGCCATTCCTGTCCATTACTAAAATGCCATCGCTCTTAATAGTGTCTTGTTTGCTGCCGCCATATTTACTAAGGTCCATTATCTTTTGTTCTACACACAAGGTAACTACGTGATTTTGCTTGTTTAATATAATTTCGTGATGTATAGTTTGCTTAAAATCCTTTTCACCTTTTTTGAGATGAAGCAGGGTATCGCCATTTAAAGATACCTCCAGTATTTCATTGCCATAACTGGTTGGGTATTCATCATTACCAAGAATAGAAAGCAAGGTTTTGTTTTGGGTAAAGTGAGTAGTTTTAAAACCTGTTCCATCTACCTGATGGTACCATTTTATTGCCCCTTTATCATCTATAATGAAAATAATGCCGGGTATTTCTCTTCTGTAGATAAGCATATAGCCTTCTTTGAAAGAGGTAGGGATTACTTTAGGATCAGGGGCATAAACTTTAAAGAAGTCCTGTATCCACATTGGGAAGTCCGTTGTTTTAAAGTCGTAGGTTTTGCTTTTGGCTTCGCATTTACTGGTCTGAGTGATTACGCGGTATTGATATTCTTGTTTGGGATTTAAGTTGGTCATCACGATGCGGTGATGTTTTTTGTTGACCGAAACGGGAGTTCTTGTTATTTGTTTTTCTTTTCCCTTTGGCCAATATTCGACTGAAACATCTAAAGAGGTTTTGAGTTCTACATCGGCATGTACCTTTAAGCTATTCCTATCCGGAGCGCTGAGTTTTATCTCTATAATTTGTTGCTCGCACTGGTTAGCGCAGGCACTTAACAGAAATAAAAAGAATAGGGGAATCAGTCTCTTTATGAATTGCATATGAATAGTTTTTTAGCTGTAGTACAAGGTAATATGAAAATGTATAGAAACAAAAAACGGGATACAATACCGTGTAGGTTGCTGTATCCCGATTAAATTTATTAATTATTAAAGTCTTCCTGCATTGTTCAGGTTCGGATTTAAATCGACCTGAGTTTGAGGATAAGGGAAATATTTGTGTTTGGCAATATCTATAGAAGCTGGTTTGCCAACTGATTTTAGATAAGTGTTAACTACTTCCTGGTATTTGCCCATACGGATTAAGTCTGCTCTGCGTTTGCATTCGAAGAAAAATTCCCATCCTCGTTCCTGTAGAATTTTGTCGCGAAGGCTATCTTTGGTATAAGTGCCCGGGGCGCCAAGCAGGGTTGCTTTTGAACGTGCTTTTACCGAGTTAATCAGGTCAATACTTGCCTGCGTAGGTCCGTTTACTTCGTTTAATGCTTCTGCTTTGCATAGTACAATATCTGCATAACGTAGAATTGGAATACCGTGACCATCATAGTAGGTTTTAGAGCCTGCTGGATCTGCATATTTTTTAGTAGCAACATCTGGTAAGTAGTATTTGCCTTCTGGCGGGGTAGTTTGGCCGGCAGGTGCTTGCATGTACTGTAAACCGTCAGTGCCCTTATAGCTATAAAAGAACATTTCACGACGCTCATCGTTTGGTGCATATGAGTTCCAGAAAGTCCAGCTTACAGCATAGTACTGCCAGCGATCTGTTACAAGCGGATTGTTTAAAGGCCCAAAGTGGTTCATTAACTCTGTTCCATCATTAAGGGCATCAGCCAGTGCACTAAAAATAGATTCTTTACACCATTTGTTGCTTTCTGCAAAAAGCCCTGCATAAGTTGGATATAACTCATATTGGTGTAAGTCTTCTATCTTTTGAATGGTTTCTAAAGCTTTTTGCCACTGATGCTCGCGCATGTACAGTTTAGTAAGTAAAGAAAGGGCTGCACCTTTAGTAACACGACCCACATCATTTGTAGGGTAAATTGCTTTTCCTTCGTAATTTACAGGCAGGTTTGCCGCTGCACTTTCTAAGTCGTTTATTAAGAATGTGTTGATGGCTTCCAGACTTGCCGGTGTTGTTTTAGCAGAATAGTCAGGATTTTTCATTTCTTCCTCTGTTATAAGAATAACAGGGCCAAATTCATCAGTTAAATCAATATAAGCCAGGGCCCTTAGAAACTTAATCTCTGAAAAATACTGATTTGTTTCTGCCTCAGTTAGTGTTTTGATCTTAGGGATATTAACTAAGGCGTTATTTGCGTCAGCAATCAGTTTGTATTGATGCTGGTAAGCAAAATTTAGGTATTTGTTGTTAGTAGACCATTGCGCATCTGAAAGTTGTGAAATATCTCCAGACTGAAAAGAGTGACCAATATCTGTTGTAAAGTCTGTAATGGCCATTTGGAAGCCTGCATAGTATTGGTACGAGTCACTAATTCCACTTGGCTGTTTCAGCCTGGCGTAAACTCCGTTTACAGCAGCTACTGCATCTGCTTTTGTTTGAAAAGCATTAACTTCTGTAAGTATGCTATATACGTTAGGCTCTGCAGTGTTTTTACATGAAGCAAGACCTATTAAACAAGCTGATAATAAAATTATAGTACGTTTCATAATTGACAATTGTAATAGGTTAGAAATTTAATTTAAGACCAAGAGTAAACGATCGGTAAGCAGGGTAGGCATTGAAATCTAGACCAGCTCTTAAGTTTGAGTTACCGGCGTCGTTAGTGCTTACCTCTGGGTCAGGACCAGAATAATTGGTGATCGTAAATATGTCCTGAGCTGTGAAATAGATTTTAGCTTTACTAACCCCTTTTAAGAACCCGATTTTTGAAGTAGGGATGTTGTAACCGATAGTTAGGTTTTTTAGTTTCACATATGATGCGTTCTCTACGAATCTGGAGTTGATATAACCACCATATTTTGAAGTAAAGTATCCGTTTCTTGGAATATCAGTATTGTTGTTTTGAGGAGTCCAGCGCTGTAACGCATCCGTACCCGTGTAAGTTTCCAATAGCAAGCGATTCATGTTGTAAAGATCGGCACCAAAAGCTCCCTGGAAGAATACACCTAATTCAAATCCTTTGTAAGTGAAACTGTTGTTGAAACCCAATACATAGTGAGGGTATGCATTACCTAAGATCTGACGGTCATCGGCAGTAATGGCTCCATCGCCATTTAGATCTTTATATTTAGGATCACCTGGTTTAGAAAGTGGCTGTGGAGCATAAACTTCATCGGTTTTAATAACACCATCATAAACATACCCATACAGTTCACTCAATTCTCTTCCTACTACCAGTTTTGTGAAATCAGCTGCTGGAACGCTACCATCTGGATTAGATGTTTGTGAAATGATGTAAGGTCTGCCAAATAAGTCTGTAGCTTTCTGTTTGTTGTAAGCAATGTTTAAGGTCGTATTCCAGGTCATATTATCAGTCTCAACATTTCTAGTGTTTATTGAAAGTTCCACACCTTGATTCTGTAGCTCGCCGGCATTTACTGTTTGAACTGTAAACCCAAACTCCTGTGGAACTGGAATATCCAATAAAAGATCTGTTGTTGTTTTGTGATAATAATCTGCGGTAACATTGATACGGTCATTTAAAAAGCCCATGTCTATACCAGCATCAAATTGGTAGTTACTTTCCCATTTTAAATCTGGATTTGGCAAACGTGTAGCTACTAGGCCACCATATAGGTCACTTTCTTCGCTAAGTGACACTCCGGTAGGCCCGTATGTACTCATGTAAATATAGTTTGCAATCCTGTCATTACCAGTTACACCGTAACCCGCTCTAACTTTTAAGTTAGAGAATACGGTATTATTTTTCATAAATTCTTCGTCGCTAACTCTCCATGCCAATGATCCGGAAGGGAAATAACCCACTCTGTTTTTTGTAGGAAATTTTGAAGATGCATCCTGGCGTAAAGTGAAAGTAGCAAGGTACTTGTCTTTTAGTGCGTAGTTTAAACGACCAAAGTAAGAGTACCTGATCTCTTCTTCTTTGTTAGTGATTGCGCCAATTCTTTCGGCGCCGGCAGAAAGATTGTTATAAAGATATTTGTCAGTGGTGAAATTTTGTACCTGCGTGTAGTGTCTTTCGTTTTGGTCAAATTGATATGAAAAACCAGCAAGAGCAGCAAACGAATGGATGCCATTAAATACCTTCTTATAATTAAGATAAGTTTCGATCAGGTTACGGGTTGCATTTACTTCGTTAACTGAAGCTTGTCCTTTTACTTTTTCACCTGAAACAAGTGTAGTAGGCAAATAAGTTCCTTCTTTGGTAGCTGAAAACTCTGTACCTGCATTTACACGCAAGTTAAGGCCATCGATAATTTGAAGTTCACCAAAAATGTTGGCAGTCATTTTATTGTTGTAACGATCGTTTGTTGGTTCAAGTAACCATGCCAACGGATTATCTCTTCCGTTTCGGCGTGCATAAGTCCCATCAGCATTGTATGGAGCAATAGCCGGTGAAGAAAAAAGTATACCGTATAGAACGTTAGAAGGTACTATGTTCCCATCGTAAGTTTTAAACTCTGAGAATGACCTGGCTGCATAAATATTAGCGCCGGTAGTAAATCTCTTACTAACTTTGTGATCTATATTGAAACGACCTGAATAACGGTTGAAATCTGTTTTCTTTAAGGCTCCCACTTGGCCGAAGTAGTTTCCTGAAATGGAAATCCTTGTGTCTTCATTACCACCGGTTATACTTAAGTTATGGCTTTGCACACTTGCATTTCTTGTAGCAAGGCTAAACCAATCGGTATTGGTGGTACTTGCAAGATCAGCAGCAGTATACTCAGGTGGATTGCCTTGTTCTATTGCTTTGGCATTAGTAATAGCCTTGTAATCGGTAGCATTCATCAATTCTGGCTTTTCTTTAATTCTTTGAGTTCCATAGTAGCTTTCTAATTCTACTACAGATTTGCCAGCCTTACCTCTTTTTGTGGTAATCATTACTACACCGTTTGCTCCCCTTGAACCATAAATAGCAGTTGCCGAGGCATCTTTAAGGATTTGAATGTCTTCAATATCACTTGGTGCAATATCTTTACCATTATCCGTAATGAAACCATCTACTACATATAGCGGTTCGTTTGTAGATTTGATGGAGTTACCACCCCTGATACGGATAAGGGTAGAACCACCCGGAGCGGAACTTGCCTGGCTTACCTGTACACCCGAAGCACGACCCTGAATGGCTTGTGCAACGTTTGAAGTAACACCCCCTAAGTTTAAACTCTCTTTTGAAATAGAACTAATTGCACCGGTTAGATCTTTCTTTTTTGATGTACCGTAGCCCACTACAACAACCTGTTCCAAGTCATTTTGGGATTCTTTTAGCGTAACATTTATTTGTGTTTTAGATCCAACAGCAAATTCCTGAGAATCGAAACCGATAAAAGAGAATTGCAGAATACTTTGTGCATCTGGTGCGGTGAGGGCATAATTACCGGAACCATCGGTAAGGGCACCTACTTTGCCGCCTTTTACTTTGACACTAACTCCCGGGATGCCTTCTCCTTTGGCATCCGAAACTTTTCCGCTTACTTTAATCCCGGTTTGGGCATAACCCTCTATAGAGAGGAGAAATGTGATTAATAGTGAAAATAGTAGAAATTTAGATTTCATATTTATTGGTTTATATGTTTGTTGTTTTAGTTTTAAAAATGAAGCGGGCAGATGTTGGATGTGTCTTTGTTAAAAAACATGGCGCAGCGAAATACCTGCAGGGGTAGAAATGAAAAAAGTCAATAAGGAGAGCCCTATGAAATTTCATTATCATTTTAGTTTAGTTTAGTTTTTCCCAATCAGATTTATGCTTTGAGCGTATAAACTGATCTAAAGTATTAAGAGTGAAGGTAGAGCTAAAAACAGTTAGGGACTGTTCAATTGTAATGGAAAAATTGCGCAAACGTTTGTTCTGGCAGTTTTTTACTGAATTACTATCGAAATTTAATAAGTGATTAATTTATCGTTAAATTAATCACTTATTGTAAACAGCTAGATTGCCTGATTATTAGGGCGTTTTTAAGTTTTAACGTTAAATGAGTGGTTTTAACCCATTTTAAAACAAGAAATAAGTGCTTAAACTAAGGTTAAGTCTATTTGTTTTTTTGTTGTACTATAAGCGTCTGTATATCAAATAGTTGTGTTGAGTGCAAACGATTGATATGCTTTTTTTGTCAAATTAAATAGTTACTTTAAGCTCTTGGCTTCATTCCAATAAATATCCATTTCTGCCAATGTCATATCATTAAGTGCTTTGCCATTTTCTTCAGCTTTGCTTTCAAGATATTGAAAGCGCTTAATGAATTTTTTGTTGGTTTTTTCTAATGCATTCTCAGGATTGATGTTAATGAAACGAGCGTAATTAATTAAGGAGAACAGTAGGTCTCCAAATTCACTTTCTGCTTTTTCTATATCTATTGCGGCACCATCCACTACATTATACTCATCTTTAAATTCCTGCAACTCTTCTTCAACCTTTTCCCAAACCTGTTCTTTGTTGTCCCAATCAAAGCCAACACCTCTTGCTTTTTCCTGAATGCGACTTGCTTTTACTAAAGAAGGCAGGCCAGCGGGTACCCCGGATAAAACAGATTTGTTTCCTTCTTTAAGTTTTAGTTGCTCCCAGTTGCGTTTTACATCGTGCTCATCTTGCACCTCAACATCTCCATAGATGTGCGGGTGTCTACTAATTAATTTATCGCACACACTATTCAGTACATCAATTATGGTAAAGTCATTCGTTTCTGAAGCAATACGGGCGTAAAAAACAAGGTGCATCATTACATCTCCCAATTCTTTTTTTACCTCGTCCAAGTCCCCTTCAAGGATAGCATCAGATAGTTCATAGGTTTCCTCGATAGTTAAATGTCGCAGTGTTTCCATGGTTTGCTTTTTATCCCATGGGCATTGTGTGCGTAATGTATCTAACACAGTAAGGAGTCTTTGAAAAGCGGAAGCAGGATCGTTTGCAGTAACCGGAGGTATATTATTAGGCATTGGGTGTTTATTTTATGACGTTAAAGGTAACCATCATTGTGGTTAAAAAAAGAACAACAAGGCCTAATAAAAATATAATATCGGCCGCTCTCTCTAAAGGATAGTTTGAAGGACCTCTTCTTTTCATGGAGAGAAATGATAAAATACAGGCCGTCATAAATAATATAATTGCAAGCGCTGTTGTTTCATCAATGATTGTACTGTCGCTCATTTTTGCGACCTTAAGAGAGGTCAACACAATAAAGCACAAACCCAGCAAGGTTGCAGAGGTATTAAGGATATGTGGCGTTCTATTTTCAGGCATTTATCAATGCTATTAATTTATTTCTATTCCTGTTCTTCGAGCTTAATATTCTTGGTGATTCGATATATCTTGCGTTTTTTATGTGGCCTTTCTTCTCCACCAAGTAATACTCCCCATGGCTTTAAAGAATCTACACGATCAAATATAATTTTTAGCATTGCCATGTATGGAATGCATAAAAACATACCTGATATGCCCCATATCATTTCGCCAACTACTATGCCTATAAAGGCAAATAGTGCATTTATCTTTACTTTTGAACCCACAACTAAAGGCATTAATACATTGCCATCGAGCGCATGAACACCTGCAAAGGCCACTACCACAAGTAGCATTTTGGCTGCACCTGCGGTAGCAAAAGTGATCAGTGCGCTGATCAGCAGGGCGGTGAAGATACCTATATAAGGAATGATGTTGAAAATACCTGCGATTAGACCAAGTAAAACCGCATACTTTACATTTAATATCCAAAGAACCAAGATCATTAATAAGGTAACAATGAGCATTTGCAGGAATAACCCTGTGATGTATTTTTTGATGATGTATTTTATGCGTCTTACAATTTCTCCTACTTTATCCGCATGTTGTTCTTCAAACACAGCGGTTAAAAAGGTAAAAAGTACTTTTCGATAGTTTAAGATGAAGAAGGTAAAAAGTAGTAGGAAAGATAGAAAAAGCAGGGTTGAGGATAGGGTAAGCAATGTGGCACCTAAAACAGTGGCACTGGTAGAAAGTGCAGCACTGGTGCTATCTCTTAAATAGTCTATCTGCTTTTTTGTATTGATGTTAAAGGTATTGGAAATCCAGTTCTGGATGTCATGAAAAGAAGTCTCTCCTTGCTTTTTAAGTGCAGGCCAGTCTTGCCAAAGATCGGTAAGTTGGTTTGCCAGAAAATACATTACGCTTGATATAAAGGCGATCATAAGTATCACAGATACGATTGAAGCCAGGCTCCTTTTAAAGTGCCATTTTTGTTCCAGAAAATTAGAAAGAGGCAATAACAGTAATGCCAGCAAGAATGAGGTTAGTAACGGCGCAAGTAATGTTTGTCCTAAGATGGCGAGGTACCCTAAACAGATGATTGCAAATAGCACCAAAGCAAGTTTAGCGTAAAAAGGGAGCGTGATGTTTCTCATAGATGATTTATTAAGCCAGTTAGAAAAGTTTAACATAGGAAAATTAACTAAAAACAAACGCCCTGCCAAATATTTAGCAGGGCGTTTGTTTTTATAAAAGAATTAAAGGTTATTCCCATGCACTGGCTTCGTCAAGGATTGCAATATCTTCTACATTTAATTTTAAAGTTGCAGCTTTTTTGAGGTCTTCGAGCTGGTCTAAGCTGGTAACACTTGCAATTGGTGCAGTTATGGATGGACGGGCAATAAGCCAGGCCAGCGCTATACTTGCCTGATCTGCGCTATATTGTTCTGATACATCATCAAGAGCCTTTAAAATTTTAAAACCTCTTTCATTCAAATAGTTTTTAACTGCGCCACCTCGCTGACTTTTGTTTAGGTCTGCTTCTGAACGGTATTTTCCTGTTAAGAAGCCGCTTGCCAGAGCGTAGTAGTTAATTGTACCTAAATTATTATCCTGTACAATTTGTTCGAAGTTTTTTTCGTAACCCTCCCGTTGATATAGGTTGTATTCTGGTTGTAAGGTTTGATATTTAGGCAGATTGAATTTTTTTGATATTTCCAATGATTCAGTTAAGCGTTCTGGTGATAGGTTGGAAGCGCCAATCCACCTGACTTTGCCTTCTTTTATTAATTGATGATACGCCTCAAGTGTTTCCTGGATTGGTGTGTCGAGATCATCGTAATGAGATTGATAAAGATCTATATAGTCTGTTTTTAATCTTTTTAAAGAATCTTCTACAGCCTGAAAGATATACTTTTTAGATAAGCCCTTTTTATCGGGTCCCATTGGGGCACCAACTTTTGTAGCAAGTACAATTTTATCTCTGTTATTTCTCTGCGACATCCAGTTTCCGACTATCGTCTCAGATTCACCCCCGGTGTTCCCAGGTACCCAGGCAGAATATACATCTGCTGTGTCTATAAAGTTAAAGCCTGCATCGGTAAAGCCATCAAGTATTTCGAATGATTTCTTTTCATCCGCGGTCCAGCCAAATACGTTCCCCCCAAAGGCTATTGGGTAAACAAACAAATCGGAGTTTCCTAGTTTTCTTTTTTTCATTGCTGTAATTTCTGTTGTTAAGGTAGGTTGAGCGAGCGCATTGTTAGTTACTTAACAAATTTAACAGCATGGTGTTTCTAATATAGTCGGTGGTTTGTAATTTATAATAATTATTTAGATTCAACTGCTTTAGTTGCTCTTAGCATTTCTCGCTTTCCTGGCGCCCCTGGTAGCTTTTCTATCGTAAAACCTACTGATTTGAGTGCGCGTTTAAGTTTTCCGGTAATTGCATAAGTAACGAATATACCTCCTGGTTTTAAAAACTGACAAGTATGCGCAATGATTTCGTCTGTCCACATTTCGGGTTGATGCTGAACAGAAAAAGCATCAAAGTAAATGAGGTCAAACCTTTGCTCTGTTTGGAACCTGTGAAGATATGTCTGTACAATTTTAAGCTGCTGATCTGGAAGCATGGTTACTGCCTGCAGTAATGCTTTCCCATAATTGTCAATCAAACTGTTCCAAATGGTATCTGGTACGTATGCGGCATAGCCTGTTGATTCTAATTCTTCAATCCTTAATGGGAAAGCCTCCAAGCCTGTATATTTAAGCCTTATCTGATGTTCTGCACAATGAGAAATGCTCATTAAAAAGTTAAGTCCTGTGCCAAAGCCAACCTCCAAAATAAATATTTCTTTATCCGGAAAGCTAGCTATTGCATGTTTTAAACCTGCATCAATAAATACATGTTTGCTCTCCTGTAAAGCACCGTGTTTGGAATGATAGTTTTCTCCAATACTTTCGTTGTATAGGGTGTTTGAACCATCAGCGGTTTGGATAAGTTTATTCATCGGTGCAAACTTAGATAAAATAGTTTTTAACTTTAGATCTTAATTACATGCTATGGATATTGAAACATTTAGAGATTATTGTCTGAGCCTAAAGGGAACTACTGAAGGTATGAAGTGGGATCACCTGTGTTTTATGATTGAAGAAAAGATCTATGTGATTATGTCTCTTGAAGAAGGAAAGTTGTCTATTAAATGTGACCCGGATGAGTTTGATATGTTGGTAGCAAGACCGGGCATCAAGCAAGCTTACCATATGGCAAAACGTCAGTGGATATCTTTAGATAGTTTGGAAGTATTGCCAGATCCTGAATTGAAAAGCCGGGTTGCAGAATCCCGAACCTTTGTACTAAGAAAGCTCAGTAAAAAGGTTCAGGAGAAATATAATTAATGACTATTTGCCGGATTTAACCCTGCGGCCTTCTGACTCGGAACTGCCTGAACGCTGACGGGCGGCTTTAATATCGTTACTTCCAAATCGGTATGTACATGTTAAGCGAAATACCTGACTTTCCCATCTTTCATTAACTACATAGTTTTGTGAAGACAGGGCACTTGTAATTACACTTTTTTGCATTTTAAACAGGTCATTTGCAGCAAGTTTGATACTCAGTTTTTTATCCATGAAGGATTTATTTATACCAAGGTCAATACCATACTGAGGGTCTATTAATATTGTTCCGTAAACTTGTTTAGATTGATAAAAACCAGACCATTCTATATTTAATGATGGATTTACCGTAATGGTTTGAGTTGTATTAAAGTTAAATGCAACTCTTCCACTTTGAAATGGTTGGCCTAAAAGATCCGGTGTTTTAAAATTGTTGTAGAAACCTGTGAAATTGTTGTTGCTGCTCCACCACTTGGTTATTTGTATCGGATAACTAATGTTCAGGTTGTACGCATCTTGCGTAGCAAGGTTTTGATTAGATATGAAAATTGTTTTTTTAGCCGTATCTGTTAACAGAACATCAGACATTACATCAGTAGTATGGCTATACCCAAATGTTACGTTTAATGTTTTTTTGTAAGAATAAGATAGTTCAAAAGCATTGGTATACTGAGGTTTTAAGAATGGATTACCAAACCTGTAGGAATACAAATCGAGGTAATAGATAAACGGATTCAATGAGCCATAATCCGGACGATCGATTCTTCTGCTGTATGAAACCCCCATTTCATGATCTTTTGATAGTTCCTGGTTTATGAATATGCTTGGGAAAAGGTTAATGTAATGTCTGTTCACAACTTTTTGTTCTGTAACAGAATTTCCTTTTGAGTTGGTTTGCTCGGCCCTTAATCCTAATTGTACAGATGTAGTTTTAAATTTCTTATTCAGGTTAGCATAGGCCGCATTAATGTTCTCATCGTAAAGGAATTGATTGCTGCGTTTGACGTCATTTTGCCACTGGTTGTTTTCGTAATTCTCAAAAATGAAGTTGTTGTCTGTTTCTACAAAACTTGATTTTAAACCAACTTCAAGTTTCATCTCTTTGTTAATAGGGTAGGTGTAATCTGTTTTTCCTGCCCATATTTTTGTTGTGGATGGTGTAGCATTTCTAAAAATATAATCGGGTTTAGCGGGTTGGCCTACATTGTTTAAATATCTATTGTTGAAATTGTTATCCTGTCTGCCAATGTGTTTAGAGTAATCGGCATCTATACTTATTTCCTGACCAAGGGTGTCTATTGTCCCTTTATAATTCAGGTTGTAAGACATACCAGTGTATTTATATCTGTTAGGGTTTTGAGCGACAACTGAGGAGTCTGTTTTGGAAGGCTGATCGCCGATCAACGTAAGCACATCTGATGCATTTTTTCCATTTGCATTATATCCATTAAAAGCAAAGCCAACTGTGTTTTTATCATTGATGAAATAATCTATCCCGCCTTTATAATTGCTGTTGTTTCTGCGTCGTATGTTCATATTGGTTTGATCAAAATAGGTTTGATCGGTTGCTGTATTGTTTACCCTGGCAATATCTGTGCTGCCAAATCCTTTGTTGCGGCCATAGTCGTAATTACCAAAAATATTAATCTTTTTTTCACGGTGGTTTAGGTTTAAACCACCATTTGCTTTGTAATATCTGCCGTAGCCAACGCCTCCAAGTATTGAACCATTAGTGCCATAATTCCGGTTTTTTTTTAACTTAATATTGATGATTCCCGAGTTACCGGCAGCGTCATATTTTGCTGAAGGATTAGTAATTAATTCGATAGATTGGATTGCATTTCCTTCTGTAGATCTAAGCAGGTTGGCCAATTGTTCTGCGGATAAGTAGGTAGGTTTACCATCAAGCATTACGGTAACACCCTGTTTACCTTTTAAGCTAATCTTGCCATCTTTGTCGACAGTAACTCCAGGCGATTTCTGTAAAATATCCAGAGCTGTATTACCAGCTGCCAATGCGCTATTCTCTACATTTATAACTGTTTTGTCTATCTGCCTTTCTATCAGTGGTTTTTGTTTAACAATCTCAACACCCTTCAACTGTTTTGAATCGGTAGCCAATTGGACATTGCCGAGGTCATGAGTTTTTTTGTCAGAATTTATAGAATAAGGGCCTTTAAATACCTTTTTGTAGCCAACTACATAAATGGCAATAAGATAATTACCTTGTTTAATTTCTTTTAACTGGTAAGTCCCATTGTCGGAGGTGAGCGTACCTTTTACTGTGGTTGAATCTTTGGCATTTAACAAGCTAATGGTAGCATAGGGAAATGCTTTTTGTTGTTCATCTAACACCTTACCGGATATTTCTCCGTTTGTATTGTCTGATTGCGCATTCACGACTGTAAAAGTCAGCGTAAAGGCAAATATGGCGAGAAGTAGAATGTATTTGTTAGGTTTCATAATGGCATACTTTTTCCACATACGCTTTTAAGCATATTAATCGAATATGTGGATGGTTTTTGTGATTCTTATTTAGTTATTTATAAGATGCAGGAATGGTGCGAAAGGTTACAGCGAATATTAAAAAAAAGTGAAAATGCACTTTTACGATATTAATTGTGAACTTCTATAAAATAAAAATGACCCGAAATTCCTTCCTGGTCATTTGAATTGTTGAGCGTTGAGTTAATATTTTGATTTCTTCTTTATTAGTAAGATTTGATAAATAATTCTTCAGTTTTGTTAAAATTCCAAACCTGTCGTTGTTCCATTCTATCTATAACTAACGAGAAAGAGTCCTCATTTTCAATGATTTCGAGTAAGGTGCCCAGATTGACTAGGATGTCTCCTGCAGCCAGGTTCGAAATTCTGATGGCTTTTAGGTCTGGTAAAGGTTCCGGTATGTAATTCATAGTGAGAGATGTTAATTTGGTTATTGAGGTACATAAACTTTCTCAAAAATAGTTGTTAGAATTTTGCAAAGTGGTGACATACACATTTTTTTCTTATTTTTAGCCCATGGAGAAACCTAGAAAACGTATAGCCGGAGCAATTAGAGATAAGGAAAGAACTATGCTTAAATTGATTGCTGCGGTAGGTGAGATTATTAAGAATGAGGGGTATACGGCATTAGGTGTTAACAATATTGCCAAAAAAGCGGAGGTCAATAAGAAGTTGATTTATAGGTATTTTGATAACAATGTAAATAATTTGATAGAAACCTATGTAAAGACAAAAGATTATTGGATTGGTTTATCTGGGGACATGGAAAGACTTATGGCCGAATCTCAAATTGATGGCGGCCGGCCTATGGTTAAGACAATATTAAAAACCCACCTTAGTTTTTTTTACACTGAGGAGGAAATGCAGAAGATAGTTATCTGGGAGACCAGTGAAAAAAGCAAACTGATGAAGGAGGTTGGTTTAAAACGGGAAGCTTTTGGTGAAGAGGTTTTTAAATTGCTTCTACCTAATTTCGAAAAATCAGGTGTTGACTTTCGTGCGATAATGGCACTGCAGGTTGCAGGTATAATTTTTATGGTATTGCAGTCTAAAGCTAGCGGGAACCCCTTTTGTGGTATTGATATTAATAACCCGAATGATATGGATCGAATACTAAAATCTCTGGACCAGCTCACTGATTTGGTATACGATAAAGCAAAAAGCTAAACTAATGGCGCTTTTGCAAGCGCCATTATATATTTACCACATTCTAATTCTGTCTTCAGGTTTCTTATATAATTTGTCGCCCGGTTTAACATCAAATGCCTCGTACCACGCATCCATATTTACCGGTGCTCCAATGGTTCTGTAAGGCCCTGGCGAGTGGGGATCTGTTTTAATCAGCTGCGCCGCACTTTCAGGTAAAATATTACCTCTCCAAACCTGTGCCCAGGAAAGGAAGAAACGTTGATCTGGTGTAAAACCATCAATCTTTTCATTGGACTGACCCTGTTTAGTTAACTTAAATGCAGTATATGCAGCATTTAGGCCACCAAGGTCACCTATATTTTCGCCCATCGTCAGTTTTCCTATTACGTGGATGGTATCTAATACAGTATAGGCGTCAAATTGCTCTCCTAAAGCCTTGGTTTTTGCTTCAAATTTAGTTTTATCTTCATCAGTCCACCAGTTACGCAGATTACCATCTTTATCATACTGGCTGCCAGAATCATCAAATCCGTGAGACATTTCATGTCCAATTACAGCACCAATACCACCATAATTAACAGCATCATCAGCATTTGGATCAAAGAACGGGAACTGAAGAATCCCGGCAGGGAATACAATCTCGTTCATTGTTGGGCTATAGTAGGCATTAACTGTTGGTGGAGTCATTCCGAAACGCGTACGGTCTACAGGTTTACCTAATTGATCTATTGATTCTTTATATCCCCATGCACCTGCGTTTCTTAAGTTCTGGAAATAAGAAGTGCGGCTTATAGCTAAGCCATCATAGTTTTTCCACTTGTCCGGATATCCAATTTTTGGAACAAATGCATTTAGTTTGGCAAGTGCTTTTTCCTTTGTTGGGGCACTCATCCAGTCAAGGTTTTTAATCCTGATCTCAAATGCCTTTCTAAGGTTACTGATAAGTTCCGCCATACGTAGCTTTGCATCTGGCTTAAAATATTTGGCCACGTATAGTTGCCCTAACAGTTCTCCAATTGTGCCATCTGTTAATTGCGACATTCTTTGCCATCTTGGAGTTTGAACTTTTTGTCCACTTTGAACCTGATTAAAAGCAAAATTTGCAGCTACAAAAGGTGAACTTAGGTTAGGAGCAGCATTTTTTAATACATTCCATTCCAGGTATGTTTTCCAATCTTTTAAAGAAACACTCTTTAGCATTTCGTCAAAAGTCACAAAGAATTTAGGAGTAGAAACAAGTATTGTATCCTGGCCATTTACTTTTAGTTTAGGCAGCATTTTTGCCCAGTCTACAGATGGAGTGGTCTTACTAAAGTCTGCAACGCTAAACTTATTATAGGTTTTATATGGATCGCGCATTTCTACACGAGACATTTGTGCATCTGCAAATTTCTTTTCTATTGACATTACCGTTGCTGCTTTTTTCTGAGCTTCGGTGTTCTTGTAGCCAATTAAACCAAAAAGGGTAGTCATGTAGGTTGTATACGCCTCACGGATCTTTACACTCCTGCTGTCATCCTTCAAATAGTAATCACGATCGGGAAGCGTAGTGCCACCTTGTCCAAGTTGCGGAAGGTATTTTGTTACGTTTTTTCTGTCCTGGCCAACACCAAATCCAAACATAGGGGAAGCAAGTCCGCTCACACGCATATATACTGTTTGGTCCAAAATATCTTGAACAGTTTTAAGTTGTTTAACTTTTTCCAGATCAGCTTTAATTGGGCTATAATCTAATTTTTCAATTGCAATACTGTCCATTGCAGCAGCAAAGAAATCACCCACACGTTTTTTTACTGATCCCACGGGAGCTGTTTTATCAGCAGTCGCATCTTCTACAAGTCCTTTTACGGCATTGATGTTGAAATCCCTTAATGCATTGAAACTGCCCCAACGGGTCTCTTTTGCAGGAACAGGATTGTTTTTAATCCATGTGCCGCTGGCGTAGGTGTAAAAATCATCTCCAGGTTTTATGCTGAGATCCATGTTGGTTGGGTCGATAAATTTTGCGGGAGATTGAGCACTAGCTGTATAGCCGGTCGCAAGAATTCCTAAGGCAACAATATGCCTGGTTAGTTTTAAAATATTCATAAAGTTAGTCAACAGATTTTATAACACTTTACCTATACAGGAGAATCCCTGCGACATGTGGTGTTTATAATAACATCAATGAGGTAAAAGTAATAAATACTGCTTAACAAGCATTTTGTCTATTCAAAATATTACTTGTTAAACCAGTAGTAGATTTTAGTTAGGCTGAACCGCCTAAGCAAGGAACCCGAAAAGAAAAATAGTTTTATTGCTTTCATGACTAAGTCAGTTATACCTATTTAACATATTTTAACATATTTTATTGTGTAAGGGGTGTAAAATATGTTCTATTGTTTGGTGAGGTATAATCTGCTTACTGCTTATTAATACTTCTGCTTAATTTTTTTCTCTGGCCAAGATACAATCCGAAAACAACAAGCAAAGTACCTGCAACTGTATACAGGGTAATGGGCTCATCCATTAACCACCAGGCATAAAAGAAGCCGAAAAGTGGACAGAGAAACAGCCATAGTGAAGCTTTAACCGTATCTATTTTTAATAAGTAGAACCAACATATAAGCCCTATTACGGAGACTGCAAGGCTAAGCCATAAAGCAGAAAATATAAACCTGTTGTCCATTTTTATCGATGAGAAATCACTAAAGAAAAAGGTAAACGGGAGTAGAAATATTCCCCCTAGCGCCACTTGCCATCCATTGATCAAAATGTTGGGAAGCTTCCATTTTACTCTTGCATAGTATACACTGGCAAAAGATACACAGACCATACTTAACATCAATAAGCTGATTCCCATTAGCGTTGTACTGCTATCTTTTAACAGTGGATAGGTTGCAATTCCGATACCTGCCATGCCTATTATAATACTAAATATTTCTTCTTTCGAAGGTTTACGACCAATTAGCCAGGAAGATAATAGTACGATTAATAGTGGGTTTGTTGATGTTGCTAAACTGCCTATACCTGCAGCGGTATATTTCATCGCACATACATACAAGCCCAGATAAACGGTGGTATTTAAAAGTCCAAATACTGCAAGATGCTTCCATTCTTCGGCATTAGGTAATTTATAGGATTTATTAAATACATATCCAAATGAGAGTAATACAAGCCCCGCAAGGAAAAAACGAATATTTGCCAGGACCAATGGAGGCGCAGATAAAATGCCAAATTTTGTAGCTACAGATGCTGAGGCCCACAACATAGCGAACAGTAAACCTATAAAGATGTTTTTCACACATCAAAGGTAATCAAGCCAGCGATGTAATTTGCGATATTTTGTATAAGTTTGGCCCCAACTTATTATTCATACGATGAAACCATCATGTGCTGCATCATATAAACCGAAATGAATAATATCGGGCAGCGCATGATAGCTTCATCATCTTTTAGAACAACTGATGAAAAAACTGATTTTATGTATTCAATTGTTGTCAATTGCTTTTTATGGTATAGCCCAGGATAAACAATTGACCATTCAGGATGCAATGAGTAATGCACGCACTACTTTGGCTCCGGAAAATCTTTCTCAAATTCAATTTATTTATGGCACAGAGAATTATGTGTATGCCAAAAAAATAGGGAATGAACCTGTATGGATGAGTGGCAATTTTAAGAGTCAGCAGGAGCAGGAGTTCTTATCATTGGCCCAGCTAAATCAGAAATTAAAATCACTCCAAAAGGATACGTTAAAGGCGATGCCTGTTATTCAATTTAATCAGGGACCTGATTGGATATTAACCGTAAACGGAAGTAAGGTTGCTTTTAATCCTGCTAAGAATACCTATAAAGTAATTGTAGATGCGGCAATTGCCAGCAAAACTAATGTAGAAGAAAGTAAAGCCGGGTACATCGCGTATCTGGATAATTTCAATTTGTTTGTGGCTAATGGCGCTGATCAGAATCAGGTAACAAAGGATGGGAGTAAAGATATTGTTTATGCTTCGTCGGTACACCGTGATGAATTTGGAATAACAAAAGGAACATTCTGGAGCAATAGTGGTAAGTCTCTTGCTTTTTATAGAATGGATCAAAGCATGGTTTCTGATTATCCGATCATAGATTGGACAACCAGGCCTGCAAAAAATGTAAATATTAAATACCCTATGGCAGGCGATAAGAGTCATGAGGTAACAGTAGGGGTTTATAATGCGGAAAGTAAAGCCGTGGTTTACCTTAAAACGGGTGAGCCTGTTGAACAGTATCTTACTAATATTGCATGGAGTCCGGATGATAAATACATATACATTGCCGTTTTAAACCGCGGACAGAATCACATGAAGCTAAATCAATATAATGCAGTTACCGGTGATTTCGTGAAAACATTATTTGAAGAAAAGGATGAAAAATATGTTGAGCCTTTAGTCCCTATGTTATTCCTTAAAAATGATCCTTCTAAGTTCATCTGGCAAAGTAACCGTGATGGATGGAATCATTTATATCTATACGATTTAAATGGAAAAGTATTAAAACAGTTGACTAAAGGGAACTGGGAGGTACTTGATGTAAAAGGATTTAATATAAAGGGTGGTCAGCTGTTTTATGTTTCTACTGAAGAATCTCCGATAACTCGTAATTTATATACACTTAATGTGAAATCAGGTAAATCTAACAGGATTACACAAGGTTCAGCAGTGCACAATACACAAATAAGTACTTCAGGAAACAGTGTAATTGATAATTACAGTAATCCGGAACAACCCCGAGTAATCCAGTTAATTGAAACTGCAACGGCTAAAACAAAAACATTATTAAAAGCTCCCAATCCTTTAGCTGCGTTTGCTACAGAAAACTCATCGATCTTTACTATAAAAAGTAACGGTGGAGACGATTTGTATTGCAGCTTATATAAACCAGTTGGTTATGATAGCACTAAAAAATATCCTGTTATTGTGTATTGGTATGGCGGTTCTCATGCTCAACTTATCTTAAATTCATGGAATGCCGGTGCCGGAGATTATTGGTTCAGGTATATGGCTGAGCGTGGTTATGTGGTACTAACAATTGACACAAGAGGAAGCGATAATAGAGGTAAAGCTTTTGAACAGTCTATGTTCCGCAGAGCGGGGGACGTGCAAATGGAAGATATGATGAAGGCTGTAGATTACCTGAAGGGGCTTCCTTATGTTGATTCTGCTAATATGGGCCTATTTGGCTGGAGCTTTGGAGGTTTTGGAACGGTTGATTTTATGGTTACACATCCTGGTATTTTTAAAGCCGCTGTTGCAGGTGGCCCGGTAATAAACTGGAAGTTTTATGAGGTGATGTACACTGAACGCTATATGGATACTCCGCAGGAAAATCCCGAAGGCTATGCCGCTACTGACTTGAGTAGTAAGGTTGATCAGCTAAAAGGAAAGCTGTTGTTAATTCATGGTATGCAAGATCCGGTTGTAGTACAGCAACACTCTGTCGATTTTGTTAAAAAAGCTGTTGATAAGGGTATTCAGGTAGATTATATGATCTATCCAGGTCATGAGCATAACGTAATTGGTAAAGACAGAGCGCATTTGTATCAAAAGGTTACTGATTACTTTATGCAAAATTTGAAGTAAAGAAACTAAGGTTAAAAAAGATCAATGTACTTTGAGGACATTGATCTTTTTTAATATAAAGTGTCTAAAGAGGGAGTGTAAACCTGTATGAGGTCGAGATTTATCAAATTGAATTGTTCATCTTACTCTTCTGTTTCTCTTGCTATTTTCCAAAAAAAGTCAGTGTTATGAGCTGACATGCAAAATCTTCCCTTCAAGATTTTGAGGAAGCGAATAGCATCTGTCTTTTTTATTCTTATTTTTACAGCCAAATCTGATACTTTTTCAAAATAATGAGCATTTCTACAAAATACGACCCGGCGGCAACCGAAGACAAATGGTACAGCTACTGGATAGAAAAGAACTTTTTTCATTCTGAGCCTGACGAACGTGAGCCTTATACCATTGTAATACCTCCTCCAAATGTGACTGGGGTTTTACATATGGGACATATGCTAAACAATACAATTCAGGATGTTCTGATTCGTAGAGCACGTATGCAGGGGAAAAATGCTTGCTGGGTACCTGGAACGGATCATGCATCAATTGCTACTGAGGCAAAAGTTGTTGCTATGCTTAAAGAAAGGGGGATCAGCAAAAAAGACCTTAGCAGAGAAGAATTTCTGAAATATGCCTGGGAATGGAAAGAGAAATACGGAGGTATTATTCTTGATCAACTGAAAAAGCTAGGCGCAAGTTGCGACTGGGAGCGTACACGCTTTACAATGGAAGATGATCTGTCAGAAGCCGTAATTGATAGTTTTATCCATTTGTATAAAAAAGGAAGAATTTATCGCGGTGTACGTATGGTGAATTGGGATCCGGCAGGTAAAACTGCGGTTTCTGATGAAGAAGTGATCCGTAAAGAGGTAAATCAAAAATTATATTATATAAAATATTCGGTATCCGGAACCAATGATTTCTTAACCATTGCTACCACCCGTCCCGAAACAATTATGGCAGATGCTGCCATTTGTGTTAACCCTAGCGACGAGCGTTACCAGCACCTGAAAGGGAAAAAAGTTTTTGTACCGCTAATCAATCGTGAAATACCTGTTATTCAAGATGAGTATGTAACGATGGACTTTGGAACCGGATGTTTAAAGGTTACTCCTGCTCATGATTTGAACGATTATGAATTGGGTGTTAAGCACAAGCTACCTGTAATAGATATCTTAAATGAAGATGGCACATTAAATGAACTTGCTGTAGTACTTGTTGGTGAAGACCGCTTTGTGGCAAGAAAAAAGATCGCTGTTTTATTAGAGGAAGCCGGTCATTTAGATAAAGTTGAGGACTATAAATCGCAGGTAGGTTTTTCTGAACGTACCAATGCAGCTATTGAGCCAAAGCTATCTATGCAATGGTTCTGTAAAATGGATGAAATGGCCAAACCTGCATTGAAAGATGTATTGGAGGGTGATGTTAAGTTAATCCCTGAAAAGTTCGTAAACACCTATCGTCATTGGATGGAGAATGTTAGGGACTGGAATATCAGTAGACAACTATGGTGGGGACAACAAATTCCTGCATGGTACGATGATAAAGGCAATTGGGTTGTAGCAAAAACTAAAGAAGAAGCACTTGATGAGTTTTTAAAACTTAAAGATATTGACGGAGTATTTACGGAAACTGAAATCCATGGTTTTAAACATCAATTGGCACCTTTTGTAACTCAGGATCCAGATGTAATGGATACCTGGTTTTCATCGTGGTTGTGGCCAATCTCTGTGTTTAATGGTTTTAAAGATCCGGACAATAAAGATATTAACTATTATTATCCTACCAATGATCTGGTTACTGCCCCTGAGATCTTATTTTTCTGGGTAGCACGTATGATTATGGCAGGCCATGAGTTCAGGGGTCAAAAGCCTTTTACAAATGTTTATTTAACAGGTATTGTAAGAGATAAATTAGGCCGTAAAATGTCGAAATCATTAGGTAACTCTCCTGATCCTATTGGGCTTATTGAAAAATATGGAGCTGATGGAGTAAGGGTAGGGATGCTGTTGTGCTCTCCGGCTGGAAACGATTTGATGTTCGACGAAAGCTATTGCGAGCAAGGCCGTAATTTTGCCAACAAAATATGGAATGCCTTCAGATTGGTTAAAGGTTGGGAGGTTGATGAAAATCTTGAAAATCCTAATCAGCAGGCAATATTGTGGTTCGAAAACCGCTTTAACGAAGCACTCGCAGAGATTGAAGATAACTTTAAACAATACCGTTTATCGGAAGCTTTAATGGCTTGTTATAAATTGGTATGGGATGATTTCTGTGCCTGGTACCTTGAAATGGTTAAGCCAACCTATCAACATCCAATAGATGCTGAAACTTTAAAAGTAACTATCGGTTTCTTCGAGAAAATCCTGACATTATTGCATCCATTTATGCCTTTCCTAACGGAAGAACTATGGCATGATGAACTCTTTGGAGAGAAAGGTGAACTTGACTGCTGTATCGTAGCAAGTTATCCTGTTGTTGGTGAGGCTAATGTACAGTTACTTAAAGAAGTGGAGGTTATTAAAGGCCTGGTAGCTGAGATCAGAAATGTTAGAAATACAAAACAGATCTCGCCTAAAGAAGCGCTTCCTCTTGCTATAAAAGTAAACTCATCTTTAGATTTCGAAAAATGGTTAAACATTGTGTTCAAACTTGCTAATATTAATCAAGTTGAGTTTGTAAACGATAAGATTCCAGGAGCTGTAAACTTTATGGTGGGCAACGATGAATTCTTTATTCATTTAAATGAAGCTATTGATATTGATGTTGAAATAGAACGCCTAAATGGAGAATTGGTTTATTTACAGGGCTTTTTGAAATCTGTAGATGCTAAGTTGAGTAACGAAAGGTTTGTACAAAATGCAAAACCTGAGATCATTCAAAACGAACGCAATAAAAAGGCTGATGCTGAATCGAAGATAAATACTATCGAAGAAAGTCTTGCTGCCTTAAAAGGATAAGTTTAACTGAGCATTCTTCGACATTCAGTTGGAGAATGCTTATTTTAACTGGCCTTCTTTAGCGTTATTCTGTAGGCACATCTTCTGTCGCCAGCAATAATATGATTTACCCTTGTTATATCTATATCCTCGCCAAGTACAAACTTAAAGGTGTTAAGTTCTGAAGCACAAAAACCTTGGCAAACCTGCGCCGCTGCGCAAATTGGGCAGTGGTTCTCTATCAATAAATAGCCTTGTTCATCTTTACTATATTCAGCCATGTATCCTTCGCGTGTACGGATATCCGCAAGCTGGGAGATACGACCTTCAAGATCTGTAGTTGATTGTAATTCGTTAGAATATTTTTCTTTACCAACTTGTTCACCTGCCGCTATCACTTTATCAAGAGCCTCGTCGCCCAGCGTAGTCTTCATAAGTTGTATCAGCTTAACGGTTAGTTCCGCATGCGTATCAGGAAAACCAGCGTTTCCTTCTTCTGTTAAACTAAAATACACAGTAGGTCTGCCAACTCCTTTTGATTCGTTGGTCGACTTGATTAATCCCTCCTCACCTAATTTTATGAGTTGTAAGCGGGCGCCCTCACTTGTAATCCCAAGTTCCTTTGAAATTTCCCCTGCAGTTAACGCACCACGGGTTTTTAATAGCATTAAGAATCGATTTGTCTTCATAATCTAATAAAACAAGTATTTAGTTGTTTTATTCACAAAAGTACTAACTTTGCTTAACTTATTAATGAAATAAAGAATTATAATGAAACTACCGTGATACTCCATATTTAATTAATAACCCAACACTTTAGTTCGGGCGATAAATAATCGCTGTTAACCTTAGCTGCCAAAAAAGAGATTTTTTAGGAGATGAGGAATATTTATGCCAAAAAAGAAAAATTACATTTATGAAAACAATACAATTACTCTCATTACTAGGCGGAATGCTGCTATTTGAAGCTTGCAGTCCAACGCAAAGCCAGACACAGGAAGAAACTATCCAGGAATATCCGGTTTTAATAGTACAACCTAAAGATGCTGTTCTTAATACAGATTACACCGCGACTATACAGGGCCAGCAGAACATAGAGATCAGGCCAAAAGTAGATGGTTTTGTAGAACAGATACTTGTTGATGAAGGTGCAGTTGTTAAAAAAGGTCAGTTACTTTTTAAAATAAATGCCCCCCAGTACGAACAGGAAGTTAGAACGGCTACAGCCGCGATAAAAAATGCTGAAGCTGAAGTAAGCACAGCAAAAATGCAGGTCGAGAAAACCTTGCCTCTGGTAAAAGAAGAGATCATTAGTAATTATGAACTTAAGCAGGCAAATTTTAATCTGCACGCGAAAGGGGCTGCGCTTGTACAGGCAAAAGCTAGTTTAGTAAATGCCCGTACTAATCTTGGCTATACTCGTATACATAGTCCCGCAGATGGGGTAGTAGGAAACTTACCCTATAAAACGGGGAGTCTGGTTAGTAGTTCATCACCCCAGCCGCTAACAACAGTTTCAAATATTGCAAGTGTTTTTGTCTACTTCTCCTTCAATGAAAAGCAGTTTCTGGATTTCACTGAAAACAACAAAGGAAGAACTATAAAGGATAAGCTAATGAATATTCCTCCGGTAACACTTTTGTTGGCCAATGGAACAGAATATTCAAAAAAAGGTAAGCTGGAAACTTTAAGCGGGTTAATTAATACAGAAACGGGTTCAGTTAATCTTAGAGCAAGTTTCCCTAACCCCGATGGATTAATCAGGAGTGGTGCCAGTGCACTTATTCGCATCCCGTTAAAAGTAAGCAAGGCATTATTAGTTCCCGCTAAGGCAACCTTCGAAATGCAGGAAAAAACGATGATCTACACGTTTAAAAACGGTACTGTAAAAAGTACTGAGATAGAGATAATGGACATCCCTTCAGGTGAATTTTATGTGGTAACAAAAGGACTGAACCCTGGCGAACAGATTGTGACGGAAGGAATGGGCAGCTTGAAAGATGGAATGAAAATCAAAGCAAAACACTAAAATATTATGTTAAAGAAATTTATAGATAACCCGGTTTTATCTACCGTTATATCGGTTATCATTGTTATAATGGGGTTACTAGGCCTATATTCATTGCCTATTTCTCAGTATCCAGACATTGCTCCACCCGCCGTTGAAGTAAGTACCTCATATCAGGGAGCAAGTGCAGATGTGGTCATGAAAAGCGTAATTGTCCCGCTCGAAGAAGAGATTAACGGAGTAGAACACATGACCTACATGACCTCTAAGGCAAGTAACGATGGTAGCGCCAGCATTACCATTAACTTTAAGCAAGGTACAGATCCGGATATGGCTGCAATTAATGTGCAGAACAGAATCACAAAAGCTACAAGTTTGCTGCCTGCCGAAGTAATCAAAGTTGGTATTACCACCAGTAAGCGGTTGAATAGTGAAGTATTTAGTTTTCTGTTGTACAGCGAGGATGGAAAGTATGATCAGAAATTCCTTGATAACTATTTAAAAATTAATGTGATGCCTCAGATCAAAAGGGTTGAGGGGGTAGGGAATGCCGCTGTATATGGAGGCATGGATTACAGTATGAGAATCTGGCTTAAACCAGATGTTATGGCTGCTTATGGATTAATCCCATCCGACATAACAGAAGCGCTTGCAGAGCAAAACATAGAAGCAGCACCGGGTAAAGTTGGAGAAAACAGTGGTCAGCCTTTCCAATATACCTTAAAATATACCGGTCGACTTGAAAAGCCTGCGCAATTTGAAAACATCATACTCAAATCTGTAGGTAATGGTCAGGTATTGAAATTAAAAGACATTGCTGAGGTGGATATGGGCTCTTTTACTTATTCGAGTACCATCATGGCGCAAGGTCATGAATCGCCATATGTTGCAATCAATCAAACTTCAGGTTCCAATGCCAATGAGATCATAAAGAAGTGTATAAAAATACTGGACGATGCTTCATTAACCTTTCCAAAAGGAGTTAAGTATAGCGTATTCGCCAATGCAAATGAGTTTTTGGATGCTTCAATTTCCAAGCTTATAGTTACAATTATTGAAGCATTTATATTGGTATTCATTGTAGTGTTTATCTTTTTGCAGGATTTCCGTTCTACCTTAATTCCTGCCATTGCAGTTCCGGTAGCTATCATAGGTACATTCTTTTTCCTTAAGCTTTTTGGATTTACTATTAACCTGCTTACTCTTTTTGCCCTGGTTCTGGCCATTGGTATTGTGGTAGATGATGCTATTGTAGTAGTAGAGGCAGTTCATGCTAAATTAGATCAGGGTGCTAGATCAGCAAAAAAAGCAACTATGCATGCCATGAGTGAAATTAGTGGGGCTATTATCTCTATAACCCTCATTATGGCTGCGGTATTTGTTCCGGTAACTTTTGTTACAGGGTCGGTTGGGGTATTTTACAAGCAGTTTGGGCTAACACTCGCTGTGGCCATTATCATATCTGCAGTAAACGCACTTACTTTAAGTCCGGCGCTTTGCGCATTGTTGCTAAAGCCACATGGCGAGCATCATGAACAGAAAACAGGCTTTTTACAACGCTTTTATGCAGGGTTTAATGCTTCATTCAGCACCATGACCAACCGTTATAAGAAGTCGGTTGTTTTCCTGATTGGAAAAAAATGGATTGCATTTGCGATAATCATTGTGTTTAGTCTTTTATTCTGGTTTTTGGTTAAAACCACTCCAACCGGATTTGTGCCTAATGAGGATAGTGGTTCTATATATGGTAACGTTATATTACCTCCGGCAACTTCTTTGGAACGTACCGAATTCATTGCAAATAAAATAGATAGTATTGCCAGGTCTATTCCTGAGATTGAATTGTCATCTAGAGTTGCCGGTATGGATTTAATGAGCGGTACCGGGAGCTCGTATGCGGCTATATTTATCAGGTTAAAACCATGGAAAGAAAGGACAAAAAAAGGGCAGGATATTAAAAGCATTGTTGGTCAGTTGTTTGCAAAAACTGCAGAAATTAAAGGAGCCAATATCATTTTCTTTGCCGCACCAACATTACAGGGGTTTGGGAATAATGATGGTTTCGAATTTCAGTTACAGGATAAAACAGGAGGTAGTTACAAAGCTTTTGATGCAGTAATTGGCAAGTTTATGGGAGCACTAAACCAGCGCCCGGAAATTATGTATGCTGCTACATCTTACAACACAAGTTTCCCGCAGTACGAAGTTAACGTAAACGTTGCGAAATGTAAGGAAGCAGGCGTTCCTGTTAACCGCGTACTTGGAACGCTGCAAGGCTATTTGGGGGGTATTTATGCATCAGACTTTAATCGTTTTGGTAAACAATACCGTGTAATGATTCAGGCCGAAGCTGAACAGAGAACCAATAAGGAGGCCATCAATAGAATATTTGTTAGGAATGATAAAGGCGCAATGGCTCCGATATCAGAGTTTATCACGCTTAAAAAAATCTATGGACCGGAATTTATAAACCGTTTTAACCTGTTTACGGCTGGCGCAGTAAATGGTGCACCCAAGCCCGGCTACAGTTCTGGTGATGCAATAAAAGCAATTCAGGAAGTGGCAGCCCAAACTTTACCACAGGGTTATACTTATGAATTCTCCGGTCTAACATTAGAAGAGTTGTCTAGCGGTAGTCAAACCCTATTAATCTTTATGCTCAGCTTGCTGTTCATTTATTTCTTGTTAAGTGCACAGTATAAAAGTTATATTCTGCCCTTCTCGGTGTTGCTTTCGTTACCCATAGGACTGGCCGGAGCATTTTTGTTTGCCCGATTATTTGGACTTGATAATAACATCTTTCTGCAAATAAGTCTGATTATGCTCATCGGCTTACTTGCAAAAAATGCAATCCTTATTGTGGAGTTCGCGTTAATGCACCGCCTTAGTGGGATGAGCTTAATCCAGTCGGCAATTTCAGGTGCTACGGCCAGGTTAAGACCAATTTTAATGACCTCATTTGCTTTTATTTTCGGCTTGCTTCCGTTGATGATTGCTACCGGGGCAGGGGCTTTAAGCAACCGCTCAATAGGAACCGCTGCGGTTGGTGGGATGCTTGTAGGTACAATATTCGGGGTGTTTGTAATCCCTGCATTGTTTGTAGTTTTTCAATCTCTGCAAGAGAAAATATCAGGAGTACGCAGAAACAATGAAGTTTTATAATTCGTAAGAAATGAATATAATGAGAAAATATATAGGGCTAATAATTTTGCTGATCGTGTTGGTATCATGCCAGGTATCAAAGAAATACGAAAGGCCAGCAATAGATACAAAGAATATTTACAGGGACCAGCAAGATACAGATACGGTTACCATTGCCACTATGCCATGGCAAAAATTGTTTAACGATCCGATGTTAATTGAATTGATAACAGAAGGGTTACAGCAAAATCTTGATCTGAAAATAGCTGTAGAACATATAAATGCGGCTAGAGCAAGTTTTAAACAAAGTAAGGCAGCTTTTTTGCCAGACTTAAGCAGTAATGCAGCAATAACTAAATCAAAACTCGCCTACCCACAAGGTTTTGGCATTATCAGCTCATCAACTCAATATGATGTGGGATTGACAGCCAGCTGGGAAGCAGATATTTGGGGTAAGCTCAGAAGTAGTAAGCGGAGCGCACTGGCTGGGTTGTTGCAAACCGAGGAAGCAAGAAAGGCTGTGCAAACACAACTGATCTCCGAAATTGCAAATAATTATTTTATGCTTTTGGCTTTAGATGAACAGCTAACTGTTTTAGAGAAAACTGTTGACAACAGAAAAACGGATGTAAGCACAATGAAATCTTTAAAAGCTGCCAATATAGTAACAGGAGCTGCTGAGGTTCAGAGTGAAGCCAATCAGTATGCAGCAGAAGTTGCTATACCCCGCTTAAAAAGGCAAATTAGAGAAACGGAAAATGCTATGAATGTTTTACTTGTTCGTCAGGCTGGTTCAATAAAGAGGAAATCACTAGAATCTCAACAGTTACTTGTTGATCTGAAAATCGGTATTCCTGCTCAGTTGCTCCAAAACCGGCCTGATGTTAAACAAGCAGAATATGCTTTTATGAAGGCTTTTGAAACAACTAATGTTGCCCGACAGTTGTTTTATCCATCGCTCAACATCACAGCTTCAAGTGGTTTTACGAGCTTTAGTTTCAAAGACTGGATAACCCCTTCGGGTTTGTTTGCAAATGTTGCAGCAGGAATAACCCAGCCTATCTTTAGTAAGGGAGCAAACAAGGCTAGACTGACAAGTGCCAAGTCTGCTCAACAGGAATCAGCTTATCTTTTTCAGAAATCCTTATTGAAAGCAGGAGAGGAGGTGTCTAATGCACTTTTCTCTTACCAAACCGCAATTGAACAACAAAACATAAGGACTAAACAATTGCAATCGCTGCAGAAATCAGTAGATTTTACTAAAAAACTGCTGCGTTATAGTTCTGCTACAAATTATACAGATGTATTAACTTCTGAACAGAACTTGCTGTCGGCTCAACTCGATAATATTGGTGATAAATTACAGCAATGGCAGGCAGTAATTAGCCTTTATCGCGCTCTTGGAGGTGGTTGGCAATAAAAAATACAGAAAAAACGGTTTGTTTTTATAAGGATTGATACTCAGGAAGATCTTTTATAAAGACAAACTGTTCCTCTTTGTGGTCTATTGTTGCATAACAATGCATTAATCCGTTGGTTACTACCAGCCATTTGGTTTTATGAACAGAGTTGTATCTGGCGGCCTGGTCAAAAGTCGCCTGACTTATCTTAACAGAGGGTGCTTTACATTCAATAACCATTATTCGTTCTCCATGAGTGCTGAATATTACAATATCTGTTCTCTTTTGAAGTTTGTTTAAGTTAAGCCCGCCTTCAATTTGAATAAGTGATTTTGGAAATTTCTTTTCCAGTATCAGAAACTGGATGAAATGTTGTCTAACCCATTCTTCGGGTGTTAGTACCAGATGTTTTTTTCTTACTTCGTCAAAGATAAAATAACGTGACTCCTTTAGTGTGATCTTGAAAGGGTATTGTGGTAGGTTAAGTGCTGTTGGTGTGAATGACATTTTTGTAAAAATAGGCAAAAAATTTTATCTAAGTTTCCTCTGGGCATCTGTTGATTTTTTGATGGCATTGGAAAGATCGATATAATTGTTTTAGAGCACAATTATATCTAAGTTTGACCTATCATATGAGTGCTGCAGATATAATCAAAGACATTAAAGCCAGAAAGTTTAAGCCTGTTTATTTACTACACGGTGAGGAGCCTTATTACATCGATCAGATCATCCATTACATGGAAAATAATGTGTTGAATGATATGGAAAGAGGGTTTAATCAAACTGTTTTGTATGGGAAAGATACAGACATGGCTACCATTATGAACGCTTCCAAACGCTATCCTATGATGTCTGACTATCAGTTGATCATTGTGAAAGAGGCCCAGGATTTGAAGTGGGCTAAAGAGACAGAAGGGAGTAGTAAAGAGGCGGAGTTTGTACTCAATTACTTTGAGAAACCCATGCCTACCACCATTCTGGTATTAGGTTATAAGTATGCTAATTTCGATAAGCGTAAGAAGATTTATAAAGCCATTGATCGGAATGGTGTTATATTCCAGTCAGAACTGGTTAGAGACTATAAATTAGCCGGATGGATAGATGATCTTGTAAAAGAGAAAGGTTATAAAATTGCTCCACAAGCATCCGCCCTCATGGCTGAATACCTGGGGACAGACCTTTCCAAAATTGCTAATGAAATAGAAAAGCTACTTTTAAATATTACTAAAGAAACAACAATTGACACTGATCTTGTTCAAAGAAATATAGGGATAAGTAAAGAGTACAATGTTTTTGAACTGCAAAAAGCACTGGCAGTAAAGAATATTTTAAAATGTAATCAGATCATTAATTACTTTGCCGATAATCCAAAAGCCAATCCAATGGTTATGGTTATGGCCAATCTGAATTCTTATTTCTCGAAGATTTTAAAATACCACTACTTGCAGAATAAGAGTGATGCTGCTAAAGAATTGGGCGTAAACCCATATTTTGTTAAAGATTACGAAGCTGCTGCCCGTAGCTATAATCTGAATAAAACCTTTGATATCATTAGCTTGTTAAGGGAGTACGACTTAAAGAGTAAGGGCGTAGACAGTACCGGTAATACCACCGACGGCGAGTTGCTAAAAGAGCTGTTGTTTAAAATGACCCACTAATAGTTTGAAGCGGATTTCCTGACTTTATTTCGGGATGTTTGAATTGTATAATAAATGCTTTGAAATGTGTAGTTAATATTTATGCTCACTGATGTAGATTTGTTTTATTATAAAATATAAATTAGCTATGATACAAGCCAAAGGATATGCAGCACAAAATGCTGAAACAGATTTAGCACCCTGGGACTTTGAACACCGGGAAGTAGGTCCGCACAACGTTCAACTTGAAATATTATATTGTGGTGTTTGTCATTCGGATCTTCATCAAATAAAGAATGATTGGTTTCCAGGAGTATTTCCAATGGTACCAGGTCATGAGATTGTTGGTAAGGTAATTAAAGTAGGCGACCATGTAAAAAAGTTCAAAAAAGGTGATCTTGCTGGTGTAGGATGTATGGTTGACTCCTGTCAGACTTGTGAAAATTGCAAGGAGGGATTAGAACAGTATTGCCTTGAAGGAAGTACTCAAACCTATAACAATAAAGGTAGAGATGGTGTGCCTACCTACGGAGGTTACTCCAATACCATTGTAGTTCGCGAAGAATTTGTACTTCATATTTCCGACAAATTACCACTTGCAGCTACAGCGCCACTGCTTTGTGCAGGTATTACTACTTATTCGCCTTTGCGCCACTGGAAAGTTGGTAAAGGTCATAAATTGGCCGTTCTTGGTCTTGGTGGTTTAGGTCATATGGGTGTGAAATTTGGGGTAGCTTTTGGCGCTGAAGTAACCGTTTTAAGTACATCAGCTTCAAAGGAAGCAGCGGCTAAAGATTTAGGTGCGCATCATTTTGTGGTTACATCTGATCCTGCTCAGATTGAAGCTGTAAGAGGCTCATTTGATTTTATTCTTGATACTGTTTCTGCAGAGCACGATATGGATATGTACCTGTCATTGCTAAGAACAAGTGGGACACAGATTTGCGTTGGTGTGCCATCTCAGCCTTATGCAATTCAGCCCTTTTCACTTTTAGGTGGCCGTAAAAGCATTGCAGGCTCTGGCATAGGTGGCATACCTGAAACCCAGGAAATGCTTGACTTCTGTGCTGAGCATAATATCGTTTCAGATATTGAAATGATTGACATCAAGGATATAACTGCTTCGTATGCAAGAATGCTTAAAGGTGATGTCCGCTACAGATTTGTAATTGATATGGCTACGCTTTAATATTCTATCCGAACCAGGGAAATTCTACCTAATTCCTATTGAAAGCCGCATTCAAATACATTTGAATGCGGCTTTTTATTTAATGGAAAGTCCATAAATGTAAATGACGACTTAACGAAATTTACTAAATAAAAATAAATACAATGCAAATTTGATAATGTTAATAATTAGAATGATTATTAATGAATAAAATGAACAATAAGTAAAAAAATATTTACTTTTATCATAATGTTTACAATATGATAAGACGTTTATTTTTACTGACGCTAATTTTATTCTTCTATCATGTTTCTATAGCCTTTTCTCAAATTGCTATAGATCAGGTTGCACCGGGACCTTACACGCCCGAGTCAACTATAGCCGCAACTTTTAGTTTGGGTGCTACCTGTTTACAACCAGGTAATTCGTTTAATCTCTATCTTGTATCACCCAGTGGAGTTGAAAAGTCTATAGGATCATATACCAGCTTCTATTCAACATTTGTAAATGGAGTAATCCCTTCGGGTACTACTCCTGGAACAGGGTATAAACTTAGGGTTAAATCAACATTACCTGCGCTTACCTCTTCAGATTCAAATCCATTTGATATAAAAGCAGGAGTAAAAGCAACAGCTGCTATAAATTCTAATTCTAAAGTGAGTACAAATCCACTCACATTTGGAACTTGTAATACGGATGAGAACACGCGAACAAAAGAATTTTTCTTTAGCAACGAATCGAACACCGGAAACGTAACTGTAACTTTCAAAAATGAATTGAACCCTGGAGTACCGCAAACAATAGCTTTTGGTGCTGCCGGAACTCCAATGTCTTATACTGCATCACTTGCTCATTACACTATGTTTGTGAAAGCCACAATGCCCGATGGGTCGGTGGGCACAAAGGCATACTTTCTAATTAACAATCTTGCTGTAACTGCATTTACCACTACAAGTGGAAACACAGTGTGTTTTCCAGTTGGCACATTCGAATATCGAGTTGATGTATCCAATAATGGTATTGGAGTAAATTTTCCGGGCAACATTTATAAGGTCGACTGGGGAGATGGGACGTCTAACGACTATACATATTGTGACATCAAGCAAAACAATGATCGTATAAGCCACACTTATACAAAGTCTTCCTGTGGGTTTTCTTATCAATCTGGAAACCAAACCTTCTATAATGCTTTTGGTGTAAATGTTGGTTTAATAAGTCCGTTTTGTGGCGCAATTGGTTCACCTCTATCTACGCCTGCAAAGGTCGTTACCAGGCCAGAGAACTTATTCTCTTTTCCTCCAATAGCATGTATCAACGATGAAATCATTTTTAATAATCAATCTCTGCCCGGAGAAAAAGCTAATACTAATTTTCCAGGTTGTGCACCAAATGATGTAAAATACAATTGGTACGTGGATGGCATTCTTACTGCTTCAGCTAAACCGCTTACGTATAATTTAATCCATAAATTTATTACTACTGGAAAGCATAAAATACGCCTTTCATCAATTAGTGATGGAAATTGTCAGGCGGAAGATCTGGAGCTTGAGATTTGTGTACAAGAACGACCGAAGCCCAGCTTTACTTTACCCGGCAATTTGATTTGTCTAACATCGGGAACACTTACACCGGTAAACAATTCGGTTTTAGATAACACATCGTGTCCTTCAACTCCGGTTTATACCTGGAATGTAGTACCGGCACAAGGAGTATCTTACTTAGGAGGAACCAGTAAATCTAGCGTAACCCCACAATTTAAATTTTCTCAATTGGGAGTATATAACATTACACTCGCTGTTAAAACCGGAACTTGTCAGGAAATTACATTGCCGCAAAAGGTTGTCGTTAATGCAGCACCACAGGCAACTTTATCTCCAGAAAAGAGACTTTGCCATAATGGCGATTTCGTATTTGGCCCTGGTGCTACGGATACAAAAACGATTGTCAATGGAACGGCTGAAGACCTTTCAGATACCTACACATGGGAAGTTACCGGAACAGGTGCTTACTCTTTTGTAGCTCCAAGTACGGCAAACAGCAAATATCCAACCATCAATTTCGCTGATTTTGACGCTTATACAGTTAAGCTAACCCATAAAAATAATTGTGGCACCATTACAGTAACTCAGAAAATAATATTTACTCAAGCACCAGTTCTAACTATTGCTGCAAATTCAAACCCCATTTGCAACAAAGCATCGGTCGGTTTAACAGGGACAATTTCAGGAAGCTATACCTCTTTTACCTGGGATAATGGAACTAATGGTATTAATTTTTCAAATCCTTCTGATCTTACCACTACATATACGCCAAGTGTCGCAGAGCGTAATGCTGGAAAGGCAACCATATTTTTGAGGGTTAATACGGGAGTACCAGGTGTTTGTGCTACAGTTTTAAAACAAATAGACATTATTATACTTCCTGAAAACAAATTAACCAATACAAATAACACTAAAGCTATTTGTACAGGAAATCCTGTAGACTTCATTCCAGAATCTACTGTTGATGGAAGCACATTTAAATGGATAGCAACCAATAATGATGGTTTAGCTACCGGATATAGCCCAACAGGAACGGGAAATATTACTGATATAATCACAAATACCAGTGCAACAAATAATGCGGTTGTTAGCTACACCATTATACCCCAAAAAGATGGCTGCGACGGAGAACCATTTATTTTAACAGTAACAGTTACCCCGAAACCAATTTTAACCGCTACTGTAGCAAAACCAGTCATATGTACAGGCAATCCATCTGGTATTTCATTGAGCTCAAATTTAGGTAATAACAATACCCTATATGTTTGGACGAGTATTGCAAATCTGGTTACAGGCAACACAAATCAGGTTACTCCGGTTTCTGTTACTGAAATTAACGATATATTAAGCAATAGTGGATTAATTGAGGGAAGCGCTACTTATACGATTACACCGATTGTTAATGGTTGTCCGGGAAATCCGAAAACTGTTGTAATTAAAGTGCATCCTACAATTACAGTGGCTGATGCAGGTGCCGATCAATCCATCTGTAACCAGTCTGCCTATTCTTTAAATGGTAATGCACCCAAAGCTAGTGAAGCGGGCAGGTGGACTGTATCACCTGCGGGGCCTTTAATTGCAGATCCTACAACTTACAATAGTGCTGTAACCTCACTTACTCCCGGACAACGATATGTTTTTACGTGGACAATTACTTCGCCTAGTTTGTGTTCCACTACAGATGATGTGGTTATTGATAATTTAGAGGCAATTCAAAATACCATCACCAACCCATCAGGAACAACGGTATGTTCTGGGCAACAGGTTACCATTACTGGCGATGTGCCGGTTGGAGGTAAGCCCCCATATACTTATAGATGGGAAATAAGTACTAACCCAAGTACCAACTGGGCAATAATTCCTGACGCAACTAACCGGGATCTGACCGTTATAATTTCTGCAAGCGCTTCGTTTAGACGTGTAGTATCAGGTGGTGCTTGTGAGGCTATAAGTAATGAGGTAAACCTGATAGCGCTACCACCAATAGCGGGAAATACAATTGGCGTAGATCAGGTCATTTGTTCCGGCAGTATTCCTGCTCCCTTAACAGGTCCAAGGCCTACCGGTGGCAATGGTTCAGATTATACCTACAGCTGGGAACAAAGTGTAGACGATGGGGTTAATTGGATAGTTATCAATGGCGAAACAAAGCCAACATATGCTCCACCCGCTTTAACTTTCTCAACTAGGTACAGAAGATTAGCAAGTAGCGGACTTTGCTCAGGTAGTCAGGCTAGCATTAGCAACAGCGTAAGTATTACGGTTAAACCGGATGCAATTTCCAATTTTACATTTACATCTGATAAGGGATGCACTCCGTTTAATATCGATAATCAAAATATAAAAGCTATTGTTGATGTAGACCGGAATGACATTTACATCTGGTATGCAAATGAAACAGAAATTGGCAGAGGTATTCAATTTCCCGGTTATCAAATCACAAATGACAATGAGTCCGTTATTATCAAGCTGGTAGTTACCAGTAAACAGGGGTGTAAGGCCAATGAAATGTCTCATACATTTTCGACCCGGCAGAGCATTACTGCTTCATTTACACAAGATAAATCCGAAGGATGCGACCCGCTACAGGTTAGTTTTGTAAACACTTCCACCTCTCTTGTTGATGCTGATTTTAAATGGGACTTTGGCAATGGTGTAACTTCTTCTTTAGTACTGCCTCCTCCAATTATTTATCAGCCACACCCCCAAGGAAAGGACACCACTTATGTGGTTACCTTAAGCGTAACCTCGCCATGTGGAACCAATGTGTTTACTTCCTCAGTCTTTGTTAAAGCCCAACCAATCGCTGTTTTCTCGCCCGATAAAACTGTTGGTTGCTCCCCAATGAAGGTTAGCTTTAGTAACACCTCGCCCGGGGGTACAAATACTTACTATTATGATTTCGGAGATGGCACCTTTCTTACTAGAACAGATAAACTACCTGTAGAACATGTTTATGTAACCGCAACAATAAAAGATTATACAGTGAAAATGCGTGCGGAAAACGAATGTCGCAGTCAGGAAAGCAGCTACGTTATTCGGGTTTCCCCTAACACTGTTTTGCCAGAGCTCGTGGTAAACAGTTCAGAAAAAAGTGGCTGTGCACCATTTCTTGTAAATTTTCACAACAATTCTAAAGGAGCGAATCTATTTAGATATGATTTTGGGGATGGAGGGACCAGGGTAACAAGATCGGCACCAGAAATTGTACAATACACATTTAAAAATCCGGGAGTATATAAAGTTGTGCTTACAGCTTCAAATGGCTGTTCAGACACGACAACTACAGAGACAATCACCGTTTTCGAACAACCACTAATCAGTTTCTCAGCAGACAAAACAATTGGCTGTCCTGGCCTTGAGGTAAAATTCAGCAACACAACCACTAGTGGACTATCCTATCTGTGGGATTTTGGAGATGGAACAACTTCTACAGAATTCGAACCAACACATGTGTATGGCGGGGCACTTTCATCTTATACTGTTACACTAACAGCAACAAATAGTTTAAATTGTCCAAATACACTTATACAAAGTGATTATATAAAAATTACAGCACCACCTATTGCACAATTTTCAGTAGATCCTGGTATTGAAATTAGCATTCCTTCTTATACATTTAGTTTTATAGACCAAAGCACTAATAATCCGGATCAATGGCTATGGGATTTTGGTGATGGTATAACTTCGGTAGACAGAAACCCAAAACATACCTATGCAGATACCGGGCTTTACAAAGTGACTTTAAAAGTGATCAATCAAAGCGGTTGCTTCACCACTTCAGTTAAGAATGTAAGAATTAGTGGAGTGCCCGGGTATCTGTTTGTGCCAAATTCGTTCATACCCGGCAGTGAAAGTAGCGAACTTCGACAATTCAAAGCTAAGGGCTCGGGAATTAAATCATGGAGGATGTCGGTTTTTAACAAATGGGGGCAACTCATATGGGAAACAACAAAGCTTGACGAAGGACATCCCCAGGAAGGTTGGGATGGAACATACCGTAATACGGAACTACCTCAGTCTGTCTATTATTGGAAAATTGATGTCGAATTCATTAATGGATCACAATGGAAAGGCATGACATATAACAATAGTACGCCAAAACGAACGGGGCCATTACATTTAATCAGATAACATGGCAAAGACATTAAAGATTCTATTGATTTTGTTAACTTTTATAGGCATTGGATTCGCTTCTGCACAAGATCATATTTATTCACAGTTTTTTAACCAGCCTATATACCTAAATCCTTCATTAACTGGTCAATTTGAAGGAGATATTAGAATGAACCTTATTTATAGAAATCAGTGGTCGGGCTTAAGTGGTGATCTGTCTTATATTTCAGCCTCTGCCGATTTAAATATCACCAAATTTCCAGGCGGAGTAGGATTGATTTTTAACCGTTCCAGCGAGGGAACTGCATATTTAACTAAAAACAATGCGGCCGCTACGTATTCATACAGTGTTGGCGGCGATGATTTTGTGTTGTCATTTGGTATCCAGGCCGGTTTTACCAATAGAGCCATAGACTGGAATAAGTTGGTCTTTTCTGATCAGATTGATCCACGCTTAGGATATCTTCCCGGCAGTATCTCTGCTGCTGAACCACCTGATATCTCCAATAAGTTTTTCTTTGATGCAGCAACAGGTGTAAATCTTGTTTACCGTAACTTTATGCTAGGGACGGCTTTACACCATATTAACCAACCTGATGAATCCTTTAGCGGAACACAAGCCAAGCTTCCAATGAGGATTACAGTAAACGCAAGTTTCAAAATCCCGTTGACTCCATATTTTGATTATAATCAGGACGAAGGCGCTTCTCTTATACCATCTGTAGTTTACTACAGACAGGCAAGTAATAGCAATGTAAGCCTCGGAGCCCAGTTTAAATATAAAAGTTTAAATACTGGTCTTTGGTATAGAACCGGACCGCAGAATGGACCCGATGCAATTGTCCTTTCTCTGATTTTTGATCTTTTTAAGGGGAAACGTAATGGAGAGAAACTAAGGTTAGGAATAAGCCATGATGCAACAACTTCAAAAATTAATTATACCAATACAAGTGGTACTACTGAGGCAAGTATTGGATATGAAAAATACTTCCCAAATAGTTCCGGTTACAATCGTTTTAATGGGTTAAGGTGCTATGACTTCTTTTAGATAATGATATAAATAAAGGAATAAAAAGTATATTTTTGTCAGCGGTTTTGTCAACGAATGTATCAAAAAAACCTTTTTAAACTATGAAGAACACACAGTATTGGTTAGTGAAGTCAGAACCTTTTAAATATAGCTGGGAGAAATTTAACAAAGACGGCAGAACCTTTTGGGATGGTGTACGCAATTATCAGGCGCGTAATAACCTGAAAGAGATGAAAGAAGGGGATCTGGTTTTGTTCTACCATAGTAATGAAGGTAAAAATGTAGTTGGTATAGCAAAAGTGGTAAAAGAGTTTTATCAGGATCCAACTACCAGTGACCCTAACTGGGTTGTAGTAGATCTGGCTCCGGTCGAGGCACTTAAAAATCCTGTTAGTCTGGAACAGATCAAATCCGAAGAAAGTCTTAAAGACGTTTCATTGGTTAGACAGGGCAGGTTATCTGTAATGCCCCTCAAAGCAGAAGAATTTGATAAAATATTAGAGATGGGAAGCTAATGCATCCCTGAATAGGGCTCTGCCCTTACATACTTTTTTGTTAAGAGCAGACCTATACTCATGATCAGGCTCGACCCTAATACCACAACAAATAAGAAAGAGGTTCCTACTTCTGGTATTTTAAGCGCATGAGGTAAGTTAAAATACAACAGGATGCTAATTAGCCCTCTAGGTGCAATAAAAGCTTCAGCTCCACTATTTTCCCTTCTAAAGATTTTAAGATAGACAAATCTGATCACAAAGATAGAGGCAAGCATAATCAAACCGTTTACAAGAACAATTTGATCATTAAGCTGATAGATGTTCATCGTAAATCCGAATATTACAAAGAAAAATGTTCTTAAAATAAATGCACTTTCAGCAGATAACTGATGTAGTTGTGTTAAATCGTTAGATAGATTCTTGTAAATAAAAATGCTTCTAAACCAGGCGTACTTGATGGTGTCTGCATTGTTTAAAAACAAACCGAAAGAGAGTATTAAAACAAGAGCCGACAAGTGGTACGACTGCCCAATGGCATACACCATTATCAGTATAGAGATGATCAGGAAAAATTTTATGTGATGCGATATCTTTCCCATTACATAAAGTAAAACGATACAGGAAATAGCTGATAATATAACTATCAGTATCGTATTTAGTCCTAAGCCAGTAAAGGAAGAAGTAGAGATGTGAGGATTAGAAATAGCGAAATTAAAGAGTATGATCCCCAGAATATCAGAAAAAGAAGATTCATAAATGATAAACTCTTTTCCTTTTTTAGATAGTGCTGCTGCAGATGGAATAGCTATTGCAGAGCTAACCACACTAAAAGGAATTGCATTACTAAAGCACGTATAAAGGTCGCGACCGGTAATCTCGTATATAATAAAAGTGATTACAGAAACCGAGGCTATCAGGATTACAAGTGCCGATAGAAAAGCACCCTTAATGATTTTATTTTTATCCCGATCGTACTTCAGTTCAAGTGATCCTTCAAAAACGATCATGATCAAACCCACAGTACCAAGTGCAGGTAAGATTTTTAGAAAATCGAAAGTTTCTATCTTAAGATTATCCACAAGTACACGCAAGCCTATTCCTAAAAGCAATAGCAGTAGTACAGAAGGTAGTTTAGTTTTACTGGCAACAAGGTCAAATAAATAAGAGAAGATGACCAGGCCGCTTAAAATAATCAGTGTAGTGTAGGTCGTCATTTTTCCTATTTATTTAATAACAGCATTCCCGCTGTTATTGTTTACTCCTTAAAAAAAAGCGCTTTCAACTCAACAGCGTCATTTGGCAACATCTTTCCACTCAATATTAAACGCAATTGTCTTCTTCTTAAAGCCCCGGCAAATAATTCGATTTCTTCCTCAGTCTCAGGTTTTAATTCCGGAACAGGAATAGTTCTTCCGCTTTGGTCAACAGCTACAAAAGTATAGTAAGCCTCATTTGATTTCACCCTGCTTCCCGAAGGAATATTTTCTGCCCAAACATCCAGTCTAACCTCAACAGAAGTATTAAATGAACGCGTAACCTTAGCTTCAATCGTAATTACATCACCAAGTTTTATGGGTTGCTTAAATGATACATTATCTACAGAAGCTGTTACCACAATTCTATTGCAGTGTTTTTGAGCAGATATTGCAGCAGCAATATCCATCCAGTGCAATAATCTACCACCCATTAAGTTATTAAGGGTGTTAGTGTCGTTGGGTAATACCAACTCATTCATTATGGTGAAGGAATCCTTAGGATTTTTTACTTTTGTACTCATCTCAGGCAAAAGTAAACAAAATTCAACATAATCACTTTTACCAGATAAAAGGAGTTAACTAAGCTTTGGGTTTCTTGATGATTTTGTATCTTAGTTGTACGGCATGAAAAATCAAACGCTGATACAATATTTTCACTGGTATTATCAAGAAGACGTTAAGCTATGGGTTAGGGTTGCCGAAGAGGTGCCAACATTTGTTGAGCTCGGAATTACAGGCCTTTGGTTACCCCCTGCTTATAAAGCAACCTCAGGGGATACTTCTGTAGGGTACGATTCCTATGATCTGTTCGACCTTGGTGAGTTTGATCAGAAAGATTGTGTGGCTACCAAATATGGAACTAAAGTAGAATACTTAAATGCAATTAAGGCACTAAAAGCAAGCGGTATAGCAACTATTGCAGATGTAGTACTAAATCATAAAGCAGGTGGAGATGAGCTGGAAAAGATAAAAGTGCGGAAGGTAAACGACCAAAATCGTAAAGAATTTATTTCGCCTGTTATGGAAATTGAAGCATGGACTAAATTTACATTTCCAGGGCGACAAGGTAAATATTCAAGTTTTATATGGGACTACCGCTGTTTCAGTGGACTCGATTTTGCTGCTAACCTGCAAGAAGAGGGAATTTTTTCAATTCAAAACGAATTTGGAGAAGGATGGGAAGATGTTCCTTCTAAGGAGCACGGAAACTACGATTACCTGATGTTTAACGATATAGAATCAAGAAACCCTGCCGTAAGGCAAGAACTGAAGGAATGGGGCGAGTGGTACTATAACACTTGTGGGATGGATGGTTTTAGAATGGACGCCGTTAAACACATCTCCCACAAATTTTTAAACGAATGGATCGATCATATGAAGAATACCTTTAAAAGGGATTTCTTTATAGTAGGCGAGAATTGGGTGGTTGATAACGTAGAAGATCTTAAATCTTATATTGAACTTACCGAAGGCCGCATGAAGCTCTTCGATTCCGTATTGCACCAAAACTTGTATGTTGCCAGTCAGCAGCAGGAGGCATACGACCTTAGTAATATTTTTGAAGGAACGCTTACGCTGATCAATCCATACTTATCAATCACGTTTGTTGATAACCACGATTCACAGCCTTTGCAGGCATTGGAATCATTTGTGTCGCCTTGGTTCCGTCCATTGGCATATGCGCTTATTCTTTTACGTGAGCAGGGGATGCCCTGCTTATTCTATCCCGATCTTTATGGTAGTGCTTATAAAGATAAAGATYAMRATSGGAANGARNGTMGWRATAGAGCTTTCCGCTGTGTTCGAATTACCAAAGCTGTGTACGGTTCGTAAAGATCTTTCTTATGGTGTTCAGCGCGATTATCTGGATCATCCAAATTGCATAGGGTGGACAAGAGAAGGTGAAGATGAAAACCCTGGTTCTGGTATTGCGGTGCTTATGAGTAACAGTGGTGCAGGAATTAAAAACATGGAAATGGGGGTTAAACATGCCAATAAAACCCTTATAGATGCACTTGGTAACGTAACTGAAAAGGTGGTAGTAAATGAAGAAGGATGGGCAGCATTTCTATGTGCCGAGAAAAGTGTTTCAGTTTGGGTATTAAAAACTGATTAACGCTTTACGTTGCCAACATTGGCGTATCCAATTAATTCTTCCCAACGCATGCCCGGTTTTTTATAATAGGCAAATACCTGATAAGTATTTAAAGTTTCAAAGAATGAACCTTCAAAAATCGCCTGGTCAATTTTTCCAGTATCCTTATTTAACCAAACATATTTATAATCATAAAGCCCTTGTTTAAGCAATATGTTTCCGTAAAAACGCTTACGCGAAGATTCAAAGTTAAGCTTACTGGCCTCGTTTAAAACGTAATTGTTAAAGCGACCAACAACGTACACATCGCCATTAGGGGTAGGGGGTACAGCATTCAAAGTAAACATTACATTTGCATAATCACCTTCTGTTGGGTCATCGCTGCCTTCTTTATTTCTGATGAAGAAACTACCATTTTCATCAACCAGATTACTGTATTTCGCTTTGCTGGTATTGACGTCTTGAAAAAGTACCACGCTGGTGGTTGTGTCCTTTATAATTTCCTGCACATTATCGCCTTTATACCGTAAGCTGCGGATATCAAATTTTCTAAACTCATTACCTGCCGGAAAATCGTTGCTGTTTACTTCGTTGTAAACCAATGAGCCAGGCTTAATAAAGTTCGGTTTTGTATTTATAATTGCCGTTTGCGGATTTCCATTCTGTATCACTATCGCTTTCAAATCCGTATAAGGATTCTGGATAGGCATTTGATGTAAAATAGTAAAATTGACCTTCTGGTTGCTAAAACGTAGTGACACCTGTGAACTGGCTACTACATCTACACCAATATTTACCACATTATCTACCACATAAAACTGCTGAGAAATAACCGGTTTTTGTTGGTTACCTTCTTCATACACCTTTAAAATATAGTTACCCGAAATTTTAGGTCTGATCTGAGTATTCGGTAAAGTCAGTTGGTAGCGTGTGTACTTTTGGATGGTGCCAAATGAATATTTATAGTCAGTTATTCTATCCTCGCTTAAGCTTTCCAGATAATCTATGGTCGATAAGCGGGATGATTTCCAATCTGAAGTGCAATGTTCAACCGTATACCAGTAATTTTTACTTCCTGCATTAAGGTCATCAAACGAAAACACCAATCGTTCATTTGATTTTAAAGCAATTACCGGTAGAGATTGTTCTTTTTGCGAGTTGTAACATTGTACCGTCTTTATTGTAGGTTGGTACACCTTGTTTTCATATACAAATTGCTGATTTTGTGCAACAGCAATTTGTATACTTAACAACAGCAAAAAAAATAATCCTGCGGGTTTTATCATTTACTTTCTAGTTCCATTATTTCAGAAGCGAGGTCCTCCCACGTATTTTGGGCAGTATCAAGCTTATGCTTGGCGGCTAAATATTTTTTATTTGTTTCAGCAAGCTTACCTGCGTCCGAATAAATTGCTTCATCAGCAATCTCAGCTTCTATAGATTTAACATCAGATTCAAAAGTTGCAATCTCAACTTCAATCTTTTTCAATTGATCATTTAGCTTTTTAAGCTGTTGCAAACTGTTTGGAGTAGCCGGTTGCTTTTCTTCTAAAGCCTTTTTAACTTCTTTTACCTCTTTATCAGGTCTTACAGGCACACTGGAAGGTTTTGCAGGAGGTCTTTTGCTATTCCATTCTTCGTATTCAGCGTAGGTGCCTGGATATTCTTTAATGTCCCTGTCTTCTATGAACCAAATTTTATTGGCAACATTGTCTAAGAAATACCTATCGTGAGATACCGCAATAAAAGTACCTTCATATTGCTGCAATGCCTGAATCAGGATGTTTACAGATTGTATGTCAAGGTGGTTGGTTGGCTCATCCAGGATCAGGAAGTTAGAGTCAGTGGTTAGCGATTTGGCTAAAGCAACTCTCGATTTTTCACCTCCGGACAATACACGGATTTTTTTGAACACATCATCGCCGGTGAAAAGGAAACACCCTAATATACCACGCAATTCTGTGTCGGTATGTTTAGGCGCAAAGGCCTGTAACTCCTCAAGAATAGTGTTTTCAAGGTGTAATGACTCCAGTTGATGCTGTGCAAAAAATGTAGTAGTAACATTATGACCTGTTTCACATTTACCTGTAAAGCCTTCGGCACCCGCTATAATTCTAAGCAGGGTCGATTTTCCCTTGCCGTTAGCACCAATCAAAGCAATTTTATCGCCTTTTTCAATTACACCCTCTGCATTTTCAAGAATTTCTACATTAGGATAGCTTTTTGTGGCTCCMKSAAWWMKSATTACRTGRYGNCMAKWYRRWWTYRASWWCTTAAACTGGAAGTTTACAGTAGGATTATCATCATCCACATCTTCCACACGCTCCATTCTATCCAAAGCTTTCATCCTGGATTGAGCCATTTTAGCTTTAGAAGCCTTCGCCTTAAAACGCTCAATTAAGCGCTCTTCCTGCTTAATTTTGGCCTGTTGATTTTTAAATTCTCCTTTTTGAATTTCACCACGTAATGCTTTTTCCTCAAGATAGAAACTGTAATTACCAGCATAAGAAGTTAGTTTTCCTTTGCGCGATTCAACAGTTTTGTTTACTACTTTATCCAGGAAATACCTATCGTGAGAAACAATTACAATAGCACCTTCAAAGGTTCCAAGATAAGTTTCTAACCATTTAATAGACGGTAAATCCATGTGGTTAGTAGGCTCATCCAGTAATAAAATATCAGGTGTTTGCAATAGAATTTTGGCAAGCATAACACGCATACGCCAGCCTCCGGAAAAGGTGTTAAGTGGTCTTAACTGATCCTGAGTACTAAAACCCAGACCTGCTAAAATCTCATTAGCTCTGTATTCTATATTATACCCATCTAAAGCTTCAAATTCCTGTTGCTTATCGCTCAGTTTATTCAAAACTTCTTCAGAATAATCTGTTTCTATTTTTTTAAGTAATACCTCAATCTCATCGTGCAATTGGTTCTGGCGTTCAAAAGCCTCCATTGCAACGTGTAATATACTATGGTGAGAATCGTAAGAAAGTAAATCCTGGTTTAAGTAACCTATTTTTAAGTCTTTGGACATAGAAATAGTACCTGAAGAAGGAGCATACTCACCTACTATTATTTTTAAAAGTGTAGATTTTCCTGTTCCATTGGCACCAATTAGCCCAACCCGGTCGCCAGGTTTAATGTGCCAGTTTGCCTCGTCATATAAGGCTCTGGAGCCTATCAGGAATGTTAAGTCGTTTATCGAAATCATGTGGCTGCAAAAATACAAACAAATTCCTATCTTCGTCCCATGTACCGTTTAATTAAGCCTATATTTTTTCAATTTGACCCCGAAAAAGTGCATTATTTCGTCGTTAAGCGACTGAAATGGTTTCATGAACACTTTCCGCTTGGCGAAACTATCCTCCGAGGAAGCTTTGATGTGAACATTAAAGGGCTTGAGCGTGAGGTTTTTGGTATTAAATTTAAGAACCCTGTAGGTTTAGCTGCTGGCTTTGATAAAAACGGTGAATACATTGAGGCACTAAGTGATCTTGGGTTTGGATTTATTGAGGTGGGTACTGTAACTCCTTTACCGCAACCTGGTAACGATAAGCCTAGAATGTTCCGTCTGGAAGAGGATAGTGCAATTATTAACCGCATGGGTTTTAACAATAAAGGCGTGGATACACTTGCTGAAAGGTTAAGGCTGTTAAAAAGTAAGAATAGCGATATCGTTGTTGGCGGTAACATAGGTAAAAACAAAAATACCCCTAATGAGGATGCATTAAGTGATTACATAAAATGCTTTGACCGCTTATTTGACGTAGTCGATTATTTTGTAGTAAACGTAAGTTCTCCAAATACTCCCGGATTAAGGGCTTTACAAGAAAAAGAGCCATTGATGGAGCTGTTAAATACTTTGCAGCAACGCAATAATAAGAATGACGTCAGCAGACCAATTCTGTTAAAAATAGCACCCGACCTTACCAATGAACAATTGGACGATATTGTTGAGATTGTAATGACAACTGGGATTGCAGGAGTAATTGCTACCAACACAACTATAGATAGAAGTAGCTTGCAAAGTCCGGAGCCGCTTAAGAGCGAAATGGGCGGTTTAAGTGGTAAGCCACTAACACGTCGTTCTGTTGAGGTAGTTAGGTATTTATCTACCAAGTCAAACAAAGCGTTTCCAATAATTGGAGTAGGAGGGATTCATTCTCCTAAAGATGCACAGGATATGCTTGATGCAGGAGCTTCGTTAGTCCAATTGTATACAGGTTTTATATACGAAGGCCCGGGGCTAATTAAAAGAATCTGTAAAGAGCTCTTAAGGTAATTCCTCCCCCGATTTTTGCGGGATCCTAAAACAGCAAAGGCAAGCCTTATTGCTAATAAAGGTCGTTTAGAGTCGTTTAAAAGTCGTTAAAAAAATAAGTATAAAAAAAGCATCTCTGCCAAACAGAGATGCCCTAATTTCTTGTAGAAAGAAACTTATGCTTTAGCAGTAAGTTTTAATAAGACCGCGTTGTTTTTAGCTAACTGATCTGTTGTAGATTGACGTGAACGGCTACCCAATTCGATGTTAGTAGCAAGTTTTAAGTTTTTCACATCTAACTTTGCGAAAGTTTTATTTCTTCTGTCTTTTCTTTTTAATCTGGTAACTGCCATGTTAATCTTTTTTTATTTATTATAAATCTTGAGGTCGAGAGCGGATTCGAACCGCTGTAGGAGGTTTTGCAGACCTCTGCCTAGCCACTCGGCCACTCGACCCTACTGAAATTCAGGCTGCAAAAATAGTAAATAATACTTATTATGCAATTTATTTCTGCAAATTTCTATTAATATCTGCACAAAGAATTGCTGCCGATATTGCAACGTTCAATGACTCAGCCTCTCCAACCCTTGGTATTGTTACCGGATTGGTAATCAAATTTATGATTTCGGGCGTTATCCCTTGTCCTTCATTGCCCAAAATCACGATACCTTCATTTCCCCATTTTGTTTCATAAATACTCGTTCCGTTCAGAACGGCACCAAAAACGGGTACTTTAATGTCTTTTAAAAATCCAGAAAGCTCTTCGTAATAAACGTTTACCCTGCTCAAAGATCCCATTGTAGCCTGTACTGTTTTTGGATTATAAATTTCAACGGTGTTGTTAGAACATATAATCTGTTTAAATCCAAACCAATCGGCTGTGCGAATAATTGTACCCAAATTACCCGGATCCTGAACTCCATCAAGCACCAAAGTAAATGACCCTTTTAGAATACTAATGTCCAAACTGCGACTTTTAGGGATGTGTACAAGCGCCAGTACACCTTGCGGAGTTTGTAAAGTACTAATCTTATCCAGTTCGGCGTTGTTTATTTCAAATAACTTTATATTTGCAGGCAAATTGGGCAGTAAAGACTGATATTGAGCCAGATAATAAATGCTGTGTATTTGGTATGAAGATTGAATAAACTCTACAATAGATTTTATACCTTCAATAATAAATATCCCATTTTCTTTACGGTACTTTTTTTGATGTAACGATTTTATAAACCCTATCTGAGATTTTGAAAGCATACTATAATAATAAAAGGAATGTCCATTTTCATGCAATATTACTATTTATTCTTGTTTTTGTTACGGGATGCTCCTCAACAAAATATATTGCGGACTACCAATCTATTGTTAAAAATGTAGAAATAGACAGCATAGATAAAGCTTTTGAGGAAGAAGCGCTCAATTATATTCAAAAAGATATCAGACCCACATCAACAATTGGTATCAATGTTATTATTTATAACATGTTCAATACCAAAGATGGTCGTTATAAAACTACCAATATAAAGCCGCTTGGTACGCCGCCTCCAATTCTTGACAGTGCATTAGTTGAAATCTCGCGTAGTCAGATAGAAAAGTTTTTGATGAGTAAGGGGTATTTTAAGGCGAAAGTGAAATCAGAGATAAAGGTTAAAAAGAAACGTGCAGAAGTATTTTTTAAAGCAAGTCCAGGTCCTGCTTTTCATGTCAATAAAATAAAGTATGAAATCCCTGACGAACTTGTTAATAAATTTTACATGGAAAGTCGGACTGCTGAGAATTTCCTAAAAGAGGGAATGCGGTATGATGACGATTCTTTAGCCCATGAACGTGATCGGATCTATACGGTGATGAAAGAAAAAGGCTATTTCGATTTCGCAAGGCCTTACATAAAATATGAGGTCGATTCGAACTTAAATTCCAGCAGGGCTAATGTTACCTTGATTATAGATAATCCCCAGGACAAGTCCAAACATGAGCAATTTTACATTGGTGAGGCCAACGTAATTATTGCTCCAAATGCAGATGGTTTTCCGGATACACTTAACATGAACGATAAGGTTTTTAGGGGTTTAAGGTATACCGATCTCTCTAAAAAGTTTAGAAGGAATCCTATTGTTCGGTATAACTTTCTTCATCAGGGCGAGATTTACAATATTTACAATGAGAACCTTACCTACGATCGTATGTATGAGCTTAACGTTTTTAAAAATGTTAAGATAGATTATAACAGACCAAAGGATAGCCTCAATAAGGTGTTCCCGGTTATCCAGTTAATCCCTCAAAAAATAATGAGCAACAGGGTAGAGGGAGAGGTACCTTTTAATGCAGGTACTGTTGGCTTCAACTTATCAAATACGTATACAAACAACAACATGTTTCGTGGAGCGGAGCGATTTGAATTTCAGGTTAAAGGAGGACTGCAATCCAGAATTGGGCAGGGGAATTCTTTATTCAAGGATATTTATCAGCGCGATTTTTCAATTAGTGCTAACCTGACCGTTCCAAGGTTAATGTTGCCTTTTATTACTGCCAGACCGGGAAGAAGGGGTGGTATGCCACATACCATATTCTCTACCAGTTATGTATATGCGCAGCAAAAAAGCTTTTTTGAACGTCATGTTTTTCTTAGCTCACTAACTTATGAGTTTGTGGAATCGAAATCCAAATACCATTCTGTTACTCCTTTAAATTTTGAGTATAGGTTTGGAGGACTCCTTTTCGATGTTGATGATCCAAATAATCAAGCTGAATTGCTTAAGAATTTTTATAATCTTTTATTGTTAGATAGAAGGGACATCACGCTTGGTATTAAATACACTTATTCCCTAAATGCCGATAAACTGCTGACAAACGGAAGCTTTATTTATTTTAGAGGAAGCATGGATTTAGCGGGTAATATGTTACAGTTGGCAACTAGTATTGCAGGTGATAAACCTATTCTTTCGCAAGATAAGTATGCCACAATATTCGGCCTGCCATTTAATCAATATATGCGGCCAGAGGTAGATGTACGCTGGTATAAAAGCCTTGGAGGAGAGAAACAGTTTGTTGCCCGTTTAAATAGCGGAATTGGCTATGCTTATGGGAACTCTAAATCTGTGCCGTTCGAGAAATTGTTCTTCGCAGGTGGGTCAAGTGGCATCAGAGCTTGGCAAGCCAGAACCCTCGGTCCTGCAAATTATGACAGAGGTAAGGCGCTTGACTCTGATACTGCAAGAAGGGCTTTGTATGGCCTTGATCAGCTTGGCGAGCTACATATTGAGGCGAATTTAGAATACAGGTATAAGCTACTGAATAAGTTTTTTGGAGCCAAATTGAAAGGTGCTGTATTTTTAGATGCCGGTAACGTATGGAATGTGACCAGAACCGGTACCCCATCAACCTATTTCGATTTCAAAAAACTGGGCAGTCAAATTGCTTTGGGTACAGGTATGGGTTTCAGGTACGATGTGCAGTACTTTGTATTTAGGTTTGATGTGGGGTTAAAACTTAAAGATCCGCAGTTTGAAGGTTCCGATCAATGGATGTTCAAACGGTTCTTTACCGGGAATAAGAAGTTTAAAGACGATTATTACCTTACCCATAGTCCGGAAAGGTATCGCTTTGTGCAATACAATTTTGGTATAGGGATGCCTTTTTAAGTACTCTGCTTAAAACATTCGCTTTAAGCCGTCAAATATAGTCTCGAAGAAAGTAGACAGATTTAAACCGTTGCTGTGATTAAAATAGATGAATATTAAAAGGATAATCACTGCGGCTATAATGAACTTCCTAAATGCGAAAGCCAAAAAGATGATCAGTGCAGGGAATAATATCAGCCACATACTGTTTATCACATAAGGAGTTAAAGTGCCTTCCTTTTTATGAACATATAAAAGTTTGCTATGTGTGCCAGTGTCGTTCTGATGTTTGATATACACAAAGGCCGAGCGTTCCAATTGCAATGGTAGCACACCAACACCTCCATTAAATTTAATAGGCTGAGTAAAACCGCTTACACTAAAAGTATAAGTGCCATTAATCTTTTCTATAGGTATGTCTAAAGAATCAGCTGCTATAATGGCAAGCTTGCTGTTTTTGAGCAGGCTCTCTTTAACTATAAAATTATTGATGTCTGCATTTTGAGCAAAGCCGGAAACACACATTACCAACAGCACTATCAACAAATATATTCTTCTCATTCTATAGATCGTTTATTGTAAATTAGATACCCCAAATGTAGTAAAACCCCGTTTCTTTTTATCGGGTCATCATATAAATTATAACTAAAGCTTATAGGGCCAACCGGGGTATGGTACACCAGGCCTGCAGTGGCAGCATACTGCCATTTGGTAAGCGGTTTCATACGGTCTATTCCCTGGAAGCCTACCTTCTCAAATTTCTGATATGGCAAAAATACATAACCCTCAACCCTTAAGTCAAGATTTCTTTTAATGCTGTATACGTTTTTAATTCCTCCTGCAAAGTAGCTGGTGGCCCTAAAGTTTTCTAAAAACACAGATCTGCTGTCTTGCAATGGATAAAATGCGGGTGAAGCAAGTATGGTAGAGTAGTAATTAGAAAATAAAGGCTGGTTTGAAATCACCGCTTCGAGTAGGTAGCCCAAAGAATATTTGCGTTTTGCGAAGAAGTAGTTTTCATCACTAACCTTTAAATTGAACCATTGTCGGTATTTTCTGTCTACTTTGGTTTTGCTTGCTGCAAGCTCCGCAGATTCTGTTAAGCCGTCGGTAATGTTTCCTGGTGTGTAACTCTCTCTCCCTGCAAAATAATTTAGACTTAACAGGAAGTTACGGCCTTTACTGGCGTATTGCTTACGATTAAAGGTGTACTGTTCAAAAGCAAAGGTAGATCTGGAAGCATTGAACACAGTTTTGTCTAATTTATTGCCTATTTCAAAGGTATTATTCGGACTATACCCATCGTAATTGTTAATAAAGGCAGTATTCAGGGTTACTTTGGTATTCCGGTTTAGCGGAAATCCAATCTTTAAATCTATTTTTCTATCTGTCTGCTCAATATATGTAGGGTGAGGGTTTTCAATAAAAATGGAGCTGGTTTTGTAGTAGTCAAAGTGATTATAGGTCATTTCCATAGCAAGGAATAATGGTAATCGAGAAGGATAATCTATTCTTCCATTTACTTGTATAGATTCATAAAAACGACCTGAATATAAGTTAGTGCCAAATGTATACGATTTCTGGTTTAGATAGTTGTACTGCATTCCAAGAAATACATTACTGATTGGTCGGGTGGATATGTTCCCTCCAAAGTCAATTTTAAAGTTTTTTTGTGGTTTGGCCACAATTTCAAAATTATAGCTGTCAGAAACCGGGTTGTAGGTGATTTTGGGATAAATGGTTTCAAAGGTTTCATCTGCTACCAGCTTGTAATAACCTTGTTTAATGTCATCAAGATCAAAGGTGTTCTGATCTCTTTTGAAAAGGCGCTCGATGTATTTTTTCTGCTGAGCATTTACTCCAGATACGGTTACACCACTAAAAAGCAGATTAGGTTTTTTATTGTTGAACTGAGTTCTTTTAATCATCAGATCTCCGGTGGTTATCCGTCTGCTTATCTTTTTCTTAATCTGGTCCATGTCGGCAATAGTTGCATCATAGCCTTGTTTTATCAGTTCCTCTACCGGGTTGAAATTGGTTGAAGTATACCCCCTTAGGTTTGGCTGGATATAAATACCGTTTGGGCCAATAAGGGTAGAGTCTGATTTAGAAAGAAACATAAAAACCATCAGGCGGTTCATTAACCGCTCATCATTGTTTTTAGGATATTCATTGAAGTTTTTCGAAGACACATTAGAACCAATAATTACATCTGGATTAAAGGTTTCCTTCATGACATCGGCCGGAAAATTATTATAAAGACCGCCATCAAAAACATACTTGTCGTCTAGTTTTATAGGGCGGTAGATCAATGGAACAGTCATGGTTGCTCTGACGGCATCAGCTAAACTGCCTTTTTTTACAGTTATGCTATTTTGCGACAACACGTCAGATACCATGCAGCGGTAAGGAACAAACAGATTGTCGAAATTATCTTTTGAAATAGCAGATGCCTGAGCAAAGAGCTCTAACAGGGCGAAGTTTAAGGGGATGTCATTTACCAGATTAGATCTGAAATTAAACCTTAAATTAGAGTCGACAGAGAGCTTTGCTGTAATTATTGAGGGGTTAATGTTTTTCTTCTGGAAGAAGAAGCTGTAATCGCTCTTGAATCTTCCGCTTACCCAATCCTGAAAATTGCTGCTTAAAGCTATTTTCTCTATTTCGGTTGGCGAATAGCCCGCTGCATACATTGCACCAACAATACCACCCATAGAAGTTCCGGTAATGTAGTCAATAGGAATATTGTTTTCTTCGAGTGCTTTTAATATGCCTATGTGGGCAAGCCCCTTGGCCCCACCGCCACTCAGTACCAAGCCAACCTTTTGCGCATTTACATTTAATGCGGTTATAAATAGAAAAAGGAAGAGTAATCTTTTTATAAGCATGGCTCATAAAAATAGGAGTTTTATTTCATAATGGCGATCTGATTAATCAGTTTAACGAAAATATGCTGTACGTTAAAATTGTAGCAAAGCCGACCCATAAAATATATGGGATGAATAGTAAACCTGCAGTTTTGTCAATTTTATAGAATACCATTGCATTTATAATGATGACAAGCAGCAGGGCAATGATTTCAAAAAGTGCCAGTCCAATTTCGTGGGCATAAAAGAACAGGAACGACCACATTACATTCAACACAAGCTGTATGAGGTATATGGCCACTGTACGTGTGAAATATTGAACTTGCTCTCTTTTTAACCAAACCAGGTAGGCAGCAATTCCCATTAAAATAAAAAGAGTAGTCCATACCGGTGCAAATACCCAGTTTGGTGGGTTAAAAGAGGGTTTGTTTAGGGTTACATACCATGTTTTAACATATTGAGAAGTAAACCATGCGCCGATAGCACCCATAGCTAAAGGAATAGCAATATTAATAATAAAAGCAAATGGTTTAAATCTCATGTTCTGTTAAAAATTGTTGTGCAATGTTACAAGTTAATTTTCTTTAACAACAATCATCCAGCCTTTGTTTTTTGTTACCGGGATCTCATCAGCAGCGGCAAAGGTTTTTGAGGGTTGAAAGTTCTTAATCTCCGGGGCAGTGATTGTAGCCTTTGCCGGGTCAATTCCCAACGCTTTCCAGTCTATGCTTAGTTTTATTTTTGTATTCTCTTTAGCCCAGCTTGCAAGTGCTATCAGCACGCTTTTATCTTTCTTGTAAATGGTTGCCAATACATCGGGATTGTTGGTTTTAACCGGATTGTTTTCTACCCAATAGCCGATCATTTTAGTGCCCTGCATTCCAAAATCGTCCCATGCTTTCCATACTGCACGAGGGTCTGCACCATCGCTCCATGGCATGCGGTTAGTCATTCCGTAAACCATTCCGCGCCATGCGTTACCACCGTCTTGCAGCATTTCGCCCATTAGTCCGAAAGGTATACCCGAAGATTCTGTTAAAAAGAAATCAGGAGTACTTTTTTCGTAGTCGAAATACTCACCAAACCATAAGCGGTTTAGATAAGGGAAATGCTCCATATATAGGTTTGCGCTGTTGTTAAAACCATCACTTTTATTGTATTGGTTTGCCGAGTGCAGGTCTATAATGCCTGGGTGTCCATTTTGAGTAAGTACACTTTTTACACGTTTCATTGTAGTTCTGTCGAAAGCTACATCGTCCAGATAAAGCCCGTCTATACCAACATTGTTAACTAGCCAGTTCATGCCTTCAACATAATAGTTATGCCAGCGGCTCATTCCACTATTAACAACGGCTGCATCTTTTATTTCGGGTACATACCATGCCGCTATGTAATCTTCACCAAGGTGTTCCTGTAGCCATGAATAGCCGCCGCCTTTACCGGGCGAGTAGATTTCGTGACCTAAGCTGCGCAGTGGAAATGTCTCGTAAGCACTGTTCGATAATTCGCGAACCGTATTGTAAATTTTAACCTTAAGCCCCTTTGAATGTGCTTCATCAATATAGGTTTTCATTTCCTTGTGGGCAATAAAAGGATAATTGATGAATGGATTAATAGGAGTGGCGTGGTGTATGTTTATTAGTGTTGCGCCTGTTGCTTTAATGGTATCCAGATCGTTGTATTTATGATAAAAGCGGTTGCTCCACTGAAAGTCAGTATTGATTGGGTGGAAAGGGGTAATTAACAATGTGAAGTTGTAATATAGTGTATCGCCCTTTTTCATCAGGCGTTCTCCGCTGTAATTATCGGCCAGAATTGCCTGCCCTTTTTTTGCAATCTTAATACCCCCTTTACCATCGTTACCCCATGATGTTGGCAGTAATAAAGGTTTCTGTAAATAGAAGTTTGTATTTAAAGGACGAACATAATGATTGTCTCTTAATGAATATTGTAAACCTGCGTTTACATCGCCTATCCAGGCACCATCCTGGTTTTTGTTGGCAACATCCCATTTCCAGTTTAAAGAGTCCGGGCGATAACCGCCTTTTTGACCAAGGCCCATCAAATATTTAGCCGCTGTAGGAGTGAAGGGAATGTGCAAGCTAATGTTGCTCAGTTTTATATCACTTACTGCAATGAATTTAACTGTGTACGATGCAAAACCATCAAACTCGAGTGAGGCATTTACCTCCATGTTTAAACTGTCGGATGTGCTTTTTGAAGTCCACTTTGCAATACCCGGTTGTTTATCTGTAAAGGTAATTTCGGAAGTTTTAAATTTAATATCCTTATGGTTTGGTCTTGTTACATGAAAATGAACGGGCTCAGTAAGAATGTTTTTTGGAGTGGCCGATAATTCTGTCATTTCCGGTGTAAAAAAAGTTTGTATCCGAGCAGGTAAACCGTCCTGATTTATGGTGAACTTTCTGCCAAGCAGAGAAATGGTTTTGTCATTTATAACAAGAGGAATGTAAGGGGCAATAATCTCATTCTTCTCTGCCATTGTTGAGTTTAGCCATTTAAGCCGGGTTTGCTTTTGCGGTTCATTTATACCCCCATCTGCCAGAACAGTGTTGTTTACTGTTAGCGTAATATGGATGGTAGTGCTGGCTGAGCCTTTGGCGCTAACAGTTGCTGTACCTGTATATGTGCCTGCATCAATGTCTAAAGGGATATCAGCAAGTATCCATAGTGCCTGAACTTTGTTTTTGGCTACGTTGACAGTTTTATGTAACGGGCTGCCATCCCAGTTAACTCCATCGGTATTTAAACATGAAAAAGCTTTTGCAGAAATGGCTTTGCCTGCTTTATTTTTTAGATCACTAAAAGTAACTTTAACATCGTTTATATCTTTTTTTACCGGATAAATACCAAGCTGATAGGTGTAGTTTTCTCCTTTAGAAACTGTTCCGGAGAAAGAGTTCTTTACTCCTTTTGTGATCCATAACTGAGGCAGATCGTTCTGCATTTTTATTGGGTTAACCCTGTCTTCAGTAAAAACAAGGTAGTCTTTTTGCGGATGTTGTTTAATCAGGTTTTTAGTTTCTGCTGCGGTTGCAATTACTTCCATAGGATAGAAACTGCTCATTGCATTGATGGCCTCTATGCGTACAAGTTTGGCGGGTACAGCATTTGCGGTTGATTTTGACCACTGGTTCTCGGCCGTCGGAGCTTTTCTATACTGAGCATTTGGATAATTTGAACGCCCTTCTACCTGGTATGGCATGTAATAAACATAATAAGTGCCGGCTCCCGAGGTTGGCTCAAAATAGATAGTCCCTTGTTCTCTGCTGATGTTTGCAGCCTTTACATTTGTGATTTTGCTGTTGGTTTTTGCATCAACCACCCAGATGTCTTTAAGCTCGGGATGGGTGTCTCTTCTTCGCCATTCGATAGTTGCTTTTGCTACATTTCCAGCGGCGCTTACCGTTAGCACAGCTCTATGGTTCCCCAGAGAGTCCGGATTCCAACTGTCGTTTCCGGTACCGTATTTAATTTGTTGAGCGCTAACTCCTGTTATCAGGAATAAGATGAAAATAAGTACTAAAGATGGTTTCATTGTGTGTTTTAGATTTAATGGTAAAAGTAACCATTCTGATAATAGGCTGGTAATATTTCAGATTTCCTATGCAAAACGTCTTTTTTTTAAAATAAAAGATGGAAGTTTGTTTTCTTGAATAAATTAAGTTTAAATGAGCGATAAAAAAGGATTTACAACCACCATACTTCATTCAGACCGTCTTTTGAAACCAGAATTCGGTGCATTACATCAACCTGTTCATAACGCAGTAACCTGGGGATACGATGATGTCCAGGGCCTGGTAAATGTTTTTCAAAACAAAACAAAGGGTTATNCWWWTTYYYGTCMKSGNAATCCAACAACAACAGCACTTGAGCATAAAGTAACACAAATGGAACAGGGTCTTGCTACTGTTTCTTTTGCTACGGGAATGGCTGCCATTTCTTCAACAATACTGGCTTTAATAAAGGCAGGCGACCATATTATTGCAAGTTCATACCTTTTTGGTAATACCAGAAGTATTATGCAGACCTATATGGACATGGGTCTGAGCATCTCTTTTGTTGATGCAACAGATGTTCAGAATATTAAAAATGCCTATCAGGAAAATACCAGAATGGTGTTTGTAGAAACCATTGCAAACCCCGCTACTCAAATATCAGATCTAGGTGCTATTGGCGATTTTTGCGAGGACAAAAAATTGATCTATGTAGTAGATAATACAATGACCTCACCTTACTTGTTCCGTCCGGTTGCAGTAAAGGCTAGTCTTATCATTAACTCTTTAACAAAATATATTGGCGGTCATGGTAATGCATTAGGTGGCAGTGTGACTGACACGGGCCTATTCGATTGGCTTAGCTTCCCTAACATTGCACCAATAATCCGCGAGCAGATCCGTCCGGAAATGCAGGGAATGACGCAAATAAGAAAAAGAGGCCTACGTGATGGCGGTGGTACGCTTGCTCCTGAAGCAGCACACAGTATTTCTGTAGGTTCTGAAACTATTGCTTTAAGACTTGATCGTGCCTGCAGTAATGCGGCTACACTTGCAACGTTTCTTGATAACCACCCCTTAATCAGTAAAGTTTATTATCCCGGTCTGAAAAGTCACCCTCAGCATGAGCTTGCTTCAAGTTTGTTTCATCGCTATGGCGGATTACTGAGTTTTGCACTTGTTGATGGTATTGATTGCTTTAAGTTCCTGAATGAGCTTAAACTGGTTATCAAATCAAGCAACCTTGGTGATACCCGCACACTTGCTATTCCGGTTGCGCATACCATATTCTTCGAATTAGGTAAAGAAAGACGTGATGAAATGGGAATTCCTGACTCTATGGTTAGAGTGTCTGTTGGTATTGAAGATACAGAAGATCTTATTCAGGATTTCAGCACTGCTTTTGAGGCTGTTTCCAATTAATAATAATACAATGAATAGAATAATAGCGTGCTTGTGTTTAAGCATTTTCATCTGTTTTGCAGCGAGTGCACAACAGAATAAGATTTCAGGAACGGTTAAAGATGCTAAGGGAGTTCCTGTTGATGCAGTAACAGTACAGGTATTAAATACAAATATAAGTACGGTTACAGATTTGACAGGTGCTTTTGAGCTTGTTAATGTTCCTCCGGGTAAAGTAAGTTTAAGGTTTACTGCGGTGGGTTATGCAGCAATAAATAAACTGGTAACCGATGATAGCAAGAGCCTGAATATTACTTTAGAAGATGCCGGGTTGAAATTGGACGAAGTAATTGTTTCTGCACAGAAAACAGAAGAAAATGTTCAGAATATACCCTCCAGTATATCTGTTTTTTCATCAGTAAAAGTGAATGATTACAGGATACAGAACACAAGAGACTTGTCGGCTATTGTTCCAAATCTTTATAGCAGTAACCCCGGTGATGGAAGGAATGTAACCTCAATAAGGGGTATTACTACAACTTCTTACGATCCGGCTGTAGCCACTTATATTGATGGTGTAAATCAATTTGGATTGGATACCTATATTTCTTCTCTGTTTGATGTGGAAAGGATAGAAGTATTGCGTGGCCCCCAGGGCACTTTGTATGGCAGAAATGCAATGGGTGGGGTAATTAACATTATCACCAAAAAGCCTGCAAATTATACAACCGGTTTTGCTGGTGTTGATATTGGGAATTATGGTCAGCAGCGTTATAGCGCAGGTATCAGAACTGCCTTAATTAAGGATAAGTTATTTTTTGGTGCGGCAGGTCTGGTTAACAGGCAAAGTGGGTTTTATACCAATGAGTTTAACAATAAAAAATATGATCGTTTACATGGCTACCTGGGCAATTATTATCTGAAATTTCAGGGCAGCTCAAAGTTTGATTTAACTTTAAATGTAAAGCATAATGAGAATCGTAATGATGGAACATTTCCATTAGTGGCTTCTGTTGAAGGTGCATTAAGTAATCCTTTTAAAGTAAACCAGAATACGTTAACCACGATGTTTGATAATCTGCTTAACGCTTCATTGTCTGCAAATTATGCTGGTGATGGTTTTAATTTTACCTCTCAAAGTGCTTATCAGTCTAACTACAGGTATTATGATAAACCGATAGACAGTGATTTTTCGCCGATCGATGGAATTTCTCTTATCAATAACTATGGGAAGGACTGGAATAAGATACAGGTATTAACTCAGGAGTTTAAGTTCAGCTCCCCTTCGTCATCTGATTCAAGGTTTAAATGGGTAGGAGGTGTTTATGGCTTCTATCAGAAAAATCCTGTAAAACAGGGCTTGTCTTTTGGTGAAGATGCAGAATTGGTTGAATCTTTACCAGGCCTTAGTATCTTAAGTGTTAACAATGGAAAAAGTTTTGGCTTAGCTGCCTTTGGTCAGGTTAGCTATGCAATAACTGATGAGTTGTCGGTAACTGCAGGTTTACGTTATGACTATGAACATAAAAAACAAGGTGTATACGGCGAGATGTTAATGCCTGGAGAGACGCAACCTATAGTTGAGCAAAAAGATACCAGTGCCACAGCTAGTTTTAAGGCGTTATCTCCTAAGGTTAGTCTTGCTTATTCGTTTGTACCTGATCATAGTTTTTATGCAACTTACAGCCGAGGTTTCCGTGCTGGCGGTCTAACTCAGATCGGCTCCGACAGAACTGCAAAGCCTTTAGTGGCCTACAAGCCAGAATATGGTAATAATCTAGAATTTGGATCTAAAAATACGTTTTTCGATCAGCGCTTAAGTGTTAATGTTGCTGCTTTTTACGTAAGGCTTACTGATGCGCAAATTCCTGTGCTGATCTTGCCAGATGCGATAACAATAACCAGAAATGCAGGAAAATTAAGTAGCAAAGGTGTTGAGGTTGAGCTTTCGGCAAGACCTGTTAAAGGACTAAGCGTTGATTATAACTTTGGCTATACTGATGCAAAATATAAATCATTGAGTTTGCCGGTAGATAAGGAGGTTGTGAATTTTGATGGCAACAAACAGATCTACACGCCGGAGATGACTTCTATGCTTGCATTACAGTACAGCTATCAGGTTGAAAATCTTAATAAACTGAATTTAATTGCACGAGGTGAGTGGGCATACACAGGAGATCAGTTTTTTGACCTTCAAAACCGGTTTGAGCAAAAGGGCTATCATTTGTTCAATGCAAAAGTTGGTGTTTCTAATAAGAGATTTGACTTGTTTTTCTGGGGAAGAAATCTGAGTGATAAAACCTATTTAGATTATGTTTATGATTTCGGTGCTGCCCATTTGGGTAACCCGAAAACATATGGAATTTCACTGGCAGGAAGGTTTTAAGCATTCGTAACCGTCAGCCCGTCGTCTCGATAGGAGAGATCTCTTGATCATGAAGTAGTTGCGTAGCAAATTAACATAAACAAGAGATCTCTCCTATCGAGATGACGGAAGTACAGGAAAGAAGTCTACAAGAAAGATGAATGTATAAAAAAGAGGGTTCACTTCAAAATGGGCTACGGACGTCACCCAAATGAACATTAAAGGGGAGAAGATTTACTTGTCTCCTATAATTGACCTGTTCAATGGGGAAGTCATAGCTAWRWTCGGAATGTTGATATTGCCAGCCTTGGTCAGAATGAAAAATAAGTCCAAWTATGCAGATGATAGAGAAAATGTTATATGAAGCTTTCGAGATATTCTTCCGCAGTTTCAAAGCTCTGTCTGTCCAGAAAAGGAAACTGCTTAGATAATGCCTTGGCCGAAAGCTTTTTTGGCATCATGAAGACAGAATTGYTGTACTTCCGTCATCTCGATAGGAGAGATCTCTTGTTTATGTTAATTTGCTACGCAACTACTTCATGATCAAGAGCTAAGATCGGAAGAGCGTCGT
>NZ_AWRU01000030.1 GCF_000523515.1 Pedobacter sp. V48 | reverse complement strand
TTCAATACCCTTTTATTTTTTAACCACWAMMTATTCTATTTTGGGTACCTCTTAAAAGGTATAAGTGCACCTCAWRSRATAAAAAACAGGTTAAATGGAAAGAGYCCGGTGGAATACCGAGCTCTCGCACAAAAAACTTAATTTTGTAATCCGTCCAACTTTTTGGGGTCACACCAGAAGTGCACCCTCTTTTTTTGCAAAGACCCTTTTGAATAATCCTTATTTCTTTTGCTGAGAAAGGAAAGTAACAAGTGAAGCAAGTTCGTCGTACGACAATGAATTGGCTAAACCTGCTGGCATCATAGATGAATCCATTTCTTTACGCGATAAGATATCGCTTGCTTTAATAGTGAAAACTTCACCAGCAATATTGCGCATCACTACCTTAGCAGCTGTTTCTTCTGTGATAAAACCCATATAAGTTTTATCTCCTTTAGCAGAGATCATCACAGTAGCAAATCCTTGCGAAATTGAAGCACTTGGTTTAAGGATTGATTCAGCAATTTGCTCACGATTCATAATAGAACCGATCTGGCCCATAAATGGTCCTTTCATTTTTTCGCCTTTGCTGATGCTATGGCAGGCAATACATCCCTGACGGGTAAATAGTGCTTTACCTTTAACCGCGTCTCCTTCTAATTTATTGATGGCCAGTAAAACATCCTCTATAGATGATTTACCAACCTGGCCTTTTTGATTCTTAATCTTTTCAAGATCTACTTTAGGCTCCTCGGTAGCAGCAACTTTTTCTTCGGTAGCAAATGCAGCGATATCCATACGATTGCGGGCATCTAAGTCTGCGAAAAATTGCTTGCCGCTGGCACCTTTTTTCTCCGATTCTCCTACAAGGAATTTCTCTATGGCCGGAGAACCTTCCCATAGCACTGCTTTATAGTATGGACCGTGAGAATCTGGCCTTGTACCCCACCACCATGACGCATCATAAGCATCTTCTTTTTTATAAAGGCGTGCTAGTGTTGTCAGGATTTGTGTCTTAAACTTCTCGTCATTCGATTTCTGATATGCATCAATTAATGCATTAACCGCTTTTTGATCATGCATATAACGTAAAGCCCACAATGCAAGCGTTGAATTTTCGCCATTAATTGCTGCTATAGTAGCATCCACAGCTTTAAGGTTTATTAATGCCTGTACAGCTAAGTGAGGTTGAACAATAGCAGAATTAGGAGTAGCATGAGGACCTTCTACATCTTTAGCAGGTTCTACAAATGACGCAGGAACTTTGGTTTGTAATAGGGCAGCGGCAGTTTCTATATGTCCTAAACGACCTAGTCCTATTGCGGCAACAGCTTGAACACGTGGCGAAGTATCTTTAAGCCCCTCTAAAAACGGCTCCGTTGGAACATTTTGTAAGTTGTTTTTGCGATCTGCAAGTGTTTTCAAAGCGAACTCTCTCATTGCATCTTCTTTCGTAAATGCTAATAAAGCAGGGATTCCATCAACACCAGCAGCTTGTGCATAAGTGTAAATACCAGCAACACGCGCATATAAAGGAAGTTTTTTGTCGGACGCAATTTTTAAAGCAGCTGCAGTAGCTTGTTTGTTTGAACGGCTAATCAATTCCTGAGAAGCACTTAAACGTGCTACAGCACTGGCTGATTTAAGCAATTCTGCTAACTGCTTAACAGATGCTTTTTCCACATTTGGAAATGCTTTATAAGTCCAGTTGTTTGGTACTGCGCGAACTACGTAACCCTTACTTGGGCTACCAGAATAGCCTGCGCCATCCCATGCAGAAAGGTAAAGTCTGCCTGATCCATCAACATCCAAATCTGTAATTTGAGGGAGTTTAATAAACTCTTCTTCTTTTTGGGTGAAAGTAGGCCCATCAGGTGTAACTCTATGGATATACAACATGCTTCTTCCCCAATCAGCCATCATTGGAACATTGTTGTATTTTTCAGGCCAGTTTGGCTCGCTCATAAATAAAGCGCCGGTACCGGAACCTCCACCAACATCTACTAAAGCAGGTAATATTTCATCGGTAAAGTGTTGAAACAAAACAGGGTATCCATATTCTCCAGACTGGATAAAATGCGAAAAGCGAACATTCCATCCACCACCATCATTGGTGTTTTCTCTTGTGAAAACATTCATGTAAGGATCAATAGCAACGTCATAAACGTTACGCGTTCCATGAATAAATATTTCCATTTCGGTGCCATCAGGACGTACGCGGACGATACCACCACCTAGCATGGTTAGTTTTTTGCCAGAACGGTCTACTGCATTGTGAAATCCAAAGTCACCAACAGAAATGTAAATCCAACCGTCTATACCCATTCTGATTCCATTGGTAGCATGGTCTGTTCCACGTTCCTGGATGTATTTAGTATTACTAAGATTTTCTATAAGAGGTTTTGCAGGGCCATCAGCCTTTCCGTCACCATCTTTATCTTCAAAACATACCAGGGCCATTCCCGTAGCTTTACCGGTTTCTTTAGAAAAGGTTGTGTGTAATACAAAGACCTGATCGCCTTGCACAATAATACCACGAGGGTTATCAACCATTGCAAATTCTACATGCTGATCCATTTTACCATCGTTGTCTTTATCAACAAGTTTAAGGATGCGACCTTTGCCCGGATCTTTACCTAATGATCCGATCATATCAACGCCAACAAAAACTTCACCCGTTGCAGCAACAGCCAAACAAGCCGGACTTGGTGCAACATCAGGGCCTGCAAACGGCGTAATTGTTAATTCAGGAGGGTCAAAGGAAGTGGCTTTTGGTTTGCCTACGAAGCTTTTTATCCCCAGAAATAGTATCAGGGAATAAATAAGGCTTAAAGAAAATTTAATCATTTGTGTATTCTATTAAGTGTTTACTGTAAGTGTGTTATTGTTTTGCTACTCTTTTTTCTGCCATCAGTTTTTGAACTACTTCCTGTAGTTTAGCAGGGTTCTTGGCATACTTTTCTAAATTGATAATTTCAACTTTTCTAAAATCTACCGGGTGGCTTTCACTTTGCAATGAAATAGAACCGCCTTTTAAAAGCTGGCCCTCTGCWRMACYRCMRRMAGKAKYTMAWWRNNTGRTSKSRWGTAACGTAATACCTCTTCACCATTCACATAGTGAACTACTAAAGAGTCTGCAAGTACAAGAACTTCAACGCGTACCCATTGATCGCCATTGAAAGTTTTCGAGTTAGATTCAATACAGTGGGTTTTGATCACTTTGCCGTCTTTTACAAATTGTGTGCCAGGGGTACATAGGTTTGCAGTGGAGCGTTCGCCATTGCCGGCACCGCCTAATAGCTGAACTTCGATAGAGTTAGGGAAGTCTTGATCTTTTTTCATAGTAGCAGGATCCTGACCATGGATCATGATGCCACTATTGCGGTATGCCCACCCCGGACCACCTTTTACCTGATCGCCGACAAAACGATATTCTACTCCTATAAGATAATATGAGTAAGGTTTTTTGTAAAACAGGTGACCATATTGCTCATCAAATTCAGAATATTGGTCATATCTTACCTGAATGTTCCCGTCTTTAACGCTAAAAGTATTTCCGTAATTATCATTCAGATCATGCTTTCTTATTTTAACATCCCAGCCATTTAAGTCCTTTCCATCGAACATTTGTTCCCATTTGGGGCTCGGTGACGACTGTTTAACTGAACAGCCAAAGAAAACAAGTGGTAAACTCAGGGCAATTGCTACCCTGAACATTGAAGAAATGAAGTTTTGTTTCATTATTGTGGTTTATGTATAGGTTTTGATTGTAAACTTAGGAATAATCTTTTTTAGATAAAGCCATATTGTTGTTTCATCCTGTTTTTTTGTCAAAATTTTTCAGATTCATTAGTATTAGGTACTATTATGTTCATCATGTTACAATTACAATATTGCAGTGCCTATCTTTTTTTTATACTTTGGACCTCTTAACCGAACCTAACCTATTGTGCGAATTAGCCTTTTTTTAATTGCCTTCTTTTTCTGTTTATCGCTTTCAGCTCAAAAAAAGAATGATGCTTACCAGTTACATATCAATAAAGCTTCGTCGACCATTAAGATAGATGGGGAATTAGATGAGCAAGCCTGGCAAGATGCCGATGTAGCATCAGACTTCTATATGATCTTGCCGATGGATACCAGCTATGCCAAAGTACGTACTGATGTGCGGATGACCTATGATCAGCAGAATCTTTATCTTTCAGTAGTAAACTATAATGGGGCACCCGGCCCTTATATGGTAGAATCTCTGCGCCGTGATTTTTCTTTTTTAAAGAACGACAACTTTATCATGTTCATGGATCCCTTTGATGATCAAACCAACGGTTTCGCCTTTGGCGCGAATGCTGCAGGAGCACAATGGGATGGCTTGATGTATGATGGGGGTAAGGTAGATCTGAGTTGGGACAATAAATGGCAATCTGTAGTAAAGAACTATCCCGATAAATGGGTTTTTGAAGCTGTAATTCCATTTAAAAGTATCAGATATAAGAAAGGGATTACAAAATGGGGAATAAACTTTGGTAGAAATGATCTGAAGACTACAGAAAAAAGCAGTTGGGCACCAGTGCCAAGACAGTTTCCGTCAGCTTCGTTAGCTTATACAGGTACGCTGGTATGGGATATGCCCCCGCCAGACCCGGGAACTACTGTTTCTTTAATTCCATATGCACTTGGTGGGGTTATTAAAGATTATGAAACTGACAAGCCTTCAACATATCGTAAAGATATAGGACTAGATGCTAAGGTAGCCATTACCTCTTCTTTAAATCTGGATCTTACTGTAAATCCAGATTTTTCGCAGGTAGATGTAGATAAACAAGTCACTAATTTAGATCGGTTTGAGTTATTTTATCCAGAAAGAAGGCAGTTTTTCCTTGAAAATGGAGATCAGTTTACCAATTTCGGGTATGCCGGTATTCGCCCTTTTTTTTCCCGTAGGATAGGCCTTGGGGTACCTATTAAATTTGGCGCACGCTTAAGTGGTAAATTAAATAAGGACTGGCGACTGGGCATTATGAATATGCAAACGGAGAAGCAAAACTCGACTGCTTTACCCGCTCAGAATTTCACGGTTGCAGCGTTGCAGCGCCGTGTATTTGCCCGCTCTAATGTTGGCTTTTTATTGATCAATAAAGAATCTTTAAATTATAATCCAAATGATCTGGCCCCGGGCACAACTACTTATTCCCGTTACAACAGAAACTTTGGGATGGAATACAATCTGGCTTCGGCCAATAACTTCTGGACTGGAAAGGCAATGGTGCTTAAATCTTTTAGTCCGGGGAAAAGCGGACACGACTGGACGCACGCCGCTAACCTGCAATACACAAGTGGCAAATGGAACATTAGCTGGCAACATGAATACGTAGGGCGGAACTATACTGCTGAGGTAGGTTACGTGCCCCGCCAGGGATATGTTAAAATGATGCCACAGATTACCCGTCTTTTCTTTCCAAAGAAAGGACCATTGCTGAGCCATGGGCCACAAATTACATCTACCAATTTCTTTGATGAAAATATGCATCGTACCGATAATGAGCTGTTGGCATCTTATGGTATGGTTTTTAGAAGCAGGAATACGCTTACCGTATGGGGGTCCGGTACTTACATCAAGCTGCTGCAGCCCTTTGATCCGGTAAGTACTAAAATAGATACGCTTGTAGCTGGAAGCGAGCATAATTGGACTACCATAGGGGCCGATTATGTGTCTAAACCTCAGAGCTTGTTTACCTATGCATTGAATGCTCGCTATGGAGGTTATTATGCCGATGGTAAACGATTAACATTAGGTGGAGAATTTGGTTATCGTTTTCAACCCTATGTAAGTATTGCGCTAAGTGCAAACTACAATAAGTTGAACCTACCAAAACCCTGGGGTTACAACGATTTCTGGCTTGTAGGCCCAAGGCTGGATGTTACCATGACAAATACATTGTTTCTTACCGGCTTTGTGCAGTATAACGAGCAAATGAAAAATATGAATGTAAATACGAGGTTCCAATGGAGATATCGTCCTGCTTCAGATCTGTTTATTGTATATACCGATAATTATTTGCCCGAACCTTTTGCCGTTAAAAACAGGGCCTTGGTAATAAAATTGGTGTATTGGTTAAATATTTAAAAAAATTCATCAAATCTTCATAATTGGTCCATATGTTTGTATTGAGAGCGTTAATTTAAATAGCCTGCGACATTCATTTGTCGCGGGTTATTTTATGCTTTTCTTCAAGAAAACTGCAAATACTTAGTAGCATTTTCATAAATTTAGGCGTATTGATATTTCTGGCTAGTGCCAGGATGTTGCTTAGGGGGTTGTTAAGGCATTTTTTGGGGTTGTTTCGGATGGGAGCCGAATAAACCGCTTAAAAAGCTCAAGGCAACCACCTGGCAATATTTTTGACAGTGAAGGGGTGGAGGCTGACAAAACAAGTTGTTACTTTATTTGTTAGTGAATAATAAGTCTCATTGAGATGTTTAATACAGATCAGCCCCTTAAACTCCCTTCTCTGAGGGAAGTGGCCATTGTTATGATGACTTGTATGTTGTTTTGTCTTTCCTGTACCGTTAAACGTACTGCTACTCCAACTCCGCTGGTGCAGCTAAATAAAATAGAGCCTCCGATATTAAAGAAGCACGCTGAAAAAATGAATCTTGCGGCCGAATTCAAAAAAGTTTTTGAAGCCAGCCACCTTACTTTCACTTATCCTGAACAAATTGATTCTTTTTATAAGAGAAATGAATTTCAACCTGTACTGGTGTCCAGGTTTATGCCTGATGATCAGCTACGAACTTTAGAGGATTATCTAGTGAACGCGAATGTTCATGGAATAGACCCGGAAGTTTTCTCGGTAAGCCGTATCAAAAAGTTATTGGATAATTATAATGATAAAGATTCCCGGAGAAAAGAACGGGAAGTTTATCGGGATGCTATGGAGCTTGAATTGATTATTGCCGATGCTATGATCAAGTATAGTAATGCTTTGCAATTTGGCATTACCGATCCGGCAAGGGTTTATGCCAATTATAGCACTCCAACATTGCGGCCCGATAGCATGAGTATTACACAGGTTTTCGAAGTAAGAAATATTAAAACTTATCTGGATAGCATACAGCCAAAAGACAAACAATACCTGGCCTTACAAAAAGCACTAAAATCGGAAAAGGWMWKYSKAYCKGAGAGTGATAGTATTTATCGTACCCTAATGGTAAACCTGGAACGATTGAGGTGGAGAAACAAACCTGTAGCTGATAAATATGTACTGGTAAATATTCCGGAGTTTATGCTGAGTGTGGTAGACAGTGGAAAAGTGGTGCTGCGCATGAAGGTTTGCGTTGGAGAAAAGGAAGTTAATAAGGAAACTCCTCAACTGAGCAGCATGATCTATAGCGTACAGGTAAATCCGGTTTGGAATATCCCGCAAAGCATTGCAAGTAATGAGATCATCACGTACGCTAAAAGAAACAGGTATTATTTTGCTAACAACGATATCAATGTATACCGAAATGGTCAGCTTGTGGGCGATCCGGAAGCTATCGACTGGAAATCTGAAGAAACAGGGTCCTATTCATTTAAACAACAGCCGGGCGAGCAAAATCCCCTTGGCAGGATCAAATTTCTTTTTAATAATGAGAGTAGCGTTTACCTGCATGATACACCTACACTATCACCCTTTAAACAAAGTATAAGGGCAGTAAGCCATGGTTGTGTACGGGTCGAGCAGCCTTTAAACCTTGCTTACGCACTGTTTGGTAAAGGGCAGAAGTTTGATCAGATAAAAAAAGCAATGGCTAATGGTTATCCAAGAGCAAAATATATCGGATTACCTCTTCAGGTACCTGTTTGGATTACCTATTATACCGCCTGGGCGGATAAAAAGGATGTTGTTCATTTCTATAAGGACATCTATGGTTTGGATGACATTTTATATAAACAGATATCTTTTCCTTTTTCTCAACTCTATTAGGCAACGTTTAGTCTTATTTTTGCCATAAATTCAATTACCCTTATTTTTTTTGATTTGCTAGGGGCATCTTTGCCACCAATTATAATACACAAATCATTTTTTTGGGTAAGATTCAGAAAATCTTATCGGTAGAAATAAAAAAGAAACATTAATAATGATTAACAGGTTAGGTAAAATTCTCTTTTCAACCCGTACCACGGGTGTGATGTTGTTGCTTTATGCTTTTTCTATGGCAATGGCCACTTTTGTGGAAAATGACTATGGAACGTCTGTAGCCAAAGCGCTAATTTATGACTGTTGGTGGTTTGAATTGATTATGCTAATCCTGGTATTGAACTTTATTGGGAATATTGGAAGGTACCAACTTTTGCAGCGTAAAAAATGGCCTTTATTGGTGTTCCACCTTGCATTTGTGCTTATTTTTATTGGTGGTTATATCACAAGATATATAAGTTTTGAGGGATCAATGCATATCCGGGAAGGCGAAACAAGTAAAGACATTGTTTCGGATAAAACCTTTATTAAGGTGCAAATAGGTAAAGGTGATGCGGCATTGGCATATGATGATGTGCCTGCCAATTTAACTTCTAACCGCATCCCGGTGTATTTAAAGCCTTTTAAAAAGACGTTTACTTCTGAGTACGATTACAATGGAGAGCGTGTTAAGCTAAAGGTTGTTGATTTTTATGCAAGAGCTCAGGATTCATTGGTGCGGGGGGAGACTGGTAAACCAACCTTACATCTTGTTGTACTTGAAAACGGTAAACGTGTAAATAAATATATTCCTACTGGTGGTGTGCAGCTGATGCAGAACATGTTGGTTTCTTTTAATAAAGAAACCCCTGGTGCCATCAATATAAGTGATACAAGTGGTGCGCTCCAGATTTCTTCTCCTTACGAGGGTAATTATATGATTATGGCTACTCAGGAAAGAAAGCCTGTTGTTGGGAATAATGTTGCTCAACCTTTCAATTTAAGAAGTCTATACACTTATGGCGGACTTGCTTTTGTTGTTCCTGAACCAGCAATACCGGGTCGCATTATTTATTTTGAGGGTGATAAACGGACTCATGAGCATGATCTGGATTTAGTGAAAGTACAAATTACTACACCAACTACTGTCGATACGGTATCGTTTTACGGTGGAAAAGGGATGACAAATTTCCAACATCAAAGTGAAGTTGGTGGTTTGAGGATTTCGTTGGCTTATGGATCTAAGATCTATCAAACACCGTTTTCGCTTAAATTGGTAGATTTTAAAATGGAGAAATATCCGGGTAGTAATAGTCCGGCTTCTTATTCCTCTGATGTAATGATTTTGGATGAGGCTGGAGAAACACCATATAAAATATTTATGAATCATGTACTGGATCATTCTGGTTATCGCTTTTTTCAGGCAAGTTTTGATGAGGATGAAAAGGGTACGATACTGTCTGTAAATCATGATCAGTTGGGTACCAACGTTACTTACATTGGTTATATTTTACTTTTCTTGGGCATGTTTGTTACGCTATTCTGGAAAGGAACTCATTTTTCGAAATTGAATGAGCAATTGAAAACAATCTCTAAATCGAAAGCATTGCTGCTGTTGCTTTTCTTTTTGCCTGTTGGTGCGGCTTTTAGTCAAAAGATAGACATGCATGGTACTGATGGTGCAACTACTCATGTTCATGAAAATGGTGAGGTTCACGATAATGAGCATAATGTTGTGCCCGGAAATGGCACTGCACCAGAACATAAACATGAGCATAATGATACGCAAMTRWYYWWWSYWASTAAMRYTKTWNAYCCWRYWSAAYWTGNTTCRTMWRWWWRRWKAGRTKMNACGCATGCTGATAAGTTTGGTCATTTATTGGTGCAAAATATTGATGGCAGGATTGAACCGGTTAATACGATGGCACTGGAAATCCTTAGGAAATTACACCGCAAGGATCGTTTTTATACATTAAATGCAAACCAGTTTTTCTTATCTATTTCCACAATGCCTTTTAACTGGATCAACGTTCCATTGATTAAAGTAAATACTAAGGGTGGTCCTGAATTGCTTAAAACTGTGAGCGCTACTCCCGAAGGTTATACTTCGATGGTAAATTTGATAAAGATTAATCCGGACGGGACAGCTGAGTTCAGATTAAAAGACGATTATGCAAAGGCATTTGCTAAGAAACCTGCCGAACAAAATAGCTACGATAAAGATGTAATTGATCTGAATGATAAGTTACAGGCTATGGAGCAATTGATATATGGTCAGTATTTACGTGTTTCTCCAATTATTGGTGACGCAAATAATACCTGGATTGCTATGACGATAAGTGACTTGGATAGTATTTCTGTTAAGCCAAGTGCCATTAGTCGTTATGTTAAGGCTGTAAATGAAGCTCAGGTATCAGGTAACTGGTCTTCGGCTGATGCAACGTTGAAAGATATTGGCGAGGCGCAACAAAAATATGGTAAAAATGTAGTGCCTTCGCAGTCGAAAGTAGAATGGGAGATCAGTTATAACTCATGGAATATATTCCTGAATTTGATGATTACGTATGCCATTTTAGGAGTAGTGATACTTTCACTTGCCTTCATGAAGCTATTTAAGAATTCTAAATCACTTGATACACTGGTTAAGGTAGTTTTAATACTTATCGGTATTGCCGCAACTTTACAAGCTGTTGGTTTGGGAGCTCGTTGGTATATTTCGGGGCATGAGCCTTGGAGTAATGGGTATGAAGCGGTATTATTTATTAGCTGGATAGGTGTTTTATCCGGTTTACTAATGTATAGAAACAGTAATGCATTTATACCTGCTGCGGGTTGTTTAATTGCTGTGATTTTGATGGGTTTTGCACACGGTGGTTCTCAGATGAATCCTCAGATTACTCCGCTGGTTCCTGTATTGAAATCGTATTGGTTGATGATTCACGTAGCAATTATTACTTCTAGTTATGGTTTCTTTGGCTTAAGTGCATTGATGGGTACAGTTGTATTGATACTTTATGTGATTGATAACAATAAAATCAGTACAAAGGTTAAGGCTTCGATAACTGAGCTAACGATTGTGAATGAAATGTCGTTAACGGTAGGTTTATTTTTACTTACTGTTGGTACGTTTTTAGGTGGTGTGTGGGCTAATGAGAGTTGGGGCCGTTATTGGAGCTGGGATCCGAAAGAAACCTGGGCGTTTATTTCGGTTATTGTTTATGCGTTTGTGCTGCATGTGCGTTTAATTCCGGGCTTAAGAAGTAAATACTTGTTTAATCTGTTGTCACTGTTGAGCTTCTCCAGTATTATTATGACTTACTTTGGAGTTAATTACTATCTGACTGGTTTGCATTCGTATGCCCAGGGTGATCCTGTACCAATTCCGTCGTGGGTGTATGTTACGCTGGCGGTAGTTTTTGCTTTGGCATTTGTTTCTTATAAAAGGTACAAGGCAAGGAGTAAGAAGTAATCTCATATCTTTAAGTTATGAGTAAGATTTATTCAGTCGCGATATATCCGTTTGGATCTGTAATGGATGAGGTGAGGGCTTTGAAGGACGAGCTGGCCTCCTTAATTGGTTGGTTTGGCAGTAGAAATTCAAAAGCCCATATCACAATTTGTGAATTTAATGCAGATTCTGAAAGACAATTGGAWRWWRWWAAAYTNNTCWATTACATAATATTTGTAATACTGAATCACCTTTGAATTTAGCATTTAACCATGTAGGTGCATTTGAAAAAGGGGTAAATAGTGTAATTTGTTTATTGCCAGACAATGAATCTGAAATTATACTTAAGCCTCTTATGAAGAGGATTCAGAAAGGGCTGAAAGTTAAGTTGACTCATAGTAGTTCTAATCCTCACCTAACAATAGGTAGAAGGTTAGATGCAGAAAAATTATCTGTAGCTAAGACCTTGTTTATGCACAAGAAAATAAGTCTAAAATTTTGCTGTGATAGAATAGTTCTTCGCGTTCGTGAGGGTAATAGCCAGTTTGTGGTAATTGAGGAGTTTGTTTTTCAAAGTAAGCCACCCTTGCCGAGAGATGAGCAGTTATCAATGTTTTAAACAAGAGATCTCTCCTATTGTCGAGATGACGCGTATTATAACTTAATGCCATTTGGTTTTTAGTAGCAAATTCTGGTAACATTCTCGTATATTAAGAGTCTGATTACTAAATTGTTCAGTATGAAACATCTATTCTCTCTCATTGTTGTTTTCAATTTGCTGTTTGGCAGTGCAATTGCCCAGCAAACTCAAGAAAAATATACCAACGAATTAAAGTACCTGCTTTATTTACCTGAAAATTATAATAAGGATGATCAACAAAAATTTCCTGTTGTATTATTTTTACATGGCAGTGGTGAACGTGGAGATGATGTAAGCAAGGTTGCAGTGAATGGTTTACCAAAATTGATCGCCAATGGGAAAAAGTTTCCTTTCATTGTGGTGTCACCCCAAGTGCCCGAAGGAGAACGTTGGGAAAGCACAGATTTAATGCGTTTAATGAAGGATATTAAGAAAAAGTATAGAATTGATGAGGACCGTTTGTACTTAACAGGTTTAAGTATGGGTGGTTATGGCAGTTGGGAAATGGCAATGAAATATCCTCAGATGTTTGCCGCAGTTATACCAATCTGTGGAGGGGGAGATGTTTCTAAAGTCTGGACAATAAGGCATACTCCTGTTTGGGTTTTTCATGGAGGAAAGGATAATGTTGTTCCGCTTAAAGCAAGTCAGGATATGGTGAACGCCCTAAAACCTATAAATCCGGACGTTAAATTCACTATTTTTCCGGAAGACGGGCACGACAGCTGGACTTCAGCCTACAATACCGATAGTTTGTATGCCTGGATGTTGGGTATCAAAAAGTTCAAGTACGCTAAGGTTCCGGTAGATCAGGAAATACTGGATACTTATCAGGGTTCCTATTATAATGATCTTGCGAACGATACATTGAAGATAACGGTCACAACCGGGATAGTTACAATGATTCGTAAAAAAGGAGCTACTGAACTAAAGCCCTATGCAAATGACAAGTTCTTTGTAAATGAGAGCGATCCAGTTGATGCTGTGTTCTCGGGCAAAAAACGGAAAATGCAACTCGTTGTAAATGCCGACAGACAGTATATTTACAAAAGGATTGGTGATTAAAAAGTACAGCTAATCTCAGGGATCATTACCTGTTCTATGTTAAAATCCCTTAAGATGATGTAAGAATTGCTGAATTTTTGTGTGCTTTATTTAAGTATCATTGAAAAAACTTTTTAACCAAACCTGTATATCACAAAATGAAACCACACAAAAAACAAATTTATGCACTTTTTATTTTCCTGCTATTTCAGCTTGGTCTGACTGCTCAGGTAAAAAAAATAGGGCAGCCCACACAGGACTTAAAACTATGGGATAATAAGCCTGCCAAAGAATGGATGACGGAAGCTTTCCCTATGGGAAATGGAAGAATTGGCGGGATGGTATTTGGCGGAATTTCACAAGAACGTATTCAATTTAATGAAATTAGTTTGTGGACCGGAGATGAGACAAATACAGGCGCTTATCAGGCATTTGGCGATATATATATCAATTTTAAAGACAAAGATGCTAAGGCTGCTGTTCCTGCCGATTACCGCAGAGAAACCGATATTGGCAAAGCTGTTCAGAAAATCTCTTTCACAGAAAATGGCGTTGCCTATAAACGGGAATACTTTTGCAGTTTCCCCGATAAGGTAATGGTATTGCGTTTTACTGCCAATAAAAAGGCAGGATACTCGGCTACTATACAACTTAAGGATGCTCATGATGCAAAGGTTACTGCTGATGGAACAAGGTTAACCATTGCAGGGAAACTTGAAAATGGAATGGCATACAGCTCTACCTTATTGGTAAAAACAGAAGGTGGATCTGCGTTTATTGAATCGGATGGTAAAGGTGGATCTCAATTAAATATCAATAAGGTAGATGCATTTACCATTTTACTATCGGCAGCAACTGATTATAGCAATAAGCGTGACCAGCAATGGAAGGGTGAGGCTCCTGATGCTAAAGTTAAACAGATTTTGGCCGCGGCATCAACTAAAAACTATCAGCTGTTGTTAAGCAATCACATTAAAGATTATCAGAATTTATTTGGTAGGGTTTCATTAAACCTGGGTGCTACCCCAGCAGCAACGCTGTCGCTTCCAACTTATAAAAGGATAATTAATTATAAGAAAGCAACAGATCCTCAGCTGGAAGCGCTTATTTTTCAGTATGGAAGATATTTGTTAATCAACTCGTCAAGAAAAGGTGGCTTGCCTGCCAATTTGCAAGGCTTATGGAACGAAAGCAACAACCCACCATGGCGATCTGATTATCACTCGAACATTAATATACAAATGAATTATTGGCTTGCAGAGCCTACCAATCTTTCTGAATCTCATTTCCCATATCTGGATTACATAAACAGTATGCGCGAAGTGAAAAAAGAAAATACTAAAAAGGAATATCCTGCGGTACGTGGGTGGACTGTGAAAACGGAAAATAACATTTTTGGAGGCGAAAGCTTTTTATGGAATACCCCTGGCAGTGCGTGGTATGTACAGTCTATCTGGGAACATTACGCATTTACAAGAGACAAAGCCTACCTTAAAAACTTTGGTTACCCTATACTAAAAGAGATCACTGAGTTTTGGGATGATTATTTGAAACGCAGAGATGATGGTACCTTGGTAGCACCAAAGGGTTGGTCGCCAGAACATGGGCCTACTGAAGATGGTGTTTCTTACGATCAGCAAATCGTCTATGATCTGTTTACCAATTACATTGAAGCTGCTGATGCTTTAGGTGTTGACAAAGCATACAGAGATAAAGTAATGGATATGCGTGAGCATTTATTGAAACCAAAAATTGGTAAATGGGGACAGTTACAGGAGTGGGAAACAGATCGTGATGATCCAAAGGATAACCACCGACATGCATCTCATCTTTTTGGTCTACATCCGGGCAGACAGTTCAGTACCACTGAAACGCCAGAACTAACAAAAGCTGCAAAAGTAAGTTTACTTGCACGTGGCGATGCATCAACCGGGTGGTCTATGGCCTGGAAAATGAACTTCTGGGCAAGGCTACATGATGGTGATCATGCCTATCTGATCCTTAAGAACTTTATTACACTTGTGGGTGGCTCTGGTGTTGATTATAATGAAGGTGGTGGAATTTACGCGAATTTGTTTTGCGCACACCCTCCTTTCCAAATTGACGGTAATTTTGGTTATACTGCCGGTGTTGCAGAGATGTTGCTTCAAAGTCAGACTTCAGAAATTGAATTGCTTCCTGCTTTACCTAAAGTATGGACTAGTGGAAGTGTAAAAGGCTTACGCGCAAGAGGTAATTTTGAAATTACTGATCTGCAATGGAAAGATGGAAAGATCGTTAAGCTCTCTGTAAAATCGTTATCGGGCGGAGACTGCAATCTTCGTGTTCCAAATGCTTTAAAGGCAGTTTTTGCTGTAAAAAATAGCAAAGACGAAAATGGATATAAATATGGTTTTAAAACTGTAGCCGGTAAGGTTTATGGTTTTGTAGGCCAGTAATTAATTAAGGACAGGATAGTGCATGACACTTATGTCAAATTAATTACGGATAATAGTGAGTTGCTTAGGATTTCCGGCAACTCATTATTAATCAAATATGAGACCATGTATTAAGACGTTGCTGCAGAAATGTGCAGTATTTGGGCTTTTGTTTGCCGTTAACCTTACGGCCCTTGCCCAGAAATTAAGTGTAAATGACCTTAAGGTTGAACACCTTAAAAATCCGCTGGCCATCGAAACGCCAAAGCCCAGGTTTAGCTGGAAAATCATTTCAACAGTAAAAAATACCTTACAATCTTCTTATGAAATTAGAGTAGGCACAAGTAAGGTCTCAGTAAATGCAGGTAAGGATCTTGTCTGGAAGGGATCTACTACAGGAGATCAATCCGTATTAATCGAATATGCAGGATCAGAGTTACAATCAAAAAAGAGATATTATTGGCAGGTTAGGGTAAAAGACAATCACGGCAATACATCTGCGTGGTCTGAACCTGGTCTCTTTCAAATGGGAATTGCTCCGGCAGACTGGATCGCAAAATGGATTACTGTAGCGGGAAAAGATAGTTCTGCAAGGAGCCCGCTTTTTAGAAAAGAATTCTCCTTACAAANMKWWASTSARMYCNKRCTWKWGCYTACATCACTGCAAAAGGATTGTATGAAGCCAATATTAATGGTCAGCGTGTAAGTGATACATATTTTGCACCAGGATGGACCAGTTATAAAGATCACCTGCAATATCAGGTCTATGATGTGACCACTGCTTTGAAAAGTGGAGCTAATGTATTGGGTGTAAGCCTTGGGAATGGATGGTATAAAGGACGAATCGGTTTTGGAAATCAGCATAATTTTTACGGAGACACTCGCGGATTGCTGATGCAGGTAGAGGTGGAATACACTGATGGTACCAAGCAAACGATAAATACCGATGAGAGCTGGAAATATACCTACGGACCAATCATGGCTTCGGACATTTATGATGGCGAAATCTATGATGCCAGGATGGAAATAGCCGGCTGGAACAATACAGGTTTTAAGGAGGATGCTGCATGGATTGCAGTTGGTACGATGGAAAAAGGTCCTGAGAAGCTGGTGGCTATGAGTGGTCCGCCGGTAAGGAAACATGAGCAGTTTAAAGCACTTAAGGTTTTCAAAACCCCAGCAGGGGAAACGGTAGTGGATTTCGGACAAAACCTGGTGGGTTGGGTTATGCTTAAAGCCAAAGGTGCTGCAGGAACAAAGATCATATTGAGCCATGCCGAGGTGCTTACAAAAGAGGGTAACTTTTATACGGTAAACCTGAGATCTGCAAAGGCGCAGGACACTTATATATTAAAGGGAAATACAGAGCAGGTTTTTGAACCTCATTTTACTTTCCAGGGATTCAGGTATGTGAAGGTAGAAGGCTATCCAGGAGAATTGAAAACGGAAGATTTAACCGCAGTTGCTGTGTATTCGGATATGGAAACAACAGGCAAGTTTTCGACGTCTAATGCCATGCTGAACCAGTTGCAGCACAACATCCAATGGGGGCAAAAAGGAAACTTTGTAGATGTGCCAACTGATTGTCCGCAACGTGATGAACGCTTGGGCTGGACAGGGGATGCACAGGCTTTTGCCAATACTGCGGCTTATAATATGGATGTTGCCGGATTTTTCACCAAATGGTTAAAAGACGTAAAAACAGATCAACAACCCAATGGCTTGATTCCGCATGTGATCCCAAATGTATTGGGACCAAATGATGGTGCCTCTGCGGGATGGGCAGATGTATCTACGATTATTCCATGGGATATGTATGTAGCTTACGGAGATCGCAGGATATTAGAAACACAATATGAGAGTATGCAGAAATGGGTGGGTTATATTTCATCCGTTGCAAAAAACAATCTTTGGAATTCAGGTTTTCATTTTGGCGATTGGCTGTTCTATCGTCCGAATGATGATAATGATGGCAGAGCCGCGGTAACTGATAAATATTTGATTGCACAGACCTTTTATGCGCATTCTACACAGCTGTTGATCAATGCGGCAAAAGTATTAGGTAAACAGGATGATGTAGCTAAATACACTGCACTTCTTGCTGAGATCAAAGCAGCATTTGTGAAGGAGTACATGACGCCAACCGGCCGACTGGTATCTGGAACGCAGACCGCCTACGTATTAGCTCTTCATTTTGACATGCTGCCCGAAGAACTGAGGGCGCCGTGTGCTGAACGCCTGGTTGCTAATATCCGCGACTATGGAAACCACCTGACGACCGGCTTTTTGGGTACACCTTATTTATGCCATGTACTGACCAGATTTGGACACAACAATGTGGCTTATGATCTTTTAATGCAGGAAAGCTATCCTTCCTGGCTTTACCCTGTAAAAATGGGTGCTACTACGATATGGGAAAGATGGGATGGCATTAAACCTGATGGGTCTTTTCAAACTCCTGATATGAACTCTTATAACCACTATGCATATGGTGCTATAGGTGACTGGATGTATAGAACAATTGCAGGAATCAATTCAGTCGCTGATCAGCCGGGATATAAGTCTATTGTAATTGCGCCTAAACCAGGCGGAAAAATAACCAATGCCTCGRCRSWMTTMSRAWCTKWKYATGGCACAGTAAAATCTGCATGGACACTGGAAAATGGGTTGTTGAAACTTGATGTTACAGTACCGGCAAATACTAAAGCTAAGATCGTATTGCCAGATGCAACTAAAGAAATTGGATCTGGTAGTTATCACTTTGAAAGTAAAATTTAATAAAAAAGGCCGGTTCAATTACCGGCCTTTTTTATTATTGGAATTTATGATATTACTTTACATCAAACCACAGTCTCGTAGTTAATATATCTGCACCTTGTCTTGCCACTGCGACTTTATAATTTACACCGTTAAGCGATTGTTCACGCCCTGGATATATAAATCTTACAGGTAGTTTTCCACCTAATGTACCTGCAACAGCAGGAGCAAGTTCCGGATAATCCAATCTTCTCCACTCAGCAAAGGCTTCTAGTCCCTGTCCAAATAAAGCAATCCATTTTTGGTCACCAATAGATTTTTTGTAATTACCAGGGTTATACTTTACGGCAGGAAGGTTTGTATAGGTAGTGATTTCACCTTCTGTAACCCCATATTGTCTTAATGATTCTTCAACGGCTTGTTTATACAAAGCTGCCGGATCCTCACTGCTAAAACCACGCGCTGCTATCTCTGCACGATCAAATAATACCTCAGCATAGCTGATGATAACCGCAGGTGCAGAAGGAGCAAGGAAGTAAGTGCCGGGTTTAGAAGTTTTATTTAAACCAAGGCTGTTGGCATCACTTGTTAACAAACCATTTGGCACACCAACATAAGTTTCTGGTGTAGCATCTTTAGTTGGACTGACAAATATTGGAAGACGAGGATCGCTTAAACTCCTCAATTTATCTACAATGGTTTTGCTTATCCTATGATCATTACGCGTATCAAATGTATTGCTTATAGGGTTCTGATTAGGAGAAGTAACATATACCAACTGAGCTATTTCGGCATTGCTGCTAATATAAGCGCCACCTTCTGCTGCAATTTCTGCTAAAACTGCCTTAGTTTTTTCTGGTTCACGATCGGCTATTCGAAGCGCAATGCGCAATCTTAATGCATTTGCAAACTTTTTCCAGCGATCTATCTTACCAGCATAAATAATGTCTCCTGCAATTGCCTTACCATTCAGATCCAGATCAGCTTGTGCAGATTTCAGATCATTAAGTAATCCAAAATAAACATCTTTTTGGGTATCATATACTGGAGTTACGAATTCTTTGATCTGGATAGATTGAGAATAGGGTATATCTCCGTAAGCATCTGTTAGCAATAGAAATGTCCATGATCTTAACACTTTAGCTACGCCTCTGTAATTGGTGTTTTGTTGTGCATCGGCTAGCTCAATCAATTTGTTAAGATTAGTGATACCTTTTGTATATCCGGTGTTCCATAAATCCTGAAGATCGGTATTAGAGAAAATGTAACGATCGGCATCAGTATACTGTATTTTTGACCAGTGCTGAACAAATAGCAGACTTGAGTTAATATTGTTAGTTCCCCAGTATGCATCAGCAGTGTTCTTTATAGCACCTGTTAGCAAATAATCAGGAAGTGGATTTTCTGCGGCGTTGGGGTTTTTGTTGATATCTGCGAGCTCGTCTTTGCACGAAGTGAAAGCTGTTGCTATGATTGCAGAAAAAAGGATTGGAATATATTTGAATTTCATGATGTCTAGAATTTAAAATTAAGGTTAAAACCAAATGATCTTGTTGTTGGAAGAGTTAGATCTTCCAGACCCTGAGCGTTTCCTGTGTTGAATGCAGTTTCAGGGTCAATATTTGGTGCATCTTTATGGATGATCCAAAGATTACGTCCCACTATTGAGAAAGTAGCGTCTTGTAACCCGATCTTTTTAACCCATTGCGAAGGAATGTTGTAGCTCAATCTAGCTTCTCTTAATTTGATATAAGAAGCGCTGTAAACAAATTGCTCATCTGCATTGGTTGTAGCTTTGTAATACTCTTCTGCAGGAATGATTTTATTGTTCTTAGTGCCATCAGCCAGAACGCCATCAAAGATCATCCCGTCATTAAATGTTGTTCCACCTGAGGTATAGGTAAGTCCGCCATTTTCAGCATTTCTTCCTCTCATTGTACTTGCGAGTACTCCTGTGTAAGTTCCTGTAGCGTTACTGCCAGAGAATACCTTACCACCAATTCTGGCGTCTACAAGGAAATTCAAATTGAAATTCTTGTAAGTAAAGTTATTCGTAATTCCGCCTATCCAGTTTGGTGTAAACTTACCAAGAATTTGTTTTTCAGGATTGATAACCGGGGTACCATCAGAGCTTACCAGAATTTGTCCGGCAGCATCACGCTGGTAAGCAGTTCCGAAGAAAGTACCGTAAGGCTGGCCTACAGCTGCCAATACATCAAGCGTTCCACTGGTACCAATTGTATAGCTGCTAATGCGTCCTTCTTTATCCAGTTCTGTAACCTTACTGCGATTACGTGAATAGTTTAAATTGATGTCCCAGCTAAAGTCTTTAAGTTTAACAGGGGTTAAACCTAATTGAACTTCTATTCCTTTATTATTGATACTTCCGCCATTAATAAGTTTTTGGGTATATCCTGTTCCTGAACTTACGTCCACTTTTAAAATCTGGTTGATACTGTTTGTATTGTACACACTTAGATCCAGCTTGATGCGGTTATCAAACAACCCAATTTCGGCACCTGCCTCAGTAGATTTGGTGATTTCTGGCAGAAGGTTTGGATTAAGGTCGATCGTATTGACTGATTGTTGTGGATTTCCATCAAATGGAGCAGTGAAGCTGTAGGTATTGATCAGCTGATAAGGATCTGTTGCCTTTCCTACTTTAGACCACCCTCCTCTTAGTTTAGCGAAACTAAGCACCTCGCTTTTAATATCAAAAGCTTCTGTAAGAATTATACTTCCGTTAACAGAAGGGTAGAAATAAGATAGGTTAGGTTTTGGTAAACTGGAATCCCAGTCGTTACGTGCTGTTAAGTTCAGATATGCATAATCTCTAAAGCCCAACTGAGCGGACCCAAATAAACTATAGGTTCTAAGTTTGGTGTAAACGTTTGAAGACACCAATGGATCTCTTGAGTTGCTCAAAGTATATAAGCCGTTTACTGCTAGCTTAGTCGCTTTCTGATCGTTTTGTTCGAAAGTAGAAGTTCTAATGTTTCCACCACCCAAAATATCTACTGAGAAATCTGAATTCAGTTTCTTATTGAACTCTAAACGACCTTCGGTATTATTTTCGTTAACTGTATACGCATCTTCCTCGTATGAACCGAATGGGGTACCATTTGTTCCATAAGCAATTCTGATTTTTCTGCGGTCTGTATAGTAATCATTTCCTGTTCTGAAGTTAGCAGAAAGTGCGCTTGTAATTTTGTAGTTTAACTCTGCATTACCAATAATACGATCACGTTTCTGACCAACGGTATTCTCGTAGGCTATGAAGTACGGGTTGCTATAGTAACTGTTGTTCCAGTTAAAATCGTTTCCGTTTTCGTCTTTATAGTTTTTAAGCTGACTAACATCTACCTGTCTTCCAAACCATGTAAATTGAAGCATCGGTCCTGTTGCACGTTTTCCGCCAGATGCAGGAAGATTATCGGCATTGCTTTTTATATAATTTGCAGAAGCATTTAAGGTTAATTTAGGAGTGATTCTGTATGTGGTGTTCAATAATAGTGAATTCTTGTCCTGAGAAGAATTTGGCAGTATACCACCTTGTGTAAGGTTGTTGTAAGAGAAACGGACATCTTGTTTTTCTCCGGAGCCTGCAATAGCAATACCATTATTAAGGGCAAAACCTGTTTCGAAGAAATCCTTAACATTATCTGGATGAGCAATAAATGGAACAGCAACACCTTTAGAATTAAACTGAGGAATTAAACGGCCGTCCAATGCTGGTCCCCAGCTTTCATCTACACCATCATTTACACCCCCGCCTTTTCCATCTACGAAGCTAAACTTGCCGCTGGTACCCTGTCCGAATGAGTTTTGATAATCAGGTAACGTTAGCAGGTTTGAAAATGTAGCATTAGAGTTTACACTGATACCCAAGCCTTTTTGGCCTCTGCCAGTTTTGGTTTTAATAAGGATAACACCTGCAGCTGCACGTGATCCATATAGTGCTGCGGCATTTGGACCTTTTAGTACACTGATTGATTCAATGTCTTCAGAGTTAATGTCAGAAATGGTATTGGCAAAATCCCTTGATCCAGCTATACCTAGATTCTGCGAATTATCAACAGGTACTCCGTCTACTACAAAGAGGGGTTGGTTGTTGCCTGATATAGATGTTTCACCACGAATTATAATTCTTGATGAACCCATATCGCCCTGGCTATTTGTGGTTTGCACACCGGCAATTTTTCCGGCCAGAGAGTTGATTATGTTGGTTTCTTTTGCGGTAGCAATATCTTTAGATTTTAATTCCTGAACCGCATATCCCAACGATTTCTTTTCTTTAGAGATACCAAGCGCTGTAACAACAACTTCACTTAAAGCATTCGCTGAAACATCAAGCGCAATATTTAATGAAGTTGTAGCTGCGGTAATGGTTATCTCTTTTGTAGTGTATCCAAGATAAGATATACTAAGTACATCATTGACATCTGCAGCAAGAGAAAACTTACCGCTGCCATCTGTAGTTGTTCCGCTTTTTTTACCTTTTATGGTAATTGATGCTCCTGGAATAGTCTCCCCGTCTGGGTTTCCGGTAACAGTACCTGTTATCTTAACAGATTGTGCCTGTACGGTTTGCAGGAAAAAAAAGGATATAAGGATCCCTGCAAAAATTTTGTATATTTTTAACATGTGAATTAAATAAATGGGTGTATAATAAATTCTTTTGGCTGCATTAAATAGAGCAACAGTGCATTCGTTTTTGACTAATCATAAGACCAGATGAAGGGTAATAAGATGGAGATGAGCAGCGCATTTCTTTTTGGTGTACTTTCTGTGTCATGTTTTTATACATTTATAGTTTAGGTCATCCCTTACATACTTTGTCGCGAACAGAATTAGATTTGGTTATGATGATTGATAAGGAGCATTGCGCTGTTTAATCTTATCTTTTTCGCTTTGCAGCGAATTGGAATTAGCACCTTTTACAATAAATTATAGAGGTTGCTAAGACATCATAGGGCCAATCCCTCAGTCTTTCTTGATAAGCAGGAAGTTTTAAGAACCATTTGCTGCGACAAATATAAGAATAATCTAGTATTCCTATAGAAATTAATAAAATAAATATTCTGTATTTTGAGCAGGACAGTACAGGTTGCTGAAAATGACTAAGAAAATTAACATTGTAAACACACTAAACTTTACCTGAATTATTCTAATGAAATTTCTTTATTCTTTCCTGCTGATGCTATTCGCCATCCCTATGGCAGAAAAAGCATACTCTAATGAAGTTAAACCCTCAGGTTTGCAATGCGAACATTTGATAAACCCAATTGGGGTAGATTTGTTAAATCCGCGCTTGTCGTGGATGATGACAGATACCCGTCAGGGTGCTAAACAAACTGCTTATAGAATTATTGTAGGTAAAGATTCATCAGAAGTAGCAAGAAAAAAAGGACTTTCATGGGAGTCAGGCAAAGTAACCTCATCTGCCAACCTTGTTAATTATAAAGGCAAAACCCTGGAACCATTTACCAAATACTACTGGTCTGTTGAGCTTTGGGATAAAGATGGTAAACCAGCTTCATCCGGTGAGGTGGCGAGTTTCGAAACAGGAATGATGAAAGTCGACAACTGGAAAGGTACCTGGATTAGTGACGGTAACGATATTGATAAACGTGAGGCTCCATATTTCAGAAAAGTATTTGAACCGTCTAAAAAAATAAAATCTGCAAGGGCATATATTGCTGCTGCTGGTTTGTACGAATTATATTTGAACGGAAAAAAAGTGGGGAACCACAGGCTTGATCCTATGTACACCCGTTTCGACAGACGTAACTTATATGTTTCTTACGACGTTACTGCGCAACTTCAAAAAGGTAAAAATGCTATTGGTGTTTTGCTTGGTAATGGTTGGTATAACCATCAATCTATTGCGGTATGGAATTTTGACAAGGCACCCTGGAGAGCAAGACCTACTTTTTGCCTGGATTTAAGGATCACTTACGAAGATGGAACTGTTGATGTGGTTACTTCCGGGGGCGACTGGAAAACAAGTTCAAGTCCAATAGTGCTTAACAATATTTATACTGCCGAGCATTATGATGCACGTAAGGAACAACCAGGTTGGAATACTGCAGATTTTGATGATAAAAAATGGAATGGCATATCCCTAAGAGCTGCTCCATCAAATAATGTTGTAAGTCAGCTAATGCAGCCAATTCGTAATGTTGAAGAAATTCCTTCTAAAACAATGCAAAAGGTTAATGACACCGTATATGTTTTTGATCTGGGCCGCAATATTTCCGGAGTTACAAAAATTAAAGTAATCGGAGAGGAAGCAACTGTTATTCGTATTAAGCATGGCGAACGTTTGCATGCCAATGGAAGACTAGACCTATCCAATATTGATGTTTACTATCGCCCGAAAGACAATACCGATCCTTTTCAAACAGATATCGTTACCTTATCAGGTAAAGGAGAACTTGAGTTTATGCCTAAGTTCAATTACAAAGGATTCCAGTATGTTGAGGTAACCAGCAGTAAGCCTATAAAATTGACTAAAGAAAGCATCACCGGCTACTTTATGCATAGCGATGTTACTCCGACAGGTAAAATAAGTTCTTCAAATAAGCTAATTGACCGGTTATGGTGGGCAACCAACAATTCTTACTTGTCTAACCTAATGGGATATCCTACCGATTGTCCGCAAAGAGAAAAGAATGGATGGACTGGTGATGGACACTTTGCTGTTGAAACAGGCCTGTTTAATTTTGACGGTATTACAGTTTATGAAAAATGGCTTGCCGACCACAGGGATGAGCAACAACCAAATGGCGTACTTCCTGATATTATACCTACAGGTGGATGGGGCTATGGATCGGCAAACGGAACTGACTGGACAAGTACAATTGCTATAATTCCGTGGAATATATACATGTTTTATGGTGATAGTAAGCTGCTATCAGATTCTTACAACAGCATTAAAAGGTATGTGAATTACATAGAGCAAATCAGTCCTGCAGGATTAACAACCTTTGGCAGAGGTGATTGGGTGCCCGTTAAATCACAATCATCATTAGAGTATACTTCTTCTACTTATTACTATGTAGATGCAGTTATCCTTGCAAAGGCAGCAAAAATGTTTGGTAAGCAGGCTGATTACAGTTACTATAGCAACCTTGCAGAGAAAATTAAAAAAGCAATAAACGATAAGTATTTAAACCGCACAACAGGCATTTATGCATCAGGTGTACAAACTGAATTGAGTGTTGCCTTGCAATGGGGCTTGGTACCTGAAGAGCTTATTACAAAAGTTGCAGAGAATCTTGCCAAAAGAGTTGCTGCCGATGGAATGCATCTTGACGTGGGTGTACTAGGGGCAAAAGCAATCTTAAATGCTTTGAGCGATAATGGCCAGGCAGAAACAGCATATAAACTTGCCGCTCAAGATACCTACCCATCATGGGGATGGTGGATTGTGAACGGCGCAACTACCTTATACGAAAACTGGGATATAAAAGCCGAAAGAGACATTTCATTAAACCACATGATGTTTGGCGAAATAGGAGGCTGGTTCTTTAAAGGTTTGGGTGGAATTCATCCTGATGAACAACAACCAGGGTTTAAAAATATTCAGCTTCGTCCTAATTTCGTTTCAGGATTAGAACATTTCGAGGCAGAGCACGATGGTCCTTATGGTAAGATCGTATCTTCATGGAAAAGATCAGGAAATGCTGTAATCTATGCGGTAACCATTCCGGCAAATTCAAGTGCTACAATTACTTTCCCATTAACAGAGGGTAAAAAAGCCTTTAAAGATGGTAAACCTGTTGCTGCCAAAACAAACGTTGGGGCAGGTAAATATCAGTTTGAAATCAGATAGCAGTTATTTGTCCGGTGTAGACCAATTGCATTAAATTACTTACTTTTAGAAAGATGAAGACTAAGTTTTTTGATTTTATTCATATTGATGAGTATTCTGCAACACCTAAATATTTGCAACTGTCCAGCGCAATTATAAAAGCAGTTGAGCTGGGTAAGTTAAAGAAAGACAATTTATTGCCTTCTATTAATGAGTTGAGTTACAAGCTGGAGATTTCGCGTGATACCGCTGAAAAAGGATACAAATACCTTAAAAACATAGGTGTAATTAACTCCGTTCCCGGTAAAGGCTATTATATTGCCAATATAGATTTTAAGCAGAAACTAAAGGTGTTTCTGCTTTTCAATAAACTTAGCGCACACAAAAAGATTGTTTACGATGCATTTATTGCTGCATTGGGCGAGGATGTATCTGTAGACTTTTATATCTATAACAATGATTTTAGGCTTTTTAAACGATTTTTGACCGATAAAAAAGAAGAATATTCTCACTATGTGATCATTCCTCATTTTATTGAAGGCGAGGAATATGCCAGAGATATTATCAATACCATTCCAAAAGAAAAACTGGTTTTACTGGATAAAAAGATAAAAGGGGTTGATGGCGATTATGCTGCGGCTTATGAAAACTTTGAAAAGAATATTTACGATGCTTTAGAACAGGCCCGTAATGAGCTTAGCAAATACCACACACTAAAAATCATTTTTCCTAAAAAAAGTTATTTCCCTAAAGAGATTTTAGATGGGTTCCATCGCTTTTGTCAGCAATACGCCTTTTCTCATCACGTAGTAAGTGATATATCTATAGAACCAATAAACGAAGGAGAAGCATTTATTAATTTAATGGAAGCCGATTTGGTAATTTTATTAGAACGGCTTATTAGTATGAAATATAAAATAGGAAAGAATGTAGGTGTAATATCTTACAATGAAACGCCTTTAAAGAAAATATTATTAAACGGCATTACAACTATTTCTACTGACTTTAAATTTATGGGTACTGTGGCTGCAAATCTTATTCTGGATAACTCCAGACGCCATATCGAAGTACCTTTTTATTATACCCGCAGAGCATCAATTTAATTTTTTTTAGACTGTAATGAATTTATTTGTACTTCTTCATGATAGTACATGACAGTTTTAAAAATCTACTTGTATAAATTAGGACTATTATTTTAACCAAATATAAAGTTCAATAAGTATGCAAGTAATTTTCGGGGTCATTTTCCATTTTATAGGAGGCTTTGCCTCTGGTAGTTTTTATATTCCTTATAAGAAGGTTAAGGGATGGGCCTGGGAGAGTTACTGGATTGTAGGTGGTATCTTTTCGTGGTTACTTGTACCTCCTTTTGCAGCATGGCTTACCATTCCGGGTTTTACAGATATCATTGCTGCAACAAACGGTAAAATCTTATTGCTTACTTATTTTTTCGGTGCGTTATGGGGAATAGGCGGATTAACTTATGGTTTAGGCGTTAGGTATCTTGGGGTATCATTAGGAAGCTCTATTATTCTCGGACTATGTTCTGTTTTCGGAGCAATAATCCCTTCAATATATTATGATTTTAATCCAAAACCCGGCAAAGATAGTTTAACAGACATGTTGAACAGCCAATGGGGACAAATGGTTTTACTGGGATTAGCAATCTGTGTTATAGGAATCATAGTTTGTGGTAAGGCTGGTGGCATGAAAGAAAAAGACCTGGTAGCTGCAGGTAAGGCCGATCCATCTAATAACGAATACAAGATTGGTCTGGGCCTTACCGTATCAATTATTTCAGGTATTCTTAGTGCTTGCTTTGCATTTGGTATTGATGCCGGAAAAGACATGGCCAATGCCGCAAATGATATTTGGAAAAGTACACATCCGGGGCAGGGCGAATTCCTTTTCCAGAACAATGTAACTTATATACTCATATTGTGGGGCGGGTTAACTACTAACCTGATCTGGTGTATGATCTTGAATTTCCGTAACAAAACTTTCGGTGATTATACCAACAAAGAGACACCTCTTTTAAAGAACTACATATTTTCTGCGCTGGCAGGTACCACTTGGTTTTTGCAATTCTTCTTTTATGGAATGGGCGAAAGTAAACTAGGTAACGGAGCCAGTTCATGGATACTGCACATGGCATTTATTATTCTAATTGCCAATGCATGGGGTCTTGTATTAAGGGAATGGTCGGGAGTAAAAAAGAAAACTTTCGGTACCGTGATAGCAGGTATAGCTATTATTATTATTTCTGTGCTAATTGTGGGCTACGGAAACTCAATCAAGTAAATACAAATTTAATTAATGAAATATTTTTATGACTGTTAGAACAACTGATTTTAAACATGTAAGTTATTTGTGGGATGATGCAAAGGCTGCTGAACTGGCTGGTGACGAGGTTGCATTGTTAATCTACCGTTCAAATTTACTAGGTGCTGATCTAAGACTTACAAATTATGGAGGTGGTAATACCTCTTGTAAGGCAATTGCAAAGCACCCTTTAACCGGACAGGATACCGAAGTAATGTGGGTTAAAGGATCTGGAGGAGATTTAGGTACATTAAAACAAAGCGGTTTGGCTGCGTTGTATGTAGATAGCTTGCGTAATCTTAAAAATATTTACAGAGGACTTGCACATGAAGATGAAATGGTTGAATTGTTTAATCATTGCATATATGACCTGAAATCTAAAGCTCCATCTATTGACACGCCATTACATGGTTTTTTACCTTTTAAACACATAGATCACCTGCATCCTGATGCTGCAATTGCCATAGCGGCAGCGAAAGATGGTGAGCACATCACTAAAGAATTATTTAACGGAACAATTGGCTGGGTACCATGGCAAAAACCAGGCTTTGAGCTTGGATTACAATTACGTAAATGTTTAGATGATAATCCAGGCATAAGAGGTATTATGTTAGGCTCGCACGGGTTGTTTACCTGGGGAGATACAGCCTTCGAAAGTTATATCAATACGCTTGAAGTAATAGAAAAATGTGCCGAATATCTTGAAGCCAACTACGGTAAGAAAAAGCCTGTATTTGGAGGTCAAAAAATTGAAAGTGCCGCACAAAATCTACGCCGTAAGCAAGCTGCGTCCATTGCTCCTGTATTAAGAGGGTTTTGCTCAAGTGAAAAGCATATGGCAGGTCATTTTACTGATGATGCAAGAGTGCTGGAGTTTATTAACTCTAATGATTTAGATCGTTTGGCGCCACTTGGAACAAGTTGTCCTGATCATTTCCTGCGCACTAAGATAAGTCCGCTGGTACTTAAACTTGCACCTAATGAAGACATCAGTGATGTTAACGCACTGAAAGAAAGATTAGCACCTGAATTTGAAGCATATCGTAAAATGTATGCCGAATATTATAATTCTTGTAAACATGATAACAGTCCGGCAATGCGCGACGCTAATCCGGTAATTATATTATATCCTGGAATAGGAATGTTCTCTTTCTCTAAGGATAAACAAACTGCCAGAGTTGCTGCCGAGTTTTATACTAATGCCATCAATGTAATGAAAGGCGCTGAAGCCATATCTGAATACACTTCTTTACCGAGACAGGAAGCATTCAATATCGAATACTGGCTTTTGGAAGAGGCAAAATTGCAACGAATGCCTAAGCCAAAACCACTTTCGGGTAAAGTAGCCCTCATTACTGGCAGCGCCGGCGGCATTGGTAAAGCCATTGCCCGCAAATTTATAGAAGAAGGTGCATGTGCTGTAATCAATGATAATGATGCAGGCAGGCTGCAAAAAGCTAACGACAGCTTCAATAATGAGTTCGGTAAGGATGCTTATACTGCTGTAATATTAGATGTAACTGATTCAGCAAGCATTAAAAATGCTTTTGAAGAAGCAAGTCTGGAATTTGGAGGGGTAGATATAGTGGTAAATTGTGCCGGTATCTCTATTTCAAAACCTATTGAGGAGCATACTGAAAAAGATTGGGACCTATTATATGATATTCTGGTAAAAGGCCAGTTCCTTGTTACTCAGGCTGGGGTAGAGGTAATGCGTAAACAGGCTATTGGTGGCGATGTGTTGAATATAGTTAGTAAAAATGCATTGGTTTCAGGACCAAACAACGCTGGCTATGGATCTGCCAAAGCTGCCCAGTTACACCTAAGCAGATTAAACGCTGCTGAACTTGGAACTGATCATATCCGCGTAAACACGGTTAACCCTGATGCGGTAATATCAGACAGTAAGATTTGGGAAGGCGAATGGGCTGCAGGCAGAGCTAAAGCATATGGAATTACGGTACAAGAGTTGCCTGCTTTCTATGCAAAGCGTACCTTGCTTAATGAAGTGATATTGCCTGAGGATATCTCTAATGCGTGTTTTGCTTTTGTTGGCGGACTAATGAATAAATCAACAGGTAATGTATTGAATGTGGATGGGGGCGTTGCAAATGCCTTTGTTCGTTAAAACTTAAAACCTACACAGATGAAACTAGAAAATTATCAATTAGAATCACATAATAGCGACCTTTTGGCCAAACATGAGCGTCAGCTAGATTTCATTACATCAGAAATTTCTGATGCTCAAAGTATTATTCAGAAACTGGTAGATTTCCAGATTGCTATTCCAAGCTGGGCTTTAGGTACAGGCGGAACAAGATTCGGGCGTTTCTCTTCAGGGGGTGAGCCTAGAAATCTGGAAGAAAAAATTGAAGATATAGGTTTGCTACACAAGCTTAACGGCTCAAGTGGTGCTATTTCATTACACATTCCATGGGATGTTGCCGATAATACAAATGCAATTAAGGCTTTAGCTGCACAACATGGTTTACGATTTGATGCTATGAACTCAAATACGTTTCAGGATCAGCCAGACCAGGCACAGAGTTATAAATTCGGATCGTTACAGCACGTAGATAAAGCTGTGAGAAAACATGCCATTGACCATAACATAGAAGTTATTCGTCAGGGTGTTGAATTGGGATCCAAAGCACTTACTGTATGGCTGGCGGATGGATCTTGTTTCCCGGGGCAGCTTAATTTCAGAAAAGCCTTCCAAAATACTTTAGAAAGTTTACGCGAAATCTACGCGGCTTTACCAAATGAGTGGAAGATCTTTGTAGAGTACAAAGCCTTTGAACCTAATTTTTATTCAACCACGGTTGGAGACTGGGGCCAATCTTTATTATTTGCCAATAAACTAGGGCCAAAAGCATATACACTCGTAGATCTTGGTCACCACCTGCCAAATGCAAATATTGAGCAAATTGTTTCGCTTTTGCTAATGGAAGAAAAACTAGGTGGTTTCCACTTTAACGATTCAAAATATGGCGATGATGATTTAACCGCCGGTAGCATCAAACCGTATCAACTGTTCCTTATATTTAATGAACTTGTTGAAGGCATGGATGCCCGTGGAATGGATCATAGAGAAGACCTGGGGTGGATGATTGATGCATCACATAATGTAAAAGATCCGCTCGAAGACCTTTTACAATCTGTAGAGGCTATAATGATTGCTTACGCTCAGGCACTATCTGTTGATCGTGTTGCTTTACAGGAAGCACAAGCAATTAATGATGTAGCACGTAGCCAGGAGATCTTACAGCAGGCTTTTAGAACAGACGTACGTCCGTTGGTAGCCGAAGCACGTTTACGTTCAGGAGCAGCATTATCACCACTTGAAGCTTTCAGGAAATTCAATGTGCGACAAGAGTTAATTAAAAACCGTGGAGCAAAAACGGTAGCAACAGGGTTGTAATTGATGGGAGTTAAAATGAAGGCGATCCCGGTAATAGCGATTTTTGATGTTGGTAAAACCAATAAGAAGCTGTTTCTTTTTGATGAGAACTATAAAATAGTTTTTGAAAGATCAGCACGGTTTACTGAAACTGTAGATGAGGATGGGGACCCGTGCGAGAATTTGGAAAGCTTAAGGTTATCTATTTTTGATTCCTTAAGGGAGGTTTTTAGAAATCCGGCTTTCGAAATAAAGTCTATTAATTTTGCAACTTACGGAGCCAGCTTTGTTTATATAGATGAGGCTGGGAATCCTTTGGCACCACTATATAATTATCTGAAAGCCTATCCAGAGGAACTTACAGAACAATTTTATAATGCCTACGGAGGAAAAGAAGCATTCTCTAATCTCACCGCGTCTCCGGTATTAGGGAGCCTGAATTCGGGAATGCAGTTGTATCGGATTAAGTACGAGAACCCTGACCTGTTTAAAAGAATAAAGTATGCGCTTCATTTGCCGCAATATCTTAGTTATCTGATTTCAGGCGAAGCATATTCAGACCTTACCAGTATTGGCTGTCATACCAATTTATGGGATTTCACTAAAAATGCTTACCATGAATGGGTTAAAAAGGAGGACATATTGGAAAAGCTTGCACCCATCGTTCCTTCAAACAGCGTAATGCCTGCTGCATTTCCTGGCAATAATTATGCTGTAGGTGCGGGGTTTCATGATAGCTCAGCAGCTTTGGTGCCTTATCTGGTAAATTTCCATGAGCCATTTATTTTACTATCTACAGGTACATGGTGTATTAGCCTTAACCCTTTTAACTCTAGTCCGCTTACGGCAGAGGAGTTGGAAAATGATTGCCTTTGTTACCTGCAATACGAGGGTAAGCCGGTTAAAGCATCACGTCTTTTTTCAGGATATGAGCATGAACAGCAGGTGAAACGAATTGCAGCTCATTTCGCTACAGACATTATTACTTATCGCTCTGTTCCGTACGATCCAAAGATCATTGAAGAGCTGGAGCATAAGCTCAAATCGGATATTACTTCTTTTGGAGAGCGTAACCTGGCAGACTATTCATCAGATATTATAGCTTATCATCAACTCGTTTTAGATCTGGTAAATCTGCAATATATAGCTACAAACAGGGTGCTTAAAGGTACTAAGGTAAAACGAATATTTGTAGACGGAGGATTTAGTAAAAACGCCATATTTATGAATTTGCTAGCCATTGCATTTCCTGAACTTGAAGTATTTGCAGCCTTTATGGCGCAGGCAACTGCAGTAGGAGCGGCTTTGGCCATTCACAAATCATGGAACACTAAACCCTTACCAAATGATATTATTGAACTAAAGTATTATTCTGTAGTTCAGCACCAGAATTAATTATCGTGAGGCAAATTTAGCGGTAATTAATATTGGTTAATTTTAGTTTATGAATTAAGTCGCCTTAACGGGCGACTTTTTATATTTAGACAAGTTGATCAGTAAAACGCTGGCCAGAATAACAACTAAACCAGTTATCTGAATAATGCTTATGATCTCATTTGCAAAAAATACAGCAAGTAATACCGCAACCACAGGGTTTACATAAGCATAAGTGCTTACTTGTGTTGCAGGGCGAACCTGTAGTAGCCATACATAGGCGCTAAATGCCACTATTGATCCGAATATGATCAGATAGGCAATTGACCACCATGCAGATTCGGGAACATTCTGAAACTGAAAATCATTCATTTCTCCTGCAATTATACTTCCCGGTATAAATAAAACTCCTGCGATTAGCATCTGCCATGCTGTAGAAACCGATGCAGGGCTATCGGGCGCGGGATGATATTTTGAATATAACGATCCACCGGCCCAGCCAATTGGGCCAATAATCAACAGGATCATGCCCAGAACATTTCTGGAATCTTGTTGTACAGAAAAGCTTGCAGTTAACTGTTCCCAGAATAAAAGAATTACGCCTAAAAAGCCGATAATTAAACCTGCAACGGTGAATTTGTTGCTAAAGTTTTCTTTCCATTTACCCTTATCTAATATCACAAACCAGATTGCTGCTGACGAAACCATGATGGCAACCAGTCCACTTGGTAAAAATTGTTCTACCCATATCACTATTCCATTACCCACGCCAAGCATTAGTATACCACTTATACCTGCATGAAATATATTCTTTTTATTAAATACGGGTAAACCACTAAAAATGCACCAACCCAGCAGGAGGGTGCCCGCAATTATAAATCTAAATGCACCTAAAAAGAATGGTGGAAAGCCGGCTACAGCTTTAGATATGAAAAAATAGGTTGATCCCCATACCGCGTAAACGATAAGAAAGGCCAACACAACAAGTAAAAATGGGGCAGATTTTTTTTGAACGGAGGGCATAATTATTTTTTAACAAATAGAACATTTATCAAAGAGAAAATCATTCTTTAATAAATTATATAACAATTCTATTACCAAAGGTGCCTTGTATTGGCTTTACAGCTCTTCTCCGGTTGAGGATCTTATTTCGTTTCTTACATTAATGCTAACACCGTCTTTATTAACCACCGAATAATCGATTTCAATTGAACTGCTGTTAATCTTTATTTCATTAATAACACCACTTCTAATTTCTCCGATTTTTTCCAGAAGATCTATGTCGTATTTTACAGAATTGTCAGCCAGTCTTTTACAGATAAAATGAAAATCGCTGGTTACCAGAATATATTCAGAATCAGAAAGAGCCTTTTCAGCGTATTTAACGTCTCTTGGAGAAGGGAAACTCCCTGCCAGCGTTCCTTGCTGGTTGTATATGTAATTTACAGAGCTTACAATCTTACCAGCAACATCTAGTTTGCTTTTTGTGATCTCGGTAAGGCTGTTAGTCCATGGCAACATTTCAGAAGTGAAAGGCTCATCTTTGCCAGGTATTACAGAGGTGTAGGTATTCGTAATTGCGCTGCTGTTGATGTCAATTTTAGTGAAGTCTTCGATGAACGGATCAGCAGCATTGTTTATCTGGCTTTCTCTCATTTGCCGGGTGATGTAAATAACTTTATTTACTTCTTTTATTCTGATATAAAAATTATAACCTACCTGAACTTTGGTTCCACTGGCTGTTGGGATTTCAGTAGGGTCTTCAGTGTAAGTTTTAACCTTTAATTGATTGCCGGAACCATCGAAATAGCCGATCCAGTATTTTTTGTCCTTAGCTCCGGCAATTACATAACTGCCTTTACTATCTTTAAACACCAATACTTTAACGATCAGGTTTTGTTTATCAGTGATTTTTAGATTTAATCTTTTAACCAAAGAGTCATTGCCTAAACTAACATCGTCGTCAGGTTGGTTTTCAGCAGGTTTCTTACTGCAACTTGCAATTGCAAGGCATATCATTACCAATAGAGTTAAATGTAGTTTCATTAGGTTAGTTTGATTCTTTGTTGTTGTATTGATTTTTCTGATCCGCACAGAACTTGATAAGGTAAATATATCGTTTTGTATTAAATAGTTAAAGCGTAATTGCTATATTTTTCTGATGATCATAGTTATTATTGCTTTTCGTGTTAGATAATGCGTTAATGTCTGAAATAGGCGTTAATGTATTCAATCAATTTTATATATTTGCGGACTTTGTCTTCGTAGTTCAATGGATAGAATGTCAGATTCCGGTTCTGATGATGGGGGTTCGAATCCCTTCGAGGACACACAGTTTAGAAAACCGTCTTTATTTATTTAGGCGGTTTTTCATTTTATTATAATACTTACTGGCTCATCTTGTATTAGGGCATATAAATGGTTCGGTCCAGGCTTAGTAATAACAGGTGTTTCACAGGTGTTATATAGGTGTTTCATAGGTGTATTGTTGGTGTACACACATACGAAACCCAGGTCTAACTCCTGTGTTATCCAGATGCTAGACTTGCACTTAGTAAACCTGAACCAAAGCATAACTAAACCCTGGCTAAAGCAATGCTATTCTGCGTCTGTTATAATCATAAACTTTTCATTATCAGTACGCTCAATTGTTATTTTGTAAAAAGGAAATTCCATTTTCAAATTTTGCTGCATAATGGCGTAGAAACTATCAATTTCCTGTTGCGGTACAAATAGCTTGTAACATCTGATTTCCTGAAGCTTTTTAGGTTCTCTTACATCTATAATGATCTGTTCTTTGCTAAATGGTGTTCCCGCTCCATAAGCCAGGGCAAAGAGTTGCTCAATTGTGTAGTTACGAACGATGATGGTTCTGCCGCTATTGTTTACGCTCTTTTTGATTTTGAAACTTGACTTGCGTCCCGACTTAAAACCTGGAAAACCATATTGGTAGAGCTGTAACTGGCTTTCCTCCGGTGATTTTTCTTTGAGCTGGGCATAACTAAAATTTAAACATATGTAGCCATTACAAAGGTAGGTTTGGGTGTTTTCTTTGATTTCTTCATGTTTTTTAAGGATGAATTTTTGGGCAAAGCGCGGCCATTACGATAATTTGATTCGTTTTTTAGTGTTATTATGATAGAGTGGAAGAGTTAGTAATTAGTGTTTAGACAATTATTAGACATGACTTATACAATTCAAAATTGTGTAGGCAATGTGTAATGATTGCGTGTGCATTGTATAAACCCCCAATTCATGACGACTTTGCTCGGTCCGGTGGGCAAAGAATTAGGGCGTAAAGTATTGTTATGAGTACTTCCATATTTAATGATCATGGCTGATATTATATGGAATCTGATAGGAGGGGATAAACGCAAAAAGCGCGAAGCCCCACTTACCGAGCCAGAGGTCCTAGGAGACCGTGCAACGAATAAGCAGAGCCCACGCTTATTGCGCGAGCACTCTTCACTTATCCTCTTGCTGCTATTTGAAATTTCCTAGGTTTCTGGCTCAAGATTCTTAAGTGCTAAATGCCTCAAATATTTTGAAGATTTCGCAAATTTATAATATTAGCTTGTTACATACCTTTTTAGTTTTATCAAATATACTAAAGCCCTATTTAAAGAACAGTAATTTCTAAATAATTAATTTTAGTAATAATAATTAAAAATTTGAACGAAAAATCAAGATTTTGTAGATACTCAGGTTGAATTGAATGATCCTTGGAGTTTACTTTATAAATAATTTTATATATTAAAGGCATTGTAAATATAACCAAATGAAAAAAACCTTACTATTCCTGATCCTTTCTTTTTTGACCTTTTCCCTATATGCAAATATCCGTTTGCCAAATATATTAGGTAGCAATATGGTATTACAGCAGAAATCAACCACTAAGCTTTGGGGCTGGGGTTCGCCTGGTGAAAAGATAAAAATTACCACTTCATGGGACAATAAAAGCATTGAGGTCCTAACGGATGGAAATGCAAGTTGGCAAATTAGTATTCAAACACCACAAGCAGGTGGCCCTTATACTGTTGTGCTTGAAGGTGAAAATAAAATTACACTCGAAAATATATTTATAGGAGAAGTGTGGGTGTGCAGCGGACAATCTAACATGGAATGGAGCCATAATAATGGACTTACCAGCATTAAGGAAGAATTTTCTCAGCTTAGTAAGCTAAATATCAAACTATTCAAAATACCTAAAGTAACTTCAAAAACACCTCAGGATAATACTGAAGGTGGCTGGGTGGCTTGCGATAGCAACACCTTAAAGGCATTCAGTGCTGTAGGTTACTATTTTGGGAAAGAGCTGAACAAGGATTTGAATGTTCCGATAGGACTGATCAGCAGTAATTGGGGTGGTACACCTGCCGAAGTCTGGACACCTGAAAATTTGGTAGAAGGTAATGCGGTTTTAAAAGAAGCGGCAGCAAAAAAAACGCCTGCTCCGTGGTGGCCTATCGCTCCGGGTTATGCTTACAATGCAATGATTGCCCCGCTCGTTAACTATAACATAGCAGGTGCTATCTGGTACCAGGGCGAAAGTAACACCACAACTGCATCAAGCTATACTGAATTAATGAATACCATGATAAGTGCCTGGCGCAAGGCCTGGAATAACAATTTCCCATTTTATTATGTACAAATAGCTCCTTATAAATATGATAGTTATAATATCGGCGCATTATTGAGGGAAGCACAAACGAAAAACCTAGCTACAGAAAAGACAGGAATGGTAGTAGTTTCTGATCTGGTTAGCGATACATTAAACATCCATCCAACCAATAAGAAGGATGTAGGTTTGCGCCTGGCTAATTTGGCTTTAGCTGAAACCTACGGTTTAAAAAAAGGAGCTTATAAAAGCCCAATTTTTAAATCTTTAAATGTGAGTGGAAGTAATGCAGAGATTGATTTTGATTACGCCGAAACAGGATTATTACTGAAGGGCGACAAACCAAAGGAGATTTTTATAGCTGGCGCCGATAAGGTATTTTACCCTGCAACGGTTAAAATAAAAGGGAACAAAATCTTTGTTTCAAACAAGCAGGTAAAAACACCTGTTGCTGTTCGCTACCAATTTAGTAATGCAGGGCTGGGTAACCTCTTTAGTAAGGCTGGGTTGCCTGTAGCACCTTTTAGAACAGATGATTGGGAGCTTGATACCAGTAAGATAAAGTAATATTTGACAGCTTTTTCTTTATAAGATCGACCTTACCAATCCACCTTCAACCCGAATTGCAGCTCCATTTGTACCAGATGCTAATGGACTTGAATAGTAGGTAACGGTATTGGCAATTTCATCAACCGAAAGAAACCTCTGCAACAAAGAGGTTGGACGCATGTTCTTAAAGAAATCGACTTCTACTTCGGCAACCGAAATGTTTCCTGCTTTTGCTAAATCTTCAATAAAAGTACCTACACCCTGAGATTTAGTTGGACCAGGAAGAATGCTGTTTACCGTTACTCCAGTGTTCTTGCTAAGCTCTGCAAGACCTCTGCTAATGGCTAACTGCGCTGTTTTGGTCATCCCGTAGTGGATCATTTCATCCGGAATAAAAACTGCGGATTCGCTTGAAATAAATATAATCCGGCCCCAGTTTTTCTTTAGCATTTTGGGAAATAGATGACGGGACAGCCTGATACCACTCATAACGTTTACTTCAAAAAACCTGAACCAATCCTCATCCGGTATTTCTTCAAAGGGTTTTGGTTCAAAAATACCTGCATTGTTAATGAGTATATCAATATCGGGAAGGCTTTTGATTAATGTATTTACTTCTTCCGCATTTCCGAAATCGGCAGCCAGTCCAGAAACATCTGCACCTTTTACAAGGCTCTTCAATTTTTCAACGCCATCTGCACCACCTCGTTCAGCACGACCGTTTATAATCACTTTTACGCCTTCTTTTAATAAGCTGTGTGCAATTGCAAATCCAATTCCTGCTGTAGAACCACTAATAAAAGCGACTTTACCCTGAAGTTTTAAATCCATAATCTAAATTTAAGTTAAAACAAATATACGTTATGAAGATAGAAGTAGGAGATAATTAAGCGCGTATCTGCACTTGCAGGTACGCGCTTAATTAAACTTATTTGGAGTAAGTAACTACCAAAGGAAGGTGATCTGAAGCATGAATATCATTTATAACCTGATGAGAGGCAACCTTAAGGTTACTTCCCTTTTTTAAGAGAATAAAATCAATTTCTTTATTTGGATTTACATCCGGGATGGTTGGAGCGCAGTTCTGTTCGCAGCTGCGGGTAAAATGTTTCTCCAAAATAGCCATGGCAGGAGTAGTAGCGGTAAGGTTAAGATCTCCGGCTAGAATTACCTCTGTTTTCCTATTCCCCAGCACCTTGTTGATCTCAGCAACTTGCAATAAGCGATGCTCGTCTTTCAGATCAAGGTGGGTGCAGGCAAAGTCCAGTTTAGTCCCATTTGGCAACGTAACATTTACTATCGCCAATGAGCGTTGTTCTGCTTTTAGCCCTTCTTTAAACGGAAGTGGGAAACGCTCAGACTTGTTGATTTTATATTTGGATAGTATGGCAACACCGTATTCACCTCCGTCGTAATCTATTCCTTTTGAAAAGAAACTATACATTCCTGTTAATTCTGCTAGTTTTTTTACCTGATCTACATTACCGCTTCGCGGAGTTAATACATCCAGTTCCTGCAAAGCTACAAGATCTGGCGACTGACTTTTGATGACATCGGCTATTGCCTGAAGATCAATTACGCCTTCCTGAGCAGGAGGGTTTGCATGATGAATGTTATAAGTCATTACTTTTAAAGAGTCTGTATTTGTGCTATTTGCCATAGCAAGCAAACTACAGGTACTTAAGACTAAAATTACCACCAGATGTTTAAGATATGTTTTCATATATGTGTTATTATAAATTAATTTCTGCCTTCCCAATTAGGGTTTTGTACCAGATTCTCATTCAACTGAAGCTCTTGTATTGGAATTGGAAATAGATAGTCTCTGTCTTCACGGAAAGTTTTGGGCGTTCCCGGATTAACCAATACGTTACCGCCACTAGTGTTGTTTTCAAGGATGATCTCACTTCCTAGTTTCAAGAACTGTATTCCGGGTCCAGTGGGTTTGTCGCCAGTATAAATTTCCACGTCTGTTGTCCCGTTTTTATCCAGGTCATATTTGCCAAGTCCTGGGAAATACATGCCTTTATACGGTTCTGCGTTTAAGTGTCCTTCTTTCCATCTCATCAGATCATTCCAACGCAGGCTTTCCATTACCAATTCAATTCTGCGCTCACGTCTGATTTCCAAAATCAAACCTTTGTTTCCTCCATTTACATTTTGATACTGTGCAGCAAGATAAGCATCAGGGTTAGCATTTGCAGCAACAATATTTAAATTGGGCATTGCAACTCTATCGCGTAATAGCTTAATTGATCTGTCAATATCGGGTTGTGTTGTTTCTCCCAGTTCAGCTTTGGCTTCAGCGAAATTTAACAATACCTCTGCCATTCTAAAAATAGGCATATCATTATCAGATTTATTGAATGAGTCATTTGCTTCGCTGGTTACATATTTTATAACCTGGTAACCGGTAGTTGATGCATTAAACTCGGGCACTAAAATCTTGGTATTTCCTATACGTGTGTAACCGGGCGTGCGGATGGTTTGTGCTAAGCGCGGATCACGATTTTGTACTTCTTCGTAGAACTGGATCTTATTAAACTCGGGCTTATCGGTAAATCTGCTGCCGTCTTTCATTAGATAGGTGTTCACGAGACTTTTGTTTAACCCTGGCCTGCCATATGATGCTGTAATGGTATAATAATTTAAGTTATGCCAAACCTGTAAGCCGTTACTAAAACGTCTGGTTAGAATAACTTCCTGATCTATTGCAGCTTTTGAGGCAAAAAGATCGAGATAAGATTTTTCGGGAGTTGATTTGTATATGCTATACGGACCTTTAGTCATTAATTGATCTGAAGCCGAAACTGATTCACGTAGAAAACGCTCTGCGTCGGCTAGTTTAAATTCTGGGTGATATTTCCTGAATGTACCTTCAAAAAGACATATTCTAGATTTTAAAGCTAATGCAGTCCATTTAGTTACCCGTTCTACATTCTTACCCTCATCAGCATTGGCTATAGCAAAATCCAGATCGGCAAGTACTGAATCCATTACCTGAGCTCTTGGTGTACGTGCTTTTGATAGGGCTTCTTCGTCCTCAAATGCAATAGTTTTTGAATACCATGGTACATCACCAAACCTCGAAACTTTGTCGAAATAAAAGTATGCCCTGAAAAACCTTGCTACAGCAGCGTATTTTTTACCAGCTTCTGCAGGCATAATGTTGTCGTAATTTTCCAGAAAATAGTTGATCTTTCTCAGCTCAGTCCATGTCCAGCCACCTCCTGAAATAGGTACTGTACGGTTTCCTGTAATCAGCTCTCCAAGATCGGACTTTACAACATTATCTACAGCCTCGTTGTAGATGCCTTCGGCAGAAGGAATAACAGTATAAAAGGAATTGGTATAAAGTTTTAGGTCGCTTTCTGTTCTGAAAAAAGCATCAGGTGAAATTTGAGCCAAAGGTTGCCTGTCAAGAAAGTCCTTTTTACATGCCGTAAAAAGGATGCAAAGGGCAATTATTGATATTTTTATATTTTTCATCTTAGTATAGTTAATAGTTAAAAGGATACATCTAAACCGAAAGAGTAAAGTTTACTGAAAGGATATACCCTTGCGTTTGGATCTGCAGTAGAATTGTTATAATCGCCGGCTGCTTGCTCAGGGTCAATATAGTTTGAGCGCAGTTTGGTGAAAGTAAACAGGTTCTCTCCACTTAAATACACCCTTACTTTTGACAGTTTTATCCTTTTTAATGCAGTTTCGGGAAGGCTAAATCCTATTGTTAGGTTTTTTAATCTGATGTATGCCAGATCCTGTAAATACCTGTCGTTTTTAACATTTAACTCTCCTCTGTCATTTAATGCTTCATAACCTCTCAATTTTGGGAAATAAGCATTTGGGTTTTCGGGAGTCCATACGTCACTTAGGAAGTCTTTATCTACGAAAGAGTAATATGGACGAGAGAAAGGCCCCCAGAATTTATCGGCATTGTTTCCAGGATACCATTGCTGTTTGCCGATCCCCTGGAACATAGCTGAAAGATCAAAGTTCCCCCAATTGAAGCCTGCATTAATACCATAAGAATAACGAGGGAGGGAATTTCCTATCACTTCCATATCTCCATGATCTGCTAATGTGTTTTTTCCGTTGTTTACAACCCCGTCGCCGTTAATGTCAAGAAATTTTATATCACCAGCAGACAGTTTAGCCCAGTTTCCGGGTGCTTTTAAGCGTTGTTGATTTACATAGTCCTGATTTACTTTATAAGCCTGTGCTTCTGCATCTGTTTGGAAGAAACCCCCTACCCGATAACCCCATATCTCGCCTATTTGTTGCCCTACATAGTAGGTGTTTAGCAGGTTGTTTGGATTGTCAAATCTGGTGATCTCGGCAGTATAATCCGATATGCCAAAGCCAAGATTCCAGTTAAATGGTTTTCCGGCCAATGAGCCGTTCTGCGTCCAGTTTAGGGCTAATTCCCATCCCTTGCTCTGCAAATCTGCTGCATTTTGTTTTGGTGAAGCAGCACCGAAAACCGAGGATACAGTTCTGCCTGCTGTTAACATGTCGAATGTATTTCGAATATAGTAGTCAAATGTCGCGGTTAAACGATTATCCAGAAATCCTGCATCTACTCCAAAGTTTGCAGAAGTCGCTCTTTCCCATGTTAGGTTTGGAGAGATAGGAGTTGGAGAGGATAAATATTCAGTCTTTTTTCCATCAGTTATGTAGTCTATAGTTCCACGGGATAAAAGTGGAATATAGCCATATTCTGCCGCTTCTTGCTGATTGCCGAGCGAACCATAGGAACCTCTGAATTTAAGCTCGTCAACAATACCTTTTAGGGGAAAGAATTTCTCCTGGCTGACGCGCCATCCTGCAGAAACAGACGGGAAAAATCCAAAGCGACTTCCGGGAGGAAATTTAGAGGTGCCATCATAACGTCCATTTATTTCTAAAAGATATCGGCCTTCGTAATCATAATTTACCCTAAAGAATCCTCCTAGCAATGCATATTCGTTGGCATTTCCATTGGCAAGAACATCACCTGATCCGAGATCGAGATCATTTAGGTCTTGTGATATCAGGTCGTTTCTTTGTGCAAACACTCTTTTGTAAGTATTTAATTCCTGATTATAACCAAGTAATGCCTTGAACGTGTGTTTGCCTAAAGTCTTGGTATAGTCTCCAAAAATATTCACTACGTGTGATTGCCTGGTGTAATTGGTTTCGGAATACTGATCAAAGCCAAACTGACTGATCACTCCGGGATATATTGACCATGGGGCTTGTGCCCTGCGCGCCCAATTGCTTGATGGCTTAAAGGAATAGGTATAGTTACCTTTTAGTTCCAACCCTTCGGCCAAATGAGCGTTTACGTTAAATAAGTTGATAAATTCATATTCTTTTTCATTTCCTTTGGATTTACCATGTAGCAAATCTGCAAAAAGACCATCGCCAATAGTGTAGTTGTTCAGTTCTGTACGATAGGTTGCTGTGCCGTCTGGATTCATTGGCAAATAGGAGGGTAATGCGTGTACGGATACTGAAACAAAATTGGCATTTACACCCCATCCCGGGTAATTATAGTTGGACGCATTGAACTGTAGGTTATTGCCAATGGTTAACCACTTATTTACTTTGGTATTTATTTTAGCGCGCAAGTTGTAGGATTTGTACTTGTCCTGATTTATCTGCATCATTCCGTTTTTCTGATACATACGTCCGGAAAACAGAAAATCAGTTTTTTCACTTCCGCCAGACACAGATAGGGTATGATCCATACTAGTCTGCCTATCGCGGAATATGGTATGCCACCAATCAGTATCGCCATAATAAACATACTGGTCTTTACCTTTTCTGTTGTCAATAATGTAATCAGGAAGGCTTTTGTCGGTTTTGCGTCTTAACAGGTATGCATAATCCTCGTCCGTATAACCTGTATATGAATTTCCTACTGCACGGATAAAGGCCTCATCGTTCATTTTTGCAGCATCATAAGCATCGGTCATAAAATCGGTACTTGTTGTTGGGGCTGTAAAACCAAAATTATTGCTGTAACTGATTGTAGTTCTGCCTTTCTTCCCGTTTTTAGTGGTTACCAGAACTACACCGAAAGCGGCACGGGCACCATATATAGCGGCTGACGAGGCATCTTTTAGTACGGAGATGCTCGCTACGTCTTTAGGGTTCAGGTTGTTTATTGAACCGGGAACACCATCAACCAATACGAGTGGACTACCGCCACTACCACCACTGTTAATAGAGGTAAAACCACGTACATTAATCTTTCCATCTGATCCTGGTCTGCCGTCTCCAAAGGAGATATTTAAATTAGGAACGGCTCCTTGTAAGCCCTGGGTTATGTTGGCTATCGGACGATCTTCAAGCGTTTTGGTGTTTACAGTGGCTACGGCGCCTGTCAGGTTCACTTTTTTCTGCGTGCCATAACCAACTACTACAACCTCATTCAGGTCGCTCTGATCTTCAAGCATTCTCACAATTAAAGAAATTTGCTCGCCGGCTTTAATTTCATAATTCTTTAAGTTCTGGGTGCGAAAGCCAACGTAACTGATTATAAATGAATATCCTTTGCCGGCAGGCAGATCGGTAAAGGTGAATAAACCTTTACTATCACTGGATGTGGTTTTTTTTAGCTGAGTAGACTCGTTAACAGCCATAACAGAAACACCAACAAGTGGGAGGCCCTTTTCGTCGTTAATTGAACCGGTTACCTTGCCACCCGTATTTACCTGGGCAAGACCCAGAGAGGTGATACTGAGCCCTAGCAGAAGTAATAGGAGCCTCCTGCTAAAGCGTTTTAAAAAAAGAGTAATTTTTAACTGCATGATTTTGGTTGTTTAAAGTAGATTGTGATTTATTATTAAATGATGATTTCTTATTTTTCTTCTGTAATTTGATAAGAGCTATCAGGAAGCTCAGTTATTGTCAAGTTGTTTAGCAATGCGATTTTATTCAGTATTTCTTTCAGCTTGTCTGTTCCATTGAATTGCCCGGTTAAAAGGATTGGCTTTTGAACTTTATCGCAATTTATAGGTCGGTTATAGCGCTCCGAGAGTTCTGAGCAAACTTGTGTTAATGGCGTTTTATCAAATTCAAGTATACCACCAACCATAGGAGTAGGGTTTTCAATTACAGATGGTTTAGGTTTTTTAATTTGCATTTGTTGTCTTAAGCCTTGCTCAAACTGACTGATTTTTACTTTCCCGGCAGCGTAACGGAACTGCTGGCCAGGATAAAGTATAATCTGGTTGAATGGTTCTTTTGATGCCCCGGTTGCTCTTTCTATCTTTATTTTTCCTTTAAAGAGGCGCACCTCTACGCTAGTTCCTTTAAAGGCTCTTACACGGAAGGAGGTTCCTAAGGCTGTGGTATTAATGCCTTCGCCTGTAACTGTAAATGGACGAGTGCTATCATGGGCTACATCAAACGTGGCTTCGCCTTGTAGCATCAGATTTCGTTGGCTTGGGGGAAATGGTTGTTGGTATTGAAGGGTGCTATTCGGACTCAGTTTAACAACAGAGCCATCTTTCAAATTAATTACCTGTGCCGTTGAACCGGAATTGTGTATTGTAATCTGCTTATTTTGAGGCGCGGGTTGTTGATAAGATAGTTGCTGTTTATTCCCTTCTGGAACAAGGTATTTCACTGTAAGTATTGTTAGAACAGCGTAGGCCAGTACGGCAGCAACGGCTGTCCAATTGAATTGCTGCCACCATAATATTTTAACACACCCGGCTTCTATCCATTCTTCTTCCGGCAGCAAACGTTCTAATAAGTCCGGATCATTCTTAAGACAATTGTGTATATATTCTGCCTCAGAAGGGCTGCATTGTTGATTGAGGAATTTTTGAAGCAGTTGCTTGTCCATTTTGATCGCATTTATAATACTAATACGTAGCCAAAATGCTTTGCCCCTGCTCTTTACATAAATTTAATGTTGTTAATATTTTGGTAACATGAGGGTCGAAGCGTGTTATAGGAAAAAAAAGAAAACATTATCTCTTAATTTTCTCCTAAGGAGCTTTAGGGCTTTTCCGATATGGTCTTCTACGGTGCTGGTAGAGATGGACATCATTTGTGCAATTTCTTTATGGGAATATCCTTCAATCCGGCTTAGCTGGAAGACCTTTTTCCTTGCCGGAGGTAATGCCGAAATTGCAGAATGGATGTCGTCATTAAGCTGTTTTACCAGGGCATCATTGGTTGCAGAAGGTTCTCCAACCACATCAAGGTAACCCATTTCTGTGCTTTTGCGTACTGCTAACCGTCTGATTTCATCAATCATTACTGTTCTGCAAATTCTGAATAGCTGTACATTTAGGGCTATATTTGGGTTTAATGCAGATGCATTTTTCCAAAGTTTAATAAAGCTCAACTGAGCCAGCTCTTCAGCGAATGTTACAGATCCGGTACGCTTGAATAAATAAGTATAAGCTTGACGATGGTAAGTGGAATAAACGTTCGAAAAAGCTTTATCACTACCTGCTATTAGATCAATAAGGAGAGCATGATCATCTTTCGGGTACATCTACATCATTTTGATCTGCAAAAAGAAACAAATAGTGTTGCAGAAAATATATAAAGAGATTAATTTTTTGTTAAGTCTGCGCTGGTTCTGCCTTTGGCCCAAATATCTCTGATTGTATCCTCATCACCATGTCCATTAGGCACGGCGGCACTGCGGTTATTGGCATCATACCATTTCTTATTGGTGAGTTTTGTGGTTTGCCTGCTTCCCGGCATTTCAAGAAATCCATTTGGGTCAGCTTTTGCAAGCCAATTATAAGCATAGCGCAACCAATCTCGACGATACTGGTCATTTTGCTTTGCAAACCAACTGATTTCATCATATCCCCAAACATAAATATCGCCAACAGGCTTGCCCGGCGACTTACTTGCACCAAAGTTATCCAGCTCTGCCAAGTAGGGTAGGTGTTCGCATGTCCAGCCACTTGGAGTTATTCCGCCTTTGCTGCGGTTAAAAAGAGCGTCAGAATGCCCAACTTTAAGAATTGCTTCTTCCGGTTTTTCAGGTGTTTCCAGAATCCTTAAAGGGAAAGAATGAAAGTCCATAAGCAATTTGCCTTCGCGTACAAAGCCACCACTTGGAACATGTGAGTCGCATACCAGCATCTTTCTTCTTGCATGCTTAGCTGCATAACCTCTGATAAGATCTAATACCTGCGCATAGTGATCAAGGTTCTTATCATTTTTATTCATTAACTCAACCTGGCCAAAGTGTATACCTTCTATGCCTGCATCAATATATGAAGCGGCAAGAAAATAGAAGATTAGTTTTGTTTCAGATCTGCTGATGTCGGGCACGCCCGAATTTCCCCAATGTTTATTCATTCTTCCGTCTGCATAAAGTATATCTGAATAGCGGAAGTTTCGTTTTTCAACCGGAAGGCTGAGTGCTTTAAATGCCCATTCCGGTACAGGAACTTTTTCAATTTCAGGGGTAACGATTTCAAAGATACAAGCTTGTAAAATGATATCCGGATCTACCTGATGTACCTTGGCCGCCAGTTGTTTTTCCTGTTCAAAGTTCTTTAAAAGATCAGCTTCTCCTCCCCATTGGCAAACTGCGCGACCGATAAACTTGACGCCAATATTTTTAATCATCCTTAAGTTATCGTCAAAATTGCCTTCTCCGGTAAGCATCCTTTGCATTGTTATTGAACGATCTAAATAGTTTTCCAATACTTTTCTTGAGATCTTGCCTTTAAACTTGTAATCCGTTTTTTGTGGAGAAGCAGTTGCTGCAGTGTGTATGCCAGCTATAACAGAATTAATGAGGCAAATAAAAGTCAGCATTAATAAAGTTGACTTTAAAAACTTGGGATTCATATAATCAATATTAGGTTTTATAAGTGGTTGTTTATCAAACTTAAACAGTATACGGATGAAATGATCATGATAGCGTGTAAAGTAATTGATACGCAGTTGGTTTTGTAAAATTAGCCCTGCCTTTTAATACCAGGGCTAATTTTAACAAGGTTTAGTAGCCAGGGTTCTGTGTATAATTTGGATTTGCCAATTGATTTGAAGGTATTGGGAAAACCAGGTATTTAGGGTCGTCAGTTGGTTTTTCTTGCCATGGGGTAAGGTATTTTCCAAAACGAATAAGGTCTTGTCTTCTTACTCCTTCCCAGAAAAACTCACGTCCTCTTTCATCTAGCAACTGATCAAGTGTTACTGCAGTCCATATGGTTGCCTTTCTCACTACCCTTATCTGATTAACTAATGCTAAAGCAAGCGCAGGCTGTTGAGTTCTTAATAGCGCTTCGGCCTTCATCAGTAAAACATCTGAATAGCGATAATACACCCAGTCATTTTCAGGTATTCCTGTAGCTGAATTGGTATAGTCGATAGGATACTTGATTACGCGTATGCCCGCAACTTCTAATCTGTCTTTGTCTCTTTCAATGATGTTAACCTCCGGTGTGAATATTAAATTATTGCCTCTTCTATCTTTTATGACAACTCCATTCTGGTTTACTTGCTGCCCAACAAGGAAGCCAACTCTTACTCCGGATACGTTTGTTACTCCCGGATAGGCTGCGCCTCTTCTGGAATCTACACTTTCAAACTTGTTGTAAAAATCGGATAAGGTACAAAAACCATTATTGCCACTTGGATTTTGGTTGTAGTGTAAAGGGGCAACCCACATTGCATTCAGGCCGCCAGCATCCGATCCTCCAACATTACGTCCGGTAAAAACATTCTCCTTTGATGCGTCGTTTGAAGGTGCAAAATTGTCAAAGTAATTTGTGGCCAATACATATTTGTTGGTGCCAATAATTTCATCGGCCAGGCTGATTACTTTTGCCATATCTGCTGCATCAAATGTTGGCGCTATACGGTTTAAGAATGCTCCTTTATTCAAATAACATTTCATGAGCAGCATACGTGCGGCATTTTTGTTGGCACTTGTTGTAGGACCATCTGGTAAATTAGGAATAATTGCCGTAATCTCCGTAATCAGGTAATTGATCTCATCGGCAGCATTTCTTACTCTTGAAGGTTGCGTAACATCTTCGCCCGGTTCTCTATACGGTACCTGGCCCCAACCATCCAGAACAGCAAATTCTGAAAATGCGCGAATGAATCTGGCTTCTGCCGCTTGTTGTGGACTAGGATTGAATTGAAGTACGCTGGTAGCTACATAACTTGCACTACCCAGATCTCTGAATACACTATGAATACGGGTATGATCTGGTGCCCATTTGTGCAAATGGAGCGCTCTCCATGCACCGTTGTCGTCCCAGTCTCCACCGCGGGTTGGAACAATGGCCTCATCGGTAGGGAACTCCTGCAGTGCCCACCATCCGTATGGTCCCTGGAAGGGGGCCCTCATTGCATTATAACTTGCATTTAATACAGCAGCAACATTGCCAGAGCTTACGCCACTGTCATTGATCTCGCCATTAAGTGTTTCATCAAGTTTTGTACAGCCTGCAATTGATAATGCAGTAATTACTAAGGCCGTTATATATCTATTTTTCATGTCTGAGAATATTTAAATTAAAGAGAAAAATTAACCCCGAAATTGAACGTTCTTGCGGATGGGTAAGGCACATATTCTATACCTGCCGATGGAACGCCATTGATGCTCTTGTCAACATTTACCTCCGGATCAAAGCCTGAATAATTTGTAAGCACAAATAAATTTTGTCCGTTAACATATATGTTTAATCCTTTAATTGCTTTTCCTATATTTCCAATGTTATAGCTTATTGTGGCATTCGCCAGTTTTAGGTAATCGCCTTTTTCTATATAGCGTGAAGAAGCAGAAATTGGATTAGCCAGTGATTCCTGTATGCCGGAATTTAACAGTGCCGATGCAACATTTCGGGTGCCTAAATTGGTAATTGGCAATACAGAGTTGGCGGTGTTGTTATACACATCTTGCCCTAAAGAACCATTGAAGTTAAGACCTAATGATAATTTTTTATACCTAAAATCTGTGCTGATACCAAGTATTACGCTTGGATTAGGATTACCAACATAATAATAAGTAAAACCATCGTCGGCATATTTCGAAAATCCATTCTCATCTAAGCCCTCATAACGGCGGGTAACCATCGCAAAAAGTGGTAGACCATTCTGGATCACCTCTAATGTTACATCACTTAACCCCTGTCCGTTTAGAGAACCTGTATTAATAATTCCTGTAACGTCCTGTACTTTGTTTTTTATAAACGTAGCATTACCACCTAACGACCAGCTGATGTTTTCTTTATCAATGATACTTCCATTTAATGTTAGTTCAATACCATTGTTTTTGATTTTACCGGGAAGATTTACCCAGGTAACTGATGCCCCTGCAGCCGAAGGATAGAATGGTATTTGTGGAAACAACAGATCAGTCGTGGTTTTTCTAAAATAATCTACCGACCCTGTTAACCTGCTTTTAAAAAGGCCAAAGTCGATTCCAATATTGGTTTGCTCATCTGCCTGCCATTTTAATTTATCATTTTTATTGTTTATCCCTGTTAAAGTCTGACCTCCCTGGTCGTAACCAAAAGCATAACGTTGTTGTGCCGATCCGGAAGGGAATTCCTGATTTCCTGTTTTGCCATAACCAGCTCTGATTTTAAGCTGATCCAGCCATTCTGTTTCTGAAAGGAATGCTTCATTTTTAATATTCCAGGCAGCAGAGAAAGATGGGAAATAACCGTACTTATTATCGGCCCCGAACTTGGTAGAACCATCTGCTCTGAAAGTTGCCGTTAACAGATATTTATCTGCATAGTTAAAAATGGCTCTGGCAAAGTAAGATTGGAGCTGTGTTTTAGGATCGTAGTATGAACTCATCTTACGATTGGCGGGGGCAGTTGCCTGTAGGGCATCTGTATAGTCTACAGGGATGTTTCCAAAGCCTGTTGCATTCATGTTTGAACCCTTATTGATGTAGTTGGTATATTCATAACCAACAAGCGCATTCAGGTTTAAACGCGAGGCAATCTCTTTATTAAAAGTTAAGGTATTGGTAAATTGCTGTGTTATTAATTCAGTGCTCGAATAACTTGCGTAACCTCCCAAAAAGTTCTGATCTGGTTTTTCCTGTACACCTTCCAGATTAATAAAGCTACGGGTAGATGATCTTCTTACCCCGGTGCTGTAGTTTATGCTAGCCAGCATTCGAAATTCAAGCCATGGAGCAATCTTGTAATATGGGGAAATACTACCGAGTATGGTTGATACTTTTGATTTATCGTTATACGCTTCAGACATGGCTAAAGGGTTAACAATTCTACCGTTTTCAATAAACAATGATCCATCTGCATTTCTTAATGGTTGCGTTGGATTCCAGGAAAGGGCCTGACTGATCAAACTACCAGTAAAACCTGCATCTGTTGTTATAGGTGCAATGGTTTCATTGAACTGGCTACTTAACAGGTTTACGTCAAGTCCAAGGTTTTTGCTTTCCAGAAACTTGAAGTTTCCATTAAATGACCCGGTGTATTTTTTTAAACCTGTTTTTCTGATAATACCTTGCTGATCCTGGTAGCCTAATGATGCACGGTAGGTGTTACCATCGCCACCTCCACTTAAACCAATTGAATAATTCTGGTTGTAAGCAGTACGCGTAATGGCATCCATAGCGTCTACGTTGCTTCCAAAATCGCCACTTGTAAGTCCGTATTTGTTCAATGCTGCGCGATAGGCATCGCCATCTAAAACATCAATCTGGCGCATGATATTGGAAACACCAGTTGAAGCATTAACATCTAGCTTTACACCTCCGCTGGAACCTCTTTTTGTTGTAATTAAAACCACACCATAAGCAGCTCTTGACCCGTAAATGGCAGTTGCAGATGCATCTTTAAGAATCTCCATAGAGGCAATGTCATTCGGATTAATAAAGTTTAAAGGGTTTCCACCTGGTGCAGCTCCAATACCTCCTCCTGGAGAGCTTTTAACCCCTCCAACGCTGCTCGGACTGGCCGATGGCCTGGCCGAGCGGCCATCAAGAGCAATTCCATCCACTACATATAAGGGTTGCCCGGAACCGGTCATGGCTGTATTACCTCTTATCCTTACTGTTGTAGAGCCTCCGGGTTGTCCGCTGTTATTGATCATTTGTACCCCGGCAACTTTGCCCTGAATAAGTTGGTCAGGTGCAATGAGCGGGCCTTTATTGAAATCTTTTTCAGCTAAAGTGGCCACTGCTCCGGTAAGGTCTTTCTTTTTTACGGATCCGTAGCCTATTACCTGAACCTCACTTAAATTATTTGCCGATTGTAATACAGGGTTTATTACATTTTTACCTCCAATTTCGACAGTTAAACTTTCCATACCCACATAACTGAAGATTAGCCGTTTTCCTGTCTGTGGGACCTGAATGGAGTATTTCCCACTGCCGTCGGTAAGGGCTTTTAGATTTGTGCCTTCAACACTAACTGTAACACCAATTAATGTGTTGTTTTCTTTATCTGATACTGTACCTGTAACTACCGACTGTGCAAAAGCAACTGAACTGATCACTAGTAGCACAAGTAGAGCTGCTGCTTTTTGCAGCATACGTACTCCGGGCCCGTTTTTTAAAACAATGCCGGTACTTTTTAATAAATAGTAATTCATCGTAAATTTTAGTTTAGTTATTAGTTATAAGAATAAGAGTTGATTACAGTGATGATCATAGTCTGCCCGGCAAAAGCAAAGCGCATATAATTTCCCCGACGTGAATACGCCAAAAAACAAGGGCCTGATTTTGCAGGATATACTACCTTAGGGTAATATCAATACAGAACTTAAGATTAGCCAGCTATTCTTTATTAGGTTTGTAAAGATGAATTAGCTGGACGTAAGAAGTAAGCTTAAATAAGCTTAGGTAAATAAAACGTAGGTTCATAAAGGTTAGAATTAGGATGATTAATAATAGGGTTAGGGGGATTGGGGTTAACTAAGAAGGCTTTTTAGTCATATCTGTTCGTTAGTGTTAGGAATTGAGACAATATTTGGTGTATTAAATTTAGAAAAATTTTCGGGAACTATGCTAAATAATGAACTGCAGGTTTATTAACGAAATGGATAGACTTAGGTAGCCCTCATTTTTATTCTAATAATTTTCTGATTATAAGTGCCTTTTTTAAAAATAAAAAGGCATTTTTGCACCCGTAAAATAGTGAAAATCATGTAAAGAATTTAGGGCATATGGAAGAGGTAGTTGTTGAAGAAATCGTAAGGCTTTTAGAGCTTCAAGACGATGCGCAATTAAAGGCTTATTTAGATGATCTGAATATATCAGATGTAGAACATCTGATAGACGAACTCCCCCAGCATGCAGTAAAATTTATTGAAACTTTATCTGTTAAGAGGGCGGTAAATGTATTCCGTATTCTTGATTTTCCTACTCAGGAAAAGATCATTAAAAAGCTTCCCGGTAATAAGTTAGCTGAGTTAATCAATTTACTTCCACCCGATGACCGTACTTCGCTTTTTAGTGAACTGAAGGGCGATGCTGTTAAAAAGTTGATTATTCTTTTACCTGCCAAAGATAGAGTAGAAGCGCTTTCGCTACTAGGCTACGAAGAGGATAGTGTGGGTAGGTTGATGACTCCAGACTATGTTGCAGTTAAAAAGGACTGGACGGTAACACGAGTGCTTTCGCATATCAGACGCTATGGTAAAAACTCTGAGACCATTGATGTAATCTATGTGATCGATAAAGATGGTATACTGTTAGATGACATCAGAATAAGGGAAATTCTACTTGCTGACCCGGAAGCAAAAATCGGTGATCTTACAGATCAGCGCTTAATTGCTTTAAAAGCAAGTGACCATCAGGAGGAAGCCATCAATATATTTAGAATGAACAACAGGGTAGCATTACCGGTTGTGGATGAGAATAATGTATTGCTGGGGATAGTTACCGTGGATGATATTTTATGGATTGCAAACGAAGAATATACCGAAGACATACATAAAATTGGGGGTACCCAGGCCTTAGATGAGCCTTATTTAGATATGCCTATACTTGGCTTGTTTAAAAGAAGGATAGGCTGGCTTGTTGTACTTTTCCTTGGAGAAATGCTTACCGCAACTGCGATGGCACATTTTGAAGCTGATATTGCAAAGGCCGTTATATTGGCCATGTTTGTTCCGCTAATTATTTCAAGTGGTGGAAACAGTGGTTCTCAGGCATCAACTTTGATTATTCAGGCCATGGCTCTTGGCGAAATTACTATTGGTGATTGGTGGAGGGTAATGCGCCGGGAGATCATCTCTGGCTTGATGCTGGGGATTGTATTGGGTACAATAGGGTTTTTAAGGATCTTTGCCTGGACCTTTTTTACCGATATGTACGGCCCACATTGGATGCTTATAGGTTTAACAGTTGGAGTAGCATTAGTTGGGGTAGTATTATGGGGCTCGCTTTCGGGATCAATGCTTCCTTTATTGCTTAAGAAACTTGGAGCTGACCCTGCAACGTCATCTGCTCCGTTTGTAGCCACCCTGGTGGATGTAACGGGCCTGATCATCTATTTCTCTGTAGCAGTGTTGTTTCTTACGGGAGTGCTGTTATAAAGGACAAAATAGGCCTTTCTATTCAAAGACTGGCATCTGTTGCCCGCTGCGCTAAATGGTCAACAGCGCCTAGGTCTTTTCTTAGAAGACCGATTTTGTAGAGGCATGATGCATAATCTACATATTGTATAATTTGGAAATAAAAAAGCTTACTACGAAGAGACCTAGGAATCATTGCGCTTTTTCAGCGCATTTACTCCAGTCTCAGAATAGTAAGCTTTTTAAGTTTTTAAGCTTATTAAGTTTAGACGTTGAAACGGAAGTGCATAATATCTCCGTCTTCAACAACATAAGTTTTTCCTTCAACACCTAGTTTTCCGGCATCTTTGCATGCATTCTCAGAACCTAGTGTTACGAAGTCGTTATATTTAATTACCTCAGCACGGATAAATCCTTTTTCAAAATCTGTATGAATTACACCAGCAGCCTGAGGTGCGGTGAAACCTTTTGTGATTGTCCAGGCTCTTACTTCCTGTACACCTGCCGTAAAGTAAGTATATAGGTCTAGTAATCTGTAGGCAGCGCGGATCAGTTTATTTACACCCGATTCAGTTAAACCAAGATCGGCAAGGAATTCCTGACGTTCTTCATAACTTTCAAGTTCAGCAATTTCAGATTCAATTTTAGCAGAGATCACCAATACCTCAGCATTTTCATCTTTTACTGCTTCTTTAACCCGCTCAACATAAGCATTACCTGTTATAACAGAATTCTCATCAACATTACAAACATACATTACCGGCTTTTGAGTAAGTAAACCTAGATCTTGAATAAATTCAAAATCTTCAGCAGAAACTGCAGCAGAACGAACAGATTTTCCGCTCTCTATATGAGGTTTTATTATGCTTAGAATATCGAAAGTTCTTTTGGCATCTTTATCAGTTTTTGCCATTTTTTCAACCTTCTGGATGCGCTTTTCAACAGTATCCAAATCCTTAAGCTGTAATTCAGTATCAATAATTTCTTTATCACGAATAGGGTCTACTGATCCGTCAACGTGAATCACATTTCCGTCATCAAAGCAACGTAAAACGTGGATAATAGCGTTTGTTGCTCTAATATTACCCAGGAATTGGTTACCAAGACCTTCACCTTTTGAAGCTCCTTTTACCAAACCTGCTATATCTACAATTTCAATTGTATTTGGTACAATCCGGTTAGGATTTACGAGTTCTGCAAGTTTAGTTAACCTATCGTCAGGAACTGTAATAACACCAATATTCGGTTCTATAGTACAGAATGGGAAGTTAGCGGCCTGAGCTTTTGCGTTAGATAAACAGTTAAATAAAGTGGATTTTCCAACATTTGGTAAACCAACTATACCACATTGTAATGCCATGTATGTTTTTTTCTTGATTTGGCGCAAAGGTATCAATTTTTTAAAAATATTCTTTATGTTTAGGCAAGCTAAAAGTCTTATAAAAAAACAATACGATCAACATGGAACATTTTGAAGAAGAAAATCCTGAGGAAACAACACACAATGACCCTCAAGAGGGAGAGGAAGTCTTGTTAACCGTAACAGAAGACATACGTAGTTACATATATGAAACCGCCAGGTGGACCAAATTCCTATCTATAATAGGATTTGTAGCAACCGGAATTATGATCTTGTTTTCATTTAGTGCAGAAGCATTGATAAGCGCAATGAATGGCAAAGTAGGTGCAGCCAACAACCCTTGGGCGGCACTTGGAGGAGGTTTTCTTACGGTTGTTTTTCTATTGTCGGCCTTACTTTACTTTTACCCGAGCTTATTAATGTTTAAATATGCCAATTCGGCAAAACAAGCAATATTATATGGTGATCAGCCGGCGCTAAGCGAGGCAATGAGCAAAATGAAATCGTTCTTTAAATTTTGGGGCATTATTACCATTACCATATTGGGCCTTTACATTATCTCTTTCCTTCTTGGAATTGTAGCTTATCTGGGTGCAGGGAGTGTTACTCCTTAGTAACTAAAGATACTTTACAAGGTTCCGTTAGCATATATCGGAATCTTGTTTTCAATAGTATGTTTAAAGCTCCTGATCTCTTTTTTTAACAGACTCTCAAAATAAGGGTTTAATAGTCTGGCTAAACCAATACCAACACCTCCAATTGGAGGATGATAGGAGAGAACCACTTTTAATACCGTTCCCGTTTTATCGGCTGCTTCTGTAAATTTAACTCGCCCTACATGACTTATTAAAGAACTTGGAGAAGATCTCCATCCAATTAAATGGTTTGGTTCATCCTTAATAATTTCTGCATCCCAGTCTATCGAAAATAAATTTCCCATTACATTGCTTTTCCAATGAGAAAGGTTTTCGTCAATTACCTCTACGTTTAGTAAATGTTTAATGCTTCCCGGAAGGTTATTTAAATCGCGCCAGTAGGCATATACCTCGCTGGCAGGTCGGTCAATTTCAAATTCGCCCCTAATATTTATCGCTCTTGGTTTATTACCATCTATTCCAAGTTTTTCATATACAAAACATCTGCCGGTAAAGCCCCTGTATGCCAGGTAAGCGCCATAAAGAAATTGCGCTTTAAGCGGTCTTCTAATCCCTCTGGTCATTAAAATACCACTTAGCAATACAGAAACCATACGTTCTGTAAGGCCTATGTTCTCATAATGGTGCTTCTCGATAGAGAATTTTCCCGACCGGAGCTTTAAATTAGTTTCATGTGTTTTCATTTGATGGCTTATTTTATTGGCAACGATAAAACAATAACAGTTCGTCAATAGATAAGTTTTAAGATTTGCCAAAATCATTTATTTTAATGACAATAGCGTAGAATTTTTAGCAATGCATAAATTGCAATTTTAAAGTTCGTAACTAACCATACACAATGAAACTAATAAAGACCTATTCAGCTGCAGCCTTGTGCTCATTATTGTTTACCGCAAACAGTTATGCACAATCATCTGTAGCAGCACCTAAACCTTATGGTGCCGTTCCAAACAAAAATCAGTACGCCTGGCAACAAATGGAGTATTATATGTTTATCCATTTTGGGCCAAACACGTTTACAGATAAAGAGTGGGGGCATGGCGATGAAGATCCAAAGGTGTTTAATCCTAAGAAACTTGATGCCCGACAATGGGCCCGCACTGCAAAAAATGCTGGTATGAAGGCAATTATTATTACTGCCAAACACCATGATGGTTTTTGCCTGTGGCCAAGTAAATTTAGTACACATACTGTTAGAGAAAGTGCCTGGAAAGATGGAAAGGGAGATGTACTAAAAGAACTATCTGCAGCTTGTAAAGAATACGGCTTAAAATTCGGAGTTTACTTATCTCCATGGGATCGTAATCATCCTGAATATGGTACCCCTAAGTATAATGACGTATTTGCCAACACCCTTAATGAGGTATTAAGCAATTACGGAAGTGTTTTTGAACAATGGTTTGACGGTGCAAATGGCGGCGATAAAAAGCAGGCATATGACTGGCCTAAGTTTTATAATGTAGTTCGCAAAAACCAACCTCAGGCAGTAATATTTAGTGATATCGGTCCTGATATTCGTTGGATGGGGAATGAAAGAGGCGTTGCAGGCGAAACCAACTGGTCGACCTTAAATACCGATGGTTTTGGAGTAGGAGCAGAGGCTCCTGAAAGTAAAGTACTTAACACTGGTGATGAGAATGGTAAATACTGGATTCCGGCAGAGGTTGATGTTTCTATCAGACCAGGGTGGTTTTATAGTGCCAATACAGATAATCAGGTTAAAACGCTTGATCAGCTGGAATCTATTTACAATACTTCCGTTGGCCGCAACAGTAACCTGTTGTTAAATGTTCCCGTAAACCGTGATGGTTTAATCCATCCAACAGATTCTACCAGGCTGATGGAATTCAAAAAATATCTGGATGCTGCTTATAAAACTGATCTTGCAAAAGGAAAGAAAGTAACTGTAAGCAACATCAGGGGGAAGGATAAAAAATTTAATGGCCAAAACTTAACTGACGGAAACAACGAGACTTACTGGACGACGGATGATCAGGTAAAAAATGCAGTGATTACCATAGATCTGGGTAAAGAAGCCGAGCTTAACCGTATTGTACTTCAGGAATTTATTAAACTAGGACAAAGAGTGAAATCATTCTCGGTAGAATACCTGGAAGGTTCTGAGTTTAAAGCTTTAGATACACAGACTACCATAGGACGTAAAAGAATCCTGGTGTTCCCTACTGTAAAAACGAGTAAAATCAGAATAAATATTCTGGATGCAAATGCCTGCCCGGTACTTTCAAGCGTACAACTTTACAAAGCACCGGACTTATAGGCATTAGTTCTGCGGAACAGATGATGTATGTAAATGTTTAACCTTTTTTTGGTATGCCCAGTAGACAACTATTGGGTATACAAAAAGGTTAAACAATGTATTGGTGATCAATCCACCTATAACAACAATAGCCAAAGGTTTGGAAGCCTCTGAACCTATTCCGGTTGATAGTGCAGCCGGCATTAAACCAATTGCGGCCATCAAGGCAGTCATAATTACCGGACGCATTCTGCTGGCAACACCATCTTTCAGTGCATCAGCAAAAGTCCACTCTAGACGATGTTTTAATTCTACCATGTTACTTTTAAATCGTGTAATCAGAATTACCCCATTTTGCACGCATATACCAAACAGTGCAATAAACCCAATGCCAGCCGAAATATTAAAGTTAACTCCGGTGGCTAGCAGCGCAAGTATGCCCCCAATCATTGCAAATGGTACATTGTTTAACACCAGTAATGAATCTTTAATGTTTCCGAACAATACAAACAGGATAAAAAATATGAGTAATAAACTGATCGGCACAGCCTCAGACAAGCGACTGGTAGCTCTTTGTTGGTTCTCAAAATCACCTGCCCATTCCAGTTTGTATTCTTTAGGGAGCTTAATTTGAGCCTTTACTTTAGCCTGTGCTTCGGCAATTACACTTCCCATATCACGCCCTCTTATTGAGAATTTAATGGCCCCATAGCGTTCATGCTTATCGCGGTAAATAATGCTTGGGCCGGTAATTTTGCGGATAGTAGAAATTTCGCTTAATGGAACTTTGGCACCGGAAATAGTAGGGATACGCAGGGCACCAATTGAAGCTTCATCTTTTCTAAAGTCTTCGGGATACCTAATCCGGAGATCAAATTTACGTTCTCCCTCATAAATCTGAGTAGCGGCTTTACCGCCGATGGCCATCTCTATTATTGAGTTTGCATCCTCTGTTCTAACTCCATATAGCGCCATTTTACTCTGATCCAGATTAATCTGCAATTCAGGTTGTCCAAGATTTCTAAGAATCCCTAAATCCTCAATCCCATTAACTGTTTTTAAAATGTTATATATGTCTTGTTCATGCTTTTCGATAAAGGAATAATCGTTGCCAAACATTTTAACCACAATAGATCCTTTTACACCCGATACCGCTTCCTCCACGTTATCAGAAATGGGTTGAGAAAAGTTTAAACTAATACCGGGATAACCTTTAAGCTTTTCCTGCATACGCTCTACCAGTTCCTCTTTGGTTTGCTTGCGTTTCCATTCTGCTTTGGGGTAAATATCAACCAGGAATTCCATATTGTAAAATCCGGTAGCATCGGTACCGTCGTTTGGTCTGCCGGTTTGAGATATTACCTGTTTCACCTCCTCAAAGCTTAAAAAGATCTTACGCATTTCGTTCGAGAGCTTTTTAGTTTCATTAAGTGAAACACTTAGCGGAGCACTGGCTCTTACATATATTGATCCCTCGTCCAGTGTAGGTAAAAACTCTGTTCCAAGAAATTTAAAGCTAAATAAACCGACAACCAGTATAACCATGGCTGTACCGAATACGAGTTTTCTAGCTTTAAAGCATGCCTTGTAAACCCGCATCACAACTTTTGTAAGAAACCCTAGAAAGATGTTGTGCTTTTCTTTAACGTTTTTTCTAAGCAATACGCTAGCCATTGCAGGCACTAATGTAAAGGTTAGTAATAAGGCGCCTAATAATGCAAAACTTAGGGTCCATGCCAATGGCGAGAACATTTTACCTTCTACTTTTTCAAAAGTAAAGATTGGCATTAAACCGGTAATGATAATCAGTTTGGCAAAGAAAATACCTTTGCCATTTTCCAGACAGGCCCTTTTAATGATGCCCAGTTTACTCATCCGGTTAAATTTCTCTGTGCCGTTTTTATGAGAGTTATAATCGAGGGCTACAAAAATTCCTTCTACCATCACTACCGCACCGTCTATAATGATCCCGAAATCTATGGCACCCATAGAAAGAAGGTTGGCCGACATACCCTTTAGTTTTAAACAGATAAAAGCAAAAAGGAGTGCCAGGGGTATAATAAGAGAAACGATCAGTGTGGTTCTCCAATCAGCCATAAACAGGAACACAATCAGGGTAACAAAGATGATCCCTTCCAGCATGTTGTGCATTACTGTATGCGTGGCAAAGTTTACAAGATTCTCGCGGTCATAGAAAGGACTGATCTTTACATCACCAGGCAAAATGTTTTCATTTACATCTTTAATCTTTTCTTTAAGATTGTGGATCACTTCGCTGGGGTTTTCGCCTTTGCGCATCACTACAATGCCTTCAACTACATCAGGGTCGTGGTCTCTGCCAACCTGCCCTAACCGAGGAAGAGCCGATTCTGTTACCTCGGCAATGGTTTTAACATATACAGGTGTACCGTTAAAGTTGTCAATAATGATGTTCTTGATCTCATCAATATTATTTAGTACGCCAATTCCACGTACCACATAAGCTTGCCCGCTTTGCTCAATCACATCGCCACCAACATTAATGTTGCTTTTAGAAACAGCTTCGAAAAGTTCTGTAGCAGTTACTCCGTATTGTAATGATTTTTGGGGATCAACTGTGATTTGGTATGTTTTAACTTCTCCGCCAAAGCTTACCACATCGGCGATGCCTGGTACTGATAGCAGCTCCCTTTCTACCACCCAATCCTGCAAAGTTTTTAGTTCCCTAACGGATTTCTTATCGCTCTTAAGCGTATAACGGAAAATCTCGCCGGTAGGGCCGTATGGAGGCTGTACTTCTGGTTTTGCTCCTGAAGGAAGGTCTGCCTCATCAAGGTGGTTGTTGACCTGGACCCTTGCAAATTGATAATCTACATCGTCTTCAAATGTGATTTTAACTACTGATAATCCGAATAAAGAAGAAGAACGGATACTTGTTCTTTTCTCAGTTGGATTCATTGCAATTTCTAGCGGCCGGGTAACAAACTTTTCAACCTCTTCGGCACTGCGGCCAGGCCACTGTGTGATGATGGTTATATTGGTATTGGTTACATCCGGAAAAGCTTCAATAGTGGTATGCTTGAAACTCAGATACCCTGCCAGCACTAAAATAAAGGTGGCAAAAAATACAAAGTATTTATTTTTAAGGGAAAAATTTATGATCGACTTAATGAATTGATTCATTACTATAAGTTAAGTGGTTATTGAGGTCTCAAACTGTCGTACAGGAAAATCTGTTTAGAAGCAACAACTCTATCACCGGCATTAAGGCCCTTGCTGATGTAGGCCTTGTTTTCAAATTTTCTGCCTATTTCTACTTCCTGTATGCGTACTTTTTTTACTGGATCAAGCACCAGCATGTAATATTTATTGTTGTCAAAAATGAGGCAATCTGTACTTACCACCGGCAAGGTTGCACCATTCCGAGTGGCAATTTGTACAGTTGCCATCATTCCCGGCTTTAATAAATAACCCGGATTATCTATCACCACCCTGGCGTTCATTACTTTACTATCATTGTCGAGCATGTTGTAAATCTTACTGATTTTGCCTTTAAATGGCTTATCTGGATAGGATAAGATTGAAAGATTAACCTCATCGCCCTCTTTAATTTTAGAGATGTCCGATTCGTATATATTGATCAATGCCCATACATTAGAAAGATCAGCTATCGTAAATAAGTTCTCATTGTTATCTGGTCTTACCTGCATGTTGCTGGTTACATTTTTATCGATTATAAAACCAGATATTGGTGCTTTTATAACATAGGTGCCGTACTTATTACCTCCGTTTAAGGACAGAATAGACCTGCTTCTTTTGTCTTCCGCTTCCTTAACCAGAAAGTCATTTTTTGCCTGTTCAAGATCTCTTTCAGAAGCCAATCCGCTTTTAAACATATCCTCAGTAAGTTTTACACTGCGCTGCGCATTTCTTAATTCAGCAGAAGAGCTGATGGCCTCTTTATCAAAACCTGCCATTTCTGCACTGGTCATGGTGGCCAGTAATTGGCCTTTGGTTACCTGATCTCCGCGCTTTGCCGGTACGTTTTTTACCAGCCCGCTTACCATTGGGTAAACCTTCGACATATTCTCCTCGTTGGCCGTGATCTTTGCTGAAAAATTAAGGTCTGTCTGATTATTTGCACCCTGTACGGTGTCTATTTCCAGTCTTTTCAGTAAAGAGTCTGTAATTACAAATTTTTCCTCCTTTGGGGCTTCTTTTGGCTGTTCTGAACAGCTTTGCAGAAATATTACAGCAGAGAGGGCAGTAAGTGTGCTGATGGTTTTAATGATGTTTTGCATGTGTGCGTTATTTAAAAATGGTAGAGCCGGTAACAAAATTGATTTCTTCCTTAGCGTTCATGCGCTCGTATTTTAATGTGTTCATTTGTAGTGTGCTGGCTTTGTAGGAATCGTAGAAATCCAAAAACTCAATCAGACTGATGTTTCTGTTTTTGAAATTTTTAATGACTTCAACAATCAGTTTGTCAAAATCAGAATTGAAATTACTGTCGAGCCCACGGTACAGTTTTTCGGTTCTTAAAGCAGATGTATAACTATTGTATACCTCATTTTCGAGAATTGCTTCCTGCTGACTGAGCTTCGAGTTACCTGCATCAATTGCAATTTTGGCCTTTTTTATTTCGCCCTGATTCCTGTTAAATAATGGGATTGGAAGTTTTATCCCTAAGCCAGTATAATTATCAGGATAAGAACCCTTAAGGTCGTAAACAAGTGAGAGTTCCACATCTGGAATAGCGTTGGCTTTTTGTAACCTCAGGTTGTTTTCGGCATAAGTCATTTCAGTTTTTGCCAGCTGAAGATCAGCGCGATTGCTCCTTGCAGTATCCAATAAATTAATATATGCTTTTTTATCAGGTTGATAATTCTGTTCTTCCTCTGCAGGAACCACAAGAACAAGATTTGCATCAGGCTTGATGTTTGTCATCAGTTTAAGCTGAGTTTGCAGGTCCTCAATGTCATTAAGTAAACTGCTATATTCTCCTTGCAAACTGTATAACAACGATTTAATCCTAATGATATCCTTCATAGCTACATTTCCCATCTTTAACTGTTGCTCATTGGCATTCAATAAAAGTTCAAGGGAATTGATCTGCTCTTGGTACACTTTTGCAGATTGCTGATCGTAGTACATCTTATAGAAAGTTGAGCTAAGTGTATATCGCAAAGTGCGCATCAGATCAAAGTATTCGTACTCAGCCAGTTTAACACCCGTAGTAGCCAGTTTAATATTCTTGTTGCGCTTACCGGCAAGCTTGATCATTTGAGATAAAGACCCCTGATACTGCCCGGTAGCCTTACTGGTTTCCAGAAATCTCTTCGTTTCTTTATTGTACAAAAGATTTTCGTAGCTGATTTCAGGATTATCAAATAAGCGGGCGGTTATCACATCGGCCTTTGCCTGATCTGTTTGGTATTGCTGAGCGATTAGCTGGTAGTTGTTCTTTACAAAAAGACTTTCGGCATCCCGTAGGCTTAGCTTAATCGAATCTGTTACCTGTGCTGAAGCTGTTGTTGCAAAGAAAAGGAGCAGTATACAGCCAAAAAAGGTCTGGAATCTTAAAGGTATCATAACCATTTGTGTAATGTTTGGTCAAACCTACCCTGAGAGAATTAAAGCGAAATTAAAGCGAAATTAAAATGAGATTAAAATCGAGGGAAGTGCACATGGAAGGTGGTGCCCTGGTGCTTTTGTGACTTTACAGTGATGTTCCCCTGGTAAAGCGTAATGATTTTATGCGCCATATATAAGCCCATTCCGCTGCCTGCATGTTCAGTTTTTGAAGAGGAGCTGTAAAAGGGTTTAAATACATTATCCAGATCAGCGGGCTCTATTCCAATACCTGCATCGGTAATGAAAATATGAATGCCATCATCTTTAATATCAAGCATGCATTTAACAGGCTGATGGTCTGAAAACTTAAATGCATTAGAAATGAGGTTGTCAACTGCAATTTGCAATAGAGTAGGGTTGCAGATAATGCTTAGCTGATCTTCGTCCATAGGGAGGTCTTTTACCTCAACCAAAAGGTTGTTTATGCCTGTTTTTTGATTCCATTCCTGTTGCAAACTCCATATCATTTCATCGATACGTACTTTTTCGAGATTGGTTGAGCCATATTCCAGATCGGCCTGGGCAAGCTTAAGTAAGCTGTTGATGATGTTTTCCAGTTTTTCTGAATCCTCAAGTACTGATGTTAAGGCTTTTTGGTATTCTTCTTTACTTCGATCCTGAGAAAGTGCAATTTCAGTGCCTATGATCATTCTTGTTATTGGAGTCCTGAGCTCGTGCGAAGCATTGGCTACAAATGTTTTTTGCAAAATGAAGGATTGCTCCAGATGCTCCATCAGGTTGTTGAAATTTTGGGCAAGTAGATGAATCTCGTCTTTATTGGGGCCTTCTTTTACCCTGAAATGAAGATTGTTTGACTTAATCAGTTTAACCTGATTTATAAAAAGATCCAGAGGCAGGAGTATTTTTTTTGCAATCCATCGGGCAGAAAGCAGCAGCCCGACAAAGATAACAAGGAAAATAGCTACCATTATTTTCAACAGTTTTTCTGCTCTGATAATGGTGCTTTGGTCGATGGCAGAGGCCAGGATTACAAAATCASCCTGATTGWNCNTYTGKARYNAATNCCTWCNAYTTKKCWATWGMSWWSSKTWRNCMGRKMMTKYTTAKMTSRYCTTMNNCCCTTKSSAYRRYTTRWAYSNTCMRSTAWNGMTSRKMAKMRCSWMKWRWAGKKRMRKWGTKTWKANCTNGKTRKWMRYNCGKATCAYYWMWMMAWWTAGSTWWTYKARSNATYRKWCWMGKWSGYRGGTTAGTGAATCGCTTGATATTTCATCGGCTTCCAGGTAAAGCTTGGCTGTAACCATGGTACGGTCTGTAAGTCGGTCAAAAAAATCGCTTTGCATAAACTTTATGAATGTAAAGTATATGGTAAAGAGCACACAAAGCAATACCAAAGTACTGATTAACGTAAAGTATAATGCGAGCCGATCTTTTATTTTCATGCCTCTTTGAGGATATAGCCCATCCCAATTTTTGTATGTATCAATCGTTTATCAAAGCCCTTTTCAATTTTCTTTCTGAGGAAATTGATATAAACATCAATTACGTTTGTGCCGGTATCAAAACTAATATCCCAGGCATTCTCTGCGATGTATTGCCTGGACAGTAATCTGTTCGGGTTTTTTAAAAACAGCTCGAGCAGTATGTATTCTTTGGCAGTAAGTTCAATTGGTATACCGGCTCTTTCAACAGACTTACTATAGGTATCCATAGTGATGTCTGCAAAATTAAGAATGTTATGTGGGGCAAAGTTTTTATTGTTTCTTCTTAAAAGTGCTTCCAGGCGAGCAAGTAATTCTCTGAAATGAAATGGTTTCAGTAAGTAGTCGTCGGCACCGGAACTTAGGCCGGTTACTTTATCTTCAATAGAGCCAAGTGCGGTTAGCATAAGGATAGGAAGATCTTTGTTTTTTGCTCTCAATTGACGGCATACCTCAATGCCATTTAAGCCGGGCATCATGATGTCGAGTATTACCAGGTCATATTCATGATCTTTAAATTCTGCCAAGGCCAAACTGCCGTCATGTATGGGGGTAACATGATACTGATGTTCCTCTAGCCCGCTTTTTATCAAGGTAGCTATTTTTACATCATCTTCTGCTAATCCAATTTTGAACATATATCGCAAATATATAGTATCTGTGGGAAAAGTTTTATAGGAGCAGCTTCTAATTGGTAAGCAATATCGTAAGTGTTTACAGAGCCTTGGCAGGGCCTTGCTAGGGTTGGTTGCCCTGCCAAGGCCCTATTAACGCCCTATCAACAACAGTTTGTCATGTCCTGGTATAGCTGCCTACTTCACTATATAAAACTCTCAAAATATTGAAATTACTTTCAATGTATCAAATAATGAATTACGACGGATAAACTTGTGGGAATTCCAGATGAGATGGTATCACAAAATGTGATACCATCGAAAAAGATATTAGGAGGAGTGTTGCCAAGAGTTTTTACGGAGTATAGTGTATAAATTTATGAATAAGGCAGATAGCCCTAGAGAACAAATAGGATTCAAAGTGTCAAATGAAAATAAATACTAATTAATTGAATGATAATATGATTACCCGAAAAATCTGCGTACCTTCGCGCAAATTTTATGAAGAAGATCGTTGATTACAGAAAGTTATTGGGTGTACAGAAGGATGCCGAATTAAAAGAATTAAAAACCATTTACAGGGGTTTAATGAAAGATTGGCACCCTGACAAGTTTCAGGATAGCGAAGAAGCTAAAATAGAAGCAGAAACCAAAAGCAAAGAAATTATTGAAGCTTATCATTTTCTGGTTAGTATTGCTCCGGAAACCTTGGCGCTTTCATTGGATGAATATACTCAAACTACTGCTACTTGCGGTATTGCTGATTATAACTGGGCAGGTTTAATACTAACTGTTCATTTCCTTGATGGTAGTGCTTATGAATATTTTGGCGTACCTAAAGCTGTTTATGTGAAATTAGTAAATGCTGATTCTCCCGGTAGATTTGCACGCAGACATATCTTTGGATCTTTCCCTTACAGAAACATAGTAAAACTGGAAACAGCTTAAGCTAAAACTTATATCGATTTATAGAGATCGCTAACCTGAGCATAAAAGTGCTAATGGTGTAGCGATTTTTGCTTTTTAAACGTTTTATATATATAACTTAAAGCATGGATATGAAAGTGTATTTTTTGGCAATAATTACTTTTATTACGGTAGGCTTTTATGCCTGCGAAAAGCAAAAGTCTGATCCAAATATCGAGCAAAAGCTAATTGGGAAATGGGATCTTAAACTTTCAAGTGGCGGTTTTGCCGGTCAAACTAAACCCGTCGAAGACGGTAAAAGCTCAGTTTTAGTATTTAAATCTAAAGATACTTATCAGCGGATTGAAAATGGAAAGCTGGTTAAAGAAGGGAAATACGTGCTTTCAAAAGCAAAAAGCATTTATTCCGGACAGCTTGAAACAGCAATATCATTTAACGAAGTTGATACCATTTCTAAAGAGCAAAGGAAATATATATTGGGCTTAAGAAGTGATTCTTTACTGATCAGCGATAATTATTATGATGGTTATAGTATGCTTTATCTGAGGGTAAAATAATTCAATTTACTTTTATATCTTAGTTCCATACTATGGAACAATTCGATATACCTGGCTAWWAAAYRRWGGAAATGACTATTGATGCTGCTAAAGCGCAAGTCACTTCCATTGTTTATTTTATCCCCTTTGTTATTTTATTTGGGCCACTTTATTATTTTTTGTGGAGTGATGGAACACTTGGCATATTTAAAAATTTATTTCCAAAGGAGATGAATGGTTTGATGACAAGCGCAATCATGATTTTGGTATTACTTATAGGAATTGTACTCCACGAATTAATTCATGGGATAACATGGTGCCTGTTTGCAAAGGAAGGATTTAAGTCGATTAAATTCGGAGTAATCTGGAAAGCAGTTACGCCATATTGCCACTGTAAAGAACCTTTAAAAGTAAAACACTATATGATAGGTACTATTATGCCTGCCTTATTGTTGGGGATACTCCCTACAATTTTGGCTTTAATTACCGGAAATATTCAGCTTTTTGCATTTGGTATGTTCTTTACCATGGCTGCCGGAGGTGATTTTATGATTATAAATATGATTAGAAAGTTGGATATGGAAACGTTAGTCCAAGATCATCCATCTAAGATCGGATGTATTGTTTATAAAACCATATAGTACCAAATTTTGTATAGTATTTAATAAACCATCAATTTAAATTATAGTCATGAAAAAATCAGCACTTTATTTAGCACTTATAGCTTTGCCTTTGGCATTTAGCTGCAATCAGGGAGGAGATAAAAGCTCGGAACTGAAAGATAGTACAATGATTGATACCGCAGATGCTCCAGTCAGTAATGAATGTTTCATTGCTGTTGATGGTGTAGATACTGCACATTTAAATGTAATAACTTCTAAATTAGGAAAAGTTACCGGTGGTTTGGTTATAAAATATCATGAGAAAGCAACTAATGACGGTTTAATCGACGGAAAGTTTAGAGGGGATACCTTATTTGTTGATTATACCTTTAAAATAGGCGAAAATAAAACCATTTATAAAAACCCACTTGCACTTTTGAAAAAAGATGGCAAGCTGGTGCTGGGTGTTGGTCAGATTGAAACATCTTTAGGAAGATCATATTTTGTAAAGGGGAAACCGATTAACTTTGAAAGAGGCAGGTTTACTTTTGCGCCTACAGAATGTAAGTAGGATATAAACGAAAGCGCCCGAATCATGATCATGATTCGGGCGCTTTCGTTAAATTGCTCTTATAATTGAATTATAAAGTACGGATTTTGATGTTTCTCCACTGGCTAGAGCCTGGGTGTTCTTGTAAAGCGATTTTGCCTTTTGCAACTTTAGCAAAGTCTGCGAAGTCTTTGTTCTTAAACTTGCTGTTAGCAATCATAGCTTTCCACTCTTCGCTTCCTATCTGACCTTCAAATGTTTTGATACCATTTAACCAGAAAGTAAGGTGTCCTTTATCCTGAATCAGTCTAACTTTATTCCATTCGCCAACTGGTACTGGTTTAGAAACAGTTGAATCGCCAGACATGTCATACAGACAACCTGCAAGGTGGTTTTGTTTTTTGTTATCGCTTGCATCGATGTTATCTAATACCTGCATTTCAGGGCCGGTAAGATAAGTAGCGCCGTATTTAGGGTCTTCCTGGATATCAAATATGATTCCGCTGTTTCCGCCTTTAGAGATTTTCCATTCCAGGTTCAACTCATAGTTTTCATATATCCCATCAGTAACAAGATCGCCTCCACCGGTAGGTTGGGTAGGATCAAAAACTATTGCCCCATCTTTTACCTGCCATTTTGCGCCCACTTCTTTTTTAAGATAAGTATGCCAGCCTTTTGTAGTTGTACCGTCAAATAATAATTTCCAGCCTGCTTTTTTTTCTTCTTTTGAGAGCGTATTAGGTGTTTGAGCCATTGCACTGGTAAAGAAGAGTGCAGAGGCTGCTAAAACTATTAATTTTCTTTTCATGAGTTTTTCTTTTGAGTACGCTAATATAAGAATTAGCTTAAATAATCGAGTCTGTACTTTAAATTTATCAAAGTCTTTACATTTTGTGATGAATGCCGTTGTATAATTAAAAACACTGGACGAGCTAATCTGTTGTAGTTGTTGTAACGTATATGTTTCAATAATTACCCCATGAAACTAGTCTGTCTGATCGTAGTTTTTTATTTAACAGGTATTGAAACTGTAATTCCACAAACTGTAAATTCAGCGACAAGGGATTCGTTGATTACACGCAGATATTTGCGTAATAGGGAATATAGCGATATTTATAAGGAAAATGGCGATTTGTCGTACATCTCGCCAAGAGGCGAACTTGCCGGACCGGTAAAGTATATTATTAATGGCAGGGTTACCAAAACGTACATGATACTTGCAATACCTGAATCGCCTGTGGCTTTTGCTATAGTGCCCGATTTTACGGTTAAAGTAATTGACGAGAAATCTTCTGGTGTAAGAACTCCGAGTTTAAAACTGGGAGGAACTTTATATTTCAGGCTTAGTAAGTCTGTCAGTAATTACAAATATGCAACTCTAAAATTCACTCATCATTCAAACGGGCAAGATGGCGAGGCCTTAAATAGCAATGGTACAATAAACACCCACGATGGTAATTTTAGCACCAATTATCTTACTATTGGATATAATTCAGGCAGAAAAACCAGGGCGTTGAATGCCGTTTCCTATTCATTAAATCATTATGGCGGTTTTGAGTGGCATAAATGGTTTCATTATGAAAAGGCGCTTAGAAATGATTATGGCTTTACAAGAGTTATCTATGATTTTTCACTTCGCAGATATGTTAGACAGAAAGAGAACTGGCGTGCAGAGGTTGGAATGAATTATGCCGTAAATGCAATGCAGAATTATGATGCTTTTTCAATAAAGAAACGCATTAATACTGAGGCCTCATTTAATTATAGCTTCCCCTTTATGAATAATGTGTTTTTAATGGCTGCTATGGGCTATTATGGCGAGGATCCGTATAACATCTATTACCGAAATAAGTATAGTTATTTCCGTTTGGGTGTATCTTCGGGGCTGTAAGTGCCGTAGCTGCGTGTCTTATTTTATGAAGTTATTGTAAAGGCAATTGATGCTTTCTATTAATATGCTATTGAAACCATTGGTATAAGAAGTATTGGAGCCATTTGTGATGACCACGATCCCAAATTTTTCTTTTGGGTGGAAAAACATTGCGCTGTAAAGGCCATAAGCAGAACCGGTATGTCCGGTCATGTGTTTCCCGGGAATCAGATTGTCGACATTAGTCATTGCAAGTCCATAGCCCTCTTCCTCCGAAATTTTTGTTTGCATTACTTTAGCACTCTTTTTAGAGATGATTTTTACGCGCTTATAATTGCCCTGATTCATGTGCATAGTCATGTATTTTGCAAGATCAGTAGCTGATATTTTCATCCCTCCGGTAGGAGAGAATGCGGGAGTGCTGTATCCCATAACGTAGTTTTTTATCTCCTCTGTGCGTGGTGCATAGGCTGAAGGGTCTGCCGCAAAAGTTTTTGCAACGGAATCATATTCATATAAGGTTGTAAACAAGCTTTTGTCTAGTGAGTCTACACAGTAACCCCCATATAGTTTTAAAGGATCTAATATATGATGTTTTACATATTGATCAAATCGTTCTCCTGATAGCTTTTCTATTACCGCACCCACCATATTGAAATTCAGATTGCAGTATCTATATCCTTTTCCAGGTTCATAATCATTGTAGCATTTTTCCCAGTTGGGACCTTTTTCGGGGTTGATAACATCAAGATTAAAATAGCCTTGACTATCGTTTATACTAGAGGTGTGGGAGAGTACCATTTTTAGGGTGATAACGGTTTCAGGATATTTCGGGTTCCTTACCTTGAAACCTACGAGTTTGCTGAAATCATCATTTAAAGACAGCTTTCCAGCTTCCGCAAGCTGCATAATAGAGGTGGCAGAGAAGGATTTTGAAATTGAGGCTATTCTGAAGATGTCTTTATCGGTAAGTGGTGTGCTGGTTTCAGTGTTTTTAAGGCCAAATGAATGTGTGTAAATGATATCACCATTTTTTACTACAGCAACAGAGAGCCCTATGGCCTCTTGTTTTTTCATGATGGCTTTTAGCTCGGCCTCTGCCTTAGCAGCTTGACCGAAGCTGTACTTACTGGCACAGATGATTAAAATTGCTGTAAGAAAATGTTTTAAGCAGGTTGGTTTTCTCATAGTCTGGGAGTCAATTTTTGAAAACAAGGTAGAGATAATTCTGATTAATTTCTAAATTGCCGGCATGATCGATTATAAGATAGCAGCAGCAAAGGCGGCCCTGCCTTTTATTAAAATAGGCCAGATTGTAGGTTTGGGTGCAGGAACAACGGTGGCTCACCTGGTGGATATGGTGAAACAGGATGAGGATTTGGTTGCAGGTGTTACTTTTACTTCGTCGTCTTTTAAAACCACTGCTTATTTGCAGCAATGCGGATTAAAGGTGCAATCACCAGCGTTACTTAAAAAAATAGATGTTTATTTTGATGGCTGCGATCAGTTTGATGAAAGGTTAAATGCTTTAAAAAGCGGAGGTGGTATTCATACTACTGAAAAAATATTGGCATCCACGGCTGCGGATTTCATATTGATAGGAGATGAGGGGAAATTTGTAGCGAAATTGGATGCTACTTATCCTTTGGTGTTGGAGATATTACCTCAGGCTTTGCAAATGGTACTGGGAAGATTGTCGTTTGAGTTTCCCGGAGCAGCCATAAAGCTACGTATGAGTACGCAAAAGGACGGTGCAGTTATTTCGGATAATGGAAATTTGCTGGCTGATGTTCACTTTGCAGAATTACCGGAACTAGAAAAACTTAACGTTCAGATTAAAATGATTCCTGGCGTTGTGGAGCATTCTTTGTTTTATGGAATAGCTACAAAAGCAATAATAGCAGGGAAAAATGGGATTAAGGTAATTATGCCGAGTGTGGCTCAACGTGTATAATTACATCTTTAATACTTAGATCTGAGGCCAGAAGCTCATCTTTAACCTGATGGGCTACCTGGTGGGCAGTAAATACATCAATGGTTCCATCTACTTCTATATGCATATCTACATAGTACTGTAGACCCATTTTTCTTACATAGCATTTTTCTACTTCTTTTACTTCGATGTGCTGAGCAGCTACCTCGATAATTTCTGCTATGAATTCTGGTGATGGGGCGGCATCCATAATTTCTGAAAATGCTGGACGGATGATCTTTATTGCATTATAAATGATGAATACGCAAGCCATTAATGCTGCCCAGTCGTCTGCTCCTTCATAGCCTTTACCTAATACAAGAGCAATTACAATTCCGATAAATGCTGCAATAGAGGTGATTGCATCGCTCCGGTGATGATAAGCATCTGCTTTTACGGCCTGACTGTTCAATCGTTTTCCGATTTTGAGTACATAGCGGAATAAAAGTTCTTTAGAGAGGATTACTACCAGCAATACAATTAAGGTATAGCTTTTAGGCAATCCGTGAGGTGTTCTGATATAATATATAGAATGATACCCAATCCAGCCTGCAGCAGCAATTAGAAAAAGCCCTATTAATACAGCAGCAATGGGCTCAGCCTTACCATGTCCGTAGGGATGTCCCTGATCGGCAGGGCGCTGAGCATATATAAGTGCCAGCCATAATAATCCTGAACTAACCACATCTGCACCAGACTCAGTGGCGTCTGCAATAAGTGCATAGGAATGGCCAAGATATCCTGAAAGACCCTTTACAAATATTAAAGCTATACTGATAATAATACCTAGCTGAGTAGTTCGTATGGCTTCTTTAGATGAGTTTTTTGATGATAATTCCATTGCAATAATAATGTAACGCTAAAACTAATGCTGATGTTTTAACAGGGGCGCAAAAATAGCTTTTTGAATGCAGGTGTGTTGTATATTTTTGAATAAATTATCATCAAGAGTAGTTTAAGCATTTAATACTGCTAAAGGTGGAGTATTTAATACTTTTCTGCTGCTCAATACACCTGTGAGTACTACCAGAAAGCAGATTAGGATAAACAGCAATAGGATTGGTAACAGCGAGGGCGTAAAGCTGGTGTCGAAGCTAAATACAGCCAGCAGCCAACACCCCCCAAGAGCAAGAATTATTCCTGCGCCGGCAGAAAATGCTCCTAGAAATAAGTATTCTATGGCCGTAATTACAAGGATCTGTTTTCGACTGGCTCCTAAGGTTCTGAGCAGTACGCTTTCTCTTAATCGCTGGCCCCTGCTTGTCAGCACTGCAGAAATGAGTACTATCCAGCCGGTTGCCATGCTAAAAGCAGCCATAAACTGTATTACGAAACTTATTTTTGATAATAACTCATCTAAGGTCTTTAGTATAAGTCCCAGATCTATTACAGATACATTAGGGAATTTCCTTACCACAGCGCTTTGGAAGTTAGCCGAAACGTCATTCGAGGTAATTCGTGTCATCAAAACATGAAACTGCGGAGCATCCTCTAATACACCTGTAGGGAAAACAACCCTGAAGTTGGTTTGCATTCTTGCCCAGTTCACTTCTCTTAAACTTCCTACAACGGTAGGTATTAACAATCCCTGAACGTTAAAAACGATACTGTCGCCAACGCCCACATGGATGTTCCTGGCATAACCTTCTTCTAATGAAACATAGACCTTTTCTTCCGGTTTTGCTTTGCCCTGCCATACACCTTCAGTTACTTTTTCTGCCGAGGTCAGGGTGTCCTGGAAAGTTACCCTAAGCTCTCCTTGAAAAGCACGTTTGGAATCACCTGCAGTATCCTGAAGTGCTGTTTTCCCGTTGATTTTTTCAATTCTAATGGTTACAACTGGCACCTGGTTCATTACCGGTAATTTATAATCTCTGGTTAATGTGGCAATTGCTTCCTTTTGCTCATTTTGAATGTCGAACAGAATCATATTTGCCTGATTGGCGGCAGAGGATATGGTTACCCTTTTTATTAAAATGCCCTGTACAAAAAACAGTGTACAGATGAATGCTGCGGACAGGCCTATAGATACGGTAAGCATAAGGGTTTGGTTATTTGGCCGGTAGAGATTCGCAAACCCCTGCCTCCATAAATAACTTGAAGAAGCTGGTATGAGCCTTTTTACTGCCCACATTAAGAGCCTGGATAAAGCAAAAAGTAAGAGGAACGAGATTAAGATACTTCCGGTAAATACAGCTGCCTGCATCCAACTACTCATTTGAAATCTGGTAAATGCCAATACAAAAAGCAAGATGAGTAGGTACACGATCCATTTTAAGGGATCTCTGAGATCGTTTGATTTTTCAAACGAATGTCTGATGGCGTTTAATGGAGAGATAATGCGTACTGAAAGGAGTGACGGCAGGGTAAATAAAACTGAAATGACTAAGCCCAGCAGTACTCCTTGTCCGATGGCAAGCCATGAAATTTGGAGGGTAAGTTCTACGGGGATGAAATCTTTTAATACTATCGGTAATGCGAACTGTATAATTGTGCCCAATGCAGCACCTAAAACAGCACCAATAAATCCTATAAAAACAATTTGGATGAGGTAAATTAAAAAAGCCTCCCAAGCCTTTAGGCCAAGGCAGCGAAGGGTAGCTATAGAGTTAAGTTTCTCGCCAATATATACATGGATCGCGCTTCCAACACCTATACAGCCTAGTAACAGCGCAATAAAGCCTGAAAGTTCAAGGAATCTGCTTACGTCTCTGAATGATTTTCCGGTGCTTTCCTTTTTAGATTCTACAGTTTCTGTGTCGAGGTTTTCTTTATCAAGCAAGCGCTGGATTTTTTTTACCTGACCGGCTACGGCAGATGGTTTATTGTACCTGTAGTAATACTTGTATTGGATTCTGCTGCCTATTTTAGTTAATCCGGTTTGTTCAAGATACTTTAGCGGGATATAAACTACGGGTGCTACGGTAGCTGAGATTCCGGTTTGTCCGGGTGCCTTATCCAATATCCCGGCTATTAAGAAGTTAACTGAACCAATTTTAATAGAATCTCCGGGTTTGGAATTGAACTGCAGCATCACTGTTTTATCAACCAATGCCCTACGCTCTTGCTGAAAGGTTCTTGCTGCATTTACAGGGGTAGTTTCTATGGTTCCGTAAAATGGGTAATTGCCTTCAAGTGCGCGCACCTGTACCAATCTGCTGCCTTCATTTTTAAGGAAATAGATCATTGAAGCGAAGCTTCTTTCCGAAGCTTTTTCATTTCCCAGCGTATCTAGCACTGCTTGTGCTTTTGCACTTACTGGCTTGCGTGCCTGTATCACAAGGTCTGCCCCCGTTAGCATTTTGGCCTGATTGTCAATATCGCGTTGCATGTTATCCCTGAACGAATACACGGCTACTAAAGCTGCAATTCCCAGGATAATTGACGATACGAAAAGAAACAGTCGGGATTTATTGCGACGGGCATCACGCCAGGCCATTTTAAAAAGCCAGCCAATGTTTACGGATCTTTTAAGTGCGGAATTATCTTGTTGCATTTGGATCGTCTGAAATGATTACGCCACCTTTTATTTTTATTATCCTGTTTGTACGCATAGCCAGTTCCAGATCGTGTGTAACTATGATCAGCGTAGTTCTGGCATCCCTGTTCAGTTCAAACATTAGCTTTTCTATTTTTTCGCTGGTTTCTGCATCCAGATTACCTGTAGGTTCATCAGCAAAGAGTATAGCAGGTTTATTGGAAAATGCCCTTGCCAGCGAAACACGTTGCTGTTCGCCACCAGAAAGTTGTACCGGATAATGATGTGAGCGCTCTGCAAGACCTACTTTATCTAATAGGTCCATAGCATGTGCACGAATGTCTTTCTCGCCACGTAATTCCATTGGTACCATCACGTTTTCAAGCGCGGTAAGGGTTGGCATCAGCTGAAAGTTTTGGAATATAAAGCCTATGTAGCGGTTGCGTACCGCTGCCCGCTGATCTTCTGTGAGCTCATCTAGTTTTATGCCATTTAGCTTAACGGAGCCGGTAGTAGATCTGTCGAGCCCTGCGCAAAGTCCCAGAAGTGTAGTTTTACCACTGCCGGATGGACCTGTAATTGCAAGTGTAGAACCTCCTTCTACAGAGAAATTGACGTTGTTTAGGACAGTAAGTTCTTTTCCGGCACTTTTATATATTTTACTTACATTTTCAATGTGGAGTATGTTTTCTGAAGGCATATTATTAATAAATAGGTATTTTTACAGTTAAATATACGAGCCCTGACAAGTAAAGGCTAATTTTAGATTTATATTACATAGATATGTTACGTTTTAAAGCTTCAGCCCTGATCATACTATTGTCAATTGTATTGGCATCATGTGGAAATAATCAAAACAAAGAAACATTACAGGAGAAACCTACAGAGGCGGCACCTGTTGCTATCGAAGTTCCGGTTAAAGAGAAGAATATTTTATTCTTCGGTACAAGTTTAACAGCAGGATACGGATTAGAGCAAGGAGAGGCTTATCCGGAACTTTTACAGAAAAAACTGGACTCACTTAAACTTCCTTATAAAACAATAAACGGTGGACTAAGCGGAGAAACCTCTGCTGCAGGGAAAAACAGGATAGATTGGTTGCTAAAACAACCTATTGCTGTTTTTGTGCTTGAATTGGGCGCTAATGATGGCTTGCGGGGAATAGCGGTTAATGAAACTACTGCAAATTTGCAGACTATAATTGATAAGGTTAAAAAGAAATATCCTCAGGCTAAAATGATTTTAACCGGAATGGAAGTGCCGCCTAATATGGGGGCCAAGTATGCTTCGGATTTTAGAAATATGTTTAAAGTACTTGCAGCTAAAAATGAAATGGTTTTTCTGCCGTTTTTGCTGGAGGGAGTGGCGGGTATTCCTAAGCTAAATCAGAATGATGGTATTCACCCTACTGCTGAGGGACAAAAGATTGTGGCGGAAAACGTTTGGACGAAATTGAAAGGGGTGCTGTAATTAGTAAAGATTTTTTTTACTATCTTCATTATCTAATCAAATAGCAATAGTGTATGAACATAGTCGTTAAAATTTGGGTACGCAACCCTGAATGGTACTGTGATGAGTATAAAAATCCGGATGACCGAAAGGAATGGGAACAATTGAATGCCGCTAAAATTCCAAAACACTCTCATTGCGCCGCGTTTAAATTTTCTGAAGAAGTGACTGGCTATTCTAAAAAGGATACCAATACTTATGAGCTGACCATCTCTGCCGAAGATGAAGGCAATGAAAATTCGGCTGTTTTAGGTACGGTTTTATTAGAAGATGTTCATGTAACTGAATTTAAGCATGGGGAAGATAGTACCCCCGTTGTTATATCAAATGATATTATTCATGATATCGTTACCACTCAGAAAGAAAATGGGAAGCTCTGCTGGAATTATTTTCTTAAAGAAAACATAGCTATTTTAAATCTGGAATCCAATATCTGGCTATCTGCCGCTCACAAGGATCAAATTTTAAGGGAAGTTCCAGGCCTTATGCTTGCTTAAACTAATAGTAAAAGTCCATATGTTTAGCTAAAATATTTAGCTTTATAATTGTTTTGCTAATTTTATTGGCTTATTTTTGTCGTGACCTAAATTTATTTGTCATGAGGGAAGGGAAGCAAATAATTCATATGGATCAGGACGCATTTTTCGTGTCTGTAGAGTTAAAAAAGGATAGTAGTCTTATTGGAAAACCTGTAATTATTGGTGGCATGTCAGATCGTGGAGTAGTAACTTCATGTAGCTATGAGGCCCGAAAATTTGGAGTACATGCAGCGATGCCAGCCAGAATGGCAAAGATGCTGTGTCCGCATGGGGTTTTTATTAAAGGCAGTATGGATGCTTATTCTAAAGCATCTCATGAAATTACCGATATTATAAGGGAAAGGGTGCCCCTGTTTGAAAAAGCCAGTATTGATGAGCATTATATAGATATGACGGGCATGGATAGGTTTCATGGCTGTATGACTTATGCACATGAACTTCGGCAAACTATTATGAAGGAGTCGGGCTTGCCAATTTCTTTTGGGCTATCGGTAAATAAAACAGTTTCCAAGATGGCAACTAACGAATGTAAGCCCAGAGGTGAGAAGAATGTTGAAGCATCGGGTGTACAACCCTTTTTAAATCCCCTTTCAATCAGGAAAATTCCGGGACTGGGCGAAAAGACCTTTGTAAAGCTTAGTGATATGGGTATTAAGAAGATTTATACGCTGGCCCAGATCCACCCGGATCAGATGAATATGCTGATGGGTAAAAATGGGTTATCATTGCTTCAAAGAGCTAAAGGCATAGATAATAGTCCGGTAATTCCTTATGCCGAGCAGAAAAGTATTGGCACACAGTGTACATTTAAAGCGGATACCATAGATATAAACATGATCAACAACCTGCTTACTTCGATGGTAATGGATATTGCATTTCAGCTGAGAGAAAAAAAGAAACTTGCAGCCTGCATTACTGTAACGATTAGATATTCCAACTTTGAGGATGTTACCAAGCAAGCATCTATTCCTTACACCTCCCTTGATGGTACGCTTATTCAAAAAGCAAGGGAACTTTTTAAACAGGTATATACCAAGAGGATGTTGTTGCGACTTGTTGGTGTACGTTTATCTAGTCTGGTAAACGGGTTTGAACAAATAGATATGTATAGTGAATCGCAGGAGCAATATAGTCTGATGCAGGCAATGGACAGGATTCGCAAACGCTTTGGAGAAAAGGCAGTAACAAGGGCATCTGTGTTGAATATTGAGTTATAAGCTATGTACCTAAACGTTCATTCCCAATATAGCCTGCGTTATGGTACTATGTCTATCGAAAAGCTCATAAAGGAAGCTGCTTTTCGAGGGATTACGCAGATGGCGCTTACAGATATCAATAACTCTACAGGAATTATGGAGTTTATGAGAGCATGTAATAAGAACGGCATTAAACCCATTGGAGGTATTGAATTTAGACGAAATAAGCAATTACTTTATATTGGGGTCGCCAAGGATAAGGAGGGAATGAAGGAGTTAAATGATTTCCTGACTGAGCATAACCTGGAACAGAAGGAGCTGCCCGACAAGGCAAAACCCTTTAAAAATGCAATTGTAATTTATCCATATGCAGATGATATTGCAACGGAACCATTAGGAGAAAATGCATATCTGGGAATTCGCTATGATGAGCTACATAGCCTGCATGGTAAAGATATCAGTCATATAAAAAATAAATTACTTGTATTACAGCCTGTTTTTGTGGCCAATAGGCTCGAATACCGTTTACATGAGTATCTGCGAGGAGTAGATTTAAATACACTGCTGACAATGATTGTACCTGAAGATAAATGTAGAAGCACTGATATGTTCCTGCAGGCAGGAGAGCTGGAAGCTAAATTTAGTAAATACGCTTTTATCCTGGACAATACACGGAAACTGATGGATAGTTGCAGGATGAATTATGAGCAGGGGAAAGTGCACTTAAACCTTAAAACTTTTACAGGGAGTAAGGATGATGATAAAGCATTGCTTGAAAAGCTGGCAATGGGAGGTCTGATTTATCGTTATGGAAAGAACAATAAGGAGGCACTGAAAAAAGTAGAGAATGAGCTAAAGGTAATTAATGACCTGGGATATTGTGCCTATTTCCTGATCACCTGGGATATTATTTGTTATTCTATGTCTAAGGGTTATTATCATGTAGGCAGGGGATCAGGAGCCAATAGTACTGTGGCTTTTTGTTTGCGTATTACTGACGTAGATCCACTGGAACTTGACTTATATTTTGAGCGGTTTCTGAATGCACAACGTACCTCGCCCCCAGACTTTGATATTGATTATTCCTGGGATGAGCGTGAAGATGTGCAGGATTATATTTTTAAGCGTTATGGAAAAGATCATACTGCGTTGCTAGGCACGATGAGTACCTTTAAAGACCGCTCTATTATTCGTGAGATTGGTAAAGTAATGGGCCTGCCAAAAGCTGAGATTGATGGTTTTACAGATCCGGCTAAAGCTGTGGAAAATAGAAAGAACCCTACTTTTGAAAAGATTACAGCCATATACGAAATCATGAAGGAGATGCCCAATCAAAGAAGTATTCATGCTGGGGGTGTGCTGATTTCGGAAGAACCAATTACCTATTACACCGCACTAGATTTACCGCCCAAAGGAATGCCCACTGTACAATGGGATATGTACGAGGCGGAGGCAATTGGTTATGATAAATACGATATACTAAGCCAAAGAGGGATAGGACATATCAAAGAAGCAGTGAGGTTGGTGGAGGAAAACCAGCAACATAAAATAGATATCCATCAGGTAAAAGCGTTTATGAACGATGCTAACCTAAATAACAAGTTGAAATCTGGCAATAGTATTGGTTGTTTTTATATCGAATCGCCTGCTATGCGGCAACTGCTCACCAAGCTGGGTTGTGAGAATTACCTGACATTGGTTGCAGCCAGCAGCATTATTAGACCGGGGGTTGCACAATCAGGTATGATGAAGGCTTACATTCAGAATTTTCATAGACCAGAAGCCGTAGAATACCTGCACCCTGTAATGAAGGAACAGCTGGAAGATACTTTTGGGGTAATGGTTTATCAGGAGGATGTGATTAAAATCTGTATTCATTACGCGGGGATGGATGGTACGGATGCAGACATTTTGAGACGGGGGATGAGTGGGAAATATCGTTCGAAAATAGAATTCAATAAACTGGTAGAAAAGTTTAATGAAGGAGCAAAGGCATTGGGCAGGTCGGAGGCCATTACGGCTGAGGTATGGAGGCAGGTATTCTCTTTTGCGGGCTATAGTTTCTCTAAAGCACATTCGGCAAGTTTTGCAGTAGAAAGTTATCAGAGTTTACATTTAAAAAACTACTATCCCCGTGAGTTTATGGTTGCTGTGCTGAATAATTATGGCGGGTTTTATACGCGTTGGTTATATGTTCATGAATTGCAAAAAGCGGGTGCAAAGGTGCATTTGCCGTGTGTAAATATAAGTACTACTGTAGTGTCCATTAAAGGGACTGACGCTTACCTGGGACTTATTGGTATACAAGGGCTTGAGAACAGATTTATAGAATTGATTCCTGAGGAGGTTAAGCGAAATGGTGCATTTATTGATCTGGAGGATTTTGTAAAACGCACAGGGATGGGGCTGGAACAGGTAATTATTTTGATTAGGGTGGGAGCTTTAAGGTTTACAGGTAAGAGTAAGAAAACTTTGTTGTGGGAGGTGCATATGATGTTGGGTGGTAAAGTTAAGCCTGTTAATCATGCAGAACTTTTTCATTTGGAAAGCAAACATTATATACTGCCGGAGCTGATTAATACCAAGCTTGAAGATGCATATCATGAGTTGGAACTGCTTGGGTTTCCTTTGTCGCTTTCCATGTTTGATCTATTGAAAACCCCATACAGGGGGGATGTGCGTACAAACAACCTGATTCAATATGTTGGGCAAACGGTAAAAATGGTGGGATTGTATGTTTGTGAAAAGACTGTGCATACGAAGAACAATAAGAAAATGTGGTTTGGTACTTTTCTGGATGCAGATGGAAATTTCTTTGATACTACGCATTTTCCAAACAGCACACCTACTTATCCTTTTAGGGGAAAAGGTTGCTATTTGATATTGGGTAAGGTAGTGGAGGATTTTGGTTTTCCAAGTGTTGAGGTAATCAGGTTTGCAAAACTACCTATCGTTGATAATCCTGTAATGGATTGAGTTTGATTAAATACAAAATTTGGAATTTTATTTTTTATAGGACAGAATGCCAAACAAAAAATTGCTGAAAAGTTAATAGCCGGAAAAAGTGCGGAATGTATAGTATTCTTTGTTTTTGAATCAAGAGAATTGGACTTTTGTTAATAGAATTGTGTGCCTAAATTGTAGTCTCATAAATAAATTTTTGCTCAGCACTTTTCGTTTTAATTATGTCTATTAAGATTTGTAGACATGCTTATATTTGGTTTTTAGGCATTGTTGTTCCTGCATCGAACAACAATGCCTTCCTTAAAGCATTCGCACGGAACTTTATTTATCAGCTGTCCTGATTCAATTTCGAAGTCTTCTTTGTATCCTTCATAAAAATGTAAACCATCAGAGATATGAAAATACAGGTGGTAATGTACCAATAGTAATATTCTTCATGGTTCCAGTCTTTTAATTGCAAGGCGATATATTCAGCTGATCCACCAAAGATGGCAACAGTTAGCGCATAAGGTAATCCAACACCCAGTGCTCTAACCTGGGCAGGAAATAATTCAGCCTTTACTACTGCGTTAATACTAGTATAACCACTAACTATAATTAATGCTATCATTAACAGAAAAAAAGCCTGCCACTGTGATGTAGTGTGGCTTAGTGTAGTAAGCAATGGAACTGTGCATATTGTGCCTGATACGCCAAAAGCGATAAGGAGTGGCCGCCTTCCTATTTTGTCGGACAGAGCCCCGAATAAGGGCTGTAAACATGCAAAGATAAATAACGTTAAAAACGACATCAGTGTAGATTGTTCTTTTGTCATGTGTACAGTATTAACAAGGAACTTTTGCATATAAGTTGTATAGGTATAGAAAGCGAGGGTACCACCCAGTGTTAATCCTATTACGGTAATTACTGCTTTGGGATGTTTTAATAATTCTTTTATGGTTCCTTTCTTTTCACTTTCGCGTTGCTTTTGGTTTTCGAATGCTTTTGTCTCGTCGAGGTTTTTTCTAAGATAAAGCGCTACAATAGAAAGGATAGCACCGAATACGAAAGGAATACGCCAGCCCCATTCCTGAAGCTGAGTTTCGGATAGTAATATTCTTTGCAGTATTAATTGAATAGCGAGGGCTAGTAATTGACCCCCAATTAACGTCACATATTGAAAGCTTGAATAAAATCCACGCCTGTTTTTAGTGGCCATTTCGCTTAAGTAGGTTGCAGATACCCCATACTCGCCACCAACACTTAAGCCTTGAAGCAATCTTGCAGTTAACAAAAGGATAGGTGCTATAATGCCAATGGTTTTATAGGTTGGCGTTAGTGCAATTAGAAAAGAACCCAGCGACATCAATAATACAGAAAGTGTCATAGATTGTTTACGGCCAACACCATCGGCAATACGACCAAAAATATAGCCTCCAAGTGGGCGCATTAAAAAACCTAAAGCAAATATCCCCGCGGTATTAATTAGCTGTACAGTGGGATTCCCTTCGGGAAAAAAGGAAGCGGAAAAATAGATTGCGAAAGCAGAGTAGGCATACCAATCGTACCATTCTACAAGATTGCCTATGGAGCCTCCAAAAATAGCTTTTAGTCTTCTTGCCGAGATTTTATCATCATTTCCTTCCATAGGTTTTATAGTTAAATGCAATTTATATAGTTTGATCTTTATATCTGCAAAAATGGATCAACTAAAAATTTTTAAAGGCGTATACAATATTTTGTTTTTAAATGCGTCTTTATATGGAGAGCGTTAATTTAGATATACAGGAATGGTCGGTAGGATCATTCCTGTTTTCTTTTTATAGCCTATGTAGTTGTAATATAATTGTAACTATATTCCATGGTTATTTGATGAACGAATTAATTTGTATCTTGTATTGTTTATTTTTTATCTGTAAAGCAGTACGTTATGAATCAAAAAGAAATCAAAGACGAGTATGTTAACGCAGTTAACAAGATCGAAACCATTCTTAAATTTGATAAGCATGTTTATCCTACAGCGACCGATTTTATTGGTCACCTTTTGAAGCTATCTAAAAGTCATCATTTTGAAGTTTTAACAAAAGATGGTTCTAAACTGGAAGATGCTATTAATGGGTAATGTCTTTGATAAGAGTCATAAACCTGGTAATACTTCTGTTCATTGTAAACTGTGCTTCCGGACAAATTAAAAATGTTCAGGAGGTAGTTGATTCCTGTGTCAAACAGCGAAACTTTAACGGCGCAGTGCTGATTGCAAAGAATGGAAAAATTGAGTATTTAAAATATACGGGAATAGCAGATAGGGTTAATGATATCAGGTATTCCGAAAGTACAAGATTTCACATTTGGTCTTTAACCAAAACATTCACTGCTGTACTGATCATGCAGCTTTATGAACAAAAAAGAATAAATTTAGATTCAACAATCTCTACATATTATCCTGAATATAAGGGCGAAGCCGGAAGAAAAGTTACTATCAGGAATTTGCTTACCTATAGTAGTGGAAGATTTCATAAAGATATTAGTTCTCCGGAAATGATACATGAGGCTTATGATAAAACAATCTGGCCTCTGGATACTTTTATAAATAAATTCCTTTCAGAAAAATTAATAGATACACCAGGCACTAAATTCAATTATAATAATGGTGACTTCATTATTCTGGGTAAAATAATAGAGAATATTTACGGAAAAAGTTATCAGCAGGTACTAAAAGAAAAAATATTATTACCCTTAAAAATGTTCCATACAGATTATCTTCATCATGAGGACATCATAAAAGGGATAGATCATGGGTATTCAAATAGAGATTCAAGCGTAAAAGATCTTTATATGCCAACGAATTATTATATGGATAATTTCTATTCCGCGGGAGCTATGTACTCAACGCCGCAGGATTTGCTGTTGTTTGATCAGGCAATTTTTAATCATAAAATATTAAAACCTGAGACGGTGGATGTAATGCTTAAGGGGGATGAAAAGCTTGGAGATGTTGCTTTTGGATTTTGGGTATACCCTAAGAAATTCGGAAATGTAAATACCATATTTGCTGAAAGGCAGGGAGCAGGGTACGGACATAATGCGAACTGGGTACACCTTGTTGACAAAGGTCTTACCTTTATTTTCTTATCAAATACCAGTACGACTGATCTTAATAAGATGCGCCTAAAAGTAATTGCTGCTTATTTGGGCCAGAAATAGTTTGTTCCTCGTGTTAAGCATATTGGTTGATGAGCTGCTGTAATTGCGTTGCCTGAACAACTCCAGATTGCCTCCAAAGAATTTTACCTTGTTTAAAGAGTATAAAGGTAGGTACACCTTGCACACCGTATGCAGCAGCAGCGGCTTGATTCTTGTCGACATCTATTTTTAGAATGGTTGCAGTCTCTCCGACTTGTTTTTTTAACGTGTCCAGAATGGGCGCCATAACTTTGCATGGGCCACACCATGTAGCATAAAAATCGACAAGTACCGGTTTATCACCTTTAATGATTTCTGAGAATGTAGCCATAGTGTTATTAGTTTAATGTTATGTTATTCTAAGCAACAAACAGAATGCCACATACCTGAATGGGATTTCTAATATATAAATTGATAGCTTTGTAAACTAGATTTTAATGATATGATTAGATATTGCTTTATACTGTTTATGATGATCCAACTGAACAGTTTTGCACAAGATTATAAAACACAGATTGCAACTCATCGTGATAATTATAAAGCGGATTTTTTGAAAGATCCCCGTTCACCACTAAAAGAAGATGATCTAAAGAATTTGCATTTTTTTGAGGCAGATAGTAACTATAAGGTAAAAGCAAATGTAGAACTTTTAATGAATGAAACATCATTCCAAATGCCAACTTACACCGGTACTAGCAGGGAATATATCCGTTATGCAATTCTTAGTTTTAAATTAAATGGCGAAGCTCAGAAGCTTACAATATATAAAAGCATTTCATTATCTAAAATTGCGGAATATAAGGATCATTTATTTTTGCCATTTACTGATGAAACCAACTCAGAGGAATCATATGGTGGTGGGAGGTATATTGACTTAAGCAGTCAGGATATTTCAGGGAATTTTATTGAGGTTGATTTCAATAAGGCCTACAACCCTTATTGTGCTTATAGCGATGGTTATCAATGTCCTAAACCTCCGGCAGAAAATGAGCTGAAACTTAAGGTTAAAGCTGGTGAAATGATTTATACCGGAGATAAAAAACATAAATAATCTCTTTTGATAGAATTAAAAATCAGAGTTAATTGATTTAATCAACTAACTCTGATAAGCATAAACCATATTTAGATTTGCTGTCTGCTTATCTTTAATACGCTTTAAATGATCTTGGAACAGCTCGTGCTCAGTTTGTGAGGCAGTTGCTAGCGCCGCTTGTTTGTAGTGCTCTTTTGCTGTAGCGAAGTCTTGTAATTCCTCGGCATTTAAGCCAAGGCTCTCATGAATGTGAGCTTTACAAACTCCCGGAACAGTTAATGCCTTTTTAGCTATGTTTTGAGCTAATTTATGCATTTTTAATGTGATCAACAGCTTTAGATAATGTTCATAAACATCAGGGAAATCAGCCTCCAGTTCTATGCACTTTTTATAATAGTAGCCGGCAGTTTGGTAATTTTTGAACTGATAATAATAAAAACTACCCAATTGATAATATGCTCTGGCATACTCCGGATCTGAATTAACGATTTCATGAAAAAAGTGAAGCGCTTTTGGCAGCTCGCCATAATGAAGTTCTTCTATTGCCTGCAGATACTTTTCTTCTACAGTGTATAAAATGTCCATAAGGATATATGTATGATTTGCTAAGGATTAAATAGCCATAGCAAATTGATTATAATAAAATAAATGATTTTTGTTTAGGTCTTAGCGTATTCTAGTTAAAACTAAAATCCATACCCAAGCCCATGAGCCAAAGAGACCGGCTTATGTTATTTTTTTGGATATGTTTAAGACGTAGCATGATTTTATTTTTTTACAAATGTAGTTAATTTTTTTATTTAAAAACAGACTGCCATAGGGTTGTCAGTGGGGGTTGTTTTCTTTGTATAAGAAATAAGATTAACCACTAAAAACCCTACATTATGACTATGATTAACACAGCCACAGAAACAGTTTCGGCACCTTTATTTATTAATTCTAATGCTTTATTGGACCATTGGCAAGGTCATCGCAGACTTACAAGACGTGTGATTGAGGCTTTTCCAGAAGATAAATTATTTAATTATTCTGTTGGAGGGATGCGTCCGTTAGCCGGTTTGATAAGCGAAATTACAAGCATGTCTGGTCCGGGCATAAAAGGCATTGCTACCGACGAGTGGACAACCATAAATGAAATGGATCATCATACTGGGAAAACTGAGGTGAATTCCAAGGAAGCGCTGTTAAAGGAATGGGATAGGATTACAGATGAGATTAATACTTACTGGGCACAGATTCCAGAAGAGAAATTTCAGGAAGTAGTGTTGGCATTTGGCCAATATGAAGGAGAGGCTTATGGTATTATCCTTTATTTTATCGATAACGAAATTCATCACCGTGCACAGGCTACTGTTTATTTGCGCAGTTTAGGTATAGAGCCGCCAGCATTTTGGAACAGAGATTAATTGCCTAAATTGCATGCATGGAAAAAATCTATGGTGATCATGTAAATCTATTAACAATACCCGGGGAAGCATTTTTTCATCCGGGTTTTTTTATGGAGGATGATAGTTATATGTATCTGGATAGGTTAACTGAGGAAACCAAATGGAAACAGGAACCCATAAAGATTTTCGGAAAAACTATTCTTCAGCCTCGTTTTACTGCTTTTTATGGAGATGATGATGTTAGTTACGCTTATTCTGGTATTAAGATGAATGCTTTGCCGTGGACAGCTACCTTACAGAGAATAAAAGAAAGCATTGAAACTGCTTTTGATACCAAATTTAATGCCTGCTTGTTGAACCACTATCGCGATCGTAAGGATTATATGGGGTGGCATAGAGATAATGAAAAAAATCTGGGTAAATTTCCTGTGATTGCTTCCGTTAGCTTTGGGGCATCAAGAATTTTTCAGTTCAGAAATTATAAAGATAAGCTGCCAATTGTTTCTATTGAATTAACCCACGGTAGCTTGCTGATTATGAAAGGTGAGACCCAACACTACTGGGAGCATAGGCTTCCGAAGACGGTAATTGAAACTCAACCTAGAATTAATTTGACCTTTAGAACAATTAAAATTTAGTGGTCTTGGTTACTCTATTCATACCAAATAGAAAAAATATTGTTGTAATTAAGTCAGAAAAACATTTGAAGTTTTAATTGTATCTTAAACCCATTACTTTTGTTAACACTGTTAACTAAAATTAAACTAGTATGGGAATTGCAGAACGTAAAATCAGACAAAAGGAAGAGTTCAGGGCTAGCATACTTGAAGCTGCCTGGCTACAAGTGCTCACTGACGGCTGGCAATCTTTATCTATTCGTAAAATTGCTGATGCCATTGAATACAGTATTCCGGTCATCTACAATCATTTCGAAAATAAGGAAGCCATTCTTTTAGAATTTACTAAAGAGGGGTTTCAAAAACTCGCAGATGCGCTACTCGAAGTAAAGAATAAATATACTGAACCATCCGAACAACTGGAGGCAATTGCTCACGCTTACTGGGACTTCGCCTTTGAACATAAGGAATACTATCAGTTAATGTTTGGCCTTGGAATACCTGCATGTGAAATGGTAAATCAAATTGCCGAAATGAAATACATGACAGGTATTATGATCACAACTATTCAGGAAGCAATTGCTTCTAGTAATAATACCGAAACCAACTATTTTCTAAAGTATCATACTTATCTCTCAATTCTGCACGGTTTGGTTTCAATAGAGATGATCCAGAAGGTAGGAAAGCCTGATCCGGAGAAGAAATTGATCCTTCAGGATGCGATTTCGGGATTTATTAAATCACTTACAATTAAATAATCATCAAAATTTCTATATTTATCATTAACTGAAAAACTGAAAGTTTAAACATGAGAAAACTATTTAACACTAATTTCAACAATGAGGGCGTACATTTTATGCTGCTTATTACACGTATTGCTATTGCCGCATTTATGCTTACACATGGTCTTCAAAAATTACCATGGCTTTTGGCAGGAGGTGAGATTCAGTTTGCTGATCCTATAGGTCTTGGTCAAACAGCTTCTCTAGTATTAACCGTGTTCGCTGAAGTTGTATGTTCAGTTTTAGTTTTGTTAGGTCTGGGAACCAGATTTGCCGTAATACCTCTGATTATACTTATGCTTGTAGCCGCTCTTGTTATTCACGCACCGGACGCATTTGAGAAAAAGGAACTTGCATTCCATTACCTGCTTACGTACTTATTTTTACTTGTTGCTGGTCCTGGTAAATATAGTATTGATCATTTGATAAGCCGTAATATGAATGGCCGCAGACGGTAGTGAAAAATCTATTTGTATAATTTTACTGAATAATCCGTTATAGCTGTTATGAAAAAGATATTATTAGTTTGCCTGATGGCGATAGGGATAGCTGGTTGTGGTATAAACAAACAGGCGCGACAAATAAAAGCACTTGAAAGATGTAAATATAGGATCACTTCTGCTGATGAGATTACTCTGGCGGGAGCTGATGTCAAAAAGATGATCAGCAATCAGGATATTAATTTGGGTAGCCTTCCAGGACTAGCTCTGGGATTACTGAGAAAAGATGTTCCATTAAGAGCTCGTTTGAACCTGGAAGTGAAAAACCCTTCAGGTGATGATGCTTCCATTAATCAGTTTGAATACAAAATATTAATTAACAGACAGGAGCTTGCTACTGGTTTTGTAAATCAGGAAGTAAATGTTGCTGCAGGACAGGCTACAGTAGTACCTGTTGACATGGAGATAAACGTCTATCCGTTTATCTCTGACAGCAAGGTAATGAGGGAGATCACTGAGTTTATTCAATCTGGAAAGAATGGACCCGAAAAGAAAGGGATACTTACACTTAAAATCAGACCAAGTATTAAAGTGGCCGGTGGATTAGTGAAATATCCGGGTTTTATTACTATTGATAAAGAAGTAAGCAGTAAAATTCTCCTATAAGAACCGTAGTATTTTTGCAGGATTGTTACGGAGTTTAGTTTTTAATAACACTTCGGATTAATGTTTTTTAATTATTTTCGGGCTATCTTGAGGTTACATAAAATGTAATCTAAGATGTGTATATGAAGTTACGTTTATGCCTGTTCCTGCTTACTGTACTGGTTCCTTCGCTAATTAAAGCCCAGAATATGCAGCAGCTTAATGCTGCTGAGATTAAACAAGGCCTTGAAGGATTGAATGTTGTTGGTAGTGTGTTATATATTGCCGCACATCCTGATGATGAAAATACCCGTTTATTGGGCTATCTGGCGAAAGAGAAAAAAGTTAGAGCTGGTTATTTATCATTAACCAGGGGTGATGGGGGACAAAATCTGATCGGTAATGAACAGGCTGAATTACTTGGGCTGATCCGTACCCAGGAATTGTTGGCTGCCAGACGTACAGATGGTGCAGAACAGTTCTTTACAAGAGCAAACGATTTTGGGTTTTCGAAGAATTCTGATGAGAGTTTTAAGATCTGGGATAAATCAAAAATACTGGCAGATGTAGTCTGGGTGATTCGTAAGTTTCAGCCGGACGTGATCATTACCCGCTTTCCCGAAGATTCACGCGCAGGCCATGGACACCATTCTGGTTCTGCAATATTGGCTCATGAAGCTTTTATAGCAGCAGCTGATCCTAAGCAATTTCCCGAACAACTTGCTTTTGTAAAAACATGGCAGACAAAACGTATTCTTTGGAATACCTTTAACTTTGGAGGGAATAATACGACCTCAGATGACCAGTTAAAAATTGATGTGGGCGGGTATAATGCTTTATTGGGTAAAAGTTATGGAGAAATTGCTGCCGAAAGTAGATCTAATCATAGAAGTCAGGGCTTTGGTTCTTCCAGACAACGTGGATCAGCTATAGAGTTTTTTAGTTATGTAGCTGGTGAAAAGGCTTCGAAAGATATATTTGAGGGGGTAGATTTTACCCTTAACCGAAATTCTGGAAATGGAGAGGTACAAAAACTTGTTTCTGAAATAAATGCAGAATACGATGTTGCCGATCCATCTAAATCGGTAATAAAACTTTTAAAGCTAAAACAACTGGTAAAAGGAAGGCCTTTTAAACAAGATTTACTGGATGATTTGATCCTCGCATGTGCGGGAATCTGGTTTGAAAGCGCTGCGGCAAGTTCATCTTACGCGTTAGATGCCCCTGTTGATGTTAGAATACAGGCCATTGCAAGGGCTAAACAAGGTTTTCCCTTAAAGATTAGTATTGAGGAAATTAATAGCAAAGCTTCTTTTGATTTGCCGCTTAATCAATTCGTTTCTCAGGATAAAACTATATCAACCTCGGGCGTGGGAATTACTCAGCCTTATTGGTTGGAAAAGAAACATACTTTAGGTTCGTATGTAGTTGATTCATTATCAAAGATAGGCCTTGCAGAAAACCCGATAGGTTTAAGTGGTCTGTTCCGGATCAAAATAGGTAATCAGGTGATTGAAAAGAAACGGCCAGTAGTTTATAAATATACAGATCAGGTCCGTGGTGAAATTTATAAACCTTTGGTAATTGCGCCTCCTGTTACCGCTACAATGAGTGAAAAGGCATTTGTTTTTATTAATAATGAGCCTAAAAGAATAGCTATTCAGCTCAGAAGTTTTAAGGATAATGCAGTAGGTATATTAAGGCCCGCAGTTCCCACGGGATGGAAGGTTACTCCTGAAAATATTAGTTTTAACTTGGTTAAAAAAGGTGAGGAACAGACTGTTGAATTTACAATTACCCCGGCTGGAAATAAGATTAGCGGTAATTTAGTTTTAAATGTAGTTGTTGATGGCAAAACATATAATCATGCTTTACATGTAATAGACTATGAGCATATACCCACTCAAACACTTTTTCCGTTTGCTGAGGCAAAGGTAGATAAGGTTGATTTAAAGTTGGCAGGAAAACGCATAGGATATATAGCGGGAGCGGGAGATTTAGTTCCTGAGTCACTAAAACAGATTGGTTATGAAGTAATTAATTTAACCGCAGGACAGGTTATAAATGGAGATCTTTCGGGATTTGATGCAATAATTACTGGTGTTAGATTATATAATGTAAGTGAACAGATTAAAAGCATGCAGCCAAAACTGATGAAGTATGTAAATGATGGTGGGACTTTATTGATTCAGTATAATGTAAATGGCCCTTTGCGATTAGATAACTTAGGCCCATACCCTTTCGGCTTGTCGCGAGATAGGGTAACAGAAGAAGATGCCAAAGTTACAATACTAAAATCTAATGATCCTGCTTTGAACTATCCTAATAAAATTACAGATAAAGATTTTGAAGGCTGGGTACAGGAGCGGGGATTGTATTTTGTTACCGATGTTGATCAAAAGTACAGAACCCTTTTGAGTATGCATGATGATGGTGAAGGAGAGAAGACAGGGTCTTTAATTATTGCAGATTATGGCAAGGGTAGATTTGTTTATACTGGCTTATCATTTTTTAGACAGCTACCCGCTGGTGTACCTGGTGCTTATAGACTCTTTGTGAATTTAATATCAGTTAAGAAGTAATATAATAACAGCATGGCAGAACATGACAACCCGGTACCAGAGAAACCAGAACAAGAGCTACCGCCTTTTGTTAAAACCTGGAAACAGTTTTACCGGTTGCTGATAGGCTGGCTTGTATTCCTGATCCTGATCTTTTACGCATTTACAAAATACTTCGAATGAGTGTTATAGACTGGGCGGTATTAATTGTTACACTCGTTGTAATTGTAGTTTACGGCATTTATAAAAGTCGTGGGGCTCAAAATATTCAGGGCTATTTGCTCGGTAATCAATCTTTGCCCTGGTACCATGTTTGTCTGTCAGTTATGGCTACACAGGCCAGTGCCATTACTTTTTTATCTGCACCTGGATTGGCGTANMWSWTCNRGGATSMGMTTTGTACAATTTTATTTTGGTGTACCCCTGGCAATGATCGTTTTGTGTATCACTTTTGTACCTATATTTCATCGTTTAAAGGTGTATACAGCTTACGAATATCTTGAACAACGGTTCGACCTTAAAACAAGAGCTTTAACTGCATTTCTTTTTCTTGTGCAAAGAGGGCTTTCTACTGGTATTACCATTTATGCCCCTTCAATTATCCTTTCTACTATTTTAAACATCAATACTACTTATACAACTTTGTTTATTGGAAGTCTGGTAGTATTTTATACTGTTTATGGGGGTACAAAAGCAGTTTCTTATACGCAGATGCTTCAAATGAGTATCATATTTTGTGGTTTGTTTGCTGCGGGTATTATGGTAGTTCATTTACTGCCAGCAGATATTGGCTTTGTGAAAGCGATAAACATAGCTGGTAAAATGGGCAGGGCAAATGCAATAGACTTTACCTTTGATCCGAATAATCAATACACTGTATGGACAGGTTTACTGGGAGGTTTCTTTTTACAATTATCGTATTTTGGAACTGATCAGAGTCAGGTTGGCCGTTATTTATCAGGTGCATCTGTTAGCCAGAGCAGACTGGGGTTATTGATGAATGGCCTTGTTAAAATACCTATGCAGTTCCTGATATTGCTGATAGGCGTGTTGGTTTTTACTTTTTATCAATATAATAAACCACCTATATTCTTTAACAGTTTTGAGTTGAACAAGCTGGAGAATAGTAAGTATAATCCTGAACTGAATAAAATAAAGGCAGACTATGATGTGGCTTTTAAAGAAAAACAGCTTGAGGTTAACAAAATGAATATTGCTTTGGACAAAGATGATAAATCGTTGATTGACCAGCAGAGAAAGGCATTGCAACAGGCAGACGAGAAGGAGAAGTCGATAAGAAAACAAGCTACAGACTTAATGGTTAAGAATGATGAGCATGCAAATACAAAAGATAATAACTATATATTTTTAAGTTTTGTAACTCAATATTTGCCACAGGGACTTATTGGGTTATTGATTGCTATTATATTCCTTGCTTCTATGGGCTCTACAGCAAGTGCCTTAAATTCATTAGCATCTACAACAGTAATTGATATTTATAAGAGATTGATTAAGAAAGATGCTTCAGATCATGAATACTTGCAGGCTTCCAGACTTGCTACAGTGTTTTGGGGTGTGATTTGCATTGTTATGGCACTTTACGCAAGTAAGATAGGTAATTTGCTGGAGGCTGTGAACATACTTGGTTCTTATATTTATGGTACCATCCTTGGTGTTTTTTTAGTTGCTTTTTATGTGCGGCATGTAAATGGTAGGGCTGTATTTTTTGCAGCTTTAGCAACGGAACTGGTGATTATAATTATTGGTAAACTTGATCTTGTTGCTTACCTATGGCTAAATGTGATTGGGTGTTTATTGGTAGTTCTTTTGTCGGTAATTATTCAGAGTATCATGAAGAAAACAGGAATTGCCGGGGGAGAAAAATAATATTTAATMTSWTMCGATNTTTTTTTAACTGCTTTCGTTTTAACTGTTTGTACTGGTGTGGTATTTGGACAGCATACATGGAAAAAGGTAACTGCTGAACAGATATTTAACAATCCCCCATTTGATCAATGCCATGCATCTACATTGGTTGAAATTGAGGGAGGGAACTTAATGGCTGCATGGTTTGGCGGTAGTCATGAAGGAAGTAAAGATGTAAGGATCTGGTTATCTACAAATGAACAGGGAAAATGGACTAGTCCTGTTGCCGTTGCCGATGGTAAAATGAATGGTGAATGGTCTTCTCCCTTATGGAATCCGGTGTTATTTAAAACAAAGAAGGGAAAACTTTTTTTGTTCTATAAAGAAGGACCCTCGCCAAGAGAATGGTGGGGAATGGTGCAAACATCCGATGATAATGGCAAAACATGGTCTGCTAAAACCCGTTTGCCGGAAGGAGTGTTGGGACCAATAAAAAATAAACCTGTTGAGTTAGCTGACGGGACAATTTTATCTCCATCAAGTACTGAAACTGAGGATAAGTGGAATGTGCATATAGAACGATCTGTAGATGGAGGTAAAACATGGACAATTATACCTGTTGATGCAGATAGTAAATTTGATGTAATCCAGCCAAGTATATTATCTCATGAGGGCCATAAACTACAGATATTATGTCGCAGTAAACAGGGGGTTGTTGTTGAATCGTGGTCGGAAGATAGTGGGAAAACATGGGGTAAATTAAGCGCTACCACTTTGATGAACCCTAATTCAGGAACTGATGCTCAAACATTGAAAGATGGTAAGCATATGATTGTTTATAATCCAACTGTTCCAGGTAAGGAATGGTTTAATGGGCGATATAAATTAAACGTCGCTTTGTCGGAAGATGGGGAAAAATGGAATGATATTCTAAAACTCGAAGATGGCGATACTAAAAAGGAGTTCAGTTATCCGTCAATAATTCAGACTAAAGATGGCAAGGTTCATATCACCTATACATTTGATAGAAGGAATATTAAGCACATAGTGCTTGAATAATTGGATAGATAAAGACAGGATGCTGATTTATGGTATCCTGTCTTCTATTTATGTTTTGGATAATATTATTTTTTTGTTTCAGCTAATAAGCCAGTATGTAATCTAATGTATTCAGGGTTTTTAATCTCAGTCGCTAATTTTATGCCCTCTTCTGCGGTAGCAGCAGCAGCTTTCTTATCTCCTGATTTTAATTGAACACGTCCTTTAAGTAATTTAACCCATGGTGCTTTAGGATCTGCAGTTTCAGCAGCGGTAGCCCATTCAAGTGCTTTGCTTAAGTCTTTTCCAGTTTCAAGGTAATAGTATGCAGCCTGAAAGTAAGGTTTTTTCTCTCCTTTCATTGCCTCATCAATACCTGCCATCACTTTGGCATCAAAATCAGTAGATAAATCAACCGTTAAAGCAGTGTTTTCCCACGTTAACTGCAATTTGGCAGTATTTGGATAAACATCAGCAAATTGAATCGTAAATGTTTCTACTTTCTCTTTAAGCTTAGTTGGCTTAACCTTTATGCGCAAAATATCATCACTTTCTTTATACTCATAGGCACCCCATTGTTTTGATCCTTTGTTTATGATTACGGTCCATTCACTCTCTCCTGGAATGGTAAATAATTCATATTCTCCGGCAGCAAGATCTTTTCCTCCAATTTTAACGGCCTCCGTAAAAGCGATGGTAGTAGCAGAATTAGCACCGGTTCTCCATACAGAACCATATGGTTCCAGTCCGCCAAAGATTTTACGTCCTTTAGTGTTTGGACGAGAATAACTGATGGTTACTTTACCCAGACCAAAATCCTGAGAAATGGTTTGTCCTGAGCTTGGTTGAGGCATTTTTACACCTTGTGCCTTAAGCTCAGATTGTAATGATACCGCTAGCGCAATAAGCAGTACAGTTGTTAATGTCTTTTTCATGATCATAAATTTGTTTTAGGTGATCAGTCAGTTTGAACAGAACTGATCTAAGTTTTGTTGACGCTAAATTACCACTTATTTGATGCTTTAATTCAACAAAATCTTAAATTCGTTGCTATGGTCAATTTGCGTAATACAATAGCAATTTTAGCGCTCTTTCTTATTTCTTGTTCTGGTGCGAAATATGTCTCAGAGCCAATATTGGAGACGGGAGTCTCCAAAAAGCTGGCCATTTATCGTAAATCTATTTTAAGTAATATCAACTATAAAATCGAACTGGACATTCCTAAGAATAGGAGTGAGATTATAAATGCTACAGAAGGAATTGCATTTCAACTTAGATCTAATAAATATCCATTGCAGCTGGATTTTAGAGAGGATGCTAAAAAGATAAAGAGCTTGGACGTAAATGGTATATCCGTAGTGGTGAATCATAAAGATGAACACCTCATTATAGATTCAAAATATCTAAAAAAAGGAGAGAATGTACTAAGTGTGAGTTTTGAGGCAGGTGAGGCCGCACTTAACAGGAACAGTGATTATTTATATACGTTATTTGTTCCAGATAGAGCCAGAACAGTTTTTCCTTGCTTTGATCAGCCTGATTTAAAAGCCACATATAATCTTACTTTAAAAATCCCAGCCGATTGGAAGGCACTGGCTAATGCTACGTTAAAAGATTCTGTTGTTACAAACGACCGTAAAACCTACCGATTTAATACATCGGATACCTTAAGTACTTATTTATTTGCTTTTGCGGCAGGAAAGTTTACACTTGCAAATGGTAAAGTCGGAAACATGTTGACCGATTTTCTGTACCGAGAAACTGACTCGTTAATTATAAAAAACAGCTTGAATGAAGTATTTAACATTCATTCGAAGTCATTGAGTTATCTGGAACAGTGGACTGGAATTCCTTATCCTTTTCAAAAATTTGGTTTTGTGGCTATTCCGGATTTTCAGTTTGGAGGGATGGAACATGTAGGTGCAATTCAGTATAAGTCGTCGGCCTTATTTCTCGATGAAGGTGCCACAAAGGATCAACTAAATGGTCGCAATAACTTAATAGCTCATGAAACTGCTCATATGTGGTTCGGAGATTTGGTTACCATGAATTGGTTTACAGATGTTTGGATGAAAGAAGTTTTTGCAAATTTTATGGCTGATAAGAGTGCGGACACTATTACTGGGAAAGAAGCATTTGACCTTAAGTTTTTGATAGATCATTTCCCTGCAGCTTACGGTGTAGATCGTACTACGGGTTCAAATCCAATAAGACAAGATTTAGATAATTTAAAAGATGCAGGAACACTTTATGGAAATATCATTTACCATAAAGCTCCAATAATGATGAGACAGTTGGAGCGCTTAATGGGAAAGGAGAAATTTCAATTAGGTGTGCAGGAATACCTGAAGAAATTTGCCAATAAAAATGCTTCTTGGCCAGATCTAATCACAATCCTTGACAAACATTCGGAGCATGATTTAAATAAATGGAATAAGGTTTGGGTAAATGAGGCGGGAAGGCCTTTGGTTGACTATACGGTTAAAGCTGTAGATAATAAAATTAGTGAGTTCATAATTAAGCAGAAGCCAGAGTATGGCCCAAATAGGATTTGGCCACAATTAATAGAAGTAACTCTTTATTATCCTGGTTATAGTAAAGAACTAACAGTGAGCTTCAATAATAAAGAAGTGAGATTAAAAGCTGCAGAAGGAATGGATGTGCCATCCTTTGTTCTGTTTAACTCATCAGGACAAGGGTATGGTCTTTGGCCATTGGATAAAAAAATGTTTAATGAGATATATTTGATTGATAAGCCTTTGAGCAGGGCTGCTGCCTATATTTCCTTGTATGAGAATATGTTAAGTGGGCGGTATATTAAACCATCGGAGCTGTTAAATCTGTTTGTAAATTGGCTGGATCAGGAAAAAGAAGAGCTAAACCTGAAACTGATGACCAATTATATCAGTAGTATTTATTGGGGATTCATTTCAGCGCCTGAACGTACTGGTGTATCCACATCATTGGAAAGCAATTTGTGGAACAGTATGCAGAAGCAAAGTTTGCCTAATAACAAGAAGGTGCTTTTTAAAACCTACCAAGACATATATCTATCGGCTAACGCCGGTGAAAGGTTACACCGAATTTGGGAAAGTCAGAAAATTCCTGCAGGATTAAAGCTAACAGAAGATGATTATACCTCATTGGCCTTTTCACTTGTATTGAGAGATGCTGATAGTTCGATTCTTGGTAAGCAGCTTAAGCGAATAAACAATGGGGATAGACGAAAGAGGTTTGAATTTATTATGCCAGCTGTATCTTCTGCAGAAACAAAAAGGGATGCCTTTTTTAAGAGTCTTGAACTAAAATCGAATAGAGAAAAGGAATCAAATGTGGGGGCTGCTTTATATTATCTTCATCACCCACTAAGACAAACTAGTTCGTTTAAATATTTAGCGAAGAGTCTGGATATGTTGGCTGAAATACAAAAAACAGGAGATATCTTTTTCCCTCAAAACTGGCTTCAATCTACCTTTGGGTATTATCAGCGCGCGGAGGCCCTAAAAATTGTTCAAGACTTTTTGGAAAAGAACCCCCGCTATAATCCAAAGTTGAAGGCTAAAATTCTTCAGTGTTCTGATAATTTATTTAGAGCACAAAAATTATTAAAAGAATAAGGCCATTATTTAAGTTCGGTATAGGTGATCTTAAAAGTTTGCTTACTTTGAAGCATTGTGATCTGTTTAGGATAATCATCACTATTGTATTGATAACTGAAATCGGTATTTTCAAGCGGCTTATCTGTATTTGAATAGCTTAATCTATTGTTTACATCGGCACAAAAAAAGCTGTAGCCCATTTCCAGAAATAACAATTGAGCATGCTGTACATTCTTGAAGACTCCATTTTTTTCATCATGGGTATATTTAATAGGAGACGTATCACTAGGAGAACCTTTTACGATAATACCTGATACATTTCCAGCTGGGCTATATGACCATATACTATGGATATGAGGGCCGTCGCCTGATGCTTGAATAGAAATCAGTTGTTCCTTATTGTTTCTTGTCAATACCAGAGCGCCGGTAGGTGTATCTACTTTTCCATCTATGTTGAAAATGTAACCTTTAAATCTGTATTGGCTGTTTTTCTAAAATAAATTGATTTAAAAGGTATGTTGCTTTTGTATTTAAGACATTCAAACGGTAATTGATCTAGGTAACTTATTTTAACACTGTAGCCATCGGAACTATTAACTTCTGAAATAAGAGCAGATTTTTCGATGTATTTAAGGTTAATATCCAGATTTTCCGATTCCAGTTTTATGGGGATAAATTGTTTTTTAACAGGATCTTTAATATCCGGTTCAACAGGTTTTTCTTCGTTAGGTTTATTCTTCTTGCAAGACGCAGTTAAAAATATAATTCCAATAATAGTAAGGACGTATTTAAACTTCAGTGTATTCATCAGTTATCTTTTAAAATGTTAGCGATCAACAGATGTCAAACGTATTTGTAAATATCTCTTTAAACAAATTTATTTTCTTTTAAGTTTGGTTTTTATTTCTTATAAAGAAATATAATTCTTTTAAGGAATTGTAAGCTTATTGAAATAATCATAAAAGTATTGCCTGAAATACGGTAAGAAATTGGGTTCCTGTGCTTAAAACACGTACTTTTGCTTGACTATTTCTTTTAGCGACTAACGTTTATTAAACCCTAACTATGGACGATTTTTTAGCTGCCCGACTCCAGATGGCCTTCTCTCTTGGCTTTCACATTGTTTTTGCATGTATTGGTATGGTGATGCCCTTTTTTATGTCAGTTGCTCATTTTTACTGGCTAAAAACAAAAAAGGTTGTCTATAAGGACGTTACAAAAGCCTGGAGCAAGGGTGTTGCAATATTTTTTGCAACGGGAGCGGTTTCGGGAACGGTATTATCTTTTGAACTAGGACTCCTGTGGCCAACATTTATGGAGCACGCAGGTCCTATATTTGGAATGCCGTTTTCTTTAGAGGGGACGGCATTTTTTATTGAAGCGATAGCCCTTGGGTTTTATTTATATGGATGGGACAAGTTAAACCCCTGGTTTCACTGGGTTACTGGTGTTGTTGTAGGAATAAGCGGGTTATTGTCAGGAATTCTTGTGGTTGCTGCAAATGCCTGGATGAACAGCCCTGCAGGTTTTGACTTTGTAGATGGCAAGTATTTAAACATAGATCCTATAAAGGCAATGTTTAATGACGCCTGGTTTTCTCAGGCGCTCCATATGTCGGTTGCTGCATTTGTATCTACCGGATTTGCCGTAGCAGGTGTACATGCCCTGATGATTCTTAGAGGGAGAAACGTGCTTTTTCACAGTAAGGCTTTTAAAATAGCAGCAGTATTTGGAACAGTTGCAGCTTGCTTGCAACCTATCAGTGGTGATATTTCTGCCAAGGATGTTGCTCATCGGCAGCCGGCAAAACTCGCTGCTATGGAGGCTCATTTTCATACAGAAAGAAATGCGCCATTAATTATTGGAGGAATACCAGACACAGCGAATAAAAGAGTTGATTATGCAATTAAAATTCCTGGCCTGCTTAGTTTTATGACTACAGGAGATTTTAATGGAGAAGTTAAAGGTCTCGACGTGATCCCAAAAGAAGACCAACCTCCGGTAGCGGTAACACATTATGCCTTTCAGATTATGGTTGGACTTGGAATGGCAATGGTGTTCATTGCTTTATTGTACTTTATAGCCCTTTGGAAAAAGAGGCAATGGCTTAAGAGTAACTGGCTATTAAAGCTTTTTGTAATTGCAACTCCTATGGGATTTATAGCTTTGGAGGCAGGGTGGACAGTAACAGAGGTTGGACGACAACCCTGGATTATCAACGGTGTTATGCGGACTGCAGATGCTGCAACGCCAATGCCTGGAATTGCTTATTCCTTCTATCTCTTTACTGGAGTATACATTTCGTTGGCTATTATAGTGAGTTTATTGCTGTACCGTCAGATTACGATGGTTGGTAAATTATATGATTCTACTTCCAAACTACCTAAAAATTAATATTATGATCTATGTTGTTATTGTTTTCCTGTGGACATCAATTCTATTATATATCCTATTAGGTGGTGCAGATTTTGGTGCGGGAATTATAGAATTGTTTACTTCCAAAGGTAATCGATCTAAAACGCGTAAAACTATGTATGAAGCTATTGGCCCTATATGGGAAGCAAATCATATGTGGTTAATTATTGCTATTGTTATCCTTTTTGTTGGGTTCCCTAAAATTTATACTACAGTTTCAATCTATCTGCATATTCCATTAGTATGTATGTTGCTTGGTATTATTGCCCGCGGAACTGCCTTCGTATTTAGAAACTATGATGCCGTTAAGGATGATATGCAAAAGGTATATACCCCAATTTTTATTTATTCAAGCTTAATCACCCCATTTTTCCTTGGAATAATTGCTGCCAGTTCTGTATCGGGTCAAATAGATGTTCAGGCACAAGATTTTCTTTCAGCCTATGTTTTTAGCTGGCTAAACTGGTTCTCTGTTTCGGTTGGTGTATTTACAGTTAGTATATGTGGCTTTTTGGCCACTATTTTTATCATAGGGCAGGCGGCTGACGATGACAGAAGCTTCTTTATCGGAAAAGCAAGGCGGACAATTTATACGGTTATGTTTTGTGGAGCACTAGTTTTTGTCGCCGCTTATCATGAAAACATCCCATTAGCAAGTTGGATTTTTGGAGATACTTTGGGTTTGATCGCCATTATTGCTGCAAGTATTTCATTGATTATTATGTTTTTCTTACTTCAGCGGAAGAAGCCCATATTGCTTCGTTTACTTGCAGGATTTCAGGTTGCTATGATCTTATTTGCTGCTACATACAGCCATTTTCCAGACATCGTACTCCTTAAAAATGGGGCTAATTTATCGTTACTTACCCATCAGGGACAAGCAAAGGCGATAGATACATTAGGTTACGCCTTATTGATTGGCAGTATATTTATTCTGCCGGCCCTAGTTTATCTGATCTACATATTTCAACAAAAAAAGGAAGTACAGGAAGCCCATTAATTTGTATTGAGGTGGAATGCTATTGTAAAATTGATTGTAACAAGAATATTAACCGCTAAAATTGGTCATTAGGATTAAACCTAAGCAGGTTTAGTTAGTCATAATTCCAAAGCTATAGTTAATGACAAAACTTTCACCAAATATGAAATCAATATTCTTAAAAATCACAGCAAACACTTTATTGCTAGCTGGTTTTTGCATGACAGTGCAAGCACAAAAACTTAAAGATGTGCAGGAAGGTAGTGTAACTGCTCCGACTAACATAAAAGTTGATGGAAGAAATACAGAATGGAACGATACTTTTCAGGCCGAAAATAAACGGACCAGTATTTTATATACGATAAGTAACGATGATAAGAACTTATACCTTGTAATTAAATCAACTGATGTAGCAAATAATTCAAAGATTCTTGCCGGTGGAATTACGCTTGCTATAAATACTGAAGGAAAAAAGAAAGAAAAGGAAAGCATTACACTTACATATCCATTGATTAACCGTCCTGCACAAGGTGGTGGACAGGGAGGCGGACGGCGCCAAATGGGTGCCATACTGGGCGGAGGTGGAGGAGGAACTCAAACTCCTGAACAAAGAGATTCTATGATGGCTGTAATGCAAAAAAGGCAATTAAGTCAGGTCAAGGAAATTAAGATCAGCGGGTTTAAAAAAACAACCGATACCCTTATTTCCGTTTATAACGATTTAGGTATAAAGGCATTTGCTAGTATAGGGAATGATAAAGCATTCTTCTACGAATTGGCAATCCCATTTGAAGAGTTGGGCATTTCGAAAGATGCAACAAAGGAATTTGCATATAATATAAAGTTGAATGGTTTACAATTTCAGAGGCCAGATGGAGGCGGCGGTGAAGGCGACGGAGGAGGAAGAGGCGGTTTTGGTGGTAATAGAGGCGGCGGGGGCGGTGGTAACTTCGGCCCTAGACGTTCTGGAATTGATTTTCAAGCACTAACCAGCCCAACAGATTTTTGGGGAAAATATATCCTTAAATAAGCTGTATACATAGATACTACTCACACACAAATAAACCACACAAACAAAAAATGAATTATTTATATAATGCATTGAGACCTGCTATTGTATTATTTCTACTGGTATTCAGTTCTGTAGTACTTTATGCACAGGGGCAACAAAACCCTCCTCCACCCTTGCCCACGCGTGAGATAAGTGGAATTGTAAAGGATTCTACAGACCTAGGAGTAATTGGCGCAACTGTTAGTTTAACTTCCGACAAGGATACCCTAAAAACCAGTACTAATAATGATGGTGTATTTGTTTTTAGAAATGTAAAGTCAGCAACTTACATTATTGTAGTTCAGAGTATTGGGTATGTTAATACCCCAGCAATGCGTTTTAAACAAAACGACACAAGCCCAAGGATTGTGATGGATCCAATAGTTCTTAAAGAAGAGCATAATACTTTGAATGAAGTAGTTATTAATGGAACCCCTTCTATTACCTATAAAACAGATACAGTTGAATACAAGGCCAGCGATTACATTGTTCGAAAGAATGCTACTGTAGACGAACTGCTGAAAAAGATGGAGGGTATGGAGGTAGGTACTGATGGAAGTTTAGTCCATCAGGGAGAGGCAGTTACTAAGGCCAAATTGAATGGAAAGGAATATCTTGGAGGTGACATCGCAAATGCAATTAAAAATCTTCCTGCTGAGATCGTTGATAAAATTCAGATTGTTGATGACTATGGTGATCAGGCGGCCCGTACAGGCGTAAAGGATGGGGATCCTGAAAAAATATTGAATATTACTACAAGAACAGATAAGTCTGTTGGAAATATGGTGAATCTGAACACCGCTGGAGGCAGTAAGGAAAGAAAGGAAGCTGGATTATTTGCTACTCGAATTAACGGAAATCAACAGATTGGTATAAACGGGAATTATAAAGATGCAATTAATCTTAATGCATTAAGTGGCACAACAAAGAATGCAAATGCCAGATTTAGTTTGCGTGATAAAATCGGGAAAAAAATAGACTATAATCTGGGCTATCAATTTCAAAATTCCAATGGAGACAATTTGAATGAGACCGAATCCCTAAGTATTTTAAATAATGGGCAATTGCACTCCAACAGTTCAAATACAGGTTTGCAAAAATCAAATAATCATAATTTTAAGCTTGAATTTGAAGTAAACCTGGACTCAAGTAATTACCTTAAAATTGTCCCGACTTTTCAGTCTAATTCTACTGATAATAATGGTTCTTCAACTTTAAGCCAAAGGGGTAGTAGTCTTTCAATGGGTCTGGATCAGGACCGCCGCATAACAAATTCAAATTCCAGCACTGCGCCTCAATTTGGTATTTCTGCTTTTTATCAGCATCTATTTAAAAAATACAGAAGGAATTTTTCAACCCAGATAGATTTGAATAAAAATAATCAGGATAATGAGCAGGAAAGATACAATTTCACAACTTTTTATACTGAAGCGACGCAAGACGGGAAAGATTCTATAATTAATCAGATTATAGCACGTAAGAATCGACGTGATAATTATCGCGGAAGTATGACTTATGTTGAGCCTCTTGGAATCAATACTCAATTCGAGGTGAATGCCCAGATAAATTATAATGGTTATGACAATACCGCGACGACAAGGGATATTTTAGATGGAGGCGTTTCAGGTATTATAGACTCATTAAGCAACATTTATAATTATTCCTTTACACAGGGCCGGGTGGCGTTGAATTTTAGATATGGAATGACTAATGCTTCCAAAGTTCGTTTTTCTGTTGGTTTAACAGGTGTGCCAGCTTTATTATCCGGCACTAAAGTAAGTCTGGGTACGACAACAAACCGGACTAGTTTTAACTTGATCCCTATTGCAAGATTTGAATATCGTTGGAGTAGACAACAAAGAGTATCCCTGAACTATTCAGGAAATGCAGTAGAACCAACATTTGATCAGATACAACCGGTAAGGGATGTAACAAATCCAAATAATCCGGTTATTGGTAATCCAGACCTGATAGCCACTTTTGTGCATACTTTAAGAGGTGATTACAATAATTATATTGCAAACTCCAAACTCAATCTTTCACTAAATGTAAATGGGGCATATACGGAAAATGCCGTAATCAGAAATGTGGCAACTGTTGATAATCCAGATCCAAACCTCCCTGGCAGTAAAATTAATGAAACACGCTTTTTGAATGTTAGTGGGGTATATAGACTAACCGGTAATTACAACATCAGTAAGCAACTCAACAACAGAAAGTATAATTTGCAACTTAATGGTACGGTGAGTTATAATCATAGTCTGAGTATGCGGGACGGTATCTTGAATACTACTGATATTACTTCTTTCGATCAGCGTTTTGGCCCAAAAATTAATCCTACAGAATGGTTCGAAATCAATCCGAACATCGGATACAAAAACGAAAAATCTAATTCAACACTTCGTTCCGGTAATAATGAAATCAACACGCTTTCTCTTAACTTAGATGGAAGATTATATTTATGGGACGTATGGATGTTGGGTTACAACGGCAGTAAGCAGTTCATAAATGGTATAGTCGGAAATACAAATAATAGCCCTTTAGTGATAAATGCAAGTTTGGAACGTCAACTGTTTAACCGGAGAGGCCAGATCACTTTTCAGGCATTTGACATTTTAAATCAGAATAATTTTCTAAGAACACAGCAACCAGATGATGGCGGTTATATAAATACAAGAGTAAATCCCATCAGTCGATACTTTATGCTTAAACTGAGTATGAGATTGCAAAAATGGTCTGGTTCTCAAGGCCGTGGTGGTAGAGGCATTATGCGCCGTGGAGACGGAAGCTTCATGTAGGGCTTGATTTTTTAGGTGAAATACCTATGTTGATCAAAAATCCGTATTTTGGGTAGCTAACCAAATCCGGATTTTTTGTCTGTTGTAATTTATGAGGAAAACTCTACTAATCATTCTAATTCTATATTGTTTTACCCATTTTGAAGGTCTGGGCCAAATTGGCACACCTCAAATACTTAACTATAATAATGACCAGTATAAAGCCGGAATGCAAAATTGGGATATTGCTCAAGACAAGAACGGTATTTTATATTTTGGTAATAATGAAGGCTTACTAACGTTCGACGGCCGATTCTGGAATCTTATTAAATTGCCAAATTTTACTTCTGTAAGATCTGTTGAAATAGATTCGCACGATAGGATCTTTATTGGGGGACAGGATGAGGCCGGATATTTTTATCCAGAAAAAAATGGAATCCTGAAATATCATTCAATTATCCCTCTCATCCCCGAAAAATACCGAAGTTTTGCCGATATATGGAATGTTGCTATTATAGATGATGCAGTAGTTTTCAGAACAACCAGCGTTATTCTTTATTATAAAGATGGGGTTGTAAAAACCTATAAACCAGATATAGAATGGCAATTTGCAGGTAAGAGTAATCATCAGTTTTTTGCTCATTCTAAAGGGCATGGATTAATGATTTATGACGGTGAGATCTGGAAACCATATTGTTCAGATCCGGCATTGCTAAAATCTGCGGTGACTTCCATAATAGAATACAATAAAGACACCATGCTGGTCGCCACGTTAAAAAATGGACTTTTTTTAATGCACAAGGGAAAACTTATACCTAAACCAACAGCCCTGGATCAGATATTTTATAGCGACAGGATTTATGGTGCTGATAGGATAGACAGTAATAAGTACGTAATTGGAACTACCTCTGCAGGGGTTCTAATTATTAACAAACAGGGAAAGGTTTTGCAAAAATATACCTATAAGGATGGTCTACAGAATAACAATGTAAGAGGCTTTATTACTGATAGGAGCAAAAACCTTTGGTTAGCACTGAATGATGGGATTGATTATGTTGCTATTAATAGCGCAGTAAAAAGCATATTTCCTGATAAGAATAAACAGATAACAAGCTATGCTATACGTAATTTTAATGGGGAATTATATATAGGAACATCTAATGGCTTATATGTAACAGAAATTGAAACTGGTGTTGCTGATTTAAGTTTGTCGACCAAAGCATTTACGGAAGTTAAAAACTCTAAAGGGCAGGTCTGGAATCTTAGCGAAATCAACAACAAACTTTTAATGGGGCATGAGGATGGCTTTTTTGAAATTGAAAATGATGTTGCCCATCAAATATATAATCGGCCGGGAACATGGTTGTTTGAACCAACTTCAGAGGTTTATCCTTCACAAGATATTATAGCTGGCACCTATCTGGGCCTTCAGAAAATAAGTTATAGAAATGGAAGTTTTACCAATCAGGGCAAAATTGAAGGGCGTACAGAATCCTTAAGGTTTATCGCATTTGATGCCAACAACAATTTATGGGCATCGCATCCATATCACGGGGTATATAAAATTGAATTGTCTGAAAATTTTAAAAGAATAAAAAAATATACCATCTATACAGATAAGCAAGGGCTGCCTTCACATTTGTATAATTACATTTTTAAAATAAAGAATCGGGTTGTGGTCGCAACTAAAAATGGCGTATATGAATATGATACAGCAAAAGATAAATTTAAGCCTTTTGCCTTACTTAGCCAAGCATTAAAGCAAATGCGAATCCAATATCTTAAAGAAGATTCTAAAGGAAACTTATGGTTTGTCTCAGATAAAAAAGTTGGAATATTAGATTTTGGACATCCAACAGCTACAAAATCATTTACAGTACATTATTTTCCTCAGTTAGATGGTAAAATAGTAGGTGGATTTGAATCTATTTATTATCTGAATGATGAGAATGTTTTTATAGGTGCCAATAAGGGTGCTTATCATTTAAATTATGCTAAGTATTTGGAAAACATCCCAAAACCTAATGTTTTACTTGGTTCAGTAAAGCTTTTTGGTAAAAAGGATAGTACAATCTTTGGTGGTTATTTCCTGAATAAAGATAAAATGGTAAAAACTCAGGATTTGTCCTCTGTTTTAAAACTTGCCAACGTCTACAGTTCTCTTCATTTTGAATATTCTTCTACGCTATTTGAGCATCAGGCAAATATTGAATTCAGTTATCAACTTGTTGGCTTTGATAAAGAATGGTCGTCCTGGACGCAAAAAAGCGAGAAAGATTATACTAACCTGCCTTCGGGGAAGTATACATTTAATGTTAGGGCCAGAAATAGTTTTGGCAACGAGTCTGAAGTTGTGGGGTATACTTTTGAAATTTTACCTGCCTGGTATCAAACGATATGGATGTACATGTTCTATGTATTGCTCCTGGGCGTAGTTATCTATATGTTCTTTAAGTGGCAAAAGAAGAAACATATCAAAGCCCAGACCAGGTTAAGCTATCTTCATCAGCTTGAAATGGATCGTAGCGAAAAGGAAATCGTTCGTTTAGAATACGAAAAACTGGAAGCCGATGTAAATTATAAAAATAGAGAACTATCTAATATGACTATGCATTTGGTACAGAGAGGCAAGGTGCTGGCTAAAATAAAAGAGGTGATTTCTGCTGTAATTAAAAATCACGATATCAACGACAGTTCCCCAAGCTTCCGACACTTGATCCGACTCATAAGAGATGTTGAAAAGAGTGATCAGGACTGGGAAAACTTCTCAATCCATTTTAATACTGTTAATACTAATTTCTTTAATAAGCTAAAAGATCAGTTCCCGGAGCTCACACCAAATGAGCTTAAATTATGTGCTTATCTTAAAATGAACCTTTCTACCAAGGAAATTGCTCAGCTCATGAACATTACAATAAAAGCAGTGGAGGTAGGAAGGTATCGGTTAAGGAAGAAACTGCATATTCAGTCTGAAACTAATCTGTATGATTTCCTTATCCAGATATCAAGAACTGCTGAGGGCTCCTGATTAAAATAACCGTATTGTAAATCAGGAGTTTAGTTTCTTGCTGTAGTGGTGATGTAGTGGTACTCGTATGGTGATAATGCCTTTCAATTTCTTTTTGTAGGGGTAGTGTAGTGGTATGGAAATATTATAAAAACCGTTTCCAGGTATAGATTTGAGTTAGCCGAAACCGCCAGGTGGAAGCCAAATTAACCAATTATAAACTAAACTAAATCTTATTGTATGAAAAGAAGTCTTACACTTATTTTCTTCGTTTGCTGTCTTCTTATGTCTCCATTTGCCTCAATGGCACAGGAAGTAACAGCAACGGGTAAGGTAACAGACAAGAGCGATGGAAAACCATTGCCAGGAGTTACCGTAACATTACAAGGCACTACAAAAGCAACACTCACAGACGCCAACGGAAATTTTAAGATTCCGGTTCCCTCTGTAGGGTCAAAACTAATCATCAGCCAATTGGGGATGGTTTCACAAACAATAACCGTAACTAATAGCTCGTCTGTTAACATTGCGTTAGAGACGGATGTTACTGCATTAGGAGAGGTAGTAGTAGTAGGTTATGGAACGCAGAAAAAGAGCAATGTTACGGGGTCAATTTCAAGTGTAAAAGCAAAGGACCTGGAAAGCATGCCGATAAATAGGGTCGAACAGGCTTTACAGGGCAGAACTTCAGGAGTAACCATAGCAACAAACAACGGGCAACCGGGAAGTGCAGCCACAGTAAGGATTAGGGGATATACTACCTTTGCAAAAGATGGTAACAACAATCCTCTATGGGTGGTTGACGGAGTGATTGTAGATAATGGAGGTATTGGATACCTGAATCAATCAGATATTGAATCTATTGAAGTTTTAAAGGATGCAGCATCGCAAGCTATTTATGGAGCCCGTGCTGCAAACGGTGTTATCATTGTAACTACTAAGCGAGGTAAATCCGGACTTCTTCAAATTAACTATAATGGTTTTTACGGTACTTCTGCACCCGCAAAAACTTTGGATCTGTTAAATGCAACGGAGTATGCCACACTTAGAAATGAAGCGGCAAAAAATACAGACCCTAATGCAACTTTACCATTTGCCAATCCCGCGGCATTAGGCAGCGGAACCGATTGGCAGGATATTATATTTAACAATGATGCGAGGAGACAAACCCATGAATTTAGTATCGCAGGTGGCGGAGAGAAATCTACATTTTATTCATCTTTCGGATACATAAAGCAGGAAGGTATAGTTGCAAGTCCGATTTCAAAATGGAACAGAGCGAATATTCGTTTAAATTCTACCCATAAGCTTGCAAAATGGTTAACTGTTGGAGAGAATTTAGGATATAGCCATTCTGTAAATAGCAGCTTAGGTAATACAAATAATGAATTTGGAGGGCCTTTGAGTTCTGCTATTGGTTTAGATCCAACCACTCCGGCGATTGAAACCAACCCGGATCTTATTTCAAAACCACCATATACAACACCAAATGTTTTAAGAGACAAAAGTGGAAATCCATTTGGATTATCACCTTGGGTTGGCCAGGAATTAATTAATCCTCTTGCTTATATTCAAACAAAACTTGGGAATTATGGCTGGGATCATAACATAATTGGAAATGCGTTTGCAGAAGTACAGCCTATTAAGGATTTAGTTTTTAGATCAACGTTAGGAACCAAGATTGCATTTTATGGTGATGATGCATTTAATCCGGTTGCCTATTTAAACTCATCTAACATCGTAACTAAAAATTCATTTGTACGCAATTGGAACAATGTTTTGAATTACAATTTTGAAAATACGTTGAGTTATTCAAAAACGTTTGGAAAGCATAATGCGAATATTATAGTTGGTCAGGGAATTTATCTTGATGAAAATGTCAAAACTTTAAATGTAACATTCAACAATATTATTGCAAATAACTTTGAAGAAGCAAATTTAAATTATAAACCAGTTAGTGCAGACAGAACTGCAGATGGAAACGATGGGACAGTTCATAAAGTTAACTCTTTATTTTCTCGTATATCTTATAATTATGACGAAAAATACCTCTTTACCGGTATTATCAGAAGAGATGGTTCATCGCGTTTTGGTGACAACAATAAGTTCGGATACTTCCCTTCATTTTCATTAGGATGGGTGCCTACCAAAGAGAATTTTTGGAAGGAAAATAACGTTATAAATTTCTTCAAAATCCGTGGGGGTTATGGTGTTACAGGTAATGATCAAATTTCCAATTTTGCTTACAATGCCCTGGTTTCAAGTGGACGGAACTATACTTTTGGAACAACAGATGTCAGCTCAATAGGATGGAGCCCGGCAGCCCCCTCTAATCCGGATTTGAAATGGGAAGAAACCCGGCAGACAACATTAGGCTTTGATGCTACCATATTCACCAACTTTACTGTGGCCTTTGATGTTTATAAAAAGAAAACAGTTGGAGTACTTCAGTATCCAACACCCCCAAGCTATCTAGGTGTAGCTGGAGCCCCAGCCCAGAACATTGGAGATATGGAAAATAAGGGTTTGGAACTTGAGCTTGGATATCGTAAAACATTCGGAGAATTTAACCTTGGCGTAAATGGAAATGTTTCCTTCTTAAAAAACAAAGTAACTAAACTTGCCACAGGTAAATTATTTATTGAAGATGAAGCCCAAAGCTTTCAGGGGATGGGCAATATTACCCGAACAGGAATAGGGCACTCTTTCAATGAATTCTATGGTTACGAAACACTTGGCATTTTTCAAAATCAAGCGGAAATTGATAGTTATGTCGGACCAGGGGGAACTAAGCTGCAGCCTAATGCAAAACCCGGAGATGTTAAGTTCGCGAATTTAAATGGCGATAATCAGATTGAGGCAGCAGATAGAACTTATCTGGGAAGCCCGATTCCAAAATATACTTATGGCCTAACAATAAATATGGCCTATAAGAATTTTGATTTTGTAGTGTTTGGAAGTGGAGCAGGGGGCAATATGATATTTCAAGGCTTACGTCGTTTAGATGTAACATTTGCTAACTGGCAAACTGACATCCTAAATCGTTGGACGCCTACAAATCCTTCGACCACCATACCAAGAGTTGTTGAAAAGGATGACAACAAAAACAATACTAATTTCACAAGAAGGTATCTTGAAAAGGGAGATTATTTCAGGTTAAAAACATTACAGCTTGGATACAACATTCCTAAAAATGTAATTCAAAAAATTGGTGCGCAAAAAGTACGTGTTTATGTAATGAGTGAAAATCTTTTTACCATAACTAATTACACAGGGTATGATCCTGAAATTGGAGGAACTGTATTTGGAGTTGATAAAGGAATCTATCCACAGGCACGTTCGTTTATGGTTGGATTAAATGTTGGATTTTAATAAACATCAAAATGAAAAATAAATTAACATATATAGCTGCTCTTTTTATTGGAGCGCAGTTCATGGGATCATGTAAAAAGGATCTGGATGTAAATCCGAGAGAAAGAATACTTGAATCTAATTATTATAAAACTCCTGAACAGGCTTTTAGTAGTTTGATCTCGGTGTATGATCAATTTGGAAACCAGTCAGGTGGCTATTTAACCAAGCTAAATATTTTCTCTTCTGGGTCTGATGATCACTACGCTGGAGGTGATTCTCCATCTGATCTTGGTGATTTGCAGGCAATGAATAACTATACAGTAAGCTCATTATCCGGAGCACCAAGTTATCTTTGGGGTAAAGGTTTTACCGGGGTTTACAGGGCCAATATATTTTTACAAAAGGTAGAGGAGATTCAAATGGATGCCAGTACCAAAAACAGATATATTGCAGAAGCAAAAGCTTTAAGAGCTATTTTTTATTTCGATCTGGTTCGGATATTTAAGAACATACCCCTTATTTTAAAACCCGTTGAAACGAGTGACTGGTATAATGTTCTACAGGTTCCTCCTGCTGATGTATACAAACAAATTGAATTGGATTTAAAAGAAGCTATTCCCAATCTTCCGGTAACGGTTCCAAGAAACACTGAAGGTGGAAGGTTAACCCAGGGAGCGGCTCATGCAGTACTTGGTAAGGTATACCTTTGGCAGGAAAAATTTGCTGATGCTGCTACTGAATTTGCAGACGTAAACGGTCCTTCGCCAGGTACTACGCCTAGTAAATATGGTTATGTGCTAATGAGCAAGTTTGAGGACTTGTATAAACTCGCTAATAAATTCAATTCCGAATCCATTCTTGAGATTTCCTATAACAGCACTTCAAATATGGGCTGGGGTAATGTTGGTAGTGGAGAGGGTAATGTGGCTGGGATTATGTCGGGCCCAAGGAACTATAATATTCTAATTCCTGATAAAGCCCCTGATTATGTTTCCGGATGGAGTGTTATGCCATTTACTAAAGAGTTTTTTGCACTCATTCACTTTGATCCTCGTAATAAACCAACAGTTGCAAATTTAGATAGCCTTGAAAAGGCGGGTATTGTAACTTATAAACATGCCAACGATAATACTGGTTATTTTGTTGAGAAATATGCTGGCAGAGTATCCACCAAAGCCAATAGCGGACAGCTTGAACTTAACTTCCCTTATAATCTTTATGAAATACGTTTGGCCGACACTTACTTAATGGAAGCTGAGGCTGTATTGAAAAGCGGAGGTGCTGTTGGAGCAGGAAGCAGAGCTTATGCTGCTTTAAATGCGGTAAGAGCCAGGGTTGGATTAAAACCAGTGGACGTTACCATGGATAACATAATAAAAGAAAGACGTATTGAACTAGCAGCTGAAGGACAACGCTGGTTTGATCTTGTGCGTTGGGGACTTGCGCCTGCTAAACTAGCCTTTAAAGGTTTTGTGGCAGGAAAAAATGAAACATTACCTATTCCAAATGGTGAACTAAATAATACAAAGATAGTTCAGAGTAAAGAGTGGGGTGGTACTAAATAATACTCCAGGAGGTGGATGAAAAATCCACCTCTTATTTCTATTTCTAATATACATCACTTAATAATTATGAGATCAAAAGCGCTCAGTTCAATTCTAGGGCTGGTTATTACGTTTATTTCATTTGCCACAAATGCTCAAAATGATGTGAATCTATGGCTTACAAAAACAGATAAATCAATTCTATTTACAAAGCAGAAAAGAACATTGAAATTTGCTGAAATAAATAATAACAACCCGACCATCGTAGTTGATGAGAAAGCGTCTTTCCAATCAATAGATGGTTTTGGCTACGCATTAACAGGAGGAAGTGCCCAACACCTTATTAAAATGAGTCCTAAAGCAAGGGCCGCTTTGTTGAAGGAATTATTTGCTACTGATGGCAAGAACATTGGTGTTAGCTATATACGATTAACCATAGGTGCCTCAGATCTAAATGAGAAAGTATTTTCATATAATGATTTAGCTGAGGGAGAAACAGATTTAGAGCAAACCAAATTTGATTTGGGCCCTGATCGAATAGATGTGATTCCGGTAATGAAAGAAATACTGGCTATTAATCCAAATATCAAAATAATGGGGTCACCTTGGTCGCCGCCATTATGGATGAAAACATCTTATGATGCAAGAGGGGGGATGTTAAAACCTGAGTTTTATGAAGCTTACGCAAAATACTTTGTCAGGTATATTCAGGACATGGGCAAAGAAGGAATTCATATAGATGCTGTTACTATTCAAAATGAACCACTTCATCCTGGTAATAATCCAAGCCTGCTGATGGTGGCACCTGACCAGGCAATCTTTATTAAGAACAACCTGGGACCCGCTTTCCAGAAAGCGGGTTTAAAGACGAAGATTATTATTTACGACCATAATGCAGATCGTCCGGATTATCCAATTACGATTCTAAATGACCCTGATGCCAGGAAATACATTGATGGGTCAGCTTTTCATCTTTACGGTGGTGAAATTGAGGCATTGACTGATGTGCACAATGCCCATCCTGACAAGAATATTTATTTTACGGAACAAATGGTTATTGAGGATCCAAATGAAAATAGAATCAATATTTTATCGCCTATTAAAAGACTCATTATAGGAGCTACAAGAAACTGGAGTAGAAATGTTTTGGAATGGAATTTAGCAGCAGATCCTGAAAATAAACCTTTTACAGATAGAGGGGGATGTCCGATGTGCCAGGGTGCAGTTACAATAAATCAAGATAAAGTAACAAGAAACCTAGCCTATTATTCGGTAGCGCATGCATCTAAATTTGTTCGACCTGGTTCTCTGCGTATTGCTTCCAGCGAACCCAAAGACCTTTCTAATGTTGCATTTAAAACCCCTAATGGGAAAAAAGTTCTGATAGTTGCTAATAGTGGGAAGAATGCGCAGACGTTTAATATTAGCTTTAATGGCAAATTACTGAGTGATACGCTTGGTAATGGTGATGTTGCAACTTATATCTGGTAATATATCCTCAAAATAACTTAACACACATTTTAACTTATACTCTTTTTATGTTTCAAAAATTATCATTAATAAGGCTATTTTCTATAATAGCGGTATCTGTTTTGTATTCTACGTCTGGTTTGGCACAGGGTTTTTTAAGAGCAGATGGAAAGAAGATTGTAAATGAAAAGGGCGAGAATGTATTATTAAGAGGCGTTGGTCTTGGGGGATGGATGCTCCAGGAAGGTTATATGCTAAAAATAAATAAAGNNAAGRTCRGNAAKAKCGTMKTCGGGAAAGAATTGAAGAGTTAATGGGGGAGAAACAAACTCAGGAATTTTATGACCTGTGGCTTGCCAATCATACGAGAAAGATTGATGTCGATTCAATGAAAGCATGGGGCTTTAATTCAATCAGGTTACCAATGCATTATAACCTCTATACGTTACCTATTGAAAAAGAATCTGTAAAGGGACAAAATACCTGGCTTGACAAAGGATTTGCGATGACAGATTCTTTACTTTCATGGTGCAAGGCAAATCAAATGTATTTAATTTTAGATCTTCATGCAGCCCCTGGCGGACAGGGGAATGATTTAAATATTTCAGATCGAGATCCCTCAAAACCGTCACTATGGGATAGTCAGGCTAATCAGGAAAAAACGATTGCTTTATGGAGGAAATTAGCTGAGCGATATGCCAATGAGCCTTGGGTTGGAGGATATGATATCATAAACGAGCCTAACTGGGGATTTGAAGATCTTGCAAAAGACAAGAATGGGATAAACGAAAAAAAGAATGAGCCATTAAAGAAATTAATGGTTGATATTACAAAGGCAATAAGAGAGGTTGATAAAAAACACATTATTATAATTGAAGGTAATGGCTGGGGTAATAATTACAATGGCATTCTCCCTCAGTGGGACAATAATATGGTTCTAAGCTTTCATAAATACTGGAGCTATAATGATCAGGCATCGGCGGAAAATATGATCAAGACAAGGGATCAGTATAATATTCCTATTTGGCTAGGTGAGACAGGAGAGAATTCAAATGTCTGGTTTACAGAGGCCATTCGTTTATTTGAAACCAATAATATCGGTTGGGCATGGTGGCCTCTAAAGAAAGTAGGAGCTAACAATCCAATGGAAATAAAATCTAACCTGAACTATAATGATATTGTAAGTTATATAAATGGAAATGGAAATAAACCTAAAGAAAGCAATGTGTATAGTGGGTTAATGGAACTTGCTACGTATGCAAGATTTGAAAATACCATTATTCATTACGATGTAATTGACGCAATGATCCGTCAGCCTTTTTCTGCAGAAACCAAACCTTTTAAAAAGCATATTGTTGGAAAAACCACTACTGTGAATGCAGTTGATTATGATTTGGGCAGAAACGGCGTTGCCTATTTTGATAAAGATACGGCAGACTACCACGTCTCTACCGGAAAATATACGGCAGGAAACAAAGGAAGAATTTATAGAAATGATGGGGTGGATATTGCAAAAGACAGTACCAAATATGAATCTTACTATGTTAATAATATTGAATCAGGAGAGTGGCTTCAGTATACTGTCGATGTAGAGAAAAAAGGAATATATACAATTAAATTAAATGTCGCCTCAGATAACAAGAAAGGAAGGATTTCTTTAGCTTCCAATGGAGTCTTCATCGCAAAAGAGATCAAGATATCCGGCACCGGAGGATTGAAAACTTTTAAAACAATAGAAATAAAGAATATTCCACTCAAAGAAGGAAAACAAAGTATAAAGGTTTTGGCAGATACAGGTTATTTTAATTTTAATTACCTTCAATTTATTAGACAAATGTAATTGCAAATTAAATTATGAAGCGTAAAGGACGTTTACTCCTTGTGTTCAGTGTCATAGCTGTTTTGGTGATTCTATTCTCCCGATGTATGGATACCTCCAAAAATATGAAAGCAACAGAAACATCCATTGCAGGTGCAAAAACATGTGTTCAATGTCATAAAGATATTTCCAGTTCTTATTTAAATGATGCTCATTATGCTGCTTCAAGCCCGGTAGAGAATAATAATCAGATCAACCTTGGTACTGATTCCGTTTATGAGTATGATAAAAACCTAAAAGTTTCCATAGAAAAAAGAGATAGTGGTGTCTATCAGGTTGTTTATTTTAATGGTAAAGAAGATCTGGCTAAAAGATTTGATATTGCTATTGGTTCAGGTAAAAATGCTTATACCTATGCCTCATGGAGAGGGAATATATTAAGACAACTTCCGCTCTCTTTTTTTAAGCAAATAAATGGATGGGCTAACAGTCCGGGCTTGCGAACAAGCAGCCCGGATTTTGGAAGAATAATAGACTCACGTTGCTTAGAATGTCATAGTTCCTTTATAGAAAGTAATAAGGCAAATAACGGCAGTTTAATTGTTTCTCACGAAATGTTGAAATCTTCTCTTGTTTATGGAATTGATTGTGAGCGCTGTCATGGACCAGCAGGTAAACATGTCGAATTCCACTTGAAAAATCCTGATGAGAAGGAGGCTAAATTTATGGTGCTTTACAAAACACTTACAAGGAAACAAAGAGTTGATGCATGTGGTATCTGTCATTCCGGTAATGATGCAGAATTACTGAAATCTACATTTTCCTTTAAGCCAGGGGAAGATATTAAACAATATTATGCACATGTGTCATCAGCTCAGGAATCCCAGCTCGATGTTCATGGTCAGCAAAACCAGATGCTTGAGGGGAGTAAATGTTTTACTAAAAGTAATTCTCTCGAATGTTCCACCTGTCATAGCCCCCATGATCAGAACAAAGGAAGCTTAACATTGTATTCAAAAAAATGTATAAGTTGTCACGCTACCATAAAACATACACAGAAAACATTGGAAAACGCTATGGTAAAAACCAATTGTATTGATTGCCATATGCCTTTAAAACCTTCTAAGGCAATTAGCTTTCAACAGGCTGGCATGTCAGAAGTAAGTCCGTATATGCTTAGGTCACACCGCATAGCAATATATTAAGTGTAAAAATTTTGTGTCACGGTTTGAATTATATTGTTAAATTTGTTTTAAGCAGACATTAAATTCATGGATTACAGGCTCTTATCTGATGACGAATTAATTGTTCTTTTCAAAGGAAGTTGCCAGCATGCGTTTAAGGAAATGTATTTGCGGTACTGGCAAAAGGTATATCAGGTCGCTTATAAGAAAGTACATCATAAAGAGCTTGCCGAAGAGTTAACACAAAATCTCTTTGTAGAACTATGGAGACGAAGAGAAACAGTAACAATAAATTCATTAGGGGCTTATCTTTTCGGGAGTTTAAAATATTGCATCATCAATCACTACAAATCATTATTAGTTCAGGAAAACTATCATAATTACGTAAAGGCTTCTGCAAATTATGGGGTAGTAAACAATACCGATTATCTATTGATGCTTAATGAATTATCTGATGCACTGGCCAGGGGGATTGCTCTACTTCCAAAAAAAACTGCCGAAGTATTCAGGATGAGMCRRMYTKWWYAYYGATNCGGNKKRARRMTAYATCNTKANCAKYTYCATAKMTCNYKRRAWAGNCMRTTGRRKMTMAMATTNNSMAAKMRYWKWWWTSWWTTSKGTWWWATNMTTAAARAGTACCWRTTTCWWTTKKTTKYWWTKATWMKGYKWCYAYMRAKWTCNTWYWYTYTWWMMYTANYWYRRSGMTNMKKSCKANCTTAGCTTACATATAGTTTAAAAGCTATAAAAATGAGCAGAGAAGCATTTCATCTATTACTGGAAAGATACCTGCAGAACAGGTGTACAGATGAAGAAAAGGAAATTATTGAAAAATGGTATGGAATGCTTGATAAGCATGACATGGAAGATACTGCCCCAACCCAAATAAGTGCATTGGAGCAGAAACTGTGGGACAGAATACATGAAAGTGCCATCACAGAAACTCCTGTTCGTAAACTTAAGCCTCAAAATAAACCATCAAGGACTTTAATAACTGCCGTTGCTGCAGTAATTGCAGGCTTTGTAATTATTACCGCCTATATATTCTTTAGAGTAGATAGTAAAAAACCTGAATTCATTGTTGCTGCAATTGCAAACAATATTAATTCTATTTCAAATAATAGTGCTATACCCATGATAGTTAGTTTGGAAGACGGAAGTACTGTTACCCTGCAACCAAAATCTTTATTGAAGTACCCTAAACATTTTTCCAAAACTGTCCGTGAAGTCACGCTTGAGGGAGAGGGCTTTTTTGAAATCAGTAAAAATCCATCCAAACCATTCCTTGTATACAACAGCAATGTAATTACAAGAGTTGTAGGAACCAGCTTTATTGTAAAAACAAATAGTACAGCAAGCGAAACCGAAGTAACGGTTAAAACAGGAAAAGTAATTGTTTCTCCAAACTCGGGGAGCCTTTCCTTTAAAATTGATGACCTCTTAAAATCAGGTAAAGGAGTGGTACTTACCCCAAATCAGAAAACTGTTTATAGCGCCTCCGAAAATACATTTGCAACCACGCTTGTTGATAAACCTTTACCAATAGCAAAAAATAATAAGCAACCTATAAAAGAGAGCTATTCCTTTAATGACAGCCGTGTTGCCGATGTACTAAATCAGCTTCAAAAATCGTATGGGATTGAATTTGTTGTGGAAGACAAAGAATTGTACAGCTATACATTTACCGGTGACCTCTCTGAACAAAACTTATACAGCCAGTTAGATTTTCTATGTGAATCTATTCAGGCAACCTACCAGGTAAAAGAGACTAAAATAGTCATCAAAGAAAAAAGATAAAACCTAAAAATCAACCAGAACTAAAAACCTAACCAAACCAGCTTATGAAGAAAAGAGAATTTTACTAACCAAATGATCAAAAAAAACTGACAATGTTGCGGGACATTGCCAGTTAAGAATTCTGTACGAAAAGTTTCATATTAACGAACAAAACTCCTAAAGTTATGAAAAAAAAGCGATTTGTTGCTTTAATAAAAACAGCAATGAGGATATCTATAGCCCAAATATTTCTTGTAGTTCTATTCACATGTGGTGCAGCAGCAAAAAATGCCGGTGCTCAGGGGATATTGAATAAAGAAATTTCCATCAGCATTAATGATGCTAAGGTAACCGAGATATTAAATGAAATTCAAAACCAAACAAAAGTTAAATTTATTTATAGTCCATCGGTAATTAAGTCTGAGCGAAAAACATCAGCAAACTATATCAAAAAACGACTTGGAGATATCCTTGACGAGACATTAAATCCACTAAGTATCTTCTATAAGGTAATTGACAACAGAATTATTCTGTACGATAAAGATATGTCTAAGAAGATTAATGAACCAAATACCAATAAGCCTCCTCTTCCAATTAAAGGTAAGGTAACTTCAACAAAAGGTGAAACATTGCCGGGAGTAAGTGTAAAAGTAAAAGGGACTACAACGGCTACTATTACAGATATAAATGGAAATTTTGCCATTAGTGTGCCTGATGCTAATTCTGTTTTGGTTTTCTCTTATATCGGTTTTACATCAAAAGAGGTTCCGGTTAATGGGCAGAGCACTTTAAGTGTTCAACTTGTCGAGGAAGAAACTTCATTAGGTGAAGTTGTTGTTCTGGGATACTCAACACAAAAGAAAAAGGACCTTACCGGAGCCGTTTCTGTAGTGAATGTTGCCGACATGATTAAGCAACCCAGCCCATCCATAAATAACCTCTTGCAAGGACAGGCTTCTGGGGTTACCATTTTGGGGTCCGGACAACCTGGAGAAGAACCTCAGGTGCGTATCAGAGGAGTAAATACTTTTGGTAACAACAATCCACTTTATGTGGTTGATGGGGTTCCAACGCTCAATGTAGCCGATATTAATCCGAATGATATAGAATCGATGCAAGTATTAAAAGATGCAGGATCGGCTTCAATATACGGATCGCGTGCAGCAAATGGGGTTATTGTAATCAGTACTAAAAAAGGTAAGGATAAAGTAAAGGTACAATACGATGCCTATTATGGTACACAGCGACCTAAAACAGGAAACGTTTGGAATATTTTGTCGCCACAGGAGATGGCAAATCTGAAAAGACTTGCTGAAACAAATACCGGAGAAACTGAATTTGATGACCCCCTATATGGAAATGGTCCAACCTACGTATTGCCTGATTATATTTATCCACTAGGAGCTAAAGAGGGAGATCCATCTGTAAATCCATCCTTATATAATGTAAAACCCTTATTTACCTCTGATGAAGAGTACAATAACTTTTACAGAATTAATAGAGCAAACAAGGCAGGAACGAACTGGTATGATGAAATATTTAATCCGGCACCAATAACCAGCCAGAACATCTCGGTAAGTGGCGGTTCAGATCAGGGGAGTTATCTTTTCTCCGCAAATTATTTCAATCAGAAAGGAACACTAGATAGAACTTATCTAAAAAGATATACAGTGCGTTCTAATACTCAATATAACATTGGAAAATATGTTAGGGTTGGAGAGAACTTAGCTTATACCATTACAAATAATCCTAAAATAGACGGACTTAGTGGTGATAATGCTATAGGGCATGCTTTTAGAGAGCAACCTATTATACCTGTATATGATATTATGGGGAATTTCGCAGGTGGTTATGGCGGGAAATTGGGCGATGCCTATAATCCGGTAGCCATGCTGTATCGTACTAAAGATAATAAGGCAACAGACAACAGGTTATTTGGAAATATCTTTGCAGAAGCAGATATTTTGCCTTTTTTAACACTTAGGACTGCATTTGGTGCCGATTCATTTTCAGGTGCATCCAGATCATTTGTTTTTCCTCAATATGAAAATGCAGAGAATACAACTAGTAACAGTTATGCCGAATCTTCAAATACAGGATTAGAATACACCTGGACAAATACCTTATCATTTAACAAAACTTTTAACCTTCATAGTTTAAAGGTATTGGTAGGAACTGAGTACAACAAGAACCGGTATAGCACCATGAGCGGAAGTAACAAAGGCTATTTTTCATTTGATCCCGATTATACAAACCTTTCGAATGGTAGTGGCCCAATGGAAACTGTTAGTGAAAGAACTGCTGATGCCTTGTTCTCACTAATAGGGCGTGTTGATTATGCATTTAATGATAAATATCTTATCGGAGCTACTATCCGTAGAGATGGTTCATCTAAATTCCTGAAAAACACCTATGGAGTTTTTCCTGCAGTAAGTGCTGCCTGGAGGATTTCAAAAGAAAGCTTTTTATCCGATGTGAAATGGATTACGGATCTAAAAATAAGAGGTGGCTGGGGTATTATGGGTAACCAGGTAAATGTTTCCGGTGCCAACTCCTTTACAACATTTGGCAGTTCAATTGGCCAGTCTTATTATGCAATAGGTGGCGGAAATGCTGTGGTTGCAGGATTCTTTCAAAACCAAACCGGAAATCCGGATGCTAAATGGGAGAAAAATGTGAACTCAAACTTTGGTTTTGATGCAACATTATTTGGTGGCGGTATAGAGATCTCTGCTGATTATTACCAGAAAAATGTTCGTGACCTTTTGTACAATCCAGAAATGATTGGAACTGTTGGAGCTGCAACTGTGCCATTTGTTAACATAGCCCAAATGAAAAACGATGGGTTCGATATTTCATTAACAGGACATAAAGATATAGGAAGCGATCTTAAACTTAATGCCACGGCTACAATTACCACCTACCGTAATGAGATAAAAAAAGTATCTGGAGATGTGGATTATTACGACGTAGATTCAAGAAGATTTGATGGTAGTCGTATTATTCGTAATGCTGTAGGACACTCGGTTAGTGAATTCTTTGGTTATAAAATAGCGGGATTCTGGAATTCAGACAATGAAATTGAAGCTGCAAATACAAAAGCCCAGTCTGTTACTGGTGATCCAAATACTGTTTATCAGGATGATGTTAAAGTCGGCAGGTTTAAATACGCAGATGTAAATGGCGACGGAATGATTACGGCCGATGACAGAGCCTTTTTAGGTAATGCAAATCCGGATTTCAGTTACGGGCTTAACCTGGGCGCTAGTTTTAAAAACTTCGACTTTAGTGCTTTCTTTTATGGTGTTCAAGGTAATTCAATTTGGAATCAGGTAAAATGGTGGACAGATTTTGTGCCTTCTTTTGGTGGAGCAAAAAGCCACACAGCTCTTTATGACTCATGGACACCCTCGCATCAGAATGCAAAGGCACCAATACAGGAAACAACCCAATCTTTTAGCACAAACAGTGTCCCTAATTCTTATTTCGTAGAAAAAGGATCTTACCTGAGACTTAAAAACGTGCAGATTGGTTATACACTTCCTTCAAATAAGCTTCAAAAGCTGGGTGTAAACAGGTTAAGAGTTTATATCTCTGCGGCCAATTTGTTCACAGTAACAAAATACTCAGGAGTAGATCCGGAAGTTGGAACCTCAAGTGAAACAGGACAGCAAACAGCCTACGGGGTTGATGATGGTTCGTATCCAAGTCAACGGACTTTTTTACTGGGTTTAAATTTACAGTTTTAATTACCTAACGGTTTAAGGAAATGAAAAGATCAACATATATATTATTAGCCGTGCTGTTGTTTACAGGACAACTATTTTATTCTTGTAAAAAGGCTTTAATACAGCCACCTCTTGGCTCATTATCAGAAGAGCTTGTTGCTAACAAAAATGGTGTAAATGGACTGCTAATTGGCGCTTATGCCGCTTTAGATGGTATGCAAGGAGGCGATGTTGCCTTGGGCGGGGGCGATGCCTGGCAAGCCTCTCCAACGAACTGGGTGTTTGGCTCTGTTGTTGGTGGCGATGCTTCTAAAGGAAGCGATGGTGCAGATCAGCCGGCTATTGATCCAATTGCCAATTTTTACTCAGGAGCAACCAATGCTTTTTATGATGGCAAATGGAAAGCACTATATGAAGGTGTTACACGTACAAATAATGTTTTAAAACTCATGGCAAAAGCCACGGATTTGAGCGAAGCAGAACGTAAAAGTATTGGCGCTCAGGCACGTTTTTTACGTGGGCACTATTATTTTGAATTAAAAAAGATGTGGAATATGGTTCCCTGGATTGATGAAACCACAACTAACTTTAATCAGCCTAACAATGTGGATATATGGCCGCAAATTACAGATGATTTGAAGTATGCCTATGATAATTTACTTCCTGCTCAATCAGAAATAGGGAGGGCAAATAAATGGGCAGCGGGTGCATATCTTGCCAAGGCTTACTTGTACCAGCATAAATATGACCTGGCGAAACCTGTATTTGATGCGGTTATTACACAAGGCCAAACCAGTTCAGGTTTAAAATATGACCTGAATAAGAATTTTGAAGACAACTGGTTGCCAAGCAGAGAAAATAATCCGGAAGCAGTTTTTGTGATCCAAATGGCTGCAAATGCAGATCCAACAGGCCCTTCAAATGCTAATAATGGTGACATGCTTAATTTTCCTTATGGGGATGGAAGCCCTTTTAGCTGCTGCGGATTCTTCCAGCCATCAATAGATTTGGTAAACCATTTTAGAACAAACCCGGCTACAGGATTACCATACTTAACAAACTTTAATAGTTTTCCTGTAAAAACAGATATGGGAATAGAGGCTGGTCAAAATTTCACGCCAGATGAAGGAACACTTGATCCGCGTTTGGATTGGACTGCCGGTCGTCGCGGTGTACCTTATCACGACTGGGGAATTTATCCTGGTAAACCATGGGCAAGAGACCAAAGTTATGGCGGTCCGTATGGACCAAAAAAGAACGTTTATTGGAGTGAAAATGCAGATAGCGATGGAGACCAGGGCACCTGGGCACCGGGAACAGCTGTTAACTATTCAATTATCCGTTTTGCAGATGTACTTTTAATGGCTGCAGAATGTGAGGCACAAATTGGAAGTTTAGGTAAAGCTCAGGAATACGTAAACAGGGTTAGGGCAAGAGCTGCGGATCATGAAAGCTGGCTTTTTAAATATAAAGATGATGAAGACCCTTCTGCCGGATTCTCTGATGAACCAGCCGCAAATTACAAAATCAATGAATATCCAGCAGGAAATTTCACAAGTCAAGGTAAAGACTACGCCTTACAAGCGATCTATTACGAAAGGAAGATAGAGCTGGCAATGGAAGGCCACCGATTCTTTGATTTGGTGCGTTGGGGTATAGCTGATCAGGAATTAAATGCCTATTTTAGCTATCAGGGAAAAATTACATCTGACGTGAGGAACGGTAAATTTGTTAAGGGCAAGAATGATTATTACCCAATACCACAGCGCCAGATAGACTTAAGCCAATCTAATGGTGCGCCGGTTTTAAAACAGAACCCAGGATATAATTAATCTGAACATAACCTAAAACAATGAACCAACAACAACGTTTTTTATCACTCGATGTATTTCGGGGTATGACAGTCTGTTTCATGATTATCGTGAACACACCCGGTAGCGGAGCAGAGCCTTTTGCCATGCTGAACCACGCAGCATGGCACGGTTTTACACCAACGGATCTGGTATTCCCATCCTTCTTATTTGCTGTAGGAAATGCCATGAGTTTTTCTATGAAAAAGTTTACCCAGATGGACAATTCAACAGTATTGGCAAAAATACTTAAGCGTACACTGTTAATATTTCTCATAGGATATCTAATGTATTGGTTTCCTTTTTTCAGCTACAACGAAGGAGGAGGCATTAGTTTCTCGCCTGTAGCAAATACGCGAATTTTAGGTGTTTTGCAGCGAATCGCGCTTTGTTATGGTATTGCATCGTTGCTAATCCATTACCTGAGCACCAGAAGTGTAATCATTATCAGCTTATTGTTTTTGATTGGCTATTGGGTGGCATTGTTATTATTTGGCGATGCGACAGATCCGTTTAGTATGACAGGAAATGCTGGCCAATATCTTGACTTATATGTGTTGGGAGATAAGCATATGTATCATGGCGAAGGTATAGCTTTTGATCCTGAAGGGATATTGAGTACCATACCTTCGTGTGTGAACGTGATTATCGGATATTTTGCTGGTAAATTCATACAGGAAAAAGGAAAAGGATTTGAAACAATTTCGAAACTATTACTTGCCGGTGGCCTGTTAATATTAATAGCCATATGCCTTAACCCGGTATTCCCTATAAACAAAAAGCTATGGACAAGTTCTTTTGTCTTGGTTACCTGTGGTTTGGATCTGGTAATCATTGGAGCTCTAATTTATGTTATAGAAGTAAAATCGTATACAAAATGGACAAGTTTCTTTACAGTTTTTGGGAAAAATCCGTTATTCATTTACATTGTTTCGGAGGTTTTGTTAACCATCATAGGGGTGATCGTTCCTGGTTTAGATTTCAGGGGGTGGATTAGTACTAAGTTTTTTCAGGTTATCGCACCTGGTCCTGTTGGTTCATTGCTTTTTGCAATTTGTTTTATGCTTACCTGTTGGCTGGTAGGCTATATACTCGATAAAAGAAAAATATACATACGCGTTTAGTTATCAAACAAAATGAAGAGATTCTGTATTCTAATTGCACTACTTTTTAGTGGTTTAATAAATGCTTATGCACAACCGGCATTGCCGTTTAAGATTAGTGACCTCCACATTACCAGAGAGGTCTTGAATAATATTGATGACAAGACCTTATCAGTATTAACCATTACTAATAATGGCAAACAAACATTACCTGCCGGAGGGTGGAGTATTTACTTTAACTCCAGACCTATGGAGGTTACCGGTACCGACAGTCTTAGTGCCGTAGTAAAACATATAAATGGAGACTTATTTCGTTTGTATCCCTTAAAAGGTTTTGCTGCTTTAAAATCGGGTGCATCAAAAAAGATCAAAGTGGTTTCAACGGAGGTAAAAAATATTACAGATCTCTCATCAGGTTTTTATCTGGTGTGGGACAAAAACCCTTCTAAAGGATATAATATCAACCATACAGATATAAATCCGGCTCAGCAGGTCGAAAAAGTAGAGGCTGAGGTGGCGGCTCAAGTATTTAGCCGGAACAAATCTATTCAGGATATTCCTCTAGATAAATTGCCCAAAGTTTTTCCAACTCCTGTATCGTATAAAGAACAAGAGGGGGCATTTAAATTGACCCCAGAAGTTTCGATAATAACTGAAATTGAGTTTGAGAATGAGGCCAATCTATTTGCCGATGAATTATCGGCTATACTAGGTAAAAGACCTTCTTTTGTTCAGCCGCCTGCTAAAAACATTATTGTAATTAAAAAAGGAAGTGTAAGCGGTAGTGAGTCCTATAGACTAAGCGTTACACCAGAAAGTATAGTTGTCACAGCTGCCGAATCGGCAGGCGCATTTTATGGTATACAATCTTTAAAGACTTTATTCCCTTCCACATCTTGGGGAGCTATCCAAAAGGAAATTGCAGTACCTGCAGTCGAAATTGAGGACGCTCCCCGGTTTGGATTCAGGGGATTCATGATGGATGTAGGACGAAATTTTCAAGCTAAAAAGGAGGTACTGAAAGTTTTGGACGTGATGGCGCTTTATAAAATGAACGTGCTTCACTTCCATTTAAATGATGATGAAGGATGGCGATTGGAGATTCAAGACTTGCCTGAACTTACAACTGTTGGCTCGCAACGTGGTCATACTATTGATGATGGCAAAAATATTCTCCCATCGTACGGATCTGGAGCTGATATAGGTGTAAATTCCGGAAGCGGATTTTATACACGCTCCGATTTTATTGAAATCCTTAAATATGCTACTGCAAGGCATATCCGTGTGATACCTGAGATTGAAACCCCCGGCCATGCAAGAGCCGCCATTAAGTCTATGGATGCCAGGTACGAAAGATTAATGAAAGCAGGTAAAAAGGAAGAAGCCGGACAGTATCTGTTGCGAGATTTGAATGATAAATCAATATATGAATCTGTTCAGGGATGGAATGATAATGTAATCAATGTGGCGCTACCATCAGCGTACAACTTTCTTGAAAAAGTGGTCGATGAAATACGCATTATGTACACAGAAGCCAATGCACCACTGGTAACAATACATTTTGGTGGTGATGAAGTCCCGGCTGGAGTGTGGGAAAAATCTCCTGCTGTAGCAAATTTGTTAAAAACGGATATTTCAATTAAAGGGGTAGATGAAATGTGGTATTACTATTTCAACAAGGTCAATAATATGCTTAAAACAAAGCAATTGTATTTGTCGGGCTGGGAAGAAATAGGACTAAGAAAAGCACTGGTAAATGGAGAAAAGAAGATGGTGCTTGATGATCGTTTTGCTAAAGAGAATTTCCATGCCGATGTTTGGAATAACTTAAGTGGTAATGAGGATCTTGCTTATAAATTAGCGAATGCAGGATATAAAGTTGTATTAACTTGCGTTACAAATCTTTACCTGGATCTCGCAACCAACAAAAGTTTTAATGAAACCGGCCAGTATTGGGGTGGTTATGTCGATGTAGATAAACCTTATTATTTTGTTCCTTATGAACTATTCAAAAATTTAAAGGAAGATGAAAGCGGTAACCCTATTGATAAAAAGATATTGGAAGGGAAAACTACACTTACTGAATTTGGGAAATCAAACATTGTAGGCATACAGTCGCCTTTGTGGAGTGAAATCATTAAAACCCCGGAAAGATTTGAATATATGCTTTTGCCAAAGTTGTTTGGTGTAGCTGAAAGAGCTTGGGCAAAAAATCCGGAATGGGCTACTGAAGCAGATACCCTAAAAAGCAAAGCAATGTATAACAAGGATTGGTCTGAATTTGTGAACATTGTAGGCAAAAGAGAAATACCAAGGTTAAATCATTATTCAGGTGGTTATAATTACCGTATTCCAACTGCAGGGGTGGCAATTGAAAATGGTAGAGTGACTGCAAATGTGCAATTGCCGGGTTTTGTAATTCGATATACCACAGATGGAACAGAGCCGACAATAAATAGCAGTATTTTCAAAACAGCTATTGATACAAAAGGCACAATACAATTAAAAGTATTTAATACCGAAGGCAAATCTGGCCGTTCGGTTAAAGTGCAAAATAAATAGGAAAGACAAGACAGTACAGGTTGCTTGTTAACTATTATAATTGGATATTTATTCAAGTTATGAGATTTTTCAAAAGGTAGAATAACTATTCTGCCTTTTGAAAAATTCATTTTTTTGAGACCAAATATAAAATCTAATTATGTTACAGCACATAGCATTCTGGCTTTGGGATTTTTTAGGCCATCTGCATCCTTTAGCAGTGCATTTTCCTGTAGCGCTGCTTTTATTTGCTGCTATACTGGAGCTATTCACTTTAAAAAACTTTAACTCAAAACTACGCTCAGGCATTGATGCCCTCCTTATTGCAGGATCACTTGGGGCTATAATTTCTGCTGCTTTGGGGTGGTTGCTGTATCAGGATGGAGATTATAGCGGCGATGTTTTAACGTTGCACCAGTGGATAGGATTTACAACTGCTGCACTTGGCGTTTTAACGCTTGCTTTTCTCTACCAAATCCGCAAAAAGGATAAGCTTAAGCAAATTAAAATTTACCGGGGCTTATTGTTTTCAACAGCAATAGGCGTTTCTGTAGCCGGACACTTTGGGGCTAATTTAACGCACGGAAGCGATTTCCTCTCCAGCACATTGCCATGGAGCATGGATTATGAAACAAAGAGCTCAGATAATTTTAGTCTTGTTGCATTAAAGGGCGATACGGCTAAACTTACAAAAAAGCAGGAAGTAGAATTAAATACAGAAGTAAGGGCTATACTTGCGCATAGCTGTTATAAGTGCCATGGTTCAGAGAAAGTAAAAGGAGATTTAAGACTTGATGGGAAACACGTTGCTTTTAAGGGTGGCGAGAATGGACCTGTTATAGTGCCAGGAAATCCTCAGGAAAGTGAAATATTTAAGCGTATTTCTTTACCCGCAGATCATAAAGATGTAATGCCTTCTAAAGGGAGAAAACTGCCTGAAAAAGATATTGAAATAGTTCGGTTTTGGATAGAAAAAGGTGCCCCATGGCCAGATGACGGCACCAAGCAAAACGTTTTCAGAGTGGCTAAACTTGAACCACGCAATCCTGTTCTTCCTGCTCCCTCAAATAATTTATCTAACCCTGTTGATTTATGGACGAACCAATATTTTGCTAAAAACAAGATTAAATGGCCTTCGTTAATCGATGACCATACTTATTTACGGAGAATTTACCTCGATATCATTGGTTTGTTGCCTAGCCCGATCGATTTGGAATCATTTTCAAAAGATGCAAGACCAGATAAAAGAGCCCTGTGGGTTAAAAAGCTATTGGGTCTTGATAACGATTATGCATTGCATTGGCTAAGTTTCTGGAATGATGCTTTAAGAAACGATTATTCAGGAACCGGATATATTACAGGAGGTCGTTTCAACATTACTGATTGGTTGTTCAAGTCATTAAAAACGAATAAACCATATGATCAGTTTGTAAAAGAATTAATCAGCCCTTCCGAAGAGTCAAAAGGATTTATAGAAGGTATAAAATGGCGCGGAGTTGTCAATGCCAGTCAAAGAACAGAAATGCAGGCAGCTCAAAATGTTTCGCAGGTATTTTTAGGTCTTAATCTGAAATGTGCTTCTTGTCACAATAGTTTTATCAGCGATTTAAAGCTGGATGATGCTTATGCTTTTGCTAATATTTTTGCAGATACAACGCTGGAAATTAATCGTTGTGATAAACCAACCGGAAAATATGTAGATGCCAGGATGCTTTGGAAAGAACTTGGTACTATAGATAACAAAGCACCTGTTAAGGAGAAACGGAAACAGTTAGCCGAAAATTTAATTAAACCAGAAGACGGACGACTTTATCGTACTATAGTAAACCGGATTTGGTCGCAACTTATGGGCCGTGGTTTAGTTGAGCCAGTTGATGTTATGGACAATGAGCCATGGAGTCAGGATTTACTAGATTGGATGGCATTTAATTTTGTTGCCAACAAAGCTGATTTAAAAGAACTGATTTATCAGATTACCACATCCAATACCTATCAACTTCCTTCAGTAGGCTTTAAAGAAGTAGCGCAGGTTAGTAACCCGAACTATAAATTTAAAGGAATGGTACGTAAAAGGATGTCGGCCGAACAGTTTACGGATGCTGTAAGCAGCGTTATAAATCCTGTTTTTGCTGATTCAAACATTAGATATAACCCTCAAATTAAGCCATCCTTTATTCGTGCTTCTTTGGTGGCAAACAATAGTTTTCTTACTGCTTTAGGTAGGCCAAACAGAGAAACAGTAGCCACCAGCAGAGATTCACAAGCCAACTTGCTACAAGCTCTTGAGCTTACCAATGGCTGGAGGTTTAATTCTGTACTTAAAAATGGTGCCGAGCATTGGAAAACAAATTTTAAAAATACCGATTTGCTCATTAAAGATATTTACTTAAAAACTTTAGGCAGGGAGCCGGTTGAGAAAGAGATTAAAATAGCCAAACAGGCTCTTGGTAAATCTCCTGGTGTTGATGCTATTCAGGATTTATTCTGGGCGATGGTACTGTTGCCCGAATTTCAGATTATCTATTAACCCGAATTATGCTTAAATTAACTATAATCTTAAAAGATGAATTGGAATAGAAGAGACTTTTTGAAGAATACGAGCGCAGCAACTTTAGCTGCTATGGCTGCTGGCATTCCTCTTACCAATTTGCTATCCTCATGCAATTCAAAAAGTAACCATGCAACCGCAGATACTGTTATTTTATTATGGATGGCAGGAGGGATGGCTCACACCGATACTTTTGATCCAAAGAAATATACGCCCTTTTCCAAAGGCATGCAGGCTAATAGTGTGTTGAGTACCTTTAAATCTGTACCTACCATTTTAGATGGGATTAATTTTTCTGAAGGATTGCAATCTATTGGAAATGTAATGGATAAAGGAACATTGATCCGATCGTATGTAGCTGCAGATATGGGACATATATTACATTCGCGCCATCAATATCATTGGCATACCTGCTATAAACCACCTCAATCCGTTTCGGCTCCTCATCTTGGGTCTTGGATCGCAAAAGAATTAGGCCCATTAAATCCGGTAATTCCTGCTTTTATAGATATAGGACAACGGTTTACCCTTGGTGAGGCAGAAGAGTTGAAAGCTTTTCATACTGCAGGGTTTTTAGGTAATGAATTTGGTCCGTTTCTAATACCCGACCCTTCTGCCGGATTAGAAAGTGTGCAGCCACCTGTGGGTATGTCCTCAAGCAGATTTGAAAAACGGAACAAACTATATTACGATCTCATTAGTAAAAGTCCAATGGGTGAATATGGCAGTGATTATCAAAAGGAATCCTTAAAAAGATCCATGGAACAAGCATATATCCTATTAAAATCTCCCGAGGCCAAAGCTTTTGACCTGAGCCAGGAGCCTAAAGAAATATATGATATTTACAACACAGGAAAGTTTGGGTTAGGCTGCCTTATGGCACGCAGGCTTACAGAGCAAGGTGCCCGTTTTATTAGTGTAACTACCGAATATGAGCCATTTAAAGGCTGGGATACCCACGACAATGGTTATACTCGTCTGATAGAGATGAAAAAGCAAATAGATGGCCCCGTAGCGCAGTTAATTAAAGATTTAGAGAAGAGCGGACGATTAGATAGAACCCTGGTTATTTTAGCAAGCGAATTTAGCAGAGACATGATGGTTGAAGGGCGTCCCGATGCAAAAGTACAGGAGCAGGTAGAGCAGCCAGATATTATACAAGATATAAAAAACTACGGTATGCACCGTCATTTTACAGATGGCTGTTCAATGCTAATGTTTGGTGGAGGTATAAAAAAGGGAAGCGTATATGGCAAAACAGCAGACGAAAGACCATGTAAAACGATAGAAAATCCTATAGTTATAGATCAAATCCATCAAAGCATTTATCATGCGCTTGGGATTGCTCCAGATACGAATTATCTAGTCGAAAAAAGGCCGTTTTATACTACGCCCGACGGGTTAGGTAAGCCCGTAATGGATCTGTTTTCCTGAAATTCATCGGTTCAGAAGTTAACCGAATAAAAAACGCCCTGTTTGTTTATTGCAAACAGGGCGTTTTTCTATTATTTTGTTAAAATGAAAAGTCGTCGTTTTGAACCCTTGTTCCAGCACCTTCGTGGTTTTCAGAGTATTCATAACGTTTTTCTACCACTTCCTGATGACTTTTAATATAATCAACAGTTTCATTTAGTCCTTCAGCAAATTTCTCGAAATCCTCTTTGTATAAAAAGATTTTGTGTTTTACAAAAACACCATCTTCCAGTCTTTTTTTACTTTCGGTTAAGGTTAAGTAGTAATCTCCTGATCTTGTTGCTTTTACGTCGAAAAAATAAGTTCTTTTACCAGCTCTTACTTTCTTTGAAAAAACCTCTTCTCTCTCTTTGTTGTCAAATTCTCCCATGGTTGCTATAGCTCTTGGTTTTGGTTCGGGTAAATATAAAGGAATAATTACTAAAGTTCAAAATAGAAATTACACAGATTGACTTTCTTCTTCAAGTAATTGGTTCTGATACATTTCTGCATATGCGCCACCTTTTTGCAATAACTCGTTATGAGTACCCTGCTCAATGATTTGACCATCATCAAGAACCAGAATTTTATCAGCATTTTTTATAGTAGAAATCCGGTGAGCAATAAGAATACTTGTCTTGTCATTCATTATTCTACCTAAATTATTCAGGATCTCTTCTTCGGTTCTTGTATCGACAGCCGAAAGGCAGTCGTCAAATATCAGGATCTTTGGTTCTTTGATCAGTGCACGGGCTATGGAAACGCGTTGTTTCTGTCCGCCAGACAAGGTGATTCCTCTTTCACCAAGCATAGTCTCAAATTTAAGCTCGAAATCAATAATGTTGTGATAAACGGCAGCATTCTTTGCAGCTGTTTCAACTTCATGATCGTTAACCCTATCAAGACCAAAAGCGATGTTATTTTTGATCGTGTCAGAAAATAAAAATACTTCCTGAKRTWYRAMGMCTNNMTTTSGWTGCGATAATCTTGCAAATTAAGGTCTTTTAAGCCTTTGTCGTCAATTGTTATCTTACCGCCGTCCACATCATACATCCGCATCAATAAATTAGCAAGAGTTGATTTTCCAGAGCCTGTTCGGCCAATAATTGCTACGAACTGTCCTTGTTCAATTTCAAAGCTTACATTTTTTAAGGCTTCTATGCCGGTATCTGGATAAGTGAAACTTACATTCTCAAATCTGATATTCCCATTTATTGCTCTTTTTTCCTGCGTATTAGAATTAATATCGGGCTTAAGCTGTAAAAATTCATTAATTCTTTTTTGTGATGCGGAAGCCCTCTGGATAAGAGTAGTTACCCAGCCAAGCATGGAAACAGGGAAGGTTAACTGGTTAACATATACAATAAACTCTGCAATGTTCCCCGCTGTTATGGAACCATTGATCACTTGTTTTCCGCCAACATAAATGGTAAGGATAGTACTTAAACCCACAAGCAGAAGCATGGTAGGATAAAATAGCGCCTGCACTTTAACCAAGCTCATCGCGCTGTTCTTATAACCTTCACTTTCAGCCGCAAACACTTTTTTTGTATGTGTTTCACGAACATATGATTTTATGACCCTTATACCCGAAAATCTTTCCTGTACAAAACTAGATAGATTGGAAAGCTGCTCCTGAATGAGTTCACTTTTCCGATTGATCATTGTATTCACAAAATAAATTATGATAACTAATGCCGGCAGTGGCAAWAAAMAAAAGATAGCMAGTGTGGCSTTAMSAGAGAACATGGCATAAATAACCAGTAAAAAGAGGACACCCGTATTTATGGCATACATAATTGCTGGCCCAACATACATCCTTACTCTGTTTACATCTTCAGTAGCCCGGTTCATCAGATCACCTGTATTGTTTCTGCGATAAAAACCCAGACTTAGTTCCTGATAGTGTGCATAAATCTCGTTTTTCATATCATATTCAATGTGTCTGGACATGAGTATGATCGTTTGGCGCATAAAAAATAGAAACAGTCCCCTTAAAAGGTAAAGCACCAAAACAAGTGCACCAAAGTATAGCAAACTGTAAGAGAAAATATCGTAAATAACCTCACGACGCTCAAATCCGTAAAACAAACCATAAATCTGGATGTTCTCGGTAATTAAATTGAACGCATGACCGATAACCTGAGCTGGGATTACACCAAAAATATTTGATATAATCACGAAGAAAACTCCTGGAATAATCCACCATTTATATTTATAAAAGTACTTGTTTAAAAACCGGAGGTGTTTCATGAGGAGGTAAAGTTAGCCAAATGAAGATAAATTTTTTAAAGACTTTAGTTAAAACAATGTAAATAATGTTTTTTTGACTAGTTTTGCGGCTTATCTGATAAACAAAATTATATGTCTGGTAATAGTTCTATCGTAAATTCAGTTTTAGATCAAATTGGTGCCTCTGGGCATAAAAAGGTTGTTTATTGTAATGATCCCGATACCGGTTTAAAAGCGATTATTGCTATTCATGATACTACATTGGGCCCTGCAATAGGGGGTACAAGAATGTGGAATTATGCTACCGAAGCTGAAGCACTTGAGGATGTGCTCAGATTATCAAGGGCAATGACATATAAAGCGGCCATTACCGGCCTTAATTTAGGTGGGGGTAATGCTGTAATCATTGGTGATTCTTATAAAGGAAAATCAGAAGCCATGATGCGCAGCTATGGCCGATTCATCAAAAATCTAAACGGAGAATTTATCACTGCTGAAGATGTTGGTACCAATACAAGAGATATGGAATATATCCAAATGGAAACCAAACATGTTACAGGAGTTCCTGAGTCATTAGGAGGAGCAGGTAATCCGGCACCAACTACAGCAAAAGGGGTTTTTCTTGGTATTAAAGCCTGTGTTAAAGAGGTTTTTGGTACTGATATGCTTGCTGGTCGTTCAGTTGTGGTACAAGGTATAGGTAATGTTGGTGAGCACTTGGTTGAATTACTAAGAGCAGAAAATGTAGAGGTTTACATTAGCGATATCAATGAAGATCGTTTGCAACATGTAGCACGTACCTATAAGGCCAAACCAATTTCTGCAGATAAAATTTTTGGATTAAATGCCGATATTTATGCTCCATGTGCTCTTGGGGCTACGGTAAATTCAAAAACCATTGAAAAAATGAAGTTTGCTATTATTGCGGGTTCTGCTAACAACCAATTAGCTGATGAACAATTGCACGGCAAACTTTTGTTAGATAAAGGAATTTTATTTGCTCCTGATTATCTGATCAATGCCGGTGGTTTAATCAGTTGTTACTCTGAGCTTACAGGATATGGTAAAAAACGTACAATGCAGCTTACAGAGAACATTTACAATGCTACGCGCGATGTAATTAAAATGTCTAAAAAGGATAATATCCCAACAATATGGGCAGCTAACCGCATTGCAGAACAAAGAATAATAGATATAAAGAAAATAAAATCATCATTTTAATAAACAGGTAATTTACCACTCGTTCTTACATTCATGTTAAACAGAAGGCACTTAAGAATTAAAGCTTTGCAAAATATATTTGCTTGGCACATGACAGACAAAAGAGATTTAGCTTCAGCAAAGAAGGCTCTTATGCACAGTATTGATAATGTATATGAAATGTACATATGGATGCTTTCACTTTTAGTAGAGGTTACGGAATATACCGGTGTTGATGCAATAGAACGTGCTAACAAGCACCTGCCTACTGCAGAAGATCTTAATCCGAACTTAAAATTGCAAAACAATAAATTTGCAGTTACTTTAAAGAACAATCCGGATTTCGTTGCTGCCGTAAATAAATACAAAATCAACTGGATGGCGGATCCTGAATTTGTAAAAGCAATTTTCAACTCTTTGAAAGTTACTCCAGAATACACTGCTTATCTAGCAGATGAAGTAAATGATCTGGAAGAATCTAAAACCATTATCAAATACATCTTTAGAAAAATTATTCTTAAAAGCCATAATATTATACAGGCATTTGAAGATAAATTTATCAATTGGTCTGTTGATAAAGAGGTAATGCAGGGTATGGTTGCTAAAACCATCAAAAATTTTACATCAGAGGATGCATTCGCAAACAAACTTACGCCTATCAGTCAGGATTGGGACGAGGATAGCAAATTTGTTGAAGATCTATTTATCTACACCCTTAGAAATGATAAAGATTATCAGGCACTTATTGCAGAACGCACAAAAAACTGGGAGTCTGAGCGTATTGCTTTAATGGATACAATATTGATGAAGATGGCAATTTGTGAACTGCTAAATTTCCCGTCAATACCTGTTAAGGTAACTATAAATGAATATCTGGATTTATCAAAAGATTACAGTACACCGAAAAGTAATTCATTTATTAACGGTATCTTGGATAAAATTATGGGCGATCTTAAAAGAACCAACAGCATTAAAAAAATTGGTCGCGGACTTATAGAAGAATAAAAATTTATGAAGAAAATTTTGTTACTGGCGGCAGTTGCGTTAACATTAGCATCGTGCCAATCAAAAACTGACAAAAATGTTGATGCAGCTTCAACTATTACTGACACTTCTGCAATTGCAGCAAGTGCTGATTCTGCTAAAGCGGAGGCAATCCGTCATACAGATGGACCAGTACTAACTTTTGAAACTAATAATTATTATTTCGGTAAAATAGAAAAAGGCGAAAAAGTCTCTTATAGCTTCAAATTCCGGAATACCGGCAAGATGCCGTTAATAANKAYCGRRRCCATTGCAACTTGTGGCTGTACCGTTCCTGAAATACCAAAGACGCCAATTAAACCGGGACAAGCGGGCGAGCTTAACGTTGTATTTAACAGCGCAGGCAAAACAGGCAGACAAGATAAAATAGTTTCGGTTAAATCTAATGCACTAAACAGTGCAATTGAATTACACTTAACAGGAGAAATTAAAGAATAATATAAATTTATATAACAATAGTATGATATCAACAATAATATTGCAGGCAGCTGGTGGTAGCAGCATGCTAAGTACTTTAGTGCCAATGGTATTAATCATGGTAGTATTTTATTTTTTCATGATCAGACCACAGGTAAAAAAAGCAAAAGACCATAAGAAATTGGTTGAAGATTTGAAAAAAGGAGATAAAATAGTTACAACTGCTGGCATACATGGTAGAATTGTAGACATGAACGATACTACCTTCCTTATTGAAGTTGAAGGCGGCACAAAAATTCGTTTTGATAAAACTGCAATCTCTTTAGACGCAACCAAAGCAGCGGCTCCAAAAGCTGCAGAAGTTCCAAAGGCATAATTTGATGGTCGTCATCCTGAATTTATTTCACTGTTGTCCGGTTAACTTTATAACCGGACAAATTTTATGGCCTA
>NZ_AWRU01000029.1 GCF_000523515.1 Pedobacter sp. V48 | reverse complement strand
TCTTCCGATCTTAGCTTTTATTTCAGGATCTCGCACTTGTATAATGCATTTACTCTTCAGTGGCCCTGAAATAAATTCAGGATGACTAGGAGCATAAAAAAGGTCTTAGCCCGTACCGGAAAGTACGATCATTATTACAAGCATTTTGACACCTATACCCACWTAGTTACCATGCTGATGATWYTAGTGTGGTAACTCAAATATATCAACAAAGGGCTAGCTTAACAGCTAGCCCATATTTTTTTCCGGACAACAGTGAATTTATTTCAGGATCTCGCACTTGTATAATGCATTTACTCTTCAGTGGCCCTGAAATAAATTCAGGATGACTAGGAGCATAAAAAAGGTCTGTACCAACATGATGGCGCAGACCTTTTTTTATGCATGTGGTCTTACTAACAGATTATTCGTATTTTTACAGCGATGCCCTTTATAAAACTCACAAAAATAGAACGGAAGCGATTCCTCGTTTTAATCACCTGTTTACTTCTTGCAGTAGCAGCGTGGTTGCTAATGGCGTTAAATAATAAGTACGTTTACACGGCTAAAACAGTATTGGTTTATAAGAATTTTCCTCAAAAACGAGCCTTTCATGCACTTCAGTCCGATACTGTTGATTTGCAGGTTGAAGGAACGGGGTGGCAATTGTTATTTGCACGCTTAAGGGTTAAACCTCAGTCAATAGCTATCAATCTGGAAAAATTAAATAACCGTAATTTCATTCTTTTTTCTGAGCAATTGTTTAATGTTAACAGGCAGTTGGAAACTTCACAAAAGATAATTTCCGTAAAACCGGATACACTTTATTTTGACTTTTCTGAAAGAACTGTTAAAAGAGTGCCAGTAAAATTGGTGTCTAATTTTAGTTTTGCAAAGCAATACGGTATTTCAGAAGATATTGAGATCATCCCTAAATATGTGACCTTATCCGGACCGGAAGAAGAACTTAAAAAAATTAAAGATTGGCCAACCGATTCTTTAAAGCTTACAGATGCTCAAAATACCACTGTTTCAAGGATAGCTATGACGCAGAATAAGATGAAGAACGTAAGTATTTTTCCTACAAGTGCAGAGGTAAAGGTACCTATCGATGAGTTCACAGAAAAAACAATTGATCTGTCCCTGAGAATCATAAATAATAAAGACTATTATAGCGTTAAACTATATCCAAAGAAGGTTAAAATCACTTTTTTGGTGGCTTTGTCAAAATATCAGCAGATTAATGAGAACTTTATAGATGCTGTTGTAGATTTGGATGAATGGAGAGATTTAAAACACAATCAGCTAAGAGTTAAAATAACCCGCTTTCCGGATTATTGTAAATTGGTGAATATTGTTCCCGAGAAGATTGATTTTATAATTGAGAAATAATGTTAAAAGTAGGGATTACAGGAGGAATTGGTAGCGGGAAGACTACTATTTGCAAAATTTTTGAAACGTTGGGGGTCCCCGTATTCTATGCCGATACCGTAGCTAAAGAAATTATGGTAAATGATGCTATTCTAATCCAGGGTGTTAAAGATACCTTTGGCAAAGAAAGCTATCTGCCTGGAGATATATTAAATAATAAGCATATCGCTGGTATTGTATTTAACGATGCCGGGGAGCTGGCCAAGTTAAACGGATTAGTTCACCCTGCAGTTTTTAGAGCATTCGATAACTGGGTTATTCAATTGCCCGAAAAGGTTCCTTATATACTTAAAGAAGCTGCTTTATTGTTTGAAAGTGGTTCTTACAAAATGTGTGATAAGAACATTCTCGTTACTGCACCATTGGAACTCAAATTAGATCGCGTAATGAAACGCGATGGAGTAACTGCCGATCAGGTAAAAGCCAGAATGGATAAGCAGTTTACCGACGAAAAGAAAATACAGATGGCTGATTACCTGATCAAAAACAACGAAACAGATTCCCTTATTAATCAGGTAATGGATCTACATCAGCTGTTTCTCAATACCAAACCTTAATGATATTAGAAGATTTTATAGAGATCGATAAGACCGGTCTGTTTTGCAGGTATGGTGATTTTTATCTGGACCCAAAAGAAGCAGTGAAAAATGCGGTCATTTCGCATGCCCATGGTGATCATGCTGTTGGAGGTAACCACAATGTGTACTGTACCATGGCAACCTCTTTATTTATGCATCATAGATACAAGAAGTTTGCAGGTGGAGAATTCTACATCATGGGCTATCATAAAACTTTTGATGTGAATGGGGTTAAAGTAACCTTTATTCCGGCAGGACATATTTTAGGCTCTGCTATGGTGCTAATGGAGTACCAAGGTGTAAAGTATCTTTATACCGGCGATTATAAACTCCAACCCGATAAAACCTGTGAACCAGTGGAATTTGTAGAAGCAGATGTCTTGATAACTGAAACTACGTTTGCTGATCCAGAAACACAACACCCAATTGCTGAGGAAGAAATAATTAAGCTGAGTTCAACAACCAGTAATATTATGCTTGGTGCATACGCGTTAGGGAAATGCCAGCGTCTGATCAGTTTGATGAATGATTACTGTACAGAAAAAAGGATACTTGTTCACTATAGTATGTTACCTTTTGTGAAAATATATGAGCAAATGGGAGTAAATTTAGGTAAGTATGAGATCTATGACCGTAAGGTAATGAAGAATAATCATACAAACATGGTTTATATGGTTCCGCCAATGGTTTTTAAGAGCTATTTTAAGGCAATTAACGTTATCAGGATATTCGCAACAGGCTGGAAACACCTTCAAAGTAGCCATGAAATTCAATTGTACATATCAGATCATGCCGATTGGAATGATATAATTTTAACCATAGAAAAGGTAAAGCCTAAACAAATTTGGACAAATCATGGTAATGGATACCATTTAAAGAAACATTACGAAAAAAGTTTGGTAGTGAAATTGCTTAACTGATGAAAGAAGGTGTAGATTATTACTTCAATGAAAATGGCTTTATGGTTTTTACAGAAGCTTATCACTTAAAACGTGGTTATTGCTGTAAAAATAAGTGTAAACATTGTCCATGGGGATTTGGAAAGCAAAAAATAAAAGCTACACCACCAGACAAATAAAGAACGAAAAGATGCAGTTGCAGAAAGAAACGCTTACCACAAAATTTGAAAGTATCCATCACCAGGCCATTGTAAATGTGTGGCATACCAGTAATTGGTGTACGGAGAAATTAAAACAAACGATCCTGCCTTTTGAGGTTACTACTCAGCAATTTAATATTTTAAGAATTTTGCGCGGGCAAAATCCTAGTCCAGCTACCATAAATCTTCTGAAATCAAGAATGCTCGATAAAATGAGTGATACTTCAAGAATAGTGGATAGACTGGTGCAAAAAGGACTTGTAGTAAAAGAGTCAAACGCTGTAGATAAACGAGCCGTAGATATTAAAATAAGTGATAAAGGCCTGGAATTGCTTGAACTGATGGATCAGGAGATTAGTCTTTCAGTACTGATCTCATCAAATTTAACCGAGCAGGAAGCTACTATATTAAATGATTTACTTGATAAAATGAGAGGCTAATGCCTTGTTAATGTGAATGACCAGAGCTAAAATACCCAATTAACGCAATCGCTATACCACACAACACTGCAATCATTTTGCGTTTTGATACTTTATGATCTACGCTTGATTCGAATAATATGGTAGTAGAAATGTGTAAGAATATACCGATTACAATTCCCATAATCCTGTTGAAATAATTTTCAATACCGCCAATTGTTCCATTGCTAAGTCCATAGCTTACATAGAATCCCAGGGGGGCCATTACGGCAAAAATCCCAGTGTAAATGATGATGTTACTCTTTTTAAATTGGTTTTGCATTAAAATACTAGCTAATGCAAAAGCAGCAGGGATGTGATGAAGTGAAATCCCAAATATCAAAGCATTATGCTGATCCTTAGCCAAAGGCATTCCCTCAAGAAAAGCATGAAGGCAAAGACTAATCATAATTCCATATGGAAATACTTGTGTCTCATGGTGCTTGTGGATGTGGCCATGCTCTACGCCTTCAGAAAATTGCTCTAAAAATATCTGTAATAAGAAACCTATAAGAATAAATATTCCAATTTCCTGCGGATCAGAACCACTGTATGCATCTGGAATTAAATGTAAAACAGTTATCGCAAATAAATAGGCACCACTAAAAGAGAGAATCAGTTTTAAAAGTTGGGATTTGTCGCTTTTAACTAAAAAAATGGCAGACCCTCCCAAAAATGCGCTAAGAAATAGAATTAATACCTTCCAGATTTCCATTATAACTGTGGTTGTAGTTTTTTATAAATTTTTGATGTGAATAAGCCTATAAGTGTACCAAGTATTGCACCCACCATAGTGTCAATAGGGTAGTGAACACCTACATAAATCTGAGAGAACGAAATAATAAATGCCCAGAAAAGGCCAATTGGTAGTATTAGTTTCCATCTGTCGTAAAATACAAAGATAAGAAATACAGCTATTGCAAAATGATTTGTAGCATGCGCAGAAGGGAAGCTATAGCCACTTCCACAAGGCACACGGTGAATGATGTCATCAACCAGCGTTATTTCATTACAAGGTCTTATTCTTGCCACCGCAGGTTTAATAAGTCTTGATGCAACCATATCACCAATAGCAAATGTAACAAGTAACATCCCAATGATGTACCAGCCTTTCTTTTTGTACTCAATAAATGAGAAAATAATGATGAACAAATATAATGGCGCCCAAAAATAACGATTGCGCATTAAGGGGAGCAGCCAATCAAAAAATGGATTAGCAAGGCCTCTATGGATCTTAAGAAAAAGTTCTACATCAAATTGTTGTAAACTTTCTATCATGCTTTTTTGCAAATTAGTATCAACCTGTCCGATTTGCTTTCATCAAAAGGATCTAAGCCATAACTTCCAAAGGTAGCCGCTATCTTTAGTCCGCTTTTCTCAAACATGCGTTCAAAATCTTGAAGAGTAAAAGCCTGCACACGTTCTTCGAACGCATAAGGTTTATCTCTATGCTCGAAATTTATATGTTTAATAATTTTCCCCTCGGCTACAAATTTATGCAGGTGAAATTCAATACCTTCTACGGTTTTAATCTCTTGCTGCGTGAGATTTTTAAGGATCTTTTGCGTGTTGAAATAGTCTATCACCAAAGTTCCGTCTTCTTTTAAGCTTTTTCTGAACGCCTTCATTGCATTAACATGCTCCTTTTCCGTTTCGAAATAGCCGAAACTCGTAAATAGGTTCATTGCAATGTCAAAATAGTTGATAAAAGAAAGCTTGCGCATGTCATGAACAAAGAAATGAAGGTTCTTTTGTTCAAATTGCTGGGCGTATTTAATACTTTGCTCTGATAAGTCAATTCCAGTTACATCATAACCTTTTTTATTAAGGTAAATTGAATGTCGACCTCTTCCGCAGGCGATGTCTAAAATTCTGGAATTTGCGGCTGGCTTCAGGTAAGCAGAAAGGTTATCAATTAAAAACTCTGCTTCGGCATCATTGCGCTGACTATATAGTATGTGATAGAAAGGAGAGTTAAACCAATATTGGAACCATTTTCGCTGCATAGAGCCTGTATTTTGATGTTTAAGAAAAAAAACAAACTTAGATAAAATTGTTATCATAAAACAATTTTATCGCTACCTCCGCTACGAAAAATTTTAAATAGACAGCAAAGGAAATAAAGCATAATTTTACGAATGCATGGTGCTGAGTTAACCTGCTTTGCCTATTTTTTGTTATTTTTGGAAAAAAAATAATCAACAAATTGACACTAATAAAATCTATTTCTGGAATAAGGGGGACAATCGGTGGTATTGCCGGTAATGGTTTAACCCCAATCGATATTGTAAAATTCACTGCAGCCTATGGTTCATGGGTAATCAGCAAAACAAATAACAAAAGAATTGTTCTGGGCCGCGATGCCAGGATATCTGGCGAAATGGTAAATAACCTGGTTATCGGTACCCTGCAAGGTTTGGGTATTGAAGTAATCGACCTTGGTTTATCTACCACTCCAACTGTTGAAATTGCTGTTCCAATGGAAAATGCCGGTGGTGGTATAATTTTAACAGCAAGCCATAATCCAAAACAGTGGAATGCATTGAAACTCCTTAACGAGAAAGGTGAATTTATTAGTGATGCAGATGGAAAGGATGTTCTGGAAATTGCGGAGAAATCTGAGTTTGCATTTGCTGATGTTGATGATTTAGGTAAAGTGATAAGCAATGATACATATTTGCAAAAGCATATTGATGTTATTCTCGCGCTTCCATTAGTAGATGTTGAAGCAATAAAAGCTGCCAATTTTAAAATTGCAATTGATTGTGTTAACTCAACAGGTGGTATATTTGTACCTGCTTTGCTAAAAGCTTTAGGAGTTGAAACTGTTTATGAGTTGTATTGTGAACCTGATGGCCATTTTCCTCATAATCCGGAACCGCTCCCTGAAAACTTAACAGAGATTGCTAAAGTTGTACAGAGCAAAAATGCTGATCTTGGTATTGTTGTTGACCCTGACGTAGATCGTTTATGCTTTGTTTGCGAAGATGGATCTATGTTTGGCGAAGAATATACTTTAGTAGCCGTAGCAGATTACATCCTTAAAAACACACCAGGTAATTCAGTATCTAACTTATCTTCTACAAGAGCGCTCAGAGATGTAACTGAAAGTTCTGGCGGAACATATAATGCATCTGCAGTAGGTGAAGTTAATGTAGTTAACAAAATGAAAGCTACAAATGCAGTTATTGGCGGAGAGGGTAACGGAGGAATTATCTACCCTGAACTTCACTATGGTCGCGATGCTTTAGTTGGAATAGCTTTGTTCTTAACTCATCTAGCTAAATTTGGCAAGTCTATCTCTCTTTTACGCAAGAGCTACCCTGAGTACTACATTTCTAAAAATAAAATCACATTAACTCCCGAAATGGATATTGATGCCTTATTGGTAAAGGTTCAGGAGAAATATAAGAATCAGCCAAACAGTACAATAGATGGATTAAAAATTGAGTTTGATAAGGAATGGGTACACCTTCGCAGATCAAACACAGAACCAATTATTCGTATCTATAGTGAAGCCGGATCTGAAACTGTAGCCGAAGGTTTAGCTACAAAATTAATCTCCGACATCAAAGAAATATTAAAACTGAGTTAGTAAAACAATGGAAAGAATTTATTTAGATAATGCTGCAACTACACCCCTGGATGCAGTAGTGATAGAGGAAATGGTTAAGGTGATGAATTCTTATTATGGTAATCCGTCATCCATACACGCCCAGGGACGTGAGGTACGTACATTAATCGAAAAGGCCAGAAAAACTGTTTCCGGGCTTTTAAATGCAACACCTGCAGAAATTTTCTTTACATCAGGAGGTACAGAGGCTGATAATACAGCCATCCGTTGCGGTATTGCTGCCTTTAATATAAAACATGCCATTACCTCTAAAATTGAGCACCATGCGGTAGAACACACGCTTAATATGCTTTTAGACCAAGGTATAATTGATAAGCTGAGCTTTGTTAACGTGGATGCAAAAGGCAATATCGACTATGACCATCTTGAAGAACTGCTTAAAAACAATGAGCGTTCTTTTGTATCCCTAATGCATGCAAATAATGAATTGGGAACATTAACAGATATAGAAAGGGTAGGTGATATCTGCGAACAATATAATGCCATTTATCATTGTGATACTGTACAAACCATGGGGCATTATGTGCACGATGTAAGAAAGCTGAAAGCTCATTTTATCGTTTGTGCTGCCCATAAATTACATGGTCCAAAAGGCGTTGGCTTTCTATACGTTAACCATTCTATAAAAATCAGTCCGATGATTTTTGGAGGTGCACAGGAACGCAATATGCGTGGTGGAACAGAAAATGTTTATGGTATTGTAGGCCTGGCAAAGGCTTTGCAAATAGCATATGCAGAAATGGAGGAGCATCAACGGCATGTACAAGGATTAAAGACATATTTGAAAGATAGGTTAAGTAATGAAGTGCCTGATCTCTTTTTTAATGGAGAGACTGAACCTGAAAAAAGCTTATATACTGTTTTAAATGTTTCTTTTCCGGCAATGGACATGGCTGATATGCTTTTGTTTAACCTTGATATTAACGGCATTTCTGCATCAGGTGGAAGTGCTTGTTCATCAGGGTCCAATATCGGGTCGCATGTGCTCACCGGTATAGCAGCTGATCCTAACCGCCCGTCGGTAAGATTCTCGTTCAGCAAATACAATACAAAAGAAGAACTTGATTTTGTAGTCGAGAAAGTGAAACAGATTGTGAGTCAAAATGTGACCGTATAGTTAACATTTTTAGTATAAATTATTAAAAGCCATCTTCAAATGATGGCTTTTTTTCGTAACTCTGATCTTTTATTATTACTTTGTTACCATTATCAACTAGGGAATCTTCATTTTATTATGTTTATTTGTGTGCTAAATCGTTTAATTTTTCAGAATTTAATATGAAACGAACCACAACAGTATTACTTTCCATGGCTTTAACGATGATCTTCAGTCATCATTTAAAAGCTCAGGAGACCGAAACAATTAAAAAAGATGGTCTTACCCTTAATTTTACCAGCCAGGACCCAACATTTGATCCTGCCCTAAAAAAGAGAATGATTGAAACTTTCTTTAAAGTTTATCCATTGCTTAGTCAGGAGTATAATCCAAACACCAACAAAGAAGTCTATTTTGTGATTGATACGGCTTATGATGGAGTTGCTGCTACCGGAGCAGGAAAAGTAACTTATAGCGCAGCCTATTTCAAGAAATTCCCGGGAGATCTAGATGTGGTAACCCATGAGGTAATGCATATCGTTCAAAATTACGGACGTAGTAACGGACCGGGATGGCTGACTGAGGGCATTGCCGACTATGTACGTTATAAGTTTGGAGTTGATAATCCTGGGGCAGGTTGGACGCTCCCTGAACTTAAAAGCACGCACACTTATAAAAACAGTTACAGAATCACTGCACGATTCCTGGCATGGTTAGAAAATCATGACAACAAAGGGATTGTTAAAAAACTAGATTCAAGTTTACGCGATCATGCCTATACAAACGAAATATGGCAAAAAGAAACAGGTAAATCTTTAGATGGCCTGTGGAAAGCATATTCAGAAAACCCAGCATTATAACCACATTTGATATTTTTAAACCATGATTAAACAATTTTTAACCGCCTCATTAGTTCTGGCATCCTCTGCCCTGTTTGCACAGACAGTGGGCAAAGTAACGGATCCTGTTGAATGGATTAATCCGCTAATGGGTACTGCAAGTAAACCAGACTTGTCTAATGGAAATACCTATCCAACGATAGCTTTGCCATGGGGAATGAACTTTTGGACACCACAAACTGGTAAAATGGGCGACGGATGGGCATATACCTACGACGCTGATAAGATACGAGGATTCAAGCAAACTCATCAGCCGTCTCCATGGATGAATGATTACGGTCAGTTCTCAGTAATGCCTGTAACAGGTAAAATGAGATTTAATCAGGATGACAGAGCAAGTTGGTATTCTCATAAATCTGAAACTGTTAAGCCTTACTACTATAGCGTTTATTTGGCTGATGCCGATGTGACAACAGAAATTACTCCTACAGAAAGAGCTGCTCAGTTCCGTTTTACCTTCCCAAAAACAAATGATTCTTATGTTGTTATTGACGCCTTTGATAAAGGTTCATACATCAAAATAATACCTGGCGAACGTAAAGTAATTGGTTATAGTACCAGATACAGCCGCGGTAAGCTTGAAAACTTTAAAAACTACTTTGTTATTTACTTTGATAAACCTTTTACATCTGCAAATGCATGGAGAGGTAAAAACCTTGCAAAAGATACATTGGAGTTGCAAAGTGATCATTCAGGTGCTATCATAGGGTTTAAAACTGAAAAAGGAGAGCAGGTTAATATGAAAGTTGCTTCTTCGTTTATCAGCTTTGAGCAGGCAGATATCAACCTGACAAGAGAATTATCAAACGATAGTTTCGAAACAACTAAACAAAAAGGAAAAGCGGTGTGGAACAAAACACTTAGCAAAATCTCTGTTGAAGGCGGAACTATAGATCAGGTTCGTACTTTTTACTCAAGTTTATACCGCACTTTATTCTTCCCGCACAAAATGTATGAGGTAGATAAGAGCAATAAGATAGTACACTATAGCCCATACAATGGTAAAACAGCTCCCGGTTACAGATTTGCTGGTACAGGTTTCTGGGATACATTCAGAGCATTATATCCATTCCTTAACCTTGTTTATCCATCTATTAATAAAGAAATGCAAGAAGGTTTAGTGAACGATTATAAAGAGGGCGGATGGCTGCCTGAGTGGTCAAGTCCTAGCTATTCTGATTGTATGATCGGAAATAATTCTGCTTCTGTTGTTGCTGATGCCTATATTAAGGGAATGCGTGGTTACGATATCAATGCATTATGGGATGCTGTAAAACATGGCGCTAATAATGAAGGTCCTGAAGCTACAGGTCGTCGCGGTGTTAAATACTACAATGAATTAGGTTATGTGCCTTACGATGTAAAAATTAATGAAAATGCAGCAAGAACATTGGAGTATTCTTATGATGATTTTGCGATCTATCAACTAGGTAAAGCATTAGGCAAACCTGCTTCTGAAATAGATATCTATAAAAAACGCAGTATGAACTACAAGAATCTGTTTGACCCTTCAACAGGTTTAATGCGTGGTAAAAATCAAGATGGTAAATTCCAGTCTCCTTTTAACCCATTCAAATGGGGTGATGCATTTACAGAAGGAAACAGCTGGCATTATTCATGGTCAGTATTCCAGGATATTGATGGATTGTCTAAATTAATGGGCGGTAAAGATAAATTTGTTCAAAAACTGGATTCAGTATTTACACTTCCTCCGGTGTTTGATGATAGCTATTATGGCGGTGTGATCCACGAGATCCGCGAAATGCAAATTGCCAACATGGGCCAGTATGCTCATGGTAATCAGCCAATCCAGCATATGATTTATTTATATAACTACGCTGGCGCACCATGGAAAACTCAATATTGGGTACGCGAAACGATGGATAGAATGTATAAAGCTACACCTGATGGATATTGTGGAGATGAGGATAACGGACAAACATCTGCATGGTATGTGTTCTCTGCTTTAGGATTTTATCCTGTAACACCAGCTGTAGATCAATATGTTATCGGAGCTCCATTGTTTAAAAAGGTTACGCTTAATCTAGAGAACGGTAAAACGATCACTATCAATGCACCAAAAAACAGTGCTGATAACAAGTACGTACAAACCTTAAAGTATAACGGTAAACCATATTCTAAAAACTGGTTAAGCCACTCTACTTTATTGCAAGGTGCTACTTTAGATTTTGATATGTCTGAGACCCCGAATAAAGAAAGAGGCGCTAACGAGTCAGATTTCCCTTATTCGCTTTCAACAGACACTGGAAAATAGTATTTGCTAAGCATAAAAAAGGCCAGGTAAATATTTACCTGGCCTTTTTTATTATGGTATTTTTCTAGTTCTTCATCATTTTAAGGAAAGCAGCAAGCTTAGCTTTCATCATCCTGCGATCTACAATGAAATCAAGGAAACCATGTTCCAAAACGAATTCTGCAGTTTGGAAACCCTTAGGAAGATCTTTCTTTATCGTTTCTTTAATAACCCTTGGACCGGCAAAACCAATCAAAGCACCGGGCTCAGCAATGTTAATGTCACCAAGCATTGCATAAGAAGCAGTTACACCACCAGTTGTTGGATCTGTAAGCAAAGATATATAAGGAATTTTAGCCTGACTTAATAGCGCCAGCTTTGCCGAAGTTTTGGCCATTTGCATTAACGAGAATGCAGCTTCCATCATCCGCGCACCTCCAGACTTAGAGATCATTAAAAATGGAACTTTATGTTTTATTGCATAATCAATAGAACGGGCAATTTTTTCACCTACTACTGAACCCATAGATCCGCCAATAAAATTGAAATCCATACAAGCTATAATGATGTCTTCACCTTCTATTTTACCGTGAGCAGCTCTAATGGCGTCTTTTAAGCCTGTTTTAGTCATGCTCTCTACCAACCTTTCAGTATAAGGCTTGCTATCTGTAAAATTCAAGGGGTCTCCTGATGTTAAATTTGAGAAAAGCTCGGCGAACTTATTATCGTCAAATAATACCTGAAAATATTCCTTAGACCCTATTCTTAAATGATAGTCACAATATTGGCAAACATATTTATTCTCTATTTGATCGGCAGTATGTAATGCTTTTTTACAATTCGGACACTTGTTCCATAAACCGTCTGGCGCTTCTTTTTTTTCTTCAGTAAGCGTACTAATACCTTTTTTCTCTCTTTTAAACCAAGCCATGTTATTTCTTGAAAAATGCGATTACAAAGAAACAAAAAAAAATTAGAACAGTTTAAGGATACTTTAGTTAAACGATTATGAGTACGCAAATCATATGAAAAACATAAAATAACTCATGATCGCTTCATTACCAAGCCTAAACAATACGTTTTAATTGAAAATAATCCCCTTATTGATTTGCCCAAAGTGATATTTTTCCTAACTTCGGCAGATATAAAATTATAAAAAATGAGTTTAAAAGGCTACAAGGGCGTAATTTACGGAGATGCCGTTCAGGAATTATTTGAACAGGCTAAAAAACATCAATTTGCTTTGCCAGCAGTAAATGTTACCGGTACAAATACCATTAATGCAGTAATGGAAACTGCCAAAGCAGTTAATTCACCTGTGATCATTCAACTTTCTAACGGTGGAGCACAATTCTACGCGGGTAAAACATTAAATAATGATAACCTGAATGCTTGCGTATTAGGTGCAGTATCTGCAGCTAAACACGTTCATTTATTGGCTGAACATTATGGTGTTGCTGTAATATTACACACTGACCATGCTGCTAAAAAATTATTACCATGGATCGACGGATTGTTAGATCATGGCGAGAAATTCTTTGCAGAAACTGGAAAACCATTGTTTTCTTCACACATGCTTGACTTATCTGAAGAGTCTATCGAAGAGAACATGGAAATCTCTGCTAAATATTTAGCGCGTATGGCTAAATTAGGCATGACCATTGAAATCGAGCTTGGTGTTACAGGTGGTGAAGAAGATGGCGTTGATAACAGCGATGTAGATAGTTCTAAATTATATACTCAGCCTTCTGAAGTAGCTTATGCTTACGAGGAATTAAGCAAAGTAAGTGATAAATTCACTGTTGCAGCTGCGTTTGGTAACGTTCATGGTGTTTATAAACCAGGTAACGTTAAATTACAACCAGTAATTCTTAAAAACTCTCAGGATTTCATAAAAGAGAAATTTAATATTTCTGCTGATAAACCTATTAACTTTGTATTCCATGGTGGTTCTGGTTCTTCTCAGGAAGAGATCAGAGAAGCTATTTCTTACGGAGCTATCAAAATGAATATCGATACAGATATGCAGTGGGCGATGTGGGAAGGTATTTTAGATTACTATAAAGCGAATGAAGCTTATCTTCAAGCTCAAATCGGAAATCCTGATGGCGAAGATAAACCGAATAAAAAATACTACGATCCTCGTGTTTGGTTACGTAAAGGTGAAGAAGCCTTTGTTAAACGTTTAACACAAGCATTTGAAGATTTAAATTGTAAAGACGCAAGCGACAAATTATAATCCTTGGGTAAAAGTTATAAAGCGCCACAGGAATTGTACTTGTGGCGCTTTTTTTGTTGCATTTAAAAGCTAAAAATAAATAGAAATCATGGACGCACTTCAGGTAATTAAGGTAAACAATCCGCAAGATTTGGATAAGGTATTTGCAATTAGAAAAACCGTTTTTGTTGAAGAGCAGAATTGCCCTCCAGAGCTGGAATGGGAAAATGAAGATGTTTCCAAACATTTTCTGGCATTGTTAAACAACGAACCTTGTGGCGCATGCCGTTGGCGCAAAACAGAAAATGGATATAAATTAGAACGCTTTGCTGTACTAAAAAAGTATAGAGGAAAAAGAATAGGACAGGCCCTGCTAGCAGCAGCCTTGTCTGACTTACCTTCTGATGCAGATTACATTTATTTAAATGCGCAGCTGGATGCAATGAGGTTATATTCGAGATTTGGCTTTATAGCAGAGGGCGATCAATTTGAAGAGGCTGGTATACAGCATTATAAAATGGTTAAAAAACACCATCACGCTTAGTAAACTTAAACTAATCCAAGGGGGAAAACCTGTTGTGAAAACAGAACAGCTTCCTTCCACTTATCCATATTCAGGTTTAAGGCTTCATTCCTGCTTTCTAAGTAGGTAATGAGTTCTTCTGTGGCCAGATTGCCTGTCAAATCATCCGTAGCCATGGGGCAGCCTCCAAATCCTTTTAACGCACTATCAAATCTTCGGCAACCGCTTTCGTAAGCAGCGTCAATTTTCTCAAAGCGCGTATTGGGTGTGCTGTGTAAATGCAAGCCGATCTCTGTGTTTTCAAATCTCTTAACCAGAGACGGTAAGATCTCTCTGATTTTTCTAGGAGAAGAAACACCAGTGGTGTCCGACAATGAAAGTATCTTCACGCCATTTGCAACCAGTTCATCTGCCCATTTTTCAACTATTTCTACATTCCACTCATCCCCATATGGATTTCCAAAGCCCATAGATAAATAAACAACTGCTGTTTTACTGTTTTTATAGCACAGCTCAAGCATCTGTTTTACCGTATCCATTGATTGGGCGATGCTTGAATTGGTATTTCTTTGTTGAAACGTTTCTGAGATAGAAAAAGGGAAGCCCAGGTAAGTTATCTCATTGTGCACAACCGCTTCTTCAACACCGCGCAAATTAGCTACAATAGCCAGGAGTTTAGATCGTGTAGCGCTCAAATCAAGCTTAGCTAACACATCACGAGTATCCCGCAACTGAGGAATCGCTTTGGAAGATACAAAACTGCCGAAATCGATGGTGTCGAATCCGACTTGCAAGAGAAGGTTAATATATGCTGCTTTAACGTCAGTATCTATAAAATCATGAATACCCTGCATGGCATCACGTGGGCACTCAATAAGCTTAATTGACTTTTGCTTCATCATTAACAGGTTTGGGGTCTACTACTTCAGGTTCCGGGTTCCCCCTTAAAAAGGGACGGATAATTAACCTTGTTCCGCGGTCGTAACTAAAATAGCTCCATACCCAGTTCACAAATACCACCAGTTTATTCCTAAAGCCAACAAGTGTCATTAAGTGAACAAACATCCAGGTAAACCAGGCAAATATCCCTTGAAACCTAACTTTATGGATATCTACAACCGCTCTGTTTCTGCCTACCGTTGCCATTGCCCCTTTGTCGAAGTACTTAAAAGGTTCTGTGGGTTTGTTTCCAATAATATTGATCAGATTTTCGGCAAGTTGCTTTCCCTGTTGTATCGCTGCCGGTGCAACACCTGGATAGCCATTAGGGAATTCTTCTGTAATCATTGCGGCTACATCCCCAATAGCATAAATATTATCATGACCATCAACTCTGCTGATTTCATTAACCTTTACACGATTTCCCCTGACTACACATTGCGGATTTAATCCGTCTATTACCACTCCCTTTACTCCGGCCGACCAAATTACAGTTGAAGTAGGAATAATCCTGCCATCAACAAGAATTAGCTGCTTCCCGTCGTAAGATTGAACACGAGAATTGGTCATAACAGTTACACCAAGCTCGCTAAGAAATTCTTCAGATTTCTTTTGTGCCTGAACAGACATTGCTCCTAATAATTCAGGAGAACCTTCTATCAAAAATATATTTACTTTTTTAAGGTCTAATTCAGGGTAGTCATTTTTTAAAACGTGTTTTTTAAGTTCCGCGATTGCGCCTGAGGTTTCAACACCGGTTGGCCCACCGCCAACAACTACAAAATTCAACAATTCAGCTTCGGTAAGCTTATCTGTAGCGATTTGTGCTGATTCCAGATTTTGAAGTAATAAACTCCTAAGGTTTAATGCCTCTGGAATGGATTTCATGGGCATGGCATTGTGCTCAATCTCATCTTGCCCAAAAAAGTTACTGGTTGATCCTGTAGCAATTACAAGGTGATCGTATTCAAAAATACCAATGGTAGTTTCTATTGCATTTTCAAGAGGCAAAACCTTTTTAACTTCAGTAACCCTAAAGGTTAGGTTTTTTTGGCCTTTAAAGATTTTTCTTAGTGGGAAAGCTATAGAGTCGGCCTCTAAACCTCCCGTAGCAACCTGATATAATAATGGCTGAAATGTATGGTAATTATGTTTGTCGAGCATAATTACTTCGATGTCCTTATTTCGCAGTTTCTTTGCCAGCTCAATGCCACCAAAGCCACCGCCTACAATTACAATTCTGGGTTTGTTGCCTTTAGGAAAACGTTGTTCCATAAAAATCAATTTTGGTAAATATACATAACAAACAAAAAGGCACCCAAAAAGGGTGCCTTTAATTATCATTTGTAAGTAATTACTTATTTGTTTTTACCAAGATCGATAACGATAGGAGTAGAAATACATAATGATGAATATGTACCAATGATACGACCAATCAATAAGGCAAAGATAAATCCGCGGATACTAGCTCCACCGAAGATGAAGATTACAAGTAATACGAAGAATACAGTTAGTGAAGTCAAAATAGTACGACTCAAAGTACTGTTCAATGCAAAGTTGATTAATTTATTACGTTCCTCACCATGAAGATCTTCTTTACCGCTTTCAGCAAGTTTCTCACGGATACGGTCAAACACAACAACTGTCTCCGTCATGGTGTAACCCATTACCGTTAAGATAGCCGCAATGAAATCCTGGCCAATCTCTAGTGAGAATGGTAATACACCATCTAAAATTGTGTAGAATGAAAGTACAAGAAGCACATCATGGAACAATGCGATAACGGCACCTAAACCATAGTTTAGTTTCTTAAACCTTACTACGATATAGAAGAACATCACTAAACAAGAGAATAGAATTGCTCCATATGCTCCGTAAACAATATCACTCGCAATTATAGGACCTACCTTTTCATTACTTTCAATAGTATACTTAACACCGGTTTTTGCTAAACCTTCGTGTAATGCTTTCTCAACTAATTTATCAGCACCCTGATCCTGATCAGTAATGTGGTAAGTAGTTGTAATTTTTAATTCATTATCAGCACCTGCAGTTTTAACGATAGTTTCTGACTCAGGGAAAGATGCATTCAGACTAGCTTTAACATCTTCTGTGTGCATTCCTTTGTCGAAGTGAACGATATAAGTTCTACCACCTTTAAAATCAATACCAAGGTTTAAGCCACCATTTTTGAAGTAGAAAATAAAACCTAAAACAATGATCGCAGTAGAAATAGAGTAATAAAGTTTTCTATGACCAACAAAGTTGAAAGCAATATTTTTAAATGCGTGGATAGTATGTTTGTTACCAAACGTGATATTAGATTTTTTATCTAAAAGGTATTCGAAAACTAAACGTGAGATCAATACCGCACAGAATAGAGATGATAAGATACCGATACATAATGTAGTTGCAAAACCTTGAACCGGACCACTACCGAAGATGTAAAGAATAGCACCCAACACAAATACAGTAACGTTTGAGTCAATGATAGATGACATTGCATGTTTGAAACCTTCTTTGATAGCTACAGGAGTAGGTTTGCCTAAAGTAAGCTCTTCTCTTACGCGTTCAAATATAAGGATGTTCGCATCTACTGATAAACCAATTACCAACACGATACCTGCAATACCAGGCAATGTTAACACCGCACCTAATGATACTAAAATACCCATGATAAAGAACAAGTTGATCACCAATGCAAGGTTAGCAACCCATCCAGCTTTATTATAATATAAAGCCATAAATACAAGAATCACAATAAATGCAAGTACGAATGACAATAAACCATTGTGTATAGCAGCCTCACCAAGTGAAGGGCCAACAACAAATTCACCAACAATTCTTGCAGGAGCANGAAGTTTAMCCGSTTTTAAGATGTTTGCTAAATCCTGAGTATCGTTAACTGTGAAACTACCAGTGATAGAAGAAATACCGTTAGGGATCTCATTTTGTACAGTAGGAGCAGAGTAAACAGTATTGTCTAGTACAATAGCGATAGATTTTTTATTGTTTGGATCAGCAGAAGCTTCAGCAGTAATTTTTTTCCATTTTGCAGCACCCTCACCAGTCATATACATGGTTACCTCAGGACGACCTTTTTGATCATAATCATGGCGGGCATCACTAATCGCTTCACCACCTAAATCAGGCTTGCCATCAGAAGACAGAGATTTGATTGCGTATAATTCGAAAATCTTAGCGCCACCAGATTGAGCAATGTCCATCGGTTTAACGCTCCACATGAATTTGTAACTCTGAGGAATGATAGAAGCAATTTCAGGTCTTTTAAAGTAAGCGTTTACTTTAGCAGTATCTTTTTGAGCAACCCAACCAACAACCGGTCCCGGACGTAACGAAGGCTGGCCGTTCTGACCTTGGTAAGTAGGTACGTTTAATACAGAAAACAAAGGATTAGATTTTGCCAGTTCAGAGTTTTTAACTCCGGCCGAATCTTTAGTGTCTTTATTTTYTRCTARWNCYAKYKAMYKTWCWTTCSNGATYNAKCAGCAGTAGTATCTGTTGAAGTTTTTGAAGCGGCACTTGTATCAGCAACTTTTAAAGTTGAGGCAAGTGTTTTATTGATGTTCTCCATAACCGGATACACCTCTTCGTTGTTATATACTTGCCAGAATTGTAATTCTGCAGAACCTTGTAATAATTTGTGAACCCTTTCTTTGTCCTGAACGCCTGGCATCTCAATAAGGATACGGTTAGTACCTTCTTGTTTTTGCATGTTTGGACTTACTACTCCAAAACCATCGATACGACTTCTGATGATCACGAATGAACGGTCAATAGCACTAGTAGCTTCTTTAGATAAGAAGTTTTTTACTTCCGAATTGCTGGCATCAGGTTTAAGAAGTTTAGAGTTGTCTTGATTAGAAAAGAAGTCAGCTAATTTTACGTTAGGAGAAAGTTTTTCAAATTCGTTAACAAATAAGTTAATGAAATCTTTTCCGCCAGCGTTCAATTGAGTTTGAGCAGTAACCAACGCTTTGTTGAAATTAGCGTCATCAGTATTTCCGGCTAAAGATTTAACCAGTTCTGATAACGATATTTCCATCGTTACGTTCATACCACCTTTTAAGTCTAAACCAAGGTTTATTTCTTTTTCTTTACAGAACTGGTAATTAAATCCAAAAAGAGGATACACCGGTACTGTTGCCATCGAATCTAAATAAGCTTTTTCCTTATCCAGGTCTCCTTTAGCATAAGCTTTTGCGTCTTTTTCAACTTTAGAAGTAACAAAGTTGAATGAGAGAGAATACACACAGACGATACCTAAAAGTATCGCCATAAATTTTATAAAACCTTTACCCTGCATTTGTTTGTAATTATTAGTCTATATGCTATATATTTTTTTAACAAGTCGGCAAATCTAATTATTTTTTTAATTAATAGGCCACGTTATGAAAGTTTTTATTATAGGCCTCCAACTATTTGCTTTTAAGATTGTTTAATACCGCTCAAGTGTCGAAAATGTGTAAGCTACCACATTTTTTTCATCAGGCTCATGATCTTCAGAATTTATTACTTTCCAGGTCTGTTTATCTATTTCAGGAAAGAATGTATCTGCATCATAAGTATGGTGTACGGTGGTCAGATAGATGCGATCAGTTTTGCCGAGTGCATGTTCATAGATTTGCGCACCACCTACAATAAACACCTCTTCGTCCTTATCGCAAAGTGCTAAAGCATCATAAAGAGTAGTTACTACCTCAACGCCTTCAATGGCGAGGTCAGTATTTCTTGTAATCACGATGTTACGTCTGTTGGGTAGTGGTCTGCCAATAGAATCATAGGTTTTTCGGCCCATAATAATGGTATGTCCGCTGGTTATTTGTTTAAAATGCTTTAGATCTGCTGGTAAATGCCACAATAACTGATTGTTTTTACCGATGGCATTATTTTGGTCAATAGCTACTACAATTGATACGATCATACTGCTACTACTCCTTTAATATGCGGATGAGCTTCATAATCTTTCAACGTAAAGTCTTCAAATTTAAAATCGAAGATGTTTTTAACCTCAGGGTTTATTTCCATTACAGGCAATTTCTTAGGGTCTCTGCTCAATTGCAATTTTGCCTGTTCAATATGATTGTTGTATAAATGGGCATCGCCAAGGGTATGAATAAGGTCACCATACTCCAAACCGCACACCTGAGCAACCATCATGGTTAGCAGCGCATAAGAAGCAATATTAAAAGGAACTCCTAAAAATATATCGGCACTACGCTGATATAGCTGGCAGCTTAATTTTCCATCTGCAACATAGAATTGGAAAAATGCATGGCAGGGTGGAAGCGCCATATGTTCTACCTCGGCAACGTTCCATGCCGATACAATGATACGTCTGGAATCCGGGTTGTTTTTAATGGTATTGATGATCTGCTCTATCTGGTCAATATGTCCGCCATCAGGTTTAGGCCATGAGCGCCATTGCGATCCGTATACAGGGCCCAAATTGCCATCGGCATCAGCCCATTCATCCCATATCCTTACACCATTATCTTTTAAATACTTAATATTGGTATCGCCGGTTAAAAACCAGATCAACTCATGGATGATTGATTTTAAGTGCAGTTTTTTTGTGGTAACCATAGGGAAGCCTTCCTGCAAATTAAACCGCATCTGATATCCAAATACACTGATGGTGCCGGTTCCGGTACGGTCATGTTTTTGTGTGCCATGATCAAGCACATGTTGCATCAAATCTAAATACTGTTTCATCTGATTAATTTAAAAAGGCTATTTGTTACAAAAGTACATATTATATAGAATGTTTATGGATTCTAAAGCAACAAATGTTCACGGTGTGACGATGGCCCCACATATTCCAGCCGGGTTAAAATTTTTGTGATTAATTACGGTTTTAATGTTTTGTGAGCGCCAGAAATAGGCAATTTTTATGCCCACAATACATAAGCAACCATCCGGAACTTCAAAAGTAAATTCTTGCGCCGGTATATTTTTTTGATCGTTATTAATTTCTAAACTTTGATAAGCAGGAGGGTCGTGAAACTCCTGATCTGGCATATACAAACTAAGGAAAACTGTGAGCCCACACGTATTCGCATTATTCGGGAATTTTAGCTCTGCAGGTACTTCAAAAGCGGGCAGGTTTAGGGTTAAGCTGTTTTCTGAAATGTTTATTTGTGGCGTAACCCACAGACTGTTTATTAACGGCGATTCGAGGTTAAATTCGAACCCGGCCAGGCGACTAAGGCTTGTCTCATTAAAAGTGAATTTTTTGGTGTCTTTATTATAACATTGTTCAAAGATGGCGCGGTTTTGTGCGTTTAAGCGATTAACCATCCCTCTATCATAAAACTTCTGTGTAATATTTGTCAGATCTACGCGTAAGTTTTTTGAAAACGCACTGGCTATTCCGAATATGCTGGCACTTTCTTTAGTGGCTGCCGACTGATTTACCTTTGTTGCTTTTGTTTGTACGATAGTCCCGCTTTTTCCCTTTTTAAAAATTATAGGGCCCACAAGGCCAACTATTTGTTTCCCATCAAATTTTCCCATTCTTTAAGTTTATTGTTTGGTTAGTTTTCAGTTTGTTGCCCGGATCTTTATTGCTGTATCCATTATGGCTAAACTGCGATTACATATTGTGTCCACCTTGTTCTAGGTGAAACCTGGAGTTAACGTGGACTCACTGTGGACCTAAGTGCACTCAAAGGGAGTTGAGCTGCCGATGATTCCGCGACTATAAATATACTCAAAAAAACAAAATTTGCCAAATTGTTAAGGTCCTGTTTTTTAAGACTTGTATTGAAATTGCGGGCAAAAATATTAATTTTAAGTTTTGGTGTTTATCCGACTGGAAATAAGTGCGTGATTTCTGCTCATTAAGTAGATGTAGATGAAAATAACGTTTCTATTTGTAATTGTATTTTTCTTACTAGGCTGTGCTCGTACTGGTTATACTCCTATAACAGAAAATGAATCTTGCTCAAAGAAGTACCATTCTAAACTAAAAAGAAATATTTATCTCTTTGTAGATGAAATGCCTGAATTTCCTGGAGGTTTGCGGGAAATGTCAAGGCATGCCTTGAAAAATGTAGGTTTTATTAATGATGATGGCGGCATCCAGGCAACAATTAGATTTGAGATGATTATTGATGTTGATGGCGCTGTTCTCGATGAAAAGATTATTGATAAGGAACCTTATGAGTATACGTTAACGGATAAGCAGGTACTCAAAAATGTTCGATCAATGCCTAAATGGAAGCCGGGGAAATGCAAAAACCGAAAAGTTCCGGTTCGGGTTTTTTTTCCGATAAGAGTGAATCTAAGTCAATGAAGTACATTAAATCTGGAAATGAATTTTTTGTAAGTTTGCAGGCTTAACAATAAACGCAAAATCAATGCTTGCATTTGCTAATGCCAAGATAAACCTTGGTCTGTATGTAACTGAAAAAAGAGCTGACGGATACCACAACCTGGAAACGGTATTTTATCCGGTAAAAATAAATGATGTTATAGAAATTACAGATGCTAAGGAGACCACTTGTCAGATAAAGGGTATCGATATCCCTGGAAGTACTGAGGATAACATCTGCCTAAAAGCATTTGAATTGCTTAAAAAGGACTTCGATTTGCCAGCGCAACAAATCACCTTGCTTAAAAATATTCCTGTTGGGGCCGGCTTAGGTGGTGGCTCATCTGATGCTGCATTTCTAATCAAGTTACTGAACGATAAATTTCAATTGGGCTTAAATACCCATCAAATGGAAGATTATGCAAAGCAGTTAGGTGCCGATTGTGCGTTTTTCATTAACAATAAACCCGTTTTTGCAGAGGGGAAGGGCGACGAGTTTAGCGGGGTTGGGGTTGATCTTTCGGGCTATCAAATTGTACTGGTTAAACCTCCGGTGCATGTGGCTACTGCCGATGCTTATAGTGGAATTGTGCCTCATAAATCCGGTGTGTCATTAAAGGAGTTAATCCAATTGCCGTTAAAAGACTGGAAACCGAACCTGAAGAATGATTTTGAAAGTACTGTGTTTTTGAAGTACCCGGAAATAGAAGCGGTAAAACAAGCACTTTATCACGAGGGAGCAATATTTGCTGCCATGAGTGGGAGTGGTTCGTCAGTTTTTGCAATATTTGAGGATCATGTTAGATTACCCGAACTAGAAAAGAATAATAAGGTGTTTTATAACATTTAGTACCAAAGAACATATTACAAGCATAAAGATATTTACAAATGGAAATTAACCTGATACGTAAAAACAATAAATTTAATTTTGAAGCTCAGAACCCAAGCGGTCAAACTGTAGAACTGGATGCTAAGCCTGAAATTGGCGGAGAAGGTAAAGGTTTCAGACCGATGGAGATGTTGTTGGTGGGCCTTGGAGGTTGCAGTGGAATTGATGTAGTGAATGTGCTAACAAAACAAAAAGAGCCATTAAATGATGTTAAAATCAATATTAAGGCTACCCGTAAAGATGAAGAGATGCCGCCAATATTTGATGTGATAAACATACATTTTGATCTTTATGGTCCATTAAATGTTCAAAAAGTAGAAAGAGCACTTGCTTTAACTTTCGAAAAATATTGCTCAGTATCTAATATTTTGGAGCGTTCAGCTACGCTGAATTTTACATACGAAATTCATCAGTAATCAATAAGAGATTTGTTAAAAGGATCGTTATGCCGGTGCAGACCGGCATAACTCAATTGAAAGTCCGATTTGTTAGTGTGAGATGCTGAAATAAATTCAGCATGACGGGTGTTATGTATACTGCCTCCTGCCTCTTAACTGATGTAATCGCGATCCTCATCGCTCAACGCTTTTTTACGGTCTTCGGGTTTTATCGGCGTATCAACCCTGTCATAGGTGCTTAGAGTAGTTCTGGGTCTACCGGCCCAATAGCCCAGTATAAATCCAACAAAAGTACATACACCCACTACCAGCAGTTTAGAAATTTCTTTCTTTACAAAAATGAAGTTAAATTCTACGGCGTCTGTATTTATCATTAAAAAAATGGTAATGATTGCTGTAAATGCGATTATGAAAATGGTTTTGGTCTTCATGACTTAAAAGCTATAGTTTAAAATTAATTCTAATATAGGATTTTGGTTATACACTTTGTTTACAAAAACACACCTGGCGCCCACATCCACTATCGGCTGATAACGCAGCAGGTTCATACTACTACGTAATTCGAAACCAAAAGTTTTAGGTTCTGCTAAATTTGTTTCTGTACCAACGTTTTCATAGTGGCAAAACATACCTGCTCTCAGGTTTCTGATATAGGCAAGCGGACCGATTTCTGCATCGGGGAAAACGATAGGGAATCGGTAGTTGAAAAGAAGGGTATTTCTAAGAACACTTTTTGCCCTGATGTTACTGTAGCCATAAACAGTGTTTATTTCCTGGTCGTACAGTCTTATGCCTGATGTATTTTGATAATTGAAATTGGCAAGGAAAGAGTGATTCTTTAGCAGACCAGGGAAATACATAAATCCTTCAACAGCGAACAATCGACCGGCAAGATTGTCGTCAAATGGTTGGTGCATGTAAGAAATTCTTAATATCTGGGCCCATTTTGGTGCAATGTCTCTTGCAGCCTGTGCCGTGCTGTGGTTAAAGGTGAAATTATATTCCATCGGGAAAATTAACTTGCTGATGAAATTTTTGGGAAGGTTTTCGGGCTGGTACCTCTGGGTGTAACTGGTTAGCGCATTAAACGAAAAATTGTAACTCTCGTTTAGCGCGTTTAAGCTTATTGGAACTGATGCTTGGAGCTGGACATTGTTTTCTCTCCAATCGCCCTGCAGAACGCCTGATTTTGTGTTATAGAAAGTTCTTCGGGGGCGGTTCCTATAGGTGGCTCTTATGATCGGATAAAAACTTTTTAAAGTAAAGCCTGCATTGTACTCGAATTTTTTCAGGTCACGGTAATAATCTACTCCTGCAAAAAAACCGAAAGTGTTAAGCAGGTTGTCGGAATTTAGTTGCAGGCCGCCGCGGTACTCGTTTTCGATAACCGGAATTATGCTGTGTACATTGAACAGGTTTGTTAAGGCATGGTATGGTTTTGAAGTATAACTGCTATCAGGAATGTTGTCGAAAACATTTGTTGCGTTCTCTTGTTTTTGGACGGCGTTACCGAAATAAACGAAATTGTTATCGCCTGGCGGTTTTGGTTGTAGCGGCATCTCTGAAATTCCATAGCCGCTTAGGGTGTAGTTGTTGAAAATAATGGGAGCAGTGCTGTCGGCTTGTGTCGGATTAAAGGCGCCGTATTTAGAGGCGCTCAGAGCGCTTATCTTTTTTGAAATGGTATCTATGTTGTAAATGTTATCGATTCCGTTGTAGTGTGCGTTAAAAGCTATTCCTCGGTTAATGTATATCGGTCTGCTTATCTGCTGCTGCGTTTCCTTTATCAACTCCTCTGTTTTTTCTTCCTTGTCAGTTACCCACAAGGCTTTTCCTTTTTCGCCAACGCTAATGTAGGTGATCAGGTTTCCGGCGGCGTTGTACGCGGGAGTTTGCAGTATCAGATTTTCGGGATTAGCAATGGTGTTTAGGATCGCACCGGTTTCTGCGTCAAGTTCTACCAGGTTGCATTTGTTGCTCAGGTCAAATTTTACTGCAATTATTTTTTTTCCGTCGGCAGAAAGAGCAGGTGAGAAGATCCGGCTTCTGGTAGTCAATTTTTTTTGCCGACCTGTTTTTAGGTTGTAGCTGCAAATTACGCTGTAACTGCGTTGTCTATATCTTGGGTCGTAACGGATCTCATCCCAAACCACAATGTCGTTTGCGTAACTAAACCATGGCTGCTCCTGGTAGCCGATGCTTAGCAGTTTTGTTTCTTTTTTTGCGCTGTCGATTATTGTGAAGTGTGCTGTCTCTGCCTTGCTTTGTTTCAGAGTTAGAATTCTGCCGTCTTTAATTTTTACAGGGAGGAAGTAGTTGGTTGCAAACTTTGAATCGTTGTTTAGTATAGGGTAGTTTTCTGTTTTGGTTTTTTCAGATTGCGTGGTCCATTCTTTTTTTAAAGTTTCGGTTGTTTGGGTAAACCATTTTTTTGATCCGCTCTTTGTGAACTTTTTCAGACTGTTTGAAAAGGGGTATGGTCTCACGGGTCTTTTGCGGATATCTGTAAGCAAGCTGTCGAAAATATTTTTTCCAAATTCCTTTCTAATGTTCGATGCCATCAGGTAGCCGAGTTGGTAGTAGCCGGGGGTGATGTCTTTTTCAGATCCGAAGCTGACTTTGCTGTATGAGAAATTTTTGCCTTCGAGCAAACTTGTTCGGTAAGGCATAATCCATGAAGGCTGTCTTCCGCGACCGGCATTTGTGAGTGAGGTTTCGATGGTCACGGCATCACCTTCAAAAAACCAAAGCGGTATGCTAACTCCGAACCAGGCGAAGTAAACATACTCAGGAAAAGGGTAGGCTTTTCCGCCGGTTAATTTGTCGTATTGAGCCACGTGTCTGAGCTCATGAACGGCAAGGTTATTTAGCCAATCCTGACTATCGAATTGCTGAGGAGGAGTGGTGTAAAATTCCGACTTTTTTGGAGCAAGTTGAACGAAGCCATTTGCGATCACTCCACGGTTTTGAAGGACCAGTGGGAGGGTGGTTTTTTGCCTCCCAAGACTACCACCAACATGGGGGTAAATATAGCCCAGGGTATTGGCCATTCTTTGGGCTTCTTTTTCCAGCTCGTCCGGAAAGATGATCCTGAAGCCAGATGCATTTATTTGTCGCCATTTTACACTAAGTGGGTTTTGTTCTCCGCCAAAAAGCTGTGCAAAAGCAGTATGTGAAATTATACTTAATGTTAATGTTATTATAAATTTGATTATCAGTTGGTTGATCTCTTTATTTGATGTCATTTTTCTGATTTACTAAAATAATTAGTATTTGTAAATTTTTGTTGGTTAATTTTTATGATTTTTTAATTTATGTATATGTATTTAATTTATTGATTTTCAAATTAATATACTAATCAAGTAAAGAACTGATAATTCTGATTTTTGTGAATTTTTAGCGTAGAAATGAAGGTTTTGTTATTTCTGGAGCTAATTAATTTCAGGTTGTCGGAATCTGCTGTTAAGGTACACTAATTAAGCTTAAAATCCAACAAAATTTCTTTGTTAAAATTTCGTGATGTATACAGAAATGAAAAATATTCCGGTATAAAATGCTTGGCAAATGAGTCCTATTTTGAGGGAAAACTGACTTAGATCTGGCGTGCAAAAACGGCACTCCTATCCTTTGTTTTAGAAGACGATTACTACTGTAAATTCTTTCTTTTTTTGTAGATGGGATAAAGGAAAACTGAGCCTAAAATGAGTGCGGCTCCGAAGTAAAATCCGGTCGACATTGCCTCTTTAGTTCCAAAGAAAATGAAGGCTAAAAGGATGCCGTAAACAGGTTCAAGATTGGTGATGAGTGCTACCCTAAAAGCCGACAAAGTTCGCATCACAGAGACGCCGGCAACGTAGGCAAGTGCGGTGCAAATGGTACCCAAAACGGTAAGGTAAATCCAGTCGGTAACACTTAAATTGAAGGCCTCGGTAAGCAAGCTGTGATCGGCAAAACGATACAAAGTGATCCAGAAAAAGGCACCTGTAATCTCATAAAATCCAATGATTTTATGGTCGCTTTTTTGGACTAAAGTAGAATTTATGGTGGCAAATAAGCTAGATGCAAGGGCCGAAGTAAGCCCGAAAATGATGCCCAAAGTATATTTTGATTCGAATTTAAAGATCAGATATATGCCTGTAATGATGATTAAGCCTACTATAACATCGGGTATCAGAATGCGCTGTTTCTTTATTAGGGGCTCTAAAATAGCCGTAAAAAGGGTAAAAGAAGAGAGGCATACCAGCGTTACAGATACTGTAGAAACCTTGATGGCATGAAAGAATAATATCCAGTGTATTGCCACTATACTGCCCGTAAAAAAGAACTGCATAAACTGCTTTTTGGTTACTCTGATGCTGGTTTTAGTAGCCATGAAGTAGATGAACAGCGTGATGCTGGCTATCATTACTCTATACCATACCATTTGTACAGCATCTATTGATATTAATGCCCCCAGGATGCCCGTAAAGCCCCATATGAACACAGTAAAATGCAGGATTAATAGATTTCTGGTTACAGATGTTTCTGATGTAACCGGGGTCATTATTTAGGTGCTTTTCTCAGTAAATAATAACCAAGCAGACCAAAGAATATTGTAGGTGCCAGCACTGCAAATAGTGGAGAAGTGCCTCCTTTTAGAGAGAACATTTTGGCAAATTGGTTCATTACAATATAACCAAAGCTTAATAGTATGCCTATTCCAAGGGGTAAACCAACACCTCCACGAACCTTTCTGGAAGATAATGCAACACCTATGAGGGTTAAAACAAACGCAGAAAGGGGGTGTAGGTAGCGTTTATATTGCTCAAATAGCAGATCATTCCAAATGCCTGTACCTCTTATCTTTTCTTTTCTGATTTTATCTGATAACTCTTTGTTACTCAGGTTCTCAAATATATTGTCGTAGGCCGAGAAATCATCCGGTCTCATGTCCAGTACAGTATCTTTAGGTTTTACTAATTCCCTTACAAAAGTCTCTTTAAGGCCATTAATATACCTTACAGAGTAGTTGGTTAGTTTCCATGATCTCTTTAAAGAATCGTACGATATTTCTTCTGCAACAAGCTTTTTTGTCAATACATCCCCTTTGAAATTATCTAATGAGAACCTGCTTCCCTTCTTAGTTTTATTGTCAAAACTATCCATGTAGATGTACGTATTTGCATCTAATTTCATGTGGATATTGTTCTTGCTCGGCGATGCATTCTTCTTTACATAGGTGTTCTCAAAGCTATTTTTAAGCTGATTTGTATAAGGCAGAATGAACAGATTGGAAGCCAGATTTAGTGAAAATATGACGAATGCTGATATAAAATAGGGTAAAAGGAAGCGATTAAAGCTTACTCCGCCACTTAGGATGGGTACAATTTCGGTTTGATCAGCCATCTTTGCAGTAAAGAAGATTACCGCAATAAAATTGATCAATGGCGAGAGCATGTTAACGTAGAAAGGGATTGAACCAGCATAATACAGGGTTACAACTTGCCAAAAGGTAAGGTTTGCGCTTAGAAAATCGTCTAGCTTTTCCGACAAGTCAAAAATAACGATGATCACTACAAATAAGGTCAGGGTGTATAGAAACGTGCCCAGATACTTACTGATAATGTACCAATCGATGATTTTAACCCTGTCTTTTAAGAAACTCATTTATAATTTATTCCCTAAGATAGTTACCATTTTGTTTTTCCATGCATAAAACTCACCTGCAATGATTTTTTCACGGGCTTGTTTAACCAACCAAAGATAGAAATGTAGGTTGTGCAAGGTAGCTATTTGTGCACCCAAAATCTCTTTTGAGTGCATTAAGTGCCTTAAATATGCCTTAGAGTACACCTGGTCTGCGTGCAGGTCACTGTCGGCTTCAATTGGCGAGAAATCATTTGCCCACTTCTTGTTGCCTATATTAATGATACCATTTTTAGTGAAAAGCATACCATTTCTGGCATTTCTTGTAGGCATTACACAGTCAAACATATCTACACCTAACGCAATATTCTCTAAAATATTGATAGGAGTGCCCACACCCATTAAATAACGAGGCTTTTCGTATGGTAAAATATCACATACTATTTCAGTCATCCCGTACATTTCTTCAGCAGGTTCACCAACAGAAAGGCCGCCTATTGCATTGCCCTCACGGTCCATAGAAGCAATAAATTCAGCAGATTTTTTCCTCAGATCTTTATAGACTGAACCCTGTACAATAGGGAAAAGGGTTTGGTTAAAGCCATATTTTGGCTCTGTTGAGTCAAATCGTGCACAGCAGCGTTTTAACCAGCGATGGGTCATGTTAATAGAAGACGCTGCATACTTATAATCGCATGGATATGGTGTACATTCATCAAAGGCCATGATAATGTCGGCCCCAATGGTACGTTGTATATCCATTGCATATTCAGGTGTAAATAGATGCTTTGAACCGTCGATATGTGAATTAAATGTAACTCCTTCTTCTTTGATCTTTCTTACTTTGCTCAAAGAATACACCTGATAGCCGCCACTGTCGGTTAAAATAGGACGGTCCCAGCCAATAAATTTGTGTAATCCACCGGCTTGTTCCAGGACGTCTAATCCTGGTCTAAGATATAAATGGTAGGTGTTCCCAAGAATTATTTTGGCATCGATATCATTTTTAAGCTCTCTTTGATGTACTGCTTTAACCGTTCCTGCAGTGCCTACGGGCATGAAAATAGGAGTTTGTATCTCTCCGTGATCCGTTGTAATTGTTCCTGCTCTTGCTTTTGAATGTATATCTTTTGCCTCTAAACTAAACTTCATCTGTGTATGTTTATTGTTTTTTGATTAGAGTAAGTTAGTGTGTAATCTTCCTCTACAAAAATCAGGGCAAAAGTAGCAAAAAACCAGCTATTTACGGGCTAAAATTTTTATCAACATAAATGTGCATTACTGATTAAAAATGAGAAATTTGCCAGTTACAAAAATACATCGTGGAATTAACCTTAATTGAGAGCTGCCTGCTCGGCGCTTTAATCTTTTGCTTCTTAATACAGCTATATTTTAGCCTCTTTGTTCACTTAAAACTTGCTCTGGTAAAAGTTGATCCTATCCCGGAAACAGGTACAAAGCCACTAAGTGTTGTGATTTGCGCACGCAATGAAGTGAATAACCTTACAGAATACTTGCCCTCAGTTTTGGAACAGAATTATCCTGATTATGAGGTTGTTGTTGTTAACGACAGATCGTGGGATGGTACACGAGAATTATTGGAAACCTTTGAAAAACAGTATAAACACCTTAAGGTTGTTCACGTAAATGAARGRKAAWWKWYTRYANNNNGTAARAAATKTSYMGWWACGATGGGTATTAAAGCATCCACAAACGAATGGCTTGTTTTTACAGATGCCGATTGTTTGCCTGCCTCACAAGATTGGTTACTGGGTATGCAGCAACCTGCAGATGAGCATGTGGATATTCTTTTAGGTTACTCACCTTACATAAAAAAGAGAGGGATATTGAATGCCTTAATTCGTTTCGAGACATTTTTTACTGCAGTAAATTACCTTTCATTTGCATTAAAAGGTATGCCTTATATGGGGGTTGGCCGCAATATGGCGTATAAGAAATCATTGTTTTTTAAGAAAAAGGGTTTTGCTGCACACATGCATATCCCTTCGGGCGATGATGATCTTTTTGTGAACGCCCATGCAACCAAGAGTAATACAGCAATTTCTATTAATAAGGATGCTCATGTTTGGAGCGAGCCGAATACAAGCTTTGGTGCTTATCTGAGACAGAAGAAAAGACATTTTGGAGCAGGTAAAATGTATAAAGGAAAACATAAGTTCATCCTCTCGTCGCAGATTATTATTCAATTCCTGTTTTATGCTTTGTTTGTCGCTTTGTTGTTCTTTAAAGCTACCTTATATATATCACTTGGTGTTTTTGTATTGAGTATTATAATAAGGTGTTTTGTTTACCCACGCCTTTTAAAGCGGTTAAGTTATGGTAATTTGAGCATTTGGTTTCCTATTTTGGATATTCTATTGTTCATTTTTCTAGTGTTTAACGGCATTCTGTCTATATTTGTTAAAAAAGTACAGTGGAAATAAAGTCTACTCTAATACAGAAATATTTTAAGGAGCTGACTGATCAGCAGATAGCTCAGTTCGATCAATTGTACGAATTGTACAGTTTCTGGAATTCCCAGATCAATGTAATTTCAAGAAAAGATATTGATGAGTTATATGAACGCCATATCCTTCATTCGCTGGGAATTGCCAAATTTTGCACTTTCAATGCAGGAGAGCGGGTATTGGATGTTGGTACCGGAGGTGGGTTTCCTGGTATTCCGCTAGCTATTCTTTTTCCAGAAACTCAGTTCCATCTGGTTGATTCTATTGGTAAAAAGATTAAAGTGGTTACTGAAGTAGCTGCGGCATTGGGTTTAAAGAATGTTAAAGCCAGTCACCTAAGAGCAGAGCAGATTGCTGACAAGTACGATTTTGTGGTTTCCAGAGCGGTTACCAGACTTATTGATTTTTATCCCTGGGTAAAAGGCAAGTTTAATAAAGACTCTAAAAATGCCATTCCTAATGGTATATTATATTTAAAAGGTGGTGATTTAAAAGAAGAGATTTCTGAATCACGACTGAAAGCGGAATTATATCCGCTTTCAGCTTACTTTGAAGAAGAGTTTTTTGAAACCAAATACGTGGTTTACATACCGCAGTAAGGTTTAATCAGCTGGTTTTGCCTCGAAAGTAATTGTGGCTCCTACTAATTTAATGACGCCATTTCTTGCTGCTTCGCCATATTGTGTAATTGCCGCGGCGTTGTTTTTTGGAATTACTGAAACTGTTTTAGCGGTATAATTCATTATCTTGTCTTTTTGCTGCTTTACTATTTCTCCATCATTAATAATTAAAGGATTTGGTCCTATATCTTCCGTCACCCTATATAGACCTCTCCCAGAAACTGTAGTAGTTTGCTCATTCCCTGAGATTTGAMSWSGYTCWWCYGRTSKTNGGTGGAGGCGGTACCGGTTTATCCGGAACTACAATCGGCGGCGGAAATTTTATTTTCTTAACCGATACAGCTTTTTTAGGAGCTCTGACTTCATCAGGTTTTACTATTGGTGGTGGGAATTTGACCTGTTTAACCACGGGAGGAGGAGGTGGTGCAATTTTAACCTTTATAATCTGAGCTTCTTTAGTGGTTTTAGATTTTGCACCTGATTTGATTTGTACCTCTTTTACTTCAGTTGCTTTTTTCTTAGGCGTTTCCTGCTTTACAGATTGATTGGACTCGTATTTCTCCGGATACAAGTCTATCATCGTATAATCTTTAGTAAACGCCATGGTGGATGCGCAGAGCATCCCTCCGGCAATTGGCAATGCAAACAGGAGTTTGAGCCTTGCTCTTCCCGTTGATTTTTCTTTGTTTAACATGTTAATTCTCCTTTTTAATATTGATTGATTGAATATTTGATTGGTAAGTTGATTGGGAATCATACCGAAGGAGTTCTGTATCAGAAACATAGCGTATTCATGTTTCTGAATTTCTGTATCTGTTGTTATTCCATCGGCAATGTACTCGTGCAATAATTTGATATCTTTTTTAATGAAATAGGTAATAGGATTGAACCAAGCCAGAATTTGGATGATTTCGAAAAAAACAATGTCAAAGCTATGTTTTTGCTGTATATGTACCATTTCATGTTTAAGAATGGCATTTTTTTTATCTGTTGAGGGGTTTATAAACAATAGGTTGAAAAAAGAAAAAGCAGTAGATGAATTGGGGAGTTCTACATATATGATGTTTCCCATGCGTTTTTTTGATCCCTTGAATGATAATGAAATTATTCTATAAATATTGATAAGGAGTCGAATGATAAACAACGCAACAATAACCAAATAACCTACTATAAGGAGGTTGTTGTCAGTAAATAGCCAGTCTAAGCCGCTTTTAGTATCCGCTCCTGATAACTTTATTGTAAATAGAGCGGCAGAAGCGTTATCATTTTGTTGAGTGTTTAATAGATTATTTAGGTAGCCTACCTGCAAAAATGGAATAATAAAAGCTATAATACTCGTTATAATAAGGTAATACCTATTTAAGGAATAGAAAGTTTCCTTATGTAAAAGCAAACGGTAGAAGCCGTAAAACGCAGCTAAGTATAGGTTAGCCTCCAGCAGATAGTACAACCAGTTCATCATTTCTTGTTTTTAAGTTTTTCAGCAAGTTGGATCAATTCGTCAAGCTCATCCATGTCCATGTTTTTCTCTTTTACAAGGAAGGATACCAGGCTCTGGTAAGAATTTTCGAAGTAATTATTCATTACTTTATCAAATGCAAAGTGTTTGTATTCGTCTTCAGTTATTATAGGGAAGTAGATATGAGTATTTCCAATTGCTTTATGATCAATAAATCCCTTGCCTTCTAATACCCTGATTACCGTTGATACTGTATTGTATGCTGGTTTTGGTGGGGTCATTTTATCTATAACATCCTTTACCAACCCCTCTTTTATTTCCCATAAAATTAGCATTACCTGTTCTTCCGCCTTTGTAAGTTCTCTCATCATGTATTAAATATTGTTGTTAATTAAAGTTACTACTATTTTTATAGTTTACAAACTATTTTTGTAGTTTGTTTTTAATTTCCTGATTTACAGCTATATATTTTAGAGTATTGGTGGGTAGGTAAATAAGATATAATTTAGCCATGAGTTTAATCCACAAAATAGGCCTCACATTAATTAAGAGTGTGGGGCATGTAACAGCCAAAAGTTTGCTGGAGCATTTTGGTAATGCAGAGGCTGTATTTAAAGCAAGTAGAAAAGAATTATTACAAATTCCAGGGATTGGGCCTGCAACCGCAGATCAAATCCTGACCAATGATGCCCTAAAAATTGCTGAAGAGCAACTAAAATTTATTAAAAAGCACAAGGTTGATGTTTTGTTTTATACCGATGATAACTATCCTAAACGGTTAAAAAACTGCTTTGATGCACCCGTTTTACTATACTATAAAGGCACTGCTAACCTTAACCATAGTAGAATTGTAAGCGTTGTTGGCACCAGAAAGGCAACAGAATATGGTAGGCAACTGTGCAAACAACTGGCTATAACTTTGGCTGATTATGATGTTGTTATAGTTAGCGGCCTGGCATATGGTATTGATATAGCTGCTCATAAAGAAAGCTTGTATTAGGAAATACTTACCATTGGCATTCTTGCGCATGGGCTTGATCGGGTTTACCCTCAATTACATCAGTCAATTGCCCAAAAAAATGATGCTAAACGGTGGTTTGCTTACCGAATTCCCGTTGCACACCAATCCAGATAAAGAGAATCTTCCTAAGCGAAACCGCATTATTGCAGGGCTTGCAGATGCCACAATAGTTGTAGAGGCTACTGGTAAAGGAGGTGCTTTAATTACAGCTTATATTGCGAATTCATATAATCAGGATGTTTATGCTTTCCCCGGCAGAACAACTGATGTGAGCTCTGAGGGATGTAATTTCCTGATTAAAACGAATAGGGCAGCGTTGATTAATCATGCAAAGGACCTGACTTATTACCTGGGATGGGATGAAATAAAGACAAAAAAGACTGAGCAAACTCAATTGTTAATAGGGCTCTCCACTGAAGAACAGAAAATTGTTGACCTTTTACAGGTATCGGATTTGAGGATCGATGAACTGTCCATACGGTCGGAAATTCCTCAAAGCAAGCTCGCCATGCATTTGTTAAACCTTGAAATGCAAGGGATTCTGATTTCTTTACCGGGTAAAACGTATAAATTGAGCGGTTAACTCAGTTGAGATCCATAATGAAATTTTTTATTTACCTATATATTGCATTGTTTGTAAGTCTATTGGAGTACTAGATTAAAATAATATTCTATATTTTGCATTTTTTCAATATTAAATTACGAATATTTATTTATAAATAAAATTCCAATCTTCAATCTGTATTTTTGTGTCATGTGGTACAACAATATTTTAGAAACCATTGGTAATACACCATTGGTAAAATTGAATAACATTACAAAGGATATTCCGGCTACGATATTGGCTAAAATTGAGACAACCAATCCTGGTAACTCAATAAAAGATCGTATGGCGGTTAAGATGATAGAAGACGCTGAAAAAAGTGGTAAACTGAAACCAGGTGGCACCATAATAGAAGGAACATCCGGAAATACCGGTATGGGATTAGCTATGGCTGCAATTATAAAAGGTTACAAGTGTATTTTTACTACTACCGACAAGCAATCAAAAGAAAAGGTAGATGCTTTGCGTGCGTTTGGTGCTGAGGTAATAGTATGTCCAACTAACGTTGAACCAGAAGATCCAAGGTCTTATTATTCAGTATCTACACGTTTAGAGCGTGAGGTTCCAAACTCATGGAAGCCCAACCAGTATGATAATTTATCTAACTCGCAGGCCCATTATGAGCAAACTGGTCCTGAAATATGGGCACAAACAGAAGGAAAGATCACTCACCTGATAGTAGGTGTTGGTACGGGAGGCACTATTTCTGGTACCGGGAAATACCTTAAAGAACAGAATCCTAATATTAAAGTTTGGGGCATTGATACTTACGGATCGGTTTTTAAGAAATATAAAGAGACCGGAATATTTGATAAAAATGAGGTCTATCCTTATATAACTGAGGGTATTGGAGAAGATTTTCTTCCTAAAAATGTTGATTTTGATATCATTGACCTTTTTGAAAAGGTAACAGATAAAGATGCAGCCTTGATGACGCGTGATATAGCACGCAAAGAAGGAATTTTTGTTGGTAATTCAGCAGGTTCTGCAGTTGCCGGACTGTTGCAATTAAAAGATAAACTGAAACCTGAAGATGTTGTAGTGATCATATTTCATGACCATGGCAGTAGATATATGGGTAAAATGTACAACGAGGATTGGTTGAGAGAGCGTGGCTTTTTAAAAGACGAAAAGCTTACAGCTGCTACTATTATCGATAAAAAAGACAAAACAGAAATTGTAACTATTGATTGTGAAAAGACTATTCTTGAAGCAATTAATACTATGCATATGCTAAATATCTCGCAGATTCCGGTTACCCAAAAAGAAATGGTTGTTGGTAAACTGGCCGAAGGAGATATTTTAAAGGCTTTGATGGAAAATCCTTCACTTAAATCAGCTAAGGTTCAGGAGATTATGTCATCCGGATTTCCTTTTGTTGACCTCAATACATCAATTGACAGGATTTCTGCGTTAATAAACATAGAAAACAGTGCGGTACTGGTTGAGACAGAAGGGGGTAAGATCGAGATTATCACTCAGTATGATATTATTAATGCTATTTCTGCTTAAATAAGCAACCGAGACAAAAACCACTATACAATAAAAAAGCCCCAATTGGGGCTTTTTTATTGTATAGTATAATAATGTTTTTTAGTGAGATGGAGCAGAAGCCTCGATACGTTTAATTTGTGCACCTAATGCACGTAAGCGAATGTCAATGTCTTGATAACCACGCTCAATCTGCTCAATATTAAAGATCGTAGATTTTCCTTCGGCAGATAGGGCCGCAATTAATAAAGAAACCCCGGCGCGTATATCAGGAGATGTCATGCTGATACCCCTAAGTTTATATTTCTTGTCAATACCGTTAACTGTTGCTCTATGTGGGTCACAAAGAATGATCTGGGCACCCATATCAATCAACTTGTCAACAAAAAACAATCTGCTTTCGAACATTTTCTGGTGAATAAGCACGTTTCCTCTTGCTTGTGTAGCAATAACCAACACAATGCTTAAAAGATCCGGAGTAAAGCCCGGCCATGGAGAATCGGCAATAGTAAGCATTGAACCATCTATAAATGACTCAATTACATAATGTTTTTGAGAAGGAATATAGATGTCATCTCCTCGCAATTCAAATTTGATACCCAGCTTTCTGAATACATCGGGAATTACACCAAGCTCAGAATAGCACACATTTTTAATCGTGATTTCAGATTCGGTCATTGCTGCTAAGCCTATGAATGAACCAATTTCAATCATATCAGGAAGCATTCTGTGTTCAGTGCCACCTAGTTTTTCCACTCCTTCAATAGTAAGCAGGTTAGAACCAACACCGGTGATTTTTGCACCCATGCGGTTCAGCATTTTACAAAGCTGTTGCAGGTAAGGTTCGCATGCCGCATTATATATGGTAGTAGTACCTTTGGCAAGTACGGCTGCCATAACAATATTGGCAGTTCCTGTTACCGAAGCCTCGTCTAATAATATATATGCGCCTTTAAGGTTTGTAGCATCTACATTAAAAAACTCTTTTTTAGAGTCGTACACAAACTTAGCACCTAATTTTTCAAAGCCTAAAAAGTGAGTATCTAATCTTCTTCTGCCTATTTTATCGCCTCCCGGCTTAGGAATTGCAGCGGTACCAAAACGGCCTAAAAGAGGGCCAACTATCATGATAGAACCTCTTAAACCACCGCCTTTAGCTTTAAAAGCATCGGATAAGAAGAATTTAAGGTCAATGTTTTTAGCTTCAAAGGTGTACGTGTCTTTAGATAAGCGCTCTATGGTTACCCCCATATCGCCTAACAATTCAATAAGCTTGTTTACATCTTTGATATCTGGAATATTACTGATGGTAATTTTCTGATCTGTTAATAAAACAGCAGCAATGATCTGTAAAGCCTCATTTTTTGCTCCCTGAGGATGAATTTCACCTTTTAACTTCTTTCCACCAATTATTTCAAATGCGTTCATACTACTGTTAAGGATCTAAATATTAAAATTGGTAAGAATTAATGTCTCTGCTTAGGGTTATTGTTGCGTTGCTGACGGTTGTTATTATTTTGTCTGCCTTTATTGTTATTGTTGTTTCTACCGCGGTTGTTGTTATTTGTAGGTCTGCTTACAACAGGCTTAAATTCAACTTTGTTTAGATTAACATTGTCATCCAGTTCAAGCTGACCACCAGATAGTTCACGTAAATTTTTGAAGATTGTTTCGTCAGCTACGCTATCTTTATTCCAGGTAACATAAGCCATTTTCATGAAGTTTGCTATGCCTTGTACCATAGCAGCTCTGCGTTCTGGTTCATCAACAGCTTTAGCCTTTTCAATCATTACTTCAACTGTTTTTCCGTAATGCTTGTATTTGATTTTTTGCTGAGGATATCCAATATGGTCAGGTTTTATTAACGCTGCCTCAGGAGTAGGCTTAGGATAAGGACTGTCCACATCTATTTGATATCCAGATATAATGTGTAAGTGGTCCCAAAGTTTATGTTTAAAATCGGCAACATCACGCAAATGAGGATTTAAGAATCCCATTAAGTCGATTACTGCCTGTGCATATTTATTGCGTTCTTCACGATCGGGTAATTCAATAATGTACTTAACCATGTTTTGTACATTACGGCCATATTCGGCCAGAATTAATTCGTTTCTAGTGGTATTATAGTCGAAATTCATTTAATTTATTTCTATGAAGTAGTCGTTCAGGAATAACGGCTAAATTTCAATTTTTATATAATTCTCGTTGTAGATTATTTATAAGCCTTACGATTCTCTGTCTAAGTTAATACAGATTTAGCAAATATATATCTTATTTAACAATTCGCAATTTAGCAAATTTTAATAATAACTGCTTATTACCCAGTCCCTGAAAAAAAACAGTGGCTTTTACATCAGGTAATGTACCTTCTAAGGCAACTATTTTACCAAAACCGAACTTTTCATGCTCTACATCCATTCCATTTTGGAATAGATTGGCAGCATCAGGAGCGAAACCAGGTGTTGGTACGTGTGCCTTTGGAAGCAATGAAGTAGTTTTTGGACGAGGAGCAGGGGAGCTTGTTCCTGTAGCTGTACCTGCACCTGAGCTTGACATTGCAGGTTTTGGTTTGCTAAAGCTATCCCTTTGCTGTGTCCAGCTTCTGCGTTCGCCATCAAAACTGTCTTGTCCTAAATTACTTTTAGCTGGTTTTACCACTTCAATTTCTAAATAGCGCGCATTAATTTCATTTATGAATCTGCTTGGTTCACAATTGGTTAAAGTTCCCCAACGGTATCTGGAAGTAGCATAAGTTAAAGTCAGCTTTTTCTCTGCCCTTGTTATGGCAACATAAAATAAACGTCGTTCTTCCTCCAGATCGGTACGCGAGTTTAAACTCATTTGCGAGGGGAACAGGTTTTCTTCTAATCCTACTACAAATACGTTTTTAAACTCCAATCCTTTTGCGGAGTGTATGGTCATTAACGAAACAGTCTCTTTATCTTTTTCATCCTGTCTATCGTCATTGGTTAACAATGCGATATCCTGCATAAAAATAGCAAGACTTCTATCTTCAATATCTTCACGCTCAGCAAATTCTTTGATACCATTTAGTAACTCCTGAATGTTTTCGTATCTGCTGCGCCCTTCAATACTGTCGTCGGTATGTAATTCTTTTAATATGCCCGAGTGCTGTGCAATATAGAGTGCGGTTTCGTAAGCATCCAATTTCTTAGATTCTGCAGCAAAGCTTTGTATCAGCATGGCAAAATCATTCAATTGGTTTGCTATTCTTCCTTCTATATACTGTTGCGGACTGCATATTACCTGCCACATGGTGATGTCATGCTTATCGGCAGCAACTATGATCTTCTCAACCGTAGTATCACCGAGTCCGCGACGAGGGTAGTTGATTACTCTTTTTATCGCCTCTTCGTCACTAGGATTAAAGGTTAAACGGAAATAGGCAATTAAATCCTTTATCTCCTTACGTTGATAGAAGGAGAGGCCTCCGTATATTTTATAAGGAACATTTATTTTCCTTAAAGCCTCCTCCATAGCCCTTGATTGTGCATTTGTTCTATAAAGAATAGCGAAATCACTAAACTTAAGTCCTTTTGAACTACGATCCTGAACAATGGCTTCGGCAACCAGTTTACCTTCTTCGTTATCTGTAAATGCGCGCTGAACTTTAATTCTATCGCCGGCCTCATTGTCAGAAAATACATTCTTCTCCAGCTGGTTTTTGTTATTTGCGATGATGCTGTTGGCAACCTCAACAATATTTTGTGTAGAACGGTAATTCTGCTCTAATTTGTAGACCTGCAACTCAGGATAATCACGCTCAAAGTTTAATATATTCTGGATGTTTGCACCCCTAAAGGCATAGATACTTTGGGCATCATCACCTACAACGCATATATTTTGGTATGCAGCAGCCAGTTTTTTCACAATTGTGTATTGCGAAAAGTTAGTATCCTGATACTCATCAACCATCAGGTATTTAAATTTCTGCTGGTATTTATTTAATACATCCGGATGGTTTTTAAGCAGGACATTGGTTTTGAAAAGTAAATCATCAAAATCCATTGCTCCGGCTTTAAAACACCGTTTGGTATACGTTTCATAAATAGAACCCATTAAAGGGCGTTTATTGCTGACATCTTCAGCCTGAATTTCAGCGCTTTGAAGATACTCTGAATATGAAACCAGGTTGTTTTTAGCAGATGAAATCCTGTTGTAAACAAAGTTGGCGTTATACAACTTGTCGTCAAGCTGCATCTCTTTTAATATAGATCTGATCAGACTTTTACTGTCGTCTGTATCATATATTGTAAAGTTAGATGGATATCCAATTTTTTCAGCTTCAACCCTTAATATCTTGGAAAATACAGAGTGAAAAGTACCCATCCAGATGTTTTTTGCTTCTGGGCCAACTACTTTCATAATCCTCTCGCGCATGTCTTTAGACGCCTTATTGGTAAAGGTAAGTACAAGGATATTAAAAGGATCCACACCTTTTTGAATGAGGTGGGCTACTCTATATGTAATTACACGTGTTTTACCGGAACCAGCACCTGCAACTATCATTGCCGGGCCTTGTGTGTTTTCTACTGCTGCGCGTTGTTGGGGGTTTAAACCTGCTAAATAATCCAAAATCCGTTCCTGTTTCTGCTTTAGGGTATAATACTTAAGATATAATCTTTTTAGGTTACAAAGCTACATTTTTTAGGAGTTGTTTCAAAAAGTATCTGGTACTGTTTCCAATTCTTGCAGAGGAAAATTTGTAGCATAAGCGATCTCGTCATCTCGACGATAAGAGAGATCTCTTGCCTGTGCTATTCAAGGGATCTCTCCTATCGTCGGACGGCTGCCTGGATGACTGCTTTAAGACGATCGCTTTAAAAATAGGCTAAATACTTCCCAGGTATCGGCTATTTCCTATTTTTTCCTGTTTAATGAACTGATCATAAATTTTAAGTCTTTTACCTGCCATTTTTGGATTAAATTTAAAAGTACATTGCGCATCGGAACATTTTACACCACCAGAAAAAACATCTGTTCTATGAAGTTCAGGACAATAGACTATCAGCATAGCCTGATCATCAAAGGATGTAATCTTAATCCCGTTCTCTAACCAGCTAAGTTTTAAAATATCAGGTGTTTGCAGTTCCATATCTATTTCTTCAATCATAGGTAAATTACACTTACTGATCACACATTCATGGTAAACTACTGTGTAATTGGGGTGTGTGCCTACAACAGCTTTATGATAATTTTCAGAAAAAGTTGCGCTAATCTCCGTTCCATCCTGTGCATGATGGATAAAGCCTATTGAAACATAGGGCTGGAAAGGTACCAGCAGTTCATTTATGAACCTTAGTTTTTGCCTGCTTTCTATTTGAGCAGTGTATTTGATTTCTTAATCGTTTTGGAAACCGGAAGTCTGAAAGGGGTACGTTCTCATGTTCCTCCAATTACAGGGCCTATCTTACCAGATCCTGCGCCTAAGATTCCTTTGTAATTTTTGCCATTTTACTGTTTTTAATGATGAACACTTATTTAATTATCTTATTATGCTTTACTCTAATACACCTTAGTTTGTTTCGCAATTTTTAGTTCACTTAAAAAAGCTTTGCAAATGATAATGGTCGTGCCAAGTCGTTCCAAAGTCGTTGAGTAGTCGTCTGAAAGTCAGCTATTTTATCCGGCTGACTAAGGCCACACCAATCTCCGGCCAGACGCTTAACACACCCCCAAATCATTTACTTTCAAAGTTAAACAGAAGAAATATAATATGGCAGTGCCGGGGAGGTGCCGTACCCTCGGTTAAAATCACCCAGAAATGCTGTCAGCCGGATGGAATCAAAGAAAAATTTTCATTATTTTTTTACTAAAACGAGTAAAATTTAAGCATTTATCAATGTATAGCGGTTAATTACATCCAATCTTTTTTGGAAACTTCAATCTTATAGGTCCAATAGTTTACAAGACTTTTAATGTGGGTGTAGTTTCCATATTTGAAGTGAATTACACCGGCTGCGGTGTGGATGATCAAATGACCTACATCTGCAGCTTTATGCCAAAAATATTGTTTGGCTGTTATTGCCTGTATTTTATGGGGCTCAATGATCTCGTGCTCTACATCCCAGATCCCAGTTTTTTTAACGATGAAATGCTCATCAACATATAATCTGTGGTGCTTAAATTCGAAATACAGCATTGTGCCAACCACTATTATATAAGGTGCAATCATAAATAAATAGCTTCTTAGTAGGGGGAGGGTATAGATGCTTAACAATGCAAATACTGATATTGGAAATACAATCCAGATCATTGTTTGCAGAAAGATGAAGCGGTAGTTTGGTTTTAGTTCTGCACCTTTTGTTGGTGCCCTACTAAGAATCATCTTTAAAACTTCATTGCGCTCTGTTTCGCTGCAACCCGGTATTTCTATGTCCGATTTTTTACTGTCTTCCTTATCAGCAGAATCAAATGAAGCCTGCTTAATTTTCATGTTCAGCAGATCGAATTTTTTCTGGAAATAATTCTGGCTGTATGCACTTAACTGAACTTTATTAGGGGTTAGCAATACATTTTTGTGCGTAAATAAGCCGGAACTGACTGCGAGTGCCCCTTTTTGCTTAATGATTTTAAAGTTGAAATACTTTACAAACGTTCTGATGATGTTTGTTGCCAGAATGATAATTAAAGCAAATACCACCACAAAACATAAGGAGAAAACGGTGATGCCTTTGCTGAGCATCTGAGTAAATTGTTCCCTTTCTATTTCCAGTGCCTCTGTATAGTCTTTAAATAATTGGAAAGCTCCAAAAATAAAACCTGTTAATAATAATAAACTGGCTCCATAGTTAGTGGTTATGCCTATTTTAAGTAGGGTATTGGTGCTTAGTTTAAGAAGAGGAGGAGCGGATTCTATATCCTGGTTATCTGCTTGTAAATCAATAGTTTCGCTTTCTGACAGGTCACGACTCAACAGCTTTTGTTTAAGAATAGTGGCCGTAGCATGATCTATAGCTTTAATGCTTGCTTCTTTCTTTTCGCTTCCGGCGGTATCAATTTCCAGGCTATACACCCCAACAACTTGCTGTAACAGGTTCTGATTTATATTTACCTGCTGTATTTTATTGAGTTGGATAGTGAGTGAGGTTTTACTGAAAATGCCACTATTGATAATGAATTCTTGCTTCTTCTCGTCTAGAAAAAAGGTGAATTTTTGGTAGCTAAAATAAGCAAATAGTGCCAGAATTATTGTTAACAAGCATAAAAAAGCAATCAGTATCAGTGCCAGGTTGCCCGAATCTTTTGATTTAACTATAATCAGGATAAGCGGAAGTGCCAAAGCCCTAACTACCTTTTGAAAACTATTGGCAAACATGATAATAATGCCTGAAGCCGATTGTTTTCGGGGCTCGGAGAAATCGTATGTTATATTTGGTGCTTCAGACATCGTTAATCGGCCTCATTTATTTGTTTCATGAGCAATTCTTTAATGCTTTTTGCATTGTCAATTTCAATTCCTGGAATATGTAAACTACCCGAACTACCTCCGGCAGTGAAAATTTTTAATTCGCCTAAGCCGTATATTCTTGAAAATAAACCTTCGTCTAAAGCAATGTGTTGTATTCTGGAAAAGGGAACTATAGTGGTTGATAAGGCAATAATTCCGCTGGTGTATAGAATGTCTTTTTCTCGAACGGCAAATCCTCGTTTTTTAAAACTGGCTCTATACAAAATGAATAACAGGACTGCAAACACGATATAAATGCCAGGTAATACATACAGGTAAGCTCTTGCATTGGCATTAAGTATTAGTAGTGTAGTTAAACCAGCTGCTAAGATGAATAAGAATATAAAGATATTGATGAGCATTACATTCCAGTACTTGCTGTTTAGTGGGGTTAGCTGTACTTCTTCACATTTGGGTAATGAATCTGTATCTATGGTTTCATTAGTGAATTCCGTCATTCCTGCTTTTTTGATGATGTACTAAACGAAGTTAGGGAATTATTCTTCTTGTCAACAATAGCCATCACACAAAACAGTCGAAGTATTCTAAACTAAATAAATTTGAAATAATAGTTGCGAGTATGTAACAGAATAGTTACCTTTATTGTGAGAGCGTTAATTTAAGGGGGTAAGCAGAAATGTTTATCCCTTTTCTTTTTAATATCATTCTGAAAAAAGTATTCCAGCCAAGTATAAATTAGCATCTGTAAATACTACCAACTGGTATAATTTAATTAGTTTTGCTACCACTAACTAAGGACTTTTTTTCTGTAGAAAATTGTAAAAAACCTGACATACAGGTGCCTTTAAACTAACTTAAAATAAATTCGTAAAAACTAATTTGTTATGCAAGAAATCAAAAAATATGTTGAAGAAAACAAGCAACGCTTTTTAGATGAGTTGTTTGAATTGTTACGCTTCCCATCGGTTAGTGCCGACCCAAAATACAAGGGGGATGTACTGAAAACTGCTGATTATGTTGCCCAAAAACTTAAAGATGCAGGTGCCGATAAAGTCGAAATCTGTGAAACTGCCGGCTATCCAATTGTTTACGGAGAAAAAATTGTTGACGAAAGTCTTCCTACTGTATTAATTTACGGCCATTATGATGTGCAACCTGCAGATCCGTTGGAACTATGGAAAACGCCTCCGTTTGAGCCTACCGTGCGCGATGGAAAGATTTATGCCCGTGGTGCTTGCGATGACAAAGGCCAGTTTTACATGCATGTAAAGGCTTTTGAGTTGATGATGAAAACCAACACGCTGGCATGTAATGTGAAATTTATGATTGAGGGTGAGGAAGAAGTTGGCTCAGCAAACCTTGGCATCTTTGTAAATGCGAATAAAGAGCGTTTAAAAGCTGATGTGGTATTGATTTCTGATACCTCAATGATCAGCATGGAGCATCCTTCAATTGAAACAGGCTTGCGTGGTTTAGCTTATATGGAAGTTGAAGTTGTTGGTCCGAACCGCGATTTGCACTCTGGTGTGTATGGTGGTGCAGTAGCAAACCCAATTACCATATTGTGTAAAATGATTGCTTCCTTACATGATGAAAATAATCACATTACCATACCTGCTTTTTATGATAAAGTAATTGAACTTACAGATGCAGAGAAAACTGCTTTAAATGCAGCGCCATTTGATTTGAAGGAATATAAAGAAGATCTTGAAATTGCTGCTGAATGGGGTGAGAAAGGTTATTCGACACTTGAACGTACCGGAACTAGACCTACTTTGGAGGTAAATGGAATTTGGGGTGGTTATATTGGAGAGGGTGCTAAAACTGTACTTCCTTCAAAGGCAAATGCTAAAATTTCTATGCGTTTAGTGCCTCATCAAAGTTCAGATGAAATTGCAGAGATATTTACCAAACATTTTGAAAGTATAGCACCAGACTATGTTAAGGTTAAAGTTACTGCACATCATGGTGGTGAGCCGGTAGTTACACCTACTGATAGTATAGCTTACCGCGCTGCGGAGCAAGCCATTGTTGATTCTTTTGGTAAAAAACCTATTCCTACACGTGGTGGTGGAAGTATTCCTATCGTTGCTTTGTTTGAAAGTGCTTTAGGTATTAAATCTGTGCTTTTTGGCTTTGGTTTGGACAGCGATGCGCTACACTCGCCAAACGAAAAGTATGATATCTATAATTACTATAAGGGAATTGAAACATTGCCTTTGTTTCATAAATATTTTGCGGAATTGAGCAAAGGGTAACTAGCTTTTGACTTCGGTCTGCCTATTTAATAAAAACACCAATGTTCCTTCTCTCCTCGGATTTAGAAATAAAATCCGCGTGTCGATCAGGAACATTGGTGTTTTTATTTATAGCGATTTATCTAGAAACCACTATTTAACTTAACCGTGTTTTTTTCTGGTTTAGTTAGTGTCTTTTGTGACTATAACAATTAATCCTTTTCTTGCACTTTCATTATATTCTGCAACAGCCTTGTCATCTTTAAATACGCGAATTGATTTTAGACCTCTTGGGTATATCGGCTCATCAAGTTTAAATCCCATTTTTGTTTTTTTATAGGTTGCTTTCTTACCGTCAACAAATACTATAGGGTCTGTCAGCGGAGTTTTAGTTAGATAATTCACAATTTTTCCTGCTTCTTCTTTAGTTTCATCATGGGTGATAAATGTTGGCATCTGTTTGATGTATCCACCAAATAGCATCTTTGTTTTGCCATTTAATAATTCTTTGTCGCTCGGATATTTTTCTTCGTTACCAGCATATATATAGCCTTTGTAGAAGTGATAAGTACCTTTTGTCAGTGAGACTGTATCGTTAAATTTGTTGAGATAAGTCAAATAATCATCCTGCCATTCAAAATTATCAGATTTTGATATTTTAAAATTGCCAGGTTTCTTACGCTCATTAACCTCAAAGGATATAAAGATCATGCCCTCTTTGAAGTTTTGGGTACCGCCTTCGTCTTTGAAATTATGGGCATAATCGCTCAAATTAATCGGAACATCCTGGCTAAGGGATCCTGACTCCATAATTAGGGAAATATTGCTTTTTTTCTTGCTGTTTTTCACTTTAGAGGCATAGATTGGTTCTGTTTTCCGTTTTAGGTATCCTCTTGACTTCAAGTCAGCGTTTGGGTAGTTTGCAATAACAGGAACTACCTTCTCTGTAATCTTATTGATGATTTTTGCTTCAGCTCCGCTGGCCGATGAAAAAATAACCATACCTGCAAAAAGAGGTACTGAGAGCCCATACTTCAGTATGGCAACCTTGCGAGATTTTGTTTTGTGTAACATAATGATTCTCCTTTTTAATAATGATTGATTATAAAAACTGTTTGTTAATTGCTCAGGTTGGGTATCAAAAGCATTGGAGACCAGCAAGAGGGCATATGCTGATTTATTTTCCAATGTTGAGGCGGCAGTTTCATCTGCAATAAATTCATGTATGTTTTTAATTGCATTTTTATAGAGGTAAGTAACCGGATTAAACCAGTTCATGGCAGTAAAAAGCTCAAAGAAGATCACATCGGCAGAGTGCCATTGTTTTGCGTGCACCAACTCATGCTTCATGATGGTTTCCTGACCTTCTAATTCATTATCTACAAAAATTTTATTGAAAAAGCTAAATGCCCGACCCTTGTTCCCTTTCTTTAGAACTTTATTCAACAGATAGAGTTTTCTTAAAAAATTGATTAGAAATACCAGCGTTACTAGTCCGTAAACGAGCCAAAACCATTCAATGGAGGTTAATAAAGGTTGTTCTTGAGCTTTTATAACTGTATATGTAATGTTGTCTATTTGTGGAATTGGAGTATTCACTATTTGAGCCAGTTGTTTTATTTGTTCTGTAACAAATAGCTCCTTTATCCAATCTGCCCGCAGAAGTGGAATAAAAAGTGCGAGTATCCCTGAGCCCACTAAATAGAATCGATTCAACCTAAAGAAAGTCTCATAGCGAAGTAATACAAGATAAAAAAGGTAAAAGAGAAGCAGGTATAGGTTTACCTGCAAAAGATAGGTTAGGGCATTCATTTTTGATCTTTTTTAAGGTTCTCAATTAGTTTTAGTATTTCATCAGCTTCCTTTAAGTCCACCTTTTCCTGTTTCAGAAAAAAGGAAAACATTTTTTCAACAGAATTACCGAAATAGTTATTCAATAATTTTCCGGCAGCAAAGCCCTTATAATCATCTATATTGATAATAGGGAAGTAGCGGTGAGTGGTGCCAAAAGCCTCATGATTTACAAAACCCTTACCCTCTAATATTCTGATGATTGTAGATACTGTTGTAGTTGCGGGTTTCGGATCTGGAAGTTGTTCAATTACATCCTTTACAAAAGCTTGTTTCAGTTCCCATAATACTTGCATGATCTGTTCTTCTGCCTTGGTCAATTCTTTCATGATAGGGTGTCGTATATTATATATGGTTAATGTTTAATTTCAATTCTAATTCAAAATCTTAATTTAGAGTTGTTTAGAATGTAAATCTAATATAGAACTAATATTTTAGTTTAGCAACTAAAATATTAGTTTCGTCAAATATTTTTTTTGCAATCCTTCAAAACTGGCGATATAATGTATTTTTGTCGCATCATGCCGCCAGCACAAAGAAAAACACCCGTTTCGCAAAAGACTTCTATTCCGCGAAAAACTACCGTACCACGTAAAAAGGCCGTTCCCCGAAAAAAGCAAATAAAGAAGAAGCCCTGGTCATTGCAAGTTAAGTTCATGCTTGTTGCTGTGTTGTTGGTTCTTTTATCTCCTTTTTATTACGCCTATATTATTAAGGGGTTTACTTCAACATGGAGATGGCTAAAGGATTTGGGTGAGGATCCTGCATATCGTACCTATCGCAGCTTTAATATCCGGATACCAAAGGATTACAATATACATGGTATAGATGTTTCTTATTACCAGGGTAAAATAGACTGGAAAAGGGTTAAGGCGATGGAAGAAGATGATGTGCGCGTACATTTTGCGTTTATAAAGGCAACAGAGGGGATGCTTAGTGTTGATCCTTATTTTCAGCGAAATTGGCGCGAGGCTGCCAAAKYMKKGAKYSNTSTSYRKRKYRWAKYAWWYYYNTTARWMMTNAKARRNCGKRRWRMWGGCAAGCTAAGTTCTTCCTGCAAACTGTAAAATTCGAGGCTGGCGATCTTCCTCCTGTTGTAGATATAGAACAATTAAATGGTACTTCGCCTGCAAATATGCGGGCGCAACTGAAAGAGTTTGTCTCTTATATAGAGAAAAGAGAGCAGGTAAAACCAATTATTTATACTGGGCTGTCGTTCTATAATGACTATTTGAAAGGGTATTTTGATAATTATCCTTTATGGATTGCTCATTATCATCAGCCAAAGCTTAAAGTTAATGAGGCTACCAAATGGTTCTTTTGGCAACACTCCGATAAGGCAAGAATCTCAGGTATTAATCATGCAGTAGATTTTAATGTTTTTAAAGGTGATAGTACAACCTTTTCACAAATGTTGATTAAATAAAATCCTTTCTGTTAATGGTTAGCTTAAGTTATTTAAAAGAAAAATAACTACAGTTATAAATATATAATGAATCATTATTTCTAATATTACTAAAAATTATTTTTAAATATTGGGGTATGCAGGAGCTGGTCATTCGCATTCGGGAAAATGAGGACGAATCTGCATTTAATGAGCTTTACGAGGGATATGCAAATAAGTTTTTCCGGTTCGCACAATCATTTGTGGGAGAGCGTGAGATTGCAGAAGAAATTGTAAATGATGTGTTGGTAAGGCTCTGGATTGAGCGTAAGGAAAACTTGCGCATCAACAATATGCAGATTTACCTTTATACATCGATAAAGAATGCATGCTTAAATCATTTGCGTAGCATTACCTCTAAAAAGAATAATGAAATAAAGGTAACTGAAGCGTATTATTTTCATTTGTCAGTTGATCCATCCCAGATTTTGATCAGTAAGGAATTGTCAGATAATATGCTGAGGGCTATTAATGACTTACCTGCCCGGTGCAAGCTTATCTTTAAAATGGTAAAGGAAGATGATTTGTCTTGTAAAGAAGTAGCAAGTATTCTTGGGCTTTCTGATAAAACTGTATTTGCGCAGCTATCCATTGCACTCAAAAAGCTCGATTCGGCAATTCATAGTAGGTAGAATTGCACTGGCATTCGTCATCTAGACGATAGCAGACATAACGGCTTAAGGGATGCTAAAAGCCATTCCTAAGAATTTCAAAAATATTTTTATTTCTTTTAGGAATATCGATACCCTCGCGTGTCTTTAACTTAGACACTATTTATATATATGATAAAATCCAGGTTTATTGAATTAATGGCCAAAAGTATATCTAAATCTTCCACAACAGAAGAATTAGCTGAGCTGGAGGAGTTTTTTATTCATTTTCCGGAATATAGAAAAATGCAGGCTTTTACAAATGCGTTAACCACAGAGGAAAAACAATCAGACACTTTAATAAAGCAAAAAGACATTAATCAAAAGATTGATGGGCTTTGGGATAAAATCAGAACAGAGGAAAATACGATTACACCTGTTAAGGAGGCTAAGATAAGTTCATTAATATATTGGAAGTGGATAGCAGCAGCATTGATTATGGGCATTTTAACTGTGTTTTTTTTCTTTGGAAGGAAACCAGCTGTTCCGGATCAGTTTGCAGGTTTAGAAATGCACCGGATCTATGTTCCTTTTGGGAAAACCAGGGACTTGAAATTGTCTGATGGCACAAAAGTTAAATTGAATGCAGGGAGTACGTTTACTTATCCGGAAGTGTTTTCTGCTACAAGCAGAGAGGTGAGCCTGAAGGGTGAAGGTTTTTTTCAGGTAGAAAAAAATCCTAAAAGACCTTTTCTAGTTCATACCGAGAAATTCATTGTAAAGGTATTGGGAACTGTATTTAATGTTAAGGCGTATGCAACAGATAAAAAAGTTGAAACTACATTACTTAGCGGAAAAATCCTGGTTGAATTAAATGATAAGCCAGAAAAGAAGATTGTGATGCTACCCAATGAAAAGCTTACTGTAGCTAATGATCTGGAGCAGGGCAGAAATGCTGATAAAAAAGCAGCAGTATTGGAGTATCAGCTGGAGAGGCTATCTGAAGCCAATACACAGGATGTTAAAGAGATTGCCTGGCTGAGCAATAAAATGATTTTTACAAATGAAAGTTTTGAAGAGGTAGGTAAACAGATTGAGAGACGATTCGATGTAAAAATGGTATTTGATAATGAAACCTTGAAAAAGGAAGAAATTAGCGGTGTATTTGAAGAAGAATCGTTGGAACAAGCGCTCTCATTAATAAAAATGACCACTCCATTTAAGTTCAGAAGGGATAAAGGAGTAGTTCACCTCTCTGCACCATAAGAAAATAATTAACCGATAATAAAAACCAAATTAAACTAAAAAAAATGAAGAAATTTTATCTAACCGATTCCTGAAAATCCACAAATAAATAAGGGAAGAATTGCAGTTCTTCCCCTTAAAAATCCGGATTTAATTCACAAGAGTAAGCGTTGTAATGGACTTACTCTATTCCTTAATTTTCAAAAACAAATGTAATGAAAAAGATTACAAAAGCTTTTGCGTGGCTTTATATGCAACCACCTTTTAAAATAATTTTGCTAATGAAAGGAGCATTATTACTAATTATGTTCACCTGTTTACAGGTTTCGGCGAATGTTTATTCTCAGGAAAAGTTCTCACTTGATTTAAAACAGACGGAAGTAAGCAACATTCTCACAAAGATTCAAAAACAAAGTAACTACCGCTTTTTTTACAATTATGCCAGCTTAAAGAAGCTAGGTAAAGTAGATCTGCAGGTAAAAGATGCGGGCATCCACGCCATTATGGATGCATTAATGGGCAGTAAATTGCCATATAAAATAGCTGATGATCATGTGGTAATCATTGGTGCGCCAGAAGCCCAAATTGCCATAAAAGGTAAAGTTGTTGATTCAAAAGGAGAAACACTTATTGGGGTTAGTGTTAAATTGCAAGGAACCAATATTGGGGCTACAACCAATGTTAACGGCGAGTTTGTAATTAATGCTCCTGAAAACGGGGTTTTAGAGTTTAGTTATGTTGGCTATGAAAAACAGATAGTTAATATAGCCGGACAAACTAACTTGACCATTACTATGGTTGAAACGAATTCCAATTTGGATGAGATTGTAGTAGTAGGTTATGGTACCTCTAAAAAAATAGATGTTACAGGATCAATAGCCAGTATTAAAGGCAGTGATATTCAGAACCTGCCTGTAAGTACAGTTGCCCAGGCATTGGAAGGCAGAGCTACTGGTGTTAATATTGTTCGTAATGATGGAACTCCCGGTGCTGCGCCAAGTATCCGTATCCGTGGTACCGGTACTATAAATGATGCTAACCCTTTGGTAGTAATTGATGGAGTACCTTCAGGTAATCCTGACGCCTTAAGTGATGTGAATCCTAACGATATTGCTTCAATAGAGATATTAAAGGATGCATCGTCAAGCGCTATATATGGTACAAGAGCTGCGAATGGAGTAGTTTTGGTGACTACTAAAAGAGGTAGTTACAGTCAGAAATTGGCTACTTCTATAAACGCATATACAGGTGTTTCTAAATCTACCAAGTATATTGACTTGCTTACGGCTCCTGATCTTTATACACTTAAAAGAGAAAGATTTACTAACGATGGGGCTGCTATTGAAGCACCATGGAATGATGCGTATTATTCGACCCAGCGTACAGACTGGCAGAAAGCCATCCTGGGAAGCGGAAAAGTAAATAATCTTGATCTTAATCTGCAGGGAGGCAATGAGGTTTCTACCTATTATTTTTCTACCTCTTTTTATGATGAAAAAGGGATTATTGACAAGTCCTACTTTAAACGCTTTAGTACCCGCATCAATTCGGAGCATAAGATCAAACCCTGGTTAAAGTTAGGGCAAAASCTGNNCASKTNAWCWTAKGKRNGWAMMAAATGGTTTTAATAATAATGATTCTCAGACAGGCCTTCTCTTTTCTGCGTTAAGGTTTAATCCTGCAATTCCTACAATGAATGATGATGGAACATATGGAACCTCAAAAGCTTTTGCCAACCAGTTAGGTGATATTAATAACCCTTATTCAACCATTCAACAGGCTGATGCTTATAACCGTAAATACAGGGCTATTGCCAATGTGTTTGCAGAGGTGCCTATTTATAAAGACTTAAAATTCCGCGCCAACTATGGTTTCGATGGTACAATTGGCCGCAGTTATTCTTTTAACATAGAAGACAGAATCCAAACAAGAGAAACAACAAGTTCAACATTAACACAGGCAGAGGCGGAGAATTATTCGCATTTACTGGATCTTGTACTTACCTATGATAAAGTGATCAGCAAAAGCCATATTACTTTCACTGGTGGATATTCTTCACAAAGTTTTAGAGGAAGCTATTTCTCTGCTGGTAGAGTGGGGTATGATGATACTTCTAAAGATCAAAGGACTTTAAGAAAAGGAAATGCCTTTTTAACTGCCGATGGTAGTTATGATGATCCATCGGGCTTGGAATCTGTTTTTGCCAGGGGATTTTATGATTATGATGGCAGATTTTTAGCAACCCTGACCTTTAGAGCAGACGGTTCATCAAAATTTGCAGATGGAAACCGCTGGGGTTACTTTCCTGCATTCTCTTTAGGATGGAGAGTGTCTAATGAGAAATTCATGAAGGACATTAGTTGGATAAGCAATTTAAAGATCACAGGAGGATGGGGTGAGCTGGGTAACCAGAATATTCGTGGTTTCCAGTATGCAAGTTCGATAGTTGTTGGTAATACTTATGGCACAAATGGTTATACTTTTGGGGGCTTTGGTGTTAATGGTTCTGCAGTGACAATAACTGCTAATCCGGATATTACGTGGGAACGTGCAGCTATGACCAATGTGAGTTTGGAGGCAGGCTTTTTAAACAATAAGCTAAGCACTACAATTACCTATTTTGATAAAAATACCAATAAAATGCTTGTCCCTGCTTTATTGATAGGGACAGCAGGAAGAGTAACTGCTCCTGACATTAATATTGGGGATATGAACAACCGAGGTATAGAAGCAGAGGTGAATTACCAATCGGGTGATAGCTTTAAATACTCTTTTGGATTTAATGGCTCATTCATCAAAAATGAAGTAACCAAGCTTTATGGCGTAAGCGCCTTTATTCCTTCTACAGTGTATGGCCGCTCAAGTCAGGAAATTTCAAGAACCTATGAAGGCCAGTCTATAGCTTCATTTTATGGGTGGAAAACAGCAGGGTTGTATCAAACTCAGGCTGATGTTGACAATGATCCTTATTTGAAGAATGATTCAAGAAAAGGTTCTATAAAGCCAGGAGATGTGCGTTTTGTTGATATTAATGGAGATGGGATGATTGATGGAGGAGATAGAACCTATCTGGGAAACCCTAATCCAAAAGCAACTTTGGGCTTTCAAACCAGCTTGTCGTACAAAGGATTTGATTTATCGGCAAACCTAACCGGCGTATTTGGAGTGAGTTTGTATAATGCAGACAGGATGCAAGGCATGGATCCAACCTATTCTTTTAACCTTTATGCCGAAACATTAAATAGATGGACAGGTCCAGGAACAAGTAATTCAATACCAAGGATGTCACTTGATCGTGCAAATGAGAACTATCGTACTTCAGATCTGTTTGTTGAAAATGGTAACTACGTTAGCTTAAAGAATTTAACAATAGGCTATACACTGCCTGATTTTATTGTGAAAAAAGCCACTTTTAGTAGCTTAAGGCTATATGTGACTGGTCAGAATTTATTCATGATCACCAATTATTCGGGTTATACTCCTGAACTGGGATATACAAATGGCAATAGACAAAGAGGCGTTGATGTTGCTCAATATCCATCTGTACGCTCGTTCACATTTGGTTTAACTCTTAAAATCTAATCACCATGAAAACAAAATATATCATATATACATGTCTATTTGTAGTGGCTTTTTCCACTGCATGTAAGAAAAATCTGGACCTTACTCAGAAAGGGGTTTATAATACGGATAACTATTTCAGAAATGAAACAGATGCTGTAAATACAATTTCTGGTATTTATAACTTATTAGCGCAGGAAGATTATATCTCTCATGCTGAAACTACATTTGATGTAGCATCAGATGATTACTGGCGTTCAGGAGATCATGCTGAGGATGAGGCAATAGAGAATTTGACTTACAATGCATCAAATGCACAGATAAATTTTAGCTGGACCTATAAATATGAGACGGTGAACCGTTCAACAAATGCGATTATCAACATCCCAAAAATCACTGATATTACTCCTGCCATAAAAGACCGTAGTATGGGAGAAGCTTATTTCTTCAGAGCGTTTGGCTATTGGAGATTAATGGTGATCTATGGTGACGTACCTATTGTTACTGAAGAGGATTACGCTAAGAGTAACTTCAATATACCAAAATCTTCAATTGAGGAGGTTCGTAAACAAATAGAAGTAGATCTTTTGAAAGCTGTAGACCTTTTACCGGAAAACTATGGTGCCGCAGACTTTGGAAGGGTAAGTAAGGGAACAGCTTTAGGGTTGTTAACTAAGTTGTATATGTATTGGGAAAAGCTGCCTGAAGCAATTACAACCGGCGAAAAATTAATAAACAACAGTAAATATGCATTGGCAGCTACTTATGCAGAGAACTTTACGAGGGCTAATAAAAACAGTACTGAGCTTCTGATGTCTGTACAGGGATTACAAAATGTAATGTCTAATGATTATACGATTTATTATATTCCTAGAGCTTGGGGAGGATACGGATTTAGCCAGCCATTAAAAGGACTCGCAGATGAATTTGAATTAAATGACCCACGTAAATCTGCCACATTATTAAGTGTAGGAGATAAGATAGATTTAGGGGATGGCAAAGGTGATACAGAATTTACCTCAGACCTGTCATCAACTGGGTTTAGCTTCCGTAAATATGCAGTGTTTTTCCCAGCTGGTTCTTCAGAAGGAAATGGTGTAGACCATAATTATGCAGTTCCTTTAATGCGATCATCTGATATTTATCTTTTAGTTGCCGAAGCAAAAATCCGTACTCAGGGAGCTGGAGCTGGCGATGCGTTGATTAACCAGGTTAGACGCAGGGCTTCAGTGTTATTAACCCCTGTTGTAAATGCAGGAATGAAAGAATTGATCCATGAAAGACGTGTTGAATTGGCAGGAGAAGGCGAAAGACATCAGGATTTGATGAGATGGGATAAAAAGAACTTAGTTGATATAGCTGCGATATATAATCTGGCAAAATCAAAAGCTCCGGTAGACCAGGGTAAAACAGTGACTTTTGTACGGCCTAAGCATTATTATTATCCAATACCTCAGGTTGAAATAGATAAAAGTAATGGTGTGTTAAAACAAAATCCGAATTACTAAACTCATTTATGCAAGAAAGATTTACCACGCTGGATATTTTTAGAGGAATGACCATTTGTTTTATGATCATCGTAAATTCTCCAGGTTCGGGAGCCACACAGTGGGCTCCTTTAGATCATGCCGCATGGTTTGGTTTTACACCAACTGACCTGGTTTTTCCATCGTTTCTTTTTGCAGTTGGTAATGCATTGAGTTTTTCGAAAAAGAAATTTGAAAGTGACAGCAGTTTTTTAATGAAGATCTTTAAAAGATCTGCTGTCATCTTTTTACTGGGTTATTTAATGTACTGGTTCCCATTTATGCATAGAGAGGATGGTAGCTGGGTGTTTAACGCGATTAGTAACACCAGAATAATGGGGGTATTACAGCGCATAGCACTTTGTTATTTGTTTGGGGCACTAATTGTTCATTACTGCTCAAAAAAATCTGCCTTGATCATTTCAATAGCCCTGCTTTTAGGTTACTGGGGATTTTTATTGTTATTTGGGGAACAAGGTCAGGAATATACCATGCTGGGCAATGCAGGTACTCGTTTGGATATTTTTATTTTGGGTGATGCTCATTTGTATCATGATAAAGGAGGGCCAATTGCATTTGACCCTGAGGGCCTGCTAAGCACGTTAACAGGTATTGTTAATGTGATCGGTGGATATTTGGCAGGAGCCTATATTCAGGAAAAAGGAAGAAATTATGAGTCTGTGGCTAAGCTACTGTTAGTTGGTGCCTTGCTTATCTTTCTTTCATTGTTTTGGGGACAATTTTTTCCAATAGCAAAAAAGCTTTGGACCAGTTCATTTGTATTGCTCACAGTGGGTTTGGATCTGGTGATCATAGGGGTTCTTATTTATTTTATAGAGATAAAGAGGATCAATTGGGGAAATAGTTTTTTTCTTGTATTTGGGAGGAATTCTCTGGCTATTTATCTTTTGTCGGAACTCTTACTGGTCGTTTTTCAGTTAATATGGGTAAAACCGGGACTGAGCTTTTACAACTGGATAAACAATGTTTTTTATCAGCCTTTATTTCCAGGAGCTTTTGGAACGCTGGTTTTTGCGCTGAGTTTTATGATGCTTTGCTGGCTGGTTGGGTATATAATGGACAAAAAGAAGATCTATATTAAAATTTAAGTATGACCTAAAAGTTATAGATTAGATTTTTATTTCTAATAAGGTTATGAACATCAGGAAAGCAGAACTTAAGGATGCGAGCGCTATTCGGATTTTAATGGAACAACTTGGTTATCCAACCGAAGAAGGGTTTATAGCGAAAAAACTAGATTCTTTTTCGGATAGATCAGATCATAAGGACCTTGTTTATGAATTGGAAGGAAAAGTATTAGGCTTTATATCTCTTCATTTCATTCCTCAAATAGCATTTGAAGTGGACTATGCGGTAATTAGCTATTTTGTGGTTGATGATGATTCCCGGAGCCTGGGAATTGGTAAAGCGTTGGAAGAACATGGTACTGCGTTGGCCATTGAAAGGAAGTGCAAGCGGATTATGGTTCACAGCAATGCAAGGCGGACTGACGCACATCGGTTTTATTTAAGACAAGGTTTTGTTGAATACCCGAAAGATTTTGTAAAGTTCTTATAGGGGTGTTCAAAAAGGATAAGGTCATCATTTTAATGACCTTATCCTTTTTGAACACCCCCTTTAATTATAGATCCGGCACAGCATGGCATAGAGATTGCAGTTCTATTATTTTGACTAATAAATTTAATAGGATTATGAAATTTTCCAGTTTAATACCGGTAGTACTGATAGCAGCTGTGGTAACCCAGGGTTGTGTTAGCAACAAAAAGTATAACGATCTCCAATCTAGTTACGATCAATTAAAAGAAAAGACTAAGGATTTGAATCAGAAGTATCAGTCCGGTCAACAGGAGCTCTCCGGAACAACATCACGAGTAAAGAGCCTAGAGGAACAGATTGCCTCTGAAAAAGCAAACTCAGCCTCTTTGCAGGCTGCACTTGATAAATGCTTGAGCTCTACCAGCCAGGGTAATGTAAATATCTCAAAATTGGTTGATGAGATTAATGCCTCAAATAAATACATCCAACACCTTGTAAATACTAAAAACAAAAGTGATTCACTTAATTTGGTGTTAACCAATAACCTTACACGTTCATTAAGTAGAGAAGAAATGAGGGATGTGGATGTGAAAGTGCTTAAAGGAGTAGTTTATATCTCTTTGTCGGATAACATGCTTTATAAATCTGGAAGCTACGAGATCTCTGATAAAGCGGGTGAAACACTAAGCAAAATTGCTAAAATTATTAAGGATTACCAGGGATACGATGTATTGATTGAAGGTAATACGGATAACGTGCCGATTTCGCAGACAAATATTCGTAACAATTGGGATTTAAGTGCTTTAAGGGCGTCGTCAGTAGTTCAGTCATTACAGAATAATTATGGAGTAGAACCGAAGCGCTTAACCGCAGGAGGTAGAGGTGAATATAACCCGATTGCAGGAAACGATACGCCAGATGGCAAAGCAAGAAACAGACGTACACAGATTATTATAACACCCAAATTAGATCAGTTTATGGAGTTAATTGGTAAAGCTCCAGAACAAGCTAAAGAACCTGTAAAAGAATAGGCAGGAATAGTGTTATCTGATTCGCAAGAGATCGCAAATCAGAATAAAGAAGCATGACTTTACGAGGATAAATATTTTTATTTTTATCTTACGTTATTGTTCATGCTTTTTTTATGCCAAATGATAAACCAAATCAAGTCCTGTARYSCMRYMKMMWSYTTTTTAATCATCTTTTTGAACATATCTGTTTTGTTTGCACAGCCAACAAAAAAAGAACCCGATGGGAAAATAGAAAAATTAAGTAAAGAATTGGATGCCATCATAAATCATGATGCTAAGGTTGAAGTGATTGCCGATGGTTTCGGTTGGGTAGAAGGACCTTTATGGATAGAAAGTAAAAGGATGCTATTGGTTTCAGATGTTTTAAAAAATACCGTTTACAAATGGACACCCGAAAAAGGTAAGGAGGTTTATCTCGAACACTCAGGCTACACCGGAACTCAGCCCAGAACAGAAGAACTGGGATCGAACGGGTTAACGCTTAATCATAAAGGACAACTACTGTTATGCCAACATGGCGATAGGAGAGTAGCACTTATGAATGCTTCACTGGATCATCCTAAGGCAGATTATATTACACTGGCCAATGAGTATAAAGGTAAAAAATTCGATAACCCGAACGATCTGATTGTTAAAAGTAATGGTGATATTTATTTTACAGACCCACCTTATGGGTTAGAAAAAGGTGTTAATAATCCATCAAAAGCAGCTCCGTATCAGGGAGTATATAAGATTTCTAAAAATGGAGAAGTAACCTTATTAGTAGACTCGATTTCAAGGCCAAATGGAATCGCTTTCTTCCCGGGCGAAAAAAGCTTATTAATAGCAAATTCAGATGGTGAAAAGCCCTATTTATACCTTTATGATCWSMATNMWGAANKGATTATTGATAAATGGAAGGATTTTTCAAAATGACAGAGGTACTGATGGTATTAAGATTGATAAGCAAGGCAATGTTTTTACAACGGGCCAGGGTGGAGTTTGGATATACAATAAGAGGGGTACGCTGCTTGGAAAAATAAAGATTGAAGGTAGCACGTCTAATTGTGCCTTTGCAGATAATTATAAAACACTTTTCATTACTGCCGATAACTATTTATTAAAAGTTGACCTGGCAAAAAAAGCAGGTCACTAATTATATTCCTATGTCCACATTATCTCAAATCTTAGAACATAAAATTATTGCCATTATTCGCGGTGCGAATCCTGCCGACGTGATAAAAATAGCCGAAGCATTATATGCAGGAGGGATTCGTATACTCGAAATTACAATGAACTCGGCGCAGCCACTTACTGTTATAAAAGAGCTTAACGATAAATTCGGTAGCAAGATGATCATTGGTGCAGGTACTGTTCTTGATGTTGACTCGGCAAAAAAGGCTGTTGCCGCAGGAGCAAGCTTTATCCTTTCGCCAATAGTGGATATAGAGGTGATTAAAATAGCAAAAAGCCTTGGTGTAGTGAATATTCCAGGTGCATATACGGCTACTGAAATCTACTATGCTTATAAAAATGGGGCTGATATTGTGAAAGTATTTCCGGCCACTTCTCCTTCTTATCTAAAAGATATTGCCGGACCATTGCCTCAAATCCCACTATTGCCTACAGGAGGTGTCACGCTCGAAAATATTAAAGACTTTAAAAATGCGGGTGCTGTTGGATTTGGAATCGGCAGCGCACTGGTTAATACCAAACAAGAAGTTACACTAGAATATCTTTCCAAACTTACTGCTAAAGCTCAAGCGTTTGTTCAGGCAGTTAACCTATAAATATCCCAAAATGAAAATTAGAAGCTACGAATTGTTCCAGGTGCCACCAAGATGGCTGTTTTTAAAAATTGAAACTGATGAGGGGATTGTTGGATGGGGTGAACCTGTTATTGAGGGGAAAGCGGCAACGGTAAAGGCTGCGGTTGATGAATTAATGGAATATCTTATAGGTAAGGATCCTATGAATATCGAAGATCATTGGAATGTGATGTATAGGGCTGGTTTTTATCGTGGTGGTCCAATTCTGATGAGCGCGATAGCGGGTATAGATCAGGCACTATGGGATATTAAAGGAAAGTTTTTTAATGCTCCGGTTTATCAGTTGTTAGGTGGAAAAGCCAGGGATAAGATGAAGGTATATTCCTGGATTGGCGGAGATCGTCCAGCTGATGTGGGACTGGCCGCAAAGAAAATGGCTGAGCAAGGTTTTTTAGCGGTAAAAATGAATGCCACTGAGGAACTTCAATATGTAGATAGTTATGATAAAATTGATGAGGCTATAAAACGTATCGCTGCGGTAAGAGAGGCAGTTGGACCTGCATTTGGAATTGGAATAGATTTTCATGGTCGTGTGCACAAACCCATGGCTAAAATTCTGGCTAAGGAGTTAGAACAGTATCGTCCAATGTTCATTGAAGAACCGGTATTGCCTGAAAATAATGAAGACCTTAGGGAGATAGCCAATCATGTTTCTATTCCTATTGCTACAGGTGAAAGGATGTTTTCGAAGTGGCAGTTTAAAACGCTACTGAAGGAAGGATATGTTGATATTATTCAGCCAGATGTTTCACATGCTGGGGGAATAACGGAGTGTAAAAAGATAATCTCTATGGCAGAGGCTTTTGATGTTGCCGCTGCACCACACTGCCCGTTAGGGCCGATTGCTTTGGCTGCATGTCTGCAGGTTGATGCAACTTGTCATAATGCCTTTATTCAGGAGCAAAGTTTGGGGATACATTATAACCAGGGAAGCGATCTGCTGGATTATTTAACCGATAAAACGGTTTTTGAGTATGAAAATGGGTATGTGAAGATTCCAGATAAGCCTGGTTTAGGAATTGAAATTAATGAAGAGCATGTAAGAAAAATGGCCGCAATTGGGCATAACTGGAGGAATCCTGTTTGGAGACATGAGGATGGTAGTGTTGCTGAATGGTAAATTATAGAATATGAAGCCAACAAAAATTCGCTACCAGATTCTTTTTTTGATTTTTGTTAATGTAGTTATCAATTACATGGACAGGAGCAATCTGGCAGTTGCAGCCTCTGATATTGGCAAAGAGTTTAAATTCTCGTCTGTGCAGATGGGACTGATCTTTTCTGCTTTCAGCTGGACATATCTGTTGTTTCAAATTCCAGGTGGGATATTGGTGAATCGCTTTAGTCCACGTATCCTATATGCGGTTAGCCTCATCACTTGGTCGTTTGCCACCATTGTGCAGGGCTTTGCCAGAGGGTTTGTTACGCTATTTGGCCTTAGAATGGCAACCGGAGCATTTGAGGCCCCTGCATTTCCAATTAATAACAGGGTAGTGAGTAATTGGTTTCCTGATAATGAAAGGGCATCGGCAATTGCAGTTTATACTTCAGGGCAATTCCTGGGGCTGGCTTTTTTAATGCCAGTACTTTCGAAAATTCAATTTTATGTGGGTTGGAAGGGTTTATTTGTGGTAACCGGTTTAATAGGTGTATTGTGGGGAATTGTATGGTATGTTTTTTACCGTGATCCTTTAAAACATTCAAAAGTAAATGAGGCAGAGCTAAAACTCATAGAGAGCGGAGGCGGTTTAATGGATGGAAAATCTATTTCCGACGCAGATTCAAAAAAGAAGTTTGAGTGGGCTGATTTGAAAGAAGTATTGTCGCACCGAAAATTATGGGGGATATATATAGGTCAGTTTGCGGTCAATTCCACTTTGTGGTTTTTCCTTACCTGGTTTCCGAAATACCTGGTTGATTATAGGGGACTGGATTTTATCAAATCTGGATACTGGGCATCAATACCTTACCTTGCAGCTTTTGCCGGTGTGCTCTGCTCTGGTTTTTTGTCTGATTATTTAATGAAAAAAGGAGTGTCTGCCGCAAAAGCACGTAAAAGACCAATCATTATAGGACTGTTAATTTCTGTGTTTATTCTGGGAGCCAACTTTGTTGATACACCGGGGCTAATTATTTTCTTTATGGCTTTATCCTTTTTTGGAGTAGGCTTTGCATCGATTACCTGGATCTTTGTTTCCAGTCTTGCACCAAAGCACCTTATTAATATAACGGGTGGGGTATTCAATTTTATAGGGCAGCTTTCGGGGATAGTTGTGCCCATTGTTATCGGTTTTCTGGCCAGTGGCGGGAATTTTGCCCCGGCATTAATCTTTATCGCAGTTTTAGGATTTATGGGGGCATGCTCATACATCTTTCTGGTTGGGAACGTGGAGCGTATTAAATCGAAGAATTGATGGATTATTTTTTTAGCTGTGATTGGGGGACAAGTTCCTTCAGACTTCGTTTGATTCAGGCGAAAGACCTTGCCATTCTTGCTGAAACAAAGAGTAGCCACGGAATTTCGGATACGTATAAACTTTGGCAGCAAAAAGGAGGGACTCTTTTGTCGCGGGCAAATTTTTATGCATCTATCGTAAAAGATGAAATAAGATCATTACAGCAGAATTTAAATATGGTTACAGATGGTATCCCTGTACTATTTTCTGGGATGGCCTCATCAACAATTGGAATGATAGACTTGCCTTACAAGAAATTGCCATTTAACCTTGATGGTTCTGATCTGAAAACAGAGTTTATGGCTGATAGTACGGGAGCTAACTCATTCGTAATTATATCTGGAGCTATGACTGATTGTGATGTAATGCGTGGGGAGGAGACTAAAGTTGTGGGCTGCGATGCTTTTTTGGATAATAAAGATCAGGAGCAATTGTTAATTCTGCCGGGTACACATCCCAAGCACATTGTAGTAAAAAGCAACCAGGCCGTTAGCTTTAAGACCTATATGACCGGTGAATTTTTTAATCTTCTTTCTGTGAATAGCATATTATCGGCTTCGGTAGAGGAAGGAGGGGATTTTGGTGATCCTCAAAATCAGGAACGCTTTAAGGAAGGAGTTAGAGCAAGCCAGCACTCAAATCTCTTACATGCCGGTTTTATGGTGAGAACCAATCAGGTGCTTAAAAATATCCCTTCTCAGCAAAACTTACACTATTTAAGTGGTCTACTGATTGGGACTGAGTTGGGTGGATTAAAACCAGATGTGCCAATTTATTTGGTGGGTGGGGCAGTACACGCTTCTTTGTATAAATTAGCCTGTGATGAACTTGGCTTAACGATTAATAAGGAAATTGATGCAGATCTTGCGCTTATTAAGGGGCAACAGCTAATTTTTTCGAAATTTATGAACTTAAATTAAAAAATGCCTGATGAAATTATTCATCAGGCATTTTTTCTAACTACCGCATTGAGATTTCTTTATTTTTGGCTTTGTTCAAAATTCACCAGCCATTGCACGCCAAATTTGTCTTTAAAACTTCCAAAATAAGCGCCCCAGAAAGTATCTTCGAGGGGCATTTCAATAGTTCCGCCTGCTGATAGCCCGTTAAAAAGATGTTCTGTTTCTTCTCTGCTTTCTGGGTGAAGAGATATTTGAACATTGTTCCCTTCATTTAAAATATGTCCGCAAGAAGGAAGTATATCTGAAGCCATTAGTGTAGTATGTCCGTCAATTGGCAATGCAATATGCATTATTCCGTTTCTTTCATTTTCAGGAAGTTGCGAAGATTCAGGTGCTTCGGTCATTCTATGGACGGCACTAAATTCGCCCCCAAAAACAGATTTGTAAAAATTAAAAGCTTCTTCGGCTTTGCCGTTGAAGTTTAAGTAAGGATTCATTTTAGCCATGTTTTCTAAGTTATGTAAGTTTAAAAATTGTTGTTAAACAAATTTATAGATTAGACATGGGTGCATTGAGGTGCGAAAAGGTCAATTTTAGGGGCTGTTTGCGACAAGTTTTTCTCTATATATTGATTAACGTTAAAATAACATTTTAAAACTACCTTTGGTTCTTAATTTCGCATTGCTGTCATGATTAGATTAAATAACGAAACACCATCGAATGTATTACAAGATGTAAAAATTGGTAATCTGGTTACCGATACATTTAGTAAAACCGGCTTGGTTGAGAAAATAGAAATTACTGATGATGGCTTATACCGGATTTACAAGTTTATTCTTGTAACAGGGAGAAGCATTACCGTAAAGAAGTAAATTCTATTTATCGATTAACCGACTTATGGTATCATAAGATAGATCTTTATAATCATCTATGTATAAATTGCAAGGAGGAAGCTCCTCTTTAGTATGAGAGGTAAGCACCCCAACTACTTTCATCCCTGCATTTAAAGCGGCCGAGACTCCAGAAAACGAATCCTCAAACACGATGCATTGATCAGGTAACATCCCAAGGTTTTTGGCTGACGTAAGGTAGACCTCAGGGTCAGGTTTATGTTTTTTCACATCTTCGCTTGCCATTATAGAACCTAGTATTTCTCTAATGGGTACTTTGTTGAGTATCAGTTCCAGATTGGCGTATGGAGCCGAAGTAGCCACACCTAATTTTGCGCCATTGTTTTTTAGGTTGTTTATGAACTCAACTAAACCTGAAATGGGTTGTACATTGGGTTCGTATATTTTTCTGAAAAGACCTTCTTTTTCCTGTTCTAATTGCAGTAGTTCTTCGCCTTCAATTTTTCTTTTTAAGAAGTGGCTGAGGATATAACTATTTGATTTGCCAAACATGTGTTGGGCGAACTCTTCATCTGTAGGAGTCAGGTTTCTTGTCGAAAAAAACTCACGGAAGGCAAGGGAATGGTAAGGATTGGTATGGCAGATCACACCGTCCATGTCAAAAATGACAGCAATTTCTTTATTCATGAAACAAAGTTAAGAATTTTAAAAGAGCTCATCGTTAATGACGATGAGTATAAACAAGAGGATATCTAAAAAGGTGTCTTTGCTGTTTGATTATGCTCATCGTCATCCTGAATTCATTTCACTGTTGTCCGGTTAACTTTATAACCGGACAACAGTGAAATGAATTCAGGATGACGACCTTACCTTTTTAGGTATCCTCTTGTTGTTTGAAAGCTGTTTTGTTATTATTCAGCTTTTTTTGGAGCGTCTTTTTTGTTTGCTTTCTTCTCAGTTTTCTTTTCTGCTTTAAACTCTTTGTAAGCTTTGCGCTGAGTGTCATTCAAGACTGCGTTTATTTTATTGTCTCTTTCATCTTTAGCGGCTTTAATAGCAGCTTTGTCTTTCTTTTCGCCTTTAGGATTGCTATCCTTTACTTTTTTAAAGCTTTCGATGTTTATTGCCTCAATTTTTGATTTTTGATCGGCAGTTAGCGATAGCTTTTTAGTCAGCTCCTCTGTTGCATACTGAGCCTTTTGTTCAGGCGTTTTTTTTACCTTTTTGTCAGTTTGTGCAAATGCCATAGTACCCATACTAATGAATAATATCGCTGTGAAGATTAATCTTTTCATATACAATTTTTGTTATTCTAGAGTTATAGAGGGATAAAGATAGGAATGGTTTAATCAATAAAAGTAATTTGGTGTGTTTATTGCTATGCAGAGGTTTTAAAAGATTTTATATATTAAATACATGCTTAAAAAGATATCAATTGTTGTAATCGGTTTATTTGTTGTTTTATTCGCCGCTGCGGCTGCAATTCCCTTGTTCTTTAAAAAGGAGATTGATGCAAAGATTAAATCGTCTATAAATGAGAGTGTGAATGCTAAAGTGGATTTTAAAGATCTGGATTTAACTTTAATCCGTTCGTTTCCTAACCTGGGGATAAAGATCAACAACCTAACCGTTTTGGGTATTGATAGCTTTGCTAAAGACACATTAGCGACCATTAAGCAACTTCAATTGAATGTGAACTTAATGAGTGTGATTAAGGGTGAAAAGTATGAGATAAAATCAATTAATGTTGAAGAGCCAAAGATTCTGGCTAAAGTATTGAAAAGTGGTCAGGCCAATTGGGATATTGCAAAGAAAGATAGTTCTGCCACTGAGGGAACAGATACTGCTAAAACTGCTTTTAAAGTAGCCTTACAAAAGTATGCAATTGAAAAAGGTAAAGTTGTTTATGATGATGCCTCTTTAGGTTTTTTCATGGAGATGGATAATTTAAACCATACAGGTACAGGTGATTTTACGCAAGATTTGTTTACCCTTAAAACTCAGTCTGATATAGAAAAACTAACAGTTAAATATGGTGGTATTCCTTATTTGAACAAGGTAAAGCTTGGTGCTGATCTTCCTATTGATATCGATATAAAGAATATGAAGTTCACTTTTGCCGAGAACAAGATTAAACTTAATGAATTGTTATTGTCGGCCGTTGGATACCTTGCCATGCCAAATGATAAGGATATAGTTATGGATTTTAAGTTTGATGCAAAGCAATCTGAACTTAAAAATTTCCTTTCTTTAATACCCGCAATTTATGCCAGCAATTTTAAGGACATGGATGCTACAGGTAAATTTGCAATGGACGGAAGTGCGAAAGGTATATACAATGATAAATCATTACCTGCTTTTAATGTTAATCTTTCTATAGAAAATGGTAAGATAAAATATCCTTCTTTGCCTTCTGCCATTAATAATATACAAGTGAAATCGCAAATCAGTAATCCCGATGGTGTAATGGATCATACCGTTGTAAATGTACCTGCATTTCACATGGAGTTTGGTAATGCACCAATTGATGGAAGATTATTGTTGAAAAATCCGACAACTGATCCATTTGTGGATATGGCACTTAAAGGAAAGCTGGATTTAAAACAGCTGACTACAATTTTCCCGATGAAGGATATGACCTTAAGTGGTATTCTGGATGCAGATGTGCAGGCGGCAGGACGTAAATCATCTATTGATAAAGGGCAGTATGAAGCATTCAAAGCATCAGGACAAATGCTGGCAAGTAATTTCAATTATTCAGGTAAAAATGTGCCAATGCCTGTTAGCGTTCCCTCGGCAAAAATGTCTTTTAGTCCTAAGAATATCACTTTAGGCAATCTTACCGCTAAAGTTGGTAAAAGTGATTTCGCCGCAAATGGTACGGTAAATAACTACCTGAGCTACTTCTTTAAAAAGAACCAAGCCTTACAAGGAACATTCAACGTGGCCTCGAACTTAATTGATGTTAATGAGTTGATGGGACCAAAAAGTACGGAGGAAACAGCGAAAAAGGGTGATTCGAAATTAACTGTATTTGAAGTGCCCGGAAATATCGATTTTGATATGACCGCAAAAGCAGGACGTGTGTTATATGATAATTATGATATCACTAATGCAAAGGGAGCTTTAGAAGTTAAAAACAAGACCATATACTTTAAAGATATGGGGATGAACATGCTTGATGGTACGGTGAAGATGAATGGATCGTACGCCACAATAGACCCTAAAAAACCAAAGGTTGATGTTGATTTCGGCATCGAAAAAATGGATATCCAAAAAGCATTTACTGCTTTCAATACGGTAAAGTTATTGGCCCCGGTTGCCAAATTTGCAAAGGGAGTATTCTCTACTAATTTAAAGTTCAATTCTGATCTGGATCAAAATATGATGCCTGTTTACTCTTCTATAAATGCTGAGGGTTTAACCAACATTATTCAGGCAGTACTTGATGGATTTGAGCCATTAAATAAACTGGCTTCTGCTTTAAGTTCCGATAAATTTAAAAAGCTGGAATTAAACAATGTTCTTACTAAGTTCAAGATTAAAGACGGTCGTTTAAATGTTGCGCCTTTTGACATTAAAAAAGAAGGCATTTTGATGAATGTTCAAGGTTCAAATGGTTTGGATCAGAGTATGGATTATCAGCTTGGGTTAAATGTCCCGAGAGCTATGCTTGGAGCAAAAGCAAATGAGACGGCAAATGCCTTTATTGCGAAGCTGAATAACAAGGCTGGGACTAATGTAACCATGAGTGAAACTATAAAAGTAAATGCGGTGTTAGGTGGTACAATTCTAAAACCTACTATTAATTTAAAATACGGCGCAGGAGATGCAAAGGCAGGAGCTAAGGAAGCCGTTAGCCAGATAGTTGCCGAGAAAAAAGAGGAGATTAAAGCGGTTGCTCAGGCTAAAGTTGATACCATTAAAGCGCAAGCAACAGAAAAAGCTAAAAATGTGATTGCTGATAAGCTAAATGGCCTGTTTAAGAAGAAAAGCCAATAGCTATTTTTAGATCATCCATTTTTCACATGTTTTCAGGAATTTAGGATCTACATCAGCTCCAATTCCTGGAGTATCAGGGATATCCACAAAATATCCGTTGTATGTAATGCCACCAGTTACGGGGTCAACGAGATGCCCAAGTAAACAGGAATCCAAATCGAAGAAAATCACATTAGGACTTGCCAAAGCAAAATGCATATTTGCACTGATCGCTATTCTACTTTCAAGCATTCCGCCTATCATACATTTTGTGCCGGTTTGTAAAGCAATTTCATGAATCTTTTGTGCCTCAAGTATTCCTCCTGATTTTGAAAACTTAATATTAAGGTAATCAACCGAGCCACTGTTTATCAGCTTTCGCGCGTCGTGATGGTTGTAGCAACTTTCATCTGCCATAATTTTAATAGGAGAGTTTGCTCTTAGTTCTGGCAGTTTATCATCAAACCAGGTACGCATAGGTTGTTCGCAAAATTGAATGTTGAAATTCTCCAGTGCCCCCAGTGCATATAGTGCATCATCAAAACTCCAGCCTTGATTTGCATCGAGCCTCAGAATCATGTCGGTTCCAACTGCCTGCCTGATTAAGCTCACCCTTTCTATATCGCTATGCACATCTTTACCAAGTTTTATTTTGATGATATGGCAGCCATTGGCTTTAAACCCTATTGCAGCAGTTGCCATGTTTTCAGGGCTATCGATACCTATGGTCATGTCGGTTTCTACAACACGTTTCTCGCCGCCTAAATATTTGTAAAGAGGCTGTTTATCATGTTTTGCCGCAATGTCAAACAGGGCCATGTCGAATGCACTTTTGATGGTGCTGTTGTGTGCGGCATAGCCCAGCAGCTCGTTCATTCTTTCAGGTATGTCAAGAGGATCTTTTCCAATAAGAATCCTGGCAAACTCTTTTGCCATTGCCAGGCAGGTTTCCTGACTTTCTCCAACAATCATAGGAAACGCTGAGCATTCCCCAATCCCATAAATATTATTGTTGGTGTAAATTTTAATGAGCACATTCTGAGCGAAATACATAGTGCCAGTAGCAATTGCAAATGGTTCTGTTGGTATGCTGAAACGATAAATTTCGATATATGTAATCTTCATGTTATCAGAGCTATACTGTAAAAGTACAACTTATCTTTTTACCTTTATAGCATGAATTTAGAACCCAATAATTTAATTAAAGCCTCATCACCTTACTTATTGCAACATGCCCATAACCCCGTAAATTGGTATGAATGGGGAGAAGAAGCTTTACAAAAGGCGAAGGAGGAAAATAAGTTAATATTGGTTAGTATAGGATATTCGGCATGCCATTGGTGCCATGTTATGGAGCGCGAGAGTTTTGAAAAACACGAAGTTGCCGAAGTAATGAATCAGCACTTTGTATGTATTAAAGTGGATAGAGAAGAGCGGCCTGATATTGATCAGATTTACATGATGGCCATACAGTTAATGACAGGTAGTGGCGGCTGGCCTTTAAATTGTATTTGCCTACCAGATCAAAGACCAATTTATGGTGGTACTTATTTTAAAAAGGACGATTGGATCAGCGTTTTATTGAGCGTTGCTAACTTATGGGCCAATGAACCTGATAAAGCAAAGCAGTACGCCGACAGGCTTACCGATGGAATTCGTAACTCTGAAAAGGTGATTCCTAATGTTAAGGTTGATGAATATACCAAAGCCCACTTAACAGAAATTATAGAGCCCTGGAAAAGATATTTTGATATGGCCGAGGGTGGTTACAACCGTGCCCCAAAATTTCCATTACCAAATAACTGGCAGTTTATGCTAAGATATAGTCACCTGATGGAAGATGATGCGACTCACGTATCGGCTTTACTTACTTTAGAGAAAATGGCGCTTGGCGGTATTTATGATCATGTTGGAGGAGGATTTGCCAGATACTCTGTAGATGGTAATTGGCATGTTCCTCATTTCGAGAAAATGCTTTATGATAACGGACAGCTGATAAGCCTTTATGCTGAAGCTTACCAATATTCTAAATCTCTCCTGTTTAGAGATGTAGTAGTAGAAACTATTGATTGGCTTGAAAGAGAAATGACTTCGCCCGAGGGTCTATTTTACTCCGCTTTGGATGCAGATAGCGAAGGTATGGAAGGTAAGTTTTATGTTTGGAACAAGGAAGAATTTGATGCCGTAGTAGGAGAGGATGCCCATCTGCTGGCAAATTATTATAAGGTTACGGATGATGGGAATTGGGAAGAAGAAAAAACCAATATACTTTTAAGGAAGTTTGAAGAAGAGGAATATGCAGATGTAAAAGGAATAACGGTAATGGAGCTTCAAGAAAAGATAAGAGAGGCGAAGGCTAAACTATTACAGGCACGTAGCAAAAGAGTACGCCCGGGATTAGACGACAAATGTCTTACTGCATGGAATGCAATGGCTATTAAAGGCTTAGCTGAAAGTGCTGGTATACTTGGTATTTCACATTATTATGAATTGGCAAAAAAAGCTACCGATTTTATTCTGGCAAATTTACGTACCCCTGATGGTGGCTTGTATCGTAACTTTAAAAGCGGAAAGGTAACCATTCCGGGGTTTTTAGATGATTATGCTTTTTTTATTGAAGCTTTGATTGCGCTTTATCAATCAGATTCTGATGAGCGCTGGCTTACTGAAGCAAAGCAGTTAACTGATTATGTGTTGGCAAACTTTGAAGATCCAGATAGTCCGATGCTGTTTTATACCTCTGCTAGTGGCGAAACTCTGATTGCTCGTAAACATGAAATAATGGATAATGTGATTCCATCTTCAAACTCAACAATGGCGCAGAATTTACATGTTTTGGGATTGTTATTCGATAATGAGCAATATTTGAACAAGGCTGCAGCGATGCTTACATCCGTCCATCCTCAAATAAAAACATACGGTTCAGCATATTCTAACTGGGCTATTCAATTGCTTAATGAAGTATTCGGAATTAATGAGATTGCTATAACCGGTGATAAGGTATCAGAGATAAAAAGGGAACTGAATATGCATTACATCCCTAATAAAATTACATTGGCCGGAACAAATTCGAGCTTACCTTTGTTAAAAGATAAGCAAAGCATTGAAACAAAAATCTATATTTGCCGAAATAAAGCGTGCCAGTTGCCGGTAGCGACCGTTGATGAAGCATTACAATTGATAACTAAATAACATCATAATGAGTATTAAACCCAATACAGTAGTATCATTAACGTACGAATTGCATACGACTAATGAAGAAGGACAACAAGTTTTTGTAGAGAAAGCCGATGAGCAAAATGCATTAGTATTTCTTTATGGTACAGGAATGATGTTGCCAAAATTTGAAGAACATTTAGATGGTCTGAATGTTGGAGATGAATATAGCTTTGAACTTACCGCAGCTGATGGTTATGGTGAATTAGATCCGGGAGCTTTTGCAGACTTGCCTAAAGACATGTTTAAAGATGTTGAATTGCCTTCAGTAGGTGATGTTATCCCTTTACAAGACAATCAAGGTAACCACTTCAGAGCTGGCGTTACAGCTGTTCATGAGGATGTTATTTCAGTAGATTTGAACCACCCGATGGCTGGTAAAAATTTAATATTTGCTGGTAAAATTTTAACCGTACGTGAGGCTACTCAAGATGAATTGAGCCATGGTCATGCGCACGGTGCTGATGGTCATTCAGGTCATTAATAACTAATTACTTAAAACCCCTTGGTTTTCGAAAAGAAGATCAGGGGGTTTTATCAGTGAACCGCGCTGCTGTTGCATTTTTCGCAAACTCCAAAAGCTGTTGAGGTTACGGTTGTGGCTGTAAAACCTTGAGGCATTTTAATTCTTGGGACATTAACCTCCAAACAATAAATCTTAAAGCAGTTTGTACAATTAAAGTGTACATGTTCATCATGATGATGGTGTTCTGTACAGGAGGCCGAGCAGATTGCGTAATTGGCAGTTCCATTCATATCCATTATCCTATGAAGTATGCCTTTATCTTCATAAGTATTCAATATCCTGTATAGCGTAACCCTATCTATTTCTTTACCGAGCTTTTTTTCGAGCTCCGGTTGCGAAACAGCAGCTGTATCCAAAGCAATTTCTTCGAGCACGCGAACCCTTTGTTTGGTATGCTTTAAATCGTGCGTTCTTAATATGTTGGCTGGATCTATCATGTTGGTCGGTTTAAATAGGTTTGGCTGCAGCTAGTACAATAGGTGGGTTATCCATTGCATTGCCGGTATTTAACTTTAAGGTTCCCTTTACAGTTATGGTTTGATAAGTGAATTTTATAGGTTCTGTTAGCTCTACCAACACCATAATAGGTACTCCGTTTTTACCGCAGAAATAACATTGATTAATGGGTAAGGTAGAAAGCATAAACTTAGTTTGTTTCATCCCGTCTTTAATAGGAACAATATAGCCTTCGAGCTCAAATGGTTTATTTGCGAATTTCTTTATGTTGTTGTTGTAAACGGCAAACATCTCTGTATCCTTAACTATTTTGAAATCTACACTGCCAATAACATCCCAGTTATCAGACATTATCTGATCATCAGGATTGTGCTGTGCCTTAACAGCGAGACCAGTAAAAAGTAATAAGAAGAGAACAATATTTTTTATCATAAAAGTGTGTTTTAATTCTTTGATAATATTTTAGAGATATTTGATCTATACGCTTGTACAGCAGGTATTATAGCCGCAAATATACCAATAGCAAGTCCGGCTGCAAATAAATATGCCTCATCACCAAGTAAAATCAACCCGGTTAATCGGGCCTGACTACTTTCCTGATTGCTTCCAATAAATTCTAAAGCCAAATGCCCTAATGCTATTCCAATTATTGTACCTGCTAAAGTAAGCATAATCCCTTCTGCAATTACAATCAGAAACAGCTTACCTCTGGATGCTCCCAGTGTACGCATAATGGCCAAATCATAACTTCTTTCTTTTAATGAGTTGTACAGATTTACAAATACACTTACTGCTGCAATGAACATAATAAGTAAGGCAAACCATTGCAACGTATCCACCCCAACGCCTATTAAAGAAAACAATCTGGTGCTTTCCTGAGCGGGAGAGGCAGCCTGCATATTTGTAGATTCATTTACCATACGAGGAAACATAACCACCGACATTGGTGAACGGTACTGGATCAGTAAGGAAGTAATTTCTTTATTCTGAATTTCTGGTGCTTCCTTTTCTTTGTGTTTTGAATCATGATCATGTTCTTCTTCTTCCTCGTGATCGTGCATCTTCCAGACGCTTGAAATGTTCGTTAATATCAGATTGTCTGTTACATTTCCTTGTGGTGTTAAAATGCCGGCAACTTTATAGGCTTGGGTTTTATGCACATCAGTACTTCCGGTAAGACCATGTGCACCATAAAAAGTATCACCTATTTTAAGCCTTTGATTTTTAGCTACGGAGCTTCCAATAGTGGTTTCAAAATCGCTTTGCCAGAATTTACCTTCTTTAACCTCAAGCTTATAAATACCAACAAAATTGCTGTCGGTGCCCACAATACGGACACCATTATAATTATCTCCAAGGGCTAATGGCACTGCGTTTTTAACAAAAGGACTTCTGGCCAGTTCCTGAGCCTCTTTTAAAGGGATGTTGCCTGTGGGGAAATCGATGTAATAAATGCTGCTCAGTATAAGCTGCAAAGGGCTGCCTTTGGCTCCTACTACCAGGTCGATATCCTTAGAGTTGTTTTCCAGCTTATCACTAATTTGCTTTGAGGCAAGCAGTAGTATGGTTAATATACCAGTTCCAAAAGCAATCAAGATAATGTTTAATACTGATGATAATGGTTTAGACCAGATGCTTTTCCAGCTTATCTTTAAAGGGCTCATGATAATTCGTAGGTGTTTGTAAACGCGTCTTTAACTCTTTTGTCGTGCGTAGCCACAATAAGTGTAGCCTGGTTAATGCCCGATTGATCTATTAAAAGCTCCAGCACTGCTGCTGCATTTTTGTCATCCAAACTTGACGTTGGTTCATCTGCGATCAGTAATGTTGGCCTGTTAATTACCGCCCTTGCAATAGATACACGCTGCAACTGTCCCTGACTCAGCTCACTCGGATAATCATCCTTTTTATCGGCTATGCCTAAAGAAGCTAAAACTTCCTGTACTCTGTTTAAGTCGGTTGGGAGATTTGCAAAACTCTGCGCCATGACAAGGTTTTCCTTTATCGTAAGACTTTTTATAAGGTGTGGACGCTGGAAAATGATCCCAACGTTTCTGCCCCTAAACTGATCCAGGTGTTTTGAAGACAGATCATAAATAGATGTGCCATTAATAACAACACTACCTTGCAGGGGCTTTAAAATTCCTGTTAAAATATGAAGCAGCGTAGTTTTACCACTTCCGGATGCGCCAAGCAATAGCCATTGAGATCCATCTTCTACCTGCCAGTCTTCAAAGCCTATTCTATGGCCATTCTCATAGTTATGAGCTACCGCATTTAATGCAATCATACTTAATCCTAATTTTTAATGTGGCTTTTTACATAGTTCATGTAAAGCTGCTTGCCATTTACTTTATCATGTTTGCAACCTGGGTTTATCATGCTTATAAAAAGCAAAAACGCACCAAATATTAATTTTCTGTTCATCACTTCTGTGGTTTGTAAAGTTAGCAAATGCAATTTTATTTATGCGCGCAGCTGCGGCTGTATTTCCAGTTTACATAATGGGCAAAGGCAATGGTAAAACCTCCTATTGGGATTAATACAGCCTCCAGGTTTTCTATTAGGTAATGCCCTGTTGCTATCATTGCAAAGCCCATTACTAGAATTATAATAGGTAATAGTCTTTTATGTTTAGGATATGAGGTACTCAGTGAATACACACCAATAACGAGCGATAAGCCTATCATGCTCATCTCTACCCAGCTATGGGCTAAAAAACTAAGGCCAAACAATGGTAATGCAGTAAGCACAAAGGGCAGCACTGCACAATGAATTGCACAGGCTAAAGAGGCGGTCATTCCCAACTGATCTAATTTTTCGGATTTGATAAAGTGCTTCATGTTGTTTAAATATATTTTTTGTGCCAGTTCCAACTGGTTTTGAATTGTGATTACAAATATAAACGCAATTTTGTTGCATTTGTAATAATAAATGAAATATATTTGCAACACAATTGCATTTATGAAACAGAGAAAATTACCCGTAACCGTACTTAGTGGCTTTCTTGGTAGCGGTAAAACCACTTTATTAAATCATATCCTTAATAATAAACAGGATTTAAAAGTTGCACTGATAGTGAATGACATGAGCGAGATCAACATTGATGCGAGAACTGTTCAGAACGAACATAAGCTATCGAGAACAGAAGAGCGGCTTGTGGAAATGAGTAATGGATGTATCTGCTGCACGCTAAGAGAAGACCTGATTACCGAAGTTGAAAAACTGGCCAAAGAGGACAGATTTGATTACCTGATTATTGAAAGCACAGGCATTTCTGAACCAATTCCGGTTGCCCAGACCTTTAATTATGTGGATGAAAATCTGGGGATAGACCTCAGTAAGTTTAGCAGACTAGATACAATGGTAACGGTGGTAGACTGCTATAATTTTAAAAAGGATTTTGGGACTGATGAGCTTTTGCTGGATAGAGACTGGATTGATGAACAGGTAGACCGCAGAACTATTGTAAACTTGCTAACCGATCAGATCGAGTTTGCAAATGTGATTATCCTTAATAAAACCGATCTGGTTAGTGAAGAAGATTTGAAGCTGATAAGGGCCTTGATCAAAAAGCTTAATCCCTCTGCAAAACAAATAGAGAGTGTATATAGTAAAATTGATCTCAAAGAAATTCTCAATACAGGATTGTTTGATTTTGAAACTTCTTCACAAGGCGCGGGTTGGATTAAGGAATTAAATACAATTCACGAGACTGAAACAGAAGAATATGGTATAAGTAGCACTGTGTTTCGCTCATCAAGACCGTTTCATCCACAGCGTCTATGGAACTACCTAAATGTAGATTTTCCGAATAACATTCTAAGAACCAAAGGCTTGTTTTGGATTGCGGCTCTGCCAGATTATGCACTTAATTTCTCTCAGGCAGGTGGTTCTCTTAAAATCGAAAATGCAGGAAATTGGTGGGCAAGTATGTCTTTGCAGGAAAGACTCCGCTATACAGATTACCTGGAAAACCGGCAAGACATAGAAAGCAGATGGGACATGGGTTTTGGAGATCGTTTAAACGAGCTTGTTCTTATTGGACAAGATATGGATAAAGACCAATTGAATAATGAACTAACCTCGTGTTTATTGAACCATAAAGAGCTGATTTGCTTCTGGCAGGGAGAGAAATTTGAAAATCCCTTTGAAAGGGTCCTTTAAAGCCTGTTTTTTATGCTGAGAAGATTACTTTTAATTCCTGGCTTTATCTTTCTATTTTCCGGATATACACAAGCTCAAGTCCTAATTGATTCTATTAAACTGAAAGAGGTAAGTATTGTTGATAAGCCGAAGCCTGTAAGCAGAACCAGTATTTCTGTAACCCTATCTGAAAAGCAGCTTCAGCAAACTAAGGGCTCCGGACTGGCCGAAACCATTAAAGAGGTTCCGGGTGTAAGTATATTAAAAACAGGCTCAACCATTTCCAAGCCTGTAATAGAAGGACTGCACGGCAACAGAATACTAATCCTAAATAACGGAATAAGGCTTGAAGCTCAACAATGGGGCCTGGAACATGCTCCCGAAATAGATCCCTTTCTTGCCAGCAGGATTCATGTGATAAAAGGAGCAGAGTCAGTAAGGTATGGAGCTGAAGCAATTGGTGGAGTGATTATAGTAGAGCCTCCTTCTTTACCCAGTTCAGCTGGTATATCAGGAGGACTTAATCTTATAGGCGCATCAAATGGCAGATCAGGTACCACATCAGGAATGCTTAGTGGTGGATTAAAATCATTACCAGGCTTTGGCTGGCGATTACAGGGAACACTTAAAAAATCGGGTAATGTACGCTCAGCCGAGTATTATCTTGGTAATACCGGAGTTCAGGAGTTAAATTATTCAGCAGCAGCAGGGTATCATACAGCCAAGGCTTTATATGAAGTTTATTATAGTCGCTTTGGTACTGAGTTAGGTATTTTATATAGCGCGCATGTAGGCACAAGGGAAGATATTGATGCCAGAATAGCAATAGGCAGGCCACTGGAGAACTATGAATTTACGTATAACATTTCTGCTCCACGCCAAAAAGTTGTACATGATTTATTCAAAGCTAAAGCTCACTATGACTTTATTGATCGACAGTCTTTAGATATAACGTATGGTTTTCAAAAGAATCAGCGTAAAGAGTATGATTTCAGGAGGGGCGATAGGGAAGCGTTGCCTATTACAGATCTGATTTTGAATACCCATACGTTGGACCTGGTTTTTGAAAAGCAAAACCTGAAAGGAGCAAAACGCTTATATGGCCTCAATGGGATTTTTCAGGTGAACAATAACATTCCCGGAACATTGGCAAATACATTTATCCCAAACTATGATAGTTTTACCGGAGGTATTTTTCTGATTCAGCACTGGTTAAAAAACGATTTTGAATTTGAAGCTGGATTGCGATACGACTTTAAACTATTTGACGCTGCGGGATACAGATACGCTAATAATGGTGATGAAAGTTCAGAGATTACAGAACAATACTACGGAGGGCAGAGCAGGTTTCATAATGTTACCGGGTCGTTCGGTATGCTTTTGAAAATTAACCGATACTGGCAATTAGGTAGCAATTTAGGTTTAGCCTGGAGAGCACCTACCGCCAATGAATTGTTTAGCAACGGATTACATCATGGTGCCGGATTATATGAAATAGGCGACCCTAATATTAAAACGGAACAAGGGTACAAATGGATAAACACTTTAAAATATTACGGAGAAAAAATAGATTTTACACTTGATGCCTATGCTCAGTATATCAATAATTACATCTATTCTGAACCTGATAAAATTTTCAGACAAACTGTAAGTGGTACCTATCCAATATTCAGATATAAACAAACTAATGCATCATTTTTTGGTACAAACCTTTCAGGGACTTATCACTTTTCTGAGTTGCTGTCCTATAAATTCAATGCTGCACTAATCAGAGCGCGAGATCTTGACAATCGTAAATATCTGCCTTACATCTCTTCGGACAGGGTAGATCAGCATATTCATCTAGATTTTCAATTTAAAAACTTAAATAACGCCTGGATACAGGCAGGACATAGCTTCGTTCGTCGGCAGACCCGTTATGAGCCCGAAAGCGACTATGCCGCTCCTCCTGGAGCTTATCATCTTTTTCAACTTTCGGGCGGAACAACGATTAAGGTTGGAGAGCAAGAGCTGGGCTTAAATCTTAGTGTAGACAATTTATTTAACACCCTTTATAAAGAGTATATGAACCGCTACAGATACTATACTCATGATATGGGAAGGAATATCACCATACGACTTAACTATAATTTTTAATCGAATAAATCTTATCAATTACATATAATAATTTACAATTATGAACAAATTACGCAATTACTCATTAGCAATTTTAGTAGCGCTTATCGCACTCACATTTAATGCCTGTAAGAAGGATCCCAAGCCCGAAGTGCCAGAAGAAGAGATTGGCAAAGCAGAACTTACTTTTCTTGAAGTTGAACGCGAGGAACATGGTGATCATTATCATTATAACCCTATTGCCGAAGCAAAGCCAGCCATTATAACCTTTGATAGTAAAGGCTTACCTCCTGTAGGTACGCACCTCCACCTTACAGAAGGTAAAACTTACAAACTAACACTTAAATCGTTTGATTTTGCGAACCGCGAAATGCAGCAGGAATTCCTTGAAAAACACGACATCCATCAGGCATTTATATTAGGTGCACCCGATGGGATTTTAACTTATGTTTATGCCGATAGGGATAAGGAGAATAAGAAAATAAGTGTTGGAGTAACAGGATATTTAACGGTTGATGAGCACACAGAAACAGGCTTCACCTTCCGTTATGTACTTCGCCATCTTAATCCGGGAGTAAAGGCCAGCATCACGGCAGCGAACTGGAATGACATCAATTTTGCCTCAAAGTTTGCGGGGGCTAACGATTTGGATTTAAAATTCGAATTGCACCCAGTGCATGAAGGGGAACATGAACATTAAAAAATAAAATTGTAACAAATGCCATTGTTAGGAGACAAAAGGAAGCATAGAACATATACTTTTGAATAAATAGTAGCTTATGAATAAGTCATATCCGGCAATGATAGCCTTTCTGCTTTTTATTAGCAGTCCAGTTTTAAAGGCTCAGCAGATTAAAAAGATTGATGGAACCTCCATCAGTACTGATTCTCTTCGCAACAAAATTTTGTTCTTAATGGACAAGGCCAAAGTTAAAGGACTTGAGCTGGCAATTTTCAATAAAAATAAAGTAGTTTATAAGGAGGGGTTTGGTATTGGAAATGATGCGGGGGTGAAGTTACATCCTTCTATGAGCATTTACGGAGCATCTTTAAGTAAAACCGTATTTACAGTATTGGTGTTAAAACTGGTAGAAGAAGGAATAATCGATCTGGACAGGCCACTACAGGATTATTTACCAAAACCGATCTACGAATATCCTCAAAAAACCAAATGGCAGGATAATTATAACGATCTTAAAACAGATGCACTTTATAAACGGATCACTGCTAGAATGTGTTTGGATCATACCACTGGATTTCCAAATTGGCGATGGGACAATTCCGACCAGAAGTTAAGGGTTGCGTTTATGCCTGGCAGCAGATATAGTTATTCGGGCGAAGGAATGGTTTATTTGCAAACGATAATTGAGAAAATTACCCAAAAGTCTTTAGCGCAACTTATGACGGAAAAAATATTTACCCCTTTTAATATGAAGAATTCCGCTTATACCTGGTTACCGAGATTTGAAGCCGATTATGCACTTGGATATAACCAGGAGGGCAAAGCCTATGATAAAGACAAAGATAATGAGGCACGTTCTCCAAGTACTCTTGAAACAACACTTGATGACTATTCTAAATTTGTTGAAGTCTTGCTGCAGGGCCAGGCACTTAAGAAGCAATCACGACAAGAGATGTTCCGCCCACAGTTCCGTTTGCGGTCTGTTACCCAATTTGGGCCATTGTCTCAAAAAGACACCAGTGCTAACGATGGGATATCCTTAAGCTATGGACTAGGTTGGGGTTTACTTAAATCGCCTTATGGCTGGGGTGCCTTTAAGGAAGGTCATGGTGATGGATTTCAGCATTATTGTATTGTTTTTCCTGAAACCGGTACCGGCATAGTAATAATGACCAATAGTGATAATGGAGAAAGCATTTTTAAGGATATACTTGAAATAGCCATTGCCGATAAATATACTCCATGGAAATGGCAAAATTATATTCCTTATAACTATAATTCTCTTCAGAAATAAAAGAGGAAAGTGCCAAATTAAATTTTGCTCTCCTTAGCGTCCACCGAATTGGTAAGCCGGATTTTTCGTCGCTTACCAATTCTTTTCAAATTAATTTATTAATATTGAGTTTAAAACGAACTTGGATTCGAAAGGGGGATAAGGATTTATGATCAATTACAGCACATGCTTTGACCAGGAGCTTGTCCTTTTATTAAAAGATGACGATGATGCTGCTTTTAAGGAGATCTATCTACGCTATGATAAACTTCTTTTGATCTATGCTTATAAGAAATTGCGCAATAGGGAAGAAGCAAAAGACCTTGTTCAGGATGTATTTACCTGGTTGTGGAATAGCCGCAAAGATTTCTCTTTAAACACAACCCTGTCGGGTTATCTATATAAATCTGTACTTAATCGAATCTTCGATGTCGTTAAGCATAAGGGTATCATTAGAAAATATGTGGATAGCGGAAAACATTATGTTGAGATAAGTAATGAGGATACAGATTATTTAATCCGTGAAAAAGATATTACACTGCTAATCGAAAAGGAAATATTAACAATGCCCCCAAAAATGCGTGAGATCTATACTCTGAAGAGGAAATACTTTCTAAGTACAAAAGAAATTGCTACGGAACTCAGCCTTTCTGAACATACCGTTTCAACCCAAATGAAGCGTGCACTTAAACATCTTAAAGTTAAACTTGGTATTATAGTTTTATTTGTAACTGTCGGTTTTTGATTTATTTTAAATCTTTTTTTTGTCATTGTACCTAATGGCTTCTTTTGAATCGTCTTAGTCTTTAATAAGGGTTAAACCGGGAATAAAAGACCATGCAAAAAGACATACAGGCCATATTAGATAAAGTGAGTTCAGGAAATGGAACGGATGAAGAACAGCAGATTGCCAAATACTGGTTGCACCAACTTCACCAGGATGATGATTCCGAGTTTTCTGAAACGGATCTAGATGCGCTTAGCTCTGAAATGTGGCACGAAATTCAGAAGAAAAGAAAAGCAGAAAGCCCAGGAAGACGCTTTTTATGGCCAGCAGTTGCTGCGGCTGCCTGTCTGATTTTAGCTTTCTGTACTGTACTGTATTTTTATCACAATGGTACATCAGATGGCAATAAAATGGCACAAGTATTATTTCAGGATATTCCTGCGGGAGGAAATAAAGCTTATTTAACCCTTGCGAATGGCAAAAAAATTAGTTTAACCGATGCATCTAGTGGTGCAATAGCTACACAGGCAGGTATACAAATTACCAAAACATCGAGTGGACAACTTGTGTATACGATTGCCAATCAACAAGCAATAGGAAAAAACGACTATTATAATCGTATTGAAACACCCAAAGGCGGACAATATCAGTTAAAACTTCCTGATGGAACTAAGGTCTGGCTCAACTCAGCCTCCTCTTTAAAATACCTTGTTAATTTCTCTTCAAAGGAAGAACGAATTGTTGAATTAACCGGGGAAGCTTATTTTGAAGTAGCAAAAGATAAAAACCATCCATTCCTGGTACGTAGTGCAGGTCAGGAAGTTAAAGTTCTTGGTACTCATTTTAACGTAAATGCATATGACGACGAGAATGGAGTTAAAACTACATTGTTAGAAGGATCTGTAAAGGTGAATAATGATGTTGTTCTGATTCCAGGGGAGCAATCTGTTTTAATAGGAGGCAAGCTCAATGTAAAAGCTGTAAATGCCGGTGATGCGATAGACTGGAAAAATGGCGAGTTTGTTTTTAATAAAGACCCGCTAACCGATATTTTAAGAAAGGTATCGAGATGGTATAATGTAGATATTGTCTATGTACGCAATCTCGGTTCGCCACTGGATGTCCCTACTTTTAGTGGCTCCGTCTCCCGATTTGAAAATGTATCCGTCATATTGAGGATGCTTGAAGAAACCAGTAATGTGCGTTTTGCTATCGAAGGCAAGACTATAAAAGTAAAATAACCTAACCAACAATCAACAACTAAACAAAACCAAAATGAAAAGAATCAAAGGCAAAGCAAGCTGATATTTCCGCGCAGGTTTTTAAGAAAAAAGCTATGAAAGTGTTTCAGCACTTCCATAGCAATATCTGAGTTAACCATAAAAAACAAATTCCAGATCAGTTTAACGTATTAACCCAAGCTTCAAAGGTATGAAATTATATACTTTTAACCTAGGTGTGCCATGCCAATGGCTACCTCCAGAATTTTTATCAGTTATGAATTCGGTTGTCCGGCCATTTGCTGCAGCCGATAAAAGAAAATTACTAATGAGAATTAACTTGATCATAATTATAATGACCAGCTGTTTACTGCAAGTCAGTGCATCCAGTTTTGCGCAGCGATTTAGTTATAATAAACGACAGGTTGCACTACGTCAGGTTTTTCAAGAAATCAAAAAACAGACCGGATATAAAGTGCTGTATTCGGATCAGAACGTCAACGGAAATCTTTTAATTAATGCTGAATTTAATAATGCAGAGTTAGAAACTGTACTGCAATCTTTGTTGAAGGACTTGCAATTGACATACAAGATAGATCAGAAAGTAATTCTTATCAAATCGTTGGCAAAGCCCGCGTTTCAACAAATAGCACCTTTGCCAGCAAGAGTTGATATCAGCGGAAAAGTGGTCGATAATAGCGGAAAGCCTCTTCCCGGAGCATCAGTAAGTGTAAAAGGACAAGGTAAGGTTGTAAGTACAAACGACGAAGGCATATTTCTTTTAAAGGATGTACAGGAGCCTGCAACATTGATTGTTTCATTTATAGGTTACATCCGCAAAGAAGTAGAGGTTGTTAAAAACCAACAATTAGTTATAACACTAATGGAGGATGTTGGTCAGCTAAACAATGTCATCGTTGTTGGTTATGATAGTAAGAAGCAGAATGAACTGACAAGTGCTGTTGCTGTTGTCTCATCAGTGAAATTAAAAGATGTAACGGCTAATAATATAGGCACGATGCTCCAGGGTAAAGTGGCAGGTTTGCAAGTAGTAAACAGTTCCGGTGNYAYCRRSYRCTGTTCCTGAAATAAGATTAAGAGGGGTATCTTCTGTGAATGCCAACCAAAGTCCGCTTACAGTTGTAGATGGGATTATTGGAGGGAATTATGATCCTAATGATGTTGCATCAATTACGGTGCTTAAAGATGCCGGAGCTACGGCTTTGTATGGCTCTCAGGCAAATGCAGGGGTTATTATTATAAATACAAAACGGGCTACATCCGGAGAAACCAACTTTGAGTTTAAGGCTACATCCGGATTTAGAACAGCTGATTTTGGTAAACTAGATGTGATGAACAGCGCTGAACTATATGACTCCCAAAAAGAATTTTACCGGGATTATATTGTTGGTGCCACAGATAATTCATATAAGATAGATCTGATTAAATTTTATAGTGAGCGCCCATTATCACTCTTGAATCAGGATTATGACTGGTCAAAAGAATCCTTTAAACCTGCGCCGGTAAACGCATTTTATCTGTCGGCCAGTGGGAGTACAGAAAAAAATAATTATTATGTAGGTGCATCTTACTATAATGAAAAAGGAACTTTTCTGAACACAGGTTTTCAACGCATTAACCTTCGTGCCAATTCAACCTACACATTCTCTAAGAAATTAAGTATTACCAATAACATCAACCTGAGTGCATCAATGGGTAAAAGTTATGATTACAACGATGTGTATTATTCCTTTTTAAATCTGCCATGGGACAATCCATATGATGAGAATGGAACTCCTATATATGTAGATGGGAATTCTACCTTTAAATGGTGGTCGCGGGATAAAATCAATCCAATCCATACGGTGAAAAATTCTGAACATCCTTACAAAGGGTTTGATGTAAATTATGACTTTGGATTAAACTATAACATTAACAGTTGGTTGACTTTCTCTAGTACGAACAGGGGCTCTGCAGGTTTTAATAAAGGGAAAAATTATTTCTCTCCAATTGTAGCAGGCACTTACCATGGCACTGGCTTTATTGATGAGCTGAATACGCTGAATTATGGTGTTATCTCCAATAATCTGTTTAAGTTTAATTTTCAATTTGGTGATCACTCTATTACAGGATTGGCGGGGATAGCCCTGGAAGCTGGACAAACAGAATACTCTGGAGCTTCGGGTAAAGGTTTGCCAGAAGGGCTGAAGGTACTTAATGTTGTATCTAACAACCAACTTGTAAATGGATTTACCGATAAAAGTTACCTGCAGTCTGGATTATCGCAGGTTAACTATAATTATAAAAGCCGCTACTTTTTATCGGGCTCATTTCGTATAGATGGATCCTCTGCTTTTCCGGAAGGAAATAGGTACGCTTCCTTCCCTTCGGTGTCAGGGGCCTGGTTAGCAAGTAATGAAGATTTCTTGAAAAACAGTACCCTCATTGATAATTTAAAGCTAAGGTTAAGTTATGGTATTACGGGAACGCAGGATATTGGTTCATCAAGGTATCTCGGTCTGTATTCTTTAACCACGCAATACAATTCATTAACCGGAGCTGTACCTTATCAGCTCGCTAGTCCTAATTTAACCTGGGAAAGTAAGCATCAAATTAATGCGGGTATTGATATCGGCTTATTTAAAAGAGTTAACCTTACAGTTGATGTGTATCGTAACAATACTAAAGATCTGCTTCTGCAAGTTTCGCAGCCTTTGTCAGTTGGCTTTGAAACGAAATGGGAAAATGCCGGAAATGTAATTAACAAAGGGATTGAATTAGGGATTAATACTACAAACATAAAAACAACGGATTTCGAATGGACGACAGATTTTACAATAAACTTTAACAGCAATAAATTATACGGTTTACCGGCCGACATTGTGAAGACAGGATCGTGGAGCATTTCCCAGATTTATCGCAACGGAGGTGACCTTTACGAATTTTATATGCCTAAATGGCTTGGAATAGATAGTCAGACTGGAGCACCTGTCTGGGAGAAAGTGATTTATAATGAAGAGGGCAAAGCGGTTGCAAGTGAAAAAACGCTAAATTATGCTGAAGCTACTACTCAGGAATCAGGATCGGCACTGCCCAAATATCAGGGTGGTTTTAATAATAGTTTGAGTTATAAAGGCTTCAATTTACGTGTAAGTACTTACTTTAACTATGGCAATAAGGTGTTTAGCAACAACCTTCGTTTTATGATGAACGATGGACATGAACCTTATTATAACCAGATCAGACTGCCCGATGGCGCTAAGATCTGGTCCGGCCCTAGTGATACTGATGCTACTGAACCAAGCCCTCAGAATTCAGCAAATTCTACAGAAACATCTACCCGATATCTTAAAGACGGCAGTTATTTTACGATCAGAAATATTTCATTTAGCTATGCATTGCCTACGTCGTTGGTGAAGAAATTGCACTTTAAGGCAATCACCTTAGGAGTTACAGCTGATAATGTGGCTACATTTTCGAATTTCTTAGGCCAGGATCCGCAAACAACGATTAGTTCGGGAAGTTTTATAACACCAGGGGTGTCAGACTTCAAATATCCAAATAACAGGCAATATTTATTTACCGCAAACTTCAACTTTTAAGCATATGAAAAAGTATTTATTATCCATAATTGTTCTCCTGCTCATCTTTGGGAACAGCTGCAAAAATCTTGATGTTGCACCAAGTGATGCCATTAGTACGGAAACATTGATTACTACTACTGACGGTTTGACCAATGCCTTAAATGGTGCTTATGCTTTATTTAAGGATCATATTGCATTTAACGGTACAATAGACCAGAACAATATGTATTTGCGTCAGTTTTATCATTTGTCTGACTTTGCCAGTGATGATATTGTATGCGGACAAGTAACTACCGATCCCCTGTTTTATAGCTTTAGTCTGGGTCATTCACCTTCACAAGGCAATACAAGGTATTTCTGGTATGTGTCTTACAAAATAATTACGGGTGTCAATACAGTAATTGAAGCTGTAGAGAAGTCGGGAACACAGGATCCAGCAAAACTACAACTGCTGGGAGAGTGTTATTTTCTAAGAGCATTTTGTCATTTTAACCTAGTCAGGTTGTTTGGTAAACCTTATAGCGTTGATCCTAATGCTGATGGGGTTATCCTGCGTACAAACCTTACTGATCCATCTAAAAAGAAGAGGTCTACGGTTGCAGAAGTATATGCTGCTGTTATTGCCGATGCGGAGAAGGCTGCCTCTTTAATGACCCAGCCGAGAACGGTGCAATATGCATCAAAAGAAGCAGCTTGGGCATTGTTATCACGAGTGAACTTATACAAAGAAGATAATCAGAAAGCCATTGAATATGCCAATTTGGTGATCAATTCTAAACGGTTCAGTCTTGCGACTGCTGCGGCTTATCCTTCCTTATTTGCCAATGCGCAAACAAGTACGGAAACGATTTTTTGTATAGCCTTTACCCCAGTTGACGATTATGGTAAATTTGGATCTATTGCATCGATGATCTATTCTGATGGGAATTCGGGATGGGGCGAGGAGTATGCTTCTTCTTCTWWGWKSAMTNGTGATRWCAAWRCMYMMTGAAGATGTTCGTTGGTCTTACATCGTCCCGCTGAAAGATGGCAATGGAATTATTCAGAAGAAAAATGGCATCGAAGTATATTATATAAGCAAGTTTTCTTTCCAGGGTGGCCTTCCAAATCTAAGCTCCCCAATCATGTTCCGTTTATCAGAAATGTATTTGAATAGAGCAGAGGCAGAAGCTAAGTTAAGTAATACTGGCGCCGCTCTTGACGACGTAGACCTGATCCGTAAAAATCGTGGACTGGAAAATTCTTTATACAATAAAATATTGCCATCAGGGTACTCGGCATTAGACGTTGTTCTGGAAGAGAAACGTATAGAAATGGCTTTTGAAGGGCATAGAGCCTACGATATTTATCGCAATAAGAGAGCGATGAGTAAAGCTTACTGGGGATATCATCTGGCCGGATTAAAAGAAACTGATATTGATTTGAGTAAGACACCAACTGGTTATGCTAATCTATCGGTGAACTACACTAACCCAAGGGTCATTTATTTTGTGCCGATAGATGAAGTGCTGAGTAATACGCTTGCTACTCAAAATCAATAATCCAATGTTAAAATGTCGATTATAAATATTTTATTGATATGAAGAATTTAAAAAATAACATATTCCGGTTGCTGATCATGATCACAGCGGTTACCATATTATATTCCTGTAAAAAGGATACTACCCCAAAACTGACCGATTTGCTGTATGACCTTACAGTGGAGGGTAATCAGGTTGCCTTTAAAACAATAACAACAGGTATTTCATCATACAGGTGGGACTTTGGCGATGGAGGTTCCTCTACCGATGCCAATCCCGTACATGAGTATGCAGGTAAAGGTAAATATGTAACAACACTTTATGCAACAATAAATGGAAGTGTAACGGAGGCCTCTACCGTTATCAGAATTGCTAAAACTTCACCTGTTAAGCTTGATGACAATACCTTGAGTGACTGGGATAAAGTAACTACCAATATCCTTACTGCCGGTCCGGAGGGTGGTATTTTCCGATCAGCTAAATTTGATTACGATGGCAATTTTATTTACATATATGTGGAGATGAATTCTAAAAAAGCCAATGGCGATATCTTCGATTTCTATATTGACTCAGACAATAGTGCCGGCACCGGTTTATTAAGTGCTTATGCGGATGGTGGGTTTGATATTCTGTTGGAGGGGCAATTGTTGAGCTCAGGTGTAGATATCTTCTATCATAATGGTGCKCAAAATAGCTTTAGCTTTGCTCAACAGTCCATTTCAGAGGCTTATAGTGTAGGTGCTATTGCTGAAACGGCTGATACTTTGAAATTTGAAATGCGCATTGCCCGTGGAAAACTGAAGGGACTAACAGGCACTGGAATGCGAATAGGAATTATGGCCACAAAAAGTGATTGGTCGGTAACCCTTGGGAGTATTCCTGATGCCGGAGCTTCGGCATTCCTGCTTGATATGAGTGAGTAGTTTTTAAAATAATTTCTTATGGCTAAAAATATAGCAAATCAATTTGTTGCCGGACGTGTGGTATCCCTTGATGTGATGAGGGGATTAATCATGTTGTTACTTTGTGCAGAGAGTTGCCATTTATATGGAGCCCTTAAAGGTCTTAATCTGGTACAGCCGGCAGCAATACTTATTGAGCAGTTTTTTCATCATCCATGGCATGGATTGCGATTTTGGGATTTGGTACAACCGGCATTTATGTTTATGGCAGGAGCGGCCATGTATATCTCTTATAGCCGCAAACTGGAGAAGGGCAGTAGCTGGGAAAAGAACTGGGGTCATATCATAATCAGGAGTTTTAAGCTTTTCCTTTTTGGTGTTGGACTTCACTGTGTGTATGCAGGGAAGCCAGTTTGGGAACTCTGGAATGTGCTTACTCAGTTGGCTTTTACCACTTTGCTTGCCTACCTGATGATTGGCAAATCGTACAACTGGCAAATCATCAGTTCAGTTGGGTTACTGCTGCTTACGGAAACAATGTACCGTTTGATACTGATGCCAGGTTTCGATCAGCCATTTGTAGAAGGCCATAATTTTGGATCGTATGTAGATACACTACTCATGGGTAAGATCAATCCAGATGGTTGGGTGGCCATAAATGCAATACCGACTGCTGCGCATACAATTTGGGGCGTGCTTGCAGGAAAACTTTTAATTTCAGCGCGATCAGCATCTTATAAAATAAAGGTGCTGATCGGGTTTGGCTTGCTTGCTCTACTGATTGGATTCGGGCTAGACGCTTTACAGATTACCCCAATTATAAAAAGAATAAGCACTAGCTCTTTTGTGTTTGCATCAGGTGGTTGGGTGTTAATTATCCTGGCTGTGGTGTACTGGTTAGTTGACGTAAAGCAATGTGTAAAATACGTTTGGATATGCACTGTAATGGGAATGAATGCCATATTTATCTATATATTTTTCGAAACCATTGGTGTGCAATGGCTGAATGGTGTAGTCGGAATTTTTACAGGAGATATTTTAGCAATGTTGTTTGGATTACGGACTAATGTTAGTGCTGTAGTGACCGCTTTAGTTACACTACTGGTTGAATGGGCACTTTGTTACTGGTTGTACAAGCGTAATATCTTTTTCAAGCTTTAAACAAATTCATTTAGAAAGAAAATCATCATGAATATAAAATTGACCCTTACCTTTTTAATTTTTTCTACGGTTATCCTTTTGTTTGTTAGTTCCTGTAAAGAGGAAAACGAAAGGTTGGTTAAGGTAGAGAAGGTGAATGTAACCTACTCGGAAAGTACCGAAGATTTTCCCTAATCCTGAACGGGGATTTTACCGCTACTCAGAAACCGCTGCAAGTAGCTATACCGTGCTTGACGCAGAAACACTTAAAGCTTATCGCTCGTTACAGGATATTTCTACCGCAAATTACAAAGTATATAGTACACTCGTTTTCAGATATTACATCTTAGATAATGTAACCACCACGAGCATCTCAGAATCTTTTCTGAGTAACATTAAAAAAGATATGGCTGCTGCAAGAACGGCAGGAGTGAAACTGATTCCGCGTTTTGTGTATACTGCTACTGCGCGTCCGGGTAACTGTCCGGAAGGATTTATTTGCCCAACTTATGGTGATGCCGCTAAATCTGTTGTATTGAGCCACATTGCACAACTTAAACCTGTGCTTACAGAGAATGCAGATGTGATTGCTTGTGTGCAGCTCGGATTTATTGGCACCTGGGGAGAGAATTATTATACTGATTTCTTTGGTGATGCCTCTATGAATGGTGGACAGGATAGTAAATTAACAGATCAGAATTGGCGAGACAGGGTAGAGGTATTGAAGGCTTTACTTGCTGCGATGCCAGCCGATCGAATGGTTCAGGTTCGCTACCCACAATTTAAGCAACGTTTTTTGTTCGGCGTAAACTCAGCACTTTCTTCAGCACCACTTGCTGAGCTTATGGCATTCACGATGTCAGACGAATCTCGTATCGGTTTTCATAATGATTGTTTCCTTGCCAGCGCTAATGACTTTGGGACCTATGAGGATTATGGAAATAGCAGTACGCCAAGAACATCAGACGGTATGGTTTTAAATACTTTAAGGGATTATATGAAGGTCGACAGCCGATATGTTGTTGTTGGTGGAGAAACCTGTTCGGATGATTATAGTCTTAACGATTGTGAGCCAGCCGGTAAAGCCCAGGAAGAACTTGCAGCCATGCACTTTAGCTATCTGAATGCTCATTATAATACTGCAGTAAATAATGACTGGCAAACAGGAGGTTGTATGGATAATATTAAGAAAAACCTGGGCTATCGCTTTGTCTTGCAATCTGCAGTTTTACCTGATAATGCTGTGAAAGGCACAAGCTTAAATATAGTGCTCAATGTTAAAAATGTTGGGTATGCATCGCCTTACAATAAAAGAACAATAAAACTGGTTCTAAGGAATAAGGCAAATGGGAGCCTACAATCCTTTGCTCTTGCTACCGATGTAAGGAGATGGCATTCGGGAAGTTTTAAGGTAGAGGAAAGTATAAAAATACCTTCCGAATTTGCAACCGGTGAATATGAAATGCTGCTTCACCTGCCAGATGAGTATGCAAGTATTGCAGATAGGCCCGAGTACTGCATCCGTTTGGCGAATGAAGATGTATGGGAAGCTTCAACAGGTTACAACAAGCTTAATCATATTGTTGCCATTAAATAGTTTCAGTTCCATTTTATTCACCAGGATAATCAATATCCAGGTTGTATTGGTAAAGCAGGCCCGAAAGATTCAATGCAGAAAATTTCGCCTGCTTTACTTTATTGACAGCCGGATCAAGGCTAAAGTTCTTTGCCGTACGGAAGTCTGTTTTCTCTAAAACAGACCTAACAAATGTTGCGCCTGAAAGATCACAGTTATGGAATACGCTTGAGGTTAAATCGCATTCTTCAAAATCAGTTTCTTTAAGTGAACATTCCGTGAAGTTTGTTTTCTTAAGTTTTGTGCCATAAAAAGTTGAATAATCCAGATGGCTCCTGTCGAAATGGAAAGAAAATAAAAACTTGTTGCATTTCGAAAAGTCAATTCCCAGTATTTTACAGCCGGTAAAAGTAACATCCCTAAACCCGGTACCTGTAACCACCGTAAGTGAGAAATTGCATTGTTTAAAATGACAATCCATAAAATCATTGTGGCTTAAATCACTCTTGGAGAAATCACAGTTTACAAATTCGCATTTGATAAATTCCCGGTTCTCCAGTCTCTTTTCTGCATAATTGATGCTATTAAATGTCTTGCCTTCGTGGATTGTAGTCTCGTTGGAATTGTTCATGAAATTAGTTTAAGTTGAGTAATTTGTTTACGATCTGCTCTTTCTTTTCGTCGCTGATGCCATAAAGGCCAAGGTTATCAGCGTACCAAAGTCCATCTGCGACGAGGATAATGATCAGGCCGTTTACATTCAGATTCGCAACTGATCCACCGGCAATATGCTTGGTAAGCCATTCATCCCACATTTCCTTATAGTGCTCATTAATAAGTGCCGCTTGTAAAATGACTTTCATGGTTCTCCTGTAATGTAAATCACTGCTCTTTTTGATAACGAAGCGAAGAAAGGCAATGGGGGCAATGTCATTTCCTGAGGCCTTTTTTTCTTCAATGGTCCAATCTGTCAGTTCAACGAGGCTTTGGCGTACCAGTTCTTCCAGTAGCTCTTCTTTATTGCGAAAATGATGGATAATGCCACCCTTACTCAATCCGGTTTGATCGGAAATAGCTTGAAAAGTAACCTGATGCCAGCTAGCTGTGGCACCTATTTCGGCCGCTATATTAAGGATCAACTGCTTACTCGCTTCCGGATCTTTCTTTCTTTTATATGGATTTTCCATTCTTCAAAGATACCGAACGATTGGTTTGTTTTCAAATTATTTTATACATTTGTCCCCACAATTAGTTGGTTCCCATGTCCAGATACGTCATTATTCTATCCCCTGTAATTAATACGCCAATTGATTTACGGCATGTTTTTGAGGTTATCGATACTTTTTCTGATATCTCAGAGTGGTCTGTTGATCTTGACGACTGTGATAAGATTCTCCGAGTTGTTTGCAACGAGGATATTGGCCGGGAATTGGTCAAGGGAATGGCACGATTAGGAATCATTTCGTCGGTATTAGAGGTTTTTGATGAAAATGGGATTTCTATTATATAAATAGTGCATCAGCATCGTACCTTTATTCAATTAAAAAGAAAAGCTATATGAATACAGAAAAAGCCATTCTGGCGGGCGGTTGTTTTTGGGGGGTAGAAGAACTTATCAGACACCAGCCGGGTGTTATTTCAACGGTGGTTGGATACACTGGAGGCGATGTTCCCAATGCAACTTACCGGAATCATGGAACACATGCTGAAGCCATTGAAATCATATTTGATCCAGCACTTTTATCCTATCGTTCACTCCTTGAATACTTCTTCCAGATCCATGATCCAACAACACGGAACAGACAGGGAAACGACATAGGAACCTCTTATCGGTCAGCCATTTTTTTTATGGATGAAACACAAAGGGAAACCGCTAAGGCTTTAATCGCAGACATGGAAGCTTCTGGTAAATGGCCCGGGCTAATTATAACGGAAATTGTTCCTGTAACCGATTTTTGGAATGCGGAAGAAGAACACCAAAATTACTTGCAGAAGCAGCCATACGGATATACCTGCCACTTTGAAAGACCTGAATGGAAATTAGGTTAGTTGATTTAACTTTCTGTGTTTTGAGCCCCAACTGCTCAAAGTTTCCCATATTGGAATAAGTTCAATACCTATTTCGGTTAATTCGTATTCTACTTTGGGTGGAACTGAGGAATGGAGTGTCCTGGATATGAGTCCATGATATTCCAGTTCTTTTAGTTGTAAGCTTAAAATCCGTTCGGTAATTTTTGGCATTGCATTTTTAAGTTCAGTAAATCGCATCTTTCCCTCCTCAAGTTCTCGCAGGATAAGTACTTTCCATCGACCTCCAAATATTGCTATGGCATATACAAGATCGGAACAATCGCTGATGATTTTGTAATTGATACTATTTGTTGAATTTTCTTTCCTTAATGCCATGGCTTACATTTTTGTTAGTTCCCTACATTGGGTTGTAAAAAAGGCAAATCTATTAGTTAAGATTTATTTTTGACCGAAAATAAAATCAATAATGAAGAAAATTGCATTTGTAGGATGTTTGGGGTTAATTGGAATTATTACAACCGAATTTGGGGTTATTGGTATTTTGCCTCAGATTGCAGACCATTACCATATTTCCATCGATAAAGCAGGTTTGTTATTAAGTGCATTTGCCCTTGTAATTGCATTAACAGGTCCTTTTATGACCCTGTTTACTTCTGGCTTCGACCGGAAAAAGATCATGATGATCAGTATTGCGATGTTTTTGCTTACTGGGGTAGTATCTTCTTTTGCTCCACCTTTTTGGTTGCTGATTATTGTGAGGATATTGCCTGCATTTTTGCAACCTGTATTTATTTCGAATGCTATAGCAGCAGCTGTTGCAAATGCGGATAAATCACAAGAATATCGGCTAGCAGGGATCGTTGTAGGGGGGATTGCAATAGCAATGGTGACTACTGTTCCGTTTGCTACCTATATGGCAAGTATTTTTAACTGGCAGGCATCTTTTGGCGTTCAGGCGATAGTAACTGCCATTGCTTTATTGGGTATTTACAAGATTTTGCCTCCTATGCATCCGCAGGAAAAGAAATCGTATGGAACACAATTGAAGGTGCTAACCAATAGTCGTTTTTTGATCAGCTCTGCAATGAACTTTTTTATGATCGCGGCCTGGTTTTCTACTTACAGTTATTTTGCAGATTATTTGGGTAAGGTTAAAGAGATGGATACTCAAACTATTAGTTACATGATGTTTCTTTTTGGTATTACAGGGATAATATCTAATTGGTTAGCGGGTAAAATGATGAGTAAAAATATTCCGGTTACTATTGCTTTGTTTCTAAGTGGAACGGTATTGATTCCTGTGATGTTGTTTTATTCGGGTGCCAATACCTGGTCTACTGTGTCGGTTATTGCATTATGGGGTTTTTTATATGCTCCTTGTTTTCTGAGTGGGTTTGCTTACATGACTTCTGCCGCCCCGCATGCCCCTGAGTTTGCTAATAGTTTGGCTATCTCATTTGGAAATCTTGGCGTAACGGCGGGAACTGTTGTAAGTGGTTGGTTTATTGCCTCTGTTGGGGTTTCTCAGAGCCCATGGGTGGGTATGGCCTTTGGAATTTTGGCTTTTTTAATGATTATATGGAGGACTTTGCTGGAGCGCAAAAGCGAACTTATTAGTAAATCTAATCAATGTACGGCATAGATCTTTAGTTCATTCTGTTTCTAAAAATGATATCTTTGCAGTCTATCTTTGCAAAACATCCTAAATAATGCTCGTTACAACGTATAGATATCTTTTCTTAATAGTATTCGTACTTTTTTTTTCGTCTTGCTTCCAGGTTGTTGAAGAAATTAATGTCAATAAAACAGGGTCTGGAACAGTAAATTTAACCCTCAATCTGAGTGCGAGTAAAGCCAAGGTGGCATCTCTTATGCTTATGGATAGTATCCAGGGATATAGAGTTCCGTCTAAACAAACTATCCAGAAAGAACTCGAAGAAATTGTTAGTTACCTGAAAAAATCAGAAGGCATTACGAACGTCCAAAAGAAAATGGATTTCGATAATTTCATAGTGAGTGTCTCTTTTGCATTTAAGGATGTTGCCAATATCAATACTGTAAATCAAAATGTGTTAAAGAAGTTAAAGATAAAAGGGCTTAGTAATGCTTCTTATGCTTATGAACCGAAAACCCAGACTTTTCAGCGCAGTTATCAGTATACAAAGGCTACCGTATTAGAATACAATAAGCTTAAACCTGAAGTGAAAAATGTATTTAAAGATGCCTCATACACGAGTATATACAGATTTGAACAATTAATAACCAGCAGTAACAATCCACTGGCAAAGATCTCTAAATCAAAAAAAGCTATAATGATCAATACAGGTATATTAGGTTTAATCAACGGCAAAACTGATATATCGAACAGAATTACACTATCTAAATAATCACTCTATCTATGAACTCTCTTTACAAATGCCTGGTGGCATTAGTTTTCGCAAGTATAACCTTGTCATCTTCTGCTCAAGACCTGGTAAATAAAATACCTGCTGATGCCCTTGCTGTGGCCACAATTAAAGGAAAGAACTTTACCGATCTGATGTCTTTAAAAGAATTTAATAGCACTTTTATCGGAAAAGAAATTTTATCAAAGCTCTCAAAAGGAACGGATAAAGCGGTTAATAGTGTTGAAGACCTGGGGTTTGATTTATCTTCATCATTGTATTACTATAATCTGAGCAACGACAGTATATCCTATAACTGTTTCCTGGTGCCTGTTAAAAATGCCGAACAATTGGAAGCTCTATATACGCAGGCAAATCAAAAGTTTATAGTTAAAAACGGGATTAGATCCTATTATAATTCCGACTCTACAGAAGTGGCTCATTGGAACGACAAGTTCCTGCTGTTTGTTATAGGCACGGGTAAAAGCGGTTATTTTGCAAGACCAGAGGTTGCTGAACGCTTCAAGTTATCTCAAGCGGCTTCTGTTGGACAAGCCGCAGACTCATTGTCGATAGCGGTGCCGGCACAGGATGAGATTGCTGTTGATAGCACCATGGTTGTAGATTCATTAGAAGAGGTTGTGGCTGTTCCAGATACCATTGGGTATGACTATGGTAATACTTTTTTTAAGGATGAGCAGAAAAAGAAAGCTGTTGTTGCTGGTTGGATACAACTTATGGTTGATGATTTCTTTGCCGGCCCAAATACAACATCGATATTAAATAATAAAGATTTCATAAAAAGCATAGATCAACAAGCTGAGGCAACAATTTGGATTGCTGGAGCTGATAAGCTTTTTAATACCTATATGCCATCAACCTATTTAAAAGGTATGAGCTTCTTAAATGGCTATGGAAGTGCTAATGCTAAGCTTTTTCTTGAAGATAAATCGATTAGGATTAATACAAGCATGGCCTTTAGTGATGAAATTGCAGGGGTTTTTAAGAAAGTACTTAAAAGGAAACTGAACAAACGGTTCTTAAAATACATAAATGAAGATAAAGCAATTGGTTATCTGGCCTATGCTATGGATACTAAGGCCTATCTTGAGCAATATCCTAAACTGATGTCAAAAATTTATGGGTCAGTTTACGCCGATGAAATAGGAATGGCTGCTGATCTGTTTTCTCTTTTGCTTGATGAAGGGGCGATAAGTAAAGTAGTAAAGGGAGATGGACTCTTCCTTTTTAACGGCTTGTCGCAAAAGGAAGTTACTTATAAATCAATGGATTATAATGAAGAAAACTTTGAAAGCAAAGAAATAACAAAGATCAAGAAGGAAACATTGCCGGACTTTTTATTTATGATGTCAAGTGAGGACACTCGTTTGATTGACAAACTTATTGCTTATGGTGTAAAAAAAGAACTGGTTAAAAACAGCTCAGGATATTATGAACTGTCGGTTCCTAAAAGTCCCCTTGCACTTTATTTTATGATTAAAGAAGGAATTATTTTCTTTGGGACCAATAAAAAAGATATGCAGGATATTGCGGGAAACAGATATGTTGCCAATGTTTCCCGCAAGCACAGGAAAGTATTAATGAATACCAATTATGCAGGCTATTTCAGCGCTAAGAAGCTATTCGGAAAGATTTCTGTTGAAGAGTTTGCCAGCACAAAAAAACTTGAAAAACTTAATAATGTATTGGATTCAATGGGCGACATTTATTTGAAATCGAATCCGATTAAGGGTAATATATATTCGGGTGAAATTAGCATGGATATTCCTTCCAATCAACAAAATGCTTTAAAGTACTTATTCTCACTTGTTGAAGACGCGCAAAAATAAATTACTTAGTGGTGGTATAATACTGATACTAGCGGGAGTTGTTTTAATACTGGCGTCTGTTTATGGGTATTTCAAATTCAGGGAATATAAATCCTATCAGGAAGTTATTCATGCTGACGCCTCTCTTATTGTTAAGATAGATGTTGATAAGATCTATAAAACAATGGTTTTGGATTATCTTAATAACCCATCGTATTATATGGGAAAAAATGATGATGAACTTAAAACTGGTTTAGCCATACCAGGGAATGTTTTTATTTATACTGTTGGTTCCAAATCTTACAAAACCTATTTCTGCTCTTTGCCTATAGCAGATTTAACTTTACTGAAACAATTTATTAAGCAAAGGCTCGGTGTAAATACGTTTAAAAACGCAGGACATGGCATTACATTGGCAACTTCAAAAGATGGAAAACTTACCGCTGCTTTTAATTTGAAAACATTTGCAGTTGCATATACACTCAAAAATGAAAATGTAGTAGATATACTTATCGATCTGTTAGACAAGAAAAATCTATTATCTGATAAAGATCAGAAAATTGCAAGCTTAAAAAATGCAAACACACATTTGACTTATGCTTTTAAAGGGTATACTGGAGCAGGAGAATTTAAGGATGGGGTAATTCATTTGAATGGCTATTTTAATTTCGATGATCTTGATATTCAAGGCAAGGTATTTACTCATAGGGTGTTTGATAAGCATGCCTCAATAAAAATGTGGCTTAATGCCCGTCTTTTGAATGGTAAACCTTACTCAGAAATTCAAATTAAAGGCCACAGAATTTATCCCGATAGCTTATTGAAATATTATCAGGGCTATCTGGATTTAGAATTTGCGGGTGTTGTTAATCAGATTGATACTGTGGTTACCTATGAGTATAATGATGATTTTGAGAAGGAAGAGGTAAGGAGTTTACGTGCTGCCCAGGTGCCAGGTATAATAGGTACTACCCGTGCGCAATCTAAACCTTTAATCAATTATCTGGTTAAGGAAGGATTACTAGATACTTGTGGTGTAATCAGTAGACAGGTGTTTCCCTTGTATACTTTGTATGGTAAAAATGATACTGGATTTTTTACGCTCAGTACAGATAGGAATATTAAGGTGAGCACATTAAGTGAAAAATCTCCATACTTTTTCTACTTCGAAATGGATTTTAATCACCTTAATGGATTGCGCCAATTTCCATTATTGGAAAAGTATACAAAGTCATTGGACATGATTCGTATAAAAGCGATTAACACAAGTAAAGAAAAGAAATATTTTGAAATGGATCTAAATTTTAAAATGGGAAACATTAACGCCTTAGCGCAATTGTTTTAGATTCTATAGGTTTTAGAATTATTTATTAAGTTTACTATTGAAATAAGCAGTTAAACCAATGGAACATAAAGCAATATCCATCAGGCCATTTATCGGGGCCAAAGATTTTGAACTTTCAAGGAGTTTCTACAGAGACCTTGGTTTTGATGAAACAGTTCTTACACCTGATATGTCTGTTTTTAAAACAGAGCGTATAGCGTTTTACCTTCAGAACGCCTATGTAAAGGATTGGGTAGATAATACTATGATTTTTTTAGAGGTTGAAGATGTTGACAAATATTGGCAAGAGCTTTTAGCTCTTAACCTTAGTACTAAATATAAAAATGCAAAGCTCGTTCCAATACGTGTTGATCATTGGGGCAAAGAATGTTTTTTGCATGATCCCTCCGGAATTCTCTGGCACTTTGGTGAATTTTTTAAAAGTTAATCGCTTCCCCATTTAAAGAAGTATTTGTGACATAATTTATATTACTTACATTTGCATAACTGATTATGTAATTGATTATATATATGAAACTATTTGAGAAAACGGGGAAAATGGCTCTGGGCAGTCGGCTAAGATTACTGACTTCAAAAGTAACTGAAGACGCAGCGCAGATTTATGAATTATATAAAGTAGAATTTTCTCCAAAGTGGTTCCCGGTGTTTTTTGTTCTTTCAGAAGAGGGAGAAAAAACCATAACTGAAATCGCAACGGAGATAAGTCATTCACAACCTTCGGTTAGTAAAATAATTCAGGAGATGACAGTTGCCGGAATTGTTCAGGAAAATAGAGCGTCGTCTGATAAACGCAGAAACCTTGTCGCATTAACCACGAAAGGGATGGCGCTTTCGGATAAGATAAAAGTTCAGTGTATAGATGTAGATGCCGCCATTGAAAGTGTTATTTTGGAAGCCAGGCACAACCTGTGGGAAGCGATAGAAGAATGGGAATTCTTGTTGGAGCAAAAATCATTGCTTAGAAGAGTGCAGGAACAAAAGAAACTTCGTGAAAGTAAAGATGTACAGATTGTGTCCTATGAAGACCAGTATCAAGCTGCCTTTAGATCCCTTAACAAAGAATGGATCTCTACATATTTCCAAATGGAAGAGGCAGATTATAAGGCCTTAGATAATCCAAAGGAATACATTTTGGATAAGGGCGGAAAGATATTTGTGGCTCTATATGAAAATGAACCTGTGGGTGTTTGTGCACTTATCAAAATGAACGATCCGGATTACGATTTTGAACTCGCAAAAATGGCAGTTTCGCCTAAGATCCAGGGGAAAAGTATTGGCTGGTTGCTTGGTCAAACGGTTATGAATGCCGCAAGGGAATTGGGGGCATCGAAAGTTTATCTAGAAAGTAATACTATATTGAAACCTGCTATTAACCTATATCATAAGTTGGGATTCAAGAAAGTAATAGGCCGAGCAACACCTTATGAGCGATGCAATATTCAAATGGAATTACAACTGAAATAACATATCAGAATTAACTTAAATATGGAACTTACAAAACATTTATACATCATAGGTAACGGTGTTATTGCAAAAGCTTTGGCAGTGGCTTTGGCTAGTAATGGAAGAAAAGTGACGATTTTAAGAGGTAGTACTGATGAGCAGCCAGCTTATGTGGAGAATATTGAGGTAGAAATGCAGGATGCCACATTACAGGCTGATATAATGATAAGCGCTATAAGCAATTACACTGAGTTTGACGGAATATTATTATTGACCAACAAATCCTTTGGAAACGAAAAACTGGCCGAAAAGTTAAAATTAAAAGCAAAACAATCGCCAATAATATTTCTTCAAAACGGGTTGAACATAGAAAAGCGCTTTGTTGATCTGGGTTTTACAGCACTATATAGATGTGTATTGTTGGCGACCAGTCAGTCCATCACAAAAAATAAGGTAAGACTCAGGCCAGTGGCTCCATCACCAGTAGGGGTAATTAAGGGCTCTACTGAAGAGCTAAATAGCATTGTCGAAATGCTAAATACCGCTGTTTTTTCTTTCCGTTCCGAAGCTGATATACAAACTGTTATCTGGAAAAAAGTGATCAGTAACTGTGTGTTTAATTCCATTTGTCCTTTATTAGAAGTAGACAATGGAGTGTTTCACAGGAACGATGCTGTATTGCAAATTGCGAAAACAGTAATTGAAGAGTGTTTAGCCGTTGCGAAAGAATATGGTATTCTATTAACTACAGAAGATGTGTTGCAAAACGTCCTTTCCATAAGTAAAATGTCTGACGGACAGAAAATATCGACGTATCAGGATATACTAAATAAGCGAGAAACCGAAATAGAAGCATTGAATTTTGCGGTAGCCAAAGCCGCCAGTAGATCAGGTAAAGTCAATGTTCCTGTTACAGTCTTATTGGGTGAACTGATAAAAATCAAGTCTGAATTATCTTACTAACATGGCTTTCATCTGTTAATCCGAATTCGGCCGCAATTTGCTTTAAACTGTACCTTCCACTTATCATTCTTTGTTTGATCAGTGTTCTCCGGTAATTCTGAATATACTCCCGTAAGGTTGTACCGGTATTCCTTTTAAAATATGGCCCCATATAGTCTGCTGTTATATTAAAATGCTCAGCCATAATGGGAGCCCTAAGCTGATCAGGTGAATAGATGTATTTATGTATATAGCAAAAAATCGCTTGCATATCCTTACTGCGGTTACCAAAGGGCATTAGTTCTGGCATATTTCTTTTTAAAATATGTGATAATGCGAGAATCTGCATCCAGGTCAGCTCTTCGTTATGAAGCGGTTCGCTTTTTAATGTGATCATAACATCAAATAGAAGAGCTACGGTACGTCGGTCATTGTCTGACAATTTAAAGCCTGCCAGATGTGTTTCTCTGCTTTTTATTAAGTATTCCAGGTTCTGTACGTAATTATTAGTATTACTTACATCCTGGTGGAGGTATAAATCTGTAAACTTTAAATAGACGAAATGACTGAGTATATCAATTTCAAAGTAATGAGCTTCCTCTGGTCCCAGTAAAAAGATGTCCCCATCCTTGTAGGGGATTGTTACCTGATTAATCACATGTGTTCCTGATCCCTTTTTAATATAGATTATTTCGTAATGATTATGATTATGCTCTGGATGTCGCCAACTGGAAACTTCAAAATCAGAAATCAGTAAAGGTTCAAATTGCCTGTAATGTTTCATGTCGGAAATATACAATATTATACCAGAATTATACCGTTTTTTCCGGCATAATAGGCTGAACTTTGACTAGCAGTTGATTAAACTTAAATAATAGATAACTTAATATGAAAGCGAATAGAAAAACAGCACTAGTAGTTGGAGCCAATGGAGTAATTGGAACCAATTTAATAACTTACCTGGAAGAATTGGGAACCTGGGACATTATTGGTTTGTCTAGAAGGGGAGGGACAAACAGCAAGAAAATTCGATATATAGCTGTTGATTTGCTCGATCCGGCATCGTGTATCACACAGCTCAGTTCATTGTCTGAAGTTACCCACATATTTTATGCAGCCTATCAGGATAGAGCCAGCTNNGNNNGGMAGAGCKKGTTGAACCTAACCTGGCTATGTTGGTAAATGTATTGACAGCAATTGAACCTGTGGCAGCCAATTTGGAACATGTTAGTCTGATGCAAGGATACAAGGTTTATGGTGCGCATCTAGGCCCTTTTAAAACTCCGGCAAAAGAAAGTGATGCAGGCCATATGCCTCCTGAATTTAATGTAGATCAACAGAACTTCCTTGAAAAACAACAGAAGAACAAACGTTGGACGTGGTCTGCCATTAGACCTTCAGTGGTTGGTGGAACGTCAACTGGTAATCCAATGAATCTTGCAATGGTAATTGCGGTGTTTGCGACTATTTCTAAGAAACTTGGGATTCCGTTACGTTTTCCCGGTAAACAAGGCGCTTATGATAAACTGATGGAAATGACAGATGCAGGACTTTTGGCCAAAGCTACGGTATGGGCGGCTACAAATCCACAATGTGCAAATCAGGCATTCAATATCAATAATGGCGACCTGTTTAGGTGGAATGAGCTTTGGCCTAAAATTGCTGCTTACTTTGATATGGAAGTTGCGGCGCCATTACCTATGCCCCTACAAACAGTTATGGCGGACAAAGAAGAACTCTGGAAGTCATTACAGGAGGAACATGGATTGAATTATAGTTATAAAGATTTATCCTCATGGGCATTTGGTGACTTTGTGTTCTCCTGGGACTATGATTTTTTTGCTGATGGAACAAAGGCAAGAAGAATGGGTTTTCATGAGTTTATTGATACCGAAAAAATGTTTTACGATTTGTTTGATGAAATGCGGAGGAGAAAGATAATACCAGAGATAATATAATAGTTAAATCAGATTTTGTAGTGTGGCATGCCTAATTAAGTCGGCAACATTTTTGGCTTTTAGCTTTTGCAGCAAGTTTTTTCTGTGGTTTTCTACAGTAAACTTGCTTAAAAACAACATTTCAGCAATGTCATTGGTGGTTTTGCCATCGGCAATTAACTTTAAAATTTCTTTTTCACGTACCGTAAGTTGAGCAAAATCTTGAGACTCGCTTAATTGCGGTCGGGCGATAATTTCTTTAACAATTTTACTAAAAGTTATCTGACCATTTAAAGCTTCATTGATACAGATAACAATTTCTTCTATAGATGATTCCTTAAGTAAATATCCACTGGCGCCATTGGCTAACATTTGCAAAATTGCGCTGCGCTCCTGGTAATTGCTAAATGCTAATACAACCGTATCCGGAGATATGGTTTTTATTGTTTTGCACAGATCCATTCCATTTATATCAGGAAGCATAATGTCGAGCAAAACAATTTTTGCCTTCGCTTTTTTTAAAAAAGAAATAAATTCCTCGCCTCGAGTAAAGCCACCAACAATTTCATATTCTGGTTTTTTACTTAAAAGCCTAATCAATCCCTCTATTACTATTGGATGATCATCAACAATGGCAATGGTGTTTTTACGCTGTAACATTAAGTTCTATATTGATGGAGGTGCCTCTTTTATTTCTCTCTGATAGAATTTCAATTTTGCCTTTAAGGTATTCAACCCGGCTTTTGATGTTGCTAAGGCCTATACCCTCAACCTTATCCAAATGTGTTGCATCAAAACCTTTTCCATCATCTTCAACAGTTATAAAAAACACATCTTCATTTTGTGAGCATTGCAGCAAGAGATTTTGTGCCTGGGCATGTTTCGTTGCGTTGGTAATGGCTTCTTGTATAATGCGATAAATGTTTATTTGTTCTTGAGCAAGCAGGCTGCTTTTGATGCCAAGATATTGAAAATCCACTTTTAGCGCTGCAGAAGCCGCGGATTCACATAAGTCTTTTAACAATGCCTTAAGCCCAAGTTTTAATAGCATTTCAGGCATCATGTTGTGGGATATACGTCTAAGTTCACCTATGGAAGTATCCAATTGCGTAATGATATTTTGCAGTTCAAGAGTGTTATTGCTGCCCTGTTCCTGTATATAATCTGTCAGGTTTAATTTAACTATTGCGAGCATACAGCCCAGTCCATCATGCAAGTCGCGAGCAAGCCTGTTTTGCTCATCTTCCTTGGCATTCAGCATTACCTGCACTAGTTTTATCTGCTGTTGCCTGTCAATATCTTTAAGTTCTTGCTGGTGGTTCAGATCTTTTTGTAAAGCTAATTTTTTGCTATTGCGGTAAAACAACCAGCCAAAAAAGGCAACAATAAGTAAAAATATACTGGCCAGCCCTAATAACCAATTCACTAATCGACTATTTTTTGTGGCAAGTTTTGCTTTTTCATTCTCGGCGTTAAGCGCCACAATTTTCTTTTGGTTTTCTGCCGTTCTATATTTTATTTCAAGGAGGTTTGCAGTTTCTTTTAGTTTGCTGTTACTCAAACTGTCACTCAACCCGCTATAAAGTTTTAACCATTTGTAAGCACTTTGCTTATTTTTCATGCCCTCATAACTAGTTGCCAGTCCATAGTAAATCTGCAACTTGTTTGTTTCCCACGCCATAAATTGTTTGTCCTTAACTAAAGCTAGTGCTACATTCGTTGCTCCAGGGAWATSWKSKYWWSWAWRAWRAGCNNAAARTKYTTRCAANTRGTNANWACKTTNTWKCGGCATAAGTGTTTTTGAATCTTTTTGACAAGACTACTCCCTTTTCTACTATAGCCAGTGCGCTGTCGAACTGCAAAGCAGTATTAAGGCGTAAAGCTTCGCCGGCATAATATTCTAACCACATCTCGGACTGTGGATACGGCTTAAGCAAGGTCATCATGCTGTCTAAATTTGATTTGGCCTCTTCTAACTTGCCTAATGAAATATAATTTTCTCCAATAGATTGATAAATCATGGCAAGATATTGTAGCGTATTGGCTTTTTTAAGTATTGAAACTGCTTTTGTTAAATAGATTTTTTCTTTAGTGTGCTGACCTAGATTTTTGAATCCCGCAGAAAGGAGAAAATAGTTTTTTCCTAAGACACCCAGATCGCCTGATTGTATAGCCAATGGAATTGCCTTATGCAGTATAATTTCTATAGATTCTTTGATTTCGTTTCTAAGATGATGGCGAAATGCATAACTGTGCCAGCACATTGCTCTAACCAGAAGAGCATCCTTTGTTTTGAAATTTTTTAGTGAGGCATCTGATTGCAAAAGCATTTTTTCAGCAAGTTCCGGATTTTTAGCCATCATCTGCAAAGCTTTATAATAGAAAGAGACTGCTTCCATAAAGCTATTTCCTTCGCTGTATGCTAATCCTTGTTGCAAATACTGCTCAGCTTTTGCCGTATCTGTTCTTAAGTAAAATTCTGAAAGTAGAAAACTACTTTTTGCTTTTGTTGTATTCGTCAGCTCTTTTTTTAACTGCTGAGCAAGGCTATCGGCATAATGCGCTCTATTTAATGGCATCTGCGAAAGCGCACTAAAAAAGGAAAATATCAAAAACAAGGTGTAACCGTATTTTTTCATTGTAGCGTAGATAATTAAGCTAATGTAGCTAGAATGCCTGCCTGTTATTAAGATAATCTCAAAAATAGCTGAAAACAGCTATAAGTAGAATATTAAAGCTTAAATTTGCAGCTTTAAATAGATTCATGATTAAATTATTCGTAGTGGGTTATCCACTTGATATACAGGAAGCTGAACTGATTGAGATATTCAGCATCCACGGAATGTTGCACAGTGTGCATTTATTGACCGATAAAGTAACCCACAGACATAAAGGCTTTGGCTTTATAGAAATGGTAGATCAGGCAGGTGCCGATAGGGCAATTGCAGCCATAAATGGTATGGTTTTAAAAGGCAGAAAGATAAGTGTTAAACTGGCTGATGAGAATAGAGCAGAGAAGCCAAGAACTTTTAAACCCAATAGATTCCACTCTGAAGAAGGACAAAGTAATGCAAGTAGTGGAGAGCAGTTTAAAAATAAGCGCCCTAGAAAATTAGTATCGAATACATTCAGGGCCGAGAAGTAAACGATATTTCTTAAATTAGTAGGTATGGACTACCTGCAGAAAATAATCGGTGATATTGAATGCCATGATGTGGAAGGGATCAGATCATGTTTTCAACATGGAGTTCATCCCAACGATATCTTTAAAGGTTATCCCTTAATCTATGAACTTACCAGCGAATACACCAGAACAGATCGCTTTAAAACATGTGTTAAAGTATTTATCGATTATGGACTGGAGTTTAATGATCCGTCGCTTCTAGCCGTCCTCTCAGATGATGCCCAGGCTTTAGCTCAACATTTGACCACAGACCCCGGCGCACTTAACCGACCAGTTAATTTACAGTGTGCTTACACGCCTTTACATGAGGTCAGCCTGCTTCATGTCTGTGCTGAGTTTAATCATCTTTCCTGTGCAGAAGTTCTGGTGAGCAATGGAGCAGACGTAAATGCAAAAGCAGGGACTGATGAACATGGTTTTGGCGGACAAAGCCCTATTTTTCATACCGTAAATCAAAATTCCAACCATTCCGCTTCGCTATTGGACTATTTGCTATCGGAATCTGCGGATCTTAACACTACTGTGAAAGGGTTGATTTGGGGTAAAGGTTATCCATGGGAGACACTTATTCCAGCAGTAAACCCAATCAGTTACGGTATGATGGGGCTTTTACCTCAAATGCATAGGGATGAGAGAACCATCACAGTTGTTATATCCAAGTTAATGAAGACGGCTTTTGGAATTGACTATATGCCGGTAAACGTGCCGTGTGCTTATTTGAAATAATCAAAATTTAATTTTCCCGTTGTCGGGATAATTAATACATTTGGTTATATAGAAACCAAAAAGGTAACCAAACTTATGACAAACAATAAATTATATGCTCCGCTATTTCTATTTCTCCTGATCACCACCTTTAATCTCGCCAATGCACAAACGAAAATAGGCGTAAGAACTGGTGTGAATTTTTCAAACGCAATTATGAAAGATGAACAGGGAAATAAGGGTGAAACCGAATCAATTCCAGGTTTTCACTTAGGGCTTACAGTTGACGTTCCTATAGCTGGTTATTTTTATGTTCAGTCTGCTGTCTTGTACTCCTCTAAAGGGTTTAGACAAAAGGGAGAGGGCTTCGGCTATAGTGATGATTTTAAAGTTACCGTTTCTTATATAGAAGTACCTGTTAATTTACTTTATAAACCCAAGTTGGGAACGGGGAATTTAATACTTGGCGCAGGAGGTTATTTGGGATATGGAACAGGAGGGAAGTGGAGGTCCGCATCTGGTGTTTTAATTGGGGATATCCAAATTGGAGATARYGSMRAGKWKWTCTTCAAAAACGATGCAGAGAAGGGTGAATTTGGATCTTATTTGTATGGAAAGCCCCTGGATTACGGGGCTATTTTTTTAGCTGGTTACGAGCTTTTTAATAAATATTCTGTCCAATTCAATAGTGAAATAGGACTGGCAAATTTGCAAACAACGTATAGCGGGATAAAACGGAAAGGTAAAATGAAAAATACCGGATTTAGTATTTCACTCGGGTATAAGTTCTGATAAAGGTTTTCTATTATCTATGACTGAATCTTATTACTGTAAGCGTATTCTAAAACCAGGCTTATTGCTTCTTTGATTCTTTTCATTCCTTCTGGTTTATTGATGTCAATTTCACAAAAAAGGCTGTCGGTAGTTTTGGCGTGAAGTACCATATAATAAATGCCTGCTACCAATAAACCTGCAATTGCCCTAAGATCAACATTATTTCCTTTCAGCTCCTTGTCGGTCAATGCAAAGAATGTAGAACTAAGCTGTTCTCTTTCTTCGCATACCTGATACATGATCTGGCTTCTTTGGCTAATTTGCCAAAGTACAATCTTCTGCATTTCTTCATTCCTATAGAAGTAGTCTAATTGATTGATTAGTAGGTTTTCCAGTATTTGTTTCGTGTCTTTCCCTTGGTTATTTTCGATCATGTTACCTGCATTGCCCGCTGCTGCTACCCAATAGTCCTTACTTTTTACATAAATTTCAATCAGGTTATCAACAGAACCAAAATAAAGTGTAATTAGTTTACGGTCCAATCCTGCAGTTTTTGAAATGTTTGTAACGGTTAATCCGGTATATCCTTTGTCTTGGATTACAATTCCAACAGCCTGGATCAATTTCTGCTTTGATCTATCCTTATCGTTTAATGCTCCCTGGTATCTTTTCTTTTCCATAACAAACTTATTGTAGTGGCTAAATTATGGAGAAAGTCTGAGTTTTACATTCTTACTATTTCAACATGCTAGCAGTGTTTCATTATAAAAGGTCAAATTACCTGCAGAGATATCGTACATAGCAGGTATGATCTTTATTTCTCTGCTGTCCACGCGTTGTCGTATAATGCTGCTCTGTTCAAGTATTTGCTGTACAGAACGGTAAACATTAAGTAAAGAAACCTTATTCACAAAAGATTCATTATGGCCTGTTCTGTTGCTTATTTCTGTAAATTCTTGTGAGATACAGACTTTTACTTCCCTTAGCAAGCCTGAAAGATTTTCCATCATCACATCGTCGCAAGCACTCCTTACCGCCCCACAATTGGTGTGACCCATTACTACAATCAGTTTTGAACCTGCCGTAGCTATTGTATATTCCAACGATCCTAACACATGTGGAGATATGACATTGCCTGCAATGCGAATGTTAAAAATATCACCAATACTCTGGTCAAGAATCAATTCAGTTGGAACCCTGGAATCCATGCAGCTCAATATTGCTGCAAACGGCTTTGGATTATCTTTTGTTTCCTGTACTTTCTGTAGCAAGTTTCGATGTTTACTGCGTCCATTAAWMMAMMTTTMAWRKNNAWCYKWNARWAATTGTAAGGCAATATCCGGAGTCATTTCAGCCTTGTAATTTATATTGGTATCCATAAGTTCAAGTGATTAAGGTTTATTATTCGCTGGCTTTCCCTTTTTCTTGCTGTATCATTTGCATCAATTGCAGACCCATTAAGCCGCTTAGGCTGCCATCGCTGCCATTGCCACCACTTACAATTAAATCTGGGATGATTTTAATTTTTCCTTTTCCAATTTCTTCGGTTATTTTAAATTTGGTAAAGTTGTCGCCTCCCATGGCTTTTACCTGCAAGTCGTAAGCATCAGCTGTAGATTTACCTATGGCCATAATTTTTTCTGCTTCGGCCAATCCTGTTTTGGCTATTTTCTCTGCATCGGCAGTAGCATTAAGTTTGGTAGCTTCGGCTTGTGCACCAGCACGGGCTTTAGTTGCTTCAGCTTCTGCGTTTGCACGCATTTTAGTTGCAGTAGCTTCAGCATCAACCTGTAGTTTTAAACTATTGGCATCACCTTCTGCCTTTTTTACCGTTGCATCAGCTGTGCGCTGAGCAATTTCAACACTTTGCTGTGCTTTTACAATTTCCTTTTGCATATCTGCAATTGCAGTTTCTTTCTCCATGCCCTGGCGCTGTTCCTGCGCCATTTTCTGTGTCTGATAAGTTTTTTGTTCCTCTTCTGCAATCTTACGGTCGGTAAGGGTTTTCATCAATGCTTCCGGTGGATGAATATCTCCTATTAAAGTATCTACAGCATTCACATTGTAATCGTCCAATACAGCTTTAATGTGTTCCTTTGCCGATTGTTGTCTTTCTTTACGGGTAATCAGAAAGCTGATAACATCGCTGTCTTGTGCAGAATTTCGAAAATAATTGCCAATAGTAGGCTCTAGTACCTGACTGACTAAATTACTCATGCTACCGAAACGGGCTATTACTTTGGGTGCCTCGGTTGCGGGAATATGAATGATCTGAGATACATCTAAATTGAAAGGGAAGCCATCTCTGGAGCGGACAGTGATAGTACTGAGGTTTTTATCTAACTCATGAGATTCGTTCCTGGCGTTAGCCCAGTTCAATACCAGATTAGTGGTAGGCACTAGTTCCACCTTCATAATGTATTTGTTGAATGGGTATTTACCAGGACCATAAGCTTCCATCCATACCCCACGCTGGCCTTTGCTTACAATATTACCATGCTTGAAACTCTCTCCGGTTAAATCTTTACCGTCTTCACCGATGTAGCTGATCACAACGCCAACGAAACCAATAGGCACGTCGGTCATTGGTATTTCTTCTATCTGAATGGCCCAGGGATTAATATTGTAACTACCTGCTAAAATAATTGATGGCTGCAAACCACGGTTACCATCATTTTTCAGAAAAACATCAATATCCTGAAAATTATTGTGACCAGTAATTTGCTTTCCCGCAATTTGTCCGCTTTCAATTGGATGCCCGTCAAGTGTGGTTACGATACCTACCATATTTTCATGAATGATAACCATGTCGGCAATTGTAACAGTAAAGGCAAACAAGTTGATACGATAAGTACCTGCGGTGATATAAGAGGTTTGTCGACCTTTTTGTCCATTGTTGTTTAAAAATTTCTCTGCATCCTGAAAATTATCCGATTCTACTCTTCGGGCAAGGATTGCGCCTGTTGGTATTTCAGCACCATCATTGGCGAGGATTAGTCCTATTTTACCTTCGGGTATAATGGTGAACCCATGCATGTTCACATTGTATTGCCAAGGCCACATGCCCCAGTAAAGTCCGGGAGCCAGTGCTTTTGCCTGAAAACCTGCTTCCCCCTTGGTCGCAATAATACGTCCGTCAGGTAATTCTTTATTGCTGCCGAAAAGCACAAATTTCTTGGTAACAAGACCTACCTTGTTTTCAGGTACGATGACCATACCCAGGAAAACCCTTAGTATGAATTTGTAAAATAGGAGGGTGAACAGGATAGCGAAGACCCACCAGTAGATGAAAAAGATTTGAGAATAGTCCATGATCAATTAGTTTTAGGTGTGAGATATAATTTGATATTTATCATATAATTCATTGACTTCATTTAAAACAAACTTCTCTATATATGAAAATATAAAAGTCTTATATACGTGTTATTTGGTATTATTTTTATCTTATATTCGTATTATGAATAAAGAAGATCTGCTACATCTGGAGAAGCTAATGAATTTTTTAGCCAGTAATTTTCTAAAGAAGAAGACATGGAAAGATGTCTCTAAGTCTGAATGGACTTACATTGTAGAAGAATTGAATGGGTTGTTACAGAACCGTAACAGAAAACAGAAAGTAAAAAAAGGAACCGATTTATTTGGAGCAAATTATTTGTATGAACATCTTATTATTAATAAACTAAAAGCATATGAAAATCGGAAAGACCTCACAGGATCCAGTAAACCGAACCTTAGTAAACTAAGTCGGATAGTGCAGGTATTAGGCTATGATAACTACATCGATTTTATTAATTCGCACAACGAGGCATTTAGTTTTAACGATTTAAAAATTGATATCCCTAAGGTTATGGTTAACTACAAGTTATTGGACGAGTTGGTAGGATTATGGTATTCTTTTAACCGTAACTTACCTGATAACCCGGAAGAAATTAATGAAGAAAGAATCTGGCGTTCGTCAGTTGAAATTTATAAATCTGAATCTTCGGGCGAATACCTGATAGAGAGAAGTGGGGGAGATAATCATAAGTATTATGGAAAAGTAACTTCTTATGCAGATTACATTTTCATTATCATGAACAGTAATACTTTTATCAGACAGCGACACTTTATTTCACGCTTGAAAGATATTAATGAGAAATTAAAGCAACCGAACTATAGGATAGAGGAAATGCATTTTATCAGTACCTGCATTAGTTTCAATCAGGAGCCGATTGCCTTATTTGAAATTTTTCAAAAAGTATCTAGTACAAAAAACTACGTGGCGGACTCTATAAGTTTTCCAATAGAAAGTGAAGAGCTTCCGGCAGGAGTTGTTGCTTATTTAAAGGACACCGAAGGGAATAGAATTAATTATAAGTAGAGTCTAAACATAAGCGGTCATTGCTTGTTTATGATATATGGAAAATGTAATTCAAAAGGAGTGGGATATTGTTGAAAATAAACTGCACAAAATATTAATATTCAAAGATTTTAGAGAAGCTTTCGCTTTTATGGTTAAGGTAGCATTTGTAGCAGAGAAGAATAATCATCATCCCAAATGGTGTAATGAATGGAATAAATTGGAATTTTGGCTAAGTACTCATGATGCAGGTGATACTATTACTGAAAAGGATAGGAACCTTGCTAAGCAGATTGATGAATTGTTAAAAGTATAAACCACATAGAATGAATTTCAAAAAATTTGTGCTTCTGTTGCTCTTATCAGCTTGCTCTCTATTTTGTGCTGCTCAGGATTATATATTCTTTCTTCACAATAAATTCGCTGAAGACCACCCGCTTACAGAAGTACATCCTGAATATGGAAAAACGGAATATCTGGAGGTTTTAAATAAATTTAAACAAGCAGGATTTCAAGTGATTAGTGAAAAAAGGGCTCCCAATACAGATGTAGGGATCTATACAAAAAAAGTTGTCCAGCAAGTAGATAGTTTATTGAAATTAGGTATTAAATCAGATCATATTACAGTTATTGGTACTTCAAAAGGAGGGTATATTGCGCAATATGTATCCAGTACTTTAAAAAATCCAAATCTTAATTTTGTATTTATTGGTTGTTACAGAGATAAGGATTTAACCTCTTTCCCTGGAATTAATTTTTGTGGAAATATTTTAACCATCTATGAGCGATCGGACGAATATGGAGTTTCTGCCATTAAAAGGAAAGAAACATCTAATTTAAAGGTTTCAAATTTTAAAGAAATAGAGCTAAACACAGGTCTGAAACATGGTTTTTTATTTAAGCCTATGCCAGAATGGATCGACCCATGTATTAAATGGGCCAGACGTAATTATAAGTAGCTAAAATTTTAGCAAATAATCTGTTTATTTAGTATATTAGTATATCAAAAGTTTTTTATGAAAAAGCAGGATGTAACTGCTCTAAGTGAGCCGGTTGAAATGATAAAAGACGAAGTGATTCTGACTACTGAAAGGGATATCGAAACATTCTTTAATGCATTGATGTATCCCCCAGACCCTCTAAAAGATTTTTCAAAACTGGTAGACTATTATGATCAGATTCTTCATCAGGTTCATAAGAATCTGGTTATTTGATTAGCTCAGACTGTACTCGTTTCTTAAAAAATATCTATCTTTGTCGTGTAAACGAATAATTACTCCAATGAGAATATCTAAGTAGAATAATTATAAAATTATCAATTTAGTCAATAACATTTTATCTGTGTTGATTCACACCGCTTAGAAACATGTAAGATCTTATAAACAGAGCAGTATTTTTTCTTTTTTGCTCAAACGCTAAACAATACACTTGTACTTGTCTGGCCGTCCCGTGCTTAAGCACAATTTAAATCTTATTTTTTTACTTTTTATCAATAATGCTTTATGAGTATTGTAGTTAAACAAATTTCATATGTACATTCCAATGGGGAGTGTATGTTTCGCGATATAAATTTTTCTATTTCTAAAGGACAAAAGATCGCCTTGATAGGCGATAATGGCTCTGGAAAATCTACTCTGTTGGAGATTCTTGCAGGCCGTCTTGCACCTGCTTCCGGAAATGTTGCATTAACAAGCAAACCTTTTTATATTCCTCAACATTTCGGTCAGTACGACGATTTAACTGTTGCCGAGGCCTTGGGTATTGACCACAAAATGGAAGCATTGCATGCAATACTTAATGGCGATGCTTCTTTGGAAAACTTTACGCAATTAGATGATGACTGGAATGTTGAAGAGAGGGCTTTAGCAGCGCTTAGCTTGTGGGATATACAACACATTGATCTATTTCAGCCAATGAAAACGATTAGTGGAGGAGAGAAAACGAAAGTTTTTCTGTCAGGTATTGCCATTCATTCTCCATCCATTATATTTTTTGATGAACCTTCAAATCATCTTGATATAAAGAGCCGAAAGCAATTGCACCACCTTATACAGATCAGTAAGGCAACAACTATCGTGGTGAGCCATGATAGAGCTTTACTTAATCTTCTTGATATTACTTTTGAATTGAATCAAAATGGGTTAGAGGCCTATGGAGGTAATTATGAGTTCTTTAAAATGCAAAAGGAGGAGAAGTTGATGGCTTTAGAGGCTCAGGCAGATCATAAAGAGAAGGCCTTACGGCAGGCTAAGCAAATTGCCAGAGAAGCATCCGAACGCAAGCAAAAAGAAAATTCAAGAGGGAGTCAAAAACAGATAAATAAGGGCGTTCCCAGGATTTTTATGAATACGATTAAAAACAGATCTGAGCAGAGTACATCCAAATTACAGGAAGTACATTCTGATAAGGTAAAAGGCATTTTGCAGAACCTTCAGCAGCTTAAACAACAATTTCCTGAGGTAAAGGAATTTAAAATGACTTTTGAAAATTCAAATCTGCACAAAGGCAAAATATTGATAACCGCACATGATTTGAATTTTGGTTACAGTTCTGGATATTTATGGCAAAACACATTGAACTTCCAGATTAGGAGTGGCGAAAGGATTGCCATTTCTGGTAAAAATGGCTCCGGGAAAACTACACTTTTAAAATTGATAATGGGTAAAGTAAAACCATCCGAGGGTACATTAACAATAGCTGATTTCAAGCATCTATACATTGATCAGGAGTATTCAGTATTAGATAATGAACTAACTGTGTTTGAACAGGTACAGGAATTTAATTCACAGCACTTGCCAGAACACCGACTTAAAACATTGCTACACCAATTCCTCTTCAAAATTGACATGTGGGATAAGACGTGTGGTCAACTTAGTGGAGGCGAAAAGATTAAATTAATATTTTGCTGCCTGGTTGTCGGCAATAGTTCCCCTGAGCTCATTATTTTAGATGAACCTACTAATAATCTGGATGTTCAGAGTCTAGAAGTTATAACCTCATCAATAAAACATTACAAAGGAACTTTGCTGGTGATCTCACACGACGAGTATTTCATCAATGAAATTGGAGTAAATGAAAGGATCGCGCTTTAGGGTTTAGTACGGTTAAATACAAACAGGTCTTTGAATGCCCATTTGCCGTCTTGGAGATTGCCTCTGGCAATTACAAATTGATTGGCGGAACGTTTTTCGTATAGAATGCGTAAGCTTTCGCCCTCTTTTTGAAAGATAGCACGGTCTTTACTTGCTTCTACAAAGTTGTAACGATCGTGTTTGTCTTTCTCCTCTAAACCCAGAAGACCTGGTTTAAAATGTTTTACCATAGAGACTAGTCCTTTTTCGGTTTGCTCATACGCTAATATTTCATAAAGCTCAGCTTTGCCGGATTTCATCATCCGCATAAAACCTAGTATGTTTTCGCCTTCTGGTCGTAACCAAACTCCTTCAATAGATTGGCCTTCAGGGGTAGTAGCTTTCCAATGGCCTTGAATAAATGTTACATCTGCGACAGAGCCACCATTTGGTTGAGTTTGGGCGAAAGTTTTAGGCAAAAAGCCAACAAATAGCAAAAAAAGAGCGTAAGTGTATCTCATAGTAATTAATTAATAATGAAATGATTTAAGGAATTTAAATATACATATTCATTTTAATTACCGGTAGAATTTGGTAATAATGACAAATACAATGAAACCAGATCTTCCCATTCTTTTTCCAGGGTAACGTTCGGTCTCGATTGCCCCGCCCGGTTATACCAGTAATCAGCATTCCATACATCTCCCTCTTTTCTGTGTAGATAGGCGTGAATGTGAGCAGACTGTTTATCGCTTAGGTGATCTATCAGATCGTGTGCTGTTTTCCAATCTCCTTTTCCTTCATACCAAAGCGCTTGCAAATGTGCCGGCAAACCTGAAGGTATCTCTCCGCTACTTAAAGAATCTTTAAAATACTTAACCTCAATTAATTCCATAATTAGATCAATTTTACTGTTTTTATTTTATAGCAGCAAATTAGCTTTGCTTCCGTACATATTTGGTAAGAATAACAATCAGCTGACCTTCAACACGGCCTTCTATTTGCTCCTTATTATCATCAACTAATTTAATGTTTTTCACTACTGTTCCAAGTTTTGCGCTTAGACTGGATCCTTTAACATCAAGTGTTTTTATAATCACTACTGTATCTCCGTTTTCCAGCACATTATTGTTAGAATCCTTATGGAATTCAACTGCCGAATCATTTTCATGATCACCGGTAGCTTTAGCCCAAGCTAATGTTTCATCATCAAGATACATCATATCCAGATTGTCAATTGCCCAGCTTTCCTGTCTTAATCTGTTTAACATGCGCCAGCTCACTACCTGTATCCCCGGAACTTCACTCCACATACTTCCACTAAGGCACTGCCAGTGTTTGCTGTCTAATACCTCTTTTTTTTCAATCTGTGCTAAGCACCTTCCGCATGTCACAACACATTCTTCTGCTGTATTTTGAGTTTGAGGGGGAACTTCATAGATGCTAAGATTGTCCTCAGATCCACATAATTCACATTTATTCTCACTTCTTTCAAGTAGCTGTTCTTCCAGTTTCATATTCATAATTCGCAAAACGTGAAGATACTCATTTCGAACAAGAAAGGCCATTTTGTTATATAAAATGGCCTTTCTTGTTCGAAATGAAATAGATTTTTCTCTATTTTGTTTTATATAATGAAGCACGCAAAGCTGCTACATCTTCACTTGAAATATATTCATCATAGGTCATCATCTTATCAATCGTTCCGTTAGGAGTTAATTCAATGATACGTGTTGCTACTGATTCTGTTAATGCATGATCTCGCGAGGTAAATAACGCGGTTCCTTTAAAATCTTTTAAACCATTGTTTAATGCAGTAATAGATTCAAGGTCAAGGTGATTGGTGGGCTCATCGAATAACAACAGATTCGCATGTCTTAACATCATTTGTGAGAACATACAACGCATTTTCTCACCACCTGATAATACCTTTACATTTTTAAGCACTTCTTCACCAGAGAAGAGCATTCTACCAAGGAAACTTCTTACAAACTGCTCATCCTGATCTGTTCCTGAATATTCTCGAAGCCAGTCAACCAGATTCTCATCCTTACCTGCAAAATATGGCGTATTGTCATTTGGGATATCAGCAACGTTAATGGTTACCCCAAATTTAAATTCACCGGTATAGTTTTTCTCGCGCCCGGTTAATACATTGTAAAATGCCGTTGTAGCAAGACTGTTTTGAGAAAGAACGGCGATCTTATCACCTTTATTCACCATGAAGTTAATGTTTTTAAACATTACGTCACCGTTTAAAGTACACGAAAGGTTTTCTACCTGTAAAATCTGATCTCCAGCTTCTCTGCCAAGATTATTGAATAGAATAGCAGGGTATTTTCTGCTTGAAGCTTTAATCTCAGAGATGTCGATTTTATCTAAAGCTTTTTTACGTGAAGTTGCTTGTTTTGACTTAGAGGCATTGGCGCTAAAACGCTGAATAAATTCCTGAAGCTCCTTAACCTTCTCTTCCAGTTTTTTATTCTGATCACTGCGTTGTTTTAAAGCAAGCTGACTTGATTCGTACCAGAAAGTATAGTTACCAGAGTAAATACTCATTTTGCTGAAATCGATATCAACGATGTGTGTACAAACTGCATCTAAAAAGTGCCTGTCGTGAGATACAACTAACACAATGTTCTGGTAATCAGCAAGGAAGTTCTCCAACCATGCAATGGTGTCGATATCCAAATCGTTGGTAGGCTCATCCAGTAATAAAATGTCGGGATTTCCAAATAAAGCTTGTGCCAATAACACACGTACTTTTTGATTACCATCAAGTTCTTTTAACTGTTTATAATGGTGTTCTTCTTTAATACCTAAGTTGCTAAGCATGGTGGCGGCATTACTTTCCATATTCCATCCATCCATCTCGGCAAATCTATTTTCCAGCTCACCTGCACGCTCACCATCTTTATCAGAGAAGTCCTCTTTTAAATAAATTGCATCTTTTTCCTTCATGATTTCGTACAATTCCTTGTGACCCATCATTACAGTTTCAATTACACTAAATTCATCAAACTCATAGTGATTTTGTTTTAAAACGGCCATTCGTTCTCCAGGAGTAAAAGCCACACTGCCAGTAGTTTGGTTTACTTCGCCAGAAAGAATTTTAAGAAATGTTGATTTACCCGCCCCGTTGGCGCCAATTACACCATAGCAGTTGCCATGATTAAATTTTAGGTTAACATCTTCGAATAAAGTGCGTTTTCCGTAGCGGAGTGATAAATTTGAAACTGAAATCATATTGCTGAAAAATAAGTTGCAAAGGTAGGCATTATTTATAAAATCATTAAGATTTTTAGCGATCTGCCAGATGCCAGATGGTTTTATATAAGTTTAAAGTTCAAAATTTCTAAATTAGAAAATAAGATACTGTTTTAAAGTAATGAATGTGAATAAAGAAGAGTTAATAACAAGACTTAGTACATCAATGGAGTTTCAGATGGTGTCTAATTTAACCGGCATTATTGAAAGTAATGATCTAAAAATAGCTGACCTGCTGGATATTAGTTTTCATAAGAAAAAAGAAGTCGCTTTTAGGGCTGCCTGGATGTTAGAGTATTTGATGACACATAAGCCTGATCTGTTTGTTGGTTATATGCCAGAGCTTATATCATTATTGGCCAAACAGAAGAACCCTTCGGCGATGAGGCATTACGCTAAGATTATTGCTTTGCTAACTGATAGAAAGGCTCATAATGTATATAAAGATAAAGCTGCAACAACTGACTTTGAGCCTGTTATTGATATTTTGTTTACCTGGCTTGTTGATACAGAGGTTCTTGTAGCTACCAAAGTGCACTGTATGCAAACCCTGGCAAATCTGTCACCCCGTTACGATTGGATTAAAGACGAGTTGCTTGAAACCATAGATTATCTGGTTGATATCGAAAGTGTTGCCTTTTTTGGCAGAGCCAAGCAAATTAGAAGGCAATTAAAGAAGATTCAGAAGAAAGTTTAATGCTAAAACTATTACACGGCACAAACATTTCCATTGCGCATAAGTTCTATTTTTGCCATTTACGTGCTATAATTAAAAAATTAACATAACATTTGGAAGAGATATAGGAATGGAACAAGAAATAGAAATTTTAAGCAGGATTATTAAACGTAGACGAAGCATTTTTCCGGTTAGTTATACTAATCAGGAGGTGCCGGTTAAGGTTATACAGCAAATTTTGGAAAGCGCAAATTATGCACCTACACATAAACTAACACAACCCTGGCGCTTCATCGTTTTCAGAAACGAGGGGAAAATTAAGCTTGGTAAAGAGCTTGCCCGCTTGTATAAGGAAACTACACCAGTTCATCAGTTTTTGCAAAAAAAATACGATAGCATTTTGGAAAAGGCAGAACAAGCCAGCTGCATAATTACATTAAATGCCGAATTGCATTCAGACAAGGTGCCCGAATGGGAGGAACTTGCAGCCCTTGCCTGTGCAGTGCAGAACATGGCACTTACTGCCGAGGCCTTAAATGTGGGCGCCTACTGGAGTTCACCAGGAATGATTGCAGATCTGAAGGATTATCTTAACTTAGGGGAACATGAAAAATGTTTTGGGCTTTTTTATATGGGATACCATAACGAAGAACCCCGGGACGCAATGCGAACTCCTATTGAAGAAAAGATTAAATGGATAGAATCATAATTTATGCAGGATATTAAAGAAACACTATATCGACTTTGTTTAAACTTTATAGAGCAAAGAATTCAGACTGCCGAAGTTGCATTGCAACAGGCGCGCGAAGCTAGTAATGATGATACTAAAAGCAGTGCGGGAGATAAGTATGAAACCAGCAGAGAAATGATGCAGCAGGATATTGATAGAAACAAGCGTCTTCTAATAGACGCTCAGGATAATTTAAGATTGCTAAAAAGTATCGAGATAAATCCCGAGTCCGAAATCGTAAGACATGGCAGTTTAGTATATACCAACAATGGGAGCTTTTACATTAGTGTTAGTGCAGGTCAGCTAACTCTTGACGGTAAGGCTATTTTTGCCATTTCCCCCTCATCTCCAATAGGCAAATTGCTTTTGGATAAGAAAAAAGGGGATGCGTTTAGCTTTAACGATAAGAAATTTGTTGTTGAGGCCGTAGCTTAAATTATTTAAAACTTTTATTTATACTATGATAAAGGTTCTTAGCCGTATAAGTTCCTGGGTCAATAATACGTCGGATGGTAAAAAGCGGATTAATCTCATCTCTCTTTGTTGATAGGATGAATGCCGCTTTAAACCCGTGCTCTTTCAATTTATGTAAGGTTTGTGGTTTCCATAATCCATAAGGATAGGCAAAATATTCAACCTTTTTGCCTGTAATTGTTTCTAATGTTTTGGTCGGTTTATCTATTTGTACTTCCCAATCTTCATCAGTAAATTCAGTGAAATTTTTATGATTCCAGGTGTGGCTTGCAATAACATGGCCCTCATCTGCAAGGGCCTTTATTTGTGCTTTACTCATGTATCTCGGTCTTCCTATAGATACCGTCATGATAAAAAATACGCCCTTAAAACCATATTTTTTTAACTCGGGTGCTGCAACAGTAAACTGATCCAAATCCGTATCGTCAAAGCTAATGATGATTGGTTTTTCAGGAAGTTTAGCTCCATAATTCAGATAATCATAAAGCTGGTCTGGCATAATGGTATGGTACCCACTATCTGCAAGCATTTTAATATGCTGTTTAAAATTTGCAGGAGGGATAATGTCGTCATGTGCCCGTTTCGAATCACTTGCTTTCCAATCTCTAATTTGATGATAACAAAGAACAGGGACTTCCTTTTTGCTTAAAATCTCGGCCGCGGTAGCTTCCTTTTTAGGTGCATTACTAGTTTGGACTGTGTCTTTATCAGGATTACCTGAAGCGGAACTAGTTTGACTTTGACTGGCATTTGTGCATGCTGAAGCTAATATCATTAAGCCAGCACCCAGACTTAAAAGTATTTTCATTAGAAACTTTTTACTATGCTGTTATGTAGTGTTTTAGGACTCCAGTAACCACTCGCAATAATTCTTCTTACCGTGTACAATGGATAATTCTGATCGCGTTTATCAGCAAGAGAAAATGCCATCCTAAATCCACGTTTTTTTAGTTCGGGGAATCCTTCAGCATTCCATAAGCCAAAAGGATAAGCAAATTCTGTCATCTTTTTGCCGGTAATCTCTTCCAGTTTTTTGGTAGGCTTATCTAGTTGTTCTTCCCAATCTTTTCCTTGATATTTCTTGAAATTCTTATGATCATAAGTGTGACTGCCAATTATATTGCCATCATCAGAAAGTTGTTTTATCTGCTCTTTAGTCATATAATCAACAAACTTACCCTTACGGCCAATAGATACTGTCATGATAAAGTAGACTGCTTTAAAACCGTATTTTTTTAGTGTTGGAGCAGCAATTGTAAACTGATCCATGTCAGTATCATCAAAAGTAAACATGATCGGTTTGCTCGGTAATGGAGCGCCCGTATTTAAATAGGCATATAACTGATCAGGTAATATAGAGTGATAACCACTATCGGCAAGCATTTTAACCTGATCTTTAAAGTTTTGTATTTCAACAATGTAGTCTTTACCTACCTTGCCATCTGTTGGCTTCCAATTACGAACCTGGTGGTAGCATAAAACAGGTACCTGTTTGCGGGCAAGTATGGTTTTAGCATCAGCAACTTTAATTTTGCTTACATCAATTTTAGCGGCCTGTACTTCTTCCTTTGATGAGGTTTGTGTTAAAGTATCTTTAACATCTGTGTTATCGGTGTTAGTTTGTGATTTAGACTGGCAACTGGCCGTAAAAATTGCCGCTGCAGCTAATAAAGGTAGAAGATGCTGTTTCATTTATGATTATTTGTGGCAAAACTATGAAATCAACCGCTATTTTATTGCATTAACTATCACATTTATTACAAATAAAGATTCATCCTTCTTTAGTATTAATCAATAATTTAGCCGTTTTAATTAACAATTCAAATGAAGAAACTTTACATTGTATTTTTATTGCTTATTAGTGCAGGTTTTAGTGCGGTTTCGCAAACCAAAACTTTTACAATAACAGAAACCACAACTCAGGCACCGAAGGCAAATTATCAGCTTGCCTCCAGGTTTTCGCCCAACAAACTTAAAAAAATCATTTATTCAACAGCTGTTGATCCGCACTGGTTGAAATTAAGCAATCGTTTTTGGTATGAGTACGAAACACCAAACGGTAAGCTTTGGTATCTTGTTGATCCGGCAGCTAAAAGCAAAAAGAAGATTTTTGATAATGCAAAGCTCGCTGCGGAAATTACTACAGTTATTCGTGATCCTTTTGATGCCGAGCACCTGCCTTTAGAGAATCTTAAGTTTTCAAGTGATGAGAAACAAATCAGTTTTGAAATAAAAAGTAGTATTGATGAATTAAAAAAAGACCGTAAGGATAAGAAAGATGCAGATTCTATGCAGAAAAAGGTATTCTACTTTAATTATGATATTGCAAATGCAAAGCTTAGCGAGGTGCCAAATTATACAAAACCGAAAGCAAAACCATCCTGGGGCTCGGTAGCGCCTGATTCCTCGGTAATTATCTTCAGTAGAAATTACAACTTGTACTGGATGGATAAGGAAAACTATAAAAAGGCAGTAAAGAATGAAGAGGATAGCACCATTGTAGAGCATCAGCTAACAAAGGATGGGGTTAAGTTTTACTCTTATGGTAGTGATGGAGATGGCGAAAATAACGAAGAACAGGAGAAAAACAATAAGAAGAGACGCAGAGCTTACGTGTTATGGTCGCCAAATGCAAAATATTTTGTGCTCGACAGAACAGATTCCCGTAAAGTAAAAGACCTTTGGGTGGTAAATAATATTGCTGCAGGCCGGCCTACACTAGAAACCTATAAGTACCAAATGCCAGGAGAGCCTGATGCACCAATTGATGAACTTCTTTTATTCAATTTTGCCAGCAAAACCTTTAAGAAGCTAAATATCGCGGCTTTTAAAGATCAGAGCGTGTCTGTTTGGGAAGCACCTCCTTTAAACAAAGATCGTGATAATGAGTTCAGACCTTCCATATGGCTGGGTAATGACAGCAAAATTTATCTTTCGCGTACCAGCAGAGATTTAAAACGAGTTGATGTATGTACTGTCGATATCAATACAGATGTAGTAACTCCGGTAATTGATGAACGTTTTAACACTTATGTTGAAATCAACCGTCCGGGTTTGGTAAACGACGGAAAAGAAATTATCCATTGGTCTGAAAGAGACGGGTGGGCACATTTTTATCTGTTTGATGGTAATGGCAAGTTAAAGAACCAAATTACAAAAGGTGCTTTCCATTGCGAAGGCATAGTGAACATCGACGAAAAAAACAGGGTTTTGTATTTTACAGCAAATGGCCGAGAGGCTAAAGAAGATCCTTACTACCTGCATTTATACCGCATTAATTTTGATGGATCTGGAATGAAGCTTCTAAATCCGGGAGATTTTGATCATGCAGTAAATATGAACGATGAAAACAAGTTTTTTATAAATAACTTCTCTAAAGTTAATACGGTTCCTAAATCAGTATTGATGGATAATACCGGTAAAAAGGTGATGGATCTTGAAACGGCTGATCTTTCTTTATTGATGGCTACCGGTTATAAGTTTCCGGAACCTTTTAAAGTAAAGGCTGATGATGGTGTTACAGATATTTACGGGGTAATGTATAAACCTTTTGATTTTGACCCGAGCAAAAAGTATCCGATCATAGAATATGTATATCCCGGTCCTCAAACCGAGGCTGTAAACAAGTCCTTTAGTAAAAGCATGGATAGAACTGATCGCTTGGCTCAGTTTGGTTATGTGGTAATTACTGTAGGCAATAGAGGAGGAAACCCTGCAAGATCTAAATGGTATCATACTTATGGTTATGGAAACTTACGCGACTATGGTTTGGCTGACAAAAAGGCTGCTGTAGAACAACTGGCAGATAGGTACTCGTATATAGATGCAACTAAAGTTGGCATTACCGGTCACTCAGGTGGTGGTTTTATGTCTACAGCCGCAATGCTTGTTTATCCTGACTTCTTTAAAGCTGCGGTATCAAATGCAGGAAACCACGACAACAGTATTTATAACAGATGGTGGAGTGAAAAGCATCATGGTGTAAAAGAAATTGTTTCAGCTAAAGGCGATACCACATTTAAATATAGCATTGATAAAAATCCTGACCTTGCTAAAAACCTGAAAGGTCATTTAATGTTGATGACAGGCGATGTTGATAATAATGTGCATCCGGCAAATACCATTAGAGTAGCTAATGCCTTAATGAAAGCCGGCAAAAGATTTGAATTTGTTATCGTACCGGGACAACGCCACGCATTTGGTGATTTAACAGAGTATGCTTTCTGGAAGCTTGCTGATCACTTTAATAAATATTTGATTGGCGACTTTTCTCAATCTGACCAGGTAAATGTACTGGAGATAGATAGAGAAGTAGAGCAGAAAAAATAAAATAAAAGGGGCTGAATTTTCAGCCCCTTTTATTTTATAAATTAACCTTATTTTAAGCCTAATTTGTTTTTTAATTCCTTTGTAAGGGCGGCTTTAGGTATTACAAGACTTACTGTATTAATCGCAAAATAAGGTTCAGATACCTCTATGTAACCTTTAAAAGGCCCAACATCTCCCCATGAGTTTTTTACCTTAAAGAACAGTTTCCCGTTTGCTGATTGCTCAAGACCAATTAAATGCATCAGGTGATCATCCTGAGTGGTTAAGTTCTCGTATAATTGCTGACGCAGTTCCGGTGTATATGCTATCTCTTTCATATCAGGGTTTAAATCAGCTTGTTTCGCATCCGCTGTATCAGCGAATAACATAGCATATCCTTTTTTCTGTTGAAAGTTTCTGCTGCTCACATCGGCATCCCACATAATGGTATATCCATTTTTTACTGCGGTAGTTGTCATACTTACCATTTCAGCCAATGGAAGGTTGTAGAACGATCCGTTTGCGAAATTGTCTGGTGCTTCCAGAATAAACTGGCTGTAAAAAGGATGATGAGTAAAAGAAGTGATGTTTACATAATCGTTAGCATCAAATTTTAATACTTCTTTAGCAAAGGTTTTTGCGGTATAACTCTTTCCTTTGTAATCAAAATTAGCTGCCGGAACTCCAACTTTCTGATCAAGGATTTGTTCATAACCTTTTAGCCAGTCAGTATCCAGGGGGCGTTTTTTAAGTACGCCGTCAAGGTATGTTTTTAATGCAGTTTCCAATCCGGTGTGATCAGGGATTTCGCCGCTAACACCCTGGAAAGCTTCCTGAGGCATTGCACCATAAAGAGATATAGAATTTACTAGATCGTGGCCAAGGCCACCCTCGCCAAACTGTGCCTTTCCCTGACGAAGAATATAATTCTTAGCTTTTTCTATGTAAACGTTGCGTGCAGTAAACATTTCTGATAGATTCAGTTCTCCTAAACCTTTGCGTAGCCCTTCAGATTCAATCAGGGAGGTTGTAGAGTAATTCCAGCACGTGCCAGACTGACCTTGGTTTTTAACCGAAGTTGCCGCATTTTCTTTTAAGGGTTTTAATGCACTATTCTGTGCGTGTGCGGATAAAACAAATCCGAACCCGATTGCAAATAATATAGTTTTTTTCATTTTGTTAAGCTAGTTTTCCAAAAATAGGAAACCATTATGAGTTTTTAATAAAAAAGAAATCATAAAAAAAGCCCTCGCTAATGCGAAGGGCTCTTTATCTAACCAAATGTAAAGTCTATTAAAAGTGGAATTGGATACCTAATTTTGGTTGGAAAAAGTTAGCTCCAAAGCTGAATGAATCAGAACCAGCACCTTTTACTTTATCGCCATCACCGTTCTCTACACGGTAGTTGTTGTAGCTTAATCCATTAACCGCAAACTCAATACCGATTTTTTTAGTAGGGAAGAAAGCAAAACCTGGAGATAATGCAACACCAATTTCGGTAGTAGAACCAACTTTTTCGCCTACTTTACCAGCCGCATCTACAGCTTTAGCAGTTCCGAATTCCATTGGTACAGATAACTGACCGAAGAATTTGAATGACTCAGATAAGTTAGCATAATAACGACCAAAAGGACTAACTACAAAAGCTTGTTTTTCGAACTCACTAACTTGTTTATCGTAGCTATAACCAACGCCAGTACCAACTGCAATGTTATCGCTCACAAAGTAACCTACGCTTGGCACAATCGCAAAACTTGTATTTGATTTAGCACCATCTGCATCAGATTTCTTTGTGTCAAATGCTACGTTACCACCAACAATAATTTTTCCTTTTTCAGTTTGTGCTTGAGTAGTAAATGCTAATGCAGAAACTGCAACTAATGATAATAATAATTTTTTCATTTTCTTATTTTTTAATTTATAATCTGGTCATTCGTTAGTTTTTATACTCTGACCATTTACGTTCTATAGTCAACAGCTGTGCCAAATATAATCTGCCTTATTTTGCTGGAATCGTATTTTTTTGTAACTCACTAATTGATAGTGAAATAAAATTAATGGTAGATTTCAATATTATTTTAGGGTGACAATTAACTATTAATTGTCATTTAATTAACATGTAAATATATAGTCAATTTGACTATTATTGTATAATTGTCAGTAATTATAAGGGCATTCTGGCAGAATTTACATCAGTTTTTTTTAAATGTGCCAAACCATAATGGCGCTTTCGTTAAAAAAAATTATATTCATAAAATCATTGTACCTACTAAAGTGTTATAACACTATGAGATTATTAATAGAACGAAAGCCTATAAAAGTATACCCGGATCCAAAACGTGTAATTGCACGATTCTTTTTTAATGGTGATGAACGAGCAATAGAAGTTATCAAAAAGGTAATGGAGCTTACAGAAACTGAAGTTTTTGATATTATATCACCCTTGCTTCAGGAGTATTCTAAGAGACATAGAAGCATTACCAAAATTCTAAACAGGCATTGTAAAAAGGTAAAAGACTGTATCGAGAGCGCTGGCTTCGATTACGAGGAACTTGATAAATACCACAAGCTACTCATTGGTTCTTATTTTACTCATGAATATTCTATAGAGTCTGCTGCTTTTTTTAATCCATCAGTAGTTGAAGATCCTGATCAGTCTGATTTGGTAGAAGGTGAAAAAAGGGTGATTATTAGTTTTAGGGCTGTAGGGGAGGGACATATTTCCTCTGTGGTATTTAGAAGAGCACTGATTGATCGCAATCACGACGTAACTGTGATCCCGGCAGGAAACTATATTGATGAGGCAGAAGTGGTAAAAAATGCCATCTATAATAAAAAGCTTTTTCTTAAAAAAGCAGCCGATTCCAAGATAGATCTTGAAGTGTTGGATGAGGTAGGTTTAAAACTAGAGGATAAGTTTGATTATGCTACACTGCGCAGAATTATTCTGGATTCTAAAAGTCTGCAGGAAACCGACTTAAAAAAACTGGAATATGATAAGGTGCTTTGGTTGTCTGATACCTATCATGAAATTAGTTTTTCAAGAGATACTGATATTTCTGATCGTGTAATTTTCCCGATTTCTGAATTTGAACGTAAAGGCATAGAAGATGCAAGGTTTGTTCGCTTTGTTAAGGATGATGGCACAGTAATATATTACGCAACATACACTGCATTTGATGGAGCTATGATTATGCCTAAGCTGCTGCAAACTACAGATTTTTACGATTTTAAAATCAGTCCGTTGCACGGAATAGGCGCACAGAATAAAAACCTTGCCTTGTTTCCTAGAAAGATCAATGGTAAATATGCCATGATGTCGCGTATTGATGGTTTCAATAACTATTTAATGTATTCTGACAGACTTACCGTTTGGGATAACCCCGTTAAACTTCAGGAGCCTAAATTCTCCTGGGAATTTATACAGATAGGGAATTGCGGCTCCCCAATTGAGACTGAAGCAGGCTGGTTAGTCATTACACATGGTGTTGGCCCGATGCGCAGGTATTGCTTAGGGGCAAGTCTTTTCGATTTAGACGATCCATCTATAGAAATTGGAAGGCTGAAAGAACCGTTGGTAATTCCTAATAATGACGAGCGCGAAGGCTATGTGCCCAATGTACTTTATTCGTGCGGTTCTATCATCCATAATGGAGAGCTGATCATTCCTTATGGTTTGTCCGACTATTGTTCTTCATTTGCGGGCGTCAAAATAGATATTTTACTAAACAAACTTAAGGGCTCTAAATAATAGTAGAGTGTTATAAAATCTGATGGTAAAGGCTGATGTAATCGGCCACCATCTTTTCCTGAGAAAAGTTTTCAATGGCCCAGTTATGGCATTTTGTGCGATCAATGATGGATAATTCTGAAACAGCTTCAATTGCTTCATCAATATTTTTTACCAGGAAACCTGTCTCCCGATCTTTTATCAATTCAGGCATTGCTCCTCTACGAAAAGCAATAACTGGCGTTCCACAAAGCATAGCCTCTGCAACACTCAGGCCAAAAGGTTCTTCAAAGCTAATTGGATGCAGAAGTGCATATGCTTTTCGTAACAAATTATTTCTTTTTTCCGGACCGGCAGAGCCAATGAATTTAATATTGTCGCTTAAAAAAGGTTCAATCTTTTCTTTGTAATAATTCTGGTCTTGTATAATGCCTGCAATAATTAACCTGCGCTTTGTCTTTATTGCAATTTGTATAGCTTCGGAGAGCCCTTTGTCGGGATGTATTCGCCCGAAAAATAATAAGTAGTCCTCTGGATTGGCATTGAAATCAAAATTATCAGTTTGAATGCCATTGTATACGGTAGCCAGGTATTTTAAAGAAACATGCCTGTTGGCGTTGCTTATAGAAACATAATGACCCGAAGCATTATACTTTTTATATACAGACAAGATCTTCTCCGAAGAGAAGCCATGAATAGTAGTAATTAAAGGTGTTTTTATGAGCCCCGAATAGGTAAGGGGCAAAAAATCAAAATGATTATGAATAAGGTCAAACTGATCGGCCTTTTCCATAAGGTTGCTGATATGCAGGCACTCGGTAACCTTAGCATCTAAGGTTTTATCTTCCTCATATCCTTCGTTAATTACAGCATCTAACTTAGCGGCAGTAATTGAGTCGGCAGTAGCAAACAAGGTTACTTCTATGCCGGATTTTACCAATCCTTCTGTTAAATTAGATGCCATTTGTTCCCATGGCCCGTAGTGCCTGGGCGGAGTCCTCCAGGCTACGGGTGCCAGAACCGCTATCCTCATAACTTAAAAAGTTTGTTTTTGAGCCGCAGTAAGGTCGCTGCTTTGAATAAACTCGTATTCCGATTCCAATGCTTTAAGTACAATGAGATGTGAAATCCAATAAGCCAATGTACTTTCAGCACCCTGATTCCTATTTACACCATAAGTTTGCAAACCATCTGCGCAACCCTTGGTTTCATAGTCATACAATGGAATGTGTAAGGAGTTTTCTCCCAAAAACCACTGGTAACTTAAGTACATCTGTTTAATATAGGTTAAGTCTCGGGTAATCTCGTAAGCTTTAAAATATACCATTACCATCCCCATAGTTTCGATGGCCTGCTGATCATATATGGCCATTTCTCCGCCATCCTTATAAAGCCAGCCATCGTTCCCAACCGGATTTAAATAACCTTTTATCAGCGTTTTTTGGGTCAGATATTCCAAGCTTTCAAAAGCAATTTCCCTTGATTCAGGATCTTTGCTGATCTCGTAATGATACATCAAGGCAAGTGGAAGTATGGCATTGTCGTAGGTTAATTTGCTCTCAAACCAATTCCAATGACCTTCCTTATTCGCACGGTAGGCAGCTTTCAAAGGTTCCGCAAGCTGATCTAACTGACTTTTAATGTGCTCATCATAAGGATGGGCATTTATAAAATGAGTTAAGCCAATCATCGTGTTGGCAATTCCTCTTAAATGCGTCAGATTTTTAAAATGAGGAATAGATTTCAGGAATAATTCTTTCGCAAATTCACGGTAGGAATTGTTAGGTGCATTGTTAATTAAATATCCTAAGGACCAAATTGTTCGTCCAAACGAATCTTCTGTACCAACTTCATCCAGGTATTCCCTTTTAAAACTTAAAAAATTTCTGAAGTTTCCATCATCGCATTGCATGTATTGAATGTAGCTCAAATAAATAGGCAATAAATCTAAAGCAGCCTTACTCTTGTTTTGCTGATAGGCCAGGATGGTTAAAATCAAAGCCCTGGAGTTGTCATCTAAACAATACCCTTCTTTAAGATTTGGTATTCCATATTTGGCATGCTGCACAATTCCAGTATCATCCGTTAAACGTTGTACGTGTGCCAAGCTAAAAGCAGGCATCATGTCTGGATCTATAATAGGTTTGTTGCCAGTTTCTTTGTCTGAAAGAAATTTAGAAATGGCTTCTGTGAGCACATCAACAAAAACTTCCCCCGTTGTAGGCCAGCGTAGGTGTAAGCCGTATTCATATGCGTTAGCCCTTAACTGATTGAGTTTTTCATCACTTTCAAATAATTCATTTACAATTTCTGCAAGGCCATCGGTATCTTTAAAGTCGAACAATCTTCCACGGTGATCAGCAAGTAATTCCTGTGCATGCCAGTAAGGAGTTGATAGTACAGCTGTACCTGCTCCAACAGCATATGAAAGTGTTCCGCTGGTAATTTGTGCTTCATTTAAATAGGGCGTAATATACATGTCACAGGCCGTTAGATAGTCGAACAGCTCTTCTTCTGATACAAATTTGTTAATGAAGGTAAGGTTGTCTTCAACATTAAGCTTTCTCGCGAGTTTTTTTAGCCCATCACGATATTCTTCTCCAGAGTTACGTATCACGCCAGGATGGGTTGTTCCTAAAATAACATACATCACATCCGGATTTTTAGCTACTATTTTTGGTAATGCTTCAATAACCGTTTCCAAACCTTTATTTCTGCTGATCAAGCCGAAAGTGAATAGAACCTTTTTGTTTTTAAATGCCAGGGTATTTTTTACAGGATTAACATCTTTAGGTTCCAAATCAGGAACACCATGCTCAATTAATTGAATTTTATCAAAAGGAATTCCGTAAATGCTGGTTAAAAAGCCTACAGCTCTATGGCTCATTACTATAATTCTGGAAGAGTGTTTTGCGATCTCGCGCAAAACAGTAAGCTGCATATAATTAGGGTCTTTTAATATGGTGTGGAAAATAGTGATAAGCGGTTTTTGAAGCCTTGCGATGAGTGGCAGAATATAAACTCCACTTTCCCCCCCGTAAATGCCATATTCATGCTCTAAAATACAAACGTCAGCAATACTGGTGTTTATGTAATCAGCGGCACGGATATAATCTTTCTGGTTTTCTTGTCTTATTACATATTTAACGTCTTTAGGGTATTCATATTCATCTAAAGAATCTGAATCATTCATCGCTACCACAAAGCTGTCTTCCGATACTGTTTTTTTATTGGAACCGATCGCTTTAAGTAGATTGTTGTTGAAAGTAGCAATGCCACATTCACGGGGTGGATAGGAAGATATATAAGCAATTTTCATAATTACACAAGAGTTGTTGCTTGTATAACAATAGTTAGAGAGGAATGTTCTGTTGTTTTTTTATTTTATTTATGAAAATAACGAAAATGTTAAACAAAATTTATGGGGAATAAATGAATTGTTTAGCATTTTTAAGAAAAGTAATAAAGTTGAGTGCTTATAAAAGAAAGAGAGTGAGATTAAAACAATAATCTCACTCTCTTTTTTTWAWAARCRYTCWRCTWWAKYRAKCNTMAKMCTGAATTTATTTCACTGTTGTCCGGTTAACTTTATAACCGGACAAATTTTATGGCCTA
>NZ_AWRU01000028.1 GCF_000523515.1 Pedobacter sp. V48 | reverse complement strand
CCCTACACGACGCTCTTCCGATCTAAGCACATCACCTTGAATGCCACCGGAGGCGGCTTTTTGACCGCCTCCAAACAATTTAGACATGGCGCCACCAGCAAGAGCAGAAGCAATACCGCCAGCAATAGCACCAAACATAAATCACCTCACTTAAGTGGCTGGAGACAAATAATCTCTTTAATAACCTGATTCAGCGAAACCAATCCGCGGCATTTAGTAGCGGTAAAGTTAGACCAAACCATGAAACCAACATAAACATTATTGCCCGGCGTACGGGGAAGGACGTCAATAGTCACACAGTCCTTGACGGTATAATAACCACCATCATGGCGACCATCCAAAGGATAAACATCATAGGCAGTCGGGAGGGTAGTCGGAACCGAAGAAGACTCAAAGCGAACCAAACAGGCAAAAAATTTAGGGTCGGCATCAAAAGCAATATCAGCACCAACAGAAACAACCTGATTAGCGGCGTTGACAGATGTATCCATCTGAATGCAATGAAGAAAACCACCATTACCAGCATTAACCGTCAAACTATCAAAATATAACGTTGACGATGTAGCTTTAGGTGTCTGTAAAACAGGTGCCGAAGAAGCTGGAGTAACAGAAGTGAGAACCAGCTTATCAGAAAAAAAGTTTGAATTATGGCGAGAAATAAAAGTCTGAAACATGATTAAACTCCTAAGCAGAAAACCTACCGCGCTTCGCTTGGTCAACCCCTCAGCGGCAAAAATTAAAATTTTTACCGCTTCGGCGTTATAACCTCACACTCAATCTTTTATCACGAAGTCATGATTGAATCGCGAGTGGTCGGCAGATTGCGATAAACGGTCACATTAAATTTAACCTGACTATTCCACTGCAACAACTGAACGGACTGGAAACACTGGTCATAATCATGGTGGCGAATAAGTACGCGTTCTTGCAAATCACCAGAAGGCGGTTCCTGAATGAATGGGAAGCCTTCAAGAAGGTGATAAGCAGGAGAAACATACGAAGGCGCATAACGATACCACTGACCCTCAGCAATCTTAAACTTCTTAGACGAATCACCAGAACGGAAAACATCCTTCATAGAAATTTCACGCGGCGGCAAGTTGCCATACAAAACAGGGTCGCCAGCAATATCGGTATAAGTCAAAGCACCTTTAGCGTTAAGGTACTGAATCTCTTTAGTCGCAGTAGGCGGAAAACGAACAAGCGCAAGAGTAAACATAGTGCCATGCTCAGGAACAAAGAAACGCGGCACAGAATGTTTATAGGTCTGTTGAACACGACCAGAAAACTGGCCTAACGACGTTTGGTCAGTTCCATCAACATCATAGCCAGATGCCCAGAGATTAGAGCGCATGACAAGTAAAGGACGGTTGTCAGCGTCATAAGAGGTTTTACCTCCAAATGAAGAAATAACATCATGGTAACGCTGCATGAAGTAATCACGTTCTTGGTCAGTATGCAAATTAGCATAAGCAGCTTGCAGACCCATAATGTCAATAGATGTGGTAGAAGTCGTCATTTGGCGAGAAAGCTCAGTCTCAGGAGGAAGCGGAGCAGTCCAAATGTTTTTGAGATGGCAGCAACGGAAACCATAACGAGCATCATCTTGATTAAGCTCATTAGGGTTAGCCTCGGTACGGTCAGGCATCCACGGCGCTTTAAAATAGTTGTTATAGATATTCAAATAACCCTGAAACAAATGCTTAGGGATTTTATTGGTATCAGGGTTAATCGTGCCAAGAAAAGCGGCATGGTCAATATAACCAGYAGTGTTAACAGTCGGGAGAGGAGTGGCATTAACACCATCCTTCATGAACTTAATCCACTGTTCACCATAAACGTGACGATGAGGGACATAAAAAGTAAAAATGTCTACAGTAGAGTCAATAGCAAGGCCACGACGCAATGGAGAAAGACGGAGAGCGCCAACGGCGTCCATCTCGAAGGAGTCGCCAGCGATAACCGGAGTAGTTGAAATGGTAATAAGACGACCAATCTGACCAGCAAGGAAGCCAAGATGGGAAAGGTCATGCGGCATACGCTCGGCGCCAGTTTGAATATTAGACATAATTTATCCTCAAGTAAGGGGCCGAAGCCCCTGCAATTAAAATTGTTGACCACCTACATACCAAAGACGAGCGCCTTTACGCTTGCCTTTAGTACCTCGCAACGGCTGCGGACGACCAGGGCGAGCGCCAGAACGTTTTTTACCTTTAGACATTACATCACTCCTTCTGCACGTAATTTTTGACGCACGTTTTCTTCTGCGTCAGTAAGAACGTCAGTGTTTCCTGCGCGTACACGCAAGGTAAACGCGAACAATTCAGCGGCTTTAACCGGACGCTCGACGCCATTAATAATGTTTTCCGTAAATTCAGCGCCTTCCATGATGAGACAGGCCGTTTGAATGTTGACGGGATGAACATAATAAGCAATGACGGCAGCAATAAACTCAACAGGAGCAGGAAAGCGAGGGTATCCTACAAAGTCCAGCGTACCATAAACGCAAGCCTCAACGCAGCGACGAGCACGAGAGCGGTCAGTAGCAATCCAAACTTTGTTACTCGTCAGAAAATCGAAATCATCTTCGGTTAAATCCAAAACGGCAGAAGCCTGAATGAGCTTAATAGAGGCCAAAGCGGTCTGGAAACGTACGGATTGTTCAGTAACTTGACTCATGATTTCTTACCTATTAGTGGTTGAACAGCATCGGACTCAGATAGTAATCCACGCTCTTTTAAAATGTCAACAAGAGAATCTCTACCATGAACAAAATGTGACTCATATCTAAACCAGTCCTTGACGAACGTGCCAAGCATATTAAGCCACTTCTCCTCATCCAACGCGTCAGTTTTTGACAGAATCGTTAGTTGATGGCGAAAGGTCGCAAAGTAAGAGCTTCTCGAGCTGCGCAAGGATAGGTCGAATTTTCTCATTTTCCGCCAGCAGTCCACTTCGATTTAATTCGTAAACAAGCAGTAGTAATTCCTGCTTTATCAAGATAATTTTTCGACTCATCAGAAATATCCGAAAGTGTTAACTTCTGCGTCATGGAAGCGATAAAACTCTGCAGGTTGGATACGCCAATCATTTTTATCGAAGCGCGCATAAATTTGAGCAGATTTGTCGTCACAGGTTGCGCCGCCAAAACGTCGGCTACAGTAACTTTTCCCAGCCTCAATCTCATCTCTCTTTTTGCGTTCTGCTTCAATATCTGGTTGAACGGCGTCGCGTCGTAACCCAGCTTGGTAAGTTGGATTAAGCACTCCGTGGACAGATTTGTCATTGTGAGCATTTTCATCCCGAAGTTGCGGCTCATTCTGATTCTGAACAGCTTCTTGGGAAGTAGCGACAGCTTGGTTTTTAGTGAGTTGTTCCATTCTTTAGCTCCTAGACCTTTAGCAGCAAGGTCCATATCTGACTTTTTGTTAACGTATTTAGCCACATAGAAACCAACAGCCATATAACTGGTAGCTTTAAGCGGCTCACCTTTAGCATCAACAGGCCACAACCAACCAGAACGTGAAAAAGCGTCCTGCGTGTAGCGAACTGCGATGGGCATACTGTAACCATAAGGCCACGTATTTTGCAAGCTATTTAACTGGCGGCGATTGCGTACCCGACGACCAAAATTAGGGTCAACGCTACCTGTAGGAAGTGTCCGCATAAAGTGCACCGCATGGAAATGAAGACGGCCATTAGCTGTACCATACTCAGGCACACAAAAATACTGATAGCAGTCGGCGTGTGAATCATTAGCCTTGCGACCCTCGGCAGCAAGAACCATACGACCAATATCACGAAAATAGTCACGCAAAGCATTGGGATTATCATAAAACGCCTCTAATCGGTCGTCAGCCAACGTGAGAGTGTCAAAAACGATAAACCAACCATCAGCATGAGCCTGTCGCATTGCATTCATCAAACGCTGAATAGCAAAGCCTCTACGCGATTTCATAGTGGAGGCCTCCAGCAATCTTGAACACTCATCCTTAATACCTTTCTTTTTGGGGTAATTATACTCATCGCGAATATCCTTAAGAGGGCGTTCAGCAGCCAGCTTGCGGCAAAACTGCGTAACCGTCTTCTCGTTCTCTAAAAACCATTTTTCGTCCCCTTCGGGGCGGTGGTCTATAGTGTTATTAATATCAAGTTGGGGGAGCACATTGTAGCATTGTGCCAATTCATCCATTAACTTCTCAGTAACAGATACAAACTCATCACGAACGTCAGAAGCAGCCTTATGGCCGTCAACATACATATCACCATTATCGAACTCAACGCCCTGCATACGAAAAGACAGAATCTCTTCCAAGAGCTTGATGCGGTTATCCATCTGCTTATGGAAGCCAAGCATTGGGGATTGAGAAAGAGTAGAAATGCCACAAGCCTCAATAGCAGGTTTAAGAGCCTCGATACGCTCAAAGTCAAAATAATCAGCGTGACATTCAGAAGGGTAATAAGAACGAACCATAAAAAAGCCTCCAAGATTTGGAGGCATGAAAACATACAATTGGGAGGGTGTCAATCCTGACGGTTATTTCCTAGACAAATTAGAGCCAATACCATCAGCTTTACCGTCTTTCCAGAAATTGTTCCAAGTATCGGCAACAGCTTTATCAATACCATGAAAAATATCAACCACACCAGAAGCAGCATCAGTGACGACATTAGAAATATCCTTTGCAGTAGCGCCAATATGAGAAGAGCCATACCGCTGATTCTGCGTTTGCTGATGAACTAAGTCAACCTCAGCACTAACCTTGCGAGTCATTTCTTTGATTTGGTCATTGGTAAAATACTGACCAGCCGTTTGAGCTTGAGTAAGCATTTGGCGCATAATCTCGGAAACCTGCTGTTGCTTGGAAAGATTGGTGTTTTCCATAATAGACGCAACGCGAGCAGTAGACTCCTTCTGTTGATAAGCAAGCATCTCATTTTGTGCATATACCTGGTCTTTCGTATTCTGGCGTGAAGTCGCCGACTGAATGCCAGCAATCTCTTTTTGAGTCTCATTTTGCATCTCGGCAATCTCTTTCTGATTGTCCAGTTGCATTTTAGTAAGCTCTTTTTGATTCTCAAATCCGGCGTCAACCATACCAGCAGAGGAAGCATCAGCACCAGCACGCTCCCAAGCATTAAGCTCAGGAAATGCAGCAGCAAGATAATCACGAGTATCCTTTCCTTTATCAGCGGCAGACTTGCCACCAAGTCCAACCAAATCAAGCAACTTATCAGAAACGGCAGAAGTGCCAGCCTGCAACGTACCTTCAAGAAGTCCTTTACCAGCTTTAGCCATAGCACCAGAAACAAAACTAGGGACGGCCTCATCAGGGTTAGGAACATTAGAGCCTTGAATGGCAGATTTAATACCAGCATCACCCATGCCTACAGTATTGTTATCGGTAGCAAGCACATCACCTTGAATGCCACCGGAGGCGGCTTTTTGACCGCCTCCAAACAATTTAGACATGGCGCCACCAGCAAGAGCAGAAGCAATACCGCCAGCAATAGCACCAAACATAAATCACCTCACTTAAGTGGCTGGAGACAAATAATCTCTTTAATAWYCTNATTYAKSGRWACCAATCCGCGGCATTTAGTAGCGGTAAAGTTAGACCAAACCATGAAACCAACATAAACATTATTGCCCGGCGTACGGGGAAGGACGTCAATAGTCACACAGTCCTTGACGGTATAATAACCACCATCATGGCGACCATCCAAAGGATAAACATCATAGGCAGTCGGGAGGGTAGTCGGAACCGAAGAAGACTCAAAGCGAACCAAACAGGCAAAAAATTTAGGGTCGGCATCAAAAGCAATATCAGCACCAACAGAAACAACCTGATTAGCGGCGTTGACAGATGTATCCATCTGAATGCAATGAAGAAAACCACCATTACCAGCATTAACCGTCAAACTATCAAAATATAACGTTGACGATGTAGCTTTAGGTGTCTGTAAAACAGGTGCCGAAGAAGCTGGAGTAACAGAAGTGAGAACCAGCTTATCAGAAAAAAAGTTTGAATTATGGCGAGAAATAAAAGTCTGAAACATGATTAAACTCCTAAGCAGAAAACCTACCGCGCTTCGCTTGGTCAACCCCTCAGCGGCAAAAATTAAAATTTTTACCGCTTCGGCGTTATAACCTCACACTCAATCTTTTATCACGAAGTCATGATTGAATCGCGAGTGGTCGGCAGATTGCGATAAACGGTCACATTAAATTTAACCTGACTATTCCACTGCAACAACTGAACGGACTGGAAACACTGGTCATAATCATGGTGGCGAATAAGTACGCGTTCTTGCAAATCACCAGAAGGCGGTTCCTGAATGAATGGGAAGCCTTCAAGAAGGTGATAAGCAGGAGAAACATACGAAGGCGCATAACGATACCACTGACCCTCAGCAATCTTAAACTTCTTAGACGAATCACCAGAACGGAAAACATCCTTCATAGAAATTTCACGCGGCGGCAAGTTGCCATACAAAACAGGGTCGCCAGCAATATCGGTATAAGTCAAAGCACCTTTAGCGTTAAGGTACTGAATCTCTTTAGTCGCAGTAGGCGGAAAACGAACAAGCGCAAGAGTAAACATAGTGCCATGCTCAGGAACAAAGAAACGCGGCACAGAATGTTTATAGGTCTGTTGAACACGACCAGAAAACTGGCCTAACGACGTTTGGTCAGTTCCATCAACATCATAGCCAGATGCCCAGAGATTAGAGCGCATGACAAGTAAAGGACGGTTGTCAGCGTCATAAGAGGTTTTACCTCCAAATGAAGAAATAACATCATGGTAACGCTGCATGAAGTAATCACGTTCTTGGTCAGTATGCAAATTAGCATAAGCAGCTTGCAGACCCATAATGTCAATAGATGTGGTAGAAGTCGTCATTTGGCGAGAAAGCTCAGTCTCAGGAGGAAGCGGAGCAGTCCAAATGTTTTTGAGATGGCAGCAACGGAAACCATAACGAGCATCATCTTGATTAAGCTCATTAGGGTTAGCCTCGGTACGGTCAGGCATCCACGGCGCTTTAAAATAGTTGTTATAGATATTCAAATAACCCTGAAACAAATGCTTAGGGATTTTATTGGTATCAGGGTTAATCGTGCCAAGAAAAGCGGCATGGTCAATATAACCAGTAGTGTTAACAGTCGGGAGAGGAGTGGCATTAACACCATCCTTCATGAACTTAATCCACTGTTCACCATAAACGTGACGATGAGGGACATAAAAAGTAAAAATGTCTACAGTAGAGTCAATAGCAAGGCCACGACGCAATGGAGAAAGACGGAGAGCGCCAACGGCGTCCATCTCGAAGGAGTCGCCAGCGATAACCGGAGTAGTTGAAATGGTAATAAGACGACCAATCTGACCAGCAAGGAAGCCAAGATGGGAAAGGTCATGCGGCATACGCTCGGCGCCAGTTTGAATATTAGACATAATTTATCCTCAAGTAAGGGGCCGAAGCCCCTGCAATTAAAATTGTTGACCACCTACATACCAAAGACGAGCGCCTTTACGCTTGCCTTTAGTACCTCGCAACGGCTGCGGACGACCAGGGCGAGCGCCAGAACGTTTTTTACCTTTAGACATTACATCA
>NZ_AWRU01000027.1 GCF_000523515.1 Pedobacter sp. V48 | reverse complement strand
CAAGGTCGTATTGCTCCCCGCTTTCTGTTTAACCATTCCTTTATTTCAATCTTTTTTATTCCGTTASYAAACTCCGTTTGGTAACACCCGTTTTGTTNGGGACTGCAAAGGTAGAAATCTTTTTCTGTTTTGCAAATCTTTTTTGAAACTTCTTTCTMACCTTCCTTTTCACTGTTTCACTTCCTCCGAAGCGGGATGCAAAAGTAGGAAAATTCAACCACCACGCAAACATTTACACACTATTTCTTGCAAAATAATCCTAACTCACTAAACCACAACCAGAAAAATTAACAGAAAGGGGTTAAGAGATCAATACGTACCATTTAGAAATTCATTAATTCCTCCAGAAGATAATTGTTTATTGGTTATCTAAGATCTCATATAGTACACATTCTCTAAGCATTTCATTAGATTCAAGTAAAGGATGATTAAAAATTTTCACTTCTTTCATCCCGATCTTCTGCATTACATTTACAGATGCCGCATTAACTATAGGAGCTATTGCATTTATTGATTTTAGTTTTAAATCTTTAAAAGCGTAAGCTATGCATCTCCTCGCACCCTCAGTAGCAAAGCCTTTATACCATTTCTTTATATCTAAGCGCCATCCTATATCAACGCAGGGTGTAAAATCAGACTCAAAGCTCTGAATAGATAATCCTATAAACCCTATAAATTCCTTTGTATCTAGTTCTTCAACTGCAAAGTAGCAAAAACCCCTTTCTTGTAATAAATCCTGCATTCTTCTTACAAACTGCTTGGTTCGCTCCATAGACTGTGTAGCTGGGAAAAACTTCATTACATCTGGATCTGTATTTATACTTGCCAGTTTATCTATATCACTTTCAAGCCAATCTCTAAAACCTAATCTTTCTGACTTAAAAATATAAATGTCGTTTGAGCTCATTTTCTAAATCTGATTTAAACAAATATATAAAAGCCTGGTTCAAAAATGCTACAAACAAGAAAAGCCTATAGTGATTAACTACAGGCTTCATTAAGATTTGGCACCGACCTACTCTCCCACGTGTTACCGCAGTACCATCGGCTCTGGTGGGCTTGACTTCTCTGTTCGGAATGGGAAGAGGTAGACACCACCGATATAGGCACCTAAATATTTTAAATATCTTTTAATAGAGTTCTTTGTTATGTTTAAAATAAAACCCTGTAGATTGCTCTACAGGGTCTTGATTAAGATTTGGCACCGACCTACTCTCCCACGTGT
>NZ_AWRU01000026.1 GCF_000523515.1 Pedobacter sp. V48 | reverse complement strand
TACTTTAAGGTGGTTTGCTACGGCCAGCAGTACCACASTACWYGMCRCYSKKSMGAYCTTNNYACTACTCCTGCACTGACGGCTACTACTACCTATTATATAGAAGTAAGCAAGGCTGGTTGTGCAAATGTAGAGCGTGTACCTGTTAAGGTAACCGTAACTTCAACACCAAGTGCTCCTACAGTAGCGGCTGTTGGTCCTGTTTGTTCGGGATCCTCGGCAACACTATCAGTGAGCAGCCCGGTAGTTGGAATAACGTATACCTGGTATTCTGTTGCGACAAGCGGAACGATACTGGCTACAGGAAATAGTTTCACTACTCCGGTATTATCAGCAAATACAACCTATTATGTACAAGCTTCCGCAGGCACCTGCTCAAGTGCAACGCGCACAGCAGTAGCTGTTACGGTTAATCCGTTACCAGCTCAGGCCACTGTTAGTACAAACAATGTTTCAATAAGCTCCGGGCAGACTGCAACTTTACTGGCGACTGCAAATGCAGGAGTAACCATCAATTGGTATGCTGCACCGACCGGAGGAGCTATACTTGCAACAGGAGGAAGCTTTACAACGCCAGCATTAGCAGCTACTACTACCTACTATGTAGAAACTGTAAATGCTACTGGCTGTGCTAGCTCTACAAGAGTTCCTGTTACGGTTACCGTAGTTGGAGGCCCTGTTAATCCAAACTGTAATGCAGCAAATAGCCAGCAAAGTGGTATCGAAGGTATATGTCTGTTATGTGCGATTGTTGATCCGGGTAATTCTGTTGATAATAATTTCACAAATTATACTTCAATAGCGCTTCCAGTAGGCGTTGCTGGTTCAGGTTATCAAAGATTATTGTTCCCAACTTCAGGTGCTGCAACCGATAGTATCCGTTTGGATCTTGAAACTCCAACTGGTTTGGCAGATGTAACGGTATTAGGTGGTATTCAGGTAAGAATAATGAATGGTACATCCGTTGTTAAAACCTACGATCTTAACTCTTCGTTATTATATCTGAAACTATTGAGCGGTAATAGATTCTCAGCAACATTACCGGCAACCGGCATCTACGACAGAGTAGAAGTGAGAGTCGCAGGACTTGTGTCAGCCCTGGTAAATCTACGTATTTACGGAGCTGAAGTGATTTATCCAAATCCAACTGTTTCTGCAACTGGCCAAACAATCTGTTCAGGATCGGCAACAGTTCTTTCTGCTGCTGCAAACGGTGGAACAACCTTAAGATGGTACACAGATGCCACAGGCGGAGCTTTGGTTCATACCGGAGAAAACTTTACAACTCCTGTATTGGCTGCAAACACAACTTATTATATAGAAGTTAGTAAAGGAAGTTGTGCAAATAAAACACGTATCCCTGTTACAGTTACTGTAACTACTGCTCCGGCTAAACCTGTAGTAGCAGCAGTTGCTCCTGTTTGTTCAGGGTCTTCAGCTGTAATTCCAGTTACAAGTCCGGTAACAGGTACTACTTATAAATGGTATACTGCTGCAACTGGTGGAGCAGCAATTTTCACAGGCCCAGTATTTACCACACCAGCGTTAACCGTAAATACAACTTATTATGTTGAAGCTGCGAATGGTACTTGTGTAAGTGCTACACGTACGGCGGTCGCTGTAAGTGTAAACCCACTTCCTTCGCTTCCACAGATTCAAGCATCTGCTACAACAATTAACCCGGGTCAGACTGCTATATTGACTGCAACTTCTGCAGATGCAAATGTTGTATTCAAGTGGTATACTTCAGCCACTTCAACAACAGCTATTGCAACGGGTCCAACTTATGTAACCCCGCCACTTACTGCAACAACTACGTATTACCTGGAGGCAACTTCTAGTACTACCGGATGTTCAGCACCAAGCCGTGTTCAGGTTACAATTAACGTAAATGGCGGTGGTAGTCCGAACCCTGTTCCTTGTGAAGCGCCAACTTTAGAAGAGCATGGAGTGACCGGTGTTGCACTTCTTTCAGGAGTATTTAATCCAGAATTAGCTATCGACAACAATACCAAAACCGGATCTTCTTTAGTCCTTGCAATAGGCGCATTAAATGCATCAGTTTATCAACGTTTGGGCTATTCGAGCTTGTCAAATATTGGTGATACTGTGCGCGTATTGTTAAGTGCTCCTGGAAAATTACTTTCATTGGGCATTCTTTCAAGCATCCGTGTAGGTACTTATGAAAATAATACAAATAATAATGATGGTTTAGCAATAAATGACCCTCTGGTACGTGTGGAATTGTTAAGTGGAAACACTGAAGCTTTAGTTTCATTTGTACCAACAAAAAGATTTAATAAAATTGAAGTTAGCGTAAATTCGGGACTTGCAGGAGTACTGACCACTGTTGACGTAAACTATGCGCAACGCGTTCCGGTGGCTCCTGAAGTAACTGTGCCTAATGTTACAGCTTGTGCTGCTCAAACAGCTACGCTCAGTGTACAAAATCCTAAGGCAGGTATCACATATAAATGGTACAATGCAGCGGGAGTGTTCCAGGCAAATGGAACTAGTTTCACAACCCCTGCTTTAACTGCCAATACAAGATATTTTGTTGAAGCAAATACTGCCTCTGGTTGTACAAGCTATAGAACTGCAGTAAATATTACAGTTACACCTGCGCCTCAGACACCTGTTTTGGTATCTAACGATATCAATACCTGTTTGGGTAATGATGTTACTTTATCTGTAAGTAATCCACTTACGGGAATTACTTATAAATGGTACAATAGTACCGGTGTATACCAGGCAGGTAAAGATGGAGTAACCTTTACAGTAGTAGGGGTTAATGCAGCTACCAGCTATTCTGTGTCTGCGGTTAATACTTGTTTAGTTGAGTCTGCAAAAGCAACGGCTACTATTAAAGTAGGTACATTGGATAAACCGGTAATCACACCGGCATCCGTTACAGTTAGATCTGGCTCTCGTGCAATTCTTACTGCAACCTCAAGTACAGCAGGTGCATTATTTAAATGGTATGATTCGCCAACTTCAACAACAGTTCTTGCGACAACAGCTGAATATACAACAGCCCCATTAATAAATACAGGGACTGTTGATATTACAAGAACTTTCTATGTAACTGCCGAGTTAGCTTCAGGATGTCCGGCTTCTGCAAGAGCATCTGTTGTGGTAACTGTTACCCCAAATGCCTCTCCAACAGACATTCCTTGTGAAGCGGCAACTGTGGATCTTGGATATGGTGTGGATGGTTTGGGTATCCTAACAGGGGTATTTAACCCAGAAAAGGCGATTGATGATGATGCAGAAAGTGCCTCTTCATTTGTGATGCCGGTTGGTGCATTAGGTGCCTCAGTCTACCAAAAAGTAGGATTCACAGGTTTATCTAATGTTGGTGATACGCTTCGAGTTCGTGTAAGTTCTCCTGGTAAATTATTGTCGCTATCAATTTTATCTTCTGTAGAATTAACAACATTGAAAGCAGGTGTTAGTAATAACGATATGATTGTTGTTAGCAATCCGATTGTTCATCTGGAACTGCTTAGTGGAGACAGGGGTGCAATACTTTCTTTCGTTCCTCAGAAACAATTTGACGGAGTAGAGTTAAGAATAAGATCGGGTGTTGCCTCAGTTCTGAATACACTTGATTTTAACTACGCTCAACGTGCTATTGTTGCTCCAACTGTTCAAAGCGCGACAGTTAGTGCATGTGCTGGTACTTCAGCTACCTTATCTGTACAAAACCCAATTGCGGGTATTGTGTATAGATGGTATAAAGGAACTGAGTACTTAACCGGCAAAGATGGTGTAAGTTTAACCACTGATCCAACACTTGCAGCGGGTACATACGATTACTTCGTACTGGCATTACGTAATGGCTGTCAAAGTGCTAAAACGAAGGTGACAGTTACCATCCTTGCAGCACCAAATGCACCAGTAGCTGCAACAGGAAACCCTGCAACTACTTGTCCAAATACTCCGGTAGCGTTAAAAGTGAATCCTGTGACAGGCGTTACCTTCAATTGGTACGACGCGTTAACAGGTGGTAACCTTTTAGCTTCCAATACCGACACGTATACTACCCCTGCAGGATTAGCTATTGGTAAACATGACTTCTATGTAGAGGCGGTAAATGGCAACTCATGTGTAAATACAACACCACGTACTAAAATTACATTAGAGGTAAATCCAACAGCGCTTCCAGCTGACATCACTGTTGCGGGAGCTAATGCACCTTTCTGTGCAGGAACAGAAGCAACATTAACCGCTACAAGTACAACAGTAACATCACCTATATTTACGTGGTACAAAGACGCCGCGTTAACTGATGTGGCATTTACAGGTGCAACATTTAAAACTCCTGTACTCACTGCAACCACAACTTATTACCTAACGGTAAGGGGTGCAAATAAGTGTGAGAATACTGCTGCCGGTGCTAAAACAGTGACCTTAACAGTTAATCCACCCGCAACAGCGGCTGACCTTGCGGTAAGCGGAGCTGATGCGCCATTCTGCGCAGGTACAATCGCTACATTAACAGCAACTACAACTACTGTTACAAATCCGGTATTTACCTGGTACAGCGATGCTGCGTTAACTAATCAGGTTTTTGAAGGACCTGTTTATAAAACATCGGCGCTGACCGCATCAACAACGCTTTATGTAACAGTAAGAGGTTCTAATAAATGCGAAAACCTAAGTTCAGGTGCAGAAATTGTAACCATAACAGTAAACCCTCCTGCAACTGCAGCAGACATTGCCGTTAGTGGCGCAGGAACGCCTTTCTGTGCTGGTGCAATAGCAAATCTTGTCGCAAGCAGTACTACAGTTACCAATCCTGTGTTTACCTGGTACAAAGATGCAGCCTTAACCGATGTTGCATTTACCGGAGCAACATTTAAAACACCAGCCCTTACTGCAACTACTACTTATTATGTTACGGTTAAAGGAGCCAATAAATGCGAAAATACGGCTGCAACAGCTAAGGCAATTACTTTAACTGTTAACCCGCCTGCACTTGCAGCTGATATAAGCGTAGCGGGAGCGGATGCACCATTCTGTGCTGGTAATACGGCTAAATTAACGGCAAGTAGTACAACGGTTGCCAACCCGGTGTTTACATGGTACAGTGATGCTGCCTTAACAAATGCGGTCTTTACGGGAGCAATCTTTAACACCCCGGCACTTACCGCAACTAAAACCTACTATGTTACAGTTAAAGGATCTAACAAATGTGAAAACACTGCAGCAACAGCTAAAGCAATCACATTAACAGTTAATCCTCCGGCTTTAGCAACAGATATTAATGTAAGTGGAGCTGATAAACCATTCTGTGCAGGTGCAACTGCTAAGCTAACTGCAAGCAGCACAACAGTAACAAACCCAGTATTTACCTGGTATAGTGATGCTGCGTTAACAAATGTGGTCTTTACAGGAGCAATCTTTAATACACCAGTGCTTACCGCTACCAAAACTTATTATGTAACCGTAAGCGGTTCTAATAAATGTGAGAACGCAGCAGCTAATGCTAAAGTTGTTACCTTAACTGTTAACCCGCCTGCAGTAGCATCTGACATTACAGTGGCAGGAGCAGGGGCACCGATTTGCCTGGGAACAACTGCTAAATTAACCGCGAGCAGTACAACAGTAACTGACCCGGTATTTACCTGGTACAGTGATGCTGCGTTAACCAATGCAGTATTTACCGGAGCAGAATTTAMRMTMACCGCTTACGA
>NZ_AWRU01000025.1 GCF_000523515.1 Pedobacter sp. V48 | reverse complement strand
ACCAAATAAATTTCTTGACGTATCACTGGCAGACCGCCCTACCACTACCTGAGAGACAGCATTTTTCCCAAAAAAAAGTAAAACCCACAGGAGTGCTAATATTAATGAAAATATGTTTTTCAAGGGTAAAAAAAATTAAAAAGACTTAAGGCAAAATCAGTCATTTATGAAATGGTAATTATTTAATTGAATCTCCTATGCCAGATCTTTCCAGCTCTCTAATAAGACAGGTATTCTGAATCAGAAATAATTTTTGAGGGTCAGAATATGTTTCATATTTTAAAATCAGTTAACATCACAGATCTTTATTCACAACTTTAAAATAGGAAATCAGACTGGTTTCAATGACAGTCAATACAACGCCGCTGCGCATTAGTACCTATTCTCATGTCAGTAAATAAATCCTGAAAACAACAACCGTGATTAATTTAAGCCACGCTAATGTTGGCGAACCAGATATGCACCCTAGTCAGGGCATAATTGGTCAGAGCATGGCCGTCGGCATGCCCCCAACCGAACAGAAAAGATTCCCGAAATTTAAAAAATCGCTACTTAATTTTAGTTGGCTCATCAAAAGTTACCATCCAGTTAACGCCAAATTTGTCCGTGAACATCGCAAATTAAGCGTTTCAAAACGTTTTATTTAAAGGCATTTTTACCTGTCCACCTGTGGAAAGTGCTACAAATAACCGCTTCTTGTGTCGGCATGTCTTTGAAGCGACGAACATAGGGGAAATTCGCCACCAAAAATGGATTTGTAAAAGCCGAAATCCGCTTCACAAATGCCTTCAAAATTCAAATAACTGTTTACTGTTGTCATTATTCTACCTATATGATTGTTAACGAATTCTGGTGGACAAAAGGATTAATAAACCGACAAGGAAACTGACGACTGCCGCAAATGGAAAAAAGTATAACAGTTCTATTGTACCAAAAAATAAATAGGTAATTCCAATTTGGAAAAGCAGTCGTTTAGCTAAGTTTCTATTCTCCTTTAAGTAAGATGATAGTTGCCAAAGCAGTATCATGCTCATTGCGTAAAGTCCAAACAGCATCCAGCTGTAACTATTGGAATAATCAGCCAGGCTCCTGTCAACTCCCATAAACACTACTTTACGGCTTTTAATCACCTTGGCAACCCCTCCTAATGACCCCTCTGCCTCATCCCGGTATACATGACCAATGAAATGACCAATTAAATGTACAAACAATAGGAAAACCGAAATTCTGATCAGTAATTTTGCATTCATTGCGTTAATTCTTCGGGATAATTCCAATTGCGGCAGTCCAGCTCAGCCTGGAAATACAATTGCCTTAATTCTCTTTCATTTGATATGGCCTTATTTATCTTTTTTACGCCCTTCTCAAAAAATCGAATCGTTACAGACTGGATCATTTCTAAATAATGTTCTACAGGTTTGCATGCTATGATTAAAGAAGTTCTCATTTCCAAATTTCATTTTGTTTTATCAATTGAACCCAGCATCGCCTTGAAGAATTCCCTGCAGGTCTGACGCTCTCAGCGGCTTTATCAGGAAGTTAGAAACAGTCTTATATTGTCTGGCTTTAGTGTGATCAACTACATCAATTGAAGAACTGGCGAGGTAAATCCTGACATTTCTCGATAGCTCCAACTGACTAAAAGCATCCAAAAATTGCCAGCCATCTATTACTGGCATGTTTAAATCCAGAAGAATCACATCAGGCAATAAGTCTGCTTTGTGAATCATAGGTATTAAATTGTTTAATGCTTCTTCGCCATTTTCAAAGGAAAACAGATTTAAACAAAAATTGGTAACAGAAATCAGTTTCTTTAAACCATATGTAAAAATGGGATCATCATCTATAATCCAGACCGNANKMWSTRSASTCWTTNYYSTWSRYKAYKYTMTWYSRATYTTAAAASYYGWKSSRAWTSMWKRASWASKWWCKWSCWMKATYTNWYMYRCMYATTGCCTCCACTTGATTCTTTGCTATAAAGAGTCCTATTCCTCTGGATTCTTTATGAGAATGAAAAGTTTTATACATCCCAAAAAGTTTTTTACCGTATAATTTCAAATCCATACCCAGGCCATTATCACTGATATTTAGCTGAACTCCCCCCTTGAGTACATTAGCCTCAACTGAAATCTCCGGGTTTCTCAGGGGATGCTTATATTTAATTGCATTGGAGAAGAAATTCATCAAAATATTCTCCAGGTAAGCCTGGTTATATTCCACAATGATAAGTGGATCAATATGTATGTTAAATCTTGCACGTTCCTTGTCAATCATTCCCCTCAGGTTTGTGATCGCTCTATCTACCTGATCACGTAAATTAAGCATCATTAACCGTCTCTGACCATTTAATTGAATATTAACCACCTCATTTAAACTGACAATAGTGTCTGATAGATTATTTGCATTTTGTTTAAGGAAGTCCACAATCTGATGCTTTTCAGTTTCATCCTGTTCACAAGCATACAGATCCAGCATCATTTGAAAATTTCCTGCATGTGACCTGAGGTTATGAGAAACGATATGCGCAAAATCTATCAGTCTTTCATTTTGATTACTTAACAAGTTCATTGCGTATTTCTGATCCAGTTCAATTTGCTTTTTTCTCGTGATATCGGTTTCGGTACCGAGCATTGTCAATGGTTTTCCATCTGAGGACCACTCAATTACTTCTGCATAACTTTCAATCCAAATCCATTCTCCATTCAGGTGTTTCATACGATACTCACACCTGTAATCTGATTTGTTCCGGAAACAGTTTTGCATTTTGGTCACCAGCATTTCCAGATCTTCAGAGTGGACACTTCTTAACCATTTAGACATGCTATCGGGGGGATCCTGGTCAATGCAGCCAATTATTGTCGCACACCTTTCATCACAAATAAATACATCTGCCTTGATGTGCCATTCCCAGGTCCCAATCTTTCGGCTTTTAATGATATTAGAGATTCCACGTCCTCTTGTTATGAGCTGCTCGGTCTTCCTGATCCTGTCTGTGATGTCCATCACTTGTGTAACAAAATACAATGGCATATGGTCACTATCCCACACCAGACTGGAAGTCAGAGAGACCCAGATCACTTTCCCATCTTTACATCTATACCTTTTTTCGACACAATATGCTGTTAATTCATTATTGAGCATTTGTTGCAGGTGCTCCATGTCCCTGGATAGATCGTCATAATGCGTGATGTTCTGAAAAGTTAAATTCAACAATTCTTCATTATCGTAGCCCAACATTTTGCACAGGCTATCATTCACCTTGATCCAGTTCCCTTCAGGAGAAACGAGCGCCATACCAATTGGAGAGTGATCCAATACCTGGTGAAACCTGCTTTTGCCAAGGTCCGGTGCTTCCCCAAAGGACCCTAAATTTTGGATCTCCTGTATCGAGCCAAAAACTTTTACGCATTCTCCATTCAGAAGTTCTGTTCTGGCATTAGACCTGATATATTTATGTTTTCCTTTTAGTGTTTTAATCTGAATCTGGCCATTTGAAAATGTACCCTTAGCTACTATTTTTTCAAACATATTGCTACATTGATTGGTATCAGAAAGGAAGCCCACCATATCAACAACACTCGGAACATAACTTTCTTCCGCATCATAAATTATTTTGAGTGCAGCATCCCAGAAGAGCTTACCAGTGATCAAGTTATACTCCCAAACGCCAATTCCAGCCAATTCTGAGGTTTTTTGGTAGAGGTGAAAATTATCAGACATCATAGTTGAATTCAGTATTTATGATTTTAAATTCAGTTCTTCGGTTTAACAGCCAATTCCTAGCATCAGACCTTCTGGCAGGTCCAGAACAAGTATTTACCGTTGTTTTAGTTATTAAATTGATGTTTGATTCTTGCCCTAAAACAGGGTCACTGAGCAGTACAAAAGTTTTTAGCACTTTCCTTCTATAAAAATTCATCCTCATAAATTTCACCCATTAAATCTATTTATATCAATGCATAGCCAATAAATGGCAAAAAGCAAATAATTGCATCTGACATTTCCTGTAACAATCGATTTTAGGGATGATTAAATGCCATACAACGAGCAGAACCATTAGTACCAATACCAAACAGTTTATTTGCCAAATTCGTGTTCAAAGCAGTTAACACCTGTAGCTACAGTTTTAGACCGGGAATCTCTCTTCCATCAGGAAACTGGCTTATATGTTCTTTTGCCCCACTCTTTTGCACCAGATCCAGCTGCCGGAGAAGCTCCGCCAATTTGTCCCTCAGCCATCGGAGCTCCTTCTCCTTTTCAATCAGCTGGMTKTRSMGNNMMATKAMCMTNWMMMSWCTYSYRSGACTKMYARCTGSCRKASRWKCTNYSGCCRRTTTSTMCYTCARMYAWMRKAKCNKSMWTSKYCWYTTCAAKSASATSTSCWWKMWGTGNCMAKTCYTTWTATKTTAWTTTCGGTACATCCAGCTTCCATTTTCCAATAGGTAAGAGCAGAGATCCCCAATTTTTTAGCCATTTTTTCTTGAGACCATTCTTTCCTTTGACGATAACGCTTAAGATATTCTGCTACATTTCCCATTTTTAAAAATTAAGTATAGTTTACAAATGCCTATTTGCTTGATCACACCGCTGCTAGAGCGGCTTTCAGTTCTCGCCCAACATCTCTGAATAGTACCGCTATAAATGCTTATCTCGCCTACAATTCCAGCCAGTATTTCCATGGCTTTTATCACCGACTTCTTTAGTAACCGGAAAATTAAATGGCGAAAAACTGCACTGCTTATTATGACTCAATTGATACAACATGACTGGCAATTAGTACCAATATCACCTGATTTTTCATTAACGATCCGAGCCACAGAAATGTGAATATCCTATAGTAACAAGGCAAAAATTAACAAATCCCCTTGTTGTTTGGCATCGAATGAAATCCCGGATGCCGCTGCACCAGCAACATCCCCAGCCAGCGATTTCTATATTGCTAAAACACCATAATTAAGGTATCCAAACCAAACTACTGAAATCATCACCGGCCATAAGAACAGTGTAATGTTAATGTTTTGGATACGGTCCCTGATTTTATCTCGAATAGCCAATAAATCAAGATCTTTCATCGAATTTTCAWWSGCARNGWYWAKKWSKRTAGTACTTTGAAAAAGATGCAAAACAGTCATTATTGTCTACTTGCCAGCCAGAGGTTTCTGCAAGCAAAGGAAGAAAAGTCGACTGATCACGTTCGATTTTTAACAGGATTTCACTAAGTTCATCAAAGAAAATACGGGGATCGCTGTATCGTTCGATTTGTCCAGCTAAATCTATATAGAACACATCATCAGCACTCGGCTGATATTTTATAAAAGCAACCCATTCATCAAAAAAACGAAGCAACTCCCGGCCATAGACTTTATTTATATAACCTCGGCGTTTCGATGCCATAGCCATTGCTCTTTCCTTTTTTACGATTATGTCTGTATTTACATTATTCCCTTTTCGCGAATTTTTCAAACCAACATCCTCATAAACGCTGCGTATACGTTTAATATCCGCCGTGTCAATAAGCATCACCCAGAAATAAACCAGCAAATCTCTTCCAATGAAAAGATCCCGATAAAAACCATTCGCTTCTTTAATCTGTAAACATGTTCTTTTTTCCATTTCCAATAATTTTTAATAATACATTTCCTTTACGGTCATTCGGTAAAAGCTACTACCAAAAACCGTTTTGCCTTTTCGCGCAGGAATTGAAATTGGGAACTAGGTTCTTAAAAATTGTAAATCTAACGTGGGAGAAAAGACTTCCCACCTTAGATTTACACTTTAGCAGATTGCGATTTCCGAATGTATTCTGAAGGAGTTTCTCCAATAAGTGCTTTAAAATACCGATTAAATGAGGTTTTATTGTTAAATCCACAAGTTACCGCGAGCAGTTCCACGTTGGTTTCCACCATTCCCTCATTTATCAAGTCGGTCGCATGCAAAACTCTAAGCCCGTTGATGTATTGATAAAAACCCAGATTTTCGCGAATGTTTAGTACCTGAGTCAAATGGTGGTTACTTATCTTAAGCAGCTTTGCCAATTGTGTCAGCGTAAGTTCATTTTGCAAAAATGCTTTTTCATTCTGCATAAGGTTATTTAAATTCTTCTGATAGGTTGTCAATGTCTCGTCGGAGAGCCTGCCTTTCCTATACGACCCACCGGTAACAAGTTCATGGGATTTGTCTTCATCAGGTCCCTGCTCAATTGCCGGATGTCCTCCCCCACTGTATTGCCGGGAAGGGTACAGAATATCAACCGGATTAATCATCATACTTATCGCACTAAAGAAATAAACCCAGCCCAAAAGAGCCGTTACGAAATAAACAGCATCGTTCACAAAGTGCAGATGATGGGGATCAAATTCCCTGGAATTCAAAATGGAAAGTGAATTCATAATCGTAAAAGAAGCGTCGAGGATGAAGGAAATACAGCAGATGAAGATGATGTTACGCAATTTAATTGAGTGTTTAGTATGCCAGGGCAGCAATGCATAGAGCCCATACAAGAACATGGATATCCCCTCCAGAAGAATAATAAGGTAATAATAGAACATTGATTCAGCGATCTCGGTCACCGTCAGTAAAAAAAAGAAGAAGGTCAGCAATATAAAAAAAGGCAGGAAATGAATAAAAACTGTTTTTATGGAAACTTTTACACCATTAAACATTTTGATGTGGAATAAAAACAACGGTCCGAATAAAGCTTTGAACGGGATAAAACCAATATGCTTCTCTAAGAGATGATTTAACAAAAACAAATTTACGTCGAACATCAAAATGATGATGGCTGTTGCTGAAAACACCCTTATTTTGACCGTTTTTTGATTTATAAACAAAACCATAAACGCCAGCACCATGATGCTAACCAGCAGGTAGTTCATCATACTTTCCGTCTGCTTGTATAAAACTCCATCCTGAAGCCATAGTGCGGTCATATCTGAATTATTTACTTTAATAATTTCTTTATATGTACTGACGGAGGTACGCCAACAATTTCTTTAAAGTAGCGGTTGAAAGCAGAGACAGAATTGAATCCACATTCATAGGCTAGTGCTTCAATTTTAAGGCGATGATTAACCTGAATTGATTGCAAAGCATATTTTATGCGGTATTCTGCAATTAATTTATAAAAGTTCTTCCCCATATAAACGTTTAGCACCTGAGAAACCTGTTGCTTCGGAACCTGTATTTGTGCTGAAAAATTTTCGAGCGTAACATCCGGCTGAAGGTAAATCTGTTGGTCTTTGAGACAGTTGGTAATCTTATTTTCAATTTCCCTCAAAGATGCCCAGTCCAGCTGAGAATATTTATAGGCTAAAGATGGGCGAGCCAAAACATTTTTTTGCTTCACTTCTTTACTTGCAAAATTAATTTGTGCTCCCCCATCGAAGACCAAATCCCTTACCAGCAGCAATACAGCCAATAGCACTGCCAGATACGACAACAGGTATCCATTAAATCCGAAATCAATGACCAGCCCAGCCCGCGTCAATTGCGCAAGTATACTAACAAGGCTATTGAGGATAAAAAGCACACAAAGCTGCCTGATGAGTCTGGTAATTGAACTACTAGCCTGATATTGCCAGCGCAGCGAAGCCAATATCCAGGAACAATAGGTGAGCTGAGTAAGGGCTGCAACTGTGCAGGTTAATTCAATAAATTGCAGATAGACATCGCTTTTAACCGCGAAGAACACCATAAAGACCATCCTTAAAAAAACAAATACAAAAGGGACGGCGTGAAGTACTTTTGTGCGCAGCGAACCATACCCCTTATGATTCGTGACCGAAATCAGTAGCAGCAACGGACCATTTAGCAGCAGGAACCCGGAAAAAATTGGAACTGGATGTTTCGCAAGCAAACTACCAAAGACATATACCAGCTGAATCCCGGTAAGCAGACAGATATATTCCCTAATTTTGTTGGACCTAAACAATGCAACAAGGCTGCATACATAAAATAGTAAATAAAAATCAAAAAAAATCTGCATCGGTACAATTCAGTGTAATACGATCAATCCTCACCGGGCAAACCCAGTGAATTCAAAAAACAAGAAAAAAATATATCCCGATGTTAAGGTAAAAAAAAATAAACTATAAGCCGGTTATTGATAAAATAAGAATTCCGCTTTTCTTCGAAAAAAAATACCAGGTACGGCCCGTCTTGTTCACAATTTTTAATCCAATTTTCCAGTAAAAAAAACATTATTTTAATCGTCATCGCACAGGGTTAGCCTTTTATGCTCCTCCTCACTGTACGGATTAAAAACTTTCCCTGGTTGCTCCGGGCAAACCAGGATTAACAGTTTTCCTTTCCGTATTAAAATTTTTACATGGGCTTTCTAATTGAGCTGCATCGTATTAGCAACTTCTTCGGACCTGTTCCAGCAAGGCTTGTTAGGAACTTCCGGTTTATCTATTTATTTTTCAAAACATTTTACCTATCAAAAACAATTAAAAATGAAAAAATTAGTAGCTGAGTTTATTGGAACCTTCTGGCTTGTTCTGGGAGGATGTGGCAGTGCGGTATTGGCCTGTAATTACCCCGGTGCTGGCATTGGCTTTCTGGGCGTTTCCCTGGCCTTTGGATTGACCGTAGTTACCATTGCCTACGCCCTGGGGCATATTTCAGGTGCACATTTAAATCCTGCTGTTTCAGTTGGCCTTTGGATTGCGGGCCGGTTCAGCGGGAAAGAACTGGTGCCCTACATTGTGTCCCAGGTCCTGGGTGGTCTGGCCGCTGCAGGCGTACTGTATATTATCGCTACAGGAAATGGCAGTCCAATCGGTAGCTTTGCCAGTAACGGATATGGAGACCTTTCGCCTGGTAAATACAGTATGGAAGCTGCACTGGTGACAGAAATCGCGATGACCTTTATCTTCCTGCTCATTATTTTAGGGGCGACAGATGATCGCTCACCTAAAGGATTTGCCGGTCTGGCCATCGGACTGGGTTTAACATTGATCCATTTAATCAGTATACCGGTAACCAATACCTCTGTTAATCCTGCCAGAAGCACCAGTCAGGCCATCTTTGCAGGCGGTGAAGCACTGGGACAACTTTGGTTATTCTGGGTCGCTCCTATTGCCGGAGCAATCCTGGCAGGTCTGGTGTACAAAACCATTTTCGCTGCCAAGCCAGAAAACGAGTAACAGCCTCGGACATTCAGCAGCAATTGTTGTTTAAGATCATGTTCCTGAAGGTCCAAGAGGATTTCGGGAACATGGTCTTACGATTTTTAGGCATCAAAGAATGAATCGGGCACCTATCCCAATCTTACAACCTGATCGATCAACGCCATTCATAAGAGATTTACTTTTTGGGTTAAAAGGCAGGCATATTTTTGTATGATAACTTGCTATGTTCCAATTCAATTGTTTCCAACAGAGCGTCACCAGGTCATTTATTTTGGCCAAAAATACTATTGAAGATCAAAATGAAGCTTAACCGGGCAATCACACTAAAACGGTCATCCTGCCACCATTTCAGTTTTTTTTTCCAAAGTGTACTAGTTTTACCAGTTATCTTTTTTTGTTCCGATGCCCGTGATATGGTTATAAGCATCAGCGCTAAGAGTAATCGCGTTTTTTTTAGCATAAGTATTTTACTTCATATCAGTTTAAAGGAATATTCTTTCAAATGCCCCTATCTACTACGATGCCCCTTAACCTGATTATATTTTACGTTCAGGACTTCAGTTTAGGCTGAGTCCAAATAACTATCCCAATGCAATTTAGAATAAAATTTGAATTTATTTCATAAATCGGCATTTCCTGCATGTAATCCGGGTTAAGCTCCATGGCAATTTTCAAAATCTTACCAAGATAGATATGACTAGCCCTTTAGACAAGTTATACTCGTCCTATGGTTCCTGGAAATAACTCCATTTTATCTATGGTTTCATCATTTTCTGATGAAGTAGACTTCGCTAATTTTGTTGTTTTTTATTTTATAGATTGCTATAGCTTCCATTGAAGCTCCTCCCATCAATCCGCTCACTTTTTCGTGATCAATAATCGTGTTTCCAAGTGCAGTTCTATTGACGATTTCACAATGTAGGTTTGGCGCCTCGTTAAAGAACTTCCCATAAACTTTTGTCATATAATCTTTACCCGCTCCAGATAAGGTATTTGGAAAGTTATAAATTTTGACATCATCACTGTAAGTCATTAAAAAAGACTCAAGGTCCCTTTGATTGTAGGCATTAAGTTGTTCATCTATCAGCTTCCTGTGCTGAGCTTCTGGGTCATTCTGCACCGGAGGATTTGTAATGTTCGACTTTGTTTGAGATGAGGCGGCAACTGCAGAAAAAGAAAGCAGCAGGATTAAGATTAGATTTTTCACATTAAAGACTTTTAGTAAAATTAGACTTAGCAGATAAATATACAAGATATTGTTCCGGATGCAAATGGTCACAAATTGCAAAAAAAAGCCCGACCCATGGCCAGGCTTTTCCCCCAAAAACGCTTTACAATTTATTTCGCGCTGTTTTTCTTTTCGGTAACTTCAGTACGGATCTCCTGAGCCAATACCTTTAAGTCCTGCATGGCTTTACGTACACGCGTGCCAGCTGCACCATTACCGCTTTCATAGAATTTAGCTGCATCGGCTTCAACCTGAGCCACCAGCGCTTTAACTTTTTGGAATTTTTCCATAATGATTTGCTTTTTTAATAGTTTGGAACCCGCTTATGCCGATTCCATCGATTTATTTTTATAACTAGGCAGACAAGCTCCTAAAAATTGTGCCAATCTAATGCCTGGCTGCCTATCTCATCAATGAGGTTTGATCCACCACTCTTGTATACAAAAACATTGCTATAACATTCTAGGTATTTCCCTCTTGATTTCTACATTAAAGAAAAGGACATGCAGTATCCCGTTTAACTCCAAAGTGCCGGAGCAGATAAATGTATCCGGCTACCTGGGACTTTTAAGCATGACACACCGCATCCACTTGTCCTTGTTGACTTCACATGTTTTGTTGACAGTAAACACCGCCCGGCTGCGCTGATCTATCGATTTCCTATTTTCCAGTCGGCAGTCGCTGAGGCTACTATAGCAGCCGTCCCCTCTTTCCTGTATTCCAGATTTGTTTAAATTCATAACATTGATTTTAGTTTAACCACTAAGAGCCCATTACAAAGGGCTTGTTGTCATCATGAAGACAAATTGAAGCCCGGAAAAGTCATACCGTCAACCGGTATCTCATCATCTTCTGCGGTTTAAATAAAAAAAAATTATTAAATAATCTTTCTTGAAATATTCGCCAATATTCTTTATTTAGTAAGTTAATATCACTGACAAACAAATGAAGGGGTTTAACGCAAAAGTATTAGCTGTCCTGTTAATTGTAGCAGGAAATCAAAGTCATGCGCAATACAGCAAAAAGCAAATTGACAGCATACTTGATGTGGTTTCCCATACGAACAACCTGGAGACTGGAATTGATATGGGGGAGAAAGCCTATGACGCTGCAGCTGCAATACACTACACGGAAGGAATGGTCAGGGCACGTTTAAGCCGGGCTTCAAAGTATGCTAATGCCAGCCATTTTGATGAAGCTTTTAAAGCTGCAGTGGCGGCGGAAGGTATTACTGTAAAACTGAATAATCCCCGGTATATCGCCGTGCTTGAAACCATAAAAGGAAGATGCTATTCCCGCTTAGGCTTTCACAAAGAAGCCGGAGAGACTTTAGTCCATGCCCTTTCCATTGCCCAAAAGATTAAGGACGCGGATCAAAGGCATAACCGGCTGGGAAACATCTATGATGTGCTGGCGGAGAACCATCAACTTTTAAAACAGGATGCGAAAGCATTACCACTTCGCCGAAAAGCTTATGTCGAATATGTCAAAATCAAGGACAAGTATAAGTTTCCAAATATCGCCTCATTGCCACTGTGCAACCTGGCAGATAATTTTTTGACGTTGAAACAATTTGATTCTGCAGAATTCTATTTTAAAAAAGCGGCAATTGTTAGTGAAGAAAACCATGAAAATTTCATCAAAGGAGCTACGTTTAATGCACTTGGAGAGCTTTATTATCAGCAGAAAAAATACCGGGCAGCAGAGGTTAGTTATAAAAATGCTGTCGATGCATTTGCTGAGTCAAAGGACACAAGAATGTTAAAGAATGCATATATTGGACTATCAAAGGTATATACGGCATTAAATGAAAAGACAAAAGTCCAACAATACCTTAAAAGAAGTGTCGAATTGAGTGATAGCATTGCCAATGTTGAGAAATACGCTATTAAAGGTCCGCTTAACTATATCATTAAGCAGAAGGAACAACAACTAGCAGAGAATAGAAACCGGAATTTCCGAATTATCCTCGTCATCAGTTTTTTACTGATTATAGCAATATGCGCTATCGTTTTCTTTCTATACAAGTACAAAGAGAAACTGCAGCTCAATAACGAAGAGATTGATGAATTAATGAAAAGAATAGAGCGGAGTGATCATCATAGTACCCTGACTTCAAAAACGGAAGAGTTAAAGGAAATCGTACAAATGGCCGTAAGTAACCATTCAGCTTTCACGGCTAAATACAATGATTTTGACCCTGAATTTAGCAGGAAATTAGTTAACATCTCTCCTAATTTGGTTGTCGCAGAAATTGAATTTTGTATGTTGCTGAAACTAGACTTTGACACAAAAGAAATTGCGCGTTATACTAAAGTTTCCGTACGCACGGTGGAGGGGAGAAAATACAGAATCAGAAAAAAATTAGGTATCCTTTCCACTTATGATCTAAATATCTGGATGAACCATCTCTAAACAGCCTTTTCTGAACAAACCCACATTCACGCAAATGGTTAGAAAATCTATACCAATGAAGAACAGATATTTACAAAAACTTATAACATTACGTCAGCCGACATCAAACAAATGGGAAGTATAATTTGGCTATAATCCGGACTAGAAATACTCAAAGGTCTTATACCCCACACGAGGGGGGAAATAAATCACTCTTCTGATAATTCTCCCGCCTGAATACTCCCCTTATCATCCAACCATACCGCAACGCCTACTGATTCACTTGTCGAGGCTTGAAAAGGATTTAAAGCAGTATACCGTCCACAGGATAAAAAAGCTTTCAAACGACTACCGGTCTCGATGAGTTCGTCTAAAAATTCATCAGAGTCAGCTCCGGCATCCAATTGTAAAGAGAGGAAATACCAATACATTGCCAGTTCACTGATGTGTGCTTTATTCATGCTTATACCTCCTTGCTATACAGCTTTACTTTGTCAGTTGAGTATCTTTTAATCCCGTTGCCTATAAGCCGATTAACAGTTTTCCAGGCATATCACAAAACTGATATCCCTTTCAGCATCCAGAAAGACACTCCTCCACTATCTTTATCTTAATTAAGCGCCCTTTTTGGCATTCAAACTGCCCATCAACTGACTGTAGAGGTCATCTTCTTTCTCTTTCCTAGGCTTAAGCTTTTTAATGGTTGGGCGTTTTCCCTTCGCTTTTGCTTCAATCAGTTTTAACAATTTCTTCTGATAGGTATCTTCATATTTGGATACATCAAAGTCCTCCGCATACTGGTTGACCAAGGCCAACCCCACATCCAGCTCTTTCTTATTGATCGTCACCTTATCGTTGATGTTAAGCTCCTTCGGATCACGGATCTGCTGCTGGAAGCGGATACGCGTCACGACAAGCACACTTCCCACCGGATGCACAATACACAAACTCTCTGTATTGCGAAGCACAAAGCGCGCAAGACCGGCTTTTTTTGATTTTTTCAGTACCTGCACCAATAATGCATATGCTTTACTACTCTTAGCTTCTGGCTCTGAGTAATAAGAGGTCTCATAAAACATCGGATTCACCGAAGCAATGTCCACAAAACTCTCTATTTCGATGGTTTTTGTTTTCTCAGGTGCAGCCGCTTCAAAATCACTTTCCTCCACAATCACATAATTGTCGTCCTTGTACAGGTATCCCTTCACAATCTTTTCATACGGCACCTCTTTCCTTGTGTTTTCATTGATGCGCTGGAATTTGATGTGCGCATGATCACGTCCGTCCAGCATATCCAGGTCTAGCGACGAAGTCTGAACAGCCGAATATAATTTCATTGGGATACTCACTAATCCAAAGCCGATTGTCCCTTTCCAGATAGATCTCATATTTCTCGATTTAAGTCTTTGTTAATACCATGGGGATGATGTGCTTCGATCTGGTCGGCGAGTAAATGCAATAACTCTTCCTCCAGCTTGCCCGGATTCTGGCAGATGTGAAGGAAAGCGTAATCATCTGGTTCGAAGCTCGCCACCAGCCTGCCTTCCTGAAATACCTTTACTTTACAGCTTTCCCCGTTATGATGCAGATACTCGCCAATTTCGAAGTGATGAACCTGCTTGTCTCTGCTGATGGTAATTGAGTAATTCTCCATAATCATGATTGTAAATACATTAACAACTTCCAGGCGGTCTGGTTTGGTCTTTCTTAAATATTTACTTCCTTAAACCCAACTTATTCTTGTTTAAATGCGCAGGCTATCAGCGCAGTAACCAGTGCACCAAACACGTAATAGCCAACTGTCAGTGCCTTTATTTGATCAGTCTTAGCTGCAGGTAGTGTCCTGCAGGTCGAGCTCATGGTCTTATTATCCAAATATTTCTTTCGCTTTCTTAACGGCTTTTGCCAGGTCTATACCTTTCCCCAGTACGCCCTTAAAAAGGTCACCCGTTTCTTTAAGTCTGTCCATGGCATTAAAAATTGTAAAATCCTTCATCTTCAGCCCAGCTTTCATTTCCTCCCAGGCAAGGGGCATCGAAACAGTTGCACCCGGTTTAGGCCGAAGTGAATAGGGCCCTGCAATAGTAGCCCCGGGCCTGTTTTGCAGGAAATCCAGATACATCTTTCCCTTGCGGTTAGCGATCATGCGCTCCAAGCTGGTAAAGTCAGGTACCTGCTGATGGATCAGGCTTACAATGATCTTGGCAAACATCTGACTCTGGTCATAAGTATACTTGGCTCCCAAAGGAATATAAACGTGGATTCCTGTGGATCCCGATGTCTTTGCATAGCCAGGCACACCGATCTGATCGAGGATATCTTTAGTCATGCAGGCCACCTGGACGACCTGGTCAAAGGTATTTTTGTCAGGATCCAGGTCAATTACACAATAGTCCGGGTTATCCGGGGATGTCGATCTTGAAAACCAGGGATTCATTTCAATGCACCCTAACGAAGCCATCCATAGCAGCGCGGCCTCATCATTTCCCAGCAAATACTCCTTGTGCTCCCCATCGCTGGTCGTATAAGGGAAGGTATCTGCCCAGTCCGGTGCTTTGCCTTTCACATCCTTCTGGTAAAAGCTCTGCGAATGAATTCCACCGGGGAAGCGGTTTAGCGACATAGGCCTGTCTTTCAGGTAAGGAAGGATATAGTCTGCTACCTGATAATAATAATTGAACATGTCGCGTTTGGTCACTTTATCTTCGGGCCAATAGAGTTTGCTCAAATGGGTGAACTTCAGTTCCCGGCCTTTGATCTTGCGGACCTGAGTTTCATCCTTTGGGTTCAGCAATGTCTTGCGCTCTTTGTTTTTTGGCGGACTGATCGCGCCAATGTGCTGGTCCTTCTGATCGGGCCTGGTCTGCTCCTGTCCGGGTATGTCCAGGGCCACAATGGCCTTGGTCGCCACTTCGGATTCCCGGATCACCTGTTTTGCTTTTTTATCGACCCGCATTCCCTGAAAAGAAGGATGACGAAATACCCCGTCACTGGTGACCTCAGCGAAAGCGACTTCACAAACAAGTTCGGGTTTCAGCCAGGTCACTTTTGCTTTGGGCGGATTGGGGCGGAAGCGTGAGGGTTTATTTACATCGGGTAGCTGGGAAAAAGGAGTGTCTTTAACAATGAGCGGTCTGAACAGCTCCATCATTTCCTTTTGGTCTTTGTCATTAAACCCCGTACCCACTTTCCCTGCGTACTCCAGCTTTCCGTTTTCATAAACACCAAGCAGCAGTGAACTGAACTGTTTGGGGGTATCCTCATTTTTAGTGAATCCGGCAATGACCACTTCCTGCCTTTTGTGCACTTTGATCTTAAGCCACTCTTTGGAGCGTGCCCCAGCGCTGTACTGGCTATCTGCTTTTTTAGCAATAATACCTTCCAGACCAATTTTTTGGGCAGCAGCAAAAAAATCCTTACCCTCCGCTTTAAAAACTTTACTGAGCCGGATGCTGTCATCTTCCTGAGGAAGTACCGCTGCCAGGATCTGTTGGCGCGCTTCCAGGGGAAGTTCCGTCAGGTCCATTCCCTCATACCAAATCAGATCAAACACATAGTACACCAATTCCCCGTCTGCTTCACTACGCCAGTTCTGCAGGTTTGCAAAATTGGAAATACCTTTTTCATTCAGCACCAGGATCTCTCCGTCAACTACGATATCTTTTTTCCAGCCCTGCATGATTTTGAAGATGGGATAAAACTTCTCATTGAACTGCTTATTGTTTCGCGAGAGCAACTGCACATCTCCATTTTTCAGGCTGAATCCCAGTGCACGGTAACCATCCCATTTTACTTCGTAAATCCAGTCTTTGTCGTCGAAAGGCTCATCGACCAAAGTGGCCAGCATCGGCTTCATACCGATGGGAATTTTTGCCTTTTTGCCTTTCTTTAAGAGTGCTTTTACCTCCGTGGTCATTTTCCCTGCTGAATCTCCCTCAATGATTTCAACTTCTTTTTTAGAGGTCTTGCCTGCCGGTTTTTTAACGGATTTCGCCGGTTCCTTTATTTTTTCTTCATGCCCGTTCTGCCAAACTTTATCACCTGTTTTTCCCATACCGGCAATGGTTTTTCCGGAAAGTACGGACTTGTCTTTATTGGTGATGTCACTTGTTTTTGCAAACTCATCCCTGTGCTTGATCAGCAGCCAGCCATTTTCACCCATACCATGGGTTTTAACCAGTGCAAACTCTCCCTTCAACTTTTCCCCGTGCAGGATGACTTTCAGCGACCCCGCTTTGAGCTGTTTAAGCAGGTGTTTTTCCTGTGCCTTTTTCCCTTTAATCTGTTCAATAGGCTCATAGCTTCCCTGGTCCCAGACAATAACCGTTCCCCCGCCATATTCTCCCTTTGGTATAATACCTTCAAAATCCTTATAGTCAAACGGGTGATCCTCTACCATCATGGCAAGTCTCTTGGTCTTTGGATCGGTCGAAGGTCCTTTCGGTACCGCCCAGCTTTTCAGCACACCATCCATCTCCAGCCGGAAATCATAATGCAGCCGGCTGGCATCGTGTTTCTGAATGACAAACTGAAGCTTGTCTTTGTCTGCAGAACGGCCTGATTTGGGTTCGGCGGTCTTATTGAAATCGCGCTTTTTATTATATTGGGTTAAGCTCATGACTTTTAAATTTTAGCATTAAACAAGCATTACCTTGAAATTTGTCTCCCTATTTCACGCACGGTAGCCTGATCCAGCAAAATATCCTGGTGGCCAGAAGTCTCTTGATAATGATATTAAACGGACCCATATCGTTAGTAATATTGGTTTATGTTTATAATATTCCATATACCCCGGTGGTGGCGCCAACAACGCATTGATGACCGCAACTTCCTTACGCCAGCTCGATCCTTGGATCGGCAACTGTTGTATAACTAATATTTTCGGGTTTGTGAAATACAGCTGCTTTCATATGTAATGTTTTTAGATCCCTAAATTCAACACACTGAAATACAGAATGTTTCATAAATATTTTTTAATATTTTTTTAAACAAATTGTAAAACCCAAGTGTTATCATCCCTCTATTTAAACCGCATTTTACCTTGAGTGGCGTCTAAAGCAGTATTGATAAGTTGGTTACTTAGCTATTTTCTGATCTCCTTACGCTACAACCAACATATCTGTTTGAGACCCAAGCAGACAATCAATCCGAGCTGAGGTACGCCACTCCTCAAAGATTGGATTGATATCATGAGTACTTATTATCTTGTGAAAATAATATCAATCATGAGTTGGCTAAGGTTCTATTATTTCACATTCCTGCTTCACTACAAGAACCCTACAAGCTGGGCAGGGAAGTTCAGGAGCCTGTTACTGTTCGGCCTCAGTTTTAGCTGGCTGATATTGACTGTCCCTGAAGGGTTCCATGCACAATAAGCAAAAATATCTGCTAGATTACCCATTCGGATCAACCGTTTTCTCAGATTCAGTTATAGATGCTCCCTCAGCCATTTTAAGCAATATGTCATCCATTCGTTCCAGTTCAAACTCAATATGACTTCCTACCTCCGCATCCTCGGCACTCATTTTCAGCATTGGGAAAAGAGCCTTCAAATTAGCCAGAGGACTTCTGATCAGATGGGACTGCTCCCAGGCCATAGCCTGTATTTTACCGATATGCAATTGTATACTTTGATAGGCTTTCTGAAGATCCTGTTCTGCTTCTTTTTGCTCAGTAATATCGTTTATGGCTAACACCAAACCCAGGATCTTATTACCCTTATCGGCTATCGGGAACATTCGAATGGCGTACCACAAATTGCTGTCATCGGCCTGCGGATAACTCGCCTCGTAACTGATCGTATTGCCCTGAAATACCTCCGCGGTGTAACTGATGAATTTTAACCGACGCTCCGGTGGCATCAGATCAATAAAACTTACTCTGCCTGCGGGATCAAAGCTAAATTCATTCCTTGCAAATATTAAGGCCTTATTATTATATTCAAGGACATCTAAATCAGCGTTCAGCAGCGCATAAGCCGTATCGGTATTGTTTAAAATGGTTTGTAAGTTTGCTTCACTGATTTTAAGCGATTCTTCCGCCATGAGTTTTTCAGTAACGTCATTTGTTGAAGAGAGCCTGGCAAACCGCCCCTCGAACATGATATCCTGGGCGATAATGCTGACCATTATTCTTGTGCCACCTTTCTTTAAATGTTCAAAAATCCCGAAATTGAATGCTTCTTTAAAGTCAGTGTGATAGTGTTTGGTCAATTTTTCCCAGTGTGCAGCAGGTCTCAGTTTCTTGATGTCCATGTGCAACAATTCCTCAGGAGTATAGCCATATAGTTTTGCGGCAGCAGCATTGGCGGCTATAACTGTCAGATCATCCTTAGCGACAATCCACAAAGGCAGGGGATTGCTTTCAAACAGCATTCTATATTTCTGTTCAGACATTTTCAGTTCCTCTTCCGCCCTTTTACGGTCGGTGATGTCAATCACAGAGCCGATAAGCATCGGCTCCTGCTGATAGAAACTCATTGTTCCATAAAACTCGACCCAGTTCACGCTGCCATCTTTCTTTTTGCCCTTCATTTCGTAATGGACACCTTCCACCAATTTTTCTTTCCGCAGGCGAATCATTTCATCGACCATCTTCCGCTGTTCTTCATGAACGACCTTCTCAATAGCGAAAGCGCCGATCAGTTCCTCGGCCTGATACCCGAATATCTCGGCAAACCGGGGATTTACGTAAACAAACCTGCCCTGCTGGACAATGTAAATGCCCACCATTGATTTCTCTGCAAGAGTACGAAACTTCAGTTCGGCCATTCTCAGCTCAGCTTCCATTTGCTTACGTCTGGTGATGTCACGCGCAATCACCAATATCCTTTGGTCTGCAAATCTCTTTACGTTAATTTCTACATCTAGAATCTCTCCCCCCCTGGTTATGATCTTCCTTTCAACAATTGCTGATCTCCCTGGTTCTATTGCAGTATAAATCAGCGGGTAGTTTTCAAGCAACTCATCATTCAACAATGAGGTAATATTCATCCCCAGCAACTCCTGACGGCTATAGCCTGTCATCTGACATACACTGTCGTTTACATCCATAAAGTCACCTTCGGTGTTCAATACATATATCGCATCCGAGGCGTGCTCAAATAACGAATGATATCGTTCTTCGCTCTTTTGCAATTCCAGATACAGCTCGCGAAGTTTTGCTGAACGCTCCTCGACTTTGATTTCAAGGGTTGCATTAATAGTTTTTATTTCTTCCTCCGCTTTTGTACGCTGCTGGTCTATTTTATTCAGCCAGTTGGCCGTCTTCCAAATCATAATAAAGCTGGTGATCAAAAGGCTTATCGCTAACCAGGATATACCGAATTGAGGCAACATGACATCAAAAAACTTACTGTGGCTGCGCAATGAACCGAAGACAACAAGTACAAGCATCAGGCTGCTGAAATGCCTCCTGGCCATAGCATTACCTATCCCCTGTCCTTTAAAAAGCTTTGTCAACCCTAATTCAGGGTTTAAAAGTGACCCTGCGGCAGACAATAAAAACAACACAATAGCGGTATGGACAGCCATCGGACTGGCATAGGAGAAACTATATAAAGAGGTTACCCTGTAAATGTATCCGATAATGGCAACGCCTGAAACTAGGGTGACCACATGCAGCAGGCATTGAAAAAAGATCAGAAATTTGTTTGGCTTTGTACTCAGGCCCAGCAGGCCAATACTCAATAGTAAAAAACTGACTGCCGTATTGTACGCCATGCGGCCCGGGAAGGGAGTGAGGAAATTGATGGCCTGATCCTCGGCAGCGAAAAGCTGATCGATGTGTGCGTCAAAATTGAATTGATACTCCAAAAGTGTAATTCCGCCGATGGAGCATACCAGAAGCAATAATACGTAATAGGCCCAATCTGCAAATTTGCTGTGTTGGCGGGTTTTTATCACCAGGGCACATCCAATTAAAATAAAACAAAACGCCGTATTGATCTTCATGGCGACCAGGTTAGGAATTACGCTTTCAAGATACCTGATGTCAAATACCCACCCAATAAGTACCATCACACCCGAACAAACCGAAACAAGGCCAATTCTTCTTACTGCCTTATTAGACGAAGCGCGGCCGTTCAGCTCTGAGGTTTGAGAATTGTGACTAGTCAATTGATGTTAATTCATATTAAATATAAAATTTTGGCGCCAGTAATCCTAGGGGTTTCAGCATACGCTTAACGGTAGTTTCACGGATGTTTCTTCTGGTTACCGCCTGATTTCATTAGCAATTCTTTTACAATCAGCAGGCGTGATGGTCTTAATCTGAAAATGAGCGCATAACACACATCTTAACTCACTTAGAATTTGGCGCTCTCCCATAATAATCATTTTTTGACTTCATACCAGGAACGTCTAACTATCTTGCTCAAAATAGTACGTAATTAAATGCGCTTTCAATCTTTATTCACAAAGTCCTTAACACCATCGTTAGGACTGGCAACTGATGATTAACGAGCAAATCTCTTAACAATACTCAAATACAAGTAGTGTTAATTTGACCATTTACAATGTTTTTTTTGCCTAAAAAGAGGAAAACGTTCATTAATCCATGATAGTTGGAAAAATTAATCTGCACTTTTCCCATTGACCCTTTTTCACGTGAAGTACAAAAAGTAATTAATGGTTCCTACGCTTTACAGTGCCTGAAATATATGTTGAATAGTTTCCGGCATGGCTTCCGGATTTTCTTGACATCTCTGTATAACTCTAAGAGAAAAAGCTCTCCCGTCGTCAAGTATACATTACTCAACCAACGTTAACTCTCTACCTGTATTCTCAAAATAAAAGTTTTGAAGGGTATGGACATCTTGAATACCTGATATAAATGTAATATGGGTGCCATGCCCGGACAGATAAAAGGTGCCATTATCATAATCTAACTGAATACCCTCGGTCATCGGAATGGTAAACCACAATTTTTTACCGACAATTGCCTTAAAACCAAATTTCAGCAGCCATTCTTCAGTGATAGGTATGGGCTCATAAATCTGTTCAATCAAACGTTTCAATCCAGGTGCGAACCAGGATTTATCCACTCGCACAATGATATCCGCTCCCTGTTTATGCTTTACCAGATTACCGACTCTCAGATCAGAAGCTTTCATCGTTCTAAGATAAGAAATTCGCGTACAATTGTTTGTTTGCGAATACTAACTACGTTTTTATTATCGATTAGATTATACTTACCTAATTATGTCCAGCTATTAAAGCATACGCTAGCGGTGCCTATTTAAAATGAAAATACGATTCGAATAATTCGTCAATTTTTTAAATTAATACCCGGTCAGGTCTTACTTGACAGACTTCTTCTTTCTGGAAGTATCCTGGAGTAATAATGCGATCTCCTGTTCTCTCCTTTGGTAATTAAATATAAATTCATCCCCGCCGCTTGTAAAAACAGCATTTTTGCTGGTAGCCCGGAGCAACTATCCAATATCAGAAAAACTTAAACTTTTTTATCCGGGGGGTGTTAAAGATCCATAAAACTTATCAAAATGGAAAACAGCACAATAAACACAGAAATCTTGAATGATCTGATACAGATCAACAACGACCGAGTAACAGGGTATGAAAAAGCAATTTCGGAATTAGGAGAGAATGACAGCGACCTGCACCCGTTATTCTCCGAAATGATTAGGCAAAGTAACCAACTCAAATCAACACTCACGCAAGAAATCCAGGTATTGGGTGCCAGTGCAGATACGGGCACCACTACGTCCGGAAAAGTCTACCGTGCATGGATGGACATAAAAGCAATCTTTACAGGGCATGACCGGGAGACGGTATTAAATAATTGTGAATTTGGCGAGGACGCTGCCCAAAAAGCCTATAAGATGGCGCTGGAGGCCGAAGGACTTTCAGGCAACTTAAGAAGTATTATCTCTGAGCAAAAGACAGATCTAAAAACTTCTCATGATAAGATTAAAACACTTCGCGACAGTGTATCTTCTTAATGTCACCTGTTCAGCTGTCATAAAAAGTCATCCGCCCGGAAATTCTCAGAAAAAACACTGTTTTTGTGGGAGGATGGCGCCTTTAATCCACATCGCCAGGTCATAGCCTAGCACCACGTAATCTAATGATGCAAATTTACTAAAATGCCGTCAAGTGTTATCAAATCATATGTTTATGATCCCGAGAAAAGCATTTTATACATCACGTTTTTATCGGGCCTCACCTATGCCTATAAATCTGTGCCGGCGGATGTTGCCAATATGCTGAAGGCCGCAGGATCAAAAGGCAGGTATTTTCATCATTTTATCAGAGGGAAATTCAGCTACAAAAAATTACGATCCAATGGTAACAAAAACAGCGATGCTTAGCACTACCCAGATCTGACGATATTCCTAGTCCTCTTGTTCCTCCATAACTCTCCCTGACATTCGCTGTCACTCGGCCAGATGTTATGGATCTTCGGCTCCGTAGAGATTTACAAGCAATATCCCTTTAAGTGCTCCCATCGCATTCTCCTGTTTCGGCTGATCTGATTTCATCTTCTAATCCTTTAATGATACTTCGCGATATAGTTATCAACCAGAATGTCTTAAATGGCATTCAAAGAGCAGTCCGGTGGGACTATAATTGTATAGCACCATGGCGGGCCCCTCTCTATAACCATTACATCATCACTGAACAACTTATGAATTGCCGCGTGCCTAAAAAGAGGTATACCTATTCGAGGACTAGGCTATCCTGATTAAGAATCCAAACACGGCACATAGCGGATTCAGATTTAGCGGGGTGATTATTTCAGGTCGGACTGAATTTTCCTGATCATCTCCAGATGATGCTTAACGACAGAGCTGGTACTTGCAGCAAAAGCTTTAAGTTCCGCATCTTTGCAGTTCTGACTGGCATCTTCCATAAGTGCAAGCGTTTTTTCATGCCCTTCAACCATGTCCGTAACATAAGCCTTGTCGAATGCCTTGCCGGATTTTGCTTCCAGCTCCTGTTGCTTTCTCGCGTGTTCCCCGTCAAGCCCGACAGGCAGTGCGATGTTCTTGCTGGCCGCGATGGCTTTCAGCTCCTCATTGGCTTTTCCATGGTCCTTTACCATCATTGCGGCAAAATCTTTAACCATTGAATTAGTTGCTTTCTCCATGGCCATTTTACCAAATGCTACTTCCGCCATTCCGCCGACAGCAGCCTTATTGGCAAAACTGGTATCCCTGTCAACCAGCGTCCTGGATGCAGTGTCTGTAGAAAATGTTGAGTCATTGGCCACTATTGAGGTATCTGAAATATCTGTGGCGCGCTTAGCGCTGTTCCCACAGCTCTGCAGCACAAAGGCCGACCCGGAAATGGCCAGCAAATAGAATATTTTTTTCATGACTTTAAAACTTGGTTAAAACCATAACCCGCAATATCGCGGATTGTTTTTAATATGGATTGATATCTATCTTTATCAGACTTCGCAAATATTGCATTTTAATTATTCTAGTAAGTATAACATATAGAGACAAAGTCGCGGCTCATCCGGCCGAGCAGAGCAGGATGCTTACAAAGAAGCCGATCTTAAAGCACTGGTTCAGCGGCATTTTCCACAGAACAGGAGGCAGATTATCTGGTTTGTAGCTGATCTGAAACAATTTTTAACCTTCATTGTAGTAAGTAATGAGAACTTAATCGGTATTTATGAAAGCAGCTAAATTTTTATTCGCAATTACAACAAGCCTTATAACAGCCTGCGGTTCGGGCCAGAAAAATGAAACGACGGAGATCAACTCCCGCCTGGATACATCGGTCACTCCTGCTGGATCGGATACCGCATCCACCAGAACCAGGAGTCTCTCTGGAAGTAGTGGTAACGGAACCCTAACCGACACAGGCGATGTGAACAGGCAAAAAGCGCCGCGCCAGAATACTACAGAACCATCTGCATCGAACCGGACCAKMWGCMTCNNWCCGGNCNAGWAGCSKCWSCGGMANNSTNASCGRCANCGGNMAMYSTRAMCRANCAMRRSSWRYSKSWWCAWRMAANMMRGTRMMGMNTTNCRTAAWAMCNMAGTAAASWRTTWMGTMATARMWAANWAAWCYRTTWAKWSRKWGWWWAMWRKSSATTMMYAGNRTGNTTTASTNSSGGMTTSCYASMYGWYKWAKKMYMRRMWYSCTWCYMKTSKWMWGRTRAMAAMYMYKCTWTTKKKCMKSTKMCMWMYAMRSKKWKTSRMYTNMTTNMCTCCWAWSRRANNMAAKTRATTAYTNYKAYCRAMRRAGNGMTTWTTNTSACMRMCNKWSGCKWWYWATMACNRCMTTYGSGMAYAANYWWYGCWTNTTKKKYATNAAYMWWTRCWKATTNKWTATSAMWMAMTMCAGMWWRAKANGAMAMACNKMCWGMARRMGASAARAACNAGACTGANGSMRACAANNGAASRASANCTNRAGSARRCAMKYGAAGAASWRCTAANGSAKKYWCNNRAAGMARWANNAASCRKKTWCAANAGCMAMMWRCYKSSTMYRAKWSCCAMMWSMWTCMKSTSWWKSCCANNWCAATNMARRKCKANRRMCRTNCAAWRANAWAGNNACWWMCGTWYWANNRAAGANRGAMTWCYKKYTWATTSWMGANNNGGARTAMWKSCTNNAAWTNTMGMMMWGGNKTAWRSCCNWRKRMRTTAKYRWAACCGAGATCATCCTGATGTGGGTGCTCAACCGTTCGTCTGCTATGGTCATTAATGCTAAAGCCCTGATGGACCACGACCTAGTCGGCGCCGAACTCGGCAGAACCGGAAATAACATCAATCAGCTTGCCCGTTATGCAAATTGGGGATTATTCCATAGGCCACCTCCTTCGCTGAACGTGGCCACATACGAAATAATCCCGACCAATACCCTAAGGCAACCTGAAATAAAGTCACGAGAAAGCCCGGTAATACCGGGCTTTCTCGTGGATTAAGCGTTTTATTTTACTTTATTGCCGCTGTTTTATCAGCACTCATAATCACCCCTTCACT
>NZ_AWRU01000024.1:24226-27323 GCF_000523515.1 Pedobacter sp. V48 | reverse complement strand
ATCAACAAAGGGCTAGCTTAACAGCTAGCCCATATTTTTTTCCGGACAACAGTGAATTTATTTCAGCATGACGAGGTGCTTTAGTCCATTGTACGCTCTATATATGATTAAGCTTGTTTTAGAAATTGCTTTGAATCGCCCACTGGAACATCAAATTGATTTTTTTCCAGTGCTATAAGGAATTCGTCTGCCACTTCTTCTGGAGGAATGCCATTTGCACCGCCTATTTCCGCTGAAAATGCTGTATTTACCAGGGGAGGATACACTTCGTAAACCTGAACGTTTTTCTGCTCTTCATAAGTGGCTCTCAAGGCAGTAGTATAACTGTGTAATGCAGCTTTAGTAGCACTGTAAGTTGGCAGAAACTTGTGGCTCCTAAAAACCGCAATTGAAGAAACGTTTACAACTGCTGCTTCTGTTTTTTGTACCAGATGTGGTAGTAACAATTCTGTGAAATGGATTACCGCAAAATAATTGGTATTCATTTCAATTGCGGCTTTTTCGTGTGCATTGGTGGTTTCATTCAATAGATATCCAAAGGCTGCTCCAGCATTATTTATGATGATGTTCACATCCGGGTGATGTTCTTTTAGGTGTGCCGCAATACGAACCCTGTCAGCTTCTATCGATAAATCGCCTTGGATAGCAACAGCATTGTCTAATTCTTGTAAAGCATCCTGAAGGCGTTCTTCATTACGCCCGTTAATGATGATTTTGTTGCCTGTTGCATTTAATTTTTTAGCAATCGCTAGTCCTATTCCGGCGCTTCCGCCGCTAATGAATACTGTATTTCCTGTTGTTTTCATTGTTTATATAAATTTAATTCGTAAATTCGCTTGCATTTTGCAAGTACAAATATATGTATCAACTTGCAAAATGCAAGTGATTTTATAAACTATTTTTATTATGGATACAAAGAAGAGGTCGGATTGCCCTATTAGCTGCTCGCTTGATATCTGGGGAGACAAATGGTCGTTGCTGATCGTTCGGGATCTTATGTTTGCGAAACAGTGCACATACGGCGATTTTTTAAAATCGGGCGAAAAAATAGCAACCAATATTTTGGCCACCCGGTTACAAATGCTCGAAGAAAATGGGATTGTTGCCAAACTAAACCATCCCGACAGCAAGGCAAAAGTCTTGTACAAACTCACACAAAAAGGAATCGATCTATTGCCTGTAATGATCGAAATTAACCTATGGGCAGATAAATATTTGACCTTACCTGCTGAACAGAAAGCTTTGTTGAAGGAGGTAAAAAAAAATAAAGAAGCATTTATAAAGACTAGGATAAAGGAATTAAAAGAGACTTCCTAACACAATTACTTGCTCATCAAAATCAGTTTTTTAGCCGCTTCCAAGACCTCGTCTTTACCGGTTTGTATACCTTTAACGGTTGGTTTTACTACCTTGTCAATTCTTACTCCAACGCGTTGGGCATTTGTGCCGTCTGGATAATATATACCTAAACCCGAATACCAGGTTGTAATGGCGCCTGGTAAAGAAATGGGAGTGACGTTGCCATCAGCACCGGCAGACGGACTGCCTATAACAGTGGTGTTTGGAGCACTTTGCAGGGCCATTGTAACAAACTCCGAATTGCTCTGTGAATTTTCATTAACAAGCACTACCACTTTTCCCTTATAATAGTCTGTTGTTTTAATCCCGGTTTTCGCAGATTCCTCATATATAAACATACCAGGATTGCTGATAGACCGGCCAGTAAATTTTGCGAAAGTACTCGAGTCTGGTTTGAAATAGGCAACAAAGGTACGCTCCATTTCATCAACCGGATAGCCACGCATGTCAACAATAATCCCTTTTGTATCTTTAAATTTCGTTTTTATGCTGTCTAACATGGTGTTTTTATAAGCGCCACAATAAACGTAACCAATACCATTATTTATTAGTTGGTACGCGGGTTTATTAGATTGCAGGTAAACATCATTGGCTTTGCTTATTTCTAAGCCTTGTTGAACCACATTCATGGGTACGTTGTCTCTTATGATTTGTAGGTTAAAAGTGCTGTCTATACCTCTTCTCAGATAAACGCTACTCATGTCTCTTAATGCAGTGCCATGGTTTGAAGCAGGAGTAATGGGTAAGTATTTGTTTACTAACGATTGTACTTTCTCTCCGTTAATAGCAGTTATAATATCGCCTCGCGTTAGATTCTTACTAGCATCAAAGGTTTCTTTGAGAGAGCTTGTAACTATTAGCTGATCCCCGACAAACCCGGCATCAAAAGGCAATCTATATCTTCCCAGATCTTGTTCACGAACCTCACTTTCAATAAATGCATGTGAATCGTGGAGGCTTGCAATGAGTTTAACCATTGCCTTTACGTAGGCATGTTCATTGTCGGCTTTGATTACCTGAGGGATAAAAGCAGGAAGGATAGTGTTCCACTTCTCAGTAGTCAACTCTCTGTTTGGACAAAAGTATTGAATCATACTCCAGTAACGATAGAGCGCCAATAAGCGTAAACCTGCATCAGGATACCTCTTGTCTGCGTATTTGTTTTCATGCAAAAAAGAACTATTCCTTATATCAATCAGACCACCTACATAATAATGCGTTGTGATGTTTGTGTTCTTTAAAATGTAATCCAGTTTGGCCGAAAGCGTTTTGCTAAAGATTTTATTCTTGAATAAGCTCCCGTAATCAGGTCCAATGGTAATATTGGCAAGGCTAGGCAGTGTTTTGCAATCTGTGCAGGGCGGAACTTTGCCTAATTTATCAACCCATTTTTCCATCACCTGCGATAGCTGGATGTCGGTACTACAGCTAAGAACCTCAGGCAGTACACGAAAAAGTTCAGCATCCCAGTTATAATCACCATTGGCTATTGCCGGATGATGGTATTTTAGAAAACCCCATAATTCGCCCAGTAAGCTTAAGTTTTTTTGAATGGAGGGGGTTAAAGGAATAGTATCTATTCCAGAGCTTTTATTTAATAGTGTGTCTTTTAGTGCCTGGTATATATTAGCTTGTTGCTCCTGCGCTTCATCTATTGGCTTTTCGTCCAGATACAGACGCAAGCTATCAACCCAGACTGTGCCTTTGCCAGCCAGTACCGCACCAACATTTATGGCTA
>NZ_AWRU01000024.1:0-24168 GCF_000523515.1 Pedobacter sp. V48 | reverse complement strand
ATAAACTCTTTCCAGTCATTTGTGCCTGTGAAAGCCGGATTCTCTGAATTTTCGTAGCCCACACTCTTTCCATTGATGCCATCTGTGCGCATCCAAAGACCGGCAAAACCACCAGTTACGTTTTTGGTTTTTAGGTTCCCAACTAGCATCAGTTGTTTTCCCTTAAATCTTTTGTTTATTTTAAAGTTTATGCCCCCATAATCAGCGCCTGCACTGTCGGTAATAGAAATGGCATATTTTCCTTGCAGTTTAATTGTGCTATCCAGTTTTACGATGTACGGGCTTTGGGTCTTTATTCTAAGATTCCAACCCTCTGGATTTCCAGTGTTGTCTAGCACTTCAAAGTTGCCGTTAAACTTATTTTGCGCCTGTGTTAATGCGCTGCATAACAGCAATATGGTAAAAAGAGAGCGTTTAATTCTTATCATAAATCTAATTTACAGAATTAAGGATTCACTGCTATATTTTACAATCAAGTTTAACTTTTTTTAACGTCATAGCGTAATGGGTGACAACTCATAGTACCAATAATCAAGTCAATATATTGCGCTCATTCGTGAATTTCTGGTTATCCTTTTTGTTTAGTAGTTGCTAAAATTGTTCACTTAAATAGATATTCATGAGATGTTGCCTCAAGTTTTTTTTAATATTTACGTTCGCATTTACACTGTGTTTAAACGCTAGTTCCCAAAACAGCCAGTCTCATACAAAACCCAACATACTACTGATTTTTGCCGATGACCTTGGTTACATGGATTGCGGCTTTAACGGAAGTAAGGTAATGGAAACTCCAAATATTGATGCGCTCTCAAAGAAAGGGATGGTTTTTAATAATGCTTATGCCGGGGCAGGCAATTGCGCACCCAGTCGGGCGTCTTTAATAAGTGGGAGATATTCGCCAACACATGGAGTGTATGCTGTTGGCAGTACTACCCGTGGACCTGTTGATCTGATGAAACTGGTTCCCGTGCGTAATACGATCTCCTTAAACCCATCCTTTAAAACAATTGCCGAAGGCCTTAAGGGCAATGGTTACGCCACAGCTATTTTCGGCAAGTGGCACTTGGCCGATTCAGGAGATACGCGACCCGAAGCGCAGGGATTTGATCTGTATTTTGAAGGTCGCAAGAAGCAGTCAGATAAGAAAAGCAATACGGAAAATGACCCAAAGGGTGTATTTTCTCTTACTAATGAAGCTATTAAATTTATGCAAGCCAATAAAGAAAAACCCTTTTTTACCTATCTGGCACACCATGCCATCCATTCCAAGCTCGAAGCAAGGCCCCAAAGCATAGAGAAATTCAGAAAAAGGGGGTTAAATGAAAAAATGGCCATTTATGCTGCCTGTACATATGATCTTGATGCCAGTGTAGGGGTGATATTGGATTATCTGAGGAAATCTGGCCTGGACAAAAATACCCTCGTTATTTTTACGAGCGATAACGGTGCAACACAGCTGTCTTCGCAAGAACCCTTAAGGGGCAATAAAGGGTGTTATTACGAAGGAGGTATCAGAGAGCCATTTGTTGCATATTGGCCCGATAGGATAAAGCCGGGTACTGTAAATTCAACCCCTATTATCAATCTCGATTTTTACCCTACTTTTATGGCTCTGGCCGGCGATAAGAAATTCAAGGGTGATGGCGAAGACTTGATGCCGCTTTTGCTAGGACAGAGGAGCACAACGATAAGAAAATCGATATACTGGTATTTTCCTGGTTATCTGGACAATCCTGTGATAAGGGGGAGGGATAAGGTATTTCGATCAAGGCCCGTTGCGGTAATCAGAAAAGGAGACTTTAAGCTTCACCTGTACCTGGAAGAATGGATATTGGATGGTGGTAAAGACAGAATCAACGACAACAATTCCGTAGAATTATACAATATCAGGACCGATGAGGGCGAACATAATAATTTAACCAGTTCCAATGTTGCCAAAAGGAACGAACTGTTAAATGACCTGTTAAACTGGATGGAAAAAACCAAGGCTCCCTTACCAACCAAAATTACGGCCACTAATAAACCTGTGCAGGGAAATGTGAGTGGAGAAAATTGATAATCTGTCCCCAATCCAATATTTTTAATAGTTTTGAGATTCGTAAAACTATAATAAACTAAACACCTTGAAAAAAATCACCTTATTGGTTTTATTAACCACAGCTCTAAACCTTTCAATAACCGCGCAAAGCAACGTCAAAATATACAAGTTATCGGCTTATGGTATAAAACCCAATACTGGAAAAAATACCACACCTCTGCTAACTTCATTGCTTAAAGAGATCAAAAGTAAAACTTCGGATCTCGATAAGGTGGTTATTCAGTTTGAAAAAGGTAGATATGATTTTTATCCCGAAGGTGCCATTAAGCGAGAATATTATATCTCCAATCACGATCAGGACAACCCAAAAACAGTAGGTATAGAAATAGCAAAATTCAACAACGTTACCTTGATTGGTAAAGGTGCCGACCTGATGTTTCATGGGCGTATGCTCCCTTTGGCATTGGTTGAAAGCCGTAACGTGAAAATAAAAGATCTGAGTATAGACTTTGAAAAGCCTCAGATTACACAGGTAAAGATAATTTCAAATGATACCACAGCAGGCAATATTGTATTTGAAACTGCACCATGGATAAAATATAAATTAAAAGACAGCATCTTTTACAACACAGCCGAAGGATGGGAAATGCAGCCAACATCAGGCATAGCCTTCGAAAATGGCACTAAACATATTGTTTTCAATAGCGGAGATATTAGCGTAGGTACCAAGAGTGTAAGCGAGGTTTCTCCAGGCAAAATCAAGGCACACCACTGGAAGAATAAGAAACTGATTCCTGGAACTGTAATAGCCATGAGGAGCTGGCACCGCCCTGCACCCGGTATTTTTGTTCACAAAGGCAAAAATATCAGTTTCGAAAATGTAAAGGTACATTATGCAGAAGGTATGGGGCTTTTGGCCCAGCTTACAGAAAATATCTACATGGATGGTTTTGGTGTTTGCTTGAGAGGAAAAAACGACAAACGATATTTCACTACACAGGCCGATGCTACGCATTTTTCGGGATGCAAAGGAGAAATTATCTCTAAAAATGGTTTATACGAAGGTATGATGGATGATGCAATTAATATCCACGGAACCTATCTTAAAATAACAAAGAAACTAGATGATCATACGGTGATTGCTAATTACATGCATGAGCAATCTTATGGTTTTGACTGGGGAAACATACAAGATACAGTGCAGTTCATACAGTCTAAAACCATGGAATTATGGGATGCAAAGAATACTATAGCATCCATAAAACCAATATTGTCCAATAGCACAGATCCGATTAAGGAATTTAAAATTGAATTTACCAAAGCGCTGGACCCTGCTATTGATCCTTCAAAACAGGATATTGGAATTGAAAATTTGACTTGGACACCGTCAGTTGTCTTTACGGGTAACACCATCCGCAACAACAGGGCAAGAGGTGCACTGTTCAGCACGCCAAAACCTACACTTGTAGCAAATAACTTATTTGACCATACTTCCGGATGTGCGATATTGCTATGCGGCGATAGTAATGGCTGGTATGAAACAGGATCGTGCAGAGACATTACTATTCGCGATAATAAGTTTGTAAATGCATTAACAAGTATGTACCAGTTTACCTCTGCCATAATCTCCATTTATCCAGAAATCCCGGATCTTGCCAATCAAAAGAAATATTTTCACTCGGGGATAAGGATACTGAATAATCAGTTTGATACCTTCGATCGACCTATTTTATATGCAAAGTCTGTGGATGGACTTGTTTTTACAGGCAATAAAATTCAAACCAATAAGGAGTACCCGGCATTTCATAGCAATAAGAAACGCTTTCTTTTTGAACGTGTAATAGGTGTGGCCTTTAGTGATAACGAGCTAGATGGAAAGCCAATAGAGTCGCTTTAGATCCTGGATAATTTCCATATTCATTATGCAACATTATAATATTTTAGATGTCTTGTTGGTGTATAGAATGAAATAAACAATCATGATCAGATTAACAATTCTCCTTTGCGTTATACTACTTCACAGTGGGTTAAGTTTTTGCCAGCAATTATCAAAAGCCGATTATTTTCAAGATCTACAATATTTAAAAGATACGCTGTCTAAGCGGCACATCAACCTGTTTGCTAAGATCAGTAAGGAAGATTTCGATAAAAACATAGCTTCAATTAAATCGCGGTTAACAGATTCCGATAAGGAGAAATTTACTGCTGAACTTTTTAAACTCACCGTTGCTATTCGCGATGAACACACCCACATAGAACCGGTTTTTACCAAAGTTGTACCTATTAGGTTTAACAAGTTTATTGAAGGAATATATGTAACCGCAACTGACACAGCCAATGCTGACGTGCTACTTTGCCAGCTAACTGCGGTAAATGGGCACGCCATTAATGAGGTGATCAGTCGTTTCAAAGAGATCATACAAAGTGAAAATCCTTCATTCTTTGATACAGGTTTTTTGCGTTTCATCAATAATCCTCTTATTTTGAAAGGCTTACAGATTACCAGCAATTCAGATGAGACTACATTTGACTTCACCGATACAAATGGTAAAAAGATTCAACGAGTCATTAAATCTGTGGCTGGCGCCAATGTYGMTAMTNNGCMNTTSRTWRAWGCKRAWRASAAGCTNGCTTTCCAAAAAGAAAAAAGGAAATTACTGGTATAACTATGATGCAGGAACTGGTACGTTCTATTTCAATTACAACAAATGTCAGGAGCAAGGGGGATACCCATTTTCTGCCTTTAACGATGAACTCTTTGTTGCGATCATTAAAAATAAGCCTAAACGCCTTGTTATTGATCTGCGTGATAATGGTGGCGGTAACTCGGGTGTTTTAACCCTTTTTATTGAACGTATTGAGCAAAGCTATTTAAATACTAAAGGAAAGTTTTATGTGCTCATTGGAAAGCGAACCTTCTCATCAGCATTAATGAATGCAGTAGCGTTTAAGCGGGGCACTAACGCAATCTTGTTGGGAGAAGCAACAAGCGGTAGTGTGAATCACTATGGAGAAGTAAGAGGTTTCAGGCTGCCTAATACCAAAATTGTAATTGGTTATTCTACCAGGTACTGGGAAACCTGGAAAGGATATGATGGGCCTTTAAGGCCAGATATACCAATTACTTACTCCGTGAACAACTATGCAAAAGGAATCGACGAGGCAATGATTTATGCGGATAAAGCGCGATAGAAGGATTGTTGAGCATAGCTGAAAGATAGGCAGGCTACTAGGAAACACAAATAAGTTACCATGAATAATCGAATCGAAAATACAATTACAATAAATGCCTCTCCGGCAATAATATGGGGAGCTTTAACCCAACCCATGTTAATGAGGCAATGGATGGGAGAGCCCGAAATGGAAATAGAAGTTCATACCGATTGGCAAGTTAATGGTCCAATTCTTATTAGTGGATTTCATCACATAAAGTTTGAAAATAAGGGGGTCGTTTTACAGCATGATATAAACAGCATTCTTGAATATAGTCATTTTAGCTCTGTATCCAGACTTGTGGACATACCTGGAAATTACTCAATCCTCAGATTTATATTAACACCCATCGAAAACCAGACGATATTAAGGTTAACAATCGATAATTTTCCTACAGAAACTATATTTAAACATCTTGAATTTTATTGGAGAACTACCATTACCTTGATAAAGGAATTTATTGAAAAAGAAATGAAGGTAATACCAACGACAACAATTAGTAGGTAAATATAAAAAATCTGTGGTGCTAACTTGTTTGTTTGAGTCAAACCATTATGCAGCAAAACTTGAAAATAGAATTTCCTGATTACATAATAACCGTGGAGACCACAGGCAACGAAAACTACATGATCATAAAATTAAAACATAACAATTGTTTTTTAATATCCTCGTCTCAAAGGAGAGAGGACGACAGCTTTACCCTCCCAATAACTAAAAGTTATTGACGACGCGCCTGTAAAGGAAGAATTAATTGAAAAATACTGCACTTATGGGGATGCTTTTGAAATAATACATTAATTTAGGCTTATTGAAATTAACACAACATATTATAACTAAAACCAAATATTAAATGAAGCAAACATTAAAACCAGGCTTAGCCGCAATATTTTTACTTGCAATTACAGCATGTAATGAACCAAAAAAAGTGGATTCGAATGTAGCACAGGCCGATAGTACCGCTGCGACCGTTCAGTTGGATAGTGCAAAATTCCAAAAAGAAATAGATGGTAAAAAAACCAATCTGTATGTGCTGAAAAACAAAAACAATGTACAGGCGTTCTTTACCAATTATGGTGGCAGACTTGTTAGTTTGTTAGTGCCAGATAAAGGTGGTAAGCTGGTAGATATTGTAGTAGGGTTTGATAGTGTTGATGGGTTTGTGAATTCTACTGAGCCTTATTTTGGTGCTACAATTGGTCGCTATGGCAACAGAATTGCGAAGGGCAAATTTAGCTTAGATGGCAAGCAGTATACTTTGGCACTTAATAACGGACAAAATACTTTACATGGCGGTAAAAAAGGATTCCAGGCGGTAGTTTGGGATGCAGCAATGCCTGATTCGCAGACTTTGGTACTTACTTACTTGTCTAAAGACATGGAAGAAGGTTATCCAGGAAACCTGAAAGTAAAAGTTACTTACAGCCTTAACGATGATAATGAATTGAAAATGGATTATGAGGCTACTACAGATAAGAAAACAGTGGTTAACCTTACCAACCATGCTTTCTTTAACTTGAACGGAGAGGGTAGTGGCGAGATTTTAAACCACGATCTTCAAATCTTTGCTGACCTTTATACTCCGGTTGATACTACTTTAATCCCTCTGGGTAAAAATGTATCTGTAAAAGGTACGCCATTTGATTTTACAACTGCCACAACTATTGGCAAACGCATTGAAGAAGCTAACGATCAGTTAAAAGCTGGTAAAGGTTATGATCATAACTATGTGTTAAATGGCACTAAAGGATTAGGAATGACTCATGCTGCCACTGTAAAAGGCGATAAATCTGGTGTGATCATGGATATCTATACGCAAGAGCCAGGCTTGCAGTTTTATAGCGGTAACTTCATGCAAAGCAAAAATGTATTTAAAGGCGGTGCAAAGGATGATTTCAGAACTGCACTTGCTTTGGAAACTCAGCATTTCCCTGATTCTCCGAATCAGCCGGCTTTTCCAACCACGGTTTTAAATCCGGGGCAACAGTATAAAACAACTTCTATTTACAAGTTTAGTAAGTAAGATTGGTTGACGATAGTAATAATAAGCCTGTTTTGTTCTTATCACAAAGCAGGCTTATTTATTAAAAATGGATTATTATTGTTTTGTATTGTCCGTTAGCGTTTTTAAAAAGGCAACAATATCTTGTTTTTCTGTAACTGTAAGATTTAGTTTATCGAAAGGCAGCGTTTGATTTGGAATATCCATTCCTAAACCAAATCCTCCTCCATCATTATAAAAGTCTATCACTTCCTCCAGTGTTTTGTAAATGCCATTGTGCATATAGGGGCCAGTAAGCTCAATGTTTCTAATAGTGGGTGTTTTAAAGGCGTTTTTATATAAGGTAAGTTTTCTTAAGTTGTATTTGCCGGGATCTGTGTCGATCTCTTTGGCAACGGCAGTTAAAGGTACACCTATTACCTCGGTCTCTGTAACTCTGAAATCTGGTGGTACAGTGCCATTAAATAAAGGAGTGAAATGACAGGTCCCGCATTTTCCTTTACCCATATAGAGATTAAACCCATTTAATTCTTGTTTTGTAAGCTGACTTTTATCACCCCTTACATATTTGTCAAAAGGAGAATTTAGGCTGGTAAGTGTTCTTATATAACTGCCTAGTGCATTTCGTATGTTATAGTCGCTAACAGATTCTGTAGATTTAGGAAAGGCTTCTTTAAATTTAAGTACGTATTTTTGGTTTTCTTTTAATCTTTTTACTGCAATGGGTAATGAACCATGCATTTCATCAGCACTGCTTATTACATCTGTTGCCTGATCTTCCAGGTAATTAACCCTATTGTCGTAAAACAAGGCCGATTGAAGCCCGGCATTTAAAATAGTTGGTGTGTTTCTTTTTACACGTGATTTGCCATTTAACGCAGCGTTTTTTGCTAAACCGTCTGTAAATGCCAGCTCGGGTTTATGGCATGAGCCGCATGATCTGTTTTTGGATCCAGAAAGTATTACATCATAGAACAATATCTTGCCCAAAGCTGCTTTTTCTTTAGTCGTATGGGCATCATAACTGGCCGTATAATAATTGGGATCAAAGGCATTTTCATCAAATAAGGTAGGCGAATTGGCTTTTAATGCTCTTAGTTCTTTAAATTCCGGATTCCCTAGTAGTTGCGATAAACTTAGGATAGACGCAGAAAGTGGGTTTGCATATCCGGTAATGAATTGCATTCTGTCGAACTTATTGAAATCTCTGCTGGCAGATAAATAGTCAATGCTTTTGTTTAATAACTGCAGGGTACTGTTGAATTTGTTCTGTTTGTCGTTTTTAAAGTCCGATTTGTAAATGATTAATACTTCTTTAACAGAAATTAAGGCTACCGCACCTTCGGCCATTGAATTCTGGGCAATTGCTGCATCAAACCCCGAAATGCCTAAAGTAATAATTCTGAAAACTTCTGTTCTTAAAGCATCAAATACCTGTGCATTGGCAAGTTCTTGGTGTTCTGCAACAGATTTGAGCCTTATGAAGTTTGATTTTAAAATGCCGATTTCTTGAAGTAGTTCTTTTTTCTGGTTACTACTGTAATGAGGAAAGATAAATGATTCTATTACCTGAAAGCCCTCTGGAGCATCAATTTTATGTTGATCATTATCGTCCATTGATGAAATAGGAGCCCCGTTAATAGATTTAGCAGTTAGAGGATTATAATATTCGGCAAGAAATTCTGTTTTTTTATAGGCAAGTCTTGCGGCCTTAAATACCTGCTTTATGCTATCTTCCGGAGCATTGCCTTGAACTTTATTATAAAGCTGTTTAACAAGTGTATCCGCTTTTGCAACTTGAAGAATATAATGCTGCTTTACAAGGTCTGTTGGCAAAGGTTTTTGAGTCTTTACACAACCTAAACTGCTTAAGGCTATAAGAAGGGCAATAGAAATCTTTTTCATTGTCAGCATTAAAAAAGTATCCTCTGGCTTAAGAGCCAAAGGATACTTTACGTTAATTTATATAGTGTTTTAGTAGTTTATCTTGCTAATCCTTTGATGATAACAACCTGACTACCCTGGTTTTCATCAGGACGTTTAGAACCACCATCTTTACCTTTAAAGGCATCTTCTTTCCAGGTATGAGGTTGTATACAAAGGGTAAAAGTATTAGGAATACCTATTACATCTGAAATATCAACAAGTGCACCGTATTCCCAGTTTCCTTTTGTAGCAGTCGCTTTGAACTTCGGGTCGCTACGGCGATGATCTATCTCAAATACTTTTTTAACTTCTTTAGTCGCGATGTTATATTGATAGATATAAGCATCATGAGTTTCGGAACCATAAGTGTTTGAATCTTCCTGTACATAAACATAGTTTGTGGTTACGCAAATGTTGTCAGGATTCTGAAAGTCTTTTGCCGGCCCACTCTCATCGTCGCCATCAAGAATGCACTCTAACTTGCCTATTGTGGGATCGGTAGCGTTTAAAACAAGTTTATAAGTGCGACCAAAGACTGTTCTTGAATTGTCGGCATTAAAACCGGTAGCCGCCTGTCCTGTTACGTTGAAATATACTTCCCTGGAGTTAGCGGCACTACCTTTACGATAATCAACATCTTCTACACGTCCAAATTTAATTGCTTTAAGAGGATCAACCAGAGCTTGAATCTGGGCTCCTGAAATTGTTTTATGATTTTCTATTTTAACAAACTCAACGTCATAAGAAGAACCAACTTTCATGTCTGTTTCCTTTTGATTGCCATCAACTCTTTTTAACATATATTGGGTTCCGTTATCCAGATCTCCAACAGTGTTAGCTACATAAAGAACTACCTGACCACCAGAGGCATCATCAGCATCTTCGCCCATTACGATCACAGTTTTTCCTGTATAAGCGTCTTTATTTAAGGGAACGGCATTTTCTCCACTCCAATGACCTAATCCGGCAGTTGCAGTACCGCTTTGTTTGCCTGAAACAAGAGGATCAAGTTTATGTGTTTGTGCTTCAACAGCGCTTTCTCCAACACTTAAGTACAATGGACCAAAACCATTTTCTTCTTTGGTAACCATTGTTCCTGAACATAAGCGCCATTGACCGCCGTCTGAGTTTAACGCATATTCACCTTTTAATGGTTTTAGATTGTTGTTAAACGATATTCTGGAAACGGAATAGTTGTCTTCATTATTAACCATCATCACATAACCTCCTCCAGTATTTTTTACAAGTCCAGCCCCATCTGCAGACCCGCCAAAAGTATAACCTTCTGATTCTGGGAATTTGTCTTCACTACTAAAAAGAGAAAATAGCTCCAGGTTCTCGAATCCTGAAAGCTTTTTAAGAAGAACAGGAGTGATAGAATAATCCTTTAATATAACCTGATCATCACCCCCTGAATCTTTCGAATCTTTTTTACAAGAAGTGACAGCCACCGCTGCTGCAACAAAAGTTACCGCTGCAATTGCAAAAGTTTTTGGCTTAATAAATTTCATAGTCATAGTTTGTCTTGTTGTTTGTTACAAACCTAACTGACTAATATTGTGTGAAATTTAATTGTATGTTAAGTAAAGTGATCGCTGATAATTTGGAATTGTTCTACGCATTCTTAATAAGTATCGTTTCCAAAACATTGGCTACATCATCGCACTTATCAGAAGCGATTTCCATAGTTTGCAGTACTTCTTTTTGTTTGATCAATTCAATAGCATCAGCTTGGTTGTCAAATAAATTCCCTACTGCTGTATTGCAAATATGATCTGCTGTGCTTTCACCTTTATTAATTTTGATGCATATTTCAGTAATTATACTTGGGTTTTTAAGATTTCTAAGTTCAGCTATAGCGATATTTAAATCCTTACACATCTCTAAGAGTAGTTCTGCCAGTTCTATCATTGGCTTGCTTATGTTTTTTAGGTCGTATAAGTCCATATTCATGGCTGCTGCATAAATATAATCTGCAATATCATCCAAAGAACTTGCCAGAGCATGTATATCTTCCCGATCAAACGGTGTGATAAATATTTTACTTAATCCCAAAAGGATGTGATGTGTAACATCGTCGCCTGCCTGTTCCAATCTTGCAATTTCTTTAATGTGTACTTTTCTGTCTTCCTGATCAGGAGTGTTTACTGCAAGAACAAGCGTTTTGGCAATTTCTACAAGGTTGTTACCTGCCTGCTCAAACATGGGTTGAAATGTTTTGTCTTTAGGACTAAAAAAATTGAATACAGAGTTCATAGTACTTTTGCTTTTAACAAAAATATCATTGCAATGTTAACGCATTGTGAAGTTTAAGTGCTATTTAACAATGGTTTACATTAAAAATTACCATTTATAACTGATTGTTATATATTTTATTAGAAATTGATCATCGCGATAGTTAAGTATGAGCAAACAGAAGAAGAAAAAAGGGAACGGTAGTTCAAATCCAGATGCAGCCAAACAGGCATTAATGCATCAGAAAAGATTCGTTGAGCGTATGGAGATACGCTGCAATGCGCTTGTTGGACCGGGATATTTTGAGAAATTCCCCGGGCGACTCCTTGCGCATATGTATGCTACCAGATATCCTGCATTAAAAATAAAGGCAAGTCCGGATTCTGACGTTTCTAAATCGACAGTTGTAAAGGCTAATAAGCTGCTCAGTGCTTTTTTGGACGACCAATACATTAACTTAAACGATGGTGAGCGCGTGATAAAAAAGCGGAATATCTGCAGGTTGAATTGCATGGCGACAGGCTGGTTATCCATACTTTTTTCTTTTTGACCAACAACAACTCCTGAAGGGATGAAGCTGGAAAAGCTTGCAGGACTGCAAAAAGCAGATGAAATGTACCTCGAGATAGATAAACTTTCGACCTTTAATTCTTATCATATCGAAAAGAATGAGCAATTAAAGGACTTGTTTGTTGAAGCTGGCTGTGGTCTTTATTGGAATTGCGGCATTTGCAGGAGTTTACTGTTAATGAGGTAAAGGATAAGGACCCTGATTCTATATTGAAATACCTTGCAGATTCAAAATACTTTAGATCTGCAGAGTAGATTCACGCTTGTAAGAAATATTATTATCTTGCTATCCTATTTTAACAATCGATGATAATAATAATACAGTGTAAAGATCAGATAGGGCTGGTTGCCGATATTTCGCAGATATTATCTGCAGCAAAACTGAATATTGTTTCCATGAGGGAACACGTTGATAAGGCCGAAAGTATGTTTTTTATGCGCCTGGAGGTTGATGGGCATTCTGATGAGGCTTCACTTACTGAAACTATGCGCAAGATTTTGCCTGCAGGCGCGCTAATTCATGTTAATCCTGTTGCCGAGAAAAGAATTGTGGTGATGGTTACTAAAGAATATCATTGCCTCGCCGATATTTTGGTGCGCAATAACTTTGGTACTTTGGGTGCTACCGTTGTTGGGGTTATTGGAAATCATGATATACTGCAAAAGATTTGTGAGCGTTTTGATGTTCCTTTTTCTTTGATTTCTTATGCTGATGGAGCGACTGATCCGGAGCAGGAAATGATTGATCGGATAAATGCGTATGTACCTGATTATGTGATTCTGGCTAAGTTTATGCGAATTCTATCGCCACGCTTTGTGGCTAGTTTTGCCGACAGGATAATTAACATACACCATTCTTTTTTGCCTGCTTTTGCAGGGGCAAATCCGTATAGACAAGCTTTTGAAAGAGGAGTGAAGTTGATTGGTGCTACAGCACATTTTGTAACAAATGATTTGGACGAAGGGCCAATAATTGCCCAGCAAATTATTCCGGTAAATCATTCGTTTACTGCTAAGGATATGGTAAGGTCAGGAAAAGAGATTGAAACTGCGGTTCTGGCAAAGGCTATGAGGCTGGTGTTGAGTGATAGGGTGTTTGTTTATAAGAATAAGACAGTGGTGTTTGATAATTAGGGACTTCAAAGCTGTCGTCATCCTGAATTTATTTCAGGACCTCGGCAGCTTTAATAAGAGTATGACGGGTGTTTTACCAGGAGGATGGTGAGCCTCCTTACTGATGTATATGCAACTGGTTTTTAAGCTCCTGAATTTCCTGTTGCATAGCATCTACTTTTTCTAACAAGTGTCTAATCGCATCTATTCCTTCAATATTGATTTGCAAATCGTAATGCAGATGGATATACTTATCCAGTTCACCAAATTGCCTGATATGTATGAATTTTTCTGATTCAACCATCGTTAATGAAATGATTCCTGAGTCTTCAAGGGATATAATAAACTCCGGTTCAATATCATACTTAAAGCAATATTCTGTTATGGTTATTAATTCTGTTTCCATGATTAACTTAATTTAAATACCTTACCCCAGGTTTTTTAGTTCATTAAAAAGTTCTTTCTGTTTCTCTGTAAGCTCAGTTGGTACCTTAACCGTATACGTTACAAAGAGGTTTCCAAACTCTCCTTCTTTTTTATATACCGGAAAACCTTTGCCTTTTAGCCTCACCTTAGTGCCGCTTTGAGTTCCAGGGGCCACTTTAAGTTTTACTTTACTGTCAAATGTAGTAACCGTTACATCGCCTCCCAGAACGGCAGTATAAAGGTCTATTTCTGTGCTGGTATACAAATCGTTGTTAAGTCGTTTGAAATGAGGATCATCGCCAATATTAAAGGTGATATACAAATCGCCGTTAGGACCACCATTTGCACCCGGCGCACCCTGACCTGCCAATTTGATTACTTGCCCATTTGTTATTCCTGCTGGAATGGTTATTCTTAAGTTTTTGCCGTTTACAGCCAGCGTTTGCTTGTGTGTATTGTAGGCATCACGAAGCGATATACTAATTTCTGCCTGATAATCCTGTCCTTTGAATTTGTGGCTTCCGCGTTTTGATTGCGCTCCTGCATTGCCAAATAAAGATTCAAAGAAATCAGAGAAATCTCCGCCACCGCTAAATCCTTCGCCACCAAAATCAGCACCGCTAAAACCGCCACCCTGGTAACCGGCACCTGAGTATGCATTCTGGTTTTGCTGTTGCGATTGTTTTGCCTGTTCAAACTGATCGGCATTTTTCCAATGCTCCCCATATTCATCGTATTTCTTACGCTTTTCTGGATCGCTCAGTGCCTCATTAGCCTCATTTATTTGCTGAAACAACCTATTGGCATCTTTATCATTAGGGTTTAGATCAGGGTGATATTTTCTGGCCAATTTTCTATAGGCTTTTTTAATATCTTCCTGCGTAGCACTTTTGTCAAGTCCAAGGGTTTTGTAGTAATCTATAAATGCCATAATTTACTAGTTTGTCATTTATCTTAAGTTATGAATTGCCGATTTTGTTTTAGTTTTTGATAAATATTAAATATAGTTGTGAATATATTAATTACTTTAGAATTTTATTTGTCGAATACCTCTCTGGATATACTTCTATGGTGTAACCGCTGTCTAAACATTAAACTTTACTGTTAAAATGATTGTAGAGCATAACAATGATGCTAGCCTTTTACTAGAAATGAAATTCGGGAATCAGCAGGCCTTTGAAACTTTGTACAATAAGTATAAAGGATTGCTCTATGTGCACGCTTATCGGAAACTTAAGGATAGAGAGCAGGTAAAAGACATTATTCATGAGATTTTTCTGAGTTTGTGGGAGAAAAAGACCACTTTGGATATAAAAGGCGAGCTATCCTCGTACTTATTTAAGGCAGTTAGGTATAAGATTATAGACACTATTGACAGAAGTTCTACAGCTGAACAGTACATTAGTCATTTTCAGTCGTTTATTGAGAATTATCCATCGCAAACAGATCATCTGGTAAGAGAAAAAATCCTGACATCGATAATTGATAAAGAGATCGCGAATTTACCGACAAGGATGCGCGAAGTGTTTGAGCTGAGCAGGAAAGAAAATTTGACTCACGCAGAGATTGCCGAAAGGTTAAACATATCTGAGCAAAGTGTAAGGAGTCATGTTAAAAATGCGTTACGCATATTAAGGGTAAGGCTAAGTACGTATTTGCCGTTGTTGCTGTTTTTGTTTAATAAATAATTTGTCGGTTAGCCACGTTCAGTATTGAACACCTGCTGTTCACTACCGTACATTCTGGAATCTGTAATTTGCTTTACTGTTCTTTAAATGAGCTTGTTTGAATTTGGCATTGGCTTGGTATATTGCATAGAATGGATAAGCTTAGTTTCAAAATTGCCTGGAGGAACCTTTGGAAAAATAAGGGTTTTACATTAATTAATCTCGGAGGATTGGCTATTGGTTTGGCAGCATCTCTGTTATTGTTGCTTTATGTGGCCAATGAGTGGAAGTTTAACACGCAATATAAAGATGCTGAAAAAATCTATGAGGTGAAGACCAATTTTCTGGATGCAGCAGGTAAGGTATTCGGGACCACCAGTGTTTCTCCAAATGCCCTCCCTTCGGCCATGAGATCGGAGTTAGCTGGAGTGAAAGCAGTGGCATTTATCACCTGGCCAAGTCAAACCTTACTTGTCAACGGTACAACCAGCCTCAAAGTAGATAATCGCATAGCAGAGCCGGATATTCTGAAAATACTGAGCTACAAATTCATCAACGGCAGTGCAGAAACGGCTTTTTCAAAACCCAATTCTATTATCCTTACCAGCAATACTGCGAAACGGCTTTTTCCTAATACCTCTGCCATCGGCAAATCCCTCAAATTCATGAATTTTGCGAACCTTACTGTAACTGCGGTTATAGAAGACCTGCCAGAAAACATGAGCTACGGGTTTGAGAGTCTGGTATCGACCAATGAAAACGTGGGTATTTTTCCTAAAGCCATGCAATGGGATAATTATTCTTTTTACACCTTATTACAGTTAAACCCAGGGGTTAATGCCGATGATTTTAACAAGAACATTAGCGATTTCTTAAACCAGCACAGTAATAAAGAGGCAACATCAATCTTCATTTATCCATTACTCAAAAGCAATCTATATGGAGATTTTGTAAACGGGAAACCAGCGGGCGGCAAGATCGGGCAAGTACGCATCTTTATTGGTCTGGCCATTGGGATCCTGATCATTGCCTGCATCAATTTCATGAACCTTGCTACCGCAAAGGCTGGCAAACGCGCAAAAGAAGTGGGTATCAAAAAGGCAATGGGAGCAGGAAGGACTTCATTGATCCATCAATTTTTGCTGGAAACCATTCTGATGGTATCATTTAGTTTCATTTTAGCAATCTCCATCGTAGAGATCAGCTTGCCACTATTCAATAATCTGTTACATACCAACCTCAACCTACAATCGTTAGGATTAACAAACTGGCTCTACCTCTGTATTGTTGTTCTTATTACTGCGCTACTGTCAGGCAGTTACCCGGCTTTTTATTTATCCGCTTTTCAACCCGTTGATACCGTAAAGGGATTGATCAGGCAAAATGGTTCTTCTGTGACTTTAAGGAAAGCTCTTGTGGTAGTTCAATTTAGCGTTGCGGTTTTGCTCATTACCGGAACAATAGTGGTTTATAATCAACTTCAGTACCTCAGGAACAGGCCGATGGGCTATAACAGCGCTTCGCTGGTAGAAATGCCTATGGAAGGAATGCTGTTCCAAAATTATGATGCCCTTAAAAACCGGTTGACACAATCGGGCGTTGTACTTTCCATGTGCAAAACTACAGCAAGTATTTCTACTCAGAACTCTGTGACCAGCGGACTTGAATGGGATGGTATGTTGTCTACGGATAAATCTCTGAGGTTTAACCAAATCATTACCACAAATGATTTCAGCAATACTACAGGAGTGAAAATGCTCACAGGCCGTGATTTTAGCAAGGATATTGCTTCAGATAGTTCCGCAATCATGCTGAATTCCAGCGCAGTTAAGGCCATGAACCTGCAACAGCCGATTGGTAAAAAAGTGCTCTACGAAGGAATACGAAGGACGGTAATTGGTGTGTTTGAAGATATCATCTGGGCTGATCCTACCAAAAAGGAAATGCCTATGGTTGTGGCCTGGGGATCCTTTTTGCCAAACGTGATTACCATGCGTTTGAACACAGCAAGAAGTACCAAAGAAGCCTTGGCGACCATCAGTAAGATTACGAAAGAGATGAACCCCGTTTATCCGGTGGATCTGGAATTTGTGGACAGCCTTTATCAGGAGAAGTTTGAAAGGGAACGTGTGCTTTCTATACTTTCTAATCTGTTCGGTGGGTTGTCTATTTTTATATCTTGTTTAGGTCTGCTTGGGCTTTCGGCCTATAGCGCGGAGTTGCGAACAAAGGAGATTGGCATTAGAAAAGTATTAGGTGCAAGTCATGTCAGTATTGTTAATTTACTGAGCTGGAACTTTGTGAAAATGGTGTTGATTGGTATTGGTATAGGCCTTCCTTTAAGCTATTACCTGATGAATATCTGGCTGTCTAAATTTGATTTTCGAACAGAGATCACGGGGTTGATGATGTTTAGCTCAGCTGGGTTCATTGTTTTGATTGCTTATCTGACCGTGAGTTATCAGGCGGTGAGGGCTGCATCTGCAAATCCTATAAATGCAATTAAATATGAGTGATAGCATTATTACCTAATGACTGATACAGTAAATAATAGTAAAATCTAAATATTTCAATTTTTATTACCCCCCTGCGCCTTAGTTGGCCGACTATAGTTTTAAGAAGCATTAAAAACTATGGCTGGCTCAGAATTCGATGCTAAAGCATTGATAAAAAAATATAAGGAAGGCATTTGCACAGATGAAGAAAAACTGCTGGTAGAGCATTGGTATGAAAATATCAATGCCGGTGGTTTTGATTTAGATGAGCAACTGGCCGAGCATGATCTGGCAAGTGTGTGGACGCGCTTGCAAACGGATATCACCGATAAGCCTTTACAAAAACCAAAGCATACTATTTCCTACATTTTACGCATAGCCGCAGTGATTTTTCTGTGTGCATTCCTGTATGGTGGTGCTTACTACTTTCTTTCGTATAATAATAAGCCTCTTAAAGAAAGCAATCAAACAGCAAATAAGCCGATGGATGATGTCGCCCCGGGTGGGAATAAAGCAACTTTAAAACTTGCCAACGGAAGTGTCATTGTTTTAGATAAAGCCGGAAATGGAGTGTTGGCAGAGGAATCAGGGTTGAAAATAACAAAAACAGAAGATGGTAAAGTTGCGTACAGCCAGACAAATGGCCATGCAAGAGGGAATAACGAAGTAGGCAAGAATGTGATTACCACGCCTCGCAGCGGTCAGTATCAAGTAACTTTACCCGATGGAACCAGGGCATTGTTGAATGCTGGATCATCCATTACCTATCCCGTGCTTTTTGCAGCTAAAGAAAGGCGGGTCGACATAAGTGGAGAGGTCTACTTTGAAGTAGCAAAAGATAAAAAAAGACCTTTCAGAGTGTTTGTCGACAATATGAAGGTAGAGGTTTTAGGAACTCACTTCAATGTTTCTGGTTATAGAGAAGACAAAGACATTTCTACAACCTTATTTGAAGGCTCACTTGATGTAATCAAAGGGGACGATAGAACACGCCTTGTGCCGGGCAGATTGGCGAAATGGGATAAAAAGAAAGAAAATCTGGAGAATTTGCCCGCCGATCTGGATGAAGCCATAGCCTGGAAAAATGGTGATTTCGTTTTCAATAAAGAGAACATACAGCTCATTATGTTAAAGCTTTCGCGCTGGTATGACGTAACTGTGGTGTATAAAGGTGATATGTCAAAATTAAATTTTAGTGCAAAAATATCTCGTAAAAGCACCATTTCTGAAGTGCTTGAACTATTTCAATTAACAGGATCTATGACGTATAACATTAAAGGAAGGGAGGTGGTAATCAGCAAATAAGTACGATTTAAATTATACCCTATTAACCTTAAACCAAAACATTCATGAAAATTGATCTAACCTATAAACCGCCTTCTACATTATTTAGAAGGCTAATGAAAATATTATGTTTATTACTGATATTATTAACTGCCCAGATCACCGCTTCGGCATATGCACAAAGAATCACCCTTGCGGAAGAAAATGCCTCTCTGGAAGTAGTATTGAAAAAAATAAGTAAACAATCTAACTATGATTTTGCCTTTAATTCGGATATGCTGAAAGATGTAAATCCGGTAAATGTGAAATTAACAAATGCAACACTTAAAGAAACACTTGATGCTGTTTTTAAAGATCAGCCACTAACTTATCTGATTACCAAAAATACGGTTGTTGTAAAAAAAAGAGTTGCTAAAAAGACTGCTACAGTTATGCAGGAAAGCACTAAGCAGGTAGTAATATCTGGAATTGTAAAAGATTCAAAAGGTTTGCCTTTGCCGGGTGTAAGTGTAAAAGTAAAAGGTGGAACTGCCGGAGCTGTTACGGGAAACGACGGAAAATACAGCATCTCAGCTCCTGAAGATAATGGGGTTCTGGTGTTTAGTTTTGTTGGATATACCACTCAGGAAATTCCGGTATCTACAAGTAAAACCATTGATGTTACGCTTTTAGAAGACACATCTGCACTGCAGGAAGTAGTGGTGGTAGGATATGGCACTCAAAAGAAAGTGAATTTGACGGGGGCCGTTTCTTCTGTTGACTTTACCAAGGAAATGGATAACCGGCCAATTACAAATGCTTCGCAGGCATTGTCGGGCAAGGTAACCGGCGTATGGGTGAGTCAGAATTCGGGATCTCCGGGTAGTGACGGCGCAACGCTAAGGGTTCGTGGATTTGGAACGTTAAATAACACAAACCCTTTAATCCTAATTGATGGAGTTGAAGGAAATTTAAATGAGCTGAACCCCAGTGATATTGCTTCTATGACCGTGCTTAAAGATGCTGCATCTTCGGCCATTTATGGTTCAAGGGCTGCAAATGGGGTAGTACTGGTAACTACCAAAAAAGGTAGTTATGATTCGCCTTCGCAATTATCTTACAATGGATATTATGGGGTCCAGAAATTGGGACGCCGTTTTGATATTATAGACAATAGTGCGGAGTTTATGGGGATATGGAACAAAGCAGTGGCCAATAACGGTGGCGATCCGCTTTTCCCACAGGAAGTGATTAGCGCTTTTGAAAAAGGGAATGATCCTTTTCTATATCCTAACACCAATTTCTTTGATGAAGTTTTTACCGCCGCCCCAATTCAGGAGCATAATGTTTCTGTAAAAGGTGGTTCTGAACGTCAGAATTATTATTTGTCGTTTAATTATATGGATCAGGATGGTATCATCAAAGAAACTGATTCGAAGAGATTTGGGTTGAACCTGAACCTGAACAGTAAGGTGAATAAGTGGATGGAGATAGGGGGAACTGTACAGGCAACCAGAAAAATTACGGAAAGACCATATGATGAAATTAGCCGGGTGATGTACCTGATGCAGAATGGGGGATATCCGTTTACCGCTCCATATACCCGTGATGGCAAATTTGGTGCGACACAGGCGCTTTATTTAAGCGGGCCAAATAAGGGACAGCCTATAGTTGATACCCGGAACCCATTGCCTGATATGTATAACGGGCGCACACAATATGCAAACAACTTTATAAAAGGGAGTTTAAATGCTACCATTAAGTTTACCCCTGAACTTACGTTTAAGTCGCTTTATTCCGGTCAGTTCAATAACAACAGAAAAGACAGATTTAATCAGCTAAACTATGCCTATACGGATAGTGGTATTAAAACTAGCGTTCTGGATTATCCATCGACCATCAATAACTCGAGAACGAATGATGAGCAATTTTATTGGGCCTTTTTTAATACGCTTGATTTTAATAAAACATTTAATGAGGTGCATAACGTAACTGCTGTTGTGGGGATGCAGGTAGAAGAGAATCAGTTAAAAAATATGCTGAGTCAACGATCGGGTCCTCCTAAAGAAGGCTTGTCTGAGGTAGATGCAGGTACTTTTAATCCACTTGCTAATGGAAATACAACGGAATGGCGCATGCAGTCATACTTCGGTAGGGTCAATTATAACTTTAATGAGAAGTACTTATTGGAAGCGAATTTAAGAGCAGACGCTTCATCGAGGTTCAGTGCTGGTAACAGGTGGGGCTTCTTTCCTGCTTTTTCTGCCGGATGGAGATTAAGTGAGGAAGGTTTTTTGAAAGATTTTAAAGCGATACAGAATTTAAAAGTAAGGGCTTCATGGGGTCGTTTGGGGAATCAGAACATTAACGCAATTGCAGGAGATTATCCATATCTGTTATCCCTTACTCAGAATTATGGCTCTAGTTATAACCTTGGAGGTGCGTTGGTGCCGGGTGCAGCCATTACTGCGTTGGTAGACCGCAGTATTTCGTGGGAAACCACTGAAAGTACCAATTTGGGTGTTGATTTTACGATGTTTAGCGGGAAACTAAATGTGGAGATGGATTATTTCACTAAAAAAACATCAGATATTCTAGTGAGATTGCCCATCCCCCAGATTTTAGGTGGAGTGAGTGCACCAGTAGAAAATGTGGGCCGGATGACGAATAAGGGGTTTGAAACATCAATCTCCTATCAATCCAGAAACGGGGATGATGCATTTAACTATAGGGTTGGTGGAAACCTGACCTATGTAACCAATGAGGTAACTAAGTTTAGGGGCGGGAAATCTCCTGATCAACTGTACCTTATCCGCGAAGGCTATTCATTTCAATCGCTTTATGGCTTTAAATTCCAGGGTGTGTATCAGACAAATGAAGAAGCAAAGCAACACATGTCGAATAACGCCTATACACCTACTGCCGGAGATTTGAAATATGAGGATGTAAATGGTGATGGCCGTTTGGATTATCAAGATAAGCAATCGTTAGGCAATACCATTCCTAAGTTCACCTTTGGTTTAAACCTAGGGTTTAGTTATAAAAACTGGAACTTAGATGTGGTAACTACAGGTGCTGCAGGTGTTAATGCTTTTACAAAAAGCAGATGGGCTGAGCCTTTGGGGATATCAGGTGGTGTCATTACTGAGCGTTGGAGAGATGCATGGACACCTGAAAACAGGAGCAATACATTGCCTCATATTAAAGTAAATGATACATGGAATAGGTACGAGTCATCATTCTGGGTATCAAATCTTTCTTATTTTAAAATCAAAAATATACAGTTGAGCTATCAATTGCCAAAAAAACTGATTAATAGTTTAAAAATGGGTGGGATAAGTGTATATGCTAATTTCCAGAATTTGCCTGCATTTGTTTCGGGTGATTATGAAGGGTTTGATCCAGAGAGAAATACGTTTGATGATGGTGGCGGCCTTTATCCAATACCGTTTATCAGTACGTTAGGTGTCAATTTACAATTTTAATAGGAGAAATTATGAAACGTATAATTAGTTTATTGTCGGTTATTCTTGTATTCTTCTCTTCTTGTACTAAAGACTTTTTAGAAGTTACACCGGAAGATAGAATTACAGAGGATAATTTTTGGAAAAGTGAGGGAGATACTTACCTGGCACTTTATGGAGTTTACAATACATTGCAGAGCAGACATGTTTATGGCTATGGTGGCGGACTGGACGCTGCATCTCCAAATGCTTATCAGTGGGCACATTGGGAAGGAATGGAAATGCAGGTGGGCAATGGCACCATTCAGCCGGGTGACGCAGGAATTGTAATTGAGCGCTGGAGAGATTGCTATAAGGGCATTAACAGAGCCAATTATTTTTTAGATAATGTAGATAAAGTTCCGATGCCTGATGCTACCAAAGAGGTAATGAAAGGCGAGGCTTACTTTTTAAGGGGCGTATTTTATTCGCTGCTGGTAAACACTTATGGTGGTGTACCGATTTTTACCAAAACGATTTCTGTGGAGGAATCGAGAAATCTTGAACGCGCAGATCTGGAGGCATCTTGGGCGCAGGTTCATGCTGACTATGATGCCGCTATTGAAAGGCTGGATGTTGAAGCACCAATAAAAGGCAGGGCGACTAAAGGGGCTGTGTATGGAATGAAGATGCGTGCTTATTTGTATCAGAAGAAGTGGGATAAGGTAGTGGAGTATGCCGATAAAATAACTGCTTTGGGTATTTATAATCTGTTTCCGAGCTATTATGGCTTGTTTCAGGTTGCAAATGAAAATAATCAGGAAGTGTTGTTTGATGTTCAGTTTATGAGTGGCCCCTTTTCGCAGGGAAGTATATTTGATAGGTACTGGCAGCCACAAAATTTGAAGTATGGTATTATTGGATCGAATTCAGTAGCACCGGTTCAAAATCTGGTTGATGCTTATGAAACGTTGGATGGTTCGCCGGTTAATGCTGCGGAACCGTACAAGAATAGGGATCCGAGATTGGATTTTACGATTTTAAGACCTGGGGCCTATTTTCAGGGACAGCTGTATCCGGTTGAAATAAAGAATCATACCGGGCAAAAGGTTGGGTTCGGAATAAGGAAGTATACCATAGAAAATATGGAGGTAATTGCGTCTGAATCGCCTTTGAATTTCATTGTTTTAAGGTACGCTGATGTGTTATTGTCGAAAGCCGAAGCTTTAATTGAAGGTCAGAACAAGAATATTCCTGAAGCTATTGCACTCATTAACAAGATTAGAAACGGAAGGACAGATGTGAAGCTGCCTGCTTTGCCAACAGGATTAAGTTTAGAGGAAGCAAGAGAGAAATTACATAAAGAACGCCGGATTGAGCTTGCATTGGAAGGTCTGTATTGGGATGATGTAAGGAGATGGGAAATTGGACCTAAGATTTATCCACAGCAGGTAAAAGGAGCAAATGGGGAGTTAATAGATACGAAGTTTGCTAATGGGTATGATCTGACTAGAAATCAGCTGCTGCCAATTCCGGATGGAGAAATTTCTTTGAACCCTAAGTTGACGCAGAATAAGGGGTATTAGAATGAGGCAGTAGTGATTGGAGCATTCGCCATCCTGAATTTCAGGATTCCGGAATTGTTATTCAAAACCGGCTTAAACGAGATCTGAAATAAATTCACTGTTGTCCGGTTAACTTTATAACCGGACAAATTTTATGGCCTAGCTTATTGCTGGGCCATTTTTATTCCTAGATCCAATATCCAAGAGATCGGAAG
>NZ_AWRU01000023.1:302-344199 GCF_000523515.1 Pedobacter sp. V48 | reverse complement strand
CTTCCGATCTTAGYAATATATCAACAAAGGGCTAGCTTAACAGCTAGCCCATATTTTTTTCCGGACAACAGTGAATTTATTTCAGGACCACGCGCTCGCTAGTCTGACTTTCTAATCCAGGATCCTGAAATAAACTCAGGATGACGATCGCTTTAATAACAATTCGTTTTCTAACTTACCTCTTATTTGTTGTTTAAAAAGACAAACTTGTGGTCGAACATATCCAGTTTAATTTTACTGTCTTTATCAATCTTTCCAGCAAGAATCTCTTTTGACAATTCATTTAATATACGTTTCTGAATTACTCGTTTTAACGGACGTGCACCAAACTGAGGATCATATCCTAATTCCGAAAGCCAATCCAATGCCTCAGGCGTTGCCTCTATCTCGATCCCCATTTCAGCGAGCGTATCTCGTACATGTTTAAACTGCAAGGTAACAATGTCTCTAAGTTCGTTGCGGTTGAGCGGTGTAAACATGATCAGCTCATCAATACGATTCAAAAACTCCGGCCTTATCGTTTGTTTTAGCAACTCAAATAACTCGCTTTTAGTTTTTGCAATCACCTCATCACGGTTCTCATCATTAAGATCTTTAAAGTTATCCTGTATTAAATGAGACCCAATGTTGGAAGTCATAATAATAATGGTGTTTTTAAAGTTCACCACGCGACCTTTATTGTCGGTTAACCTTCCATCGTCCAACACCTGTAGCAATATATTAAATACATCAGGATGCGCTTTTTCAATCTCATCCAGCAATACCACCGAATAAGGTTTTCTACGGACAGCTTCAGTTAGCTGACCACCTTCATCATATCCCACATATCCCGGAGGGGCTCCAATCAACCGTGAAACTGCATGGCGCTCCTGGTATTCACTCATATCTATCCTGGTCATGGCATTTTCGTCGTTAAACAGAAACTCTGCCAATGCTTTGGCTAATTCCGTTTTACCAACACCAGTTGTTCCAAGGAATATGAATGATCCAATTGGTTTGCGTTTATCCTGTAAACCAGCTCTTGAACGACGGATGGCGTCAGATATCGCCTCAATAGCCTCGTCTTGTCCGGCAACACGTTTATGCAACTCGTTTTCAAGATTCAGTAACTTATCACGTTCGCTTGAAATTAGCTTAGTAACCGGAATACCGGTCCACCTGCCTACTACACCTGCAATATCATCAGCCGTTACTTCTTCTTTAAGCATTCTGCTTTCGCTTTGCATGCTTTCCAATTGAGCTTTTAACTTTTCAACGCTATCCTGCGATTCTTTTATTTTACCATAACGGATTTCAGCTACTTTGCCATAATCGCCTGCACGCTCTGCCTGATCTGCTTCCAGTTTATAATTCTCTATCTGTTCCAGTTCATTGTTAATATTGTCGACCAGATCTTTCTCGCCTTGCCATTTTGCTTTAATCTCGTCACGTTCGGCCGACATATTGGCAATTTCTTCGCCCAGAGTTTTAACTTTTTTACTGTCATTCTCTCTTTTAATCGCCTCACGCTCTATTTCTAGCTGCATGATCTTTCTGTTCAACTCATCAACCTCTTCTGGCACACTATCCATTTCCAAACGTAATTTGGAAGCAGCTTCGTCCATTAAGTCGATGGCTTTATCTGGTAAAAACCGATCAGAAATATAACGTTGCGATAATTCTACTGCCGCAATAATGGCCTCATCTTTAATCCTTACCTTGTGGTGAGTTTCATACCTTTCCTTTAATCCACGAAGAATAGAAATTGCATCCTGGGTATCGGGCTCATCAACCATTACCTTTTGGAAACGGCGCTCAAGTGCCTTATCCTTTTCTAGATATTTTTGATATTCATCTAACGTAGTTGCACCAATTGCACGTAACTCCCCACGGGCAAGCGCAGGCTTAAGGATGTTTGCTGCATCCATAGCACCTTCACCGCCGCCGGCACCAACCAGGGTATGGATCTCATCTATGAATAAAATGATGTCGCCATCACTATGTGTAACCTCTTTAACAACGGCTTTTAGGCGTTCTTCGAATTCACCTTTATACTTCGCACCGGCAATTAATGCACCCATATCAAGCGAGTAAACAGTTTTTGTTTTCAGGTTTGTAGGAACATCGCCTTTAATAATCCTGAAAGCAATACCCTCTGCAATAGCGGTTTTACCTACACCAGGTTCACCAATCAATATCGGATTATTTTTGGTACGTCTGGAAAGGATTTGAATTACCCTCCGGATCTCTTCATCTCTACCAATAACCGGATCCAACTTGCCTGATTCAGCATATTCATTCAGGTTACGTGCATATTTATTAAGTGCATTGTATGTTGCTTCGGCATTCTGATCAGTAACATGACTATCGCCTCTTAAGGCAATAATTGCTTTTTTAAGGTCTTTTTCATTTACACCCTGATCTTTTAAAAGTTTTGATGTATTGTCGTTAACAGATAGAATACCTAACAAAAGATGTTCTACCGACACAAATTCATCTTTAAATTCTTTAAGGTATGATTGCGCTTTTTGCAAAGCAGAATTAGTACCTGATGTTAAATAAGGATTACTGCCACTAACTTTAGGAAATTTCTCTATCTGGCTATCTAAATGTTGAGTTAGAACATTAAGATTTACGTTTAATTTTTTTAAAACGTACGAAACTACGTTTTCATCAACAGTAAGCAAACCCTTTAATAGGTGTGCTGTTTCAATAGCCTGTTGCTGATTGCCTTGGGCTATTTCAGAAGCCTGTTGAATTGCTTCCTGGGCTTTTATAGTAAAGTTGTTGAAGTTCATGTCAGCAATTAAACAAAGCAAATGCCATCTTGGTTTTTAGTTGTTAATCGGAAATTTTGTCGGTACTTTTTGTTTTACACTGCATAATTGTCTGATAAATAGTATCTTAAGATGAAAAAATGTCTGAACCTAAGATTTATGATTTAATTTTCCGTCCTTTGTAATATCTACATTTTTCTAAATGCTGACTCCGCTAGACGATTTTTATTTGCAAAAAGAAGAGCCTTTAAGAGGTTGTTTGCTTGCGCTAAAAGATTATCTATTAGCTTTTGATAAAAACATTACCCCTGAATGGAAATATAAACTGCCGTTTTTTTACTATAAAGGAAAAATGTTTTGTTATTTATGGGTTCATAAAAAATACCTTAAACCTTATATAGGTATTGTAGAAAGCAAGCATATCGATCATCCTGATCTGATTATTGAAAAGAGGGCCAAAATGAAAATAATGTTGATAGATCCTAATGAGGATTTACCGATTGAAACGATGAACGATATATTAAAACAAGCGCTTGCCTGCTATTAAATGAAGGAATTTATACGATTATACTTAGATGCTTACCGAGGGTTATCTACTCCGGCATGGATGCTTGCCCTTGTTATGCTTATAAACAGGAGTGGAGCAATGGTTATTCCCTTTTTAGGAGTTTACATGATCAATCACCTTCATTTCTCTTTAGAAGATACCKRTATRRKGYTKARMTGCTTTGGTTTGGGAGCTGTTTCTGGAAACTTTTTAGGGGGTTGGCTTACCGATAAGGCCGGGCATTTTAAAGTTCAGCTGSTTRGTTTMMYTYTWMYTSTRCCWATKYNTTTTTCTTCTTCCGCAGTTAGATACTGTGGTTAAGCTTGCTGTAGGTGTTTTTACTTTAAGCCTTGTTTCTGAAACATTCAGACCTGCCAACTCTGTGTCTATTGCTTACTATTCAAAACCTGATAATATCATAAGGTCATTTTCACTAAACAGGATGGCTATGAACCTTGGGTTTTCAATTGGCCCCGCCTTAGGCGGTTTTTTAGCTGCCATATCTTATGCGTTTTTATTTTACGGTAATGCAATAGCAGCCCTTTTGTCGGCCACACTTTTTTTCATCTATTTCCGCAATCGTAAAGGCAACGAGAAGAAGAAAGACGAATTGGTAGAAGAAGAGGGAAACCAAGCCAATTTGTCGCCCTATAAGGATGTACCGTTTATGCTTTTCAGTGTACTTTCCTGCATTTTTGCCATTTGTTTTTTACAGTTGTTAAGTACACTCCCTTTGTATTACAGAAATGTTTACAAAATGACAGAGGCAGAGATAGGAATAATACTTGCCTTTAGCGGACTAGTTGTGTTTTCACTAGAGATGCTGGTAGTTCATATTGCCGAAAAGAGATTTACTGCCCGAACGATAATAGTAGCCGGTACAGTATTGTGTGCGGTATCATTCCTGGTATTGAATCTTGCTAAAGGTATTCCGGTACTTTACCTTTCTATGTTTATAATATGCCTGGCAGAGATCCTGGCTATGCCCTTTATGGCAACGGTTACGCTTCAAAGATCATCATTAAAAAAGAGAGGTGCATATATGGGTATTAATGCTTTATCCTTTTCTGTAGCTCATATATTTTCTCCTCTGGTAGGTACAAGAGTTGCTGCCCAATTTGGATTCGAAACTTTATGGTGGGGTACGGTTGCTGCACTAACCCTTGCTTCGATAGGCTTCTTCTTTGTAATGAAAAACATGAAGTTATCAGCATAATGTCATTCTTTTTTTGTTAATAGGAATATCGGGAAAAGTCGATATATCTTTGTGCTATGGATCAGCTAGAGATTTTTAAAGCACTATCAAATAAAACACGATTGCAGATTTTGCAGTGGCTTAAAGAGCCGGAAAAACATTTTCCACCACAGGAGCATGCCGCGTTTGATGAGGTAGGGGTTTGTGTTGGGCAAATACAACAGAAGGCAGGTTTAACCCAGTCTACCGTTTCAGAATACCTATCTATACTCCAAAAATCAGGACTGCTGGAATCAACCAGGCTTGGGCAATGGACTTATTACAAGCGTAATGAGGAAGCCTTTGCCGCACTAAGCAATATCATTAAATCAGAAATATAGCATTTATTAAAATACAATTATATGAGTACAGAAACTTTGTTCAGACCATTTAGTTTGAAATCATTAAATATAAAAAACAGAATCGTGATGGCACCGATGACACGTTCATTTTCGCCAGCAGGAGTACCAACAGCTGATGTTGCTGCATACTATTCGAGAAGGGCAGCCGGAGAGGTTGGCTTAATCCTTTCAGAAGGAACGGTTATTGATCGCGTTTCATCATCAAATGATGCCAATATTCCACATTTTTATGGCGATGCAGCTTTAGCAGGATGGAAAGAAGTTATCAATAGTGTTCACCATTCTGGTGGAAGCATGGGGCCGCAAATATGGCATATGGGCATAATGGATAACCATCATTCAGGATGGGTTCCTTCGGCACCTTTTGAAGGACCATCTGATTTAAACAGACCTGGATTTTCGAATGGTGTGGCCATGACTCAGGATGATATTGAAGCAGCAATTAAAGCTTATGGAAGTGCAGCGGTAGATGCTAAAAGGTTAGGTTTTGATTGTGTTGAACTTCATGGTGCTCATGGTTATTTAATTGATCAGTTTTTCTGGGAAGGTACTAATAATCGTACCGATAGCTATGGAGGTAAAACGTTGAATGAGCGTACCAAGTTTGCTGTAGAAGTAGTAAAAGAAGTGAGAAGACAGGTTGGTGAAGATTTTACGATAATTCTAAGGTTATCACAATGGAAACCGTCTGATTACAATTTACAAATGGCTAAAACACCACAGGAAATGGAACAATGGCTGCAACCTTTGGTTGATGCTGGAGTGGATATTTTTCACTGTTCGCAGCGCCGTTTCTGGGAGCCTGAATTTGATGGTTCTGATCTTAACTTTGCAGGCTGGGCTAAAAAAATTACAGGAAAAGCAACTATCACTGTGGGTTCTGTTGGTTTATCAGGGGAATTCCTTGCCGCATTTAAAGGCGAAAGCTCTGAGCCAAGTTCATTAGAAGAATTGCTAAGAAGAATGGATAGAGGAGACTTTGATTTAGTTGCTGTAGGCAGACCATTACTTGCTGATGCTAGATGGGTTCAGAAAATCCGTGATGAGCGCACTGCTGAATTAAAAGGATTTTCAAGAGAAGCATTAATGCAGTTATTGTAACACACATATACGAAGTCCTCACATAATTCACACTTTACACGCACATTCTTCATAAAAAGGTACCCGTTTGTGGGTTTGGTGTGAATGAGGTGTGTAGAATGTGTGAAGAAACATCATAAAAAAAGCTGGCCATATGGCCAGCTTTCGGACGATTATTAAGGGTATACTACTTACAACAAGTGCAAGTATGTATTATTTTAATACCTCTGTTAATCTTTGTGTCTGATGATCAGCAAGGTTTTGCAAAGGCTTCACAGCCAGCATTTTCATCATCATATTAAGATCTGCAGAGATAATATGTTTTGCAACAGTTCCGCCGTTACCATTATCAGTCACTGTCCATTTTAATTCAACATCAAAAGGAGGTTTTTCTGTTGGTATAGCAGTTAGTTCCTTGTTTTCTACGCGATCAGATATCTTGATTGCTAGTTTAGCCATGTTCTGGATGGTAAAGCTAGCGTCATCTGTTGTAGAAGACCAGTTGTAAATGTTCTCTGGCATTAATTGCTGATGATTGTTCATGTCAGCCAAAAATGTATATACCTTTTCAACCGGTAGGTTTAACTCTACGGAGCTTTCAATAACTGTCATTATGATTTTAAGTTAATTGTTCTAATTCTTTTCCCCAGTCGGCAGGGTTTCTACGCCATTTAGTAAGCAAATCAACATCATTTTGTGCAATGAAGCTGTGCTCAGCAGCATATTCTATTAGTGTATTATAGTTAGAAAGGGTAGAGAAACGACATTTTGCTTCTTTAAAGTTTTCTTCGGCCTGATCAAAACCATAGGTAAAGATTGCAACTAATCCTGCTACAGAAAGGCCTGCATTTCTTAAAGCATCAACAGCCTGAAGACTGCTCTTTCCTGTAGAAATCAAATCTTCTATAACAACAACACGTTGTCCTTCAACTATTTCTCCTTCAATTAAACTTCCGGTTCCATGCTCTTTTGCTTTCGATCTAACATAAGCGAAAGGTAAACCAAGTTCTTGAGCAACCAATGCACCTTGAGGTATACCAGCAGTTGCAACACCAGCTATTAAATCTACAGAACCATATTCTTCCTGTATTAATTGCGTAAGCTTTTGTCTGATATAAGTTCTAACAGAAGGATGGGAAAGTGTGATCCTATTGTCACAGTAAATAGGAGATTTCCAACCTGACGCCCATGTAAACGGGTTGTTAGGTTGTAATTTTATTGCTTTTATTTGTAATAAAAATTCAGCTACTTTTAATTCAATATCACTTTTATTATACATGTCTCAAAATTACGGAATTTCTGGCGTTTTGCTTGTAAGCGTAATAAACTTTTTATTTATCGCTTATTAGAAAAATGCTGAAAACTCTTGTTTAATTCAATCTAGAACTGGCAAATATCCGTAATAAAAATCAATGCTGAAAGTCTTTTCTGTGATCGCCTGTGAATCAGTAATATCTGAGATTTATTTTTTGTTTTTTCTATAAATGTAAGAGCCGTATGTTATAATTCTGTATTTTTAAACCTCGATTTTATTACGGTAATAACCGGATTAAAAACAACGCTTTAATAGTATTGCTGCGGAGAACTAAATGATAACGAAAACCACTACCTTCTGATGAAGAATTACAGGATTTATATTAACGATAATACTTTGTTTATTGCGGACTTGATGCCTAAACAGATAAAGAAAGTTCAACAGCTTGATAAGCAGGATTTTGATTTTGAACTCTTCTATAAGAATTTAGAAAAGGTATCTGGAAAAGACTACATTCTACTTGATCCGGATCCTAAACAATTATTCAAAAAGATTAAAAAAAGCTGTGAACTTATAAAAGCTGCTGGTGGTTTAGTGAAAAATGTGAAAGGCAATTATCTCTTTATTTTTAGAAATAAGAAGTGGGATTTGCCCAAAGGTAAGGTAGAAAAAGATGAGAAAATGAAGGAAGCCGCCCTTCGTGAGGTTGAAGAGGAGTGTGGGGTAAAGATTTTAACCAACGATGAAAAGCTATGTAAAACTTATCATGTTTATACGCTTGGGAGTAAATTGGTGCTTAAGAAAACCAACTGGTACAGCATGACAGTAAAGGGAGAGCCTAAACTGATCCCTCAAAAAGAAGAAGGAATAACTAAAGCGAGCTGGCTAAGCAAACTGGAGCTTAATCAGGTATTAAAGAATACCTACCCTTCAATTGTTCAGGTAATGGAAGTTGGGGGCCTTTTAGAAGATAATATTGTAGTAAAACCAGCTTTACATGCTATAAAAAAGATATAGCTTGTGGCGGTAAAAACTTACTTACATCACCGTTGTTGCGCAGAATATCGCGCACAATGGTTGAACTTATAGCCGAATATTCTGGCTTGCTCAGAATAATTATGGTTTCTACCTCGGGCATCATCGTCTGATTGATCTGCGCAATTGCTTTCTCGTATTCAAAATCAGAAACCGAACGTACACCTCTAACCATGTATTGAGCATTGATGAGTCTGCAGAAATCAACTGTAAGTCCTTCGTATAGTTCTACTTCTACTTTTGGCTCCTGTTCAAAAACCTTTCTTACAATTTCTTCGCGTTTATCGGCCGAGAGGAATCCTTGTTTGGAGCTGTTTAAGCCAATACCCACTACAATTTTATCAAATAAAGGTAAAGCGCGCTTTAAAATATCTACGTGAGCTATGGTAATCGGGTCAAATGAGCCAGGAAATAATGCAATCTTCATGGTTAAATATACTAATTGGAGGGCTTTTCAAAAAAACTAAATGAAGAGTTGCCGTATCTTCTGGTTTCGGTGTAACCTGGCTGATTGTTTAATTTTAATAGCGATGGATGTTCTACTATAAGCAAACCATTATCTGTTAACAGGTTATTTTTCATTACCAGTTCCGGAATTAATGGAATGGTTGACAAATCATAAGGTGGATCGGCAAAAATGATCTGATAGGATTTAGTGTGACTTTGCAGAAACTTAAATACATCGGCTTTTTGCACATCAATTTCATTTAGCTGATATTTGTCTATAACAGATTTTACCCAGTAAATGCAGCCAGAGTGTTTATCAACCGCTGTAACCTGTTTAATGCCTCTTGATGCAAATTCAAAGCTGATGTTTCCTGTTCCACAAAATAGATCAAGAACGGTACAGCTATCAAAATCATAAGTGTTATAAAGGATATTGAAAAGAGCCTCTTTGGCCATATCTGTTGTTGGCCTTACCGGCAAGCTTTCGGGTGCATTAAAGCGAATACCCTTTAATTTTCCACCAATTATCCGCATTGATCAAGGGCTAATAGACTGCTGTAATAATGAGCAGGCATGTCATCTAAAATTTTGTTGTCAACTTCATTACCGGTTGTCGGGATGAAATTGATGGTTTTGAAATACTTTTCAATGCATTTGTATTGACTATCTCCGTCGTTGATGATTCCACTAAGGTAGATGTCAGTTTTTGAGGTGTCTATATTAAGCTGATTGATAATGAAAAGCAGGTAGTAGTTAAATTCCTCAGCGTTTTCGATTTGAAAGTAGTTTTGGAATATCAGTTTACCACCATCGGTATATATTACATTAAATGAACCAACAGTAAAATCAAGTATCAGGCTCAGCTTTTCATTGTCTTTGGAAAGTGCTAAAACAGGTGCTGCATGATCAAATAGTCTGCAGTTTGACAGTGAAACATTTAAGGTTTCTTCTATAAACTTATTTAGTGTAAAGATGGATGTGAAACCAAAATTGGCAAAAGGTTGGGTATAAAGATTATTAGATTGTTCTTCTGTAAAGAATTTTGCGTAGTCGTTTAAATTCTGCTCATTGAACAGGTCGTTTGGTATGGCTATTGAATTTTCAGTATGTACCGAAGCCTTAATTTCTTTAAATGGTAAACTTAAATAGCTGTCTGTTCTTAGTTTTTCGGAAAGCGCCTTGCTTACATTCTGATATTCCTGCTGGTCGTAAACTGCCTTTAACTGATTGTTGCTCTTGTCTATAATGGCATACGAAAAACTATCGGTAGTAATTTTTATTAACAGGTTGCAGTTTGCCGCTGTATTCGGGTCAAACTCCGGATCAACTAATAATATGCTATTTTTGCTGTTCATATGAACAAAATTAATCCTTTTTTCTATAACATCACCATTGCATATTTGTTAAATGGATAAAGCGACCCTAATAGCCCAGTCTTATCAATTTACTCCTACTGCAGAACAGTTTACTTTTTGCAGTGAAATGGCTTCTTTTTTGTCACGTCAATTAGATGGTCAGTGTTTCATACTAAGAGGGTATGCGGGTACAGGTAAAACTACATCAGTAGCCGCACTGGTAAAGGCTTTACCTAAGTTTACTTTACGCGCCGTTTTGTTGGCTCCAACGGGAAGAGCTGCAAAGGTTATGAGCAACTATACTGGCAGAAAAGCATTAACCATCCATAAAAAGATCTATAGAAAAAGAACCGCAGTATCTACTGATATGTCATTCCAGCTGGCCCCAAACCTGGCAGAGCATACCTTATTTATCATTGATGAGGCTTCTATGATTGCAGACGAATGGAATACACAAACAGGCTCCTCATTTTTAAAAGACCTGATGGAGTTTGTGTATAACGGAAAAAATTGTGCAGTTGTTTTTGTGGGCGATACTGCCCAGTTGCCACCGGTTGGAAGTCTGGATAGTCCGGCATTAAATAAAGAATACATTGCTTCAAATTTTGGAATGGGGGTAACTGCTGTGGAGCTAAAAGAGGTTGTGCGCCAAGAAAAGAAATCAGGGATATTGGCCAATGCTACCATGCTCAGACAACTGATTAATGATGATAGTGAAACAGAAAAGGTTGAGCTGCCAAAGTTCATTACTAAAAACTATAAAGATATTTTTAGAATGACAGGCGTAAAACTGGTTGAAGGATTGGAATATGCCTATAACAAGTTCGGGATAGAGAATTCACTTGTAGTTTGCAGATCTAATAAGTCTGCGAATGTTTATAATCAGCAGATCAGAGCCAGACTATTGTACCGTGAAGAAGAGCTGACAGGAGGGGATCAGATCATGGTAGTTCGGAATAACTATTTCTGGTTACCGGAGAATGAGTCGGCCGCTTTTATTGCAAACGGAGACATGGCCAGGATACGCAGGGTAAGAGGTATTGAGGAGCGCTATGGTTTCCGGTTTTGCGAAGTTCAGTTGGAATTTCTTGATTTTCCGGAAGCAGGGGAGGTTACCTGCAAAGTTATATTGGATACGCTGACTGCAGAAACACCAAACCTTTCTTATGAACAAAGCAATAAGCTTTTTGAAGGTCTTAACCTTGATTATGATCATATAAGCAACAAAAGAGACCGTTTAAATAAAATTAAAGAAGATCCATATTATAATGCACTACAAATTAAATTCGCTTATGCGGTAACCTGCCATAAAGCTCAGGGTGGGCAATGGGATGCTGTGTTTGTAGATCAGGGTTATTTAACTGAAGAGATGATCGATATGGATTTTTTAAGATGGCTTTATACTGGGGTAACAAGAGCGAAAAAAGAATTATTTTTAGTAAATTTTGCACAAAACCTATTCTCTTCTCCTGCTGAAGAGCAATTTTAGATGCTAACCTGAACCTACTGATATGAGATTTGCTTACTCTATTAAACAAAAAATGAAAATTGCAATGCTGTTATTCTGTATAATGGCTTGTACCATCCTGATCAGGTTTCTGGAAGATAAAAGTGTAAAAAGCATGAATGAGTCATTTGTTTCTATGTATAACGACCGTCTTATTCCAGCTACAGACTTATTTTATGTTGCCGAGAATGCTTACGCAAAGAAATCTATGATTGAAGATTTTTTGAATACTTATGAGCAATCTTTTAATGCAGCTGTCTTTAAAGAACAGCTTGCTTCGTATAACAAGGCTATAGATTCTTTGATTAAAAAGTATGAGAAAACTTTTCTGGTTAAGCAGGAAAAGGAAAAGCTGATTGTTTTAAAAGATGGTCTTGAAAGTACCGGGAAGATTGAAGATCAAATTATGACATTTGCTGATAAAAGAGATATTTCAAGTGCCAGGAAACTTTATTCGCAAGAGGGAAGGGCTTCGTCAAAAGGCACAATTCAAAAATTATCTGAGTTAATGCGAATCCAGACCCAGGTTGGAGAGGAACTAATTAAAGATTCAGCATTTATGGTTTCGGGTAGTAAACTGTACTCGACCTTACAGGTTGCATTGGCTATTCTTATTGGTATTTTAATAGTTGGAATTGTTTTTACATCGAATGTTGTAAAGATCAATAATGATAAATTTAACCTTAATTAACCATTTATTACAGGCTTTTCATTACAGATTATTATGTTTGTTTCTGCAAAAAGTAACAACATGACACCAATAGCGGCCATTGAATTTAATAGTGCTTTCTTTTTCAAGTTTTTAAAATTCGGGTTGGTAGGTTTCTCAGGTCTTATTGTTGATTTTGGTATTACTTATCTCTGTAAAGAAAAACTAAAGATCCATAAGTATATATCCAATTCATTGGGTTTTATAGTAGCAACAGGATCAAACTATACACTTAACCGGTACTGGACTTTTGATAATCATAATCCTGCAAGCATTATTCAGTTTGGGAAGTTCTTTGTGATTTCATTAGTGGGATTGGCGATTAGTAATATAATTATTTACTTGCTAAACGATAAGTTGAAATGGAATTTTTATGTTGCCAAAGCCTGTGCAATAGTATTGGTTTCATTGTGGAACTTCTTTGCGAACTATCTTTACACATTTACCGGATAAACCCTACTGCTAATGCTGCAAACAAAAAAAAGTTCTGGACAGATATTGTTTATATTTCTGGGGGTATGGACTGTACTTAATATCATTCAGGCAGGTTTTGTAGAGGTTCATGCTGATGAGGCTTATTACTGGGTTTATTCCAGGTTTTTAGACTGGGGGTATTTTGACCATCCGCCAATGGTTGCGCTGTTTATTAAAATAGGCGATGCGCTGTTGCCTTCTACCTTTGGATTGAGGATGTTAACGGTTATTACAAGCACGCTCTCTGCTTATTTGCTGTGGCAAATTGTAGGTCGTTATGTCCAAAATATAAAGCTTTTTATTTTGCTGTTTTCAGCAATAGTGCTATTCCATGTTTATGGGTTTATCACTACACCAGATTCCCCTTTGTTCTTTTTTACGGTATTGTTCCTTTATGTGTATCAACGTTACGAAGCTGAAAATAAGATTAAGTGGGCCTTACTATTGGCCTTGGTTATAGCCTGCTTACTTTACAGTAAGTACCATGGGATACTGGTCTTGTTTTTTACCATATTATCTAATCTTAAATTATTAAAAAGGCCATCTTTTTGGCTTATTGTAGTCATATCTATAGTTGCTTATCTGCCGCACATATTGTGGCAGGTTCATAATAATTACCCGTCGTTTTATTATCATGTTATAGATCGTTCTGCGGCTATTTATAAGTTCAACTTTACTTCAGAATACTTCCTTGCACAGCTTGCACTTGCCGGCCCGCTTGTTGGTTGGTTTTTATATAAATCGGCAGTGGGTTTGAAATCCTCAGATACCTTTCTTAGGGCAGTTAAATTTAATTTTTACGGGATATTTATATTCTTTTTGTTTAGTACACTAAAGGGAAGAGTTGAGGCACACTGGACATTACCTGCAATGTTATGCCTGTTTATTCTGGCTTATATTGCTATAGCCAGAAAGCCTGTGCCTAAATGGTTTGAGAAACTTGCTATCGTTAATATTGCATTAATTGTTTTGGTGCGGCTGATACTGATCATCCCGATAGAGGCTTTAATGAAGGTAAATGTTGTTGCGTATTATTTTGGAACGGAGAAATGGGCTAAACAAATCCATAAAAAGGCGGGTGATTATCCTGTGATATTTTATAACTCATTTCAAACCCCATCGAGATATAATTATTATAACCGAAGCACAAAAGGCTTTAGCTATGATTCAAGATATTACAGGAAAAACCAGTACGATATATGGCCTTTGGAAGACAGCCTTAGAAACAAGAGGGTTTATTTTGTGATACCGGATAGCCATGGCGACCAGGTTAAACAAGATACTATTAACACAAGCAAAGGCGTGTTTTATGGATCATGGATAGATAAGGTAAGGATGTATCAGAAGGTATCTGTGAATCCGCTTGTAGTTCCAGGAGATTGGAAGCGCGGAGAGGTTAAGACTTTGAAATTGAAAATAACTAATCCTTACAATGAGCCTATTTCATTGGGCAATACTGGGGAAACCTGGAAATGTTACCTGGAATACGGGTTTAAAAAGGATGATTCGCTAAGTGAGTTTAAACCTGTTGTAACGGATCTGGAGCATGTTCACATTGGAGCGGGAGCGTCTGTAGAAATAGAGGGAGAGATAAAAACGCCAGTTCAGGCTGGGAAGTATAAAATGATCTTGTCTATAAGAACAGAGCCTTTTTTAGGAGGAAGAAACAGCAACATGATTGGTGTTGAAGTGAGATAATACACTCGTCATTCACTCGTAATTTATTTCAGAATCTCGTTAAGCAGATTTAATACTAGCATGAGCGGGATTCTGAAATAAATTAGAATGACGAATGATTAATAATTCAGCATAACGAATGCGCTTTGAATTACTGTGAGTCGTATATGATTACTTTTTCAAAAAGACTACGGAATTCATCTAGAAAGGCAGTGTGCAAGTGGTGTACCTGATAAACATCGTGTCCGGCAAGATCCTCAAATAAGATGCTAAGTGAAAAGGTATAAGTAATATCAACAACTGCGCGTTCAATAGGTGCAGGTGTGCCGATGTGTAGTGTTTTAACAGATTCAACATCCTTAAGTGTTTCTAGGCTTTTTCTGAAAGCAACTTTTTGTTCTTCGGTAGTGTCGGCTTTAAGCCAGAATAAAACGTGATGAGCTAGCATATGATATTTTTTTCGGTAAATATAAAAAAGAATCGGAGATAGGTCCTAGGATCTATCCCCGAAATCTAACTAGCGTGCACAATACAAACGGGATAAGATACTGAAACGCTACAGTGCCTATAAACTAAAATAAGGAGACTAAATGCGAGTTTTAACATATTTTAACAATAAACAGGTGTCTAGGGGCTTGCGAAAGGGTTAAGGTTTGTCTAATTTTCGCAGCGAAAATAAATGGTCTAAATGGAAGAAGTAAATAATACCACTGAAAGCTTGGCGTATGGCACTGATATCCGTGCGCTGAACGAAATGATACAAAAGGAAAGCGCATTTATCGATCTGCTTTTTATAGAGATGGATAAAGTGATTGTTGGCCAAAGATATATGGTAGAGCGCTTAATGATCGGTCTGCTTGCAGACGGACATATTTTGTTAGAGGGCGTACCCGGACTTGCAAAAACACTTGCAATCAATACCTTATCTAAAACTATTGATGCAGGCTTCAGCAGAATCCAGTTTACACCAGATCTTTTGCCAGCCGATTTGGTAGGTACTATGATCTATAATCAGAAAAAAGAAGAATTTATTGTTAGAAAAGGTCCTTTGTTCTCTAATTTCATCCTTGCTGATGAGATCAACAGGGCACCGGCAAAAGTGCAGAGTGCTTTATTAGAGGCTATGCAGGAGCGCCAGGTGACTATTGGAGACACTACTTTTGAATTACCTAAACCTTTCCTGGTTTTAGCAACCCAGAACCCAATAGAACAAGAAGGAACTTATCCATTGCCAGAGGCACAGGTTGATAGATTTATGCTTAAAGTAGTGATTGGCTATCCTAAAAAGGAAGATGAAAAGTTGATCATGAGAGCAAATATCGCTCCTCAGGGAATGCCAAAACCTAAGGCTATTCTTCATCCTGATGATATCATCAGAGCAAGAAAGGTTGTAAGGGAAGTGTATATGGATGAAAAGATAGAGCAATATATTATTGATATCGTTTTTGCTACCCGTTACCCAGATCAATATAAACTGGCAGATTATAAAAACCTGATCAGTTTTGGAGCCTCACCACGCGCAAGCATAAATCTTGCTTTAGCTTCAAAAGCCTATGCTTTTATAAAAAGGAGGGGATATGTGATTCCTGAAGATGTAAGAGCTGTTTGCCATGATGTTTTAAGACATAGAATAGGTTTAACCTATGAGGCTGAGGCGGAAGATATTAATACAGAAACTATCATTACAGGAATATTGAATGCAGTAGAAGTACCATAGCTTATGGATACCAAAGATCTCTTAAAAAAAGTAAGAAAGATTGAAATTAAAACCCGTGGGTTAAGTAATCAGATCTTCTCGGGAGAATATCAATCCGCATTTAAAGGTCGGGGTATGGCCTTTAGTGAAGTCAGGGAATACCAGATGGGTGACGAGATTCGTACCATCGACTGGAATGTTACTGCCCGATTTAACCATCCTTATGTAAAGGTGTTTGATGAAGAAAGGGAAATGACAGTGATGTTGCTTGTTGATGTTAGCGGGTCTAAAAATTTCGGAACGCAGACTCAGCAAAAACAGGAATTGGCCACCGAGGTATGTGCTGTACTGGCATTTTCTGCTATACAGAACAATGATAAGGTAGGTGTATTGTTTTTTAGCGATAAGGTAGAAAAGTTCATCCCCCCTAAAAAGGGAAGAAGTCATATTTTGATGATCATCAGGGAACTGATTGATTTTAAACCTCAGAACAGAGGCACAAATGTAGCTGAAGCTTTAAGATACTTTACCAGCGCTATTAACAAAAGATGCACTTCCTTTCTGATCTCTGATTTTATGAGTAATTCTTTTGAGAATGAGCTTAAAATAGCCAACAGAAAACACGATCTTATCGCACTTAGGTTATATGACTTACACGAGGAAGAATTTCCGAATCTAGGACTTATCCCTGTTAGGGATGAAGAAACCGGTGAGTATGAGTGGGTAAATACTGGAGATAAACGTGTTAGACAGGCTTATAAAGTAGCAGCATTAGAGAGAAATGGGAAATTAGAAGATCTTTTTAAGAGATCAGGAGTAGATTTTACGAAAATTGGAACCCATCAGTCATATATTAAACCATTAATGACATTATTTAAAAAACGCGAAGCCAGAAGGTAGGGATATGAAGCAATATTTTAATTTTAGCTGGTGTTTAATACTATGCCTGGCTTGCTTTACTTATAAAAGTAATGCTCAGGATATAAAGGTAGAGGCTAAACTAGATAAGTCGACCATTGTTTTGGGAGACCAAACAATTTTACGCTTAAGTGCCCAGTTGCCCATAAATGAGAAAATCAGTTTTCCTGCATTGGCAGATACCATTTCATCTAAAATACAGATTGTAGAGGTAGGAAAAACAGATACTATAGCTGATAAGACTAATCCTAAAGTAATTACAATTAGTCGCCAATATACAATCACTTCTTTTGACGCAGGATTGCAGGCCATTCCTGCTTTCTTATTCCAGGTAAACGCGCAAAGTTTTAAAACAGATCCTTTGCCCTTACAGGTTACTGCTGTTGCTGTTGATACTACAAAGGCTATTTATGATATTAAGCAGCCCCTTGCCGTAAAATATTCCTTTTTAGATTGGTTAAGGGATCATTGGCAATGGGTAGTATTGTCGTTCCTGATAATTTTACTGACTGCAGGCGTGATCTATTACCTATGGCAGAAAAGGAAGAACAAACCGGTTAAGGTGGAGATTAAGCCATTGGTACCTGCAGATGTAACCGCATTAAATAAACTTGCCGTTTTAAGAGATAAAAAATTATGGCAGCAGGATGAGGTTAAACAATACCATATTGAACTTACTGATATACTGAGAGAGTATCTGGAAAAACGCTATCATGTTAAGGCACTTGAGCAAACCTCTGAAGAGATTTTTGCAGGTTTAAGACATATGGAAATTACGGATCAAAACAGAGGCAAATTGCGTCAGATATTAATGCTGGCCGATCTTGTAAAGTTTGCTAAAGGGATACCTTTAAACGCAGAAAACGAGCAAAGTATCGAGAATGCAATCAGTTTTGTAACCAACACTAAAGAGATTAATCAATTACCCGATAATAAAGCGCAAAATGAAACTGTTTAGTGGAATCGAATTTGCTAACCCAGGGTTTTTCTGGTTATTACTGCTAGTACCTTTAATGATTGCCTGGTACATCTGGCGCAATAAGAAGCTTCAGGGTACAATGCGCATATCATCTGTTAAGGCCTTTATGGGTGTTAAGAAAAGCGGCTATGGTGTTTTAAGGCATTATAGCATCGCATTGAAATCATTAGCCCTTATTGCAATAATTATAGGATTGGCCAGACCCCAAAGTGCATTAAGCTGGCAAAATACAACAACAGAGGGAATAGATATTGTTATTGCTACCGATATTTCAGGAAGTATGCTTTCTGAAGATTTAAAGCCAAACAGGCTGGAGGCGGGAAAGAATATTGCAATAGACTTTATAAAAGACAGGCCGGATGACCGGATTGGTCTTGTGGTATTTAGTGGCGAAAGTTTTACGCAATGCCCGCTAACCATTGACCATGATGTATTAATTAACTTATTTAAAGGAATTAATAATGGAATGATTGAAGATGGTACAGCGATAGGAATGGGCCTTGCAACAGCTGTTAATCGCTTAAAAGATAGCGAGGCAAAAAGTAAGGTGGTTATTTTGCTTACGGATGGCTCTAACACGGGTGGTTCAATACCTCCGGTAACTGCTGCAGAAATTGCCAAACAAATGAACGTGCGGGTTTATACAGTTGGGGTGGGTACTAAAGGATATGCACCTTATCCGGTAAAAACACCTTTTGGTATACAGTATCAGCAAGTTCCTGTAACCATTGATGAAGGAACGCTTTCCAGTATCGCAAAAATTACCGGGGGTAAATACTTCCGTGCTACAAATAACGATAAGCTAAAAGAGATTTATCAGCAAATTGATCAATTGGAAAAAGCAAAGATCGCTGTTACCCAGTATCATAAGAAAACAGAGCGTTTTCTGCCTTTTGCATTGATTGCGCTGGCTCTTTTGCTGGTTGAATTTGGATTAAGAAATACATTGTTTAAAGGAGCTTTAACTTAATATATGTTACGTTTTGAACACATAGCGTTTTTATGGGGGCTAGCTGCCATTCCATTGTTTATCCTGATTTTTTTTCTGGTTCGCCGGTGGAAAAGAAAGGCGCTGGCCAGTCTTGGTGATAAAGCTACAGTCAGGAAAATGATCCCCGAGGTTTCTTTTACCAGACCGGGATTAAAGTTTATCTTTTTTACCGTTGCTTTTGCATCTTTAGTTATTGGTGCTGCCAATCCGCAGATTGGAACTAAGGTGGAAGAGGGTAAAAAGAGCGGCGCTGATTTAATGATCCTGCTTGATGTTTCCAATAGTATGCTTGCAGGAGATCTTTCTCCGAACCGACTTGAAAATGCGAAAAGAGCGATATCACAATTGATTGATAACCTGCATAACGACAGGATAGGGATTGTCATTTTTGCAGGAGAGGCCTATGTTCAGTTGCCCATAACAACTGACTATTCTGCTGCTAAGTTATTCCTGAATAACATTAGTACAGATATCGTTCCAACACAGGGAACTGCAATTGGTGCTGCAATTGATATGGGTATGAAATCTTTTGATTTTGTAAATGGAACAAGTAAAGCAATGGTATTGATGACCGATGGAGAGAATTTTGAGGATGATGCTATTGCCTCTGCAAAAAGAGCAACCGAAAAAAATGTTGCGATCCATGTTATTGGCCTCGGTTCTGTAGAAGGTGCTCCGGTTCCGATTTATCAGAATGGTAATCCTACAGGTTTTAGAAAAGATGAGAAGGGGCAGACGGTTATCACCAAGCTAAATGAGCAAATGTGTAAGGAGATTTCTGAAGCTGGTAACGGTGTTTATGTAAGGGCCTCGAATGCCAATAGTGGATTGGGAATTGTGATGAATCAGATCAGTAAAATGGAGCAAAAGACATTTGACAGTAAAGTGTTTAAGAATTATGAAGACAGGTTCCAGTTTTTCCTTGGATTTTCTTTAATACTATTGGTTATAGAATTCTTTATCTCAAGTAAGAAGAACCTGAAATTAAGTGAGTTGAATTTGTTTGAAGTAAGAAAATAATGAAGCAGTTTATCATCATCATATTTATATTATTACAAGGCACTTTGCTTTTTGCTCAGAAAGAGAAGAAGTATATCCATAAGGGGAATCAGCTGTATCAGGAAAAGAAATATGCTGAGGCCGAGGCAAGTTACAGGGAATCGGTAGATAAATCGAAGGCTTCTGTAGAGGGAAACTTTAATCTTGGTGATGCTTTGTATAAGCAGAAGAAATTTGATAATGCCGCTCAGAAGTTTACAGATATTGCATCCTCATCTGAGAATAAAGCAGTTAAGGCCAAGGCATATCATAATCTCGGCAATTCACTATTAGAGTCTAAAAAGCTGGAAGAAAGTATCGAAGCCTATAAAAAATCATTGATCAATAATCCTAAAGATGATGAGACAAGGTATAATCTCGCTTATGCTCAGGAAAAGTTGAAACAACAGCAGCAACAACAGAATAAGGATAAAAACAAGGATAAAAATAAGCAGGATCAGGATAAAAAGGATCAGGATAAGAAAGACCAAAACAAAGATCAAAATAAGGATAATAAGGATCAGCAAAATAAAGATCAGCAGAACAAGGACAAAGACAAGCAGGATCAGGATAAAAAGGATCAGAAAGATGGGCAACAGCCACAACCTGATAAATTATCGAAAGAAGATGCGGAACGAATGCTTGAAGCTTTAAAGAATGAGGAAAAGAACACGCAGGATAAGCTGAAAAATAAAAAAGCAAAGGGCGTAAAAGGCCGTATTGTTAAAGACTGGTAGACTGACTATTTTTGCGCTAAAATGAAAATGAAACACTATATATTGTCGGTATTACTGCTGTGTACAAGCGCGTTGTTTGCCAATGGAATAAAATCTGGTGCCCAAGATGTAAAAGTTACTGCAACGGTAAGTAAAAGTGTGGTGGGTACAGGAGAGGCATTTGAAATTAGTTTTTCTGTAAATGGCAATATAGAATCTTTTACCCCCCCAGCCCTTAATGGCTTTCAGGTTGTTGGGGGGCCAAATCAATCCTCAAGTTATTCATCTATTAATGGAAACACAACGGCCAGCATGTCTATTAGTTATGATCTTGTTGGGGTTAAAGAAGGTGAATATTTTATAGGACCAGCACTTGTTGTTGTTAATGGAAAACAGGTTAAATCAAATTCTGTTAAAATAAAAGTAGTAAAGGGCAAGGCCGTACCTCAAGGGAATCAACGAAATGCGGCACCTCAGGGAGACAAGGTTGCAGAAGGAAATAGTACAGATATTTCAAAACGATTATTCCTTAGAGCGGTTGCAAATAAAACCAATGTTTACATCGGTGAGCAGTTTTCTGTTTCTTATAAATTATACACCAATATTGATCTGGTAGACAATGCGCTCGATAAATTGCCGGATTTTAATGGTTTCTGGAGTCAGGAGATCAAAAATAACAGCCAAAATGTACAGTGGGAAATTGAAACTTATAATGGCGAAAAATATCATGTTGCAACCCTTAAACAGATTATTCTTTTTCCGGAGCGGTTTGGCAAGCTCACGCTTGATCCCCTGGCAATGACTTTTGTAGTAAGGCAAGCTGCACCTTCAAATGATCCTATTGAGCAGTTTTTTGGAGGTTCTTATAAGGATACAAAATACAAGATTAAAAGTACACCCATTACCATTAATGTGAAACCCTTGCCGGAAGCAGGCAAACCAGAAGGCTTTAATGGTGCTGTTGGAAACTTTTCAATTGGGGCTAACTTAGATAAATCATCAGTTAAAGCCAATGAAGCATTAAATTATACACTTAAAGTTACTGGATCTGGTAATTTAAAGTTGTTAAAGGCTCCGGAATTGACCCTTCCAGCGGATATAGAAAAGTATGATCCGAAGGTAAATGACGATATTAAAGAGACCATGGGCGGAGTTTCGGGTAGCAGAGAATATAGCTTCCTACTTATTCCAAGACACGAAGGGAATTATACCATTGAGCCATTAAAGTTTTCTTACTTTAATCCGGTTACAGGAAGATATGTGAGCCTCACATCCGGATCATTTCCCATAAAGGTTGCAAAAGGTGATCCAGGTTCAAATGTTACAGCTTATGCAACAGGCGGGCAGCAGGATGTTAAAATGCTGGCAAAAGACATTGCTTATATTAAAACTGGAAACCCTGGTTTAACAAAAGATGGAGAAGGTTTTTATGGCTCAGCTTTGTATTATGTGCTCCTTTGCACAGGTCCGGTTTTATTTTTAGCGGCATTTGGGTATAGGAAATGGTATAGAGAAAATAACAGTGATGTTGTGAAAGTTAAGGGAAGAAATGCCAATAAAATTGCAGCTAAACATCTGGCCAGTGCCCAGAAGCAATTGATCAGCGGAGATAAAAAAGTTTTTTATGAGGATGTTTACAGAGGGCTCTATGGCTATTTAAGTGATAAATTAAATATCTCTGCCGCGGATTTAAATAAAGAGAATATTAGGGAACAGCTTAAGTTAAGGACTGTTAATGAATCCATAATCGATCAATTGAAGGAAACGCTAGACCTTTGTGAAATGGCGAGATATGCACCTATTTCAGGTATATCTGAGCAAGAAGTATTTGATAAGGCGAAAACTATTATTAACGATATAGAAGACAATGCATAATCGCTTGAACCACTTTTTTTACAGTTTTATACTGCTGGTAATATCACCTTTGTTTTTATATGCCAATGGGAATCCGGACGCTCTGTTTGCGAAGGGTAACAATCAGTATGCGAAAGCACAATATAAAGAGGCTGCACAATTTTATCAGGAGGTACTAAATGAGGGGTATAAATCAGCTGAGGTATATTTCAACCTCGGTAATACCTATTATAAAATGGGAGAGATGGCTCCTGCTATTCTTTACTACGAAAAAGCATACAAGATTACGCCAGGTGATCAGGAAATAAGCTTAAATCTTCAGCTTGCTAACTTAAAGATTGCCGATAAAATAGAAGTAGTACCAGAATTTTTTCTGACGAAGTGGTGGAAATCTTTCTTTCTGTTTTTTTCTGCACAAGCATTATCTGTATCTGTGGTTGTATTTTTATTGCTGGGTTTTGCTTTATTGATTGTATACCTTTTTGCCATTTCGATTTCAATTAAGAAACCGGCTTTCTACGTTGGTATAACTCTACTTGTTCTGGGACTGTTATCCATTTTTATAGTAAGTACACAAAGCCGTTACCTTAATAGTAGTAGTCAGGCTATTGTATTTAATGGGACTGTGAATGTAAAAAGTGGTCCTGATGACAAATCAAAGACACTTTTTGTGATTCATGAAGGAACCAAGGTTACCATTAAGCAAAACGACGACAACTGGATTAAAGTAGAGTTGCCTAATGGAAACATTGGTTGGATTGAGGTTATTGCCGTAAAGGAAATTTAAACCTTTCTAAAATTAACAATTAATTCATTCTATTTTGTTTCCGGATGTTCCTTTCCATTATGGCAGGTAATGCATGAAATTGCTAAAAGTGCTTTTCCATCTTTGTCTTTGCTGCCAATTGGGTGAAAATATTTTTTGTTAATCTTCATCGTCATACGCATCATATCTCTGGCAGTTTCTTTTTCAGGTTTTTCATCGCTGGCAAAATCTAGTTTTTTAGGATCGTCTTTTCTTGCAGCGTGGCAGAAGTTACATTTTACCCCTAAGGCTGTTTTAAAGCCATCCATAACTTCTTTAAGCTGATCATGACTGATGTCTTTTGGAAGAACCTTTAGGTTTGTAGGCTTTTCGTCGGCCTGCGGCATAAATGCGCTTAGCATAACGACTGTACTTAACAATACAGATAATGTGATGGTTTTTTTGTAGGTCATTTTGAGAAGTTTGATAAACTAATATACTAAATATCAATTAAAATATATTCAGGTAGAAGGGTTGAGAAGTATAATCGTTACAAAGAATTATATTTACAACGGGATTATACAGTTAAATAAAATGAAACATAAAAAACGCCTCTACTATTCTACTATATTAATTTTACTTGTACTTATTGGTAGTTTTCTATATTTCAAGCCGGCAATCAAAACAATGGTTGTTAATGAATTTAGAGATAGGTCGTATGAGAAATTAGTTGGTGTATATGATGAAAAGAAAGAAGTTCCATCTGACGTCATAGACAACGTTAAACATATTTCGGTCAAATGGAAATCTTTTGCATTAAGCTCCAATAAGAAAGCTTTGCAAAATGCAATAGTAGAAAATAAGAACGTTCTAATCACTATTGAGACCTGGCCAAGTTTTAATGCCGAAAGCACCTCTGTTCTTGATGAGGTTCTGAAAGGCAGTTATGATAAGGAGATCAAAGCATTAGCGAATGTAGTGAACCTGAGTAAAGGATCTGTTTTTGTGCGATGGAACCCGGAAATGGAAGTGCCTGTAAAACAATACCCCTGGCAGTATCAATCCCCATCAACGTATATAGATGCATTTAACTACTTTTCGGGTCATTTAAAAAAAAATGCCCCCAAAGTTAAAATTGTTTGGGCTCCTACAGGATATCCCGGTGATTCAGAATTCTGGCCGGGAAAGAATAATGTTGATTTGATTAGTATTGTACTAGGTAGTGGTGGAGAAAAATTATCAAACATATATCCTTCGGATTTATCTGATTTAGATAATTTAAGATTTAAGCTTCATAGACTCCGATTTATGGATAAGCCAGTATTTATATTGTCTGCAGATGGAATGGGAAATGTTAAAAAAACAGATTCCATTCTTAAAAAGATTGAAGTAGAAAGAAGCCTATATAAAAATACCATTTATTCGACAGAAAACTTAAAAGAGCCATTTGTTAACACTCAAATCAGAAAGAATTTGGTCTTGGGTGTATTTGACCCTATGAAGAAATTAATAGATGAACCTGAAATAGGGGTAGAACACATATTTGTGGACTGGGGCGAAATACAACAAGGTGAATTTGTAAAGAAATTTAATGAGGTTATTGCAAGAAAACATGATGTTATTTTAACAATGGAACCTTGGAAAAGCAGCAGTAACATTGAAGATCCAAATGTACTGCAGAGCACATTAAGTGGAAAGTATGATAAAGAGATTTCTAAACTTTACAGTGTAATTTCTAGTGTTAAACAAACGGTATATCTGCGTTGGGCACATGAAATGGAAATTCCTATTCATCGTTATTCATGGCAGAGCCAGGATCCGGTGGTATACATAAGTTCATTCAGGTATTTTATGAATTTCTTAAAAGAGAAGCCTAAAAATATTCAAAGAGTTTGGGGTCCAGCGGGAGACCGAGGCTCGGCAGATTGGTACCCCGGTAACGATGTGGTTGATTATATCAGTATCGCAATATATGGTTTGCCAGATAAAAATATTACTGATGAAAATATGCAGGAGGCTTTTAGTAACATATTTCAACGTAAAAGTTATAGAATGAGATTCTTCAATAAACCGATATTTATAACTGAATTCGGCGTAAAGGGTTCAGAGAAATATCAGGATAAATGGTTAATAGATGCAGCGAAAACGATTCAGAACAACAAGCAGATTTTTGGTGTATGTTACTTTAATTTATACGACAATCCAAAAGCGTGGGGTCACATAAAAGCTCCTGATTGGAGCATAAGTAAAAACTCACTAAAGAAATTCAGTTCAGAATTGAAACAAAGTTTTACTTTAAAATAATTAAGTTTTAAGTGTTTGCAGGGATTTGTTATATTTAGCGTATTATACACTTGGGATGCTCTTAACTTTAAGAAAATATTGCTTTTTTTTTCTCTTTTTAAGTACGCTGTATGCTTGCTCAGACAACCGATCAAAACGATCTGGTAAAGTTTTTATTGAGCAGAAAGACGGTAGTTTYRSWWKAKYNTMGWRWWGGGAAACCCTTTGATATTAAAGGAGCCGCTGGTTCTGAACATTTAGACCTATTGTCTGAACTTGGCGGAAATACCATCAAGACATGGGATACCACCCACATCGATTCTATATTGAAAAAGGCAAACGAGGCAAACATTGCAGTCATCATTGGCTTACCAATACCTGAAAGCAAACATATGTACTTTTATAATGACGATGCAAAGGTCGCCAGCCAATTTAAAGCGATAAAAAAGTTAGTCAATAGGGTTAAAGATAATCCTTCAGTACTGATGTGGTGCGTGGGTAATGAGCTTGTCTTTCCACATAAGCCCTCTTATAATAAATTTTATGGGGCATTTAATGATATCGTTGATATGATCCATAGTGATGATCCAGATCATCCGGTTACAACTACAATGATAAACTTTCAGCGTAAAACGATCTTTAATCTTAAAATGCGTACCAATGTAGATATCATATCTTTCAATATTTTTGGGAAAATCGGATCATTAAGTCAAGAGTTAAAAGACTTTTCCTGGTTTTGGAAAGGCCCATATCTATTAACGGAATGGGGCATTGATGGGCCATGGGACGGGACAGCTGAAACAGCATGGGGTGCTAAAATAGAACAAACAAGCACAAAAAAAGCTGAGCAATATTATTCCAGATATAAGGAGCAAATGCCTTTAAATGACGGAAGAATGTTGGGCTCATTTATCTTTTACTGGGGACAGAAACAAGAGACCACGCACACCTGGTTTAGTATTTTTGATGATGCAGGAAACAAGACTGAGGTAGTASWTSCKRYCKWAGCKATMTSNAWMKKWWRMSMMYTKACYRYYNCAGCMCCAAAATTAAACTATATGCTGCTGAACAGTAAGGGCGCAAAAGATGATATATTTCTAAAGCCGAATGAGAAAAATACTGCAGAAGTATTAATGTTAAATGGTGATGCAAATGTTAAAAGAATTGTTTGGGAAATTTATCCTGAAGATTGGTATAAAATCAATAATGTAAATAACACTAAAAAACCTTTACTTATTAAGGGACTTATTGAGCAGACTCAGGATTTGAAGGTTATCTTTAATACTCCAATTAAAGAGGGGCCATATAGAATATTTGCAACAATATATGACGACAAAGGTTATGTGGCAACATGTAATACACCATTCTACGTATTAAAAACAGATGAAGATAGTAGAGCCAGTAATTAATCCAACGAGAAAACAGACTTTCACTTTGCGCCTGATGATTGTCATTGGCATGCTTTGCATGTTTTTGTTTCTTAGGGAACTGCTGTTGACTGATGCTGAAAGTATTCCATTGTATTGGATGTTGATGGCTACGCTAATTTTTATGTGCCTGAAGATAATGCATGAATGGATACATTACTTTTATATAACCGTACCAGATACCCCAAAAACGGAAAAGATATATACAGTAGATGTATTTACAACTTTTTGTGCGGGAGAGCCTTATGAGATGATTAATGAAACGTTAATCGCTATCAAAGCAATAAAATATCCTCACAATACCTTCTTATGTGATGAAGCTGATGATCCTTATTTAAGAAAAATATGCGAGGAACTCGGCGTAATTCATGTTACCAGAATAAAAAAAATCGATGCAAAGGCAGGGAACATCAATAATGCATTAAAACAATCTTCAGCAGAACTTTGCGTGGTATTAGATCCTGACCACGTACCTTTTCCAGATTTTCTGGATCCAATAGTAAGTCATTTTAACAACCCTGAGGTTGGGTTTGTACAAATAGTACAATCTTATAAAAACTATGACCAGAGTTTAATAGCTAAAGGAGCTGCTCAGCAGACATTTCAATTCTATGGCCCGATAATGATGACCATGAATAAATACGGAACTGTACTTGCAATTGGAGCAAATTGCACTTTTAGACGTTCCGCATTGGATTCTATCGGTGGGCACGCAGCCGGATTGGCAGAAGATATGCATACCGCAATGCAGTTACATGCGAAGGGATGGAAATCAGTATATGTTCCGGCAGTATTAGCAAGAGGTTTGGTTCCAAGTACTTTATCTGCATATTATAGCCAGCAATTAAAATGGTCGAGGGGCGTTTTTGAATTATTGGTTACTTCTTATCCAAAGTTGTTTTCGAATTTTACCTGGCAGCAGAAACTGCATTATGGTATTATACCAATGCATTACTTGTCGGGAGTCATTTTTCTTATTAATTTTTTAATACCAATATTTTCTTTGGTTTTTAATACCAGTCCAATAAACATTGTTTTCTTTAATTTCATAACAATTAGTTTTCCATTGGTTATGTCCATAATCCTGATAAGGCATTTTGTACAACGATGGGTAATGGAAGAAGAAGAGCGTGGATTTCATGTAGTTGGGGGATTGCTAATGATCGGTACATGGTGGATATTCATTATAGGGTTATTTTATACCATTTTACGTAAAAAGGTTCCTTATAACCCGACCCCTAAAGATGGAAGAGATGAAAATAACTGGGGTTTAAATATTCCAAATATAGCTGTAATTGCAATTTCGCTCTTTTCAATAATATTTGGATTGTATAAAGATTGGAACCCTTACAATTTAATTATGGCGGGGTTTGCGGCAATTAATTGCGTTATATTGTCGTTTACAATTGTAGCAAGCAGACAAAGCCAATTTAGGAAGTTAAAGCGGAAAGTTCCAGTGCTAAACTCCACGATGAGTTATGTTTCGGAATTTAAAGCGCGCTTCTGGAAACTTCGGAGAAAAATATATAGCGGAGTCAGAAGTACTGCTTTAATGATTACTACCCTTATTGTTTGTGGTGCAATCTATTTTGTGAATACACGCTCTGGTAATGAGATAAAACCAGTTCCTTATAATTATAACAAAGACATATTTATTTCAGGAATATTTGCTCCTGAGAAAAGCAATGGGTTAACCTCTTTGAAGCTTGTTAAGAAATATGAAGATCAGAGTAAATTACATTTTGGTATAGTTTCTCTTTATATTCCATGGGGAGACCATGCTGAATCCCAACTGCCCATTCCACTGATGGATTCAATTTATCAATCCAATGCTGTTCCGATGATTAGCTGGGAACCTTGGCAGAGTTTGTTTGATAAATTGAAAAATATTGAAGTGGGGCAAAGAGAAGAAAAAGTATTCTCACGCATCCTTAAAGGCGATTACGATGGTTATTTAAAAACTTTTTCTGAGCAAATAAAGTCGCTTAAACGCCCCGTTTTTATCCGGTTTGCCCACGAGGCAGACAATCCGCAATATCCATGGTCAGCTAAAGGTGGGAATAGTGCGGAAGACTTTAAAGCAGGCTGGAAGTATGTTCATGACTATTTTAGCAAAAATGGTGTTTATAATGCAGTATGGGTTTGGAATCCGTGGAAACCTGATGCCGTATCTGGTTATTTTCCCGGCAGGGAATATGTGGATTGGATAGGAGTTACTAATCTAAACTACGGCACCAGAAATGGTAGCAATAGTTGGTATAGTATGGAACAGCTTTATCAACCATTCCATAAAAATCCAGTGTTTAAAACTGATTTGCCTGTTATGCTTGCAGAAATGGGGTCGTTACCATCCGAAGGCAAACAGGATCAATGGTTTCAAAATGCATTTAAAAGTATTAGAAATAAATTTCCGGAAATTAAAGCCGCCGTATTTTTTAATAGCAGCTTTGACAGAAACACAGTGGATACTGCTATAGGTAAACCTTTAAATTGGAAAATTGAAGATTTTACCAAAGTAGGTGTCGCAATAAAAAAATATAATAAAAAGCGAAGCTGGATAGAGTATACAAAGGCTGTTGAAACTCCTGTCGACAAAATAGAGAATTCTTTAAATAGCAGAAATATTCAGATTTTACCAGAGATAAGAGGGGTTAATTATGCAAAAGGGCAGAACTGGTCTACCAATTATCATGCTTTAAAGAAGAAAGAAATTGTAGCTGATATTTTGGAAATGAAAAGAGTAGGATTTAATACCATCAAGTATTTTGGGCCTAGCGTATATGACCGAAATGTATTAAATGTTGCTGAAGATAATGGACTTAAAGTAGCCTATAGTTATTGGCTGCCAGATAACAGTGATTTTATTGCCGACAGAAAAGCTTTAAATAGTTATGCTGATAAAGTATTAAATACCGTTACAGAACTAAAGGGTAGAAAAGATATCATTTTATGGAATATAGCAAATACACCTCTGCGTAAACTGGAACATGATTACTATATGCCCGATCTGTTTTTCCCGAGAGAAGCATATATTTCCTGGCTGCATAAGTTAATAAAGGAGATAAAGAAAATAGATCCAAATAGGCCGGTTACGGTAGATCTGTATGCAAATAATAACTTGAGTAAGAATATAGCCACGCTTCATAGCCGGATTCCTGATATCGACTATTTCGGTCTGGTTGCAGATAAGTACTCTGATTCTGTTGCTATGACAGAAATAAAGAATTTTAAAGAACCATATTTCTTTAGCAGGGTAAATACTTCAGATTATTTAAAGAACAAGAATAACAAAGCCGGGGTATTTATAGCTAACTGGCAAGATGAAATGACTAATCAATTCGTCACATTTGATGGTCTTAAAGATTATTCGGGAAAGAATAAGTTTGAATTTTATGAGCTGTCAAATCTATGGACCGGTTCAAAATTACCTTCAAAGATGCCAATGATAAAGGTGTTGTCGCCTTCGGTAACCATATTTGCGAATATGCCTGTAACGTACCGCGCTTTGGTGCTTAATTCAAATGAGTGGAGTCTACCAAAGCCCGAAGCAAACTTGAGGTTTAAATGGAATCTTGTGAAAACTGATTCCTATGGGAATCTTGTTAATGTGATAGAACTGGGAGAAGGAAGTAGTATGACCTTAACTATTCCAGAGAATCCCTCAAGTTATAAACTATACCTCTACGCAATGAATGATAGTGAGGTCAAGATTGTAAGCACTAAACTTAATATTCCATTGAATTAGAGATAAAACATAAAAGGCTACCGTTACAGTAGCCTTTTATGTTTTAATAGGTGGACCCGAAGGGAGTCGAACCCTTGTCCAGTTGTGTGATAAATTATGCTTTCTTCATGCTTATTTTCCAATTAATTGTAGGGATCTGGCGGGCTGGAAACCGACCTAACCTTTCACCTTAGGTACTTTATCTCACAAATGTAGCGTACCTTACAAATGCCAGCTTCGTTATTTCGATGCTCCGGATTCTAACCTAACGATGCAGCAGCTAGAGGAACAAAAGCTTATCTAATTCTAAATTAGGCAGCTAAGGCGTAGTTATTTTCGCCAATTATAGTTTGAACGTTATCTTTTAAGTGCTCTCCGTACAACGCACTGCATGCTTACATACTCAGCGCCACCCTGTCAAATCCAGAACGAGCCCATTATATGTGCTGATGGTGTATGGTTAACTACTCCTTTCCAACCATCAACTTAGATACAAAAGTACTAAAATTATGCCATAGTTCTACCAGGATATTGTTTTAATGCAATATCCAGACAATCCATAGCACTGTTAAGGTCGGTAGTATTTAAAACATAAGCCATTCTAACCTCGTTTTTTCCATAACCTTCGGTCGAATAAAACCCGGTAGCAGGAGCCATCATAACGGTTGCACCATTATGAGTAAAGCTTTCCAGTATCCACTGGCAGAATTGATCAGCATCATCTATCGGTAATTTGGCAACTACATAAAAAGCACCACCGGGATTAGGGCAAAACACACCTTCTATAGCATTTAACCTTTTCACCAGTGTATCTCTTCTTAAGGTATATTCTTTGTTTACCTCTTCAAAATAGCTATCAGGTGTGTCAACTGCTGCGGTTCCGGCAATTTGTTCAACCATACCCGGACTTAATCTGGCCTGTGCAAATTTTAATGCCGATTGAATTACTTCTTTATTCTTAGTGATAATGCAACCTAACCTTGCACCACAAGCACTGTAGCGTTTAGAAACTGTATCTATTACCACTACATTTTCATCTATTCCATCCAGGTACAAAGGAGAGATAAATTCTCTGCCATCATAGCAAAACTCTCTGTATGCCTCGTCAGAAAACAAGAAAAGGTCATATTTTAAGCAAAGTGCTTTAAGGGCTTCAAGCTCTTCTCTTGAGTATAAATAACCGGTAGGATTATTAGGATTGCAAATAATAATACCCCTGGTTTTGTCGGTAATTAACTTTTCAAAATCAGCTATTGGAGGGAGTGCAAAACCATTTTCAATATGCGATAATATTGGTTTTACAACCACATTGCTCATGCAAGCAAACCCATTATAGTTGGCATAAAAAGGCTCAGGAACAATAATTTCGTCGCCTTCGTTAATACAGGTCTGCATGGCTATCGTGATAGCTTCAGATCCGCCTACAGTTACCAGAATATCTTCAGGGGTAATGTTGTACCCAAGTTTATTATAGTATTCAGCAAGTTTAGTTCTATAGGTCAGTGTGCCTTCAGAAGGAGTATAGGCCCAAACATTGAATGTAATATTTTTGATGGCATTTAACATCACTTCCGGCGTCGCTATGTCAGGTTGCCCAATATTTAAATGGTACACCTTTTTCCCGTCCCTCTTTGCCTGATCAGCAAATGGGGTTAATTTTCTAATTGGCGAAGCGGGCATTTGTATCCCTTTCTCTGAAATCCTTGGCATGGTACAAAAGTAAAAAACCTCGTTGATTAACGAGGTTTTTTATTAGAAATATCTTTATTGGATTCTATTTAGTGCTTCCAGCTACAGTTTCGCCTTTAATGTAAAGAACTTTAGTAGTCGTTTTAGCATTAGAAGTTATAGTAATGCTTTTGCTAAATGGAAGTGCTGCAGTAGGGTTATAAGTAACTTTGATAGTTCCTGTTTCTCCTTTTTTGATTGGAGTTTTAGTGTATTCAGGTACTGTACAACCACAAGTTGTTTCAACTTTGCTAAGGATCAATGGCTGATCGCCTATATTAGTGAATTTAAAATCTACAGAAGCAGGTTTGTTCAAAGGGATTTTTCCAAAGTCATAAGTCTCTTTGTCAAATTTAAACTCCGCTGGTTTAGATTGAGCATTTGAGGCAACACTTACTCCTAAAATTAATGTAAATAGTAATAATAACTTTTTCATCTTATGTGGGTTTTAAAACAAATTTAATGTTTTAAACGATAATTCAAAAAGTATTCCAATATATAAATTAACTCACACCGTTAAGTCATACTTTAGAATTTATGTATCTTTGCCCCATAACTGATTTGCTTATGACGCCAAATAGTAAACTTACAACGAACCCAATTGATGCTTCAGAGTTAAGTTTTGATGATTTCAAAACGATTGTTATTAACGACTATAAAATAGCTTACGAGAGTAGACAGGCTAGTTTATTAGGACGTAAAGAAGTGTTGACGGGTAAGGCGAAGTTTGGTATTTTTGGTGATGGAAAGGAGATTCCTCAGATAGCAATGGCCAAAGCTTTTAAAAATGGCGATTGGCGATCTGGATACTATAGAGATCAGACTTTTGCCTTTGCAACCGGAATTTGTACACTAAAAGAGTTTTTTGCTCAGTTATACGCAAATCCAAGTGTTGAGGCTGATCCGGCATCTGCAGGGCGACAAATGAATTGCCACTTTGCTACCCGTTCACTTAATGAAGACGGTAGCTGGAAAGACCTGACGGAGATGAAAAACTCTTCGTCTGATATTGCACCGACCGGTGGTCAAATGGCCCGTTTAGTAGGTTTGGCCTATGCCTCCAAATTATACAGGCAAAATCCCGACTTAAGTTATCTTAAAAATTTCTCGGTTAACGGCAATGAAGTCGCGTTTGGTACCATTGGTAATGCCTCTACTTCCGAGGGGGTGTTTTTTGAAGCAATTAATGCGGCCGGCGTTTTACAAATCCCAATGGCTATGTCTATCTGGGATGATGCTTATGGAATTTCAGTTCCTGCCAAGTATCAAACTACTAAAGAGGATATTTCAGAAATTCTAAAAGGATTTCAAAGAGATGAAGATGCAGCCGGCTACGAAATATTTAAAGTAAGAGGCTGGGATTATCCGGCACTGTGCGAAACCTATCAGCGTGCTATAGATGTATGCAGAACTGAACATGTTCCCGTTTTGATACATGTTACAGAGGTCACTCAACCACAAGGACACTCTACTTCCGGTTCTCATGAGCGTTATAAAGATAAAGATCGTCTGGAGTGGGAGCGTGAGTATGATTGCAACCTGCAGATGCGTAAGTGGATGCTTGAATCGGCTATTATTTCGGAAGAAGAAATAACTGAACTGGAAGCGACTGCAAAGAAACTTGTACGTGAAACCCAACGAGAGGCATGGAATGAATTCTTAGCTACCATTAAAGTAGAGAAGGAAGAGGTAATCGACATGATCAACAGAATTGCTAACGGCAATCCTACTATCACAAAAATTGCTTCGTTACTTGCTGGTACACCTGATGCATTGCGTAAGGAGGTTGTTTCTTCCGCAAGAAAAACATTACGTCTTAGCATAAATAACCCTTCTCCAGAGAGGGACAAACTGATAAACTGGTATAATAGCCAGGCCTCTTTAAACGAAGACAGGTACAATTCTAAGCTATTTACCGATGGTATAGAAAGTCCGTTATTGGTTAAACAGGTGGCTCCAGAATACACTGAGGAAAGTAAAATGGTAGACGGCCGTGAATTACTGAACGCTTGCTTTGACGCTAATTTTGCACGCGATGAGCGTTTAGTAGCCTTTGGTGAAGATTTAGGCGCAATAGGCGACGTAAATCAGGGATTTGCAGGCTTGCAAGCTAAGTATGGTGATTTAAGGATCACGGATACCGGCATTAGAGAAATGACAATTATTGGTCAGGGTATTGGTTTGGCTCTACGTGGTTTAAAACCAATTGCAGAGATTCAGTACCTTGATTATTTACTATATGCACTTAATATTTTAAGTGATGATCTGGCTAGCTTATCTTATAGGACTAAAGCCGGTCAAAAAGCGCCTGTTATCATCAGAACCCGCGGACATAGGTTAGAAGGCGTGTGGCATTCAGGATCTCCAATGTCTATGATTTTGGGCTCATTAAGAGGTTTGCATATATGCGTTCCGCGTAATATGACACAGGCTGCAGGTATTTACAATACTTTATTCAGATCTGATGAACCTGCTCTGGTTATTGAATGTCTGAATGGATACAGGTTAAAAGAAAAACTACCGGAAAATGTTGGCAAATACACTGTTCCTCTTGGAGAGGCAGAGATCATCAGAACAGGAACTGATGTTACCATTGTATCTTATGGAGCTACTTTAAGGGTTGTTGAAGAAGCAGCAGAAGAATTGGCCCAATTAGGAATTTCAGTTGAAATAATAGATCCTCAAACATTACTGCCTTTTGATACAAAACAGATTTGTGCAGAATCTTTAAAGAAAACAAATAAGTTATTAGTTGTTGATGAAGATGTTCCGGGTGGGGGTGCTGCTTTTATTTTACAGCAGGTACTGGAAGCGCAAAACGGTTATTACCATTTAGACGGACAGCCAAGAACGCTTACCGCTAAAGCTCATCGTCCGCCTTACGGATCAGATGGAGACTATTTTAGTAAGCCATCTGTTGATGATATTATTGAAACTGTGTATCAAATTATGCATGATAACAACGCATCAAAATATCCTTCTATATTCTAAAAATAACTAAAAACAGACTTGCCAGAGAAGATAACTCCTCAGAGTTATCTCAGACTCTGATCAGACTCAACTTAGACTCTCCTTAGACCATGATCTAAGGAGAGTCTAAATTAACTTTGTTGATTTTCTGTTATGCTAATTTGCTTGATCTGTTTCGAAGTAGATGATCGGCTAGCACTAATGCTGCCATTGCCTCAACAATTACAACCGCACGGGGCACAACACATGGATCGTGTCGGCCTTTTCCTTTAATTTCTGCGGCTTCGCCTGCAGCATTTATGGTTTGCTGATTGTGCATAATTGTTGCAACCGGTTTAAAGGCTACTGTGAAATTGATTTCCATTCCATTTGAAATACCACCCTGGATTCCGCCAGAGAAGTTGGTAAGCGTTTTAGGCTGACCTTCATTTGCTAAAAAGATATCGTTATGCTCTGATCCCCTCATTTCGCTTCCGCTAAATCCAGACCCATATTCAAAACCATGAACCGCATTAATGCTTAGCATGGCTTTGCCCAGATCTGCATGAAGTTTATCAAATACAGGTTCACCTAAGCCAACAGGACAGTTTTTAACAATACAATTGATTTTTCCGCCTACTGTATCACCATCCTTGCGAACGCCATCAATAAATTCGATCATTTGATTTGCGATAGCTGGATCTGCGCAGCGAACAATGTTTTCTTCGCGGATAGCTAGCAAATCAGCAATGTTTTTACTTTCAAGATTAGGGGCTTCGATTTTGCCTACTGAAGATACGTGAGCAAAAACTTCGATACCGTGGTGTTTTAACAACAACTTGGCAATCGCTCCCGCTGCAACGCGGGCAGCTGTTTCACGAGCTGAGGAGCGTCCGCCACCACGGTGATCACGAATGCCGTATTTAGCATCATAAGTATAATCAGCATGAGAGGGGCGATAAACATCAGTATTGTGACTATAATCTTTACTGCGCTGATCTTCGTTTGGAATAAGCATTGCAATTGGTGTACCTGTACTTTTTCCTTCAAATGTTCCTGAAAGAATCTGCACGGTATCGCTCTCTTTGCGTTGAGTAGTAATCTTAGATTGCCCTGGTTTGCGTTTATCTAACTCTGATTGTATAAAATCAAGATCGATGGGCAATTGTGCCGGACATCCATCTAGAATAACACCAATGGCCACACCATGTGATTCCCCAAAGGTAGTAATGCGAAATAATTGCCCGAATGTGTTGCCTGCCATTTTAGAATTATTTTATGTTTTTAATTAAATCTCTGTAACTGTAAATCCTGCTTTTACTAAATCTTTCCAGAAATCAGGATAAGATTTTTCTACAACATCCATTTCTTCCAGAACAACTTCGTTTACAACCAGACTTAGCGGCGCAAAAGCCATCGCCATTCTATGGTCTTCGTAAGTTGCAAAAGATACCCTTTCAGGGAAGCTGAGCTGGTCGCAGTTCAGTGTATAAATAAAGTTGTCTTCATTTAAAGTTACACCAATCTTTGAGAGTTCATTTTGTAAAGCCAAAACACGATCAGTTTCTTTGATCTTTAAGGTTTCCAGACCAGTGAATTTAAGGTTTTTTCTTAAAGCAGCTGCGCATACAATAATGGTTTGTGCTAAATCCGGACAATCTTTTAGATCAAGAATATCATCATTAAAATTTGTTTCAGTGGTTGTCAGGTTAATTCCTTTATCAGTTTTAGCTGTTTTTACCCCAAAGGCAGTCATAATTTCTCTGATACGACTATCGCCTTGCAGGCTTTTATCTTTTAGGTAAGGCAAACCGATCTGTGCATTTTGAGCAAGAGCAGCAATGCTATACCAATATGAAGCTGCACTCCAGTCGGGTTCTACTGCAAGTGTAGCCGGTTTAAAAGTTTGCGGCTTAATGGTGATGTTGTTTCCAGACCATTCATGCGCAATGCCAGCTTCCTGAAGCATGTCTAACGTCATTTTAACATAAGGAAGAGAGGTTAACTCACCCTCAATATGTAGCGTTAAACCTTGCGGTAAAGTAGGGGCAATCATCAATAAAGCTGAAATGTACTGACTACTTATATCACCTTTAATTTTAACAGTATCAGTGCTTTGCTTTAACGGACCATTGATGTTTAACGGAGGAAATCCAACTTGTTCAAGGTAAGTAATATCAGCACCGATGTTTTTTAATGCTTCAGCAAGAATACCAATGGGGCGTTGTTTCATTCTTTCTGTTCCTGTTAATAAAAAATTACCAGGTAGGGTAGAGAGCATGGCTGTTAAAAAACGCATTGCAGTACCCGCAGGGCCCACATCAACGGTTTGTTGATGTGGGTTATTTTGCGAGATATTATTTAATATACTGTTTAAAGTAACAGTATCAGCAGCATTAGACATATTATCAACCTTTACAGTCCCCTTACTCAACGAGCTGATAATTAATGCTCTGTTACACTCACTCTTAGAGCCTGTAAGTGTAATTTCTGTATCTATTTGTTTGTTTCCTTTAAAAGAAACAAGCGCATGTTTACTCATTATTAAGACTTAACTTCTGTGTGTGCTTCTGCTGCAATTCCTTTTTCAGCTTTGCCTGCGTTCATGATCTCAGTTTGTTTACGGATAGATTCACCGTGAACAAGTTCTAAAAATTTCTCAGTAAAGTTTAAGTCTAATTTTAGTGCTTTTGCAAATGAGATACCTTTTTTAATGATGGCATCCCAACGGTTAACCTGTAAAATTGTAACCTGGTTATCGCGTTTGTACTCACCGATTTTAGCAACGATAGACATACGCTCACCTAATTTTTGTAATAAGATGTCGTCAATTTTATCGATTTGCTTACGGAATTCAGCTAATTGATCAGAGATCGCTTCATTTTTAGTTTCTGGTTCGCGAACTGTCAAGCGGTCAACCAATTCAGCTAAAGCAGCTGGAGTTACTTGTTGCTTAGCATCAGTCCATGCAACAGAAGGGTCAACATGCGACTCGATCATTAAACCTTGCATATCTAAGTCTAATGCTTTTTGAGAGATGTAAGGAATTAACTCTCTGTTGCCACAGATGTGACTTGGATCGTTAATGATTGGTAACTCAGGACATAATGTTTTCAACTGGATAGCAAGTTCCCACATTGGTTCGTTACGGAACGAGCTTTTCTCGAATGAAGAGAAACCACGGTGAATTGCACCTAATTTAGTGATACCAGCGCCATTGATACGCTCTAAAGCACCAACCCATAGTTGTAAATCAGGGTTTACAGGGTTTTTAACTAATACCGGAATGTCAACACCTTTTAAAGCGTCAGCAATTTCCTGAACTGTGAATGGGTTTACTGTTGAACGTGCACCAATCCAAAGGATATCCACACCAGCAGCTAAAGCTTCTTCAACGTGTTTAGCATTTGCAACCTCTACAGCTGTTGGTAAACCAGTTTCTAATTTAGCTCTTTTTAACCACTCTAAACCTATACTTCCAATTCCTTCGAATTCTCCCGGACGAGTACGTGGTTTCCAGATACCTGCTCTTAAAACAGATACTTTTCCAGTAGCAGCCAATAAATGAGCTGTAGTTAATAATTGTTCTTCAGTTTCTGCACTACAAGGTCCTGAGATAATCAAAGGCTCGTTGTTGATGTTAAGCCAGGTGTTAAGCGGTTGAATGTTTAATTGTAATTTCATTGTTTTGGGGTTATATGTGTTAATATTTTATTTTAATTGGATTATTTATGCTAATTATACTTTATCGTTTTTCTGATACTCGCCCATGATAGTAAAGTTCACGGTGTATTTAAGGGCCTGGCGGACAGCCTTATCATAAGCTTCCATGTTTTTCCATTCCATATCTACATAGAAGTAATATTCATTTCTTTTTCCAAGCACAGGCATGCTTTGTATTTTACTTAAGTTAACCTGCTGGTCAGCAAAGATGTTTAATACTTTAACCAGGGCACCCACATGGTTACTTACCTGAAAGCAAATAGATGCTTTATTGATTGGAGTACCTTCTTCAGCCGTTCCTTTTTTAAGAATCAGAAAACGGGTAAAGTTTTTCTTGTTAGATTCAATTCTTCTTTCAATGATATTTAGTCCGTACAGTTCAGCCGCAAGCGTATTTGCTATAGCAACTGTATCTGTAAGCTGTTCTTCTTTAATACGCTTAGCACAAGCCGCAGTATCATTACTCTCTATGATTTGGATCTGTGGGTAATCTTCAAAGAAATCAACGCATTGGCGAATAGCAATAGGGTGGGAAGTAGCATATTTAACATCCTCAAACTTTACACCAGGCAGTGCCATCAGGTGAAGTTGAATAGCCAGGTAAACTTCGCCAACTACAGCGAAATTGTATTCACGTATTAAGGTATAGTTGGGTAGAAGACTTCCGGCTATTGAATTTTCAATTGCCATTACCACGAAGTCTGCACCATCGTTCTCTAAAACCTCGCATGTGTGTTTAAAGGAAGTACATTCAATGGTTTGAATGTCTTTTCCGAAAAACTTGAATGCGGCCTCTTCGTGAAATGAAGCTTTAATGCCTTGAATTGCTACTCTTGTTCCTTTTTTCATTAGAATATTTTCCCTTTTTAATGGTTATGAAATTATCATAACTGTTATTTTCTCTAAACGAAAAAAGTCCCGGCTTTAGACCGGGACTTTTCGTATACATTTATCTTATTAGATTCTAGTGCATATTAGTCCCGGCTCTTACTAAAGTAGTAGAAGTAACCAAACCAATATGTAGTGATATTTTTCAAAATTTTCTTTTCGTTTCGCCAAATGTACTAACAAAATTTAATTTGTCAATAGTTAATTTAAAAAAATTATTTATTGTTTGTAATAAGGTTCTTGTTGTGGTTCAAAATATTAGGCATTTTCTGAGTTGGAAGTTAAGGTGTTCAGGTAAGTAAAACTATCCAAAATGTCGGTTTTTGATACTCTACAGTTAAAATCACAGGCACCAATGCGGCTCAATAAAGAGAACATAATCTGTCCGTTTTCATTCTTTTTATCGCTTTGCATAAATTCTAATAACTGGTCAAAACTTTCTTCCTTAATGTGATATTTGGGATATAGCTTTAAGATATAGGTACTGATATCGTTAAGTTCGTCCTTACTAAGCGTGTTGTTTTTGGCAGATAAGTAGCCTTCGCAAATCATACCTATGGCTATTGCCTCGCCGTGTGTTAAAGGATTTTTGTCGTTTATTAAAGAATAGGTTTCAAACGCATGACCTATGGTATGCCCGTAGTTTAATATTTTTCTTAATCCTTTTTCATGAGGGTCTTCTGTTACAACCTCATTTTTTATCTCTACCGAACGGTAAATAGCACTTGCGGCTATTTGTTCGTAATCACTGTTCTGTAACTCTGCATAATAGTCTTTGTCTACAATTAAACCATGTTTAATCATTTCAGCAAAACCAGAAAGCAGTTCTCTTTTAGGCAAGGTGTTAAGGAAAGAAGTTTCAATAAATACAGCTTGAGGCAGGGTAAAGGTTCCAACCATATTTTTTACATTGTCCACATCAATACCAGTTTTACCACCCACCGATGCATCAACCTGCGAAAGAAGGGTAGTAGGAATATTAATAAAATCAATTCCACGTTTGTAAGTCGAAGCTACAAAGCCGCCCATATCAGTAATCACGCCTCCACCTAAATTTATCATCAGGCATTTGCGGTCCGCTTCAAAATCCAATAGCGTTTTCCAGATGCCGATACAAAAATCAATGTTTTTGTTCTCTTCGCCAGGATCTGTTTCAATCAGATCAAATCCTGTAAAATCTCCCAGCATTTCCTGGAACCGGGGTAAACACAATTCTGCGGTATTGCGATCTACAAATACAAAAATCTTGCTGTATTTGCTGCTTTCTATAATTTCTACCAGAGGGGCAAGATTCGTTTCAAAATGGATGGTGTGTCCGGCACTGTTTAATTTGTTCATTAAATGATTGTTATTTTCTGACCCATAAAATCAATTACATCTCCAACCCGCACCTTCAATCGCTTGCGGTAATCAACCTTGCCGTTATATTTTACAAGACCGTCTTCAACAACAGTTTGGGCTTCGCCACCGCTTTGTACAAGTGCAGTTGCTTTTAACAACTGAATAAGGGGAATGAATTCACCTTCTAATTTAAATTGTATCATTATAAGACAAACTTAGATAAAATTTTTTACTGCCGAAATTACAATTATTTATAGGGTGTTCTACCAGTGATAGCTGTGGAATTTATACTTTTGCAAACGATTTGACTAACTGACATTCACTAATGGAGACATTCCCCAAAAAATCATTGAATTTTGATGATACTGAAGTTGCTTTCCGCAACAAATCTAACTCTGAATTAAACGCCGCCTATTGGCTTTTTAAAATAATAAGCAGTAATTTCTTAACTAAAGTTGGCCCTCCGGTTACCAATTTCTTTTTAAACATTGGCTTACCAATTAAAGGTATTATTAAAGCTACCATTTTTAAACACTTTTGCGGAGGCGAAACCATTGCCGAATGCGCAGAAACAATTACGCAGCTTCATTCAGGTAAAGTAGGTACCATTCTGGATTATTCTGTTGAGGGTGAAGATGAAGAAACTGTTTTTGATTTTACCTGCGAAGAGATTATCAGAACAATAGATGAGGCTGCTAAAGACAAACGTATTCCAATTACCGTATTTAAGGTTACAGGTATTGGCCGTTTTGCTTTGCTTGAGAAGTTGGATGCAAAACAAGCATTAACACCAGCCGAAGAAGCTGAATATGAAAAAGTAAAGCAACGTTGTGAAAAGATCTGCAGAACTGCCTTTGATAAAAAGGTACCTGTAATGATTGATGCCGAAGAAACCTGGATCCAGAAAACAATTGATGAGCTTGCAGTAGAGATGATGCGCTTGTTTAATAAAGAAACCATTATTGTTTATAACACTTATCAGATGTATCGTCATGATAAACTTGCTGATTTAAAAGCGGATCACCTTATTGCAAAGGCTGCCGGTTATATTTTAGGCGTTAAAATGGTTAGAGGTGCTTACATGGAAAAGGAACGTAAAAGAGCAGAAGAAATGGGTTATCCATCGCCAATACAACCTACCAAAGAAGCATCTGATACTGATTATGACGAGTCATTAAGATATTGCATGGCTCATATTGATGAAATCGCTTTTGTTTGCGGAACTCATAACGAAGAAAGCTGCAGGTTATTAGCAGAGTTGCTTGATGAAAATAAGATCGCCCACAATCATCCTCATGTTTATTTTGCCCAGTTATTGGGAATGAGTGATAATTTAAGCTTTAACTTATCGGATGCTGGTTATAACGTAGCGAAATACGTGCCTTACGGACCGGTTAAAGCCGTGATGCCGTATCTATTCAGAAGAGCTCAGGAAAATACTTCAATAGCTGGACAAACGAGCCGCGAGCTTGGGTTAATTATGAAGGAAAAGAAAAGAAGAAGATTATAAGTCGTCATCTCGACAATAGGAGAGATCCCTTGACCATGAAGTAGCTGCATAGCAAATAGCGTAAGCAAGAGATCTCTCCTATCGTCGAGATGACGAGGTGGTTAATTAAATTTTAATTATACCTTTTTAGGAGGAAGATCAAAGGCTACAGCCTCATGTTCGAAATGACCATTATGAGAGCCATCACAAAATGGTTTATTTTTTGAAAGTCCACAGCGGCAAATTGATAGTGTAGTTCTACCCTGTAATCCGTACACTTCGCCATTCCTGTCAACGATTTCAAAATCGCCTTCTATCTTTACCGACCCGTTATTGTTAATTGTAAGCTTCGTTTTTGACATCTATTTTTAATTTTGGCCAAAGCTAAAACAAAGTAAACAGACCGGGCAAGATCATTTCAATTTAGAAACGTTCTCTGTTTAATCCATCGCTGGCATACCCATCTCAACCCACTCCTCTTTTGATGGGCCATATATTCCCGGAACCGGTAAACCCAGCATTCTCATAATTACGGTCATCTGACCACGGTGATGACTCTGATGCGAAGCCAATACCCTTAAAATTTTACCCTTCTCCCAGGCCTCGCCATACATGGGTACTTTTTCTGACAAAGACGAATCTGTCCATTTTAAATGAACTGCCCTGCTAAGTAACGTGCTGTAATTGTTGTAAACTTCTATCAAAGCATCTATGCTTTCCGGTGCTGGTTCATGTTCCAGGGTATCCTGCTCCAACAAACCTGCGCGGGTACCCATCTCAGTAATGGTTTGGGTTAAGTGCCAGGCAAGTCGTTGCAAGGAACGTACATTTTCATGGATCTTTTCTTTACTAGTTTCTGACGTAACTACGGAAAAAACCTTAGCAGTGCCTTCGGATTCGTATTTCCAGTCGGCCAGAAAATCATTAATACTACGGTACATTTAATTTTATATTGGTGATGAAAACGAATATAAGTATTGTCTGTACTATTGGGCAATTATGTTTGTAATTTTCTTTTACGAGACGGTATCTCTTAACAATTTGGCCTTGGCTGGGGCGTAATAATATTTAAACCAAAGCTTATCTCCTAAATAAAGTGTAAAGCCAAGTGGGAGCGAGAGTAAAACAAGCGCCTTACCCCATCCGGTTCCTATGCTATTATATTGATGCAAAAAGGATGCAGAATGCATACCATAACGGGAGAGCTGGGCGGCTCTTTTAAAAAAAAATACGGGCGAGCTGAAAAACCAATGTGGCAGGTCTTCATTCACTACATCAACATCACACATAATTAAGCCTTTGGCATTTCGGATTCTGTTTGCTTTGCCACTCAGATTACCAAAACCAGAGCCTGTTGGCATAAAATAAGTTAACACTACGGTATTGATGCAGATGTACTTGTATTGGCGACCCAACCTATTCCAGATATAGCTTTCGGGTACGAATTTATAGCCATCGGCCTCGGGATATGGATTCTTTTTCAGCAATGCAGTACGCATTAAGCCAAATTTATCGCCTTGTATTTTATATTTAAACTGAAATTCCCCTCCTGTAATGGTGATGTGATCAGCAGGAAATAAATCGCCGACAATCTGTTTTGTAGCCGAATCCTCTACCAAAGCGCATACACACCAATACTTATCTCTTACATCAGGCGAGAGGCTTTCCCACTCATCAACCAAAGTTTTAAGGCCATCATCGCAAAGGGCATCATCGGAATCAAGTATCGCACACATTTCGCCGCTTGCAAGCTTTACTCCCTGATTCACAGCAGAGGGCTTGCCTCCGTTGGGCTTTTGATAATAATTAATATTTAAAGGCGACTCACGCTGCCATGCCGATACGGTTTCTGCTGTATCATCTGTAGAACCATCATCAACAATAATCCACTCAAAATTTTTAAAGGACTGTTTGCTCAACGATTCATAACAACGATGAAGCGTTTCAGCACGATTATAGGCAGGAGTGATAATCGATATAAACATAGCTATGCTAATAAATTAAAATATGGTGGTTCGTATGGTTCTGATAAATGCTTGTTACGAGGTTATCGTAACGAGCTAATCCCTATATTATCAGTGAGTTGAAATTAGTAAAAAACTAATTGATATACAAGTAATATTAATGCAGCCATGCTCCTGCCATAGCTGCATTAATAAGAGATTTATTTTGAAAGTAATGCCAAAACCGCTTCACCAACTGCATGTGCAGACTGAGGGTTTTGTCCGGTAACCAATCGCTGATCAGTTACAACATGTTCTTGCCATGGAGCTGATTTTTCATAAATACCACCCCGCTCAATCAACTTATCTTCCAATAAAAAAGGAACAACTTTATCCAATTTAACGGCTACCTCTTCCTCATTGGTAAAGCCGTTCACTTTTTTGCCGGTTATCAGGTACTTGCCATCGCTCAATTTAATGTTCACAATCCCTGCAGGACCATGGCAAACTGCGCTTACAATACCGTTGTTTTCATATATTTTAGTGGCTATTGCCGAGATTTCTTCGTTATCTGGAAAATCCCAAACCGCTCCATGGCCACCTGCATAATAAATAGCTGCATATTCTTCAGGATTTACCTCGGCAGGTTTTAAGCTATGATTGATTTTATTGTGATAGTATTGGTCGTCCCAGAATTCCTTATTTACTGCGTCACTTAAGTCCAGGCCATCAATCGGAGGCTGACCTCCCTTTGGGCTAACAAAGTCTATTTCATAACCCGCATCTTTTAGTACTTTCCAGGCATGGGTTACTTCGCCCAGGTAATAACCTGTATGCTCACCGGTGCTTCCTTTTTTATCATGGCTGGTAACCACAAACAGAATTTTCTTTTTCATAGTAGTTGTTTTAATTGTTGACTGTGCCGCAGCCGACAAGGTCAGGGATATTAAAATGGCACATGCAGCAAGTGCCATCATTCCTTTTTTGATCAAATTCATTTTATATGAGATAAAATATAATGATGCAAAGTTGGAGCAATAATACAACAGCAAAAAGGATGCTAATCACAAAATAATTGTGATTACACGCACACTATGGACGGCTTAACCGACTTAGGGTTTCTCTTGATACTCCTAAATAAGATGCCAATAAAGTTTTAGGAAGGCGTTGGAGTAATTTTGGATTCAGTTTAAAAAGACGGTTATATCTTTCCTGAGGATTTTTATTGAGCAGCAGCAAGATACGTTGTTGCAATGCTACATACCCTACATTGGATTTTTTACGAAAGAAATTGGCAATGCTATGTAATTCGTTGCAGAGCTTTTCCTTATTATCTCTTGATAGAACAAGTAATTCACAATCTTCTATACAATCTACGGCTATTGTTGCCGGGGTGCAATTCATGTAAGCCTGAAAATCGGTGATCCACCAATCTTCCATAGCAAACTGAAGGATGTGTATCTTCCCGTCTTCATCTGTATGATAGGCTTTAAGTAATCCTTTTACTACCCAATACTCGTTATGGACTTCGCTGTCTTCCTGCACCAGAAATTGATGTTTCTTAAGCTTTTTACTGCTGAACATTGAAGAAACATATTCGAATTCGGCATCGGTTAACGGAGTGATTTTTTCTATATGTTGCTTTAAAGCGCTATTCATTATAAGAAGAGGTTTTGAAGGAAAACAAATCTATTTACTTTTTTTGAATTTCTGCTCTGGCATGAAAGTAGTACTATCATTTGTACTAAACTAAAAAGGAATGAATTTACCATCGTTTAAGCGGATCAATTTTAAAAAAGTAAAAACCGATATTCAGGGAAGTTTTAAACAACTTGCGGCAGGTGGCTTTAAGCAGATTTTTAATCAGATTGACCAGCTGAACATCAAAAAAGGTGTTGATGCCATGGGGATCGATAAGTTTACCAATCAATGCGCTTTACTGGCAGCAGGCTCTGGATTAATTACAGGAGTGGGTGGTGTTGGAACCATGCTTATTGGTACACCGCTGGATGTGATTAATATTATCACTCAGCAATTTAGGGTTACTCTGGCGATTTCTTACCACAATACGGGTAAATATAAAATCAGTTTTGACGACTTTTTTAAGATTGTCGCTTCATCTGTTAAGGCCGATGCCAAATTGGCCATCAGCAAAAATATTATGGAAGAGGTTGCGGAGAAAATCCTGATGAATTTAGGATCTAAATTAAGCCGACGTTTAGTGCCGGTTGCAGGTGGCGTTATTGGTGGGACCATAAATTATTTGTTTATTAAAGGTTTAGCAAACGAATTGAGGAAGAGGGGTACTTAAATCTGGCTACAACAACAGTAGATTCGGCTACATAGCCGTACTTTATCCTGCAGACCTTTGGAGTATCAATAAAATTATACTCCGATGAAAATAACAATCACAGGTTCGTTAGGTCACATTAGCAGGCCTCTAACCAAAACACTAGTAGAACAAGGTCACGAGGTTACCGTAATAAGTAGTAACCCGGACAAAAAAACCGAGATAGCGACTTTAGGTGCAATACCTGCTATTGGCACTTTAGAAGATGTTAACTTTTTAACAGAAACCTTTACCGGCGCCGATGCGGTGTACACCATGGTACCACCTAACAATTACTTTGACCATAGCCTCGATCTTCTTGCTTACTATCGTCAACTTGGACAAAATTATGCTGATGCTATTGAGAAATCTGGCGTAACGCGTGTGGTTAACCTGAGTACCATTGGCGCCCATTTAGAGAAAGGTTCAGGAATTCTGATTGGTGCACACAAAGTTGAAGGTATCTTTAATGGGTTGTCGCCAGAAGTAGCCATTACCCACATCCGTCCTACATCTTTCTTTTATAACCTGTACGGCTATACAGATATGATCAAAAACGCTGGCTTAATAGCGGCAAACTACGGTGCAGAAAGTATTATTCCATGGGTTTCGCCGATAGATATTGCCTCGGCAGTTGCAGCGGAATTAGTGACACCATTTGCCGGCAGAAAAGTACGCTATGTAGCCAGCGAAGAACTTACAGGCAACGAAACTGCACGTATCTTAGGTGCTGCTATAGGTAAGCCTGATTTGAAATGGATGATCATTTCTGATGAAGAAACGCAAAGCAGTTTGGAGTCAATTGGAATGAACCCTCGCATTGCAGGCGGCCTGGTTGAAATGTATGCAAGTTTGCACAACGGTTTGTTGGCAGAAGACTATAATTGCAATAAGCCGGCAGTTATGGGGAAAGTAAAACTGAGTGATTTTGCAAAAGAATTTGCCACCGCCTTTAACTAAAAATGATTAATTTGTGATATGGCTAGTACAGCACCGCACAGGTTTAAAACGATCAGCGAATTTCATAAGTTCAGGGAACTACCTAAGCCCGAACATCCGCTGATTAGCGTAATTAACGTAGAGGCTATATCCCGTTTGCAAGACAGTGAACCAGTTAGTCTGGTACTCGATTTTTACTGTATTGCACTAAAAAGAAATTTTAATGGTAAAATGAAATATGGCCASYWKNGCWWANTSAYTYWGWTKWANNCWTTMYSMMTWWYNTGYCGSCRGRMMAGKWYKYYANTGTWGMSNGYGAASAANTWACRRGMAAYKAAAMYRYWCGKNATSKNTASKTKMWRTYNCRTYSCSWKTNNNTTCTTYGSWRSMYMNCATWGSSYAGAAAAATAAAGGAATATGAATACTTTGATTATTCAGTACATGAGGCGCTGTTTCTATCTGAAAAAGAAGAGGAAATGATTGCCGCCATTATGTTAAACATTGAGCAGGAGTATCGTGCCAATATAGACAAGTTCAGTCAGGATCTTATTGCAGCTCAACTGGAGTTATTGCTGACCTATGCAGGAAGGTTTTACCACCGGCAGTTCCTTACCAGAAAAATAAGCAGCCATAAAACCCTGAACAAGCTGGAAGACTTACTTACCCTATATTTTAACAGCGATGATCTGATAAAAAGAGGTCTGCCTACTGTAGCTTACATTGCCGACACATTAAACGTATCGCCCAGTTATTTAAGCGGGTTACTTAAAACATTAACGGGTCAAAGTACCCAGCAACATATACATGAAAAGCTGATTGAAAAGGCAAAAGAAAGGTTATCTACCACAACTTTATCTGTAAGTGAAATTGCCTACGCCTTAGGTTTTGAACATTCGCAGTCATTTAGCAAGTTATTTAAAAAGAAAACTAATCTTTCGCCTTTAGAATTCAGAAATGCATTTATTTAACTAAATTATCCTGAAGAAAGCCAAACAGTAAAATATTCTTAGAAAGAAGTTTTGTTCAAATCAACTTATTGTTAACTTGGCACAATTGATGCTTTTGTCTAAGGTATAGAAATGGCTCTTAATTGATAAATAAATACATATATGTTAATAATCAATAGTTTTGAAGAATATAAATCGCATTTAGGCAAAGAGTTAGGTATTTCTAATTGGCATAAAATAGATCAGGAACAGATTAATAAATTCGCTGATGCAACATTGGATCATCAATGGATCCATGTTGATAAAGAAAAAGCGGAGAGTGAAGGCCCATTTAAGGCTACAATAGCACATGGGTACCTAACCTTATCATTAATTCCATACTTATGGAAACAGATTGCCGATGTTCGCAATATTAAAATGGAAATCAACTACGGTATTGAGTCTTTTAGGTTTGGCCAGGCTGTTTTAGTTGACAGTGAGGTACAACTAAAGGCTAAGCTTAATTCCATAGCAAACTTAAGAGGTGTTACCAAAGTTGTTATTGAGGCCACGCTTGTCATTAAAGATCAACCGAAACCGGCTTACACCGGGAATGTAGTATTCCTGTATCATTTTATATAACTTCTGATCTCTAAATTGCAACAAACCAATGATCGGCTGCCTTTCGGATTTCGCGTGGATCTGGATCGTTGTCAGCAGCCCAGGCGATAATCCCATCAGGCCGTATCAGCACAGCACTCAAGCCTAATTGTTCTTTTGCGCTACCTGAAATGTATTTTATTTGATCACCATATTCACTCACTAAAGATTGTATTGAAGCATTATTATTAAAATCGATCAGTATTCCATGGCCATCATGCATTAATTCGCCCATTTTTGTACCGTCTTCGAGCTCAAAGTTGGGAACACTGTGGCCTGCCAGCGGGTGGCTGCCCACAAGATTGTAATTTGTATTAACACCCCAAACCCGTCCTGCAATATAGGTGGCGCCATCTCGGGTATCCATAAGGTCGCGTATAATGGCATTCAGCGCGCGGGCATGAGAGTCGGGTTTCATAATCGAAACCTGGGCTCTTGACCAATCCAGCACCTGTGCGCCAATTGGGTATCGCTCGCTATAGTAGCTGTCCAACAAGGCTTCCGGGGCTTTTCCATTAATGGTTGCAGCAAGCTTCCAGCCTAGGTTCATGGCATCGCCTAGCCCAAGATTAAGTCCCTGGCCTCCCAAAGGCGAGTGAATATGTGCGGCATCACCCGCTAAAAATACCCGTCCGCTTCTATAACTTGTTGCCTGGCGTGCCCGGTCGGTCCATGTGGTTGCTGTGTGCAAGGCATTAATGGTAACATCGGTATTTGAGATGCGGCGTAACACCTCCTGCACTTGATCTAAAGTAAGCGGTTCGGCAGAGTTGTGAAATGCCCCGCTATCAAAATCCTGTATCAGTACATAACCTGGTTGTGATTGCATGTACATCCCTCGTGGTGTCACATTTCGTCCCGGGCTGAGTTTTTCTGGATCGACCAGGTCAACCCGGGTAGAGTAGCCGGTAAATTCTGGCTCTGTACCTGCAAATTCAAAACCACCAGCCTTGCGAACAACACTACGGCTTCCATCGCAACCTACGAGCCATTTACCCTGAAAAGATCGGTCGCCAGACTGAACAGTTACCACATCCGCAGTTTGACGAAAGCCGGTAATGACATGCCCGCGTCTGATCTCTACACCCAGGGATTCTGCACGGCGGACCAGCACCGTTTCAAGCTCCTGTATTTCAGAAATTAAACTGGTCTGAGTAGCGCTCGGCAAACGATACCTCCACTGTGAGGCGTCAACATTACCGTCAAGAAATGGGATGCCGGCAAAGTGCCCTCCCTGGCGACGTGGTTCCTCTGTTGCAGCCGACGTTTTATGTGGGTTTTTAACGCGTTTATGTAGCTCGAGGTCCTTTAATAGGTCTCGACGGTAAAGTGATTCAATAGTAGGCGTCGAAAGTCCCCTTATCCCGAAAGGCAGTTGTTTTAATGGAGAGTGCGGATCTTCCGCCTTTTCAAGTATTAGTACTGAGCATTTGGCTAGAGCCAGTTCACAGGCCAGGAACAGACCTACAGGCCCTGCGCCAGCAATGATTACATCGTAAATAGAATTGTTTTGTGTTTTCATAGTAAATATTAAAACACAAAATTCTGGAAAGCTGTTGCGTTAGGCTTGTATAAACGCGACAAAATCGCTGCTCACCCCTTGTTTCCCTTTCCTAGCTTTTCGCGCAAATGCTGCAGGGGTAGTGCCGCTGTAACGCTTGAATTCTCTGCTCAGGTGAGCTTGATCTGTATAACCCAGCTCATGAGCTAAACCCGCGAGGTTCGAATCCGGATAAAGCCACAAATGGTTACGTGCCTGCTCAAAGCGCATCAGACCCGACACATCTTTAACAGTATAGCCAKAAKMYWSMTTGAACTTCCTTTCCAGTGTACGGACAGTTGCATGAGCTGCCGCTGCCACCTGACTAACGGGCATAGTGCCCTTTGTCTTCCCCATAGCAACCCCCGCCTTGAATAGCATACTGTCAACAGCAATATGCGACCGTGTGTTAAGGAAATACTGTTTAACATGAGCAATCGCTTCATCTATATGCCCCGCTTCAATGAACTTGTTCAATGTGGATTGAAGCTGTGCTATAGGATGTTCAAATGTACGTACTCCATCTTTACCTGATGGGAGGCCAAGCAAATCGAACACCGCCCAGGGAAAGCACCTGATGCCAATAATTTCTAAACGGTTTTCTGCGTCAAAAAGAACTGGCTGATTGAGCAGACCCATCATAAATGGTGAGGGTAATGGCTGGAGGCCCCCATTGCGGGAAATGCTGCAGGGGCCTCCGAAATAAAAAATAATCTCAGCATAGCCATCAGGTTGCACCTCAAAGCTCGACTGGAATTCTCCAGATTCTCTTCTGTTGTACCAAAAGCACTTTATAGTGTCGCAGAGCGCTTCAGGCGATTCAAATTCTTGGTGAAACATCCTGAAAGATAGCAATATTAGATGTTCTTGTTGTGTTTTATTTATAGTAAGTGTAATTATGGAAGTAATCATGGGCCTGGTCTACAGTATGGCCAGACAAGCAAGATTACTTTAGTAGAGCAACAGGAATTTCCCGTACTTCTACTTTTCCCCCGTATAAAAGAACGGGGCATGATTTTGCAAGATCTAAAGCCGCTTCTATAGTTTTCGCCTGAAGAACAATATTGCTCACAACTTTAAGGTTATCGGAAAGAACCGTTTCTTTTTTTATCAACTTCTCTTTCCCGGTTACTGTGTAACTATCTCCTGGAAAAGCGAAGCTTAATACATAAACCTCATCTGCTTTCCATTGTTCAATTACTTTCTCCCACTGAGGGCCAGCGGATTTTGCTTGCTCTGTACCATAAGTATCAGGTACCCTTACTAATAAACTATACTGTTTCATATCTTTTTTTGATACAAATATCAGTCTACAGATTTATTGATAATTGTAAAAAATCATTGATTTACCAATACAAACCGGATTTAAAAAAATCTGTTGGTGTTTGGCCTGTGAAAAGTTTAAACTCTTTATTGAAATGCGATTGATCGTAATAACCGTTTTCAAGTGCTATCTGAATAAAGGATGAATGCTCTGGATTTTTTTTAATAATGGATTTTATTTTTATTATGGAAGAAAACTGCTTTGGTGTAGCACCAACCACCTTCCTGAATCGTTTCTCAAATGCATCATTACTGATATATAAGCTTTTAGCCAATTCGTTAATTTTACTGGCTCCATTACTTGAATAAATTTTAGCGATGGCATCCCCAACAAGCATATCGGGTTTATTATACAGGAGCTTTGAGTATAAAAAGCGCTCAACAATAGCAATTCTCGTAATGCTATTTTCTGCTTCGGCTAATCGCTCTTCTACAATTGAAATTTCGGACTGGGGAAAGAAATTGTCGAGCGAAATGCTTTCCTCAAACAACTCATGAACTGGTTGTTTAAAAAATGCCGATATACTTGTTTCTTCGAATTGTACAATTAAAGCTGCTGTTTGAGGTAGGTAATTGATAAGTCGGACAGATTTTCTTAAACCTGAAAATGTTGCGGCAGGTAAAATAGTTTTCCCTGCACCTGTGACGTAAGAAATTTGTCCTTTAAAACGGAAGGCGATAGCAAACGAAGTATCTGGCACAACCCTGTTAACCAACTCATCCTGGCTTTCAATGATTTTGTAAGCTTTGATAAATGACCGCAATAGGGCAGTCGGTGTGTACTCTTCCATTTTCATTCTTTAACCGGACAGTGATGCGCTTACGCCTTATCTTTCATAGGATGCCAGCATGTATACTTTCTTTGATTTTTGTGATGGACACTGATTTTTACATTATAGGTATCATCTGTTCACTTTCAAGGAGGCTTCCCGAAAACAAAGTTGATGACGGTAATCAGCATCAGAAAAAACAAAAGACCGGCTACAAATTTCTTTGTAAGACGGTCTTTTAGTGGGCCCAGCTGGGCTCGAACCAGCGACCAAAAGATTATGAGTCTTCTACTCTAACCAACTGAGCTATAGGCCCTGAAAATCTTATTAGATTTTGCGAGTGCAATGTTACATATTTGTATCCAATTATGGAAACAGTTTTAGCACAAAAAATAAAAAATATTATTTTCGATTATGGTAATGTTATATTCGAAATAGACTTTGTAAGGACTCAAAATGCTCTTTTACAATTAGGTATAACCGATGTTCAGCAATTCTTTGCCCATAAAAATCATAATGAAATTTTTAATGATTTTGAGACCGGATCTATCTCTCCGGCCCAGTTTCGCAGTAAAATACGCGAAGCAGCCAACAATCCTGGGCTGGCCGACGAACAAATTGACAGCGCTTGGAACAGTTTGTTGATTGGAGTTCCATCTCCGGCAGTACACGACACACTGCTTAAAGTAAAAGAAAAATACCGCACTTTTCTACTTAGCAACAATAACGAAATTCACTACAATTGGATTGTAGATTACCTGAAACGAGAATTTAATGTTGAGGATAATAACCACCTGTTTGAAAAAACATATTACTCTCAGCAAATGTTCCTTCGCAAACCAAATGTTGAGATATTTGAACAGGTCATCAAAGAAAACAACCTTATACCAGAGGAAACCTTGTTTATTGATGATAGCCCACAGCATCTTGTTGGAGCTAAGCTGGCAGGACTTAATACATTGTTAATGGATAAACACCCTAAAGATCTGGAGCAATTTTTAACTGATCATCATATCTTATAGTTAAATTTGTGGCATGACTGAAAAAAGATATAAATCTCTTAAGGAATTTTATCCTTTCTACCTGAGCGAACATAGTAACCTTACGAGTCGGATATTGCATTTTATTGGAAGCCTGCTTGCTGTATTGCTATTGTTTACGGCAGTATTGTTTCACGACTTACGCTTTATGATTGGCATTCCGATAGTTGGATACGGCTTTGCCTGGGTAGGTCATTTCTTTTTCGAAAAAAACAAACCTGCTACTTTTCAATATCCAGCCTATAGTTTGGCCTGTGATTTTATTTTATTCTGGGACTTGCTAACTGGGAGTCAGCCCTTTAAAGTGAAGCAGTAACATTCGCCATCTCTCCGATAGGAGAGATGGCGAGTTACGAATGAAAAATGTTATGAATGACGAGATAGGCTTTTTTGCGTATGTATTACTTTACTTCTTTCACCAGCAAGTTGTCAATGCTTGCCAGCGAATCGAATGCCCTAACGCCAATCATCCCACTTTTAAATTCTGAATCTTTTACAGCTATCAATGGCTTTTCCGATCCGTTAAAGTATACTTTAATATCGCTGCCTTTGGCTTCTATTTTAACCTTGTACGACTTTCCGATTTCTAATTTTTGCTGTTCTGACGCAAGAGCTACCCATTTCTGATCAGATGATTTGCCCAATTGGATCGTGCCTGTTTCTGCATCAATTCCCAAGTAATACCCCTTATACATATCTGCACCAAGCGCCGCGTCTGTCACTCTAAAAACCAGACCGGCATTTCCTTTTGAGTTTAGCTGTACGGTTGCCTCGTAGCTCAGGTCCTTGAACATGGTACTGCTCGCCATCGCTTTTGAACCATGTATTCCATATCCCCAGGAACCTTTATTAGATGCAGCATGGATTGCTCCATCTTTAATAAACCAGCTGCCGCCATATAACAACCAGTCTTTAACAGTGGCATTGTCAAAGTTTTCTTTAAACAGCTTGCGTGGGCTTTCGGGTGTGCCAATTACAGGGAAATTACTGATCCTGATGTTCTCGCTTCCAAAAGGGGTCAGGGTTATTTCTTCAGTTTGTTCCGATGAAGCAACCGGACTTCTGGGTACCTCAAAGGCATGCATCTTATTATAAGCCATGGACCATGAAGGTATTTTCTTTGCCGAAACCTTGAGTTTAACAGGTGTAGTGGCCTGAATAAACGGATTTTCCGGCATTGCCGTATTTTGAACTTTTATGGAACCGGCTAAATTCTTACGGTCTACTATCAGCCCATAGTTCCAGGGCGAAGCAGAGGACACCTCATAGTCAAAAAAGCCTTCTACAGGATGTTTTTTACGGATACTGTATTTAGCATCCATCTGTAATCCATATACCAATGGGCCGCGTTCTACAGTAACCGATTGGTTTACCTGATCTGATACTTTTACCTCCATAGGGAAATTAAGTACCACCTCGTCGTTGCTGTTCCATGGTCTGTTGATGGTATAAATCTGACCGGTTTTAACATTCGACAATGTCTTGCCGTTAACCGCTATTTGTGGATTTTTACACCATTCGGGTATTCTTAATTTCAACGGGAAAGTGGTAGCCTTCGCAAGTTCTATTTTAATTCTGATCTGCTCTTCAAAAGGGTAATTGGTTACTACATTCAATTTAACCGGAACGGCATCAGCTACAAATGCATTCAGCTCAATCGGTGCATAGGCAATTACAGCCAAACCCTTATCAGGGGTTGCTGCCCAGCTGTTTTTTACAAAATATGGCCAGCCCATGTGCATGTTGTACCTGCAGCAGCCCATGCCAGAGTACGGACTTAGAAGTATTCCTCCATCGTAATCTTCATCAAAACCGGAGTTACCATGCTTACACACCACCTGATTGGGCTGGGTATAATATAAATGAGATTTAATGTCTCTGCTAAATTGCGATGGCAAGGTATTAAAAGCAATTTTCTCCAGCCTGTCGCCAATCTGTGCATCATGAACAATTCTGGCTGTAGTTTCCAGACTTTGCATCCATTCTACCACGGTACAAGTCTCCGTTCCCTGAAAGGAACTTCTGCCAGCCAGGAATTCTGTTCCGGATGCAATGCCGGATGCCTGTCCATGGTCCCTCATCAAATTGCTGATTCCTTTTTCAGTTGCATCTCTGTAAAATGGAGTGTTGTTCAACTGCGAGTAAATTGCCGGAAGTTTAAGCGCCTGACCAACACTGACGCTGTGTTTGGTATGAAAATCATCTCCATAATAGTAGAACTGATTATTTGTATAGATATCTGCCCATGGATAGGCCTGTGATTTTAGTTTTTCTGTTAAGGTTAACAGAGACCTTTCGCCAGTTCTGTTGTATAACCACAATACCAATTCTATGTTGTCGCCGGTTCTTGATTTGCTCCATTCGGTTAATGGTTTTTTATCCAGGTTCTCCAGCTGATACTTAAAATATTTGGTAAAAAAGCCAAGCACCCGTTCATCGCCTGTAGCCTCATAATAACTTTGTATGGCATACATCATTGGCATTCTTGGCCACCAGTCGTTCATTTTTGCAGGGCCAAATGCTCCGTTGGCCTGCTGATGATCTAATGTCCAGTTTATCCACTTCTGTGATTTTGCTTTTAATTCAGGATTATCCAATGTATAAGCCAGGGCTATAAGTCCTTTTACGTAATAAGGAACACGTTCCCAACCTTCGCCATTGCCGCCCAGCCAATCAGATTCAGGGCCAAGGTTAGATGCTTCGGGATAAAGCTCTTCGGCATGTCCGGTTGCGCCATCTTTTTGCAATTCCAATTGTTTCAATAACCAGCCTTTGGCTTTTATACTGCCTAGCGGAAGTTGTATATATGTATCGGCAGTTAGGGGAGCACGGTTGTATACATATTGCTTTTCAGGGCTGTTTTGTGCAAAGAGCAATGACGGGATCGAAGCAAATGCTAAGATGAGTGATTTCTTAACGTTCATGTTTATAAATGGCTTTGTGTGTTTAAAGAACAAGTTTATTATAAAATATTTACTGTTTCAGCTCTTATCTGTAAATTGATACAATCTGAAGAATTTTTGAAACGTATAGGCGAGTATTATCACTGAATGTTAATATTACTTAATGAATGGATAAGAAATCAAAATTACGGGTTTCAGAATGTGCTTTATTTGTTACCGAATTTAGTTGATCTCACGAAATGAAAAAGTACCTGTTTATTCCCCTCATCCTTTGTGTTTTCTTTTTAACACCCTGCACGCTTATTGCCCAAATCACGGAAAGGCCAAGGCCTGTTGAATGGGATCAGCTGGTAGAAGGCGGGCGGTTTAAAGACCGTTTGTTACCTATGCCAAAAGGCAAGCTAAGCAGTGATACCTGGGGTGCCCAAGGTGTATTGCCCCGCTATGTGGATAATGGTATTGAAGACCGCATAAGGTCTTATTGGGGAGGGAAAATAATTTTAGGATCAGATAAACTATATCATCTTTATGTAGCCGGCTGGCTCGAAAGTTCAGCAAAAGGCCATGGCGAATGGCCTAATTCTATTGTTTACCATACAGTAAGCAATAACTCAATAGGCCCTTTTGTGGTAAAAGACACTATAGGACCGGGCCATAACCCTGAAGTTTTTCAGATCAAAGACGGAAGGTATGTGATTTACATTATTGATGGATATTACATTTCAAATAGCTTAAACGGGCCATGGGAATTAAGGCATTTTGATTTTGAAAAAAGAGACCGTCCGATTATCGAAGGCCTGTCTAATTTAACCTTTGCGCAAAGAGAAGATGGTTCTTACCTGATGGTGTGCAGAGGAGGAGGGGTGTGGATCAGCAAAACAGGAATTTCTGCTTATAATCAAATTACCGACAGAAGGGTATACCCGAATGTAAAGGGTGAGTTTGAGGATCCGGTAGTGTGGCGCGACAATGTTCAATATCATCTAATTGTTAACGACTGGCTTGGAAGGATTGCCTTTTACCAGCGCTCAAAAGATGGGGTTAACTGGGTTACAGATCCGGGAGAAGCTTATACCATTGGAGTTGCAAAACATGAAGATGGACAAGTAGAAGACTGGTATAAATTTGAGCGTATTAAAGTATTTCAGGATAATTATGGAAGGGCTATCCAGGCGAACTTTGCAGTAATAGATACTTCAAAAGCAGATGATAAAGCGAGTGACCGTCATAGTTCCAAAAACATCAGCGTTCCGTTGAATCCGGGTGTTTTATTAACCATGCTGAATAAGGAGTTGCCAACAGCTAAAACTAGGATAATCAGTGTTAAAATTGCCGCTGAAAAAGGGTTTAACCCGCAAACTGATGTAGATGTTAAATCCCTGCGTTTTGGAGCTTCGTCTGAGGTTAACTTTGGCAGAGGCAGCAAGGTTTTGAGCGTGCAAAAATCAAATAAAGACCTGATTGTAAACTTTGAGGCCAAAGGCAGTGGCATTACAAAAGAAGAATTTGCACCTAAGCTAATCGGAAAATCTACTGCAGGTAAGCTGCTTTATGGCTATACCCGAGTGCCGTGGTTAAACTATAATGAGGCTATTCTTTCGGCCCGTAAACCGGTATTTAGTGCAGAAAATAATAAAACGGATCTAAAGATAGCAGTAGAGAATTTTGGTCAGGTGGTTTCGAAAAAGAGCGTTTTGGAGGTTACTTGTTTAATTGGTAACGAGAAGAAAACTTTGGATACTGCTGGGGTTCCTGTACTACAGCCATATGGTAAAACAGAAGTTAGCCTGCTTACAGATCAGGTATTTGAAAAAGGGAAGGAATATGCGTTTGCAATAACTGTGCGAACCAACAACACACAAGTTTCGTTGTTCGAATTTAAAGCGGTTCCACTTAAATAGGTATTAGAATGTTTCTTTAGTCTTCAGGTCTGTAATCTGAAGGCTATCGAAATAGCCTATTCCTGCTATAGTCAACCTGATCCCCATAATCTTACCAATTGATTTGTGGTATTGCGTTTTAAATACTTCTTTGGAATTGATAACCAATTTAACCTGCTTGTTTTCAATTCTAAGCTTTAAATCAGCGCCGCCACTCAGGTCATGTCCAAGTGCCTTGAGATCGTATTTATCACCGTCATCTGTTTTGCAATTGGATTTTACTCCGTTATTACCATTCCGGAGACGCACGACAGAAATCTTGATTTTGTAGAGCCGGAGTAAAATCCGGCCTAGGCGCCTTCTAAGGCCTTGTGATCCAATTGTTAAAAATATTTTGTGAATTAATTTGGAAATGTAAATACTATATCTACATTTGTACTGTACTACATAAGTATTACAGTGATACCTTACTCACAACGCTATGATCGAATTAACAAACCTTAGTTTCGGATACAGGAAAAAAGAACTTCTGTTTTGGAATCTGAACCTTAATCTGGAGACCGGCCATATTTATGGCTTGTTAGGAAAAAATGGGGCAGGTAAATCAACTTTACTTAAAAACATTGCAGGTCTGGTATTCCCAACCGAGGGTACCTGCAAGGTTAATGGCCTTAGTGCCGCTAAGCGACTTCCTTCTTTTTTACAGGAATTGTTTTTTATTCCTGAAGAGATGGAACTGCCATCGCTTTCAGGGAACGAATATGTTCGTCGTACGGCTCATTTTTATCCAAAATTTGATCACGCACAATTCTATAAAGTACTTGCGGAATTCAATGTGAATCCCGATGATAATTTAAACCAATTGTCTTTTGGTCAGCAGAAAAAAGTAATGATCACTTTTGGTCTGGCCACCAACACCTCATTGCTGATTATGGACGAGCCGACAAACGGGCTTGATATTCCTTCAAAAGTTCAGTTCAGAAGAATCATGGCTTCTTCAATTACAGAAGATCGTTGTATGATTATATCTACCCACCAGGTAAGAGATCTGGACAGTCTGATTGACACCTTACTTGTCCTTCACAAAAAAGAAATTGTGCTGAACAAGAGCCTGGATGATATTGGCGACCGCTTACTTTTTACGACTTCGGGTAACGCCAATAAAGAGGGGATATTATATACCGCGTCTAACGCTATCGGCAATAATACCATTAGCATCAACAACCAGCGGCACAACAATAAGGTTGATATGGAGCTGCTCTTTAATGCAATAATTGATGATCACACTGCTGTAATTGAATCTTTAAAATAACGCTATCATGAACGAAACTTTCAACTTTACCCGCTTTCTTAACCTGTTTAAGAAACATACCGCCGAGCAATACAAAACGTATTTAATGTCCACAGGCGTATTAATTGGAGTGTTAATCTTAGTCCTGGGTTTTATAAGTTATAGTACCAAGGGGCATATGGGGCCTGTTATCCAAGCAGCTATGTTTGTAAATTTCCTGTTTTTTTCGGGAACTATTTTTACCAGCCTGATCTTTACCGATCTGGGCGACAGAAAAAAATCAATTCCCGCGTTATCGCTCCCTGCTTCTCATTTCGAAAAATACCTGGTTGCCTGGCTATACTCATTTGTGATATTTCAACTGGTTTTTTTGGGCTGTTTTTATGCTATTGATTACCTGGTGATCACTATCGGAAATGCAAACTCACCGGATAAAATAGAGGTTGTAAACGTATTTTCTACTGATAGAAAAGTGTGGGTATCATTTTTAGTATTCGCTATATTACACTCCATCTGTTTTTTTGGTGCAGTATTTTTTGAGAAGCTCCATTTTATAAAAACGGTATTCAGTTTTTTCATCTTTATTGCGATGCTGTGCCTGTTAAACCCGGTTTTACTTCATACTATATTTCAGGAGGAGATTGATAATGGGATTCCCTTTAACATGGTCGGTCTTATTATCAATAAAGAATATATATATATTGAGCCAACAAAAACAAGCTTTATTATTGCAGCAACAGTAGCCATTTTGATTTCAGTAATCCTTTGGATAAGTACTTATTTCAGGCTAAAAGAAAAACAAGTGTAAGATGGAATTTAGAGAGAATGAAGCGATATACATGCAGATTGCAGGCTATGTAACTGAAAATATCATGCTGGAAAAATGGTTGCCGGAAGAAAAACTGCCTTCGGTACGTGAGCTGGCTGCCGATCTGCAGGTGAATCCGTTAACAGTTGTAAGGGCATATGAGTTTCTGCAAGGTAAAGAAGTAATTGCCAATAAAAGGGGCATCGGTTTCTTTATTGCTGTGGATGCAGTACAGAAAGTAAAGAATTACAGCAAGGAGCGTTTTCTGGGGCAGGAGCTACCAGAGTTATTCAAAAGCATGTATTTGCTTGGCATTAGCGTAGAAGATATTGCAGAGCGATTTGAGATTTTTAAAGCACAAAACTACCAAACTAAATAGTTATGAAAACCAGCACAATGTTTATACTAGCAGCAGTGGTTGCCACATTTATTGGCCTTACAGCCTATAATTTTAGCCTTAAGGCATCGTTTTTAAAAGGAGACTATAAAAATCCGTTTTATGGTTTAACGTTTAGCTCTGTTAAAGATGTAAACGAAGTCGAATTGCAATCGGCCAACCGAATTACCATCCGCATTGAGAAGGGCAAAACCCCGGGCCTATGGTTAAGAGACAGACTTAAGGGAAACTTGGTATGGACAAAAAATGGAAATACCATAAAAATTGACCTGACAAAGGCAGCTAAAGATGGCGGTTTTCAGATTTGGGACAATGAATTGATCCTGATCATGCCAAGTACTGTTAAGCTAACCAGTCGTGCCTATCACAGAAATAAGGAAGAAGAAAAAAAAGCCCATATTTCCGGCAACATCAATATTTCCGGTTTCGAGCAAGATGCGATGCAGTTGGATCTGGGTAAATACACCACCGCATTTTTAGACAAATTAAAGGTGGGCAAATTAAATGCTGTAATAGGCAATAAGGACAATGGGAATGCCAGCCTGGTTATTTCTTCGGCAAACCAGATCGATACGGCGGCGTTTGATATTCCTGGTGAGGGAAGTCTTGACCTGATGGATCCTAACATTACCAAAACACATTATACCATTTCCGATAAGGCAACGGTTTCTTTAAACGGCAAAGCCTTACAAGCCATTAAAACAGAATAAGTGTTGATGCCATAATAATATTACCATAATCCGGAAACGGTAGCCATTATATTTTCAGATAATTTAATAAATTAACAGAAAATATTATCTGTATGACTATTAGTAAAAAGCATCTTTTGGGATTGCTGACTGTTTCCGGATTACTTTTGGCTTATAAAAGTGATAAAATTGGATCAAATATCGCTTTTGATTTTGCTTCAACAGCCAGGTTTGCTGATACTATCGGTAAATACAGAGACTGGAAAGTTACCGGAGGTAATGGTGAAAATATAAAATATTCGAAGCTTAAACAGATCAATACCAGTAATGTAAGCCAGCTAAAGGTTGCTTGGGTATATCATTCAGAGCAAAATGACAATACCAAATTCGGGTCGATTCAGTGCAATCCCATCATCGTTAATAATATACTCTATGGGGTATCGCCAAGGCTAAAGGTCTTTGCAATAGATGCGGCTACGGGAAAAGAAAAATGGAATTTCGATCCGGCCGATTCTACCATAAATAAAACATGGCACCGCAATAGTGTAAACATGAACAGGGGTGTGGCTTATTGGCAGGAAGGGGCTGATAAGCGAATTATCTATACTGTGGGGCCAATTGCTTTTGCAATAAATGCAGTTAGCGGCAAACTGATCTCTAGTTTTGGTAAAGACGGTGGGATAGACCTGAGGAAAGGGCTAGGAAGAGAAGAAAGCAAGGTTTTTGTAGCGCCTACTTCTCCCGTTATGGTTTATAAAAACCTGTTCTTTTTAAGCGGTTATGTAGGTGAGGAAACGCCTGGATACATCCGCGCATTTGATGTAAAAACAGGAAAGCAGAAATGGGTTTTCCATACCATTCCTATGCCGGGAGAGCCGGGATATGAAACCTGGGAAGACAAAACTGCCTATAAACGCATGGGTTCCACAAATAGTTGGTCGGGCTTTAGTCTGGATGAAAAGAGAGGAATGTTGTTTGCTGGAACGGGCAACCCGAGCAATGATTTTTATGGTGGCGACCGACTGGGCAAAGGACTTTATGCCAACTGTGTACTGGCTTTAGATGCCCTTACCGGGAAATTGAAGTGGCATTTTCAAACTGTACACCATGATGTATGGGATATGGATATTTCCAGTCCACCGATATTGACTACAACAACCCGTCAGGGTAAAAAGATAGATGCCGTAGTGCAGACTACTAAAACCGGGCTTATTTTCGTTTTCGAAAGGGCTACTGGTAAGCCGCTTTTTCCTATTGTGGAAAAGAAGATGATTACAAATACACCAATTATTGGTGAGAAACTCTGGCCAACCCAGCCCTTCCCTGTTTTGCCTAAGCCTTTTGCCAGACAGATTTTAACAGAGAGCGACCTTAATACTTTGGTTAGTGATTCATCCCAACAGGACATTAAAAAACGCTTTAAAACATATCGCTCGCAGGGAATATATACCCCGCCAACAAAAGAAGGAACGATTATTTTTCCGGGGTATGACGGTGGAGGTGAGTGGGGAGGCCCTGCCTTTGACCCAGAATCAAATATCCTATACGTAAATGCCAATGAAATGGCCTGGGTACTGAATCTTGTGGAGAATGAGCCGCCTGTAACTACTGCGCAAACGAATCTGGAAGCAGGAGCGGCCCTGTATAATAAACATTGCATGGTTTGTCATGGCCCGGAGCGTTTGGGAGCAGGTGATTATCCGTCAATAGTTGGTGTTGAAAAGAAATATAACCTTACGCAGTTTACCGAGCTGTTGTCTACAGGCAGACGGATGATGCCGGGATTTAATCACCTGAGTAAAGAAGAAAAAAACGCAATAGGTTCTTTTATTCTTGATCTTAAAGCGGAACAAGCAAGACCGTATACCGGAAAATCGGAAACCAAAACTGCAAAGGCAGCAAAGCCTTCTTATGGATCTACAGGGTATAATAAATTCCTGACCAAGGAAGGTTATCCGGCAATCAGTCCGCCATGGGGAACTTTAAATGCCATCAACCTGAATACCGGAAAGTATGTGTGGAAAGTTCCATTTGGTGAATTTGAAGAGCTGAAAAAGAAAGGAGTGCCCACTACCGGGCGCGAGAACTACGGGGGACCGGTGGTTACGGCAGGAGGACTTATCTTTATTGGTGCAACAGCGGATGGTAAATTCAGGGCGATAGATAAGAAAACAGGTAAAATACTTTTCGAAACAGATTTACCTGCACCGGGTGTAGCCACACCGGCAGTATATGAGGCTGATGGTAAGCAATATGTGGTGATTGCCTGCGGAGGATCGAAATGGGGAGGCAAGTCTAGCGATGCATACGTGGCGTTTACACTTTAGTAAATGTTAATCTACTGTTAAATATTTTATATTGCTTTACTGTAAGGGATTAAAGATATTTATGAACGCTTACAGTAACTTTTCCGATCTGGAACTGACTGTTTCATTGAAACAGGGGGATGAACGTATATTGAGGCAGGTTTTGAGTAGGCTGTATATTTTCTGTTTAGGTTCTTAAAAAACAGGGAAGGGACTGAAGAAATTGTTCACGATGCTTTGTTAAATGTTTAGGTTGACCACGACAGGTTAAATGAGGACCTATCGGTTTTGCCATATCTGTATACCATTACCAGGAGGCTGGCACTAAATGCCCTAAGGGATCGGGCTACTTCGCAAAGGGCTATTGACAGGCTTTGGACTGATATGAAAAGACGAGCAATGAAACGGAAGAGGCTGTGCTGTTGAGCGACCTGAGGCAATTTACGGAAAGTGCATTGGCGCATTTGCCGCCACAGCAGCAGCTGATCTTTAGAATGTGCAGGTACCAGGGGCTTAGCTATGATGAAATTGCAGAGCAGGTGCATTTGTCGAGGAATACGGTGACGATTCATTGGTTGCAGCACTGAAGACTTTGAGGACGTATTTTAACCAGTCGGATGTGGCATATTTTATATTGATTAGCGTAGGGATTGGTTGCGGGGTGGGTTAAAAAGCAATGCGAAACTTGTGCATATTGTTTTCATACTGATAAGTAATCTGCCATTTATTAATATTGCAAATCTGCTTTACAATTGATAATCCAAGTCCATTGCCTTTGTACCCGGCAGTTCCTTTGCCAAATCTGGTAAACAGCTTAGATTCAGGGAAAGAAAGCGGATCTCCTTCATTACTAATCACCAGTGAATGTTCATTCAGGTTAAAAACTATTTTGGAGCCGGCATCGGTATAAGAAAGGGCATTTGTTAGCAAATTAGAAATCAAAACGTCCATCAGGAATGAGCTGGCATATACTGCCTTAGACTCGATATGCTGTTCCACCTGCAAACCTTTATGCTGAAACAGGTCTTCCATTAAATCATAATTGCGTTTCAGAATGTTCTCTAATGACACCCATTGCACGTCTGTAAATGCATTATTCTCCAGCTTGGCCAATAACAGCAATCCCTTATTTACTTTACTAAGGCGTATTGTTGCTTCTTTTGCATCGTTAAGTAACCGGGCAATGTCTACTGTTAATGGCTGCTGACTAATACTTTCCAATCTCGTTTTCAGGATACTTAGAGGCGTTTGAATTTCATGTGAGGCATTCTCAGTAAATTCCTTTAATGCGGTATATTCCCTTTTCCCCCTGGCCGCTAAATCAATAAGTACATTGTTCATTTCCTTAAATTCAGTAACGTCGGTAAGCGTTAGCTGTAATTCTTCTTTTGAACTTACAGAGTACCCCTTCATCCGTTTCAGGTTTATTAAAAATGGTTTCCAGATTCTGCTGCTGATGAAATAGTTGACCAAAGTACCAAGTACAATTAACAGCGCTGCTATGGACAGGAAAATGTAGAGGATGGTTTTAGAATAATTGTCCCAGCCAATATAGGTAGTCATAACCCTGATGCGGTAGGGCTGACCATTGATCTTTTTGCTCTCTGAGAAGTAATAGTACCCTTCCGTTACTTTTTGGAGCCGATCATAAATGAGGGTGTCTTTAAAAACTTTAGGCAGTTTCATCAGGCTTTCATCACCCTTGGTGATGATTACCAATGGGAAAGCTACCGTTCGCCCCATATGGATTTCTTCGGCCACCATATCGGTCTGTAATTCCAGCTGCTCCTCTATTTCTTTAGATATTTCATGCCTCAGAAAAAGGAACAACATACAGCCGGTAACCCCTAATACCAATGCACTAAGTCCAAAATGATAATAACTAATTTTTGATAAGAGCTTCACTAGTAGGTAAACTTATAGCCCATTCCATATACTGTTTTGATATAGTCTTTACCGGAAATGTTGCAGAGTTTTTTTCTCAGATTCTTCATGTGTACATATACCGTGTCGAAATTATCACTCTGGTCGAAATGATCGCCCCAGAGGTGTTCCACTATTGATGCTTTGCTCACCACACGGTTCTTATTGATGACAAAATAAATGAGCATGTCGTATTCTTTTCTGGTAAGGCTTACCTCACTGTTTTTGAAGAAGAATGATTTAGAAGATGGGTGCATGGTAAAATCATCGAATGTGATTTGTTCGGCGCCTTTTAATGTTTTTCTGCGGTATATGGCATTCACGCGAGCGTTCAGTTCTTCGAGGTAAAAAGGTTTTGTGAGGTAATCGTCGGCGCCAAGATTTAGCCCGTTTAGTTTGTCCTGAAGCGAATCTTTTGCCGAAAGAATAAGGATTCCGGTTTCGAGGTGACTTTTTCTGATGTCTTCTATGAGATCTATTCCGCTTCCATCGGGCAGGGTTATGTCGAGCACCACCACATCATACATGTAGTCCCTTAGTTTCTGCTCTGCCTGACCAAAAGTTATGGCCTGTTCGCATATGCAATCGAGTGAGCTGAAATAGGTTTCCATTTCTTCCAATAGCACTGGTTCATCTTCTACAAACAACACCTTCATAAATATTTTTCAAATTAATTTTGATTTTTTAAGACTCTTTAGAAATTCTTTAGAATTGGCTTTAATATTTGCAGCAAGATTAACACTTATTTAGACTTAATACAAACAATATAGTAATAAATTATATAATCAAATAGAAAAATGAAAATTCAATACTTTAAGAGTTCAGTATTCATTGCCCTTGCAGTTGCGGGTCTTACTTCATGTAAGAAAGATAAGGTTCAGGATGACGTCATTCCTCCTTATGAAGTGCCAACAACTTATAATTTCGCAGGAGCAAATTACACTGCCTCATCTCAAAGGGTGAAAATGGCATTAGAGCTAAACTCTTACCTTGGAACTGCATTAAATGCTACCATTACTTCAGCAAAAGCAAATGATTATTTTAACAATACTAATAATCCATTTACAACTGATGCAACTCTAAACGCATCTGGTGTTAAACTGGCTGACAAAACTGCTGATGCTGCAACTTTCACAGAATATTTTGTAGAGCAAGCTGCAAACAGTACTAAAAATGGTGTTGAAGCTACAAACGGTACTGCAGGTTATGTAATTAAAGGTACTTCAAAAAGATTGGTAAGTGCAACCGGTTTAGAGTACAATCAGGCGGTGGCTAAAGGTATGATGGGTGCATTGTTCTTTAAAGAGGCCATTAATATCCTTAACAGCGTAGCTGATGCTAATAATGTTACTGTAACTAATGGCACAACTGCGATGCAACGCAACTGGGATGAAGCCTTTGGTTATTTAGGCGTACCTGTTGATTACAATCCGGACAAAACCTATGCTAACACTGATGCGATCAGACCATTATTATGGGGTGGTTATCTTGCAGAACGCGGTAAAGGAATTGAAGCAGGTAAAGTAATTTTTAATGCTTTCTTAAAAGGCCGTGCTGCAATTGGAGCAAAAGATTATGTAGTTGTAAAAGAGCAGATCACTATTATCCAGGCTAAATGGGAGCAATTGGTTGCTGCTGCAGCGCTTGCTTACACTACAATACCTACTAATTCAGTAAGTGTTGGTGACCTGCCGACTCAGCTCCATGCTTTATCTGAAGGTTTTGGATTTATTTCATGCTTCAAATATCGCCCTGCAAACAGTAAATTAACGGAAGCAAACTACCAGAAGCTTAAGGCAACTATCGGTACTAATTTCTATACTTTAATCAATGAGGCTAATTTTACCAAATTGGTTGAGGCGCAAAATATATTGAAAACAACCTACGGTTTAAACTAAACAGCAGTTTTGTTTTACTAAAGCTCCTGGCACTTTTGCGCCAGGAGCTTTCATTGTTAATACATTAAGTTAAAGAATATGAATATCAATCGAATCAAATACGGCATGGGAGCCACGATACTGGCACTTACAGTTTTCATCATTGCCTGCTCCAAAAAATCAGGCACAGACAATGGCCCAAAAGCAGATGGTTTTGATAAAGCCGGTATGCTAACGAACTATGCTGACAATTTGATCATTCCCGCATATATGGGGCTGCAGGACCAGATTACTCAGCTGGAAACCGCTGCAAATACGTTTCTTACTACTCCGAATGCGGGTAACCAACAAACTTTAAAAACTGCATTTAAGACTGCATATCTACAATATGAGCAGGTATCAGTGAATCAGTTTGGCCCTTCAGAGCGGGTTTTACTTAATAATTTTCTGAATACTTTTCCTGCAGATAACGCGGTAATTGACGGAAACATTACCCGTGGAACTTATGATCTGACGCAAAATTCCACCATCGATCAGCAGGGTTTCCCTTCGCTTGATTATGTGTTGTTTGCCCAGGATGCATTGGCCAAATTCAGTGGTAGCAGTGCTGCTAACCGTAAAAAATATGTACAGGATCTGCTTGCGCGAATGAAAACGCTTACAAGTGGTGTAGTCACTACCTGGAAAAATACATACAGGGCAGAATTTGTACAAAATACGCGTTCGGATGCCAGTAGTCCTATTGCTTTTTTGATCAACCAGTTCGCCTTTGAAATGGATCAGATGAAGGGACCCCGTATTGGATGGCCTTTTGGTAAACAGTCGGGAGGAGTTCAATATCCGGATAAAACAGAAGGTTATCATGCCGGGATATCTGTTTCACTGGCGGTAGCAAACTTAACCAACCTTAAAAAGATGTTTAGCGGAAACAACAGTGGTAAGGGGATGTCTGATTACCTGGTGGCTTTAAATAAGAAACCATTAAGTGACGATGTGCTTAAACAGTTTGATTTGGCTATAGCAAAATTGAATGCCGTATCTGATCCGTTCTCAACTGCTTTGGTTAGTCAGAAAACAGAAATCGAAGCGGCTTACCGTGAAATACAGATACTATTGACACTGATCAAGACAGACGTAGCTTCGGCAACAGGCGTGCGTATTACCTACCAGGATACGGATGGTGATTAATCATCATCTTCAAAAGCCTGTACCTATTGCACCACTGGTTATTTTCAGGGTGCTTTTTGGGTTAATGATGTTTGCCGGAATTATGCGTTTCTGGCTCAATGGCTGGATAATGGATTTGTATGTCACGCCCCGGTTTTACTTTAGTTACTGGGGATTTGAGTGGGTGCATCCACTTGGAGATACGGGGATGCACCTGCTTTTTTTGCTGGCTGGAGTTTCGGCTCTGGGAATGGCGGCAGGCTTTCTCTATCGCATTACAGCGGGGGCCTTTTTCCTGAGCTTTACCTATATTGAGTTGATTGATGCGACCAATTATCTCAATCACTATTACTTTATTAGTCTGGTTGGATTTTTAATGATCTGGCTGCCTGCAAACCGGTATTTTTCCATTGATGTAAAAATATGGCCTGATTTAAAGCGTGATATGGTTCCATTATGGACCATTGGTATCATCCGTTTGCAAATTGCGGTAGTTTACTTTTTTGCAGGGCTTGCCAAACTCAGTCCTGACTGGCTGCTGGGCGCTACACCCATGAAAATCTGGCTGCCCGCCAAAAGCCATTTGCCGCTGATCGGCAGCCTGATGTACAAAAGCTGGGTTGCTTACTTGTTCAGCTGGTTTGGTGCGGTATACGATCTTTTTATCGCTTTCTTTTTAGTTAGCCAGAAGACCCGTCCCATAGCCTATGTTTTTGTGATCGGCTTMYRTTKRKYMWSWRYTWWRTTCWKWCMRRKTWTWKKKANTGWTNCSNCKWMYRYMRWGATCAWNTKCAGYTTTATTTTCTTCAGCTCTTCCGCTCAGCAAAAGTTACTGAATCGGATTAAAGGCCCGGGGAAATCTAGTTCCAACAATAGCTTTTATAAGTTGCCTGTGCGCGTAAACATGATGTTTATGTGTGCTTTAGGCCTCTATTTTGCTATTCAATTAGTTGTTCCCTTACGGTTTTTAGCTTATCCTGGCCAGTTGTTCTGGTATGAAGAGGGTTATCGTTTTTCGTGGCGCGTAATGCTGATGGAAAAATCGGGCAATACTTTTTTTTACGTTAAAGAACCTTCTACCGGAAAAACTTATGAAGTCAATAACAATGAATTTCTTACTCCTTTACAAGATAAGATGATGAGTACCCAACCGGACCTGATCTTACGCTATGCGCATTACCTGGCATCGGTATATGAGCAGCGAGGACTTAAAGATCCGGCCGTTTATGCAGAATCTTATGTGGCACTCAACGGAGCACGTTCAGGCCCATTTACTAACCCCACTATTGATCTATCCAGGCAACCACTTAGCTGGCGCCATTATACCTGGATATTACCCCCCGTTAAAAATGAAAAATAACACCTTTGGTAAAATATTTCTTGTTCTACTACTAAATCTTTGCTTTTTTAATGCATTTGCACAAAGCTATACCATCAGTGGTCACGTTCAGTTCAACGATCAAGCTGCCGGTGGTGCCACTGTGAGTCTTGTTCCCGGAGGTTTGAAGGCCGCTTGTGATGAACAGGGTAATTTTGAGTTTAAAACAGTAGCAACCGGAGAATATGAGCTGCGCATCCGCTTTCTGGGTGCAAAGAACTACAGTAAAAAGATTGGTGTAAATGGCAATGTTACCCTTGACATTGTTTTAACAGATGCAGATACCAGACAACTGGATGAAGTGAACGTACAGGACAGTGCTGAAAGAATGGCATCCGGCAATTTAAGGCAGGTTGAAGGGACTGCTATTTATGCCGGCAAAAAGACAGAAGTAGTTAACGTTGGCAGCTTGAATGCGAATCTGGCAACCAACAACACCCGACAGATCTATAGCCGCGTGGCGGGGATCAATATTATTGAGTACGACGGTGGCGGTCTGCAACTTGGTATAGGGGGACGTGGATTAAATCCAAGCCGTGTATCGAATTTTAACACACGCCAAAATGGCTATGACATTAGTGCTGATGCGTTAGGCTATCCGGAAAGTTATTATACGCCACCGGCTGAAGCACTGGACAGGATAGAAATTATACGAGGTGCAGCCAGTCTGCAGTATGGGACGCAATTCGGCGGTCTGATAAATTTCCAGCTAAAAAAAGGCCCTGCAGATAAGCCGATGGAAGTTACCAGTCGTCAAACCGCAGGTTCCTATGGATTTTTTAATTCCTTTAACAGTATTGGCGGCACGATAAAAAAGCTGAATTATTATGCTTACTACCAATACAAACGTGGTGATGGCTGGCGTCCAAACAGTGGTTTTAACCAAAATGGCGCTTATTTGCATTTAGATTATCAGTTTACACCAAAGCTCAAAGTAACCGGGGAATATACTTACATGCACTATCTGGCGCAGTTGCCGGGCGGCTTAACTGATGATGAGTTTGAAGCCAACCCAAGCCAATCTAACAGGGCCCGAAACTGGTTCAAGGTAGATTGGAATCTGGCTAGCGTTACTCTTGATTATGAATTCAATGATCATACTAAAATTAACTGGCGCAGTTATTATCTACATGGTAGCAGACAGGCACTGGGTATATTAAGTTATATCAACAGGCCAGACCCGGGAGTTCAGCGTGATTTACTTGATGATACCTTTAAGAATTATGGCTCGGAGATACGTTTACTGCATCAGTATAAATTAGTAAACAATCAGCCCAGTACTTTTTTAGGGGGTGTGAGGGTTTATAAGGGATTGACCCTGCGCAATCAAGGTAATGCAGATGATGGCAGCGGCCCAACGTTTAAATACAGAGGGGACTTCCCGAGTGGTTCAGGATATGAGTTTCCGGGAACAAATGTGGCGGTTTTTACCGAGAATATCTTTCAGCTGACTGAAAAATGGAGCGTTACTCCGGGCGCGAGGTTCGAGTTTATTTCTACTAAAGCAGATGGGTATTATGCTACTAAATCAAGTCCTTATGATGACTTTTACTACATCCAGAATTTCGAGAAGAAAACAAATAACCGGGCGTTCGTATTTTTCGGTTTGGGGACTTCTTATAAGCCGATGCAAGGCATTGAGCTGTATGCCAATGCTTCACAAAACTATCGTAGTGTGAATTTTAACGATATTAGAGTTGTCAATCCGAATGCCCGCGTCGATTCTACTCTGTCAGATGAAAAGGGGTATACCATTGATGGCGGTATAAGAGGTAATGTGAACTCCTGGATGCGGTACGACCTGAGCTTGTTTTATCTGAAATACAATAAACGCATTGGTTCAGTAAACACAAAAAGCGCTGATAATCTGGAGAACTATCGCCTTAGGAAAAACATAGGCGACAGTCGCAATATAGGGTTTGAGAGTTTGATAGAAGGGGACTTGTTGAAAGCATTTAGTAAAGGAACCAGTAAATATAAACTTAGCGTTTATACCAATTTTGCATTGATAGATGCGAGATATATTACCAGTTTAGACCCATCGGTGCGAAAGGATAATCTGGTTGAATTTGTTCCGCCTATTTTATTTCGTACGGGTATTTCTTTTGGCAACAAACGCTTTGATGTTGCTTACCAGTTTTCTCATGTTGGTAAACAATATTCTGATGCGACTAATGCTGAAAGATCTGACCGGGCAATTGATGGGGTAGTACCTGCATATCAGGTAATGGATCTTAGTGCAACCTACAGATGGAAGTTGTTTACCTTATCTGGAAGTATCAATAACCTGCTGGATGAAAAGTATTTTACGCGCAGGGCAGATGGTTATCCGGGGCCGGGTATTTTGCCGTCTGATAACAGGACGTTTTATTTGACGCTGCAGGTTAAGTTGTAAAGAGGGGGTGTAGAGGGGCCGCCACCGTCATCTCCTTTGGTTAATCAAAGGAGATGACGGGAAGAATGACGAAGTGGGTTAGGAAGAAGAAGTGTTATATTTATAGGAAAATAGCGTTCTGTAGCTTCATTCTTCAATTGGTCACATATTTTCGGGGTTTCGTCACATTTGTTTAAGGCATGTTTTCTCATATACTATTATTGCGGTATGAGAACGCTAATTTTAACCATCGGACTGTCTGTAAGTTCAACATTTTTCTTAGTCGCCCAAACTAAGAAGTTACTGATTTTAGGCTTTCGGGACAGCATCTATTCCAAGATACTGGGCGAAAAGCGAGAGATTCTTGTCCATCTTCCGGATACTCCAGCGGACGAATTTGCACCGGACCAGAAGTATCCTGTTATTTATGTGCTTGACGCTGGCTCATACTTTCAAACGATAGCCGCAATTTCCGAAAGCAAAGGCGGAGGCAGTGGGAACTTTTCAAGTCCAAAGGTCATCGTTGTAGGTATAGTCAATACCGACCGGATGAGAGATTTGAGTCCTACACACTGGCCGAACCCTCCTCTTGTTCCTGCTGGCATGGCAGCCAGTTCCGGTGGTGGCGAAAAGTTTCTTGGGTTTATTGAAAAAGAACTTATTCCACATATAGATTCCATTTGCCCTGCAGCTCCGCATCGCACCATAATAGGTCATTCGCTTGGGGGGTTGGCTGCTATCAATGCTTTACTGAATCATAAGGGATTGTTCCAGAACCATGTTGTGCTCGACCCGACCACCTGGTGGGAAAAGGAAAGCTGGATCAATTCCGTAAAAAGCAAACTTACCCTTGCAGATTATTCTAATACGAGTGTTTTTCTTGCTATTGCGCATTCAGTGGACAAAAGCTTGTCGATAGAGGCGCTAAAAACGGATACGAATCTCAGAACCCTGCCTATGCGTTCAGAGTTGAATTTTGATCAGTACATTAAATCGATAATAGGTGCGCATCCATTGATTTACCAATCGAAATATTATCCTGATTATGATCATGGAGGTGTTGCTTTGCCTGGCATTATTGATGCCATGGGTTTTATTTATAATTTTTATGGGATCAGTTTTCCTTTCCCGGGGTTCTTTGCTCCAGATTACAGTGAGGATGGAAAACTGGCAGCGCATTACGAGATGGTTGGCAAGAGATTAGGGTATAAAGTTGCTCCTCCGGGGGAGTTGATAAATGCGGTGGCTCATGAACTGATGGGGTCTAAGCAATTTGACAGAGCAAAGAAGTATCTTGATTTGAATTTGAAAAATTATCCGAATAGTTATAAATCTTATGAGGCAATGGGTGATTATTATAAGAATTTGGGCAAGAAGGAGTTGTCAGAAGGTTTTTATAAAAAGGCTGGGGGGATGAAAGGGAGGTAAAGGATATTGCATTAGTTCGTACTCGACGTTAGGAGAGATTTACGAAGCAAATTGACGGCATAAACAAGAGATCTCTCCTATCGAGATGACGAGGAAGAATGACGAGTGTGCTAGGATGTTGGGGTGGTTTCCAGAACGGTTTTTAATTGGGGAGCGAACTCCAATCCCCATTTATCAACGGCAGAGATTAGCGGGAGAAGGGATTTTCCGGTTTCGGTGAGGTGGTATTCAACACGCAAAGGAACTTCAGCATAGCTTGTTTTTCCAATCATTCCATGAAATTCCAATTCCTTTAGTTGTTGCTGTAATACGCGTCTGGTGATACCCGTTATAGCATTTAACAGATCTCTGGGACGGGTTTTTCCTTTTGAAATTTCATCGAGTATACAAAATTTCCATTTAGAACCTACAACTTCCATGGCTACAATAAGGCCGCAATTATAATCGATGGGAATTTTTCGCTGATACATATGATTTTCTTTAAAATTCAAAAGTACTAAACTGATGGTTTAAGTCAATAGGGATTAATTAACCCCATATTTCAGCAGCGCTTTATAAGCTTGATCTTTGTATCGCAAATTTAAACGCATAACTCTTAATAATTATAGCATGAAGACTTTGGTGATTGTGATACATCCGGATCTCGAAAATTCGGTAATCAACAAGCGATGGATTGAAGAATTAAATAAATACCCTGAAAAGTATACCATACATGATCTGCACGCCCTTTATCCGGATGAGCAAATTGATGTTGCGCATGAACAGGAACTGGTTGCAGCACACGATAAAATCATATTTCAGTTTCCTTTTTACTGGTTTAATTGTCCGCCATTTTTAAAAAGATGGCTGGATCTGGTATTAACCCATGGTTGGGCATATGGCAAAGGCAGCGGGTACAAGCTAGCCGGTAAGAAAGTAGCTTTGAGTATTGCTGCGGGTATAAATGAAGAGGATTACCGTTCTGGAGGAAGGTATAAATATACACTGAAGCAACTCACCGCTCCGTTTGAGATAACGTTTGATTATATCAAGGCAGATTACAAACCACTTTTTGCTTTTTACGGAGCGGAGCATGATGCAACTGAAGCAAGAATTGAAGAGAGTACTAAAGATTATATTTCTTTTTTGGGGGAAATGTAAAAAAGTGCTGTTGCTTGACCTTAAGTCTGATACTGTGTGTTTTTGATTAATAACTCAGCAACTATGGCCGCTACAGCAATTAGGGACAGACTATATATTATATCCGGTATGCCGATGAAAAGAAGGTGAAAGCAATATATACAATGGTTGAAGAAGAAATTAATGAGCAGATCAATTTATGGGAAGACAAAGATTTTCTAAAGGAAATTGATATGCGTCTTGATGAGTATGAGTCAGGCAAGGTTAAAACTTCGACTTGGGAAGTGGTAAAACAGAAGGCTAAATTGGCAGTGAAGGGTTAATGAGCTATAATAATAGTTTCCATCCTGCTGCTGAAAAGGAGTACATAGAAGCTTATCAATGGTATGAAGAGCACTTAGAAGGGTTGGGCAATCGTTTAGTTGGTCAGTTGAAAGACAGATTAAACTCATTTCCAAAAACCCACAGCACTATCAAATTAAAAAGCGTAACTGTAGGGGAAGTAAAGTAGACGTTTTTCCATATATTATTGTGTATAAGATTTATCAGAAAACCAACGATATTTTAATCCTAGCTGTATTTCACCCAAGTAGGAAGCCGGGCAAAAAATATCGTAAATAGGATTTATTTCAGGAGGTTTTCCGTTTTTGTAAGGAAATTGCCCAGGGCTTCTTTAATGTCAATATCCATACGGTCGGCTAAAACGATGAGCCACCAGATGCTTTCGCCTAGTTTGTGTTCCAGTTCGGTATCAGTATCGGCTTTTGGCCAGCGCTGTTGTTGCGACATGGTATGGCGGCCAACCAATCCTGCATCGGTTAAAAACGCTAAGGCATCTTCTTCTACATTCCATTCGGTACCGTGGTGAGAAAGCTCAAGTTCGTGGTATTTTTTTCTAAGCGCTAAAGCGCGTTCTATGATTTGGTCGAAACTATTGTTGTCCATTTTCTTTTGAGTTTTTTTAAATTAAATCTGCTTTTACGGTTGCTATCTTTCCATCTTTAAATGTCATGTCGAATATGCCACCGGTTTTTCTCTCTGGAAATTCCCCTGTAAATTCTACCTCCAGATGCGCTTCGTTATTATTGATGTCCAGTTTTATCAATCGGGTGTGTGTATTGTAGCCGATAAAATAGCTTGTAAAATAATCTTTGATGCCAGCGTGTCCAATAAATTTTCTGCCAACGGAAGGATCGTCCAAAATAGCATCCGGGTTATATTTCTGCAGGTATTTATTTGTATCGAAAGCATTGCTCAGACTAATCCAGTCTGATATAAATGATTTGATGTCCATTGCGGTTTTTTAATTGAATGAGGCTCTGAATTCTAGAGGGGTGATATTGGTTTTCTTTTTAAAGATTTTACTGAACGATTGGGGATGCTCGAAGCCTAATTGATAGGCTATTTCTGCTACTGTTAAATGGGATGTCGACAGAAATTCCTTTGCTTTTTCAATCAGTTTTTCGTGTATATGCTGCTGGGCATTTTGTCCGGTAAGGGAGCGGAGCATGTCGCTAAGATATCTTGGCGAAACATTTAGGTGCTGAGCGAGGTATTCCACGCTAAGTAATCCGTTGTCCAATGGTTCCTCTTTGTCGAAATAACTGCTCAATACCTCTTCCATTTTTACCAGCAAATCATTGTTTACCGCTTTACGGGTAATGAATTGCCGTTTATAAAAGCGATTGCTGTAATTCAGCAATACCTCGATATAAGAAATCATGAGGTCCTGGCTGAAATCGTCAATAGTACCGTTTAATTCTTGCTGAATGTTATCCAGAACGCCCAAAATAGTTGTCTTTTCTTTATCAGACAGGTGCAATGCCTCATTGGCTTCGTAAGAGAAAAATCCGTACGATTTTATGTTCTTGCATAAGGGGTAATTTCGGATAAAATCGGGGTGGACAAGCAATGAAAAACCTTCGTACTCTTTATCGTCGCCGATAATTGAGAGCAGTTGATTAGGAGCGGTAAATATCATACCACCCTCATCAAAATCATAATATCCCTGACCATAGCCGAATACTCCTTTCAATGTCTTTTTGAAAGATATTTTGTAGAAATTGAACACAAAAGAACTTTTAATATAGGCTTCGTTCATTACCATTGTGGAATTGTCTACAAGGCTGATCAACGGATGCAGGGGTTTAGGTAAGCCCAGCATCCGGTGCAGTTCTGAAATTGAATTTATCCTTAAAAGGTTGTCTGCTTCTTTCTTCATTGTGCTAATTTACTAATTCTCCAAACACCATTTTGTTCATCTCTTTTACTGCTGCCTCGGCACCAATTTCGAGACGTCTTGCATATAATTGATTGGCAAATTCTCCGGCAACGTATCTTAGTTGATCTTTACCATCGGTAGCAGCTTCGTATACCACTTTGGCAATTAGCTCTACAGGCTCAAAGTTGTCGGGACTCATCAGGTCAAATAATTTACCCAATCCTTCTTCGTAAGCAGGGTGGTGAGCAACAGCTAAAGAATCTCCTGCAAAATTGGTTTTAATTCCGCCGGGTGCGATGGTTTTGATGCCAATGTTGTAAAGGCCTAATTCAAATGACATGCTTTCGCTCCAACCTTCCAAAGCCCATTTTGTAGCGTGATAAATACAATCTAGAGGGAAAGTTACGAGGCCGCCAATAGAAGTAGTGGTCAGGAATAATCCGCTTTTCTTTTCTCTGAAATACGGTACAAAAGCCTGGGTAACGCGGATCACTCCCAACAGGTTGGTGTCAATTTGTTTCACAAGCTGCTCATCTGAGATCGCTTCCAGCGCACCTACCAATCCATATCCGGCGTTGTTTAATACCACATCGATATTGTGTTTTGCTATTGCTTCTTTTACTGTGTTGTGAATTTGTTCTACATTGGTAACGTCTAATGATAGCAAGGTTACATTTTCCAGTGTATTCAATTCTGTTTCTTTGTCGGGATTGCGCATTGTGGCGATAACGTTCCAGCCGTTACTTTGAAATAGTTTGGCGGCGGCTTTTCCTAAGCCTGAAGATGCTCCTGTAATAAAAACTGTCTTTTTCATTTTGTCATTATTTAAATGTGATGTACAAAAGTCAGCAGAAGTTGGGTGGTGGATGTGGCCATATTGAGGAATGTAGTAGCCAAAATGACGGAGGTACGGTGGAGAGTAGGTGTTGTTTGATTTCGGACAGTGGTGTTCATATTCGCACAAGTGATTTGCCGTGAAATTGGCGTTTGCGGCTTAAAAAAGGATTTTTTACCTTATGGCTATGTTGTTGTAATGCTGATTTTGATTAAAAAATATAGCTATGCTGAAAAATTACTTCAAGATCGCGTTCCGGAATTTGAAGCGCAATAAATCATACGCACTTACCAATGTGCTTGGCCTGGCACTGGGGATCGCCTCTGCTGTTCTGATATTTGCTTTGGTGATGTATCACCTGAGTTTTGATGGTTACCATTCTAAAGCGGATCGGGTTTACCGGATCACTACGGAATTTCATGGGGAGGAGCTCACTTACAACACGGGCGTAACCTCGCCGCTTGCGGAGACCTTTAGAAGTGATTATCCGCTTGCGGAAAAGGTTGCAAGTGTGGCGGCTATTCCCGATAGGGTTATTGCTATTCCTTCGGCCAATGGGACAGAAGCAAAGTTTGAGGAGCCTGTAGCTTTTGCTGAGCCGGAGTTTCTTGATATCCTTGACTTACCATTGGTCCGCGGAAACAAGCAATCGGCATTGCGTGTGCCCAATACAGCCTTGATTACGGAAAGAATTGCTAAGAAATATTTTGGCGGGGCAGATCCTATTGGAAAGACCTTCCGTGTAGATAATATATTTAGTGTGACAGTTGCAGGGATTCTAAAAGATCTGCCTGTTAATACCGATCGACCTGAGGAAATTTACGTGCCTTTTGAGCATTTGAAACAGCACAGTCCGTGGATGGTTGAGAAGGACTGGTGGTTTAGTGTGAGCAGAAGTCTGCAGTGTTTTATCCTGGTTAAACCGGGTGTAACGCCTGTCAGAATAAAAGAGGCACTTATTGCCATGTCCAACAGTCATTATAATGCGAAAGATGCCAAGTATTTTCAATTCAGGGCGCAGCCGCTTTCAGATATCCACTTTAATCCTAATCTTAATGGTCCGGTTGAGAAGAGGAATCTCTGGGCATTGTCTTTAATCGGCGTTTTCCTGATCATCACCGCTTGTGTGAATTTTATTAACCTGGCTACTGCGCAGGCACTGAAACGTTCTATTGAAATTGGGATTAAGAAAGTTCTGGGGGTTCAACGCTGGCAGTTGTTCTGGCAGTTTATGGTAGAGACTGCGGCTATTACGATGCTGGCTATGGTATTGGCTTTAATTATGGCTGAGTTAAGTTTGCCTTATGTAAACCAGCTTTTTGATGTGCAGGTGAAACTTCATCTTTTCAGCGATGTTTATATGCTACTGTTTTTGCTGGCTTTGTTTCTTGTGATGATTTTGCTTTCGGGCTCTTATCCGGCTTTGATCCTCGCCGGTCTGCAACCTGTGCTGGCTTTGAAGGGTAAATTGTCTCAAAAGGATGCGGGTGGTATTTCTATGAGGAGGGGTTTGGTGGTTATGCAGTTTGCCATTTGTCAGTTACTGATTATCGGTACGCTTGTGGTGGCTGGTCAGGTGCGTTATTCGAGACAGGCTGATATGGGTTTCCGCAGGGATGCTGTGGTGATGCTTCCGGTTCCAAATAATGAGGTTGCTAAACTGAGTTCGCTTAAAGCCGAACTTTCGGGAATAAAGGGGGTGGAAAGCCTGACGTTTTGTGGTGATGCACCGGCCTCTGAATTCGCGCCGAGTACTAGTATTCAGTTTGGTTCCCGGCCGAAGTCGGAGGAGTTTGGGATATCAACCAAAGCGGGAGATGCGAATTATGCCTCGATGTTCAATTTGCAAATCCTTGCCGGACGTAACCTGATGCCTTCGGATACTGTGCGTGAGTTTCTGGTTAATGAAACTACTGTGAGGAAGCTGGGTTTGGCCAAAAATCAGGAGGCTATTGGGCAAACTGCAGTCATGAATGGTTATAAGGGCACAGTGGTAGGAGTGGTTAAGGATTTCCATAATAAGTCTTTCCACCAGGGTATTGATGCGCTTTATATTACCACTTTGCGCGATAATTATGGCGCTTGTGCGGTAAAAGTGGATATGGCGAATATGAACGCTACTCTTGGTGCTATGAAGGACGTATGGGCTAAGGTGTACCCGAATAATGTGTATAAGTATGATTTTTTGGATGACAGGATTGCTAAGTTTTATGATCGCGACCGGATTATATTAAATCTGATACAGGTTTTTGCCGGTATTGCGATATTGATCGGTTGTTTGGGTTTGTACGGATTGATATCTTTTATGGCTGCTCAAAAAACCAGGGAAGTAGGTGTGCGCAAGGTATTGGGCGCCAGTGTGCAGAGCATAGTATGGCTTTTTGGTAAGGAGTTTACCCGTTTGCTGCTGATTGCTTTTGTAGTTGCTGCGCCTCTGGGCTGGTGGGTGATGAATAACTGGCTCGAGAATTTCCCTTACCGGATCAGTATTGGGGCAGGGATTTTTATGCTGGCAATTTTGGTAAACATGACTGTGGCGGTTTTGACTGTCGGGTACAGGTCTGTGAAGGCTGCAATGATGAATCCGGCGACGAGTTTGAGGTCGCAGTAACTTGGATAGCAGCAACAGTATATTGATATGTGTCGCGATACTATGAAGAAAGTAATAGCAAGTCCAGTTCACGATGAAATTTTAATAGCCTTAAAAAAATCCCTAATGAAGATGCAATTGAGTTTATCGTTCAGGCGGCCGAAGAAATTGGCTATAACAGATATACTTTATTAACCTTCATGCGATGCTAGCGAATAACTTATTGCCTGATCCTCAGGCTCAGGGAAGACTTCGCTCTATCCCAGGTGGGATTAGCAGGTCGGCTTATACGCCGTTGGGAATTCCTCAGCTGATTGAGGAACTATTTGATATTTTGCTGGAAAAAGTCAGGCAAATAGAGAACCCTTTTGAACCATCATTTTTCATGATGGTTCATTTACCATATTTAGAACCATTTGATGACGTAAACAAACGTGTTTCGCGGCTTGCCGCAAATCATTGAAGGGAATACAAATTTAGAAGGTAGCAGAGAGGGCCAGGGTGTTTATCGCAGGATAAAGCACAAGAGAAGGAATGGTATGTATGCTGATTGGCTGTGGCACAGGTTTGTGAATGCTAAAAAAATGTTTTTTTATGATTTAATTTTGAAATATTACTAAAAATATTAGTAAATTTGTTTATTCAATTTTACTGATATGGGCAACAGACCTCAACGAGAACATAAACCGTTATTTGAATATTCAGGTAAGTATGAGCAAACGGTTAGAACAATAGATTTGATCAGAAAAATATTTAATAATGCGCTTAAGCAAAGGCTATGGGTATTTGAGCCATCGGTGAAAAGATGGTTCAGTCCTGAAGAGTTCATGGAAATGTATGAACGGTATGACAATCTGGATCCGAAATGGATTGAGAAGATCGAAGTCCGTGATCCGATGGAGGGACTGGAAGCTGCAGATACGCAAGTGGAAAGTATACTTGCAAGAAAGGCGATCTTGACGAAGAAGATTATAGACTACGAAAGGTTTAAGCAGAAAAGCAAATAATTTGGGCTTGATATTTTCTCGTTCATTCTTGGTTTTGCCCGCTTAAGTGACTAATTTGATGTTAAAGATGTTCAAATCAGTAACTTTGCGTATATGCAAGAGAAATTACCTGTAAAAAGAATGAACCGGCTAACCTGGTTGCTATCTGTGATCATAGGTATTATCTTTTACATCATCATTTCGCATGGCTCCCGTCCGCAGGACATTTATCCATTTACCGGTTTTACCATATTTGGGATACTGATGATCAGCCACATTGATGTGCTCGTCATGGTTATTTTAGCCAGGCATTTTGATGTGAAATCGAACCGGTTTATGTGGTATAGGTGCCTGCTGGGTGATCACTTATTTTAGGGCTAACAACGAAAATGATGACAGATTGAAGTATCTGAATAGTCTTCAGAGCTGGGGTTATTTTAAAAACTCACTTACAGAAGTTGATCCTGACTTTTGGGAGGGTGAGCTTTTTGAGGATATTGAAGAATAAGAAGTTATGATTTTCCTATTAAATATATACCTTCGTCACCTTATTTAAATTTTCGCAATCATATTATGAAGTTTTACTGTCTGGCTATTTTTATGGCCCTATTTTTCTTTTCGTGCAAAAAGAAAGACTTACCTGGAGATTCATCGCTACCATCAATAGATTTATCGATTACTAACACAGGGAGTTTAGTGAACTTTAACGCTGAGCTGAGAAACTTATCATTGGATCACATAAAAGAAACTGGTTTTATCTGGAGTACAGACTCGGAACCTGTAATGTCATCAGCAGGCGTTTATTCCTATAGTTCTGCAACCCCATTATTGAAATTAAATTATGAATTAAAGGGTTTCAGTAAAGATTCGACCTATTATGTGAAAGCATTTTATGTTGACGACTCAAACAACTATCATTTCAGTACAAAAGCATCTTTTGTGGCTACAGGTACAAAAGTTCCCCTACTGAAAATACCCGAAAAGCTTTATACCTGGGGTGATACCGTAACATTAACTCTGGATAAATCTGCGCCCGCTAAATTGGATGATTTCAGTATTTTGATTGAACCTGATATTGTGTGTAAGCCAATTAAAGTAACAGGTAATAATATCAACTTCATTATTCCTGAAAGCATAATGGGAAGATATAGTTCATTGTATGTAAGTGTTTATGGGCAAAAAAGTAATCCGGTTGGCCTGAGCTTAAACTTCCCTGAAATAACACCTACAGAGGATCTTGAACTATCAGATGAGAGGTTGAAGATATTCGGTAAATATTTTAACCCTACTCTTGACCGAAACATCGTTAAGATAGGGGATTTACAGTTAGAAGTAGTGTCGGCAACTACAACGGAACTTGTTGTTAAAGCAGATAATCTAAACCTTTCTGAATCAGGTAAGCTTACTGTGCAGACAGGTAAAGATCTGATTGCAGTGTCTAAAGAAGATTACTTTGCTTATAAATATTTTAAATCAAGAATAGATTTTCCAGGTGCAGCGCGTTCGGAAGCCGTGTCATTTTTTCTGGAAGGGAATATATATTGCGGATTGGGTAGGGGTAAAGAAAGTAACCTAGGATTGAACGACTGGTGGAAATATAACATCGCCACTAGTGTATGGACAAAAATGGCCGATTGCCCTGTGTCTGCGTGGGTTACGACTAGTTTTTCTGCTGGTGATAAAGGATACATTGGTTTGGGAATCTTGAATGGAAATTATTCTAATGATTTTTATTGCTATTCACCAGCTTCCAATACCTGGAAAATAGTGGCCTCATTTCCGGGTTATTATACCTCGCGTGGCAGCACTTTTAGCACCAAAGAAGCGGGCTATTTGGTTGGAGGCGATGTTAAAAATGGAAGGTCTTCGGAGGTGTGGAAATATACTCCAGGCACAAATGCCTGGAGCAGACTCCCTGATTTTCCCGGTGTGGCAACAAGCTTTTCAAATACTTTCATAATAGGTAATAAGGGTTACTACATAGGTGGTATTGGTTTGGGACTGGACTACCTTCGTAAAGATGCCTGGTCTTTTGACTTTTCAAGTCAAACTTGGAAAAGAATCGCAGATATTCCTTACGAAGCTGGAAGCTGTCTTGGATTCTCATTTGGCTTACAAGGCAAGGGATATATTGGGAGCGGAACGACGAATATCCGTTATACCGGAGATCTGAGCGACTATGTGTATGAATACAATCCTGCAACCGACAGTTGGAAAAAAATAGATAAAATATTTGGACCGGTGAAATATCTACCTGGTTATACCTCTAATGGAGACACAGGATATATAATTTGTGGAAATGCTTATGAGTTTAGCTATCATGGCGGATCACAAAAATTCTTACAATTTAAACCTCGGTAGGTTTAGAAGGCTACCGGGTGAATATCTGGTTTAATATACCGACTTCCAGATCTYMRRTRTAHTCTGGTGGTTCCCGTCCATTTGTCTGATGACAAGGCAAAGGTGTTCTTCTCTCTGAGGGTAATACTTGTCAATGATTTGCTGAGTTTGCTGAATTAACTGTCCAAGGTGCTGTTCAAAATCAATGTTTTTAACATCTAAAATAACCTGATTCATTCTTGCTGAAATTGTGCATTCGAAGGTAAATTCTCTTTTGAGCGCTTTTACTACTTTTGACCTCAGTTTTTTCATTGAATTCTGATTTTGGGTTATTAGAAAGGGTTTCCCCATTAATTATTATCAGTCTAAACGTTAGCTGCCTGCAATAATTGTGCAGGAAAATGTCATTATTTTATTCTCCTGTTTTTATTTGGCAACATTCTAAATTAGCAAAAATAGTATAAGGGCCAACCTTTTCTGGGTTGTTTTATTGTAACAAATTTGGGTGATACGAGGTGGCTCTCTTATAGTGATCTGGATCACATAAAACAAGCTTTATTTTAATGGTGATGTAGGTCACACAACTTCCGGGCAAATCCTTTAGAACTTTGATGTACAATTAAAAACAAAAGTTATGAAAACTCAAAAATTTGAAATCTTAGCTGCCCAAAGTAATATTGATTGGGTAGGCAAAAAAGTAACCGGAGCACACAATGGTACCATTGGTATTAAAGAAGGTGAAATTATTCTGAACGACGGTAAACTGGAAGGTGGTAAATTCATTATCGACACCGCATCTATCAAAATACTGGATGTTACTGATCCTGGAACGAACGCACAATTTGCCGGTCACCTGGCTTCTGATGATTTCTTTGCTATTGAAAAATATCCTGAAGCAACATTGGAAATTACCTCGGTTTCTGGTAATGATATTGAAGCTGACCTGACCATTAAAGGCATTACTCACCCAATCAATTTTGATGCAGCAATAGCGGTAAATGGCGATAATTTAAGCGCTACGACCAAGCTGTTAGTTGACCGTACTAAATACGAAATGAAGTTCCGCTCTGGTAATTTCTTTCAGAATTTGGGCGATACCCTCATCTACAATGATTTTGAATTGTCTATTGATGTAACCGCTAAAGCTGTACAACCAGTATTAGCCTAAAATATAAAGCCATGCCATACATTAAAATTGAACTAACCCGCGAAGGAGTTAGTCGCGAACAAAAACAAGCCCTGATTAAAGGGGTTACAGATCTGATGACAGATGTATTGAATAAAGACCCTCAGCTAACCCATGTGGTGATTCAGGAAATAGAACTTGATGATTGGGGTTTTGCAGGTGAACAGGTATCTGTATTAAGAGAAAAAGGTATAACAGCCGATAAGAAATAAGGCAATGAAAAAGCAAACCATAATAGTTACCGGTGCCTCCTCCGGAATCGGTAAAGAAATAGCCCGCCACTTTTTGAAAAATGGCGATAATGTAGTGATCAATTCATCAACCCCAGAAAAACTGGACCAGGTTTACCAGGAGCTTGGCGGTGGTGAGAACCTGGCTATGGTGGCAGGCAATGTAAAAGATAAAAGTACTGGTGAGCAGCTTTTGGCAATTGCCCTTGAGAAATTTGGTGCTGTTGATGTACTGGTAAACAATGCCGGTATTTATGAGACTAAACCATTTCTGGAAGTGGATGAGGCTTATCTGGACCGCTTTTTAAATACCAACCTGAAGGGTACTTTTTTTACTACGCAGGCGATTATTCCACAAATGTTGAAACAGCAGGGTGGGGTGGTGATCAATATCGGTACTCCGCTGGTAAACCATGCACTTGGTGGTGGCCCATCAACCGCGCCAATGACCTCTAAAGGAGGGATACACGCGCTTACCCTACAGCTTGCCGCGGAATTTGGGAAACATAACATCAGGGTGAACACTGTTGCTCCGGGTGTGATCCGTACACCTATGCATGGTGATGATGCGGATCAAAGTGCAGGATTGCATTTGCTGAACCGTGTTGGTGAGGTGGAAGACATTGCACAAATGGTATATTTAGTTGCCAGAAGTAATTTTATAACCGGCGCAATCATCAATGTAGATGGTGGTATGGCTGCGGGGCATCATCTGAATTAATTTGACCTATAAAAACTAAAGAAAATGAAAACTACTAAAGAAGATTCATTGGCAATTACCCAGGCACTTGAAGATTATTATTTTAAAGGGATTTATGAAGGTGATACGGATAAGCTGCGGAAGGTTTTAAACCCGGGTACTTTGTTGTTTGCCGATATAAAAGGGCAGCCTTATTTTAAAACGCTTGACCAGTACCTTGATGGTGTGGCCAACAGGCAAAGTCCCAAAGATTCTGGTAAGCCCTTTAAGGGAACGGTGATATCGGTAGAGGTGATCAACACGATTGCTGTAGCCAAGGTGCACGTTAAAATGTATGAGTTTAATTATGACGAGCTGCTATCGTTCCATAAGATTGATAACCGCTGGATGATGGTGAACAAAATGTTTACAGACGTAAGCGAATAGATTTAAATCTTTAACTTTAAAGTGTACAATGAAATATAGCTGATATGCCATCGGAAGCCAAGGAAATTTTAAAAACTCATATTGATAAATTGGTTGTTCTAACTGATGAGCAGTTTGATTATTTCTTCTCACATTTTAAAAAACTTAGCTTCAAAAAAGGACAGGCCATTATAATGGAGGGCGATGAAGTAGATTGTGAATACTTTGTGGTTTCGGGTTGTTTAAAGGCTTTCTTTATCAACGATGACCTGAAAATGTTTATCCTGCAATTTGCCATGCCTACCTGGTGGGCTTCTGATTTTAACGCCTTATATAACCATACCAAAGCCACTGTTAATGTGGACTGCATTAGCGATGCGGAAGTGCTTTGCCTGAGCAATAGTGACCGGGAAAAGCTATGTAATGAGATCCATAAGGTAGAGCATTTTTTTAGGTGGCGGACGAACAGGGGCTATGTGGCTGTTCAGAAAAGGTTGTTGTCCTTTATGAATAATGATGTGCGGTATAGGTATGAGGAGCTTTTGAAGCTGTATCCGGAGCTTTATAATATGGTGCCTAAGAAACTGATTGCGGCCTATTTGGGTGTTTCGAGAGAGACACTGAGCCGGTTGTACAATGATTAATGAATTTTAAGATGATGTGGTACGAAACAAGAGCATCGAAAATATTAGGGATTGATTATCCCATTTTACAAGGACCATTTGGAGGGAACCTCTCTTCAGTTGCGCTGGTATCGACAGTGTCTAACGCTGGTGGGCTAGGTGGCTATGGGGCTTATACATTGAGTCCGCAGGAAATTATCGAGGTAGACCTGCAGATTAAGGCTGCAACGAATAAGCCTTATAATATCAATTTATGGGTTTCGGATACGGATGCCGTAGATGGGACTGTTTCTGATGAGCAGTTTAAACAGGCTCAGGCTTTGTTTAAGCCTTATTTTGATGAGGTGGGGGTTGCTTTGCCTGAAAAGCCTGCGCCATTTAAATCGCGTTTTGAAAATCAGCTGGAGGTAATATTGCATCAAAAGCCACCTGTATTTAGTTTTATGTTTGGTTTGCTGGACGAGGATGTTTTGGAGCAGTGCAGAAGGCTTGGGATTGTTACCGTAGGGGCGGCTACGACATTGGATGAGGCTATCGCATTGGAGGCAACCGGTGTTGATCTGATCATTGCCTCTGGTTTTGAAGCGGGTGGGCATCGTCCTTCTTTTTTGGCCTCGGCTGAATCGTCTGTGACTGGAACGTTTGTGTTGCTTCAATTGATTAAGGAAAAGGTGAAAACTCCGGTTATTGCTGCGGGTGGTATTGCCAATGGAAGGGGGGTTGCTGCAGCGCTTGCACTTGGTGCTGATGCGGCTCAGATCGGTACTGCTTTTCTGGCTACTGAGGAATCGAACGCGACGGCCATCCATAGGGAAATGCTGTTCTCGGATCAGGCTAAGTATACTACTTTGTCGCGTGCTTATACCGGAAGGTTGGGAAGGGGAATAATCAGCAGGCTTGCAAAGGATATGGTCCATAAAGCGCATGGCTTTTTGCCTTTTCCGCTGCAGACGCAATTTATGTCGCATTTGAGAAAGGGTGCCATAGAGCAGGAGAAATGGGACTTGATTTTGTTCTGGGGTGGACAGATAGCACCCATATTGAAACACAGGAAAGCAGGGGTACTGATGCATTCTATACTGGAGGAGACGACGGCGTATTTTGATCAGTTATGATCATGCCAGTCTGCCAAGTAATTTTAATTTTTGTTTGAGGGTTTCAGACCAGGGTAGGCCTAAGGAAAGCCTCATGCAGTTTTCAAACTGATTTTGGAGGGTAAACATCCTGCCGGGAGAAATGCTGATGTTCTGTTTCAGCGCCCTTTCGAACAAGATTGTGGTACTGATTCGTTTATTAAATTCTACCCATAAGGCAAGCCCACCTTGCGGTCGGCTGGTTTTGGTTCCCTCCGGGAAATATTCGGCTATGGTATCTATATATTGCTGATAGTTGTACTGCAAGGTTTGACGCAGTTTGCGCAGGTGATTTTCATATCGGCCGGTTTTTAGAAAGTTGGCTACTGCTTCTTGTGTAATGGTGGTTGAGGATATGGCATGAACTAGTTTGAGTTTAAGGATCTGCTCTTTGTATTTGCCGGGTGCGATCCAGCCTACGCGATAGCCTGGTGCCAGGGTTTTGGAAATAGAGCTGCACCATAATACTGTTCCCCCGGTATCAAAGGACTTGCAGCATTTAGGGCGCTGGGCACCAAAATACAGGTCGCCATAGATGTCGTCTTCTATAAGCGGCACGCCGTGTTTGGCCAACAGTGCAACAACTTCTTTTTTATGTTCATCGGGCATGCAGCTGCCCAAGGGTGTGTTGAAGTTTGGAACCAGGAGGCAGAGGTTGATTCTGGAGACTACTTTTTTTAAGGCATCGATTTCGATTCCTGTGATGGGATGGGTAGGCAGTTCGATTACTTTTAGCCCCAAACTGCGGGCCAATTGCAGGATGCCGGAGTAACAGGGGCTTTCCATTGCGATGGTATCACCAGGCTTTGATAAGGCCATCATGCAAAAGGATAGCGCATTCATTCCGCCTGCTGTGGTGACCAGGTCGTTTTCATCAAAATTCCCTCCCCAAGTTAAGGAACGTGTTGCAATCATTCGACGTAACTTCTCGTTGCCTTGTAAGGGCTCATATGCGGTGCCACTGTGGCTGAGTGAGCGGGTGGCGAGGATGATTTCTTTATTTAGCTTAGCTAAGGGCAATAGCTGATCTGCGGGTGCGCCTATGGAAAAAAGCGTAAGGTCTGTGTTGCCCGTGTTGGCGTAGATTTTACGAATCAATTCTTCCGGTTCCTGATTGCCATTGATTAATGAAGGGCTGCTCACCTGCGCAAGTGGAAGCTTTTTGTAGGGCAGGCGACTTACAAAATAGCCGGACTGTGGTTTTGATTGGATGAGCGATTGTGCCTCCAGTTCGAGGAATACTCTTTTTGCGGTGTTCATGCTAATGCCATGTTCTGTGCATAGTATTCTGACAGATGGGAGGCGGTCGCCCTCTTTTAAAACTCCGTTTTTAATGAGCGTGGCAATATTGTTTGATAATTCTGTATACAGGAAGTTGCGCTTCATGAGGTAAAGATAACTGTGTCTGTTCAAATATAAAAAACTGTAACTGTGTTCATTTAATGCCGCCAGCTACTTTTGTGTTAAAAATCAGATAGTATGTTAGAAGTTATTGTTAAAACAGGTAAAGAGAATATGGATGTAAAGACGGTACACCGATTCTTAAGTGAGGATTCTTATTGGGCTAAAGGTATTTCGTATGAACTGGTAGACCGATCGTTAGCGAATTCTTTTTGTGTTGGTGCTTTTGTAGGAAGAGCGCAGGTTGGATTTGGCAGGGTGATTACGGATTATTATACTTTTGGGTGGTTCGCCGATTTTATGGTGTTGCCTGAATTTCGTGGAAATGGGATATCGAAGCTGATGCTGACTCATATTTTTGAGCAACCGTGGTCGAAAAGGTTGAGGAGAAAAATGTTGAATACCAGTGATGCGCATGGTTTGTATCGACAATTTGAATTTAACGATCTGGCTAATCCTGGCTTTATACTGGAAGTTTATAATCCGGAGGCTCATTTGCAATATAAAGGAGAAGATGCTTAACTTTAGTGCAGCTACATCATCCTTAAAAAACATTTAATGCGATCAAATTACGCTAAATTTCTGCTTCTGCTGTTGTTACCGGCATGCTTTTCCTACGCCTTTGCGCAAAAAGACAAAAAATATATGGCTCAGGTTCGCCTCAATGGCAAATGCGGCTTTATTGATGCCTCTGGCAATGAAGTGGTTCCGCTTGTTTATGACGATGCGGGTTTGTGGAACAATAACCTTGTACCGGTAAACATTGGAAAATACACCCCTAAATCATATCCGGTAGTGGAAATGTCTACTGCACAAAGTGAAAATGTGAACGTTGAGGTTATAGACAACTCTGAAAAGGCAGGCAAATGGGGCTTTTGCAATACAGCGGGGAAATTGGTAATTGCTGTTCAATTTACAAATGTGAGTTTCTTTAACGAGGGAATGGCTGGAGTGGAGGTAAATGACAAATGGGGCTTTATTAATACGAGTGGAAAAATGGTGGTTGAGGCGGTGTATGATACAGTGGGCTATTTTTCGCAAGGACTTGCTGTTGTAGCAAAAAATGGAAGCTATGGCTATGTGAATTTAAAGGGCGAAGAGGTAATAAGGCTTCAATATTTAGGTGCTGAGGCTTTTGAAAAAGGGTTAGCAAAGGTGTTTGAGAAATATGATTCGAAAAAGAGCGATAAAAAAAGTATTGGCAGGCTCATTAACCAACAGGGAAAAATGGTTACGGATGCTAAGTATGATATTGAATCGAATTTCGGGAATGGGTTGGCGAGTTTTTCATTTGCTGAAGCAAAAGCTGAAGATAGTTTTACATATGGGCTTATTACGACAACGGGGCAGGTAGTAGCACCACCAACTTATAAGGAGATTTCGGCATTTAGTAATGGCCTGGCCCTGGTGATGGTTTACAAAATACACGAGTTTTATAATGAGTATGTTCCGCATTACGGCTATATAGATTCGAAAGGAAAAGAGGTGGTAAAACCTATCCTTGCCAAGGGAGTGGACTTTGGTTACGGCATGGCACCGGTTGCAAGATTTGACAGCAAGGATGACGGACAATCGGAATATGCCCTGATTAATACCAAAGGAGAACAGTTACTCGGCTTTAATTGGAATAGTTTGGATATTCTGGATAGCAAACATCTTTTGGCAAGTTCCATAAAAAACCCGTATGAAAAAGTTATAATTGATACTAAAGGGAAGCAGATACTTGCACTTGGTGATAACGGATTTGCAAGCTTGGGCAATGGTTTGTTTTTTGTGAAGAATGTAGACTATGAGCCAATTGCTTTTATTGGTTTGGACAAAAAACCATTGATTGATCTGAGTAAAAATAAAAAGACAAGATTTATTTCGTACCAGCATGGCTTACTCCGTTTTGGTGATCTGGATGGTGATTATAACGAAGTGAGCGCTATAAAAGTTGGCCTGATGGATTTAAAAGGTACGGTGGTTGTGAAACCCAAGTATAACGAAATATTTGATTTTGAGGCTACGGACAACTCTTTGTAAGTGCTTGGTTTTGTGTGATCTCATAAAAATCCTGAACCGGATCGAAAGGGTTTTTGTAGCGGAATTGCGCTTTCTTTAGCACTTTCTTTGCGGCAATGTTATCACGGTTGACTACAGCGCCTATGTTGGAAATGCCTTGTGACAGGATCTGGTCTACGATGGGCGGAAGGATGTCTGTCATGAGATAACATCCGCTGGCAAAACTGCTGAGGTAAAATTCGATGAAGAATGGATAGTGGTCGATCTGGTAATGTTCCTGTGCTACCTGAGGGGAAATGAGATCGATGATGCCTACGACTTTGCTGAGTTTTTTATCGGTAATGAAATGAAGGTAGTTTCGCCCGGCATGGGCATTCATGAGCATGGTTTGCAGGAATAGTTCTGCTTCCTGAAATGTACTTAATCGTTTATTGGGGACGAATTTTAAAGTATGATCATCGGATAGGATGCAAAATACTTCTTTTGAGATTTGACCAAAACGTTCCAGGTCTTCGGGCCGGAAAGGGTGGATCAGGTAGTTTTCATTTTCAAAGGTAATGGGCTTGAACATAGGCTGGCCAAAAATAAAAAACTAATTCAAATTCTATGAATTGGGTGGGTTCTATTTTTGAAAATGTGGTAAGAATTTAAGAAGGTCTTGTATATACAAGTTGTTTTTTTATCTTTGTCGGTGAGAGCGTTAATACGGGGGTAGATCGAGAGGTCTGCCTCCATTAATAATAGTATCATATGATACTATCAGCCAAGCAGGTTATCCAGCGTTGTTTCTTCAAGTACCAGATGCTGTGGTACGCCGTTAATATCTTTTTTCCATTCTATAAGTCTGATCTTGCCGTCTTTTATTTCTATACCGGTAATGTCGCCATCGTTAAAACAACAGCAACCTGCGTTGAAATAAGTGTTTTTGGAATTTTCAAGCCTGGGAGAGGTGTTGCCACTGATTTTTCCTGCCAGTAGTTCAGCTTCCAGTTTCTGAATGATTGCTTTGTCACCTTTTTTCTTAGCCTCGTTGAGCCTAATGTATGTACGTTCCAAGTGGGTGAGTGAATTGAATACAGGCTGGTGGGTGTGGCCGGTAATTAAAGCCAGGTTGGTTTGCTTGGCGGTCCAGTCGTACATGATCTGGTTGTGTTCGGACTTGAGCTGGTTATCAAAGGCAGGTGTATTGGGGTTGATGCGGAGGAAAGATTGAACCGGCCCCCAGATATTGGAGACGAACCATTTGCTGAACCAGTTTCCATCGCTTTGCATATCGCCTTGATGGCCATGGGTAATAAAAATATTGAGTTGCTGGTCTTTAACGGCAAGGGTAAAAATGATACCCTCATAAATTCGAACCTTTGTACCGAAGATATTTTTAAGCATAAAACCTGCAAGAGGATCGTTGTCCCAGTACAGGTCGTGGTTACCAAAAAGCTTGATGTAGGCATTACGGTCCAGAAAACGTTTTTCTGCTTCGAAGTTTGCTTTGTTGTGTTTGATGACATCCAGGAGCATGTTTTTCCAAAGCTCTTCGCTGTCGCCCATGTTGCAGTATAGGAAGTCGTGTTCGTTGTAATAGCGGAGCGCGGCCAGGTAGTTTTCTTCGCAAAGGGTGAAGTCGTCCTGATGACTTCGGTTTCCTTTGTGCTGGTCTGAGAACAGGATGATGCGGTGTTTTGTGCCCAGATCGATGAGTTGCCCTCGTTTGCCGGGGCGCTGTATGATGTCCTGGTATAGCGCCGATAGTGCTTTGTGTACACGAATACTATCTGGCCTTGATGCGTATTTATTGGCAAGCCTGATGATCAGCGGAGAAAATAGCTTTTGTAATAATTTGCGCATATACTAAAGATAAGGTTTACTGAGCTTTTTAACAAAGCAGTTTGAGCTTTTGAACAAAACGCTGCGCTGAATTGGACTGTACCTTTGAGTTGTATTTAAAAATTAAGACAATGGCAAAAGTATGGTTTATTACAGGCAGTTCCAGAGGACTGGGACGGAGCCTGACAGAAGCAGTGTTGAATAGCGGCGATAAGGTTGCTGCAACGGCACGCGATATTACCCAATTGAATGATTTGGTAACACGATTTGCTGATCAGATACTTCCTATAGCGCTGGATGTAACCGATTATGGGCAAGTTTATGCGTCTGTTGATGGGGCAGCAAAACATTTTGGACGTATTGATGTGCTGGTGAACAATGCAGGATTTGGCATCATCGGCGCTGCCGAAGCTTATACAGATGAGCAGGTGCGCAGTCAGCTGGAAACAAATCTGTACGCACCAATTGAAATTACCCGAGCGGTTTTACCTTACATGCGCAACCAGGGTGAGGGACGTATATTGCAAATAAGCTCGATAGGCGGAAGAGTGGGTAATGCTGGTTTAACCATGTACCAGGCAGCAAAATTTGGTTTAGGTGGCTTTACTGAGGCTTTGGCTAAGGAAGTAGCCCCATTTGGAATATATGTGACCAGTGTAGAGCCGGGTGGTTTTAGAACCGATTGGGCAGGCGCATCTATGACCTATGCAAATGAGATTGAGGGTTATGAAATGGTTAATCAGCGGACAGCACTATTTAAAGGCGGGAAATTTGTCCCTGTGGGAGATCCTGAAAAAGCGGCAAAAGTGATGGTTGAACTGGCTTCGCACCCTGCGCCACCGGTGCATTTGGTACTAGGCAGTGAGGCGATAGGCATGCTGAACAATGCTAATGAGGTGAGGCAAGTGGAAATGGAAGAATGGATGGGGGTGAGTTTATCGACAGATCATGATGATTCTGAGAACTTTCTTGCTAGTGCCGACGGGAAGTGGTACATCAGTGACGTTAAAAGAAAACAGTAAAATGCTTAATTTTATGACCTATGACTAATTCGCCCATCGCTTACTCTTGCTATTTTACCCGCAACAGGCAGGGGGAGCAATTTGTTCCTGAGCATGTGTTTAGTTACCAGATATCTGGCACGCTGACAATAAGCGACGGCATTACTGAGCATGTTTTCAATGAGGGTGATTTTCGATTCATCAGACGAAATCAGTTACTTAAGTTTGTGAAACAACCTCCTCCGGGCGGGGTTTTTAAATCTGTTTCCATTTATCTGGATCAGGCGGCTTTAAGCGATTTTAGTATGGAGTATGACTATAAAGCGGAGGGTAATAGAAACAGGGTTGTTGAAAAAGTGAAGCAGTTGGAAGGTTTTGGGCTTTATCAGAGTTTTATGAATTCGCTGTTGCCGTATGTTGAGGCTGATCAGTTGATTAATGCTGATCTTCAGAAATTGAAACAGCGCGAGGCGATTATGATTCTGCTGCAGACGAACCCTGAATTAAAGGATGTACTGTTTGATTTTAGTGAGCCTGGTAAAATAGATCTGGAAGCTTTTATGAATAAAAACTTCCATTTTAATGTACAGTTAAAACGCTTTGCCTACCTTACAGGGCGTAGTTTGGCTACTTTTAAACGCGACTTTTCGCAGGTTTTTAATGCTACACCAAGCAGGTGGCTGCTGCAAAGGAGGTTGCAGGAGGCCTATTACCTAATTAAAGAGAAAGGCCGGGCACCATCAGATGTGTATCTGGAAATTGGATTTGAAGACCTTTCACATTTCTCATTTGCATTTAAAAAGATGTATGGATTGCCGCCATCAAGAATTTACTAATCATCTAATCCTTTTCCATTGAGAATTAAGGGTATGCATTTTTCGACCCTTGCTTCTCTGGTTTTGGATTGTTTGGCTGAAGTGAAATAGAGGTGGTAACCTCTTTGTCGGCCCGGGGTTAGTGCTTCAAAAGCTGTTTTTAGTGCAGGAATGTAATCCAGCTTGTGCTGAAATTCGGCGGGGAATACGAGTTCCGTATGCGTTTTGAAATCGACTTTTAAGCCGGCTTTTTCTACTTCAATGGCCTGCTGGATATAGGATTTTAGCACGGCTTCCTGTTCAACTAATTGAAGCGCGTTGGTGAATCGGATCTGGCGACCCGATTGCACATTCTTTGTTTGCTGAACCAGGATGCCATTGGCATCATTTAACAAAGAGCCTTTGAAAAACAGCAGGGCACAGTATTCTTTAAATACATGTATTAACACGATGTTGCCGTTCTGGTAAGTGTAACAGGGGCAGCCCCATTTTAATTCTTCGGTAAGACCGCAACTGAGCACGATTATTCTTAACCGCTCTATTTCTTCCTGCCATTTTTTTTCGTTACTGAAATAAAAATCAACTTTAGGATTCATTCTGTTAGTTTTTTGTGAAAAATTAGACCCTTAGTGCGCCACGGAAACCTCTGGCGGCATAGTAAGATTCTGCACCGTTGTGATACAGGAACACGGTTCCGTAGCGATAATCGCCAAAAAGTGCTCCTCCGAGTTTTCTGATGTCGGCAGGTGTTTTTAACCAGCTCGATGTTTTGGTGTCGAACTTTCCGAATTGCTGCAGTTCGCGGTATTGTTCCTCCGTTAATATTTCTATACCCATATCGTCAGCCACATCCATTGCGCTGTTTTGTGGTTTATGCTCTTTCCTTGCATCGAGTGCTGCGCGGTCGTAACAAAGGCTTCTGCGTCCTTTAGGGGTTTCGGATGCACAATCGTAAAAGATATATTCGTTTGTGCTTTTATCGTAACCGACAACATCAGGTTCGCCGCCGGTTACTTCCATGTCATCTAGCGACCATAGTTTTTGAGGACTAGCATCGAGCTTTGCCTGTACTTTGGCCCATTCTATATCGTTGTGGCGGTTCATGTTTTTCTCGAAGCGGTTTTTGAGCGTTTTAACTAGTTCTTCGCGTTGTTCTAGTGATAACTCTTTTTTGATGTTTTTCATACTTTTATAAGTTAGCTGTGGTGGTTTTTCTATCTGAGGGTCTGAAATACCAAGATACAAAAGTGAGGATTAGTAACAATATTGGTCCAAAAAAATCTTTGCCAGCATCGCCGTTGGCTAAGTGAGAGCATACTGCGCCCGACATGGCAAAGAAAAAGCCTGCATAAGCCCATTCTTTTATTAGGGGGGATTTTGGAACGAGTACTGCTATAACTCCTAATATTTTCCAGACACCAAGGATGGTTAGGATGTAGATTGGATAACCTAAATTTTTCATCATGGTTGCTTCGTCTTCCATTTTGATTAATTGTACTATTCCGGTTGATAACATTCCTAATGAGAGCCAGATTGTGGCGATCCAATAGATGATTTTATTGCGCTTTGTCATGGTGTGTTATTTTAGTTTATTTACGATGTTTTGTAATCTGTTGTGCGCCATGTTGATGCCCTGAGCAAAAGGTAGCTGCAGTACCTGGTCTCTGATTTCGGTTGATTTATATACAATATGCATGGTGAGCTTGCTGGTATCGCTGGTAAGTTTTTCGAATTGCAGGAACTCCAGCTGGGCATCGAAAGGGGCGTTGTCCATTTCAAATGTCCGCGTGATTTTCTGGTTTGGGATAAACTCGTGGATGACCCCAGTGGCATGGAATACAATGTTTCCTTTAGGATCGCTGGTTTGGAAATGGTAACTGCCATATTTTTTGTTTTCCAGTTTAAGCACTTTTGTGCCCATCCATTGTTCTACGATCTCGGGCTCTATATAGGCTTTGAAGAGCAGTTCTAATGGCAAATCAAATTCCCTTGTGATTTTGAGCTCCTGTTTGCCATTTTCGGCATCGATTTTTGTTTTTTGTTCCATAGGGTTCTATTTTTTTGATTCGTAGTTTTTCATTATGGTTTCCAATTTGTTGAATCGGTCGTCCCACATTTGGCGGAATGGTTCGATGAAGTCGGCTACGTCTTTCATTTTTTTTGCGTTTATGTAATAGTAAATTTCTCTGCCATTTTGTTTTTGTTCGAGCAATTCGCACTCGGTTAGTATTTGCAGGTGCTTTGAAACTGTGGGCCTTGCGGTATCGAAGTTGGAGGCTATTGAACCTGCAGTCATTGACTGTGTGGCTACCAATAGCAGTATAGCCCTTCTGGTTGGGTCGGCTATGGCTTGAAATACATCTCTTCTTAAATTCATCGTGTAGCTATTTGACTACAAATATATGTGTAGCTATTTAACTACGCAAATTTTTTTTGATATTTTTTTAAAATGGTGTTTTTGCATGTAATTGGTGTGGAGGGAATTATGTATTTTGGTGGCATGCAGAAAAAGGAAATAGAAACTTTTTGCCCGGCAAGTAGAGCGGAGTGGAGGCAGTGGTTAAAAGAAAATCATAGCTCAAGCCATTCTGTTTGGCTTATTCAGTATAAACAAAAATCGACCAAGCCGAGTATACCCTGGAGCGATTCGGTAGATGAGGCGCTTTGTTTTGGCTGGATTGACAGTACCAGGAAAACGATTGACGAGGAGAGTTTTATACAGTTTTTTACTAAGCGCAAACCAAACAGCAACTGGTCGAAGATCAATAAAGCAAAGGTTGAGCGCTTAATTGCAGAAGGATTGATGGCGGAAGCGGGTTTAAAATGTATTGAGGTGGCAAAGAAAAATGGTTCGTGGTCTATCCTGGATGCGGTTGAGGAATTGATTGTTCCGGAAGATCTGGAGGAGGCATTCCTTTTGCAGCCAGGTTCTGCAGATTATTTTAATGGTTTGAGTAAGTCTGTTAAAAAGATGATACTGCAATGGGTTACGCTTGCCAAAAGGCCCGAAACCAGAGAGAAAAGAATTACTGAAGTGGCAGAGCTGGCTGCCCAGAAATTGAGACCCAAGCAGTTTAGATAAGCTCAAAAGTGCGTGTTTTTGGAGTTTTTTAACCTCAAAATTAGCATTTCGATTAGCCAAAAATGGTTTCTGATTTCCTGTTGAGGGTGGTATTTTTGCACCATGATGCCAAGGAAACTATTTGCGCTTTTAATCGTTCAAATGAATATAAGTTCCCACCTTTGTTGAAATTTTGAGGGATACTCATATTGTAATTGAATAAATACCATAAATATTGAAACAAGCTAGCGAAAAGCCTGAGGAGCAAAAACTAAAAAGAGGATTGCAAAACAGGCATATTCAGTTGATCGCCCTTGGCGGAGCCATAGGAACAGGATTATTTTTAGGCATTGGTCCGGCAGCGGTATTGGCTGGGCCGTCAGTAATTTTAGGCTATGCACTGGCCGGTATTATTGCCTTTTTTATTATGCGTCAGTTGGGCGAAATGGTGGTGGAAGAACCTGTTTCGGGTAGTTTTAGTCACTTTGCTTATAAGTACTGGGGATCTTTTGCCGGCTTTGCTTCTGGCTGGAATTATTGGGTGTTGTATATCCTGGTAAGCATGTCGGAATTAACTGCCATTGGTATTTACGTACATTTTTGGTGGCCTGAAATTCCGTTGTGGTCGTCGAGCCTTTTCTTTTTTATCGCAATTAATGCCTTGAACCTCACTTCTGTGAAGGTGTATGGTGAGGTGGAATTTTGGTTTTCGATCATAAAGGTAGTAGCTATTATTGCCATGATCATTTTTGGTATTTATCTGCTTGTTAGCGGGAGCGGAGGTGAGCAGGCAAGTGTTCAAAACTTATGGAATGATGGTGGCTTTTTTGCGAAAGGTTGGTTTAGTGGAGATGGGAAAGGGAGCTTTCAGGGACTGTTTGCTGCCATTGCATTGATCATGTTTTCTTTTGGTGGACTGGAATTAATTGGGATAACGGCAGCAGAGGCAGAGCAGCCTGAAAAAACAATTCCAAAGGCTACCAATCAGGTGATTTACAGGATACTGATTTTTTATGTGGGTGCACTTGTGATCTTGTTTTCCTTATCCCCATGGAAAAATATTACTACGGATAGTAGTCCTTTTGTAATGGTTTTTGAGAGTTTAAAGGGCTTTCAGTTTACGCTTTTAGGCAAGACTATTTACTTTACGAGTGTGATTGCCAATGTGCTTAATGTTATCGTATTGACGGCTGCCTTGTCTGTTTATAACAGTTGTGTTTACAGCAACAGCAGGATGTTGTTTGGATTGGCAGAGCAAGGGAATGCGCCGTCTTTTTTATCGAAACTGAACAAGAACTCGGTACCTATAAATGCGATTTTGATATCGAGTTTGTTTGCCGCGATATGTATTATAATTAATAAACTAATGCCGGAGAGGGCATTGGAGATTTTGATGTCGCTGGTGGTGTCGTCTTTGATTATCAATTGGTTGATGATCAGTATTACGCATTTGAAATTTAGAAGGAGTAAAGAAGCGGATGGGGTTAAAACCAAGTTCCCATCGTTTATTTATCCATTATCGAACTATATATGCCTGGTATTTCTGGTAGGTATTTTAGCGATTATGTGGATAACGGGATTGAAGATGTCGGTTGAGTTAATTCCGGGATGGATTTTACTATTGTATGTTTGCTACCTATTGGTAAGAAAAAAGAAAAGCGGAGATAAATCCTAAGATTTAACCCCGCCATCTAAATTAACGCTCTCATAAATATAAACGAAGAAAAGAGCAAAAGGTTTAAACGTTTCTGTGTTTTTTTGGAGGTATGACAGTAATATGATATTGTGAGAAGTTGATTTCTCACTTTACCTTAAATGGAGCAGGGTTTGGAAGGAAAGTTGTCGGCCAGTTCGTTTGTTTTGGTAAACAACGAACATCGCGGTAGCACAAAGGCCGATTACTCCTGCCAGACAAACTGCTAATCGCGGACCAAAAGCTTGTGCTGTCCACCCGATAAGTAAGCTGCCAATTGGGATCATGCCCTGGTATGCCATGATGTAATAGCTGATGGCACGGGCCCTCATTTCGGGGATGGTATGTGTTTGTATGTAGGTGTTTATGGCAGATGTTTGTGCCATCATACCTATTCCGCCAAAGGCCATGAATACAAGGGCTAAGGATAGTATGCCCGAGTAAGCCAGTAGGATTAAACTAACCCCGAATATGGTGCTTGCCAGAACTACGATTCTTTTTAGTGGTTTGGCAGATCTTAAATTGGCTAAATACATGGCGCTAATGACAGACCCTAATCCGGCAGCGCTCTCGAACCAGCTAAACGTTCCTGCATCGCCATGAAAAAGATCTTTGGCGAAGATGGGCATGAGCGTGTTAAATGGGATTACGAACAGACTACTGATGCCTATCATCAGGATCATGCTGCTCAATTCTCTGTCGCCGGATACGTATTTGAAGCCTTCTTCCAGTTCGATCCAGATGCTTTTCTCTGATCGTTCGACAACGCTGAGGTTCAGTTTCATTAAGAATAAACACACGAGAACGGGGATATAGCTTAAGAAGTTTCCGATGAAACAAAAGTCTTCACCAAAGGTACTGAGGATTACCCCGGCAATAGCAGGCCCCACGATGCGTGCAAGGTTTGCCATGGTAGAGTTTAGTGCAATTGCGTTGGGAAGGTCTTCTTTATGATCGACCATTTCAACCATTAAGGATTGTCGGCAGGTTACATCAAAAGCATTTATAATACCTTGTGCCAGACTTAAAAAGATGATGGCAGGTATGTTGTAAAATTTGAAAAAGATGATTGCGGCAAGTGCTCCGGCCTGCATCATTGATATTACCTGGGTAATGACAAGGATTTTATAACGGTTGTGCCTGTCGATTAAACTGCCTGCATAAGGCGATAGTATGAGTGATGGGATAAGACTGGCAAAAGCCACAAGACCTAATAAAAGTGCTGAGCCTGTTAGTCGGTATACCAACCAGCTGACAGCAGTTTTTTGCATCCATGTTCCTATTAAAGAGATACTTTGGCCATAGAAGAAAAGTTTAAAGTTGCGGTATTTTAATGATCTAAATATATTCATGTGTAGTAGATGTCTTGAAGACGTTACAAATTTCGGAATAAGTTATTGAGTTGTAAAATTGATTGTTTTAATGATATTGATTAGTTTTAACGATTGATTATGGAACTTAGACAACTCAATTATTTTGTAAAAGCGGCTGAACGTCTTCATTTTACTGAGGCTGCGGCTGAATCGTTTGTAACGCAATCGACCTTATCACAACAGATAAAGCAATTGGAAGAGGAGCTGGGTATGTGGTTGTTTGACAGGATAGGTAAACATGTTAGGCTGACGGAAGCTGGCGGGGTTTTTCTAATTCATGCAAAACAGATATTGCTTGATGTGCAAAAATCTAAAGCGGCGATATCTGAATTGAATAATCTGGCGGCGGGCGATTTGAAGATTGGGGTTACTTATGCCTTTAGTTCTATGGTATTGCCGGCATTGGCTCCTTTTTCATCAAAGTACCCGGGGATTAAAATATTTATTGAATATGGTACACCGGAATCGCTGGAGATTAAGTTGAAGGCCGCGGAACTGGATATTATTCTGAGTTTCCATGAAGAGTCTGATAACCAGGGACTGGACATGCAGCCTTTGTTTTCTTCTAAAATTGTGATGGTGGTTTCGCGCAAGCATCCATTGGCATCTTTAAAGAAGATAACAGTGGCAGAGCTTGGTGCGTTGGAACTTATTTTACCTGGCAAGGGCTTTAGTTCGAGAGATTATGTAAATGAGCTTTTTGGTAAACGCAAGATCGTACCGAAGATTAAGATTGAAATGAATGAGGTAAACTCATTGCTGACGCTGGTGGAGAGTACATCTTGGGTTACGATTTTAAATGAAAAGGCCATCATTAGCTGGGACACGCTGATTGCTATTCCTATTGCCGGGAAGGAACGTTACAAGCGAGCATTTATATTAAGGCAAAAGGGAATTTATCAAAAGAAGGCCGCTAATTTATTTATTGAAGAGTTGAGCAAGATACTCTGGTAAATTGATACGCATTGGTGAAATATTGAGACGGATTGATTACTTAATCAGGCTCATATTGCCTTACTTTGTTTTATAACCATATATAAATTAAGAAGATGCGTAAACAATTAATAACAGCTGTACTCTTTTATTTGTGCAATGTAAGTTTGGGTTTAGCTCAGGTTTCTCAAGTAAACACTCAGAAGTTTGACCGTAAATCGGGGGTGACTGCAACATACAGTCAAAGTATTTTGAAAATAACCTGGCCCGCAGGAAGTAATAATTACGGACAGGTTGACCTTAACATGGAGAAGGGAAAACCGTTGTTTAGTCGCCTGCTTATTGGTGAGGCAAAAAAGGCTAAACTGGTTTCGACAGATCTTGATCCAAGCTTTTTGCTTACCATTGGTAAAAGGGATTTGATATCGCAAAATGGTTGGAACATCTTTTTTGATAAGGTTCCTCAGAAAAAATATAAGACCTATAATGTAGAGCTGGAAAAATCGGCTGCGACGGTAAAAACGATAGGCAGCAGAACGGTGGTGACCATTTCTTCGTTAAAGGCTGACCGTTTTTCTGGTGATCTGGAGATTACTTTTTACAACGGGAGTCCGATGTTTAACATCGCGGCAGTGATGGCTACTAAAATAGATTCGACGGCTATTGTATACGATGCGGGTTTAATTAACAGATCGGAGAGCTGGAAAAACATAGCTTGGATAAATACAGGAGATAGTTTGCAGAAGGCAAATGCGGTTAGTACTGATAGTTCAAAAAACATAGCTGTAAAATACCGTACCATAGCTGCAAAGGGAAAAGAAGGCGTTTTGGCAATATTCCCAGCACCTCATCAATACTTTTATCCTTTGGATGAGGCCTTTAACCTGAGGTTTACCTGGTATGGGAATAACTACAGGAAAATGACCGATGGATATGGTATTGGTATTCGTCAGGATTTAGAGGGCGACAGAAGGTTTGTGCCCTGGTTTAATGCACCGCCTGATACTAAACAGCGCTTAAATTTCTTTTGCCTGCTTAGTGCGGCGGATGAAGGCGCCGCCTTTACCGAGGTGAAGAAGTTTACAAATAATGATACGTATGTTAAATTGCCTGGGTATAAAACAATGTCGAGCCATTTTCATAATGAGTTTATTATGAAAGTGGTATTGGCAAATAAGCCAATTCCTGAAGTTCCAGATTTTGTTAAGGTGTTTAAGAATACGGGGATAGACATTGTGCATTTGGCAGAGTTTCATTATACGGCGCATCCTAAAGGACCGGATGAAACAAGATTGAAAGAATTGGATGCGCTTTTTGAGCAATGTAAAAGACTGTCGGACAATAAACTTCTTTTGTTGCCAGGTGAAGAACCCAATGAGTTTTTTGGAGGTCACTGGTTAGCGCTTTTCCCTAAGCCTGTGTATTGGATCATGTCGCGCAAGAAAGAAGCTCCATTTACTGAAAATCACCCTAAATATGGTAAGATATATCATATTGGCGATAAGGAGGATATGCTGAAACTGCTTGAGGAGGAGAAAGGATTGGCCTGGACAGCGCATGCCCGTACAAAGGGTTCTGTTAATGCACCTGATGTGTACAAAGATGAGGCGTTTTTTAAATCAGATCGTTTTATGGGGGCAGCGTGGAAGGCAATGCCTGCGGATTTGTCGCAACCAAGACTCGGGAATCGGGTATTGGATTTGATGGACGACATGAACAACTGGAACTTGAAAAAGAGGGTGATTACTGAAGCGGATCTTTTTACGATAACACCGGAAAATGAGATGTATGCACACTTAAATGTAAACTACCTGATGATGGATGCTTTGCCTGAGTTTAACAAAGGCTGGCAACCGGTATTGGATGTGATGCAGCAGGGTAAGTTTTTTGCAAGTACAGGAGAGGTGTTGATTCCTGAACTGACTATAAACGGAAAGCGCTCAGGTGAAACAATAGCGTTGGATAAGTCGGGTTTTGCAAATGTGAAGCTTAAACTAAACTGGACCTTTCCAATGAATTTTGTAGAGATTATATCGGGTGATGGCAGTAAGGTGTACAGAGAGCAGGTAGATCTTACCAAAACGAAGGCCTTTGGGTCTGAGCTGTTGCAGTTTAAAACTAAACTGAATAACAGAACCTGGGTAAGGGTAGAAGCATGGGATATAGCAGCAAATGGAGCTTTCAGCCAAACTTTTTATATTAAACATTAAACCAAAACGACAATACACACACATGCGAATTAATAATTTGTTTTATACACTATGTATAGGTGGGATAACCATGTTAACTGGTTTTGCACTTGATACAAATGCACAGGTTAGTGCCAATCAAAATCCTTATAAAGAATTGCCTTTAGGAGCAATTAAACCACAAGGCTGGTTAAGGGAGATGTTGATCAGACAGAAGGAGGGGGCAACGGGCAATCTGGATAAGCTTTATCCGGTTGTGATGAACGAGAGAAACGGATGGCTTGGCGGAGATGGTGATCAATGGGAGAGAGGGCCATATTGGATAGATGGGCTTTTGCCGCTCGCTTACCTTTTGGATGATAAAGCCCTTATTGCCAAAACAAAGCCTTGGGTAGAATGGGCAATTAAAAGTCAGCAGCCCGATGGGTATTTTGGCCCCACTAAAGACTATAATTATGAGCGCGGTATGCAGCGCGATAACAGTAAAGACTGGTGGCCAAAAATGGTAATGCTAAAGGTACTTAAACAGTACTATTCGGCTACAGGCGATAAAAGAGTGATCACATTGATGACCAATTACTTTAAGTATCAACTAAAAGAATTGCCATCTAAACCGCTTGATCACTGGTCTTTTTGGGCGCGTTATCGTGGAGGTGATAACCTTCAGGTGATTTACTGGTTATATGATATTACCGGTGATAAGTTCCTTTTGGATCTTGGAGAACTAGTGCATAAACAGACTTTTGATTATACTACTGCTTTTCTAAATACAGATATGTTATCCACATTTGGAAGCATTCATTGTGTTAACCTGGCTCAGGGCGTAAAGGAACCTATTATTTATTATCAGCAGCATCGTGATAATAAATATCTGGAAGCAACCGATAAAGGTCTAAAAGATATTCGCATACAAAATGGGGTGGCTCATGGGTTATATGGTGGTGATGAAGATTTGCATGGAAACAATCCAACACAAGGATCGGAACTTTGCAGTGCGGTAGAGATGATGTTTAGTTTGGAAAGTATGCTGGAAATTACCGGCAAAATTGATTATGCTGATCACCTTGAAAAGATTGCATTTAATGCTTTACCTGCACAGGTTTCGGATGATTTTATGGACCGTCAGTACTATCAACAGGCCAACCAGGTTATGGTTACCAGACATACCCGTAATTTTAATCAGGATCATAGTGGAACGGATCTGTGTTATGGTTTACTTACCGGGTATCCGTGCTGCACCTCTAATATGCACCAGGGATGGCCAAAGTTTGCACAAAATCTCTGGTATCAGACGGCAGATAAAGGGATAGCCGCCCTGGTATATTCTCCAAGTGAGGTTAAAACCACAGTGGGTAACGGCGTGGAGGTGAACTTTAAAGAGGAAACAAATTATCCTTTTGAGGAGCAGATCAAGTTTACGCTTAGCATGGCTAAAAAAGTAAAATCGGCTACTTTTCCTTTTCATCTTCGTATACCTGAATGGTGCAAAAAAGGATCGGTAAAAATTAATGGACAGGTATTTAAAGAAGCTGCAGGCAATCAGATCGTTAACATAGAACGTGAATGGAAGTCGGGCGATGTGATTGAATTGGAATTGCCAATGCACGTTTATAAAAACAACTGGTATGAAAATTCAGTGTCTGTAGAACGTGGTCCAATTACGTATGCTTTAAAAATGAAGGAAGAAGTGACCCGGGTTAAGAACGATAAAGATCCAATAGAATATGGCAATTATTATGATGAGATAAGGTCATCTTCGCCATGGAACTATGGATTGATTGAAACGCCGGACAACAAACTCGCTGAGCAGTATAAGGTGGAGAAAACCGGGGTGGTTTCCAATTATCCATGGAACCTTAAGAATTCACCAATTGCTATTAAAACAAAGGGCAAAAGAATTCCTTCGTGGCAGCTGTATAATGAAATGACGGGACCAATTCCGTATAGCTTTGTATATGGTATGGAAACCTCTTTGGAAGAAGAAATTACGCTGGTGCCTTATGGCTGTACCAGTTTGAGGATTTCGCAGTTTCCAATGGTTCAGAGGAAGTAGTGTTAAACAGTGTTAAAACCACCGTTAAACATTGTTAAAAAACATTTTCTGGTTGTTCAATAATTTACCTTCGGCAGCATAACGATCTTAAATCAATATCTGCTCTTATGAAAAGAACAATTAGAAAATGTTTTTTTTTAATTCTTTCCTCACCATTGTTTATCTCTGATGCATATACTCAAAGCGATGGGAAAATTAGAGGTAAGGTAACTGATACCGCAAGCAAACCTATAGCATATACTGCAGTTAGTCTTTTAAACGCTGATTCGACAGTAGTTAAAGGATCTTTAACTACTGAAAATGGAGAATTTACATTCCTCAATATTCCTTATGGCAAGTATTTGATAGTAGTAGAGGCTATGGGCTATAAAAAGTCGATTAGTGGTCCAGTTGCTATTATTGGGGCCAATAAAGATCATCTAATTGAAAGTAGACTATTTTTGGCTGATGCGCTACAATTGAATACAGTTAGCATCACCGCTAGAAAACCATTGCTTGAGAGGAAGAGTGATAAAGTTATTTTGAACGTTGCCAATAGCATACTGGCAGCAGGGAATTCAGCCCTTGATATACTTTCCAGAGCTCCAGGGGTAATGGTTGATAACGAAGGAAACATAAGCTTAAAGGGTAAAAGAGGGGTAAGCATAATGCTAAATGGGAAACTCACACATTTGTCTACCGAACAGCTGACTGCATTATTGAGATCAACCACTGGTAATTCGATTGAAAGCATAGAGATGATGAGTAATCCTTCTGCTAAGTATGATGCATCGGGAAGTGCAGGTATTATTAATATTAAACTTAAAAAGAATCAGGGTGATGGCACAAATGGTACTATTACCACTGGTGGTGGCTATGGTAAATATTATAAGTATAGTGGTGGCCTGATGCTCAATCACCGTGTAAATAAGGTAAATGTATTTGGAGAGTATAACTACTCAGAAAATAAGGATTTTCAGGATTTAAATGTTAATAGAAGTAATACCGCAGGAGCGGAGCAAACCTTTTTCGATCAAAAGGGTAGAGAAGTTTATCTTCATACAGACAATAGCTATAGAGCAGGGATAGATTATTATTTAAATGACAAAAGTGTACTGGGCTTTTCGATGAATGGGTCATTTAAGAACATCAATATAGCAAGCGAAAATAGAACCTCAATGGGGAGTGCAATTTTTACTCAGGATTCTTCTGTTGTGGCTATTAACCCCGGCAAGAGCCGGTATGCCGACCAAGCTTATAATCTTAATTATAAAATCGCAATAGACACTGTAGGACAAGAGTTAAACGCTGATATAGATTATGCTCATTTTTACAGTAATAATAAGACCGTCTATAATAATTATTTTTATAGTACTTCAGGTAATCTGCTTAAAGCACCGCTGATTTATAGAAATGCTACCCCCTCTAACGTTAAGATTCTTGTGGGTAAAGTTGATTATACAATTCCTTTAGCCTCTAAATTGAAATTGGAGATGGGTGTTAAAGGCAGTTACGTACGAACGGATAATGACTTTCAATTTGAAAACCTGGATAACAACACCTGGAATAATGATACATCGAGAAGTAATAAGTTCATTTATAAAGAGCAGGTTAGTGCTGCTTACGCCAATATACATAAGGAATATAAGTCTACAACAATTCAGGTGGGGTTAAGAGCTGAATTTACCCATTCGGAAGGTAATTCGTTAACAACGAGATCGGTGGTAAAAAGAAACTATCTGGATTTATTTCCCAGTATCTTTATCAATCAGACACTTAGTCCCAATCATGAAATCGGGGTTTCCTATAGCAAAAGAATAGATAGGCCAGATTACCAGTCATTAAACCCTTTTCTGTACTTTTCTGACCTGTACACCTATAATCAGGGGAACCCTTTATTAAATCCGCAGTATACAAATTCGTTTGAGTTTTCTTACGGCTACAAAAAGATAGTAGATGCAACAATTGGATATAGCGCAACGCGCGATGTGATTACAACAACCCTACTAACCGATAGCGTAAAGAAAACATTGCTTATAAAAGATCAGAATCTGGCGAGCGAAAACATTTTGAATCTAAATGTTAGTGCTCCGTTAACAATTGCCAAATGGTGGAATACGACTAATGAAGTGACTTTGTATCATACCAATTATAGCACCCCGGAATTAATGGGAGTGCCTTTTAAAAGTAGTAAGCTCACCTGGTTGGCAAACATTACGCAAAGTTTTCAGCTGAACCCTACACTTAACGCTGAACTTACGGCAAGTTATCAGTCGGCACAGATTTATGGAACTTATAAAGTAAGGCCCATATATGGTATTGATCTGGGGTTAAGCAAGTCCTTTGTAGACAATAAAATGAACCTTAAATTTGCAGCGACAGATATTTTTAATCAGCGCAAGGCAAACATTAGCAGTGTAATAGTGCAACAGGATTATAAGGTTTATCAAAAGTCTGAAACCAGAGTATTCAGATTGACTTTTACTTATAACTTTGGGAGTAAACTGATAAAGGCTGTCAGAGAACGAGCAAAAGGTTCATCCGCAGAACAAAACAGAGTGAAATCGGGGAATTAATCAGACGAGATACTTTTGTAATAGCTTTTCCAACTCCTGAGGAAAGAGTGGTTTCTTTAGGAGTTTAATTACATATGGATTAGCCTCAGCCTTTTTAATATCTCCAAAATCAAGAGTTGATGAAAGTATTGCGATTAAGCATTTATCTTTTACAACTGCCGGGAATTTCTTGTAGATTTCTAAAAATTCAAATCCGTCCATCTCAGGCATTTGTATGTCCAGCAAAATAAAATCGGGTAGATTTGCTACATCGTCGATATGTTTGTTTAAATAAGACAGACCCTCTTCGCCAGAGTGACATAGAATAGTCTCATCAAACAATTTAGAGATTGAAATGATTTTTGAGTTTATTTTAAGATCCACCTCATTATCATCCACCAGCATTACTTTTTTGTACTTACTTAACATTAGGGATTGTAATTTTAAAAGTTGTTCCTTCTGCAGTATTTGAACTTACAGATATCTTTCCATTAATCTTGTTGAGCGCTTCTTTAACAATAAATAAACCTAAACCACTACCATGATTGGTCTTGCTTTTAAAGAACTGTGTGAAAATCTTTTCCAGATGTTCATTTAATATGCCCATCCCATTATCAGCAATGGTAATTTCTACTGCTGTCGGGCTGACATTAACATTGATATCTACTTTTTTATTTTTCTCATCTTCTTTTTGATATTTGATAGCATTAGATATCAGATTACCCAATATCACTTCTATTCTGAAAACGTCTCCATAAAAAGGAATATCCTGTTTAATATTTACATGGAAATGGGTATCTCTATCACTATAAGAATAAAGTTCAATCAGTTCATTTATAAGGGTTGAAAAATTTACAGGTGTATGTTTGGCAACAGTTTTATTGTTTTTATAATATTGTAGTGTTTTTTGGATATAGTAATCCAATTTATTAGAGCAGGTTTCTATTAAGCCCCAGTATTCGCCACTAGAATTAAAAAGGCCTTCCATTTTTACCAGGTTTACTATACCCATTGCCGAAACAAGGGGAGCTCTTAATTCATGAGAAATACTGTAGATGAACCTATTTAATTCATCATTGGTTTTCTCTAACTCGATAATTTTATTTCTTAAGTCTATTTTGGCTTTGTAAGCGTCGTAAGCATTCTTTATGGAATTATGAAGTTCCAAGTCATTCCAGGGCTTAGTGATGTATCTATAAATGTCGCCGTGATTAATGGCATCTGCCAATGCTTCTATATCAGTATAACCAGTTAGTAAGATTCTTATCGGGTCTGGATAAGTTTCAATAATACTTTTGAAAAATTCCACACCTGTAGTTTGCGGCATCTTTTGATCCGCTATAATTACATGAACAGAAACATTTTCCAATATGGTTAAGCCCTCGGCAGCTGAAAGAGCAGTATAGATCTCATATTGTCTTCTAAAGCCTGCTTTAAAAGCGTGTAAATTGTTTTCTTCGTCATCAATATAAAGAACCCGTACTGTTGGCGCATTCATAAATAAAGTGTTAATTTCAGTTTATAGGCAAGGTAATAATAAATTCGGTACCTTGATTCACTTTTGTTACAACTTCAATATTTCCATGATGATTTTCTATAATCCTAAAAACTATAGATAGACCTAGTCCTGTTCCCTCGCCAACATCTTTAGTAGTAAAGAATGGCTCAAATATTTTTTGTTTAACTTCCTCTGGCATACCAGTTCCAGTATCCTTTATGCTGATTTTTACGTGATTACCATCCTGCCATGATCTTACTGTCAGAATGCCAGGTTCATCTTTAGCGTCTTTGATTTTAATAGCATGTATTGCATTGGAGATCAGATTCATGAAAACCTGATTGATTTTTCCAGGCAGACATTCTACTTTGGGGATATCTCCAAAATCCTTTATTACGTTAAGATGATCAGGGAATGTATTTTTTACAAGAACAAGGGTAGAAGCAAGGCCTTCATTCAGGTCAACCGGCTTCGTGTCATTTTCATCAAGCCTGCTAAAGTTCTTTAAGCTTTTTATAATTTCAGCAGTTCTCTTCGCGCCTTCAGAAATTCCTGATAGCAAGGATTTGATCTCATCCCTTACAAAATTTATATCAATTTGTTTTCTAAACGAATCTATTTTAGTGAGCTGAGGCTCAAGTTCTTCATTGAAGTTCAGTTTCTCGTACATCATGATTAGACTGTCCATGTCAAGAATATCCAATTCCAGAGGCTTGATATTCGAGGTAACGAAGTTAATCGGATTGTTGATCTCATGCGCTATGCCGGCTGTAAGCTGACCTAATCCTGCCATTTTCTCTGAATCTACGAGCTGGCTTTGCGCTTCTTTTAAGTCGCTTAAAGTAATCTCAAGGGTTTGGTAAGACTCCTGTAATTCAAGTGTCCGTTCATTCACCTTTTTCTCCAATTCTATATTTTGTTGCAATATCAGTTGCTCATTTTCAAGCGATATGCGAAGTGCTTCGGCCTGTGAGTCTTCCTTCTCCTTTTTAAAGATATTGATCTTGTCTGCAAGTGCAAAGGACAGTAAGATCACTTCAAGAGCAGAGCCAAAAGGCATCATATTGTAAGTGATCGTATTGTAAGGTAAAATATTGTAGTCTTTAAGCACAAAAATACAAAGGCCAAACAAGAACATGCTCCATGCAATCAGAAAGAATTTTGCCGGACGATAACCTTTTCTGTAAACTAAAACTGCGTTTAAAAGCATAAACAAGGCTACCGACATGGCGGCCATTTGAAGCAGCTGATAAGATACGTTCATGTTTCCCAAAAACATCTGTATAAATGCGATGAAGTATAGCAGATAGAAAACCTTTGAGAATTTATGGAATTTTGGGAGGATTTCCTTAGTGTGGAGGAATTTTTTCATAAACTCCAATCCCGTTAAAGCAGCCAGCGGTGTCAGTATGTAAACAGCATGGAACGAGATCCATACATTGTTTGGCCATAGATACTTAAAAGGAAAGCCCTGAAAATTTGCCTGAAGCAAACCAATAAATAAAATGTTGATGATGTAATACAGGTAAGTGCTGTCCTTTGTGGAAATATAGAGGAACAAATTATAAGTGAACATAACTACCAATACGCCGGCAAAAATTCCAAATATCAAAAAGGAATCTGCATTCTTGGCAGTAATTATCTTGCTTTCACATAATGTCGTGGGAACCTGAAGCTGTTCATATCCACTTATTTTAAGATAGATAGTAGTGATCTTTCCGGGCTCTAAACTAAATTTGAAAGTGCTGAAAGGATTGTCAAATGTTCTTTTGTAATAAGGACGCCTATCGCCTATAAATTCTTTGTACACAACATTATTCTGATCATCTAGTTGATAAAAATCAACATAATCTATAGTAGGTAAAGGAATTTGAAGAATGAGGTGAGGGTCATTCGTATTGTTTTGTACTTTGAACATTAGCCAGTAACTGAAGTTACTTATGCCCAAATTAGGTACATCAGAGTCTACTGCTTTAAACTTTTTGCTGCTTAATACAGCTTTAAGGTCAAGTTTGTTGCTTGAATCGGCAAGCAAAAACATTTGTTTACCAAAATTGCTTAATGTCTCATCATTATGTAATTTAATCGCTTCCTGACTAATTGCAGGTAACGCTATTGAGCATGTAATTAGCAAGCCAAAGAATAACCTTAATAAAAAAGTTCTAATCATAGACAGGTATTAATAACTGATAATCTATATCTATCTCACCCTTTGGTCCCTGCTCAATTGTATGTTGTATTGGATTATTTCTCAGATCAAATATTCGATCTCTATCATACTCGTCTGCCGTTTCCAAAGTTTCGGCATTCATCTTTCTCAATACTCTTGCAATATAGTCGTCTTTTGGATAAAAAAACTCACCATTATTACCAATTCCATTTTCAACTATAAAACCAACCCTTCTTACCATCGGCATGGTATAGTCCCCACAGATGGTAAATAATGATCCAAGTCTGATTTGATTTACAATTGCAATACCCGCTCTTACAAGCAAAAGACTGATGCCGATGCCTGCAACACTCTTTGCATTCCACAAACCGCAGAGTTCACCTGTTCCATCGTCAAAGTATTCGTTAATAACGTGTGCTACTTTGGGATCCATGTATCCTACAGCCTTTTCGACAGGGAGGGGATGAATTCCGTCTGCAATATGAACTCTTACTCCTCCAACAACGTTTCCTTCTTCATCCTCCGCAACTATACCATGTACACTTGGCAAGTCCATCCACAGCCTGTTGTTGGTTGTAATGTTAGTGATACCATAATCCCTCAATACCTGAACATGCCCATCTAGATACCTCTCGCAAGTGTCAAGATCTTTAATTGCCGTAAAAGATCGAAATGTAAATTTTCTCATATTGTGTCTAGGAAAACTTTAAAATATCTTCCAGTGGTCTTTTTAATGATCTAGAAGATGCTTCGTCGGCGTAAGACAACCTGAACATAAAAATTCCACAATTATTTCCCAAAGCAGGAAAAATTTTCCGCAGGCCGCATTGTAGGGATTCAAGTTCTTTGGCCATATTAGCCGTCATGCCAGCACCATTAGTCTGATTAAACCTATCAAATACAAACAACGTGCCGCTGATAGGCTGAAACGAGAGGCCGTTCAAATTAGCAGTGATCCATGCTCTTTGAAGGGCTTCTCCGCCTTTCACAAAACTCTTTGGATTATACTCTGGCATACTAATCAATCCGATGGCAGACGATGAAGCAACACCTCCTTTGGATATTTTTTCAAAAGCGCTTCCACCTCCCCATTTGTTTAATAAAGTAATTACTCCAGGTTTAGAGGCAACCATCATTCCAGTCCTGTCACTTTCAGACAATTCCAGTGTGGCAATGTCGATTCCTTCAATTATTGGTGATCCGTCTGCAGAAGGCCATTTGATCTCTTTTGTAAACAGGTCATGATGCCCCTGAGGGTGCAAGAATCTCAATCTTTCTACTGACGATACAATATTTGCTATTTCATTAATTGATTCTCGATCTTCTACAAGATCGAGATGGGCAGTTGGCTCATCAATGCTTACATTCTTACGTATTTTTGTAGTAACAGCGGCATCAATAGGCTGCTGATCTCCTTTTTTTCTATTGGTTAGCCTTAAACCTACCCCAGCAATCAGTTCATTGCGATACGTTTGTTCTTCTGTTTTGCTAAATCCAAATGCTGCGATTAATTTGCTTTCACTTCCTGTCGGAAACAAATTGATTATTGTTTCCAAACCAAGACTGGCAGCTTTTATTTTTAAATTTTCAATAGCGGCCCCAAGTGAAATATATGAGGCTGTGTTCTGGAAGTCCATCCATGAAATCGATTGGTTTTCATCATGGAATAGGAACAATTGTCCTTTATGATATAAAAACTTCCACGGCTGGCTATTACCTCCAGAGGGAGCGAGTCCTGCCGCTGCAGCTAATTCTTTTACCTGATCATCTGTAAGTATCAGTCCTGAATGAGTTTCAGTAGCTACCGTATCCGCTGCTTTTTGCATTTCATCTAATTTCAACTCGGGAGCAGAATAATCTATCACCTTATAGAAGTCGTCTTCAGGTTTTACTTTATCCCTGATGATCTCTTCAAGGTCTACAAAATATCTTCCTGAATCATTGTACTGTCCCAGCGCAATCCTTCTACAAACATCAGCACCTAAAGCCCCCCCTAAAGTCACTGCTGAAGCTAGCTGTGGCCAGGTAGTGATGGATTGCCCAACTTCAACCATAGAAGCTTTTAGTCTATCTGATGATGTCTCTAGACCTACCATAGGAAGGAGGTAGGGGATCTTCTCTTCATTGGTCTTTAAATATTTGATTTTCGTATGATCGAGATGGTCTATTAAGCCGTGCAATATAGCCCTGTCTGGTTCAAGATCAAACCTTTCTACATCTAGCGTGCCTTTATCGCTAGCGTCCATTACAACCGGGACACGAAGCGCTTTTGCCTTATGTCTTAATAAAATTTTAATATCCAGTCCATCGCACTCATCTACAATTACATCAAGTTTTCCACCTTCCAAAAAGAAGCGGTCCATATTCTCTTCCGTCATCCCATCTTCAAAAAGCGTAACTTTCAAAAATGGATCTATTTCTTTAATTTCTCTGGCTACAATCACCACCTTTGGTAAGCCAAGGTTGTGTACGCCAGTTCTGATTCTGTTTAGGTTTGTTAGTTCCAGTAAATCAAAATCCGCCAGTCTGATCTCTCCAAAACCACGTTCCATAGCCATAGTTATCGATACTGATTGGCCAACAGAAAGACCAACAACACCTACTTTTTGCCTGCCTAAAATATCCCTTTCTTCTCTGGTGATTTTATAAATGTTGCGGTTGGTCCGCATTTCTATAAATTCTTCTTCATCCAGCAAATGCACTAAACGCTCAGACCATGGATAATATACCCAAACCCCATATTCCTGCATAGACAGATCACCGATATGAAGTTTTTTTAGTTTCTTTAATTCCTCTTCACTTGGTTTTTTCTTGGGTAATTTAGACTTTATTAAATCATCCAACTGAGTATCAATTTGATCATRGATGGAGATGTGTGGCTTCTTCTTAAGCAATTCCTCAAGCCTGTTTTTGTCATTCTCCAAATAAATTCGAAAAAATAAAGGCTCTGTAGCCATAGTGTTTTCCACCGAGTTGTTCTCAAATAATAGCATCGTAATAATAGATAAAAAATATGCCCCCAATTATTTATTTCAATAAATACAAAAATAGTATATTTGCTAAATATTTAACTATCTTAAGTAGGAGTTTAAACAATTTAGCATGGTTTTTTAGTTTTATGGATAGGCAAATAATAAGCGTATTGTATGTTGATGATGAAATACATAATCTAAACGCCTTTAAAGCTTCTTTTAGAAGACTTTTTAACGTGCATACAGCAGAGTCCGCTGCTGAGGCAGTGGAAATATTGAAACAAGAACATATTAATATCATACTTACAGATCAGCGCATGCCTGTTACCACAGGTATAGAGTTCTTAGAATCAATTCTTGATGACTATCCTGATCCTATTAGAATACTTCTTACTGGATATGCAGATATAAATGCAGTTATTGATGCAATTAATAAAGGACAGGTTTATTTATATATTGCTAAACCATGGCAAGAAGAAGAACTCCGATTAGCGTTAGAAAAAGCTTTTGAAGTGTTTTCTTTAAGGGCGAGAAATAAAGAATTAAATGAGGAATTGCTACTTGTTAATGAACAACTAGAGTTTATGTTGAGGCAGAAGTTATTATCTTAAGTATAGCGTGTGAGTCTTCAAAGAAGATTTGAATAGTTCAGTTTGATCTGTCTGAAAAATCAAGTACCTAGAGTTTAAGTCAAACAATTATTTAAAATAATTAAAAGTTCAATTAGAAAATAACTTTTAAGCTAAAAAACTTCATTAAAACTTATAATATCAATATATTTAACAAAAAACATTTCAGAGATTATGAGCAGCAGTGCCTCAATAAACGTTTTGTATGTAGATGACGAACTTCACAACCTGAATTCTTTTAAAGCCGGGTTTAGGAGGTTATTTAATATTTTTACTGCTGAGTCTGCTTTAGAAGGAAGAAAAATTCTTGAGGTGGAGAATATTCATGTCATTATTACAGATCAAAGAATGCCAGTTATGACTGGTATCGAATTTTTGGAATCTATTATACCTGATTTTCCCGATCCGATAAGAATTCTCTTGACAGGGTACGCAGATATAAATGCCGTTATAGATGCAATAAATAGGGGGCAGGTCTATAAATATATTCAAAAACCATGGATGGATGAAGATCTGAGGATCAATATAGAAAAAGCCTTTGAAATATATTCTTTAAGAAAAGAGAACAGGGAACTTACCCAGCAACTGATTTTAGCAAATAAGCAATTAGAATTTTTGCTAAGGCAAAATAATTTATTGCCTTAAATGTAAGAGACAATCAAGTATGAGAATCTGGAGAATAATTTTACTAACATTAACTCATCTCTCCTTTTTCTTAAGTATTCAGGCACAAAATATTTCCAATGAAGGCATTGATTTTTGGTCAGTATTTCCTACCCATGATCCTGCATTTTATCTGGAACTCCCAAAGCTCGCCAACAATACTATTTATGTGTCTTCAAAAAATAATTCAGAAGTAACAGTGACCTGTGGTGCCTGGAGTCAAACTAAAAGAATTATGGCTAATGTTGTTGAACCATTCCTTATTCCGAGAGTTGATGCATACATCGATTTAAATGACATAAATACTATTAAAGTCCAAAGGGGGATACACATAAAGGTCAAGGATGGAATGCCCAAAGTAGCCGTATATTCACATATTTATGCAGGTAGACGCTCTTCCGCATCTCTAATCCTTCCGACGGAAGCACTTGGACAACAGTATTTTTCAATGAATTATACTCAAAATGGAAACATAAACGATGGGGCAGGCAGAAATTACTTAGCAATTGTTGCAACTGAGCCAAATACAAAAATAATAATACATACCAGAGAGGGCGATAGATCAGTCTCCTTTACCAATGCAGGAGAGGTATATGAATATATGCCGCCTGACCAGCGAGATTTGACCGGTACAATTGTTGAAATAGATCCATTATCTCCAGACAATTGCAATAAACGTTTTGCTGTTTTCTCTGGAAATACTTCAGTTTCTATTGGTAGGGGAGATCCAGACGAAGACTCTAGAGATCCGTTATATCAGCAATTATATCCACCAACAAGCTGGGGTAAAAGCTATGCGGTGGTTCCATTTAAAGATAGAAAATTCTTGTTAAGGATATTAGCGCAGGAAGATAATACCCAGGTAGACTTTAATGGGGGTACATTTACACTGAACAAAGGGCAATTTTACGAGAGTCCCTCGCTTGCAATGGAATCATTGTTTATTAAAGCAAATAAGAAGATTAGTGTTGCACAATATTCTTTAAGTCAAATCTGGTCATCTGCAACAAATCTTGAGATGTTAAGCGATCCCGATATGGTAATGCTTAATCCAATAGAGTTTAACATTAAGGTCATCACGCTTTTCTCCTCCACAAAAGAGCGCATCTCTGAGCGCTATATTAACGTGAGTATGAAAACTTCAGCCACATCAACTTTTAAAATTGACGGAGCTGTTCCAGAAAATGGCATCTGGTCAGTAATACCATCTAATCCGGAATATTCAGGCACACAGATAAGAATTAATAATGTAAGTTCAACACTAACCGCTAACGATGGCTTTAACGCTATTGCTTACGGCTTTGGCGAGAAAGAATCTTATTCATATTCTGCGGGAACAAATCTAGCTGCCGACAATTACCTTTTGATTCATAATCAGATAACCAATACAGATTCAAAAAATGCATGCCTTGGCCAAAAATCAAATTTTAAAATTGTGTTACCCTATAAGGCTTTAAATATAAAGTGGCATTTAGAGGATCATTCTCCGGTAGATTATACACCAGAGCCTCAAATAATACCTACTCCAGATGGTCCTTCGTATGCATACTTATACAACAGAGATTTCATATTTGGCGAGTTGGGTAAATTGAAAATGCAGATCACGGCCGTAAGACCAAATGAAAATAATTGTTTAAGTGCTGAAATCGAATATGATTTTGATTTTGATGTGAACCCTATTCCTACGCCTATTATAAGTACGGATGCGGAAGGGTTGGTAGATTCCTTAATTACCTTTACTGATCGAAGTAATTCTAACTTACAAGATAAACCTCTGAATAAGTGGCAGTGGGATTTTGGAGATGGCCAGGCTTCAACAGAGCAGAATCCAACTCATACATATCAGAAAACGGGTAACTTTACGGTTAGGTTTGCCACCGGAAGAGACGACGGCTGCATGTCTGATGTTATTACAAAAATGATATGTATCAGGGCCTATATAGACTATTCGAAAGATATACATCCGCCAAATGCCTTTAGTCCTAATGATGATCAAATAAATGATGTCTGGGAAATTAATGGTATTGAGGACTGCCCAGAAGCAACAGTAGAAGTTTTTACTCGTTATGGAGCACGTGTTTTTTTTAGCAAAGGTTATACCGTACCTTTCGATGGGGAGTACAAAGGCGAAGCCTTATCTGTTGGAACTTATTATTATATTATCGATCCAAACGATGGAAGAAAAAGGGTAACTGGAGCTTTAACATTATTGAAATAACGTGAGAAAAAATATATACATTATTCTGGCACTTGTATTACTAAATATTGTTGCATTGGCTCAGCAAAGGCCCCAGTATACCCAGTATATATTTAATAATTACCTGTTGAATCCTGCCATTAGTGGGATCGAAAACTATACCGACGTAAAAGTTGGTTATAGAAAGCAGTGGGTTGGTATAAATGATGCGCCTCAAACTTCATTTGTTTCAGTGAACTGGAAGCTTGGTGATGATTATTTATGGAGAAATCCGCTATCCTTGCCTGATAAGGGAGACAATCCGATGAGCAGGAATTATATGCAAAACTACACTGCCTCTCCCTCACATCATGGAATGGGAATAATTGCTGTATTGGATGAGGTTGGACCGATATCGAGATTAGATGCCAATATTACTTATGCTTATCACCTGCAGATGGCTAATCAGTTAAATCTTTCAGTAGGTGTTGCTGCTGGATTAACCAGGATAGGGTTTGATGCGAGCTCATTGCAGTTTCACGAAGGGGAGATTGAGCCTGCGACGAGGAATGCTATTGAAAGTCAGATTAAGCCTGATCTGGGCCTTGGAGTTTGGTTATACGGAGCCAGGTTTTTTGCAGGCGCATCAGTGCAGCAAATCTTATCTCAGAAGTTAAAATTTGTTAATGATCCTGGATTTAATCTTGGGAAAGAAGTTCCGCACTTTTTTATTACCACCGGGTATAGATTTTTTGTCTCAGAAGAAATATCGGCAACTCCTTCAGTGATGTTTAAAAAGGTAAGCCCTACCCCGGTTTCAATAGATGTCAATATGAAATTGTCCTTTAAAGACAGATTTTGGATAGGGGGAAGTTATCGTAAAGATGACTCATTTGCTGCATTGGCTGGAGTGAATATTAGCAAACTGATTAACCTTACCTATTCTTACGATTTTGTAACTTCAGATCTGAATCGTGTTACGAATGGAAGCCACGAAATTGTTTTAGGATTCCAACTCAACAATGTGTACGAAGTGTTTAGCACCACAAAAATGTGGTAGTGCGGAAAGTTAAAGCTCTTTTCTAAGGCGGGCTACAGGAATATTCATTTGCTCCCTATACTTGGCAACAGTTCTGCGGGCAATATTGTATCCCCTGTCTTTTAATATTTCCGTTAACTTTTCATCTGCTAATGGTTTACGTTTGTCCTCATTGCCGATACAATCTTCCAGGATTTTCTTGACCTCTTTATTTGAGACTTCTTCACCGCTTTCTGTTTGTATGGCTTCAGAAAAGAACGATTTCAATAGAAAAGTGCCAAATTCGGTTTGAACATATTTAGAATTAGCAACCCTCGACACCGTAGAGATATCCATATCTATTTTATCTGCAATATCTTTTAGGATCATCGGACGCATCTTACGTTCATCTCCAGTAAGAAGATATTCATATTGATATTGCATAATTGCGTTCATGGTTTTAAGCAAGGTTTGTTGCCTTTGCTTAATGGCATCAATAAACCATTTTGCAGAGTCTAGCTTTTGCTTTACAAACTGCACCGCCTCCTTCATTTTTTTATCTTTTTGCGCTGCCTTATCGTAGTGATCGAACATGTCGATATAAGAGCGGCTAACCCTTAATTCTGGGGCATTCTTTGAATTGAGAGTAAGTATTAAAACACCATCATTGTTTGATACATGGAAATCTGGGATTACCTGTAATTGTTTTGTCGTTACCTGATTAGAGTCGCCTGGTTTAGGGTTGAGTCTTAATATTTCGGCAATAATCTCCTTAAGGTCCTCACTGCTTAAACCTAAAGATTTTTCAAGTTTATCATAATGCTTTTTGGTAAACTCGTCAAGATAATTCTCAACAATTTCAATAGCCTTTAAAATAATTGGATTATTAGGGTCTTTCCTTCTCAACTGAAGTGTTAAACATTCCTGCAAATCTCTGGCGGCAATGCCGGGAGGGTCAAATGCCTGAATAACCTTAAGCATTTCCAGAACATCCTCCTCTTCAACCATTACATTTTGGGAAAATGCAAGGTCGTCAATCATAGATGTAATGGGGCGGCGCAAATAACCGTCATCATCTAAGCTACCTATAATTTGTTTGCCAATAATAAAGTCCTGATCCGACAGAGGAACAAGATCTAATTGCTCCTGCAAACTCTCGAAAAAAGTACTTTCAATTGCAATTGGAGTTTCTTTTTTTTCCTCATCATCATCATTATTATTKYMASWTRYWCTNKTAATCATTTACACTATCATCCTGCAAATAATCATCTACATTAAATTCATCAACGCTCTCTTCCTTTGGTCCGGCTTCAAAATCGTCCGGTGTGTCATTTAAATCGTCATACTCACTTTTAGGCTCTTCTGCAATCATCAAACTAGGGTCTTCCAAAGCAGGATTCTCTTCCAATTCTTCTTTAATGCGTGTATCTAAAGCAACTGTTGGTACCTGCAGCAATTTTATAAATTGAATTTGCTGAGGCGATAATTTCTGAAGGAGTTTTTGTTGTAAGTGTTGTTTAAGCATAGAGTAAGTGGCCCGGTAATTTAATATACCTGTTTCAAAAATACGCATTTCGTTTATATAATAGCAATTGCCACAATTATATTATAGAAAATACCTGATAAACAGAGCGAAATATATCAATCGTTTTTAGTGAAATGTTTCATCCATCATTACACTTAAACAATCTGTAATTGATAATTGATTTCAGAATTCGCAACGCGCCGTAATGATTAGATGAAGATTAATTTAATGAAAAAGAAATGGAAATCAGGGTGGAAAAGGCTTTGAATAAGCTAAAAGTTTAAGGGAAAATAATTATCTTTAATAGAAATATCAAATGGTCCAGATCTTTCTGCCGAACAATGACCACTGTTTGCTTTTTATTCGGCTCTGGCCGAACAAGGTACGTCTATAGCAAAACCGCCTATATTATATAACGCAATCAATAAGCGTCCTTTCTCAACCTAAAACTAAGCCAAAATCCATCCGATTTTTTGGCAATCAATTGGATGAATCCACATCAATTGATTTCTTGCACTTAAATATAGCAAAAATATCTGAAACCAATCACGAAAGCTTGAGTGCCGTTTCGTGCTTATGTTCTGCTAATACACAAGTGGTTAGAGTTTCACCTACAATAGCCATTGCTTTAAGTTTTGTTTCAAAAAAAGTATAAAAGGCTCCGGAACATGTAGTGGCAACTTTAAGATGAAAATCATAATATCCGGTAATCTGAGAACATTCCATTACTTCATCGAAAGTGTCTATTTCCCGACAGAATTTTGAAGCTGCGAACGGTGAATGGTCAATAAGTTTAACAAGTATATTAGCAACTTGTATCATATGGAGTTTTGTATAATCAAGCAATAATACAGATGCTTTTACAAAGCCCCCTTTTTTTAAAGACTTGATTCTTTCATGTGTAGCTGATTCCGATTTATGGATTTTATGAGCAATTTGCTTTAGTGGCATCTCCGCATTTATTTGCAAAGCATTTAATATCTCATTATTAATTGAGTCTAATCCCTGAATTTTAAACATAATCTATTTAATATTTTTTACTGTTTACGATTGCATAACAGAATTAGGTTAGGGCAAACATAATAAATTAATTTTTAATGTTGATCTCTTGAAATTGAATGTTATGGATGTTTTTACAAATAAGATTTTGTGTTTAGAGTCTTTTCTTGGGAGTTGCCAAATTAAAAATTGTGAACGCTCTCTCTTCCCGTGATATTTACTGAAGTTAAACGGTGGAATTGATATGCAGCCCTATAAATAACAACTTTGCACCGGTTTAAGTGGAGCCATGGAGGATGTCTGTCATAGGCATGCCAATAACAGGTTAAATTTAGGTTAAAAGATGGCTAGGCCTGGATGGGCGGCCATTTTTTTTGAATTTCCTCAAAAACAATTCTTTGATTCCAATGTTTAATTTTCTAATTTTAGATAAAACATAACTAAACTATTATGGGATTTGTAAAAGAATTTAAAGAGTTTGCCATCAAAGGCAGCGTAATGGATCTGGCTGTCGGTGTAATTATTGGTGGTGCTTTTGGTAAGATCATAGACAGTGTGGTTAATGATCTTATTATGCCATTAATTTCGGCAATAGTCGGATCGGTTGATTTTAGTAATATGTATGTAGTACTAAAAGGAAGTGTTAATGAAGGAATGGCATTAGTTGATGCAAGAAAAGTTCCTGGAGCTGTTGTTTTTGCTTACGGTAATTTCATTACAGTAGCTATTAATTTCCTATTACTTGCGTTAGCAGTATTTATGCTTGTAAAAGGTATTAATTCAATGAAACGCAAACAAGAGGCAGTTGCAGCCGCACCTGCAGGGCCTACTAAAGAAGAAGTTCTACTTACTGAAATCAGAGATTTACTTAAAAAGTAAATTAAAAGCTCTTTTTAATACCTGGGTCGGTTATAATAATGTAATCACCCAGGTGTTTGTGTTTTCCCCACTCTGGGTTATTATAATCTGCCGAAGGGAAGCACGACAGATTCGAAATGATAAGTTTCTTTGAAGTGCTCTTTAGTTTTGCAAGTGTACCCAATCTTTCATCACTATGAAAGCGACCATTAAGATGCAGCACTTTTGTGCCCTTGTGCTTCTTTATGTATCTGGCAATTGACCAGGCCATTGTAGCATCCCAGAAATTTTGAGTCTGATATATTTTCATATTACCCATATTATGGCCACCAAGTTCTTTTGTGAATTTATTGTAATAGCTTCCAGTTGCTGTGTCTATGGGTAATGGGGGTAAATAAGATCTCGATTCTTTCGGTAGGGTATTTAGCACATCCAACCCTGATTTACTAACCATATTGCTATACCTGGCGGCTCCATTAGCTCCAATTACATCTATTTCGTTGACTTTTGCATATTCCATAAGTGGTCTGTAATCCTTGTAGTTGTTCCATGCTCTTGATTCTTTTATAAAGTTTTTTTCTGAAATATAGCCACCAAGATATTCGTTTATAATGGGCTGTACATCGGTATGAAACATTTCCATAGAAAGGGCTGTTTTGGGATATGCGATATGTATCTGTTTAAGAATTTCAAACTCTAATATATGACCAACAGAATCGTTATGTTCTTCTCCGAAAAATAGCACATCTGTTTTTTCTAAATCCCGGGTCAATTCATTTACAGAGATGACTTTCTGATTTTTGACATCATAAATTTTATACTGTTGGGAAATTTGAGCTGTAATAAATAAGGGCAGGCATATGCAAATTATGGTAAGGAGGTGTTTCATACATCAAAAGTAAGGGATATTTTTACCGATTAAAAATGCACGTTTACCGATCTTTAGCGTAGATATAAATCATTCATGTTGACTAATGGATTCCTTCTATATACATTTGACTCACTACTTTTACATTAAAGGTTAAATAGAGCATAAAATTCATAAAGATTGTAATAGACTTTACTGAATTATATAAAATATAAGGAAATGGAAAAATTTACAAACAACAACAGTTCTAGCAGATTATGGAGTGGGTTGATAATATTGGGAGTAGGCCTGGTGTTTTTTTTAAGAAATTTTGGCGTCGATATCCCTCATTGGGTTATCAGCTGGCATACCCTGTTGATTGTAATCGGTTTGCTAGTTGGTTATAAAAGAAATTTCAATGGTGGCGGATGGTTGATAATGGTGTTGGTAGGAGGATTCTTTACGCTTGAAGACATTGGAGAATTTGATTTATCTAAATATTATTTTGCCATTGCATTTATTATTCTTGGCTTGTTTATGATTTTTAAACCAAAACGATCTGAATGGAATAAAGAGAGATGGAGAAATAGGTGGAATAAAAGACATCCACGTTTCAGAAACTTTGATGAACCTGTAAATACAGATGAGCCGAAAGAATATAGTGATATAAATAAAGATGATATTCTTGATTCTGTGAATGTGTTTGGCGGCAGCCATCAAAATGTATACTCAAAGAATTTTAAAGGAGGAGATGTGATCGCAATTTTTGGTGGCTCAGACATCAACTTAACCCAAGCCGATTTTGAGGGTACAATAATTCTGGAGGTAGTTGCAATATTTGGAGGATTAAAGATTGTAATTCCACCAAGTTGGGAAGTGAAATCGGAAGTTACTGCCATTTTTGGTGGCATGGACGATAAGAGGGCTATCGGTCAGGTGATAGACGGGCCGAGGAAAATAATAATTATTAAGGGGGTGGCTTTATTTGGCGGGGTGGACATTAGAAACTTTTAAAACCCTATGTTATGAAATGGTTTTTAGTAAGATATATTTATGAAATAGTTTGTGGTGATGGTAATTATAGACCGCAATTTGATGAACAACTAAGATTGATGTTAGCATTAAATAGTGCAGATGCACTTTTAAAAGCAGAAGAAACAGCTCATAGTTTTCATCCGCCATTTAAAAACTGTAGTGGCGAATTGGTAACCTGGAAATTCATTTGTATTGCTGATCTGCATGAAATTCAAACGCCGGATGACGGTGCTGAAATAGCATCGATAATGCATGAACCAATAGATGTATCTGCTTTTTTAAATCAGATAGAAAAAAGACAAACGTTTTTAAAAGAACATATACAACTTACAACTACAGAATTAGATTGTTTTGACAACTAGACCCCTATCAGTACCACAGATCCAGAAGTTTGCCCTTGTTATATTTTTAGCATGGGTTGCAATTTTTGTGTTCCTGTTTTATTATACACTGAATTTTAGTCTGCCTGTTTCCGTTGCCGATAGTTTAATAACAAATGGTCTGCTGGCTGTCGCATGTATTATTTTGAGTAATTTATTGGGTTATTATCAACCTAAAAATGAAACGATATTGTTTATACTGGTGTTAACTTTAATGCTGGCTCTGATTATTACTTTTGCAAGTAAGTTCGCATTAAACTTTTTGTTCTTAGATAACCTTACTTACCAAAGTTTTTTAAACTTGTCTTTATTGGTTCGCTTTATCATTGTATTTATATTTTTAGCCTGGTGTGCTTTAGCTAATATTTTATGGTATAGACTGGAAGAGCAGTCAGCCACTCAGGAAAGATTACTTACCGCTCAGAATTTATCAAAAGAGGCAGAATTAAATAAGCTTAGGCATCAGCTGCAACCGCATTTTTTGTTTAATAGTTTGAACTCTGTGTATGCACTTACTATAGTAAATCCTAAAGAGGCAGGTACCATGATCACTAAGCTTGCAGCCTTTCTAAGAGGTACTTTAAAACGAGATGATGAGGTTTGGGTTAGTGTGGGGGAAGAGATGGAATATATTGAACTTTATCTTGACATAGAAAAAGTAAGGTTTAGCCACAGATTAAATATTGATATTAGTGTAGATGAGAATACACTTAATCTGCGTTTGCCAGGTACATTATTGCAACCTATAGTAGAAAATGCTATAAAATTTGGCTTATACAATACCTCGGCAGCAATTACAATATCTATGCATGTAAAGGTTGAAAATAATGTATTGGTGATTATGGTACAAAACCCTTATGATCCCGAAATGAAGGCGACTGGTGGAACAGGTTTTGGTTTGTCTGCTATCAAAAGAAGGCTATATTTGCTGTTCGCTGATGAGAAGTTATTAAAAACGAAGGCTACAGAAGATAATTTATTTATAACAACGCTTAAAATACCTCAGGCAAATGATAAGAACGATACTAATTGATGATGAACCCCTGGCCAGGGATATTGTGAAACATTACCTGAGCGACTTTCCTAATATTGAGGTGGTGGCTGAGTGCAATGATGGGTTTGAGGGTATTAAGGCAATCACTCAGCATCAACCTGATTTTATTTTTCTGGACATACAAATGCCAAAAATTAATGGTTTCGAGATGTTGGAATTGGTAGAGAAGCCTCCTGCCGTAATATTTACCACGGCCTTTGATGAGTATGCAATTAAGGCTTTTGAAGTTAATGCGGTGGATTATTTACTGAAGCCGATAGAAAAGAGCAGATTTGATCTTGCCATGCAGAAACTGCCATCAAGGTTAAGTAATAATGGTGATGAATCAACCAGAGAATTATTGGATTCAGCAGCGCTTAGCCCGACACAAAATAACAGGGTTGTAGTTAAAAAGAATGGGGTAATTAAAATTATTGCTGTTTCTGATATCCATTATCTGGAAGCTGATGATGATTACGTAAAGATGAGCACCGTTGAGGGGATATTCCATAAGAATAAAACAATGAGCTTTTTTGAACAAACTTTGGATTCCGAGCAGTTCATTAGGATACATCGTTCCTATATTATAAATTTGGCCCAGGTTACAAAGATCGAATTGAAAGAAAAGGATAGTTATATTGTTCTTTTAAAATCAGATATATGGCTGCCAGTGAGTAAAACAGGGTATGTGAAATTGAAAGCTGCGCTGGGCTTATAGAAAATTCTAATTCTATTTGCAATTAGAAAAAAATCGCACTATATTTGCACCTCTTAATTAAAAAAATAGTCTAAGATATAATACAGTTATGAAAAGAACATTCCAACCTTCGCAAAGAAAGAGAAGAAACAAGCATGGCTTCCGCGAAAGAATGGCTACAGCAAACGGTAGAAGAGTATTAGCTTCACGTCGTGCAAAAGGAAGAAAAAGATTATCAGTTTCTGACGAACGTCGTCATAAAGCATAATTTTTGATTGCAGCACGTTTAGGTGTTAGCAGATCAGAACATCTGCAAAGTTGCGATCAAAAACATGAACACATTTAACAAAGAAGAACGGTTGTGTAGCAGGAAGTTAATTGACTTGCTATTTAAGAACGGTTCTTCTTTTTTATTATACCCCTTTCGTGTATCTTATTTATATGTAGATACAGAACACAAATATCCTGTGCAGGTTGTAATTAATGTTTCTAAGAAGCGTTTTAAGAAGGCGGTAGACAGAAATTTGATCAAACGCCGTACCCGTGAGGTTTATCGCCTTCAGAAGCAATCACAGCTTTACTCATCTCTTGTTGGTTCTAATAATCTATTGTTGCTTTCTGTTCAATTTATTGGCAAGCAGATTTACGATTATTCATTTTTTGAGAAGAAAATGTCCGGAGTTTTTAAAAAATTGGTTTTAGCTGTTGGAACCAATGAAATGAAAAAAGTTGATGGGGATAATTAAGCAGATAATTAGCTGGATTTTTTTAGGCTTGATAAAGCTTTATCAATGGTTGTTGTCTCCATTATTGGGAGCAAGTTGCAGATATACACCTACGTGTTCTCAATATGGTATTGAAGCCATAAAAAAGCATGGTCCGTTTAAAGGAGGGTGGTTAACCTTAAAACGTATTGGGCGATGTCATCCTTGGGGTGGTCATGGCCATGATCCTGTTCCGTAATGATATTTTAATTTAAACTGATGGCTACTATACTTCAAATTGAAACCGCTACACAAGTCTGTTCTGCTGCAATAGCACATGATGGTAAGACCATAGCTTTAAAAGAGTTAATGGCAAATAATATTCATGCTGGTAGCATAACTTTGTTTATAAAGGAGGCTATGGATTCTACTGGATTACAATTTGAGGATCTTGATGCTGTAGCAGTAAGTATGGGGCCAGGTTCTTATACAGGGTTGCGTATTGGCGTTTCTACCGCAAAAGGACTGTGCTTTGCGCTTGATAAGCCATTAATTGCAATACCTACCCTTCAAATGATGGCGCAAGGATTTATGCTTCAAAATCCCGATTACGATGGCCTGATTTGCGCAATGATTGATGCCAGAAGAATGGAGGTGTTTACTTCTATTTATAATAATGATCTTAAAACTGTGTCTCCGGTTTCCGCTAAAATAATAGATGAGCGGAGCTTTGCTGAAGATTTAAATAATAATATAATAACTTTTATTGGTAATGGTGCTGCCAAGTGCACTGATGTACTGAAGCAGGAAAATGCAAGATTTTCTGAACTGAATTTTAACTCGGCATCTTACATGAGTAAACTTGCTCATGAGGCCTATGAGTCTTCCAGATTTGAAGATGTTGCTTATTTTGAGCCCTTTTACTTGAAAGATTTTGTTTTAACCACACCTAAAAAGAAGTAAGGCAGTTGTTCTGAGACTGTGTTATCCTTCCGCATTATCTCTTTTTAGAGAATACACTGAAAATACGTTTGAAGAAACCAGTTCCCTGATCATCTAAACCTGGTATATAGCTGCTGTTTTGGGGATGTTCTACAGTATAACCAAACTTAATGCCCAATCCTATGTAAAAGGATGCGCCGTTATATCCAGATTTTGGGGATGCATCAGTTTTAATTGTTGCATAAGCGGTTCGAGTTGTCTTAAGGAGGTTGTCAGAACCTAAGAAGAACTCAAAGTTGGGGGTCTGATACATTCCCTGCATTCCAAAAAGAAATAGGTTATTGAAATTATAAATTGGAATAGCACTCACAGAAAAACCATTGTAATAGAATTTATTTACAATCGCTGCATCACCTCCATTATAAAACAGATTTTTTGATAAAACAAAGCTAGGCGTATAAAAATTAAATGTTTTGGAGATCAGGAAATCAGCTTTGGCATTTGTAAGGGTATAAAAACTTTTATTTACTGCACTATTTTTTACAATATCTGTAATTTGGTTTCTTATTCTTTGATCTTTACCCTTTGGACTGAGGGGTGGATTCTGCTCGGGAATTATAGTAGGATTAAGCATCTTGTCAAAATTGCTTACATAAGAACTGTTGCTCCATCTGATTATGCCGAGATCCTTTAAATTGGCCATAATGAATACACCACTTTTTGAGGTATAAGTTGTGCCAAAGCTAAGAGCGAGGCCTGGGTTTTTAAATGTAGGGATCAGGTCTTTTTTTTCTAAATCTTTGGCTTCCAGAAAACTTGCTTTGTATGTTCCTTTTAAAGATAAAGCTATTTTATCCTTTGTTGGTCCAGGCTGGATAGCTGAATTGTCAGTCCTTAAACTGTTGTAGGAAATTCCACTTAGTAAACTAACTTTAACACCGAAAGCAAGCTTCTTAGTATAGTTTTCTCTGTAGGTTAGGCTGAATTGATGATAAGATTGACCATATCCACTATTGTCAAATGGATTTGCAGTTAAATTGGAGTTGTTAATGAACCGAGTGTAATCATCCATTACTGCAAGTGATTCATTTGAGTATTTTGCATGAAGATCTGATCGCAATTGCCACGAAAAACCAATCTCCTTATGATATTTATAGGATTTAAATATCTTAAAATTGAATAAATATATATTGGAATTTTGATAGATGCTGTTTAGCTTATTCGTTCCAATTGGAATGTCTTTTACTGAAAGTCTTCCGGTGGTAATTAATTTATGCATTATATCCTCATTGCCTTTATTGATGGCATTTATTCCGAAATACGGTAAGAAGAAATTTGAAGCATATTTGCGCGAAGAATCTAGAACGAATGTTTTTTGTGCTGGGTTTTCAAACCCATCAAATAAAGTTTTGGTATTGAAAAGGCCGTATTGTTGAGCTTTTAGCTGATTAAAAAGAAATAAAAATGAGAATAGGATCAGATATTTTCTCATAATGAGTCATTTTCTAATATTAAASWWTMTTKSAYKRRWKGKWRWTSYYWMMTGCTCATCAAAACATTTGTTTGAAATTTACCATTATCTCCGCTAAGTTGGTATATAAATGACTGATAATTTTTTAATCCTTTTTCAGATGTGATATGCTTGTAGTAAGGCAGGTATATATTTTTAAGAAATATATCTGATGAATTATTGAGGTCGATAAAGAAGCTAATGCTGGAAGTATTTGGCAGCTGATTGATGCTATTGGAATAGCTTTCTTTATTTATAAAAAGACGATTGTTTTTATAACTGTTCAGAAAAGATTGTACTGTACTGGCATTATTAGCAAAGACCATATAATTATCTATAATGATGTAATAAGGTCTTTTGAATTTCTTAAAAGGCTCTCCAAAATAAACATACAAAAAATCATCCTCTTTAAATAGTTTTATGCCGTCTCCGTAATCCGTGCTAAGATCTAATAATAACTGATCAACTTTTTCGCCATTACTCAAATTGATCGCTCCAATTTTTTCTGTAGTACTTAGCTGGAAGGTAATAAGCTGATCTTTAAAGTATTTGGGTAATATCTGATTTGGATCTATATGGTATTTAGCACTGATGTTTTTTATTACCTCTGAGGCTTGATTTTCTTCCTTTTTACTGGCGAACCATTTTTGCAGCCTTCCTTTCCAATCTGTATAGTTTTCTATGGCAAAAACAGTGTAATTGGCTGTGTTTTCAGGCAAAATGTTGGTTATGGTAATTTTTTGTGCATTAGCGTTAGAGAACAACCCGTGGTAGTCATTTGGGTCATTGTTTTGTGTTACGCCAGTAAGTAATATTTTTTCTTTACTGAAATTGTATACAAGAGACGCAAATGCATTACAATTATCAAGTACTGAAAGCTCCCCGCTAAGTTTGCCCGGCATAGTTGATTTTAGCAGTTGAGGAAGGGTGTTAAAATTGATGTAGACTTCGGCAAGACTATTTTTTGCTAGCCTGGTGGTTGATTTAATGTGCTGGACAAATTTATGGTTACTATTAATAGGCGTAGATAACGCACTTGAAATGGATTGAGCAGAGCTTGATAATAGTAAGAGGTTATCTTTAGTAGCCAAATAGAATATCATGCTATCTGGTAAAGTAATAGTAGTTATCTTTTGTGAAGTATCTAATTGCAATTTAGCAGATGCTAGTGAAATCAATAATTGGTTTCTGTTTGATCCAGGATTTATCTGGGTACTATATAACAAATCTATGTGTTTGTCTTTTCCGGGAATGAGACTAATATATATGTTCTGTTTACCAATAATACGGTTGATATCGGGAGCTGATAGTAGGTGGTCCTTTATAGATTGCAGTTGTGCAAAATTATCTTCTCCAATAATTTCCTGCAAAATTTCCTGACCTTTTAAGATCTCAAATATGCTTTTGTCGTTTTGAAAAGAAAAGATAAGAGCTGAATTTGCTGTAGCTGCGTATAAACTGCTGTCATTACTTTCCCGATCTGTATTTAGACCAGAAAAATACATATAGGCCAGAGTTAAGATGGCAGTAAACAGAGCTATTATTATGACAAGAATTTTTTTCATTTGCTGTTACTACAAATTTAATTTTAATAGTTGGGATTAATAATAAATGCTTCAAGTTTGTTAAGTTTGTTATCTCAAATTGTGGGTTTAGAATATAATGGATAGACGTATATTGATAACTGCATCATTATTTGGAGCTATTGCAGTAATGCTTGGCGCTTTTGGTGCACATGGCTTAAGAAATGTATTGGATGCCGGCTCTATTGAGATCTGGACAAAAGGAGTGGAGTATCAGTTTTATCATACTTTCGCGTTACTCTTTCTTGCTCAACTTAAAAGTCGGGAAGCCGGACAAGGCAAATTCATAAACCTGGCGTATGTTTTTTTTACATTTGGCATATTGTTGTTTTCAGGATCCTTGTATTTGCTCGCAACACGAAGCATTACAAATAATGGTTTTGTAAATTACATTGGTCCGGTAACACCTATTGGGGGTTTATTGTTGATTCTTGGCTGGTTGTCGCTGCTTTTAGCGGCTTTAAAAAGTAAATAATGTTGGATTTTCTTGATCCGGAATTTATTGAAAGWGARACWMTCWTNNTRTTGNAGGWSRWWWKMCCKCTNTNTCTGNNNAWMAWTTNATWYWWATSGWRYWCSATWWRWATWAWWTKWKSASATCGMGRKCGGTAAACGTGTGGTAGTTCAGTTTGGAAAAAATAAAATCTATACAGCCTTAGTAAAAAGTATCAGTAAAGAGGCCCCTGAAGTTTATGAGGCTAAGTATATTATTGATGTTGTTGATGCTTATCCGATCATTACCCCTGAGCAGTTAAATTTATGGGATTGGATGACTTCTTATTACTTATGTAATGAAGGTGACGTCCTGTCGGCAGCATTACCAACCGGTCTGAAACTGGCAAGTGAAACGATCATCGTGTTGAAGGAGGAAAGCCCGCTTTCTGATGAAGATGGGGTTATTCAGGAGATCGTTTTTACAGATAAGGAGCAGATCATTTTAAATGCCTTAAGAAGTAGACCCAGATTAACTATCGATGATGTATCGGCATTATTGGGACAAAAAACGGTTTATCCAATCATTAATTCCCTGCTGAGCAAAGGAATGGTTTATATCGCTGAAGAAGTGGTAGAGAAATATAAACCTCTGTTAAAGTCATTTGTCTCTCTGCAGCCATTTTACAATGAGGAGGAGAATTTAAAACACCTGTTTTCGATTTTAGAGCGGGCACCTAAACAATTGAATGCGCTTTTGGCTTATTTAAAGCTTTCCAAGCAGCAGACTACTATTTCTAAGCAACAATTGCTTGAAGAGAGTGCTTGTGGTACAGCGGCCTTTAAAACGCTTGTAGATAAAGAAATTTTCGCAGTATACAAGCGGCCGGTTAGCAGACTACTGGAAAATGCCGATGACTTTGTGTTAAATTTTGAACTTAGTGAAGCTCAAAATAGAGCTTTGCAACAAATAGAAGACGGTTTTCTCGCTAAGGATGTTATGTTGTTACATGGTGTAACTGCATCAGGAAAAACACAGATATATATAAAACTGATTGAAAAAGCAATTGAAAAAGGGGGACAGGTATTGTTCTTATTACCTGAAATTGCTTTAACTACTCAAATAGTAGAACGCATACAGCGTTATTTTGGAGATGCTATTGGTGTTTACCATTCTAAATTCAACAATAACGAGCGAGTCGAGATTTGGAATAAGGTATTAAATGGCAAATATCGCGTGGTTCTGGGCGCTCGTTCTGCGGTATTTCTGCCTTTTAAAGAACTGAAATTAATTGTGGTTGATGAGGAACATGAATCTTCGTATAAGCAACACGATCCGTCGCCAAGATATCAGGCCAGGGATGCGGCAGTTTATCTGGCACATTTGCATCAGGCTAAAATTGTGCTTGGGTCTGCTACACCATCTATTGAAAGCTATTATAATGCGGTTAGCGGTAAGTATGGTCTTGTAACAATTACCGAAAGGTTTGGTGGTGTCGATTTGCCTTTACAGGAAGTAATTAGTATTTCCGAAGAAACGAAACGCAAGAAAATGGTTTCTTATTTTTCAACCAAGTTGATTGATGAGATTGCTTTTACATTGGAAAATAAGGAGCAGGTAATTTTGTTTCAAAATAGACGAGGGTATGCCACCATCTTAATTTGTGGTACTTGTGGTTATGCACCTAAGTGTGTGAATTGTGATGTGAGTTTAACTTATCACAAAACAAGTGGGAAATTACATTGTCATTATTGTGGTTATCACCAAAGTAGTATTAACGTCTGCCCGGCTTGCGGATCGGTTCACATTGAACAGAAAGGATTTGGTACCGAAAGGGTGGAGGAAGAGCTGAGTTTGATTTTTCCTGAAGCCAAAATCTCAAGGTTGGATGTAGATAGTACACGGACTAAAAATGGACTGCAGCAGATTATTTCTGATTTTCAAGAGAAAAAGACAGATATTTTGATCGGCACACAAATGGTTGCTAAAGGATTGGACTTTGATAATGTAACGCTAATTGGAGTAATTAATGCAGATACACTCTTAAACTATCCTGATTTCAGGGCTTTTGAAAGAAGTTATCAACTGTTGGCACAGGTTGCAGGTAGGGCCGGTAGAAGGGATAAACAAGGCAAAGTAATTATACAGGCCTATGATGATAACCATAGAATTATTAATCAGGTTATCGATAATAAATACTTGGAAATGTACAATGAGGAAGTTGCAGAACGCAAGCAATTTAATTATCCTCCATTTACAAGACTCATTTTTATTAATATAAAGCACAAAGATGCTGATCTTTTAAACGTGGCTTCGCAGAAGTTTGCGAACATTCTTAAAGGGCAGCTAGGGGGGAGAGTACTGGGGCCTGAACAGCCCTTAGTATCACGTGTAAGAAATTACTATATTAAACAGGTAATTATTAAGAGCGATAAAAATACTTCGGTGCAAAAGGTAAAGTCGATATTGAAAGATACCATTGTTCAATTTCAATCGGAAAAAGACTATCGCGCAGTAAACATTCAGGTGGATGTTGATCCTTACTAGTTTTTATTAGGATTGATTTTGTGCGTATTAGCATTTTTTTAACTTTTTGGAGCTAAATAATTAACTTTATTAGATTTGAAAAGGCTAATTTTGGGGTGCTATGGCGTATAAGTTTGTTGACAATTACAGAGAAAAGGGAGCGAGAAAGAAATTAGTTGAACACCTTGAAGCAAGAGGTATTACTGATAAAAGGGTATTGAAAGCTATAGGCAAGGTGCCTCGTCATTTCTTTTTTGATGAAACTTTCTGGAATCAGGCATATAAAGATATTGCTTTTCCAATTGGCGACGGACAAACTATTTCGCAACCTTATACAGTTGCTTATCAAAGTGAATTATTACATATAAAAAAGGGCGATAAGGTTCTTGAAATTGGTACTGGATCTGGCTATCAAACTTGTGTTTTAATGGAGCTTGGGGCTAATGTGTATACTATTGAGCGCCAGGAAAGCATCTATAGACACACCATACGAGTCTTGCCTGGAATGGGATACAATGCTCATTTCTTTTTTGGCGATGGATCAAAAGGGATTGCTGCTCATGCACCCTATCATAAGATCATTGTAACAGCGGGGGCCCCATTTGTGCCAGAGATATTACTTAAACAACTTAAAGTTGGTGGAATTTTAGTAATTCCGGTAGGTGATGAGCACTCACAAAAAATGGTAACTGTAATTCGTGTAAGCGAAACCGATTATGAAAGGATAGAATTGGATACCTTTAGGTTTGTACCCCTGGTTGGAGATCAGGCCTGGTAATTTTTTGCAGAGCTGCTAGAATTTCATAGCCCTGTCCATTTCTCTTTTCGATTCTCTGTCTTTAATACTATCTCTCTTGTCGAATTCTTTTTTACCTTGGGCCAGTGCAATCTCTATCTTTGCAAATCCTCTTTCATTGGTGAAAATCCGCAGTGGGACAATCGTGTAGCCCTTTTCTTCACCTTTTACTTTAAGTTTTTTAATTTCTTTTTTTTGTAAAAGCAATGCCCTGTCGCGTTTAATATCGTGGTGGTGAAATGAACTATGACTGTATTCTGAAATGTGGAGGTTCCTTACGTATAGTGTATTACCTATAAACATGCAAAATGCATCAGACATATTGGCCTTACCCTGTCTGATGGCTTTTATTTCTGTGCCTAATAAAGCAATTCCTGCATTATACTTTTCAATAATGTGGTAATCAAAATAGGCCCTTTTATTTTTAATCTGGATATCGTTCTTCATAAGAATCCGCTAATATCTCAATTTTATCTCACAATAAGCACTGGGATAGTCACTTTATGACGTACAGAATTCACTGTAGTTCCAAGTATTAGGTCCTTTAAACCTTTATGTCCATGGGCACCCATAACAAGCAGTTCAAGATTACTTTCATTAGTAATATCTACAATTGCTTTTACTGTACCTCCATAGCCAATGTGGATGGTGGCTTTGTAACCAAGCTCCGCCAGATTAGTACGGTACTTTTCAAGATTTTCTGTATCACTTTGTGTTTCATAATCTAATGCCGATTCTCCATGGTAGCGGGCTACAGCTGTTTCAACTACGTGAATTAGATGGTAGTTGGCCTGTTTGCCGCCTTGGATTAAAGCATGTCGTATTGTGTTTCTGTCGTTCTTAGAAAAATCGACAGTAATACCGATTCTTTTGTAGTGGATTTTCTCAACCTCATCTATATTAAGGGCAGTGCCATGTGGAGTTACATTTTGTTCGCGCTTAATTTTACTTATCAAAGGGTATATGAAGACGTATAATAAAAGCAATCCAATAAGTATAGCTAATGGAACTATTATAGCATAAACGTACCAACCACCATCAGCGCCCCAGGTTTTAATTTCTTCCACAACGAGTTTAACATTTAAGGAAACAATAACGATGGAGCTTCCCCAAGCTAGAATTTTTACCCATGTTTTGATGGCGAATCCTTTCATCGTGCGTTTGTCTGATGTGAAGTGGATTAGTGGGATTACTGCAAAGCCGAGTTGAAGACTTAATACTACCTGACTTAAAATCAATAAACCACCTAAAGCATCATTGCCAAACCATAATATAGTAAAAAAAGCTGGTATAATTGCCAGTAAGCGTGTAATTAATCGGCGTAACCATGGCTCTATACGAAGCTTTAAGTGGCCTTCCATTACAATTTGACCGGCTAAGGTGCCGGTTACGGTAGAACTTTGTCCTGCGGCGATTAGTGCGATGGCAAAAAGAGCTGGAGCAACATTGCCGAAAATATTTTGAAGCAGTTTATGGGCGTCTTGAATTTCCGCAACCTCATGTAAACCGTTTTTATAGAATGCAGCGGCTGCAAGAATTAAAATGGCAGCATTTACAAAGAATGCAAGGTTTAAAGCTACGGCTGTATCGATGAAATTAAACTTGATGGCCTCTTTGATTCCTTTATTATCTCTTTCAAATTTTCTGGTTTGAACCAGTGATGAGTGCAGATATAGATTATGGGGCATTACAGTTGCACCAATAATACCTATCGCTATGTATAACGCTTCTCCTGACAGCATAGTTGGCTCAAAGCCTCTCGCAATTTCTTTTAAGGATGGCTCTACGATGAACATCTCTACTAAAAATGAAACGCCCACTATAAAAACCATTGAAACAATAAAGGCCTCCATTTTGCGCATTCCTTTATTAAGTAAGAAAAGCAGGAGCACAGTATCAAAAATGGTTAAGCTAATTCCCCATATTAAAGGCAACCCAAACAATAAGTTTAAACCAATTGCCATACCTATAATCTCAGCAAGGTCACAAGCTATAATTGCTGTTTGTGCCAGGCCAAAAAGAGGAATGTTTACCCATTTCGGGTAGCCGTTTCTCGACGCTTGCGCAAGATCGAGGCCTCTTACAATACCCAAACGGGCGCTAAGCGATTGTAGTAGCAATGCAATGAGGTTAGACATTAGCAGAATCCAGATGAGCTGATAGCCAAATTTACTACCACCCGCAATATCTGTAGCCCAATTTCCTGGATCCATATACCCAACACTTACCAGGTAAGCAGGGCCAATAAAAGAAAGGATACGTCGCCAGCCAGTTCTTTTGCTGGTGTCAACACTCTGATGTACTTCACTTAGTGAGCCGGAATTCTTTGTATTGGTTTCGGGTTTGTTCATGTTATATTTTAATAAGGATGCTTTTTGCCACCTCCCGGCTTACATTAATTTGTTTGTTTTCTATACTTAGCTCTACAGAACCATCAAAATCTGTGATTTCCGTAATTCTTATTTGCTTACCTAGTGTGAGACCTATTTTTTCTAGATGTTGTAAAAAGACTGAGGAGTGTTCACTAACTCCCATAATCAGGCCTTTATCTCCGGTCTTGAGTTTAGATAATTTTATAAATACTGTGTTATCAAGCTTTCCGTTTTTATCTGGTATAGGATCGCCATGCGGGTCATTCCTGGGGAAAGCGAGGAATTCATCTAAACGTTCAATTAGCTCTGGAGATTTGATATGCTCTAACTCTTCGGCTATATCATGTACTTCGTCCCATTTAAAATTCAGTTTCTCTACAAGAAACACCTCCCAGAGCCGGTGTCTTCTTACTATGTTTATTGCTGCATTTTTGCCTGATTCTGTGAGTTTTACACCCTGATATTTTTTATAATCAACTAACTTTTTATCGGCTAATTTCTTGATCATATCGGTAACCGAAGCCGCTTTAGTCTGTATTCTTTCGGCTATAGCATTGGTTTGTACCGCGCTTTCAGTATTAAGCGAAAGGTGATAAATGATTTTGAGATAGTTCTCCTCTGTGAATGATTGCATTTATGGTTGCCTAACTATAAGTTTAGACAAATCTAAAAAAATATTAAGAAATAAACTGTAAATAATTGTAATATTTTTAGAATAAAATTTGGCATGTAACGCATTCTTATTCTACCTTTGCATAATATTAATAAAACTAATGGCAGCAGAACTAGATAAAACTGATTTTAAAATTCTTAAATTACTACAGGAAAATGGAAGGATAACTAATTTATTGTTATCTCAGGAGATTGGACTTTCTCCGGCTCCTACCTTGGAAAGGGTGCGTAAATTAGAGATGTCAGGATTTATCAAAAGCTACCATGCCCTGGTCGACGAAGAGAAATTAGGTTTAGGTATTAAAACCTTTATTCAAGTTCAACTTGATTTTCATAAAAATAATACCATACAGATCTTTTTGGATGAGGTAAATCAGATTAAAGAAATTACGGAATGTCACCACGTTACAGGACAAGCCGATTTCTTACTTAAGGTTTACGTTAATGATATTAAAGCTTATGAACGTTTAATTATGGATAAGATCAGCAAAATATCTGTAGTTAAAACTTTTCAGACAATGATGATCATGTCTACCACCAAAAAGGAACCAATCGTTCCTTTGGAATACTAAGTTCTTTTAGACAATTTGCCAGTCAATTCCACTAAGACCTTGTTTTTCTAAAATAGCATTGGCTTTAGAAAAATGTTTGCACCCAAAAAATCCATTATATGCCGAGAAAGGAGAGGGATGGGCTGCTGTCAAAATAGTGTGTTTGGTCTGATCAATTAACGCCGATTTATTTTGAGCATATCTACCCCATAAAAGAAAAACAAGCCCCTTTCTGTGTTCGGATAGCTGACTTATTATTTTATCGGTAAATATTTCCCAGCCCTTACCCTGATGAGAACCTGCTTCGTGGGCTCTTACCGTTAAAGTTGCATTGAGTAATAAAACTCCTTCATCTGCCCATTGGGTTAAATTGCCATGAGTAGGAGTAGAAAATCCTTCAACATCGGTAGCAAGTTCTTTATAAATGTTCTTTAAAGAAGGGGGAATTGTAATGCCTTTTTGAACTGAAAAGGATAAACCGTGAGCCTGTCCTTGTCCATGATAAGGATCTTGTCCTAAGATCACTACTTTAACCTTATCAAATGGTGTGTGATCTAGCGCATTGAAAATGTCTGATCCTTTAGGATATACTGTAGTGCCTTTTTGCTTTTCCTGCTGCAAGAAAGCTTTTAGATCTTTCATATAGCTTTTTTCAAATTCGGCATCTAGTTCTTTAAGCCAGCTCTTTTCTAAAGTAATCGACATGTTTAGTTTTTTGATAATATAAGTACCAAATCTTCTTCAATACTTATAATTGGTTTTTCAATAATGCGACCGAGCTCTTTTTCATTATCATAAATAATGAAGGTCGGTACACGATCTATATTTAAGTTATCTAATAACCCATTTTCTGCTTTTTTTGCCCTATCCACACAGATAAAAGTTATGTTTTTTTTATTAAGGGACAATGCATCTATAGTTTTTAGAAAATGAGGCAATTGTTCGCGACTATCACCACACCATGTTCCTAAAACAATGGTAACAGTCTGGTCTTCTAATAAAACCCGTAATTCGTCTAATGCAGCAGATTCAGGACTATATTTGGGGTACTCGTTATCATACTTGTCCCTCATCGCTGGAAATGTCGTTACAGCATCGCGGGTACAAGTATTTAATAGGATGATTTCACCTGTTAAATAGTCTTCTATTTGCTTATTGATATGCTGTGTTGTGTTTTCCATATTTAAAGATTTGTAAATCTATTCATATTTTGAAAATCTTTAGGTAAAACATGAAAGGAACGTCATTTCTTTTTTGCTGAAATTATAATTTTAAATCTGTTTTTTGGTATTTAAACACGATATTTGCAAAAAAAAAATATAAAAGGATATGCCAAATATAGTTCGTCTTATTGTAGGTTTTGTTGTGTTGGGAGCTTCCATTGCCCTTATGTTCTTCAGTTTTTGGGGCTGGGGTATTCTAGGGATTTTTATAAGTATCCTGATTCTTGTTACATATTTTTATAATGAGAATATGTTACTTGCTCAGTGGTTTTTAAGAAAAGATAATATGATTAAGGCCGAAGTTTTTCTGAAAAGAATCACTAATTATGAAAAGCAACTGATCAGAGTTCAGCAAGGCTATTATAACCTTTTGATAGGTCTTATAGAATCAAGAAAGGCTCCTATGCAATCGGAAAAATATTTCAAGAAAGCGCTTTCTTTAGGTTTACATATGGACCATAATATTGCCTTAGCTAAATTAAGTTTAGCTGGTATATCAATGGCAAAAAGAAATAAAAGGGAAGCGCAAATGTATCTGACAGAGGCAAAAAAGGCAGATAAGAATAAATTACTTGCTGATCAGATAAAACAAATGAAGGATCAGCTTGGAATGATGGATAGACAACAACAGGTTAGATACAGATAAAAAGAAGCTTAAAGCCACATACAAATGTGGCTTTTTATTTTTCGCTTAATCTGTCAAAGTTTTCATTAGGTTCATAATTCTCTGAATTTCTGCTGATGATGTCATCTTCAAGATAATCTTTCTTTCTGCTAAAGAACAATTGCTCTGATTGTATTCTTGTGATCAGCTGACGGATCAATGTTAAGTCAAATGCTTCTTTACTTAGCTTGATGCAGTATTCTTTTTCTGTTATTTCAAGGCTTGAACTGTTCATAATTTATCAATTTTAATATGCCCTAAAAATAGAAAAGGCCTGCTAAGTTTTTATGTAGCAAGCCTTTAAGTTTATGTTATCTCTATGTTAAGAAAACCAAGCAGTTACGTCTTCTTTTGAAGGCATGGTTAATTCTAGCTTAAGTTTCTTACGCATACCTCCAAGATCATTAAAAACCTTGTTTGGGTTAGCACCTTTTAACTCTTCAATTGTATTGATTCCCATTTTTCTAATCACCTGAACCCATTCAGCCGGAATACCTGCATTTACGAAATCTTCATCGGTAGTTATCTTCGCTTTTTTCTCAGGTCTCATTTGAGGGAAGAACAACACTTCCTGAATAGTAGACTGATTAGTCATTAACATTACTAACCTGTCTATACCTATTCCTAATCCAGAGGTAGGTGGCATTCCGTATTCAAGGGCTCTGATAAAATCATCGTCCATAGCCATAGCTTCGTCATCGCCTCTGTCTGCTAATTTCAGCTGATCTTCGAAGCGCTCTTTTTGATCGATGGGGTCGTTAAGTTCTGAGTAAGCATTGCCAATTTCTTTACCCATTACAAATAATTCAAATCTTTCTACCAGACCTTCTTTGCTTCTGTGTTTTTTAGCAAGAGGAGTCATCTCAATAGGGTAGTCGGTAATATATGTAGGTTGGATCAGGTTTGCTTCAACTTTCTCACTAAACAATTCATCAATAAGCTTACCACGACCCATTGATGTATCTATTTCAATATTGAGACTTTTACAGGTTTCTTTTAGCTCCTCTTCAGTCATGTTAGAAACATCTATGCCTGTATATTTTTGTATTGACTCATACATGGTCATTTTTTCATAAGGACCTTCAAAGTTTATCTCATGTTCACCAACCTTCACAACCGGAGATCCATGAATAGTTACCGCAATCTTTTCAAGACATTCTTCAACCATGGCCATCATCCAGATATAATCTTTATAGGCTACATAGATTTCCATAGCAGTGTACTCAGGGTTATGCGTACGGTCCATACCTTCATTCCTGAACATTTTGCCAAATTCATATACACCATCGAACCCTGCCACAATAAGCCTTTTTAAATAAAGCTCATTTGCTATACGAAGGTATAGCGGCATATCTAATGTATTATGGTGTGTAGTAAAAGGACGTGCAGCAGCGCCACCATGAATAGACTGTAATATAGGAGTCTCCACTTCCATCCATCCCTGGTCATCAAAATAACTTCTCATGGTGTTGATTACCTTAGAGCGGTTAATAAAGATTTGTTTAAAGCCAGGGTTTACAGTTAAATCAACATAACGTTGCCTGTAACGTAATTCAGGATCAGTAAATCCATCATATATATTACCATCTTCGTCACGTTTAACTATTGGTAAAGGTTTTAATGCTTTAGAAAGGAGTTTGAACTCTGTAACATGAATAGAAATCTCGCCAGTTTGGGTGGTAAAAACGTAACCTTTAACACCTATAAAATCTCCAAGGTCAAGTAGTTTTTTGAAAACTGTATTGTAAAGCGTCTTGTCCTCATCCGGACAAAGATCATCCCTTTTTAAATAGACTTGTATTCTTCCTGTAGCGTCTTGTATTTCGACAAATGAAGCACTTCCCATAATACGGCGGGTCATTATCCTGCCGGCTATGCTGATATTCTTATATGCCGTTTTATCCCGTTCGTAGTTCGCTAAAATATCTGCAGCATTTGCGTTTATTTCAAATGCTTCAGCAGGGTAGGGGTTTATCCCTAATTCACGCAATTGATTTAGTGAATTACGGCGTAATAATTCTAATTCTGATAGTCCTGTACTCATATATCTCTTGTATCCGGCATTAAGCCGTATAGTTTTATTTGTATTGTATTTTTAAAATTATGCAAAAATAGGTATTTACAGACATTTTTTGTCTGTATTAAATAGGAATATTCAGCACAAATCAGAATATATATTAATCTGCCTCAACAGATTCTGTATACATTTCGTTAATGGTCTCTGCATATTTTTTTTCAAGAACTTTCCTTTTGGCTTTTAAGGTTGGTGTTATTTCACCCTCCTCAATACTAAAGGGATTGCGTTTAACTTTAAAATTCTTAATTCTTTCAAATTTCGCAAGTTCTCCTGAAAACTTTTTAATGTCCTGACCTATCCAGTCTATAATTTCTTTTTCTTTTATAAAAACTTCTGGCTTTTGAAAAAATGACTCAGGAAGTTTAAATGTTTCCTGAAGGTTCTCTTTATTGGGGATAATGATTGCAGTAAGATATTCTCTTTTATCGCCAATTAAAAACAACTGATCTATTTTAAGACTTTTAAGGTAGATGTTTTCTACCGGAGTAGGATAAACATTTTTCCCGTAAGCATTCACGATCATGTTCTTTAGTCGATCTGTGATTTGTAAATTACCTCTGTAGAACCTGCCAATATCACCTGTATGAAACCAATTTTGTTTGTCAATAGCTTCTGCGGTTTCAGCTGGCTTATTGAAGTAACCCTGCATAACACAATGACCGCGAACAATTATTTCTCCTTCTGCGCACTCAAAATTAGGGTCAAAAGATTCGTGTGTCTGGATGTTAATCATTTCTTTGGTTTCTACATCCTGTATGCCAATTTCAATACCAGGTATTACGCGACCAACTGTTCCATATACCTGCCTGTGATATTCGGTAACAGACATAACTGGTGATGTTTCTGTCAGTCCAAAGCCTTCAAGTATTTTGATGTCAAGATTTCCAAAGAATTCGCCAACGTTTTTAGGTAAAGCCGCCCCACCCGAGATCATAAATTTTAATCTGCCACCTGTTTTCTCCTTTATTTTACTAAAAACAAGTTTCTCGGCTATTGAACGCTTTGCTGAAAGAAAAATACCAGGTGATCTTCCTGCTTCTTTTTCCTGACGGTAGTTCTTGCCCGTTTCCAGGGCCCAAAGAAAGATTTTAGACTTTAATCCGTCTCCTGCTGTACCACTTTTTATCGCCTTGTCATGAATCCTTTCTAATAATCTGGGAACGCAATTCATTACAGTTGGCTTTATTTCACCCATATTTTTTGCCAGTAGTTCTAGGCTTTGGGCAAAGGCAATTTTACAGCCCTGTGCACAGCAAACATGATAAGTTGCAGTACGCTCAAAAACGTGGGATAAGGGTAAAAATGATAAAAATGTTTCAGTCTCATCAATAACGGGGATTTGTTGTAAACATACCTTAACATTTTCAACGAAATTACTATGAGAAAGCATTACACCCTTTGGAGTTCCGGTAGTGCCCGAAGTATAAATTAATGCAGAAATATCTGATGGACTAAGTGCATCCCTGAGCGCTTTTATTTCTGCTAATTTGTCCTCCGTCAGATTGCTTTTAGTATTAAGAACTTCTTCAAAACTTATGATTTCTACATTCAGATCTTCGGGGACGGTAACTTTTGTGTATTCTGCAAAGGCAGGAATGATATATTTTAACTGCCGGCAGTTACCTGCAATTTTCAGTATTTTCTTATATAAGAAGGTATTCCCGACTAAGATAGCTTTGATACCTGAATCATTTATGATGTACTCTACTTCGTGTTCTGAAAGGGTAGGATATATAGATGTATTAATGGCTCCAATTTGCTGTATTCCCTGGTCATAGTACACATACTCAGGAGAATTCTCTATCATTAGGCCCATTCTGTCACCTTTCTTTATCCCCTTATTTAAAAAGAATACTGACACCGCGTCTGCATTGTCTAGCGTTTCTTTGAATGATATTTCCTCCCATTCAGTACTCTTTTTGTCTATAAGAAAGGTTTCTTCCGGTTTATGAATGTTTTCAACTACATTTCGCAGTAAACTGGGAATTGTAGCCGACTCGTTGAATGATACCATATTATATGATTGGTTAGCTTGTTATAGCAATGATAAACTTTTCCTTTTAAAAATGCAACCAGCATATATCGGTGCCTTTTATATAATAAAAAAGGGCGCTAAAAGCGCCCTCTACAAATATAGTGAATGTATGTTAAACAGAAAAACTCTCTCCGCAACCGCAGGAACGACTGGCATTTGGGTTGTTAAAATTAAAGCCTTTTCCATTTAAACCATCAGAAAAATCAAGTTCAGTGCCTGCCAGGTATAAAAAGGATTTCATATCAAGGGCTATTTTAATGCCTCTATCTTCAAAAAACTGATCTCCCTTTTGTTCTTCGTTATCAAAGTCTAGATTATAAGATAAACCTGAACAGCCACCACCTTTAACTGAAACGCGTAAGAAATAGCTGCTATCCATATGCGAATCCTGCATAAGGTGATCAATTTTGCTCTTTGCTTTATCTGTTATCGTGATCATGTCTTAATAGTATTAATTCTAATAATGATATTCAAAATGTATACCAAATTACACTCATTTTAGTTAAATATTGTAGCTGATACTGCTACATCTGTAATATTTACCTAGTGATGAGATTTAGCTAATTCAAATGGTGCCATACCGTTTTTAACACGATAATCGTTAATTGCTGATTTGATAGCATCCTCTGCCAATACTGAACAGTGAATTTTTACCGGAGGTAAAGCCAATTCTTCAACAATATCCATATTGTCAATAGTTAATGCTTCATCAACAGTTTTTCCTTTTAACCATTCGGTAGCTAATGAAGATGATGCAATTGCAGATCCACATCCAAATGTTTTGAATTTTGCATCTGTAATTACGTTGTTTTCATCTACCTCAATTTGTAAACGCATTACGTCGCCACACTCAGGTGCACCAACTAAGCCTGTACCAACTGATTTACTATCTTTATCTAAAGTACCAACATTTCTAGGGTTGGTATAATGTTCCATTACTTTTTCTGAATATGCCATTTTATCTTACTTTAAATCTCTGTTAACAGAGATGATTTATATTTTTATTAATTAAGGGGCTATTATTAATGTTCAGCCCACTCAATTTTACTTAAGTCTATGCCTTCTTTAAACATTTCCCAAAGTGGAGAAAGGTCTCTAAGGTGATTAACTGCTTTTTTAGTGTTTTCGATTGCGTAATCAATTTCTTCATCAGTTGTAAAGCGACCTAATCCGAAACGGATAGAGGAGTGCGCAAGATCATCAGATAATCCAAGGCTCTTTAAAACGTACGAAGGTTCTAAAGAAGCTGAAGTACACGCTGAACCTGAGGATACAGCAAGATCTTTCATCGCCATCATTAAGCCTTCTCCCTCAACATATTTAAATGAAATATTAGCAACATGAGGTAAACGGTGGTTTACATTTCCATTTACATAGCTTTCTTCGAGTTGAGTAAGAGCAGCTTCAAGTTTATCTCTAAGGCCAGACAGGCGTTTAGCTTCACTATCCATCTCTAAACGGCAAAGTTCACAAGCTTTACCTAAGCCAACAATACCAGGTACGTTTAATGTTCCTGAACGCATACCGCGCTCGTGACCACCGCCGTCCATTTGTGCTGTTACCTTAACTCTTGGGTTTTTACGACGTACATAAAGTACACCTACACCTTTAGGGCCGTACATTTTATGAGCAGAAAATGCCATTAAATCAATACCATCTGCGTTTACATCAACAGGGATTTTACCAACTGCCTGCGTAGCATCTGTCATGAATAAAGCACCATGTTTATGAGCAATTGCCGATATTTCTTTGATTGGTTGAACAACACCTATTTCATTGTTTCCATACATAATGGTTACAAGAATAGTTTGATCGGTCATTGCCGCTTCAAGTTCCTGAAGATCGATAAGACCATCTTCTTTAACTTTAAGATAAGTAACTCTTGCACCTGCTTTTTCCAGATGTTTACAAGTATCTAAAACAGCTTTGTGTTCTGTTGTAGCGGTAATGATATGATTACCTTTATCCTGATACATCTCGAAAACACCTTTTATACCCAGATTGTCTGCTTCTGTAGCACCCGAAGTAAAAATGATTTCTTTTTCTGTACAGCCAATTAATTTGGCTACTTGCTCACGAGAGTAATCAACAGCTTCTTCAGCAACCCATCCAAAGGCATGATTACGGCTGGCAGCGTTACCAAATTTGTTTGTAAAATAAGGTAGCATTGCTTCTAAGACCCTAGGATCTAGAGGGGTAGTGGCATTATTATCTAAGTAAATAGGAAGTTCCATCGTTTTTGTTTATTCTTATTAATAGACAAAGATACGAAAAAAGATTACCAACAATTATAATTAATACCTATGACGGTATAGTTAAAACTTGCATTTTTACATTTGTTTAACGTATTAATTCGTTTATGAAGAAGATTGAGCATATTGGCATCGCAGTAAAAGATCTTGATCTTTCCTGTAATTTGTACGAAAGGTTGTTGGGAACTTCTTGTTATAAGAAGGAAGGAGTAGCTTCCGAAAGTGTGAATACTGCCTTCTTTAAAACGGGAGAAAGTAAGATCGAGTTGCTTGCGGCTACTTCTGAAAATAGCCCAATCGCCAGATTTCTTGAAAAGAAGGGAGAGGGGATACACCATATCGCATTTGAAGTGGATAATATTGAATTGGAGATGGAAAGATTAAAATTAGAAGGTTTTGTATTACTTAATGAGCAGCCAAAACAAGGAGCTGATAATAAACTGGTATGTTTTTTACATCCAAAGGGTGCCAATGGGGTTTTGGTTGAATTATGTCAGGAAGTGCAATGATGGATGAGTTAACTTCGCTGAGTAATATTATTAGCAAGGATTTTGATATTGATAATCTGACCACAGAAGCGTTAATGAGAGAACGGCTAATTGAAGCATTTGCGTACTTGTTGGATAATGATATTTCTAAAATGATGAACATTTTATACAGGACTGATGTTGATGAAGTTAAACTGAAAGCCTTGTTGATTAGTAACTCTGAATTGCCCTCAGCAGAGGTGATTGCTGATGCTTATATTGCAAGACAAAAGCAGAAAATAGAAACACGTAAAAAGTATAGCAGATAATTTTTCCACACTTATTTGTTTCTGAAAAATAAAATTACGATATTTGCATCCTTAAAAATAAGCGACACATAAGTATATAACAATATGAAAAAAGATCTGCATCCATCAAACTATAGATTTGTAGTATTTAAAGACATGTCTAACGAATATTCTTTTCTAACAAAATCTTGTGTAGATACTAAAGAGACTGTTCAATGGGAAGATGGTAACGAATATCCTCTATATAAATTGGAGATTTCTCATACTTCTCACCCTTTTTATACTGGTAAAATGAAATTGGTTGATACTGCTGGTCGTATCGATAAATTCAAAACTCGTTACGCTAAGAAGTAATTATACCAAAATAAAAAATTATTTTAAAGTCCCGGTGCTGTTGCTTCGGGACTTTTTTTATTTTTGTCGCTTATGATAATCAATTTATTTGATGATAGTGCGTGGAAGTCTCTACGGCCGCTATCTTTCACACGGCCAGTTGCAGATCTCCGTATCGGGATTTTAACTATTGCTCAAAAATGGGAAAAGTATTTAGATGCCGAATCTGGATTTTTAACAATAGCTTATCTGGCAGTAAAATATCCTTCACTATCTGGTGCCGAATTATTTATCAATGGATCTGTATGTCCGGATGAAGGTCTGTTAGATGCTATATCTAATCTGAAACATGGTGAGTGCTTAAAGAAGCAAGATATTGTCATTGCATATAAAATAAATGCTGCCGATCTTGATACTCATACCCTAGATAAACTGCAAATTATAACATATTCTGGTAATTTCATCAGGATTGCTGTTCCAGAGGATATTTTTAAGTTCAATGATATTGAACTAAGAAAGGATTTTGCACTACTTACCAAAGGCAGGAACTCCGTAGAATTAAGTACAACCAATACGTTTATTGGTGATAATATTTTTGCTGAAGAAGGAGCGGAAGCGGAATGCTCATCCTTTAATAGTTTAAACGGACCTATTTATCTTGGAAAAAATGCCCAGGTATGGGAAGGCTGCCATATAAGAGGTTCTTTTGCCTTGTGTAATGATTCTCAAATTAAGATGGGCGCAAAAATTTATGGGCAAACTACTATTGGGCCTTACAGTAGGGTAGGCGGAGAAATTAATAACGCTGTCATCTGGGGTTACTCATCAAAGGGGCATGAAGGGTATTTAGGAAACGCAGTGATGGGGCAATGGTGTAATATCGGTGCTGACAGTAATAACTCTAACCTTAAAAATAATTATGCAGAGGTGAGGTTATGGGATTACGAAAAAGAAAGCTTTCGTCAAACAGGATTACAGTTTTGTGGTTTAATTATGGCTGATCATGCTAAATGCGGTATCAATACCATGTTTAATACAGGTACTGTGGCTGGTGTAAGTGCTAATATTTTTGGTCCAGGTTTCCCTAGAAACTTTATCCCAGATTTTGCTTGGGGCGGGGCTCAGGGATTTGATGTATACAGCTTAAATAAAATGTTTGAAACCGCCGCTAAGGTTTACGAGCGCAGAAATTTAGAATTTAATAAAATAGAACAAGATATTTTAACCCAGGTTTTTGAAGATACAAAGACCTACAGACATTTTTAATTAAAGATTATGAGAAAAAAGATAGTAGCCGGAAATTGGAAAATGAATTTGGATTATGCTGAAGGCATATCCTTGTTTTCAGAAATTGTTAACATGGTTAAAGATGAAAAAAAAGGTGAACAGTTAGCCGTTATTTGTGCTCCATATATTCATTTAAACAGTTTAGCTAAGCTTGGTGGCGACGTGGTAGGTATCGGTGCAGAAAACTGTCATGAGAAAGAAAGCGGTGCCTATACTGGCGAAATTTCAGCTAAAATGATAAAATCAGTAGGCTGTGGGTATGTAATCGTTGGCCACTCCGAAAGACGCCAGTATTTTGGCGAAAGTGATCAATTGTTAGCACAAAAAACAGTTGCTGTATTACAAAATGATTTAACTCCTATTTTCTGTATTGGCGAAACGCTTGAAGAGAGAAATAACGGAAGCTATTTTGAAGTTTTAAAATCTCAATTAGAGAACGGAATCTTTGGCCTAAGTGCTGCTGATTTTTCTAAAGTTGTAATTGCATATGAGCCTGTATGGGCTATAGGAACTGGTTTAACTGCATCATCTGACCAGGCTCAGGAAGTTCATGCTTTTATCCGTAAGGAAATTGCAGCTAAATATGATCAGACAACTGCTGATAATACCAGCATACTTTATGGAGGTAGCTGTAATCCAAAAAATGCTGCAGAACTGTTTGCTCAAAATGATATTGATGGTGGTTTAATTGGTGGTGCTTCTTTAAAATCAAGAGATTTTGTAGACATCGTTAAAACTTTCAATTCTTAATGCAATACATACAAGTTACTTTCAGCTTTACCGAGGTTCAGGAATATCAAAAAGATTTATTGATTGACGAACTGGCAAACATAGGTTATAATACTTTTGAGGATACATCTGATGGATTCGATGCTTTTGTAGGACTTGACCATTATAATGAGCAGGCTTTAAAAGAAGTTATGGCCCAGTTTGAAGGTGAACTTAAGTATACCTATGCAGTAGCAGAGATCGCGGCGGAAAACTGGAATGAAGAATGGGAAAAGAATTTTGAACCATTAATTATTGACGATCAGTGTTATGTCAGGGCTACTTTCCACCAGCCACAACCTCAGTATAAGTACGAGATAGTGATTGATCCGAAAATGGCCTTTGGTACCGGTCATCATCAAACTACAACCATGATGATGCAATATATTCTATCTACAGATGTTGAAAATCAGATCATATTGGACATGGGATGTGGAACTGGAATATTAGCCATTTTAGCTTCTAAAAGAGGAGCTAAAATGTTAATTGCAATAGATAATGATGATGTTTGCTATGAAAGTACATTAGAGAACTCAGCATTAAATAACATCACAAATATAACTGCACTGTGCGGTGGTAAAGAAGTGATTCCTAGCACCTCATTTGATATTATTCTTGCAAACATAAACAGGAATATCCTTCTTGATCAGATTTCAAGATATGCTGAAATACTAAAAGAAAGTGGAAGCATTTTCTTCAGCGGATTTTACGAATCTCCCGACCTTGAAATGATAACCGAAACTTGTAAAGAGTTTGGTATCAATTATGTTAGTCATAAAAAGATTGGTGAATGGGTAGCTGCCCACTTTAAAAAATAAAACAAATGCGTATACATTTTATCGCCATAGGTGGCAGTGCTATGCACAATCTTGCCATTGCTTTACATAAAAAAGGTTATCAGGTTACCGGCTCTGACGATGTCATCTTTGAACCTTCAAACAGCAGGCTGGAAAAGCATGGGATTCTACCTAAATCTATGGGTTGGAGCGAAGATAATATTACAGAAGACCTGGATGCAGTTATTCTGGGAATGCATGCACTTGTGGACAACCCGGAACTATTAAAAGCGCAAAAATTGGGCTTAAAGATATATTCTTATCCAGAGTATATTTATGAGCAAACAAAAGATAAACTTCGTGTGGTAATAGGTGGGAGTCATGGTAAAACAACAATTACCTCCATGATATTACATGTTCTGAACCATTACAAGAGGGATTTTGATTATCTGGTTGGAGCACAATTAGCCGGATTTGATACCATGGTTAAAGTCACAGATTCAGCTCCTCTGATTGTTATTGAGGGAGACGAGTATTTGGCTTCACCAATTGATCGCAGACCAAAGTTTCATCTGTATAAAGCAAATATTGCGGTGATTAGCGGAATTGCCTGGGATCACATTAATGTATTTCCTACTTATCAGGATTATACCAGACAGTTTGAACTTTTTATAGATACAATTCAACCTGATGGGAAACTAATTTTCTGTAATAAAGACAATGACCTTAACACTATAGTCGAAAATTCAAATGCTCCAATTGAAAAGATTGGGTATGGAATTCCAGATCATGAAGTAAAAGATGGCATAACCTATCTGCTTCCTGACGAAACTGCATTAAAAGTATTTGGAGATCATAACTTAATGAATCTTAATGCCGCAAAACTCGTATGTAAGCAATTGGACATTTCTGAGGAAGAGTTTAACATTGCAATAGCTTCGTTTACTGGTGCGGCAAAGAGATTAGAACTTTTAAATAGCTCGAATGAAACAAATGTATATAAAGACTTTGCTCATTCGCCGTCAAAGTTAAAAGCAACAATCGAAGCGGTGAAAACTCAGTTTGCTACACGAAAATTAATTGCCTGTATAGAGTTGCATACGTTTAGCAGTTTGAATAAAAATTTTCTTGCTCAATATGCAAACACTATGTGTAATGCAGATGTTGCAATTGTTTATATTGATGAAAAAACATTTGTGCATAAGAAAATGCAACCATTTACAAAAGAAGAGGTACAAATGGCGTTTAACGACGATAAACTGCAGTTTTTTAATGACTTTACTTTGTTGGAAAGTTACTTGCGAAGCATAAATTTTTACCGTAGTAACTTGTTGTTAATGAGTTCTGGAAATTTTGGTGGACTAGATCTTACGAAATTGGCACGTGAGTTGAATACAGTATCCTAAAAAGAACAAACAACAAATAGTACACCTAAATTTTAAACATGAATATCATTGGTAAAAACATTAGACAGCTACGCCAAAAAAATGGCTGGAGTCAAGGTGAAGTAGCAAAGCGTCTAAATATTTCCATCCCTGCATTTTCAAAAATCGAAACTGGTATCACTGATATAAACATATCGAGATTAGCGCAAATAGCAAATCTGTTCGAAGTTTCTACTATGGATATTATTTCAAAAGAGGGTGAAAATCCTCAATCGCTTAATTTTGAAGAAATCAACAGCTTAAAGGATAAACTTTCTCAAAGAGAAGAAGAAATCATTAAACTGCAAAAAAAGGTTATTGACCTTTACGAAGAAATTCGCGAGAAATAAATCCCTAAAAGAAAATTTTACGCATGGTCAGGTGTCGCTTTCCAAAAGTGGCACCTGTTGCCTGGTGAATTGATAGCATCTTATCATTAAAATCACCGACCCAGGATAATTCCAGTTCATCATACTGATTAAGTGGCAAAACATATTCCTTTAGTTTTATAAAAAGTGCAGATTCTAACCCGTGTTTTTGATAGGACTTTTTGGTACCCATTACAATAGCTCGCATTCTGTTGACGCCTACCCAGCGCTTATAAACAAACTTTAACTTTTCAATTATTCCAAGCTTACCATTAAAGCCTTTGATCATCTGGTTAGCATCCGGTATAATAACTACAAAAGAAGCAGGCTCTCCGTTTACGTAAGCAAACCAAATTAGTTTTTCATCCATTATAGCTTCCATCATTTTGAAGCTTTCCTGCAGTGTTTCCTTTTTTATTGGTACAAAGTTTTCAAAGTCTTCCCAGCCGTTATTATAGATCTCCATAAGATCATGAACATATTTTTCTGCGTTCTTTTTAGAGAAATGTTCAAATGTGTATCCTGGCTTGTTTGCAACCCAGTTAGCGATTTTTGTGAAACGTTCCGGAAATGGATTTCTTACAGCAAGATGATTGGTTATTTGCTCATATTCTGTATTGAATCCGTATTCCTTAAAGAAGTCATGATAGTAGGGCGGGTTATAATTCATTCCAAAAGAAGGTGGGGTAAAACCCTCAACTAGTAATCCCCAGAATGAATCGTTTTCACCAAAGTTTATTGGGCCATCCATAGCTTTCATACCATTTTCCTCGAGCCACAACTTGGCCGTATCAAATAGTTTAAAAGCAGCGGTTTTATCATTTATGCATTCAAAAAAGCCCATGCCCCCGGTGGGTTGATCGTATTGAAAAGCTTTTTTCTCATTTATAAAAGCAGCCACTCTTCCTATTGTTTGGCCTTTATTGTCTTTTAGCAACCACCTTTGGCACTTCCCATGTTTAAAGAAAGGATTTTTATCAGAGTTAAATATTGTATTTATATCCTGATCTAACGGACAAATCCAATTTTTATCATTTTTATAAATAAAGCGGGCAACTTCTAAAAAATCTTTACTGGTTTGTTTATCAGATACGGGTACAATTGTCATGCTTGATGATTGGGATAAAATAAAAAGCATCCCAATGGGATGCTCATAAACTATTATATTTTTAGTTACTAGTAGTCGTCATCGTCGTCGTCCGAACCAAAACTATCAAAAGTATCCAGATCGTCTAACGGCATATCAAAATCGTCATCATCATCGTCATACTTTTTCTTCGTAGTAATTTCGTCTTGCGAATCTTCCATCTCAGCTTCTGGATCCACTAATGGACTTTTCTTAATTGGTTTCTTTGGAGTTTTCATTACAAAAAATATAATTCCCTAAGGTTTTTATTTATGAGTTAAATTTACAGAAAATCTTTTTAAATCAAAAGAGCGATGTTTTTTTAAGTTTTTCTGTATCTCAAAAGTAAGATAAATAGGAATTTCACAACGAATTTTTTTTAAAAAAAATTAAGTCAAAAAAAAATGGTAAAGCTATGAACTTTACCATTTTTTAACACACAAATGAAACCTGAATTGAGATATAGTTTTAGGTTAGGTAAAATATCTTTGATCAATTCTATAAGAACGCTTTTTACAAACTCTGTTTGTTTTAATATCTATAACAAGTTTAATGCAAATTTTAAAATGATTAATTTTTAATTAGTGAGTGGTATAAAAAATTGAGTAAACGGTATTTTGCTACTTTAAGGGGATGGCTATTGACACAAAAGTGCCTGAATTTCCATTTTGTTTTATCTCCATTTGTATAGGATTTACTTCAACCCTATTTAGAAGGTTAATACGTTCGCGTGTTAAATCCATGCCCTTGCTTACATGATGTCCCTTTTTATCTCTCAGAGAATTGTCTATCCCTATACCATCATCAATAATCTGGATCAACAAATGTTCAGCCCCTATTAAATCTATATGTATATCGATTTTACCACCTTCTTCCTTAGGCATTATCCCGTGCCATATGGCATTTTCTATATATGGCTGAAGCAACATAGAGGGTATTAAGGTTTCTTCTTTATCTATTGCCTTATTTAGCGTAATGGTATAATTCAATTTGCCTCCAAATCGTTTCTTTTCTAAACTGAGGTAAAGCTCCAGGTATTCAATTTCTTCTTCAAGCGTTATATAGCTTTTTGTACAAATTTCCAGATTCTTCCTGATCAGCCTGGCAAAACCGGTTAATATTTTATTTGCCGAGGTGGTATCTTTTGTGTTTATATAATGTTGTATAGAGTTCATTACATTAAAAACAAAGTGCGGGTTCATCATTGCCTGTAAAGCCCGTTGCTCCAGCATCAAGATTTTATTTTTTAGCAGCAGCTGTTCTTGTTCTTTGTTTTTTCGTCTTTTAGTTACAAAAACCGCTATTTTATAAAATATAAAGCCAGCAAGTAAGAATGTGATTATAAGAAACCACGGTGTTTGCCAAAAATGGCTTTTTAGAACGAAGTTAATCTTGGTTGGACTGCTCCAATCACTATTATTGGTTTTGGCACTTATTTCAAAAACGTAATCACCAGGTTCTAATGAAGAAAATTCAAGTCTCCTGTTCTTTGTCTCTGTCCAGTTGGCATCAGATTTTAAACGATATCGATAAACAATATTTCTATTTTGAAAATCAATGGCGCTATAATAAAATGAAATGTTATTGTCCGACGGGTCCAGGGTATGACTGATCTCACTTAGCCCAAGCTTTATCTTATTATTAATTATAGATGATATAAATACTTTAGGCGGATCATTTATAGTTTTAACCTTATTGATTGAAAAATAGACCAGGCCGTTGTTGGTTGCGAAGTATGCATAACTGTTATCAATATACAATGAGTTAACATCATCTTTAAGCAAAGCATTGGTAAATTCAAAAGTTTCTACAAACGTCTTTTGCTCATTTAATGAAACCTTGTTAATGCCATTATTGGTGATTATCCATACGTCATTACCCTTTACGAATAACTTTTTACAAATATTATCAGCAAGTCCATCTCTTTGAGTTATTATCTTTATGACTTTTCTGTTTTTGATAAAAATAATTCCATATCCATCAGTAGCAAGTACTATAGTGCCATCATCCAATTCCTTTATATCATTAATTCTCCGGGTTAAAAGACTACTCTTTTCATAGTAACTATATAATGATCCATTTGAAAATTCTGATAATCCATTGATATTAGAGAACCAAAGGTTTTGGCTTTTATCAAAAAAAACGCTGTAAGCTCTATTGTTAAAGAAATCGGTCCCTTGCTTAAAGTATAAAGAGCTAAATTCAAATTTACCTTCAGTGAAAGGTAAAATAACCACGCCAGACGATAAGGCCAGAGCCAAACTTTTATCTTTTGCTACACTAAAACTCTTAATTACAAACATCGAGTTGGTAGCCTCTCTTAAGTAATCTATTTTTTTATTAGCCCCATAAATATTTGCTATTCGGCCTAGTCCATATTCCGAAGCAAAGTATATGGTTTCATTTGCAGTATCTAAAGTAAGCTGTTTGATGATGTTATATTTCTTTTTATCCGGTATTGAAATTTTACCAACAGAAAAATTAACAGGGTCGAGAATATTAATGTCGGCCTCATCCAATCCTAACCAGAAATGATTTTTGGTGTCTTTAATAACACTTTTTACAACATTGCTGCTTAATCCATTACTTTGGTCCAATATATATAGCCGTTCCTCACTTTTTGGAAGCATGTAAATTCCATTGTTAGTGGTGAACCACATATTGCCCTTAGAATCCTTTATTACCTGACTTGATGATATGTTGCTCAGGTAAGTAATCATTTTTCCCGAACGACCAATAAAATATATTCCAGAGGCGTTGCTAATCCATACATCTTTGTTTTCATCTAAATGAAAAAATCCCGGGTCATTGTTTAACAAAGACGGATCAATTTTTAATTGAAAATACTGGACATTTCCATTTTGAGTGTTAAGTCCATTTTTATCAAGAAAAGCGAGTGTCTTATCTGGCATATTTAGTCCAGACTTATAATTTATGAGGAGCGTTTTGTGAGGAATTACGGTGAATTCAGAACCATTAAACGTTCTGACAGACCGATTGCTGAATATCCAGATCTTTCCAGATTTATCTTCATGTACAAAACTATTGATGAATTGTCGGTTCCCATTAGCCGAGATGTACTTTGTTATAGATTTTCCATCCCAGGTCACCAAAACATTCTTGTTCGTACCAAACCATATTCTGCCTTTGCTATCTTCAAAAAATGAAACAATAACCGCATTGAATCTTAACAGTTTAAGTAGTTTATTGTTTGTTTCATTAAAGAACTTACCATTAAAAAAATAACTTAACTGCCCATTTAATGCCAGAAACCATATTTTTCCGCTTTTATCTTCTTTAATCTGTAAAATTTGATTGTCAGGCAAACCATCATCAACAGAAAAGGTTTCGAATACTTTTCCATCAAATCTGCTTACCCCCGCATCAGTGGCTACCCAAATGTAACCCTTAGAATCTTGTAGTGTATAAAAGCAGCTATTACTTGGAAGTCCGTCTTTAGTGCTAAAATGTTGTAGGTATGTACTTTGAGAATAGCCATCCAAGCTAAGAATTAATAAAACAATTAGTATTGTACTACTTATGGTCCAATTCTTTGTCTTATTTATCACTGTCAAAATTGGTATATGATTTAACCTTTTCCATAAAATCACTTGCTCGTCTTCTGGAAACCGCAATTTTATCGCCATTTTTTAATATCAGTTCCAATCCATTCTTAGAATTGTATTCTCTTAAATAATTCAGATTCACGATGCTCGATTTATGAACCCTCATAAACTGATGGGCAGGAAGGATTTCTTCGTATTCCTTTAAGACTTTTGATACTGTGATTTTATCTTTGTTGGCCAGATGGAAAACAGAATAATTACTATCTGCTTCGATATGAACAATATCATCAATACTTACTAAACTATATCCCTGCCCATTAGGTAAGCTAATCTTACGGATTTCGTTTCTATCTGATAGATTGACGGCTAAATTTTGCAGCCCTTCATTTCTATTATGCTCCGTTTTACTTAAAGCAATATATTTTGAGGCCTTATTCACGGCCTCTTTAAGCTCATCAATATCTATAGGCTTAAGCAGATAATCCAATGCATTGGCTTTAATCGCTTTTAATGCATACTGATCGTAAGCAGTAGTGAAGATCACATGCGTTTTAGTGGATTGTATTTGAGGGATTAAATCGAACCCATTTTCTCCGGGCATGGCAATGTCAAGAAAAATAAGATCAATGGCATTATGAGCCAGTAGGTTTCGTGCTTCCGAAACAGACTTTGCTATGCCAGATACGTGGATATTCTCACAGTTTTCCTGCAATAAAAAATATAATGAGGAACGGGCAAACTCTTCATCGTCTACAATAATAGCATTCAGCACAGTAATAGATTTTATATATGGTGAATTTATTAAAAAAAAGAACGATTGAAGAATATTTCTTTCAAACATCGAAAACCGAACTCATTTTTCTTTCGTAAGTGCACATATAAGCAGCAACTAAAGTCGTAATCAACCAAGGGCTTTTAGCCCTTATAGAACTAATAAATTATAGAAAACTCAAACTTAAAAACTATGAAAAATTTACAAGAACAAGAAAAGCAAGAATTGCTCCAAGCAGAAAGGAGCATTTTTACTGCTCCTTTGCAACGCCGTTCTTTCCTGCAATTTGCAGGAGCAGGTGCTGCAACCATTGCGTTAGTAGCTGCAGGATGTAAAAAAGACAGGAACGATCCTATGGTTCCCGGCGGAGTAACATTAAATTTTAAAGATGATTTCGGTGTATTGAATTACGCTTATGCTTTAGAACAATTAGAAGCAGCTTTTTATATTCAGGTAGCATCAAATCCGCCATCAGGTTTTTCCCCCGCTGAAAAACAGTATTTTCAAGATATCCAATTTCATGAAATTGCACACAGAGAGTTTTTTAAGAAAGCTTTAGGCACAGCTGCAATAGGAAGTTTAGAAGTTGACTTTTCAAGTATAAATTTCACAGATAGAACCAGCGTTTTAGGCGCAGCTATGGCTTTTGAAGATTTAGGTGTTGGCGCTTATAATGGTGCAGGTGTACGTTTAACAACAGACGCTTATTTGGTTGCCGCAGGAAAAATTGTTTCGGTTGAAGCACGTCACGCAGCATATGTTCGTGATCTGATTTCAAACGGAACTTTTGCTTCCAGTCCACAAGTAGATGCAAACGGTTTGGATAAAGCCTTAGCACCTGATGTAGTTCTTGCAGCTGCGGGAAAATACATCAAAACTAAAATTACTGTAACTAACCTATAACCTAAACTTTAGAAAACATGAATATCGTAAATATATTAGAAGAAATTGAAAAAGTAGACGGTGAGATCTATGAAAGATTAAATCCGAGAAGATCTGCAATGAAGGATTTTTATAACATGGGTAAAAAAGTGGCTTTGGCAGCAATGCCTTTGGCTTTAGGATCTATGTTTACAAAGGCTTATGGACAAAGTACGCCAACGGCGGTTGTAGATGTTTTAAATTTTGCTTTGACACTGGAATACCTGGAGTATCATTTTTATAACCATTCGCTTTTGGCTGCACCAGGCTTGCTTACAGCAGGTACGCCTCCTCATGGTGCAATCACCACTATCCGCGACCACGAATTGGCTCACGTAAATTTGCTTAAAGGTGCGTTGGGCAGTGCTGCAAGACCAGCATTAGCTTATACTGATTTTGATTTTACAGCAAAGGGTACTTTCCCAACCGTTTATTCAGATTATAAAACATTTCTAGCAGTTGCCCAGGCATTTGAAGATACTGGGGTAAGGGCTTATAAAGGACAGGCCACAGTTTTAAAAGGAATGCCGGTTTTAACAACAGCATTACAAATCCATTCTGTTGAAGCACGTCATGCTTCGCATATCCGTCAGATGCGTGCTGCTCCTGCTGGCGGTGGTGTTTCTATTAAACCATGGATCAGTCTTGGCGCAGGTGGTGGTGCAAATGATTCTGGTGTTCCTCAAGTAGATCCGGTATACAAAGGTGAAGATCTTGAAACTCAAGCCGGGGTAACCATTACTGGTATTGCCACTGGAGTTACTAAAGCTGCTGCAGTTGAGTCATTTGATGAGCCTTTAGCTAAAGCAGATGTTTTAGCAATTGCAAGTTTGTTTATTAAATAGTTTAAACCACACTTATTTTATTTACAAGAGTTGTTTAAGTTTAAGATAGGGAAGGAGGCGAAAGTCTTCTTCCTTTTTTAATTATATAAGGAATCTTAGTAGTTAATCACTTGCTCTTCCAATTGTTCTGGCAAATCACGGTAATTATACTGTTGACCGCGTAACTGAGGTTCAAAGCCAGCTTCTCTAATCGCATCCTGTATTCCCTTTGCAGTAAAACGATGTGGAGCACCTGCAGCCGAAACCACATTCTCTTCAATCATAATAGAGCCAAAATCATTGGCGCCAGCATGTAAACATAGTTCAGCAACGCTTTTTCCAACGGTTAACCACGAGGCCTGTATGTTTTTAACATTTGGCAACATAATTCTGCTTAACGCCAGCATTCTTATGTATTCGTCACCAGAAACATTATTGCTAATGCCTCTCAGGCGTTTTAATAAAGTACCATCATCTTGAAAAGGCCATGGAATAAATGCCAAAAATCCTTTAGCATCTGCCGGTTTCTCACTTTGTACTTCTCTGATCCATACTAGGTGTTCAAAGCGTTCTTCAATGGTTTCAACATGTCCAAACATCATAGTGGCAGAAGTAGTGATGTCAAGTTGATGAGCTGCACGCATTACATCCAACCATTCTTGTCCACCGCACTTACCTTTTGAGATCAATCTTCTAACACGGTCATTTAATATTTCTGCTCCCGCACCAGGTAATGAATCCATGCCGGCCTCTTTAAGTGCTTTTAAAACTTCGGTATGAGAAATACCCTCCAATTTTGCAACATGGGCAATTTCCGGTGGCCCCAAAGCATGCAGTTTTAGATCAGGATATAGTTCTTTTAATTGTCTAAACAGATCTGCATAAAATTTTAAGCCTAAATCAGGATGATGTCCGCCTTGCAATAACAACTGATCTCCACCTAATCTGAAAGTTTCTTCAATCTTTACTTTATAGGTTTCTATATCCGTTATATAGCTTTCATCGTGTCCTGGCCGTCTAAAAAAATTACAGAACTTGCAGTTTGCAATACATACATTAGTGGTATTCACATTTCTGTCTATCTGCCAGGTAACCTTGCCACTTGGTACTTGTTTCTTTCTCAATTCATTGGCAACATAAGCCAGCTCAGCCGTAGCTGCATTATTGTATAAAAAAACACCCTCTTCTTTTGTTAAAAAGTCGAACTGTAAGGCCCTTTGTAGTAATTCGGCAGTATTCATAGTACAAACTTAGACAAAATTGATGCTTATATTTTCAATACTGTGCAATATTTTTATCAGTGTGCAAATGCTAACTCAGTTTTATCTAAGTTTGCCGGAATTATTTTTAATCTATGGTAGACTTTAATCGTTTTACATTACCCAACGGACTTCGCGTGCTTGTGCACGAAGATGATACAACGCCAATGGCGGTATTAAATGTCCTTTACGATGTTGGTGCTCGCGATGAGGAGCAAGACAGGACCGGGTTTGCACACTTATTTGAACACCTGATGTTTGGTGGTTCTGTAAATATTCCTAGTTATGATGAGCCTTTGCAAAGAGTAGGCGGAGAAAATAATGCCTTTACCAGTAACGACATTACTAACTATTACATTACCCTTCCGGCTGTAAATCTGGAAACTGCCTTTTGGTTGGAAAGTGATAGGATGTTAAGCCTTGCCTTTTCAGAAAAAAGTTTGGAAACCCAGCGCAACGTAGTTTGCGAAGAGTTTAAACAACGTTATCTGAATCAGCCATATGGCGATGTTTGGTTAAAGTTAAGACCACTGGCTTATAAAAAACACCCTTACCAATGGGCAACAATAGGCCAGGACCTGAAGCAAATTGAAGATGCAAAAATGGAAGACGTTAAAGCGTTTTTCAAAAAACATTATAACCCTCAAAATGCCATTATGGTTGTAGGTGGTAATGTTAAAACTGAAGATGTTAAGGCACTTGCCGAGAAATGGTTTGCGCCTATTCCGGCCGGAGATAAATATATCAGAAATCTTCCTCAGGAACCATTACAAACCGAAGAGCGTAAGGAAACTGTTAAGGCTGATGTTCCATTGAATGCCATTTACATGGCTTTTAAAATGCCTGCCCGACAAGATTCTGAGTACCAAAGTTTCGATCTGATGTCTGATATTCTTTCACAGGGGCAGTCGTCAAGGTTGTACAATAGTTTATTAAAAGAACAGCAATTATTTAGTGATATACATGCGTATGTTACCAGCAGTATAGATGAAGGTCTATTTGTAGTTGAAGGTAAGCTTGTTCAAGGTGTAACCGTTGAAGCTGCGGAGGCTTCAATATGGGCTGAACTAACAAAACTAAAACAGCATGAAGTCACAGAAGAAGAAATTACTAAGGTGAAGAATAAATCTGAATCCATTATGGTCTTTGCTGAAATGAGTCTTTTAGATAAAGCTATGAATCTTGCCTATTATGAATTGCTGGGTGATGCCAACGGACTCAATACCGAAATAGATAAGTATTTGGCTGTTACCCCTCAGGGCATTCTTCAAGCCGCTAAAAATACCTTTGTAAAAGAGCAATGTTCAACTTTATATTATTTAAACGCCAAAGATGCTTAATCGTACACTAGCCCCCGAATCATTACAGGTTAATGAGATCAAATTTTTAGAGCCCTTAGCCCAACATCTCGACAATGGCATACCTGTTTTTACCATTAATGCAGGTAAACAGGAGCTGGTAAGGATAGAGTTTATATTTGAAAATGTAAACTGGGATGCATCAAAGCCATTACAGGCCGTAGGAGTTAGTCATTTGATAAACAATGGTACTGCTAAGTTAAGCGCTAAGGAAATTGCTGATAAAGTAGATTATTATGGTGCATTTTTACAAACTGAATATGGAGCAGACCAGTCTAGCGTAAAACTATATACGCTTAACAAACACCTGCAAGCAGTACTGCCTATTTTAAGATCAATCTTAAATGAAAGTATTTTCCCTGAGCAGGAACTGGCTATTTTTGTTCAGAATCAAAAACAATCCCTACAGGTAAATCTTCAAAAGAATGATTTTCTTGCCAGAAGACAATTTGCAAATTCAATTTTTGGCGATACGCCCTATGGATCAAATATCGATGCTAAGGATTACGATGCACTAAAAAGGGAAGATTTGATCAACTATTTTAAAGCTGCTTTTAAACCAGAGAATTGTACCGTAATAGCTGCCGGAAAGTTCGAAGAAAACGAATTCGAGATACTAAATAACGTTTTTGGAAATCAATGGGAAAATACTCAATCCTCTGTAATCAATAAATTTACATTTGAAGCAAGCCCTGCAGGCGAACTTTTAATTGAAAGGCCAGAAGCCATCCAATCTGCCATTAGAATGGGAGCTTTAAGCATTAGCAGAAATCACCATGATTTTCCTGGATTTCAGGTGTTAAACTGTTTACTTGGAGGTTATTTTGGATCACGACTAATGGCCAATATCCGTGAAGATAAAGGCTATACTTACGGAATAGGTTCGGCAGTTGTTTCTTTAAGAGGTGCCGGATATTTCTTTATTGCAACCGAAGTAGGAGCAGAGGTATGCAATAATGCCCTTATTGAGATCGAAAAAGAAATTAACTTGTTAAAAACAGAATTGATTGCTGATCAGGAGTTAGACCTGGTACGTAATTATATGCTGGGTTCTATGCTTGGTAGTTTAGAAAATGCATTTTCTCATGCAGATAAGTTTAAGAATGTTTATTTCTCAGGGCTTGATCATAACTATTACGAGAACTATATCACAACCGTAAAAACAATTACCTCACAAGAATTGAAAGATCTTGCTGGTAAATACTTAAACACAGACACTTTTACCAAGGTTATTGTAGGTAAGAAATAAAAATAGGGCTGTATAATGATACAGCCTTATTCAATTTTAGCAAGAATACCTTTTTGCTTATCCGCCTGGTAGATTTTTTTAGAAAATGCTACATAGTCATTATATTTCTCTGGCGGATATTTTTTGTTGTTAATCGTTTTTGTCCGGCTATAAATAAGACTGTTATCTTTTTGAACCACTTTGGCTGTGTACTTGCCAAACTCCGATTCAATCACAATATCTTTAGGCATAAACTCTACTTTATAACCTTTAGGGATAATATWRWKWWTNMKYATNNTYAYCAGNAAKAKCYKTNAWTTYWYRTKANNWAATWANTMTKCYGGNKTTCWATNMKKWGTARYTKMRMWMWYKYRTYGATTCGTCATATTTAAAGTAAGGAATAATTTATCGCCTCCTTTAGTTAAGATCTGTGACGCTTTTAGGTCTACTTTTTCATTCAGAACAGCAGCCTCTTTATTTGGCTGATTGAAGCTAAATGAGCTGATCTGCATATTTGGTATACTTAACGAGTTCATTAAGCTTTTCCTTTGCTCATTAGGCTCAATCAATGTCATTCTCAGATTTTCTTCATACTGTGCAAAGCCATATTGGGTTTCAAGACTAATAGTTGCAGAACCCTCCTCATCAAGATTTACCTTTGTTATGCGTTTCTGATAGTTGTTGGCCGGACTATAATAAGGTGTTTGTGCTAATTTACCTCCAGCTTCTGTTACCAGCAAAACCGTTCTGTCTGAATTGTCATTTCCAATATAACCCATTGGTACAAACTGGCTTGTGCATTCCAGCCATGTGGTATCTTTTTCCAGAGGCACACAAAGTATCATGTGATTTGCCTGACTTAGACTTGCAAATTTTTTATTCAGTGAAGGCATGTCATTCCCGATAACAACTAGATGAGATCTTATTCCTGCTTCTTGTAATATAGCTTTCATATAATTAGACAAAGCCTTACAGTCACCATAGTTTACAGCCGCAACCTTTTCGGCTGCAATGGGTTTGTAGCCACCAATACCCAATTGCACCCCAACATATCTGGTGTTCGATTGCAAGTAGTTGTATAGTAGTTTTATTTTGTCTTTCGGAGTTGCCGCACCTTTAATCAGGTTTTGAACTTTTGATTTTACAGATTCAGGCAATACCTGTGCCCCATTATTTAAGCCATAAAGCCACGCCCCAAGGTTAACCCAGGTTTCGATATTCGCTTTAGAGTTATCATATTCAAACTGATTTGGTGCCAAAGTTACCCAAGGACTTATATCAGCTATGCCAGCACTCATCGGCTCATATTCAAGAGCTTTTACATTCTCACAGCTCCATTTGTATTGCATCTTGTCTTTTACCTTTAAAGAATCAGTTTTAAGGCCTTTACTTTTAAGGTATTTGAAAGTCATAGTTTCAGGAATTCTGAAAGTATATTCCGATTTTTCTACCGCAGTTCCCCACGAACTAACCGGTTTCCATGACGGGTAAAAACGTATTCCACTATAGTCAGTGCTATAACTGTATTCTATAGTATAAGRATARSKRRYAKWTWAAAAATCCAGAAATTTAACTCTGTTGTCTTCATAAAGAGAACCGCTCGAAACTGCACTTCTATCTTTAAAATCACTGCTCTTGTATTCCTTAACCTTGTTGCCCTTATTGTCGTATAACGTGGCTTTTAAGTTGTAAACATTAGAGAATTTATCATAAAACTCGTACATGTTTGATGCGCCTTCTGCACTCTTGTTTAATAAAGTTACAGCAATTTTATAATCGTAAACGGCATTCCCCGGGTTCTTTACATCATACGTTTGGCTCTCGTACCTTACCACCAATGAAGCATCCTTAAGTAAATCAGCAGGGATTTTATTTACATCGTACGTACCTTGCGCCTTAGTTTCTTTAATAAGAAACAGGCCAATCACAAAAAGCATTACTATTCTCATCCTAGCTCTTTTTAAGTACAATTTGTTCAGACTGCTTCCTTACAATATTTTTAAACAGTTCCTTAATGTAATGATATTCTTCTGGGGTATAAAGTGACTTTTTAAGTACTATTTTGCTGCTGATTACCATTTTTCCAGGTTCACCGGCAAACAGAAAAGTAAATGATGCAGATTCTTCGGGCAGTATGACTTTTTCATTTTTTGGCGTTTTGTCTACCTGATATTCTTTGGGGTAATCAATAGTAATTCTAACCACTTCTTCAGTCGGGTGACCAAAATCTACCGGGAAATTTCTCTCCTCTAACTTAAATGGATTCACTTTAGTCCTTTCGTAAAGAAGAGGAGTGAAATAAATTAAGTTTCCGGCCTCTTCTACATTGTCTTCAATATTTACGTCCATACTCTCAACAAGAGATTCATTAAGGTTCGTAAGGTTCTCGATCTTATAATTTTTTATGCCTAAACCAGGTTTTCCATTTTTATAACTTTTAAGAAAGTCATCTTCATTTGAAGCAGCCTGATAACTGCTTCTTCGACTAAAAGCCTCGTAATTTGTGGTAGATAAATACATTTTGCCAGTAATCTTATTCTCTCCGTCAAGTGTTAAAAGGTAATTAACATTCTTTCTGCTAATTGTTGGGTCTTCAACCGAAATCCATTCGGCAGTCTCATCAGCCAGATTTACTTTTAATCCTTCATGACACAGATTATCAAAAGCAATCATATCTGGCATATGATTTTTATCAGTAGCATCTAAAAGGATTGTTTTTTCACCAATCTGAACACCAACAATTACATTGTTAAATTTCGTGATCATTGGAAAACCAGGATGTGCACCATTGGATCTTGTACTCAATAAAATAGGAAAAGCATTAACTTTTGCTTCTGATAATAAAGTAAGCAAACACAGATTTATATCAGCAGAGTTCCCACTTTTCTTTTCAAATATGGTTTTAGGATTTGTTTCAGAAGTATAGAAATCGGCATCATCATTAAATTTGAAGTTGTTTTTTACATAGTTAAAAACTAGCTGAACTATAGTATCCTGATTGGTGTTCATTTTAATTATATCTTTCAATAATGTTTTACTGTAGCTCCTTTTATTTATAAACAAGCCAAAGTTTTCATCTTCTTTTAGACCCTTCACAATTTTTGGCCATGTCGAAGTAACATCACGGTAAACTTCGCCAGGTACTGTTATAGAGCTTAACTCAAAGCCAACCTTGCTAACATAATCTTCCATCGTCGTAATGAAATTCTCCGTTTTCAATCCTGGAACATTTTCAACCTGGTAATGTAATTTTAAAGAAGTTGTATTTAAAGTGCCAGACGATGAAATGAAGGATTCATTAACCCGTTCCTCTTTTGGATTGATAAACAGAAACCCACCGGCAGTAATTTTGTATTTAAAATATTCAGGAATTTTGATTTCATACGCCGAATATAACATTGGAATTTCCTTCTGGAAGCGCCATGATCTCAACGTAAATATAAAGTCTGATTTAATTTTATATTTAAATTCCACTATAGACCTTTCTTTAACATTAGGTAACGCAAATTTTTTCAGGGTATAATTTTTATCTTGTTTCTCAGAAAACTTCGATTCTTTGCTCAGTTTGCTGGCAATAATTTTACCTGCTTCAAGGTTATAAGTCGTACCATCCGTGTACTCCAAATGTTGCTCGCTACCATTTTGCTTATACAATTGAATTTCAAGATTTGCATAATCATAACCGGTTTTGTTAATGATCTTGTATCGGGTATGGCGTTCAAAAACATAAATGAAATTGCCGGTTTTCGCGCTAAATTCAAACCAACCTCTTCCAACATCAAATAATGCTACTGCAGAGGCAGCTGAATCTGCACCATTAACCTTAGTATCAAATTCATTGAGGTCAACTTTGCCATACTTAAAGGTTTTTGGTTTTACTTCTTTTTCTTGTGAGTAAGCACATAGGTTTGCTACTAAAAGCAATCCGAATAGAACAGATTTTATCGCATTCATGAGAGTGTAATTTGCGTAACAATAATAAGGTATATCCCGATAACAAATAGAATAATTTTTTTTCATAATTAATCTATTTGTAGAATATATTTACATTATGAACCACAAACTAATTTACCTGTCTGTTTTTGTAATAATCAGTCAGTTAAGCATTGCTCAGGATAAAGCAAAATACAAGGTCTGGAATCCTGCAAATGATACTTTAAACGTTTTGGAAGGTCAGGGCTGGCCAAAAAAGGTAAAAGATTATTATGATCGTTTACCCGCAAAGGCCGAAGGAATCGTACGTACTGAAGTATGGAAGTTATCAAAGAACAATGCTGGAGTAAACCTGCGCTTCCGTACGAATTCGAATGAAATCATCGTAAAGTATGTGGTTAAAGGCAATCTGCAACTATCGCACATGCCAGCCACAGGCGTGAGTGGTGTTGATCTATATGCAAAAGACAGAGACGGCAGGTGGCTTTGGAGTGCCGGCGCTTTCTCTTTTGGTGATACAATTACTTATCGCTTTAATAACTTAGAACAGGCTAATAATCCAGATCGGGAATACACACTTTACCTTCCATTGTATAACGCTGTAAAATGGATGGAAATCTATGTGCCCAGCGAAAAGTCGTTTGCGCCAATGCCCCTGCATCAGGAAAAACCGATAGTAGTTTATGGTACTTCAATAGCGCAAGGGGCCTGTGCAACTAGACCTGGTTTGGCCTGGACATCCATATTGCAGCGCAAACTAGACCAACCTGTAATTAATCTGGGCTTTTCAGGTAATGGTCGTTTGGAAAAAGAGGTAGTTGATTTGCTTACAGAAATTGATGCTAAATTATACGTGTTAGATCGTTTACCTAATCTTATCTCTATATCAAAAGAAGATCTTGCAGCAAGAATTGAAGCCACTGTACTTCAATTGCAAGCAAAAAGGCCGGGAGTTCCCATTCTGTTAACAGAGCACGATGGTTATACAGATGAGCTGATAAGTCCTAAAAGGAAAACCGATTATGATAATCCAAATATTACCTTAAATGATGCATTTAAACAATTAAAGGCGAAGGGGATAAAAAACATCTACCTGCTTTCAAAGAATGAAATAGGCCAGGACATCGAGAGTACGGTTGATGGCGTACATCCCAATGATATTGGAATGATGAACTATGCAAATGCATACGAGAGGACAATTAAAAAGCTATTAAACCAGCCAGAGGGAAATATCAGTACAACCAAACCGACTACACAATATCGTGAGCTTCCTGGCTATGACTGGGAAAAGAGACATAACGAAGTACTAAATCACAACAAAACAAATCCACCTCAGTTGGTTTTTATAGGCAATTCAATCACCCATTTTTGGTCAGGTGAGCCCTTGGCGCATGTTGCAAGAGGAACCGAATCATGGAATAAATATTTTAAAGACAAGAGCCCTCTAAACATGGGCTTTGGCTGGGATAGAATAGAAAATGTTCTTTGGCGTGTTTATCATGGAGAGCTGGACGGTTTTGCTGCTAAACAAATTATATTGATGATTGGTACAAACAACTTGCAATTTAATACTGATGCTCAGATAGCCGAAGGACTAAAGGTTCTTATAACAGCGATAAAAGCAAGACAACCGAAAGCAAAAATTCTTGTGCTTGGCCTGCTACCACGTAGAGAAATGGAGGTTAGGGTTGCTAAATTAAATCTGTTATACGCAAAAATAGCATTGAACTTAAAAGTTCAATATGCTGATGCAGGAAGTCTTTTGCTTAATATAAGGAAAAAAGTAAATGAAGCACTTTTTACCGATGGGTTACATCCTAACGCACAGGGCTACGAAAAACTGGGAGCTTTTATTAATAAACAGATTACCAATAATTAAGCGAAATAATATTAAGCCTGTAAAATGAAATTTACGCAACCGTTTGTGTGAAAAAAACTTTTCATGCCTGCCCATAAGCTGTGTATATTGGTGGTATAAACTAATTTGACTTCTTGTCAAACACCTATTCTTAACCATATAAAACACAAGATGAAACCAAACCGTAGAAAATTTTTACAACAACTGGCAATAGGTTCCGGAGCTGTGGCTATCGGCCTTCCTACATTTGCCAATGAAAATGCGCCTAGCGATCATGAGCTGGCAGCAGCATTAAATCAGGGCAATAGCAGTCAGAGATTCAATATGAGTGGATATGCCGCTCCAAAAATCGATAAGGTAAGGGTTGGAATCATAGGTCTCGGAATGAGAGGCCCAGGTGCGGTTTCCAGATTGTCACATATAGAAGGAGTAGAGATCAAAGCACTTTGCGATAAATTACCTGCAAGAGCCTCAGCTGCACAAAAATATCTTACTGATAAAGGTCTTACTAAAGCAAAAGAATACTCTGGCGAAGATGGCTGGAAAGAAATGATTGAAAAAGAGGATCTTGATTTGGTTTATATCTGTACACCTTGGCATTACCATACACCAATGGCTGTTTATGCTATGGAACATGGTAAACATGCGGCAACAGAGGTTCCTGCAGCACTTACTCTTGAAGATTGCTGGAAACTGGTAGAAACATCAGAGAAAACGCGTAAGCACTGTATGATGCTTGAGAATTGCTGTTATGATTTCTTCGAAATGCTAACATTAAACATGGCTCGTAACGGCATGTTTGGGGAATTAATCCATGCCGAAGGTGCATACATCCATAACCTGTTGGGATTAAATTTCGATAAAAATGGTTATGCAGATATGTGGAGGTTAAAAGAAAACATAAATTATAACGGTAATATTTATCCAACCCATGGTTTAGGCCCAATTGCGCAATGCTTAAACATCAACAGAGGCGATAAGATGGATTATTTGGTGTCGATGTCAACAAATGATTTCCATATGGAACATGAGGCTGAGGAAAGAGCAAAAAAAGATGATTTTTACAAACAATTTGTAGGTAAAAATTATCGCGGTAACATGAATACTACAACCATCAGAACCGCTAAAGGAAAAACAATGATGTTACAGCACGATGTAACTTCACCAAGAATCTATTCCAGAATTCACCTGCTTAGCGGAACTAAAGGTTTTGCAAGTAAATGGCCAGAACCGGAACGTATTTCATTTGGCGAAGAGTGGGTTACTGAAGATGGATTAAAGAAATTATATGATACTTATAGCCCTCCAATTATTAAACACGTTGGAGAGATCGGTAAGAAGATTGGTGGCCATGGTGGTATGGACTTTATCATGGACTGGCGTTTAATTGATTGCCTGCGAAATGGATTGCCTCTTGATCAAAACGTTTACGATGCTGCATCATGGAGCTGCATAGTGCCATTAAGCAAAAAATCAGTATCTAAAAAATCTGGAAGTGTTGATGTGCCTGATTTTACCAGAGGAGCGTGGACGAGCAATGTGCCTGTAAACCTGACGCTGGATGGTGGTGGCAACACTACTGTTAGAAGTGTTAAATAAGAGCCGTCTCAAATAAAAAAGGATGGTGTATCATAAATCATGATACACCATCCTTTTTATGAAACAAAATCTTACAAATTACTCTCAATAGCACCTACTTTTTCCCTGTAAAGGTCAATCGGGCCATCAAGCAATACCGCTACTACTGTAAGATCCTTGTCAAGTCGATCTTTTGGAAGCGGGATATAAACAATTCCAGGAACCGAACTCCAATAAAGCTTGTTGTAGATTTCTGGCTCAATCATAGTGCCTTCTCCAACAATTCTAATCCGGCTAATCTTATTTTTAATTCCTTTTAAAGCAATTGGTCCTGTAGGTTTTCCTTCCACAAAAAGATACACCGTCTGCTTGTCGGCAGATAAAGCACTTGCACCTTGGTAATGTCCGTCAGGCAGGCCTTTTCCTGTCTTGTACAGGCTCTCTGCATTTTTGGTGACCCATTTGTACAGTTCAGGGTTTAATCCTTTCTTGCCCGACTCAAAATCTAAACCATCTGCCGGCAAATCTGTATCCTTAAATGGATTAACACCATTATGCAATGAACATGCAATACTATTAAGCTGCGTTTTATAGTCTGCATTTTTACCAGTAAGATCATTGAAACTTAAAGAAACCAAAGATTGGTCATTCACTTCAACAGGGCTGTCAAATTTTAATGCGATAACCGTTACATCCTGATCAGCTGCGGATGCAGGAATCTTAATGGAAACATTTTCGCCATTGCTCTCAAAAGTTGCCTTCAAATCAGAGCCTACAATCTTAGCAGAACGAACGGCCGATTTGATTCCACTTAACAGCAAGCCTCCATTATCCGGAATCCAGTCGGCATATAAATAGAGTATTTTTCTATCCATAGAAAGCGCCGTTTTTCCATTAAAATGACCTGCTGGTAAGCCAGCGTGAGTTCCATAAATTGCTTCAGCATGCTTTTTAGTCCACCTGCCTAAACCTTTGAGGATATCTACCTGCTCTGTGGCAATAGTGCCATCGGCTTTTGGCCCAATGTCAAGTAATAAATTGCCGCCCATACTGATACAATCAACCAACGTACGAACAATCATATTTGGCGATTTATATTTAAAATCATAAGGCTGATACCCCCAAGAATCATTCATTGTGTAGCACAGCTCCCAATATTCGCTATTTGGCTTAAGCACCGGGATACCCTGTTCAGGGGTTTCATAGTCGCCATGATGATTCAAACGGGAATTGATTATAATATTCGGATTATACTTTTTAAGGTCTGCTGAAATCTTTCCGGCCTGCCATTCTTCAGCAGAATGCTCCCAATCGCCATCAAACCACAATAAATCTGGCTTAAAGTTCACAGAGATTTCATTCATCTGAGTATGTAAATACTTTTGGAATTTATCCCAGCGCTTAGGCTCTTCACTAAGTTTGTATCTTTTTCTGTCTCTGGTAAAACCGTCGTAATCAGGATGGCTCCAGTCTGGTAAGGAAAAGTAAATGCCCGTTTTCAATCCAGATTTTTTAACTTCTTTTATAAAAGGTGTAATCACATCTTTCTTGGCAGCACTTTGTTTTAAGGTAGTAGTTGCATCAATTGCCTTAGTGTCCCAAAGGGATACCCCATCATGATGCTTAGTGGTAATTACAGTATACTTTGCACCACTTTCTTTAATCATTTTAACCCATTCTTCTGGGCGATACTTGGCTGCAGTAAAACCATCCAACTGCTTCATATAATTATCATGATTGATGTAGTTGTTAAAAAACGACCATGATTCGGAGATGCCGTTTACAGAATAAATGCCCCAGTGTATAAAAATTCCAAGTTTTGCATTAGCAAACCAATCCATTTTTTGTTTTTTGTCATCAATATCCTTAGCACCTGGCTGCTGGGCATTTACTTTGCCCCATAGCATTATTACAAATAGTAAAGCGGTTATTCTTTTTTTCATTAAAAGGACTGTTTTTTGTTTTTATGATTAATTATTTTTGTAGATATGATTTCTGATAAGAAAGCGGACTTTTTCCTGTTATAATTTTGAAATGTTTATGGAAGCTAGCAAAATTATGGAAGCCACTTTCATAACAGATCTGTTTAACGTTCATACTGTCCTCAATCAATAATTTGCAGGCATGACCAACCCTTATCTCACTTATAAACTGAGTGTAAGTTTTCCTTGTTCTCGATTTAAAGTATCTGCAAAACGAATTAGGGCTAATGTTGGCTACGGCAGCCATTTCTTCCATCTGAATCTTTCTTTTAAAATTAGCCAGAGAGTAATTGTAAATGGCATTGATCCGGTCATTTTCTGTCTCTTCAAAATCGTGACGGAAGCCGATAGATGACAATAAGCTGCTTTGTGAGTAATTTTCTATAGCCAGTAAGGCTTCTACAAGCAAAATAATCCTTTTAGGCCCTTCAGATAACAAAATAGACTCTATCAGTTCCCCAATTAATTTTTTGCTTTTATCTTGAACCTGTACTCCCCTCTGTGCACGCTCCAGCAACAATTTAAGTGATTTATTTTCAGGAAGATTTAAAAATGAATTACCCCAAAAGTTCTCGCAAAAGTGTACCACAACTACATCTGCATTGCTTTTTTCATCATTGAAGTAATTATCGTCAAATCGCCAGTAGTGAGGTAGATGAGCGCCAACAAGTACTACATCGCCAGATCTGAAACGTTTAATACTATCGCCAATAAATTGAGTGCCATTTCCTTTTTTAAAATAAATCAGTTCAACTTCGGCGTGGTAGTGCCAGCGGTTATTAATGTAAGGCACCTTGTCTCTTCTCGCGCTAAATGAATTTACAGAGTTGTTAGCTACTTTAAGCAATTGAGGTTTCATCTTAGTCTAATTTAGTTGTCAGATGTAAGTCACTTAACCTAACTTATACTTAAAAGAATAAGGTCAAGATCCGGTTCATTTGATTTGGTTAGGTAATAATTTCTAAATGTATAAAAATCTTTTAAAATTACATGTATTGATGATTAAATGATACTAATTTGTAAAAATCGCTGAATATTTGATGATTTTACCCTTAAAATGAAACAACGCAAACGTTTGATAATGGCTTTAAACCGCGTTAATTATTAAGCAATACGATGCTTTTTAAATTTTATAAATATTAATTAAGAAAAATAAAACACGATGATTTTTCGTTTGTTATAATAGGCTAGCTAATTAAAACGGGAATGACTGAATTATCTGAGAAAAAAGAGCGTAAATCACAAAATATACTAATCATTGAAAATGATGATGATTTAGTAGAGTTATTAGAAGAGTTATTTAGTTACGAAGGCTATCAAGTACGTTGTTATAAAGATACTAATGATATTTTTTCCTTGATGGAAGATTTTAAGCCAGATATTGTATTACTGGATTATTTACTCCCTGGAATTAACGGAGGAGAATTATGTGCCCAACTGAAAAGAGATCCGTCTACCAAACATATTCCTGTAGTTATATTTTCTGCGTATTCGCAAGTATTGCTATCACTTGGTAGTTACGGTTGTAATGCATTTATCTCTAAGCCTTTTGAGCTAAGCTCATTGTTAAATCAAATTAATAAATGTTTAGAAAATCCTTTAAAAATATTTACTGAAAAAGAGTTTGATAAAAAAACTTCCGCATCAGCGGGTGTTAATGAATAGGTAATCTTAGTTAAGGTGCCAAGAGAGTTTCAGTCATGAATGCAATTGGTTACATCAGGGTATCACCATATCTGGAGTCTGTAATAGCTCAGGAAACTGCAATTACGAATTTTTGCGAACAAAAGGGGTTAAACCTGTTAATCATATTTAAAGATACTGACGAGTACAATGAAGATATGGAGCGCGAAAGCTGGCTCGCGCTCGAAGAATATGTAAGATATAATCGGAGTGGAGTTGATTTTTTGCTGTTCTTACTCCCCGCAAAAATAACAAGATTCAATAAAATGATAGATCAGATTCAGGATCATTTTAAGCGGGAATACGGAGTAATGCTGGTGGCTGTGTTATAAATCACCTAAATGCTTGGTAATTGCCGAACCTAGCTCGTCAACCTGTTCATGCGTAAGTGAACCCCATATTTGTTCCCATTTTTCATCCTTTCTAATCTGGGCCTCTTTGCCATCCAGGGTGCATACATAATACGGTATCCCATCGGTAGTTTCTGTTTGCTTAACTTCTACCTTAATCTTTTTTTGTTCGTTGTCATGAAGCACAACAGTGAACTTTATGTCTTCGGATGCTTCCATAATTTTGTAATTTATATTTGTAATATATAACAACCAGCACGAACTAAAGTTTGGTTTTTGTAGTGTTCCTCACATAGTTCACACATTTCACATACGTTATTTAGAAAAAGGTACGTGTTTGTGGGTCTCATCCGCCTATAGGTTGATGAGACCGGGGTTTGGTGTGAAGGATGTGTAAAGAAGCACTAATCCTATGAAGAACTGTACTTAAAACGTTATAAAAGATTTATGATCAAAATTTTTAAGTTGTTTATATTTGGTGAATACTAATGTTCATTTTTAGATAATGATAAAAGGAATCACGAAATTGTTTTTGTTGGGAAGTTGTGCTTTGTTTGTTCTCATGCCCTCCCTTGTTAACGCACAATCAAAAAAAAGTAGTGCTTCAAAGCCTAATATCATATTTATCTTAACCGATGATCTTGGATACGGCGATTTAGGTGTGTTTTTTCAAAATCAGAGAAAGGAGAAAGCAGATCAAAAACTTCCTTATCAATTTACTCCAAACCTCGATAAAATGGCTGCCAATGGTGCACAATTAACTAATCAGTATTGCAACGCACCGGTATGTGCCCCATCCAGGGCATCTCTTTTAACGGGGCTTAATCAGGGCAACGCAAAGGTAAGAGACAACCAATTTGATAAGCAAATTGAAAATAACCATACTATTGGTACGGTATTGAAAACTGCAGGCTATGCCACGTCGGTTATCGGAAAATGGGGTCTGCAAGGCGAAACTAAAGATGAACCTAACTGGCCGGCACATCCTCAGAAAAGAGGATTTGATGATTTTTTTGGCTATATGCGCCATGCCGATGGACATGAACATTATCCTTACGAAGGAATTTACAGAGGTAAAAAGGAAGTATGGGACAATTATAAAAACGTAGCTGCTGATTTAGCCAAATGTTACACTACCGACTTATGGACGGCCCGTGCCAAGAAATGGATAGTAGATCATGAAAGCGCTAAAGGACCCGAAAAGCCTTTCTTCATGTTTCTTGCCTATGATTCTCCACACGCGGTGTTGGAATTACCCACTCAAGCTTATCCCGAAGGCAAAGGATTAAAAGGCGGCATACAGTGGCTTGGCAGTCCTGGCAACATGATAAATACAGCATCTGGTAAAGTCGATTCTTTTGTACACCCGGATTATAAAAATTCTACATATGATAATGGAAAGGTAAAAAATGCGCCATGGCCTGATACCTTTAAACGCTATGCTACGGCCACCAGAAGAATTGATGATGCAGTGGGCGATATTTTGCAGCTTTTAGAGGACTTAAAAATTTCGGAAAATACCATTGTCGTTTTTACATCTGATAACGGACCATCTATTGAATCTTATCTTCCTGCTGGTTATGCACCTAATAATCCGGAATTTTTTGGTGGATTTGGACCTTTTGATGGAATAAAAAGAGATGTTTGGGAAGGAGGATTAAGAATGCCGACTCTTGTAACCTGGGCTCAGCACATTCCGGCTGGTAAAGTGGTGGTATCGCCAAGTATGCTGTCAGACTGGATGCCTACCTTTGCTGATGTTGCAGGTATAAATGCACCAGCCAGAACAAATGGTGTTTCATTAGTCCCGTCTCTAACAGGAAAAGGCATACAGACCGAAAGTTTAATCTATTCAGAATATTCCGAAGGGGGTAAAACACCCGATTTTAAAGCTTTTGAAGCTAGCAGGAGAGGCCGGAAACGTGGGCAAATGCAAATGATTCGTCTCGGGGATTTTGTTGGTGTGCGTTATGATATCAAATCCGCAGATGATGATTTTGAAATTTACGATATAGTAAGCGACCCTAAGGAAACCACTAATCTTGCTTCAATACCTTCGTGCAATGAATTACAGGTTCAAATGAAAGCCAAATCATTACAGGTTAGAAAGGCAGACCTGGAGGCCCCACGACCATATGATAAGGCCGAAATTCCGGCTGTAGAGATTTTGGACAAAACATATCCCGGACTTTCATGGAAATTCTTTAAAGGAAATTTTCCCTATGTAGTTTCAGAAACAGGACTAACGCAGGTTTCAAATGGAATTAGCAAACATTTAGGAGAAGAAATGCTAAAATCAAGACCTGGAATGACTTTATATGAAGGTTTTATCAAGGTTCCATCGGATGGAGAATATAGTTTTTCACTTCAGGCAAGTGGAAAAGCTTATATGAGAATTCATGAAGCAGAGCTAATTGATGCAGATTTTGGTTATCAGTCGGTAAGTCAGGAAACAGAGCGTGTTTATCTCAAAGCCGGCTACCATCCGGTTAAGATTTACTATTTAAGAGAGGCGGGTAAAGAACGCATACTTTCCTTAAAAATGAGATATAAAGATGGCGATTGGAAACCACTAAAAGGCACTGATTTTTACGCTATTAGATAATTTGTTAACCGGATTTTCTGACTTCGCAATAATATTCTAATTAAGATGAGAAAAAAGTATGTTTAAACTTTCATTTATTCAAAAAGATAATTACATTTGGGCTTACCCTTTCGGGGGTATGTTTTTCATAGGTAGATGTAGGGTCGAAAATTAATTTTCGGCCCTTTTTTGTTATCTAAGGTTCCGTATCTTTATCTGCGCTATGAGGAAGAAGAAAATTATTGTTGCAATTACTGGTGCCAGCGGATCTATTTATGCTAAATTACTGTTAGATAGTTTGTTGAAATTGTCGGATCAGATTGATAAAGTGGGCGTGGTAATGTCAGACAATGCCAAAGAAGTTTGGCGTTTTGAACTCCAGAATCAGGATTACGACAGTTACCCCTTTACTTTTTACACAAAAATGGATTTTAACGCTCCATTTGCATCGGGATCGGCTAGGTTTGATACAATGATCATCATTCCATGTTCAATGGGTACTCTGGGCAGAATTGCACATGGGATTTCTAACGACTTAATTTCCAGAGCCGCAGATGTTGTATTGAAGGAGCGCAGAAAATTAATAGCAGTAGTAAGAGATACACCTTTTAGCCTTATCCATATCAATAACATGAAAACTGTAACGGAAGCAGGGGGGATTATATGCCCTGCCAGCCCATCTTTTTATTCCTTACCTAAAAGTATTGAAGAGGTTGCGCAAACAGTAGTAAGCCGCGTAATAGATCTAGCAGGGCTGGAGCAAGATAGTTATCGCTGGAATGAATCATAATTTCATTTAAAACCTTATCTTTGCGGGCTTATTGGAACATTTAAAAATTTACAATCGTCATGCTGAATTTATTTCAGCATCTCGAATTAGATATTCTAAAACATGCTTAAACGGGATGCTGAAATAAATTCAGCATGACGTGTGCATAATTATAGCGATAATACTGAATGAAGAAGGTTGCATTTTATACACTGGGTTGTAAGTTGAATTTCTCTGAAACTTCAACAATTGGTAGGTTATTTACCAATGCCGGATATGCTGTTGTAGATTTTACTGATGGGGCGGACGTGTATGTAATAAATACCTGTTCCGTAACAGAGCACGCTGATAAAAAGTGTCGTAAAGTGGTTAAAGAGGCATTAAAGTACTCGCCTGATGCTTATGTAACTATAGTGGGATGCTATGCTCAGTTAAAGCCTGTTGAGATTGCCGAAATAGAAGGCGTTGATATGGTGCTTGGTGCAGCAGAGAAATTTCGGATAGTTGAATACATCTCCGATCTTACCAAACAGCCTAAGGCCGTTATTCATCAGCAAAACATCGAAAAAGTTAACCATAATTTTATTGCAGCTTATTCAATAGGGGATAGAACACGCACCTTCTTAAAGGTGCAGGATGGTTGTGATTATCCATGTACTTATTGCACTATACCATTGGCGCGTGGGGGCAGCAGAAGCGATACCATCGAAAATGTAGTAAACCGCGCTAAACAAATAGCCGAAAGCGGCGTTAAAGAAATTGTACTTACAGGGGTAAATCTTGGCGATTTCGGGATAAGAAACGGAGATAGAGAAGATAAATTCTTTGACCTGGTAAAAGCACTGGATGAGGTTGAGGGTATAGAAAGGATAAGAATTTCTTCTATCGAGCCGAACTTGCTAAGCAATGAAATCATTGAATTTGTCGCAACATCCAAAAGATTTGTACCTCATTTTCATATTCCCCTGCAGTCTGGATCTAATAAAATATTAGGTTTAATGCGCAGACGTTACCAACGAGAACTTTATACCGAACGTGTTGCTGAAATTAAAGCTTTAATACCCAATTGCTGTATTGGAGTTGATGTAATCGTGGGATTCCCTGGTGAAACCCATGAAGATTTTCTGGATACTTATCAGTTCCTAAACGAACTTGACATTTCTTATCTACACGTATTTACCTATTCAGAACGCGAGCAAACAGCAGCGGCCGAAATGAAAGGCGTTGTTGCCGGAAGTGCTCGTGCGGATAGAAGTAAAATGCTTCACATCTTGTCCGACAAAAAGAGAAGGGCCTTTTATGAATCTCAGATTGGTTCAGTTGGCGAAGTGCTTTTTGAAGACGACCAAAAGAATGGTTTTATGCATGGTTTTACTAAAAACTATGTAAAAGTTAAAGCTAAATATGACCCGGTAATGGTTAATGAAATCAAAACTGTAAAACTTATTGAGCTTACTGCTGATGGTGAAGTAGAAGTTGCCGAAACAGAAGAAGTTTTAGCGCATTAATACTATATTCGCATAAAACTTTTTTATACGTATGTTTCCTACTGTATCTCATTTTTTAGAATATCTTTTTGGTATACAAGTCCCACTGCCGTTTAACACATTTGGTGTTTTTGTCGCTTTAGCTTTTATTGCTGGTTACTGGGCTTTTACTCAGGAGTTTAAACGTAAGGAAGCACTTGGTATTCTTCATCCCATTAAAAAAACAATGACTATTGGTAAACCCGCTACTACAACTGAGCTGGTTTATAATGGAGTATTCGGGTTCCTTATCGGATATAAATTGGTTTATGCACTCTTAAACTATCAACTGTTTGTAAGCGATGCCCAAACAGTACTGCTTTCATTAAAAGGAAATATACTTGGAGGCTTATTTTTTGCAGGTTTGTTTGCTTACTGGGATTATAAGGAAAAAAATGCACATAAATTACCTGAGCCAAAAACTGTTGAAGTAACGCAGCATCCATATGAATTAATGGGTACACTTATCGTTTGGGCGGCTATCTGGGGCTTTCTCGGTGCAAAGATATTTGATAACCTGGAACATTGGGACTCATTTGTGAAAGATCCTATTGGCAGCTTGTTGTCATTTAGTGGTTTAACATTTTATGGCGGACTGATCTGTGGTGGTGCTGCCGTTTTATATATCGCAAGGAAAAATAATATTAAAGTATTACACATGCTTGATATTGGTGGTCCAGGTATGATGTTGGCGTACAGTGTGGGTAGGATTGGTTGCCATATGTCTGGTGATGGAGATTGGGGGATACCTAATTTAAACCCTAAACCAATGTTGTGGCTTCCTGATTGGTTATGGGCTTATACTTATCCAAATAATGTTGCTAACGAAGGAAATCCTATTGCAGGTTGCGTTGGCAGGTTCTGTAACGAATTGCCTCAGCCGGTATACCCAACACCTATATATGAGGTAATTGTATGCTTTATACTGTTCCTGATCTTATGGAAGATCCGTGATCGTATTAAATCTCCGGGAATGATGTTTGGTATATACTTAATGCTAAACGGTTTGGAACGCTTCTTTATTGAATTGATCAGAGTAAATACTAAATATAATGTTGCCGGTATACAGTTTACACAGGCAGAGCTAATTTCAAGTATTCTCTTTTTGTCTGGCTTAGGTCTTGTTTTATATTCGTATAAGAACAGAGAAAAGCTGGCTAACTATTAAAATCTGTTTCTGAATTGAATTACGAATTAATATGTTCTAAGGTAATTGCTGTTACCCGTTTAACAGGCAATTTTATAAGAAAAGAGTCAATGAACTTTGATGCAGGTGCGGTCGAGTTTAAAGGCTTAAATGATATGGTTTCTTATGTAGATAAGAATGCTGAGAAGTTATTGGTTAGAAATTTAACCAAGCTAATTCCTGAAGCAGGCTTTACTACGGAAGAAGAAACCATAAATAGTAAAGGGGCTGTGTACAACTGGATCATAGATCCATTAGATGGTACTACCAATTTTATTCATGGTGTTCCCACTTATTCTATTAGCATAGCGCTTTATGAAGAGGATAAACCCGTTGTTGGTGTAGTTTATGAGATAAACCGTGGAGAGATGTTTTATTCTTATAAAGGCGGCGATGCCTATTTAAACAATAAAGTGATTAAGGTTTCTTCCAGACCTGCTTTATCAGATTGCTTACTGGCTACGGGATTTCCATATTATCAGTTTGACAAACAAGCACAATACATGCAGTTGCTTTCAGAGATGATGCAGAAAACGCATGGCTTACGGCGCATAGGTTCAGCTGCGGTTGATTTAGCTTATGTAGCGTGTGGCAGGTTTGATGCTTTCTTTGAGTATAACCTGAACGCCTGGGATATTGCGGCCGGCGCTTATCTGGTGCAACAGGCAGGAGGAAATATATTAAACTTTGCCGGAGGCGATGAATTTATAGAAACCAGAGAAATTCTGGCTACAAATGGTTTGATTGATGGCGAAATATTAGAGGCTATTGAACGGAGTTTTAATAGTTAATAATATTTTAGTTACGCTATCGCCACCACGTCATCCTGAATTTATTTCAGGACCTCGGACTTGCTGGGTTGTCCTTCTAATACAAGATCCTGAAATTAATTCAGGATGACGATAAGCATAATCCATAAAACAAAAGAGCCTGTTCATACAGGCTTTTTCGTTATATTTAAATTAGCTTACCAAGCTTCAGATCCTTACAAAGCTTCTGATACTACTTCTTTCACTTCAGGAACCATGCGTTGCAATAAGTTCTGAATTCCTGATTTCAAGGTAATGGTAGAAGATGGGCAGCCGCTGCATGAACCTCTAAGTTCAACTGTTACCACACCCTCATCAAATGATTTGTAGCTAATTGCACCCCCATCTTGTTCAACTGCAGGGCGAACATAATCGTGTAGAATTTGCTGTATTTTAATCTCAAGATCTGTTCCTTCAAAAGTAGGCGTCTCATCAGATGTTTCTTCTTTTATTTTATATTCAGACTCAACAGCTCCTTTAACAAATTCTTTAAGAATTGGTTCGATATCTGGCCATTCAACACCCTCTGTTTTTGTAATAGTAACAAAGTTACTTGCAAAAAAAACGCCATTAACAAAGTTGAACTTAAACAGTTCCTTTGCAAAAGGAGAGTGCTCAGCACTTTCTTTAGTTGCGAAATCTTCACTGCCATTGATCAATAATTTATTGACCATGAATTTCATTGTAGCAGGGTTTGGAGTTTGTTCAGTATATACGTTGATAGTCATTGTCTTCTTTTTTTCTACAAAAATAAATAATTCGTCGGTGCAATTTAAGGTATCGATGTCTGTTTTAGGTCATTATATCTAAAATACGCCCGTGTAGTTAAAAGGAGTGATGTTCTTTAATTCCTGTTTAATCTGATCATTCACATTTAAGCCATCAATAAAGTTCGCCATGGTATCAGCAGTAATCTTCTGATTGGTACGGGTAAGATCTTTAAGTGCTTCGTATGGATTAGGATAAGCTTCTCTTCTAAGTACAGTCTGAATTGCTTCAGCAACGACAGCCCAGTTGTTTTCAAGGTCAGCATCAATAGCTTCATTATTCAGCAATAATTTATTTAAACCTTTTAACGTAGATGCAATAGCTATTGTAGTATGAGCAAGAGGCACACCTACATTTCTGAGTACTGTAGAATCTGTAAGGTCTCTCTGTAAACGCGAAATTGGCAATTTAGCAGCAAAAAATTCGAATAAAGCATTTGCTATACCGGCATTCCCCTCTGCATTTTCAAAATCAATTGGGTTTACTTTATGAGGCATTGCGGAGGAGCCAACTTCACCTTCTTTAATCTTTTGTTTAAAATAGTTTTTAGAAATGTACGCCCAAATGTCTCTATCAAGATCAATAATGATGTTGTTTATTCTTTTTAAAGCATCACATTGTGCAGCAAATTGATCATAATGCTCAATTTGGGTAGTATACTGAGCGCGCGAAAGGCCTAATATCTCATTTACAAAATTATTTGAGAAATCTACCCAGTTTACACGAGGATAAGCAATATGGTGTGCATTAAAGTTACCTGTTGCACCGCCAAATTTTGCGCTGTTAGGAATGTTTTTTAAGTTGTTTAACTGAATCTCCAAACGTTCTGCAAATACCATAAACTCTTTACCAAGTTTAGTAGGGGATGCTGGCTGCCCATGCGTATGTGCAAGTAAAGGCACATCTTTCCATTCAGTAGCGAGACTTTTTATTTTAGCAATTAACTCAGCTATTTGAGGATAGTAAACTTCATTTAAAGCTAATTTAATCGTATAAGGTATAGCGGTGTTATTGATGTCCTGAGATGTTAATCCGAAATGGATAAATTCTTTATAAGCCTGTAGACCCAATTGATCAAATTGTTTTTTTATAAAATATTCAACCGCTTTAACATCATGGTTGGTAATTTTTTCTGTGTCTTTAATTTCCTGCGCATGATTATCATCAAACTGCTCATGAATTAAACGTAGTTTACCGTAAATAGATTTATCGAATTCTTTTAAACCAGGCAAGCCTGTTTCACAAAGTGCAATAAAGTATTCAATTTCTACAAATACTCTGTATTTTATTAATGCTGACTCTGAAAAATATTTAGAAAGGCTTTGAGTAGTGTTTCTATAACGTCCATCAACTGGAGAAATAGCTTGAAGAGGAGATAAATTCATGAATTTGACTTATTTTTACAAGCGCAAATGTAGCATTTATTAGCCTTTTAATGAAGTAAGGTTGCTGAAAAGCAAAACTTTGGACAACAAAAAAGGCCTTGGAGATTCCAAAGCCTTTTTTATTTTGTTAAAAATGACTAGTGTTTAGTTGAGTCAACAGTAGTAGTTACAGTAGTATCTTTTACAGTTGAATCAGTTACGTTAGTATCAACTTGAGTAACAACAGTAGATGAATCAGTTACAGTAGTATCTGTAGATTCACCTGTTTTCTCAGAGTTACAAGCTGCTACTGATAAAGAGATTGCTAAAGCTAAAAAGCCAAATTTAAATGCGTTTTTCATTCTAATTCTATTTTAAATAATTAATTAATTTTACAGATTAATACAGTAAAGTTTAAAAGGTAACCCACCTAATTGAAAAAAAAATAAAATATATTTTAATGTTGGTTACTGGGTTACTCTTTATAGTATTACCGTATTAAGGATGAAATAAAAAAAGTAATTTTTTTTGTTATCATTGGGTTACCATTCATGTTTAAATGTATTAATTGGTGAGTAATAAGTTAAGCAGTTCAGTTCCAACAGATAGAGAGGTAGTTTTAGGGGTCTTAAATAACTCAGAAGAAGCGCTAAATAAATTGTATACGGGGTATTTTCCGATGATTTTACAGTTTATCTTAAATAATAACGGTGATGAAGATGATGCAAAAGATGTGTATCAGGAAGGCATAATTGTTTTATATAATAAAATTAAAAGCGGAGATTTCGAGTTAAGCAGTAAACTAAAGACCTATATATACTCAGTCTGCAGACGTATTTGGTTAAAGAAGTTAGCACAGCAAAGCAAGAAAACCAATAACATCTCTGACTTTGAGGATGTGATAGCGATAGAAGAGGACGTTGAACAGCATGAAGAGAAGGATAGGCAGTTTGATAAGATGCAAGAAGCACTCCTCCATTTAGGCGAACCCTGCAAGACCATTATTCAGGACTTTTATATTAACAACCTTTCTATGCAGGAAATTTGTGAAAAGTTTGGGTATACCAATACCGATAACGCAAAAACACAAAAATATAAGTGCTTACAAAGGTTAAAGAAATTATTTTTTCAATCGTGATATGAGGAACGAAATAGAGTTAGAGGGTATAATAGAAGATTACCTTAACGGTAAACTTACTGAGGCAGAAGCCACCGCTTTTGAGCAACTACGCTTAAATGATCCGACTGTTGATCATAAGGTTGTTGCGCATAAGGTTTTTCTGGATTCGCTAAAGGATTATGCCTCAAATCTTGATTTGAAAAACAAGATGGATCATGCACATGATCAGATCGATGTTGATGCATTAAGCAGAAAGCTTGGGCCTCATCCTTCGTTTATTGTTAACATGTGGCGTAAAAATAAATCAGCAATTGCTGTGGCCGCCTCTTTTATATTATTAACAATTGTTACCATTTATTCTATACAACAAACTACAGAGCAAACGGGTAGCTATAAACAAATGAGTGCTGAGCTTAGTAAGCTTAAAAGTTCTACCACTACCTTGATCAGAGATATTAAATCAAGCCAGAATTCAAAGGTTCCTGTTAAACCTGTGAAATTTGGAGGTACCGGTTTTGCAATTTCTTCTAACGGATATATCTTAACAAGCTATCACGTAGTCGAAAAATCTGATACGGTCTATGTTCAGAACAACAAAGGTGATCTTTATAAAGTTGATATTACCTATAAAGATCCTATTAACGACATTGCTATTCTGAAAATCATTGATAAGAAATTCTCATTAGGCTCGTTACCTTACTCATTGAAAAAGGGTAAAGTTGGCCTTGGAGAATCTGTTTACACACTGGGTTATCCTAAAGATGAAGTAGTGTTAGGAATAGGCTACTTAAGTTCACAGAGTGGTTTTAATGGTGATACTTTAGCGTATCAGTTATCTCTGGATGTTAATCCTGGTAATAGCGGCGGGCCGCTGTTAGATAACAGCGGAAACGTAATAGGTATAATCAATGCTAAAGAAAGCTATACAGACGGAGCAACCTTTGCTGTAAAAGCAAAGTTCCTTCAGGAAGCATTAAGCTCTATCCCTCAGGATTCTATAGTTGGCAGGATATCTTCTGTTAGGAAGAGCAAATTATCGAAATTAGAGCCATCAAAACAGGTATCCAAAATTCAGGATTACGTGTTTATGATAAAAGGTTATAACTAATAACTAACACATAGATTTGAAACCCCGAAACCTTAATTGGTTTCGGGGTTTGTTGTTTTTGACCAGTTCACAGGTGTTCCTGCAAATTTTTTATTATTTGATTAGGTCGTAATCTAATGGTTGATAAAATTTGTAAATAATTTATTATTTTACAGTCTAACCAAATAGTAAAGACAGTGGGAGTAAGAGAAATAGTTATCATAATCGTTTCCCTTTTGATGTTATATCAGGGATATAGATTGGGTGAAAAACGAAATATTGGTGGTACTGGTGGGCTTACACTTGTATTCTTTTTTAGTTTTATCGGATTAACAATTGTTTATTTTTTACCAAATAAGAATGATCCCTATCAAGCTAAAAATGGAAAGAATTTTCGAGAGGCTCTCATTTTTATTGGGTTGTTAATTCTGTTTTTAGTTTTATTTGTTGTAGTTGTTTATAATATTAAACACCAAAGCGTTTAATTAGGGATTTATTTTTACTATCTTGTTGGTAATTAGATATCACTATATGGGAGTCATATTTGAATTGCTTTTCTTTATCTTCCAAGTCGTTGCTGGTAGTAGCAATAAGGAATCCACGGCAAATAAGTATGTCGCTGTCGGCTTCTTTGCCGTTTTCTTATTAGTTGTAGTCCTAATTTGGTGGTACAATCCTGCACCGCATACTACTGGTGCTAAAACGCTCTAATCAGTCTTTATTTCCTTTAATCCTCCATGATAAATCTTTATTATACTAATTCGGTTAGATAAGAATAATAGTAAAATCTGTGATTCTTAACAATATTTAATAATTGTTGTTTAACTGAGTAGTTTAATAATTAGTAGATTTAGCCTTGACCTGACCACAAAACCTTTATATAAAAATTTTAAATATGGATTTCGGAAAAGTAGCAGATAGTCAGATAAAGGATGTAGATTTTACACTGCCAAAAGATGGTATACAGACTTCAAAAACATTGTCGAAAGGTAAGCCGGCTAAAACCCCTGAGTTTTACGTTGGATGTGCCAAATGGGGCCGAAAGGAATGGTTAAATATGATTTACCCACCAAAAACAAAGGAGGCCGACTTTCTGGATCAATATGTAAAACATTTCAATTCTATTGAGCTGAATGCAGTTTTTTACAGCATCCCGAATGCAGAGTTGATTAAAAAATGGAAAGCCAAGGCCGAGGATAATTCCAGTAATGGTTTTATTTTCTGTCCTAAATTTTCCAGAACAATCAGCCATATTAAAAGGCTAAAAGATGCAGAGGTACCAACAGATCTTTTTCTGGCAAGTATTTCTGAATTTGGTCAGTTCCTGGGGCCATGCTTTTTGCAGCTTGGAGATAACTTTACATCTAAAAGCCTTCCTGTTCTGGAAGAATATCTGAAATACCTTCCTACCGACCTTGCTGTTTTTGTGGAGTTAAGGCACGAAGGATGGTTTTTGGAAGAAGCGAACAGGAACCAGGTGTTTGATATGTTTGCAGAGCTAAATAAGGGTGCAGTAATTACTGATGCAAGCGGTAGGAGAGACTGTGTGCACATGGAACTAACCATACCTGAAATATTTATTCGCTTTGTCGGAAATGGATCGGCACACCAGGATTCTGACTTTGCAAGGATAGATGATTGGGTGGTGAGAATTAAAGAGTGGTTGGATAAAGGACTGGAAAAGGTCTACTTCTTTCTGCACCAACACGATGAAAAGGATACGCCTATTCTGGCAGATTATACCATTAAACAATTTAACAAGCACCTGGGAAGCAAGATTCCTGAAATAAATTTTATTACAAAAACAGGAGAATTATTTTAAATAGTATACTTAACTTGTAGACTTTAATATTTACTTTTAAACATTGTTATTTACTACTAAAATATATAATTATGAGTTTAAGAATAGGGGACGCAGCTCCCAATTTTAAGGCAGAAACTTCTATAGGTAATATCGATTTTTATGATTTTCTGGGAGACAGCTGGGGAGTCTTGTTTTCTCACCCTGCAGATTATACGCCGGTATGTACTACGGAACTTGGCCGTACTGCATCTTTAAAAGGAGAATTTGAAAAAAGAAATGTTAAAGTATTGGCGCTTAGCGTTGATTCAGCAGAGTCTCATAAAGGCTGGATCAAAGACATCAATGAAACTCAAAATACAAATGTAGAGTTCCCTATCATTGCAGATCAGGACAAGAAAGTGGCTGATCTATATGATATGATTCATCCAAATGCATCAGAAACTTTAACTGTGCGTTCATTGTTCATTATCTCTCCTGATAAAAAAGTTAAATTGATGCTAACCTATCCAGCGTCTACAGGACGTAATTTTAACGAAGTATTGAGAGTAATCGATTCATTGCAACTTACCGCTAATTATAGCGTTGCAACGCCTGCCGATTGGGAAGATGGAGAAGATGTTGTGGTAATGAACAGCATTAAAACAGAAGATATTCCTGCAAGGTTTCCTAAAGGGCATAAAGTAATTAAGCCTTATTTAAGAACTACACCCCAACCTAACAAGTAAGATTGAAATATAAGGATAAACAAAAAGCGGGGCATTTTTAAAATGCCCCGCTTTTTGTTTTCTGGAATTCAGTTTCTCCGCGTTTTGTCATTCTGAAGCTAAAGCGATCGTCAGAATGACGGGTGGATAACAAAGGTCTCTAACTAAACTTAGCCTGCAATTCTTCAAACTTTTTGGCGATCTTATCACTAAGCTCAGTTTGCTTGTAGCCCAGAGCCACCCGGTGAAGGTTGCTTAAAACATACATGCCTACCTGGATATCTCTTCCATAAGCATTAAACCGTTCTGGCTCTAAAGAAGCAATATAAGTAAGCTCTTTATCTAAAAATTCAAGTGTCTCATCTGTCAATTTATTAGCTGCCTTAGTTTCATTTAAAGCATACATGTTTTGTATGGTCTGATACCTGTTTATCGTATCATCAACTGAATAATTTTTAAGAGGAATATCTTTAACACTTTTAACTAAAATGTTGCGTGCCTTATCCGTTTTTCCTTCCATGAAAAGGTTTGTAGTAAGCGAGTTCGAAACACTCCATGAACTTTGGGCAACTCTTCTGCTTTCCGGGTCAATGTATTTTGCAGTTTTAAAGCCTTTAAAATCAAATTTATGCATTAGGTTATCATACATCGGATCGCTGTTTGTTTTCTCCATTTTATCACGTGTATCCTTAGGATCGGTTTTGAAAGGCAACAAACGGAGGGCATACCCTTCAAGGTATAGGTATTTGCCTAGACCTGCATAAGTATCTTCAGATACATTTGATTCGAAATATATTGGCCTTTCCCAATTGTTGTTTGCAATGATATCCAGCAAAGCCAGATCATATTTGTACAGGATATCTTTATTGTATTTCCACTCCATCAAAGGTGTAACCTTGTCTTTGTCTTTAGCTGAAATGGTATTCGTTTTTATCAGTTGATCTGAATCTACCGTTAATTTAAAGTTTTGAGTGGGCAGAAAATTCACGAAACTTCCATCCGATAGCGGAAGTTTATCCTCTTTATTATCTGAAGTCAAAACGGCTAAAAGATCTTTTAGCTCCACACTATCTTTTAAATCGTAATCATAGTAACGAATATAATCTCTAACACCATTTACATACTTCTCTGTTGGCATTGTAATAGGAAGCGCTGCGGATTTATTCAGCTTCAATTTCATTTGATTGATATATGCATCATCAGAAAGGTATTGAATATTCACTACCCTTATATCAGTGCGAATACCCTCGACCTCTTGTGCATACCACAAAGGAAACGTATCGTTATCGGCTGTCACAAACAATATGGCGTTCGGAGCGCAAGAGTTAAGATAGTTTTTTGCCCATTCCAAGGCAGTTGTTTTACCAGAACGGTTATGGTCGCCCCAGCCCTGAACACCCATAATTGCAGGTGCGGCCAATAAGCCAACCAACGAAGCCACTATAAGGCTCAATTTAGGCGCATTAAAGCGCGATAGCCACTCCCTGATAGCAAATACCCCGAAGCCAATAAAAATAGCGAAGGCATAAAAGGAACCTACATAAGCATAATCTCTTTCCCTTACCTGTCTGGGATCTTGATTTAAATAAACAATAATAGCCAGGCCAGTAAACAAGAAAAGTGTTGTAATTACTAGAGTATCATTTCTGTTTCTACGGTATAAAAAGAATAGACCCGCAATACCTAATATTAAGGGTAAACCGTAAAATCTGTTAAATCCTTCATTGTCAACAATACTTGGCGGCAGGTTAGTTTGGCTTCSSRRWMKTNNMTAKCAKSSARTGACTTAATTCCTGTTATCCAGTTTCCTTCACTATAGCCTCCCTGACCCTGATTGTCATTTTGTCTACCAACAAAATTCCAGAAGAAATAGCGCCAGTACATAAAACCTACCTGGTATGATGCAAAGAACTTTAAATTCTGGGCAAAAGAAGGGGTTTGTCCGTCAGCAAGATTTAACCATTGTTTGTAAAAGCTTACATGATCAGGCTTGTCGCTATATGTTCTTGGAAACAATAAATTCTTATCATATTCCACATCTATACCTCTTCCGGAAACCTCATATTTATCTTTTCCTTTCCTGTATTTGGTATAAGTTTCTTTGCCGTCAATTTGTTTAGCATCAAAAGTTTGTCCGTATAAGAGGGGCGTTTGACCGTAATTTGTACGTCCTAAATAACCATATAGAGCAAAAGCATTATCAGGATTCGATAGATTTAAACTCGGTTTCGCATCTGCTCTTATAATGATTAAAAAGTAGGAGCCAAAGCCAAATAAGACAAATGTTAGGCATATCATGCTAAGGTTAAGATTGTACTTTTTGTGCTTAATTGAGTAGTAAATGGCGTAAGTAATACTGGCGGCCAAAAGCAGTATAAATGTTATGGCCCCATATCCAAAGCCAAAACCCAGTGTGTTTACGAAGAACAAATCGAATTTGGCAGCAAACAGTACAAAATATTGGATAATAACGAACTGAACTAATATCCATATAAGCCCTGCAATACCTATTGCTTTAATGATACCAAAGGCGGTTGGCTTTGCTGATTTTTTAAAATAATAAACCAGTACCACAGCTGGAATGGCCAATAAACTTAATAAATGAACCCCAATTGATAATCCAATTACAAATGCAATTAGCACCAGCCAACGGTCGTCTGTTTTACTTTCCCATTTCAAAATTGCCCAAAATACAAGGGCCGTAAATAATATGGAAAGTGAATATACTTCGGCCTCAACTGCCGAAAACCAAAATGTATCTGAAAAGGTAAATGCCAAAGCACCAACTACCCCTGTAGCAACAACGGTAAGCGTATCTGCTGTAGTTTTTTCTTGCTTGTACAGCTTGTTTGCAATCAAGGTGATGGTCCAATAAAGAAACATAACTGTGGCAGCACTAAAAATTACGGAACTAAAGTTCATCCAGTAAGCAATTTTTGATACATCACCGGCAGCTAACAAGGAAAACAACTTTCCTATCATCAGGAATAAAGGAGCTCCGGGCTGGTGACCCACTTGTAATTTATCGGCTGCGGAAATGAATTCTCCGCAGTCCCAAAAACTTACGGTTGGCTCCATGGTTAGCCAGTAGACCACTCCTGCTACAAAGAAAAGCAGAAATCCTACAAGATTSTTNWTWWWTWSWTWAWGRTTCMTANNWWRMRGSTAAYTTTCNNNGNNTMATAGTNNRARRRTAANYTWMRWMATWGNAAARWTARCTNRWWYWWKGAAWGTTNARSTRTNTTWARGAATGTTNAAAKTANTSWKAAAGAATGNNANNNTTANNWKCWGAANRGAMTNNTTMGNCAKCTSAAWGKAMTTYCNNRTSATNNCKSMAASTAWTTNYCANMYKAWSKMSGYAASTNKYTKWMAMMTRAMTANYSWAWRTKCTTNNWWWTKAAKRGWSWATMTWCYWYWWTTAARGGNNTNKMTASSWSARKKMRAKGWGRTNSSYGRRRKMKAWGWRKTCCSNGGNNWWYWTWWKKATNKCSSKRKYKWWSKTWTYRATKGCGCNNWRTTGMAGNNKYMYMAAYTGNNYRMKSWGTTNRMAGMTKYYCAWRYTSWWTWATCNSWTWWWMKCTKTTCWTSYTSWTTKRWMSWWWWKCTNMTWWTSYKCSYSATTRRWRGYAWARMTWMTRATNYKMGMYAKTNWTGNGMAWAWAWTCWGNYKTARAWAGNYYWGWRAAAATNMWTYWSYKTWWWMWKYYCAGAAANMWMTCCNKTWWYTYYWWWMWTTKYWKWAAGYTCTCCGGTAATTCCAAAAATTGTTTTAAGTTGTAGTTCTAGTTGATCTGCTTCCGATAAACCAGCCAATCCGGGCGACAGCGAAGCCATTGATATGGCCAGGCTTGCTGCACCTACATCTGGATCCTTTTCGTTGGGATTACGATTGATCGTAATGTTGTTTACTCCGGCTGTTTTGGTAATCCCTGAATTGAGAATTGATTTAACGTCCTGATAAGCTTTAGCCGAGCGTTGGGTAGTGGCTTCCAGTATCAGGAAATTACAGTAGCTAAGAAGCGCAGCAATTTTGTTACCTGGTTCTGCCATGTTAATTAATGCGTATAAGCGATGGCTACTTGCGTGTTTTGGATTTAGCTGCAAAGCTTTGGTCACATTTTGTAATGCCTCCTCATTTTTGCCGAGGCTGCTATAGGTTATGGCAAGATTATAATATAGACCCTGATATTCTGGCTGCGCTTTTATGCCGCGTTTATAATATTCAATGGCTTTGTCTTTCTGTCCCTGAGTATCATAAATACTCCCTAACATATCGTATGCGCCTCCTGAATTGGACGGATTCCCTTCAATTACCTTATTCAGATAAGGGATGGCATCCTTAGCAGATTTATTGCTAAATAGTGTGTAGGCAATTTCATAATTCGCGGTAGAATTATCTGGTTCTAATTGTAACGCTTCTTTATATTTTGAAATGGCTTCTTCAAATTTACCGGCGTCATGGAGTTTAACTCCTTCAGAGATTAGGCCGTTAATCTTGCTTTTATCCTGAGATAAAACCGCAGTTGAAATAAATAGAGATAAGAGAATGAGCGTTAATTGTTTCATGATCAGGAAAAATTTGGTTATGATTATTTCGTTAACATAAAGCTAAATTAAATCGATCTTTTTTTTAGAACGAATTTTGGAAATAACCAAACCTAAAATTTAATAATGCTGCACTATTTCGGCGTCTATTATTAGATAATCATGGTTTGCGCCTTGTGTAAAAACAAGGAATTTGTTGTGATCGGCCTTTATTTTGTATTTCTTTACCAGGTTTTCTGCTTTATCCCGATAGTTTCTGGCAATTACATTTCCCCTCGGCGATTTTTCTTTTTTAAGATCACTGGAAGATAAGGTACTGTTGATCTTAAAAATCCTGCCGGGAAAGGAAGAATCCACATGATCTGAAACATACAGCTGCGTTTGATGATGGAGCTTTTTTAATCTAAACCTTGCAGCTATCAGGTTAAAGGCTCCGCTTTTAAGCAGTGCTGTATCTGGTTCATACAGATACCCAGAAGGAGTTTCGTTTAGCAATTCAATGTCTGTTTCTTCTTCCCCTTTAAAAAAGGAAAATTCTTTTTGGGATTTGTTTAGGGTAACTGCTGTTATTTTTGGCTGCTGTGCAGATCTGTTGCTGTCAATAATCCATAACAATTCCTTGCACTCATTTTTTACACTTATAATGTGAACTTCAGAAACATTGCCGAGCTCCTTTAAACCAGCCGTAATGTCTAATAATGGTGCTGTTTTAATAATGATGCGTTTTGATTTGGAGAGTAGTAAATCCAGATGCTCAACCACATTCGGCGTGCAGTCTTTTAACATAAAAACTTTACCTGCCGAACGTCTTCTTGCAGGGTCCAGATAAATTGTATCAAAGATTTCGTCGGTTTTTTCCAGTAGTGCAATGCCATCCTTTGCCAGGCAGCTAATGTTTGATTGCTTTAACACTACCGCATTATGAGCAGCTATTTCAGAAAGATCAGTATTGATTTCGCAATGTGTTAAGTTTTTAACGGCTTTTGCAAAGTAATAACTATCTACCCCGAAACCCCCTGTAAGATCTATTAAGCTGTCGCCAGTGGCCAATGTTGCTTTGTAGGCTGCTGTGGTTTCCGATGAACATTGCTCAATAGAAAGTAGGGCAGGGTAATAAATGGAGCTAGTTTTATACCAGGTAGGCAATTTTTTTACCGATTTGTTTTTTGCCGCAATCTGATTGGCAAGCTCTTTAGAATCAACATTCTTAAACGGACTTTTAGACATAGCGAGTTTGTGTACATCATCATTTAAATGATTGTGAATGTACTCCTGAACCTCGCTATCTAAAACATGTTTATTCAACTGTTGTCTTGTCCCTCATTACAATTTGACAGGTATACCTGCTTTTAACTTCCAGTAAGATGTTTTTGTTAACAGTTACCCTATCTATGGTTTGCTGATTGTAGTATCTTATGGTAACCAATTCCAGGCCTGTGTTATACTTAACTTTATAATGCTGTGAAAGATCTGCTATCAACCCTTCCAGTTTTTTGGGGTCGTGATCAAAACTTACCGAAAAACTGATGGCAGAATTCAGCATGGTGGTAATTTTTACCTTGTGTTTGTGGAACAGACTAAAAATATCACTTAGGTTTTCTTCTATGATGAAAGAGAAATCTTTAGGGAAAATAGAGATCAGCGCCTGGTTTACTTTAAATATAAAGGATGGAACTGGCAGGTGATTATTTTCTCCTGTAATGTCTGTGCCTTCGGCCTTATGATCAAGAAAAGAACGAACAAATAAAGGGATGTTCTTGTTCTGAATCGGCTTTATTGTTTTAGGGTGAATAATTGTTGCACCATAATAGGCAAGCTCAATTGCATCATGATAAGATAAACGTGGAATTCTTTCCGTTTCATCAAACCATTTAGGATCTGCGTTTAAAACTCCGGGTACATCTTTCCATATGGTTAATGAAGTCGCATTTAGACAAGAAGCAAATATTGCTGCCGAATAATCAGATCCATCTCTACCAAGAGTTGTGGTAAAGTTTTCGCTTGTGCTGCCAATGAATCCCTGTGTTACTGCAATATATTGTTCTAAAACAGGACCCAGTTTTTTCTGTATTTCCTGTTCTGTTTTTTCCCAATTTACCTGTGCCTCGCGGTAATTGTTATCTGTATGGATAAAGTTGCGGGCATCAACCCATTGCACATTACAACCTGTTTCGTTTAAATAAGCAGCGGCTATTTTTGTAGAAACGATTTCGCCGATTGAAACGATTTGATCGTAAATGTAATCAGCTGCGTCGTCTGGTTCTTCTTCTATTAACCAATCTATTTCAACGAATGAGTTTGCCACATCGTTATAAACCGGGTGACTGTGATCTGGAAATAACTCGCTAATGATATTGAAATGGAATTGTTTTACCTCTTCAAATATCTGATGTGTATCCTCAAGGCCAGTTAAATAAGCTTTTGTTAAATCCTCAAGTTTATTGGTAACCTTACCCATTGCCGAAATCACGATTAACAGGTGTTTTTTTTGATTACGCTCTTTAATGATGTTGGCCAGATTTCTTACCCCTTCGGCATCTTTAACTGATGCACCTCCAAATTTGTATACCTCCATTAATTTGCGGGACTAAGTAATGAATTAGGTTTAGCAATTTCTTTTAGCTCACTGAAAGGGATAACCAGTTCTGTTTTTCCATATGCATAGGCCTTGATTTCGTAAGGATTATAAAGAAACATTAAACCTTCATCTGTAACGGTGAAGTTGTCATTCAATTTAAACGTATCCTTATCAAAGAAATAGCCATCTTTTAAGCTCGCTGTAGCGCTAAGCTTTTCATTTTTTCTGAATATCTTTTCGGCTACAGCAGTAAGTTTTGCCAGGGAACCTGGTTGAATTAAGGAATCTAAAAGGATTTCCTGATGGGTAGCCGGATTATAGTTAAGGTAGGTGAATACACTGTTTGGGTGTGCACCTCCGGAGTAATTTACATAGGTGTTTAGCAGCGACAAGAAGCCTGGTTTTTGTTTCACAACCTTAGCATTGATATCTAAGAACCAGGTTTGCGGGTAATCTTTTTCAGACTTTCTAAAGTCGTCATAACCTTTTATAAAATCGGTAGCATATTCATTGTATGTTTTGTAGTTTTTGCCAGAATCTGCTGTCAGTTTTATTTTGCTTTCAACAAACTGGTTTACTTTTTCATCATTAAATAATGGATATGAAATAACTGCCTTAGAAGTATCAGTTACATTTTTATTTACAGATATCGGGGTCTTGCTATAAACTTTTATTGAGTCGTATTTAAAAGTTAATGAGTCTCCTGTGGATACAACACTTGTAGTGTCGGTAGTATTGCTTGTTTTATTCTCACTCTGACAAGCTATAAAACCTATGGCGATAATAAATAATCCTAATTTTTTCATGTTACTTTGAGATTTGTTCCTTCGAGAAGGATGCATTTAACCATCCTGCTTCTATATCAGCAGCGTACTTTTTGTAAAAATTAATTGCCGGCTCATTCCAGTCCAGCACCTGCCAAACCATACCATTGTAGTTTTTATCTTTTGCTTCCTGTATAACGGTTTCAAAAAGGAGCTTGCCTGCACCTTTTCCTCTGTACGCTTCAGTTACAATGAAATCTTCCAGGTATAAACGGCAACCTTTCCAGGTAGAATAGCGGGTATAATATAGGGCAAAGCCAATAATTTTATGGTTATCCTCAGCAACAAAAGCTTTCCATACTTTGTTTTCGCCAAAACCGGCCTCCATAAATTCTTCTATGGTTACGGTTACTTCTTCCGGCGCTTTTTCATAAAGAGCCAGTTCATTAATTAATTCCAATAATCTCGGACAATCTCCTCGCTCAGCAACTCTTATTGTAATGCTCATTCTGTTTTGTAATGTTTAATCTTCCTTTTACCAAAAATACTGCTGCCAACTCTTACCATTGTGCTACCTGCTTCAATTGCCAATTTGTAATCGCCAGACATACCCATAGATACTTCCTTAAAGTAGTCATCTTTTCTAAAAAAGCTAACTTTAATGCCGTCAAAAAGTACTTTTAACTCGATGAATTCATCAAGAGTCTGTTTTTCTGTGGCGTTGTTACTTGCAATTCCCATTAACCCTACAATACGTACGTTTTTAAGTGTGGCAAATTCTTCCGACCTAAGCAATTCAATAGCCTCATCAAAACCGAGTCCAAACTTGGTGTCTTCATCAGCAATATAAATTTGAAGTAAACAGTCTATCACCCGCTTATTTTTTACGGCTTGTTTATTTATTTCAATTAGCAGCTTCAGACTATCAACCGAGTGGATTAGTTTTACAAAAGGCGCAATGTATTTTACCTTGTTGGTTTGCAGATGACCAATAAGATGCCATTCAATGTCTTCAGGTAGTTCTGCCTGTTTATCAACCAGTTCCTGAACTATGTTTTCGCCAAAAGCGCGTTGCCCGGCATTGTAAGCTTCCATAATTGCGGCGGGCTCCTGGTATTTAGATACGGCTATTAACTCAACCAGTGTCTTATCTAATTCGCTTTTATATTCTAATAAGTTATCTGCTATACTCATTTATCAGTATTTTTGGTAAAAATAAGAACCTTAGCGAACTTTGTCTAAGAAATAATGATGTTTTAGCCCATAATGAAGAACTTTATATATACAGCCTTCCTTTTTTTATTTGTTGCAGGCTGTAAGCCAGGTATTCCTTCCGATATTATTCAGCCCGATAAAATGGCCCTGGTGTTGCACGACATTCATATTGTGGATGCTTACATCACTACCATACCTAATATCGATACGTCAAGAACTATGGCTGCGGCTTATTATAGCGGTATTTATAAGAGATACGAGATAGATTCTGCCCTTTATGGTAAAAGCATGGCTTACTATAGTCAGCATCCTAAAGTATTAGATGGTATCTACGATAAGGTAACCAAGGGATTAACCAAGCAAAAGAACGTTTTGGTAAAGGCAGATTCATTGGTGAATGCTAAAGCAGCTAAAGTTCTTAAAGCTAAGTTTAAGGCCGATTCGGTGAAGCGAGCAGATTCTTTGAAAAAAGTTACTGCACCGCAACGAGCCAAATTTAAGGCCGACTCGTTAAAAAAAGTTATTGCAGTTAAAAAGGCTGATTCAATTAAAAAAGTGGATTCAACCAAGAAAGCAAAAGCTGTTTTAAGGAAGGCCATTAGGAAAAAGAGGGCAGACTCTATTAAGGCCAGAGAATTATTAAAGAAGACTATTAATAAAAAATAAGATAGAAATAGGAATGTTATATCCGGAGAATTGTTTAGAGCGTTTGGGGTTTAATGAGGTAAAACAACTTATTTACGCACACTGTCTAAGTCCTATGGGGCAGCAAATGGTGGGCAAAATGCAGGTGATGACCAAGTTTGATCAGATCAATAAATTTCTGAGACAAACAAATGAGTTTAAAAGTATCCTCGAGAACCAGGAGCCACTACAAATCAGTACATTTTTCGACATAAAATCTCTGGCCGATAAGATCAGAGTGGAGGGCACTTACCTTGTAGAGGATGAGTTGCATCAAATGTACGCCTCCTTACAGACTGTATTTTCTGTACTGAGGTTTTTTGATGAAAGAAAAGAAGTATACCCTAATCTGGAGGCACTGTTTGAGCATCTTCCTGTCGAAAAGAATATACTTAAGCGCATAGAATCTGTACTGGATCTAAAAGGAAAGATAAAGCCAAATGCNTMGSTWRYACNWCAWWMTRYMATYRSRKANGRTNNCAAANNASCANSARCNASSMWRTWAKKAMKAGAATGGACGCTATTTATAAGCAGGTAATTAGTAATAATTGGGTTGCTGATGGTAGTTTGACCATACGTGATGGCAGAATGTGTATACCGGTACTTGCCGAAAATAAAAGAAAACTGAAAGGTTTTATTCATGACGAATCGGCCAGCGGGCAAACGGTATACATAGAGCCAGAAGAGGTTTTTTCATTGAATAATAAACTTAGGGATCTGGAATTTGATAAGCGTAGGGAGATTATAAAGATCTTAATAGCGCTCACAAATGATCTGAGACCATATACGCCATTATTATTGTCGTATCATGGTTTCCTWWCTWARYTNGATTTTGTACGTGCAAAAGCCTTGTTCGCTATAGATGTTGAGGCCGATATGCCGGTTCTAATAAAGGAAGCCAAGACTAAGTTGGTTAATGCACGGCACCCCTTACTATACCTTTCATTTAAAGAGGATAAGAAAACCGTTGTTCCTTTAAACTTTCATATTAATGAGAACATGAGGATTGTGCTGGTATCAGGGCCCAATGCCGGGGGTAAGTCGGTTTGTATGAAAACCGTAGGTCTATTACAGTTAATGGTACAATCAGGCTTATTGATTCCAGTTCATGAATCCAGTGAGGTGGGTATATTTGATCAGATATTTGCCGATATCGGCGATGATCAGTCTATAGAAAGTGATTTGAGTACTTACAGTGCACACCTTACTAAAATGAGGTATTTTGTTGCAAATGCTACACCTAAATCGCTTGTTTTAATTGATGAGTTTGGAACGGGTACCGATCCTCAGTTTGGCGGACCTATGGCCGAGGCTGTTTTGGAGGTGTTGAACAATAAAAAAGTAAGAGGAGTGATTACCACCCACTACTCTAATTTAAAGCTTTTCGCTGGCAATACCCCAGGCCTGGAAAATGCTTCCATGTTGTTTGATAACGACAAGATGAAACCAATGTACGTATTGGAAATTGGTAAACCGGGAAGTTCCTACGCTTTTGAGATTGCACAGAACATTGGTTTGCAAAAAGAAGTACTGGAACTTGCCAGGGCTAAAACCGGTACCAATCAAAACAGGATAGATAGTTTGCTGGTTGATCTGGAACGTGAAAAGAAACAGATTTACGATACAAAAGTGAATCTTTCTAATCAACAGAATAAGGTGAAAAACCTTGTCGCAGAAAACGAGAAGCTTAAACTGTTTCTGGATGAGAATAAGAAAGTACTGATCAAAGAAGCTAAGCTCGAGGCTCAGGCGATTATTAGAAATGCCAATAAACTCGTTGAGAATACCATAGCAGAGATTAAAGAAAGCAAGGCAGATAAGGTAGTAACCAAAGAGTTGAGACAGAACCTGCAAAAGGTATTGGTGCAGAATCATGTAAAGGAAGAGAAAAAGCCTGAAGTACCGGTGATTAGTAATACGCCTATTGAAGTAGGCGACTGGGTACAGCTAAACAATAGCGAAACCATGGGGCAGGTGCTTGAGATAAACCGAGATAACCTGGTAGTTGCATTGGGTGATCTTCGTTCTGTGCTGAAGAAAAACCGTGTTCAGAAAATCAGCAACAAACAGGCTAAAAAAGCAGTTCAAAATAATTCATTTACCGGCAGTATTTCAGAAGCGATATCGAGCTTCACCGCTGAGCTTGACCTGCGTGGTATGCGTGGCGAAAATGCCTTGCATGAAGTAGAAAAATATCTTGATAAATCGATCATGCTTGGCTTTCCATTTATAAAGATCATCCACGGAAAAGGGGATGGCATTTTAAGGAAACTGATTCGTGAATATTTAAAGAAATATAGCCAGGTAAACAGGGTAGAAGATGAACATGCAGATAGAGGTGGCGATGGCATCACTTATGTTTATTTCAATTAGATAAACTTATTTACATTTAGGATGTTGTATGAGAAAAAGACATCCTATGAAGGTATTATTTATAAGTTTGTTCGCGCTCTTTATGAGCGTTTCTTCTTGTAAGAAAAACAAATCCGGAGACGCGCAGAGTCCTGGTGATGTTGCTATTAAAACCAAAGTTTTAGCCACAGGCCTATCACATGTATGGGAGGTTGTTTATGGGCCTGATAAGCAATTGTGGATTACCGAACGTTCAGGGAAAATTAGCAGAGTAAATCCGGAAACAGGGGCCGTAACGGCGCTTCATACTATTGCCGAAGTGGTATCAAAAGGTGAGGGTGGTTTGCTGGGTATGACCCTAAATCCCGACTTTGAAGCCAACCCATGGGTTTATGTAGTTTATGATTACGGCTCAAGTTATAAGGGAAAAGTAGTCCGGTTTACTTACTCAAACGGCACCCTGAATTCGCCGCTGGTTATTCTTGATCAGATTCCGGCAGCATCTATACATAATGGCTCCCGGCTGCTCATAACAACAGATAAGAAACTCCTGATTACTACAGGTGATGCAAGTGAGGCTGATAATGCACAAAACATGAATTCTTTATCGGGCAAAATACTTAGGGTAAATCTTGACGGGTCTATACCTGCCGATAACCCGGTTTCAGGGAGTCGCGTATGGAGCTTGGGACATAGAAATCCGCAAGGTTTGTTGCTGGCCAATGGAAAATTATACGAATCTGAGCATGGCCCTAATAACGATGACGAGGTTAACATCATTCAAAAAGGACGAAATTACGGCTGGCCAAATGTTGAGGGTTATTGCGACAAAGATGCTGAAAAAACATTTTGCACCGCACATAATGTGGTTGAGCCAATTCAAGCCTGGACTCCTACAATAGCCACCAGCGGCTTAACCTATTATAGTGGGGATCTCATCCCTGAATGGAAAAACTCTTTACTGCTGGTGAGCTTAAAGGCTTCTAAATTAACTCAGCTAAAACTCGACGCAGCCGGTGATAAGGTAGAGACGAGTAAAGATTATCTTGTAAATGATTATGGCCGGCTAAGGGCCATATGCATGAGCCCGGATGGTAAGGTTTATATTGGAAGTAGTAACGGCAGTGATGATAAAATTATAGAAATAGCGAAATAGTTTGGTTCTAACACAATTTATAATATAATTTAGTAACAAAACTTTTAGTATGATAAACAAAGTCGTAGCAGGTGCCGATGAAGCCATCAGTGACATAAAAAACGGTAGTACTTTAATGCTTGGAGGCTTTGGTTTGTGTGGAATACCCGAAAATTGCATTGCCGCTCTGGTAAGAAAAGGAGTTAAAGAATTAACCTGCATCTCAAACAATGCCGGAGTTGATGATTTTGGCATTGGCTTGATGTTACAACAGCATCAGGTTAAAAAGATGATCTCGTCTTATGTAGGGGAAAACGCCGAGTTTGAGCGTCAGTTGTTAAGTGGTGAGCTGGAAGTAGAGCTGATCCCTCAAGGCACTTTGGCTACAAGGTGTATGGCAGCGGGATATGGTATGCCTGCTATTTTTACTCCTGCTGGTGTGGGTACCGAGGTTGCCGAAGGTAAAGAGACCAGAAATTTTAACGGTAAAGATTACCTGATGGAGTATGCTTTTGATGCTGATTTTGCCTTAGTGAAAGCCTGGAAAGGTGATACTGCAGGAAACCTGATCTTTAGATCTACCAGCCGCAATTTTAACCCCGTAATGGCTATGGCCGGAAAAATTACCATTGCTGAGGTGGAAGAGCTTGTGGAACCCGGAGCGCTCGATCCGGATCATATTCATACTCCCGGTGTTTATGTGCACCGTATTTTTCAGGGGGATAACTACGAGAAAAGAATAGAACAACGTACGGTTAGACCTAGGAATTAATTCTATAATATATTGATATGCTCGATAAGAATGGTATTGCGAAACGTATCGCAAAAGAAATAAAGGACGGTTACTATGTGAATTTAGGAATTGGCATCCCTACATTGGTGGCTAATTTTATCCCCCAAGGAATTAATGTAGTGCTTCAATCTGAAAATGGTTTATTGGGTATGGGGCCTTTCCCTTTTGAAGGAGAAGAAGATGCCGATTTAATTAATGCAGGTAAACAGACCATTACCACCTTACCCGGATCATCCATATTTGATTCTGCAATGAGTTTTGGGATGATCAGAAGCCAAAAAATTGACCTGACTATATTAGGGGCCATGGAGGTATCAGAAAATGGTGATATCGCCAACTGGAAAATACCGGGCAAAATGGTGAAAGGAATGGGGGGGGCAATGGATCTTGTAGCTTCCGCAAAGAATATTATTGTTGCTATGCAGCACGTAAATAAAGCTGGCGAAAGTAAACTATTGCCAAAATGTTCTTTGCCGCTTACAGGAGTAAACTGCATAAGAAAAGTGGTAACCGAATTAGCTGTATTGGATATATTACCTGAAGGTGGATTTAGGTTAGTAGAAAGGGCACCGGGAGTGAGTGTTGATTATATCAAACAAGCCACTGCGGGTAAACTCTTCGCTAATGACAACGCGCCAGAAATGATATTGGATTAGTTTAACATAAACAGGCTTATTCTGCCTGTTTATGTTTGCAATATTTCACCTTTAGGTCTACTGAGATCTCTTCAGTTATTTTGATGATATCATCAGGTGTATCATGATTGTTTATAATAACCTGATCACACTCGCCTTTGTAAGGCAATAAAAACTCTTTGTAAGCAGGAACCACATGATTGTTCCATTTGTAAATCACATCTTCTTCAGGGTATCCGCGTTCCATACCATCGCGTTTAATTCTGCGGTCTAATGCCACAGATTCTTCTGCCTCCACAAAAATCCTGTGATCCAGCAGGGTTGCAATTTCTTTAAAATGGAGAATGAAAAGTCCCTCAACAATGATAATGGGAGCAGGATTAATTTCGAGTATTTTGGTTATTGCTAATGGATTATTGAAGTTATATTCCTTCTTATAAACAACTTCTCCTTTTAAGAGTTTCTTAATGTCAAGCAGAAATTGTTGATCATCTATGGTCGATGGCAGATCGAAGTTGTATAATTTGTTTTCTTCCTGAGTCATTTCACCAGCCGGGATGTAATAATCATCCTGTGAAACTAATGTTACCTCATCATTTTTAAAATGATGTAGGAAACAGTTCAAAAAGAAGGTTTTACCGGATCCACTACCACCCGCAATACCGATAATAAAGGGCTTATTATTGTTCATTCTCTTGTCCGCCGTATGTTAAATTGCAATAAAATCTTTTGTCTAAAGCTCCCAGTGCATCAGCAACTGCTTTAGTCATTACAATTATAACATCTTTTGTAGACTCATTTTCAGAAAATTTACCAACAACCTTTGCAAAGGTTGATCTGTTGCTCATCGGGTTGGTAATTTTCATTACGGTCCCAATTGGAGCTGTGCGGTGTAAAACCAACATTTTAGTAGGATCAAGATCAGTATCAGAAATCCATACAGCAGTACCTTTTTCGTCGATCTGGTTTAAGCCATATCTGCTTGCCGCATATTTTAATGATGGATCTTTGATAGAGTTTAGGGTATCAAGAGGGTGTTCAGGCTGTGGTGGAGTAACAGGATATTGACCCCTGATCCATAACTTCTGACCAACAGTTAATGAATTGTCTGTCAGGTTATTTTTAGCCTTTAACTGATCCATTGTTAACTTGTAGCGTGTTGCGATAGAATACATCGTCTCGTTTGATGCAACTGTATGGATCAATAATGGGCCGTTATCTTGTTTTGCAGAATCAGGCTTCGTTGAATCTGGCTTTGTCGTATCTGGCTTAGCTGCTGTAGGTTTTTGTATTGGCAGTGTAGGCTTTATGCTGTCTTTTTTAACCACAATAGCCACAGGATCTTTTTGTGTATTGTCAACCGGTGGGGTGTTGATCTTTTCAGGATCTACAGTTGCCAATGGTGTTCCGTCTGGAGATTTTGTAGCAGGAATTTTTAACACCTGACCAATTTGTAAGTTTATGGAACGAAGATTATTGATCCTTTTGATTTCGTTTACAGTAGTGCCGTATTTTTCGGCAAGCATATTCAGGTTTTCTTTTTTCTGAACGGCATGTTCTATCAGATTGCCCTCGGTAGGTGTATCAGTAGCTGCTGGCGTTGTAGTCTCATTAGCGCTAGCAGTCGGATTTCCGTTAAATGGGATGTCAGTAGGTACTTTAATGATTACCCCAATTTGAAGGTATTTGTTGTCATTAAAAGTCATAATATACTTAGGAACAACGTTATATCTTCTTCCTAATGAATAGTAGGTGTCTTTTGCGACAATCTTATGGATGATCAATTTTTTACCATTGTAATTTTCAACCCCAATTGAATCTCTGGTGTTTGCTTTAGCAGCTGAAAAACTAAGAAGTACGGCAAAGAATGATACTATATAATATTTATACATTAATTTTCTGATAAAGTAATTTCGCAATTATACGAATAATAAAAATAACCCCTGAATTGATACTATAAACGTTGCTTATGATTTACTATTGTATGTTAAGAACATTTTTCAAACCATTTTAATTAGGTATTGTTATATTTTCAATTCCTGAAAGGGTGACAAAATAAAAAAAATAAATACTATGGACGCAAAAGAAATCAGTTTAAATGAAAAGAAAGTAAAACCCGTTGTAGATATGCTTAACGATTATTTAGCAAACTACCACGTTCATTATCAGAAATTAAGAGGATGCCATTGGAACATTAAAGGGCAGAATTTTTTTACACTGCACATAAAGTTTGAAGAGTTATATACCAATGCGCAACTTACAATTGATGAGATTGCTGAACGTGTTTTAACGCTTGGAAAACCACCTCACAGTCGTTTTGCCGACTACATTAAAGAATCTGCAATAAAAGAAATTGACACCATAGGTTTAAAGGATCTGGATATGGTCGATGCCGTTCTTGAGGATATGGCTAAACTAATAGAAATAGAACGCGAGCTCCTTGAAGCTACCGATAAAGCTGGCGATGACGGATCTAACGATATGGTAAACAGGTTTATGCAGTTCAAAGAAAAAAATACTTGGATGCTTCGTTCATTTGCAGGCAAGAAATAATATAGAATTATACTCACGTCGTCATGCTGAATTTATTTCAGCATCCCGTTGAGGCAGGTTTATATCTACTTTGGGATGCTGAAATAAATTCAGCATGACGTTTTTACTTTTAATATCTTTGGCATGTAATGGGATATAAAAGTTTAGCAGACTGTGTTGCCGATCTTGAAAAGCATGGGCATTTAATTAGGATAAAAGAAGAGGTTGATCCTTACCTTGAAATGGCTGCAATACACCTAAGGGTGTATGAGCAACAAGGACCGGCGTTATACTTCGAAAAAGTTAAAGGAAGTAAGTTTCCTGCTGTTTCTAATTTGTTTGGAACATTAGAACGTTCCAAGTTCATGTTTCGCGATAGCTTGCCTAAAGTTGAACAGCTGGTGAATCTTCGTTCAGATCCGGTTAAAGCGCTAAAAAATCCTTTTAAATTACCAGGTATCGCTTTTACAGCATTAACAGCACTTCCCTTAAAGCAAAGTCTGTTTAAAGCTAACTTCAGTAAAACTACTATCAGCGAGTTACCTCAGATTGTAAACTGGCCAATGGATGGGGGCCCTTTTATTACCATGCCTCAGGTTTATACAGAAGATATCGATAAACCGGGCGTGTTAAATGCAAATCTGGGCATGTATAGAATACAGTTAGCAGGCAACGATTACGAAACCAACAAAGAAATAGGATTACATTATCAAATACATAGGGGTATAGGTGTTCATCAATCTAAAGCCAATGCAAAAGGACTGCCTTTAAAGGTGAGTATTTTTGTTGGTGGCCCGCCTTCTCATCCCCTGGCTGCGGTAATGCCATTACCCGAAGGACTTTCTGAAATGACTTTTGCAGGGGCCTTAGGTAACAGAAGGTTCCGGTACTTTTATGATGATGAAGGATTTTGCATTTCAGCCGATGCTGATTTTGTGATAACAGGTACTGTTTATCCGCAAGAGAATAAGCCAGAAGGACCGTTTGGCGATCATTTAGGTTACTATAGTCTTACCCATCCTTTTCCATTAATGAAGGTGCATAATGTTTATCACAGAAACGATGCAATATGGTCGTTTACCGTAGTAGGCAGACCTCCTCAGGAGGATACCAGTTTTGGTGCATTGATCCATGAGATTGCAGGATCGGCATTGCCTAAAGAAATACATGGGTTAAAAGAAGTAAACGCTGTTGATGCAGCAGGGGTACACCCTTTATTATTTGCCATCGGAAGTGAGCGTTATACACCGTATCTTAAGGAGAGAAGACCTCAGGAAATTTTAACTATTGCAAACCATATTCTTGGTAAGAATCAGTTAAGTTTAGCCAAGTACTTATTTATAGCTGCCAGAGAAGATAATGAACGGTTAGATACTCATGATCTTTCTGGTTTTATACAACATGTATTGGAACGTATTGATCTTACAAGAGATTTGCACTTCCATACCAAAACAACTATAGATACTTTAGATTATAGTGGGGAGGGGCTAAACAGTGGTTCTAAAGTAGTGTTTGCTGTGGCGGGGGAGAAAAAGAGAGTGCTTGCTACTGAACTTGCCGAAGGTTTTGTAATGCCTTCTGAATTTAGTTCTGTTAAGCTTGCCATTCCAGGTGTAATGGCTTTGCAACTTCCGGCTTATACTACAGCTAGAGCGGCAAAAGACGAAGTAGCTCTATTAGAAGAGGCTCTAAAGGGTAAAGATTTAAGTGGTATACCTTTGATTGTGCTTTGTGATGATGCTGAATTTACTGCTCACAATATAAACAATTTGGTATGGGTAACGTTTACGCGTAGCAATCCGGCAACTGATATTCATGGTATTTCGGAGTTTATTGATGATAAACACTGGGGCTGTAATGGGCCTGTGATAATTGATGCACGTAAAAAACCGCACCATGCGCCTGAGTTATTGAAACTGTCTGAAATAGAAGAAAAAGTGAACAGGTTGGGAGAGCAGGGCGCTTCGTTATTTGGAGTGATCTAGTTTAAAAGAAAAAAGATTGATATACGTCAGTATTGAGGGTAAACACTGAGTTTTAATAGAGAACAGTGCTTCAGAGTCGTTGCAAAGTCGTTCAAGAGTCGTTTATTTTATAGGGTACTTTCGTCATCCTGAAATAAATTCAGGACGACGGGCGTGTTATATGAGATTGTGACAATTATACTCTCTAGAGAGTATAATCATACTAACTTTTAAAACCTCAATCCAAAGGTTAAAAATACATTGTTTCTTGAAGTTTTAATATCAGCAACCGGTTCTAAGGGGTTGTCGTTTGTTCCAAGTAAATAAGGAGACAGCTCTGTGTTTGTTTCCGTGCGTTGATAAGCAACGTCAACATAATAGTTGTCGATGCGATAGCCAAGTCCACCAGAATAAAACTGAGTAGCGAAATGACCATTATCATCACCTTGTATCGCACTTCCATTAACACCGTAACCACCCCTTAAGCTAAATGCATTGTCTATTTTATATTCTGCTCCAAGTCTAAAGTTAACGGCTTGTTTGTAATTGTCTCTTACTGAATTGTTTTCGTCAACAATAGTTGCCGGATCAAGGCCCTGATCGGTTGAGAAACGAATAGTACTATAATCTACATAATCCACATSGGCAGAGAGHAAMGMWTWGNMCTRYAATNTACRTAANCYANCAYCNNCAGARATNCWWWKMWWKGYSTKCWRWYACNGTAAYTNGNANMYRGAKANSYTTTKWAMKGTGYYMTKANASGSTWMYTGMANTNGSANYASYWWYRWWYTKWGMSWYTAANRMYTMYWGMAKTAKYRYCWYCAAYAANYWTYMRWGWMKRARAYTRTANARGNTNMYYSKMTTCNNTAANNAWYYWTSAANNMSRKTSTAANRRTTRYCCCKAWWCKRRMATTWTMMMCCGRTCNNMYWWTKATYCCTNNNSRKKYWKTMTNSYMMGATMSKTTKKAYTNYTGANKTTGTCTNSYAWKRTWSSTKRTWCWKTRARTTSWCTRYCRTTGNTNTMMYGANWCRKTAANNAWTSANTRYMSTKGMTMYRAYRWACNWYMWSSWWWGAWANWSTKRMTMSSMYMTRMASCNRGTWAGWWMWGWTNRTWGMMCCTGANNNWSTWAKTTCANNKWTSTTSWRSSTGWTNSKTAYKTYANKTTWCTKCWRRRTRWYSRKTANCRTNTWGWTNCTRMAARATAMCCATNNNCATMTKSRTCYWWWWGANACMSATNCATWTGNNMRKCCKTTTGAANNNNTYYRYYWGKTMANCCRWWKKAATYTNMCRRKTSANMWWAKTRRKMTWYGATNNWSMRTWATTGRRATTTGMWSYAMMRTMATTGNNWMWKTTRYAGNRMAATYMYKRWTWCWSTWMTWRSCANMYYSCGNWTRSRYKWCTTRNCCNNWCMYYSYRWTRGSTNGKCTNWRMMSWWYYAYWCYAATANNTGGNYTAANRWWKAMMTWSWCYWWTRTGGNNTTWRKGTTTWSRTTSWSWWWKKTSGMWTTTSYRKWKWRRTTMWKRAAKTYCGSAKTTNNASANKRAATTNYYGAWTTNSYGRANRTTMCNASTNMMTKCCGRKTTANYSAMCAWTYSWASTCMTGYCNSSKYYAMCWCCAANTTGNNYKCWYSWCYCMTMCNWYTYMAATYTNGWGSTMCWMCCATAMTTNKTMWRWSWGRAKKTWMWASCATMAKKRGWSTRARWSWRKKYKWAWGYWKYWSSWGAGNAWRKCTNRSYGTANYSWYSWKMSWKAGNATNRGYTWYTKYAKSYAYCNKWRATARTANSAKTTTNNKTKCANYSTRYMTKWRYARKRSAYTTTAAGNTRYMCYCTKCMTGWKCWKGRYRMTYTRMSKYMKCCKCNTCCTGATCTTGATGATCTGCCGCCGCCGCCGCCGCTGCTACCTCCACTGCTTCTTCCACCACCACTGCTTTCTCTTGCAGGAGGGCTGTAGCTAGGTCTGCTTTCTGGCTGACGGGCTGGAGCACTTTCTCTCGTAGGTCTTACGGTTTCAGTACGTGTAGGTCTTGTTGCTTCGCCACGAGAAGGTCTGGTAGCTTGGCCATCAGCCGGTACTCTGCCTGGTCTTGTAGAAACTGTTCCATCAGGATTAGTTCTGGAAGGTCTGGCCCTGTTAGGAATAACATTGCCATCAGCGTCCACTCTGGTTGCCGGTCTGGCATATCTGCGGTTCACCCCAAAACCGTTTTCTCTACCCACAGATGGTCTTGCCCTGTAATCAGGTACATTGGTAGTTCTGCCGGTATAATAGCCACCGCCCCACAGTCCGCCACCCCATAAGCCACCGCCCCACAGGCCTCCTCCGTAATAGCCACCACCGTAGTAGTAGTTATTCCAGCCAAAGTTGTTGTAACCCCAGAAAGGAGAACTTGCAAATCCCCAGCCTCCATAAGGAGAATTCCAGTAGCTGTTGTAGAATGGACTATATCCAAAGTCCAATGAACCAGAAGAATACCATCCAGAATAATAATATGGATCGTAGTAAGTTCTGAAAGGACTTGAGTAATAAAATCTGTTTATACGAGATGAATAATCCTGATCGTAATAGTAATCACTTGTTCCGTAATAATCACTTTCGTCATATTGTTCATCAGCATATTGCTGATCGTCATATTGAGGTTGCTGTACTTGTTGAGGAGCGGGGGTATAAACCTTTGCCTTCACTGTACTGCTATAAACGTCATCATCAGTATTGGCACTTTGCTGCGCAAGCCTTGGCGCAGAGCAAGACGTAACAGCTATGGCTGCTAAGACGAGCATTCCCGTGAATAAATGGTTAGGTTTCATAACTATATGTGTTGTTTGTGTGTTGCAATTTTTTTGTAGGTATAAATTTATAAATTTGTAGTCTACATTACAAGTCATTTAACACAAAAAACGTTCCATTCAGCTATGAGCAAAGGCATTACAAGTAAAAACGAAGATTATTCCCAGTGGTATAACGACATTGTTATAAAAGCTGACCTGGCAGAACACTCATCCGTTAAGGGATGTATGGTGATAAAACCTTATGGATACTCCATTTGGGAGAAGATGCAGGCTATTTTAGACCAAAAATTTAAAGATACAGGACACAGTAATGCTTATTTCCCGTTATTCATACCAAAGTCATATTTTTCAAAGGAAGCCTCGCATGTTGAAGGTTTTGCAACAGAATGTGCCGTTGTGACACATTATCGTCTGAAAAATGATGGAAATGGGAACATTATTGTTGATGAAACAGCCAAATTGGAAGAAGAATTGATCGTTAGACCAACCTCCGAAACCATTATTTGGAATACTTATAGAGGATGGATTCAATCTTACAGGGATCTTCCTTTGTTGATAAATCAATGGGCAAATGTTGTACGTTGGGAAATGCGTACCCGTTTGTTCTTGCGTACGACTGAGTTTTTATGGCAAGAAGGACATACCGCTCATGCAACTTCTGAGGAGGCAATTGAAGAAACAAGAGAAATGCTTGATGTTTATGCAGATTTTGCTGAAAACTGGATGGGTTTGCCAGTGGTAAAAGGTGTAAAAACGCCAAATGAGCGTTTTGCAGGAGCATTAGATACGTTTTGCATTGAAGCATTAATGCAGGACGGAAAAGCATTGCAAGCCGGAACTTCTCACTTCCTTGGACAGAACTTCGCTAAAGCATTTGATGTAAAGTTCACGAATAAAGAGGGTAAGATAGAGCACGTTTGGGCAAGCTCATGGGGTGTTTCTACACGTTTAATTGGTGCGTTGATTATGGCGCATAGCGATGATGCAGGTCTGGTGCTTCCTCCAAAACTAGCTCCAATACAGGTGGTTATTGTTCCTATTTACAAAGGCGACGAGGAGTTAAATAAGATCTCGACATTTGTTGATGAATTAATGCCAAAACTGAAACGTCTAGGGATTTCTGTAAAATATGACGACCGTGATACTCAGCGTCCGGGCTTTAAGTTTGCTGAATATGAGCTTAAAGGTGTGCCAATTCGTCTGGCTATTGGTGGCAGAGATATGGAAAACGGCACTGTTGAGCTTGCAAGAAGAGATACCAGAGAGAAGCAGACTGTTATTCAGGAAGGACTTGAAATTCATATTGCACAGCTTTTAGAAGAGATTCAGCAAAATATCTACAACAAAGCCTTTGACTATAGAACTGAGCATACTACTGATGCCAATTCTTATGATGAGTTTAAAGAATTGCTTGATGGAAAAGCTGGATTTATTGCTGCGCATTGGGACGGAACGCCTGAAACAGAGCAAAAAATTAAGGAAGAAACCAAGGCCACTATTAGGTGTATCCCGTTAGATAATAAGTTGGAAGAAGGAGTTTGTATTTACTCAGGTAAGCCATCTACCCAAAGGGTATTATTTGCACGCGCATACTAAAATTTAATGGAATGGAAACTGAGAACTACAGTAAAATACTGAGCGAATTCGAGAGTAAAGCTTCATTAAAACAAAAGATATTTAGAAATACTACTGAGGTTTTCGGCTTGCTGAAGACCCAGCTTTCTAAAATTGCAGTTAAGCTGCAAACGGATTATGTGGCCAAAGATCCCTCCGTTGAGGTGCATTTTAAGGAAAGCGGTAAATTTGAAGGTCAGCTTAAGTTTTCAGGTGATGTGTTGATGGTGTCTATGCATACCAATGTATTTGCCTTTGATAAAACACATTCCATATACCAAACAAAGTACATCAAAGAAGATGAGTCTCTAAGTTTTTGCGGAACTATTTATATCCATAACTTCCTTGCTGATTCTGTGAAATATAACAGGTTGGCAGATGAGGGATCGCTGATTGCGCGTATACTGGTTAATAAGGAAAAGCATTTTATGGTTGAGGGGGAGGGTGCGCTTGATTTCTTATACCAAAGCATGGCTGAAAACGTTGTAACGGAAGAAAAGCTAACAGATATTATAGAGCGATCTATTCTTCACTGTCTGGACTCTGATCTTTTATTACCCCCTTTTGCAGAAATAAAAGAAGTAACTTTAAATCAAAAACAATCAATGCTGGCTTCAAGCGGTTATCCAACCAGTAAAAACCTTGGTTACCAGTTTAAATCAGAAATTGAGCAGAACGATAATATATGAAATTTGCAACTAAAGCGATCCACGCCGGACAAGAGCCTGATCCTACAACAGGAGCAGTGATGACCCCGATTTATCAAACTTCTACTTACTGGCAGAAATCGCCTGGTGACCACAAAGGTTTTGAATATTCGAGAGGTACCAACCCAACGCGTAAAGCACTTGAAGATTGTTTGGCAGCATTGGAAAATGCTAAATATGGGTTGGCTTTTTCGAGCGGAATGGGCGCTACAGATACTGTATTAAGGTTGTTGAAGCCTGGAGATGAGGTGATTACCGGGGACGATCTTTATGGTGGTTCTTATCGCATATTTACCAAGGTTTATGAAAAGTATGGCATTAAGTTTCATTTTCTGGATTTATCGAAACCAGAAAACATACTGCCACACATCAATGAAAACACCAAATTGGTTTGGATAGAAACACCAACCAATCCAACAATGAGGATCATTGACATCGAGGGGGTTGCTAAAATTACTAAACAGCACAAGTTAATTCTTACTGTTGATAATACTTTTGCATCTCCATATTTGCAGAATCCAATGGATTTGGGTGCTGATATTGTAATGCACTCTGTAACCAAATACATCGGGGGTCACTCTGATGTGGTAATGGGCGCATTGCTTGTAAACGATGATCAGCTTTATAAAGATCTTTGGTTTATTTACAATGCTTGCGGGGCTACGCCAGGACCTCAAGATTCATTTTTGGTGTTGAGAGGTATTAAAACACTTCATTTGAGGATGAAGGCGCATTGTGAGAATGGAGAGAAGGTAGCGCGTTATCTTAAAAATCATCCAAAGATTGATAAGATCTACTGGCCGGGTTTTGAAGATCATCCTAACCATGATATTGCGAAAAAACAGATGCGTGGTTTTGGAGGTATGGTGTCTATAACTTTAAAGGATGCTGATCTTCAGGAGACATTCCGTGTAGCTTCTTCTTTTAAGGTTTTTACACTTGCGGAATCTCTAGGTGGTGTAGAATCGTTAATTAACCATCCAACTACAATGACTCATGGTTCTATCCCTAAAGCCGAGCGTGAGAAAGTAGGAGTGACAGATAACCTGTTGCGCCTGAGTGTTGGGGTTGAGGATATTGATGATTTGCTTGCCGATTTAGAACAGGCACTTAAATAATCATCAGTTGGAATTTTTAAAACTCAAAGAATTTTTGGACGTAAAGTTTGATCAGTATAACCGACCAAACTTTATTCAAAATGACCCTATCTGTATTCCACATCAGTATACTAAAAAACAAGACATTGAAATTGCCGCTTTTTTTGCGGCAATTTTAGCTTGGGGGCAACGAAAAACCATCATTAACAAGTGTAATGAACTGTTTGAGCGGATGGATAATGATCCGCATAATTTTATGCTGCACCATGGTGAGGATGATTTAAAACGCTTGCTTGGCTTTAAACACAGAACGTTTAACGACACGGATCTCCTGTATTTTGTGGCATTTTTTAATCAGCACTATCAACAGTTTGATAGTCTTGAGACTGCTTTTTTATCTCCTTCGGATGCTTTTAGAAGCGACTTTTTAACTGAAGAGCTTCAGCATGGATACACAAAGTATGCTTCTTCAAGCTGTATGTTATCAGAGTTAACCCAGCAGGAGCCAAAAGCCGAAAGATCCCTTAATTATTTCAGGTCTTATTTCTTTTCTCTTCCGGATTATCCAATGAGAACTATAAAACATGTTTCTTCACCAATGCAAAAGTCTACCTGCAAGCGTTTAAATATGTTTTTGAGATGGATGGTAAGGAAAGATAAGAAGGGTGTTGATTTTGGGATATGGAACACAATTAAGCCTTCAGATTTGATATGTCCGTGTGATGTGCACGTAGATAGGGTGGCGCGTAAGCTTGGCTTAATTGAAAGAAAACAGACCGATTGGCGCACTGCAGTGGAACTTACAAATGAACTGCTTAAATTTGATCCTATGGATCCTGTTAAATATGATTTTGCATTGTTTGGCTTAGGTGTAGAGGAGAAATTTTAAGCTATTATGGTTACTTTTAAAGCAGAAATAGAGCGTTTTGCCGAAATGGGAGAAAAAACAGGCTGGACGTATGTTTTTATTCCCCTTGCTATTGCCAATATGATCAAGCCCGATTGCAGGAAGAGTTATCGGGTAAAGGGCCGTTTGGACCACATTGAAATTGAAGGAATAGCACTTGTGCCAATGGGAGAGGGGAACTTTATTATGGCGCTAAATGCAGGCGTTCGTAAGCAGCTCAAGAAAGACCTGGGTGGAGTTTTAGAGCTGGTTTTAGAGGAGGATACAACTTTTAAAATAGAGGTGCCAGAGGATCTTCAGGTCTGCCTTTCTGATGAACCACATCTCCTTAAAAACTTTTTAAAACAGCCTAAATCGCATCAAAATTGGTATATCAATTGGCTTAACTCGGCTAAAACAGAAGCCACCCGTACCAAAAGAATCGTGAAGATCGTTTTAGCTATGGATAAGGATTGGGATTTTGGAACGATGATGCGTGATGGAAAGCCCAGAAAAGAAGATTAGACTAAGTTCTGTCGTATTTCCTGAACCAGCTCCATACTTTCATTTGGATTACTCCAATAAAAGCTTCTCTGAAAATACGTGTACTCATTTTTGAAGTACCCTCTGTACGATCTGTAAATATAATTGGAACTTCCTCTACCTTAAACCCGTATTTGATGGCGGTAAACTTCATTTCAATCTGGAAGGCATAGCCAACAAATTTAATCTTGTCTAACGGAATAGTGGCAAGTACGTTGCGCCGGTAGCATTTAAAGCCGGCAGTTGCATCCTGTATGTCGATACGTGTAATTAAGCGCACATACATTGAGGCGAAATAAGACATTAACACTCTGCTCATAGGCCAGTTTACTACGTTAACTCCTCTAACATAACGGGATCCCACGGCAACGTCTGAACCATTAACACAGGCTTCGCGTAAACGTATCAGGTCATCCGGATTGTGCGAGAAATCGGCATCCATCTCAAATATATATTCATATTGAGGTTTGGCCAGCGCCCATCTGAAACCGTGAATGTAAGCGGTTCCAAGTCCTAATTTGCCTGTTCTTTGTTCTAAATGAAGTGCCGGATATTCTTTCTGGAGGTTCTTAACTATTTCGGCTGTGCCATCAGGGGAACCATCATCAATAACTAATATTTCGAAGAAATAGCTTAACGAAAAAACCTTTCTAATGATTCTCTCAATATTTTCTTTCTCGTTGTAGGTAGGTATTATTACTAGACTGTCTGACACGTAAAATAAATTAAGTAGCGAAATTATGGATTCTAAATGAAAAAACCCTTAATATAGATTATACTAAGGGTTAAATTTTGTTAAAAAAGCTAAATTCTAGCTCACACCTTGCATTAAACGCTTAATTAAAGGAGAGAAAAGGATTAAAAATACTCCGGCAACAGCGGCATAAATTGCCAGTTGATAATATCCTGATGTATAAGATTCCAGTTTGGTGAGCAAAGATACGTTGTCGCCACTTACAGACATCTCTGCACCAAGTTTTCCTGCGGCGAATTGTCCGAATGCACTTGCTAAGAACCACATACCCATCATCATTCCTGTTAATTTTTTAGGCGACAATTGTGTAACCAGCGACATGCCAATCGGCCCCAAGCAAAGTTCTCCAATGGTGGTTACCAAATAACCTAGTGTGAAAAGATTTAATGAAGTTACACCATTTGCATCGGCAAAAAAACGAGTGTAAAAGAAGATGTAAAAGGATGCTGCCAGGAACAAAAATCCTACACCAAATTTGATAATCGAGTTTGGTTCCATTTTCTTTTTAGCGAGCCATAACCACAATAAACCAATTAAAGGACTAAATATAATTACGAATAAAGAATTAGAACTGTTGTTTACTACGTTAGGATCGATGTTGAAGAACAAAAGGGTATGCGACAAGTTTTTTTCTGCAAAAAGAGCCAGCGAACCACCGCTTTGTTCGTAAATGGCATTGAACAGGAAATAGCAGAAGATAAAGATAAATGCTGCAAACAATTTCATCTGAAATTTTCTGTCTTTAACTTTATATGTTTCGTACAAGAAATAGATAATTGATAAGGGCGCAATGGTATACATGAAATAATCTGTATAGTGTGTGTTTTGAACCATAATCAAAATTAATGGAACAGAGATCAGAGAGAAGAGGTAAACACCAATTTCACGTGCTCTTTTCTTCGATACAGCCATGTTTTTTAATGGGGAATCACCAATAGGGCCTAATGTTCTCTGTGTAAAGAGGAAGGTTATCAATCCTAAAGCCATAACAATTGCGGCAGCAAGGAAGGCATAATTCCATGAAACGTATTTACCCAGGTATACACAAAGTGCACCACCAAGTAAACCACCAATATTAATACCTGCATAGAACATGCCGTAACCTGCATCCCGGCGGGCATCGCCCTCTTTATATAAATCGCCTACCATCGACGATACATTAGGCTTGAAAAATCCTGTACCGATAATAGAAAGTGTAATGCCAATATAAAAGAACTCTTTTGGAGAGACCGCGATGATTAAATTGCCGAGTATCATGATCATTCCACCAAAGAAAAGTGATTTTCTAAAACCTAAGACTTTATCGGCAAAAATACCACCAAGGAAGGTGAAAGCATAAACGAATGCCTGAATAGCGGCGTATTGCAGATTGGCATCTTTATCTGTAAGTGCAAGGCCTACGATCTTGTCGATCATGAAAATGGTGAGCATACCACGCATACCATAAAAGCAAAAGCGTTCCCACATCTCCACTAAAAACAAAGCCCAAAGCTGTTTTGGGTATTTCCCCTTAAAGTCCTGGATCTCCTCCAGCGTAATGTTATGTTGCATTGTTATTTCAGTTAACTTATCTTACTTCGTGCATTAATTTTTTTATCACTGGAGTTAACAGGATAGACATTACTCCAATTGCAACGGCAACACCGGTTATGATTAGGAAGAAATAGCTAATGCCTTTTTCTGATGCAATTCTATCAGCGTTTTCTCCAAGTATACCTGCAACTTTATTGGCAATAGCAATTGCCAGGTACCATACACCAAACATAAAGGCAATCATTCTGGCAGGAACAAGCTTACTTACGTAAGAAAGGCCTACAGGAGAGATACAAAGTTCAGCCATGGTATGGAAAAGATAAACCATAATCAACCAAAAGATACTTACTGAAGCTGTTTTTGCACCAGGGATAATGTCTCTGGCTCCAAAAACAAGAAATGCCATTCCTAGTCCTAATAAGATCATGCCTATACCAAACTTAACGTTTGCACCAGGATTAAATTTGCTTTCCCACCACTTAGAGAACAATGGAGCTAGTGTGATAATAAATAAAGAGTTAAGTACACTAAACCATGAAGCTGGAATTTGAGTAAGGCTTTCTTTTACTTTCTCAATTTTAAGTGAAGCTAAAGTGGAATCTGAGAGGTTTAAAAACCCTGCTCCATAAAAATCGCGAACTAACATCCAGATAGTAATGATCCATATGATCACAAAGCTGATGCTTAGGATAATATTAGCCAAGCCATATTTTTTAAAGGTTTGCTTAAATAACAGCAATAAAACCCATGTGATAATTCCTAAAGGAACTACAGCAATTAATGAGTTTGCAATTAAGAAGATCAAACTTGAATTACCAACCAGAATTCTGTCGGTATAATCTCTGGCAAAGATGGTTAATGTACCCGGTGCTTGTTCAAAAACAGCGAAAAATGAAAAGGTTAAGAATGCAAAAAAGGTAACTGCGTATAATTTTTCCTTAGTTACCTTTGAATATTTTGTTAGCCTGTAAAATAATAAGAACAGAAACAAGCCCAGCGCTAACAATATAGTGAAATTGGTTCCTTCCATTCCAGCTATTTTGAAATTTAGCAGGTTGCTTGTTCCATGGGATATCTTAGAAATGGGATCGTTAATAACCCAGATTAAGCCTAAAGCGGAACAAATAAGAACAACGATAACCTGCCATAACGTAAATGGTACTCTGTTGTCCACATCATCTTTATCAATTACAATATCTCTTGTTTTAAGTGGTTTTAAACCGATGTCTCCAAAGATGTTCTGAGTGAAATAGAACTGTAATAAGCCGAACAGCATGAAAACACCTGCTAATCCAAAACCAATACTCCAGCCAACCTTCTCGCCCAGGTATCCACATAATAATATTCCAAAAAATGCACCTGCATTTACACCCATATAGAAAATGGTATATGCACCATCTTTCTTTTCAGGATGGTCTTTGTACATTAAGGAAACTATTGAAGTCATGTTTGGTTTGAAAAAACCGGTTCCAAAAACCAATAGTCCAAGGCCAAGGTAAATGAAAAATGGCGTTTCTACCGCCATGCAACCGTGACCTAAAGTCATCAATAAAGCCCCAACAATTACAGCCCATCTAAATCCAATTAATTTATCTGCAAAGTAACCGCCAAGCATAGTGGATAGATATACCAGGGCGGTATATGATCCGAAAAGCGACATTGCATGTTCCCGGGGCCAGCCCCAGCCCGGATGATCTCCTAAAACAGATGCCGTAAAGAACATGACCAATAGGGCCCGCATACCATAGTAGGAAAATCTTTCCCACATTTCTGTGAAGAATAAAACAAACAGTCCAGCGGGATGCCCCAGCACTTTACTTTCAAAAAAGTTATTTGGCGTATCCAAATTTTTAGTATCCATTTTAGTTTTCTTGTGTGTTATTTATAGTAAGTTTAGTTAGTTCAAGTATATTAATCTAATGCTATATCAACCTGACATGCGTTTTATATCAGGATTTTATATTTTATCTCGGAGTTTTTTATGTTAGTTGATTGTGCTTTTCCCTCTTTTTGTAAAAATAAGCATCGCGCAAGATAGGCACATGAAGGCAAACTCCCAAATTTTTAATTTCCATCAAAGGTGTATTAAATACACTTAAAGCTTCTTTATAGCCTTAATTTTCTTGTCTTTCGGATCTGAAAAAAGGTCGTCCATCTCGTTCGGCTCATTCTTTAATTCTATATTTTCTACTAGCTTCAATCGTCCGTTTAATAGCTTATACGCATCAAAACTTAAATCGGATGCGTAATATTCAAAATTTCCCATCATTTCTTCCGAAATAGGAGCCAGGTGATCAAATACAATCATGTTAACGTTCTTGTCAAGCGTTACCGTCATTGTATTTTGTTTGTTGTATTCAAAAACGATCCTGTTCTTTGTAGCCTTGCTTTTTTTGGCATCTTCAAACACAGGCTTACCAAAAACAGGTTGTTGTTCCTTATTAAAAGAAAGCACATCAATCACCTTTTTAGAAGTTTTTGAACTATTGCCTTTCCAGCCTATTAGTACGTAGTAAGGCTGTTGGCCATTCATAATAACCGGTATAATTTCATAATATCGGGCACCGTACCAGTTTTTATTGCCATTAATCAGATTGGTATCTTTAATATTAGCAGTATCATCAATAAGAGGAAACATTTTTAATTTTCCATCTTTTGTGGCCATTTGAATGGTGCCAAAAAAGCGATAAGAACCATCGTCAAGTGGCAGATACCATGACAATATCCTGAACGAATTATCAGGCGATTTAAGAATGGTAATTTTCTTTAATGAATCGAAAGGATAAAGAAATGATCCCTGAGTTTTTAGTGAATTGACCAATGTTTTTATAAAAGCTGCATTTTTAGTATACCGCTCAGAATTGCTGGTCGCGTTAAATGTCTCATTATTAAGCCTAATTAATGTATCCTGGAATTTATGCATTGCAGGACCATTGTTAAAGGCAAAACTATGCTGTGCATTAAGCCTTGCTGTGACACAGCATAGTATCATTATGAGTATTAAAGGTTTTAACCTCGTTCGCATCTAATTAATATTTTCTATAACTATAGCACTGGCACCACCGCCACCATTACATATTCCGGCTACGCCGATTTTTCCATCGTTTTGTGCCAGAACGGAAAGCAGTGTGACTACAATTCGTGCACCCGAGGCGCCCAGTGGGTGGCCTAAGGAAACGGCTCCTCCATTTATGTTAACTTTTTCTTCATTAAGTCCAAGTTCCTTATTGTTTGCAAGTGAAACCACAGAAAATGCTTCATTAATTTCGAAATAGTCAACGTCGGCAATGCTTTTTCCGGCTCTTTTTAGTGCTAATGGAATAGCCTTAGATGGTGCAGTGGTAAACCATTCAGGTGCCTGTTGCGCATCAGCATAGGCCAGGATTTTAGCTAAAGGTTTTAATCCAAGTTCTTTTGCCTTATCAGCACTCATTAAAACAAGGGCTGCCGCGCCATCATTAAGGGTTGAAGCATTGGCTGCCGTAACGGTTCCATCTTTTTTAAATACCGGTTTTAAGCCGGGGATTTTATCAAATTTAACAGCAAAAGGTTCTTCATCTTTAGAAACAAGTGTTATCTCACCTTTGCGGTCTTTTATTTCTACAGGAATTATTTCTGAATCGAATTTACCTTCAGTTTGTGCCGATTGAGCTCTTTTATAAGAATTGATTGCAAAAGCATCCTGATCTTCTCTGCTGATTCCACATTCTGAAGCACATAATTCGGCAGCAGAACCCATGTGGTAATCGTTATAAACATCCCACAGGCCATCTTTAAGGAGACCATCTGTAATCTGACCATGACCTAAGCGGTAACCAGTGCGTGCTTTATCCAAATAGTAAGGAACATTGCTCATGCTTTCCATTCCTCCGGCAACAATGATATCAATTTCTCCCAGTGCAATACTTTGAGCAGCAAGCATAATGGCTTTTGTGCCAGATGCACACACTTTATTGATTGTCGTTGCAGGAAGATTGGGCAGACCAGCGAATTTAGCTGCCTGTGTTGCAGGCGCTTGGCCAATATTGGCCGATAAAACGTTGCCCATGTAAACTTCCTGAATATCTGAGGGCTTTAGTCCTGCTTTTTCCACTGCCGCTCTGATGGCCAAAGCGCCTAATTGCGTAGCAGAAAAGCTTGATAATGCACCTCCAAAGCTACCAATTGGAGTTCTGATAGCAGATACAATTACTACTTCTCTCATTTACTGTGTTTTAAGTTAGTTGAAAGCAAAGTTATATAATTACTGTCATTCAGTGGTTATAACTGACCATTTTTAACATTATTGATCTGTATCATTTTTGTTTAACCGTTTTCTCCTGTTGGATTTTACGGCCTGATTGAGCAAAAATTCTATCTGTCCATTGGTGCTCCTAAACTCATCTCCGGCCCATTTCTCAATCTCTTTAAGTAGTTCAGGGTTTATTCTGAGAACAAAAGCTTTTTTATCTTTTTCAGACATATCTAATTGTTAATTATATAATGTCCCGGTATTTACAACGGGTTGAACATTACGATCGCCGCATAGCACTACCAGAAGATTACTAACCATAGCTGCTTTGCGTTCCTCATCCAATTCTACGATATTTTTTTCAGAAAGTCTATCCAAAGCCATTTCAACCATTCCCACTGCGCCTTCCACAATAAGTTTCCTTGCAGCAATTACGGCTGTAGCTTGTTGGCGCTGTAACATTGCACTTGCAATTTCCTGGGCATAGGCAAGGTGAGAAATTCTGGCTTCAACAACCTCTATTCCTGCGCGCGACAATCTTTCGCTTAATTCAGCTTCAAGTAATGAACTCACTTTTTCTGCACCGTCTTTTAAAGTGATTGTGGCCTCTTCATCTTCAAAATTATCGTACGGGAAAATGTTGGCCAGATGTCTGACAGCTGCTTCGCTTTGTATTGTTACATATTGCAGGTAGTCTTCAACTGCAAATGTTGCCTTTGCAGTTTCCTTTATTTGCCACACTACAACAGCTGCAATTTCAATTGGATTTCCAAGTTTATCATTTACCTTAATCTGATGCCCGTTTAGGTTTCTTGCTTTTAATGATACCTTTCTTTTAATGGTTAAAGGGTTAACCCAAAAAAAGCCATCGGTTTTAACTGTGCCTACATACTCGCCAAAAAGGGTTAGTACTTTAGCTTCATTTGGGTTGTTGATGATAAAGCCAGGCAGTATTAAAAAACCACAAATGGCTAAAATAACTTCTACAACTACAAAACTTTGAGCTGCCATTGCCAGTAGTCCGCATAATAATGTGAGCACAACAAATACGGCAATCATTCGAATGCCCGCAGGCGGAGTAATAATTTTTTCCTGATACATAATGATATTAATTTGATATCATAAAGTAAGCGATAATTTTTCATTAAAACAATACCTAATTGGCAGGTAGCCAGGTTGTTTTTTGTAGTTGAATAATCGGTGCCTAAAATCCATTATAGCTTTAAAGGCAATAAAACAAACATTCAAATGAAAAATTAATGTTATTTTTGAATCAAATTCAACATAAATCGCTTTGGCAAAAATCAACAAGAATTCTCACAGGGTACTTTACCGTAAGTATACATCAAACATCAAGTATATCATGATGGTGCTTTCTGTATTGATAATAACTGCTTTTTTACCAAAACAGCCACGTTTTAGGTATGAATTTGAAAAGGGTGAGATCTGGAAAAATAAAGACCTTATATCTCCGTTTAATTTTGCGATTTTAAAGACAAACCCACAGGTAGATACAGATAAAAAAGATGCATTAAATAATGTACTACCTATTTATACTATAAATAAGTATCTGATTAATGATGTTGAAGAGGCTTATCTAAATGAGTTTGATGTAAAGTGGAGAAGTAATACCCTTCCAGAAGATGAAAAGGAACCATACAGGCAGGCCTCATTTAAACTTTTAAAATCGATTTACGATAGAGGAATTATTGCGATTAATGCCAAGCATCAAAAGGGAAGTAAGAATTATGATTTCTCTTTGCTGGATAATAATATAAGTAAAGCGGTTAGTACTCAGGATGTATTTACCGTGCAAACTGCTCTTGATTATTTTAAAGATAATTTCCAGTCAGTAAATCTGAAGGTTAAAGAAGTGATTATTAATCTTGTTGAAGATCATTTGCAACCCAACATTATTTTTAATGAGAAATTGACGGCTATTGTACAAGAGAATGCAATAAATAGCCTTTCTACAACCAGAGGAATGGTTCAGAAAGGTGAGCTGATCATTGCTAAGAATAATGTGATTGACGACGAGATTTACCAAAAACTGCAGTCATTTAAGGAAATATATGAAGCGCAGTCTAAAACAATTGGTGATAGCAGCCTGGTTTACTTTGGCCAGATCCTGCTGGTAGGCTTTAATGTTTGTTTACTAATGGTGTTTTTACACCTGTTTCGTAAAGATATATTTGCTGACAATCGTCAGCTTTCGCTGATATTACTTGTAACAACGAGTATGCTTTTGGCTTTATCATGGGCTATAAAGCTTAGTCTCCCTAGTTTGTATTACATTCCATTTTGTATTGTCCCCATTATTATAAGGATATTATTTGATACGAGGCTGGCGTTATATCTGCATTTATTGGTGATCCTGATTGCCGGTTTCTTTGTGCCTAATAGTTTTGAGTTTGTATTTTATCAAACAACTGCCGGTATGGTCGCCATTTATAGTATTCGGAATCTGGTTAAAAGAGAGCAGTTGCTATTGTCGGCTTTATTTATTTTGTCGGCATATTTTATCTCTTTTGTCGGCATTGCTTTATTAAGAGAAGGAGCTATTGGTCAGATAGAGTGGATGAATTTTGTTCCATTTATTGNTTAKYRTRYKGSYTTMWKYSMKTRYTTWKSYTTTSAWTWAWGYWTTTGAGAGGCTGTTTGGAATCACCTCTGATGTTGCATTAATTGAGCTTACTAACACTAATAATAAACTGCTAAGGGAGCTGGCTTTTAAAGCCCCCGGTACGTTTCAGCATTCTTTGCAGGTGGCAAATCTGGCGGAGGCTGCAATATTTAAAATAGGAGGGAACTCATTGCTTGTTCGGGCAGGGGCATTGTATCATGATATTGGTAAAATAGAGAATCCTCAATACTTTATTGAGAACCAAAATACTGGCTTAAGTCCGCATGATAAGCTGCCATATGAACAAAGTGCTCAGATCATCATTAAACATGTGCACAAGGGCATAGAGATTACACGTAAGCATCAGTTACCCGAAAGTGTGATAGACTTTATCAGAACTCACCATGGCAATACCCGTGTAGATTATTTTTATCAGTCGTTTTTGAAGAATTCTCCTGAAAAGTTTGTTGATGAGAATATCTTCCGTTATCCGGGACCTATACCTTTTTCTAAAGAAACTGGTGTTTTAATGTTGGCAGATTCGGTGGAAGCGGCCTCAAGAAGTCTGAAAAATCCGGACGCCCAGAGCATAAATGACCTGGTTGAACGCATAATTGACTATAAACTGGAGCAAAATCAATTAGATAATTGCGATATTACATTAAAAGATCTTGAAACTATAAAGCTGATATTCAAGACAATGCTTATGAGTATCTATCATGTTCGAATAGATTATCAACAAACTCTATAAAATTTCTTTTGCAAATATTAATGAATTGCTATATTTGCAACCTCGAAAGGGAGATTTTCGAGATACGGAGGGATGCCTGAGTGGCCGAAAGGAACAGTTTGCTAAACTGTCGTACTGGCAACGGTACCGAGGGTTCGAATCCCTCTTCCTCCGCATAGACTGATGTCAAAATCAACTAAAAGCCTGCAAATCAACTGATTGCAGGCTTTTTTGTTTTCCGGATGGAGGCAAAATATATAACTTTTCGCATCATTTTGGTGAGCGCTTAAGTGAGCAAGTGATTTTTTAAATTTGCTCACCAGAACAGTTGTAAGTATTTGATATACAGCTTGTTTCATAATTGAACATCTTGACTTGTATGGCCTGCAAAGCTAAATTTGTAAACCTTTAATTCAACATTATGAGAACAAATTTAAGCTTGCTTTTTTACTTAAAAAGGCGGAACAGTGAAGAAACCGGCCTGGTGCCCGTTTATTTGAGGATTACTGTCGATAACAAGCGGGTCGAACTGGCAACCGGGCGCAAATGCGAAGCCGAAAAATGGAGTAATGCAGCCGGGAAAATGATGGGTACTAAGGAAAGTGTCCGTGAATTCAATGCCCGTCTTGAAGAACTTGAGCGGAAGATCCATGCCATCGCTGACAGATTGGAAAGGGAGGAGGAATTCATCGCGGCAGAAGGCCTGAAAATGATCTATCTTGGGAAAAGCTCGTCACATCGGATGATCCTGGAGATTTTTGCGGAACACAACCGGAAGGCAACGGCATTGGTGGGTAAAGGTTTTGCTCCCGGTACCATCGAGCGTTATAAAACCTCACTTAAGCACACAAAGGAGTTTATTCAGTCGCAATACCATGTTGATGATCTTTCAGTAAGTAGGATTAACCTCGCCTTTATTGCAGAATATGAGTTTTACTTGCGTTCGGTCAGGGGATGTAGCAACAACACTACGGTGAAGTACCTCAATAACTTTAAAAAGATCATCCGCATCTGTCTGGGTAATGGCTGGATGGCCCGTGACCCCTTTATCAATCATAAACTGCGTACAAAAATTGTAGACCGCGGGTTTTTGAATGAGCAGGAGCTAAAGCGGATGTCCGAACACGTTTTTGAGGTGCAGCGGCTAAATACAGTCAGGGATATTTTTTTATTCAGCTGCTATACAGGTCTTGCTTATGTTGATGTACACAAGTTGAAAAGGCAGGAGCTGGTCTCCGGTTCTGATGGAGCACTCTGGGTGCATACTAAAAGGCAGAAGACCGATACGCCAAGCAAAATCCCGTTACTTCTGCCTGCGATGCAACTGATCAATAAGTACAAGGATCACCCGGTTTGTGAGGCCACAGGAAAAGTATTCCCTGTTTCCAGTAACCAGAAAATAAATGCGTACTTGAAGGAGATTGCGGACCTGTGCAGGATTGACAAGACGCTCACCTATCATATCGCAAGGCATACATTCGCAACAACAGTTACGCTTTTGAATGGAATCCCTATTGAAAGCGTTTCAAAAATGCTTGGACATACCAATATCAAGACCACCCAGCATTATGCTAAAATCTTAGACGTTAAAGTCGCAGCGGATATGGCAGGTCTGGATGAAAAATTGCGTGACAAGGGGCTGATTAATGTGGAAGTTAATGTGGGGGATCAGGAAAATGACAAGCCAGCGGATTTGGTCACCTCACCAGATCCTGCTAGTGAACCAGAAGATAAACCGGAACCGAGGATTATCAGGTTGTACGCCTAGTTGAATATGCTAACTATTAAAAATCAAACCATGACAGATTCTGTATTACCAGAGAAAATTATTATAAATAACATCTATTCTATCAGGGGACTCAAAGTAATGTTTGGCGCTTATAGCTGAAACATCAGCAAGCAAATCAACAATATTTTTTGAGTCTAAGGAATTAGATAAAGATTCAACTGTTCGGAATTTCCGAACAGTTCGGCAGGAAGGTAGAAGAAGGTGTAAATGAGGGTGTAAATGAACCGGCATTTGTTAAGATGAGACACCTTTCCTGCTGGTGCTATTGCTACCAGAGAGGGTATAAAAGAGCTTGTAACTATTCTGGCCATTCGATAGATAGAAATAAATAAAAATCAATGATGCTATTTTAATAATATTAATGGTCATGATGTGGCGAGAGCATATAAATCTGTAAACCTTACTGAAAGCCAGCAAATATTTATCAAAGCATTGGATGAATATATGAAATTGATATATTTTCTATTYYCWWCMKWKMKWASTGATAGAACTGAAAGTTGATAACCTCAACGAAGTATTGGAGAATCTTGTTGACAAAAATCTTTTAACTCGAATTGAACGAGGAAAATATTGTCGATCTACTTTCAAAAGATGAAAATGTTATTGGTTGCCATCTCGTTTCTGATGGGACAGTGGTCTGGTCGGCAATGAATTTACACGGTCTGACAGAACAATTCCCCAATACAATAGTAATGCGTTTCTTAAGACGGTGATTCTTTCCATTTTTGCTTTCTTGCTTCTGTTTGTTGGAAATCCAATTACTATATTATTGGCCTGGCAAATGTGCTGTTGGTGTTCCTTTTAAGGCTTGATGAACCAATTGAGCCAGAAATTTTGCAAACATGGTGATATCCTGTTCGGCACTGGCAAGCTCTAAGGCTTTCATATATTCTTCTCTTGATTCAACAGGTATTACGGTCCATGGGTAGCCACCTGAAGCTAACATCACATTCATTAAGAATCTGCCTATCCGGCCGTTGCCATCCATGTATGGGTGAATGAAGACAAAAATAAAATGACCCAATACTGCTCTGACGGAAGCTTCTTCCTCTTGTTCCAGGAGTTCAAAAAGTACCGGCATTGCATCTCTCATCGCATCAACATTTAATGGAACATGTTTGGATCCTCCAATATAGACTTGGTGATTCCTGTAGCCAGCGAGATCCTGCGCCTTTATGAGTTCAGCCTCAACACTAGGTGCGAATAATTGCTGGTACCATGTGCTGTGATCCCTGTCAGCTGTAACTCCGGAATTGCCGCCTTTCAAGATGGTTTCGATACTCTGTTTGACACTTTGAAAGGCCAACCAGTATCCCCTTGCAGCCATTGCATCCCTATGTCTTTTGTCTTCTTCATTTCCTTTTTTATCCCATTGCCCACTGCGTACACGTTGGATTAATTCCGGGGTCACTCTATAGCGCTCTATGGATAGGGAATGATAAGCATCTGTAACATAAATTTCTTCAACCTTTGAAAGGTAGGTCTGGTGATCTGCTGATATGCCAGGCATTGCTGGGAATAAAGAAACGACAGTAGGCCTCATATCCTCCCACATCATTCTTAGCCTTACAACATATGGAGATCGTTCTCTAGGGAAAGCTACATCCAGTTTGTCCTCAAATGGATCGATTTCCCGAACATCATATTGAGCAGTTTTCATTGCTTTTAGGATGTCATCGGCAATTCTTTCCCTGCCGACATTTCTAAAAGCCCCCGCTAAACGTCCCGCAATGGAACTGTGTCCATTTTCCAATGTTATGGCTAAAATTTCTGAAGCATCTCTTATCATTAGTAATGCTGTGCGTACATCAATAGCATTATGTTTAAATAATCCAGGCGAACAAGAAACTAAACTGGCAGCAAGGTTATACATTCTTATGCCTCTCTCTTCTGTTAATAAGGTCGATGGCGGTAGTTCCCCCTTTAAATTGAATAATGAAGTATTATGGGGTAGTGATAATAAGGAATTCTTAGCTTTTGGTGATTTGACAATGAGTTGGGAAGGGACCGTCCAATTCCCTGAATGCCTAAGGACGGATTGATCCGCAGATATACACCATTGATTTCCATATTTTTCCTGTAGATATCCGGCACAGTACTCCCAGTACGACATGTACCACGGAGTGGTGTCCCCAGGTCTTTGGTCTGGCATCGTTGGGATATACCAACCACGGGATACCTCGGTTATAAATCCGTTTCTGATCAAAGTTTCCCTGATCTGCCTGGTGGGGATTTCCTGGCTTTTTATTGCGATTGTCCCATTTTCCTGTAGCTTGTGTAGTACTTCAAGTGCTGCCGCAAGCTTTTCTCGTGGTGTTGCCATAGCTTTTATTTTGCGCGATTGCAATAACTTGATGTTGTGCAGTCGCAATAAATTAATGCCGTGCAATTGCAATAAATTAGTGTTGTGCAATTGCAATAAATTAATGCAATGTATGGAGTTTTTTTCTGATCTAAGATAATGTGGTACAATTTTATCCCACGAATTCTATGATTTGTCCTAATATATGCTGCCCGGTTTCAGGCAATGTTTTTAAACAGACAGCTGAAACGATAGGGATGCGGAAATCCGGAGCGTTTCCATGGTGGTTTTATGTTTGGTAAAAATAAATCAACAATTTCAAGGCACCTTAGTAACATATACAAGGAAGAAGAATTGGATCAAGAAGCAACTGTTGCAAAAAAGGCAACAGTTCAAATAGAAGGAAATAGAAAGGTAGAAAGAGAAATTGAATATTATAATCTTGATGCAATAATTTCTGTTGATGATTGTACTTGTCAAGTATATCCAGTGCATATGCATAATCGGTTACTACTCTCAGTTGCCCAGTAGCTTCATCTGTATTTAATACCTTGCTTTCAAGTATATTGCTTAATAAGCTTACTGTTTCCTTGAGGTCTGTAAGTTGTTGCTGTTGACGTTTAGCCTGTTCATTGTTTATGGAATATCCCTTCAGTAAATATTCTTTTAACACTTGGTTTGCCCGGATTATAAACTGTGTACCTCTTTGTGATTTAACGCGGTAGCAAACGGAGATAATGACATCTAAGGAGTGAAAGTCCAGTTTCCTTTTGACTGTTCGGGTTCATTCTTTTTGAGCTGTCAAGGATTCCTTGACAGTTGCGGATTTAGCCAATTCATTTTCTTTGAAAATATTATTAACATGCAGGCTTATGTTCTGTTTAGTTAAATATGTCCTGCATTTGAGCTTTACACTGTGTGAAAAGAGTAGCCAAAAAACGTATAAAAGAAATTGCAAATTAATAATGCTTAGCATATATTTTAATTATTTTACCATCTAGAAGACTTGCGTATATTTAAGAGTAAGCGGCTATTTTACAGACTCCTATTATGACACGACATTTTATTGCAACAATACTGACCCTAATAACTTTGACAACGACAGCACAAAATAAAATGCGACCAGTTGACGAACTAATAAATAAGACCGACTCAGGTTGGACACTTGTAAAAGATTGGATTAAATCTGCCAAAAACAAAGTTGAAATTTTGGCGGTTGATACAGTAAAAGCAAAAGACGCTTTGTATAAAACGCAAGTGACAACACGTTCGCCAATGGGTGCAGTTGTTTATATGACAGGTGGGCTTTTAATTGATGATGGTTGGATTAGAATTCTTGGTTCGGGCAATGCAAAACTTGGTCGGACACTTCCAGATTGGAACAAAGGAAAATCATTTAAAGAGTTTGGAGAAATACCATCATTTTTGCTTATCGCTGACGACGCTGTTGGCGGACTTTACCTTTTGAACGGCGGTGGGCTTGGCAAAGACTTTGGAAAAATCTATTATTTTTCGCCTGACAATTTAGAGTATGAATCGCTTGACATTACATATACAGAATTTCTACAATTTTGTTTTAACAACGACTTAGACAAATTTTATAAAGGCAACCGGTGGACAAAATGGAGAGACGAAGTTTCAAAGTTAGACGGCGACAAAGTTTTTAGTTTTTATCCATTTCTTTGGACAAAGGAGGGTAAAGACATAAATAAAAATACACGAAAAGCAGTTTCGGTTGAAGAGCAATACAGTTTAAACCTTGATATGCGGAAACAACTTGGGCTTGATAAATAAAAACAGCCGCTTCATTAAAAAAGGCATATATTTCAAAAAGGCTGAATTTGTGTTAAGTTGTGGAGGGACTAATGGTTACCAACCCGACATCAGGTATGTTTATGACAGACATTCTAAAAGGTGGCAATATAAAAACGGACTAAATAAAACTACACCTAACAGCTTTAAGTTACGCCTGGGGCGATGTGAGACTTTGTTCTTCTGATACCACGACGTAGTAAAGTTTTATGTGGATGGCGACAATGAAATCTATTCGATGCCAACTGCGGATTTTAAGGAAATTGTAATTGGATGGAAAGATTTCCTATTAACTCAACCATTGAATGGAACACGGGTTTAAGTAAAATCGCTTTGTATTTATAATTACTAAGAATAAATAAGCCATGCCAACTACAAAAGCCGTAACCAAAAGATACTGTCCCGCTTTATCAGAAATGATCACAGTGGACGATTTGCCAGAGTTTTTACATTTTGCAGAGAATGGATTAAACTTCCTAGAATATTTCCTGATAAATAACAATATCAAAATTCTTTTTTGCTAAATTGAATTTACTTAGGTTAGTTGAACCACTTAAACATGCTTTGAAAAGGCATGTGGCCTAGGTAATTACCAGAGCAGATCGTCTTTTCTGTAGGCAATTTATCGATGTTTTTGTATTTTATCAGTAGTTATCCTTTTGAAGGAATATCAGCTCATTTCGATCTGATAAGATAAAAAGGTAATACAACTTAAAATTAAACTCCGTCTTGTTTCTGCGGTTGATTTTTTGCTTTTTCTGGATCGTAATTCAGGCCTGGCGATAGCCAATATAAAAGAATTATCCTCGAGTATCTATAATTAAATGGTGAAAATAGGAGGACGCCAACCATTAATATGATCACATAATACCATAAATTTTCATAGGTCAAAGGCAGACCAAGAACATATGCCGCAACACTGATTGAAATCATCTGTGCGACATTCATCGCATAGCTAACAAACATTGCGACATAAAAGTAGCCGGGTTCACGTTCAAATTTTAAATTACAATGGGGACAACGTTCATGCATTTTTTGGATCTTAAATCCGTATGCTGGTCCGGAAAAGACCTTTCCTACACGACACCTTGGGCACCTCGAGTGAGTTACGCCATACCATTGGGTAACGTAAGGCGGTTGTTCTGATAAAGAATTATTGATATTCATAATTGAAGTGTTAAGAAATTATTATCTATAACATCCCGGAGTTTTAATTTATTTTTCCGGGCTATCTAAGGATTCAATAAACGAGATTGTTTGCTATCTCGTTTATTGAAAGTTCCAGCTAGAGACGACGATCATTCTGGCTGATTTCAACATCATTAATCTGGGCGAACCTTTTTTGCATTAAACCATGCTCATTGAATTCCCAGTTTTCATTGCCGTATGCCCTGAACCATTGCCCAGCTACATTGCGGTATTCATATTCAAACGTGACGGCGATACGATTGCCAGTAAATGCCCAAAGCTTCTTTTTTAACCTGTAGTCGAGCTCTCTATCCCATTTTCCTGATAGAAATTTAACCACATTTTCACGACCGTTAATAAATTCGGACCGATTACGCCATTCTGTGTCTATAGTGTAACCAAGGGAGACTCGCTGTGGATCCTGACTATTCCAGGCATCTTCCGCTAGTTGTACTTTTTGTATGGCGGTTTCTAATGTAAATGGTGGCAATGGTGGTTTTTGTTCCATGGTATTTTAATTTAAAAGTGAATTAACTATTGATTTGGCTGAATTAACGGGCCACTGATTTCTATAAAGTTTACTTTCTATCATAGCACTTTCAAATAGAAGATATAAGTGGTCTGGATGAAGATTGGTGCCTAGCAGGAGATCCTTAAACAAGGTACGAACCTCAATTTTATGGTCCATTATACAGCTCATTATCTTTTGGCTAACATAGTGAGTTTCAGATAATATATTTATAAAGGCACACCCGAGATAATTTTCCTTTTCATTCATATAATAAAGGAAATCAAAGAGTACCAATACTTTATTTTTTCGAGAGTTTGCAGACAAAATAAATGTTTTCAATTCATAAAACCAGTACTTGTGTCGTTCTTGGAGACATGTCGCCGCCAGTTCTTCCTTTGCGTGGAAATGTTGATATAAGCTTGATTTTGCAACGCCTGATTCCGCCACGATTTGGTTGATGCCGGTGGAGTGATATCCCTGCTTGTAAAATAATCTTGTTGCAGTTTCCAGTATCCTTTGTTTGGGTTTAATCTTATTGTGCTTCATTTCTCACAGAGTATAGACAGACAATTCTGTTTTTATTTCTTATACAAATTTAACGCTGGGATGTGGGTTATAATGGTATTAATCCTTGCTTTAATGGTATCAAATATTGTTAATGGAGAAAACTGGCTGGTTTTTTAAAAAAATAGAATTATTTTCACATTGATTTTACTTTTATGATTGAAGACATGCATTGCCCATGCTTGTCTATTAGTAAGATCTAAATTTATTTAATTATGGATAAGCACTCGAAATATATGGAACGGTGTATGGAACTTGCTGCAATATCGGCTGCAGAAGGTGAAAGCCCAGTCGGTAGTGTACTGGTTAAAGACGGGATCATTATAGGTGAGGCATCCGAAAAAAGTAAGCAACTCAATGATGTTACCCGCCATGCAGAAGTATTGGCAATTCTGGACGCGCTTCATAAACAAGAAAGCTGTGAAGGAGCAACTTTATACACTAATGTTGAACCCTGTATTCTTTGTTCTTATGTAATAAGACATCATAAGATTAGCGAGGTGGTATTTACAAAAAGCTGTGGTGAATTGGGTGGAACTGGAACACGGTTTAACTTATTATCTGCAAATGATATTTTAAGTTGGAAGGCCGCTCCTCTTGTGACCAGATATTCAATTAAAAAATAATGCATAACATGGAAATCTGTTTGTGGATATTGTTGTCAGTGAGATCAGTAGCTTTGATTTGAAAGAACCTGCCCAGTATTGTTGTTGGGACTTACTTGCATTATGTACTGACTATGATGGAGATCATTTTTACACACAGAACGATTACGTTTACCTCATACTCAGGGTGGTGGCCGGAGTTATTATCCTGCCGTATGGTTTACAGAAACTTTTTGGATGGTTTCCTCCATTAGGTGGTGGAATTGGAATTAGAGAAACTATAGCAGACTTTAAAGCAAAGAAACTTCCTAAATGTATTGCCTGGCTGGTAATCATTACACAAGCTTTCGGTAGTATAGGACTGATCATTGGCTGTCTTGGTCGGATTGCTGCGCTGGGTAACTTCATCATCTTTGCATTAGCAATTTTGATCCATGCCCCTGATGGATGGTCTATGAACTGGAACGGGAAGAAGAAGGGGGAGGGCATTGAATATTTTATATTGCTTTTGTCAATTTTGCTAATCATTATCCTAAAAGGAAGTGGGGCATGGTCGGTGGATTACTGGTTTTTCCATTGTATGCTCCCTTCAAAGAATTTCTGACTGAATGGATGAAATTAATCTTGGTTGTCCATTTTTTTACACCCCAAAAAAATGTGAATAAATACCATTATAACCTGATTTAGTACTATATCATAATATTCTTCCTGCGCTATCTTTGATAACATTAAGTGTGAATTTGATATATCTGCTATAATTAGTTAGTTTTTAAGTCATTACTTGGTCAGTATTCCGCATGCTTAATCTAGTTATGCCGATAAATTAATAAATAATGAAACTATTTGACGTATACCCTTTAAATGATATCACCATAGTTAAGGCCTTAGGGAGTAATGTATGGGATATAAATGGTCAGAAGTACCTTGATCTTTATGGCGGACATGCAGCAATTTCTATAGGACATACCCATCCTCATTATATTGAACGCTTAAATGAGCAGATAAAGAAGATAGGCTTTTATTCTAACTCAGTTAAAATCCCTTTACAGGTGATGCTTGCAGAGAAACTTGGAAGGCTTTCCCAGAAGCAGAATTATCAGTTGTTCCTGTGTAACTCAGGAGCTGAAGCGAATGAAAATGCATTTAAAATAGCCTCTTTTTACAATGGAAGAAAGAAAATAATTGCTTTTAAGGGCGCCTTTCATGGACGGACATCTTTAACTGTTGCAGCTACTGATAATCCGAAAATCATTGCGCCAGTAAATGAAACGGAGAATGTGATATTCCTTCCTTTTAATGATGAGACTGCTCTTCAGCAGGCTTTTATTGATTTTGAAAATGAAGTATGTGCCGTAATTGTAGAAGGTATCCAAGGAGTTGGTGGTATCAGGGAGGCCTCAATAAGTTTTCTTAAGCTTATTCGTGCACTGTGTGATCAATACAATGCAGTTTATATAGCAGACAGTGTTCAATGTGGATATGGTCGAACAGGGAAATTCTATGCTCATGATTGGGCAGAGGTAAACGCTGATATGTACACCATGGCCAAAGGAATGGGGAATGGATTTCCTGTTGCTGCCATATCTATCTCTCCTAAATTTAAGCCTTGGCATGCTATGCTCGGAACTACTTTTGGGGGCAATCATCTGGCTTGTGCAGCAGCTCTTTCAGTGCTGGAAATTATAGAAGAAGATAATCTGATGAAAAATGCATCAGATTTGGGTGAATATTTGATTACTGAATTAAGAAAGATTAGTGAAATTAAAGAAGTGAGAGGCCGTGGATTAATGATTGGTGTTGAGCTTCCAGATGGTTTACCCCATGCTAAAAAAGATTTGTTATTTAAACATTATATTTTTACGGGAGAGGCCAAACCTAATGTAATTAGATTGCTTCCTGCTCTTAATCTTAGCAAAGAACAGGCAGATCATTTTATAAATTGCCTTAAAGTTGTTTTAAGGCACCATTTTGGCTCCTCTAGCCAAAAATCCCGATAAATTTGTATGCTGATTTGTATATATAAATGATAGCAATGCATCTGGTTCTTCATTTAAATAGCTTTGTTCGGCCATATGTCAAGTTTTATGATTATTACTCCGGACTGGACCGTATCTAGGTTTATTTAATGACATTTTTTGTATAGCGTAACTATCGCTTGCTAAAAATCAGAATCTATTTTTTCTATATTCAATACTAATCAAACGAGGAAAAGTACCATTAAGGCTTTTCTAATCGGCATATTTTTGCGGATTATAATAAATGCGATTGCATTTATTTTTAAATGGTACTTAAATTAAATAATGGAAGAATATTTGCAATTCATCAATCAAAAAAATAATGTTGGCAGAAGTAGCTTTAAGGTAATTGATAATCAGCTTTGGTTTCATGGCATAAATCTCATGGAGATAATGGAAACCTACGGAACACCACTTAAATTTACATATCTTCCAGCAATTAGTGGGAAGATTAAGTCGATGCTTCGTTTGTTTCGCACGGCAATAGGTATCTCTAGTTACAGAGGGACCTATACTTATTGTTACGCTACAAAAAGCGCACACTTTAGTTACATTCTTGAGGAAGTCTTGAAGAATGAGATTGGATTGGAAATTTCATCTGCATTTGATGTTGCGGTCATACTTGCGCTGTCAGCCTCTGGTAAACTGAGTAATGGTACATTAATCGTCTGTAACGGTTTCAAAACAGATAGTTATAAAAATGGGATCGTTGAGCTGATTAATAAAGGATATAAGAATGTAATACCCATCCTAGATAATCGGGAGGAACTTAGGTATTATATTGATCATCTTCCACATGGTATTAGTATTGGGATAAGAGTGGCTTCTGAAGATAGACCCGAATCTGCATATTATACCTCAAGATTGGGGATTAGGAGAAATGATATCCTAGACTTTTATAAAAGCCATATTAAAGGCACAAAGATAAAGGTAACCATTTTGCACTTTTTTATAGATTCTGGCATCTCCGATAGTAGTTCGTATTGGATAGAATTTGAGAAAAACGTTGAATTGTACTGCCAGTTGGCGAGATTTAATCCGCACCTTCAAACCCTTGATATCGGTGGAGGTATGCCATTCAGGGATTCTTTTGAATTTAGCTTTGATTATAAAAGTTTTGTAAACCAGGTAATAAAAAGAATAAAGCGGATTTGCGCAAAATATCGAATTAAGGAACCTGATCTCATTACAGAATTCGGACGGTATACTGTGGCAGAATCCTCTGCAATCCTCTACAGAGTACTTGGAAGGAAACAACAGAATAATAAAGAAAAATGGCTGATGTTGGATGGCTCATTTATAACCAATCTTCCTGATACCTGGGCAAATAATCAAAAGTATCTTTTGATTCCCATTAATAATCTTGATGTGGCCCATGAACCTGTCTTTTTGGGGGGCATGACCTGTGACGGTGATGATTATTACGATTCAGGGTCTGAAATAGCAAGGTTGCCAAGGACACGAAAGACTCAATATCTGGGTTTTTTTCATACCGGTGCATATCAGGATGTGCTGAGTGGATATGGTGGAATCCATCATTGTCTTCTACCATCACCAAAGCAAATTGTTGTCGATAGAAATTTGGATGGAACATTGGATTTCAAAGTCTTCGCTGAGGAACAAAATAGCAAGCAGGCGCTTAAAATTTTGGGGTTCTAAGCATCTGGAAACCAGGAGTAGATTATTATACAATTTATACCATTATATCTAGAAATACTACCCTTTAGGAAATCGTTTAAGCTATAATTTTGATAATCAAATCAATAGCAGATGACTAACCTAACGGATGGGGATTTTGGCTCCAAAGCAACAATAACCGAAAATAAAGCTATCAGGCAAATCGTGGAAGCCGGTATTTTGCCACTATACTTTAATAAGGATATTGAGGTCATGAAATTTGTGCTTGATGTTTCCTATACTTCTGGAATTCGGGTATTTGAATTCATGAATAGAGGGGGAAATGCTTTAGACCTGTTTTCAAAACTGATAACTTATGTAAAATCGCACTTGCCGGGAATGTTGCTAGGAGTGGGGACGGTATGCGAAGCAGAATCTGCTGCCAAATATATCAATGCGGGAGCCCAGCTGATCATCGCTCCAAACCTTAATTTACAGGTAGGTGCGGTTTGCGAAATCTGTAATGTGCCCTGGATACCTGGGGTATTTACTCCGACAGAATTATATGAGGCGAAATCACACGGTGCTAAGATAGTTAAGTTGTTTCCCGCCAATCTCTCCTCTCCAGACTTTATTAAGTCTATGAAAGGGCCCTTTAGTGATATTGATTTTATCGCAACAGGTGGCATTACGCCCGATATTGAAAGTATTGGTGAATGGATTTCCGCAGGTGCCAGTGCTGTGGGAATTGGGAGCTCTTTATTTTCAGACAAAATACTATTAATGAAACAAAGTAATGATTTGGCTTCAATTATCATTTCATGCCTGGCCATGGTAAAAGTTGCGCGACAAAATATTAAATAACAATACATATATGGATACTAATAAGCAATTACGTTCGATCAAACATAACTTCGGGGCTGGCCCATGTTTACTCCCACCTGAAGTTTTCGCTGAGGCATCACAGGCCGTTTTGGATTTTAATGATACCGGACTGTCTATTCTGGAGATTTCCCATCGCTCAGAGGAATTTGAAGCGGTGATAGAGGAAGCTGAAGCTTTAGTACGTAGTTTACTTGACATCCCTAATGATTATTCGGTCATGTTCCTTCAAGGCGGAGGAAGTCAACAGTTTGCAATGATTCCATTGAATCTGTTAGCTGAGGATAAAACTGCTGCATACCTTGATACTGGGATTTGGGCGAAAAAAGCGATTCAGGAAGCGGCGAAAATAGGACATGCTGAGGTAATTGCTTCATCGGCAGGGGCAAGTTATAGCTATATTCCAAAGGACTTTATTGTTCCAACTGATGCAGCTTATTTACATTACACAAGTAACAATACTGTGTATGGTACAGAATGGTTTGAAACGCCTAAATCTTCTGTTCCCCTGGTGGCTGATATGTCTTCAGATATCATGAGTAAGCAAATTGATGTATCCGATTTTGGCTTGATATACGCCGGCGCGCAGAAAAATCTTGGTCCAGCTGGTGTAACGGTTGTGATCATGAAAAATGAGTTAGTTGGCTTATCCGGTAGAAGCATACCTAAGATTTTCGATTATAATGAACATATAAAAGCGAAATCACTTTATCATACACCACCTGTCTTTGCAATATACGTAATGTTATTAAACTTAAGATGGCTTAAACGGCTTGGAGGGATTGCTTATATCTCAAATAAAAATGCAATCAAAGCTGAAATGTTGTATGATGAAATAGATCAAAATCCATTGTTTATCGGGACATCTGCCAGGGAGGATCGCTCAAGAATGAACATTACCTTTTTAATGCGGGATAAAATGGGAGGAAGTGCATTTCTAAAGAAGGCCGATGATAAAAGCAGATTTTTGAAGTTGGTGGAAGACAATGGTATTGTTGGAATAAACGGGCATCGTAGTGCCGGAGGCTTTCGGGTATCCAATTACAATGCTTTACCGATATCGAGCATGAAGGTGCTGGTTGAGGTGATGCAAGAGTTTGCAAGGAAATATTAGTGAAATAAACATACTTATATGAAAACAGTATTAAGACTAAGTGACAGAATCAATGTTCTTGAGGAATCTGCAACTATAGCGATGTCAAAACTTTCAAGGGAACTGTTGGCTGGGGGTGAAGAAGTGATTAATCTCAGTCTTGGGGAACCTGATTTTGATACGCCTCAGTTCATCAAGGATACTGCTGTCAAGGCTTTAAAAGAGAACTTTACCCACTATAGTCCTGTTGCCGGATTTACGGATCTGAGGGAAGCAGTCGCTGATAAACTAAAAAGAGAGAATGGCCTGACTTACCATTCTTCCCAGATAATTGTTTCTACTGGAGCAAAGCAATCTTTGATGAATGCTATATTTTGTGTAGTAAATCCTGGAGATGAAGTACTTGTGCCTACACCATACTGGGGTTCCTATTCCGAAATGATAAAGCTTGCTGGGGGAATCCCGGTATTTATTCCGGGTGCGATGGAAAATAATTTTAAAATTACGGCTGAACAGCTAGAGTGTAAAATCACGGAGAGGACCAAGCTTTTCATGTTTTCATCGCCCAATAATCCAACAGGTAGTGTTTATACTAAAGAAGAATTAGCAGCTTTAGTTGTTGTATTTGAAAAATACCCGGCTATTTATATCCTGTCAGATGAAATTTACGAACACATCAATTATATTGGAAAGCACCATTCTATAGCACAATTTGAACAGGTAAAAGAACGTGTGCTGTTAATTAATGGCTTTTCCAAAGCTTATGCAATGACCGGATGGAGACTTGGATATATGGCTGCAAGTAGTATAGTGGTGGCTGCCGCGGAAAAATTGCAGGGACAAACTACCTCAGGGACTTCCTCAATTACGCAGAAAGCCGGCCTTGCTGCTTATTCTATGACCCAGAATAGTGTTCATGAAATGAGTCAGATATTTAAGAAACGACGAGATCTGGTCTATAGTTTATTATCTGAGATACCTGGATTGAAAACGAACAAACCAGAAGGGGCGTTTTATTTCTTCCCTGATGTAAGCGCATACTTTGGAAAGAAGACCATACACGGAAATGTAATAAACAATGCCAAAGATCTCGCTTATTATTTGCTGTTTATAGGGAATGTCGCTACGGTTTCTGGCGACTCATTTGGCAACGCAAATCACCTTAGAATATCTTATGCGGCTTCGGAACCAGATTTAGTAAACGGTTTAATCCAGATTAAAAGAGCTTTGCTAATTTTAATATAACGATCATGGAAAGTCCTATTCGATGGCTGACTATTTTTATTCCATTTCTTGTATTTGGTAAATTGATGATTCATAAATATTTTCGATTTACGGTGACTGCAAGAAAAAATCGGTCAGATGTGAGTCCGGGAAGTTTTACCAAACCATCACTAAGTTTTGGTAAAGTACTGGAATCAAGGATTTCAAGCCATTTTCGAGATGCATTGAATTACAAAGTAGTGGTGACTTCGAAAAACCAAACTCTGGAAGGTTATTTTAAACTATCTTCTGATGGGCATTTCATGTTCTACGGGGAAGATGATGTTAAGGTTGTAGAGCTTAAAAAGGATAAACTAGGATGGTCCCTGGTCAGAATTTGGGATGGTGATAACGGAAATCGGGAATTTATAATGCCACTGATCTTACATCTTGAAGCAAAGCTATTTAATTAGGCATAAAAAAGATGATCATATAATTAGTACAAATTAATCATTGAAAACCACCATACGTAGACATTATGTCTTTTTTATTTTTGAATTATGAATATTACGAATATAATACCAGCCGAACTTGAGCTAAAAGAGCATATAGACGATAAGGCAGTAAAAGATATACTTGAACTTAATCATAAAATTCAGCTCTTCCAATCAGGTAAACTCGACGGCGAAAGTTTCCGGGCATTTCGTCTGGCCCGTGGCGTTTATGGACAAAGACAGGATGGCGTTAATATGATCCGGATCAAACTCCCGTTTGGGAGAGTGACCCCAGAACAACTCTTGCGCATTGCTGACATCTCTGATCAATATGCAAGCAGTAATCTTCATGCAACGACAAGACAGGATATTCAGATACACTATGTAAAACTTGAGGACGCACCAAAGGTATGGGCAGATCTTGAAGAGAAGGGAATAACGCTTAGAGAAGCGTGCGGGAACACCATCAGGAACCTGACAGCGTCCCCATATGCAGGAATTGACCCAGACGAACTTTTCGATGTATCCCCATATGCAAATGCAATGTTCAAATACTTTTTAAGAAATCCTATTTGCCAAAATCTGGGTCGTAAATTTAAAATTGCATTTTCATCATCTGACAATGATGCAGCACTTACCTTTATTCATGATTTGGGTTTTATTCCCCGGATTAAAAATGAGAATGGTAAAAAAAATCGGGGTTTCAAAATTCTTTTGGCTGGTGGTCTTGGTGCACAACCCTTTGTTGCTCATCCAATTTTTGATTTTATGGAAGAAAATCAAATTATTCCATTTACAGAAGCCTGCTTAAGAATTTTTGATCGTTATGGTGAAAGAGCCAAGCGACATAAAGCGAGGCTAAAGTACCTAATCAATGATATAGGGGTTACTGAGTTTCTAAGACTGGTAGAGATCGAGCGCAAAGCAATTAGCTTACAGACTTACAATATCAATTTAAATGATTTTGAGAAATCTGAGATTCCCAGCCAATTTGAGCTAAAGGAACCCATTCCATGTGATGAAGTAAAATATAAAGCTTGGGTGAGTAAAAATGTTTTTCTTCAGAAACAGCAAGACTTTGTAGCAGTACGTATCAAACTGTCAACTGGAAACTTACATTCCCTTACTGCAAGAAAGCTCGCAGAGATCGCGAAAAAGTATGCTTCAGAGGATATGCGTATAACCATAAATCAAGGTATCTTACTAAAGTATATTCGACCTAACTTATTAAGCTCAGTATTTAATGAACTTGATGATGCAGGGCTTGCTGAACCCGGTTTTAACTCCCTTCATGACATCACTGCCTGTCCGGGAACAGATACCTGCAACCTTGGAATTGCAAGCTCGGTGGGCTTGGCAAAAGAATTGGAACGCGTGCTAGAAGGTGAATATAAAGATGTCATATATGATAATCTGATTCGCATAAAGATTTCCGGATGTATGAATGGATGCGCGCATCATGCGGTAGCTAATATTGGTTTTCATGGCATGTCAATGAAAATTGGTGGTTATATCCTGCCGGCAATGCAAGTACTTTTAGGAGGGGGAAGCAACGGAGCCGGAAATGGTTCTATGGCTGAGAAGGTCATTAAGTTACCCTCAAAAGTAATTCCTGATGCAGTAAGACTGTTGTTAAATTGTTTTGAAAATTCAGCTTTAGACGGCGAATATTTTAATGATTTCTATATCAGGCTGGGTAAAAATTACTTTTACAATTTGTTAAAACCCCTCGGTGAAATCGAGGATATATCTCAAGATTATCTGCTGGATTGGGGACAAGATCTTCAATACCAAACCAATATAGGGGTAGGTGAGTGTGCCGTTCCTATGATTGACATGGTGGGGGTTGTTTTTGAAGAAGTTTTAGAGACCATTGGAAAGGCTTCGGAGGCATTCGAAGCTGAACAATGGGTTGAATCAATATATTATAGCTATAGCGTGTATATCAATACGGCCAGGGCGCTGCTGTTAACGAAAGAGGTGCCATGCAATACACATAGTAGTGTTTTGAAGAATTTTGACACACATTTTATAACAAATAGTGATATTTCATTTGACGGTTCGTACAGTGATAAAGTGTTACAGATTAATAAAAATGAACCTTTAGAAGAGTTTGCTGCATCTTATAAAGCTGATGCTGAACAATTCTATATTAGGGCTACGGCACTTAGAAACGAACAATTTCAACAAAGCGCTAACTAGTTTATAGCCTTTTACTAGTATAAAGTTAATCACATCACGTAAGGTTAACTTTATACTTAATATGATTATATTGCATGTAGATTTTTTGATTTGTACAATTAGAATGTGTCTGGTTGTTTGTTCAGTAAAACTCGAATTCAGCCCATGCAAAAACTGATCCCTGTCCTTGATAGTTGTTCGCTTTCTGATCGAAAAGAAGACAAATTACTGGTCGATCATTTTGCTGAATATCTGAAAAAGCACAATTCACTTGTTTTTCCACATCGGCATAATTTCTACCATTTGGTTTTGTTTACAAGTGGGGGTGGGAAACATACCATTGACTTTAATCAGTTTGAGGTTAAACCCTGGCAAATGTACTTCATGACTCCAGGACAGGTCCATACATGGGCCTTTGACGATGATGTAGATGGTTATGTAATGAATTTCAGTAAGGATTTTTTTCAGTCTTTATTGTTAAGAACCGATTTTTTAGATTCATTTTCCTTTTTTGGCGGGCAACCTGATGAGGGTGTTATTGAATTACCTGAAGCCATCCGACAAGAGGCATTAGTGTTATTTGAGAAACTCTATCTAAAAGTAGCATCTGGGCAAGCCATACAATGGGATGCTGTTCGCATTACACTTTTATATTTACTTGTCCTGGTAGATCAAAATGCAGTTATTCAAAAGAAAAATTCAATTCCGGTGTATAACTATACAATTCTTCGCAATTTTCAAAATTTAATCGAAAAACACTACAGTACGGTCAGATTGCCTAAGGACTATGCGGACCTTTTATATATTACCCCAAATCATCTAAATGCTCTGTGTAAAGAGTATCTGGGAATGCAGGCTGGGGAGGTGATTAGAAACCGAGTGCTCCTGGAGGCAAAACGATTACTTGTAAGCCAGGATATGAGTATTTCTGAGATCGCATACGAGCTCAATTTTAATGACAATTCCTATTTCACAAAGTTTTTCAAAAAACTAGTTGGCGTTACGCCAGAGGAATTTAAAAAGAAAATAATAAAAGTAAATTCAGATCCATTCTAGACCTTACTTAGTATTTTTTGTTTTCTCACGAAACTGCAATCTATACCAATAATTCCTTTATCAGTACCATTTCAAACTTCCTAAATAGCTGATTTTTGTATCTGTAATGTAGATTTTTATAAGGCTTGTATGCGAGTAGGAATCATTAAGGAATCATTGAAATTTATGGAAAACACAGTTTCTTCGGCTCATGTTGAAAGTCATGAGCACAAACAATCTTTTTTAACAAAGTATATTTTTAGTACAGATCATAAGATGATCGCTAAGCAATTTTTAATTACGGCTATTGTAATGGCAGTGATTGCAATGGGAATGTCTGTGTTGTTTCGTTTGCAACTTGCCTGGCCAGATAAAGAATTTCCAATCTTAGAAGTTTTATTGGGAAAGTGGGCAGAAGGAGGAAGAATAAAGCCAGATTTTTACCTGGCAATGGTAACCATACATGGTACCATTATGATTTTCTTCGTATTAACGAGTGGACTGAGTGGGACTTTTAGTAATCTTTTAATTCCCTTACAAATCGGCGCAAGAGATATGGCTTCTCCACTACTGAATATGTTATCATACTGGTTTTTTCTTGTCGCTTCTTTAGTAATGTTGGGCTCGTGTTTTGTCGAAACTGGACCGGCAAGCGCGGGATGGACTGTCTACCCGCCATTATCTGCGTTACCTAAGGCAATGGCAGGTTCAGGATTAGGAATGACACTTTGGTTAATCAGTATTGTGATCTTCATCGCTTCAGGTGTGATGGGGAACATTAATTATATCAGTACAGTTTTAAATATGCGGACTAAAGGGATGACTATGTGGCGATTGCCACTAACCGTGTGGGCGTTGTTTCTTACAGCTGTGATGGCATTATTGGCCTTTCCGGTATTAACCGGAGCTGTGATTTTATTGATTTTTGATAGGAGTATGGGGACGAGTTTCTACTTGTCGGACATAGTGATTGGTACGCAAATACTGCCAAACGAAGGCGGATCGCCTATCATATGGCAACATTTGTTTTGGTTTCTTGGACACCCGGAGGTTTATATTGTGGTAATGCCGGCGTTAGGGATAACTTCAGAAGTTATCTCTAATCGTTCAAGAAAACCAATTTTTGGTTACCATGCAATGGTTTATTCCTTAATTGGGATAGTTGCATTGTCCTTCATAGTATGGGGACACCATATGTTCGTAACCGGGATGAATCCTTTCCTAGGTGGCGTATTTATGGTGACCACTTTAATTATAGCTGTCCCGTCGGCTGTTAAAACTTTTAATTTCTTAGCTACGCTATGGAGAGGAAACATTCACTTTACACCTGCAATGATGTTTGCAATAGGTTTAGTGTCATTTTTTATTTCAGGTGGTTTGACAGGTATTTACTTAGGTAACGCAGTTTTAGATATTAACCTGCACGATACCTATTTTGTTGTGGGGCACTTTCACCTTGTGATGGGATCTGCATCAGTTTTTGGCATGCTTGCTGGTGTGTACCATTGGTTTCCCAAGCTGTTCGGGCGAATGATGAATGAGAAACTTGGCTATTTACATTTCTGGATCACTTTCACATGTGCATACCTAGTATTTTTTCCGATGTATTTTCTAGGATTAGATGGCGTACCCAGACGCTACTATGCATTTACGGAATTCGAATTTATGCAAAAATGGGCTTCGGTAAATGTACTGATTACCTGGGCGGCTATAACTGCTGCAGTTGGCCAGGTCTCTTTTTTGTTTAATTTCTTTTATTCCATTTTTAAAGGAAAGCGGGCGACTCAAAATCCATGGAGTTCAAATACGTTGGAATGGACGACTCCGGTAGAACATCTGCATGGGAATTGGCCAGGCGAATTACCCGTGGTACATAGATGGGCTTATGATTATAGTAAGCCGGGCCATCATGAGGATTTTATTATGCAAACTGTTCCTTTTTCGGACACAATGGAGTCTAATCAGCACCACGATTTGAACGATGATCTTGAGCTCCTGGAGATTCAAATGAAATACGATGCTGATAGACAAAAGACAAATGATATAAATAACTGATTATGGCATTCGGAAAAATAAAAGTTGGTGTAGTMYAANCCACNTMCTSCWKNTMTTNNTGMTNTCKWKRWMNCARTKRNNGMATWRTWWKANAKCKRGAWWAAAAAGGCTCAGGAAGCTGGTTGCGAGTTATTATTGTTTCCTGAATCTTTTATTCCATGTTACCCCAGGGGACTGTCATTTGATGCAGTAATTGGACAAAGAAGCATTAAGAGCAGGAGTATGTGGTTAGACTACTGGAACAATAGTCTGGTAGAGGATTCTGAGTATACAGCACTTATTGGTGCTGCAATAAAAGAAGCTAATATGTTTGTAGCATTGGGCGTCACTGAAAAAGAAGCTGCAGGGGGTTCTCTTTTTTGTTCTTTATTTTACTTTAACTGCCGTGGACACCTAATTGGCAAGCACCGTAAACTTAAGCCCACAGGGTTAGAACGTTATATATGGGCAGAAGGTGGGAGCGATTCTCTTTTAACTTTTAACACTGATATTGGAAGAATAGGAGGGCTGATTTGCTGGGAGAATTACATGCCTCTGGCAAGAACAGCAATGTACCAAAAAGGTATTGAGATTTATCTTGCGCCTACTGCTGATACCCGCGCTTCTTGGCAGTCAACTATTCAGCATATTGCCTTGGAAGGCAGATGTTTTGTTCTGTCTGCTAACCAATATGTGACTAAAAGTGACTATCCTTCACGTTATCACGATGATGTGCAAAATCAACCGGAAATACTGAGCTCCGGAGGAAGTGTCATTGTAGGCCCTGATGGAGAAATATTGGCAGGTCCTTTGTGGAATGAAGAAGGGTTATTAACAGCGGAATTGGATTTTCAGGTGTTGTATAAATTCAAACTTGATTTTGATGTGGTTGGTCATTACTCCAGATCTGATATCTTCAAATTTAATGTCCCCGGACAACCGGATATATCAAAGGGATAGTGGATGCTGGATCGTTAAATTGTTACTTACATGATGCGGTGATATTAAATCAAGCGTTGATAAAAGATATAACACCGTTTACATAACGATAGGTTATAAAATTGTTTGTATTAAGTTTCAGTTTAATAGATGCTATTTTAGTAAGTAAACTTTTCATTTTTTGTCACTATTCAAGTGATATGCTATTCATAGATTATGAGTATATAGCACTTATTGGTGATGCAAGAATTTCCATCGCTTGCTTGCCGATATCTTTCACTATCCGTACATATGCCATCTCATAATCGTAAAAGCTTTTTATCTTATTCAACTCCTCTATCTCTAAGCAAACCAGTATACTTTTTTTAAGCACAAAGGAATAGAATGCTGGAGTTTAAAAAAGGAATAATGAGGGATATCCCTGAAATAAAATTAAAATCTAAGACAGCTTCGTATTGAAATTTTGATATTAGAAATCCCAATAATGACTACCTATAATAGGGAGAAATTAGTAAATAAACAATTACTCCTGTTAAGCTTACATATAACCAAATGGGCATTGTCCATCGTGTAATTCTTTTATGCAAATTTATTTCCATATTTAGACCTCGGCCGATTGATATCAACGCTAAAGGAACTGTAATAGTTGCAAAAATAATATGAGTAATTAAGATGAAAAAATAAATATATCTAATAATTCTAACCCTCCATACTTAGTTGAAGGCGTAGTAAAATGATAAAGTAAATAAGAAAATAAAAATATTGATGTATATACAAAAGCTGACAAAATGAAATTACGATGTCTTTTGATATTTTTATCCTTGATCGCAAAAAGAGCCAACAAGAGAAAAATAAAGGTAGAGCCGGTCAGTATTGCGTTTAATAGTGGTAAAAAAGAAAAGTCATACCCGATATGATTCTTTWTTTSRRAWAAAGAATGCGAAGAAAATGAGCCCACTTATTCCTAAAGTTAAAGCCCATATTAATGGTTTGTAATTTTTCACTGTATTTTGTGTTTTTTGTTCAAACAAAGAATTTTCTTTATACTATACTTCGCTCGGGATGGATTTGTGCATTTAATAAACGAAAAAAGCATCTTTGTAAAACCGAACAAAAGATGCTTGCAACGAATCTGAATAAGAATGAGCTTGCAGAGTTAAATTACAAAAGACTTTATTTCCTTGTCCGATTGTTCAAAACTTTGATTACACAATGTCACTTTTTTCTGGCTGCAGGATTATTTATCGCACCGTCTTATGATGTTGTGAAATGCAGTGGTTTAGGTTACGCATCTTTATTGGCTTAATACAAGGGCTATGGAAGAACACAATTCGATTGTCTCAGTTTTATTTCACAGGTTTAGGCTTTCAGTAGCGTCCAATTTTCTTCAAAAAATTGGAGCAAGCGGAAATTGGGCAGTACCCCTATTTTACCTTCCCAAGTTGTCACCAGGAGGGATTTGCTAATCTGGAAGGCAGAAAAGAAGAAATGACTGCTTTACAAGTCTCATCGACTGCTATTGTAAAAATGGAAGAAATGATGCGCCAGGGAGCGCCCTTGTTTCATGTCAATGAAACGCGTGAAGCGAACAGGGGGCGCATAATGGTATTTGTATAGATGTATTTTGTGGCGCTGGAGGGTTAAGCCTAGGGCTAGAGTGGGCTGGTATCATCAGTCAAAGGGAAGGCTAGATGAAAAAATCAAAGAGAAATTTTAGAAGAACTTTTATTTATCCCATATGGGATATATAGTGTTTTCGGCGCAGGAATTTTGTATTAACAAATTCAAAAAGAACAGTAGAGAACCAGATTACCAGTGCCCTGAAGCATTTAAGAGCAACATACCCTCAATCCGCGTATTCCCTTGCCTGTGCTGTTTTTTTATATGCCCTGCTGAAGTGACATCAGATTAGTTTTGCAACCTGGTAAAAGGAAATTTAGGTTGTCCTTTAAGAAAGTTGCCAGTAAAATTATTCTGGAAGACAATATAACGGTATTGCCAGCGACTGTAGGTATTGATGCCAAAATTTTATGAAATTGACTTAATATATTTAACGGAGGATGACATTTGATCTCTAAGTAATTTTATTGATCTTTATTCGGTAATAAATTAATAATCTTTAACAGAGAAAAATATACGATCGTGAAGATCAAGGGCGAATTTACCCACATCAAAAAAGGTGTATGCGCCAATTGCGATTATAGCTGCTCCTAGGCTCCACGATTAAGCTAAATCGAAAAGGGCCAGTAATTCATTGTCAGAACAAGGGTCTATTAATTTATTCGCATCATAATCTGAAACCAGAATCAGATAACGGACGACAAGAATAACTCAGCTCTAACTTTGATGCAGTCTAATCCTTGGCACTAAAATGTCTAAATACCCAAGAGGTATTTACACTAGCACAAAATTGATGTTAACAATCACTTAACCAAGAGTTAATATGTACTTGCTTTTAGCCCGCTACTTTTGTTGCGGATAAAAGCAAGCCGTCAATTATGATATTTAAGGGATTACCAGATCGGACATTGATCGATCATTGTAAACAGGGCAATTACAGGGCATTCAACGAGCTTTTCCGGAGATACTTTAATAAGCTGTATCAATTTTCATTAAAATATGTGAGGGATGAATCTGTTGCGGAGGGCCTGGTATTAGATCTTCTGCTAAAGATCTGGCAAAAAAGTGATCAGATCATGACCAACAGTGAAATTGCCCCTTATCTTTTTAGCGCGATGAAAAATACCCTGTTTAATCATATTCGTAAAAGACAGGAGGTTACTGTGCCAATAGATTCAATTGCCGAATCTTTAATAGGGGTTTCTTCACCCCTGCAGGATTTGGAAGCAAAAGAACTTCAGTTAGCTTACAGTCAAACCCTTTCCCAATTGAGTCCGCAACGCAAAAAGGTTTTTGTCATGAGCCGAGAGATGAACATGAACCACAAAGAGATTGCTGCTGAGCTGCAATTGTCTGTCAATACCGTTGAAAATCACATCGGTGCTTCGATCAGATTTCTACGACGGGAACTTCAAAAACATACGGATATAGCACTTCTGATGTTGCTCATGCTTTTTTTGTAAAATAATTTCTTTTCCATTAGTGGTTGCCTTCAGAAAATGTGTATTAACATTTAGAAGCATCTTGATAACGAAATGGAGCAACAGGTAAATAAGCAAGTCATCCGAAAATATCTTAAAGGAGAGTGTTCTCCGTCCGAATTGCAGATCATGAAATTGTTTCTGCAAAGGGAAGATGCGGAGCAACTTATCGACCAGGTTTGGGTTGAGGAATGGGCAGCATTTGAAGAAGCAGAGATTTCTGATCAGGATATAGCGATTTGGAAGAACCGCTTCACGGAGGAGCGACTACAAGAGAATTCTTTACCGATGAGTAGCGGAAATAAATTCTTCTTGCTTCGGTATGCGGCTGTCTGGTTAACGCTCATACTTGGAGTAGGGATATGGTACGGCATTACCAATTTAAAAAGGCAGGAAACTAAGATCGCGGCTGTGACCATGTTTGAACGTGTTAATGCCAATGGGCAGCGTGTTCAGGTACGGTTATCGGACAGTTCTATTGTTTATCTGGCAGGAGGGAGTACGTTGAGGTATCCATCACGGTTTGTTGGTAATACAAGGGAGATTATCCTACATGGCGAGGCTTTTTTTGAGGTCGCCAAAAATCCGAAAAAACCTTTTATTATTCATACTGGAGAGATCAGGACCCTTGTTGTAGGAACATCATTCCGGATCAACGCTTTTAAAAACAAACCATTCTTAGTAGAGGTAGCTAGCGGAAAAGTCCGGATAGCTCATGAACAAGGAAATCATGAAACCCCACTTGCCGTATTGATTCCAGGACAAAGCTTATCCTGGAAAAACAATCAGGCCATACTAGGGCAAATAAATGCAGATGATGTGTCGGAGTGGAAAAACGGAAGATTGGTTTTTAATAAGGCTACATTAAGGGAAATGGCTACAGTATTTGAGCGCTGGTACAATGTAGACTTCATTTTTAAACATCAGACAAAGGGGCAGCAGCATATGACCATCACACTCAGCGCAAAGGTTCCGCTGTCTGATATTATGGAGGTGCTTGCCCCCACCGGTAAATTCAGCTACAAAATTCAGGGAAGACAAGTGATCATTAATTAACAGAGTACGAACTAACAAAAAAAATATGTAAAAGAGAGATACTAAAAAAAACCGCTCCTGAAGTCAGGAACGGATTTAGACAAACAAGCCGCAAGTTTTCGACGACCATTGGGCTTAATGAATGATAACAGATTTACCGCCATAGGCGGGCAGACCCATTATTTAACAAAAATATGAAAAAAGGTTCAATCCTTCACTCAACAGTAAGAAACAAACTTATCTTTCTCATGAAATGCTCCTTTATTTTATTGGTTGCACTCCTTACTCTAACCAGTATGCTATTTGCCAGTGAAGCGAATAGCCAGAATCTGGACAGATTGAAAATCTCCCTGCGTCTGGAAAGAGCGGGAATCAAAGAGGGTTTACTAGCAGTTCAAAAACAGTCAAAATTACGTTTCTCCATACCGGATGATCTGATTAGCAAGTATCCGAGGAACATTGAGATCAATTCGGATGAAATCAGTGTAAAAAACGCAATAGAGGCAATATTAAAGCATACCAATCTCCAGTACCGGATAGTAAATAATTTTATCCTGATTGAAACCAAGCCGGTTCCTCAGCAGCCAGGTAGAATTAGTGGAAAAATAACAGATACCAAAGGGGAACCGCTGCCTGGTGCCAGCATAAGGATCATAGAGCTGAACAGAAGCTTTTCTAATAATAATGACGGATCATATACTGTAGACGTGAAACCCGGTATATACAGTGTCGAGGTTAAATATATGTCTTTTGCTACCCAACTTAAAACAGCTATTGTGGTGGAAGAAGGTAAAATTGTTACTGTAGATTTTGTGTTAAAAGAGGACACTGGTGTGCTTAATGAAGTTGTGGTGACTGCCCTGGGAATTAAAAAAGAGGTGAAAAAACTAGGCTATGCCGTGCAGGAAATTAAAAGCGATGCCATTAGCAAGGTACCTACAAACAATTTTGCTACACAATTGAGTGGCAAAGTCGCAGGTTTAACTGTATTCAATTCTCCTAATCTGATGCAGCAAACAAAAATTGAACTCAGGGGCAGGGAACCATTAATGGTAATTGACGGAATTCCTGTGAATTCCAATACCTATGATATCAATGCGCTGGACATCGAAAACATTTCTGTTTTAAAAGGAGCTACTGCAGCAGCGCTTTATGGATCTAAGGGGCAAAATGGTGCGATTCAAATTACCACGAAATCAGCTGGAAAAGGAACTTCTGTAGAGCTGAGCCAAAGGTCAATATTCCGCACCGGCTGGATCGTTTTTCCGGAAACTCAGACCCAGTACGGAAACGGCGAACAGGGTAAGTATGCTTATTTCGATGGAATGGGTAACGGAACATTTGACAATGATTTCGTATGGGGCCCGAAAATGGATGTAAAAGATCCTTCTACTGCCAGTGGATATTGGGAAACTCCTCAATGGGACAGTCCTTTAGATGCAAATGGGAAACGGATACCAACTCCATTTATTTCAAGGGGTAGAAACAACTTGAAAAACTTTTTAGAAACAGGGAGTACCATCAGCAATTATGCATCTATATCTTCCTCAAATGAGAAGACGAGTATGCGCTTAGGTTTAGGATATGATTATACTAATGGAGAAGTTCCTTCTACTGAGCTGAAAAATTATAATGCAACCTTGAATGTAACCTCTCAGGCTACTGATCGCCTGAAATTGTCATCGACACTTCAATTCAATAAACAGGATTCACCAAACTTTCCTCGTCTCAATTATGGCAATACCAATATCTTGTACGGGATGCTGATATGGGCAGGCGCTGATGTGGATATGCGTGGGTTTAAAGACTACTGGAAACCGGGAAAGGAGAATTATGAACAGTTGTATTTCAATTATTCCTGGATCAATAATCCTTACTATATGGCTTATGAGCAAACCCAGTCTCTAAGCAGGAATAAGTTTTTCGGTGTTGCCAGTGCCGACTACCAGATCTCCAAATTCTTCAGCGCAACTTTAAGGCAAAGTGCTGAGGTGTCTGGAACAACTAATGAAATGAAATACCCGTACGGATACATCGGTGCGAATGCGATAAAGGGAAATTACGAACTTACCGATGCAAATGTGTCTGAGTACAATACTGATGCATTTATTAAATATGGTTCAACGTTAGGGAAATTCGGCATCAATGCTTTTGTTGGAGGAAGTGTCAATTTCAAGCAGAATACGCTTCACAATTCAAAAACACAAGGCCTTCAGGTTCCGCAAATTTATAACCTTTCCAATTCCATAGGTTCAGTTTTGTCAACTAACTCACTTACACAGTATGCAAGAAACAGCTTATTTGCCTCAGCCGATCTGAGTTATGACGATGCCTATTTCCTGTCTTTAACAGAGCGTGTTGATGTGTCTTCTGCACTTCCTGAAAGCAATAACCAATACAGCTATCCATCGGTTTCAGGTTCGGTGATCTTGTCCAAATTGCTTCATATGCCAAGCTCAAGCTTTCTTAAAGTGAGAGGATCATGGGCAATGGTACGTGCAGACCTGGCACCTTACCAATATGCGAGCTATTATAACCCGTCTATCATCTATGATGGAAACAACTCGGTAACTTATTCCCCGGTTTTAGGGAATGAGCAGCTCAGACCTCAAAAAACTACAGGCTATGAACTGGGCACAAATGCATCCTTCTTTGGAGGAAAGCTGACAGTTGACCTTACGGCTTACAGGTATGTGGATTCAGAATCTATTTATGACCAGAATGCCTCACTTGCTTCAGGTTTCACCAGATATAAGATCAACGGCAACAGATTCAATCGCTTTGGTTATGAAGCCATTTTGGGAACCAATCTGGAGATCAGTAACAATGTAGAACTGACCTCTACGATTAACTGGAGTTTAAATAGGAATAAGCTTGCTGAAATTTATGGCGGGGCAGACAACCTGGGAGGTATCAGAGTTGGTGACCGGATGGATTTGTATATGACCAGCAATACCATGCAGAAAGCTCCCGACGGACAGCTGATCATTGGACCTAACGGACTTCCGGTTAAGGATACCGAGCTAAAAACATTAGGTCATATCGGACCAGACTGGACCGCCAGCTGGTTTAATAATTTTAAGCTTTTTAAACAGTTTAACGTCAGCTTCTTACTGGAAGGTCGCGTAGGGGGAATAGACCAGGCAAACCTTAATCAGCAGCTGTGGTATTCGGGAGCCCATCCTGATGCAGTAGGACCAGATCGTGAAGCTTATACCCGCGGAGAACCTTATATCGCAAAAGGGGTAAACCTGGTAAACGGCCAGTATGTTCCAAATACCTATAAAACGACATATAAAGATTTTTCTGAACAATACTGGTACCGCATGAACGGTGAATCCAATGTGTTTGATCTGACTTTTCTTAAGCTTAGGGAAGTGTCCATCGGATATGATCTGCCAAAATCATTACTTGACAAGTTCAAATTGAACATTAAAGGTGCTTCCTTTAGTGTGGTAGGTTCAAATTTATTTATCGCTTCTGCTTTCCCGCTATCTGATCCAGATATCGGTAATGGTGGCAGCAACGGCAATTTACTTCAATTCCCTTCTGCAAGAAATGTTGGATTTAATTTAAACGTGAAATTTTAACACCTGAACAGATGACTAAGAAACTTATATACCTGATGGTAAGTGTGATCCTGATGCTTACCGCTTGCAAACAAGAAAAATACAACAAGGATCCTAACCGCCCTACAGAAGTAGGTGCACAGGCAATTCTGCCAAACGTCATATTTAACAGCTTTAAAAATCGTTATCCATGGCAACCCGGATTGGCTGTAAGACATGCGACAGCTACTTCCGACAGGCAGGCATATCAAACCTATGAATGGGCAAACGGAGACTGGGCAGAATTTAATATACTTCGTGATGTGACCAAGATGATGGAAAGTGCCGCAGGTGCAAAGGAATACCTGGCGATCGGAAAAATTTTAAGGGCCCATAATTTCTTCTTTCTGACCAGAATGTACGGCGCGGTTCCTTACAGCGAGGCCCTTAATGGACAACAGTCTAACAATTATCAGCCCAAGTATGATAGTCAGAAACAGGTTATGCTCGGCATACTCCAGGAACTGGAAGAGGCGAATCAATTATTGAGTACCCCTGGAGCTGCAATTACCGGAGATATTTTATACAACGGTGATCTTAAAAAGTGGCGTAAACTTGCAAATTCCTATAAATTAAGGGTATTGCTCATGCTCAGTAAAAAGGAAAGTGATACCGATTTACAAATAGCTAAAAGATTTAATGACATCGTCTCGAGTCCAACCTTATATCCAATCTTTGAGGGCGATGAGGATGAAGCAAAGATAAGTTACAGGGATTATGAAAACATACGATACCCACTTTATATGGATTTTAATGTCCGTAACAAACGTTTTATAGGGAAAACCCTTGCTGATATTTTAAAGAAGCTGGAAGATCCACGTCTGTTCTACTTCGCTACTCCATTTTTAAATGCTGCTGCACAAGGTAAGAGGGGTTTCGATGCTTATCAGGGGATCGATGCTTCAAAATCCCTTACTGCGGCTACTGAAGATGGAGCTTCAGGGAATTACAGCCGTGTCAACGGTCATAATTATACCGAACTCCCTATAGGAAAACCATCACTAGGATTTAGCTATGCTGAATTGATGTTAGCTATGGCTGAAGCAGCTGAAAGAGGATGGATACAGGCAAATGCAAGTACCTTTTACGAACATGCTGTTCAATCCTCGTTTAAGTTTTATGACCTCGCTGGATCAGACCAGGCTTACCTGGTCAGAAACCCTCTTTCATCGGTTAAAGAGATTGCTTTGAGCCAGATATATGAACAGCGTTATATTTTATTTAATGCTCAGTCGGATTTTGAGGTGTTCTTTCATTATCACCGTACAAACTTCCCTGTAATTGTTTCTGGCCAGGGGCAGGCTACCGCTGTTGTTCCATTCCGTTTCCTTTACCCTACTGATGAACAAAGAGTAAATGCAGCAAATTATCAGGATGCCCTTAAGACACAAGGCTTCACCTCTGATAATATCCTGATGAAACCATGGTTGTACCAATAATTTAATGTCATGAAAAGATTGATCTTAATTGTAATCGCATTAGTATGTCTGCAGGAATTGTCTAATGCTCAAAATAAAAAGCCAATCCCTGCCTGGAAGGCAGGCAACCTGGATATTATCATTTTTAAAACCGGGAGAGGAGATGCCATATTTACTATTATGCCCGACGGCACTACAATGCTGTCCGATCCGGGAGAGTTGGATCTGACAGATCCCAGAACAGAATCAGACCGTAATTCCAGGGCATATCCAAATGCCTCAAGATTTGCCGATGAATGGATTTCCACTTATATACGTCAGGTTAGTCCCTCAAAAAAGCCTTCATTTGTAGATTATGCATTTATTACGCACTTCCATGATGATCACTATGGACTGATTTATGAAGGTGCCAGAAAATCCAGGAACGGTGACTACTATCTTTCCGGCATGACAGGGGTGGGTGATCAGATTAGCTTTGGGAAAATTCTGGACCGGGGTTATCCAAACTACAATACACCTGTAGATATCAGAACACAGCTTAAAAAGAGAAATGAAATCAAGGAATACAATACCCTGTTAAATTACATTCGTTATGCCGAAGAGAAAAAAAAGAAGGATGGCACAAAGATCGAGCAATTCGAAGTGGGAAGTGATAAACAAATTGTGTTGAATAATAATCCTAAAGCTTATCCTAATTTTTCAGTCCGGAATATACAGGGGAATGGCTGGGTTTGGAATAAGGACACAGGAAAGAACTTCTACGTGTACCCGGATACTACAAAATATATTCCCTCAGAAAATGGTTTGAGCCTAGGTTACTTGATTACGTATGGTAATTTTAAATTTTATCATGGGGGCGATATTCCCGGGGTTGTTACTATCGGGAATCCTGAATATTATGATGTAGAATCCAAAATGGCATCCTCGATAGGGAGAGTGGATGTTGCAATTGCCAATCATCATGGCGGGCGTGATGTTTTGAATCCTTTATTTATTAAAACCCTGCAGCCCAGAGTTTGGTTTGAGGTGGTTTGGTCAAGCGACCAGCCATCCCACGAGACTTTAACGCGCATGCTCTCCAGATCTATTTATACAGGAGAGCGTGATTTGTTTGCAACAGATATCTTACCGGCAAACAAAGTGGTGATTGGGGATCTTATTGATAATTCTTATAAATCCACTAGTGGGCACATCTGGCTGCAGGTAAAACCCGATGGAAGCTATACGGTATCAACGCTTGAAACTGTGGACAATATGCTGCGCCTGAAAAATTCTTATGGCCCTTATTACAGTGAGAAAAAATAAAAGCCTTAATAAGCTGTACTAAATTTTAATTAACCACTAAATCATTATTGTGAGAAAATTAATTCTTCTTTTCGTCGCTGTCAGCATGTTTGGACAGCTGCGCGCACAAAATATCAAAACCAAAAATATAATCATTGTTACCCTTGATGGCTTTCGCTGGCAAGAGCTTTACCGTGGGGCCGACTCAGCCCTGATCAATTCAAAGTTTACTAAGGATAAAGAGGAAGTGACGAAAAAATTCTGGGGCCCGGATGTATCTACCCGTCGAAAGTTACTGCTGCCATTTTTTTGGAATGTGATGGCGGAAAAGGGACAGCTTTATGGTAACAGGGACGTGGGAAATAAAAGTGAAGTCGCCAACCCATATCATTTTTCCTACCCCGGATATAATGAAATCTTTACCGGTTTTCCGGATGTAAGGGTAAATTCTAACGATCCTGTTCCTAACCCCAATACAAACATTCTTGAATATTTAAATAAGCAAAAGGGGTTTGAAGGTAAGGTTGCTGCATTTACCTCATGGCACATCTTTCCTGCCATATTGAATGAAAAGCGCTCCGGGTTAAAGGTAAACCCGGGGTACTCCGACTTTAAAGATGCAAAAGCCAGTGAAAGACTGAAGTTTTTGAACGAAATTCAACACAAAGTGCCTGAGATCCTTGGGCCCGATATACGTCTTGACTTTTTGACCTTTGAGTTTGGCAAAGAATACCTTAAGCAATATAAACCACGTGTCTTATATCTGGGTTTTGCTGAAACAGATGATTTAGCACATGAAGGAAGTTATAAATACTATTTACAGTCGGCGAATAAAGAAGATGGTTTTTTGAAGGAACTGTGGCAATATCTGCAAACAGACCCACAGTATAAAGATAAAACCACCTTAATCATTACCAGTGATCACGGACGGGGAGAGGCACCCCTGGAAAAATGGATGGGTCATGGAACAGATACTCCCAATTCTGAGCAAAGCTGGGTTGCTGTAATAGGTCCTGATACACCACCAAAAGGTGTAATAAAAACCCAAACGAGCATTTATCATAAGCAACTGGCCCAGACTATCGCCAATTTACTTGGTCTTGATTTCAAAGCTGCTGCAGGACATGAAGTCGGTGATGCGATAAGCAGTATCACAGGTAAATAAACATTTCTAAATTATATCTTTTGCTAAGCCATGAATTTCAACTTTTTCAAGTTAAAGTTCATGGCTTGAATTCATTATCGATGGTAGAGCAATTTCCAAATCGCCATGCCATACAGTGTTCAAAATCATTAAGAGGGGAACCGTATGCAACCAATAGAAAGCTGCTTGGTTTGGTTTATTTCAGACCACTAGTTAACCATTTTAGGAAACGCATAATTACAAAGATTCAACATCTTCCATTAAGTCTTCGACGATAGCTTTACATGTTTTGATATCCCTGATCAGCCCCAGACTACTCGAAAACGTGTCGATGCCTAGTTCAGTATTGCCCTGCAGCATTCCATATTGTACCCTCCCCTGCGTAAGCCTTTCGATCAATCTCCTCACCCTTAGCTCCAGCCGCTTCTAGTGCCTTAAGTTCCAGCGCCAGTTTATTGGGTGTTGACCGCTGATAAGAATATGAGGTTAGATATAATACCAGGTTTTCAGTGCTATATCTGATCATTTCTTAGACACCTTCAGCCCCAAGCGCAAAAGCAGCATTCACCGTTCTTTTATCCACAATTCCTGCTGCCGCTACTACCGGAAGACCGACTGCATGAACAAGCATTCTAACGATAGTCATTGTTCCAACCTGATAACAGGAATGCGGCCTGGGAAACTAGTTCAGAGGCTTTTTTATGATCAGGATGCCGATCATGAATGGCATTGGCCAGAATGATTTTTGGTCTGTAACGCCGGATTAACCTAATGACTTCCATTTGGTTCTTCTGATTGTTCTCAAGATTTCCATCTCCTAAATCCAGCTGTACACGGTCTTGCAGGCCAAGTAGTTTAGCTGCAAGAGTTGATTCCCGCTCACGTGAATGCTGATCACCGAATGTTCCCAGTTCACCTCTGCTGAGGTCTGATATGACCACTTTTCCGCCAAGAGCGGTTGTACTAATCACTACTCCGCCAGCGGCACATTCTACATCATCAGGATGGGCTCCGAATGCGAGTATGTCAATGTTCATGTTCTTTCCTTGTTTGTGTTGTGCTTATTTGCTATACATGTATTATTTGCCGAACAGTTTTTCCTTTAGAGACTTAACTTCCTGTTCCAGGGTTTTGATATACTGTTTTTGCGGTTCAAACAGTTCCTGTATTTCCTCGATACTATATTTTGGCGTAATATGCTGGGGGCAGTTCCAGTCGTAAGCTTTTATGTGGAAGATCATCATTCTTTCAGGCTTGAACTTATAGTCCTGAGGGCGCAAATCCTCATAAAGCTCATGATTTTCGTCGATTTCTATAATTTCAGCCTCTGCATATATTTTCAATCTGGCACGAAGCGGGTAGGAGAGTAAAATAAGGGAAACTTTGGGATCCCTGGATATGTTACCTACGGAAATATACTGGCGGTTTCCCGTAAAATCAACGATGCCAATGGTCATTTTGTCGATGATTTTAATGAAACCTTTGGGACCACCCCGATGCTGGATGTAAGGGAACCCGTTTTCACCAAATGAAGACATGTAAAAACTATCCAGGTGACTTATGAATTCCGTTTCATTATCTGTTAATCCATCAACATAAGTCATTTTCTGCATCCGTTCATAGGCTGCCCGGCTGCCCAGTCTTTCCTGAATTTTTTTGATTGCATCGGTAAATGCCAGTTCTGAGTAGTTCATTACATTGCGTTTAGATTTTCACCATTGAAATAAGACTTATCATGAGGACTATAACGACTGAATTTGCCTGATCATCTGATTGGTAAATCCCCATTCATTGTCATACCATGCCATCACCTTTACCAGATCTCCATCAACTACCCGGGTCATCTCCAGGTCTACAACAGCAGCGAATGGACTTTTAATGATATCTGTTGATACCAAAGGTTCATCGGTTACCGCTATGACTTTATAATACCTTGCCGTCAGAGCCTCTTCTGTCAGCACTGCATTGATTTCTTCTGCACTAGTTGCACGTTCGGCGATAAAGGTGATGTCGGAAATTGAACCTACAGGTACAGGCACCCTGATGGCCACACCATCAAACTTGCCTGCGTATTGTGGTAAAGCTTTCGTGGTAGCTATTGCAGCGCCTGTAGCAGCAGGAGCAAGGTTAATCCCGGCAGCCCTCCCCATTCTTGGTTCCTTATTGGAGGGTGAATCTACCAGACTTTGTGAGGCGGTATAGGCATGTGTAGTATTGAGTATCGCTTTTTTGATGCCGATTCTGCGGCCTAATATTTCAATGATCGGACTGATGTTATTGGTCGTACAGCTTGCACATGAAAATACCGATACTTTACCGTCCTCAGTGTTCACGCCATGTACGACAGTGGGGGTATCTTTAGTCGGCCCTGAGATGACCACAAAGCGCGCGCCGGCCTGAAGATGTTTTTCAGCATCGTTCTTATTGGTGAATACGCCAGTACTCTCCACAACTACATCTACCTCAAGTGCTTTCCAGGGCAGATCAGTCAACTCTCTGATCGCAGTATATCTTATCGCTTTACCATCGATATAAATCAGATCGCCCTGGTAGCTTACACTTTTTTCATAGCCACCGTAAATACTATCATGCTTTAATAAATACACTGCATTTTCGATGGTCATTAAATCGTTTATCCCTACCACTTCCAGATCTTGGGTTTGTAAGATGATTTTCAAGGTTGCCCTGCCTATCCTGCCAAATCCGTTGATTGCTATTCTTTTCATTTTCTTTAGTTTAAAAACTGTGATTTTAAAACAGAAATACCTGCTGCAAGAGAAATTGTAGCAAGTATCACTTTAAGTATTATTTTACTACTTTTCTGGCAAGGAAGTCGCCGATTAATGTTGCGATTTCTGTTCCATGGCTCTCCAAAGCGAAGTGTCCGGTTTCAAAAAGATGGAACTCCAGATTTTTCAAATCTTTTTTGAATGCTTCGGCGCCTGATCCGGGAAAGATGTAATCGTTTTTACCGTATACGATCAGGGTTTGTGGCTGATGATCCCTGAAATATTGCTGCCATTTTGGGTACAGCGGCACATTGGTTTGATAGTCGTAGAACAACGCCAGCTGAATGTCACCATTTTCCGGTCTTTCCAGGTGTCTTAAGTCGATTTCCCAGTTGTCCGGTGAGATGGCCCTCACATCGGGTACGCTGTGTGTATATTGCCATTTTAATCCATTTTCATCATGGAATCCCCTTAAGCTGGTCTCCGCCTCTTTATCATTTATGTTTTTCCAGTAAGCTTTAATTGGATCCCAGAAGGCCTCTAATCCTTCTTCGTACGCACATCCGTTCTGAATGATCAGTGAATCTACTTTTTCGGGATTTGCACTGGCAATCCTGAACCCAACAGGAGCCCCGTAATCCATCAGGTATAGGCTGTATTTCTGGATATCAAGCTCAGCCAATAGGGTCGTAACGATTTTGGCATAGTTATCAAAGGTGTATTCAAATGAGGCAATGGGTGGCTGTTCGCTTCTGCCGTATCCGGGGTAATCCGGAGCGATTAAATGGTATTGGTCTGAGAGGTCATTAATTAGGTTCCTGTACATGTGTGATGAAGTAGGGTAGCCATGCAGCAGTACCAGTGTTGGTTTGTTTTTGTCGCCCGCTTCTCTGTAGAAAATTTCCACTCCCTGGATTTTTCTGGTATTGTAAGTTGTTTTCATAGAGGGTTTTTATTAATTTTTTTGAATTGGTGTAAGTTTTGGGAAATCGATGTCCGTTCCGGCGACGATATTCAGGTAATTAGTGTAAATACTTAGGGAGACTTTAGCTACGATTTCAACGATTTGTGTATCATTGTATCCGGCCGCTTTAATGTCCTCAAATGCAGTGTCTGAAACGTGACCCCTGCTATTCAGAATCGCTTTCACAAAGACAAGAGCTGCATTTATTTTCGGGTCGGCGGATGTCCCGGATCTGGCCTGCTCTATTGCCGCTGCATCAAGGCCAATTTTATCTCCGATGTAGCTATGGGCTGAATTGCAATAGTTACAGCCATTTTCACCAGCCACGGTTAGTGCAATCAGTTCTCCAAGCCTGCCGCCAATGGATGCACTGTTCAAAGCCGCATTGAATCCCAGGTAGGCATTCAGCGCTGCAGGAGAGTTTCCCATTGTCCTCATCATGTTTGGAACCATCCCCATTTTGCTATTGACCACATCAAATAGTTCTTTTGTTTTGCCGGTAGCTTCTTCCGGATTTAAAGCTTTTAAGCGTGCCATATCAGTTTTGATTAAATTTTAAAAAAATGTTTTTTATATTTTTGATACCCCAAAGTTGCAGGTTAAAAGCAGGCGCCTGATAGACACGTTTTCCCGAAGAGTTGGCATTTATTCCTGAAAAGCAAMWAAYTMNNTRTKRNTWTSCYYKCGNTGWNACNTAAANNAGGCATGGCATGGCCATGGAAAATTTAGTACACGCGGGGAAATAACAGGGAGTTAGTTCTGTAGTTGGCTGAATTTTTCCCGGTACTGGATAGGGGAGATACCTTCTTTGTTTTTAAAGAAACGGCTGAAGGTCTGGATATCTTCATAGCCCAATTCATAGGCGATTTCCTTGATGGAAAGATTGGTGTAGTTGATTTGCCGACGTGCGTGAACCATGATACGGTCATGAATGATGTTCAGCGGGGCACGTTCGGAAATGACCGAGAATAGATTGGAAAGTGTTTTAGGTGATTTGTTAAGCTTTGAGGCATAAAAAGCCACATCATGATGTTTGGAAAAATGGCCCTCTACCAGGTAATTAAATTCCCTGATAATGTCGGCCTGGCTTTTTTCGAGCTTATGCAGGTTGCTGGACTTTCTCAGTACCCTTACCGAAAGGATCAGCATTCTTTTCAGCATGGTCTGGAGCATGTCCCTTTGAAGTATATCGGTCTGACGCATTTCCGCGCAGAAAATCTCCCAGGAGATTTCGAAATCTCTGGCCATACTTTCGTCAATGCTCACGATTGGTACGCCTGTTGCCCCGAAAAACAGTAAGCCTTTACTTCCAACTTCATTGTCATGGTTGATGATACAGTAGAATGGTTGATTAAAACGGACCATTCTTGCCGAAGTCAAGTCAATGCAGTCGATTTTATGAAACTCGGTCAGGAAAATGATTTGGTTGTGTGATAGCTGATAAGGTACTTTATCTATCTTTATGGTCATTTGTGCTCCGGTATTCCAGATGAAGGTCATGTCCGTTTCACAAATCTCAAAAACGATGTCACTGTTTTCTTTGTTCAATTCGATTAAACTAAGGGTTTCTTTTGACTCGTTTTTAAAAATCATGTCTTATGTCAATAGCTAAGTTCAAATATACCTTTGTTTTAAGAAGTAAACAAGGAGGAGGTTATACAATTGGTTATCAATTTAGCGGTTGATTGTTGTTATACAGGTGGTTGCATATTTCCTTTACACTTTATTACACGGACATTACACTGGAGGACTCTGCGCTGCCGCAATATTTAAGTCAGATTAACCTTAATCTTTGTTGCGCAATTTTGCAGGCGGCACCTAAATTATCGAGTAAGTTGATAGCAGTGTGCCGAAATGCAATGCTTCCGGAATACCTGAAATACCATTTTGAAATTGACTGTGTCGGAGGAAATGCGTTGTTGGCGTCGTTTTGCAGGATATAATGAATGTTTAAATCAAGAATTAAATAAAGTTGTCGCCAGGATGGCAAGTAGCGGAAAGTTTTTCCAGCTTCACGATTTTCCTGACGACGCCACGCCGCGGGAGATGACTGTTTATCTTGATAGGACAAGCCGAATTGAAGTGTCATTCTTCCGGTTTCGTTAAGAAGTAGTGGATTGAAAGAAGTAATTTTTTCCAGAGCCAGAATTCGTTATAGAAACCTCAATCCTGCATTTATCTTTTATTCAGTAGCGGGGGACAATTTTGTAACGTTATTTTGTGCGATGGCCTAGTCAATCTTGAGGTTTTTTTTGTAATAGTTTAAATGATAGTGTGTTGTTACTGTTGGTGGTGGCGATTCTGGGCCATCTATTATCATCTATCTGGGTGACTAAACTGGCCCAATGATGTAATATCTTTGACTTAAATAAATCATAAAAATCATGGAAAATACATTTAAAATCCCTCAATTACTTTTAAGATTTGCATTAGGCATCACATTTTTAACACCTGTATTAGACAGGTTGGGTATCTTAGGTGAACCAGGAATTGGAAACATTGAATGGGGTAACTGGGAAAATTTCATTAAGTATACCACTACGCTGATGCCAATATTTGACAGACCAATGGTTAATATAATGGGGATGGTCGCGACCATTTCCGAGATGACGGTTGGCGTGTGTCTGATCTTAGGGCTTAAAACGAAATATTCAGCATTAGGTGCGGCACTTATTACCTTCACCTTTATTGTATTTATGACGATCTCACTCGGTATACAAAAGCCAATCAATTACGGGGTCTTCACTGCATCTGCTGCCAGCTTATTATTGTCCTTTGTTCCAAAGTACAGTTGGAGTCTGGATAATTTGCTAAATAAAAAAAAGGAGAATTAATTCAATATACTGTTGTTTCCCCTGAGTGATTTTACTCAGGGCTCGGTACCCTCATCAAGCCTCTTATCTCGACCTTGCCTGAGGGTGCAGTTTTGAAGGATACAAATAGTTAGCCACACCTGTACATTGTGAGCTCAGAACAGAAGTTGCAGCGGTTATGTGTTATAAATGCAGCTTCTAAATTCCCACCGTCCGAGATTGACTCATATTGATGAGCTAAGATGGCGGAACAGATTTCGCCTAAGCTCTGGACCATCCTTTCTTTCTCGTCTGGCGTGCAATCAGCATTCAGTCTTGTCATACTTTAGCAAAAAAATAAATTAGCATTTAATCGCATTTAAAAATGAATAAACAGTCAAATAACTCAACGCAGGATACGCTGAACCAATACTTTTTGTATGTTTCGGAAAACAACATTGATGGAATAATTAGTCTTCTAGCAGATGATATCGATTGGTACATCGCCAAATCAGAGCAGCTATCGTGGACCGGCAGGCTGGACAATAAATCAGAAATTGCAAAGGCGCTACAGATGATTTTTGATGCGCATGTGGAGCAAACAGCCCGTTTTGATGTGGACCATATCTTTATTGATGGCGGTGAAGCCGCAGTATTTGGGATGATCTCCAGGCAGGTAAAGGCAACAGGAAAGACATTCACTGCCAGCGTATGTCAGCGTTTCACCATAACCGAAGGCAAGATTACGCGGTTACTGATGCTTGAAGATGCATCCGAGATCTTAAAAGCGTTCTAACTGAAAAATTTCAAAAGTACTTTAGCTAAGATTACGATAATACCTCGTATAGGACGTGTTAACCATTCAATTAACTTCACAGGACTAACACTTCTCCAAGTACACTGTTCAGCTGCTTCACTTTAAATGAAGCAGCTTTTATTTTTATTTAAATGGTTTTTTCTGAAGTAGCTGGTGTTAATTTGTTGCCTATCTAGTCGCTGGAATTGCTTGGAGATTTCTGCTTATAGTCAGGACCTGCAACTAGGAGAGCTACATCTGCAGGCTAATTCCAATCATGGTTCTGGCTACTTTTTGCTCGTGGTCGTAAGCAGGCATGATCCAGATTGTTGTTGCCAATTTGGGCACGGTATACCTAAATTCGGGTCCCAGTCCATGGTAGCGCCAGTCCATGACCCCCAAACTAATCTTTTCAGAAAATTGATGAAAGATATTGACTTTGTAGAGATAATTCTGGTATCCGCTCCCCAACTCGCCTAGAGCTAAAAAGGTATTTGGCCCCCTTTTTAACCAAACACTTGCAGAGTATCTGGCTGAATGGGTGCCATGTTCTAAGCCCGCGCTGGCCGAGAAAGCCAAATTTGGTGTAGGCAGGTAGGAGGCTCCGATCAAAGCCTGGCTCCATTTCTGTCTTACCAATCCGAAAAAGATCACGGCAAATTTACTCCCTATCTTCTTGCTGCCATTGTAATTGATAACGGGCTCAACCGATCCGTCCTTATTAAATTTTCCGTACAGTTCCAGTTGCGCCTGCACTGATAAAGGCTTCATTAGCATCAGCATACCAGCAAGGCAAATACTTAATCTGATTAACATTATTTTTGTGTATCCGTTTGAGCGTATAGCGTTTTTCGTTTCCATTGATCTTTATCTATTTGGCCGATTCATTTAATTGAACCTAGTGTAAAATTAGGCTAGTTGAATCTCAATAGTCTCCCCCAGATTTGAGAAAAGGGATGTCCCAGCGTCTTGCAATGGGAATTATTATTCCATGTTGCACCTCTTTCGCGGACCTGGACTTATATTACGGCCCAAAGGATTCTTCCCCACTCATATCGTTGAAATCAGTAAGAAATTGATTGAAAAGGTGCTGTTATAGACTTTACATGAAGTCTTGTCTGCCGGATCAGATCAATGAGGTTATCTTTATCTTCCTGAATGGCTACCACTTTATAGCCCAGGAACTCAACCATTTTTTCGTCTTGCCCTATAACGATAATCCCGCCTCAGGCTCCAGTAGAATCTGAATTGGGCTTTAATTATTAAAGTTTTATATGGTTTGTTTACAGTGCTTTAGGTAGATTTGAATCTGTATTTCWWYKNTAKGAKTTAAAACTAAAATAACGATGAAAAGGGAGAAAATTTATTGCTGCGACGCTAGCTACCGCAGTACTCCCTTTAATTGGAAAATCTTTTGGTATGCTGAATCAGGCAGAAGTCGGCAAAGGGCTTAAAGTTAATAGAGGTGAAGGAAGGTTGCATGGTCATATTAAATTGAGAGGTGTAAATGCAAATGTCCTTGATGTTAAAGTCTCGGGAACTGACACTGGTGGAAATCTTGCTGTCTTTGAACAGACTAGTGTCTCACAAGGAAAAGGAACACCTTTACATATTCACCAACTACAGGACGAAATGTTTTATGTGTTAGAAGGTGAATATTTTTTCAAAGTGGGTGATGATAAATTTCATCTTGCCGCCGGAGACAGTATCTTCTTGCCAATGAGAGTTCCACATGCATGGACGCAAATATCAGAAAAAGGAAAAATGACCGTTATTTTTCAACCCGCAGGCAAGATGGAAAACTTCTTTGTTACCCTGGCAGGATTGGATCACACACCTGATCCTGAGGAACTGATTAGCATTTTCGCAGATCATGAAATGAAGGTAGTGGGGCCGCCATTGCAGCTTGAGTAGCTATGGAAACCAATGTAATTTTGGGGTATTCAATAACCCTGGTATGTTTCCATGTCGTCCTTGTGTTCCGCTAATCTCGTTGCTTTCTTCCTTTTGAATCCTTCAATGGAAGCAAGTCAATACCTTTCTGTGTAAGCTTATTCTTATCTACCCGATGAATTCCTGCAGTATGAATAACTGCATCGAAAATTCCCAGAAAAGTAACTTGGTACTTTACAAATAAACGAAGGTATTCGTGTAAGCCATCAATTAGTACCACTTGAACCGCTCTGTTTTTAAAATTTTGAGCCCATCCTTACCGGTATACGCCTGAAATACCTTAAAACTTTCCAGTTCAATGACCCGTGCCATAAGATTACATAGTTTTTTTTCGTCGTCTATGATCAGAACAGTGTCTTGCATTTGCAGGGCTGGTTTATCTTTCTGTGAAAGATTCGGGAATATGGATTTCAAAAGATTGATGTGCTTGATTTATACTATTTTGTAAATAAATAGAAATAAAAATGTAACTTAAACTATAATATAAATATATATGAAAAAGACTACGATCTCCATTAGTGCGGCCGTGCTTGGCCTTGCGTTTTCCTWRWRCCWRKCAAGCTGCAGCGAAGGAAAAAAAGAAGCGGCTGCTACCGATAGCACATCTGTAGAAACAGATACAATGATGATGGATTCTACTTCAGCACCGTCGTCTTCCCGTATGACTGATACTACCGATACAGGTGGCAGAAACTCCCAGGCTCCGCGACCAAAAAACTAAGTTGTTTCTTCTGGTTCGTCGATGGTTTTTTCTGGCGTTACTTTTTCCACCGCCTTTTGGTGGATCTGTGAATGATGTTCGTGGATCTTACTCAGCTTTTTGATTAGCCAAACTTCAATTTTATGATGTGTAGGTGTGAGCAGGGAAGCAATGATGACAAAGACGATGATCTCTATAATGGGAGAATGATGCGATTTTTCCGCTACAAAGGGGTGAATGAACAAAGTAAGGTATTCAAATAACATCAACAGTGAGATGATGCCTGAATACTCAATCACTTTTTTGTTCACTCTTTTCTGACTGAGGAAGATGCTGAAGAAAAACAGAATAGGAATTAAAATACCTATCGCGAGCAACTGCAGTTTTTGTGTTCTTTCTTCTGCTTCCCGATGCTGTTCTTCTGCTATTTCTTTTTGACGGAATTCTTCAGCGATCGTAATATTTTGCACTTCCTTCGCCCTTTCTTTACTGTCTACCGAATCCGTCAGCTTGATCAAAACTTCCTGATAGCGAAAGGCGCTGTCTATTTTACCCTGTTTCTTATATAGTTGAGCCAAAAACGCGCTGGCATCAGCGGCACGACTAAGGAATTCATTGCTACTGGCTCCATCGTATACCTTCTTAGCATAATATACAGCGGAATCTCTTTTCCCGTGGTGATCATATATTTTGGCCAGACCCAGATTGCATTCAGCTAAGGTATTGTAGTCTTCCATAGCTTCCAGGTAGGGTATACTCTTCGTAAAATAGGTATAGGCTGTTGCGTAATCTGCTTTTTTTAGATAGATATTTCCCAGATTATTTAACGACGTTCCGGTGATCAGATCGTCTTTCTGAACCAAGGACAATTCATAAGCCTGTTTAGTATAAGCCATTGCCTGGTTTAGCTGATTCGCCTTCTCATAAATATCGCCAATATTCAGTTTGCTGAACAAAGCCAGTTCGGGAAGTTTGTGTTCTTTTGCAATGTCATCTGCCTTAAAAGCATAAGACAGCGCCTTTTTTGTGTCACGCTCACTGTTATACACCAACGCAATATTTAAATAAGTACTGCCCATATTCTCTGGAATGCTGCGTTTTTCTTCAATTTTGAGTTGCTCTATAAAATATTCAATTGCTTTCGGATAGTTATGGAGTGCATGAAAGGCATTGGCCATACTGTTTAGCGCCCAGGATTCTCCTCTTAGAAATTTATTTTTTTTAGAAAGCTCATAGGCTTGCCTGCCCAAGATCAAAGCAGAATCCGGCTTGTATAGGTGATAATTATAACTCAGGTTATAAAGGATAATTGCCTTTCCAGTATCGGTTGTCTGACGCATCAGGTCTTTTCGCAGACTATCGATCACTTTATTTTGCGAATGAACGGAACAGCAAATAAAAAAGGCAGCAAAGGATAATGCTATAAGTTTCATTATTAATTATTTATATTTATAGTAAAGGGGAGGGATCATGTACAAAATGGCAATAATTTTGTTGTCTTTCATTTTTTATTTTCAAATAATACCTGGTAAGGCACAAAGTAAGTACGCCCTGCTGATAGGCGTAAATGAATATTATGAGAAGCCGGGCGTAACAGGCGGACATAGTTTAAAGGGATGTGTAAACGATGCCCTCAGCATGCAGTCTTTTTTGATGAACAGGTTTGGCTTTACCCCGACAAACATCACCACCTTGCTGAATGCTAGGGCTACGCAGGCAAACATGACCGTTGCGCTTCAAAACATTTTGCAAAAGGGTAAGGCAGGGGATGCCGTAGTATTCTATTTCTGCGGACATGGCATTTACATGAAAAACGCTGCTAATTTAAGTGATACGTTAAAGAAAGGCTACAATCAGGCACTATGCATGAGCAACCTATACGCACCAAATTTAGATTGCCTGGTGAAAGACAATACGCTTAAAAAATGGTTTAACCAGTTTGTAGGTAAAAAAATGATCCTGACGGCATTGTTCGATTGCTGCTTCAGCGGGCAATTGGCCATGTCGCCCAGTCAGGAATACCTGACATTCACTCCCCCGGCCACAACGGATAAGTCTATTGTTTTTGAAGCAGTGGACAGCGCCAGCCGTAGCTTTAACATGAGTGAGACACCGATCATCGCAGATTACTCCAGGATTCCAAGACCTTCAGAAACACCAAATTCAAAGTTCGCTTCCATATCGGCCTGTACTGACAACGAAATTGCCCTGGAGATCTATGATGAATCCGGGGTTCCTCATGGTGCATTCACCAAGACGCTCCTGAATATTTATGAAAAGAACAAATCGGACCTGCCGCTGGCTCAGGTACTACAAGAAATCACCCTGCAAATGAATTACGTACAACAGTATGTTCAAAAGCCAACCTACTATTACGATACACAAAGAACTCAAATGAACCTGATTGGATTGCCGGTGGGGACCGGGGCGGCTAAACCTTATGTGGCGACTTGCATTCGATATGCCAATAAAACGGTTACTTTAAATGCGGGCTGGAATGACGGACTTGCACGGGGAAATACGTTTAGTAATAAAGCTAAAAAATTAAGTTTCCGGTTGACCAGGGTATATGCTGATAGTGCCATTGGTGTGATCAAAGGCAATACAGTAGTCGGCAAGGGCGACCGTTTCGAGCTCATCGACCGCTACCGGAGTTCTGATCCTTTTGTAAAAATTTATGTTCCGGAGTTAAATATGAGCACTGAGGCTTTTTTGCCTGTTTTTAACAAACAAATTCTTCCCCTGACGAAATCAACGAAATACATTGATTACTACACCTCGGCATCTAAATCAGAGAGTTTCAATTATGTGTTTACCAATGAGCCGGATGAAGCAAAAGCGTTCTCAACGATACCAAAAGACTTACATTATTCGATTGTTTTCCCGCTGCCATCCGACATTGCCGTTGCGATCAGGAAAAAACTGGCAAAAGATCAAAACGTAAAGCTGGTGAATGCACCTGAAGCAGCAGACGTATTACTCTACCTTAATTATGCGGTAGCTTCTCCTTTTCATGAGCAGCCATCTTTTGTGTTTACCTACCGGCCTCCGTCCAACGGGCCTGTGATTGCTATTGGAGGTCCTACTTTTTTTATCCCTAACTTGAGTGTGGACAAATTGGAGATCAGCCAAAAAGCACTGAACACGTTGACTGCAGGCATCCAGGCGATTACTCGTGAACTAACGAGAGGCAAAACTACCTGGTGGCTAAACGGATATGCAAGGAAGTAGCATGAAGCTACTTTTCCAATACCAGAGCATCTGAACAACTTAGTTGAATCAAAGTTATAACTATGACAATATTCCTATTATTTCTAGATTATCTATCAATTTATCAACTAGTGCTACAGGGAAAGATATTGGAGCAGATAAGGAGTTATCGCAAACGAATTTCGTATGAAATATTATATCTTAGTAAATTGCAAACACCGTCCATGCGCTTGAAACAAAAATTACCTGTAACCTATCTGCTATTTACTTTTAACAGCCGTTTATCAAAAGGGACTTTTTGGATGGCTTCCTTCCCGATCAAACTTTCCTAACTTATCCAGAGTGGTTCTTGGTATTTAGCCCGGCTGAACAAGCGGACTATTTTAAAATTCGTACCTCAACCACTTTTCCGTATATGAAGCATGTTGATCAAATGTGGGGTGGTTATGAAGTTATATATGATCAGATAAAAGACAATTTTCCTTTTAACACAGGCTACCACTTAATGATCATGGTGATAGCTGGGAGCACCACCGTTGAATATAGTATTAAATCATTTTACGAAACTATTATTGGCCGGATAACAGATACAGATCCTAATGAAGAAATGACTTTCGAGGATAAATTTAACGCTGATTATGAGCATAACTACGTGAAATTTATTGAAGCCTTACCCTGGTATCAGTATGATTTTAACCATCAGCTTAAAACGCTATGGAGCAACAGCTCTTTATCTGGTCCGCATTTGCTTCGTAAACTAGAACGACGCTATTATTTGACTACTGAACTATTGGTTAAAAGCAGTTATGGTTGGCTGATTGGTCTCGCCACTAAATCAGCTTATGAGACAGCTTCATTACAAACGGCAGTTGTGATGGATAATCTGCCCGCTGGACTAGATACCTCCGGCTTTGTTTACAACCTTAAGGAATTGTCAAACGGTATGGTACTGGCCAACTTACCTCGTTATGCCGAATTCAATACTTCAGTTAATAAACTAGCGAAAGAAGGGGTTTGTTTTAAAGAAATTGCAGGTAATAAAGGAGCTATTATGCTCACTGTTTTAGCGAGTAAGCCTCCACTAAGTTTGAACGGAGATTTCAAAGTGTTGTTCGTTCAGCCTATTGTTACTAAAACTGGTTTAAATAGAATAGCGATAGTAACAACGGTAACCAATTTGGTTACCACTTTAAAAATGCTTTCATTCGATAACATTACCATTGAACACGTGTATGATTATTAATGTGAACTTCTTCTTACTAATATGTTAGAGGGGTTAAAGTTTATAATTCGCTACTAGTTCCCGGAAGTGCCAAACCCGCCAATAACCTCAAATCATGCAGAAAAAGGGTCGAAATAAGTACAGAAAAGACGGCTTCGCAGGACTTAATTACTTAGGTGCTATAAAAGTTCCATATTATCTTGTTGACTTAAGTATTTTTTCTAAATGAATCTAGAGATGTTATTCCCGATAAAAATAAATCTGGGGACACTCAAACAGATAGACCCATCTTCTATGTTTAAAAAGTCACTGGGATTTCGTAAAAGGAGTAGATACTTCAATTTCGAGCTTTCCTAAAAATCAGTTGCCAAAAGGCAAGATGGATTGCAGGGAACATCCGAGGATTTACTGGATAAGTATGTCAATTGAAATAAAAAATTAACGAATAACTGTTATTTCTGAATAGAGAGCTGCACTGCTGAGCAGCGCAATATGTAGTTTAAAATGCCCGTAATCAAACATAAATCTTGACAAAATATGCTTGAAGTCGATCTTGTTGGGAACAGAACCCTCGGACCTATTTTTTTGATCTGAAAATGCAGGAATGTTAATTGGTTATTTGTCAGTGTGTTAAGTTTTGTTTTTTGATTTTTTTTATTAWWWWYNNTAMATAKTAYNNGCWGMWYASMARTSMAGMWMTYRCGGTGAGCAGTAGGTCAGTAGTCTGAAATCAAGCTTGTAAAGTGCTGTTTAAGAGTGTTTTATGAGTGAGGTTCGAATCCCTCTTCCAGTAACCAGAAAGTAAACGCTTACCTTAAGGAGATTGCGGATCTGTGCAGGATTGATAAGACGCTCACCTATCATATCGCAAGACACACGTTTGCGACAACAGTTACGCTTTTGAATGGAATCCCTATTGAAAGCGTCTCAAAAATGCTTGGACATACCAATATCAAGACCACCCAGCATTATGCTAAAATCTTAGACATTCAAGTCGTTCAGGACATGGCAGGGACAAAAAGTTGCGTGACAAGGGGGCTGATTAATGTGGAAGCTAATATTTGGGATCAAGGAAATGACAAGGCCTCTGAACTGATCAGCTCGCCAGACACCGACAGTGAACCGTTAGGTAAGCAGGAACCGAGGATTATTAAGTTGTTCGCTTAGTTGATTATGTTAACTTAATTATATCCTCAATTACCTCCCCATTCTAAAAATCTACTTAGCTTAGTAATATGGACATGCAATCTGATCAAATTGTTATTTATCAAACACCTGACGTTGAAACAGGAATTGATGTTAAAGTTGAATATGAAACAATTTGGCTTACCCAAAACCAGATTGTCGACTCGTTTCAATCTAGCAAAGCTAACATCAGCGAGCATATCAAAAACATTTTTGAGTCTAAGGAATTAGATAAAGATTCAACTGTTCGGAATTTTCGAACAGTTCGGCAGGAAGGCAAAAGAAAAGTATCCAGAGATCTGGAACATTATAATTTGGACCTGATCATTTCAGTAGGTTATCGAGTCAATTCATTGAGAGGCACACAGCCTCCTAAGAGTCTACAWAAAATWWRYWWATTTTTTGGGTTGAGGATATTATGCACGATTTAGGCCAACCCCTTAGAGATATTGGCCACTTAGCGCCTTCCTCCCTAATCCATTCACTAATGAGAGTCCCATCAGCTTGAAAAGATACTAAGAAATTTCTAGGATGGGTACCGGCAATAACATTCCAGTACGTTCGCAGCGAATTACGCGTCGCTCGTAATGGCGGTATAACGCGCTCGCCGCAAAATGCTAACACAACCTATTGCGCATCCACCCTGCAAAATCAAAGTACTGAAACACCTTTGCTTGAGATAGGGAAGCTTCGGTCGTATCCAGTCCTTCCTGCACCTTTTGTGCCAGGCGCCGGTTGGAGGCTATGCTGTTTCTTTTCACGTCCGCTAGCATCACCTCAAACAGAAACTTCTCAAAGGGAATAACCTTGCCCTTTCCGTGGAAAGCGCGCTTATAAGCCCGAATTTCATAAGCGATAAACTCATTGTTGCCCAATTCCGCGTGCAACACCAAATGGAACAACCGGCATGCCCTGAAAATTAATAGGTCCGTTTGATACCGCCCGATGTTAATCGCTTTCAAGATATTCTCATTCGCAAGTTTTAGCTTCCTGCACTGAAGATAAGCAATAGAAACCTGGAGCTGATAAGCGATATATTTCTCGGGACTAATGGCAATATCATTAAAGCGCCCCATCGATTTGTTTACTTCATGAATCTTTACCGCCTCCACATAATTATTTTCCCCTATCAGGCAGCTCATTTGAAATGTGACCAGTGTTTGATTCGCCATATTTAAAAAATGCTCAGGATAAGGCTTGGAGGCCAGTCCCGCTATCTTACTGATGAAGTATTGCATCTCGTCAAAATAATTAATTTGAAGCAGGCTGTTCAGGATCCCTTCAAGAGTGTCCAAGTAATCATAAGGAGGAAAATCAAGAATCGATTCATTGAGCTCCATCAAGGTATTCAGCTTTTTGAAGAGTGCCAACGCAGCGCCATATTCACTCTTGTGAATAAAGAAATACGCCTGGAACAAAAGGTGGAGCTTTCGGGATTCAAAGCGATGGTTCGATCCCCGTGTGATAATCCCCAGCTCACTTAAAACCAAATCGTCCAGATTATCCTCATCATTTAAGGTGATGCCTCTGTTTAACAACTTATGGCTCAATATTTCATACAAGGAATGGTGTTCATGGGTTTGCCGGAGCACCTGCAACGTTTGTTTGCCTTTCATTTGAAAAGCAATCAATTCTTGCTGATCCATATTGGCGAAACCCGTTCTCACCAATTGAGAAAGTTCCATCCGGGCACATAAATACAACAGCAGATGATCTTCAGCATCCTCCGCTTGCCGCTGCGTTTTCCTAAGTTCCTTTAATGCGCGGTCCGGTAAGGAACGCTCAGTAAACAACTTTGCCTTCATCACACTAAAAAGCTGCCCAAACCAGGCATCCTGCTGAATCCTGCCCATGGTAAGCATCTCCGTCAGCACCTTAAAAAGATATGCAGCTGTATTATCGAACGACGTGCCCGGATGGCTTAGTCGGAAAACCTCTGCCGGAGGGGCTTCCCCCGGTATTGCAGACAGGTAAATCTCGAAAAGTTGGGCATATTTCCCTTCCCCGGTATGCTGCCTGCAATATATCCTGAAGCTTTTCTTTTCTGTAGCGGATAAAGAAGAGATTAATTTTTCCAGATCAGCCTTCAACATGATTCATGTTTTTTATTATTTGTGATTTATTTAAATGATTTATTTTGAGTGTATTACGTATTTAAATTTCTAGTAAAATTAGCTTGACAATTCATAAATATACGAATATTTGGTAGTGAAAAGGCTAAATCCTCTTCTATATTTGACCTTCACAAACCAAATATTAATGAATCTTATGTCAGTAGAAATTATTGTTACTGGAAGTATGAATATGGATATGGTGGTAAAAACCCATCACATTCCACAGCCGGGAGAAACAGTTCTTGGAGGAACATTCTTTATGAACCCTGGGGGTAAAGGTGCAAATCAGGCGGTCGCCGTTGCCCGTCTTGGTGGTCAGGTAGCCTTCATCGGAAAAATTGGAGACGATATTTTTGGCCGCCAGTCCAGTCAGCTTTTTGATGAGGAGGGGGTTGACATCCAGGGACTCATTGCAGATGTAGATCAGCCTTCAGGGATCGCAATGATTACTGTGGATGAGAAAGGGGAAAACAGCATCGTAGTAGCACCTGGTGCCAATGCCAGGCTTTATTCACAGGATGTAGAAACTTCTTTTAAGCTTTACCCAGAAGCAAAGATTCTGTTGGTACAACTGGAGATCCCTTTTGAAGCGGTGCAATATGCTTCTAAACTTGCAAGGGAGCAGAGTATGACGGTTATATTGAACCCAGCGCCGGCAAATGAATCCATTCCCAACCTATATAGCCTGGTCGACATTATTACTCCCAATCTAACGGAGGCAGAAATGCTTACGGGTGTTAAAATTACAGGTACGGAAACTGCGCAGCAGGCCGCAAAGGTACTACAGTCTTTAGGCATTGCCACGGTGATCATTACACTTGGTAGTGAGGGCGCGTTGCTTCTTGATGGCGATGCATTTCACCATATCCCGGCACCGCAGGTCACTACAATAGATACCACTGCCGCAGGCGATGTTTTCAATGGCGCATTAGCAGTTGCACTTTCGGAAGGTAAAACATTAGTAGAAGCGACCACTTTCGCTTGCCAGGCAGCCTCCATTGCCGTTACCAGGCTCGGTGCACAAGATTCCATTCCATATAGGAACGAAATTCTTCTTACCCTCATGTAATTAATAGAACCACTTAAACTGAAACTCTTATGTTTATCGTAGAAAATTATACCACCGCGGTGATCTGTTGCTTCGTCACCATGCTTTGCTGGGGTTCTTGGGCCAACACACAAAAATTAACGCAGCAAAAATGGCGGTTCGAACTCTTTTATTGGGACTATGTCATTGGCATTTTCCTTTTTTCCCTCGTAGGTGCCTTCACTATGGGCAGCATGGGAAATAATGGCCGCTCTTTTTTAACCGATCTCCAACAGGCAGACTTCGGAAATATTTTGAGCGCCGCGGTCGGTGGACTTGTTTTTAACCTCGCCAACATCTTACTTACAGCCGCCATTGCCGGTGCGGGCATGGCAGTTGCCTTTCCAATTGGTATTGGCTTGGCACTCATTATTGGAGTCGTGCTTAACTATGCCCTTGCACAAAAAGGCGATCCCATGTTAATCGCATTGGGCGTTATTGCCGTTACCGCAGCCATCCTGCTCAATGCCTTTGCCTACCGCAAACATGCAGGCAAAAACAGTCCGGATAAATCTGTTGGGAAATGGATTACCATCTCAATTGTAGCAGGAATCCTGATGTCTACCTTTTATCCCTTCATCGCCGCAGGAATGGACCTCCAGAATTTTAGTAGCCCCGACATAGGGAAAATGACCCCTTACACGGCCTTTTTCGTGTTTGCAACTGGTATCCTCCTAAGTAATTTTATATTCAATACCATTCTGATGCGCAAACCCCTGGAAGGTACGCCCCTTAACTATGCGGCATACTTCAGCGGAAAACTAAAATATCATGGCGTGGGCCTGTTAGGTGGTTGCATTTGGGGACTTGGAAACCTTTTTAATTTGATTGCCGCCGGAAAAGCAGGGCCAGCTGTATCCTACGGACTTGGCCAAGGCGCTACGTTAGTTGCTGCTTTCTGGGGGGTCATCATCTGGAAAGAATTTAAAGGCAGCAGCCCAGGTGTAAACCTCTATATCACACTCATGTTCATGCTCTTCATTATAGGCATCGCCCTAATCATCATTGCAGGAAACAACTAAACCCATACTCAACCAAGTATAAACAATATAATCATGAAATATATCTTAATCCTGATATTTCTTATCGTGCAGTCTGCGGTTGCACAAGACAATCCCACCATTAAAGGAAAGGTATCCGACGCTGCCGGAAACCCACTTCCCGGTGTATCCATAAGAGAAAAAAATGGCAATAAAAATGGTGCTGTAAGCGGAACTGGCGGAAATTTCAGCCTTCAAGTAGCGCCTGATGCAACACTTATATTTTCCATTGTTGGCTATCAAAATCAGGAAGTTAATATTAAAGGGGATGCAAATATTGAAGTGGTCATGAAAGAAGCGGAAAATAAATTGAATGAAGTCGTGGTTATCGGCTACGGTTCTACTACAAAGAAAGAAGTAACCAGTGCCATAACATCTTTAAAACCCGAAGACTTTAATAAGGGTAACGTCTCCAATCCCATCGGCTTGATACAGGGTAGGGTAGCGGGCGTAAATATCACCCGGCCTGCGGGCGGAGACGTAAACGGAGGTTTCGATATCCAGTTGCGTGGCCTCACCACCCTTTCCGGCGGACAAGGCCCCTTATTTGTCATCGATGGTGTAATCGGCGGCGATTTAAATAGTGTAAATATTGAGGAAATTGCCTCCATAGACATCCTTAAGGACGGTTCGGCAGCAGCGATATATGGAACGCGTGGAACTAACGGGGTAATCATCATCACCACAAAACAGGCCAAAGCGGGACAACAATCACTGGAGTTCTCTACCTATGTGTCTACTCAAAGTGTAGCCAATAAGCTTAGAAATCTTACCGCAACTGAATTCAGGGATGCGATCAGTACACAATTTCCCGGTAGAGAAAAAGAATTTGATTTCGGGGCAAACACCGATTGGTTCGAAGAAGTGACCAGAAAGCCTGTTGATCAATATTATGACCTTTCTTTAGCTGGCGGCACAGAACACTTCAGCTACCGCGCTGCGCTAAACTACAGGGGAAGCCAGGGGCTGGTTAAAGACAATGAAAATAACCGGCTTCAGGCTAAATTGGCAGTCAACCAAAAAGAGTTTAACGACAAGCTAAATATCAGCTATAATTTCCTCTATACACAGACCAAAAGAGATTATACAGACCAGAATGTTTTACAGCAGGCCTTTCGCCGAAATCCCACAGAGCCGGTGTATGACCCAAACAATCTGCTCGCAGGAGGGTACTACCGCAACACCGGGCCTTTTGATTATTATAACCCGGTGGCGATGCTTTCTGAGGAAGTCAACAGCGGCGATCAGCAAATGTTTACCGGAAGCGCCAGGGCCTCCTACAGCATTTTTGATGGACTAAACGCCATCGTATTTGGTTCCATACAAAGAGAAAACTATAAAGACAGCAATTATTTTACCCGCTTTTATCCAATTGCTTTAGGTAACAATGGTGTGGCCAACCTGGCAACCGGACAAAACAGCAACAACCTGGTAGAAGCCAGTATGGATTATAAGAAGAAATTCGGTGATCATGATTTCCAAGCCATCGTCGGTTATTCCTTCCAGCAAGGGATCCATGAACGGTTTTCCGGTTCAAACAACAACTTTGATACGGATTTGTACCAATACAACAATATTGGTGCTGGTGCAGGCCTGGCGCAAGGGCAGGCAGTACTCAATAGCTATAAAGAATCCAACCGGTTAATCGCATTTTTTGGCCGTGTAACTTATAATTACAAAGAGAAGTACCTGTTGCAGGCTTCCCTTCGTCGTGAAGGTTCTTCAAGATTCGGAGTAAACCACAAATGGGGAAATTTCCCAGCGGTAAGTGCCGGCTGGAGAATAAATAAAGAAGATTTCCTTTCAAGTGCATCCTGGTTGTCGGACCTTAAATTAAGAGCAGGCTTCGGCGTCACCGGAAACCAGGACATTGGCAATTACCTTTCCCTTTCTTTGCTCGCAGTGGGCGGAAAAACCTTGTATAACGGCCAATGGATTAATACGTATCCGCCGGCCAGCAACCCAAATCCCGACTTAAAGTGGGAGCGAAAGGAAGAGATGAACCTTGGTTTAGATTACGCCGTGCTCGATAGCCGGCTTAGCGGAAGCATAGACTACTATGTACGAAACACCAATGATTTGCTTTGGACGTATAATGTGCCCGTTCCTCCAAACTTGTACAACCAATTATATACCAATGTAGGCAAGATGAGAAACAGTGGGGTGGAAGTAACGATCAATGCCACCCCAATAAAGAACGATAACTTCTCCTGGAATACCACCCTACTTTACAGTAGAAACAGAAATAAACTGGTTTCTTTCTCAGATGCGGGCAGAGGATTCGAACTGACCGACTTAAAAGAAGGCTGGCTGGGAACCGATCTGGCCACCTGGACCCACCAAATTGTAGAAGGGGGATCGGTGGGTAATTTCGTGGCCCTTGTGTTCGAAGGTATAGACGACAAGGGCAATTCGATTTATAAAGACACCAACCAGGACGGCGCGATTACAGACCTGGACAGGCAGATCGTCGGCAATGCCTATCCTAAATTCCAAATGTCTTTTAGCAATGCATTCAACTATAAAAACATTGATCTGTCCTTTCTTATCCGTGGGTCCTACGGCAATAAGATGTTGAATGTGCACCGGATTTATTACGAAAATTTCGGGTACCTGGGTGGCAAAAACATATTGCTTTCTGCGCTTGATTATCCAAATTTTAAAGGAAAGGCAGAATATTCTTCGAGGTTTGTCGAGGATGCTTCCTTCATCAAACTGGACAATGTTTCCCTGGGATATACTTTAAAGCTTAAAAAAGGCTTCTTGAAACAAATGCGCATCTATGCAACCGGCCAGCAGTTGCTTACCATAACAAAATATAAAGGTGTAGATCCTGAAGTAAATTTATCGGGTCTTGCGCCTGGGTTTGACAGCTTCTATTTTTATCCGCGCACGCATACCTACACCTTCGGCACCAACATCACATTCTAACATGATTTTAAAAAGAACTGAAATGAAAAATTCAATCTATAAAATAGTAGTTGTACTTGTGCTTTTTGGCACGGGGTCTTCCTGCACAAAATTAGATGAGGAGGTATTTTCTTCCATTCCTTCTGATAAGTTTTTTACAAATGAGTACGAAGCAATGACCAATGTAGGTAGGGTCTATGCCCACATGCGCAAAATTACCGATCGGTGGGGCGCAGGTACATTAGACCTGGTCACTACGGATGAGTGTATCATCCCGTTCAGGGAAACCAACCTTTGGTGGGACAACGGCCTTTGGATCGATTTCCACCGCCATCAGTTTACGTCCGTAAATAGCGTTATCGGTGGTGCCTGGAGTTTCTGCTTTGACGGCATTTCCATGAGCAACCAGATTATTTATCAATTGGAGAAATCTCCGGTTGATTTCGAGGCTAAAGCCAAAGTTTTAGCAGAAGTTAAAATGGCACGTGCGTTTTTTTATTATAAGGCTCTGGACTGGTTCGGCAATATCCCGATCACGACAGATTTTAAAGAGGTAACCCTTCCGGCACAGCGAAGTCGTAAGGACGTATTTGCGTTTGTGCTTAATGAAATTACAACGAATCTTCCTGCACTTGATGCTACTGCAAATGCCAATAACTACGGCAGGTTTACCCAGGCTGGTGCAAATATGATGCTTGCTAAGATGTATATAAACGCGGAGTCCTGGATTGGCACCCCAATGTGGGACGAAACCATTTCCGCCACTAACGCCATCATAGCCAAGGGACAATATAGCCTGCCTGCCGATTATTTTTCAAACTTCAAAATAGACAACCAGGGTTCCTCAGAGAATATTTTTGTAGTTCCTTATGATAAAATCAATACCAGCAGCGCACAGCTTCAACTCCATTTATGGACCCTGCACAACTTAAGTCAGCAAACTTTTAACATCCTTGCTTTTTGCTGGGATGGCTATGCGGCAATGGAAGATTTTTACAAATCGTATGATAAGGATGACGAAAGGATCAAATCCTGGCTGGAGGGCCCTCAATTTAGTTCTACCGGCATGCCGCTGATGTTGGGTCCTTCCCGGCAGCTAACCTACCGCCCAAAAATAACTTCCTTGTACAGTACCAGTAATCCTGCCTTGCTTGATGATGGCGTACGCTTTCAAAAATACGAATATGAAGCGGGCCTGCGCGACGGGCAAAGTATGAGCAATGACTGGGTGGTATTCCGGTATGCAGATGCACTCCTGATGAAAGCTGAGGCTGAGATGAGAAAAAATGGCAATACCGCAAACAGCACTGCGCTTGACCTTGTTAACCAAGTTCGATTCAGGGCTTATGGGAATTATGACCATGATTATACAATGAGTACCTTAACGATGAAGGAGTTGTTGGCAGAACGAGGCCGCGAATTCTCCTGGGAGTTTCACAGAAGGCAAGACCTGATCCGCTTCGGGGAATGGACTAAGGCTTGGTTTGAGAAGGCAGCTGGAGACAGTCATGAAAACTTATTTCCGATACCATCCTGGGCGCTTGATTTAAACCGTAACCTAAACCAAAATGATGGTTATCCGCGATAAATTGAACCAAATATGGTTAAAAACAATATTATTTTAAACTAGATATGAAAAAACTTAAAATTTCAATACCTGCTATGCTTGGGCTGTCATTGCTTTCCCTGAACAGTTACTCACAAGTTATCCCTTTGTCTACACTAAAAGACAAAATCAAAGGCGGCTGGGTGGGACAAACCATTGGGGTAAGTTTCGGCAGCTACACTGAATTTAAATACAATGGGACCTTTATACAAGATGAACAGACCATCCCCTGGGAAAATGGTTACGTGAAAAAATTGATGATCGAATGGCCGGATTTATTTGACGACATTTATATGGACCTCACCTTCGTAGACGTGCTGGAAAAACAGGGCATGGATGCCCCGGTTGATTCTTTTGCAAATGCGTTCGCACATGCACCCTATAATCTTTGGCATGCCAATCAGGCGGCACGCTATAACATCCTTAACGGGATAAAGGCGCCGGCAAGTGGACATTGGCGGAATAACCCGCATTCAGACGATATCGACTACCAGATAGAAGCTGATTTTGCAGGACTGATGAATCCTGGGATGCCCAATTCTGCCAGCCAGATGAGTGACAAAGTGGGCCATATCATGAATTACGGCGACGGATGGTACGGGGGTGTTTACATCGGCGCGATATACAGCCTGGCTTTCGTTTCAGATGATATCAACTACCTTGTAAATGAGGCGCTGAAGAGCATTCCACAAAAAAGCACGTTTTATCAATGTATTTCTGATGTGATCCAATGGCATAAAAAATATCCGAACGACTGGAAACAGACTTGGTTTGAACTGCAGAAAAAATGGAGTTCCGAAAACGGTTGTCCCGAGGGGATCTTCGCCCCACTTAATATTGACGCAAAGGTAAATTCGGCTTATGTGGTGATAGGTTTACTATATGGAGGCGGAGACTTTGCCAAATCAATGGAGATTGCCACTCGCTGCGGTCAGGATTCGGACTGTAACCCTTCCTCCGTTGGAGGGATCTTAGGAACCATACTGGGTTACAGTAAGATTCCAGAATACTGGAAGAACGGCCTTTTAGGGGCTGAAGATATGAACTTTAAGTACACCAGCATGTCGCTAAACAACGTTTATGAACTGGGTTATCAGCATGCGCTAAAGTCTGTGGTAAAAAATGGAGGCAAGGTAAATGCGCAGGATGTGGTGATCGTCGCACAAAAGATACGCCCGGTAAAGCTAGAGCAAGGGTTTGAAGGTGTATATGCTATAGATAAAGTGGTCCTAAACAAAACAATGGGTGTTACCTACGAATTTGATTTCGAAGGAACGGGCTTTTCTTTGCGCGGTGCGGCGAACAAGAACCAAAGAGAACTTCCCGAATTTAGTTATGATGCAAAAGTGTATGTTGACGGCAAGTTGATAGAAGTCGCACACCTGTCTACATCGTTCAGATACAGGCGGCATGAGCTTACCTGGAAGTATGGATTGTTAGAGGGGAAGCATCATGTTAAAATAGAGCTAACCAATCCGGATAACAATTACCACATCCGTCTTGCAGATTGCTTGGTTTATGGATCGAAAAAGCGCGATGGTATAAAAGCCCACGTGAAATAAAAGGAGGCAATGACGATCGCTGTGCTATATGACTCCCCATTGTAATCTTGTTATTCTTTTGCCTCCCAATTTAAAAAGGCTTGGAAGCAGTTGACTGGGACATAACAGGAGATAGAACGATAAAAGGATCGTCTGGACCCAAAAACAGCATTTATGAAATTAAGGCATTTATGAAATGTTTTGGGTGATGACCGGGCCGCCTTCCGCGCATATAGAAAGGATTCTTGAAGAAAAGAATTTTGGAATTGTGATTGCAGATTTCGCTTCCAAATTGTTAAAGGCTAATAGAATATTGAATCACCGTTCTGCATCCAGATAACCTGTGAAAATAACCTCATCGTCAAATACCGCATGCTCGAAGATACCTATGCAGTCTCACATTCTTTTAAGATTACTATTAAATACCTATGTTTAAAAAATTGAGTCAATACTAATTTGAAAAACGCATGACGGATATAGTTTTTGAAACGAAAAGATTATTGGTTAGAGAAATTGAAAGGAATGATTTTGAACAGCTTAACAGGATATGCAGTGACCCTGAACTGATGAAGTTTGTAGGTGATTCAAATCCTTTACCACCAGAGCAGACATTGAAATGGATAGAGATAACGATCTGTAATTATATGGAGAAGGGATTTGGCAATTATGCCGTTATTGAAAAAGCGGGCAATGCTTTTATCGGTTATTGTGGACTGGTATATTCTGAATCAATTAAACAGATAGAATTAATTTATGCTTTGAAAAAAGAGTATTGGAATAAAGGATTGGCGACTGAAGTAGCAATAGCCATGTTGGACTTTGGACACTCCAGGAAAAAAATTGAAACTATCTATGCTTCAATTGACCCGTTAAATGCAGCCTCGAAAAAGGTTTTAGGGAAAATCGGGTTTAAATATGCTTTTCTAAAAAATGATGAATTTGGTTTGCCCTCAGTTTATTACTCAAGTTATAACCCAAAAAAATAAAATGTAAATTTATCTTAAGCGCAGTCGTATCAATTCATACAGCCTCCTAAGAGTCCATAAAAGATACGCTAAGTTTTTTGACTGGGGATATTATGCACGTTTTAGCCATATTGCACAATTAGAAGACTTCCTTCCTGAGACATTCACCAACCACAGTCCATATCAGGTTGCCCGGACGGTTAAGTGTGTTGTGATATCTGATGGAAGAAAAACCGAACAAAGTATGCTGAAAAGTAAGGTTTTGCTTTAAAGCTGAAGGAGGATGTTAAATACCCGATGTGAATTTTTTTTATGCGGGTAAAACAACAGAGCTGCTCAAAACGTATTAATTACTGAGAGCGTTATTTTACATGACGGGGAACGATCGGTATGATTCTTCTCCGTTTTTTTTGCCTTTACCGGGGCGGGATGTTTTAGGGTTTGATGTCGTCTGGCTTCTGGTCCAGGTACTTTTCTGCTTTTTCCTGCCATTGATGCTGTTGGTCGACTGGATCAGAGGTGTTTTTAACGGGTCTGGATTCCAGGAGTTCGATCAGGGCCTTTGCGGTGGGTCCTGCTGAAAGTGGGTTTTGTCCGGTGACCAGGAGTCCGTCTGTTTCGACATGAGAAAGAAAGGGTACGATGGCTGTTTTTACTTTTGCTCCCAAATCTTCCAGTTTGGTTTGAAGTAGGTAAGGTACGTTGTGGCTGCGTCCCACCAGGGTTTCTTCAGCATTGCTGAAGGCGGAGATAACTTTTCCATTTAAAAAGCCGGGTCTTTGCTGTTCTGCGCTGATCAATGCGGCGGGGCCGTGACATACTGCTGCTACTGGTTTCCCTGAGTCCAGAAAATCATGGATCAGAATCCCGCTGTTGTTGTCGCGTGCCAGATCCCAAATGGGGCCATGTCCGCCGGGATAAAATACAGCATCAAACGCGGTATGTTTGATCTGGTCCAGTACGGTTGTTTGACTGAAATCGGCTTTTGCCTGCTCATCATCTTGAAACCTGCGGTTTGAACCGGTAATGTTTTCAGTGAGTTCGCTCATAGGATCAACTGGTGGTCTGCCGCCTTTGGGGCTGGTCAGGGTTATGGTATATCCTGCATCTATAAATTCATAGTAGGGATCGGTGAATTCGCCGAGCCAAACTCCTGTTTTGCTGTCGGTATTTTCCATCTCGCTGTGTGAGGTCAGTACCATTAGAATGTTTTTCATATTGTTTTATTTGATGTCATCCGGACCGACTTCATTGCCTTCCTCGTCTATTTGCTGGTGTTTGTCCCAGTTGGTATTTTCGGTGTCGTTTGATTGCGGTTTCTTTGTTTCCTCACTGGTACCTTGTGCCTGCTCGTCTTTTTCTTCAGGGTCAATCATAATATTGAAGTTTAATTTCTCATGGATAACAAACCTGAGGGCCAATGGTTCAGGGAAGTTGTCTTTTTAGGCTAGATCCTTGTATAATAATCGCCCCACTATTTAGAAGTCTTTTCGACAGATGATGCTTAGGGGTCTAAACTGTAAAGGGTTAGACTCATGGATTTCTAAAGTTAAGTTCTTCTACTGCTGAACTACGTAGATTTGCAAACGGCCAAAGTTAGATCTGAAATCGATAAAAAATGCTTTCGATCTAGCTTGGAGTAATTGACCAGTGGAGAGGAATGTAAATAAACTTAAAACTTTAAAGCGGTAATGTGTGGGAGATGCTCACTGGGTCTTTTGGGAAAAAACTTCCAATGAGTTATTTGTCCCACATGGGAAGTATCATGGTTTCAGCTTAGGAATTTTGTATCAACAAATTCAAAAGATATGAACAGAGAAACTATGGTACTGGAATTCTTCCCCGTTTTAGAAGCTGGGTACGAACCTAAAAATTATTCTTACTACAAAGAAGATGTGCCATTGGGCAATTACAAAGCAACACTGGATTTTATGCTTTGGTCAAAATCTTATAGGTGATCGTGGGGATTGTCGGTAACATTATCGGCGGACCGGTAACAGGGAGTACAGCGAAAAAGCTAAGTGAGAATTTTGGCAAGATCGTCCAGGATAAGGAAAGCAAGAGCATCAACAGCAGTGATATTTCGATTTCCAGGTCTACCCAGATGGATTATGCGATTCCAGCCAGTAAGATTGCTGCTTTATCTTCTGGTGAGTTTGTGGGCATGGTAGCCGATAATCCTGATCAGAAGATCGCTTTGAAAATGTTTCATTGTGAGATTCAGAATGAACATCAGGCCATTGCGGAGGAAGAATCAACCTCGAAAGATATTTCCGGTGATCACTCCGGTATCTTTCGAGGTTGTCACTGAAAACTACAATATGATCAAAACAGAGATTGAGTCCCTAGTGAAGCAGGAGTGTGAAAGGATTAAATTTAAGATCTACAGATGGGAATAAGGCGATCGATAAGAAAGAACTCGATGCTACGGAACAGACGGTGAAGATGTAACAAACAAAGTGTAAAAAGCTGAGCGATTACCCATTCGTCCTTCTGAAAATGTAAAAACCTACCAATGTCTTTCCATCAAGGGCACCAAACTTCGTCTGGGCTTCCACTTGTTTGGTAATATTGGTAAAAACCACGTCTATAGGTAACTGGCTGTCAGCTATGCTCTCATTAAATTGCAAACTTATCTTTCGCGCTATTTCAGTTAAGACCACAATTTGACGTGCAACCATTTTCCGTATATTTCGTCTTTATAGGAAAGTCAGCATCATGAAACAAAACTTAACGCTCTTATTGCTCTTCATTGCATTTGCCATTAGCGCATCGGCACAAACCATCAACAATCCGAGGCTGAATAAATCGATGAACAGCACCGCATTAAAAAGCGAAGACCTGGACAAATACCTGGGCATTTACAGCAGCACACGACTACAACTCAAAATAACGATCAGTAAAAATGATACGACGCTACTGGGACAGGCTACCGGGCAGAGCACATTTCCATTGGAAGTCTCCGCTAAAGATAGGTTCATTTATCATCAGACAGGTATTGAGTTGGTATTTGATACTTCAAGAAATAAAATGACGCTTAACCAAGGCGGTGAAACCTACTGGTTTACCAGGAATAATTCAACAAATAAGACGCTAAAACAATCTATAATTTATCAGCCTGAAGCCATGCAGGCAGATCTCGAAAAATTTAAAAATGCACTTATCAAAACATTTCCAGGACTTTATACCAATCAATCTCCTGAAGAATTTGAGAAAATGACGGACAATCTGATGTTAGAGACTTCCAAACCCTTGGAAGCAACGTCTTTTTACAAAGTGCTACGCAAAATGCATATTTATGACGATCACGCGGGTTTTTATCCTGTTAACGAGCTCGCGAGTATCCTGTCAAATCAAAAATTACTTCCTTTCGACGTATACATCAAAGATGAGCGCATCTTTATTGTGAAAAACATGAGTAGCCTGCCAGTTCCGGATGGATCTGAGGTCCTGGCGATAGATGATCGCTTAAGCAATGATATTATACTCGAAATTTTTAAGTATTATTCCACCGATGGAAAAAGTCATGCTGGTTTGCAGTATAATTTGGGGCTACCTGGCAGATTTAGTTATTTATATTCACAGATAATTGGAGAAAGGCCATCATATAGCGTTTCTTATCGGGATTATAAGTCAAAACAAATTGTAACTGTTCAGGTAGAACCGGCTTCAAGCGAATTATTTTATACCAACAGAGCTAAAAAATATTCGGATGAAAAAAAAACTGCAGGAGGTGCGTTTAATTTTGAACTGAATAAGCCCGAAAACTATGCTATTATAAAGATCAATAGTTTTGTTAAGGATAGTTTTCAAGACCCTGAAAATACCTATCCCGATTTTTATAAAAAATGCTTCCGGGAAATTTCTGCTAACAACATTAAAAACCTGATCATTGATTTAAGAGATAATGGTGGCGGTGATGCCAAAAACGCCGGTTATCTGCTTCAGTATGTCATAAACAAACCTGTTACCTTGGCTAAAGAAACAACTACATTAGGAGATAATGAATATTTTTTGAAAACAACAGGTGATCGGCTGGAATTAGATGAGAAATACGGCTTGGTCATGCAAGATGATCGAACTTATAAGGTGACAAAATTTGATATTCTGCGTGAATTGGCACCTTTTAACCCGATTGAAGAATATCATTTTAAAGGGAAACTGGTGGTGCTGATTAATGGCAACATGTTTTCTGCAGCAGGTACCGCGGCAGGACTACTAAAAGAATATACAAACGCCATATTGGTGGGAAGTGAAACGTCCGGTTATGCCGGCATGAGCAATGGGGTGCAAAAGATAACGGTAAGAGGCAACTATACTGAAACCGCCCTAACTATACCGCTTTTACATACCGTGTATACAGTAAATCCGGTTATACGGAAAAGGGGGGCTATTCCTGATTATGACGTTTCAAATACTTTACAGGATGTATTGAAAAACAGGGATGCGGTTCTGGAATTTGTGTTTAGAAATCTGTTGCGGAAGAATGCTAAACAAAATTAGCTCTGGTGCGCATTGTTTTTACTTTTGTTTATCTTCCTGGGAGTTTATTTGGTTCAAATCATAAGCCGTGTTGTTTGTGTGCCTGGTGACCTGATGCAGGAGACCAACATCAATAGTCCGCCGGTTTGGGAATAGCTGTTAGAGGAATTTAATAGTTGTATTAATTGCCCTAATGGAGTAAATTTGATAATACCGTCAACAATTACTGACATTAAAAAAAGATGCTCGAATCTATACAGGCAAAACTAGAAGCTTCACGTAAGGAATTATTAGATCTTGGTTTAAAAAATCCATTGCTCAATTATAGAACGCCAAAAGGAAAAGGACTGAAGATTGTACAGGAAAAATCTGAGTTTGTTTTTGACATTCTTGCCAAACAAAATAAGGCCATGACTTTTTTGGGCATTCAGGATAAAAAAGATGATCACAAGCTGAATGAGGATAGTGAAGAAGATACCGATCTACCGGAGTTAGGGCAACCCACAGATGAATCTTATCAGGATACCAAGTTACAGACCAGTGAAGCTGAACAGAAATTACAGACCCGGTTACTGAATACTTACTATTTTGCCCGCACGAGCATTGAAGAGCAAGGCGTTAACATACTCTACCTGGCACTCGGAATGCTCAAATGGTTCGAAACAGGGAATACAGAAACTCCTCGTTATGCCCCGCTCTTACTTATTCCTGTTGAGCTGGAGCGATCCAGTGCTCAGGAACGTTTCAGGTTAAAATACTCGGGAAGCGATATTGGAGCCAACTTATCCTTACAGGCTAAGATGAAGGCTGATTTCAATCTGTCTATTCCGGACCTGCCTGAATCCGAGGACATGAATGTACCTTTATACTTCAATTTAATTCGGGAACACATCGCCAAGCAGGAACTTTGGTCTGTTGAAGGTGATGAGATTGAGCTGGGCTTCTTTTCGTTTGGGAAATTCATGATCTATAATGATCTTGATGCTTCCAAATGGCCCTCTGAAAGTCAACCCGGCTTACATGAAAATATCCTGGCACTGTTTGAGACAGGTTTTCAATCCACTTATCAGGCCGATGACGAGGATCAGAAAGATCTTGATGAAGAAACAAATGCAAATACACTGTTTAAAGTTGTAGATGCGGATAGTTCGCAGATGCAGGCCATCTTAGCAGCTAACGAAGGACATAATCTAGTCATTCAGGGCCCTCCAGGTACAGGGAAATCACAGACTATAACCAATATCATTGCCAATAGTATCGGACAAGGTAAAAAAGTACTGTTTGTTGCCGAGAAAATGGCCGCTCTGGAAGTAGTTAAGCGAAGGTTGGATGCGATCCAGTTAGGCGAATCATGTTTGGAACTACACAGTCATAAAGCCAACAAGCGCGATTTACTTAGCGAGTTAAAGCGGGTAATGGAACTTGGAAGACCTACTGTCAGCCAGCTTGAGCAGGATATCCAGCAACTTGCTTCATCCCGGGATGAATTGAACCGCTATTGCAATGCGGTGAATTCCAGCATAGCTGGAAGTGGGCTGAGTGCCAATCAGGTGATCGGGTTTTTATTACAAATTGATACCGAAGTCGGTCAAGAACGTGTGATAAAGGTAGCGATTCCAGATATTGAACATTGGAACGGAGATAAAATTCGGGAAGCATCCGCTACCTGTGACCGCCTTCAAGCCAGGTTGAGAGACATTGGCGTTCCGGAAAAACAATTGTTTTGGGGTAGCGGCTTAACCGTTTTATTGCCGCATGAAAAGAGCGCAGTTTTAGAACAGATCAATCGTGCCGGATACGCGATCACAGAATTGCTTGACCTGTCCGAAAAAGTAGCGGCTTCAACAGGGCTGGTACAAGTGGAGGACAATCCTTCATTGGATTTTTTAGTATCAGAGCTAGAACTGGCTGCTAAAGCGCCTGATCTGAGTGATCTTGAAATCGACAATGATATCTGGTTGCTGAAAAAACAGGATATCAGTGATCTGATCGCCACAGGTCAGGAATTGGACACCTTGTATAAGGTCTATAAAGAAAAACTCATCCCGGAAGCCTGGGCGCAGGATATATTGGACATACGCCAGAATCTTGTAGCGCACGGCAATAAGTGGTATAAGTTTTTAATCGGTGGTTATCGTCGCGCTAACCAGCGTCTGGCCTCTTTTCTTAAGATTGGCTTACCGGATGAAGTTTCCGAAAGGCTGAAAATTGTGGATGCGATATCTGAAGCCAGGCGCTTAGAAAATGAAATGTCTGCCATAGAACCCTTGGCTGCTTCAATATTTGGAAAGCGATGGTTAAAGCATAGATCTGAATGGGCCGCATTGAGCCGCGCGGCTGAATATCTTGCCGGAGTTCATCAACTTTTTGCTGAAAATCGCGTGAGTAGTCAGTTGTTTGAATATCTGAAACAAAGCAACACAGCAACAACTGCCGCTGGTTTTGCAGCTGAGCTGAAACAAAACGCTGAGCAAGTTAAATCACAGCGCGAGGCTGCGTTTCATGCTTTAAAGCTGGATGCAACTGATCCCAGGCAGTCAGAGATTGCTGCAATGAACTTTCGTGCACAATCCGCTTTCTGGTTGCAACGAGCAGAAAGGTTTGCTGAACTGCAACTGGTAATTGACTGGAACAATCTTGCACAGGCAGCAGACCTGGCCGGTTTTGGCTTTCTGGTTAACTTAGCTGCAAGTTGGGAATCTGCTTCGGAGCTGCTGAAAACTGCATTATTGAAAACCTGGTATGAGTATTTGATCGAACAGGCCTTTAAGTTAAATCCGGCCCTCAGCCATTTTGAGCGTGTAAGCCATGAGACCCTCATTGATCAGTTCAGAAAACTTGATCAGCTGAACCTGGTCTATAACCGCGCAAGAGTTGCGTTAAAACACTGGAAAAATATTCCAAAACAACACGCAGGAGGACAGGTGAACGTTTTAAGGACGGAGTTCAATAAGCGCGCCCGCCACATGGCCATACGCAGGCTTGTAGAGGAGGCCGGCGCAGCAATGCAGGCCATCAAACCTGTATGGATGATGAGTCCGATGTCTATTGCCAACTTCCTTCCACCGGGAAACATACAATTTGATCTTATTATTTTTGATGAAGCCAGTCAGGTCAGACCTGTAGACGCCTTGGGTGCCATCATGCGTGGCCAGCAATTGGTAGTTGTTGGTGACACCAAGCAGTTGCCCCCCACCAGCTTCTTTGACAGATTGAATACAGAGCTGGAAGATGAGGACAACCAAACCGCAGATATGCAAAGCATCCTGGGTATGTGCGATGGACAGGGTGCGCCGAGCAGTATGCTAAAATGGCATTATCGTAGTCGCCATGAGTCACTCATTACCTTATCAAATCATGAGTTTTATGAGGATAAACTTGTCATCTTTCCTAGTCCGGGCTCACTTCAAAGTCTAGGGTTACGTTTTCATCACCTCCCGGATGCCGTTTATGATCGGGGAAAGACGCGCACGAATCCAATTGAAGCAGAAAATGTTGCACAGGCGGTAATATTACACGCCAAGCAATCTCCTGAACTGAGTCTTGGAGTAGTGGCCTTCAGTAACTCCCAGATGCAGGCCATACAGGCCGCGCTTGAATTGCAGCGTCGCCAGCATCCGGAAGTGGAAACCTTTTTTAAGAGCCACCCGCACGAACCCTTTTTCATCAAGAATTTAGAGAACGTCCAGGGTGATGAACGTGATGTTATCTATATAAGTATTGGCTATGGTCGTATTGACAATGGCACAGTACCCATGAGTTTTGGACCACTGAACAATGAGGGAGGTGAGCGCAGGCTGAACGTACTGATCACAAGGGCGAAAATGCGCTGCGAGGTTTTTACCAATATCACTTCGGCAGATCTTCGGGTAGCAGAGAACGCTAAATTTGGCATACGCGCGCTGAAAAGCTTTTTGTATTTCGCACAGCACGCGAAATTTGAACAAAGCACCGAGCCAATAGTGACCGAACTAAGGCCTTTTGAAGAGGAAGTTGCCCGGCAGTTGGGTGCACTAGGCTACATCGTCAGAAACAAAGTGGGGTCGACGGGGTTTTATCTGGATCTTGCGGTGATTGATCAGGAGAATCCGGGGCGCTATATTCTGGGAATAGAATGTGACGGTCAGAATTATGCCAAAGCCCGGTCAGCTACGGACCGGGACCGGTTGCGTGAACAGGTATTGGAAATGTTTGGTTGGAACATATATCACGTATGGAGTACAGACTGGTACCGTAATCCGGACAGGGAACTGAAAAGATTGGTAGAGGCCGTTGAGAAGGCAAAGGCATTAACGGCAAGTATAGATCAGGAAACAAAGGTGTACGAGCAAGAACAGCATTTTGTAGAGCGTGAACAGCGGCAGGAGCAGGCTAGTGAAACGGTATTCTACCAACAGGCGGAATTGCCATCAGCTGTAGGTGCTCAGGAAATGCACTTGCATTCCTTTGGGGATTTAGCGTCCTGGATCGCCGATGTTGTGGAAATTGAGAGCCCGGTACACTTTGATGAAATGGCAAAACGGATGGTGGAAGCAGCTGGAATTTCCAAAGTCGGATCACGGATTAAATATACCCTTACTCAGGCTTCCCGTTTTAGTGAACAGAATGGATTAATTAAAATGAAAGGCGAATTTCTTTGGCACAAAGACATGAGTGACCCAGTAGTACGCGACCGTAGTCAACTTCCGGCAGCTTCCAAACGGTTGCAGATCATTGCTCCTGAAGAAATTAATATGGCCATTAGGCAAGTTGTTTCTGAGTCTATTGCCATCACGGATGAAGCGGCTGCCAATCTTGTGGCTAAGCTGTTCGGCTTCAGCCGTGTTACTGAGGATATGAAACAGCTGTTATTAGAGGCCATGAGAATCGCGGAGAATGACGGAATTGTCAAAAAAGAAAATGGCTTTCTGAAATTAGGCTAAGTTTTATTGAGCTGGACTTTTTATTTATTCTGAAAGGATTTCGATTTTAATGCTTATTTTTCCTTCTCATATATTTATAGTCTAATGTCTCTCATCGCCTATTTTAAGGAAATCACGATTGGCTGGAAATTGTCGCTTTTTATAATCGTGTTTTGTATATGGCCGATTTGTGCCTACTTGATTTTTCACTTTGAACCAGGTTTATTTACAAGCATTGATTTGTTTAAACTGATTTCTCTATCTTCAGCTATAGCATCGCCATTTATGATCCTGAATACGCTGGTAAGTTTCCTGTTAACTTATCCCAAAGATAAGGAATTGATGTCGGCTACCACACCAGACCAGCTTTTTTCAGGAACAGTCCTTGCTGGAGTAGGTTTGACTTTTTGGGTGTTGTTTTTCGGCGCAATCGCCGCATTACTTGAGTTTCCTTTATTGAATGTTAAACTGACTATACTGGGAATTGAACTGGCTGTAATCATTGTGATCGGGTGGTCTAAACTGTTAGAAGACAGGCGATTTAAGCGAAAGCGGTTAAAGGCTGCCAGTAAATAGCACTAGAAGACTAAGTGTGTATTTCGGAGCTAGTGGTTCTTCCCCATTTTTATAGAAATACACGCTATGGACTTTAAACGACAAAACCACTTTCTACGAAGTGGCTTTGCTAATAATATTTGCTACAGTGAGCATTGTGTTACCATTAACCTAATCAACAATCTTAATGCCAAATCTACCACCCCAGGGGTCGCCGACAGTTAACGCAGTCCACTTGTCCATTTCAACATTCTTTGATCCATTTCCCGTCCATTGCATGCCGCCCATAATTTCCATCTGCTCTTGTTTACTCAAAGTAGTTACATCCATGTTTTCTAACTTTTCGAATTTGTTTTCTTTGTTTTTCATAGCGCTAAAGTTTTTTTTCAGTTCATTTCAAATGAAATAGACAATTTTAATGCCAAATAGCTTAATAGGTTTTTTGCACCTTATTCAAAACTAACTATGTAGGGGCTTGCCCATTTTTCTGCTATTCTCTGAACCACCAGATATACCAGCTTTAATATTTGGAAGATTTCGACTATCACAATTTGTCCTCTACGTTTACCGACCGGCATCTGAAGATAGTCTGGTACAATTGTCTTCCTCATGTGTTCAAAGCGCTCGGAGAACTAATAAGTTCCATCAGTTTATTGGAAGACGAAGCGCAATAAGTACAAAGAAATGATTCGCCTTTGTTGCACCATAATCCAGGGTTGCCATCTTGTGAAATTTATAGGCCAGTCGCTGGCGGATATTCTCTAAGCCAGAATGAAATCCGGCATGACTTGGCCTTGGTGCAGCAAGATTATCTGTCTCGATGCGGAATATGCCATCTTTCAAAGAAATGCGTATCGTCGCGGGATGATCGGCTTTGCTTAAATCACCATGTTTTAACATGTTCTCGACAAGGGTAACTAACACAAGCGGTATAAAAGAAATTTCCTCAACCCCATCTTCTGCTATCAGGTTAATATAGGTCGGCTCGCGCTGTTTCAGTCGCCAAAGCTCAATGAGATTATTTGCCTGTTGAATTTCTCCCTCCAGTGGTCGTGTTCCGGAGTGCTCATCCTGTCCCATTGCGTAAGTCATAATTTCGGAAAGTAACACAATCGCTCTGGCAGCGGTGTCGTTGTTCTTGCGTACCTGGTTATAAAGGAAATTGAGTGTATTAAACAACAAATGTGGGTTGATCTAGCAAGTTCATGGACGAACACGAGCCTTTAAAGAAAGAGGCGATTCTTTATTTCAAGGAAATAGAATTAGGTAATCCCTGGTTTTTTGGGAAATTTTTTTTGGAGGTATTGGTGATGGGATTAGCCAGGACTAATCTGGGAAAACATGTATTGGACCTGGAGGGAATGCCCAAGGGATTAATTCACGAGTTCGAACTTAAGATTGGAGATTTGAAAAATAAGGAAAATCTTTCTGTGAATATGGATATCGTTCCAAAACCTTTTTACTGCCATGAAGAAGGCCAGGCCATTATTTTAGATTATAGCTTTTTTCAATATGCAATTGAACATGGCTTTTTTTATTCGTTTTATCAGCATATGCTACGAGCTGACTTAAGGTTTAAAAATTTCAATGTTTTCAAAGGTTACATCGGACTACACTTTTTTGAAAAATACCTGGTGGAAAAATACCTTACGGCGATATTTTACCGTCCCGAGCAAAAAATCATCGCTAATGACAAATATCAGGATTTTATCGTTCGGGCATCTTCGACGGACATTTTCGTCTTCGAAGTGAAAATGACTGATTTGAATCCTCGTACCCTTGAAACTCTGGATTTCGAAAAGTTTAAAACATATTTAAATGACAACTTTATAGCTGAAAAAGGTAAAACGGGTAAAAATAAGGGAGCAACACAGCTTATCAATCAAATTGATCATCTCTCTACCGAAGGGTCGGAACTCAGGACTTTACTGAAAGTCAAGTCGGCCAAAAGACTTAATATTTACCCAGTGATTCTCTGCTCAGATGTCAATGTTAACATTGGTGGTGTGCATGAATATATCAATGCAACATTTAACGATTTACTTAAGGGCCGCAGGACACATTTTGAAAGTGTCAAGCCTTTGATCATGATGCATGTCGATGTACTAATAGAGTATTTTGGGGCTTTAAAAAGAAATCCTTCCGCTCTTAAGGAGTGGATTAATGCTTTTTTGAAGCAAAGCGCAAATCTTCAAAAAAGGTATCAAAAGCACGGTGGCGTACATAATTACCTTGTCTCTAAACGTTCTTTTGGTACCTATCTGGCAGCAAAGAATAGAAACGACGCACTTTCTATAACTCTTACTGAAATGGCGAAGTCGTTCGATCTTAATATTACTGACTTTGGAAAAGGCAAAGATATCCACTAAATGAAAAGAAGCGGGGAATGGTCTATCCAACCTTCCCCGCAATCTAAATTTGCGCTCTTGGTGGATAATACGACCATAAAGCTAATCCAAAAAAGAAGGGAAGCGATACTGTATGGGCTACATGTATCGCTTTCAAAATTTAACGCTCTCATTGAAATTGTAAATGAAATTAACTGAATTGCAAAATACAATACGAAGAACGAGAAGCTAGGTGTATCTGCCCGTTCTTCGTATACTAAACGATATTGGATTGCAAAAATCCTTTCTCTTCAATTCTATCGATATATTTTGGGGATGCTTTTTATATAGCACTTTAATCACTCCAGCGTGATTATGTTTAGACGAGAAGATACAAATAACCATTTACATTCATCTCACGCAGACCAAACTTGCACCGGACGTTGCTCGACTTTTTGCAGTAAGGTTATTCCTTTTTATCGGCTAATCGCTTATAATCTGCCAGTGCGATCCTAATGCAGGATATCACCAGTAAGGGGTCATCTAAATGGACATAATGTCCTGCGCTGGAATTGAAAAATATCTTTCCAAAGGGAGAAGATCCGGTGATTTTAGCGAACCGCTCGAATGCTCGCACCTGGCGGGCGTGAAAATAAGTTTCATGATCAAATTCCTTTATCCGCAACTGAGGCGCTACACTAAATTTACCACCGATGATAAACTGTATCGGTATATTGGGCAATTTGGTATCCGTTATCTCTTTCCAGTCCGTCCAACGCAAATCCGCTAATACCTGTCTCTCTCTCACCGGTGCCGTGTCTGCCGGCAATGTAACCTTAGGGCGCTGTAGTCTGTTTTTCGTAAAACGCTCAATTTGTTCGGATGTTSKWMYWWKATCWTKAARSKYATCATTGTAGGCCGATCTCGTTTCCGTAAAATCTCCGGGGTCTAAAAAGATCAGGCCGGCCAGGTCTTCAGGATAATAGATTGCATACCCTCTTGCGTAAATGCCACCCATAGAATGTCCGATAAATAAATAAGGTGGTGCCACCTTCATGATGGTAAGCAGACGCTTTAACCGCTCCGAATTGTGTTTCAGCGTTGGCAATTGCCCGTCGTTTTCTGATTTGCCTATCCCTGTTCGATCATAAGCAACAAATGGGGTGATTTTTGCAACTTCTTCAAAAATATCATCGAAGTTATTGAGTGTTATACCCATACCATTTTCAAAGATCACAACGGGCTGACCAGGCTTTCGGGCTTCAAGCCCCTGGGTATAAACCGTCATTTTTTTACCATCAACGGTAATGGATTTGGTAGGACCACCTTTCGGTTCAGGCTGTGCAAATGCAGGAGATAGCAACGTGCATATCAAAGAAGCAAGCATTAAAGATTTCATGTTACCTTATGGTTTATATGTTGTTAAAAGCAAAGGTAATAGAAAACTTGAAAATTAACTAAATAATTAGTTGGTTGTATTCAATGATACCACTAAAGGCTGCTATACGATGCATGAGAAGCACGGCCACCGAACCTATTCTCAAAGGCTTTTTCTATTCACAAAAAAATAATATTCCAGGTTGCCAACTTCAGACCAACAACCTGGAATATAAGATATAGATGAGCCAGTTGAAATATTAGAAAACCTTCTTTAGTCTTTTTTATTTAGTATAGGGAAAGTTCCTGGATACTTTTCTCATCATCCGGTCGATAAGTTCGTCACTGGAACTAAAGACACCATCGTTCATGCTTTTAAAGAATCTCCACATAAGATCGCCACTGCCACCATCATTTATTGCCATCGTCAGTGCCCCCGAGCCGGTTTTGCTTCCCAGGCCACCGAACAATACGGTTGTCACAATTGCGCCAGCCTCAGATCTTGATTGCTCATTTTCATATTTTCCAGAGATTACCGCATCCACACCAAGTGCTTTTGCAATTTCATCTTTTGTGAATACATCCAGGGAATCAGTCAGGCCTTTTTTCTTAAGCAGGATATTGGTCTTTTCAACATCCTGAAATTCTACCGTGTAGTTTTGAGCTTTACGAAGAAGGAAGGTGTACATGCTCGATTGAATAGAACCAGCCATCGTTTTTTCTTTCTGCTTGTTTGCATCCGCATCAAAGTTTTTAGGCTGTTTTTTGTAAGATAGGTTAACTTGAAAAGGCAAAATCGCCACTAACTTGTGATTTTATGAAACTTCTCTGGCTAATCAGGGGGCAGAATATGCTTCGGTGGGCAGTGAGGAGGTAAAGAGTGTAGGTGAGGAAACCTATGGTGTAGAACTCTTTGTGCAGCAAAAGCTAGTTCGTAATTTTTTTTATGTGGCCAGTTACTCATATGTGGTCAGTAAATTTTCTGGATTGAATCAGAAACTGATTTCTTCGTCATGGGATAACCGACACTTATTGTCAYWYACKWYRSKCTWYMRRTYKWAGCNTAANTGGSRTWTAGGKYNGAWMNTMCCGCWWWGCGGKAKKNTCRMNCCTAWAYSCCAKTTRMKYTWCARNCNTCWKMGCNAAAACTATTTGACACTGGGCACAGGAATAGCTGATTACAGCCGGTTAAATACGGAAAGGCTATCAGCAGCATTCAGTCAGTTGGATTTTCGTGTGGATAAACGGATAAATTTCAGGAAAACAGCATTGAATTTATATGTTGATATCCAAAATATCCTGAAAAATGAAAATGAGAGTTTTCCAAAATATACTTTTAAAAGAACAGAAGACAATAGCAGTTTTTTAACGACTGACGGGCAGCCTTTACAAACCAATGGTTCAAATGGGATTCCGTTTATCTTAAATACTAAATCAGGAAACCTGATCCCTTCTTTTGGTGTTATACTTGAGTTCTAGTATGGATAGGAAATATGTTGCAGAAATTAAATAAAAAACTATGAAAAAGACGCTTGCTTTAGCCAATGGGATAGCCTTAATCATCACGATTTTCGTTAATTATCTTTCCAATACCGGAGCCTTAAATGGTAATACCATGAAAACGGTGTCAGATAAATATTTCAATTATTTTACTCCTGCCGGTTTTGCTTTTTCAATCTGGGGGCTAATCTATGTTGGACTAATTGTGTTTGTATTTTATAACGGACTTCAGGCTTTTAAAAAGGACGATAAAGATCCGGTACTTATGAAAATTGGTTGGTGGTTTGTGCTTTCATGTTGTGCAAATTCGCTTTGGGTTGTTTCCTGGTTATATGACTATACTGTGTTGTCGGTGTTTATGATGCTTGTTATTCTTTTTTCTTTAGGGAAAATTGTTGTTAACACCAGGATGGAGTTGGATAGCCATCCTTTTAAAAGCTACCTTTTTATTTTTTGGCCATTCGCTATATACTTTGGATGGATCTCTGTCGCACTTATTGCCAATGTAGCTGCTTTGCTGACAAAAGTTGGGTGGAGTGGATGGGGGATTTCTAATGTCGCCTGGACAATTATTATGATTTGCATAGCAGGCCTGGTCAATATTGTCATGGTTAGGATACGAAATCTGCGAGAATACGCAATGGTAGGTATTTGGGCGTTAATAGCTATTTCCGTTTCAAATACGAACAATAATGGACCTAAATCAATCATTTATACCTGTTATGTAGTCGCAGCTATCCTATTTATTTTTATCATAATCAATGCCTCAAAAAATCGTCATCGGTCTTTTGAAAAGATGTAGGATAGCTTTACCACGCGAAAAATGGTTTTTTATGCGGTCCGATACTTTCTTTGGAACTGGATATGTGCTTGGCTTTATTTCGGATGATGAAATGGTCCTAAGTGTTTAATCATTTGGACCGAATAACATGATCAAAAAAATATAAATTATTAGCGGATAACCAAAGAACAATTTTCTTAATTGATGGTCTGGTGGCATTGTTGACGGTATTTTTGTTGTTTGTAATATTGGGTAAATTCAATGAATATTTTGGAATGCCTAAAACAATATTGATCTGCCTTTGAGCATAGCAATTTGTTTTTGTACGTATTCCATTGCTTGTTTTTTATTTTTAAAAGAAGGTTTTCCAACATTTATTAAAACGATTGGCATTGCAAATTTTCTTTATCGTGTGTTAACAACCGGGCTTTTGCTTAGCTATCAGGGGATAAATTCATCAAGAATTTTCTAATAAAATAATCTTTTCATTTTTTATTATAAACCTCTCTAATAATAGCTAAAATCACTTTTAAGTGTTCTAATGGACTCAATGATACCCCGACAAGCGGGAACCTTAAAGAAAAGTCACATGGTTGCTGTACAAAGATCAGTCCTTTTTTATGTGCGCTATGCATGCCATATACCTACAAGGTGCAAGTCCCGTGCGAACCTGCCAACAGGAATCGTTAGCTTAAGGCAAGGTTGTAGGGGGCACCCCTAAATCTAAAGGAATGATAAACTAGATCACTAAGAAATTTTTGCTCATATATTTTGCATATCTGGGAGATCGGTGTTTAAGTTATCGTCATTTTCGTTTGCAATACGCCGATTGCTGACAGAAATGCTGCGAAGCCATCCATTGCTCCCTGCTTGGAGGTCGTGATCACTTCATAGATGCCCGTGTCCGAGGTTAGGGTGTATTGTGAATATGCGCAGATCGGTAGCCTCCGGTTACTGTTGAATCGACGATCGGGACCACCGCTTTTATTAACGTAACGCCAGGTATGATCAACCACTTGCGCGTCCCGAGGTACGATTTGATCTTCTATAAACCGGGTGATGTGACCGCTGATTTTTAAGTTTTTATAAAATACTGCAGCGAAGGTGTTGCCGCGCTTTATCAGCAGTCTTTCGGGCAGAAAGTAAAATGCCAGGTTGTTTAACTTAATGCAGGGTATGGATACATTCGTTTGAAAATAGGGTAGAGGTGCCTGGTTGGAAGAAACCTGTCTGATTGGTGACCTTTTAATGAGTTGACCGGCGCCTGCATTGCGTTTGAAATCGCTGACCTGATGTGTTTGAAGATATTGCCATACTCTTGATGAGCTGGCAAATGCCGCAAAATGTATATTGAATTGGTTGTATACTTCCTGAAACTTTTCATCCATGTTGTAATGTAGTTCCATAGAAAACCGTTCCCTGTCCTTTTTTTTGAGCCAAATGATTAATACAGTAAATCCGGGGATGCATAGCGCAAATATATAGCCTGCATAGGGATTGGCCAGTATGACTTGATCCTGAATAACTGGCTCGTGCGTGACATGCTCGACTGCAGCGAAGCGCCGGCTGATGTAGCCGATATTATCGGCCAACTGGACCTTCAGCCATTTTTGATCGGTAGAATCTACTAAGGGAAAGGTCTGTCCATAATCTGCTGAACGCAATATTGTAGATTTTGCATTCGGAGACTGCCTTACATTCACACCGATGGTTGAGGTGATATTTACTAGCAAACTGTCGGTCGCTGGTTGCAAGGTCACAGGTTTGGAGTCAAATGAGGTAAAAGCCATCACAGCAATAAATGCGATCAATGGATATATTCCAAACCAATTGACATAAGAATACTGGCCCGCTTTTTCCGTAAGCTCGGCAATGAAGGCTGTCGAGTCACTGTCGCTAAGTTGTTCAATCTCGGCAGACATAATGTTGTGGCCTGTGGGTTCGGAGCGTAAAGAGGAATAGGGCAGAGGCTCATTAGCAGGAGCATTGGTATTTATTTTTTTGCGATAACTGATGCCGTTGGCGCTTAAATTAACATAGGTTCCCCGTGGACCAACATTGATGCGTGCTCCTTTAACGCCTACGGAGTAACTGACGCCAGTTTTTGAGAAATTAATCCGGAACGGCCCGGAGCCAAATGATTTACGATATGACCAGCCCATAATAAAAATGTGTTGAGGTTAATTTTTGTTTAGATTTCCTTGTTATCATGGATAACCTGTCGATGTTAACCATGAAGGTTTCAGGCGTATAGAAGTACAGCTACTTTTCCCAGGTACATAAGGTTTTTCCGGCTTTTTCAGCCTCTGCCTGAGTGGTTTTGATTATTTTATAGGTACAGCGACTGAATCCCCGGCAATCTTTGCGGTAATGGTATTTCTTGATATTTGGTGCCTTACAGACGTAGACGGTGGTTGGTTTCGGTTTTTGAATAACCAGTATTAAGAGCAATAGACATATAAATTTCATCGTTTGATTGTTTTATAACTCAAAATTACCACATGAATATCGGTTATTTTTACGGGAAACCGTACAGAGAGCAGTAAGGAGAATATATCCTTACTGCTGGAAAATTTACTGGGTGTGACAGCTTGGCGAACAGGTTAGACATCCATTAGCTGTTGAGTAGCTCTTCCTGGCTTCACTTACCGCATCCCTGCAATTAGAAAAGCTGCCCAGATACATTCGATTTTCGATGGTGGGCAGATACCGGCAGGTTTCCTCATGCACCTCGTGATCTCCGTTGCTTTGAGCAAGTTTGTTGACGTAATAATTCATGATGTATAAATTAATTTATGATTACTTCAAATGTAACTGACCGTCTCAGGAGTTTTTTACGGGAACACGTAGCTGTGGCAAGTGTCAATCGTCAGATAATCTTGCGGTCTTTACAATAGGCAATAAGTTGCGTGTTCGTGGTGAAATCGCAGGCTTCCTTAATTAAATTAAGACGCTTTTCGACACTGCTCAGACTGGATGCTTTTGCACCCCGCTGCTCTAAATATGCCGGGATGTCCTTTAGCTTTGTGCCCAGGGCAAGTTGAGAGATGATCATCGTGTCAAATTCATCGAAATCATAGCTGTTCTTCTTTCGAACCGCATTTCGAAATTCCAGCGGTACATATTTCTTGTGGTCTGCGATCATTAAGATGGCACTGTTTAATTCAATAGCGTCATGACGGCCTTTACACACATAACCATCGATAGTGAACCGGTCAAAAAGCTCCCGGATCACATCGGGATTGGATTCTGCTGAAAAGACAAGGACCTTAAGATCCGGCTGCAGGCTTTTGGCTTCTTTAATTAGTTGGCTGCCATCGGTAATTGCCTGTTGTTGGCCGTCATCGGTAAACGAAAGGTCGGTGATCAGCAGTTCAAAAGGCTTGTTCTCCTGGTTACTGCGTTTTAACCTGGAGACTGCGTCATCACAGTAATATACATATTGAAATTCTGAAATGCCTAAATTCTTCAAGGTTTGTTCGACAGTGAGCTTGATGCTCTGATGGTCTTCGGCGATAAGTACTTTATTAAACATAGATTAGGTGTTTATGCAAGGGGAAAAGTGATGTTGATCTCAAGGCCTTTCCCGGTATTGGTAACAAAGGTAAGCTCGCCGTCAATCGCTTTAATACGGTTTCCCGTATTCACCAGGCCATTGTTAAAAACGGTACTTTTTTGCATGCCAACCCCATCGTCGATATAGCTGATCAAACAACGGTTTGACTGTTTTTCAAACCGGATGACAACATCGGTCGCCTGACTGTGTTTTCGCATATTGACCATGAGTTCCTGGATAATATATTTAATCTCGGTCTTTACTGCGGCAGGCACTTTTAGCCACAGTTCGTGGCTGTTGCCGACAAGGATGACCCTGGTTGTGTCTGTGGCAAATGACTTTATCAGCACGGATAATTTCAACTCAAAATTTTCATTGTCATCAACAATATCGTAGGACAGGTCACGGGCCCGTTGATAGACATCATCCAGATTATCCATCAGCCAGTCAGGATCTTGTTCGGAACCGTATTGAACCGTTTTCATAATCCTGTACAAATCATTGGCCAGCGTGTCATGTACTTTCTTGGAGGCTTTGCGCTGGTTTTCCAGGATAGCTTCCTGTTTTTCCTGTTCAGTTCGCTTTTTTCGTATTTTATACCAACGCACCGCCAGAAAGAGGATCAACAGAAAGAGACCAAGCATGCCATAAAAACGGATGCGTTCCTGGATCAGTTCATATCGCTTTTCTGAATTTTCCTTTTGTAATTTTAAATTATCGGCCTTGCTCTTTTCAGTATGATAGCGGATCAGCGCGAATTGATTTTTTGCTGCATTTCTTGCTGTTTGCAGGCTGTCGTTTAGCTGTTCATACTGGATGAAGTACCCTTTTGCTTTTTCTGCCGGGCTTAACCTGATTAGTTTTTTCAGGGCATCCAATTTCGCATCAGGAAGATTCAGTTGGCGGGCAATCAGATACATTTTGTTTGCAAAATACAGACCCGAGTCAGGCTTGGACTTACTATAATAGTCTGCTAAATGTGTATAACTAGAATTCTGGCCACGAAGGTCTTTTGCGATTTGTCGTATCTGCAAAGCTTTAAATAACTCGGGCCCCGCGTTGTAACTGGGATTTTGTAGCCATTTTGTGCTGGCCATATTGTTGAGCAAACGGGCGTACTCCTTTCCTTCACGTTTCGTTTGCCCGAGTACCTGCTGGTAAAAGCGTAGTGCTTGTTTGTAATCTCCTTTCGAGCGAAAAGCATTCGCCTTATTGTTTAAGAAAATCAACCGGTAGGCTTCCTCGTCAGAAAATTTAATTGCCAGATCAAAATAGTCAACAGCACTGTCAAAATTTTCAAGTTTTGAACTGGTCATTCCGAGCTCATTGTAATCAGAGGCGAGACAATAACGATGTTCTTTTTTTTGTTCGTCCAGATAGGTTAGCGAAGTGGTCAGGCTTTCCTGGGCGCCATAGTAGTCTCCGGCATCCGATTGAATGGACGCCATGTAGTTGTAAGCCATTGCGGCCTCCAGGCTGTCTTTCGAACCGGTCGCCACTCTGTCAAAATAAGAGAATGCTGAATCAATTTTATGCTGGTGTAGAAATGCTTCTGCTTTCTTAAAGTCAGTGGATTCCGATAGCGGAGCAGGAATGTCTGGCTTCTGACAGCCAAACAAGCAGAATAGGGCTATTATCGAAATGAATTCTTTTTTCAACGCTAATTTTTTGACTTAAAGATAATAAATCAAACAGTAGTGGCTGAAATAAAAAAATAAGGCAAGAGTAATCTTGCCTTATAGTTAATGGACATACCTATGGTTTAGGTGGCTTTGGTGGAACGTGTCCATCGTCGCCGTCGGCAGGTGGATCGCCGTATGTGGTCACTGTGCCATTGGTATTGCCGTTGTTATTATTGTTGTTGTGCGCAGGGCATGCGAATGCCAGAAAGAGCGCGAAAAATAGCTCAAACATTTTCTAAAAAATTAAAGTGAATAAATCCTGCAGCTACCCGGAGACTATCTCCGGGCGACACTGCAAACCGCGTAAGAGGCGCCTCTCACATTTTTTTTGGAAAGTGCTGAGCATTGTTCGCGGAAGCCGGTAACCGCTTCCCAGACCAGCTATCAACCGCCGCGTCCTTTGCTCAGGTGAAACCGTTCGAATCGATTTCTGAAGCAAATGTATAGCAGTCTAAAGGCCCTTCTGGCAGCCGATTCCAGTATTTCCAGTCGTTCCACTGGAATTCCAGTACGGTTCCAGTTTTGCCACCGCGATTGCGAAAAATGTGTTAGATTTATCAGTAAATAATTTGAAAAATGTCTGAACGTGTGTACAAAGATTTGGTTCTTCAAGATTTTGACCGCAAGCTGGCGGCCAACCAATTGCGGCCAGAATTAGTCTCGCCAACTCGTCGCAGTCTGAAAGCGCATTGCGTTAAAATTTGCACAGAGCGGTTCGATCCAAAGGATGAATTATTGTTGCAATCCTTTTTTGGTGAGAAGGAGAATCAGGGGGCTTATATTAAAGCGATTGGAAATGGAACAGCAGATAAATTTCGGGCTTTGCATACTTTCTTATACGACAGGACAGTGAAGACTACCTTTAACAACATTTGCCTGCTGGCCTGGATGATTGATTTTGAACCCCGGCCATATCATCATGGTATGCAGCTCCCTGAACCGGAAGAAAGAAATATAGGTAGTTCCGGAAATGGAGAGCCACCAACCGGTGATAAAGAGAAACTCCTGGGGAAGAAAAAAATATCGAAACAGAAAATTGTAGGTTTTGCAATATTATTCGGGGGGATACTATTTGCAATATATTCGATCAATAAATTTAAAGTTGATGGTTTTACAGGAAATGAGCGATGCATGATTTGGAGCAATGATCATTACAGACCGGTCAATTGTGATGAAAAAAATATTAGTGAAACGATCTATCCGATAGACAGGGATTTGATTACTAACTTTAAAAAAATTACGCGCCCGGATACGCTCACTTTATACTCTGTCAAGAAAGTTTGGTATATCAACACGAGTGGCAGGGTTGAATTTTATACCGCTTCTGGTCTTTATCCTCTAGACACTGCCAGACGCTTGCTACCAATGACGGATCATATCCTTAAGAAGTACGTGTATCACATTACGGATTGATGTGTTATGTCATGACGAGTAGTTCGACCTGGAATTGCTCGTCGTTTTTTGGTGATCATACTGAAATGGAGATTTAACTGGTAATATTTGCAGGAAATAAATCTCCTGTCTCATATACCAACAAGTAACAATGTCTACTGCCAGGTCCCAAAACTTTTCTGAATTGAAATGGTTGTCGAATTTTTTAATGTAAGACAAGCAGATATAAAGCCGTTTTTATACCTTCGCGCCATGAGCAAAGGATACCTAACAGCAGAAGATTACGAAGCAGCATTTCACGGGATAGAATTACCACAAGGGCCAATTGAATTAGGTCAAGGTGCAACAGTTCCTGATGTACATGTATTCCTGGATAAACAGATAACAATACTTCGTACTGGAACACATGAACGCGTAAAGGAGCCGGTCCGATGGAGGCTGGATAGGTTGTTGGAAATTATTGAGGAAAGTAAATAGCCTTAAGTCTCATATCCATTCAATCCATCCTGCGTCTCGCAATCTGTCCAATATTGCGTCGCTATCATCACCAACATAACGTTCCTGATGTATACTCTTATCGGTAGGTTTAACCCAATGTACGATCGATTTACCCATCGCATGATGAATGCTTCCAATGAAGTAATAAAGGTTGTTTTCAGGTGTAATGTAAATGTGAATACCATTCAAGCTACCACTGACCTGGCTGATCAGCACCTCTCTTTCCTCATCACCATAAGCCGCTTTAAACTTCATTGATTTCATTCAATAAAATTGCTAATATTTTTAGCAATAATTTGAATTAAGCATATCTCGATCACGAAAAAGCAAAGATTCAATTATAAATTTAATAAATGAATAAATTAGAACAAATGTTCTAATTCTATAATTTTCTTTTATCTTTGATTCATATTGTAACTTATATAATATGAAAACTGAGAAACAAAGCTGGTTAAAACGTACTTGCCATTATCTAAGAAATACGATCGCTCCGTTAGATACGGGGGATTCTAAATTTGTGAGGTTTCAAAAGAATTTAGGTTTTGGGGTTTTTCTGGCACTACTGATATGCGGCACATTGGCAATTTTAGTCGCAGCTTCTTTCATGCACTAGTATTCAACGTTTTTGACCGGCTCTTCATTTGCTACTGGTTATGCTGGTTCTTTATCCGATTTTGTAGGGATGTGAACTACCATACAGGCTGGTTAAATAATTGGTTAACAGACTTTGTTTTTGTTCCTGCTGTGGTACACTTTTCATTAGTTTTAGGGAACATGTTAGTAGGCAGTACTCAGTTGAGGAAATATTCATTGTTGCAAATTTTAGGCTTTTCGCTTTACACGTCGGTGATATTTGAAGGTATTTTGCCACATCTTACGAATTATAATGTTGGGGATTGGGGTGATGTAATCGCTTACTTTTCCGGAGGATTTTTTTATTATTATCTTCATCAGAATTGGTCAATTAAAAATATGGAAATTCGTCACATCGAAATAAAGAATTAGTGCTTTAATGGATACAAAAGAGAAAATATTAGACGCAGCCATTCTATTGTACAATAGTAAAGGGATTAACATGACTACCCGTCATATTGCTGCACATATCGATATAAGTCCAGGAAATCTGCACTATCATTTTAAACATACAGATGATATTGTACTGGAACTTTATAACCGTCTTGCCAGTGAATTTGATCACCTCATAAAAGACTTTGAGCAATCTGGGTTCGTTGACCAGAAAAGCTTAAAGAGTTTTTATTTTCAATCATTTAGCATTGGATATAAGTATCGATTTATTCTGTTGAATTTTGTTGAGATTGGTAAAAGGGTTCCTTCTATTCAGCTTGCTTATCGCGAATTGGTGAAAAGAAGGAAAGCAGAGTTTGGTTTTATCTTTCGAAAATTGGTCTCAACAGGATATTTTCGATCTGATCTTCCTGATGAAATATGGGAGTCACTTGGAACAAGCTTTTTTATACTTGGAGATTTTTGGCTTTCCCATAACGAACTTATTGATAAATTTGACGAGCAGGAAGCTGCTCAGGCATATTCGAAATTAATGGAATATACCATGCTACCTTTTTTGTCTGATCCGAATAGGAATTAAGTTCTAACAAATGAAGAAACGGAATTATTTAAGCTTTAAATTTTTCCAATTTTTTTAAATAAAAATTAGTTTTTAGGCGCCATTTTAGTATCGTCAATGGTACTGTTTGATTAGTGAACAGATAGCTATTAGACTATGATGATAGTATTTCTGAAAAATATTTTGACGTGACTGGGCTAGGTGAACAAACTAGAAACGAAGATTCTCTGTAGGTTTTATCACTTTCTTTTGCAACCTATCTTTTGTATATGCGGTCGTAACCTGCAGTGATGCATGTCGGTTTTCTCCATGATAGAATAAAAACCAGCGCCATCTTCCAAATCGTAATGATTGGAGCTGTGTTTTAATGCATAGAATTTTAGATGTTTAGTCAGTCCATACGTTACTCTAAAATACCTGTACTTTTGCCCTAAACATTGATCGGAAGCTTGATCGTTTGCCAAATATATAATACTCTCCAGGAGCTTCTTTTACCAACATCCTAAATAGGTGGAACATTTCTTCATTTAGTGTGAATACAGCTTTATCTAATTAAAGCGTTTCTAAATTTTGGTTTTCGCCATTGCCAGGGTGGGATAGGGTTGGGGTCTTTCCATAGCCCTATTTTATTTTTCCTTGCTTGCAGCTCTAAACTGGCATAGATAGGATCAGTAGAATATTTTTTGAAATGCCATGCCATCCCTTGTCTGATCATTTCTTGATTGACAATCTGTTTTTTATTATTCCTAACAGTCGCAATCAACCTGTGGTATCGATCGTATTTCTCTCCGTAAACCACTACATCTTGTCCAAAACATAAATCAGATAAGGCCTTTTTTGAATTACTGCCAAAAGGCTGGGAGCCTCTTTTCTCAGGACAATCAATATGTGCCAAACGAACTTTGACTGGAGTATTTTTATACAGTACTTCCATAGTGTCCCCATCTATAATTCGAATAACTTTGGCAGTGAAAGTTTCGTTTTTTAAGTTTACGCTGTCCTGTTGGTTGTTCCATTTCCAAACAGCAAGCATATTTGCATGCAGAATAAACATAACCGCTATCAATCTTCCCGCCCACATCATGATTTTTCTGTTCCTTCCACTGTTGTTCCCATATTTTTTATTGGTAATTGATTTATCCCCGGTAATTCAACCTATAATGAAATTTTTTTGCTCCCACTATGATCTATGTAACCGATTTTGAGGTTGCGAAGTTAATAGTAGTAATTAAGAAAAGCAGAGGTAAAAATAATTTCATCATAAGAGAGGGCAACTTATTGAGTGATATATTTTTGAATAATTGGATCTATGTTGGAAGGCAGATCAGCCGAAATGGGAGGTATGATAGGTCCCTTTACTTTCATGCTTTTAAGCCAGGTGATCCAATATTCATTAATCACATCTCCTTCAAATGGATTTCCTTTTGCCGGATTAATACCCAGTACCACAACCTCTAGATTGTTCAGGTTATCATTTGCTTTTACAAAGCCATACCCTTTGTCTAGGATCAGTCCTTTATATTTGGATGTATTAAGTTGTAAGGATTTTACCAGCTCTGGAGTAAGGTATGAACTCTTGTTTTCTTCCCTGAATTTTGAATCTTGATGAAACATGTAGCCATCTGTTAAAATAAATAGAATATTTCTGTGATTGGGTTTGATGCAGTAGTCGCTGACTTTATTCTTGAAAAACCCCCATATATCTGATCCGATATAACTTTTAGCTTCAATGGCAAGATTGTAAATCTCCTTTGAGGCCGAACTGTATTCCGCTGATATTTTTTGAATATTTTCTTTTGTAGTGTTGTCTTTTGTGAAGGATAATTTTAAATTTTTAGCCAAATCATTGATTTTGGAGTTTAATGGCTCTGGCTCAAAATACACCTGGATCTGATCATTGTCTTGCCTAATGGGCTTTGACCTTAAATGTTTTTCGAACCCCTTACTAATTGATTCAATATATCCTAGATCTCGTTTATAAAACTCCATAGAAGGATTGGCATTCTTCTTCGGGTCTATCCTGTCGGAAAGGTCTAACAAAATGCTAATATTCAAATTTTGATGTTTATTGGGTTCTTGTTTGGTAGCCGAAACGCCTTTAGTCTTGTTATTATCATTTTGACAACCATATCCTGTAACAAGAAACATGGTTGTGAATGAAATTAAAAGGAATATTTTTGTTTTCATGGCTCAGGATATTTTGGAATAAACAACATTTTGCGAATCGGGATTTATCAAATTAAGTCGTCGAAGGTGCTCAGATGAAACATTTTCGCACTGTTCTAAAAGTTCGGTTTGGTTTCGCTGCGCCATTGCGATCTCAGAACTTACCGCCTGAAACCACCCTTCTTTATATTGATTGTGATACAAAAGATATTCTTTGAGATTGATTACAATTCCATCAACTACCGCTTGTAACTCTTCGATTTTTCCGCTTATTTCTACGGTTCTTTTCCTTAAGGTGTTAATTTCTTCGATGATCTCGTTTTTAGTGATTTCAAGTCGTTTTATTTCTTCCAATTGGGTTCTGATATGGCCTTTGATCTTATCCAGGTTTTCATGCTCTTTCATGGTAAGGTCAAATACCAGCCCCCAAATGATATACACCACAAATCCGGCGAAAATAATCATCCAGAATTCGGCTTCCCCTAATGCTATTTTAAGGTTATAGGGCAACGAATCGGGGGTTTTATTGAAATCATAAATTTTCTTTTCAATCTGATAGGCCAAAAGACCGTCAAATAAAAAGGTCACAATGAATAAGGCGATCATCCTGAGAACATTCTTAATGCCTTTGCCTTTTTGTACCATATGAATAATGAAGCCAAGTCCCAAAAAGACCGATGGTATGGTGAAGACTAAAACCCCTTCTAGCCAACCTGCTTCTAATGCATGATTGAAGGCTTGTGCATCGAAAATTGCCGCCGTTAGACTATCGTCGGAAAAACTTTTAAAGAAAGCGGAGTAACTAGCTGAGATATAAAAGACAAATAGGTACAAGGTAATGGGAACCAATAAAAATAGTCCTATATAAAATTGTGCTTTTGGTCGTTTGGTTGAGTCTACACCATATTTCTGTGGGTTATGGTTTACATCTTCTACCTCATGTTTTATTGTATTTATTTTTTCTATAATCTGTTGTTTTTTTTCTTCAAAAATAGAAATGGCCGCGTCAGTATTTTTCAATTCACTCTGCTTCCTGATTTTCTCATCAATATATGGCTGTTTCAATTTTTTTTGCTGGATCTCTTGATCTCTGCACTGTTGCTCAAAGCTCGTGTAAACATTTTCGAGGCAGGCTCTAAAATTTAACGGTGCACCCATAGCTTTTAACGCCGCGCCATAACCACTTTGATAATAAGTGATCCTTACGCTCTGTTCTTCTTGCTCTTCGTATACTGAAACAATGTTTTCAGGTTCTGCCGGCCTCTTAACGGCGAATAATTTTTTAATTTCCATAGCGGTTAATTTATTGAGTCAAGAACTTCCTGAAGCTGTTTTTCCTTTTTTGCACAGTCTATCAGGTAATCACATATCTCGGTGATATTTTCCTTTAAAAATTCGAATGTTCTACAGTATTTCTTGAGCAGGTTATACTCGTCTTCTGTCACTACTTTGTCTACCCAGATCATAATGGCAAGGTCATATAAAAACTCTATTCTCTTTTCAATAGAGCTTGGTACCTCCATCCGCTGTACAGGATTGGTTAGGATATTGTTAAGATGCTCAGTGTCAACGCCTCGTTCTTCTGCAAATTTGTAGAGCTGTTTCATCTCCAGTACATCAAAATTCTCGTCTGAGCAAGCGATTTGATAGAGCCTTAAAAAATGACTTTGCAATTCAGTGCTAATTGTGGCCTCCATATTGTCTTTGGTTTTATTGGTTTAAATGAACTTTAGAAATGATTGATTTTGATTTTTTAAACGTCTGATGTTGTGTTCTTTATCCGCGATGTATTGTCGCCTCATTAATTGCATTTACAGTCTTTTGAATATATCAAATGAGAGATTGCTCAATGCTGGATAATACCCGGCGCGGTAGCAATCCCTTCATTTTTTCGAGAGCTTATGGTGTGTTGTTGACGACGGTTTAGTAATTGTCTAATGTCTGATGCAGGTGGTTTCGATAATCATAGATTTCATCTAAGCTGTTTAGTTGTTTCTTTTCTCCCGCATCTTTACCGTTTTGAAATGTTTCCAGGTATTTATTGGTGGTATTAAAATGGAACCGGCAAATTGGTTTTCTGTTATTGTCGTCGAGCAAGACCCCGAAATAAGATTGTGTATCCCGGGATGCGATTCGATCTGAGGAGATCTTCTCTCGCAGAATCGCCTTTACGATTTGAAACGCTTCAGATTCTTCTTCTGTTGTGATAATTTTATTAGCCTCATTATTTTCATCAACAGAGATGGTCTTGGCATCTGTTTGTTTTTCAGCTTTCTCATTCATGTTCAATGCAGATTTTAGCCTGTCACTGATGGATTCGTTAATGGATACAGTTAATGCTTTTTTAGTATACTCTTTAAAAGCAATCATCCGATTTGCGGTCAGGGGTTTATCGAAGAACCTATTGACCAATAATTTGACCATTTCATCTGAGGGGTGATCTATCTCTTTTTCAAACTCTTTTCTGATGGCCTTAATGTATTTGAGGTCTTCAGCCGAGTCGAGGATGCTTTCTAAATTGTATCCGTTTTTGGTAAAGCTTTCGAGTATTTTTATGGAGCTATCTTTCAGGTCTTCTATATTGATGGTTAAGAAAGGCTTCTCATCCATAATATTGGGCTTTTCCAGATCAGCATAGAAATTGTAAATGGTTCCGTTTGTCAGCACCCCGAATTTCGCTTTGGAAACATGATAGTACCGGTGAAGCTGGGAGTTATGGGCATCGGCATTTTCTTTCCAGTGCTTGCATTCAAAGATGAGTATAGGCGCGTTGTTTTTTCGGATTACATAATCCACTTTTTCCCCCTTTTTTGTGCCGATGTCACAAATGTGCTCAGGAACAACTTCTGTCGGATTAAAAATATCATATCCTAAGATTTGTATAAAGGGCATGACAAATGCATTTTTTGTCGCTTCTTCGGTATTGATCTGATCTTTTAATCCAACTACTCTTTGGTGAAGTTGTTCTAGCTTTAGTTTGAGATCCATTTTGCCTGAAATTTTAATTGAGTTTGTTTCTCAAAAGTAAAGCGGCGTAGTTGCTAATTATTACGGGAAACCGTAAGCCCTGACATATTACAATATCATTGCTTGGGAATATCAAATGCTTCACAAGCTCGTCTTTAGTAACGAGGAGAAAAATGATTTGCATTTACTTATCAGGCATATCTAATCTTTACAACATTTGGCAGCTGATCTGAAGGCACTCAGCCCCAAATGAAAAGGTCACTTTTAGGTTTTTTACCACCTTTTGGCTATAAATCTGACTCTTGAGGAATAAGCCTAATAAAATGGCATTTCTACTAATGTTTAATGAAGAAAGCAAGCTAAAGAAATTACATTAGCAGCACAGCGGGGAAGAAATACCATCTATGAAATATACACTAAATCATTATGTTGCTAAACTGCTGTTGTGCGTAGTTTTAGTTTGTCAAATCTAATATCCATTTTATAAACTCAGTTGGCTCTACAATCGACCATGAATGCGGATGTCTGGTGCCGTCAACCCTAAAGCCTTTACCGATGGCAGGAATAAATTCTGCTTTTGTATTTCCGCTTTGCATTAAAAAATTGGTCATAGCTGAAAGATTGGCAGCATTCATATCATAATAGTCCCTGCTTTTGTTTTTGAGTTGCCAAACTATGTCCGGGTCACAATACAATCTTACGGGAACGTTAATCAGATATTTCGCATTGCCGCCATCGTCGCTGCTTCTTGTAAACGTCGAACCTTCCACATATTTTTCAGGAAACTCTTCTGGCGAACCGCCGTATTGTTTTTTAAATTCATTTACAATAAAATGGTCTTCTTGTAATGCCATTTTTTTACTTTCAGATAATTTATCACCTTCTTTTTCGTACTTAATAATTGCATTTTTTGCTCCGTTAAATAAATCTATCATATCTACCGGTGGATCTACACCAATAACAGCAAATGGTTTCAAATAAGTGAGATATTTTGCATTACGGGACATTTCTGTGTACTGCAGCGCGTTCATCCCCCCAAGTGAAAGTCCACTTAAAATAAATTTATCCTTCGGCGCATTATATTTCATTACAATGTCCTCCAAAACGGTGTCAAAAAAACGCTTTGCTGTTGTATCTGTATCTAACGTATTGTTGTAATTTGCACTTACTACCACCGACAGGATATTTTTATCGTATGCTTGCTGCATCATATTTTTATTGCAGCTAATTACATTTTCTGCCGTTTCGCCAGTAGATGGAAACAATACTAAAACGGCCTGAATTGTTTTCTGTGGAGGAAGTACATAATAAAAAAGGTTATCTTCTTTGCTTATGTTGCCATAAGTCTCCTCAGTGTTTTTAATGGCTACAGTTTGCTTTTTTAGTTTTGTTAAATATTTACCGTCTAAATTTAAAAAGTCACCATTTACAAAATTGCCAACGGTTTTGCCTCCATTATTGAAATAGGCTGCGCCTTTTCCGTTTAAAGCTCCGTCAATAAAAGTTCCTTCGAAACTGGCATATCCAATAATTTCAAATTTTCCGTTCCCATCAAATTTGCCTTGCTTCATTTCACCTTTGTAAGTAGCTGATAATTTATTGTCTCGAAACCATTGCAAAAAGCCTTTTCCTGATGCAAAATTATTTTTGCAATTACCATTCCAAATAAGGCTGTCTGCTGGGGTTGCTTCATCTAACCATATTTTGCAGTTGGCCTTATGCTCGTTCACAAACTGCCCGTTACTTTGGGCGAAGGAATTTGCTGAAAGTAATATTAAAAATCCCAAAAATAGTAATCTCATTCTTTATATCGTGTTAAGCATGTTTTCGTTGTAGTTGCCCTAATTTTAGTCTTTCGTTAGATGCGAACGAAGATTTCACCTCCATTGTCATCCTTGATAAATCCGAATCCCTTTTCACCTTGAAAATTTTACTGTACCGGATTTCATAATTGTTTGCAGCAACAATAGCTTTCAAACAAATAAACAACCACAGGGGCGTAAAAAAAATTGATTGGCTAATGCAAATATCAGGAAAAATATCATAATTTGGATCTGCTCTCTTTAAAGGGCAGACGATCTGTGAACAGTTTGGACCGAAATGGGTTGAATTTTTGGGATTGAATTTTTTTGGCCTAGAGACTTTCCCTCCAGCCGATTCGATCTTACTTGCTGCGTTTTTTACGCTATCTATATTATGGCCTGTAAGAAATACCTGGGCACCTGCAGCGGCAAGCGCGCTGGCAACTGCACCCCCAAGCGATCCACCAGCTCCGTATATGATTGCATTTTTATCTTTTAATAACATAATTCGATTCTTAATATTTCAAATTTAGTTTTAAAAATTCCTGTAAATGCGGTGTGGTTAGGACAATTAAAGGGAAATTTGTGCCATTCCTGAATTAAACCCTATTTGTTGCAACCAGAGTTCTGAGGCTAACCAAAATGGGGAAGAGATAAAATCTTAAAAGGCGAGGCAAATCTTTTGATTCAGGGTAAGGGTTTGGTTGCGGATTTAATTAACTTCGGTGCTCCCAGTGAACATACTATGAAACGATCCACGCTTAAATCTCAACGGAGAATAATCGCTTTAGTCAGAATGGCAATAGTTATTTTCATCGCGTTTATAGCGAGCTCGCCTGATCGGGCCATTTGCCAGGATCTCAGCCAGCAGAATGAAATTTTTTGGCGTACCAATATTTATCATGCAATTACTTGGGATCTTACCGCCGAAAAGCGTTTACCCCATGATGATAATTTAGAAATGTCGGGCTCGCTGGTTTCAGGAATCATCCGCTATAAGGTCAACAAGGCTAAACAGGTAGAGATTACAAGGGATGTGATCTTTCCTCAGCTCAGGAAATACACCAGGTCCAATGAATCAATGTATAGGGCCTATCTGCGATCTGAATATGGCGACGACATTTTACCTGTTATCACACTGGCGGAGAAAAAATATGAATCCGGCGTTTTAGACTCCGTTCGTATCAGTGGAAAGATTAGTTTTTATTTCAAGCCGCGGGACGGCATTCAATTGATCAGGTCTTTTTTCCCGTCAATGGACCAGCGGTGTTTCGTTGAAAAGTGGACGCTGATCAACACCGGCCCGCAAACGCAAACGCTGGCAATTGGAGCAACGCAATTGATTCAGGAGGAAGCGGGTTGGCACGGCCAGTATCACCGAAAGATCGTTTCTGACGCTCAGCCGGTAGTGTCTATCAAACCTGGCGAAAAATATAATTTTGGGATCTACTTCACTGCAAGACAGAATGATGAACCTGAGCCGGGAAGATCCTTGTCGGAAATTGAGCAGGGGCGGGACTTGTTTTTGGACAGCGTTTCTACTAATTTAGTGCTCAAATCGCCGGACCTGACAATTAATACTTTGTTTTCTTTTTCAAAGATCAGGGCGGCAGAGAGCATTTTTCGATCCAAGCTAGGCCTGGTACATTCTCCAGGCGGAGGTAATTACTATGTGGGCATCTGGGCTAATGATCAGGCCGAATACAGTGGTCCCTTCTTTTCTTACCTCGGCTATCAGAAAGGGATACAGGCTGCCATGAACACATATAGAATCTTTCAGGACAGTATTCCCGCCGACGGACGGAAAATGTGGGCATCTTTTGAATTAGATGTTACGTTTCCATTTGGAGCACATGATCGGGGAGATGCGGCAATGATTGCCTATGGAGCTACTCATTTTTTATTGGCTTCTGGTGATAGGGATAGAGCTGAAGAACTTTGGCCGTTGATCAACTGGTGCCTGGAATATAGCCTTAAACGGCTCACTGTTGACGGGATTGTTGCTTCCGAAAGTGATGAACTGGAAGGAAGGTTTCCAACAGGATCGGCAAACCTCTCCACCTCTTCCTTGTATTACGGTGCACTGATCCAGGCCGGCAGATTGGCAAAGGCAATGGGTAAGCCACGCTCGATGGTTAGTGACTATGAGACCCGCGCGCAACGTTTGTCCGGGGCCATCGAAAAATACTTCGGAGCAAAAATGGACGGCCTTGATACCTACAGATATTATAAAGAGAATACAACCTTAAGAAGCTGGATTTGCCTGCCACTTGCAGTTGGCATAAATCAACGTAAAAACGGCACTTTGGATGCGTTGTTTGGTAAACTATGGTCGACAAATGGAGTGTTGACTGAACTGAAGGAGAACGACAGCGCAGCGCCGGTATTCTGGGACAGGGGAACACTGTATGCTTTTCGCGGTGCATTTAAAGCCGGGGCGGCGGACAGGGCTCTTGAACGCCTTCGAGCTTATTCCAAAACGCGTCTGACGGGCTTTCGGGTTCCTTATGTGGTTGAAGCATGGCCGGAAAATGGGATGGCCCAGCTCTCTGCGGAAAGTGCGCTGTACTGCAGGATCTTTACAGAAGGTCTCCTTGGTCTGGAGCCAACGGGTTTCAATACCTTTCTTTTAAGACCAAATCTTCCATCTGAATGGAGTCATCTGGAACTTAATCATATGATGGCCTTTAATACCGCGATTGATATTCAGGTAAAGCGAAAAAATAATAAACTCCAGGTGACTGTTCTAAAACACGGCAAAATTGTTGCTGACCGATTGATAAAGAATAATACGGAAATCCTGGTGTCTGTTAAGTAAAGTCGGTAAGGTCATTATAAGGCGATACGGAATGCTTTCGCTTACAACAAGAGGAGTGGCCTGTAGGTATACAACAGAGATGGACCAAATTAATTAATGGAAATATTTTAGCGTTTTGCCAGGGCCTGGGTAGATCAGGGAAATATAGCAACAAATCAAATTCATCCTTGTTGACTGGTATAAAGGCAGGCCTTTTCCTCCTCCAGGCAGTCCGGTTTTTTTGGAGGGGTACTACCTACCTATACTATGCGTTCAGTCGAAATAAATTAGTTAATTTTTTAAAAATCCCGCCTGAANGYTRRGMTYGRAASANCRTMRKGWMKKRMMWNGARTNTRGRYSWNGRTKTCTTATCGTTACTGAAAATCACCTATGCGAATAGGGTCAGTAATCGTTTCGACGCGACGATGATCAGGATAACGCCGATCAGCACTTGATGGTATTGAACCCCGTGTTCAGTCAGGCAGTACCCTGCCCGACGACACTCACTGATGATCGTTATTGTTGTCGAGTACAAAGGGGGTTAAGAATTGCGGCTAAAGCGTACCCGCATTTCCCGATCAACGGTTCAGAGTTCCCGAAAGATCTATAAACTCATATCGTGTCCCGATATCCGGGATGACCTGATTTGTTCCAGCCCCGCGGGAAAGACCATAGATTCTCGGAGGGTAAGTAAAGTAATGGTGGTAGGTTTTCTTTTTATCGGTAATTGTCTAACCTGATGAAGGTTTTTTATTATTTTAGGTAAATATCTCCTATTTTAATGCATATGAAACATTTTGATGCCATTATCATTGGCTCGGGTCAGGCAGGGACTCCGCTGGCGAAAAAATTAGCGCTGGCAGGAAAAAAAACAGCAATTATTGAAAAACGCCTGGTAGGTGGTACCTGTATCAATGATGGCTGTACCCCAACAAAAGCGATGATCGCTTCTGCACATATGGCCCACAAAGCCAGAACGGCTGCTTTGCTGGGTGTGGAAACAGGCGAAATTAAGGTGGATTTAAAAAAAATTAAAGATCGGAAGGATAAGATTGTGGAATCTTTCCGGTCCTCTTCTCAAAAAGGACTGGAAGGGACTGAAGGCGTAGCGCTGATCTTTGGGGAGGCAAGGTTCTCTGGTAAGAAAGAACTTACGGTTCTCAGTTCAGATGGACGGGAATCCATTTTTACGGCAGACTGGATCTTTATCAATACCGGTGCCCGCGCGACTATTCCTGAGTTGAAGGGTTTGCAGGAGGTGAATTACCTGACTTCAACGACCATTCTTGATCTGGAGCAAATTCCCGAACACCTTATTGTTGTCGGTGGGAATTACATTGGTCTGGAATTGGGGCAGATGTTTCACCGCTTTGGAAGTAAAGTTACCATTTTGGAGAAATCTTCGAGGATTGCCTCACGGGAAGATGAGGACGTTTCTGCTGAACTTACAAAAATATTGCGTGATGAAGGCCTTCAAATCTGGACAGATGCCAGAGTTGATGAAATAGAAAATATAAACGGAAAAATTAGTGTGCGTTTGCGGTCCGGGGATAAAAAAGAGAAAATACTTGCCAGCCACCTGTTGATCGCTGCAGGCAGAACTGCGCAGACAGCATCGCTGGGTTTGGATATTCCGGGTGTAAAAACAGATGAAAAAGGAAATGTTGTGGTGAATGAAAAGCTGGAGACCAATGTTAATGGTATCTACGCCCTGGGAGATGTAAAAGGCGGGCCGGCCTTTACACACATCGCATATAATGACTACATCATTGTCTATGGAAATTTGATCGAAAACGCGAATTGCAGCACTGCCGGCAGACCTGTTCCTTATTGTATGTTCACTGACCCTCAAATGGCCCGCATTGGAATTTCTGAATCAGAGGCTAAGGAAAAAGGGCTTGATTTTTTGGTTGCCAAAATTCCGATGTCCAATGTGGCAAGAGGGGTAGAAACCGGAGAAACCCTGGGTTKTATGAAAGCKGKGGKGGACAGRAAAAGKAAAARAATAYTAGGAGCCTGCATGCTGTCGTCAGAAGGAGGGGAGATAATGTCAGTACTTCAGATGGCTATGGAGGGAGGGATCACCTATGACCGCATCCGGAAATATGTGTTTGCACATCCAACCTATTCTGAGTCCCTTAATAACCTGTTTATGAAAATCAAGGATTAAGCGGAAATGATTACACTAGCAGAGGTCAGCAAGAATTTTGGAAATACACGAGCAGTTAATAACATCTCCTTTACAGTAGCCGATGGAGAAACCCTCGTTTTACTGGGTACCAGCGGATGCGGTAAGACAACCACGCTAAAGATGATTAACCGGCTGATTGAACCTGATGCAGGAACAATCAGCATCAACGGACAGCAGATCAATCGAGACAAACCTGAATTGCTGAGGCGTAAAATTGGCTATGTCATGCAAAATACTGGACTTTTTCCTCATTATACGGTCGCTGAAAACATCGCTGTTGTTCCTAAATTACTGAAATGGGATAAAGAAAAAACCCTGGGACGGACACTGGAACTGATTGAAAAATTTCGCCTCCCGAAGGATTGTATGGAGTTGCTGCCCCATCAGCTAAGCGGAGGCCAGCAACAGCGTGTCGGGCTGGCCAGGGCTCTGGTCGCTGATCCGGATATTGTTTTAATGGACGAACCGTTTGGAGCATTGGATAATGTGACCAGGTCAGGCATCCAGTCTGAATTTAAAGCGCTGGAGGAGCTGAAAAGAAAAACGATCGTGATGGTCACTCATGATGTTCAGGAGGCTTTTGAACTGGCCGACCGCATTTGTCTGATGGATCATGGTAAAATTGTTCAGATCGGCACGCCCAAAGACCTGCTTTATAAGCCCGTTAGTGAGTTCGCCCGGAAGTTCCTGGACAGTCAGCGGCTGGCCCTGGAATTCAAGGTAATAACCATAAAGGACATCTGGGAATTCCTGCCTTTGAAGCTGATAAAAAGTGAAGAGCGTGCGCTTTCTTCTTCCACTGATGTTTGGTCAGCCATGGAAAGACTGAGCTCAGCCGGAGACTATCCGGTTGAATTGTTTTCGGACCTGGAAACAAAACAGGCCAAGCGCATCAATTTTCAGGAACTGAGTACAGCATTCCATTTCTATAAACAGAGGGCAAAGTATGATTGAGCAGCAACAGACTTTATGGAGTTTTATGACCGAGCAGTCCGACAAGTTGCTTACCCAGACTTTGCAGCATCTGGGACTGACGTTTGTCTCGCTGCTGCTGGCGATAGTCGTTGGTCTTCCTCTTGGTATTTTAATTGCCAGGCGAAGGAAACTGGCTGGAAGCGTTTTAGGGATTGCAGGGATATTGCAGACCATTCCAAGTATCGCACTGCTGGGTTTCATGATCCCGTTATTGGGTATTGGTGCAAAACCCGCCATTGTGGCCTTGCTGATCTATGCATTGTTACCGATCATCCGCAACACTTACACGGGAATTGTGGGTATCGACCGGCACATTATCGAGGCAGCAAATGCTTTGGGAATGAGCAGAACACAAGTGCTTTTACAGGTAGAGTTACCGCTTGCCTTGCCTGTGATACTGGCAGGAATCCGAACTGCTACAGTGATTAATGTGGGCGTTGCTACACTCGCTTCATTTATCGCTGCCGGAGGATTAGGCGAATTTATTTTTGGAGGTATTTCCCTGAACAATAGTAATATGATTCTGGCAGGTGCTATTCCGGCTGCGCTATTGGCCGTGATTTTAGATCTGCTGTTATCGGGAATACAAAAACTTGATTTCAGGAAGCTACGGAAAATACGCTTTTTATTTCCTTTGTTCATCCTGTTGGTGGGTGGTTTTTATATGATTCCTGCAACATCTGATACCAGCCTAAGGGCTGGTTTTACGCCGGAATTTATGGGCAGAATGGACGGTGATCTGGGCTTAAGGTCCATTTATGGGCTTAAGATTCATACCACAGTGATCAGCGATGCGGTGATGTATAAAGCCGCTTATGAAAAAGAATTGGATGTGATCAGTGGATACTCAACAGATGGAAGATTGAAGGCTTTCGGTCTGACGATTCTAAAAGATGATAAAGGTATATTTCCGCCCTATTATGCCGCGCCAATTGTCCGGCAGGCATCTCTGGAAAAATTTCCAGGTCTTAAGGCTGTGCTTAATCTGCTTGCTGGAAAAATTAACGATTCGGTAATGACCGATCTGAACTACAGGACGGATTACCTGAAACAGACTCCTGAACGCGTCGCAAAGGATTTTCTGATCAGTAAAGGTTTGTACAAAAGTCCGCGCAACGGACACGCTGGTACCATCCGGATCGGCTCAAAGATTTTTGGTGAACAGTACATTCTGGCCGAAATGTATCGTATGCTGATTAAAGGTAATACCGATTATGAAGTGGCAACCAAAACCGGACTGGGAGGGACTAAGATTTGTTTTGATGCGCTGAGGAATGACCAGATTGACTTTTACCCAGAATATACTGGCACGGGACTGCTGGTTCTGCTTCAGCCTGATCCGGAGCTGGTCAAAAGCATCACCCGCGACAAAGATCGGACATATGAATATGTGAAGCGTGCCTTTCAGAAAAAATATCAAATCCAGTGGCTGACGCCAATAGGATTCAACAATTCCTATGCTTTGATGATGCGGGCCAAACAATCCAAAGTCTTGAATGTTACTACTATCACAGCACTTAAAAATTATATAGATCACAATTGATGTCATTTTTCGAACAATACGCACAAATCAGGAAACATACCGAGCAGATTTGCCTGCCATTGCGGACCGAAGATTATGTAGTTCAACCGATTGTTGATGTCAGTCCTCCAAAATGGCACCTGGGTCATACCACCTGGTTCTTTGAGACCTTTCTGTTACTGCCGTTTGCTGAGAAGTATCAGGTTTACAATGCGGATTATAATTATGTGTTTAATAGTTACTACGAAACCATTGGCAACCGTGTGATTCGTACCGACAGGGGTAATCTGAGCCGACCGGATGTGAATGAAGTTTATCAGTATCGCGCTTATGTGGATGAAGCAATGCTAAAACTTCTGCAGGGTCCGATCTCCTCAGCGCTGGAAGGCCTGTTGCAGATTGGCTTCAATCACGAGCAGCAGCATCAGGAACTTTTGCTGACTGATATCAAGTACATTCTTGGGCATAATCCGCTCTTTCCGGTGTATCATTCTGCTGAAACTAAAGCTAAGNNCGGRANASCSTCSWRTRNNNGGGANAWGANTSTMSWTCWCKGWRGKSGYYNTATSAKWWMRRAMAWANCARKAGAGGAMKWKYKWWNNTCGATAATGAACTGGGAAGGCATAAGGTGTATCTGCATGATTTTTCAATCAGTTCTGAACTGGTGAGCAATGGGGAGTATCTTCAATTTATGGAAGAAGGTGGCTATAGCAATTTTAATTACTGGCATGCTGAGGGCTGGGACTGGGTGAAAAACAACCACATCACCGCACCGATGTATTGKYMYKWTMTNKARMACAGTTGGTATAACTACACACTTGAAGGACTCAAGCCTGTTGATCCGGATGAGCCGGTCGCACATATCAGTTATTATGAAGCATATGCATATGCCTGCTGGGCCGGTTTCCGGCTCCCTACAGAGTTTGAGTGGGAAGTCGCAGCGACGAAGCTTAAGTGGGGGAGTCGATGGGAATGGACCGAAAGCGCTTATTTGCCCTATCCGGGGTTTAGCAAGGCACCAGGGGCAATAGGAGAATATAACGGAAAGTTTATGGTCAATCAAAAGGTGCTTCGTGGTGCTTCAGTGGCAACTCCGGCAGGGCATAGCCGAATTACTTACAGAAATTTTTTTCATCCCCATTTAAGATGGCAGTTTACGGGGATAAGACTAGCCAAATGATTGATATGAATACAACTACTCGTACTACTGAAAAATCATCTCCTGTTGAGTTACAATTCATAGCGGATACGATTGCGGGGCTCAAAGCATCGCCGAAATTCATGCATTCCAAATATTTTTACGACGAGCATGGGGATAGGCTCTTCCAGCAAATTATGGATATGGATGAATATTACCTGACCAATGCGGAAATGGATATTCTGAAGAACTACTCGGGAGAAATTGCAAGGGTTATTTCGGCAGAAAAAACTCCCTTTGACCTGATTGAGCTGGGTGCTGGTGATGCAACCAAATCAATTCATTTACTCAGAGCACTTGTTGCACGGGAATTGGAATTTAGTTATTTGCCAGTGGATATCTCTGCTCATGTGATCGGTGAGCTTGAAGACAAATTGCCGCGGCAGCTGCCCTCACTGGACATTAAAGGACTCAATGGAGACTACCTGGACATGCTTGGTAAGGTTTCATCGTTTTCCGGCCGCAGAAAAGTAGTTTTATTCATGGGGGCAAATATCGGGAACATGCACCCTGACCAGGCGGTGAAGTTCTGCGCAGAATTAAAACAGTCCCTGTCTAAAGGTGACCTGTTGATCATTGGTTTTGACTTGAAGAAAGACCCACGGCAGATATTAGCGGCATATAATGATGCCGCAGGAATTACCCGCGCATTTAACCTTAACTTGCTTGAACGAATTAACCGGGAACTCGATGGTGATTTTAATCTCGGGGATTTTGAGCACTATGCGAGCTATGATCCCGAGACGGGTAGTTGTAAAAGTTACCTGATCAGTTTAACAGATCAGCTGGTTCACATTGGAGAAAATGAAACGATTCAGTTTTCCGAGAATGAACCGGTCTTTATGGAAATTTCACAAAAATATTCAATCGAAGAAATCGAATCGTTGGCCGCAGGTTCGGCATTCCGGTGCCAGCAGCATTTTTTTGATGAAAATAGTTACTTTGTCGATTCCATCTGGGTAGTTGAATGATCAGAGCGCTTGGGCGTGCTCATCCAGAATCTGTAAAAGAAGCTCCAGATCCTTATCTGTATTGTAAAAATGAAACGAGATCCTGGTACCGGTCCCTCGGTTAGAACATATAATCCGGTTAGCAATCAATTTCTGGAATGTGTCCGGCTGTAATGGAAGATTCATAAGTGTTGACTGAATTTTACGGCCAATCAGGGAATCTGAAATCAAGCCTCTTGAATAAAATGCTGCTCTGGCTTTTTCACAAACCGACTGGCTGATTTTTTCGATGTTTTCCAGTCCGATGGATTGGAGGTAAAGCACACTTTGATTTAAGCTTCCAAAGTTCAGGGTATCCAAATGTCCCGGCTCAAAGCATAGTGAGAGGAAGTCTTTTCCCTTCAGGAATGGAGCGGTTGGGAGTGGCGTGCTCGTCCTTTGCTGGTAAATGCGTTCTTTCAAATGGTCTGATAACATGACGAAGCCATTTCCATAGCCTCCTAGCATCCATTTGTAGCCACTGGAAATAACGGCATCCATACCTGAAGAATTAAAGTCGAAAGTCGCAGTGCCACAGAATTGGGTGCCATCGCCTATGATGATCAGTTCGGGGTGGCTGTCCTTGATATCCTTTATAAACTGAGGATCTATTCTGATCCCACTGATATATTGAACGATGCTGAAGGCAAAAACGCTCGGCTTGTATTTTTTGATTGCTGCTAATATTTGATCCTCAGGATTAGGACTTATCGGAACATCGGCATAATCAAATCCCCTGCTGATCACCGGATAGTTGACCGAAGGATAATCTTCTGAAAGCAGCAGGAAACGGTGACTTTTTTCCAGCCCATCCAGTAAGGTATTGAAGCCGATGGAAAAATTAGGAACTAGGTAAGTATTATCTAGTTTAGATTTAAATAGGGTTGATAAGTTCCGGCGAAGCTCCCCCATGATGATACCATGGTTGGCACGCAGATCGCTTCCACTGATGAGGTAGTCAGCATCATGTTTGTTTCTCCATTGCTGCAACGGTCTGGATAGAATTCCCGCGTTGGCGGTGTTTAAATATGCGCAGGTATCGAGGATCGGAAAAAGGGTCGAAAAGCTCATTTTCAAATGTAAACGAAATTTGATTAAGTTCGAAAGTGAAAAACTTTAACCTTACTGAGTTGTATATTATCTGGAGAATGCATGAAATACTCAGGCATATCAACGTATATGGAAATTTTAATCAATGAACTAAAACACCTTTTAGAGGGCGGTGGCGCGCATGTCGGATTAAAAGATGCGACTGCAAATATCCCGTTTATTTTGCTCGGGGAAAGGCCACATCAATTACCTTATAGCATCTGGCAGCTTGTGGAGCACATTAGGATTGCGCAATGGGATATGCTGGAATTCAGCAGGAAGGACAACCACAAATCGCCGAAATGGCCTGAAGAATACTGGCCCAAAGAACTGGCGCCGGCGGATATATCAAGCTGGGATGCCTCCTTGAGGCAGATTGCTGAAGATTTAAATGCATTTCTAATTCTGCTGCAAACAGAAAATCTTTATGACCCGTTTTTACATGGCAGCGGACAGAGCCTCCTGCGGGAAGCGCTTCAGATTGCTGATCATGCAGCCTACCACATTGCTGAGATTGTTGTTGTTAGGCGTTTGCTGGGCATCTGGAAACCGTAGTAGCGAATCATCATTTTAAACCCAAATACTATGTTACAAAATTCAAAAGCATTTAGTTCTTTTTCAGCCAATGATCTGGAAAAGGCGAAAGAATTCTACCAGTCCACCCTGGGCCTTGATGTAAGAATTGGCCAAATGGATACGCTTGAACTTCATATCACAGGTTCCATTCCTGTTCTCATTTATCCAAAACCCGATCATGTGCCGGCGACTTTTACAGTACTCAATTTTCCTGTCGAGAGTGTTGAAGGGGCAGTCGATCATCTGGTTGAAAAAGGAGTTCAGTTCGAACATTATGATTTTGCGGGGCTCAAGACAGATGAGAAAGGGATCTTTCGTGGCGATGGACCGGTCATCGCCTGGTTTAAGGATCCTGCAGGAAATATCCTTTCTGTGTTGGAAACAGGTTAAGCGCTTGCTTTGGAATTAAATGCCAAATACTGAAGATTTTAAGTATCCCAAGGGAAGTATGAAAATTCCCGGTATGCTCGCGTAACCGTGAATCTTAATCTCAGCTCGTCATTTAAATTGCCGGTGCTACCGGGAATTCAACAAGTTGCAGGTGGCTCAGTGATTGTTGCCAAAGGCAACTTTGATGTAAAATATCTTCCGTTATTTTGAGCGAAAGTGCAACAGCCAAATTAAGTCTAGGGTGGGTAGTTTATACACATTGACTACTGAGAATGCAGTGTTAAAGATGAGTGGTAGTTCAAATGAGCATACCTTGATCGAAAGCAGTATGGGGAATGTTAAATTAGATGGTTTCTTATACATATAAAACAGAAGCTCCATGTAGTCGCTTTTATTTGAAATTTTTTTATGTTTAAGAGGAAATCCCTCAAGATAAGTTCAACCATCATGCTACGCCAAAATTCGGGTGTGTACCCACCTTGTCCTGTTTATCGATGTATTTTAATCGATTCTTATGACAGAACGCATTCTCCGATTTACGTTGACCAGGTGGTGCGACAGTTATTGAAGGAAAAAGGATGTCAACGCAATTTAATCTGCTTGCTTATTGAACAAAAAAAATAAACGAACCTGTTAAATGGTCTAAAAAACACTGTAAATGTTCAAAATAGTTTTGTCTGTTGAAGATCATATTATACGCTGAGATGCCCGCAGCTGTCCATACGAATTTTAAACGTTAGGCTTTTTAATCCTGCATATATACGCTTTGCCAGAGGTTTGCTAATTTCGCTTATCTAACTATGAACCCTTAAATAATGATAAATAAGCGATTGCTGAAAATAAAATCGCTGCTAATTCCTATTGGCAGTACAACGATATTCGAGGCCCAACTTAAGTTATTTTATCTGATGCTCGGTGCGAATGTATTTAAAGGGGGGATTTATTTATTTGATGCGTATCAATATCATCAGGGCGACGGCAGCGGAAGGGCATTACGCTTGATTTTGACTTCAATATTGATGATTGTTGCGCTGCGGATCTTCCCCAAAATGCTGAAGGCAGGTATTTTTTACGCAGTTTCAGCAACTGTTCTGCATGTGTACTACCGGGCATTTAATCAGGACGTAGGGGCGGATACCATTACGCTTCAGGCAATTGTGATGGTGATCATTTCCTCCTTTTATGGTCTTAATGCCAGATGGGGGATATTTTATACGATTATCGCCAGCGCGGCACCTATTTTGTGTCATTACGTTCACTTCAGGTGGGATACGTTGGAGCCCTTACCTGAAGCGCTGAACGATATCTATATTGGCATTAATTTTTTTGTTATTCTGATGTCTCATGTATATTTTCATCGTGTACTTTTTGGAAACTTGCACGCAAAAGAAGTGTTGAATAAAGAGCTTAAGAGAACTGCGGCCAGTAAGATGGACTTCCTCTCTACGATGGCACACGAGCTACGCACCCCGTTAAACGCGGTGATCGGTATCGCCAATCTGCTGGTGGAAGAGAATAAAGGCCAACAGGAGCGGGCGCATTTGGACGTATTGAAATTTTCGGCGGCAAACCTGTTGTCTCTGGTTAACGATATATTAGATTTCAACAAACTGGACTCGGGAAAGCTCGAATTGTACAGTGCGCCTTTTAAGGTTGATGTGTTGATCAGTTCAATTTCTTCGAGTATGATGCCTCAGGTTAAAGAAAAATCATTGCTGCTTCACCTGGATTTGGATCCGCGTATCAAGGAGGTAAGTTATGAAGCGGATGCGACAAGGCTAAGTCAGATCCTTTTCAATGTGGTGGGAAATGCGGTCAAGTTCACCGAAAAAGGTTCGGTTTCAATAGATTTGCTGCTGCTCGCCCGCGAAGAAAACGGTGATTTAATCCGTTTCAAAATCGCGGACACGGGAATCGGAATTAAACCCAGTAAACAGCAGCTGATCTTTGATCCCTTCATGCAGGCCTCGACCAATACGACGCGCAAATTTGGCGGCACAGGATTGGGGCTGTCCATTGTGAAGCAGTTAATTGAGATGTTTGGCAGTGAGATTCATTTAGAGAGCAAACCAGGAAAAGGTACAACAATCTATTTCGATTTGTTGTTAAGACATGCTACCAACATTGTGCCCGCTGTAAAAAATCCTGGCGAATCTGACGAGGTTCAGCTTAGCAAGTTGCGGATTCTGCTGGCCGAAGATAACTTGATGAATACCTATTTGATGCAACAGCTGTTTCAACGCTGGAACATTAAAGCGGATGTTGCTGAAAATGGTGAGCAGGCAGTTCAACTGGTTATCGAAAACCAATATGATCTGATCTTAATGGATGTAAATATGCCTGTAATGAATGGCTTGGAGGCTACTTTGCGCATTCGCAAACTAGATGATTCGTCTAAGTCCGGCATTCATATTGTCGCACTCACAGGGGAGGCATCTGAAGAGGTTAGAGCAAAGCTAACGGACCATGGATTGAATGATTACCTTCCCAAGCCATTTAAAATGGAAGCGTTAAAGAAAAAATTAATTGATGTTGCCCTAAAGCTTGAAATCAGGTAAGTTATTTTATCGATATAAATGGGAATAATATATGATCTTCTTTGCTTTCGATGTCATGCAGGCCGTCAAACTTCGTGATCTTGCGCTGTGGTTTTGATCGCAAACTTTTAGATTGAGGCTAAGCGTTTATTTTAGGATTTAATTAACTTCGGGACCCCATTCGGCATGATATGAACCGACAGCAAATTAGGCCTAAAGGGGCAAAAAATGCAGTAATCGCGGTTTAGAAAGTGATATTGTCCATCAAAACCGTTTATTTGTCCATTTATATTGCACATCTTGTACCCTAATTTAGAGCGCCAAATATCAATAACATGACTGCGAACTCATCCTGAACAGATTTTAAAGGATAATATCCAATCAAGATATGTTTCAGAAAAATTTCAGGCTGTAATTCCCGTGTCCCAACCAAATCTTAAAACAAACCTTATGAACAGGAAAATTACTAACCTAATTTACTATAGTTTACCCCAGAAAGAAATCAACAGTAATCGGTTAATTACCCGGAATCCGGCTTCGTAGCTGAGCGTAATCCAATTTCAAATACAGATGGACAAGAATAGCAAACTTTTAAATTATACGCTGGCAGCGCTGTCAGTGGTCATCATCACAGCATGCGGTGCCTTTGCTCAGATAAAAGCGGAGAAGAGTGCCACAATAGATCTGGCAGGCACCTGGCTGTTTCAGACTGACTCCCTGGATCTGGGCATTTCTGAGAAATGGTACAGTACCAAACTCAGGGAAAAAGTAAAGCTTCCGGGATCAATGACAACCAATGGTAAAGGCAACGACATCACTGTGCATACACCTTGGACAGGCGAAATTGTAGACTCATCCTGGTTTTCAAAACCTCAGTATGCTAAGTACAGGAAGCAGGGAAATATAAAGATTCCTTTCTGGCTGCAACCGGAGAAATACTATAAGGGTGCGGCCTGGTATCAGAAAAGCGTTACTATACCCGCATCCTGGAAGGGCGAATGGTCGGAGCTTTTTATTGAGAGAAGCCACTGGGAAACAACAGTTTGGGTAGATGATACCAGAATAGGAATGGAGAATAGTCTGGGTACAGCCCATGTATTCCAGTTGAAAGACCGGCTAACACCTGGTAAACACGTGATCACCGTGAGGATAGATAACCGCGTAAAGGACTTTAATGTGGGAATGAACTCTCATAGCATCACTGATCATACCCAAACAAACTGGAACGGCATGATTGGAACATTACAGCTTAGGGTCAGACCGAAGATATATGTTTCAGACCTGCAATTATACCCAGATATTCACGCCAGACTGGTAAGAGTGAAACTTAAAGTTAACAACCCTACAGGAGCTAAAGGCATCGCGCAGCTGAACTTATCGGCAATTTCTTCTAGGGCAGACGCTCGACGGTTAAAGACTTTAGTAAAGGACGTGGTGCTGAAAGGAAAAAGCGTTGAGCTCAGCCTGGTATATGCAATGGGTAGTCATCCTTTGCTTTGGAATGAATTTCATCCCGATCTCTACCGTTTTACCGTCAATCTAAAAACCGCCCTTAACAATCTGCCGGATCAACAGGAGCTCCTATTTGGTATGCGTGAGTTTAAGACCAGGGGCACACAGTTTATCATGAATGACCAGCTTACATTTTTACGGGGCACCCTCGACTGCGCTTCGTTTCCAAGAACTGGTTATCCGCCTACGGATTTGGCCTCATGGCTCAAAAGTTTTAGTGCCATTAAAAATTATGGTTTAAATCACGTCAGGTTTCATTCCTGGTGTCCGCCTGAAGCAGCTTTTGCGGCAGCTGATCAACTGGGAATGTATCTGCAGATAGAATGTTCCTCTTGGGCTAGCACAGATGCTGTAATAGGTGATGGAAGGTCATTAGATGAATATATCTACAAAGAAAGCGAAAGAATGGTGAAAACTTACGGGAACCATCCTTCATTCGTGATGATGACTTATGGCAACGAGCCTAGCGGTAAAAATCATGTAACTTACCTTACAAAGTTTGTCAACTTCTGGAAAGTCAAAGACACAAGGAGACTGTACACTACCGCTGCAGGCTGGCCTGTAGTTGATCAAAACGATTACAATAACACTCCGGACCCCCGCATCCAGCGCTGGGGTGAGGGATTGAACAGTATACTGAACGGCCGGAAACCTTCGACATCGTATGACTGGAGTGACATCATATCCAAGTGGAAACAGCCGTCGGTAAGCCATGAAATTGGTCAGTGGTGTGTCTATCCGGATTTTAAAGAGATGAAGAAGTACTCCGGCATCCTGAAACCGAAGAACTTCGAGATCTTTCAGGACAGATTGAAAGAAAACGGAATGTATATGTTAGCTGACAGTTTCCTGATAGCTTCTGGGAAATTACAGGTCCTCTGTTACAAAGCTGATATTGAAGCCGCCCTGAGGACTCCTGGCTTTGGCGGTTTCCAACTGCTTGGATTAAATGATTTTCCAGGACAGGGAACTGCCCTGGTAGGAGTACTTGATCCTTTCTGGGAAGAAAAAAATTATGTGACCGCGGCTGAGTACAGACGTTTTTGTAATGCCGTTGTACCATTAGTCAGGCTTCCCAGCATGATTTATACCACCAGTGAGCAGTTGGTGGCACCGGTTGAAGTAGCAAACTTCGGAGGAAAAGCTCTTGCCGGTGCTAAAGTAAGCTGGGCCATCTCTAAAACTGATGGCACCTCCCTCTACCATGGTGAATTTAATCCGGTAGATATTGCATTGGGTAACGGTCAGCATATTGGCACGATCCGCCAAAAATTCAGTGCCGTTCAGTCTGCAGGACAGCTGCTTTTAACGGTAAAAATAGGATCGGCAGAAAATTCGTGGGATATTTTTGTCTATCCCGCCGTTCTGCCTGATGTTTCAAAGGAAGTGCTGGTAACGCAGATATTGAATGATGAAGCTGTCGACAAGCTAAACGGTGGTGGCAAAGTACTGCTGACTTTAAAAAAGGGATCTGTTAAACCGGAGATGGGCGGTAATATCAAGGTCGGTTTTTCAAGTATCTTTTGGAATACAGCTTGGACGAAAAGTCAGCCCCCAACCACACTAGGTATCTTGTGTAACCCTGAACATCCTGCCTTTGCTGCATTCCCAACAGACTACCATAGTAACTGGCAATGGTGGGACGCAATCACCCATTCAAGCGTGGTAAGAATGGATGTTCTCAGTAAACAAATCAAACCTTTAGTGAGGGTAATTGATGATTGGGTTACCGCCCGACCCTTGGGTTTGATATTTGAATGTAAAGTTGGCAAAGGAAGCCTGATAGTTAGCGCTATTGACCTGCTGTCTGATCGTGATCAGCGTCCAGAGGCAAGACAATTATTATTTAGCCTGCAGAAATATATGGAGGGAAATGCTTTTAGACCGGAAGTATCAGTGGATATAGCCGACATCCAAAAGCTCATTAGTGAAAATAGCTTATAAGCATTAGAAGATATCAACTTGGTGATTTACTTCTTTATTGGTGTTGGATGATGCCTGTTGGCAGATTCTTGCGTTAGTAAACTTAATCCTGACTTGGATATAGGATTATTAAATTTCAGACCGGCCGGATTGTCGGTTCACTTTGTAACTGTACAGGTCAAGCTCTTTCCATTGGATGTAGCCAAGATTACCACAGCATTTAGTCACATGATTCTGAATATGAACTGGTACATCGTTGACAGTCTTCCAGCGGACAGCATATTTGCTGTTATAACTCATGTAGATGACAAGGTCTTCACAGCCTTTTTCGTCGGTGAATTCCCGCTCAAGATACTTTTGTAGCTCTCCAGCCATGGTAGTAAGACGGTCATTCATTACCTTGACCAGGGGGGTACCAGGCTTTGGCATTACATCTATCATAGGGAGTACGGTAACGGCTATCATCTGCGATCTTTGTCGCAATATGCCACTTTATAGAGAATCTGCAAATTAAAATTTTAACGCTGCTAATAACCCGTTCAATACAAGCCAGATAAATTAAATAGCCCGGGGACCGACCGGCGCTTTCTACAAACTTTAGGTGTATTTAAGCCCCCTTTGACAAATCATCCCGCTGAGCAATTTGCAGGAGGTAAAACCATAAGACGTGATGGATTTACAAAGTATTTAGTCATGAGGCTAAAATTGAACCGGATGAATGCGGCGGGGCTGTTTTTGATATTAATTGCCGTTTCTGCGGCATTAATATCTCTCGTTCCAGTAGAACAACTACAATTGTTGTTCCTACAATTGTGATACTGCACATGATTGAGAATTATTTAATCACTTTAACCAACTACACACATAATATATGAAGAAAATATTAGTATTTACCCTAGCAATAGAAGAGCTTATCGCTTTTGAATCCATGAGTCCAAATCCTTCAGTACTTCGGTCCTTAAGCATCATCTGACGAAATTATATTAGTTAGTGCCAGGCAAAGATTTCTGATCAATGAAATACCCACCTAATAAAAGGGTAGTTTAAAAATGTTATCCAGCAAGATATGGCATTGCAAAAGAACTATTTAAAATAATTGTAACTTTTGACCGCCCAACATTGTCTCCTACACAAATACATGGATACTGAACGTTATAAATATTTTCTAAATAGTCACAGTAAGCTCTATCGTTTTGCGTTGTCTTTGACAAAGGATATAGATGATGCCAAGGACATTCATCAGGAATCATTAATGAAACTCTGGCAGCTGAGGGATGAATGGACAAACTGGGAAAATTTTGAAGCTTACGCAATGCGGATAGTACGTAATACTTTTCTGAATCATTCTAGAAAAAAAAGCAGTCAGAGGTATACAGCTTTGGAGGATATTACGGAAGATCTTTTGCCTAATGATACGGACAGAGAAATGATATTGACCGATTTAAGAATGCGGTTTAATGCGTTGATCAACAAACTGCCTGAAATGCAGCGGAACATTTTGTATCTGCGTGAAATAGAAGAAATGGAATACAAGGAGATCAGCCAAATACTGCAAATCACGGAGTCGCAGGTTAAGGTTTATCTGTTTAGAGGAAGACAATACTTAAGAAATAAAATGCATGGAAAAAGATAAGATGATGTTGCTGCTTGAAAAATATTGGAGGGCAGAAACTACAATTGAGGAGGAAAGACTAATTAAGCGGCATTTTGCAACGCAGGAATTAAATGATGAGCGCTCAGGAGACGAAAATTGGTTTGAAGCAATCAAAGACTTTAAATCGATAGAAAACAATGAAGTTTATATTACAGAAATAAGGCCCAAGAGCGGTGGTCAGCTGGTCAGCCTCAGTGCGCTATTAAAAGTCGCTGCAACGATAGTGCTGATTGCAGGTATGGCTTTTTTTGGGTTAACCTATAACAATAAATTACAAGCTAAGAGAGATTTGGCTCTTCAGCAGAAGGCAGAGGCCGGGTTATTTTCTATTTCAAAGGCACTTAATCATGGCTACAATGGCCTTAATGAGGCTACAGAATCGATGTCAAATATTAAATCTCTAAAACAATAATATGAAACCTATAATTCTTTCCATATATTTTCTACTAGCCACTACTGCATTTACGTTCGGCCAGGGGAAAACTGCATCTCAAACCAAAACGATGATCGACCTTTATTTTAGCCGTTATTCCGATGAGCCAAAATATGAGGTAAACACAATGGGTGAGGCCATGGTAAAGCGCACCAACGAGATGGGCATGTGGGCACATCCTAGTATTGCACGCATTATGAAACAGGTTAAGGTCTATAAGTATTTAAATTTTAATAGTTCAGCACAACATTCGGAAGAAATAGTTAGCCAAATAGATAAAGCGGTAAACAAAGGCAACTTGTATAAAGAATATTTTAGGTGGGAACTTAATGACAGAACATCTTCGGTCGTTTACACTCGTGGTAAAGAAAACATCGTCACCGAAGTAGTTTATTTTACAATCAGCGCTAAGAAAATACACGTCAGTTGCTATGTAGGCGACAATATCGATTTGGAAAGCATCCGCTCTCTTGTTTCGAATAAATAACCAAACAATCAAATCATCTTAATTCTAAATTATGAAAAGATACTTTTTTATCTTAATGGGACTCTTATTGCCTTTTTTTTCCATTGCTCAGTTACAATCTGGTCTTAGTTTAAATATTCTGGGGAAAGTAGTTGATAACCAAACAAAGCAGCCTTTAGCGCTTGCAACAGTGACAATGTATGATTTAAAAAAGGATTCAAGCGTGGCCGCAACCGGAAGCACGGGTCCGGATGGTAACTTTTCTTTTAAGCTTAAACCAGGCTTATACCTGGCTAAGATCAGTCTTGTTGGTTACATCAGCTCAACGAGCAAACCGTTTGAAATTTCTAACTCAGACGCTAAACAAGACTCATTATTGTTCAGCATGCATAAGTCTCAAAATGAACTTAAAGAAGTGGTTATAAATGGTGCAAATAGAACCATTGAGTTCATCCCTGGCGGTTATAAATTTAATGTAGATAAGGTCATTGGAGTTACAGGTAGTGTTTTTGAGCTGCTCAGGCAGGTTCCCGGAGTAACTATAGATGGCACCAACAGCATAAAACTTCAGGGTAAAGGTCCTACTGTATTTGTTAACGGCCGGAAAGTGAATATGACAGGTGACGATCTGGTGGCTTATTTAAAAAGCATATCCGCAACACAGGTGGCTGATGTTGATGTCAATATCAATCCAAACGCTAAGTTTGATGCCGCAGGTGAAGGTGGAATTCTTGATATTAAACTCAAACAACACCGGGTTCCTGGATTTTATGGAAACATCTCTTCAAATATTTCTACACTGGTCATTACGGACAATAGTACCAGTATCAACTTCAAGCAGCGCAAGTGGGATATTTTAGGCAGCTACAGCTATACGTATAGAGAAGATTTTTATCATAGGGAAAACTATTATGAGAACAGAAGTTTGCCAGATTCGATTTATATTTTCAGACAAAAAAGTGCATCAGACCGCACACAGAAAAGCAGTTACCTTAGAAGCGGGGTTACCTATGAGATTGATTCAAGTAGTTTAGTAACTTTCAATTTCTTTGGCGCAAGGTTTAATTTAGGTAGCACTAACCATTTGACTTCAGAAATATTTAACAGAGCTAATATATTCCAAAATAATTATTTACAAAATGAAAACAACCTTACGCACAATAACTTTTATATCAATGACCTGCTGTATAAAAAAACTTTTAAAAATAAGGATGTCCTGAACTTAGGATTCAATTATTCCAAATACAGTAACCGGTCAGATCGAACATTTAACAGAAGGTTTTACGATATCAATAATCACCCTGTTTCTGACAGGTATGAAGATGACAGGATGATAAACACCCTGCGGCCATACAATCTTACAGCCACTAACATTGACTATACAGCTAATCTCAGTAAATCTATGAAGCTTGAGGTTGGAACTAAATTTACCCATACCAGTACAGGCAGCTATTTTATCAATGCAGTTTACGATACGCTGACCAACATTTACGTTAACGACCCTATTTTGTCAAATAGGGTCCATTACAGTGAAAATATCACTGCCGTCTATGGACTGCTGTCAGGAAAAATAAAAAAGCTTAACTATCAGCTGGGTTTGAGGTATGAGGACTTTAATTATAGTTTAACTTCGCCTTCGTTGACTGCCCCATCAAGCAACCGCTATGCTAATTTTTTCCCAAGTCTTAACTTGTCTTTTGCTTCCAGTGACCGTCGATCCAATTATTCATTAAATTTGGGCAGGCGTATTCAAAGGCCCGGATATTCGATGTTAAATCCCTTCCTGAATGTAATATCGTTAGGGCAATATACCAGTGGAAATCCTTACCTTAAGCCCTACTTGATCAATAAAGGGGAACTTCAATTTTCAAGAAGTTACGGGGATGGGAATTTCTTTATGGCCTCTTTATTTGCATCCAGTTCCAGCAACATCTACAGCGCAGTATTCAAATACGATCCGGTAACAAATATGAATTTTGATACTTACGAGAATTTTAGGAGTACACAACAGTATGGCGGTTATCTAGTTTTCCAAAACACAATAACGAAATGGTTCAATTTAAACGCTTATTTAGCCGGAACTCAGTCAACTTTCTCTACAAATATTTCAGATGATATTTTATTCCCTGGTAACTTTTCCTTTACCGGAAATTTAAGCCTGAATTTTACAGCAAAAAGTACCCAGTTTCAAGTCTACGGATATTGTGTGACCACAAACAATTATTTTCAGCTTAAGAATGCAACAAATGGTAATATAAGTATAGCAGTSCWRMGAAAGCTCTTTAAAGGCCGTATGACAGCCTCCTTGAACTTTGAAGATGTTCTCAATATTAACCAGTTTCCTGTTACAGTTAATACTACCAATGTATATATTCATTCATTGAATAAGCTGCAATCGCAATATGTTCGATTGGGTTTAAACTACGCGTTTGGTAAAAGTTTTAACAGTAAAAGCCTAAAGGATTTGAAAAAAGATGGCCGAATTGATTAGAAATCAGTTAAATGCTTCTCTGGGTATTTCGACAGAAAGGCGATTCCGCTCACCGAAATACAGATTTGAAACGTTGAAACCTACTGGTGCTATTTCGTCCGCCAGCAGCTTTATGGAATAAAAATATTAATGCATAATGGAGCCATAATTAATTATACCACATTTTCTGTCTTGTGTTGATCCGGCCAGCTTCGGGAAAGCTTATTTGGTGCAGTATATTGATTTTGTGAAGTAGTATTTTTGTTTTCTTTCCTGTTGCACTGTTCTTTTAGCACAAGGATTAAACTGGTCTGAATGCAATAAATGGCATCATCGGGGTAAAGACTCAGTTGATTGCTGAAAAAAACAATGTAAAAATTTAATATGTTTGTCCCCGGCTTTTAAAGGCTGGCTAAATGTTAGTTACACAAGCTTAATTATTTTAAAAAATGGAAAAATTCACAAAGGTTAAAGAATTGTTGGCTTCGGTTGAAGCAGATGTTGAAAAATTTTACAATGCAGGCAACAGCGCTGCCGGTACAAGGGTAAGGAAAGCAATGCAGGATCTGAAAAACTTAGCTCAGGAGATCCGTGCTGAAGTGACTGAGAAGAAAAAATCGGCAAAGTAATTTAATCAATGTTTTGGGAATAAAAGGATCTGTATAACGGATCTTTTTTTGTTATGTCCCTTTGCTTTTATTGATTTATCCATGCTTTTCTCAATGCGAGCTGTGCTGTGGAAGGGTGCTTGATTTCGATAACAGTTTTCGCGGATTCATCATAATCAAAGCCCGCTTGCTGCAAGTACGCTTTCAAAAGGATCGTTTGTCCTTCTTCGACATAAGCTTTAAAAAACTGACGGATCTCGGGGAAGGTCAAAGCGCTAATTACATCAAATAAGTCTTCATCGTTAAACGCTTTTTCAGAACCGTATTGCTAACTAGTTTTTGCATTAACTCCTGGGTTCCAAGCTTTGGTAAAAATTCATATACTGATCCTGTCTTTTAATTGCACTGGTGCTCATCTCGGTCATAGACAGTTTATTGTCGAATCCTTCCATGCCCTTTATTTTTTCTTCGATCTTTTTGGCAAACTGCTGAATGAGCCAATGGTATCTAAAAAATAATTACAGCCGTTGGTCGAATTTTTTAGGGAGTTTGTCGTGAGTTACACGATGCTGGTATAATACGCCGAATTTAGCTGAAACGAAAGGGGAGTAGTGACGTCTTATTAATAAAAACAATAAGAAAAATCCTAAAACATAAAGTCATGAAAACCCTAACAAAAGCACTATTCGGAACAGCATTAGCAGCAATCTTTTTAACCTCTTCGGCAATGACAACTTTAGCTGCCAATAACATTGAAATTACTTCAGTAAAAACAACTTCAAAAGGAATCAACAGAATTTGGGTTGCGGGAAATGTGAAGATT
>NZ_AWRU01000023.1:0-229 GCF_000523515.1 Pedobacter sp. V48 | reverse complement strand
GATGAAAACTTCAATGCAAATAATACATCAGTTTTAAGAAGAGGAGAAGCTTTGTTTATCAACTCTACAGAAAGTAATCAGGTTACCGTAAATGTTTCTGTAAAGGATCTGCAAAGAATAGAAGCGGCAGGTGGTTCAGTAGTTGTGACCAAAGGCACCTTTAATGTAAAATATCTTCAGTTGTTTTTAAGCCAAAGTGCAACAGCTAAAATTAACTCTAGGGTGGGTA
>NZ_AWRU01000022.1 GCF_000523515.1 Pedobacter sp. V48 | reverse complement strand
GCGATCGAAACTCCCTTCGGAAAGACAGATAAAATAGTAGGTTGTTAGAGCATCTGACTGTTAAYCAGAGGGGTAAGAGATGTCAAATTCTTTCTGTTCAGACTTTCTAAAATCTATGCTTAAAATTTCTTCCCCCCCCCCAAGAATTCCGCTTGATCCGAAAATTGTCGTTTGATTAAGTGAGAAAGCGAATAGAAAATAATGTAGCTGGGGGATAAAAAAAAGCCTTTCAGTGAAAACTGAAAGGCTTTTTAATTCTGCTCCCTCTGCTGGGCTCGAACCAGCGACCCTCTGATTAACAGTCAGATGCTCTAACCAGCTGAGCTAAGAAGGAGTCTGGTCTTCCAAAAAACGCTTCTGATGTGTTCCTAGGAACATAATATCTTGTTCGTTTTGGGAATGCAATATTAGGGGTTTTAATTTATTTATGCAATATTTGCAGAGAAAAAATTTTAAAAAAAATCAATTATTTCATATGAGCCTGATAATCATAGGTACTGTAGCTTTTGACGCGATCGAAACTCCCTTCGGAAAGACAGATAAAATAGTAGGTGGTGCCGCAACTTATGCAAGTTTAGCCGCTTCTTACTTCTACAATAAAGTAAAAATTGTTGGTGTTGTGGGCGACGATTTCCATAAAGAGGACATAGATACGTTTACCGAACATGGTATTGATACCGAAGGACTGCAAATAAAAGAGGGAGAAAAGTCTTTCTTTTGGTCTGGAAAATATCACAACGACATGAATAGTCGCGACACTCTAGTTACTGAACTTAATGTACTAGAAAGTTTCGACCCCATCATCCCTGAGAGCTACCAGGACTGCGAATACTTAATGTTAGGTAATCTTACGCCAATTGTGCAGCAAACTGTCATCAAACGTCTTAAAAACAGACCTAAGCTTATTGTTCTAGATACAATGAACTTTTGGATGGACATTATGATGCCAGATCTTTTAGAAACGCTAAAAATGGTAGATGTTCTTACCATCAATGATGAAGAGGCCCGTCAACTATCTGGAGAATATTCATTAGTAAAAGCTTCACAGAAAATTTTAGCGATGGGCCCTAAATATCTGATCATTAAAAAAGGTGAACATGGTGCTTTATTATTCCATGAGGATAAAATTTTCTCAGCTCCGGCATTGCCGTTGGCGGAGGTATTTGATCCAACCGGTGCAGGAGATACATTTGCCGGCGGATTTATAGGTTACATGGCTAAAGTAGGAACAGTAAACTTCAACAACATGAAGAATGCGATAATCTTTGGTTCGGCTCTTGCTTCTTTCTGCGTAGAGAAATTTGGAACAGAGAAAATCATTAACCTAACCTCAGAAGAAGTTGCAGCACGTGTTCAGGAATTTGTAACCCTAAGTTCATTCACAATAGAATCATAAAACTTAATCTTAAGTACATAAAGAACGCTGTTATAAGTATTTCTTTATGTACCTAATTTACCTATTGCAGTAAATTTCTCAAATACGGTTTCCGTATGAGGTGCATCCGGCAGCTCATCTGTCAAATCCTGGCCAGCCCAATGTTCATAGTGCTTACCATTCCTCCACAGCCTGCTATCTGTTACATCATAAATAACACCTCTGTAAGCAACCCATATCTGTGGCTTATCCTGTCCATTACGCAATGCAAGTTGCTGTTTTGTATAAATTGGCAGTTCCATTATGTTTTACTTTTAATCACTTCAAATAAGTAAACACTTAACAGAAGATTACTCATGAGGGAAAATAAGTTTTCAAATGGGATTGTGCCTAACTTTAATTTAATGGTTTCCTCAAATACATAAGTAAGGATTGGCAAACCTCCAATAAGCAGATATAACAAGCAAAAAGGAATAAGCAGTACTACATAAGCCCTGTAAAACTTATACATGAACCTAAGCTTGTTTACATACTCTATATAAAAAAGCAACAGAAACAGCACAGAAAAAGTAACGACGCTATATAATTTAGTGTATGTAAAAAACAACATTGCAAAGAGCACTCCTAGCAGTAAGTTACTAAAGGACAAGCTAAATTTCTCCAGATTATTCTTCGAAAAATGCGCATTCAAAACCACGTAAACATTTAACCCGGCAAAGGCCAGTATAAAGTGAAACAGGATTTCTTCAATTGGTAATTGAAGAATATGAACTCCAACAGTATATTCAGCGCTAAATACTGACAACTTGAATTGATTAAAGACCAATGCAACAACTGAAAAAAATAATCCTGAAGCCAGTACTGCCGGAATCATTGGCTTCCAACTCCTGATTGGACTGGCCTTTTTATCCAAAGCCAACAAAAAAGATAAAAGAAGCAGCGCCAGATTGATCAATAAATAATAGTAACTCATGTATAGAAATAAATTCAACCTCAAAAATATGATTTTGACCCAGTTAAACAACCTTATCCCCTATCTATATATTCTAAGAATTAATTGTTTGCCCAATAAAACTTTTTAAGTTAGTTTTAAGTAACCAAAACAAATAAAAATGAAAATAATTAAAGTCTTAGCAGGCATTATTTTAGCAATCATTGCCCTCTTTTTTATCATTGGCTTCTTTCTTCCAAAAACTTACGGTGTAAGCAGATCCATTGAAATTAACAAACCTGACAGTATAGCTTATCAGAAAACACTAAATTTTAACGATTTTGGCTTATGGAATCCATGGATGCAAATGGATAAGGGAGCCAAACACACCGTAACAGGCGATGGTGTATCTGTTGGGTCTAAGTTTAGCTGGGAGGGAAAAGAGGTTGGAACCGGAAGTATAACAATTGAAAAGCTTAACCCAAACAAGCAGATCGACGAAAAACTGGAATTCATTAAACCTTTCCAAAGTACAGCAATTACCTCGTTCTATTTTGAGCCCACAGCTAATGGCGGCACAAAGGTGACATGGGACTTTAGAGGAGAAAATACATCTATTTTCTCCAGATGGATGTCGCTGGCATATGACTCTATGATCGGAAAAGACTATGAAAAGGGTTTAGCCAACTTAAAGGCCTTTGTAGAAAAATAAATTTACCACATAAAAAAAGGGCGCAAAATTGGATTGCGCCCTTTTTTTATGTGGTAAATTTTTAAACGATTTCCGCTCCAAGTACGTCCTTAGAATATGTTTTTAGATATTTCTTTAAAATCTGACGGGCAACGTGTATTCTTGTTTTTACAGTTCCAATAGGAATATTCAGCATTTCAGCAATTTCATGGTATTTATATCCCTCAAAATACTTAACAAATGGAATATGATATTCCGGCTGCAGAGTAGCCAAAGCTTTATTAATATCACCTATTACAAACTTACTATCACTGGTATTCCTGGAAGCGCTGTAATGAAGATTTGCCGAGGAAATATCATCCGATTTAGTAATTAATGCATTTGTTTTTACCAAACGACGATAATTATTAATAAACGTATTTTTCATTATGGTAAATAACCATCCTTTAAGATTTGTTCCTTCTTTAAACTTACTATAGTAAGTTACAGCCTTCAACATAGTATCCTGCACCAAGTCGTTTGCATCTTCAATATCTTTTGTAAAATTTAAAGCGAATGACTGTAAAGAGACCGAGTGGTCATTTAATTTGAGGTTGAATTCATTTTTTGTCATAATGTTTTAAGTTTTGGGTTAAAAAAGCAAACAAACAGAGTTTTATGAGTGGCGCTCACCAGTTTGTTTAATCTTGCACTCCAAAACATATACAACATATGTACCAAAAAATAGATCCTTATGTTATGAAATTAATTTTCGATGCTTACAGTATCGAATGGAACGTTGTCACAGAATATTTACTTCTCTTTCTAACTGAACGCCAAATTTGGCATTCACATCTTTTATAATTTGTTCTGAAAAACTATACACTTCCGTCCCAGTAGCATTGCCATGATTTACCAACACCAACGCCTGATTCTTCCATGTCCCTGTTTGTCCAACGACTACACCCTTAAACCCACATTGCTCTATTAGCCAACCCGCTGCAAGTTTTACTTTACCATCGGGAGCTGGATAATGAACCACATTCGAATGTTCAGATTTTACCACGTCGAATTCATTTCTAGTAATAACAGGGTTTTTAAAGAAGCTTCCCGCGTTCCCAATTGTAGAAGGATCAGGCAGTTTGGCAACCCTTATTTCAGAAACAACATTAGAAATATCCGCAATTGTAGGAACAGCAATGCCTTTATTATTTAACTCGTCTTGTATGGCTCCGTATCGGGTATTAATTTTTGCAGATTTACTTAATTTAAAGCTAACAGATGTAATTATATACTGACCTCTCAGTTCATTTTTAAAAACACTATCTCTATATCCAAAACGGCAGTCTTCAAAATTGAATACTCGTTTTTCTGATGTTGCTATTTCATAAGCCACACAAGATTTAAAAACATCTTTTAATTCTACGCCGTAAGCACCTATGTTTTGTATTGGAGATGCTCCCACAGTTCCCGGAATAAGGCTAAGATTTTCGATACCAGCAAACCCATTTCGTACACAGTACTTTACTAGATCATTCCAAACCACTCCTGCCCCAGCTGTTACAACAACATCATCTCCCTCTTCAACACTCGAAATCCCTGGTATGCTAATTTTAACTACCAGGCCGTTAAAATCTTTAGTGAACAACACATTGCTCCCCCCGCCTAAAACCAATAAATTCTGCTGTTTAATAAGCTCTGATTTCAATACATCCTTAAGATCCTGTTCAGAAAGGATTTCGGCAAAATAATTTGCATCTACGGCTATACTAAATGTATTGTAAGGTTTTAATGATTTATTCTTTTGCACGTCTAACATACAGGTTTCAACAGATTAAGTAAACACTACAAATGTAATTGATAAGCCCTGTAATAAACATGTTAAAATCAATATTTAAAAATTTTGACTATTTTTCATGAAATTTTACCGCAACAGACACATTATACTATTATAGGGCGTTAAGGTAAATTTAAGAACAGTAAGGGAGAACACTAATATTTCTATGGAAAATCAGGATAAGAAAAGAATTTTAATTATTGAAGCTGCGCTAAAAAGGTTTGCTCATTATGGATTATCAAAAACCACAATGACAGAAATTGCCAAAGACATTTCTTTTTCAAAGGCACTTCTTTATTACTATTTCCCTGATAAATTAAGTCTTTACGTAAGCTCCATCGAGCACCTTATGCAAATTATGAGCAGAGATCTGGTTAAGTCTATCGATAAAACCACAACTGCTACCGAGGGGGTACTTAAATTACTCCAAAAACGTCAGGGTTATATTCAGAAATATTATAATTTATTTGAGTCGAATCAAGTAATCAGCACTGAATTACCAGAAGGCCTTTATGAAAAATTCCAAAGAGCCAGAACCTTCGAGGCCATTATCATCGGTTCTCTTTTTAGCAGAGGAATAGCGAGCGGTGAATTAACAATGGAAGATCCTAAATTAGCTACAGATATATTTATCGATGCACTCTCGGGTATCCACTTTAATATCCTTAGCAGAGATAAAATTATGTTCCCTGGCAAAGAGCAATTCAAACAAATTTTTGCAAAAGAGAAGATGCTTGCAGAGATTTTCCTGGCAGGTCTAAAGGCCAAATAACCTGTCAACGCCCATCTTCATTCACATTTATTGCATCTGTAAAAGACTGTCAACCACAGCTTTCTTTACAGACCGCCTTCTTTTTGTCATTACTTTGTCAGTTTAATGAGATTTTAACACTAAAATTCTTCAAGTAAAATAATGGCAGTATTTTTGACTGTTGAATTAAAAAAGTCAAAAAGTAAAAAAGTAAAATGGTAGAAATTGATAAAAAAAGGGATGCTATAATTGAGGGGGCTATTAAACGTTTTATCCACTATGGTATTAACAAAACCACAATGAATGAAATCGCTGATGATCTGTCAGTATCAAAACCTTCATTATATTATTATTTCCCTGATAAAAACAGCTTGGTATTTGGTGTTATCGACAAGATATTTTCTGATTATTTTGAAATAATTGAAAAAGATAAATCAACAGAGATGTCAATTGAAGAACGTTTAACCGGCTTTATTGAAGTTAAACACCGCTTCTTTCAAAAATACTATATGCTTCATTTATCTGGAGGCAGCCCGGATTCATCCTTAAATTCTGATGAATTAAGAGAGCATTTCATGAAAATGAAATTGAAAAATGAACATTTCCATGCTGATATCTTCAGAGCAGCAATGGAGAGAGGAGAACTAGCCAAAGACGATGCCGACAAAATTGCAGAACTATATCTTGAGAGTTTAGCAGGAATAACTTCTCTATGTATTTTACATGGTAATAAGGAGTTGTTTCCAAGCAAGAAAGAAATGAAGGCGATGCTGGAAAAACAAATAAACCTCTCGAATATATTCCTTAAAGGATTAAAATAAACAGACGACTAATTATATTATATGAACACTATTATTAAACAGATAAAAACAATCCCACTATTATTATTGGGCTTGGTATTATCAAATACAGTTAGTGCACAACAAACGCTAAGCTTAAAAGATGCGTTAAATTACGCCATCCAGAATAGCGCAAATGTGCGAAAAGCAAAACTTGATATTGATGGGGGAAAATACAAAACCCAGGAAGTTAGGGCCCAGGCTTTACCACAGATTACAGGTAATACAGGCTTAACTTACAATCCTATAATCGGCCAGCAGGTTGTTGATTTTGGAGGTCAGTTGCAGACGCTTAAATTTGGTCAAAAATGGAATTCATCTGCCGGAGTCCAACTTTCGCAACAATTATTTAATCAACAGGTTTTTACAGGTTTGCAGGCTGCAAGATCCAGTGAGGAGTATTATAACCTTACTGCCCAACTTACAGAAGAACAATTAATAGAATTAGTTGCAGGCAATTATTACCAGGTGTTGGTAAACAGACAGCAAATGAATGTAATTGACACCAATATCAAAAATGTAAAAGTTATTGAAAATATCATTTCCAATCAGCACAAAAATGGTTTGGCTAAGAAAATCGACGTTGATCGTATCAAGGTTAACCTTACCAATTTGGAAACACAGCGTTCACAAACCTTAAATGCCATTACACAATTGGAAAACCAGTTGAAATTTTCGATGGGAATGCCTGTAAGCACCAGTATTACCTTACCAAAAACAGAACTTACTGAAGTAACCCAATTACCTGAACTTGCAGATTCTATTTCTTTAGATAATAGGACGGAAATTAAACTTTTGAATATCCAGGACAAACTTTTATCGCTGCAGCGTAAGGCTTACGTAGCGGAATATTATCCTAACTTATCTTTAAGTGGAAACTATACTTACTCCAGTCAGAATCAAGGTTTCGACTTCTTAAAGACTAGCAGTAAAGCTATTGGTTATGGTTCCTCAGCTGTGGGTCTAACCTTAAAAGTACCAATTTTCAACGGATTCCTGACTCGTTCAAAAGTGCGCCAGGCCGATGTTGATATTAAGAAAGCAAAAGAAGACAGAAGAGAATCAACTAACTCATTAAACTTAGCTTATGAGAATGCTAAAATCCAGTTGCGCAATAATATCAACACCATTAATGCACAAAAGAAAAATGCCGAACTGGCAAATGAGATTTATAAAAGTACGCAGAACAATTACAACAATGGTTTGGCGAACCTAACGGATCTACTGGACACAGAAAACTCACTTACTGAAGCTCAAAATAGCTATATCCAGGCTTTATTGAATTACAAAATAGCCGAAATACAATTAATCAAATCGAACGGAAATATTAAATCGCTAGCAAAATAGAAATGAAAAGAGTAATTATTATAATTGTTATAATCGTTGTCGCCCTTGGCGCAATAGCTTATGTTTTAAGCAACAATAAGAAGAAAAACGAAGCAAAAACGGCCTTTATTGCAGAAGGTGGTGGCGCTGTTGCGGTTCGAATTGCAACTGTAGATAAGAAAGTAGTTGATTTGGATTTTGCTGTCAATGGAAATTTCGTACCTAAACAAGAATTAAACTTCCTTTCAGAAAATGCTGGTAGGGTAAGTAAAATTTACGTAGATGAAGGTGATCGTGTAACTAAAGGACAAGTTTTAGCTCGGGTTGATGCTGAAATTATCAATACTGACAAAGAAACTGCAGAAGCAAACTATCAAAATGCATTGCGTGACGAAGCCAGATACAAAAGTTCTTATGAAACTGGTGGTGTAACCCAACAGCAATTAGATCAGGCTAAATTAACAACTCAGAATGCAAAATTACGCCTTCAGGCTTCACAGCGCAAAGTAAGTGATGCGAACATTAAAGCGCCTATTAATGGTGTCATTAATAAAAGATACATTGAAGTTGGTGCCTTTGTAAACACACAAGGAACCCAGTTATTTGAAATTGTAGACGTTTCTAAATTAAAACTAAGGGTAAACGTTAACGAATCGCAAGTTGCTAACCTTAAAATCGGTGATAAAATTGACATCAAATCTTCTGTTTTCCCAACAGAAAAATTCAATGGCAAAGTTACATTCATTGCAGCAAAAGCTGATGCGTCTTTAAACTTCCCTATTGAAATTGAAGTAGATAACAATACTAAAAATAGCTTAAAAGCAGGTATGTATGGAACAGCGGTATTTAACTTCCCTAAACAAGCGCCTAGTATTTTAATCCCGCGTACTTCTTTTGTAGGTAGTGTAAGCAGCAATCAGGTGTTTATGTTAGATAAATCAAATAACACTTCTAAAATCCGTAAAGTAGTTGCTGGCCGTATTTTAGGTGATTTTGTTGAAATCCTTGATGGATTAAATGAAGGAGAAACTGTAATTACAAGCGGACAGATTAACTTGGCTGAAGGCACTCCTGTCAGCATAGTAAAATAGGTCAATCCCGGCAGTTAATGATCGCGATATGCCAATCGCAATACGCAATAAAAAAAGAAAATGAAGATAACAGACATATCGATAAAAAGGCCCTCCCTGGTAATTGTAGTATTTACTGCACTTACTTTATTAGGGCTATTAAGTTACTTTTCGTTGGGCTATGAGTTATTACCAAAATTCTCAAACAACGTAGTATCTATTTCAACCATTTATCCTGGAGCTTCACCTGCTGAGGTAGAAAATACCGTAACTAAAAAAATTGAGGATGCGGTATCATCAATGGAAAATATCAAAAAAATAAACGCGGTTTCATTTGAAAGTTTATCGACAGTTACGATTACTTTAACCGATGCGGCCAACATTGATATTTCATTAAATGATGCTCAACGTAAGGTAAATGCCATCCTTTCAGATTTACCTGAGGATGTAAAAACACCATCATTAAGTAAATTCTCATTAGATGATTTACCAGTTATCACCATGTCGGCCTCCGCAGACATGGATGATATTAGCTTTTATGATTTAATTGACCAAAGAATTGCCCCGGTTATTTCCAGAGTTAGCGGGATTGCACAGGTTAACCTAATAGGTGGATCTGAAAGAGAAATCCAGGTTTCTTTAGATGCAGATAAATTACAAGGCTACAATCTTTCTGTGCCACAGGTACAACAAATGATTTTAAGCTCAAACTTAGATTTCCCTACCGGAAGTGTTAAAACAGAAAATCAGGATGTTTTAATTCGTTTATCTGGTAAATACAGAAATCTTGAGGAATTAAGAAACCTTGTTTTAACAACTTCAAAGGCTGGCGCTCAAATTCGTTTGGGTGATGTTGCCGATGTACAGGATTCTCAAAAAGAAACCGAAAAACTAGCTCGTATTGATAGAAAAGGTGCCATTGCTATCCAAATCATTAAACAGAGTGATGCAAATGCGGTAGAAGTGAGTAAAGGTGTACATAAAATTATAGAGAAACTAAAAGTAGAATATGCTGCTAATAAACTCAACATTAAAATTGTTAACGACAGCTCCATCTTCACTTTAGAGTCTGCTGATGCCGTTATTCACGATTTAATTCTAGCAGTTGTACTGGTAGCGTTTGTAATGCTATTCTTCCTGCATAGTTTACGTAATGCATTAATTGTAATGGTATCCATTCCGGCATCATTAATTGCAACATTTATTGGTATAAGTTTATTTGGCTTCACCTTGAACCTGATGTCATTATTAGGCTTGTCTCTGGTGGTAGGTATTCTAGTGGATGACGCGATTGTGGTTCTGGAAAATATCCAGCGACACATGGAGATGGGTAAAAATAAAGTAAGAGCAGCTTCTGATGCGACGAGGGAAATTGGCTTTACAGTTGTATCCATTACCCTGGTAATTGTAGTTGTGTTTTTCCCTATCGCTATTAGTACGGGTCTGGTATCGAACATTCTACGTCAATTTTGTGTGGTTGTAATTATCGCAACATTACTTTCGTTGGTTGCTTCATTCACTATTGTACCTCTCCTTTTCTCTAGATATGGTAAATTAGAACACATTGAAGGCAAAAACATATTCGGTCGTTTTATCCTTTGGTTTGAAAAACAATTAAAAAAATTCACATTGTGGGTTACAAACATTTTAACCTGGTCGTTAAACCATAAAAGACGTACAATAGCAGCCGTTGTAGTATTGTTTATTGGGGCGATGTGGTTAGCTGGAGCTGGTTTTATTGGTTCTGAGTTTTTCCCTAAATCTGATAAAGGTGAGTTTTTAATTCAAATTGAATTGCCAAAAGATGCACCTCTGGAGCAAACTAACTTTTACACGCAAAAAGCGGAAGCATTCTTGGACAAACAACCGGAAATTACTCAGTTAATTACTACTGTTGGTCAAGCCAGTGGAGATTTTGGTGGAACTCAGGCAACAGCTTATAAATCGGAGATTAACGTAAAGCTGGTTGAACGTAACGAACGTGAGGGTGTCTCTTCAGACATTTTCGCAACCAAAATGAGCCGTGCGCTTGCTAAAGAATTGGTAGGTGCTAAAGTTAAAACTGTACCAATTAGTATTTTAGGTATTGCAGAAAATGCTCCGATTCAATTAGTTGTTATGGGCTCTGACCTGGATAGTGCATTAAAATATGCAGAAGGTGCTCAAAAAGTACTGGCAACAATTCCAGGTGCAACGGAGATCAAATTATCTGTAGAAAAAGGAACTCCTGAAATTAATGTTCAGGTTGATCGTGATAAAATGTCGGCTCTGGGCTTAACACTGCAAACTGTAGGTTCTACCATGCAAACTGCTTTTGCGGGTAACACAGATGGTAAATACCGAAAAGGCGAATACGAGTATGACATTAATATCCAATACCAGGATTTCAACAGGAAAAATGTTGACGATGTGCGTAACCTTATCTTTGTAAATACTAACAATGAGCAAATTAAGCTCTCGCAGTTTGCAACAATTACTGAAGGTTCCGGACCAAGTCAGTTAGAACGTTTAAATAAATCAACCTCAGTATCTGTTAAAGCACAATCTATTGGTAGACCAACAGGAACAGTTGTTGCTGAGTTCCAAGCAAAATTGGAACAAATGCAAAAAGATGGAAAGTTAAAGGCTCCTGTAGGTGTAAGTTATGCATGGGCAGGAGATCAGGAAAACCAATCCGAAGGTTTTGGTACCTTGGGTATCGCCTTACTCGCCTCTGTTATTCTAGTTTATTTAATTATGGTGGCGCTATATGATAGTTTTGTTTATCCTCTAGTGGTAATGTTCTCTCTGCCACTAGCGTTAATCGGGGCCTTCTTGGCACTTGCTTTAACAAATAACTCCATCGGTATTTTCACCATTTTAGGTTTAATTATGCTAATGGGTTTGGTGGCGAAGAATGCGATTATATTAGTCGATTTTACCAACCACATGAAAGCAGAAGGAAAATCAACAATAGAAGCACTAGTTTTAGCTAACCATGCGCGTTTACGTCCAATTTTGATGACAACCATAGCCATGATCTTTGGTATGCTACCAATTGCCCTGGCAAGTGGTGCTGGTGCAGAATGGAAAAATGGACTAGCCTGGGTTATTGTAGGTGGTTTAACAAGTTCGTTATTTTTAACATTAATTGTTGTACCAGTTGTTTACCTGATTTTTGATATTATGTTAGATAAATTAGGCTTCAACAAAAAAGGCAAAACAATAGACGAATTACTGGAGGAGCCATACGAACATAAAGATGTTCTGGAATATGACCTTGCAGAATAGCATTTCAAATAGATAACAACAAAAAGAGGAACCCAAAAAAGTTCCTCTTTTTGTTTTAATAATTAAAAACAATTATAATTGTTTTGTTGTATTTACAGGGAATATGTTGAGACACATAATATTACTGCTGCTGTTATGCAGCTTTTCGTTAGGGATAAAAGCACAGCACCCTCCTGTTTTTGAGGGCATGCTGACTGATACAAGTGCTATTGCATTAAACGATTTGAACATCAATCTTGTAAAATATAGTTACGGAAAACCCAAGATCAGTTTCCTCGCCATACACGATGATGAAGACACAGGGGTAAAAGCAGCTTTCGAATACATACAATTTAACGGTGGCAACATCATTGATTGTCAGTATGGCGGTGTCAGGAATTTTAAATTCACAAACGACGGCTTTAACTTCCAAACAGACCCCAACAGCATTTATACGCAAGAAGGTATTATTATGGGGCTTGAAAAGTACGGAAATGTAGATAATGATGAAGTTCTAATGCAACTAGAACGAACCGGAAAACTGATTCTCGACTTTTACAATCCTAAAAAACTTGGGTATATTTTCACCTTACATAATAATGGGGATGGCGCGTTTGGTATTTCATCATACCTGGAGGGCTATGAACTAGAAAGCGCTGCCGATTCTGTGTACATCAATTTTGAAATGGACAATGATGATCTGATTCTAGTAACCGACTTAAAGTTATTTAATCGCTTAAAACAAGAAAAGGTAAATGTAATACTCCAATCTCCTGAAGCACCTGATGACGGTTCTTTATCCGTTTATGCTATGAGTAAGAATATCCCTTACATAAATGTTGAAGTACAGCACGGCCATCAGGAAGAGAATTTAAGACTTATTGAAATAGCCATAAAGGTTCTATATGAAACCTATCCTGCTTTAAAAGAAAAGGCCTTAGAATAATCTAAGGCCTTTTCTTTTATAATGTATTATTGTATTAAATATGTATTGCTCTATTTTCTGTAGCTGCCATAGCCGCTTCTTTAAGGGCTTCAGTGTATGTTGGGTGTGCATGACAAATTCTTGCAATATCCTCAGCAGAAGCACGGAATTCCATCGCAACAACCGCTTCAGCAATCATATCAGCAGCCCGAGGACCAATCATATGAACTCCAAGGATCTCGTCGGTTTTAGCATCCGCTAATACTTTCACAAAACCATCAGTATCCATACTTGCTTTAGCTCTTCCACTTGCTTTAAAAGGGAATGAACCTGCTTTATATTGAACGCCTTTTTCTTTTAATTGCTCTTCAGTATAACCTACGGATGCAACTTCAGGCCATGTATAAACAACACCAGGAATAAGGTTATAATTGATATGTGGTTTTTGTCCGGCTAATCTCTCTGCTACATATACACCTTCATCTTCTGCTTTATGCGCAAGCATAGCACCTTTAATTACATCGCCGATGGCATATACTCCAGGTACCGACGTTTCAAGATGCTCATTAACCGGAATTTTATTTCCTCTCTCTTCAGTAGTGATGCCAATATTTTCCAAGCCTAAGCCGGCAGTATAAGCGGTACGTCCTACAGCAACAATGCAGTAATCAGCCTCAAGTTTCACTTGCTCACCCTTAGCATTATCAGCCGTTACAGTAACTTTTTTACCTTTTGTAGTTGCACCGGTAACTTTATGGCCCATATAAAACTCCATGCCTAAAGATTTCTTTAAAACACGTTGCAATTCTTTGCCCAAACCAGCATCCATAGTACCAATAATAGATGGCATAAACTCAACAACAGATACTTTTGTACCTAAACGAGCATAAACAGAACCTAACTCCAAACCAATTACACCACCACCAATAACAATCATTTGTTTAGGCACTTCTGTAATGGTCAAAGCTTCAGTTGAAGTAATGATGCGTTTTTTATCAACAGGTAAAAACGGAAGAGCAGTTGGTTTAGAGCCCGAGGCGATAATTACATTCTTAGCAGTTACCGTTTCAGTTTTACCATCAGCATTGGTAATTTTTATGGTATTCTTATCCACAAATGAACCTACGCCTTCAAATGTGTCAATTTTATTTTTCTTAAAAAGATATTGAATACCAGCAGTGTTTTGAGCAACCACATCATTCTTGCGGGCAATCATCTGCGGCATGTCAACTTTTAAATCTTTAAGATCAATACCATGGGTTTTAAAAGTATGAGCAGCATTATGATAATGCTCTGAAGAATCTAACAATGCTTTAGACGGAATACAACCAACATTTAAGCAGGTTCCACCAAAAGTTTTATATTTTTCTATAACTGCCGTTTTTAGGCCTAATTGGGCACATCTTATTGCTCCAACATAACCGCCCGGGCCCGAGCCAATTACAACTACATCGTATTGCATATTAAAGGTTTTTTTTATTAAACAAAGTTAGTAAACCTGAGGCAAAATCTGTCACTTATTAGCCTAAAACATTTCCATTTACTATATTTACTATTTATAACTTATTAACTTAAAATGGCCCGTATTAAATCCCTTTGGCTTGTTGCTATCCACATTTTTACATTTTCAGCTGTTTTTGCCCAGCAATCCGATTCGGCATATGTAAAAGAAAATTACACTAAGATTGAACGTAGTATTACCATGCGAGATGGTGTCAAATTATTTACTTCAATCTACATCCCAAAAGATAAGACAAAAAAGTACCCATTTCTGATTAACAGAACCCCATACACTGTTGCCCCTTACGGAGGGGATAAATACAAAACCAGTTTAGGTAATTTCCCTGCAATGATGAGAGAAGGATTCATATTTGTTTATCAGGATGTGAGAGGTAAGTGGATGAGCGAGGGTACATTCGACGATATTAGACCGCAGGTAGCCAACAAAAAAACTAAAAAAGATATTGATGAGAGCACTGATACCTACGATACCATTGACTGGCTTGTAAAAAATATAGAAAACAATAATGGCAAAGCTGGCATTTACGGTATTTCTTATCCAGGATTTTACTCTACCACCTCTTTACCAGGAGCACACCCTGCTTTAAAGGCAGTTTCCCCGCAGGCACCAGTTACCGACTGGTTCCGTGGCGACGATTTTCACCACAATGGAAGTCTGTTTTTAATGGATGCGTTTAGTTTTATGAGCACATTTGGCGTTCCAAGACCGCAGCCAATCACTCCAGACAAAGGGCCTAAAGGTTTCGAATTCCCCATACAAGACAACTATCGTTTTTACCTGGAAGCCGGATCAGTTAAAAACCTAAAGGATAAATACTTTGCCGATAGCATCAAATTCTGGAATGATTTATTTGCACACCCTAATCTGGATACCTTTTGGCAGGCAAGAAACATCCAGCCACATTTAGTCAATGTAAAACCTGCTGTTATGGTTGTAGGTGGTTTCTTCGATGCCGAAGATGCCTATGGTACATTTGCAACCTATAAAAGCATCGAGAAACAAAATCCAAAAGCAAATAACATTCTGGTTATGGGACCATGGTTTCATGGTGGATGGGTACGCAGTACCGGAAGCAACTTTGGTGATATTGAATTCGGGCAACCAACCAGCACATATTATCAGGAAAAATTTGAACTCCCTTTCTTTAAGCATTACCTTAAAGGAGAGGGTGATTTTAACGCAGCAGAAGCTAACATCTTTGTAACTGGCAGCAACGAATGGAAAAAGTTTAGTACATGGCCACCCAAAGATACAGAGACCAAAACGCTGTATTTGCAACCGAATGGGAAGCTAAGTTTTGAAAAAGTTAAAAGAACAGATAGCTGGGACGAATACGTAAGTGACCCTAATAATCCAGTTCCTTATCAGGACGGCGTTCAAGCTAAAAGAACACGTGAATACATGATAGACGATCAACGTTTCGCCGGCCGCAGACCTGATGTTAAAGTATACCAAACTGATACATTAACTGAGGATATTACACTAACCGGACCACTATTGGCTAATCTCGTTGTGTCAACAACCGGCTCAGATGCAGATTATGTTGTGAAACTAATTGATGTTTATCCTGAAAACACTCCAAACCCAACTACAAATCCAAAAAACCTGATTATGGGTGGTTACCAAATGCTGGTACGCGGAGAAATTATGCGTGGAAAATATCGCAATAGCTTTGAAAAGCCACAGGCCATCAATCCAGGCGAAATCACTAAAGTTAACTATGCCCTGCCTGACGTTGCGCACACTTTCAAAAAAGGTCACAGGATTATGATACAGATACAAAATTCATGGTTCCCATTAGCAGATAGAAATCCTCAAAAATTCATGGACATCTATCAGGCCGAACCAAGTGATTTCCAAAAAGCAACGCACCGCATTTTTCATGATGTACACAACTCTTCTTCACTAACTGTAACCGTACTAAAACAATAATTTAATGAAGAAGCTATTATTCAGTGCGATTGCGTTACTGTGTACTATAAATTTCGCAAAGGCGCAGCTACTTACCGGGACCGAAAAATCTTCCAGGGCTGATAGCCTTAGAGGTGCACTTACCCCATTAAGAACCTGTTACGACATCAATTACTACCACCTTGACGTTAAAATAAACATTGATAACAAATTCATCAGCGGAAGCAATGAATTTAAATTTACGGCTACTCAAAATTTCAACAAACTGCAATTTGACCTGTTCGATAACCTTAAGGTTGATAAAATTGTATTTAAGGGTGCGGAACTTCCTTACAAAAGAGAGTTCAATGCAGTATTGGTAACTTTCCCTACTGAGATTAAAAAAGGTGCAAAGGAAAGCTTTACTGTATATTATTCAGGCAATCCTGTTATAGCAAAGAACCCACCCTGGGATGGAGGCTTTATCTTTACCAAAGATAAGTCCGGCAATCCATGGGTTTCTGTAGCCTGTCAGGGTTTTGGCGCCAGTTGCTGGTGGCCTAACAAGGACCATCAAAGCGATGAGGTGGATAGTATGCTTATTAGTATAACTGTTCCTAAAGATCTTCAGGATATTTCTAATGGCCGCCTGAGAAGCGCTGTTCAAAAACCAGATGGCTACACACAATACAATTGGTTTGTAGCCAACCCAATTAACAACTATAATGTAACCTTTTATGTTGGCAAATACGCCCATTGGTCTGATCAGTACCAAGGCGAAAAAGGCAAGTTATCTCTTGATTACTGGGCACTTAAAGAGGATAGCCTAAAAGCACATCCCCATTGGGATGCAGATGTGAAACCCATGTTAAAATCCTTTGAGCATTGGTTTGGCCCTTACCCTTTCTATGAGGATGGCTACAAGCTAGTTCAGGCACCTCATCTGGGCATGGAGCATCAGAGTGCCGTTGCATATGGTAATCAGTTTAAAATGGGCTATCTTGGGAAAGACTTATCCGCCTCAGGCTGGGGTTTAAAGTTCGATTTCATCATTATTCACGAAAGCGGACATGAATGGTTTGGGAACAACATCACCTCTAAAGACATAGCCGATATGTGGATTCATGAGGCCTTCACAAACTACTCTGAAACCTTGTTCACTGAATCAGAACATGGAAAACAAGCTGCAACAGATTATGTTGTGGGTATAAGACATAACATCCAGAACGATATTCCAATTATTGGACAATATGATGTCAATAAAGAAGGATCTGGCGATATGTATTACAAAGGCGCAAACATGATCCACATCATTCGTCAACTGATCAATAATGATGAGAAATTCAGAAACATATTAAGGGGGTTAAACAAAACATTCTACCATAAGACTGTTACCACGCAAGAAGTGGAGAATTATATAGTAAAGCAAAGTGGCTTAAAACTAGATAAGATATTTGACCAATACCTTCGTTACCCAAATGTTCCTACTTTAGAATATAAAATTGAAGGTTCAAAATTATCATACAGATGGCTAGCCGATGTAAAGAATTTTGACATGCCGGTTAAAGTAAGCTTAAAAGAAAACACCTTTTCCCTCCTCCACCCAACTACTCAATGGAAAACAGCTGAATTGGGCAAAGGCGTAACGGCAAATACTTTCAAAGCAGATCGAAACTTTTATATTAAACTTAAAAAATCATAGATTTTTTTTTAAAGATGGTGCAACTAATTGCAGTTCTGTGCGTCATATAGAAAAACCTAAACAAAATGAAAAAAATAAGTTCAATATTAATCCTTGCATTCCTGGCATTGGGAACAGCAAGCCAAGCTTCTAATCTTACTGGCAAATCAACATATTACTCAAATCAACAGAGACAGGTAAGCAATTTTACAGGCATCGAAATTGGTGGTTCTATTAATGCAAAAGTTAAGCTTGGCAACACAGAAAGTCTTAGATTAGAAGGCGATCAAGAGGCAATAGACAACCTTATTACTGAGGTAAAAAATGGTGTACTGACGATTAAACCAAAAACAAAATGGAACGATTGGTTTAAAAAATTCAAAAACGCAAAGATCACAGCCTATATTACCGCAAAAAAGATCACGTCATTAGGATTGGGCGGATCCGGAAGTATAGATGTTGAGGGAACGATCAATTCTTCTTCATTGAGTGTTGCCGTAAGCGGTTCTGGCAATATCAAAGCATCAGCAAGTGTAAATAATTTCGAAGGCGCAATCAGTGGTTCAGGTGGGTTGTCAATTAGTGGAAAAGCCAAGAGTTCAGAAGTTGCCGTTAGTGGATCAGGTACATTCTCTGGAAAGAATTTCTCAGTAGAAACCATTTCAGCCCATGTAAGCGGCTCTGGAAATATTTACATTGATGCACAAAAAAGCATTGAGGCAGCAATCAGTGGATCAGGAAATATAAGCTATTCAGGCAATCCTACAGTTCAAAAAACGGTATCAGGATCTGGTAGCGTAAGAAAAATATAAACAAACACACAATCAAATAAAAAACCCCAATGCTTAAAAACATTGGGGTTTTTCTAATATAGTTTAACCTATCAAACGCCTAACAATAATCTAGCTGGGTCTTCTAACAATTGTTTAACCCTTACCAGGAAGCCTACCGACTCTCTTCCATCAATAATTCTGTGGTCATAAGATAAAGCCACATACATCATCGGACGAATTACAACTTCTCCTTTTTCAGCAATCGGGCGCTCAATGATATTGTGCATGCCTAAAATTGCAGACTGAGGAGCATTAATAATTGGAGTAGACATCATAGATCCAAACACACCACCATTGGTAATTGTGAATGTACCACCAGTCATTTCCTCAATAGTTAATTTGCTGTCACGCGCTTTAGTAGCAAGTTCGATAACAGTTTTCTCGATCTGAGCAAGGCTCATACTTTCTGCATTTCTAATGATCGGAACAACCAATCCCTTAGGTGCAGAAACCGCGATAGAGATATCAGCAAAGTCATTATAAACGATTTCTTCACCGTCAATTTTAGCATTTACGGCAGGGAAATCTTTTAATGCCTCACAAACAGCTTTAGTAAAGAAACTCATAAAGCCTAAGCCTACGCCAAATTTCTCTTTGAACTGATCTTTATACTTACCTCTCAAATCCATTATCGGCTTCATATTAACTTCGTTAAACGTAGTTAACATTGCGGTTTCGTTTTTAACTGTAACCAATCTCTTAGCAACTGTTTTACGCAATGGCGACATTTTCTCTCTGCGCTCATTTCTTGAACCTGCAACAGCAGTTACTGCAGGGGCTGCTTTAGGAGCAGGAGCCGCAGCTTTTGGTTGAGACTTCTCTGCAGCCACAGCATCTTCCTTGGTAATTCTTCCATCAACACCAGTTCCTTTTACAGAAGCAGGATCAACGCCTTTTTCAGCAAGGATTTTTCCGGCAGCAGGAGAAGGAGTTCCTGTAGCATAATTCTCACCGCTTTTTTCGGCAACCGGAGCAGCAGCCTTATCTGCAGCTGCAGCAGGTTTTTCTTCCTTAGCTGGTTCTTCTTTTGCTTTAGGTGCAGCTCCACCATCTTCAATTTTGCAAACTACAGCACCAATGGCCAGTGTATCGCCTTCGGCAGCTACTGTTTTTAAAGTTCCGGCTTGTTCTGCAGTTAATTCAAACGTTGCCTTATCAGATTCCAATTCAGCAATTACTTCGTCCATTTCAACTACATCTCCATCGTTTTTTACCCAACGTGATAAAACAACTTCGGTTATCGACTCGCCTACTGGCGGAACTTTTATTTCTATACTCATAACTGATGTATTATTTTTTCTAATCTACATTATAAACTTTACTCACTGATTTTTTAGCAATCTTTTTCTCTGTTTCAGTAACAGGGACTTCAAAAGCTTTAGCTAAAATATAAGCCTGTTGATCGGCATGTTGTCTTGCAAATCCTGTGGCAGTACTGCTGCTTTCTTTTCTTGAAATCAGCTCAATATCACTAAAGATAGTTCTTCTTAATTTACGTAACAGATATGGCCATGCGCCCATATTCTCAGGTTCTTCCTGTACCCAAACTGCTTCTTTAGCATTTTTGTATTTAGCATATACAGTTTCCATTTGCTCCAATGGCGTTGGATAAAGCTGCTCAACACGAACAATAGCAACATCTTTGATTTGATCTTTTTGTTGTTTTTCTAATAACTCATAATAGATCTTACCAGAACAGAACAATACTCTTCTAACATCAGTGGCTTTCACATTTTCATCGTTAATAACCTCTTGGAATTTACCATCAGTAAACTCTGAAAGTTTCGAAACACACTGAGGGTGACGCAATAAACTCTTAGGCGTAAACACGACTAAAGGCTTTCTGAAATCACGTTTAAATTGTCTGCGTAAAGCATGGAAGAAGTTTGCCGGGGTAGTACAGTTCGTTATCTGCATGTTGTAATCAGCACAAAGCTCCATAAAACGCTCAATCCTTGCAGATGAGTGTTCCGGACCTTGTCCTTCATAACCATGAGGCAACAACATTACCAAACCGTTCTCACGTTGCCATTTAGTTTCTGCACTTGCAATATACTGATCTACTACAATTTGCGCTCCGTTAAAGAAGTCACCAAACTGAGCTTCCCAAATCGTAAGCGCATTAGGATTAGCCATTGCATAACCATATTCAAAACCCAGTACACCGTACTCAGATAAATGCGAATTATAAATATCAAACGGAGCTTGTTGATCAGAGATGTTTGCCAATGGGATATATTCTTCCTCAGAATCTTCAAGGGTTATAACCGCATGTCTGTGAGAGAATGTTCCACGCTCTACATCCTGTCCGCTTAAACGCACCCTTTTTCCTTCAGCAAGGATAGTACCATAGGCCAATTGTTCACCCATTGCCCAATCGAACACATGAGTAGTATTTGCCATTTTACTACGCTCTTCAAAAAGCTTTTCAATTTTCTTAAAGAACTTTTTATTTGATGGAAGTGTACTTATTCTTTTCGCAACTTCAAGTAGCGTTGATTTTTTAACAGAGGTATTTGGAGAGGTTTCAAAATCCTTAGGTGTAGCTAAACGCATGTCTGACCATGCACCACCAAATTTCACCTCATGATAAGTAGAAGTTATTTCTTTTGCTTCATTTAAACGTTCCTGCAATATACCACGGAACTCTTTCTCCATTTCCTTAGCTAAACTTGCTTCCAGTTTACCTTCACCAATCAACTGCTGAATATAAATATCACGTGGGTTAGCATGTTTCTCTATGCTTTTGTATAGAAGTGGTTGAGTGAACTTAGGCTCATCAGCCTCGTTATGGCCAAATCTGCGGTAACATAAAATATCAATGAACACATCATTTTTATATTTCTGACGATATTCCATCGCCAAATTAATCGCATAAACTAAAGCCTCAGGATCGTCACCATTCACATGGAATACCGGCGATAATGTTACTTTAGCAATATCAGTACAATAAGTACTGGTACGGCCATCTTTATAGTTGGTAGTAAAACCAATCTGGTTGTTTATAATCAAGTGAATCGTTCCACCGGTTTTATAACCATCCAAGCCAGCCATCTGAATTACCTCATAAACAATACCCTGTCCTGCAACAGAAGCATCACCATGGATCAAAATTGGAGCAATCCGTGCATTGTCGCCACCGTATTTGAAATCAATTTTAGATCTGGTCATACCCTCAACTACCCCATTCACTGTTTCCAGGTGAGAAGGATTAGGGCATAAACTCAAATGCACACTGTTACCATTGTTGGTAGTCACATCAGTTGAGTAACCAAGATGATATTTCACATCACCTCCAAAAGGAGATTCTGCACTGTAACCCTTGCCTTCAAATTCAGCAAAGATATCCTTATAGGTTTTCTGCATGATATTGGCAAGAACATTTAAACGCCCTCTGTGTGCCATACCAATTACAAACTCTTCAATTCCAAGTTCTGCACCTTTTTCAATTACCGAATCCAGGGCAGGGATTAAAGCCTCAGCTCCTTCAAGAGAAAAACGCTTCTGACCAAGAAACTTGGTTCCAAGGAAATTCTCAAAGCTAACCGCCTCATTCAATTTCTTTAATATCCTTCTTTTCTCATCAATAGAGAAGTTTGGCGTATTACGTGCGCTTTCCATTTTCTCTTCGATCCATGAAAGAATTTCAGGAGTACGTACGTACTTATATTCTGCACCAATAGAGCGACAATAGGTTTGCTTTAAAAAAGCAATTATATCACTAAGCTTAGCCGCTCCAATACCAATCTCAATTCCAGAATTAAATACAGTGTCCAGGTCTGCCTTTGTTAATCCAAAGTTTTCCATGTCCAAAGTAGGTAAATGGTGACGTCTTTCCCTTACCGGATTGGTTTGGGTAAATAAGTGGCCACGCTGACGATAGCCATTGATTAAATTAAGAACATTAATTTCCTTTAAAAAATGCTCAGGAGTCTCTGAACTAACCGATGTTCCGGAAGACCCTCTTCCAAAATCAAAGCCTTCAAAAAACTTTTGCCAACCAAACTCAACAGAATTAGGATCTTGTTTATAAGACTGATATACGGATTCTATGTATTCGGCATTTGCGCCGTTGAGATAAGATAAATTATCCATTATGTGTGAATTGCTATAAGTGTTGCAAAATTAGGTTTTTTTACCTTAATAAACAGGTAAATTTCCTTATAAATCTTCAAGAAATTCAACCATATCACAAACATTTTTCAATGGTGTCAGTTGATCCTTTACAAGAATATCAAATTCTGATATCAAACTCCCTGCCACTAACAATGGCACGTTCAAATTATCCATCACCTTTCCTACAACTTTATTAATGTCCTTACCTAAATTTAAGGAGGTTAACACAATAAACGAATAATCTGGTTTATAAGCGGCCACAATTTTTTTCAGGTCAGCATAAGGTATTCCCGAACCAAGATAAAGTGTATCCTGCCCACAGTTTTTCAATAGAAATCTGGCGAATAGCAAACCAGCTTCGTGCATCTCTGCCTCTGGCAAAAAGAGCAGAAACCGTTTAGGCTCATCTTTATTTGGTTTTTCAACTTTATCGATCTCCACAATGATACGATCTCTGATCAGGTTAGAAGCAAAATGCTCATGAGAAGGGTCGATAGCACCCGTTTGCCAAAGCATCCCAACCTTCTTCATAAAAGGGAAAAGCACAAGGTCCATGGTTTTAATCAATCCCATTTCCTCAATGCATCCTCCTAAAGTATTGGAAAACGCTTCTTCATCATAGTCGATAGTGGCGTTAGAGAGGCTAAGCATCTGAACAGAATCATTGTTCCAATCTGCTTTAAGCTGAGTAACCAGGTCAGAGATCTGCTTCTTACTCATTTTGGCTATCTTACTGATCTTGTAGCCATTTTCATTAAGCGTAACAATATTTAAAAGGGATTTTAAATCCTCCTCATCATAATACCTGATGTTGGTCACAGTTCGCTTAGGCGGCACAAGATTGTACCGGATTTCCCACGCCCTGATGGTGTGCGCCTTTATGCCTATAAGGCCTTCTATATCACTAATGGAGAATTTTTTCACACTATATTGAACAACAAATGTTAAACAAGTTTGTTTAAAAAACAATTTTTGTTTAACATTTTTTTAATCAACTGTCCAAAAGCAGCAGTTATTAAACAATAATATCAGACAAGAGACGCAGCATCAGGAGATACTACATCCAGAATTTTCATTTGTTTATCAAGATCAAATGCGTTCTTCGATTTAAGGTCAAGGCCGGCGCCCGCAACATTTGCCCAGTTACCCCAATTACTCGCAGGAGCATAATCAATCAGCTTTTCTTCAAAATATGCAGCCCCAATTGTCCAATGAACTTTTAAAACATGAATCAGAAAAGTAGCAACAACTAAGCGGCCTGCATGAGGAATAAATCCAGTGTCATTTAGCTCCTTCATATATTTATCAACAAGCGAATGCTCTGTCTCGCCATCTTTCCATTTTTTTACCAAAGCCTCATCAACTTCAACAGGCGATAAAATCAGTTCTTCAAAATCTGGTTCCTGGAAAAACTTAATCCCATGTTTTTTAAACATAAACCTAAAGTAATCGCGCCAAAGCAATCCCAATAATATCTGATTAAAATTGGGATTGGCACCAAAGCTTGCTTCGGCCTCTTTAACCATCCAATAAACCTTTCTTGGTGAAAGACAACCGAACGAAAGCCATCCGGAAATTTTAGAAGAAAAACCCTGCTTGTCCGCAGCAACTTTTGAACTACTTTTAATATAAATATCTGATCCGGGTTTAAGCAACTCTGTTAGGTGCTCCAGTCCATCTAATTCTCCTCCTTTAGTGTCAGTATCAAAACTCACAAAACCGGCCTCCGCAAATCCCAACTCCAATAATGAAGGAAGCGCACCCCAATTCTCATTTTCAACAAAAGCAATCTCTAAAGGAGATTCATGGCAGGATTTCACAATCGCATCGCGCTCTGTTTTCTTTTTAAACTGGGTAAATACGTCTGGAATGTCTTTAATAGGAAAAGGTAAATCTTCTTTATTATAAAGCGTATGCCCAATAAAATGTTTTAGATTAATCCTTTGCTTCCACAAAGCATCCTCTACGTAAGTAGATATTATAGTTTCTTCTGGACCAACTTCTCTGTGATGATAAACCTCAGAAATTTCTAACTGCTCAACAATAGCTGGTATATGCTCTTCAGGTTTACCCTGTATCAGCAATATGTTCCCACCTAATTTTTGAAATGCTGTTCTTAATGATGAAACACTTTCTAATAAAAACCGCGCTCTGCGCGCTCCCGTTTTTTCTGTTTCGAACGAAGTACTCTCAAAATGTCGAGGATCAAAAAAATAAATAGGTAAAATACAGTCCGATTTAGCAATTGCTTCAACTAACATTTCATTATCATGTAAGCGAAGGTCATTCCTGAACCACACCAATATTTTCTTAGACTTCATTAACTTGCAACTGAGTTTTGTGTACTATTTACAAAAATATACGATTTTTTATCCGAATAAGAATCACAACCTCAATATTTACACTAGCGAAACAAATCAAAGGCATAAAAAGCGCTTTTCGCAAAACTTAAAGTTAAAACCATAGGTTATTAAAGTATGAAGAACCAAATCTTGATTACAGGAGCTACCGGTATGCTAGGCAAAAAACTAATAAATGCACTACATGAATCCGGGCATAAAGTTTCCGTACTAACAAGGAAAGCCACCAGCATAAAAAATGCAACTGTTTATCTATGGGATGTTTACAAACAGACCATAGATCCAAACTGTCTGCAAGGGATAGACACCATCATTCATTTGGCAGGCGAAAACATTGCAGAAAAGAAGTGGACAAAAGAACGTAAACAACAAATTATAGATAGCAGGGTAATGTCTGCCCAATTGCTTCATAAAACCATTAAGGAAACAAAGGCGCCTGTAAAAGCCTTTATTTCTGCCTCTGCCATCGGTTACTATGGAAATCGTGGTGATGAAATATTAACTGAAGAATCAGGAACCAGTACCGGCTTTCTTTCCAGGTGCTGTAAATTATGGGAAGAGGCCGTTGATGAAGGCGCCTCACCTGACCTGCGAATAGTTAAATTCAGAATCGGCTTTGTTCTTGGCAAATCAGAAGGTGGATTAGCAGCTTTAGAAAGACCTATCCGCTATTTTGCGGGCGCTCCTCTTGGTAGCGGGAAGCAATGGACCCCATGGGTACACGTTGATGATATTGTAAATATGTTTCTTACGGCAGTGGAGAATCCATCATATCAGGGTGCGTACAACGCATGTGCCCCTTTTCCGGTAACCAATGAAACCTTAACAAAGGCAATAGCAAAAACAATAAAACGCCCGGTATGGCCAATACATGTACCAGAAAAAGTGCTGGAAATGATTCTCGGAAAAATGAGTATCCTGCCCCTCATAAGTACAAACACATCTGCCCAAAAGCTCCTGGATGCAGGTTTTATATTTAAATACACGCACCTGGAAGATGCATTAACCGATATTTACAAGTAGTGAAAGAAGAAATAAACGTTTGCTGGTTTAGAAGAGATTTAAGGTTAGATGACAATGCAGCACTTTATGAGGCACTAAGAGGACCATACCCTGTACTGATCCTTTTTATTTTTGACACAAAGATCCTCAAAAAACTCTCAAACCAGGAAGATCCAAGAGTAACCTTTATACATCACACCTTACAGGAAATTCATTCCGAACTTGCAACACAGGGATCTACCATAGCCGTTAAACATGGTACGCCCGAGGAGGTATGGATTGAAATTTTAAAAAGCTACAATGTAAAAGCTGTTTATACCAACCATGATTACGAACCCAATGCAATTGAAAGAGATGATGCATTGGCAGAATACCTTGCATCGGAACAAATTGAGTTTAAAACATTCAAGGATCAGGTCCTCTTTGAAAAGAACGAGATTCTAAAGGCTGACGGAAAACCTTACACGGTTTTCACCCCCTATTTCAACCAATGGCGGGCAAAGCTTAATGAATTTTACATTAAGTCATATCCGGCAAGTAATTACTTCAGCAATCTTTTTAAAACACCCCCTCTTCCCATACCTACTTTAGCAGAAATCGGGTTCAAAGAGTCAGGCCAAAAGTTCCCCTCAAAACGCTTCAGTAGCAAGCTTACCGATTATGAAGACAAAAGAGATTTCCCTGCTGTTGATGCAACCACACATATCGGCATACATCTTCGCTTCGGCACAGTAAGCATCCGCGAGGCTGCACAACAAGCTTTAAAACAAAAGGCAGATAAGTGGCTATCCGAACTTGCCTGGAGAGATTTTTACATGATGATCCTCTGGCACTTCCCCAGAATCGTGCATCAGTCCTTTAAACTTGCTTACGACAATATCAAATGGCAAAACAACGAGTCAGACTTCGAAGCCTGGTGCGGAGGTAAAACCGGCTATCCATTGGTAGACGCCGGAATGAGACAGCTCAATCAAACCGGCTATATGCACAACCGGGTGCGCATGGTGGTAGCCTCTTTTTTAACTAAGCATCTATTAATTGACTGGCGCTGGGGTGAAGCCTATTTTGCAGAGAAGTTATTGGATTACGAAATGGCCAGCAATATTGGAGGCTGGCAATGGTCGTGCGGATGCGGGAACGACGCTGCACCATACTTTCGGGTATTTAATCCGGAACTTCAAGCCAAAAAATTTGATCCGGATCAGGCGTATATCGATCGATGGCTGCCTGAGTATAAACAACAAAAGCATGTAAAACCTATTGTTGAACATGCTTTTGCAAGAGAAAGAGTATTAAAAGTTTTTAAGGATGCTCTAAACGAATAGGTATATCCAGATTAACTCCCCAAATTAGTTGGTAACATCAACAATTTCGATATCAAAATCTAAACAGGCACTGGGTTGAATCTTCACTTCCCCCGTTGTTTGATCTGTACTCCCTGTAGTTCCATATCCCTCTGAAGATGGGATGAAAATTCTAACTTTTGCACCCTTTTTAAACTTCGTCAACACTTCCCAGCCAGAAATAACTTCCAGTAGTGTGGTTGAAAATGTTCCATCAGTATTAGAATCAAATGAAGTGCCATCAAGTGTGCGACCGGTATACTTGGCTTTTAAAGTAGAAGTAAGATCTATAACCTCAGTACCGGTACCTGCCTGTATAACAGAATAGTAAACTCCGGTTGAAGGATCTTTTGTAGCCGTTAAACCTTTTGATTGTATGAACTCTCTGATCCTTCTGTCATCCAATAATCTTTGCGATTTTTCAGGATAAGTAGTAACTGTAAATTCTATATTTTCATTTGAAGGGATGTTTAAAAGAGTTGTTCCATTTTTACCAAAGGCAAGGTACGAAGGCAATAAAATTCTTGCGACACCGCCTGGCTTAAGTGCCTGTAATACTTTCCTTAAACTTGGCAGCTGGATACCCACAGAGGCATTAGCTTTAACATAAGAAAAAGTACTAGCATACCCCACATAAGTTCCTAAGTTAGAAATAGCAGGAGTAGTATGATAATTAGTTCCGTTCAGCAACGATTTTACAGATACAGAATACAACACAGAATCAGTAGTCTTAAAAAGCTCTCCGGTTCCTTGTGTTTTAATCTGATAATAAAATCCTGTTTTATCAGGATCTTCTATTGCATCGGTGATATTATTGCTCGAGATGTAATCTTTTATTTTAGTATCATCTATACTTTGAATGGACTCATATTCCTTTTTACAAGAATTTAGAAGAATCAAACCCACTAGAAGAAAGGTATATGAGGTAATTTTTTTTAACATACTATTTTTGTTTATCTACTTTTTTAGCAACTTTTTTATAATCAATAATAAAATATAATACAGAATTTGCCGGTACTCCGGGAGTAGGGTAATTCTTATATGCCAGCTTTGAGGGCACCAGTAACTCTATCCGTCCACCTGGTTTAATTAAAGACAAACCTATTCTCCAGCCCGGCATTACACTTTCCCGAATAAACTTAAACGGATTATCAGCGGTAGCCTCACTAAAAACTGAATCGGTCATTAAGCGGCCTTCATACTCTACAGTTAAAGTATCAGTCGGGGCACGATCGTCGGCTCCTGTACCAGCGGCATCAATTCTGTAATAAAGCCCGCTCGTGTCTTTTGTTAAAGTAACGTCATTTGCCACTGCCCAGTCCTTAATTATCGTTTCATCAATCTCAAACTGAGCCTTTTCATCATAGACTTCAGGTTTTGTACACGCGGCTAAAACACCAACGATGATAGCTATCCCTAATAAAAGCCTATTTTTTAACATAATGCACAAAAATAGTCTTTTATTGGCGATAGAACAATTTTTAACCAATTTTAACAATTAACACAAAAAACGCCCCTAAATATTTTAGGGGCGCCCAGTTTATTTATGAAATGTTACTTCTAGTATAAAATAAGTTAGTAACAGTATCTATTTGCAGCTATCAGCTGCTGTGCCACACTTTGGCGAACATTTTTAACATTAAACGGCTCTGCTTTGGTAAATCTGCGCAAGCCAACCATCATCATTCTCAGTTCATCGCCTTCGGCAAACGCCCATAGTGCTTCTTTACCAGCCTTTTGAATCGCGTCAACAGCTTCCACAAAGTAGATGCGCATTAAATTCAATTGCCCCTCACATTCCTTTTCACCCCTGATACTTACGAGTTTCTCCGTTCTCAACATTGCCGATTCAGCTATATAAACATAGCTGGCCATATCTGCAATATTCATCAGAATCTCTTGCTCTTTAGACAAGCTCATCATCAGTTTCTGAACCGCAGCACCAGCAACCATTAATGTGGCCTTTTTAAGATTTTTAATGATCTTTTTTTCCGCAGCAAACAAAGTATCATCCTCTTCGCCAAAATCAGGGATGGACATTAATTCACCCGCAACAGCAGTTGCCGGAGTCATCAAATCCAACTCACCCTTCATTGCACGTTTCAACATCATGTCAACAGTAAGCAACCTGTTTATCTCGTTGGTACCCTCAAATATCCGGTTAATCCGCGCATCACGATAGGCCCTATCCATAGGCGCTTCTGCCGAGAATCCCATACCACCATAAATCTGCACACCTTCATCAACAACATAATCCAATGCTTCAGAACCCCATACCTTCAAAATAGCACACTCAACAGCAAACTGTTCTGTAGATTTTAATTTCGCCTTACCGGCATCCATTCCACCTGCAACCAGGGTATCATAAGCATCGTCGATATTCTGACCGGCACGGTAGTTAGCCGACTCCACAGCATAAACTTTAGAAGCCATCTCGGCCAGTTTATGACGAATAGCACCATATTTAGAGATAGGCCTTTCAAACTGAATACGCTCATTCGAATAATTAATAGCTGTATCTATTACAGATTTAGAAGCCCCGATAGCCGCAGCGGCCAGTTTAATCCTTCCTATGTTTAGGATATTTACAGCAATTTTAAATCCGTTTTCGCGCTCAGATAACATGTTCTCAACAGGTACAGGGCAGTCGTTAAAAAACACCTGTCTGGTCGAAGAACCTTTAATGCCCATCTTATGCTCCTCAGGGTTCATGGTAATACCCCCAAAGTCGCGTTCAACAATAAATGCGGTTAGATTTTTATCGTCATCAATCTTGGCAAACACGATAAACACATTGGCGAAACCACCATTGGTAATCCACATTTTCTGACCATTGATCACATAATGTTTACCATCAGCACTTAGTTTGGCTTTTGTTTTACCAGAGTTGGCATCAGAACCAGAATTTGGTTCAGTTAAGCAGTATGCAGCTTTCCATTCGCCAGTAGCCAGCTTAGGAATATATTTATCTTTTTGGGCAGGGTTTCCATAGTAAAGAATAGGTAGCGTACCGATTCCCGTATGAGCAGAAAGCGCAACAGCAAAAGAGTGACCGGCACCAATAACATCAGCAACCAGCATCGAGGTATTAAAGTTCTTCCCAAAACCGCCATATTCTTCAGGTATAGATACACCCAGAATACCCAACTCTCCGGCTTTGTCCATTAGCGTAGGCATTAATCCTTCCTCCTGCGTATCAATACGATCCAGATTTGGATATACCTCTGCTGCAAGGAAATCACGACAGGTTTGCGCAATCATTTTTTGCTCTTCATCAAATTCTTCAGGAATAAATACATCCTGATAAGTGGTTTCTGTTATCAAAAACTCTCCACCCTTAATAGTCTTTTTGTCTGTAGTTTCCATATACCTATAAGATTAAAGCATTTCAAAAATACCAGCCGCACCTTGTCCGCTACCCACACACATGGTTACCATACCGTATTTTTGTTTTCTTCTTTTTAATTCATTAAACAACTGTACAGATAGCTTGGCACCAGTACACCCAAGTGGGTGACCAAGTGCAATAGCACCTCCGTTAACATTTAAAATATCTTTATTGATGCCCAATTCCCTGACAACCGCCAGCGACTGTGAAGCAAAGGCCTCATTCAATTCAATCAATTCAATCTGATCTAGCGTCATACCCGCCTGCTTCAAAGCTTTAGGGATGGCATAGATAGGCCCAATTCCCATAATGCGTGGAGGCACGCCGGCAATCCCATAGCTAACCAAACGCGCAATAGGCTCAACACCCAGCTCTTTCATTTTCTTTTCAGAAACCACCAGTACAAACGCAGCACCATCAGATGTTTGCGAAGAATTACCCGCTGTAATACAACCATCAGCAGCAAACACAGGCTTTAATTTTGCCAGTTTCTCTATCGAAGTATCAGCCCTTGGCCCTTCATCAGTATCAACTACATAGCTCCTGGTTTTCTTTTTCATGTCAGCATCCAGATAGTTTTCATTTACGGTAATTGGCAAAAGCCCATCTTTCAAATGACCATTTTTAATGGCTTCAACAGCCTTCTGATGCGACTGATAAGAAAACTCATCCTGATCTTCCCTACTCACATTATACTCACGGGCAACTGCCTCAGCTGTTAAGCCCATCCCCCAATACCAATCCGGATTAACCCTAGCAACCTCGGCATTCGGAACAACTTTCCAACCGCCAAAAGGCATACCCGACATCACTTCAACGCCACCGGCAATAATACAATCGGCCATACCGCTTTTTATTTTAGCTACGGCAGTTGCAATAGTTTCTAACCCAGATGCGCAATACCTGTTTACAGTTACGCCAGGTACTTTATCTGTATCTAAACCCATCAGCGAAATCATACGACCAATATTTAGGCCCTGTTCTGCTTCAGGCGTGGCATTACCTACAATCACATCATCAATTTGCTCATTATCCAGATTGGGTATAGATGCTACTAAATGTCTGATTACTTCAGCTGCCAGATCATCTGCCCTCGTAAAACGAAATACACCACGAGGGGCTTTGCCTACTGCGGTACGATATCCTGCTATAATATATGCTTCTTGCATGTCTTATCTTTTTTAATCAAAAAATTAATTTCTTAATGGCTTGCCTTTAGTTACAATACTCTGGATACGCTCAAGCGTTTTCCTTTCGCCGCAAAGTGATAAAAACACTTCCCTTTCCAAATCCAGTAAATACTGTTCAGTTACTTCCGTTGGCGATGAAAGATCACCTCCACACATCACCCAACCTAATTTCTCTGAGATCTTTTTATCATGCTCGGAGATGTAATGACCTGAATACATGGTATTGGCACCTGCATAAACAATACCTAAGCCCTGTTTACCCAATACCTTGATATCCTTACGCTGAACCGGCTTGGTATAACCCGCATCAGCAAGCTCAATTGCCTTAGCCTTAGCATCAGCAATTAACCTGCTCCTGTTCATAGAAATAGAATACTTACCTTTTTGCAGATAACCCAGCTCAAAAGCCTCAACGGCCGAAGTAGAGACCTTAGCCATACCGATAGTTAAAAACCTGTCCTTAAGTACATTCTGAACAATCTGGTCATCATTATATTCATCCGATGCCCTTAACGCAAATTCTTTGGTACCACCGCCGCCAGGTATAACACCTACGCCAAACTCCACCAAACCCATATAGGTTTCGGCATTAAGCTGCACATGATCGGCATGTAAGCTGAACTCGCAACCACCACCAAGTGTGAGGTTATGCGGTGCAACAACTACCGGAATAGAAGAATACCTGATGCGCATAGAAGTATTCTGGAACGTCCTTATCGCCATATTTAACTCGTCCCACTCCTGCTCAACCGCCATCATAAAAATCATCCCTACGTTGGCACCGGCCGAGAAGTTTGCACCATCATTTCCAATAACCACCCCCCTGTAATCCTTCTCTGCCATATCAATGGCTTTATTAATGGCCTGCAAAGTATCGCCACCAATGGTATTCATTTTAGAATGAAACTCTACGTTAATAATTCCGTCGCCCAAATCAATAATCGATGCACCGGAGTTCTTCCAGATCACTTTGTTGGCCCTTAAATTATCAAGAATAATAAACGCTCCTGTACCCGGAACCGCTTTATAGCTCTTAGTAGGAATATCATAATATTTACGAACCCCATCCTCTACTTTGTAAAACGATGTATTACCTGCAGCAAGCATTTCATGAACCCAGGCCGCAGCCTCGTGGCCATATTTTTTCATGCCCTCAATAGATTCTGCTATACCTACGGCATCCCAAACTTCAAACGGCCCTAAGTCCCATCCAAAACCGGCACGCATGGCATCATCAATTCTATATAGTTCATCAGATATCTCCGGAATCCGGTCAGACACATATTCGAACAAACCAAAAAATGAAGCCCTGAAAAGCTCGCCTGCTTTGTCTTTACCCGCAGCAAACACCTTCATCCTATCTCTTACGTTCTCAATCGGTTTGGTCAAATCTAGCGTAGCCGATTTAACTTTTACCTGCGGTCTGTATTCCAGTGTTTTTAAATCAAGGGCAAGAATCTCTGTTTTGCCCTCTGCAGTTTTTGTTTTTTTATAGAAACCCTGGTTGGTTTTATCACCAAGCCATTTATTGGTTTCCATCTTTTCTACATATGCAGGAAGCTTAAAAAGATCGTGTGCTTTATCATCCGGACAATTATCATAAAGTCCTTTGGCAACCTTAATCATGGTATCTAGCCCTACCACATCAGTGGTACGGAAAGTTGCAGATTTTGGTCGGCCCAAAGCCGGACCAGTATATTTATCTACCTCTTCTACCGTCAGCTCCATCTTTTCAACCAGATGTAAAAGCGCCATAATAGAGTACACACCAACCCTGTTAGCTATAAATGCAGGCGTATCTTTACATAAAACCGTGGTTTTACCTAAAAACTTATCTCCATAATGCATCAGAAAATCTACCAATTCAGGTTTGGTATACGGAGTAGGTATAATTTCAAGTAACCTTAAATAACGAGGAGGATTAAAGAAATGCGTTCCGCAGAAATTAGCTTTAAAGTCATCACTTCTGCCCTCGGCCATCATATGAATAGGGATTCCAGAAGTATTGGAGGTAACCAAAGTACCTGGTTTACGGTGCTGTTCTACTTGCTCAAATACTTTTTTCTTAATATCCAGATTCTCTACCACAACCTCTATTATCCAATCGCAACCTGCAATTTTAGACATATCATCATCAAAATTACCAGTAGTAATTTTGTTAAGTACTTTTTTGGAATAAACTGGCGAGGGATTGGTCTTTACAGCAGTTTGCAATGCCGTATCAACTATACCATTTCTTGGCCCCTCCTTTGGCACAATATCTAACAACAAGACCTCAACACCTATATTTGCAAAGTGACAGGCAATACGCGATCCCATAATTCCGGATCCCAATACCGCTACCTTATTTATCTTTTTGTTTATCATTTCCATCAGTATATTTTTGCTTTTAATGATTATCAAGCTGTTATCTGGTTAGCCCTTATTTTCCCCGTTTTCTTCAGGTATTTTGTAAGCTAAAGTCAATTTATTTAATTTCTGTAAGGATAGTATTAAGTTGCTCTTTTCGTGGGAGTTTAGGTTTTCATTTAAATACTCATTAAATGAAATCACAACCCCTTTTGCAAGCTGTCTTTTCTCGCGACCAAAATCAGTAAGGTAAACTTTAACCGATCGCTTGTCCCCGGCAGAAGTTTCTCTGTATATCAACCCCAGTTCTTCCATATTGTTTAGCATTCTGGACAAGCTCGTTGCCTTGACCCCAAGTAAACCTGCAAGCTGAGAGACGGCCGTCCCCTCTTTATCAATATTAATTAATACATAACCAATTGCCTGTGTTATTCCGAATCCGGATGCGATCTGGTTATAGGTGTTGGCCATGTTTTGCCACACTACCTTTAAAAAATAGTCTATTGTCTCCTGTTGTTTCATTAAATACTATGCTTGCATAACAAAGCTATTGAAATAATAATTAGTTTGCAAGTATAATTTACAAAATATTATATCATAAAAAACCCCACTCTAAAACAATAGAGTGGGGTTTTTAAACTTAATACTGTTTCAGACTAGTAAAGCGTAAACTCTACCCTTCTGTTTTTCTGACGACCTGCTGCAGTTTTGTTACTTGCAATAGGCTGACTCTCGCCGTATCCAGTTGCCTCAACACGAGAAGCATTAGCCCCTTGAGACACTAAATAAGCTTTTACAGATTCTGCTCTGGCTTTTGATAATCTCATATTTAACGCATCAGATCCTGTATTATCAGTATGACCTGCTAATTTTAAACTAAAGTTTTTCTCAACCAATAGCGCAGCAACACGATTTAAAGTAGCATATGATTTTGATCTGATTGTAGCTTTATTCAAATCAAATTCTAAGTTTTTGATTGCATCAGCAACAACCTTACGGTCAGCTTCTGTAATAACAACTTTTTCAACCGGAGCTGGTACTTTTAATGGACATCCAGATCCATCAACTACAGTTCCTGTAGGAGTATCCGGACATTTATCCAATTTATCGGCAACACCATCACCATCTGTATCTTTCAGCAGATCGTTCATTTCGCCTCTTAATTTCTGGTTCTCAGCTTTCTGAGCTTCAAGATCGCCTTTCAAAGCATTGGCAGTTTGCTTAGCCTGTAAAGCCTCATCATAAGTTAAAGCTACAGGATTATGCCATGCAAGTTGTTTCTGACCGCTACCCAAAGCAAACTCTAAACCACCATAAGCGTATGAGTATTTGTCATTGCTTCCACGGAAGTAACCATCAAGATCATCATTATCAAGATAGTTCATAGTCCATCCCAAATCAAGGTTTATCCTGTCAGAAAGTTTGAATTTAGCACCGACACCAACCGGAATAACCAATTCGTTAAGCGTTTCACCATTTTTGTAGTCGGTTAAACCAGCACTACCTGTAGACGTTTTAACCTTGTAGCCAGCAACACCAGCACCCGCTGATGCATATAACTGCAATGCATTGTTTTTATTGAACATATCAATGTTAAACAAATTCACTACAGCATTTAAACTTGCTGAATAATCCAGAGTAGTTTCGAAAGCACTGATCGGGCTATCGTTTACCGCGCCACTTTTGTATGGTTCCGAATTATCACCAGTCAATTTACCTCTTACCCCATCTAAACGCAAAGAGAAATATGGCGTAAATTGTTTTTTAATGTATAATCCGTAACCGAAATTGCTTTTCCAGTTAGAGAAATCATTTTTGCCTCCCAATGGAGAAATTGGAGCTAATGCACCGCCATTTATACCAATAGACCACGTATTTAATTTATTTGCATCGCTAGTTGTTACCCGTGTTGAATCCTGAGCTTGGGCTACACCACCAACAAGCAGTGCTGCAACAGCTACGGGTAAACATTTAAATAGTCTTAGTTTCATAGATCGAGTTTTTAAATAATTATCGGAATCTTTTTAATTCCAGTTCAATTATTCAATACTCAGGCCAAACAGCCAAAACCACCTTTAACAATGTTTAAGAGGTAAAGGCACTGTGCTATATACTATACAAAATCTACCATGCCGCAATGCTATCATCGCCCCGAGGGTCGGCACCACCCTGATAATATCCCCACTTGGTTTTCAATATCGCATCTACCCTGCCAATTGGTCCACGAGGGACAATATTATACCCTTTAGCTTTAAGTTTTAGCGCAGTTAAACTATCAAGTGCGTTTTCTTCAGTATAAACCTCATCGGGCAACCATTGGTGATGAAACTTTTTAGCCGACACCGCCTGTTGCATATTTTTATCAAATTCTATTACATTTAATATCGTTTGAAAAACCGCAGTAATAATGGTTGAACCACCAGGCGTACCTACAACCATAAATAGCTTACCATCTTTTTCGATAATGGTTGGCGTCATAGAGCTTAGCATACGCTTGCCTGGGGCAATGGCATTGGCTTCGCCACCAACCAACCCATACATATTAGGCGTTCCGGGTTTCACGGAGAAATCGTCCATTTCGTTGTTCAACAAGAAACCCGCTCCTTTTACTACCACAGCTGCGCCGTACGATCCGTTTAATGTTGTGGTTATTGATACTGCATTTCCATCCCTGTCTACAATAGAGAAGTGTGTGGTTTCTTCATGTTCAGCGGTATTTAATTTACCTTCTTTAACTTCTGCACTTAGAGTGGCCTTGTTCCAGCTAAAGTTGTTCATCCTACTTTTTATATAAGCATTATCCAACAGCTGCTGCTCCGGTACTTTAAAAAAATCAGGATCTCCAAGATAGGCGGCCCTGTCGGCATATACCCTGCGCTCGGCCTCAACCACCAATTGAACTGTAGAATCAGCATTTAAACCCCATCTTTTTAAAGGATAAGTCTCCACCGATTTAAGCAACTGCAACAAAGCAATACCACCACTTGATGGCGGAGGCATTGTAATAATTTTATATTCTTTATAGTTACCCACGGTAGCTTTACGCCAAACTGCCTTGTAGTTCTTCAGGTCTTCTTTAGAGATAATGCCTTGTCCGCGCTGCATTTCGGCTATTAAACTATCGGCAACAGCACCTTCATAAAACCCGGCGCGACCATGATCTCTAATCTGCTCCAAGGTACCGGCCAGCTCTTGCTGCTGTAAAACATCACCCGCTTTCCAATCGCCCGCTTTCAAAAAAGCAGTACCAGCGGGATTGAATTTGGTAAACGTTTCTTGTAATCCGTTAAGCTCTCTGGCTTGTCTGGCACTTACTTTAAAACCGTTTCTTGCCAATTTTATAGACGGCTCAATTAAATCGGCCCATTTCAGCTTACCATATTTTTGATGTGCTTCAACCATTCCTGCTACAGAGCCGGGAACACCGGCAGCCAGATGGCCATATAAACTTTTGTCGGTAATGGCATTACCGGCAGAATCTAAGTACATGTCTCTTGATGACAATGCCGCTGCTTTTTCTCTAAAATCTAAACTATTGGTTTCTCCAGAAGCAGATCGATAAACCATAAAGCCGCCGCCACCCAGGTTACCGGCATTAGGATAAACTACTGCCAGAGCAAACTGTACGGCAACTGCAGCATCAACTGCGTTACCACCTTTTTTTAAAATAACGAGCCCAACCTTAGAGGCAAGCGGACTGGCAGAAACCACCATTCCGTTTCTATACTCGCTGCTGTTATGCTTTCCAAGCTGTCCTCCAACACACCCAGATAGCATTAACCCTGTAAATATAAATAAAGCTAATACAATGTTCCTATGCGTGTTTCTCTTCTTTATAATTCTCTGCGTCGGCATAAATTTTCTCTATAATATCTTTATTCTTTTCCAGAATAACTTTCCGTTTCAAACTAAGCTTAGGGGTAAGTTCACCACCATCAATGCTCCATTGCTTAGGCAGCAGGGAGAAGCGCTTAACCTGCTCCCATTTACCAAATTCTTTACCAGATAGCTCAACAATTTGCTGGAACTTTTCTAACACATTCGGATCCTTTGCCATTTCAGCATCGGTGGTATACTCAATTCCCTTTTTCGCTGCCCAGGCCTTTAACGCTACAAAATTAGGAACAATTAAGGCAGATGGAAACTTACGATTTTCGCCCAATACCATCACCTGCTCTACCAAAGGAGTTTCCTTAAATTTATTTTCTATCATTTGAGGCGCCACGTACTTGCCGCCCGCAGTTTTAAATATCTCTTTTTTACGGTCTGTGATTTTCAAAAACTTGCCACCCACCAGCTCACCAATATCTCCGGTATGGAACCAACCATCTTTATCTATGGTTTCGGCAGTCAGGTCATCCCGCATGTAATAGCCCTTCATAATGTCGTGACCACGCGCTAAAACTTCTCCGTCTTCGGCAATCTTTACTTCTACGCCCTTAATTGCAGGCCCAACTGTACCAAACATGGTGTTACCGAAGTGGTTTACTGTAATTACGGGTGATGTTTCCGTTAGTCCGTAACCTTCAAATACCGGCATATCTGCCGCCCAGAAGATTCTTGCCAATCGCGGATTTAATGCCGCACCACCAGAAACAATAACAATGACATTACCACCCAGTGCTTCCTGCCATTTTTTAAATACCAGTTTTCTGGCAATGCCTAATTTAAAATTATAGAACCAACCGCTTTCAATTTCATATTTCTCGGCCAGGGCTACCGACCAAAAGAAGATTCCCCTTTTAATACCGGTAAGCGCTTTACCCTTTTCCATGATCTTTTCGTATACCTTTTCCAACAATCTTGGAACGGTAGAAAAAACCGTAGGTTTTACAAACTGAATATCGGCCACAATGGTATCCATGCTCTCGGCATAATAAACCGATGTATTGGTATACATGTACAGGTAAACAACCATCCGTTCAAAAATATGAGACAGGGGCAGGAAACTCAAGCCCGTTGTAATTCCTTCTGGCAAAAGCACTGCTGAATTCTCGAAGTTTTTAACCAGGTTATCATGCGTAAGCATTACTCCTTTGGGTGTTCCGGTTGTTCCCGAAGTATAAATAAGAGTTAAAATATCTTCGGCCTTTATTTGATTTCTGTACTCATCCAAATTTAGCTGAGCTTGTTTTGCACCATCATCTAACAAGACAGACCAATTATCGGCACCTGGCACATCATTAAACGTATATACTTTTATATCTGTACCCAGTTCTGCACAGACGTTTTTTAGTTTTTTATAAAGCGTTTCATCGGCTGCAAAAACCACAGTAACTTCTGCATTTTCAAGAATAAATTTGATGTCGTGCTCTGCAAGCGTTGGGTAAAGTGGTATCTGATAGGCACCTATTTGCATAATGGCAAAATCGGTAATATTCCATTCAGGTCTGTTTGGTGAAATCACCGCAACTCTGGATTCTTTACCTATCCCAATGCCGATCAGTCCGCGGCTCAGGGCATCCACAGTGTCGCAAAACTTTTGGGTACTGTATTTTACCCATTTTCCGTTTATTTTACCACTAACAAATTCTTCCTTTGGAAATTTCTCTAAATTGTATTGAAGCAAGTCGAATACTCTTGTTATCGTTGCAGCCATGGTACTTCGCTTAATATTTATATTATAGGAATTTGGTTCACAAAGGATATCTCCATATAATCTTCCTCTACGCCCCTTGTTTTCCAAACTTAACTAAAAATAATTAATATTATTTTACAATTGTAGCGTGATTTTGGTCATTTTTAGGACGGGGGTGATGAACAATTCATCGTGCCGCAATACATTCTTAACCCCGTCATTTCGACGATAGGAGCGATCTCTTCGGCACAATTTTCCCCATTTATTTATTAGTTATTTTTCAACTATTTCTTATGAGGTTCTATAATTTCCCTAAAAGGTTGAACAATAAGTCAAATCTTGGATAACCTACACTCATAGGAAGCCACCGCCAGTAATTCCCATTTTGTATAAGACTACCTCGCTGAAAACCAGTATTTATAATCTGAATGTCATGCCGTGGCACAATAGTTGTTATCATGCTTTCATCTAATAAAAAGTTAAAAACAGACATTATGAAAAAATTAATCTTTACTCTATTTTGTTGCACAGCGTTGCTAGCATTAACATCAAATGTGGCTAATGCTCAAAGTTATAAAACTGCCCTAGGTATGCGTATTGACGCTGGCGACGGATCAACCGGCGTTGGTTTTAACGTAAAACACTTCTTCTCTAGAAACGGTGCAGTTGATGCCAACCTTATCTTTTTTGACGGAAACGTTGTTGGTTTAGGTGCAGAATTTCAGTATCAGGCTCCAATTGCAGGTGCAAGAGGATTAGATTGGTATTTAGGTGTTGGTCCGAATTTCTTGTTTGGAAAACATGCAACTGCAGTTCAACTTAGACCTACTGCTGGTTTAGATTTTAAAATCCCAAATGCACCAATTGATTTTGCATTTGACTGGCGCCCAATGTTTACCCTTAATCAAGGAACAGAATTTACTGCAGCACGTTTCGGTATTTCATTACGTTACGCGTTCTAGATAAAACTACACATCTACCCTATTGAAAAACAGCAAGGGCTGCGAATATGAATTCGCAGCCCTTGTTATATAATATATCATTCTATTTAAGTAACAGTGCCCTAATTCCCGCTACCGTTTTAGCACTAGAGGGCTACTTAAAAAATGCTTGCTAAGAAAAGGCCTGGGAAGCATTGCGCTTTTTCAGCGCATTTATTCCCGCCTCTGAATAGTAAGTATTTCTTAGCCTTTTAACCAGCGATTCCTGACGGCCTTCTCTCCATCACTTGCGTTCTCATTAACCGTAGTTACCAATTTAACATTCGGATTAGCCTTTAAAGTAAGTTTAATATCTCTTACCAAACCATCTCTTCTAATAGTAACAGTAATCACATCACCAACATTTTTACTTGTAACAACCGGCATTTTCTCGATGGCAACCTCAACAGGTACACCATCCACAGTTACAATCTGGTCATTCACATTTAAGCCACCATCCCAGGCAGAAGAATTACGCGAAACAGCCGATACAATAATGTCACCCTCTACTTTTTTAGACGCCACACCTAAATACGGAATACTTTTACCTTCATTTTCGTCTACAACATTAATACCCGCATAGCCGAAGTATTTTTTATACTCAATAGCACCCGTTCCATTTACATATTTAGCCCAGAAATCAGTAAAGCTGATGCCACTAACTGTCTCTACCATAGCTTTAAATTCAGCATCAGTATAACCTCTGCCCAGTTTTTTATAGTACTCATGATACATGGCTTTCATTACGTCATCCAAACTCTTAGCTCCTTTTGTAGCATGGGCAATTTCGATGTCCATAAGCATACCTACAACCTCGCCTTTGCTGTAATAAGAAATGGTGGCATTGTTAGAGTTTTCATTTGGACGATATGCTTTAATCCATGCGTCATAACTCGCTTCGGCAGCCGACTGCACTTTAGCACCTGGTGTGTTTACCACATTGGCAATAGCAGTTGCAAGCGCCTGTGCGGTTTCATCAACAGTAAAAAAGCCAGCGCGGTGCGTTAGTTTATTCTCGTAATAGGAAGTAAAACCTTCGGCAACCCAAAGGTTTGAAGTGTAATTTTCATTGTCGTAATCAAACGGACCTAAGGCAACAGGGCGTAAGCGTTTTACGTTCCAGAGGTGATAATACTCGTGTGCAACAAGATTTAGAAAATCTTTATACCCTTTTGCATCCGCATATTTATCTCTGGATGCACCAAGTACAGTAGAATTTAAATGTTCCAGACCACCACCTCCAACAGAGCGGTTGTGCACAATAAAAGTATAGTGCTTGTTTGGGTTTTCGCCATAAATAGCAGTTCCTTGTTCAACCACTTTAGCCATATCAACCTGTAACTTTTCCTTGTCGTAATTACCGCCGCCATACATAGCTACCTCGTGTTTAACACCAGACGCGGTAAACTCAAAAACATCCTGATTACCTACTTCAATAGGGCTATCGAACAAAATATCGAAGTTCGATGCCGCATAAGTAAACGGCTTTCCACTTACCGACTCTAAGCCGGTAGATACCTTTCCCCAACCTTTAAAAGGATTAACTTTAACAGTACTTGGCAGGTTTAGCATGCCATCAGGATACATAAATATTCCCGTGCTTGATAAAAAAGCATGGCTTTCATCCACAAAAGAGGTACGCACAGACATTTCAAAAGCATACACACGGTATTTGATTTTGATGTTTTTTGCTTTTGCGGAATACACTCTCCAGGCGTTTTTTCTTACTTTCTCGAACTTAACAGGCTTGTTGTTAGCAGTGGCCGAAAAGCCCTCTACATTTTTTGCAAACTCGCGAACCAGATAAGATCCTGGCGCCCATACAGGCATTTTTACGTCTACATAATCCTTTGTTAATCCTGAAATGTTCATTTCCATTTCAACGTAATGTGCCTGTGGTTCTGTGAAATTTACTTCGAACCCAATCTTTACCTGCGACTTAGTTGTCATACTTATTGATAGTAATACGATTAATCCTGCTAATGATGTTTTCATCAAAAATTCTTTATTAATATAAGTTAGTTGTTTTTTACTGTGCCAAACTTAGATAAAAGTGCTTAAAATAGTGTATATTTTATGTGCCGTTTAATAGGCTCGTAAGTAAAATATTACGTTAATGGAGCTGTAACATCCTTAATACAAGGGTTGTGGGGCACCATATTTGAATATTTTTGTACGCTAACAAAGTCAACAAAGCCAATATGAAGCTCAAGTATATCGTTTACGCCCTAATTGTTTTAGGGTTTCTTTATTTTATCTATTACAGGATTTCGGCCAATAAGGCGATCGAAAATTCAGGTGGCGGAAAAGGCGGAGGTAAAGGTGCCAAAGGTGGCGCACCAAGCATGAATGTAAATGGCGTGGTGGTAAACACCGCTGCTTTTAACAATGACCTTGAAATAACAGGGGCTATTGAGGCCAATGAGGCTGTTACGTTAAAAAGTGAGGTATCTGGCTTGGTTACCGGAATTAATTTTAAGGAAGGCACAAACGTAAGTAAAGGTACGCTGCTGGTAAAAATTAACGACAGGGATATACAAGCCCAGTTACAGGACGCACTTACTAAAGAAAAGTTATCGGCTACTAATGAAGCCCGTGCAAAACAGCTTTTGCAAAAGGGAGCAATTAGTCAGGAAGAGTATGATACCTCGCTTGCAGACTTGCAATCGCTTAAGTCGCAAACGCAATTGATCCGTGCGCAATTGGCTAAAACATCTATATATGCCCCTTTTAGTGGTAAAATTGGGTTGCGTTCTATCTCAGTTGGCGAATATATTACCCCTGCCAGTATTATAGCAAACCTGCTTAGCATAGACCCTATTAAAATAAACTTCGCGGTTCCTGAAAAGTATGTGGGCCAGATCAAATTACACTCTGAGATCTCTTTTAGAACTGATGGGTCTGCAAAATCTTACATCGGAAAGGTATTTGCCATTGAACCGGGAATTAATTCACAAACAAGAACGCTGCAAATTAAAGCATTGGCTGCTAACCCGAATAACGAGTTACTGCCGGGCGCTTTTGCAAGGATTAAACTAGCGCTTACTACTTTAAACGATGCTATTTTAATTCCTAATGAGGCTATAATTCCTGTGCTTGACGGGAAGACAGTATTTGTAAGTAAGGGCGGACAGGCGCAGCAGGTTTCGGTTGAGGCGGGTACCCGTACGGCAAAAGCTATCGTGATTACTTCGGGACTAAAAGTTGGAGATACAGTTTTAACCACAGGTGCCATGGCTCTTAAAACAGGGACGCCGGTACATGTAACAGTTACTAAAAACTAAGAGCGGCAGGATGAGTATTTCAACCACGAGTATAAAAAGGCCGGTTTTGGCCATTGTAATGAACCTGATGATCCTTTTGTTTGGGGTTATCGGCTATAACTTTTTAGGAGTTAGGGAGTTCCCCAATATTGACCCTACGGTGGTTTCTGTACGGACTTCTTATCCGGGTGCAAACTCTGATATTATTGAATCGCAGATCACTGAACCGCTTGAAAAATCTATTAATGGAATTGACGGGATCAGGAATATTTCTTCATCAAGTAATCAGGGCAGTAGTAATATTACCATAGAGTTTAATCTGGATAAAAACATAGATGATGCAGCTAACGATGTTCGCGATAAGGTATCGCAGGCTGCAAGGAGTTTGCCTAAAGATATTGATGGCAATCCGGTTGTAAGTAAGGCCGATGCCAACTCTGATGCGGTAATTACGATGACCGTGCAAAGCGATAAGCGCAATGTAATGCAGCTAAGTGATTACGCCGAAAACGTAATTTCTGATAGGCTGCAGACCATAACCGGGGTTAGTAGTATACAGATACAGGGGCAAAGAAAATATGCCATGCGTATTCGTATAGACCCGAATAAGCTGGCCGCTTACGGCTTAACCTCGCAAGATATTGTTACTGCTTTAGACAGGGAAAATGTAGAGTTGCCATCTGGTAAAATTACAGGCGCAAGTACAGAGCTGGTTATAAAAACCTTAGGTAAGTTAACCGACGAAGATGAATTCAACAACCTGATCCTGAAAAATGATTCGGACAATGTGGTGCAGTTAAAAGACGTTGGTTATGCGGTTCTGGGTTCTGAGAACGAGGAAACTGTTTTAAGAGAATCTGGAAAGCCGATGGTTGCTGTTGGCCTGGTTCCGCAGCCGGGAGCTAATTACCTCGATATTTCCAAAGAGTTTTACAAGCGGTTTGAACAGCTTCAAAAAGATATTCCACAGGATATAAAGCTTAATGTTTCACTGGATACTACAAGGTTTATCCAAAGCTCAGTTACTGAGGTTGCGGAAACAATTATCCTGTCGCTGATTCTGGTTATTCTGATCATCTACCTCTTCTTTAGAGACTGGGCAATTGCAATGAGGCCGCTGATTGATATTCCGGTATCGCTGGTGTTTACGTTTTTTATCATGTACATTTTTGGATTTTCTATTAATGTATTGTCGCTGCTGGCAATTGTATTGGCAACGGGTTTGGTGGTTGATGATGGTATTGTCGTAACAGAAAACATCTTTAAAAAGGTGGAAGAAGGTTACTCTCCTTTCGAGGCGGCAATAAAAGGCTCTAACGAGATCTTTTTTGCCGTTATTTCAATTTCAGTAACTCTGGCAGCGGTATTTTTACCGGTTATATTTTTGCAGGGCTTTGTAGGCCGGCTGTTCAGGGAGTTTGGGGTGGTAATAGGGGCCGCCGTGCTCATATCGGCATTTGTATCGCTTACGTTAACACCGATGCTAAATGCCTACCTGATGAAAAAAAGCGGGCACAAAAAATCCAGATTCTACGACATGACCGAGCCATACTTTGTGGCCATGAATGATTGGTACGAAGAAAAACTAAACAAGTTTTTGGACAGAAGGTGGTTGGCAATTCCAATTATTTTGGTTTGTTTGGGTCTTATTGTTTTGTTCTGGAAGATGTTGCCTAAAGAAACTGCTCCGTATGACGACAGAAGTGCGATTAACATGAACCTGACTTTACCTGAAGGTTCTTCTTTTACCTATACAGATGACTTTGTTGGTAAGGTTGCCCAAATGGTTCAGGATTCTGTACCTGAAAAGAAAGTGGCCATTACGGTTACCTCGCCGGGTTTTGGTGGTTCGGCATCGACAAATAGTGGGTTCGTAAGAATGGGCTTAAGTGACCCGGGAGAAAGGCAACGTTCGCAAGCTGATATTACCAATGCTTTGACCAAGATTACCAGGAAATATACTGAAGGAAAAGTGGTTGTAACACAACAGCCTACTATTTCGGTTGGTCGTAGGGGTGGTTTGCCTATTAATTATATTATACAGGCGCAGAATTTCGAAAAGCTAAGAGAAAAAGTGCCTTTGTTTATGGATGAGGTGGCTAAGGATCCTACTTTTACTACTTCTGATGTGAATTTGAAGTTTAATAAGCCCGAAATTGACTTAACTATTGACAGGGCTAAGGCTAAAAACCTGGGGGTTTCTGTTGCCGATATTGGCTCTGCTTTGCAACTGGGCTTAAGCGGTCAGCGCTTTTCTTACTTCTTTATGAACGGAAAGCAGTATCAGGTTATTGGTCAGTTTGAGGTTGGCGATAGAAAAGACCCGCTTGATCTTAGTTCTGTATATGTTAGAAACGATAAAGGTGAGTTGATTCAGATTGACAACCTGGTTTCGAGTAAAGAAGAGAGTAGTCCGCCGCAGTTATTCCGTAACAACCGCTTTACCGCAGCAACTGTTTCAGCAGGTCTGGCTCCGGGCAAAAGCATCGGAGAAGGTCTGGATGCAATGGACAGGATATCGGCTAAAATACTTGACGAAACTTTTTCTACTGATTTGGGTGGTGAGTCGAGAGATTTTAGAGAGAGTTCATCTAATACTTCTTTTGCCTTTGGCCTTGCATTGTTACTGGTGTACCTGATTCTTGCGGCTCAGTTCGAAAGCTTTAAAGACCCCATTATCATTATATTAACGGTACCGATGGCTGTGGCCGGGGCATTTTTGTCCCTCTGGTTGTTTGGCCAAAGCTGGAATATATTTAGCCAGATTGGCACCATTATGCTTATCGGATTGGTAACTAAGAATGGCATTTTGATTGTTGAATTTGCCAATCAGCTTAAAGAAAAGGGCAAAAGCGTTCATGATGCAATCAGAGAGGCTTCGGTATCAAGGTTAAGACCTATTTTGATGACCAGTTTGGCTATTGCCATTGGTGCGCTTCCTATTGCAATGGCATTAGGTGCCGCTGCAAAAAGCAGGATGGGTATGGGTATTGTGATTGTTGGTGGTACTATATTCGCGCTGATTCTTACGTTGTTTGTTATCCCTGCTATTTATTCGTTCTGGTCTAAAGAGCATAAGGAAAATTCCGAACTAAAAGAGTCTTTAATAGCTGCGTTGAAAACGGAAAATGTATAAGGGCCCATTTACAAAGAGAAACATGAAAAAGTTTAATTTTATTTTGATCATACTTCTTGCAGCCTTTGTACAAAATGCATCGGCTCAGGAGACACTAACGCTGCAACAGGCAATTACCATCGCTCTACAAAATAACTACGATATAAAACTGGTTAACAATGATTTGCAGATTGCAAAGAACAACACCAATATTGGCAATGCCGGGTTTTTACCTGGGGTTACAGGGAGTTTTGCAACTGACGGGAGTAGACAAAACACGGTACAGACAACTTCTACCGGTGCCGAAAGAGTTGCCGATGGGGTAAGGAACACCAGCATGAACTATGGTGTTGCGCTTGATTGGACAATTTTTGATGGTTTTAAGATGTTTGCTACTTATGATAAGTTAAAGGAGTTGCAAAAACAGGGCGAGGTAAACGCAAAAGCCACCATATTAACTACAATTGCGGATGTAATTAATTCCTATTACGCGGTAGTAAAGCAGCAACAACTTGTTGTTGCTAATGATAGTGCATTGGATATTTCGAGATTCAGGCTAACCATTGCTGACAATAAACTGCAGCTGGGTAAGGGTTCTAAACTTGATGTTTTAGCTGCTCAGGTCGACTACAACACGGATACATCGGCTTATTTACAGCAAAAAAATCTGTTGCAAACATCAATGATTACCCTTAATCAGGTTATGGCCAGGGCTATTGATACTAAGTTTACTGCGCAAGAGGATATGGACATTGATTATAAACTGAATTATACGCTGTTACAGGAACAAACGTTACAATTGAATCCTGATCTACAGAATGCTTTTATTAATAAAAAGGTGGCTGAGCTTAGTTTAAAGGAAGTGAAGGGTCAGCGATATCCGGTAGTGGGTGTAAATGGTGGTTATGCATTTTCAAGAAGTGCCAACCCTACTGGATTTAACCAGAAATTTAGAGGTCAGGGTATCTCCTATGGCTTAACTGCTAGCATGAATATCTTTAATGGTTTTTTACAGCGCCAGAATGAAAGGAATGCTAAGGTGCAGATTAATTCCTCGGAAGTGGAGCTTGAAAAAACCAAGCAAACCATTAGCGCTCAGCTACTGACAGCTTTTGAGAATTATAAAACAAGCTTAGATTTGTTAAAGGTTGAGACTAAAAATGTTGACATTGCCAAGCAAAATCTAGACATCACTTTAGCAAAGTACAGGCTTGGAAGCATTGCGCCGTTGGAGCTTAGAGAGGCTCAAAGAAACTCTATAAATGCAATAACCAGATTTTTAGATGCTCAATATCAGGCAAAACTTACAGAAATCAGTTTAAAAGAGATAAGTGGCACTTTAAATATCCAATAAGATTAGTATTTTTATCGCATGATTCTAGTAGCAGACAGTGGTTCTTCTAAGACCGATTGGATGGGTTACAGCCCCAATGAAAAAATCAACTTTAGTACGCAAGGAATAAATCCTTATTTCTTAAATGCACATGATATTTTCAAATTGTTTTCGAAGAAGAAAGAAATTGCCCCTTACGCTGATAAGGTTAAAGAAATCTATTTCTTTGGCGCAGGATGCTCGTCGCCTGATAAAATTGAGGTGATCTCAAATGGGATCTCTTCTTTCTTTACCAAGGCTTACGTTTCTGTTGAACATGATTTGATTGGTTCGGCATATGCAACTTGTGGTGATAAAAAAGGATTAACCTGTATTTTGGGCACTGGATCTAATATTTCTTATTACGATGGCAAAGAGGTTCATAACGGAGCACATGGTTTGGGTTATGCACTCGGTGATGAAGGTTCGGGCACCTATTTTGGTCGTAAGCTGATTACAAGCTATCTGTATCACCAGATGCCTGCTGACCTTGCTGTTGAATTTGCTGATACTTATCAAATTGACAAGGAATCTGTTATTACCAATCTTTATCAAAAACCGGCCCCGAATATCTACCTGGCCTCGATAAGTCGTTTCATGGCTTCTCATCCTGATCATCCTTTTATCATCAATATTTTACGTGAGGGTTTCCAGGAATTTGTAGATTCTAACATTAAGGATTATCCTAATTATAAAAGCCTTGACACCCACTTTGTAGGCTCTATTGCATTTTACTATCAGGATATTTTGAGAGAAGTTTGTATTGAAAACCAGGTAAAGGTTGGTAAGATATATCAAAAACCTATTGAGGGTATTTACAATTACATCTTAAAAAAAGAAGGCATCATGGTTTAAGCTGTCGCCTTATCCTTTTTATAACATAGATGGCTCCTGCCGCAAGCAATAAACTAACCCGCATCAATTGGTGCGTCGGGATCATCTCCTTAAGCCATAGCATTACCGTTTAAAATAATTCATGATTATAAATGCGTATTTTCTCATATGGGTTTAAGTCTATCTGGATTATTTACCATTGACAAACTTTTTTTGATGACTAAGACTGGCATTGACATTCATTCTATCTCCCTTTCCATTGGGAGGAGCCCCGGCACAGAGTTATCATTTTGGGCTGTTATCGGAAGAATTAAGCCACTGCATGAACTGCTAATCGCTTGTCCATTTCGGCGGTTACCATGGAGGCAATCCAATCCAATTTTTTCTGTTCGGTTGAATTAAACTCTCTATATAGACTATCTACAATACAAACTGTTCCTACATTAAGTCCACCCTTGGTAGTAATAACAGCCGAAGCAAAAAATTGCAATCCAAGTTCACCAAGCGCCATTGGATTTAAAATTAAACCAGGATTTTTTGTAATGGTTTCAAATTTCACAACGCTATCCTTTTGTATTGCAATTGAACATATATGGTTAGTTTGATCAATGTCCATATCAGCAGATTCTGATTGTTCTGACATCCCCCAGGCTTTATGGTTGTCTACAAAATTGATCATTGCTAAAGGAACATTCGACATCTTTGCCGATATCGCTACTAGTTTATCAAACACTGGCTCTGGCCTAGTATGCAAAATTTTATATTGCTCTAAATTTTCCAGGCAAGGGTATTCGTTTGGTGAAATTACATTGATTCCAATCATACTTACAATTCGCAAAACAATTAAACTTTATTTTTATCCCATAGCGCTTGCAATCAAGGCATTGCACAACAGCTAACATGCCTGTTATATGGCAATTACCATACCTGATTTGGTGTTGTGCAATAAAAAATTGCTTTTCTATGGCTGACAACGAATAAATCTATCTCCTATGATTAATCGAAGGGGGTGTTTAATATTTAGGATTCGCAATGAAAACCGACGAACCAGGATTATGTGTAACAAAAGATACAATCCAAGAGAAGTAAAGGGGGTAAACTTTCCTCAAACCGGAGTCATTTCCCCGTTATTTAAAAACAAGGTTAAAAAAAACAGGTCTTCAAAATTAAGCATTCTGAAGACCTGTTAAGAGACGGGTATTAGTATTTTATTTCTTTGTAACCTTAAATTCAGTTCTCCTGTTAAGGGCGCGTCCCTCAGGATTATCTTTACCATTAGGTAGTTCATTAGGAGCTACTGGTTTTGTTTCACCATAGCCTCTGCTTGTCATTCTTGAAATAGGTATTCCTTTTGAAACCAAATAATCCACACAAGATTTCGCTCTTCTCACCGATAGATCCATGTTATAAGCATCTGAGCCCTTGCTGTCTGTATGTGCACTTAGCTCGATTTCAATTTTAGGATTATCCTCCATTATTGAGAACAAGTGATCTAGCTTACCTTTTGAATCTTCGGTTAGCGTTGCTTTATCAAACTCATACAGAACATCCTTAAGCACGATAGGCTTGTCAATTTCATAAGGAGTTAAACAAATATCAGGACTAAACAAGGTATCTTTTTTTGCTAAATCATCATACCCGAAATTTAAAATTTTAGAGAAGTATTTATCTTTTTCTGCGGTTAGTTTCAGCTTACGATTAGAGTTTACCTTGAAGGTGTACTCTCCTGCTTGATTTGTAGTTGTTTTAAGTGTTTGCAGTGAATCAACAAGTATAATGGTGGCATCTTGCAAAGGTTGTTTTGTATCGCAATCGTAAACAATACCTTTGACGGTAAGGTATTCACGTTTTACGTTAAAAACCTCCAGGCAGCAAAGAGATTCACGATCTGAACTAATATAACCTTCGGTATCAGAGTTATCGGAAGGAGTATAATATATATCGTCTTTTGAGGAGTTAAATGGATAACCAACATTGCGAGGCTCCGACCAATTCGTGAAATCACCTTCACTTTCATAAAAATCAAATCCTCCCATCCCTATTCTGCCATTACTGCTAAAAAGTAATTTATTGGTTTGAACATTATAGTATGGAGCCTGATCATCCTCAGGAGAGTTTACCTTAGCACCTAAATTTATCGCTTGTCCTAATGATCCATCAGTCCTCAAAGGGCAATACCATAAATCATATTTACCTTGTCCACCAGGTCTGTTAGACGAGAAGATTAAGTACTTGCCATCTTTCGTTACAAAAGGTTGGATGGCATTAAATCCTTTAACGTTTACTTGGCTTGCCAGTTCAACAGGATCGCTCCATCCTTTATCCGATGAGGTTAGCTGATAGATTTTTTTGTCTCCCTGACCTGTCCAGCTGGTAATATAAATTACTTTTCCGTTTGGATGAAAAGCCGGAGCAGCTGCTTCTTTGTTTAAACTGTTTAATGCTACTTTTTTAATTGTGATACCTCCGGTTAAAGGATTACCTGGAGTTTCATACACCGCATTCAAATAGGGAGTTTCTTTTTTTGACACCTTAGCATTGGTTTGATCAGTTAAGATTTCCTTTTTACCTGCATCAGCTACTGGTCTGGAAGAGGTAAAGTAAAATTTACTGTCTTTTATAACCGGTGTATAGTTCGATCCTTTTTGGTTAATGTCGTTTTGAAGTTTGGTTAACTTAAACAACCTTGGATAGCGCAGTTCAAATAACGCAAACTGACAAGAAGCTATTTCAGATTTTGTTTTTGCAGCATACGCATCATTAAGCTTATACTTGCTCGCAAATTCGTTGAAAGCTGTAACTGCTTCTTCAAATTTTTGATTTGCTCTTAGTGATTCCGCATACCAAAATGTAGCAAGTACATATTTCGGGTCCTTAAATTCCTTGGCCAAAGCGTACCACTTCTCTGCATCAGTAAAGTTTTTATAAAGCCTTAAAGACTCAGCCAATTGAAATACGCTGTATTCGTAATCTTCCTTTTTAGGATTATCTTGTTTAATCTTATTTGCAAAACCATAAGGCACTATAAATCCAGCACTATCTGCTGAGGATAGTTGCAGTGATCTTTTATAATATTCTGCAGCTGCGTAATACTCTTTATTTTGAAAATAGACATCCGCTACTCTCTTACTATTGGTTACAAATTGCGCATTTGCAGCAGTTGTGAATAAGCACAGGATCAGTAATGTTTTAAGCAGTTTCATTTGTAAATGATTTATTTATGTTTAGGTGGTCAGATGGAGCTCGCATGATGAATCATGCTCGGTTCATATCGCGTTGGTTTATAATCTTGGACAAAAGAAGTTAGGGCCTGTAATTCCCTTTCTACTGGTAAATGAAATGGATAGCTCTAACCCTCCCTGATTACGCGTAGCTCTACTTAAACTTGAGGTGTTAAAGTCATAACTTACCCCAAAGACCATGTTTTTCAGGTGTAATCCGAAGAAAGCTATTGCAGAATCATCAACCCTATAGTTAGACCCGAAAAGCAAATCCGATTCCTGATTAAGCATAAACTGTGCATAAGCACCGACTGCTATTTCACGTGCATTCCCTTGTTTCATGTATAGTCCGTTTGGAGTAATATCAAGAACTTCTGACATTTTAATTCTAGCACCACCATGAGCTGCATATCTAATTGGCATACGAACGCTATTTCCTAAAAACTTATCGACCGGCCTGGTGATATGCCCTGCCATTGCACCCCCAAATACGTTAACTCTTTGTCCTGGATTTCCATCGAAATACATAAATCCTGCATTCACATCCGGCACTAATGTATTAGAGGATGCAAAAGACTCGTTTATTCCAAAATTAGGATCGTAACCCGTTATTGGGTTGAATTGTGCACCCAAGGTAATCTTTGATGGATCAAAGCTTTTATTAAGAATACCGGCTTGCAAACCAAAGTTTATCATGTTTAAACCGATCTTTCCGAAGTGGATACGATAAGCCCCTGAAACCATTGCGCTGAGGTGATTATAACTAATATCTCCAGCATTCTGATTCAAAACCATTGCACCGAATGCTAAGTTTTTAACCGGGGCCATGTCAAATGACGCCCCCCCGGTTAAAAATGAATTTGAAATAGTTCCCCACTGTTGTTTGGCATTCAAGGAAACCCTGTATTCACCGTCTGTTACCCCGGTTAATGCTGGGTTTAGCCATAGCGGGTGGGCGTAGTATTGAGAGAAGTGCGGATCAATCTGTGCAACCACCCTTACAGCTCCCAAACTTAAAAACGCTCCTAGTGCTATTATTTTTATTAGTTTCTTCATAACAAATTTGTTTTTCGAGTTTTTAGGTAAATGATTAATATTAACTGGAAACATCTTTTATCTTAATAGGGTTATTGTGCCTTTTTTAGTGGTTTTAGTCCCGTCATTAAATTCCGCTTCCAGGAAATACACATACACACCGTTCGGCTGTATATCACCTTTATACGTTCCATCCCATCCATTCTGAATGTTTAATGATTCGTAAATAAATTGTCCCCATTGGTTGTATACACGCAACTTCATTTTTGCAATTGTATTTCCGTACACGTACAGAATATCATTTTTACCGTCATTATTTGGTGTAAATGTATTAGGGACAAAAATGGTGTTTCCTAAAGGATTATCGCTCTTAGCGGTTAAGCTGGTTGCATCACTCAGTTGACAGTCAAGCTGACCTTTAGCCCTAACTCTTATCGTTACACTTTGATCAGGTTTCAAACCAGCTACCAGATAAGTAGTTCCGGTAGCTCCACCTGTTGGTGCCACCCATGTTAGTCCGTTATCTAATGACACTTCGTAAGCAGTTGCTCCTGGTATTGGATTCCACTGGAATGTTATTTCTGTTGCTTTGTTCTCTTTAACAGTCACCACTGGTGCCTCAAGTTTACCTAGTACAGTTACCACAACTGATGTGCGTGTTGTACTTGAGCATCCTGTGGCATTGCTACTTTCTACATAATAAGTTGTAGTTGCTGTTAATGCAGGCGTAATGAATGTAACACCCTGAGCAATTGAAGTTCCTCCGGTTGCTACAGTATACCAGCTATAGGTAAGTGCGGCATCAGGATTGGTTACTGCCAATGTAGCAGTCGTACCTGAACACAGTGGTCCTTCCGCTCCTGATATTGCAGTTGGCGCTGTAGGAATTGGTGAGGCATTTACTTTAACTGCTGTACGACCAGTACTTACACAAGATGCTGTTGAAGCTTCAACATAATAGGTGGTAGTTGTTGTGATTGCAGGCGTAGTAAAGCTGGTGCCTGTACCCACAGCTGTTCCTGCAGTTGGAGTAGTAAACCATTTGTAGGTTACTCCATTGGCTTGAGGACTTGAAACACTCAATACAGCCGGAGTTCCTATACAAGCATCAACCACTGCCGAAACGACTATTGGTGTTAATGGTTTTGGTGAAACAGTTACAGTTACTTTAGTTCTGCCAGTTGCATTTCCACAACCTGAAGCGCTTACTGCCAGTACATAGTAATCTGTATTAGTGGTTAAGGCAGGGGTGGTGAATTGTTCACCAGTAAATAATAATGTTCCTCCTACTGATGCACTGTACCATTGGTACAAGATTCCTGCCTCGGCATTATCTACTTTTAACACAGTTGACTCACCACTGCATATGCTTGTTCCCGCGCTGGCTACTACTGGTGTTTCTGGTAAAGGATTAACTGTAATTGTAACCACTTTTGCAGTTGCAGCAGTGTTTTCGCATTTATTGGAAGCCCTAACAGTTACGTAGTAAGTTGTAGTTGCTGTTAACACCGGAGTGGTAAACTCTGCTCCGGTAAATACTGCATTGGTTAACGCAGCATCACTGTACCAGGTAAACACCGGATTAGTAGCAGTTGTACTGCTTGCTGTTAGCGTGGCAGTTGTGCCTGCACAGAATGGCGCGCCTGCTCCTGCTACAGCAATATCAGCTGCTGTGGCTGGTGGATTAACCGTTACGGTAACAACCTTAGCTGTAGCTGCTGTGTTGTCGCATCTGTTATCGCCTCTTACTGTTACATAATAAGTAGTGGTTGCTGTTAATACTGGAGTGGTAAACTCTGCTCCGGTAAATGCTACATCGGTTAGCGCAGCATCTTTATACCATGTGAATATTGGGTTTGTTACCGTTGTACTNGCTMNGMTSKKARKTTAGCAGTTGCACCTGCACAGAATGGTGAGCCCGCTCCTGCTACAGCAATATCAGCTGCTGTGGCCGGTGGATTAACCGTTACAGTAACAACCTTAGCTGTAGCTGCTGTGTTTTCACATCTGTTATCGCCTCTTACAGTTACATAGTACGTTTTGGTAGCTGTTAATACTGGTGTATTAAATTCTGCTCCGGTAAATACGGCATTGGTTAAGGCAGCATCACTGTACCAGGTAAATACAGGATTAGTTACCG
>NZ_AWRU01000021.1:1102-1730 GCF_000523515.1 Pedobacter sp. V48 | reverse complement strand
AGTTGATGGARWWRATGGTRYTGATGGNAAANTCRGTARCTGTAAMAGATAACGGCGATGGTACCACWACTGTAACYGATGGTGCAGGGGGTACGGTAACCATTAAGAATGGAGTTGATGGAAAAGATGGTGCTGATGGAAAGTCAGTAACAGTAACAAATAACGGTGATGGTACCACTACTGTAACCGATGGAGCAGGAGGTACRGTAACCATTAAGAATGGAGTCGACGGAAAAGATGGAACTAATGGTACAAACGGAACCAACGGTGTTGATGGAAAGTCAGTAACTGTAAAAGATAACGGCGATGGTACCACAACTGTAACCGATGGWGCAGGGGGTACAGTAACCATTAAGAATGGCGTTGACGGAAAAGACGGAACTAACGGTACTAACGGTGTTGACGGTAAATCRGTAACMGTAAMARATAACGGTGATGGTACCACAACAGTAACTGATGGYGCAGGGGGTACGGTAACCATCAAGAATGGAGTTGACGGAAAAGACGGAACTAAYGGWACWAACGGCGTTGACGGTAAATCAGTAACAGTAACAAATAACGACGATGGTACCACAACTGTAACCGATGGAGCAGGAGGTACGGTAACCATTAAGAATGGAGTTGACGG
>NZ_AWRU01000021.1:0-1021 GCF_000523515.1 Pedobacter sp. V48 | reverse complement strand
CGGTGCAACAGGAGCTGCTGGAGCTGATGGATTGAAAGGTGATAAAGGCGATAAAGGTGACCAGGGTATTCAAGGTCCTGCTGGTGCAACAGGAGCTGCCGGAGCTGATGGCTTGAAAGGTGATAAAGGCGATCAGGGTATTCAAGGTATTCAGGGTGCAACTGGAGCTGATGGATTAAAAGGTGATAAGGGCGATCAGGGTATTCAAGGTCCTGCCGGAGCTGATGGCTTAAAAGGCGATAAAGGTGACCAAGGTATTCAAGGTCCTGCTGGAGCTGATGGCTTAAAAGGCGATAAAGGTGATCAAGGTATTCAAGGTCCTGCCGGAGCTGATGGATTAAAAGGCGATAAGGGCGATCAGGGTATTCAAGGTATTCAGGGAGCAACTGGAGCTGATGGCTTGAAAGGTGATAAAGGCGATCAGGGCGATCAGGGTATTCAAGGAGAAACGGGTTCAGTAGGTCCTCAAGGTCCTGCTGGTGCAACAGGAGCTGCGGGAGCTGATGGCTTGAAAGGTGATAAAGGCGATCAGGGTATTCAAGGTATTCAAGGTTCTGCTGGAGCTGATGGCTTAAAAGGTGATAAAGGCGATCAGGGTATTCAAGGTATTCAGGGTGCAACAGGAGCTGATGGCTTAAAAGGCGATAAAGGTGATCAAGGTATTCAAGGTTCTGCCGGAGCTGATGGATTAAAAGGCGATAAGGGCGATCAGGGTATTCAAGGTATTCAGGGAGCAACTGGAGCTGATGGCTTGAAAGGTGATAAAGGCGATCAGGGTATTCAAGGTATTCAGGGTGCAACTGGAGCTGATGGCTTGAAAGGCGATAAAGGTGATCAAGGTATTCAGGGTGCAACTGGAGCTGATGGATTAAAAGGCGATAAGGGCGATCAGGGTATTCAGGGAGAAACGGGTTCAGTAGGTCCTCAAGGTCCTGCTGGTGCAACAGGAGCTGCCGGAGCTGATGGCTTGAAAGGTGATAAAGGCGATCAGGGTATTCAAGGTATTCAGGGTGCAACTGGA
>NZ_AWRU01000020.1:526-67497 GCF_000523515.1 Pedobacter sp. V48 | reverse complement strand
CGATCTTAGCTTCCTCTGTTTATTCAGGTCCACACGCCACAACAATGACATATTATTGAAAGAAGTTAAGTTTTGMMSAMCARASMMSAKKKTACTGCGGTAACACGTGGGAGAGTAGGTCGGTGCCAAATCTTAATCAAAACCCTGTAGATCATATCTGCAGGGTTTTTGTGTTTATACTCATTTCTGGAAATTTTCCTGATGAAAATACAATGTTAAAAAATGCTAAATCTTCATTAGAGATACAATAAAACCGTATAATTGTATTTTACGTTAATCCTATAAAAAGCACTTTTGATGAAATTAAGATATATATTGCTTTTTGCATTTAGCTTTATCTTGAGCAACGCTGCATTTTCGCAAAGTAAAGATGTGAAGCTTCCTTCCAATTGGTATAATCTGGATTTAGTTGCCGATGGATATTTTGGTATAAGTACCGAAAAAGCATATAAAGAATTACTCAGCAATAAAAAGCCTAAACAAAATGTGATTGTCGCCGTAATTGATGGAGGAGTTGATATTAATCATGAGGATTTAAAGGACGTACTGTGGACTAATAAAAAAGAGATTCCAGATAACGGAATAGATGATGATGGTAATGGATATATAGATGACATACACGGGTGGAATTTTATAGGATCGAAAAAAGGTAATCTGGCATATGATAATCTGGAGTTAGTGAGGATACTTAGAGTGTATGGACCTAAGTACGTATCAACCATTAGATCTACAGTATTAGATAGTACTCAAAAGGAAGAATATGCTTTGTACCTTAAAGCTAATGCGGAATTTGGGAAGAAGTACAACGATGCTCACTATACATTTGGAATTGTAAGTATCATTAATAAGGTTCTGGATTCAGTTGCAACTATTAATAATAAGAAGATTCCATCATTAGAGGACATTGATAAATATGTGGCCGATAATGATGATGAGGAGCAGGTGAAAAAGATTATAAGAGGTGGATCTAAGGACAGTGGAGGAATTGATAAATTCTACAAGGAGATGAAAGATGCCTATAAGCAATATGATGTAATGCTTAAATATAATTTGAATGTGAAGTATGATCAGCGGCAGGAACTAGTTGGTGACGATTATGCAAACGCAAAGGAACGTTTATACGGGAATAAAGATGTTGCCGGGCCTAATGCAGAACATGGTTCACATGTTTCGGGTATAATAGGAGCGAACAGGTCCAATTCAATTGGGATTAATGGAATAGCCAATAGTGTTAGTATAATGGCGATTAGAGTTGTACCAGAAGGGGATGAGAGAGATAAAGATGTTGCTAATGGAATTAGATATGCAGTAGATAACGGTGCTAAGGTTATTAATATGAGCTTTGGTAAAGGCTATAAATGGAATAAGGAAGTTGTTGATGAAGCGGTAAAATATGCTGAACAGAAGGGTGTATTGTTAGTTCATGCGGCTGGAAATGATAACGAGGATGTAGACGTTAAAGAGAATTATCCAAATAAATACTTTGATGGACCAGAGGCTGCTGCATATAAAAAGTCGATTAAAAAAGATGCACTTTCAGCGTTGCCATTTAAGATCGAGCAAAATCAGATGCAAAATCAAGGTATGAGAAGAGGCCCTAATTCCGTTGTTGTTAAAAAGGCCGCAATAGATACAGCTAAATTTAGACTGCCGCATGCGGTTAACTGGATAGAAGTTGGAGCAAGCGCATATGCAAATGACGCAAATTTAAAGGCATCTTTTTCAAATTATGGTAAATATAATGTAGATGTATTTGCACCAGGTTTTATGATTAATTCAACGGTTCCGGGCTCAAAGTATGAAGAGTTTGACGGAACTAGTATGGCAGCTCCTGTTGTATCTGGTCTTTCAGCACTGATTTTGAGCTACTATCCGGATCTTAAGCCTAACCAGGTCAGAGAGATCATAATGAAGTCAGTGTCTAAAGTATTACAGAAAGTTAAATACAAAAATGAAAGAGGTGAGACTGTCCGAGTACCCTTCTCCGATCTTTGTGTTAGCGGGGGAATCGTAAATGCTTATGAGGCTTTAAAGCTTGCAGAGCGTTATCAATCAAAATAAATAGCCTTCTTCTATTTCTGAGTTATTTCTTTCAAACTTAAGTAGCCACTTTTTCTTATCTATTCCGGCAGCATAGCCGGTCATATTTCCGTCGCTGCCTATTACGCGGTGGCAGGGTACTATAATAGCTAAACGGTTTCGACCGTTTGTTGATGCAATTGCACGAATCGCTTTTGGATTGTTCATCATTTCGGCCTGTTCTTTATAAGAGCAGGTTTTTCCATACGGGATTTCCTGAAGCGTTTTCCAGACTGCTTGCGAAAAATCATTGCCAGGAGTGTGTAGTGGAACAAAAAAGGTTTTTCGTTTTCCTTCGAAATATTCAGTTAACTCATTTTCCAATTGATCTAGATACGAATTCCTTCCTGCTACCATCACTGCGTTTAGTAGATTTTGCAAATCAGTGAATTCTTTTTCTAATCTGATCCTGTTGGTAAATTCCAGCAGACAGACACCTTTTGATGTGGCACCTGCCAGCATAGGACCTAAAGGGGTAGCAATCTCTGTCATGTTTATTATGGCATCCTTATCAGAGGATATGGAAGATTTTTCAAATATCCATGGATACCGATCAGTAAAACCTGTATTGTCAGTGAGAGATGTATTATTCATGTTTATTGTCGGATTTAATTCGTAACAGACCAGTTCTTTTATGTTAGTAAATACTGTAGCGTTTGTATCATTTAATATTTCCTAAAAATAGGCAATGAATCAATAAGATGGTACCCGATTCTTGCTTATTTCCATTATCCTTAATGTTGTTTTAAGGCTTCTATATAATCAGTTTTTTCAGAGGCCCCAATAATAATATGGGGTTGTTTAAATTTTGCCAGAATAAAATTAGATATCAACCGCCTTGTCCTTCCGTTTCCATCCGGAAAAGGGTGGAGATAAATAAAGAACTGGTGGAATCTCGCGCTGATATCAAGTGGGTGAAGTTCTGCTTTCTCAATAGCATCCTGAGTTGACTTAAGTAGGTCGAGCTGCGATTTATCTTGTATGAGCATTGTGAAGCGATATGAACTTTGAGAATGGTGTGAACAATAGGTCTGATGGTCAATAGGGCAGTTCCACCTTGCATTTGGTCATATGCAGATAGCTGCTCGTCAATAATCTTTTCGCTTTCAAGTTCAGCTCCCGTTCTTCGTGTCTGATATACAATAAGATCAGATACAAAACATGAAAACACTACGTTATTTTTTTACCATAGCTGGTATTACTTTCGGATCCTCTCTATTTGCGCAAACTGGATTCTCTGGGAAAATTAAGGCTGAATATGTTCCTTTCTCCAACTATGTCAGACCAATAGATAGCCTTAAGACAGGATCTACCAGCGACTTTAAGCGAATTCAGGCGGCTTTTAGTATTCCCATTTCAACAACATTAGATGAACTGGGGAGGCCAAAAAGCTGGGCTGTTGGAGTCGAAGGCTCTTATGCTAAAATGAGAAACCGTAATTACGAGGAATCTTTATTCCCCACAGAAATGCTCAATGCACAGATTGGTTTAATCCATTCCAGGCACATCAGTCAAACCTGGTCAATTATGGCGATGGCTTCTGTAGGGGTTTATACCGATATGGAAGAAATTTCTTCAAAAGACCTGCTTGTCCAGGGTGGTGTTTTGTTCATTAAACACTTCAATCCGAGATTGGCACTAGGGGTAGGACCTATATTAACCAATACCTTTGGCGTTCCTATGGTTCTGCCGGGTTTATATTTCAACTGGTCTACCCAAGGTCGGTACAAGCTACAAATTAATTTTCCCAATGGAATCGAATTTGGCGCGAAATTGAGCGATGCCGTAGAACTTAAAACTATAGTAGAGCTGAGTGGTATGACTGCCGAAGTAAATCGAAATAATACTTCAATGCTTTTAGGCTATCAACAGGTTGTTGCTGGTTTGCGTCCTGAAATTAAATTGAGTAAGTCATTATCAATTGAGTTGACTGCTGGTACATCACTTGCCCGCTCCTTTAGTTTGACCAGTAGAAGATTAAAGGATTTCTTTAAGATGAAGGATGAAGCGGATCCTCGTTTTACGACCACATTTTATGGCTCTGCTGGATTATCATGGAATTTCTCCAAACGCTAACGACTTAAAAGTTTATTGTAAACCACCTCTTTTAATAAATCTTCCCGGCGGGTTCTGGAAATTGGAAGTTCTTGCCCATTGATGAATAGTCTGCCTCCTGAAACCTGATCAATATGTGCAATGTTGATCAGGTAAGATTTATGAATTCTAAAGAAGTTATCCCTTGGAAGTGTTTCTTCCAGGGATATCATCGTTTGGTGAATCACCAGTTCCTGATCTTTAAAATGGAGTTTGGCATAATTCTGCATACCTTCAATATATAAGATATCAACCCAGGATATCTTTCGGAAGCTATCACCCTGTCTAACGTATAAAAATGTATCTACAGGTTGCGGATGTCGTGGGCTTAAGCTCATCATATGCATCTGTCTTGCTTTCAAGACAGCTTGGTAAAAGCGTTTAAACGGGATTGGTTTTAATAAATAATCTACGATCTGAAGTCGGAAGCCTTCTAACGCATGTTCCGAATAAGCGGTGGTTAGGATGGTAAATGGGGGATTTTCCAGCGACTCTAAAAAATCAAGCCCAGATAAATAAGGCATATTAATGTCCAGAAAAAGAAGATCGATATTTCCTTTTCTTATGTATTCAGAAGCTTCCATTGCCGAAGAACAGGAGCCTGCAACAGTTAGAAAGTCTAACTTTTCAATGAAATCAATAATTCCGGCCCTTGCCAGGGGTTCATCATCAATAACCAGGCACTGCATTGCAGGTTCCGTCTGTAAGGAGTTTGAGTTGAGTGTTGTGGTCATCAATTTGATGTGTTTAATTGTAGGCGCAAATGGACCTTATAACTCGATTCTGTTTTTTCAATATTTAGTTCGTGTTTTTCCGGGTATAGGATTTCCAGTCTTTTTTGAACGTTGGTTAAGCCTATTCCTCCAGTGTCTTGTTTGCGTGGCTGTTGTGCCGAATTGGAATTTTCAATGTTCAGATCTAGCATGTCGTCTGATTGTTTTAATGTCAAATGTACATAGCCCTTTTCTGTAGGTAAACGAGATACATGTTTAAATGCATTTTCTATGAAGGGTACCAGCAATAATGGAGATATTTCACTTTTGCCATTCTGAATGGTCCAGGTATATTTCACTTCAAGTTCATCTGCCCATCTGATTTGTTCTATCGCAACCAAATCTTTAAGGTATTTCAGTTCCTTTTCCAATGACACAAATTCGCGGTTACACTCATACAACTGATACCGGAGAATATCTGAAAAACGGATTAATAATACAGAAGCGCGGTCAATGTCTTTCTGCATAAGTATATGAATATGATTAAGTACGTTGAACATCAGATGCGGATTGATCTGATCCTGTAAAATTCTGAGTTGCGCTTCCAGATGTACCTTAAGTAATTGCTCATGATTTTTCTCCATGAGGCTATGTTCCTGGTAAAACCGCAGGCCGCAAGCTGTAGCATTAATTAGAATTGCAGAGGGGAGGTTGCTGTAAAACCTAAGCAGAGATTCGCTATAGGCTTCCATTCTTTCGGGAGTATCGAAAGCAGTCCCCATTACATAATGTTTATAAAACCACAATGGGATAACGGTTAATACAAAAGCTAGAAGCAAGGTCATTAAAAGGSKWTSGMYTRYRRWTKWMTWMAYWTTWYSTWWTRSRAKRRCRKTYRRYARMARARCWWSAMKMAMKGTNATKRRMMRSMWYNNTGGCNTRCWRNTKACWWNATKYKWSCKWTTKYAWWAYYNCGKNTAYMMSMTKRWRRTYTTTTATCATTTGTGCCCAAATGGATATACCCAGCAGAAACCAGTATAAACAGATAAATAGCCAGTGTTTATTGAGTAGAGTCTTTTTCATATAAAAGATAGACTGTCCGAAAGGTTACAGTTCATAGAGAGCCATTCCGTTCGGACAGTTTGAAATAGAAGGTAAAAGTAGAAAGAATTTTAGAAGATCACGAAGCCGATGCTGGCCTGGAAGGAATCAGGTTTTGCCTTAAATTCTTTAGTGATACTGGTCAATGCACCTTCATATTTTAAATCGAGGGTTAATTTTCCAATATCTACACCAGCCCCCACCTGATAACCGGCATTAGATTTGTCGAATTTCTGAAAAGATTGGGATACTTTTTTCAAGACTGAAGCTTTGTCATTGAGTACATAAGAATAAACGCCACCACCGAAAACTCTTAAGTTTACATTGTCCGACTGTAATAACTTGTAGCCAATCAATACCGGGACTTCGATACTGTTCCATTTAGCTTGTTTAGTTCCAATAGCGCTATTTTCCATTTTTGATTTTTTTTGGGCATACAATAGTTCAGCCTGGACATACAACTTTGAAATGTTTATTCGTGTGAACATTCCTCCGTGATATCCCAGAGAATATTTGGAGTCTAGGTTGCTATTTGACAAGGAAAGGTTAGAGAAATTTGCTCCTCCTTTAAAGCCGATGTGTATTGGCATTTTGCTTTGCGATTTCACCTCATTGGCTATGAACGTTATACCTATAAGGAGTAACGGTAACAGATTTTTCAATTTTAATTGTGGTTTCATTTTTTTTTATTTTCTACAAAAGAGTGGAATCCTGCGTTGCTCTTCAAAATGATTTGACCAATTGTAGGTCTGCATTGACAGATGGCTAATCGGAAATGCTTAATCCATGGTACTCCCTACGATATTCTATCCCATGGTAATTCAGAATTAAAATGTTAAGTTGATAGTTTTATGGATCAATACCAAAACTATCAACTTAACTCTTGCTCTACAACTTGTGGGATTGATCCGGGATTGATCCAAAAATAGCTATTAAGGCCCATTTAGGGCGTAAAAAAAGCCTCTAGATATGAATCTAAAGGCTTTTAATCAGTAGCGGGGAGCAGGATCGAACTGCCGACCTCAGGGTTATGAATCCTGCGCTCTAACCATCTGAGCTACCCCGCCGGGCGTCTTTTTTCTAAAGAGTTGCAAATATAGAATAAATTACTTTTCTTTAGAAACAAATATTAAAAAAATAGTCTAATAATTCAGAATATAAGTGTTTAACGATGTCGGAAAAGAAAAAATTTACGTTAGAATATGAATTGAGGTCGTCTCCACGTATTTTATTTAGTTTTATTAGTGAGCCAAATGGATTGTCTCAATGGTTTGCAGATGATGTGATTTTCAGAGATCAGGTATATACTTTCACATGGGACGATGAAATACAGAAAGCAAAGTTGCTTAGCATAAAAGAAAATAAATCTGTAAAATTTAAATGGGTGGAAGATGAACCACACTGTTATTTTGAAATGGAAATTGTGCAGGACGAATTGACAAATGACGTAGCCCTTTCAATAACCGATTTTGCTACTGATGAGACATTAGCTGAGCGCACCCTTATTTGGGATAATCAGATTAACTACCTGCACAGTGTAATTGGTGCCTAGTTTTTCAATAGCTTTGTCTACATTTGTATATTGAAAAAGATTCATTTACTTCTACTCAAAGCATTTATAAGGCCCTTCTTCGTCACATTTTTTATTGTGATGTTTATTTTGCTAATGCTTTTTCTATTTAAATATGTTGATGATTTAATCGGAAAAGGATTCGAATGGTATATTATACTTGAGTTAATGTATTATGCCTCTGCGGCAAATGTGTCCATGGCGCTCCCATTGTCCATTTTATTATCATCGATAATGACTTTTGGAACGTTGGGGGAGAACTACGAACTGGTAGCCATTAAATCGGCAGGGTTGTCGTTGCAAAAGGCAATGAGGCCTCTTTTTGTGCTCATTATATTTATTGCAATAAGCTCCTTCATATTTTCAGATTATATGCTTCCTAAAGCCAATTTGAAGTATGGCTCGCTTTTATGGGATATAACGAACAAAAAGTTATCTTTTCTAATTAAAGAAGGGGTTTTTAATAATAGTATTCCAGGCTATTCCATTAGGGTCAATAAAAAAGGGAATGACGGTGTTTCATTGTATGATGTAATGATTTATGATCATACAAATACAAATGGAATGGCTAAGATCATCATTGCTAAAGAAGGTAAAATGTATAGCAATGATAAGTTCCTTTTTCTAAAGCTAAAAAATGGCGTTAGGTATGAAGAATCGAGTGGCCGTAATACCTATAATAATCCGAGACAGGAATTAACACGGATGAGATTTACTGAGACTGATCAGAAGTTTGACATTTCCAGTTTTAAAATGAGTAGAACTGATGAGCAGGATTTTAGAAATAATACTCAGATGTTGAATTTAAAGGGGCTGACAAGGAAAAGAGATTCCTTAACCAAGGAGCTGGACAGTGTAAATAAGTTCTCCTCAACCACTATAAATAGCTATTACAGGCAAAATAACTACTCCAAGGGATATACCGCTGTTAAAACCCCTGCAAAAGTAATAAAGGGAGACATTTTGAAAATGCTTCCCGAGAAACAGAGATTGGCAATTATTCAGAGTGCTTTGGACCTGGCAACTTCTGTAAAACAAACAACCTCCGGACGGGTCACGGATTATGAAGATAGAACCAGAAGTATAATAAAAGTACAATTGGAATATCAGAGAAAGTTTACACTTGCAGTGTCTTGTCTCTTATTGTTCTTTATTGGGGCGCCGCTGGGCGCTATTATAAGGAAAGGTGGACTTGGTTTGCCTGTGGTAATGGCTATTGTGTTTTTTCTTTTGTACCATATCATCGCTACTGTTTCTGAAAAATCTGCAACAACTGGATCTTTAAGACCTTTCTTTGGAATGTGGCTTGCAATATTTATTTTATCGCCCCTGGGCGCATTCTTAACTTATAAGGCAACAGTGGATTCTGCTTTATTTGATGTAGGATATTTTAAACAAATATTTATAAATCTCTTTAAAAAGAAAAAATCGAGTAACAGCAGTCAATAATATCTATATCCTTTAATGGGGGTAAATACCTAATATTCATTACTTATTTATGATAGTTTATAACGTAATATTGGTTTTGAAGATTGTAACTTTGCACCGTAAATCTTACTAATTAATCAGGCTACTTATTTGTTACTTGATTATTGATATATTCAGAAAAATGGAAATCAAACTAGATACAATAGAAGAAGCTATTGCAGAAATAAAGGCGGGTAAAGCTATTATTGTTGTAGATGACGAGGATAGAGAGAATGAAGGTGATTTTATTACTGCCGCTGCCAACGCTACTCCTGAAATGATAAATTTTATGGCTACCTATGGCCGAGGCTTAATTTGTGCCCCTTTAACAGAAGAAAGATGTGATGAATTAGGTTTAGATCTAATGGTGGGAAAAAATACCGCAGCCTATGAAACTAACTTTACTGTTTCAGTTGATTTAAGAGGTCATGGCTGTACAACTGGTATTTCTGCATCCGACAGATCAAAAACCATTAAGGCCTTAATCGATCCAAATATTGATCCGGCTGAATTGGGGAGACCAGGCCACATTTTCCCATTAAGATCTAAAGATGGGGGAGTATTAAGACGTTCCGGACATACCGAAGCATCTGTAGATTTAGCTAAACTTGCAGGAATGGAACCTGCTGGTGTATTGGTTGAGATTATGAAGGATGATGGAGAGATGGCCAGATTGCCTGACCTGATTAAGATTGCAGCACAACATCAGCTTAAAATAATTAGTATAAAAGATCTTATTGCATACAGATTAAGTAAAGAAAGTCTAATAGAGCAGGAGGTGACTGTAAATCTACCAACTCAATGGGGCGATTTTAAGATGACCGCCTATACGCAGATAGATACAGGAGCCACACATTTGGCAATTAGTAAAGGTGAATGGACTATTGATGAGCCTGTATTGACAAGAGTACATAGCTCTTGTGTTACCGGTGATATTTTTGGATCTTGCAGATGCGATTGCGGGCCTCAATTGCACAAAGCAATGGAGATGATCGATAAGGAAGGTAAAGGAGTAATCGTTTATATGAATCAGGAGGGAAGAGGTATAGGGCTTGTTAATAAATTACGTTCATATAACTTACAAGATGCCGGACTGGATACTGTTGAAGCGAATATAAAATTGGGTTTCAAAGGCGATGAGAGAGATTACGGGGTTGGAGCTCAAATACTAAGAGCACAGGGCATTACTAAAATGAGACTGATGTCTAATAATCCTACTAAACGTGCGGGTTTAATTGGCTATGGTTTAGAGATCGTAGAAAATATTCCAATTGAAATAGAAAGTAATATTCATAATGAGCAATATCTTAAAACAAAACGTGATAAGATGGGGCATCAAATAATGAAGGGCTAAAAAAAAGTAGGTTAACCTACTTTTTTTTGTTCTTTTTTTCTGGGGGAACAGCCTCTTTGTTAACCGGTTGTTTACTAACAGGAGGCGTCTTTTTCTCTTCCTCAGCCTTCTTCTTCAAGTTTCGGTTGTATTTACCTGATATTCTTTGAACAAACTCTCTAAAGCTATCAAATTGCTGTGTATAGATTAGACCTAAGGATGTTACATTGTTATTTTGGCTTATGCCAGTGTTAAAGAAGGTGTTTTGCTGTGTAGGAGGTTTATTGGCAAGCTTACCCACTAAAGTTCCATCTTTTTTAATTAAGGCTAAAACTTCAACTTCGCCACCTACATTATTTCTTGTAAAGCCAATTGGCGACAAATCGTTTGTACTGCGTTTATCCACAATTCCAGCGTTTAAAACTACGCGGTCATTAAAAAATCTAAAAGAAGCATTTGCTTCACTTAAAGAGCGGATATTAATGTCCACAAAATCAAGATTGAGTGAAGATAAGACATTATTAAATTGATTAAACAAAAGTTCTGTAGCAGTACTTGCTACTCCTGATGTTAATTGCTTGCCGAGAGCCTCTTTTCCCGTTCCAGGGGCAAAACTACGTCTTATGATCAAACTAAGTGCCTGAAGGTTCCTGTTGTTGTCGTCATTAAAATAAGATTGCATCTCTTCTTTGATGGCAGGATTTGAAGGGAAGAATATATCAAGTTTAATATCCGGCTTTAATAATGAACCGGTTAAACCCATTTCTACTTCAGTAAGTACGCGTTCGTTGGCATTATTTCCGCCATCTCTATTTGCGGCAGTATAAAGGTCACTCAGTCCCGCGCGAAGGGAGTAAATTGCCTTTAAATTTATTTGTGCCGTTGTAGGATTTCCCGTCCATCGGATAGTACCACCTTGTCTGATGTTAAATTTCTTATTTATAATTTCCTGAGCAGTAAAATCAAAGCTTCCTGATTCAATGATATAATCACCCGACATCTCAAAATCGCCAAGACTATTAATATTAAGCGCTAAATTTTTAGAATAGCCTTTACCACTTAAATTTCCTAAAGTGGTATAAATATTTGCGGTGCTATTTGCATCAACTTCAAGTTTCAGGTTCATTGTAAGTCCGTCAAAACTGGTTTGTTTTTTTACAACCTTAGTCGTGTCCTTATTTACAAATGTTATAAAATCTTTATTTGATACGGTCTCAGAGCTGTTAAGGGGAAGATTAAATACTGTCCCTTTCTCTGTCTTGGCATTAATATCTATAAATAATTTATTTGTTGGACCTTTAAATCTGAAGGTACCTGTTCCATAAGCCTTTCCAAAATATATAGAGTTATCTTTTTCCGTGGTATTCAAGGCCATGAAATCTTTAGCATTAATATCAATATCCAGCGTTGGTGTATTGATGTTATTGAGGTCAACCGTACCATTTGCGATGGCCTGGTTATCATCAACGTCAAGCAATTTCAAGTCGTTAATTTTGATCACGCTGTTTTCAACATCTACCTGGTCGTTTAATGTATATCTTGTTTTAAGATAATTAACTGTCACTTCAGCTTTGTCAAAAGATACCTGCCCATTAATTTCCGGTTTTTCAAATGGACCGGTAACCGTCAAAGATGATGAAATATGACCTTTAAGATCTGATACAAGTTCATTAACAAATGGTTCCAATACAGCTAATTCACTTTTATCGAGCTTTACGCTTATATCCATTTCTTTCTTTTCCAGATCAAGGACACCCAAAGCCCGAAGTRYWYSWCGSTCNGAAGAAACAATGTTGGTAAAAATGTTGGCTACATTATTTTCACGATCATAAGAAGAAGTATCGGTCAAATTGCCAATGTGGGTATTGTTAAAGGTTAAGGAATCTATTTTTAGATTATCTGATATCTTAGGCGATTTTAAGATATTATAAAGTTTTGTTTCTCCATTAACGTTACCTGCTAACTGCACGCCAAATGCTTTAACAAAGGGATTTATTGTTTTTAAGCTAAACTCTTTAAATCCGACAAGAAGCAAATCTTTTGGATCGTCGGACAGGATGCCGTCAATAGTTAAGAGCTGATTGCCGTTGCTTAAATCAAAATTGTTGATCTCGGTTTTTCCTTCGTGAAAACTAATCCTCACTTTTTCCTGAATCTTCCAGTCCTCATTATTTACTTTAAGCTGAGAAGGGAGTATGCTTACTCTGGCTGTGGTGTCGTTTGCGAACTCTACCAAGCCGTTTAAATCCAGTTGATTTGCATCATCTGAATTGGCAAGTTTTAAGTTAAGAGAGAGACTATCATTTCTCAATATATTTGATATGTTGACATTTTTAATATACAAACTGTCATTTAAGTCAACTCTATCTGATGTTATAATGGCTTGTAATTGATTTACGGAAGTATTCTCATCAATAATAATATTGTTTGCTACTATACCCTTGTACTTTAGCTTTTTTACGAAACCATTTAATGTGGCTATGTTGTTTGGAGAATCAAAATTACCAATAAAAACCGCTTGATCGTCGATTTCTAAGCCCGGAGCAAGAAGTTCTGCAATGGGCTCAAATTTTTTTATTTTTAGATTGAACTGAAAGATCTGGTCTCCATACGGTAGAATGTTAGTTTTGAGGGAAGGTATATACTTTTTCGCCAAGGCTTTATAGTACGATGGTATGGTGTTTAAGTTGTATTGGCCTTTTAAGCTGGCATCCAGAATATCTGAATGAATGGTAAGGTCTCTGTCTTTTCCTATACCTGCAGCCTTTAGTTCTACAGAATCAATATTGTAAATGCCTTTAACATTGTCTAACCGAATTTGTTGAATTAGAAGTTTACCCTGGATGTTATTTAGATTAGTGCCCGAGAAATTGGTGCTAAAAGTAGCATCAATTTTTAACGAATCCTTATATAGTTTTAAGGCCTTTAACTTTGCATTGTTTATTTGGGCTTTGAAATTAAACACCGGCAATTTGGGGTTCAGATTTACCCCGCCATCAAAAACAAGCTGAACATTTTTGTCATTAATTTGCAGACGCCCGTCGAAGTATTTTTTATCAAAAGTTCCATCAATTTTAACGTTTCTGTATCTATACTGATTAAAGTCGATGTAATCGATATCTCCATTTAGCTTTTCGGAAAGGTTTTTTATTTCTGTACCTCTTCCCTCCACATTTAAGGAGGCAGATATTCTACCCAGATCGTTCTCATCTAAAAGATTCCCTAAATTAAAATCGTAGGCTTTAACATTACCTGAATAAGAGGGGACACCCTTCTTATCTATTTTCATATTAACATCAGAAACCAATCTGCCTAATTTAGTTTTAAACTCCCCGTAAGCAATAAAATCGTTTTGGAACCCGGTAAATGAGCCATTAAAATTGATGTTGCCAAATTTTCCGATAACTACAGGGATCACTTTAGTCTTTTTCCCGGTTGTGCTTGTTAATATCTCATCCAGATCAGCTTTATTTGTTCCTGCCATCTCTATTTTAAGATCCATAAAAGTCTCTTTGAGATTCGGTAGCCCTTTTACAATAAAGTCCCCTTTTATATAAGTCGCTTTCCCGGCTTTAACAGATAACTTTTTTGCTTTAAGATTATTTACCAACCCAGTAATCCTTCCATCAACTTCAATTTCAAGATTCATCTGATCTAATTCCGGGGCAAAGTAGGCAACATCGCGCGATGCCAAATAGCTGTTCTTGAAATTAGCTTTCATTCTTACTTTATTCACATAATCTCTAAAGTCGCGGTATTTATCAAACCGCATTTGGAAGTAATCAGACAACCTGCTTTTATTCGTAACCAGCATCAGATTTTTTAACTCTATGCTATTGGTGTCCACAGTAGTAAAGGCCGTTAGGTTTTTTAAATAAAACCCACTCTTTTCCTTAAATGTCAGGTTTTTAATGTCGGCCTGGAGAATATGATCGGTAGTATTTAATTTTTCAAAAATTCCGTTAAAACTGGTTAGATATATGTCATCAAAGTTAACCCCTTTCATAACGGTATCCACTCTTTGGTTTTTGTATTTGAAGCTGATGTTGTTCAGAATAACTCTGTCAAATGATATTTTGTACGGTTTCTTTTTAGGTTTAACTGTGGGAGTCCCAGAGTCAAAGTAATCGATAATAAAATCAAGATTCGTAGACCGGTCCTTATATGATTTTAAATAAAAAGAACCATTATTAATTTGCACAGTATTAATATCAACTATTCGCTTTTTAAGCGAAATCTGATTGATGTCCACTAAAAATTTGGGTGTATTAAGTATAGTATCTTTCTGCCGATCCAATACAAGCAGGTTTTCTATTACTATATACTTAAAAGGTTTTATATATATGCCGGTTAAAGAAATGGTTGTATTAAGCTCTTTGGATAGGTATGATGCCGCTTTTTTAGCTACGAAAGTCTGAATAGGCTTAAATTGGATTGCAAATAGAATGACACCAGCAAGTAATAATACTGATGCAACGACCCAAAGAAGTATTTTTAATAGTTTTTTAATAATTTTGTAGCTTAATAATAATAAACGTGTCTGTAATACTTGCTATAGAATCTTCCTGCGATGAAACCTCCGTTGCTATATGTAACAACGGCAAAATTACTGCCAATGTTATTGCAAACCAAACAATTCATCAAAATTATGGAGGTGTAATTCCTGAGCTAGCTTCAAGGGTACATCAACAAAATATCGTGCCAGTAATACAACAGGCATTAAGTGATGCTAAAGTTAATAAAAAGGAGCTAAATGCAGTCGCTTTTACACAGGGACCTGGATTATTAGGCTCATTGTTAGTGGGTGTTTCTTTTGCAAAATCATTTGCACTTGCTTTAGATTTACCTTTAATTTCGGTAAATCATATGCACGCTCATATTCTGGCGCATTTTATTGATGATCCAAAGCCTAATTTTCCTTTCATTTGCTTGACGGTATCTGGCGGGCATACTCAAATTGTGGTGATAAGAAGTCATTTCGATATGGAGATAGTGGGTGAAACTTTAGATGATGCAGCAGGTGAGGCATTTGATAAAACTGCCAAAATTCTGAATCTACCTTATCCTGGTGGACCACTTATAGATAAGTATGCTAAAGAGGGGAACCCTTTGGCATATAAATTCGGGGAGCCTCAGATCAAAGATTTGAATTACAGTTTTAGTGGATTTAAAACCTCTATTTTATATTTTATCAGAAATCAGGAAAAGGAAAATCCTAACTTTGTTTCTGAACATTTACACGATATTTGTGCTTCGGTTCAGCATAGCATTGTGCATATATTGCTTAGTAAGCTAAAGAAAGCTGCTAAGCAGTATGGAATTAAGGATATTGCGATAGCAGGAGGAGTATCTGCAAATAGTGGATTAAGAGCAGGCTTAACAGCTCTTGCCGAGGAGTTAAATTGGAAAGTATATATACCAGCTTTTGAATATTGCACCGATAATGCGGCTATGATTGCTATTGCAGGCTATTATAAATATTTAAACAAGGATTTTGTGGAACAAGATGTTGCACCTTTGTCCAGAATGGAATTTTAATATATAAAAAGTAGAGTTATGGGTACAATGAGTTTTGTTTTCTTTGGGTTAATGCTATTGCCATTAATCATCTTTTTAATCTGGTTAATCAAAAAGGATAAAAACAGAAACTATATAGGGCTTGTGGTTTTGGTGGCGATGGCTATTATCGCGATTATTGCAATTGTCAGGTTTGACGAGCATTTTATGAAGAACAACACGCCGGGCATGGCACCAGATAGTCAAGCCCCTAGCTATAAGTAAAAAAGTCTTAAATAAAGAAGGGGGATTTTCAAAAAAGAAATACCCCTTCTAGTGTGTTTTAATTATGATTTAAGCTTTATCCTCTAGTTTATCGCCGGTTACTTCAGCTCTAATTTTAGCTTCAATCTCTTCAGATAGTTCTGGATTGTCAAGTAATAACTGTTTAACTGCATCTCTACCCTGACCAAGTTTTGTATCTCCGTATGAGAACCAAGAGCCTGCTTTTTTGATGATATTAAAGTCAACACCTAAGTCGATAATTTCACCGGTCTTAGATATACCTTCTCCAAACATAATGTCAAACTCAGCAACGCGGAAAGGTGGAGCAACTTTATTTTTAACAATTTTTACTTTAACCCTGTTACCTGCAACTTCATCAGAGTCTTTGATTTGAGAAGTTCTTCTGATATCCAAACGAACAGATGCATAGAATTTTAATGCATTTCCACCAGTAGTTGTTTCCGGGTTTCCAAACATTACACCAATTTTTTCACGTAATTGGTTAATGAATATACAGCAACATCCGGTTTTAGAGATTGTTCCTGTTAATTTACGTAGTGCTTGTGACATTAAACGAGCCTGAAGCCCCATTCTGGAGTCACCCATTTCTCCTTCAATTTCAGCTTTAGGAACCAAAGCAGCAACAGAGTCAATAACGATCACATCAATTGCACCTGATCTGATTAGGTTATCAGCAATTTCCAAAGCCTGTTCACCATTATCTGGTTGTGATATCAATAAATTATCTACGTCTACACCTAATTTTTTTGCATAACCTTTATCAAATGCATGTTCGGCATCAATAATAGCAGCTAAGCCACCTTTTTTTTGTGCTTCAGCAATAATATGAGTCGCTAAAGTTGTCTTACCTGAAGATTCGGGACCATATATTTCAATAACCCTTCCTTTAGGTACTCCGCCAATCCCTAAGGCAATATCTAAACTAATAGACCCTGTCGAAATAGATTCAATCGGTTCTACAGCATTGTCACCCAATTTCATAACGGTACCTTTACCATATGATTTTTCCAACTTGTCTAAAGTAAGTTGTAATGCTTTTAATTTGTCTGCGTTTGTGCTCATATTATTAAATTCTGTAAGAAAGTAACTACTTACATTTCTTAACGTAAAATGATTTTCTTTTTACTAATTATATTAGCAAATATAACTATTATTTAATTTAAAATAACAAATAAAATTATTATTTTTTTATTGTCGGTACTGAATCACTAAATATTTTAGTTATTTTATTGTTGTTTTGATAATATTTGCAAAAACTTGTGATTTCGCAGATACTGCATTTTGGAGATCTGGCTAAACAAACATATCTGCCATGTAGTATCAACCAATGATGTGCAACATGTATTGTTTCTTCAGGCAAGTTCTTCACTAAATCCTTTTCAACAGCTAAAGGAGTTTTTCCGGTAGTTAATCCTATTCGGTTCGCAACTCTAAAAACATGGGTATCTACCGCCATGGCAGGTGCATTATAGATAACTGACGCAATTACATTAGCTGTTTTTCTTCCAACGCCTGGCATTTTTTGCAAATCACCTATATCAGAAGGAACTTCGTTGTTGAAATCGTTAAGCAACATCTGGGCCATACCAACTAAGTGCTTCGCTTTATTATTTGGGTAGCTAACACTTCTAATGTAATCAAATACAATGTCGGGTGTAACACCAGCCAATGCTTTAGCATCAGGAAAACGTTGAAATAAAGCAGGAGTTACCTGATTTATTCTTTTATCAGTGCATTGAGCAGATAATATTACTGCCACAAGTAATTGGAACGGATTGTTGTAGTGTAATTCTGTTTCGGCATCTGGTTGCTTGGCAGAAAAATGAGACACAAAAAGTTTATATCTTTCTTTTTTGAGCATTTGCAAACTTATATAATTTTGCCTTTAATTTTCAATTTTGCACAAATTGAATCCCTGTCAAAGCATTTAAGTTAAATTTCATTTTAACGATATTCTTGCCTTTTAAAACGGGCAAATGAATATTTTTTATTTTCTTAAATGAAATGAATTTCAAATAGAGGCATAAAAAAAAGCTGCCAAATCTTTGGCAGCTTTAATTCGTTTGTAAATTACTTGGCTCTTGAGTAGGCTAAAATCTTCGAAATCGTTGTCTCAGAAGGGTTTTTAGCTAAGCTATCCAACTGTGGTTTAATGTTCTCATAGAACGATAAATCCTGTGGTTCAACATCATCTGCAGGAACTGTTTCCTGTTTTTTCTGTCCGTAATTTAATTTGTTAACTGAAGTAGAGGTTTCCATCATAAGCAATAAGCGTATATTAGTTTTACTAAATAACGCTATTATTATTAATTTATTTTAACCCTAACAACAATTTTTTATATTTTCTTTTTTTGGCTTTATCAGGATATTTCTTTAACCTTCATCATCTTCCGAAGATTGCTCAAAGCATACCTCATACGCCCCAAAGCGGTATTTATACTTACGTCAGTTAAATCGGCTATTTCTTTAAAACTTAGATCGGCATAGTGACGCATAATTAATACTTCTTTCTGATCGTCGGGCAACAAATGAATCATAGCTCTTAGATCAAAATGAGTTTGTTCTCTTAAAATCCGGTCTTCGGCGCTTTCTTCATGAAACTGAAGCATGTTAAATACATCAGTGCCATCGGCGCTTGTAATTACAGGTCCTCGTTTTTCACGTCTAAAGTAATCTATCACCAGGTTATGCGCAATACGCATTACCCATGGTAAGAATTTACCTTCTTCGTTATAACGTCCAGATCGTAACGTGTTAATTACCTTAATAAAGGCATCCTGAAATATGTCTTCAGCCAAATACTGGTCTTTAACCAATAAATAGATTGAGGTGTAAATTTTTGATTTGTGTCTTCTTAAAAGTTCTTCCAAAACGGCTTCATCACCGGTAAGGTATAACTTCACCAAATCTTGATCACTATATTGTTGTAATTTCATAGGAGTATCCTAACTAAATTCCCTTGCTTTAAATGCTAAAAAATACTTAGTAGATGTTTGTTTCGATATAATTTCTCCTATTGTTTTTTAAGATGGTGGTGTGTTTTGTTCAGTTAATATATTTCAAAAGAAGCATTTTTTTATTAGAATTCAATAGAAAAAGTGTTAAAAAAAAATAAAAGTGGTCTCAGAGCCTTATTTTTGCATTCTCCCAAAAAACCAAATATTCGTTTTTTGGGGTATATTAGCAATATTCTATCACGAAATCAATGAGCAACGAAATCGACAAAGATCCACACAAAAATATTATCATAAAAGGTGCCAGAGTTCACAACCTAAAGAATATCGATGTAGCCATCCCCAAAAATAAGCTGGTTGTAATAACCGGAATGTCGGGGTCGGGCAAATCATCTTTGGCATTCGATACACTATATGCTGAAGGTCAGAGGAGATACGTAGAAAGTTTATCTTCTTATGCTCGCCAGTTTATGGGAAGAATGAATAAGCCTGATGTCGATTATATAAAAGGAATCGCTCCGGCTATTGCTATTGAACAAAAAGTAATCACCTCAAACCCCCGGTCAACTGTAGGTACGTCAACAGAAATTTACGATTATCTTAAGCTTCTGTTTTCAAGAATAGGCAAAACATATTCTCCGGTTTCCGGTAAGGTGGTAAAAAAAGATACAGTTACTACAGTTGTTGATTTTATATCTAAACTGGAGGATGAAAGTACAGTCACAATATTTTGTCCTTTATTTCCGCACAATAACAGATCTGTAAAAGAAGAGCTTGCTGTACTTTTACAAAAGGGATTTCTTAGGATTTCATATCAGGACAAAGTTCATAAGATTGAAACGATCCTTGAGGATGAGACTTTCAAAGATTTCGAATTAAAAGACGAAAATACGATCAGGATTCTGATTGACCGTATTGTTGTCAACTCTGATGAGGAGACGCTAAGCCGTATCGCCGACTCTGTACAAACAGCCTTCTTTGAAGGAAAGGGAGATTGTTATGTAGAGCATGAAGGTAAGTTAACAAACTTCTGCGACCGTTTTGAACTTGATGGTATTCGTTTTGATGAGCCTACACCAAATTTCTTTAGCTTCAATAACCCATATGGAGCCTGCAAAAGGTGCGAGGGATATGGAAACGTAATTGGAATAGATGAAGATTTAGTTATTCCCGATAAAAGCAAAAGTGTTTTTGATAATGCAATTGCACCTTGGCGTGGCGAAAAAATGAAGGAATGGCTAAATAAACTTGTTAAAGCCTCTTCCAAATTTGATTTCCCGATTCATAGACCATTTAATGAATTAACCGAAAAGGAGCAGAAGCTATTATGGACTGGTAATAAGTATTTTGAAGGTCTGGATGCCTTTTTTAAAGAACTGGAAGAGCAGACTTTTAAAATTCAATATCGCGTAATGTTATCTCGCTACAGAGGAAAAACATCATGTCCTGATTGCAAAGGCTCCAGGTTACGCAAAGATGCCTCTTATGTAAAGATCAATGACAAGTCGATTATTGACATTGTTTTGATGCCTTTATCCACCATACTTGATTTCTTTGATAATTTAAACCTTTCGTCAAATGACGAGAAAATCGCCAAGCGCTTATTGGCCGAGGTGAGCAGTCGTGTGCTATACCTTAATAATGTTGGCCTGGGTTATTTAACACTCAACAGGTTATCTAATACACTTTCTGGTGGCGAATCTCAACGTATTAATCTGGCTACCTCTTTAGGGAGTAGTTTGGTAGGCTCTATTTATGTGCTTGATGAACCAAGTATAGGATTACATCCAAGAGACACGAATAAGCTTATAGAGGTATTGGTGTCGCTTAGAAATGTAGGAAATACCGTTCTTGTAGTAGAGCATGAGGAAGAAATGATGAAAGCCGCCGACCATATTATTGATATCGGTCCGGAAGCCGGAACGCATGGCGGTAACCTGGTTTTTAGTGGTACATACGAACAGATCATTAAGGATAAGAAAAGTTTAACCGGGAAATATCTTTCCGGCGAAGAACAAATTGCCGTTCCTAAAAAAAGAAGAGGTTGGAAAGATCATATTCTAATTAAAGGAGCCAGAGAAAATAACCTTAAAAATATAGATGTAAAGTTTCCCTTAGGCGTATTCACCGTAGTGAGTGGTGTTTCCGGATCTGGAAAAACAAGTCTGATCAAGAAAATACTTTATCCTGCGCTGCAAAAGGCAATAGGGAATTATGCAGGAGAACAAACCGGAGCCTACGACGGTATTTATGGGAATTACGAGCTGGTTAGTCAGGTTGAAATGGTAGACCAGAATCCAATTGGCCGATCATCAAGATCAAATCCGGTAACCTATGTGAAAGCTTGGGATGATGTAAGGGCGCTATTTTCGGCATTGCCTGCCGCTAAAGCAAGCGGACTAAAACCTGCAGCATTCTCGTTTAATGTTGAAGGTGGGCGTTGCGATGTTTGTCAGGGAGAGGGAGAGGTGAAAATAGAGATGCAGTTTATGGCTGATATTTACCTGCCATGCGAAACCTGCGGGGGCCGAAGATTTAAGCAACAGGTACTTGATATCACCTATCAGGATAAAAACGTTGCCGACATTCTGGACTTAACAATCGAAGAAGCAGTGGATTTCTTTAAAAAAGAACCCAAAATTTTAAACAAGCTACAGCCTTTGGTAGATGTAGGTTTAGGGTATGTACATTTGGGCCAATCGTCTAACACACTTTCTGGTGGAGAGGCGCAGCGTATCAAGCTTGCTTCCTTCTTAATCAAAGGAAATAATGCCAATAAAACGTTATTCATTTTTGATGAACCAACCACAGGATTACATTTTCATGATATTAAAAAACTATTAGTTGCCCTTAACACCTTAATCGAGCAGGGGAATACAATTTTGGTAATAGAACATAATATGGACATGATAAAATCTGCTGACTGGGTAATAGACATTGGTCCAGAGGGAGGAGACAAAGGGGGTAACATTGTTTTTGAAGGTACTCCTGAGGATCTTTTACCGGTAAAGTCATCTTACACTGCTAAGTATTTAAAAGCACATTTGAAATAATTGTATCTTCGCCCATGCTTTTTTTAACACTCTTTCTCGGGATAATTCTGAATATGGTTGGATACATACCACCGGGGAACATTAATCTTACTGTAGTTCAGATAACGATAACAAGGGGACTTCGCCAGGCATTGTACTTTATTATGGCGTTTTCAACTGTCGAAATACTTTTCACTTTTGGGGTGATGCGTTTTGTACAATGGCTATCCAGCGAAATTCAGCTGGATAACATTATTGATGTAATCATGGTTTTCATGTTTGGAATATTAGGTGTAATTACCTGGAAGTCTCGTAAGGAGATGCCTAAAGCCGATTATTCAAAAAAGGACAGCATAAAATATGGATTGCTTTTGGGTGTTGTTAACCCAATGCAAATACCCTATTGGTTGTTTGTAGGTACGTACTTAATATCACATGAGTGGATAGATATCGGTTATCTTTCTTTATCTGTTTTTAGTATTGGGTCGGGTATTGGTGCCGGCTTGGCATTATATGGTTTTGCCCGCTTTGCTCAATACATTCAAGAGAAATTTGCGTTGAGTAGCTATATCGTAAACAAAGGGATTGCGCTGCTTTTCTTCGCATTGTCAGCGTATCATATATGTAAAATAGTATATATACACTTTATAAAATAAGTATACTACTTCTTCAAAAATTCAAGATTCCAAATCTTTTCTGCTCTGCGTCCAATGAACCAAAATGAGGCTGCCAGTACGCAAAAGAAAAGTGCTTTGTGCCAGGTGTCCCAGAAGTATTCAAAGTATCTGGTATACAGGTTTATAAATAGAAAGGTAATTCCAAATTCCCTTGCAACATCATCCCTGTATTTTAAGCCGATATAAATACTTACCAAACAAAATGCAGCTGATAATATGCCCCAGTAAAACAGACTTAGCTGTTTTACTGAATACCATTCTTCTAATGAGCCGAAGTTGCCAAATACCGAAAGCAGCCAAAGAGAAACAAAAAGATATACCATCCCGCAGACATAATTTACCTGAAAAAAGATACCCATCTTTTTATTGCCCTTAATGATAAAAGAAAAGGCAGTTATGCATAAGCCAAAAAGCACAAAACGAAGCGGATAATTCATCCCCACAAAGTACCAGTTCCAACGCGATAGGTAACCCGTTTCAGTGCCAAACCAGGCACCTAATGATATCAATACAAAAGCCCATATCAATCTTGATTTAAATATATAGGCCAATACGCCGTATATAAATACAGATATTAAAATGAGCAAGGAGAAATGCGAATTACCGTTGTCAATAGCTTTGCCCAGGTAGGCAATGGCATTTGCAGTTAACATCACGGCAGTAAAAACCATGGCCTCGTTGCTAAATACAAGGTGTGACTGGAGCTTTTTTCTTTTAAAACTGAAATAGTATAAGGCAGCTGCACCAGCTGCCGATAAGATACTGATCATCATATCCGAAGCTGTGAAAATCTGCTCCAGATAGTTCAAAATCTTATTGTCAATCAAAAGTGCGCCTAACGAAATAACCCCACAGGCCATTGCTATCCAAAAAGAATACTGAGCCAATCGGCGCCAGTCGAAACTTTTAGTTTCATAACTCTCGCGTAATCTGCTCACATCATCTGGCGACAAGAGGTTTTCCTCTTGCCAATGATTTAGCATCTCATCTAAAAAGTCACTCTTTTCCTGATCAATTTTCATTTAGATACAAGGTACATCCTGTTACCCTAAAATCAAAATCTGTAATTTACTTTAGTAGTTCAGGAACCTTCTTATTGTTTCCTACAATCCATACAATGTCACCATTCTCAAATGTAAGTGTCGARYYARGATNKKAAKATCCGCTCGCCATTTCTTTCAATTCCCACAACTAGCCCCTGAGTCATTTCTCGTATTCCCGAATTGCGAATAGTCTGCCCATAAACTGGTGAGCTGCTGTTGATCACTATTTTTTGAAGAGCCATGTCTTCTTTAGGGAAGCTAGATTGCAAATTATCGTCTATACTTCCTTCAAATAGCTCTTTTACGGCTGCTAGCTGATCATCTGTTCCTATTACCAAAACCTTGTCATTAGGATACAGTCGTTCGTCTCTGCCTGGTGTTGGGATCATAATTTTCCCACGTTCAATCAATGCAATATTAACCCCGTATTTTTCCCTTACAGACAAATCAATAAGGGTTTTTCCAACAAGTGTTGATTCAGGTGCCACCGTAAGCTCTACAAGGTGAGTATCCCATGGCAATATTTCTGGCTGTGCATTTTGAGCCTCTCTGGCATTAAGGTTAAGCAGAAATCTGCTTTCAAGTTTGTTGTAAAAACCTTGCAGCCTTCTAGAGAAAACAAACATACATAGCACAATCAGGGCTATTGCGATAACAATCGAAATCCAGGTGCTATAGAACTGGTAAATTAAAATGCCGACAAAGAAAATAGCCAAAGAAATACGTAAAACTTCGAGTGCAACAAGTGGCCCCCGCGTATACTTTTTATTCAACCATAAATGAGAATAAGCCTTTCTTTCAATTCGTCTTATGGCTAAGGCCCACAAGAATGGTGTCATTATAAACAGCGTGACTATCAAACTGATCACAATACCATTATTACCATTAATCAGGTTCTGAGTTATAAAAGGCTGAAGATATTTTGAACCCAAAAATACTATTGCAATAAGAATAACCGAGTGTATAATAAGGTTAAAGGTATACGATTTGAGTAGTGTTTTCCAGTCACTTAGTGTAGTTATGCCCGCGGTACTTGAGCTATAACGGTTGATGCCCTCCACCCATTTTTTAGGAAGTTTACGTTCCAGAAATAAATAGAAAGGTTCAGAAAATTTAATCAGATAAGGAGTAGTAAAGGTTGTAATGGCCGATACTGCAACCGCAATAGGGTATAAGAAGTCGCTGGTTACCTTAAGGGTTAAACCTAAAGTTGCAATAATAAAGGAGAACTCGCCAATTTGAGCTAAACTTAAACCTGTTTGTACCGATGTTTTTAAAGGTTGCCCGGAAACCAATGCGCCTAATCCGGAGCTTAAAAACTTGCCGAAAACAGTGGCCAAAGTAATTACAACAATAGGAACAGCATAATCAATCAGAATGCTTGGATTGATTAGCATACCTACGGATACAAAGAAAATCGCAGCAAACAGGTCTTTAACAGATTTTGTAAGGTGTTCTATTCTTTCGGCCTGCGTCGTCTCAGCTAGTATTGATCCCATGATAAATGCACCCAAAGCAGGAGAGAAGCCTACCTTCACAGCAAGTAACACCATAAGTAAGCACAAAGCGATAGAAACCACAAGCATGGTCTCATCATTCATTAATTTCTTTGTGGCCTTTAAAAAAGTGGGAACAAGGAATATACCGCCTATAAACCATAAGACCAGGAAGAAACAAAGTTTAAGAATAGAGATCAACATCTCTGCTCCTGCAAACTGCTGACTAACGGCGAGGGTTGATAGCAATACCAACAATAAAATGGCCACAAGATCTTCAACAATCAGGACACCAAAAACCAGCCCTGCAAACTTTTTATGCTTTACGCCAAGTTCTTCAAAGGCCCTAATGATAATTGTAGTAGAGGATACTGATAATATACCACCAAGGAATATGCTATCCATTGTAGACCAGCCCATAGCCAACCCGGCTACAAACCCAATCAGCAACATAAATACAACCTCAACAATAGCCGTTATAGATGCGGAACCGCCCACCTTTACCAGCTTTTTAAAACTAAATTCAAGTCCTAAACTAAATAATAAGAAGATAACCCCAATCTCTGCCCAAATATGAATGCTTTCATTATCAGTAACAGTTGGTATAAATTTAATATGGGGGCCAACAAGTAGTCCGGCCAAAATATAACCAAGTACTAATGGTTGTTTAATTCTTTTAAAAAGGAGTGTAGTTATCCCGGCAGCTGCAAGGATTAAACCTAAATCAGTAATTAATACTGGTAGATGTATCATAGAAACGCGTATTTTTTAATGTATAATTTATTGTGTAACAGTGGTGGTATAAATTATAATTACCAAAAAACATGTTTTGGGTACAGAAAATTAAAAATATAGGAGTAACTCGAAAATGAAAAAGAATTATAATAGTTTGCAATCAGCGGGCATAAGGCTATCTGATTGTCCTGGCGCTTAAAAGGCAGGAAAATTCCAAAAGTGGTTTTCTTTACAACTTGTTGTAGTGCGGGAAGATCTTCGAAAGATGTTTTCTGAAGTGATGATTTGCCTTTCTTACTAAAAACTAATGTTTTTTTAACATTAATACTCAATCCCCTATGTTTGGTTTTTTCCACGTTAAGACCTTTCCCATTTACTAAGTGGAAAGAAAAAAGATGGATAAAAACGATTAATATAAGAGTAAATAACGGCCTCATTGTCGTAAATATACGAAAAAAATGCCTTTATTTAGAATAAAAGAGCCTTTAAATGAGGTTATGACGATTTCCTGAAATATTCTAAAGTTGCTTCTTTGTCTTTTTGTAGCTGTTCTTTTAATGCTTCAAGTCCGGTAAATTTAACATCGTGTCTTAGAAACTCGAGGAAAGTCATTGTAATATCCTGACCATAAATTTCCTGGTTAAAATCAAATATATTTACCTCAATGTTTCTGGTCATTCCGTTAATTGTCGGGCGTTGACCAATGTATGCCATTCCCTTAAATACCTGATTATTCAGTTCAACAGTCACGGCATAAATCCCATCGGAAGGAATTAGTTTATAAGTTTCCTCAACAAAAATATTTGCCGTAGGGAAGCCAATAGTACGTCCAATTTTATCGCCTTTAATAACCCTGCCGTGTAAAGAGAAGTTGTAACCAAGGTAATTGGCTGCAAGTGCAACATCGCCATCTAGCAATGCTGTACGGATCTTTGTAGAGCTTACCGCAACATCATTAATATCCTGTTCCGGTATTTGCTCGATTTTATAGTTGAAGTTTTTGGAGAAAGCTTCTAAATCCTGAAGACCGCCTTTTCTATCCTTACCAAAACGGTGGTCATACCCCACAATCAGATGTTTGATGCCAATTGTATCAACTAAAATATTCTTGATGTATTCTGCAGGCGTCAGGTTAGAAAAGTCGCGTGTAAAAGGGGTAATAATTAAGTGATCTACACCAAGACTATCTAATATTTTAGCCTTTTCGTTAATGGTGTTGATCATTTTTAAGTCCTGATTCTCAGGGTCAATAATTAGCCTGGGATGCGGAAAAAAGGTTAAGATCACGCTTTCACCGCCAGTTGATTTTGCAAGTTCACAGAGTCGCTTAATAATTTTTTGGTGCCCATAATGTACACCATCAAAAGTTCCTATAGTTGCAACTGCGTTGTTTAGCTTTCTAAATTCCGAAAAGTGATTATATATTTTCAAGGTAGTTTTAATTAATGTAGAGCCTGGCGTTTCACTACGCCACCCTTTATGTCGGCAATTTGTTGCTGAATCACAAACGCATCCGGATCGATCTGCCTTATTGCGGTTTGTAGCTTACTCATTTCAAGTTTAGTAACTACCGTATAAAGTATGTCTATGTCCTTTTTTTCTCCGTATCCTCCTTCGCCTTTATAAATTGTTACCCCCCGTTTCATTTGGTTGATAATGAATTTTTTTATGCGGTCGTTTTTTTCTGAGATCACCGTAACACCGGTATACTGCTCAATACCATTTACAATATAGTCGACCGTGTTAGATGCTGATAAATAAGTTAAGATGGCATATAGTGCCTTATCTATGCCCAAAAATATTGCAGCGAATGCGAAAATGATAATATTTAAAATAAGGATGATATTACCTACAGTGAGGGTACTCTTTTTACTGATGTATAAGGCCAATACTTCTGTACCGTCAATTACGCAGCCACCACGCATGGCCAATCCAATTCCACCGCCTAAAAACAGACCTCCAAAGAAGGCAATCAATAGGGGGTCATGAGTAATCGGCTTAAAAGGGGCTATAATAAGTAGAATGGCCAGCAATGATATCGCAATAGATGTTTTAATGGCGAATACTTTACCAATTTGCCTATATCCCAAAATAACAAAGGGGATGTTGATGATAATAATCAGATATGAAAGGTTGAGTTTTGTAATGTTGCTAATTAGCAGTGATATACCAGTTACTCCGCCATCTATAAATCCGCTAGGCAGCAAGAAGCTTTTCAATCCAAAACAAGCCGAAACAATGCCACATATTATTAAAAATATATTTTTGGCGATGTTAAGTTTTTTGGATTTCATCTGGCCACGCATAACTATTCTTTTTTAAGTCTAAGATAGCTAACTAAATCTGCTACCTCAAAAGCATTTTCAAGTAAAAAGTTACCGCTACGTGTGCGGGTAAGTTTTGATAGGTATGCGCCATTGTTAAGCTGCTTACCAAAATCAGAAATCAGTGACCTGATGTAAGTTCCTTTACTGCAAACAATCCTGAAATCAATTTCGGGAAGTGCTATTCTGGTAATTTCAAATGCAGAAACAGTCACATTACGTAAACGCAATTCTGTTTCTTCACCTCTTCTTGCTTTCACATAAAGGCGCTCTCCATTTACTTTTACAGCAGAGTGTGCAGGTGGATATTGCTGTATATCGCCAACAAAAGGAGCCGTGGCAGCATAAATAGCTTCTTCAGTTATTCCATCTAACGAGAATTCCTGATCAACAACAGTTTCCAGATCAAAGGATGGAGTCGTAGCACCTAAAACCATAGTACCGGTATACTCTTTCTCTTCGGCCTGAAAAGTATCAATTTGTTTGGTCAATTTCCCGGTGCAAAGTATTAATAAACCCGTAGCCAGCGGATCTAAAGTTCCGGCATGGCCTACCTTTAATTTCAAAGGTTTTAATGAGTTGCGAATTTTTCCAACTACATCAAAACTTGTCCATTTGTATGGCTTATTGATGAGCAATAGCTCACCTTCGGCAAAATTAAAATCAGGAAATGTTTTGGTTACTATTGGTTCTTCTTTATCCTCACTCATTACAATACGTTCATTTCAACTCCCGAAAAATATAGTACAAGAAGCAGAACACCTATAATAATTCTATACCAGCCAAAAATCCGAAACCCATGTTTAGATAAAAATCCGATGAATGATTTTATTGCAATTATTGCTACAATGAATGCAATAACATTTCCGAAAAGCAACAGTTTAACGTTTTCAGCATTCAGTAATTCATATCCTTTCAAAAGCTTGTAGCCAGTAGCGGCACACATAGTGGGTACGGCAAGGAAAAAAGAAAACTCTGCTGCGGCATGTCTGGTTAATTTTTGTTGCATACCTCCAATTATTGTTGCCGCACTTCTGCTTAAACCCGGAAATGCAACAGCTAGAACCTGAAAACATCCGATTTTAAAAGCAGTAAGATTGCTGATCTCGCTTTCGTGATTGATGGTCTGATTTTTAAATAACTTATCAATAAACAACAATACAATACCACCAAGCAGCAATACCACCGCAATAAAGATAGGGTTGCCTAAAGTGTTATCTATAAAGTCGTTTAATAAGAAACCAAAAAATAAAGCAGGTATAACTGCAATGATTAGCTTAATATAGAACTGCCATTTACTAAAATCAAAAAACTTTTTCCAGTAAAGTACCACTACGGCTAATATTGCGCCTAATTGTATGGCTACCTCAAAAAGCTTTACGAATTCATCTTTCCCAATTCCCATAAAGGAACTGGCAATAACCATGTGGCCGGTTGAAGAAACCGGCAAAAACTCCGTTAGCCCTTCTATTATAGCTAGGATAAGGGCCTGTAAATAATTCATGTGCTAACCTATTTTTTTAATATGGCATAAACCCCAAAACCGAACCCGGCTAATACCACCATCGGGGCAAGCAATGTTTTTCTGAAGTCGTATATATCTGTTGTGCCTATCATTAAAATAAAGCCGAATACAACAATGGCTATGCTAATAAGCAATAACTGATAGTTCTTTTTTGTGAAAACTAATTCTGATTTTGAATCCTGATGTACAGGAGTAGATTTTTTTTCTATCATTATCTGTAAAGGTCGTAAATTTTTAAACGTAAATATTTGCTAACGGCAAATGAGGTACTTATAGCAGTAATAAAAATACCTACCCCCACAAGGCCAAGTAAAACAATACCAAATTCAGTATAATTTCTAAGAATTACAATTTCCGGAATCTCTCTCTGTGCATAATACAATATACCTAGTAGGATCAGGATGGCAATAAATGCCGCAATTAATCCGTGTAAAGCAGCTAATAAAATAAAAGGTCTGCGGATAAAGCCTCTTGTGGCCCCAACCAGTTGCATGCTTTTAATTAAAAAACGCTGGGAATAAATGGCGAGTCTTATTGTATTGTTGATCAGCGCAACAGATATAATTAACAAAATAGCAGCAAAGCCAAGAATAATTAATCCTATGGTATTGATGTTCTTATTTACCATATCAATCAATGAACTCTGATAGATTACTTCTTTAACCACAGGGTTTTTAGCGATACTTGCCTTTAACGTGTCTATACTTTTGTTGTTCGCATAATTTGCCTTTAAGTATACATCAACTGTCGATAGTAAAGGGTTGTAGCCAAGAAAGTTAACAAAATCTTCACCAAGGTCGTTGGTTAAGTTTCTGGCTGCCATTTCCTTATTTACATATTGAGTGGTCTTAATAGCCGGATTGGCATTAAGCTCCTTTTGAAACTGCAAAACATCTGTTTCTTTGGCGCCTTCATCTACAATAATGTTTAGCACAATATTTTCCTTCACGTAATTGGAAAGGTTTTTTGCATGTACCAATATCAAGCCCAACATACCCAGCATTAATAAAACCAATGCAATACTGAAGATTGTAGAAATATAAATGGTTTTTGTCTTCTTAGAAGCATCGCTCACTTCAAATTCTTCCATGTATTTGTCTTTATGTTTTGCGAAAATAAAAAATATAAGCAACTAATTTAAATTATATGCCTTTTATACTTTAAAACTTCAAAAACTTATAACGGAATTTGTGTTTAAATAGTGTTAAGTTTATGCTGGTGCGACACTGATTCGAGGATGAGTCCACCTTTCTTACGAAAAACACGGACCTAATGTGGACTCCCTGTGTACTCAACGTGGACCGATGCAGAGGAGTCTTAAAATATATTATATTTGAATTGCATTATGATTGATAAGAAATTCATTTATAAATTGGGCAAGTGGTTGCTAATAATCATTTTACTTAGTTTCGTGGCGGGCACAATGTCTGCAATATTTTTAACGTCATTAGATCTGGCAACAAATTTTAGAACCAAACATCCATATGTTCTTTACTTACTGCCTTTAGGAGGGCTGGCAATTGGATTGATTTACCATTATTCGGGTAAAAGTGTTGAGCGAGGTAATAACCTGGTTTTTGATACCATTCATAACCCTAAGGACATTATTCCATTCAGGATGGCTCCCTTGGTGCTCATTGGTACTGTTGCCACACATTTTTTTGGCGGTTCTGCCGGCAGGGAGGGCACAGCGTTGCAGATGTCGGCCGCAGCGGCAGATCAGTTTCATAAAATTTTCCATTTGAGTAAGCAAGAGCGGATAGTACTTCTTATTGCAGGTTTAAGCGCTGGTTTTGCCTCCGTTTTTGGGACCCCCATTGCAGGAGCTATTTTTGGTATCGAAGTGTTGTTACTAGGCAAAATTCCTTACAAGTCAATTTTACCTGCGCTTGCAACAGCTTTTTTGGCTGCTTATGTTACCAGTTTGTGGGGTGTTGGCCATGCCCACTATCATATCGATTCAATCCCTCAGCTTTCTTTAAGGGGGATTGCCTACAGCGCTGTTGCCGGGGTGTTTTTCAGTATTGCTGCGGTAATATTTGTAAGATTGACTCATCAACTGTCTCTGATTTTTAAAAAGATCAATTACGCACCCATGCGACCTTTTGCCGGGGGCTTACTGGTCATTGCTATTGTGTCATTGTTAGGTACTTATAAATACCTTGGTTTAGGCATACCCACTATAGTCGAATCATTTTTGCAAAGTTCAAAACCCCAGGACTTTGCTTTAAAAATCCTTTTAACAGCGGTTACGCTTGGTGCCGGTTTTAAAGGTGGCGAGGTTACTCCGCTCTTTTTTATTGGCGCAACACTAGGCAGTGCACTTTCATTTTGGCTTCCTTTGCCTGTCGGATTGTTGGCCGGTATGGGTTTTGTAGCAGTTTTTGCCGGTGCTGCCAAGACGCCGCTAGCTTGCTGTGCTATGGCGATGGAACTTTTTGGAATTTCTTGCGGTATTTATGTAGCAGTGGCCTGTATAGTTGCTTACCTTATTTCGGGAACCCATAGTATCTATAATGCCTCAGAAAACAAAGCGCCAAAGCACTTTTTATTCGGTAAATTTTCGCTTACAGATGTACATCGCAAGGGTGAAATGAAAACTTCTTAGCCAAACTTTTCTGTAACCACCTTAATTTCTTTATTTTCGCGGGATATAAAGGAATTAGCAGTAATGGATTACCAATTTAAAGAAATAGAACAGAAGTGGCAAAAGTTCYGGSSWCAAAATCAAACGTTTAAAGCAGAAAAAGATACAACAAAACCTAAGTTTTACGTTCTCGACATGTTTCCTTACCCATCTGGTGCGGGTTTACACGTGGGCCATCCACTCGGTTACATTGCTTCCGATATATTTGCCAGGTATAAAAGATTAAAAGGATTTAACGTATTGCATCCAATGGGATACGATTCTTTTGGATTACCGGCAGAGCAATATGCTATACAAACTGGTCAGCATCCGGCTTTAACTACCGAAACCAATATCAATACCTACAGAGCGCAATTGGATAAAATTGGTTTCTCTTTTGATTGGAGTAGAGAGGTACGCACCAGCGATCCGGGATATTATAAATGGACACAATGGATCTTTATGCAATTGTTTAATTCCTGGTATAACCTGGAAACAGACAGAGCTGAAGATATCACTTCGTTAATTGAAAAATTTAATGCTTCGGGCAGTGCTGATGTAAAAGCAGTTTGCGATGAAGAGGTTAAGTCTTTCTTGCCTAGTGATTGGGCAACCATGACCAGCGAGGAGAAACAGGAAGAATTATTAAAATATCGTCTTACTTATTTAAGAGAAAGTACTGTGAACTGGTGCCCTGCATTGGGTACTGTACTTGCTAACGATGAGGTGAAAGACGGGTATTCAGAGCGTGGCGGATATCCTGTAGAGCAAAAGAAAATGATGCAGTGGAGTATGCGTATTTCTGCATATGCAGAGCGTTTATTGCAAGGCTTAAATACAATTGACTGGCCTGAGCCGGTTAAAGAGATGCAGCGTAACTGGATTGGAAAAAGCGTTGGAGCAAGCGTTAAATTTGCTATAGAAAATGCTCCGGAAGGTATTGCCGACTATATTGAAGTTTTTACCACGCGCGTGGATACTATATTTGGTGTGTCTTATTTGGTTTTAGCGCCAGAACATGAACTTGTGACTGCATTAACTACATCAGCACAACTGGATGATATTAATGCTTACATCGCTAAAACTAAAAAGAAATCAGAGCTGGATCGTATGGCCGATACAAAAACTGTATCAGGTGCTTTTACAGGTAGCTATGTAATTAACCCGGTAAGCGGAGAGCGGATCCAACTTTGGATTGCAGATTATGTATTAGCAGGTTATGGAACCGGTGCAGTAATGGGTGTGCCTAGTGGCGATCAGCGCGACTGGCTTTTTGCTACTCATTTTAACTTGCCTATTGTACAGATCCTTGATGCGCAAAAAGACATCGAGCATCAGGCAGATGCCACTAAAGAAGGTAAATACATTAATTCTGGTTTTATAAACGGAATGAATTATACCGAGGCTACCCAAACTTTAAATGCCTGGTTGGAAGAAAAAGAAGTAGGTAAAGCAAAGGTGAATTATCGCATGCGTGATGCGATTTTTGGCAGACAACGTTATTGGGGCGAACCAATTCCTGTATATTTTAAAGATGGATTGCCGTATTTGATCAAAGAAGAGGAATTGCCGTTAATGCTTCCAGAAATTGATAAATACCTTCCAACCGAAACAGGCGAGCCACCATTGGGCCGTGCAGAAGATTGGAGCTACGATGATCAATATGAATATGAGTTGAGCACTATGCCGGGATGGGCAGGGTCTAGCTGGTATTGGTATCGTTATATGGATGCTAAAAATGATTCAGACTTTGCCTCTAAAGAAGCGATTGCTTATTGGAAAGATGTCGATTTATATATTGGTGGTGCTGAGCACGCAACCGGACATTTATTATACAGCCGTTTCTGGAATAAGTTTTTAAAGGATTTGGGATATGTGCAGGAAGAGGAGCCTTTCAAAAAACTAATTAACCAGGGAATGATACAAGGTAGAAGCAACTTTGTATACCGGGTCGTAGATGAGGAAGGACGTGGTACAAACACACTCGTTTCTCTTGGTTTAAAAAAGGATTATAAAACCTCCGCCTTGCATGTTGATGTAAACATTGTAGAGAACGAAGTGCTGAATATTGAGAAATTCAAAAAATTCAGACCAGAGTTTGCCGAAGCAGAGTTTATTCTTGAGAATGGAAAATACATCTGCGGAGTGGAAGTAGAGAAAATGTCTAAGTCCAAATTTAATGTAGTAAACCCTGATGTGCTGATCGAGAGTTACGGGGCAGATACGTTAAGGATGTACGAAATGTTCCTTGGACCACTTGAGCAAAGTAAGCCATGGAATACCAATGGTATAGAAGGTGTGTTCAAGTTCTTACGCAAATTCTGGCGTTTATTCCATAATGAGGCATGGCAGTTTAATGTTAGTGATTCTGTACCTACAAAGGCTGAATTAAAGGCTTTACATAAGATCATTAAAAAAGTGCAGGATGATATTGACCGTTTCTCGTTCAATACTTCTGTATCGAGCTTTATGATTGCCGTGAATGAGCTTACAGATTTAAAATGCAAGAACCGCCAGATACTGGAAGACCTTGTTGTAGTACTTGCTTCTTATGCACCACACATTTGTGAGGAGCTGTGGGCTTTATTAGGTCATGATGAAGGAACTTTGTCATATGCCAAGTATCCTGTGTATAATCCTGCTTATATGGTGGAGGATGAGTTCAGTTATCCGATCTCAGTTAATGGTAAAACACGCTTAAACATGAACTTAAGCCTCGCTTTAGAGCCGAAAGAGATTGAAGAAACTGTTTTAGCTGATGAACACGTTCAGAAATACCTTGAAGGTAAGGCACCTAAAAAGGTAATTGTAGTAAAAGGACGGATTGTAAATATTGTGATTTAGATTATAAGGCGCCCGTCATCCTGAATTTATTTCAGCACCTCGCAAGAGAAAGAAAGCCTTGCTAGCGAGGGATGCTAAAATAAATTCAGCATGACGGATGTATAAAGAACGAGGGTGCGCTTCACTGAAGCGCACCCTCGTTCTTTATACCCCGGTTTTTTATGTCCTGTCTTTTAATGGGTAGGCCAATTCTCTTTTCGCCTCGTTAACCACAAAACAACTCTGTAACGAACCTACATTTTTGAGCTTTGCTAGCTTTTCTACAATTAGCTTATTGTAGCCTGCCATATCACTTACCACAATTTTTAACAGGAAGTCAAAAGCTCCCGTTGTGTGGTAGCATTCTAATACTTCTGGAAAACGAATTACTTCATTTTGAAATGCAATGAGCGCTTCGCCGCTATGGTCGTTTAACTGAACCTGAGTAAAGGATATCCAGAGTTCATCGAATTTATTGCGGTCTATAAGCGTTACGCTTCCGGTAATGTAACCAAGATCTTTAAGGCGACTTACACGTTCAAACATAGTGCTGCTCCCCTTATGTAATTTAAGGGCCAATTCTTTATTGGTAAGCCTTGCGTCCTTTTGCAGCAGGCGAAGAATATCCAGATCAGTCTGATCTAAGATGGTTGTATTCATATAACCACGACAGCTTTATATACGTTTAGATGTGATGCAAATAAAGAACATTCAGCTCATATTAACAAATGCAAGACAACAAAATTTGGGGATTACTTACAGTTTTTTTTAAGAGCAAAATTTAATTCTGATGATAAGGGTGCGTTATGAATAATTTGCGGATTAATCGGATATCCAAGGTTATAACAAATCAACTTTAGAACTTTAGCCCATGCAACCGCAGGCTGCAATGTGCTAAGCATGAGAGAAATCAAGATAGAAAAATCCTTTACTAAACGAGACCATGACTCCCTTCGCAGGTATCTGAATGATATTGCGGGGTATCCATTGTTAAGTGCGGAAGAGGAAGTAATGCTGGCTCGTAAGATTCAGGCAGGAGATCTTTCCGCATTGCAAAGGCTTGTAAATTCGAATCTTCGATTTGTTGTTTCGGTAGCAAAAAAATACGAAGGACAGGGCTTGCCCCTTGCCGATCTTATTTCTGAAGGAAATGCAGGCTTGGTTAAAGCTGCGGAACGCTTTGATGAAAGCAGAGGGTTTAAATTTMYCTMYWYKRCGSTMTNKYSGATCNNYYAGYYTATGATGATGGCCATTGGGACTTACAAGCGTATGATCAGGCTTCCTATGAACCAGGTTAACGACATACAGGAACTGTGGCGATCGGAAATGGAGATGGAGCAGAAATTAGAACGGTTGCCTACCGATGAGGAACTCTCTGAATATACCGGGATAGCGCTTGATAAATTAAAAGCCTATCAGTATAGTCCGGGCCATGCAGTTTCCCTGGATACTGCAGGTGATGATGAAGAGAAACCGGGTTTGATGGTGTTTCTTGAAGATACTTCTATAGATGCGCCTGATAAGGTCCTGCAAGCTCAGGATTTAAAGTACAGCCTTAGGAAATTATTAAATCAACTACCGGACAGACAGCGCAGAATAATCCAGCTCAGTTTTGGGCTGCAAGGTAACGAAGCAATGCACCTGGAAGATATTGCTGATCTTTTTGACCTGAGCAAAGAAAGTGTTAGAAAGATCAAGTATCAGGCTTTGCATAACCTTGGCAAGGGGGAGGGGGCAAAACGCCTCAGACAATATTTATAAATGAACATGAAACAGAAAGAATATATACTAATCATTGGAGCACTTGGACAAATTGGAAGAGAGCTAACCGATGAACTACGAGAGAGATACGGAAAGGAAAATGTATTAGCTGCGGACATCAGACCCAAAGAAGATGTTTCTTTTGAGAAACAGCCTTATATGCAATTAAATGTAATGGATAAGGGGGCACTTGAAAGTTTAATAGCTGAAAATAAGTTTACTCAGATTTATCATTTGGCGGCAATGCTTTCAGCAAGCGGAGAGCGTAATCCTCAGGCAGCATGGGAATTGAACATGAATAGCTTATTAAGTATCCTAGACTTATCTGTTAAATATAAAGTAGGAAAAGTTTTCTGGCCGAGTAGTATAGCGGTATTCGGACCTGATTCTGCAAAACAAAATTGCCCTCAGCAAGGTGTTACCGAGCCAAGCACAATTTACGGGATCAGTAAGGCTGCAGGAGAGTATTGGTGTAAGTATTATTTTGAAAAACATGGACTTGATGTGCGCAGTGTACGCTACCCGGGGCTTATTAGTTATACAGGTGCGCCAGGAGGTGGAACAACTGATTATGCAGTAGATATTTTTCATAGCGCAGTAAAAGGCGAAAAGTATGCTTGCTTTTTGAAAGAAGATACGGCTTTGCCAATGATGTATATGCATGATGCAATACGTGCAACATTAGAGCTTATGGATGCTCCATCGGAGTCTTTATCTGTACGTACGGCTTATAACCTGAGTGCTTTGAGCTTTACCCCGAAAGAAATTTATGATGAAATAGCCAGGGAGGTGCCGGGATTTGAGATTTCGTACGCTCCTGATTTTCGCCAACAGATTGCAGATAGCTGGCCTCAAAGTATTGACGATAGTGTAGCGAGTAAAGATTGGGGCTGGAAACCTGCATATGATTTGCAAAAAATGGTGAAAGATATGCTTAGTAATATTGAAGTATATCCATAAGAAAATACAATTAGAAGTAATTGGTAAATTTAGGTTCAAAAGCAGGCAGTATCCGGATGGAGCGCCTGTTTTTTTTTAATGCTAAATTGTTAATTTGTTTATAACATTTATTACAAAGATTGGGTTAAGATTTGTTAAATTAGATTGTAGAATAATTCGAGTCTGTTTTGACAAAAAAGTCCTGTGAGTGGGTGATCCGCGAAGGGCAGGCACAGCATAAGTACAAGGTACAAAAGCCAGCTTCCTAAAGCCGGCTTTTGTGTTTATAGAACTTTGGCGGGCAAATTGCAATAGGGTACAATAAAAAACTGTTATTTGCTGGCCGCTAACAATGCAAGAATCAATAGAAGAAAAGATTTATCTTTTTCAAATGTTACTGGACAACGTACCCGTTGTCATCTTCCGAATAAATAAAGACGGCATATTTACGCGCTCGGTAGGGCTGGGTTTAAAGCTGTTTGGAGTTGAAGATAATGAGTCTGTAGGGAAAAATATTTTTGAATTATMCCCTGCCGTAGGCACACGAATGCGCCGTGCACTGGCAGGCGAATCGCTTAAATTTATCACTGACATGGAAATTAAAGGGAGAGTGATACTCCTTGATGTTACGCTTCGCCCAGATCCGTTTGATTTGGGAGGTGTTATTGGTTCCATTTTAGACATCTCTCAGCAAAACGATGTGGAGCAGGAACTAAGAAAGGCTGAGATAAAATTAGGGCAGACAGTTGAGTTGCTAAATACCGGAGAGGAAATAAGTAAGACAGGTGGTTGGGAGTACGACATAGAAGCAGATCTGGTTTACAGAACAAAAAATATGAAGCTGTTGCTGGGGATTAATGAGGAAACAACTTCCCTAAATGATGCTGCAATTTTGTATGAAGATAATGGTGCTGAATTAATTAGGGAGGGAATGAAAAATGCCATTGAGAACCAGCTGCCATATAATATTGAACTTATACCTAAGGGTACACAGAAGTGCTTTAGGAGCATCGGTATTCCAATAGTTGAGAATGGTAAAACCATAAGAGTGGTTGGAGCTGTAACAGATATCACAGAAATAAAACAGGCTGAACGAGAACTTCTAATGGCAAAGCAAGTAGCCGAAAATGCCGCCCTGGCTAAACAACAGTTTCTATCTAATATGAGCCATGAGATAAGAACACCAATGAATGCGGTAATAGGGATGACCAATCTGCTATTGCAAGAAAACCCTAAACCCGATCAGATAGATAGTTTAAAGATTTTAAAGTTCTCTAGTGAGAATCTTTTGGACCTGATAAATGATGTGCTGGATTATAGTAAAATAGAATCCGGAAAAATTTTATTTGAGGAGATTGATTTTAACTTAATAGAGCTGGTAAATAATGTTAAAGAAACTCATTGTTTGGCAGCAAAAGAAAAGGGGTTAAAGTTTAAAGTAAAGGTAGATTCAGATTTGCCGACCATGATAATTGGTGATCCGACAAGGCTAACCCAGATATTGAACAACCTGGTCAGCAATGCCATTAAGTTTACTAGTTCGGGTTCTGTTATTATTGATTTATCGTTGAACCGTGCAGTGGGTAATCTGGTTGATATCGATTTTGCTGTAACAGATACTGGAATTGGTATTGATGCAGATAAGAAAGATTATATTTTCGAGAGTTTTACCCAGGCAAGCACTGATACGACCAGAGTTTTTGGCGGAACAGGTTTAGGTCTTGCAATAACAAAAAAGATAGTAGAGCTACTTTCAGGAAGTATTTCCGTTAAGAGTACAATTGGCATGGGAGCCAGTTTTTTATTTAATCTGCAGTTTAAGAAAAGTAAAAAGAAGGCGGGCGACACCTCTATTCCTAATATCGTTTCTGATTTTTCAAGTCTTGCTGGTTATAGAATACTTTTGGTTGAGGATAATGAGATAAACATAATTGTTGCCCGCAAGTTTATGCAAAAATGGGGGCTTCATATAGATTGCGCAGGAAATGGTACTGAAGCAGTTGAGAAGGTAATTGACAACCATTACGATCTGGTTTTGATGGATTTGGAAATGCCAAAAATGGATGGTTATGAGGCTACCAAAGTAATAAGATCTATTGGTGATGATAAATTTAAACAGCTTCCAATAATTGCTTTAACTGCATCTCTACTGACAGAAATTAATAAACAGATTTTGGAAGCTGGTATTGATGATTATGTAGCGAAGCCTTTTAGTCCTACAGAATTACACTCTAAAATTAGACAATACTTACATTGATTAAGCCGTTTGCTGTTCTTTTATGAGGTAAACGGATGGAATGGGTAATTCATCCATTTCAGTTTTCTCATCTTGTATTTTAAATCCGTTGTTCTCAAAGTAGTTTAGCAGCGGATTATTTTCATATTCATTAAGCCAGATTGCCTGGTAGGATTTACTAATGCTAATACATTTTTCGAACATAGATTCAATGCATCCGGAGGTAGCATATTTTAAGAGCACACCAAAATCAGCTATTCTAATCGCTTTCTTGTTGTCAATAGAAAGTGGCCGCTTGCCATTTGTTGTAAGGCGTGTATAACCTGCAGCTTCGTCATTGAGGTATACAACCAGCCATTGGTTAGACATGCTGTTCATCTCGTCAATCAGCGTTTCTCCATTAAAATTAAATGCAATGTATTCTTCTAAAGCTGACTGCGTTAAAGTTACTGAGAATTTTTCGCGCGCGATATCTTTGGTAAGATTTATTAAGGTATCTATTCCCTGTTCATTTGCTATTGTAAATTTAGTAATGATCTTATTGTCCATCGTTTTTTTATTTAATAAGCGCTAAAGGTAGCGGGAATGATAAAAAACGAAGGGTACACATTATGAAAGAATAGCCGGTACAGATGTTATTTCAACATTTGGCCTAACTGTTTTAGGGCTTCAATTCTTTTAGGAGAAAGTTGGTCGGCAAATACGATCCTGAAAAACCTGCTATATGTGTTGGAAAATGAAAAGGTGTGCCCAGGTGTAAATCTTACTCCAATATGTTCACATTCATTGTAAAATGTGTTGATGTCAATTCTATCAGATAGCTTGGCCCATATGTTATATCCTCCGGCAGGGCTGAAAACTATGGTGTCATCTGGGTAGCTAGTGGATAATAAATTTAAAGTATGGTAGGCATTTTTAGCTAACTGCATTCGGAGTTTGTGTACATGTCGGTCGTAACTTCCCGTTTGGATAAGCTTATTGACTGTCTCCTGATATATCGGAGAGACTGTGCTGCCTAAAGAGAATTTAATTTGTTCCGCTTGCTGGAAGAATTTACCTGTAGAGAGCCAACCTAGTCGGATACCTGGAGATAGTGTTTTGGAGTAAGACGAGTAAGTTATAACCATACCACTTTCGTCAAAGCTTTTAATTGTGGAGGGTCTGTATCCGCTAAAGTTTAAATCTCCATAGATATCATTTTCTATGATGGCAATATTGTAATGTTGCGCAATTTGAAGTAATTCCTTTTTTTGTATATCCGTTAATAAGATGCCTGTTGGATTTTGGAAATTCGGGGTGACCAGAATAGCTTTAATCGGATTGCCCGAGCAAGCTTTTTTAAGATAAGCTATGTCGAGTCCTGTATAGCAGTCTATAGGAATTTCTATTACTCTTAATTTTAAAACCCTAATCACTTCTAATACGGAGAATACACATGGGCTTTCTATGGCTATAATATCGCCTGCAGTGCAAACAGACGCAAGCGCAATGTATAATGCTTGTAAGGCTCCATCGGTTATGATCAATTCAGCAGGATTAATGGCCGTTTGATAGGTAGCTGCTTTAATAGAAATATGTTCTCTTAGTGATGGAGATCCGTTTGAGGGGTAGTACTTTAACAAGCCAACACCTTGTGCTCTGATGACTTGTTGCATGGTGCGCAAAAGCAATTTTTGAGGTATGATGAGGCTTCCCGGTGCAGCAACATTGAATTCGGAAAGTTTGGAGCCCGGGTTTATCGACGTAATGAGATTTAGATTGTTCTCGAATACAGCATCTCTTATTACAGGTGTGTTTTTAGTTTGTTTGGATTGTTGTGGCCGGGTTAATTTATTGCTCACGTAGTATCCGGATTTAGGGATACTTTGTACAAGACCTTTAATAATTAAATGTTCATAACCATTTTGAATGGTACTTGTACTGGTTTTGTACTGTTCTTTAAGCTCACGTATCGAAGGAAGCTTATGTCCGGGTTTAAAAATTCCTTCAATGATATTACGTTCGATCGTTGAAGTAAACTCCTCAAATTTATATGATCTCATAGGAACTCAAACCTACTCAATTTTTGTAATTTGCAATATAAATTGGTTGAGCAAATGAAAAGTATCATATTAAAAGATTTTGGCAGTGTAGAGAATTTAGTTTATACCGACTTGCCAATACCATCAATAAATGATGGAGAAGTGCTGATACAGGTAAAGGCCATTAGTATAAATCCGGTAGATGTTAAAACACGTGTGGGCAAAGGACGCGCAGCAAAGCTAAAAGAGGAGAATCCTATTGTTCTTGGCTGGGATGTTTCGGGAGTTGTTAGTTCATCAAAATCTGACTTGTTTAAAGAAGGTGATGATGTATTTGGAATGCTAAATTTCCCTGGACATGGGAAGGCTTATGCTGAATATGTAGCTGCTCCTGCAAATCATCTTGCTTTAAAGCCTGCCAATGTGACGCACGAGGAAGCTGCGGCTGCTACTTTAGCTGCGTTAACTGCATGGCAAGCGCTTATTGATCATGCAAAAATAAAGAAAGGGGACCGGGTTTTAATTCATGCAGCTGCAGGCGGGGTAGGAAACTATGCGGTGCAGATAGCAAAACATGTAGGTGCTTATGTAATCGGCACTTCATCTGCAGGTAAAAGGGATTTTGTTTTTGATTTAGGGGCAGATGAACATATTGATTATACAAGCCAGGCTTTTGAAGATGCTACCGGTAATATTGACTTTGTACTTGATACAATTGGAGGTGAGAACATTGACAACTCTTTAAAAGTAATGAGAAAGGGGGGGACAATTATTAGCATTCCATCTGGACAAAACGATGCTGTAGCTGAAAAAGCTACAGCACAGGGTATGATTGGTTATCCGATTATGGTACAATCTGATGGCAAGGAGATGAAAGAAATTGCTGCTTTATTGGAAAGTGGAGCTATTAAATCTCATGTGTCGCAAGTATTTGAGTTTAGCCGGATGAAGGCAGCACACCTCTCACTTGAAACCGGAAAAACTCAGGGAAAGATAATTGTACGGGTTTAATACTCTAGTCTTTTTGTCGTATTTTCGACCATAGAACTGTTTTTTACTTTCGTATGAAATATTTTTACACTCCTCAGGAGCGATTCCGCTACCTTTGTATACACTAAGAGTACAAAAAATATGGTAAGATACGCATTTTTGGCTGTTTTAATGGCCTTTTCTCTATTCTGCAATGCGCAGATTAATTTGCAGCAAGGAAAATGGAAAGCAGCATTGCATCGGGCAGATGGAAAGGAAATACCTTTTGAACTGGGAATTCAAAAGCAAGGTAACGCTACAATTTGTTACGTGGTAAATGATACTGAACGACTTAAAACAGAAATGACATGGATCTCTAAAGATTCTGTATTGATTAAAATGCCGGTATTCGAATCTTCGTTTAGGGTTAAAATTATCAATAAAGATAGTTTAAATGGTGTATRSRWRRAWRGMGGNATCGSTNNTRARGASTTAGTTGTGCCGTTCTCTGCCAGTTCGAAAGCCAGCCGTTTTCCAAAGGGAATTGCAGGTAACGTATCCGTTAAAGGAAAATGGAAGATTGAGTTTACCAGGGCTGATCAATCTGAGCGACTGGCAATTGGCGAGTTTACGCAGAATGGTCAGAAAGTAGGGGGTTCAGTACTCACCCCTTCTGGCGACTATCGTTATCTTGATGGAAAGATCATCGGTGACTCTTTAATGATCTCAACTTTTGATGGTATACATGCACTTGTTTTCTCTGCTAAAATTAAGGGAGATAGCATTAAAGGCACACTTTATAGTGGTGCTACGTCGTTCGAAACATGGACTGCTGTAAAAGACTCCAATGTTAAATTGGAAGCTCCGGTTACTGCGCTTAAAGAAGGAGAAAGTGGTCGCCTGGATTTTAGTTTTAAAGATCTCGAAGGTAATGTGGTATCTATAAATGATAAAAGATTTAAAGATAAAGTCGTTGTCTTGCAGTTAATGGGTTCTTGGTGCCCTAACTGTATGGATGAAATGGCTTTTTTAAGCGACTATTACCGCAAGAACAAAAACCGCGGTGTTGAGGTTATTGCATTAGCTTATGAATTAAGTACYSMWSMRRYARSATCMANAAAAAGCCTGCAAAAGTTTCAGCAACAGTTTAAGGTTGAATACCCAATGCTAATTACCGGTGTTACTGCCGGCGATCCGGAAAAGACAGAAAAGACTTTGCCTCAGTTAACTGCAATTAAGGTGTTTCCAACAAGTATCATATTAGATAAAAAAGGATTGGTAAATCATATCAATACTTCATTTTATGGTCCTGGGACCGGCGAGTATTTCGTGCAGTATAAAAAAGAATTTGAAGCGGTTATGAATTCTTTACTGAATAAATAGGGTATATTGTTTTTTGACAAAATCACTTAACGTTTTGACAAAAAATTATACTATTGATAATGGAAATCAAGCTTTCTTTGAAGTTGATCATTATGCAATTTAATCAGATTATGGAGAAGAGGTATTATTTTAACAGGCTAAACTGGATGCTATTGGTGGGGCTTGAATTGGCTGCTTGTGTGGGCTTATCAAACAGTAGTTCTGCTCAGATCTTTACCAATAAAAACTACGTTACAATTAATCCGGGAGATACGGAGAAGGACATTGTAAAAAAAGCGGCCAATGTAGTTCCTGCCGCCCGGCAATTAAGGTGGCAACAACTAGAGTTAACTGCTTTTATACACTTCGGGATAAATACCTTTACCAATAAAGAATGGGGTGATGGATCTGAAGACCCTAAAATATTTAATCCGAAAGATCTGGACGCACGACAGTGGGTAAAGGTTTGTAAGGAAGCTGGTTTTAAGCAAATTATTTTAACAGCTAAACACCATGATGGTTTTTGTTTATGGCCAAGTAAATACACAGAACATTCTGTAAAAAATAGTCCCTGGAAAGAAGGGAAAGGAGATATTGTAAAGGAAACCGCGGACGCATGTAAGGAATTCGGCATCGGATTTGGAATTTATCTTTCTCCGTGGGATCGCAATTCGAAATATTTTGGTAGCATGGAATACAATAACTATTTCATTAACCAGCTTACTGAATTGTTAACGCAATATGGCCAGATAGATGAAGTTTGGTTTGATGGGGCGAATGGAGAAGGGCCTTCTGGTAAAAAACAGGTTTATGAATATAACAGATGGTATGAGTTGATTCGTAAACTGCAACCTAAGGCTACTATTGCGGTTTCAGGACCGGATGTAAGATGGGTAGGAACGGAAAGTGGCTATGGCAGAGAAACTGAATGGAGCGTTGTGCCTGGTGATGAACTTAAGACTGAAAAAATAGCTGAAAACTCACAACAAAAAGTTGAATTTGCCCCAAAAGATATGATGGCAAATGACTTGGGCAGCAGGTCGAAAATTGCAAAAGCAAAAAGCCTGGTTTGGTATCCAGCAGAGATCGATGTTTCAATTCGCCCGGGATGGTTTTACCATACTGCAGAAGACAAGGATGTTAAATCTCCGGAGAAGTTAATGGATATCTATTATAGCTCGGTTGGAAGGAATGGCGTATTGCTGTTGAACATACCTCCTGATACCAGGGGTCTGATTAGTGATAGTGATATTAAGTCGTTGCAAGGTTTTAAGAAACAAAAGGAAAATACATTTGCTGAAAACTTGCTAGCAGGTGCCGTGATTAAGGGTGGCAGTGCAAAAAAATCAAATGTATTGTTTGATGGTAAAGATAATACAGCCTGGGCAACTAAACCGGGTGACAGTATGGTTGTTATTGATCTTAAATTATCAAAATCAAAGGAGTTTAATTTGTTGCTATTGCAGGAGAATTTGAGGGTAGGGCAACGGGTAGAAAGTTTTGTTTTGGAATATAAAGCTGGAGGTGAATGGAAAGAAGCTATAAAAGGGACAACCATTGGCTATAAACGTCTATTGCGTTTTGCACCTGTTACAGCTTCGGAAGTAAGAGTAAGAATTATTTCATCGAGGTTAAATCCTGCCATTGCTGAAATAGGGTTATACAAGCAGGCAGCTAACGAATCAAAATAATTAGGATAATCTTAGAAAATGGTTTTCAAGATGATTGCGCATTGCATTTCTGAACAATTCAGGGGAGCCATTTTCCAGAATGTCAACTAACCCTTTATGCGATACAAACTTTCCGTAAGTAGTGGGTTTCTTAAGCATGCCACTGGTGTTTACATAGTCAAATATCGGGAGTAGTATTTTCTGAAATTTCTTCATGGTTTTGTTCCCTGTTATTTCATAAAGTTTTGAATGAAAGGCGATCTCATGATCAATTTCAAAAAGATAATCTTTGGCCATTACCGGCTCCTTTTCAACAATGGTTTTTAATTCTTTGATATCTTTAGGTGTGATATTTCGAAATAAGAAGTCGGCCATTCCAATTTCAAGTGTTAATCTGATCTCAAAAATTTCTTTTAAAGTTTCCTCATCCAGAATATAAGGATTCATACTTTTGCTTAGGATGCCAAAAAGATCAGGGCTTGTAATTACAGTTCCCTTTTTCTTTTTAGTCTCGATTAAACCCATCATTCTTAATCGTAATAGGGCTTCTCTTACTACAGTTCTACTTACACCCAGAGAAGAGCAAAGCTCCAGCTCAGTAGGGATACTATCTCCAATTTTAAGTTGTTTCGCCTGAAGAAGCTCAACAAGTTTTGTCTCCACGCGATCTACGAGAGAACTTGTATCAATTTTTCTGATAGAATTAAGTAAGTCCATTATTTGTCTAAATAATTAAGTTCAAATGATGAGAATTGTGCATCCTCTGCAGAGGCTCCTTTGAAATTTAGGCCTGGCCGCGGGCTTCTATCCCATTGGGGAAGAAACTCTATTGAATGTGCTTTATCATCTAAGGATAATTCTTTCCAGTCTAACGATTTTTGTCTCCAGTAAACACGACATGTGAGGTCAGATTTTACCAACATTTTTAATTGAACAGGGATTTCAGGATTGTCAATTATAGAGGTGTTGAGAATGGTTTCTTTATTGTCCTTTACCATCCAGAACTGGACTTTATTGGCTACTATTCCAACGCCTAAGGCGGCATTTGCATCTCCGTAAATGACCAGGCCTTTTAAAGCGTTGTTAGTATTGACAACGGTTGTCGTCATTTCGTAGTTCAAATGAGATGGACGGATGGTTAGTGCAATACCAGCATTGTTTTCTTTTTTAATATTTCCTGATAAATAAAGGTTCCCTTTTTGATGGGCTAATTTAGGTGTGGAGTTTCTGAAATCCCATTGCCAATCTACAGATGGATTTTGCGTAGAGAAATTAGCTTTGAAATTATTGGCTGATGATTTAGTTAATGTCGGTGATAGTTCTTTGAACCCCGGCCACTCATTTTTTCCTGACCAAATAAGCTCGGCAAGCATACCTTGTCGGCCTGTGAAAACACTGCTGGCTTTATTGTAAGCATGGTAAATGTAGTAAGATTTCCCTTCAGGGCTATTTACAAAAGTGCCATGTCCAGCGCATTTCCACCAGTCATTTTCATATAACAAAGGGTTTTTTGGATGGTTTTCATATGGTCCCTGAAAGGTTTTAGATCTGGCAACTCTAACATTATAATCGCATTTACTGCCACAGCAATTTCCAACAGAGTAGAACATGTAATAATAATCGTCCTTTTTCAGGATGCTTTGTCCTTCAAGACCGATGCCCTTCTCGTCTTTCATCATTGTAAATGCATCACCGATTAAAGATAAGCCGTCGTTAGCTAGCTTGCTCCCAAGTATTTCTATTGGTCTGCCATCTAAGCCATAAGCTTTCCAGGTGATGTATAACTGGCCTTTATCGTTAAATACGAATGCGTCTATAGCTTCTTTGCCATACTCAATAATAATTCCATGGTCTTTGAAATCCTTATCTGGATATTTAGAAGTGGCCACCCCAATGCAGGAAATGCCGTCTTTTTTACGTCGTGCGGTATAATATATAAAATAGGTTTTGTTGTGGTAATAATACTCTGGGGCCCAAAAAGAAGCATTTGCCCAGGCAGGAGTTTGTTTGAATACATAGCCTGTTTGTTTCCATGTTTTTAAATTGGTGGATTTAAATATTGGAAAGTGCGGAGCCCACTCCGAAGAGGTACCGATAGAATAGTATTCATTTCCTTTTCGGATAATTGATGGGTCGGCAAAATCTCCTGGAATAACCGCTGTTATTTCCTGTGCAAATAAGGGTTGGACTGTGGCTGTAAATTGGATTACAGCTAAAAAAAGCAGGTATTTAAAAAGTAATCTCATAACCTGCAAGATAGAATTTTACCTTAATTTTTTAACGGTTTATTATGTGTACATTGTGAGTTAATTGAAAAATCATGGAAATTAAGGGGTTAACCGAATCATTGGGGGTGGCAAAGACGAGTTTGGCAGATCAACAACGTAACTTGAAACAAGTTCAAAATCTTGTTGATGACCTGGGAAAGGAAACTCAGACATTTGAAATAAAACTCGAAATATCCGATCTGAAAAAGGACGTTAATAATCAAACGGCTCTAATTGCAGAAAGAGAAAAAGAGATATCTGAACTTGAAGCAAGCATTGCACTTCTAAAGTAGAGCGAATTAATTTTACTTGAATTTTATATTTTCAGCTGCGTTGGCGGCCATTGGATTCTGGCGGGTTGGCTATTGGATAAACATGCATTCGTGCGCAGTTTGTTCGGTAAAGGTACCCGTTTTGCGAAAATCTTGACGCAGTAGCTGTGCTGAGACACTACCTCATAGGCTCGGGAGACAGATTTTTATGTCCTAAATTGTATAAAATATGTCCTTTGAGACAAGTCCATTTGCCTGTATATTTGTCGTATGAATGACGATGGATCTGTTCTCATTAGCAATCAATTAAGGAAAAGAGTGGTAATCGTACCGATGTCTGGGCGTACTTTATTGCATTTTTCGGGGCCTGTTGACGTTTTTACCAATGCTGACAAGTGTCTAAACTTGTCTGGTTCTAGACATGGGTACGATGTTGTAATCGCGTCTCCAACTCTAAATAAGCACATACCTACTTTAGCTGGGGCCGAACTGGTTTGTCAGCAAAGTGCGTTGGAAATTACGACGCCTATTGACATCGTTATTGTAGCTGGAAATGACTTTCAAACTTTAGGAAAATCAGAATATACTGCTTTTTGTAATTGGCTATCTGCCATCAATGAAAAAAGTAAAAGCAGGATCGGGTCAGTTTGCGGTGGCGCTTTTGTTTTAGCTGAAGCAGGATTGTTGAATGGAAAAAAGGCAACAACACATTGGCAGTTGAGTGATCGGTTAAAGAAGGAATATCCACTTGTTGAGGTAAATACGAATCCATTTTATACCGCTGATGGGCGGATATATACTTCTGGAGGGGTTTCTTCCGGGATAGATTTGGCTCTTGCTTTAGTAGAGGAGGATCACGGCAAGGATATCGCCATTCAAGTGGCACGCAGATTGGTATTTTACCTATCAAGACCTGGCTTTCAGGCTCAGTTTGGCAATCTATTGCCAGTTTACGAAAGCACCAATATTGCACAGAAATTATATGGATGGCTCAATGAGAACTTGGCTCAACCTTTGGATGTGGGGCGGATGGCCGAACATTTAAATATGAGCCCAAGAAACTTTACCAGAGTTTTTCATAAACAAACGGGCTTGCCGCCTGCCAAGTTTATAGAAAAACTAAGGGTGGAAATGGCCAGAAAATATTTGGAAGATACTGATGTTTCTATTGAAAGTATAGCGGAAAAATGTGGGTTAAGCAACCTGGTCTCCATGAGGCGCACATTTCTGAGACATTTAATGGTTACACCATCCGATTATCGCCGGGCATTCAGGACATCACTCCAATCTGCTGGCATTAATAGCGCTCAATCCAATTTATATGGAACAAATTAATCTTAATAACATGAAAATAGCAATTAACGGATTCGGCCGTATAGGCAGAATGACCCTGAGGGCATTACAAAATAAACCAGAAATAGAAATTGTCGCAGTAAATGATCTTACAGACATCAAAACACTTACCCACTTACTTAAATATGATACGGCACACGGTCGTTTTCCCGGAGCGGTGACCAGTGAGGAGGATGTGATCATTGTAAATGGAAAACGCATACAGTTATTGAGTGAAAGAGATCCTGAAAAGCTTCCATGGAAAGATCTGGGAATTGATGTTGTAATAGAATCGACAGGCAGGTTTACCGATAAAACTTCTGCACAATCACATATCAATGCAGGTGCAAAAAAAGTATTGATTACTGCACCTGCCACAGGGGGGGTGAAAACGATTGTACATGGGGTGAATAACAACCTGATAGGGGACGACCTAATCTATTCGACTGCATCATGTACCACCGGTAGCATTGCCCCGATTTTAGCAATACTGGACAAAGAGTTCGGTGTGGAATCTGGGTATATGGTGACTGTTCACGCATTTACAGCTGATCAAAACTTACAAGATGCGCCTCATAAAGACCTGAGAAGAGCACGCGCGGCTTCATATTCTATTATCCCTACTACTACTGGTGCTGCCAAGGCTATTGGTGATGTGCTCCCTAATTTAAAAGGGAAAATGGATGGTTACTCTTACCGTGTTCCGGTAATTGATGCATCTATAGTGGATTTATCCATTAATTTAAATAAGGAAGTGTCTGCTGATGAATTGAATGATTTATTTAAATCCTATGCCGGAGGCGCTTTTAAAGATATACTGGAATATACAGAGGAACCGTTGGTATCCTCAGATATTTTAGGAAACACACATTCTTCGATTGTGGATGGAAGTTTGACTAAAACCAACGGTAAGTTAGTTAAAGTGGTTGCCTGGTATGACAATGAAATTGGCATTTCAAACAGGATTGCAGAGCTGGTCAGTTTGCTTTAAAAACACCAAAAAAGGGAACGGCGGCAGGTGATCATACACCTGTCGCCGTTCCCTTTTTTGGTGTTGGCGACCTCCCTGGACCTGCTATCTTACTACAGTAGCTTCCAGTCCGACCGATAGGAGAGGTCACGGTGGTTTTAAATAATCTGTTGTTGGTAGTTTTAAGTAGCTTAAAATTTGAAAGAAAAATTAGCTACGAAGTTCCTGGTAAATTGAGGGTTTCCTACCAAATCCCAATATGCTACATTTGTGATATTGTTTAATTTAAAACCGAATCTCCATTTTTCTTTTTGATAAGAAACAGCGGCGTTAATAATATGATACGCTGGAATGGTATAAGTGTTGCTGGAATTAAGATACGAATCGCCAATATAGTTTCCTCCAAACCCCAGTCCAATACCTTTAATGCTTTCGAAAGGCAGACGATAGTTAACCCAATAGTTAACGATATGTTTGGGCGCCTGTGTTGCCAATTTGCCTTCGTATGTATCGGCCTTAGTAAATTTATTTTCATTAAATCCGTATCCGGCTACAATATTCAGACCGGTTAGGGGAGTAGCGGTAAGTTCTACTTCAACTCCCTTGCTCACTTGCTGACCATCCTGAAAACTATATAGCGCATCATCCGTACGCAAAGCATTGTCAATACCAATATGATAATAGCTAATGCTTCCACCCAGTACACCTCCCGGTAATTCGGCTTTTATACCGCCTTCCATTTGGTTGGCAAAAACCGGTTTTGGCTTAAACAGGCTGCCGTCAGGCTGTTCGACAGGCCCCTGGTTTTGAAAGCCGTTCATGAAGTTTCCAAATAAAGATACCTTATCTTTCACTAGCTGATACACAATTCCTAACTTGGGTGAAAGTGATGGCTGAACAAACCCTCCTTCGTAGGTTTGCTTAAAACGATCAAAACGTAAGCTTAACATCGTCGACAAACGATCTGTCCAATTGATCACATCAGAAGCGTATACACCAAAAGAGTTTCCTCCGTATGCATCATTCGATGCCGTTATTGAATTATCTGCCAATAGACCGGTCACCCTACTCAGACCCGATTTCTCAAAAGGCTTGCTAATGTCTATTTCGTCAAGCTCAAGGGCCTTATAAGTAAGTGTTTCATCGTTAAATTCATAACTGGCTCCAATTAATATGTTATGATGAATTTTACCGGTATTAAAACTTCCATTAAAGTTCTGCTGGATATTTGCATAAGTTCTTTCTCTGGGGCCAAAATGCCTGATACTGGTTGAGGCTGTGGTTGCATTAATCCATTCCACATAAGGCTGATAGCTGTGGTTTAAAAATTCATTTACATGAGACACACCTGTAGTTGATGTCCAGTTTTTACTGATCAGATATTTGGCCTGTCCAAAATATTTTGTGGCCTCTGCGTCGCTAAGCAGATCATTCTGGAAGAAAGATTTTTTAAAGCCCAATGGAATATCTTTTGCAGATTTAAAAGGCACATTATCCGCAAAAAGTAAGGTATATGCCAGACGATTTGCATCACTGTTAAAATATTCAAAATCAAACAGGAATGAAAGGCGATCGCTAGCCTGGTAAGAAAGGCTGGGACTAATGGCGTACCTTTTATTTTTACCATATTCGCTTGAACTGTTTTGCTGATGCTTTACAGCATTGAACCTTAGTAATACTGTTTTCTCTTTATTTAGCGGTGTATTTAAATCAATAGCGGCCCTGCTTAAATCAAAGCTTCCCATGCTATAATCTACCTCGCCTCCAAACCCTGCATAAGGTTTTTTGGTCACCAGATTTATGGCACCACCAAAAGTGGATATCTGCGAACCAAACAGCGTACCTGATGGACCTTTAATTAGCTCTACTCGTTCGAGATTTGCTATTTCCGTTCCCGAACGGTATACTGATGTAGCCATCCCATTCCTGGCATAATCGAAGTTGGTGAAGCCTCTAAATAAGACTGCAAAGCTTCCGGTGACATATTCCGTTGGCGCAACGCCGGCGGCAGCCCTGAAAACTTCTTTAACATCGGTCATCAGTTGCGCTTTCATTAACTCCTTGCCCACGACGTTATATACCTGTGGGTTTTCGAGATTTTTTAATGGCATCCGGGCAACATATTCGGTTTCTTTATTTGTTTGGCGGCTATTGCTATTTACAACAACTTCCTTTAATTGCTGGTTGTCTTCAACCAAAGTAAAATTAACCACGCTGGTTTCTCCAGGTGTTACTGTTATTATGCTTTTTTGTGTAAGAAGTCCCGTAAAACTTGCAGTCAGCGTATAAGCCCCTGCAGGAACTTTGTTGATGGTGTAATTACCGGCGTCGTTTACGATGCTGGCCTTGTTTGTTCCTCCAAGAACAACGTTTACAAATTCAGCAGGTTTACCATCTGAAGTGGTTACTGTGCCCTTGATGGTTCCAGTTTGGGCAAAAGCCTGAACTGTAAGGATAGAAAAAAATAGCGTTAGAAATTTAAGCATATGTGTTATATTTTATTTAGACTTATTAAAAATAAGACGCAAATATATAAACATTTGAATTTCTAACATTGTAAATTTCAATTTTTTAAAATTTATCTCGCTCCAAGGTTTTTTTCGTCCGTTTAGCTGTTGATGAGCATCAAAATAGATGGAAAAGCAAAAGAATTAGTTGAAAGATATAACAGAGTTTTAGCAACAGCCGAAGAAAAGGATGTTACTGGAGATGCAATAAAAGGCTGGATGCATTGTGCGATCAAAGCGTAAATTCGGGTTAGAACAAGCGTGAGCTAGGCAGATGAGAAGCTTAACCGACTTTACAGATAAAGAAAAGCAGAAAAAAGATCCCAGTTAGGGCTAAAAAAACGCAAACACGACTTGTTAGATAAGTTTTCATGATGTTTGTAATTTAGGTTTTACTTAAGCTTTATATCCACAGATACGTTAGCGCCTTTCAAATAGTTGCCTGCTTTCGGAAGTTCCGTGGATTTAAAGTCATATAGTGATTCGAAAATGAAGTTTCGCTGAAATAGGCTGTAGTTTTGCAGCCTACTTTTAAGCAAATGAAAAAATTACTGAATACCATTCCGTTTTCTGTCTTAGATCTTGCAACTGTTATTGAGGGCAAGACCCCAGCCGATACCTTTAAGAAAAGTTTAGACCTTGCCCGACATGCTGAAGATTGGGGGTATAATCGCTATTGGTTGGCTGAACACCATAATATGATTAGTGTGGCCAGTTCTGCAACATCGGTAGTAATAGGCCATATTGCCGGAGGGACAAAAAAAATACGGGTTGGAGCTGGAGGTATAATGTTACCGAACCACTCACCGCTAATTATTGCCGAACAATTTGGTACTCTTGCTTCTTTATATCCTGATAGAATAGATTTAGGATTGGGAAGAGCTCCAGGTACTGATCAGGCAACGGCTGCGGCAATTAGAGGTGAACGTATACATGCGGCTCAGGATTTCCCGGGAGACGTACTTAGGTTGCAAGCCTATTTGTCGGCAGATAACCATAGAAGTAGCGTAAGAGCAATTCCTGGTGAGGGACTTGATATTCCGATATGGATATTGGGATCGAGTACTGATAGCGCACACCTAGCTGCTGCTCTGGGCTTACCGTATGCTTTTGCAAGTCATTTCGCACCAGCTCAATTTCTTACAGCAATAAATATATACAGAAAGAACTTTAAGCCTTCTGAGCATTTGGCTGCACCATATGTTTTAGCTTGTGTAAACGTTGTTGCTGCAGATACTGATCAGCAGGCTAATAAACTTGCCACTTCGTTGTATCAATTGTTTAGAGGAATTGTAACCGGGAAGCGCAGACTTTTGCAACCTCCTGTTGATAGCATGGAGGGAATATGGACAGATTATGAGGAAGAGCAGGCCGGGCAAATGTTGGCTTGTACTTTTACAGGAAGTAAGGAAACTATAAAAGCGGATCTGCAGCAATTTCTGGATCAGACAGAAGTTGATGAGATCATGGCTACTTCGCATATTTTTGATCATCATGCAAGATTGCGTTCTTATGAATTGTTGGCTGAAGCTTTTGGCCGATAAAAAGGAGCATTTCACCGCTTCCGGTTTGCAGATAATCTAATTTCTATTGATAGAAAGTGTAACAAAACCGATTTTGCGCAGACTAATTGAAGAAATAAAATTTTTATGAAACGAATTATACTATTATTTGCGGGATTGGGGTTGGTGCTGAATGCTAATGCCCAGTTTTCTTTAGGTGGAGCGCCACAAAAACCTAAAGTGACTGGACGTATTACAGCATTGATTTTAGACTCGCTTACAAAAAAGCCAATTGACTACGCAACAGTATCATTAATAAAAACAGCTGATAATAAATCTGTAAATGGAGGGGTAACTGATGAGAAAGGTAAAGTGGTTTTACAAAACATTGCCCCTGACCAGTATAAACTTTCTATTGGGTTTATGGGATATAAAACAAAATCTATATCGGTTAAAACCAGTCCCGAAAAGCCTGATTTAAATGCAGGAACCATTTATGTAAGCCCAACAGAAAGTAACCTTAAAGAAGTTGCAATTGTAGGAGAAAAATCTTTGATTGAGAATAAGGTTGATAAATTGGTTTACAATGCTGAGGCCGATATCACCAATGCCGGTGGAGACGCCACTGACGTAATGCGTAAAGTGCCTATGCTTTCTGTTGACATAAATGGAAATGTGCAGTTACGTGGAAGCTCGGTTCGCGTTTTGATAAACGGAAAACCTTCTGGAACAATGGCAAACAGTGTGGCTGATGCGTTGAAAATGATTCCTGCAGAGCAGATTAAAAGTGTGGAGGTTATTACAAGTCCTTCTGCAAAATACGATGCTGAAGGCTCTGGTGGTATTATCAATATCATAACCAAAAAGAAAACTGCCGAAGGTGTTAGTGGAAGTATAAATACATCGGCCGGTACACGTTCAAATAACGGTGCGTTTAATTTAAATGCTAAAACAGGCCGTTTATCTTTAACGGGTAATTTAGGTGTAAATCATGCTTATCCGCAGAATTCGAAGGTTGTTGTATTTAACAGTTCTGTTGTAGACGGGGTTACAAATACAGTTTCACAGAATGGTTTTTCTAAGTGGTCAAGAGTTGGTTACAACGGGAGTGCTGGGTTGGATTATGATTTTAACAGTTACCACAACATTAGTTCTACAGTTAAGTTTAACAGATTCTCTAACGGAGGACCTGGAAGCTCAGATATATTGACCAATAATGTCTTTTCTCAGAATATACGAGATATGGATATGGGTTTCAATAACATGGACTGGAATGTAGATTACAGGAAAACAAGCAAAAAAGAAGGGGAAGAATTGAGTGTTTCTGCACAGCTTTCCAGAGGAAGAAACACCAGTGATTTTACAAACAGATTTGTAAGCGAGGGTATTCCTGATTTTACTTTAATTGGAGGCAATACGGGTAAAAACAATGAGTACACCTTGCAAACTGATTATACATATCCTTTTAGTAAAACAACCACTCTTGAAACCGGATTGAAAGGGATTTTTAGGAATATTATAAGTGACTATGACCAGAACGCTCAGGACTTTGACTATGATCAGAATGTAGGTTCTGCTTATGGGGTTCTTGGTTTTAAATTGTCTAAGAAAATTACTGCCAAAGCTGGTTTAAGGGCTGAGTATACTAAAATTGATGGGCTGGCAGGTAATATTTTGCCGTTTAAAAATGACTATTTTAACTTGTTCCCAAGCGTAGTTTTGTCGCAAACTTTAAAGGGAATGACGACTGTTAAAGTGAGTTATAACCGCAGGATACAGAGACCAAGTTTGTTTTATCTGAATCCTTTTAGAAACGAAAGTGATATTTATAATCCGATGCAAGGTAATCCGGAATTGTCGCCTGAGTTGAGTGATAACATTGAAGTGGGATACTCAACCTATATTAAAGGTTCTGTAATTAATGCTTCGGTATTTTACCGTAATACAAAAAATGTGATTGAAAGCTTTATCAGTCCAATTGTAGAAGATGGTGTAAATAAAAACTTAACATCGTATACAAACGTGGGTACCAGTCAGTCGTATGGTTTTAACGTATTTGGTTCATATAATCCTAAACCTAAATGGACTTTAATGGCTAATTTTGGTATGAATACGTATGATGTAAGCAATGCAAATAATAATATAAATACCGRARCWTTWRTTAMWKAWMCTKYWWTNNMYANGWTSAGYATMYSMYTTSANAKGTKRTYRSWSWACTGAACTTTGGGGTGTTATTAACTCACCAAGAAGGACTTTTCAGGGAAAAACTGATGCCATGTATTTTTATGGTGGTGCCGTGAAAAAAGAGATTCTTAATAAAAAAGCAACCATTGGTTTAAATGTGTTGAATCCGTTTAGCAGAGATTTGAATATTAAGACTGTAAATAATACAGCAACCTCAACTCAGAATACGGATATCCATTATCCGTTACGCTCATTTGGTTTGAACTTTAGTTATAACTTCGGTAAGCTTAAGTTTACGCAAAAGAAATCGATTAAAAATGACGACTTGAAGAAAGAAGAGCAAGGCGGAATGGGAGGTGGTGTGCAATAAGCTGCCGTGATCTGGCCACTCCGTCATTTCGAACGCATGTGAGCGCTGACCGAGTGGCCGTTCTAGACATTTTTTAATTCTTTTTAACCGTTTTAAGAATCATCAGATTTTGTGGATTCATGCTGTAACCGCTAATGTTATTTTGAGTCATAATTACCGATTGATCATAATAAATAGGAACGATGTTGGCAAAGTCAATTACCATTTGATCCATTTTTTGATAAAGAAGATAACGCTTTGCATTGTCGCTAACATAATAACTTTGTTCAAATAGCCTGTCAAAATCGTTATTGTAGTAAGCGGTGTAATTTGGACCATTGGGCACTTTGTTCTTAGAATAAAACATGGCAAGATAATTCTCCCCATCCGGATAATCCGCTATCCAGGAACCCCTGAAAAAATTCACTTCGTTTTTAGACATCAGGTCTCTTAAGCTTGCATTGGGGCTCACATCTACTTTTACTTTAATGCCGATTGCTGCCAATTCACCTTGTATAAATTCTATGAGATCTTTATAAGTAGTAGAAGTGCTGAGGGTAACCTGAGGCATGCCCTTGCCATTAGGGAAGCCCGCCTCTGCTAATAGTGCTGCAGCTTTTTCAGGTTCATAATGATACCCCTTTACTGCTGTGCTATCAAAACCAGGCATACCCTGAGGAATGAAGCCTGAAGTTGCTGGTATGCCTATGCTATTACGTAAATATTTAATTAGTTTAGGTTTATCAATGGCGTAATTTATTGCCTGCCTTACTTTTTTATATTTTAATGGAGAGCGTTTGGCAATGGCGATATTGGTGTCGACAAGTATTCCTACATATTCTGTGCAAAGATAAGGGCCTTTTTTGAGGTTGAATTTGCCTTTATATTTTGCGGTCATTTTTCCGCTTTTTGTTAATATGTCATCACGATAACTTCCGTCCACCTTATCAAAAAAATCAAGGTCCTTTTTAAGGAAATTCATGAACGCACTTTGCTTATCTGTGATGAAGGAGACTTTTACGGCATCAAGATAAGGCAGCTTGGTGTCGCCTGTTTTTTCCCAATAATTTTCATTTTTGAGTAATACCAGTATTTCGTCTTCTTTCCAATATTTAAATTTAAAAGGGCCTGTTCCAATAGGGTGGCTTCGAAAATCTTTGCCATAGTGATCTACAACTTCCTTTGGTACTACCGAGCAATATTGAGTAGTAAGTAATTTCATAAAAGCAGGGAATGGCTTTATGAGTTTAACCTGAAAAGTGCTGTCGTTTATCGCTATAAAATTGTTGATATCTTTTACCTTGTCGCTAAATATCCAGCCACCTGAAGATGCAACTTTAGGGTCGATCAGACGATAAAAACTGTAAACAAAATCAGCGGCTACGGCTTTTCTGCCTTTTCCATCTGGAAAAATGGGGTCGTTGTGAAAATAGACATCGTTGCGGAGATTAAAAGTGTATGTTAACCCATCTGTAGATATTTGCCAGGTTTTCGCTATGCATGGCATGATGTTAAGATTGCTATCGACCTGTACCAGCCCGTTAAACACCTGATTAATCATCCATAAAGCATTTTGATTGCGCGCAAAAGCCGGATCAAGAGAGGTTAAATTCTGATCAAGGTTCATGCTGAAAACTTTTTTCTCCTTATTGGAGGAAGAACTACTGCACGAAAAGACAACAGGTAGAAGCAGTACGCAAAAAATATTTATTATAATACGATGCATCAGTTTAGGAATACTAATTTTGCACAAAGTAATAAATAAATCAATATGTCTTTTTTAAATGCGGTTATAAATAGGGTTGGGGATGAACAATTACGCGAAAATTTTCAGGAACGTGTAGATATAATTCAGCATAAAATTAAGTTCATGGACAAAGTGGCCGTGGCTTGTCTTGATACCAAGAATCATCTTAGTAAGGATTTGGAAGCACTTATTGCCGAAGCAGGTGGGGTTTTGCAAGATGATGTTCACACAGCCAGAGCTGTTATTTATTGTGAAAAAAGCACCAGTATGTTGCAATTGATGGGGGTTGTTCCCTCATTGTTGAATAAGGACTGGCCCTCTGTTGAGTATGATAGAATATATCTTTGGGATGATGAGGCGGCAGTGGCAGATGAGGCAAACGTGGCAGTAAACGCATTAGAAGATCTGGCGGAAATGCTATATCCGGGATACTTTGTTTTTGGAAATGAAGGCAAAACCTGGATGAGTTTTAAAACGCAATAAACTTATTTATCTGCTGGTCGGTAAATTTAAGTGTATCCTCTTTAAAGAAATCGCCCTGTTCATTTAATTCGGCTTTAATGGTTGCTATATGGAGCCTAAGGGGTAACACATTTAAGTGCAGGTAACTGCAAACGCCTCCGAAATGATCAACCCCGCGGATGTTTCCGTATTTGCCGGATGATATGCCTACAAGTGCTGCTTTTTTATCATAAAAGCTTTCGGGAAAATTGCACGCATCTATAAAGAGCTTTAATACTCCGGGGAAACTTCCATTGTATTCTGGTATGATAAAAAGAAACTTAGTAGTTTGGGTTACCATTTCCTGAATCGCTTGGAATTCAGGGCTTCGTTTTCCATACAAATCAGACGCAATAAGATTATCGGGTAAATCTTCAAGGTTGAAGATGGTACATTCTAAGCCTTTTAAAGCCAGTGTTTTCTGATAATAATTAGCGACTTTTAGCGTATTACTTTCAGGTCTGTTGGTTCCGGATATGATGGTTACCATGTATAAATTGTTAATAAGATGTTTAAAACACTTAAGGCTTTAATACTAATTTTGCCATTTAGTTTGTATCTTAGCTATTCGTTAAAATATGCCTAAATAAACACAAAAATAGCATTTTTTATAGATTTACGTCGAGTAAATACAAGCCGTTAGAGAATAATTGTAATTATTAATAAGATAGATGAGTAAAATTATTGCATTGGCAAATCAGAAAGGTGGCGTAGGGAAAACTACTTCATCAATTAACTTAGCCGCAAGTTTAGCCGTACTAGAATATAGAACATTATTAGTTGATGCTGATCCTCAGGCCAATTCTACCTCTGGTATTGGTTTTGACCCAAGAAGTATCAAGAATAGCATTTACGAGTGTATCATTAATGATATTGATGCAGTAGACGCCATTCAGAAAACTGAAACTCCTAACCTTGATCTGCTTCCGGCACATATCGATTTAGTGGGTGCAGAGATTGAAATGATAAACCTGAACAACAGGGAATATAAGATGAAGGCTGTTCTTGAAAAAGTTAAAGATCAGTATGATTTTATTATTGTAGACTGCTCACCATCTTTAGGTTTAATTACCATTAATGCGCTTACCGCTGCTGATTCAGTAATTATCCCTGTACAATGTGAATATTTTGCACTTGAAGGGTTAGGGAAACTTTTGAACACAATTAAAATTGTTCAAAACCGTTTAAATCCTGAATTGGAAATTGAAGGAATTCTACTTACAATGTATGATGTGCGTTTAAGGTTGTCGAACCAGGTTGTAGAAGAGGTTAAGACCCATTTCCAGGAGTTGGTTTTTGATACGATTATTCAGCGTAATACGCGTTTAAGTGAGGCCCCAAGTTATGGTATCTCTGTAATTATGCATGATGCCACTTGTAAAGGGGCAATTAACTACCTGAACCTTGCCCGTGAAATTGTTCATAAAAACGGAATGGTTAAGGAAGTACAGAATACAACTACAGCAATTATTTAAAAATATTTTTAATGACATCTTTTCAGCGAAAAACAGGTTTAGGTAWMKKSYKAWSTKMGCTTTTGGATGACTCAGATGCTGTAAACCCGCCAAAGAACGGGGTGAACCCGGTAAGCGAAACAAAGCAAGAGGGCGGTAACAACAATAATATTGGACATATCAATATTAAAGATGTTGAAACTAACCCGTATCAGCCTCGTACTGAATTTGATCAGGTTGCTTTAAATGAGCTTTCTGAATCTATCAGGGTTCAGGGTTTAATACAGCCAATTACGGTAAGGAAACAACCCGGAGGTAAATACCAGTTGATCTCTGGAGAGAGAAGATTGCGGGCTTCTAAGTTAGCAGGCCTAACCGAAATACCCGCTTATATCCGTAGCGCCAATGATCAGCAAATGCTGGAAATGGCTCTTATTGAGAATATTCAGCGCGAAAATCTTAATGCAATTGAGATTGCACTGAGCTTTCAGCAGATGATAGATGAATGTAACCTGAAACAGGAGCAATTAGGTGAAAGAGTTGGTAAAAACCGTACTACTGTGACCAATTATCTCCGCTTATTAAAATTGCCGCCAGCAATACAAGTTTCTATAAGAGATCAAAAGATCTCTATGGGGCATGCACGCGCGCTGATAAATGTAGAACAGGCAGAAAAACAGCTCTTTATTCATGATGAAATCATTGATAAAGGACTATCTGTGCGTAAGGTTGAAGAGTTAGTTAGAAGCATAAATAGCGTTCAGGTAAAAACTAAATCAAGTAAACAGCCTGTTGGCGTTTCATTTGAATATCAAAAACTACAGAGAGATCTGGCATCTAAATTTGCCACTAAAGTTAAGCTGAAAGTCGGCGAAAATGGGAAAGGGGCTATAGAGATCCCGTTTATGTCTGAGGACGACCTAAGCCGTATTCTGGAATTATTAGATTGGTAATGTACAAAAGTCTGCTGCTATCGGTTTTGTTTCTTTTTGTGACAGCGTTAGCTCGTGCCCAGGAAATTCCTGTTGTTAAGAAGGATACCCTAGTTATTAAACCAAAGCCGGTAGTAGAGCCTGTCAAACCTCAAAAAATAGATACACTTAAAAAACCTGCTTACGTAAATCTTGGTAAAATTGCAGGTAGAAGAGCGGCCCTTAGTTCACTTATGCTTCCCGGACTTGGACAAATCAGAAATGGGGTTACTGTTTATAGACTCGCAAAAGTTGCCGGTCTATATACAGGAATAACGCTTCTTACCATTTCATTTATAGACAATAGTAGGAATTACAGGCTTTTTTATGATGAAATCATTTATCGTAGAGCGAATAATAATGAGAAAAGTGCCGATTTCCCATATAACAACATGGATGAGGCTGGATTAATTACCGCAAAGGATCTTTTCAGAAGAAATAAAGAGGTAATTATTTTCTCGTATGTAGGATTGTATCTCCTGAATGTGGTTGAGGCTTATATAGACGCTCGTCTGAAATATTTTAATGTAGACGATATAGGAATGAAAATTTCTCCTGGTCTAATCAACACTGATACCATGTATGGTTTTAATAATGTAACACCTGGGATAAAACTTACTATTAGATTATAGTATATTTTTATGCAAGTTTGAACTCGTATATGGGGGCTTTTAATACCTTTAGCAAAAAATTAAAAAAATAAATGATTCGGTCTTAGGTTTAAGTCTGGTTCGTAACAAATAAAAGAATAAAATCAATGAAAATAGCATTACTAGGCTACGGTAAAATGGGTCAGATTATTGAACGTTTTGCTTTAGAAAGAGGACATGAGGTAGTTTTAAAAATCAGCATTGATAACCTCGATGACTTAACCGTTGCTAATCTGCGAAAGGCCGATGTAGCTATCGATTTTAGTGCTCCTGATGCGGCAATAAATAATATTTATACCTGTTTTGATGCAAATGTTCCAGTTGTTGTAGGGACTACAGGATGGTATGGCCAATTGCAGGAAGTAAAAAATGAGTGCCTTACACGTAACAATGCACTTCTTTATGGGTCAAACTTTAGCATTGGGGTTAATATCTTCTTTCATATGAATAAGGTATTGGCGAAGTTAATGAACGACTTCCCTGCATATGAAGTTCAGGTGGAGGAAATACATCATACGCAGAAACTGGATTCACCAAGTGGTACCGCAATGACTATTGCTGAAGGCATTATTGAGAATGTTGACAGAAAACGCGAATGGGTTAATGAACTTGTGGGTACAGAGTTCGATGATGTATTAAAGAAAGAACAATTGCTGATCGAATCGCATAGAATCGAGAATATACCAGGTACGCATACCGTGGTGTATAGTTCTGAGGTTGATGAGATCGAATTTAAACACACTGCTCATAATCGTTCCGGGTTTGCATTAGGTGCGGTAGTAGCTGCGGAATGGCTTGAGAAGAAACAGGGGTTTTATAATATAGCTGATATATTTAATTTTAAATAATAAAGAAATATGAATTGGAAATTCTGGCAAAAGGAGAATAAGGACACTAAGCCAAAAAAGAAAAAATCCAGAAGCCGAGAATGGGTTGATGCTATTTTGTTTGCAGTAATTGCTGCTACCATAATCAGGGTGTTTTTTATAGAGGCATATACCATTCCTACTGGCTCTATGGAAAGATCATTACTAATAGGTGATTTTTTATTCGTTAGTAAGGTTAATTATGGTCCTCGTGTGCCAATGACGCCTGTTGCGTTCCCTTTTGCTCATCATACAATGCCTTTAACCGGTACTAAGGCATATTGGGATGGCGTGCAATGGAAGTATCGCAGATTGCCAGGCTTATCTGAGATCAAAAGAAATGACGTAGTGGTATTTAACTATCCTCAGGGCGATACTGTAGCCTTGGAGATTCAGGATGTTGATTACTATAAGATGGTGAGATCAGAAGGCTGGGATGCAATTAATAAGCACTATACTGTTGTAAGCAGACCTGTGGATAAGAGAGAGAACTATATTAAAAGGTGCATCGGTATTGCTGGTGATGTAATTAGTATGAAAGACGGTCTTGTTTCTGTAAATGGTAAACCCGAGAAACTTAAAAGTACCGGGCAGATGACTTATGCAGTAACATTTAAAACTGCCGATATCAATTTCTCTGTTTTTGAGGATCTCGGATTTAACATATCAGAGGATATTAATCAGTCCTCTCCTAATACTTATAGTTTTACCGGGACGGAGCCAATGATGGATAAGGTTAGTAAATTGGATTTTGTGCAATCTGTGAAAGAGGTGACTCAGCCAGAAGGTTATCAGGAGAAAGATGTTTTTCCTTTTGATCCAAAAAGAAATTGGAATGCTGATAATTTTGGTCCCATTCTTATTCCTAAAAAGGGGATGACAGTTCAACTGGATAGTGCATCAATGCCACTTTATGAGAGAAGTATTAGGATTTATGAGGGTAACAAGTTAGAGAAAGCTGGCACTGGTTGGTTGATTAATGGTAAGCCTGCAACTAGTTATACTTTCAAAATGGACTATTACTGGATGATGGGGGATAACAGACATAACTCATTAGATTCTCGTTACTGGGGTTTTGTTCCCGAAGATCATATTGTAGGAAAAGCATTGTTTATTTGGATGAGCTATAATACCAATGGATCATTCTTTAATAAAATAAGATGGAATAGGTTGCTAAGAGGGATAAACTAGGTTTAAAACTTTAGGGTAAAAGAGGGCACATTTTTGTAAGTGCCCTTTTTTTATATAATTAATATTCAATCCAGTTGGCAATCGACCGGGATTTTTTTACTTTTAAGGGAGATGAAAAAAAGTATTATTATAGTAGGTTTAGTCGCTCTTWKYARCMYRNTCMAWMKYMYWKKANTAAMGRNTGWTCMMYWRSWATNTAYARYTYATSMAWRKMMMMAAKWYMYRMWSGKMMNNCAAARACYMNACWMRTRRSWMGATCAAAAATTCGGAATGATTATTCACTGGGGACTATATGCCGTTCCTGGTATTATTGAATCATGGTCTATTTGCTCAGAAGATTGGATCTCAAGAGATAGTACAAGTAATTACGAAGATTATAAAAAATGGTACTGGGGCTTAAGTAAAGAATTTAACCCTGTTAAATTTAATCCGGACCAATGGGCAAAGACAGGTAAAGATGCAGGTATGCGCTATCTGGTATTTACAACCAAACATCATGACGGTTTCAATATGTTTGATACTAAAGAATCAGATTTTAAGATCTCTGCCGGACCATTTAAAGATAATCCTAAGGCTGATGTTGCGAAATATGTATTTGATGCTTTTCGCAAGCAGGGCTTTATGATTGGTGCTTACTTTTCAAAACCCGATTGGCATTCTGAATATTATTGGTGGCCAAAATATGCAACTGCAGATAGAAACAATAACTACGATATCAGGAAAAATCCATGGAGATGGAGCATGTTTAAAAAGCAAACATTTAACCAGATTAGCGAGTTAATGCATAACTATGGTTCGGTTGATATTCTTTGGTTAGATGGTGGATGGGTTAGACCATTAGAAACTGTAAATGAAGAAGTACTTGCATGGGGAATGAAAATTCCTGAATGGAGTCAAGACATTGATATGCCCGCAATTGCTGATATGGCACGTAAAGCGCAGCCAGGATTACTAATGGTGGATAGAACCGTTCACGGGCCTTACGAAAACTATCAAACACCAGAACAAAGTGTGCCAAAAAAACAATTGGCAAATCCATGGGAAAGTTGCATGACCTTAGGTGGTGCATGGGGCTTTGTTCCTAACGACCAATATAAATCTGCCACCCAGGTAATTCACACTTTAATTGAGGTGGTGGCAAAAGGGGGTAGTCTATTACTGGGAGTCGGTCCAAAAGCAGACGGAACCATTCCTCAGGATGCCATAACCAGACTTGAAGATATAGGTAAATGGCTAAATGTAAATGGAAAGGCTATTTATAATACAAGAATCACTAAGGAATATCACGATGGTGATACCTGGTTTACGCAGAGTAAAGACGGGAAAATCAAATATGCATTAACCTGCCTTAAAGATAAAACTCCGGAATATGTAGTTTGGAACGGAAACATACCCGCCAAAGGTTCATCAGTTGAACTCGTTCAAACCGGTCAGAAACTTAAATGGGAAAATAAGGGGACTACCGTAAAGGTATGGTTGCCAAAAAATATCCGGAAAGATCTACCGGCATTAGCATTTTCTTTTAAAGGGGCTTTATAGCCCCTCTATTTCCAATTTTTTAGCGAGTTGGTTCAAGTCATGGACAACCACGTCAATTAACGGAATGCCGTTAATTCTACGCTCTTGCTCATAAGCAAATTCCGGTTCACCCGGAATAATTACCTTTTTATCCGGATCAACAGTTTTAGCGCTTTTAAAGCGTTCAATCCAATTGTCGAGATGATCTTTAAAATCCTGTGCCGGCCTAAATCCATCAATGCTCATCGCACCAAGAAAATGTCCTATACCTTCTCCAACAGGGTCTGTAGGGGGCTCTAAAAAAGCAACAAATGGCGGTACCCAAGGGCCATAATTTG
>NZ_AWRU01000020.1:0-479 GCF_000523515.1 Pedobacter sp. V48 | reverse complement strand
TGCCGATAAAATATCCACAGTAGCACTTAAACCATAACCTTTATGGCTTCCATGATCTTTGTCGCTACCAAGAGGCAGTAAAGAACCACCTTCTTTTAATTGATGCGGATTTGTAGAAGTATTACCCGAAGCGTCCTGTACCCATCCTTCAGGAATTGGCTGATTTGCTCTTTGAGCAATCTCCAGTTTTCCATTTGCCGCTGCGGCAGTTGCCATATCAACTATAACAGGAGGGTATTTGCCTGCAGGGAAAGCATAGCACATAGGGTTGGTGCCCAGCAAACGTTCATTGGCATAAGTAGGTGCAACAAGAGGGCTTGCATTAGTCATGCTAATCCCAATCATTTCCTGTTCAACAGCCATTAACGAATGATAGCCAGCAATTCCAAAATGGTTTGAATTTTTAACGGCAACCCATCCGCTGCCATAAATACGTGCTTTTTCAATTGCTACTTTCATAGCAAAAGGAGCAACTACCA
>NZ_AWRU01000019.1:136186-169163 GCF_000523515.1 Pedobacter sp. V48 | reverse complement strand
GTAGGTCGGTGCCAAATCTTAAGCAAAACCCTGTAGATCATATCTGCAGGGTTTTTGTGTTTATACACATTTCATTGGGTGTAATGACCTTCATCTTAATTATGTTACAAATTATGAAAATAAATATTTCATAATGACAATGTATATCGCTAAGTTTAKTYCKWWMWYACACACACAAATGAAAAAGAAACTATTAACTGCAGTAGCAGTATTGGCTTCCCTATGCGGGTATGCCCAAACAAAAGGTACCAGCACTTTAGGACTGGGCGTGAATGTATCCACCAATAAGACAGAATTTAATGACCAGTCTTCTAGTGATAGTAAGACAAAACAAAGTTCGTTTTCGCTTGGTTATGGATTGTTCATTAAAGATAATACCAGGATTGGAATTGAGTTACAGTATGGGAAAGGAAGCGGAAATAGTACTGATACAAAATCTTACGGTGGGAATGTTACTTATCAGCAGTATTATCCTTTGATAGGTAAATTATACGCCTATGCAGGTGGCAAGGCTGGATATGGCTATGCGACTCAGAAATTTGAAAATACTGAATCATATAGTGGGAGTAATAAAACCAATCAATATTCTTTGGGAGCATATGGGGGCCTTACCTGGTTTGTTTCTAAGAGATTTGCCTTCGAAACCACTTTATTGTCTGCAAATGCCAATTACTTGAATTATAATCAAAAAGTTAATGGTGCTACAGTGACTGAAAATAAACAAACTAATTTTAACCTGACAACGCAAGGGTTTATTGATGATTTGGGATTTAAAATATATTTGTTGTTCTAAATTTAATATCAAATTTTAACTAGAGGCTGTGCAAATCAAATATTTTGCACAGCCTCTTTTTTGTTATTTCGTATCGAGCGTAAAAATCGCTAAATTTAGGTGTCATGAGTAAAACTGCTAAAAATCCTTCGTTACAGAAGAAAATCTTTGTTCTCGATACTTCTGTTATTTTATATGATCATAACGCTTTCAATAATTTCCAGGAGCATGATGTTGCCATACCAATTCAAGTTCTAGAAGAGCTTGATAATATGAAAAATGGTAATGAAACACGTAATGCAGAGGCAAGGAGTTTTATTCGTCTTATGGATAATGCTTCAGGTAGTAAAATAATGAACCAATGGATTCCTTTAAATGGCACTAAAAGTGGCCGATTTAAAGTGGTAATGGATAATAAGCCGGATCATGCTGATGCTGAGGCAATTTTTGGAGCCGGAAAATTTGATCATCGTATTCTTAATGCTGCTTTAAGTTTAAAGGAGGAATTTCCGGAGAAGAAAGTAGTACTGGTATCAAAGGATATATGCCTACGCTTAAAGGCAAAATCTCTTGAACTGTATGCTGAAGATTATGAAACTGGAAAGATTAAAAATGTAGATGAACTTTATACCGGTAAAACGGTTCTTTCTAAAGTTCCGGAGCAACTTTTTGCAGAACTTAAAACTGAAGGTAGCATTAGCACTGAATTACTGGATATTGTGCCTCAGTCTCCAAATCATTTCTGTATACTAAAAAATAGCCGGAAAACTGCAACTGCATGGTTTGATTCTACCACGCAACGCTTATATCCGGTATCTTCAAAGAAAATATTTAACATTTCGCCAAGAAACCACGAGCAATCTTTTGCTGTACATGCTTTGCTTAATCCCGAAATTAAATTGGTAACTATTCAGGGTAAGGCAGGTACCGGAAAAACACTTCTTGCAATTGCCAGTGCATTGGAGCAACGTAAAGATTACAGGCAAATTTATGTAACCAGGCCAATTATTCCATTAAGTAATAAGGATATAGGTTTTTTACCTGGAGATGCTAAATCGAAGATAGATCCTTATATGGCACCCATATGGGATAATCTGAGGTTCATTAAAGAGCAGTATAATCATGATTTAAAGATGCAGGGAAGGATAGATGAGTTTGTAACTACAGGTAAAATCGTAATTACTCCGCTCGCTTATATTAGAGGAAGAACGCTTTCTAAAATCTTTTTTATTGTTGATGAGGCCCAAAACTTAACTCCACATGAAATAAAAACAATAATTTCGCGGGCGGGAGAAGATACCAAAATCATATTTACCGGTGATATATATCAGATAGATACACCTTATCTTGATGCCGAGAGTAATGGCCTATCTTACCTGATTGAAAATGCAAAGAACCATCCACTATACGCGCACATTACATTAGATAAGGGCGAGCGTAGTGAACTGGCAAATCTTGCAAATGACTTATTGTAACTTGAATAATAGACTAACTGGTTATTATGTTAAAAAAAACTGTTCTGATGAAGAATTTAATTTTGTTCATTCCATTTCTGATGATGTTGTCCTGTAAACAAAAAGAAGAAACTGCAAGTCAGGTTGTTGAAGATCCACATTCTTTTTCAAAACCATCTATAGCTGTAGTTGAACATCTGGATTTGGACATAAAAGTTAATTTCGAGAATCAGCAGATTAGTGGAAAGGCAGTTTGGAAAATAAACAATAAGGCTAAATCAAATGAGATTATTTTTGATGATAACCAGCTTAATATTTCAAAGATCACGCTGGGTGCAGAGGAAAAGGAGACCACATTTACCTATGGCGAGGAGAAGGAGTTTTTAGGAAGGCCACTAAAAGTGGTTATTACTCCTGAAACAAAGTTGATGACCGTTTATTATACTACGAATAAACAGGCAAGTGCTTTGCAGTGGTTAAACCCCCACCAAACAGCCGGTAAAAAACGTCCATATTTATTTACACAGTCAGAAAGTATTGCTGCACGCAGCTGGATCCCTTGTCAGGATAGTCCAGGTATAAGGTTTACATACAACGCAACCGTTTCAGTTCCAAATGATTTGCTGGCTTTAATGAGTGCGGTGAATCCTGAGGTAAAAAACAGTATAGGAATTTATCATTTTAACCAAGTTCACCCTATTCCCTCATATTTATTGGCATTAGCTGTTGGTGATATTGAATTTAAAGCAATAGATGAGCGCACTGGTGTGTATGCTGAACCATCGGTTTTGGCAAAAGCAGTATATGAATTTGCTGATATGGGTAAAATGGTAAATGCTGCTGAAAAGCTATATGGCCCATACAGGTGGGGAAGATATGATTTGCTTGTATTGCCCCCGAGTTTTCCTTTTGGCGGGATGGAAAATCCTAATCTGACATTTATTACTCCAACAATTATCGCCGGCGATCGGTCTTTAGTAAGTATAATTAGCCATGAATTGGCTCATAGTTGGAGTGGTAATTTAGTTACAAATGCTACATGGAATGATTTCTGGCTTAACGAAGGCTTTACCAATTATTTTGAACGAAGAATAGATGAAGCGATTTTTGGTAAACAGGAAGCTGAGATGCAGGAGGAATTTGCTAAAAAGGCTTTGGAAGATGCTGTAAAGGAAATGGGCGATACCAGCAAGGATACTTATCTGAAAACTGATTATACTGGAAGAAATCCTGACGAGGGCACTAATGATATTGCCTATGAAAAAGGCTATTTCTTTTTGCGGACAATTGAAGAGGCAGTAGGGAGAGAAAAATTTGATGTTTTTTTAAGAGGCTATTTTGATGGTCATGCTTTTCAATCTGTTTCTACAGAACAGTTTCTAGCTTATCTGAATGAGAATCTAATTAAAGCTAACCCTGATCTTGAGAAGAAAATTAACGTAAATGATTGGGTTTATGGGCCTGGTATTCCATCAAATATCGCTTATTCTAAAGGCCTGTGGGCTAAAGGTGGAAAGTTTGCTAAAATTGATCATATAGCATCGGCATGGAATAAAAATGAATTGAGAGATACTTCTGTTTTGACCAAAGAAATTAATACAAGTAATGAAAAGAGGTTCTTTATCAACATGTTGTCGCCGGAAATGAGTGTAAAGCAGATGGCTGATTTAGATCGTCAGTTTAACTTTACCGGTTCAAATAATACTGATATTCAGTTGGCATGGTACACATTGGCCATTCGTCATCAGTACACTGCTGCCGATAAAAGAATAGAAGATTATTTAATAGAAAATGGTAGAATGTGGCACATCATTCCTTTGTATAAAGAAATGATGAAAACGCCTGAAGGCCTAAAAAAAGCCAAAGAGATTTACAAAAAAGCAAGGCCTAACTATCACCCGATGACTTATCTGGCGATAGATAAGTTTTTAAAGTAATGTAATAATTTGAAAGTGCAATTGTCTAAACTAAATTAATATAATTCGAACTAGTTGTAGCGGAATGGCGATTACTCTCGTTATATATTAAATAACAGTTTATAAATCAATTCAAATTAATCATATTATGGATTCATTACACCCTTTTCACCAGAATATTGAACATATTAAGAACGATGCTTCTTCTCAATTTCTTATTGTAGATAGTGATGATATAAAACAGGTAGAATCATTAGCGATTATGTTTCCAAGGTTAACCAGTTTGATCAAAAACAATGGAAATAAGAATTTTCTAATCAATTTTCGCGATGAGCAGCAACGGTCTCTTATTGTAATGGTGGTTTCTAAGAATAGAATTCCAATGGCAAGCTAAAGGTTCTTTTTGCCCTTAGTCAGTGTGGCACCGAGGCTTGCAATGATTACAAAAGTTACTGCCAACCATTGATGCAGGGTGAGGTGTTCTTTTAAAAACACTAGCCCGAATAATGCTGCAGCTGCTGGCTCAAGGCTCATTAAAATACTAAAAGTACGCGCTGGTAATTTCTTAAGGGCACCAATTTCCAAAGTAAATGGAATAGCACTTGATAACAATGCCAGCGCACCGCCGCTTAAAATCATAATAGGTGTGAAATTGGATAAACCCCCGCTTCCAAAGCCGAATGGAACCACTACAATGGCCGCGAATATCATGCCTACTGCCACCGCTTGTTCTCCATCCATAATTTTAGCTATTCGGCCGCCAAGAAGAATGTAGCCTGCCCAAAAACCTCCTGCCAGCAATGCAAGTGATGCGCCAATTAAATCAATACCTTTTTCATTCCAGGGTGCAATAAAAGCTATTCCTATTGCAGCCAAAAAAACCCAAAAGAAATCTAATACACGTTTGGATCCACTTACAGCTAGTAAAAGAGGTCCAATAAATTCGAGTGTTACACCTAAACCCAGTGGAATCCTTTCTATGGCCATATAGAAAATAACATTCATTAAGCCTAGCGATATACCATAAGGGATAACGGCTTTCCATTGTTTTGCTGTGAAACGGTTCAAATTTGGTCTGTAGGCCCCCACTAAAATAATTGCAGATAAACCTATCCTCACAGATGCCGTGCCAGTTGCCCCAAGTGCTGGAAATAATCCTTTGGCTATTGCCGCCCCAGCTTGAACGCTAATTATAGACAATAGTACGGCAGGGAGGGGTGGTATATTTATTAATTTATTGGTGCTCATTGATAAATGGTGATGGGAGGGATAACCCTGCAAATTTAAGGATTTGATTAAATAAAAAAGCACCGAAATCCATCGGTGCTTTTTTATTTATCAACTAAACCTAAACTATAAATACTAACCAAATATTTATACCACAAATATAAGGTGGATTATGATAGGCAGATGTTAAGAAATGTTAAATTGAATTATTGGTAATATTTTGCTAATTTTGTTAGTAATGAAAAGATCTGGGACGGCTGATTTACCTTTGCATTATGGATATGTTCCTAAATGGCTGGCAGAACGTATGTCGCGTTTGGGATTGGCAATTACAGAGGCAATAGTTATCGAGTATGGTACAGCTGAGGTATTGCGGAGGTTAAGTGCCCCCTTTTGGTTCCAAAGCTTAGGTGCAGTGATGGGTATGGATTGGCATTCCTCTGGAATTACTACTTCAGTTATGGGCGCTTTAAAAGCCTCGGTTAATCCTCGGTATAAAGAATTGGGCATATATATTTGTGGAGGCAAGGGCAAAAAATCCAGACAAACTCCCGATGAGCTACTTAAATTTGGAGAACGTACCGGATTAAATGGCAATGACTTAGTGCGTAGCAGTAAGCTAAGTGCCAAGGTTGATAATACAGCTTTACAAGATGGATTTCAGTTGTATATGCATAACTTTATTGTAGACAAGGACGGATTGTGGACCGTTGTGCAACAGGGAATGAGAGATGGAAGTTCGACTGCACGCAGGTATCATTGGCATTCTTCATCACTAAATTCCTTTGTAGATGAACCTCATACAGGGATTTGTGGGAAAAACCAGGGACAAATTTTAAATCTTGTAGCCAAAGAAGCATTACCTTCCCGTAAGGCAATGTTATCAATGACAACAGAGCATCCGGAACGAATGATAAGAGAAGTGCGTAAGCTGGTCTTGCCCGCGCACCATGACGTTAGGGCTAAAGATGTAGATCTTAAACGTTTGGGTGCGATGCTGTGGCTAAGTCATGAAAAGAACCCTCGAGATTTTGAAGAGTTGCTGCTGCTTGAGGGAATGGGACCTAGAACCCTGCAATCACTTGCATTGGTAAGTGAGGTTATTTATGGTACACCTTCCAGATTTACTGATCCAGCCCGTTTCTCATTTGCGCATGGAGGTAAGGATGGGCATCCATTCCCGGTACCTTTAAAAGTTTATGATGAAACCGTTAGTGTACTCGGCAAAGCAGTTCATAAAGCAAAGATCGATCAAACCGATAAGCTTCACGCTATACAAAAGCTAAGTGAACTATCTTTCAAAGTTGAAAAGGACTTTATTCCTAATGATAATTTTGAAGAGCTTATAGAAAAAGAGAGAAATGACTCATGGAAATACGGTGGTAAAACAGTTTTTGGCGATGCGAAACCACCAACTGGCGGACAATTGAATCTATTTTAAAATTATGAGGGTAAAGATATTTACCCTCATAATTTTAAATTTTATAGGCTTGCCGCAAATGGTGCTTTTCCAATAAAATCAGCCTTTAAGATCTGATCTATAAGAAAATGTGCCAGATCAGTTGTACTAATCTTTTCACCAGGACTATCTTCCAGGCTTACAGCGAGGTGCCTTACCTCATCGGTCTGCTCAATCCATGGTAACCTCACCATAGTCCAATCTAGCGCACTTGCTTTTACTATTTCAAAAGCCTTTTCCTTGTCGGCCACAAATACCGGGAATGTCTCCTTCATCCATGTGGATGCCTGAATTGTTTTCCTGCTTTTCTTATCTCCCGGAACATCTATATTCAGGCCGGTTAAGAATATATATCTTGTGATTTGCTGCTTATTCATAGCCTTTATGATGTTTTGAGCAGCTAAACTTGCTATTAGAGGTTCGTCTTTTGCTTGTCCAAGGGCACTTATCACAACTCCACAGTTTTTAATAAGCTCATTCGCTGTTTCTGAATCTTTTATATCTCCCCTTACAATTTCCAAATTGGGATGCATGTAATTGTAAGATGATGGATTTCTGATTAATGCTTTAACAGAATAACCTTGATTTAATAGTGTGCTTAGTAAATAGCTTCCAGCTTTACCAGTTGCGCCAATTAGGGCGACTTTTATGTGATTAGTCATTTTTAAAATTCTAATGTGAAAAGAATAATTCTTTCTAAATATTATTAAGGATAAGATTGTAGAGTAAGAAAAAAGGCAATAAAAATAGCCTTCCCGCTATAGGTTTGGATTTTTGGTAATCCTATTTAGATATGTAACTAATGTTAATATGATTCAAATGTATAAATAATCTACCTGTAAATCATTACATCCCAACATTTCAGTATCTTTAATTATTGTTATTTGTAGCATAATTGAAAATTTTAACGTCTTAAGGTTATGAAAAAAATATTATTCCTATTGTTTATTGGATTCGCCACGGTAAGCTGTAACACAGCGAAACAGGCAGGAAGTAAGGGGTTAGTTAAGTTAAGCGGTAAAATTGAAAAATTAGGGATGACCACATTCCAGTATGGTACCCATATTTTAACAGTGGATGCAAAAACCTATGCATTAAAAAGTAGTAAGGTTGATTTAAATGCTTATTTAGATAAGGAGGTTACCTTAAAAGGAACAAAGGTTGATGGTTATCCTATTGAAAATGGCCCGGACCTAATAGAGGTAGAAGAAGTTACTTCCAAATAGAACAGGAAAGTTTAAAAGGTTATCTTCGCCAAAAAAAAGTTTAAATGCTAGAAATTGTTTATCAGGATGACCACTTAATTGCGATTAATAAACCTCATGGCTTGCTTGTACATCGTTCATCAATTGCTAATGATGCAAAAGAATTTGCATTACAACTTTTAAGAGATCAGGTAAACAGGCATGTTAGTCCGGTTCATCGTTTGGACAGGAAAACGGGCGGTTTGCTATTATTTGCTTTTGAAAAAGATGTTGAAATAGCAATGCATCAGCAATTTCAAAATGGTTTGGTTCAAAAGAAATATCTTGCAATTGTTAGAGGGTATGCGCCGGATAGCCAGGATATAGATTATCCTCTTGCAAAAGAAAATGGAACCATTCAGGATGCTTTTACAGCTTTTATAACTTTAAAGCGGGCAGAGTTGGATGTTGCCTTCGGTAAACATACTACCTCAAGATATTCCTTAGTAGAAGCCACACCAACAACAGGCAGAATGCATCAGCTTAGAAAACACTTTGCCCATATTTTTTACCCTATTATAGGGGACCGCAAGCATGGTTGTAATAAGCAAAATAAGTTGTTTAAAGAGCAATGGGAAATGACAACGATGTTATTGCATGCATCAGAACTTATATTTAAACATCCGGTAACCAATGAGGAAATACACCTTAAAGCTCATCTGCAAGAGGAGTTTGCCAGGGTGATGGAATTAATGAAATGGTAAAAAATAATCATGATTAATGTTACTTGCGCCATAATAGTGGATGATACCAATAGCGTATTGGTTACCCAGCGCAGTGCATCAATGAAACTGCCATTGAAGATTGAATTTCCGGGAGGAAAAATTGAAGAAGGAGAAACGCCTTCCGAATGTCTTGTAAGAGAAATAAAAGAGGAGTTAAATCTGGATATTAAAATTCTTTTTGAAATGCCGGCCAACATCCATCATTATGTTGAATTTTCAATTAATCTCATCCCTTTTGTTTGTAAAGTTATTGGAGGTTCTATTGAATTAAGAGAGCATGCATCGTACCAATGGCTAAATTCATCTGAGCTTTTAGATCAAGACTGGGCTGAAGCAGATGTTCCTATAGTTGAGAATTATTTAAGCTCTTTAAATACGTTTTAGCAAGTATCACATAAAAATGCCCGATATCGAACGTTTAGTTTGATATCGGGCATTTTTATGGATCTGTATTTTTGTAATAGTCTGTTTACTAGTTATTTAAGTTTGGTATTTGAGTTGTAAAGCTAAATCGAAACAAACGACCAATGGACAAATCAATTGAAGAAGAAGTTACCGTAAAGAGAAAGAGGAAAACCAAAGTAATTGTAATCATAATAGTGGGGGTTATAGTTGGGGGGATATTCACTTTACGTGCTTACATCAAACCTTCTATAGCTGCTTCCGAATTTACCACGGCAGTGGCTGAAACTGGAGATATAGAAAATACAATAAATGCTACGGGAGAGGTACTGCCTGAATTTGAAGAAGTGTTAACCAGTCCTATAAATGCAGCTGTAAGAAATGTATTAATGGATGCAGGTACAAAGGTAAAAGCCGGACAATCTATTCTTACGCTTGATAAATCATCTGCCGAAACTGATTTTGATAAATTAAAATTTCAAATTGAATCCAAAGAAAACGAAATCAGAAAACTAAAGCTTGATCTCGAGAAAACGTTTTACGATATCAATTCCAACAATAACATTAAACAACTGCGCATTGCAAATTTTAAAGATGCAGTAGCAAGTGCCCAGAGGCTATACAAAGCAGGTGGAGGGACTAAGGAAGATATTGAACAGGCCCAGTTAAATTTAAAAGTAGCAGAACTGGAAAAGCAGCAGCTTGAAAATGAAATTAAAAACAAGCAGCAAACTATGAAAATAGAGATCAGAGAGGCCGAAATTGCTTTAGCTATTCAAAAAAACGATCAGCAGGCCTTAAAGCGTAAACTTGATCTGGCAAATGTGATTGCTACACGGGAAGGTGTTGTAACCTGGGTAAATAAGAATATCGGAGCAAGCATAAAAGAAGGCGAATCATTGGCTAGAATTGCGAACCTGAGCAGTTATAAGGTTGCAGGAAGTATATCAGATAATATGTTAGATCAGCTTCACAGTAATATGTCTGCTATTATCAGGATAAACGATGTTCAACTCAGAGGATCTGTTGCCAGTGTTTCTCCGGCAGTAAGCAACTCAATTGTTTCATTTGAGGTCCAGCTGGACGAAAAAAACAATAAACTGCTTAGACCAAACATGAAAGTTGATATTTTTCTGATTACTGAAACCAGAAATAAGGTGATTCGGGTGAATAACGGAGCGGCCTTTAAAGGTTCAAATCAGCAAGAGGTGTTTGTGTTAAATAATGGAAAAGCAGTACGAAGAAATGTAAAAACGGGACTTAGCAATTTTGATTACATAGAGATCATCAGCGGTATAAAGGCAGGTGAGACTGTGATCACATCCGATATGAGCAAGTATGCGTATTCAAAAGAAATTTCAATCACTAATTGATCATAAGCGTATGAAAATCAGTTTCACAATCCTCATGATCATGTATTGCTTTAACGTTTGGGGAAGTAGTTTAGAATTAAAAAATTCCGCCGACACTTTGAAACTAACTTTAAACGAGGTGGTTGAGAAAGCCAAAGCCAATTCAATAGCTGCAAAACAAGCCATTACAGTTAAAGAAACCAAATATTGGGAGTGGCGGACATTTAAGTCCAATTACCAACCTCAGTTAGCTTTAAGTGGTATTTTACCAGGATACAATAAAACATACTCTCAGGTACTTCAACCAAATGGAACAGTAGCTTTTCAGCCAATAAGAAATGATAATTCTTCACTAACACTCGATTTTAGTCAGAGTTTGGCCGCAACAGGTGGTACTATTTATGGTACCACCCAGTTGCAACGGTTTACTGATTTTGATAGGGATAATGTGTTATATAATGGGACTCCTTATGGTATTGGTTACATACAACCTTTATTACAGTTTAACAGCCTTAAATGGGATAAAAGAATAGCACCCTTAAAATATAATGAGAGTAAACAAGCTTATATAGAATCCCAGGAACAAATTTCCGTAACAGTTACCGGTTATTTCTTTGATCTGTTACTTGCCCAGGTAAATCTCCATATTGCAGAGACTAATTATACAAATACAGGCAACATCTTAAAAATAGCCAACACTAAATTTGAATTGGGAAAGATCTCTAAAAATGAGATCCTGCAATTACAACTGGAGCAAGTAAATGCCAAGAAAGCTGTGGGAACAGCTAAGAGAGAGATGGAAATTGCAACGCTGAACTTAAGAAGCTATGCTGGGATAGAAGGTGATGACCGGATTGTGCTGACAATGCCAGATGCAGTGAAAGGTGTTGAGGTATCTTCGGAAAGAGTTTTAAGAGAAGCATTTGAAAACCGTTCTGATGCCATAGCCTTTGTAAGGCGTATTGCTGAAGCAAAGCGGGATGTGGCTAAGGCTAAAGGAGAAAATGGGCTTATAGCTACCCTAAAAGCTAATCTGGGTTTCTCTAGTGCGGGAAGTAAGATACTGGATGTCTACCGTTCACCTAAAAGTCAACAATCTGTTGAGTTGCAATTGGCTATTCCGGTTCTTGATTGGGGAAGATCTAAATCAAGAACCAAAACTGCAGAAGCGAATCAGCAATTTACTATTTATGAGGTAGAGCAGGACAAGCAAACCTTTAAGCAACAGATAGTAACGCAGGTAACACTTTTTAACATGATGAAAGAACAATTGGAGTTAACCGCGCAGGCCGATAGGATTGCTTCTGAAAAATATCAGATTGCAAGTGAGCGCTACGTTTTAGGCAATTTGAGTATTACAGATCTGAGCATAGCCTTTCAGGAAAGTGATAGAGCGAAAAGAGATTATGTGGCTTCCTTAAGAGATTTTTGGGGAGCCTATTATCAGCTGAGGTATTTATCGCTTTATGATTTCGAAAAGAATGAAAAAATAACTTATAAATAAATCTTAATTACTAATTATACATTATGATACGTTTACAAAATATTGAAAAGGTGTATCGCACCGATACGGTTGAAACGCTGGCCATAAATGGCATTAACCTGGATATTGCAAAAGGAGAGTTTTTGTCCATAATGGGCCCTTCAGGATGTGGTAAAAGTACACTTCTTAATATTATGGGTTTGCTGGATGAACCTTCAAAAGGCAGTATTAGAATTGCCGATCAGGATATTACCAGATTCTCGGATCAGCAGCTGGCGAAATTCAGAAATCAGAAACTTGNATYKRWAKWKCRKMGNTRTMRKCTAATCAATGATTTACAGGTGTTGGATAATGTAGAACTACCATTACTTTATCGTTCGGGATCTGCTAAAGAGCGCAGAGAATTAGCTGCCGAAGCGTTAGCGAAAGTAGGATTGAGTAACAGAATCAAGCATTTCCCAACCCAGCTTAGCGGAGGGCAGCGTCAGCGCGTGGCTATTGCCAGGGCTATTGTAGGCAGACCCGAGATCATTCTCGCTGATGAGCCAACAGGTAACCTTGATAGCGCTATGGGAAATGAGATTATGGATATTCTGATTAGCCTGAACAAGAATGATGGTACTACCATAGTGATGGTTACCCATGATGAAAATATGGCACATAAAACGCACCGTCTGGTACGTTTGTTTGATGGTTCTCAAGTACAATAAAACCTATAGTCATGCTTAAAAATTACTTTAAAATAGCCATAGCAGTATTGAAACGAAGAAAGTTCTTCACTTTTATCAGTTTATTTGGTATCAGCTTTACGCTAACGATATTGATGGTAACCACTGCATTTTTTGATAAGATGTTAAGTCCTTCATACCCGGACTATAAGAGAAACAGATCTCTTTATATCACAGGTGTGGCCCTGGTAAGCTCCAAGAATGGCTGGTATAATGGAAGCTCGGCTTCGTTTTATTTCCTGGATCATTATGTATCGAAATTAAAGACTCCGGAAAAGATTGGCATTTTCACTTTCTCCGGCAAGGCGAATGCATATGTAAACAACAAAAAAGTTGTTATGGAATACAAATATACAGATGCTAATTATTGGGAAATTGCCGAATATCAATTTTTGGAGGGAAAACCCTATACCAAGCAACAAATTGATAATGGGGAGCGAGTAGGGGTGATTTCAGAAAGCAATAAAAGAAATTACTTCGGGGATGTTAAATCAGTTGTAGGAAAGTACATAGAGGCCGATAACGTCAGTTACAGGATTATTGGCGTAGTTAAGGATTTACCTAGAAGTATGCGCAATTTCTATGGTGATTTGTATTTGCCATACACTGTTTCAAAGGGAAATTATAAAGACGTGGGCTTTCAGGGAGGATTTGGTGCTGTATTACTTGCTAAATCTGAAGCAGATGTTCCTAAAATGAGGGTAGAATACCAGCAAATGCTCGCAAAAATTCCAACTAACGATAAGGAGTATGACAAACTTTATGCTCATGCAGATACCATGCTTGAAAGTATGTCAAGAAAATTATTTGGAAATGATGAAAATGCAGGTATTTCCAGGATGATCGCAATTGTTAGTCTTTTTATTTTGCTGTTCCTGTTGCTACCTACTATAAATCTGGTAAATATTAATATTACCAGGATAATGGAGCGTTCATCGGAGATTGGAGTGCGAAAGGCTTTTGGCGCTTCCTCTAAAACACTGGTTTATCAGTTTATTGTAGAGAATGTTATTCTGACGCTTCTAGGAGGTGTTATAGGCGTGTTTCTCTCTGTTGTGTGCATTTTTCTATTTAATCAATCCGATATTCTACCTAACCTTAATTTGTCGTTGAACTTTACCGTACTACTATTTGGATTTCTGATCTGCCTATTTTTCGGATTGCTTTCAGGTGTATACCCGGCCTGGCGAATGTCGAGGTTAAATGTAGTTAATGCACTAAAAGCTCAATAAGAACCATTTTAAAGAAATTATCATGTTCAAACATTTATTTAAATTGATCTGGAATAAAAGGAAGCAGAACTTTCTGTTCCTTTCGGAAATACTAGTGTCCTTTTTGGTCATATTTGCCGTATTCTCCCTATTAACTTTTTATTACCTGAATTATATGCTGCCCAAGGGCTTCGAATCAGATAGGGTATGGTCTGTATCTTATAGCAGAAATGTTAAAATCAATAATATTGATTCCTTAAATATGTTTTACGAGAATGTAAGGCGTAGCTTAAAAGCATTGCCCGAAATAGAAGAGTTAAGCTTTACAAGTGCTAATTTTCCCTATTCAAATAGCCATTCCACAACTGGATTTACTTATAAGGGGAAAGAAATGTCTCCAATAAATAACTATGTTGTCGAAGATGATTATAATAAGGTATTAGGCATGAAATTACTGGAGGGTCGATGGTTCAATAAAGAAGATGTCAATCAAAAWMRTKTANTGATTAATTCAACATTAAAGCAAGCCATGTTTGGAGACGAGCCTGCAGCCGGTAAAATTGTTGGCGCAGATAAGGAAGAAGAAAAATGGAAGGTTATTGGTGTTACAGCCGATGTGAAAGCTGAAGGGGATTATTGGCCGGCAGGGAAGAGCTTTTATAAGCGGCTGGATACTGGAAGTTTTAGATGGATAGGACACATTTTACTTAAAGTAAGTCCAAAGGCTGATGCGGCTTTTGAAAGTCGGTTGAGTAAACTCCTTGCCAGAATAATTCAAAATTCAAATACAGAGATCCAGCATATGGAAGATACCCGTGAAGCTAAAAATTCTGATACCATTATCCCTATGATTATTTGTATTACTGTAGCTGGGTTTTTAATCATAAATGTGGCTTTGGGATTGTTCGGCGTGTTGTGGTATAATATTAGTCAACGAAGGGGGGAGATCGGTTTGCGCCGCGCTATTGGAGCAACAGGCTCATCGGTATCATTTCAACTGGTCAGTGAATCGTTGCTATTGGCAACGTTATCTATTATTTTGGGTTCTTTTTTTGCTTTACAATTCCCCTTACTTAATGTTTTTAATGTTGCTGCCAGCGTTTATATCATCGCTTTGTTGTTGTCTATTGTTTTTATTTATTTACTGGTGATCTTTTGTTCTTTGTACCCGGGAAAACAGGCAGCTGCCATACATCCTGCTATTGCATTGCATGAAGAATAATAACTATATTAACTTTGTATATGATACTGATTGTAGATGACGATATTGCTGTGAGAACTTCTTTAACTTTATTACTCGAAAACGCGGGTAATAAGGTTAAGTCGGCAGGTAGTGCCATAGAGGCTTTAAATGTCATCAAAGAACAACTTCCAGAATTGATTCTTCTTGATCTTAACTTTTCTATTGATACCACTGGAGAGGAAGGAATGGAATTGCTTAGCAGCATCAGAAAAATTGATGCTGGTGTACCTGTGATTTTGATTACAGGATGGGCAAGTATTCAACTGGCTGTTCAGGGTATGAAACTTGGCGCAAATGATTTTATAAATAAGCCATGGAACAATGAACACGTTTTGCAATCAGTTAAAACATTACTTGAGTTAAATACTGCTAAAACAAAGAATAGTAGTCGTAAACAACTAGATAAGCAGTATAACTTTAAGCAAATTATTGCCGAAGACCCTCAGATGCTTGCTATACTTGAAACCATAGGGCAGATTGCACCAACGGATGCATCGGTGCTTATTCTTGGCGAAAGTGGTACAGGAAAAGAGCTGATCGCAGAGGCCATACATGAGAATAGCTCACGTCGGAATAAGCCTTTTGTAAAGGTGAACCTTGGGGGAATATCTTCATCATTGTTTGAAAGTGAAATGTTTGGTCATGTTCGCGGGGCATTTACTGATGCACGTTTTGACAGAACCGGTCGATTTGAAATGTCCAACAAAGGGACTATCTTTTTAGATGAAATAGGAGAGCTGGAGGCTGGAAGTCAGGTTAAGCTATTGAGGGTTTTGCAAGACAGGACATACGAAGTACTGGGTAGCAGCCGAAGTAAGGTAGTGGATGTCAGGGTGGTGTGTGCAACTAATAAAAATTTAAATGAAATGGTCGTTGCGGGCACTTTCAGAGAAGACTTGTTGTATCGCATCAACCTGATCACCATTAATTTACCGCCTTTACGTGAACGATCAGATGACATCCCTTTATTGGTTGATTTCTTTATTAATAATCTTAAAGAAATCTACAATAGGCCATTGTTATCAATATCAGTCAGTGCAATGAAATGGCTGCAGCAATTAGAGTTGCCTGGCAACATAAGGCAACTGAAAAATCTGGTAGAGCGGACTATTTTGGTAAGTAAAAATAATGAACTTGGTATAGATGATTTTAAAGCGCAGCTAGATCTGTCCCCTTCAAAAAAGGCGAATGTACAAATGCCTGGTGTAGGTAGTATTACACTTGAACAGATGGAAATTGAAATGGTCAAAAGAGCAATGAGCTTTCACCAAAACAAGATTACCAAAGCCGCTGCGTCTCTTGGGATAACAAGAAATTCACTGTACCGTAGACTTGAGAAGTATCAGATTCCATTTAATGAAGCCGAAGATTAAACTGAATGAAGTTAAAGACTAAGTATATCCTCTTTATTGTTGTTCTTCATCTTGTCTTTTTAGGACTTAGCTATCTTATCCTGGAGAAGAATAAGATATTTTTTATTATTTCTGAGGTTTTAGTTATCATTTCGGTACTGATATCAGTAAGGCTTTATAAACAGCTTGTAGAGCCTTTAAATTATCTTAGGGAAGGGATTAGCGCCATCAATGATCGCGATTTTAATGTTAAATTTTTACCGACAGGAAAGAAAGAAACAGATGAGCTCATAGATGTATACAACCAAATGATGGATGCATTAAGGGAAGAAAGGACAAAACAGGAGGCGCAGCATTTTTTTCTGGAAAAACTGATTCATACTTCACCAACAGGTATTGTTATACTCGATTACGATAATCATATAAAGCAGATTAACCCAAAAGCAGAAGAAATACTGGGCACTAGCCCTGAATTACTTTTAGCCCAGTTTGAACCACTTAAGGCGGGTGAGTCTAAAACGATCAGAATTGGCAGTCTAAATACCTATAAGATCCAGAAATCTCACTTTATAGATAGGGGCTTTCCCCGAATGTTTGTAATGATAGAGGAGGTAACTGCAGAGATCTTTGAAGCAGAAAAGAATGCCTATGGCAAAGTGATCAGGATGATGGCCCATGAGGTAAATAATACAGTAGGACCGGTAAATTCTATCATTAACATGGCTTTGGATACCGATGATATTTGGGCTTCGGCAGATAAATCGAGTTTAAAGAATGCGATGTATGTAGCCGTTGCAAGAAATCAGAACCTGAATCTGTTCATGAGAAATTTTGCAGATTTGGTTAAACTGGCACCTGTAAACAAACTTCAGGTTGATCTTATTGCCTTAATATATTCAGTTTCAGATTTTATGCTTATCAAAGCAAAAGAAAATGGCGTTAGCTTTGAGTTTGATTTGCCAGTTACTCCATTTTATATCTCGGCTGATTCCCAACAAATGGAGCAAGCACTGATTAATATTGTTAAGAATGCGATAGAAGCTATTGAACAAGAGGGCGTTGTGAAGTTTGGTCTAGACGCTAAATTAAAGAAACTTGCAATTACTGATAATGGCAGGGGGATATCGGAGGACTTAAGTGAGCAGCTCTTTAGTCCGTTTTTTAGCACCAAAAAAGATGGGCAGGGTATCGGCCTCACCCTGGTAAGAGAGATATTACTCAATCATGGTTTTTTGTTTTCATTAAAAACCCTACAACCAGGACAAACAGATTTTGTTATTCAGCTCAGTTAATCAGCTATTTACAGACTTTATTTTTTTGCTTTTTCATCTTGATGTCATAACATCTGRWCGAAGACTTTATCCTGACTATTTTAGTATAATATTCAAAAGTTGAGATGTACCTTTGCCGACATCCTGAATAAGTATATCCGGTTAATGCCATTGCATTGGCGGGATCAAGGTAAATGAAATACATAATGAAACATCAATATTTTAAATATATCGGAACTGTTATTTTACTGATAGCATTTGCTTTTACTTCAAAAGCTCAGCAAACAGTGGTTAACGGGACAGTAACAGATGCTACAACCAAAGAAACTTTGCCATATGTTTCATTTCTAATTACAGGAACAGAAAAGGGTGGTAGGACAGATGCAGACGGTCAATACAGTATTACCATTAGTGATGACCACACACAGGTTAAATTTAGTTATGTCGGCTACAAATCGGCTATCAAAACAATTATTCCAGGCAAAACACAGACAATAGATGTGCAACTGCAGAGTGAAACTACTCAAATGGATGAAGTGGTAATTACTGCAGGTAAAAAGCCAAAATATAAGAATAAGGATAATCCTGCGGTTGCGCTTATTCGAAATGTTATCGCCAATAAACCCAAGAACCGTATGGATCATTATGACTTCGTAGAATACAAGAAATACGAAAGAATGATGTTTTCTATGAGTAACCTTTCTGATAAGTTTAAAAACAAGAGGATATTCCGCAATTATAAATTTTTGTTCCAGGAACAGGACTCTACTAAAATAGGTGGTAAAACCATGCTTCCTGTATTTCAACAAGAGAAGCTGTCGAACAATTACTTCCGTAAAAGTCCCGAAAAGCTTAAAACCATTGTAGTAGCTGATAAGCGTGTTAACTTTGATGAACGTTTTATCGATAACCAGGGGCTAACCACTTATTTCGATAGAATGTATCAGGATATAGATATCTATGATAACAATATTTCTGTAGTAAGTAATCAATTGTTAAGTCCAATTGCAGATGGAGCACCCACATTCTATAAGTTTTTTATCACTGATACCATTCAAAATCATAACCCTAAGCTGGTTGAGCTTTCATTTATGCCAAGAAACAATACTGACCTCTTGTTTGAAGGTAAGTTATACATTACGCTAGATGGGAATTATGCTGTTCAGAATGCATACCTAACTGTAAATAAGGACATCAATTTGAATTTTGTTAGGGCGTTAGAAGCTAAACTAGACTTTGAGCAAAATCCAGATAAGCGTTATCACCTGAGTAAAAGTAATCTGATTGTTGATTTTGGCCTAAGTAAAAAAGGCGGAACAGGGTTTACTGGCGAAAGAACAGTGAATTTTAAAGATTATCAGATCAATAAGCCACTTCCTGATACTACATATTACGGATCAGCAGTACCTGTAGTTGTAGCTGATGCAACAAAAAGGTCAGAAGAATTTTGGGCCGATAATCGCCCGGAAGCACTTAGTGCTACAAATTTAAAAGTCTACAGTAATCTAGATACGCTGCAAACTATCCCATCATTTAAAAGAACAATGGATGTGGTTACGCTTTTCTTTGCAGGTTATAAAGATTTTGGACCTTTTGAAATGGGWYCYGWWMWTASTTTTTACAGTTTTAACAGTGTTGAAGGGTTTCGTTTGCGTTTAGGGGGAAGGACTACGCCGGCACTTAGCAAACGTTATTACTTTGAGACATATGCGGCTTATGGTTTTAATGATACTAAATGGAAATATTTCTTAAGTGGAACTTATTCGTTAAACAATAAATCTATTTATGCCTTTCCCCAGAACTATTTAAGGGCAAGTTTCCAGAGGGATACAAAAATACCCGGCCAGGAATTGCAGTTTGTACAAGAAGATAACTTTTTATTATCCTTTAAAAGGGGAGAGAATGATATGATGTTGTACAATGATTTTTACAGATTAGATTATGTGCATGAGTTTGAAAATCACTTCTCTTATAGCCTTGGTTTACGTAAATGGAATCAAACCCCAGCTGGATCTTTGTATTTCGCAAGTTCAAGAGACAATAATTTAATTAAGAGTAACTCGATCAGTACATCAGAAATATCACTTCAGTTAAGGTACGCACCACACGAAAAGTTTTACCAGGGTAAAGTATATCGTACCCCGCTTGTCGACAAGTATCCTGTTTTTAATTTCAGATATACTGCAGGCATAAAGGGAGTTTTAGGAGGTGAATATAACTATCATAACTTTATGGGAAGCGTAGATAAACGTTTTTACCTATCTCAACTTGGATATACCGATGTAACGCTCGAAGGCGCCTATATTTTAGGTAAAGTACCTTTTCCGCTGTTGTCTATTCACAGGGCGAATCAAACTTATGCTTATCAATTGCAATCGTACAACCTAATGAACTTTTTGGAGTTTGTTAGTGATCATTATGCAAGTATAAACATAGATCAAAACTTTAATGGCTTCTTTTTTAATAAGGTGCCGTTGTTAAAAAAGCTGAAGCTTAGAGAGGTGATGTCATTTAAAGCCCTATATGGTGGTTTGCGCAATGAAAACAATCCGGCGGTAAATAATAACGCAATGCAGTTTGTGCTTAACCAGGATGGAGTACCTATCACAAACTCATTAAGCAGGGATCCTTATATTGAGGGTAGCGTAGGTGTTGGAAATATCTTTAAATTACTTAGGGTTGATCTGGTAAAACGCTTCACGTATCTTGATAATCCTATGGTTTCTGAATGGGGAATCCGGGCAAGAGTAAAATTTGATTTCTAAGCTTAATATGGCATATCAATAGCAAGAAGTGCTAAACCTTTGCATATCCTAGAAATTCAAGTTCCTCAACAGCTTTTGTCAGATGGGTTTTTCCTCCTGTTAAAACGTAAAGATTATCACTGATCTCAATTATGTTTCTGAACATATGATCGGTAACCAATAATCCTTTATTTTTTTTTTCCTCGTTCATTAATTCCATGATAGCCTCAATCATTATCGGGCTCAGGTGTGAAAAAGGCTCATCCAGCATGGCAAATTTAGATTTTGCCTTTAGTACAATATACACTTCAACCAGTCTTCGGTTGCCGCCGGATAAACTTTTTAAGGAGCTTTTATAGCTTGATTTAAAATCTGGGAAACGGTTTTCAAATTCAAAAAAGTCCAGATCAAAGTCGGCGAATACTCTTTTTAAAGTTAAAGTCTGTGGTATGAAATTAAACTGAGGAAGATACAGTAGTAAATCAGGCCTCTTGTAGGCAGCCTGAACCGTTAAATCGTCAAAGCGAATGGATTTGCTATCAGCATTTAGATTGCCATAGATAATGTTCATTAAACATGTTTTACCATTTCCATTTCTGCCTAACAAACCAGTTATTTTGCCGGTTTCGCACTTTAAATAAATATCAGATAAGATCCTTCTCGAACCAAATTCAAGGAATATGCTATCGGCTTCAAGTTTATGGATCATTTAGCAGCATAAATTAGAAGAACTACAAATAGCAGGAAGTCGAAGGTTAAGGTACTTATCCATAAAGCAAGCTTAGGTATTCCTAGATTTTGATAGTAATAAAATTCCTTCTTCTTGTAGTTATTTATATAATAGACAATTATACCATAGCTAATCATTTTAAACCAAAATATTAAAGTGAAAGCTTCTGAACCAAGTTTAGATAGCATGTATGCTGACACCAAAGTTAATACAAAAGCCGTAACGAAAAAGCTCATGTAAAAAGTAAACATCAGTCTTAATGTTTTAATTTTTAACATTTTATCTTTTGGTTGAGTGGTTTTTGTGTAAGTAGGCTGGTTCAAACTCAGTCTGTCACACCCTGCTAAATATAGTAAGAAGTTCTTGGAATATGGCTTTGCGGGGTGGGTAATTCTATTTCACAATACAATTTCAGGCACTATTTATGTACACTAGCAAGTATAACAACACGTACTCATGAATATTGAAATTAGAAAATTGACGCTTGAAGATTATAATGATCTTAAGGAATCTATGGAGCAGGCATATGATACCCTGGGAGGACAGATCTGGAGCAAGCAAACCATCGCTAAACTATTAAAATTATTTCCTGAGGGCCAGTTGTGTATTGCTGTAGACGAGAAAGTAGTGGCCTGCTCATTATCTATTATTGTGGACTATGATGAATACGGAGATAAACACACTTATCAATTGATAACCGGTAGCTATACATTTTCTACCCATGATCCAAATGGCGATACCTTATACGGAATAGAGATCTTTGTTTCGCCCGAATATCGTGGTCTGCGTTTGGGTCGCAGGCTTTATGAAGCCAGAAAGGAACTTTGCGAAAGCTTAAATTTAAAGAGCATCATTGCCGGCGGCCGCATACCCGGCTATCATGAACATGCTGATACATTAAGCCCCAGACAGTATATCGATAAAGTAAAAGCTAAGGAATTATACGATTCAACGCTAACCTTTCAATTATCTAATGACTTTCACGTTAGAAAGGTATTAAAAAACTACCTTCCAGGCGATCATGAATCTAAAGAATTTGCAACGCTAATTGAATGGAATAATATTTATTATCAGGGAGTTGATGCTTCGGCAAGATCTGCAAAAACCATTCGCATAGGATTGGTTCAATGGCAAATGCGTCTTTTCCCTACCATGGATGCTTTTTATGAGCAGGTAGAATTTTTTGTAGATGCTGTGAGTGGTTACAAATCCGATTTTATTATGTTCCCGGAGTTTTTTAATACGCCACTTTTACAGCCTTATAATCACCTGCCAGAAATGGAGGCGATGCGTAAACTTGCAGAACTTACCGAAGAGATTGTCATTAAAATTCAGGAATATGCGGTTTCATACAATGTAAATATTATTTCGGGCAGTATGCCAATATTAGAAGATAATAAGCTATACAATGCCACCTATCTTTGCCACAGAAACGGAAAAACAGATGAATACAGAAAGATTCATATTACTCCAAATGAACGGAAATATTACGGCATGGTTGGGGGAGATAAAATTCAGGTATTTGATACCGACTGCGGGAAAGTAGGGATTCTGGTTTGTTATGATGTCGAATTCCCGGAGTTGAGCCGCATCTACGCCGATCAGGGAATGCAGATTCTATTTGTTCCATTTCTTACCGATACTCAAAATGGATACACCCGAGTAAGAAGATGTGCACAAGCGAGAGCTATAGAAAACGAATGTTATGTGGCTATTGCCGGATGTGTAGGAAACTTGCCTAAAGTGAACAACATGGATATTCAGTTTGCGCAATCGGCAGTATTTACACCATCTGACTTTGCTTTTCCTACCAATGCTGTTAAAGCTGAGGCAACACCCAACACAGAAATGATGTTGGTAGTAGATGTTGATCTGCACCTGCTTGATGAAATTCATCATTTCGGTACCGTTAGGATACTGAAGGATAGACGCAATGATCTTTATGAGGTTAAGTTACTTAAATAGGACTATATTTATATTCCTATTTAAGTTTATGAAAAAGTATCTCAAGTTCTCTGTTTTTGGCTTAACAACCATTTTACTCCTGATAAATAATGCATTTTCTCAATCAAATCCCGTCAAAACTAAACCAGTAATAATTGGATACGTTGCAGGATTTAGAGGGCTAATAGATACCGATAAGATCGCTGCTCAAAAACTTACGCATATAAATTATGCTTTTGTAAATGTAAAAGGCAATAGTGCATTTTTAGGTAATCTGAAGACGGATACGGTAAATTTTAGAAAATTAAATCTGTTAAAACAAAAGAACCCTGATCTTAAGATATTTATTTCAATAGGTGGATGGGCATGGAGTGAGAATTTTTCGGATGCGGTATTAACGGATTCCTCAAGAGCTGAATTTGCACAGAGTTCAGTAGATATTATAAGAAAGTATAATCTTGATGGAGTGGACATAGATTGGGAGTATCCTGCCAGGCCAGGAGAAGAAGGTAATGTGTATAGGCCCGAGGATAAGCAGAATTTCACTTTAATGTTTCAGGCGATCCGTAAAGAGTTAGATGTACTTCAAAAGGAAACAGGTCATAAAAAGCTTCTTAGTACTGCTGTTGGTGGCTTTACTGATTTTTTGAATACCTCAGAGATGGGGAAAGCTCAACAATATCTGGATTATGTTAATCTGATGACCTACGATTTGTATACTGGCGGTGGTACAGCAAGTCATCACGCTAATTTATACGATTCAAAAAAGATAGCATCTAATAGCTCTGCTGATAAAACGATAAAAGCTTTTATAGCCGCAGGCGTTCCCGCCAATAAGTTAGTTATGGGGATAGCGTTTTACGGCCGCAATTTTAAAATTGATGAAAGTGGTAAGAAAGGGCTTGGAGATAAAGTTGTTTCTGGTCAATTTGGAAAAGGTTATACACTTTTAAAAGATAGCCTGATAAATAAAAATGGTTACAAAAGGTTTGTAGATAAGGCGGCAAGAGCGCCTTATCTTTTCAATGAAAAGAACAAGACATTTATTACCTATGAAGATGAGCAGTCTGTAAAGAATAAATGTAAGTATGTAAAAGACCATGGTCTGGCGGGAGTAATGTTTTGGGAGTATTCATCAGATCCCAAAGAGTATTTGCTTGATGAAATTAATAAGAGACTTGCTAATAGACTTTAGTGCACAAAACAAAAAGAACTTATTATGTCTGATAAAATTAAAGTAGTAGCCATTTCCGGAAGCACTAGAAAGACGTCTTCCAATCTTAATCTGATAAAAGGAATTGGTCGATTAAGTTCTGATGTTTTTGAAATGAGCATTTTTGAAGGCCTATCTGATATTCCTCAGTTTAATCCTGATCTCGATCTTGAGACAGCTCCTATACAAGTTGCCAATTTCAGAAAGCATCTTAAAGCTGCTGATGCAATATTGATCTGTACTCCAGAGTATGCCATGGGGGTGCCTGGCACTTTAAAAAATGCGATTGACTGGACGGTTTCGTCAATGGAATTTTCTAAAAAGCCTGTCGCACTAATCACCGCGTCATTATCTGGAGAAAAAGCGCATGCCTCGTTATTGGGCACCCTTTTAATTATAGAGTCAAAAATGACAGCGGATACCCAGCTTTTGATTCCAGGTATTAAAAGTAAAATAGACGAGCAGGGTAATATCACCGATCAGTTAACCTTAGACCATCTAAACAGGCTTATCAAATCATTAACAGATCTTGTACTTAACGATGTAAATACACTTGAGGCACCATTTTTAGTAAATTAAATTACAATCCGCATTTAATGACAGGAAGACGACGGAGGAAATTGTAAGAAACTGCAACTTTATGTACGTTTGAATTTTATAATTTTTGTTGAATGGAACAAATTGAATCTGTACAAGAGTTTTATAGCCGGGTACCACAAGCAAATCCTTTAGGTCTCTCACTTCATAATGCTGGCGTAGGGCATTTTAATGTATTTGAGCGTAGATCATGCCTCAACAATGCGCCTTATATAAGACGTGATTTTTATAAAGTATCTCTCATAATAGGTACGGGAAAATTGCATTATGCCGATAAATGGATTGAAATTGACCGACCTGCATTACTTTTCTCAAATCCAGTAATTCCATATTCCTGGGAAGCTGCTTCCAACGATCAGGAAGGCTGGTTTTGTTTGTTTACAGAGGCATTTATACACCCGAATGAAAAAATTGGAACATTGCAGGATTCCCCATTATTTAAAATAGGAGGGTCACCCATATTTTTTATCAATGATGATCAACAACAGGAAATCTCAGCAATTTTTAAGAAAATGATCTCTGAAATGGATTCAGATTATATTCACAAGTATGATCTGTTACGCAATTACCTGCACCTCATTATCCATGAAGCCATGAAATTGCAGCCAGCAGAGAGTTTTGAGAAAAATACCAATGCATCATCAAGGATAGCAGGTCTGTTTCTGGAATTGCTTGAAAGACAATTCCCTATAGATACACCGGAAATGGCGCTTCAGTTAAAAACTGCCAATCATTACGCTGAAAATCTTTCTGTTCATGTTAATCACCTTAACCGTGCTGTTAAAGAGGTTACAGGTAAAACAACCACTGAACATATTTCGACCAGAATAGTAAAAGAAGCTATCGCTTTGTTGCAGCATACAGATTGGAATGTGGCTCAGGTAGCGTATGGGCTTGGCTTTGAGTATCCGGCCTATTTTAATAATTTTTTTAAAAAGCAGACCCAGCGTACACCTAAGGAGATTAGGAATATTGCTGTTTGAATTTTATAATGATCTGTTTGAATCCTTTAAACTACAGGCGGTGGTAATGAGGTAATTTTGGATCATAAAATCTAAAAGATATGAAATACAGGAATTTGGGTAAAACAAAAGAACAGCTATCGGCAATAGGTTTGGGCTGTATGGGAATGAGCTTTGCTTATGGTCCGGTTGATGATACTGAAAGTATTGCAACACTGCATAAAGCGCTTGATCTTGGAATTAATTTCTGGGATACTGCCGACATGTACGGAAATGGAAATAATGAGGAACTGATTTCTAAAGTTCTAGTGCCAAATAGAGATAAAGTCTTTATTGCTACTAAGTTTGGATTTAGGTTTAAAGATAACATTGCAGGACCGAGTAATGCCTCAGGAACTTATTTTGATGGTTCACCAAAATGGATTAAAGCTGCTGTAGAAAATAGCTTAAAACGCTTAAAAATAGATACGATCGACTTATATTATGCACACAGGATAGATCCTAATGTGCCTGTTGAAGAAACAGTTGGTGCAATGGCAGAGTTGGTAAAAGAAGGGAAAGTAAAGTATCTTGGGTTGAGTGAGGCATCGCCTGCATCAATCCGCAGAGCCCATTCTGTGCATCCAATTACGGCGTTGCAAAGTGAATATTCGTTGCTTACCAGAGATGTGGAGGGTGAGATATTGAGTACCGTGCGTGAACTTGGGATTACGCTTATTCCTTATTCCCCACTGGCAAGAGGTTTGGTGACTAACGCCTTAAATGTGGGACAGCTGGATGCTACTGACTTCCGTAAAACGCTGCCGCGTTATAGTGGAGATAATCTAAAGAACAATGAGGGGCTTGCGCATGATTTTGGAAAGCTGGCACAAGAAAAAGGATGTACCGCTGCACAGCTCGCACTTGGATGGGTACTGGCCCAGGGCGATGATGTAATTCCTATCCCAGGTACTAAGAAAAGGAAGTACCTTGAGGAAAATGCAGGGGCGGTTAACGTTACATTATCTGTCAACGACTTAAAAGCTATTGATGAACTGTTGCTCCGTTATCCAAATACTGGCGAGCGCTATAGTGAAGGCGCGATGAAGCTGGTGGGCAGATAGGTTATGGTGAATTAGTTTAATCAATAAGTACCTTGCGTCCTTCTTTAGCTGAGCGTTTAGCCGCCTCCAATATTTTTACTACAATCAGGTTGTTGTTTAGTGATGATAGATCATTTTCGGATTTTACTTCATTTTTCAGCACTGCTGCGAGATAGTTAAGGTGGTTGCTATACGCTGGCGCTAAAGGTTTGGCTTCTTCTAGCTGATAGTTATTTTTTCCGTTTTCCTTGGTACGAAGTGTATTTGAGTTTACTGCCTGTATGTACCCTGTTTTTCCAAATACTTCCATGTCTTTTATGCTAAACGGCCAGTTCCATGAAGCTTCTATGATGCCCGTTGCTGTTGGATACTCCAGTAGTATCGTTGCATCATCATCAACATTAGGGTAAACATCCTTTTTAATCTGATGTGTTAATGCAGTAACTGAAATGGGCGCTTTTCCATTCATTAGCCAGGTCATAAGATTTGCACCATAGCAGCCAAAATCTATAATTGCACCTCCGCCATTCTTTTTTGGATCGGTAAGCCAATTTAAAAACTCTTTGCTTACGCCAATTTCTTTAGGTCCTTCATGGCCATCATGTGCAACTATTTTTCTAATGTCTCCAATAACACTGCTTTGTTTAATTCGGGTGTATGCTTCCTGATTGCTTGGGTACCAGGTGGTTTCGTAATTGGTTAACAAATGTATTTTATATTGTCTGGCAAGTGCGGCCATACGCTCTGCATGTTTTACAGATACGGCTAAAGGTTTTTCTACCATAACAGAAATGCCAAGAGGGGCAGCGGCCTCAACCACCATTAAATGATCTTCTATGGCATTGTAAGCAAGTACTGCATCAGGTTTAAGGTGTTTCAACAGCTCTTTTAGGTCGGTGAAAAATACTGAATCCGCTAACTTAAAGCGGGTTTTAAATCTTTCTACTAAAACGGGGTTTTCTTCTGCAATTCCAATGATGTTTACCTCTCCTTTTTTGTAGCTATCCATTATCAGGTTTACGTGGTCGTGACTAAGGCCTGCCAATACAACGTTCAATTTGGATTGTGCTTTAATCTGTAAGGAGAAAAATGCCAGCAGGGCAATGGTAAGGTACTTTTGCATAAGATAATTCTTAAGATCTTGTTAGTTAACTGAAGGGCAATTTATGAATTATTGGCGTTCTAATTGAGACATTCTTGTAACAAATCAGGTCAAGTGATTAGAAAAATGTAAATTGAGCTCCCTTAAAACTGGTCATGATATGAGATTTATTATTGCTTTTATAATACTTGTTGCCTCCTTTTTAAATGTGAATGCGCAAGCATTTAAATACGCCTTTGTCACAGATACTCATGTTGGAACTGAAACTGGAGAGGAGGATTTGAGAAGAACGGTAAATGATATTAATCAACAGAATGATCTTGATTTTATTATTGTTACGGGTGATGTAACTGAAATGGGAACTAAGTTGGAAATTAAGCTTGCAAAGGAAATCTTAAGCGGGCTTAAAAAGCCCTGGCATGTTATTCCTGGTAATCATGATACAGGTTGGTCAGAGTCTGGTGGGGTAGACTTTACTCGTGAATTTGGGAATGATAAATTTACATTTGATCATAATGGTTATCGATTTATTGCCTGTGCCTCTGGTCCTTATGTAAGGATGTCGGACGGGCACATTCCAAGAGACGCCGTAGTTTGGCTCGACGAGGTTTTAAAGAAAACACCGGCAGATATGCCAATAGTATTTATCAATCATTACCCTATTGATAATAGTTTGGATAATTGGTACGAAGCAACCGACAGGATTAAAAAATACAATATTCAATATGCGATTTGCGGCCATGGCCACGCAAACCAGGCAATGGATTTTGAAGGAGTACCCGCAACCATGGGACGCTCTAATTTGAGAGCCAAAGATAGTGTAGGGGGATACAATGTGGTTACAATGCGAAGTGATTCTGTCTTGTTTGCTGTTAAAAAGCCCGGATTGGCAATAGAACCTAGCTGGCGTGGTATCGCTTTGGGTAAATTTGTTGCCAATAGCACTGGTGAAATAGTAAGACCATCTTATGAGATAAATACCACTTATCCGCAGGTTAAAAAGGCATGGAGTTATCATGCAAGTGCAAATGTAGTACTAACTCCGGCTGCCAGTAAGAAACTGGTGGTTTTTGGAAATAGCATTGGTGAAGTTGAGGCTTTATCCATAAAAGATGGCGCTAAGAAATGGGGATTTAAAACCGGTGGTGCTATTTATTCTTCTCCTGCAATTGTAGGTAATGTTGTTGTATTGGGCTCTGGTGATGGTTTTATTTATGGTTTGGATTTGAACAGTGGAAAGGAGATCTGGAAAATTAAAACCGAGGCCTCTGTTTTAGGTACACCTGTTGTTGACGGGAAAATTGCCTATATCGGTGGAAGCGACCATGGTTTTAAGGCTATTGATGTTAAAACCGGTAAAAAAATCTGGACTTTTGAAGGGGTAGAAGGAGCCATAGTAGGTAAACCTTTAATATATCAAGGGAAGGTATTTTTTGGTTCCTGGGGACGACACTTGTATGCTCTGGATCAAAGCAATGGTACATTACTTTGGAAATGGAACAATGGAAGTGCGAATCGTATGTTTTCTCCGGCAATGTGTACTCCTGTAGCAAAGGATGGCGTTGTTTATTTTGCTGCGCCAGATAGGGTACTTACCGCATTGGATGCTAATACCGGCAATGTTCGTTGGAGGAATAAGGAAGCTACAGTGAGAGAATCAATAGGTATATCTGAAGATGGCAGTCTTATTTTTGGCAAAACAATGAACAACGAAGTAGTAGCTTATAAAACACAAACTACAGACCCGGGTGTGCTTTGGCGTTTAAATATGGGTTTTGGCTATGAGCATACACCCTCTATGCTAATCGCAAAAGATAAACAAGTTTTTTTTGGAACAAGAAACGGAGTAGTGTATGCTTTTGATCCTGTTAGTCAGAAAACGGTTTGGGCCCACAAAGTAGACAATTCAATGGTAAACACCGTAAACGTTATCAGTAAAAAATCTGTTTTACTGGCAACAATGGATGGCGTTGTAGCCCTACTTAAGGTTAAATAAAGGAGGTTTATTCGTCGACCTTACTCCATACTTCATATATTTTAGCTCCTTTGCTGCTTAGTCCACTATGGTGCCACTTGCCATCCTGCAATTTCCCGTCAAATACTAATGAAACCCCAACACGACTATTGTCTCTTGAAAAAAACTCTATTTGTTCGGTGTATTTTCCATCTTTAAAAGTATAGGTGCCACCTCCTGTACCAGAGAATTCTTTTTTCTCAGGATCTATAGCTACCCATTGAAACTTCTTGCCGGTAAGCAGTTTATACGTTTGGCGGGAACCGGTTTGGTGAATGTCAGCAACCTTGCCATCTTCCTGCATTCTGCCAGTTATGCGCCACACGCCCGCAAGTGGTGCTTTGCCATCATCTACACGGTTGAAATTAACGCGGCCGTCAGGCACATCCATAGACAATTTATCAGCAGAAACTTCAAATGGAACATTTAATTCACCCCCAACATTGGACGAATCTGAACTGTTAAAATACACCTTTGCTTTAATAGTCCCATTGCTTGCTTCATAACTACCTCCACGAGACATTATAAATTTATCAGCCTGGTGTATCGTGTGTATGAAATAGCCATCTTCAAAAAAAAGCTGATGCTGATCTTTGCCATTGCTGAATTCCCATGCACCAGTAAGAGTGCTCGTTTGGGCCTGAACAGTACTAAAGGAAATACTGATTGCAAGTATTAACAAGATGATGTGTCTTTTCATAATGGTTTTATTTATAAGTGGTGGTATTAAAGATAAAAAACATTCCATGGTTTTTTATCTTATCTACAGTATTTCTCCAAAATTGTGTCTCATCTTTAATTAGAAATTCCTTGGAGGGACAAAAAATTATTGGAAGATGTGTAGGAAATTATTGATTATAGTGGTGTTGCTCGCAATACCCAGACTTATTATTGCCCAAACTCAGGATACATTACAAGGAAAGGGGAGTTTTAAATCAGACACGACTATGATGGTTGCAAGTTATAAACCTAAGGTCGCTGCGTTTATTATTCCAGCAGTATTTATTGGTTATGGTATGATATCGTTAACCGGTGATAATGTGATCAGACGACTTGATTATAGTACTAAGGATGAGCTGCAGGAAGATCATCCTTTGTTTGCGGCCCATGCCGATGATTATATGCAGTTTGCTCCGGCCGCGGCAGTTTATGGGCTTAATCTCTTGGGTATAAAAGGCAAGCATTCTTTACTTGATGCTACTGGTTTATATGTATTATCATCTGCAATTATGGGCGGAAGTGTTACGGCATTAAAGAATGCTACACACAGACTAAGACCTAATGGTTCAGGATATACTTCATTTCCTTCTGGTCATACAGCCAATGCATTCGCTGCTGCTGAATTTCTAAAACAGGAATATAAGGATGTTTCACCTTGGTATGGTTATGCCGGTTATACAGTTGCAATTGCAACTGGCGTGCTTAGAACGTATAACAATAAACATTGGGCTAGTGATGTTGTTGCTGGGGCTGGATTTGGTATTCTTTCAACTAAATTGTCGTACTTATTATATCCTAAACTGAAAAGGTTAATTACAGGAAAGGGCAGGTTTAATTATACCGTAATGCCATCCTATCAGCAGCATAGCATAGCGCTTTCTTTAAGCGGCACCTTCTAATGTAACGTACATGAGCTGAATTGCAGGTTGTAGCTTATTGGTATATAATGTATTTTTAGAAGGAAATACGCCCTGACTTATGATCGAGATTGTTATTCCATACATTGCAATAATTATAATAATACTTTTTCTGGTAATGCTGGCCCAGAAGTTAAAGATAGCCTATCCGATAGTGCTTGTCGTTGGAGGCCTTGCAATAAGTTTATTGCCCGGACTGCCCGTAATTAGCATTAATCCTGAGCTTATATTTATTATTTTTCTTCCCCCATTATTATATGAGGCAGCCTGGTATACCTCCTGGAAAGATTTCTGGCGATGGAGAAGGGTGATTACAAGTTTTGCCTTTTTGATTGTTTTGCTTACTTCGCTTGTGGTTGCTTTAGTATCTCAAATGATCATACCAGGATTTACATTGGCTTTGGGCTTATTACTTGGAGGCATAGTTTCACCCCCAGATGCAGTGTCAGCAACCTCTATATTAAAGACAATTAAAGTTCCCAAGCGCATCACAGCCATACTGGAAGGTGAAAGTTTGCTAAATGACGCTTCAAGTTTAATTGTATTTCGTTTTGCCATTATAGCAGTTAGTACCGGAAGCTTTGTTTTTCATGAGGCCGCATTAAGTTTTGTTATCGTGGTTTTAATGGGCATTCTAATCGGAATTGTCGTAGGACTAGCATATTTTGCAATTCATAAATGGATGCCAACTGATCCGAATATCGACATCGTACTTACGTTAACCGCTCCTTACGTGATGTATATTGCTGCTGAGCATTTTCATTTTTCAGGGGTCTTGGCGGTTGTGAGTGGTGGGCTTTTCTTATCCTCAAAAAGTCATCTGTTCCTAAGTCACAGTAGTAGATTGCGGGGTGCTAATGTGTGGTCTGCATTTGGTTTTGTGTTAAATGGGCTTGTATTTATGCTTATTGGTCTGGAATTGCCGGTAATTGTAAGTCAGCTGGGAAACGTAAGTTTAGGAGCCGCTATTGGGTACGGCGTGCTGATTACTTTGGTACTTATTGTTACCAGGATACTGAGTACACTTGGAGCTTCTGTATTTACTGTATTTAKSARCMGMTNACWTWWYSACAGCCGATAGCAGGCCGGGCTGGAAAGGCCCGATTATTATAG
>NZ_AWRU01000019.1:49823-136138 GCF_000523515.1 Pedobacter sp. V48 | reverse complement strand
CGTGGTTTCCTTGGCTGCTGCATTATCAATACCGGCATTTATAGGCGACGGAGTCCCATTTCCTCAACGAAATCTTATTTTATTCATCACGTTTACGGTGATTCTTTTAACGCTTGTTGTACAGGGGATAAGCCTGCCTTATGTGATTAAATGGGTTAATATGTCAGATCCTGATAACCACCTTCCTGAATCGGAAGAGGAATCAAGAATAAGAAAAATGCTTGCCGATCATAGTATGCAATATCTGGATGCTAATCATTTTGAAAGGGTTAAAGTCAGCCCGGGATTACAACAAATCAGAGCTAGATTAGAGAATGATTTGGCCTTCGAACATCCGGAATATGATCATCAACAGAAAGATTACCAAGATGTTTACCTTCAGTTACTAATTAAGCAACGGCTATTTCTGACAGCGCTAAATAAAGAACAGGATACCGATGAAGATGTGATTAGGAAATTGCAGGGGCTGATTGATCTTGAAGAAGAAAAACTCAGGGTAAGATTTGGCCTTTAACCGTGCCCTATATTTTAAAAGTGTTATTTAATAGGAGGTTGGAGGGGTCCCCGTCCATCGTTTAAAGGCTCTTGTAAAGGCACTTAATTCATTATAACCTAGCATGTATGAGATTTCTTTTATCTGATGCTCCCCTGATTTAAGATATTTCAATGCGAGTTGTTTCCTTGCCTGATCCGCTATATACTGAAAACTTGTACCTTCTTCTTCCAATTTTCGCTGTAAGGTGCGCACGCTCATATTAAAGTTTGCTGCCACATCTTTTATTGATGAAATACCCAGATAAGATTTTGTTAAAAGATAATTGTAAACCATCATTTCAAATTTATCCGCTTGTGTATGGGGTAGTTGACTGATGTGTTGTAATAGCGTTTTTTGTATGCTGTAATTTCCAGTAATAATTATATCATCCCAGAATTTTGTGTCGAATTGAATACCATAGCTGTCGCCTCGATGAGGCGTGCATCGTAAAACACGCCCGTATTCCTGATGGTGTGTAATTTCGTCTGGGAATGTTACTTTTCGAGGTTTTATTTTTTCTAAGAGCAACCCATCCAATTCATGAATAGTAAATGCAATGAAAAAATCTGCCATTTGTTTGTAAGCCAGATTTGTTTGGTCTACCTTTTTACCCGGATAGAAAATGATGTCGAATACGTCAGACTTCACATTCACTTTCATACTGAACAGATCAGTTATTAAATGTGTTAACGCTGATGCCTGGATTAAAGCAGTCCCAATAGTAGTACTTGTTTTAATGATTTCACCAACTGCACCAAGTGCAGCTAATTGCATTGATTCTCCAAAATGAAGGCCAAATAATGAGTCTTTGCTATTCTGAAGAGCATTAGTCCAAATGTCATTCCATTGTTTTGGACTAAAGTTTACCATCTTGTTTTCCTTTACAGCTTTAAAATCGATGCCTGACAAGCTGCATAATTTTTTCACATCGAGATCTCTTTGTGCATAATAAGCAAGTAGGCTCAATATAAAACGGTGCTGATGGTTTTCCATTTAGTAAAGTTATAGATTTAGTTATTCATTAAATATGTTTGTCGTGAAAAGACAACTCCTTGTCATTTATTGGTAAGGACAAACCTCTGTATGAGCACTTTCTTTGTAGTAGAAAATAATTGACAATTAAAATCAAAGAACATGGAAAATCAAGCGATGAATGTAGTTACGGAATTTTTAACTGCGGTACAAAAAGGAAATACAGACAAATTAGCGACGTTATTGCATCCAGAAGTAAAATGGTCGCAACCAGGAGATAATGTGGTTTCAGGATTTAAAAGCAGTGCCGGTGAAGTATTTCAAATGGTTGGTCAAATGTTTGAGCTATCCGCTAACACATTGGCTTTAACAGAAATAAAAGTGCTTGCTGAAAACGGGGACAGTATTGCTTGTCTTGTTCATTGGAAGGCCAAACATCCGAATGGCCAGGTTTTGGATATAGACAATATTGATGTTTATACAGTAGAAAACGGCTTAATCAATAATGTTGTTGTTTACTCAGAGGATATTGATGTTGAGAATGCGTTTTGGAGAAAATAATTCTGTATTTGTGACTTTTGAGTAAGAGAGGATGGGTAATTTTGAAGTGCACCCCAAAAGTTGGACAAAATTAAAAATTAATTATTAATGTGATGAGCTCGATATTTAATCGGGCTCATTCCTTTTAGATTGAGTTTGATTCGATCGTTGTTATAATATTCGATGTAGTTCTTTATATCCTTTTTAAGTTCCTCAATCTGGTAGTACTTCTTAAGATAGAATAATTCAGATTTTATGATGCCAAAGAAATTCTCAATAATGGCATTATCCAGGCAATTTCCCTTTCTAGACATGCTCTGCCTAATACCTTTGTTTTTCAGTAATCGCTGATATTGCTTCATCTGGTATTGCCATCCCTGATCAGAGTGTAAGATTAGGTTTGTATTGCTACTGATCTTTTTGAAGGCATCTTTCATCATCTGGGATACCTGCTCAAAATTTGGGGATTCAGACAAGTTATAGCTGATGATTTCCCCATTAAATAATTCTATGATTGGAGATAGATAAAGTTTTTTATCGCCCACTTTGAATTCTGTTATGTCGGTTGCCCACTTCTGGCAAGGCTGTGTTGAAGTAAAGTCCTGTTTTAATAGATTTGGTGCAATTTTACCTATCTCGCCTTTATAGGATCTGTATTTCTTTCTTCTAATCAATGATTTCAGTCCTAATGTACTCATCAGTTTCAAAACTGTTTTATGATTGATAATACAACCCCCATTCTTCATCTCCATGGTAATCCTTCTATAGCCATACCTCCCTTGGTGACGATGATAAATCTTCTTTATTTGATCTTGGGAAGCATCATGTTTTCTCAGTACTGATTTTGTTTTTAAGTGATAATAATAACTGCTTCTGGCCATTTTTAATATATCCAATAATAGTCCTAATGGATATTTATGCCTTAACTCCTCTATGGCTAACGCTTTTTCTTTTGAGCTAAGGCATCGAGCTTTTTTAGCAACTCATTCTCCGCTCTGAGATATAAGTTCTCCTTTTCAAGCTCTKSWAKMYTGGTTAACGGTTTTGGGGGAGTTTTTGGGGGCTTGTTTTTTTTCATCGTTTTTCGGCCTCTCTGTTGAGCATTTAAGCCATTCTCACCCAAACGCTCATATATTCTTACCCAAGAACTAACTATGCCAATGGAGGGGATGCAGAAATGTAAACAACAGTCCCTCAAAGATAATTCTTTTTTAAGATAGGCCTGAACGACCCTTAACTTATAGTCCTTGGTGTATCTTTGATTGGGCTTTCGCAACAACCCTTGTGAACCTAATGAATTATATTGGTCAATCCATTTTCTGATTTGAGACGATGATATCTTCCATTGATCCGATAACCCATGTATCGATGCCCCGCGTTGATGCTCTTTAACAAGCCTCAGTTTAAAATCGGGTCTGTGTTTTTTGTATTTAATCATAAAAATGCCCCCAAATAGTGTCTAACTTTTTGGGGGCAGTGTAATTTAGCAGGCTCCCTCTTTTATATTTTTTATTTCTAGCAGTACTGCTCAAAAGCACCAATAAGGCTGTCAGCAATCATTTGCGCCGGACGGCCTTCTATTTGATGACGCTCAATCATATGAACTAACTTACCATCTTTAAATAAAGCCATTGAAGGTGATGATGGAGGGAAAGGCAACATATAACCTCTAGCTCTGTCAACCGCTTCTTTTTCCATACCAGCAAAAACAGTTACCAATTTTGTAGGGTGTTTGTCATTTGCTGCAGCTAATTTTGCTGCCGGGCGCGCGTTTGCAGCTGCACAACCACATACCGAGTTCACTACTACAAACACAGTTCCTTCGCTTGTAATGGCGCTATCGACTGCTTCAGCAGTTTTTAATTCTTCAAAACCTACGGTTGTAAGTTCAGCACGCATTGGTTCAACTAAATATTCTGGATACATATGCTTAATATTTTTATAAATTTTCTTTTTGAGTATACAAAGGTACTGTACCTGCAACTAGCATCAAAGCATTGGTGATAAGACCAATATAGTTTTGACCTTTAAATTACTTTGTATAACTCAAAAAACAAGCATTCTATTCCCTTAGATCATCATTTCTTAACCTTGGCCTTCTTTCCAAACTGTCTTGGATAATAGGAAATTGTGGTCATAAAATATTGTTTCAACACATTTTGCGTACCTATAGTAAAGCTATTTGCATCACCATAGTTAATCACGCTGGTGTTCTGCCTTAACAAATCGAGGGCCGCGAATTTGATCTCAGCATTATTGCCCTTAAGGAAGCGACAAACCATGTTCGCATTCCAGATGGTATAAACAATGTCTTTAGAATTCGATGAAGAACTGTTGTTGTTACTGATATTACTATTCAACGTCAACTTCTTGGTGATGTTGAAGCTAGCCGTCAACGTGGTACCAACGTTCTTTCCGCTATATTGGGTGTTAAAGGCCTCTTGTTTGGATTTGTAGGTAGTCCACGCTTGGCTAAGCGCCACCGCCAAATAACTTTTATACGTATAATTGACACTACCGCTATAATACGTATTTAAATTACTCGAATAAGTAAAAACACTATTGGTATACCCAGGGTTTCTCCCTGTATTGAAGTTTCCATATAAATTAAACTGAAATTCCGATGTTTTAAGTTTTAAAGCCTTCCTGATGCCCGCTTCGCCATTTAAATATTTATTCCCATCCGCATTGACCAAATACACCGTACGCCTGTTCTGCTCGTCAATCAAAAGACTGTCTACAATATTGTTAGCAATCAACCCCGCCCTTAGTGTGAAGTTGTAATTAAGCGTATTTTTGCTATGTTGATCATCGCTGTAAAAACTGAATGACAATTCACGCTGTACCGATTCTTTCAGGTTAATATTACCTCTTCTAAGATTGTATACGTCGGTACTGTCAGTTAGCGGAGCAAGCTGATCGATATTAGGTATCTTCATAGTTGTTCTGTACTCAAGAGAGTAGTTCCTCGAGGTTTCCCCATATTGATTATTGTAAAAACTAATCTCTGCGTCAGGGGCAAACTGGCTGTAGTTGCGTTTTAAGTTTTGGAAAGACCTATCAGATTTATTATCCTGACTAATTAATAGCTCTTTAGGATGAAACGTGAGCGACAAGGACTTGTAATAACGGTTAGACATGCTTTTCGAGAAAGATCTCCTTATTCTCAATCCAGGCGCTTCCTCAATAACATTCGTAGTTACCTTATTATTTAAATAGGCGTTAGGCCGGTATACGTTATTTATGGTATCCAAATCCTGCACCCTGTTATCATTTTTATCAGAGTTAAGCAGTAACCTGTTCGTTAAATCAAAGCTCATACGTGAATATTTTTTGTTTCCAAAAATCAGCCCTTTTACATCCTGTATAGTTAAATTCAGTTCCTGCCTAAACCCTTCCGCAAGAGTGTTGTACTTTCTGTTAAATTTCTGATTAGCTGCAGTACCAGTAAATGATTTAAACTCAGTTAGGTTCAGGCGTTCACTTTCATTGTTGTAGGTATTCAAATTATAGTTGGCATCGAAACCCCTAAACCGCATTGTTTGTGTAATGATATATGGAGAATACCTGTACTGACCACCAAACCTAAAACTCTTATTGTTGTAATTTCCGGTATTCATTGAATTATTTGTACTGGTTAGCACATCCTGCAAATTAGTAGCCGTACGAAATGTCTGATTTACATTATCACCCTGATTAAAGTTTACTTCCTGGGAGAAATTCAAATTATGCCCCTTTTTAGTATACTCGTAATTCGAATCAAACCGCTGCGTCGTATTAGAAGATTGATTGTTGGTAATGCTGCTCTCAATCACCTTATCCGTACTGTTAACAGAGGTAGTTGTCTTAGCATCAGCTAGGTAATTGGTGTTCTTGTCTTGTAAAAAGTAATTGGATTTTAGGGTATTTTTTAACTCCCAAGTGGGCTTTTCTATAAAATTGTAGGTAAAATTTGCCCCGAGTGCACTGGGTCGTGTTATCCCTTCAGCCCTAAAATCAGGCTGATATTCTACATTGGTGCCAACCCCCTTAAACGTACTGTTAGATTGGAGGTCGCGCGTATTATCAGCAATCTTGTTAATATTGTTTATGGCACCAACAACGGCAAGTTGCATCTTGGGCGTAAACATATTGATACTGGCATCCGTTTCAAAACGCTTATCTGTTCCATAACCTGCGCCAATCTTACCAAAAAAGCCAACATCCTTACCTTTTTTTAGTTTAATATTCATCTCCAGAGTAGAATCTGCAGGATTGGTACTTTGCTGACTCCTCGATTTGTTGTACACCTGTATTTTCTGGACCGCGTTTTTAGCCAGATTTTGTGTAGCCTGCTTCATATCACCACCAAAAAAGGACTTCCCATTTACCAATAAGCTTTTAACCTCCTTACCATTTACAGTAATCTGTCCGTCTCCCCACAAGGTGATGTTGGGTATCTGCCTAAGCAAATCCTCAACCACAGCATTACTATCTAATTTAAAAGCCGCAGCATTAAACTCTAACGTATCACCATTCATACTAATCGGGGGCACAGTGATCACTACATCGTCAAGCGTGATGTCCCTTCGGTTGGCAACAATGGTCTGGAGGTCGATGGTATTTTTACCCGCAGGTATCGTAAATGTCTTTCTGGAAGTATAATAACCCACACTGTTAATATCCAGCCTTAGAAGAACATTTACGGGCAGATTTTTAAAGCTAAATTCCCCATAATTATTAGTGACCTGGTAGCTTAACAAGGTGCTATCGGCCGATTTATAGATAGATACGGTAGCAGATTTTAGCACATAGTTCTGTGCCGTATCTCTCACAATACCCTTTGCAGTTCCTGGGTTTACAGAAGTAGCTTGCTGTGCATTAAGCGTAAAGCAGGCAATACTGAGCAGAAATGCCAGCGTTATGGTACTTAATTTGAACATGGAGCGTTAGATTTTTTTTGGTTTAAGCTGGATAATTATCGGGTTACTTTTCTTGTTTTGTGTTTTAAAGTACTCGGTTAAAGCAGCATTATACTTCCTGTTTTTATCCTCATTCTGTTCTTTAGCGGTAAAGAGCGTTAGGGAAGAATAGCTGGTGTAAAAACATTCAGGAGTAACGATGTGAAAGCCTTTGTTTGTAAAATCATATTGAGATGCCAAGTCCGTAATCGGCAAAAACTGAGAGGTAGAATCAGGCTCTATATCTGCAATAGATGTCAACTCAGTTGTTTTTAAGTTATAGATAAAAGCTTTTTTCTCATCCCGGCTCCAATTCCAGTTCCTAACCTGGAAATACAGGTTATTAAAATGCAGGTAACTGTTAGCCAAATCATAAAAAACATCCCTGTTTTTCTCATAATAATCATAACCCTTCCCTTTATAGATTGGGTTGGTATCATAATCCATAGGAAGAGAGTTTGAGGCCGGAAACAATATCCTATAAGCCAAAGAAAGCTTTTTAGCCGTTAATTTGTAAATGTTATAATAGAAGTTCTTAATAAAAAGATATCCATCCGGATTACCATAATCATATACACGGCCACCATGCCAGCGCTCATCGCCCTTGTGATCAGCCGTTCGGTAAGGGAAATAACTTTCTACCCTCTTACCATCCTTCAAAATGCTTACGTTATAGTAGATGCTATCTTTACCACTTTCTTCCAGAAAAGCCTGGTCTATAACCGTACCATCACTAAATTTCTTATAATTGGTATAGTCTTTCTGTTTATCCTTAACAATAGGTACTTTTTTTACCAGCTTGGCAGTTAAATCAAAATAGTAAATTTGTTTACCTGACGAAATCTCAATCAGCGATTGACCATCTTCCTTTTTAATATTAAAGCCATAGAAACTCTGATCTTTAACTTTAGGATCTTTCTCTATTTTATTGGCATTGATCTTCGCAACATATTTTCCCGCTTTAGTAAAAATCAATACTGCTTTGGTTTCCCAATCGTAAATAACATAATTGTCGTCGGCTATTTTTAGTGAATTTATAGAACCAAACAGACTTTCCTTGGTGGTTTCTAATGGGGTGAAGATAACTTCATCGAAGAACTGAGATACAGCCGCGCCGCGTGCGCTGTTGGGGTCAATCCTGAGCGTGATCATTCCTGTACTATCAATCTTGCTATCTTGAGCCATAGCATGGCCATAGGAGAAAATGCAGATTATTAAACTGCTGAGAGCGAATTTTAACATAAAGGCGTCATTTGGTTCCTTAAATATATTAATTTTCAGTAGACAAATGATTTTATGTAACGCTCAACCCCCAATTTTTAACAACAATTAACATCAAGACAAAACACCCCTTACTCTGCGATAGTACACTGCTTGTTCGGGGGGTTGTTCGATGATGCTTCATCACTGCCTAGGAAAAAAGGCACTTTTACCGAACAATTAGCGTTTTAAAGCCGGTTTATCCAACACCAAAAAAGATAGCAACGAGGACATAACGATTTGAATCGAATCCATTCATTTTTTGTTGCAATAAATAAACATAAATAGTCGTAAATTTGCAGGCTGTATATTAGAAACTTAATAAATAAACATATGTCATCAGTAGAGACAACTTACGTTCCTTACAAAGTTAAGGACATTTCACTGGCAGAATGGGGCCGCAAAGAGATTGAGCTAGCAGAAGCAGAAATGCCTGGTTTAATGTCATTACGCGAAGAATTTGGTCCTTCTCAACCATTAAAAGGCGCACGCATTGCAGGCTGCCTTCACATGACCATCCAAACTGCAGTTTTAATTGAAACACTAGTTGCATTAGGTGCTGAAGTTACCTGGTCATCTTGTAATATATTTTCAACTCAGGATCATGCTGCTGCTGCTATTGCTGCTGCAGGCATTCAGGTATATGCCTGGAAAGGTTTAGATGAAGCTAGCTTTGACTGGTGCATCGAACAAACTTTACATTTCGGTCCTGAGCGTCAGCCATTAAACATGATCTTAGACGATGGTGGCGACTTAACTAATATGGTTTTCGATAAATTCCCTGAGCTTATCGCTAATATCAAAGGTTTATCTGAAGAAACTACTACCGGTGTTCACCGCTTATACGAGCGTATGAAAAACGGCACATTGCATTTACCTGCAATCAACGTAAACGATTCAGTTACCAAATCTAAATTTGACAACAAATACGGTTGTCGTGAATCATTAGTAGATGCTATCCGTCGTGCTACTGATATCATGATGGCTGGTAAAGTAGCTGTTGTTGCAGGTTACGGCGATGTGGGCAAAGGTTCTGCTGAATCTTTAAGCTCACAAGGTGTACGTGTAATTGTTTCTGAAATTGACCCGATCTGTGCTTTGCAAGCAGCAATGGAAGGTTATGAGGTTAAGAAATTTGCTACCGCAGTTAAAGAAGCTGATATTATTGTAACTACAACTGGTAACTGCGATATCGTTCGTGCTGAACATTTCAAAAGCATGAAAGATAAAGCGATCGTTTGTAACATAGGTCACTTTGATAACGAAATTGATGTTGCCTGGTTAAACAAAAACTATGGCGCTACTAAAGTAGAGATCAAACCTCAGGTTGATAAATATACTATTGATGGAAAAGACATTATCCTATTGGCCGAAGGTCGTTTGGTAAACTTAGGCTGTGCAACTGGTCACCCAAGTTTTGTAATGTCTAATTCATTCACTAACCAAACTTTGGCTCAATTAGAGTTATGGATCAATACAGATCAGTATGAGAACAAAGTTTATGTCTTGCCTAAGCATTTGGACGAAAAAGTAGCTCGTTTACACTTGGCTAAAATCGGCGTTGAACTTGATGTTTTAGATGCACATCAGGCAGAATACATTGGTGTTCCGGTTGAAGGTCCATTTAAACCAGATACTTACAGATACTAATCAATCGATATATATAAAAAGAGGGAAATTACAATGTAATTTCCCTCTTTTTATTATCAGGCATATCCGTTATTTCTGTTGAAACTCATCTTCAACACTTTCTCTCAAATCGTACATCATCCACTGTTTACCTTGAATGTCTTTTTGCTTATTCTTAAGGAGTTTAATAAAATCCTGAACCCCCAATGGTTCATTTCCATTTCCATGAATTAAAACTATACTCCCTGAGTTGGCAGGCTGACCTTTTGCAAGCCATGCATCACTCCCAACAGGAATAACCCCATAAGAAAGCACACGTTTTACCACTTCTGTATCTGACACAAGCCCTGGAAAACGGAAGAAAACAGAGGGTATCATTCCGTGTTGTAACATGGCCAATTCGGTGCCCAATATTTCAAAATTCAAATCTGTACCTGGCTCCAGTAAAAAATTAGTTTTAAGAGGAGCTTTAGAACTTACATGATGATTGTAAGAATGGTTTATCCACGTAACCTTTATATCGTTTGATTTTTCAAGCTCTTTAAGCCAATTCAAATCGTTGGAATGCGTAAGCATCCATCGGCCGGTAATTGATATTGCAATTGGAACAGGCTTCTCCGTTTTCTGAAATTCTGAAATGAGTGAAGTAAAGATAATTCTATCGAGCGCTTTATGTGAGGGGCACAAATCAATTGTTAAAGTTATTCCTTTTTCCTTTTGGAAACCATGTATAATTCCTGCATCCTGCAAGCTACTAGACAACTGCCTTGCCGATGAAACTGTCTTAGCATAGGGTGTATTTCCAAAATAAGTAAGTGCTTCCTCTAGTCCCATTTCTTTCACTGTAACTGTGGCAGCCGGAATTATTGATGTACTTAGTTCAGTAGGATTAACCGCTAAATAAGAAGCAGTTCCTGAGGTTTTGAATTTCCGAAGTATCAGTAACTCATTATTGTTGTACTTAGTAATTGCAAAATACTTATTATACCCTTCAATGCTAACCTGAGCCGAACAAGGGATAGCTAAGACCATTAAAAGGTACAAAATCCTCTTCACACTTATTTCATTTAGATTTTAGTCTGAACAGTACTGGCATTTCCATCCCTTATTGCCTGGTAGTGAGGCGACATAATCTCCACTCCTGCCTTATCAAACGTTTCATGAATATTTTTATGCATCTCTGAGTAGATAATAGCCATTATACCAGGATTACTGATGTAGGCATTTAGCTGATAAGATACATACCAATCATCAAGACTTGTTTGCAATACAAAAGGAGTTCTTTCTTTAATTACACCTTCTGTTGCAAGCGCAGCGTTAATCAACAGTTCATGAATTTTTGTCCATGGAATATCGTAACCCAAAGTAAGTGTGCTATGGATAATCAATCCTTCATTAACAGACATACTGGTATAATTCACAGTATTTCCATTTAAGATGGCACTGTTGGGTATTGTAATGATTTCGTTTTTGATTGTTTTGACACGGGTAACCAATAATGATTTCTCTAAAACAGCTCCGGTAGTATCTCCAATTTTAACAACATCGCCTATTCTGAAAGGCCGCATGTAAGTAATCACCATACCCGCCACGCCATTGCTAATGGCCGAGGATGATCCAAAGGAAATAAGAATCCCCAAAAACACCGACACTCCTTTAAATATGGCCAGATCCGACCCCGGAATATAAGGCCATATCATCACTATCATAAAGGCGTTCAATAAGATCTTAACAATATTAAATGTAGGTTTTGCCCAGTCAGGATAAAAACCACTAACCTTTAACCTTTCAGTCTCAACCTCGTAAGCTAGAAACTTTATTGCCTTTTTCACATAATGGAACACCGCAATAATTACTGCAATAGTAATCAGCTTTGGCACGAAAACAATTAATGCACCAAATATATTTTTCAATGGATTTAACACAAAACCAATCAAGCTGTCGCTCCAGGGCTTTGTCCATGGAAATAACCTAAAAATAACTGGCAGTGTAAGATAGATCAGCAAAAGGATTACAAAGATTTTAATTAGGTTCAGGAATTTGCTGATTAATATCAGTTCCCTTCTTCTGTCGATCAGCTCGTAGTCCTTAATCTTAAGATGTCCAATTCTTTCATGCAATTTGAAACTCAACCAACTATTAAATTTATTTGAGTATTTGTTGAGAAAAAAAATACATACGCCCAATACGATAATGATCAGCAACCCTAACCCCGCACGCTTTAAAAGTTCTGATACGTTGGTTTCTTTTCTGTAACTATTGATATTATTTATAATAATTTCCTGATAAGCTTTGGCCATAACCTCTTTATCCATATTTACGGAATCTGCATCGGCCTTTGATAAGCTCAATAAAATATCACCTTTATAAACAATGCCTACAAGAGTAGAATCATCAATTGTCATTAAAGAATCGGGCACAAAAAGAAGGTCCTCAGATAGGGCCACCACTTTAGAAGAAGTTCTTTGTGCCCTTTCTGGTGCAGACAATGAACCAAGCTTATTTTTGATGTGAAAGAGTGTGTCGGTATGTGCAATTACAGGGTATCCTTTAAATGCAACGGTATCTTTCTGTGCATAAACTATATGCTGGATACTCAATAAAAAGGCTAACGAAAACAATAGCTTTAGAGACATAATTCGGATTATTATAACTGACACCAAAATACAGAAATTTTTTACCTTTACCAGCACTTTACATTTTGGGCTTACATCATTCAATTTATGACAAAACTTTCAGTAAACATCAATAAAATAGCAACCCTCCGTAATAGTCGTGGGGGAAACAACCCGGACCTGGTTAAAGTAGCATTGGATTGTGAACGCTTTGGTTCGGAAGGGATAACAGTACACCCAAGACCTGATGAAAGGCACATCAGATATCAGGATGTTTTTGATTTGAAAGCAACAATAGCCACAGAATTTAATATAGAGGGTAATTGCAGAGAGCAAAAGTTCGTTGATCTGGTTTTAGCAAATAAACCGGCCCAGGTAACCCTTGTTCCTGATGCCGAAGGTCAAATTACTTCCAACCATGGATGGGATACCATTAAACATAAAGACTACCTGAAAGAAATGGTTTATCTATTTAAATCTGCCGGAATCCGTGTTTCCATCTTTGTAGATCCAGTAGTGGAGATGGTGGAGGCAGCCGCGGAAAGTGGAACCGACAGAATTGAACTCTACACTGAGGCTTATGCCCACAATTATTACGACAACAGAGAGAAAGCCATTTTACCATACATCGCAGCTGCACATAAAGCCAATGAGATAGGCCTGGGTATTAATGCGGGACACGATTTAGATTTACACAACCTAAAATATTTTGCTGAAAGCATTCCGGGTTTATTAGAGGTTAGTATTGGCCATGCATTAATTAGTGATGCCCTCTATTTAGGTTTAGAAAACACCATTCAATTATATCTTAAGCAATTGAAACATTAATCTGAAAATGCTCACACTATGAAAAACGCTACATTATTAACTATAGCAGCAACATTGATTTTCTTTATATCATCATGTAAAAGTGGTGGTAATTTAGACGAGGGCACAGCCGAGGATGTAATATCAGCACATCTGAAAGCGAATCCTGAGTACGAGAGCACTAAAATAAATATTGGAGAAATTAAGTTCAGAAGTAAAAACGATCAACTGGAGTTACAAAAGTATAAGGCTCTGGAGGAAAAAGGACTTGTTGAAATTGAACTTCAGAATCAAAAAAAGAAGTTCTTATCTAAAGACAGTGTATACTTCTATTTAATTACACTAACAGATAAATCAAAACCTTACATTATTAAGCACGACACACATAATGCTACCGTAAGGGCCGTTAATTATGTGCTTGATGACGAGAAACCAATTACGCTTATAAAAGGCGACTCAAAAATAGCGCGTGTTACCGTTTCACTCAAAAAAGAAATGACTGATTTCTCGATATTCTTTAAAGATAAAAACGTTGGCAGCAACTTCATTACCAAAACTTATAAGTTGAAGCTTAAGAAAGAAGTGGGCTGGATATTAGTTGGTGGTTAAAAGGCTATTTTTTTATTACCTTTGCGCAACTTTTTATTCAAAGAATACATGAGCTTAAACATTCATTACCAAGAAGACTTTAAAGACCGCCACATTGCGCCTAATACAGATGACACAAACGCAATGCTAACCACGCTTGGCGTTGGTTCTGTTGACGAATTAATAGAACAAACTGTTCCCCAAAAGATCAGATTGAAACAACCGTTAAATTTGCCAAAAGCAAAATCTGAAACAGATTACCTGAGCAGCTTAAGACAAACTGCTTCTTTAAACAAAGTTTTCAAATCATATATCGGTCAGGGATATTATGATACTTTAACTCCTGGAGTAATTTTACGTAACGTAATGGAAAATCCGGGATGGTATACTCAATACACTCCTTACCAGGCTGAAATTGCACAAGGTCGTTTACAGGCTTTGTTGAATTTCCAGACGATGGTTATCGACCTTACCGGTATGGAAATAGCAAACGCATCACTTCTTGACGAAGGTACTGCTGCTGCTGAGGCCATGTTTATGCAATATAGCCTGCGCAAAAATCAACAGGCAACTAAATTCTTTGTTTCTGAATTGTTATTCCCTCAGACAATCGACATTTTAAAAACCCGTGCAAATCCTTTTGGAATTGAATTGGTAATTGGTGCTCATGAGTTATTTGAGCTAAATGAAGAATTCTTTGGAGCAATTATTCAATATCCTGCCGGAAACGGTGAAGTATTTGATTATACTGGTTTTGCTCAAAAAGCACACGAAAAGAATGTTAAAGTTACAGTTGTTGCCGACCTACTTAGCTTAACCTTATTAACTCCTCCGGGAGAGTGGGGAGCTGACGTTGTAGTCGGAACAACGCAACGTTTTGGTGTACCAATGGGATTTGGTGGACCGCATGCAGCGTTCTTTGCAACTAAAGATGAATATAAACGGTCCATTCCCGGACGTATTATTGGTGTAACCATCGATAGTAATAACAACTATGCCTTACGCATGGCTTTGCAAACAAGAGAGCAGCATATCCGCAGAGATAAAGCAACTTCCAACATTTGTACTGCACAGGCGCTATTGGCTATTATGGCTGGTTTTTACGCTGTTTATCATGGCCCTAAAGGATTAAAGCTTATCGCAGAGCGTACACATGGCTTGGCAATTACATTAGCTAAATCACTGGAAAAAATAGGCTACAAGCAGTTAAATAAAGCTTATTTCGACACCATTCAGTTGGACCTTGGCGATTTGATTGATTCTATCCACAGAGAATGCATCGACAATGAGATCAACCTTAACTATAAAGGCAGTGTAGTTACCATCGCTCTTGATGAAACTACCTCAGTTGAAGATATAAAGCTATTAACAAAAATATTCTCAAAAGTAAAAGCAATTGCTGCTGACGCTGTTGAACTGGCTGATGAAAATGTTGAAACCGTAATTCCTTCAAATTTACAACGTACATCTGCATATTTAACCCATCCGGTATTTAATGCGCATCATTCTGAGCACGAAATGTTGCGTTATATAAAATCATTAGAAACTAAAGATCTTTCTCTTTGTCATTCTATGATTGCTTTGGGTTCATGTACAATGAAGCTAAATGCAACAACTGAAATGATTCCGGTTACATGGCCTGAATTTGGTAAAGTACATCCTTTTGCTCCTGCTGATCAGGTAGCTGGATACTATACAGTATTTAATGAGCTAGACAGATGGTTAAGTGAAATTACCGGTTTTGCAGCTATGAGTTTACAGCCAAACGCTGGTGCGCAAGGTGAGTATGCAGGTTTGATGGTAATCAGAGCTTATCATCAGGACCGTGGCGATGCTCATCGTAATATCGCTTTAATTCCTTCATCTGCTCATGGAACCAATCCGGCTTCTGCGGCAATGGCCGGAATGAAGATTGTGGTTGTAAAATCATTAGAAAACGGAAATATTGATGTGGAGGATTTAAAGGCTAAAGCCATTGAACACGCAGCCAATCTTTCTTGTTTGATGGTAACCTATCCTTCTACACACGGTGTATTTGAAGAAAGCATAGTAGATATTTGTAACATCATCCACGAAAATGGTGGTCAGGTTTACATGGATGGAGCCAACATGAATGCTCAGGTCGGTTTAACCAGCCCTGCAAATATTGGTGCCGATGTTTGTCACCTTAACTTGCATAAAACATTCTGTATTCCTCACGGTGGTGGTGGCCCTGGTATGGGTCCGATTGGTGTTGCAAAACATCTTGTTCCTTATTTACCAGGACATGCTGTGGTAGACATCAACAATGATAAATCTATTCATGCAGTTTCTTCGGCACCATGGGGTTCTGCTTCAATTTTGATCATATCTCATGCTTATATAGCAATGATGGGTGGCGAAGGATTAACCAACGCTACAAAATATGCAATACTGAATGCCAATTACATGAAGGCCCGTTTAGAACAACATTACCCTGTACTTTACTCAGGTGCTAATGGCCGTTGTGCACACGAAATGATCTTAGATTGCCGTGGATTCAAAAACTTCGGTATTGAGGTTGTTGACATTGCAAAACGTTTGATGGATTATGGATTTCATGCTCCTACTGTATCTTTCCCGGTAGCGGGAACTTTAATGGTTGAACCAACAGAAAGCGAGCCTAAACATGAGTTAGATCGTTTCTGTGATGCTTTAATTGCCATCAGAAATGAAATAACTGCCGTTGAAACTGGCGAGCTTGATAAAACTGATAACCCACTAAAAAATGCTCCGCATACTGCAGCTGTAGTAACCGGCAATGAGTGGAATCATGGCTATAGCAGACAAACCGCAGCCTTCCCGCTACCTTATGTAGCCGCTTACAAATTCTGGCCATCGGTTGGAAGAGTAAATGATTCATTTGGCGACAGATCATTGGTTTGTGCTTGTCCGCCAATTGAAAGCTACGCAGAAGATCTAGCTTAAAAACTTACCATAGGTCAATTTAGGCGGTTAAACCTTTTGATACATTTGTCTTATAAAATGTATCAAAAGGCTAAAACAGACCTTAGTATTAAAAAATTAAATAAGAATACAATGAAATTAAAAATCACTTCACTGGCATTACTTCTAATAGTATTTGTCTCTTCGGCATTTATTGCTCCTGTGTTTAAGGCAACTACCTATAAGGTGGACGTTGAGAAATCATCATTAACATGGGTTGGCAAAAAACTTACAGGCAGCCACAATGGAACTATCGATCTTCAGTCAGGAAGTTTAATTTTCAATGATAAAAAACTGGCAGGTGGCAATTTCACTATAAATATGGCAACGATTAAAGATGCCGACAAAAGTGAGAAGTTAGAAGGCCATTTAAAGGCCGATGACTTTTTTGGGGTTGATAAATTTGCAACCTCTTCTTTTGTAATTAAAAAGATTGCAAATACAGGAGCAAACACTGCAAATGTAACAGGAAATCTTACCATTAAAGGGATCACAAATTCTATCACTTTCCCTGCGACTATTGCCTGGAACGCTGACGGATCTGTAACTGCCACCGCTGAAAAAGTTACTGTCGACAGAACTAAATTTGGTATTAAATTTAGATCAAAAGGAATGTTCCCTGATGTTGGCGATAAAATGATCTATGATGATTTTGAGCTGGCTATCAAGCTTGTAGCTAAAAAATAAAAAAATACGGATTAAAAAGGCCATTATTCATTTAATGGCTTTTTTTTTGCTTTATTTATATGCATGTTAAAACATTCAAATATGTTTTAATTTTGGACTTAACATTTTCCGCTCTCTACGAAATTTATGGCAAACTTTAGAATCAATATGCTTGTTATTGATGATGATGACATCAATATATTTATCATAAAAAAAGTGATAGAGAAAACAGGCTATGAGGTAGATATGATTTCGAAGAGTAATGGCCAATTAGCTGTAGATTATTTATCCAGCATCGCTAATAATGTAGAAATTTTTCCACACATTATTCTGGTAGATATCAATATGCCTGTTCTTAATGGCTGGGAATTTCTGGAAGTCTATGAAAAACTTAATATCCAGCGCCAAAAGGTTTTCTTGTATATGCTTTCTTCATCTGTTTATGAGTATGACATCGAGAAAGCTAAAGGATTCAAAGCCGTTGATGGATTTATTTCTAAACCATTAACTATTGAAAGACTCAAGGAGCTTTTACAAGTAGTTACTCCTTAGCTTATTTTAAACTGTCCATCGGTATAGGTAATATAGCCGGTAGCTTTACTTTTTGCATGATAAAAAAGACAGTTCCAATTTTCTTCTGCTGCTTTTTTACCAAACTCTTCTCTAAGTTCCATTGCTTTCCGACCATCAAAATCATACTTGGCAATAAACTTCCTTAAAAGCTCTTCTGGTTCCGGCAATACATCACCACCAAAAAATACTTTATCTACGCCATCGTCCAATAAGAATACCTGATGAAATGGGCAGTGCGCTCCTGTTAGTTCATAATTAATCTCATCTGTTAGCTTACCAGAATTTTCAACAAATTTCAGCTGCGCATTACGTTGTAAAAATTCAAATATTTCAGTTTTATAGGATGAAGAAGTATTTATAAAGGCGTTCTCCCACTCTCCATGTTGAATAACATAGGTTGCATGCGGAAAGCTTAATTCCACAGTGCCATCTAACTTGTTATGAACCATACCTCCTGAGTGATCAAAATGCAGGTGAGACATTAAAACCATATCTACGTCCTCAGGATCAAAACCAGCCTTCCTGATATTTTTATGCAAAATCAGCTGCCCATCCTCATCACTATATCCTAAGCCTGTATCGAACAAAACAAGACTATTTTTCAGCTTAACTAAAAATGGCTGTACATGAATAAAAAGAGAGGCGGGGCGATCTTTAGGATTATCTTTTTCGGCATTAAAAGGTATAAATTTTTTAGTAGCGTCTACAGAATAAGATCCTTCGTATAAAGTGAAAACTTGCAATGGCGTAGTTATTAGTAAGAAAATTAAATGATATATTTACAACAATATCATTGCAAAGATAGGGAACCTCCATGAAGTTAACACGCTGGCAATAAAATAAACAGAAGTTTATGCAAGCTTCGCAGAGAAAAAGAAGACAGATATTAGATGAAAAAAAGATGGGTGCAGGCCGTAAAGGGCAATACAGGAACAACAGATTTGCTTGCACAACAATTAAACATAGACAATAGCTTAGCACAAATATTAGTTCAAAGGGGCATTTCTTCCTTTGATATTGCACGTGATTATTTTAGGCCACAGATGTCCCATTTACATGATCCTTTTTTGATGAAGGATATGGATAAAGCCATCGCACGAATTGATGTAGCCCTCGCCAGAAGAGAAAAAATATTAATATATGGAGACTATGATGTTGATGGCACAACATCAGTTGCGCTTGCATTCAGTTTCTTTAGTCAATTTACATCAGACATTGAATATTATATCCCCGATAGACATAAAGAAGGCTATGGCATTTCAACAGCTGGAATTGACTATGCTGCAAAAAATGGCTTTACTTTAATCATTGCTCTTGATTGCGGAATAAAATCTAATGACAAAATTGCTTACGCTAATGGCTTAAATATAGATTTCATTATTTGCGACCACCATTTACCTGGAGATGAACTTCCAGCAGCAATCGCAATACTTGACCCAAAACGTAACGATTGCGCGTACCCTTTTAAAGAGCTTGCAGGTTGCGGTATTGGTTTTAAACTTGCCCAGGCGTATTGCTACACGCATCAGTTACCAGCAGAAAAATATGAGCAGTACATTGACTTAGTAATGGTAAGTATTGCGGCAGATATTGTTCCTGTAATTGATGAAAACAGAATCCTTGCATATCATGGTTTAATTAAGTTAAATGCTAAGCCTTGTATTGGGTTAAAGGCCTTAATGGAAATTTCGGGGAAGAGCAAGGATTATACACTTACAGACGTAGTGTTTACACTAGCCCCCCGTATAAATGCGGCAGGAAGAATGGACCACGCATCGGAAGCTGTTAAAATGCTACTTTGTACAGAAAGCGCTCTGGCTGAGGAACAGAGTTTATTTATCAATTTACAAAATACAGACCGCAAAACATCCGATCAGAACATCACGGCAGAAGCACTTGCTTTGATTGAAGAATGTGACATCCTCGTTAATAAAAAAACAACGGTAGTGTATCATGAAAGCTGGAATAAGGGTGTAATTGGTATTGTTGCATCCAGATTGATCGAAAAATACTACCGGCCAACGGTAGTACTTACAGCCTCAAATGGATTACTTACTGGTTCAGCCAGATCCGTTGCAGGATTTGATCTATACGAAGCATTGCTAGGTTGCCAGGACCTTTTGGTCCAGTTTGGCGGCCATAAATTTGCTGCCGGGCTAACTATAAAACCAGAAAACGTTCAATTATTTTCCGATCGTTTTGAAAATATCGTTGCTTCAACTATTACCGATGATTTATTAAGCCCCGAAATAAATATTGATGCAGAAATTCAATTTCAGCAAATAGATGGTAAATTTCAACGTATTGTAGCGCAAATGGCCCCATTTGGCCCGCTCAATACAGCACCGGTTTTTGTTTCACATAATGTATATATTACGGGAAAACCTTACGTTGTAGGTATAAAACATTTAAAATTAAATTTAAAACAACAAAATTCCACTATTTTTGAAAGCATTGGATTTGGATTAGCAGAGTATGAATCGCTTTTGCAACCAAACCAACCCTTCTCTGTTTGTTATACAGTGGAAGAAAATATATGGAAAGATCAACGGCGCTTGCAACTAAACATTAAAGCGATAGAAATTGATAACTAATATAATTAGATGATATTAAGAGCTGAAAATCTGATAAAAAAATATAAGCAACGTACTGTTGTTAATGACGTTTCATTTAGTGTTAGTCAGGGTGAAATTGTTGGTTTACTAGGCCCAAATGGAGCTGGAAAAACCACTTCTTTTTACATGATTGTAGGGCTGATTAAACCAAATGAGGGTACAATATATTTAGATGAAGAGGACATCACTACTGACCCAATGTACCGAAGAGCACAAAAAGGTATTGGATACTTAGCTCAGGAAGCTTCAGTTTTCAGAAAACTTTCGGTGGAAGATAATATCATGGCCATTTTAGAAATGACTAAAATGGGCAAAGAAGAACGCCATGAGCAACTGGAAGAACTGATTACCGAATTTAGCTTGCACAAGGTACGTAAGAACCGTGGCGACCTGCTTTCAGGAGGAGAACGCAGAAGAACAGAAATTGCCAGGGCTCTTGCAGCTAGTCCAAATTTCATTTTATTGGACGAGCCCTTTGCAGGAGTAGACCCTATTGCTGTTGAAGAAATTCAGACCATCGTAGCTAAACTAAAACAAAAAAACATAGGTATTCTGATTACCGACCACAACGTACAAGAAACTTTATCGATCACAGACAGAGCTTATTTACTATTTGAGGGCAAAATCCTTGAATCAGGCACTCCAGAAGTACTCGCTGCCAATGAAATGGTAAGACGGGTTTACTTAGGCTCTAATTTCGTATTACGAAGTAAAAACTTATAATTCACTACTTAAAAAAAAGCATGGCAATTGTAAATTCAATTTTTACCTGGTATATGAAAAAGCGCGTTCACCAGATTGAGCTTTTTATGAAGTACCCACATGACGTACAGGAAGAATGGTTTCAAAAACTAATTTCCAGTGCTGAGGATACTGAATGGGGAGAAAAATATGATTACCGTACTATTGAGACCCCTAAGCAATTTAAAGAACGTGTTCCCTTACAGAATTATGATACGTTAAAACCATATATAGAAAGGATGCTAAAAGGAGAACAAAACATTCTCTGGCCGTCTGAAATTAAATGGTTTGCCAAATCATCCGGAACAACAAGTGACAGGAGTAAGTTTATTCCCGTATCTGAAGAATCTTTACAGGAATGTCATTTTAAAGGCGGGAAGGACATGCTATCTATTTTCTGTAACAACAGACCTGACAACGAGATTTTTACCGGAAAAGGACTGGTTCTTGGTGGCAGCCATCAAATCAACCAGCTCAATGAAGATTCTTTTTACGGGGACCTTTCGGCAGTGCTGATTAAAAATCTGCCAATGTGGGCAGAATATTACCGTACGCCAAATATCTCCATTGCATTGATGGAAAACTATGAGGAGAAGATGGAAAAAATGGCAGAGGCCACCATCAAAGAGAATGTGACCAATATTGCAGGAGTGCCCACATGGACAATAGTATTGGCTAAAAAGGTACTCGAAATTACCGGCAAAGCCAATTTGCTAGAGGTATGGCCAAATCTTGAGCTTTATATTCACGGAGCAGTAAATTTTAAGCCTTACAGAGAACAGTTTAAAGAACTGATTCCTTGTAATCACATGTATTACCTGGAAACCTATAATGCTTCTGAAGGTTTTTTTGGCATTCAGGATGAAGTAGATTCTGATGAACTTTTACTGATGCTTGATTACGGCATTTACTACGAATTTTTGCCGTTTGAAAAAATTGAGGAAGATAACCCCGATACCTTAACTCTTGAACAGGTAGAACTAAATAAAAACTACGCCATTATTATTTCTACAAATGGAGGCCTTTGGCGGTACATGATTGGAGATACTGTTCAATTCACTAGTTTATCTCCATACCGAATAAAAATAACGGGTAGGACAAAACACTTCATAAATGCTTTTGGAGAAGAGGTTATTATAGACAATGCTGAACAAGCGATTTGTAAAGCCTGCGATGCAACAGGCGCAGTTTTTAAAGATTATACCGCTTGTCCTATTTACTTCAAAGGCGAAGAAGTTGGAGGTCATGAATGGATCATTGAATTTGATCATCAACCAAACGATTTTGAACTTTTTGTAGATGTGCTGGACCAGACTTTAAGAGAAGTGAATTCTGATTATGATGCCAAGAGATTTAAAGATATGGCATTACGCCGCCCTAAAGTACACAATGCTCCTAATAATACTTTTTATAATTGGCTAAAATCGAAAGGCAAACTTGGAGGACAACATAAGGTTCCCAGATTGGCAAATGACAGGAAATATGTAGAGGAAATATTGCCTCTGATGAAATAATATTTTTTTGTACAAGATAATGGTGATTTAATTTTTTTTAGTTAAATTTAAATAGCTAATTCTTAATCGCTTATGAAAACAGTACAACAAATACTTAATACTAAACCTGTACAAATTTTCTCAGTTACAGAAAACTCATCTGTTTTAGAGGCGCTTCAATTGATGATGGAAAAGAATGTAAGTGCACTGCTTATTCTTGAAGATCATAAGCTACAGGGTATATTTACAGAAAGAGATTATGCACGGAAGATCATATTGTATGGGAAATCGTCGGCCGGCACTCCGATAAAAGAGGTAATGACAGCCAATCCAATCACTATTGTGCCAACGGACAGCATAGACCTGTGCATGCAAATCATGACGGACAAACATATCAGGCATTTACCGGTAATGCAGGACAATCAATTACTTGGAATGGTTTCAATAGGTGATGTGGTTAAATTCATCATTGCAGACCAAAAACAAACCATATCTCAGCTAGAAAGCTATATCAGTAGTTAAAGAACTTTATCAATCTAATATTAACTGCAATCTCAATTAAATTGAAAAGCTCGTATCATGATTAATGATACGAGCTTTTCTTCTATGCTGACTCTTTGCTACATCCTTTACCAGATTTTAACTCTTTTCTCTGGTGCCAAGTATAAAGAATCCGTTGGTTTTACATTAAATGCAGTATAAAACTCCGGTATGTTCCTAACTACACCATTAACCCTAAACTTAGCAGGGGAATGAGGATCTGTGCCGACTTGATTCCTTAAAGCCTCGTCTGTAGATTTATTTAACCATACCTGAGCCCACCCAAGGAATACCCTTTGCTCACCGGTAAATCCATCCATAACCGGCCCTGGTTTACCATTTAAGCTTGTATTATAGGCTTTCAGCGCAATACTCAATCCTCCGAGGTCTCCGATATTTTCACCAAGTGTAAAATCTCCATTTACATTCAGATCAGGAAAAACTTTAAACCCAGTGTACTGTGCTTTTAGAGCACTTGTTCTCTTTTTAAACTCACTTTGATCCTTAGCTGTCCACCAGTTACGCATTGCACCTGTGCCATCAAATGTACTTCCCTGATCGTCGAAACCATGGCCTATTTCATGGCCAATTACCGCACCAATGCCTCCATAATTTACGGCGTCATCTGCAGTCATATCAAAAAATGGCGGCTGAAGGATTGCAGCAGGAAAAACAATCTCATTCATACTAGGATTATAATATGCATTAACGGTTTGCGGCGTCATCCCCCATTCTGTACGATCAACAGGTTTACCTAGCTTATTAAAAGTGCGATTGTACTCGAACTCTGTAGATCGTTTTTCATTACCGAACAAATCGTTCTTCGCGATTCTAAGTTTGCCATAATCTCTCCATTTATCAGGATATCCAATTTTTGGAGTGAATTTATTTATTTTTTCCAGTGCTTGTTTTTTAGTTTCTGCACCCATCCAATCAAGCTCTTTAATACTCGTCTCGTATGCTTTMAATAGATTRCCAACCAGTTTAAGCATGCGTTCCTTTGCTGCAGGCGGGAAATGTTTCTCCACATATAGTTTACCAACTACCTCGCCCAAGTTCCCGTTAACTACATCAACAGCTCTGCGCCATTGAGGCTTCTGTTCCTTAACACCATATAAAGTTTTAGCATAGAAATTGAAATTCTCCTGATCAAGCGCTGTGTTCAAAGAAGTTGCAGAGCTTGTGACAGCACTCCATTTCAGATAATTTTTCCAGGTATCGAGCGGCGTATTCTTCAAAATGGCATTTAAATCTTTAGTATATGCTACCTGGCTAATAATTAAGGTGTCATGATTCTTAACTCCTGCCTCTGTTAGCAATGTGTTCCAATCAAAATCAGGAGTTAAAGTGCTCAGATTTTTAATTGGAAAACTGTTATAAAGGCCAGCCATATTTCTAGTTTCTTCCTTCTTCATTTGCTTTGAGGCGATCAGTGTTTCGAGCCCCATTATCTGAGCAGATTTAGTTTTTGCATCAGGAATTCCGGCAAGAGTTAACATCTTTTCAATATGGGCCACGTATTTAGCGCGGATATCTGCAGATTTTGCATCCTTTAACGAATAATACTCACGATCTGGTAAACCCAAACCCCCTTGCCAGGTATAAAGCATATACTTTCTGGGATCTTTCAGATCTTCAGCAACACTTAAATTGAAAGGAACCATATAGCCTATCTTATTAGCATAGGCAAAATAAGAGGCCAAATCTTTTCCTGAAGCGATAGCATCTATTTTTTTGAATTCGGCATTTAAAGGCGACAGGCCAATAGAATCACGAACCTTCGTGTTCATATAAGATTCATAAAAATCGCCAATTTTCTGTTCATCAGAACCCTCTGCAGGATTTCCCTTTGCAGCATTCTCTATTATCGCTTTAACATCTTCCTGCGCTTTATCGTTCACCATAGCCCCAACACCATATGAGGCCTTATCCGAAGGGATCTTTGTCTTTTTCATCCAGGTGCCGTTCACATAGGCCGTAAAATTATTCCCCGGTGCCACGGTAGTATCCATATTTTTAAGGATAAGACCTGAATGCAGTTCTTGCTTTGGTTCCGAATTGTTGCAGGATGCCATCAGCAGTAAAGAGCAGGCCGCAAAAGGGATACTGAAAGATTTTTTAATTTTCATTTATCTAAGAATTTATGAATAAGAAATAAGTGTTAAACCAAATTTAACAAAAGATTACTACCTAACTTCTATATAATCCATAATATCTTAGTTACTTTATCCCAACACAACTCTCTCCTTATACTTCAAAATCAGGTACTCCACTTAAATTCATTTACCAATTGCTTTAAATCTGCATCGGTTATCTGAGAGGGATTTGAAAATTGTTTTTCAAGTAAATGTTGAGGAACATTCAATGACCCGTTATTTGTTCTGATAATTGCACCGGAATCTGTGTATTTATGAGCGTAAAATTCGCCGATCATTGGATCTAACGCTGTGAGTCTGATCAGTAATTCGTAAAGTACGTATAGAGGTGTTGTCACTGCGCAAATATAAATTAACTGCATTTTAATATGCAATTATCATTATGTTAACATAACCAAAACCCTTAACAATAGTTTTATCACAATTGTTCCTGATAAGGCTACATTACCATTTTTGATAATAATCAATTTTTAATGCTGACTTAATATTAGCGTCCTAATTTTATGGTAATCACCAAACGTTAAGATTATGATCAGCACAAAGATTCTGTACAATGCTGTTTTTAAAACAGATCAGGTAGATGACCTTGATAAATTTCAACCTTTGCCTGAACCAACCGSTMNTTNCCSMTACCGATTAAATCTTGGAAACCGCTTAAATGAAACAGCACCTGGAAAAATGGTTTTTCATATGGTTGGTGATACTGGCGGATTGAAATCTGCCGATGCTCAGAAACAAGTAGCAGGGAAGATGGCTGAGCAATACTTATGCGCAACAAATGAACACGACAGACCAGCATTCTTATACCACCTTGGAGATATTGTATATCACTATGGCGAAGCAGAGCAGTATGATGAGCAGTTTTTAAAACCATTCGAAACCTACCCGGGTCCTATTTATGCCATTGCCGGCAATCATGACACAGATATAAATCCAGACTGCGATTTACATTACGAAAGTCTTGAAGCATTTTACGCTGCTTTTTGCAATACTTGCCCTAAAACAATTTATTTTGGTACCGACAGCAATAGAAAAAGTCAGGTTCAGCCTCATGTATTCTGGACAATGGAATCGCCTCTAGCCACAATAATTGGCCTTCATACAAATGTCCCTAAATATGGCCACATTACTAAGGAACAAAAAAACTGGTTTGTTAAAGAGTTACAAAATGCCGCCACTCTCCGTTCTGATAAGGCCATAATTGTTTGCATGCACCATGCTCCTTATTCTGCAGATACAAATCATGGATCGAGCAAATCAATGATAGAGTTTCTGGAAACTGCTTTTAAAGATGCTGGTGTAAAACCAGACATTATTTTTAGCGGACACGTACATAATTACCAACGCTTTAGTAAGCAATATGAAGATGGAAAAACACTCCCATTTATTGTTGCAGGAGCCGGTGGTTTTGACGAATTACACCAACTTGCAGATCCTTACGACGGCAATTACTGCGCTAAAAGTGATTTATTTAGTAAGGTTCAGCTTGATAGCTATTGCGACAACAGGCATGGCTTTTTAAAAGTATCGATCGAAAAAACACCTTTTAGTTTCACTATCCAAGGTGAATATTATACCGTTCCAAGTTTAAGTACTGATGAAGAAGCTACTTTATTTGATAGATTCTCCATTGACCTGACCGGAAGGTAATAAAACTCAGTCTTTTAGAGTAAAAGTATTGATTATGACACTCTAAGGACAGCTATTTCTATAAAAATAAGGAATTTTGATTTGTTTAAATCATTACTGCTTAAACGGTGTTTATGCTTATAGTATTGAATTTTAAGCATTATTAATTCCGTAAATTTATAGAAAGCCCTCAAGATGACAGATTTGGATAAAAGTATAACGGTTGGAACACTATTTGGTTTCGTTATATTACTTACCTTGTTTGAAATGTACTTTAGTTACGTCCATGATAAAAAACATTATCAGAGACGTGACACACTTGCTAATGTTTATCTGATGGCCAGCGCCTTTGTAGTCAATATCCTTACAAAGGCAGGAACTTTTATGTTACTTCAATACTTCTATCTTCATTATCGTTTGTTCCAAATTTCAAACGTGGTGATTTATTGGATCGTACTAATTCTTGCTCAAGACTTTTTATACTGGTTTTTACATTACACCGGCCATTATGTTCGGCTCTTTTGGGCCATGCACGTTACGCATCACTCATCTGAACATTTCAATCTTACCACAGGTTTCAGGTCTACGGTATTTGAGCCCTTATACAGAGTTTTCTTCTATCTTCCTCTGGCATTAATGGGATTTAATGCTTTTGATATTCTTTTTGCCTATCTGGTTACTCAAATCTATGGCAATATAGTACATACTCAATACGTGGGGAAATTACATCCAATAATTGAATACTTTTTTGTTACACCTTCACATCATCGTGTTCATCATGCAAGTAATGTACGCTACCTTGACAAGAATATGGGTATGGTATTAATCCTATGGGATCGCATATTCGGGACATTCCAGGCAGAAGTACCAGAGGAAGAAATAAAGTATGGATTAACAAAGCAGCCAGAATACTCTGGCCCTGTAAATATAATTTTCCATGAATTTATTGCGCTTTATGCCGATGTTAAAAAAGCACCTACATTTAAAGATAAATTAAAGTACATCTTTTACCCTCCAGGATGGAGCCACGATGGCAGTACACAAACGGCAAGGGTAATGCAGCGGGAATTATAAAGTGAAAAACCTAAAACAAATAATCGAAGATATAAAAGTTCAAAGCCACGACCCTGAGCTTTTACAGGCAACGCTCTGGAAATTTATTTGTTACTCCCCAAAAATGCCAAGCCGTTTACATCAGCAAGATCTTTTAAATGCTGCTAAAACCTCCACCTTAAAAGTGTATGACCAGTATTTTAGCAAGTCTGATTTGAACTTTAATTGTTTTAGATGGGGTAACGGTTCCATTAAGGTTTTGCTTACACACGGATGGGGTTCTAAGGCCATCGATTTTAGCGAATTGATAGATGTTTTATTGCTTAATAAAGATATTGAGATATGGGCCTTCGATGCACCGGGAAATGGGAGCTCTGAAGGTGAACTGAGCAACCTGATCCTTTTTGCAGAGGCCATCAAAGAATTCCAAAAAAACTATGGGGCTCCCGATGTAATGATCGGTCATTCACTTGGTGGTATGGCCAATACGTTGGTCCTACAAGAAACATTGCAATTCCCCAAACTCCTGATCAGCATTGCACCGCTGGTTAATCTAACAGAGAATTTCAAATCGTCCATGACGGCTGTAAGCATCCCTGAAAATGTACAACAACGTTTTTTTAGTGAATTCGAAGAGCTTTACCAAATGAGCACCAGTCGCTTTTTATTAAATGATATGTACACTTTTTCTGATGAGGTAAAACACCTGCTCATCTATGAAGTTAACGACTATATATCCCCTGCAGGTTTTATTGAAACATTTCTAGAACAGTACCCAACAATAAATGCTTCGAGGTATGATGATACCACTCATGCTAAAATAATTATTGACCCAAGGGTAATCAAAGAAATAAATGCTCTAATTAAAGAGACATTCTAGCTTTTACCTCACTGATTTTAGAAAGATGTGTTTCAAGAAGTTCAGAATTTGAGATGCCTGTTTCCTGGTCAAAGTTTTGATGAAAGGAAGGAAGCGAAAAGGTTGTCAATACCTCCGCCCCTAACTTTGGCAGTCTGATTATCGCTGCATTCATGACATTACCACCTCCAAATCCACCAGGCGAGGCACTCATTAACAACATTGGCTTGTTCTGGAAAAACTTACTGTTGGTACGGGAACACCAATCCATCACATTCTTAAAGGCAGCGCTGTAGCTTCCATTGTGTTCCGCCAGCGAGAGAATAATAAGATCGGTCTCTGATATATGGTCTATTAGCTTATAAGCCTTTTCCGGATACCCGTCATTGGCCTCTCTATCTACAGAGAATAATGGCATTTCGAAATCATTTAAATCTAACAGTGTAACATCATGATCTTTAAAAAAAGAAATGGTGTGGATAACCAATTGCCGATTAATTGATTGGCGACTACTACTTCCTGCGAACGCTAAAATCTTCATTTGATATATTTAGTTTTTAATATTTCTACTTTGTTCCGGCAGGGGAACAAAATCAGTTTCGCCCGGTACCGGGACAAAAGATTGTGAAAGCCATTTTGCCTTTGCTTCTTCAATTCTTTCTCGGGTAGAAGCTACAAAATTCCAGTAAATAAACCGTTCCTCAGAAAAAGGTTCTCCACCAAATATGTATATAATTGAGTTTTCAAGCATAACAAATTCACACAATTTACTGTCTTTAGCCACCAGGAGTTGTTTAGGCTCAAATGTATTTCCTTCGCTTTCAATCCCACCCTCAAGAATATATAGGGCACTTTCGCCAAATAAATCTTTACCTATCTTAACGGTCTGACTTTTAGTAGTTCTCAATTCCAGGAAATAAAGCGGACTATATACCGGTACTGGCGAGAAGTGTCCAAATACATCACCAGCAATAAGTTTAAAATCAATCCCATTTTCTGTCCAGCGTGGAATTTCATCTTCATTAAAATGGAAAAACTCCGGTTCCATCTCTTCAAGGGCTTTTGGTAAAGCAACCCATATCTGAAGCCCATGGAGCATTTTATCAGAGGTTCTTAAATAGGCCGGAGTCCGTTCTGAATGGACAATTCCACTTCCTGCAGTCATCCAGTTTACCTGCCCAGGTTGAATTTCAGTTTCGTTCCCCAAACCATCTTTATGCATTATGGCACCTTCAAAAAGATACGTTAAGGTAGAAAGACCAATATGTGGATGTGGTGGAACATCTAAATTCTCGTGATCGCTTAAACATGTAGGTCCCATGTGATCTACAAAAGCAAATGGGCCAACCATTCTTTTTTCACGAAAGGGCAATAATCTGCCAACCATAAAATTGCCAATGTTACTTGGTCTTTCTTCGATAATCAAGTTAATATTTGACATACTATTTAAATGATTTTAACTGTTCAGATTAAACAGATAGATTTGACGTAATGCACTGTGAATTTACATGAATTAGCTTACTATTACAAGATTTTTAGATAAAATCATAAGGCCCAACAGTAAAATTGAAGGGCCTTATGATTGTTAATAAATAGTTTTTAAGGGGTTATTGTTTATCCCACCATACTCTACCGGATAATTTATCGCCACCCGGCACTGCAGCAGATGCTTCTTTATAATTAACTCCATTACTCACATCTTCCTCTACAGGATATGGGAAACGACGTGGGATAGTCCCTCCAGTTACATTACCAGGATATACAACTGGTGTTAATGCTGGAAATCCGCTTCTACGCCAGTTAGACCAGGTTTCATAAAAATCAAGCATTGTGATGGTATGCAACCAATACTGAGTATTAATTTGTTGTAATCCATTTGCAGGATTATAAGGATTAGCTGTAACAAAATTTGCAGCAACACCATCTGTAATCGCTATTTCAGTATCATATTGACTAAGAAAAGTGATTGCCTTTTTAACACCTTCTGCATAATGATCGGAAGCAGAACCAGCAATCCCCCATCTTTGTGATGCTTCAGCCAATAGTAACTCGCTCTCTGAATAAGTCAATATAAAGGTTAAACCATTCTTTTTTATCATAGCCGGATGTGGCGAAGAATATTCAGGAAATGAAGTAAAAGAAGCATCTTGTCTAATGTCCCGATCGGCAATTCCGCTTAAGTCTTTACCATTTGGCATCCCTTTCTGACCCGCTGGATTGGCACTAAATTCTCCGTTCTGCACTTTGCTCGCCTCATCAGTATATAACTTTATTACTGCAACCTTACCCAAACGAGGATCATTATTACTTTTTAAAGCATCAATAAATGTTTTAGACCATTTAACATAATAATGTTCTTGCCCCCCATCACCATTTAAAACCTGGCTATTTCTGTTTTGAGTAACTCTGGCGCCTGAAACATCATGTCTGACGAAAGCGTTATCATCGTTATTGATCATGGTCTTTCCCACCACCTTTTGGGCATATGCTTTTGCCGTATTTTCGTCAACTTTTGTTAGCCTCATCGCAATACGCAATAAAAGGGAATTACCAAAACGTTTCCATTTTTCTATATTACCCTGATAGATAACATCACCTGTAACTTTGTCTCCATCCACTTTTAGCCCGTTAGTCGCCTCCTCTACTTCCTTCAACAAGTCCATATAAATTGCCTGTTGTTTATCGTATTTTGGGGTAAGGATTCCACTATAAAATCCCATCCCGGCTTCCGAGTAAGGCGCATCTCCATAAAGATCCGTAATGCGTTCAAAGATAAGTGCTTTCCACAAACGGGCTACCTGATGAACATTTCCAAATTTTGGTTTGTCTTTCGTGAATTGTACTACATCAACAATAGGCCTCACCTGCTCTATATATGCCCCAACAGCACTATTACCCCAATAAGCTGAGGTATAACCGGGGTTAAGTAGATATTTGTCTCCTGCCCAATAACTAACAACACTCGAAAGCCCCTGCATCATAGTTGCAGAATAAATTAGGTTTCCCCTCCAGGTATCGTAAGCAAAATCGATACTTCCGGTATAAGTAAGCTGAGCCGTAGTTAAAGTATAATTCGGATCAAAGTTCGTAGGCCCGTAGGCTATTGGATTGGTATTAATTTCTTTAAAATCTTTTGTACAGCTGGTTCCTACTAGAATACCAACAAGTAACATCAGGCTATATTTATATGATATATTCGTTTTCATTGTTCTGGATTTTTAATAATTAAAACTTAACACTTAGGTTTACGCCAAAGGTTCTTACTGGTGGTACACCCCCCAATTCCAATCCTGGAAAGGTAGCATTGTAGCTTGATTCAGGATCGATGTTATCTGTTTTCTTCATCAGAATAAATAGATTTCTTCCAACCAAACTTACATTTAAGCTCTTAATTTTATCATTGAACATTTTTGCGGGAAAATTATAACCCAACGTTAATTGTCTGAATTTGATAAAGCTAGCATCCTGAACAAATTTATGTGACACGTTCTCGGCTGTTGCTTTGTAAAAGTCTGAAGCCGTGGCACCCAGCTTCTCCCTGTTCTCAAGTGTAGCTTTATGCAAACCAAAAAGATAGCCATAGTAATCAGTTGCAGAGAAAAGTTTACCCCCCCATTTACCATCAATCAGGAAAGATAGGGTTACGCCATTGTAGGTAAATTCATTATTCCAACCCGCAAACCATTTATTATAAGCAGAACCATAGCTTTTTAACTCACCTTTATCAGGCGCTCCCAAAGCACCTGTTACAATTTGTCCATTTGCATCATATTTATAATCATAAGCTGTGACCTGAGCGGCAGCTTTACCTGGTATGTTTTGTAAAAACCCTACGCCTGTACGTGAAGTAGCTAGTGATTGGAAGGTCACACCTTCTGCAAGAGAAAGTACCGTATTGTCATTATATGTCCCGTTTAGGGATGAAGTCCAGCTAAATTTCTCATTTTTGACTGCTACTCCTGTAATTAACATTTCCACCCCTTTATTTTCAATTTCGCCAGAATTAAGCACTGCACCTGCATAACCGGTTGTACTCGATGTTGTAACAAAACTGATCTCGTCTTTAGAGCGTTTTTTATACCAGGTTGCATCAAGATTTAAACGATCGTTAAAAAACCTTAATTCAGTTCCTATTTCAAGTTCTGAAGCCTTTGAAGCCTTTAGTTTCGAATTAGGGATATTGATGTTATTAATAATTGCAAGAGGGTTTCCATTTAAACTTTCACTTCTAAAACCATAAGTTAATAAAGTTTGATAAGGATCTGTAGCCTGCCCAACAATAGCATAACCTGCTCTTAATTTACCGAATGATAATGTTTCAGATTTAAGCAATTCTGAGAACACAAATGAACCACTTATTGATGGATAAAAAACGCTTAGCTTATTGTCCCTTCCTGGAGTTGCAAGTGTAGAAAACCAGTCAGATCTGCCACTACCGGTTAAGTAAAGTATATCACGATAAGCGAGTTCCAAAGTACCATACAATGAATGGGTTTCAGATTCAGACTCAACGGATCCAACTGATTTATTTTTTGCATTAAGTATATTGTAAACGCCAAAAACTGCGAAATCAGTTCCATTATTTGTTGTCTGACTAACTCGAGTATTTCTAAAGCTGACCCCAACATTTGGAGTTAAAGTGAAATCATCTTGGACAGTGAATGACTTTCCTACCAAGACATCCGCATTTACATCAGCAAATTTTGTTTTCTGTTCGGCAATTTTTCCCGGCTGATAATAGGCCGTTCCTGAGGGCACTACGTTTTTATAAGTATCATTATAAGAATCCCTTCCAACACGTCCTTGCAAAAACAAACCATTATCAAAAGTATAACGGGCATTGAAAGAGCTGATCAACCTATCTCTTTTAGTATTATTTATAAACTCATTTGCCGCAAACCATGGATTAGTAGCAAAAGGGTTTCCTGTGTTGTATTGAATTTCATTCCCATCAGCATCCTTACCTGCTTTAAGACTATTTACACTAACTGATGTCGGCAAAAATGCGACATTATAGTTTGCATTACCTGCTCCATCCGACAGCATAGGCCTGTTCTTTGCTTGCTCTAAAATGTAATTTGCACGGGCATCTATAGTTAAACGCTTTACGGGTTCGAAAGTACCTACAAGATTAAATGATTGTCTATTTAAGCCCGAGTTTGGAACCACAGAATTGTTATGTACATCATTTGCTGAAAAGCGAATTGCCCCACCGTCAAATGTTTTATTTAAAGCAAGTGTATTAGACCAAGTACCACCATTACGATAAAAATCTTCAATGTTGTTTTTCTGAGCTGAATAAGGCCTTAAAACGCCATCAAACTGAGGGACATTGCTACCGTCTAATTTGGCGCCCCAGCTTGAACCTCCTGCCTGACCAGCTGTAAGAGCATCTTTCGGTTTAATTCCACTAGCACCCTGTCCGTAAACATACTGCCAATCTGTTCTGTCCATGATTTGCTCTACTACATAATTGCTGTTGAAATCAATACTATTCCCTTTTCCACTTTTGGTGGTGATTAGGATAACTCCTGCTTTAGCTCTTGAACCATAAAGTGCCGATGCCGCAGCACCTTTTAACACTGAGATACTTTCGATATCATCAGGATTTAAATTACCCACCGCATCTCCCAGATCCGGTGCGTTATCCCACTGACTACCTGAGTTTCCGTTTGGATTTAAATTATTTAAACCTGTTGGCTTATTTTCCATTGGCACACCATTAATAACATATAATGGCTGATTGTTTTGACTAAGGCTGGAAACACCACGAATGGTTACACTTGTTGCAGAACCCGCACCACCTGAAGTTGAGCTGATGTCCAGACCTGCAACTTTACCTACCAGGGCATTGGCCACATTGTTTTCTCTGGCTTGTGTTAAAGATTCGCCCTGAAGCTGAGAAACAGAATACCCCAGTGCCCTGCGTTCCTTTTTAATACCCAAAGCTGTTACCACAACCTCATTTAACAATTTGGTATCTTCTGTTAATACAACCTGTAGCTCTGTTTTACCATCAACGGCCATTTCTCTTGTTTGGAAACCAGCATATGAAACTACTAGAATTGCATTTGGGAGGGCAGATATTGAGAATTTACCATTTATATCGGTTGATGTTCCTGCGCCGCTTCCTTTGATTCGAACCGTAGCGCCCGGTAAAGGACCACCATTAGAATCTTTAACTGTACCGTTGACTTTAATGTCTTTTTTCCGGCTAATTACAATTAGCCCCGCACCGGAAACAGAATAATTTAAGTTGGTGTTGTTAAATATTACGGCTAAAACATCTGTAACTAAAGTATTTTTTACCGACAATGTAATGTCCTTATTTATAGGAACATTTGACGAACTGTACACAAAATGATAATCACTTTGTTCTTCAATAATCTTCAAAACCTTGCCCAGTTTTGTTTTCGTAACATCTAGTGATATCTTTTGCTGAGAAAAGACAGATGCCGAAACATTGAGACATGTAATAAAAATTATAATACAGATTAGTTTCATTAAAATAATGAATTTTAAGAACATCCTTACATCAGGACGTACTTGCAGTAAGTAATAATTAATCATATTTTTGTTTTTTTGGTTGCTTTAGTATTTGGCAGCAATCTGTTTGCGCATAAAACTGCCAGTGCTTATATCAAAAAAATTATTGGGGCGGTGCGTCAACACCGTCCCTTTCTAATTTATTTAGATATGATAATTTGATTTCCCTTTATTTTATATTTAAAATGCTCTGCATCTTGAAATGCTTTTAATGCCTGATCAATATTTTCATGTTTAAATGTTGCTGTAAAACGGTATTTCTCTACTTCATGATCTTCAAATACAATCTCCACATTGTACCATCTTTCCAAATCCCCTTTAACTTCAGCAAAAGTTTGATCTAAAATCTCCAGCCTGTTTTGCGTCCAGGCCATTTCTACAATTGTGCTGTCGTTAACTTTGGTATATTGATTAATAGCTATTTGCGGATGTACAACTGAAGGTTTTTGTGGTTTGATGTTACTAGGAAGTTCTTCAGCTTTTTTATAAAAAGTAACTTTCTGACTTGGCCTTAAAGTTATAGAACTCCCCTTGGTTCCTTTTCCCTCCATCACAATTAAGCCTTTAATCAGCACTGTTTCAGATGTTGCTTCGCCCGGGTATATTTTAACATTAAAAGAGGTACCAAGAACATTGATGTCAAAATCCTCGGTATGTACCTTAAAGGGCTTATTCTTATTGTGGGTAACATCAAAAAAAGCCTCTCCAACTAAATTAACCTCCCGGTTTTTCTGATTAAAATTCTTATCCAGTGTTAATACACTTTTGGCATTAAGCAAAACCACAGAACCATCCGACAGAGTAATTTTTTTCTTTTCGCCACCTTTTGTACTAAAATGGGTAACCAAACTAGCCTTTGGGATATTTTCTTTAGGGTTATTTTTAAAGATAACCGCAACACCTACCATTAGCAGAACTGCCGCTGCAATTTTCAGCCACATATAATTTTTATGGATAGGGATAATACCAGCCTCATTTTGAGGTTTAATATTATTTTTCAAGAGATTTACCTGTTTATTCAGTGGTTTCTTGTTCCCACTTAATATCACATACAAGCGTTTTGCTTCGGCAATAACTTTCTCTTGCTCAGGATGTGCTTTAATATAATTTTCCCAGTAGGTAATACAAAGTTTATCTGTTCCGGCGCAATATAGCTGGAAGGTATTATCTACTAAAAAGTCTTCAACATTGAAAAGACTACGATCTATCATAACATTTGGCTTTTATAATACCAGTGCCTAAAATGTTATGTTTTTCCTAAGAAAATTTTACTTTTTTTTAATTTACACGAATAAGATTGCTTAATGACATGATTTTACGCGTTAATTGCGCGATCTTTATGATCCAATCAGCGATTGCCCCCCGTCATTAGTCGTTACTAATCTTTCAACTCTTTGCGCAAGATCTTAAGCGCATCATAAATCGTATTGTAAGCAGTTTTAATAGTTTGTTGGGTTTGATCAGCTATTTGTTCATAGCTCAATCCGTCAAAGAATTTTAAATGAATTAATTGCTTTTGCCTGAAGGTTAATTTCTCCAAGGCATTTTTCAGTTTATATCGCACCAGTTCATCGGTCTGAACTTTTACTATAAACTCTTCGTACGACATTTCCATCCACTCACCCTCTGCACCTGCATTTTGCAAGGCATCATTAATTTTACGTTTACGCTCCAGCAGCCGTAAAATCTTACGTTTTAAAAATGTACGCAGGTAAGCGGGCACATTATCAACTCTGTTTAATTGTTCATGTTTTTCCCATATGGTAATAAATACCTGGTCGGTTGCTTCTCCCGCTGTTTCTGCATCACCGCATACACGGATACCAAAATTAACCAGATCATAATAAAGCGCTTTATAAAGATCAAAAAATGCACCGTTATCACCTCCCCTGATACGTTCCCATAATAAATGATGCAAGAGCTTATTCTCCATTTGGTTAATTTAGATTAACACAATGTTAAGAAAATCTAAGGAATATTTACATGATCAGATCTTATTTATTCTTGTTAGTCAATACAATAAATAGAAAGGGACAAATTAGCCGCAAGATGTTGATTCGCGCTTAATCAAGCTGGATTTTAGGATGTGATTTTCATTTGGTTCAAAATACTTTTTATCTAATATTTTGAATAAAATACTAGCTGCTTCTTTTCCAATTTCAAAAGCAGGCTGTTCAATTGTAGTAAGGGATGGATTTAAAAGTGGCGCAGTGTTAAGGTTGGAAAAACTTATAATTTTTAGATCCTTCGGAATATTTAGATTTAACTCGCGGGCAACATAGTAACAAGGCAAAGCAAGATCCTCAATAGAAGAGATAATAGCATCAGGCTTCTGATCAGACACCATGGCTTTTATATTTTCATAATTCTTACTGGTGTTTTTATCATAGTGAACGATCATCTCATCGGTATAAATCATATTATACCTTTCTAATGCTTTCTGGTATCCGGCAAACCTATTTTTGCCAGTTACCAGATTATTAAGCGCAAACAGATAAGCAATCTTTTTACAACCACATTCTATTAAATGACATGTCGCATTGTAAGCACTTTCATAATCATCTGTGGTTATTTTCACAGCATCTATATCTTCAAAAACCCGATCAAAGAAAACAACAGGTATCTTCTTAACCAGTTCTTTAAAATGCTCATTGTTGTTTGTGTTACTCGAAACAGAGATCAATATCCCGTCGACCCTGCCGCTTAAAAGGCTATCAGTAAAAGCAATTTCTGTTTCACTGTTTTCGTGGGTTTGATAAATCAATACATGATAGTCACGTTTTCTGGCTATCTCTTCAATCCCGTTTATGGCCAGTGAGAAGAAATTATTGGCAATCTCAGGAATAATAACTGCTATAGTTTTTGTTTTATGACTGCGGAGGTTACTTGCAGATGGGTTACGTTCATATTTTAATTTCTTAGCCAGGTCCCAAACCTTTTGCTTGGTTTCTAAACTAATTTCATAACTGTCATTTAATGCTTTTGAAACAGTGGCAATAGATATATTTAATTCTTTAGCTAGCGTTTTTACAGTTACAGTTCCCTTCATTTACATTTGAATTTGAAAGTTTTTGCCAATAATGGTGATGTTTTTACTTAAACGTATTCGTAAATAAAATGCCCGCTTAATCTCAGATTTAATATTTTTATATACAGCTTTGATAAGTAAGACCACCCTAAGGTTTTGCTTTTAACCAAATGTAATATAATTAATTTAACTCATTTATATGAGGGAAACTGATTTAGCGCAAACCAAATATGAATCATCTTGACATCGCCGATTATGTAGTTTTCTTTATTTATTTTATTGCGATAGCCGCCTATGGCTATTACATTTATCATAAGAAAAAAACTACATCCAGTAGTGCGAAGGATTTTTTCCTGGCAGAGGGTTCACTTACCTGGTGGGCTATCGGGGCATCACTGATTGCTTCAAATATTTCTGCTGAGCATTTCATTGGGATGTCCGGCTCCGGCTTTGCACTGGGTCTTGCGATTGCTTCTTATGAGTGGATGGCAGCCGCAACACTGATCATTGTGGCTATTTTTATCATCCCGGTATACTTGAAGAACAAGATCTTTACCATGCCGCAGTTCTTATCAAAGCGGTATAATGATCAGGTAAGTACCATTATGGCTGTATTCTGGTTGTTGGTGTATGTTTTTGTGAATCTTACGTCTATCATTTACCTGGGGGCATTAGCCATCTCCTCTATATCACCCATCAGCTTTGAGTGGAGTATCGTGGGGTTAAGCATCTTTTCCATGGTAGTCACTCTAGGGGGAATGAAAGTTATTGGCTATACCGACGTGATCCAGGTTTTGGTCCTGATCTTTGGGGGTTTGATTACGACTTATCTTGCCCTTTCTTTACTTTCCAGGGAATATGGATTTGGCGAGGATATTTTTAAGGGCTTGTCTATCTTAAGAAAGGAGGCTCCAGATCATTTTCACATGATATTTGATTCATCTGATAAATACTATAAGGAACTGCCGGGGTTATCTGTACTAATTGGTGGCATGCTGATCAACAATCTGGCTTACTGGGGCTGTAATCAGTACATCGTACAGCGTGCATTAGGTGCCGATTTAAATACGGCACGTAAGGGTATTTTATTCGCAGCGTTTTTAAAATTACTAGTACCGGTAATTGCCGTCCTTCCAGGAATTGTGATGTATGTGCTTCATAATAAAGGCTTATTTGTTACGGAGATGTCGGATGCGGGTGTATTGAAACCTGATCATGCTTATCCAACCTTGATGAATTTATTACCGGCAGGTTTAAAAGGTGTGGCATTTGCTGCCCTTACAGCGGCCATTGTTGCTTCATTGGCTGGTAAAGCAAACAGTATATCCACAATTTTTTCGCTTGACATTTATAAAAAATACTTCAACAAAACAGCTTCTGACAAAAAGATGGTTAATGTTGGCCGATGGGCGGTTGTGATTTCAATGCTGGTTGCAGCGATTGTAACACCATCCTTAAAATCACTTGATCAGGCTTACCAGTTTATCCAGGAATATGTGGGCTTTATTTCACCAGGAGTACTGGCCATATTCTTGCTGGGCTTTTATTGGAAACGCACAACAACTGCGGCAGCTATGACGGGAGCATTGATTACAATTCCACTTTCAACTGTGTTAAAGTTTCTTCCTGTTTGGACAAATGGTGCTTTCCCGGATTATCCTTTCCTTGACAGAATGGCTATTGACTTTGTAGTCATTGTGATCCTGATGATTATGATCAGTTTGAGTAAGCCTCAAAAAATTGCCAGCGAAAATGCAATTGAAGTAGACACCTCCATGTTTAAGATCAGCACTAGTTTTGCCATAGGCTCTATTCTTATTATGGGCATACTTACTGCTTTATATACAGTGTTTTGGTAAAAACAAATAGAATAAATAATTAACTATAAAAAATTAAGCATTATGAAAGAGTCAAGAAAAGAGGACCTATCTCCGTTGTCTAGCCTCGATGTGTGGGAGGACGATGTATTAAAAAGATACCCGGAGCCCGGTGTACCTGAAAAAAAGAAAGAAGAATTTAGAAATTACGATAGTCCGGAAAATGATTCAGTACGCGAATTCTATCGCTTGAATCACAAGTACCAAACCTATGGCAATGTACTTGCAAAAAAAGCTAACTTTTTACAGTTTGATAAAAAAGAGATGCCATGGTGGGCCGCAATGGAATACCTGAATACATTAATTGATGATTCAGATCCTGACACATCACTTGATCAGTTACAACATCTATTGCAAACTGCCGAAGCGATTCGTGCCGACGGCCATCCGGATTGGTTTGTTTTAACTGGTTTTATACATGATCTTGGTAAAGTGTTATGCCTTTTTGGAGAACCTCAGTGGAACGTTGTTGGCGATTCCTTTCCTGTAGGCTGTAAGTTCTCAGATAAAATTGTGTATCCCGATTTCTTCTCAGCAAATCCTGATAACACAGATGAACGGTATAACACTAAATATGGTGTATATACGCACCAATGCGGACTTGATAATATCCATATGTCATGGGGACACGATGAGTATCTGTACCACATTACTAAAGATTACCTGCCGGAACCCGCTTTGTACATGATTCGCTACCACTCGTTTTACTCACAGCACCGTGAACACGCTTACGATCACCTGTTAAGCGCTCACGATCAGGAAATGTTTAAATGGGTTGACAAGTTTAACCCTTACGATTTATATTCGAAAAGTCCTAAGCCTCCCGTTGTATCAGAACTTAAACCTTATTATGAAGATCTGATCGCCAAATACTTACCAGCAACGGTTAAACTTTAAACCAGCTGGTAAGTTATTAAAAGAAGGTATCCAAAAAGACGTGTATTAAATAGTGCACGTCTTTTTGGATACCTTCTTTGTTTTAATCCGGATCGCAATCGTCTCTTTTAAAAAAGATTGTGTATCAGTATCTTTATAAGAGATTAACTCATCTTAACCAGATACTGGAACTATGAAAACTAAGGCTGTTCATGTTATAACAAGTATTTTTATTTGTGTCCTGCTTAATCTTTTCAACATTTCACCAAGCTACTCTCAGGTACTTCCCAAACAAAATCTAAGTCAGATCATTGCTAAGCTTAATACACAAAACGACAGTCTTTCTATAGAAAAACTTTACTTGCAAACTGACAAACCATCTTATCTTGCCGGAGATACCTTGTGGTTCAAAGCCTATTTACTGAATGCCTCCTTTCTAACCTACTCTAATAAAAGCGGAGTACTTTATCTGGAACTTTCAAATGACAGCAACCGACTTATTCAGCGAATTATGGTACCTGTAAACCATGGAATGGCATATGGTTATATAGGATTAGGTCAAGATCTAATGCAAGGAGGATATAGGTTAACAGGATACACCAATTGGATGAGAAACTTTGGAGAGCGTTACCTTTTTAAGAAACATTTTTATGTTAGCACTGATGCCGGATCAGAATGGCTGATCAATTATAATGCACATTTAATAAAGGACAGCAACAAGGACAAAATTGAGATGGGGTTGAAGATCACTCAGTTTGACAAAGCTCCTGTAGGATTAAGAGAAATGCAACTGAGTGTTACGGATGGAAGAAGAACATGGTTTAAAGACAAAGTTGAAACCAGTTTAGACGGCGCTTTAACGTTAGGTTTCGATTTGCCCGAAAAGACATCGACAAAAAATATCTCATTGGATGTGCAGGATTTACGCAAAAGTCAGGGTAGTCGCAAGATTTCGATCCCTGTTATACTAAACCGGCCAGAAAAAGTAGACCTCCAGTTTATGCCCGAGGGCGGAAAGCTGGTTGCAGGCCAGCAAACTAATATTGCGTTTAAGGCCTTAAACGAAGATGGATACGGAGCAGCTGTATCAGGCAAAATTTACAACAACAAACAGCAGGAAATTACATCTTTTACAACTACACATGCAGGAATAGGTATTTTTAATCTCTTACCTGAAAATACTGAAACCTATACAGCCAGAATACAATTGCCCGATGGGAAATACCAGACCTATCAGCTTCCATCTGTTGAAAGTAGCGGCATAACCTTAAATGTAAACAATCGATTTAAAAGTGATTCTTGTGATATAGCGCTTACACCTACATCAGACCTCATTGCTGCCGATCAGACGTATTACCTAATTGGCATGGCCAGAAATGTAGTTTGCTGGGGTGCATTTGTTAAATTCAGTAAAGGCCAGCTTAAATTCACTATAAATAAACAGGTCTTTCCAAGTGGTATAGTTCGCCTCATTTTAGTGAATGAGAACAAAATCGGCCTGAATGAGCGCATGTTTTACAACGATCACGATGATCAGCTGAATATCCAATTGGAATCAGATAAAAGCGATTATCAGCAAAGAGACAGCATTTCTTTAAATGTTAAAGTAACTGACAATAACGGGAAGCCCATACAAGGCAGTTTTTCCCTTGCAGTAACAGATAACGGACAGGTAAAAAAAGACAGTATTGCAGAGCATTCAATAGTAAGCTACATGTTATTAACTTCTGACTTAAAAGGCAATGTAGAAGATCCCGGGTATTACGACGATGCTGCAACTCATCTCGAAAAATGGCAGCATCTTAATCATTTGCTAATGGCACAAGGTTGGCCAGGTTACGATTGGGGCGCGGTCTTTAAGCCAGCTAAACCATTCGTCTATCCTAGTGAAGAAGAGTTTTTAATAAAAGGCAAAGTAACCAATGCCTTCAATAAACCAGTCGCTAAATCTCCAATTACATTATTCTCAAAAAAACCGCTACTTGTGCTAGAGAGTATTACTGATGATAATGGAAATTTTACTTTTAAGGGAATTGCTCCAATTGATACCCCTGCTTACTTTATAAGCGCTAAAAGCAAGAGGGGAAAAAGCTTTAATGTGGGCATTGAAATGGATGAATTTAAAGCCCCTGTTTTCCTTCCTGTTACCAATTCGATCGTCCCATGGTTTGTAAATATTGACACCAGCACCTATTTAACTGTTAATAATCGGGTGGCACTAAAAAAAGAACAATTACGGGTAACCGGAGGTAATTTGCTTAAGGAGGTAGTTATTAATGCAAAAAAGGTCATCAAAGATTCCAAAAACTTAAATGGTCCCGGTGGCGCAGATGTCATTATTGACGAAGAACAATTGAAAAAAGCAGGCAGAACCACCCTCGGGGATCTGCTGAGTAAGAATGTTAAGGGATTCGGGGTAAGACCCGACAAAACGGGCCAACTCCATTATAGAGTACACAGTATGTTTGTCCATCTGGTTATCGACGGTGTAAATACAGAATTTTTTATTTTGCCGGAAACACCAATATATCAGTACCTAAAGGACATCTTTGATTACTACGATGCTGAAGAAATTAAAGGAATCGAGGTAATGGTAAGTGGTAGGTATCAAATGAGGTATACTAGTGCCTATCTCAAACCCATGGATATACCATGGGATCATGCCTTTATTGAAGTAACTACCCGCGGCGGAAAAGGGCCATTTATGAAAAAGAGTACTGGTACTTATTTGTACAAACCCATGCCTTTTATTACCCCAAAGGAGTTCTATAGTCCTAAGTATGCTGCAGGCAGCATTACTGATATGTCTGATATACGCTCAACAATATATTGGGCACCAAATATTATCACGGATAAGGACGGGAAAGCAACAATTGGCTTCTATGCAGCAGATAACCCTGGAACTTACACTGTGCTAATTGAAGGAGCCGATCTACAAGGACACCTGGGCGTTAGGAGAAAACAGATCATCGTTAAAAAATGTCAAGATTGCCCAGCACCACTGATAGCTCCATAGATATATTCCACAAAAAAGCCCATTTCAATTAAGAAATGGGCTTTTTAATTCTGCTCCCTCTGCTGGGCTCGAACCAGCGACCCTCTGATTAACAGTCAGATGCTCTAACCAGCTGAGCTAAGAAGGAGTCTGGCCTTCCAAAAACGCTTCTTGTCCGTCGTTAAGGACGCATAACCTATTCGTTTTGGGAATGCAATATTAGGGATTTTAATTATATCATACAATACTTTTCCTAAAATGTTATCTCTTTCATTGGCACCTACTAAGCAATACTGTAAAAGAAATCTCTTAATTCTTCCGCAAAAACATCTGGCACCTCCAGAGCTGCAAAATGCCCTCCTTCCTTCATTTTCCTAAAGCTAACCACATGCACAAAACGTTCTGCCCATTCTTTGGGGAATTGCGCTTCTCTTGGGAATAGGGCCACACCCGCGGGCACATTACTTTTCCGCAATGGTTCTGCGCCGCTCCATTGAGCTATGGCATCCATTTTGTACATCCTAACAGAAGTAGCTATGGTTTGCGTTACCCAATAGATCATAATGTTAGTGAGCAGTTCATCCCTTCCACCAAACGCCTTTTCTAAAATCTCAGGAGAAGCTCCAGCATTGCCGAAACTGAGTATCCAGGCGGCTAGTGCAACAGGTGAATCGTTTAAACCGTAGGCTAGCGATTGTGGTTTGGTAGATTGTACCATAGCATATGCACCTTCGGTGTACCACCACTGTTGCACAAATTGCGCAAATTGCTTTTCGGCTTCCGTCATGGTATTGGGATCCTCCTGTCCCATAGGATAACCAACATCTGTAAAATGTACCCCAGCAACTACTTCTGGATATTTAGATGCCAAGGCCTTAGTAACGCTCATACCTACATCGCCTCCGGCTGCATAAAATTTATGATAACCAAGATTTTCGGTCATCAATACTTTCCATAAATCGGCTACTGCTTCATTGGCGACTGCAATTTTTTCAGAGAATCCGAAGCCTGGAATGGATGGGATGATCAGATCAAAACTTTGATCGCCTTCGGTTAGTAGTGGGATGATTTTGTGAAAACGATAATAACTATCCGGCCATCCGTGGGTCAACAGAAGGGGCCTGGAATCTTTGCCTTTGCTCTTGATGTATTGAAAATGAATTTGTACGCCATTTACATCTGCAGTATATTGCGGGTATCTATTAAGCTCCGCTTCTTGTTTGCGCCAATCGTACTTATTGATCCAATAATCTACTAATTCTTTAAGATAAGTTTCACTTGTGCCAAAGTTCCAGCCCGAGCCTTCTGCTTCACCCGCCCAACGGGTATTTTTTAAACGATCTTTCAGATCATCCAACACTGACGGAGGAACCGATAAATTAAATGTTTCTAGGTTTTTCATGGTGAGGTCTTTTATGGTTTGCGAATGACAAATTGCAGTTTGTTAAAAACATATATTCATGGTGGTGTTCATGTTTATATCTTATTCTGAATGTGGCTATTATATCAGGTCTTCTCCTTTCATTAATTGCAAATTGCTAATAACATTTTAATGTTTAAAGTTTTTGTTAGAATTTAGGAAGGTTATGTTATTAGAAGTTTTTTAAACATATTTATGGTATAGAGCATCATTTAACCTAAGATGTCGCTTTTTTTCAGTAGCTTTTATGAGCGTTTCTTTACATTTATCTAGCGGCTGACCAGCTATTTCAGCTCTAATTAAAGTTGGATCAATCCTATGAAGGCAAAAATTTTATCTCCCAACGAGACTGTTTGTGAATATGTTACCGAGATAATGGTAATGCAGAACGACCCTGGCGTTAAAATTTCCTCTATGCCGATATTTGCTTACGGTGTACCGTACCTTATTTTTAAAACGAAAAAAGGGATACTCGGCACAAAAAACACGGGTTACCTAACGCTTTTCGGACAAACGATCACTCCCACATATCTGACCATTGAGGATGATTTTATAATCATTGTTTATTACTTCAAACCTTTTGCATTACTCACTTTATTTAGGACTTCTGCAAAAGAGTTAACAGATAACCCAACAGATCTGCTACTTGTAAACAGCAGATATGGAAGGGAACTTCAGGAGAGACTGCTAAATTCAGTATCTGTAAACGACATGATCGAGCTGTTGGACCACTATATTTACAGCTTAATCGTTGAATCAAAAGTGCAAACCCAATTGATCTATGCTACCACGAGATTTGCTTACCGAAGTATCATTTGACCTTGGTTATTCAGATCAAAGCCATTTCATAAGATCATTTAAGGAATTTACAAACCTTACGCCCAAAGAATATATAACGAAATGGCTAAAACCGCACAAAATGTGATTTTGTCGGAACTGTTCTATTTTGCTTTTGCAGACGATCCTAGTTTTGTTATATAAAAAAATGAATAACGAATATGACAAAACAAATTTATCCATGCTTATGGTTTGATGGTCAAGCCGAGGCAGCAGCAACATTTTACTGTGGTATATTTAAAAATTCAAAGATCACGTCTGCTAACCCTATGGTAGTAAATTTTGAACTGAACGGTCAGCGGTTCACAGGTTTAAATGGCGGACCTGAATTTCGGTTCAATGAAGCGATTTCGTTTACCGTAGATTGTGACAATCAGCAGGAGATCGATCATTACTGGAACTCATTGATCGCCGACGGTGGCAGCGAGGGAAGATGTGGTTGGCTAAAAGACAAATTTGGTGTTTCCTGGCAGATAGTTCCTTCGAACTTAGCGGAATTATTGAGCGATCCGGCTAAAGCGGAGAAGGTAATGCAAGCATTTTTGAAAATGAACAAATTCGACATTGCGACTTTAGAGAACGTCTAACTTTACACTCCAACTATTGAAATACCTGTAATGCTAACCATAAATAGCATTACAGGCATTTTTTTTNGGCGAGCCGGAAATGGTGCTGCCGATTTGGCCTTCCATCGCTTATTTTTTGTAGCGAAGGCCAAAGCGGCAGCGGGTTATTTATTGATATTATGGTGCTTTTTTACAACATCACTCATGGTGGCATCGATCGGTTACTTACCTGCTTCTAAAGTTTTTAGCTTTCCCTCCAACTCCGATAAGCCGGCCTTCTGTAAAAATTCCACCACTTGCTGCTTTAGCTCACTGCTGCTTTCTTTTGGAAGTATAGCAAGTAGCTCTGACAACATCCCGTCCGTAGCTTGTATCCCCTCTAAAATTACCTGGCTTAATAACAAGATCTGCTTCCTGCTGATCTTTAGATCCACCTTCACATGCTCGTTCATCCACGGAACACTTAACAAAGCGTCATAGATAAGAGTCCCCTCTGTTTTTGTTGTCATCATCTCGTTTTTTAATTGTTCAACCTCACCCAACAAAATTACAGATCACTATACTGATCCACAGGTATAGAATTTATACCTGTAAAGACTTTGGGCAGGTTGACCCTTAGTTTCGATGATCTCTCGGGTCGTCTTAACTGTCCAACGACGCCGTTTAATGCATAAAGCGACTTTTTGACCGCGGATCGGAAAATCCTGGATACTCACCTCTGGAAAGAATACTTTGGACTCAAGGTCTTTGTTTGTATAGCCATCAGGGGCTATATTTTTCTCTTCAAGGTAGATATTCAACATCTTACCTTCTTTTTCTACTTTGTGTTAGTTCAAAATAATCCAGAATGCCTTCTGGTAATAATAAACTGATAAGGGTTTCTGCAGCTGCGCTCAAAATGAAAATTGGGATCAAGCGGAATTCTTGGGGGGAAGAAAATAATTTCTTTCTTTTGCCATTGTAAATCAAACGACAATTTTCATTTTGAGCGCAGCTGCAGAAACCCTTATCAGTTTATTATTACCAGAAGGTATTCTGGATTATTTTGAATTAACACAAGTAGAAAAAGAAGGTAAGATGTTGAATATCTACCTTGAAGAGAAAAATATAGCCCCTGATGGCTATTCAAACAAAGACCTTGAGTCCAAAGGATTCTTTCCAGAGGTGAGTATCCAGGATTTTCCGATCCGCGGTCAAAAAGTCGCTTTATGCATTAAACGGCGTCGTTGGACAGTTAAGAAGACCGGAGAGATCATCAGCAGGGATTGGGATTTAGTAAGAAAAGGGGCACGAATGACGACGGAATTCGGTCTTTTTTTAAAAGGAATATTTGGATAATCATCCAATCAGCTGTTACCATTTAGGTCATTACTTTCAGGTAGAGGGCAAACAACTACAGGAACAATACAAAGAGCATATCAGTGATTACAATAGTTGGGAGCAAAAAGATCATGCAGACCAGTGGATGTTGTTTACAAATAATATCAGTCCATATTTGAGTATCGACGAGACTGCTTTATCCAATGGAGAATTGTATACCATCATCACCAATAAGACTGCAAAAGGTCGTAAAGGCGCTATTGTGGCAATGATCAAAGGTACAGTAGCCGAGGATATTATCGCCGTACTGAAGAAAATACCCGAAAGGCTTCGCAAACGAGTACAGGAAGTCACCATGGATATGGCTGCAAACATGCAGTTAGCGATTAGGAGATGTTTTACCAATGCGCACAGGGTTATCGACCGTTTCCATGTTCAAAAGCTTGCTTATGATGCTGTACAGGAATGCAGGATCAAATATCGCTGGGAAGCTTTGGATGCAGAAAATGAAGCGATTAAACAAGCAAAGAGAGATAAAACCATCTTCCGTGGGGAGGTGCTTTCCAATGGAGATACGCTAAAGCAATTGTTGGCCAGAAGCAGGTATTTGCTATTCAAGCACCATAGCAAGTGGACGCAGGTTCAAAAAAATCGGGCGGAACTACTCTTTGAGCGATATCCAGAATTAAAAAAGGCTTATAAATTATCTCTCAGATTAGGCGAAATATTTAAGGTATGTAAAAGCAAGGAGCAGGCATTTAAAAGACTGGCATTATGGTATAATGATGTGGAAGATTCCGCAATTGAAGCATTCAGAACAGTATCCAGATCCATACAGGCTCATTATTTATCTATTCTGAATTTCTTTACTAATAGATCAACGAACGCCTCTGCTGAATCATTCAATGCAAAGGTCAAAGCTTTCAGGGCAACTTCCAGAGGGGTAAGAGATGTCAAATTCTTTCTGTTCAGACTTTCTAAAATCTATGCTTAAAATTTCTTCCCCCCCAAGAATTCCGCTTGATCCATTTTTTTATTCTGCATGGATTAAAAAAAAATCTATCTTTGCATCTAATTCCTGATTTGTTAACCTTTAAATATCAAGGAATCATGACAGAGCATATCTACATATCGACCCCTTCGCTCATTGCCTAATTAGGCAGTCAAACCCCTGTTTTAATAAATAATTAAGCGGTTGCATGAGTAACTTCTGCATTGTTTTGTCTGCCTAAATTTTATAGGATTTTTCTGAGCACTTTTAAAAGGGTATATCCTTAGATAAGGATGAACTGAGATCAGAAATCAATTCAAGAAAAATTAAAATGAAAGTGTGATGCACACACATGAATGGTCGTGCCGCATTAAATCGGTACGTCAGAAAAAACGGCTTGTTAAAACAGATCGTGATAAGCAGTTGATCAAGCTTGATCAACTGCGTGCAGAACTTTGGCAACAAAAGAGGCTTTTGCCACTGGTATCATTAGAACATCCTTATCAACGTGGCTGGAAACGTTTTTTTGTACTTCAAGAAGATTTAAAACATAGTCCAAGGATAGCGTTTTACGAAACACTGCTTGCGAAGATAAACACGGTTGAATACCATTACGATAAATCGTTTAAACGGAAGAGGCGACGTATAAAGCGCTATGAGTACGAAGTGAAACAACAACTATTGCGTGAGTTTTCCACTTATAGCTGGCATGCTAACAACGTGAATTTAACCGACGACGAAAAGGCTTGCTTTACCTGCGTTGAAACCTTTGATGTTAAAGCCAGGTGCACAGACGTAAAATACGTATTTACCGAACCTTGGCGATATAGGTTAAAAGTTACACCGCACATGGTTACGCATGTAAAGTTGATGGATGTAGATATTGAAAGGGAGCTATCATTTATAAATAACCATATTGATAATCATAATCTGGAACCACGCATCAACTTGCTAACGCGAGGTAGAGGGTACCACTGGGGCGGCTGGTTTTACGAGCGCGATAAATACATTAACAAAATTAAAAACATATCCAGGTACAGCCCAAAAGAAGCTTACCTGGAATTAGAAACATAACCCACATGGGCAATTTAAGAGCAAAAGATTTAAGTAAAATAGGGTATCATAACGATCAGCTGCGAAGCCTTGTTATTGGCATAGCCTCAAAAAATTTCAAACACCACAGTAAGCAGGAATTGCTTGATTTGTTGGTGAAGATTAAGAGCGATCCAGAAGCATTTTTGGATAATGAACTGACAAGTAAAATAGCTGAGAAGGTGATTGGCAAAGTTGAAGTGCCATCGTTTAAAACTTATGAATTACGTGACGAACCAGTATTCTGTAAAACATATGGCAGTAAGGGTATTGAGCACTCAGCCAAAAAGCAAATGGAGCTTGCCAGGCTGTTGCCAGTGAGTGTACAGGGGGCATTAATGCCTGATGCGCACATGGGGTTTGGCTTACCTATTGGCGCTGTATTGGCCACAGATAATGCAGTGATCCCATATGCCGTGGGCATGGATATTGGTTGCCGAATGGCGCTTTCTATCATTGACGAAAGTGATGGTTTTATAAAAAGGTTTGAATACCAAATCAAACAGGCCTTAAAAAATCATACCCATTTTGGGATGGAAGGTGGCTTGGATATTAGGCAGGAACACGAGGTTTTAGATAGCCAGGTGTTCAATGAAATACCTTTTTTGAAACCATTACGTGGTAAAGCAGTAAGGCAATTAGGTACATCGGGTAACGGTAACCACTTTGTGGAGTTTGGCGAAATCGAGTTGTTGGCTGGTAATACCTTAGGATTACCAGCCAAAAAGTATATGGCTTTATTAACACATTCCGGAAGCCGTGGTTTAGGTGCGGCCATAGCTAAGCACTATACAAAACGAGCTATGGATAGCTGTAAGCTGCCAAGGTATGCACAACAACTGGCCTGGCTGGATATTAATAGCGAAGCAGGCCAGGAATACTGGCTTACTATGACACTGGCTGGTGATTATGCTAAAGCTTGTCATGAACGTATCCACCAAAACTTGTTAAAAGTATTAGGGTTAAAGACGCTCTACGTAGTGGAGAACCATCACAATTTTGCCTGGAAAGATAAATTGATTAATGGTAAAGAAGTGATCGTACACCGTAAGGGCGCTACACCAGCGCATAAAGGTGAACTGGGTATCATTCCCGGCAGTATGACAACACCAGCTTACCTGGTGTCAGGCAAAGGAAGCAACGATGCATTATACTCTGCATCGCATGGTGCAGGCCGTGCTATGAGTAGGCAAAAGGCTAAGGATAGTATGACCGTGTCAGCCATGAAAAAGCTGCTTTCTAATGCGGATGTTACCTTAATTGGGGGGACGGTTGAAGAGAACCCTTTAGCTTATAAGGATATTGAAGCCGTTATAACTGCACAGCACGATTTGGTTGATATTCAAGGTAAATTTTATCCGCGTATTGTTAGGATGAATAAGGAGTAGTAATGAAACAGGCTTAGCAGCAAGTTTTTCAAATTGTGTCATGCCCTTTTTGTAAAATTCCCTCTTCTACGCTATTATCAATCAGATTTTTAGCGTAATTCCACAATACTTGTGATCCTTCATTAATGATGCTCTTCTTTTCTATGACCTTCTCGTAGGGTATATTAAATTCTTTCCAGGTGCCCCCGTTGTTTGATTTGTTTTGGAGCAATGGCTCGAATCGATCCATTGCACGGGCGAATTCAGATTCCGCGGTTTCACCTGTTTCAAATTCCTTCCAAATTAAGATGAGTTCATCAGCTTGTTCAGACGGCAGCAAGCCAAATATCCGCTTGGCTGCCGATAATTCAGCTTCGGTATTTGTGTGACTTACAGAGGTATCATACAAAAATATGTCTCCGGCATCAATTTCTACCAAATCATGGATCAATAGCATCTTTATGACCTTTAAGAGATCGATTTTTTGGTTGCTGTGTCGAGACAAGACTACAGCCATTAAAGCGAGGTGCCAGCAATGTTCCGCATCATTTTCCGTACGATTGCTATTGAAAAGGCTGTTTTACGCTGTATATATTTTACCTTATCGATTTCGTGAATGAAATCAATCTGTTTTTGAAGTTGCTCAATGTTCATGTTTCTTGGTTAGGCAATGCAAATATAGTTTATCCTTGCCTCACTTGAAGTTATTGCTGATGAAACCATATAGATTTACCCCAATATTTCGTCAATCATGCCAAATTCTTTGGCCTCTGTAGCCGTCATCCAATAATCACGCGCAGCAACTTCATTTATTTTATCATAACTCTGACCACTACGTTCAGCAATGATCTGGTAAAGTTCGTTTTGAATCTTAAGTACTTCTCTGATGCTGATGTCCATATCTGCGGCCGTTCCTTGCGTTCCTCCCGAGGCCTGATGGATCATTACCCTTGAATGTTTCAGGGCAGAGCGTTTCCCGGGTGCACCAGCACAAAGCAGCACAGAAGCCATAGAGAGTGCAATTCCTGTACAGATTGTAGCAACATCAGGCCTTATATATTGCATGGTATCATAAATGCCAAGTCCGGCGTAGACTGACCCACCAGGAGAATTAACATATAGCTGGATGTCTTTGTCCGCATCGGCAGATTGCAAAAAAAGCAATTGTGCCTGTATTACATTGGCATTTCGGTCATCAATAGGTTCACCAATAAAAATAATCCTGTCCATCATCAAACGTGAAAAAACATCCATCTGCGCTACGTTTAATTGCCGTTCTTCGATGATGTAAGGGGTCATGGCAAAGGGGCCGACGTTAACTGATGTTCGGGACATGTGACGATCTAAATATAAACTGTTGATCCGGTGGTGTTTTATTGCGTAATTGCGAAATTCATTGTTTTTCATGTCTGTTGTTATTTAAATTTTAGGCATAGATTGCCATAGCCTCTGGTTTGGAGGGGTGTAATTGTTTATTAAGTCGTGAGGTTATTTGCCGAAAAGCTGCATGATCTTTTGCCTGAAAGAACGATGCTCTGGAGCAGTAAACAGCTTTTCATGTACCTGTTCTATTTCATTTCTTAGCTGTAGTCTTCCGTATTTATGAACCAGATTATATGTTTTTTGCTGCCAAAAAACACTTTCCTTTAAATTTGGCTGTAACAAAAGATTGGCTTCAAACAGGAGTATATCTTCTGTATCTGTATCAGATAAAAGAAAATCCTCTATCAAACGTAGCTCATTCCATGATGTCTTCATATTCCAGTGATTTTTCTTTTACAGTTTCTTTTATTTTTTCCAGGCATTTAAATTTCTGAACAGTTGCTGATCGGGCGCTTGAAAACCCAAACCGCTCTGCCAATGTTTCCATATTCAGCTTTTCATAATAAAAAGCGCTTAGGAGCTGCATGCATTTCTGACCCGCCGTTTGCATCAAATGAAGTAATCTTGAAGAAGATATCTCCTCATAGACGGAATCAGCCTGGGCTGCTTCTTCATCTAGTTCAATATTTAATTGATCAAGGGGCAGCTGCTTGCTGGTTTCTTTGTAGCGTTTATTCCAAAGGTATTTGGTAATGCCAAAAAGATATGCTTTTTCACTGTACTTAAGCACTATTCCGGTATGCTTTACTTTTTCATAATAAATGATCAGTGCATCCTGAAAAATATCTTTGGCCTCATCAAATGATCCGCCCATTCTACTCACGTGGCTTGCTACAAGAGGAAAAGTATCCTGGTACAGCGACATCAGCAAAGCTTCATTATCGGCGCTTACTTTATCTTTATTGAGTTTTGTAACCATTGCAACTATGTTTTAATAGTATGTGCTTGTTTGGATATAAATATCACCCAAATCTGGTAATTATTTTTTACTATTTTTTCTCTACATAGAAAGCAGAACGGCTACATAGTGGCAAATTGCTGCAGCCAGTACCATACCGTGCCATAAGGAATGTGTATAGGATCGTTTTCCAAAAATATATACTATAGTTCCGGCTGAATACAATGCCGCGCCGATAAATAACATAATGATCACAGATTCCGGAAGTACTGAAAAGAATCTATTGCCTCCAACTACCATCATCCAGCCCATAAGCAGGTAGATAATTGTTGACACTATATTAAACTTGCCTGTGAACCATATTTTAAAAAATACACCTAGAAGCGTCAGTCCCCATAGTACGGAAAGGAGGGTAATTCCGAAACGGTTATTCATGTAGATCAGTAGGAACGGAGTGTAAGTTCCTGCAATTAGGAAATAAATACTAATGTGATCAAAGATTTCGAATAGTCTTTTTACTGCAGGCTCCAGCGCCAGGTGGTATACCATTGAACAAGTAAACAACAGCATAAAACAAAAGCCATATATGCCGGCACCAACAATTGCAGGGACGTTGTCATGAGCCGTTGAGATTCCCACTAATACCGGAAGACCACTAACACCAAATACAACTCCTATACCATGTATCAGTCCGTGAACCAGTTCTTGTTTTCTGGTATACTTGTATTTAAGTTCCTCCATCAAATAAATAACAGTTGAAACTTGTAAAAGTTACCTATATACCAATGTTTATTCTGTTGTTTACTAATGTAAATATTTATCTTAGTTGTTTAACCTTATAAAGTATGGAGTCTTGCCTAACACTTTTTTTTATTTAGAAACTTAGTTAAATAAACAAAATTATGCAAAGGAGCTACTACCTAATTATTTTACTTCTTCTTTCAACTCAAATTACCTGTGCACAAGCTGACAGGAACTTTGCGACAAAATATGATGAGTTGCTGGCGGCTCAATTTAAACCGGGAGAAACGGGAGCGGCTGCTTTGGTAGCAAAAGATGGAAAAACTATATATAAAAAGGCATTTGGAATGGCTAATCTAGAGCTGGATGTTCCAATGACAACTGATATGGTTTTCAAAATTGGTTCTGTTACAAAGCAATTTACAGCTGTAGCGATACTACAGCTTCTGGAGCAGGGTAAGCTGGGGCTACAAGACGACATAACCAAGTATATTGCTGACTATCCTAATACCGGAACGAAAATTACCATTGAGCACCTTCTTACACATACTTCTGGCATAAAAAGCTACACAGGCATGTCAGATTTTGGAAAGATGATGCGTAATGATATGACACCAATTGAGCTTATCAACATTATTAAGGCTCAACCAGTTGATTTTGCACCTGGAACTAAGTATAAATATAACAACTCGGGATATTTCATTTTAGGGTACATTATAGAAAAGGTTACTGGAATACCATATGGAAAATATATAGAAGATAAGATCTTTAAGCCTGCAGGTATGAACAGCTCCTATTATGGAGATAATGAACGAATAATTAAGAATAGGGCTGCAGGGTACGATCCTATAGAAAACGGACTAGGCAATGCCGCTTTGCTCAGTATGAAGCTCCCTTATGCAGCAGGATCACTAATGTCGACGGTTGAAGATTTGTACAAATGGAACCAGATGCTTTTTTCCTACAAAATAATAAAAAAGGAAAGTCTTGACAAGGCATTGACTCCATATAGATTAGCCAATGGAGAGAAATTGAAGTATGGGTATGGCTTAGCCTTAGATTCGCTTCAGGGAAGTAAAACTATTTCGCATGGGGGCGGTATAAATGGTTTTTTATCTTACGCCACTTATCTGCCAACAGAAAAGGTTTTAGTAGTTGTCCTTTCTAATTCTACAGCTAAATCTCCGGATGCTGTTGCAAATAAGATCGCTGCAATTACCATTGGCAAACCAATTCCAGATAAAATTGCTGGTGTTCAAAGTAAGCCTTCTATAGAAATCAAAGTACCCGAGGCAACATTACTAACATATGTAGGCCAATATCAATTGGCACCCAATTTTTCTATTGCTATTACACAGGAAGGTGGGAGATTATTCGGCCAAGCTACAGGTCAAAGTAAAAATGAGATTTTTGCAGAATCAGAGAATATGTTCTTCTTAAAAGTGGTTTCAGCAAAAGTAGAGTTTGTTAAAGATAAGGAGGGAAAAGTCAGCAGCCTTTTCCTTTATCAGGCCGGCCAAAAGATAGAGGGAAAAAGAATTAACTAATCGATTAAATATGAATTTCAGATACTTCAGAATAGCAATATTTACGCTTTACATGCTATTCTCCATAAATGTATTCGCTGTAGAAACCGCTCCAGCCCTAATTCCACAACCAGTAAAGCTTCAAAGGCTTCCAGGTAACTTCAAAATAAGCAAAGCTACTAAACTGATTGCAGCTCCTGCTAATAAAGAAATAGCAGAATTGTTTGCTGCTATGATCAAAGCACCGACGGGCTTTACATTAGGCCATGCAACGCGTGGGGTTTCAACTATTCAGTTGGTTATCAACAAAACTTACAATAAGCAGATAGGCGATGAAGGGTATGCTTTAGACGTGAAGCCGACAAAAATTACGGTTCAGGCAAACAAGCCTGCAGGTCTTTTTTATGGCATGCAAACTTTAATGCAACTGTTGCCAAAAGAAATAGAAAGTGCAGAGATTATTAAAAATAAAGCATGGTCTATACCCTGTGTTAAAATAACAGACTATCCAAGATTTGGGTGGAGGGGTTTAATGCTTGATGTAAGCAGGCACTACTTCCCAAAAGAAGTGGTGAAAAAATACATCAACCAGCTTGCTAAATACAAAATGAATGTATTCCATTGGCATTTAACTGATGATCAGGGATGGAGGATTGAAATTAAAAGCTTACCCAAACTTACTGAAGTAGGGGCCTGGCGTGCACCAAGAATGGGCTTGTGGTGGAAGCGTGATCCACAAGGACAAAATGAGGTTGCAGATTATGGAGGGTATTATACTCAGGAAGATGTTAAGGAAATTGTTAAATATGCTCAGCAGCGATTTGTAACTATCCTGCCGGAAATAGATGTTCCCGGACACAGTCTAGCTGCACTTGCTGCTTATCCAAACTTGTCCTGTACAGGCGGACCTTTTAAAGTAAATGTGGGCAATACCTTTTACGGTGTTGATGACAATGCATTATGTCCGGGTAACGAAGAAAGTTTTGTGTTTATGGAAAAAGTATTGGGAGAGGTGGCAGCGCTTTTCCCTGGTCAGTATATCCATATTGGTGGTGATGAGTGTTTTAAGGGATTTTGGAAAGACTGCAAAAAATGCCAGAAAAGAATGAAGGATGAAAACCTGAAAACTCCAGAAGAACTGCAAAGTTATTTCATCAAGCGTATGGAAACCATTGTTAAGTCTAAAAAGAAAAAAATGATGGGATGGGACGAGATCCTGGAAGGTGGATTGGCACCCGAAGCTACGGTAATGAGCTGGAGAGGAATGAAAGGAGGCATCGAAGCTGCAAAAATGAATCACCATGTGATAATGACGCCTGCCGACAATTGTTACCTCGATCTTTATCAGGGCGACCCAGCTGTTGAGCCCCCGACTTATTCTATGCTTACCTTGTCCAGTTGTTATAATTTTGAACCCATTCCAGCTGAAATACCTGATCCTTCACTGATATTGGGAGGTCAGGGCAATTTGTGGACAGAATCTGTTCCGAATTACCGTCATGTAGAATACATGACCTGGCCCCGTGCTTTTGCCTTGGCCGAAGTATTTTGGTCGCAAAAAGAAAACAAGGGATGGGATAGCTTTATTTCCCGAATGGAGCACAATCTTGAAAGGTACGATGTAGCTAATATAAATTATGCAAGAAGTGTATATGATGCCACAATTAAACCTTTAAAAGACTCGGTTAATAAAAAGCTGCGCATTGCATTGGCTACCGAGATAAAGAAATTAGACATCTATTACACCTTTGATAATACTTATCCGGATAGCTTTTCTCCAAAGTATGCAGATACACTTACAATACCTAAAGGAGCAGATCATTTAAGGGTTTTAACTTACCTGAACAGTAAACCAATAGGTAAAATGATTACGGTTAGTATAAAAGATCTGGAAAAGCGTACAGAAGAGTAAGCAAATCTTACTAATTTTGGCGTAAAGAAGATATTTATTACGATGCTTGGATTAAAATTATTGACGGACCCGCGTTGGGCGAACATTGCTGAATCAAATTTAGAAGAGATTTTAACTGACCACGCCTGGTGTGAGCAAAAAGCAGCAACGAATGCCATTACCCTGATCGCCAATAATTCAGAACATATGGATTTGGTGCAGGAGTTAACAGCCATCGCTATTGAAGAAATGCAGCATTTTAAAATGGTAGTTGACATAATTGAGAAACGTGGTTATACACTTGGGCGTGAACGTAAAGACGACTATGTTGGTCAATTGGTTAAATTCAGTCGTAGAGATGGCAGCAGAAACTCGGCTTTTATCGACCGTCTTTTATTTGCCGCAATGATTGAAGCCAGAAGCTGCGAGCGCTTCCGTGTACTGTCGCAAAACATCAAAGATCAGGAGCTTGCAAAATTTTATTATGATCTGATGGTTTCGGAAGCTGGCCATTACACTACTTTTCTAAACTTTGCCCGCAAATACACCATTGATATTGATGTAGATAAAAGATGGAAAGAATGGCTTGAATTTGAAGGTGAGCTTATCCAAAGTTTTGGCAACAAAGAAGCTATTCACGGCTAATTGTTTACGGCATCTTTTTAAACACAAATTTAGGTTCTTTATAATTGATTGGAACGTTTTTTTTGAAGTAACGTATGTTCATATAAATTTCCATTGAACCCTCGCCCATAATAAGCTTTCCATTCTTTTTTAATAAAGCTATTGGAGTTTTGTGCCATGTCTCAACTCCATAATGCTGAAAGCGATAAGTTCCCTTTAGTTCGTCTCCTTTTACAATTCCGGTTACATCACCGGAATCTTTATAGAGGCCATGGTAATTTATCTCAAGCTGTCCGAAGAACTCCCTGTCTGTTATGTTTATTTTAAAAGTTGCAGTATCATTTTTACTTATAGCGCGATATAATGTTTTGGCGTTATCTTGTTCTACGGTAGTACTTGAACAACCATATGTGGCAAAAGAGACTATTAAACATAGAATTTCTATAAATTTCTTCATATAATAATGGGTGCTTTCAAATATATGCTAAATTTTAGCTCCACATAAATTGATAAAGATTTTTCTGATTAATGGTTTATTAAGTAAATATTAACCAGATTTAGTTTTTTTGCTTACAAAACCATAACCAAATTAAACCACGGATGCGAAAAATTACTGTACTTATTACTGTACTACTTATCTGCACATCAATTTTTAATATAGCTCACGCTCAGTTGACCACAACCGGCTTTTCAGGCGATAAAACTATATGGAGGGGATTTGACCGCTATGATTTTCTAATGGATACGCTGAGCTTGGAAATAACGCCATTTAAGGCTGTTGAAAGTGAAGGATTCGGGATTAATGTTGAGGTAAAAGGTAAGGTACGCTGTTTAGTTATTGTACCAAAAACTGAAGCCGCAGGAAATCCATGGTCATGGAGAGGATTCTATTGGGATCATGAACCGCAGTCGGAAATTGAGCTGTTAAAAAAGGGTTTTTTTATAGGATACATTAACTGCGATGCTGGAAGACAGTGGGATGCCTGGTATGCCTTTTTAACCAAGGAACATGGATTTTCAAAAAAACCGGCCTTTGGTGGAATGAGTAGAGGAGCTATCAATGCCTACGCCTGGTCTGTAAATCACCCTGATCAGGTATCGTGTATTTATGGAGACAACGCTGCAATCATGCCAGAAAGCCTGGCAAAAATAGCAGAGCTTGCCCGACATGATGTTCCTTTATTAAGTATCTGCGGGTCAGAAGATTTTTTGTATGAAAAAAATACACTGTCTATTGAAAATATTTATTTACAAATGGGTGGGAGAATGACTATTCTGGTTAAAGAGGGTACAGCCCATCATCCACACAGTCTGCGCGATCCTAGTCCTATTGTAGATTGGGTTGTTAAAAATGTTGTTCAAGCATTGCCATTGCCGGATTTTATAGATGATGGCTTTATCAGATCATATTACTATAATTCTGAAAATAGCTACTTGTATTTAAAAGAAGAAAATACATGGATGACTGCCAGAGGTCCCGGTTATACCCCTTATTATGAGCAGTATGAAGTTAAAGGAAAGAGTCGTTATGGTGTATCTTCAATGGTTATTATAGCACCTAATAAGCCCGCCACAGGCAAACCCTGGGTTTTTAGAAGTGATCGGATGGACAGGAATGCCCTGGTAGATCAGGCTTTGCTGGCTCAAGGATACCATATTGTTATTACCCCACTTACCGCACAATCGGGTGCAGTAATGGAACAGTGGGATGGAGTTTATAAAATGTTAACTGATCATGGATTCTCTAAGAAACCAATATTAGAAGGATCAGGGGCTAATGCAGGAGAATGTTTTGCATGGGCAATGGAAAATCCGGGAAAAGTTTCTGCTATTTATGCTGTGAATCCAGTAATGCGCAGTTTGATGACCAAAAAGAATCTGTTCGACGGACTTAGTCCGATTGCAAAAGAGGGGGTGCCCTTGCTAATTGTTTCTGGAAGCCAGGATCCTTGGTTTAAGGAGCATACTAAGGTGATAGAACAACATTACAAGAAACTTAGCGGGAAATTAAAAATTGTAGTAAAAGAGGGGCAGGGGCATTTTATTAAAATAGATCCTGAGGTTATTGTGGCACAGATTACTAAATATTAGTAATCTGTACATTTTTATTGATTTAGTTTTGCAATTGCGTCTTCCGAGCTGTCTACAAAATTAACTTGTTTGCCTTTGTTGCTTTCATAAATAAAGTCTTTCATACTTTTACTTTGGTATTTACTGAAATCGCCAACAATAGCCAGGCGTACCCTGTAATTCGAAAATTTTTGAAGAATTTCTCCTGCAATACCTGTTTTCAGGTCAAAGAACTCAGTACATATGTTTTGTTCCTGAAGGATAATTCTATCAACATCCTGGTAGTATAAATCTGCGAGTAATTGTAATCCTTCTTCCGGATTTTTAATCAGGACTTTATCAGAAATAACTTCTGCTATTCTTATTTCTCCTGTTTGATGTATTTCTATATTCATTTGGATCTCTTTTGAATCAAACATAAGAATATATGCGGTCTTTTGCTATAACGCTTTTGCCTTAATGATTTCAAGAACCTGATTCAATCTATAAACAACTGGTTCCTGTACTCTTGGGTGATTGCTGGTTTTGAGGATAGTTAATTCTTTCTGTAAGAATAGTGATACATCTTTAATCACTGCTCCTGGTCCCAATTCTATTTCTGATGGTAATTCTATTCCGTGAAATGCCGCCTCAAATTCTTCTGCTGTCATGAGGCAAAGTTAGCCGATTTTTGGGTTTATGCCCTGTTTTTATGAAAACTTCTCCAGGTAATTGTCCAAATTGATTTTTGTAGATCGCGGCAAAGTATCCCGGCTTTACGTACCCAAGTTCCTTACCTACTTCATTTATAGCATTAAAATTTCCGCTTTTCAAGAGCTCTTGTGCAAGGTTTAATTTTTCGCGAATAAAAAAACTGTTTGGGCTTTCTTTAAATATCCTCTTAAACAGCTTTTTATATTTAGAAATGGACATGCCGGCCTTGGTTGACAAAAAATCTATTCCTGGAAATGCTCCTAAAAGTTGCTCCATCAGATAGGCCTGAGTGCTGATGATCTGAGCGGTATCTAATTCAGAAAGTTTTCCTAGTACCGGGCCGCTTTCGTTTATGCGTTCTACCAGATATGCAAAAACCTGCAAGGAGGTTCCACGCAGAGAGAGTTCAAATGATGGATCATTATAGTTGCGGGTTCTTAGTTTAAGAATACACAGACGGGTACGACTGTCCATATGACTTGAAAAAACAATTGTATCGTTGTGCCCCATTTTAGGATTATCTGTGGGGCCTAAAAGATACTTTTGTAGCAATGGCTTTGCAATGAGCAGCCAGAAAGAATACATTTTAAGGGAAGGAGTGTAGCTGCTTTTTAGTGTGGCATCTACCACAACCATTCCTAATTTCGAATGATAACCCATTTTTGTATCATTAATTTTTTGAATATCAATTTCATCGCTTAAATCATAATAGGCAATGTAAAAGTCTTCCGCATTAACCACCTTGTTTAGTTCAACACTTCTTTGCAAACTAAAATCAACAACGAGAGCCATTAATCCGGGCATCACATCCATAAAATAGGAACAGCCTTGAGCTATATCGCGAGGGACTGATATTTGGTCTTTCGTTGCCATTACAATGAAGCTGCATATTCTTTAGGCGACATCCCAAAGTAACTTTTAAATTGCTCTGATAAATGAGAGGTGCTTGTGAAATTCAATTTTTCGGCCAATTCTCTAATGGTATAATGCCCAGATCCCAATAAATCTCTTGCAAGTTCTAACTTGTTGTTTAAGAAGAAGGCATTAGGGGTTTGGCCGGTAATTTTTTTATAAAGCTTCTTGTACTTTGTTGCTGACATATTTGCTTCGGCAGCTAAAGAAGTTATTCCGGGGAAAATACCCTCCTGTTTTTTAATTAGATTTGTTTGTGAATTCAGTATCATTGCAAGATCTGTACGAAGAACTTTGCTAATCGTAATTTCTCTTTTCATGATATTATCCAGGCAATCTGCCATCAAGTTGTAAGCCAGACCACTCAATAGGAGGTTGAAAGATATGCTTCCTGGTGCACTTTTCCTAAACTCATTGATGATATGCCAACTGTTACTACTCATATGCGCATAATGCAGAAGGGTATTTTGCCTCTCATCAAAAACCCTGTTCAGTACCTCATCAAGGATACCTGTTTTGGATAGGTATTCTCTTAGAATATGCTTCTTTAAGAAAAGGGAAATGCCGTACGATTTACTTCCCGACTTTATCACAAAATCTATATCAAGCTGACTATCTGTAATTGCCAAATTATAATTCCATCTTCCCACTGAGCGCGAGATATCGTTCATAACGTGAACCAAATCTCCTTCAGTAAGATTGAAATATATTCCTGCAAAATCATTTTTAATATTCCGCACTTTATATAGCACATCCTGATGATAAATCACATCTACCAGCATAACCGTAATGTTTTCACTTATTTGAAGTGTATAATAAGTGCCCTTTAATATATCATCAGCAACAATGATAAAATTACCGTCTATAAATCCTTCAAGACTAGCAGCCAATTCTTCAACCCAATCTGTCTCCACTCCGAAACGATAAATTACTTCTTTCATCTTAAAATGAATAAATATGGGGAGCTATCTCATTAATTATTGCTTGTTTTTTTCTTAGCGTCATAAAAAATGTCCTGATTAGGTGTTTTTAAACCTTGTTTTGGCTCTTATTTCTTGTTGGTAGTGCTAATTTTGCGAAATAATTTGATATCCTTATCAAATTTGTCAAAGTAATGGGGGTTATTATTCAGAGTAAAGAAGTATTTTCCTCAGAATGGGGGTTGGATAGAGATGTCGTACTGCATTCTGAGCAATTGGTGGTTGAGGTAATAGATATCATGCTTAAAGAGGAGCTATATACAATGCCTGTTTTTTATAATAAAAAACACATTGGAGTTGTCAGGTTCCAAGACCTTATCAGTTTTCTTACCCACGAAGAACGGGGAGAAAACCTTATTTTTCATAAATTGAACTATAGCATAGAAAGTGTTATGGTGATGATGACAGAAAGAGGCGAGCTGCCGTATACACGTTAAGTTCAGAATTCAAACAGAATTCCCGTCTACCTTTGCTTTTTATATAAAATTTTATATGATTAGTAAACTCTTTAAGGGCAGATATAGCGTCTTATTTTCTTTTTTAGCGATTTTTGTTTTTATATCCTTCTTAATTCGTACTGTTTTGTTTATTGATTCGATTGGCAAAACGGACTTTTCATTCTTAGGTGTATTAAGAATTTACCTGCTCGGTTTTGTTTATGACGTTGGAGTTGGTCTGTTTTTAACCACTTTATACAGCTTATATTTGCTTGTACTTCCAGATAGATGGTCTGACTCGATTGTGAATAAGATCATTACCTATGTAGCTCTTTTTATAATCCTTCTTATTTCTTTCTTTTCATTCTTTGCTGAACTTACATTCTGGCAGGAGTTTGAAAGCAGGTTTAACTTCATTGCTGTTGATTACCTTATTTATACTTACGAAGTTATTAATAACATAAATGAATCTTATCCGCTGCCACTTTTAATTGGGGGCGTATTGGTAATGGTATTGTTGGTAATGTGGCTTTTTGTAAAGAGAAGGATCTTTATAAATGTTTTTCAATCTACGATCACATTTAAGGGCAGAGCAGTTATAACGGGAATCCTGCTTGTTATAACTTCATTATACACATTTTTTCTGACTAACTCTTTTTCCGAATCAAGTACCAACCGTTACGAAAACGAATTATCAAAGGCAGGTATATATTCTATTTTTGCCGCGTTTAAAAACAACGAGTTAAACTTTAATCATTTCTATACCTTACTTCCTATAAATAAGGCGTTTGCTCTAATGAGAAATGACCTACAGGACAAGCAGACTACTTTTGTAAATAATGGGAATTCAATTAAAAGGAATATCCAAAATGGCGGTCAGCTTTATAAACCCAACGTAATCATGATTACTGTTGAAAGTCTAAGTGCCAGTTTTCTTGCTCATTTTGGTAATACACAGCAAATAACACCAGTACTTGATTCCCTTGCGGATAAGAATCTGATGTTTACAAATATGTATGCAACAGGCACCCGTACAGTAAGGGGAATGGAAGCCTTAACCTTATCCATACCCCCAACCCCCGGTAGCAGCATTGTAAGAAGGCAAGGAAATGAAAACCTGACAACTGTGGGTCATATCTTTGAAAAAGAGGGCTATACCAGAACATTTTATTATGGTGGAGATGGCTATTTCGACAATATGAACGAATATTTTGGTCGCAATGGCTTTAATATTACAGACAGGGGAAGAAACATTAAAATAGGAGATAATTACCTAACAAAAAGAACGATCATTCAGGATGATCAGGTTCATTTTGAAAATGCCTGGGGAGTTTCGGACGGAGATCTTTTTGATGCAGTGATAAGAGGATCAGATGCAGATGATAAAGCAGGAAAACCATTTTACAGCTTTGTAATGACAACCTCAAATCATCGGCCTTTTACTTTTCCTGCTGGGAAAATAGATAGGAAACAAGGCAATAGGGAAGGTGCCGTTCGCTATACAGATTATGCCATTTCAGCATTCCTTAAAAAGATTGAAAAGAAAGCATGGTATAAAAATACAATTGTAATTATAGTGGCCGACCACTGTGCTGCCAGCGCCGGAAAGAATGAAATTGATATCGACAAATACCATATACCCTGCATCGTTTTAAATTTACCTGTAAAGGGCAAAATGGTAATAGATAAGCTTTGTTCACAAATTGATCTTTATCCAACATTGTTCAGCCTTTTAGGATGGGATTATGAAAGCAACCTATATGGTCAGAATGTTTTGAATCCTACCTATCAGCCCCGTGCAGTTTTAGGTACGTATCAAAAACTTGCTTATTTAAAGAACGATAGTTTGGTGATACTGGGACCACAGAAGGTTACAGAAACCTTTTTGTATCGTAAATCAACTAATGAGCAAGTCCCTGATAAGTTGTCTAAAACCGTAATAGATCAGGCTATAGCAAATTACCAGACTGCTTACGACTTATTCAAAAATGGTGGATTGCATCAGTAATAATGTCTTTAAAAAAATAGTAATCTAACATTTTTATGGCAAAACCTTTTGGCTAAGCTTTTAATTTTGTAGAAAATCGTTGTAGTATGTTTAAAAAGAGCCTTTCTCATTTAGGGACGTTTTTTTTAGCTGTATTATCCCTGCTGCCATTATCGTTTCTATACATTTGGGCAGACGCAGCTTACTTCTTGCTCTATTATGTTTTTGGCTATCGCAGGCAGGTAGTAAGAGAAAACCTGTTTAATGCCTTTCCCGAAAAAGAACTGAAAGAAATTGTCGTAATAGAAAAGAAGTACTACAGATATCTGGCAAGCCTGATCTTTGAAGTGATTAAGATGATTAACATCTCCAAAGCGCAAATAAAAAAACGATTTGTATTTAAAAACAAAGCGCTGGTAATTGAATATCTAAATAAAGGAGAAAGCGTACTTGTTTGCTCAGCACATTACGGTAATTGGGAATGGGGAACTTTAGGGATAGGACTAAACTTTTCAGCCGATCACTATCCAATTTATAAACCCTTAAATAATTTCATATTTGATAAATGGTTTCGCGAAATCCGCTGCAGGTTTGGGAACAAACTCATTCCAATGCGGCAAACCTTAAGGGCTATTCAAGCAAGCAAAAATACACCAAGTATTTTTAGTTTTGGTAATGATCAATCACCGTCAATAAGTGAATTGCATTATTGCAGAACATTCTTAAACCAACCGGCATACATCCAACTGGGAATAGAGAAAATTGCAAAAAAAACAAACCGACCTATTTTTTATTTAAAAGTTAAGGTGTTAAAACGAGGGTATTATGAGGTTGATTGTGTTCCACTCTGTTTAAATCCAACAGATACCGAAGAATTTGAAATAACCAGATTGCACACTCAGTTTCTTGAAGATATTATTAAAAATGAGCCTGCTTATTGGCTTTGGAGCCACAGAAGATGGAAACATAAACCTGCTCAAATGCAGGAGCTTTCTCTTAAAACTGACATTCTTTATTCCGAGGTTTAACATTTGGAACCCCATTTTTTAGCATTAAGGAATATTCAGTACGATACTTTTACGAATTCATAGTAAACTAACCAATGTAAACATGAATTTGAATGTGCTGCAAAAGGCATTTAGCACTTGCATTTTTTGCTTTTTAATATTCGCCTGTAAAAAGGCCGGAAGTGTTGAAGAAAAATCACAGCCGCCGGGAACTTTAGATCGGTTTAATATCAACTCTAATCTGGTAACACCTAATCCTAGTCCAGAAGCCAGCAAACTATACCAATTTCTTCGTGATAACTATGGAAAGAAAATCCTTTCGGGAGTAATGACACTCAATAGCTTTGATGAAACTAACTGGCTTAAAGCAAATACAGGAAAAGAACCGGCCATTATTGGACTTGATTTTATGCATTGTAATCGTGGTTACAGCTGGTACGACGATAAAACGCCGATCAAAGATGCCAGGGCTTATTGGCTCAGAAATGGCATCCCGGTAATGGTATGGCATTGGCGAGATCCATCGAGAGCAACAGAAGAATTCTATTCGAACAAAACAACCTTTGATGTTTCAAAGATAAATGACACAGAATCGGCAGAATATAAAGCGATGCTAAAGGACATAGATTATGTCGCAAACTTGTTGAATGAACTGCAAAAAGACAATGTACCCGTTATATGGCGGCCACTACATGAGGCCGCGGGAACCTGGTTTTGGTGGGGCGCAAAAGGAGCTGCCCCATGCAAAAAGCTTTACCAGTTGATGTACGATCGTATGGTAAATTACCATAAATTAAACAATTTAATATGGGTTTGGACCAGAGAACCTAATGATGATGCCTGGTATCCAGGTGATGACTACGTAGATATTGTTGGAAGAGACATTTACAAACAAGGAGATCATACCGCGCAAACAACAGAGTTTAATGCATTAACCAACCTTTATGGCAATAAAAAAATGATCACCATAAGTGAATGCGGGTCTATGCCCGATGTAGATAATCTAACCAAAGACGCAGCTGCATGGTCGTGGTTTATGCCCTGGTATGGAGACTTCGTAAGATCTGGTGCACACAATTCCCTGGATCTTTGGAAACAAATGTTTGCCAGCAGCTACGTGATCACATTAGACGAGATGCCTTCCCTAAAAAATCAGTAAATTACAATTTTATGAACCTGAAGTACTTTTTAATCATCCTCCCGATGTTGCTTGTAAACCTGGCAACAGCCCAGCAACGTAACCTAATTGATCCTTTGGCAACAAAAGAAACCAAAGCCCTATTCAATAACCTATACAAATTATCTGAAAAGCATACTTTATTCGGGCATCAGCATGCTACTGAATACGGCCATGGCTGGTCTGGCGATGCTGACCGTTCGGATGTTAATTCAGTTGTTGGATCTCATCCTGCCATTATTGGAATCGATCTGTCTGGATTATCAGGCCAATCGCAAGCTCAGATTGAAAAAACAAAAGAGCATTTAAGAAAGAACGTTATAGATACTTATAATAGAGGTGGAGTGACCACCGTAGCATGGCATTTCTCTAATCCTGTTTCAGAAGGGGACTTTTACTGGAAAGACTCGGTTTCTTTACCAGCTGTTGGGTATATTATTCCCGGGGGCAAAGCGCATGATAAGTACCTCAAAATTCTCAATAATGTTGCCGATTGGGCAAAAAGCCTTAAAACTCCGGATGGCAATTCTATCCCTGTAATTTTCAGGCCTTATCATGAGTTCGATGGCGACTGGTTCTGGTGGGGTAAATCACATTGTACAGTTGATGAATTTAAATCTCTATGGAAATTTACAGTTTCTTATTTACGCGATACCGCAGGAGTACACAACTTTATTTATGCATTTTCTCCTGATAACCTATTCAATTCTGAACAGCAATATTTGGAGCGTTTCCCTGGCAACGAATGGGTAGATATGCTTGGAATGGATAATTATGGTGATATGGGGCGCGATGGTAAATACAATCTGGATGCTGCCATAAAGAAACTCCGAATCGTTTCGGCATACGCCCAAAAGAACGGTAAGCTTGCAGCCTTTACCGAAACCGGATTGGAATCGCTTACTAATCCAAACTGGTGGAACGATGTTTTGCTTAAAGTAATGAAAAGTAATAAAATAAGGATGAGCTATGTTTTGGTATGGCGTAACGATACCAAAAGCGCTACTCATTTTTATGCGCCTTATCCTGGTCATCCAAACATCCCTGATTTTCAGAAATTCTATGATGATCCCTATACCCTTTTTGAAAAGGACCTTAAAGACATTTATAAATAAGTATTTGTATATTGACAATCAGCTTTAAAATAGCGATAGCGGCCGAATAGAACGAATGGGACACAAATTGAAAATACTGCTTTTGGTAGGGGTAAGCCTGCTGTTTACCAGCATACACTCCTCTGCACAGTATAACCCGTATCAGTTTTCTCATCTGGATATTAATAATGGTTTACCGCATAACGATGTAAATTGCTTTTATAAGGACAATAAAGGATTTATCTGGCTGGGAACACTTGCTGGCCTTGCCCGGTTTGATGGATATAGCTTTAAAGTATACCGGCACAGGATAAAAAACAAATCTACCATAAGCGATAGCGATGTTCGTTCTATAACCCAAGGCCCCGATCATAAGTTATGGATAGAAACAAGAGCAGGAATGGATGTTTATGATCCTGTAACCGAATTGTTTGATCACAATATACAACCAGAACTTTCAAAATACGGAGTTCCTGGAACCACCATCAGAGCGCTAAAAAAGGGTAGTTCAGGGGCGTTCTGGTTTATTTCTCCTGCATCCGGATTATATAAATACGATCCGGTAACAAAAAAAACTAACTATATAACACATAAAATCAGAAGAGAGAGCAGTCTTTCGGCAAGCCCAATCATTGATATTGCAGAGGATAAAATCGGAAATGCATGGCTTATTCATTCCGACGGAAAACTTGAGATGCTAAAAAAGAACACTGATATTGTTGTGCAAAGAATAGACCTGTCGAGCAAGTTCTCAAACAAAGAAAGCGATACTTACAAGATCTTTATAGATAAGCAAGGATTGATATGGATCTACGATATATCTACCTCTACAGGTATTTACTACTTTGATCCCGTAAAAAATGTTCTGAATAAAATCAGTAAAAACTCACCGGTACTTAAACTGAACTCTGACATTGTTACGGGTATTATTCAGGACAATAGCGACAACATATGGATTGGTACTGATCATGGAGGCATTAACCTTATTGATAAGAAAAACTTCAGTATCAGGTATATCCTCAATAACGAAAATGACAGCAAAAGTTTAAGCCAGAACAGCATTTCCAGTATCTATTATGATAACCTGGGTATGGTTTGGATAGGTACTTTCAGAAAAGGAATCAATTTTTACCACCCCAATATCATTAAGTTTAACCTCATTAAGCACTCTTCTGATCCCAATAGTTTAATACATAGTGATATTAACAGGATGGCCGAAGATAAGCTGGGTAATATCTGGATTGGTACCAATGGCAAAGGTTTGGTTTATTATAACAGGAGTACACATAAATTCATTTCCTATAGGCACGATCCTTCAAACAACAATAGCCTCTCTCACGATGCCATTGTAGCCATTTATATAGATCGTTTTGAAAAATTATGGATTGGAACCTACACCGGAGGTTTCGATTACCTGGAAAATGGCAATTTTACCCATTACAAGTACAACGCGTCAGATCCCGAAAGTTTAAGCGATAATAAGGTTTCTGATTTTCTGGAAGATTCATCAAATCGGTTTTGGATAAGCACTATGGGAGGTGGAATAAACCTCTTCAACAGAACCACTAAGAAATTTAAAAGATATACACAGAACTTGAGTCTCATTAGTTCCGATTACGTATTTAAGGTATTGGAAGATTCGCATCAAAATATTTGGGCCGGTACATCCTATGGAATGAATGTATTGCCGAAAGGAGGCACAAAGTTTATCAAGATAGTAAACGATCCCAAAAACGACAACAGCCTCATCAACGACAACATTAACAGCTTTATTGAAGACAGCAAGGGCTACCTCTGGATAGGGACAAGAGATGGCTTGAGTATTTATAATCCCAAATCCAAAACCTTTTACAATTACACCATCGAAAATGGGTTGCCTGATAACAACATCATGGACATTCAGGAAGATAATCAAGGCGATTTCTGGGTAAGCACATCAAATGGATTATCAAAGATATCGGTTACTTATAGCAATAAACTTAACCTCATTTTCAAGAACTTTGATGAGAACGATGGCCTCCAGGGTAAAGAATTTAACCGAATAGCTTCAGTAAAACTAAAAACCGGAGAACTGGCATTTGGAGGTCCTGATGGTATCAATATTTTTCAGCCTTCTTTAATTAAATCTCATAATCAAACCTTTAAACTATTTCTAACCGATTTTCAGCTGTTCAATAAAAGTGTAACGGCAAACACTGCAATTGATGGCCGGGTAATACTTGAAAAAGCAATATTTGATACTAAAGAGCTTACTTTAAACCACGATCAGAATGTATTTACCATAGAGTTTGCATCATTAAATTACATTGGCCCTCACAAAGTGAAGCACCAATATATGCTGGAGGGATTCGATAAAACATGGATCTCAGCAGATAATACTTTACGCAAGGCTACATATACAAACCTTGATCCGGGAGATTATGTGTTTAAGGTACGGGCATCAAGCACCGAAAACATTTCTGATGCTAAACCGGTAACCTTAAAGATCAGAATATTGAACCCATGGTATACCTCTACATTGGCTTACGTCCTTTATTTTCTGGCTATAGGGGGTGCATTGTACTATTTCAGATACCGTGGTATCCAGCAATTAAAACAACAATTTGCCGCAGAGCAGGAAAAACAAAAAGTTCAAAGACTAATTGAACAGGAGAAAGTAGAATCACAGCGCTTGCTTGATAATGAACGTTTAGAAGCAATGAGGTACAGAGATTTGGACGCTATGAAAATCAAATTCCTAACCAATGTAAGTCATGAATTTAGAACGCCATTATCTTTGATTCTGGCGCCAATAGATAAAATTCTGAAAGGATCATCGGATAATCTCATTAAAGAGCAGGTCTCCCTGATACAGAAAAATGCAAAGCGTCTGCTCAATCTGGTAAACCAGCTACTCGATTTCAGAAAGATGGAGCTTAAAGAAATCAAACTTCAAAAAAGACCTGGCGACATCATTTCTTTCATCAGAGACATTACTTATTCTTTTAAAGACCTGGCTGAACAGAAAAACATCCAACTAACCTTTAATGCTACTTACGAGAAGCTTGATGTAAATTTTGACCATGATAAAATAGAGCGGATTCTCTTCAACCTGCTTTCAAACAGCTTTAAATTTACGTTGGATAATGGAAAGGTAAATGTGTCTGTAGACTGTATTATGATTGATCAGTACATGGTTGAGATTAAAGTTCGTGATACCGGAATAGGCATACCAAAAGAGAAACAGGAGAAGATATTTGAAAGCTTTTTTCAGAATGATATTCCAGAGTCTATCATTAATCAGGGTAGCGGAATAGGCTTGGCAATAACCAAAGAGTTTGTAAAACTTCACAGTGGCGAGATCTTTTTAGAGAGCGATGAAAACATTGGCAGCTGCTTTACCATTTTACTACCTTTCGAAGAACTTAGAAGTCAAAGTAATCCGACAGATATCTTCGTAGATAATCTGATTGCTGAGGAGGACACATTAAATAATCAGCATGCAAACGTTATGATCTCTTCTAAAAAAGCAACGGTATTACTTGTTGAAGATGATGCTGACCTGCGGTTTTACCTTAAAGATAATTTAAAGGAAGACTTTAACGTAATAGAAGCAGGGAATGGAAAAGATGGCTGGCAAAAGGCATTATTCTACCATCCAAATATTATTGTCAGCGATATTTCCATGCCCGAAATGAATGGTATTGAACTTTGCAAAAAGATCAAAGGCGATTCCAGAACAACCCAGATACCAGTTGTGCTGTTAACCGCTTTAACTGGCGAAGAGCAGGAGCTAACAGGTTTGGAAACCGGAGCCAATGATTACATGACCAAACCGTTTAGTTTTGAAATCCTGAACTCCAAAATCCGTAACATACTGATTCAGCAGGAGTCGTTCAGGAAGCTTTACCAGAAGCAAGTAGAAGTGCAACCGGCAACCATAGAAATGGAAAGTCCTGATGAACAGTTCCTGCAGCAGATTCTTAAGGAAATAGAAAAGAATATAGGCAATAGTAATTTCTCTGTTGATATGCTTAGCAGCCTGATGCTGGTAAGCCGTGTAACCTTATACAAAAGAATTGTAGCCCTTACTGGGAAAACCCCGCTGGAGTTTATCAAGTCTTATCGTTTGAAGCGGGCAGCGCAGTTGCTGGAGCAGGGGAAATTAACCGTTTCGCAGATCTGTTATAAGGTAGGTTTTAAAACGACCAAGAACTTTGTCAAATCTTTCAAAGAAGAATTTGATGTACTCCCTTCTAAATATGCCGAAAACAAGGATATTACTGCTTTGTAGCCTTTTTTGTTAAAGGTTAACATTTGCGTACCCCTTTTTTAGCAATACAGGATTCAGTTGTATCTAGTTTTAACAAATAGAAACCCATCCCCTGGGAATCTTAACTAAACCAAATATGACGACCAAACATGAAAACGACAAGAACAAGTTGTAATGAATGGATTTTTATCCTGTTCATGATCTTTACACTTACCGGAATCACCAAATCCGGTTACTCCCAAAGTACTGCAAATAGAATAGTTAAGGGGGTTGTTGCCGATGAAAGCGGAACAACTTTACCTGGCGCATCTATAGTGGTAAAGGGAACCAAAACCACAGCTTTAACCAATAACGAGGGTAAGTATTCCATCATGGTCACCTCAAATGCAAATGTACTTGTATTTTCCTATGTAGGTATGACCACAAAAGAAGTTACCGTAGGTTCAGGCTCAGTAATTAACGCTAACCTTGAATCCTCTACTTCAACCTTATCAGACGTAGTAGTTATCGGCTACGGTACATTGCGTAAATCAGAAGTAACCTCAGCAATTTCTTCTGTTTCCCAAAAGGACATTAAAAATTTACCAGTTGCAGGCGTAGACCAGGCCTTACAGGGTAAGGTAGCAGGTGTTACCATAAATAACAATGGTGGTCAGCCTGGTGGAGGTGTTTCCGTAAGAATCAGAGGACTTACCTCAACAGGCGAAAATAACGAACCTTTATATGTAATAGATGGAGTTCCTATGAACTCAAAAAGCAGTTCTCTTGAACAGAACTTTTTAGGGGGCGGTTCCGGGCAAACCGGGCAAAGTGTGCTGGCAACCTTAAACTCTGCCGATATTGAAACCATCGATATCCTGAAAGATGCATCAGCACAGGCCATTTATGGTGCCAGAGGCGCCAATGGAGTAGTACTCATCAATACTAAAAGAGGCCGGGCCAACCAGGGTAAAATCACTTACGACTCCTATGTTGGTATTTCAGAAGTCCCTAAAAAGCTTTCTGTTATGAATCTGCGCCAAAATGCAGAATACATGAACTCGCTGGTTTTAGAAGTAAGAGGAGTTCCGGGAAGTGGAATGGATAGTATAGCGGAATTTAAAAACCCATCCTTATTAGGTGTGGGTACCGACTGGCAGGATGAGATCTACCGAAGAGGATTTACTCAAAGCCATCAACTTGGTTTTTCAGGAGGAACAGAAAAAACACAGTTTTATTTCTCTGGTGGCTATCTTAATCAGGAAGGAACACTAATCAAAACAGGGTTTAAAAGAATAACGCTAAGAGCTAATATAGACCATCAGGCTACTAAATGGTTAAAAACTGGTATTACTGCAAACCTGTCCAGAACCAATCAGCAGATTGGCCTTTCAGATGGTTTCGATGCCGTTACCAGTACCGTGCTTTATAATAGTCCAGTAACTCCTGTTAAAGATGTTTTTGGCAATTATATCTCTACCAACGTTATAGGTGGAAGTACCTTTGGAAACCCAAACAATCCGGTTGCGTTAGCAATGTTGCGAGATGTAAGCAATCAATCTTCAAAAGCTTTCGGAACAGTATATGCAGACCTGAACATTATAGATGGTCTTACCATCAGATCAGAGGGTAACTTTGATTTTAATCTGAGTAGCGATAAGGCGTTTCAGCCATATGTACAAAATGCCGAAACCAAAGCTGTCATCCTTTCTCCTGCCAGACTTAGAGAGCAAAGGAACAACAGTCTTTACTGGGCAATGAAAAACTATGCTAATTATAACAAAACCTTTGGTAAGCATAACATCGCTGCTACATTAGGTCACGAGGCACAAAGATCCAAATACGATTTTATCAATGCCAACAGAGATAACCTGGTTCTTAATATTCCAAATTTAAATGCCGGTGATGCAGGCGATACGCAAGGCATAGGAGCGGGGGCTGCAACCTGGAGCATGGAGTCTGTTTTTGCACGTTTAAACTATAATTATGACAACAGGTACGCCATCAGCGGAACAATAAGAAGAGACGGATCATCTAACTTTGGACCAGGCCACAAATGGGGTACATTCCCGGCAGTTTCGGCATCGTGGACAGCAAGCAATGAATCTTTTTTAAAAGACAACAAATATGTTAATTATCTGAAACTAAGATTTGGATATGGAGAGGTTGGAGGGCAGGATGCCGGCTCAGGCAACCTATACTCTGCAAATATCAGACTGTTTCCCATTGCACCATTTGGTCCGGGCGGATTGCCTGATAACGTAGATAACCTGTTAATTACCTGGCAGTCTACCAATACCTACAATGCAGGTTTAGACCTTACCACCTGGAATAAAAGATTAGAATTCAGCTTTGATGCCTATAAAAAAGTAACCTCAGATATGTTACTAGCCACCCAGCTTGGTGCTTATTCTGGTTTAGGAACGGCATGGAACGACATCAAAACGCCAACAACAAACGATGGTCGCATGACCAATACTGGTTTTGATATCGGACTAACTTCTTATAACATTCAAAATAACAACTTCACATGGAAAACCAATATCATATTCAGTAGGTATAAAAATATCCTCAACAGGATGAACGAGCCTAATGCAACTTTGCCTGGTACTTTTGATGAATATGGTACCAAATCTTTGGTTACCTTATCTCAACAGGGCCGCCCGCTTGGTGCATTCTATGGCTATGTTACCGATGGATTATTCAGATCGCAGGCAGAACTAAATAATGGGATAGATTACGGACTCTCAGTTGCTCCAGGTAGCTTATGGCTGGGCGATGTAAGGTTTAAAGATCTAAACGGCGATAAGGTAGTTGATGACAAGGATGTTACCGTTATCGGTGATCCTAATCCAGACTTCACCTACGGCTTTACAAATACCTTTAGCTATAAAGGAATTGACCTTTCGATATTCATTTATGGTAGTCAGGGAGGTGATATTTTTAACTATAGTCGCCGCCAAACCGAAGCATTGAGCTCTCCTTACAACAATCAGCTTACTACTGTATTGAACAGATACTCTGCAAACAATCCTAATGGAGATTTGCCAAGATATAATCAATGGCACAACAATAACAATAGAATTTCTGATCGATATATTGAGGATGGATCTTACCTAAGGATACAGAACGTAGCGTTGGGCTATAACCTGCCAAAATCTTTAATAAGCAAAATAAAAGTGAGCAATGCCAAGTTCTATGTTTCTGTGCAAAACCTGTACACATTTACCAATTATTCGGGTTACGACCCGGAACTGGGAGCGCTTAATAACAACATCAGGTTCATGAATATCGACAATGGTCATTATCCGGTTCCAAGAACATTCACCCTGGGCACCAATATTGAATTCTAACCTCTAAAAATTAAAGTAATGAAAACAAATCTCATCATCATATTTTTTGCAGTAGCTTTAATTGGAGTTTCCTGTAAAAAGAGTTTCCTAGATAACCCCTCAGAAACGGGGCCAACCACTGAAAGTTATTATACCACAGCAGCCGAAGTAAATGGTGCCACAGGACTTTTGTACAATTCTGTATGGAACGACTGGTCTGACAAAGCCTTTATATCTGTAGGTGATGTCCTTGGGGGTACCGTAACCGGCGTGCAGGGCAACGCACAATATAACTCATTTTATAATTTTAATATCCAAAGTACAGATGGTTTAGTAATGGACACCTGGAAATCTTGCTACAAAGCAGCTGGACAGGCTTCTGTATTGATTCATACTTTCATGAATAAAAAAACTCAGGTGGCCGATCCTTCCTATCTGGACGTAGGTATAGCTGAAGCCAAGTTTATCCGTGGGTTTGCGTACTTCTATATCGGCCGCGCTTTCGGCGATGCACCCATAGTAGAAAACCCGGTAGATCTAACCAAAGCCGGGGCACCTGCAACACCAAGATACCTGCAAAAAGATGTATTAAAATTTGCACTTGAGGACCTTAAGTTTGCTGAAGAAAACCTACCCGAAATAGCACCTCAGGATGGTCGGGTTAATAAATATTCAGCTAAAGGAATGATGGCCAAGATCTACCTTTACCTAAAAGACTATGAAAACGCCAGGTTAAAAGCCAAAGAGGTTATGGACTATGCAACGTCAACCAAAAGAATAGGCCTGAATCCTGATTTTCAGGGCATGTTTACCTCGTCAGACATCGCCAACAAAAACAATAAGGAAATGTTGTTCTCATTAAGATGGTTAGCAGCTATGGGCTGGAATGGGGGAAACAGGTACATGCTTTATGTAGGGCCTCAACCATTGTTAAAACCAAAACCAACAGGAGGAAATGGTTATTCGGCAGTGGTTCCTTCATTCGATATGCTAAATGCTTCAACAGGTTATGCCACCGGCGACMGTAGAAAAGGATGGTCGGTAATGCAGCAGGGCTTTCATAAAGCAGATTGGATCAATGACAATTTCCCTAACGGATTTACTTATGATACTACCGGGATAACGAGCGATTTTAAAATTCAAACAGGCACGCGTTCCAATATTCAGAAATATGTTGTAGGACCAAACAGAAGCTCGGAAATGGTAACTTCTGATAGCCACAACAGCATTTCTACCTATATTCTTCGCTATGCTGATGTATTGCTGATTTATGCAGAGGCAGTAATGGCCGGAGGGGGATCTACCAGTGATGCTACCGCTTTGAGTGCCTTTAACGAAGTCCATAACCGTGCTGGTCTGGTAAGTTTAACCAACATTACGCTTGATGATATCTTACACGAGCGCAAAGTGGAGTTCGCGTTTGAAGGCGACTACTGGTTTGACATCCAAAGACAAGGATTTGCTAAGGCACAGCAGATGATAGCCGCGCAGGAGCGTGGTACATTAGGTGGTAACGGCCAGTTAACCAGCTTTAAAGCTACGCTTACTTCAGCAAAGCAATTGTACCTTCCGGTACCACAACCAGAAACAGTTATTAATCCTTTACTGCTTGAACCTGCAGTAGCTTATTATAAATAGATATGAAAACTATTAAAAATCTAAAGATATTCCTGCTGGCATGTATGGCAGGAACATTAACCATAGCAGGCTGTACAAAAGAAGAGCAGTCGAACAGTAAAGCGTCCAATAGTCCGGTGGCCAATAAGCTTGATCCGGAAAGGGCAAGCGGAAACACCGTACTCACTTTAACCGGAAGTGGCCTGGGCGATATGACCAGTATTGTTTTTGAAAAAGGGAATGTACCCGCTTCATTTAACCCGACACTAAATACAGATAATGCATTGATATTTAGAGTTCCCGATACTGCAAATGGTGGTGCCCAAAACATCATCCTAACGAACAGACTTGGAGTTCAGTTAAAAGTGCCATTTAATGTTGTTGCTTTGCCTTTGGTAAATTCAGCTTCTAACTATAACTTTATTGAAGGCACAGAAATTACCCTGGTTGGAAACAACCTGGAGGATGTAACCAGTATAAGTCTGGATGGCGCAGAAGCTGAGGCCAGTATCGTATCTCAATCCAAAAAAGAACTGGTAATTAAAATGCCTGCAACTACGGTAAACAGTGCAAAACTAATACTTACCAACTCTACCGGGCCAATTACCACAAATCAGGTATTTGTGAATCTGGATAAAGCCTATAAGATCTTTACAGACGATTATGGTAATGGTTTCGAAAACGGATCATGGGGTCCGGCTTCAATATCCACTGATTTTGCCAAAAGTGGAACCAAATCCTTTAAAGCAGGATATAACAAAGGAAACTGGAGTGCTGATGGTTTTGCAAACTGGAATGGTGTAGCCAATATGCCAGAGTATAATTACTTGTCGTTCTGGGTTAAGGGAGCTTCGGCCGATTATACGCTTTATGTAACAGGCGATGCAAGGGCAGGGGGTTATGGAAATTCAGATAGAAGCGTTCCAATAATAGTGCCTGCTAATGTATGGACTTACTTCAAAATCCCGATGACAACACTTGAGCTTTGGAAAAAAGGCCCCATGAAGCAATTAGGTTTCTGGATAGAAGGCCCTGAAAAACAAGATGAAAGTTTTTACTTCGACGATGTGATCCTTATAAAATAAAAAAACACTTAAACCAACTATAATTTAAAAAGCCAGGTCATCCGACCTGGCTTTAAATTTTAAACAAAACTCAGACGAGCTAACAAATTTCGATTAGAAATTGTGTATGATTTGGGCTAAAGGTATAACTATTTTGTTAAATAATCTACTAGTTCTGTAGAATTAATATATAAATTATATATTTAGAAAAAACAATTGGTTATGAAAACAAATAGTCGCAGAAATTTTATTCAAAACTCCCTTAAAGCATCTATCGGGATAGCTATTGGCACTCCCTTAATTCTTAATGTAACAGGTGCTTTAGCATCACAAGCTCCTTTAAAATTTTCTCAGGTACCATTAGGTTATCCATATAATGCATTTGAACCTTATATAGATGCACTCACTACAGAGATCCATTATACCAGGCATCATACAGCGTATATCAAAAATGTAAATGATGCTATAGTCGCCGAAAAAATAACATTCGGCTCCGTTAAAGATTTCTTTGATAATGCATCAAAGCTATCTGCAAAAGCCCGCAATAACGGTGGCGGCGCCTGGAATCATAACTTCTTTTTTGAATCCTTAAAACCCGGCGTTTCCACGGGCCCGCAAGGAAAAATCAAAGAAGCCATTGACTCAGCCTTTGGGTCAACAGATAAATTTAAAGAACAATTTTCTCAGGCTGCAGCCACCCGTTTTGGTTCTGGCTGGGCCTGGTTGGTAAATGATAAAGGAACCTTAAAAATTACTTCAACTGCAAATCAGGACAATCCCTTATTTGACAATGCTGAAATTAAAGGAACTCCACTCTTGGCGCTGGATGTTTGGGAGCATGCGTACTATCTGAAATACCAAAATAAACGGCCCGATTACATTGCCAGTTTTTGGAATATAGTGAATTGGGATAAAGTGGCTTCAAGATTAATTTAAAGTAATAGATCTATTCATACATAATTAATTAAACAAATCATGGCAGAAAAATTAAATCCAACACAAACCGCATTAGGTGATGTTGCCGCAAGACCGCTGGCTATTGCAACTCGTACCGTACCGCAGGCATCATTTATTACCCCAAGATGGTTGCCTCATCTCTTAAGCTGGACGCCCGTAGAGTCAGGGATTTACAGAGTAAACAAAGTAAAAGAAGGAGAATCAGTGGATGTTGATTGCTCTAACAGAGACGAACGTGTATTGCCAAACACATTTGTTGATTATGTAGCACAGCCACGTGAGTATCTGCTTAGCGCAGTAAATACCGTGCTTGATGTACATACCAGGGTTTCCGATTTGTATAGCAAACCTTACAACCAGATCAGTGAGCAATTGCGCCTTACTATTGAAGCAATTAAAGAGCGTCAGGAAAGCGAACTGATCAATAATAAAGAATACGGTTTGTTGCACAGCATTGTACCTTCTCAGCGTATTTCTACACGTTCAGGTGCACCAACACCAGATGATCTGGATGAGTTGATCACTAAAGTATGGAAAGAGCCCGGATTCTTCCTCCTTCATCCATTAGCCGTTGCTGCCTTTGGCAGAGAGTGCACACGCAGAGGCGTACCACCACCAACGGTATCTTTGTTCGGTTCTCAGTTCATCACCTGGAGAGGAATTCCTTTAATCCCTTCCGACAAAGTCCCTATCGAAAATAACAAAAGTAAAATATTGCTCATCAGAACGGGAGAGAGCCGTCAGGGTGTAGTTGGTTTATATCAGCCAGATCTTCCCGGTGAGCAATCTCCTGGTTTATCAGTGCGCTTTATGGGCATCAATGAAAAAGCAATTGCTTCTTATCTGGTATCTCTTTATTGCTCTCTGGCAGTTTTGGTTGATGATGCCATTGCTGTACTCGACGATGTGGAAATTAATAAATATCATGAATATAAATACTAGGTTATGAGTGGCACAATTAAGGGTCCGAATGGACTGCCAGATGTACATCTCTTAGAGAAACTGGCAAATGAATTTTTTTTCTCGGCCCCTGGGGCATTGGATAAACCCCAATCTTCACCTTCGGCAATTAATCAGGGGAATTCTGTCAACCTGCTGGATCCACAAACAAGCCTGTCGGATGCTAACAACCTGGGGCTTGGCCATGTGCCTGCCTCCACACATGGAAGCGGGGGGATTTCGCCAGGTGTTAAATCAGCGAATGCCCTGCCGTTTGAAAACGATAGACCCTTTGAGAAAGAACTGAGCAAGGCGCTGGCTGCAGTTAATGTTTACAGTCCTTCTTCTCAATTGCCATTTACACCTTCAGCAGTTTTAGGAGAACATTCATATTACTTCTCTTCTGCAGAAAAACTTACCAAAGGAGACTACCGGGAAATAACCGGCCAATCTTACCCTGCATTTAACGTAAACATTGTTCGTAACGATTTCCCAATCCTTTCAGAGTATGTAAACGGAAAGCCCCTGGTTTGGCTGGACAACGCTGCAACCACCCAAAAACCGCGACAGGTAATAGAAAGGTTAAGCTATTTTTATACACATGAAAATTCCAATATACATCGTGCTGCCCACGAACTAGCCGCCCGTTCTACCGATGCTTATGAAGCAGCAAGACAAAAGATACAGCATTTTATCAATGCCAGATCAGCAAATGAAGTGGTATTTGTACGCGGAACAACTGAGGCTATAAACCTTGTCGCAGATAGCTGGGGTGCCCAATATCTYCAGKASKKYKRCKMMMKYAKCATCAGCCATTTGGAACATCATGCCAATATAGTTCCCTGGCAGTTATTGGCCAAAAAGAAGAATCTAAAACTAAGAGTGATCCCGGTTGATGATGATGGTCAAGTTATTCTTGATGAATACGCAAAATTGCTGAATCCAAGAACAAAACTGGTTTCTTTCACCTTGGTATCTAACGCATTGGGAACGGTAACTCCGGCAAAAACAATTGTAGAAATGGCTCATGCTGCGGGAGCAAAAGTACTTGCCGATGGTGCACAGTCTGTTTCTCACATTGGTACGGATGTTCAATCACTTAATGCAGATTGGTTTGTGTTTTCTGGTCACAAAATTTTTGGACCTACAGGTATTGGCGTATTATATGGTAAGGAGGAATTGTTGAATAATTCACAGCCTTATCAGGGTGGCGGCAATATGATTAAAGATGTAACCTTTGAACATACTCAGTTTAACCCTGCGCCCTCACTTTTTGAGGCAGGAACAGGTAACATTGCCGATGCAGTTGGTTTAGGCGCAGCAATAGATTACGTTCAAAAGATTGGGATTGATAACATTTACAACTATGAGCATTTTTTGTTAGGATACGCAACAAAGCAGTTACAACAAATTCCAGGATTGCGCTTAATTGGAACGGCAGCTAATAAAACGAGTGTGCTTTCATTTGTATTAGATGGATTTACAACTACTGAAGTTGGCGAGGCATTAAGTAAAGAAGGTATTGCAGTAAGGTCTGGTCATCATTGTGCTCAACCCATTCTGAGAAGGTTTGGACTGGAAGCAACAGTGCGGCCATCTTTGGCATTCTATAACACTTGTGCTGAGGTTGATAAACTGGCTGATACGGTTAGCAGCTTAAAAAGCGGAAATCAATTTCTTGTAAGGTAGTGGATCTGATTGAAGCTGGTATATAGAAAGTATGCCAGCCTCAACTATTATTAAGCCAAAACTGCTATATTAGCGGAAGCAAGCAACGTAATAAATGGACCATCCTTACAAATCAGAACTTTTAGTAAATCTAAAAGCACATTATCTTGGCCGCAACTGGCGCTCAATTAGCTATTTTGACACTAAACGAGATGAGATTTTATTTGTTTTACCTGAAACGGATGATGTTAGCCATGCACTTAACAACCTATATGAGGTATTAGGAACATTGCCAGAGATTGATTACCCTAAGGAACGTGTAGTAATTAGTTTCTGCTATGAAAACGGCGATTCATATTGTTCGCGTTTAATAAATCCCAACAAACAGGACGAAATCAACCTTGCTTTGATTGGCTATCGTCCGGAACGCAAAATCCGTCCGGAAGAACTTCAGGAGATGGAATAGTAAAGCTTTCTCGCTCAAAATGTTACGATAAATAACGGATTATATTTCATAAATTAGAGTACACACAAATAAAACTCGCTATGAAATCTAAATTATGTTTTTTCATACTGCTCTTCTATGGGCTGTATGTTCAGGCCCAGGAACAGCCTGATTTTGAGAAAAAGGTAAGGTTTGGTATTAAAACAGGCATTAACGGCTCTCTTTTTACACGCAACGTAACACCCACAGCCAACGCAAAAAGAACCGATCTCAGTTATTTTAACCGATATTTCCGAGCATCTGCACTTGTTGGATTAACTGCCGATGGGCGATTAACAGAACGAATTACACTTGGTGCTGAATTGCTCTTTAATTCGAGAGGCATGGTTTACAGGGAAAAGAACAATTATGTAATTATTGTTGACGACGATGGACAGGAGCAACAGGCCTATAATAACTATAATTTCAATATTGATTATGTGGAATTTCCAATCCTGATCAGTTACAATTTTAAACCAAGTGCATACAGGCTCTTCTTATCGGCCTATGCCGGCATGGCACCGGGCATTGCTGTTAATTCAAAAACAAAATTAAGATATGAAGATGGGGTAGATGGTGATGGTGGCAGAGGACGAAATGAAACGCTGCCTTTAAAATATGTAAATCATTTTAACAACAGCTTGCTTGCAGGTATTAAGGTGGGCGATAACAAACCATTTAAGATTAACCTTTATGGTGATTTTAGACTTAGCTACACGCTGCTGCCGGTTTTTAATCGCGCTGTATCAGATCAAGGTGATAATCTGGATACCCGAATGCTCACCTGTTCTGCAAGTCTTGGTGTAAGATTCTGATTGTTAAAGTCTATACCCGGTTTTGCTGGGGCGTTGCCAGGGCCTTGACGGGGCAATAGCCGTACTAAGGCCCTCGCAACGCCCTATCAAGACTCTCACACCGAGAGTTTTAAAATAAATAATGTATTTTGCTTTTCGAACCAAATAAATGTCTAACCCTATTGATGATAAAATGTGGTATAAAACTATAATTGCTTTCTCTCTGATATTAATATTTTCCATTTTTTGCCTGCAGGCAGCAGATGTAAAGCCAAACCAGGCCGATCTTATAATTTATGGTGGCACCTCAGCAGCGGTAACGGCAGCAGTAACTGCGATAAAACTTGGTAAAACTGTTATTGTTATTTCCCCCGATGTTCATCTCGGAGGATTGTCATCCAGTGGATTGGGTTTTACAGATACCGGAAATAAAGAAGTGATAGGAGGCTTGTCCCGGGATTTTTATCATCGGGTTTATCTCCATTATCAGCAAGATACAGCCTGGAAATGGCAAAAAAAAGAAGAATATGGGAATAAAGGGCAAGGAACACCTGCTATAGATGGCAAAGACCGGACGATGTGGATATTTGAACCGCACGTTGCCGAAAAAATCATGGAGGACTTTATTAAAGAAAGCAATATTAAAGTTTACCGCAATGAGTGGTTGAATCGTAAAGGTGGCGTAGAGATGAAAGATGGTAAAATTACGTCCATCACTACATTAAGTGGTAAGCAGTTTAGTGGTAAAATGTTTATTGATGCTACTTATGAGGGTGATTTGATGGCTGCTGCAAAAGTTAGCTATCGCATAGGCCGCGAAGCAAACAGTGTATACGGAGAAACCTGGAATGGTGTGCAAACAGAAGTGTTTCAGCATGGCCATCATTTTAAAACAAATATAGATCCATATAAAGTTCCTGGTGATAAAAGCAGCGGGCTACTAGCTGGTATATCTGATCAGGAACCTGGAATAAAGGGCGAGGGCGATAGTAAGTTGCAAGCGTATTGCTTTAGAATGTGCCTCACCAATAAGGCAGAGAACAGAATTACATTTCCAAAACCAGATAACTATGACCCTGCAAATTACGAATTGCTGGCAAGAGTATTTCAGAGTGGGTGGAAAGAACTGTTTGATAAGTTTGATGACATCCCTAATCATAAAACAGATACCAACAATCATGGTCCGTTCAGCACCGATTATATTGGAATGAACTACGATTATCCGGAAGCATCTTACGAGAAGCGTAAGCAGATCATTAAAAACCATGAAAATTATCAGAAAGGATTAATGTATTTCATGATTACAGATCCACGTATTCCTGCAGATCTGCAAAAAAGACTGCAAACATGGGGTTTATCCAAGGATGAATTTAAAGATAATGGTAACTGGCCACACCAGATCTATGTTAGAGAGGCCAGAAGGATGGTCAGTGACCATGTACTTACAGAAAACGAAACTTTAGGAAGGAAAGAAGTGCCTCAACCTATTGGAATGGGCTCTTACGCTTTAGATTCGCATAATACTCAACGATATGTAACCGATAAGGGATTTGTACAGAATGAGGGAGATATAGGTGTGCATGCTCCTAAACCTTATAGTATAGCTTACGGATCAATAGTTCCTAAAAAAGGAGAATGTAGTAATTTGCTGGTACCGGTTTGTGTTTCCAGCTCACATATTGCCTACGGTTCTGTAAGGATGGAGCCGGTTTTTATGAT
>NZ_AWRU01000019.1:8992-49814 GCF_000523515.1 Pedobacter sp. V48 | reverse complement strand
CYTTGGTGAATCGGCAGCAACGGCAGCTGTAATAGCCATAGATGATCAGGTAGATGTTCAGCAGGTTGCTTACGAAAAATTAGAAGCTCAGTTGCTAAAGCAAAAACAGAGATTAAGGCTGAATTAATAAATTCAACTATTGTATTTTTATTGCAAATCTATTTGTTTTACCTTTCGTTAAAAAAAAGGATAGGGATTAACACCAAATATGAGCCGTAATAAATTATTGTATCGCTTAATTAACAGTGTATTATTGTTAATGCTGCTTTTTTGCAGCGTGGATGCCAGTGCTCAAAAAAACAATATAAGCTTTAATCACCTTACGGTAGAAGATGGCCTTTCGCAAAGCAGTGTTCTGTCTATCGCTCAGGATAGTATGGGGTTTATGTGGTTTGGAACCAAAGATGGTCTTAACAAGTTTAATACCCAAAGATTCGAGGTCTTTAAGCACGATAAAAACAATAATACGTCCTTAAGTAGTAGTCAGAATATTAATTATCTGCTTACAGACAGAAAAGGTAATTTATGGGTGGCTACACAGAAAGGACTAAATCTTTATTTGCCCAAAAGCAATTCTTTTAAGAGATTTCTTCATGATCCGAAGGATAAAAATAGCATCAGTCATAATATTATAAGGAACCTTTTTGAAGATAAAAAAGGAAATATTTGGGTTGGAACAGACAACGGGCTAAACAAATTGATTGGACCTGATAAATTTCAGCGTTTTTATAACAGTAATGTTAGGGGGCAAGGTTTAGCGCATTCGCTAATAAAAGCCATTTATCAAGATCATAATAATGTACTCTGGATTGCTACTTTAAAGGGGCTTACCAGCATGAAAGAAGAAAAAGGAAAGTATGTTTTCCAGTCTTATTTTCATGACCCAAGTAAATCAGCAAGTTTAATTAATAATGATCTTAGCGCTATTTTTGAAGACCAGTACCATAATTTATGGATAGGAACGCATAATAATGGGCTCGAATTAATGGACAGGGCTACTGGTACCTTTAAACACTACTCGGCAAAAAGTGAACAGAGTAATGGGCTTAGCAGCAATGTAATCCGTAAAATCAAAGCCGATAAAGATGGCAAATTATGGATCTCTACCCTAAATGGGATAGACATATTTGATGTTAAAACAGGAAAATTTACGGTTCTTAACCACATCCCTAATGATCCTTTAACCTTAAACCAAAACTCTACTTACGATATTTTGAAGGATGCAGCGGGTTCCATGTGGGTAGGCACTTACTACGGTGGTGTTAATGTGTACCATGCCAACTCTACACCCTTCAGAGAATACAAGACCAGTCTGGGCGGTAATGGCATTAGCAGTAATGTAATCAGTGCTATTGTTGAAGATAAAAGCCATAATCTGTGGATTGGAACGGAGGCAGAAGGTTTAAATTATTATAACAGAACAACCGGAAAATTCAAGGCGGTTAAAAATGAAATAGGTAACCCTAATTCTTTAAGCTCGAACCTTGTAAAGGCCATTTCTATTGATGAAAAGGGGAGGGTATGGGTAGCAACATACGAAGGGAACCTTGATGTATATTTACCTTCTTCGGGTACGTTTAAGCATTATAAACCAAATAGTGCAGACCCGCATGCTTTAAATTCGAACAGGATTGTCTGTCTATTACACGACAGCCAAGGTAGGTTGTGGGTGGGAACACGCGCACAAGGTGTTTTTCTTTACAATGAAACGAAGGATAACTTTTCAGTACTCAGCAGCCCTGTATATAATCAGGAATTAAAGTTTGTAAGGACTTTTTTTGAAGATGCTGCCAAAAATATATGGATAGCTACAAATTCCGGTATCTATATAGCTTCGGCAAACTCCAATCAGATTAAGGAGTTTAAGAGTAAGAGCAGTGATTTTAAATTCGACGACATCAATTTTATTAAAGAAGATTCGAAAGGAAATATCTGGATAGGCAGCTATGAATCTGGATTAATTAAATTCGATAAAAACAAAGATACCAGCAGGTTTACGGTTAATGATGGGTTACCTAGTAATAATACGGTAGGTTTTTTGGAAGACAGCAAGGGTAATTTATGGATAAGTACCTCTAATGGTTTATCCAAATTTGATGGAAAAGTATTTAAAAATTATACAGTTGATGATGGCCTGCCCGGAAATGTTTTTAATTATAACTCATCTTTTAAGGACAGTAAGAATGAGATGTTCTTTGGTGGCTATAACGGTATGGTAAGTTTCTTTCCCGATGAGATCAGAGATAACAAAAAAATACCAAAAGCAATATTTACAAGATTAAGGTTGTTTAATAAACCGGTAAATATTAATGATAAAACAGGATTGCTTACTCAAAATATAGGCTTAACAAAGGAGCTAACCTTTTCTTATAATCAGAATATCTTTACCATCGATTTTGCTATTCTGAACTATATTAAATCTGAAAAAAACAGGTATGCTTATCAGCTTAAGGGCTTCGAGAAAGGATGGAATTATGTAGCCACTCCGCAAGCAACGTTTACCAATTTACCTGCTGGCAGATATGTTCTTTTAATTAAAGGGGCAAATAACGATGGAGTGTGGACCAACAAGCCTGAGGAGATGATCATCAATGTAAACCCTCCTTATTGGAAAACATGGTGGGCGTACCTGATCTATATACTTTTGCTTTCAGGTCTGATATTTCTTGTTTTAAGGTTTTTATGGATCAGAACATTACTAAGAAAGGAGCACGAGATCTATCAAATGAAGCTTGATTTTTTCACTAACGTATCTCATGAGATCAGAACGCCATTAACCCTTATTGTAGGCCCATTGGAGCATTTGGTAAATGAAACAAAGGAATCACCTGCTTTAAACAGAAGGTTACTTACGGTAAAGAAAAATGCGGGCAGGCTAACCAGATTGGTGAATGAGCTCATGGATTTTAGAAAAGCAGAATCAGGTAATATGGAACTCAATGTAGCGCCTGGTAATATAGTAAGCTTTGCCAAGGAGATTTATATTTCGTTTACTTATGTAGCCCTTAAAAATCATATTGATTATCGTTTTAATTGCGATGAGGACATCATAGAAGTCTATTTTGATAGTGAACAATTGGAGAAGGTACTGTTTAATTTGCTTTCTAATGCGTTTAAGTTTACCCCTGATCATGGGGTTATTCGTTTAGACATTGTAAAAACGAATGACAATTATGTTGAAATAAGGGTAGCTGATAATGGAAAAGGGATTCCGGAAGAAAGCAGGAATAAAATATTTACCAATTTTTATCAGGTAAGGGATCATCGTTCAGGAAATACAGGTACAGGAATTGGCTTGGCTTTGGCCGAAAAAATAAGCAGGCTGCACCATGGTCGTTTATCATTGGTAAATAATGATGAGCTTAAAGACGAAGATGTTCATACTTGTTTTAGCCTTAGACTTAAGCTAGGTAAGGAACATTTTAAAGAGGATGAGCTTATTGAACAGTACATTAGCATAGAAAATCCTATTCTTTATCAGCAGGTATCGGAAATTGAACCGGTGAAGAGTTATGAGCCGACAGAGAAAACAGAAGACGGGATAACTGTTTTAATAGTAGAAGATAATGTTGAGGTAAGGAGTTTTATTACACAATCTTTAAAGCAATCGTACCAGGTAATAGAAGCCAATAATGGCGAAGAAGGTGTGAAAATAGCGATTGAGAAGATCCCGGATATTATTGTTAGTGATGTAATGATGCCGGTTATGGATGGATTGGAGCTTTGCCGTACACTTAAAACAGACCCACGCACAAGTCATATCCCTATTATATTACTTACTGCACGTTCTGGTAATATCCACGAAGTAAACGGATTGAAAACAGGAGCAGAGGCATACATCACGAAGCCTTTTAGCATTAACAGTTTGCAGCTTAATATTTACAACCTGCTAACCTTGCAAGCCAATATGCGTAGAAAGTTTAGTCAGCAGATCACACTTCAGCCAACCAATATTTTAATAGAATCGGCCGACGAGGAATTCCTGAGTAAAATAATGGGACTTATCGAAGCTAATTTTAACAATGAAGACTTTAGTGTAAATACACTTGCTGCCGAAGTAGGGATGAGTACCCCAATTTTATATAAGAAAATTAAAGCGCTTACGGATCTTACTGTAAATAACTTCATCAAATCTGTTCGTTTAAAGCGAGCTGCTCAATTACTAAAGCATGATGTTTATACAGTTTATGAGGTTGCCTACATGGTGGGCTTTAGCGACAGCAAATATTTCAGTAAAGAATTTGCAAAGCAATTCGGACAAACCCCCTCAGAGTATAGTTTAAAGTAGCCTATTTTCTGAATTTAAGAAAATCACCCTCTTTCTTTAAGATTTTAACCCCTCTTGCATTTTACTGGCGCTTACATTAGCTAAACCAAATATGTAAAATCACCAGTGTATGAACGAGGTATCTCAAGCAGTGTTACTCTTGTGCGCCCGCATCTTATGGTTTTAACTTAGATAAATTAAACTATGAAAGCACAACTACTAAAAGTTTCAATGTCGCCTGCTCAGTCATTTAGTGTTCGGCAGGACGTGGTTCCATCTGTTAATAACAAATGGCATTACCACCCAGAATTTGAATTAGTTTATTTCAGTAAAGGAAAAGGTACCCAATTTATCGGAGACAATATTAGCAGGTTTAATCAGGGTGATATTGTTCTTGTTGGTCCTCAGTTGCCACACTACTGGCGATTTGATGATGTTTATTTTAGAAATAATAATCCGGCCGCTAATCCCGATGTAAGAGTGGTTCACTTTTCTGAAAACATGTGGGGTGATTCTTTTCTGAATTTACCCGAGAATAAGCTGTTGAAATCTGTTCTGGAAAAGTCCAGAAGAGGGTTAAAGATTAAGGGTAAAAACAAACAGCATATTGCTGATCTGATTTCTGAAATGCCCAATGCAGAAGGAATAGACAGGATAATTATTTTAATGCAAGTGCTTGCTGAAATCGCTAAATGCGAAAAATTGGAAACGTTTTCATCAATTGGTTTTCAGCATGAAATGGAGCCTCATGAAAAGGATCGCATAAATGATATCTACGATTATTCTTATGCTAATTTTAAAAACAAGATCACTTTAGAAGAAATAGCTGATGTAGCTAAGATCAGTCCTAATTCATTTTGCAGGTATTTTAAATCGCGTACCAGAAAAACATATTCGCAGTTTCTGATAGAGATTAAAGTGGGCAGGGCCTGTGAACTGCTAATTGAACATAGCCTTAATTTAAAACAGGTATGCTATGATTGCGGCTTTAACAACTTCGCAAGCTTTTACAAATGCTTTAAAAAGATTACAGGCAAAAGTCCGCTATGTTATCAAAAAGAATTTGTTACCAATTTCAGTTAAATATTAAACATACAATCAATAAACTAACCAACCAACCTAACAAACTACGGGTCTGAGCAACCCGTGAATTAACCAACCAAATATTTTAAACGCTATGAAGAAAAATGATACTCAAACAGTTTCATGTTATGGCTATTCTGTATGTAAATTATTCAGTTTTCTATCCTTACGGATGGTGATAATTGGGTTTTTACTTACCGGTTCAGCAGCCTTTGGGCAAACCATTAATATTACGGGAACAGTAAAGGACGGCGGAGGGGGAGCAATACCCGGTGTAGGCGTGAGGGTAAAAAATGCCAAAGTATCTACACAGACTGATGCAAATGGTAATTACAGCATTACAGTTCCCGATGCCAATTCAACACTTGTGTTTTCTTACATTGGCCTTGTTTCGCAGGAAGCAGTTGTGGGCAATAAAAAGGTAATTGATATTACCCTGAAAGAAGATGAATCCGCATTGGACGAGGTTGTAGTAACCGGATACGGCGAAAAAGTTAAAAAACGTGACCTTACCGGTTCAATATCATCTGTAACTGCAAAAGACATTGCAGAGCGCCAGCCACTTACTTTATTTGATGCATTACAAGGGCAAGCCTCTGGCGTATTGGTTACCAATGATAATGGTGATCCGGCCGGACAGGGAACCATCCAGATCCGTGGAGCTTCTTCAATAAATGCGTCGGGTACTGGCCCTTTGTATGTAATCGATGGAATCATTAGTGAAAATGGGAATTATATAAATCCGTCAGACATTGAATCATTTGAAATCCTTAAAGATGTGGCATCTGCAGCTATTTATGGTGCAAGAGGTGCAAATGGTGTGATCATCATCACCACTAAAAGAGGTAAAGAAGGTAAACCACTTATTGGCGTTCAGTATACTTATAACAGAGGTGAACTCGCAAATAAAATAAGAACGATCTCTGCTGATGAACTTAGGTTTTACAGGATGATTAGAGGTGGTGGTGCCGGAATTGGCGGAAATGTGGATTCTATTAACCCTTATCTGAATGCCGATAATGATTATCAGGAGCTATTGTTCAGAACATCAGAAAAGCACACTGTTAACTTGAGTTTAAGTGGCGGTTCAAAAGGAGTAACTTATTACGGAGGTTTAAACTACGTAGACAATCAGGCCATCGCATTAAACAGCTGGATTAAGAGAATACAATCGAAATTAAACGTAGAATATGCTATATCAGATAAGCTTACCATCAGCAACAACCTTGCTTTTGCTTATCAGACGGGAAATATCCTGAACATTCAGAATACAGCAAGGCAGATATTTGAACGTAATCCGTGGACAAGTCTTTACCGGCCTGATGGAACACTTGCAGGTTTTACAGAATCAAAAAGAAATCCTGTAGCTTTTGCCCTGTTAGACAAGAATATCGACAACGACTATCTGGCCCAGTTTAATACCCAGGCTAAGTATAAGATCTATAAAGATTTGAGCATTACTACCATGTTCAATGCCCAGCTCGATAACCAAAACAACAGAAATGTAACTCCGGCTATTATTAATAACGCAGCATTTTCTACAGGAACAGGATCAACCGAAAGAAAGGTTTATTGGGAAAGTCAGACTTATATGAACTATAACAAAACCTTTGGCAAAGACCATACAGTAACCGGTGTAGCTGGTTTTACTGCTGATAGAAGACGCAGAGATGAGTACAGAATTAGGGTAGAGGAGTTGTTAAGTGACGATATCTTTACCTCAAATGTGGGGATAATTGACCCGACAAATACAGGAACATTTGCAACAGCAAATTCAAATGTATCATTGCTGGCAAGGGGATCATATAGCTATAAAGGAAGATATATTGTTCAGGGAACTATCCGCAGAGATGGATCTTCGAGATTTGGAGAAAACAACAAATGGGGAAATTTCATATCTATGTCGGCCGCATGGCGATTCTCTGATGAGAAATTTATGGATTGGAGCAAAAGCTTTCTTGATGATGCAAAGTTAAGATATAGCTATGGTTCCGCAGGAAATGATGCTATTGGCGATTATCAATCGTATACTACTATAAACTTTGGTGGTAACTATTATAATGGATTAAGCGGCGCGGCAGAAAATGTAATTTTAGGAAACTCCCTGATCCAATGGGAAACAGCTACGTCTGCCAATTATGGAATAGACCTTACCATGATCAAAGGAAGGTTAACTTTTACAGCAGAGTATTATAACAAAACCACTAAAGACTTGCTTTATCAAAGTGAGCTGGCTAAAGAAACAGGAAAAACCCAGGTTGCGGTAAATTTAGGGAACATAGAAAATACCGGTTTGGAGTTTACCGTTGTGGGTACTCCAATTAAAACAGAGAAATTTGGCTGGGATGTAAATGCAAACATCACCTTCCCGAAAGCAAGAGTGAAAAAACTGGCCGATGGTACAGCATTCTTATCGGGCAATAAATGGTTGATACAGGAAGGGGGAAAAATTGGCGACTTCTTTATTTTTAAAAACCTTGGTGTTTACCAATACGATGTATCCAATGCATATACACCAGAGGGTAAAAGACTTACTCCTGTAAACGTGGTGGTTAGTGAAGATGGAAGCACAGTAACCAGTTTTGGAGGATATACATTAGACGGGCAACCATACACCGGAACTGTTAAAAGCAAATACTACAACAATGTAAAACTGCAGGGTGGGGATACTGAATGGCTTGACGCTAATAATGATGGAAATATTGATGACAATGATAAGATCATTGCCGGAAATGGTTTGCCAACCTATTATTTCGGACTAAGCAATACCTTCAGATATAAGAGGTTTTCATTGAGCTTTTTATTTAATGGCCAGTTTGGTAATAAAATCTATAACAGGGTAGCTGCTGATCAGAACAGATTTAACTCTACTTATTCTCCACCAACACCAGATGCAGCACTCACCTCATGGTATAAACAAGGTGATGTAACCAAGTATCCTATGGCATCACGCAAGGATACAAGAGGGAACATGCGTTATGAACAAAACAGTCTTTATCTGGAAGATGGTGCATTTATCAGGTTAAGCAGTGCGAGATTGGCTTTTACGCTTGATCCTAAAATAGCTGCAAAGGCTAAAATGAAATCGGCAACGGTTTATGTTTTTGGACAGAACCTTTTAACCTGGACAAATTACAGTCTGTTCGATCCGGAGTTCAGTACCTCAAATCAGTTACAACCGGGTAACGATTCTGGTCGCTACCCTAAAATAAGAGAATTTGGTTTGGGCGTTAACCTTACATTTTAAAATCAGAAATCATGAAGAAAATATTATATATAAGCGCGGTTTTTAGTGTTATTCTTTTCTTAGGTAGCTGCAAGAAGTTCCTAACTGAAGAGCCATTAACGCAGGTATCTGCTAAGAATTATTTTAAATCGTTAAAAGATGTAAATGCTGCAATGGCCGGTGTATACGGATCCTTTCAACAAATAATGACAGGTACAGGGGCAAATTTTAGTGGTAAGTACCATTATTGGGGAGAGGCCCGCTCAGATAATTTTGATCTGCACCCTGGTTATAACAACATTACCATGCAGGAGCTTTCATTAAACAACCTTACCTCGGGAAATGCACAATCATCGTGGGCCGAGTTGTACAGAACTATTGGAAGAGCAAATACCGCAATTAAATACATTCCACAAGCGGCTTCTTTGGATAATCAGATTACACCGGCGATAAGGGATAAGAATTTGGCAGAATGTTATGCAATGAGGGCAATGTGCTATTTCTACATCATCAGACTTTGGGGTGATGCGCCAATATGGACTGAACCGTATGACGATTTCACTCAGGAAGATGAGAGGCCAAGAGAATCTAAAGACAAAATCATGAAAGAAATCATTCTTGCCGATCTGGAAAAAGCATATTCATTAACACAGAAACTTCAAACCCCTAATGTATGGTTAATTGGAGAGGCTGGTATTGCTGCAATTGCGGCAGACGCTTATATGTGGAATGCAGGTGCAAATAACCAGCCTCAGGATTATGAGAATGCAATAATATGGATCAAAAGGGTTTTTGCTGCAAAAGCACCTTCGGGCAAGGTATACGGTGGTAACGAGATCACAGATCTTGAGAGCCAGGCAGATTGGAAACCAAAATTGTTTCTTGATCCTACAGGTTCTAAAGAGGCGATCTGGAGTATTTACTGGGATAATGTAAATAACGGCTGTGCATGTATTCCTGTTTCAATTGGAGAGTCTAATACTACCATTCGACTAGATTCTGTAATTCACAACGATTGGAAATTGAATAAAGCTGATACCAGGGTAACCAAAACACTTGATACGTTGAAAACGCTTGCGCATTTCGATAGGCTGCTTAAGTATTATGATGTTCCAGGTTCTGGTTTCCCGGGAAGTGGCAAGCCTGCTAAAGAATACAATGTTTACCTGGTGATGTACCGTTTAGGTGATGTTTATCTTTCTTATGCTGAAGCGCTAAATAAAACAGGCGACCGCGCAGGAGCCTTAAAATACCTGAATTTTATTAGGGTGCGTGCTGGTTTGGCCGCGCTGGCTGCTGATGATCCTTCGGTTGCAAATGAAACTGCGATGGAAGATGCCATCCTTCAGGAAAGAAGATATGAGCTTTTTGGAGAAGGTAAAAGATGGTTTGACCTGGTTCGTACAAACCATGTGAACAAAATAATGGATCCTGTAATTAACAGAAGGCTAACCAGGCTGCAAGGTGGAATACCTGCTACTGGTGGTTTCGGACCACTAAAAGAAAAGCTGTTGTGGCCAATAAACCGCTTTGTTCTGGAAGATAATAGGCAATTAGTTCAAAATCCAACTTACAATTAATGATCAGGAAAATGAAGAATTTATTTAGAAACATATTAACGGTAGCCACTATTGCTACTTTAATTTCCGGATGTTCTCTTGCAGGTCTGGACTTGCAGGAAAACTACGATAGGGTTCCGCATACTGTAGACCCAAAGATTTATAAAAGTACATGGCAATACCTTAAGGACAGATCCAGAGGGACTAATAGCGAGGCAAGGATATTTGACAGGATGATGGAAGCTATTGAGTATTCCGAAATAGATACAAACGAGTACAAAAAACCTAACCGAACATTTATACTATTAAATAATGGGGCTGTTACCGGTGCAAACTTTTGGGGTACTTATAAAATAAATGGCAAGGTTGCCACCAAGTGGGATGATTATCCTAAAGAGTTCGTGAAAAATTACCTTTTGTACCTTATAGTGGAGGGACAGCATGATCATTTTACTATTCCAGCACTTCAAACAATAGAAGGTAGTACACTGGCACCTAAAGGTTACTGGAATCAGTTACCGGCAGGTATTACTTCAACCAGTGTTTTTATACCTAACCCTAATTCTATTATGACCATTAAGGTACTTAATTCATCTCCATCTAATACCTCTGATTATCCGATTGTATTGAATGAGGTATTGAATGTTAGAACCAGTAGCATACAGGCTACAAATGGCTCTATACATGTAATTGGAGGCGTATTAACTACAACTATTCCTGAGTAAGCCTTAGAAACCTATTATACCCATAAATTATATTGATAAAAGTGAAAAAATACAAACTGATACTTCTTTTAGGATTGCTGATTTGCAACCACTACTTATTTGCACAACAAAAACAACGTTTAATCGGAAACTGGGAATATTTAAAAGGCGATCTGGGAGGCGTTTGGGAAGCTGTAAGGCCAGTTAAGGAAGGCAATCCGGAAAGTGTTCCGTTTTGGCATAAGGTTACATTGCCGCATTGTTTTAATGCTACTGATGCGGTAGATCCTGATGTGAATTACTATCAGGGACCAGGTTGGTATCGTACGCAGCTAACAATTGCGAACCCCTACCAAAAGGGGAGAACTTTGCTTCACTTTGAGGGAGCCGGACAAAAAACGCAGGTTTACATCTACAATAAAAAGGTAGGTGAACATGTTGGCGGCTACGATGAATTCACTATTGATATAACCGATGAGGTGGAGGCCTTCAAAAAAAATGAAGTCTTTCAAAAGGAATTTAACGGTAAAATTCCTGTAGAAATACGCTGCGACAATTCAAGGGATCTGGAAATGATCCCTTCCAGTCTGTCCGATTTTAATGTGTATGGCGGTTTGTACCGCTATGTAAACCTGGTTTATACCCCACAGGTATCTTTAGATAAAGTATTTGCCAATGCAAGTGTTGATGCAAAGGGAGGTGTAGGCAGACTATCGGTGGCGGCCAGATTATTAAATCCGGATGGGATTGATACGATTTCTGTAAAGATCGATCTTAAAGATCCGCAGGGTAATGTAATCTCGAGCTGGAAAAAGGAGATCAAGGCTTTTAAAGGCGATAAGATGCTTTGGGATACTGTGGTTAAAAATCCAAAACTCTGGTCTACTGATCAACCCAACCTCTACACCATTGAAACTACAGTGAGCGCTAAGAACGATATAAGTGTTCATCAGGAAAAGATCGGCTTCAGAAATTTCGAATTCGTAAAAAAAGGCCCCTTTATGCTCAACGGCAAAAGATTGCTATTAAGAGGAACACACCGGCACGAGGATCATGCTGGTGTAGCACAGGCTATGACTGAGGATATGATAAAGCAGGAAATGTTGATGATGAAAGAAATGGGGGTAAACTTTATCCGCCTGGGGCATTATCAACAATCGAGAATAGTGCTTGATCTGTGCGACAGCTTAGGAATATTGGTATGGGAGGAAATTCCATGGTGCCGCGGTGGTTTAGGTGGCGATACTTATAAAGATCAGGCACTCAGAATGTTGACAAATATGATTGAGCAGCATTACAATCACGCTTCAGTAATTATCTGGGGGCTTGGTAATGAAAACGACTGGCCAGGCGATTTTACTGAATTTGACAAAGACAAGATCAGGGCTTTTATGAAAGAGTTAAACGACCTTTCACATAAGCTGGATCCATCAAGGAAAACAGCCATCAGGCGATGCGATTTCTGTAAGGACATTGTTGATGTTTATTCGCCTTCTATTTGGGCAGGCTGGTATCGTGGTATTTATACCGAGTATAAGGAAGCTTCCAGAAAGGAATTTGAGAGTGTAGATCGTTTTCTGCATGTTGAATGGGGTGGCGATAGTCATGCCGGCCGTCATTCTGAAAGTCCGGATAAAGCGCTAAGTCTGGTTAAAACAGGTGTAGGAGCGGATGAAAGAGAGGGCGATGCTTCATTATATGGAGGAAGTGCAAGGGTATCTAAGGATGGCGATTGGAGCGAAAGCTATATTGTGAACCTGATAGACTGGCATTTAAAAGAGCAGGAATCTATGCCTTGGTTAACAGGTACAGCGTACTGGCCATTTAAAGATTTTTCTACACCAATTCGTCCGGATAATCCGGTTCCTTATGTAAATCAAAAAGGGGTTGTAGAGAGAGACTTTACCAAAAAAGAATCTTATTATGTTTTTCAGGCCTATTGGACAAAAACGCCGATGGTACATATCTATGGACATTCATGGCCGGTAAGATGGGGAGATGCGGGAGAGGAGAAAATGGTTAAAGTATATTCTAATTGCGATGAAGCCGAGCTTTTTGTAAATGGTAAAAGTGTGGGTAAGAAAAAGCGAAACATTAAAAGTTTCCCTGCGCTGGGTTTAAGGTGGATGGTAAAATTAAACGAAGGAACCAATAACTTTAAAGTAGTGGCTACTAAGGATGGCAAGACTGTGACAGATGAGATCAGTCAGCAATATCAAACTGCAAAATGGACTAAACCGGCTAAAATGGTATTAGAAAAAGTGTCAGAAAAAAAAGGAGTTGCAACAATTCAGGTAAAATTGACTGATGATAAAGGTATATTGTGTCTGGATGCAGTAAATTACATCACATTTGGCTTAACAGGAGATGGAAGCCTGGTAGACGATCAGGGAACTTCCAGCGGTTCAAGAAAAGTGCAGCTAAGTAATGGGCATGCAATTATTAGTGTAAAACTAAATGGCGGAAAAAGCGTAGCCAGTGTTAAGGCAACTGGAATACCTTCTGCATTTATAGAACTTTAAATGAGTATAATGAAATTAAAGCAGGCTTTATTATCAGGCGCTATCGTAATGAGTATTGGTGCAGAGGCACAAACAAATAACCTTAAACTGTGGTATAATAAACCTGCAAAGGCATGGGAAGAGGCACTGCCTTTGGGCAATGGTAAAACCGGTGCAATGGTTTACGGTCGCGTAAACCGCGAGCGCATTCAGTTAAACGACAATACACTTTGGTCTGGTTTTCCAGATGATGGTAACAATGTCAACGGTCCTCAGGTTTTGCCTCAGGTTCGTAAAGCAATTTTTGAAGGTAATTACGATCAGGCAGCCCTACTTTGGAAAAAAATGCAAGGCCCATATTCGGCAAGGTACCTGCCCTTAGGCGAACTTTACATTCTGGATAACCGGAAGGATAGTGTAACCACATCGTACAAAAGAGAACTGGATATCAATACCGCCATTTCTGCAGTGAATTATACCATAGAGGGGGTAACATACAAAAGGGAAGTTTTTACCAGCCATCCGGATAAAGCACTGCTGGTTAGGATAACTTCAAGCCAGCCAGGTGCTTTAAATTTTAAAGCCGGATTGGTAAGTAAGCTGCGGTTTAATGTTAATGGTGCAGGTCAGAACGGGCTTACCCTTACAGGTAAGGCACCAAAATATGTAGCAAACAGAGATTACGATCCAAAACAAATAGAATACGATGAGCGATCGGGAGAGGGGATGAACTTCGAGATTCGTATCAAAGTGAAAAATGAAGGGGGTACTGTAAAAATCAGTAACCAGCAGGTAGAGGTAGCCAATGCAAATGCAGTGACGATATACTTATCAGAGGCCACCAGTTTTAACGGTTTTGATAAGTCTCCTGGTTTAAAAGGCAAGGACCCTTCCGTTGAAGCCAAAGCAAATCTGGATAAGGTTTATGCAAAAGCATACAATGATTTAAAAGCTAAGCATGTTACAGATTATCAGCAACTGTTTAAAAGAGTTGGATTTCAGCTAAAAGCAAACCCAGAAGCAGAACAACAACCTACAGATGAGCGTTTGCTGCAATATGCTAAAAACAAAAACGATCAGGGATTACAAACATTGTATTATCAGTTTGGCAGGTATTTAATGATTGCAGCATCCAGACCAGGTTCACGACCTTCCAATTTACAGGGAATCTGGAATGATATGGTCCAACCGCCATGGGGCAGTAATTATACCACGAACATTAATACCGAGATGAATTACTGGCTGGCAGAAAACACAAACCTATCTGAATGTCACGAGCCGCTGTTTAATTTTATGAAGGAGCTTGCGGTAAATGGGGCTAAAACAGCCAGGGTTAACTATAATATAAACAAGGGCTGGGTGGTACACCACAACTCTGATCTTTGGGCTAAGAGTTCCCCTCCGGGCGGTTACGATTCAGACCCCAAGGGGATGCCAAGATGGTCTGCATGGCCTATGAGTGGAGCCTGGTTTAGTACCCATCTATATGAGCATTATCAGTTTACGGGCGACAAAGTTTTCTTAAAAAATATGGCCTATCCATTAATGAAGGGAGCTGCTGAGTTTATGCTGCAATGGCTGATTAAAGATCCTAACAGCAATTATTTAATCACAAACCCATCTACCTCTCCAGAAAATACAGTTAAAATAAAAGGGAAAGAATACCAGCTCTCTATGGCCTCGACCATGGATATGTCTATTCTGAGGCAACTTTTCACAGATATTATTGCCTCTTCGGAAGCCTTAAATGAGGATGCGGATTTTAGAGCGGAGCTGATCGCTGCGCGTGAGAAACTGTATCCGTTTCATATTGGTCAGTATGGCCAACTGCAGGAATGGTTTCAGGACTGGGATGATCCAAAAGATACCCACCGTCACATCTCTCATTTGTTCAGTTTATATCCCGGGAATCAGATTTCTGTATTTGAAACACCTGAACTGGCAAGCGCTGCAAAACAATCTATGATATACAGAGGTGATGTAAGCACAGGATGGTCTATGGCCTGGAAAATAAACTGGTGGGCCAGGTTACAAGATGGCAATCATGCTTATAAAATACTGGAAGATGCTTTTGCCTATATCGATCCTACAAAAGAAAAAGAACAGATGAGCGGAGGTGGAACTTATCCTAATCTATTCGATGCACATCCTCCATTTCAGATTGATGGAAACTTTGGTGCAACGGCAGGCATGACCGAAATGCTTTTGCAAAGCCAGGATGGTATGCTAAGCTTATTACCGGCCTTACCAGATGCCTGGAAAGAGGGGAGCATAAAAGGAATTAAAGCCAGAGGCAATTTTGTGGTAAACCTGGACTGGAAGAACGGAAAGCTTGCACAAGCACTTATAAAATCAGAAATTGGTGGTAACTGCAGGCTAAGAACCCTGCAAAAAATAAAGGTGGTGGAAGCAGATGCAAAGCCTGTAAACGGATCAAACCCAAATCCACTTACACAACTGCCGTACAAACCTCAATATAAAAACAATGCTAAATCTCCTTTGCAATCTGTTCCAATGCAGCAAGGCTATGTAGTAGACTTTAAAACGGAAAAAGGAAAAACCTATAAAATAATTACCCTATAAAATTGCCTTCATGAACAAAATATTTAAATACCCAATATATCTGTTGCTCTTACTTTTAACTACTGATTTGGCCGCACAAGATATTAAATGGGAAGTAGTAGCTCCAGGTGTATGGAAAGGCAGTGTTGGGAAACCAGAAGCTTATAACTTATTAACCGCTTCTGGTGCTACACCATCTGCCGATGGACTAAAAAATATGGGTGATGCTCCATTTCCATTTGAAAAAAGTGAAATCACCGGAAAACTATCAGATGGTAAAACCTATGTGCGTTTTCCATTAGATAAAAAGGAGCAGCTTTATGGCTTTGGACTAAACTTCCAAACGGTACACCAGCGCGGTAAAATCCTTGAACTCCACGTAGATCATTATGGAGGTAAAGATAATGGACGCACCCATGCACCAACGCCATTTTACGTTTCATCTAATGGATATGGCGTTTTTGTAAATTCAGCACGTTATTTAAAAGTATTTGCAGGTTCCTCTGTTAAAAGAGATGGTGCAAATGTGCCGGAAGCCAAAGATCGTAATACCGATAAAAGCTGGTCGGCCCGCCCTTATTCTGATGGTGTGGAGATCCTTGTACCAGCTGAAGGTGTAGAGTTTTATGTTTTTGCAGGCCCAAAACCATTAGATGCCGTTCGCAGATATAACCTGCTTAATGGAGGTGGAGTGTTGCCCCCGCGTTGGGGTTTAGGCTTTACGCAGCGTGTTAAAACCTTATTTACTTCTAAGGATGTGGAAGACGAAGCTAAAGCATTTCAAGACAAAGGCTTCCCCTTAGACTTTATCGGACTGGAGCCGGGATGGCAAAGCAGAGCTTATCCATGTACATTTGAATGGGATATCAAGCGTTATCCAGAACCTGCTGCTTTTGTAAAAAAAATGCTGGGCAAGGGCATCAGACTTAACCTATGGACTAATCCTTATGTTTCGCCGGAAGCATCAATTTATAAGGCAATTAAACCCTATACTGCTGATCATACGGTTTGGGTAGGGGCAGTTCCTGATCTAACCATGCCCGAGGCCCGCGATATTTTCTTCGGACAGCTTAAAAAGAGCCAGGTAGATATTGGCATAAGCGGATATAAATTTGATGAGGTAGATGGATATGATCATTATTTATGGCCTGATGTAACGATATTCCCATCGGGTAAAAGCGCAGAGCAATTGCGCCAAACTTATGGCCTGCTTATTCAGCGTTACAGCGCGGCTTTATATCATGAGCGTAACCAACGTACTTACGGGTTGGTAAGGGCTTCTAATGGTGGAGGCAGTTCGTTGCCTTATGTAATTTACAACGACTACTATAACCATGAAGATTTTATTACTGCCTTAATAAACAGCAGTTTTGCAGGGGTATTGTGGACTCCTGAAGCGAGGGCATCTAAAACCGGAGAGGAATGGTTGCGTCGTATGCAGTCGGTAGTTTTCTCGCCAATGGCGATGATCAATGCGTGGTCTAGCGGTACAAAACCTTGGTCGTACCCGGAAGTAGAACAGCAGGTAAAAGATATGGCAATTCTGCGTATGCAAATGATGCCTTATTGGTACAGCGAATTTGCGAAATACCACTTTCAAGGTATCCCCCCATTTAGGGCAATGAACCTGGAAGAAGGTTATCAATCTGATGTTAAAAAAGAAGTAAAAAGTACCAATCTTGAAGATAATCCTTATGTGGAGGCAGTGAGTAAAGAAGTTAAAGACCAGTACATGGCAGGTGAGTATCTATTAGTTGCTCCTATGTTTACCGGAAAGCAAACGCGTACCGTAATACTTCCTAAAGGCAAATGGTTCGATTTCTATACCGGTAAATATGCAGGTGATGGAGAGGTGATCACTGTTACACCGGGACTGGATAAAATACCTGTTTACGTAAAAGATGGTGGCATTATCCCAATGGGGCCTGCCTTACTGCATGCACCTAAACCTAATGAAAAAGTAAATCTAGAAATCAGGTATTATGGTAGCAAGCCTGCAAAATATCAGCTTTATGATGATGATGGTGAGACATTTAATTATGAAAAAGGAGCATATAGCTTTAGAGAGATCAACATCTCTAAAACAACAGGTGGTAAACTGAAAACAAGTATATCTAAAGCCGAAAACGGTAAACCAAATACAATTGACAAGATTACATTTAAAGCTATGACCAATTAACAGTGATGATTAGAAAATACATATTTACTTTTTTTATGGCCATTGTGGTAATGATGGTACAGCAATCCTGCTCCATAAAAAAGGCGCCTGTTAGTGCATTAAAAAAGCAGGTGATAGAGCAGGCAAACTGGGCTATGCAGCAGCAACCAGTTACTGTTACAGCGAAAACTTCTTCAAGAAGTGCGGGTGATAAACACGATTTCTATTCGGAGGGCGACTATTGGTGGCCTGATCCTAAAGATGCAAACGCGCCTTATATTCAAAAAGATGGGATGACCAATCCGGATAATTTTGTTGCCCATCGGTTGGCGATGATCCGGTTCAGCAAGATCATTGGTGCACTTGCATCGGCTTATAAAATAACAGGAGATGATAAATATGTAAAACAGGCAATGGTTCATTTAGAAGCCTGGTTTATAAATCCTGCTACTTTAGTGAATGCGAACCTGCAATATGCGCAGGCAATTAAAGGCAGGTTTACAGGCAGAGGGATAGGAATTATAGATACCATTCAGCTATTGGAGGTTGCACAGGGGGTTATTGTGATGCAAGAGGCATTAGATCCAAAGGTTTTGTCTGGAACCAAAAAATGGTTTACAGCATACCTTGGCTGGTTAATGAGCCATCCTTATGGCAAAGCAGAAATGAATGCCCAGAACAATCATGGAACCTGCTTTACCATGCAGGTGGCATCCTTTGCTAAACTTACCGGAGATGAAAAATTGCTTAATTTTTGCAGAGAAAGGTATAAAACGGTGTTGTTGCCAGGTCAAATGGGGGTAGATGGAAGCTTTCCAAGAGAGCTGTCGAGAACAAAACCTTATGGTTATTCTATTTTTAATTTAGATGCCATGACTACACTTTGCCAGATACTTTCTACTAAAGCCGACAATTTATGGGAGTTTAAAACTGCCGACGGCAAATCTATTGAGAAGGGGATTAGTTACCTTTATCCTTATCTGGCTGATAAGAGTAAGTGGACTTTAAAACCTGATGTGATGTATTGGGAAAACTGGCCCGTTGCACAGCCAGCTTTGATATTCGGGGCACAGGCATTTCATAAAACAGAATGGTTAAACACCTGGTTTAAGCTGGAGCATGACCCAAAAGTAGAAGAAGTAATCAGAAACCTACCTGTAAGAAACCCTTTGATATGGCTAAACTAAACTATAAAAGCATTTCTTTATTTCTCTTACTTCTGCTGTTGTGCAGCACCGCACAGAGCCAGGTTTCGGGAGATGAGGATGTAAATATGTTTAATCAGGCGTTGCAAAGAGATCAGAAAGCCATAGATACGGCAATGGCAGGATGGTGGCGCAAATCTATGAAAACGCATAATCAGCGCATTGCATGGTGGCGCGAGGCACGCTTTGGAATGTTCATCCATTGGGGGCTTTACTCAAACCCTGCAGGAGAGTGGAAAGGTAAAAAGGTAAACGGGTATTCGGAACATTTAATGCGGAAGGAAAAGATCACAAGGGCTGCATATCTTTATCTGGCTCATGAATTTAATCCATTAAAATTCAATGCAGAAGAGTGGATTCTAAAAGCAAAGAATGCTGGTATGGGATATTTTATCATTACCGCTAAACACCATGATGGCTTTGCAATGTACGATAGTAAGGTCTCGGATTTCAACGTCGTGCAGCAAACCCCTTTTAAGCGAGATCCAATGGCAGAACTGGCAGCAGCAGCGAAAAAGCACAACATGAAGTTTGGATTTTACTATTCTCATGCTTTTGACTGGGAACATCCCGATGCACCCGGAAACGACTGGGAATATCAAAATCCAGGAGGTGATAAACTATTGGGTGGTGCAAACTGGTTCGATAGTCACCCAGAATGGCTTCCTAAAGCGGTTAAATATGTAAATCAAAAGGCCATTCCTCAAATAAAAGAGTTAATTAATAAGTATCATCCAGATATACTTTGGTTTGATACCCCACATAAACTACCGCTTTCAGAAAATCTGAGGATATTGGAAGCCATCCGAGAAACGGACCCAAATATCGTTGTTAACGGCAGACTTGCCAGAAGTAACTATGGCGGCTTTGGTGATTACCTAAACACTGGCGACAGACCAGCTGAATTGCGCACGGTAGAGGGCGACTCAGAAGCAATTCCTACAACTAATGAGTCGTATGGTTACTCCAAACATGACAACAGTCATAAATCTCCCAAATTCTTTATACAACTTTTGGCAAATAGTGCTTCAAGGGGTGGTAACCTTTTAATGAATATTGGTCCAAAAGGGGATGGTAGTTTTGATGAAAAGGATACCAGGATTCTGGATGAAATAGGGGTATGGATGAAAACCAATTCAGCCAGTATTAAAGGTACAAAACGTTCAGCCTTGCCTGTCCCTGGATGGGGTGTTATTWSWSRWAAAGNTAANYTGCWWYATCTKCAKGYKTTWAACNNTKGSYTGYCRATKKCWWYYNTNAMTTRTNTGSTNRRMTTAAMGMGNCARTGYWWCGAGTGCTTATCTTTTAGCAGATAATTCAAAAAAGAAATTGACAACCAAACGTTTAACGCCTGAAGATGTTGCAATTACTTTACCTCAAAAAACACCAGATGCTACTGATGCTGTTATTGTACTGGAAGTAAAAGGTAATGTACTTGCTGATACGGTAAGGCGCTTAGCTAAAAACACAACTAACAGACTGCTGGCTTTTGATGCCCAGTTGCATGGTAAGAAATTTACTTTTGGCGATGGTAAAACAGATCGCTATTATGTAGACGGGTGGAAATTAAAGGACCAATACTTATCGTGGACATTAAAATCACTTCAAGCTGCAAAATATAAAATAGTGGTCAGGTATATTGCGGGCTCAACCTCGGGAGCTGCTTATGAAATCCAATTAGGTACTGCTAAAATTAACGCGTCAGTGCTTACTCCGGCCGATGGAATGGTAACCGCACAGGATGCAGGCGTTATTTCGGCACCGGCAGGTATACAAATGCTTACCATTAAACCAACACAAATTAAAGGAGCTGAACTAATGAAACTATTAGAGATACAGCTAATTCCTGTTCCATAAAACCTATAAAGCACTAACCAAATATGAACAAATATCTTTCTACAGTACTTATTTTATCTGCATTTCAATTACCATCCTTTGCGCAAAAGATCAATGTAAAAAAGGCATTTGAGCAGGCATCACAACAAACAGAGTTGATACTTAAAGAGGTAGATCAGGCAAAGGCAGCTTCGGGTAAACCAGAATTGGTTTCGCCAAGAACTTTAGACCACGGTAATTTAAAACTGGTAGCCTCCAAAGACTGGACAAGTGGTTTNKTKCNYYRKRRGAATTATGGTTTTTATACGAATACACCGGTAAAGAAAACTGGCTAATACAGGCAAAGAAATTCTCTGCAGACATAGAAAAGGAAAAGCAAAATGGTGTAACCCATGATATGGGTTTTAAAGTGTACTGCAGCATTGGGACGGGTTACAGGCTTACCAAAGACCCACACTATAAAGAAGTGATCATCGAATCTGCACAGACATTGAGTAAAAGATTTAACCCTAAAACAGGAGTAATCCGATCATGGGATCACAGTACCGATAAGTGGGTAAATCCGGTAATTATAGACAATATGATGAATCTGGAATTGCTTTTTGAAGCTACTAAGCTTACAGGCGATTCATCATTATATAAAATTGCGGTAAGCCATGCCAATACTACTATGAAAAATCATTTCCGTGCAGATTATAGTTCTTATCACGTAATCGATTATGACCCAAACACCGGGGCAGTTTTAAAAAAGAATACGCATCAGGGCTTTAGTCATGAATCAGCTTGGGCAAGAGGACAGGCATGGGCGCTTTATGGTTATACCATGTGTTATCGCTATACCAAAGATCCAGCATATTTAAATCAGGCAGAGCATGTTGCGGCCTTTATTCTTAATCACAAGAACATGCCAAAAGACCTGGTGCCTTATTGGGATTTTGATGCGCCTGGTATTCCTAATGAGCCTCGGGATGCATCTGCTGCAGCAGTAATTGCGTCTGGTCTTTATGAACTAACCGGATACAGCAGCAACAAGGACCTGTATAAAAGTAAGGCCGACCTGATGCTGCAGAGTTTAAGTACAAAATATATTTCACCGAAAGGAGAAAATAAGGGTTTTATTTTATTGCACAGCACAGGTTCAAAGCCATCAAACAGTGAAGTTGATGTGCCGATTTCTTATGCGGATTACTATTATCTGGAAGCACTTTTAAGATATAAAGCATTAAGTAAATAGGCCAATTAGGCTGAGTGATAAGCCAAAAGCAAAGATCATTTGCCAGTTATTACTCCCTAATTTAGGCATCACTCAATTACATTTATCAAGAAACACAACATGCGTAAAGTACTATTTTCAATATCATTAGCGCTTCTCTTTCTGGTTCAAACCGGCTACAGTCAAAAACAATTGTCTAAAGATGAACGCATGAAATGGTGGCGAGAGGCTAAGTTTGGAATGTTCATTCACTGGGGTGTTTATGCGCAGTTTGCAGGGATTTATAAAGGTCATGAGCAACGCAGGGGTGGGGCCGAATGGATCATGAACCGCTCTAAAATCCCGGTAGCTGAATATCAGGAAATGGCCAAGAGTTTTAACCCTGTAAAATACGATCCGGATGCCTGGGTAAAGATGGCCAAAGATGCAGGTATGAAATATATCATCATCACAGCAAAACATCATGATGGATTTGCCTTGTTTAACTCAAAAGCCAGCAAGTGGGACATAACTGATGCCACACCATACGGTAAAGATCTGTTAAAACCTTTAGCTGAAGCGTGTAAAAAGCAAGGAATGAAACTTGGCTTTTACTACTCGCAGGCTCAGGATTGGAATAACCCAGGAGGATCTGCAGCAAGAAAAGTAATGACAGAAGGCTGGCTAAATCCGGACTCAGCAAAGGTTGATGCCTATACTGAAGCCCATCATGGACATTGGGATCCTGCACAGGAAACCAAATCCTTTGCTCAGTATATTGATGAAGTATCGGTACCTCAGGTTAAAGAACTGATGACCAACTATGGCGATATAGCGGTACTTTGGTGGGATACGCCAACAAACATGACAGATGAAGCCGCGTTGAAATTACAGGATGCCATAAAAACCCAACCTCAGATTATCACCAACGACCGTTTAAAACGTCCTAATTTTCCAGGAGATACTAAAACCCCCGAACAAAAAATACCCAATCAGGCAGAGTTGGACGGAATGGATTGGGAAACCTGTATGACCATGAACGGAACCTGGGGCTTTAGAACTTCAGATAACAAATGGAAGTCGACAGAAACATTAATCAGAAACCTTGCGGATATTGCATCTAAAGGTGGCAACTATCTGTTAAATATTGGCCCTAAACCCGATGGGACATTTCCGCAGGAAAGTATAGACAGGTTAAAAGCCATTGGTGATTGGATGAAGGTAAATAGCGAAGCAATTTACGGGACCAAAGCCAGTCCGATACCACCAGTAGAATGGGGACGCTGCACCAGAAAAGAAACAGCCAAAGGTACTACACTTTATTTTTCTGTATTTAACTGGCCATCAGCTGGTAAACTGGTTATTCCTAATCTTAAAAATAAAGTGCTTTCAGCTACAATATTGGCCACAAAAGCTAAGTTGAAAACTACAACAGAAAACGGTGCTTTAACCATAACATTACCTTCGGCAGCACCCGATTCAACTGCGAGTGTGGTAAGAGTTGAGTTTGAAGGCCTGGTTGAAAATCAGATGCAGGCAAAACCTAAAGAGGCAATGAAAACAGGTGCATTAGATTAATTGCGATGAAGAAAACCATAATTTTAGGACTGATTCTTTTTTTGGGGATTAACCCCTCTTTAATCGCAAAAGAATACCAAATAAAATCGGCCAAAGATCTGGCAGTGTTGAATTTAAAGCCAGGCGATAAGGTAATTATGCAAGCGGGGGAATGGAAAGATCAGCAACTGGTATTTAAAGGAACGGGCACAAAAAATAAGCCTATTACACTTATCAGCGCAAAACCAGGCGGCATTGTGTTAAGTGGAAATTCTACTCTTAAAATTGATGGTACATGGCTGGTTGTTGATGGTCTTTCTTTTGCCAATGGATACATTGACAAGGGTGATGTAGTATTATTCTCGACCAAATCAATCTGGTGCAGGTTAACAAAGACTGCTATTGTTGAGTATAACAACCCCGATAAAACAGCTGATTACCGATGGATATCTATGAATGGTTTTAACAACAGGGTAGATCACTGCTTTATCAAAGGTAAAAGCCATCAGGGCGTTACCCTTACGGTATGGCTGTCGGACAAGCCTAATTATCACAGAATAGACCACAACTATTTTGGGGAACGACCTGAATTGGGAGGCAATGGCGGGGAGACTTTAAGGATAGGAAATAGCACCCGGTCGCTTCATGATTCAAAAACTACTATTGAAAACAACATATTTGAACATTGTGATGGAGAATTGGAAGCTGTATCTATAAAATCTTGCAAAAATATTATCCGCAACAACCTGTTTTACGAGTGTAAAGCAACACTTACCTTGCGTCACGGCAATAACTCAGAAGTATATGGAAACTACTTTATAGGCAACAATAAACCAGGTACAGGCGGAATAAGGATAATTGCGGAAGGACATAACGTGCATGACAATTACCTGCAGGGTATTACCGGTAAAAGTGTTAGCGCAGCAATTTCTATTATGGCGGGATTACCAAATCCAGAACTTAAAAGCCATTGGCAGGTTAAAAACGCAAGTATTATTAACAACCTGATCATTAATTCTGTTGAGCCTTTTTCTATAAGTGCTGGTTATAATCCAGGCAGATACTTGCCGCCGTTAAATACCATCTTCTCCAAAAATGTTATTGTAACCGATCATGAACCGCTAAAATGGAACGATGATAAGGTGGAAATTGAATTTAAAGACAACCTGATTGCTGGTAATGGTACTTTTGGTAAGCTTCCAAGTGGCTTTACAGTTAAAGACATTAAGCTAAAAAAGGATCAAAATGGATTATACTTAAAGCCTGATGAACTAGCGCATGAACCTTTCTGGAAAACAGAAGTTATTGGCCCATCTTGGATAAAAGGTATGACCAAAGTATTTAAAATAGAGTAAAGGCAAAAATAACCGTTCTTTTCGGAGTCTGGAACCTTTTGCCCGCTTCGCTAAAAGGGCAAAAGTTCCTAGGTCTCCTCTAAGAAGGTGATTTTTTAGGAAAGCAGGGTGTACTAGTATAGTACAATTTAACTTGTTTAATTCTTAGTTTACACTTCTTGCTTTTAACTGTGCTTTAAACAAAGAAGAAGGCTCTAAACCGGATTGGTTTAAGCCTTCCCATTCTCCGCTTTCTTTACCTTCTAAGCGACCTTTTAACTTTTTGCCTCGTACACCTATTGCGTAGTTCTTTCCTGAAACCCATGGGTTTTGTACGGCTGCGCCTGATACCTGGCAGTTCCATAATACTTGAGTTACACCCGACCAACCATGTCCGCTGCCCCAATTGCCACGATCTTGTACGTTAATTTCTCCATCGGTATCTATGTTGTCGTATAACGTTCCTGTAGCCCACCTATGGTGAGGTCCAATATCAGCATGTGTTTTTCTGGATTTGCAGTTGTAAAAAACGTTAGGTCCGTTAACGCGAGCTCCCGTTACATAATCATGGCGCCCTTCAGTAGTTTCCAGATTCTGGAAAAGGTTTTGTTGACCTTCATTATTAAAAGAATACCTTCTGCCACCTGTAATGATGGATTTTGCATCAAAGCACTTAGAATTGGTTACAGTTATGTTTTTAGCGCCTGATCTAAGGCTTACACAAGAGTTGCCAAAATAATAAGAACTCACATTCCTTACCCATCCATTTTCAATATGATCAAATTCAACTGCAACCCAGGCATGGTCTTCATCAGTATCACCCACAAATTCCGATTCAAAACGTATGTTTTCTATACCGTTTTCGGCTAATCTGCCTGCGTATTGATATTTGAATATTTCACCACCACCGTATTTTTTATCCATAGACATCACAATCGGGTTGTCCACAGAAATCTTATTTCCGTCAATGGCTGTTATTTGTCGCTCATAACTAAGGTTGTATTCTTGTGCTGTCCATTGTTTCGTGCCATCTCTGGCAATAATCTGATCCATCTTTAAATCATGAATCCATGCTTCGGTTCCCGGCCTGAAAACTATTATACGGTCGCCCTTTTTTAAGCCTTCTGATGATACTATATCGAAAGACTTTGCACCTGTAGGTACATAATCGTCTACAATTTTTGTCCTGCTGTTTTTTACTTCTGTAACCTTTCCTTTTCCACCTACTTTAATTAAAGATCTTTGACCTTTTCCGGCTGCAATAAGCTTTGTAGCATCTCCCTCTCCACGTAAAACGATGCCACTTGTTTGTATAGAAATAGTCCCGGCAATAGAGTAGGTGCCCTTTTTTAGTAAGATGGCGCCTCGGTATCCGTCTTTATCAGGAGCTAGAGCCGCGACTTCATCTATCACCTGTTGAATTATTTTGCCAGCATCACCTTGAACAGGATTAAGCGTTTTAACTATTCTTATATTGGGTATTTCTATTAATCCATGATGATAGCCAACATTACTGAAATCGGGGATGGTATTTCCTTTTTCATCAGGGATATAAGTAATGCTGCCATCTTTGTTTATGGTAAGAAATTTTGACTTCCAAAAAGCATGGTCATTTTTAAAAGAAATAATAATGGGGTAGATAAACAAACAAGAGCTTATCAGAATAAGATAGAATGCATTTAATATGTTTTTGTTGCTGCTCATTTTTTAATATTGCTGGTGCTTATTGTTAATAGTACACATGCAATTGAGCAATAATTGAGGGTTTTTTACTCTGTGTACTTAGCACAATAATCAGCCGAATTAGCATGTTGAAACAAAAAAGGCTCTGAACCATCCGGTTTAAAGCCTTTTAACTAAAAAATGGAACTCTAATGTTTTCCGTGTCCATGACCGTTTCCGTGTCCTCTTCCACGATCACCTTTCCAGCCTCTGTCATTGCCTTTGTATTTTTTATACTTGTAAGAATCGTGTCTGTCATAACCTCTATCTACATAACGTACCTGACGGCTGTAACGAACCGGTTGAGAATGATATGATCTGTATCTGGCATATCTTACCCTGTGGTCTCTATAATATCGATATGGCTCAGGTGAATTAATAACCACCTTATATCCATGGTATAAATCATAGTCTCTGTATCTTGGAGGTAAACCTGCAGAGAAAGTCCAGTTCCCATTGCTTAAGTAAATAAACTGTCTGGTAGGAACATAATAGTAACTTTCAATATCTGGCATATAATAATAATCGGCATGATCATAACCAGATGGCCCCCAGGCAGGCTGAGAACCGATGTTTACGCTAAGGCTAACCTGAGCCTTTGATTTGTTAGGCAAAAACCCGATTGCCCCAAGTAATGTTAAAAATAGTAGCTTTTTCATAACCAAATGTTTTAAGTGTGTGTTAAAAAATGGTAATAATAATTATTGTRMANGNTWACNSTNCCWAKAYWSRWATTCTGACCAGCTGTGACAGCAACATTAGGAATAGTAGTTTCTGCAAAACCTTCAACAGGTAATATTTTTACAGTATAGTTTCCTGTGGCTAAGCCTCCAACAGTAAACATCCCTGTAGCATCTGTTACCGTTCCAACGGTATCAGTTCCGGCAATAACCAAAACTTCAGGGTGACCTGTTAATGGTAATACTACTCCAGAAATTAAACCAGATGTTGCAACGGTAACACCTCTGACAACAGGTTTAAGTATATATTTTCCATTTCCTGTTTCAACAATAGATTTAGCAGCATCAAAGTCAAGAAGCAGAGAATAAGTAACCCCTGGTACCAATTCAGGATTTTCTGTAAGTTTTACTTTCCATCCAGAGCTTTGTGCACTAGGCGTTTTTAAATCCTGTACCTGACCATCAACGACGATGGTGTTATTATCATAAAGTACAAGTCTGATCTCAGTGATTTCACCTGATGGCATCTCGCCAGAGGCAACTAAAATATCTGGTTTACTGGTTCCAATGCGGAAATCAAGGATATTGAATATTCCATGATCTACATCAAAGGTGTAAGGTTTACCACCCGAAAGCAGAATTACCTGTTTTACATTTAAATTGATAGCGTCAAAATCTCCCGGAGCATCAGTCATCCTGATTTCTACCTTAGTAGTGCCAGAAGCCTGACTGTCTTTTTTACAACCTATAAATGATGCTATTGCAATAACCAATACCATCAGGGTTGCGTAGATTGTTTTGTTTTTCATAGTAGTAGAGTTTTAAATTCTTCAATTAATAACTCAAAGCTCAATTCTGAACATGAAAACAACATGAAATTCAAAAAATAATTTAATTCTTTTCAAATTTCATCTGAATTTCATGTTAGCTAACAACCTTTGTTATAGATATTGAGTGGCGCAGATGAACATGAATATGTTTTAGGAGGGGTTGAAAGTTTGCCTCGAAAGAGGTAAACTTTCTTTATATTTACATGATGAGCATTTCAATATATTTACAAACAATGGTCAGACGCTTATTAACTGTAACAGTAGCCATCTGTTTACTTGTCTCGCCCGCATTATCAAATACTTTGGGAACCTCATCTCTGAAATCTTATTATCAGAAAAAGAAAGGTAAATCTGAACCGGCAGATCGTTCCAAAGGAGACAGGCAAAGACAAGAGGTTAAGGAAGTGCCAAAATCAAGAAAACAACCAAAACCTGAGGTTGTTAAGCCCAAGGGGAGGCCAGATGTTAAACCCATCAAAGTAAACCGCCCCAAAATTAAAAAGCACTAGCCTGTATGAGATTACTATCCCTTAGTGTAATGATTTGCTTGCTAAGTATAAAAGTTAAGGCTCAAAAAGATACCGACTCTACCGAAACAAAGAAAACTACAGTGACTCTAGCCGCTTTATATAGCAATAATGTTAGTTATTATGGACAAACAACGGCCGAACAGCTGCCTTATGTGCTGGCAAATGCAACGGTAAGATTGCCTGTTGGACTATACTTTTCTGCGGGTACATATAAACTTTTAAATGTTGGATCAGGCGTTTCCGAAACAGATTTAGGAGTTGGTTATGATCATGATTTTAACGAAAGATTTACAGCCGGAATAGGTTATAGCCGATCATTCTACCCAAAAAGTTCTCCATTATTACAAGCATCTAATGAGAATAATCTGAATGTAACAGCCGATTATCATTGGCCATGGTTTAAGAGTTCTTTATCTGTTGATTATGCTTTTGGACAAGAAAGTGATGTGTTTGCAGGCTTAACAAATTCAAAACTAATAGAACTAGGTACGCTATTTAATAAGKWAGMTCTCTTATCCATAGAACCTTCCATAGAAATAGTGGCGGGTACACAACACTTTCTAAAAACGTATACAGAACAGAAGAACAAAAAGAACAAAGGTAATGGCAACAGCAACGGTAATGGGAACGGAAATGGCAATACTACAATAACCACTACTTTGCCGGCAACAAATTTTGAACTTTTGTCGTACAATTTTAAAATACCATTGAGTTATAGTAGAGCTAGTTACATGGCTGAGGTTAGCTATCAGTTTTCTATTTTAGGTGCAAATGCCATTACTGAAGCTAAAAGGCAGCAATCTTTTATTAGTCTTGGTTTTTATTATCAATTTTAATTGCATAAATGAAGGTACTCATAGTTGAAGATGAAAAAACACTTGCCTACGAAATGGAAACCTTTTTAAAGAAGGCATTTTACTTGTGCGACCTGGCACATACCGTAGCACAAGGATTAGAAAAAATTGAAATAAATAGTTACGACTTTATTCTGCTTGATCTTGGTTTGCCAGATGGCGATGGACTATCACTGCTGCCAAAAGCAAAAAAACACAATCCAGAAGCTGCATATATTATTTTAACTGCCCGGGGCAATTTGGAGGATAGGATAACAGGATTAGATCTTGGGGCTGATGATTACCTTGCCAAACCTTTTTCGTTGCTGGAACTCCAATCAAGAATGCAGGCAATTGCCCGTCGTAAGTTTAATGTTAAGGAAGAAGCTGTCCCGCTTGGAGAATTTAGCATTGATCTTCAAAAGCGCCTTGTTCAATACAAAGAAGAACAAATTGAACTGTCGCGTAAGGAATACGATTTGTTAAGCTATCTGTTTCTGCACAAAAACCGTGTTTTAACAAGAATGCAGCTAAGTGAACACATCTGGGGTACTTTTGCCGATGATGACTATGACTCGAACTACATTGATGCACACATAAAAAACATCAGAAAAAAATTAAATTTATGGGCCCCTACTGAGTGGCTCGAGACAGTACGCGGTGTGGGCTATAGAATAAAGAAATAAACGTGAAACTATCTGCAAAGCTCATTTACTTCATTACCGGATCTAAACTTGCAATAGTTCTGTTGTTTATACTTTCTATGCCTTTTTTGGTAGCAAGTATTGCTTCAGAATATACCAATTATTCATTAAGAGATCAGCAGAGGAAGGCGTTAGATAAAGTGCATAAAGCTGGTATAGACTATTACCTGCAGGGTGATGACAGCTATGGAAGTTATACTATGCTTAAGGAGGAATACGTTGCCATTGAGCCTGCTGCACCGGAGCTACTTATTGACACCATAAAAACAGTAGAACGTATTGTAGAGGGGGATACATTGAGTTACCGCGTACTTAACCATACTTTTAAAGCCAAAGACAAAAACTACCTGCTGGAGATAGGAAAAACTGTAGGTAGTATCAATCAATATAACAAGCCTTTGCAGCGCATAGCCTTATATGTTCTGATGGGGCTAATCGCGTTAACTATTGTAATAGACCTTATTTTTACCCGGGTATTGATAAGGCCGCTTGGCAAAATCATAGAAAGCAAACTGCTAAACCGAAAATTTCCTTTTAAAGATCAAAGTGAGCCTGTAAAAACCACCACCCAGGATTTTAAATATTTAGATGAGTCGCTCATAAGTTTGATGGATCAGATCAATGTTGACTTTGAAAAAGAGCGAGAGTTTACAGCGAATGCTTCGCATGAGCTAATGACACCGATAAGCATCCTCCAAAACAAGATGGAAAATCTGCTTGCTGATGACCAGATCACCGAAGATGTGGCAATGCGCATTGTGGGAATGATGAAAACGCTGGACCGGTTGAAGAAAATCTCTTCTTCATTGCTGTTCATTTCCAGAATTGAGAACGATCAGTTTGTAAAATTGGCATCTGTAAAACTTGTTGATTTACTGGAAGACATAAAAGAAGAGATTAGTCACAGGTTAGAAGATAAAGACCTTACTTTTATCATTGATATTAAAGATAAGGTTACCCTAAAAAATGTGAATCATGATCTTCTTTTTCAATTGTTTTACAACCTGATAAATAATGCAATTAAATACAATATTGAGGGGGGGAGCGTAACAGTTACTGATGCTGTTAACAAGCAGGGCGACTATCAGGTTTTCATTAAAGATACTGGTATTGGCATTGCCAGTGAAGATATCGACTTTATTTTCGATCGGTTTAGAAAAGCCAATTTATCTGAAAACGTGGGTTATGGGCTTGGACTTTCAATAGTTAAAAGTATTGCAGTATATCATAATATTGATATTCAGGTTACATCCATAGTTAAGCAGGGTTCAACCTTTACAATTACTTTTCCAAGGGTAATGTTGGGATAGTTTTCATATATTCATGGTTTTTAAATGCCATGAAATTTTCTTCTATAATACAGCCGCGGGAATTGATTTTACTAGGTAAAAGCGATTTTATTTTATTTGATGTTAGTGCCGGATCGAAAGCCAGATATGATGAACAGCACTTAGATAGTGCCTTTTATCTTGATTTAAATACAGATCTGGCCGATATTAAGGATTTTGCTGTTGGAGGCAGGCACCCTTTACCCACGTTTGAGCATTTTTCTGAAGTTTTAACAAAGTATGGGGTTACAAAAGATAGCCATGTAATTGTTTACGACGATAAGAATGGCTCTAATGCTGCTGCCAGATTCTGGTGGATGTTAAAGTCAATAGGACATCAAAAGGTTCAGGTTTTAAATGGCGGTTACGATGCTGCTATTAAAGCTGGGTTTGCAGTAAGTTCAGAGGTTCCAACTTCCAAAACGGCTGAACCATACCAAATTAATGAATGGCAGTTACCATTAGCAGATATAAATGAAGTTGAAGTTGCTGGCAATAGTGGTCATCATGTGGTTATTGATGTTCGCGACGCTAATCGTTATGCAGGGTTAACTGAACCAATTGATTTAATTGCAGGCCATATTCCTGGCGCAATAAATATTCCTTTTACTGAAAATCTGGATGCTAACGGAGCTTTTTTAGCTCCTGAAATACTAAAGGAGAAATATTCAAAAGCGTTAGCCGATTATAAAACTGAAAATGTGATTGTGCATTGTGGTTCTGGCGTAACAGCTTGTCATACGCTTTTGGCAATAGATTATGCCGGTTTAGAAATCCCGAAATTGTATGTGGGGAGCTGGAGCGAATGGAGCAGAAATAAAATCAAATGACAACCGAGCAATATCCGAAGGTTTATTTATATAGAAGAATAGTTCAGGCAAAACTATTCATCGATAACAACTATGCCGACAAAATAGACCTCAATAATATTTCTAACGAGGCTTATTTTTCGAAGTTTCATTTTATTCGACTGTTCAAATCTGCTTACGGAAAAACGCCCCATCAGTATTTAAAATACGTGAGAATTGAAAAGGCAAAGGAGCTGCTCAAAAGTGATATTCCTGTTTCTGAGGCTTGTTTTTTAGTGGGTTTCGACAGCCTTTCATCATTCAGCGGACTATTTTCAAAGGTAGTTGGCAAATCTCCGTCAGCTTTCCTGAAACATTATCAGGAAATCCAAAAGAAGATCAGTTTAACACCTCTTGCCTTTGTGCCAGGCTGTTATGCCTACCAACATGGTTGGCTCGAAAATAGCAATTTTGAAGAAACTGATATTTGATTTATTGCTCAAGTTTGTAGTGAGTTTAACATCTAAAGTAAATAGCTATGATCACAAAAATGACCATTACAAACATTCACGTTATAGACCAGGATAGTGCCTATGACTTCTATGTAAACAAATTAGGATTCAAACTGGTTGACGATTTCCCAATGGGGCCTGGAACCCGCTGGCTTACCGTTTCACCTCCCGAACAACCCGACTTGCAACTTGTTTTGTTTCCGGTTACGGTGAGTAAAATGTTTCCTAAAGAAATAGCGGAAAACCTAATAGACCTTATCAAAAAAGGGATATTTGGCTGTGGGGTTTTAACCTGTAAAGATATTCATGCTACTTACGAGGAACTTAAAGCCAAGGGCGTTGAATTTATAAAACCGCCAACCAAGGAGTTTTACGGAACAGATGCTTTATTTAAAGATGATTCTGGTAATTATTTTTCATTGCAACCTATAAACAATTTTGACAATGAAAACAATATTTGACAAGTCAACAATAGATGAACTGACGGCAAGGGTGAATGCACTCGATGAAAACAGCAAGCCACTTTGGGGTAAGATGAACGTTTATCAAATGACTATGCATTGTACAAAATGGAACGAATGGGTTTTAGGAATCACCAATCCCGTTAACGGGCAAGAATTTTTGGGTAAAATCTTCGGTAAAATGGCACTCAAAAGCAATACTAAAAACGATAAGCCAATCGGTAAAAATATGCCAGCAGGAAAAGCATTCACCATAAAACAAAAAGAATGTGATCTGGAAGCTCAAAAGAAAACCCTGATGAACCTATTAGCTGATTTCGAAAACTTTTCAAACGATGGGTTCATTCATGATTTCTTTGGAAAAATGACAAGAGAGCAGATTGGCATATTTGTTTATAAGCATTCAGATCATCACTTAAGGCAGTTCAATGTTTAAGTTTATTACTGGAATAGGTGCTGCGGATTACTTCATAAGTATAAAGCGGCACTGCCCAACCCATCCAAAAAAGAGGAACTGTAACTTCTTCAAAACTGCCCAATTGCTGTACTAATGGAATTTTGTAGATAAAACCTGAGATCAGGAAGGCTACTGTGACCAGGTAACTTCTGATCATCCATTCTTTGTGAAGTTTAAATTGTTTCTTCATAGCAGTATAGAACGCAATAAAAGTAGTACTGATCCAAACACTGGCCCAGATCTGCAAAGTGAATGCGTAAGCCCAATTCACTGCATGTGCCGTTGTTGAAGCAAGCACAAGGGCGCTGATACTGCTTACCAGGATCGATAACAGGTACAAATAACCAATCACACGGTGTATTTTCCAGCTATAGGTGCGTAATTTAGGCCAGAATTGAATAATACCGGAAATTAATGCTCCACCACCAGCTGTAATATGGGCTATGAGGAACCACCGTTGAGGGAAGTATCTGCCTAATGCTTCTGGCGTCATTTGCAGGTAATGATCTGCCCCATGCATGAATAACCAGGTCATAAAAAAAACAGTTATCCATATTAGTAAGGGCAGGATGTCTATCCAGCTAAGTTTAAATTGGGCCTTTACATTTTGTTTTTTTTGCATTTCCGATTCCTTTTTGATTTTATTTAATCACGATAAACGATAACACAAAGTTCCCTGAAAGATATCAGGTGAACAATAACCGATAAAAGATTCGGTATGGGGTTATTGTGAGCTTTGGAATGTATTGAGTAATTTTAACCAGCAATAATAAAAGCATGTATACAAGGAAAATACAAGAAGATCCAGATTGTGGTATCTATTTAGCGATGAAAGTATTAGGTGGTAAATGGAAATGTTGTATCCTGGATGCGATCAGCAGGGGGATTTCGAGGCCCAGTGAAATTGCCAGATACATCACTGAGGCATCCACACGTGTTATCGAAATGCAATTAGCAGAACTACTTTTTTACGGGATGGTTGAAAAATGCGCTGAAGATGTTTATCCTAAAAGAACTGAATATAAACTCACCATCCTGGGAGAAACCTTATTGCCCATTCTTTCCAAAATAGATCAGTGGGGAATGGAACATGCAGAGGTGATCAAAGATCGAATGAGTGAACTGCAAGAAGATGAATAAGGTTTTTTAGAGCGAAAAACAATACTCAGCGAAGCCTGCCGTTTCCAGGGGATGGTGGGTTACAACCAGANAGSTAAGWTYTAACTCATCAAATAAAACTTTCAGGTCGGCCATTACATCGTTTTTAAGCACATTATCTAAAGCTGAAAATGGCTCATCCATTAGTAATAGACCAGGTTGTGTAGATAAAGCTCTTAAAATAGCCAGGCGTTGCTGCTGCCCACCTGAAAGATGTTTGGGCTTATGTGATTTAAAAGCATCAAGCCTGCCTATAGCTATTAACCGGTCAATATAATGAGCATCGTTTGAACCATACTCAAGGTGTTCTATAACGGTCATATTGGGAAACAAGGCATAATCCTGAAATACAAAGCCTACACCACGTTTCTGAGGTTCCAGATTCACCTTGGCTTTGGTATCAAGCCACACATTCTGGTTCACAGTTATCTTTCCTTCTTCAGGTTTAACCAAGCCGGCAATAACTTTTAAGAGCGTTGTTTTGCCGGAACCCGAAGGGCCAATAATCTGGGTAATATGCTGAAGATGAAACGAAGCCTTTATCTCAATCAGATTAGTGCCATTGTAGGTCCTAACTCTTTTTTTTATATTAATTTCTATCATTCAAGCGGGCTTTTTGCAGATTTTCTATTTAAGATAAAAACAGCCAGGACTATTACAAAGGTGATTGAAAACAGAATCAACGAGTAGTAATTGGCATTGGCATAGTCCATACTTTCTACCGAATCATAAATGGCAATCGAGGCGACCTTGGTTACACCTGGAATATTTCCACCAATCATCAAAACAACTCCAAATTCTCCTAATGTATGCGCAAAAGTAAGGACAGCCGCTGTTAATAATGAGGATTTGATATTGGGTAACAATACATGCCATAGGGTTTCAAATTTTGACTTACCCATAGTATAGGATACCTCTTTAATCGAGACTGGTAAATGTATGAAAGCCGATTTCACGGGGCTCACCATAAAGGGCAAGCTGTAGATAACCGAAGCTAGGATTAAGCCCTCAAATGAAAATACCAGGTGTATATCAAAGTGTTCCTGCAGCCATTTTCCCAAAGCATTTTTAGGGCTAAAAGCCAATAATAAGTAAAATCCAAGCACAGAAGGTGGCAACACCAATGGCATGGTAATTATTGCCTCTATGATTAGCTTAGGTATGGAACTACGGCCAGATAACCAATAAGCGATAGGCAAGCCAATCACAAAAAGGATTAACGTTGTCACACAGGCAAGTTTCAGGCTAAGGAATATAGGTGTTAAATCCATTCTTTTTAAACTTACGGAATTCTATACCCATTCTTCTTAAAAAGCTGTTTAGCTGCCGGCGATTGAAGGTAATTGAAAAACTTCAACGCTTTATCGTAATTGCGCTTTTTAGCGTAAGTCAGAATGAGCATTCCCTGTTTTATTTCATCATAAACTTTATGATCAACCTTCACCCATTTGAGTTTTGCAGCATCAGGACTTTCGTATATCAGTGCTTCCGTTGTAAAACCTAAACTAGCTACTCCTGTGGAAATGTAGGTGTTCACCTGCGAGATACTTTCGCCTAATACCATTTTAGAATTGATTTTGTTCCATAATCCATAATGACGCAAAGCCTGTTCTGCCGCCTTTCCGTAAGGAGCTAGTACAGGATTGGCAACGGCCATCTTGTTTACTTTGTTGGTAGTTAGTAAGTTTCGCCAGTTTTTCAGTTCAAGGTCAGAAGTGCTGCATACAATTAAACTGCCTAAGGCATATACTTTAGGCGGGTTAATTCCAAAACCTTCCTTATAAAGTGCATTTGGGAAATCCATATCAGCAGAAAGAAAAACATCGTAAGGAGCGCCGTTCTTTATTTGAGTAGTTAGTTTTCCAGAAGAACCTGTAATAACCTCTATTTCAATTCCTGTTCTCTCTCTAAAATCTGCCTGTAGGGCTTTTATAACAAATTGTGCATTAGCAGCAACTGCCACCCTGAGCGGTTGCGCATGTGTAGCTAAAGACAATACTAAAAGCAGAAATAGGAATAGCTTTTTCATTTCGTTAATTGGCAAATTTAACCTTTATTGAAATAACCTGTCTCGCGTTTCTCGGTTTCCTTTTTTCGCCCTCAATGATGATATGGAACGGACCCTCATCGGCTGATAATAAGGCGCCGTCCTTTCTGTTGGCCAGAATAATTTTACGCGAAGAGAATGCAGGATCAACTTCAGGTAATGAAAAAAGTACCTGATAACCATCGCTGGCTTCTATTAGTAGATATTTGGTGAGGTTTTCACCTTTTAATTCTTCTGCTAAAGTTACCCCTGCATTTTTAAGTACCAAGCTAAGTTCAACGCCGGTATAGGTATGTTCTTTTTCTGCCCGGTCGTTCTGCGTAATAGTGGTTTTAGGTAGTTTATCCACATCAGCGGGGGTTAATGCCAGTTTGGTTTTGACCTCACCTTCGATGACTGCCGAGGCCTGCTTTGTATCAGTTTGAGCAAATAACTTATTTGACCCCAGTGAGGCAATAAATAGGGAAGTAAGGAATATTAACTTATAGGGTTTCATATTAAAGATTATTTAATACTAAATTTACAAAGTAATTTCTGCCTGCTTCCGGAAAACCTTCGCTAATTGCATAATTTTTATCAAAAGCGTTGTTCATGCCTGCCTCAATAGAAATCCAGCGGTAGCCTTTAACACGTGTACTAAAATTTGCAACTGCAAATTCGCCTGCTTTAGTACCGTAGCTTGTGCTGTAGCGCGAAGAATTGTAGATTCCGTGACAAATAGCTATCGAAGAGGCCCATTTAATGTTGATGGCAAAAACCAATTGATCTACACTTCAACAAACGGTGCTTATTACCGACTAAACCTTGAAAATCGAACATTTACCCCGTATTCTTGCACCGTCTTACAGCACGGCTTTTCAATAGAAATCAAAGAAAATTCCATGGAGCACACTTTAAAATATAAGGGTGTTGAAATCGGACAGGTAAAGTCTTATTATAAGAATTATACTTCAAATAAGTACTTTGTAACAGATAATAAGGGACTGTGGGTTTGGAATGCATACACGCGCTCAGCGAGATCTTTCTCTATGGCTAGTCCATTTGAAATAGTAGGATGGGTCGATAATCTACTTCCTTAAAATCTTTTCCATAACCTTTCCTTTTGCCAATTCATCAACCAACTTATCCAAATAACGTATCTTTTGCATGAGTTGGTCTTCGATTTCTTCCACACGATAACCGCAAATTACACCCGTGATTTTTGAAACATTTGGATTTATTTGTGGTGCCTGAGCAAAAAAGGTTTCAAAATTGGTTTTGTTGTCGATGAGTTGTTGCAATGATTGCTTGTTATATCCTGTCAGCCAAAATATGACCTCATCTAATTCCTCTTTTGTACGCCCTTTTTTCTCCGCTTTTTGAATGTAATGCGGATAAACGCTCGCAAAAGACATTTTATATACTCTTGTGTTATCCATTTTATTTGTTATTAATTCTCAATGTTGTTTTTTATTAGGGTTGTTAATGTGACTTAGCAAGGCCACCATCAAGAGGTATGCTTGTTCCTGTGAGATATGAAGCATATTCAGATGCCAAAAAAGCCACCAAATAACCATATTCTTCAGGTTTACCAAGCCTTTTCATCGGAACTTCATTTTCTCTTACTTTCCTGATTTCAGAAACCGTTTGACCACTTGAGGTTGCTTGCTTATCAATAAGATCATTTATCCTTTCGGTATCGAAATAGCCTGTCAGAATATTATTGACCGTAATATTGTGTTTTGCAACTTCATTAGATAGTGTTTTGGCCCAGGATGCAGTTGCAGATCGAATAGCATTTGAAAGCACCAGATTATCTATAGGTTCTATTACAGAAATGGAAGACACATTTATAATACGACCATGTTTTTGTTTAATCATGTGTGGTAACGCCAGCGATGTTGTTTCACAAACTGTTTTGAATACGAGGTCAAAGGCCTGCTGATAGGAATTGGTGTCTTGATTTAGTGCCGTGCCCGCTTTCGGACCGTTGGTGTTGTTCACCAAAATATCGACCGTATGGTTCTTGAAAAAATCAGAAATGATTATTTGATATTTTTCAAAATCTGAAAAGTCGGCGACAAGATATTGATGCACCTGTTTTTCGTGTACCATAGGTAAAAGAGAAGTGATCTCAACTAGCTTAGCCTCATTACGGGCCACTAAGGTTACATTGGCCCCGCACTTAGCCAGTTCCTCTGCTATAGCACGTCCGATACCCTGAGTACTTGCACCAACCAGTGCATTTTTTGATGTTAGCTGAATGTTCATAATATAAACGACTTTCTAAATTCTAATGGCGAGAGGTTGGTTTTTATTTTGAATAACTTACTAAACGATTGTGGATGCTCAAAACCTAAGGCATAGGCAACTTCACTTACTGATAAACTGGAGGTAGATAGTTTTTCCTTCGCTTTTTCGATGAGCTTTTGATGGATATGCTGCTGTGCATTTTGTCCGGTAAGGGAACGTAGCATGTCGCTTAAATAACTGGGCGACAGATTTAGTGTTTCTGCAAGATGTTGAACAGTAGGGATACCCTCGCTTAAAGATCTTTCATCCTCGAAATAAGTGTCTAATGTTTTTTCTAATTGTTGTAACAAATCGCTGTTTACTGCTTTTCTGGTAATGAATTGGCGTTTATGAAAACGATTGGCATAGTTTAGCAGTAATTCAATCTGAGAAATCACCACATCCTGACTAAAGTCGTCGATCCGGCTGTTCAGCTCATTTTCAATCATTTTGAAAATCTCTATGACTGTTGCTTTTTCCTCTTCCGAAAGATGCAAGGTCTCGTTTGTTGAATAAGAGAAAAAGCCGTACTGCTTTATGTTCTTAGACAGTGGATAACCTAAAAAGAAATCCGGATGGATCAGCAAAGTATATGCAGAACATACAATATCGTCATCATCTTCGCTGCCAATAACCTGGCCGGGCGAAACAAACAATAAACCACCCTCATCAAAATCATAATAACCCTGTCCATACTTTAACCTCCCGCCAAGCCTGGGTTTGTATGATATTTTATAGAAACCGATTGCATGGTTTTGAAGAGGTCTGACTACCATCTGCGAATGAGGACCATTGAGCAAACTCACCAAAGGATGTTTCGGCTTAGGTAATCCAAAAGCACGATGGGCATCTATTAAGGAAGCAATTTTCTGCGGAGTGTTTTCTTTCTTTTTCATCGCCAATTGAAATGATAACCAATGGTTGGTTAAATATCGATTATCATTCCTGTTTTAACAAGCTATGTTATTTTAGATTGCATTATTTTGAGAATCCCTGTGCGGAGTTAGAGACTTCTTTCCACTCTTCCCAGACAGCTAAACGCTCATTGTACGTATTACGCACCAATGGTAGACATTGGCTGCCGAGGAAGAACCGCAGCGGAGGATTTTCTGAATCTACAATTTTGAATAGCGCCTCGGGTGTCGCATTCGGATCGCCCCTTTCCATAGTGCTTAGGCTTTCAAAAAAAGCTGTTTTAAATTCTGTATAAATTTCCATTCCTTCTGCAAATTTCAATGAATCCTTACTTCCAAAATCAGTAGCATAAGCGCCTGGCTCTATAATAGTTACTTTGATGCCAAAGGCTTTAACTTCTTC
>NZ_AWRU01000019.1:0-8955 GCF_000523515.1 Pedobacter sp. V48 | reverse complement strand
TGTATGGCTTCAAATGCCCATTTTGATGAACTGTAGCAGCCGATAACCGGTAGGGTTACATGACCCAGATTACTTGATGTTCCGAGTATATGACCAAATCCTTGTTCCCGAAGTAATGGTAGAGCGGCTTGTATAACTGCAACCGGGCCAAGAATATTGGTTTCATAAAGCGCGCGAATGTCATCCGCGCCGGCTTCTTCAATAGTCCCTACCAATGAATAGCCGGCATTGTTCAGTACAATGTCTAGTCGACCGAAATGGTCATGGGCCTGCTCCACCGCCGCCTTTACCTGCTGGGAATTTGTGACGTCGAGTTCTAAAGTCAATACATTTTTACCATACTTTTCCTTCAGGTCTGCTATACTTTCCAAACTGCGTGCGGTAGCGGCAACATTGTCGCCACGTTTTAATGCTGCATCAGCCCAAACGCGCCCGAAACCCCTGGAAGCGCCCGTGATGAACCAAACCTTATTTGCATTTAAATTATCTTTTTGATGTGTCATGATTTTATATTTTAAATAAATGATACAACAAAGGTCAATAGATGCAATAGTCTGCTTGTAGGCTAATTGAGGGTTTTTGTAGCCAAAATGAGGATCTCAAACTTAAGGCTATAATGGCTAATATGTCGCAAATTGATCGTGAAATTGTCGTATATGCCCCTGATCAATGCCTGTTTTTACTTGCATATTTGTTAAAGAAAATTAACATAAACATAAATCAATACTAAAAACTACTTTTATGTCAGACAACAAAGTTTCATTGCACAGAGTTATTAAGGCATCGCCTGAAAAGGTATATCGTGCCTTCACCGAAGCCTTGGCTATCGCTTCATGGTTACCACCTTATGGTTTTCTTTGTACCGTACACAATATGGATGTTAAGGTGGGTGGTACATTTAGAATGTCATTCCAAAATTTCACAACTGGTAATGACCATTCATTTGGTGGAGAATATATAGAAGTTAAACCAAGTGAGTTTTTGAAATATACAGACAAATTTGACGATCCAAACCTGCCGGGAGTAATGACCACATCCGTTTGGTTTCAAAAAACATCAGTGGGTACAGAACTAAAAGTATTACAAGAAGGAATACCTGCTGTAATCCCAGCCGAAATGTGTTATCTGGGTTGGCAGGAATCAATTGAAAAACTAATTAAATTGGTAGAACCTGAAATACCTGATGCTTGATTAGCTCCGGTTCAGACTAGGTCTGAGTCAATTCTGGTGAAAATCGGTAATCGTGAGATATGGTTGATGGGAAAAGCCGTTAATCAGATACGGACGGTCACAAACGGAATATGGCCGTTCGTCATGCTGATATCTTTTAATTAACATCTGTAATGCAATTATTTAGCATATTATTGTAGAAAATATGCAAATATGTTTCATTTATTTGTATTTTTGATGCAAATAAATAGCAATGACAAAATCCAAAAGGCAGCAACATATCCTCGATCAGCTTCGGCTAAACGATCAGGTTAGCTACCAGGAACTGGCCATAAAACTGCAAACATCAGAAGATACCATAAGGCGTGATATCCGTGAGATGGCCGATGCTGGCCTAATAGCCAGGGTGAAGGGTGGGGCACAGCCTAGAGCTATACTGCCAGTTACTTATCAGGAACGGGAAATCTACGCAAATACAGAGAAACGCATTGTTGCCCAAAAAGCAGCACGCCTGTTTAAAGATGGGCAGGTTGTTGTTTTTGATGGAGGTACAACACCTTTTCTAATTGCCAGCTATTTACCACGGAACATTGAACTAACACTCATTACCCATAGTTATCCCATCGCCAACCTAACCTTTGATTTTCCGAATATCGACCTCATTTTCGCAGGAGGGAGGGCTTCCAAAAAGTCAAAAGTTTCCACTGGTTTCGATGTACTTAAAAAGTACAGTACACTGCATGCAGATATCAGCGTGCTCGGTGTACACAGTTTGCATATCGACCAGGGTGTAACGGATCCCGTGCTTGAAGAAGCCGATGTTAAAAYRSRCAKYRKTGAWANYKRGYRAYYAGNWRAWSGTNTGTACCAACCACCGAAAAATTGAATGCGATATCAACCATCGAAATATGTAAAACTGATGCAATTGACTTGATGGTTACCAACCTGGACCCTGAGGATATATTGTTGCAACCTTACCGTAAAGCTGGAATAAAACTTCTTTAATTATGTCGTCACTGATTTTAAATTATGCTAAACGCCTCAAATCCATTGCCCATTTGGGTTTAACTTACGCCAACAACGAATATGATATCGAGCGATATCGGGAATTGGAGCAGATCAGTTTGGAAATGATGAACATGGCAACCGGATTGCCATCAGATCAGTTGGCTGGCTATTTTAGCACAGCAAAGGAATATATTACCCCCAAGGTAGATATACGGGCAGTTATTTTTAACGACAAAAATGAAATCTTGCTGGTCAAAGAGAAAGCAGACGGCAAATGGTCTTTGCCAGGCGGATGGGCAGATATTGGGCAATCTCCAACAGAAGCCGCAGTAAAAGAAGCTTTAGAAGAAACGGGCTTTAGTGTTAAACCGATAAAGCTATTAGCTGTGTTGGATAAGCGTTGTCATCCTCATCCTCCTCAGTTAGATTATGTGTACAAGCTCTTTATTCAATGTGAAATTACAAGCGGAGAGTATAATCAGGCATTTGATATTTTAGATATGGGCTTTTTCAAACAAGGTGGTTTACCTGAGCTTTCAAAAGATAGGGTGCTGGCCGGGCAAATTGACTTAATGTTTGAGTATTTAAATGATCCTGAAAAGCAAGCATTGATTGATTAAAGTGTCCCTTATCCCGACGATAGGAGGTATCTTTCCCCGGGATAACGTTGCTCATATGCCTAACAATTTAGAACCTGAAAAAAGTATCTCTGCCACCAACCTTGCCTCCAAAATTCTGAATGTTGTAAGTTAAAGTTAGCAGGCCATGACGGCCTAAATTATTCGTGCTGATATCCCTGATATAATTCTCGCTGATGTTAATAGACCTCCTTGTATTGGTATTTAAAATATCATTTACCGCGAACTTCAATTGAGCTTTGTCGTTCTTCAGAAACAAGAATGTAAGGCCGGCATTCCAAATCTGAATGGTATTGTTAAATCCAGCTACGGTCTGGGTATTGTACTGTAACTTAAAGCTTGTTTCCCAAACCATTTTTTTTGGAAAACGAACAACCATTTCTGTTTCACCTGTATGCACCAGAAAATTCAGATCACTATAAAAAGGATCATCATAAGAACTCTTATTAATACCCAGGTTATAGGTTTCAGCAAACTCAAACTTATCATTTAAATTAAGCCGGGTATTGAGTCTTGGGGTTAAAGCTATATTGCTGGAAAAGCTTTTTACTGAATTGACCAATACAATATCATGGTTATAGGTTAGCCAAAAACCACCTCCAAACGTAAACTGGTTCTTGCCGTTTTTAATCTCTTTATTTGCGAATCCACCGCCATTAAACTGCCATATGCCGTCCTCATTAACCGGAGTATTTACCTGAACACCATTGCCACGTATTACCCTCGACATCACAATTGCATCTTTCTGAAATGTTAGAAAGCCATTGTAGAAGTAATTGAGCGAGCGTTTTGTATCATACTTAGATATCCTTGTGCCAATTTGGTGAGTTCTTGCGGGTCTCAGGTTAGGGTTGCCTTCCTGTACGAACAAGGGGTTAGAGTTATTGGCCACAGGTTGAATGTATTTCACATCTGGTTCTCTGAAAGAAGGGGAGTAATCCAAACTAAAGGTCTTGTACCTCACTGTCAACGAGGGGGCAATGAACCGGTAATGCTGTTCAAATGAGGCTGCGCTGCTGAAGTTGTTTTGCAAGTCAATGGTATTAAGTACAAAACCTGGCTGGATGTTAAAGTCCTTGGTAATCTTCCATTTCAAACTTGCGCGTGAATTGCTTTTATATCCACTTTGAGTAACTGTTTCTGATAGGGTAGGAACCGCTATATCGTAAGCCTGATTGAGTGGGTTTTTATAAAAAGTAAATAGTGCATTTTCATTGTCCAGATAGTTGCCGCCAATTGCAAAACTTAGTGCCAATACCTTGCTAATTGGTTCAGCATAGTTGGCATTTAAGTCCAATCCAAAATTACTGATGTTATTGTCTCTTAGTTGATCTGTTACACTATTTGAAGGCGGATTATAGAAATCATTCTTCGCCACATTAAAATTATCATTAAGATTATCTCTTTTATTGATGCCTAAAGCGGCATAGAAAGTTCTTCCCGGTTTCTTAAAGTCTTTCCAGAAGTTACTGTTAAAATAATACTCTGTATTTGCTCCCCGCAATCTACTATCATTTATGCCATTGTTAAGTAAAATGCCAATGGCGTTCCTGGCTTCGGTTTGTTGAAAACCATTGTTGCGGGCGGTACGAAGAACAACAGAAGGCTCCAGTGTGAGCTTGGTCAGCGTATCAATTTGCCATTCCGCCTTAGCACCAATGTTGTGGTTATAATTCTTGTTGCGTTGATTGGAATTGGTTGTGGTGTGTAATTTTTCAATACCCAGATTTTGATTAGCATCAATGATCTGTTGCAGGTAGTTATCGATCGACCCAAAGAAATACTTACCGTTTACTTTTATCCCACCGTTGGTAAGCGTATTAAAATTTGCACCAGCCCCGGTTGAACGCTGCACTCCTGCAGAAGAGCCTCCAAATGAAATGTCATTTACAAAAGCAGCCCCATCACTGTTGGTATACATAGAATTAATGCCGCTTCTGGAAAATCCGCCAATACGAGAAATCTCTCCAACGTTAAAACCTGGTTTGTTCACATCATTGCCATAAGCCAGCAGACTTAGTTGTGTAGTATCCCTGAAAAAATTTAAAATGCCACCTGTTTCATAGAGCTCTTTTAGGCCGCCACCGGCATAAAGTTTACCAAAGGCACCCTGCTTAATGGCTTTCTTTAGCTTTAAATTGATTACCTGTGGCACATTTCCGGCTAATAGATCCGGATCCTGTCTTTTGGCCTCCTGATCGTCGGTCACCTGAACTTTATCTATGATATTTGCAGGGAGATTCTTGGTCGCAATCTGTTGGTCCCCTCCAAAAAACTCTTTTCCGTCAACTAATATCTTACTGACATCTTTACCATTTACCTGTATACTGCCATTTGCTGCAACAGTTACGCCAGGAAGTTTTTTTAGCAAATCATCTACCACAGCGGTAGGAAGTGTTTTAAACGATCCGGCATTAAACTCAATAGTATCCTTTCGTACAATGATAGGGGGGCGTTCGGAATAGATAACCACCTCATTTAAAGCATTTGTTTTTACAGACATTAGCAGATTCCCCAGATCTACATTGCTGCCTGCTGTAGTTAAGGTAACCTCTTTACGTAAAACCAAATATTGCCAGGCATTTACCACCAGGCGATACTTTGTTCCAGCTTCCAGGTTTGAAATCTTGAACAAACCTTTGTCGTCAGACAGTTTGTAGGTCGTTAAAACAGTGTCCTGCCCCTTAAAAATGGAAATTGTAGCATAATTAATGGTCATTTTTTGGTTGGCGCTGTCAATCAGCACACCGGTAAGGCTGCTTTTTTGGGCAAATAGGGTCACCGACGATAGCGCAAAAGCTATCGTTAATAAGTCTCTTTTCATAAAATTTCTAAATTTTAGGCAATAGGTTTCCTCTCACTTTTTAGTGATTTCTAAATTTTGCAGTAAATAATTGTTATTTGTTAAGTCTCAGATATTTTGCTTTTTCTATAAGTTTTATCTCGGTGAATCTCCAGTTGGGCCAGGTCGGCTTATTGGTCCAGGCTCGCCTATGGGACCTGTTGGACCAGGACTTACTTTAGGCCCGGAAGATTCTATTTTTACACGTAACTTAGACGATCGTACCGCAACCTCCTCAGCTCTAATTCTGACCTCTTCGGCCCTTGTTTTAGCTACATTTATTCTTATTTTGGCTTGGTCCAATCTTATCTTTGCTTCATCAGCTCTCGCCCTTGCTTCATCTGATCTAGCTCTTGCTTCTTCAGATCTTCTCTTATTTACCTCAGACCTTTTCCTGTCTTCTTCAAACCTCGCTTTCGCTTGATCAGATTTTATCTTAATTACTTCAGACTGCACAACATTTGCTGTTGCCAACTTCGAAGAATTACTTCTTTTAAGTTTAACCCTTTTCTTTGCCGGCCTGGGGTTCTGTTTTTTCCGAAGGTTTAATGTGTCGGTCTGTCTTGGTTCAATTATATGTTTCTCCGCAGGTGTAATCATGCGATCAGGAGGCTTACTTACACTTTGTGAACCAACAGACGAAAATGCTGCTGTCAGTACAACCGCTGTTACCAAACAAACTGTCAGCAAGCTTTTTTCTATGCCGCTCAAAGTATGATTATCATTTGAAACCATCCGCCTCACACGTCCAACTAAACTATTTCTGTTGGCAGCAAGCATCATTGCAAATCGCTGATTTACCTGATACTGCTGGCAAGAAAGCAAAGCATTGATATAGACTGTTTTATTCTGTTTAGTGGCTATCACCATATCATCACAGCAGTTTTCCCTTTCTGCTTTAATCAGCGTTGATATCCATAAAACTGCCGGATTAAAGAAAAATATAAGCTCCAGAAAGTTTTGCAATACATTAACCAGGTAATCCCTACGTCGAATATGACTTAACTCGTGAAGTAAAATTACCTCCACCTCGGCAACGGATAAATTAGCCATTAAGCCGACCGGAAGTAAAATCAACGGTTTTAAATGACCAAGAACCATTGGTATTTTTGCAATCCCAGATTCAACTACAGTGATTTTATTTTTAATCTCCAATATCTCACACAAATAACTGACCTTATCTACCCAGTATTTTCCTAACGGTATCAACTGTTCGCGCTTCAGACGATACAGGTTATAAAATCCCACACCAAGCCTGGTAAATTTGATACAAATCATTAAAAACCAAACAAGCACAATGATCTCTGATCTTGAATTCAAATATTGATAGCCGGAAAAAAGAATATTGTTCTCACTTGAGTCAATTGTCTGATTATATACCTCGTTAATCCCATCTGGAGCAGCCAGATGGAAAAGGAAGATCAAGCCTGTGGCCAAGGTAAACATTAAAAGATATCCAGTCAGTAATCTATACCTTAACCTGGCACTCGACCTCCGTGTAAAAATGATAGTTAAACCGCTAACCACAGAAAGTACCAGACCTAACCACAGAGATTGTAGCAAAGTATCGCAAATTGCTTGTATCAGTTGATGTTTCATATTGAAAATGAATAATTAGTTATTCCTCATTAATTTTGTTTAACAGATTTCTAATCTCTTCCACATCCTCTTTTGTGGTGCTCCCGTTTCCTAATAGTTGTACTACCAGCTTACTCGCAGAACCATTATACATCGCGTCTACAAATTTCTTTAAGAGGTGATGCTTTGTTTTCTCTTCGTTTTCTGTAACATGATAAATGTGCTTTACAGCGCTTTCATCTCTTTTCAGGATTTTTTTTTCGGCCATGATTTGCATCAGCTTCAAAGTAGAAGTATAGTTGATTTCCCTGCGTTCATTTAATTTGTCATTTACAAATCTAACTGACGACGGACCATATTCCCATAATACCTGGAGTATTTCAAGTTCTGATTTAGTAGGTTCAATTTTGCTGTTTTCAGTTTCGGATGCTGCTTTCATAAATCTAATGTAGGAATTTTTTCGTACGAAACAATAGGTAGTATTGTTTTTATTTTTTGCCCGTCCAAATCAACCCGTTATAATGTCTATTTTGGCCTATGCCAAGCAGTATAATTGCCTGTAAATTTGATTAATCATTAAAGATTAATTAAATAACTATGAAAACATTCGATTTCACTACCTCAATATTGGTAGCTCAAACACAGAAAGAAGTTTTTGATGCAGTAAACAACCCTCAAAATTGGTGGCCGGGAGAAATTACCGGCAGATCAGAAAAAATTAACGATGAATTCATTTACCGCTATAAAGAATTTCATTATTCAAAACAAAAGGTAGTGGAAATGGTGCCTGATCAGAAAGTAATATGGCTGGTTACTGAAAGCGCACTTAACTTTACCGAGGACATAAATGAATGGACGGATACAAAAATCATTTTTGAAATCTCAAACGAAGGAAACAAAACCAGGTTAAATTTTACGCATCAGGGATTAGCTCCTGAAGTAGAGTGTTTTGATGCCTGTTCAAGTGCATGGCGGCAAATTGTTCAGCAAAGCCTATTTAGTTTGATCACAACGGGTCAAGGGCAAGAACTTAACTTAGCTTAATTGTTTGAAAAACAGTAAATTTATAAGAAGCAAAAGTCTAAATACTCAATTAAAATCCAAAAAAACATGAAACTTAAAAGNTYTASCCKYKKTMCNMTGYTYRMYSMTMKKCAGMYMWWWGGCAAAGGCGCAAGTAACAGTAACTGATCTGGTAAAGGAATGGGAAAGGTCAAAAGCTTATACTAAGGAATATCTGGATGCAATGCCAGAAAGTGGTTATACTTTAAAGCCGACACCGGAAATGCGATCTTTTGCCGAACAGGTATTACACCTGGGAGATGCGAACTATGGTTTTGTTTCGGCTGTTACAGGCACTAAAAGCCCGGTTGGGCAGGGAGATCTGGAAAAAACCAATGATAAATCCAAAGCCAATGTGAGCAATTTGGTGCTGGCCAGCTACGATTTTGTGATCGATAATATAAAAAAGATGACAGATGCGCAACTCGATGAATCTATCAAATTGTTTGGAAAATTCGATATGACTAAAAGATTGGCTCTGGCTAAAGTTTTTGAACATCAGGCACACCACAGGGGGCAAACAACTGTATATCTTAGATTGGCAGGTATTAAGCCACCGCAAGAAAAGCTGTTTTAGGTACAATCGTCATGCTGAATTTATTTCACTGTTGTCCGGTTAACTTTATAACCGGACAAATTTTATGGCCTAGCTTATTG
>NZ_AWRU01000018.1 GCF_000523515.1 Pedobacter sp. V48 | reverse complement strand
TGTATTGTTTTGCTTCGGCAATTAATACATATTGTATGACGCAAATCAGAGAAAGAACAACAATTGTGTCATCTGAWYWKKGTGGTAACTCAAATATATCAACAAAGGGCTAGCTTAACAGCTAGCCCATATTTTTTTCCGGACAACAGTGAAATAAATTCAGGATGACGAGCACTTTACTAAGCAGAAAGCCGGGACTTTGATTTTCCGGCTTTCTTAATGCAAGCCTCCAAAAAATGATCAATACCAGTTGTAGCATAGCCCAAAAGCCTTGAGTTTTCGCCAAGTTCAGATGACACAATTGTTGTTCTTTCTCTGATTTGCGTCATACAATATGTATTAATTGCCTGCTGCATTGGCAGAGTGATGTATTGTTTTGCTTCGGCAATTTTCCCGCTTAAAATAATCAGTTCCGGATTAAACAGCTGAATAAGCACAGCAATTCCCTTTCCCATATAAGTACCAATATTAGATAATAGCTGGATAGCATATTGATCGCCTTTATTTGCTGCTTCTATAATTACATCAGGTTCAATCCTTTGCAATTCTTCGTTAGAGAGCTTGTTTAACATAGAGTTTTTGCCCGATAAGATACCTTCTTTTGCCATTTCAGATAAAGCATTACCCGAAGCAATGGTTTCCAGGCAACCGTGTTTGCCGCAATAGCACAATGCGCCATTCTCTACAAAAGGGATATGCCCTAACTCTCCAGAAAAACCACTGGCACCTTTTCTTAATTTCCCATCCATTATAATTCCTAAACCAACACCCCAATCCATTAACAGTATCAAAGCATTTTGTTTGCCTTTTGCCATTCCATGTGCAAATTCTGCCATTGATGATCCATTTACGTCATTCTGTATAATAACGGGTAGTTTTAGTGTGGTTTCAAATGCAGCGGTTAAAGAGGTGTTTTCCTGATCGCTAAGAAAATAACTATAGCTTTTGCCTTTTTCGGAATCAATTAGACCAGGCATGCCAACACTGCAACCAATTAACTGGTCGTTGGTAATGTTTTGAGCTTTTAGAATATCATCTACATGCGTACTTAAAATACTAAAGAAATCGGATCTGCTGCTTTTTGAAATAGGCAAAGCGATGGTTTTAGCTTCAATTATATAGTTGTAGTTGTTATCCATAACGGCAATTTTAGTATGAAACAATTCTATATCAATACAGAGGATCAGGATTTTCTTATCCCTTAATCCGTATAAATCGGGCTTTCTGCCACCCATAGATATTCCGTAACCTTTCTTTTCTATCCACTCTTCGTCCATTAAATTAGTAATGAGTTTTAAAATACTCGGTGTACTCATGTTCATGGTATCACATAATGTGGAAACTGAACTTGGTCCTAAATTAAAAAGATGTTTCACAAGCTGATATTTATAAATCAGCTGCTTATCGCGCGTTGGTTTTGTTATGTTATTTAATAGACGAAGATCCATAGCTTTAATTACTCTATTTCGTTAAATATAGATAACTTATGTTAAAAAATTACAAAAGTATTTTTAATACGTAAATAAATTAATAATGTTTTGTGTTTTTGACAATTTCTCGCTAATATTAACAATGCAAGTGTTCGATTTAGCGGTGCCTTTGGAGGTATTAAAAATTGAACACCCATGCAACCATATATATGAACCCTTAAGAACCACAAAAAAAATGAATCCAACAGTCAATATTTAACCGGTATTTGACTCTGTACCAAATATGAGCCTGACGAACTTACTGCGAGTTATTTCTAACTATGCAGTTATATGTTATTTAGTGTAGCTCTGATATATAAAAACAATACAATTGAATATATAATTCACACATAAATGAAAATATGAAGCCTAAACAACCTAAAGAACCAGAAAACCAAAATTCGAGAAGAGATTTTATTAAGAAATCGGCTGTAGGACTTGCCGCATTTACTATTGTGCCAAGATATGTACTTGGAGGAACAGGATTTATTGCACCAAGTGATAAGCTTACCAAGGCTGTAATAGGCGTTGGCTCAATGGGACGTGGTCATTTTACATATGATGGCACTCAGGTAGTTGCTGTTTGTGATGTTGATAAAAGGCACCTTGATCTGGCAACATCCATGTTAGATAAAGGCGTTAAAACATTTAGCGATTATCGTGAACTGATTAAACTTCCTGAAGTTGATATTGTACACATTGCTACTCCACCTCACTGGCATGGTATTATGGCAGTTGATGCCGCAAATGCAGGTAAAGATGTTTGGTGTGAAAAACCAATGACCCATACTATTGGAGAAGGTAAACGTGTAATGGAAGCTGTTCAAAAACATGGCAGAATGTTCCGTTTAAATACTTGGTTCCGTTTTAAAGATACTTTTTATGGAATGGGCACAACTGTAAAACCAATTAAGAAATTGGTTGACAGTGGATTATTAGGCTGGCCTTTAAAGGTTACTGTAGGTAAACATACAGGTTATGATTGGAAGTTTTACTGGGTAGGTAAGGATCACCTTGAGCCTCAGCCAGTACCTCCTGAATTGGATTACGACAGATGGCTTGGCCCGGCACCTTACAAACCATATAATGCACACAGGGTTCATCAAACCTTCCGTGGTTACTGGGATTATGATGGTGGTGGCTTAAGTGATATGGGACAACATTATATTGACCCGATTCAATACTTTTTAGGYMMWKNANTGWWASNCANGTYMNGTWTCYKTTSMWNTYGMCRNCTMMNNAAYAAYWYRSYRAYSMTSWKSGWAWRTRKARGANNGGAWRANCKTMKWSTNASGSWRAKRGTTGCCAAATTATTTTAGATGGCGAAGGAAAGGATACTAACGTGCCTTACATTGAAGGGCCTAAAGGTAAATTATACCCGGGCTTTAAATCGGACATTCCGGATCTAGAGCGTAAACTGGCTGCGTTCCCTGACCCTACACCACAAATGACCGACTTTGTTGAATCTGTTAAAACCAGACAGAAATTCGCGTTMAANNMAKWAWATKGACNCCGNNNATKYAATAYYKTTWASRTWRRKWTRATNYSMKTYSAKWYTMKKCMKTTMANKYRAAWTTYKRTCYGGTNWWAACAAGAGTTTATTGATGATGAAGGCGCTAACAGATTAATTAATCCTGTAATGCGTGCACCTTTCACTATTTAATTAAACAGTTCATTTAAACAATTCAGATTAACATTTTACACATATCATAATGATAAAAAAGATATTCTTTATCCTGTTGGCAGTTGTAATGCTGCAAGATGTGGCAAACGGACAGGCAAAAAAAGACGAACGAACCGTAACCACCCGCATTGCCGATTTGCTTGCCCAGATGCCTGCGGGAGATGCTGAGCTTTTTAAAAATAACGTAAACGACATAGCCAATCTTGGAGAAGATGGTTATGTAGCTTTAATAAGTGGCCTAACTGCTCCGGGTAAAGGCAATAATTCATTAATTGAGTATACTGTTGGAGGGTTTTCTGCTTTCATCACTCAGAATGGAAAAGAAGACTGGAGAAAAATGGCGGTTGGTGCTTATTGCAAAGCCTTAGAGAAATTAACTGACAAACAAAATAAATCGTTTATCATCAGTCAGTTTGACCTGGTAGGTAAGGACGATGCGATTTCTTGTATACAAGGGTATTTAACTGATGAGCAACTGGCAGATCCTGCGGCAAGAGCGTTGGTTAAAATCAATACTCCGGCTTCAAAAGCAGCTTTATTGGGTGGCCTGGCAAAAGCGAACGGTGCTGCCAAACTTTCGATTATAGAATCGTTAGGCGACAGCCGTTTTAAAGAAGCTGCTCAGCCTATAAATACTTTGGCTGCCGATGGTGATGTAAATGTCGCTAAAGTTGCATTGTATGCACTTGCTTATATTGCAGATCCTTCTTCTGAACCTGTATTTGCTGCAGCTGCTGATAAAAGTGGATTTAAGTATGAAAACACGAATACTGCAGCAGTTTACCTGATCTATGCAGAACAATTGTTGAAAAATGGCAATAAAGAACTTGCTGAAAAAATTGCTAAAGATATAGCTGGCAAAGTAAACACTGATGAATTGGTAGGTGTGCGTACCGGTGCTTTAAAAGTATTGGTTGAGGCAAATAAAGACAATAACCAGGAGCTTCTTTTAGACGCTGCGGGCGATAAAAATGCTGAATATCGTGCTGCTGCCCTGAAATTTGCTGTACCCTATGTAACCTCGGCCTCAACGCATATTTGGGTTAAGAAACTAGGTAAGGTTGATGATGATGCAAAAGCCGGTATTTTAAGCATGCTTGGTCAAAGTGGTGCTAAAGAAGCTTTACCTGCGGTAATTAAGTTGCTTAAAAGTAAGAATGAAACTGTAAAGTTAGCTGCAATAAATGCGGCTGTTAACATTGGTCAGGATCAGGTTCTTGACGATTTGCTTAAGTTGGCAAGCAAAGGCGATACTGCTAATGTGACTGCTGTTTCTAACGCAATTCACAGAATGAAAGGAACAGGAATTACCGAAAAGATTGCTGCTGCTATTCCATCTGCGAAACCAAATGTACAGGTTGCATTAATCAATTTGCTGGCATCTCGTGCTGCAAACGGTCAGCTAAATGCCGTTTATGATCAGTTAAAAAGTAAAAAACCTGAAGTACAGCAAGCGGCATATGCTGCCTTAAGTCACGTTGTTGTGAAAGACAACTTACCTCAATTGTTTACTTTGTTGAATGAAAGCTCCGGAGCACAGGAAACTGCTGTACAGGAAGCTATTATCGCTGCAGTAAGTGGCGGCGGCGACAATTCGCAACAGGTTGATGCGGTATTACAACAAATGACCTCGGCACCTGAAAACAAGAAATTACTTTTCTACAAAGTTCTTGCAAGCTTAGGCGGCGAGAAATCGTTAAAAGCGGTTACTGATGCTTTTGCATCAGGTAATGAGCAAACTCAAAAAGCTGCTTTAGATGCATTGTCTGCATGGGTTGATGCCAGTGCGGCTCCTGAATTAATTAAGATTGCACGCGAGACTAAAAATGCTGCTTTCCTGAATACTGCCATCAACGGATACCTGCGTTCGGTTAGAGAAGGTGTGTATCCTGCGGAGCAGAAGTTGTTATTACTTCGTAATGCGATGGCTGTGGCTCAAACCAACGAGCAAAAACAACAGATTTTAAAAGATGTTGAGCAAGCTAAATGTTTCAATGCAATTGTTTTTGCCGGTAAATATTTAGATGACGCTGCTTTACAACAAGCTGCTGCAAATGCAGTAATGAATATTACGCTTGCAGGTACCTATAATGGTGAGCTGGTTAAAGGTTTGTTAAATAAAACCATTGAGGTAATAACAGGTGCTGATAGTGGCTATCAGAAAGAAGGGATGCGTAAATACATTTCTGAAATGAAAGCAGGTGAAGGTTTTGTATCGATGTACAATGGAACTGATCTTACAGGTTGGAAAGGTTTAGTGGCAGACCCGATTAAGCGTTCTAAAATGGATGCTAAAACACTGGCTGCTGAGCAGGAAAAAGCGGATGCTGAGGCACGTGATAGCTGGAAGCCTGTTAATGGTGAGCTTCAGTTCATGAGCCATGGAAATAACCTTGCCACTGTTAAAAAGTATGGTGATTTTGAAATGCTTGTTGACTGGAAAATTATTGATGATAAAAAAGGAGAGGGTGATGCCGGTATTTATTTGCGTGGTACACCTCAGGTTCAAATGTGGGATAATGCCCGTACAAATGTAGGTGCTCAGGTTGGTTCAGGTGGTTTGTACAACAACCAGGTAAATGAAAGCAAACCACTTAAAGTTGCTGACAATAAACTTGACGAATGGAATACCTTCCGTATTTTGATGAAAGGTGACCGCGTAACTGTTTACTTAAACGGTGTGTTGGTAACTGATAATGTAATCCTTGAAAACTACTGGGACAGAAGTCTTCCTATTTTTGCTGAAGAGCAAATCGAATTACAAGCGCATGGTTCGCCAGTTGCTTATCGTGATCTTTACATCAGAGAAATCCCTCGTGCAAAACCATTTGAGTTAAGTGCACAAGAGAAAAAAGAAGGTTATAAAGTGTTGTTTGATGGTACAAACATGCACAGCTGGACTGGTAACACTGTTGATTACACTATTGAGGATGGAAATATTGCCATTCGTCCTAAACCAGGAAAAGGTTCGGGTGGTAACTTATTTACTAAAGAAGAATTTAGCGACTTTATTTACCGTTTTGAATTTAAATTAACTCCGGGTGCGAATAACGGATTGGGTATTAGAGCACCTTTAGAGGGTGACGCCGCTTATACAGGTATGGAACTTCAGATTTTAGATAATGAGGCTCCAATATATAAAGACCTTCATGTGTATCAGTACCATGGTTCTGTATATGGTACTTTACCAGCAAAAAGAGGTTTCCTTAAACCACTTGGCGAATGGAATTATGAAGAAGTTGTAGTAAAAGGCCCTAAAATTAAAGTGATCCTTAATGGTACTGTAATTCTTGATGGCGACATTACTGAGGCTAGAAAGAATGGTGCCGCAGATGGTAAGGAACATCCGGGTTTATTACGCGACAGCGGCCACATTGGTTTCCTTGGACATGGTTCTCCTGTAGAATTCAGAAATATAAGGATCAAAGATTTAAGTAAAAAGGATTTAACTAAAAAAGAATCTGCTAAAAAGAAAAAATAAAAAACATGACTGAAGATAAGTTAAACTCATCAACAGATAATTCTAGAAGAAACTTTATTAAAACCAGCGCGCTTGCAGCCGCTGGTTTTATGATCGTGCCCCGACATGTATTGGGAGGAAAAGGATTTTTGGCGCCGAGCGACCGTTTACAAGTTGCCGGCGTGGGTGTTGGTGGAAAAGGTGAAAGTGATATAGCGAATATTTATAAAGGTGGTAAATCTGATATTGCATTTTTATGTGATGTTGATGATAGAAGGGCTGCTGGTTCTGTTAAGAGATTTCCGAAGGCGAAGTATTATAAAGACTATCGCCAGATGCTTGATAAGGAATCGAAAAACATTGATGGTGTTGTAGTTTCTACACCAGATCATAATCATGCTATGATAGCTCTTGCTGCTATGCAGCTTGATAAACACGTGTATGTTCAGAAGCCTTTAACACATGATATTTATGAAGCCCGTGTATTAACTGAAGCGGCAAAACGCTATCAGGTAGTTACGCAAATGGGTAACCAGGGCGCTTCTGGTGATGGAGTAAGGCAATTGAAAGATTGGTGCGAGGCTGGTTTAATAGGTAAGGTACATACGGTATACTGCTGGACTGACCGCCCCGTTTGGCCTCAAGGCATTGCATGGCCTGCTACTAATGGTGTTGTACCTAGGGAATTGGATTGGGATTTATGGTTGGGCAGTGCCCCATATAAGCCTTATATAGAGAAAATGGTTCCGTTTAACTGGAGAGGCTGGTGGGATTATGGTACAGGTGCAATTGGCGATATGGGCTGTCACCTTGTAGAACCTCCATTTAGCATTTTAGGTCTTGATACTCCTCTTGATGTACAATGTAGTGTTGGTAGTGTGTATGTGGATGAATTTAAGAGGGGGTATTTCCCTGAAAGTTGTCCGCCTTCCAGTCACGTGATCATGACCTTTAAAGAAACAAAAAGAACAAAAGGTGACTTACAGCTTCACTGGATGGACGGCGGCATTAAGCCTGTTCGTCCGGTAGAGTTAGGACCGAATGAGGCATTTGGCGATAATGGTGTATTGTTTGAAGGGACCAAAGGGAAAATGATCTGTGATGTTTATGGGTCTAACCCGAGACTGCTGCCTTTATCAAAAAATGAGCACGACCATACTAAAAAGAAAACCCCTAGAGTACCTGGTGGTGAAGACGGCCATTACACACAATGGGCCGAAGCTGCTATTGCAGGATATGGAAAGATAGAATTAAGCTCTCCTTTTGAAATTGCAGGACCGCTTACAGAAACGCTACTAATAGCAAACCTGGCCATTAGAGGTACTGATGTTCAGAGAAGAAATGCTGATGGCGGAATCAGTTATCCGGGCAGGGATATTAAACTGATCTGGGATAAGGCGAATCTTAAGGTTACCAACTTTGATGAGGTGAACCAATTTGTTAAACGTAATTATCGTGCAGGATGGAGTTTGGGAGTGTAAATTTGCGTGTTCTGGTTGTTGGCTGCGGTAACATGGGTAAATCTCATGCTATGGCTTACCATACCATAGACGGCTTTGAGATATGTGGAATTGTATCAACAGGTAACAGTAAGGTTATTGTAAATGAAAAGCTGGGCGGAGGTTATCCGTTGTTCAGCGATTTCTATGAGGCACTTGAGGCTACAAAGCCTGATGCAGTTTGCATTTCTACTTATCCTGATACTCATGAGGCTTTTGCTGTTAAAGCGCTGGAGAGTGGCTGCCACGTATTTATAGAGAAGCCTTTGGCGGATTCTGTAGAAGGTGCTGAGCGTGTTGCAGAGGCAGCAAGAAAGGCCGGTAAGAAGCTGGTTGTTGGTTATATATTGCGTTATCACCCTTCATGGGAGAAGTTTATTCAGCTTTCGCAGCAAATGGGTAAACCGTTGGTAATGCGGATGAACCTGAACCAACAAAGCCATGGTCCGAAATGGACCGTACACCGTAACCTGATGAAAAGTTTAAGCCCCATAGTGGATTGCGCGGTGCATTATATTGATGTGATGTGCCAGATGACCAGGTCAAGGCCTATTCAGGTTAGCGCTATTGGTGCCCGACTTACCGATGAAATACCTGAGTGGAATTACAACTACGGCCAACTTCAAATTCGTTTTGAAGATGGTTCAGTTGGTTGGTATGAAGCTGGTTGGGGCCCAATGGTTAGTGAAACTGCCTTTTTTATTAAAGATGTTTTTGGACCGAAGGGCGCGGTATCTATAGTTGCCAAAGAAGCATCGAAATCAGGGAAGTCGGATTCAATTGATTCACATACTAAAACAGAATCAATAAAAGTACATTATGCTGATCTGGATAAAGATAATGAGTTTGCCAGGGCCGATGAGTGGGTTGATCTTAAAGATGAACCGGATCATCAGGAACTATGTAATCGTGAACAACGCTTTTTTCTGAAAGCTATTAAAGAAGACCTGAACCTTACAGATGCAACTGAAGATGCGGTTAATAGTTTAAGGATTGCATTTGCCTGTGATGAATCAGTGAGGACGGGACAAATGGTTTTGTTAAAGAGTTAATGTAATCTTAACGCCACAGTGCTGTTATCGTTACATGACCAGGATAGTTTTGTACTATAGAAGAATGAATGTGATTGTTAAAGATACAGACAACAGTTTATGGGCATCATTTGTCAATGGAGACGATGATGCCTTACATTCTATTTATACACAGTTTGTTGACGTACTGTACGCCTTCGGATTAAGGTTCTCTGACGATGTTGACCTGGTTAAAGATAGCATCCATGATCTTTTTGTTGATCTCTATAAATACCGCAGTAATTTATCTACTGACGTAAATGTTAAATCTTATCTTTTTACTTCTCTTAAAAGAAAGATATGTAAAGAGCTGAAAAAGCTCAGCACTCAGGAGAATCATAACATTGAGGTTCTTTTCACCATTTTTGGAAGTCTGGAAGATCAGGTTACCAATGATGAGGTTCAAACGGAACTTATCACAAAACTTAATAAACAGCTTGAACTGCTGCCTAGCAGACAAAAAGAAGCATTATACCTAAGATTCAATTCTGAACTTGAATATGAGGAAATTGCAAGTGTTATGGACATATCTGTTGAAACCTGCAGAACGCTGGTGTATCGCGGAATTAAGCAATTGCGCGAGAAAATGGTGGTAAAGCATGTCTACAAAATAATTGCATAAATAAATATTTTAATTTCTTAGTCTATAAAATTCACGTCTGTGTCTCTGGGTTACTATTAGACGCTACACATGGATTCAGATAACAATTATAAGGCAGAGGACTTTCTATCAGGTAAAATTCCGAAAGAGGGGGATGGCAGGATTTCGGACAGTGAAAAAGAACTTGCCAGAGATATTAAATCAGTTATTAAATCTGCCGGGAACGAGAAAATACCTTCTTTAGAAGCCGCTGAGCTGTGGGCGAGGATTCAGGATAGTAAAACATCTAAATCGAAAAGCTACAACTGGAAATTGTTCATTCAAATAGCAGCAGTATTACTATTGGTACTTGGCGCCGGACTTTGGAATTATCAGCGTCATACCAGCACAAATAGGCTACTGACTTTTGCCGCTCAAAATATAAACAATAAAATTATTTCTAAAATGGATATTGCAGGTAAGCCAATTAATAGCACACCTGCAAGTTCGAATGATGAAGAGAATATCATTACTACGAATGATTTTAATACGCTTGTGGTGGGGAATGATCAGCGTTCGGTAATTCACTTGCCTGATGGAACCAAAGTGTGGTTAAATTCCGGTTCAAAGTTAATTTATCCGACTTCTTTCGCAAAAGACAGCAGAGAGGTTTACCTGGAAGGTGAAGCCTATTTTGACGTAGCTCATAATAAGGAATGGCCTTTCTATGTAAGGGCTAAGAATATGAATATCAAAGTGCTGGGTACAGAATTTTACGTAAGCTCAAATTTAAATAGCAATAGCAATTACGCTGTTCTGGTGCGCGGAAGCATCGTTTTTTCTACAGGAAGCTGGTTAAGCAAGGCAGAGCGAAAATTGGTGCCTGGTGAGCAGATCAGTTATGATCTGGTTGCGAATAAATTATTGATATCGCAGGTGAAAACAGATGATATCCAGTCGTGGAAAGAAGGTTACATAGACGTCAACAGTGAGTCATTGAAAATAATTATTCAAAGAATTGCAAAATACTATAACATAGAAATAAATACAGAAGGGCTGGACCTTAGTGAGACTTTTAGTGGTAAACTGATGTTTCAGCGGAATGCCGGCGATGTGTTGAACAACATACTGTTTGACGGGACATCCTTTGTTTATGATAGTACAGAAAGGAGGATCCGGCTGAAGAAAAACTAACCACACAGGACCAAAAAAAGGAGGTGCGCTAACACCTCCTCTAAACAATAACCTATTAAGCTATTATTTAACTCATTAACAAAAATATGAAAAATATTCATGTATGTGAATCTCATGCACATTTAGTACGGCTCAAAAACAAAATAATACGAACTATGAAAGTAACAATGGTTTTATTATGGATGGGAATGATGACCACTTATGCTAATACCTATTCTCAAGTTCGGATGAATATTGATATAATTAAAGGGAACCTTCCAGAGTTATTTCAACAAATTCAAGCGCAAAGTGATTATCTGATTATTTATAAGGATGATTTTATTAAACTAAATAAATACGAAGAGCTAAATCTAAAGCTTAACAATAAAACTGTTCCCGAAATTTTGGACAAAGCACTGAAAGGTAGTGGTTTGGTGTACAAAATATCAGGCAGACAGATTGCCATTATATCGGGCAATTTACAGGGTGCAGCTAACTCTAAACAAGATACTTTACTCACTTTGCGTGGCCGTGTGTATGATACCCATGAACCACCTGGAGTATTGCCAGGCGTAAGTATTAGAGTAAAAGGCTCTACCAACGGAACATTGACTGATGCCGATGGATATTTTAATATCAAGGCAAATAAGAATGATATTCTTGTTTTTTCCATGCTGGGATTTCTTAGCTATGAGTATACCGTTTCGAAGACAGACAGGAGTTTAAATGTTTCCCTGAAAGAGAACGTTTCGGCTTTGAATGAAGTGGTTGTGGTGGGTTTGAATGAGCAACAAAAGAAACATATTGCAAGTTCCCTTGCCTCTTTAAATGTAAAGTCTAATATTGAAGGTAAGCCCATTACCACCTTGTCCCAATCTTTGCAGGGCGGGATAACAGGAATAAATGTTACACAGGGCTCTGGTTTGCCCGGAGGAGATGCTGCGGCAATAAAGATTCGGGGTATTAGCACGCTAGGAAATTCTGATCCGCTGGTGCTGGTAGATGGTATACCGATGGATATGAACCACATTGATCCGGTAACTGTTGAAAGTGTAACTGTTTTGAAGGATGCCGCTGCGGCCGCAAGTTATGGCTCCAGAGGTGCAAATGGGGTTATTGTGGTCACTACAAAAAGAGGTGTGGCAGGCAAAGTGGCCGTGGCGTTTGATGGATATTATGGTATTCAGCGTGCCTCTTCTTTACCACAGACTGTTGATGCGCCTACTTACATGAGAATGTATAATGAAGCGAGCTATAATGCCAATCCGGCTAATAAGTTGCCTTTTACACAGGAACAAATCGACAATACAAGGAACGGGATGGATCCTGTTGCAAATCCTAATCTGGCATATGCCAACACGAATTGGTTGGATTTGCTTGTTGATGATGCTGCTCCGATATCAAGCAATTCCCTATCTCTTAGTGGTGGAAGTAGTGTGGCAAGGTTTGCTTTGACGGGTAATTACACCTATCAGAAGGGTATTATTCCGATCAGTGATATGAAAAGGTTTAATATCAGGGCAAACACTACGATCTCTTTGAGTGACAAATTTCAGGTAAACATGGATTTGCTTGCGATAAGGAGAGATACCAATCAACCGAACAGACCCAGTGCAACGGGAAATACGGGTAACAGACTTCTAGAGGATATGTACCGTGTTCCACCAACGGTTATCCCTAAGTTTCCAATTAAAGACGGACGTGTTTTTTATGGTCAGTATGTAGATATTGTAAATCCATTGGCTTACGCTGAAGTTGGAGGTGTAAGGGCTTCAGAATTCGGACAAACCAGTATTAACCTGCAGCCTAAGTGGGAAGCATTTAAGGATTTTAATGTAAGAGGGCAATTCAGTTTCAGGTTAAACAGTGACATTACCCATGATNCAANANATWATYTYKWKYATTTCGATTTCTTTACTGGCAACTTGTTAAGAACATGGGCATTGCAGAGAACAACAGGAATGGCCAGAACTACCTATTATTATGCTGGTGTAACTACAGATTATACGCTGAATATTAATGATCACAGGGTTTTTGCCTTGGCGGGTTACTCGCAGGAAGAGACCAATAGCGGATCATGGGATATATTTTCAATGGTATCAGCATATGCTAAATTGAACTATTCCTTTAAAGATAGATACTTGCTTGAAGGAACAGTACGTACAGATGGTTCGTCTCGTTTCGGTCCTAATAATAAATTTGGGGTATTCCCATCGGTAGCAGCAGGATGGAACCTTCATAACGAAAACTTTCTAAAGGATTCCAAGATCATTAATAACCTGAAATTAAGGGCATCGTATGGTAAACTTGGTAATGATAATATAGGATTATATAAATATCAGACTTTAATTAACGGAAGTAGTGGTGTTGAATCTACTTATGGTAATCCGAATATCACCTGGGAATCGGTAAATATGCTGGATTTGGGAGTGGATCTTAGTTTGCTTAAGAATAATAAACTGGGGATTACTTTTGATTACTATGATAAACAAACTAAGAACATCATTCTTTTTCCTACCCTACCACTTGTAGGTGGTTTTGAAGCAGATGTTCCTGTAAATGCAGGTGMWCTWYCKAWYWWAGSAKKKKAKKWTTCNTTNAAKYAWAMTRARAKMCWMKCYCARNATYYARSNTATYTMMYKWWWCCCAGGTGNTNTTCGTATAACCGCAATAAAATAATTAAACTTCAGGGAGGGTCAATCATTTCTCCAACAGTAGTTACGGAGGTTGGTAGCAGTATTAACAGTATTTATGGATATAAAACAAACGGATTGTTACAGGCCAGCGATTTTGATGGCAGCGGAAAACCACTAGTTCCTACCTTGCCAAACGCCAAGCCAGGAGACATTAAATATCTTGATTTAAATGGTGATAATGTTATTGGAGCAGCAGATCAGGACGTTATAGGAGATCCGGTACCCAGACTTAATTATTTTGCCAATTTAAGAGTTGCCTATAAGAACTTTGATATTGAAACACTAATTCAGGGCGTAGGTAATAATAATGCCGTTTTATATGGGATGTTTGCTCAGCCTTTAGACCTTAGTGCAGACGGTGGTATACCAACAACTTATTATTCAAAGAATTACTGGACCCCTGAACATACAAATGCCCGTTTTCCACGCTTATCAACAGCTCCGGCAAATAATAAACTGTCGTCAGATTTCTGGTTCCAAAACGGAGCTTTTTTAAGGGTTAAGTATATACAGTTAGGATATAATGTTCAGAATTCCTTTGCAAGGAAGCTAGGTGTTAACGGTATAAGGTTATATGTAAATGCACAAAATCCGGCCACTTTTACTTCTGTTAAGATTACAGATCCAGAGAGCAGGGGGTATCAATGGACCTACGGAATTGTGGAAATGTATACAGTTGGTTTAAATGTTAAATTTTAATTCAGATGAAAAAAATCTATTATTTAGTCCTTATAACAACCTTATTTACATTTTTGGGTTGTGAGAAATTTTTAACACATGATCATCCAACGGATGTTTATGATGAAATATGGTGGAATACAGAGGCCAATGTGACCTCAGCACTGAACTCTATTTATGCGGGAATGCCCGATGGTTCTTCGGGCCGGCAGCTGATGTTCCTTGATGCCATGAGTGATAATGCTGTTGCCAGACAAAGTTTACGAGGAGACTACGAATCTTATGTTAAAGGCTTACAGGGGTCGAATTGGGCGGTTGGAACCGGCATTTGGGATGACGATTATCGCGACATAAGAAGATCAAACAGATTTCTTGAGAATGTTGATAAGGCGTATTTGCCTGACCCAGAACTAAAGAAGCAATATATTTATGAAGCACGAGCCTTAAGGGCGTACTACCACATGGAATTGTTTATGTTCTTTGGTCCAATAGCGATTTTGAAGCAGTCTGTAACTCCTGAAAACAGCTATTTACCTCGTAATACCGAAAAAGAAGTGTACGATTTTATTTTGGCTGAGCTGAACGAGTGTGCAAATAACCTGCCTCCGAAGTTTACCGTAAATGCAGACTTAAAAAGGATATCGGCCGGAACTTGCCTGGGTCTGATTTCTAAACTGGCATTATATTATAAAGATTATGGTTTAGCTAAAAGTTCAGCAAAAAGGATCATTGATATGGATGCGTATAGTTTGCGGAAGAGTGCAAATGTACAGAACAGCTATGCAGATCTGTTTTTATATGTGGGAGAGATCAATTCTGAAAGAATTTTTTTTAGAGAGGTAACTTCGGGAGGTAATCAATGGTTGACATTTGCCCCTCAGGGTACGGGAGGTAAAACTGTTGTTTCTCCAACAGCCTCTATAGTAAATGCCTATGAGACAAAACAAGGCAAAACCTTAGAAGAGTTGGGACCAGACTCTGCAGCTATTTATGCAAGGGAGCCTAACTACCACAATAACAGAGATTCTAGAATGGCTGCATCGATTATCTTGCCGGGTGCTACTTATACAGGTGTAGTTTTAAAACCTTTTGAGAACTCCGGACTTGATAAGTTGGGCGAACAAAATTCAACTTCGACCGGATATTGGATCAACAAGTATCTGGATCCAAAAGATAAAACAGGCACCAGAACCTTGGATTTTATGATTATGCGTTATGCCGAGGTCTTGCTGAATTACGTGGAATCATTAATTGAGCTTGACGACTTTAGTAACCCTGATGTGATAAAATACCTGAACGAGATCAGAAACAGAGCAGGCATGCCTAATGTAAATGTGGCTGAATATAATACCAAAGAAAAACTGCGTGAGCTGGTTAGAAGAGAACGTAGGGTAGAACTTGCTTTTGAAGGTGTTCGCTATTACGATATCAGAAGATGGGGTATTTTTGAGCAGGTGATGAATGGCCCTGTTACGGGAGCAATAGACCCGAACACCAATCAGCCGGTAAATGTAGAGGTGAGATCAGCAAAAGCGAATAGAGATTACCTCTGGCCAATACCTCAGAAAGAGTTACTGGCGAATCCACAGATGACCCAAAACCCGAATTATAACTAATTATTGGCATATTAAGCAGCAGTAAGTGTGGAATATGAGGATTTTATTAACAATGAGGGTGGGATGTGGAAAAAATGATTGGAGATTATGAAACATTGATTTGGTGCAAATCCAATAATTATTACCTTTAGAGCGTTATATCAAATATTTTTAAAATCTTAACTTAAGAAAAACATGGAAAAATTTTCAAAACTTAAACAACTTATTGCTGGAATCGAAGCAGATGCAGACAAATTTTATAATTCAGGTAATGGCGCGGCCGGGACTAGAGTTCGTAAAGCAATGCAGGATCTAAAAGGACTTGCTCAAGAGATCCGTACTGAGGTTACTGAGAAGAAAAATGCTAAATAGTATTATTTGAATTATACGAGAGGCCTGCAAGAGATTGCGGGCCTTTTTTGTTTTATATACCCGTGATCCCGAGGAGCTGAGGGATCACGCAGTGGCGATGTGTTGATGACAGATGTGAAAATATTTACTGCCCAGGCAACCTTGTTGTTTCTTACTCCGTACTAGGAGGTATAAGTTCATTAAAACTTAAATAAGGCAGTAGCTCAATTAAATATGAATAGGATAAGAAAAATAACCCGATTGTTGGTGGCACTCCTGCTGCTGCATTTAAGCGCCGGGGCGCAGAACTTTGTTAGCAAAGATATTAGAATAGGCCTATTCTCATCTACACCCCTAGAGGACATAAGAGCCGTAAGTGATAAAGGTAATGCTGTTCTTGTTGCCGAAACCCGAGAAATAGTTGTGCAACTGGCTGTTAAGACCCTTGAGTTTGACAGGAAGCTTATGCAGGAGCATTTCAACGAAAATTACATAGAGAGCGACAAATATCCTTATGCAAAATTTAAAGGGCTGATTGACCAGCCAGTGGATTTTACCAAAGATGGTAATTATGCTGTAACGGTTACAGGTATCCTTTCTGTACATGGAGTAGATAAGAAACGCACAATTCCAGGAAAAGTAACTGTAACCAATGGAGTTGTACAAATCAGTTCAGAGTTTAAGGTTGCCTGTGTAGACCATAATATTAAAATACCAAAGCTGGTGTTTACCAAGATTGCGGAGTTCATTACGATAAAAGCTGAAGGTAAGTTCAATTCATTAAAATAACCAAACCCATGAATAAGATTAAATATTTACTGATTTCCTTTTCGCTTTTTACGCTGCATGCTCAAGCTCAGGAAGCGGACTCATTGTTAAAAGCCCTGGACAGTGGGGGGGTAGCTACTACAGTAGACGCTGCCTTTAAGTCGACACATGTAGTTTTATCTCAATCAAGTGAAACTCAAAAGAAGCATGATCTGGACCTGAGAATCCGTCACCATTTTGGTGATATCGGTGGAAGATTTGGAAGTGCACAAACTTTGTACGGTTTGGATGTTGCAACAGATTTGTTTATAGGATTGGATTATGGGGTTACTGACGATTTTACTGTTGCGGTAGGAAGAAGTAAACAAGACGAGCTATTTAATTTTTCTGGTAAGTACAAGTTGCTAAAACAGAAGAGTAATGCTTCGATGCCGATTAATATGACCCTTTTTGCCCAGCTTGGCTGGATTGCAAGGGAGCCATTTAATGATAGCGAGTTTGGACAGTATAGTGACAGATTCTCTTATTTCTTTCAATCTATTATTTCGCGTAAGTTCTCATCGCGCCTCTCACTAGAGGTAATGCCAGGGTTTTTAGTGCGGAACAATATTGAGGATAGTGGTGATTCCAAAAATCTGTTTTCCCTGGGTTTTGCTGGAAGAATGAAAATAACCAAGCGACTTTCTTTTATTGCCGATTACACCGTTGTAAATGGACTGTCGAGGCCTAAAGATTTAACCGAAACTTACTATAATCCATTTGGTGTTGGTTTGGAAATAGAAACAGGAGGGCACATCTTCTCTTTAAACTTTATGAACTCGGAGTATATAGTTGAGAATAATTTCATTCCAAATACTAAGAAGTCGTGGAGTAAAGGCGGGGTTCGTTTCGGCTTCACCATATCAAGAAACTTTACCCTGTTTAAATCAAAAAATCAGGATCCGGATAAGAAATCAAAAATTTACTAAACTAAAATCAAAAACTATGGAACGTGACGAATTTATCAAATCATTAGGGCTTGGCCTTGCTATGGTTTGCGCAGGAACATGCTTTTCAAGCTGTGGAAAAAGTGGAAATGATGGTCCTGACGACAAACCCGATCCTGGACCAGGGGATAATACTGCCACAGTAGATCTTTCAACTCAGTTAAAGGCTGTAGGTGATCAGGCGAAGGTAAATGGCGTATTATTTTTTAGAATAGCTGATGGAAATACTGCAGCCTCATTTGTAGCTACAGAATCTATTTGTCCGCATCAGGGAGGCAGTTTGGTATGGAAACAGGCAGATAATAAGATACAATGTCAGTTGCACTTTTCCGAATACGGTACCAATGGTTCTGTACTTCAAGGACCTCAGGGTACGACAGGAAATACAAGAACATTGAAAATCTACAACACGGCTATTAGTGGCACTAAGCTTACCGCCACTATTGTATAGTGATTATCCATTTTGGTAGCTTCATTTCTTTTAATGAAAATATTTATTTGGATTTCTTGAGAATGTTGGTACGATATGTGTAAATTGTATACAGTTATTAGGCTAATCTAATAGCAGAATAACAGATATTCAATCAGCTATTTAAAAGTTATGAAAAAACTACTTTCACTAATTGCTATGCTAAGTTTCTGTGTGAGCTTAAGTATGGCACAAACTGCTTCAAYWNGMTNCKGMWRAGMAAGCAGCAACAACAAAAGCAAAAAAACAAACTTCGAAAGCTAAGGAAACTGCTGCTGAGGCAAAGAAGGAAGCTGCAAAGGCGAAAGCTGATGCTAAAAAAGAAGCAACTGCAACCGCGAAAAAAGAAGCTGCAAAGGCTAAAGCTGACGCGAAGAAAGAAGCAACTGCTAAAACCAAAGCTACAGCCGATGCAAAAAAAGAGGCAACTGAAAAGGTTAAAAAAGAAACTACAATAGCAAAAACTAAAGCTAAAGCAGAAGCAACCACTGCAGGGGCAAGGTTAAAAAAAGATGGTACGCCTNAYAMNACGYTNTTSCNAAAAWCAGCTGCAGCTCCAGCTAGTGATGTAAAACTTAAAAAAGATGGCACACCGGATAAGCGTTTTTCTGCTACAGCTGCCAAGGAGAAAGCAGAGGCTCCTGTTAAGGAAGCTAAAAAGGAAGTAACAACAGTTAAAAAACAAACAACTACCGCTGTTGCCAGTGCTGCTAATAAAGATTATAAGCCAACTGTGGATAGAACGCTGAAAGGCCCTAATTCCGAAATAATTTATACTGGCCCACGTGGAGGTAAATATTACATCAACAAAAACGGAAACAAAACTTATATTAAAAGAGAAGCAGAGTAGTATAACTGCTTAGTTTTAATAAAAAAGGCACTCTACAAAATGCAGAGTGCCTTTTTTATTTTATTCTATATCGCCAATTAATGTTGCTGATACATTCCAGGCGCTAAAACTTCCGCCTTCTGGTTTGCCTAGCGGTATTGCTACCTGAAATGTATGTTTGCCAGGTTTAAGATCCGGCAGGGGGATTTCAACCGGTAAGGTAATTGTTCCTGGACACCAGTTGGAGCGGCTAAGATCCGAAGAGGACAAACCATTCCCGAAATTGCCTGAAGCAGGGTTTAAATATCTGTATGTTGCACAATCTTCTCGCCATGGTATAAAGTGATATACTCTTTTGCCATCCACAAAGATTTCGTTTTGCTTTGGTACAAATTCATCTCCGCCACCCCAACCCCCGTGACCGGTTGTAAGGTATCTCATTTTTAGGTTTTTTACATCTTGTGGGATATCCACAGTTACGGTAAGAGAGTCCTGATCGAACATTGTACCGTATTCTTGTCCCGACATTTCCATTAAATTGGTTGTGTTAAAGGCAGGCATTAACCATTTCTTTTCCTCTTTTTGGCTTTCGCCTTCATAACCTGGATAATATTTGAAATAAAGACTGGCCTTATGTCCGCCTTTATCATAGTTCCCTATAAAAACGCCTATCCATACTTCTCCTTGCAAACGCGGCAATAGCGAGGTAATATCCTGTTTATATACAACTGAATCGGCCCAGTTATATCCTTTTATTTTTGCCTGTGCATTAAAATGGTTTATGCCAAAAGAGGTGAAAAAACGCATTAACTCAAGCGGGGGTAAATAGTTGTCGGTAGCTGTAACTCCCTGGTATTTCTTTCCGTTTCTGGCTGAATAAACAGGAAGTGCCTGAATACCACTCTGCAAAGCATTAAGATAAGAGATGGATTTGTCAGTAGGGATCATAAATACAGAACCTGTACGGTCATATGCATCCCCGTTAGAATGTTGTGCTAATTCGATAAATAATTGTTGACCAGCTTTTGTTGGCGGTAACTTTACTCTCTTAAGAATAACTGTTCCACCAGAGAAATGGTAAGTGACATTAGATTGTTCTCCTGCAGGATTTTCTGTTTTGTTACCAAAACTAATCTGCTCATTATTGAAAATGGTAAGTGTAGTATAGCGGCTTTCGATTACTTGACGCTGGTATGCTGGTTCATCTAACATGGTTCCCCAACTTTTTGGCCAGGCAAGTTCTTCGGAGGTTACTGTACGGTACTCGATGTTCTTTGCAAAAGTTTCGGAATTACCATTACGAATGGTTTTAAGAATCAAACCTAACCCAGGGGCAATTGAAATGCTAGGCGTTCCTTTAATTTTAAGGTCGTTTGTATACCATACTTCAATGGTATTAGAACGAACAAAGACTTTAGCCTTTTTACAGGGAATGCCTAATATAGTGTCTATTCCCGGAAGCAGTTCTGCTTTTACATATTCAGAAAACGGCTTTTTAAGTGTGTATGCTATAGCATTATTATTTTGTATCTGATAACTGGCCTTTTGAGCAATTTGAAGATACTGTTGTTCGGTTTGACGACCCTGAGATACCAGATGTACCTGATTACCCTTAACGTACATTTTTTGTTCAGCTGTTGATTCTTTTCCGTTATTTCGGAACCCATAAGTAACAACAGCTTCAGTGGCTTTGGTGTTTATTTGTGAAAACGATGGGGCACTGGTTAAAAGCAGCGCAAACCCTAATAGAAGTACTCTCATGGGGTATAAAGTTATGAATTATTTTGCCTCAAGTACTTCTAAAAAGAGTTCAAACATTTCCTCTGGTTTAAATGGTTTAGAGAGAATATAGAGAATGCCCATTTCTTTAAGCCTAAGCCTCACTTCCTCAAGCACATCAGCAGTAAAAATGATTACTTTCGTTTCCGGATAGGTTTCCTGTATGTATTTAGATAGCTGATAACCATCCATGCCTGGCATGTGCAGATCTACTAGAACAACATCAAACTTTTCCTTTTTCAGAAATTCTATAGCAGTATAGCCATTGTCAGCTTTATCAGCATTGATCCCAAACCGACTTAATTGGCGGGTGGCGACGAGCAAATTTGTAGGATTGTCGTCAACAATCAACAACTTAAAATTGGGTAGGGTAGGGAAATCAAATCCAAATGCGTTTGATTTCTTTTCCTTTTGTATAGGTAACGCCTTTTTGAAGTCAATTTGAAACTCGAATATTGATCCTATGGACGGTTTACTTATTAAGCGAATTTCACTTTTGAAAAGCCTGACCAAACCTTTGGTAATGTTAAGTCCTAATCCGCTTCCTTCTTGTTGCCTGTGGGAATCTTGGTGGACCTGATGAAACTTGTCAAATACTAGATTATGTAGATGTTCAGGAATTCCAATGCCAGTATCAGAGATTTTAAAAAGGATAGACGCATGATCGTCTTGATCGACCAACGTTTTTAGGGTAATGCTAACCTCTCCTTTTTCGGTAAATTTGATGGCATTAGCCAATAGGTTATTTAAAATCCTCGTTAACCTAAGGTCATCAATCATTAGGGACTCTGGCGTTTTATAATCATGATGGAAGTTTAAAGCAAGGCTTTTATTTTTGGCGAATGGTAAAAATTGCTTGTAAACATTATTTATAAGTGATATCAGATTTGTAGGCGCTTCATTTAATTGCATCTTTTTACTTTCAATCTTTTCCAGATCTAATATGTCGTTTATAAGCCCCAACAAATGATTAGAAGAGTATTTTAGATGATCAACATAGTCTTTTATATCCTTATTTGAAGATGTGGCTTGATCCAAAAGATTGCTTATACCAATAATTGCGTTTAGAGGAGTCCGAATCTCATGACTCATTATGGAAAGTGTCTCTGTCCTTTTTCTGGCAATTTGTTCAGCAAGATTTTTAGCCTCAATAAGCTCCAACTGGTTATTTTTGATGTCTGTAATATCCTTCAATATTCCTCTGAACAATCGAACACTGTTGTTTTCCATTATTGGAACACCTGAGATCCTTACCCACTTTTTGTTCCTTTTAGCTGTTATGAGCTCTAATTCTATGTCGAAGGCAATATTTTTGTCAAGCGAATTTTTCAACGCTTTTAATAATTTTGTTTTATTCTCTTTGTCAAATGATTGTGGGATACCGATACTACTGATTACAATGTGCTGATCCGATTCGTTAATTTCATAGATCTGATTCGTTAAAAATACTTCTTTACTTATAGTATCATATTCCCAACCACCCATTTTTGAAATTTGATGACCTATTTCTAACAAGTTGTTGATCCTTTTGAGCTCTAAGCTATTCTTCTCAAGCTGATCGGTCAACTCTTTTTTAGCTGTAATATCCTCTATGATACAGATTATCCTGACATCAGTATTAATTGAATCAATTTTTTGAAACTTAGCACAATACCATAGAGGCTTAGCTGGGTCTAAATCAGGATAGATGCATTGTTGTCTTTCTCCAGTACTAAGTAATCTGATTATGCAGTTAATAAAGATATCTCCAAATTCACCAAAAACTTCCGGAATACTCTTGTTGATGAAAAATTCGGGAGGCATGAACAATTTAGATTTATCTTTTGTCCAAACCCGCTTAATTATAGCTTGTTCGGTTAATTCCAGAATTACATCATCAAGTGCTTCAACCAGCGATTGCAAATTATGAGCCTCATTATCCATAGGTCGGTAGTAGTAGATTTAAAGTTTGTTACTATTTGGTTAGTTGTATCGGCTTATTATGTAATCCTCTAATCGTAGCAAAACTTCCCCGTTTTCTGCCAGCAAATAAATAGCATTGCTACAGGATTTGTTTGGGATAAAGGTTTTTGACTTGCTTGTCGGATGAAACACACGTTTTTCTTACTTGTAATTCTTTAGATATGCAACATCCATGCCTTATTTTAAAGGTACCAAAAATGTAAGTTTCTGAATTGCTAAGTTATTTTGAATTATTGACAATGGAGGTAGCGTAACGGAAAGTAAAATACCGGTATTTAGGCTATTTGTTAAGTGGCTGGTAATCTTGCTTATATTTTTTTAATGCGATTTTTTTAGAAAATTATCAAAATAGATTTGTGCTTATTCGCATGTTTTTATATCTTTGGCGCTCCTTAAGGGGAAAGGCCTTGGTAGCTCAGTTGGATAGAGCAACGGTTTTCTAAACCGTGGGTCAGGGGTTCGAATCCCTTCCAGGGTACAAGAAATTTATTTCTTAATTAAAGGCGACATTGCTCCAGATGTCGTCTTTTTTTTTGCCTCTATTTTTTTTAATAATGATTTAATCAACGCTAATATGGCTTCGGTTCACTATACCTGGATGATGACTTCAGAACCATCCCATTTAAAGATCACTTAACTTATTGCTGTACACCTTAAATACGTGAGCAGGAGTGCTTAAGGTTATTGTTTAGAATAGTTTTAAATAATATTGTTTAGAATTATTTTAAATAGTAGGTTTGTGCGATCAAACAAACTTTGACATGATAAGAATTTTTACCAATTGTATTATTTTGCTCTTATTTTCAGTAAGTCTGTCATTTGCGCAGACTGGAAATATTGATGGTTCAGTAAAAACCTCCGACGGGAAACCTGCAGAACTTGTAACCGTAAACATTAAAGGAACAGGGAAAACAGTCTTAACAGACAAAAAAGGAGCGTATCAACTAAAAAATATTAAAACAGGTAAATATATTCTGACAGCAACATTTATTGGTCTGGCAAAACAAGAACAGACTGTAGAAATAAAGTCAGGAGGAACGGTATCTGTTGATTTTGTACTAGATGAAAATTCGGATCAGTTACAGGAGGTAATCATTTCTTCCAGAAATACAAACAAAGTAACTGCCGCGGTTGCTAAGATGCCTTTAAAAAACCTGGAGAATCCGCAGGTATATAGTTCTGTTTCGTCTGAAATATTAAAACAGCAGGCCATTAGCAACTATGATGATGCCATGAGAAACATTCCGGGAATAGCAAGAACATGGGAATCTACAGGAAGAGGCGGCGATGGAGCTTCTTATTTTGCGCTCCGTGGTTTTGAAGCGCAGCCAAGTCTGATCAATGGCTTACCTGGCCTGACCAGCGGAAACCTTGATCCGGCAAGTGTGGAAGAGATACAAGTGATGAAAGGGCCTTCGGGGACATTGTTTGGAGCAAGCTTCTATGGCTATGGGGGGATTATCAATACCATTACAAAAAAACCGTATTATGAGTTTGGTGGTGAGGTAGCCTACAACCTGGGTAGTTTTGGGTTGAACAGAGTAACTGCAGACGTAAATATGCCTTTAAGCAAAACTGAAAAGATTGCAATGCGTATTAATACTGCCTATCATACAGAAAACAGTTTTCAGGATGCCGGATTTAAAAAATCTTTCTACATAGCGCCTAGTTTGGCTTATGAGGTAAATGATAAGCTTTTCTTTCAGGTATTGACAGAAATTTTGCAGGAAGAAAGGGCTGTAGCACCAGTATTTTTTAATACTAACAGGGATGCACCACTCATTTTCAAAAATATTAATGAACTGAACTTGAACAGGAATCTTTCATTTATGAGCAATGACCTTACCATGAAGAATCCAAGATATAATCTGCAGGGTCAGATGCTTTATAAGCTTTCAGATGAATGGACCTCACAAACTGTTATTTCAAGAGGTAATGTAAAATCAGATGGCTACTATACCTATATCTGGGATGATGAAACCAGAGACAACTACTTCGACCAGTGGTTTAATAAAGAAAATCAAACTACAAACTCTACTGATATTCAGCAGAATTTCAATGGAGATTTCAAGATTGGGAACTTGAGAAACCGTGTTTTGGTCGGTCTGGATTATTTTAGTCGTAATGTGATCAGTAACAAATCTGGTTGGGCGCTAGTAAGAAAAATATCACCTCAGGAGAGTGAAACAAAAGTAGGTCTTGATTTAGAGCCTATTGACGAGTCTATATATTTAAGTCAGCAATTAGTTGACAACGCATTAGCAGCGCAAGCGGGCAGCCGTAGCAATATCAAGAATAGCTCGTATAGCGCCTATGCATCAGACGTCCTTAATTTCACTCCTTCATTAAGTGTGATGGCCAGCTTGAGAATGGATTATTTTGACTCTAAGGGTGATCTTAAAGATGCGGAAGATGACTATAATCAATTAACTTTCTCGCCTAAATTTGGAGTCGTTTATCAACCGATACTGGATAAGGTGTCAATTTTTGCTAACTACATGAATGCGTTCTTTAATGTTTCCCCACAGGAGGTATTTGATGATAATAATGTGAGCCAAGGGGTGAAATCATTCAAACCTGAGCAAGCAAACCAGTGGGAATTTGGTGTCAAAACAAGTTTATTCTCAGATAAACTGTTTGCTACGGTTTCTGTTTATGATATCAAAGTAGCAAATCGTGTGTACTTTACCCAGACCGGGGCCATACAAGGTGGCAAGACCGGAAGTAAGGGGTTTGATATAGATTTAAGTGCTAATCCTTTTCCTGGTCTGAACGTGATTGCTGGAATAAGCCATAGCAGGATCAAAGTACTTGACGGAAACACGGGAGATCCTACTGATTTTTACAACGAAGTAGGAAGAGCGCCAGGTGGTCAGGGTCCTCAGGATCTGGCAAATTTATGGGCGACCTATAAAATAGGATCTGGCAAATTGAAAGATTTTGGTCTTGGATTAGGCGGAAACTATGCTGGTGTATATAAGGTAATAGACAATAGCGTAACAGGAGTTTTTGAATTGCCAAGCTATACCTTGTTAAATGCAAGTTTGTTTTATAACTCTGACAAATACAGATTTACCTTTAATATGAACAACCTGACCAATGAAGATTATTATATTGGTTACTGGTCTGTTAATCCTCAAAAACCAAGGAACTTTGCGGCAAGTTTTGCCTATAAATTTTAACTTATGAAGGCTAAAGCAATAAAAAAGTGGTTTGAAGTTCATAAATGGACCAGCCTTATTTGTACGGTTTTTTTGCTCATGCTATGCCTGACTGGTTTGCCTCTGATATTTTACGAGGAAATTGATCACTTGCTGGGCAAAGAAGTAGAAATGCCTGCTGTTGCTCCCGGAACTCCACAATTGTCAAAAGATGTTGTTCTGGATGAGGCCCTAAAACACGTACCCGTAAAGGCGATAAAGTATGTGTCGTGGGATGTAAAAGAGCATCCTGGTGAAATGTTCGTTGTCGTGGCCGATTCAAGTGAGGCGCCCATTGAAGGAGATCATTACCTTAGGATGAATGAGTATAGTGGTAAGGTAATGGACACGCCACCTAATGAAATGGACTTTATGTTGGTGATGTACTACCTGCATGTAGAAATGCTGGCTGGCATACCCGGTAAACTTTTCCTGGGTCTGATGGGCTTGCTTTTTATTGTAGCCATTGTTTCGGGTATAGTATTATATGGACCGATTATGAAGCGCTTTGATTTCGGAATGATCAGGACAGAAAAATCAGCAAGATTAAGATGGCTGGATTTACATAACCTGCTTGGAATTGTAACGCTGGCCTGGGCATCGGTTGTTGGACTTACAGGTGTGATCAACACCTTGGTTGATCCAGCTCTGGACAAATGGAAGGCCAGTCAACTTGCCGAAATGGTTGCAGGATATAAGGATAAACCCAAGGTAACAGGAGCTTTAAGTTCTCTGGAGACTGCTGTTAAAACAGCTAAAGCGGCAGCTCCCGGAATGGATGTTTCTTTTGTAGCTTATCCAGGAACACTTTATTCCAGCAAATATCATTATGCGGTGTATATGATAGGAACTACTCCGCTAACTTCAAGAATTATTAAACCGGCATTAATAGATGCTAAAACAGGGGAGCTGACAGACATTAGAGATCTGCCATGGTACCTGAAAACAATCTTTATCTCCCAGCCATTTCATTTTGGCGATTATGGAGGCATGCCTATGAAGATACTCTGGGCGATCTTCGATATCGCTACTATCATTGTATTGATTTCTGGAATCTACCTTTGGCTTGCCAGGCGCAAGGCGAAGTCGGCCCAACTTAAAAGGCTTATGGGAGAAGCCGAATCGCTCACTTTATCAACTGTTCAAGAGAATGAAGAATAATAAGAACGCGTTTTTCAAAGTATGGGGTATCCCTATTTTACTGGGAGTGATAACAATTATAGGTTTGTTATCAGCAATAATGGGAGTAGGAGTATGGCATATCGTTTCATGGATAGCCTTAAGTATTCCGGTTTATATTATGTTTAGGTATGGATTAAAGTATTTTACATAGATCTTCTTAATTTTTCTGGTTGTGGTTTAGCGAGTTAGGATTATTTTGCAAGAAATAGTGTTTAAATGTTTGCGTGGTGGTTGAATTTTCCTACTTTTGCATCCCGCTTCGGAGGAAGTGAAACAGTGAAAAGGAAGGTKAGAAAGAAGTTTCAAAAAAGATTTGCAAAACAGAAAAAGWAWSAGMAAGTTAAAACCAGGTTAATTCTTTATCTTAAAATACCATAAAAGGCTAAACAAGGCCATGATTTTAAAGATATATAAGAAGGGGATCCGTGAGGTGACCCGCGAAGTTCATTAGCTAAGATCGGAAGAGCGTCGTGTAGGGAAAGAGG
>NZ_AWRU01000017.1:25773-89589 GCF_000523515.1 Pedobacter sp. V48 | reverse complement strand
CTCTTCCGATCTTAGCTTAAGCCCACCAGAGCCGATGGTACTGCGGTAACACGTGGGAGAGTAGGTCGGTGCCAAATCTTAATCAAGACCCTGTAGAGCAATCTACAGGGTTTTTGTGTTTATACACATTTCTGGAAATCTTCCTTAAAACCTTAACAATTTCATAATTCTATCTGACCAAATTTCTAATGGTGCATATACATCTTTGCTGATTGAAAATATTTTTAAGTATATGAATAGAAGATCACTATTGAAAGGCGGATTACTTGCCGGTATAAGTATGCCTTTTGTTGGTTTGCATGATGTTATTGCCAAACCGATTGGAGGAGTAAAAAAGGCAAAAAATATCATCATGATGGTAAGCGATGGCATGAGTACAGGAACATTAAATATGGCCGATTTATATGCTAACCGTACGTTTGGCGTAGGGAGTAAATGGCTTGACCTATATAGAGGCAATAAAGCTGTAAGAGCTTTAATGGATACGGCTTCGGCAAGTTCAATGGTTACTGATTCAGCAGCTGCAAGTTCATCCTGGGGTGGTGGAATGAGGGTGAGGAATGGCTCATTAAATGTTGGGATGAGAGGAGAGAACCCTCAGCCAATACTTCAGAAATTTAAGGAGAACGGAAAGAAGGTTGGTTGTGTTACTACAGTTCCAATTACCCATGCTACACCAGCGGGCTTCTGTGTAAATATAGACAACCGGGATGGACAAGCCTTAATCGCAGAAATGTATCTAGAACTAAAGTTTGATGTGATGATGGGAGGTGGAAGCAAATATTTTAGTTCAAAAAGAAAAGATGGTAGTATTATACCTAAATACCTTACCCAGGGATTTAAAGTTGCAGAAAATCGAGCTGAAATGCTTACTCTTGATAAATTAAAGCCGGTTTTAGGATTGTTTGCTGAAGATGGTTTGCCTTATGAAGTAGATCGGAAAAATGATCCTGAATTAATGAAAGCTGTACCTTCAATAGCTGAGATGACAATGAAAGCTATTGAATTAATGAAAGATCATAGGAATGGTTTTGCATTACAGGTTGAAGCTGGAAAAGTAGATTGGGCTGCACATTCAAATGACGTAGCTGGTTTAATATTTGATCAATTGGCTTTTGATGAAGCAGTTGGGAAAGTAATAGAGTTTGCTGAAAAGGATGGAGAAACTTTGGTAATCATAACAACAGATCACGGTAATTCCAATCCAGGGCTTTTTTATGCTGATGAAGCCGACAAGAAATTTGACAATCTACAGCGCTTTAAGCATAGTAATACCTGGCTACTCACTCAATTGAACCAATCATTTAGTGAAGAAAAGATTAAGGAGATAATTAAGGAAAGTCAAGGACTGGATATGAAACTGGAAGATGTAAAATCTTTAGTAGCTCATTTTAAAGATATCGTTCCGGGACAGTTATATAATGAGTCGAATCTTCCATTTTATGAGTATGGAAAGATTATGGGTAAGTATACCGATGTACAGTGGGCTGGAATGAACCATACGGGAGATTACGTGGAGCTAACAATGTTTGGCCCCGGCTCAGAACGGTTAACCCCTTTCATTAAAAACTATGAGCTTCATAATTTTATGTTAAATGCAGCAGAAATGCCAGTGCATTTTTTGGTTAAGGCTTAAAAGGTCAATTAAAAATAAAAAAGCCATAGGATGCGGGATACCTACCGTTAATATTCAAATTAAATGGGGGCATCTAAAAAGAGAAGATTATCATCTATTTTTAGATCCCCCATTAGTATGATCAAAGCGGTGTCAGGTATTGCGTATAGGAATATCCTGCAGCCCCATTATCAGTTTTAATTTCCCACCATTGGTCATTTGCCTTGCTAACCAGTGTAACCACCTCGTGCCTGGCTGCTTTGCCTACAATATCAGCATCAGTGCTAGGGCCGCTACGAATATTTAAGTTAGAGCTGTTAGTTGTTACTTTTAGTTTTGACCCTTCTGTAACGCCGGCTATGCTATTGATATTCATCACTAAATCGCCAGAAGAATAATTGGGATCGAGACGTTCATACGTATCCCACAGTTGTTGCTTTATTGAACCACTGGCATCGCCATCAATATATAGCACACCTTCTTGCTCACGCACATTTAGGTCGTTTACTCCCTGTGCAATTGCAGTGTCTATCAATTCTTTATATTTCTCTTGTAAAGCCATTTTATATATCTCCTTTACTATTTAATAACTAGTTGTGAATTGTCTACTTTTTTAGGTTTCAACGCATTTAAAGCCATCATCAATTTCTGAAGATTTGCTTTTTGGATTTCACCCTTTAATGTAACTACACCGTCGTTTACCGTTGCAGTAACTGTGGGGAAGTCTTTTGTCGCATCCTTAACGGCATTGGTAAGCACATCAGTAGCGGCTACAGGTACGGTCGGAGTTTCGGGCACAACAGTCAGATTGTTTACAACAGATTTAACCCCGGCAACTCCTGCAACAGTTTTATCAATATCTGCTTTAGTTGCATCATCAGGAACCTGTCCCGATATTGTTGCTACGCCTTTTTCAACAGTTACAGCCGCTTCGACTATGTGCGGATTTGAGAGTAGTGCAGTTTCCACTGCTGCTTTTACAGCATCATCTTTTGGGCCACTTTTGCAGCTTGTAAATGTGGTTCCCATGATAACCAGGGCAACCAAGAGCGCGGTTGTTTTCATCGTCAGATTTTTCATACGGTTTTATATTTTGGTTTTGAGTTTGGCAGATATGTTTATTCGCCTTATATAAAGAAAGATAGCACATGTACCTGAAAGGAAAACAATGATCAAAAGAAATTGTTTTATCAGCTGAAATTAAATCAAGTGATGGGAAATATTGCATGCAGTTTTGCCGTATCTTGGTTAAGTTAAACATTAATATTTATATGGATTTATGCTTAAAAAAGTTTTGGAAAGCGGGTAGTGGCAGGCAATTAGCTGAATGGTCAGGAGCCGAACTCGATCTTAATATTCCGAATAACTTTGTGGAACTAGCCACTAAATATGATGTTTTGGGTGATGAAGCAGTGAAAGAAATATTTAATGGTAGAAGTTTCGGTGAGGCCTATGCATATGTTACACAATTGTCTAAAAATAAGGTTCTTGAGCGTGCTGATTTGCCAGATAACTTAAAGAGAATGTTTTTAAATATGCAGGAGAAGCCTGCCTGGGTAAATGATGACTTAATAAAAATGGGCTGCAATTTGTGTATGCGTAGCGGAACTAATGCACTCATCGCTTTGAGAGATTATAGCCTTATGACCGGTTACGATTACGCTTATTTAAATAAGGCACTTATATATACAGGGGCCCTGAAAAAGGGGCCTGCTAAAAGAATAACCGATACGCTGGATTTTTGGGTACATGTTACACGTGATAAAGGCTTGGAAATTAATGGACTTGGCTACCAGTATATTGCCAGAACGAGAATGATACATGCTTTTTCCAGATTAATGATCAAAGAAAAATACGCAGATTGGGATAAAGAAAAATGGGGTGAACCAATTAATTTGGGCGATATGGTTGCTACAAATATCGGCTTCAGCCTTTTTTATCTTCATGGTCTTCATAAATTGGGTATGCACATCTCTGAGAATGAAGAGCTGGGAGTTTTTCACCTTTGGAAATATGTTGGATATTTATTGGGAATCCCTGAGAACTACCTGCCAAATAATAAAAAGGAAGCCACAGAAATGTTCTATTTATGGACGGATACACAAGTTTCTGCAGATGAAGATTCCGTGATGCTTGCTCAAGCCCTGGAAAATGAATCTATTGCCTCTAATATTTTTAAGAAAGCGTATCAAAAGAATTTCATTAAATACCTTCATACTTGCTATGTTCGCTTTTTAATTGATGAAGAAACATGCAATAGACTTCAGATTTCTAAAATTAAGATGTATTCTCTTTTCCCGATATTTAGAAAATTGCACAACAAGCTTTTGCAAAAAATGACAGGTATAAGCAATAAGAACTATCAGCGAGCCGTATACATGGGCAATATCCTTCAAACAAAAATTTCTGAAGAGTATTTAAAAGCTGATAGTGACATTCATCCCAAATAAAATACACTGTTGTCCGGAAAAAAATATGGGCTAGCTGTTAAGCTAGCCCTTTGTTGATATATTTGAGTTACCACACTAAANTCATCAACATGAGCAAAAGTATATTTTTTACCGGACAGCCGATATTAAATCAGCTATTAAATTTAATAGACAGAAGTAAAGTAAAGGCCTTAGCCCGTACCGGAAAGTACGATCATTATTACAAGCATTTTGACACCTATACCCACTTAGTTACCATGCTGTATTGTACTTTGAATAAATGCACAAGCAGTCGTGAGGTGGTTAGCGGAATGAAGGCCTGCAGCCATAAACTTAGGCATTTAGGTATCCTTAAGGCTCCAGGTAAAAGTACTCTATGTGATGGCAACAAGAATCGTTCAAGCGATATTTTTGAAGAGATCTATTCATTTTTACACTTAGCGCATAGCAAACTTTTACCGGACAGCCGGGCTGTAAACAATCAAAAACTTTTCATTGCAGATTCCTCTACGATAACCTTATTTCAGGAAATTCTTGGGGCAGCAGGCAGAAGCAGGCTGAACGGAAAAAGAAAAGGCGGCATCAAGGTGCATACTTTAATCAATGCAGAACAAGACCTTCCTGTTAAAATAAACTTTACTGCTGCCAATGCTAACGACATGAGCTTTCTTAAAGAAATTAACCTAGACCCCGGCTCATTTATAGTTTTCGATAAAGGGTATGTTGATTATGAACAATATCAGCGGCTGAGTACCCAAAACGTGTTTTTTGTTACCCGGCAAAGAAAAGGAGCGAGATATATCGAGGAAAGTTCAAGTCCTGTTCCTGAGAAATCCAGGGAGCTTGGTGTGTTGAATGATCGAATAATAGTGCTGGGTACGCGTACCCATGCAAAAAAGATTAAACTTAAGGCACGCATGGTTACCTTTTTTGATAAACAGAAAGAAAGAACTTTTGAGTTTCTTACCAATAATTTTGAACTACCAGCTATTCAAATCGCGGATCTTTATAAAAAACGCTGGCAAATAGAGGTGCTCTTCAAAAGGATAAAACAGAACTTTCCTTTAAAGTATTTTCTGGGTGACAACGAAAATGCCATTAAAATTCAAATCTGGTGTGCATTTATCGCTGATTTACTTCTTAAAATGCTGCAAATGCAACTTAAAAAGAAATGGGCATTCTCAAATCTTAGTTCTATCATAAGATTACATCTGATGAGTTATATCAATTTATTTGCTTTTTTGAACAATCCTGATAAACTCTCTTCAGCTCGGATTACAAACCAGCTGGTAATAGGGGGCTTGGATATTGGATCTAGGAATAAAAATGGCCCAGCAATAAGCTAGGCCATAAAATTTGTCCGGTTATAAAGTTAACCGGACAACAGTGAATAAAATATAGCTTTTCAGTTCTTGTGATTTTCCAAAAAGTTTAAAAGATTAATCATGTATATCATTTAAAACTAGGGAAAGCCAATTCATTATATCAAAAAGTATAAATATAAGTGCCTTTTGGTAAAATGGAAATTATTGGCCAATGCTTAGGTTTGTTTTAGTCAATAGAGTGAGTAAGACCTTACAACTCTTCACCTCAATTCTATTATAACCTAAATATAAACCAAATCTAAACAAGTTATGAAAAGGAAAAGATTGCTTTTTTTTATCAGAAGGGGCGGATCATGCCTGGTTATGTCTTTGATATTCTATTTACCAGCACATTCAAAGACATTCACAAAAGAAAATTTATATGGATATTCTGTCCAGCAGCAAGGAGTTATTTCAGGTAAGGTAGTAGATCTTCAGGACGGAAAACCATTAACTGGAGTTACGGTTGCTGTAAAAGGTACAAATCAGAAAACAACTACTAATAACGAAGGAAACTATCAGTTAACAACAGCATCCTCTGCTGTGTTGGTTTTTTCATCTGTGGGGTATCAAACCAAAGAAATTCCGGCAAACGACAGATCTGTTATTAACGTTCAGATGGAATCTGCTAGTGAAAAATTAAATGAAGTAGTAGTTGTAAGTTATGGAACACAAAATAAAAGAGAAGTTACAGGTGCTGTAAGCCAGCTAAACACGAGTGAGGTTAAAGACATGCCGGTAGCTAACATCGGTCAGAAATTACAAGGGAAATTTGCTGGCGTTCAAATCGCAAACAACTCTGGAGCTCCTGGTGCAAATATGTCATTTAGAATCAGAGGAGCTGCTTCGATCAATGCAGGAAATAATCCACTAATTGTAATCGACGGATTTCCATCTACCAGTGGACTTGAAACAATAAGTCCGGACGAAATAGCAAGTATTACAGTATTAAAGGACGCTTCTGCCTCTTCTTTATATGGATCAAGAGCTTCAAATGGGGTAATTCTTGTCACAACAAAACAAGCCAAAAGTGGACAAAAAAGTATCGAACTTAGTTCATATGCAGGGTTGGTAAGGGTATCGGACAGAGGGAAACCTGATTTGATGAATGCACCTGAGTTTGCTCAATTTAAAAAAGAATATTATGAAGATGCAGCTCGTTATGAGGGCTATACCGGCGGAGTACCAGAGGGGTATCAGAACCCGCAACAATATGGGGCAAATTCAGGTACCAATTGGTACGATGTTTTACTGAGAGATGCAATAACTCAWGATTATAACTTATCCTTATCATCAGGTGGAACAGATCTGAAATCAACCATTAATCTTAACTACAATAAGCAGGAAGGGGTAATCTTAAATACTTTTGCAAATAGAATAAGTGGCAGAACTAATAACATTTACACTGCTACAGATAAACTAACGATTGGATTTAATCTATCAGGTACTTACCGACGTAATCAGGTTACTCCTGGTCTTGATAACGGACGTGCCATTATTCAGCAGGCGTTTTTAATGGATCCAACGTTAAACTATAAAAATCCGGATGGTAGTTATCCTATTAGCTTTTCACAACCTGGTATGTTTGCGAATCCCAATTTTTACCTGGTTTTAACTCAAAGGGTTAATCCTTCGGAGCAAACAACGGTTTTAGCCAATACATTTGCCTCTTATAAGATTATTCCCGGATTAGAATATAAAATTAGTTTGAATGGAAATACCGAGAGTGCAATTAACAGATCGTTTACGCCGTCCACAGCTCAGGGTGGTTTGGGTGGGGCACCACCTCAGCCACCTACAGGAAGTTACGGTACCAATAGATTCTTAAATTTACTGGCCGAAAACACCCTTACTTATCAGAAAACCTTCAGTGAAAAGCATAATCTGGACGCATTTGTAGGCTATACCTTTCAAAAATTCAGATCAGAGAACAGCAATATCCAGGCTTCTGAATTTCCAGACGATAATGTTCAATGGATAAATGCCGCAACTACCAGGATAGGGACGGCAGGTACCACAGAATCTTCGTTATTATCATATATAGGTCGTTTAAACTATAATTACGACAATAAATATTTGATTTCACTGGCTTTTAGAAGAGATGGTTCTTCAAGGTTTGGATCGGATAATAAATATGGAAATTTTCCTTCGGTATCAGTAGGTTGGGTGGCCTCGGATGAAAAGTTTATGAAACAACAGGATAAAATAAGTTTCTTAAAATTCAGAGCGAGTTATGGAAAAGTGGGGAATAACAATATTGGAGATTATACTTACCTGGCTGCTGTAAATTCTGATAATTATGTGTTCGGAAACCAGGTTACCCCAGGTAAGTCTCTTAACGGGATTGGCAATTCGTTTCTTACGTGGGAAACTACCTCTAGTTTTGATGCCGGTCTTGACCTTGGACTTTTTAATGACCGGTTAAGAATAACCTATGATTACTATTGGAAAAAAACAGATGGACTGCTTTATAATGTAGACATCCCAGTTCAATCTGGATTTAACAGCATTACATCAAATATTGGTCGTTTTGATTTCTGGGGACATGAGCTAAGTTTGGAGTCGAGAAATCTGGATGGTGAATTAAAATGGACCACAGGTTTTAACGTTTCCTTTGATCGAAATAAGGTAATTAAATTAGGTACAAACAACGCACCTATAGGAGGATATAGCCTTTATTGGGATGACAACAGAACCGCTGTAGGTAACCCAATCGGAATGTTTTATGGATATATCAATACCGGTGTATATATGACCCAGGAAGAATTTGATACCCAGCCTCATGGCGCAACTTCTATGGTGGGAACAGCAAGATTTAAAGACATTAGCGGGCCGGATGGCGTTCCTGATGGAATTATAGATGAAAATGACAGAACTTACATCGGTAACCCAAATCCAGATTTTACTTACGGATTAACGAATAGATTTAGTTATAAAAACCTAGATCTAAGTATTGTTATTGCAGGTTCTGTAGGAAATGAAATAGCTGATGATGCTTTTCAATCTACCGAAAATCTGGATGGTGTGTTTAATGTAAGAAAAGGCGTAGCTAATAGATGGCGCTCTATAGAAAATCCAGGAGATGGGATTTATCCGAGAACAAGAACCGGTACTACTGCCGATTTCCGTAATTTCACTTCGAGACAGGTATTTAGTGCTACCTATTTAGCTGTAAAAAACATAACATTGGGATATAAGCTGCCTTTTAAACCTAATGAGTATATCAAAAACGCCAGAGTATATTTCAGTACTCAAAACCCTTTAATTTTTACTAAATATCCAGGGATGAATCCTGAAGCAGGTATGTCCGGACTTAACGGCTTAAGTCAGGGCCGTGATTTTACTTCTTATCCAATTTCTCAGATTTTTACGCTGGGACTTAACGTAGGCTTTTAATCTAGAAAAATAATCATGAAAAATAAAATATTATACATCGTGGCAGTTTCTATTGGATTTCTTTCCTGTAAAAAGAGCGAGCTTGATCTTGTACCTAAGACAAGTATAAGTGCCCCAACTTTTTTTAAAAATGAAACTGAATTTCAGCAGGCCGTAGTGTCTGCGTACAGCAACCTTCGGGGAGTCGCTTTTACAGGTATTTATATGGACGAAATGCGTTCTGATAATACCTTCTTTAATTATTATTCGTCAGACAGGGGATCCGAAACCAGTATAGAAGCAATGGCGATTTTCCTCGACAATAGCTTATCAAGTGCTGAACCCAATAATGCGGGTAACAGATATGGAAATGATTACTCTGGAATTGCCAAGGCAAATACGGTACTCACCAGGCTTAAAGCAAACACGATTGGTCTTTCTCAGTCCTCTATGGACGATCTTTCGGGGCAGGCCTTATTTCTTCGTGCATACTACTACTTTGATCTTGTGACACATTATGGAGGCGTACCTTTGCAATTGGAGGAGATCATCTCAGAAACTGGTGCATTCTTGCCTAGAAACACCGTTGATGAGGTGTATGCACAAATTATTACAGATCTGAATGACGCTATAGCAAAGCTTCCTGTAGCAACTGCTTTCCCTCAAACCGGAAGAGTGAGTAAAGGTGCTGCTAAAATGTTGTTGGCTTATGCCTACATGTCTAAGCCTACGCGCGACTACGCTAAAGCGGAAACAGAGTTGTTAGATATTACCAAGATGAATTATACGCTGTTGCCAAATTATGCTGATGTGTTTTCGCCAACAAATAAAAACAATAGTGAATCAATTTTTGAAGTGCAGTATAAAGCAGGTAATGATGGTCAGCAAAGTGATTTTATATGGAGGTTTATTCCAAAAACTACCAATACAGAGGCCATTCTTGGATTGCATGGAACCAACCAGAGAGGTGGTATTACTAGTGGAGGATGGAATGTGCCTACTCAGGAAATGGTGAGTTCATATGAAAGTGGCGACAAAAGATTACCAGCTTCGATTGGTGTAGCAATTGGTACTCAAACTGGAGATTCCTTTACAATAAGCTCAGTTGTTAGTTCCGTTAATTTTACCCCACCCACCGGAAAAACATTTTACTATTTTATAAATAAATATGTGTATCCACCATATACTGTGGAGTGGAATACCGATCAGAACTGGCCGGTCTACCGTTATTCAGGCGCTTTGCTATTGCTCGCAGAATGTTTCGTAAAGCAGGGTAAAAATGCTGAAGCATTGCCTTACCTGAATCAGGTAAGAAAAAGAGCCGGCTTGCCAAACCTGGCTTCTGCTAATGAGGATAACGTAGCGAACGAAATGCGACATGAACTAGCTTTTGAAAATCATCGCTGGACTGATCTTGTTCGCAATGGAAAGGCAGTTGAAACTTTAAATGCAAAAGGGAAGCAGCTTAAAAGCCTTTATGGTTGGCTGTTACCAGCCTCATTTAATGTAACTAATAATAGATTGATCTATGCAATACCATCTAGAGAGGTGCAGATAAATAGTAACCTGGTTCAAAATCCAGGATATTAGGCTAACGCATCATGATAGATACGCAGTCATCTCGACGATAGGAGAGATGACTGCATTTTTTAACAAATAATTGAGAAATATGAATTATCTAAGATCTTTTTGCTTTATTATTGTCTTATTCATAAGTATTTCCTGTTTCTCTCAAACACAGCACTGGCAAGCAGAATGGATTGGAATTCCTCATGCAGAAAAAGACACTAACGTATGGACATCCTTCCGAAAGCAGATTTCTATTGATAAAATTCCAAATAAGATACTTACTAAAATTAGCACTGATTCTAAGTATTGGCTGTGGTTGAATGGGAAAATGATCGTATTTGAAGGTCAATTAAAAAGAGGGCCTAATCCACGTGACACCTATTATGATGAAATTGATCTGGCACCCTATCTTACCAAGGGAAAAAATACGATCTCTATATTAACCTGGTATTGGGGAAGAGATGGCTACGACCATAAAAATAGTGGTAAATCTGCTCTTTTGTACGAAATGACGATAGGAAACAAAGAAATAATATCAAATTCAACATGGAAAGTGATAAGGCATCCAGCTTTTGGCAATACCGGAGCGCCCTTTCCAAATTATCGTTTGCCCGAGTTTAATATTTATTTTGATGCTCAGAAAGATATGCCGCTTTGGATCCAGTCCGATTTTGATGATCATGCCTGGATAAATGCTACTTCCTATGGGAAGCCATCAGTTTCTCCATGGAATAATCTGGTGAAAAGACCCATCCCTTTTTGGAAAGATTCGGGACTTTTACATTATACTAATAACGCCAATCTGTCAAAGGTGAATGATGGCAATCCGATTGTTGCCAAATTGCCTAAAAATATATCTATTACACCATATTTAAAGATTGATGCTCCAGCTGGTTTGAAAATAGATATCCGGACAGACAATTATAAAGGGGGCAGTGAGTATAACGTTCGTACAGAATATATTACAAAAGAAGGGATACAGGAGTTTGAAACATTTGGATATTTAAATGGACATGAGGTTCACTATTCCATTCCTAAGGGTGTGAAAATTATTGACTTGAAATACAGAGAAACCAGGTATGATACGGAACTGGTAGGTAAGTTTAAATCTGATGACCATTTTTATAACCGCCTTTGGGAAAAATCATACAATACCCTAAATGTTAATTTGAGGGATGCAATTCAAGATCCGGATAGGGAAAGGGCGCAATGGTGGGGTGATGCGGTAATATTAATGGGTGAAATTTTGTATGCCTGCGACAGAAATGGAGAATTAGTTATTAATAAGGCAATTCATAACCTTGTTGACTGGCGAAAACCTGATGGGGTATTGTATTCGCCTGTTCCTTCGGGTAGTTGGCATGGCGAACTTCCTGCTCAAATGCTTGCCAGTGTGGGCAAATATGGTTTTTGGAATTACTATCGTTACACTGGAGACACTGCTTTGATTCGGCATGTTTATCCTACAGTGAAAAAATATTTACAATTGTGGCGTTTAGGGGACGATGGTTTGGTAATACATCGTCCCGGAGGATGGGACTGGATGGATTGGGGGGATGATATTGATACCCCATTACTCGAGAATGCATGGTACTATATGGCCGTTGAAACCGCAGTAAAAATGGCAGAGCTAACAGGAAATCAATCTGATATAAAAGACTACCAGGAGTTATTGAAATCTATAAAGTTAAATTTCAATAGAAAATTTTGGAATGGCAGTGCGTATAAAAGCCCAACAAATAAGGGAGTTGTTGACGATAGGGGAAATGGATTAGCTGTAGTAGTGGGCCTTGCTGATGATGGAAAATACGAAGCCATTAAAAATGTATTAAAGATTGAATTCCATGCCAGTCCTTATATGGAAAAGTATATAATGGAGTCTTTCTTTATTATGCATGACGCTAAAGGCGGGTTGGAAAGAATGAAAAAGAGATATGCTAATATGGTTGAAAGCCACCTCACCACACTGTGGGAAGGCTGGGGGATAGGATCCGAAGGCTATGGCGGAGGATCGTATAATCATGGTTGGTCTGGTGGCCCATTAACACTTTTAAGTCAGTATGTTGCCGGAATTGCTCCGGAAGAGACCGCTTATAAAACGATTAGTATAATGCCTCAACCTGGAAACTTACGTGAAATCTACTGTGTTGCACCTACCGTAAAAGGAAACATTACAGTGGATCTGAAAAGGAGAGATAACAAACTCACCTTGTTTGTTGATATACCACCCAATACCCTGGCTAAAATAGGTTTGCCCAAAATGGAATCTGGTTTGTCCAATATATCATTAAATGGGAAAGTGTTAGTAAGGCATGCTAAAAGTGTTAAAAACCATCCCTGGGCTACATTTAAAGGAGAGGATGGGAATTATTTCCTGTTTGATGTTAAACCCGGTAAGTGGTCATTTGTATTGTATTAGAAACTCGGGAGTATATGATTAATTCATTATCCCCGAGTTTGTTTCTGCTAGGGTAAAGCCGGGTTTTTAGAATAGATTAATGGATTTTGTTCGTCATCTTGTAACAGGTCACCTACTTTCAGCTTAGCTACCTGCTCATCAGACAGGATGTTCTGTATTCCATTGAATACAGCACCATCAGGCATAAAAGCACAGGTCATAGCCCTGCGGAAACCTTTGGTCATGTTAGCACCTGCCCCATGTATTGTTAAGCCATTGTGAAAAGAACAGCTTCCCGCTTTCATAGGAACAGCTTTGGAGTCAGAAGAAGATAGTTGAGGATAAAACTTAAATACCTCATCCATATTCTTACCGATACCCGGGTTTTCAAAAGAAGTAGCATGGTAAGATCCGGGAAGAAAATATAAACATCCATTCTCTAATGTGGCATCATCAAGAGCAACCCATATGGATAAAGCACGACGATCGGAAAAGGACCAAAAAGGAGTGTCTAAGTGCCACGAAGTAGGGTTGGCCCATGGACGTTTTATTAAGGCCTGATCATGCCATACCCGTATTCCATCACAGCCAGATAAATTAGCAACCATTTTACCTAGATTTTCATCGAGTATTAACTGTTTTACTTTTTCATTGGTTTGCCATAGGTTGAGCATTTGATCGAATACCTTTCCAAAATAGTCGGCATTTTTATTAATTCCATCCTCTTCACCGGTTTTAGTGTCTTTTCCGGGAAGTTTTCTGCCATCGCGTTGAACGAGTGCCTCGGTAACCGCTTCGCGCCAGATTTCTAATTCATCCTTATCTAAAAAATCTTCAATAAGCAAAAAACCATTCTTTCTGTAATCCTCAATTTGTTGTTGTGTGATTTGTGTCTTCATGTGTTTTTACAAAAGGTTATTGATACGAATTTACCGTGTTGGTTTGAAAAATATACTGCCATTAATCTGTTATTATTTGCACTTTCTGATATTGTAAAGCCCCTTCATATTATCTTGAATTCAATTTAAAATCGTTAAATTCAATATACTTTTGCAGTTAGCTTTACTAAATTTATATTAGGATGAAAAAAATCACAATAATGGCCTTTTTAATCTGTACTGTACTTATTTATTACAATGCAGGAGCGCAGGAAGTAAATAAAAATTACGATGAAAAATTAGCTAAAGAACTTAAAGCTGATGAGTACGGAATGAAGAAATACGTTTTGGTGATTTTAAAAACAGGTTCTGCTAAAGATTTGCCTAAAACTACATTAGATAGTATTTTTAAAGGACATATGGGTAATATAGGCAGACTAGTTAACGAAGGAAAACTGATTGTTGCCGGGCCACTTGGTAAAAATGACAATGCTTATCGCGGCATTTTCATTTTCGATGTAGAAAGTACTGATGAAGCACAAAAGTTGGTAGAAACAGATCCCGTTATTATAAGTAAAGTAATGACCGCAGAATATTATCCATGGTATGGGTCAGCGGCATTAAAGGAAACGGTAAAAATCCACAGCAAAATAGAAAAGAAAAGTCACTAGGTTAAATTGCTATTTTCTTTTGAGGGAACTGCTCCGTATGAGACAATATCATGTGAAGTATATAATCATTAGAAGGATAAGGCTGTAGGGCTGATTTTAGCTCCTCAGGTGCGTTAATATCTGCATGGTGTGAAATGTACCCCATGCCATAGAATTTTCCTTCCTCTACAAGCAAACAGCTTTGTTCGTCCTCAGTTCTTCCTTTATCAATAACAGCAAAAGTCGGTAACATCTTTTTCAAATCTTCGATTGCATATTTAACCCTTACGTTATAGGCGGCAGCAGATTCTTTACCTACGCAAGCACCGGTACATCTACCTTCTTCATGAGCTGTACAAGCTTGTCTGTTTCTCTGAATAAAGCAAAGCTTTTCGCAAAGCAAATGTTCTTTAATTAATACCTTTAAAAGGTTATGTCCCTCTAATATCGTATTAAAACTATACAGGGCCGGTGTATTTTTTTTGAATTTATCTATGCCCAATCTTATATAGCCTTTTTGATCTTCGAAAGCATATAAGCTATATTTCTGCTCAAAACGCTTTAAAGCCCGGTTGTTTGCCGGCCATAGTTTTTTGATCTCTGTAGCTTCTAAAATAAAAGCCATAAGTTCTGTACCGCATATTTCAAAATCCACACTATAGATGTTCTTAAGGAAATCCTGTCGCTGTTTAGCTGTACTATTCCCTGTAAAATGAGAACAAACCCGCTTTTTCAGGCTTTTGGCTTTGCCAATGTAAATCACCTTACCTTTTTGGTCTTTGAAATAATATACACCAGGGTTTAAAGGTAATTTTTCTATCTCTGATTTTGGCAAATTAGGGGGTAAAGCCTGCTCTTTTGAAGTTTTTCTTAAGGATTGATTGATAATTCCTTCAGTATCTGCCTGTAAAAGCATACCTAATAGAATTGCCGTAGCGGCAGAATCTCCTCCCGCACGGTGTCTGTTGTTTATCTCTATCCCTAAAGTATTACAAAGCTTGCCCAGGCTGTAGGAACGATGTCCAGGTAGTATTTTACGACTAAGCCTTACGGTACAAAGTTTATTGCATTGAAGCTGATAACCCGCTAAAGATAACTGATGTTTAACAAATGAAAAATCGAAATTTACATTGTGTGCAACAAAAGTTTTATCCTGTAACAGTTCATATACTTTTGGGGCTATATCATTAAATAACGGGGCATTTATAACCATTTCATTACTTATGCCAGTTAATGCCTGTATGTATTCAGGTATCTCCTGAGCAGGATTAATTAGCGTTTCAAAAGTATCTATTACAGAAGCACCATCATGAATGAGAATTGAAATCTCTGTGATTCCATTTCCTGAAGCAAAGCCACCTGTTGTTTCTATATCTACTACCGCGTAAAGCATGTTTTTTTAAAAGCCTTTATGAATTGTAAATATGCTAATAATTTTAGTAATAAATCAAATTATTGGGATTTAGTAAATTTTTTGTTCCTACAAATAATCTTTAACAAAAATTGTCCCATATCACTTTTATAGTATTTAATTAAGAATAATGAAAAGTGTGGCATATAAATAGCTTATAATTAACTCAAAAGAGTTAGTGAAATGTCCAGAAAAATATTAGCAGTTGACGACGATAGTGATATAGTTGATATTATTAAAATTGTATTGGAGGGTGAGGGTTTCGAGGTGTCTACTTTAACCAGTGGAAGAAATGTATTAAATGTTATATCATCGTTAAGGCCAGATTTGGTATTGTTAGATGTAATGCTTGGTGGAATTGACGGCAGAGACATTTGCAAAGCAATAAAAGCACACTCTTTGTTTAAGAATATTCCCGTTGTTATGATCTCTGCGAGTCATAATTTACAAAGCCTTTTAAAATTACCAGGCTCCCCTAATGACTTCCTTTCAAAGCCATTTGATATTGATAGTCTTGTTAAAACAGTAAAAGCCCAATTTGCTACCTAATTAGTTACCAACTGTACTAATTAATGTATAGATAGTACTAAATTGTAGATAGTAAAATGCGGTTATCATTTGGTCTCAATTCTTATCGGATTACATAATATTCTATGAATTGGACATTTGTCTGCTATTTGCATTAAGCGCGCACGTTCCTCTTCTGTTAATGTGCCAATCAGTTCAATTTTTCGTGTGATGGTGGTTTCCTTACTCATTTCCTTTTCATCACAAATTGCCAACTCTATTTTAATTGCATCCAGGTTATACTGTTTACGATCTGCATACATCCTGACAGTAATTGCTGTACAACTTCCCAAACTAGCAAGCAGCAATGCTCCAGGTGTCATACCTTCGTCTGTTCCTCCAATGCTTTCCGGTTCATCAGAATAAATAAAATGGCCTCCTGCGTAAACTTTTGTTTTATAATGAGACCTGTCTAGTTCTGTAATTGCTGTAATTTGATTATCTGCCATGTTTTAATGTTATGCAGATAAAGCTACAATTAAATTTAAGCATTCGCATTCATAAAATCATCATCCAGATTTAACAATAATATAGCAAGCATTTAAAATAGGCTAAACATATTATAGCTTAATTTGTTATAGAAATAACTAACCAGATATCAGTATGTTAAGTAGCTATTTAAATTTCAGATTTGATGTTCAGGGCAAGCCCATAAACGGATTCTGTATGCGCATACAGGATGATTTTCACGAAACCTATGCGGTAATAGTGGATGGCTACCATTCTTTTTGTGTGTGGTTGGATTCGACCTCAACATGGAGGTCTTCTAAGCATACCAGTTTAGAACCCACTGCGCTGGAACAGATTATCAGCAGAATAATATCAACAGAATCTAAATAATTCTGTAACTCAGATTTCCTATCCTCGCTATCCAAAAAATAAATAAGCGAGACCTATTGCTGTACAAACCCCAACAAGATCGGCGAGTAGCATTGCGCCAATTGCATAACGGGTATTTTTAATACTTACAGAGCCAAAGTAAACTGCAACTACGTAAAAAGTAGTATCAGAGGCACCCTGGAAAATTCCAGAAAGCCGGCTTGCAAATGAATCTGGGCCATAGGTTTCCATAGTACTCACCATCATTCCTCTTGCAGCACCACCACTCAATGGTCTTATTAAAGCCGTAGGTAAGCCTTCTACGAATCTGGTATCAGCTCCTAAAAATGAGAAGAAATCTTTTATTCCTCCAATTATTACATCAAAGGTTCCACTGGTGCGAAGCATACTTATTGCTACCAGCATCCCAACAAGATAAGGGATAATTTTAACAGCCGTTTCAAATCCATTTTTTGCACCTTCAACAAATGCATCAAAAACATCAATCTTTTTATATAATGCCCCGAGTATAATCAGTAGAAAAACCAATAGTATAAGTCCGTTGCTTAAAATTCCTGAAAATGATTTTATTCCATCGGCATTAAGCGAAGTGATGTATAAAACCAATAATGCAATGATGAAAGAAAGGCTCAATATCCAGACAATTACTACAGGTTGCAGCAGTTTAATCTTCTGTTTGAAAGAAACAATAAGCATTGCTGCCATGGTGCCCACAAAAGTAACGATCAGACAAGGAATGAAAATATCAGTTGGATTAGAAGCATTTTGAGAAGCCCTGATTGCAATAACACTAACGGGAATTAAGTTTAAACCAGCTGCGTGAAGGCAAAGGAACATGATTTGGGCATTTGATGCGGTATCTTTACTTGGGTTTAACTCTTGCAAACTTTCCATAGCCTTTAAGCCAAAAGGAGTGGCTGCGTTATCTAAACCCAATAGATTAGCAGAAAAGTTCATTATCATGTGCCCCATAGATGGGTGGCCTTTTGGTATATCCGGAAATAATTTAGAAAAGAAGGGGCCAACTATACGAGACAATAAACGAATGCCTCCGGCTTTTTCGGCAATGCTCATCAACCCAATAAATAGTGCCAAAATACCGATTAGTTTAAGGCATAACTCTACCGAGACCCAGCAGGTCTCAATAATACCATCTAGTTTTAATGGATTTGCAGGGTCACTGGCTTTGCCAATGACCATCCAGTTAAATATATCAGATTGTCCAAAAAAGAAACACTTTATAGTGGCTACAACAATTGCAACAATGATAAAGGCCGACCAGATTCTACTTAATGCCATTTGGGATAGTTAGTTTTACGATGTTAATGTAGGGATTTAAAACAATATATCCCTAAGGCTTCTCATCAGTAAGCTCAAAACCCCATGTTTTACCTTTTTCTATTGCCGGTATACCCTGCGTCATCCATAAAGGGGCTTTAGCTCCTTTTAAATAGTAGTCAAAGAATTGTTGTTCACGTATTTGGATGTCTTTTCTGTTCTGACGTTTTATCAGGTTATGTGCCTCATTATTGTAATTTAGCATCCATACGGGTTTGCCCAATCTTCTTAAACCTGTAAACATTTCAATTCCCTGATACCATGGCACTGCTCCATCGGCATCGTTGGCCATAATTACTACCGGTGTACTTACTTTAGGTAAGGCAAATAATGGAGAGTTTTCAATGTATAATTCTGGCTTTTCCCATAAAGTAGCACCAATTCTGCTCTGTGTTTTTTCATATTGAAACTGTCTGTTCATTCCACTTTCCCAACGCATACCACCATAAGCAGAAGTCATGTTTACTACCGGAGCACCTGCCCATGCAGCAGCATACATATTTGTTCTTGTAATTAAATGAGCTACCTGATAACCACCCCAGCTTTGTCCCTGGATGCCGATTTTACTACCATCAACCCATGAGTTTTTCTTTAAAAATTCTACTCCGGAATTAATGAATTCCTCAGCAGATTTGCCAGGGTAGCCACTTTCATAGCTAATGTCCGGTGCAAAAACTAAATACCCATTGCTTACAAAATAAGAGATGTTTAATCTAGAAGGAGTGGGAGCTGGTGGCTGATAGGTATATAATCCATTTGATAACTTCTCGTAGAAATACACAATCATAGGATATTTCTTAGCCGGGTCAAAATCTTCAGGCTTGTAAAGAATGCCATCCGCTTTAAAGCCTTTAGGTGTACTCCAGTTGACCAGTTCAGCTGTTCCCCAATTGTAATTTTGTTGCTGAGGGTTGGTATTACTTAATTTAACCTCGGTTTTCATATCTGTTGATGCGAATACATTAGGTGAATTGCTATAGTTTGCTTTGTCGTAGATATAACGATCGGCATCTCTGGCTTTACCTAAATTTGAATACTTAAACTTAGCCATAATAACAAGCTCCGGGCTTTTGTTGTCGCCGATATTCTTTCTATAATATCCGTTTTCTTTAGTTGTATTGTTAAAAGCGTCAAGCAGTACCGTCTCTTTTTTACCCAAAAAGCGAACGGTGGTGTCTAGTGGTTGATAGCGGAAAGTAATGTTGTTCTGTCTGCCAAAACCATTGGTGATGTTTTGCGGAGCATTTTTTCCGTCTGGAGAGAATTCCCAGATGTCGTACCTGTCATATAATAGAACAGTTTTATCATCCTCAGTCCATGCCGCTAGCCCGTAAGCATCTGGCTGATCAGGTACATCATTTTCTTCGTCTACAAGCTTAACATTTAATCCGTTATTTAGGTGTGTAATCTTACCTGTTGCAATAGTATAAGTGTACCAGTTAGCTGTTTTTTTGTCGAAGTAAAGTACAAATTTTCCAGATGGTGATGGCATTGCAGTTCCCACAAGCCCTTCAATGATCTTTTTTCTCGATCCGGTCTTTGTATCAACCAAATAATAATCTTTAATGGAATTTGCAGACCACTGTGATTGGATTCTGTTGCCGAAATCTGATGATGCAAGTACATAGTTCGAGTTACCTTCATCAATTAGTTTAGCTTCAGGCAGTTTAACATCTGTTAAAGGCACTACTTTTACATCACTATTAAATATTTCGATAGAAGTTAAAAAAGTTCTTTTCGATTCCCTTTCAGCATTCTTTAGCTGCATTGGCTGCAGGTAGTCGTCTTTATAACTCCATACATCCAGCTGTGCATGCTCAAAATCGATAAGGGTAGTATCTTTTGGTTTTTTAATTGGAGCGATACCAAAAAATAGCCTTGTGGCTTCTTTGTTGAAGTTTAATTTTCCGTCGCCACTAACTGCCCATTTAGCAGGGAAGCCGGGGATATCATTGTCTACCAAAACTTGGGCAGTATCTAACGAAGGTGAGTTATAGTATACAAAGTAATCTTTAATTTCGGCTTTTTCCGGGCTTCTTTCTCCTAGAAATGCAAGTGATTCACTTTCATCGTCAAACACAAAGTTTTTGAAACTTCCTTTTCCGTTAACCAATGTTTTAAGCGTGCCTTTTTCCGTGTTTAAAAGAAAAACCCCTGTTTGAGCTGTCTTATCTTTTTTGGAACCTGTACAAGCAAGCGCCAGCTGCTTACCGTCTTTACTAAAAACATATTCGTTTACGTATTTAAAATTACGTTCAATACCTGTTGTAAGGTTTCTGAAAATCAAATCAGAACCTTCCTTGTCATCTTTTTTTGCGGTGTCTCCCTGGACTTTTTTTGATGTATCTATAGGTTTTTCTAATTGATAGGCAAGTAATGCCAAACCATTCGCTGGCAGTTTAAAAGATTTTACACGTGCAACCTTTGCTATGGCAAGATTGGTTAAGTTGGCTATGCCCAAAGAGTCCTTTGGCATCTCGTCTATCTTTTTCTTTTTAATTTTCGCTTGTCGTATAGCCGAATAAAAAGGTTTAATGGCAAACACGGCAAATTTAGAATCGGCACTAAACTGAGCACTTTCGGCTCGGTTTATTTTAGTTTTTGCGTTGGTAAGCAGATTAGTTAAATACAAATTTGCATCTCCTTCTTGCGCAGCGATACCATATGCCGCCCAATTTCCATTATTGGATAAGTTTCTGGAAGCAACAGATTCCCATGCATCATACACCGTGTGATCAAGCGGTTTCTTTTGCGCAAATCCGATAGTTGTAAAAAATAGGAGAGAGAGAAGTAGATATTTCTGCATAATTAAAATGGTTGTTTTTATCCCGGTTTAGTTCTAGAAGTCTAAAAATTAGAAAATTTTAAGACATATCCGTATTGTATATCAAATTTTACAATAAAAGGGCATACTAGAACTTGTTTCTTCACTTATCGTTTACATTGGGGATACACTAAATCCACCGGAAAGTATCTTTTTGTGGGCAAAAAGTGAAAGTAGGGTGAACCATGTGAAGCGTTGCTATAAGAACTAGATTGGTTAAAGTAAGTTGATAAAAAAGGGGCGTATGAGAGTGCACTGAAAAAGTCCCTTACAAAAATGGGGTAGTTCATAAATCATGAATTACCCCATTTTCTTTAAGTTGTAAGAAGTTTTTCTAGCTGAAATCCCTATGGCTAATTCTAAGGACGGCAAATAAAGTTAATAAATAACTTTATTTATCTCATATATTTTCGAGCAACCTTTTCAGTACCCACTATCATGATACACCCCTTTTTAGTGACCGTTTGCACAGCCTCTTAAGGAAATAGACTTATTTATTCTTTTTTTGTTGAATCTGTGCTTGTTGCTGTTGACGCATATAGTCTTCTAGCTTAGCACTGAATCTTGATTTCTTTTTCTCTACAACAGGTTTGGTTTTGTTATCCTGAAGTGTTTTGTGGATTTTTTCGTCATCTACCATAGATTTGATTAAAAACTGCTGAGCAAATGTTAACATGTTCGCCAAGAAGTAGTAATAGTTCAAACCTGAAGGATAACTATTTAACACACCTAAAAATACAATTGGCATAATGTAACCAATGTATTTCATTTGACCGGTTGCACCAGAGATCTGATTATTAAAGTAAGTGTAGATCAATGTTGAAATCGTCATCAGTATACACATTAAACTTAAGTGATTACCTAGAATAGGAATATTTACACCAAACTTGATAAAATCATCATAGGTAGAAAGATCCTTCATCCATAAAAAGCTTTCGCCTCTTAGCTCAAATAAGTTAGGGAAGAAGAAGAAGAAAGCCATTACAAATGGTAATTGCAGCAACATTGGTAAACAGCCCCCCAATGGATTTACGCCCACTTGCTTGTATAGCTTTAAATATTCTTGTTGTAACAATGTTGGGTTGTCATCTCCTACCTTGGCTTTAATTTCATCCATTTCAGGTTTCAAGATTCTCATCTTAGCCATTGAAAGATATGATTTGTAGGTTAATGGCGACATGGCCAGCTTTAGCATAATGGTAAGGACCAGGATAATTAATCCATATCCCCATCCAAAACCTTCAAGGAAGTTAAATACAGGCAATACAATAAATCTGTTGATGTATTTTAATGGCCAGTATCCCATGTCTACTTGTTTCTCCAATTCATGTCCCTGAGCTTTTAAAGTAGAGAATTTGTTGGTTCCAAAGTAAAACTCCATAGCGTAGTTTTGAGCAGCCAATTGGTTAAATGTAAGTTGCATATTTGCACCATACCATTTAATCTGCCCTGGCTCAGTAGTTACTTTAACTTCAAGTTCACCTTTATCAAAAGGCACTGTTGGTATTAGTACCGCCGAGAAGAAGTGTTGTTTGAATGAGAACCATTCGATCTTTCCTTCCTTTAGTTCTTCTTTCTCGTCTTTAGCAACACTTAGATGGTTGGGGTTTTCGCCTGCATATTTGTAATATGGAGCTGAATGTTCCTGCTCTTTTTTACCCGATTTTTCTTGTTCAAGTAAAGTAGCTTCCCAGTTTAAGGTGATTGTATTGTTCTGAATAACCTGGTTTAAACCATTCAGGTTAATGTTAAAACCAACCTTACTGCTATTTGGTTTTACATCGTAAACAAATTCAATGTATTTATCTCCGGAATAATTGGCACGCATGCTTACGCTGTTTGGACCAATTTTAGAAGCAGTAAAATACAAATCGTTAGTACTTACAATTTTGCCGCCTATATTTAAGTTTAACCCAAATTTGTTCTGGTTACCATCAAACAATATTACCGGTTTACCATCATAAGTAGTTTGTCCTTTAACCTGCGCAGAAAGGATTTTACCACCTTTGTTCGTGAAAGTTAATTTTAAATTTTCGTTTTCTAAAACGCTTGTTTGCTCTGTACCAGAAATATTGCCACCAAAAGGACCTTTTAATGCAGTCGAATCAACAGCTGGCAATGTAGCTACTGCTGCTGTAGCCGGAGTTGCAGTACTATTTGCTGTTGCTTTCTTTATAGAATCAGCAGCAATTCTTTCATTTTCTTTTTTAATTTCAGCCTCACTTGGCTTGAAAAAGTAAAAAGAACCTGCCAGAACAATCATGATCAGGAATAATCCTGTAAACGTATTTCTATCCATTATTGTTAATTAAACGCGTATTATTTTATTTTCTTCTTCGCAAACTCCATCGCTGCGGCGACAAATTTAACAAAAAGTGGGTGAGGATTAGCAACTGTTGATTTTAATTCAGGGTGAAACTGTCCGCCAACAAAGAAAGGGTGGTTTTTAAGCTCCACAATTTCTACCAGATTACTCTCGGGGTTGATACCTGAGGCAATCATTCCTGCTTCTTCAAATTGACTTAAGTAAGCGTTATTGAATTCATAACGATGTCTGTGACGCTCTGTAATATGTTGTTTTCCGTAAGCAGTAAAAGCCTTGGTACCTTTTTTAAGGTCGCATGGATAAGAACCTAAACGCATGGTGCCGCCTTTATTGGTAATTGTTTTCTGATCTTCCATCATATTAATTACCGGATGCTCAGTGTTTTCGTCAATCTCGGTAGTATTTGCATTTTGTAGTCCAAGTACATTTCTTCCATACTCGATAACTGAACATTGCATACCTAAACAAATTCCAAAGAACGGAACGTTGTTTTCTCTTACATATTTAATTGCATCAATTTTTCCTTCAATACCTCTGCTACCAAAACCAGGAGCAACAAGTAAACCATCTAAATGACCAAGTTTTTCTTTCGCATTATCAGGATAAACTCCTTCTGAATGAATGTATTGAACACGTACTTTGCATTCGTTCTTTGCGCCGGCATGAACAAATGACTCAGTTATAGATTTATAAGCATCAGGCAATTCCACATATTTACCTACAACACCTATAGTTACTTCTGATGTAGGATTTTTTAAACGACCAAGGAAATCTTTCCAGCTTTCCATATCAGGTTCGTTTTTATGAGCCAGTTTTAATTTGGTTAAGACCGTTTTATCCAACTGCTCTTTCATCATTAACAATGGAACTGAATAAATTGATGATGCATCAATCGATTCGATTACCGCATTAACGTTCACATTACAGAACAAGGCAATCTTTTTACGGATGTCCTGGGAGATATGATGCTCGGTACGGCAAACCAAAATATCCGGTTGTATACCATACTCCAATAAAGCTTTAACAGAGTGTTGCGTAGGTTTGGTTTTTAGTTCGCCGGCTGCTGCAAGGAAAGGGATTAGTGTCAAGTGAATAACTATGGCATTATTAGCGCCTTCTTCCCATTTAAACTGACGTACTGCCTCTATAAATGGAAGTGATTCGATATCACCAACAGTACCGCCCAGTTCCGTAATAACGATATCATATTTGCCGCTATCGCCTAAAATGCGCATGTTTCTTTTGATTTCATCGGTAATATGAGGTACAACCTGCACCGTTTTACCAAGGTATTCGCCTTGTCTTTCTTTGTTGATTACATTCTGATAAATACGACCAGTAGTAATGTTGTTAGCCTGTGTGGTTGGAACATTTAAGAAACGCTCATAGTGTCCAAGATCAAGGTCTGTTTCTGCACCATCTTCAGTAACATAGCATTCGCCATGTTCGTAAGGATTTAGCGTTCCCGGATCGATGTTGATATACGGGTCAAACTTTTGAATGGTTACACTGTAGCCGCGTGCTTGTAATAGTTTGGCTAATGAAGCGGAGATGATGCCCTTACCCAAAGAGGAAGTAACACCGCCCGTAACAAAAATATACTTAGTCATGTTTGTGAATTTCTGATATAAAGGCAGTTTTTAATGCTGTCCTTATTGTTTTTGTACGGGATACAAAGTTAGCAAATAAACCGAAGCTTTAAGGCTCTTTTTTTAAATATTCGTAAAGGAAAAAATGTTTTAATGAAATTCTTTATATGATTTGCTTTCTAGCGGCTGACTAGCAATTATATAAAGAAGCTCTTTTAGAGTACGAATCCATATATAGCTTTGCGTATTTCTTCTGGTTTCTCATTTTTATTTCCGTTGTAACGTGTAAATAATTCAATTAATTTTTTCAATTCTCTGTCAGTTTCTGTTTTTTTGCCCTTGTTAGGTGGTTGAATTTCGTTATTAAAATTAGTAAAAGCCTCAACTTTGGTGGCAAACCAGGTCGTGTTTAATCTGGGGATGGCAAGCCCTAATATCATACCAGGTAAACCGCTGAACCCTTCAGGACCTCCGCGCAGTAAAATTTCATCTGTATAAAAAGCAACCACATAAACCGTGTCGTTAATGCGTCCTATTGCTTTCCTGCATTCATAGCCTGAAATTATACGGATGTCGTGCATAATTTTCCAGTTTACACGTGGTATAGTGTCTTTTAGCAGGTAATCGTCGCCCATAATGTTTTTCCTTAATACGCGGTTTCTGTTTGCGTAATCGGCATAAAGTTCGTTGGTCGATTCACCAGGTGTAATAAAGTACGTTAAATCCTCATCATTGTCGTCTTTTTTTTGAGCTTTATAAATAGACCTTGTACGGTCAAAATAAAGGTCCCAATTACTGATTTTGTACTTTTTCATGGCCCCTTTAATTTCATCAGAAAGTCCAAAATCCGCCATTGTACGCACCATATTTATCCTTTTTTCGAACGTAATTTTCCCATTCGGAATAAAAAGCTGCTGGGCTAGCAATTTAAACGGCATTGCACAGAAAAGAAGAAAAAATACCGACCTGCTCATTTATTAGCTATTTAACGCTGGAATTTTTAATAAAATTACCACTTAAATTCCAGTTTATCCCAAATAATACATATCTGGGAATATAGCTAAACGTACTTTCACTTTTAATATTTCCACCAACATATCTGTTGTACCCAATTTTTTGATTAAGGATATCCGTTATGGAAAGTTTAATTTCAAGCGCTTCGTTTTTTAATACCTTGGTTGACAGGTAACCATTCCATATGATCACGTCCAGATCTTTATCAAAAGATGAGTTTGCAGGACGGAATGAAAGGGACATGGTTGAATTAAATTCGAATTTGTAAGGTAGTTGTACTGTTGCAGATAACTCATGGTCGTGAATTAAGCTTCTGCCGTCATTAATGCTACCAATAGATGATTTACCATACATAAAGCTGGCCGATGGGGTGTAGCTTAAATCAAGTTTATGCGTATAGTAATTAAAAGATGTTCTTAAATTAAATTGAGTATTTCTTGTTCTGTTTCTCGTAAAATTTAATATCGTTTGATTGTTAGAGGTATTAAATCCGAGGTCTATACCAAAGCGGAAGTTTAACTTCGGAAAACCTTTAGAGTAATATACGTTTCCTGCTATTGAATTGTTTCCATTCAGGTTGGTATAGCTGGAGATTCTTTTGTTAAATTCATCAACTATTTCTGTGTCGACAATTGCGTTATTCGTAAAACCGTAGCTAAAATAACCAGAGATATACTGGTCGGTTGAGAACTGAAAACTATTGTAAGAAAGACCGAAGTTATTTGTAAACGAAGGCCTTAAAGATGGGTTTCCAATAACCTGAAATAGGGGGTTGTTTAACTGCCTTACCGGTTGTATCTGATTAATGCTTGGCTGTTGCATGTAACCATTGTAGTTCACAGATAAGTTGCTGTTGTTGTTTATTTTATAGAAAAGATTGGTGCTTGGAGATAGGTTTAAATAGTTGCGGTCAAAGTCGCTTTGCTGATCTAGATCTTTAAGCACAAAATTTGTTTGTGTGGCTTCCAATCCGGTAGAGATAGAGAAGTTCTTAACCTTATATTGCGTAATTATTTTTCCAACATTTGAGAAGTTGATGAATTTAAAATTATTACTTAAAGAGTCTATTTTATTGGTGCTATTATCTGAAACTAATCTGTAGCTGCTTGATGCTATTGTTTTGAAGCTATATCCTGCTTCTATAGCCCACCGTTTTGATAAGGGTTCTGTATAACTGATCCTGGTGCCTATTGATTTTTGATCGTTTACGTTGTCTTTATTCAGGTTCGTGTTTTCTACCCGGTTTTCATGGCCATTGTCATCATAGTACTTTGTCTGATTTATACTTTTTTCAATGTTTTTACTGGAAAGATTCTCGGGCTGGATGTCTATTGATAGTGTTCTTCCTTTTTTATTAAATCTTTTTGACCAGTTGATATTTCCGTTAAATGCTTCACTATGACCAGAGCCGGTATTGGTTTGGGTATTGTTACTGATAAATAAGCCTCGCTGATCTCTTGTAAAGTCGTCACTCGTAGAGTTTAGCTGATTTCTGTTTTGCTTTGCTCCAAAGGCTATTTTTAATGTAGTAAGTGAATCTATATTGTAACTGTAGCCACCTCTTAGGCTTTCACCAGTGTTTTTTGACCTGTCTTCTTTCCTTCCGGAGCTTGAAAATAACGATCCATTGGGTAGAAGTTCCTCGGATTTAGAAGTTCTTATATTCTTGTTTTTGTAGTCGAAACCTTTAAAATTAAGCTTTACCCCCATAGTATTGTTTTCGAACCTGTCGGCAAAGYRAMMSMSNAWATYARMNTWAWYKSKNCRAGYSRCKRSTWKRSRAGMKRTMAKCRWSRNTYATYAKCYMMNAYCRGAAGARNNCRTCRYSKAGSTGCCATCATCACCCACCTCAATCACATCATACTCTTCCCCTTTAAGCTTGCGCATAGATCGGTTGATTTTAGAATCATTGGTGAGGGTGGAGTAAGTTCCATAAACTGCAGCTTTGAGCTTGCTCTTAAAAACCCCAACCATTGCACCGTAATCTCGGAACTTGTCGTTTCCTTGGTTTGCATCTAAAGATGCGAGGTATCCATTTTTGGCATTTTCCTTTAATTTAATATTAATGGTCTTGTTCTTTACACCATCATCTATTCCGGTAAGCTCGGCTGTTTTACTTTTTTTATCGAAAACCTGAACTTCTTCTACAGCATTTGCCTTTAAATATTTTGTCGCCAAAAGCGGGTCATCGCCAAAAAACTCGTCTCCATCAACTAAAACGGTCTTAACATCTTTGCCTTGTGCTTTTATATTTCCGTTTTTATCAACAGCAACACCTGGTAGTCTCTTTAGTAATTCTTGTACATTGGCATTGGTACGCACAGCAAAGCTATCGGCCTGAAATACTAAAGTATCGCCTTTCATCCGGACCGCGCTTTTTGCCTGTATAACTACTTCGCTTAAGAGTTTCGATTTAAGCTCCATTTTAATGTCGCCAAGCCTAATGTTAGCGGTATCCGAAATCCTTAAGTTTGTGATATAGTCGGCCATTTTAGGAAATGTTACCAACAGCTTGTAATCGCCTTTGGTAACGTTTCTAAATTCAAACTTTCCTTCTGCATTTGCTCGGGTAGTTTTTACCATTATAGAGTCAACGGATCTTAGCAATAAAACTGAACTGTGTTCCAGATTCCTTCTTCCCAATGTATCGACAACCCTACCTGTAACACTTGCTTTTTGCGCAGTTACGGTAAGAAAGGATAGTGTAAGGAAAATGAAAATGGATAACCTCTTCAGCATAAATTACCGTATAACATTTATTAAGAAAGCTAAAATAATGTTTTTTGACAACTTAAGGTTTTTATGCGGGGGGACAAAAAAAAGGCCCGAAATATTTCGGGCACTTTCTTTAAAGTATATTTGGTTAGAATATTCTAGGTTGTTTATTTATAAGTTATTACGTAGTTGTTTTTGTTTCGTTATATAAACATAGTGTTAAATTTGAAATTATCATAATATTTTTTTTAATTATTTTAAACAATTTTAATGGAATGCTCAAAAACGCATCAAATAAGCATTTATTGTGTTGATATGGTTTTTATTAAAATGTAAGATTTTACTTGGTACAGCAAGTATAGTAAGTTTTAACCTTACCTTCTTTATCAGACCAGGCTACATAATTTTTACTCTCTTTTCCCAGTCGATATATGAATCCATTCAATTTGGTTTTTTTGAGCTCGTCGAAAAATGCTCTATCGGGTACGTTTGCATCAGGCACGTCTGCTTCATCAACAGCAGGCTCCATGAAGTTCTCGTCGTCAAAGAAACGGTTAACTTCTTCCTGTAGAAATTTGATCTGGTTTTTCTTCTTGGAAAGATCTATGGTAGCAATATAGTTCTTAAACAAATCGGTAGCTTTAATGTCTACATCGTAAATCTGTTTACCATCAAAAGAGCTGATAGAGAATGCAAGATGCATGTTGTCGGGTTTGTCGCCCAGTATTTGTACTTTAAAGGTATCAGCCTTTAAAGAATCAGTAAATGGCTTTGTTACAATCTTTACAAAATCTTTTCCAGCGGCATCGTCCTTGTCAACACTGTTACATGCAACTAAAAAAATGCTGCAGAGAAAAAAACAGGTTATTAATTGTTTCATACGCCATCGTTTATTTTAATCAGATCCTCAGGGGTATCAATTGCAATAGTTTCAATCTCGGTTACCTTGGTTTTGATCTTATACCCATTTTCTATCCATCTTAATTGTTCTAAACTTTCTGCAATTTCTAAAGAAGATAAAGAGAGCTTCGTAATTTCTAACAGAACAGGGTAGATATAGCCATAAATCCCGATATGTTTATAAAAATGATGCGTTTTTAACCAATTCTCCTTTTCCTGATTTCTGATATATGGAATTGTTTGTCGGCTAAAATAGATGGCTTCTCCCTTTGCATTGACAACAACTTTAGGGATATTAATATTGAAAAGCTCGGTTTCTGTATGTATTTCCTTGATTAAAGTGGCTAACTGAACATCCTTTTCGTTAAAGCACGAGGCTAAAAGATCAATCTGCTCAGGGTCTATATAAGGTTCATCACCTTGTATGTTTATGATTGCATCGTAACCAGAAATAGATGTTGCTACTTCCGCACAGCGATCTGTGCCGCTTAAATGATTGCTTCCGGTAATGATGAACTTACCTCCAAACCTTTTAACCTCAGCGGCAATACGTTCATCGTCAGTTGCCACAATTACATCGGATAAGCTTTTGGCTTTACTGGCTTGCTCATAAACCCTTTGAATCATACTCTTACCTTTAATTTGAACTAAAGGTTTACCCGGAAAGCGGGTTGAGGCATATCTTGCAGGTATGATTCCGAGAATCTTCATTTAAAATAATCCGTTTATTTCGGCTTCTATGGCTTGTATTATTGTTCCCAAATCTTCAGGGTTATTCGTAAAGTCTAATTTATCCTTATCCAGGATAAGCAGATTACCCAGTTTATAATCTTTAATCCAGGCCTCATACTTTTCATTTAATTTCGATAAGTAATCTATGCGGATGCTGGCTTCATATTCTCTGCCTCTGCGCTGGATATTGTTTACAAGAGTGGGTACAGAAGCACGAAGGTAAACAAGCAAGTCAGGAGGTTTAATAAATGAAGTAACGTTAGCAAAAATTGCTTTATAGTTTTGATGATCTCTAGTAGTCATCAAGCCCATATCATGTAAGTTATCCGCAAATATATGAGCATCCTCATATATGGTCCTATCCTGTATTACGTTTCTGTTGAAGTTTTGTATATCTACGATTTGTTGGAAACGGCTGTTAAGAAAGTAAATTTGAAGATTGAAGCTCCATCTCTTCATGTCGCTGTAAAAATCTTCGAGATATGGGTTATTGTCAACAGCTTCGTATAAAGCTTCCCATCCATAATTCTTAGCAAGTAAACCCGTTAGCGTGGTTTTTCCTGCTCCTATATTTCCTACTATCGCTATGTGCATAAACTTTTATTGAAGATCAGTAAGGTAGTTATTTTAGCCAATAAGTTAAAATGATTTGAAACCAATTAATTGTCTAACTTCTCTTATTGTTTTTTGTGCGCTTTCTCTGGCTTTTAAAGCACCATGAATAGCTACCTGACGTAAATATGAGCTGTCTTTAGAAAGATCTTCAATGCGCTCACGAATTGGCGTGTTGAAAACGATCATGTCTTCGGCCAGTTGTTTTTTGAAGTCGCCATACCGAATCTCCATTTTATTATACAAGTCATCGAAATGTTTCAGTGTATCAGCAGGTGAAACAATTTTCATTAAATCAAATAGATTCTGGATTGCTTCAGGTTTTTTTTGGTTCTCCTCTGAGGGACCACTATCTGTTACTGCGCGCGATACTTTTTTGCGGATGATTTCGGGGCTGTCTGATAAATAGATGCAGCTACCTTCTCCGTTTGATTTGCTCATTTTTCCATTTCCATCTAAACCAGGTACCTTAACCAGGTTTTTTGAATAATTAAAAGCAAATGCTTCCGGGAAATATTCTGAATTATATAGTCTGTTAAATCGGTTACCAAAAGTACGTGTAAATTCCAGGTGTTGTTCCTGATCTTTTCCAACTGGAACCTTAGTAGCCTTGTGGATCAAAATATCGGCAGCCATTAAGGTAGGGTAGGTTAGCAGACCTGCATTTACGTTATCTGGCTGAGACCTTACTTTGTCTTTAAACGACGTGCTTCTTTCCAGTTCACCCATATATGCATTCATATTTAGATATAAATACAGTTCGGCAACCTCGGGAACATCAGACTGAATATAGATTGTTGTTTCTTCGGGGTCTATTCCGCATGCAAGATATTCTACCAGTACATGTCTAACGTAACCATGTAAATCCTGAGGAGTAGGATGAGTTGTTAAAGAATGAAGATCAGCGATGAAAAAAAAGCAGTTATAATCGTACTGCATTTTTACAAAGTTGGTGACCGCACCAAAATAATTTCCTAAGTGTAATTTTCCTGTCGGACGTATGCCACTAACTACCGTTTCTTTCATAGGGCCGAAATTAATAAAAAACCACAACTCGATTCGCTTATAATTTCTTTTTTTATTCTTATTTGTTCAATTGGTTAATTTATTTCTCAACTCTAATACTTTAATGGTTTGAATTCTAAAAATTTGTATGTTTGAATTCAATGGTTAAACTTCTAAGGCATCTGCACCGCATTTATTCTTTATTTGTTCTTTTGGTTTTCTCGGCCTTATTTTACCCGTTTTATTATCTGGCTTCAAGAAACCCAAGGTATTACGATCTGATGAACAAACTGCGCAAATGGAATAGCTTCATTTGTAGTTTCTTTATAGGGTTGGCTTATCGTATTAAATTTGAACAAGAGCTGACAACTGATCAGACGTATATCTATTGTGCTAATCATACCTCTAATTTTGATATCATGATACTTTGCGTAATTGCAAAGGGCCGCTTTCATTTTATGGGTAAAGAAGAACTGTTGGCTAATCCTGTTTTAAAATTGTTTTTTAATACTATTGATGTTCCGGTAAAACGTGAGAGTAAGATTTCGGCTTTCAGAGCGTTTAAAAAGGCAGGTGATAATCTGGAAAAGGGGATGAGCCTGATTATTTTTCCAGAAGGAAGGATAGAAGATCAATATCCACCTAAAACGATACCTTTTAAAAATGGGCCTTTCAGGCTGGCAATTGAAAAAAATATACCCATTGTTCCTGTCAGTATGATTAATATTTGGAAAAGAATGTGGGATGATGGTTCAAAATATGGAACAAGTCCGGGAATTTGCGATATTTACATCCACAAACCAGTTGGGACTCAGGATTTGGGTGTTGATGACGCAGATCTATTGAAGGACCGCGTTTTTGATTTAATAAACAGTAAACTTGCTCATAAATGATTATAGATAAGCAAACCATAAATAAAGTTGCTGATTTAGCCAGAATAGCTATTGAAGATAAAGAAGTTGATACATTGATTGCCGACATGAATAAGATACTTACTTTTATGGAGAAGTTGAATGAGTTGGATACTACCGGTGTAAAGCCACTGGTTTACATGAACCAGGAAGAAAACATCTGGAGAGAAGATGTAGTGAAGCAGGAAATTACAGTACAAGATGGGTTAAAGAATGCAGCTAAGCACAACGAAAGCTTCTTCTTTGTTCCTAAGATCATAGAAAAATAAGCTGAAGTGTAACATTGGAGTATTAAAGATCGTCTAAAAAGAAAAAAGTGATGGAAAAAGCATTAATACAAATTACAGAGATAGGCCGTAAATACGTTATAGGTTCAGAAGTTATTCATGCTTTAAAATCCGTTACTCTTGATATCCATAAAGGCGAGTTCGTTGCTTTAATGGGACCTTCAGGTTCTGGTAAATCAACCTTAATGAACATTCTTGGCTGTTTAGATACCCCTAGTAAGGGCACATATATTCTTAATGGAATTAATGTGAGTCATATGACTGATAACGAACTTGCTGAGGTAAGAAATAAAGAGATAGGGTTTGTTTTTCAAACTTTTAATCTTTTACCACGTTCAACCTCTTTAGATAATGTTGCTTTACCGTTAATTTATGCCGGTGCTTCTAAAAAAGAGCGCGATGAGCGTGCTCAAAAGGCTTTAGAAAACGTTGGCCTTGGTAACAGGGTTACACACAAGCCTAACGAGCTTTCAGGTGGGCAGCGTCAGCGTGTAGCTGTTGCCAGAGCTTTAATAAATAATCCTTCAATTATATTGGCCGATGAGCCAACAGGTAACCTTGATACTAAAACCTCAATAGAAATTATGGGTTTGCTCGAAGAAATTCATAGTAAGGGAAATACCATTATCCTGGTTACACATGAGGAAGATATTGCGCAGCATGCTCATCGTATTGTGCGTATGCGCGATGGTTTAGTTGAGAAGGATTATAAGAATGAGGATATTAAAACTGTATCGCCACGCCTTAGCAATCTGGAGAAAATAGGCAGTGATTTTGAGAAAATAGTATAACATTTCTTAATGAAGATATATACCAAAACCGGTGATAAGGGATTAACCTCATTAATTGGAGGTACCCGAGTTCCGAAATTTCATTTGCGTATTGAATGTTATGGAACTGTTGATGAGCTTAATTCCTACATAGGATTAATCATGTGCCAGGAAATCGATAGCCATCATCAAAAAATACTTAAAGAGATTCAGGATAGATTATTCACAGTAGGAGCATCGTTAGCTGCTGATCCTGAAAAGTCAAAAATGAAGATACCCGACCTTCATGAAAGCGACATTGCATTGTTAGAACTGGAAATGGATAGCATGAACGAAATACTGCCGGAGTTAAAACATTTTGTATTGCCAGGTGGAAATACGGTGGTTTCTTACTGCCATGTTGCAAGATGCATTTGCCGCCGTGCAGAGCGTTTAGCGGTACATTTGGCTGCTGAAAGCTTTGTTGACGAAAAAATGACCATTTATTTGAACCGTTTAAGCGATTATTTATTTGTTTTGGCACGAAAACTGAATTTAGATGCTGGAACGGAAGAAAATATCTGGCTTCCGAGGCTTTAAAAAAAGTGGAAAAAAAAGTTTGTTTTGCTCAGGTTTTTTAATATACTTTTGCGAATAAATTTAGAATAACTTAATAGTAAAGAAATATGTATTGGACTTTAGAACTCGCATCGCATTTGGAAGACGCTCCATGGCCTGCAACAAAAGATGAATTGATAGATTATGGTATACGATCTGGAGCACCTGTAGAGGTGATAGAAAATTTACAAGCTTTGGAAGATGATGGGGAACCATATGAAACCATCGAAGAAATTTGGCCAGATTACCCTACTAAGGATGATTTCTTCTTTAACGAAGACGAATATTAACCATAACTAATAAAAAAGAAAGGCTCCGATTGTCGGGGCCTTTCTTTTTTTGGAACGATGATTGTTTATGTATTGTCATGGAAGTGTTTAACACAACCTGAAATCTGTCTAAAACATACACCTAAAATTAAACGTTATGGGAAATCTACTTTATCTAGTTGCCGTAGTATTAGTAATACTGTGGATCATTGGCTTCTTCTTTAATGGCTTTGGCCCAAATGTTGGTGGCTTAATCCACATTTTATTAGTTATTGCGGTTATAGCAATTATTCTAAAAGTTATCAATAGGGCAGCATAATAGCACTCCTGTTAATCGGTCGTTATGCCGGTAAAAATCGGCATAACGATCTTACAAAGCCTTTTTTCTTTTGTTAAGAAAGATCGATGCAATTTCAAGGTCCTCAGGGTACGTAATTTTAATATTCTCTCTTTCTCCTTCAATCATATTGATCTCAAATCCCGAATATTCGGCAACTGAGGCATCGTCTGTAAACTCATTTCTGAATGGTTTTTCATAAGACTTTTTTAATACATCCAAATTGAAAGTTTGAGGGGTTTGTATCAAAACGACCTCGTTTCTATTCAGCGATTCACTTTTCTGGCTGCCAATCATTCTTCGGATGGAATCTGTTGGGGTAATGCCTACGATGCAGTTGCCTTTTTCTTCTGCTACCTGAAATGACTTAGAGATAAGGCCTGCAGAAATCAGCGGCCTTACTGCATCATGTACCGCTACAATCCCTTTGCCCTTAATGGCTTTTAGACCGTTTTTTACGGAATGAAATCTTTGTACGCCACCTTTTACTACCTGATGTGGAATTGAGCAGCTGTAGGTGTCGCATAGCTCTTCCCAGTATTCATGCTGATGGATATTTAGTACTAAAAGTATTTCAGGATTTAGAGGGCATTGATGAAAAGCCTCGAGGGTGTGCATTAATACCGGTTTACCATCTAATAATAGAAACTGTTTGGCTATAGCATTTTGCATTCTGCTGCCAGAACCACCTGCAACTAAAATGGCGTAGTATTTCATTGTATTTTGGCTTTTAAACAAAAATAGGAGATTTAAATCAGTTCTGATTCAAGCCTCCTATTACAACTCTAATATTTTGATTAGATGATCAACATAGCATCACCATAGCTATAGAAACGGTATTTTTCTTTTAAAGCCACTTCATAAGCATGTCTAACGTAATCGTAACCACCAAATGCACTTACCATCATTAATAACGTTGATTCGGGAGTGTGGAAGTTAGTGATCATTGAGTTAGCAATGCTGAAATCATAAGGAGGGAAGATGAACTTACTTGTCCAGTCGTTAGCTGCCTTAAGTGTTCTGTTTGAAGAAACAGCTGATTCTATTGCACGCATAGAAGTAGTTCCAACAGCACAGATCTTCCTTTTTTCTTCAATCGCTTTATTTACAATGTCTGCATCTTTTTGCTCAATAATGTACTGTTCTGAGTCCATTTTGTGTTTAGTTAAATCTTCAACCTCTACAGATCTGAAAGTACCTAAACCAACATGTAAAGTAACTTCTGCAAAATTAATACCTTTTAATTCCAGGCGTTTCATTAACTCTCTGCTAAAGTGTAAACCAGCGGTAGGGGCAGCAACTGCACCTTCATGTTTTGCGAAAATAGTTTGATAACGTTCTTTATCCTGAGCAGTAGCTTTACGCTTGATGTATTTTGGAAGTGGAGTTTCACCAAGAATTTCGATGTTTTTTCTGAATTCTTCGTCAGTTCCATCAAATAAGAAACGAATGGTTCGTCCACGTGAAGTAGTGTTATCGACAACTTCGGCAACTAACAGATCGTCATCACCAAAGTATAATTTGTTTCCAACACGGATTTTACGGGCCGGATCAACCAAAACATCCCATAAACGTAATTCTTTGTTCAGTTCACGCAATAAGAAGACTTCAATTGTTGCACCTGTTTTTTCCTTATTTCCGTATAAACGTGCTGGGAAAACTTTAGTGTTGTTCAATATCATTACATCCTTATCATCAAAATAACCTAAAATATCCTTAAATATTTTATGTTCAATTTTGCCACTATCCTTGTGTAGAACCATTAAACGGGCTTCGTCCCTTTGTTCTGAAGGATTATTGGCAACTAATGATTCAGGTAGATTAAACTTAAATTGAGATAACTTCATATTTTTCGATGTGATAATTAAGGGCGCAAATTTACAAAATATAATCTTCTTTTTTGCAATTAACTTACGTCCTGATAAACAAGATATGTTTTATTCATAAACATAAATGTATTTTTTATATTATATAATGTTTTTCTGTAACCTTTTTGGTTAGTTTTGGTCTAAACATTAATTATGATCATTCTCAAACTAATAGGCGAAAGTTTTCGATTTGCATTTGATGCTCTCCGCCAAAATAAGCTTCGCACCATGCTTTCCTTATTAGGGATCACCATTGGTATTTTTGCAATCATATTCGTGTTTTCCGCTGCTGATACTTTTAGAAGTAAACTGCAGGCAAGTATAGATAAACTAGGCTCTAAAACAATATTTGTTCAGAAATGGCCATGGGGTGGTTTCGGAGATTACCCGTGGTGGAAATACATGAACAGGCCAGTGCCGTCACTAAGAGATTATGAGTTGCTGAGAGATCGTCTGGAACATGCAGAAGGGTTGTCTTACGAAATCTGGGCAAATGAGAGAACTATTAAATATAGAAGTAATTCGGTAGAAGGTGTGGGGGTAAGAGCTGCTTCTCAGGATTTTAATAAAACATGGACCCTGGATTTTCAAGAAGGAAGATATTTTACTGAGAATGAAGGAAGGGCGGGTTCTCCTGTTGTTCTTATTGGTGCTCTTGTGGCCGAAGGCTTATTTAATGGAGAACCTGCAATTGGCAAATCTATAATAGTGATGGGCCGTAAATTAAATGTAGTTGGTGTTTTTAAGAAAGAAGGAGAAGATATTCTGGGTATGTCGCAGGATAAGAATATTATAATGCCTTTAAATTTTGCTAAAGGTATTATGGATATTGAAAGTGACAGGTATGACCCATCAATTACGGTAAGGGGCTTTGAACACATTGCACTTGACGAGATTGAAAGTGAAATACAAGGAACCATGCGTTCCATCAGAAGGTTAAGGCCAGGTGTTGAGGATGATTTCTCTTTAAATAAGAGTACTATTGCATCTAATCAGTTAGATACCATGTTCGGAATGGTTGATATAGCCGGTTGGGTAATAGGTGGCTTTTCTATTCTAGTTGGGGGGTTTGGTATTGCCAATATTATGTTTGTTTCGGTAAAAGAACGTACCAATATTATAGGTATCCAAAAATCGCTGGGTGCTAAAAATTATTTTATCATGCTTCAGTTTCTATTTGAAGCGATAGCATTGTGCTTGCTGGGAGGGCTGTTAGGCTTGCTTCTTGTTTATCTGGCAACGTTAGCTGCCAGTGCTGTCGGTTTTGAGATGATCTTATTCATGAAAAATATTATGCTTGGGATAGGTGTGTCTGTTATTATTGGTACAATTTCGGGATTTTGGCCGGCTTATGCAGCATCTAGGTTGGATCCTGTTGAAGCGATTCGCTCGTAATATGGCTTAGCTCTTTGCTTAAGAACTGAGCATTAATACTCAAAGGCTGGAATCTTTTGCCCTGAAAAAGGACAAAATTTTCTATGTCTTTTCCCATAACACTCAGTTTCTAAATATGGCACCTCAGCGTAAAGTCGCTAGTCCAACATGCATGGAGTAATGGGGAGAAACATAAAGAAATAAAAAGGCCTGTTTCATTTGGAACAGGCCCTTTGTTATGTTTTGAGCTCTATCGTTATGTTTTGAGCTCAATGTCTAAGTACTAATATCTAAATACTAAACTTACCTCAATTTAGCTAAAGCAGCTTTTATCCTTGAAACTGCATCTCTAAGTTTATCTTCAGCAGCAGCGTAAGAAATTCTGATACAATCACTGTTTCCGAATGCTTCGCCTGTAACAGTAGATACGTGAGCTTCGTTTAATAAAAATAAGCTTAGGTCTTCTGCGCTGTTGATGGTTTGAGTACCATCGGTTTTACCAAAGTAAGATTTTATTTCAGGGAAGAAATAAAAAGCCCCGTCCGGAAGATTTACCTTAACACCCGGGATTTCTGTTAATAGGGCATGAACGATGTCTCTACGTTTTTTAAATTCAGCGACCATTTGGTTTACAGTATCTAAACCTCCCTGATAAGCGGCTAAAGCTGCGCGCTGAGCGATAGAAGATGTTCCTGAGGTGATTTGACCTTGTAGTTTATCGCAAGCATTTGCAATTTCTTTATTCGCTGCCATGTAACCAACTCTCCAGCCAGTCATAGCGTAAGATTTAGAGAAACCATTGATCAGGATTACCCTGTCTTTAATTGAATCAAATTCTGCAATCGAAGCATGTTTACCAACAAAGTTGATGTGTTCATAAATCTCATCAGAGATGATATAGATGTTCGGGTGTTTTTCAAAAACAGCTACTAAATCAGCTAATTCTTCTTTGCTGTAAACAGATCCGGTTGGATTGCAGGGCGAAGAGAACATGAATAATTTGGTTTTAGGAGTAATTGCTGCTTCTAATTGTGCTCCCGTAATTTTAAAGTTGTTTTCAACTGTTGCGTTGATGAATACCGTTTCACCTTCACCAAGTTTAATCATTTCTGAATAAGATACCCAGTATGGAGTTGGAACGATAACCTCGTCTCCTGGATCAACTAAACACATTACTGCGTTTGCAAGTGATTGTTTAGCTCCTGTGGAAACTACAATCTGATCGAAACCATAGGTTAATCCATTTTCTCTCAATAACTTTTCTGCAACTGCCTTACGTAGTTCAGGGTAACCAGAAACCGGAGTATAGTAAGAGTAATTCTCATCTACAGCGGTCTTTGCAGCCTCCTTAACAAACTCAGGTGTAAAGAAGTCTGGCTCACCAAAGCTTAGGTTAATAACGTCTATTCCTTTTGCGGATAGCTCTCTGCCTAACTTAGCCATTTTAATTGTCTGTGACTCAGATAGGTTATTGATTCTTTTGGATAAAAATGTCATAATAATTTGTGCGTGGGCAAATTTAATTTTGTGCAGTGACAAATATATGAACCTCACTGAATTATAAACTAAAAAAAATACTTTTTAATGTAATTCGATAGTGAAACTGTATTTTTGGTGGCTAATCTCTATAAAGTGCAACCTAAAAAAAAGGCGATACTTCTTTCTTTATGCGTCGGGATAGTGCTTATGCTGGCAAAATTTGTTGCCTATTTCATCACTCAGTCCAATGCAATTTTAACTGATGCTTTAGAGAGTATTGTGAATGTACTAGCCAGCAGCTTTGCATTTTATAGCATCTATCTGGCCACCATCCCTAAAGATAAAAATCATCCTTATGGTCATGGTAAAGTGGAGTTTTTCTCAGCTTTTCTGGAAGGCACTCTTATAACCATTGCCGGATTGATCATTATCTTTAAATCTACCTATGATTTAATCTATCCTAAGCCAATTTATCAGCTTTTTGAAGGAGCTATTATTATTGGGGCGACCGGAATTGTAAACTTAATTATAGGTTTTTATCTGATAAATACCGGAAAAAAACACAATTCAATTACGTTGGAGGCTGATGGGAAACACTTGCTTACCGATGCCATAACCAGTGCAGGACTGGTGGTTGGTGTAATTTTAATACAGCTTACGAAGATCTATTGGCTGGATAGTGTGATCTCGATTTTATTAGGATTATACATCATTTACAACGGATATAAGCTTACGCGAAGATCTATAGGTGGATTGATGGACGAAAGTAATATTGATCTTGTAAAAGACATTATTGAAATTTTGCAGAAAAACCGTAAGGAACCCTGGATAGATGTACACAACCTGCGGGCGCAACAGTATGGCGCCGATCTGCACATAGATTGCCACTTCACGCTTCCTTATTACTTCGATCTCAATCGTGTTCATCAGGAAATATCTAGTATTGATGAACTTATAAATGGCAATGCACATCGGAAAACGGAACTGTTTATTCATGCAGATCCTTGCCTACCTGCTTGCTGCAACTATTGTAAAATGAATGATTGTCCGGTAAGGCAAGAAGCCTTTAGAAGTGAAATTAAATGGACAATCGAGAATGCAACTAAAAATCAAAAACACTTCGATCAATGAGTTATTTTAATGTAAGAGTATACGGCTTACTAATTAATGCTGAAAACCAGGTACTGATTAGCGACGAACAATCTGGGGGCCGGACATTCAGTAAATTCCCCGGTGGCGGATTAGAATTGGGCGAAGGTCTGATAGATGCCCTTAAACGTGAGTTTATGGAAGAATGCAATGCTGAAATTGAAGTGCTCAATCATCTTTATACTACCGACTTCTATGAGCAGTCTTCTTTTAACGATAGTCAGATTTTAAGTATTTATTATACCGTAAAAGCGTTACATCCCTTAGCGTTGAATTTTAAGACTGATGTATTTGATTTTGATGAAAATACCTTACAGTCGTTTAGATGGGTTAGCTTAAATGACCTTAAAACTGACGACGTGACTTTTAAAACCGACAAAACTGTAATAGAACTATTAATTAAAGAAAGAAACCAATGAGTTTAGCCGAAAGGGATAAAAAAGTAATATGGCATCCTTACACACAAATGAAAAATGCCGCACCTCATGTTCCAATTGTAAGAGGAGAGGGTGTTTACTTATTTGATGAAGATGGCAAGAAATATATTGATGCTGTTTCCAGCTGGTGGGTAACCATTCATGGGCATGCTCATCCTCATATTGCGGCTAAAGTTGCTGAGCAATTAAAGACTTTGGAACACGTAATATTTGCAGGATTTACCCATGAACCGGCTGTACAGCTGGCAGAACGTTTGCTTCCATTATTACCTGGCAGACAGGAAAAGGTATTTTATAGTGATAATGGATCTACAGCAGTAGAGGTAGCCATTAAAATGTGCTTACAGTATTGGGTTAATACTACCAAGCAGCCCCGGACTAAAATTATTGCATTTAGGGAGGCTTATCATGGCGATACTTTTGGTGCCATGTCGGTGAGTGGGCGGAGTATTTTTACTGATCCCTTTGCTTCTCTTTTGTTTGATGTTGAATTTATTGATCTTCCCAATGAGCGGAATATTGAGCAGCTTAAATCTAAGATCAATTATCTTTCTAATGAGGTTGCCTGCTTTATATTTGAACCGATGGTTTTAGGTGCAGGCGGAATGTTGATGTATGAACCTCAGTATCTAGATCAGTTACTTGAAACTTGTCAGAAACACGGAATACTGACAATAGCAGATGAAGTGATGACTGGTTTTGGGCGCACTGGTAAGTATTTCTCTTGCGAGGCACTAAATACTAGTCCTGATATTTTTTGTTTGTCTAAGGGGCTTACAGGTGGCACTATGCCAATGGGGATTACTACATGTAACCAAAAAATATTTGATGCCTTTTTAAGTGATGATAAACTTAAAACTTTATACCATGGACATTCATTTACGGCTAATCCGGTAACTTGCGCAGCCTCATTGGCTAGTCTGGATATTTTGCTAAAGCCGGAGACACTTGCAAACATTCATAGAGTAGTGGCAAAACATGAAGCTTTTGCTTCACAGATAAAAGGTCATCCGAAGCTTAAAGATGTAAGGCAGGCAGGAACAATATTGGTAATGGAGTGGGAAACTGGTACCGATACCTCTTATTTAAACGGATTGAGAAATCAACTTTATAACTACTTTCTGGATAAGGGGATTATACTCAGGCCGCTGGGGAATATCATTTATATTTTAGCACCTTATATAATCAGTAACGAAGACCTTGATTATATTTACCAAACTATTAATGAAGCACTAAACGATATATAAATTCAGGATGACCAGGTGTGTATAGCATGACGAATTTACAAGGATGAATAATAAAGCAATATTATAATAAAAACAGTAATGAACATTAAACCGATTTTAGAGAACATAGTAAGCGATAATGTTTTACATGCCAAATGGTTAAATACCTTGTCGTATATGGAAAATGCAGGTGCAAAGAAAATCTCTGCATCGGAGCATAAAGAAAAGGTGAACCTTATAATTCTTAAACATGCAGCAGAGGAACACCGTCATGCTTATTATCTAAAGAAGCAGCTCGACAAACTTGATGGAGATCTATGCAAAACTTATACTAGTGATGAGCTATTGGCTCCTAACGATACCAAATTTTATTTAAACGCTTTGGATGTGGCTGTATGCCGTTATTTGAAACAGCATTTTAATTTAAGCGGATATGAACTAAAGTTTGCAGCTTATCTTTTTGTCACCTATGCAATTGAAGTACGTGCAGATGAGCTATACCCTGTTTATCAGGATGTTTTAACTGCTGCAAGCAGCAAAGTAACCGTTAAATCGATCATTCTTGAAGAAGAAGGACACTTGGAAGAAATGTTAAACCAACTTAGAAGCTTTGATGCGGATTGGGAAAAACATGCTGAACTGGTAATAAAGATTGAGCAGGATATGTTTAATTCCTGGATGCAAAATTTGAATAAACAAATTGCTTAAACCCTTACAACCTTAGCAGGTGTGATGGCATAAAAGCAATCGCCCTGCTCTGCATCTAATATTTTTTGCCCGGTAAAAACACTAAAAGCGGGTAATATGGCGTAATGTTTTCCAAAGTAAAAGCAAGGGAACTTCAATTGCTGCTTAGCCTTTCCATAAATAATTACACCGGGGTGTATGTGGCCCGAGATGCTATAATAATCATCAACTTCACCAGGTTTATCATGTATAAATCTAAAAGGTGCCAGCAACAATTCCTTTTGATGTACTTCTATGCCTAAAGCCTCATAATCTTCATTCTTTAAATTGTCGTGATTTCCTTTTATCAATATAACTTTAAGGTTGGCATAGCTATTTCGCCAGTGCATAAAAGCATTGGCATCGCTGTTAATGTTATTGTGGAACATATCTCCGGTAACCAGCAGAGTTTCAGGACTAAATTCCGACATCAGAGTGCTTAATCTTTGCAGATCTGTATGGTTTATTGCATCAGGCACCTGTATGCCTGATTTTCTGAAATAAGCAGACTTTCCGATATGCAGGTCACTAATGATAAGCATTTTTCTAGCTGGCCAGCATATTGCTCTTTCATTACTTAATATGAGCTGCTCACCTTTACAATCAATGGTCATTTTTTTGCTTTTTTCTTTTTACTGGTACTCTTTTTTCCGATTCTGAAGTCATTCTTTCAATCCGCTGACTCAATTCCTCGCTACTCATGTTATCCCTTAAACTATCTACTTTGATCGGGAAACACAGTGGGGTATAGCTGTCAGCCTTTATAACGATAACCTTGCTGGTTTGTATGCGATGCAGGGCTGCGGCTAATCGGGGTTCTTCAATCTGCTGATAAAATGCTTCGTCATATGACTGACGCAATAATAAGTTATGTTTATCATAATCGCTAAAAACATTAAAAAATAGGGAAGAGGATGACTGTAAGTGCTTGTTAGCAACATATTTCCCTGGGTATCCCTGAAAAACAAGTCCCGAAATGCAGGCAATGTCTCTGAACTTACGTCGGGCCATTTCTGTTGCATTAATACTGGCTACAATATCGTCGGTCAGGTTAACGGGGCTAAATAGCTCTTTTATCGTATTTTCCTCCAGAGGAATGGGCTGTTCACTGAGCAACTCAAATCCATAGTCGTTCATAGCAATAGAGAAGCTTATAGGTTGTACGCGACCAAGTCTAAAGGCTATTAATGCCGCCATGATCTCATGTACCTGTCTGCCTTCAAAAGGATAGGCAAAGAAATGATATCCATCTTTGGTATTGATCAGTTCAATTAAAAACTCGTCACTTTTAGGAACATGAGAAACCTTGGCCTGACGTTCAAATAGTGGCAGTATAAAATCGAGCTCTTCATCTCCATGCTGTTTATCGAGTGTCTCATTGTATTTCTTCCTCAGTATACTTCCAAGGTTTGCGGTTAACGACATACGGCCACCCATCCAACTTGGACTGATGGCTTGTTTAAGTTTACTTTTCCTAACCAATACCATCATCTCCTTGACCATTATAAATTCAAGTACTCTGCCGGCAAGGGTAAAGCTACTTCCTGGTTTCATCCGTGATATGAATGATTCTTCAATCATACCAATATAGCCACCTGTCAGGTATTTTACTTTAAGCATGGCATCACTAACTATCGTTCCAATGTGTAACCGGTGGCGCATGGCAATTTGTCGGCTTTCCACTTTCCAAAGTCCATCGGTACTTTTTGTTACTTTACTAAATTCATTATAAGCTGTTAAGCTATCTCCACCTGTAGTAATGAATTGCATAATCCAGCTCCATTCCTGAGGTAGGAGTTCCCTGAATGCATGAGTTTGCTTAATCTCGAAAAAAATCTTTTCATCATCAAACCCATCGCCAACGGCCAAGGTAACCAGGTATTGGATCAACGTATCAAATGACATTACAATAGGCTCCCTGCTTTCGATATCTTGTGTTTTTGCCGCTTCTTTTATTGCCGCAGCCTCTACAAGTTCTAATGCATGAGTAGGCAGAAAATAAATCTTAGAGGTTTCATTTGGAGAGTGGCCACTGCGCCCGGCACGCTGTAAGAACCTGGCAACACCTTTTGGAGAGCCAATCTGAACTACAGTATCAACAGGTTTAAAATCCACACCTAAATCCAAAGACGACGTGCATACAACAGCCTTAAGCACTCCTGAATGTAATGCGTCTTCAATCCAGTTCCTCAATTCATAATCTATGGAGCCATGATGGATAGCAAGTAAGCCGGCAAGGTTTTCGTCCTGGGCAAGCAAGGTCTGGTACCAGAGTTCGGCCTGCCCTCGGGTATTGGTAAATATTAAGGTGGTTTTACTTTTATTAATGATAGGGATGAGTTTATTAGCCAATTTATGACCTAAATGACCAGCCCAGGGCAGCATATCTATATGGTCCGGCAATATTGATTTGATAACGATCTTCTTCTTAATGTCGGATTTTATTATGGTTTTGAGCAAATCGGTGTAAGGAACAAGTACGTCCATCGCCTGCTCCATATTGCCAATAGTTGCCGAGATTCCCCATATCCTTAGGAGTCTTTCGGGGTGCTGCGCTGTAAGCAACCCTTTTATTCTTGAAATCGCCAATTCCGCCATCACACCACGTTTGCTACCCAGCAGTTCATGCCATTCATCAGCAACTATACATTGTAATTGATCAAAGTAATTAAAAGTGCTTTTTTGGGCAAGCAGCAAGTGCATACTTTCAGGTGTGATGATGAGCACCTCTGGCATTTGTTTTTTCTGTTTTAACTTTTCACTTTGGGGAGTATCTCCATTTCTTACGCCTATCATCCAATCCAGTTTGAGTTCATCACAAACCTCGCGCATGGCACGTGCCAAATCCTTAGCAAGGGACCGAAGTGGTGTTATCCAAATCAATTTTAATCCGGTCTTAGTTTTACTTTTAAGTGCTGTGGTTTTCAGCTCAGCTCTTTTATTCAGCTCATCAATTACCACAGCTAAAAATATAGAATAGGTTTTACCAAATCCGGTAGGAGCGTTCACCAGACCACTATAGCCTTCGGCATAATATTGCCATGCATCAGTTTGAAACTTAAAAGGTCTTTTTTTACTAAGTTTTAGCCAACTTATTACCTGCTTGTATCCCTTGCTATTTTCCAGTTTCATAAGGTAGATTGTAATAATTGCCTAAGGTCATCAAGCGTATTGATCTCATCGGCCTTTTTATCTTTTCTCCACCTGGCAATTCGTGGAAACCTTAATGCCAGCCCGGCTTTGTGTCTTTTACTTTCGGCTATTCCTTCAAAAGCTATTTCGAATACCAGTTCAGGCTTTACCGTGCGTACGGGGCCAAATTTCTCTACAGCATTTTTCTTTACAAAACGATCTACCTCCTTAATTTCAGCATCCGTTAAACCGGAATAAGCCTTTGCTATAGTGATTAACTGATCTCCATCACGAACAGCAAAAGTATAATCCGTATAGAAGTTAGCCCTGCGACCGCTTCCTTTTTGTGCATAAATCATTACTGTGTCAACAGTATAAGGGTTTATCTTCCATTTCCACCAATCTCCGCGCTTTCTGCCTGAATGGTACAATGAATCTATTTTTTTGAGCATAATACCCTCACTGTTCAGTTCTCTTGCACCTTCTTTAAGTTTTGCTAGTGATATCCAGTCGCTAAAAATAACTATTGGGGAGAGTGCAACAATATCTTGCGTTTGGAGTTGCTGAATCGTTTGCTCAAGTAGTTTTCTACGGGTAGCTAATGGATCTTCTCTTAAATCCCTTCCTTTATGCTCAAGAAGGTCGTAGGTGTAAAAACCTATTGGAGCATCATTAAGCTGTGCTTTATTGATGGTTTTTCTATTTAATCTTTGTTGCAGTATGCTAAAAGCCTGAACCTTGCCGTCCTTTATGGATAGTATTTCTCCATCCAGTACGGTGCCATCTGGTAACTCGTTTGCCAGGAAATGGAGCTCAGGAAATTGATCTGTTACTAGTTCTTCGCCGCGCGACCAAATGAACAATTCTCCATTACGCTTAATGATTTGTCCACGAATGCCATCCCATTTCCATTCAGCTTGCCATTCTTTTGGCTCACCCAAGCTTGCTGGTTCAGATTCAAGAGCATAAGCCAGGCAAAAAGGATATGGCCAGGAATTGTCGGTATTTACATGAACACCTGCAATAAGGTCATTATAGGTGATATCTGAAGGTTCCCATTTGCCCATAATGCTGTGCATGATTTTGCTGCTTTCGGTTGTACTTTGTTTTGCCAGTGCATTTACAAGCATCTTGTTGGAAACACCTATTCTGAAATTTCCTGATATGAGCTTATTAAATATAAAGCGTTCCCTGGTTTCTAAACTATTCCAGGCGTTAACAATAAAGTTTTTTTTACGGATGTCGTCTTGCCGGTTTAATAAAGCCAGGTCCTTTATCCACTCATGTAACTTACGATCGGAAGCCTGAGCAGGAGGAGGCAGTATAAGCGCTATGGTTTCACTTAAGTCGCCCACATTGTGATAACTTTCTGTAAATAACCATTCAGGGATTTCACTTAGCTCTATTGCCCACAGCTTAATTAAAGCAGTACTTACAGGGCGTTTTGGACGCTTGCCTGTAAACATGGCTATTACGTAAGGTTTATCCAAATCATCAGCTTCATTGAAATAATCTACAAGGGCGGCAATTTTATCGTTTGTCTTATTGCTTGTTTCAAGTTGTTGTATAAGTTCTGCAAAGCGTTTCACGATTTTTCCTCCTCTTCTTCCTCATTCCCGTATTGAGTTTTTACTTCTTCAGATTCAATGCCTATTTCATTTAAGTATTTAGAGAAGGTAGCTGTAAAGCCATGTGTTATAAAAACCTTTTCTGCCTCGGTAGCTTCTATGGCCGATAATAGTCCGGGCCAATCGGCATGATCGCTTAATGCGAAACCTGCATCAGCGCTTTGCCATCTTCTGCCGGCCCTAACTTGCATCCAGCCGGAACATACTGCGGTAGCTGGATTTGTTAAAGTTTTAATCCATTTACCATCAGAAAGTGCAGGAGGCACAATAACAATTCCTTTTTGCAGTTCTTCTTTTTTCATTTCAGGAGTGATCCTGATGGTTTCGGGCAAATTTATACCGGCATGCATAAACCCTTCGTTTAAATTTGCAATAGAGCTATGAACATATATGTCACCATAACCATCCAGACCTTTTATAAGTCTTTGGGCTTTACCTAAGCTGTAAGCAGTGAGTACTGAGGTTTTGTTCTTATCCCGATTGTTAGATACCCAATCTTTTATTTGTCCAAATACCTCTTGTTGCGGCTGCCATTTATAGATAGGCAATCCGAAAGTACTTTCAGAAACAAAAGTATGGCACTTTACCGGTTCAAATGGAGTGCTTATTCCATCGTATTCTACTTTATAGTCGCCGGATATTACACAGACCTCGCCTTTATATTCCAGTCTTATCTGTGCAGATCCTATAACATGGCCTGCAGGGAAAAGACTTAACTTAACGCCATTAATGGTAATCTGTTTATGGTAGGGTAAGGTTTGTATGTTTAGATCTGGGCCTAATCTGTGATTAAGAATTGATTTAGTGAGGTCATGACATAAATAGGCTTTATTGCCCGATTTTACGTGATCTGAATGCCCATGAGTGGTTACCGCGTAGTTAACGGGTTTCCATGGGTCAATGTAAAAATCACCTTGTGCACAATAAATACCCTTGCTTGTAAATTTGATTAATGCCATCTGGTAATAAACAAAATCAAGATAGGTAAAGTTTTGGAGCATTTTAAGTGCCTGTTGATAATGACCAACGAGCACACTGGAATCAAAGTGATTACCCGGCCCATCCAGGCCAGGCATCACATCAAAATAGACCCATATACCTATGTATACGGGGGATCTTTAATGCTGTTTAGTATCTATTCTTTTATAAATGTAATAGCTGGTTTCATGCAATAAAATGTATCCTAAAGTACAAAACCAAAGGATACAGCAAGGGAATAATAGACGAACTCAGGGAATGCGTCGACGGTTCTGCCTTTACAAGCGATGGGCATGATATTGATCTTTTAGAACGATGGAATTCGTTCCCGCCTAAAAAAACGGGGTGTGCATTGCATTTGTCTTTTAAAGAATATATTGAAATTTGCAGGATATTCAAAACCAAGGCAGTATGCAATTTGGCCAACATTCCATTCGGTATGACTTAGCAGCGCAACGGCTTCGGTGGCAATTCTTTTCAAAATATGCTCCGAAGTAGTCCGGCCCGTTACCTCTTTTACAGCATGATTGAGGTGATTTACATGCACAGAGAGTCGCTCAGCGAAATCATGTGGTGTTCTTAATTCAAGTATATGATCAGTGGAGCCTATCGGAAATTGCCTTTCAAGCAATTCTATAAACATAGATGTTAATCTGACGGCTGCATTGTTTTCCCTAACGTAAGTATCTGGTGGTTGAACCTTTAATGCCTCGTGAACAATTAATTGAATGTAATTGCGGATCATGTCATATTTATGAACATACATACTTTCCATTTCAGTCATCATCTTGGCAAATAGCTCCATGAAAATCTCTTCCTGATGCTGGTTAATGGAAATGATAGGGCAACCTTGAAGCTGCCATAACAATGACTCTCTGAGACTTTCGTTTCTGTTATGTATAAAGTTCTCGGTAAACAGACAGAAAAATCCAGCCTGGGTTTCTGAGGTTGCTTCCCAGGCATACGGAATATTAGGGTTGGTAAAAAGCAAGCCTCGTTCTTTCACAATAATTCGCTGATTTGGATAATGGAGTATTCCAGATCCCAGGATCAGCGAAATCTTATAATAATCCCTACGATTATATGGAGAGGGCTGGGCCGAACAATGCGTAGATCTTTTGAACACGCCAAAGTGCCCGACATTAGTAACAGTTTCAACACTGGGGATCGTAACATCGGGATTACGAATCTTTAGACGTTCATAAAAATCCTGAAGGCTTTCAATTTTATTCACAACATAAAGTTCTTCATTTTTATTCAGCATTGGCTATAACCTCCGTGTAAAATTATGGTTGTATGACTTGTCCAGACTGCATTTCTTCAGAAGGATTTGTTACCAGTTCATCGTCTGCTTTAAGATCTCCGAAAATTTCTATTCTATCATCTGCTTCCCGGCCTTTTTTTACTTCGATCTTTTCTATCTTATTGTTGTTGTTTTTTAGCACAAAGATACCTTCAGCTGTTTCCAGCAATGTTTTTTTAGGGACTACGAATGTGCTTGCATTGGCAGGAAGTRKAAKNTGAACTTCAGCTACCATGCCAGGTAATAATCTTTTTGAAGTGTTTGGAACATCCATTTCTATTTTTTCTGAACGAAGACGTAGGTCTAAAGCACCGGATAATCGTTTTACTTTGGCGGTAAAAACCTGATCTGGCATTGACTTTACTGTGAAGCTAATTTGATTCCCCTCCTTTAAATATCCTGTATATACTTCAGGAATAGAAATGGCTAAACGAAGATTTTTCTGTTCCTGCAGAGTAAGTAATGGAAATTCTGATCCCTTGCCAGATGGACCCACATAAGCACCTAAATTCACATTTCTGGCAGTAATAATGCCACTGAATGGCGCGCGGATTTCCAGATAATCTCTAATCGCGGCCACTTCTTTGTAGGCAGCTTTAGCTGCTTCAAATTGTGCCTGATCTGAATTTCTGCGCGCTACGGCCTGATCCAGGTCATTTTTTGAAATGGTGCCGGGGGTTTTACTGGTTTCATACAATCGCTCGTAATTCGCTTTGCTTGCAGTGTATAAAGCTTCCTGAGATTTGAGTCTCGATTGTGCGGCAGCCAGCTGAGAATTGGTTTCCGGTGCTTCCAGGGTCATTAGCAATTGACCTTTACTCACCTGCGAGCCGATATCTACCTTTAATGTTTTAATAAAGCTGCTTATTTTTGCGTACAGGTCAACTTGCTGGTAAGCACTTAGTTCTCCCGGTAGCTGCAGTGTGGTGGCTAGCTTATCTTTTTTAAGTTTAAAGGTAGCAATAGTAACTGCCTTTTCTTTTTTGTCTGCTTCTTTTTCTGCTTTGGCCGTACATCCGTTCATTATAGCCAATATGGCAATTCCTCCTGCCAGGGCTATTGTGTTTAGAAATAGGTTTGTTTTCATTTGTGAGTTAGTTTAAATGCCTTTATGTTATTMTKWCAANSCWWWRWTRTAATGKYTACNNKMTYYWTYYWYCGGNNSMAKTGAKWTASAKTGNNTGKRRWTKMMKWGMYYKGYWYYMWTGNCAWWTRCCAGNGGNNAWATTRTNNGWWYMGMAAYAGKTKNKGYKWTCANNWRYSWMMAMWWACYKMTYTSYMWASMSRMKARMCCTGGYMRSMKSMMTYGCCATGGCCAATGGCCATCGGTAGCATCCCGGCAACCATAGCCACACTGGTCATAATGATGGGTCTGATCCTCAGCGCTGCTGCTTCTTTTGCCGCGCTTACTGCATTTCCGCTGTGTTTACGTAAATGCTCCGCGTTTGTTATCAGAAGTACAGCATTAGCGATCGAAACCCCTACAGACATAATAATGCCCATGTAAGATTGAAGATTTAAAGTAGAACCGGTTATACTCAACAACAGCAAAGCTCCGAGTATAACAGCAGGTACTGCAGTTAAAATTACCAGTGGTACTTTAAAAGACTGGAAATTCGCCGATAACATCAGGAATATAACCACAATGGCTACAAGAAGTCCGGATTGTAAACTGCTTAAGGTCTCTGCAAGCACATTGATCATACCAACGGGTTTTACAATCAAACCCCTTGGCAGTTCACCCAAATCTTTAATCGCCTTATTTACATCTTTACTTGCGGAGCCCAGATCCATTTTGTTTAGGTTTGCGGTAACGGAAAGGTAGGGCATAGCACCAACGTTGTCATTTTCGCCATAAGTGGTATCTGTAGTAATGGTAGCTACATCGCTTAGTATGGGTCTGATGCTGTTTCTAAGCAAGGGGATTTCTCCAATATTTTCTTTAGTGTTCATCTGGTTAAAAGGAACCTGTACCTGAACGTTATAGGTTAAACCAATTTTCTCATCTACCCAGACATTTTTATCTGTATAACGGGAGGAAGAGGTTGAGGCTATCAACGATCTGGACACATCGCTCATGTCTACACCTAATTGAGCAGCTTTAATCCTGTCAATATTTACATTTAATGCAGGGTATTTGATAGACTGTGCAATTTGCACGTCACGCAAATAAGGAATCTCTTTCAGTTCAGCGAGTACCTTTCTTGCGTAAGTTTCATTTATCTTTTTATTCTTACCTGCTATGCGCACTTCAACAGGAGTGGGAGAACCCTGACTTAACACCTTATCTGTTAATTCTATTGGCTCAAAAGATAAACTGATATCGGGTTCAAGTCTTTTTACGTTCTTCCTTAATTCGTCTTTAAATTCTTCCATATCTGCATGATAATCTTTCAGTCCCACCTGAAAAACGGCTTCATGTGGCCCTGCCATGAATAAATAGATTGGGTTTACCGAGAATAAAGATGGATGCTGCCCTACGTATACTGAACTAATGGATAAATGGTCTTCTCCAACCATCCTTTTAATTTCCTTAAGGATCACCTGTACTTTTGCTTCAGTACGTTCCAGTCTGGTTCCTTCGGGAGCTTTCATTCTTAACTGAAACTGGCTGGAGTTTACTTTAGGTAAAACATCTCTTCCAATATTTGTGAGCAACAAGGCTGCCGCCACAATAACTACCAGCAAATAAACCAGCACTACAGGTTTACGATAACCCATAAGTCGATCCAAAAAACGCATAAAACGATTCCTAAATCTTTCAAAGAGGGAAATCTTGCCATCTTTGCTAAAATCTTCGCGCTCTACAAGGATTTTCTTTTGATTTAGCGTATCTTTTTCTGATTCCAGTCCTAGCCCGGTTTCGTTAAAAATAGCCTCATCATCTGTAATCTTTTTACTATGCTTCGGTGTTTTTTTAGGGTGTGCCACCATTAACCAATTGGCCATAATGGGTACAAAGGTTTGTGATAAAAAGAAGGAAACAATCATAGAGAAGCCAATTGCAAGTGCCAGTGGTAGGAACAGTGCTCCGGGAATGCCAGTCATAGTGAAAGCCGGTGCAAATACAGCAAGGATACACAACAGGATCAGTAATTTTGGAAAGGCGATTTCCTTACAGGCATCCCAAATGGCCAGAGCCTTGGGTTTACCCATATCAAAATGCTGGTGTATATTTTCTATCGTTACTGTTGATTCGTCGACCAGAATACCAATAGCTAACGCTAAACCACTTAAGGACATGATATTGATGGTTTGATCGAACAACTTCAGAAACAAAACACCCGCAATGATCGAAGTTGGTATGGTTAGAATTACAATCAGGGCCGCTCTTCTGTCGCCTAAAAATAGTAATACCATTAATCCGGTAAGAATTGCACCGATTGCACCTTCACTGATCAGACTTTTTACCGCATTGATTACATATACCGATTGGTCAAATTCATAAGACAGTTTTACATCCTCAGGCAGCGTGTTCTGAATCTGGGGCAAATTCTTTTTTAAGTTGCTAACCACATCCCATGTAGAGGCGTCGCCTGATTTGGCGATGCTTAAGTATACCGATCGTTTGCCATTAATTAAGGCGTAGCCCGCTGTAGCATCTGCTCCATCCTTCACTACAGCAACATCCCGCAGGTAAAGATTTTGTACACCTCCCTTAAATAATGGAATGTTCTCAAAATCTTTAACATTTTTGATGGTATAATTGGTTGGGGTCAGATAATTCTTGTCTCCTATACGAACATTCCCGGGAGGCGCCGTTTGGTTATTTACTTTAATGGCTTCAACTACCTGATCTACGGTTAAATTATGTGAACGCATTAATACCGGATCCACATTTATTTCAATTGTTCTTGGACTCCCACCAAAAGGCGCAGGTGCTAACAAGCCTGGGATAGAAGTAAATGAAGCACGAACATAGGTGTTGGCAATATCCTGCAATTCGTTGTTTGTTCTAATGGGACTGCTTAGCACAAGCTGACCTATTGGAAGGGATGAAGCATCAAAACGGATAATGAAGGGAGGCTGAGATCCCGGAGGAAAAATAGCCTGGGCACGATTGGATAGGGCACTGAGCTCGGAAGCTGCCTGTGCCATATTGGTTCCTTCGTAATAAGTGAGCTTCATTAACATCAGACCCTGAATATTTTTGGTTTCAATGGTTTTAATACCATTGGCARACAANMGRATNTKSASGNTATTGCYWRCMMMWRTRWKCKTSCWTCTGGGTTGGGGTGTAACCGCCAAAAGGGTGGGCAATATAGATCACCGGCAGGTTCATTTTAGGTAAAATATCTACCTTAATGGTGTTTACTGCACTAATGCCAAAAAAGAACAGCCCGGCAACCAATACTAATATTGAGATAGGTTTTCTAAGCGCAAAGCGGATTAAATTCATGAATATCGTTAATTAAAATTCGTTGATGAAAAGGTTAAAATCTCCAAGTGCAGCAGATTTTAGCAATAATGCCTGCCACACATTGTTGTAGGCAATATCTCTGTCAGTTTCTGCGCGGTTAAGGGTATACAATGCCTGGGTAAGGTCTACTATTGTAGTTAATCCATTTTTATATAAAGTGCTTTTCTGAAGATAGGCGTCTGATGCAGCTTTAACCTGTATCGGTGCTTCGTTATAGTTGTCGATGGCATTTTTGAGTTTGGCATTAGCTAATGATAATTGAGCTTGTAATTGCTGGCCGACAAGTTCATATTCGTCTTGTAGTCCTTTACTTTGGAACTGTTGTGCCCTTACCTGAGGGCTGGTACGCAGTATGCTTGTTAAATTCCAAACTACACCAACACCCAAAAGATAGTTTCCTCTAGTTGGGTTTACTCCATCAAAATAACTTCCTGTAAAGGCTGTTTGGTTTTGAGCATATGTAGCGCTAAATCCGGTTCCTCTTCCCTGCATTACGCCAAAAAGAGAAAAGGTAGGAAAGTAGGATTTTCGGAAAAGGTTTACCTGCTCATTGCTCACATCCACCCTGTTTTTATAGAATCGCATCAGCGGATGATTTTTTTCATTCAACAAACTATCTGCATACATCTGTTGAGGAATCCTTGAAATAGAGGCCGTATCCAGTTCCATTTCTGTTGAGGTTACACCCATCAGTACACCTAAACGATTGGCCTGTTCCTGTTCCAGGTCTCTTGCCTTAGTGAGAGAGATTTTTGCACTGGAAACTTCCGCCTTAGCAAGTGAAGAATCTACACCGGCAATTAGCCCGTTGTGTGCCCTGATCACTGCTGTATTTTTAAAGGTGACTGCTCTTTCGAGATTTTTCTCCTGGGATTTAGCCAATCGTTGAGCAGCAAGTAGATTCAGGTAGGCTGCGGAGACTTTGATTTGCTGCTGAAACTTTTCCTGCGCCAGGTCGTTCTGGTCTCTTTGCAAGATCGTATTGGCTACTTTAACCCTTTCTTTGATCCTGCCAAAGGTGAAAAAATCCCAATTTATATTGGCAAGGTACAAGCCTCCGAAGGCCGCATTCCAGTTTTGTTTTTCAAATGCCGGTCCGCTTGACGCCACGCCTAGACCGCCCAGGCCATAAGATGGACCATTTTGTCCGTTAATGGTGCCATAGTCTTGTTGGGCCGATAAGCTTAGGTTTGGAAGGAAATCAGTTTTAGCTTGCTGGACGGAAGCTTGTGAGGCATTAACATAATGCTGTTTAGCTTTAATAGTCCCATAATTGGTTAAAGCGGTATTTACAGCATCTTTCAATTTTAGTGTTTGCGCTGATGATGTTTGGGAGCCAATAATTATAAAACTTAAGAAAAACAGAAAGTAAGGTAGGACTTTAGTCATAGTGTATTTATTACACGACAAATTTATTTTTCTACCCTGAGCTCAAAGTATGCGCGTCAAACGATTTATTATGAAATTCAAATAATTGCCCTTTTTTTCAATTAATGACTTTACCATTACATTGAGCATCTGGTTGGATTTAATGCAAAGTTTGAGGTATGATTCTTAAGAGCGACTCGCTGTTAAGGGGCTCTCGTCTTTCCTAGTCATCTTGCAGGATAGATCTCTTGTTTGAGCTTTTAAATTACAAGGTGTGGTCTCATGTTGTGAAAAACTATAAGAACACATGGAGCATTTTTTTCTTCAAATCATTCTTCTGAGTCATCTGTTTCGTATTGTCTGGCGGACTGAATAAGTCTTTTTTTAATTCTGGAAGCCAGGTTTCGAGGTGCCAGTACTTTCATGCATTCACCAAAGCCAAGAATTTCCCTTTCCAGCTCAAAGTTTAATACAACATCAATTCTAAAGATCAGACCGTCAGGATCCTCTTTCAAGACTTGCTGGCTATGATGCAATGGCTTAGTTAGTATATAGGGCGCATTTTGTTTATTTATTTTTAAGATGACCTTGTGCGGCCGATCCTTTTGAGATTTGGTTACCCCAAGCAGGTCTTCAAAATAACGATCAAAATCTACACCTTTATATTCAACATAGGGTTCATTTGGAAGTTCCTGAAATTCGATGATCCGATCAAGAGCGAGCGTCAACAATTGCGTTCCCTTTTTTGCCTTGACAATAATAAACCACCTATTTCTGTATTCTTTTAAAAGGTAGGGGAAATAAATAGTCTGACTGGCTTGTAATGCTTTAAAAGACCGGTAAACAATCAGTAATGATTTTTGCTGAAGAATAGCCTGATAAAGCGGGTTGATATATTCTAATCCACGCAGCTGCTTATTACTTTCAAACTGAATGTAGTTTTTACTGGGATTGGTGGATTTGTAAAGGTTGTTTTCCAGCTTGGCAATCATGTCGCTCATCTCATCAAAGTAATTAAAGCCATTAAACTGCTTAAGCACACCAACAATTTCTTTCATTTTATCTACGTCACCATCATTGATTGGAACCTTCGTAATGCTATAATCTAAAGCGCTATAACTGTAGAATTTCCTATCTGAAACCACGATGGGAGCGTTGTATCCCAACTTGTCACTACGCATCAATTGAATGTCAGCTTGAATAGTACGCTTGCTTACCCCAGAGGTAATCCCTTCGTAGTCGTATAGTCTGGAAGCTACTTTTTCAATGATATCATCCAGCGTCCATTTTCTAAACCTGTTTTTAAGGCATTCATCAATGGTTTTATATCGAATTAAGGCAAGTTTATTTACTGACATAACGCATTTAAGGGATTAATAAATCAAAATCGGTATTAGATAAAGATATGAAATGAAATTTACTACGCAATAGAATTGCGCAATTGAAATAGAAAAGCCGTAAAAATAAGAAAAGTATAAATTAATTGCACTGATTTACAGTGATATATGAATAATTAAAGATTTATTTTTTATTACGCAAATCTGCTGCGCAGTGCCTGATGCATCTTTGTAATGTCAACAATAAGACAGGTTCTTTGAAAAAGTAAACGTACGAAAGTACTTTAAGATATTCCCGGAAGGGAATGGTAATCGAAAGGATAAACATCCACAGTTGCGAGTCTCTAATGGCTCCATAGTATTGTGCTGTTCAGCAGCAATATTCTGATGTTTAAAATGGATGATTGTCCAATTTGTGTGTCGCAGGTTCGAATCCTGATCCTGGTCAGACAGGATAACTCAGGGGTAGAGTAACAAATCAATTGCAGGTTCGAATCCTGCCTCCAGAGTATGGAGTAGCAAAATGGTAATGCACCGGATTTAGGTCCAAAGTAGAACACTTTTCAAATGTTCCATTGTAAAAAGCACCAGGAAAGACATTCCGCTTTATGGAAATAACGCTCCATACCGTAAAGCAGTTTGATTTATGCTTTGCAGGTACAATATAGAAAGGCAGATTTTGCTGCAGCTATCGTTTCTTAAAAAGATCAAGATGCTCTCAACGTGCTCAGCACGTTCAACGAAATCTTTAAAGAATAGAATAACTGCTTTAAAAAGAAACCGAGTATCATTTGTACCTCCGTATAAAACAGATGAATGTCTTTTGAACGTGCTAATTAAAAAAAAATAACAGCAACGCAGGAAGGAGCAGATCAATAAAGCGGATATCTCTCCTTCCATGAGTCAGGAATAATTATAGCAACCCAAAAAAATAAAAAATATGAAAAGAGTAATGATTAATACCAATTTTGTGGGGTTGGTTTACAGAAGAAATGAATTTAAACGTGTATTGACTGCCGGAAACCATTGGTTGGGTTTTGGAGAATCGGTAATCACTTACGATATGGCAAAAACATTCATTGCCACAACAGAACTAAATATTCTGTTATTGAACAAAGATTTTGAAGCATTGGTAACTACCGTAGAGGTGGCAGACAATGAATTGGTACTGGTTTATCAAAATAAGAATTTCAAACAGGTATTGACTGCAGGAAAATATGCATTCTGGAAAGGTTTGAACAACTATTCGTTTGTTACCGTCAATTTGGACAATTACGAAATTGCAGCAGACATCGATAAAAATACGATAGAAAAGCCCCAGTTGGCAGGTTATATCAGAGTTTTCAAAGTAGAAAATTATGAGAAAGGCTTGCTGATGGTTGATGGGAATTTTGAAAAAGTGATGGAACCAGGTAATTACATATTCTGGAAGAACAGAACAGTAATCCAGGTTTTAAAGACAGATATGCGTCAATTGAACATGGAAATCATCGGACAGGAAATCCTGACCAAAGATAAAGCACAGATGCGTATCAATTTCAGCATGCAATACAAGGTTACTGAGTTGATGAAAGCTTTGTTGGAAAATAAAGAGTTTGACAAGCAATTGTATGTGAGCATTCAATTGGGTTTAAGGGAAATCGTTGGAAAAATGACTTTTGATGAACTCATGGAAAATAAAGAAAGGATCTCTGAAAGCATCTTGAACATTTGTGCAAATAAAGCTGAAGGTTTAGGGGTGAAATTGGTAGACTGTGGGGTAAAAGACATCGTATTACCAGGTGACATCAAGGAAATAATGAATCAGGTTTTAGTTGCCGAGAAAAGGGCACAAGCCAATTTAATCACACGCAGAGAGGAAACTGCGTCGACCAGAAGTTTGTTAAACACGGCAAAGTTAATGGAAGAAAATGCGATGCTCTACAAGTTGAAAGAAATGGAATATGTAGAAAAGATCGCAGAAAAGATCAACACGATCAGTTTGTCCGGAAGCGGGCAGATCGTTGATCAGTTGAAGCAAATATTTGTAAAATAGGTAAGGCCTTAGCCTTACCTTTAAAAGGACGAAAATGAAAAAAAAGATACTTAATCAATTGCAGGAAATAGAAAAAACACATCAGCTAAGGATACTTTATGCCTGTGAATCTGGAAGTAGGGGCTGGCAATTCCCATCTCCAGACAGTGATTTTGATGTGCGGTTTATGTATGTAAGGTCGGCGGATTTCTATTTATCTGTCGCAGAAAAACAAGATCACCTTGGATTTCCAATAAATGAGGAGCTTGACATCTATGGCTGGGACCTAAAAAAGGTTTTACAATTGACTGGAAAATCAAATACTACGCCTTTTGAATGGCTTCAATCTCCTACCGTTTATCAGGAGGTAGAAGGTTTTAGATCCGAACTATGGGCATTGAGTCAACATTTCTTTTCTCAGCGAATAAATGCTCATCACTACCTTGGCATAGGAAAAGCTGCGATGAGCACCATGGCCAACAACAACGAAATCAGCATAAAGAAATTATTTTACGTGCTACGTCCACTGCTTGCAGCAAAATGGTGCCTCGAGAAAAAAGGGATCGCACCAATGACGATAGATCCTTTGCTGGAATTAATGCCCCAAAACTTGCAAGATATCGTTAAGGATCTGGTTATATTTAAGACGAGAGCAGTTGAAGCTTTGGCGGTAAAAATCGACGAAGACTTGAAGAATTGGATCGAGAGGGAGTTGGAACTTTGCAGTAAGACAGTTAAAACGATAGAAAAAGCAAAATTCGATTTCGCTCTACTAGATACATTCTTTTTAAAAATGATCAAAGCTTATGACAATTAAAGAAATAAAGGATAAAGGATTACTAMYWKNTTGNGKGTATCAGTGGAAGTCGTGCTTATGGCCTTGCTGCTTCAAAATCAGATACTGATTTAAAGGGAGTGTTTTATTTGCCGCGCTCGGAATTTTATGGACTCAGCTATGTTCCTCAAGTTAGCAATGAAAGCAATGATGAGGTATATTATGAGCTAGGCAGATTTATGGATTTATTGATCAAGAGCAATCCTAACATCCTCGAAATGCTAGCTAGTCCGGTAGACTGCATACTGTACAAGCACCCCTTAATGGATAGGCTAAACATCAATATGTTTCTGTCAAAAACCTGTAAAGAGACCTTTGCTGGTTATGCAATAACACAAGTAAGAAAAGCAAAAGGCTTAAAAAAGAAAATCGTAAATCCGATGCCTCAAAAAAGAGATTCTGTATTAGATTTCTGTTATATGTTGGAAGGCTATACTTCGGTAGGCCTCAAATTCTGGCTAGAGAAAAGAAACTATAGACAGGAGCGATGTGGACTCGTGAGTATTCCCCATGCAAAGGGATTTTTTGCTCTATTTTATGATGCTGAAAGTAAATTTCATTATAAAGGGATAGCCGTAAACGAGGCTGCAAATGAAGTCTCGCTATCGTCTGTGCCAAGGGGAGAGCAGGAAATTGGCTACTTATCTTTCAATGCAGAAAGCTATTCGATGTACTGCAAAGAATTTAAGGAATATTGGGATTGGGTGGATAAGCGAAACGAAGATCGACATATGGACAACAAAGAGCATGGCAAAGACTATGATGCAAAAAACATGATGCATGCGATCAGGCTTCTTCAGGTTACGGAAGAGCTTCTGAAAACGGGAGAATTGCGTGTAAAACGACCAAACCGGGAAGAATTACTAGCTATCCGATCAGGAAAATTCGAATATAGTGCCTTGCTTGCTGAGTCTGAAGCGCTTATACAAAGAATAGATTTAGCCTACGAACAGACTATACTTCCTGAAACCATTGATCAACAGAAATTAGAAAACATCCTTATTGAAATGAGGAATGAACTTTATTAAAGAAATAATGACAACAAAAATAAACGGAAATGATCTGCTAGAAGCTGGTTATACGCCAGGAAAAATACTTGGTATTGCTTTAGCAACTGCAGCGCATTTACCAGAACTATCAATTAAAGAGGTTAAAGCTTTACTTAAAACAGTAAAAGACAATCCAGAGGACTTCCTAAATGATCAAATCATGAAAACCCTGGCAACAGAAATTATAGAAGAAAACAAGATTGAACCTGGGATCTCTTTAATGGAAGACGCTCTGCCTTATACTTTATATGGAGCTGAGCATATTGAGGAAGGTGCAAGGAAACAAATGAACATTGCGATGCGTCTACCGGTAACTGCTGCAGGTGCATTAATGCCCGATGCTCATCAAGGTTATGGCTTGCCAATCGGTGGTGTTTTAGCGACGCGTAATGCAATTATTCCATATGGTGTGGGCGTTGACATCGGTTGCCGAATGGCGCTCTCTATATTTGACATCTCGGCGGCTCACTTCCATGAAAATGAAGCGAAATTTAAAAGGGAACTTATTGCCCATACCAAGTTTGGTGCAGGACATGGATTTCACGGACGATACAAATCTGATCATGAAGTCTTAAGTAGGGATGAATTTAATTTAACACCTTTTATCAAGAACCTCCATGATAAAGCTTACTCACAATTGGGAAGCTCCGGAGGTGGAAACCATTTCGCGGAATGGGGGATTATTGAGTTTGAAAAAAGAGATGAGGTCTTGAATATTGATAAAGGTAGCTATCTGGCGCTGTTAACCCACTCCGGATCACGTGGATTCGGTGCAACACTAGCCGGCTATTACACCAAACTTGCTAAAGAAAACTGCAAATTACCTGTTGAAGCTGCTAATCTGGCTTACCTGGATTTAAATTCGGAAGCTGGTCAGGAATATTGGTTAGCGATGAATCTCGCTGGGGATTATGCTTCCGCCTGTCATGAAATCATCCATAACAAACTTAGCAAGGCAGTAGGTGCCGAAGTATTGGCCAAGGTTGAAAACCACCATAACTTTGCCTGGAAGGAAACCTGGAACGGCGAGGAAGTTATTGTTCATAGAAAAGGTGCTACACCAGCGGGCAAAGGTGTGATGGGAATTATTCCGGGCTCGATGACAGCCCCGGGCTTCCTGGTCAGAGGTAAAGGTATTTCTGATGCGATTAACTCAGCTTCACATGGTGCTGGTAGAAAAATGAGTCGTTCAAAGGCCATTAAAAGTATCACTAAAGATGAAATGAGGACTGTATTGAAAGATTATAACGTAACCTTAATCGGTGCAGGCTTAGATGAGGCTCCAATGGCTTACAAAGACATTAACTTGGTGATGGAAGCTCAAAAAGACCTGATTGATGTCCTCGCTAAATTCACGCCTAAAATGGTAAGAATGGCCGATGATGGTAGTCATGAGGATTAATAGAATGTTAATAGAAGTCGGATTGCTACATATAAGCCATGGAATCTTCAGTGGCTTATATAGTTTTAAACATGTTATAGAAGGAAGATTTATTCATCGTTATGACTATGTGGTGACCTGCACGCGACTGACCTATCCTTATATTTGGTTTTAAATCATCCAATCAATGAAGAAAATAGGATTTTTATCATTCGGACATTGGTCTGACCATCCCTCGTATCAAACTCGTAACGCCGGCGACACATTACTTCAATCCATAGACCTTGCTGTTGCCGCAGAAAAAATTGGTTTAGACGGTGCCTATTTTAGGGTGCATCATTTTGCACGGCAGCTGGCATCACCATTTCCGTTGCTTTCGGCCATTGGGGCAAAAACCAATAAGATAGAGATCGGGACGGGCGTGATAGATATGCGCTATGAAAACCCGCTGTATATGGTAGAAGATGCCGGTGCTGCGGATCTGATTTCGGGTGGTCGCTTGCAACTTGGTATTAGTAGGGGTTCGCCCGAGCAGGTCATCGAAGGCTGGCGTTACTTCGGTTATCAACCTGAACAGGGAGAAACCGATGCAGATATGGGCCGTAAAAAAGCCCTTGAGTTTTTGGATCGCTTAAAGGGTGACGGATTTGCTCAGCCAAATCCCAATCCTATGTTCCCGAACCCGCCGGGTCTGTTACGCCTGGAGCCACATTCCGAGGGTCTGCGGGAACGTATCTGGTGGGGAGCTGCCTCTAATGCAACTGCAGTTTGGGCTGCCGAGAATGGCATG
>NZ_AWRU01000017.1:0-25735 GCF_000523515.1 Pedobacter sp. V48 | reverse complement strand
AAGTTCAACGCTGAAATTTGACGAAAATGGTAAACCTTTCCACATCCAGCAGGCAGAACAGATCAGGTTGTATAAGGAAGCCTGGAACAAAGCCGGGCATCAGCGCGAGCCAAGAGTTTCAGTAAGCCGTTCAATCTTTGCACTGGTAAACGATCAGGACAGGTATTATTTCGGACAACAGGGAAAAGGATCGGATAGCTTTGGTTATATTGAAGCTGATAAACGAGCAGTCTTCGGTAAGAGCTATGCAGCCGAACCTGATCAGCTCATCAAAGAACTGGCTATAGACGAAGCGATACAAGAAGCGGATACGCTGCTACTAACCATACCGAACACATTGGGAGTTGATTATAATATCCATGTATTGTCTGCTATCCTGAAGCATGTTGCCCCGGCACTAGGTTGGCGATGAAACGTCATCTCCTTTGGTTAACCAAAGGAGATGACGGGGATATTAAGCCGGAATTTTATCTTTTTTCTCTCGTACCCAGAAGCGGTGCTGGGCAATCGCATTAATAAAAGCATCCGGTTTAAGATCTGTCAACAAGCCTGCTTTTGCATCGGCATCACCACCTTTTAATTTTGCACCAACATAACTTTGGTTGATCAACTCAATACCTTTACCAGTGGTTGCAATGGCTTTACAATGTCTATAGGCCTCATTTATAAAATGAATAGCATCTGGTTCAGATAGTAAGGCTTTAATACTTTTTTCTCCGCCAGGCACATATACTGCATCGAACACCACAGAAGTTCCCGTTAAGAAGCTCATGTCAATTTTGATTTCCTTACTCGCAGAATCTTTAAGGGTACCATTTTTAGGTGCAACAACCTTAACAACAGCGCCTGCAGCAAGAAGTGCTTTTTTCATATTTCCAAAATCTGAGGCGTCAACACCATCAGCAGCCAGGAAAGCAATTTGTCTGGTCTTAATGTTGTCTTTTGATGTATTTGCCATACTCAGAGCCGAAGATTTTTCAATTTCTGATTTTACTTCTGTCGGTTTATAATCTGCCGGATTGGCATCTGCTCCAAGATTATGGTTAATCGGTTCTATTGGTTTCCCTGCTTTTAATCCCAAACTCTCTGCAACGGCATTGGCAAGAGGTGTGCTTACCTGCGTTAAAAGGTTTACCATGCGCTGGCGGATTTCTACGCTTTCAACTTTACCTAGCTCAAATTTAAATGCATCGGTGATGTGGTTTTGCTCTGGTTCCGACTGACTGTTATAGAATAACGTCGCCTGACTAAAGAAATCCATAAAGCTTTTACTCCGTGCTCTTACTTTATGTGCATCAATACGTTCTTCATAAGATGAAAATCCACCCTCAGCTATTTTGGCCTGTGCGGGACTGCCATCGGCAATAGAATTTGGATGATAACTGCTCTTTCCTCTGTTGATCTGCTGACGCATATGTCCATCTCGCTGATTGTTGTGTACCGCATTGACAGAACGGTTAATTGGAATTTCGTGGAAATTAGGGCTTCCTAAACGGGACAATTGCGTATCAGTATATGAGAATAAACGGCCCTGCAATAAAGGGTCATTAGTGAAATCTATGCCCGGAACCAAGTGACCGGGGTGGAAGGCAACCTGTTCAACTTCGGCAAAGAAATTATCAGGATTGCGGTCTAATACCATTTTACCAATCCTTTGTACAGGAACTAGCTCTTCCGGAATTAGCTTGGTTGGATCCAGCAAATCAAAACCAAACTTATGCTCATCTTCCTGCGGCACAATCTGAACACCAAATTCCCATTCGGGAAAAGCGCCGCTTTCAATGGCATCATGTAAATCCCGGCGGTGAAAATCAGGATCCTTACCAGATATTTTTAAAGCCTCATCCCAGGCAACTGAATGTACGCCTAGAAGGGGCTTCCAATGAAATTTCACAAAAAAAGATTTTCCTTTGGTATTAATAAAACGAAAAGTATGCACACCAAAGCCCTCTATCATCCGCAGACTCCTGGGGATTGCCCGGTCTGACATGGCCCACATAATCGTATGCATAGATTCAGGAGTGAGGGAGATAAAGTCCCAAAAAGAATCGTGAGCGCTAGCCGCTTGCGGTATTTCATTATCAGGTTCAGGTTTAACAGAATGGATAAGATCAGGAAATTTTATTGCGTCCTGGATAAAGAACACCGGGACATTGTTGCCAACCAAATCATAATTACCTTCCTCTGTGTAAAACTTAACAGAGAATCCCCGAATATCTCTTGCCAGATCTGTAGAACCTCTAAATCCTGCAACGGTAGAAAACCGTACAAATACTGGGGTTTTAACCGATGGATTTTGTAGAAAGCCTGCCTTGGTGTATTCAGCCATAGATTTATAAACCTGGAAATAGCCATGCGCTCCGGAACCGCGAGCGTGTACTATCCTTTCTGGAATTCGTTCATGATCAAAATGCGTGATTTTCTCTCTCAGGATAAAATCTTCCAGTAATGATGGTCCGCGATCTCCGGCTTTCAAAGAATTTGTGTCATCGTTAATTTTAAGGCCTTGGTTGGTTGTCATGAACTCACCCTGATCAGAAGTGGTATCCAGTTTTTTCTTTTTCATACTCTTATTGATTTATAGATAGGTGTTGTTTTAAAAGCAAGACTCCCTGTTCATTTCCTTGTTGTAAAGCAATTTCTAATGCATCYATGCCACGATTATCAGTAATCGTTATATCTGCACCATGTTTCAATAGTAATTGAGTTAGTTCATTGCGCCCAAACATAATGGCAAACATAAGGGCCGTTCCTCCATTCCCGTTCAGTGCATTGAGATTGATATGGGGATGAGTGAGAAGAAGTTCTGCTATATCTGGATAGCCTTTAAAACACACGCCCATTAATGCTGTATTGCCACTCGTATCTGCACCGTTAACATCGGCTCCTGAATTTAGGAGCAATTGGGCTGCAGCAAGTTGATGATTATAAGAAGCGATAATCAAGGGTGTATAACCCTTATCATCCCGAACTTCAAGGTCTGTTTTTTGATCTATTATTTCTTGTAATAGTGGCAAATCGCCAGTTCTTGAAGCGTGAATTAAGGCTGATGTGATAGGATCCATGATAGTAGAACAACATCAATGGAGAATTGTTTAGTAGACAGGAGCTGAGAACAGGATTATATTTAAATATAGTGGGGAAACAGTTGAAGTGAAGATTGTGGCTGAGCGTTGCCCCTACAATAATACTACAGTCGTTTGTTAAGGTGTTGTTTTTTAGCTTATTGCATTGATTGGTGGTTGATGTGCCCTGTGAAGGGAAGAAAAATATGCTAATTTTGAGAATGCCATGAAGCAATTTTGCCGATGCATTTAAAACTCCTCTCTAAGAAATGATAAAACGCTTGAAATTTGTTAGCGCAAGTTTAGTACTGCTTTTTGTATCTGTTTTTACCATACAGGCGCAACCTGCAATTCATGTTAATCAGGTCGCCTTTGATTTATCAGGACCAAAGCAAGCCCTTGTTAGTTTAGAGAGTAGTTTTTCAGAATTAAAAAAGTTCACATTGATTAATGCTGCTGATCAAAAGATCAACTTCAGTGCTACGCTTATACCTTCCGGATCTGTTGAGGAATGGTTTCCGCACCGTCAATTTTATACTGTAGATTTTTCCTCATTTAATAAACCCGGAAAATATAAAATCGATGTGATGTTTAAAGGAAAGCATTATACTTCGGCCAGTTTTGATATTGCCGAACAGGCACTTGCTGTTAATACCTTACCCAGCATTCTTAACTATTATAAAAAGCAACGGGCCAATACTCCTCAGGAAATAGAGGCCGATAAAAAGATGCTGCTTTATGGCAGTGATAAAAGGGTGGATGTGCATGGAGGCTGGGGTGATGCATCCGGAGATATCAGCAAATACTTTTCTCATTTGGCATATGCAAATTTTATGTCGCCACAGCAAATCCCTTTGGTTACCTGGTCGATGGTGAACGCAACAGAGAAAATCCCTGGACTACTGGATCGGCTAAAAATCAGAGAAGACCTGCAAACAGAAGCCTTATGGGGTGCTGATTATATGATGCGTTCTTTATCTGACGAGGGATACTTTTACATGACTGTATTTAGCTACTTTAAGCCAGATGCAAGTGCGCGAAGAATTGTAGGGCTGGAAGCAAATAGCGTTACTACGGCAGACTATCAATGTGCATTCAGAGAAGGAGGAGGCATGGCAATTGCTTCATTAGCCCGCATTTCTACATGGGGTAAGAATGGTGATTATCAAGCCAAAGAATACCTGAAAGCTGCAGAAAGAGCGTATGCACATTTGGTGGTAAATAATTTGAAATATGCCGACGATGGGAAAGAGAACATCATTGATGATTATTGTGCATTAATGGCTGCTACCGAATTGTGGGGAGCCACAGATAGTGCCTATTACAGAGATGAAGCACGCAAAAGGGCCGCAAATTTAAGGTCCAGAATAACCGACAAGGGATATTTTATAGCAGATGATAAGGATAGACCATTTTGGCATGCTGCCGATGCGGGATTGCCGGTAGTTGCTTTGGTTCGTTACCTTGATATGGAAAAGGAAGCGGGTTACAGAACACAGACCCTCGCTGTAGTTAAGAAAGCTATTGATGGCAATTTAAAGGTTACCAAATCTGTTAATAATCCATTTGGATATGCACGCCAGTATTTTAAAGTTAATAATAAAGTGCAGGAAGGTTTTTTTATACCTCATGAAAATGAAACAGGCTGGTGGTGGCAGGGAGAAAATGCAAGACTAGGTTCTTTGGCCACTGCATCATTACTTGGTGGCCGACTCGTTTATCCTGAAAAAAGTGGCTGGGGCGTAAGAAAAGATATTGAACTTTATGTTGAGCAGCAACTTTCATGGATTTTGGGCAGCAATCCTTATTCCATGTGTTTTATGTATGGTTTTGGAGAAAAAAATGTACCCTATATGGCTGCCTTGTTTGGTCATGGGTCCCAAAAGGGAGGGATTTCCAATGGCATCACAGGAAAAGATGGAAATGCTGATGGCAGTGGTATAGATTTTAAAACAGAAGCAGGTGGAAATGAATGGCGCTGGACAGAACAATGGTTACCTCATGCAGCATGGTTTTTACAAGCATTAACCGCAATAGAAACCGCACATGAGCCTGAAATTGAGCAGCCAGTATTTAGGGTTTTGGCTTTGGCCGAGAATGGAGGGCATCATATCGCTTTTACTAAAGCGGTTCGCTCCTGGTTAGATGAATTTGCAAAAAAGAATCATTTTGCAATTGATTATGTTGACAATACTGAGAAAATTGATGATGCTTTTTTGAAGCGGTATAAGCTTGTTATTCAGCTGGATTATCCTCCTTACRYMWRRMARYSRRRWKYWKCYWAGGCCTTTGAAGATTACATCGATAATGGAAAGGGTGGATGGTTGGGATTTCATCATGCTACCTTACTAGGCGAGTTTGATGGGTATCCAATGTGGAATTGGTTTTCCGATTTCATGGGTAATATAAGGTTCCAGAACTATATCGCAGATTTCGCCTCCGCTAATGTGAAGATAGAAGATAAAACCCATCCAGTAATGAAAGGAGTACCACCATCATTTAAAGTGGATAAAGAAGAATGGTATACTTACAATAAAAGCCCAAGGCCAAATGTACACGTTCTCGCCAAGGTAGATGAAACCAGTTATCAGCCAGATTCTAAAATAAAAATGGGTGACCATCCTGTAGTATGGGTAAATACCAAAGTTAAGGCAAGGAATGTCTATATTTTTATGGGGCACTCGCCAGACTTGCTTCTTAACAGTAATTGGAAGAGAATGGTAAGTAATGCGATATTATGGACAGCAGGCCAAGGTAATTAGTGTAATAGTAGTGATGGAATAGATTTTCTTTTCTATTTTTACGAAAGACTAAGTATTTATATGCCAATAACAAAGAGATTTGTACCCATACTTTTATTATTTATATGTTGTTGTCAATTTGCTTTTTCTCAAAATAAATTTACGATTAGCGGTATAGTTACCGATTCCGGCACCGGTGAAACATTAATAGGTGCCAGCGTTAAACTTACCGGTTCAACAACCATTGGTGCCGGAACTAATGCATACGGATTTTACTCTTTAAGTGCAACAGAAGGAATTTATGAGCTTTCAATAAGTTTTATTGGCTATAAAACGCTTAAACAATCCATTACAATTTCACGGAACATCAGGCAAAATTTTGTTCTTTCAGAAGATAATCAGTTAAACGAGGTGGTTATTTCCGCTGAAAAGGAAAATGATAATGTGAGCAGCCCGCAAATGGGCCTTCAGAGAATCAATATCCGAGAAATCAATAATGTACCTGTTCTGCTTGGAGAGCGCGATGTGCTTAAAACGTTGCAATTGCTGCCCGGAATTAAATCGGCAGGAGAGGGCAATAGTGGATTTTATGTTAGAGGTGGATCTAGTGATCAGAACTTAATACTATTGGATGAAGCCCCGGTGTATAATGCGTCGCACTTGCTTGGATTCTTTTCTACTTTCAATTCTGATGCGATTAAAGATGTAAGCGTTTATAAGGGAGGAATGCCTGCACAATATGGCGGCAGATTGGCTTCAGTATTGGATATTAAGATGAACGATGGAAACCGTAAAGATTATACCGCAGAAGGCGGTATAGGTTTGATCTCATCGAGATTAAAAGTTGAAGGACCAATTGTTAAGGATAAAGGTTCATTTATGATCAGCGCGCGTAGAACTTACCTTGACGCCTTTTTAGCGTTGTCGCCAGATAGTTCGATAAATGGGAATACGCTTTATTTTTATGATGTAAATGCCAAAGCCAATTATCAGTTAAATGATAAAAATACCCTATACTTATCAGGTTACTTTGGACGCGATAAACTTGGTATTTCAGAAGCTTTTGGGTTTAATTGGGGTAATGCTACGTTTACCCTACGCTGGAACCATTTATATAGCGACAGATTGTTTTCAAATACTTCCCTGATCTATAGCAACTATAACTATGTAATTCAGAATTTTATGGAAGACAACGATTTTCAAGTTAACTCTTCTATTAAAGATTTTAATTTAAAACAGGACTTTGAATATAGTTTAAGTAGTAGTCATAGTTTAAAGTTTGGYSYRAWCKYMRYTYACCATACCATTGCTCCGGGCAAACTTACGGCAAGTGAGTCGTCGAGTGTAAATGCAACTAATTACGAAAACCGGAAAGGACTGGAGCTTGCAGCTTACTTATCTGATGAATGGGCTGTTAGCGATAAGATGAATCTGGTTTACGGACTTAGGTTAAGTGGGTTCTCTTTATTAGGGCCAGGGAACTTTAAAACATACGACGCAGAAGGAAATACCACTAGGACAACGTCGTATCAAGCAGGAGAGGTGGTTGAAAATTATTCTAATCTTGAACCAAGAATTTCTGCAAGCTATCAGCTAACCCCCTCAAGCTCTTTAAAAACTGCCTACACCAGGAATATTCAAAATATCCATCTGATGTCTAATTCTACATCAACTTCTCCAACTGATCTTTATATTATGAACAGCAACAATGTTAAACCCGAAATTGCTGATCAGGTTGCCGCAGGGTATTTCAGGAACTTTAGCGACAATAACTATGAATTTTCGGCAGAGTTGTACTATAAATGGATGCAAAATCAGATAGAATATAGAAGTGGAACTGACCTTAGAGGGAATGGGAATGTTGAGGCTGATTTGCTGTATGGGGATGGCAGGGCTTATGGTATTGAACTTTTTCTAAAGAAAAGATTTGGCAAGATTAATGGATGGATTGGTTATACATGGTCCAGAACACAACGCCAATTTGATGCTATAAATGAAGGGAAATGGTTTTATGCTAAGCAAGACAGGACCCATGATTTATCGCTTGTTGGGATTTACAAGGCAGGGGCAAGGTGGACCTTCTCTTCTGTTTTTGTTTATAATACCGGAAATGCAGTTACTTATCCGAGCGGTAAGTATCAGATAAATGGACGCACAGCATTTTATTACACAGAAAAAAATGGCTACCGTACACCTGCTTATCATCGCTTGGATCTTTCTGCTACACTTGAGGGAAAGCCGGGGAGGAAGCTTCAGTCGAGCTGGTCATTTGGTATTTATAACGTATACAATCGCCATAATGCATTTTCAATTGATTTTAAAGATAATCCTGATGATGTTTCTACAACACAGGTAGTGCGTACAACTTTGTTTGGTATAATTCCTTCAGTAACGTGGAATTTCAAATTTTAATCGGATGAAAAAGAGAGATATACTTGGGATTTTAGGGGTTTTAGCTGCGTTATTTATATTGGTTGGGTGCGAAAAGGTGATCGATTTGAAGCTCGAGAATGCAGCACCACAACTGGTGATATACGGAGGCCTGAGTGATAAAGTTGAGAACCATTTGATAATGATTTCAAAAACATATGATTTTACTGATCCTAACAGATTTAATTCGGTTTCGGGCGCAAAAGTGATTGTGAGAAATGAAGATGGAAATACTATGGAGTATGTTGAGGTATCAAAAGGTGTGTATCAGAGTCCTAAATTTAGAGGGCAGTCGGGTAAGAAATACACATTAGACGTTACTTATGAAGGTAAAAATTATACAGCCAACTCTACTATGCCAGTTAAAGTTCCACTTGATTCATTGACTTTTAAGGATTTTAGTTTTTTTGGAGAAAAGAATACTTATGTTGCGGCTAATTATAATGATCCAAAAGACATTCAAAATCAATACCGATATATTTTAACTGTAAAAGGTAAGATAGAGGAGGATGCAGTAAGTGAGGACCGGTTTGATGATGGTAATAAAGCCGCAAATGTGATATTTTATGACCTGAATGATCTGGTTCGTGGAGATACCATTGAGGTTGAATTTCAATGCATTGATAGAAATGTTTACAAGTACTTTTATAGTTTAGGTCAAAATTCAGGTGGAGGAGGTCCACCGGTAGCACCAGCTAATCCACCTTCTAATTTTAATAACAAAGCCCTGGGTGTGTTTAGTGCATATTCTACAAGTAAAAAAACCGTTGTAATTAAATAATATAAACTTTGAGTTTAATCTGGAAATTGTATTATATTGCGCTGACAGCCAATTTATGAATCCCAATTTAGTCTCGAATGGCCATAGAATTAAGTCAAAGTAAATCCTCAATTGAGGAGGAGCGAATAAAAGCCTTACACAGGTATGAAATTCTGGATACGCCACCTGATGGTTCTTTTGATAAGCTAACCAGATTAGCCGCAAAACTATTTAATGTACCAATAGCTATTATTAGTATAGTAGATAAAGATAGAATCTGGTTCAAATCAAAGTATGGTACAGATATTAAAGAGGTAAGCCGTGAAGTTGGCCTTTGTGCCAATGCAGTGCTTTCTGACGGTTTATACACCGTAGAAGATACTTTGATGACCCTGGGTGATGTAGACTTGCGGTTCTATGCAGCGCTTCCACTAAAAACGATAGATAATTATAACCTTGGCGCTTTCTGCATTATTGACATTGAACCAAGAGAATTTGGTCCGGAAGAAGAATCCATTTTAAGCGATTTAAGGGATTTGGTTATGGATCAGATCGAACTTAAGCTTGCATCAAGGCTTGCAGCTATACAACATAATCAAATCTTAAATACTACTGCACATGATTTGAAAAACCCATTAACTACCATACCTGTACGTGCTGATTTAATAAAACTAAAAAAGGGTGATCCGGAAATGGTAGACAAAATGTGTGAGCAGATCAAAACGGCCAGCTTAAATATGGTTCGTATTATTGATGAATTGCTGCTTTCCGGTACTGCAGAGGCAGGTAAAGTACAGTTGCTACTTATTAAGCTGAATTTATCTTCTCTGGTTAGCAATGTGGTTTCTATGAATCTCCCACTTGCAGAAAGAAAGGATCAGACTTTAAGCTTTATCGCTCAAGACGATGTGATATTGTTAGGCGATGAGGGTAAATTGTCCGAGATATTGGATAATCTGATTAATAATGCAATCAAGTATTCTCCGGCAAACACAAATATAGAAGTGCGAGTTAAGAAATTAACAGGTAAGGTGCATATAGAGGTAAAGGATGAGGGACAAGGGCTTACTGATGATGATAAGAATAGGCTCTACCAACGTTTTACCAGATTAAGTGCACAGCCTACAGGTGGAGAAAATTCAACTGGTTTAGGCCTTTCTATAGTAAGGGTATTGGTAGAGGCACATGGAGGCCGCATCTGGGCCGAAAGTGATGGGCATGATAAAGGCTCAACATTCATCGTCGAATTGCTCCTGCAAGATTAAAAACAGGCGATAGACCAGCTGCGTTCCCAGTTCCCTTTTGGAGCTAGCGCTACAATCCCTTCTTTATCTTTAAGGTCCTGATTGTGGTTTATTCCATCGGCAATACCACACCACGGCTCCAGGCATACAAAGTCTGCATCCTTAGCAGCCCAGATCCCAAAAAACGGAAAATTCTTAAAAGTAAAATGTAAACCATGTAGGTCTTTATGGTTCTTAATTGATATACAGTCACTTTTAAGGGTTTTAAATACGAGTGCATCCTTATAGAAAAGCTGATGAGTAAGGGTTAAGGAGTGGTTGTTCAGCTGTATTACTTCGGTTTCTTCATCAATCAAATCACCATTAATTTTATAATAAACAAGGCTTTCATCTTTATTGAATTCTAAAAAGTAGTCGTTGTAGCTTATCTGTTCATTTGTTGGTACTGCAAAGGCCGGATGTCCGCCTACAGAAAAGAGGAGTTCTTTATTCCCTGGATTTAAAACAATATAAGAGCAGGATAAACTTGCATCAGTAATTTTATAGTGAAGCTTTAGCGTAAAATCAAATGGGTAAACCTTTAGAGTTTCTTCGTTTTGAACAAGCGTAAACACTGCCTCTGTGTTACTGATCTGTTCCGCTTCAAATTGATTGTCTCTTGCAAAACCATGTCTTGGAAGTGTATATTCTTTACCTTCAAACAGATAAGTGTTATTTTTTATGGCACCTACTATAGGAAAAAGTACAGGGCTAAACTTACCCCAATAATCCGGATTGCCATTCCATAAGTAGTCCCTGCCTGTTTCTTTACCTGCTAGGCTTTGTAGTTCTGCACCTTTGGTTGTTAAAGATGCTTTTATATGTTCGTTTTCTAGAAAAATCATAGATGCTTTTATAACTACTAAAGTAAATAAAGTTGGATAATAGTTTGTTTGTAAAAAGTTATATTTGTTTTAACTACAAGCGATGCGTCTCAAAGAAAAACTAATAGTGTTTATTGCGTGGCTGTCGGGCAAACCCAAAGTAATTGGGTTGTGCGTGTTCTTTTTTTTGCTATTGCTGATAGGTTTGTTGGTGATTCAGAGATATCAGATAATTAAGGAAGGCAGACGTCTGGAGATGGCCAATGTACTGAATGTGGTTAAACAGAATGTTCAATTGGTGTTGAATAATGGTTCAGCTGCTACTTTAACGCTTGCAATGACCTTAAATGATAGAGGCATCCCAAAGAATTTCGATGCTGTTGCGGCTAGATTAATAGCATCCAACCCGGACTATAAGGCGTTAGAATTATTGCCTAAGGGTATTATAAAGTACCTCTATCCAAAGAAAGGCAATGAACCGGCATTAAATTTCGATCTTTTTAAAAAATCTGAAGAATCAAGGTTAATGGCTGACAAATCGATAGCCTCAAAAATGATGTATTATGCCGGCCCTTATGAATTACAGCAAGGAGGAATGGGGATCGTAGGGCGATTACCGATATACCGGGAAAATAGGTTCTGGGGTTTTTCTGCTGTAGTTATTAAGCAAGATGCATTCTTTAATAGTATTGGTGTTTACAATAATAAAAACAATAACTTTTACTTTCAATTTTCAAATGTTGATATAGCTACTGGAAAAGAGGATTTTTTTTTAAAAGGCGACAGGGACTTTCTTGGTCAAGATCATCAATCTACATCTTTTGCCGGTACCAATTGGAAGCTTTATGTTATTAACGCCGATAATGGAATAATCCCTTTTCAATTGTTATATCCTTTGCTTTTTGGTATTGGCCTGGCTATTTTATCTAGTTTGCTGGTTGTTCAGGTAGTTAAAAAAACTACTGAGTTACAGAACCTGGTTGATAGTCAGAAATTAAAACTAATAAATACCGAAACAAAGTTTAAAACGATATTTGATCAGGCAGCTATTGGTATAGCTTTAGTAACCCCAACTGATGGCAGGTTTTTACAGGTGAACAAGAAATTATGTGATATACTGGGATATATGGAATCTGAATTGCTGAATTTAAGTTTTCAGAACATTACCCTTCCAAATCCTCTAAATGGAGCGAGTGATCATACTAAACGCTTAGATAATGGCCTTGTTAAAGAATATAGAGTTCAAAAAAAGTATCTGCATAAAGAAGGTTATGTAAAGTGGTGTAATATTGTGGAGACTCCATTGTGGAATGATGATGGGGAACCAACCAGTCACATCGTAATTATAGAGGATGTTACTGATCGAAAAGCTGCAGAGAAGATTGTTCTTGATTCTCAGTTGAGAATTGAATCTTTAATAAATACTATTGATGGTATCGTTTGGGAGGCAGATCCTAATACCTTTGAATTTACATTTATTAGTAAAAAGGTTGAAGATATTTTAGGTTATTCGGTTGAGGAATGGTTGTCGTCTCCAACTTTTTGGGCTGATCACATTCACCCTGACGATAAGGCTTGGGCTATCGAATATTGTACTGTTTCTACCAGGAAAAATATTCAGCACGACTTTGAGTATAGAATGGTTGCTAAAGATGGAACAATAGTATGGCTCAGAGATATTGTCAATGTCATCTCTGAGAATAACAATCCTATTTTGTTAAGAGGTATAATGATTGACGTAGGAGAGAATAAACAGGCCCAGGATGCATTAAATCATTCATTTAACCTGGTTACAGAGCAAAATAAAAGACTCTTGAACTTTTCGTACATCGTTTCCCATAACTTAAGGTCACATACTTCGAATATTCAGGCCATTACCAATTTAATAGGGCAAACCAGTTCCGAGGAGGAAAGGATTGAGCTGATTGAAGTACTTAAAACTGTATCAGGCCTGTTAAACGAAACCATGCTCAATTTGAATAAAGTAGTTAGTATCCAAACCAGCATAGATGTAATAAAAGAACGGCTAAGTTTGAGTAACTACATTAATAAAACCATTGAAATATTGAATGATCAGATCGTTTTAACAAATGCTCTTGTTAAAAATAACGTTCCTAAGGATGTTATTGTGAATTATAATCCTGCATATCTGGAGAGTATTTTGTTGAATTTTATCTTTAATTCGATCAGATATAGTCATCCTGATAGGAATCCGGTTGTTGAATTGGATTCCTTTATCGAGGATTCTCAAACTGTATTACAGATTTCTGATAACGGAATCGGAATAGACCTGGAGAAGCATGGTGAAGAACTTTATGGATTATATAAGACCTTTAATAAAAAACCCGACTCGAAGGGAGTAGGGCTTTTTATTACAAAGAATCAGATTGACGCCATGGGTGGCAAAGTAACAGTAAGTAGTGTTATAAATGAGGGAACTACTTTTAAGATATATTTTAAATAGCGCCTTTGCGCCGTATTATTCTTTTTTTGTTTCTGCTGCTGCGGCTTCTGCTTTTGCTTTCTTCTTAAAGAAGCCCCTTAGAAGAAAATTATGCTGTAATGCTTCCAGATTTTCGTCTAGCTTTTTGCTGCTGGTTTMYNTGYTWWNNATRATYNGAWKWNTACMKNGCWSNGYARWMTYMNTKATNCAWNNARCAWKNAMACCARCWGCAWWRWNCTNGWCKRWRWTMWKKWWSSMKAWGMTYKRWWSAGSKTYKYNGTARGTGTGGCAGCTGAACTTGCCGTCTTCTGTAATTCGTTTACAGAGGCCTGAAGCTTGGCGAAAACAGCAGTATCAGTAAGCAGCTTGTCGGCCAAACCACCTTTTGTATTTAATGTTTTTGAGAATTTATCCAATTCTGCTGCCATCTTGTTTGCCGATGCTGTAGTGTTCTTTAAGTTTACTACTATAGCCTTAAAATCAGTAGCGATCTGTTCATCGGTAAGTAGTGCGCCTGCAGTTCCTTTTCCTTCAACAAGGCTTTTGGCAAGAATCTTAAAATCAGAAGTTACCTCTACCAGGTTTTTGTTGTTTACCTGGAATGTTTTCATGATGTCGTCTGTAGATAAGGTGGTATTCACTCTCAGCCTGTCTCCATCCTCTACAAATGGGAACTTTGGCGTTCCACCTGTAATTACAATGATCTTATTTCCAATTAACCCATCGGAGCTAATGCTGGCAGATGCATCTTTGTGAATGTACTTATGTGCTTCTTCTTCAATATTAAGGAAAACCTGTACCTGTGAAGTTCCAAAAAATTGGATCTTTTTTATTGTGCCTATTTTTACTCCGGAAAACCATACGTTATTACCGGTTTTAAGTCCTTGAATATCGTTGAAAACAACATCAACAGTAAAGCTCTTTACGAATGCTTTTTTCTGGCTTCCTAATGTAAAAACCCCTAAAATAAATATTGCTATGCCCAGGAGAATAAACGCTCCAACTATAATCTTACGGCGTGTGTCTGTTGCCTGCATAATTTCTATTGAATAAAATTGTAATCGTAAAATGGTTTTACCCGTTCGTCATTTGTATTAAATACGTCTTCGAAAGTACCCTGACGCTCAAATTTACCATCCAATAACATGGCTACTCTGTTGCCCACAGCTTTTGCACAGGTTAAATCATGGGTAATAATGATTGAACTGGTGTGAAAGCGTTCCTGTACCTCATTAATCAGGCTATTGATTTCCAAACAGGTTATCGGATCAAGTCCGGCTGTAGGTTCATCATAAAGCATAATTTCAGGTCGTAAGATCAATGTTCTGGCAATGCCTATCCTTTTTCTTTGCCCACCTGATAATTCTGAAGGCATCTGATTGATGGTATGGAGCAGTCCAACAGCATCAAGCATCTCTTCAACCGCACTGGTGATTTCTCCCTTTGTTAACTTTTTCTGATTTCTGATTAAAGGGAAAACAAGGTTTTCTCTAACGGTCATACTATCATATAATGCACTGTTTTGGAATGAAAACCCTACTTTTAATCTTAAAGCAAGCAGTTCTCTATAGGTAATCTGATCAACATGCTGGTTAAGTACCCTAACATCCCCACGGTCTGGGGTTAATAAGCCCACCACAATTTTTATCAATACAGATTTACCCGTACCGGATTTTCCAAGCACAACCAGGTTTTCGCGCTTATAAAGTTCTAAGTCTACTCCTCTTAGTACATGGTAATTGCCAAATGACTTATACAGGCCATTAATTTCTATTACTTTTTCTTGTTCAAMSMWSKKCYKWTYTTMKYTSRWAGTWTMRRMAWYMARTCCNNTSAANAWWYCWRRWAACYNNACWNARRSTACTKNCMTCAAYAANTNTAMKRWACMTAYYMNTWACCWYWKMYNAMYKSKMKGSTTKNNAYSWWSSCSTYMWRTTCNNCWWKYGAWGRNTNMTRSMYNTGKTWNGYAAMNTACYATWCCWRTWRTAAAWCCNNNTRTTACRGMKYWAATAGNNNATGCKNNGKAANGTMTMRRMARSYAATCGATTCAAGCGACGATTGAAAGAATGCCTTTGCGCTTGTGCCTTCGCTTAGAGAAACATTTAATAATGCCCCCAGCATTCCAACCATAGCGGTATAAAAGGTAAGAATAGGAATAGTAATTGTTGATGCCAGTACCCTTGTGGTTACCAGAAATTTGAATGGATTGGTTGCCGATACTTCCATAGCATCTATTTGCTCTGTAACCCTCATGGAGCCCAGTTCGGCACCAATACTTGATCCTACCTTTCCGGCTGCTATAAGAGAAGTTAGTAATGGCGCTAGTGTTCTTAACAGCGCAATACCTACCAATGATGGAAGCCATGAAGTGGCGCCAAATTCAGCAAGCGATGGTCTGGATTGTTTTGTAAATACTATACCTGTAATAAATCCGGTTAAAGAGATCAAGGCTAAAGAACGATAGCCAATGTCATAGCACTGTTTCATTAGTTCTTTTCCTTCATAAGGAGGCAAGAAGCCTTCTTTAAAGAAGCGTCCAATAAACTGAAAAACGTCGTAAAGCGTTATAAACGTCCTGGATAATTTACCAGGAGTTTTTACTTCGTCATTTAAGGTTTCCTGGCTCTCAGCTTTTTTCTCCATGTATATGCCTTAATATCTTATTATTCGATTTAGAGTGTTATTGTTATCGGGTTTTTTGATAGCGATCACACACCATCAAATTATGAGCCATAATTGTGCAAAACTAATATTCAGAAGCACAATAAAATGTATGCTATCTTCTTTTTTACATGATTTTTGGCAAATATGCAGTATTTTTTGGGTGTTTTTGTCTTGTAAATGTCCCAATTATATAAACGATATACAGGTCAAAAAGGTTTTAAAAAAAGGGATCATATTGCGATGATCCCCTTTTTATATTATTTGCCTCCCGGAGGGCAATTTCTTTGCAAGAATTCGGTGTAAGTAAGCGCAAGGTGTTCAGATGTGCCTTCACCTTCATTAATACTATGGGTCCTGTTAGGGTACGACATCAATTGAAATACCTTTCTATTCTTGATCAGTTCATTGATCAGCATCTCTGCATTTTGATAATGCACATTATCGTCACCGGTTCCATGTACATATAAAAGCTTGCCCTGTAGGTTTTTTGCGTAAGTAATAGGAGAGCCTTTAACGTATGCCTCTTTAGTTTTTAATGGAGATCCCATATACCTTTCCTGATACACATTATCATAGGTTAACTGATTTCCTACTGCCGCAATGGCGATGCCGGTTTTGTATATTTCTGGATACTGGAACATTAGGTTTAAGGTTGATGAGCCGCCACCGCTCCATCCCCAAACAGCCACTCTGTTTTTATCAACAAATGGCCATTCCATTATTTTTTTTGCAGCCATAGCCTGGTCGCGAATATTTAAAGTGCCTATTTTTTGGAAGACACTTTTACGCCATTCCCTGCCTTTTGGAGCAGGGGCGCCTCTGTTTTCAACAGAAATATAGATGTAGCCATCTTTAGGCATGTCGCCAGCATAAAGCCAGTTGCGTCCAGCGCCATAAGTATCGGTTACAGTTTGCGAAGCAGGCTCACCGTAAACATAAAATACAACCGGATATTTTTTTGTCTGGTCAAAATTGTCAGGTTTCTTCATCCAGCCATCCAATTCAATTCCATCTTCAGTAGTTACTTTAAAGAATTCCACTTTGTTCTTTGGCGGTCTCATTCGTCCAAGCTGATTGGTAATACTACCTTCCATAGTCAATGGGTTTAAGGTGGTAAGTTTCATCCATTCGGTAATTGGAGGTACTGATGCATTTTGGTAAGTATGGCGCGCAAATACTCCATTTGGGGATATTTCGTAAGCATGACTACCTTTTAATATAGAAGGGGTAACCATTTCTGCTTTTCCACCACTAAGCTTGTTTTTAAATAAATATTTCTGGGTAGCATTTGTTGGAGAGGCAATAAAATAGATCTGGCCATTTTTCTCATCTATTAATGATTTTTCAATAACATCATAATTACCTTGTGTAATCAATGTATGCTTTTTACCATCTTTACTGATGCGGTAAAGGTGACGCCAGCCATCACTTTCGCTCATCCAAATAAACTCCTTACCTTCATTTATCCAGTCCCATCCCTGAGATACATCAATCCATGCTTTATCAGTTTCAGTATAGATATTTTTTACCTGACCAGAGCTTGCATCAGCAACAAATAGTTTACTTACATTTTGTTCTCTGTTTAATTGTTGTAAAATCAATTCATTACTAGATGGGATCCAGTCCATTCTTGGAATGTAATTTTGAATTTTATCGCCGGGCACTTCTAACCAGGTGGTTTTTGCTGAGGCAATATTAACGATACCGACTTTGCAAGAAGAAGGGTTTTCTCCAACTTTAGGATATTCTACAGGGATAGTGAAGGAATAAATAGAATCCGTATTGTCTATCATCAAAAAGTTTTTGATTTTAGTGGCATCTATTTGCCAATAGGCTATAGATTGACCATCCGGGCTCCATCTGAATCCATCTCTGCAATCAAATTCTTCTTCATATACCCAATCAAAAGTTCCGTTTATCAATCTTTCAGTACCATCAGTAGTTAAGGCCTTACTTGTTTTGCTCATTAAGTCATCAACATACAGGTTGTGCTTACTTACATAGGCAACCTTATTCCCGTCAGGAGAAAACTTAGCAAACATTAGCGAAGAGGCAGGTTTATCTTTTCCAACCTGACTAAGTTGGTTGGTTTTCAGGTCCGCTACAAAGTAATCTCCGCGTGTTTCGTAGCGCCAAACCTTTTTGCTATTCGTATAAAGTAAAACTTTTGTGCCATCTTCAGATATTTCAAAACTTTTGATCTCACCTAGTCCTGTATTACCGCTTGAATAAAGCAAGTTTCGGCTCACAATGGTTTTTCTTTCATTCAGAGGAAGACTTATGGATACAATTTCACCCTGGCTCACCTCGTAGTATGAATTGCCATCTTTTGACCATTTAATATCCTGAGCATTGGCTTTTCCAAGAAGTCCTAAAATTAAGACTAAAGCCAGTTTAAAAAAAATGTGTTTAAAGTTCATTTTTATAGTTCTATAAATTGCTGATAAACGTTTTGTAGGTATGATTTGGCACTGTTAAGGGTTTTTAAAGTAAGGTCTTTATCCTTAGGATTGCTGTTGTATAATATTGTCTTCCCTACATTGTCAAAAGTAACACATTGCTGGTTATCAATAAAGCCCATTCCATTATCCCAGCTAAAAAATGCAAAATGTTTTGCATAAGGGTTTAGGAGGTTCTTACTCCACACAAATTCCTTTGCACTGATATCTAACTGGCCAAGTATTGTGGCAGCTACATCAGCCTGACTTCCTACATCTTCAAATTTTTTGCCTTTATATTCGTCTTTAATCACCTCTCCATAAAATAATAGGGGTACATGATAGCGTTGAGGGACATAAATTTCGTGACTATTTTTAGGTAAAAGGTGACCATGGTCTGCAATAAAGACAAAGAGTGTATTTTTATACCAGCTTTCCTTTTTTGCATTGTTTAAATAAGCATTTATGCAGGAGTCGGTATAGTGTGCCGTGCTTTTAAATTTCGCAATGTTATCAGCCTGTCCAAACTTGTAATTGCCCGGAAGGGCATAAGGTTCGTGATTGGTTAGGGTAAGCAGGGTAGAGAAGAAAGGTTGTTTTTCCTTATTAAGGTCCTCAATCTGCCTCTCAAAAACCGCTTCATCAAATTGCCCCCATTTGGTTACTTTTCCACCTTTAAAATTATTTTTATCAATCAGCTTTTGGTAATTGTGACTTAAAATAAAGGCTTTATAATTATCGAATTCAGATTCCCCTCCATAAAAAAAAGAGGTTCGATAACCATTCTTAAAGAATGGCTGAGAGAGACCAGGGATCTTCTGCATTTTTTCAGGCCATTTTACTATGCTGCCTGCGGCAAGGGTAGGGAAGCCGGCTAAAGTGGCTACCAATCCTTTGTCAGTTCTGCTACCAGAAGAATAAATGTTACTAAAAAGCACTCCTTTGTGCATTAGTGTGTCAAAATTCGGCGTAATGCCATCTTCGTTGCCTAGTGTTTTGGTTAGATCTGCAGTAAAGCTTTCAATGATTACCAGAACTACATTTGGCCGTTTGGTGGTAAGTATATTAATGGTCGTGTCTTTTGCCTGAGTATAAAGTTCCTTAATATGTGCATCGGCTGTTTGCTTGCTTAAATAGTTATAAGGGTTATTCTTTGTCATGCGGGCCGCAAGCACACTCGACAAAAGGTTCCACTCTGTATTTACTGCAGCATGATTTAAAACCTGCTCTTTGGAGAAGTAGGCCATACTTTGATTGATTGGAGAACCGCCTAACCCTCCACGTATCAAAAGAAAATTTAAAAAAACCAATACAATAACAGCAATTCCCCGTAACCAGATCGGACTAGCTTTAAAATTAAGTTTCCTGAGTACAACCCATCGTTGCAGAATAAAACCTGTAACAACCAATAAGACAAATAAGGATAGTGTTAATCCGATAGGAGAAGATGCGCTTGATGCAAGGGCTTCGTTGGGCGTTGAAATGGCAAAACCAACAGCTTTTGCGTTTATCTTACTTCCCCATTCCCGGTAAATATTGAAATTTACAACAGAGATAATACTGAATAATACAATCAGGATTTTATTATAGATGGTAAGCCATTTTAATTCTACCACCTTTCGGCCATTTAAGAGCCAGTATATATAGCTGAAAAGCGGAATGACGAGTATGTACGCCGTCATCGACAGATCGAGCTTTAGGGCATGATAAAAACTTGCCATGATATCCGATACTGGAACCATGGCAAGTTTTTTGGAATTTATAATGATAAATGTAAGGCGGTCAACGAAAAAAAATAACAGCCAAAACAGAAAAAAACGTACAAAAAACAGGAAGCTTTTTAACATTTTACGCTATGTTATTGGCCACCACCTTGCATCGCTTTTAATTCTGCCATTGTTTTTTCTTCATAACCACTTGGTACAGTAAGGCTAAAAGGACCTACTTTTTCTTCTTTCAGACTTTTTAATGTTGCTACTGTTTTAAAACCATCCCTGATGTTGGTATATTTTACAGGAGTACCTTTTATCTGATCAAATCCTGGAGGGGTAGCACCTGGTGTAACTTTTAAATCGTTGGTAACCCAAACTTCGTAGTTAGCTCCATTGTTATCTTTATAGGTGTATTTTTCTGAATTAAAGCCTGCGATGGTTTGTTTTTCACCTGTCGCTTTAAAGTCGCTGAATACCAGATTTCCTGTTTGTTTATCTAGATCTTCTTTGGACATTTTAGAGGCATACTGTTTTTGGGCAACAGGAATATCTATAAGTACTAATGCAGTTCTGGCAGCTCCATCAGAAAATACCTTTATCATAGCAGGCCCCATATCCATTTCAACTTTAGATATATTGCCATTAAACTGAACTTTACTTTCGGAAGGAAGTACCGAAGGGTCTATAACCTTCTTTTGATCATCCGTTAATTGATATTCAATTCCAAAGGTTAATGTTCCCTGATCTACAATTTTTTGAGCTTTAGCAACAATGGCTGTACTGATCAAAATTACAGCTACAACACCGGTTTTAATTGATTTAAACATTTTCTTGTTTTTAGTTTTTTATGTATTAGTATAGTTTTATTATCATTTGTCACATTCAAAAGGCAATTACCATATAATTTTTTCTTTGTTAATGAAGGAGGCAACACCTTTTTTGAAATCTTCTGTATCTCTTACCCTGGCATTTATCTGAACGGCTAGCGACAAGCTTTTCTCCAATGACGGGTTTGTCGTTTGTCCGATTAGCTGCTTAGTTACCATTAACGAATTTGCTGAAGCTTCATTACACAAATTTAATGCAAAATCTTTCACTTTATGACTAATCTCTTCCTTGTTTGTTACAAATGTTATTAATCCATAATCCAGTGCTTCCTGTGCAGAAAAAAGGCTTCCAGTCAAAAGTATTTTTTTAGCAATAGTTTCACTTGTTTTGCGCAATAAAAAGCAGGATACAATGGCCGGAACAAAGCCAAGCTTTACTTCTGTGTAGCCAAAACTTGCTTCAGGAACAGAAAATGTAATGTCGCAAACTGTTGCAAGTCCACAGCCTCCGGCAATTGCATGCCCTTCTACCTGCGCAATAACAACCTTAGGCAAATAATAAATGGTGGTAAACAGTCGCTTTAGGTTCTCCGAATCGGCAAGATTCTCTTCGTAAGTATTTACCTGTAATTGCTGTAAATAAGCCAGATCGGCACCTGCACTAAAAACAGCGCCGTTAGCTTTTAAAACAATTACTTTAACCTCCTCCTCCTCTGAAGCTCTGATGAAAGCATCTGTTAGTTGCTGAACAAGATGTGGATTTAATGCATTGCGCTTCTCAGGACGATTRMTARSAATAGTTGCTATACGCTCAGTTACTGAATATAAAATCAGGGGTTCTGCCATGCTTTTTATGTTTTATTGCTTTCTAATTTCTTCAATCTAAAAAAAAGAAAACCAGAATAGAAATCGAAAGTCAATAAAGATAATGAGAAAAATGAAACGTAACATAATTGATAAACTTAAATGAAAATATGAGTTTCAACATGAAAATTAAATGGAAGATGTAAAGCATAATGGWATTAATCATATATTAATTTTTTTTNAATGCCAATGCATTAATTAGTAAAAAAGATTACACACAAACCAAATATTAAACAACCAATGTTTACGAACCTAAAAACAATTATTGTGGCTTATGCTTTATTTATGGGCATAACCATATCTGCATTCTCGCAGGAGAAAGATTTGAAATTATGGTATAAATCTCCGGCAGGAACTGTTTGGGAAGCTGCTCTGCCTATCGGAAACGGAAGACTAGCTGCTATGATTTATGGAAATACTGCGCACGAAAAGATCAGTTTAAATGAATCTACGGTATGGAGCGGAAGCCCAAATCGCAATGATAATCCTGATGCTTTGGGTGCTTTACCAGAAGTGAGAAAACTACTTTTCGAAGATAAATATTTGGAAGCCAATGCGCTTGCCGAAAAGACGATCCAGTCTAAAAAGAACAACGGAATGAAGTATCAGCCGGTAGGCGATTTAAACCTTGATTTTCCCGGACATGAAGACTTTTCGAACTACTACCGCGAGCTAAATCTAGCTGATGCCGTAGTTAAAAGTACTTACATAGTTAATGGAGTTACCTATACCCGAACCCTTTTTTCTTCTATACCAGATCAGGCAATTGTGATCAGGTTAACAGCGAGTAAGCCAGGAAGCATAACGTTTAATGCATCAATGGCAACTGAGCACAAGGGTGCGGTTAAAGCCATTAATACAAATGAAATACACTTGTCTGGAATAAGCAGCGACAGAGAGAACGTGCCAGGTAAGGTTAAATTTAATGCTATAGCAAAAGTTAAAAATGAAGGGGGACAACTTTCTTTATCAGATGACCACGTTATTGTTAAAGGAGCAAACAGTGTTACGATATATGTTTCTATTGCCACCAATTTTGTAAATTATAACGACATCACTGCTGATGAAAACAAACGTTCTGAAACCTATTTGAATGCTACGTTAAAGAAAAACTATCCTCAACTATTGAAGGATCATGTTGCCACTTATCAAAAATATTTTAACCGTGTAAAAATAGATCTGGGCAAAACAGATTCTATTAAGAATCCTACAGATGTTAGATTAAGAGACTTTGCAAATGGAAATGATCCTCAATTGGCAGCTATCTATTATCAATTCGGCCGTTATTTATTGATCTCTTCTTCTCAGCCAGGCGGGCAACCTGCAAACCTGCAGGGGATTTGGAACAATAAGATGGATCCGCCATGGGGAAGTAAATATACCATCAACATTAATACTGAAATGAATTACTGGCCAGCCGAAGGGACTAACCTGACCGAAATGCATAACCCACTGATCGAAATGGTAAAAGACCTTTCTCATACGGGGCGTGAAACCGCAAAGGTGATGTATGGTTCTAATGGCTGGGTAACACACCATAACACCGATCTTTGGCGAATAACCGGTCCGGTTGATGGTATTTATTCTGCAATGTGGCCTATGGGCGGAGCATGGTTAAGCCGACATGTTTGGGAAAAGTATTTGTATAACGGAGATAAAAAATATCTGGCCACAGTATATCCCGCACTAAAAGGTGCGGCAGAGTTTTATTTGGATTTCCTTGTAGAAGAACCAGTTCATAAATGGATGGTGGTATCGCCTTCTATGTCGCCAGAAAATGCTCCAAGAGCTCATAAAGGTAAATCTATAGCCGCTGGAGCTACTATGGATAACCAGCTTGTGTTTGATCTGTTCTCTAACACGATAAGAGCCGCCGAAGCATTAAATACGGATAAAGATCTTGTAGCAAAAATTAAAGCCATGCGCAATAGACTTGCACCAATGCAGGTAGGGCAGCATGGCCAACTGCAGGAATGGATGCAGGATCTGGATGATCCTAATGACAAACACAGGCACGTTTCTCACCTTTTTGGTTTGTATCCTGCAAATCAGATTTCTCCTTTACGAACTCCTGAATTGTTTGACGCAGCGCATACCTCATTAATCCAGAGGGGAGATGTTTCTACAGGATGGTCTATGGGATGGAAGGTAAACCTATGGGCCAGATTGCAGGATGGTAATCATGCCTATAAACTAATTAGAAACCAGCTTACGCCTACAGGATTAAATAAAGGTGGTGAAAACAGCGGCGGGGGAACTTACCCTAATTTGTTTGATGCGCATCCTCCTTTTCAGATAGATGGCAATTTTGGATGCACGGCAGGTATTACGGAAATGTTATTACAGGCTCATGATGGTTCTATCCAATTGCTTCCGGCAATGCCTGATGAATGGAAGGACGGAAGTATTAGCGGGTTAAGAGCTCCCGGAGGTTTTGAAATTGAGAACGTCACCTGGAAAAATGGAAAATTGAGCAAGGTTACCATTAAATCAAAACTTGGTGGTAATTGTCGCTTACGTGTTCCTAATGGGCTAAAAGGAAATTCGCTTAAACCAGCAAAAGGAGATAACCCAAATCAGTTTTATCAGATCGATAAAATAGCTACACCAGTTATATCGGCTAAGGCCAACCTGAATAAACCATCCATTAACGAAACCCTTCTTTATGATTTCGATACAGTTGTGGGTAAAACATATACTTTCACCAGCGAGTAATTTAAAAGATGAAAATGTTATTTAGTCTATTACTTGCACTTTGCTTTTATACTAACTTTAATGCGGTTACTAGAGTAGCCTGCATTGGAGCAAGTATAACTTATGGGGCAACAGTGGAAAACAGGGAGCAAAACTCCTTTCCTGCTCAGCTTCAAAGATATCTCGGAAGCAGTTATGCTGTAGAAAACTATGGTGTAAGTGGTTGTACGCTTCTGCGAAACGGGGATTCACCATATTACAAAACCAATGAGTATCAGAAAGCTTTAAAGAGTAATCCTGATATTGTGGTTATTGATCTTGGTGGAAATGATAGCAAATTGATTAACAGATCCAGATTAAATGAATATGAGCAGGATTACCATGCTATGGTTAAATCTTTTAAAGATTTGCCCTCCCATCCACGTATTATATTGCTGTTACCTGTAGTTTCTTTTGTAGCAGATACGGCAGGGATATGGGATCCTGTGATTGTAGAACAGATTATCCCAAAGATAATGAATGTGGCCACTGAGAATAAAGTGGGGGTTTTAGATATGCATGCTTTGTTGATAGACAAGCCTGAACTTATGCCAGATAAAATACATCCTAATGCAGAAGGGTCCAGAATTACGGCAAAACGTGTCTTTAGAAAGATCAAGTTTAATCAATAACACTTAATGAAAAATATACTATTTTTAAAAAAACAAATTAATTGTATATTTCCAAATACTTAATTTATCCTTTAAGATGATTTTGCTAACCAAATAACCATTATATTATGAACGAAAACATTAACAAGAGTGCCTTATTCAACGGGAGTTGCTTTGCCGTGATCACCACAGCTTTTATAATGTTTTTAGGCCCAAAAGTATGGTAAACCAACCCACCAATGATCATAGAGATCGGAAGAGCGTCGTGTAGGGAAAGAGTGTAGATCTCGGTGGTCGCCGTATCATTAAAAAAAAAAWMRYKTAMGTTTAATCCTTTAAT
>NZ_AWRU01000016.1 GCF_000523515.1 Pedobacter sp. V48 | reverse complement strand
TGTTATATTTTTCTTCTGGCAAAAGAATGTGAAGAGCAGTGTGCCAGCTGCTGCAGCAGCACATTAATAGTGTAGCATATTGATAGTGCTGCACATTGATAGTATTGCGTAAAACATAGTATACCGTTAAGGCGTTCTAGAATAACGGACGAATAAAGAACAAAAAAAGCTGATCATGAATAATGATCAGCTTTTTTTTGATATCAATGTCTTCTTATTTCAATCTATCCTTATTTCTTCAATGTATTTAATTCCTGCCATGTCCAGTTTTTGGTTCTTCCGGCAGTTTGCTCACGTACTTTTTTAACATCAGCAGCCTTTACTGTAGATGCTTTGTTGCCAATGTCATTACGAATATAACTGATCACTGATGCAATGTACTCATCATTATTGCTTCCAAGAGCAGGCATCACATCTGCGTATGTTTTTCCATTAACGGGGCCCGATAAGCCGTGAAGCAAAATACGTATTATTTTTTCAGGATCGCCATTCACATCTTTGCTGGCTGCCAATGGGGGAGCTGGCATATCTTTACCACCATTAAGTACACCTTTACCTTCTGCACCATGACAAGTAACGCAAAGCTGTTTAAAAATTAATGCGCCATCGTTTATTAATTTCTGATCGGCAGCAGCCATTAATTTCGAATTCTTTTCCACAGTAGCTTTAGCCTCAATTTGTCTCTGATATTTCTTCTGAGACTCTGCAAACACTATGTCTTCAGGATGATCCTTAATAATGTCGGCTATGATTTGTTGTGCTTTATCAGAATTATTAAACCTTAATGATAATCCAAGTTGCAAACGAATATCAGCACTAGGATCATTTTTTAGTGGTTCAACTGCCAATACCAGACTTTCATCTCCTTTTCTTATTGGCTCTTCACTAATCCATAATGCAGTTTTTCTTACCTCAGCATCTTTGTCTTTCAATGCAGCTAATAGGGTAGGTCTGTCTAAAGCATCCAGACCGTTCATCGTCCATAGGGCATGAATACGTGCCAGCTGCATAGGTGAGTTTAAAGCCAGTTCCTTTAGCGCAGGTACAACAGATTTATCTCCACGAACTACTATAAGTTTCTGGGCGTTGTCTCGCCACCATCCGTTAGGATGCGAAAGGTACGGAACCAATTTATCACTGGTAAGGCTTAGCATATTTGGAACGGTCTTATCCCGCTTAATACCATCGTGAACCAATCTATAGATACGTCCCCGGCCAATATTTTTGTCGAATTGCTTCTGATCAATCTGGTTACGCAGGTAAGTTCCCTTTCTTGTCCAGTTACCTTCCTGAATAATTCCCCGGTACATGTCTACGATATACACACATCCATCAGGGCCTGTTACGCTGTTTACAGGTCTGAAATTCATATCTGTAGAAGCAATGAATTCTTCTTTCTCGTACGCWWYTTTYARSRWWATYYNTACYNTTGGNTATTYRSNACCTTGGCTCTTCTGATCAGTCTGCCTACAGGTTCACAGATCAATAAATCTCCTTTCAGATCATCTGGTAATGAGTTTCCTCTGAAAACAGACTGGCCTGTACAAGCTGTAAAATGATTTAGCGTACTGTCCGGACGTAATCGACCTAAACCTCCCTGAACATCTGGTGTAGAAATTATAGGCCAAACATCCTGAAATTTATCGTTATACTGTTCGCCAAGGTCTAAATATCCAAAGTAGGGATTTTGTTGAAAGTTTACGGCAGGAGCTTCGCCACCTGCTGCTGAAAAAAACAGTCGGCCGTAGTTGTCATTCGCAAGACCCCACTGACCGCCAGAACCTTCATGCTGATTCTCAGATTTTAATACACCATCCTCAAATTTGTAACGAACGTTTTCTACAGTTACATAGATCTTATTGTCTAGATTCCATACTAAACCGCTTCGCTGATGCTCCAGATTACTTTTGTTTTCTGACTCATTTTTGAAAACCATTTTCTTTTCATCTGCTACGCCATCTCCATTGGTATCACGGTAGCTATAAATACTGTTGTCAAAAGTCTCGGCAACCAAAAGGCGATCATCAAGTGGAAGGATCATTCTTGGAAGTAATAACTTATCAAGAAAAACTACCGATTTATCCATTTTTCCATCACCATTGGTGTCTTCCAATCTTTTAATGGTACATACCGGTTTCATCTCATCTGTACCTTCAGCATCCTGCATATAGGTATTCATCTCTGCAACATACATGCGTCCATTCCCGTCCCATGCAATTGCTACAGGCTCATGAATCATTGGTTCGCTGGCTACAAGTTCGAGGTGGTATCCTTTAGGAAGGTGGATGGTTTTAAGACTCTCCTGCGGTGTTAGATAAGCAGGAGAGGGGTTGGTGTTTACGATTACCTTTCCATTGGCGTCTCGTTTTAAAGTATTTTGAGATACTTTACAAGTATAAACGAGCATGGACAAGCCGAGCATGCCCAATACCCATTGTTTATTTGGTTTCATTGTGTATTTGGTTTTGTGTGTTTTGGGTTGAGGGTGTGTTTATTTTTTCACACCCAAAGCATATTTGATCCCCCCTAAAAGATGTTTAAGATAAAGTGGATCAGCATAAGATTCATCTGTGTGACCTAGTTCAGTGTAGAAAGCGCGACCACCATCATATTCATGGTACCATGCCATTGGGTGTTTATCGCCCATTTTTCCTTTACCGGCATCATAGCTTTTCTCATCAATAGAAATTAATACATTTAAGCCGTCGGCTACCCATTTGAAATTATACCATTCGTCTTTTCTTTTCCAAACTTCCGGAAGGTGTTTTGTAGAAATGTGGTTGCGGTTTGTTACATTTAAAGAAGCCTCTTGCTGACTTGGGTGACTAACAAAATAAGCACCTACCAGTTTACCATACCAAGGCCAGTCGTACTCAGTATCAGTAGCGGCATGTACACCTACAAAGTTACCCCCGCCTTGAATATATTTCTCAAAAACAGCTTGTTGCGTATCATTTAATACATCACCGGTAGTATTAAAAAACACTACTGCCTTATAATTTTTTAAATTATCTGCAGTGAACTTCTCTGAATTGGTTGTGGTATCAACATCAAAATTATTTTCTGCTCCTAATTTAATAATAGCTGTAGTTCCTACTGCAATTGCATCATGATGAAATCCAGCTGTTTTACAGAACACAAGGATTCTTGGGTTTTTCTTGGCAGAGGCCGATGCGGCACTAAACATGATCAATATTAATGACAGCATTGTTAATGCTTTTGCTAGGGAGTTGTTTCTAGTCGTGATTTTCATTTGTTTTTTGTTTTTAATGGTATTAAAGGTAAAGGAATTTTAATTCTCTAAGTAACGGATAAAGTGTATTATTTAAGAGAGAAGTTTTAGGGAAACATTAGAAAAACTCACATCGGACTAGTTGGACGCACAGCTGTAAGTGCAATTTGCCCTTTAAACATTTTCCCTCCATCACCGGTTAATCTCAAATAATAATCTGATGAACAGGCAGTACCGTCCTCATCCAGTGTTACAAATGATGATCCTTTTGGTATAAAGGACGAATTTTCCGCAGTTTTCGCAATCTGGTTTCCTTCATTGTACTCATCAAACATAGAGATGTATATTCCCTGGCAACCCACTCTTTTCATGTTATAGAACTGGCGCCACATAAAGTCTCCATGCGCACGCTGGCGTTCCTGTAAATCACCTGGTAATATGCAAGGCTGATAATCAATTCCATTGGAATTGCAATAAGCCTGATCGGGTTTGTTTACATTCATAAAAAAACCATCAGATTCGTTTGCATTGCCAATTCTGCCAACCATCCAGGGCGAAAGCATATCAAAAGCTTTATAAGCACTGATGAAATTGGGTCTGGAATCACTCTCCTGTTTCCGCCAATGGGTAGGTACACCACCAATAACATAACATCCTTTGCTTTTAAACCAGTTAATTACATCCAGGCAAACAGATGCGGACCAGGGATGATTGTTATCATTAAATCCAAATCCCCATATGCAAACTACAGGCTTGCCGTTTTGTTTTGCATAGGCTGATGAAGTGATATATGCCGACATTTTATTTGTCCAATCGGTTTTAATTTCTGATTGCATATTAGTCCACCCGCTTACATCATACATGATGTAAAACTTACGTCCATAAGCCTCTGCCGCGGTTTTTACCTTAGCTGTAATGGCATCGCGTGCGGGGCCTTCAATTCCATTTGGATTAAAGCGCTGCAGCGCGGCTGCATCAATACCATTTTGCTGCATCCAAAGAAACTGTGTGTTTACTGTTTGAGTAGTAAACGATGAGAATAACTTTGCAGCTTGTCCGTTACCAAGATCTGCAAAACCAGTTTGAAAGGTTTCTGTGTATTCCCTAACATCCGGCCATGATTTTATCCCCAGATTGGTGGGGGAAGGAATCTTCCCCCAATCCTGAGTATAATGCCACCAGGCATCAATTGGAGAGCCATCACCTTTTGCTGCAAACCAACCCTGATAGCCAACAGTGATTTTGCCAACCACATCGCCAACCGGAGAGGGGGTTGTGTCGATCACTTCCCCCGGTTTATCGGGAGAAGTGATTTCTTTAGAACTCTTTTTTGAGCAACTGCTCGTTAAAGCAAATAAGGCCAGCAGAAAGGCAATGTTATTTTTTTTCATGATCATGATTATTTCCCTGTAAAACGAAGATCGTCTATACCCACAGCCACATCCGGATGATCTTTGCTAGTGGTAAAAAAGAATACCCTGAAATAATTAATGGCAGTAAAGTCTGCGCCACCGTCTGCTGTATTAATTGCTTTATCAAAATCAAGTGTAATTTCATTCCAGCCATTCTTTAAATTATCCACTAATGGCGCTACATCCCAGGCAGATTCGTGGTCATCGGCCTTTCCGGAGCTGGTAAGCTCTATAGAACCATCTTTTTTGATATTGGAAACATCAGATATATACCACCAGAATTTAAACTGACCATTGCTTTTGTTGAACGTTGAATTAAACGGTGTTTCAAATTTTCTGATAAACTGCATAAAGTCTCCACCATTTGCTATGGTGTTCTTAAGATAACCTGTGCCTTCTTTTTTGCCAGCTGTTTCAATAACAGGAGCACCCACAGTTTCCCAGCCATCTGGTTTATCCGCATTTTCAAAAGAAACAGCCGGAGCTGCCGGTACTGCTCTAAGTACCAGTCCATCTACACCGGTAATCACATCCGAGTGATCTTTAGTTTTTGTCCAGAAAAATACCCTGAAAAAATTAAGGGCAGCGGGACTTGGCGCACCAGATACATCTGCATCTCTTAAATTAAGATTTACCTGGTTCCAGCCATTTTTTAAAGTAGGCAATAATTTAGCTACAGACCATCCATACTCATCCTTATCTGCATCCCCACCACTGGTGATCTCAATTTGTCCATCTTCCTTAATGGCTGATACATCAGAAATATACCACCAGAAAGAGAACTGGCCATTAGCTGTGGTAAGTTTAGAATCTAATGGAGTAGCTAAATGCTTTATAAATTGCATGAAGTCATCTCCGCTTTTTATGGTATTTTTAAGGTAGCCGCTGCCTTCTTTAGCTCCTGATGTTTCAATGACAGGATCACCAACAGTTTGCCACCCATCCTTAACATCAGCATTGTCAAATACCACTAGCGTAGGATCAGCCGGTTCTTCCGGTTCCTCTGGTAAGGGTGCCAAATGACTGGTATCTCTTGAAGTGTAAGTTTCCTTTTTACAGCTGGTTACCGTAAGCCCGATCAGGGCGATGGAACATACCATCATATTTTTTATTAATCTCATTTCCTTTGTTTTAAAAGTTTAACATTAATTTCTTCGTTATCTAACTGGTTTAACCCTGGTAAAACCTGGGTCGCCATGAAACCAACTTGCGCCCTTTCCTGTAAGCCATAAATAGTAATCAGAAGCCAGATCGTTTTCAATTCCAACGAATCTTAGTCCGGCATCTCCATTCAGCGGTGTATCGGCTTCCCGGGCCGCCTTAAATATGGCTGTGCCCTCGTCAATTTCATCGAACATGGCTACATATAATGATTTTGCACCAACATTTTTTGCACCGGCAATTTGCTGCCACAAGAAATCACCTTTTAGGCGTGGTATCTGATAATAAAGGCTGGCATCCTTGTGCATATTACCCCAGGTAAAGCCTGGAAATACTAGTGGTACATAATCTACCTTGTTAGCCTTGCACCATTGAATGTCATCATAAGTTATCCGTTCGTTGTAATTTCCGGAGCTAAATCTACCTACAGCCCATGGCATAACTATATCCGCTTTTTTTATCAATGCATGCAGCAGAGGCGATTTTTCGGTATCATCGCCCAGTGTTCTCCAGTAAAAAGGAACCCCCAGCATAACAGCTACCTTATTATCTGGCCCTTTCAGTTTTTCTACCAGCGTGGTTACGTCAGAAATAGTATATTTTCTGTTGTCATTAAAACCCACACCCCATATAGTTACCAATGGTCTGCCGTTGTGATATAAATAGGTGGGGTTCTCTTTACTGTCAAAAAGTTTAAAAAGGCTTTGTAGTTCATTCCAGTCCTGCTCCAGATAAGCAACATCGGCACTTGAGCAGCCGCTCAGGTCATACATTACACTAATTGCCCTGCCATATTTCTTAGCCGCTTTTAGTGCATTAGCCAACACCTTATTGAAGTGTCTTTTTCCGGATGCATTTGAAGATTTAATCTCACCTACAAAGCGTTGCATATGTACACCGTCGATGCCGTAATCCTTCATCCATTTGAAATGAAGATCAACACTTTCTTCATCGTAAGGACTGTATAAGTAAGCGTCAGAACCGTTTGCAAATTTAAAAGGCGACTTATACTTTTTGGTATACTCGGTAATATCTGGCCAGAAATCTACATTGGTGTTTCCGGGGAAGAAACCGCCATTGCCTTGGTAGTGGTACCAGCCGCGCTGTGAACCATCTCCCTCGGCAGCAAACCAACCCTGATAACCAGCCATTACCAAGCCAGTATAAGATTTGTAAACTACCCCGGTCATGTCATACACTTTATCCTGAGTAGCCGGTGGCTTTACTTCCGGATCGGGATCTTTTATACCATTGCTTTTAGAGCACGATGCCAGACAAGCTATGGTTGCAAAAGAGAAAAACAATATCCTAAACTTCTTCATCAGTATATTTTGTTAGGTTCAATTAATTAGCCGGTACGTCTATTTCTATAATGTCAGAGAAATTGGAGCTCTTGAAACTATCATTCAAGCGAACTCCTACTCTTACAAAGAACTTTCTGCCTGGCAACATATCAGGGATATCGATAGTAACAGACTTATCTGCATCAGTCATATCTGCCCATTCTTTATTAATCGCCTTCTTATAGATGTCAGAAAAATCTCTGATGGAAGCACCTGCACCTACAAGTTTGGTATTGTTAACATATGGCTGAGTTTCTATAATCGTTGGTAAACCCGCGCCAATAGGCGCCTCCATTGTATATTTTAATGTTAACGTTTTGCCATTTAGCACCGCAGTGAAATTCTTGATAAGAATATATGGAGTAACGGTAAAATCGTGCTTTGTACCCTTATTAATATCGACTGTGAGGGTATCGTAAAGTGGCCAGAAAGCACCGCCCTTAGGTATTACTTTGTAAGTTCCTTTAAAGAGTTTTGAATCTTTAAACGTACCATCGAATTTGCTTGGTATTTCCTGCGGGGATGGTGTAGCACTCCAGCTGATCTGCTCCAGTCTTATTTGGCTGCTGCCTTGCGAGGTAAGCAAATTGCCACCTTCTGAGGAAATAAGGTTTCCTTCGAATGAAGCATTAGGGCCATCATAGTTATCTATTTTTGTACATGCAGAACTTGCCAGTATAGTTGCGCCCAACAATATTCTACTAATCAGTTTTTTCATATCTTATAATTTTATATTCTTAGTAATTAGGATTATTAGGGTATAGATTAGGGTTTTTACCAAGTTCACCCCCAGGTATTGGTTCGTAGTAGAATTTCTTATCGAAATTGTAATTACGCTGGAACAATTCAGGTTCTGACAAAAAGATGTATTTGTTTTCGTTAAATACATAATAAGGCATAAGGCCCTTAAATCTGGCGTTGTTTAAAACCACATCTGCAATCCTCCATCTTTTTAAATCCCAGTAGTATTGATTTTCAAAAGCCAGCTCCATTCCTCGTTCATTGCGGATCTTGTCTATATCAATTGAAGTGTACGGAGTTGCACCTGCTCTGTTCCTGATCATGTTGATCACGGTTAGCGCATCGCCGGCGTTGCCAAGTTCCATAGCTGCTTCTGCTCTGTTTAATAGTATTTCAGCGTAACGAAGATCAATCCATGGCTGCTCACTTCTGTTGAGGTCAACAGTTGAAATTGGTTTTGCAGCATCAATGTATTTTCTTACATAAAAACCTGTACGGGTCAGTTCATCACCACCGGTCCATGGTCCTGTAAAACCAATAATCATTCTTCCCTGGTATAAAGTTTTGGTATCTCCTGAAAGTATGTAGCTGCGTGAGTTAGCAGGCTTTGCAACTTCTGCTGCTGCTGTGCCGTTGAATGAAGGATAAATACCCCTTTGCATATCAAATGTAAGGCCTCTTAAGGTTGCTCCCGGGAAATAAACGGTGGCCAGTAATCTTGGTTCAAGTCCCTGCATTAATTCTGCACGATCATTGAAACGTTTTGGTGTTCCATCTAGATTGGTTACCGGCAAGTTGCCCCAGCGTTGTACCAAATCAAGGGTAGGGTATGATCTGGTAAGTGCATTAGCAGTCATGTAGCGAGGCGACATGGTAGCGTCCCAGCTGTGTGCTGTACCAGAAATGATCGAATACTGTTTAACAAAGATGTTTTCAGGACTTTCGCTTTTCAGAAAAAGATCAACATAGTTCTGTACTTTATCTGAGTTTTTCTCATAAAGTGAATAGTGTCCTTCCAGTAATTTGGCAGCATCGTATGCCTTGGTGAAATATCCATTGGCTTTGTCTGCAGGTATGCCTGCAAATCCTTCGGCTCTGGCCTGGCCATCAACAAAGTTTGCAGATCCATATTTGGCTATAGTACCCGCATAAAGCATTGCTCTTGATTTTAATGCAGCAGCAGCGTATTTATTGGCCCTACCTAACTCATTGGTTTCGTTCATCATCTGATAACCAAGATCAAGCTCTGCACCAATGAAATCCCATGTTGCTTCTTCTTTATCACGGTGTACCTGTAATTCTGAAAGCGGTGCACCCGGGTCTTGTACTGTAGTTACAATTGGAACCCCGCCATAACGTTTGGCTAGTCCGAAATAATAGTATGCCCTTAAAAAGTGCGCCTCGCCCAGTAATGCATCTACATTGGCCTGTCCAAGCTTATCTGCATGTTTTGGTAACTCTTCAATCAGAATATTAACGTTTCTGATATCGCCGTATGGCCAGTAGCCAAAGCCGCCCCCGATATCCATTCCACCAAAAGGCCCAACTTCTTCACCTGTAACTGAGGCTGAGTTAAAGAAATTCTCCCAATCGTTACCACCCGTTTTGAAGCCCTGATCGGGTCTGTACTTAAAATCTTCAATTGGTAGGCCTCTGTAAATGGTTGCCAAAAAGGATTTTACGCCGGCCTCACTGCCAAATATGATATCTGGTGTGAAAATATTAGTAGGTGGAATATCTAGCTTTTGGCAAGAGGTTACGAGTGCCCCTACGCTTATAGATATTGCTATAATTAGTTTATGTATACTTTTCATATTTCAATAAGATTAAAAGGTGATGTTAGCTCCCAGATTAAAAGTTCTGTTCATAGGATAGGTATATCCCCCCAGGGCTACTCCAAAATCTTCACCCGGCTTAGGGCCTTGATGTTCAGGGTCATAGTTTTTCAGTCCTGTAAAAGTTGCCAGATTGTAACTGTTTACATACACTCTAAGTTTTTTAACACCTATTTTCTGTAATGCTATTGCAGGAATGGTGTATCCAAGTTCAAGCGTTTTTACACGTAAATAACTTGCATTTTGTACAGCTTTTGTTCCTTTTGCCCTTGGAGACCCCATAGCAGGATAAAAACCCGGCGTCCATTGTGTATTAGGATCATAAATATTAGCATTGGGATCTACAGTATGCCAGCTATCCAGAAAGCGTGTTAATGAACTTCTTTCAAAGGCAAGCGGCTCTGCAAATAATTCATCATATTGTACATATACACCTGCCGCTCCTTGTAAAAGTACATTTACGTCAAACCCTTTGTAGGCTACGCCTATACTCATACCATAATTCACCAGTGGGATATCATTGGTAGCAATAGGATGATCATCCTTATCATTGATTTCACCATCTTCATTCCAATCTTGGTAGTAGTAATCTCCTGGTATTACGCCATTATTACCGCCACCCATATTCACAGCATAATTGTATATCTGTTGGTAGTTGGTAAACTGGCCGGCATATTCAGGCCCCCACCAAATATTTTGATACCTGTTTACCTGTCCATTCTTCCAGTTTTCGCGCTCATTACCGGCTCTGCCCTGAAGAATGTTTAACCATTGGGCACGTGTTGTACCAATATTACCACTAATGTTTAATCCAACATTACCAATAGTGCTTCTATGTGAAAGGATTAAGTCCATTCCTTGAACCCTGTCACTATTGATATTTATCTGTGGAACATCAGCACCAACTGTACCTGGTAATGCTACTGCCGGAGTGGCCTCTAAGCCGGTTCTATCACTTCTGAATACTTCAAAAGTACCATCCAGTTTACCGCCAAGGAAGCTAAAATCTACAGCTATATTCTTTTTAGTGTTAACGGCCCAGCTTAATCCTGGGTTGCCAAGTCTTTGTGAGGAGCCGTTAACTGCACTTGATCCAAATATGTAAGAATTTACAGGGTAGTTAAATCCTGATAGATAATTAAAGGCTCTTCCTCTTTCGTCACCCTGTTTGCCATAAGAAGCTCTGAATTTTAAGCTGCCCAGGATGTTCTCTGGAATAAGGTTACGGAAAAAGTTCTCTTTCGTTACCACCCAACCCACAGATACTCCAGGGAAGAATCCGAACTGATCACTGGTTCCTGGCTGATATTTATTAGAACCATCTCTACGGAAAATAAACTCTGCAAGATATTTTCCTTTATAATCATAGTTCAACCTGCCTATTATACTCTGAAATGCAATGTCGTTTAATCCGTTTATGTCCATACCACCTTGCATTTGGCCGTTTGGTAAACCACCAAACAGATAATCGACAGGGATTTCTGTATCTCTTTGCGCGTAAAAATTATCACCTGTTTGATGACTTTGCTCATAAACAAGGGTTGCAGCTATATTATGATCATTAAAAAATGTATTAGCATAGTTTAAAGACAATGAGCTTAAAGTGTTGAACCTGGTGTAGTAGGAGCGACGTACGCGCGAAGGGCTTTGCACTTTGCTTGGCAAATAAGTATCAGTGTCTGCTTTATAAGTATATAAAGTGTATTCTCTTCTTATTTCGTTATTGTCGCTAACATTATAGTCAACATTATACAATGCCTTTGCATTTAAACCTTTAATGCCGGGTATATCGTATTGTAAGTTTAACTGACCAACAAAATTCTTTTGTTTAAATGTTTTTAAACCAACTTTATCTGCCTCAGTAATGATTGCAGGATTCATGTTATCATCAATAACACTTGGATATAAGGGGTTATCATTTGCAAATACCTGCTTTGTTGGAATCTGGTTCCATGCATATTTGTAGATTGTCCACAGATCAGTATACGGCTGGTTTTTTTCATCCATCATGCCAGAGGCCAACACCTGTGCTTTTAAACCCTTTGTGATGTCTACCGTAACATTCGAACGAAAGTTATATTTATCGTAGTTTAAATCTCCGCTTTTAAATACACCATCCTGCTTCTGATAACCAAGATTGAAGAAATAGCTGATCTTATCGCTGCCGCCGTTAACGTTTAAATTGTGCATTAACTGAGGTGCCGTATCTTTAAATGCGAGGTCTATCCAGTTAGTCTCTTTGTATGTGCCGTCAAGCCATGGTTTGATGTCATTGTAAGAGAACTTAGGAGGTTGGTTGCTGATGAAGTTAGCATCAAAATTGTGTTTATTCTTCTCATTGGTCATCAACATATAATCTACTGCACCTACACCTTCAGGCATGCCTAGAAATGTTTGGAAAGACTGGTTAAATGAGTAGTTTATATCTACTTTGCCGCTTTTGTTGCCTTTTTTTGTAGTTACCAAAATTACACCACCAGCAGCCCTGATACCATATATTGAAGCAGCAGCATCCTTTAGTACAGAGACACTCTCTATCTCATTTGGATCCATTCTTCCCAGTGTTNGMTNWGRTCKSMRSMRMKTMSTSYAKSRAWWRCAATTAAAGGATCGCTTTTAAAACCTCTGATGTTTAGGTTGTTTGCGTAAGAACCGGGTTCAGCAGTTTTCTGTAGAACACGTATACCGGGTACTTTACCTGTTAACATGTTTACAACACTTTCGTTCTTTGTAACCACAAGTTCTTCTCCTTTTAAGGTAGCAACGGAACCTGTTACAGTAGCTTTTTTCTGTGTACCGTAACCAACTACAATCAGTTCTTCCAGGTTGTTATTGTCTTGCTTTAAGATGATCTGAAATTCTCTTTTGTTATTTACCTGAATTTCCTGCGGGGCAAATCCTACAGAAGTGAATTGTATATAGGCGTCTGGACCTGGAACATTCAAAGAAAATGTTCCGTCGGTATTTGTTAAGGTACCGGTGTTGGTTCCTTTTACCCTAACACTTACTCCCGGTATGCCAAGGCCTCCGGCAGCGTCTGTTACTTTTCCACTTATTGTTACCGATTGCTGGGCCAGCAAAACGAGTGGAAATAGAAAAAATAGTGTAAGTAGGTATTTAAATTTTTTCATACTGTTTATCTTTTTGGTTTAATTTATTGTTTGATTATTGTCCGATTAAAGCAAACCTTGCTTAAGGTAGGCCATGCTTATGGAGGAAGTGATCTGTAACTGCTCATGGTTATATTTGGTTTATGATTTAAGCAATCGATTGCCGAGTGCTTGTAAAAAATACCGGAAGCGCAAATACCTCCGGTTTAAAAAGTCTTATATTATTTACGTTCAGGCATCTTTAACGTAAGTGGCTTTTGGTTTCTCAGCATTTTGGCAGCTTCCCCTGTTAACCACAGGTAATGATCTGATGGCTTACCATCCATATTAATAAATGAGGTAGTAGAACTTACCGGAGGGTTATCAGATCCTTTAAAAATGGCTGTTCCCTCATTCACCTCATCAAACATAGCTACATATAGCATCGAAGCCCCGGCATTAAGTGTGGTGGCTATCTGTTGCCAGTAAAATCTACCACCTTGTCTTGGTATCGAACCAACTGGTTTTACATCATCAGGAAATTCCTGTTTACTTAAATTGTGCCAGCTAAAACCAGGGTACACACAAGGCACATAATCAAGGTTGTTGTCTTTGCACCATTTAATATCATCTATAGTATTATCGCGCAATCTGTCCATATCATTATGAAGCAGTCCGCTATAACGTTGAACTGTCCATGGTAAAACGATATCACTCTTTTTAATTAATTCATGTAGATACGGATCATTAATACAATCGGCATTTAGCGTGCGCCACGACGTAGGGACACCCAGCATTACAGAACAGTTGCCATACACCGGATCATTTTTTAAGAAATCAATCAATTTCTCTAAACCGATATTACGGGTGTTATATGGGCGGTCGGGAAAGCCAACACCCCAAATCGTAACCAAAGGTTTTCCATTATGATGTAAATATGTTTTCTTACCTGTTTGATTTGTTACTTTTAACTCATCAACCAGGTATTTCCAGTCTTCAATTATTGCAGAGCAATCTTCACCTGATGCACTTAACCCCGAGAGATCATACATCACCGCTATAGCCCGTTCATATTTGGAGGCGGCTTCAAAAGCATTTTTTAATATGGTTAATGCTGCTTTATCTTTATGCTTGGCATTGCCGAAAAATCTTTGCATAAATACGCCATCGACACCGTACTGCTGCATCCATTTAAAATGAAGATCTACCGTACTTTTATCATGTGAACTGAAAAACTTTGCCGGTTGTCCGCTGCTTAATTTAAAAGGGGTWTTATMANGTNAACTNWMAWAYTNWYKCMYRTYKRKCYAYAWRTCNRYRSKGMYWMRTWWWWCATMGCNNNCAWANAKYATATCTTTTGGAATCGGTACCATCACCCACGGCTCTAAACCAGCCTTGGTAACCTGCCATAACCRATNCTTWRYWAGTTGGATATAATGTTTGCTTGCTATGTTTTATTTGTCCCTGCGCTTTATAGATGAACAGGCAGGATAGAGATAAAAGGATAATCTTTTTAAAATTCATACTTGGTTATATTTGGTTGTTTTGCTCCCGAAGAAATGAACGATTGGTGTATCGTTGTAAATGGGTATTCTTCGTATTTATTGATAAACTTATTTTTCTGCGATTAATAAATACTTAATATTGAATTAACGTGTCAAATAATTTGAAAAACCTTTGTCAGATAGGCGAAAATGGCTTGGAAAAAAGAAAATAGAGCAGATATTAATAAAATGATAATTGTATAATTGTCGTGATCTTGTTAAAAATATTAATCAAAAAAGTTATCTTGGCGTGCCAAATAGCTCAAAAATAGACCTTGAAAACGCTGGCCTTTAAGTACCATCACGTTATGATTTTCCCGACAATTGAAAACAAGTTTAAAAGGCGTATTCCATTATTCCGAAGCAATAGAGGTTAAGATTAAAAATACTATGGGATTAAAATTTTACACTGCTTTTTTACTGCTACTGCTTATTGCATCGGTACCGGTTTACAGCCAGTCGTACGGACTTGGGTTTGCCGGACACGAAGTAGTTCAGGACAAAAGAACAGCCCTTGATCTTAGCCCCGAGCGTCCTTTATGTTTTGACCGTAGTTTCGAATTATCATTTGACCTGTCATTTATGCCTGGCTATGCAGATCATTTTGGTTATATTTTTAGATTAATTGACCAGGACAAGCGCAACATAGACCTTATTTACGACATGAGGTTCGATGAAAATAAACACTTTAAACTTATAGTAGGAGATAAGATATCTGATATCGCTTTTGATATTGATACCAACAAGCTGTATAAGAACTGGCATACCCTGAAGCTTAAGTTTGATGTGGACCGGCGGGAACTTACCATGCTTGCCGATGGCAAGTCTTATAAGCAAAAGGTTGGCTTTAAGAATAATTGCTATAAAATATTTCTAGGGGCCAACAACTACAAAGACTTCAGCGTAAAAGATGTCCCTCCAATGAACATAAAAGATGTTAGAATCACAGAGAATAAAAAGGTTAGTTATTATTGGCCTCTGGATGAAAAGGGTGGAACAAAAGTTACAGAAAAAATAAAAGGGAAGGATGGATTGGTCATAAATCCTATCTGGATAAAGAAGATGCATCACGATTGGGAATTGGTTAAAACCTTTAATATTAGGGGGCTAGCAAGTGTAGCTTTAAATGCAAAAACGGAAAGCTTATATGTAGTTACCGAAGACTCATTAATTACTTACAATGTTGTTTCAAATGGGTTAACCTATCTGGATTATTCTTCGGGCAAACAACATTTATTTGCTGGTAATCAGGCAATCTATGATACAACTGCCGATAAACTATTCAATTTTTATATAGACCAAAAACTTGTTGCCGATTTTAATTTTGCCAATAAGACGTGGGATAAAAATTATCTGACTCCAGATGTGATTACCAATTATTGGCACCCTAATAAGTTCTATTCGGCGGCTGATTCGTCATTGTATATGTTAGGAGGCTACGGCCAATATACTTATAGAAAAAGTATTGAACGTTATCACTTTCCAGATAAGAAATGGACTACCATTAAAGCTTCGGGCGATTTTACGCCAAGATACCTTTCCGCGCTGGGCGCAGTAAAAGACGGAGCTTATATACTGGGTGGATATGGAAGCGCAACCGGCCAGCAAATATTAAACCCTAAAAATATTTATGACCTTAATTTTTATGATGTTAAACATAAAACATTTAAGAAGATATTTGAATTAAGCCCTCCCGCCGAAGAATTTGCTTTCGCAAACTCAATGGTGATCAATGAAAAAGAAGACACCTACTTTGCCTTAACCTTCCCAAATAATAGCTTTAATTCTTCTCTGCAACTTATCGAAGGATCATTGCGTTCGCCAACATACAAGCTGGTAGGTAATTCAATCCCTTATCCTTTTCATGATATTTATTCGTTTGCGGACTTATTTTACTGCCCGGCAAGTAAAAAGTTTGTAGCTGTGGTATTGTTCCATGAAGAGAAAAATAATACAACCTCTGTTAAAGTATATACTTTGTCGGGACCTCCCGAAGCTGCCTATGCAGCTTCAACAAAAGTGTTGTCATGGAAGCCAGGAAAGTATTTATTATTTCTTTTGCCGTTGCTAATCATCGTTGGACTTATCCTATACCTTAGGAAAAGTAAGCGATCCGTTAAGTCGCAAACACATGTTCAGGAATCATCAGTAGTAGAAATGATGGTGGAGCAGCAACATGAAAACGCTATTTTCTTATTTGGCGACCTTCAGCTTTTTGATAAGGAAGGGGAAGACATTACCAAGTACTTTTCTCCATTATTAAGGGAATTATTTCTGGTAGTTCTGGTTTATACTATTAAATGGGGCAGGGGCATTAGTTCTGAGAAACTAACAGAGATTCTCTGGTTTGATAAAACAGCAGATAGCGCAAGAAATAACAGATCAGTGAATATCGCTAAGTTAAAGGTCATTCTTGAAAAAATGGATGGTTGTCAGATATCTAAACAAACTGGATACTGGAAGATAGACTTTGACGATACCAAGGTAAAAATAGATTATAGCGAGTACCTGAACATTGTAAGCAGTAAAGGGGAAATGGACAAGCCAAGAGTGAATGAGCTTACTAAGATTATACATAGGGGGAGCTTCTTATCGAACGTAGAATACGATTGGCTGGATACCTTTAAATCTGATCTCTCAAATGAGATTATAGATGCTTATTTACATTATGCAGCTACGATTAAAATTGCTGATGATCCGGAGTTTCTGATCAATCTGGCCAACTATGTATTCTATTTTGATCCGGTAAATGAAGAAGCGATGATCATAAAGTGTAAAGCTCTGGTTCATTTAGGAAAGCACTCATTGGCCAAAACTAAATTTGAAACCTTTAGCAAAGAGTATAAGGCTATATATGGTGAAGAGTTTAAACATAGTTTTCAGGAAATACTGGAATAAACCCTAATTAATCTTCAGTTTTGTTTCTCAGCGTTGACGACCGAACAATCAGTTTTGGTTTTATACTTACAATCTTAGGGTTATTGTCTTTTTCTGAAGATTCTATTTCCTGAAAATATAGGTTTGCAATTGTTTTGCCCATGCTTACACTGTACTGGTCTATAGTAGTTATAGAAGGACTGGTTATTTCAGTAAAAGCCTCATTTGAATAACCGCATATTCCTAATTCCTCAGGAACCTTTAGCCCCATCTTGGTCGCTACTTCCAAAACACCCAGGGCAGAGAAATCAGAGGTAGAGGCAAATATTGCATCAGGTGGTTCAGCAAGATTGAGTAACTCCTTAGTTGATTCAGCACCCAGTTCTTTTGTCCAGGCATTTTCCTTAATTAGTTCTGGTAATACCGGGACGTTGAATTTTTTTAACGCGGCAAGATAACCCGCTTTTCTTTGTCTGAAAATATTCAGATTTTGCGGGCCTTCAAGCAATGCAATTCTTTTATAACCCTGCTCAATTAAATGACTTACCGCGTCTATAGAAGCTTGCTCGTTGTCGTTCAGTACTTTAAAAGTGTCGAGATGTTCAGCAACCCTGTCAAATTGGATCAGCGGAATGCCATGTTCCTTAATGGTTTGAAGGTGTTTATCATCTTCAAAATCAGCACTGAGGGAAATTACGATACAACTCACATGCTGGTTAATTAAGGTGTTTACACATTTAACTTCTCTTGCTGACGATTCATTGGATTGGCAAATTACCAGGTTATAACCTTTTTGATAGGTAACCTCCTCGATACCGGCAATTACATCAGCAAAGTAATTTTGATTGATGCGCGGAACTATAACCCCAATGGTCTGATTATGACCTTTCCTTAGGTTTGATGCCAGGCTATTTTGTTTGTAATTTAATTCCTTTGCGGTATCTAAAATTAGTTTCCGGGTTGCTTCACTAACATTACTGTTATTACTTAAAGCCCTGGAAACAGAGGAAGCATTTAAATTCAGCTTCTTTGCAATATCATAAATCGTTGTCCTTTTCTGATTTTTCATCAGTATATCTTATTTTTTTATTTGGTTGTTCATTGCTTTTTTTCCCGCCTCCGTCATCTCGACGATACGAGAGACGACGGAGTGCCTAGCGTCCATGACGCGCATACCCAATGCCGATGACTACCCTGTGCAATAGTGCAATTTATTAATCGAGTAAATATGATAAAATATTTTTATCGCAATCGATTGCTTAAATTAAATATTTTACTAATTTCGTTTAATCAAATACTAATATTTTAATTCAACCCAAATATATAAAGAAAACATGCTGCTATTAGGTATTGATGTAGGAACATCATCTGTCAAAGTTTCGGTGGTTGATGTTGCGTCCGGCGACATTCTTGCAAGTGCACAATATCCGGATAGTGAATCAGAGATTATTTCACTCAAATCAGGTTGGGCAGAGCAGTCACCAGATATGTGGTGGGAACATGTTCAGCAAGCCATACTAAACTGTAACAGTAAGGGTAAATACAATCCGTTAGACATTTCGGCCATTGGTATAGCTTATCAGATGCACGGACTTGTTATTGTAGATGAAGAGCAAAACAGTCTGAGAAACAGTATTATATGGTGTGATAGCAGAGCGGTAGAAACTGGAGAAGAAGCATTTAACGCTTTAGGAAAAGAACAGGTTTTGAGCCGTATGCTTAACTCGCCCGGTAACTTTACCGCCTCAAAACTGGCCTGGGTTAAAAAGAACGAACCTGAAACCTATAGTAAAGTAGCAAAGATGATGCTGCCTGGAGATTTTATCGCGATGAAACTTACCGGAGAGGTTACTACTAGTAATTCTGCCTTATCAGAAGGGATACTTTGGGACTTTAAAGCCAACGGAATTTCCACTGATATTATGAGCCAGTTTGGTTTTTCTTCAAGCATTATTCCCGAGATAAAACCAGTGTTTTCTGAACATGGACAAGTAAAGAAATCGATTGCCGAAAAGCTGGGTTTAAAAGCAGGTATTCCAGTTGCCTATAAAGCAGGAGATCAGCCAAACAATGCCCTTTCATTAAATGTAACACAACCAGGAGAGGTAGCGGCAACAGCAGGAACATCAGGAGTTATTTATGGCGTTACTGACCAGTTGCTTTACGATAAACAATCACGTGTAAATACGTTTGCTCACGTAAATCACACCGCTCAGGATCAACGTTTAGGCGTTTTGCTTTGCATCAACGGTACAGGAAGTATGAACCGATGGGCTAAAAACCTGATCGGCTCGTCAATAGACTACGTTGCCATGAATAATGCAGCAAGTAAAATCGCTGCCGGAAGCAACGGATTGTATGTTCTTCCTTTTGGCAATGGTGCAGAGCGCATGCTAAATAATAAACTTGTAGGCGCGCATTTGCAACAAATAGACCTTAACCTGCATACACAGGCACATATATTCCGCGCAGTACAAGAAGGAATTGCATTCTCATTCCGTTATGGATTAGATATCCTTAGAGAAAATGGAATGAAGCCGTCTGTAATCAGAGCAGGCAGGTCAAATCTTTTTATGAGTGATATTTTCTCTCAAACCTTTGTAAACGTAACAGGCGTGCCTGTAGAACTTTATGAAAACGACGGTAGTTACGGTGCAGCTGTTGGGGCTGGTATTGGTGCAAATATCTTTAAAACTGTTAGCGAAGCATTTAGCAATAAAAAGCCTGTTAAGCTGGTAGAACCAACCAATGCGAGACTGGAGGATGAATATCAAACCTGGAAAAAACTTCTTAAACAACAATTAGAATCATTAAATAAATAAAAAATCAACATGAGCGTAAACACTTTGAATAACGAATTTTTTAAAAATATCGGTAAGGTTAACTTCGAGGGGCGTGAAAGCGACAACCCTCTGGCATTTAAATGGTATGATCCTGAAAGGATTGTAGCTGGGAAAACACTTAAAGATCACCTTCGTTTCGCCGGCGCTTACTGGCATTCATTCTGTGGTAACGGTGCCGATCCTTTTGGCGAAGCAAGCCATATCTTTCCTTGGAACCAAAAAAGCGATCCTGTAGAACGTGCTAAAGATAAAATGGATGCAGCATTTGAGTTTTTAACCAAGCTAAGTATCCCGTATTACTGCTTCCATGATGTTGATATGGTAGATTACGGTAACGACATTAAGGAGAACGAAAGAAGACTGCAGGCATTGGTAGATTATGCCCGTCAGAAACAAGACGAAACAGGCGTAAAATTATTATGGGGTACTGCAAATCTGTTCTCGCACAGGAGATATATGAATGGTGCAGCCACAAACCCAGATTTTCATGTGCTAACGCATGGTGCTGCCCAGGTAAAAGCTGCCCTTGATGCAACTATTGCATTAGGTGGAGAGAATTATGTGTTCTGGGGTGGTCGCGAAGGATACATGTCGCTATTAAATACCGACATGAAGAGAGAGCAGGAGCATCTTGCCCGTTTCCTTCATACTGCAAAAGACTATGCAAGAAAGAATGGATTTAAAGGTACGTTCTTAATTGAACCAAAACCATGTGAGCCTACCAAGCATCAGTACGATTATGATGCAGCAACAGTTTTAGGTTTCCTTCAAAAATATGACCTTCTGGGCGATTTTAAATTAAACCTAGAAGTAAATCACGCAACCCTTGCCGGTCATACCTTCCAGCACGAATTACAAGTAGCTGCAGATGCAGGTCTTCTTGGATCTATTGATGCAAACCGCGGAGATTATCAAAATGGTTGGGATACAGATCAGTTCCCAAATAACATTAACGAATTGGTAGAGTCTATGCTGATCATTCTTGAGGCAGGTGGCTTTAGCCGTGGTGGAATAAACTTTGATGCCAAAATCCGTAGAAATTCAACTGATCAGGCTGATTTGTTCTATGCACATATTGGTGGTATGGATATGTTTGCCCGTGCACTTATTATTGCTGATGATATACTTCAAAACTCTGACTATAAAAAAATCAGAACAGACAGATATGCATCTTTCGACAACGGTAAAGGAAAAGAGTTTGAAAATGGTAGTTTGAGTCTTGAAGATCTGCGCGATTATGCAATTCAAAATGGTGAGCCACAAACACTAAGTGGAAGACAAGAGTTCCTTGAAAACTTAATCAACAGACACATTTAAATTCAGCCATTAATCGGAATTTATGAAAACACTGGGCGCATTGGACTATGCAGTTTTCCTGATTTATTTTCTGATCGTTGCGTTTTACGGATGGTGGGTTTATAGACAAAAAAAGGCTCATAAGGAGAACTCTAAGGATTTCTTTCTGGCCAAAGACTCACTTACCTGGTGGGCAATAGGGGCTTCCCTTATTGCCTCCAATATTTCTGCAGAGCAGTTTATTGGAATGAGTGGATCAGGATTTAAGATGGGGTTGGCAATTGCTACCTATGAATGGATGGCGGCTGTTACCTTAATAATTGTGGCGGTGTTTTTTATCCCCGTATACCTTAAAAATAAGATATACACTATGCCGCAGTTCTTAAATCAGCGCTACAATGGTACTGTAGCAATGATTATGGCTATTTTCTGGTTGTTACTATATGTAGTAGTAAACTTAACCTCCATACTTTATTTAGGGGCTCTGGCAATCCATAGCATATCAGGAATTAACCTTACTGCGTGTATGTATCTGCTGGCTATTTTCTCCATCATCATTACACTTGGTGGAATGAAGGTAATTGGTTATACAGATGTAATTCAAGTGTTTTTCCTTATCCTGGGTGGTTTAGCAACTACCTATCTGGCATTAGAACTCGTAGCTACGCATTTCGGTTCAAGCGGGGTAATGAAAGGTTTTAGTCTTTTAAAAGTTCACGCTGAAGAGCATTTTCATATGATCTTTAAGAAAGATAATGAGAATTATCTTGATCTGCCGGGCTTAACTGTATTAATAGGTGGTATGTGGATTGTAAACCTTAACTATTGGGGTTGCAATCAGTACATCACTCAGAGAGCACTTGGAGCTGATCTTAAAACAGCAAGAAATGGACTCCTTTTTGCATCTTTCTTAAAATTACTGATGCCAGTTATCGTCGTACTTCCAGGTATTGCAGCGTTTGTTCTATATAAAGAAGGATATGGTGACTTTAAAACAGATATGCTGCAAGGCGGAGAGGTATCTCCAGATAGTGCTTATCCTGTACTTTTAAATCTTCTTCCTGCAGGATTAAAGGGATTGTCGTTTGCCGCATTAACCGCTGCGGTAGTTGCTTCCCTTGCTGGTAAAGCAAATAGTATTGCAACCATTTTTACGCTTGATATTTACAAGAAAGTAATCAATAAAACAGCGAATGAAGACAAGCAGGTAGTGATTGGACGGATTACTGTGATCCTTGCAATGCTTGTAGCCATCATCATTTCTCCTTTACTTGGTATCGATAAAAAAGGTGGCTTTCAGTTTATTCAGGAATATACCGGCTTTTTCTCGCCAGGTATATTTGCCATGTTTATCTTAGGTTTCTTCTGGAAAAAGACAACCTCAAATGCAGCGTTATTTGCAACAGTTGGAGGTTTTGCGCTTTCAGTGATATTCAAATTCCTTCCAAATTTTATGAACCTGGAATTCCTTAGCTCAACAGGCTTTTCAAAGCTGGTGCAACAGAGAGATGGAAGTATGCTTTATGAAATACCATTTCTAGACCGGATGGGTTTTGTATTTATCATTTGTCTTGTGGTGATGTATGCAATTAGCATCATAGAAACCAGAAGAGGTGTACTAACAAACGGACTTGAAATAGAAAAAGAAATGTTTAGAACTAATAGGGCTTTTACAGTCGGGGCAATCATTGTTTGCGGGCTAATTGTGGCACTATATACAATTTACTGGTAGTTAGGTTTTATCCAGTTTAGGTTAGGACGGTGGGCTGGTTACCTATCGTCCTCTTTTATTATAGACCTTTCAATACACGGGATTTCTTTTATTTATGTTGATCAAGAGCAGGTTGTAACCACATTAATTATTCTCGAAATGAGAAATAATTAATGGGATAAAAAAAGGCAGATAGTTAAATCTGGTCGTTCAATTTCAGCAAGAAATCTTTTAATTTCTCAAGCGAGTCAATGATCTTTTGATTTTCTTTAACCTCTGATGTGTTATTTTTTAGATGATCTTTTGCACCCTTTAAGGTGAAACCTTTATCTTCTACCAGATGAAAAATGATCTTTAAATTTTCAATATCTTCGGGAGTAAAAAGACGGTTTCCTTTTTTGTTTTTTTTAGGTTGCAATACGTCAAATTCCTTTTCGTAAAATCGGATTTGGGATGCATTTACACCAAACATTTCGGTTACCTCACCCATCGTATAGTACATTTTATTGATTTCCCGTTCTTTGTAAGGCATACTTTAGTGTTGATTATTAGTGTTTTACGGCTTTTATTTAAAGTATTCAAATGTAGGGGGATTTTAGTAGAATCCAACAATAAAATTTCAATTTTCCTCGATAGAGGTTATTTTTTTATCTAAGTTTGTTCCAAAATCAAGAGAAGGATGACAGCTAAGGAAATCAGACAGGCATACTTAAAATTTTTCGAATCAAAACAACATCATATTGTTTCATCGGCACCTATTGTAGTTAAAAACGACCCCACATTAATGTTTACTAATGCGGGAATGAATCAGTTTAAAGATTTGTTTTTAGGAGAAGCCCCAATAAAATATCCAAGGGTAACTGATACCCAACGTTGTTTACGCGTATCTGGAAAACATAATGATTTGGAAGAAGTAGGGATAGATACCTACCACCATACCATGTTCGAAATGCTTGGAAACTGGAGCTTTGGCGATTATTTTAAGAAAGAAGCCATTGCCTGGAGCTGGGAGTTGTTGACTGAGGTTTATAAAATTCCAAAAGATAAATTATATGTTTCCATTTTTGAAGGAGACGAAAAAGAAGGTTTGCCAAGAGATAATGAGGCTTACGAGCTTTGGAAACAATATGTTCCTGAAGACCGCATTATTTTAGGTAATAAAAAGGATAATTTCTGGGAAATGGGCGATACGGGCCCATGTGGTCCATGCTCTGAAATCCATGTTGATTGCAGATCGGACGAGGAGCGTAAAGCTGTTGAAGGTAAATCACTGGTAAATGCCGACCATCCTCAGGTTATCGAGATATGGAATAATGTATTTATGCAGTTTAACCGTTTAAAAGATGGTTCGTTGCAGCCACTTCCAGCTCAGCATGTAGATACCGGGATGGGTTTTGAGCGTTTAGTTCGTGTATTGCAAGAGAAATCTTCAAACTATGATACCGATGTTTTTCAACCCTTAATTCAATTCATCGCTAAACATGCGGGGATTGATTATGGTGTAGATGAAAAAACGGATATCGCCATGCGGGTGATGGCTGATCATATTCGTGCCATTTCATTTGTAATTGCCGATGGGCAATTGCCTTCTAATAATAAAGCGGGATATGTGATCCGCCGTATTTTACGTCGCGCGGTTAGGTATGCTTATACTTTCCTTAACCTTAAAGATCCGTTTTTAAATCAGCTGGTGCCTGTGTTGGCTGAGCAATTTAAGGGGGTGTTTGATGAGCTTTCGATGCAGCAGGATTTTGTACAAAAGGTAGTTTTAGAAGAAGAGATTTCTTTCTTAAGAACTCTAGCTACAGGTATCCAACGCTTTGATAATTATACTAAAAAGCAAGGCGAAGTATTAATGGCAGAGAATGCTATTGAGCTTGAGAAAAGATTTGATGATCCATGGGTTTACAGCATATTGAAAGACCAGATGGTGATTTCAGGTGAGTTTGCTTTTGAACTGAATGATACCTACGGGTTTCCGATAGATTTAACGGAATTGATGGCCCGAGAACAACGCTGGACTGTTGATATGGAAGAATATAACAAGGCGCTTTTGAAACAAAAAGAGCGTTCTCGAGCAGCTACTGCGGTTGATACCGGAGACTGGGTTGTGGTAAATCCTGATCTTGAGGTTGAATTTGTAGGATATGACGATTCTGAGGCTGAAACTGAGATTGTAAAGTACCGCAAGGTCAGTGCAAAAGGTAAAGATCAATATCAGATTGTACTGAGTAAAACACCTTTTTATGCTGAGAGTGGCGGTCAGATAGGTGATACAGGTCGCTTAGAGGATCATAGTCGTCTTTTCTTTGTTGAAATAACCGATACCAAGAAAGAAAACGGAGTAATTGTACATTATACCGATACTTTACCTGAAGATGTTGACGGTCAGTTTTGGGCTGTTATTGATGAAGATAAAAGGTTGCTATCTCAGGATAACCACAGCGCTACGCATTTGCTGCATGCTGCATTGAAGAAAGTATTAGGATCGCACGTGAATCAAAAGGGTTCATTGGTAAATCCTGATTACCTACGTTTCGACTTTTCGCATTTTGCAAAAGTTACTGATGAGGAATTGGCGCAGATTGAACATCTGGTTAATCAGAAAGTAAGAGAAAATATTCCTTTAAAGGAGCAAAGATATGTTCCATATGATCAGGCTATTTCGAGCGGTGTAACTGCTTTATTTGGTGAGAAGTATGGAGATTTAGTACGCATCATCACTTTTGATGATCACTATTCTAAAGAGCTTTGTGGTGGTACACACGTACAGGCAACAGGTCAGATCGGTTATTTTAAAATCACATCTGAAAGTGCTGTTGCTGCCGGTGTAAGAAGAATAGAGGCGATTACAGCAGATAAGGCTGAGGCATTTATTTTAGACCAGAACAAAGAATTAAATGAGCTTAGATCATTATTAAAAGGAAATAAGGATCTTAAAGCTGCTGTTGCTGCCCTTATCGAAGAAAATGCGAAGCTTAAAAAGGATGCTGATAAGGCAGTTGGCGAACAAGCTGCAAATCTTAAGCATGAAATTGTACATCACCTTAAGACCATTAATGGCATTAATCTGATCGCAACTCATGTTGATCTGCCAAATGCCGAAGCCGTTAAAAACTTAGCATTTTCAGTTAAGGATCTGGTTGATGATCTGTTCCTTGTGTTTACTACCTTAATTGATGATAAACCTGGAATTACAGTAATGCTATCAGAGAATCTGGTTAAAGATAAGGGCCTTAATGCTTCTAATATAGTTAGAGAATTAGCAAAAGACATACAAGGCGGCGGCGGCGGGCAACCTTTCTATGCTACTGCCGGAGGAAAGAATAAAGATGGTTTAGCTGCTGTTTTAACTAAAGCTGAATCATTAATCAGTTAGTTATACTATTTTTAAAGTTATAGCCTTAATAAAGTCGTCATCTCGACGATAGGAGAGATCTCCTGTCATCGAGACGACGAGGTGGCTATTTTAGAACGATAACTTAATCCACTCGTTTTACTTAAGATCGACTTTCTGCGAAAAGGCCTAGGAAATTTTGCTTATTTAGCGACGCGGGCAAAGATTCCAGCCTTAGAGTAGAATGGCTATTTTACCGTCAGTTTTTTAATCGGCTCCAGTACCACTTTTCTAAACTCCACTTCAGAGCCCTCTGCTTGCAATGCAATATTGCCACTACTAACGGTACAATTGGTTCCATGGTTTACAAAAACGTCATTAACCCATACTTTTACCTCATCACCCAAACATTCGATAACCATTTTATTCCACTCGCCTACAGGCTTTTCAACATCCTGAACCAGTCTTTTAATTCTTCTAAGTTTATCGCCATTAACGCCCCAGTTTTCTTTTGGACCACGTCTTGTTTCCATATCAGGAACAGTAATGTCTTCCTGGATGCACCAAAAATCGCCGGCCATGGTATGCTGCATTTGTACTTCTATTGATTTTGGGAACATATCGTAAAGTGCCCTTGGAGTAGAAGCATGTACAAGTACACCACAATTACCCGGTTTGGCGGCAAAACGATATTGTACTTCCAAACGGTAATTTTTATAAGTAGCATCGGTAATCAGGTGACCTCCGGGAGTTCCCAAACTCACCAATAAGCCGTTGCGAATTATAAAAGGCATCCGGGCATTGGAATCTTTGTCCATTTCAGGAACATCTGCATGCCATCCTGTTAGATCTTTACCATTAAATAAGCTCTTTGATTGAGCAAATGAGGCAGCTGAGCTTAAAATTAAAGCCAGCGCAATGAGTGATTTGGTTAGGTTTTTTTTCATGTTTATTGTAATACTAATATAGAAATACTTTTAGCAACTCGCTTTTTTTTCTATTTTGTGTTTTCCAAATAAAATAAGAAAGTATGACCATCCTAATCGTCCTATTGTGTATCCTATTTCTGATTGTTTTAGTTTCAGCATTTAAGGTCAATGCATTTGTTGCATTCCTAATTGTATCTATACTTGCCGGTATTTTACTGGGTATTCCGCTTAATAAAGTAACAACCTCTGTCGAAAAGGGAATTGGAGATGTTTTAGGCTCGTTGGTAGTAATCATTACTGTGGGGGCTATGCTGGGTAAGCTTGTGGCCCAAAGTGGCGCAGCGCAAAGAATTGCATCATCTATGATGAATTTTTGCGGAGAGAAATATATACAATGGGGTGTAGTTACTACCGGGTTCTTAATCGGTATTCCATTGTTCTACGGGATAGGTTTTGTGTTAATGGTTCCGTTGATTTTTTCTATTGTTTACAAGTATAAGTTGCCTGTTATTTACATCGGTTTACCAATGCTTGCTGCATTATCAGTTACTCACGGGTTTTTACCACCGCACCCTTCACCATCAGCACTGGTTATTCAGTTTAAGGCCAATATGGGTCTAACCTTGTTGTACGGATTAATTGTAGCTGTACCTGCCATTATTATAGGAGGGCCATTGTTTTCGAGAACGCTTAAAGCCATACCATCAAAACCTTTGGAAGCTTTTGTTCCTGCCGATATGCCTGAAGAAGAATTGCCGGGCGCATTTAATAGTTTTTTCACAGCTCTATTACCTGTTTTACTTTTAATAGGCGCTACGGTATTTACGTTTTCAGAAAATCAGAATCCAGCTGTGTCCAGCTTCTTTGCTTTCGCAGGCAGCCCGACAATTGCTATGCTTGTTGCGTTGTTTGTAGCAACATTTTCGCTAGGTATTTTTCAAGGCAAGAAAATGGGAAACATCATGAATATCTATGGCGAAGCGATTAAAGATGTTGCCATGATATTGTTAATTATTGGTGGATCTGGAGCATTAAAGCAAGTTTTGGTAGATAGTGGGGTGAGCGGACAAATAGCGGTGCTTTTAAAAGACATGGATATGCAGCCTTTATTTTTAGGCTGGTTAATTGCCGCAATTATTCGTTTTTGTGTAGGTTCTGCAACGGTAGCAGGCTTGACAACTGCCGGGATTATTTTACCTTTGATGGTATCGTCTAACACAGATCCTAACTTAATGGTTTTGGCGGTAGGCGCAGGTAGTTTAATGTTTTCGCACGTAAACGATTCCGGATTCTGGATGTTTAAAGAGTACTTTAACTTAAGTATGAAAGATACCTTTAAATCGTGGGCTGTAATGGAATCAATAGTAGGAATTGTGGGATTGGCGGGCGTACTTTTATTAAATCAAATTATTTAAATATAGATATGGGAACTTTTAATGCAGATGAACAGTTTGAAAAATTAGGATTAACATTGCCTCCGGCTCCAACGCCTTTGGGTGTTTATAAACCTTTTTTGATTGATGGAAAGTATCTTTATTTATCAGGGCATGGGCCTGTTAGAGATGATAAAAGCTTAATAATTGGACGTGTTGGTGTCGAGTTTGATAAAGAAGAGGGCAAACTTGCTGCAAGACAAGTTGGATTAACCATGTTATCAACCATAAAAACCAATTTAGGAAGCTTAAACCGTGTAAAAAGAGTAATCAAAGTTTTAGGGATGGTAAACTGTACGCCAGATTTCGAAAGACATCCCTTTGTAATTAACGGTTGCAGCGAACTTTTTGCCCAGGTTTGGGGAGAAGAAAACGGCATCGGTACCAGAAGTGCAGTAGGTTTTGGTTCGTTGCCTGATAATATCCCTGTTGAGATTGAAGCTTTATTCGAACTTCATGAATAACCGTAAAAAACTAACAAACCGGTATTGGTTTGAGATTGACAATGTGAGTGAATTTGATTCTCCGGCATTGGCCTTTTATCCCGATCGTATAGCAGGTAACATTACTTATCTAAAAGCCAGCATTGATTCGCTTAGCAGATTGCGCCCTCATGTAAAAACGCACAAATCCAGCGAGGTCACCTTGTTAATGATAAATGCCGGAATAGCCAAGTTTAAATGCGCTACCATAGCAGAGGCAGAGATGTTAGCCCTTTGTGGTGCTACTGATGTCCTGCTGGCCTATCAGCCAGTTGGCCCAAAAGTTAAAAGGTATATATCGCTTATAAAAGCTTTTCCGCTAACAAAATTTTCGTGTCTGGTTGATAATGAGCAGTCATTAAATGAACTTTCGGAAGCTGCAGTTGAATCAGGTTTGGAAATCAATTTGTTTCTGGATTTGAATTTAGGGATGAACCGGACCGGTATTTTGTCAGATGAAAAAGCCTTGGCGCTTTATCAGAAAATGTATACTTCTGGGGGAATAAATGCTATAGGTTTGCATGGCTATGATGGTCATATCCATGACGTTTCGTTATCGCAAAGAAGAGAAAAGTGGCAGGTTGGCTGGAATTTGATTAAAGGCTTAAAAGATAACATTACAGCCAATGGTTTGCCTACGCCGGTTATTGTGGGTGGTGGTACACCAACTTATCCTTTTTATGCAGCGCAACCCGAAGTAGAATGCAGCCCCGGTACGTTCATTCTGTGGGATAAAGGGTATCAGGACTCTTTTGAAGAGCAGGAGTATTCAATTGCAGCGGTGCTGATAAGTCGCGTAATCTCTTTGCCGGATGAAACTAAAGTAAGTCTGGATTTGGGGCATAAGGCTGTAGCTGCCGAAAATGAACTTACTAAAAGAGTTTCATTTTTGAATGCTCCGGATGCCAAAATAATAAGTCAGAGCGAAGAGCATCTGGTATTGGAAATGGCTAAAGGACATGGTTTTAAGATAGGAGATGTTTTGTATGGGTTGCCAATCCATATTTGCCCAACTGTTGCCTTATATGACCGTGCAGCAACGGTTATAGATTATAAAATTACCGGCGAATGGGCCATTGTTTCAAGAAATAGAAAGATTAATATATAACTTATGTTTACAATTGATGCACATTTGGATTTAAGCATGAATGCTTTGGAGTGGAATCGTGATTTGACTTTGTCTGTTTCTTCGATCAATGCAAGGGAGGAGGGATTAACTGATAAGCCGGATAGGGCAAAAGCAGTTGTTTCGCTCCCTGAACTTAGAAAAGGTAAAATCGGACTTGTCGTAGCTACCCAGATTGCCCGATTTGTAGCACCAGGGAATAAATTGCCTGGATGGCACTCGCCAGCTCAGGCATGGGCGCAAACTCAAGGTCAGCTTGCCTGGTATAAAGCTATGGAAGAGGCAGGGGAGATGGTTCAGATTACTGATCTTGCCAGTTTGGAAAAGCACCTTACTTTATGGGCTGCTGATACCGCGGATGCTGAAAAACCAATTGGCTATATTCTAAGTCTTGAGGGTGCTGATTCTATTGTAACCATAGGGCATTTAGAAAAAGCTCACCGCAATGGTTTAAGAGCCGTTGGTCCTGCCCACTATGGCCCTGGAAGATACGCTCAGGGTACTGATGCGACTGGATTTTTGGGGCCGAAAGGTCATGGATTGCTGAAGGAAATGGAGCGATTGAACATTATTTTAGATGCCACACACTTATGTGATGATAGTTTTTGGGAAGCCCTCGATCATTTTAACGGCCATGTTTGGGCCTCACATAACAACTGTAGAGCGCTGGTGAATCATAACCGTCAGTTCAGTGATGATCAGATCAAGGCGCTAATAGAACGCGGTGCTGTTATTGGTGGTGCTTTAGATGCCTGGATGATGGTGCCTAACTGGGTACGTGGTAAATCTACCCCTAAGAGCATGAATTGCAATCTGGATGTGATGATTGATCACATAGATCATATTTGTCAGTTAGCTGGTAATACGCATCATGTTGGAATTGGTTCTGATCTTGACGGTGCATTTGGGAAGGAGCAGTGTCCTTATGATTTGGAAACTATTGCTGATCTTCAAAAGATACCTACATTGTTTAAGGCCAGAGGATATTCGGATGTGGATATTGAAAATCTGATGAGAGGAAACTGGTTAAGGTTTTTGCGAAAAGCCTGGTAATTGGGATCTATACATCTTGGTATATACGTTATCATTTAAACCACTCTAAAAAGCATTTTTAATGATAAAGGTCGGTCAGAGTCGTTCAATAGCCGTCTGAAAATCGTTTAATTTTATTTAAGTGCCCAATACCCTACGGCCAGCCAGATAAGGCCTTTTATCAGGAAAAACAAAAATCCCCAAACACCGACTTTTTTCAGCCATTTTAGGATTGCAGCTTTTTTTTCTGATGGGGTTTTATTAATCATAAGATATCAATTCATAACGCTGTTTATCTTCAGACAAATATATCTTATTTGAAATAATTATAAATAAAATTGAATGTAATTTTAATGTTTGAATACACTCGTTATCATGAGCGCCCAGCATCCGGGAGGGAATGATGTTGACATCATGAAATAGCTCACATCGGCATCTTGACGATGTGAGCTATGAAACGAAAAGCTTTGAGGCAAAACTTTTACCCTCTTGGTCTGATTATTCTTTCAATACCAGGGTCTCTTCTTTCCCTTTTGTTTTCGTAATGCCTGTTGTCACGTCTTCTGTCATTACCTCTTTCTCTGTATTGTCTTCTGCCGTTATCATGGTGTCTATCTTCACGATATCTTTCAGTGTAATGTCTTTTATTACCTTTCCAGTTATCATGTCTACCATATTTAACCCTATAAGCATTATGGTTATGATACGGTCTTGGTGAATTGATCACATATTTTCTTCCAGAGTATAAGTTATAACCCCTGTATCTATGCGGAAGTGAACGAGAATGAACCCATCTATTTCCATTTAAGTAAATAAACTGTCTGGTAGGTACATAGTAATAACTCTCTATGTCGGGCATGTAATAGTAGTCTACATAATCGTAGCCTCTTGGTCCCCATTGCGGCTGTGAGCCTATGTTTACGCTAATGTTTACTTGCGCCTTTGCGGGTGCTGTTAAAGCTATTATTGATGCAAATCCAAGCATCGCCAATAAAAATAGTTTTTTCATAGAATTGATTTATTATTTGTGTGTGATGTATTAAAACCAAAGTTTGTGCCATAAGTATAATTCTAGCTACAAATCTGTGTTAATAACGCATAAATGGTTATGTTTGTATCTTAAATACATGTTGATTAAAGTTAATTATTGCATATAAATGAGTACGAAAACTGCAGTTTCTCCATCAGAATTCGAATTGGTATCTGGTTTAGAAATCCACGTACAATTAAACACACAAACAAAAATATTCTCTTCAGATAGTGCTTCTTTTGGAGCAAAACCTAACGAGCATATCTCTGCTGTTTCGCTGGCATTACCAGGCGCTTTGCCTAAATTGAATAAAGAGGTGGTTGCTAAAGCTGTTAGAATGGGTCTTGCATTAAACTGCACCATTAACCAACTCAATTTTTTTGATAGAAAGAATTATTTCTATGCCGATTTGCCTAAGGGATATCAGATTACTCAGGATAACAGACCAATCTGTCAAAATGGTTACCTGAATGTAACGCTAAGTAATGGTGAAGAAAAACGCATCGGAATTAACAGGATACACCTGGAAGAGGATGCTGGTAAAAGTATGCATGATCAGAATGATCAATACTCTTACGTAGATCTAAACAGGGCAGGGGTTCCATTAATAGAGATCGTTACGGAACCTGATATCAGAAGTTCAGAAGAAGCATCTGCTCTGCTAACAGAGATGAGAAAGTTGGTTCGTCATTTAAATGTGAGTGATGGCAATATGGAAGAAGGAAGTTTGCGTTGTGATGCAAATATCTCTATCCGTGAGGTTGGTGCTACAGCGTTTGGGACGCGCTGTGAGGTAAAAAACCTAAACTCGATAAGAAACGTGCGCAGGGCAATGGATTTTGAGTTTAACAGACAAAAAGAAGTTGTTACCACCGGAGGCAGGATTATACAGAGTACTTTGAACTTTGATGCTGAAGAAGGTACTACATCGCCAATGCGGAGCAAGGAGGAGGCCAATGATTACAGGTATTTTCCGGATCCGGATTTGCCACCTATACATATTTCTGATGAGTGGCTGGAGCAGATAAAGGTTACAATGCCTGAACTGCCTGCAGAGATCTCTAAAAGGCTGGTAAAGGATTATGGAGTTAACGCATCTGAAGCTACATTGCTTGCTGAAGATATTGACTTGCTTACCTATTTTAATTCGGCCTTGCCTATAGTTAAAAATACAAAGAGTCTTGTGAACTGGCTTACAGGATCTATCAGAGCTTTGCTAAGTGAACAAGAAATCACCATATCAGGATTTAAAGTTAGCCCTGTTCAACTTGCAGACGTAATAAATCTGGTAGATAATAAAAAGATCACCCAACAAATTGCATTACAACAGCTGTTGCCTTTGATTGTTAATAATGAGGATGCTGATGTAAATAAACTGGCTACTGAACATAGCTTGCTAATTGAAGAAAATAGTGATGAACTGGCTGGTTTTGTGGATCAGGTTCTATCAAAATATGAAGTGCAGGTACAAGCCTATAAAAAAGGAAAAAAAGGAGTGCTTGGCCTTTTTGTAGGTGAGGTAATGAAACTTGCCAAGGGAAAAGCAGATCCTCAAAAAATAAATGAATTGTTACAAGAGAAATTAAAATAGCAAATATTATGATGAAACGTATTGGGTATGTATTGGTGTTGTGTGTCGTTTTTGCAGCATGTAAGGATAAAAGTAAGTTTGTAATTAACGGGGAGTTTAAAAACGCTGCTCCAAAGAGCAAAGTTTACTTATTTGGTTTGCAAAAAGACAATGCTTTGCCATTAGATTCAACTGTGTTTTCTGAAAAAGGAGAATTTAAATTTACCCATTCTACCCCAGGGGCAGATTTCTTTAGGATTTCTGTGGGCAATAACGAGTATATGATTATTGCAAAGAATGGCGATGAAATTAAAATTACTGCTGATTTGGCCGACAAATCGTTAGCTTATACTACTTCTGGTGCTGCTGAAGCAGATAAACTCCAGGAACTGAATACCACCAAGCATGAATATATGACTAAAATCGCTGCTATACAAACGCAGTTTGATGAGGCGGTGACTGCTCAGCCAGATAAGAGAGAAGCTATTATGGAGCAAATGCGACCTCAATACACTGCTGAAATTGAGGGGCTTAATAAAGCAGTGTTGAAATTTGCTGAGGAGAATACAGAATCGTTAGCAGGTTTTTATGCCATAAACTTGTTAAACCCTTCGGAATTTGAGAAAGAAATGGTGGCTTACTCTGATAAAATTAAAAGTAAGTTTAATGATAATGCTGCAGTTACTGAATTTTTAAAGAGAATGGCTAGCTTAAAGGCAGTTCAAATTGGTCACACTGCACCTGAATTTACCATCACCGGTATCGATGGAAAGCCAGTTAAGTTGTCTGATTTTAAAGGAAAATATGTATTGCTTGATTTCTGGGCTTCGTGGTGTATGCCATGCAGACAGGAAAATCCGAATGTGGTTAAAGCTTACAATACTTATAAAGACAAGAATTTTACCATACTGGGTATTTCTTTAGACAAAGACCCGGCAGCATGGAAAAAAGCAATTGCTGACGATAAACTAACCTGGAACCATGCTAGCGAATTAAGTGATTTTGAAGGTTCAACCGTTAGGTTGTATCAGATAGAGGCTATTCCAAGCTCATTTATTATAGATCCAAAAGGAACAATTGTTGCCAAGAATCTTCGCGGCGAAGAGCTTGATGTATTTTTAAATAAAACTTTACGCTAACCCTAAATTCATGTTAATATACATGATGGTATTAACAATTTGTTAACATGAGTTTAACGGTATATTATAATTGATTACCTAATTTCGTAACAAATAATTAAAGCTATGAGCACCGTAAAACAGAAGATACTAATTGTTGATGACGAACCAGATATTTTAGAGTTAATTGAGTATAACTTAAAGAAAGAGGGATATCAGGTATTCTTAGCCAATAATGGTCAGGAAGGCATTACGATTGCAAAGAAGGTACATCCTGATTTAATTATCTTGGATATCATGATGCCAAAGATGGATGGGATTGAGGCATGCAGGTTAATGAGGGCTATTCCTGAGTTTAAAAATACTTTCATGGTTTTTTTAACAGCACGGAGTGAAGAGTATTCAGAAATAGCAGGATTTAATGTTGGCGCAGATGATTATATAGCTAAGCCAATTAAACCTCGTGCACTGGTAAGTCGTATCAATGCCATATTAAGAAGAAATGCAAGCGGAGACGAAGTTTCTGATAATAAGGTTGAAATAGGTGATTTGGTAATTGACAGAGAAGCTTATCTTGTTTTTCAGAGTGGTAAGAAAGTAATTTTAGCTAAAAAGGAGTTTGAATTACTTTATTTATTAGCCTCAAAACCAGGTAAGGTGTATACCAGAGAATCTATTTTAAAGAATATTTGGGAAGATTCTGTTGTGGTTACCAACCGTACGATTGACGTACACATTCGCAAGTTACGTGAGAAGTTAGGCGAAACTTATGTTGCTACTGTAAAAGGAGTGGGGTATAAATTCGAACTTTCTTAGTACTTTTGCATTCTGGAAGATCATTGGGCTTTTTGCTACCCGTAGCGAATTAGCTCATTGATATCTTTACAGGCTGGAATGCACTAGTTACTTCTGAAAAACACACTGAATTGAAATATCCTTCATTTAAAGACATTATCCTATTCGAAAACGATGATTATATCGTTGTAAATAAACCACCTTTTGTTGCCTCTTTAGATGAGCGCGGCGGTTCGGGTGAAGTAAATATCTTACGCCTTGCTAAACAATATAGTGCTGATGCGCAGGTTTGTCATCGCCTTGATAAAGAAACCTCGGGTGCAATTATTATTGCAAAAACTCCTGAGGCTTACCGTTCTGTAGCCATGCAATTTGAAAAGCGTAAGGTAAATAAAGTATACCACGCTGTGGTTGATGGGCAGTTTACTTTCAAAGATTTGTTTATAGACCTTCCTATTTTAAATGATGGAAATAAGAGTGTAACGATAGACCGTAAGGAAGGTAAACGTGCGGAAACGTATTTTAACTCTATTAAAAACTACCGACATTATACTTTAGTAGAGTGTAAACCAATAACTGGAAGAATGCACCAGATTCGTATACATTTAGCTACACAGCGCGCCGCAATTGTTGGAGATCATATGTATAAGGGTAAGCCGGTATACCTTTCGGCCATGAAAAAGGGATACCGCATTGCAAAGGATGATGAAGAACAACCCATCATGAAACGTTTTGCTTTGCATGCCCGCCATCTGGTATTTAAGGGCCTTGATGATAAGGATATTGTAATTGATGCACCATATCCAAAAGATTTTGCTACGCTAATTAAACTACTAGATAAATTTGACGCTTAAAAGGTAAATTATGTATATACGGCTGGTGAATTATATAGATTCAATTAACCATTACCGGAAAACTAAAATTTCTAACCGCAATTTCCTGGTTATTGCTGCGCTGATTGTTGGTATTCTGGCCGGTCTTGCTGCTGCACTTTTAAAAACCTTAACACACCATATAGAAGATTTTCTGCAAACAGGCTTCCATTGGCAGTACAAATATTATCTGTATTTCTTTTTCCCTTTTATAGGAATACTTCTTTCGGTAATGTATGTTCGAAGATTCATCAGAAAAGGAAAATTTGAAACCGGGTTAACACCTTTACTATATACAATTTCAAAAAAATCAAGTAAAGTAGAGCCTCATAACATCTATTCACAAATTATTACAGCCGCATTAACTGTTGGTTTTGGGGGTTCTACAGGTTTGGAAGCTCCAATTGTGACCAGCGGAGGCGGTATTGGTTCTGTAGTAGGCAGATTTTTAGGGTTATCGTATCGTGAAACTACGATGTTGCTGGCATGTGGCGCAGCAGCCGGAATATCTGCTGCATTTAATAGTCCAATTGCGGGTATTGTATTTGCTATAGAGATATTACTTCCAGAATTCACCATCCCTGCCTTTATACCGTTATTGCTCGCCTCGGCCACCGCTGCGGTTGTAGCAAGGTTCTTTTTTAATGAGCAGCTTTTCTTTCTGGTTACTGAAGGCTGGAAGATGAATGCGCTTGTATATTACGTGCTGCTTGCCGTGTTAATTGGTCTTTTCTCTATCTATTTTACCAAAGCAAATTCAGTTATTAAATCCTTTTTTTATAAGATTAATCATCCATATAAACGAGTGGTTGTAGGCGGTTTGATGCTGGGTATAATGGTTTTCCTGTTTCCAACATTATATGGTGAGGGTTATATTACCATTAAAAATTTGCTTGGTGGAAATTACACCAATGTAATGACAAATAGTATATTCTCTGAGTATAGTAGTTTGCCATGGCTGGTTATCCTTTTTACAGTAATAACTATTTTTGCTAAGTCATGTGCCACCCTTATTACTTTAGGTGCTGGCGGAAATGGAGGAATTTTTGCACCGAGTTTGGTTATTGGAGGTTTAATCGGTTTTGTTGTGGCATTTTCTGCAAATACCTTGGGTATAGCAAACCTGAATGTTGCGAATTTCATTGTGGCGGGTATGGCGGCTTCATTAAGTGCTATTATGMATRCACCGCTTACCGGAATATTTTTGATTGCTGAGATCACAGGTGGTTACGTTTTAATGGTCCCATTGATGATTACATCTGCAATCTCTTATTTGATCAATCGTAGTGCAAATAAATATTCTATCTATACCAAGCCTTTGGCAGAGAAGGGGGAACTGTTGTCGCATGAAGATAAAGACACTACGGTTCTTAATATGATGAAGCTTAAATATCTTGTTGAACGAGATTACCTTGTTTTAAATGAAGATGATTTGGTTTTGGTAAGAATGCCTGAAATTCTACTTTCTAAAAGAAATTTGTTTCCGGTTGTAAGTGCGGACAGGAGCTTTAAGGGTTTGGTGTTTGTTGAAGATGTTTTAAAGAGGAATGTTGCCGAAGAAGATAACCTTTCTGTGAATGACCTGATGCATACCGCTCCAGATATTGTACTGGTTACTGATTCGTTAAAAAAGGTGCTGGGAAAAATGGAAAAGGAAAATGCGTGGCTATTGCCTGTCTTGGATGAGGGTGGGGCATATCTTGGCTTTGTATCCAAAACGGCAATTTTTAATAAGTACAGGGCGCTGTTAAGCAGGCAAGCTGACTATATGGAATAAAAAAAGCTCTTGATTTTTTGAGGGTACTGAAGAAGTGGCTCGAAAATATATGAGATAAATAAAGTTATGAAATAACTGAATTTGACTTCCTTAGAATTAGCCATAGGAAATTTCAGCTAGAAAAACTTTTTACAACTTAAAGAAAATGGGGTAATTCATGACTTATGAACTACCCCATTTTTGTAAATGACTTTTTCAGTGCCCTCGATTTTTTCAGGAGCTTTTTTTTATTCTGAGGATCTTTTTAATCCGAATTTCTCGATCTTACTATATAGATGACTGCGTTGGATATCTATATCATCTGCAGTTTTAGATACATTCCAGTTGTTCTTTTCCAATTTAAACTTAATGAATTCTTTTTCAGCATAGTCTTTGTAATCCTGAAAGTTGTTGAATTTATCATAAGCCAGGGCCGGGGTAGGTACTGTCTGGGTAGATCCGTTTGGCGCAGTACCTGCTGCACCTATATTTGTTCCTCCGCTAGGATTTGCAAATACAGTTACATCATGATCTGTGATGGTTTTATCACTTAAAATAATCAGACGTTCGATCATATTGTGTAATTCCCTAACGTTACCTGTCCATGGCAGACTTTGTAATGCCGTCATGGCGCTATCGCTGATCTTTTTAACCGGCATACCGTATTCTTTACAAATTTCTTCAAGGAAGCTTTGTGCAATCTCCGGGATATCATCAATGCGCTCACTTAGATGTGGAACATGGATGTTTATAACGTTTAGACGATGGTATAAATCCATGCGGAAATTACCATCTTCGATTTCTTTTAATAGATTTTTATTGGTAGCTGCCAGTACACGAACATTAACTTCAAGTTCTTTCTCGCCACCGACACGGGTGATTTTGTGTTCCTGTAATGCGCGTAAAACTTTTGCCTGAGCAGAAAGGCTCATGTCGCCAATTTCATCTAAAAATAGCGTTCCCCCATTGGCAAGTTCAAATTTACCTATACGCTGTTTTACAGCAGAGGTAAATGAGCCTTTTTCGTGGCCAAATAGTTCGCTCTCTATAAGTTCTGACGGAATAGCAGCGCAGTTAACCTCGATAAGAGGGCTGTCAGCGCGATTCGATTTTTCGTGTAACCAACGTGCAACCAATTCTTTACCACTACCATTTGCTCCGGTTATTAATACCCGTGCTTCGGTAGGGGCAACACGCTCAATAGTTTCTTTAATTTTGTTGATATTCTCTGAACTACCTAAAATATCTCTTGTTTTGCTAACTTTTCTTTTTAATACTTTAGTTTCCGTAACTAAAGTACCTCTGTCGAGTGCGTTTCTAACTGTAATCAGTAGCCTGTTTAGATCTGGTGGTTTTGAAATGAAATCAAATGCACCTTTTTTACTGGCTTCTATTGCGGTTTCGACGGTTCCATGTCCTGAAATCATAATGAATGGAAGGTCCGGGCTGTATGCAAGCGCTTGTTCTAGCACCTCCATTCCATCCATTTTATTCATCTTGATGTCACATAGTACAAGGTCGTATTTTTTCTTTTTGATGAGTTCTAATCCATCTACGCCATTGTCAATATCCTCAACCTCATAGTTCTCGTATTCCAGGATTTCACGTAAAGTACTTCTTATCGCTCTCTCATCATCAATTATTAACAATTTTGCCATAGGGTATGCTAAATCTTCTTATTATCCAGTGCTAATATATTATTTTTCAGTTTAATAATGTGCTTTTTAAAATTATGAAACTGATATATCATATAAAAAATAAAATGCAAGCCTGTAAGCCGGGTTCTGTAATCTGATTGCTCAGGTTTTCTATCATTAATCCAGTATAAATGTTGCCATTTATCTCTAACGACCTACCCACTAACATCGGACGAGCAGCCCTACATGCGTTAGCCTATTTGGTCTTTCAACTCCCGGGGTTTACCAGTTCTCCGATCGCCCGGAAAAATCGTGAGCTCTTACCTCACGTTTTCAACCTTACCTGTGCTTAGAAGCCATCGGCGGTATACTTTCTGCGGCACTTTCCATAATTCGGGTGTTCACCCCCAAACCTCTTCCCGTTAGGAAGCGAGATGCTCTGTGTTGCCCGGACTTTCCTCTCCGATATAATCGCAGCGATAGAACGGCTTGCATTTGCGGCAAAGATACAAAATAAGGAATGTATAAATTAGAGTTGTTTACTTTGTCACGTAAATCTTTTTACTGTTTCCTTTGATCGATTTTATTTTACCGAATAACCTTTTTGCATCAAAAGAATTAAAATAGGCGATTTTTACATTTCCTATTGACTTAACCTTTYMGRMSKRAYYRTTAAYRWCAWAAGCATTGTTGTATTTAATCTGAATGGGACCTATAGATTTAATTGCCCCAGATTTATCGTGGACATCGAAAGCATTATTGTATTTAATTTGAATGTTACCGATGGATTTTATTTTTCCTTTGGGATCATGAATATCAAAATTATCATTGTAATCAATTTTGATTCCCCCTATCCATTTTATTTTTCCCGATTTTTCATTGTCAAAACGATCGTAATATTCAATTTTCTGATTGGCAATGAATTTAGAATGTTCGTTATCGGTATATTCTGAATTATTTGTGTAATCCGGAAGTGCTCCTTCGGCCTCATCGATATAAGATATGTCGCCATTAGAATTTAAACCAATGATAATCATGTTGTTAATAGTTAGTTCTACAGATCTGATTCCATTTTCTCTATCGGAGACTCTAAAATGTGCACTTGTTAGGGTCTGTGAGCCGGAAATAAGGCTGTGGCATAGCAACAAGCCAAGCACAAACAGGAGTTTGCGTTTCATAGTAGTTTCATTAAGTGTGTAACCTAAAGTAAGTAAATCTTATCAATCTCGGGAGAAGAAAATCTTATATTTATGGAAACAATCTGTTACGTGCATCTTTTTAATAAATATGAATACACAGAAAATGAAAAGAATTATAACCAATAATTTTAGACCAAAATTAATACTAACTATTTTAATGTTACTGGGCCTTTCAGTTTACGCCAATGCAGCTGATGTAATAAAGCTTATAATTAAGGAAGATCGTGCAAGTTGCACAGGTGTAGCACCACAAACTTGTTTTCAGGTAAAATATAAAAATAGTAAAGGTTGGGAGCTGTTTTACAGCAATATCTCTGGTTTTAATTATAAACCTGGTTATCGTTATGTAATTCTGGTAACACGTACTAAAGGGGCCAATGTTCCTGCTGATGCATCAATTTATACTTATAAACTAAAGAAAGTTTTAAAGAAACAAAAGATGCCAGTGAGAGCTGGTGATTGGGATTTTGTTATTAAACACAAATGGAAACTGATTCAGATGAATGGTGTTACTCAGGAGCGATCGACTGCTTATGTAGTATTTGACAAAGAAAAGGGAAGAATTAATGGTTTCGCAGGATGTAATTCTTTCTTTGGAATTTACGAGAAAGGCGATGGTAAACTTACATTTAAACAAATGGCCAGCACTTTAAAGGCCTGCATAGATGAAGATAGAAATAAGCTCGAAAATGAATTTTTAAAACTAATAAGCGACAAAACATTTAAATACGATGTTGCTGAGCAAACATTAAATTTTTATGAGAACAACCGTTTGGTTTTAATGTTCGGGATGGCTCCTTTAGATAAGAAATAGGGTAACAAAAAACCGGCATCTTTATCAGATGCCGGTTTTTTGTTACCCTATTTTAGTGACCTCTTTTATTTGATATTTTTTTATTCCGTCGGGCATTTCCCATTGTACTATGGCTCCTTGAGTATAGCCAAGGATTGCTACACCTATTGGTGAGAGAATGGAAAGGGTATTGTGTTTTCTTCGTGCCTTTGCAGGAGCAACAAGTTTGTAGGTGAATTCTTTTCCTGATTCCATTTCCCTCACTTTCACATTGGTGTTCACCGTAACCACGTCAGCGGGTAATTCATTTCTTAAAACCTGTTTGGCATGTTTTAGTTCCAATTCAAGTTTTGCTTCGTTATACCTGCTTAACTTTCTTCTTCTTAAATGATCTTTAAGGAGATCATAAATTCCAGTTGATAGCATGATAGGTGTTTCGTTTATTTTTATTAATGCAGTATTCATATTTTTTTGTATTGATTAAATGACTGAATAATTTGATTTTTATGAATTGCCTCAGCCAGTATTAATCGACTGAGGCAATGCCATCGAAGTCTTTATTGCTGTACCAGCTCATTAAAAAGATAAAAGTGCCTGCTGAGAGTAAAACCAGAAGTGGCTTAAGTAGTAAAATAGCCAATAGTAAAACCATCAGTAGAGCTAAAAGCAGCATGATATGAATGGCCCTAAAAAAGCATTTAGCGCTTATTAATTTCATTTTGGAAAAGCAAGAAGGTGAAAGGAAAGAATTAAATATCTGGACCCCTGACCCTAAGAAAAGGGAGGGGTTTATTTAATAAAGTCTTTACTGCTTTTAAGAAACGAATCTCCTAAACCGTACTGTAAGGAAAGAAAGCGTAAAAACATAGCAATAGCAGTTCGCAATAATGTTGCAAGCTGAATACTTATTGTTTTATAAAATTGCTTAAAGAGATACATTGGTTCAAAGATAGCCCTAATGCTTTGATATAAAAATTATACCTGAATGGAATTGCGATTATTGCACTATTATGCCATATGTGGGTCCTGATTTTTGAAATCGGATGTCTAAATTTAATTGATTTATTGTTTCTTTGTTAGCTAAGAGGAAATCCTTTTAGCTAAAGACCTTATGAAGAAAAATACAAAGGCATGTGATCTGCAAAGCTGCTTAATGTGCAGATTGGTTTTAAAGGAATGGAAATTACCTATTGAGAATCATCGGAAGAACTTTTTGATGAAAAAAGGGGAGGTGATAATTAAAGAAGGAGATCCGGTTAATGGTATTTATTTCGTTAATAAAGGCAAAGTTAAAATACACAAAACCTGGGGAGATAAGGAGCTAATAGTTCGTTTTGCCAATAATGGTGCAATTATTGGTCATCGCGGTCTAAGTACCAAAAGTGCCATTTTTCCTATATCTGCCACTGCGCTTGAGGCTACATCGGTATGTTTTATTGATTTAGATTTCTTTATGTCGACCCTTAAGATAAATTCAGACCTTACTTTTCAATTGATGATGTTTTACGCTGATGAACTGCAGGAATCGGAACGTAGAATGCGGAATCTGGCACACATGTCTGTTAAAGGGCGTTTGGCTTTATCTATTCTCCAACTTAAAGATCAATTTGGTGTGAATGATAGAGGACATATTGATATAGAGTTGAGCAGGCAGGATCTTGCTGCTTTTACTGGAACCACATATGAAACGGTTTTTCGAATGATGAATGAGCTTGTTAGAGAGGATTTGATTTCGATAACGGGAAAAGCAATAAGTGTTAAAGATTCCAGGGGTTTAAAAGCATTAACACTTATTGCATAATCCTTGTACTTTAAAATTTATACCCTAAGCCCACTCCAACATTCCACTTTCCATCTTTAGTACTTGTTTTTGCTGTATAAAGCATCGGCATCTGCAAAGCGATGTGTTTATAAATTGCCGTTACACCACAGCCTAAAGAAGGTATGATAATTGCATTTTTGGGCGCATTTCCAGCTGATTTGTCTTCTTTGATTTTTAAACTGGGAAGCAAACCTATTAGTAAGCTAAAAGGTTTGCTGGTGTATTTAATTGCGGGGCCTGTACAGTTTATTGCTGCTCCATGATCAATGTAACTTAATACCACTACTCCCTCAAATAGGGTAGGTTTAATTTGTGTTGCTTGAGCTTTTCCCTTAAAATTTAGCATGCAAAGTGCCAGTCCGCCATAAATGGCAAGTTGTAATTGTGTTTTCATGAAATGATAATTTAAATGTGAAACCTTAACTGTTTGTTTTGCTCGTAATAGTTGGCGGTATTAATTTTTAATTATTCTGGGCATTGAAATCCTAAGCGGTTAGTATTGACTCTTTTTGAATCGGAATAATATCTGATTTAAGCGCTCCGCAGACTGCGCAGCTGTAATTCTCTTTTAGGTCTGAGAAACTAGTTCCAGGCAATATTCCATTTTGCTCGTCTCCCCATGTCTCATCATATATAGTTAAACAGTGATTGCACTGGTGCACAATTACATGCTCAATTTCTGTAGCTAATTCTGTTTCGTAGTAATTGTCGGCAGAAACACTTTCTGATAAAGTTTGAAGCTCATAATAATTGTCGCAAAGTTGTACCAATTCTTCAGCTAATGATGTCCTGTCAATGTTGTCTTTATAAAGCGTGAAATTCTTTGAATTGGGATTAAAATCAGTGGTATGAAGAATGTCGAATTTGCATTCATTCTCTAAGTCATTATTAGCGCATTTTCTTATAATTACCGAACCAAACAAGCCGCTTTTTGGATTGGTCTTAATTGCAAAACAAAGTTTAAAAGTTCTTAAGTCTACTTTGTTGAACTCGGTAATGAGCTCACGCTTAAGGTTAAGCCCATATTCACAGAGATCCTCGCTTTGCCAATTTAGTTCATTAGATGCGTGGCGTACATTTATACGATTCTTGTCCAGTACGGCATTCCAGAGTTTTTTGTCGCCTGTTTCTACACCTTTTATGATAATTGATTTCCATGGAGTAGTATATAGCTGGCCAATGCGGGTTTTTGCGCAAATAGCACAAAGATCTTTAAGAAATGAAACTGAAAACAATTCGTTCCTACGGTAAATTCCTAGCCAATATTTGTCGTTGTATTTATTGAATCCCTCATAGTATGGTAACTGAAAGTCCGGTAACTTTAACGGGGCAGAGGGGGGTTGGTGAAAAACGTTTCCGGCTAGTTTTACCTTATTTTCCAATACCTGCCCGTCAATGTTAATTTGATCATAAAACAAATTTTTATTGCTGAATATTGCGTCTTCAATCAATTTACTAAGGGTGCCAATGTCCTCAGAGTAAATTAAAGATGACCAGCAGTAAATGATATTAGTTCTGGGAAAACGTATATATAAATACCAATAATTGCCAATCTCTGAAGATATGAAGTTTAAATTCCCTGTGAAAAAGGGAATTAAGGTCTGACTGTTGTCTGCCAGATTGATTTTTAATCTTGGAGTGTAGTTAAAAGCGTCTAAGACGTCTCTGTAAACTCCTTCACGGAGCCAGTTCGAATTGTTAAATATATCTTCTGTTACATAAGAACTAATGATGTTTGGCTGTTTATCTGCATCTATTTCAAAGTCAGTGTCGGATATAAAAAAGCCATGCTCAATGTCCTCTAATTTATCTTCATCAACAGAAAAATAAAGTTGCTGTCTGGTACCAAATCTTACGTTTTCTATTGCTGATTCTTCGAGAATGTTGAGGATTTGTAAAAGATCACCAATAGAGACAATGCCTCCCGGGAGGTTTACTTTAATCTGATGTTTTCTTACTTCCTTATTTTCCATATCAGTTTGTTTTTTCTAATAATTCTTCCTTTAAAGCTTCCTGAAGGATAAGCTTAACCTCTGGTTTACAAGAACCACAACCCATTCCTGCTCCTGTTGATTCACATAATTCCTTAAAATCGGAACACCCTGAGGTTATTTTTTTGAGGATGTTTCCTGCTCCAACATTGTTGCAGCTGCATACCAGTTTACCCGATACCGGTTCTGTTTTTTTACCACTTCTGAGCAGTTGTAATCTTTTATCACTTAATTCTATTTTATTGGCTATTAGTTCTCTGAACTCAAGGAATTCGGTTTTATCTCCAATTAGGATAGTTCCAACAAGTCTGTCCTGGTGGATGATGCATTTTTTATAATAGCGCTTTGCCTTATCGATAAAAACAATCTCTTCATAGTTTTGATCATCAGGGCATTCTGATAGCCCAATACTACAAAGGTCAAATCCATGAATCTTTATAATGTTCATGAAGAGACTACCTTTATAATAGCTGCTGATGTCTCCGTTGTGAAATTTGGCAACTACCTCTGCTTGTTGCTCTGCAGCGGCGGTTATTCCATATAGTGTGCCCTCAAACTCAGCAATCTCACCTATAGCATAAATGGAAGGGTCGTTAGTTTGTAAACGCTCGTTTACAAGTACACCACGTTTACAATCTAATCCTGTTTCTTTTGCCAGTTCAATATTGGGAGTAGTACCAATAGCCAGTATAATTGCGTCACAATTTATCCTGCGGCCACTTTTTAGTTCGATACCTGTTAGTTTGGAGCGACCATAGTAAAGCTGTACTTCATCATTGTAATAAATATCACAGCCCTGATCTACCATTTCCTCATGTAGCATCTGGCTTCCCAGCGGATCCAACTGTCTATTCAGAAATCTGGATACCCTATGAATGATGGTTATTTTTACGCCTATTTCACGTAGTGATGCGGCCATTTCCAACCCGAGCAGACCGCCACCGACAACTACAACATGAGCGTTTTTAGGAATATGTTTTTTGAAATTGTCCGCATCTGTACGGCTACGCATGGTGAATATGCCAGGTAAGGAAGGCGCGTTTTTGGGAAGGGTAGAGCGACTTCCGGTAGCCATAACAAGTACATCATACGAAGTTCTTTTGCCGGTTGAATCTATTACATACTTCTGTTCTCTGTTTACTTTTTCTACGCTGATGCCTCTTAACAGTCTGATATTGTATTCAGGTTCTTCCTCATCATTCATTTTCACCAATTGTTCCCATTTTTGTTCTCCGCTTATGTAATCAGGGAGCATTACGCGATTGTAAAATGGAAAATTCTCTTTGCTGAAGATTGTGATTTGGTCTTCCTTGTTGATTTCCCTGTAAGATTTAACAAAGCCATAAGCGCCGGCACCAGCACCTATAATTACTATCTTTTGGAAATGTTTTTGGAACTTCTCAATATTTACTGCACAATATTTAAAATCAGGTTCTTTGGAGAGGGGATCTAATATAGTACTGGTAACGTTGTTGGCTCTGTTTAAGTCGCTACCCAATATTTTTCCCCAATGCATAGGAAGAAATACCACGCCTCGCTTTATGGAAACGGATAGCTTTGCTTTAACCTGCACTTCGCCTCGTCTGGATCGCACAACAATAACCTGATTATCTTCTATAGACAAGAATTCTGCATCTGCAGGATTGATTTCCATAAAAGCATCTTTAATATGCTGTTTAAGCTTGCTCACTTTGCCTGTTTTTGACATGGTGTGCCAGTGATCACGAACTCTGCCTGTGGTTAGGATAAATGGAAAATCCTCGTCAGGAAGTTCGCTGTTTAGCTGATCGGAGGGGCTGTGTATAATTGCCTTCTTTGAACCTGTATGAAAAGAATGATTTGTAAACAGCCGTTTTGTACCGCTCTCAGTTCTTTTGTTGAAGGGCCATTGCAGAGTATTGCTTTTGTCGATTTGTTTATAATCTAACCCGTGTATATTAATGCTGGTTCTATAGGTGAGTTTTGCATGTTCTTTATAGATATCCTCCATGCTATTGTATTCAAAACCATTATAGCCCATTTTTTTTGCAAAACGGCAGATGATCTCTGCATCAGGAAGTGCTTCTCCAGGTGCATCGATAATTTTATTCAGGTGACTTATCCTTCTTTCGGAATTGGTCATGGTGCCTTCTTTTTCTGTCCAGGCTGCTGCGGGTAAAATAACATCGGCATAAGCAAGTGTTTCTGCCTTATCTGTAATTTCCTGTATTACCACAAATTTTGCTCTTTTTAAAGCTTCTTCAGCAAATCGAGCATTGGGTAAACTTGTTAATGGATTTGTGCAAAGTATCCAGATTGCTTTAAGCCGACCATCGTGCAGGGCTTCAAACATTTCTGTAGCGGTAAGCCCTGTTTTGCCAGAAATTGTTGTTCCTCCCCAGAATTTTTGTACTTCCTGACGGTGTAGTTCATTCGATAGATCGCGATGTGCAGGAAGGAGGTTTGCTAGTCCACCTACTTCGCGGCCACCCATCGCATTTGGTTGTCCGGTAAGTGAGAATGGGCCAGAACCTGGCTTTCCAATGTGACCTGTAATGAGATTCAGGTTAATCAGGCTCAGATTCTTGTTTACACCAATTGAACTTTGGTTAAGCCCCATTGTCCACATCGTTAAAAAACCCCTGGCATCTCCAATATATGTTGCCGCAAGTTGTATTTCAGAGACAGTGACGCCGCAGATTTTGGCTGATTCTTCTAAAGTTCTTTCCAATACCTTCTGCTTGTAATCGGCAAAACCCTCTGTGTGATTCGTTATAAAATCACTGTCTACATTACCTGTTTCAATAAGCACCCGGCCTATTGCATGATTAAGCGTTACATCAGTTCCAGGATTGATTTGCAAGTGAAGATCAGCAAGACCACAAGAGTCAGTCACTCGTGGGTCTGCTACAATAATTTTAGTGTTTGGATTTGCAAGTTTATGAGCCTCTACTCTGCGCCAAAGTATTGGGTGGCACCATGCCGGGTTAGCTCCGGTAACGAAAAAGCAGTCGGCCAGTTCAATATCGTCATAACACACCGGAACACTATCTTCACCTAAAGCCATTTTATAAGCAGTAACAGCACTGCTCATGCAAAGACGAGAATTGGTGTCGATATTGTTACTGCCTATGAAACCTTTAATTAATTTATTGATAACATAGTATTCTTCGGTAAGGCATTGGCCGGATGCATAAAAAGCAACAGAATCAGGACCGTATTTATCGATAAAAGTCTTAAAAACAGCTGCTGTCCGATTCAGTGCATCATTCCAGCTTACCCTTTGCAAGGGCATATTTTTATTATACCTCATCTGAGGATAGAGCAGACGATCACTTTTGTCGTTTACAGTGTACTGGAGGTTAAGACCTTTACTGCAAAGCATCCCATGGTTTACCGGATGATCTTTGTCGCCCTGTACCGTAATGGTCTTGTTTTTTTCTAAAGTAACGTTTACGCCACAGCCAACACCACAATAGCAGCAGGTGCTTTTAAAAATCTTGTTCTTATCTCCAGACATACATGTTTTCTGTTAGGTAGAATTAAGCCTGTTGGAACTCTTGTTTTACTGTTTCCGTATTTTCGGATCTTTTTAACTGAAATCGAGTAATAAATACCAGCAGACCAATTACTGCTACTCCAATCCCTATATAGTGAAATGCATCAGCGTAGGTGAGGTGCTCCGATTTAAAAAGGAAGCCTACCAGCATGGCGCCTATATTTCCGCCTGCCCCAACAATACCACTTACGGAACCAATTGCGTCTTTATTAATGAAAGGAACAATACCATAAGTACCACCATTAGCCATTTTTAGAAATAGGGCAAATAAAAGCATTGCTGCTATAGCTAAACCAAGAGTTTGTGATTGGGCAAATAAGCTAATCCCAATCCCTTCCAAGACTAACAATGCCCCTAATAGTATTCCTTTTCCTCTTAGGCCATAAGATTTTCCAACTTTATCACTAACAAAGCCGCCTAGCGCTCTTGCAAAAATGTTCATACCTCCAAATATGCTTGCCATGGCACCTGCCATAATCATTGATGCACCGAACTGGTCTGTAAAAAAGGTTGCAGCAACATTATCAACGGTTATCTCTATTCCAAAGCATGCGGCGTAAGCTAATGCCAGCACCCATGTTCTGTAATCTTTTAATGCAGCCATAAAAGAGCCCTTTTGAGCTTTTTTGACCTTAATGACCTGTAAATCATTAAAGTTTCCGGCGGGCGTGTCTTTTGTATACCTATAATAAACAAAAGCCATAATTAATAAAATTACACCAGGAACTATCATGGCAACCCTCCATGAGTTTGCTTGACTTACAAAGCCCAGGCCGGCAAAACCTGCGGCGATAAGTGGCATTATCAGGTTTGTTACTCCACCACCAAGATTTCCCCAACCGCCTGTAACGGCATTAGCGGTTCCTATTACATTTGGGGCAAACATCATTGAGGTGTGGAATTGGGTGATTACGAAAGAAGCACCAATAATTCCGATGACGAAGCGGAATAAAAGAAAACTTTCGTAGCTGTTACTTAATCCTATACACATAACGGGTATTGAACCAAGAGCAAGTAGAATTGTGTAAGATAACCTTGGTCCAAGGGTATCGCATAGCTTACCAATAATTAGTCTGGCAATAATTGTTGCAGAAACTGAGGCGATAATAATATTGCCGATCTGATCTTTACTTAAGTGTAGCTGTTCTCTTATCAGCGGCATGAGGGGGGCTACACCAAACCATCCAAAAAAGCAGAAAAAGAAGGTTATCCAGGTAATATGAAAGGTTTTCATTTGAATGCCTTTCGTTGAAAATATATTAAGTTTTTTTAGTGGTTTAAGTTCTTCAGTCATAATTCATGAGATTTAGGTTCCGGAATTTGTTTGATGTTGTGGTGGTTAAAGGTTTACGGAAATTAATTTCATGAAGGTGCTGCACTGATAGAAAGAATAAATACTTTTTGATACATTTGATAAGTTTTATTTAATCAATGAGACTATTTTACCCCGTCAGAAATCCGACCTTCTGATGGGGTTTTTTATGTTTAATTTTGTAAGCCGATGTATACTAATCCATCTTCAACCTTAACTGGGTAGGTTTGTATGGCGCATTCATCTCCACTTAAACACTCTCCTGTAGAAAGTGAAAATGTCTTTTTATGAAAGGGACAAGCAATTTTAGGGTCTTCACCCACAGAGCCGATCATGCCACGGCTAAGTGCCATCTGCCTGCGGTGTGGGCATAGGTTTTGTGTGGCATACCATTCATTTCTGCGGGTAAAATAAAATAAGGCAATTTGTTCCTCGCCGCATTTAACACATACTCCTCCGTTTTGTACTGCGTCTTCAACGCGACATGCTTCAAACCAGTTTGTTGTTGTTTCTATCATGATTTCTGTTTTGTTAGTGTATAAATAGGTTTGTTTATTTTAAGTTATGCTGTTGTCCAATTCGCTGCCTTTTTCTGGCCGCGCATTTCGTCAAATTTTATACTTGGATCTTTCTCTTCCGGTGCATTCACAAAATGATTGAACCTTTTTCTTATTTCAGGATCCTCAATTGCTGTTTTCCATTCACATTGATAGCTATTTACAATGTTTTGCATTTCAATTTCCCATTGTTCTGCCATTCCCAGGCTATCGTTTACAACTACATTTCTCAGGTATTCAATTCCACCCTCCATTTTGTTTAGCCATGGAGCAGTTCGTGTTAATGGATCGGCAGTGCGGATATAAAACATTAAGAATCTATCGATGTATTTGATGCATGTATCACTGTCTACATCGGAAGCCAGAAGGAGTGCGTGCTGAGGTTTGCTGCCGCCATTACCACATACATACAAGTTCCATCCCTTTTCGGTTGCTATGATTCCAAAATCTTTACTTTGTGCTTCTGCGCATTCACGAATACATCCGCTAACGGCAGATTTTAGTTTATGTGGAGCCCTTAAGCCTCTGTAACGTTCTTCTATTCTGATGGCATAACTCACACTATCATGCAAACCAAAGCGGCACCATGTGCTGCCAACACAACTTTTAACTGTTCGTAATGCTTTTCCATAAGCATGTCCGCTCTCGAAGCCGGCAGCAATTAGTTCTTCCCATATTAATGGCAGGTCACTTAAATGGGCTCCGAACATATCTATGCGTTGTCCGCCGGTGATTTTTGTATACAAGCCATACTTTTCAGCAACCTCTCCAATGATTACAAGTTTATCCGGTTTGATTTCTCCTCCCGGAATTCTTGGAACTACTGAGTAGGTTCCTCCTTTTTGAATATTTGCCAAAAACCTGTCATTACTGTCCTGGGCGGTATCATTACCTCTTTTAAGAATCATATCATTCCAGATACTTGCAAGAAGTGATGATACCAGCGGTTTGCATACTTCGCAGCCATCGCCTTTGCCTACGTTGTCCAGTACTTGCTCGTAATTTTTAAGGTTGTGTATTTTTATAAGATCATATAATTCTTGTCTGCTCAGTTGGAAGTGTTCACATACTACATTTCTAACGTACTTGCCGTTTTCTTTCATGGTGTGCAGCATCAAATCTTTTACCATTGGTATACATCCTCCGCATCCTGTACCGGCTTTAGTGCATTTTTTGATTGCATCTACCGATTCGCATCCCTCTGAAGAGACAGAATTGCAAATGGTTCCTTTTGATACGCCTTCACAGCTACAGATCAACGCATCATCTGGAAGTCCGGCTAACCCAGCGTTCTCAGTTTGTGAGCTGCCGCCACGCGATCCTAATATCAGATCTTCTGGGTTAGGAGGGAGCGTAATTTTGTTGTTTACAGTTTGCAGTAACATATTGTAAGCCTCTGCTTCGCCAATTAATATACCTCCAAGTAAATATTTCCCATCGTTGCTGATGTTGATGCGTTTGTAAATCCCCTTATGGGTGTCTTCAAATAGAATACTTCTTGAGTCTGGTTCTGTAATAAATGGATCTCCGAAACTTGCTACATCTACACCAATAAGTTTAAGCTTGGTGCTCATATCGAATCCGTTGAATATTTTGCTGCCTTCGCATAGATTAGTTGCTACTACTTCGGCCATTTCGTATCCTGGAGCAATCAATCCATAAATGTTGTGGTTAAATAAAGCACATTCTCCAATTGCAAAAACAGATGGGTCACTGGTTTGCATAGTTTCATTTACCAGAATTCCACCTCTGGTGCCTACTTCAATTCCGCATAGTTTGGCTAGTTCATCCCTGGGGCGTATTCCGGCAGAAATTACAAGTATGTCCGTTTTTAATTCACTTCCGTCATTAAATTTTAGAGATTCAATACGGTTTTCGCCTTCTATGCTGCTCGTACCTTTGTTTGTGTATATGGATAATCCTAATGCGTTAAGTTTAGTTTGTAGCATTTGACTTGCAGCACTATCTATCTGCCTGGGCATTAGCCTTGGCGCAAATTCAATTACATTTGTTTCGGCAAGATTTAAATCTATTAATGCTTTAGCGGCTTCTAAGCCCAGTAAGCCTCCGCCTAATACGGAGCCTGTTTTTACATTTAAGGCATAGTTTTTAATGAGCTCAAGATCTTCGATGGTGCGATAAACAAAAACCCCTTCTTTATCAACACCAGGGATATCAGGTACAAAAGCCGATGAGCCTGTTGCCAGAACCAGATAGTCGTAATTTAAAATAAGCCCTTTATTTGAATGGATGGTTTTGCTTTCTCTGTCAATTTCTTTTACCGGGTCGCCAAGATGAAGTGTGATGTTTTGTTCGTTGTACCAATTTTTATGAGATAAAGAAAGGTCTTCTGCACTTTTTCCGTTAAAGTATTCGCTTAAATGAACTCTGTCGTATGCTCTTCTTGGTTCTTCTCCAAATACAATAATTTTAAAATTATCGGATTTAGTGGCTAATTTTTCGCAAAACTTGTGTCCAACCATTCCATTTCCTATTACGATTACTATTTTATGATTCATAATTCCGATTTTGTTGGGTTATTTATTTTATTTAACGAATATATGTGGTTTGTTTAGTCAAATATATACAATAATTTATATTATTATAATTAATTTATGATTTATATCATGTTTATTTTAAATTATTGGTATGTTTTTAAGTTATTTTGTGTTTTATATTATTTAATTGTGTTAAATATTTTGTTTAAATGAGCATTTTTGATGTATTTATGTTATTTAAATTGTATATTTATGGTATTAAATCATTTTTTTAATATTTAATCTCGGTTTTATGGCTGTTTCTTTAAAAAAAATAGATAAACCATTGTTTTTTGTTGTTGGTTCTGGTCCTGGGGATCCAGATTTGTTAACAATTAGAGGTTTTAAGGTTCTGCAGGCTGCAAAAGTTATACTTTATGATAATTTAGCATGTAAAGAGTTGCTGGATATAGCTTCTGATGATTGCGAAAGAATTTATGTAGGTAAAAAGCCCTATGGACTTTGTACTTCACAGGAAACTATTCATCAGTTGATAAAGCATTATGCACTTACAAGAGGGAATGTTGTCCGTTTAAAAGGAGGGGATCCTTTTATTTTTGGAAGAGGTTTTGAAGAAATCTTATTTGCGCGTGAGCACGGTATAGAATCTCATTACGTGCCGGGTATCAGTAGTATGCAGGCGAGTGGTTTAAGTGATATTCCTTTAACCCATCGCGGAGTAAGCGAAAGTATCTGGATTATAACAGGTACAAAAAAAGATGGTTCTTTATCGTCTGATCTCCAATTAGCAGCTAAAAGTAAAGCTACAGTAGTTATATATATGGGAATGAAAAAGCTGACAGAAATATCGTCGTCTTATATTATGTCTGGCAGAGGTGCTGTTCCTGCTGCAATAATTCAGAATGCTTCGCTGCCGCATCAAAAACAGGTTGTCTGTGAGGTTAAAGATTTATCTCAGGCGGCAACGGATTCCGGGCTTTCCCATCCGGCAATTATAATAATTGGAGATGTAGTAAAAGCTGCAGAATTCGTCGCTGCTCAAGAAGCACATAAGTATGCCTAGTTTTCTTTTACTTTATGAATTAATTGACGTCCTCTTACAAGTATTTTGATGCGTTGACGCTTTAAGGACAAGTTAATTCCTGCCTCCTGATTTTCCTTGAGGTGTATTTTGTATGCGGTAAGTATATCTTTATAAGTGAGTAAACCAATTACCCTGCTTTTTTCTTTGGCGGATAATACAGGTAGAAACTCCTTGTCACATTTAGACATTAACTCTACGGCCCGTGCCAGATTATTGTTGCTTTCTATAGCAGGTATATTTTGTTCCATGATCTCGGCTATAGGACCACTTGCATCATGATTTTTATTATATATACTTGAAAGCGTAATCACACCTTTAAAGTTATCATCCTCATCTGTTACTATAAAGTGATTTTCCAGCGGCGGGTTAAGGTCAAAGAATGACCTGATTTCACTTATGCTATTTCTGGTGCTTATAACCATGCTATTTGCTCTTAATACATCCACTACAGTCATTTTTCGTAGTACATCTGGTTCGTAGGAATCTGGGGTGTATATTCCTCTTCTTGCAATTTTCTCGGTCATAATTGTATTTTCCATAAAAAAGAAAGATATCAGGTATGACGCTGTACAGGCTCCGAGCAAAGGTAACAGTGCGTGAGATTGCATGGTGGCTTCCAGCGCGAAAGTTATGCTGGTTAGATAAGCTCTTGAAGCACCTGCAAACATAGATGACATGCCCACTAAGGCAGCCATTGGAATGCTTATACCTGAATTTGGAAAAAGAATAAATGTAATTGAGCCAAGTATAGCTCCGGCTGCGCCACCAATTGTTAATAGAGGTGCGAGTGTACCTCCTGATGTGCCACTACCGAGAGCAATTGCCCAGGAGAGAAATTTAAAGAAGCAAAGACTCAACATCAAAGCCAGTGGTATTTTTCCTGATAAAACACTGGTGATGTTATCGTAACCTACACCTAGGGTATGGGGGGCAAAAAAGCCAATTATTCCAACCGCCAAGCCGCCAATTGCAGGCCACCACATCCAGTGAATAGGTAATTTTTCAAAGGCATCTTCGATATGGTAGACAACTTTGGTTAGCCCAAGTGAAACAAAGCCTATGATTATACCTATAAAGCTGTAAATGCCCAGAGCCATATTTGATGGTGAACTAAGCTCAGGCATAGGGAACACTGGTCCTGATTCAAATAGAAACTGATGCGCGGCGGCACCTGTTATGCATGCCAGCGCTACAGGTAATATGGCTTTGGGTGAAAATTCAAATAGCAGGAGTTCAATGGCCAGAAAAATAGCTGCTATGGGTGTGCCAAATATTGCAGACATACCCGCAGTAGCTCCAGCAGCAAGAATGATTTTGCGCTCGTTAGGCGTAATTTTAAATAACTGACCTAATGTAGATCCCAAAGCGCCACCGGTTGCAATTATAGGCCCTTCTGCCCCAAATGGCCCTCCGGTACCTATCGCAATAGCGGAAGAGATGGGCTTTAAAAGTGCAATTGAAGGTTTAATTTTGCTTTGGTTAACAAGGATTTGTTCCATTGCTTCTGGAATACCATGTCCTCTTATTGCTTTTGAACCATATAGTGCCATCAATCCAACCACAATGCCCCCAATTGCAGGAATAATAATTACCCATATTCCCAGATGATTGTTCGCAGGGCTGTTGAATTTTAAGTCGAAGCTTCCGTAAAATGCGATGTTGGTTACAAGATCTATAAGAGATATTAAAACTTTTGCAATTAGACTAATTGCAACAGCAACACCAATAGATAGTAAAGAAACCTGTAGTAAGCGTTTTTTCTGGAAGTAGCCCTTCTTTGTATCATTTGCTGACTGAGTTAAATAATCTAAGGAGGGGGATATTNGAAKCYMNGWTTTTATGCAACGGTCTTTTCATTTAGCTGGTGAATTTTGTAGTGTTAAAATGTGAGTGTTTTTATATGTAGGCACAAAGGTAAGGTTAATTTATATTCTAAAAAAGCTAATTATATTGTTTTTACAATATTTTCAATTTATAATTATATTTAAATTTATTGATTTATATTGTTTTAACAATATTTATATTTTGAACTTTTAATGCGCATATTCTTCCTTTCTGATATTTATATAGTATTATTGCATATCAAATGCCCGTATAAAAAATGAAGGAATCTCGTTACCTATGTGATCTTAAAAGCTGTTTTCTGTGTAAATTATGTTTGCCAGAATGGTTGCCGGCACTTCAAATTCAAAAAAAGAATTTTGAGGTAAAAAAAGGCGAGGTGATCTTCAAAGAAGGCGATCCGGTAAAAGGGATTTATTTTGTATACAGCGGTACTGTTAAGGTTCATAAAAGATGGGATAAGGAAAAGGAATTGATTATTCGTTTTGCCGGCCCGGAAGATATCATCGGTCATTTGGGGCTAGGAAAAAAGCCGTTATATCCGGTTTCAGCTACTGCATTAGAAAATACAGTAGTATGTTATCTGGAAAGAGATTTCTTTGAAACTACACTAAAGGTAAATACTGAATTAACCTATAAGTTAATGCAGTTTTTTGCAAATGAATTACAAGACTCTCATAGGGCAATGCGTGATCTGGCCCATATGTCGGTTAAAGCGAGGATAGCGCAATCTATTCTGGCTCTGCTACATAAGTTTGGGGTTGATGAGAATGGCTTTATCGCCTTAGGACTAAGCAGACAGGATATTGCATCGTATTCTGGAACAACATATGAAACCCTATTTAAAGTAAGTAATGATTTTATAAAAGAAAAGATAATTGAGGTCTCGGGCAGAAACATTCTTGTATTAAATGAAAATCGGCTTTCAGAGCTCATTGGTGTTAACCATTAGCCGTACTAAATGTTTGATTAACCAGCTTCCAGTATAAGTACCCAATCCAATGCATCTCCACTAGTTGGAGGTGTAAAAGTAAGCTGAGGCTTTTTGTCGATTTTAAAAGCCGAGCTAAATACACCATTTCTAGGGTTAAACCATTTGGCCTTAAAGGATTGGTTTCCTTTCAGATGAGTTGTGTTCACAGTCAATTTACGTCCGGTAGGAGTATAAATGAAAGCATAATGTCCATCATTTGCCCGGGTGGCGCTACAATGTGTTCCGTCTTTAGGATTATCTCCTGAAATTAGACCCTGATCGGGAATTCGGTCAAGCATTGATTGGGACTGGATTAGTTTTTTTACATAGCCCATTTGTTTTGAGCCTGGTAAATCCATTGCTTCTTTCCAGTAATGCCGGGCTAAATTAATTGGTTCGCGGCCGGGAGCATAGAACTGCCATATGTCGTGGCAACCATAAGTATGTCCAAGTGCACCGGCAAATACCTGCCAGTAGGCTAATTTTCGAATGTCGTCTGCTGTTGAGAACCCATTCTTTTTCGCATCGAAACATACCGGATGATCCTCATAAAGAGGTTCCCCATCAACCACTGGTTTTGTGGGCTTTAAATTGTAATCATAAGAAATCTTGTCATAATTACTCCCATCCCTGCAATGTCCTGTCTGAAGCATATTAAAATCCAGCCACTCGTCATTATGAAACCAGGTTGATGAACCGCCATTTTCTTTTGGTTGCGGATGAAAAGTCATTAAGGCTTTATCATTACCTCCGGCACCTTCGGCAATGCCTTCAGCTAAAGCACGCCAAATGGCCACATCTTTTTCACCACGAGGATTGCGGTCGCCACCCAATATCCATATAATGTTAGGTTGGTTCTTGTATCTGTTGCCTAAAAATCTTCCATATTCATTTGCATTTTGAACATTAAAAATTTCAGGACCTTTCCCCCAGGTGCTTTTAAAAACTTTATCACCCCATAGCGGTAACAGACCCATGTATAGATTTTTACGGGCAGCCAATTGAACAAACGCATCAATATCCTTAAAATAGTCTTCATTAAGTTCAGAAACGTTATTGTTTTCCATAGGTTTATGTCCCAGTGCATTGGGCTCGTTTATGCCATCCAGCTCGGCCAATATTACCGTTTGAAGTACCGTAAATCCTTTGGATCTGCGGTTATCCATATAGATCTCCGCGTCTTTAAGGGTCAATCTGTGTAATAACTCCCAGGCGGTATCGCCAAGATAGAAAAAAGGCTTGCCATCAGCATACACAAGGAATCTGTGGTTGTCTGATACATGCAATTGCTGCATTTTTGCATTTTTCCGGTTTATTTTTTGACTATGGGCTGCTGAAATATTCGTTAAAATGAGTAATAATAAGAAAGGCCAGTATATTTTTTTCATCTCCATATATTTAATCGAGTTATTGTAATCATATGAACAACTTTTGCATATATTTAATTAACTAAATATAACCAAATAATAAGAGTTAACATCCTGTTCATATTGGAACTCTACTTTTGAATATGCTTCAAGTTGGAAGAAAAGACGATGACATAGTTCGGCAACTTAAGTTGGGCGATACTGCAGCTTACGATCTCTTGTATGAGATGTATTGGAAGAAGCTGTATGTCCATATATTAACCCGTATCAAAGATGAGGAAGCTGCGAAAGATATTGTCCAGAATGTTTTTATCAATATTTGGGAGCGAAAAGAAACGATCATAATTAAAACCAGCCTTGAACAATTTTTAATGGGGGCAGCAAAATTCCAGGTGCTCAATTATTTCAGAACGGAAAAGATAGAAGAACGTGTTTTTGATCATACTTTAAGGAAGTTTGAAGATGCATCAGTTTCTATTAATGAACTATCAGACTATCTGGATCTGGAAAAGCTCATAGAGGTAGAAATAAAAGGTTTTCCGGAAAAAATGCGCCATGCATACCTGCTTAAACATGCCCATCATTCTACATCTGAAATAGCAGAAAAATTAAACCTTGCTGAGCAGACGGTTTCAAATCATATTTGTGAAGCCATGAGAAGGATCAGGAAGAGGTTAAGTGAAAAATTCCCCGAACGACTGATTAATTAATACAAACTTAACAATTTCTCAAAGTAGATTCGAGTGTTTGAAGTTACTTATAGGAAAGAGGCAGAAGGTTGGAATCAGAGCAGTTTAAAAAAATACTAGAACGTTATGTCAGCGGAATGGCAAATGACGACGAAAAAGAAATCGTTGAGAATTGGTATGCTTCATACGATGATGAAGCTGCTATGCAAGAATTTTCTGCATCCGGTAAGGAAGAAGTCATTAAGGCCGAAATGGAAAATGCTATTTTAGCTAAGAGGGATAATTTTTCAAATACGAAAGTATCGTTATTTAAACATTACTATAAGTACGCTGCAATACTGGCTTTAATTATACCAGCTCTCTTTTTTGGTAGAAAATTCTTAAAGCCATCAAATGATTTTAAAAAAGCGGTAGAAAGCGAGGTGTTTAGTGTAGTAGAGACTAAAAACGGAGAATACAAAAAGATAATCCTCGCAGATCAGTCTGTCATTCAAATGAACCCCAAAACAAGGCTGCGGATACCGGCTAAATATGTTTTGAATTCTTCAGGTGAGCCAGTTTATTCCGATAGATCAATTTTTTTAGATAAGGGAGAAGCTTTTTTTGAAGTTACTAAGGACTCTAAACACCCGTTTGTGGTTTATACCAAACAAATTAAAACACGTGTACTGGGTACTAAGTTCGCCGTGAGTACGCAATCGAAAACCATAACCGAGGTAAGCGTTAGTGAAGGAAAAGTGGAAGTGAGCAATAGTAAAATGGTGTTTGATAATTTACTTCCTGGCAAACGTTTACGCTATAATTCAAAAACAAGTAAGTGGAAAACAGGTGATTTTGCTACGCGTGAGCATAGTTCATGGTTCGAACAGGTAACAGACTTAGATCATGCTTCATTTGCGGCGTTGGCAAAGGTTATGAAAATTAATTATGGTGTAATTCTAAAGGGTAGCAGAACAGTTACTTCAACTTACCTATATAATATACAAATACGATCTGCTCGTTCACTTGATCAGACTATGAAAATAATTTGTTCAGTACATCAAAATAAATATAGGAGGATAGGAAATGAAATAATGATATACTAAAAATAAAAAAACCGGATCTGAAGCAGATCCGGATTGATAAATTCAACAGGAAGTAGTTTGAGACCCTCTACCTGTTGGATCTTGTAGAATCTTATTTATCAATAAAATAACAAATATATGAAAAAACATTTACTGCTTTTGCAGAAGATTATGCGTTATACACTGCTTATTTACGCCATTATAATCGCCAGTACGCAAATATTATTTGCAGACAATTCAAGTGGCCAGGTTTTAAATAAAAGAGTCAATATTACCTTCGAAAATGAAAATCTGCTTATTGCGATAGAAAAATTGCAAATGAAAAGCGGAGTCGATTTTGCCTACGACCCGGTATACCTAAAACTTAAAAGATTCAGAACCCAGGAGAAGGATTTTAGTAACGAGAAAATAGAAGAAATTTTAAAGTCTATTTTTGACGAAACGGGTCTTACTTTCCGTGAGGAGGTGAAAGGAACCATCACCWYRAYKMWMWWYSRAKMTYMCGGTAAGATTACCGGTAAAATTGTCGACGAAAAGGGCGACCCACTGCCTGGGGCCAGCATTAAAATTCTAGAACTAAATACAGGAGTACAGAGTAAGGTTGATGGTACTTATAGTATTAATGTCGCACCGGGTGTTTACACGCTTGTAGTTAGTTTTGTGTCTTACGGCTCATCTACACAGAGCAGGGTTGTGGTAAAACCTGGAGAAACAACAACACTAAATGTTTCACTTACTGCGCAAACAGGCACATTAAATGAGGTATTGGTGGTGGGGTATGGTACACAGAAAAGAGAAAACCTGACGGGAGCTGTTGATCAGATCTCTTCGAAATCATTAGAGAACAGACCTGTGCCTAACCTTACTCAAGGGCTTCAGGGACTGCTACCCAATCTGAACATCAAAATGATGGACGGAAAGCCAACGCAGTCACCCAGCTATAACATCAGGGGAACTACGTCTATCGGGCAGGGCGGAAGTGCATTGATTCTGATTGATGGTTTTGAAGGCGATCCAAGTTTGCTGAATCCAAATGATGTAGAAACGGTGTCTATTCTAAAGGATGCTGCCTCGGCAGCAATTTACGGTGCCCGGGGCGCATTTGGTGTTGTGCTTATCACTACAAAGAGACCCGAAAAAGGCAGAACAACAGTGAATTTCTCCAGCAACTATGCTTTAAAGAACCCTTTGCAAACTCCGGACTTTGTAACCGATGGATACACCTGGGCAAAAATGTTTGCCGAAGCATTTGTAAACGGAGATGGCTCATTTCCTCAGAACGTTAATAAAACCCAGAAATTTTCTCAGGCTTACCTGGACGAGTTTAAAAGAAGAGCCGAATCGGGACAACCTTACAATGAAGTAGAGGTGAATCCAACAACAGGTGAGTATACTTATTACGGAAATACAGACTGGTATGGCCAATTGTACAAAAAAAATACAGTAGCTACAGAAAACAATTTGTCCATCAGTGGGAGTAGTGATAAAACCTCCTTTCTGGTTTCAGGTCGTTTTTTAGGACAGGATGGTCTTTTCAGATATAATACTGATGACTACAACATGAAAAACATCCGTGCAAAGGGATCTGTACAGGTATTTCCATGGTTGACCATAGAAAATAATGCAGATTACTCAGTAATGAATTACCATAATCCTATTAACGTAGGAGAAGGCGGAGGAATCTGGAGGAACATTGCTGATGAGGGTCACCCGACTATGCCGATGTTTAACCCCGATGGTTCCATGACTTTTACTGCTGTATATACCGTAGGCGATTTCTATTATGGAAAGAACGGCATTGATACGAAAAGACAGGTTTTTAGGAATATCACCGGATTGAGATCAAACTTCTTTGATAATAAATTTAGAGTTAATGCTGATTTTACCTTCCGTAATGCCAATAATGGTATTAATCAAAAACGAGTTCAGGTACCTTACAGCAATATAAAAGGGATCACTTCTTATGTAGGTACTACTACCAATGATCTTTTGTTTGATAGAAGAGAAACGCAATACCTGGCTGCAAATATCTATGGCGAGTTTGAAGATAAGTTCGGCGACGACCATTATTTAAAGTTAATGGCCGGATATAACTATGAAGAATCTACCTACAAGAGACTCTCTACACAGCGGAATGGGATCATTTTTGAAGATGCTACTGATTTAAATCTGGCACTGGGACAAGCAATTAATACATTAGGTGCTTATGAGCAATGGGCAATCTTAGGTGGTTTTTCAAGATTGAACTACTCCTTCAAAGACCGTTACCTGTTAGAGGTAAATGCACGCTACGATGGATCCTCAAAATTCCCTTCTGGCCAACGTTACGGATTCTTCCCTTCGGTTTCAGCCGGATGGAGAGTTAATAAGGAATCTTTCTGGAATGTTTCAGATAAAATTATCTCAGACCTGAAAGTACGTGCCTCTTACGGCTCATTGGGTAACGGAAATATAAATTCGTATGAATTTCAAGAGCTTTTTCTTGTCTCGCAGTCCCCATTGGTACTGGGGGGTGTTAGACCACAGACCACTAAGCAACCCGGTGTGCTTCCAGACCAGATTACATGGGAAACTTCCACCACCACCAACTTTGGTTTGGATCTGGCGATGCTATCTAACCGTTTGACATTTAGTGGTGATGCCTATGTGAGGAAAACTACAGATATGTTTACTGTTGGTTTAACAGCACCTGCTGTTTTCGGAAATACTGTGCCAAAAGGAAACTATGCAGATTTAACAACCAGAGGATGGGAAGCCTCAATATCATGGAACGACAGGATTGGTAATGCAGATAAACCTTTTAAATATAATGTACGTTTAACCCTATCTGATAGCAAATCGAAGATTGATAAATATAATAACCCCACTAAATTGCTGACGGATGTTGGTAATAACGGGACCGGTAAAGAGTATTACGAAGGCCAGACAATAGGAGAGATCTGGGGCTATGAAACAGAAGGTTTCTTTATAGATCAGGCTGATATTGATGCACATGCCAAGCAAAGTCCGCAAATGCGCGCCTCGCCAACCAATATCTGGTACCCTGGCGACATCAAACTGAAAGATACAAATGGTGATGGTTTTGTGAATATTGGAGACAATACTGTGAATAAGCCAGGCGATAGAAGGATTATAGGGAATTCTGCTCCAAGATATCTATATAGCATAAGCCTTGGTGCCGACTGGAACAATTTCTTTTTCTCTACATTTTTTCAAGGCGTGGGTAAGCAGCAATGGTACCCGAGTACAGAAACGGAAATGTTCTGGGGTCAGTACAACAGGCCATACAACAACATTCCTACTTTTCATGTAGGCAATATGTGGACACCTGAAAACACAAATGCTTATTTCCCAAGAACGATGTCGCGTGCGGCTTCCAGCAACACCAATAGGGAGCTTGGCGTAGCGCAAACTAAATACCTGCAGAATGTAGCTTATCTAAGGATGAAGAACCTTCAGATAGGTTACAATTTGCCTGCAAAACTGATTTCACGTATTGGGGCACGCTCGGCAAAAATATTTTTCTCGGGAGAGAATTTGTTTACCTACTCACCACTCTATAAAATTGTGAAAACCATAGATGTGGAGAACGCAGTACCTTCAGACCAGGACCTGAACTCTGGCAGTACCAACGGAGATGGTTACAACTATCCTTTGATGAAAAGTTATTCGTTAGGCTTAAGCTTAGGATTTTAACCTCTATTGATGAACATTATAAACAGATAATCATGAAAAAACAATATATATGGATCCTACTGAGCTGCTTGTGTTTTACAGCCTGTAAGAAGCTTGATCAGGAGCCCCAATCTACCCCAACAAATAAAGCTGTTTTTGGCAGTGAAAGTGGTCTGAAGCTCTATACCAACTCTTTTTATGCAATGGAATTTTTACCCAAGAATTCCACCAGTCAGGATGCTGTTTCTGACTACCTCGCTGTAAAATCTGTTTCCGATTTTATAAGACCCGGGATATTCACTCCAAGTCAGAGTACGGGGTGGACATGGACCGACCTTAGAAACATCAATTACTTTATTGAAAATTGTAAAGATCCTTCTGTTCCTGTTGACATTAGAAATAATTATCTGGGTATAGCCAGGTATTTCAGGGCATATTTTTATATGGAGAAAGTTAAGAGATTTGGTGATGTGCCATGGATTGGTAAGCCGCTGAACATCAATGATCCAGCATTGTATGCCGGTCGTGATAAAAGAGCGTTGGTTATGGATTCTGTGCTGGCCGATCTTGATTTTGCCTGTGCTAACATCAAAGCAACTAACGATGCGACCCGCAGTACTGTTACCAAATGGGTGGCCTACGCTTATAAATCCAGAATCTGTCTTTTTGAAGGAACTTTCAGAAAATACCATACTGAACTTGGCCTGCAGTCTAGCGCGTCTGCGTGGCTTGAAAACGCTGCATCAACCGCAAAAGAGATTATGGATAAAGGGGGATATTCAATCAATACAGCCGGAGGTCCGGGTATTTCCTATCGTCAGGTGTTTACCAGCACAGTCCCTGTTGCAAGTGAAGTACTACAGGCTGCTGTGAGTGACCTTACTTTAAATGTATTGAATGAGGCAAACTGGTGGTGGACCAGCGGTACGTATGGTGCCAAAGCAAGTTTTACCAGAACATTTATCAATACCTATTTAAATCTGGATGGAACTCCATATACCAACAACCCTGCTTATACTACCATGTTATTTAAGGATGAAGTGAAAAACAGAGACCTTAGATTAAAACAGACCATCCGTTCGGGAGACTATAAAAGAATAAGCGGAGGAGTACAAGTTCCGGCACCTCCGGTATTCTCGTATACTTTTACTGGTTATCAACCGATAAAATGGACGTTGGATGACATGTATTATGATGCAGGAGCACTTAATATTAACTCGATTGCATTATTCCGTTATGCTGAAGTATTGTTAAACTACGCAGAAGCCAAAGCAGAACTTGGTACGCTTACTAATGAAGATTGGGCTGCAACCGTTGGAGTACTTAGGGCAAGAGGTGGAATAACAGGAGGATTATCAGCAAAGCCAATAATTGCGGATTCGTACCTTACAGCTAACTATTTTCCTGGAATTACTGATCCATCTATTTTGGAAGTAAGGAGAGAAAGAGGTATTGAGCTGAGTCTTGAAGGGCTGCGCTATAGTGATCTCTTAAGATGGAAAAGAGGTCCGCTTATGGACCAGGAATGGGACGGTTTTTATGTTCCTGCTCTGGTTACCCCTATGGATCTTAATGAAGATGGCATACTTGACGTAGCTTTTTACCAGGGGGCAAAACCAAAACCTGAAGTTGCAGGAGTTACCTATGTGGACGTTTCAGCAACAATTGGTGGTAAAATAAATTCGCAGTTGCTCAAAAATGGTACTTTTGGAGAGCTAACCTGGATGAATGAAATAGTGAGAAAATGGGATGATAAGATGTATTATTATCCAATTCCACAGGCGGACTTACAAAAGAATCCTGCTCTTGGACAGAATCCAGGTTGGCAAGGCAATTAATTAGATTATATAACAAATTAAATAAACATGAAAATAAGACAAATCATTCTTTCTATATTTTTGGTAGTAATGAGCGTTAGCGCCTTTGCTCAAAAATTCACTATCGGATCTTTTAATATTCGTTATGACAATGCCGGAGATGAAGGCAACAGATGGTCGCAAAGGGCTCCTGTAGCTGCAAATCTCCTACGTTTTCACGAATTCGATGTCTTTGGTATTCAGGAAGGATTAAAAAATCAGGTAGACGACCTAAGTAAATTGTTGCCAGAGTATGCACATTACGGTTTAGGCCGAGATGATGGTAAGGATGCTGGCGAGCACTCCTCTATCTTTTACCGTCAGGATAAATTTAAGTTACTTGATAAAGGGGATTTTTGGTTGTCTGAAACACCTGACAAACCAGGGAAAGGATGGGATGCTACTTGCTGTAATCGTATTTGTACCTGGGTACATCTTCAGGACATCAGTAGTGGTAAAAAGTTCTACTACTTTAATGCGCACTTTGATCATCAAGGTAAAGTTGCACGTGTAGAAAGCGGAAAGCTGATTGTAAAAAAAATCAGTGAAATAGCAGGTGATGCACCAGCTATTTTTACCGGAGACTTAAATGGCGGTCAGAAGAGTGAATGGTATTTAACATTGGCCAATTCAGGTATTTTAACTGATACCTATACACAGGTCAAAAATCCATATGCAAATAATTCATCGTTTAATGCCTGGGGAAAAAGTGTAGATGGTTATGAAATTATAGACCATGTATTTGTTACCAAAGGTTTTAAAGCCGACAAATGGGGCATACTTACGGATACTTATCATGGTAAGTTTGTTTCAGATCATTTCCCGATTCTGGTAAATGTAACATTAGTAAAATAATCTATTAACCACTAAGAGGCCATACCATTTTATAATGGTATGGCCTCTTTTTTGTTGGGTATTTTACTATGGCAAAAGACAATACAAGCAGATTTAGTAACAGGGTTGAAGACTATGTTAAATATCGCCCGGGTTACCCGATAGAGATCATCGATTTTCTTCAGTCCAGATTTGGTTTATCTCCAGATAAAATTATCGCAGATGTGGGGGCGGGAACAGGAATTTCTGCTGAACTATTTCTTAATTCAGGATATGAGGTCTTTGCTGTTGAGCCAAACATGGAGATGAGAGAGAAGGCGACTGAACTTCTCGGACATCTTCCCGCATTTCATGCAGTAGATGGAACCGCGGAAAACACGAGGCTAGAAACAGATAGCATTGATGCTGTGGTGGCTGGCCAGGCCTTTCACTGGTTTGATAGGGATGCTGCCCGATCTGAATTTAGCAGAATATTAAAGCCAGAGGGGTTAGTAGTACTTATCTGGAACGAAAGAAAAACTAAATCTGCTTTTGAGGTTGCATATGATGAACTGATCATTAAGCACGGAAAGGATTACGTGAAAGTTGATCATAGAAATATTGATGAAATTAAAATCGGACAATTCTATGCTCCAGAGTCTTTTTCCTATCATCTTTTTCAGAACAAACAGGTTTTTGATTTTTATGGATTGCAAGGGAGATTATTTTCATCCTCTTATATGCCTGCAAGAGGAGAAAATGGGTACGAAGCAATGGTTATGGACTTGAAGCAGCTTTTTGAGGATTATAAGGAAGATAATTCAATTACCATTAATTACGATACCAAATTATATATTGGTAAGGTTTGAAGCACGACTGAAGAAGGAACCAACCATGCCGGAATCTATTATGTGCAAGCTAAAGCAATGGCGATAGTAATCTTGCTGCCTTTTCCAATAATTTCTTGTACACTGGGCGTGAATTCCAATAGACGGGATTAATTTTTAAGGCATCTTTCAAATCCCTATAAAAAATATCGCTTAATTCCGTGGCAATTGTAGCGTCATATACAATTGCATTAACTTCAAAATTAAGATCGAAGCTTCTGAAATCCATATTGGCAGTACCAACCATAGCTATCTTTTTATCTGTAACCATTGTTTTTGCATGTACAAAACCTTTCTGATATTGATATATTTCTACACCTGCACTTAGTAACTCGCTATAGTATGATCTTGCTGCAGAGTTTACAAGTATAGAATCTGATACTCCTGGTACTAAAAGTTTAACAGAAATTCCACTTAAAGAAGCAATAATCAATGCATCCAGTAAACTTTCACCAGGAATAAAGTAAGGACTTGTAATGAGTATTTCGCTGGTTGCAAGATTGATGGCTTGGAGTATAGAGAATAAAATTGTTGGCGATTCTGAATCGGGCCCACTGGCAGCAATCTGAACAATTTTATTGTCATTTCCATTTTGCGTGGGTTTTGGAGGAAAAAAATCTGCATTGGGTTGTAGCAATTCATCAGCACAGAAATTCCAGTCGCATAAGAATAGATATTGCAGATATTGTGCTCCCGGACCATCAATTCGCAGATGCGTATCACGCCAGTAGAGTTTATTTGATCCATTGTTAATATACCTGTCGCTAACATTTATGCCGCCTACGAAAGCAGTAACGCCATCAATTACAATTATTTTACGGTGGTTCCGGTAATTAAGACGGTTGGCAAAAAGCATAAAATGCACTTTTAAGAAAGGAAATGCTTCTACACCATTCTCTACCAATCTTGGAACTAACTTTTTGCGGATGCTGCGGCTTCCGAAATCATCATAAATAAAACGAACTGTAACCCCTTCTTTCGCTTTTTCACTCAAAGCTTGTTCAATTGCATGGCCTATTTCATCATCCTCATAGATATAATATTCAATATGGATATGGTGTTTTGCACTTTTAATTGCATTTAATACTTCCGGAAACTTTTGCTCACCATTAATCAGTAGTTTTAAAGCGTTTTTTGCAGTTAATGGACTCATAGAATCCTTTAATATCATAAATGCCAACTCCTTATTGCCAAGAACAGCATTGCCGTTTTCCTTAAAAGTGAGCTCTGAATACTGAAGTACGTCATGCCTGAATTTACTTGCCAGATCATCGTTGCCATAAAGTTTCTTGCTATACATTTTTCTGTGTCGGTAATTAATGCCAAAAAAGAAATAGAAGAGCATCCCAAAAAAAGGGACAAATATGGCAAATAACAGATATGCGAGGCTTTTGGTTGTGCTTCTGGTATCGTATATAATGCGCAGACAAACAAAGATTAAAAGAACAACGTAAATGATTTCTGAAATCAGCAGCCAGTCCATAATGTTGATAAGCAGGTAAAACGAATAGATATGTAGTAAGTTAATAATTCCTGACCAATAAATAGATGAATAAATTATATTTACAGTAATAACACACAAGAACCAAACCTAAGAACCAAATTAATGAAAACACTAACTCTTTTTGCGTTATTTTCTTTTTCAATTTCTATGCATGCCAGTGCCCAATTAGAAAAAACCGCATTTCAGACAGGTAGTGCCTGGAAACCCGAAATAGATGTGCGGTCTGATATTGCAATTGTTTATGGGGCAAATGATAGGCAGGGTATGACGTTTCTGGAGCGCGTAAACTCGTGGCGCGATCATGGCTACCAAACACACTTTATGACAGGAATAGCATGGGGTGAGTACCAGGACTATTTTTTAGGTAAATGGGATGGAAAAAACCATCAGGATATTGGACAGGTAGAAAGAAATGGAAATGTGATATGGCATGGGGGAGGTGTTCCTTACATAGTGCCTGTTCAGTCTTTTCTTGAATATATGAAAACGGCTATCATTAAAAAGGTAATTGATGCCGGTATAACCTCTATTTATTTGGAGGAGCCAGAATTTTGGGCAAGAGCGGGATATAGCGAGGTATTTAAACAAGAGTGGAAAAAGTATTATGGTTTTGACTGGCGGCCTCAACATGAGTCGGCAGAGAACACTTATTTATCAAGCAAACTAAAATACCATTTGTATTATGAGGCAATTAAGGATGTTTCCTCGTATGCCAAATCATATGGTAAAACCAAAGGGCTAGCTATTAAAGTATATATTGCTACGCATTCATTGGTTAACTATTCATCATGGCAAATAGTTAGTCCGGAGGCGAGTTTAGCTTCTTTGCCAGGGATTGATGGATACATCGCTCAGGTTTGGACAGGGACATCCCGTGAGCCAACATATTTTGATGGACATAAGAAAGAGCGGGTATTTGAAAATGCCTTTCTTGAATATGGTTCTATGGTTTCTATGACCGCACCTACGGGTAGAAAAATGTTCTTCCTTACAGATCCTATTGAAGATTGGCCACGCGATTGGAGTGATTATAAGCTTAATTATCAGGCCACATTTACAGCTAAGTTGCTGTATCCGATGGTTAATAACTATGAAGTAATGCCCTGGCCGGAGCGTATTTATACCAGACCTTACAAGTTGGCTAATAGCAAAGAGGCAGTGTTAATTCCTAAGTATTATTCTACCCAAATGCAGGTAATGGTTAATGCGTTAAATGATATGCCCTTGTCTGAAAATAAGGTTACAGGTAAGAATGGTATCGGTGTTTTGATGGGTAATAGTCTAATGTTTCAACGATTTCCTGATCATAAGGGATATGAGGACCCACAGTTTTCTAATTTCTATGGACAAACATTGCCACTGTTAAAAAATGGGGTGCCAGTACAAACGGTACATATGGAGAATCTTTCGTTTAAAGGAACGCTTAAAGACATAAAGGTATTAATAGTTAGTTATTCAAATATGAAACCTGTTTCGGCCGAAGTGCATAAATATGTTGCAGATTGGGTTAAAAGTGGTGGGGTGCTGCTCTATTGCGGACGCGATGACGATCCATATCAGTCAGTTATGGAATGGTGGAATACAAAAGGCAATCAATTTAAAGCCCCTTCAGATCATTTGTTTGGCTTAATGAATGCAAAGCCGATCGAGAATAAAAAAGTATCGGTAGGCAAAGGGGCAATCTATTTGATTAAGCAAAATCCTAAAGAGTTTGTGTTAAATGCCAATTCATCAAAAGTCTATCTGGATCTTGTTAAACATGCTTATGAGTATGATGCTAAAGCAGGGGAACTATCCTTTAAAAACAATCTTTATTTGCAAAGGGGGCCATATGATATTGTTTCTGTAATGGACGAATCTGTAAGTAATGAGCCATATAAAATTAAAGGTCCAGTTATTGATCTTTTTGATCCAAATCTTCCGGTGCTTGCAGAGAAGGTGATTAAACCCGGGGAACAAGCTCTTTTATACAATGTACTGCGCATAAAAGATAAAACTAAGCCTATGGTTTTGGCTACAGCATCAAGAATATATGATGAAGTCAGGAATGGAAGAGCATATTCATTTGTATGTAAAAGCCCTGCAAAAACGGTTAACAGTATTCGTGTTTTACTTCCGGCTAAGCCCATAAAGAATACTATCTTGGACAGCAATGGCGAGGAAATAGCTGACGTAAAATCCTCATGGGATGAAAGTTCAAATACACTTTATCTGGGTTTTGAGAATAGCCCGGATGGGATAAAAGTAAACCTTACATGGTAACTGGCAACTAACGCGCGAATATTTCAAACAACCTGCGATAAGCATTGTTGTTAAAATAAAAAAATCATGATCACACCAGAAAACAACATACCTCTTGATGATTCTGAAAATTCAGAAGCAGAGGATCAGCAAAGTCAAAAAGACATTCATTCAAATGGTTTGGATGATACCTTTGAAGAAGAGAAAATAGAACAGCCGGAAATAGAATTATTCGAGCAAGCCTCTAAGGCTTCAGAAGCATCTTATACTTTAGAGCCTGAAAAGGGAATAGCGCCGAAAAAGGAAGGTAAATGAAGAAAGTTTTAATTCTACTTGTCCTTACCTGCAGCTCAATTGTTGGTAGGGGACAGGTAGCATCTGTAAACTCTATAATGAAGGAGGCTGAAAAAAGCTATCATTCAGGCGATTATGAGGCTACATTAATCAAATTGGAGCAGGCACAAAAAAATGCAGGGAAAATAACCTCTGGTATTTTATATTGGAGGATTTTAGCACAAAAAGCCATATTACCCGGCGTTAAAGATCCGGTGTTTTATACCAATATGAAGAAGTTTGAAGCGCTGGAAATGCTAAGGGAAAATTGTAGTTTTTACTTGAAAAGTTATGGGAAATTGCCAGCTTTTAGTGAACAATGTAATAAAGTATATGAGGTGCAGCGGAGTTTGAAAGGCTATCCAGTAGCAAAAGTAGAGTTTGATGAGATTATGCACCTGCAGAATGCGGTGAAGTCGAATCAGTAAAAGACAGCGTTTACTTTATTGCCAATTCCTGTTCTTCGTGAAGGAGGATACTATCTCTTATTGAATTGAGCAAAGGCAAGTCGACTTTACAATCCAGACTCTGCCTGTAATGCTGACGATCCTCATTGTCTATTTCAATTGTTCCAATTCTTTCTTGTTGATCATTATAGATCTGATATTGCTCATTTTTGATTGCCTTTATGTTTAAAAAGCGACCGAAGGCTTTGTTATCAGCAACTTCTATTCTAAACTGTTCCATTATATTTTGAATTAATGTAACCAGTTTAACAAACCAAATTAAAGATTGTTCCTGAAAAGTAACTGTTTTTGCATTAATTTTGCTACTTAAACTACTTATAATGATTTCATTAACCCGAACCACTTCTGAAAATCCAGATTTTAAATCATTAGTACTGCTACTCGATAAAGAACTAGCCATCCGCGATGGCGATGATCATGCATTTTATTCTCAGTATAACAAAATAGTAAACATCAAAAATGTTGTAGTTGCTTATGATAGTGGTAAGCCGGTTGGCTGCGGTGCTTTTAAGCCATTTGAAGCGAATACAGTGGAGATAAAAAGAATGTATGTAACCAAAGATTCCAGAGGCAAGAAGATTGCGAAGCAGATTTTATCAGAACTTGAGCGATGGGCAGTTGAAATAGGATATGAAAGCTTTGTTCTGGAAACGGGATTAAAACAACCTGAAGCTATTTCGTTATATAAAAATATGGGATATGAAATTATACCTAACTATGGTCAGTACCAAGGCGTAGAAAACAGTGTTTGTTTTCAAAAATATGGCTAACCGTTTTCTATTGAAGTCGGGTCTTTTTATATTCAGTAGGGGTCATTCCGTATTTGTTCTTAAAGATGGTGGAGAAATAAGTGGGGGAGGATATACCAACCATATAAGTGATTTCGGAAATGGAATACTCTTCGTTGGTTAAATAGTACTTAGCTTTTTTAAGTCGCCTGTTCAGAATGTAATCTGTTATGCTACAGTTTAATAAAGCCTTAATTTTACGGTAGAGCTGAACTCTGGATATGCCTATTGCTTTGCTGATGTCATCAACACTGAAGTGCTCATTGCTGAGGTTATGCTCTACAATCCCGGCAAAGTCATTTAAGAATTTCTTGTCAATTACATTTGTAGTTGTCCTTTTAACGCCTGATGAGGAGATGTCGCTTGTATAATGCTCTTTTAAAATAACCCTGTTCTTAATCAGGTTTTCTACATTTGCTTGCAGGTATTCGAAGTTAAATGGTTTAGTGATGTACACATCTGCCATGCTCTGTATACCATTTACTTGCTGTTCTATGCTGCCTTGCGCAGTTAATAATATAATTGGAATGTGTGAGGTACGAATATCAGATTTGAGTTGCTGGCTCAGGTTTTTTCCGGATATACCAGGCACAACAACATCAGTAATGATCAGGTCTGGAATTTTTTCGTATGCTTCTGCCAATCCGTTCGTGCCTGTAGATGCCGTAAATATTTCATAGGTTCCCTCAAATTTATCCGTTAAATAATCCAGGAGATCCTGATTGTCCTCAATAATTAATATGGATTGATCTTTAATATGCTCAAATGCACGGTCTTTTTCTTTAATAGCCGCATGATCATGTTCTGTAGTGTATATTTTTATCTGATCATAAAGCTTTGCACTTTGCTGTTCCTGGGCAACTTTTTCTTCAGCAGTAAGGTGAGTCTCTCCTAGGGGAAGCGCTATTGTAAACGTAGTTCCCTGCCACTTTTGGCTGCTCACAGAAATACTGCCTTTGTGCAAAAGAATCAATTCTTTTGAAAGGGATAGCCCTAAACCTGAACCTCTGCTGTAATTTACATCCGATTGATAGAACTGATCAAAAATATGTCTAAGCTCTATGTCAGTCATTCCCAGTCCATTATCTTCTACATCAATATGAACAGTATCTTCAGTTTTGCTTATTGTAATGTATATTCTGCCATTATCGCTGGTAAATTTTAAAGCATTGCTTAGTAAGTTAAATATCACTTTATCAAGGATGTTTACATCAAACCAAACTACTCCCGGACTTTCTTTAATCACTAGTCTTAAGTCTATATTTCGTTTTTCAGCACTGTGTTTAAAGCTATCCAGGATTTCTTTTATAAAATCTATAATGTTATTGGCAGTGGCATGCAGCTTGAATTTTTTATGCTCAATTTTCCGGTAGTGCATCAATTGATTTACTAATCGAAGTAGCCTATATACGTTTTTATTAATTAGCTTAAGATTATTACCTGCGGATGCTTTTATCCGTTCATTTTTCAGCAGATCTTCCAGAGGTGATAAGATCAGCGTTAGAGGCGTTCTGAATTCATGAGATATATTGGTGAAAAAATTAAGTTTAGCCTCTGTTGCTGCTTGAGCTTTTTCCGACATTTCAATCAGCTGATTGCGTTGGTTTAAGATTTCCGCATTTTTTTGCTCCAGACTCTTGTTAATTTTTCTATTCTCTAACAAAGCATGAAAGGCGAGCCCCCCGAACACAACCGCTAACACAAGTGTAATCACAATGAAATTCAATACTAACCTCTGGCTATTATATATCTTGAACTGGTCTGCCAGTAGAGTCTGTTGGCGTTCAATATCATTTTGCTGGCTGTTTATTCTTGCCCATTGAAGTTTCATCAGCTGTACATTACTGCTGTCGATAACTACAGTTTGCAGAATATTCTCTTTAGAGAATGATTCTCTGTTCAGTATCCTCATGGCTATATTAATAGCTTCCTTACCCCCGGTCGGGTAAAGTACACTGGCCGTAAGTGTTTTGTTGCTTACCAGGTTTAGTCCGCCACCATTACCCGGCAAGGCATCAACACCAATAACTTGTATGCGCTTATCGAGGTTAAGCTTTTGAAGTACCCTGCGTGTGCTTGTTGCCATTACATCGTTATGTGCAAATATGGCGTCAACATTCTTAAGTTTATCCTTGTTTTTAAGCAGTTGAACCTCTGTGTTTTCGCCAAGCCAGTCGCCATAAAACTGACCACTCACTTTAATTTTAGGATGCTTTTTAAGCGCATCGATAAACCCTCTGTCGCGTTCAATGGCAGGTGAGGAGCCGGGCAATCCCATTATCTCTACAACATTTCCTGAGCCTTTTAGGCTGTTCGCCAGATATTCGCCGGCAATTTTACCAACCTGATAGTTCTCTGCACCAACATAAGCAGTGTAAAGAGGCGAGGAAGTTTTACGATCGATGACAATTACAGGAATTCCTTTATTATATGTCTCCTCAACGATTTTTGTTAAGGGAAGGGCTTCATTTGGAGAAATAATAAGCAAATCAATACCCTCCTCAATCATTTGTTTAACCTGGTCTATCTGTTTGCTGCTGCTGTTATTGGCATCAGCGTAACTTAATTTAGTTCCAGGACGTAGTGAAAGCTCGGTTTTCATCTCATCGAGCATTGTTTTTCGCCACAAATCAGATCCAACACATTGCGAAAAGCCAATTTTATACTCGGGGGTTTCCTTTTTATCTGAGCATCCTATTAAAGGTAATATCAGCCCAAATACAATTACGATCAGCATTGTAACCTGGTATTTAAAAAGACTTTTAAAATTGACTGAATTGCTCATTTATTTGGTTGGAAACTAAGTAGTAATCATTAAAGCTATAAATTATATCCTTCATTTTAAAATTTCGAACAAGCAGCTGTAATAAGCAGTGTAACGAGAGTTAAAGAATTATGTAACCAGATTTAATGTAAGGGAAATTACCGCTTTTGTTTATTTATAACTATCTGATTATAAGGTTGTTTATTTGTGTTTGATTTTTTAAAGAATTTGATGTAAGAATCATAACACCTGCTTCTGATTAACCGCTAATTTGCAATCATTAACCATTTATAAATCGAACTTCATGAAAAAAAATTCAGTGCTTGCCTGGTCGGTAGTAGTAGCATTAGGTGGGTTTCTTTTTGGCTTTGATACCGCAGTGATATCAGGAGCCGAGAAATCAATTCAACAATATTGGAATCTTTCTGTATTTGAACACGGTCTAACCATCTCAATAGCTTTAATAGGTACTGTGATTGGTTCATTACTTGGTTCCAGACCGTCTGATAAGTTTGGCCGTAAAAACACTTTGTATTTTGTTGCGGTAGTTTATTTGTTGTCATCATTAGGAACTGCATTGGCAGATAATTGGTATGTTTTTCTTGTATTCAGATTTATCGGAGGTTTGGGAGTTGGCACATCCTCAGTAACGGCTCCAATTTATATATCAGAAATTTCGCCGGCCGACAGACGTGGCCGTTTGGTAGGATTGTTCCAGTTTAACGTGGTACTTGGAATTTTGATTTCTTACCTTTCAAATTACCTGATTAGCCAGGGTGGGGAATCATCGTGGCGCTGGATGTTGGGAGTGCAAGCGGTACCATCTTTAATTTTTCTGATCCTAATTAAGTTTATTCCGGAAAGCCCACGTTGGCTTATCCTTAAAAAAGGAGCTACTGAAAAGGCTCTGGAAATACTAAGGATTATTAATCCGCTGAACTGTGAGACTGAGTTAGCGGCAATTAAAGGATCGGACAAGAAACTGGGAGAATCTTCAAAAAACAATGAAAGCTTGTTTTCTGGTCAGTATTCGAAACCGGTGATATTTGCGGTGTTGTTTGCATTTTTTAATCAGGTGTCGGGTATTAATGCCATTATCTATTATGCGCCTAGAATTTTTGAAATGGCCGGACTTGGGGCACACTCTTCGCTGTTATCTACAGTTGGAATTGGGCTGATTAATTTTGCTTTTACCTTATTAGCTTTAAATTTTATTGATAAAGTTGGTCGCCGTGTTTTGATGTTAATCGGGTCGTTTGGCCTTATCGCTTCCTTATTTTTAGTGGCCTTTACATTTTATACCGAGCGTTTTAGTGGCATGGCTATTCCCATCTATATGATGGTGTTTATTGCTTTTTTTGCATTTTCTCAGGGAGCAGTTATTTGGGTATTTATTTCAGAAATCTTCCCAAATCAGGTGAGGGCCAAAGGGCAAACCTTAGGTAGCTCTACGCACTGGGTAATGGCCGCGCTGGTTGCTTTTTACTTCCCTTATTTTGCCGAAACTTTTGGAGGCGCGGTAACTTTTAGCTTTTTCGGCTCCATGATGGTTTTACAATTGTTATTTGTATGGCGCTTTATGCCTGAAACGAAAGGAAAATCATTGGAGAGCATCGGCGACAATATTGTTTTACATTAAATTCTAAACCATGAAACAAGAAAAATCTTTAACAGCAGAGGCAGTATGCTATGGAGAAATACTTTGGGACGTTTTACCTGATGGTCCTCAGCCGGGCGGTGCGCCTTTAAATGTTGCTTATCACCTCAAAAAATTGGGTGTAGCATCTGGTTTGATTAGCAGGATTGGTGATGACAACAATGGGCATAAGCTGGAAGAATTGATGGGCAATTGGGGGATTAATAAGAGCTTCCTGCAAACTGACAAAGAGCACGCTACCAGTGAAGTGCTTGCCAGAATGAACAATGGGAATGAGGTAACTTATGAGATTGTTTTTCCGGTTGCCTGGGATTTTATTGATGAAGCAAATAAGTTAAAGGAACAAATAAAGCCATCAAAATATTTCGTTTACGGTAGTCTGGCTTCCAGAAATGATACCTCCAGAAATACCCTTATCGAATTGTTGGATACTGATGCAATAAAAGTTTTTGATATCAATATTCGTCCGCCTTTTATTAATCATTCTTTGTTAGAGGTGTTATTGACTAAAGCTGATATTGTAAAGTTTAACGAGGCAGAGTTGAGTATGGTGCAGACCATGTTTAGTGGTTCATTTGAGGGAGAACCACAGATGGTTAAGTTTATCCAAAACCGTTTTAATGTTCCCGAAATCGTTGTTACTAAAGGAGAGTTTGGAGCTTCGTATTACAAGAATGATGAAGCACATCATATTTGGGGCAATGAGATAAAAGTAACGGATACGATTGGTAGTGGCGATTCTTTTCTGGCTGCTTTTATTGCCAGTCATTATCTTAAAGATCAACCTAAAGATATATTAATGAAAGCGATAGCCATGGGCGGGTTTATTGCAACCAAAAAAGGAGGCTGTCCTCAGTATGATATTGCCGAATATATTCAGTTCAGAGATCAGATATTTAAACCTAAATAAACCTAAACAACAACCAAATATTTAAACCATAACCAAATAAATCATGAGAAAATTTTTCTTGCTATGCAGCTTGCTGCTGATAGCGATAAGCGCGAGCTTTGGGCAAACCAGAGTCATTAGCGGAAAGGTAACTGATGGAGAATCAGTGCCTTTAGAAGCGGTGACAGTAGCAATTCCAGGCACTAAAATCACCGTTCTTACTGATCAGAACGGAAATTTCAAGATCAGCGCAGAGAACGGACAAACCATAAAGTTTATTTATATGGGTGCCGATCCATATAGCTACACTGTTACTGCCGAGTCTCAAAATATTCAGATCAAACTTAATGTTGCCAGTACCAGCTTGAATCAGGTCGTAGTAACCGGATACCAGAAGGAACGCAAGAAGGATATTACCGGGGCCGTAAATGTTGTAGACGTGAAAGGTATTAAGGATATACCCGTTGGGAATCCGGTTAAGTCTCTTCAGGGACGTGTGCCGGGAGTTTTTATTACTACAGATGGTTCTCCATCAGGCGGTGCCACGGTGAGGATTAGAGGTATCGGAACCTTAGGTAACAATGATCCACTTTACGTAATAGATGGCGTGCCATCAAAGAGGGGTTTACAAGAATTAAATCCTAATGATATTGAATCTATTCAGGTTTTAAAAGATGCTTCTTCATCTACAATTTATGGTTCAAGAGCTGCAAATGGGGTAATCATTATCACTACTAAGAAAGCCAGAGCCGGATATTCAAAAATTGACGTAAATGTTTCTGCTTCTATTCAGAATTACGCCACAAAACTAAAAACGCTGGATGCAGAGGGCAGAGGAAAAGCTTACTGGCAGGCGGCCGTTAATGATAAAGTGGATCCAAATAAGCATCAGATCTATCAGTTTGACTGGAATAATGATGTGAATAACCCCGTTTTAAATAAAGTTATTTATCCTGAATTTATTGATAATGCCAAGACCATGAGACCTGCCAATACTGATTGGTTTGATGCCATCTCGCAAAATTCAATTATTCAGTCATATGATGTCGCCTTGAGCAATGGCAACGAAAAAGGGAATACGATGTTTTCTTTAGGCTATTATCAAAACAAGGGTATTGTAAAGTCTTCTAAAAACGACAAGTTTACCGCCAGACTAAATACTGATTTTAATTTTTTAAATTCCAAGCTTAAAATAGGAGAAAATCTTACCGCCAGTTACATTAAGAATGCACTTACCCCAGTTAGTGATATTTTGTTTGCATCCCTTGTACAGCAGCCAATTGTGCCGATACACACTGTAGATGGTGGGTGGGGTGGTCCTGCTTCGGGGATGACTGACAGACAGAACCCGGTGAGATTGATCGAAGATAACAGGCAAAATTCAAGCAGTTTCTATCGTATCATGGGAAATATATATGCTGATTATAGTATTATCCCTGGATTAAACTTACGTACCAGTTTGGGAGTAGATTATAATGGTACTTACCAAAGAACACTGCGTAAATCATACATTTCCGGATTTTTAGCAGATCCGTCTAATCAGGTCACGAATTTACAAAATTACGATGGTAACATAGTTTGGCAAAACACGCTGAACTACAAACTAACCAGTAATAAACATCAGGTGGAATTTTTGCTTGGTCATGAGCAAATTAAAAACATCAATCAATCATTCCTTGCCAGCAGACAGGGGCTAGCCTTAGAAACTATTGATTATGCTTATCTCGGGGCTGCGACAGGCAATACCTTAAATGAGGGAATAGGATCCGGGAATGCGCTGCTCTCTTATTTTGGAAAAGTAAATTATGTTTTTAATGACAGATACATTGTTTCAGCTACAATAAGGAGAGACGGTTCTTCGCGCTTCGGACAAGATAACCGTTATGGTACATTTCCTGCATTTTCTGCAGGATGGCGCGTTAGCGAGGAAGAGTTTATGAAAAAACTTCCATTTATTTCTGATTTAAAACTTAGATATGGCTGGGGTAAATCGGGTAATCAGGAAATTCCGAATAATGCTAACAGAGCACTATATGCCGCTATATATGGCATGGATCCGACATGGGATTTCGATGCTGGAAGTGCTTACGATATTACAGGTAGTGGCTCCGGACAGTTGCCATCAGGTTTTACCTCAATACAAAGGGGGAACAATGCCCTGAAATGGGAATCTTTACAGGAATCTAATTTTGGTTTGGATTTTGGCTTGTTAAACAACAAAATCACAGGTTCATTTGATTATTTTATTAAAAATACCTCCGATATTTTAATTAAACCCGCTTATCTGGCTGTTCTGGGTGACGGAGGTAGTAAATACATCAATGGTGCTTCAATGCGTAATAAAGGATTTGATGCCTTACTGTCTTACGATAACAAGTTTTCTAATGATTTTTCAATGAATCTGACGGGTAATTTTTCATTGTACCGAAATGAAGTTACTTATTTGCCAGAGGATGTTTTAGCTTCTTATCCGGGCAATGGAACCGATAAAACTGTTTTGAACAGGCCAATTAATTCATTTTTTGGGTATATCACCGATGGCTTGTTTCAAAATGCAGACGATGTAAATTCTTCAGCGGCTCAGCCTGGAAAAGGAATTGGCCGAATCAGATATAAAGATTTAAACGGAGATAATGTTATAGACGACAAGGACAGAGATTTTATAGGTAATGCAAGTCCTAAGTTTACCTGTGGTTTAAATGCTTCTTTTACATACAAAGACTTTGATCTTAGCTTCTTTGTGCAGGCAATTAGCATCAAAGTAACAAATGAATTTAAAACGTACACTGATTTTTCATCCTTGTGGACAGGGACAAACTGGGGCCAGAGAACTCTTGAGGCATGGACTCCATCTAACCCATCCTCAACCATTCCTGCGCTTACCTTAATTGATAATAATAACGAGGGCAGGTCATCAACCTATTTTATTGAAGATGGCTCTTATGTAAAACTAAGAAACTTACAGCTGGGCTATAACCTTAAGCGTATGTTTAAATCGAAGATTCAGAATGCCCGCGTATTCATACAGGGAAGTAATCTATTTACGATCAAGAGTAAGTCGTTTACCGGTACCGATCCGGAAACTCCAAATTATGGATTTCCAGTGCCTGTAATAGGAACTATTGGCCTGAACATTACATTGTAACTAAAAAATAAACAGAACATGAAAAGATTATTATATACACTAGTGGTTCTTGGTGTCCTTCTTACGTCTTGTAAAAAGGTACTTGACGAACCAGCACAGGGAGTTGCTTCTGGTGAAGAACTAAATACTCCTGAAAATGTTGACAAGATGGTAATTGCAGCTTACTCATCTTTGGGTAACGACCATTATACCTCTCCTTACTCAAGTATGTGGCCATATGGTAGCGTTAGAGGTGGAGATACTTACAAAGGAGGAGATGGACCCGGAGATTTGTCTGAATTCCATCTTTTTGAAACCTTTGTTACAAATAGGGTAGATAATGGCTTGTTAGATCAGTTGTGGTTTAGGCTTTATGTAGGTGTTGGAAGAGTTAATGACGCCTTAAAAAGAGTAAATGCTTTATCTGAAGCGGATTATCCTAAAAAAGCAGAAAGGCAAGGAGAACTAAAATTCTTAAGGGGGCACTATTACTTCCTGCTTAAAATCCTTTTTAAATACATACCCTTTATTGATGAAACGCTTGTAAAAGAGGATTATCCAACTGTTTCTAACAAGGCATTAAGTAATGAAGAGTTGTGGGACAAGATTGCCACAGACTTCAAAGATGCAGCTGCTGTGCTTCCACCAGATCAAAGTGATAAAGGCCGGCCGAATAAATTTACTGCAAAGGCTTATTTAGCTAAAGCGCTTTTATATCAGGCCTATATTCAGGACGAAAGCAATACCGTAACTTCCATAAGCAATGAAAAATTAACAGAGGTTAATGCTTTATGCGATGAGGTAATTGCATCCGGCAGATATCATTTAAGTGATGATTTTGCTAATAATTTTCTGGCTGCAACTGAAAACGGACCAGAGTCCGTGTTTGCTATTCAGTATTCGAAAGATGATGGAACACCTAAGGGGCGGCTTGACTATGGACACGCGCTTAACTACCCGATGAACCAGGATTATGGCTGCTGCGGATTTAATGTGCCTAGCCATGATTTGATTAACTCATTTAAAACTGATGTCAATGGTTTACCAATGTTTGGTACCTACAACGATGTTGATGTTGCGGCCTCACTTGATTTTCAGACCAGTACTTTTGATCCTCGTTTAGACCATACCGTTGCTAAACCTGGAGCTCCTTTTAAGTATAAAACAGATTTTATATTTGAACGGTTTTGGGCAAGAGCACCTGCAGTTTATGATGCATTTGCAAGTTTAAAAGAAGCGGTATTGCCTGGTGATGCGTCTTTCCAGAAAATCCCGCCATTTATGTCGAGCTCTAAAAACTGGGAGATCATACGTTATTCGGATGTGTTGCTATGGAAAGCCGAGGCAGTTATTGAACTTGGTAGACAAGATGAGGCTTATCCGTTGATAAATCAGGTAAGAGACCGTTCATCAAAAAGTAAAGCGCTTCTTAAACTTGCTAATGGACATCCAACCTCAAATTATAATGTTCAGTTATACCGGCCGGGCGTGAACTGTACATGGACCCAGGAATATGCCAGAAAGGCGCTTCGCTTTGAAAGAAGAATTGAATTTGCAACTGAAGGCTATCATTTCTTTGACCTGGTACGCTGGGGAGTAGCTGCGCAAACTATGAATGCTTATTTTAACATTGAAAAATCAAGAGCCAACCATTTGGCTAATGCTAAATTTACAGCCGCGAGAGATGAATATTTCCCAATTCCATTAAATCAGGTTAATTTTAGTAAGGGCTTATACCAACAAAATAAGGGCTGGTAATGGATTTAAAATACTATAATTACATAAACATACAATTTAACCTAAATAACTAAACGATGAAATCAATTTTAAAAGCCGTACTTACCACGGGGCTAATGTTGTGCTGCAGTATCTCAATATTTGCTGCAGATATTTCTATTAAGATAGCTAAAAAATACCTCAACTTACCGGTATCTCAACGCCAGGATAGGGGAACAATGAAGTTTGAAATAGGAGGTAAACTGGAGCGTTCATTTAAAATCAGACTGGCACCAGGTGATCCTGAATATTGGGTTTTTACGGACGTATCGGCCTTTAAAGGTAAGACCATAAAAATAAGTTATGATGGGGATGGAGCTGGACTTAGCAAAATTTATCAGGACGATAAGATTGCTGGTCAGGATTCTTTGTACCATGAGAAAAATCGCCCTCAGTTTCACTTTTCAACAAGAAGAGGATGGATTAATGACCCAAATGGACTAATATTTTATGAAGGTGAATACCATCTTTTTTATCAGCATAATCCTTATGAAAGAGAATGGGAAAATATGTCATGGGGACACGCAGTGAGTAAAGACCTTGTGCACTGGGATGAGCTTTCTGTAGCCTTACACCCGGATAATTTAGGAACCATGTTTTCAGGATCAGCTGTGATTGACTATGACAATACCGCAGGATTCAATAAAGGGAATACTCCTGCAATGGTTGCTATATATACAGCTGATAATTCAGACAGAGAGATTCAATGTGTTGCTTACAGCCTGGATAAAGGACGTACCTGGTCTAAGTATGAAAAGAATCCTGTTATAGATTCTAAAGAGAAATGGAATAGCAGAGATACCCGTGATCCTAAGGTTTTCTGGTATAAGCCAGCTAAACACTGGGTAATGGTATTAAACGAACGTGATGGACACTCGATCTACACTTCAAAAAATTTAAAAGAATGGAACTTCGAAAGCCATGTTACAGGATTTTGGGAATGTCCTGAGCTTTTTGAGTTACCTATTGATGGTAACAAGGATAAAACCAAATGGGTAATGTATGGTGCATCTGGCTCTTATATGATTGGTTCCTTTGATGGAAAAACCTTTACGCCTGAAGCAGGTAAATATTTTTATTCGACAGGGTCGATATATGCTGCCCAAACCTACACTAACATTCCGGAAAGTGATGGCAGACGCATCCAGATTGGATGGGGAAGAATCGCTCAACCTGGTATGCCTTTTAATAACATGATGTTGTTGCCTACTGAACTAAAACTCAATTCCACTAAAAATGGAGTAAGGGTATTTAGTACGCCGATAAAAGAAACCGAACAATTGTTTAACCGCACAAACCAATGGGCTGATCTAAAATCTGATGATGCCAATCAGAAGCTTAAGGAATTCTATAACGCTGATAAAATACGCATTAAAACCACCTTTAAGCTTTCGCATGCAACTAGTGCCGGGTTTAATCTATTTGGTCAGCGTATTATTGATTATGATATGAATAATAATACAATTAATGGGGTTTTCTATTCACCTAACGATATGACAAGTATGGAGTTGACAGCAGATATTTATATAGATAAGACCTCTATAGAAGTGTTTATCGATGGGGGTGCTTACTCTTATTCGATGGAAAGAAAACCGGTTACCGACAATAAAGAGGGGTTCCATTTCTGGGGAAACAATATTGATGTTAAAAACCTGGAAGTGTATTCAGCCAAGTCTATCTGGAAATAGTTTGGTACAATACTGTAATCGTGGTATAGTACACGTCGTCATCTCTACGATAGGAGAGATGACGACTGTTTTAAGACTATTTTAGAATTATTTACAATTTTTTAAATCTTCTGCTATTTGCTCTGGGGTATACATTCCTTGTTTATTACCGTATGTGTTGGTAATGTAAACAACTATTTGAGCAATGTCTATGTTGGCCAGGGTAGCAAAATCCGGCATTTTTCCATCGTATTTTTTGCCGTTTACAATAATTGGGCCTGATGCGCCATTTTTAATAAAACAAGCTATTTTTTGTTTGTTCTCCCTTAGAAAAACAGTGTCTGTAAGAGGCGGAGCCAAATCATTTAATCCTTCTCCTTTTGAGCCATGGCAGTTTTGACAATGCTTAATGTAAAGATCACGGCCGTTTGCATAGTAAATGTCTTGCTTTAATTGCTCTGAGCTCTGACAGGAATAGATCATTGTAGCAGTTGTGATCAGAAATAATGCGCTTAATATTAATTTACGCATGATTACTTCTTATCTTCTGCTAGTAAAACCGGGATATCTTTGGTAAGCTGAGCGACTTGCTCCGGGTTAGTTCCGTCATAAGCTCCACGAATGCGTTTTTGTTTGTCAATTAAGATTAGCCAGCCCTGGTGTACATATCCTTCTTTAGCAGTGCTGTCTTCAATTACTGCAACCAGATAATCCTTTTCCGCAATCTTGTAGATACTGTCTTTTGAACCATAAGCAAACTGCCATTTTGGACCGTCTACTCCTAGCTTTTGCGCATACTTCTTTAAAACTGAAGGATGGTCGTATTTAAAATCAATAGTATGCGAAAGGAACATCACATCAGGATTGTCTTTGTATTTGTCAAATATTGTTTTCATGTTGCGGTGCATGGTAGGACATATTGTGGTGCATGAAGTGAANAMAGMAMTNRSYAAWGWARNATNTKTAYMCCWRRRMKKRYYRWTSTTAATNGASRRWKMTWKYYTKNATKTWRSRRWSYAWRNGYAGGWMWTRTTKTGKNTRCMKKANNTSAAMRMKWSWKKATCYAYMWGMTTKYKKAAMWGKWKYWKCTKSYNTGSRRNNTAAWWKARGANAGYWYTTTTTGATCCTGACAAGAAGCCAGAAACACTATGCTGCCAAATAAAAATGCGGATAAGATGGGTCGGTTAAATTTCATAATAATGCTTTTAGAATGTTGCAAAGGTACACTACTCAAAAAATAATATGTAATGTGTGGGTAATAAAATGTAAGTTTGCACCTTATAAGTTCTTTACTTTAATTCTTCATCAACCGGAGAGGTTTTACTTAATTGTAGATTAATAGGGAATCGTGTGTAAATCACGAACTGTCGCGCAACTGTAAGTAACACAAAGGTTTTTACCCTTAGAATATCCACTGTTCCAGTAATGGGATGGGAAGGATGGTAAAAATGTTACAAGTCAGGAGACCTGCCTTCACCGAATTGACAATGCTTTCGCGATTTGAAGCACAAGTCAGGTATGATGTATTGACGCCCGTCATATCGACGGTAGGAGATATCTCTATGTTTATGCCGAGAGATCTCTCTCTGCGTGCGAGATGACGGCATCTTGAGTACATCTTTTCCTTTCTTAATCTTCTTTATTTCTATTGCATTGCGAAGTTCAGCAAAGGGCTTTTAACTGATTTTTTCAATTAAATGCAACAAAATGCTAACAAACAATCTAGGCTATCCGCGAATTGGTAGCAACAGAGAACTCAAAAAAGCCTGCGAGCAGTATTGGTCGGGCAAAACAACAATTCAAAACCTGGTGCAGGTTGGGAGAAACATCCGCCAGCAAAATTGGGAATTACAAAAGCACGCGGGTATTGATTTAATTCCCAGTAATGACTTTTCATTCTATGATCAGGTACTGGATCTTTCGTTAACAGTTGGAGCAATCCCTAGCCGTTATCACGAGGTAATTTTAAATAAAGGCAATTCAGAATTAGACCTTTATTTTGCAATGGCCAGAGGGTATCAGAAAGACCATCTGGATATTACCGCCATGGAAATGACTAAATGGTTTGATACCAACTATCATTATATTGTTCCTGAATTTGTAAAGGATCAGCAATTTAAACTGTTTTCTACCAAGATATTAGATGAATACAATGAGAGTAAAAGATTAGGCATTAAAACCAAACCGGTAATTATTGGTCCGGTTACCTATCTTTKRSWKKGTANAAGNMRARSAAGMTGRRWTTGWYASGWTANRACMWTWKKWWAAWSSWGMWKMSGSWGYANRYCGANWAKYTKRMRGAWAMTRKWARWGCRANATGNKKSWWTRRRWWCANKTTTSMMGANGYYTYTTCYMTCNWYWASANYYAACAGATAAAGATAAAGTGGCTTTTAAATATGTTTATGCAGAAATAAAAAAGCAATTCCCTAATCTTAAAACACTGCTTACTACCTATTTTGAAGCTTTAAAAGACAATACGGAATTAGCAACATCATTACCGGTTACTGCTCTGCACATTGATCTTGTGCGTAATCCGGAGCAATTGCAATCTGTTTTAGATGCTATTCCTTCTAATTTAGTTTTATCGGTTGGTGTTGTTGATGGAAGAAACATCTGGAAAAATGATTTTAAAGCCTCATTAGCTCTAATTGAGACTGCGCAAGCTAACGTTGGCGTTAAAAGATTGATCATAAGTCCATCTTGTTCGCTTATACACTCTCCATGTGATCTTGAACTGGAAACAAATGAATCTGTTTTGACCCCAGAAATTAAACAATGGCTATCGTTTGCTAAGCAAAAGGTAGATGAAATTGTTACGTTAAAACAATTGGTTAATGGAGAAGAGGCAGCAGCCGAAAAGCTGGCGGATAATATTAATGCGAATGAAAACCGTAAGACTTCTTCCTTAATCCATAATCAGGCGGTAAAACAAAGAGTTGCGGGTATAACTACTAAAGATGAAAATCGAGAAAATACTTTTGCTATTCGTAAAGAAGCACAACATAAAGCATTAAAACTTCCTTTGTTCCCAACAACAACTATTGGATCATTTCCGCAAACAACTGAGGTAAGAAGTTGGAGAGCTAAATATAAAAAAGGCGATTTAACTCTTGCAGAATACGATGCGTTAATCGAAAAGGAAACTGAAGAAACGATTCGTTTTCAGGAAGAATCGGGTATTGATGTTTTGGTACACGGCGAGTTTGAACGCAATGACATGGTTGAGTACTTTGGTGAGCAACTTGCGGGTTTTACTTTTACTAAAAATGGATGGGTGCAGAGTTATGGCAGCAGGTGTGTAAAACCACCAGTTATCTATGGTGATGTGCATCGCCCTAGGCCAATGACTGTTAGGTGGTCAGCCTATGCTCAATCGCTTAGTGACAAATGGGTTAAAGGAATGCTTACCGGTCCGGTAACTATTTTGCAATGGTCGTTTGTTAGAAATGATCAGCCAAGGTCAGAAACCTGTACACAGATTGCGCTTGCAATTAGAGATGAGGTGGTGGATCTTGAAAAGGCAGGGATTAAGATCATACAGATCGATGAGCCGGCTATTCGCGAAGGCTTGCCATTGCGTAAAGCTGATTGGCAACAATATCTACATTGGGCAGTTAGGGCATTCCGCATCTCAGCAAGTGGAGTTGAAGATGAAACTCAGATTCACACACATATGTGCTACTCTGAATTTAATGACATCATTCAGAACATTGCAGATATGGATGCTGATGTAATTACGATAGAATGTTCAAGATCACAGATGGAATTATTAGATGCCTTTGCTGATTTTAAATATCCTAATGAAATTGGCCCGGGTGTTTATGACATTCACTCGCCAAGGGTTCCGAGCAAAGAAGAGATGGTTTTACTACTTGAGAAGGCCAAATCTGTTATTCCGGCAGCCCAACTTTGGGTGAATCCTGACTGCGGTTTAAAGACCCGCCATTGGGATGAAACAAAAAAAGCTTTGATAGAAATGGTCGCAGCTGCAAAAGTACTGCGGGAATATGTGGAAGAAGCCGTAACTTTGTAAAAAAAAAGAGGCAGGTTTTATGCCTGCCCCTTTTTACAGAATTACATAAACATAAATGAGAATAAGGAAAAATGCGGTGATTACCGCGGTTGGGGGTTATGTTCCGGACACTATTTTAAGTAACCATGACCTTGAAAAGATGGTAGATACCAATAACGAGTGGATTGTTGCCAGGACCGGGATAAAGGAGAGAAGAATAGTAAATGATCCAAATATTGCTACATCCGACATGGCTACTTATGCCTTGAATAGATTGATGGAAGAAGGAAATGTAGATCCAGATGAAATTGATTGTGTAATTGTCTCCACTTCAACACCAGATTACGTAATGGTATCAACCGGGAGTATGGTTTGTGAAAAGGCAGGTCTAAAAAATGCATGGGGTATTGATACTAACGCAGCTTGTAGCGGTTTTTTATATGCACTAACGCTTGGTGCAAGTATGATTGAGAGTGGTCGTTGTAAAAAAGTAGTTGTTATTGGTGCTGATAAAAATAGTTCGATAATAAACTATGCCGATCGTAATACCTGCATTCTTTTTGGAGATGGTGCGGGAGCGGTTTTATTAGAGCAAACTGAAGAACCTGTAGGTTTAATGGATAGCTATTTTAGAACTGATGGTAGTGGTAAGGAAAATCTGATTGTTACTGCAGGAGGATCTAAATTCCCTGCATCTCAGCAAACACTTGATGATAAATTACATTACGTGCGTCAGGATGGCCGTGTTGTATTTAAAGCGGCAATTCAGGGTATGACAGATACTTGTAACAAGGTTTTGAAATCTAACGATCTAGAGAGTTCACAAATCAATTACCTTATCCCTCACCAGGCTAATTTAAGGATTATCCAATCTGTAGGTGATTATCTTGGATTATCTGAAGATCAGGTTAAGGTTAATATTGATAGATACGGTAACACAACTGCAGCAACTATTCCTTTATGTTTATGGGACTTTAAAGATGATTTCAAGTATGGCGACAAATTGATGTTAACCGCATTTGGTGCCGGTTTTTCATGGGGCGCAACTTATTTGAAATGGGGTAACCTAAGAAATAAACAATCAATTTAATGACATTAGAAGATAAAATTACGGCTTCGGAGACTAGAATTTTCAAAGCCGTTTTTCCAAATACAACCAATCATTACGATACATTATTTGGTGGTACTGCTATGCATATGATGGATGAGGTAGCTTTTATTACCGCTACCCGTTTTAGCAGACAAATTATGGTAACTGTAAGTAGTGACAGGATAGATTTTAAGAAACCAATTCCTGCCGGCACAATTGTGGAACTGATAGGTAGGGTAAGTCATATTGGTAATACAAGCCTTAAAGTTAGTGTAGAGATTTTTATTGAACAGATGTATTCTGAGCATAGAGAAAGAGCCGTAACCGGAGAGTTTTCGTTTGTAGCGATAGACGAGAATAAAAAACCAACCTCAATATTAAAGTAGGTAAATGAATCGTCATTTATGATGCTTACATTTGTCGCGTAATGCTATTAAAACCCATAACCATATTACTTTTGTTTAGTTTGTTCAGTGCAAACTGCTCAAATCTATTTGTGTTTATGGGTTTTGAAGTTAATCAGAAATATATTGCTGCCGAACTATGTGAAAATAGAGACAAACCTCAAATGCATTGTAATGGCAAGTGCTATTTAATGAAGAAATTAAAACAGGCACAAGACAAAGAGCAAAAGCAGGAGCGGCAGTCGCAGAAAACACAGATACAAGATGCTTTAATTGTTAAGCCTCTGGTTTTTAAGCAATATTCATTAGCGGAAATCAAATTCCATATTCCTTTTTCTACGGGAATACCGCGAAGTATTAAAAATTCTATATTCCATCCGCCACAACTAAATTAACCGATCTCTTCAAAGATTGGAGTAAATGCGCTGAACAAGCGCAATGATTCCGAGGCCTTTTCTGAGAAGGCGAATTTACAAGGAAACAGGATGTAGACAAGTTTGGCGCAGACAGGTTTGTTGCCCCTGAGTTTGGCGCAGAAATTTTGTGCGTCACTTATAAGTGATTTATATATTTTAATATTTAAAAATGAAGAAAATAATTTTTGTCGCTTTTATAGCGCTAGTTGCTGCTGCATGCACGCAGCAAAAGAATGGTACAAAAGATTATAAAGCTGTTCGTGATGAAGTAATGAAGTTTCATGATGTAGTAATGGGCGATCATAGTGCACTTGTCAATAACCAGATGAAACTTGATACTTTGTTGAAGAATCTTAGTGGGTTAAAGATTAAGTTTCCTGATGTTGATACGGCAAAAGAAAAACAAGTCATAATAGCTATGGTAAATGATTTAAGTAAGGCTGAAGATCAGATGAACGATTGGATGCACAAATTTGAGCCTGATGTAACTGGCAAATCAAATGAAGTCGCAGTTCAGTATTTTCAAGATGAGCGGAAGAAAATAGAGATTATTGATAGCTTGTATAAGCAGGAAATTAAATTGTCTGATGATTACCTGAGTAAATTTAAGAAGTAATGAGGAATTTGCGTTTTGTGGCTTTAATGATTAGCCTTTTTGCTTTAGGCTGTAAGAATGAGACTAAACGACTCCCTTTTTTACAAATGGAAATTTCCGAAAAGGTGGTTGATGGAAAAACTGTTGCTGATACGGCATTTAGAACTATTCCATCATTTAAGTTATTGAATCAGGACAGTGCTGTTGTAACTCAAAAGAATTTCGATGGAACAATTTACGTTGCCGATTTCTTTTTTACCTCTTGCCCTACAATCTGTCCTATTATGCACCGTAATCTGTTTAAGATCTACAAGAAGTACGAAGGAAACCCGGAAGTAAAACTTGCTTCCCATACCATAGATGTAAAGTATGATACACCTTCAAGAATGAAAGCATATGCTGATAAACTTGGAGTTAAGGGAACGCAATGGGAATACTTATGGGGGTCGAGGGACGAAATCTATACCCTTGCTGAACGCAATTATCTGGCCGCTGCACAAGAAGATAAAGCCGCTCCGGGTGGTTTTGTTCATGGAGGATATTTGACACTTGTAGATAAAGAGAAGCGCATAAGAGGTGTTTACGACGGCACTGATGATGCTGATGTAAAGAAGTTACTGGGAGACATGGATATCTTATTGGCAGAATATAAAAGATAGAAAATCTTCTGAGTTTATTTAATTCTGTTAGGGCTGGCTATTGCTGGCCTTAACTGAAATGGTATGATTTTTATGATAATTTTGTAGAATATATCGATAATTTTTTATCTTTATGTCATGATTATTTGCTCATTAAAATAAATATTTTTGCTTTCTCTGAACTAGCATCTAACTCTTATGGTAAACGTAGAACTAGAAAATGATTTAATTGAGTTTAAAGCTCGTCTCGAATTTAGACAAGATGAAATTTTAAGATTAGTTCATGAAATAAACTTGCTTCATATTAGTAAGGCAGTAATTGCTCTGGCGACAGCTGATTTACTTCATGAGTCGGTAGCAGAATTAGAACAGATTTTTGAAAAGCATAAATGAAATTGAAGCTGGCAAGTGCTACCAAGAACCAATTTGAATCTAAATTGTTATTTATACAAGTTTGTTTAATAACTAAATAAAAAGTTTAAAGACATGGGGTTAATGGGATATTACCTGATAGCAGGAATTATGTTTGTCGTAGGTCTTATTGTTAGCAACAGACTTAAAAGCAAATTTAAAGAATATAGTGAGATTGGACTTGCCAATGGCATGAGTGGTAGCGAGATCGCCGAAAAAATGCTTTCTGATAATGGTATTCATGATGTTCGGGTCATCTCCACACCTGGACATTTAAGCGACCATTATAATCCGGATGATAAGACGGTAAACCTGAGCCCTGATGTTTTTGAGGGCAGAAGTATATCCGCTGCGGCTGTGGCGGCACACGAATGTGGTCATGCCGTTCAACATGCTACAGCGTATAGTATGCTTACATTTAGAAGCGCTATTGTTCCCCTCGTGAATATAAGCACTCAGCTTTCTCAATGGGTAATACTTGCGGGCCTGGGTTTTTTAATAGGTCGTGCTAATCCGACTATTTTACTTGTGGGAATCGTTTTGTTTGCCATCACAACAGTCTTTACAATTATCACACTTCCTGTTGAATATGATGCAAGCAACCGTGCATTAAAATGGCTTGAAAATAATCATATTACTACACCTTACGAGTATGATAAAGCGGCTGATGCATTAAAATGGGCAGCAAGAACTTATGTTGTCGCTGCAATAAGTTCTATAGCTACCTTACTGTATTATATTTTGCTTTTTGTAAATAGTAGAGATAGAAACTAACAAAATACACCTATATTACTTAATCTAAAATTATACGGCAATGAAAAAATTCTTTGTGTTGTGTTCTCTCTCCATTTTTTTATTTTCTTGTTCCAGCGTTAAGCAACGGAAATCAGACGGCTGGATTAGTTTGTTTGATGGCAAAACTTTTAACGGATGGAAAAAAAATCAAAATCCCGAAACATTTAGTATAGAGAATGGTGCCATAAAGGTGGCCGGGCCTGTTTCTCATTTATTTTATGATGGTTCAGTAAGTAATCATAATTTTAAAAATTTTGAATTTAAAGCACAGGTAATGACTAAGCCTGGTGCAAATTCAGGAATTTATTTCCATACTGCTTTCCAGCAGGAGGGGTTCCCGGGTAAAGGCCACGAAGTTCAGGTAAACAACTCACATAGTGATTGGCGAAGAACAGGAAGCTTATATGCGGTTCAGGATGTGAAAGAAACTTATGTGAAAGACAATGAATGGTATGAAGAATATATCATGGTTAAAGATAAAAACGTTATCATAAAAATAAACGGAAAAACAGTTGTTGAATATACTGAGCCTGATAATGTTGCAAAGGAAAATGTTGGAGGTAAAGCTATTTCTGAAGGCACCTTTGCCTTACAGGGACATGATCCGGGTAGTGTGATCTTTTATAAAGATATCAAGGTTAGGCCGTTGCCAAACTAATTAAATAAAAACTATGAATAATTTGAAGATTGGCTGGGCTGGGCTTGGCAATATGGGCAGCGCTATGGCTGCAAACTTGCTGAGCGCAGGATACGAAGTACAAGTTTACAACAGGAGCAAGGATAAAGAAAAGGAATTGACAAACGCAGGGGCGCAATCGGCTAAGGATCTTCGTGAACTGGTTGATTCTTGTGATGTTGTTTTTACCATGTTATCTGATGATCATGCGGTAAAGGGAGTTTATAATGAAACCAACGGACTGCTATCTGGAGAAAACTCAGGTAAATTGTTGATTGATATGAGTACCGTTGCTCCAGAAACATCAAAATATTTATCTGCTCTTTCTGAAAAGCACAAGATGAATTTTATTGAGGCTCCGGTTTCTGGAAGTGTAAAGCCAGCCCGGGATGGAACATTGATTATTCTGGTTGGCGGTAGTGCTGAGAACTATGATAAGGCAAAACCTCTTTTTGATGTACTGGGGAAACTTTCTTTATACTTAGGTCCGGCGGGAGCAGGCAGTTCGGCAAAGCTGGCAATCAATTACCTGCTTGGTATCAATATACAAGCACTTGCTGAGACTGTTCTTTTTGCCGAACAAAATGGAATAAGCAAAGAAAATATGTTAACCATTATAAATGAAGGGGCATGCGGAAATGGAATTATCAAAATTAAAACGCCATCGGTTTTAAATAACAGTTATCCAGCAGCCTTTGCGCTTAAATATATTGTTAAAGATTTAAAGTTGGCAAAAGAAGCTGGTCTTTCTTCGCCACTATCAGTTCCGCTGTTGAATACCTTTAGTGCAGCAATGAATGAAGGAGGTCTTGGCGATCAGGATCTTATGGCCGTAATTAAATATCTGGAAAAGGCTTAACGTGTAATGCTTTGTAGGAATGTTACACTCCTTTTAAGTGCAAGTTTACCTGCACTTTTACCCAAGTTAAATTGATATTCGTGCGGCAATTTAGGACTGTAATCAGCTTTAAAGAACAGAGTGTCAACCTTTACGTTTAAGCTTTTAAGTTTCCTGGCCATAGCCAGTGATTGAGGAAGTAAAGGGTCATCATTCCCGGCTGAAATGAAAGAAGCTGGGAACTTGCTTGTAACGTAATCTATAACTGAGGCAGTTTTGAATTTTTCAGAAGCCAGAAAATCCTTTTCACCACTGTAAGACCAGAGTACTGTTTTAATAAACGTCCCGAAACTTCCATTCTGGTTAATGCTTTGTGCATCATAGGGGCCGCAATATAAAAGTAATCCAGAAAGCTGGTTTTTACCAATAGAAGGGGTTATATTCATTAAGTGGGCATACCCAGGGTCTGTAATTACATTAGCCAATTGGGCAACAATATGTGCGCCACCAGAGTCGCCTGCCAGTATAAAATTTGTTGTGTCTATGTGGAGTTTTGTCGAATTAGTCAATAAATAGGCCAGCGAGGCATTACTTTGTATAACAGGTGTTGGATATTTTTTTTCGGGAGCTATTGAATAATCAATAGAAACGGCAACAAACCCTTTTGAAGCTAATATTTTGCAGTAATTGCCTATGTGTGCTTTGTTACCCGAAATCCAACCACCCCCATGAACCCATACAATCACAGGCAAAGTTTTTGTATAGTTCTGATTGGCAGATGGGTAATAAACATCAAGCTTAGCATCTTTATCAGCTACCTTATATTGCAGGTCAATTAGTGAGGTTATTCCTGATGGTACATGTTTGCCTAATGCTTCGTTTACCCTAACAGCTTCTTTATTAAAAACATACCTGATTAAAAATGCAGAAGGCCATGGCGTAAATTTAAATGCTAAAAAGGCGCAAATTGCAATAGCTACTAAACCTAAACCAATCTTTACCAGTATTTTCTTCATATTAGGGCATTCTTGATTATAAATATAAAACTTTCACTAACAGTATCAATTCATTTAATGACCCAACACCCTTAATTTTATTGTTATCTTTAGCACATCGCTATTACATTACTGAATGACGGAAAAAGAAGGATACAACTCGGAAAATTTTGACTTCTCTACGCTGAAGCCGATTTTAAATGCCAAGCAAAGTGTTAAGCTTCCTGTATCTGAAACAAAGGGCAATACTAAAATGATATTGATATTTAGTCAGCATCGTTTTTACAGACATCTGGTAGTAGAACTTGCAGAAGCTGAAATCACTTTAAACGGCAAACCTAAAAACCCACTTACTTTTATTGACCCGACTGACATGATCTGGAAAACAGAAAGTCAGGAGGAACTGAAGTTTTATACCGGCATTTCAAAGTTTAGAAACAACTATGATGCAGGTAAATCAGAATCTGATCTGGAAGGGCTTAAAGCACTGGCTAAAAATCCACTGGGATTGGATGTATACCTTCATGACGATAAAGTTTCAACGAATATTACCGCATCATCTATTATACCGGGGCAGCTAAAGGTTTTAAAGGTTGATCTTACTTTAACTGTAGATGAAAAAGGGGATTTTTTTGAGGTTTCGGCCAAGCTAATGCTAGAAAATAAGCCTTTCTCTTTGGATATGCTTAAAGTAAAATATCATTATTTTATTCAATTAAGCAATACACTTTATCTGATAAATAATCAATACTTCCTGAGCGTGCTGGCATTTTTTAAACAACATAATGATATTATAGTAGTACACCGATCAGAATTTGAATTGTTTCAGGAAAACATACTTTCTAAACTAGAGGATAAGGTTAAGATCAGTTATTCTTATTTAAAAACAGCTACCAAAAAGCAAATAGAAGAAAAGGGATTCGATCTTGATAATGAACAGATCATCTATTTGTCCGAATCAGAAGATTTTGTATTGATTACACCTGTTATCAGGTATGGCAGTCTGGAAATTCCGATACTTTCTAAAAAGCAAATTAGAGCTAAAGACAAAAGAGGAAACATATTTACATTAAATAGAGATGAGGATACAGAGTTCCAGTTTATATCTAATATCTCAAGAGAGCATCCGTTCTTTTATGAACAGGTACAGGAATTGCCCGAGCAAGCACATGCAGACTGCTTTTACCTCCATAAAAAGAGATTTATAGAAGACAACTGGTTCTTGAATGCTTTTGAGGCATGGCGAAACAAGGGGATAACAATTCTTGGTTTTAATGAACTAAAGAACAGTAACTTAAATCCATATAAAGCGGATATTTCCATTAACGTGATCAGTGGCATAGATTGGTTTGAAACCTCCGTAAAAGTTAAATTTGATAAGCAGGCGGTCTCATTAAAACACCTGCACCGCTCCATCCGTAACAAAAGTAAATTTGTTCAATTGGATGATGGGACGCTAGGGATATTGCCTGACGAATGGATTGAAAAGTTTACGGGCTACTTTAGTGCAGGAGAGGTAGTGGAAGAAACTATTCGTACCTCAAAAATTAATTATGCTTCGGTTGGCGAGTTGTATGAACTGGAGCATCTAGATGAAGTTGTTAAAGATGAAATGAAACTTTATCGCTCTAAATTGTCTGATTTTGAGTCTATTAAAGAAGTGAATGTTCCTTCAGGACTTAATGCCACACTCCGTGAGTATCAGAGAGAAGGCTTAAACTGGTTGAATTTTTTAGATGGTTTTAATTTCGGAGCTTGTTTGGCAGACGATATGGGATTGGGTAAAACTATCCAGGTACTCGCATTCATCCTTTCACAGAGGGAGAAAGGCCATCACAATACCAACTTAGTTGTAGTTCCAGCCTCACTTATTTTTAACTGGCAACAGGAAGTAGAAAAGTTTGCCCCGTCCATAAAAATACGGATCGTATATGGTTCAGACCGAGCCAAAGTAGTTCATGATTTTGATAATTTTGAGATCATTTTAACTTCGTACGGAACGTTATTGGCTGACATCAGGTTCCTTAAAGAATATAGGTTTAACTATATTTTTCTTGATGAATCACAAACAATCAAGAATCCCGAATCGCAACGTTATAAAGCCGTTCGCTTGTTGAGATCGAGAAACAAAGTTGTGCTTACAGGAACGCCGATAGAGAACAATACCTTTGATTTATATGGCCAGTTGTCCTTTGCCTGCCCTGGCTTGCTTGGCACAAAACAGCAGTTTAAGAGACTTTATTCAGTGCCGATAGATCAATTTAAAAATAACAGAAGTGCTCTTGAGTTACAAAAAAAGATTAATCCATTTATACTTAGGCGCACAAAAGAGCAGGTAGCCAAGGAACTGCCAGATAAAACCGAAATGGTAATATACTGTGAAATGGGAGCAGAGCAGCGTGATATTTACGAAGCCAATAAGGAAGAAATTCGCGACTATCTGATAGGTAAATCAGAAGATGAGCTTGCCAAGAGTAGTATGCATGTTTTACAGGGAATTACCAAACTAAGACAGATATGTAATTCACCGGCAATTCTAAAAGAAGGTAAGCATGAAAATACTTCTTCTAAACTGGAAGTGCTAATTGAACAGATAGAAAATAAGTCTCCTCATCATAAGATCCTTGTGTTTTCTCAGTTTGTAACGATGCTTGATCTGGTAAAGCAAGAGCTTATCGATAGAAATATTGGTTTTGAATATTTGACAGGTCAAACCAGAAACAGATCCGCCGTGGTTGGCTCTTTTCAGGATAACCCAAATATTCGTGTTTTTCTAATTAGTCTGAAGGCAGGGGGGACAGGCTTGAATCTAACTCAGGCCGATTATGTTTATCTGATCGATCCTTGGTGGAACCCGGCAGTTGAAAATCAGGCGATAGATAGGAGTTATCGCATCGGACAACAAAAAAATGTTGTGGCAGTAAGGTTAATTTGTCCTGATACAATTGAAGAAAAGATTATGAAGATGCAGGATAGCAAGAAAGATCTGGCTACAGATTTGATAAAAACAGAAGAGTCGATATTTAAGACACTGACAAAAAAAGATTTATTGGGATTATTAGGTTAATAGATATATGTTAAAAAATAAGTACATCAGAAACGGAATACTTGCGCTATCTGGAATTTTACTTTTCGGATCATTTTACGCGTTTATAGCAGCAAAAAGAGATATTATTCCATTTAATTTGGAGCGTTTGGCGCGCGTAACCGGCAAATCCATTTCGGGAGAAACGTTACCAAATCCGAATAAAACAAATGAGCTTTACGATGTAGGAGGTACAGATTTAGGTATAGCCTGGAAAATGGGAAACGGAAAAGTAGGGTTCTTTTTTGGTGATACTTATGGTAATGATTTTATAGTGGTAAAAGAAGGTGGACCAGGCAAAGCTGGCAACTGGCGGTCCAACGTATTGGGATTATCGACTGATAAAAACCTGGAAGATGGGCTTACCTTTGATGATATGGTAGCCCATCAGATTGTTCCAAGTCCGCATATTACAGATGGTACAGGCAGTCATACAACTATTCCAACTGCTGCAATACACGCTGCCGGCACAGATTATGTTCATTATATGGATGTCAGGAAATGGGGTAGTATTGGAAGCTGGACTACAAATTATTCTGGCTTATACAAATCTGCTAATAATGGCAAGAATTGGATTAAATGCAATGAGATACGCTTTGGAGCATTAAGTAATTTTGCACAGGTTACATACGCTAAAAAAGACGGCTTTGTGTATATGATAGGTACGGTTCCGGGTCGATGGGGATCAGCTCACCTTGCCCGTTTCAAGGAAAGCGATATATTAAAGCAGGCCACTTACGAATACTGGAGCAACACAAAGGGCTGGGTTAAAAATGATGAGATGAGTGCTGATGTGATAATTGATGCACCTTTAGGCGAACTTTCGCTGACATATAATAAAAAGTTTAAGCGATGGATAATCACCTATTTAAATGAAAAGAAAGCCGAAATTGTATTGAGAGATGCTGAAAACATTACAGGACCCTGGAGCTCCGAGAAAACATTGGTAAAAGCAACAGAGTATCCGGGATTGTATGGCGCATTTATGCATCCTGCAAATGAGAATAGTGATGAATTTTATTTTCTGATGTCTATGTGGAAACCTTATAATGTTTTTCTGATGAAGGCCAAACTAAAATTTGCAGATTAGATATACTTACACCATATTTATACAATTAATAAAGTACCTACTAACTACTGAAAAATGCAATACCGGGAATTATTAGATCTGCTTAGAGCGCATGTTGCAAGTTTGTTTCAGTCCCACGAAGACGAACGATTCATTTATCATAATTTACATCATACGGAGCAGGTTGTAGAAAACGTAGTTAGAATTGCTAACCACTACCAGCTATCCGACCAGGATTTCTTTATTGTTGTTGCCGCAAGTTGGTTTCACGACATGGGATATTTTTTTGATTGCACCCAGCATGAAATCAAAGGGGCAGGTTTAGCCAATGATTTTCTATCTGATAAAGATGTTTCTCCAGAAATAATTGATCAGGTGAAGGGTTGTATTATGGCTACCAAAATGCCTCAAAACCCTGGAGGACTACTACAGCAGATTGTTTGTGATGCAGATCTTTTTCATCTGGGAAGCGATAGGTTTAAAGAACGCAATAGGTTAATGCGTAAAGAAGCCGAAGCATTTGTTAAGCATAAAATTGATAAGACTAACTGGCGAATTAAAACAATAGCGTTATTTAAAGCGCACCATTACCATACGGAATTCTGCCAGCAACTGCTAAATGCTAAAAAGGCAGAAAATCTTGCAGAACTGGAAAATAAACTCATAAAAGAACAAAACGTGGAAATAACGGAAGTTTCTAAAATGGAAGACTCTAAAGAAAAAGAAACAAAAGGAGATAAAAAGAATAAAAGTGATAAACCAGGACGTGGTATTGAAACTATGTTCAGGATTACCTCTACAAACCATCAGCGCTTAAGCGATATGGCCGATAATAAGGCTCATATAATGATCTCTACCAATTCAATTATCCTTTCGGTTATTTTAAGTGTGCTGTTGCGTAAACTTGAAGATAACCCTCATTTGATTATTCCAACACTACTTTTGCTGATCATTTGCGTGGTTACTATGGTGTTTTCTATACTTGCCACCAGACCCTCAATTCCGACGGGTGTATTTACACCAGACGACATTAAGGAAAAACGGGTGAACCTGCTGTTTTTTGGTAATTTCTACCGGATGAGTTTGCCGGATTATGAAAGCGGAATGATTAAAATGATGGATGATCGTGATTTCTTATACGGTAGTCTGATAAAAGACGTGTACGCCCAGGGTGTGGTTTTAGGTCGTAAATACAGGTTGTTAAGAATTGCTTACAATGTTTTTATGTTTGGTATTGTAGCAGCCGTATTAGCCTTTATTATCGCATCTGCCCTGGTAACAATGTAATAGCTTTATGGGGGAATCGGTTTTTTTTAACAGAGATCTAAGCTGGCTTGGGTTTAATGAAAGGGTGCTTCTGGAAGCAGCAAAGGATACCGTTCCAATTCTAGAAAGAATTAAGTTTCTCTCTATTTATTCTTCTAATCTGGATGAATTTTATCGGGTAAGGATGCCGGTGTTGATGGCTGTTGATGAGTACCGACAAAATATAGATGGTCAGGGAAACTATGAGCTCGCCAAAACAGAAATTAACAGGCAGCAAAGGAAATTTGGAGCAATCGTTGCAGACCAAATACTGCCGCAACTGACCAGTCACGATATACATTGGATTTATAACAAACCTATCCCTTCACAAATAGCAGATCAAATTGTAAACCTATTCTTTAACGAAGTACTGGCTTACATTTATACAATTTGTATTGATAGGGACCTTACCGATTTTTTTGCCGAAAATAATAAGCTCTATCAGTTGATTGTTCTGAAAGATGCACTTGGTGCTGAACGATTGGAGCTGATTAATGTCCCATCAGAAAGTTTACAACGCCTGTATGCTTTAGAAAATGATGGACATAAATACGTTGTTTTTTTGGAAGACATCATTAAACATAACTTGTCATACCTCTTTCCAAATGATACAATAGCGGGAGTATACAATCTTAAAATTACCCGTGACGCAGAACTAAAGATTGGTAATACCACAGAAGAAGATATTACAACTGTCTTGGAACGTCAGCTGGAAACCCGTGATTTCGGTTTTGCAACGCGCTTTCTAATAGAACCCGGAATTCCTTTAAGAAGTTTATATCGCTTAATATATGCTTTAAAGCTAGGTAATGCATCGGTTGTTGAAGGAGGAGGGTACCACAATTTAAAAGACCTGAATAGTTTTCCACTGAATGGAGCAGAGTTCAGCTATCCAAAATGGCCTTCAGTATCTTCTGTTCTTATCCCGGAAAAAGATACATTGTTTAATCTGATCTTAAAAGAAGATCTACTTGTAAATGTCCCATATCAGAGTTACGACCCAATACTTAGGTTTTTTAATGAGGCCGCAAACGATGTTTTTGTTCAGGAAATCTACACCACACTTTACCGGGTGGCAAACAATTCCAGAATTGTAAGTGCATTGATGACCGCTGCAAAAAATGGCAAAAAGGTTGTAGCACTTGTTGAGCTAAAAGCCAGATTTGATGAAGCTAATAACATCAAATGGGCTAAACAAATGAAAGCCGCAGGCGTAAAGATTGTTTACAGTAGTATTGATTTAAAAGTGCATGCAAAAGTTGCTCTTGTAAAGCGGGTTATAAGTGGGAAAGAAGAGTTTGTAGGTTTGCTCGCTACCGGGAACTTAAATGAATCAACGGCAAGGTTTTATACAGATCAAATTCTGCTTACTTCCCATCAATCAATGCTTAAAGAGCTCGAATCCTTGTTCGGGTTTTTGAGTAAAAATAAAAAGGCACCCGGACCAGAAGATCAAATAGATTTTAGGCATTTGTTGGTAGCTCAATTTAATTTACAGCCAAAATTCCTTAGCCTTATACAAAGAGAAATAGAAAATGCAAAAGCGGGGTTAGCCAATGGAATTACGATAAAATTAAATAATCTCGAAGAGAAGATCTTGATCTCTAAACTTTATGAAGCATCACAGGCGGGAGTGAAAGTGCAACTTATTGTAAGAGGAATCTGTTGTTTAATACCCGGACAAGCCGGATTAAGTGAAAACATTACGGTAACCAGAATTGTAGACCGCTACCTTGAACATGGTCGAATATTCATTTTTGAGAATAATGGGAATAAGGACATATATATGGGATCTGCAGATTGGATGAACCGTAATATTTATAGCCGAATTGAAGTATGTTTCCCAATATATGATGCTAAGTTGAAGGAAACTATAATGAAAATAGTTAACTTACAGTTACATGATAACGCTCAGGAATCTATTTATAAATTTCTAAAAGATACTGATACAATATAAATCCCGATTATTTATGAAACGAATCTACTCTAAGTGTTTATGTATTGTTATTTTATTAGCTCTTTTTGGAACATATGCATGTAAAAGCCCCCTAGGGAAATATACAAGCCCAAAGGGTTATGATTTAACTAAACCTGATAAATTCAATATGCCATCGAGTTTGCTTGAAATATCAGGTATTGCCTTTCACGACAGTAATAGCGATACTATCTATAGCATTCAGGATGAAGAAGGTAAATTGTTCAGACAAAAATGGGATGTAAAGGAACAAAAGAATATGAAATTTGGCTCCAGAGGAGATTATGAAGATGTCAGCATATTTCATGATAGAGTCTTTGTCCTTAAAAGCAGTGGCGCCCTTTACTCTTTTCCTTTCTCTGAGGCAATTAAAGAAAAATCTGACCTTGTAAAAGAGACAAAACACCTGGTGCCAAAAGCGGAGTATGAAAGCTTATACGCCGATGCTGCTACCAGTAAGTTATATATCTTGTGTAAAAACTGCCCGGAGGATAAAAAAGCGAAAAAAGCAACAGGGTATATATTAGATTATCAACCAGCTCAGGATACATTAATTGCTTCAGGTAGTTTTAAGATTGATTTAAAACAACTTAAGGCTGTTTATCCTAAATTTAAAAACGATTTGCGGGCTTCAGCAATGGCTAAAAACCCTAAAACAAATGAATGGTATATTATTTCATCGGTAAGTAAGCTACTGGTTATTACTGATGATAAGTGGAAAGTAAAAGCTGCCCACCATTTAAGCTCGTCAATATTTAATCAGCCCGAAGGAATTGCATTTGATAAAGATCTTAATCTCTATATCTCTAATGAAGGAGATGAATTAACAGATGGCAATATTATAAAATTCAAGTATACTCCTTAAGAGGTAAACAGAATCAGATTAAATAATTACCTAGGTTTTACCTATTATGCAAATACAGGTGCTACCTTTGACAAGTTATTTTTATTTATATTAAAGAATTTATTTCAGCGCTTTAATGTTGTTATTAAGGTTCTGTAACGAATAGATCAATGCAATCAATAACATTAAATCTAAATCAAACAATAAAGGAACCAGGAAAACATCCGATAGGTGCGGATATTAAATTGTCCTTAAATCCGTTTATTGAATATATTCAAAAAAGAGCGAACAAGGAAAAAACAGCTAAGATTAACTTTTACAGATATATCCTTGAGCAATTTAATCATTACCCCGAGCTCAGGAGCCCGATACCTCCAGAGAACGCTAAAAATTATGCTGCGCTTTTTGAATTAATTTATACCTCATTATCGCCCATTATTAATGACGAAAGCCAACAATTCTGGGCAATAGGTACACCCATTTCTCCATGTTTTCATTATGGTACTGATGCATTTTATAGTGTATTCATGGAACCATCAATGTGCAGTTTAAAGTCAGACCTAAGTTTGCCATCCAAAAAGGAAATGGATAAAAATCTTCTGGCTACTTTTTATAATCTTATTCTGGAGAAATTTTACAACTTCTCTTTAAGCAATAACAAATTCACCATTAAGTCTATTATAGACCCTAAAACTCATTTACTGAAATATTATCGCTTAAATGTGGATACCAGGTTTTTGGATATCAGGGCAAAAACAAAACTACCTGAATATAATTTAAAGGACGTTAAGGATTATATTAAAGATGAGCGGAACTCATTAAAGATATTAACAAAACTAATACCACCTGATATCTTTAGTATTGAGGGGATATCCATTGTAACCTTAACTGATGTTACAGATGAGTATGCTCTTGAAACAGTCAAAAATCTAGTTATTGAACATAATGAATCTCAAAACGGACAACATAGCAGGGATATAGCTACTGCGTTGAAAACCCTTGTAGGATCTGATGAAGTAAACTTTGGGATGCTGCCTTATCTTAAATTAAACAAAAAACTGTTGATCAATGATCAATCAGGTTTTCAAAGTAAGGTAGTTCAATTGGCAAAAGAAAAGGGTATGGATGATACTGAATATTCCAGCCTTATTGAAGACTATCTTGACCATCCAAGAACATTAATTTTTCCAGATATAGCAGACGAAGAACCTGAAGTTTATCCTATGCTTAGTCTGTTAGATGAAGTAGGCATTAAGTCTTATGCCTTGTTTCCGTTGTTTTATAATGGAAAACTTGTTGGGGCTCTTGAGTTATATACAAAAGATTCTACCAAATTTAACGGCAATACCCTCACAAAAATAGAGGCAGCATTTCCTTTATTGGCACAGCTATTCCATAACATAATTATAGATTTTAATAATGAAATTCAGGATGTAATAACAGATAAGTTTACTGCCTTGCAGCCTTCGGTTCAGTGGCGCTTCCACGAAGCAGCGCTTAATTACATACAATCGGGTGCGAGAGACAGAAATCTGCCTATTGAGCCTATTTTCTTTAGAAATGTATATCCCTTTTATGGAGCAGTAGATATCAGAAATTCAAGTATACAGCGTAACGCAGCAATTAGGAGAGATCTGTACGTTCATTTCGAAATTCTTGAAGAAACACTTAATGCTGTGAGGAATACGGTTTCGGCTTGTAAGGAAAGCGATATACCTCATGAAGCAGCAATTTGGAAATATAAAGATCTTGATGAGCTTTCAGATCGGGAAATCTTAAAAACAGAAGATTACTTACAAAGACAGATACCGACCTCATTAAATCATCTGCGAGATACACACCCAGAAATAAAAAGCATAATCGATAGATATTTTATGCTTACAAGTGTTAACGGAAAGGTATTTGAAAACAGAGAACGCTACGAAAAAAGTATGCAAATGATAAATGTTGCGGTAACACGTCACCTTGATGAATTTAATACCGAAATTCAGAATATTTATCCAAGCTATTTTGAGAAGTTTAGAACAGATGGCGTTGAATTTGATATTTATCTGGGACAATCTATTGCCCCTAAAATTCCCATGTCTGAAGATTTACTTGGTACATTCCGATTGAAACAGTTGAGGGTACTGGCTGAAATTGCTCAAACAACAAGTAATTTAGGTCCATATTTTTCTTTACCTCTTGAAACAACACAACTTATTTTCGTTTACGATAAGCCTATTGATGTGAGTTTTAGGATTGATGAACAAAGGTTTGATGTAGAGGGTAGTTACAATATTCGCTATCAGATGGTTAAAAAACGAATTGATAAAGCTCATATCAAAGACACATCTGAGCGGTTAACACAGCCGGGTAAAATATCAATTGTGTATTTTAACAGTTCAGAAGCCAGAGAATACCTTGGCTATATTAAAAAGCTGCAGAATGTGGGTTTACTGAACAATGATCTCGAATATTTAGAAATAGAAGAATTACAAGGTGTAGAGGGATTAAAGGCGCTGAGGATAGGAGTAACCTTAAAAAGAATAATTAACTAATATGCGCCCTCTAAAGAAGCTCTTAAGTGCTGTTTTTATTACTTTGTCTATCCCTGCGATAGGGCAGACTCAGAAACCGGCAGATTCCATTACGGTTGCTATCGCACCCGAGTATAACAGCGTAAGCGGCTTTCATCGGTTTTGGCTAGGCGAAAGTTATCGCAAAATATGGGCAACTCCTGTAAAAGTCCGCATTATAGATCTTCAGAAAGAAAAAGGAGGGCTAAAGATCGTTAAACTTGGAGGGGGTATGCAAACCCGGTCCTTAAGGTTAGTAGATCCAACTGGCAGAGAATATGCGCTAAGAACAATACAAAAGTATCCGGAACAGGGTTTGCCTGAAAGTTTAAGGCCAACTATAGCTAAAGATATTGCTCAGGACCAGGTTTCAACTAATCACCCTTTTGCGGCTTTAATTGTTCCTCCTTTGGCAGAAGCACTTGAGCTTGCCCACTCTAAACCAGAGATCGTATATGTAGCCGATGATCCGGGGCTAGGAGAGTACAGAGAAAAATTTGCAAACGCCGCTTACTTATTGGAGCCAAGGTCGCCTTTTGAAGAAGAAACAGATAACACAGCTAAAGTACAGCGAAAAATACAGGAAGACAACGACCATACATCAGACCAGAAGCTAACACTTAGGGCCAGGTTACTTGATTTTGTTTTGGGAGATTGGGACAGACATGAAGATAACTGGCGTTGGCTAGCTCAGAAGGAAAAGGGAGAAACTACTTATATTCCTGTTCCCAGAGACAGAGATAAGGTATTCTACAAAACTTCAGGGGTATTTCCATGGATTCTTAACCATCAGTGGCTGAAATCTCATTTGCAGCCTTATAGTGATAATATCAGAGATGTAAATCATTGGAACTTTAATGAGCGATACTTTGACCGGTATTTTTTAAATGAGCTTAACGAACAGGACTGGAAGGATGCAGTTAAATTTGTACAAGGAGAACTAACTACTGAACTTATTAATACCTCTTTCAGGCAAATGCCAGATACAATATTTAAGCTTAGTGGTAATCAGTTAATTGGTCACTTTATTTCAAGAAGAGATAAACTGGATACGCTTGCTTTACAGTACTATAAATTTTTATCCATAAATGTTGATGTACCGACCTCGGATAAAAAAGAGTTTTTTGATGTTAATTATGCTGATAACGGAAATGTAGAAGTTACGGTATATAATATCAATAAGGAGGGTAAGAATGGAAGACTGGTATATAAAAGAACATTTGATCCTAATGTAACCAAAGAGGTTAGACTGTTTGGAATGGCAGGTGAAGATGTGTTTTCTGTAAGGGGAAAAGAGAACACTGAGATAAAAGTACGGATGATAGGAGGAAGCGATGCAGATAAGTTCCAGATTGCACAAGATGTTTCAAACAAGCCATTCATTTATGATCGTACTGATGAATCAAATGAATTGCCAAATAAAACAAAGGCAAAGATGCGTCTTGCAAATGATACCCTGGTAAACAAGTTTGATAATAATGCGTTCTTATACGATAGATCAGGACCGCTTTTTAATTTTAATTATAACATTGATCAGGGCGTACAGATTGGTTTAGGTTACATCATAGAAAAACAGGGCTTTAGAAAAGAACCCTATGCTTCAAAACATGAGTTCTGGGCCAATTACTCTACTGGTAGGAAATCATTTATTCTGGACTACCTTGGTGATTTTAAGAAAGCAGTAGGTAATAACGATCTTGTGGTGCATGCAAATCTGCTTGGGCCTAACAACTTGAGTAACTTCTTTGGAATTGGAAACAATACACAATATCTCGATTTAGATAACGATGATGATGAGGAATCAGACAGAGAGGATGGAATTTCCTATTACAGAAATCGTTACGACTATTTAAATGTGGATGTAAGGCTGAGTAGAAAGCTCACCAAATACCTGAAAATTGAAGGCGGAGTATTGGGATCATTTTATACAAGTACGGAATCTGGAAACGAAGAACGTTTCTTTAATGATTATAATGCCGCTCATCCAGAAGAAGAAATATTTTCGGATAAGTACTATGCCGGTTTTGTAGCGGGATGGACTTACGATAGCCGTGATAATATTGCAAATCCTAAAAAAGGGTTGTATTGGAAAACATCTTTAACCGCTCAGCAACGGGTTGATAAAACCAACGATCGTTATGGGGCGGTAACCACAGAATTCCGGTTTTACATTAATCCTGGGAAATCAGGTTTAGTATTTGCAAATAGAATAGGAGCAGGAACTGTTGTGGGCGATCCGGCTTTCTTCCAGCATATGCAAATAGGCGGTGTTAATAGTTTGAGAGGGTTTAACAGCAAAAGATTTACAGGAACAACTATGGCTTACCATAACCTTGATATGAGGTTAAAACTCTTTAATTTCACTTCCTACCTGGTTCCCGGAACCGTTGGGATGATTGGTTTTAACGATGTAGGGAGGGTATGGGAAAAGGGAGAGTCATCTGCAAGATGGCATCATGGCTATGGCGGCGGCTTGTATGTGCTCCCTGGCGAAGTACTTTTGATACAGGCAACACTGGGATTCTCAAGAGAAGCAACTATGCCTTATTTTTCAATTGGATTTAACTTTTAGCATAAAGTAAATGAAAAAGTCGTCATCTCTTATATCGCCGAGATGACGACTTTTTTATTTACTCTGCTTCGTGATCAATCAGTATCTTTATTTCATGATCTGAAATGGTAATCAAGCGGTCTTTATATAGCCCACCAATTACCTTCTTAAATGCATTTTTACTGATTTTAAATCGTGCATATATATCTTCTGGAGTGCTTTTATCGCCTAAAGGAATTGCGCCGCCACTTTCTTTTAATTCTTCCAGTACACTGTCCTTAGTGTCAAGAATATGGCCATAGCCCATTGGCTGCAGACTTAAGTCAATCTTACCTTCAACACGGATCTTTTTAATCCAGCCTTTTCTTAGTTCACCAGGATTAAGTACATCAAACAATTCGTTAGTGTACAGCAGCCCGATATACTTATTATCAACTATGGCATTATATCCAAGATCCGAACGGTCTACTATAAGTAAACTCACTTCATCGCCCTCTTCTAAATCTATATCTTCCTCTTCAACAAAGTTAGTTAACCTGGAAGATGCAACCATACGGTCATTACTTTCATCAAGAAAAACATAAACTACATGGCGGTCTCCTTTAAACATCGGACGTTTCTGCTCTCTTTTAGGAACATATATATCCTTATCAAGCCCCAAATCCATAAAAGCGCCGTCTTCGCTGTCATCAACAACAGTTAGATAAGCAAAATCCCCCACACATGCCAAAGGCTTTTTAGTTGTACCCATTAATCTGCCATCTTTATGAACATAAACGAATACGGTTATGTTATCGCCTATTTCGGCGTTCTTTGGAACATCATTGTAAGGAAGTAATACTTCTTTATCTCCCTCGGTTAAAATAAGGCCGGCTTCTGTTTTGTTTATTATTCTTAAATCGTTGTATTGTCCTATTGCTATCATGGTCACTATGTTGAATCATTTCCGATAAACCGGAAATGATTGTATTTACTTATGAACTGCAAAGGTAGCATTACTGAATGGGTAAATTGCTAAGTGAGCCCGGCTGTATGCAAAAATACTTTTCAATTTCGAGTGCAACATGATAAGGGATGTCTTCCTTTGAGTCTAAGGATATATAACTGTAATTGACTAACGTATTAATATACTTGCCAATTCTCTTCGGAAGCTCTCTTCTCATAGCCTTATGTGCACTATGAGTCAGATTGTTCTTTAACTCTAGGATTTTGAATTTTTTTGGTCCTGTTTTGTCGTGAGCCTTTTTAACTGGTATCTGATTCTTACTTGTACTGTTTTTATTTGCAATCTGTTTTTTCATTTTGAACTTTTTGAGTTTTTTTATGAGTTATTAAGATTGTAGATCTACACTGTAAGTCTATATGGAAAAGAATATATAGCTTTTGAAATATTGAAATAAAAACTATTTTATTTATTAAGACTCAGAATATAGATCTGAGCATCTGTTCTTGTTTTTAATAAGTTATAAGCAATTTTACTTCTTAAGCCACTGGTGCAGCAAAGCACAATTTTTTTATCCTCAGGGATTGAATGCATATGATCATTAAGCTCATATAAGGGAAAATTATATCCACCGATATTGTACTCGTCAAATTCAAAATCCTCTCGCACATCAATTAAAAAGAGAGAAGAATCTTTTTCTTTTAAATATTCAAATGCTTCCAGGTTTATTTCCTCATAGTCGTTTTTAGCAGGAGCCGAGGCAACTGATTCATAAACCGACTCAAATTTTTTATCAGAGGTGGAATTAGAGTCAATAGCGTTTACACTTTTCCCTATATTAAGGACCAATGAAGAATTGTTGAGCACATTAAGAATGAGTAATTTACCTGATAGCACTTCGCCAAAACCACAAATTAGTTTGATGGCTTCATTGGCCATATAACTGCCTATTATCCCCGGTAAGCTTCCAATTACACCACCGTCATCACAATTTGGAACTTCATCAGAAGCCGGCGGTTCAGGAAATAGCGTTCTGTAATCTACGCCGCCATTATAATTAAATACCGATACCTGACCTTCAAATTTAAATATGGAACCAAATACCAACGGTTTATTTAAAGCAACGCAAGTATCATTAACCAGATAACGGGTAGGGAAGTTATCAGATCCATCCACTACCAGATCATAATCCTGAATTAATGAATTGGCATTACCCAGTTCAATTTTAAAAGGATAGGAAACGAAATTAACATATGGATTAAGTAGCTGCAGCTTATTTACCGAGATAACTGCTTTGTTTTTTCCAATATCAGAAGTATTAAAGAGTATCTGTCTGTGTAAGTTACTTTCATCTACAGTATCATGATCAACAACGCCAATTTTGCCTATGCCGGCGGCGGCAAGATAAAGTAATACCGGAGAACCCAGACCACCGGCCCCAATAGCCAATATTTTAGCAGCTTTTAGCTTCTGCTGACCCTCTATACCCAGTTCTGGTAATCGTATCTGTCTGTTATATCTCTTTAGTTCAGCGCTATCCATAATTAATTAGTTTTTTGTTAAACTGACATCCCAATCTTTCCATACCGGTTCATAACCTTGGGAACTAATCATTTGGGCTATCTCTTTTGCGTTGCGCTCATCAGAAATCTCAAACTGTTCTAACGACTGTGGCTCAACGGCATACCCACCAGGGTTGGTTTTAGAACCTGCACTTATAGATGTGATCCCTAATTTCACAATATTATTCCTAAAAACGATGGATTCACGTGTAGAAATTGATAATTCTACTTCTGCATTATATATTCTATAAGCACAGATGAGTTGTACCAGCTCTTTGTCGTTCATCACAACTTTAGGTTCCAGACCCCCGCTAAATGGGCGTAAACGTGGAAATGAGATGCTGTATTTACTCTGCCAGTACTTTTTTTCAAGATAACTTAAGTGCATTGCTGTAAAAAAGGAATCTGTTCGCCAATCTTCCAAACCTATAAGCACACCTAATCCCATTTTATGAATTCCGGCCTGTCCCAGTCTATCCGGCGTTTCCAATCTATACTGAAAATTGGATTTTTTTCCCTTTGGGTGATGTTTTTTATAGTCATCCTGATGATAAGTTTCCTGATAAACAAGAACTGTATTTAACCCATAGGGTGTAAGCTCTTTATAATCTTCGGTGTCCAATGGCTGAACTTCCATTGATATATGAGAAAAGTGAGGCTTAATAAGCTCCAATACCTTTTTGAAATATTCGGTATGCACGGTTTGATTGGCCTCGCCGGTAACCAGCAACACATGATCGTATCCCATGTCTTTAATTACTGCCACTTCCTGCATAATTTCCATTGAAGACAGCGTTTTCCTCCTGACCTTATTGTCATAACTAAAGCCACAATAAGTGCAAATGTTATTGCATTCGTTGGAAAGATATAGCGGCACATACATTTGAATGGCCTTACCAAAACGCTTAAGGGTTAGCTGCTGACTCATCTGTGCCATCTGTTCAAGATAAGGAGCTGCTGCGGGCGAAATAAGCGCTTTAAAATCCTCTAATGTTCTTTGAGAAGAATTTAAGGCACGCTTCACATCAACACTAGTTTTGGCATAAATGCTTTTACTGGTCTCGTCCCAGTTGCACGATTCGAAGAGGTCGGTAAAGTTAGTCATCTAAAAATGAGGTTAACGGGCTGCTGGCCACAGCATGTAAATTAACAGAACCAAGTTTGGCCTCAAAAGCCATTCTTCCGGCCTCTACGGCGATCTTAAAAGCTCGGGCCATTTGTTCAGGATATTGCGAAACTGCAATGGCGGTGTTTACTAAAACCGCATCAGCGCCAATTTCCATGGCCTTTGCAGCATCAGACGGAGCACCAATCCCGGCGTCAATAATTACAGGAACGTTACTTTGGCTGATGATGATTTCTAAAAAGTCAATTGTTTTTAAACCTTTATTACTGCCAATAGGAGAGCCCAAAGGCATTACTGCCGATGTTCCTGCATCTTCCAGTCGTTTACACAAAACCGGGTCGGCGTGTATATAAGGGAGCACGATGAACCCCAGTTTTGCCAATTCCTCTGTGGCTACTAGTGTTTCAATTGGGTCAGGCATTAAATATTTAGGGTCCGGATGAATCTCTAGCTTGATCCAGTTGGTTTCTAACGATTCTCTGGCCATTTGAGCTGCAAAAACCGCCTCCTTTGCATTGCGTACACCAGATGTGTTCGGTAAAAGATTAATGTGAGGGTGATTTAAATGTATTAAAATATCATCGTCATTGTCTTTCAGATCAACTCTTTTTAAGGCTACAGTTACCAGCTCCGATTCCGAAGCAAGTAATGCTTTTTCCATTTCATTAGCTGAGCTGAACTTCCCGGTTCCCGTAAACAATCGGGATTTAAATGTTTTGTCTGCTATTTTTAACATAATAGTTAGTTATTAATGGGGTTTAAGACCTTTAGCGCACTGTACATTTTTGCAAGCTCAGCGGCAGGATCATTTGCATTGGTTAGTGCACCTGATAATGCCACACCATGAACTCCAGTTGTCATAATCAAAGAAATATCATTCAGCTCAATCCCTCCAATTGCAATAATTGGAGTGGTGATGCCAGCTATAGAAACCTGTTCCATAATTGTTTCATATCCTTCCAAACCGATTATAGGACTTAAATTTTGTTTGGTATTGGTAAACCGATAAGGGCCCAGTCCTATGTAATCGACTCCCTCGGCAACCCTTTGTTTGATATGCTCAAAAGTGTTTGCTGTACCACCAATAGTCATTCGCTCACCAACAATACTTCTTGCTTCTCCGATTGCCATGTCAGTTAAGCCTAAGTGCAGCCCATAAGCTCCAGCTTTTAGCGCAATTAAGGGATGATCATTTACAATTAACCTTGCTCCATAAGCTTTGCAAAGAGCATTAGTCTTAATAGCCAACTCAAGAATCACGTCCTCAGGCTTGTTTTTAACCCTCAGTTGTATCCACTTTGCACCCGCGATAAGTGTTTTGTTGATGGCATCAAGGTGGCTTGTGTGTTCAGTTTCCTGCGATATATAGTGTAATTTATCAATCATAATGAATGGTACCCAAGTAGGGCGCTGTTACTGTTTAAGAATTTTTCGATATATAATTTAGCATTGCTGCAAGCTTGTTTTAAAGGATAACCAAGTGCCACATTTGCGGCAATAGCTGCCGATAAAACACAACCAGAACCGTGTTTTTGATGAATTTGAGCAACTCGAGGACTAAACTCAGAAATGTGATCCTGCTCATATAGATAATCAGTGCCAATTGCAGCAATGCTATGCCCTCCCTTTAATAAAACAGGGCAGTGCTGTGCCCAAAGCTTAGCTGTATAGCTTACATCCATTGCCTCACCACCTAAACTTAACATTTCATTGTAGTTCGGAGTAATCAGGTCTATCTGTTTAAGTACGGGCGATAATATTTCCATTCCATTCGTCCAATCGTGAAATTCATGACCGGAGCTTGCCTTTATTACTGGATCCACAATAATTTTCACATCAGGCCTTTTTGATTTAAGGAAAAAGACCACCTCCTGTAATACAGCAACATCCTTTATTAGCCCTATTTTACAGGCAGACACCTGGAATTTGGTTACTAATGGTTCAAGTTGGGCAATGATTTGGAGTGAATCTAACCAGTTGTTCTTTAAGAATTCATTATCTGTTTGCACTGTTAGTGCACTGCAGATGCCAAAACCATAAACATGGTGTTGCTCAAAGCACTTTACATCGGCCAAAACACCGGCGCCTGCACTGGGGTCAAATCCTGCAATACTAATTGCATATGGTCTGTTTGCTAGCATCTTTCTTGTATACTTTTAAAATTACGGATCGCTTTTGAAGGGTCATTCCAAATAAAACCAAGTAGGGCGACTCCGTCAAAACCCATTGAATGGAGCGTTTCGGCATTTTCAGCATCAATTCCACCCAGTGCTATAAGTTTTGTGCTGTTTAAACGCTGTGGCAATTTAAAATCCTGATTCAGCACTCCAGCATACCCTGGCTTGGATATGCTGTTAAATACCGGCCCAAAAAAAGTATAATCAAATCCTTGCAAATTATTAACCTCCTCAAGTTGATGGATGGATGTACTTAGCACCGTTCCCTTCAAATTAAACATTGTTTTAGCCTCCTGTAATTGTTTTCTGTGCTCTTCCTTATAATGCAGCCGTTTAATTCCAAAGTAGTCTGTAAGCTCATGATATTGATGTAATGCAATCCTATCGTGATATACCTCATCAATCTCAGAAATCAGCTGTTTACAGTATGCACTTGTACATGAATCTTTTCTTAAATGAAATATATCTAATCCGCTTTCAAACAGTTGATTAATTTTATTTGATTCATTATCAATTATAGCAGGATTTGCAATTACAATTACATTCACCTATAAATAGATTTCGCTACCCTTCTCTGTAAATTCTTTAGATTTTTCTGCCATCCCTTTTGCCAGCGCATCTTGTTCATCAACGCCCTGCTTTGCGGCATATTCCCTAACATCCTGAGTGATCTTCATCGAGCAGAAGTTAGGCCCGCACATCGAGCAGAAGTGAGCGATCTTTGCGCCGTCAGCCGGTAGGGTTTCATCATGAAATTCTTTTGCTGTGTCCGGATCCAGAGAAAGGTTAAACTGATCTTCCCATCTAAATTCAAATCTTGCCTTGCTTAAAGCATTGTCTCTGTATTGTGCACCAGGGTGGCCTTTTGCTAAATCGGCAGCATGAGCGGCAATTTTATAGGTAATTACACCATCTTTAACATCTTTTTTATTTGGTAAGCCAAGATGCTCTTTTGGGGTAACATAACACAACATTGCAGTTCCAAACCAACCTATCATGGCAGCACCAATGGCTGATGTGATGTGATCATAACCCGGAGCAATGTCAGTAGTTAGGGGGCCTAATGTATAGAAAGGAGCTTCAGAACAATGTTCTAGCTGTTTCTCCATGTTCTCTTTAATCAGGTGCATTGGTACGTGACCAGGTCCCTCAATTATGGTCTGTACATCATGTTTCCAGGCAATTTTTGTTAACTCACCAAGCGTTTCCAATTCAGCAAACTGAGCCTCATCGTTAGCATCGGCAATACAACCAGGCCTTAAACCATCGCCTAAAGAAAAGGACACATCGTAAGCCTTCATGATCTCGCATATCTCCTCAAAATGAGTATAAAGGAAGCTTTCCTTATGATGTGCAAGGCACCATTTAGCCATAATAGATYMRMMTCWWSRYNCAWTTCCGGTCACCCTTTTTGCGGTAAGCGGGATGTAGCGCAACAACACACCGGCGTGTATGGTAAAGTAATCTACACCCTGTTCAGCCTGTTCGATTAAAGTATCCCTAAAGAGCTCCCATGTCAAATCTTCTGCTTTTCCATTGACTTTTTCTAATGCCTGATATATTGGAACTGTTCCAATTGGAACCGGAGAATTACGAATAATCCATTCGCGGGTTTCGTGTATGTTTTTTCCGGTCGATAGGTCCATTATCGTATCCGCACCCCATCGACATGCCCATACAGCCTTTTCAACTTCTTCTTCAATTGAAGAGGTTACGGCCGAATTACCGATATTGGCGTTGATTTTAACCAGGAAATTACGGCCAATAATCATTGGTTCCAATTCAGGGTGGTTAATGTTGCAAGGAATTACCGCCCTTCCCGAAGCAACTTCCTGACGAACAAACTCTGGTGTAATGTATCCTTTTGGGGTATTTGCGCCAAAGCTATGGCCTTTATGCTGATGACTCATTACATCATATTGTGCACCTAGCTGCTCATTTAAAAGATCTATTCTTTGGTTTTCTCTAATGGCAATGTATTCCATTTCGGCAGTAATAATGCCTTTTTTTGCATAATGCATTTGCGAAACATTAGCGCTATTTTTTGCCTTGTAAGGTTTGTTGATATAAGCAAAACGCAACGAATCCAGTTTGCTGTCGGCCAGGCGCTGCTGACCATAGTCAGAAGAAATGTGATCTAACTGTTCAACATCCTGCCTGTTGGTAATCCATTTTTCTCTTAATCTAGGCAAACCTTCTCTTACATCGATATGTGCATTCGGATCGGTATAGGGGCCGCTGGTGTCATAAATTGTTACGGGAGGGTTTGGTTCTGTTAAACCAAACCCATTGTGGATTTTGGTATCACTCAAACTAATCTCGCGCATGGCAACTTCAATATCGTGCAGTTGTCCTTTTACAAAAATTTTGCGTGAGGCAGGGAAGGGACTACGGCTGATCACTTCTTCGGTTGGAGTTTTTTCACTTTTCATAAATACTTTAATTTATAATGAAGGATTGATTTAATACATGATTGAAGCATTAGCCACCTTGGGTGGCCTTAATTATGATTACCTGATCGCCATGTTTTAGCGTATGTTCGGCCCAGGCAGATTTAGAAATAATGGTTTGATTGATGGCTACAGCGGTACCTTTAGCCTGAACGTTAATAACAGACAGCATTTGCTCTACAGAACAAGGGCTGTTAAATTCGTAATTTTGTTGATTTACAGTTATTTCCATCTTTAAATGATTTGGAAAAACTATAGAGATTGCCCGTAACGGGACGAAAAGATAGCAATAGGTTTGCTTCTACTTTTCCCTTCGGCAGTACTAACTGCATCAGGTTCAAAGGGTATATCTCAGCGCAAGGCACCCCTAAAGTTTTTTGTAAAGCTATGTTATTTTTTGGAAAAACAAATAGGAGAGATTTAAAAACTGCATGTAGTGACTCGTCTTAAATAAATTACTAGCCTCAGATTGTTTAAGGTTTTCGTCATCCGATCATAAAAGAGCTGACGATGCGCGATGACAACGTATGAGTTTTTTAGCTATCAACATTACCCATATGGAAATAATCTGTGCAACTTGCTAAATAGTTTTTTCAGCTCCAATTTGAATTGTTTACATTTGTAGCCTATTAATTACGACTAGCTGCACTTTAGGGTGATTAATTTTATTTTTTCATCTCAAATTAATGATTTCAAATAGTAAACATCGGTTTTTCTTAAGCCTTTTCTTTTTCATTTCAGGATTTAGCTTTGCTACCTGGGCGTCAAGAATTCCTACGATTAAAACCGCTTTTGGATTTAATGAAGCAGAATTAGGAAGTATTCTATTGGCAATGCCGGTCGGCTCTTTAATCGGATTACCCATTTCAGGTTGGTTAGTTTCCAAATACAATAGTCGTGTGCCGTTAACGGTGGGCTATGCATTAAATGCACTTTCGCTCGCGCTGATAGGAATTGCACACAATACACTTAGTCTTGTTTTTGCAATTTGTGTGTTCGCTTTTACTACCAGAATATTTAATATTTCAGTAAATACGCAAACACTAACACTACAAAAGAGATTTGAGAAAAAGATAATAGGTTCATTCCATGGGTTTTGGAGTATTGGTGGGATAGCAGGAATTGCCTTGTCTACACTTTTGCTGACCCTAAATGTTACGTTGGCAGTACATTTTTCTATAGTTGCGGTGTTAATGTTGCTTGTAACCTTATACTCATACCAGTTTTTATTAAAAGGAGATAAGTCTGAAACAGGCAACAAGTTGATCTTGAGTAAGCCAGACCCATATATCTTTTATCTTGGTATAGTTGTGTTTTTATGTGCAATATGCGAAGGAGGCATGTTCGATTGGAGTGGAATTTACTTTCAGGAAGTGTTAAATGCGCCAATATTTACTTACGGTTACCTGATCTTTATGACATTTATGGCAACATCAAGGTTCTTATCTGATATTATCATTGTAAAATTTGGTATGCCGAAAACATACATTATGAGCGCTGTTTTTATTGTTTCTGGAATTTCCCTGGCCATTATATTTCCAACATTCTGGACAGCTATGCTCGGTTTTTCATTAGTAGGCTTTGGAACAGCATCAATAATACCAATGTCGTATGCGTTGGCAGGTGCTTCAAAGAAGTATTCGCCGGGAATGGCCATATCCATTATAGCCACTTATTCGATAACTGGAATGCTGCTGGGGCCTCCATTAATTGGATACCTGGCGCATGCGTTTAATTTAAGAGTATCCTTTGTAATTTTCGGATTATGTGGACTATTGTTAGTTCCAATAACCAAAATGTTTTTTAAACACCAAAGGATAGCTCTAGATATTAAACCATAGATTAGGCCTTTTGAATGGCGTCATTTGCATCATCAGCAGTATTTTTGATTGCTGATTTTGCTTTTTCTAATTCAGTATCTCTAAATTCTTTAAACTCCTGAGATACAGAGTTCACCTTAGTCTTAACGTTGTCCACAACCTGATTTTTTAGTCCCCCAAGACTTTGTTTTCCATTACTGATATTATCCTTAATGGAATGGAAACCATCTTTTACATTATCTGCAAGGTCTAATGCTTTATCAGATATTCTTTCTCTTGTTCTTTTTCCACTGTCAGGAGCAAATAGTACTCCTATAACAGCACCTACCGCTAAACCAGCTAATAATCCAACTATTGCTCCAGATTTGTCAGTTGGCATAGTCGGGAAATTGGACAAGCGGCTAGATATTAATTTTTTATAATTCATAATAGATGTTTTTTACTTAATCACTAACACATTCCGTACCAGAGTGTTTTAATAAATTGAAATTTAATCATATTGTGTAGTTGCGGGTAGAAAATCGTGTAACAGTTTAAAAAAGAGAAAGGAGAAAACTGGTATATTTAGGGTAGATATGAAAAAACTCTGTTTCTCCCTGATTTTATTCGTTGTCATTAATGCAGGTGCAGTCAGGTCTCAGTCTATAAATCCCGATAGTACAGAACAAGTTTTTACGGAGTTGGTTAAACTTAAAAAACAACTTGTTTTGCAGGCAGACACTGCTGCAAATGCAGCGCCTGTAATTAGTCGAATGCTTGAGCTTGGATTGTGGGAGATAGCTGATAGTTTGATTGAATCATCAAAACATAATAATTTAGATTATCAGTTACTTAAGTGCGATTACTTAATCTTAAACAATAAATATAAGGAGGCCGAGATTATAGTGTCTCAAGTACTAAAACAAGAACGGAAAAATGAAAAGGCGCTTCTCATAAAAGGCTTTTTGGAGATACAGGCATGGCGTTTATTAAAGGCTGAAAATATAGCAAAGCAAGTGTTTCAAAGTAATCCGGATAGTGAAGATGCAGCGCTGTTACTTGGTAGGGTTAAGCTGCTTAAAAAGGAATACGAAACGGCCTTAAAAATTGCAAAAGAGATACAGCAGAGAAATCCAAAAAGTGCTAAAGCCTATTTGTTGGAAGCCGATGTTTATTTTTGGGATCAGCGTCCTGAGAAAGCCGAACAACCGTTAATTAAATCCATTGAATTAGATCCTTTCAATGCAGATGCCAGATTCAGTTACGGCTATGCAATATGGAGAAGGGTAGATGCAACACAGTTAGATGCCATGGCTGACCAGTGGGAATTGGCACTGGCAATTAATCCGCTTCATTATCAAACTCACTGGCATTGGGGCAATGGCCATACCAATTTAACCTATGCAGATTATGCGGAAACTAATGATGAAGAGGTTAGGAAAGCGCTTTTAACGGCCGACCAGCGAATAGTAAACAATGAGGTGCAAGGAGCAATAGAAATTACCAGAGCGGTAGAGAAGAAATACGCTAACTCTGTTTTGCCTTTAATGCATAGGGCGTCGATTTATTATAGCGCATTTGATCTGGACAGAGGCATGCGGCTTGATTCTGCTGAGCATATTTTTAAAGCGATTTTGCTTAGAAAAAAGCACTATGGCCCGGCCCACAATGGCTTGTCGGCAGTCATTAAATCGAAAAGGATTCCATACCTGGATGCTTTCGATGCCATCACTAAAACGCTTGTTAATACCAAGATCGAGGATATGACGAATTTCACCAAAGTGTTTTCTGACGTAGGCTATTATCCAGGAGAAACTGCAAAAGCAATGGTTTGGAACCAGCTATATTCATCAGTAGTTTACTTTTCTTTTTTATCTAAACAACGTAATACCTTTAAAATACCTCCATTGCACCAGGATTTAGCGGTTGCTATGGACGCCCCGGCTTTTAGGTACATGACCACATTTGATAACAGGCAGTGGATGGATATAAGAGGGGTAGGAAGTGGGGCCGCGGGAATAGAATATGTAGAGCGTGGGGCTTTTATGGAGCGAAATGTGGTATTGCATGAGTACGTGCATTTGTTTCATGGAGCAGTACTAACCGATGCTGAAAGCAGAAAAATAAGATCGCTATACTATAATGCCATGAAACAAAACCGTACGCTTGATTATTACTCCCAAAACAATGAAAGCGAGTATTTTGCGCAAACTTATCCCGCGTATTTTGAGCCCGTAAAAGTGCACCCGCTTGATTTTAAATCAATGAATACAAGAGCCGATTTAAAATCAAAAGATCCTGATATGTATAGTTTTCTGGATAAATTGGTTTCAAAGGAAAAGGCTTATTTGGCTGGCGATAAAAAAGCCATGGCCAACAATTGGGCTGAGGTTTATGTGAACCTGGCAAGTCGTGCGGGTAATTCAAAACTTGCAGTAACTTATCTGGATACAGCTTTGACTTATGATGCTAAGTATCTTCCGGCGTTTCTAAGTATCGCCCATCTCAAAATCTATAACAAAGATTTTAGTGGAGCTGAGCAATGGCTGGTAAAAGCTAAAAATATTGATATAGTTTATGCACCTATTTATGCGATGTATGCAGATCTAGTTGCGGCTAAATATGCCGCCCGACAAATCAATCAGGAAGAATCTGTTAAACAGCAGGCGGGTTATCTGCAGCAATCTATTACTCTTGAAGACGATTATCAGGAGCTGGCAAAGGATAATTTGTTGCTCCGGGAAATGTACAGAAAAAATGCCAAGCTGAAGGAAGCCATTGAAGCGGCTGATCTGTATACTAAAACCGGAGCTACGGTGTCTACCTATTTAAGGGATAGAATTGATGATGCTATTGCGTTTTCTGCATCTTTAAGGGCAACTTTAGGTGATACAAAGCAGGTTGCTGTTTTGAAAAAGCTGGTTGATCAGAAGCCCCAGAATTTTGAACTTAGAAATATGTATGCTGACGCTCTGGCCGAAAACAAGCAATATGAACCAGCCATTGCTACATTAAAAGAAGCCCAAAGGATTTTGACCGCTTCGGGAAATGGAAGACCAGATTATAATTTAAGGATAGCAGAGTTCTATCATGAATTGAAATATAAGGATAGCACTGATTTTTATTTGCAACCATTTTTATCGGGTAAGTTATATGTAAAAGGGCTTGATCAATTGAGGTTTATAAGGCTATTGACCCAAAAAGGCTATAAAACAAGGGCATCGGAGCTATTAAAAAAGGTAAACAGGTCCGGCGATAATATTTATGCTTCAGATTATTTATACACCTTGGCAAAATTGCTGCAAACCAATCATCGCAAAACAGAAAGCATGGCGCTGTATGAAAAGGCGATTCAATTAAATCCATATCATTTTGCTGCCTATCTAGAATTAATTGATTATGCTAAAGCTAAAAAACAAGCTAAGAGGATCAGTGAGTTAGAGTTAAAAATGAAAAAAAATAACCTTAGGTAGGTCAAAATTAATGGTGAATTTTTTTTACCAAAAATAGACCAATTAACCTATTTTATTATCTACTTTTGTAGTGTGTATTTTTTACACTAACCTATAGTAGATTATGAAGAAAAGTTTGCTTGCTTTAACCCTTGGAGGCCTTGGAATCGGGATCACAGAATTTGTGATGATGGGCCTTTTGCCAGACATCGCAAAAGATTTACATATTACCATACCTCAGGCCGGGCATCTCATTTCTGCTTATGCTTTAGGGGTTGTAATTGGCGCACCTTTATTAGTAGTTATTGCGGGTAGCTATCCTCCCAAAAAAATACTAATGGTTTTAATGCTCATGTTTACAGGTTTTAATGCCTTTTCGGCATTTGCACCAGATTATAATACCATGTTTGCAGCTCGTTTGCTGGCAGGCTTACCACACGGAGCTTTCTTTGGCGTGGGCTCCGTGGTAGCAAGCAGAATAGCAGAAAAGGGTAAAGAAGCCCAATCTGTGTCGCTAATGTTTGCCGGATTAACTATAGCAAACGTAATAGGGGTACCGCTAGGTACTTATATTGGCCATAACTATTCATGGAGGTATACTTTTGTAATCATTGTTATTGTAGGTATAGTTACTTTGTTGAGTTTAAAATCATGGATGCCAGCACTTCCAGCTACTAAAAATCGCGATTTGGGCAAAGAGCTTAACTTCTTTAAACTTCCTGAATCATGGTTGATCATTTTAATGATTGCAATTGGCACAGGTGGGTTATTTTCGTGGTATAGCTATATCGCTCCATTGCTCACTGAGGTTTCGGGATTCTCTGCCAATTCCATCACCTATATCTTGGTAGTAGCCGGTTTAGGGATGTTGGTAGGTAACTTCATTGGAGGTAAACTTGCAGATAAAATATCGCCTGCAAAGGCAACTATAGCACTACTGATTGCAATGTCTGTTAGTCTTTTAATTGTACATTATGTATCAGGAAACCAGGTGTTGGCTGTAATAATGACATTTGTGACTGGTGCAATTGCTTTTGCAGCGGCATCACCAATTCAGATGCTGATGATCAATACAGCCAAAGGTTCGGAAATGCTTGCTGCCTCTGTTAGTCAGGCCAGCTTTAACATAGGTAATGCGCTTGGTGCATTTTTAGGTGGTTTGCCACTTGCAGCAGGTTATGATTATACTTCTCCGGTTTCGGTGGGTTCAATAATGGCTCTAACAGGAGCTGCGTTTGCATGGGTGCTTATTGCAAGAAGCAGAAGAGTTGCTAAACTGAATTACGCATAAAAGTTCTAGATTAGTGTCGTGAAAAACATTATTCCAGTCCATAAACTCTATGAGCGCTCTTCGGCGGGAATGGAGGTTATTTATTTTGAAAACGTTAAAGAACGTGCTTCCATTTTAAGTGCACACCGCGACGATCATTATATTTTTTTATATCAGGAAAAGGGAGAAAGCAATTTCATGCTTGATTTTAAGTCTCTTTTAGTTAATAACCGTGCCATATTATATGTACTGCCGGGGCAGGTACATCACAGCATAGACAGTAAAAATGTTTCGGGTTGGTTTTTGGCCATTGATACCCTATTGGTTAATGAAGAGTACAGAACTGTTTTTGAGCAGTACATTATAAGCAATGGGCCCTTATCACTTGATGATGCTAAAGCAGAAAAATTTAAACAATGTCTGAAATTACTTCATGAAAGGTTTTTGCTTATTGAAGAGCCATTGAGCAGGGCAATCGCACATTCTCTTGCGCAATCTTATATCGGGATGGTTGCTGAAGCTTACCTTTCGCAAACTCAATTTGGGCAAAAGCAAAATACAAGACCTGTGCAGATCAATAGTCAATTCAGGAGTTTGCTGCTGGCAAATTTTAAAACAGTTAAACGCCCTTCCGAGTACGCAGAAAAATTAAATATTTCCCTTACTTATTTAAATGAGGTTGTTAAAGGGCTAACAGGCTTTCCGGTTAGCTACTGGATTCACAACGAGATTGTACTCGAAGCAAAGAGGCTACTGTACTATACCGATCTAACGGTTAAAGAAATCTCATTTGAATTGGGATTCTCAGACCATACTTATTTTTCCAGATTGTTTACTAAGTTTGCCGGAACTTCTGCCGGTGCGTTTAGGGCTATATACCGCAAATAGTCCAATACTTACCTTTCTTTCTTCATTGTAATGTGAACGTTTTTAACGTTGTTTTGTAACATCGAAACAAAGAAATTATGAATTTAATAAAAAGAAAGGCGCTTGTAATATTTGAAAAACAATTTGGTAAAACCGGACATGTTCTGGATGTTCGTGCATGGAATCCTTCAACGTTTTACGAAATAGATCTGCACTTACCAGGGGTAGACATGAGCAAGTGGCAAAGCGTTCAACATATGAAATGTAAAGTTGCCGATGGCGTTTACAGAGACTATACACCCGCGCATTGGGATGAGGATACACAAACCTGTACGTTGTATGTTGATGCAGCACATGACGGTAATGGAAGTAAATGGGCTGCCAGCTTAAAACCAAAGGACCAGATTACGTATCTTGGAATTTCAAGTACTTTTACAAAACCAGTTTCTTCTGCTTCATTAACCTGCCTTGGTGATAGTTCTGCAATAGGACATTTTTTAGCTTTAGAGCAATTGGCTGGTAAGGGAAATGTATCGGGAGCCGTAGTAATAAAGGAAGAAGAACATCGCAAAGCATTTATGTCTTATTTCGATTCTACATTGGAGGCTATCCCTCAAAAAGTGAGTAGCAATATCAACAATTTGCAGGAATGGTTAAAGGAACAAAACCTTGATGGGCGCGCGGTATACTTAGCAGGTAATGTTCCTATGGTTGTTGAGCTCAGAAAAATAATTAAAGCATTACCAGGTTTTAATGGACGTGTTAAAGTTCAGGGTTTTTGGTGGTAAAATTTTATCTTTGCCGCCAGGAAAAATTAAGGAATAATGAGTAGCGCACCGCTGGAAAGAATTCAAAACGAAATAGAGCCATTAAGGCAACAGATAATCAATCATAAAGTTTATTCAGTTATCAATGATCTTGAAGATCTAAGAATCTTTATGCAATATCATGTGTATGCAGTTTGGGATTTCATGTCGCTGTTAAAATCGCTTCAAATTAACCTTACCTGTACTACTATTCCCTGGTTCCCTGTTGGATCGGCAAACAACAGGTATTTAATCAATGAGATTGTTGCCGGAGAAGAATCTGATGCTGACAGTAAAGGCGAAAGGAAAAGTCACTTTGAGATGTATCTTGAGGCAATGAATCAATGCGGAGCAGATACGAATCAGATTGATCAATTTGTAAACGCATTGAAAACAACCGGTGATTTGAATAAGGCATATGAGTTATCTAATACTCCAGATGAGGCTCAAAGCTTTGTAAACTTTACTTTTAAAATAATCAACAGCAATCAGCCACATTTGCAGGCAAGTACGTTTACGTTTGGCAGAGAAGATTTGATACCTAATATGTTCCTGACTATAGTAAACGACCTGAATAAGAAATTCCCTGATCAGATATCTTTATTTAAGTATTATCTGGACAGACATATTGAAGTTGATGGCGACCATCATAGTCACCTCGCGCTTGAAATGACTTCAGATCTATGCGGTAATAGCGATGAATACTGGAAGTCAGCGGAGCAGGCTACAATAGAATCCCTTAAAAAGCGGATTGAGCTATGGGATGGCGCCTACAACAAAATTGTATTTGCCACCACTACAGCGTAAATTATTTCATCAGCTCAAAGAATTTTGGTAAATCCTTTTCGTTGCTTGAGTAAAACGTCAGTTTTTTAGCTGTGTCGTAAAGGTATAGAGATGGGTATTGTTTTGGGTGAAAAATGGGAATAAACACATGATCCCGATCTTGTAGTATCGTAACATTCTTTAGTGCCTGTAAGGGCTTACCATAATTGGTAAAAAAGTAATCTATAGAACGTTGCTCGTCCTGTGTAATCATATAAATATTAACGTTCTTTAGCTCTTTGGTTCTTTTAGACATGTTTGCAGCTGTTCGCTGGCAATGTTCGCAAGTAGCATCAAAGAACATCAATAAAGCTTTTTTTCCTTTAGTTATCTGACTTGTAGAATAGGCATTGCCGTCAGTTTTATAGAAAACAGCGGTAGGCAACACACTACCAGGTAAAAGCGCCTGGCTAAAAGCAATTGTAGAAAATGCACAAAGGATTAAAGAGAATATTATTTTTTTCATAGGATGTTCTTAATAAAGAAAGCGCTAATATCATATTCTTTATAATAATTAACGTCATTTAAAACCTAATTTTTACAATAGAACATTCAGTTATTAATAAGGATGTTTGCTCTAATTACTTGCTAATGGCTTGTTTGTGCAACAATAAGATGATAAAAGGTTAGCCATAATTGTATATAAAAACTTTTCTCTAAGTTTGTTTACATACAAATGAGCAAGGAATGAAAGTTGAAAATTTAGAGCCGGCATCGCTTTGGAATAATTTTATCCGTTTAAATGCAATACCCCGTGCATCAAAAAAGGAGCAAAGGGTAATACAGTTTATGGTTGATTTTGGTGAAAACCTTGGACTACAAACAATTCAGGATCATACTGGAAACGTAATTATAAAGAAGCCGGCAACTGCTGGTATGGAAAACAGAAAAACTGTAATCCTACAGTCGCATCTTGATATGGTTCATCAAAAGAATGGCGATACAATTTTTAATTTCGATACTCAAGGTATTGAAATGTATGTAGAGGGAGATTGGGTTAAAGCTAAGGGTACTACACTGGGTGCCGATAATGGTATTGGGGTAGCCACTATTATGTCCATTTTAGCTTCGTCCGATATTGCCCATCCTTCTATTGAAGCCTTATTTACAATAGATGAAGAAACGGGTATGACGGGTGCAAAGGAGCTTGATCCATCTAATCTTTACGGAACTATTCTACTGAACCTTGATACAGAAGAAGATGATGAGCTTACCATTGGCTGTGCCGGTGGCATAGATACAAATACAATATATACTTATAAGCAAAAACAGGTTGCAGACAGCAGCTTTGCTTATGAGATCTCTATAAAAGGTTTACTAGGCGGCCACTCTGGTATGGATATCCATAAAGGCAGAGCCAATGCGAATAAATTGATGAACCGATTGCTTTATGAAGCAAATAAGGAGGTTAGTATTCAATTGAGTTCGGTAGATGGCGGAAGCTTGAGAAATGCCATTCCAAGAGAGTCTAAAGCTGTGGTAGTAGTAGCGCCCACTCAAAAAGAGAAATTTAATTCCTTTGTAAAAAGTTTTACAGCTATTGTTGAGGCAGAATTTCATGCCATAGAACCTTCTTTATTGATTTCTGCGGTTGAAACGGAATTGCCTCGGTTTGCAATGGACGAAGGAGATTTTACCAGGATCGTGAATGCAATTTATTCTCTTCCAAACGGTGTTTTTAGGATGAGTCCTGATATTGCTGACCTGGTGGAAGCCTCTTCTAACCTGGCCAGAGTTATTATTGGAAACGGAGAGTTTGTTACCCAATCGTTGCAGCGCAGTAGTGTTGAAAGCACTAAACGAGATGTTGCAATTGCCGTTGGTGCATCTCTGGAAATTATTGGATGTGATGTTTCACGCAGTGGCGATTATCCGGGCTGGAAACCTAATCCCGAGTCCAGTATTTTAGAATTGATGGCTGATCTATATAGAGCCAGTTTTAATTCCGAGCCTAATGTTAGTGCCTGCCACGCTGGTTTAGAGTGCGGTATTTTGGGTGGTCACCTGCCGGGAATGGATATGATCTCCTTTGGACCAACAATTCATGGTGCCCATTCGCCCGATGAAAAGGTACAGGTCTCTTCAGTACAAAAATTCTGGAGCTATTTGCTAAAAGTACTTCAACAAATTCCACTTAAAAATAACTAATACTATTCTACGTTTGTTCCTATTATGAAAGTTTACATATACGCATTTTTAATACTTATTGTATTTTCTTTATATCAATGTCAGAGTTATAAAAAGGTTTCTACAACAAAAGCTACTTCCGATAAACCCATCGACTTTAACGCATCACCGGTGGTTCCTGCCGATGAATCCATAAGTAAAATGGTTATAGAAGATGGTTTTGAGGTAGAACTTATTGCCGCCGAGCCAATAGTAACAACACCTGTGGCAATGAGTTTTGATCAGAAAGGGCGTATGTGGATAGTAGAAATGAATGGATATATGCCTGATACATTGGGCACCGGAGAAGACAAGCCATCGGGTAAGATCATTATTCTGGAAGATAAAAATAAAGATGGTGTTGCAGATGAGCGTAAACTAGTAATTGACTCATTGGTGTTGCCAAGGGCAATTTGTTTAATTGAAGATGGAATTTTGGTAGCTGAACCACCAAACTTATGGTACTATGAGCTTAAAAATGATAAACCGGTTAAAAGAACGCTTGTAGATAGTAAATACGCGGTAGATGGTAATGTGGAGCATCAGCCCAATGGCCTGTTAAGGGCTCTTGACAATTGGATTTACAATGCAAAATCTAGTAAACGATATAGAAAACAAGGCGATAAATGGTTGATTGAGGATACTCATTTCAGAGGTCAGTGGGGAGTAAGCCAGGATAACTATGGTAGGTTGTATTACAATGATAACTCGACGAACTTGCTGGGCGATTATTTTAGTCCTGGTTTTGGTACCTCAAATAGAAATCAAAGAGGAGTGGATGGCTTTTCTGAAAGAACGGTACCAAACAACCGTGTATATCCAATTAGGCCAACGCCGGGCGTAAACAGAGGTTATTCGCCAGGAACACTAGATGACAGTCTAAGATTAAGAAACTTTACAGCAGCTTGTGGTCCGTTGATTTACCGGGGAGATCTGTTTGGCAGTGCTTATGATTTTAATGCTTTTGTAGCAGAACCTTCGGCTAATTTGATTAAAAGGAATATTTTAAAAGAAACCGGATATGTAGTAAAAGGTGAGCAGGCATATAAAGATAAGGAGTTCCTGGCTAGCGTTGATGAAAGATTCAGACCGGTTAGCTTATATAATGGTCCTGACGGGGCATTATATGTTGTAGACATGTATAGAGGGATTATACAGCATAAAACCTATGTTACGCCATATTTGTCGGGCCAGATTAAAGCCAGAAACTTAACCCTGCCATTGGCATGTGGCCGAATCTATAAGATTGTTCCTAAAGGGAAAAAAGCCGTTGTTACAAGCATTCCTAATGATCCTGAAAAATTGATAGCGCTATTGGGAAGTGCTAATGGTTATTTACGAGATATGGCTCAGCAAACTTTAATAGATGGAAAATACAAGCAGGCAATCCCTCATTTAAAGGCAGTTTTAAAACAGACAACAAATCCTCTACAGGTAATTCATGCGTTATGGACGCTGGAAGGGCTTAATGCATTGGAAACAAATGAGGTATTGGCGTTGTTGAAAAGTACAGAATGGACAATCCGTATGCAGGCATTAACCGTACTGCCATCGGTTATTAACTCATCATCTTATGTTAGCTATGTGAAAGCATTAGATGAATTAGTTGATAGTAACGACGAATTAGCTGCTCCTTATGTGGCATTTGTATCAAAATATATTAAGCCATTTAACGAAGAAGCTGCTGATAATATGCTGGTAAATCTGATTAAAAAGTATCCGAATAACAGCTTTGTTTCTGATGCTGTGATCAGCAATTTAGCTTATCGTGAAGAATCATTTAAAGAAACAATATCCAAGTTTGAGCCCGATACCAACCTGAAAATAAACAAACAGTTACAGAAAGTAATTACGGCTTATAACAACACTAAAAAGAACCGTGATCCGGATGCGCTTGCTAAAGAATATCCAAAAGGATCGGCGCTGTTCTTGTCCACCTGTCAAACTTGTCATTCGCACGATGGTAATGGTATTGCATCTTTAGCACCGCCATTAAATAAGTCGCAATGGGTAAATGGTGATAAAAACACTTTAATTTCAATTGTTTTGTTTGGACTAACAGGCCCTGTAAATGTTAACGGCCATGTGTATGAAGCGCCAGAAATTGCAGGTGATATGCCTGGAATTGGTCATAGCGATGAAATTTCTGATGAAGATGTTGCTCAGCTATTAAGCTTTATCAGAAGTTCATGGCAAAACAATGCAGGTAAAATTGATGTTAAAGACGTAGTGAGTGTTCGTGAGAAACTTAAGAGCCGACAAAAAGCCTTTACAGTTGCCGAATTAGAATCAAAAAACTGATATTAGATTTATGAAAGTAATAATTGGATCAGATCATGCGGGTTTTGCTTATAAAACCATATTAGTAAAAATGTTGCTTGATGAGGGATATGAAGTGGTAGATAAGGGTACTCATACAAGTGCACCCAGCGATTATCCTGACCATGCTGCACATGTAGCCCATGCGTTGTTAAATAAAGAAGGCGACAGGGGGATTTTAGTGTGTGGCAGTTCGGTAGGAGTTAGTGTAGCTGCCAACAAATTTAAGGGTATTAGAGCTGGTGTATGCCATGATACCTATTCAGCACACCAGTCTGTTGAGCACGATGATGTGAATGTTTTATGTATTGGAGAACGTGTAATTGGAATTGAGTTGGCCAAGGATATAGTTAGAGCGTTTCTCAAGGCTATCTTTTCTAATGAAGAACGACATGTTAAACGATTAGAAAAAATAGCCGCCATTGAGAGTGGAGAGATGTAGGGGGTTATTGATTTGTAATGACTTGTCCGTCAAAAGCATGTTCTGTTCCAGCTGGAGTAAGCATGCCTCTTGATATGATGGTATAAGTTTTTCCTTTCTTGATATCGATGTCTTTGAGTTCTTTTTTAACTGCACCAGATGCTTTATCCTTAATTTCGAAGGTGTAAATTTTAGCAGGGATCTCTACAAAATCACTTGCAGCTTTGTATGCCTTGTCAGTAGCTACTGCTACGCTATCTTTAAATGCAAGATTAAGTGCAGAAGCATCAGGAGATAAATTAATAAATCTTACAAATGCTTTTTCCGCGGCAGGAGTTTTAATGTCATCGTTGATAAGAAGATAATCAAGGCCTGTCTGTTTGCCGATAAAGAATAGGGAATAGATTTTGCCGTTTTCGAATTTTAAACTCTCTGAAAGCAAGCTTTCTGTACTACTTTCTGTCGTAAGTTTACCTGTATATTCACCAGGACTTAAGCGAAAATAAGATACTACGCCTCCAAAAGGAAGGGCACCTGAATTTACTTTACTCTGGTTTAAATAGAAATTATAAGTAGCTAATGTTGGCGAAGCGTTCGTAACACTTAACAGAGAAAGTTCTGGATCAGGTGCAGGATCATTGTTTTTGCAAGATTGCATTAGTAGGGTTAACAGCAAGATGATTATAGCTACAATGCAGATTATAAATGAGTTTGAGTAAGCGCTTTTAGTAAAGGATTTAGTGGCCATAAGAATTGGTTTAGGGTTTATAGTTAACAATAGAGCATTGATGGTAAAAAAACAGAGCCGGCTCATATAGAGCCGACCCTGAATCTAAATTAACGCTCTCAAACCACTAAACGAGGCGAGTTGATAAATCGCTACAGTAGGATTAAGAAAAAATGAAAATTATTCTTCTTTAAGTAGCATGCTGGCCAAAGGCTCATCTCTGCTGTAAATATCTTTACGGAAATTTAACCGGTTATTTCGGTCAATAAAAGCTGTGAAATAGGCTATATAAACGGGAACTTTGTTTTTTAGTGTAACGTATTGCTCTTTCCCCGAATTCATAGCCGTTTTTATTTTAGCTGCATCCCAGCCTTTGCTGTTTTTAAGTAAAAAAGCGGCGAGCTTTGCAGGGTCTTCTACACGGATACAACCATGACTAAACGCTCTGGACGACTCTCCGAACAGCGATTTAGAAGGCGTGTCGTGCAGGTAGATGTCGTAACTGTTTGGGAACAGGAACTTTACAAGACCTAAAGAGTTTTTAGGTCCGGGTTTTTGTCTCACTACAGGCAAACCTCCACTATAACCCGTTATTTCCATCTGATGGCTTTTAATGTAGTTTTTGTTGCGCCGCATATTGGGTAGAACCTCATTACGAACAATGCTGGTAGGAACATTCCAGTAAGGGCTGAATACAACATATTTCATGTCCCCTGAAAAGATAACTGTTTTGTGTATAGATTGGCCTACTACAACATTTCCACTCCATAATAAGCTGTCTGCATGGTAAACATGCAGTTTAAATTCAGGGATGTTTACACCAAGATAATTGGAGTCAATTTGTACTGGCAACCATCGGCTGCGCTCCATGTTTACTAAAAGCTGTCTGATTCTCTTTTTTAATGGTGTATTTAGTTCTGTTAATGTGCCCGGCCCAATTGCTCCATCTGGGGTCATGCCACTTCTTTCCTGAAACTGCTTTACAGCTAAAAGAAATTCATCATTGTAATGAGTATCTGTAGTATCACCTTTAAAATCCTCTAACTTGAATAGGCGTGTTTTTATTTGGGCAATCACTTCTGAAGAATCTCCAGGCTTATAAGATTTTTTATCAGCTACTATTTGGTTCCATGAGTCTTTTTGATCCAGTTCTCGATACTTAATGAGGAAGTTCTTTAAAAGATCATATTGTCTGTAAACCGGAGCAACCGCTGCACCTGCAAATTTGGCTGGGCTTTTAATCATGCTGTCCAAGTAAACATCATACGCAACCTTTTTGCGTGGAAGAAACCATTCGGAAGATTTGCTAATAGAGGCATCCATACCTTCCCATGCTAATTTGGCAAAAACAAAATATTGAGCAGTGAGCATCAGCTCTAGTCTGATATCTGGTTTTTTACTCGGCTTGGCATAGATCATAGAATCCAATGCGACCCTATATGGGATATCCTTGTTGATTCCCTCATCTTTAAGATTTTTAACCCGATCGGTAAGGTTACCTGCCTGTTCTATTAGTCCATTTTTGTTATACCATGCAAAAGCAAAGTGCCTGTTGGTGTAGAATTTTTGGATTGATGCAGCGTATTCTTTGAGTAGTGGATGTGCAGCAATAAATGATTCAATTTGAAGGGTGTCAAAAAAAAGCTCCTGTTCAGAATTAAAATTTCCGGGGATAGTTTTGTTCCAGTCTTTAATGGAACGTCTTTTTAGTGAGTCTTTTGTGATTTTTGTTGCCTTCTTTTCAGATTGGTTGCAACTATTTAGAGATAGCAGACCAAAAAGCAAAAAGGCTACAATAGGGAAGGGGCGTAACAAATTCATGCTTTAATTTTATTTAATAAATATCATGATTCCAAATTGATTTGAAAAGTAAAGCTCGGCTAAAAGTGAGGATATGAACATCTTTTGATTTTTTGTTTTTGTAAGCTGCTGTATTACAGTTGTTTTTTGATTTTTAACTGTTTATAACTATGTTGAAAACCTGTTGGTAAGCTGTTAGTGAATTGTTAGAAAAATAAATCAGATTTTCCTTGTTTTCAATGGTTTAAGTGTGTAAATTAGATCTATCAATTACGAAGTACTTTGACAGTCTGAAGAAATTCCAAAAAGAACACTTAGCTTAAGGGCAAAAAGATTCTGGTAATTTCGATGATCAGTAAATAAAAACTCGAAGTTCAAAGGAGACAGAGAACACGAGATTTAAGATTACCGGAGCCCCAGCGCAAAGGTATGTAGACTGTGTCAAGACGGACGTATCTCAGATGATGAAGCCTACGGGATGATTTATAAAGAGATAACTTAGACGGGTTTCAAAGTTCGTGAGAACTAAGAACACTACGAAATGGTAAAGTAAAAGAAGAATTGGTGCTTTTTTATAGCTACGGCGATAAAAAGGTGGAAACGGAGTACTCAAATCGAAAGAAGCGAGACTCCGTTTTCTTTTGTACGTGCTTTTTTTGCTTTCTTGTTTCCTTTTGGTGTTTCTCATCTGCACTTTAATAGTCGAGGTATATTTTTTTAGCGACTTTCCAACGACTCTGAACGACCTTTTGTCGTTTTTAAGACTTTTTGATGTGAGGTATCAGATGATGGTGTATTATACCTAATGTTGTGTATACTATATATAGTGTAGAATTTGATGTGATTATGCACATAGTATATATATAGTGTAGGGAGTTGTTTTTGCCGGCCTTGTTTAGCCTTTTATGGTATTTTAAGATAAAGAATTAACCTGGTTTTAACTTTCTGTTAATTTTTCTGGTTGTGGTTTAGCGAGTTAGGATTATTTTGCAAGAAATAGTGTTTAAATGTTTGCGTGGTGGTTGAATTTTCCTACTTTTGCATCCMGCTAAGATCGGAAG
>NZ_AWRU01000015.1:4137-230175 GCF_000523515.1 Pedobacter sp. V48 | reverse complement strand
CTGTGTTTTTTGTATTTAATCATAAAAATGCCCCCAAATAGTGTCTAACTTTTTGGGGGCAGTGTATTTTCCACCCTCTCTTATTTTCTTATTCAACTCCTTTAACTTTCATTGGTAAAGTATATATGGTTTTGCGAGCAGTAATGAATAATATGTTTCTGTCTTTCCCTGCAAAACACACGTTACTTGGCCCTTCTTTTATCTTTAATTCCGCAATGAGTTCTCCTGCAGGATTGTATATAAAAACACCTTGTCCTAAAGTAAGATAGATATTGCCTTTTTCATCGAGTGTCATACCGTCAGATCCCTTATTGATGATCAATTGTTTTCCGGTTAGCTCACCGTTTTTTTCGATCGCATATTTGTAAGTCTTTCCTGCATTAATATCGGATACATATAGATATTTGCCATCTGGTGTGCCAACAATTCCATTTGGTTTTACCAGGCCATCGGCGGCTATTTTTGGCTTTTTGCTGCCTTTTGCAAGGTAATAGACATCGTCACTTTTAAGATCCGGTGAAGTTCTTGTCCAGTAATCACGTTGATAATATGGATCTGTGAAATACATATCCCCGTTTGGATGAATCCAAATATCATTTGGTCCGTTAAGTTGTTTACCATCCAGGTCATTCATGATAACCTTTACTTTTCCTGATGGGCTTATTGACCATAATTGACCTTTTTCATCAGCACAGGTAATCAGGTTTCCTTTTTTGTCGAAGTATGTACCATTGGCTCTACCAGCTTTATCAAGAAAAATGGAAAGTTTCCCATCAGTACTGTACTTCCATATTTTATCATTAGGTTGATCTGTGAAAAATACATTTCCGTTTTTATCTACAGAGCAACCCTCTGTAAAACTAAAATCAGATGATATAAGGTTAGCATCGTCTGCTGCAAACAGATTGCTTGGATGTGAAGTCAGGTCTTGTGCAACTAGATAAGAGGATGAAACGGAGAGGAGCAGGGCAAGGATACTAAGACGTTTAATTTTCATGTTCATTTGGTTTGKRTSTTNAKMWRWTSTNAYMWGWYRMYRRAWTKTGCYKARATANATAYRWMCGNGTAGTRANNAATGNRTAAATKKKMKMMMATTTANYAYWKATCACTACCGTATGTATATATCTAAGCAAAATCTGGCGACAGATGAGAACGAGATTATTGAATTTATTACTCAATATAGCTTTGCAACTGTTGTAACTTCGGACAACGGTCGTCCTAATGCAAGTCATTTGCCTTTTGTGATAGAAAAAAGAGGTAATAAGACCATTCTTATCGCTCATTTTGCTAAGGCAAATCCGCAATGGAAAGAATTATTAAATAATGAAGTGCTGGTCATATTTTCTGAGCCACATGCTTACATCTCACCAAAGCTTTATGATAAAGAGTTAAATGTACCCACCTGGAATTACATAGCCGTCCACGCCTATGGTAAAGCGGTTATTATGAGTGGAACTGCCCAAATGCTGGAAGTTATGGAAAAATCAATAAGTGCTTTTGAAGCTGATTATATGACCCAATGGAATAAGCTGCCTGAAGCGTATAAGTTGAAAATGCTAAATGGAATTGTGGCTTTCGAAATTGAAGTCTCTTCGTTTGAGGCCAGTAAGAAGTTAAGTCAAAATAAAACAAACGCTGAGCAGCAAAGGATTATTGAATCTTTGAGCAGTAGCCAGCATGATGTTGAAAGACAGATTGGGATTTATATGAAGAAAGAAACAAAAGATTTTTAAGTTTACTTTTATCTTGTACCTATTAAAAATTTAAAATATTTGTAGAAATGCAAAAAACAAATAAGAATTGGATTTTACTTGTTTTTGGTATAATAATGAACAATTCTTTTGAGGCGAATGCTCAACAGATTCTACCAATCAATGAAAAGTCATATACCGACAGCTTGCAATCCATTTTGCAATCCAAACAATCCGATAGTATTAAAGCACGAACCAGTTATTTGTTGTCGGATTACTGGCGATCAAAAGATACTGTTAAGAGTAAAGAATATTTAATAAAAGGAAAGGCAATGGGAAGTAAATACCCATTGGTTAAAGCGCTTTATCCATTTTATGAAGGTCAATATTATTTTACACGTAATACTTCTAAGGCCGCGGAAGCTTTTATGAATGCAGAGAAGGGATTAGTTGCTTTTAAAGATAAAGAGGTTTACAAATTCAGATCTGCAGCATGGTACAATTATGCCATAATGAAGAAGACAGAGAAAGGGGATGCTTTTGTAATTGATATTGCAATTAACAAGGCAATACCCTTGTCTGAAAAAGCAGGCGATGCTGAAAAAACCGCTCATTATTATTCGCAACTAGGTACATTATTAATGTATAATGGTCAGTTTAGTAAAGCAGAGATTTATAACAATAAAGCAATAAGCTTATTGGAAGGTAAATATCCAAATTCTTCAATTTTACTGCACGCTTATTTAGCTGCTACCAGCAATTACTGTTATCAGGAAAAAAAAACCGAAGCAAAAAATGTACTTGATAAGGCCGGTAAAATGTTAAAGGGATATCCCAACTCCATTAACTATCCAAATTATTATTATAATGAAGCAATTTACCTAACCTTAACAGATCAGTTTGATAAGGCGTTGATGAGCCTTGACAAAGGTATACCACTAGCAAAAGAATTCAACCAGACAATGCTTTGGCAGATGCTCGTTTTTAGGAAGTACGAAGTATTTGTCAGATTAAAGGAATTTAAAAAAGCTAAAGACGTTTTATTAGGACTATTGAAGGAAGGCCCGCTTATGGCGGATGTGAACAGTAGGAAAGCTATTTACGATCAGTTAGCTAAAACCAATGCGCGCATGGGATTAATGGAAGAGGCTTATAAATGGTCTACTGCTTATAGCAAAATAAGTGACAGTCTGAATGATAGTAAACTAAAGGAGAACATTAATGCCCTCGAGGTTAAATTCAGAAATGCCGAAAATCAAAAGATGATTACTCAACTCGAAGCCGAAAATCAAAAGGCTGCTTTGTCGGCAAAAAACAACAGGCTTGCTAATTGGCTACTTGGTAGTGCGGTTATATTCCTGATCGCGATTGCAATATTTATTTTGTACTACTATAGAAATAAGGCAAAGCTAATATCAACCAACGCAATGCTGGAAGGGGAGGAAAGAGAGCGAACGAGAGTAGCAAGGGATTTGCACGATGGTTTAGGGGGAATGCTTGCCGGTGTAAAAATTAATCTTTCAGGTTGGGCAGAGAATCAGGGAGGTAAGATCAATAATGTTGAATTAGATAGAATCATTGGTCAGCTTGATAACTCCGTGAAAGAACTAAGGCACATCGCCAGAAATATGATGCCGGAAACCCTATTGAAGTTTGGCCTGGAAACAGCATTGAAAGATTTGTGTGAGTCAGTAATGACCAACGATATTAAAATTAACTTTCAGGCATTAAGTGTGAAAGAGAAGATTTCAACTAAAACGCAGCTTACCATATATCGAATAGTACAAGAGTTATTATCCAATGCGATTCGCCATGCAAAAGCGAGTAATATTATAGTGCAATGCAGTCAGAACGATGATTCTTTTTATATCACTATAGAAGATAATGGTAACGGCTTTGATCCGGCAATTGCAGGCAAAACAAAAAGCATGGGATTAATGAATATTAGAAATAGGATTGCACTACTGAAAGGAAAGATGAATATCGAATCTATAATTGACGAGGGTACTGTGGTTAATATAGAACTAAATTCAGGCCATATAAAATAAAAAACCATCGCATGATATTTTATGCGATGGATATACAGAGCGTTTTTTAGGAATAGTTCCTGCTTAAATAAACGGAAAGGTTACACTGCCCGAAATGATTTCATTACCAGAAAATACCTCTGATTTAACCACCTTGTCATCTACCAATATTTCAACCTTAACTGTACCGGCTGTATAAGATGTTACTCCAATATTAGCACCATCTCCCATATTAACAGTTCTTTTAAACTTTTTTGTAAAAGGAATGGTTGAGTCTGACAATACGGTGTGACCACCGGTTTCATTGGTGTAAGAAACGTTTATTTTTGCTAATCCAGAAGTGGTTGTTACCCTGTACTCGATTGATACTTCTTTTGGATAGCTGCTTGACTGATCAGGGCCGTCCTTGTCTTTTCCACATGATGTGAACATAACCACCGCTACTAGCATGGTCACGATCTTAAGCGTCGATTTTTTTAATGATAAAATGTTCATAGGTATTAGATTTAAATTTTCCACTGCAAAAATATTTTATGTTTTCAACGCAAGCAATCACGTTAAACATGGTTTTTCTTCTACTGGTTTTCTGGTATTTTTTTTGCTTATAGATTGAGTTGCGAAATGATATCTATTTTTAAGCGAAATGAATCGAAAAATTACCCTTGCCATTGTTGATGATCATCCTATTGTTGTCCAGGGCTTGCAAATGATACTTACGAATAATAGTGAAATCAATGTAACTGGCTGTTTTACATCAGGAAGTGATTTTATTGAATTCTTAAAGAACAACGAAGTTGATATCGTGCTACTTGACGTAATGCTTCCCGACGGTAATGGGATGGACTTATGCAAAGAAATAAAAAGTATATCTCCTAATATATGTGTGCTGGCTTTGAGTAATCACAGTGAAAGAAGTATAGTAATGCAAATGCTCCAAAATGGAGCAAGTGGCTATTTACTTAAAAATGTTTCGGTACAAGAATTAACCAGTTGTATTTATGATGCCCTTAATGGAGAGGTGGCTTTTAGTAAGGCGGTAAAAGAGATTCTTGCCCGTCCATCTGCTAATGATCTGAAAGGAATACCCCAACTTACCAAAAGAGAAAAAGAAGTGTTACAGCTAATAGCTGAAGGAAAAACGACGGCATTAATGGCAAAGCATCTTTTTGTGAGCCCGTTAACTATAGAGACCCATAGAAGAAATCTGCTGCAAAAGTTTGAAGTCAAGAATGTGGCTTCATTAATAAAAATTGCAGCAGATCAAGGGCTTCTTAAGTTTATCGGCTAGTTTTTTTGATGAATTAATATTAATCTATGTATGTTGACAATAGATTTTTTATCGTCACGCTTAAAATGTAGTGTTATAGCATTTTTAAAATCATCCAGATCGATATCACAGAGATACGAATTTGGATAAGATTTACGCTTTTCAGTATAAAAAGAAATAGGCTCACTCACCAGTTTTTGCCTTTGCCATATAGTAATTTCAGCACCATCATCAGATTTTTCCATATCAGCATACAATTTGTAATGACCTTTAGGCAGCTCACTAAGATCTATCTTTACTTGTCCGCCACCAGTGGAATGCAAAATGTTCCCATCTATTTTTACAGCACCACCAATCGTGTATTGCATTAATTGAGGATAAACCATCAGGGTATCGGGTATATTCACCTGGGTTAGCTCCTGGTTTGGTAAAACAAGATTGCTATTGATTGATTTGTCGGCATAATAAAACGCAACAGAGGTGTAATCTCCAGGTTTATTGTTGTTTTCGGGCCCATGTTCAATGGTGTGTTTTATTTCTTTTTCAAATGGCATTTTGTCCGATATAAATAACCTGTATCCTCCGGTTCTTGCATATGGCAAAGAATAATCAAGAGAGCCATGAAGAGGCAGACTCATTTTTCGGTCCCAACGGTCAAGTAAAGCGTACCACCCACCGTTAAAATAATCTTCCGAGCCCGTTCCATGCATCCTCATCTCGCCGTCTATAGTCGTTACGTCATCACCCTCAAAGAACAATGTCATTCCAGGATGGAGACCTTGAGCTTGTAGAATTGTTCCAACATAATGCCCTTTACCTTTACCCTCTAAGAATAAATGAGGGGTTTCTGGTTTCGTATTTTTATCTGGATTCCAAAAGGCATAGAATTTACCTTCTTTTAAGGGTTCATATTTTGTTTGCTCAACATACACATCCGCCTCTATTCTTATGGGTGTAGATGTTGTGCCCTGGGTGCCCTGAAGTTGTAAAAGTTCTATTTTTGCCTTTTTGGCAAATGGCATAGGAAAGTAGCAGTAATTGGTATTGTCTGCCGAGCCCAGTAGCAAACTTTGCATAGACTCTTTGCCAAATGCATAGCCGAAAAAATCTGCCACAGGCATAAATACTGCCGGTTGTTCATCGTCCCAGCTCATCTTAATTAAAACGTTTTTATCTAGGCCCCTGAAGGAATCAGCATGATGTATTTTAATCCCGGTTATTCTTCCTCCTTCATTTATATCTGCAATGGTTACTGATTTGGAGGGGGTTAATATACTTTCAGTATGGATCGGTTTGCTATTTAGCTTGGCCACTTTGTTCCAATCATCACCAAGCGTAGTTAACGCTAGTTTTTCCTGTTCATTAAGCGCAGAACTGAAATTCCTGATCTGGTAATTCTTAGGGTAACTTCTATATTGAATTTGATAGAATTCCATTTTTTTACCTCTTGAAACGATTTTGCAACCATTCTTAAATGAAATTGGGAAATAACAAAAATAGCCGCCAAGCTCATTGCCTGTAAGTGGCGAAATAAAAGGAAATACTTTGCCTGAGAAGAGATCTGAAAAACGAATTGAAAAGCTAGGTTTTGTTGCTCCTCCGAAATAAAAATCAAGCATATCATTATTCGGTGTTGGCGTCCAGATCCTGTTGATCACTCCGTTTCCTTTAGCTTCAAATATTACTAATGAGCTGTCGGCATTTTTGCGTATAAACGAATATTTACCACTAAACCCATCATCATTGTTCCCTGTTGTATCGTAGGAAGAGAACTGCCTTACTTTAGTGTCCTCCCAGTATTTAGGCAGGTCTTGTATTAAACGTAGTTTATTTAACTCAGTTGTTGTGTTTATTTGGTTGTTTTGGGCTATGGCGTTGAGGGTTAATCCACTTACCAGTATGCATAGATAGGCTCTTTTCATCCGCTTAATTTAATTATTTTCATTAATAATTTCTAAAAATTACATCAACAGAACACTTAAATGTAGATACCAATGTTAATATTTCTATATTTGCTAATATTTGTAGTATTTCAATTATTGTTATGACCGTTACCGTACTTCCAATTATAGAACCAGAATCTATTCCTGCAGCACCACTTGCCAAAGTTATGAATGAAAGATTACGTCGTTTGGCAACCGAGTTGAAGGAAATACACCTTGTAGAATTAGAATCCGTTGAACCCCTGTTTGAGGATCTGGTAATTTATATAGGTTATAATAATAAATATAGTATCCGTTGGAAAATAGTTAATGATGTTCCTTTGAAAATAGAAACCATTGTGGCTGACCAATGTGCTTTGCTAGGATATATTAAATGGAAAACAGCAACGCTTAACAGTTTTCATGGGAGATAGCTATTGCTAAGTTAGCATATGGCTTTGGCGATAAAGCTTTGGGGTTTTCCCCGTGATCATTTTAAAGCTTTTATGAAAAGAAGCAAAATTGTTAAAGCCTGATTCAAAGCATATTTGCTTAATATCCATTTTGTTTTCAAGAATTAACTTGCAGGAATAGCCGATTCTTATATCTACAAGGAATTTAGAAAAAGTCTTTCCGGTTCGGGTCTTAAAATAACGGCAAAAGGAATTTGGAACTAAGTCCGCAACAGCTGCTATTTCTTCCAGCTGAATTTTTTTCTTGAAATTATTTAATGCAAAGTTGTAAATGTTATTCATACGCTCATTTTCAGATGCACTATAATCGTATTTAAAGCCTATCGAAGAAAGCAAGGCAATTTGAGGAAGGTTTGCAATTGCCATTAAACATTCAAGCAGCGTTATTATTTTAGTTATGCCATCGCTTTGATATATTTTCTCAATATATGCAGCTATATCAATGGCATTTTTTTCCTTTATTAGAATTCCTCTTTTGGCTTTTTCAAGAATGTTTTTGATCGGTTTGGTTTCAGGAAGGTGCAGAAATCGCTCGCCAATAAAGTTATCGTAAAAATGAATTACAGTCGAATAGGGTTCTTTTGATCCGGCATCATCAAAATAGGGAGAGTCATATTTCCAATAATGTGGTAAATCGCTTCCCACCAAAACAATATCTCCAGGTGCAAATCTTTTAATATTGTCGCCGACAAACTGAGTGCCCGTACCCTTATGAAAGCAGATCAATTCTATTTCAGTATGGTAATGCCACCTGTTATTGATGTTTGGAATCATGTCTTTTCTTACACTAAAAGAATGATCTGCACTGTTCGGAATTTTAAGGTGTTGAGGTTTCATCAGTGACTATTATAGCTAAAATATACTTCAAAAAAGCATAATAATAGTAATTATGTTAAAATAGCTTAATAAATGGATAAGTACACCATGTTTTATATTTTAAAACACGCTTCCTTTATGCTATCAATTATAAAATTATTTGATGTTATCTGTAAAAAAAGAAAAAAGGAATAAAAGTGGTGGGCAACTGCCACCCATCATTTTTGGCACAAGCAGTTTAGGAAATTTGTATCAGTCTGTTAGCTACGAAACTAAGCGAAGCATAATAAAGGAATGTATTGAGCATTCTTTTGGAAAGGTCTTGTTTGATACTGCCGGTAAATACGGAGCCGGTTTGGCGTTAGAAGTTTTAGGGAAAAGTTTGGCAGATTTAAATGTACACCCAGATGATGTTGTGATATGCAATAAGCTGGGATGGTATCAAACCGAATTGCTGACCCGGGAGCCTACCTTTGAGAAAGACGTTTGGGTTGACTTGAGAAATGATGCAGTTCAGCAAATTAGCTATGATGGTATCATAAAATGTTTTGATCAGGGGAACAGTTTGTTGGGTATTTATTCCGCAAACATGGTTTCTGTTCATGATCCTGATGAATATTTAGCTGCGGCAACAGATGAAATAGAGAAGGAGCAAAAGTACCAGGATATTCTTGAAGCTTATAGGGCACTTACCGAATTAAAAAAGCAGAAATTAGTAACTTCAATTGGTATTGGTGCTAAGAATTGGAAGGTAATTGAGCGTGTGGCTGCCGACGTAGAATTGGATTGGGTAATGATTGCCAATAGCTTAACGGTAAAGTCACATCCAGAAGATCTGGTGAGATTTATTGCTGACTTAAAGGAGAAGAATATTGAAGTGATTAATTCGGCCGTATTTAATGGGGGATTCTTAATAGGAAGTGATTTTTACAATTATCAAAAAGTAGATAAGCACACTGTAGAAGGTGCGGCACTTTACCAATGGAGAAACAATTTCTTTGCCTTGTGTAGTAAGTTTAATGTTAAGCCTGCCGAGGTGTGTTTTGATTTTGGCTTTAATATACCGGGGGTAAGCAGCGTCGCCTTAAATACAACCCGGCCTGAGAAAATAAAAGAGAATGTAATGATGGTAAATAAGAAAATTCCGGAAGATTTTTGGAAAGCCATGCAGGAGGAACAATTGATATCGATACCTTTAAACAGATGAAAGCATTAGTTTGTAATACTCCGGGGGAGTTTGAATATATAGATAAAGTATCACCAGATCTAATAGAAGGATATACCAAGTTGAAGATTAAAGCAGTAGGTATTTGCGGGACAGATTACCATGCCTATCAAGGTGTTCAGCCCTTTTTTAATTATCCCAGAATATTGGGTCACGAAATTGCTGCTGAAATTGCTGAGACTTCAGCAAAAAGCTCATTTAAGATAGGAGATAAGGTAACAATAAGCCCATATTTTTATTGTGGTGAATGTATTGCGTGTCGCAACGGAAAGACAAATTGCTGTGAAACAATGAAGGTCTGCGGTGTGCATGTAGATGGAGCAATGAGTGAATACATTCTTGTTCCTGATTATGCCTTAATAGCAGGTAAAGGTTTGAGTGAAGATGAACTGGTATTGGTGGAGCCGCTCGCCATTGGCGCTCATGGTATCAGGAGGGCAAACGTTAAGCCTGGAGAATTTGTTCTGGTTATAGGTGCCGGTCCTATAGGTTTAGGAACCATGGACTTTGCCAGAATAGCAGGTGCAGAGGTAATTGCTTTGGACACTAATATGCCGCGTTTAGCGTTTTGCAGAGATAAGTTGGGGGTAAAGCATATTATAAATGCCACATCTGACGATGTTTTTGAGCGATTAAAAACGATAACAAATGGTGATATGCCAACGGTGGTAATTGATTGTACCGGAAATTTGAAAGCTATAAATAATGCATTTCAGTATATGGCCCACGGCGCCCGTTTTGTTTTGATAGGCTTACAAAAGCAGGAAATAAGTTTTAGTCACCCCGAATTTCATAAAAGGGAAGCAACGTTATTAAGCAGTCGAAATGCACTGCCAATTGATTTTGAGCATGTGATATCATGTATAAAAAATGGGCAGATAAAGCCATTAAATTATATCACTCACAAACTGAAATTTGAAGAAGTAAAAGATAGGTTTTCAGACCTTCTTGCCTTTGAAAACGGTTTGGTAAAAGCCGTGATTGTATTCTGAAAGTAGGATCTGGAAAACCTATCCGGGAAATGTCTATTTAGAAATTCGCTTTTTTAGTTCCATCAATAGTTCAATATCTTTTTGCCTTATCTTTCCCTCTCTATTGGGAGGTGTGTTTAAAATTAAAATGTTATTTTGGGCAGTAGTGATTTTATAATCTTCAACCAATTTGTCTATGGACTTATATGTTGTGTCTTTAGTGTTATAGAACCATTTTGAACTTATGCATATAGTAGATTCCCAGGGCATATAATAATTCTCATTATTGTGAGAGAATATTTTTGGATCAGGTGCGGCTGGGAGGTATGGGTCGCCTAATCTAAAGTCGCTTGGGAAATACCTGATGGGATAGCCTTCTTTTTGCTGAGCAGGCAAAACCATGTGTTGATCAGGATTTCCAGGTGCACCTATAGACCAGTTAATTCCTATTTGGCATTGTGGTTCTTTGGCTTTTATTGCTTTATAAATTTCAGCAGCTGGCCATCTGTTGTTTTGTTTTACCCAGCCTCCATCAAACCAAAACTCTACAACTTTGGTTTTGGTTTTCTGAGTTATAGCAATCAACTCATTGATTTGATTTACCATAAAATCATTATATGCTTTGTCCTGAGATGTATCCTCAGTCTTTGCGTTCTCATGCCWGTCYSATWWWRARNAMTWNNTAAMCYTAMWMCTNATAWMRYAMKKKTWRYACSMCYTWGMAWYNANGYTTCTWTNCAMATKRSYKWWRWYMSCARMSCTRTTTANCATCRNTWGSYWNTAKMCTKRSYATMYYWAWSKCNNNAAAAWCMRNNTCGYRRYRWTWSGWKAWAAGNTAYWWYNTATWWSMKMMMGRMATCTTTAGCGGTTTTAATCCATTGTTCTGCATCAATTGAAGATGGATTATATGAAGTTGGTGGTAACGTTCCGTCAGTCCATTCCTCATCATGGAAAGTATTGATGCCGAAATGAATAAACATTCCGTATTTACGATTTATTTGTTCTAATTGATATTTGCCAGGTTTTGAAGAGGGAATGGGCCTGGTAATACCTTCCTGGGCTAAAGATAATTTTACTGTTGCAAGCAATAGTAAGGAAAATAGGATGTGTTTTTTCATTTAGTGGTTTAGATTTTGGTTCACTTTGACAATTCACCAGACCTGATAAATTTTAAGCTTGGTGAATCGAAAGGTAAGGAAGTAAATTGGCAAATCAGATCTTTTATGGCCAGTTAAAACTGCGCAAACGTTTGTGTGTAATATGTTTAAGGGCATATTTCGCTCCTTTTTACTTGGGTTTTTGAAATATTGGGCATGATGTAGAATTATTGCACTCAACAGAATATTAATTAAAAGTTAATTTTTGCCGTTTTTGAATTTGATTTAATTTTTTTAAAACAGAAAATCTAGTTTGTCTAAAGGGCCTTTTAATCTAAATTCTTGATAAAAAAGATGTTTTTTATTGTGATTATTATGTTACGTTATTTTAATTATCTATTTTTCAGATATTTAAAACAAAGTATTAATTTTATTACAAAGTAATATATAAAAGTTATAACTTTATTAAAGCTATATCGATTTTCCTTTATGCTCACAAGAATTTGTTAGTGTAAGTTAACTTTGTTAAGCAGAAAACCAAACTAACCAAATTATAACCATGTGTAATTGTATAAAATTCTATGTGCCTCTGGCATGTTCAGACATTTCGTGGTGCACTTTGATCACGAAAATATGAAGAGACTTTACTACCCAGTTATTTTTATTTTAATGTTTTCGGCTTGTAAGCAATCAACAAAAGATGCAGCAAGTGCAGTCGCCGAAAACCCCTTGTTTAAACTGTTGGATTCTGCACAAACCAATGTTCTTTTTGCAAATAATATCAAGGAAACCTTTGAGCGAAATGTTTTTAACTACCCGGCTTTCTATAATGGCTCAGGTGTTTCTATAGGAGATTTAAATAATGATGGGCTGGAGGATGTATATTTTTCCGGTAACATGACATCGAATAAGCTTTACCTGAATAAGGGTAATATGAAGTTTGAGGATGTGACAGCTATTGCAGGTGTTACCGGGAGAATAGAGGGATGGAAAAATGGAATCAATATGGCTGATGTTAATGGTGACGGCCTGTTGGACGTCTATATATGCTATTCGGGTAAATATCCTGGCGAGAACAGAAAAAATCAACTGTTTATTAATAAAGGGCTGACAGAAAAGGGCATTCCTCAGTTTAAAGACGAGGCCGAAATTTATGGAGTTGCGGATTCTTCTTACAGTACACAATCCTATTTTTTTGATTACGATAAAGATGGAGATTTGGATATGTTACTCGTGAACGAGAACATTAGGGTACTTACCGAGCTTGATGATATTACTATTCAGGAACTTCAAAAAACTCCAGATAATATGTCTGGAACCAAATTATTTAGAAACGAAGGAGGACATTTTAAAGATGTTACCCTTAAAGCGGGTTTGCATAGTTCAGTATTGTCTTACGGATTGGCTGCGGCTACCTCGGATGTTAATGGAGATGGGTGGCCAGACATATATGTTTCAAACGACTATTCAATTCAAGATCGATTATACCTCAACAATAGAGATGGGACATTTACTGATCAATTAACCTCAAATCTTCGTCATATTTCTATGTATTCAATGGGAAACAATGTTGTAGATATAAATAATGATGGGTTAATGGATATTTATACGCTTGATATGATTCCTGAAGATAATCATCGCCAAAAATTGCTTCAAGGATTTGATAACTATGAGTTTTTTGACTTGAATTTGCGTAATGGTTTGTATTACCAATATATGCGTAATATGCTTCATATAAATAATGGTAATGGTACATTTAGTGAAGTAGGTCAGTTGGCAGGTGTTTCTAATACTGACTGGAGCTGGGCACCTTTGTTTGCTGACTTTGATAATGATGGCTGGAAGGATCTTTTTGTAACCAATGGTTATCTTCATGACTTTACCAATATGGATGTGGTAAAGTATAATGCCAATTATTTCAATAGCATAAATGGTAATGTTGAACCCCGGCATATTTTAGATATGTTGAGCAATTTGCCATCTTCTGATGTAAAGAACTATATCTATAAAAATAAAGGTGGTTTTGATTTTGCAAATAAGTCTTTTGACTGGGGGATAGATATCCCATCAAATAGTAACGGGGCAGCATATGCTGACCTTGATAACGACGGGGATCTGGATCTGATCGTTAATAATATAAATAAACCGGCCTTTATTTATCAGAATCAGGGAGATTCGACCACTCACTATCTGAAAATAAAACTGGCCGGAATAAAACAAAATACAAAGGGAATAGGAGCTAAAGTTACCATCTATTCAGATGCTAAGCTTCAATCTTTAGAACAAATGCCTTCAAGGGGTTATTTATCAAGCGTTTCGCCAATCATGCATTTTGGATTGGGCAAGAAAAACACAATTGACTCAATATTAGTAGTCTGGCAAAGTGGTAAAAAGCAGGTTTTAACCAAAGTTAAAGCTGATCAGTTATTGCTGTTAAATGAAAAGGACGCGTTAGAAAATTACATTCCGCCGGGTATTAAACCTACATTGTTTAAAGAAGTGGTATCGCCAATAGACTTTGCCAAAAGTAAGAATGGTATCAACGACTTTAAGCGTCAACCATTAATGACCAATCCACAATCTTTTTTTGGTCCTTGCATGGCAAAAGGCGATGTAAATAAAGATGGCTTGGAGGATATTTATGTTGGAGGAAATAAGAATCAACCTGGTGTATTATATATCCAACAGAAAAATGGCAGGTTTATTAAAAATCAAAAGGCTTTTGAAAGTGACAAGGATAGTGAAGATGCAGATGCAGTTTTCTTTGATGCTAACGGCGATGGTTTTACCGATCTGTATGTTGTAAGCGGTGGATATCATAGTTTTAACGCTGCCGACCCTTTACTGCAGGATCGTTTATATATTAATGATGGAAAGGGGAATCTTGTAAAATCAACCGGTACGCTTCCTGAAATGCATGTGAGTAAAAGTTGCGCGCGTGCTGCAGACTTTAATGGAGATGGACATTTAGATGTTTTTGTTGGAGGCCGGGTGATCCCGGGGCTTTATCCAGAATCACCTAAGAGTTATCTTTTAATAAACGATGGTAAAGGTCATTTTACCGACCAGTTAAGTCGTATTTGTCCTGAATTAAATCAAGCAGGGATGATTACTGATGCGGCGTGGATAGATTTAAACGGAGATAAAAAACCCGACTTAGTTACTATAGGAGAGTGGATGCCGGTTAATGCATTCATTAATACAAGCGGAAAATTAGTAAATAAAACCAAAAGCTATTTTGATAAAGAATACAGTGGCTGGTGGAATAAACTTCAGGTTGGTGATTTTAACGGAGATGGCAAAACAGATTTAATTGCTGGAAATCTTGGGTTAAATAGCCAATGTAAAGTCAGCGATAAAGAACCTGCGGAAATGTATTATAAAGACTTTGATGATAATGGTGCCATTGATCCTATTTTATGCTTTTATCTGATGGGGAAAAGCTTCCCTTATATAACCAGGGATGAATTATTAGATCAGATGAGTATAATGAGGCCACGGTTCTCAAATTATGCAAGCTATGCTGATGCGACATTGAAAGATGTATTCACAGCAGATGAATTGAAGGGAGCCAAATATTTAAAGGCCAACTGCCTTAAAACTACTTATTTTCAAAGTGGAGCCGACGGACGTTTTCATGAAAAGGATTTGCCTGTTGAAGCACAAATGGCCCCGGTTTATACCATTACTTCAATTGATTACGACGCAGATGGTCATAAAGACCTGCTGTTGTGCGGCAATATGAATCAGACCAGACTTCGCTTCGGAAAATATGATGCTAATTATGGAATACTATTAAAAGGCAACGGTAAGGGTAGTTTTAGCTATGTACCTCAGTATATATCCGGCTTTAAGTTACAAGGAGATGTTAGAAGTGTAATCGAAATCAACAATACGATTGTTTTTGGCATTAATCAACAAGGTGCAAAAGCCTATCAGTTAAAAGGAAAATAGAACTACTATTATTTATATGAGAAAACTATTGTTTTTTAGTTTGTGTGTAATATGCTTTGCCGCATGCCGCAACAAAGGTAAGTCGCCGGAACTTAGTAATGGGGATATTGCTAAAGTCCTGGATGAAATGACTTCACTTATGATCCACGATGTAACAAATCCTCCGCTTGCTGCCCGATTTTTTACTTATGCAAGTCTTTCGGGATATGAGGTGGTTGTACAAAATGACTCTAATTGTATTTCAATGAAGGGGATATTGAACGGCTATCCAGAAATTATAAAACCAGCTGTTCCCGGAACTTATTCTTATCAGTTGAGCGCTATTTTAGCTATGATTGCTACGGCAAAGAAAATGCAGCCATCCGGAAGTTTGTTCGAAAAATATGAGCAATCATTTTTAGATTCCTGTAAAAAAATAGGGTTTGCTAGTGAGGTTATTGAGAATTCTAAATTATATGCCCAGCAAGTAAGTAAACAGATATTAGCTTATGCCAAGGCAGATAAGTATAACAAGATCAGTAACTATCCCCGCTATACACCGCTAAATATAGAAGGCAGCTGGTACCCGACTCCACCAGCTTATTTTCCACCGGTTGAGCCGTATTTTAATACCATACGTCCGTTTGTATTAGACTCCTGCTCTCAATTTAAACCAGTACCCCCTGTTCCTTTTTCTAAGGATAAAAATTCGGCGTTTTATAAAATGATGTTGGGTAACTATGTGGAAGGAGGAGCGGGATTAACACCAGAACACAGAGCCATAGCTGCATTTTGGGATTGCAACCCTTTTGCATTAAAAAGTGACGGACATTTGTTAACCGGCATGAAAAAAATCTCTCCGGGAGCACACTGGATAGGGATAGCAGGAATTGCATGTAAGCAGTCGAAGTTTAATTTCTCTAAATCTTTAGAAGTATACACCATGGTAGCTGTTGGTTTAACAGATAGCTTCATTAGCTGCTGGGACGAGAAATTTAGAAGTAATAGGATACGGCCAGAAACTGCTATCAGGAGCTATATTGATCCCAAATGGAAGCCACTGCTGCAAACTCCACCATTTCCAGAGTATTTAAGTGGGCATTCTAGTATTTCGGCTACGTCTTCTGTTATACTCACCCACTATTTTGGTGATAATTATCATTATACTGATGATGTGGAAGAAAAATATGGCTTGCCATCCAGAAAATTCACCTCATTTAAAGAAGCTGCAAAAGAAGGGGCAATGAGTAGGTATTGGGGAGGCATCCATTTTATGGACGCGATAGAAAATGGAATGACTACTGGCTTTGGTGTTGGAGAATTGGTCATCTCGAAATTGAAAGCTAAACAATCTTAAAAATTAACCAAACAAACTAAATTTTTAACCTAAAAATCAATTATGAAAAAAATCTTTACCACGCTCGCTATTGTTTTAATCACCGCTAAAGTTTTTTCCCAGGGATGTGTAGCGATCCGAAGCACCGGAGGGATTTGTGCAATGACAGAACATCCTGATAGTTCGCTAACATCTGATGGCGGAAGTTGGGTTTTGAATATAAATACCCGATATTTCATGTCAAATAAGCATTTCAAAGGCGATGTTTATCAAAAAGAGCGGATTAAGGCAGGGAATGAGGTTATTAACCATCAGTTTGCTACTGATCTTTCCCTGATTCGAGTATTCAACAGCCGTTGGTCTGCAATGATAGATGTACCAATTATCTCCAATGCCAGATCTTCTAAGTATGAACACAATGCACCACCAAACCTTAATGATGAAAGACATAGTACGCATTCATTTGGATTGGGCGACATTCGGGTTGCAGCCTATCGCTGGTTGTTCAATCCTACAACCAGTCCAAAAGCAAATGTTCAGATAGGATTGGGGATTAAATTTGCTACGGGTGTTTATGATTATCAGGATTACTGGCAAAATGTGGGTCCTGGTAAAAAGCCAGAACTACGTACTGTAGATCAATCAATTCAATTGGGTGATGGTGGAACAGGCTTAACTCTTGAAATTAATTCATTTGCTAACATAAAAAACAACCTTGGTTTGTATGCAAATGCTTTTTATTTAAGTAATCCACGCCAAAATAATGGGGTAAGAACTTATCGCGAATTGGTAAGTCCTGCATTGGCTAACGAGGCAATCAGCAGTGTTCCMGATCNNANATTTATGGCAAGGTTAGGGGCCAACTATGCTTTAAATAAATTAGTTGTTTCGGCAGGTGGACGAATTGAAGGCATTCCAATTCATGATGTTATTGGTGGAAGTGGAGACTTTCGCAGACCAGGATATGTAATTTCAGTGGAGCCAAGCCTTACTTATCAACTAAGCAGGATAAATATATATGCTTCGGTACCTGCTGCAGTATACAGAAAAAGAACTCAAAGTGTTACGGACAGAGCGCGTTCAACTGCTACAACATTTGTAAACGGAGATGCTGCATTTGCTGATTATTCTATCAATTTAGGAATTTCTTTCAGACTGTAATAATTTGAATAGATAGCTGTCCATAAAGCACAATCGTGCATTATGGACAGCTTTTTTGTTTCTATGGCTTTGGTAAGTGAATATATAATTGTAATTTGAAGGAAACTAAACACAAATGAGACTGAAACAGAGCATTTTAATGCTTTGTCTTCTGCTTGCTTCCTCTGGGTGCAACATGTCAAAAAAGACAAGTCAGAGGAATGTGAAGGGCATAACCGACCCCGACCAAAAGCAGTTTGCAGAGCATATCCGTACTACCGAATTTCAGACACCTGAGCAGGAGCGTGCAGGATTTAAACTACCTCCGGGATTCGAAATTACGCTTTATGCATCTGAACCCGACATCGGAAAACCAATAAACATGGAGTTTGATGAAAAAGGCCGGCTATGGGTAACACAATCATCTGAATATCCAATGGCGGCAGCTCCGACAAAAGGACATGATAAAATAACCATACTGGAAGATTCAGATGGAGATGGTAAAGCAGATAAATTTATACCATTTGCAGAAAATCTAAATATCCCAATTGGTATCATACCATCTCAGAAAGGTGCTATTGCATTTAGTATTCCCAATATTTACCAGTTTACTGATACAAACGGGGATTGGAAATCAGATGAAAAAAAAGTAATTCTAGGTGAATTTGGTCACCAGGATACGCATGGGATGGTTAATAACTTTATAAGAGGTTTCGACGGGTGGATCTACGCTTGCCACGGTTTTACCAATACTTCAACAATTGCAGGTACTGATGGTGATTCTATTACCATGGTTTCAGGAAACACATTTCGTTTTCGGCCCGATGGAAGTAGGGTAGAGCAAACCTCCTATGGTCGTGTGAACCCATTTGGCTATACATTCGATGAATGGGGGTATTTGTATTCAGTTGATTGCCATTCTAAACCAATTTATCAATTGATTAGAGGAGCTGAGTATCCCCATTTTGGTAAGAAGTCGCCAGCTATGGGGTTTGCTCCTGAAATGATGAGCTACGAGCTTGGGTCAACAGCGCTATCTGGCTTAGTATACTATTCTGGAGAACAATTCCCCGAAGAATACCGAAACAGTTTTTATTCAGGAGATGTGGTTACCTGCCGGATCAATAGAAATACAATGTCCTTTACCGGCTCATCACCGGAAGCGAAACGTCAGGAAGATTTCTTAATCAGTTCCGACCCATGGTTCAGGCCAGTTAACATTAAAACAGGGCCCGATGGCGCTTTATATATCGCTGATTTCTATAACCGTATTATTGGGCATTATGAAGTGCCTCTGAATCACCCGCTAAGAGACCGTCAAAGTGGAAGGATCTGGAAAATTACGTATAAAGGCGATAAAAAGCATAAAGATAATAAGCTTAAAGATTGGTCAAAAGCAAGCCTTGCTGAACTGATTAAAAACTTAAACCATCCTCAACTTAATCTAAGGATGATGATTGCCAATCAAATTGTCGAAGGTTATGGAGAAAAGTCAGTGGATCGGTTAACCAGTATACTTAAATCACCCAAAACCGATTCAAGGTCTTATGTTCAGGCCTTGTGGATTTTGTTTCGCTTAAAGGCTTTGCAGGATGAGGTTCTAGATGAAGCGCTTAATCATAACGATGCAGTGATTAGCGTACATGCATTCAGAATACTTGCCGAGAAAACAACAATTCCATTAAAATATCAGCAAAGGGCATTAAATGCGTTAAAAGATACCAATACACATGTACAGCGTGTGGCCTCAGAAGTGTTGGGTAAATATCCAAAAGCTGCGGCGATTAAGGCTTTACTGCCGGTGTACACTGGCGCTGCTGAACGGGACAGCCATTTAAAATACACTGTTCTGTTAGCTATACGGGATAACTTAAAGAATACTGAAGTAATGAAAAGTGTTCTTACTCAGAATTGGAATGAGCAGCAGTTGAAAGTATTGATCAAAGTTATTCCTGATGTGCCGTCTAAAGAAGCTGCGCTATTTGCAATGAGGTATCTGCAAAACCATAATTTATCACACACGGAACTGGTTTCTAATTTAGCATATATTGGTCGTTATATGGATGCCGAAAACTTGAAGCAACCTATTGAGTTTATCCAGAAAAAGTTTGCTGATGATCTTGATGTGCAGTATGCGTTGTTTAATACCATGCAGCAGGGTTTACGGCAAAGAGGAGGCAAATTAACACCGGCAATGAAAAGCTGGGGAATCAGTCTGGCAGAAAGGTCATTAAAAAATAGCCCTGCTACTTCTCATCTCTGGAGTAATAAGCCACTGGAACAAACAGGTGATCCGGTAAATCCATGGTCAACAATAAATCATGCAATTATTGCAGAATTGCCGGCTCTTAAAGTAATCTGGAGTGAGATTAATGGTTATCCTCCAACTGGTATATTGGTTTCTCCTGATTTTGTTTTGCCCTCATCTTTAGCGCTTAGTGTATTTGACAACGATGTACATAACACTGAATCTAAAATAGGTATTTCAAAAAATGCTGTTCGAATTCGCTTGGCTAAATCTAAAAAGGTAATTGCCTCTTATCGTGCAGTATTTAATGAAAAAATGGAAGCTAAAGAACTTATGAAATCAGTTAAGTTCAATTTAGAGCCTTATAAAGGGCAACTGGCATTTATTGAAGTTGTTGATAGTACCAATACCGGATCTGTTGGGATTGGAGGATTAATGCCTGCTGTTTTAGATATTCCCGATAAAGGCGTAGCAGAAACAGCCGCACGCTATACTTTGGCGGCTGAAATTGTAAGTGATTACAAGGTAAGTGAGCTGGAACCAGAAATGGAAATGTTAACAAAAGCGCGCCGGGCTAATTATAAGACGCGGGCTGCAGCTGCAATGGCTTTAATGAACTTAAACGCTGCCAAGCATAAAGCATTAATCTCCGAGATATTTTTAAGTCTAGATGAGAGTCAGTTATTGAAGGAAAAGATTGCTCAGGTAATTGCTCAGGATAATTCTGAAAGCCGATATGCCTTATTACAAAAAGGTTTTGAGGGAAGTCAACGCAGCTTACAGCTTGCAATCGCAACTATACTCGTCAACTCTGAAAAAGGTATTGATTACCTTTTGGCATCTGTTAAACAGGGCGATGTAAAATTTGATCTTTTATCTGAATTGCCAGTAAAAGAGGGGCTTGCTGCGAATATTAGCCCAAAACAACAAAAGCAATTAGATCAAATGAGCTTAGGCCAGGCTTCAGAAAGCGAAGCACGGAAACAGCTGATAGCATCCCGTTTGTTAGCATTTGATCCTATGGCTGTAACTGTTGAATCTGGTAAAGCAATGTTCATACAGAATTGTAGCATGTGCCACCAGATAAAAGGAAATGGCGGCATGATAGGTCCACAGCTCGATGGTATTGGGAACTGGGGTCAAAAGGCCTTAACAGAAAAGGTATTAGACCCAAATCGTAATATTTCACAAGCTTTTAGAACATATAATATTGTTTTAACTAACGGAAAAGTGTTAACCGGTTTGTACCGCAGAGAAGAGGGGGAAGTATTGGTCTTTGCAAACCCGGGTGGGCAGGAATTTTCCGTTCCTAAAAATGAAATTAAAGAAAGAAAACCTTCTAAATATACGCTAATGCCAGATCAATTTAGTAAAACCATTGCCAAAAAGGATTTTGATGCATTGCTTAAGTATTTGTTAAGTGTAAAAGAATAGATATGGAATTATTCATAATAAAAAGATAAAAATGAAGAACATAAACAGACCACTAATTGCATGTTTAGTCGCCGGTATTTCACTATTTAGTAATACGGGATCAGCGCAGGTGAAAAATAAAAATGTAAAAGAGATACAGTTTAAAAAGCACATTTTAATAGATGAGTTTGTTACTGAAGGATCAGCAGTAGGTGATATAAACAAAGATGACAAAATGGATATTATTGCAGGACCTTACTGGTTTGAAGCACCAGATTGGAAGCGACATGAACTTGACGCGCCCAAAAAGTTTAACTGGAGAGATTCTTATAGTAATTCATTTCTTAATTACGCAATGGACGTAAATCAAGATGGTTGGTTGGATGTCATTCGTGTTGATTTCCCGGGTGAACCTGCTGTATGGTATGAAAACCCTAGGAACAAAGAAGGACACTGGAAAATGTACACACTATATTCATCAGTTGGGAATGAATCACCCGCCTTTGTAGATATTGATGGAGATGGAAGGATTGATTTATTGTGTGCTGATTCTAAGGGAAACAAGGTGATTTGGTTAAAAGCTCCCGCTATAAAGGGCGACACAGCATGGACAGTTAATGTCATTAGCGATGTAAAAGATAGGGGCACACATCAATTTACACATGGTTTGGGCTATGGCGATATCAATAAAGATGGTCGGTCCGATGTATTTATTAAAAGCGGGTGGTGGGAAGCACCTGAAGACCGTATGCAGAGCAATTGGACATGGCACCCTGCTAATTTCGGGGATGACTGTTCACAAATGTATGCTATGGATTTAGATGGGGATGGTGACATTGATATTGTGAGCGCTTCATCCCATAATTACGGGATCTGGTGGCATGAACAGGTAAAAGATGATCAGGGAAATATGGACTGGAAGCGTCATGAGATTTCGAAAGCTTTTTCGCAAACACATGGTCTTGCAATGGTTGATGTGAATAAAGACGGGCATCCTGATCTGGTAACTGGAAAACGTTTTTACGCACATAATGGACACGATCCGGGTGAAGAAGAGCCGGCAGTGATTTATTGGTTTGAATATAAGCCGGGAAAAATTCCTTCCTGGATTGCGCATCAGATTGACGACAATTCCGGGATAGGCCTGCAAGTAGTAACTCAAGATATGAATAAGGACAAACGCGTAGATATTGTTATCGGAAACAAGAAAGGAGTGTTTTAKWWWRAGCWWWTGAAAAAGTAGTTTTTTTTGTATATTTATGATAACCAAATATTTAATGAATGAAAAAGCAATTAACGCTCCTAATTGTTGCTGTATCTCTATTACTGGTAACATGTAAAAAAAAATCAGGATCTGATGAGCCTGAGCAAACTCCTGTTAAGTTATTGTCCAAAATAATAGAGGTAAGTGGATTTCCAACGCCAACCACAAAATTTACGATCTATACTTATGATGAAAAAAAGAGGATAAGTACAATTAGTTGGGGCGGAAAAGAATTTACGACCTATAMCKANCRYKSTKMYGAKCTWWKTAGCATAGATACAAAGTTCGCTAATAAGAGGAATCTTGCGGAATTTTCGTATGCTGATGGAAAACCAAAACAAATAGTCAGGAAATTTTATACCGATGGGGAATTAAAAGGAGGGAACATTCTCGGGAATATTTATACAGGAGATAAGATTACAGAAGTTCACGTAAATGAATCTGGAACTGTGGCACAAAAGCGATTTTATCGGTATGCTGGAGATAATATTGTTGGGTACGATAGTCAAACGGACATATTTACCACAAAGGAATCCACTTTTGGATCTAAAAAAAGCATGTATTTTAATTCACGATTAAAATACATAAATGGAATAGAGAACTTTGACAGGTTTTCAGCTAATGATTTGCTTACTTCAGTTATAAAGTATCCAAACGGCGCGGAAGGTCGCCAGAAAAACACCTATACTTACGATGATGATGGCTTTCCTGTAACTTTATTAACAGAGTATACATTTGAAAATGGCAGTAGTGCAGGAACCTATAGATATACTTTTGAGTATAAGATGTATTGATTCTAAGAATGATGTAAGTTTTCTTCGGTTTCAGCAACCTATTGAGAAATTGAAGAAATATGTATTTAATGATTAGTCTATGGATGCGCAGCCCTTTTTAGTACTGATTCAGGAACATCAGGGTATCATCCATAAGATTTGCAGATTATATCGTGATGGTAAGGAAGATCGGGAAGATCTTTTTCAGGAAATCACCTATCAACTATGGAAGTCCTTCCCTTCATTTAAAGGGGAAGCCAAGGTAAGTACATGGATGTATCGCATTGCGCTCAATACAGCAATTGCCTCATTTCGAAAAAAAAGACTCGATGTTGAGTATCATCCAGTATTGCCGGATTTGCCTGATGAGGAGGTAGATGAAGAATATGCTATTCGGCAAGAAAGTTTGTTTATAACGTTGAAACAACTTAATGAAAGCGAAAGAGCCATTATTGCCCTTTACCTTGACGACCTAAGTTATAGGCAAATTGCTGAAATAATTGGGATAAATGAAAACAATGTAGGGGTTAAACTCAATCGGATAAAACTCAAAATTCAAAAACTTTTAGTCAGATAATTATGGAAACTGATCCACTTAAATTAGCATGGAATGCTATACAAACGCCAGTTAAAACGAATAAAGAACTGAGCGCTATGCTTATCGAAAGCAAACACCCGGTGCTTAAGGACATTAGAAAGCAGTTTACAATAGAGATAATCGGATGGTCGGTATTTTTGCTTTGCTATTATACCATGTTTGACGGTGATCAAAAGCCCGTTGCAATCAATATATTACTCGTTGTATCTATGCTCTTTGCACTTATTCATAATATTTTAGGCTATAATTTTTCAAAGTACCTTATTAATGGAGGCACAATTAAATCATCATTAGAAAGATACCTGTCAAAAATTAAAGTTTATGCAGTTGTATCAATCTCTTCCAGGGCCCTGCTGATTACAGGTTTTCTAGTCTTTTTTACTTATAATATAAACTTTACAACAAGCAAATACGTTTTGCTGGCTGGATTTATGGTTGTGTGCATAGTGCAATTACGTTGGTTATTCCTTTTATGGACAAAACGCCTTAAAGTGCTCAACAATACAATTAGGGAATTTAGTTTGGAAAAAGACACTCTGTAGGACACATTTGTTTAGCCTTAAATATATCGTATGTACGTGTTTCTGGATTGGTTTTTTACCATATTACACTTAATCATTATTGGATTTAACTTATTGGGATGGATTTGGAGAAAGACAAGGGTGCTTCATTTTGTTTTTGTACTATTAACAGCCGGTTCATGGCTGATATTAGGTATTTGGTTTGGACTCGGTTATTGCCCGATCACGGATTGGCAGTGGCAAATAAAAGAAAGACTGGGCGAAACCAATTTGCCAAACTCCTTCATAAAGTACCTTGTTGATAAAGTAACCGGGGGAGATGTATGTTCCACATTTGTTGATATTGCCACAGCATCATGCTTTATCGCAGCAGTATTGTTATCCATTTATTTAAATTTTATTAAAAATAGGCGACAGCGCCCTATTTGAATAGGATCATTAATAACTCAGAACAAAATGATTAGAAACAAAAAAAGCATCCTTTTAAGGGGATGCTTTTTTTTAATTTATAAAATGAGTTGATTAACTGATCTTAACATTAATTGCGTTTAAGCCTTTTTTACCTTGCTCAACGTCATAGCTTACTGAATCATTCTCACGAATGCTATCGATTAAGCCTGAAGAGTGTACAAAGATTTCGCTATCACCATTAGCTGGCACGATAAATCCAAAACCTTTTGTCTCATTGAAAAACTTTACTGTTCCTTGTTGCATTATATTGTAATTTAATTATTTCCAAATGTACATTTAATTTATTGAAAAACAGCAATTTATTAAAAATATATTCATTTATTCTTTAATAGAGACTAACGACCCCCCCTATTTTGATCTTTTTGAAGTGATTAAGATAACCACCCCTGCAATCAAAACGACCCCTCCGACGTATGGAGGCCAGTTTACACTTTTTTCTCTATCGGCTGAAATCTGAATAGGGCCGGCATCAATTAACTTTTCCTTTTTGGTATAAGTAAATCCTGTCCAAATCAGCATAACAACGCCAAGAATTATCATTACTAATGCTATTGTTTTGTTCATGGCTATATCTTTAATTTATTTTATACAACAGCCTGATATATTAAATGTTTGATTATAATATTTTGTATTTTGCATAATGAGTTTTTTAACCGCTGAGTGGCGAAAGCTAGCCATAGCTAATTATGCTATTGATAAGAATTTACTTATTCCTTATTTGCCGGCAGNGCWMAGAKCKGRANWKYRTSGWRTRRKRMMWGNKTRTRKCAGCTTAATTGGCTTTCTGTTTAAAAATACAAAGCTATTGGGTTTCAGTATTCCGTTTCATGCGAACTTCGAAGAGGTAAATCTTAGATTTTATGTCAAATATAACGATAATGGGGTGCTGAAAAGAGGTGTGGTATTTATTAAGGAGATAGTACCAAAATTTGCGTTATCTATAGTCGCTAATGCCATTTATAACGAAAATTATGAGGCAATGCCAATGAGTCACTGTATAAAGGAAAACGAAGAAGACCGTTATGTGGAATATAAGTGGCGGTATAACAATCAATGGCAAAGTTTTAGTATAACGGCGAACAAGGCCCTTTCAGAAATCCAGCAGGGAAGCGAAACCGAGTTTATTACAGGGCACTACTGGGGATACGCAAGATATAACACTGACAAAACGAACGAATACGAGGTGAAACACCCTAAATGGGCCCAATACAAAGTGAAAAGCTTTAATATAGATGTTGATTTTGGATTAGTGTATGGACAGAATTTTAGCTTTCTAACCCAACAGCAACCTGTATCTGTAATGCTCGCCGAGGGCTCTGATATTTCTGTTGAACGAAAGAATACCATTCGCATTTAAACACTTATTATCATTGTGCATCCGGATTATATTCCAGTGGAAGCTGATCTGCTATACGCTTACGCCCCCAAAATCCCTGTATCAATATGTTTTTATATCCTGCGTAGCTACCTTTCCCATCAATCTGGGCATCCAGTTGTAAAACAGATCCGGTTTCGTCCATTTCTATGATTTCCCAGCCTCCTTTTGAAGGCGCTAGGGATGCAACTTTTTTCTTATCATATACCGTATAGAGTCGCTTTTTATATTTAAAAGTGATAAGGCTGCTGTCTACACGTTCAATTAGCTGTTCTGTATATACCGGATTTGGATCTATCATTAATGGAAAATCGAAGTTTTTTATCACATGTGTAAGGAAGCCTTCCTCCTGAGTTTTGTTTTTATAAAGAGCTCTTAAATAGTGCATGAGCGATCCCTCATATGCCATTTTTCTATTTGCTTTCCAGATCTGCTGCTCTTCATTTGAGCCCTTAATGTCTTCAAAAATAGATTCCCCATCATAGATGGTTGCATCAGCCGTTTTATTGTATTGAAAATTCCTCAGTAAATATTTAATGCGGTATCCAAGCTTTCGGTTTTCTATGAGGAGAAAGTCAGATGAATTGGCTTTTAAAATAGCCTTTTCTGTAGAGAAGTCAATGATGTCTGTATTCAATATCTTGCATTCTTTTGCATTTTTAGATTCTCCCATGAAATATTTAGTAAATGTTTTCAAAAAATTCTTTCGCTGATTGTTATCACCAATAACTACTTCGTCTAAAATGATTTGTTTTTCCTCTAATGTGAAATTGAGTACAACTGATTTTTTTAAAACAACCGCATTTTGTTTTATTGAGCCGTAACCCAGCATATTAACCACAACCTGATAAGTCCCCGGAGCGATACCTGAAAATTTAAATTCACCTTTAGTATTGGTTGTTGTTGATTTTTGAGATCCGTCAATGAATATTGTCGCAGCTTCAWTWTKYWCGGNMWWYRSCATTTGTTACTGTTCCTGATATGGTAAAAGTTTCCTGAGCATTTACACCAACATAAAACAGTGTGAATAGCATAAAAATGATTGTTCTTTTCATTAGGAGAGCGGTTAATTTGTGTGTTTTTTATTTAAAGTTCTTTTTTTACTGCTATGATCACAATGTCACGTTCTATAAGTTCGCCCATATTGCCTTTAATATTCTCTTTTTCCTGAATGATTTTAGTAATAGAAAAGCCAGCTTTAATTAGTATTGCTGACACTGTTTCCTTGTCGTATAGCTGAAACTTCCATTTTGTAAAAGGAAGTTTTTTCATGAAGGCTTTATCGGAAAATCCGATGCTAAAATTTCCACCAGGTTTTAATACCCGGTAAATTTCTTTAGCATAAACATCAGGTGTTTCCCAAAAATAAATGGTGTTTACCGTAAATATTTTATCAAATGAACTGCTTTGGAAATCAATGTCATGTCCGTTAGATATTTCCAGGGAAACCACGTTTTTATCCACGAACTCCTGATTTATTCTCGTTGCCTCCTGAATCATTGTTTCAGATATGTCAATACCAAAATAATGAACTCCTGTTGAATTGGCGATTATAGAATTTATATGGCTTCCATTCCCCAGACCTATTTCTAAAACATGTTCATTAGCCCCTATGTCGAGTTGCTGTACCGTTAAGGCAATCATATTTCCATTTGAAATAGCCATCCTTTCGCCGGTTTTTATTCCATTATCACCCTTTGGTGAGCTTAGTTGGCTAGCCATTTCTTTTAAATCATCATCATTCCAGGTTGTGCTCATTGTGTACTGTTTTAGCTTAAGCGTTGGCACTATTCAAAAAAGATTATCTATTTCTAAAAGTAGAGATATAAGGTCAGCTTACCAAGCAAGTATTTTGCAATTGAACAAATAAATCAAAACGATTAATCGTTTGTTATATTGGGACGCATTTATAATTCCAGTTTAAATTTTGCGAAATACATGATTAAAGTTTTAATAACAAGAAAAATACCTCAACGGGGAATTCAATTACTTGAAGAAGCGGGTTATAAATTAACTATTTATACTGAAAAAAGATCCTTGCCACAAAAAGAGCTAATTGAGCTCTGCAAAAGAAACGATGCTTTGCTAAGTGCAGGATCTAACAAATTAAACGCTCATTTTTTTGAAGAATGTAGTCACCTGCAAGCTGTAGCATTAATGAGTGTTGGGTATGATCATGTAGATGTTGAAGCAGCAACCTCTTATAAAATACCTGTTAGTAACACTCCTGAGGTACTTAGTAATGCTACCTCAGATGTTGCCTTTCTCCTGATGCTCGCAGTGTCCCGTAATGCCTTTCAGATGCACAAAAAGATTGAACGTGGTGGTTGGTCGTTTTTTGAGCCTACGGCAAATTTAGGAATAGAATTAAAAGGTAGAACACTTGGTGTTTTTGGTTTGGGAAGGATAGGGGTAGATCTTGCTAAAAAAGCTAAGGCAGCATATGAGATGAATGTTATTTATCACAATAGAAATCGCAATACTGAGGCAGAGGAAATATTGGATGCAAAATATGTTTCTTTTGATCAGCTATTAGCTGAAAGTGATGTATTGTCTGTTCATGCCAATCTCTCAAACGAAACCAAGAATTTATTCAATAAATCTGCATTCGAAAAGATGAAGCGCAGTGCTTTGTTTATCAATACCGCCAGGGGGGGCTTACACAATGAACCGGATCTGATTAACGCAATTCAAAATAAAACCATATGGGGGGCAGGACTGGATGTTACCAATCCAGAACCTATGGATAAGGATAACCCATTGCTTAATTTACCGAATGTTTGTGTACTGCCACATATTGGTTCGGCAACTGAAGAGACCAGGGACAAAATGGCCGTAATGGCTGCAGAAAACCTGATTGCAGCATTAAGCAACAAAGTAATGCCACAGATCATTAATCACGAAGTTTACAACAGTAATCATTAAATTGCCACATAATCCAAAATTCATGAGAAACCTACTTTTAAAAACGATAGCTGTTTTGCTATTCTTTGTTGCCAATTCAACTATTTCTAATGCACAACAAATTCCGTCTGGTCAGTTACAGAGTAACCCCTGGACTAAGAGCCAACTTATGGAGCCTTCTGTTTTAGCAAATATGATTAAAAAGGGGCAAAAAATCCGTATTTATAACATCGGTGTTGTTGAGGATATAAAGAGCGCTACACATCTTGGGGCTGCCAGTGAGAAACAAAATGTAGAAAAGCTAAGTAAAGTATTGAAAGGGCTTCCAAAAAACGAAATGATAGTGGTGTATTGTGGCTGCTGCCCAATGGATAAATGTCCTAACATCAGGCCTGCTTTTAAAGCGTTAAATGACCAAAAATTCACAAAAGCATATTTGTTAAACCTAACCGTTAACTTAAAAACGGAATGGATTAATAAAGGCTATCCGCTAGCGCAATCCGGTAAATAAAAACCCTCCAAATATTTGCTATATTAGTTCCTAAAAAAAGAAAATGTCTCGAAAATTAGGTACGGCTTCTACGCTCTTCTTGTGCTTGATAACTTTGCTTGTTCAAGCCCAAACGGCAACATCACCAGTTGCGATCACTCCTGTCAACGCTTTATCGCATTACCTGAATAATGGTGATAACACCTACAAGTGGGAGGTAAAGGACGCTTATGATCTCGAGGATGTGAAAGTATACAGTATCTTGCTTACTTCGCAAAAGTGGAGAGAATACACCTGGACCCACCAGCTTAGCATCCTTGTTCCGAAGGAAAATAAGTACGACGGAGCGTTGTTGTTTATTACCGGTGGAAGCATAAATAAAGAAGGTATGCCAAATTGGAGCGACAAAGGTGATGGTCTTGTTAAAAGCTTTAGTTCAATAGCAAAGGAAAACAAAGCCGTGGTTGCCATACTCAAACAGGCACCCAATCAACCTCTTTATAATAATCTAACGGAAGATGCTTTAATATCATATACACTTCATAACTATAAAAAAGACGGTGATTACAGTTGGCCACTGTTATTCCCAATGGTTAAATCTGCAAAAAGAGCAATGGATGCTGTTCAGGAATTTTCTAAACAAAAGCTACATCATAGCGTTAACCGTTTTGTTGTATCGGGGGCATCTAAACGTGGCTGGACCACCTGGCTTACCGGAGCTTCTGATAAGAGGGTAACCGCAATTGCACCAATGGTTATCGATATGCTGAACATGCCGGTAAGCATGAACTATCAAATCAAGGTTTGGAAAGATTATAGCATCCAGATAGAAGATTATGTTAAACTAGGTCTGGTACAGGACCTCGGTACCGGGAGCAGCAATGACCTTGCTACCATGATTGATCCTTATTCGTACCGCAAATCACTAACAATGCCTAAAATGATTGTAATGGGCACCAATGATGAATATTGGCCAATAGACAACATCAAGAATTATTATGACAGTATTCCCGGGCAGAACTTAATTCATTATGTGCCAAATGTAGGTCATGGGCTAGGCGATGGTAAAGAGGCTATGACTACCCTAAGCTCGTTCTTTGGACTCACCATGTCAAAATCACCTTATCCCGTTTGCATATGGAAATCTTCTCAAAGTGATCAGGGAGTAAAGGTTAGCATCAAAACTACGGCAGATAAATTAATTGACGTTACATTATGGCATGCTGATTCGCCCGATCTGGATTTTAGAAATGATAAATGGGAGGCCAGAAAACTCGATGTTAAACCTAAATCAGAAATAAACACGTTAGAAAGGTTTCCTGATTCAGGTTATAGGGCTTTTTATATTAATCTAAAGTACAAAGATTCTAAAGGTGGTGAATATATTGAAAGTACAAGAGTGTTTATGACGGATCATAAAAAACTTTTATAGACCGCCAACTTTCAATTAGTTGTTTTCTAGAAAAGTGGTCAATAAATTCTTTAGATAAAGTTCTGGTTTGGGCATTTTAACGATGGTTCCAGGTTCTTTATCTTGATTTTGTTTGATATAATTGGCTTTAATTTTACCCCAATCTTTGGAATAGAGCTTAATAAACATATCGACAAAATCTTTGTCGGTGTAATCTTTAGGAAGTTTACTTAATACTGCTTCAATTTTCTCTTCTTTTCTATGTAATACTGCCATGATGATTTTATTTAAGGCCGCTAAGTTATGGAAAATTAAATATGTAATAGACCATTATCGCCAATAAGGATGCTACAAGCGTATTCAGGAAATTTACCATATCATTACCCATGTAGTTTTTACGTTCAAAGGTAGCTCCAAGTATAGAATCTGTCAGGTTGCCAAGTATTCCGGCACCGATCACAAAAAGACTTTTTCGATCAAACCCCGCATAAATTAAGGCTATTATAGACGCTCCGCATGCACCTATTAGCGTTCCTTCTAAACTTACAACCCCATCCAAACCATTAGCTTCTCTTTTAAAGGTTAAGATATTATAAAATCTACGCCCGTACACCATGCCCAGTTCAGAAGATAGGGTGTCGGCAAGGGCAGATGCAAGACTGGCAGCTGCCATTAACATATACAGATCTGAATGATGAGGGTCAACAATTGCCAAAATACCTGTTAAGCCGGCAACTCCTCCATTTGCAAATACTTGCCCGGCATTTCTCCCATTATTATCCAGAATTTCCGGATGGTATTTTGCCTTAAGTTGCTTTTTGTGCGCTGTAGCCAATACCCCAAGAATAAAAAAAGTAACAAGCATTAGCACTCCTGTTTCTCCTATGCCTGCAAATACAAAGAAACCAATTAGACCCGCAGTAAGGGCTGCAGGAAGCGTTAATTTTTTTGCCCAAACGCATATCGCCATCATTGCAATAAGCAATATAACAGTAACCAATAAACCGGAGAGGGACGATATAGACATATTTGAATAAACCGAAGTTTAAAATAGTTGTAATGTAACTGTAGGCTCTACCGAGGATGCACCTGGTTTAGTATTGGGCTTGGTCTTATGTTTATTAATCCAGGCAATATATTCTTCGGGTTTAATTGGTTCCTTTAATAATCCAGAACCGAATTGCATTTGCGAAACTCTTGCTTCAATTATTTGCCTGTATTTTTGTAGTAAGTGTTGGATTTGTTGCTGGATCTTGTTTTTTGGTTTAATTCTGATGTTTTTATTTACAGGATTCAGGAGTTGAATAGTTATCTCTTTGCTGAAATAGGCTAATGCCGATTCAATCCTATCCTGCAACACTTGTTGATCTTTAAATCCTGCCTGCTTATGTAACTGTTTTACCTGGGTTTGAAACTTGTCAGACAAGGCCATAAGGTCCTTAACTGATTTATTCAACTGCGCCAGTAAAGATTTAAATTCAGGCAGATGCGATTTAATGATCTCAGAGTTGGAACTGATTGTTTCCAATCCGCTAAACACACGGTTCAGCGAAAAATGGTTTAATACTACCTGAAGAATAAACCTTTCCTGCTCAGCAATTAAAATGTGCGCTAAGTCATCTTCATTAGCGGGTTTCATATAATTGATCACCTCCGTATTTGACCTTAAGCTTTCCGTACTAATCTTTGATTTTAAAACAAGTCCGTTTAGTGTTCGAACACGACTTAAGGCAACATAAACCTGACCGGCAACAAACGATTTTCCGGCATCAATTATTGCATTGTCGAACGTTAATCCCTGACTTTTATGAATTGTAACAGCCCAGGCTAATTTAATTGGATATTGAGAAAACTCACCAACTTGCTGTTGTACAATGGCCTGTTCGGGATCAGCTTTATATTCAAAAGATTGCCACGACGATTTTTCCAGCAACAAATCATCTTCATGCGGAAAACAGATGTAGATCTCACCGTCTTTAACAGATTTTACCTTCCCGATCTTTCCGTTATAGAATTTCCGATTATCACCTGTGTCATTTTTTATGAACATGATCTGGGCACCTTCTTTAAGTTTTAAGGTCTGTTCTGCCTGTAGGCCCAGATCTCTAAACTCCCCGCTTACCTCTCCCTCAAAAGTATATTCCTCACCGGTTAGCTCATCTAACTTTTCTTTGTTAATTGTATTTGCCTCAGCATTATGAGAGGTAATGATAATCGGATTTAAGTCATCCGTAGAACTAAATTGCGGATCGTATCTTTTGTTTAACAGATTCAAACTACTTTCACTAATCTGATTGTTTCTGATGTCATTCAGAATATTAATGAATTCAGGTTCAGTTTGCCGGAATACGGTGGTAAGCTCTATTTGTAAAAGTGGGTTTCTGCGTACTACAAGTGCATCAAAGAAATAAGGCGACGGGTAAGCCCTGCTTAGAAATGCCCAATCTTCTCTTTTGGTAACCGGTGGTAGTTGATATAAATCTCCAATGAGCAGGAGTTGAACACCACCAAAAGGCATGGTATTTTTTCTAACCGATCTTAGTATCGCATCAATCACATCCAGTAAGTCGCAACGTACCATCGAAACCTCATCAATAACAAGTAGTTCCAGTTCATTAAACAGATTTGTTTTATCTCTGGTATAGCTTAAATCAGACACCATAGATTGAATGGAAAGTATTCCCGATTGCAGGTTCTCCAAACTAATATCACCCGGGAAAAACGAGCCAGGAGGCAATTGAAAGAAAGAGTTGATTGTCGTTCCTTTAGCATTCATTGCTGCAACGCCGGTAGGAGCAACCACAGCCATTTTTTTTGAGCTAGTCTCCTTAATCCGCTTAAGCAGGGTTGTTTTGCCCGTTCCAGCTTTTCCTGTCAGAAAAATATTCTGATTGGTATAGTCAATAAAAGATAAAACCCTGTCGAAAATTGAATTAGAAGAACCGCCATTACTCATACAGCAAATTTAACTGAAATTTTCTCCTGTTCCGAGAATTGTTGAAATGTTCTAATGAATGTCTATCGATTGTACGGATGTTCACTAATCCATCGAAATGTTCGTTCAGAAAGCTGATACTTCTTTCTCTTCAAAGTAATTGTAGCAGGCGTACCAAATAAATTGCCTTTAAGAATCAATTTATTGCGGTCTGGAAATTGGTAATTTAGTTTGTAGATAGCTTTTGGATTATCAGTAAATGATATGTCCAGAGTCTTGGATGTTTGAAGTACTTTATAAGTGCACCATGCCGTTTCAGTTCCGTTATATTTGATAACTGCGTAATCATTCCTGTCAAATGCCACGAGTTCCAGTTTGCGACTTAAAAAAGAGGTATCCGGAAGCGGCTCGTTCTTTTCTGATTTTATCTCCTCTATATCATAGGCACCATAAACTACGGGCTTGTTATTCATCTTTTTGCTATTTACGGCTATGTTTAATGCCGTAAATAACGGAATGGCTGCATATAGCAATACTGCAGAATACTTCAATGTTATTTTAGAAATTCTAGCCCATTTTGCTTTAAAAACAGGAGCCTTTAATAGATTTAGTCTTACCAGTTCTCCATTAAAAAAGAACTTAAACAAAGTCTTAATATTAGGAGAAAGTATAATTAAGCACATCAAAACAAGCGCTGTGCTCAGCAACTTTACTGGTACATCATAAAAGTAGTTAATGGCCATAATATTTGCTGAAGTCATCAGGCATAAAAAGGCACCTATGGTTGCTGTTTTTCTAAAAAACAATAAGACACCCATCATTTCTGCCGTAAACATAAACCATTTGTAACCATCAGAAAAGCCTAAAAATCTCCATGCCAAACCCATCGGAGAAGAATCTCCGTAAGTTGTTGCAAGCTGGCTTAAGTATAATGAGGGAAATTGTCCATCATTAAGTTTTGCAATTCCATAATGGACAAGCATAAAACCAACATAAAATCTACAAACAACTATAGTCCAATAGAATAGCTGATCATGGCTTTTTCTCTTGTCTAATGCCGACCATATAAGTGTTCCAAAGAAAGAAATCAGGAAGACACAAAGAAGTAACACATAGTCGTAAGTGGTATCTCCACTACCATTGGTGAAAATGGTGATTTGGTACGAAAGGCTCAAATATTTTTGGGCAAACCATGGAATAAAAGCCTGCAGTGCGGGTATACTGAACCTCTGGATATAATACAGGAATGGAAAGGCCCCATTGTTAAAGCATAAAACAAAAAAGATGCAAAGTAAAAAAAGGAATCTGGTTAAAATGAGAGAGACGTATTTGGCCATAGTTTATGTTCGGTTCTAATTGCAATGAGCAGTTGTTAAAGTAAGAAAATAGTTCCTATCTTGTTCGATAAGAATAGAATTTTTATCAAATAGCAATTCAACGCATCTCTAAATGAAACAACTTCTGATAATAGTACTAATTTCAATATCAATTACTTCATGTAATTTCGCGCAGCAGCCTGCAAATGCTAACCCAGAATCACCTGGTAAAGCAATCAGCTATGAGGATTGGAAGAAGGAAGCTAAAACTAATATCAGGCTTAACCCCAAATTTGGTAATGCTGTTAAGTCAGAATCACAAAAAAAGGCTGATCAACAGCTTATAGATAATTACCTGAAGCAACAAGGCAGCCACCATAAGGCATCAGAGGTAATTATAAAGCTAGGCTTTGGTTATCTTTATAAAGGGGATACCAAAACAGCAATGTACAGGTTTAATCAGGCCTGGTTGCTCGAACCTAAAAATGAAAATGTATTCTGGGGATTTTCTAGTGTTTATTTTACACTAGGAGACCATGAAAAGGCGATGGAACAATTGAATGAGGGACTTATTTTGAATCCTAATAACTCAAATTTACTTACCGATAAGGCCACAATCTATTACGCCAAATTTCCTGCAAGTAACGATCCAAAGGATTTATCCACCGCTATTGATTTATTAAACCAGTCGTATAAGATAGATCCTAAAAATCAAAATACTTTATTTAAGTTATCAGTAGTCTATTTTCTGAAGCAGGATTGTAAAAATGCCCTGAGATATTATAATGAATGCAAGACACTTGGAGGAAGGCCCATCACCAAAGAATTTACTGAAGCAATTCAAAAGCAATGTCCGTAATATCCGGTCATTTTTTCTAAATTTAGACACCTAAACCAATTAACCATGAAATTTATTTACTCCGTTATGGGTGTTTTGCTTACTGCTATGTTAAGTACAGCTCAGGCACAACAAAAAGAAATGCCCAATAAGAACGCGAGGAATAAGGTAATTGTAGCTTATGTTACGTCTTGGGGGAAGGCTTTACCGGATCCTAGACTGGTTACACATATCAATTATGCTTTTGGCCATGTAAATAAAACATTTGATGGCGTCACTATCGAGAATGAAGGTCGTTTGAAAGATATTGTTGAATTAAAATTCAAATACCCAAAGCTTAAAGTATTGCTGTCTATTGGTGGCTGGAAAAGTGGCAGATTTAGTGAAATGGCTGCGTCGGAGGAAAACAGAAGCAAATTTGTAGATGATTGCCAGCGTGTAGTAAACACATTTAACTTAGATGGAATAGATATAGACTGGGAATATCCAACAAGTTCCGAGTCCGGGATATCTTCTTCCCCAGATGATACCAGGAACTATACGTTATTGATGTCTCAAATCAGAAATAAGATTGGTCAGAAAAAATTACTGACATTAGCGTCTGTCTCAAATGCAAAATATATCGATTTTAAGGCGATTACGCCTGTAGTGGATTTTGTGAATGTGATGACGTATGACATGGGGACGCCTCCAAATCATCATGCAGGGCTCTACCATTCAGAATATACCAAAGATATCAGTGTGGATGAAGGAGTAACTGCACATTTAAATGCAGGCATACCTGCAAATAAACTAGTTCTTGGAATTCCGTTTTATGGCCACGGCAAAGGGGATATTGCCTGGTATATCGACTATAAAGACCTCGTAAAACTAAATGGCTATACAAAAAAATGGGATGATGTGGCTAAAGCACCTTATTTAGTGAATGATGCAGGAGAGTTTGTATTGACCTATGAAACGCCGCAGTCTATTGCCGTAAAATGTGCTTATTTGCTTGAAAAGGGAATGCTGGGTGCGATGTATTGGGACTACACCGCAGATACAGAAGACGGGGAGTTGCGAAAAGCAGTGCACTCAGGTGTTTATAGCAAATAGCAAACAATCAGCTCAATTCATGATCAGCATAGTACGCCATAGCTTTGCATATAAAAGCAGTAAATTCAGCGTCAGTTTTTTCGTTAACAGCGGTAAATCTTTCGTCAGTTAAATACAATTTACCAAGCCCCTTATATGCTTCTGCCTGCTTATCGGTGGCATTGTATGTCCCCCACAGCTTGCGCGTATTTAAATAATGCTCATGAATTAATTGCTGCACGTTTGGAGCAGTATGATTCTGATCTTTAAGCAGAGAAAGTTCCTTTGCCAGCTCTTTTTGTCGGTTAACCAGTTGCTTTATTTCGTCTCTGCTTAAAGTTTTAAGATGATCTTCAGCTTTGGTTACTGCATCGTTTCCATATGCTTTAATTGCTTCTGCCCTGTATTCCATTGCCTGCTCAGCAGACAGGCCATCATAAAGTTCGTCCGTGTTTAACATGATGTTGTTTTTTAGTGAGTAAATAGTATTGTCAACAGTTTTTAATAGCTTGTGAATCCTTGTTTTCTTAAATTGCAATAACTTCTTGTGGCCTTCCAATGCCCTGATCAGGTTAAATTCCGGATCGTCCAAAATCTGGATGATCTCCTTTAACGGGAAATCCAGTTCTTTGTAAAACAATATCTGTTGCAATCTCAATAGTTCTTTTTCCTGGTAGAGTCGGTATCTGGAATCTGTTCTGATAGCTGGTTTTAACAGCCCCAGTTTATCATATAGATGGAGTGTTTTTATGCTAACACCTGTCAGGCTTGCAAGTTGATTTACAGTGTATGTTGTGCTCATTACTGATGCGATTTAAAATAATACTACAAATGTAGGCTATGACCTAAGGTAAGAGTCAAGAACTATTTTCACTTTTTTTGCACCATATGGGAATTACCTGTTTATTAATAAGAAAAACGACATATGAATTCAACCGGATTACAGCAAATATCGGTGCACAGCAACTGGCCTAAGCAGGTAGGTTTTATGAAAAGATATCTGGATTAGAATGCTGCGGGATCACGAAGAATCCCGCACACCACAGTTGCATGCTATTTTTCTTTTTCCAGAAGATCGGCAAGTTCTGTAGATTTGTTAAACTGTGGGTTGTGATCTGCTTTAAATATCAGGTATTTATACCCTCTTTCTTTAGCCCGTTCACCATAGGCATAAAAGCCGTCTTTTTCAGGTTTTGTACCTTCTTCCACAGTTAATATGTATGTCGCAGGTAAATTTAAAGCCATGGGATTTTTTCTTGAAACAGGCTGAGTAAAGGTTTTGACGGACTGCGGTACATCTTTTGGAGGTGCCTGATTTGGCTTAACCCATTGGGGAACCATAAAGCCATTTGTTGATGCCAACGCAATATCGTTGGTGCCATTTTTTTTGGAAGTGGCTAAACTTTCTCCGTCATCAGGCAAAATTGCATCCAGAAAAACCAGCTTTTTAATTCGGTCCGGAATACTATCTGCAACTCCGGTAATTACCATACCCCCATAACTATGACCAACTAAAATAACATTGTGTAGGTTTTCATAAAGGATCAGATTAACCACATCCTTGATATGGGTATTCAGGTCAACATCAGGAGCGCTTAAATGGACACGCTCACCCTGACCGGTTAAACTTGGCCTGTAAACTATGTTGCCATGATCGGACATGATTTCATCAACATTTTTAAAAGCCCAGCTACCTCCCCAGGCTCCGTGAACAATTACATATACAGGTTTTTCCTGAGCAGTGCTATTACTTGTTATTAATATACATAAAAAACAGGCAATTATCAGGACTGGATTTTTTAATAATAGGATCATAATATGGGTTTTGGTTTGTTGTTAAAGTATTAGAACGTGCTCTGTACGCTGTATCGGTTTAAATATAGTAATACTTATTTTTAATTAAGCGGCTTCTAATCTTAGCGAATTAGAAAACAGATTATGCATTAAAAATATGGAAACTATGTTCATTATGCATCTGATTTTTAAAGAACATACTATTATGAACAATAGAATCAAAGATGCAAGGTTAAGTTTTACCTGCCACCAGAATTGGGACACAATGAAACTGAATGATGAAGGGCATTTTTGCGATACTTGCGAAAAGAAAGTATACGATCTAACTGATAAAAACGTAGCTTATTTCATACAGATTCTACATGAAAACAATAACAGTGTTTGCGGTCGATTTACAAAAGACCAAATGTCTAAACCTGCGCCTGTAAATAATTCATATTGGAAAAAATGGGCAATCGCTGCCATGGTGTTTCTTGGCTTCGGCACTACAGCCCAAAAAACAAATGCACAGGAAGCTGTTCAAGATAAAACACTTCCAAAAACCACAGAACCAAGTTGCGATAACAATTCCTTTGCGCTTGGCATGATTATACCTCCTTTGGATCATGAAGAAATGAGATCTCTTTACAAATATCTTATTAAAAATTGTAATGTCCCGGTTTCAACCAATGGTTGTTTAATCGCATCATTCAAATTAACCGAGGATGGACAGTTTACCAACATCGCAATCAGCGAACAATTAGATAAAAGCGCTCGCGCAGAGGTTGAAAGGCTATTAAAAGCCGCTCCTAAATGGAAGAAAAAGGATTTGGGCTATTTTCATTCAATATCCATCACATTTAAGGATGGTAAGATTTTGCCTGAATATTAATGTAAACAATCATGCAACATTTGTAATACGGTAGTGTCTTATGGGCATTAACCGCTTTAAATGAAACATTCCCTATTTCTGTTTTTCTTACTTTTATATACCCTGATGTGTCGGGCTCAGGATCCTGCAGTGCAAAAGAAATTGCAGGCCGTAAGAACTACTGAAAGCCCGAAAATAGATGGTATCCTAGATGATCGCTGTTGGGTTGACGTTCCTATCGCTACTGACTTTTTTGAAATCAGACCTGTACCAGGCAGAGTAGAAGGAATGGAGAAGCGTACAGAAATGAAGGTATTGTATGATAATGCTGCCGTCTATGTTTATGCGCGGATGTACGACCATCCTGATAGTGTTTCTCATGAACTGGTTTCCAGGGATAATATTGGGAATGCCGATTTTATCTCCATAGTTTTCGATCCTTTTTACGACAAGATGAATGGCAACGGTTTTTTTGTTACCGCTGCGGGGGTTCAGTTTGATGCCAAATACTCGCAAATTGGCGATGAAGATGAGAACTGGAATGCCGTTTGGGAAAGTGCAGTTAAAATCGACGATAAAGGCTGGACTGCCGAGATGAAAATTCCTTATTCTGCCTTGCGTTTTTCTGCCAAAGACATTCAAGACTGGGGATTAAACTTCAGTCGCCGAATCCAGCGCACAAACGTTCAAACCTTTTGGAATTATGTTAATCCCAATGTAAACGGTTTTATCAATCAGGAGGGTCTTTGGATGGGAGTTAAGGACATAAAACCACCATTACGTTTATCATTTTCACCTTACCTGTCTGCGTATGTAAACCATTATCCTGCTAATATCCCGGGTATAAGAAATACAACCGCCCGTTTCAATGGCGGTATGGATGTTAAGTATGGCATTAACAACAGCTTTACTTTAGATATGACCTTAGTACCGGATTTTGGTCAGGTGCAGTCCGATAACCGAATTTTGAATCTAACACCATTTGAAGTTAAGTTTAATGAAAACCGACAATTTTTTACAGAAGGAACTGAACTGTTTAATAAGGGTGATCTGTTTTATTCGAAGCGAATTGGCTCTATTCCAAAATACTATAATCGCTTTGATATAAACAGCTCCGAAACGATCATTAAAGATCAAAGTGAAGCCAAAGTGCTAAATGCCACTAAGATCTCTGGTAGAACAGCAAAAGGCCTCGGCATAGGTGTTTTTAACGCTATAACTAAAGCTATGCAAACCGAGGTTGAAGACCAGCAAGGGAACATAAGAGAAACTGAAACTCAGCCACTAACCAATTATAACATTCTGGTACTGGATCAGTCTTTAAAAAACAACAGTTCGGCAACTTTTATCAATACCAATGTTTTAAGGCAAGGCTCTGCCTACGACGCGAATGTTAGTGCTTTATTGTTTAATCTCAATGATAAAAAGAATGTTTATTTCTTCAATGGCGCCGGTAAAATGAGCTATCTAAAAGGGGCCGCCAGCAGGACAGGTTTTAATTACGAATTTAAAGGTGGTAAGCAAAGCGGAAATTTTAGATGGAGCTATAATCAGGTATACGCCGATGATAAGTTCGACAAATCCGACATGGGCTTTTTTACCAATAACAATTTTTTAGATCAGGTTGTAAGGTTTGGATATAACAATTATAAGCCTACCTCATGGTACAATCAATTAGAAAGCTGGTTAAATTTTGAATATTCCCGGCGTGTTAATCCTGGCGACTACCAGCGTTTTGGTATTGTTACCGGCGCTTGGGTACAATTTAAAAGCATTTGGTCGGTTGAAGTAGATTTAGACTATGGGCCAGAAGGAAATGATTTTTATGAAGCCCGCAACGGTCAGTTATACAGAACACCTGCCAGGTTTGGGGCATCTGTTTATGTAAATCCAAATAATGCAAAGGCCTATAACTTTGGAGGAAATGTAAAGTACTTCAAAAAAGAGCTTTTTAACGGCAGGGAGTATAATTTCTATTTTTTCCAGAACTTAAGATTAAATGACAGGATCGCTTTTGGCCTTGATTTGAATTTTAATCCAAGCTACAATTATGTCAGCTGGATAAAGGCGCAAAGTGATCAGGCAATTTTTTCCCGATATAACCGGAACACAGTAGAAAATTCATTTGATGCAAAATATTCTTTCAGCAATAAGATGGGAGTGTCTGTTGTATTAAGGCACTATTGGAGTGATAGGAGGAATAAAGAATTCTATCTGTTAACGAGTAAGGGTACGCTGGCTGCTTATGAGGGTGCTCCGCTTACCACCATGGATAGGAATTACAATGTTTTTAATGTCGATTTAATCTATGTTTGGCAGTTTGCGCCCGGTAGTGAGCTGACCTTATCGTATAAACAAGCTGCCGAAACCAATGATGATTTTTATACTAAACGCTATAACAGAAATCTTGAGGATATTCTCTCTGCACCGCAAAACACAAGTTTGTCTGTAAAGGTTTTGTATTACATTGATTATTTAAATCTTCGCAAGAAAGGGAAATAAATTGGTGTCAAAAGCTAACTAGAGGTTATTGTTTTGCTAATTTTGATACTATGGTAAAGTTATCTGAAGAACAATTTTTTTCCTTTAACCGGTTAATGTCCGGCTGGGTTGCAGAGAACATACACTTAACCAAGGCATTGGTTCGTTTTGATAACCTGATTGTATTGGATGCTTCAGCCTTGAAGTTTGATTTTAATGGGCTCTCTCAGGATTACCAAAAAAAGTTTGTACTGAATAATTTTGAATTGTATTGTACTTCTTTGTTTTTGACTATTAAACCAAGAATGAAGGTGTTCGTTAAAAATGAAGGCTTTCGTGCGTTAGACTTTCATTGCATTTTTGCTTTAGGGAAGTTGCGTCACGAAAGAATTGAAAAGGTATCAACCTTTTAGAATTCCCGAATAGAATTGACCGGAAGATCAAATGTATTTTGTTGTTTACAAAAGAAGTTTTGGGCTATTATTTGTGTATTATTAGATACACACAAATGTAACCACTATGAAAAAGCTTCTCATGGTTGTACTGGCTAGCTATGCCATCACAGCCCGTGCCCAGATGCACGAATCCCAAAACTTTCTTTATCTCAATTCCGATTCCGTAATCTATGCTAAAAGGATCATGTTTCGGCCCGATTTTTCTGGATTTTGGCAGCTACGCGCCGATTCCCGAAGAATTTCGCCTGAAAAAGTAAAATTTTTTAACAACGAAAATGGTTTCTTCGCCAATACCAGGAGGGTCACTTTCGGGCGCACCGCCGAATTTGCCGAGCGTATTGCAGAGGGAAAAATCAACATTTTTCAGGAGATTCCTTATGATGAATTTCTCAACGATAGGGCATTTAGGTATGGAGGCCGGCCTGAGCCCGTTGTTAAMMWWYKRATGTACTACAACAAAGGTTTCGAGAATCTGAAAAAAGTAAATTATCAAAATCTGAAAAACGACATGGCCGATAATCCGGAAAGCATGGATATGTTGGCCGGCTACAGAAGAAGTATGAACACCAGCAAAATATTATACGCTGCTGCCGGAGCATCATTTGTGGCCGGTATTGTTTCTTTTTTGGTAAAGGGTAATGATATGCAAAAACTTTCACACACAGGTTTCGGTCAGAGCAGTATGAATTCCAAAGGTCCAAATGTTACAGGTACTTTACTGTTCTGGGGGCTTGCTGCTGGTCTTGGAGTAGGAGGGTTTGTTGTACAGACATCCGGATCCAGGCATCTTGAAAGCGCTGTGGATGTTTATAATAGATAGTCTTCTACTTGTCCATGAATGTTGGTATATTTAAGGCATATAAACCGAACCTCAACTATCTCAAAACTAAATGGAAAGAAGAAAATTCCTTCAACTAGGGGTGGGTTTAACAGCTGCAAGCCTGTTTACACCTGCATTTGTTAAATCCAACCCTTTAATCATACCTAACAAGCTACCACTTTGGCGTGGCTTTAACCTGTTAGAGAAATTTAACGGAGACCATAACCAACCTTTTAAAAAAGAAGATTTTCAAATGATGGCCAAATGGGGGTTTAACTTTGCCCGTTTACCAATGTCCTATCACTGCTGGTCAAAACCTGATAATTGGCTTCAGATGGCCGAAAATGTTTTGAAAGAAATAGATCAGGCAATTGCTTACGGAATTAAATACAAGATTCATGTTAACCTTAACCTGCATCGTGTCCCGGGTTATTGTGTTAATCCGCCGGCAGAACCACTTAATTTATGGAAAGATGATAAGGCTCTAGAAGCTGCGGCCTTCCATTGGCAAACCCTGGCCAAACGATACAAAGGGATCAATAGCAAGAAATTGAGCTTCGATCTGATCAATGAACCCTCAAATGTTGATGAGCCAGATTACGTGCGGGTAGTGACACGAATTGTTAACGCCATACGGGAAGAAGATCCTGATCGATTAATTGTTATCGATGGGCTCCATTATGGAACTAAACCTGTATTTGGTGCATCCGGCTTAAATGTTGGGCAAAGTACCAGGGGATACGGACCTATGCAAGTAAGTCATTATAAAGCATCCTGGGTTAAAGCAGATTGGGCTGTTCCAACCTGGCCTTTAAATCCGGAAGGCAACGACAAGTGGGATAAAGACCGGTTAAAACGGGAAATATTTGATCCATGGAAAAAACTAATGGACCAGGGTGTAGGCGTGCATGTTGGCGAATGGGGGGCGTATCAACATACCCCTCATGATGTATCGCTTGCATGGATGAAAGACAACCTGGAAATATGGAAGGAAAATGGCTGGGGCTGGTCGCTATGGAATTTGCGTGGTAGTTTTGGTATTCTTGACAGCGAGCGGCAAGATGTTCAATATGAAGACTATAATGGTCATAAGCTAGATCGTAAAATGCTTGAACTGCTACAGCAACATTAAGATACGTATACTATACCAAAACAGACTCCTTAAAATACCTGGCTTTATAATCCAATGGAGATAGGCCAGTTATTTTCTTGAAAACGCCTCTAAATGCTTTATCATCTGAATAGCCAACTTCATTCATAACCTCATAAACAGTTTTATTTCCTTTTTCCAGCGTGCTTTTTGCAACTTCAACTTTTACCCGCTGCAGATATTCCACAGGAGTATTTCCAACTGCTTTAATGAATCTCCGGTCAAAATTTCGTCGGCTAATGGCAAGCTTTGATGCCAGTTCCTCAAAGGAAATTTTCTCGCTTAGATTCTCTTCAATATAACTTTGTGCTTTACTAATCAGCTCATCACCATGGTTTTTTTGTGATCTGAAAATGTGAAAAGGCGACTGTGATGATCTTTCGATGTCAATTTGAAAAATCTTTGAGCAGATAATAGCTACCTCCCTGTTAAAATACTCTCCAACCAGAAAAAGTATCAGGTTCAAAAATGAATATCCACCACCGTTGGTATATATTCCCCGTTCAGCGGTAATGAGCTTATCTATTTGAAGATTAATATTTGGAAACAATCGTCTAAAATCAGGTGCCAAATTCCAGTGTGTACAGCAGTTTTTGCCATCCAGTAACCCAGTGGCTGCAAGCAAAAATGCTCCTGAACACATCGATGCCACTTCAGTACCGCCCATATACTGTTCCTTTATCCACGCAATTAGCGCATGATTGTTTTCCAGCAGATCAATATCATAAGAAACAGAGGGAATGATCAGCAGATCAGTTTTTTCTATATCATTAATATTTATAGGCTTAATAGAAAAGAAACCGTCATCGACCTTTAACTCGGGTACATAACCGGCTATCCTTACTTCCATCATGGGTTTGTTCCCCATTTTTTGCCAAATGTCATTTGCACGTGTAAGTATTTCAAATGAACCGGTTACACTACTCAAATTAATGTCTCCTTCAGGAACAACTATAGTCACTAGCTTCATGGTAAAAGTTTTTATTAAAGATACCAGATTCAGATCTTAATTTAAAAATTCAAGCGCGCTATGGTGAGGTATTTCCGAATACTCCTTTTAATAGGCCAACAAACGACCACAGGTAATAATCGCTACCCATACACTGATCGAAACAAGGGCCGATATTTTTGTTGAAAACGGAAGTTTTTCGGTCTGACTGTCAAAATTAGGCTTAAATAAGCGTTTATGAAATACCAATACATTAAGCGCCGCAATTACCAGCAAGAACATTTTCAGCCAGAAGGTGGGGTCAATGCCCAGGGTTTTTGAATTGGTCATGAATAATAATATTCCAGACGGGATAACCAATAGTAATGCTCTTGCCGACCAGGGAAGCAAATGGCGGGATAAGCCGATTACCGAAAGACTTTTTGAAAAACCTAGCAACCGCAGGTCGAACATAAATGCAGCGCCCACTAAAATTACAATTCCGGTGATGTGTACAATTTCCAAAGCCGGATACAGCCACAGGGATTGGCGAATAGCCGCCGCTACGGCAGTATTTTCTAACCAGCTGAGCAGATCAGATATAAAGAATGGCACAGCTATCGCAGTTCGTATTTTACACTATCTACAAATATCCTTTCAGCCCGCATTTCGTTTTTTTTAGTTTTATGAGGGTAAGCAACTAACCTAACTTCTGTCCCTTTTTTTATCATATCGGCGGTTAGTCCACGATCCGTCATGCGGCTGGTAGGGGCTAAATAAACTGTCCACAATTGTTTTTTGTATTTCACTTTAGCCAGGGCATGCGGATTTTCATATACTGATTCCTCAATTGTGGTTTTAAAATCCAATACCTTTTTTTGATCATAATCAGCCCAACCATGGTGGAATGCTGTGAAGGAAACGCAGAGCAAACAAAGAATTGCCAGCGAAATGCTTTTTAAATAATTCATAACATGCAGATTTAATGATAGTTGAATATACTAAAAAAAAACCTTTGATCAAATAGATGTCACAGAGAGCTTCTAACTTCCAGCTTCCACGGATTCTGAACTGTGGTAATCCCCTTTGTTTTGATCAGCTTTGCCATGGTCTTTCCCATCAGCTTAAAGTCCGTAGAAAGTGTCGTGATTCCGCCAGCAAGAAGCTCTTTAAGGGGCGTATCATTGTAAGATATGATGCCAAAATCAGTACCTGCGGTTAGCTGTTGGRCASSASSCTNCTTNCNAGCAGATCCACCAGATCCCTGTCATTCACCACAATAAATAAATCACCTTTATCTATTGTTCTGTTGGTTGCCACAGAAAGATAGTCGTGGCCAAACCCATACTTGCTGCAAAACACTTTAAGGCCATCGTAACGCTCTAAAGGCTCCTTTTCTTCCTTTTGGATCATATAAATGTGCTTGTATTTGCGAATCAGTTCGATGGCCGATTCCAAAGCCTCATAAGTATCTGTCTCAAAATTCTGTGCCACCGATGAGTATTTTCCTTTCAAATCTGCATGGAAATGGTCCAGCAAAAATACCCTGCCCGATAAAGATTCCAGCAGCGGTTCAATACCCTGAAACTTTCCCGACATGATGATGTAATCCGTATACTTGTTGTTGGCATCATTTACCAGTGTCTCAAAAACCTTCCTGTTGTAATTGTGAAAATACAGGTCAACTGTTGCGCTGTTTCCGGCCGATTCCATAAAAGAGTTGAACAGGTCTTCTTTAAATTCATTGAATTCATTGAAGAGTAGGAATATGTGATGTCCTGTCTGAATTTTGGTGCTCTTTACAAAATAACCAACCCCATGGTTAGCTGCAATAATGCCTTTTGACATCAGTTCGCGTAGGCCAGCAAACACTGTATCGCGAGATAAACCATACTCGGTTCTGAAATCATTGATAGAAGGTATCCTGTCTCCATTCTTGTATTCCTCTGTGCCTATTCGGTCAATCACATGGCTTACTACAAGTTTATATTTTGATTTATTTTCTTTCACGTTTGATGTATTGCCGGCAAATATAGTTACTCACCCGACAAACATCGTAAATAAAAAATAAAAAATCGTACCAGTTCGTACCAGTTGTAAAATATTTATATATTTGGAGACCAAACCACACACAATGAAATACCATTTCTTATTAAGCATCGGCATTACCACTGCTCTTTTTACCGATAGCATGGCACAAACCACAGGTGTTAACCAGAATGTCCAGCTAACTCAAAGCCTTAAAGCAAACATAAAAGACGCTTTCTGGAGCCCTAAATTCGAGCTTTGGCGCACTACAACTGCCAACGATGTGCTAAATAAGTTCGAAGGACAACACCTGCCTGCAAAAGAACAGGAAAGCAATAATGTGTTTAACAATTTCGATAAGATTGCCCAGGGAAAAAAAGGAACAGGCAGTCATGCAGGTTTGCCCTGGTTTGACGGCTTGATCTATGAAAGCATTCGCGGAATAGGGGACCTCACCATTCAGCATCCCGATCCAGTATTACAGGCACGACTTGATGGGTATATAGATCGTATCTATGCTGCTCAAAAGGCCGATCCTAACGGCTATATCAATACTTATACAGATCTAATGGAACCAACCCATCACTGGGGAGATAACGGTGGTCTTTTACGTTTCCAGCACGATGTTTACAATGCAGGTATGCTCATTGAGGCCGGCGTTCACTATTACAATGCGACAGGTAAAACCAAACTGCTCGAAGTTGCTACCCGGTTTGCAAATTACATGAGCAACCTGATGGGGCCTGTTCCTAAAAGAAACATCGTGCCAGCCCACTCCGGACCAGAGGAAGCCGTTATGAAATTGTACTGGCTATATAAAAACAACCCTGGCCTTAAAAAGAAAATGGGCGTTCCGGTAAATGAAAAGGCTTATTATGAACTGGTAAGGTTCTGGATTGAAAATCGAGGCAACAATATAAATTATCCGCTGTGGCAAACCTGGGGTAACGATAAATCGGAAAAGTGGATTAAGGATCAAAAATATAAGGAAGGAACGGTAACCAATGCCACTCGCCCTGCCTGGGGCGACTACGCGCAAGATTCCATATCTGTTTTCAAACAGAAAACCATAGAAGGTCATGCGGTACGTGCCACTTTACTGGCTACGGGTATTACAGCTGTGGCTTTGGAGAGTCATGACCCTCAGTACATACAAACAGCAGATCAGCTTTGGGACAATATGGTTGGCCGCCGTATGTTCGTAACGGGCGGTGTTGGCGCCATTGCGCACGACGAGAAATTCGGACCCGATTATTATCTTCCAACTGATGCCTATCTGGAAACATGCGCAGCTGTAGGTGCAGGATTTTTCAGTCAGCGGATGAACGAACTAACGGGCGATGGAAAGTATATGGACGAGTTTGAACGTGTCCTTTATAACAACGTACTTACTGGTGTGTCTCTTTCGGGCGATCAGTATACTTATCAAAACCCACTCAACGCGCATGATCATTCAAGATGGGCATGGCATTCCTGCCCATGCTGCCCGCCTATGTTCTTAAAAATGGTTTCTGAACTGCCAAACTACATCTACGCATCTTCGGGCGATCGTTTGTTTGTAAACATGTTTATCGGCAGTGATGCCAATATCCGACTGCCTGACAAAACCCTGATCGCCATTTCGCAGAAAACCAATTACCCCTGGGAAGGAAAGATTAGCCTAAATGTAAATCCGGAAAAGGAATCGGCCTTTAGTTTAAGCCTTCGCATTCCGGGATGGGCAAGGGGAAAAGAAAATCCTTACGATCTTTACCGTTCCGATCTGCCATCATCTTATACACTGCTTGTAAATGGCAGCCCTGCCAATGCCACAATGAACAATGGATATGCTGTGATCAGCCGCAAATGGAAAAAAGGAGACAAGGTGGAACTCCAGCTGCCTATGAAACCACGTTTTGTTACTGCAAATAATCAGGTGAAAGATTTAAAGAACAGCGTAGCAATAGCATCGGGACCTATTGTTTACAGCCTAGAGGCAGCAGATAACGGCAATGTTGAACAGTTGCAGATTGACACTGCTTCCGCATTGCAATTGCAATTTAAAGACAACCTGCTAAAAGGTGTGAATGTGGTTACCGGCAAAACAGTTGACGGTAAAACTTTTACTGCTATCCCTTATTATGCTGTTGGAAACAGAGCAGCAAAAGGCTATAAAGTTTGGCTACCGCTACCTCAAAATGCACGCATTAAGGTAGATGCAGGTCAAATCCAGAATAAATTAAGCCCATTGATCTACGGTTCAAATATTGAGGATGTGAACCACGAAATCTACGGGGGCTTTTACGACCAGCGGATATTCGGCGAGAGCTTTGAAGAACCTTCTACCGGTGTAAATCATAACCAATGGAAAAGGTTTGCGGGCTATTGGACGGCAAAAGACGGCGCTGTTGCCATTATTCCCGGCAGAAACACAAATAGTGAAGTATTCATGACCAGTATGCATCTAATCGGTGTAGAGCCAGATCACAGCGCGAAATTGATTTATGAACCAACAGAACTAACTAACGGTACCGTTCAAGCCGAGATCAGGTTTACCGGAAAAGGAGAAAGTGGTGCACTGTTAGTTCGGGTAGCCAATGCGGGTGTAGGTGATGATGCTTTTGATGGATATGAGATCAGCCTGAGCAGAGACGGTAAGAAGATAGCCCTTGGAAAGCACCTGCAAAACTTTGAATCACTCAAAGAGGCAACTGCCAGTTTTGATCCTGAAACGTGGAATAAAGTAAAGGTGGTGCTAAAAGGATCCGAGATTGAAGTTTTCCTTAACGGACAACAAATGCTTTCCTTTAGGGATGAGCGTAACCCCTTGCTTAAGGGAAAGATCGGATTGCGCACCTGGAGATCAGCGATGGAGTTCAGGAATGTCTCCATACAGGAAAACGGAAAAACTGAATCCCTGAGACTTGTCAACGCTGCTGGTGAGCAGGTGAGCTATAATTGGGATATCGTAAACCCTGGACAAGTGAAGGCTAATTTTGAGCTAGACAGCAATGTTGCCTACAATGGAAAAAAATCACAGGTTATAACCTTTGCAACGGGTGCCGGAAAAGTAGGAGTAGCCAACAGGAGTTTGAATCGTTGGGGGATTGCCTTGGGTAAAGGGCAAACTTTTCAGGGAAGGGTATATCTAAAGGCAGAAAAGCTAAACGGCCCAGTAATCATTGCGCTCGAAAGTGCTGATGGCAGCAAAACATATGCAACCAAAAAACTAAGCGGTATAGGTGCCAATTGGAAGAAATATCCATTTACATTGACCTCTCATACCACAGACAAAAATGCCAGACTGGCTATCTATATATCTTCACACGGTAAACTTTGGATAGATCAGGCAGTACTTATGGGTACTGGTAAAGATCAGTTTAAAGGATTGCCAGTTCGGGCCGACATTGGAAATATGTTGGTGTCGCAAGGGTTAACCTTTTTGCGTTATGCAGGAACTATGGTGAATTCCCCGGAATACAGGTTCAAAAAAATGATTGGTGATCCCGACAAACGACCTCCATATCGAGGCCACTGGAACTGGTATACCACCAATGGCTTTGGCATAGAGGAGTTTCTCAAGTTTTGTGAAACAACAGCCATAACACCTTGTTTTGCCATAAATATCTATGAAACACCAGAAGATGTGGCTGATATGGTAGAATACCTTAATGGGAATGGGAATACAGAATGGGGGGCAAAGCGTGCCAAAAATGGACATCCAAAACCTTACGGAGTAAAATATATAGAGATCGGGAATGAGGAGGTTATTTTTAACGGCGACAACAAAAAGGCATACGGGGAATATGTAGCACGCTTCAATCTCTTATATGCAGCTATGAAAAAGAAAGATAGCTCTTTAAAATTCGTACATGCAGCCTGGTGGCGTCCTGAATCTCCTAATATGGAGTACGTATTCAGGGAACTTAACGGCAAAGCCGATTATTGGGATCTCCATGTAGGTGGTGATGATCCAAAGGCAGGTCTGGATACTGATAAGCAACTTGCGGAAATGCAACGTATGTTTAAGCAATGGGATCCGGCAACCCAAATGAAAGTTGCCGTTTTTGAAGAGAATGGCAGTAAGCATGGAATTCAGCGCGCCTTGGGGCATGCTACTAATCTGAATGCAATCCGCAGACATAATGAATTTGTACTCACCTCAAGTCCTGCCAACGCACTTCAGCCTTATCAGCAGAATGACAACGACTGGGATCAGGGTCAGATCTTCTTCACCGCAGGCAAGGCATGGGGAATGCCCCCATTTTATGCACAGAAGATGCAGGCAGAGAACTATTTACCCTTACGTGTTTTAAGTAAAGTTGAAGGTGCTCTGGATGTAACAGCAGCGCGTAGCGAAGATGAGAAGACCTTGGCATTACACATTGTAAATACCAGTGCCGAGGCCATTACTACTGCAATTGAGCTTAACGGATTTGAAGGTAGAAATCTAGAGACCGATGTTTATGTGCTGTCGGGTGAACTTACTTCAAAGAATACACCTACAGAACCTGAACGGTATAAAACTGTAAGCTCAAAGGTAAATCTAACTGGAGATGCACCTAAATATAGCTTCCCGGCACATTCTTATACCATTTTAAAATTTAAGAGATAAGCAGACGTTAACTTTTAAGTCCTAACTTCTTATTTACCATATCCTTATAGGTTTCGCCAATTGGCAGGTAGTTCTTATCGATCACAATCCTGCCTCTTTCTACAAAATCAATATGGCTGGTGTTAATGATATACGACTTGTGTATCCTTAAGAAAAGATGTTGGGGAAGGATTAATTCAATGTGTTTCATGCGCTCTAATGAAAGCACTCTGCCTCCTGAGGTATGAAAACTGATGTAATCGCCCAGGCCTTCGATATAGTGGATCGATGAAAACAAGATTTTCTGCAGCCGGTGCTCCACCTTAATGAAAATATGGTCGGGCTCTATTGCCTCCGGAGCGCTTAAATTCATTCGTTTCTTGGCCTTGTTTACTGCAATCAAAAATCTTTCGAAAGTGACGGGCTTCATTAAGTAATCAATTGCATCGTATTCGAAGCCAGTTAAGGCATATTCCGAATAAGCTGTTGTGAGGATGACCTTTGTTTGTCCCTGACGAATGATATTCATTACCTCGATACCCGTAAGATTGGGCATTTGAATGTCCAGGAAGATCAGGTCGACATTGCCGTTATGAATGAGATCGACAGCTGCTGCCGGGTCTGTGGTTTTCAATACCAGTTCAAGTCCGTTTGTACGCAGTACATAATCTGCCAGCAGCTTAACGGCATGGATCTCATCATCGAGGACTATGCAGTGCAGGACGTTATCACTCTTCATTGTTCAGGTCAAGTTTAACTGTAAATTGATGTTCATTATCTCTAATATCCAATTCGTAACGCCCTTTAAAAAGCAGTTCAAGTCTCTTCATTACGTTGTCTATTCCAATCCCCCCGGTAAAATCCTTGTTTTTACTCACTTTGGTATTGATACATGAGAATATCAGCTCAGCACCAGTCATATTGATGTCTATCCATAGCCATTCTTTAGTTTCCGAGACATCTCCATGTTTAAAGGCATTCTCTACAAAGGGGATCAGCAATAAGGGTGGTACCTTCATTTCCTTTACATTACCGGTTACCTTCATATTAACGGCAACAGGGTTTTCAAAACGTAACTGCTGAAGGGAAATATATTTTTCGATGTAACTGATCTCCTGCTCCAGTTCTATTTTTTCACTGCTGTCATAGAGCATATACCTTAGCAATTCTGAAAGCCCCGAGATTGCCGGTAAGGCCTGCTCGGATTTATGGTAAACCAGGGAATAAATTGTATTGAGGTTGTTGAACAGGAAATGCGGGTTGACCTGTGAGCGAAGGAATGAAAGCTCTGATGTACGGTTTTGCAGTGCTAATTCTTTTTGCTCCAGTTCCTTCTGCCGGGTATACGTGAAGAAATAGAATACCATTGCAAAAATGGTGTTCAGGATATAAATGAGCACGTTATTTCTGAAAAAAAGATTTAACCTGACCGGATCCCGAGATAGTGCGACGGTTGCTACATAACTGGTTAAAAAACAGCTGATAAAAGCAACGCTGATAAGAAGACCTATATTAAGAAACAGTCCGACATACTTTCTGTTAGGGTAATATTTATGCATTACCATATAGGTCGACAACACGAACAGGAATGAGATACTCATATCTGTTACCATACTTAGCAATTGCACTGTGAAACTACGTTCATCTACCAACGTCCATTTCCCGCGGAGTAAGCCTGGCAGGTGCCCACTCACATGAACTAACATGTAAAAAACAATAAAGGCGCCCATCAGGGGCCAGAGGTTTTTCTTCATACCCAAAAATACACTATTTAGCTTATCAGAATAAGCCCCTTTTTAAGCGTTTGTCGAGGACATCGCCTTGTTCACCGATTAGTCTTTTCCTGAAAGCCCGGCGGAACTAATTTGGTTTAAACTTAATGCTAATTATGATGAAAATTTTTCTAATACTCTGTCTAATCGCAACTTCTTCCATGGCTCAAACAACGGACCTTAAAGAAGTAAAAATTACCACCCGTAAAAAGGCCATAGAGCGTAAAATTGACCGCACCATAGTAAATGTTGATGGCCTTATTAACGTTGGTGGCACCAATGCGTTTGAGCTCTTAAGCAGGCTGCCTGGCCTAAGGGTCACTGAAGAAGGTACAATTAACCTGATGGGTAAGGGAGCCACGGTTTATATTGATGGCAAATTAACGTATTTGTCGGGCGCCGATCTGATGTCTTATTTAAAAACTATGGGAACAGATCAGCTGGATAAGGTCGAGCTGATCCCCAATCCTCCGGCCAGGTACGATGCAGCAGGCAGTGGTGGAGTTATCAATATCCTGACAAAAAAGAGTAAGCAGGAGGGATTCAATACAGGTATAACACTAAACGGTGGAAAGGGGATTTACAGAAAAATAAATGGCTCCTTCAATTTTAACTATCGGATAAACAAACTAAACCTATTCACAAATGTAGGGGCCGGCAGCCCTAAAGATTTCCAGAATTCCTCGGCAATCCGAAGCTTTAAAAATGAGACAGGGAGCTTAACTTCAATACTGGAACAGCAAGGAGAAATACTTTACAACAGGCACAACAGCAATGTAAAACTAGGAGTGGATTATTACCTGAACAAAAGAACTACCATTGGTTTTATTTTCAATGGGTTAAGGAATCGGGTTAACGAACATGGAGGTACCCGAAATTTAATGATGAATAGCAATCATCAATTGGACGCTATAGTAAACTCCAGTCATAGCGTAAACAACCTGTTCAGGAACGGTACGATGAATTTAAATATGCTGCACCAATTCGATAGTACAGGAACCGAGCTCAGTATGGATGTCGATTACACACACTACAATTCCACCAACAACCAGCTTTTTGGCAACAATAGTTACAATGCCTCTGGTCAGGCATTGGGCTTAGAACGCATCAGGGGGGATCTTCCGAGAACAATAGATATCTTTTCGGCCCGGGTGGATTATTCATTCTCTTTAAAAAATAATTACAAACTCAGTGCGGGTCTAAAATCAAGCTTTATAAAAACAGATAACCAGGCCAGCTACTTTTCTGGCGCTGCCGAACTGGAACAACCAGATTATAACAGAACAAACGCATTCTTATATCGSRWMRRCATYRAWGYMWTTYMTWWMRARSGANNWATCGNGAWTTTKGTAWRCTTGGTATTAAGGTGGGGCTTAGGATGGAACATACCAGTTCCAAAGGGCATCAGCTGGGGAATATACAAAAATCCGATTCCTCGTTTGTAAGGAATTACTTCAATGCTTTCCCTTCATTCTTCCTTTCCTATAAGCCCGATGCTACAAACCAGAATCAGTTCTTTTTAAGCTATGGAAAACGCATCAACAGACCGGCATATGATCAGCTGAATCCCTTTCTTATGGTAGTGCAAAAGTATAATCAGGAGTCTGGCAATCCATTTCTTAGTCCCGAGTTTACCAATAATATTCAACTCACTCACGTTTTTAAAGATAAACTGACCACCAACGTTTATTATTCATTTATGTCCAATACCAGTAGCCCTGTTATCAAAGCCATTAATGATGTATATATCAAGAGACCGGAAAATGTGGGGTCTGTTATCATAACAGGGTTAATGCTTTCTTATAATCAGGATATTTTCAAATGGTGGAATGCCGATTTTACGATCAATCCGGAGCGGGTACATTTACAATCTGAATTCAACGGGATTACTGTAGATACAGCCGTAGTTATGCAGTCATTTAACTGGTATAACCGCTTTTCTTTAAGCAAAACCTGGAGTGCTGATCTCGCTTTTGACTGGGGAGGCCGCAATTATTCCAATCAGGTAACAACTTTTGGAATAGCGGGCATTAGAGCGGGAGTTAAAAAGCAACTGTTTTCAGGTAATGGTTCAATAGGGGTTAATGGCAGCGATTTATTCTATTCAGCCATACGTAAAGGCAGTATCCACAATGTAGTTGGTTCCAGTGCTACATTTAGAAACAGGCAGGATACCAGAACAGTTATACTTTCTTTCAGTTATAGGATCAGCAAAAATGCTAAGAACAACAAGCGCTTAAGAGACCGGAATGGCGCCTGGGATGAACAGAATAGGATTAAAGGCTTGTAAGTCTGCGGTCTGAAATAACAAGGGGGTGTTCAAAAAGTATGAACGCCCCCTGTTACTACTAACTAACCTTCCCTAATTAATACAATCCCAACTCGGCTAAAGCTGCAAACTGTAATCCATCATGTGCAGAATTGGCGATAACCTTTATGTATTTGAAAGTTTTTGCGCTTCCAAAATCAAAGTATTGAGGTCCGTCAGCATTTGCTGCAACATAGTTATTTACTGAAGTAAAATTAATGCCATCAGTGCTGGTGAGTACCTCGAAATTCTTAACCGCACGGCTTAAGCCACTACGTTGAGTTAAACTAAGGCCACTTGCTGTTTTAGAAGATCCCAGGTTGATCACCACATTATGAGGGTAGGAGGTTGCCGAACTTGACCAGCGCGAATGCCAGTAAGTGCTTCCACTTCCATCAATCAATGTGTTGGCCCTGCCATTTACGGCACCCTCACCACTTGTTTCTTCAGAGCTGAATGAAGCAATGCTCCAGCCTGTTTTACTAAGTTCGTTTCTGGTACTGAAATTTAAAACAGGAATTCCACCTGCAAAAGTATAAGAATAAATCTGCTGGGTAACAGTACCATTGTCGTGCACCAGTTTAACCTTTAATTCATATGGAATCCCGTCTGCTTTTTCTACCAGATCAGCAATAGGCATTACCACTCTAAAACTGTCCGTACCTATTTTTTTCGACTCCCAACCGATGGCATTATAATCGTGGTTTACGCCCGTACCCTCATTGTTCACGTTAGGGTCATTAAAATAGAGGATGCTCGTTACATTGCCGGTCGAGGTAAACTTACCTGATACTACAATCGRRSRTWRRSCRCKRKWATANMTKSCATNGNTWKKKWRTYGANRMWMGATGTTACCGGACCATAGTAGGTATTGCTATTGTTGTTAAATACCTGATTTGTGTTTAAAACTGCCGCATCAATAGCAGTTAAAAAAGTAGGGCTTTTACCTAGCGTACCATTACCTGCCCACATTAAAGCCATACCTAGCGTAGCATCTTCCGAAACCTTTTGCCTGTTATGCGGCAGGTTCAGTCCGTGACCTAATTCATGAACCATACCACCAAACCATACACTGAATCGGTTGCCGACGGCGTCCGTTTTGCCAAGATTCTGGATGTCCATTTCTTCATAGTCCAACGCATAACACCACCTGCCGGTACCATAAAAAGGACCACCGCTGGGCGTGCCATTGGCGCCAATGGAATATCTTGGTATAATGATTAGCGTATGGTCGCTTGTATTGTCGGCCGGGTGAGCAGCAAAGTAAGCATTCACTTCACTAGCCACCGCTCCCGAGCCACCTGAATATGGATAGCCGCTTTTAGGTAAACTACCTCTTATCGTAATGATTTTTGCACCATCTGAGCCGTCATTGGCCAGGCCGAAAGTTTTATAGCCATAGCCATTGCGGTTCATTTCCTGTTTGTACCATTCCTGGGTCCACAATAGCAGGTCGCTCAATCTCTTTTGATAACCGGCCAATGTATCCAGGTCGCTGGGTACAAAGTAAACGATGTTTACATTTCTGGTTTGGGTAATAATTTCAGCAGTGGAGTCGTGAACCGACAAAGCTTTTTCTTCTGATTGGATGTGTTCTGCCTTCTTACATGAAAATGTGAAGAGAATACTGCAAAAAACGCACGCTAATAAAAGATTACTTTTTTTCATAAAATTTGGTTTAGGATGAATTGATATGAAAAAGTAATAAAGTATCCCGCAATGTTGTAAGTCAAGGTGTTACAACTGCTGCGCAAGCGTTTGATAAAGGCTTTAAAGCCCCATGTCTCGGCGGAATGTCTATTCTTTGCTTAAAATTACGTCAGCTGATTTTCAAATAACATTTCCCCATTTGAAATTTCTTTGCAAAGAATTAACTAAAAACGCTTCTGCGTGTCGAAAATTTATGCAAACGTTTGTGTGAAATTTTGATATTATTCATTTGAACTTATATCTTTAGTTTACCTGAGTTCATAATGGAAGATGAAGACCAAATATTACTGGAACAACTTAAAGGCGGAGATTACACCGCTTATGAGCTGATTTTTAAGAAATATTATAAGGTTCTTTCCACCAAAGCTTATTTTATGCTGGAGGATGATATGGAGGCCGAGGACCTGGTTCAGAACCTTTTTATTGCTATCTGGCAGAAAAAACTTTTCCTATCCATCAATACCTCTATAAAGGCTTATTTGCTGCGCTCAGTTCACAATCGTTGCTTAACAGTTCTCAGAGATAAGAAGGTATCTGAGCGTAAGCTTAACGCGTATACAGAAGAACAAAGCTGGCAGGGAGAAGAAGATCAGGACACAAATCAGGAGAATGATTACCAGGGAAAGTTTGATCTCATATTTGAACAATTGCCAAGTCAGCGCCAAAAGGCATTTAAGCTGGTATATCTAGAAGATAAAAAATATAAGGAAGCAGCAGAGGAAATGGGTCTCTCTGTAAACTCCATAAAAACCCATTTAAAACTGGCTGTAAAGGCCTTGCAGAAAAAACTCATTAATTTTAAATGAAATATTCACCTGATAATCGCTTAATTGCGTCTAATGTGTAGTAATGGAGTATAACGAGGAATATATACAAGGTCTTTTATTTGAAAAGATAGCAGGAACGATCAGTGAACAGGATAACCTTGTGGCCGAGCATGCCATTTCAAGCCACGCCGAAGTGCGAAAGTTCTGGGAGGTATTGAAAGTAAAAATGGGAAGCCCCAAAGCAGCAGCATTTCTGTCCGGACTAAATCCTGATCAGGCCTGGGAGAAAACAAGCGAAAGCCTGCACCAGCAACCTGGTTCATTTTTCAGCAGAAACAGATGGGCCTTAAGTGGTATTGCTGCAATGCTGGCCATTGCCCTTCCACTAGCATGGTATTTCAGTTCCACCAAGCAAAGCCAGTTATCACTTCAGGACCAAGCATTTAAAGAAGTATACCTTAAAACCGATCAGGGAAAAGCGGTCGATCTTTCCAATAATAAGCAGATTAAATTAGGCCAAACCCAAATCAATACCAAACAAAAGGAGTTAAGCTACAACGCCGGTAATGCCGATAGCCAGCAGTGGGCAACACTATTTGTTCCGGTTACCAAAGACTATAAAATTAAGCTGTCAGATGGTACCACCGTGTGGATGAACGCCGCATCCAGTCTGCGTTTTCCTTTTCAGTTCGGAAAACAAACAAGAGAGGTTTATTTAACCGGAGAGGCCTATTTTGAAGTAGCCAAGAACCCGCAACAAGAATTTATTGTACATACCTCTTATGCCGATGTGCATGTGCATGGAACTTCTTTTAATGTAAATGCGTATACCGCTCAGAATTTCACTGCAGCGCTAGTGGAGGGATCTGTGTCGGCCAAAAAAGATAATCAGGTTATTAAATTAAAACCTGGTGAGGAAGCTGTAATCGGAAAAGAGAATCTGGAGATCAAAACATTTGATGCACAAGAAGTACTTTCCTGGCGAAACGGTACTTATTCCTTCCACAACCAACCACTATCCCAGATCTCGCAGGTCTTAAATCGCTGGTTTGATGTGAAAATTGCCTGGCAAACCCCAGCAGTTTCCCAGCAGACCTTTACAGGCGAAATTGACAAAAACTTGCCCCTGGATGTAGTCATCAGTAATTTGAAACTTACTTCAGGTATGCAAGCCGAGCTTAAAAATGGAATATTGACCTTCAGGTAATATTTTTTTAAAACACCATTCACCCATTCGGGTAAAAGCTGCGTCTTAGAGCAAACCTTATATAAACTTTAAATGTATGCTTAAAAAACTAACCCGATTAGGCCGGCTATCTTTGCCGGTTATTTTGATCTTGTTTATTTTATTGCCAGTTCGCGCAAACACGCAGGGCATCAGCAAGATCAGCCTCAAAGGCAAGAACATTACCATTGCCACATTATTTAAAACCATTAAAAAACAAACTGGTTTAACCGTATTCTACAGTAATAAACTGCTGGATGATACCGAAAAAATCACTGTCGACTTTAATCAGGCCGAACTGGCAGAAGTATTAAACGCCACGCTTAAAAGCAAAGGGCTTAGCTGGGTGGTGAAAGAAAAGTACATTGTACTGCAAAAAGCGGTCGCACCGGCTGTTCCTGTCGACAATAAAGCAGACCAGGGCGCAGTGAACAATGCACGTCAAAAAATAGGAGGAACGGTAACCGATGCCTCAGGAATGGCAATGCCAGGAGTAGGTGTAAAAGTTAAAGAAACCAATGCCGGAACGGTTACTGATCAGAATGGGCGTTATTCAATTGAAGCCAATAGCGGAAACACCTTACTGTTTTCCTATGTTGGTTATACTTCACAGGAAATTCTTGTGGGTAACCAAACCAGTATCAATGTAAAACTGCAGACCGATGATACGGATTTAACAGAGGTTGTGGTGGTTGGCTACGGAACACAGAAAAAAGTGAACTTAACAGGGGCTGTTTCTATGGTTACAGGAAAGGATCTGGCCGCACGTCCGATGGGGCAAACCTCAGCTGCGCTGCAAGGTATGGCACCTGGGGTTACCATCAGGCAAAGTTCCGGAAGGCCAGGCAGCGATGGTGGAACAATAAGGATTCGCGGTATAGGAACGTTAAGTGGTTCGGATCCATTGGTGATGATCGATGGAATCGAGGGTTCAATCAACAACATAGACCCAAATTTAATCGAATCCATTTCTATTCTTAAAGACGCGGCGTCAGCGTCCATCTATGGATCCAGAGCCGCCAATGGCGTAATTTTAGTTACAACCAAAAGGGCAAATACCGATCAGATCAGTATTTCTTATAACAACTATATCGGCTGGCAGGATCCAACCAATATGCCGAAATTGGTAAATGCACTAGATTACATGTTACTAATCAATGAAGCTTATGCTAATACTGGCCGGACACCTCTCTATTCAGATGCGCTGATACAAAAGTATAGAGAACAAAATGGTGTCAGTTCTGACCTCTATCCGAATACCGACTGGCAAAAAGAAACCCTAACTGGTTCTGGATTACAACAAAGTCATTTTTTGACCATTCAGGGGGGGACTCAGAAGGTAAAACTAATAGGGTCATTCGGACTTCTTGATCAGAAAGGCATAATTGAAAATTCAGGATTTAAGCGCTATACTATACGTAATAACGCCGATATTACTTTTTCTGAGAAACTCAAGGCCAAGGTCGATCTGCAGTATGTCAATGCCATTTCCACAGAACCTTCAGCTTCTACAGACCCTAATATTGGGTCGGGAGAAATTTTTCAATGGATGAACGGAATTCCGGCAAATCAGATCGGTATTACTGAAAGGGGACAATGGGGAGTGGGTTGGAATGGTACTAATCCAATCTCCGTAACCAGAGAGGGAGGCACCAATAGAATAAGAGGACCATTTGGAAGCATTAATGCTATTGTTAACTATAAACCGGTTGAATGGCTGGAGGCAGAGGCAGCTTATTCTCCCAAATATGCATTGTCATCTAATAATAGATTCAAGAAAGCAATTCAGTCTTATTTACCAGATGGTAGTCCAAGTTTCCTTACTCCGGCATTAACCTCATTAACACAAAAACAAACCCAATCATTTTATAATAACATGCGTGTTACGCTTACTGCAAGCAAATCCTTTAAGGATCATAGCTTTAAGTTTCTTGTAGGCGGTTCTAGGGAAGATTACTATTCAGAATGGATACAGGGGTACAGAGACACCTATATCCTCCCGGAATATCCAATCCTAAATGGCGGCTCTGCTTTAAACCAAACTGCCACTGGAAGTGCAGAAGAATGGGCATTGCAGTCCCTATTCAGCAGATTAAACTATAGCTACAAAGGCAAATATCTGTTAGAACTCAATGCACGGTACGATGGGTCTTCCCGCTTTGCAGAGGGAAATAAGTATGGGTTTTTCCCTTCAGCATCAGCAGGATGGAGGATCTCGGAAGAAGATTTTTTTAGTGGATTAAAAAATACCATAAACGAGGCCAAATTGAGACTTTCCTGGGGTAGACTTGGCAATCAGCTCATTGGTACCTATCCTTCAATTACTGCTCTTGAGTTTGAATCTACGGCTTTGGGCAAACAGATAGCCAACACGGCAACGTTAAAAGCCATGGCCAATAAAAACATTTCCTGGGAAACTACTGAAGAAAAAAATATTGGTATTGATTTAACACTTTTGAATAATCTAAGCATTACAGCCGATTATTACCAAAGGCGTACCAGAGATATACTTTTGCAGCTGGGTATTCCATTAACCCTTGGTTTGGTTGCTCCCTTTCAAAATGCAGGAACTGTTGATAACAAGGGTTGGGAGTTGGGTATAAACTACAAAGGAAATGTCAAAGATTTCAATTATAACATAAGTTTCAACCTGTCTGATGTAAAAAATACTATAGTAGATATGAGGGGCATCAATCAGACCGCTAATTTAATTGTAAATCGTGAAGGTTATGCCATCAATTCTCTTTTTGGTTATGAAGCACAGGGCTTTTTTACATCTGACGAGGAAGCAGCTGCACATGCAAAACAATTTGGTACAGTTAAAGCCGGTGATATTAAATATAAAGATCAAAATGGCGATGGCCTGATCAATGAAAGCGATAAAATCATAATGGGCAGTACCGTTCCACGATTCACTTTTGCTTCAAATATAGGCGCCTCATATAAAGGGTTCGACCTTTCAGTACTATTACAAGGGGTTGGCAAAGCCAATGGTTATGTAAACGGCCCAGGGGTTTTGCCATTCAATGTAGGCGGGGCACTTGGAGGGACGATTCGAGAGGAAAATAAAGATCGATGGACTCCGGAAAACCCCAATGCCAAATATCCGAGACTGGCTTTTGGTGAGTCGAACAATGAGCAGGCATCTACCTTTTGGCTTAAAGACGCATCTTATTTACGTGTAAAAAATATTCAGATAGGTTACACGTTACCAGCCAACATCATAAAGAAATTGAGCATTAGCCGACTTAGAGTTTTTGCAAATGGTTCTAACGTCGCTTCGTTCGACCGTTTTCTTAATGGATATGATGTAGAAGCACCGGTAGGCGCTGGAAATATCTATCCCCAGGTTAAGTTATACAGTTTTGGTTTAGAGGTTACATTTTAACAATATAACAGATGAAAACAAATATATACCTAATTATACTGGTCGCTGTTTTAGCAACAGTTGCACCTTCATGCCAAAAAGGATACCTGGATAAGAGTCCTTTGTCAGGTCCCTCAGATGAAACTTTTTTCGCTAACCAGGACGAACTCCTTCTCGCCGTTAATGGTTTGTATAAATCTGCAGCCTATTCTCCCCTTGATGGCATGCCGCTCAACCTTAGTATCGATGATGGAACAGATATTGGTTGGGACCGTAACAATAGTGCCTTACAGAGTATCGGAAAAGGTAATCAGGACAGTAACAATACTTATGCCTTAGAAATATGGAAACAAGCATATATTGTGATTGCAAAATGTAATTTTATTCTGGATAATCTTGACAAAGTAAAGGACAAAACTACTCCTGCAATATTTAACCGTTCAAAAGCTGAAGCTCGTTTTATCCGTGCATATAGCTATCAGTATCTTATCGATTATTTTGGTAGTGTGCCATTGATTACTAAAATGTTAACCCTCGAAGAAGCCCAGATTGCTAAAACGCCTAAAGCTGAACTGGCCGATTTTATCATGAAAGAGCTAACAGAAGCAGCTCTTGATTTACCAAATAGCTATACCGGAGGTGATATTGGCAGGGCCACAAAAGGGGCCGCACTATCTATCAAAGCCCGCACTGCATTAAATAATGGCAAATGGCAGGATGCTGTCGACGCAGCCAAAGCGGTAATGGACCTTAAAGCCTATACACTGCACAACGATTTTGGAGCTTTGTTTAGTTATGCGGGGCAAAATTCCAACGAGATTATCTGGGCATTTCAATATCTTCGTGCATCAAAAACTCAAACTCATGCTACTCCAACGGCACTTTTATCCAGGAATGGACAAGGGTTTTCAAACAAAGTACCATCGCAATCCCTGGTAGATGCCTATCCATGTACCGATGGATTAAATATAGATGAATCGCCGCTTTTTGATCCTAAAGATCCATACAAGAACCGTGATCCCAGACTTGGCTTTACCATTGCCTTACCGGGATCAATATATTTCAATTACCAGTTCGAAACGCACAGAGATAGTTTGAAATGCTGGAATTATGATACTACACCAGCGAAACGTGTAGACAACCAGGAAGCCATTAATGCGTTTGCAACCTTTACTGGCTATTGCTGGCGAAAATACGTAGACCTGGCCGACAAGCCAGATCGTTCGAACTCAGAGCTCAACGTCATCCAGATACGCTATGCCGAAATCCTGCTGATCTATGCCGAAGCTAAAAACGAGCTCAATCAGTTAGATCAATCTGCTTACGACGCCATTAATCTGGTAAGACAGCGCCCAAGTGTAAACATGCCAGCCATTGCATCAGGTAAATCACAAACCGAGTTTCGCAGTCTGGTACATAAAGAACGTCTTTATGAACTGGCAATGGAAGGGTTCAGACAAACTGACTTGCGCAGATGGAATATCGCCGAGAAAGCCATGACCGGAAACTTCTACGGAAGGGTACAAAGAGGCCTGGTTGCAGCAGCACCCCAAATAGATGAGAATGGGCTGACCGATTATTCTGCGGTACCTAACCGTGCAGACATGAGGGTAATAGAAATACGCACCTTCAATAAAAATAGAGATTACCTATGGCCAATCCCTAATATAGAGGTGGTTACCAATCCTAAATTAATTCAAAACCCTAATTACTAGTTATGAAAAATCTTTTTCTTTACCTGCTGATACCCGTCTTGATCATCACCTCGCTGCAGCCTACACTAGCGCAGCAACCTGCTAAGTCAGATTATGACATCTGTATCTATGGAGGAACTTCCTCTGGCGTAATTGCAGCTTATACAGCCGCAAAGCTAGGCAAAACGGTAATTTTAATAGAGCCTGGAAAACACCTTGGCGGGATGAGCTCTGGTGGCCTTGGCCTTACTGATATCGGTAATAAATATGCCATCAGCGGCTTAGCACTCGATTTCTATAGAAGAATAGGGCAGCACTATGGTAAATTTGAACAATGGGTGTTTGAGCCTCATGTTGCCGAAAACCTGTTTCAAGATTATATTAAAAGGGCCAAAGTTGAGGTGCTATACCAAAATCGCCTGACAGCGGTTGCCAAAACCGGAAACATGATCAGCGAAATCACGCTGGAGAGTTCAGCCAAAACGGCGCCAGACAATAAGGTTAAAGCCAAAATGTTTATCGATTGTTCTTATGAAGGCGATTTGATGGCAAAGGCAGGTGTCTCCTATACTGTGGGTAGAGAAGCAAATGATTTGTACAAAGAAACCTTTAATGGCGTTCAGTTCATGAAAGGGCATCAGATGCTGGATGGGATAGATCCCTACAAAACTCCGGGTGATGCTTCAAGTGGATTGGTTTGGGGAATTAATCCGGGTGTGCTGGAAAAAGATGGAACAGGAGATAAAAAAGTTCAGGCTTATAACTTTAGAATCTGCTTAACTAAAAATAAGGACAACCAGATCCCCATTACCAAACCGGAAAACTATCAGCCAGAGAAATACGAATTGCTGATCAGACAAATGGAAAAACGACCTTGGAAATCCCTTCAAGATGGTTTTATCTGGAGCGGCATGCCCAATGAAAAAACCGATATCAACAACAGAAATGGATTTTCTACAGATATGATCGGTATGAACTGGGAATATCCAGATGCTGATTATCAGAAAAGGGCCGAAATATGGAAGGCGCACGTTGATTATACCAAAGGCCTGTTATATTTTGTAGGTAATGATCCCCGAGTTCCTGAACACATCAGAACTGAGCTTAACCTATGGGGATATCCTAAAGATGAGTATACGGATATGGGAAACTGGTCGCACCAGCTTTACATCAGAGAGGCCAGAAGGATGGTTGGAGAATTGGTCATGACCCAGCACCATTGTCAGGCAAAGGAAATTGTTAAAGATGGGGTAGGAATGGCTGCTTATGGCATGGACTCTCACAATTGCGACAGACAGGTAATCAACGGCATGGTAAAAAATGAGGGCAATGTAGAAGAACATGGCTTTGGGCCATATCCAATTTCCTACCGTGCAATTATCCCCAAGGAAAGCGAAGTGGGCAACCTTCTGGTTCCGGTTTGCCTTTCTGCCAGTCATATTGCTTACGGTTCCATCCGCATGGAGCCTGTGTTTATGGTACTTGGTCAATCTGCTGCGGTAGCTGCGGCAAAAGCGATAGACAATAAGCAGACCGTACAGAAAGTAGATGTTTCGCAGCTTCAGGCTCAATTAAAAAGAAATCCACTGGAAGATGGAAGTGCACCTGAAATTCTCGTAGACAATAGTGAGGTGAGCAAAGTGGTAAAAAAAGGAGACTGGACTGTCAATACGCACGGTGGTTATGGACCTGATTATTTTCTTGCAGACTCAACTTCTTCAAGTCCAAAATCAATCAGATACAAGCCAGAGATTTCTAAAAAAGGAAAATATGCGCTGTATACCTATTATCCGAAATTAAAAAATGCCGCTGCGGTTACTGTCATCAACGTTCATGATGGCGCTAGCACCAAAGAGGTTTTAATAAAAGATTCAGAGGTTAAAGTGGTTGGCCAAACTTCAGGTGAATGGGTTAGTTTAGGTACATACTCCTTAAGTCCTGGTAATAAAACCTATGTCGAGATCTCAGCAAAAGGATCAGAAGGTGCCGTAGTAGCAGATGCCTTGCTGCTTGTGCCTGTAAAGTAAAATATAAAGTAGGGTGAAGCCTATTTTAGACTTCACCCTACTTTATTACCCTTACCGACAGTGCATGACGGTTATCAGGCAAATGTTCCCTAACTTGGTTTTGATTTAAACCAAATGTATAACAGACCAAGCCTGAACACACAAAACGTGAAATATATTCTAGGAATCCTTCTTTCCATTACCTATTCAATTTCTGCAACCGCTCAATTGGCAAAGGTGCCCTTCGTACCTTCACAACAAGAAATCAACCGTCCTTTTGGCAAGCAAGATGAGGCCACTTTTCTTAAACCCTCAAAAGTTTATCATCCTGAAACCTGGTTCCACTACATTGGCGGCAACGTGTCAAAAGAAGGCATCACCAGAGATCTGGAAGCAATCGCAAAGTCCGGTATTTCCGGGATCCAGCTATTTCACGGGCAGTTTGGTGGTCCATGGCCAGGCGTTAGCCCACAAATTACCAGTCTTAGTGCCCATTGGGACGATGCAGTAAAGCATACCGCTCAGGAATGCCGCCGTTTGGGACTCAGGTTTTCTATGAACAACTGTCCGGGATGGGCCACTTCCGGAGGTCCATGGATTACACCTGCCAATGCAATGCGGAACCTGATCTGGAACCGAACTGATGTAGTTGGCGGCAAAACCATCAATCAGGTATTGCCAATACCAGAGCCAAGTACCGAGGAGTGGAGAGATTATAAAGACATTACCGTACTTGCTTTCCCAACACCTGTTGGAGATACCGGAAAGCCACTTATACCTCAATCTGTTAACAGCAATACCAGCTTTAAATGGGAACCCTATTTTGCGGGAGAAGCCAAAGATCCTATCCGCCTGGCACCGGCAGCACCTGCCAAACCATATTGGGTAGAGGTCGAATTTCCAGATGCCACTGCACTTCGCAGTGTAGAATTTTCATGTGTTCAGGCCTTTAATCATGGTCAATCTTACGAGCCGGGGGTAGCAATAGCGATACAGGGAATTTTGGCCGACGGTAAAATAAAAGACATCCTGCGTGCAGAAATGCCACAGGCAAACTGGCAGGACGACCGCCCAATTACCTTCGCTTGCTCAGAACTTGCCGGCGTAAAAAAATACCGCATTTCTATTTCCAATAAATACGACATGGCGCTTAGTTCCCTTCGTCTGTTTTCTGCCGCACGCAAAAACAGCTGGGAATCGGAAGCCGCCTGGACATTAAGGAGCCTTGAACGTGCTGGTCAGAACCCTAAACAATCACCAGAAGCATTTGTTAAGCCCGATCAGATCCTTGATATTTCGGATAAGATGGCTGCCGACGGAAACTTAAACTGGCAGGCACCCAAAGGCAATTGGACAATCCTGCGCCTGGGTCATGTTAATTCCGGAAAGAGAAATGGACCGGCACCTGCCGAAGGAACCGGATGGGAAGCAAACAAGTTTTCCAAATCAGGCGCTGATGCACATTTTGCAGGTTACATAGGCCGACTTTCGAGTGCAAATGGACCACTCGCCGGAGGGCTGCTAAATGGTATGCTCATCGATAGCTGGGAATGTCATACTCAGAGCTGGACCCAGGATATGGAACCCGAATTTAAACGTGTTTCCAGTTATCAGCTTCGCAAATGGCTGCCTGCTTTATTTGGCTATGTGATCAAAGATCATGAAACCACTGCACGCTTTTTGACCGACTGGCGCAAAACCCTTAATGACCTGTTAACCAATAATTATTATGGTCGCATGTCCTCGCTGGCAAAAGAAAATGGATTATCCGTAACCTACGAAACCGGCCCCGGAGATGTAGTACGTGCCGATATCATGGAGTATTTCAAATTTGCAGATGTACCTATGTGCGAGTTCTGGCAACCCTTGAGCGATGGATTTGTCGGCTCTATCAACTTCAAGCCAATCAAGCCAACGGCTTCTGCGGCAAGGATGTATGGGAAANCNCNNNNACGTGTAGCGGCAGAGTCGTTTACAAACATATCACTCAGCTGGGACGAACATCTGGATATGCTCAAAGAGGTCGCCAACATAAACAGTGTGCAAGGGGTTAGCCATTATGTATTTCATACTTACACACATAACCCACAAACTCCTTTTCTGGCTCCTGGCAGTTCATTTGGAGCAGGAATTGGTACGCCATTCTTAAGGGGACAAACCTGGTGGCAATATATGCCTGATTTCACAGATTACTTATCGAGGTGCACATATATGCTCGAAAGAGGCAAGCCAGTGTCTGATGTGCTGTGGTATCTTGGAGATGAAACCAATCATAAACCGGATCAGAATGCGGCTTTCCCGGAAGGATACAAATACGATTATTGTAACCCCGATGTGTTGTTGAACCGACTGAAAGTAGAAAATGGGATGGTAGTAACTCCGGAAGGCATTCGCTACCGGGTATTGTGGTTGCCGGATGCGCCACGTATGTTGCCTCAAACACTGGAAAAAATACAGTCGCTTGTACGTAATGGCGCAACCATTGTGGGTAATGCACCTGAAGGACTTGCTACACTAACCGGTGGGGATGCAGCAAAACAACGTTTTAATGCTGCGGTAAAGGATCTGTGGGGTGGAGCTGGCAAAGGTTTAAGAAAGGTAGGTAAGGGACATGTTATTTCAGGCATGTCGATCGATCAGGCATTGGCCGCATTAAAAATCGCACCCGATGTAACCGGAGGAGATGCCTTATGGGCACACCGGAGTATCGAGGGGGCAGACTGGTATTTCGTGACTGCGCCAAAAGGCAAGGGATTTAGTGGTGAATTGAGTTTTCGGGCAAAAGGAGAGGTAGAACTGTGGGATCCGGTTACCGGCACTTCCAAACCTGCCGAAAGCCAGCCTAATGCTGATCGCACAACTGTTAAACTTAATCTGGCACAGGGAGGTTCATGCTTTGTGGTTTTCAGGAAAAAAGAAAGCACAGGAGTCGCAGTTAAATTTAAAGCAACCGAAGCAGTGGCTACCCTGCCGATCTCAGGATTATGGAAGCTCGCCTTCCCTACGGGATGGGGTGCTCCTGAAGCGCTTGAAATAACTGAACTAAAGCCTTGGAAGGACCTTGATATTTCAGCAGAAGGAAAAGCATTTTCGGGAACAGCAACCTATACAACCACATTCAATATAGATAAAACAGCACCTGACCTGGAGTATGTCCTTGATTTAGGGAAAGTTGATATGGCTGCGGTTGTAAGCTTAAACGGTAAAGAAGCGGGCAAATTATGGGCCGCACCGTATCGTATCAATTTAAAGGATTTCATTAAACAGGGACAAAATACGCTGAGCGTGCAGGTAACGAGCACCTGGTTCAATCGTCTGGCTTTTGATGCAGGGGAACCTGAAGACAAGCGTAAAACGTGGACTATAGCAGGACCAGGAAAAGGTTCGGCTTTACGTGTATCGGGTTTACTGGGGCCTGTAAAACTTGATGTTCAAAAGTAAATTGTCACAAACACCCCTGTATTTTGTCCTTATCGTCCCTTATTGGCAATGACTATTCGCGTTAACTTTGTTTTAATCAAATGTGGATACCATGAGGAAAATAATTGCTTGTCTGTTTTTAACAATGGACGGGGTGATCCAATCACCAGGAAGTAGGGATGAAGATCGTAAGAATAACTTTAAATGGGGAGGATGGTCATTCCCGTATTGGGATGATGTTATGAACCAGTCAATGGCTAAAATCACCGCTGAGCCTTATGATTTGCTATTGGGAAGACGTACTTATGAAATTTTTGCTGCGTTTTGGCCACATCAACAAAATGATCCTACTTCTGAAATGTTTAACAAGGTTGAGAAATATGTAGTGGCTACCACTACAGTGGACACCTCCTGGGTAAACACTTCTCTTATTACCGGTAACGTAGTACAGGAACTGGAAAAACTCAAAGCATCAGATGGACCTAATTTGCTGATTTATGGAAGTGCTGACCTGTGTCAGACTTTATTCGAACACCACCTCATAGATGTGCTGCATACCTGGACATTTCCTGTTACCTTAGGTAGCGGTCAGCGGCTTTTTGAAGAGGGTACTCAGCCAGAGCAGTGGAAGCTGGCAGACGCTGTTGTGTCTTCTACAGGTGTTATCATGGCAAACTATTCTCCTGATGGGGATGTAAAAACAGGTTCTATGTCCGGTGGTTAGTGCTACAGCATATTGCCGTTAGCCACTAACTTGTATTTTAACGCGCCTTCAGCATACAGGTAGTATCCATCTTTTGCGCGCACTGTTTCAAATTCTCCAAAGGGTAATTTCAGATGCTTATTGTTAGCAGAATAACCTCCGGTAATAACATTGGCGGTCCATTTCTTTGAATCCTTAAATTCATAGATTTCAACTTTATCTGCACTAAATTGGCAAATCGTTTCCATATATTCATCATTGCCGATGGCAAGCCTAATCAAACGGAATTGTTTTCCTTCTAAAGAAACAGGGATGGGCTTGATACATCCTGCCAAAAAAATGCTGCAGAATGCAAAGTAGAGGAGCGTTTTTCTAAATGGCATAATACTAATGTACCAAATTATTAATCTTCTTAACAAAAGTTATTAGCCGCATATTTCGCGGTGATTGACTAAGCTAATTGCCGCAAATCTTACCGTCGCTAGAAAATTACTTTAAAACTGGTATATTAGAGATATGGGATACGCTCTACTATTTTTAATCCTGATTGGTTACATGATTTATGGCATTGTTAGTGTAATTAAGAACAAACAACTGAACCGTGCTGAAAAAACCGTGTGGATTATTATAATTGTTTTCTTACCTGTTTTAGGTGCGTCAATGTATTTAAGGGGTACTTTTGTGGCACGACATTGAGCCAAACACAAAATTCTTTCATTGAAAAAACTATATAAGATTCAGGGACAACTATCGAAACACGACAATAAATTAAGGTGCATTTATCACAATACCCCTAGAGAGGTATTGTTACAGTGGATAGGGAATATCAAATTTGACTATAAGAATTAACAACCATATCTAATTATTAACATGGAAACTCAAACCAACTCACCACAAGTAGCTGCAAATTTAGATGTTTGCGAAACCTATCCACAGGATTTGATCAACGCAGGGAACCCCATTTCCGAAGCAAGGGCAAGAGAAAGCATCGGCTATTATCTTGCTGCCACAACCGGACCGAATGATCCTGAACATATTTTTGGTTTTGAATATGGACTGAACACACTCCGTACCTTTATGGAACAAATTGATGACTATAATAAAAACGCAGGAGAGAAAATCGTTGCTGTGCGAATTTATCATGCCGTATCGATTCGTCCTAATGATGCTTCCAAAACCCCTAGAAGAGATGAAATTTTAATACCGGTTCTTGAAAGTGGTAATGATTTGTATAAAGTGGCACCAATAGTTGGCCCCCCAATTATCGTTGGCGACACAAGACCATGCCCAAATCAATGTAAATTAACGCTCTTAACAGAATAAATCACTAATGCCGGATCTTAGAGACACTATTTTTTTTATCTCATCGATATCAGATGTCTCTGAGATCCTGCCTTTAACCGCATGGTTGTTTGTTGCTCAAAAAAAAATGCCTTACACGTTGCTGGGTATATTATTTCTTATCTCCTCGATATTAAAAATATACTCATTGATCACTGCGGAACTGCATATTAATAATATGCCGGCATTTCACCTGCTAGCTTTAGTAGAAATTGCGCTTGTTTATTGCTTTTACAACCAATTGATTTTTAGAAGAATTCATTGGCTGGGGTTAATCGCAATAACACTAGTAAACGTCTTAAATACACTTTTTTTACAGGATATCCATAGCTTCAATTCGCTTGCCTGGGCATTTAACATGATCTTGCTTATTGTGCTGGGACTAATGTACTTTTATAAGATCTATAATGACGACGATGACTATACACCCTTAAACGAAAGGCCAGCCTTTATCATTACCTCCGGTTGGTTAATTTATGCGTCCGGTGCACTTTTTACGTATTTGCTGGGCACAGAAATATTATCTGGCACACCTGATGGATTTTATAAGAATGCCTGGGTTTTTCAATGTATTTCAAATATTCTTAAAAATGTGATCATAGGCTATGGTTTCTGGTTAATTGGAAAAAAATGTCTAACCTGATCTATCTTCTGCTGGGCACATCGTCTATGGTACTCATGATGGTGGCTATTATCTGGTTTGTTTTCGCATTCCAGCGAAAACTTGCGGCCAAAGCAAAAGCCTATAAAGAAATTGAAGAATTGATGCAAAAGCAGGAACTTAAGTCAGCATACATGCTTATAGAAGCACAGGAGCAGGAGCGAAAAAGGATAGCTGCAGAATTACATGATAATGTAGGCAGTTTACTTGCCACCTTAAAGATTTACAGCGATTTATCGGTAACTCATGCTGATACTGAATACATTAAAGAATTGAACGGGAAAATGAATGTAATAGCAGAGGATCTGGGTCTGGAAATCAGAAAACTTTCGCATAAACTAGATCTGAGGGCCTTGTCGGGCTTCGGACTAAAGGCTGCACTGCTACAACTCGCAGAAGCCATAAATGAATCGGGCAAGCTAAAGGTCTTGGCAGTCATCGATATAGCAAGTCCACTGCCCGAAGAAATATCTTTGCAACTGTACAGGATTATTCAGGAGCTGTTTACGAATACCTTAAAACATGCCATGGCAAGTGAGGCAAGAATTGAAATTACGGTAATAGATCGTGAGGTTACCTTGATCTATGAGGATAACGGAAAAGGCTTTGATATCAACGATCAGGCATCAATGGGGATGGGAATAAGCAATATCAAATCAAGAGTGAGCCACATTAACGGTAAACTTACTTTCGACTCTTTGTCTAATGGAATTACTTACATTATAGAAATCACAAACTATGGATGAGCTATTGATTTACATTGCAGATGATCATGCTATTTTTGTGGAGGGGCTTAGCGAAATACTAAAAGCACAGCCTCACCTTAAAATCATAGGAACGGCAACCGATGGCCAGGAGCTGGTTGAATTAATGTTGCAGAGAAAGGCTGATTTGGTGATTCTGGATATAAATATGCCAAAGCTTAATGGAATTCAGTGTACAGAATGGATCAAAAAAAATAGCCCTAAAACAAAGGTGGTCATATTAACCATGTTTCCTGAAAAGTCATATATAGACCAATTGATTAAGGCAGGGGCCGATGGTTGTCTCTTAAAAAGCCGGGGAAGCAAGGATTTGTTAGAGGCCATAGAGCGGGTAATTGACAGTAAATCTTATTTTGATAGCATTACTGATTTTATTAATCCCATTGAGCATTTACCTTATCACATAAGTGAAAGGGAAATTGAAATTATACGCCTGGTTGTAAATGGGCTTACAAGCGCCGAAATAGCAGGTAAACTATTCATTTCAGAACACACAGTAAAAACACATCGAAAAAACATCTTCAAAAAAATGGGCATCAATAGCACAGGTCAGCTGGCTACATTCGCAATTAATAACGGCCTCATTGCTTAGAAAATCAAGTCATAACGCTGCTCAACAAGCGGTTTGCCGAAATCATTGGAAGGCTTTTCTTTTGTTAGCCTAAATCCAAATTTTTTGTAGAGGTGATGGGCGGCGGGTAAATGGTCAGTTGTCCACAGATAGGCATGTTTATATTTACATTCTTTTGCAAAATCCATAAAAAGCTGCATCAGGGTATTGCCCAGGCCTAATCCCCTGCATTCCGGCTCAAAATAGAAATAGCGTAACTGGGCGGTGCTGTTTTCGCGGTGCATCAATAGCATAAAACCTACTATCTTATGCTCCTGTTCGCATATCCATGCACGATCGAGCTCAGGATCATAATTTTTATAAAATTCGTGCAGGCCTGCACCAACGTACGTTTCAAAGTTTACACCATAATTGTACTCATCGCCATATATCTTGCCATGCCTGTACATCACATATCCCAGATCACCTGGTCTTATTTCTGTGCGGATGGTAATGTCCTCTGTCTTTTCCACTTTTTATTTACTAATTTTTGAAAGAATGTTCTGGATAGCCCCCATGTGTAAGATCAGCTCTTTAATCTCCTCGTTATTCAGTCTCTTCATGAGATCTGCAATTTGATTATCGCTGGCCTTATTGAGCTTTTCATACTCTTTTGCACCTGTAGCCGACAATGCAATCACTTGTATTCTCGCATCGGCATGATCTGATGTTTTTTCTATCAGGCCTTTTTTCTCAAAACTTAGCAATACCCTGCTTAAATAGCTTTTGTCCATGTCTAGCAGTTCAGTTATTGCTTTGGCACTGACCTTTTTAGCGTGATGGATCTCATACATTACTCTTACCTCTGGTAGTGTAAATTTGCTGTCAAGTAAGAATTTATCCAGCAAGCCGATCACTTTGGTGTAGTACCTATTAAAAGCCCTGATTTTATCTACATCATGTTTATCCATACACAAAAATAATTATTTTAGTTGACAAAGTCAACTTGTTTGCTGTCGTTTTTTTAGGATTAGATTATAGGATAAAACCACTGAAACATTTCCTTTATTTGTATATGCCAATTATCCATTTAGAAACGTTAATTAACGCAGATAAGGAAACTGTATTTGATATTGCAAGAAGTATCGATCTTCATCAGATCTCTACTGCTCACACCAATGAAACGGCAGTAGCGGGAAAAACATCTGGTCTTATAGAATTAAATGAATCTGTTACATGGGAAGCCAAACATTTTGGGATTGTACAGAGACTGAGTTCTAAAATAACTGAAATGAAATCTCCGGATTATTTTGTTGATGAAATGGTTTTCGGAGCTTTTAAGTCATTCAGGCATGAGCATATTTTTGAAGCAAATGAAGCAGACACATTGATGACAGATGTTTTTAATTATGTTTCTCCGCTTGGGGTTTTGGGGAAATTGGCTAATGTGCTTTTTCTTAACCGATATGTAACAGATTTGCTGGTTCAAAGGAATAAAATATTGAAGGAGCATGCCGAAAGAAAACAGGGCCTGTTTAACTTTTAATTATAGTGTAGATTTAGTGTTATTTAGCGCTTTTAAAAGTAAATAAAGGCTATTAGACACGTATGACGTAAATATGTCGTAAACAAGTCGCAAAACAATTTCGACCTTAGTAATACCTTTGCCATGTACATAAAACGTTCTAAAATGAAAAATATAGACTTAGCAAAAAAAATTAAAGAACTACGCAGTCGCAAAGGCATGAGCCAGGACGAGCTGGCTGAAAAATCTCAACTTAGCCTAAGAACAATTCAACGAATTGAGGCTGGAGAGACTGAAGCAAGAGGTGATACCTTACAACGTCTGGCGAAGGCTTTAAATGTAACTCCTGATGAATTGATAGATTGGACAGAAAGTGAGGATCGGGGTTTTCTGGTAGTGCTAAATTTATCTGCACTTAGTTTTATAGCTTTTCCAATACTGGGAATAGTAGTGCCATTGGCATTGTGGATGCTCAAAAAGGACAAAATTAAATACATAAATGAGACTGGCAAAAGGCTATTGAACTTTCAAATATCCTGGTGCATTTTAGTTATGTTCTTCTCTATTTTTCCCATTATTACCCAAATCTTTCATTTTGGCGGCTCATTAGTTAGGGGATTTCGGATTTTTAATTTAGGAGCTATGGAATCATTTATACTGATGGTGCCCATATTGTATGTTGTTAATCTGGTTTTCATCATTGTAAACACGATAAGAAGTTACAATACCAGAAAAGTATTCTATCAGCCAGCTATTCCTTTTTTAAGATAAAAATTTGAATTACAATCTTTATATTTATTTTATGGATCCTAACGAACTCAAAAAACTAGACAGAATACCCACAAGTGACAGGCACTGGGCATTTCGTACTCCTTTTTACGGCATTTTTATGTTTGTCATCGTGTTAGTCTTGATTTTTATTAAAAATTGGCTAACGGATTAGCGCACTTAACGCAATGAAAAAAATATCCTTCCTTTTTATTTTAGTCATCCTTTCAATCTCATTTGCTCAAGCTTTAGATATTGAACCAAATCGTTGGGTTGACTTTACCGGAAAGTTAGGGAATAGCGATGTCCAATTATCTATATACAGGTTTAGTAATGGAACACTAAAAGGCAACTACTGCTACAAGAAATTTGAAAAGAGGATTCCTTTGACTGGTAAAATCAGTGGCGATTTAATAGAATTAACCGAAATCGTCAATGGAAGAGTTAGTGGGATATTTACGGGTAAAGTATTTACAGACGATAAAGATAGATTTGAAGGCAGATGGACAAATTCTGATAAAACCAAATCTTATAATCTCAAGCTCACTCTCAGTTCAATTGTAGCCGGATCGGAAAGCCATAGATACGGTTCTCTTGCTACGGACTCAGAAGTGGAGAATTTTATGAAAAAAACAAAAGACGCCATTCTTAAAAATGATCACCAGTGGATAATAAGCCATATAAAATACCCGATAAATGTGACTTTAAATCATAAGAGAATTGCAATTAAAAGCCAGAAGCAGATGTCTGTCAATTTTAATCAGATCTTTCATGCCGAATTTAAGAGAAAAATCAAAGACGCATGTACGTGTAATATGTTTACCAATTATCGGGGTACAATGCTTGGTGCCGGAGAGATTTGGATAGATGATTATGATTTTAAATTAAAGCCTAAAAACCTGCTATTGATTAAGGCGATAATTAATTAGATAGTTTAAGGACGATTTTTCCATAAATTGTTATTAGAAAATATCTACTTATCTTTAAGAAAACCAAATTGACCTCTTATGTATTTAACCTCTCGCCTAAAAGCAGTCTTTATTATAGCTTGCTTTTTCATAATCAATACAGCTATGGCTCAAAGCAAGCAAACCGATACTTTAAATAAATTTACTGGTACATGGGGTGGAATAGCCATAAAACGCCTTAATGAAAATGAAATCCATAGACCTTATTCGGTAACCTGGAGAATTCATCGTATTGTCAATTCAAAAAATCAAATTGAGCTTACAGAAATAGGCCAAAGATTTGAGAGTTATGAAGAAATAGAAAAGCCAAAGAAAGCGATTTACAAGGGGTACATTGATAAGGATTCCCTCTTTATAGAAATCAGTAATCCAGCAACAAAGAGCAGGTACTCCGTTAAACTAGCGCTTAATCAGATTGGGGAGCATTATGGGCTAAGAGGCAATGTTGAACCTGTTGGAACTGATGAGAGTTTGATGTTCTCATTGACTAAATTTAGCGATGACACCTCCAAATACGTGAAACCAAAAGACGAGGTTGAGGTAATAGTTATGCCCCCGCCACCAATAAAAAACTAAACACGCAGTAAATAGAAGAAAAGATTCCGGATAAAGATCTACTCGTTGATTACTAATTATCTATTCCTTTTTACTCCATTCCGTTGTGTCTTCTTCATGATAATCTTTTCCAAATGTGCCATAAACAACACCTATGTTCTTAAAGTAGTCACTAAGCATCTGGTATTTCTGGGCACATAAGATACCAATGTCGAATTTATCAGAACTTGAACGACTTTGATAGCATGTGAAACAGATTTCGAGATAATCCAGTACTTGAGCGTTTGAATCAAGAAAGATAAAAGCATTCCTGGGTTCAAAGCACTTTCCAGACATTATTGAATGCATTATATCCTTCTTTTTATAGTTTGTATTAAAAATCAGATTTGTAAGTACGTCAATCTGCCTCGAGTCTAGTGTTTTTATTTTAATCAGCGTTGTTGTGTCCAATACCCCATTATTGATATACAAGCCTCTTTTTGGGGATCTAGTCTCCTTGTTCTCCCCGGGTTTGGTATCGATACCCCTATACTTATACGACACTGCTAATACGTTAGCAGCTTTTGAAAAAGGGTACTTAGCAAGACGCTGTTTGGCAGTGTATTTATTATAAAACGCACAATCGCTATATTCTTCTTTGAAATTCTTTTCCCAATCTGCTACAAGATTATTTTTTGCCGCTTTTTTCTTAGTTGATTTTGGTTTAGATATTTGTGCGAATAGCGTTGTGCAGCATAGACAGAGCAATACAATGAATGGACCCAATTTTTTCATTTACATCGTTGGATTTTGCAGATAAATGCTCCATTGCTGTATTGGTGAATCCTTTTTCTTTGCTAATACAATGGCGGAGTTGGTACTCCCTTCAGGATCGGCAGGGGTAAGGTATAAATCGGTAGCTTTCAGTCTGATCAGGTAGATGTTTTTTTTCACTTTAATAAATTCATATTGCTGATTCTTGGCGTCTGCAACAAGAGGCTGTTCCTCCATAATCACAGTATCGTTTGCTTCGCCAAGTGGCTGAAAAGTTTTTTTGGTAAACAGATTTTTGAGCTGATAAGTATTTTCTCCGGTATTTTGAAAATCCCAGGTCATGCATTTCCAATTTTGAGGATCATAGGCAACCAAGGGAGTTCCATTTTTACCACTGGCATCCTTAACACGAAGCAGCATTCCTGTTTTAACATTCTTGATGGCGTAAGTGCCTTTTATTTCCTGTGCGTACGAAGCGCAGGTAAATAGAAATATCAGATAAAAAATAGATGTGATAAGCTTCATATCAGATTATTTACATTATAAATGTACTTATTATTTTACCTTTAATCAGTAGCGTTTTACACCTTGCCCTCGTTTTAGTCTAAAAATCAAATTAACAGCTTTATGAAAAAATTTCTATTCGTTTGCGCGATACTATTTATCGCTAATCTAGGGTGCAAAAAAAATAATTTAGGTGGGGGTGGGCTCTGTGCTTGTTCACCGGAAAGAGGACCTGAATTAAATCTGGTTGTAAAAAGTAGCACAGGTACGGACCTGTTAGATGAAAAGATCACTGGTGCGTATTCAAAAGATAAAATTAAAGTATTCCAAAAAACTGCAGATGGAAAAGAAACACCTGTTGTTTTTGCAGTCAGACCTCCATTTTCTTATGGTGACGAAAAGTTCAATTTCAACACGATTTATGTAAGTCTTAATTTTCTGAGAACTTCAACAAACGATAAGTTTTATTTAAAACTTGGTGACGACAAAATCTACGAGCTCAGCTTATCATTAAACGAAAGTAAGTACGACCTGAGTAAGTTATTGATCGATAACAAAGAGATTGAAAAGGACAAGAGCAATATTGCCAATTACGTCACGGTATTTTATTTAACAGCATTGTAAAATCAACATAAGCTAAGTTTTGTAACTTTGTTTTAACCGCTCCTCAAATAGCGATAGAACTATGCTTAGATTATTGTTTCTCATCACTTTATTTATTAGTCCTTTACTTAGTAGTGCTCAAAAGATCGATTGGGATCATCCGAGTATAATTAAGCTTCAGAATGGTTTCAACTCTGCTGTCAAGGTGGCTACCATCGACAATAAACTGCCATGGTCGTCTGCTCTAATAGTCAGCGATGCCTCTGTCAACCATACTTTGATGACCGAATTCCGCAATGCGGAAGCCTACTTGAGGTCGATAGACCAAAAAACAATGATGCAAGATTTGGATAGTTGTTTACAGTTTCATATTTTATTCAAATCGTTTCAGACATCGCCAGAATTATCTGCTATAAAGATAACTGATGAACAAGTTGTTATTAAAGGAATCCAACAAGTGCGTCGTACCCAAAAGTTTCCAAAGATTTCTTTGGAATCGATCAATTTTACTACCTCTTTAAACTTTTGCAGTTTTGTTGAGCAAAGTAAGTTTGAGAGCTTGCAGACGGACTTTAATGATGTAACTTATTTTAACAGTGTGCTGCCTGCTTTAAAAAAAATAGCCAATGAACTTAAAGATAAGCAGGCTGTTTATCGGCCAGAAAAAATCGGCGATGATGGCAGCGCGATGAGATGTACCTTCTTTAAAGGGAAAGAGGTATATGCACAGGTTGTACTGTCGTTTGCAAAGCAAGATTATTTTGGCAAAATTCAGAACCTTGAATTTGTTCAAAAAGATAAGTTCATATTTGACCCCTATGCTCCAATTGAGATAGACAAGCTTAATTAACTCATATTCTTTAAAATATGCAACACATTAAGCTCTGTTATAGGTTCATCAAAGTACTGATGTTAATTGGCGTTGCCATTTATCCATTAAGATCATTGTCTCAGAATGAGCTAAGTGGTTGCTATAGAGTATATGCCAATACTATCCATATTAATCCTGATTCTACATTTAGATATATCTGGAGGTTTGACCTGATACATGAATGGGCAACTGGAAGATGGTCGGTAGAAAACGATACCATTTACTTTAAGATGATACCGGTATATGATACTTTAATTTATTCGGATGAAAATGGAATAAAAGTAACAAAGGTGGTTTTATCTGACGATGAAAAACAAGAGATAATAGCATTTCCGCTCTCAAAATATCCCTTTAATCCGAACGAATCTATGGATCATCAAGGAGGCTACTATTATCCCAAAAAGCTACTTTTCCGTAATAACAAGTTGTACGAGATAAATACCAAAGGAAAGTTAATAAAGAAAAAATATAGAGGATTTATGACGAGAAAAGATTCCCGCCATGGTATGTTAAAGTTGAGGAAGTAAAAGGTGCCGGTAAAAGCTAATGTCACTCCTAGCTTTCTGCCAACAAGCGTTTGGCTATACTATAAACCACTGCAGAATTCCAGTCCTTAAGATAGTTGTAACTCTTATAAATCTTGGGATTATTTTTGGAAAACAAAGCATAATAGCCCGTACATTCTCGGAATCCTAAGTCATTATAAGGGATTTCATGGTTGTTTAGAGCTACGGTGTTGATTTTAAAAGTAGTTCCAAGAATCTCAACAAAAGACTTTTTGTCAAGTGAATCAATATATCGATTTAGAATGTCTTCTTGATGRKYMWTARATWMRKNCNNATTWAARRTGTCAAGATACTTCTCGTGTAATTGTTTTTTTCTGATGCTATATAAAGACGTAAACCGAATCTTTATTACCTTATCACTCAATCCTCTGATGTCTACACAATATCTGCGGCCTATGGTGAAGGCGTAACCTTGAATAGGCTCCATGCCAAATCTTAAACCTTCAACTTCATCTTTATTAAAGATGGTATTAGGCACATCTTTCCAAKYYGANWSGTYKWAGRTNWTSRYATSRRGSCTAWTCACCAATTTCCTTTTCCTATCTAACAGGTTGGGTTTGATCTCTATTTCCAGCATTCATGCTTGGCATTTCTGCGTTAAATTTCTCTAAAATAGAAAATAGAAATAAAGATAAAAGAATACCCTTTGAACAGAATCAGAGGAAAGCTGGCGTAATCCCTACATCACTCGTACTTCAGCGCCTCAACAGGATTCGCTTTTGCAGCCTTGTAGGCCTGGAAACTAACCGTTAGAAAAGCAATGATTGCAGTTCCTGCTATAGATATCAGTACAATAGACAATGATATAGTGGTTCTGAATTCAAAATTAGTGAGCCACTTGTTCATTAGGTAATAAGCCAAAGGTACACCAATACAAGCCGCTACAAGTACCATTTTAAGGAAGGATAGGGAAAGAAGGTTCATGATGTTTCCAACGGAGGCACCCAAAACGCGACGCACGCCAAACTCCTTAGTTCGCTGCTCAGCACTGTAAGCAACAAGCCCGTAAAGACCCATGCACGAAATCAATATGGCAATGCCACCAAACAAATTGGCCAGGATACCCAGAATTTTTTCCGACTGCAGCTTTGCAGTATACAGATCATTCACAAACTTAATTTCAACTGGGTAGCTCGGATTTATACTTTTGGCAACAGCTGAGATCAGCTCCACGTTTTTACTCAAACTATTAGCCGGATTTAAACGCATGTTGATCGTACCTCCCTGATTTTTGCTGAAATTGATAACCATTGGTCGTCCGGAGTGATAGGGCGAATCCCATAAAAAATCTTTGTACACGCCAATTACCTTCAGTTTATTGTCAAAAAGCGTTACCATCTTACCAATCGGATCTTTTAGTTTCATCATTTTCACCGCAGTGCTGCTTAGCATAATAGCAGCAGAGTCTGATGCAAACTCCTTTGAGAAATCGCGTCCGGCCAGCATTTGCACACCGCTTGTTTTCACCAGGTCGTACTGAGTTTCGAGGCGGTTAAATACAATTTCCTCGCCCTGTTTTTCCATTCCTGGCCATTTAAATCCGTAAAACCAATTGCTTACATGGGTCATACTACGCGATGCCTGGTTTACCGCAGTAACCGCACCTGTCTTTAACACCTGCTCTTTGAACAATTCAAATTTCCCAAACAATTCTCCATTTTGAGGCATCTCAGCCAGCAAATTGATATTGTAACCTACTGGTCTGCTCTTTATAAACTGTATTTGCTTATAAATAACCAATGTAGCAATGATCAGCATAATGGCAAAGCAAAACTGTGTTACCACAAGTACCTGCCTTAGATTTATCGGAATGAGTCTTGCCCTTGCTGTTTTCTTTTTTAAAGTTTGAATAGGGTTGAAAGAAGAAAGGAATACTGCAGGATAAAGGCCCGCCAAAACACCAGTTAGTAAGGCTACCGACAGTATGCCCAGCCAATAGCCCGCATTTGTGTATTCGATTATGATTTCCAGGCCAAGTAGGTTATTGAACATTGGTAAAGTAGCCTCAACAATAGCTACAGCAATCAACACTGCAACAGTAGTAAGCACCATCGCCTCGGTAAGGAATTGTGTAACCAATGAGCCTCTGGTTGCACCGATCGTTTTTTTAATTCCTACTTCTTTGGCTCTGCGCTCAGATTTTGCCGTGGCCATGTTCATAAAATTAATACAGGCGATCAGCAAAATGCCAAAGGCAAGTGCAATAAACAGATAAATGCGTTCAATCTCGCCACCCACATTTTTGCCGTTTAAAAATTCACCGTGCAAATGTAAATCTGAAAAAGGGAATAGGAAGTTTTCATTTCTTTGGGCTGTATAGGTTTCATTGAATAGCTTTTTAACCTTGGAATTGATCCGATCAAGTTTAGCTCCGTTATTAACCTTTGCAATAGCAAGGAAACTGAAATTTCCCCAGCCTGGGTTTCGGGCTTCACCATCTATATTTTCATAAAAAGACCATGGCATCAAATAATCAAACCTGAGCGAAGTGTTGGCTGGCTGATCCTTAATCACGCCTGTTACCTTCAGGTCAGTATTGTTTGCATACTTTACCGTTTTGTTTAATACATCAGTAGTGCCAAATAACAACTTCGCAGTACTTTCACTTAGTATTACAGCATTTGGTGTATTTAGTGCAACATTCGGATTGCCGGCTATAAATTCATAGTTAAATATTTTCAGGATTTCCGGATCAGCAAAGAGATCAACTTTTCTAAAACCGGTTTCCTTATTGGCAATTAGCGTTTCATTGCCCCCGGCAATACGACTAATGATATCAACTTCGGGAATTTTGTTTCTTATGGCCATTGCAATCCCGTTGCCAGGTGAGGTTCCTGTACTTGTGATCTTACCAGATGCATCCTGGAAGTTGGTCATCACCTGATAGATTTTATCTGCATCTTTAAATTGACGGTCGAACTTCATCTCGTTATTCACGTATAGCAGCAATAGGAGGCAGGCCGACAATCCGACTGCCAGTCCAATGATGTTAATCACCGAAGAGGTCTTGTTTCTCCAGAGGTTACGCAAAGCGATTTTTAAATTGAGCTTGAACATGTCAGTATTGATCTATCAATTAAATACAATTGATCTGCAATTTACCAAGTTTGTGCCAAGAGTGCGTATATCTTTCAATTTGCTATAAAACAGCATTTTAATTATAGTTCAATAATAAAACCGTTCATTATCGAACTATAGGTGTACAGTGTCGGACAGTTTATTTTAAACCAGCATCGCTCCGCCATCGATCACCAGCGATTGCCCTGTGGCAAAAGATTGCTTCATCAGATATACAAAACCCTTGGCAATATCCTCGGCTTCACCAACCCGCTTTAGCAATAATGTACTTTCCAGATACTTGTAAAATCCATCACGGTCGGCATCACTCAGGTTATTCCATAAATTGGTTTTGATTACACCAGCGGCAATATTGTTTACTCTTATGGGGGCAAGTTCAACTGCCATTGCGCGGGTAAAAGCATCCACGGCGCCACAAATGGTTGCGCCAAGGCTATATCCTTTACTTGGCCGCTGTCCGAAATTACCGCTCATAAGGGTAATGGAACCACCTTCATTAATATGGTCTTTACCGTATTTGATTGCTGCAAAGGCACCCCAAAAGCGTATGGTAAAAAAATCCTTTCCTTGTTCAATATCGGTGTCTTTCACCATGCTCATCGTAATGTTTTCTCCTGCCGTATATACCAGGTGATCAAAGTTGCCCGTTTGCTTAAAGAAATCCTTGATGTTTTGCTCATTCGAAAGATCTAGTGCATAACCCTCGCTTCCTTGTGGTAGTCGCGTCAACGCCTGATCTATCCTTGTTTGGTTGCTCGATACAATAACGACATTTGCACCTTCAGCGGCTGCGGCTTTAGCAGTTGCTAATCCTAAACCCGAACTGCCGCCTAAAATGATAACTTTTTTATTATCCATATTCTTATTTTTTATGAATACAAAGATCCACAACCCTTAAAAGCCTACACTTACCAAATGGTAAAAATCGGCACACAGAAAACATTCTAAGGAAAACATTAATTTAGCAGATATTCCTTAACCCATGGAAACTCTAATTGCCTTCTTTCGCTCATTTAAAACCATTTCCGATGATGAAGCTGAGATAATTGCCACTTATTTTCAGGACAAAGATTTCAAAGAAGGGGAATACGTTTTCAGCGAAGGCAGGGTATGTAAAACGCTTTTCTTTATTGTTAAGGGTATTTTAAGGATAGTTTCCACCAATCAAAAGGGTACCGATGTTACTTATTACTTTGTTGATGACAAGCAATTCTGTACCATATTGCAAAGTTTCAATGAGGAGACCATAGCCAGCGAAGGCATCCAGGCATGTTGCGATACCCATGTTTTAGCTATTAGCAAAAAGAATTTGCTTGGACTATATCAAAAACTGCCATTTATGACTGATCTCGTCAATGGGATTCATCAGCAACGAATGCTGGAAAAAATCCGACTTAAAAATGCCTATTCAGGACAAGATGCGGTTGAAAGGTATCAGGTATTTTTGTCAGAGCAACCTCAAATCGCATACCGCGTTCCACTGAATTACATAGCATCCTATCTGAATGTTACGCCACAATCTTTGAGCAGAATCAGAAGAAAGCTGGCGTAATCACAACATCACTCATACTTCAGCGCCTCAACAGGGTTCGCCTTGGCAGCTTTGTACGCTTGAAAGCTAACCGTTAGAAAAGCAATGATTGTAGTTCCGGCTATTGCTATCGATATAACCGTCAATGATATGCTTGTCCGGAATTCAAAATTAGTGAGCCATTTATTCATCAGGTAATAAGCCAAAGGCACACCGATACAAGCTGCGATAAACACCATTTTCAGGAAGGAAACTGACAGCAATCTCATAATGTTGCTCACTGAGGCACCAAGTACACGGCGCACGCCAAATTCCTTCGTGCGCTGTTCCGCACTGTAAGCCACCAGGCCATAAAGGCCCATGCAGGAGATCAATATCGCGATGCTGCCAAATAGATTAGCCAGTATGCCCAGGATTTTCTCAGACTGCAGTTTTTGAGCGTAGAGATTATCTACAAACTTGATGTCAACTGGATAGGCCGGATTCAGCCTTTTTGCGACGGCGGAGATCAGTTCCACATTCCTGCTCAAACTATTGGCCGGATTCAGACGCATGTTGATCCTAGCGCCTTTGTCCCTGTTGAAATTAATGACCATCGGCCTTTCAGCGTGGTAAGGCGAATCCCAGATGATATCTTTGAATACCCCAATGACATGCAAGTCCTTGCCATTAAGATTCACCCTGGTGCCCACCGGATTTTGAAGATTCATCACTTTCACCGCCGAGTTGCTCAGCAGAACCCCCTCCATATCAGAGGCAAAATCTCTGGAAAAATCACGACCTGCAACCAGCTCCACACCACTGGTTTTCACAAAATCGTAATCGGTTTCCAAGCGGTTAAAACGAATCTCTTCTGCTCCCGGAGGCCTGTTGGGCCATTCGAAACCCGTGAACCAGTTACTCACGCTGGAAAGGCTGCCAGCGGCCTGGTTGACGGCAGTAACGGCGCCTGTTTTCAGGATCTCCGATTTGAAGACCTCAAATTTGCGGGAAAGTTCGCCCTCCTGTGGCATTTCTGCCAATAGATTTGTGTTATAGCCGATTGGTCTGTTCTTAATAAAACCGATCTGTTTGTAGATCWYMAKMRWASCGATNKRTYWGYAKAWYRSCARMGYARMRMTGAYCRRCNANYAATRSCWRMSYMAAAYTKACCGRSAMYSMMTNNYTGCCYYWRMTKYWYYKSKWYNTNRMSTTTGMMCWKGSTKSWWWKCWKWKWRRARTNKYGNNCAGGRTWKAAWSCWGAKAGNWAKASCKSWKRATAYWAYCMYRMYWGWNANGACCWGYYAATACKANSAYANYTGMMATNGWCYAKSSARWRYKMKATMYYGNSCAWAKTSTNTGRASAKWKSTAWMSMSARCWMAWYRKTGRWYATAGSYANNAAKACAMYTCMAMAGNGNTYAKWGCCAKYRMTWCRSTWMSRAANNNCWGYGCCAYCRSTKMRGNMMSKMRYKGCGCCWMYRGTSWWSYYMWYGNSSCRCYTMYKKTSYYCTKMRTKCSSAYTTNNCMKTYGCCMTGNNTTCNNRRAWTTGNNGCAGNNGCSATGNNMRTAARATTNNRAWGNNCAGNSCRATGANWMAGATWSMWWWKYYCNGAYSWMWSMACMGRYANMTTTTTYCGWTRWCRMMWYYGSCANTWWWKSYNNGNNTTAACGWATNKGMMATAWRRRWKTKTNNKYTWWSGTATSGMRAYWTSRMWYWTTSMRCWKWSSTWTNGMGNCTTNGCTNRTTGAWCNNANNGACCTTTGAGSKKKCWKTTNAYCNNNTYGACCWTYRANRGGYCAKYTNAMSYTGMNCCNATNCWRAKKYCWGMYRWWKYYRYYSMWMTSCTNSAKKWMWGACMWKKKCANWGAYMTRSTCNAGRMWWGANSSARGKMWWGRCNTRGWMAKWCNTTGASSRMASYRKTGNMTGGWWANKTCYYTKWCSWYWYCNNNKKTRATGGTTWKGTYYMKYWCRTTKWCMYMKYYAAWSRWYWKSTTTNGCRSWYTGWYCCSKSMWAAYRACAGMWTTGNGGTMYRTYMMGYGMYRWWGNCRGRATTNNSGGYANATMAANCNYCGTARSGGNNGATTWYCRGSANMTMANRMTCNGYAWRKRAWGNMWYYTYWKKRWMKCWKGWTCTGNCATWKRMYRSSASYKTTTYSMMGCNNSTYCKRCCAKKSGYSMKRMSTGTTTCCCCGCCTCCGACCAGGCGTGCTACCACATCCACTTCCGGTATACGATCTCTGATCGCGTTGTGAATGCCATTCCCCGGAGCACCATACGTACTGCTAACCTTTCCTGATGCGTCCTGGAAATTGATCATTACCTGATAAACCTTGTCGGCATCTTTGAATCCCTTATCGTAATTCCATTCGTAGTTCACGTACAAGAGCAGTAAAAGGGAGGAGGCCAAACCTATCGCCAGACCAATAATATTAATCACCGAAGAAGTTTTATTTCTCCATAGGTTACGCAAAGCGATTTTTAAATTCAGTCTGAACATGGCTGTATTGATCTATCAATTAAATACAATAGATCTGCAATTTACCAAGTTTGTGCCAAGAATTGTGGAGTGTTTCAATTTACTGTAAACAGTGTTTTAGTCTTTTTTGACTAACGAAACCGTTCATTATTGAACGGAAAGCGTACGTTGCCGAACAGTAGGAGAAAAGTAAACGCAATGTGTCTTTTTTATGTTAAAAAAGAGATATGCTTTACTGTTTTGAGGTCCAATATTTTGATTACTGCCAAATATTAGAATCTTTGTAGAGATGAGAAAATATAAAGATACATAATGAGTATAGCAAGAAAAATAACGCTTCTTTTCGCTATTTTATCCGCAATTATCATTTCTTTGTTGAGTGGTTTTGTCTGGTATTTTGCTAATGATTTTGCTTTTGAAGATTTTTATAAAAGACTAGAAGCCAGAGTTAACATTGCTGCGGAAATTAGAGTTGCCGAAGATAAAAACGACAACATGTATGCTAAAGTCCGTAATCAATATTTAGAGCGTTTACCGGACGAAAAAGAATTTGTTATTGAGAAAGGTGATATCAGTAGTGTAAAATTAGGCGTCGWRTWKCYATMRNARTKTYYWYKATARWWKKMWNGAAATNNTCMAASTRSMYSSTTAWCSTRWWSAAMATNATTKTTAWNNGTYKGWRARNAKTTKASYSRTWNTCAWCARGACCGTATTATTATTGTTTCAGCTAATGATCCATTTGGGTTTAGAGAACTAAAGGATTTGCAGAAAACCCTAATCGCTGGTTTTTTTCTATCTATAATAATGTCCTTTATAGTTGGCTGGAAATTCTCCAACTACATGCTTAACCCCTTAAGAAAGATTATTAAAAGTGTAAAGAAAATAAAGGCAGAAAATCTACACTTAAGGCTTGATGTATACGGTACTGATGAAATGGCTCAACTCTCACAAACTTTTAACAATATGTTGAACAGGTTAGAGACAGCTTTCGAAACACAGAACAATTTTATCAGCAATGCTTCACACGAGTTAAGAACACCGCTGACAATTATTAGTGGCGAGGTCGAACTTGCAATGAAATCAGACGCTGATGGTCAGGATCGCTATTTGGCTCTTGCGAAAATAAAAGACGAATCAGATCGATTGGAGCATATTCTCACAAGTTTGTTAGGGTTGGCACAAACAGGCTTCAATGGTAAAAACCACCCTTGGGAACTGGTAAGGATTGATGAATTGCTGTGGGATATCAAACGCACGGTAAACCAGGTGCATCCCGAAAGTAAAATTGAAATCGATTTTAGTAACCTGCCGGCCGATGAAGACCAGATAACCATAAAAGCAAATATTAATTTACTTAAACTAGCTATAGCAAACATTGTAAGCAATGCCTGCAAATATTCTAACAATAAACCTGTATTGGTAACATTAGAAAGTAAGCTAAACATATTGTCAATTGCTGTAAAAGATCAAGGAATTGGTATACCCCCTGGTGATGTACAACATATTTTTGAACCTTTTTATAGAGCTTCAAATACTTCGGATTTTAAGGGATATGGGATTGGCCTACCACTGTCCTTAAATATAATCCGCCTGCATCGCGGGAGCATTGCAATCAGCTCAATAGAAAATATTACAACAGAAATTAAAGTCCTGCTTCCCGTTAATTAGATTTAAAATTTATATTCAAAATGATAATGAATGGGTCTTTTGTTGCATTTGGTTCAGTTGTTTTTGGCAGGCTTATTGTCATCTAAAGCACTTAACCTGATGGTATGCAATCGAAGATAATAGTGAGTCTGTGCCTTGTCAACATGTTTGTATGTTGCTGTTCTTTTGCTTTTGGTCAAAATGCGGGGGACGCGGTCATACAAAACAATAAGAGTGTGGATACTGCCAGGCAAATTGACTTGATTGATATCGGCAAAGCGCTGTTTCGCATCCGTCCGGGGAAGGTCAGGGAAAAGCAGGACAAAAAAGTGTATTTCTCTATTCTGCCTATTGGGGGTACTGTGCCCGGAGGTACGGGGAATGCCTTGATCACCAGTACTTCAGCGGCAATGTACCTTGGTCCCAAAAAGACAACAAATCTGTCCACTGCAACTTTTACACCTTATTGGAATTTGGGAAACCGTTTCGGATTGCCTGTCAGAACCAATATCTGGCTTACTGATAACTCATGGTTGATCCAGGGAGATACGCGGTTTTTGGTTTATCCACAATACACCTGGGGGATTGGGGATTCGAAAGCAGAACATGAGCGGACGCTGTTGAAATATAAGTATATTAGGTTTTACCAGAATGTGCTCAAACGGATCAAACCCTATTTGTATGTGGGTCTTGGTTACAATCTGGATTATCGTTTCAATATCAATACCGATGATTCTGCCCCTGATTTGGAGCAGTATTCTGGTTATCAGTATGGTACAGGGAAAAATTCCTTTTCTTCAGGAATTAGCCTAAACATGGTTTATGATAATCGGAGCAACTCCTCTAACCCATTACCGGGAATGTACGGAAATTTAGTTTACCGGGTGAATCCCACTTTATTAGGTAGTAACCAAAATTGGAGTTCACTTTACCTTGATGTCCGTAGATACATACGTATGAATCCCGAAAAACGCAGCCAGCAGAATACACTTGCCTTTTGGTCTTATTTCTGGACGGCGCTGAATAGGAAAACCCCTTACCTGGACTTGCCGAGTACCGGATGGGACCCTTTTAACAGGTCTGCCAGGGGCATAGACCAGAACAGGTATCGTGGCAGGACATTGTTTTATGCGGAGAGTGAATACCGCCGGGACATTACCGAAAATGGATTGCTTGGTTTTGTGGCGTTTGTAAATGTAAATACAGTCAGCGGCTCCGGCTCCTTATTTACTTCCTGGAAACCGGCAGCAGGAACCGGCTTGCGCATTAAGTTCAATAAGTTGTCCAATACTAATATTGGTATCGATTATGGTGTGAGTAAGGGGTATAGCGCGGTGTTGCTAAATCTTGGCGAAGCATTCTAACTAAAATCTACAAATATGTTTGAGCTCTTAACCGAAACAGATAACTTATTGGCTGTATTTGTCCTTGTTGGTATAAATATATTGCATATTGTAATCTTAATTGTTTTTGTAATAGGGGGGTATAATCGCTAATGTTTTTACTAAATTCATTTCATTAATTTAACCGAATGCCAACGCTCAAACAGAAACTCTCACAGAAATCCGATACGCAATTGATGTATTACATCAATAATCCGAATAAGCATACAGAAGAAGCTGTTGGTCTTGCACTAGCGGAGCTGAGGAGCAGGAGCGTAGAACTACCCGAAAATATCAGTGAGGTGATCATTGAAAAGAAGGTTGCTTTCGAAAAACTGAAACGGAAAAACAAGTTTCACTTTTCCGCAATTACGTTTGCAATCGGCATTGTTGGAGGAATCTTTTCAGTGGCGGCCGCAATGGCAGTTATGGTATATCATGAAATACTAACATCTTTGTTGTCGATAGACTGTATGTATTCCTGGTATTTCATTTGGTTTTCAACCGGAGTGTTTAGCGTAATATTACCACTGTTTTTCTTTAGATATTTTCAAAGTATGAAACCTGAAGCCATGACCTATCTCATTGGTTTCTTTTTCATATACACTGTGGTGGAAATGACTTGTCTGCAGATATTTTTTTTAATGTTTCCTGTAGATCTCACCTCTATGTGTGAAGCTAATAGCCATCTTTTGCCTTACAATAATTGGGGGATCTTAGGCTATGTTGTGTTATTAATAATAAGTGTGATCTTTGAAAGATCAAAAGCCAATATTAAATCAGAATAGTAAATGATGAGGTTAATCACAGTCAATTAATAGCCTGCTGAGCTTATTCCGGTCTTTCTTGCTCATGGCCGGGTAGGAAGGCAGATAAACAAGATTATCTAGTATTAGATCTTCAGCGTTAGCAACTGTGGGGGAGGCGCTGTGCTTTACTAAGCTAGACGCCTTTTGCGAAGCATCAAAACCGTTCCTACGCAGGCAGGAGATAAGTCGTAACGGATCGTTGGACTCAACAGGCAGTACCCAATAAGTATGTTTTGTATTTAGTGTCCCGATTTTGTAATCGTTAGGGATGGGCGATAAAATATCATTGGCCAACTGTATTCTTGTGGCTATATCATGCTGTTTAAAGTTGTCCAGCTTTTTCTGTAATAGTTTTATGTTTGACGAGCAGGGGCGATAACGAATTTGTTTAAAAATGTCATCACCAGGGAATCCCTTGGTAAAGCCAACCAATACCTCTTCAAAATCTTTTCCACTTGCCTTGGCAAGGCTATAAAATCCAGTGTAAATGGCTTTAGTAGTGAGGAGCTTTACAAGTGCGGCCTTAAGTAGCTTTTTTAGAAAACTTGAAATATCCTGTTTATCATATTGCTCATTTATAGTTGAAACTTTGGCATGTAAAGCTGGATCTTTAAAGTTGATTATTGCACCACGGACAGCAGTATTTGTTTTAATGAGGCCAAAGCTAAACATTGCCACATCCGACTCGGGATTGCCTTCATATATACTACCGGCATAGGCCTGGGCGCAGTCTTCAAATACAATCAGATTGTATTTCCTGGCAATGGCAATTAACTCATCAGTGTCCATAATTGCACCAAAAAGGTGGGTGATCAGTATGGCTTTTGTGGTTGGCGTTATTGCAGATTGCAGCTCTGCAGGCGATATATTTAATGTTTGCTTATTTGTTGGCAAAGGAATAGCGGTTAGTTTATGGCCAGCTATAATCCTAAACATGTCTGGGATGTTGATGTCAGTTACTAAAATTTCAGAGCCTGCCGAAAAATTTAATGCATTTAGAGCCAGATCAAAACCGGTACGCACAGAAAGGCAGATCAACTTTTTATCGTTTTTTTCAGCGGTCTCTGTTTTTTGAGGTCTAAAATAATCAGCAAAACAATAGTAGATACCAGTAAATAGATCTTTATTGCTGATGTATAGTTTGCCTCGGGGTATCATGCCCGCAATATACTTATAGTTAATCCGACTACTGCATAACCTGAAGGATTCCCGGATGCTCAGCTGATATCCGAAGTTTCAGATTGTCTCCTTCATTGAACCTTTGGTTCTCGTCATCTATTTTTTGTATAAAGTTTTCATTATTTAAAGCATAACGAACAACCATATAGTGGTTGTAAAACAAAGAGGACTCCGACGACCACACCAATAATACTTTTCCATCTACTATTTTGCCATGATTTTCCAATTGTTGCACATAATAGCGTTTCTGTAACTGCAGAACTCCTAATGCACTAAATCTAACGGCTACAAGCAAAAGAAAACCACAAAGAGTTCTAACCAGCAGGTTGCTTGTTTCAAGCCATATCATTTGTAAAATGATGAAGCAATTTCCAACAACCAACAGCAACATGGAAGCTACAGACTCTTTGTTGTAATAATGCAATTGAAAAACACCAATGTAAATGCAAAAAAGAATTATCGAGCTAAGTACTAAAGTCCAAATGACCTTACTTTTTGACCGGGGGCGTAGCCTTATATACTTGTTCATGTGCGTTTTGAGATTGCGTACTGAAATATAAATATTTATTTCGGAAATACAGTAACGCCCATATATCTTTATAATCATGAAAAATTTAGTGAAGAACCTATTATATTTTCTATTGCTAACGGTAATCATAGCTTGTAGCGGAAACTCTTCAGATAAAGAACAGCCCGTAGCAGCTACAACACCCGAAATTAATTATACTATTAAGTCAAGCTTTCCTCATAGTACAAATGCTTTTACAGAAGGTTTCTTATTTCACAACGGATCTTTGTACGAAAGTACAGGATCACCAGAAGAGTTTCCAGAAACAGAATCTGTTATAGGGATCGTTAATCTTGCAAATGGAAGTATTGATCAGAAGATTAAGCTTGATAAGAGCGTTTACTTTGGAGAAGGCATAGTGTTCTTAAATAACAAGCTTTTTCAGCTTACCTATAAAAATCAAACATGTTTTGTATACGATGCGCAAACTTTTAAAAAGTTAGGGCAATATACTTTTACAAACACAGAGGGCTGGGGATTAACCACCGATGGTTCCAATATAATTATGAGCGATGGCACCGAAGTACTTAATTATGTTAATCCTGCTAACTTTCAAATTATCAAAAAGCTGTCGGTTTCAGAGAATGGCTATGCATTACGAAACCTAAACGAACTTGAATACATAGAAGGCTTCATTTACGCCAATGTTTGGACGAAAGATGAGATCGTTAAGATTGATCCGGCAAATGGAAAAGTGATTGGTAAGGTCGATTTAACTATGCTTAAGGACAGTGCAATAAGAATCAACCCCAAAGCTCAGGAAACTAATGGAATTGCCTATAACTCCAAAACTAAGAGGGTACTGATTACGGGTAAACTTTGGCCAAAGATTTATGAAATTGAATTTTCAACAATTAGCAAATAGATTGTTACGCCACAAATCTGACGTAACAATCTAATACCTTAAATCTGTGCCGTACCACCATCAACAAACAATTCTATACCCGTAATGAAGGTAGAATCGCTAGAGGCGAGGAATAGGGCAGTGCTCGCAATCTCCTCAGAAGTGCCAAAACGGCCCATCGGAATCTTCTCTGTAAATGAATCGCGGATTTCCTGAGGTACGCCATCAAAGGTGGCAGTATCAATAGAACCCGGACTAAGTACATTTACACGGATCTTGCGGGCCTGCAGGTCAAGCGTCCAGGTCCGGGCCAGCGAACGGACAGCAGCCTTGCTGGCACTATATATACCCATCCCAGAGAAACCTTTCACACTGGCGATGGAACCTGTCATGATGATAGATGCACCCTCAGACAATAACGGCAGTGCTTTCTGTACAGTAAAAATGGTTCCTTTAACATTGATGTCAAATACACGGTCATATTCTTCGGGCGTAATGGCATCAATGCCGATACCGAAATGCCCAACACCAGAGCTGGCATACAATACATCTACATGGCCTTTTTCTTTTCTAACCATATCGTATAAACGATCAAGATCATCCAGATTCCCTGAATCAGCACGGACACCCGTTACATTTTTACCAATATGTTTTACCGCGGCATCCAATTGTTCCTGTCTGCGGCCAGTGATATATACATAGGCACCTTCTTCTACAAATAATTTGGCAGTAGCCAGAGCCATTCCGCTTGTTGCGCCAGTTATTACAGCTACTTTGTTCTCTAATTTATGTGACATGATTTTGCTTATTTTTTGGTCAGTGGTTCACCCGGCTGACGAAGCAAAATTGGAAAATTTTCAGTCCTCAAAACGATGAGGTTTGGTAAGAAAAAAATTGACAAATGTCAATCGAAAGGCCTACTTCTTAGGTTTGGGATTGCGTAAACGGCTCAGTGTTTCGGGTGTTATGCCCAAATAAGAGGCAATCATGGCTTGCGGTACACGCAGGGCGAAATCAGGATAGCGCTTTACAAAGTTCTGGTATTTCTCTTCTGCAGTGCTGCTGATCACTTCATGGATCCGGTTCTGATTTATCACAAAGCTCTTGTTCAAAATATCGGTAACCAGCTGACCAAAAACAGGCACAGTTTCCATGGCCACCTTCATCTCATCCTTGTCGAACAGGATCAGTTCCGATTCTTCAATGGCATCAATGTTAAATTTAGAAGGTACACCGAAGAGCAGGCTTTCGCGATCGCTGATCCACCAGTCTTTAGTAGCAAAGCGGATGATGTGCTCGTTGCCCTTACCATCAACCGAATAGGTACGCATTAGGCCACTAGCTATAAAACAATGGTAGCGACATACATCGCCTTCCTGCAGCAGGTATTGTTTTTTGCGCAGTTTTTTGAACTTGGCATGGCTTTCCAGTATGGCAAGCTCCTCGTCGCTAATAGTTGTTTGTCGGCGTACATATGCCTTAAAAACTTCGAACACTAGATGATATTTTTTGTGCTAAGTTAAGAATCATCTTTTTGAAATGTTATAGTTTTCGAATCAATGAACAGAAGTTTACACTAAAAATAGTAAATTGAATAAAAAAGCATGTTAAAGAAAACGTATCTCGTAATTGTTGCTTTGTTGAGCTTACATCTCATAGTTCCGGCACAAACTGTTACCCTACAAGGAAACCTCATTGGTTTAACTGAAAACCAACTTCAATTTGTTTATAATACTTCCGAAGGGTATAAGGTAGACACAATACATGTTACTGATGGAAAGTTTACCTGGTCCAAGAAGTTATCGGGGCCACGTAAAGCCATGCTTTTCCTGCCAGAGAATTCTTTTCCCTTTTTTATTGAACCAGGAAACATTCGTATTGAGGGTAGGCCAGATAGCGTTGTTGTAATTGGTTCTAAAACATATGATGAATCGATAGCCTATAGTCGCTCATTCAAAGATTTACAACTACAAAGAGATTCAATCCGTAAAGCTATTTCGAATGCACCAGCCAATGAACAACCGGCGCTCCGAGAAAAGCAGCTTCAGGTAACGAAGATGTGGACTGAAAGGGAGAATGCATATATCAAGTCAAATCCCATGCATGTAATAAGCTCAGATATCGCGGCACGACGGGCAAGTATGGGTGATTATGATGAAGCGCTTCTGGCCTTTAATCTTTTAGGTAAAACTATACAGGAATCCCCTGAAGGCAAAGAAATCGCCAGCGCACTCGCAATTGGTAAAAGGAGCAGAATGGGGGCTAAGGTTCCGGATTTTATTCAAAACGATCCTGAAGGACGGCCTGTAAATTTCGCGAGCTTTAGAGGAAAGTATGTTTTTATCGATTTTTGGTCAAGTTCGTGCGCACCATGCCGGGCTGAAAATCCAAATATATTGAAGGCTTACAATAAATATAAAGGCAAGAATTTTACTGTATTGGGTGTGTCTCTCGACGATGATATTGAACTCTGGAAAAATGCCATTAAAGAAGATAAGATGCCATGGACAATGGTTTCTGACCTAAAGGGATTGAAAAATGAAATTTCTTCCTATTTTGGAATATTTGGCATACCCAGATCGCTTCTTATTGATGCAGAAGGAAAAATTATAGCTAAAGACCTAAGGGGCGATGAACTTAAGCAAAAGCTTGATGAACTTTTCTCGAGTAATTAATTGTGCCCCTGCAGGCAATTTTAACTTGTCGCAATAGTCAATTGTTTAATCGCGCCCAGATGATAAGCCGCATGTGGAATTAGGGCCAGTGTGCCTTGTCTGAATTGCTGACCTGTCCAGTCTTTCCTTTGTGCAATCGCTTTTCTAAGATCCTCATAGGCGCTCAGCAGCTCTTGCTGTAATTTTTGCCATTCCTGGTCATTCACCTCTCGGATTCTCCAACTTTCGGCCCAATCGGGCGAAGGCATTTTTCCGTCGAAAAATTCGAGGGCCACGCGGATACTCCATCTTAAATGTTCAGTGTGCGCTGCAATGGTTGATCCACCTTCAACAGTAGGTGTCGAAGCCTGTTCGGCATCGATCTGCTCAATTGCTTTAGTAAAACCATGACCAGGGAACCTATCAATCACCCAGGTGTAGTTGCTTGCCGGACCAACGTATAGTTCATCAAGCAATTCAAGTAATGATGAGATTATTGCTTCCATAATAGCATAACCATCATCTTTTTGAAATGTTTTTGATTTAATTTATTATCTGTTTGTTTTTCAGTGTTTTAATTTAAATAAAACGTATATTGTATCAACAATGTGGTGATAATTTAATCGTAGAATTATGAGGCTCAATTCTATTTTGCTGCTATTATTTCAACTGATTGTTGGATGTGCATTATCACAAGACAAAAAGAAGGATTCGGTTAACCGTCAAGATGTTCTTGAAGAGGAGTATAAACGATTGAAAGACTCATTGTCTAACTACACTTTTATCCCTGCAGTCTCTTCCGTGCTAATAAAAGAAGGAGAATGGGAATTCAATCTTTTTTCTTCTTTAAATTCAGCAAATCGATACAGAGAAAACGAAGGAGAACWWMYAGATWNTAARYKTTCGGCAAAGTTACTTATTCAATACTTTACAAGTCACCTATGGCATTTCAAAAAAATCCAGGGTAAATGTCGGATTAGATATAAACACCATAATGGGGCGAATTGATCAGGATAGGAATAGCTCAATTTTTAGAGTTTTTGATCCTAACGTATCCGGTCGAAGTCAATATGCAAGTGCTATTTCTGGTGTTGGCCCAAGAGTTAGATGGAGACCATTCAGTAAAAACTATAACCTAACATTACAAAGCAGCTTAATTTTTGGCTTATCCATAAAAGAAAGCAAAACAAATGTTTTGGGGCTAAACCAAAGCTATTTTGCAACACAGCTACTCTACAATACCCCCGTTACTAAGTACTTATCTGTCTTCTCCCAATTAGGTCTGCAATATGCCTTTAAAAAAGGCGATGCTGTAGCAACATTTTATTCGCCATTGGCASTRTMKGTTWGNNAYWTCMKWYCAMRTWWWMCGGNTGCCTTTCGTTTTAATAAATTACGTTCCCGGATTCGAAAAAAACAACAAATGGTCATATAGCCGATATTTTTGTCAAGCTGGTGCAGGAATTCAATACCAGATCTATAAAAACCTTCTCATCAATAGCTATTACGCTGCTAATATTGCAGGTAAAAACTATGCAGTATTCAATAATTATAATGTCAATATTCGGTTTTTACATCACTAAATTATTTATCACAATTGGCATCCGGAAAATTTGATCGGATATCAAACCGACAGATACTAATTCTTTTGGTTTTGGAAGACATAAGCACCATTTCCAATACACAAGGATTATTGAATTTAGAAGAAAACTGACCTACCAGTGTATCCTTTTCAGCATGATCTATAATTTCAATATAATTCTCGGTATTGTATCCAGCCTGTTTATTGTAAGTGTATTTATATTTCCCAGTAACATTGTAATTAACACCGTTCCCGTCTATATCTGTGTTCAGGTCCACAAAATAAACAAATTTGTCATCCTCAGAAGTGCGCGAAAACAGTCCGCAATCCCAATTATTAGATATAGAAGGAACATAATTAGGAGGTGGAACGCTTACAATTGAGAAATTGGCGGTAGATGGGGTAGCAGGAACGCCCAGAGTTTGGAGGTCTATTGACGATGTACCTTTTGTAGTAGTTACTTTTACGGTAACCTTGCCTGCCGGAAGGGTTTTTGGAATTGTAGTGGTAATGATTTTTTTATTATTCGTAAAAATAACGGCGTCCTTATCGTTAAATGTTATCTTAATAGTTCCAGAAAGGTTATCTCCATAAACCAAAACAGGATAATCATTATAGCTCACTGCAGGATATACCCGGCTAAGCGTTGGCGGGAGTACATCAACATTAACCGGTGTTTTAATAACCAGAAATGGCAACTGGTTTGATGTGCCGCCCTCGCTGCGTACGGTGATATTTGCGGTTCCATCAGCAAGGCCTGCAGGCACAACGGTATTTATTTCGGTGCCAGAAAAATTTATAATCTTCGAAGCTGTTCCATTAAAATAAACGTTATCTACACCTTCCAGATTACTGCCCTTTATTGTAACCGCATCACCAATAATTCCTGATGTAGGATCCACAGCGCTTATTGTCGGCGGAGTGCTGCTTTTCTTCGTTTTTTTACAATTAAAATGAACTACTGTTACAAGGATAAAAAATAATACTAAACACCCCCTTAGGGCATTGTTGTTTAACTTTTTCATATTCATTTATTTTAATGAACTAATTCGCTAACCTGTTTAATAATACTTCAGCTCTTTTATCTAATTCCTGGAGCCTTCTATCTAATTGGAGGTCTATAACCTCTATTTCATGTAATACCCTCGTTCGGAGTGCTTTCTTCTCCGTTTTGTTCAAATTTGCAGTGTTATAGTCGTTAATGTCTTTGATCTTTAGATTTAAAATAAAAATGTTAGAACTGTGCAACTCGCCTAAGGCGTAGTTAAACCATTCTTTTACTTCGGTTTCCTTTGATTCATTTGCCCAGTAGTCCTTTACATTTTTTTCATAACTGCTATGATTTTTATTAATTTCCTCATAGGCGTCGTTATAGCTGTTTATTGATCTTGTTAATATTTCCAGTGCCTGTGGATCATCAAATGCATGATCCGTACTAAACTTAAAGGCATCCTTTAGGTCTTTTGCCTCATTAATGAAATTGTTTATTGCTTTTGATAGGGTAGGGTAAAAGTCCTTTCTCTGATTATCCAGTTCTTCTTCGGCGGATAGATTGTCGAGTTTTATATCTATCAGTTTCTCCACGGCTTCTCTGTAGCTTTTAAGAGTGGATAGCATATCATCAGATTTAATTCCAAGTTTCGAGAGGTTTTCCTTCATTTCGTTGTTGCTTTTAGCAACCGCTCTTGTCAACAGGTTTGTAGGCGATTCTCCTATATAAAATTCTATTTGCTCGTCTTTATTTTTTGGAACCTTTGCTATTCCACCGAATGGATAAATAATACTTAATTTACTTCCTACCAGTTCTAAAGTCACTACATCCGAATTTTCTGGTATAGATACATCAAAATTGCCGCTAGTTCCCGATTTGGCCACTCCAATATTAACAACCCTTAAACTCATTCCAACAACAGGTTTCCTATTGGCATCCAGAAGCCTTCCAACAAACTTTCTTTGTCCAAATGTGTGTGCAGAGAGTGCCAGCAATGCCAGGCAAATTGCTGTTTTAGATAAGTGTTTCATGATGGTTGTATCTAAAAATTACTGAAGTTTGATATTAACAGGAGTGTCGGATGCAACTACTAGAGGCTCTTCAAACTTAACTACGTTATTTAGTATTACTTTTAAGTAAATTCTTTCGCCCGGAGGCACAGGCAATTCTAAATTGAAATTGCCATTTGAGTCTGTAAGGCCAGTTGCAGTTCCATTCCCAAAATCTAGTAGCGCGTTTGCTATTGGCCCATCGTTGTTGTCGACAATTGATCCCCTGATCCTTGTTTGTAATGATTGTTGGGTTCGCTTTAGCACAATCTTGATATTTTCATCATTAGATTTAAAGCTATTAGCGGTATCAGATATCTCGTAAATTCCGGTAATTGTTTCAACTATTATTTTCTTGTTGTAATAAGACATTGGAATATTCTTAAATATGGCCTGGCCATCATGAATATCTTCTATTTGCTTATAACCCTTTGGAATACGTACTGAAATTTTTCCCTCATTCAGCAACTCATTTGGTTTATCCTCACGAACAATGTTCAATTCTAAATCAAAGGACTTTGATTCTTTGCCAAAATTGGGCATAATGAAACCGCCTCCAACCACAAGGCAGAAAATTACTATAGGGCCAGACAGGTTCAGTTTACCATAGGGTAAAGATTCATTAGATTTAAATGAAGCGTACGATTTCATTGCTCCGGCTAAGAATGCAGCGCAGCTGAATCCGAGCGGAATAAGGATTATATAGTAAAAATTGCCTGCTATCCCCAGGTCGTTTAATTCTTTGCCAAAAAAGATTAGAATGGTAGAAGCTGCTAAACAAATTAGAAACGCTATTACACTAATGATTATCCAGCTAAATGAAGCTTTATCGTTACCTGTATCAGTATTGATTTTTTTTTNGCGCTCCATGATTATCGCTTGAGGGTGAGATGGTTATAAGTATGAATTTAGAAAATATAATTGATTAATTAAACTAAAAGTTTATATTTTTTATAGACTTGTTTTGTGTATTTACTTTTAATCAGGCCCAATAAAACCATATCCCAAGTGCCTATTGATCATTTCAAATGCTTTTAGCTTCAAATCACATTCTTAATGTGTGAAATTAATTTCTCACTAATTTAAAAATCAGAACAATTTGTTTCTTTTTGTTTAATTATGAGAAATATTATACCTACTAATGGGTATTGTTTTGTGTCTTATTGGAAAGTATATTTAACTAATATTTACACAATGTCTTTTTTACATAAAATTTGTGCTGTTTTTATATAAAAGATTTATTTGTTTATAGAAGTTCTATTAATCTGTTGAATGTATTTATATCATTAACCTTATAAAATGCTCTCCAAATGGGATTAAAAGCTCTTACCCAATCTGAACTGGAACATAGTTTCCAGGCTCAGCTGTTGTCCATAGGAAACAGCATTCATAGTAACATTTTAAGGATAGAAGATATTGGCGATTACATCCCCGGTAGCGTTATGGTACAGGATTTAAGCCGGATGACCAATACCTACATGAACCAGAATGGGTGTGATATCCTGAGGCATAGCAGCGAGGAGCTGGAACTTTTAGGACCAGCGTATTTCAGTAAGTTTTTCCCTGCCGAAGAGATCAGTATCTTAAAGTCAGAGCTGCAACATTTTGCAATGGAAAACGATGCGGGTAAGATACATTCATTTTTCCAGCGTGTAAGGCCAGATGAGGATAGTGAATACAAATGGTACTTTACCACTTCAAGGTTATATCCGTCGAGTGATCCTGATGAAGGGTTAAGAATGATGCACATTGCTGTTCCTGCCGATACCCTAAGTTATGCCGGAAGAAAGCTAAGTAACCTGGTGCAGGATGATGTATTGATCCGCAAAAACCTGCATAAGTTTGTGTTGCTTACCATTCGAGAGAAGGAAGTAATCCGTCTTATTGTTGAAGGTAAAAGTAGTTTCGAAATTGCAAACTGTCTGTTCCTTTCTATTCATACCGTAAACAATCACCGAAAGAATATCATTCACAAGCTTGAGGTTACTAGTTTGTCACAGCTGATCAAGTTTGCAGTTGCTTTCGCAATTATTTAGGTTTGAAGTAAAAGCTTTATCCTTAGTGTAAAATGACTAGCGATAGCTATTTTTAAATCGAAAGCGAGCCGGTAGCTTTAGTATAAGACAAAACATAATGCTATGCCAAACTGGAAACCTATTGTCGGACTAAGTTTTTCTTCCAAAGAATTCGATACTTATTGCCATGCTTTGCAATGGAATGCTTGGCGTCCTTCTTTTATCGTGTTACACAATACTGCTGTGCCTACATTGGCAAACAGGCCTAACGGCTTAAACAAAAATCATATTGATAATCTGGTTAAATATTATCGGGATGATCGAAAATGGAGTGCAGGTCCGCATTTATTTATCGACGACCATAAGATATGGGTTTTCACTCCATTAACAATGTCAGGCATACATTCACCAACTTGGAATAAAATAGCATTAGGCGTTGAAATGCTTGGGAACTATGCTACAGAAGACTTTAACAAAGGGAGAGGAGCTGCAGTGCGAGAAAATGCCGTAGCAGCTATGGCAACCCTTTGTGCCGTTCTTGGCATTAATCCCAATACAATGAAACTTCATAAAGAAGATCCAAAAACAACACATAAGTGCCCTGGTGCAAAGGTGAACAAGGTGGATGTCCTTAATGAAGTAGAGCAACTGCTTTTGCTAAGACATGGGAATGAGCATTCAGTGGTACATCAATAAGTATCATGACTCGCTTCTCTAACAATATATCTTAATTAATTTCTTCATCTACATTTAAGTAGTTGATTTAACACTCTCTTATGAAAAAGCTATTTGTTCTATCTGTGGCAATACTTTTATCTGTATTTTCTGCGAATGCGCAATCAGATACTTCTAAAACATCACAAAAAAAGGATTCAATTTCGGTAGTTACCACATTAAACAAGATAGATTCAGGTAGAAAAGAGTCTCTTAAGCTTAGTGAACAATTACTGTTAGAGCAGCGCGCGTTAAGCAAGCTAGTCAAATCCAGAGACAGTATAAACTTAACAAATGATATAAAGGCAAAAGCAAAGCTTGCCAAAATCCAAGATAAGATCAACAAAAGCACCAAGGAACTTAAAGAAGTGGAAGAACAGTTTACTAAAGTAACGCATGATCAGGATAGTCTACTGAAAGTTTTTAAAAAGAATGTGGCGGACTTAGACAAACAGTCTACTAAATTAAAAAAAGATAGTACTAAACTAAAGAACGGTGTTGATTCACTTAAAAAGGACTCAACGAGTGTTAGCAATAAGATTAAAGCACTTCAAGCRWYMWTCNCCTCMCWWRYMRAWWYANTGSAMKTKKTKKMYANCATAMWKNTGAATGATTCGTTGAAAATATATAAAAAGTTGAATAAAAGAAGAGATGAGGCTGAGGCAATGATTGCTGATCCTCTGTTTCACGCAAAAGGGTTCGTATACGACAATAACCGTGACATATTGAAAGTTACCAAAGTATGTATAAAAAAAGTGCATATTTTGGCAAGGGAGGGAATAATGCTTGAGATTGTGGTGACAACAGACAAAGGCATTTTTAGGAATAAGCATTCGGTGATAGATCTTGCTCATATGGATTCAAGGTTTGACGATAAACTATTTTACGAGAAGCAGGAATATTACCATGGAGCAGATAAGATGTATGTCTTTTTGGATGATGTTATCAGTTACACCCCAGTTAAATCTTATAGTGAACTGCCTTATTCCGATTTTGATATCACACTTACATCTGATGACGGAAAAGACATATTTTACCTCAAAGAGTCTACTTCAATAAATTCATATGTCAATGTATCGGCTTTTACGGATATTAAAGGAATAAGTGGTGAGCCTAATGCAATCGCACAATTTACAGCTGAAGCGAAGTTTATCACTAATACCAGAAATTTTCGTAATGGTGCTACAGTTGCAGGCAACTTCATTTCGTTTATCGGGGGACTGTCTAAATACGACACGAAATTTAAAGGGACAATGCTAATTAATAAAGACAGCGTTGACAGAAAAGATCTATTGCAACGCTCTAATTACTCAGTTGGTTTTAAGTTGAACTTACTACGGGGTTTGCCTTCACCATATCCAAAACATTTGATCAATGACTGGCAAATCAATATAGGCTATAATTTTGTAGGTAGTAAAGTCAGCGATACTTCATTTAAAGATGCAGCTAAAACAGTTATAGACACTACGTTTAAAACTGTGACTATGAACCAATGGTTCATAGAGCCCAAGTTCACTGTATCCAGAGGTCGCAACTTTGCACTTACACTGGGAATTCCTTTTCACWTGGTAAGCTTAAAGGGAAGTGCTAAGATCAAAAACGATCAAAATGAATACTGGGCTTCACCAAGTATAGATCTAATGTATTTTGGAAAAAGAGATACGGGAAGCAGATTATTCTTCAGATACCACCATTTCATTAACCTTAAGAACTCAGAACAAGCTTATAGTCAAATGCAATTGGGGTACTCTCTCAGTTTAACCAATGTGTGGGATCAGAAATAGGTACCCATTTTGGTGCTTATTTCTGATTTTTATATAGTCACTGTATACTGTTTATATAGCAGTTTTCCATCTTTCGGGCCTTCTTCATAAACATTTTTGTCGAGCGTCAATGGATCTAATGTTTTAGACGGACCGTCTTTAATTTCAAATTCATCCATAATGAACAGTTTGCCCTTACATTTCCTTATCAATTCTGCCATAAGTTGATGGTTTGGCATAGTAGTTTTCCACTTAACAGAAATTCTTTGTCTATCCAGAGTCGCCATAGCCGCCAATTCATCACTGTTCATCATTGCAATTCCTTGTTCTAATGCAGTTCCATTATAGCTTAAATGATGTCCCACTTTATAGAAAACCGTTCGGTTCAACAGATCTTCAACAAATCCAACCTTTTGGATATCTGTTTTTTGCCATTTAGTTATTTTATGCCAGCTCATCCAACTACCAAATTCAGCATCACCTGGTAGCAAAATCACTTTATTAGTCTCTATTGATTCCAAGGCAATAGCGAGGCTAGTATTATTAATATGGCTATTCAATCTTATGGCCATAGCACCGGCAGTGCTAAGCCAGTCATAATCTATTTTTCTCCATTTGGCTTGTGTATCGTTGTAAAGTGGGTCTAGGTTGTATTTAGTGTTTGGACTATTCACCACCACATGCTCCTGGTCAAACGGTAAGTCTTTTCCATTAGTAACTGTGTCTGCTAAATCTAAATATGCTTTAGTTGAAAGCGAGAAAGCCTCCAGTTTTGAATTGTTCTTGAAAACATCCTTTCCCTGTTTTTCCTTACTAAAAATAACGGAATCTCTATCAAATGGAGGACCTAGGATATGAAACTTGAACTCAGGAATTTGATCTATGGTTATGGTTTGCCCTGGCTCTAGGTACTCAATCTTTGTGCCTTTATCAGTAAGAATCTTCTTGATTTTTGTCATACCCGGAAGGGACTTTTTTTCCGATACATCTTCAGACAAGTTAATTTGAGCAAGTGTGTTTAATCCGTTAGAAAATGCAAAATCATTATCAATTAATCTTGAGGAGTGCGAAGAGTCTTCGAAATTGCTTTTTCTTTCGTTCTCGGTTACCTTCAAGTGATTGATCACGTTATTTAGCGCCTGTTTTGCTTTTTCTCTTTCTTCGATTAGCTTTTTTGCATGACCATTTGGATCGGTTGGATTTTCAGTCCAGGCAAACCAAGCATTTGAAATCGTGAAGTTTTTATGCGCAAAGATATCTGCACACTTTGAGAAACCATTAACATGATCGTTGTGTTCGTGTGTTACCACTAACAAGTCGATATGATGATGGACATATTCGTCTAGATTATCTATGTATTGTTTGAAATCGCCGGCGTTACCTTGGCAACTGCCACAATCAATCATCATGGTGTATTTGACAGCCTCACCTGATAGGAACTTTATTACAAAGCAGTCACCAGTACCCATGCAGTACATCCTGATACTTACTCTATCTGCCAGAGCAGATATATTTGGTTTAATCTTAGCCATGTCCGTAAATTAATGTTGATGTAGAAATGCGAATGGTTCAGTCATTCCCTGACTTCCATTGCTGAAGTATAGGGCAAATTCATTAGGCTCAACTGCATCATTTTGGTATTGAAACCTATATTGTTTTTCGAGTCTTGAACGATTGATCACTAATCTAGTATCACCATTTTGAAGTTCTGGTATTACCAGTGGTTTAGTTATTACATACTGCAATTGAGAGTTATCTAAATCAAAGATGAGTGTACAACCTCCACAAAATTCAAGAAAAATTTCAGTAGGGTCATTTCTATCTGTATCCTCACGTAGATCAAAAAACCTATCAAATTTATCATCTTTGAACACTACGCCATTGCGTTGTATTAATGAAAATACTACTTGGTTAAGCTGGTTGCCGTTTGGACCTACTCTCGAAACTAATCGAAGATTTTGGATTTGAAAAGAGGGCATATCAAATCTTTTTGACCGGGAGATGCCAAATGCTTCATAATGATGATCAAAAACCAACCCTGTTAGCCTCGCGAACTCTTCGGATCCAGAGAACTTGTTGCTAATTCTCTGGTGCAGGCCTTGTATTGGCTTACGTCGATTTGTAAAATCTCCACTAATGTGCAATTTGGTCAACTTGAAGATTTCTTCCCGATTATTTTCATATCTAATTTTATTTCCATAGCTTCTTAGGAAATCTGAGATTATGGTAATGAGACTTTGGGTATCTGTATTTTTACGTGGTTTAGTTATTGAAGGCTTCGAACCGATATTCACAACCGGAAAACGCAGGCTATCAATGCTCAAGGTTCTAATGCTCTCTGGATAAATACCCCTTCTGCGGAATGCGTCGATAAAGGCGAGTCGATAAGCTCTTGAGTCATCCTCCACAAGGTCACTATCTGATGTAATTATTGCTCTTAGGTAGTCCCCAAATGTCAAGTCAACAGGAGGGCAGTAATCTAATGCTCGAATACACATTCTAAGAACATGATCTGCTGCTTTTGCAGCCTCTCCCGCAAGCCTGCCTACAAGATCAGGATGCAATTCTCCTTCTTGCAATATCCCGGACCCACCACTTGCAATTCTAATTAAATCGGCAACTCTTCTTTTATAAATTGTAATGAAGGCTTCGAAAATAGCCGCTACTAAAATACTTCCCCTTTCATGCGGCTCTGTTATTGTTCGATAATCATCCGGATTAGGTAGTTTAGGCTTCCATATTTTTGTTACCTCATCTACTTCACCAATTGCATCACGCAAACTGCCGTAACTTCCAATTGCACTTCCAAATTCCTGTGCTAATTGCCCTAATAGGCTTTGAGAGTTTAAGTCGCCTTTTGTTTTAGCGATTTGATGTTTTAAAACTTCTGGAAAAGTGAAATGCTGAAATAGGGCAACAATATCTGCAAATGCTTCATGAAATGCCAGCATATCCTGATTTGTTGGTTGGTTATATTGGTTGTGCATGCCATCAAGAATAGCATGGGTGGTTTCATGGGCAATGATGTCGTGACTTAAACAGGTGAAAACTAACGAATCAGGCATATTGAGCGTTTCATCAGCGGGTGTTGACGAAAAATAACCGAATAATAATGCCTTCTTCTGTGGGCTATAATAAGCATTTGCATCCCGCAACGCATGAGGATATACTCTTAATTTAGAAACATACTCTTCATATTTTTTACCATCCGCTATTTTTCTCGGAGCCCATATGATTTTTCGGCCTAATGCTTTTTCAAAATTTTTGATCGTCAGCATAGTTACAGCGTAAACCATTTGTTGGTGAAATTGAGGATTGCTTTCACTAGGGGCCAACCCATCTTGAGCAAGAATGTATTGCTCATTCAAATCAACAGCCTTATAAAACACATCTATTGTGGGGTCGTAGTCTACTACCTCAATGTAATCGCCGATTGGGCCAGGTTCAAGGTTGTCTTCCCATAGCACTTTATAAATAATATTGTTAATTTCCACCGTCTCCGTTTTAAGCGACAGACTTGGATCAAAGGCATAGCCTCGTAGTTTTCTAAAGGGGGGCTGTTTCATCGTCATTTTCCTGTAGTTTGTTTGCAAATAGACCTGCGAGACTATCTGTTTTTGATTGCTGTTTTTCTTTTTAGTTAAATCGCTCAGAAAGATAAAGAATGAATGCTCCTTTTAAATGTAGAGATTCAGCGCTAGAGAATGGAGAGTTGTTTGACACGTTCATTAGATAATGTCTTAGGTGAAATAAAACTAATCAAGTAAAATACGGGAAACAAATTAAAGCTATGATTAATGCTCGGAATTGCTAAAAATGGCTAGAACTAGCTATTTCTAATTTAAATTATATTAATGAATTTTATTTTAAAGATAATGCTTGGTGCTTTATTATCCTACGAGATATAATAAACTATTATAAAAAATGGAAGAGCAAGAAAATAATCCTTTAACAAATGCAGAAAGGATCATAGCAGGCATTATTCTGGTTTTTTTTACCAGCCTGGCTTTGCTTATAGTTATTGCTTATTGGCCAGATAAACTTCAAAATAACCGAAACTATCAATTCAAGGCATTTCACGTTAAGCTAATTGGCGACTCTTGTATTAAAGATGTGAAACTTACTGAAGATTGTTTGAATGCAGCGATCAAAAATAAAGCTATTGTTGAGAAGCTTAAACTTGAAGATATCAATGCAAAGAAAGCCGAGGAAGCAGCTAAGTTAGCTTTGGATAAGCAAAAGGGCCAACCAGAAGATTCATTGACAAAATTTAAGGAAGATCTTGCAAACGCTATCAAGAAAAGCAAAGATGCCAGCGATAAGTTAGCAGCACAAAAAGAGCTAACCGATTGTGTAATATCAAAATGTACTGATGAAACTGGTTCTATTCAATTGAACTCATTAATTCTCATCCTGGTTGCTGCTGCAGGATTTTTAGGCAACATGATCTATATTGCCAAATCTTTCACAGCATTCATTGGTGTCAGAAAATTCAATCGAAGCTGGATTTTATGGTATTTTGTTAAACCATTCACTGCCGCAGCATTAGCCGTTATCTTTTACTTAGCCATTAACGATTTTTCTGATGGTAGTGCAAAAGCTATCAATCTCAACTTAATTATAGCAATGGCAGCACTGACAGGATTGTTTACCGATATCGCAATGTCTAAATTGAAAGATATTTTTGAAGTCATCATCAAGCCAAATAAAGATCCGATCCTAGCGCATGACCCAGCGATGAAAATACATCAGAAAAATATCAAACCTGAAAAAATAGATGTTCTTCATCCTAATGAAATAACCATACCCGGAGTAAATTTAGACCCGAAAAACTTAATCGTCAAAATGAATGGACAAGCTGTAACTGACCTCGTAATTACCTCATCATTAATCAAATTCACATATACAGTAGCATCTGAGGACAAGGAAAAAACTGAATTTAACTTAGTTGTAACAGATAAATCGGGTAAAGAATTGACAAATTTAAAATTAGGAATTTGATAGGTGATAGATTTTGAGATCGAAATCTGCTAAAAAGTAAGAAACTGGATAATCAGTATTAGCTCTTTAAGACTGTTTAAGTGAAGATTTAACTTTAAAACGATGCCTGCATTTGATAAAGATCATTCTGTAATTATAGTAGAAAGGTTTAAGGTCTTGAGTTCTGCTACGACCAAGTGGACATTGTTCTACCTTATTACGCTGTTTATTACTTGGTTTGTTTCTATTTATTCCAACGAAAAGGACGTAAAGAATTACGTCACAACCATTAATGAAGGAGCTTATTTTAAGGCGCTTTACGGAAAATTGAAGACAGAACGCAGACAGATTTTTGGCGATTATAAATATAAATACTATATGGATTCGCTAAGGCTTGACTCGAATCATAAGACCTCCAAAGGTATTGATACAGCCTTGAATAGTAGAATGGATAAGCTCGCAATTAATCTAGGAAAAGCAAAGCAATCAAGTAAGAATTTTCAAACAATTAAATTGTTTTTAGACACCCTAAAAAAATATAAAGGAGAGGAAAAGAAAGCTTATCGCGATTCATTAAGAGGATTGTTTTTCCCTAAGGATTTTGCATTAGCTCAATTGGGGGTAAAAAAAGCCGAAGCAGAGGTAAAAAGAGAGAGGATTTTAAATAAAGATATCCCATTTAATGTACCTGGAATTAATGCAATCAACCTGAAATATACGGCTGGGCTTGTTTTCTGGCAAGTCCTGAATTTTGTGCTTTTGCTCTATCTATTTTTGACACGTATGAAGATGATTGTGTATCTGCAGGATATCTACCGATATAAAAAAAATGAGATTGGCAATAATTTAGAGGAATGGAGAATGCTTGATCTTCAGCTTCCAATATGGATGGTGCCCTTTAAAGTAAAAAATGATGAAGATCGCTTGATTTTTAAAGCATTGCTAGGATGGAGTTCAGTGACATTGGTGAATTTTCTTGGTTTAACGCTTTTGTTGGTTATTATTATTCTGCAGATTTACGTCGCCTGGACTTCATGGCATGTGTTTGTGATGTATGATTTCACTGATTTTTATCCTGAAGTTTTYWKWRWARTMMWSMKAWSWTTAAGTACTTTTTTGATTTTGCTATGGTTAAAGCCGATTGCGCTATCTACGTCTTTCGGTCAAGAGCAGGCTTTCTCTATGAAAAGGAGGGAGTTCATAAAATTGGGTCTCTCATTTAGTTATTTTCTTTTTTTTATTCCTTCCATTGCGAGATCCATTCCGTTGATGAAAGGCGCCGATCTTACTTATAATAGGTTTAAGAAAAGAAAGAAGTATGACATTCAATTGAAGGATGGGTTCTACCTTAATAAGCGTAAAGGGATATTGCATTATTTTTCTGAAGGGCTATCACCTTCAATGAGAAGTATGAGCAAAGACGAGGTTAGGGATATGATACCAAAACTCAAAAAAATTGACCTGCTATTATATAAGGATGACTCACAAGCAACGATGTATAGCTTGGCCCATTCGTCTTACGTGCTGGAGAAAGAGGCTTTTAAACTGTCGCTTGCCGGGGAATATCTTGCTGCTTTTAAAATACTGATTATTGCGAGCTTATATTATCAGCAAAAAATGGGAAACTCATTATTGCAAAACAAAGAAAGAAGTGTATTTATAGGTGAAATAGCTAAACAAAAGCGGATTGTGAGTTTTATGGCGGGCCTCACTATTAGAGCCGAGCATTTTTTGAAGGGGGAGGATTTACTGGAAATCAAATCGGCCGTTGAATTGAGAAAAGATATGTTGAGGCCTGAAACTTTAGCAGGATATTGGCAGAACAAAAGTTTTGTTAAAAAATGGACAAATAAAAAAAGAATTCCCCAATTAATGGGTGAAAAAAATACTAAAGATATGGCTAACCTTGTGTTTTAAGTAAAATATGCGCCTCTGCGCAAGTTGTCGGATTCGAGTTCCGGCCAAGGGAAGCCATTTAGTAAATACTTTGTGATTTTAAATCTTTTTTGAACAAGTGGTAAAGAAAAAAGATAGCTTAAGATAATAAGCGTTTAAGACAGCAGAAAAATATTGATCATTGTAATTCAGCAAACGAATAGATATTCAGATTTTCCGGCGACATGAATTGCTCTACTTCTTTAATACAAAATTGCACTAATGACAAAATCTATTCAGCTTGAATATTAAATAAATTGATTTTACAAATCTCAATGTTTTGTGGAATAGTTCATTAATTTTGAATTATTCAAACAAAAAGATGGCAATTAATGTTGACTTTAGAAATGTTGTTGTTGGCGATTCGTATGATAGACCGACTTTAGCTCAACTTTGGGGCTACCAAAGCCATCAAGCTATTAGCAGGGGTGTTGTAACTCCTGTGAATTCTAAAACTATTGTTTTGTTTGTCACTAAGGATAAACAACAGCACAAGCGAGCCCATCTATTGTATATTTATCAAATTTAGCGAGTGCATATTTCGACTCACTCTATGGCTGTACAAGCAGCCTCTGATGCTAATTTTTTGCTCATCTAATATATTCAAGGGGATTTGAAATAAGCTACCCCGACATGGCATGTTTGCGATGGAGCAGTCAAATGGCACTTCCAAATGTTGTCAGGAACTTAGTGACCACGAATTTAGTCTCACCCTATGGCTGTACAAGCAGCCTGTCATTTCTATACAAACAGCGTATTATTCCATGGTATTCGAAAAAAGATAAGACATCCCAATGGCATACCTATCAACCCAAACCTACCATTTTAGCCCTGATAATACAAGTGTCCCCATTGGTTGTATTTATAATTAAATTTAGCGAGTGCATAATTTGCCTAGCCCTAAGGCTGTACAAGCAGCCTCAAATGTTTCTATTGAAACAATCATTCTAATTTGAAATCATATTAAATTGAATCTGGCACCGCGACAGTCTAACTTTCAAGAATATAATAGAGCCCATGTTGGTTGTATTATCTTTTAAACTTAGTGAGTCCATTTTGTCTCACCCTATGGCTGTACAAGCAACCTCTGATGCTAATTTTTTTTCTGATCCATATATCTAAGGGGATTTGAAATAAGCTACCCGGGCATGGTATGTTCGCGATGGAGCAGGCAATGGTACTGCCAAATGCTGCCAGGAACTTAGTGAGCACAGTTTTAGTCTCACCCTATGGCTGTACAAGCAGCCTCTTATTTCTATACAAACAGCCTGGTATTCCGTGGCATTCGAAAAGAGATAAAATCTTCCCGGATGGCATATCTATCAACCCAGGATCTAATCAATTACCAGGATCTACATTTTGTCATGCCCAGAGGACATGCATTTCTGAAACGGACTTACAATAGAGCATTGCATATTGCTTTCAAGATAGGTGATGCCAACTAATAGACATTTCTACTTAAACAATTCAGTGAGTGTTAAAGTACCCTCACCCTATGGCTGTGCAAGCAGCCTCCATATTAAATATCTTCTTCTCAAAGAACTAACCCTATCAACATCAAGCACAGGCCTGACACCTCTACTCAACTACTAGCTGAATGCCTGCCCTGTCGGCTTTATAGGCAATTTTTTCTTTCAGGCTGTAATAACTCCAGTTTCGCAATAAAAATTGATCATCCTTGGCTATTTCTTCCTTTAGTTCCTGGTTGACAAGGATAAGGGTTGCCGCCTCATGCTTTACACACAGGTCTATCAGCATGCGGCTATACACATGGAGTTTATAATCAATATAGTTTCTTTCCTGATGTTGATAATCTTCCAGAGATTTTCTTTTTCGCTTGCGGCCGTGGCCACCCCGATTGAAGGTAACCGCCTTCTTTACCCGGTAGATCGCCGCCTGTATGGCCAATCTCCGGTGTAGGAACTCTTCCTTGTTGCCAATGGTGTGTTCATGGCTGCCAATTTTAACGGTAACGGSSTRTTSRAWAGRTNARRARTSSYTCAGYAATAACAGAGGTATCCAAACGATGTTGTTCCTTTTCGATCTGAATGGCTGCCAGCAAAAAGATTTTACCCTGATCCAGCTGGATCTGACTTGACCGGAGTTTTAGCGTGCCGTTCAGTACTCTGTTCAACAAGATTTTTTTATCTGATCTGTCTTTACCCAAATAAGTTCTGAATGGAATCTGAAATAATCTAAAGCAAAAATTACGTCCATCGGACGTATGGCTAAGCTTTGAAATCACTTCCGCCCCGAAAGGCAAAGGGATATTCTTTTTATAATTCCTGAGCGACTTTTCACCTTTCCAATAGGCCACCTTTTCCTTGTTAAAAGAAGGAATCAGGGTGTTGTTCAAATAACTTAGAATATTTGTTGGAATCTGTCCTTTAAAATGATTGGAGAGCAGCCGGTAGGTGGTGTTTTGCCGGGAGGAATTTAAAATACCGTTTTCCTCTTTCTTTTCATCAGCGATTTTAAGTTTGATTTCTTCTGTCAAATAGAAAAAATCTTTGACCTGTTCCTGGACGAAATGGTGGCTCATGATCATGTTGGCTGCACGGAAACAAATCCGCTGCCAGCTATAAAGCTGATCTTTTGCGGCTTTGACGACTTCCTTATCTTCGGAATCAATCAGCAGCTGGATCTTACGGGTTAGGATCATGGTATCTTTTTCCATAGCTTATTTTTTGATTCTTTTGATTTTGGTGCAAGCCTGAGCGAAGGTTCGTTGAATGTGCTGCTGACTTAAATTCAATAGCCTGGCAATCTCTTCAAAGCTGTATTGGAGTTCATAGCGCATATGCAGGACCCTGGATTGCTCTTCACAGAGGTCACCTTCGAACTTGAACTTGTGGGTTTTGCCCGTAACCTCCAGTTTTTGTGAACTGGTCAGGATGGACTTTAAGGTTTCCAGTGTTTTTTCAACCGTTCTGGCTACCTGATAATCAGAAATGCCACCAATATGCCAGGCAATGCGCTCATAGTTGAAAGCGTATTTTAGACAGAGTTTGATAAACAGTTGCTGATTTTCAGTCAGATTGGCGATGACTGCCTCAACTTGCTGCCACTGGAGTTTTAAGTGGTCATCAAGTTCTTCCTGATAGAGGATGTCATCTTGATCTAATTCCTCTTCAGGATCATAGCCTCCTATGAATTCCTGGTAATTTTCGATCTCATCAAGCCTGAGCATATTCCGCTGGAAATTGTGTTTAGAGGTTCTGTAATAGGCTTTGCAGGCATCGAATGTGGTATCACGGAGAAAGGTTTCGATATGGTTGGGGTTGGTGATGCTGTTCCTGATTAGCCAGAGGCGTAGAAATGCTTCGCTCACAATGCAGGCTGCATTGGTGTCATCTTTAATGTACCGCATTCTTTTATAAAACAAGGAGGGGTAGAGGCAATTGTAAAAGTATTCAAAGCCTTTTTCATCACCCTGACTGAATTTGTCGAAATAATGTTGGTTTTCAGTTAATCTGTTGTATTTCATAGCTCGTATTTTATACGAGTCTTCGCGGGTATTTAGAGCTATGCTATAGTGGGCTCTATCTTCCGCACTACAAGGTTCCGACACCTTCAAAAACGGAATAACGACAGAGCCCATAGCACTATAGCGGTACAAAAGTACGCATATTACTACGGGCATTAATCTATCGTCTCGTTTTGAATGCAAATTGTCGGAATTTGTAGTCGAGACTCTTTATCTAATGCCTTAGTTTAAAATCACTTGAGTTAGTAACTCATTACACAATTTTACATAAATTGTATCAAAATAGCAAATAAAAAAGTCAAAATGTTACGATTTGTAAGTTTCAATTTGTCGGATGGCAAAAGTATCTACAGCAATCGTTGGCAAAAATATCAAGTCAATTCGCGAATCAATTGGATTGTCACAAAAGGATTTTTCGATTCTAGTAGGCGTATCACGTGCAAGTCTGATTAAAATTGAGGCAGGTTCTACAGGGTATCGCTTAAATCTATTAGATGGAATTATTGATTTTACTAAGTTTAATCTATCAGATTTAAGTAAAATGAATTTTTCGTTACCCGATAATTATAGAGAGAAGCTCATTAGAGTGTATGAGGAGGACGTGACTGTCGGTGTTATTTTAAATCAGCAACCGACTTTAGTATACTGCATTAAATATAGTTTACTGAATAGCCAATTCTTAAAAGAGCCTAAAGAAATAAGGCAAATAACTAAATTTTTTGCTGATAAAGGTTGGGTTTTTAGTGGGAATTCCATCCAGATCGCTTTAAAGAGGATGACTGGTATTATTGTGATCAAGAAACATGAAAGTAAAGGAAATACAAATACTTATTCCATTATCCTGAAAAGGAACTAATTTGATAACTTTAATATTATGGATTTAAAGTTCATGTTTTTTCGGACAAATTGGATTAATTTACTTGGGATCTTTACTGCGGTTTACATCTATGGTATTATAACCGCCTTGAGCCAAGTTTCTACATTTAATGATTTAGGCAATTCATTGATATGGGGATTCCTCGGTAGTTTTATTGGAATTATTGTCTTTGGATTTTATTTCTGGCTAGGCTTTATAACGATCATGTTTATTTTGGATTTGATCTTGCTAAACATGAATAGGAAGTACTTGCTAAGAAAATTATTCCTGGAATGGGTAATTGTAAGCAGTCCATTTATTTATTCGGACATTAAGTATAATAATTGGGTGTTTTTTGTTGCTGTAGCAGGCTTCCTTGTAGCGCAATGGTATAGAGCAAAAGCAATTGGTAAAATTATTGCCTGGTATGAGTATTAGGCATATAGAACAGATTCAGATATTGACACAATTTACCCGCTCATTTGTCATAGTTGCCCCTCATCTTTGAAGCTATATTTTAGGATCTTAGTGTTAATGGAAATAATCCATTATAAAACTTAGAATCATGACAGTTAAAAACCCATTTGTCTGGACAGAAATCAGTGTAAACGATCTGGCCAGAGCTAAGAAATTCTATGAGGCGGTATTGCAGGTTCAATTATCTGAACTACCAACGCCTGAGAATATGAAAGTTGACAAAGATGATCCTTGTTACTTTGAAATGCTCGCATTCCCCGCAGATATGATGGCCCCAGGGAGCAGCGGTACATTGTGTAAATCTAGTATGAGCAAGCCAGGTCAGGGAGGCACATTGGTTTATTTTCATGCTGATGACTGCACAGTTGAGCTTTCAAGAGTGACAGCAGCAGGAGGTAAGGTGATTGCCGAAAAAATGTCTCTTGGAGAATATGGTTTCTGTGGTGTCGCTGAAGATACTGAAGGTAACCAGATTGGTTTTCATTCACTGAAATAGTATTTAAGCGCTGCCCAATTGCGGCGGGCAGCGTTTAAAATATATTATATCTGATATAATGCCTTTACTACTCTTGAATTAGTTAGTTTGAGCTCAAATAGAAATATTAATACATAAATAATAATCATCAGCAGGAAAGGTATAAATGATTCAATATTAGTTTTGCCTCTTAGTATTCCGATGAGACCAATAAAGGTTCCAAATGCCAGCAGGCCAATGATTGCAATTGATACTGAACCAGGTCTAATTCTGTAATGATTTACAGAGGGATCTTTTGAAAGACTAATAATAAGTTTAGGCAGAAAGAACTCAAAGGATGTTTTGATTCTGGTAAATTTTAAGCCCTTTTTGTCTTCAAGTCCCCAAAATATTTTGTCGGTACCGATGTCGACACTCTTAAATTTAAAATCAAGAGACATGGTTTCTTTCATTGATGCTTTTCTTAGGGCAGTTTCTACTTGAGTGTGATTTAAGTTTGGAGGAAAATGAACGGTTTTAAAGTACATAATAAAGAGCTATAATTTGATGATAGTAAAATAGCAATATTCTATTAATTACTTATTTCTTTTTGCTCCCGGACTTTTTAGGCTTAGGCTCTGGAAGTGCTGCAGCTGTAATCCTTACCAGCTCACTAATCCATTCCCGGTCTTCTATTTGTTCTTCGATCAGAAAGCTGGGTTTCGCTCCAGGATAAGGAGGGGCTTCTACTACGTCTCCTATAAACTGCTTTCCAGCTTCTGTGGGTTTAATAAACAGCTTGTTGTCACAAACCAAAGCAAAGATCTTTTGGTCTGCATAAAGGCCGTATTCTCCAAACATTTTCCTGCTGCTGATCGTTCCTGCTCCTTGTATTTGATCAACAATAAAATCAACAAATTTCTGATCTGATGCCATAGTGTATATTAGGGTTTGGAAATAATTGTCATTGCATTACTGTATGCCGTTACCCCCGGATTATAAAGACATTGAAGCATAGCTGCTCCGTTTTTAAAAGTTCCTTCTTGCGTAACAGTCACTTCATAGCTAAACTCAGTTCTGCCTGAGGGCAGTAGATCTATAAATAACTGCTGACCAGCATCTCTTACAGACCTGTAATAATTTGTGCCATCCTGATATTGCTGACCGCTACTACCATCCAGAGGTTCGAACACACCTGCACGCTTATCTTCCAGTTGTACAAAGCGCAAGCTTACTGCTGTTTCTACCGTTAAGACAATTTTTATCTTTTCACCGATTTTTAAAAGAGGGTTATCTGAAAGTGGAACCCAGACATTTTTCTGCTGATCATAATTAAATAAAGTTTTTTTCAGTTTTACCTTATTATTAGCATTATCTGTCTGCCCTTCGGCACTGAAATAATGCCATGTAATGCCACCGCTAACCGTGCTGTTTGCTGACACCGTAACCGGAGATACCTTGTTAAGACTGATAAATTGGTTGCGCTGACCAGCCAGAAGACCATTTGAACTATTCATCTGCTGATTATCAACTTGAGCGGAAACAGAATCTGGCACAAAACTGGCCTTTATTGTGGCCGACTCCTTAAGCATCTCGATAGCTGCAGCAGTACCCGTGGTTGTGCGCCAACTGTAATCTTGCTTGGCCGACATCATCCATTTGCTTAACCCATCAGCAATCTTTGTATTTTGCCCGGCCTGCGTAAAGGCCTCATAAAGAATTGCAATGGTTTCTTCTTTTGAATGGCTCAAATCATCACCATCTGAAATTTCTTTCCAGCGCATTCCATTGCGTTCGTCGTTTATTGCGCGTTGTTGTATGTTATTCAATTGGGCAAGGGCCTTTTTATAGATCGGGTGATCTGGAGTTGTATATTTTAATGAAACAATGATCCATAACGCCTGATCATATAACCGCCGACTATTTATGTCTTTTTCGGCAAGTTCGAGCGTGGTAGTTATTTTTTTGATAACACCGGGATTAAGGGGATACTCCGTTTTCCAGAATGACCGGGAGTAGGCAGAAAAAAGGTTGACATCTGTACCATTTGTAGCGAATAAAGAATCTGTATATGTAATTAATCTCTTGATGAAAATTGAATGCCTTTGATAATCGTTCGATTGCCATCCCTGCTGATTTAGTTTTCCAAATCCTCTTAGGACATAATTAGATATCCAAATATTGCTTTTTCCACCTTCAAACCAGGGAAGCGCGCCATAGAAATCTTGCATGGAATACAACTTATTTAGATGTTCGGAAATTATAGATTTGTTGCTTATGGTATCGAGAACCTGATACAATTGTTTTTGCTGCTTAGCGGTTTGGTTTGCCAGATTTAACCAAGGCATGGCTACTTCTGCAAGTTCATCCGGAAGTTTGCGTTCAGTAGTATCTGAAATGGCATCCGGTGAACGCATTTTAAATGATTTTGCAAGTTCGGGCTCATTACGCATCAGCTGATTTGCGGTTACTCTGGCATAGAGTTTATTAAATACCTGTTCAGAACAATTAAATGAATAATAGACTAAAAATGGTAATGAGTTGACTAAGGCTGCTTGTGGCTTGGCATCTGCATAGAGACTAAGGCCATATAAATCTGCATCGTCTGGTAGCTTAGGAGCTTGTATCAAACTGTCTTTCTTTGAAAATACAAGAGGCACTTGCTTACGCATAAACACTTTTTTGGGCAGTATCGGCAAAGTGTGTTCTTCGGCATCTGCCAGTCCGCCTCCATTTACAGTGGTTACTATTGTTAATGGGTTCAGCTGTCCTTCGGGCACTTTAAAAGCAAAACCTGCTGTTTCAGTTACCTTTCCGGCTACTTTAACTATTTTAAAGGCAGGCTCTTTCAGTATTTTTGCAGTCAGGTCTTCACCCGTAACGGCATCTTCTATTTTACAGCTAAGTTTTACATCCATAGTTGCACTATCCAGATTGCTGATCCTGCTTTTTAATACGATCTCATCGCCCTGATATAGCAGGCGTGGCATGTTAGGTTGAACCATCAGGTCCAGACGCGTATTTAGTTTTCGCTCTGCATATGCAAATAGCCCGCTTTTTGTATGTGCCATTAGCTTCCAGTTCCATGCGGTTGCTGTTTGAGGCATGGTAAAACTAAAGGTATATAGTCCGTTTTTATCAGCGTATAATTTTGGATAAAAGAATGCTGTTTCGCTGAAATCTTTACGCGCCATTGGCTGTGGCTCTGGGGTTCCCGGCAGTATGATTTTTCCTTTCGTGCTAATAATCAGGACGCCATTTGCAGCTTTTGAGCCATAGATAGCTGTGGCATCGGCACCTTTTAATACCATAGCTTCGGTTATGGAAGCGGCATTAAAATCATTTAATGATCCGGAAAATGGAACACCGTCTACTATAATTAGAGGCTGCGCATTCTGAACAAGAGAATTTGTACCCCTTATGTAAATCGCGCTGCCCGTAGTGGCATACCTCACTACGTCGGCTGTGTTATAGCCCCTTACTACAAGCTCATTCAGCTGACCATCTTCTAAGCTTGCAAAGCTCACTGAAGGTGCTGCCAATCCAGGTACTCGGCCTCTTAGTTGCTGCAACATAATATCGCCTTCATATTCATTTATGAATTCGCTTTGATTATTGTATTCGTTATTACCTGGCCAATAGTGATAATAAGGCCTACTGTTATTGATTGTTTGACTCCAACCACCATACAAGTAACCGCTAAAGTAACGGTTGTTTGGTATGTTCCATTGATGGGAAGCAAGTTTGTCTAGTGCGGCATCGTACATTCCCGTCATCAGTTGTGCCGCAATATTTGCTTCGGCTGTTTTTACCGATACGGTAAAAGTTTCTTTTGTACCAGGGGCCAGCACTTTCCTGTATTTTTCTATGATAATTTCTGGCTTTGCCGAAGTAGGAGGGACTAGATAAATGTTTTGGTCATTTATATATAGTTTATTGTTTAGTACATAAGCTTTTGTGAGCACCAATGATTCTAATGCATCTTTTGGTACCGTGAAAGTATACGCCTGCATTCCCTTAGCCTGATATTGTGTCTGGTAAGTAGTTTTTACCGCAATGCTCTGCTTTTGGCGCACATAGTAAGTTAGCCCATACACCACATAGGCGCTGTCTATAGTAGCAGTTTGATAATCTATTTTATCGCCGGGTTTGGCAGTATTGATGGACAGGTAGTTAAAGTCTTCTAAATTACCGGGAGTAGCTCTTTGCTCAGTATCGAATACATCAAAATTGGTGCTGGTAAGACCCGATGTTTTACCCGATTGGGTTGTAGTTGCAACGAATTCATACTTGCCGGCTTTAAGCAAGGTTTTGTCTAATTGAAACTGAACGGTACTGTCTATTGGTATTGTTTTTTCAAAGATTGATTTCTTTTCCAAGCTTGTCCTTTTAAGGATTTCCTCGTTTGGGAACCATGCTTTTAATTGATCTTTAGTGTACTGCCATTGATCTACAATTTCACTACGAGTGGTATCGGGCACTATAATATTCTGAAAAATGCTAATGTGAATTTCCTTAGGTTTGAACTTGCTGTTTTCTGTTTTTGCAGTGATGCTTAGCTTTGGAAAGTCTTTTCTATCGTACTGATCTACTGCCGGAATGTTGATCTTGACTGGCCATGAAGATACGCTGAATGTGTTATCCTGGCTGGTGGTTTCGCCAGTGGCTTCTGTGGCCATGGCTGATAACCTGTAAGTGATAGCCCATTCCTTATCGGGAAAAGGATTTTTTTTCGGCAGGTTTACATCATTTACTTTTATCACCAGCAAGCCCTTTTCATCGGTATAACCGAGCGTATCCGTTACTATGGGATTGATATATGGGGCATTTCCAAAATAGTTAGACTCTCTTATTATCTGGTAAGCAATTTTTACATGGTTAAGATCTGCACCGCTTAGCGACTTCACTTTAAGCTTTAGCTCAAAAGGATCGCCTGGCAATGGGGCATCGACAGGTTTTTCCATAGTTATTTCCATTGTTGGCCGTTTGTATTCCTCAACCTTAAAATAACCATTATCGCCATCAATTTCATCGCCATTAATAGACCATTGCCCGGTCATCGCATTTTTTGGAATAAGGAAAGAACCCGAAAAGCTTCCATAATCATCAGGGATAAGCTTTATAGAATCAACCGTTCTGTAGTTAGGGTCTTTTAATTCTAGTAGGGGTTTATTTTCTGCCAACCAGCGCTGGAGATACTTATTTGCTTTACTGAAGACGATGTTTTGACCCGTTGAGGGATCTCTGGTGAGCATAATGACTTTATACTGTACACGCTGCCCCGGGCGATAAATTCCTCTGTCGGTATAAATTTGCAATTTTGCCTGGTCGTCATAGAACTCTTCCAGATCATCATAATCGTCGGTATTGTATATCTCCCGAGGCAGGTTATCCTTTGCTTTATTAAAATCGTGCATTAGGGTATCTTTGCCAGAAACGAACATGAATTCTTTTGAAGTGGAGGTTTTTTTTATGGGCACAAAACCCTTAAAATTGGTGCTAACCTGTTCTGTTGCTACTGCTTTTACGCCACTCATCGGGAAACCCGTTTTTCTGTTCAACACGATAAACTGATCTCTGGTATTCACAACAGCCAGATCAGATACCTGAAATTGAATGTATTCCATCTGGCTCAGCTTGGCTGTAGTTTTAATCTCGGAAGGTGAGAAAACTACATTATAGGTGCCGATTGGCAAACTTTCGAGCTTTAAGTAGAGCGCATGTTTGTCGAAATCATCAGTTCCGGCAGGTAAGAGGAAGCTGGAATCGCGGATAGCAGAGCGGTTGAGCAGGACTTCTATTCGTTCTGTTTTTAAGTTCGGAATTTTCTCTTTGATACCAATTTTAACGATTCGGTAATAGATTTTTTGTATACCCCTATACCTGGCTGTTAGCATGATTGGTGCTTCCGTCATCTGGCGATCTGTCACCTGAACATTGATCTCTTGATTTTTAATCTTTTTAAGCAAGGTTTCCAGTGTTTTTTTATACCCTGGAAACTCATTTACAACGTTTTGATGCTGCTGATACAATTGTACCGCCTGTTTAAGGTAGCCTTTGTATTGAGGCTCAAATCTTTGTCCGTATTTGATTCCCTTGTAATACTGATACTGAAACAAGTAGAAAGTAGCTGAGGCTTGTACAGTGTTGAAAGGAGAGGATAGGTTTTTTTGGAGGTAAGCTATCCACGCGTCCGACAAGATATTGGGCATTCGGGAATAGAAATAATATTTGATAAGCATCTGAATGTATTGCAGTTCTTCGGGTTTCGAATTGTGTTTTCGCATCCATAATGCATAAGTATCCATCAAATTTGAATGGATTTTGGCGGTATCTAGTGACGATTGCAAGGCTTGTTGAAATCCTTTGGGCTCAGATGCTATAAGTGTCTGAATATCTTGATCGGACAGCTTTAATTCGTTGGTTTTTCCTGCTTCGAAGCCAATGCGCTCGGCAAGGGCAATGTCTGTAAGGTCGGCTTTAAACAATAACTTATCGGCATTGGAGGAGAGCCATGAGATATCTACGTTTTTAGCCGTTATGGCTGAGCTACTGAGCCGTAATGCTTCTTTGAAATGAAACCTTACAATGCTGTCGCGCTGCGACACATTCATTGCACCATAATTAGGTTGGAGGTTCTTTGTTTCGTAGGTGCTGGGCCGAAATTTTAACCGCTTGAGCTCAAACAAAAGTACCCTGCGCGCCTGCATGAGGTGCATTGCAGTTTTTAGTAAAGTTGATGACTTTTTGCTGATGAGTAAACTATCAATAAAAGCGCTGTTCCTGAAATACAGACTGTCTTCAGTTTTTAAGTCCTTGATGAGCATGGTATAATACAAGCATCGCACTAAAGCAATATCATTGTTGTTCCGGACAGATTCTTCTTTTTTTGCGTTGACGGCTTTAAGCGTTTCTTCCAGTTGGGTTTTTGTTCTTATGGAATTTTCAATATTTGACCAGTCATCATTGAGTTCGAAGATTTGGGCAAATGCTGTTGATGTATTGAAAAAAGTGAACAGTATACAGGCTAGGATAAGGCGCATGAGAGAAACATTAATTTTGTGTAATGCAATTTAGTGATTTGAAATTCACTTTTACATAGTATAAAAACTTCATTGTCGTCATCTCGACGTTAGGAGAGATCTCTTGATCATGAAGTTGATGCGAATTAATTGACATAATCAAGAGATCCATCGTTTCCTCGGGATGACGAGGTGAGCTCAAGTCTTTTTAAGAACGGATTGAAAAATTATAATATCTTCGATTCATATGAAAAAAATATTCCTGCTACCCATCTTTTTTATAATCCTGGCATTGAGTGCTCGATCTCAAAATACAACAAGCTTACCAGATTCAATTTATTCAGGAAAACAGGGGAAGATGCATGTGCAAGGTGTTGCCGTAGATAAAGCCAACGGATATGTGTATTTTTCTTTTACAGATAGGCTGATCAAGATGGATTTTTCGGGAAAACTGATAGGCAGTGTGACCGGTTTTGTAGGACACCTTGGCGATCTGGATTTTAATACATCCGACGGAAAGATATATGGTTCGCTTGAGTATAAAAATGATGCTATTGGTAAAGGCATAAGGAAATCATTAGGGGTACAAAACAACAATGAAAATGGCTTCTATATCGCCATATTTGATGGTTCGCGCATTGTTCGTCCTGATATGAGTGCAGAGAAAGAAGATTTGCTACGTACTGTTTATATAAGGGAAGCAGTAAAAGATTACGAAGACAGCGTACAGATAGGTAATGATAAAAAGCCACACAGGTTTGCTTGTTCCGGAATTGATGGTGTTGCTTTTGCCCCGGCAATAGGAAGTTCTGATACCAGTAAAAAGTACTTGTATGTTGCGTATGGTGTTTACGGTGATACCGACAGAGACGACAATGACCATCAGGTTTTATTAAAGTACGATATCGCCAACTGGAACAAATACGGACAGCAGTTGTCGCAGGATAAGTTACACCATTCGGGACCGGAAAAACCTTTGGATAAATACTTTGTAAAAACTGGCAGCACCCGCTATGGGATTCAGAATCTGGCTTATGATGATTATTCCGGAAACTTTTTTGCCGCGGTATACAAGGGTGCCAAAACGCAGTTTCCGAATTACGACTTGTTTGTAATTGATGCTCATCAAAAGCCTACTAACGCCCAAATATCATCTGGTAAGGAGAAGATAAAAGTTAAAACCCTTTCTTTATTGCAGGCAGGGCCAAAAGATGCAAATACGGGTATAAGAGGCTGGCGTTTTGAATGGGGAGCAACAGGTTTATGTCCGCTAGGCGACGGGTTGTTTTATATCTCGCACAATAAGAAAGACAAAGACGGGCAGGAGCAGAGCACCATTTACAAATACAAATGGGTAGGAGATGCTCAGAGCTCCTTTTCGAAAGCCAATCTGGAACTGCCTCTAAAAAATACTTCGCCACAGTAAATGTAGCCTGCCTTTTCAAAAACATGTTTCATGGCTCCGTTATCAAAGTTGGTATCGGCTTTAACGCTATGTATGTTGTTTTTTTGCGCGAAATCTTCAATGAAGTTCAGCATCTTTCCCGATAAGCCTTTGCCAAGATAGTCTTCGGAAATTGCGACTCTGTGAAATACAACAAAATCGCCATTGGTTAACCATTTTCCTTTTATTTCTGCATAGGCAGGTTCGTCGTTAATTAGAATTGCACAATAGCCAGTAATGGTATCTCCATCGGCCATTACAAAACCAGCTCCCTTAGCTATGTCATTTTCAATTACTGTAGGGTTTGGATAACCATCCTGCCATTGGTTACTGCCATCTTCTTTTCTGCGCAGGATTGCTTTTTGCAGAATCACCCATATTTGGGGCAAATCATTTAATGTTGCTTTTCTAAAAACGTATTCCATAGTAATGCAAAGTTTGTTAAAAATATGCGTCTATACAACTCACAATGAAGAGGGAAATAAACTATGATATATCGGTAACTAATAGATCGATATTATATCTAATTTGTAAAACCAAACATTTAAACATGAAAATACAGCTTCTGTTGTTCTTATTATTAATAACCCTTAGCGGGTACTCACAAAACAAAAAAGAGGCTTTAACTCATAAATTGGTTAGCGTTGAAACTGATAGAATTTATGATAAGTTAGTGAAAATCAGAAGAGATATTCATGCAAACCCTGAATTGGCTGGAAATGAAAAACGTACTCAGGAAATCATAAAGAAATATTTACTGGACTTAGGCATTGAAGTTAAAACAGATACTTACGGGCATAGTGTTATAGGCATTCTAAACGGAGAAAAAAAAGGAAAGAAGATAGCATGGAGAGCTGAAATGGATGCTTTACCAAATGGGCAGCATGGTTGTGGCCATGATGTACATATAGCAATTGGATTAGGAATAGCGGAAATACTTGCAAAAAACAAAGCATCAATAAATGGAACAGTATATTTTATATTTCAACCGGAAGAAGAAACATTTGTTGGAGCAAAAAAAATGATTGAACAAGGCTTGTTTTCGATAATCAACCCTGATGAAATTTATAGTTTGCATGTAACTGCATTGCCTGTGGGGCAAATTATGGTAAAACCAAATGAAATGTTTGCCTATCAAAAGCGAATAAGAATTAAACTGAAAAACGAGTTATCCAAAGAAGAGGTTAAAGGGCTTACCAGGAAAATATACAGTTCATTATCTCGTTCACAAAGCAACAGTAAGCCCTGGGAAATACAACATATGACTGACCGTAAAATAGGATTGATGAATCCGAATACGATTTTTAAGGACTACATGATTGTGGATGAGAAATTTAATATCTATTCAGAAAAGGACGAGCTTTTTTTAGAAACGTATTTATACGAGACAAATCAAAAGAATATCCAAAAAATCATACCGAAAATTGAACAATTACTTGGAGAAGAAAAATATAAAGATAAACTGCTTACTATTTCATTTTTACAGGAAAATCCAACTATAGTTAATGCGGAAAAATTGACCAAAAGTGCAATAAGGACACTTAATGGAATCTATGGAGACAATTTCGTTCTGCCGGATTATGGCCAGGTTCCTTATTTTAATGATGACTTTGCCTACTTTCAGCAAAAAGTGCCAGGTGTTTATTTTTTCTTATGCGGTTCTAATATTGAAAAAGGAATTGTGGCAATGAACCATGCACCTAACTTTAAAGTTGATGAAGAAAGCATAAAAATTGGTGTCAGGAGTTTTTCATCCTTAATTATCGAAAGACTAAACGATAAAAAATTACACCAAAAAGGAAAATAGAATACAATCTGTATATTAGGAGTTACTAATCACACACGCTCATGCAAATCCACAAAAAGAAACTTGTCATCCTGCTTTTATGCTCTGTAATACCCGTAGTAAGGGTATGTGCACAAACGTTACCGGACGCGATTACAAAAAAAATAGATGGTTTATTTACGAAATGGAATACACCGAATACACCTGGCTGTGTGATTGGAATTGTACGCAATGATTCTTTGATTTATGCTAAAGGTTATGGCCTGGCCAATATGGAATACGGGGTGCCCAATACTCCTGAAACCATTTACCATATGGCATCTGTTTCTAAGCAGTTTACGGCTTATGCAATTGTTTTGCTTGCCGGACAGGGGAAACTTAAGCTGGACGACGACATTCATAAATATCTTCCCTGGTTCCCGGATCTGAAAGAAAAAATTACTATCCGGAACTTACTGAATCATACCAGCGGCATTAGAGACCAATGGCAGTTGCTAGCCATATCGGGCACCAGACTCGATGATGTAATTACGCAGGAGCACATCGTTAAAGTACTGAGTAAGCAACAGGCACTGAATTTTAAACCGGGAGAAGAATATAGTTACTCTAACAGTGGTTTTACCATGCTGGCCGAAATTGTAAAATCTGTTACAGGCAAAACGCTTAGACAGTTTACAGATTCTGTTATTTTTAAGCCTCTGGGGATGAATAATACACACTTTCATGACGATTATACGGAGGTGGTGAAAAATCGGTCTTACTCGTATTACCCACGCGAAGGTGGTGGTTTTAACAATAGTATTTTATCGTACTCAAACGCAGGGGCAACCAGTCTGTTTACCAATGTTGACGATATGGCGAAATGGTTGATCAACTTTTACAAGCCTACGGTGGGTACGGCAGAGGACATCAAACTATTAACGCAAAAGGGGAAATTTAATAACGGCAAAGAATCTGACTATGCATTGGGAATTGTTAACAATACCTACAAAGGGTGGAGGCAGTATTCGCATAACGGCGCCGACGCTGGTTACAGGACATCGGTTGTTACTTTTCCTGATCTAAAAATGGGTTTTATTGTTTTTAGCAACGTTGGGGATTTTAATCCTGGTGGTAAAGGTTACGAAATAGCTGATCTTTTTATTAAAGATACCACTGCAAAAGCAACTAAGCCAGAGGCCAAACCAGTTGATACCAATAAAGCCGTTTTAAAAGATATTACAGCTGCTAAAAAATTCCAGGGTAATTATATTGCTGATGATGGGGCACAGTTTGGTTTTAAATTAAAGAACCAAAAATTGTATTGGGACAGGTATGGCCGGTCTGACGTTTTATTAGAAGCCGAAAAGGGTACTTTTATGGTTGCTTCTTCACCTGATGTTAAATTTGAGTTCAGCACAGCAAAGGGAGATACCGTTGTTAAGCAATGGTGGCCTGATGGGAAACGTTTTTTGATTAAGTATGCAGTTAGCAATCAAACAGATAAGCAGTTGCAGGCATATGCAGGAACGTATTACTGTCCGGAACTGGACTGTAAATACGGCATTGTTTTAAAAGGGCATGATTTGATATTAACGAATAGCAAATACGAGGATAGTAAATTAAAGCTTATAGGAAAGAATCATGCTGGTACTGACTATTGGTGGATGGGTCATCTAAAAATGCTACGTGACAATAAAAATCAGATCATAGGTTTTGAAGTTAATGATGGCAGGATTATGCATTTGCGGTTCAATAAAATAGAGTAATTTATTTATACCAATAATGTTGGTCTATTCTGGTGATCTCGGGTTTGCCTATATCGGTTAATATTCTTCTTGCGCCGACAAGTGTAGCGCTTTGCCTGCCATCATAATTGTCGGCAGAGGGTACAAGACTGTTTATTCTGACCATTCCAGCCGCCTGGATAAACTCGCCCTTGCCCATATAAATGGCAGTGTGAGTTACCCTTCCATCATTGAATCCTCTGCGTTTGGCTGCCGAAAAGAACAACAGATCTCCGGGTTGCAGATTTCTTAAACACTTATCTACGCTAATGCTGTCGTTTTCTAGAACATCAACTGGCTGACCAATTAAGGCTTGTTGAGAGGCATCACGCGGGATAATCACGCCATTTAGAAAAAAGGACATTTTGGTGAAGCCACTGCAGTCAACACCCTTGCCGGACGTGCCGCCCCAGAGGTAAGGAACGCCCAACAGGCTTTGTGCTGTGGTTAAAATTTTTTCGGCATTTGGATCGGGTCTGGTAACCCAGGCTTGGTACAGGCTGGCTTGTCTTTTAGGTAAATATGCTGTTCTGCCGTCAGGATAGCCTACTTTGTAGAACTTTTTCTCTTCACCAAGTAACTGGAGGATATTGCCGCCAACCAGGTCAGATACTCGCTGCGCATTTTCATCGGGTGTGTTGAAGCTATGGCCATAGTCTGCAGTAAATACGACCTTTTTTGCCCTTTGCCAGGTTTCAAAACCTGATTTGTTCATGGGGGTTATGGCACCCACATCTGTCCACGATATGTAACCATCAGGAGTTTGTACTAAATAGAACCCTCCGTGTTTTTTAAATACTTTAATTGGTGTGCCCAGCAACATTTGCGTCATCATCTCTGCCGCATTTTTCGGGAAGGCTCTGTTGTTGCAAACCGAGAGATTGGCTACCCCGTATTCCATCCCGTGTAAGGAGGGCTCTGGCAGCAATACGCCGCTGAATTTAATTGAAGGTGTGTTTGGCTTTAGTTTATCAAATTCTTTCAGCGCTTCCTGAGAGGTGCTTTCCAATTTGGCCGAATCACCAATAAGCTCCAGGTTAAAATAAACTGAACGCTTATCTGGTGCATATTTTTTTTGAATGGTAGCCGCAACACTGCGAAAAACGGCAGTATCTGACTGTGCTTTAAGTGTAAAAATACTTAAAGAGAAAAGCAGACCCAAACAAAGACTTTTCATAGTTGTCAAATTAAATGATTTCGATAAGGAGAAACCTTTAACGAATATAGCTAAATGAAGGTTACAATGAAAAGAAAGGCGTTGTTGCGGCAGCTGCCGTTATTACAGTCGCCGTCTCGATTGGAGAGATCTCTTGGAGTAGCATAACCAAGAGATCCCTCAGTTCTTCGGAATGACGGCGGTGATCGAAATGCCCGCCTTAAAACGTAGGAGGCGTTGGTTTTAGATCAGAATCTAGAAAATCATTGACCATTGGAATTATCCAATCCATATGCTGCATCATACCAATATGCGTTGTGCCGGGAATTATAGCTAACCGGGATTTAGGCAGCCCATGTATATCGCCCATTTTGCCTCCGCCTTTAGCACGAAACAGCTCAAGCGCGTGCTCATATTGTACTCCGTCGGCATCACCTATGGCCATAAATACTGGAGCTTTTATATTTTTTACTTCCTTAGACCAGTCATAAGGCTTTACGTCTATACTAAGAACCTTTTTTACATACGCAGGGAAATTTTTAGGATCGTTTCCAAGACTGTCGTATTGTTTTTCGATAGGAGAGCCTTTGAACATGTCTGCATTCATTGTAGCAAAACTGGCCTCTACATCTGGCCACCACCCGTCGTGCTTATAGGCACCAGAGAGTATCACGAGTCTTCGTAACAGCTCGGGGTGGCGCACTGCAAACTGAAAAGCTACTCCGCCGCCCATACTATATCCTAAAATGTCTGCACTATCTATTTTGAGGTGCTTAAGCAAGCCAGACACATCGTCGGCCATATTTTCGTAGCTAAATTCACGAGGGATATCCTTTGTGCGGCCATGGCCCTGCATCTCTGCAACAATTACTTTCCGGTTTTTGGCAAAAACAGGTATGATGTGCGACCAGTTTAAAGGTATATTCATAAAGGAACCATGTAGCAGTACAATTGGTTTACCTTCGCCATAAACTTCATAGTACATTTTTAGCCCGTTTACATCAGCATAGCCACTGTCGGCTGGCTGTATGGGTTGGTTGTTTGCCGTTTCTTTTTGTTCGGTTGAAACGGCTTGTGTATCCTTATTACGCGGTTGGCAGGAAGCCATTACTGCTACAACAATAGCAATTGAGAGATTGATTATAATATGCTTTTTCATATTGTAAGGTTTTGTTACAATACAAATCTAGGGACCAAATGCTGTACCGTTGCTGTGAGTATGCGACAATGTTAGGGGGAAAATACGACATACAGAATATGTTTCAATATCCATATATTGGTTGTTTATTGTAAGCTAACTATATGCCTTTAAGATTTCTTTTGTTTCTGCTGATTTTAATTTGCCATCAAGCCGGGTTATTTGCTCAGTATGTAAGTGTCCCTTCCCGACAAGATACACTTAAGGGTAGTATAACTAAAGATAGAGAATGGTGGGATATAAAATATTACGCATTGGCTATTGAACCTGTTTTTGGAAAAAAAACAATTCAGGGTAAAAATAGTATCACCTTTGAGGTAATAAAAAGTAACCATAATAGGTTTATGCAGATTGATTTGCAAGAACCGCTAGAGATCGATAGCGTACTGTTTAAACAGCAAAAGATCTCCGTCGAAAAGGAAGGAAATGTATGGTTTCTTAAAGTTCCTGATTTAAAAGTTAAATCGCAGGCTACTATTGACATCTTTTATTCAGGAGCGCCTAAAGAATCTACCAATCCACCATGGGATGGTGGTATATCATGGAAACTTGACTCGTTAGGGAGGCCATGGATCACCCTGGGATCTCAGTTAATTGGTGCTAGTGTTTGGTTCCCATGCAAACTACATCAAGGCGACGAACCCGATAATGGTGCTTCATTGGCCATCAGCGTTCCTGATACCTTGGTTCCTGTTGGTAACGGCAGGTTAAAAAGCCGAATAGTAAATAGTAATGGAACCGTTACTTATAAATGGCATGTAGTAAATCCAATAAACAATTATGGTTTGGCTTTTTATGTGGGAAAGTATGTGCGGGTTCCAGAAATATATAAAGGTGAGAAAGGCAATTTAAGTACTGACTATTGGGTAATTGATTACAACAGAGAAAAGGTTCATTCTTACCTCAAAAATGAGGTTGACAAAACGCTGAAAACTTTTGAATACTGGTTTGGGCCATATCCTTTTTACGAAGATAGTTTTAAAATGGTGGAAGCACCATATCCGGGCATGGAACATCAAAGCGCTATAGCCTATGGTAATGGATTTAAGTTGGGCAGGATAAATGCAAAATACTTAAGTACGTGGGATTTAAAGACCGATAGGCTGGTGGTTCACGAAGTGGCGCATGAGTGGTTCGGAAACAGCATTACAACAAAAGATATTACTGACAGATGGCTGCAGGAAGGATTTGCAGGGTATGCCGAAGAGCTTTTTATTGAAAGTCAATATGGTAAAAAGGCAGCCAAAGAGTTCTTTGAAGCTAGAACTATTGGCCGGATTAAGAATACTGAACCAATCATAAGACGCTATGGAATTTATGAGGATGCTGGTGGACACATGTATTTAAAAGGCTGGACAATTGTGCATATGCTTCGGGCCATTGTTGATAATGATGAGCAGTTCCGTAAGATGTTAAGGGCTGTTAACCGTGAGTTTTATCATAAAACAGTGAACTCAATTGAGGTTGAAAGGTTTATCGGGAAAACTTTAGGTAAGAATCTGCAGCCATTCTTTAATCAGTACTTGCGGGAGAAAGATATTCCCACTTTTGAGTACAGCATACGTGACAATATATTGAGGTATCGCTTTAGCAATTGTTTGTCGGATTTTGTAATGCCTATTAAAACCAATCTTACAAGTGATAAATGGCTTAATCCGACTAAAGATTGGAAGGAGCTGCGTATAACGCCAACCAGCAATTCATCGTTAAGTATTGATAGTGACTTTTATGTAAATGTGAAAAGGGTTGAATGAGAAGTGAAATGTATCCGCTATTTTGTAATCTGTGCGCGGACATTTTTAACAAAGTCAATAGTAACTTCCGCTAAATCTGCAATCAAATATTTCTACTGTGAGGTAATATGACGGCAGACTTATGAAAAATTCTAGATTTTAGTTTGATTTCTTATATTAGTGTTATAACCAAATAACATGAAAAAATTAACGCTCAAAGGTATTACAATCGTTTTATTACTATTTGTCTCTTTTACCAAACTTTCTGCACAAGAATCGAATTCCGCTTTATTTAATGGCGCATGGGAGCTAACGCGATTGGCAACTAATGGTTCTGAAAGCAGGGTTGCAATTCCAGGTTTGTTGAAATTCTTTGATGCAGATGGTAAGTTTTTTAACATGCGGATCACTCAAAACGGATCTATTATTACTCATCAGGGTAATTATGTAATAAACGATAATGAGACCTATTCTGAAATTATTAAGAGCGAAACCCAGGGCGCTACCTATGCCTTAGCCGGAAAGACGTATAAACTAAGATATAAGTTTAGCGATGATAAAAAACTGCTCGTTTTGAATGGAATGGTAGAAGGTAAAGACGGGGCTGAAAGCCTTGGATTCACAGAAGTCTGGAAAAGAGTTGAAAATAAAATTGATTCTATTTAAATCAGGTTGAACGAAGGCCATAGTCATTTGATTGTTTAATTACTATTGCATTGAGCCTCGTGTGGTGAGCTATTGAGTATTCTTGGTAAATTGCATATTCAATAGCATATAAAGATTATGGTTAATGAATCCGGAAAACCAGAGTTCTGGGAATCAGCATTTGGCGAAAAACAGGAGATGTGGGGCTTTGAGCCGGCAAAATCTGCTGTACTGACAAAGGATTTTTTTGTTCAGAAATCTCTGAAAAATATTTTGATACCTGGAATTGGTTACGGAAGGAATGCACAAATTTTTAAAGAAAACGGGATCACGGTAACAGGGATCGAGATTTCAAAAACTGCCATTGAAATGGCGAGAAAACATTATGGAACAGATATGATTATTCATCATGGCTCTGTAACTGATATGCCATTTGATAAAAACCAATATGACGGGATATTCTGTTATGGTTTAATTCATTTATTAGATAGTAGTGAAAGGGAAAAGCTAGTTTTCGATTGCTATAATCAGCTATCAGAGAATGGTTATATGGTATTTACAGGTATTTCAAAAGAAGCGCATACCTACGGACAGGGCAAGTTTATTAGCAAGGATCGCTATGAAATATATGATGGAGTAAACATATATTTTTATGATAGGGAATCGATCCATGCAGAGTTTGATCAAGCAGGTTTATTTGAAATTACAGAAATCAGCGAGAACCAGCCGTTCTTTTTAATTAAATGTAAAAAAGGAGATAACTAGATAATAAAAGGGGTCTGTTATTAGTCAATTTAAATTGGGTATCTATTTTTCGCTATATTTAGATAACCGACATAAATTACATGAAAATAGCGCTCCTCTTAGCATTCCTGATTATATTCTCATCTCCAATGGCACAAGGCCAAGAAAAAGTAACCCTCTCCGGTACTGCCACCCACGAAAAGATAGACCATATTTTGATCAATGAACCTTTGTTATTTTATACACAGGAGCCTAAAAATCTACTGACGTGTTATAAACAAAACAATCTGTTTAAGAGCGCTTTTAGCATAAGCAAACCCCAGTTTATTTATTTGAGTATAATGTTGAGGAATTGGCAGGTATATGTAATGCCAGGAGACACCATAAGATTTACGATTGATGGTGCAGGGCTGGACGCAAAGATTAAGTTTTTTGGAAAACATGCAGCCAATTATCAGGTATTTGCAAAAATAACTGATTTTACGGGAGGCCCGGAAAGGCCACCAAGATATCTTATCAGTAAAGAACTACGGCACAATAAAAACAATTTACTGAATTATAAAATCACCCTTGATCAATGGTATAAAGATAAAAACGAACAATTGGAATCGCTTTTAAAACTTTACCCCATCTCTAAATCACTTACTCATATTGCCCGAAATAAGATTGGGTATTATTATGCCAATTCCTTGTATTCACTGGTTTCAGACATGGCTGCCGACAGCGTTCCAAAGAAGTATCTCAACGATCTGAAAAAAATCGGATTTAACGACGACCCTTTGTTAACCGCTAATGAGTACAAATATGCGGTGTATAATCGATATGTAAGGTTTAAGGAAACTGAGGGCAGGGTGAATTTGAAGGAGATTGAAAAGAAAATAAAGAGTGAGTTAAAAGGTAAAAGTAAAGATTATGCAATTGCAAGTTTAATTGGTGCCTGTGCGCAAAGAAAAATTCCAATAGATGACGACGCTTTATTTTCCGTGATCCGGTCTGCTTATACTGAGGTAAAGGACCCCCGCTATTTAGCGTACATCAGGGAATCTGAATTGAATTATCTCTTGCTGAACAAGCCATTGACAGATAAGGTATTAGATGGTACTTTGTTGACCACCTATTCAAATGGAATGAAGCGCAGTTTAAGACAAGTACTAGCCGGTTATCCTGGAAAGGCTGTATATGTAGATTTATGGGCGAGCTGGTGTGCCGCTTGCAGAGTAGATATTGCAGAATCTGCCGAAGGAAAGAAATGGATGACGGAAAATGGGGTTGCTGTAGTTTACTTTTCACTTGATAAAGACAAAGCAGCTTGGAAGAAAGCGACTGTAAATGATAAAATAGAAAACGATCAGTACCTGGTCGAGAACGAGTTCTCATCAGAGCTATCTAAATTTATGGGGATCACAAGTATTCCAAGATATTTACTGATAGATAAAAACCATTTTGTAAAAAGTATTTTTGCACCAAGACCCCTGGAAAGTGATTTAACACAGCTAAAGTCTTTAGTGAAAATATTTTAGTTGTGTTTACCAATGCATATTTGGACATTTGCAATAGTTGTTTGACGATGAGCAGGTTGGCTACCAATCTATTATGAAGTAGATTTATTATAAATCATCTTAATCTCTCAGTATGAAACTATTCAAACTGCTATCCCTTCTAGCAATTGCCGGTTTGTTGGTTACCGGAAGTATGACCAGCAGAAATCATCATCTTCTTTTCTCGGACAGTGCGCCTTCGGGTATTCTTTCACTGGAACTTACCAAATCCAATAGTATTCAATACCGGATTTTTTCGGAATGGAACCGCCCTGAAAATTATGTTTTTGAGCGCGACTGGACAAACCCTGCTGATTCGGTGACAATGGATAGCACTGTGTCGCCAGGTAAAAAGATTAAGTATAGTGAGCCTGGGGAAAAGATTAGGGGCGTGGATGCGGTAGAACGTCAGACACATGCCGACTACTGGTTTATACTTTTTTATATGTCTGGACTGATTCTGTTGTTTTGGCATTATTACCGGAATCTCTATCCTTCAAAAGACAGAATTACAAGTAGACTGTTTTGGTTGTTTTCGGGAACGGTAATAGTGATCGGTATACTGGATCTTATCGAGAATTACTATATCCTGGAATCTATTGATCTTTTTAAAAGGTTAAATCCCGAAGATCCCTCGCCAGATAAGCTTAATGATTTTGTGAAATCCGGAGTGGCAGCCTATGTTTTTTATCCCGCCTTGTTTAAGTTTATTCTTCTGATTTTAACCCTATACTCATTTGGTTGGTCTATTAGTATTTTTAAACGGCTTACAGGTTGGCTTTCGGGACTATCGGATAACTTTTTATTTGGATTACGTTTGGGATGGATGTTTCGTATAGTGCTGATTGTTCTTTTTGTGCTATTTGGATTTTTGATCTTTTCGGATCAAGGTCAGGATCTGCTGATTACAATTAATACCTCCTTTTGGGGAACGATAATCTTTCTTTTTTCTATCTCGGTTTTAGCAACACTAAACTGGTATCTGCCCAAGCTGTATGCTGGTGGGTTTACGGATTTGATGTTGACGGTACCCAAGGGCTTTGTTATGGCCGGAAAGAACTCGGTAAATTATGCCCGGCTGTTAGGTGCGCTTACTTTTTTGATCCCTGCAGTGGGTATTCTAAAGACCATGCAGCAGTATCATATGCCTTATCTTTTGGATGATGTGCCTGTGATGGTCATATTGTTGGTTGCCTTAGTTGGCTATCAGCAGATGTTAAAACACAATACACTGGACTCTTTTTTTGCTCCGCATGGGGTATTTTCCGCTTTGCGCTATATGATTGTGATGGTACTGTTTTTTCTCCTGATGACCGCTTTCTATTTCATCAGGGATATGAAAGTGGAACAGTATGGCCGGCTTTCTTATCTTTCTCTGGATCTGTTTTTATTATCTTTTGCTTTTCTGATTACTACCGCCTATCGCACTAAGATTTCATTTGTGCAAAATATAGAGGTTGCGCCTGTTGTACTTATTGTTGGTTTACTGCTGGCTGTGGTATTTATCCTGTTTAATATCCCCCCGATACTCTTTACGCTTATTGCCAGGTTTAGGTTCTTTACAATTGCCATTGTAATAGCGGCATTGATCTGTTATGCGCTGATATTCTCTTATCTGCTTGTTTTAGGTAAACGGACTAAAGTGCAATGGATAACGCTGCTTCTGTTAATAGGATTTTTGGTCTCGTATGTAAAGATCAGTGATTTTCATAAGGTGAAGACCGTTGTGGCCAAGGGCGAGGCGCCAGTGGCATTATCTACTCATATCCGCAGTTGGCTGGAGCATAGACGAGGAGAGATTGCAACGTATCAGGCTGAGCATAATAAACCTTACCCCGTGTTTTTTTTGAATTCTTACGGTGGTGGGATCAGGGCTTCTGTTTGGGCCACCATGCTTGTGGGTGAACTGGACTCGCTGCTTCTTGAATCACGTGGCAGTAAGCGGATAAGTGCTGATTTCCAGCATCATGTGTTTTCTTTTTCAGGTGCATCTGGCGGGACTATTGGTTTTTCTCTTTTGACGGCTGACAGGCTTAAGGCCAGGGATAGTATTTCGTCTGGGAGATTTTACCCCGATAATACCAAGGTATTTGAGTACGACTACCTGACAGCCAATGTAGTGGGTGTTTTTGGGAGAGACCTGTTTATGACCATGATCGGAGGGAATTGGTACGAAGACCGCTCCCGTCTGCAGGAACGAGGCTTTGAAGGTATACTGAAGGATAAGTTTGGAATGGATTATGATATTTCATTAAGAGAGGCCTGGAAAAAGGATAATATGGACTTGCCCTTGCTTTTTTCCAATACTTATGATATTAATACAGGGAAGAAGGGAATTGTTGCTCCTGTGTTGTTAGAGAAGGATGATTTTCCCAGCTGTATTTTTATACAGGATTTGATGAGGGCAAAAAAACTTGATCTGCCGCTTTCTGCGGCTGCTTTCCTGAGTGCGCGTTTTCCGTATGTATGTCCGACAGGTAAGTTTGATGAGAAGCATCATTTTACTGATGGTGGAACCCTGGAAAATTCTGGCGCAGAAACCTCAAGGCAGGTGATCGCTGTATTTGAGCGGGTACTTGCAGAAGATGAGTTTGCGGGGCTTAATGTTACGGTAAATGTGCTGTCGATTTCTAATAGTATTCTTTCTGTTGACTATCCAACTCAAGATAAGAATTTGTATGAGGTATTAGCTCCGGCACTTGGGATTTTGGAGACGATAAGCAGTAATGCACTTAAGGCTGATACGATTAACAAGGTGATGTCAACGCGACAAAAAATGAAAGGGTGGAGTTACAATAAAATTCAGCCCACAAGGGAGATGATTGCGGGCAACTGGCCTGTGCTGCCATTGGGCTGGCAGATTTCGGACCATGCGCTAGAGGTGATGAAGAAGAGTATTAAGGATCAGCGGGCTAAAATAGATAATGTACTGCTGGTATTCTAATCTAAGTTTAAAGTCATCATATGATTTATTTTAAACAAAAACCCTTTAAAATTGGTATTTTGAGGGTATGAGCAATATACGCTTATCAAATAATTATATTTTTAAATTAAATTATTTCAAATTTGGCATTAAAAAAAGCAGGATTCAAAAGAGGGATGCGCTTGCCCTTTAAAAAGAAAGAAGCGGAACACAAGATTAACAATTTTATCACCTCAGCTGAGGTCAGATTAACAGGTGAAGATTTCGAATCAGGTATATACCCCCTGGCACAAGCGCTGGCTATAGCTGAAGAACAAGGACTGGACCTGGTGGAGATATCCCCGAACGCAGTACCTCCCGTATGCAGGGTTATCGATTACAATAAGTTCCTTTTCGAAAAGAAAAAAAAGGAAAAGGAAATCAAATCCAATGCGAAGCAAACCATTATTAAAGAAATACGCTTCGGCCCAAATACCGACGACCACGATTTTCAGTTTAAGCTTAAACACGCTGTTTCATTTCTGGAAAGCGGAGAAAAAGTTCGCGCATATGTTCATTTTAAAGGCAGAGCCATAGTTTATAAGGATAGGGGTGAGATACTTCTTCTTAAATTTGCCCAGGCGCTGGAAGATGTAGGAAAGGTCGAATTACTCCCTAAGCTGGAAGGTAAAAGAATGTTCCTTACGCTTGGACCAAAAACTGGTAAAAGGTAGCGCCAATGTCTGATACTGTGTTCTAATCTTGCATCCTTATCATACACTTCACATCTGTTTGATTGGGGTAGAGTTCAACACAGTATCCTTCCATATCAATTCCCGGTAGATCAGTTAATTGGTCAAAGGCTTTGCCTATGGCTGGTATATCTTTCATGAAATCAGTAATAGTGACGCACCTGTATTTACCGGCCTTTATGGATATTGATCCCAACCCGAGCGCCTTGGCTTCACCAGGCTGCAATTCTTCGGCTGCGGCTTTATAAATAATGCCTCCTCCGTTCTCAGGACGTGAAAGCCCGAAGTATTGTCGGTTTTCATTAAACGATACAAGTGAATGCAGTTTTTGATGAGCGGCCATTACTCCGTCTGGAAAAGAAGTGGCCGTTACATAAATTACTGGAATGTCGTGGTTGATTTCTATAGTTTCCATGGTAAACAAAATCTTATAGATGCAATTTAACCATTGTTCTGAAGATTATTATCTGCTAAGGCTCTAAAAATCGATACCTAGCCTTAATCCGGCAGACGAAAACTTTACATTTTCTATTTTAGAGCTTTGCATAGGTAATTTAAAGAAAGGTTCAAGCGTAATGGTTCTGTTTTTTAGGAACGGATACTTGTACCCGAAAGAGATATTGATAAAGCTTTTGTATTTTTCTTTGCCCTGAGGTTGGTCTTCAATGTCTACCACGGATCTTTCTTCACTGGTAAAGGTTTTATCATATACTTCTCCGTTTGGATCTACAACGCTCTGCGTGTGAGAAACTGTACTGACATAAGTTAGTTCACCCCTTTGTTTTATCGTTGCAAAAGCCGAGACGCCAACTTTCGCATATAAACGTTGGTTGACGCTATATCTTAGTCCTAATGGAATCTCAACCCCTGACAACCTAATGGTGGCCGATTCTAATTGTTTTTCGTCCGTGGCGCTTAAGGTTTGTCCTTCACTACCGTTAAAAGCAGAGGATTCCCGATAGCCGGCGCCCAACATTATGGCGATTTTTGGACTTAAGGCATAACCTACTACTGCTTCAAATGCTAATCCCAGTTTCTTTGAATTGCTGAAGTCTGTAGCCATACCCAATCCAACCATCCAACTGGGTTCTTTTTTGGTTTTTTTAACCCTTTCGGTTTCCTGGTGTGCTGTATAAGGGAATATTTTTTTGCCAGCAGGCGCACGATCTGCATCAATTTGTTCTTCATTTGGTTTGGCCTGCACTACCATGGTATTTTCAGGTGCGGGTTTATCTTGTTCCGGAGACGTGCTGTTTACATGCCTGATTTCAGCTCGTTTTTTGTGAATTTGAACGGGGTGATGATTAGTAGTATTGTGTTTTTTAACCAGGACTTCTTGTATAATTTCTTTTTGTACCGGTTTAGTTTTGAACTTTGCTAATGGTATCGATTTAGGATCGGGATTGTAGCTGAATAAAAAAGCAAGGCAAATTAGCAGGAGTGCTGCAGCAATTCCTGAGAACCAATACCACCCGGTTGCGTTAGTTTTTACCGGCTGTTGTTTTGAAAATGATTCCCATGAGCCTTCTTTGTAGGCTTCTTCGTTGTTTTGTAAAAGTGATTTAATCACTTCAAGCCCTCTATCCGTATGTTCCATCTTCAACAATTAAAGATTCATTATAAAGTTTTCTTAATTTTTGCTTAGCCCTTCCTAAGTATACTCTACAGATATTTTCGGGTATACCTAAAGATTTTGAAATCTCATCATGAGAGAATCCCTCGATTTCGAACATATTAAAGATTATCCTTTGCGACTCAGGCAGTGTATTCAGTAATTTTAAGATGTCCTCAACATAAAGCTGATCTAATGCACGACTATAGATCTGTGGATGCTTTTGTTCACCTATATCATCAAATTCCTCGTTGATGGTTCTCCTTTTTCGGAGGTAATCAATGCAGTTGCGTGAGGCGATCTTTGCCATCCAACCTCGAAATGTTTTCTCGGGGTCTATTGCAGATGCTAATAGCTGGAATTGCGTGATATGATTAAATATCTTGATAAATGTGTCATTTACAAGTTCTTCCGAATCGCTTCTATTGTTGATGTAGCGCATGGTAACCGCCATTAAATACCCGTAGTAGGTTTTATACATGACTTCCTTCGACGCATTTTTTTGATCAGCAACGCCTGCAATAATTTCCTTAAGCTTCGGGAGGTTTCTTAGCACTCTTCCAGGATTTATATATTCTACGCCAACTGCTATTCATAAATGGGGCTACACAAATCCTTTTATAGTAAGAAAGTGCAGCCCCAGAAATAATAGGAGGTTATTTGTTGGTAAGAACCGTTAAACCAAGTTTGGTGTCGTCTGTTGCAGCTTTAAGGCCTTTTGCATAGATCGTATATACTTTTCCTTTTTCAATTTTAACTTTTGGAAGTGTAGCCAGTACGGTTGCCTTGCCATTTTCTCTGATCTCAAAGTTGATTTCGGCACCCACCTCTGTGGTATTGGTGAAATCAGTTGATTCTTTAAATGCTTTTTTAGCCAGAAGTACTTCTGTTTTTCCGGTGACAGCCAGATCAAGGGATCCTGCATCAGGGCTTAAGTTAATGAAACGGATTTTTGCTTTATCAGCTGCTGGTGCACTAAGATCATCAGCAACAAATACAAGTGCATTGCCTGTTTTATCTGCAACAAATACCGAATAAGATTTATCGGCAGCCAAGGTTGCATCGGCCTTTACCAGAATATCAGTTACATCTTTTTTAGTAACGCTTAATTCCCGTTTACCTGAACTGATTGATTGATATTCGATTACTGTGTTGTACGTTAATGCTTTAGTGTTCTTTTTTACTTTATCTACAAAGAAAGAAAGCTCAGGCGTTCCTGGTGCAGCATGGATTATAGATAAGTTTGCCGGCTTAGGCGTTTGTGGATTAGGATCTTTATCCTTTTTACATGAACTAAAGATACTTGTTAACGTTAAGGCAAACACTAAAGTTTTGGCAACTGGCGATAGGTAGTTTTTTGTTGTTTTCATTTTTAAGTTTTTGTGAAATAAAATGGTGTAATGTTAATGGCCATTAACGTTATTACCCATAGAACGAGCCTCAATATGAAAAAGCAACAGGGGTAGTGAATTATTTAAATTTTTAGAGTATTTTTATACTGAACTAAGGGCCAAGTGTATGAGTTTCGAACTATCAACCAGCGTCATTTATATTACACCTGAACATGACGAAGTCTATACTTTTATAAAGGAAATAGACGATAAACAAGGTTTGTACACCTTGGATTTTAATAATGTAGTTGTTCCTGAAAATAAGATTAAGGTAAATACACACACTAACTTTAGTGTGCCCTCGGTAATGATTAAAAACCGTATCATTAATTATCATTATGATAGACTGATTGATCGTATTGTGCAGTTTTTAATCGATCATAATCCCGCTGAGCATTTAATGAAAATATATCGGAAAAGAGAGGTGATTTACTTTGAGCCTATTGCAGATGATTCTGAAACCACGGATGATAAAGAACATTTTAGAGAACTTACAGATAAATTAAATAAACTGATAGGAGTAGCGAACAGTGCTATTAAGAGTCGTTTCAACAAACATATTGTAGTTATTTTAAACCATCCTCCAAAAACGCATCATCTGCATACCATAAGGGTGTGATATAGCATATCGTTGACTCTAAAAATGATTAGAAATGACTATTTATCAAGTTTCTGCTCATGTCTATATTAGTGATAGCTTTCACTAATTACATGTATATGAAAACTTTAACAATTTCTAAAATCCCTGCCTATGGCAGTTTTTCAAAAGACGTAAGGATATTGCAGGAAAGATTAATAGAACTTGGGTTCGATCCGAAAGGTGCGGATGGAATTTACGGAATGAATACCCAACAGGCTGTGATATCTTTACAGCTAAAAAATAAGTTGCAAGGATCAGGTGTTATAGGCCCTAAAACTTTAGGCTTGTTAAAACTGGTTGTGTCTGATATTTCGGTGATAACGGATAGTCCGTTGATTACCAAGGATATTAAGAATAAGAAAGACAGGCATCTTCATCCAAACATGCGCCAGCGATTAGAGGCCTATCTGTTTGCAAACGGGAATGTCCCAGATTTCTGGACGGATAAAAAGTTAAGCTCGGTTTGCATTGCGGTACAGGAAGCATTGGCAGAATTGGGTGTTAAGGAAAACGGGAGAAACAACTACGGAACTGATGTTGGCGAGGTACAAGGTACAACAGGTGGTTTTACACCGGGTGGAAATGGAGATGCCTGGTGTTTGGATTTTGCACAGATGAAGGTGGCAATAATTGAAGATTTCTATCAAAAAGAATCGCCGGTTCCTGCTACGGCTAATTGTGTGGATTGCTGGAAGGGATCTGAAAAGGTGGCTGGCTTAACTACGTCGGTACCTACCATTGGAACTTTAGCCTTAGCCCAATATATAAACAATCCGACAAGAGGACATGCCATGGAATGCTATGAGCTGCTTGGAGGGGGGCAAATGAGGACAGTTGAAGGGAATACTTCTGCGAACGACATGACTAATGGAAACAACTCGGGTTTTAATGTGAGGAATCAGAAACTTAATAACAGAGATACCTTGAGAACGCTTGGATTTGTATATGTATATCCAGATAATCAGGTTCCTGCATAAGTGTATGCTATTTTAAATAACGGTTATGAGCGATAACACAAATTTATCTACTACGTACGTAGTAAATAAAACAACCAAAATTGTAACACTAACCCTTTTAATTGGGGCCTCTGGCCAAACAGGAAACAGTCTGGTAAGGCTTGATGATGGCAGCCTTAATGTAGAAGCAAGTGGAGACCTGTTTGATTTTGAAATAGGAGCAAATAAAGATTTGGGAGGGAAGAAGCTAACCATAACCACAACAATTTCTGATACGGCTAAAGATCATAATCATACTGAGTTGATTATCAGATTGAAAGGTGGGGCTGTATTTAGAGAATATGCATTAGGAAAGGAAGTGAATGAAAATGAATCAGCAGTATATTTTTGTGAATTAAATTTCTTTAAATTTTAAGGTGATGAAAGTTCTTATAAGTGGATTAGTAGTGGTGGCCCTTTTGATACCCGCTAAAGCTTTTACACAAGATAGTTCTGGTGTAAAACTTGATCTGCTAAAATCACCAAGCTCTCCCGCTTCTCAGTTGCTGAGTTTTTCAACTTCAGATATTGAAAAGCCTACTGATCTTTCATCTTTTATGCTTTCGGTACAATCATCAAGTGCGTCGTACACCAAGCTGCCCTCCAATTATGCTATTGATATTGCACCATTTTGGCTTTTTAGAACGAAGACAGATTTCACTACTACCGGGAATGCAGGGCTTAATTCTACAAAGTTTAAGGATTACTTTAAGCAATCGTTAGTGATTTCAATTGCAATCAAGAACCCGGATTCTTCATTTAATGAATTTAAAGCGAGTAGTACTTATGGTGGCCTGGGTATAAAGTTCGCTTTGTTCAGACCGCATTATTCAAAGGAAAACGAGAAGATTTTATATAGCATAACCCAAAAACAAATCAGAATAAACAAGGCTGTTTCTAGTTACATAGAAACTAAGGAGAAAACTGACCCTAAATACAAAGCACTAGATGCACAGCGGACAGCAATTGTCAATAGAATCAGAGATGAAAATCCATCAGAAACTGACTTCGCAAGTGCCATAATTAAGGAGGAGGAAGACACCACCAGTACATTGTATCGAAATAAAATAGAAACCCAGGAATTATTTCAAATCTGGAAAAATGAAACCCTGGAAATTGATGATTTCAAAAAGATGCTGGTAGATTCTTTAAGCAAAGAAGTAGCAAAATTTGACGGAGCCAGGGTAGGTTTTTCATGGGATTTGGCGGGCGGAATAAGTGGAGAGTTTAGAAATAAGCGTTTTAACAGCTCAAAAATATTTAACAGTGGAATATGGACTACAGTAGGGTATTCTTCTGAAAAGAGCGGCTCCTTTTTAGGCTTGGCCCGTTTGTTATATAATCCAGATCAAATTTATGCACAGGATAATGCAACTAATGCTTTTGGGGATATCTCAACATTTGATGCAGGATTCAGGTACATATATACTAAATCAAAATTTAGCTGCAGTGCAGAGGCAATCTATAGGAGTATCTTATCTTCCAGTGCTATTGACCCCTCATGGAAGTTGGTGTTGAATGTTGATTATGCCATTGCGAGCAACCAAAAATTGATCTTCTCGTTCGGTAGAAATTTCGACGGAACACTTACCAAAGATGGAAACCTTATTGCTGCATTAACCGTATTACTTGGTTTTGGCAACATAAGGTAGTTTTAATGCTTGCTATTCTTCAAATATTTTAAGTTTAAGCCAATTATGGCCACTGTGCACACGATTGTAATTGTGGCACTAACTGAAATGGAATGTAGTATTGCAGCACTTTCCCCTACACCGATAGCCCCGAAAATTGCCACCCCAATGGCCCCGGCAGCTTGCCTTACGGTATTTAACGCAGCAGAAGCGGTACCAGACAACGATTTATCTACACTGGACAATATCCCGTTAGTCATGGCCGGAACGGCAAGTCCCATACCCATAGGTATAATTAGAAATGGCAGAAACAGCTGCCAGTATGGTGTACTGTCTTTAGCTATAAATAGCCCTGCAAACCCAACAGCAAACATTACAAGACCTATTATAATTGGTTTTCGTATACCAAACTTATTGATTACACGACCACTAATAAGGTTGGAAATAACGAACCCCACAGTTAACGGCAGAAAAGCAAGACCAGCGTTGAGCGATGAATAATGGAGTACATTTTGCAGATAGAGGCTTAATGTAAAAACGGTTCCATAATAAGCCCCATTTAAAACGGCGCCCAGTAAAAGAAGTACATTAAAAGTGGGAGCGTCAAAAAGATGAAGCGGAAGCATCGGGTGATGAACCTTTTTTTCGATCATTAAAAATGTGATTAACATTGCAGCACTAAAAAGCAGACCTCCAAATATTACCGGATCTTTAAATCCAAAGTTAGGCCATTCTATAATTACCGCAATAAGGGCAGTGATGGAGAGCATCCATGTAATTTGTCCGGCGATATCAAATCCTTTGTTAACTGAGATCTTATTTTGTGCCAGACGAAAACTGAACAGGAAACCAGCCAGACAAAGGGGTACATTTACAAAAAAGATATAACGCCAATTGCTGATTTGAATGAGTAAGCCCCCAACGATAGGCCCGGCAGCTATGGCGGCACTTCCTGCTGCGGTCCACAAACCTACTGCACGTACACGCTTTGCAGGATCATGTGCAAAAGCCTGATTAAGTATAGCAAGAGAACTGGGGATCATAGTGGCCGCACCAACTCCCTGAAATACTCTAAATGCAATGAGGGTAGCAGCGCTTCCGGCAAATCCACAACCTATAGAAGCTATCCCAAAAATACAGATGCCAAGTTGAAATATACGTTTTGCGCCTAAAAGATCGCTTAAATTGCCTGCAGACAACATGAGCACAGCAAAGGCAAGGGTATAGGCATCTATTACCCATTGTAATGTGGTAATACCGGCCTGATAGGTTTTGGCAATTGGAGGCAATGCAATATTTACAATAGAAACATCTAATTGTGCAACTACAAAGGCCAGACTGGTTATTCCGACTATCCAGCCAAAAGGAACGGTATGATTAGGGGAAGTTGTTGTATTTGATAAACTCATCGCGCGTTTTTGCAATCGCAAAGGTGCACAGAAAGGACGATTTTTTCTTAGTAGTTTCAGTTTGTTACATTATTTTAGCAAAAATATTTTCAGCAATACTAAATCTCTTTGACTATGACCGGTATCGATAATTTCAGTGCTTTTATATTGTCAGCAATAATTGTAGTGATTACCCCGGGTATTGATACAATATTGGTTTTAACAAGAAGTATTTCAAGCGGGAAGAAAGCCGGTATGTACTCAGCATTAGGTGTAAGCATGGGTTTACTGGTACATACCTGCGCAGCTGCTTTTGGATTATCACTTATTCTCGCGAAATCTGCTTTAGCCTTTATGATTGTTAAATATTTAGGTGCTGCCTATTTAATTTATATGGGCTATAAGGCACTTTCCAGCAAAGGTGATCCTACAGCGTTAAAATCAATACCAGTTCAATATACAGGAATGGGAAAAATGTTTTGGACTGCTTTTTTAAGTGATGTTCTAAATCCGAAAATAGCCATATTTTTCCTGGCTTTCCTTCCCCAGTTTGTTTTAACTTCGGCAATAAATAGCCCATTCCCATACCTCATTCTTGGGGTAGTTATCTTTTTGATCACGCTTGCATGGTGTGTTTTTCTGGCGCTGATGGGTGGGAATGTAGCTAAGTTATTTAACCGAAATCCTAGTACTGAAAATTGGCTGAACAAAATTTCGGGAGCCGTATTTATTATTCTTGGAATTAAGGTAGCATTGACAAAGGCATAATGAACAAAGTGATACGGATTATCAAATGTTAATTCTCAATTAGAAACATCGTCATTTTTAATTCCTCTCCTGGTTTTCCTTACCTCATCTTTCAGCCTGCCAAAATTATAGTTTAAACTGATCCTGTAAGAGCGAAGATAAGACTGGTTGTTGCTTAACTCGGTAAAATCGAAGCCGGAAGTGGTGGTTTTAAGGGTTCTGAATTTATAGAAGGGATTATTTAATGCTGCTGTTAAGTTCAATTTTCCTTTGATGAGTTCATGGCTGCTGCTGAAGCTGGTATTTACTTGACCTTGTGTTATAGATTGAAATGTTTTGGAAGCAGGGTTTTTTCCAATTACACTGAGGTTTGCACCTAGTCTCCACTCTGGCGTTGGACGATATCCGCCAGTTAAGGTGAAATTGTAAAACAAATCTTTAGAAGGTGGTATCACATTTCCTTCAGTTTTAATATCCAAATAATTAAAGCTGCCATTGAAACTAAAGTTCAGATTCTTGGTTGCCGTATATCCAAGATTCAGATCTGCAGCCAGAACAGCGCCTTTTCCTATGTTGGCAAATGTATTTCTGGTAATTCCAGAGGTAGGATCATAAGTGAAAATCCTGAAATCCAGATTGCTAAATAAGGAATAAGCTAGTCCAAGATTAACAGAAACTTTACCATTGTGATTATATCCGGCAAGTATATTGTTAACAGACGAGGGCATAAGGTTAGGGTTGCCGGTTGATTCTGTATTTGGGTTACTTCTGTCTACAAAAGGGTTAAGCCTGTTGATGCCTGGGCGTCTTAAGCGCTGTGAAAAGCCAAAATTAATGTTATCGCCCCCCTTTAGTTGATAAGCAATGGATAAAGAGGGGATCAAATTTAAATAATCCTGAGAAATATCACCATCAACAATGGTCTGCTCCGCACGTAACCCGGCCTTTATCCCAATGTTCTTTCCGTGATTGTATGCTACCGAGGTATAAGCGGAAAACACATCCTGAGAGATCTCAAAATCATTGGCCTGAAACTGAGCTGCCGAGTAATCAAAATTACTACTGTTACTTCTAAGGATGGCCTTAATGCCCGATTCCAGTCCCCAGTTTTTAAACTTATCTGAGTAGTCGGCCTGTGCAGTGTGCTCATTTGAACCGGCCTGATTATTTTGCAGAAATCCGGAATAGGGATAGTTGGTAATTTGACTGAGAATGAGGTTGTTTTGGTTGTTACTATTAAAGTTTGTATAGCGATAGGATAGGGTTAGTGCCTTTCCCTTCTTTGATTTCGAAGAGATCTGATAGTTAACTGAGGCGTCTATATAGTCGCTGTGGCCTTCATAAGTATTTTGAACGTGATAGCCTTGCAGCAGGTCTCCGTTTTGAGTGAGCGATGAGACCTGGTTATTCAGTTGGGAATTTTTGTTGCCATTAAGATTGATCTGAGCGGATAGGAGCTGTAAAGGGGTGATTTCATAGCTCACATCGGTACCCAGATATCCGGTTCTGCCCCTGGATTTACTATTGCCGTCCTGAATTAAGGTTTGCGGATCATCACCGAAATCATTTCTAACCAAATTATTTATTGTGGCCGGAGTTTTCGAAAGAGAGCCACCTGTGAACACCGAAGCGATAAGTTTACCCGACTTAAAATTGAAAGACCCGCCAACTCCCGGGCCACCAGCTGGAAAACTTTCATTGAAATTTAAAGAACCATTGTATCCATCGGCGGGTTTTTTGTTAGTTACAATGTTGATGATTCCTGCAAATCCTTCTGCATCATATTTTGCTGGTGGATTGGTGATTACCTCGATCTTCTCAATAGTGGATGCAGGCATGCTGCGCAACACTTCCTTAGGGTTATTTTCGATCATACCGGAAGGTCTGCCATTGATAAAGATTTTAAAACTGGTGCTGTTTTTAAGCCTGATGTTCTGCTCTGCATCTAGCGATACAAAAGGAATTTTGCGCATCATCTCCAGTAAACTGTTGCCTTTACTATCCGGATCGGCCTGTAGGTCGTATACAAGCCTATCTATCTCTTGAGTGACTATTGGTTTACTGCCGGTAATGTTTACCCCTTTTAATTGTTTGGCATCTGGGGATAGTAGGACCAAACCCTGATTAACTTGTTGTTTGGTAGTATCCTGAAGTGATATTGCAAATGTTTTGGGCTTATAGCCGACACTTACTATTTCAAGCTTATATGTTCCGGAAGGGATTTGACTTAATATAAATATACCGGTGCTGTCACTTATCCCCGTTTTAACAATTGCGTTTGTTGTACCAATGATGTTGATTGTAGCCCAGCCAGCTGGTTTGTTTGTAAGGGAATCCATCAGTTTTCCGGTCACAGAAAAATTGGGTGTTATGGTTTGCGCAGCCGATTGACTGTAGCTTGTTATGATGGCGAAAAAGCCTATGATAAGCAGTAAACGTAGTTGAAGATTTTTCATGAGTTTTGAATTTTGGAGCACCTTAGGGTCTGGACAGCGCATAGCTTTCCCATTAGCCTTGAAGACTTTTTTTTGTGTTCAGTAATTTAAAGATTAGGGCTAGGTTGTTTAGCTTTGGTCTTTTTCAGATTTCCTTACCAGGAAGTAATAAGAAAGGAAACCGGCGGCAATAAAGATCATTTCAATTCCGTAAGGCAGGGGCGAATCAACCTGGGCATCGGGGATGTAATTGATAACCACTAAACCTATTCCGCCAAAGAAAAGAATAAGTCCCCATTTAAGTACTGCGACTTTGTGGTTAAATGATTGGCCAAGTGAGTTTAGTATTTCGGGATTTGTTAGTCCTGAATTGATCAGACGGTTCTTTAAAATGAAGTTGAGAATGGCAATTACAATGATTGCTGTAATAATGAATAGTGATATTGAGATTGTTATACTTTCTATATGGTCCATGATGTCTGTTTTTAAATGTGATTTATTGCTCAAGTAGACACGCCTGCCAATAAAAAGGTTGCAGAAGAACACATCTTTTTAAGATTATTATTTTTTTTGTGAAAACTGCAACATTACACCGCATCCTGGTGTCTACTATACGATGTTAAATGAAAAGGAACTAGTTGCCAAAATATTGCGAGGCGATGCAAGAGCATTTGAAGCTCTGGTTAAGCAGTATGAGAAACTTGTATTTCATGTAACAAGCAGATTAATTAAAAACGATGAGGATGCGACTGATATTTGTCAGGAGGTTTTTATAAAGGTATATCAGGGATTGAACAAGTTTGGCTTTCAATCGAAACTGAGCACCTGGATTGCCCGAATTGCTTACCTGACTTCTATTAACCACCTGAGGAAATACAAACAGGAACTGCAAAACAAGAGTGTGGTAGATGATGTTGAAATAGATAACTATTACTTTAGCGAGGAAACACCAGAGCGACTTATGATTAAAAAGGATGTTGCTGCTTATGTGCAGCATTTATTGCTGCAGCTCCCTTTGCAATACCGCTCAGTACTTACCTTGTTTCATTTGGAGGAGTTTAGTTACCTGGAAATACAGCAGATCACAGGAATGCCTGAAGGAACTATCAAAAATTATTTGTTCAGAGCAAAGAAATTATTGAAAGAAAAATTGGAAATTTATTTAATAAATGAATGATATGGAAGCGAATGAGAACAGAGATGACAAAAGGGATCAGAAGCTGGAAGAATTATTGACCACTGCTCTGAAAAGTGAGCCTGTAAGCAGCTTGCCTTATGGATTTGCTGCGATGGTTACCAGGAACGTTTTTACCCAAAAGGTTAAGCCATTTGGTATTAAAACTTATGTGCTTGTTTTTATGGTTATTTTAGGTATTGTAGCATTTTCGCTTGCTTTATTGTCGCTGTTTAATCCACAACTGGCTGAAAGCCTGCTTTCTATGATTAAACTTGGCAGATATATATTGGGTTTTATTGTGCTAAGCTTCTTTTTAATTGAATATATTGATCAAAAGTGGGTGAGGACCACGCAAATGTGACGAAAGTATAATCAGGCACCTCCGTTAACAAAGAAGCTGAAGCAATCATCTGTGGCAAGGTTAATATGTACACTGAAATAATTGTTTCCACCATCCTTAAATGCGATGATTTCTTTTTTCCAGGTTTCATCTTTAGGGACAGCGCTTTTAATAAAACAATTTAAAAGAATAACCTTTTCGCCCATTTTATTCTTGTAGCCAAGATATTGTCTGAAATATTCAGAGGGGGGCCTAATCCTGGTAGAATCTACAATGATACCATCTTTATCGATTTTACTTGTTTTTAAGCACATTTTAAAAATGCGCTCCGCGCTTTCAATATCCTCAGCAGTGGGCATAAACTGGACACTGCCCTCATCGGCATTGACAGAAGTATCTGGAGCAAAGATTACACCTGTAAACTCTTTAGTGGTTAGATATAGGTTTTTACTGCCTTCAATAGGGGTTAGCGTCTGTAAAGCTGTATCAGCAGACTTATTTTTAAAGTCGCATCCGGTAATGACCAACAGCAGGATCAGAAATGATAAAGTCTTCATAAGTGCATTACTAATATAATTAAAATCAATTAATTAGTTCTGGACTTTAGCGATAATATTTAGAATTTTATGGACAAAAAAAGACCGGACAATTCAATGTGGTACATTCAATCATCCGGCCTTCAAATCTAACTCCCCTATAGAGTGCGGATAAAACTGAAAACAGTTGCCAGTTGCTTAGATAAAAATTGTGTTGTATCACCAAGAACAGCGTTTACAGTAGTAGTAACATTACCTAATAAAGCACCTAAAGAGCTCCATACTATGCCACCACCATCAGTTTTTGTCATTTCAACCGAGTTCATTTCCTGAACACCTAAATTGTTTAGTTCTAACTTTTTCATACTTGTTTACAATAAGATAAATTTCCTTACTCGTTAAAGGCCTTTCAGGGTATGCCTGATGCTTTAAAAAGCATTAGAACTAATTTAACTATTATTCAAATCGGTATGTTTATTCAATTTGTTCAGTATTAGAAAGCTTAAAAGTAAATTAGACATCTAACAGGCGTCTATGGTAGTTGATTTGACCAAGGTGATAAGCTAAATGTGAGCTGAGGTAAATCAACATATATTTTACTGACCTGTCATTTTCTAAAACTTTTACTTCGGGATATTCATTTTCCAGGTCCTGTTCGGTTAATTGGTCAATGGAGTGGATAACTACTTTAATGGTATCTTCAATTTGTTTAATTAATTCACCTCTTGGAACATCCTTTAGTGAAAACTCAAGTGCTCTATTTCTGATATATCCGGTTTTACCAAGTTCTGCTCCAATAAAGGTATTCAGGTTCCCAACTAAGTGTAAGCATAAATTACCTGCAGAATTGCTTATTGAATTTTCGGTTCGCCAAATATTTTTTTCATGCTGATATTGCTCGATTTCAAGCTTTACCTTATTTAAATCTCTTGTAAGGAGTGTTTTTAATGATTCTTTTAACATATTATATTTATAAATCTGCAATTTGTTTTAGTATTAATTTAGAGATGGTATCTGCATTGGCATAAACCATAAAATGTCCGCCGCCTTGGATCTGTATATCAGGTTTGTTATACCTGATTGGCAATATACTGTCGGCCGTGCCGTGAATATGGGTTAATTTTACAGGCCTTTCTTTATTCCGCCAGTTTAAGATACAAGTTAGCGCCCATTTCATGAAAAATGGGTCACTATCTGTCACAAGTTGTTTCAGTAGTTTAATCTCGTCATGTGTTTTAGCGCCAAGAAATTTCAAACCAATGTTGTTTCCTCGTTTTAACAGGCTGATAGGGATTGCTTTTTGTAAGCTTAAACTACCCGCCATCCGATAATACCATGGCAGTTCTTTAAAAATTGGTGTGCTGGAAATGAGAAAAGTATGCGATGGCTTAAGCTTCTTCGAAATTTCAGTAGCGAGCATGCCACCAAAGGATAGGCCAACTAAGTAAAATGGAGAAGAGTTATCTATTTTAGCTGCTAATCTGAGCGCGTATGCTTCCAGCGACTCATTTTTTAATGCAGGGATCCAATCCAGATAAACCAGCTCGAAACGGGGCGGGAAAACAAGTTTTTTGAATGCGCGCCTGTCGGCCCCCAAACCACTGATGAAATATATCTTCTCTGTCATTATTAAAATAAATTTAAGGTATTGACACGCTGTGATGGTCTAAACATTGAAATGTTACAATTTTTATACAATCTGTTATTGTTTGTGCTTGATGTTCTATCTTTATATGTATGAAGGCTATTAATTTCAATCCAGTTGATTTTGAACCTGTGAGACAAATTGCACTGCAATTCCCCGACGCGTCTGATAGCTTATCGCATTATGATACCCCTTCTATAAAGATTAAGAAGAACTTGCTTTGCAGGCTACACGAAAACGGTGAATGGCTTGCTGTAAGAACTGATTTTGAAAGCAGAGAAAGGTTCCTGGAAGAATATCCGGAAAGCTGTTTCATTACACCGCACTACAAAGACTACCCTTATATATGCCTATACATTAACAGTTATAGTAGGGAGTTGCTTAAGGAAGTACTTGAGACGGGCTTTAAAGCGATTACAGCGAAAAAGAAAAAATAGAAGTATTTAAATTCGGTCGATTTTTACTATGCACATATTTAGCTGAAGAATTAATTTCGGGTAATAAAATAATATGAATTTAAATTACGTCTCATGAGTACTTATATCTTATTTAAAGCTGTTTTTATTATCCTTATTCTGAGTTGCCTTGCAGTTATTCTGAGTTTAAGTATCTAGTATTTGCACAAAAGCACTTAGCTGACATTCGTTTTGGCGATCGTTTTTTTTAGTTTTGCATATGGCAAAGCTTCATTCAAAACCTCAAATACATCGTTCTAGCTTAAATTTTTTAGACCAATTAAAGCAAAACAACAATAGAGAATGGTTTAACGAGCATAAAGAAGAATTTCAAAAAGAGCAAGAGCTTATAGAATCTTTTGCTGACGGATTGTTGCAGAACCTAAATGTAGATGATGTAATAGAAACTCCTTCCGGACGAAAAAGTGTGTACCGTATTTATAGGGATACCCGGTTTTCTAAAGATAAAACGCCCTACAAAACCCACTGGAGTGGTAGTTTTAGGCGGGCTACCAAGTATCGCAGAGGAGGATACTACTTTCATATAGAGAAAGGGAATAGTTTTATTGCAGGCGGATTCTGGGGGCCATCGGCACAGGATTTAAAACAAATAAGGGAACACCTTGGTTTTGATGCCACAGCATTGAGAGAGATTATACAGAGCGGCCCATTTATTTCAACTTTTGAAACATTGAAAGGAGAACAGTTGAAAACTGCGCCTAAGGGTTTCAATGCAGATCATGAAAACATTGATTTATTACGATACAAACAGTTTTTGCTTATCAGAAGATTTTCGGATGAGGAGGTTTTAAATGGGCAGTTTTTAGAGGAAGCAACACTGACCTTTAAAAATATGCGCCCATTTTTTGACTACATGAGTGAGATACTGACCACTGATATCAACGGAATTGAAATATAAGTGTTGAGATCAGAGGTTCTTCATGTACTCGCGTGGTGTATGACCATATTGCTTTCTAAATTCCCGGCTAAAATATTTTGGATCATTAAAACCTACCAAATAAGAAATTTCTGATATGGTATACCTATGCTCTGCTAACAGTTGAGCGGCCTTTTTTAATCTTATTGTTTTGATAAAATCATTTACCGAAAGCGTTGTCATTGTGCGGATCTTCTTATAAAGTACTGGCTGACTCATTCCAATTTTTTGGGCCAGTTCGGGTACACCAAAATTTTCATCAGACATATGACTTTCAATATAACCCAGGATTTTTGTCATAAATGCATGATCTACGGAGTTGATAGTGATGTCTTGTGGCTGCAGATTTATCTGCTGAATAAATTTTTGGCGCATTGTTGCTCTTGATTGTAATAAGTTGCGCACGTTTAGCAGCAGCAGATCCATACTGAAAGGCTTGGTGATATAAGCATCGGCTCCGGTTTCTAGTCCGCTTAGCTGATGAATGTGAGATGACCTGGCTGTAAGCAGAATTACGGGGATATGGCTGGTACGTTCATCTGTTTTTAGCTTGCTGCATAAGGCTAATCCATCCATTACAGGCATCATTACATCGCAGATGATAAGATCGGGTAGTAATTCAATTGCTGTTTCCCATCCCTTAAGCCCATCAACAGACTCCCTTTTATGATATTGTTTACCAATGGCACCAGCTATGAGTTGCATAATCTCTGCATTATCTTCTACAATCAGAATAGTTTCCCCTGCTTTGGAATCGATATTTTGGTCAGCTACTTTCTCTTCAATCGGTTGTTGTACATAAAGTTTGGAAGGGAAGTCTGCACTTTTAACTTCACTAAGCTCATTTGGTTTAAAGTGCGAATTTCCTTTCCTAAGCTTAACAATAAAACATGTATAGCCAGGTTCTTGAGCGGTGGCTGGATTACTTAGGATTTCTATTTTACCGTGGTGCGCTTCAATGATGCTTTTGGATAATGCCAGACCTATTCCTGAACCAATATGGTTAGATTCCTGTTCATCAACCTGGAAATAATCACTAAAAAGTTTGTTTTGACTTTCATACGGAATGCCCTTTCCGTTGTCTACAACTTTAATCTCTACGAATTGGTCATATTCATTTATAGATAATGTAATCTTTCCACGGTTGTTGCTAAACTTAAATGCATTAGAAAGCAGGTTGAAGAGTACTTTTTCCATCTGTGTTTTATCGAAATACAACATTGTCTGATCATTTTGATAAACAAAATCGTATTGAATGTTTCGAGTAAGGGCATTGTGCCGAAATGCGAGGAACATCTCATTTGCATATGCGACAATGTTACCTTTAGTTATGTGTAATTTGAGATGACCGGTTTCAGCCTTTCTAAAATCCATTAATTCAGTTATCAGTCTCATTAGCCTGTCGGCATTATTTTTTATTGGAATAACCTGCTGACTGATTTCCAGATTATCCTGAGATGTTTTAGCAAGGTCTTCAAGTGGTGCCAGAATTAATGTTAGCGGAGTTCGAATCTCGTGGGCAATGTAGGTGAAGAAGTTTAACTTCATCTTTTGCACATCCTCTGATCGTTTTAATAACGCACGTACAAATAAATACCTGACGGTTAGGAAAAGTATGATTGAAAATAAGAGCAGGTAACATAAATATGCCCACCACGTAGCCCATAAGGGAGGTAATATGGTGATGTTGATACTTGCTGATGTATGGCCTGGTGTCCCGTCGTTGTTGACCCCTTTAACGGTAAATGTATATTCTCCGGATGGAAGATTAGAATAGCTGGCATTTGGAATAGCTGAATTGATCCAGTCTTTATCGTAACCGTCTAATTTATAAGTATATTTATTTTTGTCTGGTCTGATGTAATTTAGCAAGGCAAAACCCAGACTAAAATTGTTGTGATTATGTTTGAACCTAAGGTTTTTAGTGGTGTTAATGTTTTCTTTTAGCAATTGATCCGGGCCGTTTACAGCAACAGGTTGATTGAAAAGCTTTAACTCTGTAAACACAATAGGATCGATATGTGTATTGATCTCAATCTGGTTGGGGAAGAAAGAAGTAAGGCCATTGTAGCCTCCGAAAAAGAATTCATTATTATGATCCTTAAAAAAGGACCTCATATTAAAGTCGTTTCCTGCAAGGCCATCGCTTTTAGTATAATTTTTGAATTTTCCGGTTATCGGATTGAGTATTGACAGTCCATTATCCGTGCTGATCCATAAATTACCCTCTTTATCTTCAATAATGCCAAGTACATTGTTGTTGCACAGGCCATCTTTTTCTGTATAGGTTTTAAATTTCCCAGTTCGGGAATCAAATAAGGAAACCCCTCCAAAGTATGTCCCAAGACAAAATTTTCCCCTTGAGGTTTGTATGATACAGTTGATGTAATCTGACTGCAGACTGTCGGCATTTCCTTCTTTTTTTGTGAAATATGCTAGCTTTCCAGTTTTTGGATAGTAAAGGTGCAGACCTTTGGTTGTGCCTATCCAAATGTTTTTATCAGCGTCTTCAAAGAGGGTTTGGATATATCTGGAAAGCAGTTTTTTCTCAATTGGGCTTTTTAGAGTGTGATCGTTAGAAAAACTTATCGTATTTAGCCCATCTCTGGAGCCCACCCAGACCGTACCATTACTGTCTTCAAGTATGGTCATAATGTCTGCGCTACCCCGATTGTTACTGGTATCTTTTACATTGGTTATTTGCCCGGTAAAACTTTTAGTTGTTGGATTAAAGATGCTAATGAGACCTTCATGCATGCCTATAATCAGATTGCCGTTCTTTTGTCTGAGGATGGTTTTAACCAGATTGGAGGGTAATGTATTGTTGTTGCCGGGAATGGATTTATAATGAGTGTAGGTGTTATTGCTACGATTAAAATGGTTGAGCCCACCGCCTTCTGTTCCGATCCAGAGGTTTTGCCGGGAATCTTCAACAATTGTGCTGATGATGTTGCTGCTAAGGCTGGAAATCAGTCCGCTTGCTCTATAAGTCTTAAAACCGGCGGAATAAGGGAATGCCGCATCAACCCCGCCGTAGAAACTTCCAATCCAGACCGTGTTGCTAACATCCTGAAAAATGCTGTGCAATGAGTTCTGGGTAAGGCTTCCATTCTCGTCAGGATCATGTTTGTAATTGGTGAATATTTTTGTTTTAGGGTTTAATATGCTTAAGCCTTCCTGTGTTCCTATCCATAGTGTCCCGTCCTTATTGCGGATGATATCGCGTATGTCGTTATGGACAAGGGTATTACTGTTGTTCGAGCTGTGGGTGTAGCGCGCGAATGTGCCACTTGTTTGGTATAGGTTTAAACCCTTGTCAGTACCAATCCAGATGTTGTTGGCTCTATCACTGGTGATACCGGTGATATAGTTAGCGCTGATGCTGGCCGGGTTGTTGGCTGAGTTTTTAAAGAGAATTGCCCTGGGCTGACCATCATTTATAGTCATTCGTATCAATCCAAAGCCTGTTCCAACCCACAGGTTTTGCTCATGATCTTTAAATAGGCTGTATATGGTGTTTATCCGTTGGTTTTTATCTAATTTATTAAAACGGAATATTTTGAATTTTCCATTTTTCCTATCCAGTAAGCCAAGCCCGTTGTAAGTACCTACCCAGAGATTTCTCTGAGGATCTTCATAGATACAATTTATAGTGTCATTTAGAATTTTGACTTTAATAAAGTTGTCGTTCTTATTATCGTATCGGCTTAGTCCATTAATTGTACCGATCCACAACTGACCAAAGGAGTCGGCCAACAGGCAATCGATCACATTATGTGGGATGCTGTTACTGTCTTTTAGATTGTTTGTGTAAATCTTAAACTGAAAGCCGTCGTATCTATTCAACCCACGTCTGGTACCAAACCATAAAAAATGTTTTTGATCCTGAGTGATACTTACAACAGAATTTTGAGACAGACCATTTTCCATGCTAAGATTGCTGAAGGTAGCTCCCTTTTGGGCATAGTTATGAAATGGTAAAAGTAGAAGGAAGAAGAGACAAAATGCCTTCATAATCAATTAAAGGTGCGAAAATACTCCTTTAGTTTTGAATTTTCTACCATATGATTTAGAATTTTCATCTTTTTTGAAAGAATTAACAGCCAGTTTTGATTCCATTAAATGCAAACATTATCAACTGAGGGAGGGGATATGAAAACGTTTGCAGAATGAACCACTATAACCAAAACATCAAACTAATCTTTAAACCTAAACAATGAATTCATGAAACCAAAAAATCTACGCTTCTATGCGACTGGACTTGTCTGTTGGCTGACTTTCAGCAATAGCTTAGTTTTAGACGCGCATGCGGAAAGAAAAACTGACCCGCTTAAATTATCATTATCCAAAACAACTCCTCTTAAACAGCGCCGGCAGAAAGCTTTAATAAAAGGACAGGTTGTTGACGCCGGTAACCTGCCAATACCAGGTGTGAATATTAAGGTAGAAAAATCTAATGTCACCACCGCCAGCGATCTAAATGGGAATTTTCAAATTACGGCTAATGCTAATGATGTATTGGTATTTACGGCCATCGGTTTTACCACTAAACGTATTGTTATCGAAAATGAGCAAACAAGCTTAAAAGTTGCTTTGGAAGAAGAAAACAATAAACTTAATGAAGTAGTGGTAGTGGGATATGGCGTACAGAAGAAGGCAAATTTAACCGGAGCAGTTAGTCAGATCGATTCAAAGATGCTTGAAAACAGGCCAACCGCAAACCTTGGTCAGGCGCTGCAGGGAGTGATGCCCAATTTTAATGTTAGTATTTCTAATGGCAGCCCGAATACCGCTGCATCTTACAATATCAGGGGAGCTACATCCTTTTATAAGGACGCAAACGATGGTAACAAGATTAAGTTTTCATCGGGACAGCCTTTCACATTGGTAGATGGAATTGAGATGGACCCTAATCAATTAAATCCGGAAGATATAGAATCTGTTACGTTGTTGAAGGACGCAGCATCTGCCGCGATTTATGGAGCAAGAGGAGCATTTGGTGTGCTTTTGATAAAAACCAAATCGGGCAAAAGCGGACAAACAAAAGTGAATTATTCTAATTCCTTTCAATGGAGTTCGCCTACAGCTGTTCCGGACATATTGGACGCCTATACCATTCAGGAGGCAAGTATTAAAGCTTCAGAGCTGGAAGGTATTTCGGCAGGTTCGAATGAATTATTAAAACTGCAGAAGATTAAGGAGTATATGGATGATCCGATACATAATGAACCTTATTATTTTGCAGATGCCGATGTAAATAAGACCAATATTCTTTGGAGAGGTAATGTAAATCCATATAAGGAAGCTTTATTGAAATCTTCGCCTATGCAAAAGCATAACTTGTCAGTATCGGGTGGAAACGATAGAACATCATTTTATGGCTCTATTGGGTATCAGGACCAGGACGGATTATACAAGATCAATACAGATAATTTTAAACGTTATAACGCCTTGCTAAATGTAAGTTCCAAAGTAAACCAGTGGTTTAAAATGGATTTCAGAACGGCCTATAACAGTTCAACTTATATAGAACCAGTTAGCCCCTCGGGCAAAGGAGGCTGGTGGACAGCAATGTCGCAGGAGCCTAACCGAAATGTAAATATGCCAATACATGTTCCCTCGTCTTTAAATTTGCCACAAAAATACACGGATAATATTTTGTCTTTTATGGAGTATGGTTCGACCGACAAGGAGACGAAATCGAACATTTTATTAGCTGCTGCACCAACTTTTACACTTACCAAAGAATGGTCGCTAAAAGGAGACTTTTCTTATTTAAGCAACAGCAACATTCAAAAAACCATTTTACCACGCTTAGAGCGCCTGGAGAGTACAGTAGGTTCATTTACGGCAGTTCATACTGACCCTGATTATGTTTATCGCTATAACTTAAATTCTAATAAGTACACCATAAATATCTTTACTGATTATGCTAAAACCATAGCCGATAAGCATAATTTTCATGGAACGGTAGGCTTTAACCAGGAATGGTATACCGACCAAAGCGTATCGGCCCAGAGAAACATGATCAATTCAAATGTTCCGGTTCTGGGGCAGGCACAGGGAGAAAGAACGGTAGGCGATAGTGAGCAGGAATGGGCAGTTCGTGGTCTGTTTTATCGTTTTACATATAACTATGACGGTAAGTATTTGTTTGAATCAAATGGCCGTTACGACGGTACTTCCAAGTTCCCTTCTGATATACGTTATAAGTTTTTTCCTTCATTTTCTGCAGGATGGCGCGTAAGCGAAGAATCTTTTGCAAAAGGCATAAAACCATATATCAATGATTTTAAGGTAAGAGCTTCTTATGGTAGTTTGGGCAATCAGAACGTAGCCAATTACATATACATCTTAAATTATGGAACGAACAGTCAGCTTCAATACTTACTCAACGGTGTGAGGCCTGTGGGCGTTACGCCTCCTGGACTGGTTGATCCGGATTTAACCTGGGAAACAGCAACTACAATTGATTTTGGATTTGATTTGACGGCATTTAAAAACTTTGAAGTCAATTTTGATTGGTACAGGAGAAGAACTTCTGACATTCTAATTGACGGCTTAAAATATCCTTCAGTGCTGGGTGCTTCATCGCCGACCAGAAATTCGGCAACCATTGATACAAAAGGATGGGAGTTAACAATGAAGTATAGAAACTCAACCGGTTTTGGATTAAATTACGATTTGGCCCTTACATTGGGAGATAGCCAGTCGGAAGTAGTAAAGTTTGATAATAATCCGAACAAACTGTTAAGCGATCAGTATTTATACGAAGGTCAGAAAATGGGTGAGATGTGGGGTTATGAAACCTACGGGATTTTTCAAACTAAAGAAGAAATTGCGAATTCACCCACTCAAAAGTTAATTTCATCTGGCCTTTGGTTTCCAGGTGATGTGAGGTATAAAGATATTGATGGTAATAACGAGATTAACTTTGGAAATAATACTGTTGGGAATTCCGGAGACAGGAAAATCATAGGCAACAGTACACCAAGGTATCAGTTTGGCTTTAACTCCAATTTTAGCTACAAGAATGTAGACCTGGATATTTTTGTACAGGGGGTGGGAAAGAGAGACTTGTGGATTGGAAACAATCTTTACTGGGGAGCTGGTACTACCGGAACCTGGGAAACCTACAATAACTCGTGGACTCCGGAGCGTACAGACGCATTTTATCCGGCTTATAAAAATGCGAGCAGGAACAGACAGGTACAAACAAGGTACCTGGAAAATGGTGCTTACCTGCGCATGAAAAATTTAGCCATAGGGTATACACTACCTAAGGTCTTTACCGATAAAATTAAATTGCAAAGGGTAAGACTTTCTGCTTCGGCTTATAACCTATTTGAATTTAAGAGTGTTCCAAAAACGTTTGATCCAGAATTGGTTGGTATGAACTATCCAATTATCAGATCATATGCATTTGGCTTACAGGCAACATTTTAGGTCAATATAATTAGTACTCAAATTAAACAAACATGAAAAAGAATATAAAAATATATACACTGGGAGTAGTATCATGCTTGCTGCTTTTTGGATGCAAAAAGAATCTGTTAGACCGCTATCCTTTGGATCAGATCACTGATGAAAATTACTGGAAAACCGAGAACGACTTAAAGCTGTATGCAAACAGCCTTTACCCAAAATACATTGTAGGATTTGGAACCGATTTTGCAGATGGCACGGTTCAGCCTTATGGGGTAAATGTGAATACATTGGTTTATGGAGATGTAATTACGGACAATGCCGCACCACTTACCTATTCTAAAGTAGGTACTGACGAATACATCGCCTATCTTTCTGGAGGAAGTGGTTCTGGTGGATGGAATTTTGAAGGCGTGAGACAATTGAATTTCTTTATTGACAATTATAAACGTGCTGATCTTCCGGATAATATAGCTAACAAATATTTAGGAGAGATCTATTTTTTTAAAGCCTGGGACTATTTCAATAAGGTGAAGCTATTTGGAGATGTTTCGTGGATACAACATTCGTTAAATATAAATTCACCTGAGCTATTTGGCACAAGAACCCCGAGGGCTGAGGTAATGGACTCTGTAATGACTATCCTTAACAAAGCCATAGATTACTTGCCCGCGAAAGGTACTGAAGAAACAAATCGTTTAAATAAGGATATGGCATTGTTCTTAAAATCCAGAATTGGATTATTTGAAGGCACTTACAGAAAATACCATACAGCGTTGGGGTTGGATCCGAATGCATTTCTGAGGTATTCTGCGGAAGCTTCCGAAGCCTTGCTTAATAAATATAGTTTAGTACAGGGAGATTACAATACCGTATACAATAGCTTGTTCGCAACTGAAACTTATAAATCTAATCCTGAGGTGATTATGTGGAGAGAATATTCTGCAGCGGTGACTTATGGTGCCGCGTTTAGCCGTTATTTTGCGCAGAATCTAAGACATCAGTTTGGAGCTACCCGTAGTCTGGTAGATGAATATTTATGTTCAGACGGTTTAACGATTTCGGGAAGTCCGTTGTTCAAAGGAAAAGGATCGATCCAAACCGAAATGGAAAACCGTGATCCGCGTTTAACGCAAACTATTGCCAATTTTGGAACTTATAATCTTGCTAATACCACTATACAGGGTGCGAATAATGCGCCATTGCCAAACTTGCCGGGCATGAACGGTAATAAGTGCCCAACCGGTTATCGTTTGGCCAAATGGTTCTATAATAATCCTGTGGATTGGGAAAGAGTTACCAATGGACAGCAGGCTGCTCCGGTATTTCGCTTTGCGGAAGTATTGTTAAACTATGCTGAAGCAAAGTATGAACTAGGTGAAGCAAATCAGCTTATTATTGATCAGACAATTAACAAATTACGGGACCGTGTAGGAATGCCGCATTTAATAATGGGCAATGAGCCTGCGGATTCACGTTTGGACGGGATCTATCAAACTTATGTTGGAGCTTCAATTCATCCTTTATTAAGAGAAATTCGTAGAGAAAGACGTGTGGAGATGGCTTTTGAAAATACCCGTTGGGATGATCTGATGAGATGGAAGGCAGGTAAATTAATAAATGTTCCTGTTGAGGGGATTAAATTTGTTCAGTCGCAGTTCCCTACAGTAGTGGTTAATAAGGATATTTATTTAAGCACCGAGGGATATATATTACCTTATTTTAAAACAATTCCGACCGGCCGCAAATTTGACGAAACCAAAGGCTATTTGTTTCCAATTCCTACCGAGGATCTGATCCTTAACAAAAATCTGGTACAGAATCCTAACTGGAAATAAAACCAACACATTAATTAAAAGAAAACACACATTATTCCTGAATTATGGTTAGAATACCAATTAAAAACGTCATTATTCTACATTTATTAATCGTTTTGATAGCAGGCACTACTGGCACTGTTTACGCTCAAAATGCGGGTAAGATAAAACTAAAGCATGGCTCGCATCGAGAGGGTAAACGTACAGATGCGATTATGCAAAAATGGAGAGGAAACGGTCTTGGACAGTTTATTCACTGGGGTTTGTACGCTATTCCGGGTGGAGAATGGAATGGTAAACCGTATAATGGTGCCGCAGAGTGGATCAGATCTTGGAATGAAATGCCAAAACCGGCTTATGATTCCTTAATTTATAAGTTTAATCCTGTTAATTTCGACGCTGATCAGTGGGCTGCAATTGCAAAGAACATGGGAGCCAAATATGTAACCATTACCACTAAACACCATGATGGTTTCTGTTTATGGCCAAGTAAGTATACAGCTTACACAGTAGCCAATTCCCCATGGAAAAAAGACATCATGAAACCCTTGGTTGATGCTTATGATAAGGCAGGAATAGATGTGATCTTATATTTCTCTATTATGGACTGGAATCATCCGGGATGGCGTTACGATATCAAAACCAAGGCGGACAGTATCGCTTTTGAGGGCTTCAAAAAGTTTACGCGTAATCAGCTGATAGAATTATTGACTATGTATCCAAAAGCTAAGGGACTATGGTTTGACGGCACCTGGGATAAATCATGGGTGAAGCAAGCTAAGTTTGCTGACGATTTGGAAGCCGAAATGCGAAAACTCCGCCCGGGTTTGATCATTGGCAGTCGTTTTAGAGCCGATGAATACGGAAAACGGCATTTTGATTCAAATAATGTACTTATGGGCGATTATGAACAAGGATGGGAGCGTAAACTACCAAATACGATTGCCGATATACATGGCAACGACTGGGATTGCGTAATGACGATTCCTGAAAATCAATGGGGTTACAATAAAGCATGGAAGGGCCATATAAAAACCTCAACCGAGTTGATAGAGATGACGGCAAAAGCTGTTTCATTGGGTGGAAATTTTGTGCTGAATTTTGGCCCTAAAGGAGATGGTGCTATCCGTGAGCAGGAGAAAAGGCTTGCTTTGGAGATAGGAGATTGGATGAAAGTTAACAGCGAGGCGATATACAACTGCGAATATAGTGGTTTAGAGAAGCAGGATTGGGGCTATTCAACAAAAAAAGGAGGTACGGATAAGATATATATGGTGGTCTTTAATATTCCGGTATCAGGTGCTTATCGTGTGAAATTGCCCACTAAAACTGCAATTGCCAAATCTTATCTGCTTACCGACCAGAAGCAGGTTTTGAAAGTAGAAGAGCTGCACACCAATGAATACTTTGTTTATGCCAACCCTGCTAATCGGGACAAGCCCTTTGTGATTGTTTTGGAAACAAAGAAAAAGGAACGCAGTGCTGAAAATAGTTATGATAAAGCCAAAATATGAGAAGGAGAAAATTTATAGAAGCCATGTCATTTGCAGCAGTAGCAGGCGCAGTTAATCCAACACCGCTTCTGGCGGATGAATGCAGAACTAAAAGCTTTGAGGCATACAAGAATGACCGGGAATACTGGTATCAGCTTTTATATAAAATCGCCAGCCCGGTGGTATCAAATCTGGCCAATGGAACATTGAAGAAGAATATGCCGCTTGAGCAGTCGCCGACTTTTGATTCCAGATCGTTAAGTGTTACCTACCTGGAAGCGGTAGGTCGCACTTATGCCGGGATTGCCCCTTGGATCGCTTTGCCGGATGACCATACCAGGGAAGCCACCTTAAGGAAAAAAATGAGAGCCGAGGCTATTGCTGGTTTAAACAAATGCTTTGATCCACTTAGTCCGGATCTTTTGAATTTCTCAACGGATTATCAGCCTATAGTGGATTCTGCTTACCTGGCACAGGCATTTTTAAGGGCACAAAAAGCTTTATGGGAGCCTCTGGATTCGTTAACCAAACAACGGATAGTATCTTCATTTAAATCACTAAGAAACAGAAAGCCATTTAACAGCAACTGGCTGCTGTTTGGTGCGATTACAGAAGCATTTTTACTTTCTATTGGAGAGCAGTATGATCAGGTAAGGTTAACAAATGGAGTCAATCGCTTAAATGATTGGTACAAAGGTGATGGATGGTATGGCGACGGGCCTAACCTGGCATTTGATTACTACAATTCCTTTGTAATACATCCAATGATGGTTGATACACTTCGGATTTTAGTTGATCATAACCTGGCAGATGAGAAAAGCTATGAGCTTGCATTAATCAGAATGCAACGTTATGCAGTAGGTCAGGAACGAATGATTTCTCCGGAAGGTACTTACCCGCCAATTGGCCGTTCTATTACCTACAGAACCGGTGCTTTTCAGGCCTTAAGTCAGATAGCGCTAATGGAAAAGCTTCCTGAAGCTATTTTGCCTGCGCAGGTTCGATGTGCATTAACAAAGGTTAAACAGAACATGTATAGCATACCCGGGACTTTTGATCAGAATGGCTGGCTAACTCTGGGCTTTTGTGGACATCAACCCGATATTGCTGATTATTACACCTCCACAGGCAGCCTTTATATGGCTACGCTTTCTTTTTTGCCTTTGGGATTGCCTGAAACTAATTTATTCTGGACGCAAGCCCCTGCAGACTGGACAGCAAAGCGCGCCTGGAGCGGTAAGTCTTTTCAAAAAGATTATCATGTAGATTACTGATGGACTTTTTGTTGTGCTTCTTTTAAGATTAATAAGGGCAATTGTGTATTCAAAGCCAGTTTTCTTGTCATGCTTTTATGAAACAGACCCTCAAAAAAACCATACGATTTTGCAACTATTATGACTATACCTGAGGCATGCTGTTTTGCAAACTCCATAATTCCTAACGCAACGTCTGAATTATCTGTATAGTGGTATTCCGGAATTTCATTATCCCATAACTTGTGGAGGTTATATTGTTCGGTAATGCTATCAGGATTAAAATGAGCTGATTCATCATGATCAACATTTAACAAGAGAAGTTTGGTATTTAAAGCGTGCATAAACGACTTTATGGTATTTACCGGACTGGTTTCACTTACCTCCTTTAAATCACAGCCTAGCACCATGTTTTTTATGATGGTGTAACTGGATTCGTTAGGAATAACAAGAATGGGCATTGATACGCTTTTAACTATACTTATGGTGTTGCTCCCTATTAAGGCGGTAAGCCCTCTGCTTTTTCCTGTAATGCCAATGACAACAAAGGGGTCAGGATATTGTTTTGAGAGCTGTTCTATGCCCATTATTATGGGGCTGTCGTCGGTAAAGATTTCGATAGTGGTATCTTCTGCACATAGATCTGAAATTGCAGTTTTTACATTATTAAGAGATGTGATGCTTTTCTCATGTAAAATGTGTGCATCTCTATTCTCAGGGAAGGGAATTTCGGTAGCTATAGGTAATTCATAGGAGTGATATAACAAGATTTGTCTGGCATGAAGTTGTTTACTTAACGATGCTGCATACCGTGCTGCATTTAATGCAGAGGCAGAGAAATCAGTGGCAATGATGATCGTTTTCATGTATTAGCTCTTGATTCGCGACTAATAACAATTATAGCTTGCAGAATGTTTTACTTTTCTAAAAACCCAGACTGAGTAATCACACAGGTTGTGAGAAACCTATAACTACTTATTGTGAAAAATATTTCACAGGTATGTGCAATAAACTGTGAACTTTTTACAAAATGGTTTACAACTAGTTAAAGTATGATTCATTGATTACAATAAGTGTGTAAATTCATATCATAGTATTTAATCAAACATTTATTGTGTTTAATTTAAATTATATTTTATGAATCTAAAATACCTCTTCTGTTACTTAATATTAATTATGTTAAGTGGCTGTTCCAGACAAAGAAATTTAGTTTATTTCAGTGATCTTAAAGGTGCGAACGAAAGTAGTTCACAAGTTCTAGATGCCGGAGAGCCTACCATACTTCAAAATGACGTGCTAGGTATTACAGTTAATAGTACCAGCCCCGAATCTAATATCTTATTTGCTTCTGTTCCAAGCAATCCAACAGTCGGTGGGATGTATGAAAGAGAAGGTTACAGGGTGAATAAACAAGGATATGTGAAGTTCCCTGTTCTGGGTCAGGTCAAATTGCAAGGTTTAACTGTAGGCCAGGCACAGGCATTAATGGAATCGGAACTTAATAAGTATGTGAAGAATGCCATTGTAAATATCAAGTTTATGAATTTTAGGGTTACCGTTATTGGAGAGGTTAACCACCCCTCAACTTTTACAGTAACCAGTGAGAAAATAAATCTGCTTGAAGCGCTTGGCTTAGCAGGCGATATGACACCTTACGGAAAAAGAGAAAATGTTTTACTGATTAGAGAAATGGATGGACAGAGGAAAATGGAGCGGGTAAATCTGAATAGTAAAGATGTGCTTAATTCACCATACTTCTATTTAAAGCAAAATGATGTAATCTATGTAGAGCCTGATAAAGCAAAATCAGTTGAAGTAAGTAGTAATAACCGATTAATGCCACTCATTGTTGCAGCGATCTCTGCTGTGGCTGTTTTGGCTACAACTTTTTTGAATAAGTAAGGCAGTGTTAATCTTTTAAACTTATTGTGATGGCTTACAACAAACAAAATCCGACGAACAGCCCCGACCTAAAGGCTCAGATTATGAAATATGCTAAGTATTGGTATTTCTTTGGACTTGCACTGCTTTTGGGTTTAGGTACTGCGTGGTTTTATCTTCAAACTCAGGTGCCTAAATATAAGGTAACCAGTTCACTGCTTGTTCAGGACGATTCGAAAGGGGATGGCCTGCTAAAAGGGACGGCCTTTAGTGATCTGAATATGTTTAAGACTTCTAAAACTGTTGATGATGAAATGGAGGTGATGAGATCCAGAGATTTGATTTATAAAGTATTATCTGATCTTAAAATGAATGTGAGGTATCATTACAACCTTCCTTTGAAAACGCAGGAATTATATGGGAAAAACCTGCCAATGGAGGTTGTGGTAGATAAACTTACCGATAAAGCACGTGCGTTAAAACTTACTTTAAGAGCTATAAATAATGACCAGTTTGTTTTAGGAGAAAAAGATAAGGAAACAATTTACAGATTCGGTAATAAAATAACACGCCCTCAATTTACTATTGTTGTCCAAAGGGGGGAAGGCTTTGAGGTTTCAGGTAAACCTGTACATTTTGGCTTTGTAGATCTTTATCAGTTGGCCCAGGCATACAGCTCTAGTGGCCTGGTTATTTTGCCAGTAATTAAAGATGCCAACACCATTGTCCTTAGTGTTTTAGATGCTATACCTCAACGTGGAGTTGACATACTGAATACGCTGATCTACAGGTATAACCTGGAGAACGTAAGCAATAAAAATTTAATGGCTTTAAATACCATCAAATTTATTGACGGTAAATTAAAAATGTTGACCAGTAATTTATCGGGAGTTGAGCAAGACGTAGAAAACTACAAACGAAACAATAGGATTACTGAACTGAGTGCAGATGCACAGATGAGCTTACAGTCGTCGGGTAATTATAATGATCAGCTTTCGACAAGCGAAGTACAGTTGAGCCTTATTCAGTCTATAATTTCTTACCTGAAAAATGCAGATAGTGAATTTGAATTGGTTCCCAGCACTTTGGGCTTAAAGGATCCAACCTTGCTAAACCTGACAGAAAAATATAATAATCTGCAGATTGAAAGACAAAAGCTGTTACGCAATAGTAGCGTTAGTAATCCTTTGGTGATAAACCTTACCGAGCAATTAAGCAGCTTAAAAGGCAGCTTGCTAGAGAACCTTAGCATGATAAGAAGAGGTTTAACTTTAGAGAAAAATAAATTAAACAGCAAGTCATCACAATTTGCGGCTAAATTAAATAGTGTTCCTGTTATTGAACGGGGCCTATTGGAAAGAAGTAGAGAACAGAGTGTGAAGACAACACTTTATCAGTACCTGCTACAAAAGAGAGAAGAAACAGAGCTTTCATTGTCTGCCACTATTCCAACTTCTCAAATCATAGACAGACCTGCTTACAATCCTACTCCTGCAAAACCAAAAGTACAAATGATTTACATGCTGGGGATGATAGCTGGCTTATTTGTTCCATTTTCTGTAATCTACGTTAAAGATAAAATGAACAATAAGGTGAAAGATATCTATGATGTGGAATACATCGCTATAAATGGAAAGATTCTGGGAGAGCTTAGTCATAAACCAATAGGAGAGTCTATTGTAGTTCATAAAGATAAAAGCACGACTATATCGGAACTGTTCAGGTACATAAGGTCGAATCTGCAATTCATGAATACAAATAAAAGCAACAAAGTTCTGTTGGTAACTTCTACCACAAAAGGTGAAGGTAAGACCTTTTTTAGCATCAACCTGGGCATCACCTTGTCGCTGGTTGAAAAAAAGGTAGCCATATTGGAGTTTGACTTGCGGAAGCCAGATTTGCTGAATAACATGAACCTAAAAACGAAATTGGGCTTATCTGATTATTTAAAATCTGACAGCATGGTTATTGATGATATTTTAATAAAAGCTCCTCAATCGGATAATTTATATGTGATTGGTTGTGGGGAGATATCTGAGAGCCCGGCTGAAATTCTAATGAGCCATAAACTGAAAATTTTGTTCCATGAGCTTAAAAAACGGTTTGATTATGTTATTGTAGATACTTCTCCGATTGGGCATGTAGCTGATGCATTTACGCTTGCAGAGTATGCTGATTCGAGTATTTATCTGGTTCGGTACAATTATACAAACAAAGCAGATCTGGCAATATTTGAAGAGATCTGTGAGAACCGAAGATTGATAAATCCTATGATTGTATTTAATGATGCTAAAAAAGAGAATAAGAATGCCTACCGCTATGGGGGCTATGCTTATCCGGGATAGGCTAATATAGGGATTAGCTGATACATTAAGTTTAAGTGAGTTGGATGTAGTGAAAGATCGGTAAAAGGGCCGATATATTCAAGAAATGGACGGTGTGCAACAGGATTTTTCTCTAAAACTGCAATTTATCATGTAAGTGAGGTAGCGAAGCTGTATCCGGTCATAATCTAATTAATAATCTCAAATCAAAATTATGGAAAATCTGTCCACCATCAGAACCAATATGCCACGCAGGTGGTATGTAATCTACACTCGCCCTAGATGGGAAAAAAAGGTTGATGAGTTGCTTAAACTGCAAGGTATTACCAGTTACTGTCCGGTAAGAAAGGTAAAGAACAAATGGGCAGACAGGATAAAAGAAGTAGAGCTTCCTCTGTTTAATTCTTATGTTTTTGTTTACATAGATCCCAGAGAAGAGCTTAAAGTGAGGGTTACTTTAGGGGTAATGAACTTTGTGTATTACATGGGAAAACCGGCACAGGTTAGAGACAGTGTTATAGAGGATATAAAACATTGTCTTGAAATATTCCCTGACACTGAAGTTATGGCCTTTCAATATTTAGAAATTGGCGACCGGGTAAAAATTAAAGAGGGATTGATGAGCCTTAAAGAAGGCAGGGTTATTAAAATTCAGGAAAGAACAGTAGTAGTAGTAATTGAAAGCCTGAGCTGTGTTTTAACCACTAAAGTTGCTATTAACAGTCTTGAATTAATCAATTAAGACAAATCCCAGAATTATGGTACGCTTAAAAGAACTGGATGTTTTAAGAGGAATTGCCGCCCTTAACGTAGTTATATTCCATTATACATCTAAGTTCAGAATGAATTTTGGCCATAATTATCCTTCGAAATTCGATTGGGAGATTGGCCGTTACGGAGTAGAACTGTTTTTTATGATCAGTGGCTTTGTAATCTTTATGTCTCTGCAAGGGAAAACCTCACTGGAGGATTTTGCTTATAAAAGGTTTTCGAGGCTTTATCCAACTTATTGGATTTGTGTATTTATAACATTTTTAATTGTAAACCTTTCTCAGGATCCTAAAATGGAGACAAACAGTATCTCGGTTCTTTTGATGAACATGAGTATGATACAAGGGGTTTTCGGAATTAAGAATGTTGACGGGGCTTACTGGTCGCTGGTACCGGAACTGTTTTTCTATGCTTTTATGGGTGCTTTGTTCCAACTCAGATTGTTAACTAAAATGAGGACAATAGCAGTAATATGGCTAACCTTAATGATAAGCAATAGCTTGTTTACACTACCTTTTGGCGCTTACCTGCTGAATTTACAATATGGGATGTTTTTCCTTGCAGGAATTCTTTTTTACAAAATAAAATTTGATGGAGGGGACTGGCGAGAACACATTTTGATTGGCTTCTGTTTTTTAGCTGGAGTGATAGAAAACCCAACGTTGATTTGTTTTGGTGTGTTCTCTGCGATATTTTGCTTGTTCTACTTATTTGTTTACGACAGGCTTACGCTGCTTACCTGGAAACCCTTTGTGTTTCTGGGTTATATTTCCTATCCGTTATATCTGCTGCACCAAAACATAGGTTTTGTGCTCATGAGAAAAATAGGGCGATATATTTCTAATGAATTTCTGGTAATTTTTATAGGCATCATTTCTATGATAACCATAGCATGGCTGGTAACCCGGTTTTTGGAAAAACCAATACTTCATTTTTTAAGGAACTATAGGTTCCATAAACCCAGGTATTCAGGTTCCTTTCAGAAATAAACCCTTTACCATGTCTTTACAGAAAAAAACAATTTCAGGGTTAATCTGGAATTTTACGCAGCAGTTTAGTGTGCAGTTAATTGGCTTCTGCATTACCATGATACTGGCCCGGATTTTATTGCCTGCAGAATTTGGCCTGATCGCAATGCTAACCGTATTTATTGCCATAGGTAATTCTTTGTTAGAAAGCGGCTTGGCATCGTCGCTAATACGATCGTCAGATTTGGGGCAAGAAGATTACTCTACGGTTTTCTTTTTTAACCTGGGTGGAAGTATTGTATTGTATGCCATTATTTACCTGCTTGCACCTCTGATTGCGTCGTTTTATCATCAGGATGTGCTGACGCTGATTCTTAGGGTTTATGCCATAGACTTTATCATAAATGCCTTTTACGGAGTGCAGAATGCACGGTTAACCAAGGAGATGAATTTTAAAATTCAAATGAAAATTCAGATCCCTGCAGTATTGGTAGGTGGACTATTAGGAGTTTTTTTAGCGCTTCAGGGTTATGGTGTATGGAGCTTGGTTTGGATGGGTTTATTTCAGTCTTTTTTATCGACTGTAATGCATTGGATTTATTCTGGTTGGAAACCAAGTTTTGTGTTCAGTAAACGATGCTTTAAAAAGCACTTTTATTTTGGCTATAAAATGACCTTGACTGGATTACTAGATATCCTTTATAGAAATATATATGTATTAATTATTGGTAAGTATTATTCGGTTGTACAGCTGGGTTTTTATTCGAGAGCAGATTCAGCAAGTCAGCTGCCAATTGCAAACATATCTGCTGTAATAAATAAAGTTACCTACCCAATGTTCGCATCGATTGCCGATGACGATTTGAGGTTGAAAATGGTTTATAAAAGACTAATGCAGCAGGTTATTTTCTGGAATACGCCTATCTTAATTCTGCTTGCTGTAATAGGAGAACCTCTATTCAGGTTTTTGTTTACTGATAAATGGTTGCCTGCAGTACCATACTTTCAAATCTTATGCATTGCTGGTATTATGTATCCTTTGCACGCTTATAACCTTAACATATTAAAAGTAAAGGGCAGGAGCGATCTGATACTGAAACTGGAATTTATTAAAAAATCAATTTGTGTAGTTGGCATTTTGTGTGTGTTTCCATTTGGAATATATGGCTTACTATATTTTCAGTTGATGTTCAATTTTATAGGGTATTACATCAATTCAATTTATAGCGGAAAACTGATCAATTACCCTATAGGAGAGCAAATTATCGACATTATTCCAATGATTGCAACTTCTGTTTTTGCAGGGATATTATGCTATCTGGCTGATATGCTATGCTTCAGCACACTCCAGTTATTAGATATTACCAGAATTACAATAGACGGCCTGTTTTTCTCTCTGATTTACCTGGCCAGCAGTTCAATTTTAAGACTTGCACCAATTCATGATTTTAAACAATTAATCCTAAAGAGATGATACCTGTAACCAAACCTTTTCTTCCAAAAGTTAACGAATTTGAAGAGTACATTCACAGCATTTGGGAACGTCAGTGGCTTACCAATAATGGGCCATTGGTAAATGAACTTGAATTGAAGCTCAAGAACTATTTAGAAATTAAACATTTGCTGTTTGTTTCGAATGGTACAATGGCATTGCAAATTGCAATTAAAGCACTTGGCCTGAAAGGTGAAATTATTACAACACCTTTCTCTTTTGTTGCAACTACAAATAGTATTGTATGGGAAGGCTGCAAACCGGTATTTGTAGATATTGACGAGGAAACTTTTAATATAGATCCGAAAAAAATTGAAGCTGCCATAACGCCTCAAACATCAGCCATTCTGGCTACCCATGTATATGGTAACCCATGTGATATTGATGCCATACAGGAAATTGCAGACAGGTATTCATTAAAGGTGATTTATGACGCTGCACATTGTTTTGGCACGAAATATAAAAACAAATCGGTATTTGCTTATGGAGATGTGAGCACAACAAGCTTTCACGCAACTAAAGTGTTTCATACGATCGAGGGGGGAGCAGTATTTACTCAATGCCCTGACTTATTGAAAAAGATGGCTTTGATGAGAAATTTTGGACACGATGGTCCGGATGAATTTTCTGAGTTGGGCATAAATGGCAAAAATTGCGAATTCCATGCGGCAATGGGTTTATGTAACCTAAAAGAGATTGATGAAATTTTAGACAAAAGAAGGTTGCTGTCATTTTATTACTGGAAGGCTTTAGCTAATCTGGAAGCCAGATATCCAAAACTTAATGAAAACCTTGATTACAATTATGCGTATTTCCCTGTATTGTTTGATAGTGAAGATTTAATGCTGCGATGCCTAAAAGCGCTGGAGAATGAAAAGGTGTATTGCAGAAGGTACTTTTATCCATCTCTTTCAACCTTACCTTTTGTTACATCACCTCATATGCCGGTATGCGATTCAGTATCAAGAAGGATTCTTTGTTTACCACTTTATCATACGTTAACATCCAGTGACCTTGACCTGATTACAAGGATAATTTTAAGGGTGCAAAATTATGACCGTCCGGCTGAGATCGAAAAATTGAATCATATGATTCCTGTAAATAACCTGAAGCCAGTATTCGCCGGCTTACAAAATGGAGCTGTCTAATCCTTATAATAACAAAATAATATAATTATGCCTACACATGAAATAATGGTATCAGTATGTTGTATCACGTATAACCACGAAAAATATATTGCTCAGGCTTTAGATGGTTTTTTGATGCAGGAAACTAATTTTAAATTTGAAATCCTGATTGGTGNARGATMRKWMKWCAGACAACACAAAAGCAATCATCGAAACATATTGTACAAGGTATCCAGGTTTGATCCAACTGATTAGTCATGACCCAAATATTGGAGCGATAAGGAATCAAACTGATGTAGTAGGACGCGCAAAAGGAAAGTACATAGCGATGTGTGATGGGGACGATTTTTGGACAGATGCGTCTAAACTGCAGAAACAAGTAGATTTTTTGGAAGCCCATGATGATTATGTGATCTGTTGCCATCATAGTGAAGTGATTGATGATTTTGACAAGCTTGTTTATGTAAAAGATTCGCCCGTAAGTCTGGAGTTTGATTATAAAGATGTGTTGCTGGGGAAAAGGGAAGAAACGAGAATCTGTTCTTTGATGATGAGGAATATTAAACAGGTAACGGGTGTAGCGGAGCAAAGCTGGTATTTCGAAACTTATGGTACAGATACGCTCTTAAAATTATATGCGGTTGCAAATACAGGTAAAAAGATTTATGTATTACCAGAAGTGATGTCATGCTACAGGCACCATACCGGTGGAATATGGAGTATGATAGATCCGAAGATTAGGAAATCAAGAATGATAAGCGATTTTAACCTTACCATAAAGAACTTCAAATACTCCTCGCTTCAAAAAAGAGAATTATTGAAAATCTATTTTAAACAATATTTTCTATTTGATATCCGGTATTTCAATTTCAATAATGCATACCAAACAATTACCTCATTATGGTAAGAAAATATAAACTGATTTTTGCCATAAATAGCCTTTTCGGAGGTGGAGCGGAGCGTGTAATTTCGAACCTTGGCAATTATTTTTATAATAAAGGTTTTGATGTAACAATGGTTTGCCTGAATGAGGCTAAACCTGCTTATCACCTGGAGAAGGGAATAAAAATTATTTCGCTTGTCAGCAATATCCGAAACCAGTCTTTTTTTTNCCGGTTATGGTATGGGGGAGTAACTCTTTCTAAGCTGTTGTTTATCCTGATAAAAGAAAAACCAAGCTGTGTGGTGTCATTTATGACTTCTGCGAATATATGGATGGGCCTTACCTGTAATATTTTAAAGACACCTTACTTGGTTTCTGAACGCATTACTCCAGACTATACCGTACATCAGCTTAACCATTTCTTAAGGTGGTTGTCGGCCAGGGTCTATAGTAAATCCAAAGCCATTGTTGTTCCCTCAAAAGGAATGGTTGATGGCTTCAGAAAGAATAAATCATTTAGTGCGCTAAGCAATTTTGAAGTGATAAATAATCCGGTCAGTCAGTTTAGTGCCGCTTGTGTAGAAAGAGTTTACCCTCGTAAATTTATTCTTAGTGTGGGTAGGCTAGACCATCAGAAAGGATTTGATTTATTAATAAAGGCTTATAAAAAACTTGAAATGCAGGATGTAGATCTTTTGATTTCGGGTGAGGGCGGTGAGCGCGAAAATCTGGAAAGACAAATCAAAGATTTAAACCTTAACGGCCGGGTGAAACTAATTGGCTACCAGAAAAATCTTCAGGACTATTACAGACAGGCAGAAATGTTTGTGCTTTCATCGCGGAACGAAGGATATCCCAATGTACTTGTTGAAGCCATGAGTTTAGGCTGTGCCTGTGTGGCTACCGATTGCGAATTTGGGCCTTCAGATATTATAGAGAATGAGGAAAATGGCTTACTAGTTGAAGCAAACAGTATCAAGTATCTTTCTAAAGCAATAGAAAGAACCATGAGTGATCCCGCTCTTAAAATAAAATTGTCTGCAAATGCTCAGCTGATCAATCAGACAAACTCCCTCGAAAACACTTTCGCAAAATGGGAAAAGTTAATACTAACTCATATTTAAATCCATAGAGATTTAATAATCAATTTATTAGGCTTACCAAATATTAAAATCTTAAAGATATGAACATACCTTTCTCTCCTCCATTTATTGATCAGGCAGTGATTGATGAAGTGCTTGATTCTCTTCGTACCAACTGGATTACTTCGGGACCAAAAGTTAAGGCCCTGGAATATGAGTTGTTGAATTTAACGGGATCTAAAGCCACTGTTTGTGTGAACTCCTGGACCTCGGGAGCAATTATGATGCTGAAATGGTTCGGCATAGGTGATGGAGATGAAGTTATTGTACCGGCATACTCTTATTGCGCCACCGCTTTATGTGTTTTACATTGCGGAGCAATACCTGTAATGGTGGATATTTTAGACGATTTTACTATAGACCCGGCAATGGTGAAAAGTAAGATTACGTCAAAAACGAAAGCAATAATTGGAGTTGATATTGCAGGGCTACCCTGTAACTATAACGAATTGCGTGAAATTGTAAATGATCCTGCGATAAAAAGCATTTTTAAACCTGTTACAGCAAAGCAATCTGAACTGGGAAGGATATTGTTGATGTCTGATGCCGCGCACTCTATTGGTGCAACCTACGAAGGACTGCCTGCTGCTCAGAAATGCGATGTAACTATTTTTTCATTTCATGCTGTTAAAAATATTACGACTGCTGAAGGAGGCTGTATCTGTTTGAATTTACCTCCACCTTTTGACAATCAGGAAGAATATAGTTTTTTGAAGATCTTCTCGCTAAATGGCCAGAATAAAGATGCATTTGCAAAATCAAAAGGCGCTAACTGGAGATATGACATTCTTTTTAAGGGATTCAAAATGAACATGCCTGATATCTGTGCTGCAATTGGGTTGGCTCAAATAAGACAATACAGTAATACATTACTTCCGCTCCGTAAAAATATATTTCTAAAATATTGTGCTGCATTTAAATCTTATGACTGGTTCATTGAACCCACCGGAAAAGACGAGATAAGGGAAGGTTCGTACCATCTTTTCCCATTGCGTATTAAAGGAATTACCGAAGCTGAGAGGGACCAGATTATTGAAAGCCTGGTAAACTGGGGTGTGATCGTGAACGTTCATTTTATACCAATGCCTATGCTTACATATTTCAAAAGCATTGGATATGCTATAGAAAATTACCCTAATAGCTATAAACAGTTTGCCTGCGAGATTTCATTGCCGATATACCCTCAGTTATCTGATCCTGAGGTCGACTTCATCATAGAATCTGTTATAGGTGCTGTTCATCAGGTTGTGGAAGTCAATAAATTAGTTAAAGTGTTGTCATAAAATCATCTAACATGATTGCGAAAAGGGTGTTTGACATAGTGTTCTCATTGGGTGGTATGATCTTTTTGTCGCCGATTTTTATTGTGATTGTTATTCTTTTAAGGTTAGACTCGAAAGGGAGTATTTTTTACAAGCAACTTCGGGTAGGCTTAAATCAGAAGAATTTTAAACTGATAAAGTTTAGAACGATGTATACTGATTCAGATAGAGCCGGTTTATTGACTATTGGGGATCATGATTCGCGTATTACCAGAGTTGGATGCTGGCTAAGAAAATATAAAATAGATGAACTTCCACAGCTTATGAATATTCTAAAGGGAGAAATGAGTTTTGTTGGCCCCCGGCCAGAAGTACTTAAATATGTTGAATTGTATGACGCCTCTCAAATAAAGGTACTTAGCGTGAAACCTGGCATTACAGATTGGGCATCCATTCAGTATATTGATGAAAATCAACTGCTTGCAGCTGCTGAGGACCCAGAGAGTTTTTATATTAACACCATTATTCCTTCAAAAATTACTCAGAACTTAAAATACATTGATCACCACAACCTTTGGGTTGACCTGAAGATCATTTCATATACCCTGAAAAGTATAATTAGAAGATGAAAATATTGAAAATTTTGGATTGGCCATCAAAAAGATTTTATGGCGAGACACATCATTTTTATCGCTGGAAAAAGAACCTTCTTGAACACGATTTGAAAGTAGAGTTTTATTATGATCATGCTGACAAAGGATTAAGAGGCGCAGATTATTTGCTCTTGCATTCGCGGTATTTTGCAGATGGCTGGCAGAACATACATACCAGATCTTCTAAAAATGAAGATGAGCTGATTGCGTATTTAACAGAAATGAAACGAACAGCGGGTAGACTGATTTGGTTTGATGCTGCGGACTCTTCTGGATCCAGCGATTTTCCAATCATATCTTTTGTTGATGTTTTTATGAAGAAACAGCGACTAAAAAATCTTGATTATTACACCGTTTCAAATAAGGTTAATGACTTAAGGATATGGTTAAACACGATTTCGGATGATCAAAAAACAACTTTTGTACCCTGCCCTGAAGCCGAACTTCATAAAATTAAACTAGGCTGGAATATCGGGTTTAATGATTACAGGTACTTTGGATATAAAATGAGCAGGCTAAGTAATTATTTGAGTTATAGGGTTTACCCAACTCATTTATCTACTTATGATAAAGACAGGAGATATGACTTGGCTTTTCGCGGGACAATTCATAAAGATAATGGGAATAGGAACATGATCTCGTATCAAAGAAATCATGTTTTAAGTCTTTTTGATCGGTTGAACCTGCAAATTGCAAGTGGCGGAAATGTGAGTAAGGCAAGATATTGGAAAGAGCTAAGGGCTTCGAAACTTAGTATTAGCCCGTTTGGCTGGGGAGAAATCTGCTATCGGGATTTTGAGACATTTATTTCCGGTTCTGTACTGATTAAGCCGCTTATGAATCATCTGGAAACTTATCCAAATCTGTTTATAGAAAACGAAACCTACGTTCCTGTTAATTGGAATTTAGAAGAACTTGAAGCCCGTCTGGAGCATATGGCAGCTCATTATGATGATTATAAACACATCGCAAAAAATGGTCAGGAGAAATTTTTTAAGGCGATTAATGATTCCGAAGACTTCATAAAAACTTTCAAACAAAACATAGAATAGCTTATAACGCATATGAAATTAATTGCAGTTGTATTTATAGTGTTGTACTTATACAGCCTGTCGTTCGGGGTTTTTATGACAAATTTCTTTAGAATCCCTACGCCTCTTATTTTCTGCTTACCCCTTATTTTTCTATTTAGGGAAAAAGATGGGTTGGGATTTTTGTACAAGAGAGAGCTTCTTCTTCTTGGAGGTGCCATTTTCTTGTACAATGCAATTGGTTTTTCGGATTACATGGTATTTATGGCCAATACCTTATGTATTGGAATGTGTGCACTTTACTTTAATTATTTTGTAGGTGCAGATAAAGAGCGATTTACGATTAGTGTATATGTGTTTATTGCTTTGCTGACATTCTCATCAATTGTAATGGTTCTTAATCCATTTTATTTATCAGAAATAAATAACCTGAGGTCAATGCTAATGGGAGAGCCGGTTGTACAGAGTCCTTCGGGAATAGCCACATACCAATTTAATTTTGGATATCAGCTGGCCGCACTGGTTCCATTTCTATTGATTTTCACATTAATATTTGATAAAGCCCTTGTGATTAAAATACTTAGTCTTTTGGCTTGTTTACTGTTTATTTATCTGGGTATGCAACGCTCGGTATTTGTAGGTTTTGTTTTTTCCGTTTTCTTGTTTTTAATATTGTATTACAACTACAAAGCGATTTTTATTGTGGTGTTTGCTGTATGTGCAGCTTTTGTATTCTATACATACATTTTGAAAGATAATACAGATTCGTATAATAATATTCTTACCAAGAATGAACATAATATGGAAGAGTATAATCGATCAACCCTGGCTGCTGAAAATTTAAGAATCTATTCGGATTATCCGTACGGGCTTATATTTTATGGGAAGGATTGGTCGGATGTTACTTATCGTAATGAGGTATTCTCGTCAGGGATTACTTCGCACAATGCTTACCTGATGTTTCTTACATATGTTGGACCTTTTTTGGGGCTGGGGATATTGGCCGGATTGTATTATAAGATTGCAAAGATCATTATCAATGCATTTCGAAATGTTAAGAAGAAGAAATATGCCTTGATGATTTGTCTTTGTTGTTCATTTATAGCCGTTTCCATCAACTCATTATCGCACAATTCATGGCTTGTTAGCGCAAATGGCCCTACTTTTTTCCTGTATTTCGCGATTCTGCACTTAAACTTTTTGTTGAACAGAGAAGCTGAGCTGGACGAAGATGTAGTTGTTCCCCGTATTTAAAAACAGAAGATATGGATAAGGAAATCATTAGAGATATCATAGACTGGGATACCACAAACTGGTGGAGGGCAATTGAGTATCTGGACAAGAATGCGCCGATACACGAGAGGAATAAGCAATGTTTGGAATTAGGAGCAGCACGGGGTGGGTTATCACTTTGGCTTGCACTTAGGGGCAATTCTGTACTGTGTACAGACCTTAAAAATCCGGAGCCCATAGCAAGTGAAATTCATTGTAAGTATGAATGTAGTGTTAATATAAATTATGCGGCCCTGGATGCAACTGATATTCCCTTTAAGAACCAATTTGACATCATCGTATTCAAATCGATACTGGGTGGAATTAGCCAGAATAATAGAAATGAATATAAAGCAAAAACAGTAAATGAGATTTATGGCGCTTTGAAGCCTGGAGGAATGCTTCTTTTTACAGAAAATTTGGCTGCTACTAATCTCCATCGATTCCTAAGACGCAAATATGGTACTCCTGGATGGAATTATCTGGAAATAACTGAAGTAGCAGAGCTATTTAGTGCATTCGAATCAATTAAATATACAACAATAGGATTTTTTGGATGCTTTGGCAGGACCGAAAAGCAAAGGATCCTTTTAGGACACCTTGATGGGTTATTGGAATTCATCATCCCAAAGAGAAAAAGATATATACTAAGTGGTATTGCAACTAAATAATTTTTTGAATCGGATTTCCAGGTACATATAACAATGGAGAAAATCAAAATAATGCACCTTATAGGTGATTTAACCAAAGGAGGAGCAGAGCGCTTCGTAGTTGATTTGTGTAATGAACTTGCCAAGGATGACCAATGTGAAGTTTATTTGGTTTCCATCTGTTCAAATGATCCGCAGGAGACATTTGTAAAAGATGTTCATAAGAATGTTCGGTATGTTTCTTTCAACAAAGGAAGGGGATTTAGCCTACGAGCTTTTTTGGCCTTAACCAAATGGCTGAATAGGGAGGAACCTGATGTGTTACACTCCCATTTAAATGGCTTTGAATATCTGGCTCTATACCTATTGGCTAATAAACACACACTTTTCTTTCATACCATTCATAATATTGCTGTAGCCGAATGTCCAAATTTCATACTTAAAACCTTTAGAAGGTTATGGTACAAATTAAATAAGGTGAAGCCTGTTACGATCTCATTTGACGGCAAAAAAACCTATAGAGATTATTATCAGCTCGATAATGACATTTTAATTGAAAATGGAAGACAGGATTTGGTGACAACTGATGAGTATCCTGTATTAAATGAAAAATACAAGGAAGGTGAAGACACTTTTATCTTAATACATGTAGGGCGGATTGTTTCGGAAAAGAATCAGGATTTATTAATCAGGGCCGTAAAGAAATTTAATGTGACTGAAGAGAAGAAATGCAGACTGGTCATTATTGGAGAGGTTAAAGAAAAGCGTTTGTACCAGCATTTACTGGAAATGGTTAATAACGATCCATACATAGAATTTATAGGTGGAAAACATAATGTTGTGGACTATTTGAGTATAGCTGATGCATTTTGTCTTTCGAGCATATTTGAAGGGATGCCCATTTCTTTAATCGAAGCCTTATCGGTTGGTTGTATTCCAATCTGCACACCTGTAGGAGGTATTAGTCAGATGATCAGACATGGAAAAACAGGATTCTTAAGTAAAGATGTAAGCGTAGAAAGTTATTACGATGTGTTAAAAGAAGCACTTTATCATCCTGATAAAAAAATGATCAAACTAAATGGGAGGTTATTCTTCAAATTAAATTACCACATCCAGGCATCTGCAAATGCCCATTTAAAAACCTATTCTACAATGTTGATGTCGGGTAAAAGCAACATGGTGAAAGGATACCAGATGATTACTAAGATTTAACTTAAATAGAGATGATAAAATTTACTAGTGACGAACTCAAAGTTGTAAAGAAAATTGAAGCATTAAAGAATGAGGCGGGTTCCCATTCACCAAGTTTCTTTACTTTTAAACAGAAACTCCCAGAGGTAGACATTAAAGTAGATGCTTGCTTTTTATCTAATCCTTATGCAACTGAGCTGTTTATTGAATATTTTAATAAGGAAATCCTGCATACTGGAAATATCAGAGATTTATTGGAGAGCTATCCCTCCCAAAATGGCGTAATTGCTGAGATCTTAGCTGATTTTTTAAAAATTGATTCAGGGAATATCTTTATTGGCAATGGGGCTATTGAAATCATTCAGGCTGTCATCCATAATTTCACCAAGAGGAAGATTATCATTACAATACCTACCTTTTCATCTTACTATGAGTATGTTAAGGATGGAGTAGAGGTGGTTTATTATAATCTATCTAAGAATAATAATTATAACCTTAATGTAGAGGAATACATTGCATTTGTTAAGTTAAATAAGCCAGATACGATAGTATTGATTAATCCGAATAATCCAAATGGTGGTTATACAAAAGCTGCTGATGTACAGCGAATTATAGAAGAGCTTTCATTTGTAGACAATATTATCATAGATGAAAGCTTTATTCACTTCGCATATGAAAGTGAATCCTACCAATTGGTATCATTATCACATCTTGTTAAAGAACATCCTAATGTTATTGTTTTAAAAAGCATGTCGAAGGATTTTGGAATTGCCGGGGTAAGAGCCGGATATGGTGTGATGAGAAAGGAATATGTGGATCTTTTATTAAAGAATGGTTATTTGTGGAATTCAAATGGTTTTGCCGAATATTTCTTTCGGTTGTATACAAGAGCCGATTTTGCTCTTAGGTATGATAAGGTAAGGGTTAAATATATTGTTGAGACATTGGAGTTTATCCAGGAGTTGAGGCAGTTGCCAAATATTAAGGTATATCCAAGTATGGCCAATTTTGTACTCATTGAGTTGCAAGAGGGCATAAAATCAACAGAGTTTGTAGCCAAACTGCTTATAACTTACGGTATTTACGTAAGAACGTGTGACGATAAAATTGGATTAAAAGGACAGTTTATAAGACTAGCATCCCGTTCAAAGGATGAGAACGATTATGTAATTCAAAGCATAAAAGCATGTATTCAGATGAATGACGTTTTGAAATTGGTAAATGAAACGGTTGTTTAAGACAGTAGTTTTTGGGATTTGTAATTTGTACTTCAAATATCGTTTTAGAAGGTCTATAAAAGATACCGTCCGGAACCAGGAGATATACCTTGTTGATATAGATAACACCCTTGCCGATACCTGGCCATCACTACAAGATTATGTTTATAGGAATGAAAACCATCGATATGGATCTTTATCGATTTTTATCGGGATGCGCAACTTCATACTGGATAAAACCAGGACCAGGCAGAAAGTAATATTTATATCTGCAAGAAGCTACCTCGACTACTTTTCGACGCGTAAATGGCTAGCAGCAAATGGGCTAAAGGCCGACTGTGTCATTCTGGTTAGAAGGGCTGAAGACAAGCTTGACTATATAAATGAACTGTTAAGCAGAGGCGTACCTGTTGTTTACATAGACGATTTGAGTTATGGTCATGAGTCTGGAGTGATGAAATTATACGAAAAAGTAATATTGAAACTGAAGGAAATGCCAATAAAATACTTAGGTATTAAAGAAATAGAACTAATCAATTCAGCATATGAAACCAGTAACCAAGGTACTAAAGAGAATAGCGCGTATCATCAGAATTATCGTAGCAATTAAATGGCTAAAACTCTGGAGACTGCATGATGCCAACAGTGATATTTTAGTTTGGATACCCTTTAGGTCTATTAAATATTTTGGATCAGATGCATTTATATGGGATATGGCTACTATTGCGGGATTGATAGCAGAAAATAAAAGGATAAAAATTGTGTTTAGCCTGGCCATCGGGAAATACCATAACAAGAAGATCTTTTTTTCTATTAGCAATCGATACAATATATATAAGTTCGATAACTATACCCATATATTGTCGCATATTACCATGCAACTTGAACAGCAGGGAAATTCAGTATTTCCCAAACATAGCGAAACCATGTTATGGGAAAATAAAACCTATATGCATCAGGTATTTTATGTTGAAGGTGTCAATGAGCCTAAAACAAGAATTTTTGAATCAGTTGAAGACTTAGTAAAGGCCAACATCCGTTTCCCTTTTCTCATCAAAGCAGAGCATTCTTCTTCTTCAGAAGGGTTATATAAAATAGCATCTCCGGGAGATCTTTCAGACCTTGTTTCGAACAAGAAATTTGTGGCAGAGAACAAGCATATTATAGCACAGGAGCTGATTAATATGAGAAAAGACCTTAGGGTTATTTTGGTTAAAGGCGAAATTTTGCTCCATTATTGGAGAATAAATTTAAATGAAGAATGGAAACCAACTTCGACAAGTTATGGAAGTAAGGTGGATTTTGATTTTTTTCCCGAACAGTGGAGAGCACATATTATAGAAACCTTTAAGTCATTGAAGATTACTACCGGTGCTTTTGATGTTACCTGGGAAAATGACGACCTGAATACGAAGCCTATTTATCTTGAAGTCAGCCCGTTTTATCAGCCGAACCCTAAAATGGAATTAAAGGAGAAAGCATATGCCTTTTATAAGCAGCATTTCAGCTTATTTAATTCATGGGATGTGAAGTACGTAAACGTTGTTTTTGATATTAAGCATAAACAGGTAAAGGCATACCTGGAAGATTCCTTAGCTAATTAAGTTCTCGATTAATTTTCCTCTCAAATAAAATAGTTTATGAAAGTGAATAAGCGGGTGATCTTGATGACCCCATCTATGAGCAAGGGCGGAGCTGAAACCCAGCTGCTAAAAATTGCGTCATTTCTGCAATCAAAGCATCATAAGGTATTAATCATTTCTTTAAAACCCATTGATGAATTTAATGGTGATATCAGAAAAGCAGGAGTAGAAGCTTTGTTTTTAAGGAATTGGTCTAGTTCTCCGTTTTCGAACATACAGTTGCTTTATAAAACCATTAAAAAATTCAGACCGGATGTGGTTATTGCTTTTATGTTCATTGCAATCATATTTGCACGCCTATTAAAGCTGAGGCTTAAATTTAAGCTGATCTCTACCATTAGAATATCTGTAATTCCAAAAAAATGGTACATGCCCTTTAAGCTTACAGATGGGCTTGACGATGCTGTTGTTTACAATTCGGTTGCTTCAATGATGAATTTTGAAAAGCAAAAGCTGGTGAGCAAAAGAGGTATTGTTATTCATAACGGAATCACTATACCGCAACATACTAAGAGCGACGGAGAATTGGTAAACGGGAGTTTCAAATGGATATGTATTGGTCACTTTAGATGGAACAAAGACTATTTAACGCTCTTTAAAGCAATAGCACTTTTAAAACATAGAAATTTTACCGTAGATATAGTTGGAGATTTAAATGGAGAGTTGTGGCCCAAAAAAACTATTGAAGAGCTAAATATCGGGGACTATGTTAACATTATAGGCTTTAAGAAAGAAGCACATAGTTTTTTAGGTCAATCAGATGCTTTTGTGCTTTCTTCTTTTTCAGAAGGGATGCCGAATGCAATCCTGGAAGCCATGGCGTATGCGAGACCTACGGTTGTAACAGATATTGATGGAAATCATGAACTGATTGAAAAGGCACAATGTGGTTTGTTATGCGAGAAGCAAAATGAGCATGATATGGCCAGTAATATGTTAAAGATAATGGATATGTCTGCTGCCGATAGAACAGCTCTTGGAAACAAAGGGCAGCAACACATTAAGGCACGATTTAGTGAAGAACAAGTGATGGGAGAGTGGATGCAATTAATTGACGGGTTAGCCGGTTAGTGCGATTTAGATTTAACATAATATGTGCGGAATATTTGGAACGATAAACTATGAATATCCAATAGAGAACAGCATGATCTTTAATGGTTTATTACATAGAGGCCCCGATGAACAGGGACATTATAGCTTGTATAATGTAAACCTTTACCATACCAGACTGGCAATTCAGGATTTAAGTGTAACCGGGCAGCAACCAATGGAACACAATGGACTGGTGATTGTTTTTAATGGTGAGATTTATAACCATATGGAGCTTAGAAAGAAGTATGGTCTTAAAGCTTCTTCCAATTCTGATACATTGACCATACTGATGATGTTTGAGTTGATGGGCATGGATATGCTTGAGGAATTTGATGGGATGTTTGCATTTGCATTATACGATACCCTCAATTTTAGAATGTACCTGGCACGCGACAGGGCTGGCAAAAAACCTTTATATGTTTATAATAAAGCAAAGACCTTTGTTTTTTCATCAGAACTAAATGTACTTTATAAGAAGTGCAGACCTGAGATCGACTATTCTTCACTTGCCGATTATCTGTATGTAGGGCATCACTACCGTAAAGCTACACCATATCTTTTTGTTAACGAATTGGAAAATGGACACTATTTAAAGATTGATACATTAACAGGCCTTTGCGATGATGAATGCTGGTTTAAAATTGAAGATTATTATAAAGCGGAAAGATACCCAGATTACTCCGATGCGGTAACGCAACTTGATGGCATACTGAAGACCGCGGTTAAAAGTAGAATAGACAGCTCTGATTTAGATGTAGGATCTTTTTTGAGTGGAGGCATTGACAGCGGATTAGTAACAGCAATGGCCGCTGAACAGACTTCAAAACTTAAAACCTTTACGGTTAAGGTTCCGGGATCTTTTGATGAATCGGCCCTTGCAGAGAAGGTGGCAAAGAAATATGGAACTGACCACACTGTGGTTGAAATAGACTTTTCTGATTTAACCAACGATATAGAAAAGATCATATCTAACCATGGTGAGCCTAATTCTGATAATTCCGCAATACCGAGTTACTATGTGGCCAGGGAAGCAAAAAAACATATAACGGTTGTTTTAAATGGTGACGGTGCAGATGAGTTATTTGGTGGTTATAGAAGATATGTACCATTTAAACACGTAGATTTTTTTAATCCAAGCCAGTTTACCAGGATTAGTTCAAGAATTTTAACCAGTTTATTGCCCGTAGCTAATCAGAAACAAAGTAACTACACGTATATATATAGGTTATTGAAGTTTGGCGGCTATTCTGATCTGGTTAAAATCTATTGCTCGGCCTCTTCAGATCTTTTTGTAGGCTTTGAAGATGCCTTTATTGAAAAACCAAAAATGAAGGTTATTTCAAGTGATCTTGCAAGAATTAATGACTATTCAATATCGCCCCTAAAGAAATTACTGCTGATGGATTTTGATTCGATGTTATTCAGCAGATTACTTACCAAAATGGATATTGCCACAATGGCCCATTCTTTAGAAGGAAGAAGTCCTTTTTTAGCAAAGGAAGTTCTTGAATTTGCGCCTGGGTTACCAGACAATTTTAAAATAAAGAAACTTCAGACCAAAGATATTTTGAGAACGCTTGGGAAGAAATATCTGCCGGCAGAGCTCATTGATCAGCCTAAAAGAGGATTTGAAATACCTCTAAAGAAATGGGTTGATCATGAGCTTAAAGAGATTATCAATACCTATTTGATGGCTCCGGATAATTTGTATTCCAAAATCATAAAAAAAGATTTCATAATGGACCTTATAGCCAGAAAGATTAAAATTTCTGATGAAAGAAGGGCCAAAATACTCTTTTGCGTATTCAGTCTGGAAGTGTGGCATAAAAACCTTTAGGCCAAAATCTATAAATCTAAATTTAAAGCGATCGTTATGAAAGTATTGGTTACCGGTACAGCCGGTTTTATTGGGTATCATCTGGCAAAATATTTATTGGAAAGAGGGGATGAAGTAGTCGGAATTGATAATGTTAATGATTATTATGATGTAAATTTAAAATACGGCAGGCTTGCGGAAACTGGAATTAATGGGGTTTCGCTAGAATATGGAAAACCCGTTCGAAGCAATAAATATCCAAATTATCAGTTTGTTAAGCTAGATCTCACAGATCATGGCAAGATGAAGAAACTTTTTAAAGGATGCCATTTTGATGCGGTATGTAATTTAGCTGCGCAAGCGGGAGTAAGGTACAGTTTAACTAATCCCAGAGCTTATATTGATTCAAATATTACTGGTTTTCTGAATGTTTTAGAGTGCTGCCGCACACACAATATTAAACATTTTGTATATGCAAGTTCATCAAGCGTTTATGGTTTAAACAAAAGAATGCCCTTTTCTCCAAGTCATCAGGCAAATCATCCGGTGTCAATATATGCTGCTACTAAAAAAAGCAATGAGTTAATGGCGCATACTTACAGCCATTTATTTAAGCTTCCAACAACAGGTTTGCGCTTTTTTACAGTATATGGTCCATGGGGAAGACCGGATATGGCCCCTTTTCTTTTTACAAAAGCAATTCTGGAGCATAAGCAGATTGATATATTTAACAATGGGAAGATGAAACGGGATTTCACTTATATAGATGATATTGTAGATGGAATAGTTCGTGTGATCGATCATCCTGCCAAAAAAAGCGTTTTATGGGATGCTTCGGTTCCAGATCCATCAAGCTCAAATGTGCCCTACCGGGTATTTAACATAGGAAGAGGGGAATCTGTAGACCTGCTGGAATTTATAACTGAGATAGAGAAAAATATTGGTGCGATTGCCGATAAAAATTTTATGCCAATGCAAAATGGTGATGTTGCAGAAACATGGGCCGATATATCGGTAATGAAGAAAATGCTGGCATATGAACCAAAGGTTTCCGTATCAGAAGGTGTAAGAAATTTCGTGAACTGGTATAAGGATTTTTACTTGGTAACAAAAAAGGGACAGACTCAGATAGAAAGTGTGGTTTATCATTGATGTTTCTCTTATAAAACGATACTAAAAAATATCGATAATTATAAATTTTTAGCGAAGTATATTGTGAGTTTGATGTCGGATATGTGTTTTGTGACAAAAAAATTACACTTATTCATATGTTTAAACATGCTTTTTGTAGTTAAAATATACCTTGATATTAATAATATACTACTATTTTAAATTAATTTAAAATTTGTAGTCAGAAAATATTTTAACCAATTAGTGCCGGAGATAATAATAAGTAATATTTGATTAAGCTAAAAGATATTCTGATTTCTGAGTGATAATTTATTCATTATAATAATTAAATCATTGAGATTTGCTAAATTGGATTAGCACCTGAAAAACGGTTTCCTTTATATAAAATCATCGATTTTCCATAATTTTTGAAGTGTATAGTGACGCGATTTTTCGCGTTACCATTGTATACTTTTAAAAAATCAAATGGAAAGAAAAAACAAAACATCAAATCGACTGCCCATGAGCCTTCTATTACTGTTAGTTGTATTAACTTTTAGTAAATGTAAAAAAGGCTCGGATGCGGCAACCCCTGAAAACCCACTTACGCAGACTGACACTGGTTTAGCAGCTACGAGCACCACAAGTGGTATTAAATCATTACAAGTATTTAAAGTTGCAAGCGACGGCGGTTTCTCTTACAGAGTGTATGAGCTTCCGGTGTCAGGAGATTCACAGAGCCAGCCTAAACTCTCAACAATGAGGGTCTTTGAGGATGGAAAAGAGCTTGGTCCTGCGCATTCAAGTGCAGCAGACATCAGGAACATAGGTAAAGGACGCTTTTGTCATTGGCTTACCAGCGTATATATATCTGCTTCAGATAATAGCGATCCAAGGACCAATGGACGTAAGTATACTTACACCTTAGATGGTACTGGAGGTTCGGTGGTTAGCCCTCCGGTAACGAGCCCTGTAGCGCCTCCATCAACAAGCGGTGCTATTATTGGTTATGCTATGGTTGACGGTAAAACCACAGGCGGTACAGGTGGCCAAACCATAACGGTAACCAGTTATTCTGCTTTAAAAAATGCTGTTTCATCAAATACAGCTACGATTGTTAAGGTGTCCGGAAAAATTACTGGTACAGGCTATTTAAACGTAGGTTCCAACAAAACAATCCTTGGTATGAAAGGTTCGAGTTTGGAAGGTGTTGGTTTATTAGTTTATGGAACCAGTAACGTAATCATCCGTAACATGACCATCAGAAATGTGGTAACCTATTCAAATATAGTTATTAAAGAAGGTGCGCATCACGTGTGGGTAGATCATTGCGATCTATCATCTGATAGAAATCACGGATGGGACTATTATGATGGTCTGTTAGACGTTGGCAACAGAGCAGATTATGTTACTTTATCGTACAATAGATTACATGATAATAATGTCGCGATGTTAATCGGTTTTGGAGATGCAAACACTAACGATATTGGTAAACTTCGTGTTACTGTTTATAAGAATTATTTCTATAACGTTTCTGAAAGACAACCTTGTACAAGATTTGGAACGATGCACGTATTTAACAACTATTTGCAAAATAGCAGCGGATACGGTATCGGTGTAACTATGGGTGCAACAGTAAGAACAGATAATAACTATTTTGAGAGCCAGCATTATGCGATTTATACTGATTTTAATTCAAAACCAGGATTTGTTAGCGGTGCAAGCACCAATATTATTAAAGGTGGCGTAAACAAAATTTCAACAGCAGCATCATCATGGGTACCAACCTATGAATACAAGTCAGAACTTATTCCAGCAGCAAATGTTCCTGCAACTGTGATGGCAAATGCCGGAGCAATCCTGAACCTTTAAGCAATAATAGTTTTTGATTTAACAAACATCTTTTTTGATGGTCATAGTATTAAGGGCCTGTTTAGCAACTCAGTTGTTAAACAGGCCCTTAAATATTTACCTATAAATTTAAATCAACATGGTAAAAGAAAGAAAGGTAATCTTGATCTCATGCGACTCTCCACGTTCATTACTGGATTTCCGAGGCAAATTGATAGAAGCATTAATTGTAAAACATGAAGTGATCATTTTTACTCCAAAAATTGAGCATCCGGAGATTAAAAGTAAGCTAAGTGAAATGGGGGTAAAGGTATACGAAAATGGATTGAACCCCAGTAACGTCTCGGTGCTCTCTGACCTTCGGTACCTCTTCGAATTGCGCAGGCTGATCAAAGCAACCAAGCCCGACGTATTTTTTCCTTACACCTTTAAACCAGTTATTTACGGCGCTTTTGTTGCCAGGTTTTGTAGAGTAAATCACATTACACCAATGCTGACCGGGCTCGGGTATAATTTTTTAAACATAGGTTCAAGAAAAACGGTAGTTCAAAAAATAACAAGAATTCTGTTAAAATTAAGCCTGAGGGCAAGTAAAAGATTACAGATCATTTTTCAGAACAAGGATGATTACAATACGCTGATCCGTGCAAATATTATTACAGACAAGAATATAGCTCATGTAGTGAACGGGTCAGGGGTAGACCTTTCTCATTATGAATATTCCCCTCCCGATTTAAATAACATAAGCTTTTTAATGATTTCCAGATTAATTAACGCAAAGGGAATTAAAGAATATTATTATGCTGCAAAGCAGATCAAAGAAAAATTCCCTGAAGTTGTTTTTAAGCTGATTGGACCATATGACGAGAATATTGATGCCATTAGTGCGGATCTGTTTTCAAAAATAAAATCGGATGGAACCATTCAGTATTTTGGGCTGGTTGATGACGTAAGACCTTATATTAATCAATCTTCTGTTATTGTGTTGCCCTCTTACTATGGAGAGGGAGTGCCGAGGTGCCTCTTAGAGGGGATGGCAATGGGAAGGGCCGTTATTACCTGCAATTCAGTTGGATGCCGTGAAACGATTAACCCACTTTTAAGAAAGGCCAATGGTTTCCTGGTTCCGATAAAAGACATTCAGCAATTGGCCTCTAAAATGGAGTACTATATCAGGCATACTGATGATGTTGCAAGATTTGGACTAAATGGAAGAAAATATGCAAGCGAAAAATTTGACGTAAATAAAGTGAACCAGACTATGGTTAATATTCTGGAAGGAGCATAATCCTACTACCTAGGAAAATCAGATCACTAGCGCACCTTAAAGAAAAAATATACATGTCTTATCAATGCTTAATTGTCCGCACAAAAGCGGAGTGGGATGCTTATGTTAAGCGGGCTCATAATTATGAAGTATATCACACCTGGTATTACCACTCCTTAAATATGGAAGGAGAGCCCATTCTTTTTATTTACGAAAAAGAAGATTTATTTATAGCATTTCCACTAATAAAAAGAAATATCGCAGAGTCATCTCAATATGATATGACTTCTGTGTATGGATACGCAGGGCCAATATCTAATATCGATTTCAAGGATATTCCGCAATCAACGGTTGAAAGCTTTAAAGAAGAGTTCAGTAATTTTCTGAAATCCGAACAATGTATAAGTGTTTTTACGCGATTATATCCTTTTCTTAATCAGCATTACTTATTGGAAAATATTGGCGGGGTTATTCCTAATGGTAGTACCATTTATATGGATTTATCATTAAGTATTGAAGAACAAAGATCACGCTACGACAAGAGGCTAAAAAGGCAGATAAAGAAACTTCGGGAAACAGGGTATACCATTAAAAGTGCCGCCGGGCCCAGCGAAATAGCCGCATTTACAGAAATGTACCATAAGAATATGGATCGGTTGGGAGCCAGTAAAAGCTATTATTTTGACGAAAAATATTTTACCGGATTGCTTAATTCAAGTGAATTTGAAAATGAACTGGTGCTGATTTATGACGGCGCTGAAATGATTTGCGGGGCCTTGATCCTGGTATCCGAAAATGTGGTGAGAAATCACTTATCTGCCACTTCTGAAAAATACCTGAAGGTATCTCCCAGTAAGTTATTGACGGATGAGATTAGTTTGATTGGCAGAAGATTGGGTAAAAAGATATTCCATTTAGGTGGTGGTGTAGGAGGAAAAGAAGATTCGCTGTTTAAGTTTAAAAGTCATTTTTCTGATTTAAGAATTAATGACAGGATCTGGTGCTATGTTAATGATCAGGAGTCTTATAATGCGCTTTTAAGTCAAAAAGGTGTAGGGTTAAATCAGCAGTCTACTTTCTTCCCTGCCTACAGGCAAACCAAAGCATAACAAATAAAACGTACTATTATGAACAATAAATTTGATTATTCGGAAGCTGATATTACAATATTTGATAAAGTGATCAGCGAATATGGCTGGATCGTATATGAAAATGTTTTAAGTAATGAATTACTTGATGAGATCAACGACTCGCTATTGCCTGCATACGAAGTAAGGCATAAAATACAGGAAGCCAACGGTATTGCACAAAATATGGATGGCACCTTACATCACCTTGTAGAGAAGGAGCTGTTTACACTAAAATTTTTAGAACAAAAATATGCACATGAGCAAATTATACACTTCTTAAAAGGCAATTATATTTTGAACTCATTAGGAGCGGTAATTAATGTAAGAAACGCACAACCATACGTTCAGAATGTTCACCGGGATGTTAGAACTTTTACAGGATCATTTAAGCTGATGATCCAGATGATGGTTATTCTTGATGATTTTACTATAGAGAATGGTGCAACCTATATGCTTACCGGATCGCATAAACATGATAAAAAACCGGACGACCAATATTTTTATGATTATGCCGACAGAGCCGTAGCAAGAAAAGGCAGCATCATTTTATTTGACGCCAACCTGTGGCATGCTGCCGGTAAAAACTATACCGATAAGCCAAGGAGGACCCTTACAATGGCCTTTACAAAACCTTTTATGAAACAACAACTGGATTATCCAAGATTATTAGGCTATGATTTCGGTGAGGAACTTAATGACCACCTTAAGCAGGTTATCGGCTACAATGCAAGAACTCCTACGGATCTGTATGAGTATTACCAGCCAGTTCATAAAAGAATGTACCAAAGGGGCCAGGAATAAATATATCAATCCCATTGTTAACTTATTTTCAAAATGCAAAATCAATATTCAAACAAAATGAAATCTATTGGAGGATATTTAGAATTACAATTATCCAGAGGTGAGGAATTTTATCCCTCGCTGTTAAAATTAAATACTGGTAGGAATGCATTTGAATATATTCTCAAAGTAAAGCGCTACAAATTGGTTCACATACCTTACTACACGTGTGAGGTGATGTTGGAGCCACTTAAGAAGTTGGGTGTTCAATTTCAGTATTATACCATTGATGAAAATATGGATCCGGTTCTCGATTTTGAGGTGGGCCCTGAGGATGGACTGCTGTATACCAATTATTTTGGATTAAAACAGGATACCGTTATAAGACTGAGTAAGCTGTTCGAAAATCTGATAGTAGATAATTCCCAGGCTTTTTTTTCTGAACCATTGGAAGGTGTAGATACTTTTTATTCTTGCCGAAAGTTCTTTGGTGTACCTGATGGAGCATATCTTCAATGTACCAGTGATGTAAGGCTAAAGCTCGAGAAAGATGTGTCGGTAGACAGGTTTTCTCACCTGATAAAAAGCATAGATATGGGCATTGAAAGCGGATACGAAGACTTTATTGTAAATAATATTGTTCTTTCCAACAATCCAATACGTAAGATGTCTTCCTTATCACAGTCGATTTTATCAGGTATAGATTATAAAGCCTGTAAGTACAGGAGGAATTCCAACTTCATGTACCTTCATGATTTTCTGGAGAGTTATAACGACTATTCATTTGATGCCTCTTCTGTGAACGGACCGATGATCTATCCACTCCTGATCTCTTCTACAGAAATTAAAAACAAGCTATTTGAAAAAAGAATATATGTGGCTACATACTGGCCAAATGTTCTGGAATGGACTACAAAAAAGATGTATGAATATTATTTAACAACACATCTTATCGCCATACCAATAGACCATAGGTATACACATTCTGAAATGAAACGCATACTTAATGTATTAAAAACAATATTATGAGCGAAAGTATATTTTTAAGGCCCTTGGCACTTGAGGATGCTATGATATCCTTTAAATGGCGAAATAATCCCGATATATGGAAGTATACACCTTTCAATCCATCGGAGCCCATTACATTAAAAGTAGAGAGGGATTGGCTCAGGGGCGTATTAAAGCGTACTGACCAAAAGAGATTTGCCATTTGCCTAACAAACAGTAAGAGGTATATAGGGAATGTGCAATTGCTTGACATTTCAGAGGAGCAGGCCGAATTTCATCTTTTTATAGGCGATTCAAGCTGCTGGGGCAAAGGGATCGGGGAAAAGGCAACATCTCTTATTCTTGATTATGCTTTTTCTACCTTAAACCTGAAAAAGGTAACACTTGAAGTAAACAAAGAACATAATACGGCCATAAAACTATATAGTAAGCAGGGTTTTGTTGGTATCCCAGGTAGTGATAAATACCTGAAAATGGAAGTAATAAAAGAGGATTATATAACTAAAAATAAATTACCGGGCATGAAGTATATCGTTAGACTTGAACAAGAGACTGAGTGGAAGGATCTTGTCAAAAGAGCTTTGAAATATGATTTTTATCATTCATGGACCTATCATTCATTAGACAACACCTCTGGAATTCCAATGTTGTTTGTTTATGAAGAAGGCAATGATTTTATTGCTATACCTCTATTGAAAAGGGATATTCGGGATTCTGAATATTACGATATGAGTTCGGTATATGGGTATAGCGGTCCAATCTCTAATAAGGATTTTCATACACTTCCTTCAGGTCTTGTATATAATTTCAGGAGTTGTCTTCTGGACTTCTTAAAAGACGAAAAGATCGTTACCGTATTTTCGAGACTGAATCCTTTCTTTGATCAGGTAGAACTGATGGGAGATTTTGGAGGGGTAGTAGATAACGGAAAAGTGGTGGTACTGGATTTAAGCCTCCCTATAGAGCAGCAGAGAAGCGCTTACCAGGAAAGGGTATTGAGAAAGATCAGGACCCTGAGAAAAAAGGGGTACTATGTTAGGGAGGCGAATACAGGGGAAGATATAAAAATTTTTAGTGCTATCTATACATCGAATATGCTTAGGGTGGATGCGTCGAACACCTATTATTTTGATGAAGAATATTTTAAGCGGTTACTTGATTCAGAAGAATACGATGCAAGGTTAGTCTTTGTATATGATCACAATGATTATCCAATATGTGGTGCAATAGTAGTAATCACACACGGGATTATGCAAGCGCATTTATTGGGGACCAGAGAAGAATACCTGGGAGATTCTCCTGCCAAATTGTTAACGGAAGAAATCACGATTCTTGGGAGACGACTTGGTGTGAAATATTACAATCTGGGTGGAGGTTTAGGTTTTAAAGAAGATTCTTTGTTCAGGTGGAAAGCTAATTTTTCAAATCTTACTTTCGATTATCATAGTTGGCGTTTCATAGCCAATCCGGAAGTATATACCTCATTGTTGTCTCAACAAGAGATCGATCTCAACTCTGAAATTGATTTCTTCCCACTTTATAGATTGCAAGCTAACAAAGCTTAACCTCTCTTCATCTATTTAACGTTTAATGACATGAAAAAAATTCTATTTTGCGAAAAAGTATACTCTAGATGGTTGATTCTTTTAATTGATCAGTTCATTGTAACAATTGCTCTTGCTGCATCATTAATGATTATACAAAAGGAGAATTTTAATGAAATATTTAACAATAAATTTTTCCTTTATCTGATCGTTTACAATGTAATCACAATGGTGGTTTTTGTGAGTATGAGAATACATACCGGAATAATCAGATACTCTAGTGTTGACGATATTTTCCGTGTGTTCAAAGCGGTGCTATTAGCCAGTTTGCTATTTGAAGTAGTGGCTTACCTATTTTTATCGTCTTACTTTGGGTTCGATAATCATTGGTTTGTCCCTATGCTGATCATTAATTTCTTTATCTCTGCCTCTATGCTTATCGCGCTGAGGATAACAGTAAAACAATTGTTCCATTACCTTAAGGATCTGGAGGTTGTTTCTAAAGAGGTGCTGCTGATTTATGGAGCTGACAGATCTTCTTTGCTAATTAAGCAGGGTTTAGATGCATCTTCAGAAAACAACTTTGAAATATTGGGGTTTGTTGACGACAATCCCGATCGCAGGAATAAACACATAGAACAAAAAAGAGTCTATGGTTCTCATTCTATTCATTACTTGAAAAATAAGTATGGAGTAGAGAAAATGATTGTGATGGAGGATTGCATAAACATTGAAGGAAGGAAGCTTGCCATAGAAAAGTGTATGGAATGTGGAATAAGAGTTATTTCTGTACCAGCTTCAAATTATTGGTTAAAGGGTAAACTTAGGTTGAGTCAACTCCCTGACTTAAGAATTGAAGACCTGTTACAGCGTGAACCTATTAACATGGAGGGAGAAAATATTAAATCTGAACTAAAAGGCAAGAGGATTTTGATTACCGGTGCCGCAGGCTCCATAGGATCAGAGATTGTTCGTCAAGTGTTAAAGTGTAATCCACAGTTATTGATTCTATGTGATCAGGCAGAAACACCATTACACCAAATGCAGTTAGAGATTGAAGACAATTTTAAGGATAGTGTTTGCGAATTGGTTATTGTAAATATTCAAAACTATGGAAGACTTAAAAGCTTATTTGAGACATACAGGCCAGAAATAATATTCCATGCAGCAGCTTTAAAACATGTGCCAATGATGGAGCACAATCCATCTGAGGCCATTTTAACCAATGTAATGGGTACTAAAAATCTTGCCGATCTGGCAATTGATTATGACGTGGAAAAATTTATCATGATATCTACAGATAAAGCTGTTAATCCAACAAATGTGATGGGAGCATCCAAAAGGATCGCAGAAATCTATATTCAGTCGCTGCAAAATTACCAAACCGATGTTGTTCACAGAACAAGGTTTATCACTACCAGGTTCGGGAATGTGCTGGGGTCAAACGGGTCAGTTGTTCCACGATTTAGGGCGCAAATTGAAATGGGAGGACCTGTTACGGTAACCCATCCAAACATAACAAGATATTTTATGACGATTCCTGAAGCAGTACAATTGGTGCTTGAGGCATCTGTAATGGGTAAGGGAGGAGAGATATTTATTTTTGATATGGGTGAACCTATCAAAATTTTGAACTTGGCCATAAATATGATCAAGTTAGCTGGGTTTTTACCTTATACCGATATAAAAATTTGCTTTACTGGATTAAGACCGGGAGAGAAATTGTATGAAGAGCTGTTGAATAAAACCGAAAAGGTTGTTCCAACCTATCATGAGAAAATTAAAATATCGAACGTAATTTATTACCCCTACGACTATGTACAACGAAAAATAGAGGAGTTATTAGCATTGAACCGCTCGAACGATGACAAAGAAGTTGTTCGGAAAATGAAGGAGATTGTTCCTGAATATGTCAGTGCAAATTCTACTTATCAGAGTATCGATGTAGTGAATGTGGAAACGGGAGATCTAATGGATGTTAGTGTTGAACCGGGTGTGAGCTAAGATTGCTGCTTTTAATATCTGTATGTCTGCCTAGAAATATGCGAAAAAATAAAAGCGAATTTATATGGGATCAAGTATTAATGAAATTTCCATAATGCAAAACTGTGCAGGAATTAGTCTATGGTCCTATTGGGACATGGACTTAGTATGTCGTTTTGCAAATAAGGAGTTTTTTAAATGGTGCGGTAAGACTCCTGAAGAATTGTTAGGCATTATAAGCCTAAGAGTTTTGTTTAATGGTAGCTATCATGAACATCACCTGCCATATGTGNAANYWAAGWTCTTGGTGGACAGGTACAAAAGTACAATTCAGAGATTAAGCTGATTAATGGTCAAAAATGTTCAGTAACCATCATCTATTATCCTGATGTTGAAAWCKGSWKTKTASTNGNYWKYYTSKYMWRYWTWTATAWTNWWMKRCWWATYMSRTTYGCNRKSRTSWGAAACTTTTGGACGATCAATTTAATATTAACCATGAAGCAATGCTGGGGCATGACACAGCAAGTAATAAGAGCCACCAGATTGCGGATTACCTTGGCACAGTAATTCTTTCTGGTTTTCCTAAGGTTGAACACCTTTCGATTTTGCATAACATTTCGGTTTCTAAGTTAATGCGCGATTTTAAAACCACATACCAAACAAGCCCGTACCTCTATTTCAGACGATTGCAAATGGAATTTGCAGAACAATATATAAGCAGAACAGGCTGCAGTAAAAAGCAGATGGCCTTTATGCTAGGCTTTTCAAACCCGGCAAACTATACCCTGTGTTATAACCGGTATAAAAGCAGTAAACTAGAAAAAACAGGTAAGCGAACTTTTGTTCCAGATATTGATGAAAAGAATAAAATTCTAATCACCCAATTTCCATTACCAGTTGCAATGTTTGATCTGAGCATGAATTATTTACTGGCATCAGCGCAATGGATGAAAGAATTTGATTTCCCTGAAGCGGACCCTGTTGGTCTGAATTTTTTTGATGCATTTTCAGAAACCAGCCCTGACCTTGAAACACTAAAGAACAAAATAGATAACAGGAAGATAGAAGATTGTGCAGGGAGTTACGACTTTTACAATAATGGACATGTGATTAAATGTATTGTAAATCTTTGGCATAATGAAAATAAGGAAGTGAGTGGTGTGATTATTTACGTTGCTTCATTGTAAATTATTGAACATTAAAAGTAAGTTTATGACAATCAGTAGGTTCACGTATTTTTTTTTGTTAAATATCTTTGATTATAAGATGCCGAAAACTTTTATATTGATGCTCAAATCCAAAAAACTTCCATTTTTTTTACCCTATACGCTACCATTAAAACGTCCCTAACGTTTAATATACGGATTACTAAATTAAATTAAAGTTATGGAACATAATGCCGGAGAGATCGTTGAATTGGCTGTTCGACGCCAAAACGTAAATATTAGTGAATTATCCAGGCGTTTACATGTAAACAGACGAACCTTGTATAATTGGTTTCGGCAAAAGAAGCTTCATACAGATGTGATTTTCGAAATCGGAAAGGTCATAAATTATGATTTTTCTCATGATTTCGAAGGCGAACTTAACGGTTTTGGTTTTAAAGAAGAATTTGTGATTCCTAAAAACGACATTCAATCTGACCATCCGGGGTCAGTTTATTACTGGATGGAAAAATATATTGCCTTACTGGAAGACTATAAAAAATTAGTAAGAAAAAGCTCTTTATCTTGATAAAGGGCTTTTTTTGTTTCTATCGCTTACTATTAGTTAGTAAATTCAAGGTATGATCTAACGCATCCACATGATCCCAGTTCTGATGACCAGTGATCACAAATTTTGGATTCGGGAACTTTTGTTTGATCTTATTTATTGTTAGTGCCCATTGACTAAGATTTGCCTCTTCTGTATTGCCTAAATCTTTAGCATCTGTACTTTTCACCAGGCAGCCCCCATAAAGTACTTTTTCTTTCTCAAACCAAACCACAATGTTGTCCTTGGTATGGCCTTCTCCTGCATAGTATGTGCTGAGTTTGTGTTGACCAAGCATTATTGTCGTATCTCTTTTAAAAGTAAACTCTGCACGTTTCTTGTTGCTTTCTTTTAAAATGCTATCGGTTTTATCACTTGTAAAGGTTTTAGCACCACTATTCCTTAAAAAATCTAATCCCCCAGCTCTATCCTCATGTGAATGCGTGGCAATCTCAATTTTAACAGTTTTATGATGCTTAACTTGTATGCTATCGAGTAGGGGTTGGAATTGAGCGGAATCCCAGGGTGCATCTATCATGATAACTCCATCATTGGTAACGACATACATGCCATTTGCAGGAGTAACAGTGCCCTTATAGGAGTAGTAAGATGTGAAAATGTAAAAGTCGCCAGTCAGATGTGAAATTTTTAAACCCGGGTTTGATTGTCCGAAAATATTTGAAACAAAATTAAGAGAAAGAAAGAATGTAAACAGGCAACGCATAATTAATATAATATATTGATATGAGTGCCAACGTTATTTTGATAAAAAAATTTTAAATTGCACCATTATAAATTCAAATAATGAGAATATACCTTTTACTAATATTGTTTTGCTTAGGCGTTAGCACGGTAGCAAATGCTCAAAAGAAGATTCCAACTGCTCAAGAATTGACCGTGAAGAATATAGAAGAGCTGAATGAAAGATTAGAACTGAGCCCAACTCAGAAAAGTGTGATATATAATTACGTATTTGATATGTATCGCCAGCAATTGGAGCTGGTGAAAAAGCAACAGGCGGGTTCCTCTAAAGAAGAAGATGTTACCAAATTTTATAAGTTTCAAAATGAAACAAATGATAACATTAAGAATATTTTAAAAGGGGATCAGATAGCTGAATTTGATAAATTACAAGAAGAGCGTTTAAACGGAGATAATAAGAAAAAGAAGGGAAAAAAAGGCAAAAATAAGGAGGAAGAACCAGTAACTGGTATATCTGGACTTAAGTCGCAAAATTAACAGTTGTTAACTGTGAATTTTTTATTGAATTTTTCTTTACATCTTAATGTTGAAATAATTTAGCGGCTAATAACCAATCCTTCATGCGATTTTTTACTTTAATCCTGTTATTATCCCTTTCATTATCTTCGGCTGCAAGAGAAGATATAATTAAACTTGACCAACAGGATTATACAAATATTGGCAAGAAATTAGTTTACCTCGAAGATGCAACTAGCCAACTTAATTTTAAAGATGTTAAGGATTTATATCAGGCAGGTAAATTTAGACCCTCTAAAGAAAACATACTTAATTTTGGTAATAGTAAATCCGCCTTTTGGATAAAGATAGTCTATCAAAACAATACGGGTTCGGGCAGTTTTCTTGTAGTTGACGCACCAAATCTGGAATTCGTTGATTGTTATACCACGGGTATTAATGGAAATGTACAGGTAATAAGATCCGGCAGCCTTAGCAAGAAAACGAAAGGCGTAATAGCAAGTAATAATTTTATATTTTCTTTACCAGAACCGTCCCATACCAACGATTTAAACGAAGTTTATCTTCGTGTTAAAACAAATAATTTCATGCTGGTCCCGATTAAACTTGCGACTCATGAAAGTTATATAGCAGGTTCATCCTTTAAAGAACATATTGAATCAGTTTATATTGGGGTACTTATAACTTTATTTCTATTTAATATTTTCTTATATATCAGTCTGCACGAAAAAATGTATCTCTTCTATGGATTATACCTTTTTGCTGGCTTTGTTTATTTAGTGTTGTATTTAAGAGGGTATGGTTATTTATTTGGTTACGATTTCAGAACAATAATATATAAATATCCTCATTTCTTTCTGGCATTGTCATCAATGTCAGGCATCTTGTTTTCATGGAAATTTCTGAATCTGCAAGTATTAATTCCTCGTATAAAGCCAGTTTATTATCTCATGATGGGTTTTGGATCAGTCCTGATGATTGTAAGCTTATTGGGCTATAAAAGCGTAGCAGCCTCTATGATACAATATACCGCGCTTTTTATTTCAATAAGCTTAGCAATAGCAGGAATAATGTCGTGGAGAAAAGGACATAGGCCGGCTAAGTTTTATATTATTGCATGGCTTTTTAGAGTAGCGGGTGTAATTCTTGTGAACTTAAATCTATTTGGCATACTTGAATTAAGGGATTATACTTTTCAGATTTTTCCAATTGCTACAACTATCGAAATGCTATTGCTTGCATTCGCATTAGGTGATCGCTACAGCATACTGATTAGCAGTGAACGTGAGGCAAGAGAAAGGCTCATGCAGCTTGTTCAAACTCAAAATCAACGGTTAGAATATGTGGTAGAAGAACGAACCTTAAAATTAAGTGAAACTATAGTTGAGCTTGAATCAACAAATAGGGTGAAAGATAAATTGTTTTCTATTATTGCCCATGATTTAAGAACTCCTTTTAATAGCCTGGTAAGCATATTTTCATTGAAAGACATGGGTATGCTGAATTTTGAAGAACTGAAAATGTTGCTTAATGCGAACCGAAAAAATATAGATCAAATGAGGCTTACACTTGATAATTTATTGTTTTGGGCAAAAGATCAAATGAAGCAAGTAAGGGTACAATTTACAGAATTTGATCTCAAAAAACTTTCTGAGGTTTTAATGTTAGTATATGAACCAATTGCATTATCGAAGAACATCAGGCTAGAGCTTAATGCAAGTGATGAAAGTACGGTATATGCAGATGAAAATCAGGTTAGACTTGTTTTAAGAAATTTGATTGACAATGCTGTTAAATTTTCGCCTGAGGACAATAAGATATCTATAAATCTTGTTCGGCAAGCGAAAGGATTGAGAGTTGCAGTCCATAATGTAGTTTTAAACCCAATTGCCGCGAAAAATGCCATAGAAAGTGGAGAAGATGATAGACACCAGATGGATACAATTGGGACAGCCAATGAATCAGGAACTGGTCTTGGACTGCAGTTATGCCGGGAATACACCAAGGCAAATGGGAGTCAATTGCAGCAAAATATTGTTGGCAATGAGGTTGAGCTGTATTTTTTCTTAACTGGTAGCAGTCCAGCCGCATAACTTGTTTACATATGGCAATTTTTTTCGCAAATAGTTGTTCATTTGCCTCATAAGTCTTCACAAAAGCAATTGGCAGAAATTAAGCTTCTGCGTTTTAAATAGGTAAAAGGCTGTTTTATAATTGTTTTTTTATTTGGTACTATAACTGACATATTCTTAAGTATAAAGTACACCTATGAAAAACCACCGCAGACATACAAAGTCTCGCTTCTTAAGAATAAGCATAGATCTGGAAGAATATAAAGAACAGGTCCGTTCTATCAAACTAGCCAAAGCCATTAAGAATGTGTTGAACTTACGTCAGATATCTGTAGAGGAATTTGCAATGATAATGGGCAAAGATAAATCGGTGATCAATAAATGGTTAAGCGGAACCTATTCTTTTAGTTTAAGTACCCTCTATGAGATAAGTGAGGGACTCGGTATTTTGTAGATAATGTTCCTTATCTAAATCTTTAGAAGCACAAGTTTGTCAATGATCTCATCAAGTTTTTTAACTTGATCTCCATCCCAAAGTTTGCGTTTTAAATCAGGCATACCTAACATTTTATTATAGTAACCGATTCCTTCCATTAGCTGACTGCAAAATTTGGCAAAGTATTTTGTTCGCTTAGCATTTGATGCCTGTAATTGCGCACTGTAATCATCGAGCTGCAAATCTAAATCGGAAAAGAAATTTTCTACCTCTTTTTTAAGATAATCAACATACAGCCCAAGTTCTTTAATGAAAACATTGGGCCTGTTGATGCCATTTAGCAAATTATTTCGCCCATATATATGTCCAATCATCTCGGCAAGGCTATACTGTCTGGAGAAGTACGCGATGTTAGGCCCAGGGCAAATGCTCACGGCTTTATTTTCTTTTTGCTTAAGAATACCTGATTTTAAGTAATTAGATGCACAGAGGCCTTCGCACAAGCAAGTTTTTTCTGTAATTAGATCTGTTTTTTTCTTTAAAACATCTGGTTGAAGGTTTAAATTTTTTAGCTGCTCAATTTTAAGCCTTTGATATTGTCTGGAAGCAGTACATATAGGCTCCGCAGTAAATTCAATATTGCTGCAAAGATATTTTTTGGTACACGGACTACCCGGACGTCCCTTGGCAATCCTTTCTATTCTTTGGGTTTCTGCACTACTTTTTCTAAAATTGTTAAATGGTACGCCTAGTGGCGAAGCGCTGCTTAGATAAAAATCACTTTCTGAGGCACTTGCAAGATCAATTAAGGTTTGTTTATCTACGTTTGTCGCTTCTGGCACCAAAAGAAAAGGACTTCCCCATCCGGCTGCGTCAAGGTGGTAGTGATTAATTAAAAACTGATGCTCCTGCGCAGTTCCGATACCTCCTTGGTAGGTAACACGTTGCTGAGGCTTCCAATTTTTATCATGATCCATTCCTTTCATCTTAAGGACATCTAGATATATTTCAAATAGTTCTGTGAACAATTCTGTTCGGTTCTCTTTAAATTCTTGAAGTATTGGCCCTATAAGTAATCCATCTGTTGCGAAAGCATGCCCTCCACAATTTAAACCTGATTCTATTCGGAACTCTGATACCCAGAGCCCTTTTTTAGCAAGTACTTTAGCCTGAATGATTGCTGATCGGTAATCACTTACCTTCAATATTATTTGTTTTGTAAACAAGCCGTCAGCATTAGGAAAGAAATCGCTAAAAGTTTCCATGTAGGCATATAATCTTTGATTTAAACCGGCCGATACAATTACAGAAGAGGTAAGCGTGCTTTTTGCAAAACCGCGTAGTGCAGCCAAAGCATCAGTATTTTGCTCGCCGAGATACGTGCCATTCTGATAATTTGCCTTATCTACTTTTGACATGATGTTTACATCGATATTCCCTGGGACAATATGCTCCTTTAGCTCATTTTGAAGTTGCTGCTTTTGATCACCCTGAGCCAATTGCTGCATATCTCTGAATTTTGATTTTAATATAGAATTCTCAGGTAACAACTCAAAATAGTTGTTCAATTCACTGTGGTCTTCAAAATCCTGTGTCTTAAGCTCAGCCATCTGCTTATTTATTAGTCTATGAAGCAGATTTAAATATTCAGTTATTCTTAGTGAACGGCTATCAGGCACATCTTTAGCTATTAAATCATAAGTTTCTCCGTTTAATTGAGCATGATACTTCCGCATTCGCTCAGTAAGTTCGTCATCTACAATAGATACAACCGATGATATACCGTATCTGGCGACTTTTAGTGGAGTGTCAATAGAATAACCTAATCCAAGTACTGGAATGTGGAAAGTGTGCTGCATAAAYWAAKWWWTAWKYRGMWRRSWGANMTTAWRWYASMRNATTNYWRAAKAYSACRRTGRWYWSWRYWTRMTANSWTYYKSRTTMKSTYAGNYMWGWTCGTNCATYTAYWAYANNKRTACAAMSRAWRANTATNNACSGNAKCNARGCNNCTWAMRKMANMWWAWTSAKASTNMAATWGNTGRMMWTCNTMANKATTGACCACAGAGGAATAGTAGAAAGTCTTAATCCTGCCGCGTTAAAGCTTTTTGGTTATACAGCTGAAGAAGTTATTGGCAATAACATCTCAATGCTAATGCCTGAGCCTGATAAAAGTGGACATGATGGGTATCTTCACCGTTATCAAAGCACTGGCGAAAAGCGTATCATTGGCAAGGGCAGAGAAGTCAGGGGATTGCGCAAGGATGGTACAACCTTTCCTTTTCGCTTGGCAGTAAGTGAAGTGCGTTATGACCACCGAACGATATACACTGGTTTTATCCATGATCTATCAAAGGAAAAAGAAGCAGAACAGCGGTTAAAGGAATATGCAGCTGAGCTTGAAAGCCTTGTTGACGAGCGTACAAGATCATTAAAAGAGTTGGTTCAGGCATTAAGAGTTGCAAAAGAAGAGGTGAGTATTTCTCTGGTGAAAGAGAAGGAATTGAATCAAATGAAAAGCCGTTTTGTTTCTATGGCTTCTCATGAATTCCGAACTCCTTTAAGCTCCATACAATTGTCTTCCGTTCTTATCGAAAAATATGCCACACCCTATGATAATGAAAACATTAGAAAGCATGTAAGCAAGATAAAAAATGCCGTAGGTAATCTTACGACCATTTTGAATGATTTTCTTTCTCTTGAACGGCTTGAAGCAGGCAACGTCGAACCTTCTTTCCAGTCATTTGACCTGGTTAAGTTAGCTGAAGAAATAACCGAAGAGATGCAAATGATCGCTAAAGAAGAACAAAACATAATTTATCAGCATACCGGCCTGGATAGTATAGTTTATCTTGATCAAAACTTGCTTAAGAACTGCATGATCAACTTGATCTCAAATGCAATTAAGTATTCCGGTGAACATACCTTTATTGAATTTAACACCGAAATTACGGATAAAACATGCATCGTAACGATTAACGATAACGGCATCGGGATCCCCGAATCGGATCAAAGAGATCTTTTTCAGCCCTTTTTCAGGGCTAACAACACCGGAAATATTCCCGGCACCGGATTAGGGTTAAATATTGTATTAAGGTATGCAACGTTAATGAAGGGGACTGTGGGTTTCACCAGTACGCTTAATAAGGGAACTAAGTTCACATTATCATTCAATAAATAGCGATGAGGGAGAAAACAAGGATACTTATTATCGAAGACAACAACGATATCAGAGAAAGCACTTCTGAAATTTTAATGCTTGGGAATTATGAAGTGCTCCAGGCAGAAAATGGCAAGCAGGGGATAGAACTTGCCATAAAATATGTACCTGATGTGATATTATGTGATATTATGATGCCCGAACTTGACGGGTATGGAGTATTGTATCTGTTAAGTAAGACCCCTGAGACATCAGCTATACCTTTCATCTTTTTAACCGCCAAGACCGAGCGGATTGATATAAGAAAAGGGATGGAAATGGGCGCGGATGATTATTTGACCAAACCATTTGATGATGTAGAACTTTTAAATGCCATAGAGAGCCGGATTAAGAAAAGAGACTTGCAAAAGCAATTATACAGTCAGTCGCTTGATAAATTGGATCATCTTTTGAGTGGTAATAGAGGACTCGAGGAACTTTCAAAGTTAATTGCTGAGCGAAAGGTGAGGCAAATCAAAAAGAAACAGGTTGTTTACTATGACGGAGATCCAGTAAATGGTATTTATCTCGTAATTTCCGGAAGTATAAAAACTTTTAAAATTGCTGATGACGGCAGGGAATTATTAACCGGAATATATAGCGCAGATGAGTATTTTGGTGTTGCCGCTTTATTAGCGAATGAGAACTACCGGGAAACAAGTGAGGCTATGGAAGATACCTCCCTGTGTCTTCTTCCAAAGGGTTTTCTGGAACCCTTGTTAAATAAATACCCTGCAGTTGCATCTCAGTTTATCAGACTCTTAGCCAATAATATATTGGATAAGGAAGAACAGTTGCTTCAGCTRGMSTMTSATWMASTGAGANNNYGSATNKKCMGANGTATTGATCAGGTTAAGTGCTAATAAGGAAACTTTAGTGGATACTGTGATACTAAGTATGTCTAGGGATAATTTGGCTTCAATGGCAGGAATGGCGACTGAAACTGTGAGTAGAATTTTAAGCGATTTTAAGGATGAAGGATTGATTGAACGAAAGGGGAGTCAGATCTTAATTCTTGATCATTTAAAATTACATACCATGAAAAACTGACGAAGATCACTAATTTGATGTGATTAACCTCATTCTTTGCAAGTAAGCTACGGCTTAATTTTGATAGATAAAATCAATAGAATGAGAGTTGTAGCGTATAGTATTAAGTCAACTGAAAAGGAGCCATTGGCGATAGCCAATCGCAAGAAACACGAAATTACACTTATATCCAATTCACTGTGTGCAGAAACGGTGTTTTATGCAGAGGGTAAGGACGCCGTTGTTGTGTTTACTGATGATGATGTTTCAGCCAATGTAATCCATAAGTTAGCTGATCTGGGTATTAAATATATTGCAACCAGATCAATAGATAGTTCACATATAGATCACAAGGAGGCTTCTAGTCATAATATTAAAATTGCCAGCGTTCCGCCCTGGGCGCTAAGTGGTATTCCCGAAAATGAACTTCCAATGGCACTTGCATCACAAACTATCAACAATTTGGATAAGTGGGAAGGTAGCAAATGCTTGGGAGAGGCCTGCATATGTTCCAGATCTTGTGATCAGCATAATAAAGAACTTAACGTAAAATCTGACAGGGATGATAAATAGCAGCTTGACCACCGATAAATACCGCGTTGCTGCACCAAGATATACCAGCTATCCTACTGTGCCATTTTGGGATGCGCAGCGTTTTGATAAGAATAAATGGATCTATAACCTCATTGCAGCAGTTCAGAATAGCAAAGAAGGGCTGAGTTTATATGTGCACTTGCCTTACTGCGAAAGTTTGTGTACTTATTGTGGATGTAACACCAGGATTACTAAAAATCACGGCGTAGAAATCCCTTATATTACTGCTGTATTAAAGGAGTGGGAAATCTACCGTAACCATCTTGGAATTAAGCCGGTAATTAAGGAAATACATCTGGGTGGAGGAACACCGACTTTTTTTAGTCCTCAGAATCTGGAATTATTAATTAACGGCCTTGTAAGTACATCAGATTTACATAAAGATGCTGTATTTAGCATTGAAGGTCATCCAAATAATACTACCGAAGAACATCTGATCCTTTTATATAGACTCGGATTCAGACGGTTAAGTCTGGGTATTCAGGATTTTGATAAAAAAGTACAGGTTATAATCAACAGAATTCAGTCTTACCGATCAGTTGAACTGGTAACAAAGAAAGCACGGGAGATTGGCTATCAATCCATTAATTATGACTTGATTTATGGACTTCCGCTTCAAACTTTAACTGGTCTGGACAAAACAATACAATCTGTATTAAGGTTAAAGCCGGATAGAATTGCATTTTATAGTTATGCCCATGTTCCATGGGTAAAACCCGGGCAGCGCAAATACACAGAAGAAGAGTTGCCATCGGCAGAAATGAAAAAGAGTTTATATGAGATGGGAAGACGTAACCTGATTGCGGGTGGGTATTCGGAGATAGGCATGGATCATTTTGCACTCAAAACCGATAGTTTATATCATGCTGAATTAAATGGCCAGTTACACAGGAATTTTATGGGCTATACTGAACAATTTAGCAAAGTCTTAATTGGATTAGGGGTTTCATCTATAAGCGATTGCTGGACGGCGTTTGCGCAAAATATAAAGAATGTTGAAGAATATATGGGTGTTGTTAGTAATGGAGAATTGCCGATTACAAAAGGCCACATTTTAAATGATACCGATCTTGTAATTCGAAAGCATATTTTGAATTTGATGTGTAGAGGGTATACATCCTGGAAAAAACCAGAGGAAATGAATGAGAAAGTAGACGAAGGCATTAAAAGATTGAAATGGCTGGCCCAGGATGGCTTGGTAATGCTTTCAGACCATGATGTCAGGGTTACAGCGTATGGAAAGAGATTTTTAAGGAATATATGCATGGCTTTTGATGCCAGACTTTGGGCAAATGAACCCAACACTCAATTGTTTAGCCTGGCAGATTAATATCGTTTTATCTGCATTCTACTGTATTGGAATTTGGTTTTTGCGGACTTAAATAGGGGATGTCTAATTCGAATCCCCTTAATAAAAACCAGAAACCCAGAATTAGCATAGCATATGGCACAACTTTATTAAGCGACCTTCTAAAAGTAAAACCCGAAAACCCGACAATAATTGCCGCCCCCAGCATTAATGGTATTGTTCCTACTCCAAACCAAAACATATAAATGACACCTTGTTGAACGCTCTCTGTATTTAATGCTCCAGCTAATGCAAGATAAACGAATCCACATGGCAACAGACCGTTTATCATTCCAATTATTAGGTGGTTTAATTTATGTTTAAAGGCATAGTTGAATAGCCTATTGAATGGATTTAATATTTTTAAAGGAGTTTCTTTAAGAAAAGAAAACTTAAACAATCTTGAACATGCAGCTAATATGATCAGCACTCCACTGAGCACACTAATGCCTTGCTGAATCCCTGCCTGCCATATTTGCTTTCCAACCAAACCAACTAATGCGCCCAGCAAACAATACGAAATGAGACGGCCTAATTGATAAATCAATTTATTCCACAACAAATGGGCCCAGCCTGAATGCCTTAATGGTACCGCAAAAGCTAATGGTCCACACATCCCAATGCAATGAAGAGAGCCTAATAATCCAATAAAAAATGCAAGCTTTTCATTACTCATGGCATTAAAACCTCCTGTTCATCTAAATATGTTTTCCCGTTGTTTGTCTTCCATTGTACGATAAACTTCCAATGTCCTTTTGCCAGGTCCGTAGATTTCAGAATTATACTGCTGGTACTATCAGTCTTAAAATTCATCATCCTGTCCATGCTTTTTTTTGCTGTACGCATTATTTTTAATGTGCCTGTAGCTTGGGTCTTAAACGTTATTGTTAAATGATCACCGGACAATTCTATATCCGGCGCTGCATTATCTTTTATAACCTGCTCTTTTTGCAGGTATTCGTCATTGTAACTTAATCCTTTCTCATAATAATCGTTATCAACCAAAGCATCATTTTCGCTACGAATCATTAGTACACCCAGAATTACAATAAAAGCCATAAATGACAGCATTCCAATAATTAATTTCGTTCCCCAATTCATATTTTTAATCGTTAGCAGGTGCTATAAATGTAGTTTCAAATCTATCTACCACTTTCTTTTCAGATCGCAGTTTGAAACTGATCTTAGTTTTATATTTTTTGATTATTCTTTGGGGCAGGACCACAAAAAAAGTTGCTTTTGTACTACCTCCATAACCAATAGCATCTGGTTTTTGGATATACTGAATGTGTGCATGTTCATCATCAGGTATTATTTCAAATTCTACAATTTTATTTGTTTTGTTTACCATTTCTGCAGTATACAGATTGCTTACGGTTTGGTCTTTATCTCTAAGCTGGTATAATGTTCCGCTTGCGCGCAAAATGGTTGTTTGCACATCTGATCGTCTTATTATCATAAAAGATAGAATAATTGTCAGAATTGTAAGTACTGCACTGTATGCATATATTTTTTTGCTAATCCTAAAGGTGGTTTTTTCCTTAATCTCAGTTTCCGATTTGAAGCCAATAAGTCTTAAAGGCCTATTAACTTTTGTCATAACCATATCGCAGGCATCTATGCATGCAGTACAGTTAACGCACTCCAATTGAGTACCATTTCTAATATCAATGCCAGTAGGACAAACCTGAACGCATAATTTGCAATCAATGCAATCACCTGAGTGAGTATCCTGCCCCTTATTTATTTTTTCTCTGGGTTCACCACGCCCATAGTCATAAGCAACAATAATACTCTGGTTATCCAGTAGAACCCCTTGCAATCTGCCATAGGGACATACTACAGTACAAACCAGTTCCCTCATTCTCGAAAACACAAGATAAAATACTAATGAAAATAACCATATCGATATAAATCCTGAAAGATGGTCTTTTACGGGTTCAGTAATAATGCTGATCAGTTTATTGGATCCTATCAAATATGCAAGAAAGACATTTGAGATCAGAAATGAGATACAGAAAAAAAGAAAATGCTTTGACGTCTTTTTAAGGAACTTACTGAAGGTTAATGGTGCTGCATCGAGTTTTCTTTGCTGATTGTGATCTCCTTCTATCCAGTTTTCTATTTTTCTGAATATCATTTCAAGAAATATGGTCTGCGGACAGGCCCATCCACAAAATACCCTTCCAAATATTACTGTAAACAAAACAATAAATACGATGAAAATCAGAAGAGCAAAAGCAAACAGATAAAAATCCTGTGGCCAGAAAATAATTCCAAAAAAAACAAACTTCCTTTCTATTACGTCTAAAAGCACAAGTTGTTCGCCGTTCAATTTTATAAACGGAGCAGAAATCAACAATAAAAGGAAAAAATAGCTAACCACAGAACGGTATTTGTACAGTTTTCCTTTTATTATCTTTGGATAAATCCATTTTCGTTTCAGGCCATCATCAGTAAGTGTGGATACCTGATCTCTAAAATGTGCTGGTGTTTGTGACATTCTTATTTCTGTTTTACACCTTGTGGTGCCTTTGCTCCGGCAGGGTTAGTACCCTTAAGAGAGATAATGTAGCTGGCCAGGTCGGCAATTTGTTGAGGTTTAAGTGTTTTTTCCCATGCAATCATCCCTTTATCAGGTACTCCATATTTAATGGTTTTAAAAATATTCTTCACAGTACCACCATGAATCCAAAACTCATCAGTTAAGTTTGGCCCAACCAAACCTTCTGCATGCTCACCATGGCACGGAGCGCAGGCAGTTTTAAAAAGTCCGGCTCCGGCAGTAAGAACTCCGGCATCTTTGGATTGCTCTACATTGTTCTCATTTATTTTATTTGCAGCGCTTCCTGGTTTTTGAAGGAAAGCAATTTTAGCATCTTCAGCTTGTCTTAACTCTATTGCATATTCTTCTTCCTGTAAATTGCCTAAGCCAAATACGTGGTAGCTTAATAAATAAATAATGGCGAAAATGATGGTTCCATAGAATAGAACCATAAACCATGCAGGAGTAGGATTGTCGAGCTCTGCGATTCCATCAAATTGATGTTCCATTACAATATCCTTTTCCTCAGCTATTGGCCGCAAGCCCATTAATTTTAACCATATTGATGGTTTTTTAGGTCGTGCGATTTCGGCCTTTTCAGCAGCAATACGTCTTAGTCTTTTTTCTTCAGGCGTTGCGAACTGAGTCGGGTTCAGGCTTTCATGCACATACACTTTAATTACCTTTAGAAGCAGCATTGATACTGCCAGGAGCAATACTGCGGTAATCAGTAAGGCCCAGATAAACATATCTGTCATTGTATATCATCTTTTAAAGGTAATTCACTCATATACTTAATCTTGTCCTTTTTCATTACCAAAAGCAATGCTGCTACCATAATGAAGAATAATAGGAATATGCCAAGTGATGTTATTAAATACACCTGGCTACCATCTACCTGATTTAAAAATTGTTTAAACATCTTTAAGAATTTTAGGTCTACTTAGCTTTAATGTCTGTACCTAATCTTTGCAGATAGGCTATAATTGCAATAATTTCTCTGTCGCTTTGAACACGCACATTACTTTTGCCCAGGTCTGCAGCAATCTCCTGTGCCTGATTGTTAAGATGACTATTCGCCTTATTTTCAAATCCAGGTTCATATGGAACACCAAGGGTTCGCATAGCATTAATCTTAGCAATGGTTGTAGTCGTATCGAGTTTTTGATTGATCAACCAATCATAGGGGGGCATAATACTTCCCGGCGACATGGTTTGTGGATCCAGTAAGTGATTAAAATGCCATGCATTGGAATATTTATCGCCTTCCCTTGCCAAATCAGGGCCGATACGTTTAGAACCCCAAAGAAATGGGTGGTCATATACGAACTCACCGGCTTTACTATACTCACCATACCTTTCTGTTTCGGACCTGAAAGGCCTTATCATTTGGGAGTGGCAGCTAACACAACCTTCCCGTATATAAAGATCCCTTCCCTGCAATTCGAGCGGCGAATAAGGTTTTACGCTACTAATAGTAGGGATGTTTGATTTTATGGTAAATGTTGGCATCATCTCAATCATCCCCCCAATTAGGATCACTATTAAAGACAATACCATAAATACCATTGGTTTTCGTTCTAATATTCTGTGAATTTTTTTGTCTGAACCTACAGCTTCGTAAGTTTTTGAAAGCGGAAGCGCTTCAGCGGGTTCGTTTGCAAGTAATTTTCCTGTCCTGGCGGTTTTAATAATGTTATAGGTCATTACGATTACACCAATCAAATACATGGCGCCACCCACAGCCCTTAATACGTACATTGGAATGATCTGCAATAAGGTTTCAAGGAAGTTGGGGTATTTAAGCATCCCATCTTCGGTAAACTGTTTCCACATTAATCCTTGTGTGAAACCGGCAAAGTAAAGGGGTACTGCATAGAAAATAATTCCCAGTGTTCCTATCCAGAAATGAAATGCAGCAAGTTTTTTTGAGTAAAGGGGTGTTCTGTAAATTCTAGGTATTAACCAGTACAGGATACCGAAAGTTAAAAAGCCATTCCAACCCAATGCACCTACGTGTACGTGGGCAACAATCCAGTCAGTGTAGTGTGCAATAGCGTTAATTTGTTTTAGAGCGAGCATGGGGCCTTCAAAGGTGGCCATGCCATATGCAGTTAACCCTACAACCATAAATTTCAATGTGGCATCTTCTCTCACTTTATCCCATGCTCCACGAAGGGTTAACAAGCCATTAATCATACCTCCCCAACTGGGCGCGATGAGCATAATAGAAAACACAACGCCTAAGGATTGTGCCCATGATGGTAGAGAAGTATATAGGAGATGGTGAGGGCCTGCCCAAATGTATATGAATATTAGCGACCAAAAGTGCAGGATACTTAACTTATAAGAATATACCGGGCGGTTAGCCATTTTTGGAAGAAAGTAGTACATCATTCCCAAATACGGAGTAGTTAGAAAGAAGGCTACAGCATTGTGGCCATACCACCATTGAACTAAAGCATCCTGAACGCCAGCATACAAATAATAGCTTTTAAACAATGATATTGGCAATTGAAATGAATTTACGATATGTAAAACAGCTACGGTAACAAAGGTTGCTATGTAAAACCATATGGCAACATACATGTGCTGTTCTCTTCTTTTGATAATCGTACCAAACATGTTTATTCCAAAAATCACCCAAATCACTGTTATGGCAATATCAATTGGCCATTCCAGTTCAGCGTATTCATGAGATGATGTAAAGCCTAATGGAAGTGTAATTACTGCAGAAACGATAATAAGCTGCCAGCCCCAGAAGTGAATTTTACTCAGGAGGTCACTAAACATTCTTGCTTTTAACAACCGTTGCAGGGAATAGTAAACCCCCATAAAAATTGCATTGCCTACAAATGCAAAAATTACAGCATTGGTATGCAAAGGTCTGATGCGTCCGAAAGTTGTATACTGTGAACCCATGTTTAGCTCGGGCTTAAAAAGCTGCATTGCAGCCAAAAGCCCGACAGTCATGCCAATGATGCCCCAAACAATGGTGGCTACGGCAAAGTTCCTGACGATCTTATTGTCGTAATAGAATTTTTCAGTCATATTAAAAATATAGTTAACGGTTGTAAAATTAATCCTGCCGGATTTGGCAATACGTGATCAAAATTTTAGCTAAGTATGATCTTCGTCACTTATTTCTATTTCCTTTTCGGCTACCTCATCATCAAAGAGAATTCTTACTGCGGGGGTAAATGTGTCGTCATTCTGGCCCGATTTAATTACCCAAAAAAAAGCCAAAAGAAACAACAAGGCTAATAAAATGCTACAGCCGATAAGTAAATAGATCATGTTCATAATAGTTTGTTTTTATGTGCAAATAATCTTACTGCAACAGAAGTGAACAGGATTATTGTGATGGTACTTAATGGCATCAGTATCGCCGCCATCAATGGTGATAAAAGTCCCTGTACGGCAAAATATAGTCCGACTGTGTTATACATCAGGGAAATGATAAAGGACATTCTGATTACTTTTACCCCATCTTTAGCTTGTTGAATAAATTGAGGGATTTTATGAAATGATAAGCCATCCAGTATGGCGTCGCATCCTGGAGAAAAATTGTTTATGTTGTCTGTAATGGCAATACCCAGATCACTTTGCTTAAGTGCACCTGAATCATTTAGTCCGTCGCCAAACATTAAAACTTTCTTTCCTTCTTTTTGAAGTTGCTGGATATAATCAAGTTTGTCTTGAGGAGATTGTTCAAAATGTAGTTTGCGGCTATCTTCGAAAAAGGGGATGAGCTGCTTTCTTTCGTGGTCATGGTCTCCCGACAGCAGATGTAAATCGGCTTCGATACTTAGCTTTAGCATCAATTCTTTAAAACCATTTCTCCATTGCTGTCTGATGGTGAAAAAACCCACATATACATCATTGATCATTACATGTATAGAACTGCCGGAAGAAGAGCTTTTCAGTGGAAGGTTAAGGAAGGTAGAACTTCCCAATTTTACATAATTTCCATTAACTTTTCCACTGATACCTCTTCCAATCTTCTCGGTATATTCCTGCACTGAATAGATCGCAGGCTTATGTATAAATTTTGTTAACTCTCGACTAAGGAGATGTCCAGAATTTCTTGCCAGGTCGCTGATTAATTGCATTTGGCCATCGATAATAGTCCCATTAAACTGAAGCCCTGCCGCGTTTGGATTAGTTATAGTACCTGTTTTGTCAAACACATACGTATTAATACGTGCCAGCTCTTCAACCACTGAGGTATTCTTCAGAAAAAATCTGTTTTTATCAAAAACTGATAATACAGCTGCCAGCGTAAACGGCGAACTTAGGGCCAGAGCACATGGGCAGGCAATAATTAAAACTGACGTAAAGGATGCCAATGCCTTAGAAGGGTCTGTCGAAATCCAGAAAATACCTGCACTTAATGCAATAATTAATAGTATTATGCTAAAATACCTGCTGGCGGTATCACTAAATGTTTTGATGCGCTTTTTAGATTCAATGAAAGCATTATTATTCCAGAGTTGCGTAAGGTAGCTTTGCGACACAGGTTTTAATACCTCCATTTCAATTGAACCTGATAGTTGTCGGCCGCCTGCATAAATAATCTCTCCAAGAGTCTTTTTTACCGGAATAGATTCTCCTGTTACAAAACTAAAGTCTATTTCAGCTTCGCCTTTCAACAAAATGGCATCTGCCGGCAAAATTTCATGACTTCTGATAAGAATTCTGTCGCCCGTTTTTAAATCACTAAGCTGTATTGGCCTTTCAACGCCGTGGTTGATTGTAGTTACAGCTACAGGAAAGTAGGACCGGTAATCTCTTTCAAATGAGATGTGATGAAAAGTTCTTTCCTGCATCCACTTTCCTATTAACAGAAAGAAAACCAGTCCGCAAAGTGTATCTACAAACCCAGCTCCGGTTTGCGAGATGATCTCGTAAGCTGAGCGTAGAAACATAACCAGGATACCAAGCGCTAGTGGAAAATCAAGGTTCAGTCTCTTTGCTTTTAAATTTGTCCACGCAGAAACAAAATACTCCTTACCGCTATACAAAACAACAGGTAAAGAAAATGAAAGATTAAGCCATCCAAAGAAATCCTTAAATTCGCGTTCGAAATCGCCAAGACCAAAATAATCAGGGAAACTTAAAAGCATCACATTACCAAAACAGAATCCCGCTACAGCAATTTTGGTAATGAGGCTTCTTTCGGTTTTCCGCGATTGCCCTTTTTTTACGATATCCTGAAAGCTTATCAATGGCTCATAACCAATTGAACAGAGCAATTGTACCAGCTGTTTTAAATTAATTTCGTCGTTTTTAAAGGTAACAGAAACCTGTTTTTTAAGGAAATCAATTCTTGACTGTAATATCCCTGATTGCAAAAGATGGAGGTGTTCTAATAACCAAATGCATGAACTGCAGTGAATGGCAGGTATATATAACGTTACAATTGTTCTGAATTGATCTTCAAAATCAACCAGCTTACTGACAACCTGTGTCACTTCCAGATAATCAAAATTTGAGGTAATCTTACTTTGAGTTTTTCCGGGAATCTTATTATAAACGTAGTAGTTTGATAGGTTATGCTCTGTTAAGATGTTATAGACAGTTTTGCATCCGGAACAACAAAATTGTTTGTCATTATGTGTGTATTGCCGGACTATAATATCCTCTCCGCAATGAAAACAATGGGTCTCTGATGAAGTTACGTTTTCTTTTAGCATCTATATTGAAAGTATGCTTCAAAGTTCCGCATTTAAGTAAAACGCAAAAGTGATGGTGATCTTAACTATTTATGATGTACATCACTTTTCGGTTAAGCAATTTCGGTAAGTATTGGAAAAGTTTCATTGTTTGGGGTACAAGCTTTAATCCTTGAGCCTAAGAATTTAAACGGGATAATCCTTCAAGAATAATCAGGATAACAGATACATCTTTTAATGAGAAACGTAAATGTCTAAGTGCATATGTAATCTGATTTTCTACAGTACGTTTAGAAATACCCAATTCGTTTGCTATTTCTTCATTGCTTAGGAATTGCCTGCGGCTCATCAAAAAAATCTGTCTGCATCTTTGGGGCAGGTGAGCCAGGTAAGAATCCACCTCCAATTCCATCTCTTTGTTGATTAAGTTGTTATATCCCTCGTTTTGGGAGGTACAGTCTTCATAAAAACCATCTTCCATACTTTCTTTATAATCAATTGGATATATTTTACTGGTGGCCATATGCTTGTACACTCTGTATCGGGCTGCAGATGTTAAATAGGCTTTAAAAGATTGTACCTGAAGTGTATGTCGACCGGACCAAAGTGTGATGAATATATCATGAACAATTTGCTCGCAAACAACCGAATCCCTTATGTAGGAATACGCAGTGCTATAAATTTTAGCTGAGTAGCGATGAAATAATGCAGCAAAAGCCCGCTCACTATTTCCTTGAATAGCTTCCCACAGTTCATGGTCCATAACGACACTAGGTTGGTTTAATTTGGTAGTCACTAAGCTATACATTTTAAAATAAAAAAAAATAATTTTTAAAAGTATGTGTGTGCCAATCATAATTATACACTATAGAGTTACCAACTATAAACCATGACAAAAGAACAATACGTTTTGTTGTATGAAAAGTACACATTAGGTATTTGCACTGAGGAGGAAAAAAAACTCTTTGAGCAATACAATGATGAATTTTCTATTGATAACGCTCCCTGGGATGAAAATAAACTGGGAGATGAGAAGCAAGTATCAGAAAGAATGTACAAGCGATTTTATGATGAAATCCATCCAAGACACCAGCTTAGCTGGTTCAACAGACATAAGTTTTCTGCCGCTGCTGCTATTCTTATAATGCTTGGAATTGGCGTTTATTTATCCATAAATCCATCACAAAAGACTAACTCTGCGCCAACAGATGTAGCCGTGCAGAAAAAAAGCATTCCTCCAGGCGGCAAAAAAGCTGTATTAACCTTACAGGATGGTTCGCAAATCATACTTGATAACTCTCAAAATGGAATTGTTGCAAACCAGGCAAATACGGTAATTACAAAAACCAGAGAGGGGCAGGTAATTTATAACTCATCCCAATCAAGCTTTGTAGACCCTAAATCTGTTCCATACAATTCCATTAGTACACCAAGGGGTGGAGAATATCAGCTTTTATTGCCAGATAATACAAAAGTTTGGCTTAATGCTGAATCTACGATAAAATTTCCTGCGGTTTTTAATGGCAGGGAACGAAAAATTGAATTATCCGGAGAAGCATATTTTGAAGTGGCTCATAACCAGAAAATGCCATTCAGAGTAGTGGTTGAAGGTACTGAAATAGAAGTATTGGGTACCCATTTTAACGTAAATGGTTACCATGACAGAGCTGATGTAAATACTACCTTATTAGAAGGTTCAGTAAAGTTAAAGAATAGCAAAAAAGAAGCAATGTTGAAGCCTGGTCAATCTGGCATCTCTTCGGCAACCGGTGGGATGAAAGTTAAGAATGTGGATGTAGAAGATGCTGTTGCCTGGAAAAATGGATACTTCGTTTTTCAGGATGAAGACATCTATAGCATTATGGCAAAAGTCGCCCGTTGGTACGATGTTGAGGTCGAATTCAGGGGTAACATGAAGGATAAAGGTTTTTTTGGTAAAGTTAATCGCTACGATAATATAAGTGAGTTACTGAAAAACATGGAATTAACAAGAGAAGTTCAATTTAAGATCGAAGGAAGGAGGGTTATTGTTATGGCAAAATAAGTACACTATCAAATCATAACAGTTACCCTAATAAAAAGCCCCGGATGTTCGAAGCACCCGGGGCATTGTGCCAGAGGTAACTTAAATCAATTCGCGTAAACCAATTATAATTAAAGCTGACATTCAAATGTATAAATTTTATAATGTAATCCCTTGCGGTAATAAACCCCGCATGCCATTTAAATTCCTTTTAGTAATGAAGCTAATTTGTATATTAATGATCACCACCTTTATACATGCTTATGGCACTACTTATGCCCAGAAAATAAGCTTAAATAAAGAAAAAGCCTCTTTACAAGAGATTTTTGATGACATAAGAACACAAACGGGATATAGTTTTATTATCAGTTCGAGTCTATTAAAACAGTCTGCACCAGTTAGTATTAAGGTAAAAAACGTTTACCTCAAAGAAGCTTTGGATAAGTGTTTTACAGGCCAAAGTTTAACCTATGTTATCAATGGAAAAACAATAGTAGTACAAGAGCCACCTGCTATTGTTAAACCCGTAAATATAGTAACAGCACCCAGAGAGGATATTAAAGGAACAGTCCGGGATTCTCTTGGCGTAATGCCCGGTGTATCTGTAACGATAAAAGGTTCAAAAAAAGGAACCACAACAGACGAGAATGGCAAATACATTCTCGACATTCCTAACGATGATGCAATCCTCATATTTTCAATGGTAGGCTTCCAGACTCAGGAAATACCGGTAAAAGGAAAAGACGTAATTAATGTAACACTTAAATCGTCCGATAATGGTTTGGATGAGGTTGTCGTGGTGGCTTTTGGTAAGCAAAAGAAAACCGACATGGTTGGTTCTGTTACCTCAATAAAACCGTCGGAATTAAAGGTGCCTTCAAGTAATCTTACCACCGCTTTAGCCGGCAAGGCAGCAGGTATTATAGCCTATCAGCGAAGTGGGGAACCAGGGGCAGATAATGCCGAATTCTTTATTCGTGGTGTGACCTCTTTTGGATATAAAAAGGACCCCCTTATTTTGATAGATGGAATTGAGGTTGCTACAACCGATCTTGCCCGTTTACAGGCCGATGATATTTCTAGTTTTTCAATTATGAAAGATGCTACAGCAACTTCATTGTATGGAAGCAGGGCTGCAAACGGCGTTATTTTAATCGTTACAAAGGAAGGAACAGTAGGAAAAGCCGCTATAAGCGTACGGCTGGAGAACTCAGTTTCAGCACCAACAAGCAATGTTGAAATTGCGGACCCCATCACCTATATGCGTTTAAATAATGAGGCCGTACTTACACGTGACCCCTTGGGTGTTTTACCCTACACAGATCAAAAAATAGACAATACGATTGCTGGTGTAAATCCTTATATGTATCCGGCTACAGATTGGAAGAAGGCTCTTTTTAACGATTATACCATGAACCAGCGTGCAAATTTAAACGTAAGTGGAGGTGGTGGTGTAGCCAGKTWYWWYATTGCTKGYTSSTKYARWMANKGAKWWYKSCAKYYKKWMGSTNKANWAKMGAMWTWWYYTTAACAGTAATATTGATTTAAAGAGTTATACACTACGTTCTAATGTGAATGTAAACCTGACTAAAAGTACAGAAGTTATCGTTAGAATGAGCGGTAGTTTTGATGATTATACAGGGCCTATTAGTGATGGTGCTTCTATTTACAGAAGGGTAATGCGTACCAATCCGGTTTATTTTCCTGCTTATTATCCTGTTGATGAAGATCACTCCTATGTGAAACATATTATGTTTGGTAATTATGATGATGGAAGTGGCAGCTACCTTTTAAATCCTTATTCGGAATTGGTAAAGGGTTATAAAAACTCATCCAGATCAATGATGTCTGCGCAATTTGAAGCCAAACAAGATCTGTCGGGCATTACAAAGGGTTTAAATGTGAACGCACTGCTTAACATAACCAGAAATAGTTTCTTTGATGTTAGCCGAAGTTATAGTCCATTTTGGTACCAGGCAGGCTCTTACGACA
>NZ_AWRU01000015.1:3404-4096 GCF_000523515.1 Pedobacter sp. V48 | reverse complement strand
AATACCTACAAAGTGGAGCTTTTGAATGAACTGGCTGGAACCGAATACCTCGACTATAATCCTGGCAGCAGAACCGTAAGCTCTAAATTCTATATGCAGGCTTCACTTAATTATAACCGTACCTTCTCAGAAAAGCATTCCTTAAGTGGTCTATTTGTATATATGCTCCGTAATGAATTAACCGGGCAATACAGCGATCTTCAATCTTCTTTGCCTTTTAGAAACATTGGATTAGCTGGCAGAGCCACCTATGGATACGATAACCGATATTATTTCGAAATGAATTTCGGATATAACGGATCAGAGCGATTCTACCAAACCAATCGCTATGGCTTCTTTCCATCTGCCGGTGCAGCATGGAATATTTCTAACGAGAAGTTCTGGGAGCCAATGAAAAACGTTATTTCTAAATTTAAGCTTAGAGGAACCTATGGCCTTACAGGTAACGATGCCATTGGATCTGCAACTGACCGTTTTCTATACCTCTCAAATGTGAATATGAATGATGCTGGAAGGGGTGCCGTTTTTGGTCGTGACAATGGATATTCAAGAAATGGCGTCTCCCTTTCCAGATATGCAAATGAAGCCATAACCTGGGAAACAGCTAAAAAAACGAATGTAGCTGTAGAATTAGAATTTTTTAGAGACTGGAGTCTGGAGGTAGACTTTTTTAAAGAACATCGTACCGGTAT
>NZ_AWRU01000015.1:0-3353 GCF_000523515.1 Pedobacter sp. V48 | reverse complement strand
GGCTACACCAGCAACTATGGGTTTATCGGCTCAGCCTAAAGCTAATTTAGGCGAAGCCGAAGGGAAAGGTGTTGATATTTCCTTGAACTATACGCACTCATTCAGTAGTGGCCTATGGCTGCAAGCTATGGGTAACTTTACCTACGCGGCAAGTAAATACCTGAAATTTGAAGAGCCTTACTACGATGAAGCACCATGGAAACGCCATGCAGGGTATTCACTTGGGCAACAATGGGGTTATATAGCAGAGCGATTATTTGTTGATGATGAAGAAGCGCGTCGTTCACCAAAACAATTCGGAGAATATGGAGGGGGAGACATTAAATATTATGATGTAAATGGTGATGGTCAGATTACTTCACTTGATCAGGTGCCTATTGGTTATCCTGTAACACCAGAAATAACCTATGGTTTCGGCTTTTCAGTGGGGTATAAAAGCTTCGATTTTTCGGCTTTTTTCCAAGGTCTTGGCAGGGAGTCCTTTTGGATAGACACCAAAGCTACTGCTCCGTTTGTATCCTACCTGTATGACAATGAAACGCTAAACGGCAAACCTCAAAATCAACTATTAAAAGCATATGCAGATAGCCATTGGTCTGAAGACAATCAGAATACTTATGCTTTATGGCCAAGGTTAAGTACTACCTCGGTAGGAAATGAGAATAACTCAGTTACAAGCACCTGGTTCATGAGAAGCGGTTCCTTTTTACGTGTAAAACAAATGGAAATTGGTTATACCGTACCAGATAAACTGGCTCGTAAAATAAGCCTTAAAAAATTCAGGGCATATGTTAATGGAACCAATCTTTTATCCTTTAGCGGATTCAAATTGTGGGACATAGAGATGGCAGGAAATGGTCTTGGCTATCCGGTACAGCGAGTATTTAACTTAGGAATACTGGCAAGTTTTTAAAAATAAATATTATAAACAGATGAAAAAATCGATAAACATAGTTTTTATTCTTGTTACCATTTGCGTACTGGGTTCCTGTAAAAAGTTTTTAGACATAACTCCTGATAACATAGCCACTATAGAATATGCATTTCGCTTAAGGAGCACTGCCGAAAGGTATTTGTTTAGTTGCTATAACTACATGCCGGCATTGGGTAATTTTGATAACAATGCAGCTAACGCCGCCGGCGATGAATTCTGGCTGGTACCAACAAGTGGAGTAAATGCATGGAAAATAGCACGTGGTGCTCAGAATAAAGTGAATTCTTATATGAATTACTGGCAGGGTGTCAATGGAGGTAAAGATCTTTATCAGGGCATTCGTGAATGTAATATCTTTCTGGACAACATTAATAAAGTACCAGATATGGAATCTCTTGAAAAGGCGCGATGGGCTGCTGAGGTTAAATTTCTAAAGGCATATTACCACTATTACATGCTTCGTATGTATGGACCCATCGCCTTGGTTAAGGTAAATATACCGGTAGATGCCCCTGTTGATCAGGTTTACCCGCTACGATCACCTGTTGATTCCTGCGTAAATTATATTGTTCAGCTATTGGATGAGGCAGCCCCTGATCTTCCTGAAAAGATTGAAAATGAAGTTTCTGAACTTGGGCGGGTTACTAGAGCCATCGCGCTTAGTGTTAAAGCTGAAGTATTGGTTACAGCTGCAAGTCCATTGTTTAACGGGAATCCGGATTATACCGGATTCAAAGACCCCGAAGGACACTTGCTCTTTAGTTCGGCATATGATGTTTCAAAATGGGAGCGGGCTGCTAAGGCAACAAAGGCAGCAGTGGAGCTTACCGAATCATTAGGGCATAAGCTTTACACCTTTAACCCAGCTTTTTTTCAATATAAAATATCCGATACTATTAAAGTACAAATGAACATCCGTAATGCCATTACTGAGAAATGGAACCCTGAAATTATCTGGGGAAACACCAATAGTCTGGCAGGCAGTATACAAGCGGCGGCTACTCCGAGAGGACTAGACCCCAGATATACATCAAATGGCTCAACTGTGGGTAATATTGCGCCTCCTTTAAAGATAGCTGAGATGTTTTATAGTGAAAACGGTGTGCCTATTAAAGAAGATCATACTTATGATTATGCAGGGCGTTTTAACCTAAAGAAGGTACCGGCCCAAGACAATAAATACCTTCAGGAAGGTTATGTAACCGCTTCTTTAAACTTTAATAGGGAACCACGCTTTTATGCAGATCTGGGTTTTGATGGTGGTATCTGGTACGGACAAGGTTTTTTTGACGATAAGGCAAGCATGTTATTTGTAGCCAGTAAAAAAGGGCAGCCGGCAACAGCGCAAAATGAAGGAAGTTATTCTGTTACAGGATACTGGCCTAAAAAACTAGTGAATTTCAATAATGTAATTGCTGCCACAACCTATACCAGTCAAACTTATCCATGGCCAATGATTCGTTTGGCGAGTGTATATCTTCTCCATGCAGAAGCAATGAACGAAGCATATGGACCCACAGAAGACGTATATAAGTATCTTAATTTAATAAGAGCAAGAGCAGGACTACATACCGTACAAGACTCGTGGACTAATTACTCAACTAATCCTACTAAATACCAGAATAAAGATGGCTTACGTGAGATTATCCATAGAGAACGACTTATTGAAATGGCATTCGAAGGCCACCGTTTCTGGGATTTACGAAGATGGAAAGAAGCCGCCGGAGAGCTTAATAAGCCAATTACAGGCTGGGACTTAAGTCAGGAAGATGCAGCTGATTATTACCGCGAACGTGTAATATTCAATCAAACCTTTAGTACCCGCGATTATTTATGGCCACTACCAGAGAGCGAGTTATTAAGCAATAAAAGAATGAACCAAAATCCCGGCTGGTAATGATGGGGAATCTAAGAAATGTTTCAAAAAATAAAACTGTAATTATGTTTAAATATTTATTATCAGTTTGTCTGATGATTTTAATCATATCAGGCTGCAAGGAAATTGCAACCGAACCGCTGGATAAGGGCGATGCCGCCCCCGGTCCGGTAAAAAATGTTCAGGTTAAAAGTATACCGGGTGGTGCAGTAATCACTTACACAAGACCCGAAAACATGCTTTATGTTAAAGCGACTTATTCTATTAGAGAAGGGGTAGAAAAGGAAGTGAAAGCTTCATACTATAAGGATAATCTTACCATTGAAGGATTTCCTGATACAAAAGACCACCAAGTGAAATTATACGCGGTGAGCCGCGGAGAAACAATCTCAGAACCTGTAGTAATAAAAGTAACCCCACTAACTCCTCCTGTTCAAAGTGTATTTAAATCTTTACAGCTGGAAGAAGTTTATGGAGGTGTCAGACTTTGGTTCACAAATGAGGCACAAGCCGATGTAGTAATCAATTTATTGGTGCTGGATT
>NZ_AWRU01000014.1 GCF_000523515.1 Pedobacter sp. V48 | reverse complement strand
TTCCGATCTTAGCTTTATATGTATCCGGCTACAGATTGGAAGAAGGCTCTTTTTAACGATTATACCATGAACCAGCGTGCAAATTTAAACGTAAGTGGAGGTGGTGGTGTAGCCAGGTATTTTATTGCTGGCTCCTTTAATCAGGATAACGGCATTTTGAAGGTCGACAATAGAAATAATTTTAACAGTAATATTGATTTAAAGAGTTATACACTACGTTCTAATGTGAATGTAAACCTGACTAAAAGTACAGAAGTTATCGTTAGAATGAGCGGTAGTTTTGATGATTATACAGGGCCTATTAGTGATGGTGCTTCTATTTACAGAAGGGTAATGCGTACCAATCCGGTTTATTTTCCTGCTTATTATCCTGTTGATGAAGATCACTCCTATGTGAAACATATTATGTTTGGTAATTATGATGATGGAAGTGGCAGCTACCTTTTAAATCCTTATTCGGAATTGGTAAAGGGTTATAAAAACTCATCCAGATCAATGATGTCTGCGCAATTTGAAGCCAAACAAGATCTGTCGGGCATTACAAAGGGTTTAAATGTGAACGCACTGCTTAACATAACCAGAAATAGTTTCTTTGATGTTAGCCGAAGTTATAGTCCATTTTGGTACCAGGCAGGCTCTTACGACAAACAAGCCAATACCTACAAAGTGGAGCTTTTGAATGAACTGGCTGGAACCGAATACCTCGACTATAATCCTGGCAGCAGAACCGTAAGCTCTAAATTCTATATGCAGGCTTCACTTAATTATAACCGTACCTTCTCAGAAAAGCATTCCTTAAGTGGTCTATTTGTATATATGCTCCGTAATGAATTAACCGGGCAATACAGCGATCTTCAATCTTCTTTGCCTTTTAGAAACATTGGATTAGCTGGCAGAGCCACCTATGGATACGATAACCGATATTATTTCGAAATGAATTTCGGATATAACGGATCAGAGCGATTCTACCAAACCAATCGCTATGGCTTCTTTCCATCTGCCGGTGCAGCATGGAATATTTCTAACGAGAAGTTCTGGGAGCCAATGAAAAACGTTATTTCTAAATTTAAGCTTAGAGGAACCTATGGCCTTACAGGTAACGATGCCATTGGATCTGCAACTGACCGTTTTCTATACCTCTCAAATGTGAATATGAATGATGCTGGAAGGGGTGCCGTTTTTGGTCGTGACAATGGATATTCAAGAAATGGCGTCTCCCTTTCCAGATATGCAAATGAAGCCATAACCTGGGAAACAGCTAAAAAAACGAATGTAGCTGTAGAATTAGAATTTTTTAGAGACTGGAGTCTGGAGGTAGACTTTTTTAAAGAACATCGTACCGGTATTTTGATGACCAGAACGGCTACACCAGCAACTATGGGTTTATCGGCTCAGCCTAAAGCTAATTTAGGCGAAGCCGAAGGGAAAGGTGTTGATATTTCCTTGAACTATACGCACTCATTCAGTAGTGGCCTATGGCTGCAAGCTATGGGTAACTTTACCTACGCGGCAAGTAAATACCTGAAATTTGAAGAGCCTTACTACGATGAAGCACCATGGAAACGCCATGCAGGGTATTCACTTGGGCAACAATGGGGTTATATAGCAGAGCGATTATTTGTTGATGATGAAGAAGCGCGTCGTTCACCAAAACAATTCGGAGAATATGGAGGGGGAGACATTAAATATTATGATGTAAATGGTGATGGTCAGATTACTTCACTTGATCAGGTGCCTATTGGTTATCCTGTAACACCAGAAATAACCTATGGTTTCGGCTTTTCAGTGGGGTATAAAAGCTTCGATTTTTCGGCTTTTTTCCAAGGTCTTGGCAGGGAGTCCTTTTGGATAGACACCAAAGCTACTGCTCCGTTTGTATCCTACCTGTATGACAATGAAACGCTAAACGGCAAACCTCAAAATCAACTATTAAAAGCATATGCAGATAGCCATTGGTCTGAAGACAATCAGAATACTTATGCTTTATGGCCAAGGTTAAGTACTACCTCGGTAGGAAATGAGAATAACTCAGTTACAAGCACCTGGTTCATGAGAAGCGGTTCCTTTTTACGTGTAAAACAAATGGAAATTGGTTATACCGTACCAGATAAACTGGCTCGTAAAATAAGCCTTAAAAAATTCAGGGCATATGTTAATGGAACCAATCTTTTATCCTTTAGCGGATTCAAATTGTGGGACATAGAGATGGCAGGAAATGGTCTTGGCTATCCGGTACAGCGAGTATTTAACTTAGGAATACTGGCAAGTTTTTAAAAATAAATATTATAAACAGATGAAAAAATCGATAAACATAGTTTTTATTCTTGTTACCATTTGCGTACTGGGTTCCTGTAAAAAGTTTTTAGACATAACTCCTGATAACATAGCCACTATAGAATATGCATTTCGCTTAAGGAGCACTGCCGAAAGGTATTTGTTTAGTTGCTATAACTACATGCCGGCATTGGGTAATTTTGATAACAATGCAGCTAACGCCGCCGGCGATGAATTCTGGCTGGTACCAACAAGTGGAGTAAATGCATGGAAAATAGCACGTGGTGCTCAGAATAAAGTGAATTCTTATATGAATTACTGGCAGGGTGTCAATGGAGGTAAAGATCTTTATCAGGGCATTCGTGAATGTAATATCTTTCTGGACAACATTAATAAAGTACCAGATATGGAATCTCTTGAAAAGGCGCGATGGGCTGCTGAGGTTAAATTTCTAAAGGCATATTACCACTATTACATGCTTCGTATGTATGGACCCATCGCCTTGGTTAAGGTAAATATACCGGTAGATGCCCCTGTTGATCAGGTTTACCCGCTACGATCACCTGTTGATTCCTGCGTAAATTATATTGTTCAGCTATTGGATGAGGCAGCCCCTGATCTTCCTGAAAAGATTGAAAATGAAGTTTCTGAACTTGGGCGGGTTACTAGAGCCATCGCGCTTAGTGTTAAAGCTGAAGTATTGGTTACAGCTGCAAGTCCATTGTTTAACGGGAATCCGGATTATACCGGATTCAAAGACCCCGAAGGACACTTGCTCTTTAGTTCGGCATATGATGTTTCAAAATGGGAGCGGGCTGCTAAGGCAACAAAGGCAGCAGTGGAGCTTACCGAATCATTAGGGCATAAGCTTTACACCTTTAACCCAGCTTTTTTTCAATATAAAATATCCGATACTATTAAAGTACAAATGAACATCCGTAATGCCATTACTGAGAAATGGAACCCTGAAATTATCTGGGGAAACACCAATAGTCTGGCAGGCAGTATACAAGCGGCGGCTACTCCGAGAGGACTAGACCCCAGATATACATCAAATGGCTCAACTGTGGGTAATATTGCGCCTCCTTTAAAGATAGCTGAGATGTTTTATAGTGAAAACGGTGTGCCTATTAAAGAAGATCATACTTATGATTATGCAGGGCGTTTTAACCTAAAGAAGGTACCGGCCCAAGACAATAAATACCTTCAGGAAGGTTATGTAACCGCTTCTTTAAACTTTAATAGGGAACCACGCTTTTATGCAGATCTGGGTTTTGATGGTGGTATCTGGTACGGACAAGGTTTTTTTGACGATAAGGCAAGCATGTTATTTGTAGCCAGTAAAAAAGGGCAGCCGGCAACAGCGCAAAATGAAGGAAGTTATTCTGTTACAGGATACTGGCCTAAAAAACTAGTGAATTTCAATAATGTAATTGCTGCCACAACCTATACCAGTCAAACTTATCCATGGCCAATGATTCGTTTGGCGAGTGTATATCTTCTCCATGCAGAAGCAATGAACGAAGCATATGGACCCACAGAAGACGTATATAAGTATCTTAATTTAATAAGAGCAAGAGCAGGACTACATACCGTACAAGACTCGTGGACTAATTACTCAACTAATCCTACTAAATACCAGAATAAAGATGGCTTACGTGAGATTATCCATAGAGAACGACTTATTGAAATGGCATTCGAAGGCCACCGTTTCTGGGATTTACGAAGATGGAAAGAAGCCGCCGGAGAGCTTAATAAGCCAATTACAGGCTGGGACTTAAGTCAGGAAGATGCAGCTGATTATTACCGCGAACGTGTAATATTCAATCAAACCTTTAGTACCCGCGATTATTTATGGCCACTACCAGAGAGCGAGTTATTAAGCAATAAAAGAATGAACCAAAATCCCGGCTGGTAATGATGGGGAATCTAAGAAATGTTTCAAAAAATAAAACTGTAATTATGTTTAAATATTTATTATCAGTTTGTCTGATGATTTTAATCATATCAGGCTGCAAGGAAATTGCAACCGAACCGCTGGATAAGGGCGATGCCGCCCCCGGTCCGGTAAAAAATGTTCAGGTTAAAAGTATACCGGGTGGTGCAGTAATCACTTACACAAGACCCGAAAACATGCTTTATGTTAAAGCGACTTATTCTATTAGAGAAGGGGTAGAAAAGGAAGTGAAAGCTTCATACTATAAGGATAATCTTACCATTGAAGGATTTCCTGATACAAAAGACCACCAAGTGAAATTATACGCGGTGAGCCGCGGAGAAACAATCTCAGAACCTGTAGTAATAAAAGTAACCCCACTAACTCCTCCTGTTCAAAGTGTATTTAAATCTTTACAGCTGGAAGAAGTTTATGGAGGTGTCAGACTTTGGTTCACAAATGAGGCACAAGCCGATGTAGTAATCAATTTATTGGTGCTGGATTCTATTGGAGATTTTGTTCCTGCCGATATTTTCTATACTAAAAGAAAGGAAGGGTATGTTACTTCGCGTGGTCTGGCTCCTGTAAAACGGAAGTTTGCAGCTTTTATTCGTGATCGCTGGAATAACCATTCGGATACTTTGCAAATTGATCTTACCCCTTTGTTTGAAAAGCAATTGGATAAATCCAAATTTAAAGAAGTACGGCTGCCAACTGATACCTACGAGCAACACTGTTGCGGAACGGGCATGGTAAACTTATGGGATAATAGCTGGAATAGCGGAAATGTGTTTCATACTAAGCCAGGTACAGGATTGGCACAATGGTTTACTTTCGATTTGGGAGTCGAATCAGATTTAAGCCGATTCAAGTTTTATCATCGTTTAGGTGATGGCCAGCAGTCAACAAATGGTGCATATGCCGGTGGAGATCCTAAACTATTTGAATTATGGGGCAGTAATGAACCAAATTTAGATGGTTCTTGGGGTAGCTGGACGTTAATTGGCGAATTCGAATCCATAAAACCTTCAGGTTCACCTCAGGGAACAGTGACCGGCGAAGATTTTCTATATGCTGTGGTAAATGGAGAGGAATTCGATATTCCGCCTGGAACCCCTTCTTTTAGATATATAAGGTGGAGAACGAGCAAAGTTTGGGGGGCATTGGATCATCAGTACATCGCTGAACTCACTTTTTGGGGAAATGATAAAAGTAATCTCATTAAATAAAAAACAATCATGGGCTTAAAACTCAAGTACTATATAACAATAGCTGCAATTTCAATCCTATTGGTCGCATGCAGTAAAATGGACTCCACCTATATAGATTTCACAAAGAAAGGTTCAATTACCTATGTGGGTTCTGCCGATTCTGTAAAAGTTCATTCAGGCAAGAACCGGATGAAGTTAAGCTGGAAATTAATTGATCCTACTGCTACAAAGGCAGTAATCTATTGGAACAACAAAAGTGACTCACTTTCGGTGCCAATCGTAACATCGAATGAATCAAATATTATGGATTTATGGCTAAATGATATGGCCGAAGGTTCTTATTCATTCGACATCTATCTATTTGATAAGAATAATAATAAATCAATTATGGTAAATGCGATAGGGCAGGTATATGGCAATAATTACATAGAGTCATTGCTTGCAAGACCTATAAAACGCGCAATTTACGAGAAAGACACTGTTCAAATAACATGGGGGACACCTGATGTGACCGTAATTGGCACAGAGGTAAAATATACCGACAAGCAAAATGTAGAACATGTTTTGAATATTCCTGTAGATTCCATAACCACTAAACTGGGGCAGTTTAACTTTAGTAAAAATGAAACATTTGAATACCGGACCTTATATGTGCCCGACTCTCTATCAATTGACACGTTTTATACGGTTACCAAAACTGTAAAAGCTACGGGTCCGCCGGTAGAGTACAACAGAAGTGCCTGGACTAGCGGAACAGAAGATTATGATATCCCCTCCGGGCGAACGCCGCAAAACACATTAGACGGAAAGACTTCAACGGTTTGGCATATGGATAAAACTCATGGCTATCCACATACCGCTTCATTTGATATGGGTGCAGTTAATTATGTAACGGGATTATTTTATGTTCAGCGAACTCCTTTAGATGGAGCGGCTAAACTGGTTGAAATTCAAATTAGTACGGATAACGTAACCTGGAATTCCTTAGGCGCATTTACGATGGAAAACTCTGGGACAAAGCAATACCTCGAGTTTTTTGAACCCCGTAACTTTAGATATTTTAAAATGATATTTAAATCAGATTATAAAAATGGACTATTTACCGCTATAGCAGAAATAGGAGCCTATAAGAGATAGTATATTAGAAGTCTATCAGAGGGTGTCAAAAACTATTTATTTGACGCCCTCTATTTTAGGGTTTATTTTTTGGAAGCAGATTCCGATCTTACACATCTGAAACCTGTATTTTGTAAACCGGTATCAGGCGACGATTTCATTCGGGCTGCTACCCTATAACCTTTACAATATGAACTGTTACACATAAATGAGCCTCCGCGTGTCACTTTTTTAGGAACGGTAGGCTCATCCGGGTCAAAACTTTTATCAGGACCTTTAGGGTTGGTAACTGTTTCACCTTTCTGCGTGTCATAATAATCATTAGTATACCAGTCCGACACCCATTCCCAAACATTGCCTGCCATATCGAATAAGCCGTATGCATTAGCGGGGAATGATCCGGTAGGAGCCAAACTATGAAAGCCGTCCCAATCCGTATTTTTGTCCGGAAAGCTTCCTTGCCAGGTATTCGCTTTTGGTTTCCCACCTTCAATTTGTTCATTTCCCCAAGGATATATAGTGTTCTTTTGTCCGCCACGTGCAGCATATTCCCACTCAGCCTCTGTCGGTAATCGTTTACCTGCCCATTTAGCATAAGCATTTGCATCTTCCCAGCAAACCTGCGTAACAGGGTAATTGTCTTTTCCTTTTAAATCACTTTTAGGCCCCTCAGGATGTTTCCAGTCGGCTCCGGGTGTCCAAGCCCACCATTGCGATGCATCGTGCAAAGGAACAGGTCTGGAGGGTGGATTAAATGTAAGTGAAGCGGCTACCAGTAAATCGTCTGATGGTTTTGGTGTGCCCTCAGGTAATTGCTTTTTGATTTCTTCCCAATCTGGTTTTCGTTCAGCAACTGTTTTATAGCCCGTTGCTTTAACAAAAGCAGCAAACTGGGCATTGGTAACTTCTGTTTCATCCATCCAGTAGCCGTCTAGTTTAACCTGATGCGACGGATATTCATCAGCACGTCCTTCCTTATCGCTAGCACCCATTAAAAATGTACCGCCCGGGATCCATTTCATTCCTTTAACTGACCCGTTTGAATTTGATGATAACAATGAGTCTTGTTTGTTTTGTGCCGATACACCATACCTGCTGGGTAAATTGTCCGAACAAGATTCATCAGCGGTCTTAACATTTTCAGATTTATTTGCCTGATTACACGATAGTCCAATAATGAGCGGCAATAAAAGGAGGGTTCTTTTGCCGCCATAAGTCTGGGCAAATAAATGAGATATTTTTTTAAAATTAACTTTGTTCATTTTTACAAATACCACTCGCAACTAAGCAGTCGTCGTTGGTTTTTTTTTCAGATTAGGTTATTGTATAATTTTATACAACGAAGATAACCAATTAATATCGATGATTTTTTTTGCTATTAATATTAGTATTCTTGTTTATCCCGGCAAATGCTTGTCGAAATTATATTTGGCCAGGTGAACACAGTTAAAGATTAGCTTTTTATGTTTAAAATAAATATCTATAAATCAATTATGTTATATGTTTTATATTAATAAAATAATCACATAAAAGTCGGTCTATATTCAATACGTTATCTATCAGATTCTTTACATAATTTTAAATTATAAGAGGTAAGATTTCCCTTATTCATTGATATATTAGCGCTGTAACCAACGTAATTTATCAAACATGTTTTTGGGAAAATCAATCTTTGTTTCTGGCTTTTTAACATGGGCGGCCATAACCGCATTTACTTATTCGGCTAATGAAAAAATAGATGTTAAACCTAAAAAAGATAAGAGACCGAACATCGTATTGATCATGGCCGATGACCTTGGCTATTCGGATATAGGTTCATATGGAGGTGAAATAAAAACCCCAAATCTCGATTACCTGGCATCTCAGGGCATCAGGTATAAGCGGTTCTATAATACTTCCCGTTGCTGTCCTTCAAGAGCCGCATTACTTACTGGGGTATACAATCATAATGCAGGCATAGGTGAAATGACTACCGACAGACATGTAGATGGTTATCGTGGTGCACTAGGTACCGATGTAGTTACCCTAGCTGAAGTGCTCAAAGATGCAGGTTACAGAACTGCAATGTCGGGAAAATGGCATGTATCCAATACTGTTGAGCAAGAAACACCAGAAGCACAGCTCGACTGGCTTAATCATAAAACTGAGCATCCGTTATTTTCACCTCTTGAACAGTACCCTACAAACAGGGGGTTCGAAAAGTATTTCGGTACACTTTGGGGGGTGGTAGATTATTTTGATCCATTCAGTTTGGTCAGCGGAACCACGCCAATTAAAAGTGTACCTAAAAACTATTATCACACTGATGCCATTAACGATAGCGCCGCTACCTACATTAAAAATTTTAGTAAAGGAGACAAGCNATTTTTTTTATATGTAGCCCGAAATGCACCTCACTGGCCTTTACAGGCAAAGCCTGAGGATATTGAAAAATATAAAGATATTTACAAAGGTGGTTGGGATGCAATAAGAGAAGCCAGGTATAACAGAATGGTTAAAATGGGGATTATTAACCCTGAAACGACAAGGCTGTCTCCCCGTATCAACAATGAACTTAAGTGGGAAGATAATCCGGATAAGGAATGGGGCGCAAGCGCAATGGCGGTACATGCTGCGATGGTCGACGAAATGGACCAGGGCATCGGAAGGATAATAGACGCATTAAAAAAGTCAGGAGAATTAGATAACACCCTTATAATCTTTTTAAGTGATAACGGGGCGAGCCCTGAAGACTGTTCAAAATATGGTAAAGGGTTCGATAGGCCGGGTCAAACAAGAGAGGGAAAGGAGATCATCTACCCTGTAAATAAAAAAGTCCTTCCCGGACCACAGACAACCTTTGCGTCGATAGGGCAAAGATGGGCTAATGTAGCCAATACACCGTATCAATATGCTAAAGAGCAATCATACGAAGGTGGTGTCCGTACCCCAATGATTGCTTTTTGGCCCAAAGGAATTACTGTAAAGAAGGGCACTATGAGTAATCACGTAGGACATGTAATGGATTTTATGGCTACCTTCATCGATATTGCCCAGGCAAAATATCCGTCTGTATATAAAGGAAAATCAATTAAACCAATTCAGGGCTTAAGCTTAACTTCTTCATTTAAAGGCCAAGAAAATGGTGGACATGAATTTCTATTCAATGAACATTTTAAAGCACGATACGCACGTTCAAAGGAATGGAAAGTGGTTTCCTTATCCAGTGACACTACATGGCACCTTTATAAGATACAGGATGATGAAACAGAGCTAAACGATCTGGCTGCTAAGTTCCCTGAAAAAGTAAAGGATTTAAGTGAAAGATGGCATAAATGGGCTGTTGACAACCATGTTTTACCTAAAAAGTAATATTAGCGTGTGCCATCACAAACACCCTTGAAATATCCCACAGATTCCGCTATTCCGGCCAATGGGTCTTTCATATCTTTTTCGTACTCTAAACTACAAGAGCCTGTATAATTTACCTTTCTTAGCATTTTTACATATGCCGGAATGTCAATTATTCCACGACCAAGCTCACATGTGCTGCCATCTTTTGTGGCGGCAGTTACATTTTTTAAATGCATATCAAAAATGCGTTTGGAAAACTTCTGAAAATCAACCACCGAATCGCGCCCGTCTCTTTTGTTGTGCCCCATATCAAAGCATATTCCTACGCGCTCATCAAGGTTTTTGATGAGGTTGTAAATACTTTCAGCGCTTGGGTATAATTTATCTTCAGGGCCATGGTTATGGATGGCGTAGCGAATGTTGTATTCTTTTGTTTTTTGGGCAACATAATCCAAGTCGGCATGTAAGGGAATGCCTATGACCAAATCAACACCAACCCTTTTGGCGTAATCAAATGCATCGTCAATTTCCTGCTTCGTTTTAGTGTATATAGGACCTACTGCATAGCCCGTTACACCGTTCTCTTTAAGCTTAGCGTGAAATGCGGCAATTTCTTCTGCAGTGCTCTTATAAGGCAGATGAAAGTCTTTAATGCACAAGTAATGCACATCAACTTTTTTCATCATTTTAAGTGATTCATCCAGATTGAAATTAATAAAGCTATAACCGGCAATACCCAGTTTAAATGGATCGGGCTTTCCTTTATCAGATTCCAGTTTAAATGGTTCGGCATAAACAGATGGTATGCTGGTCAGGGTAGTTACAGCTACCCCTAATATTCCTTTGTGCAAAAAGCTTCTTCTTGTAGTCATAATGATTTCACTAGTTTCCGAATTTAGTGTTTAAATTCATTTAGTTCAAACTTCGAGGAACGAAAATACTTCGCTTTTCAGCGAAAACGTTTGCGTAAAGCTGAATTTGGTTAATCAATAATGCCGTACATTTTTTTGAGTCCCTTTGCAGTTCTATTTAACTCCTGATCAGTTAAGGGATGATTGTAAAGCAGAAACCTTGAGATCTCGCCAATAAAAGATTCTGTACCGGGGTGTTCAATAGCATCACGTTCTTGGCCAATAGAAAGCTTTGATGAATTTGCCAGCTTGTTAACAGGGAAGGGATGGCTAACAACGGGCAAAGCTCCATTATTTAAGTACAATGAAAGCGTAACGGTATCAGTTCCTTTACCCATTCGGCCCATTAAAAGATAATACTTGTCAAATTCAAGTACAGAGTTGGCTGTAACTTTAGGATTGTTGTCGTCCCAGCGACCAAAGGTTATTCCGTTTCTGCTGCCCATCCAAATACTATTGTTGTCATTAAGTCCTGCCCAAATGCCTTCATAATTTCCACCGTTCTTTAAATTGCCAAAAAAGGAATTTACATCTTTTAACTCTCCAGATTGTTTTCCGGCCTTTAAAATGCAAAACCAGGTATATCCGCTTCCTGTAAGTAAATGGTCAAATGCATCCTCGTCATGCGCAACAAGCTCTTGCTTATTAAAAGCGATTGTATTGTGTCCGTTTAGTTCGGAAAGCTTGGTTCTTAAAGATGGCATCCCGGAACCCTTAACTTTTCGCCCCTCATCTCTTTTCACAAACTCTTTAACCGGAGGCGACAAAGCCTGGTTAAACCATTTTTCAACGCTGTTGTCTTTGTTTGCAACCACCCCCTTATCAGCATCCAGATCAACAATTAATCCCTTTTGCAGTATGTTTGCTGGCAATTTGACCAATGCGAATCCACATAAAACAGTTGTCAATAATAATAGGGTGAAAGCTATTTTATTCATTGCTTATATTTGTTAAAGGACATTAAATTAAAGATTTAAATCTTGCATCAAGATAAATATTTAATCAATCAGATTTTTATTTAGATAGTTTTTCTGAAAAATAAAGTATGCCGTGGAAACAAAGACAGGTGGTAGCAACCAGGTTATTCTGTATAGGATGATAAGAAACACAAGATTAAACAGTACAAAAATCCAAATCAGATAATTCTTTATGCTTAAACCAATCCAATAAAGTAAACTTCTAAATAAGATAAGGATGCTAAAAGCCTGTAGAAGAAGGCTAACTGAATGTATTCCGAAATTACCTATAAACCATAGTAGTTCGGGGAGCATTAAGATTGCATAATTTAAAAGAGACCCTAAAAACTGTTTCGACATGCTGTAAGGGAAATTCCTTGAGAAATAAAGGTACTTCTGGTTAAAACGAAATTCATTGTAAATAAGTAAACTATGCGCGGTCACGATCATTAATACAACTAAATTGGGAACGGCAGATTCATCTTTAATATCTGAGAAAACTGCAAAGGTCCCGATAATCAGCATCCAGGCGATCGCTTTTGTAATCAGATAAGTGATTTTGAGTTTATCAAAAACGAAGAGTGTATACAAAAGAAAAAACGACTTATTCCAGTTCCTCAATAACCTGATCAGAAGGATTTGCCTATCGATATCTATCAATCTGTTTGAGTGTCTTACATATATTGCTACACTAACAATTATTAGCGCTAACAGGTAAAGTAAAATAACAATAGGAATAATGTAATGGCCAAAATTAAAGCCAATTATGCCTGCAAATAAGGCATAGACTATCAGTGGAAGAAATATGTTAAACTGCACATAAAACCAACTCTTAAATTGTTGCCATTTGCCGAATGATGAAATACTGTGATATAGAAACTCGTTATTTCTTGCAGACAATTGTGTGATAACATATTGCCAGCTTTTAATGGCATAAATAAGAGCAGCCAAACAGAAAAATCCCATTATTACCGGGCTGCTTACCAGTGACAGTGTAATCATCAGATTCCAAACCGTAAAAGCCCATATAGGAACACTCCCCAGTGTATTTATAAAAAAACAATAACAGAGTATTGTACCAAAGAGGAAAATTAACATTCCAGAATGCATCCGGTAAAACCCAGATGAGAAGATTTTCATCAATATATTAGTTAATGGCGATTGTCTCATTTCTCCATTGTCAGCCTTTGCTTATCTACAAGTAGTACCCTGGCTTTCGTTGATAACACTTCATTTAATGGCTGATGTGAGGACAAAAGAAAAGTAGTGTTTTCTTCCTCATGCTTTTTCAGTATCCACTGGCATAATATGTCTAATGATTCTGTATCGATAGTAATCAAAGGCTCATCAAGCAGAATTACCTTGGGTTTACCTAAAAAAGCAAGCACCAAGGAGAGCTTTTTAAGCATTCCACTAGAATAGGAGCCCACGGCATTACTCAGATAGTTTTCCATTTTCATACTTTCTATGAAATACACTTCCTGTTCAGAGGTTGCCTGTTTTGCTTTTGCAAATAAGGCTATCATTTCCCACCCGGTTAAAAACTCAGGATAAATAGGTTCTGCGTCGGCAAAGTTTACCATTTTTCGATAGGCAACGCCATCCTTTTTAACGCTCACATTGTTCAATAATATTTCACCCTCAAAGAAGAGAAATCCTCCAATAGACTTTAGTAAAGTACTTTTTCCAGAGCCATTAACCCCTTTAATCCAATAGATGCCAGGCTCAATTGTCAGGCTTTCTATCTGTAAAATCGGGTGATAACCATATGATTTTCGGAAGTTATTAAATTGCAGCATTCAGTATACTTAAATTATAATTGATGAACTTTTACCTTTTTTTTGCAATAGACTAAACTATTAGAAGAACTGATAAAGGAAATGTTACATTTATTCAGATCAAATGATATTAGAAATAAAATAACCATTACATTTGCAGCAATTATGTTCAAAGGCCTAATTGCTTTTTCTTTAATCTTCATGATGCTGACTGCTAATTTTAGCAGATTCTTCATTTATGCAGGATTTGAGCTGAACAAGAGTTATATCGCATCAGAACTTTGTGAGAATAGAGATAAGCCAATGATGCATTGCAATGGGAAGTGTTACCTGATGAAAAAGCTTAAACAGGCTGAAGAGAAAGAAAAGAATCAAAGTCGTGCTGCACAAAAAGGACATTTTCAGGAAGCACTGATCACTCACAAAACAAACTTTAACTTTTTATCCCAACTAATTAAAGTAATTAAACCTGTTGAACTGCCTTTTGCGCTTCCAAGACATTCAGCTGCTATATTCCATCCACCACAGGCGTAATCAATACGTACACCAGAATTTTACATTCTGATATTTCATGGAATAACAATTATACTTTAATTTTTTATAATGCACCTATTCAGATACTTATATATATCTATTGGGCTGGCTATGATGTTTTGTCATACGCAAGCTCAGACACAGCCCGTTAAAGGCCATATCTACGATTCTCAAACACGTCAGCCATTAGCGGGCGTTATTTTAACAACAAATACTGCTCAACAAGTAGGCAAGTCAGATGCGAAAGGATACTTTGAAATCGATGGTGATCAGCCAGATGGGCAAGTAAAGGCCGCTTTGCCTGGTTACAAATCGCAGATCATTAAAATCAATCCCAGTCAAAATGAGTTAAACGTTCAGCTAGAGGCAGACGGAGTAAGCCTCAATGAAGTTAGGGTTGCAGGTTATAGCGAAAACAAAACAAGCAAAGAAACGGCAGGAGGAATCTCGCTGATCACGTCAAGAGACATCAGCCGTGGAAGTGCAGTTTCATTACAGCCTGCTTTAAACTCAATTCCGGGGGTTCGAATGGATCAAAGCACACTCTCAGAAGCCCGAATTTCAATAAGAGGTAATGGCGTGCGTGCATCTTACGGCATTCGTAACGTAAAGGTTTATGTAAATGAAATCCCGGTTACAGAAGCTGACGGCACCACCCGAATTGAAGCGCTTGATGTAAACAGCATCGGTAGAGCGGAGGTCATAAAAGGCCCTGCTTCAAGTATATATGGTGCAGGAACAGCAGGGGTTATTAATTTTCAATTACCGCGATCGCCATATCAGGAACAAAGCATAGAAGCTTCTGCACTCGTTGGTTCGTATGGCTTACATCGTTTAGCCACCACCTACAGAAGTGGCGGGGATAAGGTGAATAGCTATGCTTCATATGGCTGGCAGGAATACGATGGTTATCGTGAGCATAGCAAAGATATGCGTAGGTTTTTAACCGGTAACTTCCAGCTTTTTCCAAGCGATAAACGCATTATTACCTTAATATTAAACAGAACAACACAGTATTCGCAAATCCCCGGCTCACTAACTCAGGATCAGGTTGACGCAGACCCAAAGCAAGCAAACGCTACAAATCTGGATAAAGTGGCCGGCAGATATCAGAACTGGACAAGGGTAGGTCTGGGGCAGCAATACCGCTTTAACGATCAGTTTTCTAACACCACAAGTGTTTTTACGTATTTCTACGATTTGAATCATCCACTTTCATATGCGTATATCCGTAATATATACCAAAGTTATGGTGGCAGAACCCGATTTGCCTACGATCCTGGCTTCAGTGTTTTGCCTACCAAATTTACTATTGGCGCTGAGTTTAACAGTGGCCTAACCAAGGGAACGCAGTATGTAAACAATCAGGGTAAAGAAGGAGCAATAAATTCTAATATTGATTATCGGAACACGCAATACTCGTTGTTTTATCAGTCTGAAACAGAGCTGGCACCAAAGACTACCTTAACTTTAGGTATTAGCTATAACAGCCTGAATTACGACGTTCGTGATTACCTGAAACAGAACCAGAGCGGCGTAAAAAAGTTTGACCCACAAGCTACACCACGCATTGCCCTTAGCCATACCTTCAGCGATGCAATCAGCTTACATGCAAGTGTAAGTTCAGGATTTTCTCCACCTTCAAGTTCCGAGATAAAGAATGTAGATGGCTCTATCAATCCAAATCTGCAGGCAGAAAAGGGCTTGAATTATGAATTTAATGCAAAAGGTAATCTCTTAAAATCTCGCCTGGAATATGATCTTGCTTTATTTAAAATGGATATGAAAGGTGAACTTATTGCCCAATCTATCCAGCAAGGCATCACTATCTACAATAATTCAGGTAAAACCAGCCACAATGGTGTAGAACTTTCGTTATCCTATCAGTTATTTAAACCAGAAGATGATAGGCAGATTCTTAGCTTACGTCCATTTGCGGCAATAACCTATTCAGATTTTAAATTTAAAGACTATAAAACTTTAAACGCTCAAAATGAGGTCACAGCCACATACGATGGAAATGAACTAACTGGTATTGCACCATGGATGCTAAATGCGGGGATAGACCTTGAAACCAAAAGCGGATTGTATTTCTACGGAAGCTATTTTTATAGTGATAAACTACCTCTAAATGATGCAAATACAAACTACAATCCGTCTTATAATGTTGTAAATGCCAAATTAGGTTACAAGAAACAAGTAGTTAAGCACATTGAATTAAACGTTTATGCAGGTCTGGATAATATTTTGGATAAAAACTACAGCTCCATTGTTTCGTTAAATGCAGCTAGTTTTAATGGAGGTCAGCCAGCATATTTTAATCCCTCGCCAAAACGAAATGGTTATGGTGGGTTAAATGTTAAATACATATTCTAACAATTACTAAAATGAACAGAATAATAACAATACTGTTTACCGGATTTATTTTTCTTACAGCATGTAAGCAAAAGCAAGAGAAAGCAATAATTGGCACTTTAAGTACCCATGGGATAGCGGTAGGGGCTTACCTAACCCAGGATAGCAAAGGCAATCCGATTCTTTGCTGGTCTGAGCAAGATGGTAAAGATTCTCTTTATCGCTTAAAATATGCAAGTTATAATGAACAAACCAATGCGTTTGGCAACCCAGTTACTGTTCCCGCTTCCAGCGGGATCAGTACATCTGCCGAGAGTGTGGGTAAAGTAGCTTTTAAGGCCGACGGCACTGTAATAGCTGTGTACTCAAAGCGGTTTCCTAATGAAAAGAATCCTTATGCAGGTGCTATTTATTACAGCTCCTCTATTGATAATGGAAAAACCTGGTCTGCATCACAATTTCTTCACTCAGATACAACACACACTTATGGGCGCAGTTTTTTTGACATCACAACCTTAAAAGACGGAGAACTTGCTGCCGTTTGGCTTGATGGGCGTTTTGCCAAAAGCATTAAAGGCTCAGCCTTATTCTTTACCAGAACAACCAAAGGCAAAGGATTTGGTATAGATACTTGCCTAGAAAAAGGTACGTGTGAGTGCTGCAGAACAGATATTCTAACTGATAAAGTAGGGAATATTCATTTGGCTTACAGAAATATCACATTTCCAACAGGTCTTTCAGACAAACAGGTTCGGGACATGGGCTATAAGCTATCTACCGACAATGGAAAAACTTTTACTGCTGTAAAAACCATTAGTAACGACAATTGGCAAATAGATGGCTGTCCCCATTCCGGTCCCTCACTTGCAGTCACGAAAGAGGGTGTAAATGCAGTTTGGTTTACCGCAGGGGGCGGATCAGGTATCTATAACGCATCATTAAACAAGGCGCCGGATTTTGATAAACGCAGGTTAATTACGGCTCAGGGCAGGCACCCTCAGTTAATTTCTCTTGCAAATGACCAACTGGTTATGGTTTGCGAAGAATTGAAAGACGAGCCAGAAGAAAAACCAATGAAGATGAACCATTCTCATGGAGGAATGACCATGAACCATGGGCCTGCTGCAAATTCTAAAATAGTATTGAGAATCTTAATCCCGGGGAAAGAGGGGAAAACTAAATCAATTACCGACGGGCAGCAGCCAGATCATCACGCAGTAATTACCCAAATAAATAAAGGGGCATTGGTAGCCTGGGTAAGGGAAAAGAATAGACGATCAGAAATCTGTTATACACAGATAAATATCGATTAATTAACTGTTTGTCGACTTCTAAAATGGCTTGCTTTAGGCCGTGTACAACATCATCTGAACATCCCATTGAAGCAAAATTAATGGTATGGTTCCGATCTGTCACTATCAATAATGGCATATTGTTCGTCTGATATGCTTCGGTAATAGAAGAGGCATCTATAAGTAGTTTAGTATAAAAGATAGGAGTCTGTTTTAATCCTTCAACAACTTTATTTACCGTTTCATGAGTGATCAGTAAAATTTCCAGATTTTCTGGATTTTTTACTGACCTTATAACGTCGTTCACTTTATTGTAATCTCCGGTATCAAAACAGTTTGGATACCAAAAGATCATTAGTATCGATTTTTTTTTCAAGGCATCAATATTCGTTTTCTTAGCCAAGGGATCCAGATCCAATATAGAGCCCACCTTCAATCTGGGGCTAGCTGGACGTAAAGATATCTTTATGAGATCATATGTTTCGGCTTCCTTTTTAAGGTCTCTTTTTTCAATGATTTTTCTAAACTGGCTGTCTGAATCTCTTTTCTTCAAGACAATTCGATATTCCTTTCCCTCAAGCATGTTAACCACTTTCAGCGAATCAACTTTGTTTCCTTCCTCATCATACACATCCTTACTTTGATCTATCATCTTGTTTAATTCAGCACCGTTCATGGTTACTGTTCCTGAAGTAGTGGTCTGAGCAAAAGTAATTGAAGAAATACTGAGCAATAAGGAAAATGCGAGCGTTGTTTTCATCGTTTATCTATCTGGCATTTACAAGGTAACAAAATTTCTTAAAACACTTTCATTATCAAAATGTTCTAAATACAAACCTTATATTATGAAATTCAAAAAAGTTGATCATTCAAAAACCTCCTTTGGGTTTATAGCTGGACTTGCGGTTGGCATAGTTGTAGGTGTTTTATTTACCGAAAACAAAGTCGGGACAATTAAAGAAGAGCAAATGAACAAGCAAACCGACCTGGTTAAAACGGACGAAATAGCTAATCATCTTGCATACCTCGGTCACCAGGCAGAACAAAGCACATTAGATTAAAGCTGTTTTTATCTACAAGTTGAGCAAAAATTTTCTTGTAGTGGGTAATAAATAGGAGGAGAGCGTACTAAAGTGACGATAAACGGCGGTAATGTCATTGGTATGCTATTTGTCTATATGCACAACGTGAGAGAATTTTTTTTGTCGCAATTTATCCTCCTTGTTTAACATAATTTAATGAAAGTTACCTATACACAAACTCAATCCAGGAAAATTCTTCTTGCTTTTTTGGCTATTGTAATTGTTTTGGCGGTTGCTGCACTTTTTGTGCGCAACTCTATATCGCATAAATTAGAAAACATAGTTAAGCAAGCCAACAATGTAGACATTGATGGCTCTAAGCCTCAGCAAGTACTGCTCTTGCTACATCAAGCAGAAGACGATTTTCAAGAATCCTTACTTAATGTTAAAAGCCCAAAAAGCGCTGACTATAAAGCCAAGCTGTCGAAAGCCTTTAATGAGATTGATACCTTATTAAAAAGAACCACGGATACGCTTCAATTAACGCCTGACCAAAGCATAAAAGTGAAAGACTGGTATTATAAAAAGCTGCAGCTTTCAGACAAGTTATATTCTCTTAAGCATAATTTCGATTCCCTGTTAACAGTTTATGCCACTTTTGAAGCTCAAGGAAGCAAGGGCGAAGAAAAACTGGTAACCAGTATCAAATCAAGCAACAAGGTAAAAAGCAAAACAGATACCGTTCGCAAAGAAGTAATTGCTCAGAAAAAGGGCCTCTTTTCAAGATTAAAGGATGCTATTTCTAACAAAACAGCTACTTCACCGACAGCCGTAGTTGAGATTAACCATCGGCAGGAAACTGAGAACTCAGCTCTTACAACCCGAAAAGGGATTGGTAGTGATAGGGCAGTATACCTGGATAAATTGCAGCGACTGCAGGAAAGAAATGTAAAGATGCTTACCATGCAGCGCGAATTGATAAGCTTGAATGATCACATTAGCACTGAACTGGAAAACATAATTAACGAAGTTAAGACGCTGAACTACAATATGGCCGATGAATTTAAAACAATGGCCTTTAAAAGTTACCGGGAATCAACAGACTTATTGAACAGGCTGTACTTGGCTGCTCTTTTCCTTGTTCTTGTTTTTGCCATGCTGTTAATTGTATTTATAATAAAGCTTAACGGGTCTGAAAAACAATTGCGTAAGGAAAACGAGAGAGCAGTTACCATTGCACAGCAAAAAATGGATCTTTTACTGCATATGAGTCATGAAATAAGGAATCCGCTAACCGCCATTAAGGGGTTCTTATACATATTCAGCCAAACAGAATTATCAAAACGTCAATCCGATATGTTAGATTCTATCCGATTATCATCGGATATGCTATTGGGTACTTTGAACGACACCCTGGATGCGGCGAAAATGGAGAACAGTGAATTTAAGTTCAATGCCGATCCGTTTAACCCCGATTTTATACTCAGAGGTTTAATAGAAAATATGGAATTCAGTGCCACAAAAAAAATGCTGAAACTGAACTACAAATTTGAAGGGGATAACGAGGCTATTTTACTCGGCGATAGTTTTAGGTTAAAACAAATTATGATTAACCTGTTAAGCAATGCCATAAAATACACCAAAGAAGGAGAGATTGCTGTAAATGCCATATTAACAAAAGTAGACGATAAACCTAGACTAGAGATAGGCATAACAGATACTGGAATGGGGATCAGTGCCGAGCAGCAAACTAACCTGTTCTCCAAATATTATCAAACAAATTCCTCAAAAGGTAAAACCGGTACAGGCCTGGGACTCTATATCTGTAAGCAGTTTGTAGAACTTCAGGGTGGTAAAATAAGCGTAAAGAGCACAGAAGGAATGGGGAGTACCTTTAGTTTTTACATTCCATATCTTGAAAACAATAGCAATGGTGAGGCGGTAGTAAATCAAACTACAGAGGATCCTTTATCATTATTTAATGGAATAAGTATACTTGCTGTTGATGACAACGAGCTAAATCTGAAATTCCTGAAAATGATGACGCAAAAATGGAACGTTAAATTCTATAGCGCAACAAACGGGAAAGAAGCGTTGGATATTCTTGCTAAAGAAACCATAACAGTAGTTTTAACGGATATTCAGATGCCGGAAATGGATGGATATGAACTCCTTCAATCCATAAAGAGATTACCTAATCCATTGAATAAGCTACCTGTAATTGTAATTAGCGCGAGCCCGGAAGAATTTGAAATGAATAAAATCCTGACCAAAGGATTCTCAGGTATAGTTAGCAAGCCATTTGTAGAAGCAGGTTTAATAGAACAGATCGTTAAAGCATTAAAGGCGTAGGAGTTGTTTAAATAAATCAATAAAAGCTGTATCAACGATACAGCTTTTATTGATTTATTTTATTCTAATGTTTCCCATTGTTACTATTCCTGTTACCATGTTTGTCATTGCCTTTACCTTCACGGGATTTGCCATTACCTTTTGCTTCACGGTATTTGTTTTTGTTATTCGCAGGTTTGGCTTGTCTAATGCTTCTGCTATCTCTAATTAMKMTYKGWWKWSCKTYGTRWMSKKTGTATTTGCTATATTCTTTAACATGTATCTTATGCGATAAATAAGGTTTAGGTGAGTTAATTACAACTTTGTAACTATTGTACAAATCATAGTTCCTATACCTTGATGGCAAGCTATTATTAAACACCCAATTTCCATTATTCAGATAAATGTATTGTTTATTAGGTACGTTGTAATAGGTGTCTATATCAGGAAGATAATAATAATCAACATGATCATAACCAGTTGGACCCCATTGAGGTTGAGAACCTATATTTATATTTACGCTTACCTGCGCTTGAGTGTTTATGTTGCTTAACGAAGCTACTCCGAAAACTACAGCTAAAAGTATTCTTTTCATTTTGTGTGTTTGTTATTTGATAGCCATAGTGCAATGCCTATGCCGGAGACGATTAAAGTTAACACTCAATCTGCCAGATCTGTTAATTTACCGACCGAAAGCAAGAATATATCGACAGGATCAATCAAATAATCTTTTATATTCGTTAGATATTCTTAAAACTGGAAAAATCAGATGAAAACTTCTGTCCTAACTTTGCTACTTTTATTATTTGCGTTGATTACTAACGCCCAATCTACCTATGTAAGGCTTATTACAAACAAAGGAAACATTACCTTGATATTGTACGATGAAACACCCAGACATAGAGACATGTTTCTCCAAACTATTAAAAAAGGTCTTTACAATAACGCGCAATTTAATCGGGTCATTAAATCCTTTGTAAGCCAGGGAGGAGAGCTGGATGAAACTATCCTTGAAAGAGAAAAACTGCATCCTGAAGTGCCAATACAACGGTTAGCCGCAGAGATAACCCCAACACTGTTTCATAAAAAAGGTGCTCTTGGAGCTGGCAGAAATGACAATCCCGAAAAGAGCTCATACCTTACCCAAATATATCTGGTTGTAGGTAAACCGCAAACAGAGGAACAACTGGATGCCCTGGAAAAAAAGAAAGGCATTAAGTTCTCGCAATCACAGCGAACTACTTACAAAACAATAGGGGGAACACCCCATTTAGATAATGATTATACCGTTTTCGGTGAAATAGTAGAAGGAATGGATGTTGCTGATGCTATAAATTCTGTAAAAACAGACAAAAATGATCTTCCATTAGAAACCGTAACTTTTAAACCGGTAGTATTGTCTAAAAAAGAAATGTTAAAGCTTAAAAAAGTAGAATGATGAAAACAGCGCTCTTAACTACTTTCCTTTTATTATTGAACTTCCAGAAACCAACAATCGATACTGATAAAGATAGATGGAAACCCTATTATGTAGATGCTGTTCCAGCAGTTATAGCAAGCAATTGGGTATTGCCATTCGATGTATCCAACAGAAAAGACATAAAACAAATCAAAGTAATCAGCATATTTGGAGATCATCGGGATAGCTTCTATAAGGGACACATACATACCGCAATAGATATTAATCCTTTAAAACCTGGAACGACTTTGATAAGTGTTTATCCAATGTCAAAAGGCGTTGTATGCTCAGTACATTTAGCAGAAAACCAGCGCACAGTAGTAGTAAAACACAAACTTGCAGATGGTAAAGTGATGTTTACTTCTTACAAGCACTTAAAAGAAGTGTATGTGAGTCAGGGCCAACAGGTAACCGAACAAACAAAGCTCGCTCGTCTATTTACTAAGCAGGAGTCGAAAAAGTACGGAGGAGATTACCATCACCTTCACCTGGAGATTCGTAAAAATTTTGACGATTACGGCTGTGCCAGCTGGTTAACTATGAACCAAAAACAGCTTGATCAACGTTTTTACAACCCATTAATCTTTTTAAAAACAAAATTAAAAAGTTAGCCTGCCAGTTGGTATATTTAGTAATAGCTATTTAAATAAATTGTATGGATGCACATGAATTAAGAATTGGAAATATTGTTGGCCTTAAAGATGGAAGCTGGTTTGTTGTAACCGAGGAGCACTTTAAAACMCYACANYKWYGSKMWTCMSWTCATGGTTCCCATCAGGGGGTTCCCATAAACGAATATTGGGCATCATCACTGGGGTTGCAGGTTAAACTAAGCTCATTCATTACGTATGTAGAAGATAGCCAAGGCCAAAGCAATGAGTTTAATTTGTTAAATTCAGTTGACGAGAATAATCATGAAATCTGGATTGTACAGTATAACGATCACACTTTGAAAAGGGTAGAGTATGTTCACCAGATTCAGAATCTGTTCTTTGCCATTAGCGATTACGAACTAACGTTGGCCTTGTAGGTGGGCACTTTAATTAAACACTAAACTGATTCAAATGATGATTCAGGTGTTTGTAAAACATATTATTCCATTCTGCTTTAGTGAGTACACCAAATGAATGCGACTCTTTATTGTCGAAATGACCTTCGCCTAGCTGCTGCGTTTTTTCAATATAGCTTATCAAACGTGCTTTTTCAGTTTCAAACACCCTTGGATCAGTAATTAGAAATTGTGGTGCTGTAGCACCATTCTTACCATAAGGTTTTTCATTAACAACCTTATTCTTGATCATCATCTTTAAAATGAACTTTAAAAAGGCATTTGGATTTTTATGAATATTATCAAACACCAATTCGTACGTTACATTACAATGCGCAAGCATGCGTGCAACGTCCATTTTCCCCCATTCAGGTTGGCTTTCAGGTGTTAGCTTGTTTATTCTTGCGATTATTTCATCAGAAACGGATTTATTAAAGATATTTGGTAATGCCATTTTTAAGATTGCTAATAAAGATTAAATGCCTTTGCTAATCAGCAACAAGACGCGATGAAGTTAGTTAAAAAAACTAAAACTACCGCCGTAATCACGGATGTGATCCCTATAAACGGTATGATAATGCACCTCGGCCGGAAATACTGCACCTGGCTGGCAAATAAACTCTATCCATACAGAGGGGCCATCAATCCGTATATAATCACCCTTGTTGGTAAGTGTAGGTCCACCAAAATATGCGATATAGGTATTGTCTAGTTCTGCCGTGTAAAACGCCATTAGCTTTTTAACAGTAGCATCATCTGCAATTTGAACCCAGGCCTTTATGGCATCAATTACCAGCGTCTTTTGCTGTTTGTTTAGCACGCCCACTTTTAATCCAGCTTTTGTGGCAGGGAATTTACCATCAGCACCAGGGCCAACAGATACATCGCCAAAACCGCTGTTTAATTTGGCACTTTCTAATTGCTCAGGGCTCAAAGAAGCCAGGATCGCTATCAAAAGATCATGATTGGCTTTAAGAGGAGCGTAGGTAACTCCATTTGCAGTCCAGGTTTTGGGCTCTAAGCCAATAAAGAGTGGCGAAGCGCTAATAACCTTACCGTTATCAAACGTTAAGTTAACTGCCAAATGGTGGCCGCCTAACTGAAGTTGCCATTTGCCTGTAATACTTGGCTTACCAAGAAAGGCAATTATATAATTTCCCTCGGAGTATCCCTTACGGCCAGTTCCCAGAAAACCATCAGCAGCTAAAATCTGCATTGCCTGGTCATAACCTTTAGAAGGGAGCGTCCCCATAGCAGCCTTAACTACTGCTTTAGCATTTTGAAGCTGTATGTCTGTCAGTGAGCCTAATAACACCCCAACTCTACATTGCAATCCACATGGGAGATTGGTCCATTTTGTCGCATTTTCTTTAGTATAACCAATTACAGCTGCCTTTTGCTCATCGGCATTTAAAGATTCAATAAAAGTGTTTGCCGTTCTTATAACGGTCCTAACTGATACGGCCTTGCTGTTCTGACTGCAAACCAATACAAGAAACAAACAGAATAGTGTACCCAGGTTTTTCATTTGGTTTTTTTTATCCAAATTACTAAAAAAGGGTGGAATGCTAAAGTTCCATTTGACAACTATTGTGATCATAAGGAAGGTGGATCCAGATAAAGCCATTACTTAGAAGAGAAAGGACGATATCTCAAACCCATAGATAAAGGAAGGCTTGATAAAGCGATCAAAAAGGCCGAAACTTATCAAAGCCTGCTTTCAGGCAATCCAGAAATGAACACATTTGAAGGTAATACGGCAGACTTCTTATTAATCAAATCAGATAGAAGATTTCACAGGATCAAATTCGATAATATCAGATTTGTTGAAGGACTGAAGGACTACGTGGTAATCCATCTGGGTGACCAAAAGTTGATTACTGTCATGAACTTGAAAACCTTCCATCAAAAAATTCCTCATGATATCTTTTTGCGCGTAAGTAAATCCTATGTGGTAAACAGGAATTACATAGAATCTTTTGACCACCATACTATTTACTTGGGTACAAATGAATTGCCAATAGGAGAGGTTTACAAAAAGGACTTTTTCACGATATATTCAGGAGGCTCTATCTCCCCTGAAATTTGATTCAACAAAAAGGTTGTGTAAAATAATTCTTTAGTTGCAGTAACTAATTTTTTAGCTGATATTTGATCATAAAAAATCGTCGATGGATATAAAAGATCTGACTAAAGTTGAAAGCCAGTTGATGCAGGTGCTTTGGAAATTAGAAAGGGCATTTGTTAAAGAAATTATCAATGAGTTGCCTGAGCCCAAGCCAGCTTATAGCACCGTTTCTACAATTATCAGAATTTTAGAAAATAAGGGCGTAATTGGTTACGAGGCCTTCGGCAAAACCCATCGTTATTATCCGCTTATTACAAGGGAAGAATACATGCGCCACGAAGCTGATAAATTTCTGGGCAGTTATTTTTCAAATTCTGTACAGGATATGTTCTCGTTTTTCGTTCGTGAAAAAAAAATAGACCTAAAGGATGCAGAACAATTGTTAAGAATGATTGATAAAATTAAAGACTAAATATATGGAAGCCCAGCTTTACTTTTTCTGGTCGAGCATTTTGCTGATCATATTTTACTTCTTTTATCTTCTGTTGCTCAAATACGAAACGTTTTTTCTGTTAAATAGAATCTACTTGCTATCTGCACTTTGTTTGTCGATGACGCTTCCATTGCTGGATCTTTCCAACTTAATTGCATTGCCAAAAATTGAATTGATGGTTTCAACGCTATCGGTCATTGGCAGCGGAAAACTCGTAATTGCAGCCGAACAGGAATTTAATTGGTTGTCTATCGTTTACTGGATTGGTGTAGCCTTTACCTCGGGTTTATTATTGATGAAACTTTTTGGTGTAAAAAGGCAAATGGGATTACCAGAAAAAGGTCGGGCTTTTTCGTTTTGGAGAACAAAAGTGATCGATCAGGATCTTGATAATTTTGCGGAGATTGATGCGCATGAAAGTATACATGTAAAACAGCTTCATACACTAGACATGCTCCTGGTTGAACTTACCGGGGTGGTTTTTTGGTTTAATCCATTGATTTATTGCTACCGGAAGAGCCTAAAGTTTATTCATGAATACCTGGCCGATGAATATGCGGCAAACTTTGCAGGGAGTAAAAAAAAATACGCGATGGTACTATTTTTACAGAATTTTAAAGCTGGACCCGTTTTAGCGAATACGTTTTATAATCCTTCATTATTGGAAGCGCGGATCAAGATGCTGCAACGTAAAAAATCTAATACCTATCGTTTATTGAAATATGTTTTGTGCATACCATTGATTGTTTTGGTAGCAGTGTTGTGTTCTTTTAATACTTCTGACTTTGGTAGTTACGGCACAATTAAAATTGATCAGGCGGCTAGATTCCCAGGTGGATTTGAAAGTTTCAGTAAATATTTGATTAAAACCGCGAGAAAAGTTTCCAATAAAGATGGAAGGGTTATGGTCAGTTTCGTCGTAGAAACAGATGGAGAAATTACGAACGGAAAAGTTGAAAATGGTTTAGATGAAGCAAGCGATAGAGAAGCTTTACGGGTAATACAATTAAGTCCGAGATGGAAGGCTGCTTTACAGAACGGAAAAAAAGTACGTTCGGCTTATCAAATAGGAATAAATTTTAGATCTGATAATCAGATAAATAGAAAATATAATTAAGTATTTAGTTGGTACAGCTAATACATTAGTTGTATGACTAAATTATTAGTTATATGTTTGGGTTATTCAAATTAACCCAAACATTATGCTTTATTTAATTTTTAAATCTCCTCGATTTTATTACTGTTTAAGTTTTGTTTTGCTCTTCAGCACAATGATTCTTAACGCCCAACAAAAAACCGGCAAAATTAGTGGTGATGTAGTGGATGAAAATAGCGCTGCACTTCCATTTGTGCAGGTGATTTTAAAAAACAGTCGAGATTCCAGCACTGTTAAAGCGGTGCTTGCTGATGACAAAGGACACTTTGCATTCGAGATCCCTGCAGGCAAATATTTGATCGAGCTCAAGATGATGGGTTATGGCATAGTTTATTCTAAAGTTTTCGATATTGCCAGTGCGCAAACTGAATCACTAGGCATCATACAACTTAAACCGGTTACAACACAATTGGCTGCGGTAAACATTTCTGCACCGCCTCCATTTGTAGAAAGAAGGGCTGATAAACTCATTGTTAACCTGAATGGATTGGGTTCCGGTGCGCCAATTATGGAAGTAATGAACCAGTTTCCCGGCGTAACCGTTACACCAGACGATCGGATTAGTCTGAACGGGAAATCGGTTGAGATTTATATCGACGGCAAAGCCACCGTACTTTCTGGCGAAGCATTAGCTGGCTTATTAAAAGGCATGTCTTCATCGGCTATTCAAAAAGTTGAACTCATTGCTCAACCGTCAGCTAAATACGATGCTGCGGGAAACGGTGCCATCATTAACATTATCCGTAAACGCAATTACAAAGTCGGATTAAATGGCAATATCTATGCTGGTGGAGGTAAAGGGGCATTTGGAAAAGCAAATGGGGGAATTAACCTTAATTACAAAAGAGCAATTTATAACCTGTTATTAAACCTGGACTACAATTACAACGATTATTTCTACAACATTTACATTGCTTCCACCTTTCTTAATGGTAATGGCACACCAATAGGTCACTCTGTCTCCGAGATCCAAAGCACAAGAACCAATGCCAATTATACACCCAACTTGGGTATAGATTTTTACCTTTCTAAACGCACTACCTTGTCTGCTTCAGTTAAACCGGGATTTCAAACCTTTGATCGGGATGGTTTTGCCAATATCAATAATACTAATCAGGTAGGAAATGACGTTTCGCAATCCAAATTTGTCAATCTGGTTGGTATTCGCGCAACTAATTTTTCCTCAGGATTGCGCTTACAACATCAATTTGATACTGTAGGACGTGAACTAACCACCGATTTAGATTATTACCGTTATGGGAACTATAACGATCAAGATAATCGAACCATCACTTTCAGTCCGTCTTCAGATCTGCCAAGTGTGATAGTGCAGAACCGTGTTTTTGATGTCTATGCATTCAAAATGGATTATACTCATCCATTAGGCAATGGTCGTCAATTAGAAATGGGTATGAAAACAAGTTATGTCAATTCCGGAAATTCTAATTTTTATCAGGATAGGAATGGTCAGCAAGCCGATTCATTCGATTATAAAGAAAGTATTTCTGCGCTCTTTTTAACTTATGGTCGTACTGGCCAAAAGTTTTCATACCAGTTAGGTATAAGAGGAGAGTATACGCATGGACAGAGTAGGAGCTACTTTCAACCATTTCCATCACTACATTTTGACTATAAACTAACTAAAAATCACAACCTTACGTTAAGCCTTAACAAAAGGGTAGAGCGTCCGGGCTACGAAAGTTTAAACCCGTTGGTTCGCATCATCAGCAGTAACAATTTGCAACAGGGAAATCCTGCACTTCTACCTGTAATTGCCTACAATACCGACTTGTGGTATGGCTATAAAAATGCATTTTTCTTTGGCCTTACTTACAGTTACAGTGCCAATGATTTTGTTAGTATCTCCGTCCCGCTAACCGACAGCGTTATTACTACATTGCCAGGTAATGCTGATTATTCTGATTATTTCACACTCCAAGCCATGTACGGTAAACAAGTTCTGCCTTGGTGGTATACGAGCTCCAATGCTATTTTATCGAAACGATCGTTTAAAGGTGAATTTAACAGTATTTTACTACAGAACGATGGCATTTTTAGTCTATCTGGAACTTCATATAACAGTTTCTCGTTAAGTAGTAAATTCTCGTTGATGTTTCTTTTTAATTACCAGGGTAAAAGCATAAGCCGCTCCATTACCAACCAAGCTTTTGCCTATTTAACGGCAGGTGTTCGGCAGCAGTTTTTAAATAAACGAGCCTCCGCCCAGCTCAGCATTGTTGATCTATTTAAATCATACCGAAATTTCTACCAACAAAACAGTGGTGCTGTACAACAATTATGGCGAAACCAGTTTGAAACCAGAATGGTAAAACTAAACCTCAGTTACAACTTTGGTGGTACAATAAAGAATACTAAGAAAAGTAATAGTGCAGAGGAAGAAAGGAAACGAAGTACCTTGAATGAAAATTAACAATGAGAGTAAACGGATATGTAACATTTATTATATTTGTATACTCATCTTAATCCTATGAAAAAGCTCTGCATATGGCTTATTGTAAGTCTGATTTCTGTTAATCTGTTTTCACAAACAAAAACTGTAAAACAGGATATTATTCAAAAACTCAACGGCGAAGAAATGAAAGGCACAGTTGTCAAGGTAACCGACAGCGATGTTACATTTATATATGACGGCGAAACTGCCGAATATGTCGTTAAAAAATCTGATATAGCTAAAATCGTGCACTCCAGTGGCAGAATTGAAGTGATCAGCCAACAGAGCCAGCCGTCACAGGACCGCCAAAAAGATCCTGTAAGCATGTCTGCCTCCCCAGCTGATCATCACAATAAAATAGCTGTCTTGCCATTCACTTATTTAATGGACAATCAACCTGGCGCAGATGCAATCGGTCTCAAGGCACAGGAAGACACTTATGGATTCCTTTCACAGCACTCTGCAGGATATACCATTTTAGATTCAAGAACAACCAATGCTATGTTGGCCAAAGCTGGGGTAACTAAAGACAAAATGATAAGTTTTACCATGAAAGAAATTTGTGATATCCTTGGTGTGGAGTATGTTGTTGATGGCATAGTTACACAAAACAAAGGATACCAGACCAGCTCTTCAAGTGAAAACTCAAATACCAAGGTGAAAAGGGATGGCGACAAAGATGTTAAAGGAGTCTCTTCTTATGGTTCATCTTCCAGCAATGCCGTTCAACGATACGATGTGGCCGTAAGTCTGCATATCTACATGGACAATAACGCCAGTATTTATAACCAGACCCATAAAGCTTTTTTAAGCAATACCGATGGTTCCTATAGTGGTCCATTGGAATATCTGCTCAAAAGGTGCCCACTTTACAGAAAATAAAAACTACTCAATAAACCAAACCCCTTAGAGTTTTGTTGCAGTTTTCAAATCCATTTCCCAACAAACTGAGCAAAAGCATCTTTGTGCTGGTCGCCAACGCTGATCATCATCTTGCCAATATGCACCGAGCTTTTGGTCATTGATGTGATCTTATCCAGCGAAACAATAAACGAACGATGCACACGCATGAAACGTTTCGGGGGTAATTTTTCTTCCAACGCCTTCAGACTGGTGCGCGACAAGGTTGCTTTCTCGGCGTTCTTCAGAGCAACCTTTACATAATCCTTCAAGCCTTCAATATATAGAATATCATCAAGGGCGATGCGTACAAGTTGATATTCCACCTTCAGAAACAGATAATTGCTGTCCGCACTTTCTGTTTCATTTGTCATGGGCGCTTGTGCGACAGGTCTGTTTAGCAATTCAGCGTAATTCAACGCCTTTTGAGCAGTTCGGTGGAACTCTTTGTAATTAAAGGGCTTTAGCAGATAATCCAAAGCATCTACCGTGTATCCCTCCAGGGCGAACTGATTGTACGCTGTAGTAAATATAATACGTGGCTTATCAAGACCTGTGTCCAGCACGCGTGCCAGCTCAATGCCGTTCAGATCGGGCATTTGTATGTCCAGAAATATGAGGTCAATCTTTTCAGTACGAATGGCTTTTAGGGCGTGCACAGCATTTGCGTATTTTCCTGCCAGTTTTAAAAAAGGCGTTTGTTCAATAAATTTGCACACCTGATTAAGTGCCAGGGGTTCGTCATCAACTGCGATGCAATTCAATATCATAACAGATCAAGAATTAAGTGAACAGTGTACTCGTTATTGGCATTAATCTCGCAAATCTCTAGTTTATGTTTATCTGGGTAAAGCAGCTCCAGCCTTCTGCGGGTATTGACCAAACCAATGCCGCCACTGGTATCTAAGCTAACACTATTATCCTTCATTATCGAATTTTTTACAGTAATATCCAGAATGCTGTCCCGTTGCTGGATCACGATTTCGATATGACTTTGCGCTGTTGCACTCACACCATGCTTAAAGGCATTCTCAAGGAACGGTAATAAAATCATTGGTGCCATGGGCATATCTTTTAAGTGCGGAGGAGTATCGATGATTACCTTCACCGCGTCGGTTAACCGCAATTGCATCAGACTTATGTAATCCTCTACAAAGGCAATTTCCTGGCTCAGCCGGGTTTGTCCCTGTTGGGTTTCGTAAAGCAAATACCTCATCATGCGCGAGAGCTGATGAATGGCCTCACCAGCCATATCCGCATCAACCTGGGTAAGCACATAAATATTGTTCAATGTATTAAAGAAGAAATGCGGGTTGATCTGAGCCTTAAGAAACGACAATTCTGAAGTTACTTTGTCTTTTTCCAGCTCAGCGTGTTTCTGCTTATCTTTCTGCCATTTGCCAATGGTGGCTAGACTGGTACTAATACCAAGCACCAGTACTGAAATAACCAGAGTAAACACTTGTAGTATATTTTCTCCCCGATGTGCCAATATCTGCCTCATCAAGCGTTTATGAAAAGCTTCGTCAAATAACCATTGATTAAAGTTAAGTGCTGGTTCACTCCAACCATCTAAAAGCACAATAACTATAATCACACCAATGATTATAGCAAAATAGTAGCCAGGATGATTTTTTAACAGAAACCTCGGTACCAATACAAAAGCATTGATATAAAATGCGATCACGAGCAGGCCAAGCGTGATTACCTGTTTTATCCAGAACGCGTAATGAATATCAATTCCTGAAAAAAATGGCAGATAAAAAAATATAGCTAACCCGAATACACTCCAAACCAGGAAATGTATCAATATGGTTATCAGCTTGCTTTTTGACAGTAGTAGTTTCATTTCATAAAACTGATTTCAGTATTTGTCCGGAACATAACAAAAACATGTGCAATATCACTTATTAACTGGCTTCCTGCAAATTCAAGCGCTAATGAGCCCTTTTGTGCCGACGAACAGTCATTTTTCATCCCTTAACGGGGCTTACTGTTTTTTTAAATAGATAAAATGTCTTTAGTCGAACAAAAAGAGACCTCTGTCTATAATCGGCTGGTCGCGGTATATTACATTTTAGGGTGTGTAAATAATGCTTTTGCTTTGTCTCTATGAAGAAGCATTTAATATCAACATTTATTCTTATCGCTTACAGTGCGATCCTGATCAAGGTAATGGTATTCAAGGATGTGCCCATGATTAGGATAGGCTCACTGATGATTTATTTTGGTGGATCGCAAACAGGCCCGGCCAATTTAGTGCCGTTCAAAACCATCTTGGTGTATCTGCTGGGTGAGAAGGGCTTGATAATCGGAGGCATTAATCTTATCGGAAATATTATTTTACTAGTACCAGTAGGATTGCTTGGGTCTTTGGCCTTTCCGAATATCACATGGAAAAAAATGCTTGCGCTTGCAGTCGCCGCCGGCTTTGCTATCGAGGGATTGCAGGTAATATTGAGCGTAGGCATTTTTGATATTGATGATGTTATATTAAATGGACTCGGCGTTATGATAGGTTATTGGGCATTTACCGTTCTGGCAAAGAAGTTGAGTCTGATGGAGCCTAAAAGTATTAAGATTGCGGCAGTTGTACTGATGGGTGTTATTGCCGGAACTGCTTGTTATGGCCTGGTTATTTATCAGAAGGGCCAGTTTCCGGTGCGTTTCGAACCTGGTCCAGAGAGTGGTCGGTCTGATCATGCTGATAAGAGCCAAGGTGGAATTCCTCAAGGCAACGACCCCTGTGGTGGCACAGGTGGCCTAGGAGAGATCGTAAGTACTGGAAATCACGCCATTATTATTCAACGGAGCGACGGCGGAAAAGTAATTATTAAGCTTACCAACCGGACAACCATCAGAAACTCAGCTGGTACCATATTAGCGTCCGATTTGAAAATCGGTAACAGGGTAACAATAGTCACATACGAATCGGATCCAGACGGTAATAAAATTGCAACAGCTGTTTTGGTTTGTAACGCATCAAATCAAGGATCATGAAACTTCTACATTTTCTTTCAGCTGCTGCGTTGTTTTTCAGCATGCACGTTTGCGCACAAACCGGCAGGCAGGTAACTGGTTTGGTAAAGGATTCTACAGGAGCAACACTGCCCTGGGCGACAGTTAAATTACTGGCAGACAAAGACAGTTCAGTTGTGGCTACTAATTCGAGCGGCAGGTTTACTTTCTCTTCGGTATCAGGTAATCAGTTCAGCCTGGTGGTTTCTTCTTTAGGTTATCAGGGTGTTAAACGGCGATATAATCTTGCTCCTGGCGGTAATGCAGCTGAATTAGATCCAATCATCTTAAAAAGTGATCCCATTACACTTCAAGGTGTTACAGTCACTAATGCTAATGCAATCAAAATAAAGGAGGATACCATTGAATACAATGCGGCAGCATACAAAGTGCGCGAAGGTGCAGTAATAGAAGACGCTATCAAGAAAATGCCTGGTTTGGAAATAAGTAATGATGGTAACATCACCGCACAGGGTAAACAAGTAAATAAAGTACGACTCAATGGAAAAGATTATATGGCGGGTGATGTCAAAAGCCTTACCCGCAACTTGCCTGCAAATCTGGTGCAGAATGTACAGATCATAAACGACTACGGCGATCAGGCCAATATTACGGGCATAAAAATCGGTGATCCACAAAAGGTGTTAAACATCAATATCAAGAAAGATAAAGATCATGGCTACTTTGGACAGGGAACTGTGGGCATTGGTCGCGATGCTATTCAGGAAAGAGATGGAACAAAAAATGGTCGTCGCTATGTCGCTTCAACAAATGTATTTAATTTCCAGGGCAAGCGCCAGATAACCCTCTCAGCTGACTTCAACAATACTAATACAAGCCTGTTTACCTTTACCGGCGGAGACCGTCCGAACGTGTTTGGTCCCGATCCAAAGGGTATTACTAACGCACGTTCATTAGGCTTTAACTATCGTGATGATTGGAGCAAAAAGGTAAAAGTTTACGGAAGCTATAGTCTTGCCGATAACTCGGTATACACCACTTCAAAAACGGTACAAAATAACATATCAGGGCAGTTATCCTCAATCCAGAACAGCAATAGCACCGAGAATGCCCAGAATCTTAACCACCGTTTTAAATTCAATATAGAATACAAACCCGATACAACGAACTACTTTAAGTTCATTCCAACGTTTTCTTACAGCGGAGTGGATATCGATCAAACTTTTGGAAGTAAGCTACAAGCCCAAAATGTCGACAATACTTTAATTTCAGATTATACAAGACGTCTATTGTCTCACGCTGAGGCGCCAAACTTTGGCATCAGCGCATTGTACAATCATCGGTTCCAGAAGCATGGGCGCAATTTTAGTGTATTGTTAGCCAGCGGCACAACAACAAATAAGCAGTACCAGAATCCTGTCTACAATTATCTTGCAGGCAATGCCAATGCGCCTGTGAATCAGATGATCAATACCAACAGCCGTACCGACAGTTCCGGTCTTTCATTGTCATACCTGGAGCCGATCGGTAAAAAATCATACCTGGAGTTCAGTTACCAGTACCACAACTCACAAACAGGGGCCGACAGGCTTACCGACACGGTTACTAATGCTGGCGATATTAATCGCGATCCGGACTTGAGTAATGACTACAATTTTAATTTCATTACCAATAATTTTAGGGTAAACTACCAGGTAATTGACCAGAAATACAATTTTACATTAGGTTTGGCAGCGCAACCAACCCTGCTGAAAGGCTCATCGTCAGTCACCTTCCGTACACACAAAACCATATATAACTTCTCACCCGTGCTGCATTATGTCTATAACTTCTCCGAGCTTCAGGCATTGGCTTTTGACTACCAGGGAGCGAGCAATTCACCAGCTTATCATCAATTACAGCCGGTTATTGACTTTTCCGAGTCCAGCTACCCGATGCAAGGTAATCCAGATCTGCTGCCTGAATACAACAACAGTTTTCAGGTCAGGTATAACAAATTCGGCGACGGAACGGGGAAAACGTTTTTTGTGAATCTAAGTTTTACTCAAACTGACCGCAAGATTGTAGCGCACACCGTTACTTATCCCCGCAATTATACAGCAGATCCACGACTTGCCGGGGCAATATTAACGAAATATCAAAATGCTTCGGGGTTTTATAATGCTACAGCCTATTATGCGTTTGCCAAGCCTTGGGCCAAACGCAAATACAGTTTATTCTTTAATGGCAAAGTCACTTATAACAACAATATTTCTTACCTCACTAATGTTCTCGATTCACTCGGTATTAATCAAACTATTCAAAAGAATATGGCTAAAAATCTGGCACTTTCCCAAGGAGTACGTTTCAGAGTGGATATTCCCGACGTTTTAGATGCAGAGGCGAATGCCAATTACAGTATTAATCGCTCTAAAAATTCTGTCGCAGATGCATATAGTGATAATAATTTTCAAACCATCACCCTTGGCACCAATGGCAACCTCTATTTCTTCAAAAGCTGGACGCTAAATTATAACTACAGTAAGGCGATTTATGAAGGTTATAATGGCGCTACCAACCCAAATGTCTTGAATACTTACATAGAGCGACGCTTTCTAAAGAATAATGTGGGCACCCTGCGCTTTTCCGTGTACGACGCGTTTAACGAGAATACAGGTTTTACCTCAACGCAAAATGCATATGCCATTACGCAAAGTAACGTGAACCGGTTAGGACGCTATTACCTGCTCACCTTTACGCTGAGATTGCAAAAGTTTGCAGGTCGTCCTCCCAGAGGCATGCCAGGTGGCGCGGGTGGGGGTGGTTAACGTCCCCCCAGTGGTTTTACTAAATTTAAAATCCTCTCATTACCAGCTTTTGCTGTTTTCGAATCATACTCGATGCTCTCCGTGATTAAATCGGAATCATAAGCGACTCTGGCTTTTCCTTCAGGTACAAAAATGCCCGTCCCACCTTTGCTGTTATCAATGTTTATTATACCGATAGTATAATTTTTAATGTTGTTGCCTTCCTTTATACCCGAAATTATAGTAGCAAATATGGCCGAGTAAGAGCCATAAGTAGATTTAACCTTCCCATAAATGGTAAAATTATTTCCCGAACCAGATATCGCAGTTACAATACTTGTATCTCTTAAAGTTAATACGTGCTCGCCAATTAAGCTTATACCAAAATCATCATTGTGCTGGTCAAAAAATTTTACTTTTGAACTCAGAAATGCATTACCGGGTTTGTCTCCTAGTATGTTCGATACTCTTAGAATTAATGGAGATACATAAAATGCGCCTTCCATATTAGGTGGCGTTGTACCTTCGTTTACAGGAAAATTTAATGTTTTCAGGGTATCTAAGTATTGCTGTGGAATCACATCCTCAATCTTATTTTTAAGAATTTCTTCGTTTGATGGTCCATCTTTACCCTTTTTACAGGAAGCAAGATAAGAGATGCTTATTATTGCCAATATCAAAATTGAAGTATTTTTCATCAGTATTGTCTATTACTTTTTAATTTTAATTGATATTTGGCCGTCTTCTAAGGCTTCAATATTTTTTTCAGTAAATATGTCAGGATTGGTTTTTTGTAAGGCGATCAGCAAATCTTCTGTTGTACCACTATGTTCCAAACTAATGATTGAACCGGATGTATTAAATTTCATTTTTGAACTGAGCACACCTTTAGTATTCTCTGCTTTTTCATTTATGCTTTTTAGAGTGGCAAAATCTACACCGCTAATATTTACAGTAGTTTTGGTTTCAGCTACAACTTCTTCGGCACTTTTCTTTTTGCCAAAGAAGCTACTGAGTTTACCACCGGTTTTTCCGGCTCTGTCAGCTTGTTTCCCCGCTTTATCAGCCTTATCAAGCGTGCGGTCTATTTTGTCTAAAATGCCTTGTGCATTTGAAGATGCTACACCAAGTAATATCATGGTGAAACAGATAATTCCAAATTTTTTCATAACGGTAATTTTTAAGATGTACCCAAAGTGACTAATTATTGCTTTTTCAAACAATAGATGGATATTTGTATTTTTTTCTACTGGTTTACCCGTACTTTTATCACTAGGTTATCTTACAAGAGTAGGCCTTTGGCGTTATTATAAACTGATGGCTAACAGTTCAGTAATTTCCATAATTTATATGTGGCCCAAAATATTAACTAATTTGTTAAAAGGGTCGCGTACAAAAAATCTACGAACACCCCATGGCTCATCAACCGGACCATATTCAATTGATATTCCAAAATCTTTCATTCGGTTAAGCGCCTCATCAATATCATCAACCTCTATAGATAAATCAGGTACGGGTGTGCCGGAACCACCCTCAGTCGCAAAACTGATCTGAATTGCTTGGTGCTCATTAGACCCGTAGGTCTTAATCCAACCATGATCCATCAATAAATCAAGTCCAAGTATAACTTGATAGAATTGTTTGGCCGCATCTATATTTTGTGCGGATATGTCTATAACGATTCTTTTAACTTTCATAGATTAACATTGACTGCAAATAAAAGAAAATAATAAGCACATGTTTGTAAAATTTCTGAGTTTACAGGTAAGAAAAGCACTTCAGAGTAAATACGAATAATGTTTATCTTTATTTCAAAAGCTACCTTTTATGAACACAGTGGATGCCTTTATTAAAGCCAGTGTATGGTATGGTTCAACAGACGAAGCCGAAGCCCTGCTTGCTTCTTCTCCCGACATTGCCGAAAACAGCATATACACGGCTGCATTGCTTGGAAATGACATCGCCATAAAACATTTTTTGGCTCAAGATCCTTCTCTTGCTGCTGCTAAAGGAGGAACGCTAGGATGGGATGCGTTAACTTATCTCTGTTTTTCTCGTTTTTTGAATAGTCTCCCTCCAGCATCTTTTGTTTCCGCTGCTCAAACATTGATCAGTGCCGGAGCTGATGTAAATACAGGCTTCTTTGATGATCTGCACACACCTCACACAGAGTGGGAAAGTGTTCTTTACGGCGCTTCTGGGGTAGCATTCCATCCGGAATTGACCCGGTTGCTGCTCAATAACGGCGCAAATCCTAACGACAATGAAGTACCTTATCATTCACCCGAAAGTTACGACAACCGCGCCTTCCAGCTATTGCTAGATAGTGGTAAGATGACTGCAGATTCCATGGCTACTATGTTGCTGCGTAAGTGTGATATACATGATACCGAAGGCATCCGCCTGGTGCTGCAGAGTGGGGCAGATCCTAATCGTTTAACACTCTGGGGCGTTACAGCACTGCACCAGGCGATTTTACGCGACAATCAGTTACAAAACATATTGATGATACTGGAACATGGTGCTAATCCTGGATTGCAAAGCCAGAAGGACGGCAGATCTGCCATAGTAATGGCAGCGCAAAGGGGCAGGGCAGACGTTTTGCAATTGTTCCGGGATTATGGATTTGACATATCCTTGCAAGGAATGGACGAACTGGCCAGAGCTTGTGCGATGGATGAATCTGCAATCGGAATTTTATCGACCGAGTATGGAGGTATGTTACTTGGTGGGTTTGCTGGAAATAACAATGCGGCAGGAATAGGCAGAATTTTGGCCTTGGATATTCAGGTAGATACGCCTTATGTAAGTGGAGATGGTTATTTCGGAATTCCGAAAAATAGTTCTGCATTGCAGATTGCAGCTTGGCGTGGAGCTCATGATGCAGTAAAAAAGCTCATCAATAGCGGAGCCGACGTAGACGCGAAAGATACAAACGGAAATGCACCATTATTGCTCGCCATACGTGCCTGTACTGATTCCTATTGGATGGACGGTCGCAAACCTGATTCGATAGCAGCGTTGATTTCGGCCGGTGCAAAAACGGAAGGCATTATTCTGCCTACCGGATATGATGAGGCAGACCGCTTATTCGATATCGAGACTAACAATGATATCAGATAGTTTTATCTAGTTATTAGGTAAATTTGTAAACCAAAATAAATTAAATAATGGAATACATACAGGTTAAAAAGGCTACTATTGATGATTTAAGTGCAACTCAGCGCATTGGCAGAGAAACTTTCTTTGAAACATTTGCTGATAGCAACACCAAGGAGGATATGGAAAAGTATCTTGAAGACAGTTTTAATAATAGCCGGATGATAGCTGAATTAAGCAATCCAGATTCATTGTTCTACATTGCTTGGGAAGATGAGAACCCTGTTGGTTACCTAAAAGTAAATACCGGGACTGCACAAACAGAACAACAAGATCAAAAAGCTTTAGAAATTGAGCGCATATATGTTAAAAGCAGCCATCATGGTAAAAAGGTAGGTCAACTTCTTTATGAGAAAGCACTTGAAGTTGCTCAAGAACAGCATAATTCCTATTTATGGCTAGGTGTCTGGGAAAAAAATCCACGTGCAATAAGGTTCTACGAAAAGAATGGATTTATTGCTTTTGATAAGCATATATTCAAAATGGGTAACGACGAGCAGCTAGATATTATGATGAAGAAAGAATTGTTATGATAAGTAGAAGTAAACGCGAAATGATGCAATTGATTATTGATGTCGCTGCAAATAATCAAGACATAAGGGCAGTTCTGTTAAATGGTTCACAGGCCAATCCAAACGTTGCAAAGGATATCTTTCAGGATTACGACATCATATATGTGGTTAAAAGCCTCTCTCCATTTCTTCAGGATCATACGTGGATTGATGTTTTTGGCGAAAGGATGATACTTCAAATGCCTGAGGACATGGAGCTTTATCCGCCAACACCTGAACTAGATGGGGCATTTTCCTATTTAATGCAATTTATGGACGGAAATCGGATTGACTTAACATTAATCCCGATTGAAAATCTACATCGTTTCCTGGATGATAGTCTTAGTAAGGTATTATTGAATAAAGATGATATGCTTAGTTTAGCTTCACTAGATCCGGCAAGTGATAAAAGTTACCTGGTAAATCGACCATCGGTTAGGGAATTTGGTGATTGTTGTAACGAGTTCTGGTATACCAATACAGGACTTGCAAAGGGTATTTGGCGAGAGCAGATTCCCCACGCTCAGTACTTATTCTATAATGTTATTCAATCTGCATTAATACAAATGATAGATTGGCACATTGGTTTCCGCTATCAATTTTCAGTAAATCCAGGCAAATATGGGAAGTTTTATAAAAAATATCTTGAGCCAGAACTTTACGCAGAATTACTTGAAACCTACCCAACTGGCGATGTTAATGAAGTATGGAATGCAGTGTTCGTTACTATTAAGCTTTTTCAAAAAATAGCACAAAATGTTGCGAGGCAACTTGGAGTAAGCTATCCTTTAAATGAGCATGAACACATCATCGAATATTTACAGCATGTTAAACAGTTGTCTAAAAATGCTCAGCGCATATATTAAAGCTGGTCTATTTATTGCATCGAGGGTGCTTCTTACGTTTTATTGTCGCTGTTTACAATTTGCAAAGCATTTTCTGGCTACATTGGTAGCTGGTTGTCGGGGCTTTTCAGCAGTTGCCCAATTAGCAATGGGAATACATTTTCACTATACTCTTTAACGCCACAAAGTTTAATCATAGTACCTACACAATGGTCATTGGTGATGACTGAACCTTTGTCTGCAGTGGTTATTATTTTAGGTAATGCATTATATATTTCTTTCGGTTTAATTGTAGTGATCGCATTTAGCGATCATTGCAACCCATTGCAAACGATTATTCTTACTGTCTAACAGATCAATCAATTACGAACAGAAATCGGCTATCATTTCCGGTTTCAATGTTCCAATCTCATAAATTACTTTTATGCAATCGTTCTGGATAACCCTGCTTTATGATATAGGTTCTCAACCAACTCTCTGACCGCTTCATAGTCGATGCTTTGTACAATAGCATTAGCCAGTTCCTGATCGGGTACTTCATCCCGTCTTCCCAATGAATGCGCTAACTTATCTATTATGTTGGTATTCATTATTTCTATTAATTCTAATGCTTACTTATGGACAGGTTGAAGCAATGTTTACGTTATCGGTAATTACGATCGGGCCTCCCTTGGTTTGCACAGTATATTTAGTGCTCATACCGATGACGCTACCATTTGCTGGAGACATGGTATAGGTGTATTCATAAACCGTCGCGTATTTATAGTCATAGTTGTTGATTTTTCGTACATAAATCATCTTTGAGGGAAGGTTAAACGAACTTGATCCTCTAAGTGTTACTGGAACGAAATTGCCGAGTATCGATTCATTGAAAAACTGGAATGACTGAGTTCTGGCATCTGTTTTAAAATTTGTATACTCAAAAATGTATTTACTATCCAAACGCTCATCGTCCTTAATTTCTACAAGCACATAATCCAGATTTCCACCAGCATAAAAAAATGTAGAGATGCTTCTGACAACTCCCTCATGTTCCAGCAAAATCTGCTTCATCCGACCATCAGAATCATAGGAAATTTTTTGAACATCCTTTGAGTCGATGGTAATAATGTTCACCGCACGACCATTGTCAAGAGCAATTTTATGAGCATCATTGCCACCAGAGCGGACAATCACTTCGTTTCCATTGTATTGGTAGGAAAAGGATTGGGACGATGTTATAACGTCAATGATTTGCTTGGCAGAATTGAAGCGCATAATAACGTCCTCCGTAAAATCTGTAATTATTGAAGAAATGTGGTGCGTTAATTTCATTTCACAGTCGACCTTCGCAGCCTTATCCTTTTTGCAGGAACTAAGCGTAAARRCWAWSMYMRGANWGAKCRWYRWGGCGTTAATTTTATTCATGCTTGAATTTACGAAATTGAAACCATTTTGAAAGAAAAATAAAATACTAAGGCACTAGTTTTTTTGACGCTATTCACCTCTAAGTTGTCGTTTTTACCCCGCATCAAACTCTGAAATGCATTCCATCTTTGTATTGTCAATAAAATACTTATTATCATAATTACTAAAAATCAAATAAAATGAGAAAAATAACAGTATTGTCAATGATTTCACTGGATGGTGTTATGCAAGCACCAGGTGGACCGGGAGAAGACACATCAGGTGGTTTCAAATATGGCGGCTGGACCGCATCTTATGGTGATGAGCTTTTTGGCAAGATCATTCAGGAAGAGTTGAAACCAGCAGAATATCTTCTAGGCAGAAAAACATACGACATCTTTGCTTCGTACTGGCCTGATCACGCTGACTTTTGGCCAGGTATTAATGATGGCACCAAATACGTCCTGTCGCAGACCATGGAAAAATCAGATTGGAAAAACTCCTTATTCCTCCACAATGTGGCAGATATTAAGAAACTCAAAAATTCAGAAGGTTCTGATATTCAGGTTTGGGGTAGTAGTGAGCTCGTTCAACTTTTGCTGGAGCATGATTTAGTAGATGAACTTCGTCTAAAAATTTATCCACTGACGCTTGGTAAAGGAAAAAAATTGTTTGACAGTGGGCCCATTCCAGCAGCATTTACATTAGTAGAGAGTTTGGCTACCTCAACCGGAGTAATTATTGCCAGCTACAAACGTGCCGGTGAAGTCCAGACAGGCACTGTCGGTGCTTAATATAATATTGAACTAGCAAATAGCACTTTTTAGCAGTTACCTGTTAGCCCTTGGATATTCTTTTTCTCTTCTGTTCTGTGTAAAACTGAAATCTTCATTCCCTGTAAATATGCGTTTATTGTCATCCAGGAAAAACAAGATGTGATCGTCGCCTTTTAGCGGATTAAGGGGCGCGACCACCTATCGGAAGTGAATGTAGTTTAATAGACTAACAGCGAAAAAAGTAGATGAATCTAACGAAGGCCTGTAATCCAGTTTTTAAAGTCTTTGCTCCTAATATAATAGACCTCCATTTGTGAAAACTCACTGACAAACACACCGTAAAATAAATCTGATAATGTTATGTGGTAAGGGTAGTGACAGGATTGGTGATCTCTTTAGTCTGTATCTTGATGTATGTAAAAAGAAGAAAAAAATAAATTGACTTTTGCATTGCTAAATAAATACCTTTAAAAGATATGGGGTTAATTTTAGAAACCGAAAGATTATTTTTTAGGAAAATCGATAACCAAGACATTGATGATCTATTTGAATTGGACTCCGACGCTGAAGTTCACAAATTTATTGAAAACAAACCTGTAAAATCCAAAGAACAAATTGTACAGGTGATTGAAATGTTTCAAAAACAATATAACGATAATGGAATTGCTCGTTGGGCCGTTGTCGAGAAACAGACAAATGAATGTATTGGCTGGGCAGGCTTAAAATACTTTAGAGAACCGCTAAACAATCATATAAACTTTTATGATTTGGGTTATAGGTTTAAGAAAAAGCACTGGGGAAGGGGTTATGCAACAGAATCATCAAAAGCAATTWYSSRATWTGNNKYTYTRAANNWWYMKASRKAKWAATTMAATTTKTNCNNTWWCTCNATMTNKAAAATAAAAGCTCAATAAAAGTTCTTGAAAAATTAGGGTTTGAACTTATTGAGGTCTTTGACTACGATGGGGACTTGACAAATTGGTTTGAATTATCACAAGTAAAATCAAACGATAATAGTAATCCGAAACGATAAAATTTTCTCGATGTTTAGATCATTCCTTCTTCTTTTAATACCTGTACTGTTATTTTCCTGCAATTACCCAGGTGAAGGAAGTTTAGGTGGCTGGGCCTCTATTACTTTTCCAATAGAGAAAGACAAATTTAAGTTAGCTGTCGAAAGCTTTAGAAATGCAAATCCCGAAAATGAAATTCCAGAACGATGGCAATATGATTCAGAACATTGGACTAGAGATGTTGCTGGCATAAAAGAAGGAGAGGTATTATATGATAAAAAAGATCAGGAACAAATGTTTTTCTTCTCTTATATACCAACTGACAACCAGAATAAAACAACAACTACAATCGCACTAAGGTCTGTTTTTCGCAATGGAACCTGGCATAGAAAAAAAGTATTGGATACCGCAGAACAGAAAAGAATTTCTAAGCAATTTTATGAGAAGGTTGTAGCAAAGCTGGAGTTAATTACAAATACCAAGTCCAGATCAGAAAAAGAAAAATATGAACAGCCTGATAATGATCATGAAGATGTGGGTAATAATTCAGATTTTGTTTTGACGGTTGCTACAGACAAGAATATTGAGGAAAAAAAAGAATTAAATATTAAAGAAAAGTCAGATAGCATTGGGGCGATACTAAAGCATGGCAAGTTTGATGTTTCCACTGTTAATGCGTTAGAAAGAATATGTCCAAATTCAGAAGATATAGCAATGCAATCCTTTACCACAACAGTCGAAGACTTGTTTTATACACACATGGCAAGCTTTACCAATTATTACATAGCTAACCCCAATTCCTGCCTCAAGGCAAAGTTAAAGCAAAGTATGGAAGAATATATGGCTGCCTATGAGGCAAAAGATAGGATGACAAAACATATTGAAAAAGAGAAGAGAATTCTAAAAAAAGCTGAACGAGAACACTTCTCTCCAAAGCAACTTACCTTTCTTCATACGCTTCTTAATAGCATCAATCTTAATTTGAAAAAATAACCATTGCCTTCCACCTTCTTCGCCAAGACATTCTTGTCTTCAGTTTTGAGAGCTGAAAATCCCGCATCTTTCTAATGGTTTTGTTAATCGAAACCTATTGATGTAATTATAGATATGCATTAACTTAGCAGAACTATGCCGACACAACAGACCGAAGAGAGAATTAAGTTTCTGAAAGAAAACATCGAACCATTGGAGAACAATACATATGGACCTACCAGGTGTGCAACAAATGCCGACTTGCCTAAGCTTGGCGAATTTCTGCAAATGTTGGTTGAGGCGGAGCGTCCTTTTAATCCTACCCTAAAGGATGGTGAAATCTTCTATTACGACCTTAAGACACTAATAGAGGATGAACAAACAGTAGTTCTTGTGATTGAGTTTAATGCTGAAATCGTTGGTTGTGGTTACGCCCAAATCCGGTCAGCAAAAGCTTACGAACGTCATGAACTCTTTGGTTATCTTGGCTTCATGTTCGTAAAGCCCGAATTTAGAGGAAAAGGAATCAATAAGCTATTGATAAACGATCTTAAGCAATGGGTTTTATCAAAAGGAATAACTGAGCTGCGTCTTGATGTATACCACGACAATGATGCAGCTGTGAAGGCATATGAAAAAGTAGGTTTCAAGAAATTACTTACAACAATGCGTTGTGATATCAGCTGATCGTTTTGTTTTCAGCGTACAAAAACGAAGCTCTTCTTGTTGCATAGAAAAAATACGTGCTCAGCGTATTTGGGGGCGAGCTACAAATGGCAAGAGAAAAAAATCAAAAAGAATTGTAAAGAATATGATCGAGGAAATGCTGTTAAAATATGGATTGACTAATGAATCTAGTATTTTGTCTATGCTGGACGATTTCGGAGATGAGGGAGAGGTTAGAGAATATTGCTGGCAAGTATTGCGAACTTATCCTGATCTAAAAAAAGAAGATTGGATTATTGGAATCGAAGGGGGGGATTATATTTATAGTTTTAATGGCAACTACATTTTTATTACAGACGATATCTGGAGTTTCAACCTGATTGCTTGCCAGCCAGTATTGGATTTGCTCGTAGAAAAAATAAAAAGCTTAAGATAGCCAGTCTTATTATTAGCTTTTTTTTACAAATTGCGATTTCACACACAATGAATGAGAATTAACCTAAACGAGCTGGCCACCAAGCCGCACTATCCTATATTAGACGGCCTTCGCGGAATCGCAGCCATAATTGTTGTAACTTTCCATCTGGCCGAACCATTTTCAACAAGTAATTTAGACAAATTCGTCAATCACGGCTACCTGGCTGTCGACTTTTTCTTTCTATTATCCGGTTTCGTGATGGGCTATGCTTATGACGATCGGTGGCATAAAATGACAGTGGGCAGTTTTTTCAAACGCCGTATCATACGTCTTCAGCCAATGGTGATTTTGGGGATGACCCTCGGCGCTGTCGGATTCTATTTTACAGATTCTACGTTATGGCCGCTCATTCATACCATTCCTATCTGGAAGATGCTACTGGTACTGCTGATCGGTTATACCATCCTGCCCATACCATTATCGCTTGATATACGTGGCTGGCAGGAGATGCACCCAATGAATAGTGTAGGGTGGTCATTGTTTTTTGAATACATCGCCAATATTCTTTATGCCCTCTGGATCAGAAAATTTTCTAAAACAGCGCTAAGTATTTTAGTAGGCATCTCTGCTATTGCACTTGTACACCTGGCAATCACAAACGGAGACGTTAGTGGCGGCTGGACTCTGAATGTGGAACAGGTTCGTATCGGACTAACGCGTGTCATGTATCCTTTCTTTGCCGGTCTGTTGCTTTCGCGTGTAGCCAAGCCGACCCGTATTAAAAATGCCTTTTTATGGTGCAGTCTTTTAGTAGCAATAGTACTTTATATGCCGCGCATTGGCGGTGTTGGACAGGTTTGGATGAACGGAGTCTATGACTCTGTTTGCATTATCATCGTATTCCCACTTATCGTATACCTTGGTGCCAGTGGTCTGATGCAAAGTCAAAGAGAGAACAGGGTCTGCAAATTCTTAGGTGATATATCGTACCCCCTTTATATGGTACATTACCCGATTGTCTACTTTTACGTGGCCTGGATCAGTAATAACAAAGGGATAACGATAGCACAGGCTTGGCCTTATGCATTACTAATCTTAATAGGTAGCATTATTTTGGCATATGCCGCATTGAAATGGTATGATGAGCCGGTTCGCAAATGGTTGCGGAAAAAGCTTGCGTAGAATTGGATACGATTAAGCTAACCCTTATACCTTTTAACAGCTAAGTCATACGCTACATCAAGATAACTTTTTAATCCAGGCAAGCTATCCTTGTCTGGATTCACGATACATAACCAATACATTGATCCGTAAAATGGGTGAGGCATCACTATGTTCTCGGCCGTAAAATCTATACAGGAGGCTACATACGCGCCAATACCTTTCTTTAACGCTATACCCTCAAAAGAGCTGACAAACAAAGTCTTGTCAATACCAATATTTAGTCGAAAGAAACCCTCTCTATTCAACTGAGATATACTGTCAAAATCGTTGTCACTGGTAACTATAGTTGCAAATGGCATCATCTTCTCCTGATCGTACATAAAGAAAAGGTCACCACTTGCTTCTGTAATGTTTACTTTTTTAAAATTAGATAAGATATAAGCAGTAATTTCCTCAATGGTCATAATCAACGTGGTTGTAGTTAAATTGTAAATGTCTGCTACTAACCTTACATTTGCAAGTAGTTACCTCTTTGTACAATAGTAACAAAAAGTAAAGTTTTATTGATTTACAGTGTTTTAAATTTTCAATGCAGGAAGATAAAATTGAGATCTGTCCATGCCAGGAAGCGATGGATTTAATGTCGGGTAAATGGACCATGACGATCATCAATACATTGATGACCGGTAAAATGAGGTTTAAGGTACTGGAAAGATCAATCCCCGGTATAAATACACGTATGCTGGTAAAAGAGCTTAAACAATTGGAAAAAACAGGAGTTCTGATCAGAACCGCCTATGCAACAGTACCTCCGACTGTAGAGTATGTACTAAGTGAAAAAGGAATTTCATTGACACCTGTTCTTATTGCTGTGCAGGAATGGGCGTTAAAAAACATACATACCAACAATATTTAAATTATGTTGAGTTTAATTTCTTCAATTTGTTTAATATCTCTCGGTATAATGGCAAGGTATTCAACCAACAACGACGGCTGGAGTTCTGTCAAAAAGTACTCAAACTATCTTATTATCGGTGGGTTGCTTTTTTTAATCATCGGGGTATTGCGATTCCTTTAATATATATAAGTAATTAGCTGTTCCTTCTAGAGCTATAACTTCAATATTTTGAAACTCTTATCATCTTGACGCTAGGAGAACCGAGCCCTTCAGCGAGTTCAGCGCAGCTAAATTTAGTATATTTGATGAAAAGCCTTTTTATTAAATCCTGAAACAACCATACAAATATGTCTGCATATAGACGTCGCGATTTCTTAAAACTCTCTTCTTTATCTGCCTTGCCGCTTATTATGCCAATAAATACATTTGCTGTAGAAAAACCAAGGCCATCAATAGATAGTGAAGCAGTTTATTTTATTAACGATGGGATTTTTTACCGGCCAGAGGATTTTCTCAATAAGCTACAAGAGATAAATACTGCTAATCCAATCGAAAGAGATAATTATGCCGAGGGCGGGACCATCGAAAGGCTATGCATCTTGGACATCTTGGGGAAGTGGAAATGATATATTTGTACATTTGATTAAAAACCTATGAAACGACTCTCCAAATTTTACGGTATCTTATCGCTCCTTAGCATTAGTTTAAATCTTTTCGCTCAGGATTCGGGTAAATCCGTCAGGAAGATAGATACCACTATCATAAATTTAGACCATCCGTATTATGGCAACGTGAAACCTCCCAAATTTCCAGGAGGAGGGCACGACCTGCAAGGATATATCATCGATAAATTTCACTTTACCAAGAAGGAAATTGATAACGGTGTAAAAGGAGAGGTTGTGATCTGGATCTATATCGAGCGGGATGGAATTATTTCTCAAACAAGGTTTGATAAAAACACCTATTCAGATTATGGAGATCGGGCTCGTGGTATTCTTCTGCATGCTCCTAGATACATTCCAGGAACCAAAGACGGAAAAACGGCAAGATTCAAGACCAAACTGATCATGAAATTTGAGGCGCATCGGGGAACATAAACTTCCAGAGACTTCTAATGTTTGAAGCGTAATAACCAATTAAATAATCCGTTTTTTATTTATCAACCACATCGACAGGTATGATACACAAAAAAACTTTTATCGTTGGCTTATTAACCAGTCTTGGTGTATGTTCATACGCCTTTTCACAAACTAAAAGTAAGGCCGTAATTGGTACCGAATTAAGCAGTAGCCGTAAGAAAATAGATTCTTTAGATAAATTACTCATAGCGGTACTAGGCAGTCGTTAGCGTGTTGTCAGAGAAATTGGAATCTATAAGAAGAACAATAACATTCCACCACTACAAGCAGATCGTTTTAAACAAGCGCTAAATAAAACAATAACAGTGGGAACTAAACAAGGCCTGTCTCCTGAATTCATTACCGAAATAATGAATGCCCTACATAAGGAAAGCCTGCATTTAGAGCAATAAACACTTCATTCTTTTAACCCGTAACATCTCTTCTGCAAAATACTACCAGAGGTTACAGAAAACAACTATAAGTAGCGTGATTACAACTAAAACGCTCGCCGTTGTTGCTGAATTTGGCTATTAGGCCGATTACCTTTGCTATGCCAAAAAATTAAAAAGAAAAGTATATGCAAAACAACTCAATTCAAGTTAAAGGATTGCGAAAGTCCTATAAGCAGCTTCATGTTCTGAAGGGCGTAGATTTTGAAGTTGAAAAGGGCAGTATTTTTGCCCTACTCGGCTCCAATGGTACCGGCAAAACAACAATTGTCAAAATCCTGAGCACACTGCTCAAACAAGATAGCGGAAATGTAAGGGTAAATGGATTTGATGTTCTTTTAAAACCCGAAAGTGTACGGCAGTCAATCAGCCTTACGGGACAATTTGCAGCAATAGACGAGGTGTTAACCGGACGAGAAAATATTACTATGATTGCCAGACTGAGGCACCTTAGCAATCCGCGTCAGGTAGCTGATAATCTCCTTAAGCGGATCAACTTAACCGATGCGGCAGACCGCAGGGCTTCTACCTATTCCGGAGGCATGCGTCGCAGGCTCGACATTGCCATGAGCCTTGTGGGAAATCCGCCAATCATTTTCTTAGACGAGCCGACTACTGGACTTGATCCGGAGGCCAGAATTGAGTTTTGGAAGATCGTCAAAGAGCTTTCTGACGGCGGCACCACGGTATTCCTAACCACCCAGTATTTAGAGGAAGCAGAACAGCTTGCCGATAAAATTGCCATTCTTCATGAAGGCACAATCATCGTGAGCGGCAGCTTTGCTGAGCTTAAAAAGCTGTTCCCAGCCACACAAGTAGAATTTATTGAAAAACAGCCAACCTTGGAGGAGATATTTCTTTCAATTGTTGGTGAAAAAGAGAAATAAAATGGAAACCACTAAAAATTATTTTCTTGTAGACATGGGTGTTATGGTAGGACGTTCCATGCGTCACGTTTTCCGCAGTATGGATACCATCATCACCGTTACTATTATGCCCATTGCCATGATGCTGTTGTTCGTCTATGTGCTAGGGGGCGCCATTAAAACCGGCACAGATAACTATGTCAATTACCTATTGCCAGGCATTCTGTTAATTGCTGTCGCAAACAGTGTAGGCTATGTGTCTTACCGCTTGTTTCTCGATGTGCAACAGGGCATATTTGAGCGTTTCAACTCAATGCCCATTGCACGTTCGGTGGCCTTATGGGGGCATGTGCTAACCTCACTGGTATCCAACGTGATCTCAATTGCCGTAATTATTTTAGTTGCACTCCTAATGGGTTTCCGTTCGCCGGCCGGAGTCTTTGAGTGGCTTGCCGTGGCGGGKAYAMTKKCNGCWRTWTACGCTGGCACTTACGTGGATCGCTGCTATCGCCGGATTGTCGG
>NZ_AWRU01000013.1:27785-403147 GCF_000523515.1 Pedobacter sp. V48 | reverse complement strand
TACACGACGCTCTTCCGATCTTAGCTCCCTAGCACATAGACGAACAACAGCATCATGGCAATGGGCATAATAGTAACGGTGATGATGGTATCCATARTGATCTCAATTGCCGTAATTATTTTAGTTGCACTCCTAATGGGTTTCCGTTCGCCGGCCGGAGTCTTTGAGTGGCTTGCCGTGGCGGGTATACTTGCGCTGTTTACGCTGGCACTTACGTGGATCGCTGCTATCGCCGGATTGTCGGCAAAAACAATAGATGGTGCGGCAGCAATTGCCTATCCAATTCACTTCTTACCATTAATCAGCTCCGCTTTTGTTCCTACTCAGAGTATGCCGGGACCAGTTCGCGCCTTTGCCGAAAATCAGCCGGTTACCTCTATAGTAGAGACTATCCGTGCTCTACTATTCAACCAGCCGGTAGGTAATGAGATATGGATTGCTCTTGCCTGGTGCATAGGAATTTTGTTTATGGCTTATGTTTTTGCGATGCGCGTGTATAAAAGAAAAGGGTAAAATCCTATTTGCTATCCGGCCCGTCAAGGAACCGCAGTGTTGTTGAAGTGAATGGAACCGAAGCATCATAAATTGGAACACGGTCGCCACCGGGAATAATCCACTATTCGGCATTGGGTATAGAGCGGAAAATGCTTACAAGGATTTTAACAGGAAAAAAGTTGTCATTATCACCGTGCAGCACTAGCGCACGCGCAGTAATGGTTGATAGACTTTGCGCAGTGGTAGCCATTACTGGCAGAGAAAAAAGGGCAAACTGTTTGGTTAGAAGCCGTGAGCGATAGCGTTTATCTTTCTAAAGAGTGAAGGGGGCTGTACTCTCCACTTTACTTTAGCAACACTTTCATCCCATTGGAATAGATTTTATCTCCAATTTCCAACTTCGTATAATCCTGATTCGTTGCCTTAAGCCCTTCTAACGGATAATAATATAGCTTACACGGGCTATCACTCTTAACCTGCTTAATGGTATAAGAAAACTCAACATCAGATAGGCCTTTGGTTTCAATCTTGTACCGGTATTCACCAGCCTTTGCATGAAAAACAGCTAGTTCAAGCATCCCAATCAACGGTGAACCTGGGATATTGACAATGCGCAAGTTCGTAAGTGGCGTAGCTGTTCCTTCCAACGTTATCTTCAAATCAGTCGCGGTAAGCCCTTCTTTAAGAATCAGGTTGTCTCCTGTCTGCTTATCGGCAAGGACAATCATAACCTTTAACGGTGGATTTTCATTCAGGATACCATCACAACGATCAGAGTTCTCCCCATTTTTTTTGCAACCTGGCAGCACGGAAAAAAGAACCAGTAGTAAAATCGAGTAGCGTAATATTTTCATAGGCACGAAGATATTTATTTGGTTTCAACATCGCAAATAGCCCAGAAATTATCCTCCAGACTAACACTAGGTCATCTCGACGATAGGAGCGATCACTTGGCTATACCAATTTGAAGCCACTCGCCTGGGCAAGAACTCTCTCTTTGCCTCGAAATGACGAGGTGGCAATATTGGATTTAGTATTTATAAGCCAATATACTAACCAAAATTACCTTATATTTGCTAATAAATTATTATCTGTTACCTAAAGGTTATCAGATAATATCAACATTGTTTCATGGAACAAACAGAAGAGCAACCTGTAAATAAAGAGTTTACCGAAGAATGTACCAAAGTACTCAACGCGGTATCAGACGCACTATATGCCGTAGGTGGCAAATGGAAGCTGATGATAATAATTGCAATGGCAAGGGGGAATAATAGATTTTCAGAGCTTCAGAGACAGGTCAAAGGTATTTCTGCCAGGGTGCTATCAAGTGAACTGAAGGAACTGGAAATGAACGGATTTATAATTAAAAAGATTGCTGTGGGTTACCCGGTAACTATCGAATATCAATTGCTTCCCTATAGTCATACACTTGAAAAGGTTGTTGCCGCAATGACCGAATGGGGCATTCAGCACCGGGAAAAAATTAAAAGTGAAAGGTCGTCTAAACCTTCAAAAGGTTAAATGCCACAGCTAGTATTTATTAAAGAATGGGGCTACAAGGCCCCATGCCCCAAAATAACCCTAATTGCTCAGTGGTCTTTCCTCTACCATTATAAAGTAGCCGATACGCTCCTTTATTAGCCATTTTCCATTTAGACACACATATTTGTCATCGTATTTAACACTATAATCAGTAATTACACTCTTGCCTTCAACCTCTCTTATCATCTTAAGTTCAGAAAATGAAACACCTGTAGCGGTATTTCCATCAATTTTTACTGTATGCTGCCCGTTCATGGTAAAATAGGTCTTTACCAACGATGCATGCCCGTTAAATTCTTTTTCCATGGATTCTGTTCCAGAAACATTTGCTGCTAAAAAGCCACCCATATAAACTTTGTATGTGGTATCTGGTGTAAATAAATCCATTACTTCCGAGATCTTTTTCTCATCACTTAAATAGGCGTAAGCATCTATTAAGTCCCTTAATTCTTCTTTGATTTTTAAAATTTCTAATGTCATGATTTTTAGTTTTATATGTAAAAGTTCTATTTTTTGCGAGTGCGATAATGCTGCTTCCGTTATGCCAGAAATGATGGGTCGAGCTGATAAGCGTCGAGTAATTGATAGGCCTTAAGATTTTTTTGATCAAGTCCCATCAGTAAATCCAAGGCAGAAAGGTCTGTTCCAATTGGACTGAACTGTATTCCCTTAAGCAGCGCGGTGTTGATGACAAGTCCAATTGCTAAACTCGTAGTCTTATCCACCCATTCCAGTAATTCCTTTTCACTGTCTATCATGTTGCTATAATTCGCAAGGAAATCAGACCTGAAAGGAGGGAGAATGGCCTGATACTCCTTAGATTTTCTTGCATAGTCAAGTAGAGCCTTATCATTAAAATCAGTCCTTTTAAGAACAAGCAACTGAAAAGGGGCAAACAAGGTCTTATCCATCTCAAGGCCAGAAAGTTCGTTGCGGTCAATGCGGATCATCGTAAATGGCCAGGCACCTGTTGAGGGCATAAGCGGAAAGATGTCCAGTATCGAAGAATCTATTATTTGTTCTAGTCCCATATTTAATGTCGTTTACAATTCGTTTAATTATTTATTCGTTTTTGATGCCAGCAAAATTATAGTATATTTGGTTACAAATTATTAGTAGTTACCTAAAGGTTATGAAGTAACAGGTGTACAATTGTAGCACAGAACGGAATAATGAATTCGGGTAGTTGATTTGAATTTCTTAACTTTGTACCATGGGTGCAAAAATCGAACGTCCGGTATCAGAATTCAATAGCGAACTAAAACTGAAAGGCTTTAATGTTTGGCAACTTGAGGCAGATAGTCATGCTACACGAATCTATAACCGCAAGGACTTCTATAAAATCTGTCTGACTACGGGAAAAAGCATTGTCCATTATGCTGACAGGAGCTTTGAACATGAAGGTACAATCCTGTTCTTTGGCAATCCGCACGTTCCATATTCATGGGAAACGCTTTCTACAACCTATGTGGGTTATACAGTGCTTTTTTCGGAAGATTTTTTTAGCGCTTCGGAACGGAGCGAGAGCTTACAACATTCTCCCTTGTTCAAAATAGGAGGTACACCGATAATAAAGATAGATGAAGGTAAGAGAGGTTTTTTGAACTCCATATTCCTTCAAATGATCGAGGAACAAAAGAGCGATTATGCTTATAAAGATGATCTGATCAGAAATTATATTAATCTGATTATCCATGAAGCACTAAAGATACAGCCGTCTGCCGACTTCGACCAGCACAAGAATGCCGCAGGTCGTTTAACCTCTGTGTTCTTTGAGCTGCTGGAAAGGCAATTTCCAGTCGAAACCACTGATAGGCCGCTACAGTTCAAAACGGCACAAGATTATGCTCTTGCCCTAAACGTACATGCCAACTACCTAAATAGGGCTGTTAAGGAAATTACAGGTAAACCAACCACCGCTCATATTACTGAACGCATTATCTCAGAAGCAAAAGCCTTGCTACAGCACACAGCATGGAACATTTCCGAAATTGCCTATGCACTGGGTTTCGAATACCCAACCTATTTCAACAACTTCTTTAAAAAGGTGACTGGAACCAATCCAACTGCCTTTCGCGAAGCACTGGTTTGAAATTCTTAAGTATCGGTTTGATAATCTTTAACCACAAGGGTAGCAGTTACCGAACTTTGTGGCATGAAAGATATCTTCCACAGACTAAGGAACGGCGAGCTTGTCCGTTTGCATGATCCAGAATTTTACAAGGTAGATGAAGTAGTTAACCGTACACTAGCGCTAGCTCCCGGACTCAACAACTCGACAAGTAATGACGAAGCCAGGGAGAAGCTGAGTGAGATTATTGGTTATCCATTAGATAAGAGCACAACTGTGTTTGTTCCATTCCACACGAACTTTGGCAAATCCATCAAGATAGGCCGTCAAGTTTTTATCAATCATGCCTGTTCTTTTTTAGATATGGGCGGTATTACGCTCGAAGACCATGTGCTCATCGGTCCCAGAGTAAACCTTGTAACGGAAAACCATCCTTTATCGCCAAGCGAAAGGCGTGGAATGTCCTGCCAACCCATCCTAATTAAACAAAATGCATGGATCGGTGCTGGAGCAATTATACTTCCAGGAGTAACCATCGGTGAGAATTCGATTGTTGCTGCAGGTGCTGTAGTTTCAAAAGATGTTCCAGCTAATACCATAGTAGGTGGCGTTCCTGCAAAAATCCTTAAAGAAATAGATATAATTTAATGAAATAAATAACAATAAATGACAATGAAAAATTTAACACTAACAATGGTCGCAATGCTGGTAGCTATTACTCAGTTAACCGCACAAACCGCGGAAAAAAGATCATCTAATAAAAATTTAAAGAAAATGAATACTACAGAACAATCAGAACATTATACATTCAAATTAAGCGATAAGGTTACACGCCAAAAAGTTACTTTTAAAAACCGTTATGGAATTATGTTATCTGGCGATCTATATCTGCCTAAAAACCATGCTAACGAAAATTTAGCTGCACTTGCCATTAGTGGACCATTTGGTGCAGTTAAACAGCAATCTTCAGGTATATATGCCAATATAATGGCTGAACGTGGCTTTGCTGCAATCGCATTCGACCCATCTTATACCGGCGAGAGTGGTGGCGAACCAAGAAACGTAGCCTCACCGGATATTAATACCGAAGATTTCAGCGCAGCAGTTGACTATCTTGGATTACAGCCATTTATTGACAGGAATAAAATAGGAATTATTGGAATCTGTGGTTTTGGCGGGATGGCACTAAATGCGGTGGCTGTTGATAAACGCGTGAAGGCTGTGGCCACAACTAGTATGTATGACATGACCAGAGTAATGTCGAAAGGTTATAATGACTTGATGACTATTGAACAACGTACCCAAATGCTTGAGAAGATTAGCCAACAACGTTGGAAAGATGCCGAAAATGGAGGCCCGGCAGATGGACCTCGTAATTTGCCTGAGAAATTGAAGGGAGATGAGCCTCAGTTCGTTGTAGATTATTTTAACTACTATCGTACCCCACGTGGCTTTCATCCTAATTCGGTCAATTCAAACGGCGCATGGCTTGTCACAAATCCATTATCATTTATGAACATGCCATTGTTATCTTACATTAAAGAGATCTCTCCGCGACCAATTCTGTTGATAGCAGGAGCTAATGCACATTCACGCTATTTCAGTGAGGACATATATAAGATGGCTGCAGAGCCTAAGGAACTAGTGATCATTCCAAATGCAGTTCATGTTGATTTATATGATAAAGTTGGTGTTATCCCTTTTGATAAGCTCGAATTGTTTTTTAAAACACACCTAAAATAGCGTTATGAAACATTCATTTTTAATCTCTGCCTTACTGATGCTGGTGATTAGATGCAGTGCATCATCATTTGACAAAAGCAAAAGCAATATTAATCCTGATCTTGTTGACACTACAAAAATGGCAAACAATAAAATCAAATTAACCATCGGCTCAAGAGCTTTTACAGTCACAATAGCTGACAATAGTGCTAGGAAAGCCTTTGAGGATATGCTCCCTTTGACCATTAATATGGCGGAGTTAAACGGGAATGAAAAGTACTTCGACCTTCCAAAAAGTCTGCCAGCAAATTCTTCAAATCCGGGAACGATACAGAACGGAGATTTAATGCTGTATGGTTCTCGTACTTTGGTGCTTTTCTACAAAAGTTTTTCAACTTCATATAGTTATACTAGACTTGGCCGTGTAGATAATATTTCTGGATTAGCTGAGGCATTGGGTTCGGGCAGCATTACGGTAAAATATAGACTGGATTAATGCCCAGGCACTAACCGTAACCTCAACAAATGCCATAGGCTGTACAGCGGCCAGGGCAAAAAACAAAACGAGTAAATAACCAAATTTGTGCTGCCCGGGCTTTGTGAAATCGGTGGTGTTTACCTTATCTGGTTAGGGTTGAAAGAAGGAAAACCCTTGTGGAATGGACTTGTTGGAGCGCTGATATTTGTTACTTTAATAATTGCGCTGCCAATTCCAAAATGCATCTGCAAACTTATCCTGTGCTGAGTCTATAATTTCTTCGAAGCGTTCCAATTTTTGATTCCAAGGTTCCATTCACCTCAACAGCTTGCAATTCCTTAATGAGCCAGACAATAAGTGGCAGGTAACAAGATATTTAACGCGATTCTATTTGATCTATCATGGCCTTCTTTATAGCAGCCAAAGCATGCTCCCTTGCCTGAGCAAAAGATATACTGTACATGCGTTCAATCGAACGTAAATTTTTGGGGAAACGCGACAATAGATTATCATAATAATCATCCAGAAGTTCTGGTGAGGGTTTCCGGATGGTAACACTAAGGTCAAAACAGCGGAGCAATGATGGTTCAATAAATTCACTATAATCTGTAGCACAGATCAGTAATGCGTTATCCGGATAATAATCAATCAGATGAATCATTGTGTTCACTAATAGGCCCATATTATCCTCATCTTTTATATCAGTACTTCTTACTTTACTTACCTCATCAAACTCGTCAATAAATAATACTGCTTTTTCTTTAGCTGCAATATTAAAAACAGTTTTAATGTTGTGTGTGATGTCATTAATAGAACCAGAGATAATATTATTTAAATTTAATACAATTAAATTTTTATCCAAGCCAGATGCGATGGCCTTAACTGTGAAAGTTTTGCCACACCCTGGGCTTACATTCAGCAATATTTTGTTGTCAATCGGTAAACCATATTCGTTTAACTCTTTAAAATAACGATGTTCACGTATTAACCGCGTAATTATTTGCTTATTCGTTTCGTCCACAAAAAGGTCGTTCAGCAACACCTTTTCGCTATCGTTAATAAAATAATTATATGTATACATTCTCCATCTAGTTGAAAGCGTGCAGTATTAAGTCCCATCAAGGTGAAGACCTCCATTTCCTATATACTTACTTATTACAAAAATGGAGCCATATACAGATTCTCAGGAATTTACATTAAAATAATCCCCAAATACACCCCACATTTCTAATTCTTAAAATAAATACAGCCGAAGGAATATATTATTGCGCCTATAATACCATTTTCCCTTATAATTGCAAGAAAAATTAGGGAATTATGGATTTTTACGGATACATCAACACTGTTCAACTAGATTTGTCATAGGGTTCACCCACAGATTATCCTTTTAACATTCCAACCCTAAAACATTTTAAAAAAATAGTATNSTCANSCRWRRGTGACCTATTTAATTGGCGAAAATGGAATGGGTAAATCAACTTTACTGTAGTCAATAACGGTTAATTTAGGCTTTAATGCCGAAGGTGGTAGTAATTTCAATTTTGATACACAAGCTACCCACGCTGACTTACATAATTATTTAAAAATTTCTATGGGTGTTCAAAGAATGCGAGATGGCGTCTTTTTAAGAAGTGAGAGTTTCTAAAATCTGGCTTTTGAGATTGACATGAGGGATTCCGAACCCGGGCTAGGAGGACACATCATCGATTCTTTTGGAGGCAAGTCCTTTCATAGGCAATCTCATGGAGAGTCATTCTGGGCGCTTTTCATGAATCGTTTTGGAGGGTCAGGGTTTATATTCTGGATGAACCAGAGTCTGTGTTGTCCATTTACCCGCCGATGGCGATGTTGGCACGAATAGACAAGTTGGCTAATAAACGTTCTCAATTCATTATTGCCACACACTCACCAATTATATTAGCTTATCCTGACGCCACTATTTATCAGATGACACCAGAGGGAATAATTAAAGTGAAGTACAATGAGTCGGATACTTATCAATTATACAAGGGATTTATAGATGACCCTAAGCAAATGACATCGATCTTATTCGACAATCAGTAATATTTACTTCGCCTATACTCATTTGGCGTCATTCCTGTTCTCTGTTTGAACAGGCGTGTAAAGTGCTGTTGGTATTTAAACCCTAATTCATCTGCAATATTATTTATGGATTTAAACGGATCAAATATTTTAATCTTGGCTTCGTCTATTAATTTCGATTGAATGTAATCCAATGCAGTATTTCCGGTTTCTTTCTTTATTAAATCCCCAAAATAATTTGGCGATAAATGCAATTGTTCTGCGCACCAGGCTACCGTGGGCAAGCCTAAATTTTGTGTCAAATCGGATTTGAAGTAACCATTTAATAGGTTTTCAAATCGCACCAAAAAATCATTATTGACATTGGTACGGGTTAGGAATTGACGATCATAAAAACGCATACAGTAATTGAGAAAAAGTTCAATATTCGACACAATTAATGTTTTACTATGCTTGTCGATATTCAAATCAATTTCTGCTGAGATCTTATCAAAACAATCATTAATGGTTGCTCTTTCTTTTTTCGACAAATGAAGAGCTTCGTTCACCTCATAAGAAAAAAAAGAATAATCCTTTATATGTTTCCCCAGATGGGTCCCAACAATCAACTCAGGATGAAATACTAAAGCCCTTCCTGAAGGCTTAATAATTTCTCCATTGCTGTCAATACCATATACCTGACCCGGCGATATAAATACAAGTGTTCCATCTTCGTAATCATAGGGTTGACAACCATAACGCATATCTCCGCACTTTATATACTTTAAGAAAACAGCATAAACTCCCATATACCGTCTGAAATATTGATAAGTAGGGATCTCATCAAAATTAACTACGCTTACCAAGGGATGCAATGTGTCTACACCCATAGATTCGTTATACTGCCTTACGGTATTAATCCTTTCAACGTCCTTCATAGTATAAAACTTGCAGATACAAATTTAATAAACCAATCCTGATACACAGCCGCTTTGCTGCATTATTAGTAAAAGTGGTAAATAAAACCGTATTTTGTATAAGACCCCCAGAGCTTCAACTGTCGAGATTTGTATTAGAAATAATCAGGAGAATAGTCCTCTTTAAGCATTTATTTATGAACACCTATTTTAAACAATAAACTATGTCTAAAAAAAGATTATTTATTGGTTGCTTTTTTTTTGTAATGATAATCAATGTAAACACAATGAACGCACAAAATAAATCGGATACAAATACCGTCTTAAACCCTTCGCAACAAAGTATTGTAAACATTTCTGCACTTATGGCTACAGGAGATTTGGAGAAACTAAAACTTCAGCTAAACACAGGACTGGATGTTGGGTTAACTATTAATGAAATAAAAGAAGTTTTAACACAACTATATGCTTACTGTGGTTTCCCCAGGAGCCTGAATGCAATAGGCCTTTTTATGAGTGTTCTGGAAGAAAGAAAATCCAAAGGCATTCGTGATCAGCAGGGAAGGAATATAGTTACACCTGACAGTACAATCGATAAATACGAGCAAGGCAGAAAAATTTTAGAGATATTGACCAAAACAACACAAGTAAAACCTGCACCTGGTTTTGGGGAATTCGCACCTCGTATCGATGCTTTCTTAAAAGAGCATTTATTTGCAGACATTTTTAATAGCGATATACTTACTTACCAGCAACGGGAATTGGCAACCATTTCGGCATTAACTGCAATGATGGGGGTAGAATCACAGTTGAGGGCACACATCGGCATGGGAAAAAACACTGGGATTACTGATAGTCAAATGCTGCAAATTGCGGTTTTAATTGAGCAATGTGTTAGTAAGACTCAATCCAATACATTGCGTATGCTACTATCGCAACCTACAGTTTCAGCTGTCGAACCAGATATGTTGGTACGTATTTYWGMRMWTGAAATTCTGCCAGAAKACCNGCAACAATACAGTGCCATTTTAAAAGAAGAAGCAGCCGCGTCTGTTAAATTAGAACCCGGAGTGATTGCTATTTTCCCAATGTATGCGCAGAAAAACCCAACACAAATAAGAATTATAGAGATTTATGCTAGTAAGGCATCCTATCAATCGCATTTAAAGACGCCTCATTTTCAGCACTATAAAACCAATACCCTTAAAATGGTTAAATCATTAGCGTTGATAGACATGACCAGCCTTGACAAAGAAACAATGTTGGAGATTTTTAAGAAATTGAATTAAAATATGTTGCGATCTAGTTTTTAATATGGTCTTATTTTCTAATTAGCGGAATCTGTAAATTGGTTGGCCTGTTTTCTTCAGTGTCAAACCGTGCCCGTCAATGTTTGTTGCTCCCCAGAACATCATGCGCTCGTAGATGTAAATAAGATCGTATTGTTTGGGGCTGGCTCAACGAATGTTTAAAGAACTTTTACGTCAGGAACCGAATCGAGAAGGAATATTATTTATTCGAAGCGATAATGAGGTATCTTTGCGAGCGCACGAAAAAATGGAAACTCATAAAGTTAGTAGTTTCAATTTTAACAATGCGGACTTCGATATATTTGCTTATTTGTTTACATCAACAGAAGATTAGCCTACACATCTGGTTTAACGGTTGTAGATGATTTAGGTTGTCATTTCGACGATAGGAGAGATCCCCTTGACAATGGAATTAAATATCTGCCTTCTAACAGCTCCTCAAACATTTCAAAAAGTGCAGTATATTTAAAAATGTCTCTCAATCAACCAATCATGAAAATCATACCATTGCTTTCATGTTTTATAATGTTGTCTATTGGACTGAAAGGTCAGACTAGTAACGGTGTTTATTCTGATGCTTTGAAATATATCCTAGAAAATAAAAGTTTTATAGAATGGGATAAGAAAACAGATGTCAACATCTATTTATCGGAAGAAGTCATCTGTTTCAAGATGGCTTCTGTCTTACCGGATTTAATATTCAAAAATTATATCAAGGGATTTTCTATGTTCCATATATCTAGTTATCAGCAGCCTATTGTTAATCGCGTAACAGATTCCTTGCATGGAGAAGATAAAAGACTGAATGTTGATTATATCAACACAACACAACTCGGACGTATAGTAGGTCAGCTATAGGTGCACCAGATTTTATTCTGTTTTTTACTGACATACAATCAAATCGATTATATGCGGAGGTTCTGCCCTTTAGTGAAAAGATCTTCAAAGACAAAAAAAAAAGGAAACTGTTGTTTATGGAAAAGCATATTCATTTTTATTTCTGTTAAATGCTGCAGGAAAGATAGCGGGGGTATATAATGCGACTGTTAATTATAACCAATTGAATGTGAAGCTTTTTTTTATGAATAAGATTGGTCAATTATCTATTCTTCCTACTTTTTCGTACTTATAAACTTGCATTTTTCCACTGGCTTTGTAGATGCTATCCTGTTGTTTATCCTTGCGGTATTCGGTCAGAATAACATAATCTGAAGTTACCAGAATCGCCATCCTATTTTCTCCAATTTTTCCATCTCTTGAATAAAACAGGGCAGGTTCCTCCTTTATCACTGGCGCCCTATACAAATGTCTTTTCCACTTATAAAGGTTAGTGTCGTCATCGCTGAATTTATTTTTTTTACAGCCCAATGCTACAATTAGTAGCAACACAATCAATAAGTTCTTTGCCATAGTATATTGGTTTCCCCAATATACAAAAAGTTGGCGTCAACTTTACAATGAATTCACATCTATGCATCTACCGATATAATCTTCAGTCGTACTACATATATCATTATCTTTAATTATGGCTGTAACAGACAGAATCGAATTAAGTGCAAAATTCAAGAATTTGAAAATTTTAATATATGCGGAGCTATATATTTAGCGGCGTGGCTGTTTGTGGTATTATCAGCCGAAACTTTCAGAAGCGATTACATCAAAACCTTAACGATGGGTACGATATTCTGGTCTTTGCTAGGTAAATTATGGTCAAAAGATGCTGGATTATTTATTGAATGGCGGGCAGACCAGGTTGAATATAAAACCCATAATGGATCTGGTCTTATTGATATCAAGATGGTAAAACATATTGATTTCGGGCTGGATGAGATCAAGGCATATTTGGAAAAAGATGAAGTGCAGGTGATCAATATCGAACGTTTTTCAGATTATGATACCAGATTGAAAATTAAAGAGCATTTCTTTCAGCTCCAAAAAGAATTGAAAACTGCTTAAATCTATCGATAGGAAAAGAATTTCTTATCCATCAAATCCATAAATCACCATTGGAGAGGTAAAACCAAGATTTTATTTACAAAGTTTACATTTTTATTTACAATCCAAATTCGTCGCGCCGTAAAATATCAAAGTAGATTCGCTGAATCAATTCTAATAGGATTAATAAATAAAAAGGTATGAAATACATACACGTCTATGCTTTGTTCGTAATGTCTGTTTTTCTCTCTTCCTGTGGACAAAACCAAACAAACGCACCAAAAGATAATATCAAACCCGAAATTAAAGACATAGGACCTAACATAATGGTTCGTAATATAAAAAAAGGCAGAAATGGCGCCATTTTAATTGCTGGCCCTAACAATTCATCATTTGGTGATGTTTTTCGATACGATGGAAAATCTTTTACTAATTTTACAAGTAAAATAGGCTCGCACCGATTCTGGGATGTCCTTGAAGATAGAAAAGGAAATATTTGGTTCACTTCTACTGATTCAGGCGTTTATTATTACAACGGGAAATCCATTCAACATTTCACTACCACAGAGGGACTTGCCAATAATCGGGTTATGTCTGTTTATGAAGATAAAGCCGGCATTATTTGGTTCGGCACTGGAGGTGGAATAAGCCGTTACGATGGGAAGTCTTTTCGAAATTTTAAAACTCCGGGCCCCTCGCGTGTTTATAAGGGAGGAAATTGGAACAATGATATTACTACAATCATTGAAGATAAAACCGGGAAATTATGGGTTGGCACAAGGGGCGATGCTTTTGTTTATGACGGGAAAACATTTAACCCGTTAATCCACAAGGGCAAAACTTTTACAAATGTTTGGAGTATAATCGAAGATAGAAAAGGCAATATTTGGCTTGGTGACGTGACCAATGGCCTTTGGCGCTATGACGGCAGTACCTTTACTAATGTATCGGAGAGAGGTGCTTATGCTATAATCGAAGATAAAGAAGGAAACATCTGGACTACTGGTCCGGTAAATACTGCTCATGTGGCGGTCTGGGCACTGTCCCGTTATGATGCAAAGTCCTTGTATAGTAAGGAGCCCACGGTAACCGAAATTATGTTAGGAGACGCTTTTTTCGGGCTATTGGAAGCTAACGATGGAAGTATTTGGTTTGGATCTGCGACCGGAGTGTATCGTTATAATGGAAAGACCATCACGGACTTTTATAATAAAGAGGGTCAGAAAAAATATAGCATAGATACGAAGCAAAGTGCTGTCGTATGGAAAGGTTCTATGCTGTTTGGTGCATGGGAAGGTACTGAGTTAATTAGTGATGGTTCCGCTGCAGGGGAAGTCGATATATTAAAAGGAGAATTGCTGATCGAAAACGGTCATCTAGCAGGCGGTACTGTTGAAGTTGGTATGAATACTATTGAACGAAAATATCATGATCCGGGTCCGCACAATATATTTCCTGATTTTTTTGATGTCAAAAAATTCCCTGTTTCTACATTCGTAATTACGAAGGTTGAAACATTGAATGATGGAAAAACTGAAGGGAGGAACGGGAACATGACCATTGAAGGTGTGGCAACTATAAAAGTTACTGGGAACCTGACCATTGAGGGGATCACGAAGACAGTTACGTTTCCAACCAATATGCTTTTTAAGGACGGAATGGACGGAACTGTTGTGGTAAATGGCACGCTGATCATTGATCGAACAGATTGGGGTATTGATTCTGGATCAGAAAAGCACTTTGATAAGTCTGGTGATGGAACTATTTCGGACGACGTTAAACTCTTTATAAAAATCGTAGCAAAAAAATAACGCCTGAATCCTTAAAAGACTTTATCTAAATTCAGAAACTTCCCTCGAGATGACTGGAAGGGTATTGGTAGTTGTGCTAATCCTTAAATATTCGTTCTATTATGTAACAAGGTACCTTGTTATGCATCATAGTGTAAAAGTTAAATGATGAAAAAAAAGAACTTAACATTATCTGCAACTATTGTGCTTTGTTTGGTTTCTATAACATGCTGGTCACAAACAGAGAAATTAATTACCGATAACCCACTGAAAGACAAGCTGGATGTGGCTGTCCAGGTGGCAGCAGCAGATTACATGGCTAATCCAGGAACAGTTGGTCTTTCAATTGCCATTTATCGAGAGGGGCACAGTTTAATCTACAACTACGGTGAATCAATAAAAGGCAGTGGCCAACTTATTAAGGCGAATCAGTTGTTTAATTTAGGCTCTGTAGCCAAGACATATATTGGAATTATGCTTGCTGAAGCTGTAATAGAAAAGAAAGCAAGTTTAGAAGACGACATCCGTAAATATCTACCGGGAGAGTATCCAAATTTGCAATACGATGGCCACCCTGTAAGGTTGATTGACATAGCTAATCATACTTCTGCGCTCCCGAAGTCATCCCGAAATTTTTCGGCAAAAACTATGGATAGTATAAAGAATATCAGCCTTCCTAAACAGATTGATTTTTTTGCAAAATATAGTCAAGATACTTTAATGAAGGATATGCATCATTTCAAGCTTGACACCATACCAGGAGCTAAATATGAATATAACGGCAACGCTATGACAATCCTTATTCTTTTACTTGAACGCATTTACCATCAGCCCTATGAGCAGCTGGTCACAAAATATTTAAAAAATCATCTTGGGCTCTATGACACAAGGACAAAAATCCCTGTGAATCAATTAAGCCGTTTTATTCAAGGATATAAAGATGCATCACGTCCTGTACAGTGGTATGATCTTACGGTTAACAAAACTAACGAAATTAACACCAACCTTTTTTACCCTGGAGGGCCAAGTATGAATTCAACAATGTCGGATATGCTAAAATACGTAATAGCTAATGTCAAAGAAACTGATCCCGCTATTAAGCTATCGCATAAGGTCACTTTTCGCCAATCAGATAGTACAGCAATAGGATTAAGTTGGATGATTGAAAATAATAAAGGGAAACGCACACTTTATCATAGCGGCCGTACAGGTATCGGATTTAGTACTCTTTGTTTGGCCTATCCCGAAGACAAAATAGGGATAATGATACTTGTTAATGACAACCTTAGTCAGGACAACGTATCAATATTAGGTGATAAGATTAAATTAGCGCTATCAAACTGATAACACGGCATAAAATATTTTCTGTCGGGTTGTAAACTTTATGTTCAAGGAAACGTTGTAGCTATTATGAGTACAGTTAAACCAATTTTAAGAATATTTGATTATGATAAAGCCATCGAATTCTATATAAACTGGCTGGGCTTTAAAATCAATTGGGAGCACCCGCATCACGATGATGCCCCCATATATCTGGAGGTAACATTAAGGGACATTACTTTAAACCTGTCAGAACATCATGGTGATGCAAGTCCTGGTTCACACGTATTTATTGAGGACTTTAAAGGTCTTCGTGCTTATCATAAAGAGTTAAACGACAAGAAATATAAATATAACCACCCAGGTTTGGAAGTGCCCGATTGGAATCCCAAAGCCATTACGGTAACTGTTTATGATCCTTTTGGTAATAGGATCACTTTCGCTGAAGAAGAATAACGTTTTATATTACTATTGAGCCCTTCCTTTCTCATCAAAAGATATGTTCTTGTTGTTTCCGGAAACCTTTGACCTTCCGAATAAGTAGGTAAGACCAAGACCGAAGGTTTTATAATAATAGTCTGCTGTTTCCGTCCGCAAAAATTCACTAAAACGTGTCTCATATTTGTTTACCGTACCCAGAAAATACGATGGGTTGACGATCAAATTATCGTTAAGCAACTTTAATCTGGCACCTACCCTGAAATCACGTACACTGTACGTGTATGTATTCCCACTGATTGAAGGAAGGCTCTGGCTGTAGTTCAGATATAAATTTAACAGTTTAGTTGCCTTGAAATTATTGTTAAAACTAAACGATGCAGAGCTTCCGTTTTGAATGTGAATAGCTTCTATTTTGGATTTTGAGGATGAATAAAAAAAAGAGGCCGAGCTGCTATTTTCCCACCACTTAAGAAATGTCCGGTTAATGGAAACATAGGCTCCCACGTTATCCCGGCTTATAAAATTTCCTCCACTTGACACCACTAATGGCCCCTCAATCGTTGTAAGTAATGAATTTACATCACTTGCATGTTGTGTAAATACAGTAAAAGAAACCATGCCTTTATATAGGTAGTTAAGTTCGAAGTTGTTACTGTATGAAGGTAAGAGGAGTGGATTTCCGATAAAATAAGTATAAATGTTTGTATAATAGGCAAAGGGATTTAAGGAACTGAGGCCCGGTCGGTTAATCCGCCTCGAATAATTTAAAGACAAAACATTGCTTTCGTCAGCTTTGTAAACAACATAGGCCGTAGGGAACAGGGCACCATAATTACGCTTATGACGCTGGTCTAAAGTAGGCGAATAACCATCCGTCATCGTGTACTCATAACGCAATCCTGCCGTCAACGTCAATTTTTTTGAAAGTTCAGATGACATACTGAAATAGGAGGCCAGGTTTTTTTCGGTATAGTTGAATTCGTTGCTGCGCGTTTTGTCCAACAAGAAATCTTCGTGAACGTAATTATAGTAATCCACATCAGCATTATTATTAAAATTGGCGAACTTAACACCTGTTTCTATTTTAGCCCATTTATAAGGTAATGTTAAATCTGATTGAATAGACCAGATATTGTATTTTGACGAGTTATTATTGCGAACTGCAGCATAGGTGCTTTCAGATTCAGAAACAAAATTATTTCTTATTTCAGGCCTGTTCGAGAAAAAATTAACAGAGCTACTTAATTTCTTTCCGGCCGAATCAATCATTAAATCGTGGTACACATTTAAGGTCTGTGCAAATAATGGCCTAAACATTTCGCCGTTAGTGTTCAAAATCGAGTCTACAGTATTGCTCTTACCATAGCTATAACTATTAACAAAGACATCGTTCTCTTTGCTTTGTGAAATATTATAAATAAACCCGATGTTATTGCGCTTGTTTAACTCATAATCTATACTTAAGCCAGCCTGCAAACCTGGTGTAATTGATATACGCTGCTCGTTACTAAGAATTTGACTAGAGTTTCCAACCATATTGAGCCAATTATCCTGCATATTGTGATAACGTGATTGGCCAAATGTAAAAGAGCTGTTAACTTTTTTTGAGCGGAAAAAAAGAGCCAGATTGTTATTATAGGAGGCGTAAAAGCCTTGCCGATATGTTGAACTTAATGATCCGCGCAATCCCAGAGATTCGTTTTTCTTTAAAACAATGTTAATCAGGCCCGCATCCCCCTGTGCCTCATATTTTGCTGGTGGGTTGGTAATGATCTCGATTTTTTCCACACCTTCAGATCTGAGTGCTTTCAGATAATTAGTCAGGTCTGTTCCGCTTAAATAAACTATTTTCTCATTTACCATAACCCCCAAGCCGCCTTTGCCCGCCATAGAAACGCCATTGTCGGATACCTTTAAAAAAGGCGCCACCTGCAAAGCCTCAAAGAGGGAAGAACCATTTCCCACCATAGTGTTGTTCAAGTTAAATATCCATCGATCAACCTTTCGTTCAAGAACAGGACGTTTACTTTCAATGGCGACTTCCCTGAGCTCTTTTAATTGCTTGTTGAGAACTACATCAGTTAATTTAACAGAAGAGCCGTCAAATTTAATATTGTTTAACAACTGGCTGTTGTAGCCTATGCACGAAACTTTAACTGTAAATACGCCGTTATTTAAATTAGTGACCTCGAAATAACCCTGTTTGTTACTTGCCTCATATTTTACCACGGTTGAGTCTGCAGCGTTTAAAACTGTTATGGTTGCACTTTCAATTCCCTTACCTCCGGCTTCTATTACCCTGCCAGAAACAGTCTGTGCAAAACTTTTATGAATCAAACTTAAAAGCAAAAGAAAACTTAATGTGCAGACTTTGTAGAAAAATAATTTCATATAAATTTGGTTGGTTTGCATAAAAGACACAAAAAATTAAAAAAAGTTGCTTGTCCATAACACCCAATGTCGTGTCTGCGATAGGAGAGATCCTTACTCCAATTTTTATATTATTACTATCTTTACTTAGGTATAAAAGTTTAAATATGGCGTTCCTCAACATAGATAGAATTAATGATTGAAGTAAGTCATATTCAGCCTATGATTAAAGAATGGAAATTGAGAACTTAAAACCGTTTGACGGCCAACATTGTGAAACTACTGCAACAGGCACTTTGTTGCGGCAACTTGATATTGAACTTTCTGAACCAATGCTTTTTGGCTTGGGCGAAGGTTTAGGATTTATATTTTGGAATATGAAATCAATGAATTTTCCTTTCATTGGTGGCCGAATAAAAACAGACCTTTTAACCCAAAATATTGCAAGAAATTTAAACCTTAAGTTAACTGTAAAAGAAGCTACATCAACTCAGAAGGCTTGGGATAGCGTAAAAGAACTTATTGACAACGGACGGACAGTTGGCTTAAAGTTAGACTGTTTTCATTTGCAATATTTTTCACAACCATTTCATTTTGCAGGGCATTATACCGCAATTTACGGTTACGACAATGAAAATGCTTTCTTGGTTGATACTAAACAACAAGGCGGACAAGTAAAAACTAGTTTAAAAAGTTTGGCATTAGCAAGAGCGGAAAAAGGTCCGATGTCATCTAAAAACTTGTATTATACATTAGATAAGACAGGCCATGATTTTGATTTAAAAAATGCAATTATTACAGCAATCAGAAATAATGCTGCCGATTATCTTAATCCACCAATTACGAATATTGGCTACAAGGGAATTTTGAAAACGAGTACTGAAATACTCAAATGGTTTAAAACAAGTAAAGACGTAGAAAACGATTTTAAAGCATCTGCAATGCTTATGGAAAAAGCAGGCACAGGTGGAGCATTATTCCGAAACCTGTATCGAGATTTTTTGAAAGAAAGTAACGAGTTGCTCAAAATCGACAAATTGAAATTAGCACATGAAGCATTTGCAGAAATTGCCAAACTTTGGACTTTAGTTTCTCAACTGTTCGAGAAAGCGAGCCTCACCAAAGATTATACATGCATTCAACAAGCATCAGAGATACTAAAAACAATATCCAACAAAGAAAAAACAACGATGGAAATATTGATAACAATATAATCAGTAATCCAGATCAAGGTATTCTATAGCAAGTGCCCTCACCTCCACTAGCCGCTACATTGGAAGTGAGGGCTATCTCAATCTCCTTCTTCCAATTCAAACACCTGTTCCACAGAAACTCCGAAGATAGCGGCTATCTTCAAAGACAGTACAGTTGAAGGGATATATTTGCCTGATTCCATGGTATTAATGGTTTGCCTGGATACATTTACTAAGCTAGCTAATTCGGCTTGAGTTATATTTTTTATTGCCCGTTGGACTCGTATTGAATTTTTCATGGCCAATTAGTAGTCCTCACTATTTTTTAAATTTTTATTCAACAAATACAAGCTGTAGTTGAACTTTATAATGTAAACAAGCAAAAGCGTAACTACATTATAAGTAACTATAAACACAAACCCAAGACCATAAGATGTGAAATTCAAAATTAATAAGATCGCATAGCTTATCAGGACTGCCCATTTCCACGATTCTAATCTAATTTTGCTTATTAGTTCATCTTCATTCATGTGCCTGGCGAACGAAACCATGAGTAAACCAATTATGACGCCCGAAAATGCAAGTTCATTAGTTAAATTGTAGTCAGCAGATCCACCATCATTTGGATAATAGATCTGAAAACCGGGTATGTTGTATCCATAAGATTCGGTGAGGATACCCAACGCCAAGAAAAGCAAAAATGTAACCCAGCCGATAAGGCGAAACTTTGCAGGAAGAAGAAATTGATTTTTCATATTTATATCTAGTTTACTTGATCAAATGTAAAATATATATATCAAAATGTCAAGTATATTTTACTAAATATGTTTGTTACACATTTAATAAATTGCAGTATATTTAAAAATACCGCTCAATCACCAAATATGAAAATCACCCTATTTACTTCCATGTTTTATACTGTTGTATATCGGAATGAAAGGCCAAACCAGTAAAAGTGAAAAATATAAGCCGGTTAATATAGATCCCTTGCTAAAAGCTCCTGTGATCTTACCAAAGGAGGGTTATTCAGTTACTAATATACAATTTATTGCGAACTATGATAAAAACCTTGGGATGATTGGTGGTGTAAATAGGTACCGTTTCCTACAATTTCAGAGGCAACATCCAGAAGTAATATGGCAATTTACTTATGACGCTGCCCAATTTAAAGTTAAGGACACTACGCTTTATCCCTTAAGGTGGGGATGAACGAAAATTATTCAATCTGATATGGGACTCATGGGGAGACCAATTCGGGCCAAAAGTAATATTACATGTTCAAATGCTAATTGGTAAATTTGAAAGGTATGGCATTACCAGAGATTTTATCATAAGAGATATATTAATACCAACCGAATGACTCTTAAATTATGATAGAAGCTGATTCTTTAAAAAACCTATACTCGAAAGCAAAGCTTGCTTTCAATAAATGTATTTTGAACCCCGATAATGGTTACCTAAAAGACGAGAATAATATTCCAATAAATGATATTATCTTGATGGAGGATTTTGTATGTGTGAAATTTCTTAAATATGAGATAGATACATTTGTAATAGAAGTAAAACTTCAATTGATTTCGCCAGACAAGCGTTTAATAGGAAAGTATTTTTATTATGAAAATGAAACAGGAGCGCCAGTTGATGATAGCTTGATATTTGTTTAAATATAACGTACCTCAACATAGATTCAATTATTTACCAATCGGAATTAAGATCCCTAATTTAAATTAACGCCCTTCAAATGATACAATCCATTATTGCTTTTTTAAAAACAAAACACCTACACCTTGGCATAGTCAGGTATTCCCTAGGGTTAGTTATGCTCATCTACGCCTTGCCTAAAACCTAAAAACTTAATTTGCACTTCCGGGTTCCATTTGGACAGATACGCAAACACTCGAAAACCTATCCAGCAGACAGTTGGCCTGGGTGTTTTTGGGATATTCTTCTTGGTTTCAAATGCTTTTAGGTTTTTTAGAACTAATGCCTGCTTTACTTTTGTTTTTTAAAAGAACAACTTTATTAGGTGCTATTTTAATGTTGCAAATAACACTTAATGTGGTTCTTATTAATTATTCATTAGACCTTTGGCCAGCAACAAAAATTATATCTTTAAGCCTTCTATTTCTTAATTTATTGATCTTCGCATTTGAAAGGGACCGCATAAGGTCTCTATTTTTAACAATTGTTGGTAAAGGATCAAAAGCAAAATCAAACATCATCGAAGTCATATTTAATGTGGCTATAATTGCCATCGTTAGTTACTTTTACTTGCAATAATTATTTAAGTATACAGACCAAACCAATGAACTAACTGGCGATTGGTTAAATCAACATCCTATTGAATGGACTTTACAAAAAGAAATGCGTAAGGATAGTGTTCTGGCTCCTCGTAATCTCAAGTTATATTTTTGGACCTACAATTTATAAATAGGTGGGCGACACTAGTCAAGTAAGCCTCACATCCTATAGTATTGATAAGCGAACACGCCAATTAACATTAAAGTTCAAGGATGGGAAGATTATAAAATGCAATTATTCATTTCCAAGCAGCACCGAGTTAAAAATTGAGATTATCAAAGATAATTCAACAGTAATTCAGTATTTCCAAAAGCGAATAATTAATGAAAATAGAAAGTGAGTTAGGGACCACGGGGAAAGGAAACCGTGATCGTTGGTGCTCATTTGAAAAATCAGGCTTCTCGGCATGCTAAAATTGTGTCAAATATATTTACTAGCTTTATCATAAACTTTTGTAATTACACATGATGAAATTGAGAACCGTTGTTTGCTTATTTCTTGTTATTGCTACCATATCATGTAAAACGAATAATGGCAGCTCTTGCAAAATAACCTATATCTTCAACAATTATAAGAAGATTGGAACAAAAGAGTACCTCGATGTTCGCGTTTTTGGTAGCCAACAAAATGGAAACCTTCTTATTTTAGTTGAAGATTGGCATAAATTGGAAGAAATACGCCGAACAAAAGGAATGGGCTATCGCGGTTCAGAATTAAATGGATTGGTAGTGAAATTAGTTAATGATCCTATTGCAAAATACAGCTATAAAAACCTTAAATCCATCATCGACTAACTATCTTTTGGAAGACTGTGTGGATAATTCCCTTAAGTTAAATAAAGATGCCAGGTTAGTTGTGCTGGCAGGGCATGCCCATATTAAAGAAAACTCAACACCAAAAAAAATGGCAGAGTTTTAAGGAAATGACCGGGATAGATCCGCTTACAATAGATCAGACTACATTAATGATAAATTCATGTAAGAATCTGTAAGCAAATAACAGATACAGATGTTTAGGAATTGTATTAGATTTATGTAATCATTATAAAATGAAGATGTTATATGAAAAAATATACCGTATTAATTTTTGTATTATTAGTAATAACTGCTGTTTCTTGTAAAAAGAAGGCAGGCCTTGATGTAAAAGAAATATTAACAGTATGTGGCACAAAGGATCCGTTAAAGAACATTAGTTGGCTTAAAACCGAGTACGCTAAAATAGCTTATGGGCCGACTGTTAACGGTATTGTTCTTTATAGATATAACAATAATGAAGTTATAGAAATACAGAATTCTCAATTTAGCTCTACTAATCAACATCAATATTCTTGCGATGGAACTAAACTCAATTTAGACGATCCGTCAGCGTTTAATAAATATAGACAAGACCGCAAATTGATTGGCATTTTGTTCGGCACAAATATTTGGAATTAACCGCATGGTAATTTCTAAAATTATATTATACCTGAATAGAGTATGAAAATAAAAGCTTGTGCTATTGTGATTTTTATTTCTTTTTTCATAAGCCAAGCTTATTCACAAAAGATACCATCACCGAAAGAAATGAGAGAGGTTTATCGTCAGTATTTTCTGGCAGCGTGCATTTATTTTGCATTTGGTGAAGAGGTTGTTGGTTCTAAGGACATCAGTCTCGCTGTATACTACGCAGTAGGTGATGAGTTTGGTGCTACTAACCACGCCCGTAAACTGGATTCATTGGCAAAGAAAATGGTGAACTCAATTACTCCAACTCAGGTTGATGACTATGAGGGGTGTAGGCCTATTTTAATGGATTGTATTGAATATTACGAGTAAGGAACTGAAAAGAGAGATCATAAAAATCCTAAAAACCCCCAGAAAAAATGAATTACTTGGGCCAGGAAGTAAATAGTGGCTACCTAGTCGCGTGAAAAGACTATAAGACATTAACAAATGGTTTGGTCAAGGTTTTTTAAGCATAATGCTAACATCTGGATAACATTATCCGTTTCATTCAGGTTTCATAGGTGTGTACACCTACAATACATCTATGAAATACCTATATAACTCCTTTCGTTATTATGCCGTGACCGAACCATTTGTAAGGTCTGATGCTGCAAAGGATAGTCGAAACTATATATTTTTAATATTTTATTCTCCAGCCCCAATAATCTTAAGCGAGTTAACTACTAGGTAGGTCTGAGGGCGTTGCTAGGGCCTAGGAAGGCCCTAGCAACCCATCGGTGTAAATAGTTTATACCCCGCCACTAAAAAGAAGGGAACATTAATTGGTTTTTAAGGAATTGCAAGGGGTGCGGATGTCTTGTGCCTAATCATCAAAGTCAATCCTATAAGCGCATAAATACTCAAAACAATCAGCGATACTATATTAACCGAAACGGCTATGTCTTTAGATTTCATGAACAGCGTTAATATAGAAAGCCCTATACCCGCACCTAAAAAGTACGATGTTGTACCAATGCTAGATCCAAGACCGTAATGCGCTCTAGGGATGCCTTGTACAGAGAGTACCGATAGGGCGGTGTAGCTCAATGTCATGCCTAGCCCGGTAACAAAGGTGGCCGATAGCAGTACCAGAACCAGCGAATGATTAAACAGCACGCTACTGGTTAAAAACACTCCGCCAATAAGCATACACAGCATTCCGGCTATGCCCAATTGCGAAACCGTAAGCCGTTTGGTTAATACAGGTATTCCTAATTTGGCGACCACGGCCGAGAGTAAACTAAACGGAACCAACAGCAAACCAGACTTTGCTGCACTTAAATTCATATCCTTTTGCAGAATCAACGAAACCATAAACAGGAAACCTGTAAAAAATGCGCCTAAAAGAATAAATACCAAATTGGCGGTAACTACAGAAGAGGAATTAAATATAGACAGGTCTATTAGCGGTTCCGATAGGCTTGTAAGTCTTTTATACAGCACTTTAATACAGATTAGAATGGCAACAGCTAGGAAAAGCAGTAATGCCGAATGGCTTTGAAACTCGCCCATCGTATGCACCGCATAACTGATCATCAACAGCGTTGCGGCCAGCAATAAGCCCGAAATAACATCGGGTGCTCTTTTGTTCTTTTCCGGTACATCTGCCTCCAGGTAAAAATAAGCGATAATAACTACCAGGAATAGGATAGGTACGTTGATCAGGAAAACCCAGTGCCATCCCCATAGGGTGCTAATGATGCCTCCAAAGGAAAGTCCGCTTCCAGATCCTATGGCGGCAAAAGAACTGAAAATACCTATTGCTTTGCTTCGCTCTTTTTCTTCTGTGAAATTGTGAATGACTATGGATAGGGACGAGGGCATGATCAACGCGGCTGCCAAACCTTGTATGGCCCTAAAAACAGCTAGCATTTCGAACGAGGGGGATAAACCGGCACCCAATGAGGTGAGTAAAAACAGCACAGATCCGACCATAAATATCTTCTTTTTACCTGCTACATCTGATAGTTTACCACCAATAATCAGAAACCCTCCGTATAGCAATACGTATAAGGTTTGCAGCCATTGCACCTGATCGTTGCCAACTTTGAACTGGGCTTGTATAGACGGTATGGTAAGGTTGATGATGGCAATATCCAGTGCTTCTACAAAAATGGCCATAGAAGCAATCATCAGAATGATATTCTTTTTTGAAAACATAAGTTAGCTCGTTGTCCTGTCAAAAGTATAAATAATGAGTTTCTGATTGAAGACATAAAAAATAATAAGAACAATTATATTGATATTTGTATTTTTATAGGACAAGAGTGTGTTAAGTACTTCAAAAGATGTCGAAAACAGAACAACAGAAATTACCCGAATTTAGTTTAGATGGTAAAGACCATGAAATACTGAAACTAATAGAATCAAATAGCAAACTTACAGTGAGGGAAATTGCTTCGCAAATTCATTTAAGTCCCACGCCAACGCATGATAGAATTAAGCGCTTAGAGAAAAGTGGTGTAATTAAGCAGTATTCAGCCGTGTTAGATAAGCGTCTGGTTGGTAAAAGGATGATTGTGCTGTGTATGGTTACCTTAAGAGAACACAATAAAAAAGCCGGGGCTATTTTTGTGAATGCCATAAAGGGGTTTAAAGAGGTCATTGAATGTTATAATATTTCAGGTGATTTTGATTTTATGCTCAAAATTGTAGCCGAGGATATGGAAAGCTATCATGCGTTTTTTGTAGATAAGTTAACAGAAGTACCGGGAATTGGACAGACTAAGAGCGTGTTTGTAATGGATGTGATTAAGGAAACGCATAATTTGATGTAGGGCTAGTTTACTAATTCTCTAACGCGTAATACGATACCTTGTTAAACAATTCCTCCGGTAAAAATGGTTTTATAATGTAATCATCTATACCCGCATCCTTTATCTGATCCTGGATTTCTGCAGCCAGGTTTGCGGTAAGTGCTATTATCGGTATCGTAACCCCAGATTTGCGCATCTTTTTTGCCGCCTCATAACCATCTAAAATAGGCATCTGCAAATCCATAAGCACCAGCTCGTGCTTGGTATGATCAAATTTGTGAAGTGCTTCAAATCCGTTTAATGCAACGTCAATTGATGCTCCCCAGCCCTCAAGGTATCGCTGGGCAACAAGAACGTTCATCGGGTTATCTTCTACCAATAAAATATGTACCCCTTCAAAAGGTTTTGATTTTTCTTTAATGGGTTCTGAGTTGTAATTGATTCCATTTCTTTTGCCGGCCTTTTCAAAAGTCTGCTCAAAATAGAAGGTAGACCCCTTGCCCTCAACACTTTTTACGTGTAGCGTAGCATCTTGCAGTTCAAGGATCTTTTTTGATATGGCCAACCCAAGTCCGGTACCTTTTGGACCTTTAAATCCTGAAGTATTTACCTGCATAAACCGTTCGAAAATAATAGCCAGTTTCTCTTTGGATATACCCATTCCTGTATCCTTTACCTCCACAGCAAGGGTAATTGAGGTTTTACTTTGAGATTCTACAGTTATGGTAACATTTACAGATCCTTTGTCGGTAAACTTGATGGCATTATGCACCAGGTTGGTAATTACCTGCGTAGTTCTGGTAGGATCGCCCATTACCTTACTTTGCATTTCTTTATCTATGGATAAATTAAGGGCTATACTTTTGTCTAGCGCTGCCATTTCAAGGCCCTTAACCACATAGCCCACAATAGAGGCAATATCCATTTCAACCCGTTCGATAGAGATTTTACCCGATTCAATTTTATTGTAATCCAGAATATCGTTTACAATAGCCAATAGGTTATTTGCCGAAAAGCGCAATACATCCAGTTGCTCTACCTGATCTTCGCGTGGATTGCTCTTTAACAGTAAATGGCTCATGCCAATTACGGCGTTTAATGGCGTCCTGATCTCATGGCTCATGTTGCTTAGGAATTCGCTTTTAGCACTTAACCCTTCTTCGGCCTGCGCTTTGGCTTGTTTTAAAGCAAAAGAAACCCTATGCGATAAGGCCAGCGACTGAAGGAAAAAGAAGGTGATGTAGCAGATAAAGCTGGCTAGTTGATAGGGAGGTGTAATTAACCAGTAGTGAAGCAGCGATATGGCAAATGCCGGAAACAGGGCAAAAGAACTCAATAAAGTGTATAGTGCCCCGGTTCTGTTTCTCCTGTATGCTCTTACATATATGTATGGAACATATAATAAGCTAAATAGCATTACAACTAAAAACGGATTAATTAATTGAGTAAAATAAACTGCCGGTAAAACCAGTACAGCCAAACTAAATAAACCGCATATGCCAAATATTATTTTTGCTACGGGTATGTTAATGTCTTTAGGATATAGATAAAGCGTGTAAAGCGCAAACAGACCTATGCCTATAAATAAGGAAAGATATTCTAATCTGATGGTTAACTGCCAGCCAAGGTTAGGGATAATGTTGTGCAGTACGTAGGTGTCTGTACCAATGGTTCTATAGCAATAAACGATAGAGAAGATGGCAAAAAACAAGATGGCTTTGTCGTTTTTGCCTTGCAGGTATAAGCCCATAAAGAAAAGACCGCCCATGATCATACATCCGGTAAGTATAAGGTTGATGGAGGCCGATTGTCGTTCTTTTAGAATTAATTGGTCTCTATTTCCAATTTCTATAGGCTTTTTAATGCCTCCTTTGCTATGGTCGAAATTGGAGATTTGTAGTAAAAGGTTTAGCGTATCAATGTCGGCAGGTATGGCAACCGTACGGTTTTCCCAATAGGGTTTAGATGTTTCTTTAGTGGTGCCAACTGTTCCGTTAGTGGCTTCTACCTTGCCATTTACATATAGCTTGTAAGCGGAGTAGGTTTCTGGAATGGCCAGTAATAAGGTCTCTTTAATGTGGGGCAATAATACGGTTACTTTATAGCTGGCATAGCCAAATCCTTTCCATACATATGGAAAATTAACAAGTTTACCGCCTTTAACAAGGGAGTCGTTAGGTTCTAGAAGCTGATTCCAGTAAAATTCCCACTGATTACTGAGTGCGATAATTTTATCAATAGAATGGTTGCGCAAATCAATCACAGCCTTTGGCTGATCGGATTGAAGAACGTTAGCGCCATTAGCCTTTTTACAGCTAATTAAGATTACTACTAGAAATAAGAGATAAGGTTTTTTAACCCACATTTATAAGTACTGCAAAATAATCAGCTAAATATACAAGTTTGTATGTTATGTTTCTATTTGATTTGTTACCTTATTTAAAGGATTGTATTCTATATATTTATCCTTTAACATAGAATTAACCAGATACGGATCTTTAAATGGTAAACAAAACAGGGGCGGCAGTGCTGTATCCTTCGGGTTGTATATTGGGCGAAAGCCCCATGTGGCACAATGAGCGACAGAGTTGCTTTTGGGTGGATATTGAGGCGCGTATGATTTGTGAATACAGCTTGTTTGATAAAAACCTTAGCCGATATCAGTTGTCTAAACGCGTTTCTTTAGTGGTTAAAGGCAATATTTTCGATGAACTTATTATAGGTTTGCAAGGTGGTGTGGCCAGGTTTAACTTGGTTACTGAAACTTTAACCATGCTTACAACAGAGCTCAATGCCGACTGGAAAAACTACCGCTGTAATGATGGTGGTTGTGACAATAGGGGTCGTTTATGGATAAGCACAACGGAGTTAAACCACAAAGAAGATGCGGGTGCACTTTATTGTATTGATAAGGATCTGCACGTTAGCGAAAAATTAGATAAGCTCTCTATTTCGAATGGCATGGCGTGGACTATTGACAACAAAAGACTCTATCATACCGATAGTGTTACGGGTGCAATTAAGGCGTACTTGTACGATGAGCGTACAGGCGATCTGGAATTTGAGCGTATTGTTGTTCAGGTTCCTGCAGAAAAAGGCGTGCCCGATGGGATTGCTTTGGATGCCGAAGGTAAGCTGTGGGTAGCTTTGTGGGGTGGATATGGTGTTGGCCGGTTTGATGTTGATTCGGGTGAAATGGTGGGGTTTGTTGATGTTCCTGCGCCTAATGTGAGCAGTTGTGCTTTTGTTGGAGGTGCGCTGGACCAGATGATTATCACTACTGCAAAAAAAGGAATGACAGAAAATGACCTTAAGGATTTTCCGGAAAGTGGTCATATATTTATAGTAGAGCCCGGCGTAGCAGGTGCTTCGGTTTTTAATTGCGCGTTATAATAAAATAGATATGGAAAAAAAGCTTCGCAGTCAGCAATGGTTTGGTAAAAAGGGGAAAGATGGGTTTATATACAGGGCCTGGATGAAAAACCAGGGCATTCCGGCTGATGAGTTTCAGGGTAAACCTGTTATTGGAATTTGCAATACATGGTCGGAATTAACTCCATGTAATGCCCACTTTAGGGAACTTGCCGAATCGGTAAAAAGAGGGGTAATTGAAGCAGGTGGCTTCCCGGTTGAATTTCCGGTGATGTCTTTAGGCGAAACCTTGATTAAACCTACGGCCATGCTTTACCGGAACCTGGTAAGTATGGATGTGGAAGAGTCCATCAGGGCAAACCCTATTGATGGCGTGGTGTTGATGTGTGGCTGCGACAAAACTACTCCGGCGCTTGTTATGGGTGCCTGCAGTGTAGATATTCCATCTATTGTGGTTTCGGGCGGTGCAATGCTTACGGGTAAATTTCAGGGCAAAAATATAGGTACAAGTGATATCTGGAGGTTCTCTGAAAGTGTAAGATCAGGAATCATGACAGAAGAGGAATTGAACCTGGCAGAGGCTGGTATGTGTAGGAGCAGGGGGCATTGTGCCGTAATGGGCACTGCATCTTCAATGGCTTGTATGGTTGAATCGCTAGGGCTATCGCTGCCTGGCAATGCGGCTATTCCAGCTGCTGATGCTTCCAGAAAGGTGCTTGCTCAGTTCTCAGGCCGCAGGATTGTGGATATGGTTAGGGAAGACCTGAAACCATCTGATGTTCTGGTGCCCAAAGCTTTTGAAAACGCAATAAAGGTAAACGCGGCCATTGGTGGCTCTACCAATTTTGTGATACACCTGCTGGCCATTGCAGGCAGGGTGGGTATAGAATTAACAATTGATGATTTTGATAAACACTCTGCAGGTATACCCCTTATTGCTAATCTGCAGCCTTCGGGCGAGCATTTTATGGAGGATCTGTATTATGCCGGTGGTTTGCCTGCCGTGATGAAAGAAATGCAGCGCTTTTTAAATGCTGAGTGTATTACGGTCAACGGCAGAAATATTGGTCAGAATCTAGAAAGGGCGCAGACCTTGAATCAGGAGGTGATAGCCTCTGTTGAAAGTCCTTTTAAACTGGATTCTGGCGTGGCAGTGTTAAAGGGTAATCTTTGTCCGGAGGGTGCTATCATTAAGCCTTCGGCTGCCAATCCGCGTTTAATGCAGCATACAGGTAGGGCCGTGGTATTTGAAAACATTGAAGATTATAAGCTTAGAATTGATGATCCGGAACTGGTAGTAGATGCGGACAGTGTATTGGTATTGAAAAATACAGGTCCTAAAGGTTATCCCGGTATGCCAGAGGTGGGTAATATGGGTTTACCTAAAAAGATGCTCGATTTGGGGGTTACAGATATGGTACGCATATCTGATGGTCGTATGAGTGGAACCGGATTTGGTACTGTGGTACTGCATGTATCGCCGGAAACGGCCGAAAACGGAACAATTGCCTTAGTTAAGGATGGGGATATGATTGAACTGGATGTAGCTGGCAGAAGGTTAAGCTTATTGGTGCCTGATGAAGAACTGGACCAGAGAAGGGCTTTACTTGCAGACCCTGTAAATCAGTTTAAGAGGGGCTATGCAAGGTTGTATGTAGAGCATGTTGAGCAGGCACATCTAGGTGCTGATTTTGATTTTTTAAAGGGTAACTCAGGTAGTGAAGTATTGCGCGATTCACATTAATATAAAAACAGACGAAAGACGAATATGATGACTTCAACAGCATTTGAAAACAAAACGGTAATTGTAACCGGTGCCGGACAGGGCATTGGTTTTGAAATATGTAAACAGCTTGCAGCTAAAGGCGCTACAGTTTTATTGAATGATATAGATGAGGTGCTGGCCAATGGCGCAGTACAAACAATTAAAGATGCGGGTGGAAATTGTATTGCCTGTGCAGGTGATTCTGGTGATAAGGATTTTATACAAAGCATGGTCGATCTGGCTGTAAAAACCTCTGGCAGTCTGGATGTTGTGATTGCCAATGCTGGTATTACTTTATTTGGCGATTTCTTTACTTACCCTCAGGATTCTTTGTATAAGGTTTTGCATACAAACCTAGGTGGTACATTCTTTTTAGCCCAGGCGGCAGCCAATCAAATGAAAACTCAGGCTAAAGGTGGTTCTTTGTTGTTTACTTCATCGGTTACGGCACATCAGGCACATAAAGATCTGGCAGCCTACGGGATGACTAAAGCTGCGCTCGAAATGCTGGCCAAAAACCTGGTACTGGAACTTTCTCCTTTTAAGATCAATGTAAATACGATAGCGCCGGGTGCTACGCTTACCGAGCGTACCATGGATGATCCGAATTATGAGGCCGTATGGTCTAGAATTACGCCAATGGGTAGTCCGGCTAAAACGATTGATATTGCCAATGCGGCTTTGTTCCTGGTGTCGGATGGAGCAAAACACATCACCGGACAAAGTTTGGTGATTGACGGTGGTTGGAGTGCAATTAGTCCTTCGCCAAATGAATAGATTGCTGAAATTTATAATTGCCTTGCCTTTGGCCGTGTTGTTTTGCGGATCGGCTTTGGCGATAAAACCTAAGGTCTTTTGCTTTTACTACAATTGGTACCAGACCAAGGCTTTTGATGGGGCCGACCAACATTGGTCGCATTGGAGCAATGGCAATCCTACGGGCTATCCGGGTGGTGATAACATAGGGGCTAATTTTTTCCCATCATTAGGTAATTACAGCACAAATGATCCTGTTTTGGTGGCTAAGCACATGAAAATGATTGCTAAAGCAGGCATAAATGCTGTTTTTTTAACCTGGTGGGGTAAGGATCATTTTACAGCAAAGAGCATTCCGGTAATATTGGATGAGGCTAAAAAGGCTGGCGTTAAAGTCGGTTTTCAGATTGAGCCGTATGGCAACAGATCGCCTTTAACGGTTAAAGCTGACGTAAAATACATTATGGATACGTATGGCCAGCACGCTGCGTTTTACTATTCTGAGCAAAGGAAACCGCTTTTCTTTGTGTATGATTCATATTTGAGTAAGGCAGCCGAATGGTCGGATGTATTATCCCCCTCGGGCAGTTCAACCATTAGAAAAACGCCATATGACGCTGATTTTATGGGGCTTTGGGTAAATGATAACGAACATCAGTTCTTTAAAGATTCGGGATTTGATGGTTTCTACACTTATTTTGTATCTAAGGTGTTCCGCTATGGCTCTAACCCAAATAACTGGGCTAAGATGCAGGAATGGGCAGTTCAAAACAGTAAGATATTTATCCCCTGTGTAGGGCCAGGTTATATAGATGAGCGGATCCGGCCAGAGAATAGTGCCAATACGCAAAGCAGGGATAATGGCGCGTATTATGATGATTACTGGAAAAAAGCCATAACCGTGAAAAGCCCATATGTGGCCATTACTTCTTTTAACGAATGGCATGAGGGTACACAGATTGAACCAGCCAAACCGTTGCGTATTACAGGTTTTACTTACTTGGATTATAGTCCGCTGGCCGATGATTATTACATCACCAGAACCAGATATTGGACCAACCGTTTCTTAAAAAACCTTTAAGGATGAAAAAATATACTTCATTATTGTTAGCAGGATTTGTTTTAGTAACCGGGGTTAGTGTAGCTCAGGATAAGCTCAGCAGGGCAAAATCTGAAACGATAGGTGGGTTTATTGGCGAAAGGTTGTCTAACTCTTATAAAAACAGGGTTTTGCTTCAGGATGCAGGCGCGTTAATTGAGCCCTTTAAACATAGAAACGAGACCAGTTTATGGCAAAGTGAGTTTTGGGGTAAATGGTTTACTTCTGCAGTGCTTGCCTATAGGTATAAACCAACACCTGAACTAAGGCAAAAGCTGGATGCCGCTGTTAGCGGTTTAATTGCTACACAAAGTGCTGATGGTTACATCGGTAATTACACTAAAGAAAGCAGATTAAAGCAGTGGGACATTTGGGGACGAAAGTATTGTATGCTGGGCTTGCTGGATTATTATATCCTTACCGGCGATAAAAAGAGCTTAAAGGCAGCTAAGGCTGTTGCCGATAATTTAATAGAAGATATTAAAAAGGCTGATGGCATAATTGTGACAAAGGGGAATTACCGGGGGATGGCGGCATCATCTGTACTGGAGCCTATTTGCTTGTTATATACGCAAACAAAGGACAATAAATATCTTGATTTTGCGGAAGAGATTGTTCGCCAATGGGAAACACCAGAGGGACCTCAGTTAATTTCTAAGGCTGATGTTGATGTGTCTAAACGTTTTCCGAAACCTGAAAACTGGTATTCTTTTGAACAGGGACAAAAGGCATACGAAATGATGTCGTGCTATGAGGGTTTATTGGAGTTGTACAGGCTAACGGGCAAACAGGTATATAAAACTGCGGTTGAAAAGACCTGGCAAAATATATGCGACAAAGAGATCAATATGGCAGGATCAGGTGCATCGGCTGAAATGTGGTTTGGTGGTAAAGCTTTACAGGCTGATCCTATTTTTCATTATCAGGAAACCTGCGTTACAGTAACCTGGATAAAGCTTTGTCATCAGCTTTTTAGACTAACAGGCGAAGCAAAATATGCCGATGCGGTTGAACAGAGCTATTACAACGCTTTGTTGGGTTCTACCAGTCACAATGGTTTTCATTGGGCAAAATATACGCCTTTAAGTGGATTACGCTTACCGGGCAACGGGCAGTGTGGCATGGATCTTAATTGCTGTGTGGCCAGTGGGCCAAGGGGTTTGTTTAATCTTCCGGCCCATGTGGTGATGAAAGCGGCAGATGGTTTATTTGTAAATTATTTTGTTGAAGGGAGTTATGCCCTGGCTACACCCTCTGGTAAAAATGTAACTGTTTTACAGCATACGGATTATCCGGTTACGGGCAAGATTGGTCTTACCATTAAGCTTTCAAAGCCTGAGGCCTTTAGCATGAATATTCGTATACCTGAATGGAGCAAGAAGAGTGTATTAACCGTAAACGGTGTTGCAGTTACTGAGGTGGTAAGCGGGCGGTTTGCTACCGTAAAACGAACCTGGAAAGATGGTGATGAAATGGCTTTACAACTGGATATGAGGGGCAGGGTTGAATTTATCGGAGATAAGCCTCAATATGCAACTGTACTGCGTGGGCCTATATTACTTGCCCGCGATGAGGCATTAAAAGGGCCTGCCATGGGATCGATTGTTAACCTTGCAGGTAAGACCGGATATGTTGACTTGGTGGCAGTACCTCATCCTGAGGGGAAAACGTGGTTGCAATTTAGCCTTAAGTTTTCTCCGGAGTCATATAAAGAACAGGGAGATGAGCCTGTAACTGTTGATCTATGCGATTATGCCTCTGCAGGTAATGGCAAAGAAGCAACTTATTTTAAAGCCTGGTTCCCTCAGTTGATTGATCCTAAAAAGGATCACTAAATTTTTATACTTCACATGAACAGATTAAGAACGATACTACTATTTTTTGGAATTGGCATTCCATCGCTTTTAGCGGCTCAGGATTTTTATACTCAGGAGCAGCGTGATAAATGGATGGCTAAAGCAGAAACGAATAAGCCTAAACTGACTGAACAGGAAAAAAAGCCTGTACAATTGGTTAAACTCGTGGCTGAAGATAAGGCTTTTCAGGGCTGGAAAGCTACTCCTGCAGGTTCAGTTGACCAGCTATATCAGCAAGCTTTTAAAAAACAGTCTGGTGTAGTTATTGATTTTGGGGAACATTTAACCGGGTATTATACATTTACCATGAACGAAAGCGCCAACGTATTGGATGGCCCGTTACGTTTTAAAATGACATTTGCTGAAGTGCCGGGTGAACTGGCCACACCTTTTGATCCGTACACAGGAGGTTTAACCAGGGCATGGCTGCAGGACGAAATAATTACCGTAATGGAATTGCCTGCTACAATCACTATTCCACGACGTATGGCCTTTAGATACCTTAAGATTGATCTTTTAGCTGGTTCCGGTAACTTTGATTTTAAGATAACAGATATGAGTTTTAAAGCTGTTACGGCTGTTACAAATGTACCTGTTCAATTGGCGGCAAATACAGATCCAATGATTAAAAAGATTGATGCCGTGGGGCAGGCTACTTTAAAGGAATGCATGCAGACTGTTTATGAAGATGGCCCAAAACGCGACAGGAGATTATGGATAGGGGATCTGTATCTGGAATCGTTGGCTAACAACTATTCTTTTAAAGATCATGAGCTTACCAAGCGCTGCCTCTATTTAATTGCAGGATTGAGTCGTACGGATGGGTATTTAAATGCTAATGCATTTGAAAATCCTAAGCCCCATGCGCAGGCTGGTGCGCCATTTTTGTTTGAATATTCGCTATTGTTTAATGCCGCATTGAAAGAGTATTTTATTGCAACTAAGGACAGTGAATTTGTGCTTGACTTATGGCCTGTAGCCAAAAGGCAAATGGACAACATTAGCAAGCATCTGGACCATAACGGATTGTTTAACGTTGATGCGGCTCAAAAGGACGGTTGGTGGATTTTTGTGGATTGGAGAGATGGGCTGGATAAACAGGCTTCTTTGCAGGGAATAATGATTTTTACCATGAAAGAAACATTGACGCTGGCTAAATTATTGGGTAAGGATAAGGAGGTTTCGCAATTGAAGGGGTTAATTGATAAAATGACCAAGGTGGCTAAAACCAGACTTTATGATAAGAAAACAGGGCTTTTTGTAAGTGGAACAGCTAAGCAGGTTTCGTACGCTTCGCAGGCATGGATGATAATGAGTGGGGTAGCTAGTCGGTCTGAGGGCCAGAAGGCAATGAAAGCCATTACAGAGTATGCCAGTGTGGTAAAGCCGGGCACGCCTTATCTGTACCATTATTATATTGAGGCTTTGATTAAATGTGGGTTAACACAAGAAGCCAAAGCCTCGGTTATAAATTATTGGGGCGGAATGGTAAATAAGGGAGCTGATACTTTTTGGGAGGCTTATGATCCTGATAATGACAAGCTTTCGCCATATAACTTTTTTCCCATAAACAGCTATTGTCACGCCTGGAGCTGTACGCCTGTTTATTTTATAAGAAAGCATCCGGAGATTTTTCAGGGCCCTTAATTCCTATTACATCCGGTTTCTTTCCTCATCAAGAGCATTATTCTTATGCTTGCTTTTGCGTGTAAATGTATCCTTGCCAAAGTTATACGTTAGTGCAATGCCAAATCGCTGCGTATCAGATTCATTGGTTTGAAATGAATAGGCCTGCGCCAGCGCTACCGAACGTTCCCTCGCTACCCAACTATGGAACATGTCGTCTACATTGAACCTGATACTCCCTTTGTTTTTCCAGATCTTCTTTTGAATACCCGCGTTTACCCTGTATCTGCCCGCTGTAAAGGTCTGCCCGTTTAAATCTCTGCTGGCATAATAACCGCCCAGTTCAGCGCTCCAGCCTTGTTTGAATTGAAACTGGTTGTATAGACCAATTCTTGCCACATAAGTGCTTGGATTAAGTTTCTCGCCATAGGCCATTCCATCTAATCCCATTCTGGATAATTGAGGTTCGAAATAGAGTGTCCACCATTCTGCCGGTGTTAGGGTAAGGCTGGTGTTGAGTATGATCATATAACCAAAAGCTACGTTCTCAGGTTTCCTGATAAAAACATCATTTTCTACACGTGTGGTCTGGAAAATCACGTCTGTGAATCTGTTGTAGCTGAAACCCATTCTAAGCAACTGCTTGTATTGATACTTAAGTTCATAACGCGTCTGATATTGAGGAGTTAATTGTGGATTACCTGAAGAATAGGAGTACTTGTCTTTAAAGAACACAAATGGATTCAGGTATTGATAATTTGGTCTGTTTATTCTTTTGCTGATGCTGAAGTTTAAGGTGTTTCGACCTACTGTATCAAATTTATAATTAAAGAATACGCTTGGAAATAGTTGTGTATAGTTCTTGCTAAAGCTGCTTCCCTGCACTGTTTCATTACCTAACTGCTCGCCTTTAGATTGTGTGTTTTCTAAGCGTAATCCCAATTGGATAGATAGGTATTTCCACCCTTTTTGGGCATTAATATAGGCTGAATTAATGTTCTCCCTAAATTTGAAGTGGTTTGACTGACTGTTGTCAATAATCTGTCCCTGATCAGTAATGTTATAATAATCGGATTTATTATCGTTGTTAACGAAGCTCGATTTGATACCAGCTTCGAACTTTGCATTGTTTTTCATGGTTTGCACATAGTCCGCCTTAGCGGTGTATATGTTGATTTCTGAAGGCAAATCGTAAAAGAATTTGCTATCACTTATGGACGATCCATCTGGTTGATAAAGTGAGTTGATAAGCGATTGATTGCCAGTACTGCGGTAATTTAAGTAGTTGATGTCGGCAGAGAGTTCCTTTCCTGTTGTTCCGAATTTATGCAGAAAATTGATATTAGAGCCTAAGTTGGTTCTTTTGTTATCACCAATGGTATTTCCTTTGCCGATGTTGTCGAGTTGTCCGGCATTATAATTGTCGCTGTTGTAATTAAACAGGTCATTGTTTTTATTGTCGTTCAAATTGATCTGGAAACCATAAGTTGTATTTGGAGTGGCAGCATAATCTACGCCTACATTTGTATTTAATCCGTTGCTTTTAGATACCTGATCGTTTAGCATGCCAACAGTCGAAGTAGGCGTATTGTTGTAATCAAAAAAGCTTCTTGTGATGTTGTCGATGCTATAATTTTTCTCGTAACTGTAGCCAACACTACCAAATAAATTGATCTTTTTATAGTTGTAGTTCAGATTCAAAGAATGATTATTCCTTCCGTATTCACCTTTGGAATAACCTGTAGCAAAACTTCCTATAAAACCACCTATTCTGTTTTTTTTCAATTTGATATTGATAATTGCATTTCCTGAAGCATCGTAGCGGGCAGGAGGGTTTTCCATCAGTTCTATCTTGTCTAAAAGTGATCCTGGAAGAGATTTCAGGTAAAGTGAAAGGTCTTGTCCTGACATGTAAGTAGGGCGGCCATCAATTAAGACCATAACTCCAGATCGGCCGTTTAATGTGATATCCCCATTGGAATTTACTACTATGCCGGGCGTTTTTTCGAGCACCTCTAATGTATTGCTGCTGGCGCTGCTAATCATAGCATCCACATTTACTACTGTTTTGTCTATTTCCATTTGAATTAGCGGACGCTTGGCTTTTATCATTACCTCTGCAAGTTCTGTGCTTTTAGCGGGCAGTAATATAATAACAGGTAGCACAACCCCTGCGTTATCCTCTACATGTAAGGGCGATGAATTGAACTCCTTGTAGCCTACAGCTGTTATCTTTAGTAAATAAGAACCTTTAGCGATATTGGTGAACTGAAATCTACCGTCCACATCAGTGGTTCTGGTGGTAATAACCGCAGTATCTGCGGCATTAAGCACGCGTATCGTAGCACCGCCAACTGCCAGATTTTTTGAATCTTTTACAGTTGAAGAAATGATTCCTTGTTTTACCTGCGAAAGGGCAGTAAGAGAGATCAGAGATGCGAAAAAGAATATGATATATGTTTTCATTACAAGTTGTTTTTAATTTGATTAGGTTATTGATTGATCAAATATTGCTTGTTCACGCTAGCTCCGAAAAAAAATATGTTGTAACTTGCCTGTTAGTTGATGGAAAGCTGTTTTAAGGTGTTGAACAGTTTGATAACCCGTTTTTAAGATTCTGTCAATGATTTTGGCCTGTTCGTCAGTAAATATTTATTAGCCCAATGAACTTATCCAAATTTGTAGCCTATGAATAATGTAGGAACAAATAGAAATATTATGAGTGAGATAAAATTTAAACCGTTGATTGGCTTCTTTGGGCAGCCGCTCTATATCATCTTATCTCTTATTATTTCGATTCCTATCTTTTTGGTAATAGAAACATATGTGAGATCTGTTGGGGTACTTGAAGATGAAGCGGTAGCCTTTGCCGGAACTGTATTCTTTTTCATCGGGCTTTTTACGGGTAGGTTTGTTGCCCAGATCTGGACTGCGCGGTTGAAAGTTCTTCCACAGACGATTTCTTTTGGATTATTTATCCTGATTATAGTTTGTATAGGCTTGCTGTTTTTTCATGCTGATTTCCCGCTGCGGGGAAGAACCGCTATTAATTTATTGCTATCCTGGGTTCCATTTATGCTGATCAGCCTGGCACTCGGTGCATTGATCAAGATCGTTCACGCGATTTCTGAAAATCAATTGAGAGATGCCAAAACAATGGCTGCTCATAGTAAAAGTGAGTTACACTTATTGCAATCGCAGTTAAGTCCTCATTTTCTATTTAATACCTTGAATAACATGTATGGGCTTTCGATTACGGACCATGAGAAAATACCTGCGTTGCTGCTCAAACTATCAGAATTATTGCGCTATTCGGTTTATGATGCTACTGAAATATATGTGCCATTAAAGGATGAGGTTACCTACATTAATAATTACATAGACTTTGAAAAGATTAGGATAGGCGATAGGTTGGTGCTAACTACTGAAATTGAAGAGGTAATTGTACCTGAAATAAAAATAGCCCCGATGTTGTTAATTGTGTTTATAGAAAATGCCTTTAAACACTCTAAAAATACGGTTGATGAGAAAATTTTTATAGATATAAAACTAAAAACCTGGGGTAATTCTATTCTTTTTTCGGTAAAGAATTCATATGGTAAGGAAGAAAATATTCAGCCTACGCTTAACAAAAACAGCGGTTTTGGTTTGGATAATGTAAGCAAGCGGTTAAGCTTGCTCTATACCGGTGAACATGAATTGAACATTAAAAAGGATAATTCATTTTACAATGTTATCTTACATTTAAAAATGAAATAATGGACCAAGTAAGTTGCCTTATTGTTGATGACGAGCCGATTGCACGGGATATTATAAAGAGCTATTGCAGCCATTTGGATTATTTGAATGTTGTGGCATCGTGCGGGAATGCGCTTGAAGCAAAGGCGGTGCTGCAGAAACAAAAGATCGATATTCTTTTCCTGGATATCAACATGCCGATAATGGATGGAATTTCATTTGTAAAAACAATGAAAGATAAGCCTCAGATTATATTTACAACTGCCTACAAGGAGTTTGCTGTTGATGCATTTGATTTGGCAGCTTGCGATTACCTGTTAAAACCCTTCTCCTTTGATCGTTTTATTATTGCTGTAGATAAAGCATTAGAGAAATTAGATCCTAAAGCAACTGTGCAGGTAAATGAAGTTTCTGGCTCTGATAATGAAGACTTTATCTTTATTAAAACCGACGGTAAGATCTATAAGATCCGATATGAAGAGTTGCTTTATGCCGAAGCGCAAGGCAATTATACCAAAATCATAACTACCAGTAATTTGCTATTGCCTAAAATGCCTTTCTCGAGCTTTGAAGAGCTATTGCCTAAGGCGCTTTTTCTAAGAACCCATCGTTCATTTATTATTAATAAATCTAAAATTGGCCATATAGAGGGCAATCGAATATTTATTAATAACAATGAAATCCCGATAGGAAGTAACCACAAAGATCAATTGTTAAAAGATCTCGGCTTTTCTTAAAATCTGATTACGCTGCCGCAATCTCTTCTTTTCTGGTGAGCTTAAAGATTACAAACATCACCATTCCGGATATAACTGCCAGTAGCAAGTAGCTGGAATTTAAATTGTGCTCGTCTTTTGCCGGTAAGAATGAGATGACACTATAGCTTAGAAACGACACGATCACATAAGTAACGCCGCCGGTTAATCCACTGGCAATACCTGCGTTTTTCGGAAATCTGCCCAGACAAAAAGTAAAGTAATTATTGAAGATATAGCCTGCTGTAACGTGAATTAAAAAGGCAAAGAATATGAGCGTATAGATGCTGGATATGAACTGAATGCTGATAAGCATGAGCAATACAAACAATATTTGCAGCCCAAGGTTCACAATCATTTTCTTTAGAAACGGCTTGTTTATGGTTGCTTTACCTATAAACCCACCAACCATCCACGCGAAACCAAGAATAAGGGAGCTATAGCCGGCAACAACCGGTGAAAAATGAAGGTGGTGTTCTATGATAAATGGACCTGTCATGTTATAGATCATTACCATTGAATAGGCAAGACCCAGCATCACTATACCCAAACTGAAGCTTGGGGTTTTAATCATTTTAAGATAGATATTGCCTATGTTGCTTAATGAGAATTTAGAAAAACGGGTCAGGCTCTCGCCACTGTAAATGAATTCGAGTATGGCAAGTATGATTGCTAAACCAGCAAGGAAGTAAAAGTTAGACTCCCAGCCAAATACAGTTTGTAAATAACCACCTAAAAATGGTGCTACTATGGGGCCTGTAGACCAAATGATAGAGAATAGGCTTAAATAGTGTTTAAGCTTATCGCCTTCAAAAATATCGACAAAAAATGCGCGCTTACCTACAATGATGGTTCCTACAGTAAATCCATGAATGATTCGCATGAGGTAAATGATGTAGATGTTATGGGTGTTTGCAATTACGATGCTTGCTGCCGCAAATACCAGTAAACAGATAAGGCTAAGTTTATACCTGCCAAAACTGTCTAATACGCTGCCTATAAAGAGTTGTGAAATTCCATAACTGATTAGGAATAAGCTAAGTGTTAATTGTACTTGTAAACTGCTTACATTCATGGTTGTAGCCATGGTAGGTAAGGAAGGGATATAGATGTCTGTTGCGAAGCCGGATAAGGGTAGTAGGGCAAAAGCAAGGACAGTTGAAATGCCCTTATTGTGTTCTTTTAATGGTTTTGATGCTGTCAATTGATAAATGTTTTGAGCAGCCAAAGTTACCCTTATAAAGGTTTTTAGCCCGTATTTTTAGAACACGGCAATGTAATAAATAAACTATTTCAAAGTAAAAATTTTACTTAAACAGTTGCCCGGCGCCACTTTTAACATAAAATTCTTTATAGTTTTTTATGTTAAGCATATCGTTTACGGCTTGGTTTTTATCGGTACTTTTGTTGTAGTAAGCTTTGCAGATCTGATACCCAACCCAATAGCCCAGATCAGCAGGTTTATCTGCAGTTTCCTGATCGGAATTTGCGATCCAATTGCGAGACTTCTCGAAATACATCTCTTTCTCGAAATCTGCCCAGATCTGCTTCTCTTTACCTTTAGCCCAGATATGCAGACGGTCATTAGCCGTTTTACCTGATATGAGTTCGCCAATAAAATCGGCCATACCCTCGGTAAGCGCACCGGCCAGGAGTGTGGTGTCGCCAGCAAGGCCATCCTGGTTAAAATGGATGAGCTCGTGGGCAATCAGGTTTGGTAAGGATTTTAGGTTTGTGAAGTTGTTTTGCTGCCATAAGTTTAGCTCTTTAACGGGAACTTCTTCTGTGCGGGCGGATTGATCCAAACCGATTAATAGGCCGGCATCGGTACTGGTTCCACCTGAATTAAACGCGCCAATAACGAAGTAAATATCTGGAAACTGAGCCTTGTTGTAGATTTGCTTGAACTTAACAAAGCTTTGTATCATTTGAGGCTTTTGCAGATCTACGGCGTAAGTGTTTTTACGCACAGCAGCATAAAATTGTGGTTTGGTGTTTACAGATTTTACAAAATTCTTCAGGTTTCTGATTTTATACCCCAGATAATCCTGAAGGCCATTTGAGGCAGGTTCTACATAGTATTTCTTATAGAGGTTGATGGCGTTGGCGGTATCTTTTTTAGCCAGGTCGTATGCCTTCCAAAAGTTCTTTACATCGCTGGTGATCAGCTTAGCCCTGTATGGATCTGAGGTACTATTTTTAACTGTCTTAATGCTATTTAAGACTTTAGACCAGCCTGGTAATGAACGTAAGGATTCGAGATCAGTGTCATTTTTAATAAGATCTACTTTTTTATAGCCACTATTTACAGCATTTGTAAGTAAAACAAGGGCGCTATCTTTTTGACCACTTAAAGCATAACAACATGCAGCATTATAGTAGTTATTTATTTTAAGCACTCTAAATTCGGCTTGCTGTGTTGCTTTTAGGTAATACTTACCTGCTTCTTTAAAGTTTTTCGCTTTGTAAAGACTATCGGCTATTTTTTCTGGTCTCACCTGCGCAACTGTTGCCGTGCTGGCTAGCAAAAATAGGATTAAGAGTTGTTTGAATTTAAGCATGCGTTAATGTGTAAGTAAAAGTATTTGGCTAAAATAGAAAAAACTAATTGCTTTATTATCTTTGCGACAGCTCCGCTACTTATGTTATTATTCAAAGAAATTGCACGCACTTATAAACTTTCTTTTACTGGCTTAAGCCGCGAAACCTGGATCTTGAGCGTTGTTATGCTCATCAATCGAAGTGGATACATGGCGGTACCTTTTATGGGCTTGTTTGTAACGCAATCGCTCCACAGACCGGCTTCCGATGCAGGATTAATCATCACTCTTTTTGGCGTCGGCTCTATAATGGGATCAGCAGCAGGTGGTAAGCTTACAGATGTAATTGGGTTTAGACCAGTTCAAATCGTAGCCTCTATTGTTAGTGGTATTTTCTTTCTGTTTTTTGCAAATATTACTCACTTCCATACCCTATGCGTGCTTGCTGTTGTGATCAGTTTCTTTTCAGAGGCTTTTCGCCCTGCGAACTTTGTAGCCATAGCGGCCTATGCGAAGCCTGAATTGCAGACCCGCTCTTATTCTTTAAACCGACTTGCGGTGAATATGGGATGGGCAGTAGGTGTAAGTATGGGTGGTTTAATTGCGTCTTACGATTACAGATTGTTGTTTTATGTTGACGGTTCGGTAAGTATTATTGCTGGGCTAGGCATCTTATGGTTTCTTCCAAAAATTAAAGACTACAGAAAGGCTTTAAAGGAAAAAGTTAAGGGAATTGTGGTGCGTAAGCCCTGGGAAGATACAGTATTTATCAGATTCCTGCTGTTAACCGCTGTTTTTATCATCTGCTCTTTTCTGATGTTTAGGGTAGTTCCGGTATTTTATAAAGAAATTTGGAAGATAGGCGAGTTCGAGATAGGCTTGATATTAGGCCTAAACGGGATTATTATTGCACTGTTTGAAATGGTGATGATCCATAAGATTGAGCATAAAAGGCCTCCTATTTTTTTTATAGTAGCAGGTGCGTTGTTAGTTGCATGTTCATTCGCTGTTCTTTTGCTTCCTTTTGGAAGTCCTATTGTATTGGGTACCTTATGTATCGTTTTCTTCACCTTTGGTGAAATGTTTGCCTTGCCTTTTATCAATACCTTTGTAATGAGCAGGGCAAATGAGTTTAATAGGGGTCAGTACGCAGCCGGATACATGCTTTGCTGGTCGATAGCGCAGGTTGTTGGTCCTATTGCCGGGTTTTTTATTGCAGAAAGATATGGTTACAACACGCTTTGGATAGTGATTACGATTTTGTTGCTGATCTCGGCCTACATGTACAGACTGATGAAGCAGGATTAATCAATAATTTATTAATTTCGTAAAGTTTTCGAAATCAGATGTGGAAGTTCTCCTGAGGTGATAACCGTAAAAACAAAGAAATATAGTGGAGGATATCAGCATAGTGCAAAAGGAAGTTGGCTTAAAGTACCTATTCCTTACTTTTCTAAAAATAGGATGTATTTCTTTTGGTGGACATATGGCTTTAATAGCGGTTGTTCAAAAGGAAATGATTGAAAAGGACAGAACGCTGAGTCAGGAAAATTTATTAAACGCCATTAGTATTGCCAGTTTGTTGCCAGGGCCATTGGCGGTAAATGTGGTGTCGTATATTGGTTATCATCTGCACAAGAAAAATGGTTTGCTGGTGAGCATGCTGGGTATTCTGCTTCCGGCTTGTATATTGATGTTTGTGCTGTCGTGGTGTTATTTTAATTACATCCATGTTAAGGATCTTTCCGGTATAATGGCCTATACAGTAGCAGCTGTAAGCGCTATTATCTTAACTACTGGTTTAAATATATTTTTAAAGGAGGTAAAAGGGCATACAGGTAAAATTGCATTGTGTTTAATATCTATATTGCTGCTTTATTTTATTAAAGGCTACCTAATCATTCTATTATTGATACTAATCGGGGGCTTAATTGGTGTTTATTTTAAACTGGCCAATTTAACTGATAAAGGAGGACCGAAATTTACCTGGGAGCGTTTGAGCAATGGTGCTAGAATGGGCTTATCATCGCTGTTGATACTATATGCTGCCTTTATTTCTGGGTTATACCGATACACAGACCTGATGCTTCTTAAAATTGCCTCTGTGTTTTCAGGTATCAGTCTATCGCTTTTCGGCGGAGGATATGTAATGATCCCGATTATGCAGTCGCTTTTTGTAACTGAATTGAAGTGGCTGAGCAATCAGGAATTTATAGATAGTATTGCTTTTAGCCAGCTAACACCAGGGCCAATTCTGGTGAGTGCATTTTTTACAGGTTATAAATTGGCTGGTGTAGCAGGAGCGACATTGGCAACAATCGCTATTTTTGTACCTTCTTCTATTTTAATGATCATTGTTTCAAAGATATTTAAGAACAACGCCGACTCAACAGTGATGAAAAATGCATTGGCAGGAATAAAACCTGTTGTAGTGGGTATGATTATCGCTTCGGGCATAAAGCTCTTTTTCTCAGTGGATTCCACACCAATTAATGTTGCATTATTTGTGATTGCATTTATTTTAAGTTTCAGATTTAAATTTAATCCTGTATACTTAATCATTATTTCTTTACTAATAGGGACTGCAGTACACTTTATGGGATAGCTGCTGAATTAATTTTAACTAACAAGAATGACCAATACCGGTATACAAATTATAGGAACACAACGTTCTGGATCTAATCTTTTAAGGGTAATTCTGGACCAGTCAGCTGAAATAGCATCGCCGCATCCGCCTCATATTTTAGTGGTTTTTATGCCGCTTTTACATCTGTATGGTAAGCTCAACAGCGATTCTTACAAAATACTCGTTAATGATGTGGTGGCTTATGTAAATGCCAATCCGGTACCATGGGAAGGGGTGCTACTGAATGCCGACGAGATTTATGAAAAATCGACACGGTACGATCTATTAGAGATAAACAGGTTGGTATATGAACTGGCTGCCATTAGTAAAGGGGCCAAGTATTGGTGCTGCAAAAGCATGGCTAACGTTCATTACGCAACAGAAATGGAAGATTTTGGACTAAATCTCAAATACATTTACCTGTGCAGGGATGGGAGAGATGTAGCCTGTTCTTTTAAGAAAGCTATTGTTGGCGAAAAACACATCTACCATCTTGCCAGGCAATGGAGCGAAGATCAGGCTGCTTGTTTGAAATTAAGGGCAAGCTTACCGGCGGAGCGCTTTTTTGCGTTGAATTATGAAACATTGATTACACAACCAGAAAAAGAGATTAAGAAATTGTGCCTTTATCTGGATATCGCCTATCATCCTGATATGCTAAAGTTCTATGATTCCAAAACTTCTAAACTTACAGCAGCAGCAGGCGAGATGTGGAGCAATCTGGAAAGGCCCATCATTAGTAACAATACCGGTAAATTTTTAAACGAGTTTAAGGGGGATGATCTGGAGATCTTTGAATTGGTTGCCGGGGATGTATTGAGGGAATTGGATTACGAGCTGGTTATTCAAAATGCTGATGTAAGGTTAATTGACGCCAATCATATCGCAGCTTATGATAAGGAAAACGCAGTTTTAAAGAAAGAAGCTTTATTAACTGCCAGACAAAGTGATTTAGACAACAGAGAAGGACAGGCCAAAATCCTTAAAGAAATTAAAGAAAGAGCGGCAATAATTTTACCTTAAGCAATGAACATTACAGATATACAGCCCCTAATTGATATCGCCATTAAAGCCGGAGAAGCTATTTTGGAGGTTTATAACGGAACACAGGAAGATTTTGGAATTACCAGGAAAGAAGACAATTCCCCCTTGACTGTTGCCGATCGTGTTTCGCATGACATCATTGTTGAAGGCTTAAGTAAGCTTTATCCTGAAATACCAATATTATCTGAAGAAGGTACTGATATTGAATATGCGGTTAGAAAAGAATGGAAGCAATATTGGTGTGTTGATCCGCTGGATGGCACCAAAGAGTTCATCAGCAGGAATGGTCAGTTTACCGTTAACATTGCGTTTATGGAACACAATAAGCCTGTAATTGGGGTAATTTACAGCCCTGTACTGAACGTGGTTTATTATGGAATTGTAGGAAAAGGAAGTTGGAAAATGACACCCGGTGAAGCCCCTGAAGCCATCAGTGTAGATCAGAAAACCAGTGAATGGATTGCTATAGGTAGTCGCTCTCATGCAGATGAGGATGAGGAAAATATCTTAAAAAAATATCCTGTAGTCAGTAAGCTTTCCATCGGTAGTTCATTAAAGTTCTGTTTAGTGGCAGAGGGTAAAGCGCAAATCTATTACAGAAAAGGACCAACCATGGAATGGGATACTGCCGCCGGACAGGCCATAGCGGTAAGTAGTGGTGCAATTATGGTTAATGCAGATTTTGAAGAATTTGTTTACAATAAACCATCGTTGCTAAATCCGGGGTTTTATTGTAAAGTAAGTTAAGCGTTAACGGCTATTTTGTTTTTTACTGCATGGTATAACTCAGCACAGCATTGTTGAGCGGTAAAATTATCGGTATGAAGGATTAAATCTGGTGCTGTTGGTCTTTCAAAGGCTGAGCTTACGCCTGTAAAGTTCTTTAATGTGTTGTTGTGTGCTTGTTCGTATAGGCCTTTAACATCTCTTTGCTCGCAAATATCCAGCGGACAATCGATAAACACTTCGAAATACATATCGCCCAGAATGTTTTTGGCTATTGCTCTATGGCTATTTAAAGGCGTGATAAACGAACAGATAACAATTACTCCGTTGGATGCGATTATTTTTGCTGTTTCGGCAGCGCGTCGGATATTTTCGGCCCTGTCATCCATGCTAAAGCCCAGGTTATAATTTAGCCCTTTTCTCATTTCATCCCCATCAAGTTTCATAGAAAAGAAGCCGGATTCATTTAATTGCTCCTCAAACAGATTCGATATTGTACTTTTTCCTGCTCCAGACAGCCCCATAAGCCATATCACAAGGCCCTTTTGATGTGGTAATTTCATCAAACGAATGTATAAAAAAATAGTTTACTACCTTTGCAAGCTCAATGAATAATTCCACTGCATCAGATTCGATATACAACCTTCCTTTTGCATTACTCTGCCTGAGTTCACTTTTATTTTCTGCCAGTTTTAATATGCTTATACCTGATTTGCCGGCTTACCTTAGTGGTTTGGGTGGCGCTGAGTATAAGGGCTTGATTATCGCGTTGTTTACGCTTACGGCAGGTATATCGAGGCCGTTTAGCGGAAAGTTAACCGACACCATTGGCAGGGTTCCGGTTATGGCAGTAGGATCTATTGTATGTTTTGTTTGCGGATTCTTATATCCTATACTGGGTACGGTTGCCGGATTTTTGTTTCTGCGCCTCATCCATGGCTTTTCGACCGGTTTTAAGCCAACTGCTACTGCGGCTTACGTTGCAGATATCATTCCGCGGGAGCGTTGGGGAGAGGCTTTGGGAATACATGGTTTGTGTTTTAGTACAGGAATGGCCATTGGTCCTGCTATTGGTAGTTTTATTAGTGGTCTGTATTCAATAAACGTACTGTTTTACAGCTCATCTGCTTTGGCGCTGCTTTCGATCATCATATTGATGAATATGAAAGAGACCTTGAAGGATAGAAAAAAATTCAGTTTATCTATTCTTAAAATATCCCGCAAGGATATTATTGATGTCAGGGTATTACCTGCAGCTATTGTAACCTTGCTATCGTATGTAGGTTATGGCGTAATACTGACCTTAATACCCGATTGGAGCGGCTATATAGGACTGGCCAACAAGGGGATATTTTTTATGGTGTTTACCATATCCTCATTGCTGATCCGGTTTATTGCCGGAAAAGTTTCTGATAAATATGGCCGTTTGAATGTAGCAATCTGCGGATTGACCATTTTGTGTGCCTCTTTGGTAATTACAGGATATGGCACCTCTGAAGCCGGTTTAATTACCGGAGCAGTAATTTATGGCATAGGTGCAGGTGTTTTATCTCCTGCTTTAAACGCGTGGACTATAGACCTTAGTCACCCGCAACATAGGGGTAAAGCTATGGCAACCATGTACATCGCTCTAGAGGCAGGTATAGGTTTGGGTGCATTATTTGCCGGCTGGGCATATCAGGATGTGGTCTTTATGATTCCACCGATTCTATATTGTACTGCTGGTGTTGCATTTATGGCCCTTGTGTATATGGTGATCTGGAAAAAGCGTGCTATGTCATTTAGAGGGGGCGATAGCGACTGATTTCTTGTTATTAACCACAATTTCAAGCAAGCTATCCATGTTCTTTATTTTTACTTTTGCAGGTGTTTCTTTTATAATCTGATCATCAACGTGCGCATCCCTACATGCTGTAAAAATAGCTGCCGTTTTTGACCTTATTGATTTAATGGTAAATACGCTTTCTTTACCCTGATGAATTACTGATATATAATCTGATAGTGTTTGTCTTTTACTTTCAGCAACCATCAGTACATCAAAATATCCATCACCCGGGTCGGCATCAGGACTTAGTTGCAAATTAGGCCCCAGACTGGGAATGTTCATAACTTCAATCAACAGAAATTTACCCTCAAAAACCTTATGATCTAATTCAATCGTGGCTTTGAAAGGCTTATATGTACTGCAGATTTTATGTAAAGTTTTGAGCGCCAGTTCAAACTCATCTTCAGGTGTTTTGATGTGGTCAGTATTCATTTTCGTTAACTGCTTCATCAGCTTAGGGAAAACGCCATATCCGAATGCTTCTATGAAAAAGAAAGTATCCTCTGGGGCAACTACCTGCCCTACATCGAACTTCTTTAAATGATAATTGTTCCAGGAACTGACATTTGTATTGTTGTTGTTGCTAATATGTAGTGAGGTGGCAATATTATTCGCAGTACCAAAGGGAAGCAGGGCAATTGGCCTTTTGTATTTTAGCTTCTTATTTAGCAGTGTGATGATCATTTTCCGTATCGTTCCGTCTCCACCGGCAATTGCGATAAATTCCGTTTCGGGTTTGATGTTTCCGATTGATTTCTTTTTAGAAGAAGTATAATCGCATTTGTAGCCGTTAGATTCTATCAATTTAACGATTTCCTTTTTCGAGTATTCACCATCGCCTGCGGTTGGATTATGAATTAATCGGATGAGTTTGCTGGTTTTTTTCATATAGTTTGAACAATGTTGGCACAACTATGGTTTTCATTGTAGTAATTATTTTAAATAGCTATCATGAAAATCCTGATCACAAATGACGACGGTATTTATAGCCCCGGTATCAGGGCGCTGGCAAACATCGCACTGCGCTTTGGTACAGTTAGAATTGTAGCCCCTGATGTGGAGCAATCATCAATGGGACATGCCATTACACATTCGCGTCCGCTTTCTTATAAAAAATCGCCAATAACATTCGAAAACATTGATGCTTTTAGGGTAAATGGAACACCTGCAGATTGTGTTGCACTGGGCTTACATATGTATCCTGATACGGAAGTTGTGCTATCGGGCATTAATATGGGACCAAATCTGGGTAACTCTATGTGGCATTCGGGAACCCTTGCTGCCGCTAAACAGTCGGTTTTACTGGGAGTTAAGGGAATAGCATTAAGTACGCCTGTTGGTAAATCGGAACCAGATTTTGAAAGCCTGGATCCTTTTGTTGAGCAGGCATTAACTGTATTGTTAGAAAATACGAACCTAGGGCTGTATAATGTGAATTTTCCGCGTAAACCAAAAGGGCTTCAGTGGACAAGGCAGTCGGTAAGATTGTACGATGGAAGCGTGGTTCCAGGGCATGACCCAATGGGCAGGAAGCATTATTGGATTACGGTAAAACCACTTGAACTGGCAGAAGAGGGGACTGACCGGTGGGCGGTTAAAAATGATTTGGTGTCTATAACCCCTTTAAGGCTTGATTTAACAAATGAAACCGAATTGAAAAGTCATGAACCGACAGTAATTTTATCAAAAACTAATTAATTCTAGCTCTTGTTTGATATTATTGCTTTCTTTACTGTATGAAGAAATGGTTTCAAGCTAACAGTACACATTTTATTATCATAGGGATATTCTCTATTCTTTGTTTTGCCTATTTCAGTCCTGCTATGCAAGGCAAAGACCTTTACCAGAGCGATGTGCTTGAAGCCAAAGCAATGGCAAAGGAGATCATGGATGTTAGGGCGGAAACAGGAAAAGGGCCATTGTGGACCAATTCTATGTTTGGCGGGATGCCTAGTTTCCAGATCTGGGTATCGAACAGTGGCAGTATAGCCAACTACGTGATCAATACCTTAAAAACCGTATTTCCGAACCCGATAGATATTGTGCTTTGCTATCTGCTGGGGGCTTATTTTTTATTAAGCACATTAAAAATGAAGCCCTGGCTTGCTGCCGCAGGAGCCATTGCTTTTGCTTTTACCTCTTACAATTTCATTTATATTGAAGCCGGCCACAGCAATCAGGCTATGGCAATTTCGTTCTTTGCACCTGTACTGGGTTCTATTTTACTCACTTTTAGAGGTCGATACTTATTAGGCGGTCTGTTAACCGCTTTTTTCCTTGCTGTTGAAATCAGATGCAACCACATACAAATGACTTATTACCTGTTCATGTGCCTGCTCATATTGGCAGGTTTTGAACTGTATTATGCAATAGCATCTAAACAGTTAAGGGCCTTTTTTACGGCTGTAGGGTATCTTTTTGCAGGTGTGATTTTAGCCGTTGGTGTAAATGCAGGGCAATTATGGACTACCTACGAATATGGAAACGAATCTATCCGTGGTAAAGCAAATTTAACCAGAACAACCTCAAAGTCAGATACCGGACTTGGGCGTGATTATGCCTATCTCTGGAGCCAGGGTGTTGGCGAAATCTCTACATTCCTTGTCCCTAACATGTATGGAGGTGCTACTCAGATCAAACAATTAGACGAACATTCTAATGTAGCTAAAGCACTGGCGGCAAAGGGCGTTCCTGAAGATCAGGTTAAAGAGCTCATCCCTCAGCTTGAGCAAGGTTTATTAAGAACTTATTGGGGAGAAAAATCGAGCACTCATGGTCCATGGTATTTTGGGTGTATTGTGATCTTTTTATATGTTCTGGGGCTCTTTATAGTTAAGGGCAAAATGAAATGGTGGATTTTAACCTCTACATTTCTATTTGTGTTTTTATCGTTTGGCAGGCATTTTCCATTAATCTCTGATCTGTTTTTTGATTACTTCCCGATGTATAATAAGATGCGGGCAGTAGAATCTATATTGGTTATACCGGCATTAATTATACCATTGCTGGCATTTGTGGCACTTAAGCAGTTTGTAGATGAGAAAGATAAGGCAAAAGATTTACCCAAAAAATTACTTTATTCTCTGTACATAACAGGTGGCTGCTTGGTTTTATTTATGCTGGCACCAACCTTGTTTTTTGATTTTAGAGATTCATCGCATCAGGAAATGGTCAGCCACCTTGCAGAGGCTTTTAAAGCTGATCTTGGCTTTGCCAACTCCATAGGAAGCGCTTTGATTGAAGACAGGATATCACTTGCCCGTATGGATGCTTTCAGGTCTTTAGTTTTCATTTTACTGGGCTTTGGTATGCTATGGGCAATATTGAAAGGAAAAGTTAAAGCAAACACTGCATTTATTGTTTTAGGTGTGCTGATACTGGTTGATATGTGGGGTATAGACAGAAGATACCTGAACAACAGCAACTTCTATGATAAATCTGTGCTCGATCAAAATTACCAGGCCACTGCGGCTGATCTCCAGATATTAAATGATAAAGCACTTGATTTTAGGGTTATAGATTTTACAAAAGGTAATCCTTTCTTTGATGCGTCGGCTTCGTATTTCCACAAATCGGTAGGGGGAAGGCACTCTGCAAGGCTGCAGCGCTACGACGAGCTGATTACAGCACAATTTAACGAGAAAATAAACGAGCCTGTATTGGATATGCTAAATACCAAATACGTGATTATGGCCGATAAAGCTAGTCCGACGCCTCAGGCAATAGAAAGAAAAACAGCTTTGGGAAATGCATGGTTTATCAGCAATGTGAGCTATGTTAAAAATGCGGATGAAGAGATGAAAGCGATTACCAGCTTTGATCCGAAAACAACTGCAATAGTTGACGAGACTTTTAAATCTCAAATTGGTGATACAAAAACTCTAACTGATACTACTGCAAAGATTCAACTGACCGAATATCATCCGGATCACCTGGTTTACAAGTATAAAAGTGCACAGGATGCTATAGCTGTATTTGCTGAAGTTTGGTACGACAAGGGCTGGAATGCTTACTTAGATGGCAATAAAATCCCTTATTTTAGAGCCAATTACATACTTAGAGCAGCCAAACTACCTGCCGGAAATCATAATTTAGAATTTAAATTTGAACCGACTTCTTACCTTGTTGGAGATAAGATATCAATGATTTCTTCTTTAATTCTGGTAATCATTTCAGGTATTGCTGTATTTTTGCATTTCAGAGCTAAGAAAAAGACTGCGTTGATATAAACCATTAAACGATAAAGATTGTATTCAAAAGATCAGGCTTCTCAGATTAAGCAAGCTTTCTGGACTGCATATGGGCAGTATATGGCATTGCAACCTTCTGCTGAAGGGTTACGAATTAACTGGATTAACTATAAGACTGGTATCAAGCACCTGGCATTTAAAATGCAGGTTGATAAGAAGTCGGCATGGATAGGAATAGAGCTAGCCAATCCTGATTTAACCATACAGCAGCTTTTATTTGAACAGTTTGAAGAATATAAGAAACTGTTAACCGGAATTTTAGGAGAAGAATGGCAGTGGGAACTACATTCTACAGACGAATATGGCAAAACAGTTTGTAAGATATATACCGTTTTACCCGGCATAAGCATATTTAACAAAGAAGACTGGCCTAAGCTAATTTCTTTCTTTAAGCCTCGTATTATAGCGCTGGATGAGTTCTGGAGCGATGCGCGTTATGGTTTTGAATTATTCAAATAAGCTTTATTTAAAGTTCATCTGACCTTTCGTACCGGGTTTCGCCGGTTAATATCAGCTCGTTGGTGTCTTTATCAACGGCAAAATCGATATCCATAGCGTGATCATCAGTATAATCTATTGCGGCACACATCGAAAATTCGCTGATCTGATATTCTGCTTTAAATTTGCCTTTTAAGTTGTGATCACTAACAAGGCTATCTTTCAGAATCCCGATATTTTCTATTTTACCTTTACCGTATTCATAGTCCAGAATCAATTTTTCCAGTTCACCTGTTTTGCATATATGGTGATGAAGGAGGTGAATAAGTTGTTTAGGGTTTTCTTCAGTATCGTAAAAAGCCGAAGCGTCTATTTTAGTCTTCCTTGTGATTGCTGGCATGGGATGAATATTTTTTTTTAACCTAATACAATATTACTGTTAAATATACGTCTTTATACTGAGAGCGTTAATTTAGATAAGCGGGAATGGTCGGTATGATTATTCCCGCTTTCTTTTTTTAGGCCTTCTGACTTATGTTTTAGCGCTTCCCAAAATCGGACGGGCGGATATTTGTAAGTTGGAAAAATGCTTTGCTAAAGGCCGCAAGGCTATTATATCCGGTAGCGTATGCAATCTCACTGGTTGATTTACTGGTTTGCAGAATCATTTCTATAGCCCTAACCATCCTTAGCAGTTTTAAATATTGTAAAAAAGAGATACTCATTACAGATTGAAATAATCTGGAGAGTGTTCTTTCGGCCATACCAAATCTTTTTGCCATATCTTCCAGCGTAAGCTGTTCATTATAATGCCTGGCCAGAAAAGCTATAATGGGCATCAACCGTTCGTTGTTTGTGGTTGGTAAGGCTATGGGAAATGCTTTTATGCCAAGCTGAGGAAGCAGGTTCTTTAAAGAAGATAAGAATTGGAAAGGCACTACATTATCCGCAGAAATATTACCATTCCATTTCTCAGTAAAGATGATCATTTCAAGTAAAAGGTTATTGACAGGATAGATGCCCAATTGCTGAAAGAAAGGCTCCTTGGTATCACCCTGGTCATAAAAATAGATGTTTCTAATAACTGTAGCCTGATGCCTTACTTCGAGATAGTGGGTTAAGCCAACTGGCACCCATACATAATGCCTGGCAGGAATAATATAGCTCACGTTTTTAATGTGTATGAAAGCTACGCCGCCTTGAACGTACGTTAATTGCCCTTTTGTGTGCGAATGGGCGGTTAGCTTGCGCTCTATTTTTTCATGTAAAACGAATATACTATCTGGATTTAAGTCAATTGCGCTGAGATATTCTGAAGTTTTTAAAATATTCATTGGCTGGAATGGACAAATAATTGGCAATATAGATAAAATTACAGCTTTATCATATGGCTAACTTTGTGCATTCTATAAATTATATGTATTTCTATAAAAAACATTATGCTCTTATCTTGCTCTCCACCCTCATTTCAAGCACTACGTTAGCACAAGAAGAACCATCGGATAGTCAGTTGTCGTTAACCGAAGTCTGGAATAAAGCAGAAACGAATAGCAAAGCCATCAGAATGCAGCATCTGAAACTCAGCGAATCTGAAGAAGCTATAAAAGATGCCAAAGCAGAGCGACTACCTGATATTGAGGCCGAAGGGGAATATGCAAGGGTGAGCAATATGCCCATTTACGACAATGGCCTGTTTCATACTCCTTCACAATTTGAAGTAGTTCATACTGCATATAGTTTTGGTGGCAACGCATACCTTAATCTTTACAACGGGAATAAAACCAATCTCAAGATCAGAGAAGAGAAGGAAAAAAAGAATCTTTCTGCGGAACAGCTAAACCTAACCACCTCTGAAATTAAATTAAAGTCAGCTGCATATTACCTTGATCTGCAAAGAAGTAAAGTATTTAAAGACTTGCTGTTAAAGGATATAAGCGACCAGGAAAAACAGTTAGCAGAAATCAGACAGCTCCTTAAAAATGGAGTGATCCTGAAAAGCGATGTGCTTAGAGCAGAGCTTAAGTTGTCGCGCCAAAAGATGTCGCTAATACAGATTGATAACGACATTAATATAGCCAACCAAAAGCTGGCAATACTGATTGGTGAGCAGGATGACTTTAAAATATTGCCCGACTCACTAACCAATACTAGTTTAGCTATTAAAACTTATCCTGAATATCTGGATGAGGCCATATCACACGCTTATGAGCTAAAGATCTCTGAAAAGGAAACCGAATTGAACAAGCTGGAACTGAAAAAAGTAAAAGCAAACGTATCTTTTAAAGTGGGGCTGTTCGCAAATTATACCTATTCCTATCCACAAATTCAGTTTTATCCTTACTCCATAGCGATGTATGGAATTGGGTTAAGTGGGGTAAAAGCAAGTTTTCCTATCTCAGCATTTTACCATAACAAGCACAAAACCAAGGCAGCTGAGCTAGCATTTCAACGACGAGAGGTTGAACACGAAGCAACAACAGATAAAGTTAGACAGGAAGTAAACGAAGCCTATTTAAGATACAAAGAGGCTATTATAAGGATCGATGTAGCCAAGCAGAATATAAAGCAAGCGACAGAGAACCTGAGGATAGTTAACAATACTTATTTCAACCAGTTGTCACTGCTAACTGATCTTTTAGATGCGGATACACAATTGCTGCAAACCAGATTTGACCTTGCAGCAGCGCAGATAGCAGCGCAATTACAATATTTCCAATTACAAAAAGCAATAGGCAACCTTTAAAATGCGAACAAAAAAGAAAAACTATACAAGCACCGATCAGCTAATCACCAAAATCACGGCCTGGATTGCAGGCGCTATTGTTCTTGGTTTAATGATCTGGGGAGCAATTTCCTTACTGGACCTTTATAAGTATGAAGAAACCAATGATGCACAAGTAGAAGAATATATAAACCCTATAACATCAAGAGTAACAGGATACATAAGAACAGTTAAATACGAAGAAAATCAGGATGTAAAGAAAGGCGACACCTTGCTTGTTATCGACAATAGTGAGTACAGACTTGGTCAGCAAGAAGCCGAAGCGGCTTTGTTAAATGCACAGGCTCAGATTAAAGTAATGGAAAGCAATGAGCTCACCACAACTAAGGCAGCAAGCATTATGAAATCTCAGATCGCTTCTGCAAAAGCTAAACTTTTAAAGCAACAGCAGGATTATGATCGCTATTCAAAGCTTTTTAAAGTAGAATCTGCGACGCTTCAACAATTGGAAAATAGCAAGGCTGCCCTGGACGTAGCAGATGCTGAATACATATCGGCACTCAACGGGTATGAAACTTCGGCTTCGAAAGTTAACGACATCAGGTCTCAAAGGGAGGTATTTCTGGCTGAAATAAAGCGTAGAGAAGCATTATTGGATAGAAACAAGCTTGATGTAGGTTACACGGTAATTACTGCGCCGTACAATGGTAAGATGGGAAGACGAACCATACAGGAAGGTCAGCTGATCCAGGCCGGACAAACACTGGCATTTATTGTAGATCAGGAGGCGGGTAAATGGGTTATTGCCAATTTTAAGGAAACCCAAATTTCAACCATGAAACTAAATGGCCATGCGGTTGTTGAAACTGATGCTTATCCGGGTGAGGAGTTTCAGGGAACGATTGTTTCCTTATCTCCGGCAACAGGGGCAAGGTTCTCTTTACTTCCTCCCGACAATTCTACAGGTAATTTTGTAAAGGTGGTGCAGCGTATCCCAGTTAAAATTAAGTTAGACGACGACAAGAAAATTACGGATAAGCTAAAGGCCGGCATGAATGCTATTGTTATAATTGCTAAAAACCAATGATCGCTGTAAAGCCGGTATTTAAAAGCTGGGTTCCTGAATGGTTCATCAGAGGTACTATTTTCATTGTTATTTTACCCTGTCTGCTGCTTTTTGGCTTATCAACGGCCAACCCAAACGCTGCAGCCGGATATTATGGTATTGAACCTGCTGATGTTCAATATTCAATGATCATATTCTACGCTGCAGTTGCCAGTTTCTTTGCCTTAGAAAGGCGTTTTTTTGTGTACTTGGCTACTAAAGAGTATTTTCTTGTAGGGATTATATTGCAAATTGTTACTTCATACATTTGCTATAACACGCATAATTTACATACGCTTTTTATATTCAGGTTTATACAGGGAATGGCCAATTGTGGTACGACAAGCATTTGCATTACCCTAATATTTAGCAGGATACAGGGTGAAAGAGCAAGAGAAATCGGTTATTCTGTTTTCTATGGAATGCTGCTGTGTATAAGTCCGATATCTATGCTGCTTACCGCACCAATTGTAGATGCCTACGATTACAATTTCTTATATAAAGCCATCATATTTTGTTATTTACCCGGTGCTATTTTGCTACTGTCTATCATGAATACGGTCCGTTTAAACCGTAAGATTCCACTTTATCAGGTAGATTGGGCCAGTTTTGTGATCTATGCACTAATCTTGTGCTTAATTGGCTATGTGCTAGCCTATGGACAACAATACTATTGGCTGCAGGATAAGCGCATAGTTAGAAGTTGCGGCGCAATATTGGTACTATTGCTCATTCATATTTTAAGACAGCTCAATTTAAAAAGACCCAGCCAGGATCTGGAAGTATTTAAATACCGAAACTATATTGTTGGGGTGTTTTTAATCTTTGTGCTTTATATTGTTCGTGGCGCACTAAACGTTACAAATCTATACTTTGCTACTGTTTTAGGGATGGATCCGATTCATATCGCCTATACCATGACCGCCAATATTGTGGGAATAGTAATCAGTATTTTAATCTCTTCAAGACTTTTAATCCTAAAAAGACCTATGAGATTGATCTGGATGTATGGTTTTGGATTGTTGTTGATATTTCATATCTGGATGATCTTCCTTTTTAACACGCAGGCAGATGCTTCCACGTTTATTATTCCATTAATTGTTCAGGGAATGGGGGCGGGAATGCTGATGACTCCAGTAATTGTTTTTGCCGTTTCGTCGGTTCCTGAGCGTTTGGGTGGTACGGCTTCGGCCGTTGGAGTGTTTTTCCGCTTTTTAGGTTTTTGCAGCAGTATAGCCTTGATTAACTTTTACCAACTTTACAATAAGACCAATCACATAAACCGTTTTCAGGAGCATATTACTTCTTTAAATCCGGTAGCGGTAGAAAAACTTGAATTGTATAAAAGAGTATTAGTTGCAAAGGGAGTTTCTACAGGACAAGCTGCTAAAACTGCTCAGGGATTGCTTGGCAGATCTATAGAAATTCAGGCTCAATTGAGATCAGCAATAGATTACTATACAGTTATAAGTGGTTTATTGATTGTTGTAATCCTTATAATTGCATTGATTCCATACATTAACAGGACGATTATTAATCTTAAATCAAAACAACCTGCTCCAATATCTTACTAGTTGCTTATGCCTGGTCCTCACATAGTTCACACATTCCATACACATTCTTCATAAAAAGGTAACTGACTCATTGGTGGGTTTAGTGTGAAGGATGTGTGTAGAATGTGTGAAGAAACAAACTTATTGTTGTTAGAACTTATACGTAAAACCGGCGCCGAAAATCTGTTTAACCTGTAAAGCTCTTTTGCCCTCACCATCAAGCTTTGCGCCATTATCATCAAAGACAGGTATTGCAGTCTTGTCGTCATAAAGTAGTTGTACCCCAGCGTTTACGGTTACAAACTTATTTACCTTCATGAAAAGGTTAGCAGTATAATCTGTGTAGACGTTTTGTGGTTTGTCCAGATAGTTAGAGTATAATTTCAGGATATTCTCTAAACTGATATTTTCGACAAGATTTATTTTGTAATACGCATCTAATGAAGCACCAAACTCGTAACGAAGTCTTTTCATTGGGTCATTTCCGAATGACGCAGCTAACTTCCTGTTCCTCACAAAAACAAAACGGGATGCAAACGGAGAAATGTTGACTCTGAAATTATCATCGCGTTTGTAAGCGAAACCAGGTCCTAAAGTTAGATACGCCGGAGCAAATAAATCTGAGATGACTTCTTTTTTATCACCTTCATATCTGTATCCTTTAGCAAATTGAGTCTGGAAATTCGCATAAAAGGTATACATCCAATATTTGGATGCTTTATAACCAAGCAAACTGTTCAGGATAAGTCTGTCGTCATTTTTACGAACGCCAATATCGTCTTGTTTGCTCAGACCAAATCCAGCGATTGCTTTATTATCCCAACTCCATTTGTTCTTCTTATAGTTAAAGTCGTAGTTAAAAACGAGATTTCCGGCAATCGAATTTACACCGCCTGCAGCCCAATTTGAAAATGAGCTTTGGTTGATTAAGAAAGTATTCTCCCCGTGAATAGTCCAGGTTTTAGTCGTATCGGTAGCGGGTGTGTCTTGTGCATAGCCAATAAAGCTGGCACACGACAATGAAAGTAATAGGGCGATTTTTTTCATAATAGGTACTGTTTTTGATAAATTTTAAACGATTATGTTCTAATTTTTTCTATAAATGATTAATCTAATATCGTAAAATGTTATTATTTTATCAAAATAAACGCCCCACTTGAAAGAGAACTATGTCTTGGTTTAGCTATATTAGAGATAACGGTTTGGTGCCGTTTTTGGTACCAAACCGTTATCGAGTATTAAGCTTCTTTAGTTTATTTTGTATAAACTACGGTCTGTCCAAGTGAATAAATCTGACTTGAATAGTTCTTGTCAACAACTTTTGTATTTCCCATAAGCTTTACCGTGAGGTGGTAATTTTTTGCAGCATCAGGCAATTGGTATACAAACTCTGTTGGTGCATTCGCAAGTGTGGTAGAGAATACCGACACTGTTTTTGTAACACTTATCACCTCGTTTACCTCAACAAATACATTTAAAGGCTGAACAATTTGGTCTGAAACGGAGGACGGAATGCCCCAGGTTAACTTTACTTGCTTTTCAGCTGTTTTTTGTAATTGAAGGTTGGTTACCATAGGCAAACTCACTCCAGCTTTGCTTTCAATAACCGGCTCTTTCTTACAACCGGTAAACAGAAAAATCAAAGGTAGATAACACATATAAATAATTTTTTTCATCGCTGTATAGATTTTAATATCCTGGATTCTGTACATAACTTCCTTGAGAGTAATTTATTTGAGGCTGAGGAATGGGTAGGAATTCATCCCGGCCAGCAGTAAAATGCGCCAGGTTAAACCAATCAAACCGTTTTTTCTCTTTTTCAATGTAAGTGTTCATTACTGTACTCAACTGTCCCCAACGCATGAGGTCGTAAAACCGCCTTCCTTCGCCAGCAAGCTCTAACCTGTCTTCCCACATTAAAGCTTTCCATGCAAAATCTTTGGTCCAGGTACAGTTTACCCCCGGCTTATATTGCTCTACCTTATAATTCATCCACAAACTCCCATCGTCTTTCTTTAAGCGGCCAAGGCTGTTTGCTGCCCGTGCCCTTATTCTGTTTATGATAGGGAGGGCCTCATCAGTTCTATCCAATTGGATTAAGATTTCGGCTTTCCAAAGTAATACTTCAGCATAACGGATTTCTTTCTTGTTCATTGAATTTTGAACATAAAAAGGCTTGAACATGCAGTTACAATCAGGACGGACCTGTTCCTTCATAGAATTGAAATATCCATACTGAAATGGCGCACGTGAGCCTGATTCATCAAACATAAGTTTGTTGTCATATTTCCAGGGATAGCCAGGTATCGCTACAGTATGACCCATTCGTGGGTCAAAAGCATGATCCTTGAAATACTGTTTATAAAGCTGTCCACCTAATTCAGTATTGTTGTAATTGTCGAAATCAGGCAATCCGGTTCCATCAGTTTTAAAGGCATTTATCATGTTGTGAGAGATTTTATGAAAATCGCAGCAGCCAAAATATGGAGACCACCAGGGTGCATTAAGCTGATCGCCCCAGTTTACCCTTCCATTGGTTGTTCCATCGTCTAAAGAATATTGAATTTCCCAAAGAGATTCCTTAGTATTGTTATCGTATTCGATCATAAAGTTCTCAGCAAAATCCGGTGTCAGGTCATACTGCGAACCATCTCTTGCAGTAATCTCATTTATATGTGCCAGAGATTTGTTTAGGGTTTCCTTGTTGATATTGGTTACCTCATGTCTGTCATTTTTTTCATACGCTCTAAATAATAGAGCTTTGGCGGCAAGGGCATGAGCGGCAAACTTAGTGGGACGGCCCTTTTCTGCTTGGGTTTCTGGCAATACATTAGCGGCATCTTCCAAATCCTTGATGATCTTATCCCATAATTCAAGGTCGTTTACAGAACCTTTAGGCCGGTTGGAAATTCCTGCAACTACCAAGGCATCTGTTGCAACAGTTTCGTCTATCCATGGGACATAATTCCATCTTAATTTCATCCCCAGATAGATCCAGCCTCTTAAAAATTTCATTTCAGCAATACGTTGTTCCTTGGCAGCAAACTGAGTTTCGTCAAATTTACCTAACAGGCGCAGCGCGCCATTGGTGCGGCTGATGGCACAGTAACCCTGGTACCATGGCCCATCATTATTTCCAACATTTGGAGTTACGGCTGAAAAGATTTCCATTTCGTACCATGGAGTTTGATCACTTAAACCACCGCCGCCTTTATAGGCATCGTCTGAGCGAAGACTGGCTATCCAGGGCGCATGGGTATCGGGGTATCCCAAATTCGGCATATAGGCATATGCTGCCGTTACAAAATTTTCCAATTGTTCCGGATTGGAAACCTGTTCTTCAGTTAAAGCGCCCTTGGTTGATACATCGAGGTACTTTTTGCACCCAAAGAATAGGACCATTCCAAGGAGTGCTATAATTATCTTATATTTTTTCATTTTCGTACGTTTTAAAATGTAACATTGATACCTAAATAAGTAGTAAGTGGCATTGGGTAGCCTGTGCCCGGATTTTCAGGATCACCTGCGGTGAACTTGCCACTTTTAACGGTAAAGAGATTTTGGGCAGAAACATATAGCCTTAATCTTTCTATACTGATTTTGTTGGTGATTTTTGATGGAAATGTGTAGCCCAAATCAACACTCCTTAACTTCACGTAGGAGCCAGGCTCGATAAAGTAGGTAGACAATCTTTTTTCACCATTTGAGTCGCGACGTGACAATGCTGGGATGTCTGAATTAGGATTTAAAGGGGTCCAGGCATCCAACACGCGGAGTGGGTGATTTCTGTCGTTCTGAACACCTATGTTCCAGAAATCGCTCAGCTCTTTCCAGGAGTTGTAAACGTCGTTTCCAAAAACACCCTGGAAAAATGCCGTAAAATCGAAATTTTTATAGGAAGCCTGCAGATTTATGCCGGCCATTAAATTCGGATCTCGAACACCTATCCAGGTACGATCGTAGGCTTCATTAATTACCCCGTCTCCGTCTAAATCTTTATACCTGATTCTTCCAATACCCTTGCCTGGTTGTTGGGCAGAATTATCAACTTCTTCCTGCGTTTTAAAAATGCCGTCTGCAACTAAGCCATAAAATGAATTACGTGGCCGACCAAGAATATCGTCTAACAGACCATTGCCACCATAAGCGTACCTAACACTTGAAGGCAGGCCTGTAATTTTGTTTTTGTAGGCAGAAAAATTAGTGGTGATGTGATAAGAAAAATCACCTTTGGTATCATTCCAGCCGAGGATCAATTCAAATCCTTTGTTGGTCATATCTGCACCATTGATCCATTTGTATCCACCCTCACCCAAAGCTCCAATATAGGGTGGTAGAAAAAGCATGTCTGTCGTTTTCTTATTAAACCAATCGAAAGATCCCGTAAGGCGATTGTTTAAGAAAGCAAAATCAACACCTATGTTTGTTTGGGTCGTGGTTTCCCACTTTAAATCCTGATTTCCCAAACTCCTTCTCAGGTAACCCGATGGAATTCCACCAGTTTGATTGCCACCTATCGGGTAAGAAGTCCCATCGACATCAACTCCGTAAATATTTACCAGCAATGCTGAGGCTAGGGGTGCAGAATTACCATTTTGGCCCCAGCTTGCCCTTAGTTTCAAGTCTGAAATAAAATTAACATCCTTTAAGAAACATTCGTTCTTGATTCTCCAACCGGCCGAGAATGCAGGAAAAAAACCATATTTATTGTTCTCTCCAAATACAGAAGATCCATCACGACGAATAGTTGCGGAAAGCAAATATTTGGATGCATATGCGTAATTGATCTTTCCAAAGTAGGAGAACAGCTTTCTTTCATTACCTCCGCCTAGCAGGCCTTTGCTATCACCCGTTGCTGTACCAAGGTAAGCGTAATCTCTATTTTCTAATAGCAGCCCATCGCGGTTACCCTGAAAATTTTCCTGTAAAAGTTTGTAGGCTTCCAAACCGCCCAGCATATCCACTGTATGTTCTCCAAGCTTAAGGTTATAGGTTAATGTATTTGTCCAGGTAGTTCCAAGGTCATGTGTGTTATTTTGAAACACCCTGTTTATGGTATTACTTTTTCCTCCGGACTCAACCCATTTCGGATCAATGGTTCTGTCGTATTCCATCGTATAATCTACACCAAATTGGGTTTTAAGGGCGAGATTAGGCAGGATCTTCAGATTTGCATATACAGTTCCCAATGCTTTGAGATAGTTGTTCCTATTGTCCTTTCTGATCAACAGGTCTCTAACGGGGTTGTTAAAGTCGTCCATACCAAGAGGCATGGCTACACCACCCCAGCCTCCATTAAGATCATAAACCGGAATGTTTGGCGGCATCACCAGAAACCCATAAGTACTGTTAACATCACGAATTGCAAGTTTCGATAATGCAAAATTTTCACCTATAGTTAATCTTCCTTTTAGCAGGTCATAATCATTATTGAAACGCGCTGAATAGCGTTTAAAATTTGAGGTAACCTGTGTACCATTATTGTCATAATAATTTAAAGAGAAGAGACTGGTTGATCTTTCGCTTGAGCTGGATATAGTTAATTGATGATTTTGCTGATAACCAGTTCTGGTGCCTTCTTTAAACCAATCCGTATCTGACGAAGGCATGGTATGATCTGCATTTAACCACTCTATGGGAGTGACCTTGTTTAGCACGGGAACCCCGTTGGCATCCCGATTCCAGTCGTAGTTATAAATACGTATGTTACCAGGTCCCGGATCGTCGCCATCATTAACGGTTGCCTGCCATAAGCCCTGGCCATACTGCACTGCATTAAGCATATCCGGAACTCCCATTATTTTTGAAGCACCAACGTAACTGTCGAGTGTTATTTTTGTTTGATCACCCTTTCTGCCTTTTTTTGTATTGATGAGAATAACACCACCTGCAGCACGGGAACCGTAGATTGAAGCCGATGCTGCATCTTTTAATACCTGCATTGATTCGATGTCATTTGGATTAATGTCTCTCAGGTTAATGGTAACAGGCTGACCATCCAATACAATCAGAGCAGGAGAGGAGTTCATAGAGGTAATGCCGCGTACTTGAATTCCAACATTTTCAGCGGGATTACCATCTGTTGTAATAAAAACGCCCGGAACCTTTCCCTGCAAAGACCTCATCACATTAGCACTTGGATTTTTAGCAAAGTCGTCTCTTGAGATTACACTGATGGCTCCAGTTAGGTCTGCCTTTTTTTGCGTCATGTATCCGGTAGAGATGGATACTTCTTCCAATGTTTTACTGTCATCCTGTAGGGTAACATTGTAAACATTTCCAGAGCCAATGGGAATTTCGCGGGTTTCCATCCCAATATAAGAGAAGATGAGATGAGAACCAGAGCTTTGTAAGCCGATGCTGTATTTTCCGTTTACATCAGTTTGTGTTTTTGCGGTTTCTCCCTTGATCGTGACACTAACGCCCTGTAATGGGATGCCTGCATCATCTTTAACAGTTCCTGTAATAACCCGGGCTTGTTGTGTTGCATTTACCTGAAAAGCGTGTGCTTTCAGCGGGTGATAATTTGCGAGTAAGAAAAAGAAAAAAATCTTTAATACTACTCTGGCATTACCACCATAACGATTACTCGTTTTAGTGTTCTGGTAACCTTTCATAAAAATTTTATTTGGTTTATGGTTAAAAAATTGAGCGTGGTAAGTGTTCTCCATAGTTAGAAAAGTAGGAGTGCTCCGTTTCAATGATGCCGCTAAATTATAAGCAGAAATTCCAGGGAGCGCGCATCCCATAATACTTGCTTACACGTTTAAGCAGAAAGATCAAAAAAATTCCGAAGCGATCTCTGTTCAAAAAATGATTTATAATTGGTGTATATCAAACTTAAGCTTAAACGTTTAAACAAACAAGCGGTTTTTTGCATTTCATGAAATAATTCTTTTAAAAAGCAGTATATGGTTTTACAGAATTGGCCTTTAAATAGTTAAAAATACATTTTTTACTCCAGTTGAATTTTGCTTCGTGATAAATTCTTTACAATAGCCCCTGAAAAACACAGATCTATTTCATTTTCAAGATATGGGTATCTAAAAGTCTCAAACTAATTAAGCAAATGTTTCAATTAATATTTTTATGTTAATCGATTAAGCATACCTTTACGTAATGAAGAAGAAGGTATCCATTAAAGATATTGCACAAACTGTGGGTGTTTCTACCGCGCTGGTTTCTTACGTGCTAAATAATAAGGAAAAAGAAGCACGTGTTGGTAAAGAAATAGCCCAGGTAATAAGAGATACAGCTGTGGAAATGGGATATCAGCCAAATCAGATTGCCAAAAGCCTGAAAACAGGAAAATCGCATACTTTTGGATTAATTGTAGCAGATATTTCCAATCCGTTCTTTGCTAACCTTGCCAGAAATGTAGAAGACGAAGCGAAGAAATTTAACTATACCGTGATTTTTGCAAGTGCGGATGAAAATGCAGAGAAATCTCAAAACCTGATCAATATTTTAACTGAAAGACAGGTTGACGGTTTTATCATTGCACCGGCCGAAAATTCACAAGAACAAATTGAAGCGCTTTTAAAGAACAATATTCCACTGGTACTCATCGACAGGTATTTTAAAGGACTGGACACCAACTACGTGATGACTAATAATTACGAGGCTTCTTATCATGCTGTGAGCCATCTAATTGAAGCGGGCAGGACAAACATAGGCATGGTTGCGTATAAAACAGATTTAGTTCATATGCTGGATAGAAAACGAGGTTACCTTGATGCAATTAAGGACAATAAACTGTTAAAAGCCAAAACCCCGTTGATCAAAACGGTTGATTTCAATGCCAACCAGGAAGAGATAGGAGCGGGTATCCGTGAACTGTTTGCTCAGAATCCTGGAATGGATGCACTATTTTTTGCCACAAATACACTTACTTTAAAAGGATTGAAATCACTAAATAAGATGCAATATAGGGTCCCTGATGACGTAGCTATCGTATGCTTTGATGAGAGTGAAGCTTTTGACTTCTTTTATTCCCCTTTAACCTATATAGAACAGCCACTACTTGAAATGGGTAAAAAGGCTGTTCAGATCTTAATTAAAAACATTACTGATAAAAAAAGCCTCAACACGCAGATAAGTATCCCGTCGAAATTAATTGTAAGACAATCAAGCGCTATAGTTAAAAAGCATTAGTTTTAATGGCCTGTGCGCATGTTAGAACGAGAATGTTACATCAGCCGCTGAAAAAAAATAAAAAAATATTTGTTCGTTTAAACGTTTAAGCTTAAGTTTGATTACACAATCAAATTATAAACCATTTAAAACCGAAGTGCTCAGCATTTTTTTTTATCCTTTTTAGCTTAAACGTGTAAGCAAATCCAAATCTCAGGTATTTGGTGTACACAATTTCAAGTGAAAAGCGTATTAAGTAGCCGAGGCAAGTCGCAATTTAACATTATGAGAAAGCTTTTATTACTAATCATCGCAACCATTTTCGTTTTACCGGCAGTTGCGCAAAAACCCCAGAAATTTGATGGCCTTGATATGAATCTTGGTAATCTGTCTCGATTATCTGATGCGAAAACCAGGTCTATCAGTCCGGAGAACTTCACCGGAGAAAAAGGTAAAGGCGGAATGGCTGACCCAGTGAAAAGTAAAGGGCAACGTAATGTAGCCAACGCAGCAAACGAAGCCCGCGATCTGGGAATTGGCTGGAAAGTGAATCCTTTTATAATTGTTAAAAGCGGAGAAACCGTAACTATAGCAGAAATGGAGGGTCCTGGTGCGATACAGCAGATCTGGATGACACCAACGGGAAACTGGCAGTTCTCTATTTTACGCTTTTACTGGGACGATGAAAAAGAACCTTCTATTGAAGCTCCTGTAGGTGCATTCTTTGGAATGGGATGGGGAGAATATGCGCCATTAAACTCCCTACCTGTAAGTGTTAATCCGGGAAGTGCTTTCAACTGCTACTGGAAGATGCCTTTCAGAAAGAAATGCAAAATCACTCTTGAAAACATTAATCCAAAAGATGATATGAGGTTATATTATCAGGTAAATTACACACTTACCCCAGTTGCAGATGACGAAGCTTATTTTCATGCACAATATAGAAGATCGAACCCTAACACTACATCAGTACATACTATAATTGATGGAGTAAAAGGCAAAGGACAGTTTGTAGGCCTATATATGGGACTTGGTGTAAACAACAATGGATGGTGGGGAGAAGGTGAGATCAAGTTCTTTTTAGATGGTGATAAAGAATACCCGACCATAGCCGGAACAGGAACGGAGGATTATTTCTGCGGATCTTATAATTTCGACAGAGGCGGTAAATATACAGAATATAGCACTCCCTATGCCGGTTTACATCAGGTGATCAGACCAGACGGGACCTATAAAGCCCAACAAAGATTTGGAATGTACAGGTGGCATATAATGGATCCGATACGTTTTGATAAAGACCTTAAGGTAACCATCCAGGATCTGGGATGGAGAGATGGCGGCAGGTATCTGGCACAGAAATCGGATATCATGACTGTTGCTTATTGGTACCAAACAGAGCCTCATGGTAATTTTCCGAAATTCCCTTCAAGAGATGAACTGGAAGTAAATTAATCCTTAAAACTCAGAACATGAAATTACTGAAAATTCCATCACTATTGTTGGCAGGAATGATGATCATATCTTGTCAATCGACAACAAAAAAACAAGATGATATGAAAGTTTTTGAAAAGGGCACGTTTGGCTACGATTTAAACTTTTTGAATGAAAATGACAGTATAGTTGTTTTAAAGAATGATGACGGAAGCGCTCAACTTGCTTTATCACCAAAATATCAGGCAAAGGTATTTACTTCAACTGCTGAAGGGCTTGATGGCAAAAGTTTTGGCTGGGTTAACTATAAAGCCTTTGGCAAACCTTTGGACCCGCATATGAACGCTTATGGTGGTGAAGACCGTTTGTGGCTTGGCCCGGAGGGAGGGAAATTTTCCCTTTATTTTAAAAAGGGTGATTCCATGGTGTTCGACAATTGGCATACTCCTGCAGGAATTGACAGTGAAAGCTGGATATTGGTAAAATCTGATGGAAAGCGCGCGTCGTTAAATAAAGAAATGGAGTTGCAGAATTATGCGGGCACCAATCTTAAGATAAAGCTGGAAAGAGATGTAGAGATTCTGGAAAAGGATAACATCGAGAAAGTTTTAAATATTAGTTTGGCTGGTAAAGTGAGCTCTGTTGCCTTTAAAACACAAAACACCATCACTAATAGTGGTACTAATGAATGGACAGAGAAAACAGGAGCTCCTTGTATCTGGAGCTTAGACATGTTTAGCCCATCGCCTAAAACAGTAATTGTTATTCCATATATTGAAAGTGCAGCTGGTAAAGTAGCTACTACAGATTATTTTGGAGAGATTGCTAAAGACCGCATAACTTACAAGAATGGAATTCTGTTGTTCAAAGCCGATGGTAAATCACGTGGTAAACTCGGTATTCCTCCTGGTAGGGTTAAAAATGTAGCCGGTAGTTATGCCGCGGACCAGCATGTGCTTACCATCACGATGTTTGACATAAATAACAAGGCAAAATACTTAAACCAGGAATGGACACCAGACAAAGATCCATTTACCGGCGATGCCATGAATGCCTATAATGATGGGCCTTTAGCTGATGGCTCACAAATGGGACCTTTTTACGAATTAGAAAGTGTATCGCCACCTACATTCTTGAAACCGGGAGAAAAGCATACACACATGCATAGTGTATTTCATTTTACAGGGGACAAAACCGCTCTAAATGAAATTGCAGTAAAGGTTCTTGGTGTATCTCTGGACGAGATAGCTGGGGCATTTAAAGATTAAAATCATGTATTCGGATAGCTGGTGGGCGCTTTAATATCTCACCAGCATTTATCCGAAGTTTAACCAAATAAAGATCAGAATATGAACAAATACCCTAAGGTAGGCATTCGACCTATAATAGATGGCCGTTTGGGAGGCATTCGTGAATCCCTGGAGGATACCACAATGAATATGGCCAAAGCAGTAGCAGCGTTATTTAAGCAAGAATTGAGATATCCTGATGGCAGCCCTGTGGAATGTATCATCGCAGATTCCTGTATTGGTGGAGTTAAAGAAGCAGCGGCGTGTGCAGAAAAATTCAGAGATAATAATGTAGGCGTATCATTATCAGTTACACCATGTTGGTGTTATGGTTCAGAAACTATGGATATGGATCCGCTATTGCCTAAAGCAATCTGGGGATTTAATGGTACAGAAAGACCAGGCGCGGTATATTTAGCAGCAACATTAGCCGGCCACAATCAGAAAGGGCTACCTGCATTTGGAATTTATGGAACAGACGTGCAGGACCTTGGAGACGCTGTGATTCCTGTCGATGTTAAAGAAAAACTACTTCGCTTTGCGAAAAGTGGTTTAGCTGTTGCAATTATGAAAGGCAAGTCATATCTGGCCATAGGTTCAGTTTCTATGGGTATTGCAGGTTCAATTGTGGATGCTGATTTCTTTCAGGACTATTTGGGCATGCGCAATGAATATGTAGATTCCTCTGAAGTTTTAAGACGTATACAGCAGAATATATTTGATCAGAAAGAATACGAGAAGGCTTTGGAATGGACCAAAAAATACTGCCTGGAAGGAGAAGATTTCAACCGGTCTGAGAAAGTGAAATCCAGAGAAGAAAAAGACAAAGATTGGGAATTCGTAATAAAGATGACACTTATTATTCGCGATCTGATGATCGGAAATGAGGAGCTTGTTAAAATCGGTTATGCTGAAGAAGCCCAGGGACATAATGCAATTGTTTCTGGTTTCCAGGGGCAACGCCAATGGACAGATTTCTTACCTAACGGGGATTTTCCTGAAGCGATACTGAATTCTTCTTTCGATTGGAATGGAATAAGGGCACCTTATATGGTGGCAACAGAAAACGATGCATTAAATGGCGTTTCTATGCTATTTAATTATCTTCTGACCAATACCGCACAAATATTTGCTGACGTACGTACTTATTGGAGTCCGGAGGCTGTAGAGCGGGTGTCTGGCTGGAAACCCAATGGCCGTGCAGGGGCTGGATTTATTCATTTGATAAACTCAGGTTCAGCAACTTTGGATGGCACAGGAAGACAAGCGGTGGATGGCAAGCCTGTGATGAAGCCATTCTGGAGCATTGATGAAAAAGAGGCCGAGGAATGTCTGAAAGCAACCACCTGGTATCCTGCAAATCTCGACTATTTTCGTGGGGGAGGATATTCCTCCAATTTTCTTACCAAGGGAGAGATGCCCGTAACCACGTGCCGACTCAATCTGGTTAAGGGCCTTGGCCCCGTACTTCAGATTGCCGAAGGCTGGACAGTGGATTTACCTGAAAACGTACATAAAATACTGGATGAGCGTACTGACCGTACCTGGCCAACAACCTGGTTTGTTCCGCGTTTATATGGAAACGGTGCTTTTAAAGACGTTTATTCAGTGATGGCAAACTGGGGCGCAAATCATGGAGCGATAAGTTATGGGCATATCGGAGCCGACCTGATCACCCTAGCCTCAATGCTCAGAATTCCGGTAAACATGCATAATGTTGCTTCAAGCGATATCTTTCGCCCTTCAGCATGGTCTTCATTTGGAATGGATACCGAAGGCTCGGATTACAGGGCATGCCAAGTTTACGGATCATTATACAGTTAAGCACCTATCTGATGAATAAACAATCAACTTCACTGTTCAGAACAGAAACCGGCAAGAGTTATCTCATGCCCTTTATTTTCATATGCAGCTTATTCCTTTTATGGGGTTTTGCACATGGTTTGTTGGATGTGCTGGACAAGCATTTTCAGAATATATTGCATGTATCAAAAGCACAATCGGGCTTTATACAATTTTCATTGTACATCGGTTATCTGGCTATGGCTGTACCAGCCGGGCTGTTTATGAAGCGATTCGGCTATCAAAAGGGGATCATTTTAGGTCTGGTTTTATTTGCCATTGGTGCCTTTCTTTTTTACCCGGCAGCTAAACTCCAAGCATTTATACCATTTTTGCTTGCTTTATTTGTGCTGGCATGCGGACTGGCTTGTCTGGAAACTGCAGCCAATCCTTACTCAACTATTCTTGGACCAAAGGAATATGCCGCCAGGCGGATCAATATTTCTCAATCTTTTAACGGCTTAGGATGGATACTGGGCCCTTTAATGGGCGGTTTGTTCATCTTTGGGACCGAGCACACACCAGGTGTAGATAAATTCGATTCCATGGTTAAGCCATACATGATGGTTGGAGGAATCGTTGTGGTTGTTGCGCTGGTTTTTATGCTCATCAAGCTTCCTGAAGTAAAGGAAGCCAGTGACACCGAAACAGCTGAAGATCCGCCGATGCGTAATCTATTGAAGCATCCGGCTTTTGTATTGGCTGTAATTGCACAATTTCTTTATGTAGCTGCCCAAACCGGTGTTAATTCATTCTTTATTAACTATGTAACAGAGACCATACCTAATGTAACAGGGCCTGTTCAAGATATCATGCAGCACTTAGGCTGGTTTGGTGAAGTGTTTACACCAAAAAATCCTGAGCAGGCAGCATCTCTTATTCTTGCGATTGGAGGGATGGGGCTTTTCTGGATCGGGCGATTATCAGGGTCATACATGATGAAATATTTATCGCCGCAAAAACTTCTTGGAATATATGCTGTCGTTAATACCGTACTGGTATTTATAGTTTTGTTAGAGATAGGATGGTTTTCGGTAGTAGCCCTATTTTTTACTTATTTCTTTATGTCGATCATGTTCCCAACAATTTTTGCTTTAGGTATATATGATTTAGGGCCTTTAACCAAAAAAGGAGCTTCATTTTTGGTAATGGCAGTTGCAGGCGGTGCATTTTGCCCGCCAGTAATGGGTCTGATAGGAGATCATTTCGGGATGTCTATAGCCTTTGTGATACCAATGGTATGTTTCGCATTTATTGCCTGGTATGCTATAAAAGGAATAGGGAAAAAGATTGACGCTAAAAACATTTCATTGCAGCACCATTAAGCAGAGTCAAATGACAAATCAAGATTATTGTATAGGAGTTGATTTTGGAACAGATTCTGTCAGATCCATTATTGTTAATGCACATAATGGTGACGAAGTTGCCTCGTCTTCATTTATCTACCCAAGATGGAATGGCGGACTTTACTGCATTGCCAGTCAGAATCAATTCAGGCAACATCCGCTCGATTATATTGAAGGGATTGAACACACCATAAAAGGGTGTTTAAAACAAGCAGGAACATTTGTAGCCACAAATATCAGAGCAATATCTATCGCTACCACAGGCTCGACTCCGGTAGCCGTAAATGATAAAGGAATTCCACTGGCATTGCTACCTGAATTTGAATCAGATGCAGATGCAATGTTTATTCTTTGGAAAGACCATACTGCCGTTAAAGAGGCTGCCGAAATTAATGCACATGCGAAAAAACATAGTCCTGACTACACGGTATATTCCGGAGGCATTTATTCCTCAGAATGGTTTTGGTCGAAGCTGTTGCATATCCTTCGAAAAAATGAGTGGATCAGAAATGCTGCTTATACCTGGGTTGAGCATTGTGACTGGATGCCGTTTCTGCTAACCGGAGGTAAAAATGCCACGGAAATAAAGCGAAGTGTATGCGCGGCCGGGCATAAAGGTTTGTGGGCCGAAGAGCATGGTGGCTTTCCTCCCGATCACTTCTTCTCTACGCTTGATCCACTATTAACAGGATATTCGGCTACTTTAGGTAAGGAAGTTTATACCTCAGATAAAGCAGCCGGTAGGTTAAGTGGAGAATGGGCTGAACGATTGGGATTGAATGCTGATGTTTTGGTGGGTATTGGCGCAATAGATGCACATATGGGAGCTGTTGGGGGACAAATAGAACCCTATTACCTGAGCAAAGTGATTGGTACATCCACCTGCGATATGCTGGTTGCACCAAAAAATGATATAAATGAAACCATAGTAAAAGGAATATGTGGACAGGTAGATGGATCTATTATTCCAGGAATGATAGGCATGGAGGCTGGACAGTCAGCCTTTGGGGATGCATATGCATGGTTTAAGAATCTTTTATCATGGCCTTTACAGCATTTAGTTTCGGGTTCAGCTGGAATTGATGCCGGAAATACGAAAGCAATTTCTGAGAATATCTCTCAGCAGCTATTGGTTGAGTTGGAGAAAAGCGCCGCCGCATTGGAATTTAATGATCAGAGCGAACTGTCTGTTGATTGGTTTAACGGCCGCAGAACGCCCGATGCCAATCAATTGCTTAAAGGTGCCATAACGGGTATAAACCTGGGAAGCGATGCTCCTTCCATATACAGGTCAATTGTAGAGGCTACCTGTTTCGGCTCAAAAAGTATATCCAACAGGTTTAAAACTGAGGGCATTGCCATAAAGGGTTTAATTGGTGTGGGAGGTATCGCAAAGAAATCACCATTTGTAATGCAGACGCTCGCAAATGTCATGAATATGCCTATCCGTGTCCACCAGTCTGAACAGACCTGTGCACTGGGAGCGGTCATGTTCGCCGCAACCGTTGCAGGTATTTATTCTAATGTAAATGAAGCAATGAACGCAATAGGAAAAGGATTTGATAAAACTTACCATCCTGATGATAGGCTAGCTCATTTGTATGAATTGCGGCACAAAAAATATGAAAGATTAGGAAAGTACCTGGAAACAACTATTTAATTATAACCATCACTAATTATTGATACTGATGAAAAATAATGATAACAGACGTTCATTTATAAAAAAAATAACCATCGGGGGTATTGGACTTACGGCAATACCATCGGTAATGATGGCCGAGACCAGAACCGACAATATTGATAAGGAAAATGAAACCTTACAGACGTCGTTAAAGCAGGATGAAAAGAATATCAAAAGAGCTTACAATACCAGCTACAAAAACGAAAATCTTAGAAGAGTAGCATTTCCGATTGGGGGCTTGGGTTCAGGGATGTTCTGCTTAGAAGGCAGCGGAGCCATATCTCATATGTCCATCCGCAACAGGCCTGAAATATTTCATGAACCCAATATGTTTGCTGCTATCGCTGTAAAAGGCAAACAGACGGTAGCACGTGTATTGGAAGGACCAATTGAGGAATGGAAGATGTTTGGTCAGCGTGGTACAGGTAATGGGGCCAGTGGGAGTAACTACGGTTTACCCAGATTTAACAGTGCAGTTTTTACAGATCGCTTTCCATTTGCAACGATTGATCTCGAAGAAAAGGACATACCATTAAAAACACAGGTCATTGGATGGAGTCCGTTTATTCCAACTGATGAAGACAACTCAAGTTTACCAGCAGGTGCATTAGAATATAAATTTACAAACAATACTTCAGAAGCTATTGAAGCGGTCTTTTCTTATAATGCGAGAAATTTTGTGTTGCAGGGCGGCCAAAAAGGAGCCATTAAAAAGTTGTCAGACGGATTCATACTGTCGCAAGAAGGAACAACTGAAAAACCACATTTAAAAACAGATTTTGCTATTTTTACCAGTGAGCCTGCAACTGTGGATTATTGCTGGTTCAGGGGCGGATGGTTTGACCCCTTAACCATGGTCTGGAATACCATTAAAGAGGGGAAAGTTAAGGCTCAGGAGCCTGACTCTGATGCGCCAGGTGCATCGTTATTTGTGCCGTTTAAATTAAACGCTGGAGAACAAAAAACCATCAGACTCATGATGACATGGTATGTTCCTGATTCAGATCTTCATATTGGAGATGTGGTTGTTGATCCAAAAAAGGCCGAATCGGCGGATTGTTGCGTAACCCCATCTGCCATTGGTCTTGAAGAGAAATCAAATTACAATGATCGGAACTATAAACCGTGGTATAGCAGTAAATTTAAGGGAATTGAAGAGGCAGCAGCTTATTGGAAAAACAATTATGAGGAGCTGCAAAAAAAGTCAGCAATATTTCGTGATGCATTTTACTCCAGCACTTTACCTCCGGCAGTCATTGAAGCGGTTGCAGCAAACCTTACTATCCTTAAATCGCCAACAGTATTAAGACAATTTGATGGTCGTCTATGGAGCTGGGAAGGGTGCGGAGATGATGGCGGGTGCTGTCATGGTAGTTGTACCCACGTTTGGAATTATGCACAGGCAATTCCTCATCTTTTTCCATCCCTGGAAAGGAGCCTTAGAACTACAGAATTCTGTGAAAATCAAAATTTTGAAGGGCATCAGCAATTTAGAGCGAATATGCCTATAAGCCAGGCCAAACATGATTTTCATGCCGCTGCTGATGGCCAGCTTGGGGGAATCATGAAAGTATACAGAGAATGGAGAATTAGTGGGGATGCTGCGTGGCTGAAAAAAATGTACCCAATGGTAAAAACCAGCATGGATTATTCAATTAACACCTGGGATCCCAGAAGTAAGGGAATTGTGGAAGAACCCCATCATAACACCTACGATATTGAGTTTTGGGGACCTGACGGTATGTGTACAAGTTTTTACCTGGGAGCCTTGAATGCAATTGTTAAAATGGGGCAGTTTCTTAAAAAAGACATCTCAAAATATAAAACACTTTACGCCGCCGGCAAAAAATTCATGGAAAGTGAATTATATAATGGAGAATATTTTAATCAAAAAATACAGTGGACAGGGCTAAATGCGCCAAATCCGGTAAATGAAAAATCTTTCGCTACACAATATACCGCTGAAGCATTAGAAATACTAAAGAAAGAGGGACCAAAATACCAATATGGAACCGGTTGCTTATCTGACGGTATTCTTGGCGGATGGATTTCCAGAATGTGCGGACTTGAAGAACCGTTGGATGTTGAAAAAACCAAAAGTCATCTATTATCTGTTCACAAGTACAATTTGAAGGCAGATTTAAGTGACCACGTAAATCCTCAGCGTCCATCATATGCAGCAGGACACGAAGGTGGATTGCTACTCTGCTCATGGCCTAAAGGCGGGATGCTTTCTCTGCCATTTGTGTACAGCAATGAAGTGTGGACAGGAATTGAGTATCAGGTAGCATCACATCTGATGCTAATGGGACAAGTAAATGAGGGCCTGGATATTGTAAAAGCTTGTCGTGACCGCTATGATGGACGAGTACGTAATCCTTTCAATGAATATGAATGCGGACACTGGTACGCCAGGGCAATGTCTAGCTATGGAATGATACAAGGGCTTACCGGAGTGCGTTATGATGCAGTAGAGAAGACCTTATATATGGATTCCAAAGTAGGAGATTTTACCAGTTTCTTATCAACAGCCACAGGTTTCGGCACAGTAAGCTTTAAAGATAATAAAGCATCACTAAACATTGCTTACGGTAAAATACCTGTTAAAAAGGTATTGATAGCAGGTAAAGAAACACGGTTGTCGTAATCATAAAGCGTATAAATTAAAATAGAAATGATGAAGTTATATCTGATCAGCGGTTTTCTGGGTAGTGGTAAAACAACAGCTATTCAAAATGCATGCACTCAATTAATGAAAGAAAAGGTGAATGTTGGTGTAATCACAAACGACCAGGGGGTGCAGTTGGTGGATACCCGATTCATGCGCAATGCAAATGTTCCAGTTATGGAAGTTACAGATGGCTGTTTTTGTTGTAATTATGATAAAGTAGACAGCTTAATTGAGGTGCTAAAAGAATCTCATTATGCAGAGATAGTGTTTGCCGAATCCGTGGGTTCCTGCACAGATATGATTGCTACAGTTGTAAAACCACTACAAAAATTTCGCAAGGATATAGAAACCGTCATCTCTGTTTTTGTGGATGCAAATGTGTTGCCGACTATGCTCCAGTCTGCACCGTTATTTGTGGATAGTGTAACTTATATTTATAAGAAACAAATTGAAGAGGCAGATATCCTTATTGTCAACAAGATCGATTCTTTAACTGACGATGAGTTAAGCAAGATGGACCGTTTGGTAAATAGTAAGTTTCCTGAGAAAACAATTCTGTTTCAAAACTCGCTTGATAAAGACAGTATAATCCAGTGGTTAATTACTTTGGAAAATTTTAAATCAGGTGCGAGAAGCTCTTTGGAAATCGACTATGATATTTATGGTGCTGGAGAAGCCGAGCTTGCCTGGCTTGATATTGAAATGGAGCTGTTTGCTGATGAAAATAATGCGTTTGAGACAGGAGTAACGCTTGCAAAAGAAATTCATTGGGAAATAACCGAACAGAAATTACCAATAGGTCATTTAAAATTCTTTATTGACGATGGTGTGCAACAGAAGAAGATAAGCTTTACATCGGGAGTGCAGACGTCTATCAATGAGATAGGAAAAACAGTTTCGGCAAAGGCAGATATACTGATCAATGCAAGAGTGCAAACAGAGCCAGAACATCTTAAAGCGTTGGTGTTTAATACAATTAGCAAAATTGAAGCAACTTCAGGGTATAAATTTATTACGAAAGATATTTCCTCATTTAAACCGGGCTACCCGAAACCAACACACAGGATTATCGATTAGGTCTATCAGAAGAATAAAATGCAGAGTCCAGTAAAAAAATATACCGCTGAGTTTATAAGCACATTTATAATGGTTTTCTGTGGTACAGGGGCAATTATCATTAACCAGGAATCGGGTGGAGTAGTGACGCATATGGGTATAGCAATCACCTTTGGTTTGATCGTAATGAGTATGATTTATGCTTTTGGAAGTATTTCAGGTGCGCATATGAATCCTGCGGTGAGCATCGCCCTTGCCATATCAGGAAAGCATCCGCTAAGAGATTTGGTGCCTTTTGTTTTAAGTCAGGTAACGGGAGCCATCACGGCAAGTTGCACACTGCATGCCTTATTTCCGGCTAATGCTACACTAGGATCAACACTGCCTGCAGGTTCTGCTTTTCAATCTTTCATACTTGAGTTTTTTCTGACATTTTTTTTAATGCTCGTTATATTTACTGTAGGAAGAAAGCGTAAAAGAGAAGGGAGCCTTGCAGGAATAGTAATTGGAGGTGTGGTTGGTTTGGAAGCGCTGTTTGCAGGTCCAATTTGTGGCGCATCAATGAACCCGGCGAGATCATTAGCTCCGGCTATTATTTCTGGTCATACTGAACACCTGTGGGTGTATCTAAGCGCTACCGTTTTTGGTGCCATCTTCGCTGTTTTAGTCTGTAAATTTTTATTAGCTGAAACCTTTATTCCACAAACGCATGCAGACGTTGAAAAATCAAGAATTGGTGCCTATGAAAATTGAGGATAAAACTGTAGTATCCATTAGATATAAGATGGAAAACAGTAAAGGAGAGATACTTGAGGATATTTTGGATGGGTTACCAATCAATTATTTACATGGTCATGGAACAATTCTTCCTTCCTTGGAAGCTGAACTTAAAGGTTTAAATGAAGGAGATGAAAAACAGTTTTTTTTATCAAAGGAGACCGGATTTGAAGGCTTAGATGATGAATTTCATATTAGGGTTATTGTGGACAAGGTTCGATACGCCAGTGAAGAAGAACTGGAAAAGGGATTAAATCCATTGATGTTAGACGATTATTGTGGCCCGAAGGGTTGCTGTTAGAAATTATTTGAAAAAATGAAAAGAGTTCAAAAAATAGCATTTGTATTTATTTTATTAGGCCTGCTGTTACATAAGGATGCCTTAGGTAAAGATAAAAATATGGACGTTTGGCTGGAAAGCTCGCTGAAACGAATCTTTCCTCAATCGGCAGGTAAAGCCAATGATCGTCTTACCCTAATCGTAGCTAGAAACAGCAGAGTATCCTTTCAGGTTGGCTTTCATAGTAATATGAAAGACAGGGTACAGATTGCCTGTAATATGGAAGCTGGTGCAGTTAAACATGAAGTCCGTTATGTAGGCCTGGTTCCCTTTCAGAACTTTAATACTGATGTACGGGAGGAAGAGCTGGATGGGATTGGTTTCTTACCGGGCATGTTACCGGATCCACTTTATCCCCTTACCCGCGTAGATGCTAGTCCCTATGCAAGCCGTTCATTTTGGGTAACCCTAAGGATTCCGGAAAATATAGAACCGGGTATTCACCAATGCAAAGTAAAAGTAAGCTGGAATGAGGGAAAAGTAAATATGGAAAAAACACTTCTGGTCGATTTAAACATTAGCAAGCTTATTGTTCAGCCCCGTAAGAACTTTCATGTAACCCATTGGTGGCGAGGCGAGGCTACCTGGGCTCAGTATAAAACTGAAATGTATGATGAAAAGTGGTGGCAGCTTACTAAAGCACAGATGAAGAATTTAATTGATCATGGAAATGACGTAGCCTTCATTCAAAACTTGTTTGAACTTAAAACAGTATTTAAAAAGCCTTGTCAGATGCTGATTATCGATGAAATCAGTCCCGGTAAATATAGTTTCGACTGGTCGCGTATCAAACGGTTCCTTGATATGACCAAGGAATTGGGGTACAAAAAATTTGAATGGGGCCATCTTTTTCTTTACTGGGGTGTTGAAAATGCAATGCATGTTTACACAAAAAAAGGTGACAAATACGAACTGCTTTGGGACGAGAATCTTTCTGCAACATCTCCGGTTTACCTGAATTTTTTAAAACAGTATCTACCAGAGTTTCATCGCTTCCTTAAGCAGGAAAACGTATTAGCAGATTCCTACTTCCATTTATCGGATGAGCCCGGATCGGAACATATACAAAACTACAAGAGGGCTAGAAAGATATTGCAGGAACTGGCTCCCTGGATGAAAGTGATGGATGCATTAAGTGATGTGAGGTATGGAAGAGAAAAATTAACAGATATACCAATTCCAATCATTAGTTCGGCTGGTGATTACCTTAAAGAGAATATTTCTCATTGGGTTTATTACTGCACAGGACCTAGAGATCAGTGGCTTAATCGGTTCTATGATACCCCTCTTGCTAAAATCAGAATGTCAGGGTTTTTATTCTATCATTTGAAAGCACAGGGCTTTTTACACTGGGGGTACAACTATTGGAACGTAGTGGAAAAAGAAGAACCTATTGATCCTTTTACCAATGCCTCTGGAAATGCTTATCCTGGAATTGCTGTTGGAGATCCTTTTGTAGTTTATCCTGGACCAGATGGCCCATACGATTCTATAAGATGGGAAGTATTTGCAGAATCTCTTCAGGACTATGCCATTCTGCAGTCGGCCGGTATTAAGCAGGACGATCCCATGCTATCTGAAATAAAAACTTACGCTGATTTCCCCAAGAAAGAAGAATGGATAAATCAGACCATGAAACGAATACTAGAAAAATAAATACTTGATTAATGAAGTCAAAAACACTTAAAATAAATCGCACAGATAATATAGAGGTAGCATTATCGGATTTAAAAGCAGGTGATGCCATAAATAGTGATGCAGGAACTTATGACCTGGTTACAGATGTTCAGGCAAAGCATAAATTTGCGACTATAGACTTACAGCCCGGAGATGATGTTCGGATGTACGGGGTGCTTGTAGGCAAGGCAACTGAAGCAATTAAAAAAGGCGAGGTAATTACAACGGGCAATGTTAGTCATGCGGCTAATAACTATAAGCTTAAGGAAAGAAAAACCGGCTGGGAAGTGCCGGAAGTATCTTCATGGCGCGATAAAACTTTTATGGGATATCATAGAGATAATGGCAAGGTTGGTGTGGCCAATTACTGGCTGATTATCCCTTTGGTATTTTGTGAAAATAAGAATGTACAGGTTATTCAGGATGCCTTCATGAAAGGACTGGGGTATCATGACAATGACTCATCTTATTACAATCAGGTACAACAGTTGGTTAAGATGCACAGAGCCGGTATAGCTGTTGAAGATATATTGAGCATAGACATAGAAACTTTAGGTACCGATGCAGAGGCAGAAAACAGGGTGTTTCCGAATGTTGACGGCGTTAAATTCTTAACACATTCGTTAGGCTGTGGTGGCACAAAAGATGATACCATTAACCTTTGTGGCTTGCTTGCCGGATATATAACGCATCCTAATGTTGCAGGAGCTACGGTGTTAAGTCTTGGTTGTCAGAACGCGCAAATACCGCTATTGAAAGAGGAAATTGCGAAGCGAGATCCCCAGTTTTCCAAACCTTTGTATTGTTTTGAGCAGCAACAGGTAGGAACCGAGTCTGAATTAATGAAATTGGCTATAAAACAAACCTTTGCAGGCTTGATGCAAGCCAATGACCTTAAGCGCAAACCCGCTCCTTTAAGCAAACTTTGTATTGGACTGGAGTGCGGAGGATCAGATGGTTTTTCAGGAATTTCGGCTAACCCCGCTTTAGGATATACTTCAGATCTATTGGTTGCTTTGGGCTCATCAGTAATACTTTCGGAATTTCCGGAGCTTTGTGGTGTGGAGCAGGAATTGAGCGATCGTTGTATAGATGAGACCGTGGCCCGGAAGTTCATGACCTTAATGACTGCTTATCATGAAAGAGCTAAAGCTGTTGGTTCAGGTTTTGATTCCAATCCATCGGCAGGCAATATTCGCGACGGTTTAATTACTGATGCCATTAAATCTGCCGGTGCAGCAAAAAAAGCAGGTACATCGCCGGTTATTGATGTTCTCGACTACCCTCAGCAGGTTTCTAAATCAGGGCTAACGTTACTATGTACGCCAGGTAGTGATATAGAGTCGACAACGGCAGAGGTTGGAGCGGGAGCTACACTAGTGTTTTTTACAACTGGACTGGGCACCCCGACGGGCAACCCTATTGCACCTGTAGTAAAAATATCAACCAATACAACTTTGTACAAAAAGATGAATGACATCATTGACATCGATGCAGGCACAATAATAACTGGTGAAGAAACCATTGAACAGGTAGGAGAACGAATCCTCGATTACATCATAGAGATCGCAAGCGGGGAGGTTAAAGCTAAGGCCGAAGCATTAGGTCACAACGATTTTATTCCCTGGAAAAGAGGAATATCCTTATAACATACAGACAATTTCAAATTAAAACGGATAAATAAATTATGAAATTATATAAAACTAAACAAGGCGCTATTTTGCATAGTGATGCGGGATATTATTTACTAAATATTGATTGGGATACATTGATTAACAATGACAACCTCTACCAATATTTAGTTCATGTACTGACTGAGCACCCTGAATCCTTGCAGGAAAATAAAGCGTTAGCAATATTGGAAAACGATGTTGAGGCACCAATCGGACAGCAGGAAGTGTGGGCAGCGGGAGTAACCTATCTGCGCAGTCGCGATGCCAGAAAAGAGGAATCTAAAGATTCCGGTGGAGCGAGCATGTACGACAAAGTTTATGATGCAGATCGCCCTGAATTATTCTTTAAGTCATTACCTCATCGTGTAGCCGGCCATAAACAACACGTAAACATTAGAAAAGATTCGACCTGGAACGTGCCAGAACCTGAATTAACGCTGTTTATCAATTCTTCTGGAAACATACAGGCTTATACTATAGGAAACGACATGAGTTCCAGAAGCATTGAAGGAGAAAATACGTTGTACCTGCCGCAGGCAAAGATTTATGAAAGGAGTGCTGCACTGGGTCCTTGTTTATATGTACCTGAAAAGCCAATATCTGATAAAACAATGATAGAGATGGTTATCAAACGAAACAATGATGAGGTTTTTCGTGATTCGATTTCTATTAGCAGAATGAAACGTTCTCTGAATGAGTTAGTAATCTATTTGTATGCTGAGTGCGACTTTAAAAACGGATGTTTTTTAATGACCGGAACTTGTATTGTACCTCCTAATGACTTTACTTTGAATGAAAAGGACGAGGTTAGCATAAGTATTGATAATATTGGAACATTAACAAATCACATAGCTATTCGTGTATAAAAGATAGCTTTAAATTTTACTAAGTATGGTGTCTATAACAGGTGAGAATTTTATTGGAAATATTCGTAGTGGCAATGGAGCTGATAGCTTTCAGGCTTTCAATCCCACTGGGAATGTTTTAATATCAGAAAAGTTTACTTACGCAACAGAAGAAGAACTTGAACGGGCATTATCATTAGCTCAGGATGCTTTTGTTCGCTATAAGAATACTTCAACAATTGAGCGTGCTGAGTTTTTAGAAGCAATTACTGAAGAAATAATGGCATTGGAAGCAACATTGATAGAAAGAGCGGTTACAGAATCAGGTTTGCCTATTGGACGAATAACAGGCGAAAGAGGTCGTACCTGTGGTCAGTTAAAAATGTTTGCCCAGTTACTACGCGATGGCTGGTATGTGGATGCAAGAATAGATACGGCACAACCTGAAAGAACACCATTACCAAAATCTGATATCAGAAGAATGCTTATTCCAATTGGTCCTGTTGCTGTTTATGGCGCCAGTAATTTCCCATTGGCTTTCTCTACGGCAGGGGGTGATACCGCTTCTGCACTTGCTGCAGGATGTCCCGTAGTTGTTAAAACACACCCATCTCATCCTGGCACTAGCGAATTGATATCTTCTGCAATTATTCAGGCAGCTAAAAGAACAGGCATGCCTGAGGGTGTATTTTCGGCCCTAAACCTTACTAACGATCAGTCGGTAAGACTTGTACAGCACGCTGCGATAAAAGCAGTAGGTTTTACAGGGTCCAGAAAAGTAGGCATGACTCTTTTTAATGCGGCTGCGAAAAGATCGGAACCCATTCCTGTATATGCAGAAATGAGCGCTATAAATCCGGTAATTTTGATGGAAGAAGCATTAAAAGTAAAAGGAGAAGCAATCGCTAAAGGATTGGCTGGCTCAGTAACTATGGGGGCAGGCCAATTTTGTACTAACCCGGGATTGGTATTGCTAATAGAAAGTGAAGCGGGCAAACTTTTCCTAAATCACTTCGTGAAATATCTGGGAGCAACTGAACCTGCAACTATGCTGAACAAGAATATCTGTCAATCATACACTAAAGGTATCGAAACCACTAAAACAGTTAGAGGAGTTAATGTTTTGGCTGAGGGAATAAAATTAGCAAATGACGATAGAAATGAAGCCAGACCTATTGCTTTTACGGTTTCTGCTGATGATTTTCTTTCGAACAAACAATTAAACGAAGAGGTTTTTGGTCCCGTAACACTTTTTGTTTTGGTTAAAGATACAGCGCAGCTTCATCTGGTCTTAAATCAACTGGAAGGCCAACTTACGGCGACAGTTCATGCCGAGACTGAGGATAAAAGTAATTTAATCCCTGTAATTGATATAATCACTCAAAAATCGGGTCGTGTGATCTACAATGGTTTTCCTACAGGTGTAGAAGTTTGTCATTCGATGCAACATGGAGGACCATTCCCATCAACTACTGATGGAAGATCAACATCTGTGGGTACAGCAGCAATTTATCGTTTTTTAAGACCGGTAGCTTATCAGGATATTCCAGATGAATTACTTCCTGCAGCATTACAAAACAGTAACCCCTTGAGTATTTTGAGGTTGGTAGATGGCTCATGGAAAACTGATTTAATAACTTAACTTCGTGCTTATTTTTAAGCTATGAATTGGGAAAAATTATTGTCATCAAAAAGATGGGGGAATGAAGATAGATTTAATGGAAATCAAAAAGAAGCTCGTTCTGAGTTTCAAAGAGATTATGACAGGATCATATTTTCATCACCTTTTAGAAGATTACAAAACAAAACCCAGGTATTTCCTTTACCAGGCAGTGTGTTTGTTCATAACCGACTTACACATAGCCTGGAAGTTGCAAGTGTTGGACGTTCATTAGGTACGATCTTTTACAACAGAATAAAAGATTCAGATACCAATATAGATGAAACCTGTCCGTTGCTATGTGAAATAGGAAACATTGTTGCATCTGCTTGCCTGGCTCATGATCTGGGTAATCCGGCCTTTGGTCATTCTGGTGAATCAGCCATATCGCATTATTTTAACAGTGGCGACGGAAAAGTATATCAGGAACAGGTAAACGAAGCACAGTGGGAAGATTTGATCCATTTTGAAGGAAATGCCAATGCACTAAGAATATTGACCCACCCATTTGCAGGAAAAGGAACAGGAGGATTTGCATTAACATACTCTACACTTGCTGCGATAGCTAAATATCCATGTGCATCTGTAGCGGGGCATAACAAAAAGAACATTTACACTAAAAAATACGGCTTCTTCCAGTCAGAGCAAAGCGGATTTGAAAAGATCGCGGCAGAGATGGACCTTATTAAGGTTCAGGAGTCACCTTTGATTTATAAGCGGCATCCGCTTGTGTATTTAGTAGAAGCAGCAGATGATATTTGTTATAATATTATTGATCTGGAGGATGCACATCGCTTAAAAATTCTCTCGTACAAGGAAGTTGAGAGTTTACTTTTGCCCTTGTGTAATGATGCTAAAATGCCATCAAGACTAGCTGAAATGGAAGATGATGATGCAAAAATCACGCTGATGAGGGCAAAGTCGATAAGCACATTGATATGGCAATGTTCAAATGTGTTTTATCAGGAACAGGAGTCGATACTAAACGGTGATTTCAATATAAGTTTGATGGATGCTATTGAAGCGCCATTCTTATCTGTAATGAAAGAAATAGAAAAGATTTCGATTAAGAAAATATATAACTATTCTTCTGTTGTACAGATTGAAGTGGCAGGTTATCAGGTGATGGGAGGGCTTTTAGAGGAATTTATTCCGGCCTATCTGCAAAACGAATCAAAATATCACAAGAAACTGGTTGAATTGATACCGAAGCAATTTTTAACAGAGAAAAATGATGTTTATTCTAAAATCCAAAGTGTATTGGATTTTGTTTCAGGAATGACAGACATCTACGCTGTTGAGTTATTTAGGAAAATTAAGGGAATATCTTTTCCTTCAATGAGTTAATAATAAAATGGTAGTTACAGATATACTTATTATAGGAGCGGGCCCAATTGGTATTGCCTGCGGCATTGAAGCTAAAAAAGCGGGCTTATCTTATGTGATCATCGAAAAAGGATGTCTGGTGAATTCATTATACAATTACCCTCAGAACATGACTTTCTTCTCCACATCAGAGAAGCTGGAAATAGGGGGAGTTCCTTTTGTTTCAAATAATCCTAAACCTACCAGAGCCGAAGCGTTAGAATATTATCGCAGGGTAGCACTTAAATTTGAATTAAATACGAAGCTTTTTGAATCTGTTGATGACGTTGCGAAACAAGATGTTGGTTTTATAATAACCACTTCAAAATCAAGCTACCTGACCAGAAATATTATCATCTCTACCGGGTTCTACGATCTCCCGAACAAAATAAATATACCTGGAGAGGATCTTCCTAAAGTGGCTCACTATTATAAAGACCCTCATTATTATGCAATGCAAAATGTTATTGTAATTGGGGCCAGTAATTCATCGGTGGATGCCGCTTTGGAAACCTATAGAAAAGGCGCTGATGTAACTATGGTAGTACGCGACGAATCGATAAGTAAGCGTGTTAAATACTGGGTTAGACCCGATGTCATTAATCGCATAGAGGAAGGAAGCATTAAAGCCTATTTCAATTCTGAGTTGGTTAGCATAGCTAAAGATACCGCGGATATTCGTACACCAGAGGGAATAATTACGATACCTAATGATTTTGTGTTGGCCTTAACGGGTTATCAACCCAATTTTGAGCTCCTAAGGAAATTTGGCGTGAAACTTACTGAAGATGACAAATGCTTGCCTGAACATAATTCCCAAACAATGGAAACCAATGAAAAAGGTATTTATTTGGCTGGTGTAGTTTGCGGAGGTATGGATACCCATTTATGGTTTATAGAAAACTCAAGAGACCATGCTGTTAAGATCATAAGCGATATTAAAAAGAAAGCTTAAAAAAATATTCCACATATTATTTGTTTCGTACGAAAGTTATCCTACCTTTATGCTATGAAACGAAATATACCTATAGATGCTATTCCTGAGCCTACAAGGGCAGAGCTTGAAATTTTACAGGTTTTATGGGAATTTGGCCCTTCAACAGTGCGATTTGTTAACGACACATTGAATGCGCATAGAGATGTAAATTACACCTCAACACTTAAACAAATGCAAATCATGGCAGATAAAGGGATCCTTAAACGCGATGAGCGGCAGATGAAGCATATATACATTCCCGTAGAGGCCGAAAATAAAACTAAAGATCAACTGTTGAACCGTTTTGTAAATACGTTGTATAAAGGATCTGCTTCCAAACTGGTAATGCAATTATTAGGCAACGAAAAAACGTCTAAAGAAGATCTTGATGCTATTAAACAGATGTTAAAGAAACTAGATAAATAATAAAAAATTCGAATAATTTTAGAGCCACAATTATGGAATTTCAATACGCTTTATGCATCACTTTTTTCCATTCATTATGGATAGGGATGATCCTTGCTTTATTAACAAGTCTGATTATAGTTGCCACAAGAAAAAGTAGTGCTGCAATAAGGTATAATTTACTTACCGCTGTTTTATTTTTGTTTGTGATCGTCATGAGCCTGGTATTTTATGATACCTTAAACTCAGGGGGTATCTACCAAAGTTTAGCTAAGTCAGGCGGAGCGACACTTTTCTCGCCCCAAATAAATAAAGAAGCCGCTACTGCAATCAATTCTCAATCATTAACTCAGGGAAGTTCTGGATTTATTGATGGAATGGGGTCTTTGATGAATATATGGACATCTTATTCCGTTCAAATAGTATTGATTTGGTTTTTGATCATTTGCATTAAATGCATCCAGCTCATGATGGGAATGCATGCAATTTACTACCTAAAGAATACCCAAATCTATTCAGCGGGTAATTTCTGGGAAAATAAGGTAACCGAACTTTCAATTAAATTGAGCATTCCCAAAAATATTCAGATTCTACAATCTGGACTTACGAAAGTACCTGTTGTTGCAGGACACCTGAAGCCGGTGATATTGATTCCACTTGGTTTGTTAAATGGATTGTCTATTGCCGAAGTTGAAGCGATAATCAGTCATGAACTTGCGCATATTAAGCGTAGTGATTACCTGGTAAACATACTTCAAAGCTTGATTGAGATCATATTCTTTTTTAATCCTGCTGTATTGTGGTTGTCTAAATTGATCAAAGAAGAAAGAGAAAACTGCTGCGATGATCTTGCATTAACTTGTACTTTAAATAAGCAAGACTATATTCAAGCGCTTGTTTCTTGTCAGGAATTTCAATCAAACCAATATGTCATGGCGCTTACCGGCGGAAAGAATCAACTTTTGGAGCGTGTGAGCAGGATGGTATTCAACAAAAGTTCTTCGCTAAATAAAATGGAGAAGATTATTCTGACCGTTACGTTAATATCAACATTGGTTTTTACAGCAGCTTTTACCAGAAGTTCAAAAACTGTTCCGGCTGATAAAAGTCCGGTTCATGAAGTGGTTAATATAAAGCCATATCAGGATACAACTATAAAGCATAACACAACGAATCGTATCGCTAAAAAGACGTCTGCAGTTAAACACAGGAATACAAATTATGCTAAAACTGGAGAACAGACAAGAGAAAGAGCGAGGGTTATTGCCGAACAAAAAAGAGAGGAAGCCGAAAAGACAAAAACAGCACATGACATAGCAAGACAGAAGGACCTAAGCAGCGAGATTTTTGATGCTGCCCAGTATCAAAAAGAGGCCGAAAAATACGCTGCAGCAAGCCAGCAGTATAAAAAGGATGCCGCAAAATATGCAGACGAGGCGGCAAAATACGCGGCAGATCCAGAACATTATCCGGTTCCCCCTGTGCCAGTAGCCCCGATAGCACCGATATATAGAAAAACATATGTTCCTGCCCAACCCGTAGCTCCGAAAGTTAGAATCGGTGACAGAGTAGTGATTCAGGATCAGGCAGAACCAAAGGATATGACTAAGGAACTGCAAAACGATGGCTTATTACAACAAATAAATAACTTTAAATACAAGCTGGATGCCGATGAACTGATTATTAATGGCAGGAAACAATCGGATGCGGTTCACCAGAAATATATGAAAAAGTATCTTAAAAATCGTAAAGGAACAATTACGACAACAGTAAACACGGACTAAAAATAGTTTAATCTTACTTTTTACCCTATTGCAACAACCAGCGTTATTTTAAGCACTGACAGAGGCATACTATGCCCGGATTTTAAAAATTAATTTTCGATGATGACAAAAAAGATATTGGCTATTTTAGCCATAGGGATTTGTATTGCCCCAATTGTTTCCTTTGCCCAACAGACGGAGGTAAGTATTTCCGGACAGATAAGGGATGCAGAAAATAAAGCCTTTAATCTGGCCACAGTTGCCTTGCTTAGTGCTAAAGATTCAGTTGTACTTAAATCTACCTTTACTGAAGGTGATGGTAAATTCAGTTTCAATCAGTTAAAAACAGGGAATTATCAAATAAAAGTTTCTGCAATGGGTTATACCAGCTATAAGAGTGAGGTGATCACTTTAAATGCAGCACAGCCTGACTTTTTTATCCCTAATATTAAACTTATTCCTTCCAGTAATAGCCTCAATCAGGTAAATATTACCGGTAAAAAATCTTTTATTGAACATAAGATTGATCGGGTGATTGTAAATGTAGATGCCCTGATATCCAATACCGGTTCTACTGCATTAGAAGTTCTAGAGAAATCTCCGGGTGTGCAGGTTGACCAGAACGGCGTAATAAGCCTTAAAGGCAAGCAGGGGGTGCTGGTACTCATTGACGATAAACCAACATACCTATCCGGTGCGGATCTGGAAAACTACTTGAAATCGTTGCCATCCTCGTCATTAGATCAAATAGAGATCATGACAAATCCTCCTGCTAAGTATGATGCAGCTGGTAACGCCGGGGTAATTAATATAAGAACCAAAAAAGGAAGCCTTAAAGGCTTTAATGGTGGTTTTAACTTAAGCCTTAATCAAGGCCAAAAAACAAGAACACTAAATAGTCTGAACTTCAACTTAAGGAACAATAAGTTTAATTACTTTTTAAATTTCAGCTATAACTATAATACCGGCTTTTCGGATCTTGATATCAACCGCACCTATAAAAATGCTGACAACAGTCCAAAATCGTATTTCAACCAGAACAGTTATTTTGACAGACATGGAAATTCTTTAAATGCGAAAGCGGGGGTTGATTATTATCAGTCTGACGATATTACATGGGGTATCCTGGTTAGCGGAATGTCGAGAGCGTCTACACAGATAAACAATAATTCTAGTCATCTGTTGAATTCACTACAACAACTCGATTCCGTAATTAAGGCTAAAAATATTGATGTAATTGATTTTAGTAATGGCGGCGTTAATTTAAACTATCGACATCAATTTGATAAAAAAGGACATGGAATTACGGCCGATGCTGATTATCTGGCTTACAGGAACAAAACTGATCAGACTTACTACAATTCAAGCTTTTTTGCGGATGGGTCATTAAAATCAGAAGATATCCTAACAGGATACCTTCCGGGAAACATTGATATCTATTCGGTGAAAACTGATTATTCATTGCCATTAAAGTCTGATTGGAAGCTGGCATCCGGACTAAAGATCAGCTATGCTAAAACGGATAATACCGCAGATTATGCCTATACAATAAAAGAAGTTACTAAAGCGGATTTCGACAAGAGCAACCATTTCATATACAAAGAGCATATCAGTGCCGGGTACCTGAACTTAAACAGAGAAATGAAAAAATTTTCTATACAACTTGGGCTAAGACTCGAGAATACTATCTCTGATGGTCATCAACTAGGTAACGCAATGAAGCCTGATTCAGCATTTAAAAGAAATTATACAGGGCTTTTTCCTACTGTATATGTATTGTATAAATTGGATACAGCTGCTAACAATCAACTTGGCCTTAATTACGGAAGGAGAATTGATCGTCCATATTACCAGGATTTAAATCCTTTTATTTCCCCATTGGACAAATTTACGTTTTATGTTGGAAATCCATTTCTGAGACCGTCATACACTCAATCGATAGAATTGTCCCATACCTATAAAAACAAGTATACCACTACCATAAGCTATTCGAAATCCAGGGATGAAGTTAATGAAACTATAGAGATATTAAACGGTAGTTACTACAGCAGACCTGGTAATATTGGGAAAAAAAGGGTTAAAAGCATTTCATTTAACGGGACACTTGATGTTGCAAAATGGCTTAGTATTGATGTTTATGAGGAGCTTACCAATATCACCACAATAAGCGATTTCTATACCGGAAAACTAAATACCAGCGGCACTTTCTATTTTACAAGTGCAAATGCAAAATTTGCCATGGGAAGTGGTTGGGATGCCGAATTAAGTGGCAACTATAGAAACCGGATTATAGATGTCCAGTTTGAACTGAAAAGTGTATGGCAGGCCAGTACAGCCATTCAAAAGAAATTGTCGCCCAGCACGACGTTAAAGCTAGCCATCAATGATTTGTTTTACAGTAGAATTAATAGGGGAGTTATTAATAACCTTGCACAAACCGAAGCAAACTGGACCAACAAAGGTGATTCAAGAACCGCAGTGCTCTCCTTTAATTATCGTTTTGGAAAAGCCTTTACTACACCAGCTAAACATGGTGAATCAGGAGCAGAAAGTGAAAAGAACAGGGTGAAGAACTAAATCTATTTTTTATGTTTCTTTCTGTATTCTGATGGAGATGTACCAATAAGCTTGCTAAATAATCGTGAAAAATAGTATTGATCATCAATACCCAATACCGAACAGATCTCTTTAATGCTTTTGTCAGTAAAGTAAAGGTACTGGCAAGAGTGCTGTATTTTTAGCTGGTTGTAATAGGCTATTGGTGAAATACCGGTTTTTTGTTTGAATATCCTTAAGTAATGTGATAGAGAGATCTTCTGTTGGTCGGCAAGTTGGTTTACAGTTAGTTTCTTATCAAGATGGTCTTTCATAAATATAATGGAACTGCTTACAGCATCCTTATTATAAACAGAAGGGTTTATCTCTTTGTAATAAATTAACGAGGTAACAAGATAGAGTAGTCTGAAGTTCATGATCTCCATTTCCTTTGTACCAAAACTTTCTTCGAGCATGGTATATATTTGGTTAAAAATATCTATTCGGTCTTGCTCAAAAGGAATTGAATGTACTTCGTGCTGTCCCTCAACAAGAGAACGTTCATAAATCATCCTTGAATTAACCCCACTAAAATGCATCCAGTATATGCTCCATGGGTTTTTCAAGGAACTGAAATATCTATGGGGCACATTTTTAGGGATGATAAAAAATGTATTTGCTCTTAAAACATAAACCTTGTCATCCAATTCAACAGTACCTTCGCCATCAATACAATAAAGTAAAATAAACTCTGCAGAACCTGTTTTCCGTTCACGATCATGCCCCAAGGCATGGGGATAGTAGCCTATTGCCGTAAGGTAAAAAGAATTGATTAAGGGATTGTTCTTAATACTTTTCCTAATATTAGGCGTAAGGACAATCATTTTTTGTCCCAAAAATCCCTCTTTAATTTTCTTTTTTTCCTCTGTCATATTAAACGCTAAGGTATAATAAATGTAACTTATCTTACAGTTTGTAACACTTCAGTTATGATAATATTGTCCATTATTTGTCTTAGTTAGTCCATTTCTGGCTTCTAATTTCCCCGTAAGTTTATCCTAACAAATATTAAACGGGATTAACCAAATATTATTCACTATGTCTTTCTTTACGATTAAAGGAACTGTAAGATGGTATGCTTTACTCATATTTCTCATTTTACAGTGTAGTTTTACAGTTTTCGCTCAGAATTCAATTAATGTCGCAGGCCGGGTAACCGGAAAGGACGACAAATTACCCATTCCAGGTGTTTCAGTGAAGGTCAAGGGCACGGGCACCGGTATATCAACCGACAAAGACGGTAAGTTTACGCTAAGTACCGCGGCAAACTCAACAATTGTTTTTACTTCGGTAGGCTATGTAACTCGGGAACTTCCTGCTTCGGGCACTATGAATGTATCTCTTGTTCCCGAGGACAACAATCTGGAAGAGGTCACAGTGGTAGGTGTAACCATTAGGAAAAAAGATCTTACCGGATCGGTTGCAGGTATAACAGACAAAACCATCAGTGAATTGCCTGTAACCAATGTTAACCAGGCAATGCAAGGCCGTATTGCAGGTGTACTGGTACAGAGTAATGACCCCAGACCTGGAGGCGGTGTATCTATAAAAGTAAGAGGAAATAACTCCATTAAATTTGGCGCAGATCCTATTTACGTAGTGGATGGCTTGGTAATAGAACAAGCGTTCAACACCATAAATCCTGATGATATTGCTAGTATTGATGTGTTAAAAGATGCGTCGGCAACGGCTTTATATGGATCAAGGGGTGCCAATGGTGTGATTTTGATCACCACCAAAAAAGGAAAGAGTGGAGAAGGAAAGATTGANMKRWAGWGCSTNGKGTWGGSGTACAATCATTTACAAGGAACTTATCTTATTTAAATGCGCAACAAATAGTTGACTTAAGATTAGATGCCTATGCTAACAAATACATGGATGAAAATCCTACTGCAAACAGACAGGAATACATCAATAAGCTACTTGGACCGAATTCTATTGCATTTGGGGCTGATGAGTTGGCTGTTTACAATAGAGGTGAATCTTATAACTGGTTAGATCAGATCACTAAAAAGGGAGTACAGCAAAATCATACCGCTACGTTTTCAAAAGGAGGTGAAGATGGATCCATGTACGTCAGCTTTAACTACACAGATCAGGGTGGGTTATTAAAAACTTCCGATTACAAACGATATGGTGGGCAGATCAACCTTGATCAGAAAATTAAACCATGGTTTAAAATTGGAACTAATACTGGTTTTTCCAGAACGGAAGAATCATATATAGATGGCGGGGTATTCGGCATAGCCGCTAATGCGAATCCGCTATTGCCTATTGACGATAAAATAACCTATTTAAGCTGGAAAGGAATTCAGAGTACAGACCTTTACAACCCAATAAGAAGTTTAACGATAGATGGTAAAGGAAAACAGAACCGTTTGCTTACTTCAAATTATGCAGTGGCAACGCCAATTCCCGGTTTAAATATTCGTACAGGTGTATCATTCGACGTAAGATCACAAGATTACTTTAATTATATTCCGAAAGACCTTGGACAGTCGCTGCGCAATTCATATAATGGAAGGGCAACACAAAAGAAAGAAAGCTGGATGAACTGGCAGTGGGATAATTCGGTGTCTTACGAYAAMTCTYWYKRRARAYRYMMYWWSYCAGGTTTAGTGAGTTTTGGTTTATCTCAGAACAACTACAATTACAATCAGATCGACGCTTCGGGCTTTGCCACCGATGATTTCTCTTACAAGTATCTTGGAGGTGCCTACCTAAAAGAGCAATTTCAGTTAGGTTCAGATTTCGTAACTAACTCCCTGATTAGCTATGTAGCAAGATTTAATTACAACTACGGTAATAAATATTTTGCCACCTTAACAGGTAGATATGATGGTTCATCGAGATTTGGTAATGGCAATAAATGGGGCCTATTTCCCTCACTTGCCCTGGCTTGGGACATCTCTAAAGAGAGTTTCTTTGAGGGTATAAATGTTGATGCGCTAAAATTACGCGCAGGATACGGTATTGCGGGTAATCAGAACATCCCTAATTTCGCATATCGTTCGCTATACAGACCTGTTTTCTCAGATAACTCTGTAACCTATGTTTCAGATGGCCGTTTGGGAAATCCAAACCTTGTATGGGAAAAGCAAAAGCAGCTGAACTTAGGTCTTGACGTAACTGTATTCAATAATAGATTGACATTTAGCGCCGACTATTTCATTATTCATAATGATGACCTTCTAATGGAGAGAACTTTATCGACCACTTCGGGTTTTAAAAATACCATCGATAACGTTGGCTCATTGTTAAACAAAGGAATTGAATTTAACGTTAATACCAAGATTATTGATCAGGAGGATTTCAAATGGGATTTTGGCGTAAACCTATCCTCTTATAAAAATAAGATCACAAAGTTATATGGAAGTGTTGACGCGATCTATAATTATGGAGGATTTACAGGAGTAGATATACAGAGAGAAGGAAACTTATTTTTGAATCAGTCGCTAAATTCTATTTACACTTATAAATTCGAAAAAATAGCTCAACAATCAGATCTTGAGAGAATTAAGGGTATTGATTATGGAGGCCGTACGATTCATCCGGGTGACATTATTCCGGTTGATGTAAATGGGGATAATAAGATAGATGATGCCGATAGAATTGTGGTTGGTAAAAAGGACCCTAAATTTTATGGTGGTTTCTCTACAAATTTTGCTTACAAAAACCTGTCGCTAAATGCAGTGTTTAACTACAACTACGGAGGTAAAGCGATTAGCGGTTTATACGAAGGTTTGTTGAATGGTTCAGGAGAGTATGCTGGAATTACGGATGTGCTTGATCGCTGGACACCGGAAAATACCAATTCTAACATTCCAAGAGCCTACACCGGCAGTGGGCGTTATGGTGTCGGAGAAACTGATTACGCGGTTCAAAACACCTCTTTTTTAAGGATGGCGGCACTTTCGTTATCTTATAACTTCACTGAAGGATTTGTTAAGAAAGCAAAAATGAGCAATCTGAGAGTGTATGTAACAGGTAGAAACCTTTTTACGATTACAAAGTACAAAGGGTACGATCCTGAAGGTGGAGATGGATACCCAACATCAAAAATGTTTGTTGCCGGTATAAATGTTGGATTTTAATATTACGAAGATGAAAAAGAAATATAGTTTAATAGTATTGGCATTTATGATATTGCTAACTAGTGGTTCCTGTAAGAAATTCATCACGGAGGACCCGCAAACCGCCTTAACAGAAGAAGAGGTTTTTAAAAGTCTGGATAATATAGAACCGCTGGTTTTAGGCCTGTATACCAGCTGGCGAAATACCAAAAAAGATAGAGGTGGCTTTATCTTTACAATGGGTACAGACGAAGCACAACAAGGTGCCTATCAGGTTCGGACAGACGATCGTCAGGCAGGTATCGACAGATATAATGGCTTCCTTAGTGCCAGCAACACAGCGCTTGCAGAGCAGTGGAATAGCAGGTGGCCAGTTATATCGGCGGCGGCGAAAGTTGTATACGCTTTGGGCTTAAATACTGAGGAGTCTGAACGTAAAAACATTATTCTTGGTGAGGCCAGTTTCATCAGAGCTGCGCTTACATTTGAAATGACTCAATATTGGGGCGAAATTCCTATTATCGACCAGGCCAAATTCAAAGAGTATGGTACCAAACGCCAACCTTTAAATATGGTATACAGCTTCATTATTACGGATCTGGAGAATGCAGTTAAGTATTTACCTGTAAGTCAAACCGACAAAAGAAGAGCCACTAAGGGCGCTGCCCAGGCTTTGCTTGGAAAAGTATATCTCTATGCACCTGAAGCATCGGGTGCCAAGGATTATGCAAAGGCCAGAGATATGTTTAAACAGGTTGTAGAAAACGGTGGTTATAGTCTTGTACCTAAATATGCAGATCTATGGGACCCGACCAAACAAAATACAACTGAATCTATTTACGAATTTAAGTTTAACAATGTTTATCCGGACAATAACCAAACACAGTGGCAAATGGGATCACGCTCATTGGCTGAAGTCGACCAGTATTGTTATTTTGGAGGTTATGACCTAATGGTACCTACCAAGTACTGTTATCAGAATACATCAGACGGTGGTGTATGGGAAGACGGAGATGTTCGAAAGAACGAAAGCATTCGTTATGATTTCACCTACAAAGGTAAGGTTCCAACTTTAAATCCAGCGTTTGGTGGTGACGAGCTTGATCCTCACGTTAAGAAATTTGAGGACCCTAGAACCGAAGGAAAGCTTAGCTTCTGGTTATCAGGAAAGAACATCTTTTACCTCCGTTATGCAGATATTCTGTTATGCTATGCTGAAACATTAAATGAAACTGGTGCCACCTCACAAGCAGTAGATCTAATTAACAGCACCATCAGAACAAGGGCATGGAATGGCAATTTACCGGCGGATAAAAGATGGAATGCAGGCATGTCTCAACAAGATTTCAGAGCCAATATCATGGACGAAAGAATGCGTGAGTTGTGTTTTGAAGGATGGAGAAGGATGGATCTGATTAGAACAGGTAAACTGGTTGAACTTGCAAAACAAAGAAATAAATGGACCAAAGAGTCAGGAAGCATCCAGGAATATCATAATCGCTATCCAATTCCATTGCAGGAGATAAAACAGAACGACGACATAGCTGAATCAGATCAAAACCCTGGTTACTCAAACAATTAGGGATAATGAGCAGCAGCAGCATATCACGGAAATCCTGGGGCAACTATAAAAACAAAGACATCTATCTCTTTAGAATTGAGAATGAGACCGGTGCCTTTGTAGAACTAACAAATTATGGCGCTACAGTTGTTTCAATTGTAGTGCCGGACAAAAATAATTGGTTAGGTAATGTTATTCTGGGGTTTCCGGAGCTGCAGGGTTATCTGGACGACACTTGTTATCTGNRYTCWRCTNNAKGTCGWYKTKCYRWTAGAATCGGCGGGGCTAGCTTTAATCTCGATGGTGTAAACTATATGCTTGAGGCAAACGACCATGGGAATTCAAACCATAGTGCATCAACAGGATTCAATAGTAAAGTATTTGATTATAACATAGATGATGACCTATTAATATTCAGAATATTAAGCAAGGATGGAGAAGGAGGGTATCCAGGCAACCTCACCTTAGAAGTCTGTTATCAGTGGGCCGTAGACAATACGCTTTTAATTACATATACCGCGGCGACAGACCAGAAAACCGTAGTTAACATTACAAATCATTGTTATTTTAACTTATCAGTTAGCGGCCGCAATTTTCTTAATCATCAGCTCACAATCAATGCAGAAAGTATGGTGGAAGCATCAGCTGATTATATTCCAACTGGCAGGATTATAAAAACAAACCCGGCCGAACTAAAAGATCTGAAAGCCATAAACACGTGTTATGTATTAAAAGAACAAGGCGCTGCTGCTACGCTGACTGATCAGGACTCCGGACGCAAATTGGAGATATCCACCAGTTACCCAGGGCTCATGCTTTATACCGGTGATTACCTGGAAAGCCAGCACGTCGGTCACTCGGGGAAGCCCTATAAACCGTTAGATGGCCTCTGTTTAGAATGTCAATATTATCCCGACAGCCCAAATCACCCAAACTTTCCTTCAACAATACTTGAGCCTGATCATTTGTATCAGGAAAGTATCACCTATAAATTCAGTACCGAAACTTACCACATATGAAACCAAACCCAGTTCTGGCAATCTTCCTCTTCATTTTTTGCCTATCAGCAGAACTCGATGCCAAAGATAAAAGCTACCAGTTAAGCGCTCCCAATAATACACTTAAGGTAAAGGTGAACATCGGTGATGGCATCACTTATTCCGTATCTTTTAAAAACAAAATAGTTATTCTTCCTTCAGCCATAGCGATGATACTTCAAAACAAAGTATTGGGTAAAGCTGCACAAGTAAAAAATACAAGAACTTTAAGAGGCAAAGATTTCAATGAGTTATCCATTGAAATGTCTGATCAGGGATACTCCTTAATTTTTAGAGCCTATGACGAAGGTATTGCTTATCGTTTTGTGACCAACTTTAAGGATTCGATACAGGTAGTTGCAGAAAAGGCTACATTTAACATCAATGGAAAACCAGCAGCTATACTGCAGGAAACAGACAATTATACAAGCTGGGAAGGACCCTATGCCCGACACGCATCGATTGCAGAAATATCAAGTGGGAAACGCGCTACAACTCCTGCACTTTTTGATGATAAAAGTACCGGAATAAAAGTAGTTATCGCAGAGTCGGATTTATTCGGTTATCCGGGCATGTATATTCAGAAACAAGGTGCTCAGTATATTGGTGATTGGGCGAAGTACCCAACCAAGGCCGTTATGGGTAGCTGGGGTGATTTTGTTTCTGTAGTAAAAGAAAGAGGCAATTTTTTAGCCAAAACTGACGGAAATAGGGCCTTTCCATGGCGGGTGATTATCGCAACCGACAACGATAAAGGCCTGTTGGATAATCATTTGGTAACCCGGCTTGCGCGTCCATCAGAAATTAAAGACACCAGCTGGATTAAACCAGGGARMKCTKCNYGRKMWTGGTGGCATGATGCCATGTTGCCAGGGGCAAGTATTCCATCGGGAATGGAAAACAGGAATACAGCTCTGTACAACTATTATGTTGACTTTGCTGCTGCAAATAAACTGGAATACATGATGATAGATGCAGGATGGTCTAATAACTACGACCTTACAAAAGTTAATCCTAAATTAGATGTTCAAGGTGTAATAAAAAGAGCCAGGGAAAAGAATGTCGGCATATTTTTGTGGTGTGTTGCTTCAACCTTATTAAAAGATCTCAATAAAAATCTGGATTTCCTGCGTTCTATAGGCGCTGCCGGAATTAAGGTCGATTTCTTTGATCGTGATGATCAGGAGGCCATTCAATGGCTTGAACGCATCGCTAAAGAGGCAGCAAAGCGAAAGCTTATGATAGATTTTCATGGCTGTAGCAAGCCAACAGGCTTAGAGACGACCTATCCTAATATTGTAAATTATGAAGCAGTAAGAGGAGCAGAGTCTGACAAGTGGGACTATACCATCAATCCTGATCATCATTTGATCATTCCTTTTGTAAGGATGCTTGCAGGTCCATTTGATTATACTCCAGGTGCAATGCGAAACAAAACTAAGACGGCGTTTAGGCCCATTGACCCAGGACTTCCATCAGGACAGGGGACACGCTGTCATGAGCTTGCCATGTATGTGATCTACGATCAGCCGTTGGGTATGCTCGCCGATTCACCAACTGAGTACGAAAGTGTTCCAGACATCATGACGTATCTTTCGGCTGTACCAACTGTAGCAGATGAAACCAAAGTCATTGATGCTAAATTAGCTGAATATATAGTGATGGCTAAAAGAAAAGGAGAAAACTGGTATGTAGGTGCAATGACCAACTGGACCTCAAGGAACCTTAAATTAGACTTCAGCTTTCTAAAACCCGGGGTAAATTATACTGCCCAAATTTACACAGATGCTCAGGATGCAGATGTGAATGCAACCCATTATGATCTTAAAACAATTAGTGTAAACAACCACACTAAGATAGACCTTAAACTTTCTTCAGGAGGAGGAGCTGCAATAATGATAGAAAAGTCCATCTTTAAGAAATAATAATCTATTTGACCAAGAGAATAAAACCAGCAATTTTAACCTACCAAATAATTAACCTAAATGAGCATAGAGAAAATAAGTTTTAATCATAAGTACATCATCGGCATATCCTTCATTTCTGCCTTAGGCGGTTATCTGTTTGGTTTCGACTTTGCTGTAATATCAGGTGCATTACCTTTTTTAAGAACTCAATTCATGTTGGATGCATGGTGGGAAGGCTTTTTAACCGGATCACTGGCATTAGGATGTATTGCCGGATGCCTGGTTGCAGGAAATATTGCCGATCGTTATGGACGCAAGCCTGGACTCATGATCGCCGCACTTATTTTTGCGCTCTCATCAATCGGTATCGCCTTTTCATCGACCTTAACACTCTTTGTTGTGATGCGCTTCATGGCAGGGATAGGAGTGGGTATGGCGTCTATGTTATGCCCGATGTATATCGCAGAAATTTCACCGGCTAAGGTAAGAGGCCGAAATGTAGCCATTAACCAGTTAACGGTAGTTATAGGAATCCTGATCACTAATCTTGTAAATTATTTCCTGGCTGATTCAGGGCCTGACGCATGGCGCTGGATGTTTGGTTTGGGCGTAGTTCCTTCGCTTATATTTTTAATAGGAGTCTTATGGCTGCCAGAAAGCCCAAGGTGGCTCGTAAAAGCAGGTCAGCAGGCAAAAGCAAAAGAGGTTTTACTCAAACTTGGTTCCGAATCTTTTGTAAATTCAACATTTGCCGATATAGAGAAGTCACTTGTGGGGAACAAGAAACAATCTTATAAGGCAGTGTTTGAAAAGAGTGTGCGACCAGCTGTAATAGTGGGTATTATACTGGCTGTTTTTCAACAACTATGTGGCATAAATGTAGTGTTCAACTATACCTCCACGATATTTGAATCTGTTGGTGCAAACCTCGACAGGCAGTTGTTCGAAACAGTAGCAATAGGAGCAGTAAACCTAATTTTTACGCTATTGGCCATGTGGCAGGTAGATAAACTGGGCAGAAAACCACTTATGCTCATCGGATCACTCGGATTATCGATAGTGTACATCGTACTGGCTTTCCTGCTGCAGAACCAATTCCCCGCAGGTCTTGTTTCTATTTTTGTATTACTTGCCATTAGCATGTATGCCATTTCGCTTGCTCCGGTAACATGGGTGCTGATATCTGAGATTTTCCCCAATAAAATACGCGGAGCAGCATCGTCTGTAGCCATTATATCTTTATGGGGTGCATATTTCATTCTCGTCTTCACTTTTCCCATCCTTGCTAAAAAACTAGGTACTTTTGGGCCATTTTATCTATACGCAGGCATCTGCTTTTTAGGCTTCCTGTTTATTAAAAGCAGGGTTAAAGAAACAAAAGGACAAACATTGGAAGAGCTTGAAGATAATTTTGTAAGACACTAACGAGCGCCTAAACAACCCAAATAAAACTAAAGCATTTAAAATATTATTATAATGAAAAGCATGAGCGTAAACGTCTGGGAAGAACAGGTTACCATACCCACCTATGGCATCGGTAAGCCCAATAAAAACCCTATGTTCTTTGAAAAGAGGATTTATCAGGGAAGCAGCGGCGTTGTTTATCCTAATCCTGTTGTAGAGAAAATACTTGACGAAAAGATCGACAAACAGTATACAGGGCTATTTCTGGAAAATGACTATATCAAAATGATGATTCTGCCTGAGTTAGGCGGACGGATTCAGATGGCATATGACAAGATAAAGGAAAGGCATTTTATTTACTATAATCAGGTAATTAAACCTGCATTAGTGGGTTTAACAGGCCCCTGGATTTCGGGAGGCATAGAATTTAACTGGCCTCAGCATCACAGACCAACCACCTTTAATGCAATTGATTATAAACTCGAAGAAAATAGTGATGGCAGTAAAACTGTTTGGGTTAATGAGGTTGAGCAGATGTTTCATACCAAGGGAATGGCTGGTTTTACCCTTCACCCAGATAAAGCATATATTGAAATTAAAGCTAAGCTGTTAAACAGATCAGAGCTACCACAAACCTTTTTGTGGTGGGCAAATCCGGCCGTAAAGGTAAATGATCATTACCAATCTGTATTTCCACCTGATGTAAATGCCGTTTTTGATCATGGAAAACGAGATGTTTCTACCTTTCCAATAGCTACCGGTACCTATTACAAAGTTGATTACTCACCAGGAACCGATATATCAATGTATAAGAATATTCCAGTTCCAACCTCTTATATGGCCATCAATTCGGATTATGATTTTGTAGGAGGATATGAGCACGATACCGAAGCAGGTTTACTTCATGTTGCAAATCATCATGTTTCACCTGGTAAAAAACAATGGACCTGGGGGCATAGCGACTTCGGTGTCGCCTGGGATAGAAACCTAACAGATGAAGACGGTCCTTATATTGAGTTAATGACGGGTATGTTTACTGATAATCAACCTGATTTTACCTGGTTGATGCCGAATGAGGAAAAGTCTTTCACACAATATTTTATGCCTTACCGATCATTGGGCGTAGTTAAGAATGCAAGTAAAGATATTCTGCTGGCTATTAATAAAATAGATGAAAGAGTTGAACTTAAAATTCATGTAACATCTGTACAAAATAACTTATCGATTAAGCTGACCAATGGCGATAAAACTTATTTTGAAGCGCTCGCAAGTATTACACCTAAAGAGGTTTATGTTAAAGAAATAGCCGTAGGAGCGGATTTTAATGAGAATGAGCTTTTACTAGTTATTAATAGTACTAAAGGACGCGAACTATTGAGATATGAGCCTTCAAAGAATAGAATTAGTGATATCCCTGAACCAGCAAAACCTGCGTTATCTCCTGAAGAGATCAAAAGTAATGAACAATTATTTTTAACAGGACAACATCTGGAACAGTATAGGCATGCAACTTATAGTCCTGTGCCATATTATGAAAAGGCCCTGGAAAGAGAACCAGGAGATGTAAGAAATAACAATGCATTAGGCCTTTGGTATTTGAGAAGAGGACAATTTGAAAAGAGTGAGCCTTATTTTCGCAAATCTATAGAAACCAGTATCCAAAGGAATCCGAATCCTTATGATTGTGAAGCATATTATAACCTGGGCCTATCTCTTAAATTCCAGGACAAACAGGAAGAAGCATATAAAATGTTCTACAAATCTACCTGGAATAAAGCTTATAAAGATAGCGGCTATTTCTCAGTAGCACAGATTGATATGATTAATGAAGATTACGAACTTTCTTTGAATCACATTAATCACTCGATAGATAACAACGCCAACAACAGTAAAGCTTATGTGGTAAAATCTGCGGCTTACAGAAAGCTGGGTCAGGCAGATCACTCAATTCGCACCGCGGATCTGGCTCTGGAAAAAGACGCATTTAATTTAGGCGCATTGTTCGAGAAAGTATGTGTTTACAGATCATTAAACGATGCGTTAAATGAAGAAAAATATTTGAAGGAGCTACTTTCACTAGCCAGAGGATATGAACAGAACTTTATTGAATACGCTATAGACTATGCAGAATCCGGCCTATTCCCTGAAGCAATTGATTTACTTAAATACGCCTTAAAAGGAAAAGAGACAAACCCATTAGTTTATTATTACCTGGGATATTTCCATTATAAATTGGCTCAGATCGAACTTGCCAGTGATTATTTTAAAACGGCCGCTGAAGCAGATTCTTACTTATGTTTTCCCAATAGGCTACAGGAAATAAAGGTTCTAAGAGCTGCGATGCAATTAAATCCAGGTGACTCAAAGGCACCATATTATCTCGGGAATTTATTTTACGACAAGCGCCAGTATGCTGAAGCAATTGCATACTGGGAGACTTCTGCACAATTAAATGGTGATTTTCCAACTGTATTAAGAAATCTGGGCATTGCCTATTTTAATAAACAGAATGATCACGATAAGGCTCTAGGTTATTTTGAAAAGGCTTTTGAATTAGACCCCAAGGATGATCGATTATGTATGGAGCTACATCAACTCTATAAAAGATTAAATAGAAGCCCTAATGAGCGCCTAAGCTTTCTGGAAAGGAATTTGGATACCGCGTTAGAGAGAGATGACGTATACCTGGATTTGATATCAATTTATAATTTCCTTGGCGAGGCCAAGAAAGCACTTCAATTGCTGATGCAACATAAATTCCACCCCTGGGAAGGTGGAGAAGGTAAAGCTTCGGGTCAATATATATANNGCCTTATTGAGCTTGCCAAAGAAAAAATACACAACGAGTCATATCAGGAGGCCATCTCATTGCTTAATGAAGCACAAACTTTTCCGCATAATCTGGGTGAAGGAAAGTTATATGGAGCGCAGGAGAATGACATATTCTATTGGCTGGGCTGTGCTTACGAAGCATTAAATGACGAAGAGAACTCAAAGACGTACTTTAATATCGCAACAAAGGGACTTGACGAACCATTGGCAGCTATGTTTTACAACGATCAGCAACCTGACAAAATATTTTATCAAGGACTGGCCTGGAAGAAACTTGGAAATACAGAGAAGGCTGAACAGATATTCAATAAGCTAATCAGCTATGGTAATCAGCATATTAACGATCAAATTAAGATTGATTACTTTGCTGTGTCGTTGCCAAACCTATTAATATTTGAAGATGACCTTGACACTAGAAATAAAGTTCATTGCTATTTTCTGCAAGGTTTAGGCTATCTTGGCCTTGCAAAATTTGAAAATGCCACTGATGCGCTATGTAAAGCCCTTGAACTGGATGCAGAACATCTGGGAGCAAGGCTTCATTTAGATATGGTTAAACAAAATTTTAATTATACAACGTAATACCAAATATATTTTTTAACATGAGATTTAAGACACACTCAATTCCAGCCTATGCATCATTTGCCATGCTTTCTGCAAGTATAATGTTAAATCCAGGTAAGCTAGCTGCACAAACCATTATACCAATAGAAACGCAAAATAATGCTTTGATATTACAGGCAGATACGAATAAAGATCTGGGAACAGTTTATTTCGGGAAAAAATTATCTAATAGCAGTGAATATGGAGAGGTGTCTGGTGTATTTAAGCAAACTCCGGATTATACAGGGATGCTAAACTCAGCCTACACTGCTTCGGGTTCACGAAATTTATTAGAACCTGCCATAACAGTAACACATGCGGATGGCAATAACTCATTGGATTTAAAGTATGTTAGTCATGATTTAAAGAAGATTAATGATGATGTTTCATTATTAAGTATAGTTTTGAAAGATCCAGCCTATAATTTTACAGTTATGCTTTACTATAAAACATACTATAAAGAAGATGTTGTAGAGCAATGGTCGTCCATTAAACACAATGAAAAAGGTAATGTAACACTTCATAAATATGCCTCAGCTAATCTTCACATAAAAAGTGCAGGTTATTATTTGAACCAATACCATGGCGACTGGGCAAAAGAGATGCAGTCGGAAGAATCAAAACTTACCCATGGCATAAAGACGCTTGACACTAAGTTGGGTACAAGGGCTAATCTTTTTCAGCCATCTGTATTTATGGTCTCTTTAAATAAGCCGGCAACTGAAGATGAGGGTACAGTGCTATTTGGCGCCTTAGAGTATAGCGGCAACTTCCGTACCGACCTGGAAGTGGATTATCAGGATAACCTACGTATTATTTCAGGTATAAATAATTATGCTTCTCCGTACACACTTAAACCAAACGAAGAATTTGTTACCCCTGTATTTCTGTACACCTTATCTACGCAAGGCAAAGGTGTAGCAAGCAGAAATCTTCAAAGCTGGGCAAGAAACTACAAACTTCTGGATGGTAAGGGTACCAGATTAACCTTGCTTAACAACTGGGAGGCAACTTATTTTGATTTCAATGAAAGCAAACTTGCAGGACTTTTAAAGGATACTAAGAAACTAGGAGTAGACTTATTTTTATTAGATGATGGATGGTTTGCAAATAAATACCCTCGTAATGGTGATGTTGCGGGTCTTGGTGACTGGGAAGAGAACAAAGAGAAATTACCTAACGGAATCTCATCATTAGTTAAGGAAGCTCAGAACAACAGTGTGAAATTTGGTATCTGGATAGAACCTGAAATGGTGAATCCTAAAAGTCAATTGTATGAAAAACATCCTGATTGGGTAATTAAGCAACCTAAGAGAGATGAATATTATTTTAGAAACCAATTGGTACTTGACTTAACTAATCCTAAGGTTCAAGACTTTGTATATGGTGTAGTCGATGATCTGTTCACTAAAAATCCTGATTTAGCCTACATTAAATGGGATTGTAATGCAGTTATTTACAATGCACACTCAGCAACCCTTAAAAATCAATCGCATTTTTACATTGAATATGTACGTGGGTTATATAAAGTATTGGAGAGAATAAGAGCTAAGTATCCTAAAGTTCCAATGATGCTTTGCTCTGGCGGTGGCGGTAGGGTAGATTATGCTGCATTGCAATATTTTACAGAGTTTTGGCCTAGTGACAATACCGATCCGCTTGAACGTATTTTTATGCAGTGGGAATATTCTTATTTCTACCCAGCAATAGCAAGCTCTAACCATGTAACCGATTGGGGTAAACAACCAATTAAGTTCCGTACTGATGTGGCCATGATGGGTAAATTAGGGTTTGACATTGTGGTTAGTCATTTAAAAGAGAATGATCTTAAATACTGCCAGGATGCAATTAAAACTTACAATGAGATAAAACCCATCATCTGGCAGGGTAATCAATACCGTTTATCAAATCCAAAAGAATCTAGTGTAGCTTCTATGTTATACATGGATGAAAATAAATCCTCAGGTGTGATCTTTAACTACCTTGTTAATTATAGATATGGTGTAAACAGTAGCCTGCCGATTTTATTAAAGGGATTGGACGCTGCCAAGAAATATAAGATTCAAGAGATAAATCTTTTTCCAGGTACTACTTCTACCATAAAAGGCGACAAATCATACACAGGGGATTTCTTGATGAAAGTAGGATTCAACCCTGATGTGAACTCATCAAGAGCGAGTGTGGTATTAAAAATAGAGGAAGCCAAATAGAATAACAGACAAATACAAGATGGATACCAATTTTGACATGAACGAACACCCGCACACGCGGCAAAATATATTAACGGGAGAATGGGTTTTAGTATCTCCGCACAGAACTAAACGGCCATGGCAGGGAAAGGTAGAATCCCTGCCTGCCGACAACCGACCCCAGCATGATCCTGCTTGTTACCTATGTTCAGGTAACCAAAGAGCAGACGGAAGTAGAAATCCGGATTACACCACCAATTTTGCTTTTACAAACGATTATTCGGCATTGTTGCCAGATACTCCAGTAGGAGAAATAGCTATAGATGGCTTACTGAAAGCCGAAAGTCAGTCAGGAATTTGTAGAGTTATTGCTTTCTCCCCAAGACACGATCTTACGCTGGCAGAACTTGATCTGGTAGCAATTAAAGGGATTATTAAGTTATGGGCACAAGAGTTTAAGACTTTAAGTGATAACCCTTCAATTAAACATATTCAGATATTCGAGAACAAAGGTGAATTAATGGGATGTAGCAATCCTCATCCTCACGGCCAGATCTGGGCACAGAACAGTATCCCCCTTGAGATCCATAAAGAAACAATAAATCAGAAGAAATATTTCCAGGTAAACGGCAGAAGTTTACTGACCGACTATCTTAAAGTAGAGCTTAAAGAGCAAAAGAGAGTAATATTTGAAAACGATAGTTTTGTAGTGTTGGTGCCTTTTTGGGCAGTATGGCCTTACGAAACCATGATTATCAGTAAAAGACATGTAAGAAGCGTGTTAGAGTTTACAGAGCAAGAACAAGAAGACCTTGCATCGGCACTGAAAAATATAACCGTAAGATACGACAACCTTTTCCAGGTTTCATTTCCTTACTCGGCTGGTATGCATCAAATGCCTGTAAACGACGGTGATCATGCCGAATGGCATTGGCACATGCACTTTTATCCGCCACTTTTAAGATCTGCCACAATCAAAAAATTTATGGTTGGATATGAAATGCTTGGCAATCCTCAGCGAGATATCACACCGGAAACAGCTGCAGAAACTTTAAGAAACCTATCTGATATTCATTATAAAAGCAATAATCTTTCATAGTTAAAAAACAAATGGTTTTTATTAACTTTAAGTAGACGTTTAAAGAAATCTACTAAAGTATTAATACCATGGAAAAAGAGGAAATCAAATCATTATTAGAGATTATTGACCAACAAGTAAGTTCTTCAATACTGGGCGGAATGGAAGAACAGTATGAAGAACTTGAAGAGTTGGGATTTATAACAATCAACAGACATAGCGTGCAGCATTCAGCTTCCATAACGCCCTTGGGAATGGAATACCTGGATCAGGAGTAGGGATTTTTTTTCTTCATTGGATATCAATATGTTATAAGTATTTTGGTACGTGTTTTGACAGATAACAATGCCATTGAAATGTCGAACAAAATGAATTAAAAAGTAGTCACTCCTAAACCTCCTCGCTATGAACACTACTGATTTCAACCACCAGCTTAGTCTAAATCAAAGCGCTCTAGAAACTTTTGCCTTTAAGTTCACCCAGGACTATGAGGATGCCAATGATCTGGTTCAGGATACTTTATTGAAGGCGATGCGCTATTCCAGAAAATTCAGGGATGGCACAAATTTCCGGGGATGGTTATATACCATCATGAAGAATACTTTCATCAATAGCTACAGAAGGGGAGTAAAGACAAGGTCGTTCATTACTACCCACGAAGAAATCCCTGTCTCGCAATTACAGAATAGTGCTACAGGGAATTCCGGGGAAAATAAGTTCATGCTTGAGGACATTCATAATGCAATGAAGAAACTTCAACCTGAATATTTAACTCCGTTCATTAAGTATTTTGAAGGCTTTAAGTATCATGAAATCTCTGAAATGCTGCATGTCCCGATCGGAACAGTAAAAACAAGAATACACATGGCCAGGGGGATCTTAAAAAAGAACCTTAAAATGTACACAGATGAGTTTGCAGTTAAAGGTTAATATTTTATGGATTCTTCTCTAGATAGTTGTCAATAGCCTTTTCCAGATCTTCATATCCTTCAGGGGGAAAGCACCTTGATCCTGGATGCTCTATGGTCCATTTTCCGTTGGCCCGGCTCAGTACAATCGGGTCTGGTTCGCCTGTAACCAATTCGACTTTAAATCTGAGGCAGTTATCGGATGAAGTTACAAGAACATCCAGTTCCATGCTCGCTTTCCTGAATCTAACTGGAAATGTTCTCATATGTTGTATCCTCCTATTGTTTAATTACACCTTTAGTAATCATATCATCGAATAATCTTTTATTGAAGTCTGTAGCAAGGGCCTGCGGACTGGAAGGATCCAATGACTTAGTCTGCACGGAATAAATCAGCTTCTCGGTATTCAAGCTATAGAAATTCGCTTCAAGTATGAACTTGTTGGTTACCGTATAATATCCGGGTTCATAAACCCTGGCATACATGGTATGATAATAGCCCCAGAAACGATAGGTTCTAGGCCAGATGCTTACCGAACCAGGATTGTAATTCTTTTCTTTTGTTTTATCGAGTAAAGCAATCGTAAATGTGCCATCATACCCTTTATTTTTTATTTTCTTAAGCGCCTGAGATTCACTTAAACCCTCAAAAGCTTTTGGTCCATACTCGGCCAGTGCAGAGMSMGYATTAATGCCATGGGCCTTAAGATTCTGTACGGTAACGTTCTCTACATTTTCTTTAAGGCTTCTGTCTTTCGCACCCATTAATCCAATTACCAGCACCTTATTAGATTTTTCTATTGTCCCTTGAGGATCAGCCCATGATGAAATGATCTTTGTACTGTTGCAGGCATTTAACAAAATGGCAAATAGCAAAACCATCCCTATTGCACCGGACAACATTAATTTTTTCATGTTTTATAAGTTTTTATACACTTATAACAATCCATAATCTATTTAGTTGTAACATTTTAGCGTAAAATTTTAGTAATTTAATTTGTATCAAAATATGGGATGAATTGGAAATGAGTAGCACAATTATTGTTTCCTAGCCAATTCATCCCTTATTAAAACTAAATTTTAACAATTATACCACATCCCACTCTAGGTCCCGAATTTCCTGTAGGTTGGGTAGTGTAGTCATCAGTACCGCCATGAACTATTATTCCTCTATCAACGATGTTTTTGATGTCATTTTCTTCGATGCTCCACCTATCAGTGGTAACTGAAATTGAACCGTGCCCTTTGCTGTCTAGTTGAATATTCCCAATATCCCCAGAGTGATATGCGGCAGATCCCCATTTACCATGTGCCTCGTTTGTAGGGTTCCAGTGTCCATGCGTATTATTTCCCATGTCTCCACAGTCTCCATGCTCATGAAAATGAACAGCCACAGTACTGTCGGCCCTTGCCGGAAAGTTAAGTTCCAAATCCATTCTCATTTTCCCGTCTTTTAATTGATAGAATTTTGCCAATCCAATGTCTTTGGCATCAGCTGTTGTTGCAAGTTTTGCCTGTGCTACTTCAACTTCTGCAGTAGGAGCGCAAGAAGTAAATAATGCCACTATTGCTATAATGGCGATTGTTAAAAAATTTTTCATATCGTTATATATTGGTAATTACTATTTAGAACAAAACCTATCACTTTAAGTTTTATAGAATTTGTCTTTGATTGGCCGAATAGAATAAATTGGAGCAACTTTTGATATGAGTGTGCGTGCTTGATAAATAGAAACAGAGTACTATATTTAAAACTTAAGTAAAAAGGAGATTATATACTGATGAGAAAATACCTGATAATTTTATTGTTATGCTTTACAGCCACAGCATTTGCACAGGAAAAATACTGGCAACAGCATGTGAATTATAATATTGATGTTGCTCTTAATGACCAAGAAAAGTCTTTAAAAGGCTTTGAAACTATAATATACAAAAATAATTCCCCGTCGGAACTTGATTTTATCTGGTTTCACATTTGGCCAAATGCCTATAGACAAGAATCTACGGCGTTGTTTCAACAGATAAAGAATGATACTTCGCGTGTTAAAAAGCTGGATAAATATACGTATGGCAGCATTGAAGGTTTGAATTTTAAAGTAAACGGGAAAACAGCAGAAACTGAGGCTCATCCTAATCCACAATATATTGATGTGATTAAGATAAAGTTAAAGTCGCCCTTGAAGCCCGGTGATTCAGTTACAATTACTACTGATTTTAAAGTAAAATTGCCCTCATATTTTTCCAGATCCGGTTTTGCTGATGGTGAGTTCATGGTTTGCCAATGGTATCCTAAGCCTGCCGTGTTCGATAAAAATGGCTGGCACGAGTTTCCTTATCTTGATATGGGAGAGTTCTACAGCGACTACTCCACGTTTAAAGTAAATATAACTGTGCCATCTGACTATGTTGTAGGTGCAACAGGAGTATTGCAGAATACAGATGAGCTTGCGTTATATAAAAGTATTGGGGCAAAAAACGTTGCCAATAGAACGGGGGGCGCTGTAGTTTATAAACCTATAAACAAAAGTGCCACCAAGAAGCTAACCTATAAAATTGACAGTGTTCCAGACTTCGCCTGGTTTGCTGATAAGGATTTCGTAATACAATACGATACTGTTAAACTCACATCCGGTAAAGTGATTGACGCTTTTAACTACTATCACAACAAAAAAGAAACGCTATGGAGTAATAGCATAGATTACACAAAGGATGCTGTAAGAAAATACAGTAACTGGGTAGGGGAATACGAATATCCAGTAGTACAAGTAGTTGAGGGGCCGGCAAATAATTCAAGCGGGGGTATGGAATATCCAACCATTACATTAATTACGAGCCCTGATGCTAAAAAGGAATCCTTAGATGGTGTTATAGCGCATGAGATTGGTCATAATTGGTTTATGAGTATGCTTGGTAGCAATGAAAGGCAACATACCTGGTTAGATGAGGGCCTGAATACTTATTTTCAGTTCAGATATGAAGCTGAAAAATACAGGACCAATTCAATATTTGGTGATGCTATCCCAGCAGAAGTCAAAGCTTTACCAGAAAAGGAATTTTTAGATCGCACTTATGGTGCAATGGCTAGTATCCCTATGAAATCGGCTATTGAAACCCCTTCAGATAAATTTACTTCTTCTGATGATTACAGCATGACTTCTTACATAAAGACTGCATTATGGTTGTATATCCTCGAAAATTCTGTTGGAAGAGATAAAATGGATATCGCTTTTAAGCATTATTTTGATAAATGGAAGAATAAACATCCTCAACCAGAAGATTTAAAGGCTTCATTTGAAGAATCTTTAGGCACCAATCTGGATAAGTATTTCCAATTGCTTAATAAGCCAGGATCATTTAGCGAACGACCGTAGAGTTTTTACCGAATTTTTAATGCTATTTACCGGCAGTTTTCTATAATACAGCCCCTTAGCATTGATGAGCGTTGTTTTTGCAGGTAGTTTTGAAGAAAAAAAGCTATGGAAACTTTAAATAACAAAACCAGATCAAATCGCCATTTCGGCATGGGTATTTTTTTACTTGTAATTGGTGCTATCTTTTTATTAAGAAACATTGGCCTTAATATTCCATTCTGGGTGTTGAGCTGGCACACTTTCTTCCTGGCTTTCGGGTTATTAATAGGCTATAGGAAGAACTTTAAAGCAGGTGCCTGGGTATTTTTTGTGATACTTGGAGGTGTATTTACTTTAAAAGACCTGGTATTCTTTGATATTTCACAATATACTACTGCATTGGTTCTAATAGGTGTTGGGCTTTACATGATTTTCAGACCTAAAAAAGACGTTCAGTTTTGTGACTTCGGAAACAGAAAATAATTAAATCTATCATATATTAAAAAAGGCAACCGGACGCGGTTNCCTTTTTTTTTACCCCTCTTACAACTTACTAATTCAACGCAATCGTTTGATTAACAGATGTACTTAAGTAATCCGTTTTGATATGAACAGTGCCAGATCTGTCTTTGGCGTTGAAAAAATACCCAGTACTAGCCTTTTCGAACTGTTGCAAACTGTTGTAAGCTTTTAACTTTTTGCCGTTAACACTTACTTTATTAGGTGCTTTTGGATTATGTACATCCACCAAATAAACTCTTTGCTTGTTCTTACCTTCAAAATCTCCTTTGGCAGCATTTATTATAATTTGTATACCAGTAGTAGCATCAACTTCGATCAATGTTTTTGCAAAGGCACCTTTTCTATGATCTCTGGTTAAGCCATCATCTTCATACATATCAAATTTAGATTTTTGGTATGGGTAAATATCTAATGTTAGGCTGTCGGTGTTTTTCTCCCCATCGTAATCCATTTGAGGGTACATGGGTATAATTGCACCTTGTTTAACAAATAGCGGCAGCTTTTCTAAAGGCGCGGAATAATTGTTCACCCACGTGTTGCCAGTGTAAGCCTTGCCATCCCAGTAGTCATACCACGTGCCATTTGGCAGATAAATGCTGTCTCTTTTGGACTCACTTTTATAAACAGGTGCCACTAATAATGATTCACCGTTCATGAATTGATATTGAGTTTGTTTACCTTTAGTAACCTCATCCTGGGGGAACTCAAGAACCATCGCTCTTGATGCAGGGATACCGGTTTCATACGCCTCTTCGCAAAGGGTATACATATATGGAGTCATACGCATTTTTAATTGCAGGTATTTCCTATTGGTAGCTGAATTAACTTCCCCTTGCAGATAAGGCTGTTTGTTCTTTTTGGCCCAACCACTCATTACCATTAAAACAGGAGTGAAGCATTTCCATTGTAAATCTCTTACATATGTAGAGTCACTACCTCCAAAAATGCCATCCACATCGCCTGTTGCCGCATTTTGAGCAGACAATCCGGAACCTATAATAGTCGGAATGTGAAACCGGATATACTCCCAGTTACCACTTTGATCTCCAGACCATACTGTTGAATAACGCTGTGTACCAGCCCAGCCCATTACACTCCAAATAAAGCCACGGGCATTACTATTGTTCTCTATACCTTCATAGGCAGCCTTACAACCGTCTAATGCATATTTATAACCCGGACCAACCCATGCAACATCGAGTTTTGCTAATCTGGAGCCATATTCGCCAACCTCTTTGGCAATTTTTTCTACTCCATTTTCTGTCCAAAGTCCAGTGTAAAAACCTCTTTTCTTTAACTCTGTAATGGTTGAGTCCAGCTTCGTATAACCACAACCGTAGCCATCATTAGGTAGGATCCATCCACGAGGCATTTTGTTTTCTATATATTTATCGGCCACCAATTTTATTACATCGGATGTAGTGCCTGTTGTTCCTGTTCCTTTATAGTTTTTACTGTCATCACCTTTAACACCACGATTATAGCAGTTTGCATCGCCCATGCTCAAAGCCCAACGCGGCATTAAAAATGGTCTTCCGGTGATTTGCGTATAACCATTAAGTATTTGTTTTAATGATGGACCGAAGAAATAAAAACAATCAAAACGGTTTTCATTATGCGTAAAACTAAGTGTTTCCTTGAATGAGTATTTACCAGCATCAAATGTATTCCTGAATGCTCCATAACCCGCGGTAGACATATAGAATGGGGCAGGATTAGCTCTTCCACCATCATCCCAGCCTCCACCTTTTTCAATCAGAATATCTTTATCTCTATGAGAGAAATAGCCATTTTGCATACCGCCGCCATAAAAATATTCATCATTATGACGCTTCATAGTTTGTTTTGTTCTGGCGCCAAACGACATTGACTCTGATTCTTCCCAGATCGGTTTACTATCTGTTACGTCGTACATCGCAAAACGCAATGGTTGCTTGTAAACACGAACAATACAATCCTTACTTTTTATTTGGTAATAACTGCCTTTATCGGTTGAATTAACAGAAGGATTCTTTACATCATAGCTAACAACAATATCATTACCCGCAGGATTGGTAAATTGTCCATCTGTCGCCATCCAGATTCTGAAAATATCATCCGTATAGAAGATCACCTTAAAGGCCGAAAACCCTGCTGTTACATTAAACTCATTTCCATTAGCTTTAAAGTCTGTAAGGTTTCCAACTTTAGTCTCTTTGGCATTTATTTTTGCTTTTAAGGTGTTATTAGAAAGTTTTTCATCTGCATCAAACTTTAAGCTAAAGCTTAAATTGTGTGTGGCTTTGTCAGTTAAATCAACACCAGGGAATTTAACAGTAATTTCTTCACCACTGGCAATCGGCTTTTTGCTGGCCATAACATTTGCTGAAATTTCTTTTTTCCCGTCAATAGTTCCCACAACTTTAAAGTTGGATCTGATGCTTTCAATACCACTATTTTTAACTGTAACAGCTAGAACATCGTTTTTAGTAAAGGTATTTTCTTCTTCGTTATGCGATGTTAAGCGCGTAATAGCAAGATCCTTATTGTAAGCTTCTGCCAATTCAATGTCATCGACCATCCAATACCAGCTATAATAGCCCTTCCAATAAAATCGAAGATATACTTTTTGCTGTTTAGCAGCTACTTTAGTAATATTTACTTCCTGATTAATAGGAGTAAACATATCCGTTGCTGAAGGCACATTATTAGTTACATTATAGTCGGTCCATTTCTCGCCATCAGTACTCACACCAACATAAAGACCAGCTCCAGGTGCTGCAAATTCGCTATTGTACCTAAAGGTATGCTGAAAACGAAGTATTACAGAGGATTTGCCAGAGCAGTTAATAGCTGCTGTCTGCATCCAGGTATCAGGATACTGCTTCTTTTTGACCCAGGATGGTTGATCTTCATCAACAAAATAGCCTGCCTGAAACTGTAAATGGTAGTCACGACTTTTTGAGGCAATAGGGGGTGCTTGCTGCTGATATTGATAGGAGCCGGGATATGGCTGATTGGTAATTAACCATGCCAGGTCCTTTTTACTACTGTCTACATTTAGCCAGCCATCTGGCAATTTGCCGCTTTTAAAATTTTCTGACCAGAAGATTTTTGGATCTGGCGCAGCTTTTTGAGCAAATGACTGTGAGGTAAAGAGAGCCATCAGGGAAAATAAAATTAACTTTCTCATTTATAAGAATAAGTGATTGTGTTTTGCTAATCTGTTAAATAATATTTTTATATCCCTGCGCAAACGTTTGTTCTAAATATGTCACCATACTGGCAAAAAAATCAATTACCTTTAATCATACACAACATATAACTATATTAAGCGGGTATTTAACACATGAAAATGATAACAGGAAAGATTCTTAGAAGGGTGTTAGTTCTATCACTTGTATTGTTTAACATTGGTTGCGATCAGGTAACTAAAAGCATTGTAAGAAAGCATATAGATTATAATGAGAGCATAAAGATCATTAGCAATAATTTCACCTTAACTAAGGTCGAGAACTCAGGAGCTTTTTTAAGTTCTGGAGACTCACTTCCTGTGCCGATAAAGTTTGTGCTGCTTTCATTACTGCCATCGGTTGTACTTGGCTTTGGTATCTACTACATTTTAAGTAAAACCGAGCTGGAAAGGTTACTAATTGTTGGAATTAGCTTTGTAATTGGTGGTGGTATAGGGAATCTATATGACAGATTATTATACGGTTCAGTTACAGACTTTTTACATATAGATTTTGGAATCTTTCAGACTGGAGTATTTAATATTGCAGATGTATCCATCATGATAGGTATGCTAATGATACTCACCCATTTGTATTTTAAAAGAGCCAACCCGGAACTAGCTTAAAAGCTATTTAACGGGTGGCGATATTTTTTTTGCCCTTTCTAAAAAGCTTTGCTCTTCCAGTTTTTGTTCAACCTCGGCAATAGCTTTCATGATATTGTTCGTGGTATTTGTCACTTCAGTTAAAGCCAAAACCATTATATCCCATACAGGCTTCATTTGCTCAAGGAGTTTTTTACCTTTTTCAGTTAGTAAAATGAGTCTTTTCCTTTCATCCTGTTTATCTTTTTTGGAACGTATGATCTTTTCTTTTTCCAACTCTTTCAGTAAGCTAATGGTTGAGGGATGGGTATAACCAATTTCAGCCGCAAGTTCAACAACACTTAACACAGGTTTAAAATGTAGCGTATAAATAACAGGAAACCATTTGGGCTCAAAATCTATATGGTGCGCCTTATAAAGAAGAAAACCATCCTTACGAAACTGCTCACTCAAGCGCTGCAGTCTTGTTGATATGGCCAGAATACCGGATTCATTGATGACATTCATGTGCTGTTATTTCAAATTGCTTATTAAAACGTTAATTTCTCAAATCTAAGTGATAAAATGTATTGTCAGCCTTCATTCTTGGGAAATAGGGTGGAAGCGCGTCCCTTTTGATCTTCACAAAACCATTTCGTTCATAAARCYWRSATNCRGMMKWCAATATATCTACGGTGCCGAGGTATATATCTGTTATGCTGTGTTGTTTGCAGTAATCAATAAGAGATTCAAGCAAGTGCTGAGCAATGTTTAATTCTTTACCCCTGTAATCTTTTTTAACGAACATTTTTCTGATCACACCAGTATGATGACCAACATTCATTAAGGCTATTGTTCCTACCAATTCTTCTTTATTTAAAGCACCCCAGAATCCGCCACCATCTTTATGATAATTTGTTTCTATATCTAAAAGATCTGGCTGACCTTCGAGCGTAATTGGCACTCCAAATTCGATTTGTTGGATTGGCAGGATAACATCAATTATTCGTGCACAATAGTTGTTGTAAATAGGTTCTATTAATATCGAGGTACTCATACATTTTAAATTTATGTTCAAAAGTACGTAGTTAACTACATATATTAATTTAAAAATCTGCAATGTGAGATTTTCATGATAATTAGAATAAAAGATTACGTGTTGAGCATGGGCTTAAAGTCAGGATCTTTGCCTCTTAGATCAATGCCGCCCTCATAAATAGATTTTAAATTAACCAGGTAAAATGACCATCCATTATGGCATCCTAATCTAATATTCCGCATGCTATTTTCGTCAGTGGGTATGTTCTTTTGAGTAAGCTCCACTAAAACATAATCCTTTTGAACAGATAGCTTCAAATCAACAAGGCACTCCCCTTCAAATGTAAACTGGATAAAATCTGAACCATTTGCTTCAGTTATTTTACCTGTCGCCCTATCATCATACAAATACCAGATCCATTCATAGTTATAACCTTCCCGAATAGATTCCTCTTTGCCTATCTTAGACCCGTCTGTGTTAGTAAAGATGGCTTCTTTCAAAAACCATTTCTCTATTTCAGCGCTTTTTGTCCAGGCATCGTAAATATCGCTTAGATTTGCTTTTACCAAAATCCTTATTGTAAATGAGGTCCAATCAAAGTTTTTCATAGAAATTGTTTTAAGGTAATTCAAATTTAGGCTTGGTAATACTAAATATAGCTTCCCATAAAAGCCAAAAGCAGGTGGTATTTATGCCAAAACAATTTCTATTTAATGTAAACTGTTTTAATGTTAACAAACTCTCTGATACCAAACATCCCCAATTCACGACCGTATCCAGATTGGTTAATCCCACCAAAAGGCAATCTGGGATCAGATTTGACTAATGAATTCACAAAACAAGAGCCGGCATTTAATTGAGTTTTTGCTATCTGTTCTCCTAGTAATCCATCTTTAGTAAATACTGCCGCACCTAAGCCAAAAGGTGTGTCATTGGCCATTCTTATAGCGTCATCAGTATCTTTTGCCGAAATAACTAATGCCACCGGCCCAAAAATTTCTTCTTCATAAGCAGGCATGCCTTTTTTTATCCCTGTTAAAATTGTAGGGGTGTAATAAGCATGTCGGCCTTTAAAATCAGGGATTTGTCCTCCAAGAATACATTTAGCGCCTGCTTTTATGTTTTCTTTTACTCGCTCATGTAAATCATCCCTAAGATCTAATCTAGACATTGGCCCGAGGCTGGTATCAGCGTCAAAAGGATCGCCTGTTATTCTGGTTGCCATTTTATTTTTAAATAGCCTAACAAATTCCTTTTCAACTTTCTTTACTACAATAAATCTTTTTGCAGCAATACAGCTTTGGCCATTATTTATGAGTCTGCTTTGCGCACAAACGTCGGCCGCCAGTTCAAGATCTGCATCGGCCAGGATAAGGTACGGGTCGCTTCCCCCAAGCTCCAGCACGCTTTTCTTCAGTTGCTGTGCAGCCTGTTGAGCTACTTGCATACCTGCTTCTGTACTTCCCGTTAAAGTGACAGCCTTAATATGGCGATGAGCTATTACTTGCTTAACAACCTTGCTATTAATTAGCAGTACCTGGAAAACATTTGCAGGAAATCCGGCATCTTTAATTATCTGTTCAATACTTAACGCACAGCCACTGACATTAGATGCATGTTTTAACACACCACAATTACCAGCCATTAAGGCGGGAGCCAGGAACCTGAATAATTGCCAATACGGAAAGTTCCAGGGCATTATTGCCAATACAATTCCCAAGGGCCGGAAACNWYRCWTAWCYTTTAGCAGCTTCAGTTTTAATTAACTCGTCTTTCAAAAAGTCGTCGCCATTATCTGCATAATAATCGCAAACGGATGCACATTTTTCAATTTCAGCTATACCATCTTTAATCGGTTTTCCCATTTCGATGGCCATTAAAGCTGCCAGTTTTTCCTTGCGCTGTAGGAGCAATGCAGATGTTTTCTTTAACAAAGAGGCTCTTTCTGCAAAACTTGTGTTTTGCCATTTCAACCAGGCGATCTGCGTGGTCGCTATCTTTTTGTCGATCTGTTCCCAGGAATGTTCTTTATAGGTTTTGATTACTTTTCCAGTAACCGGATTAACTGATTGAATGCTCATGTTGTCTTTTTATTTTATTCGCTCGCTAATGGATCAACAGATGTGAGCAAAAGTTGTTTGCGTTTATTAATACATCATTTTGCCATTTAGTAAGCTATTTTAAATTTAGATTCTACCGATTTTCCTGCGATTTAGGCTTTTTCATAAAAGAAAATATGGGTTATGTAAATTAATCGCAATATAATTAAAATCAGGGGTAAGGTTTAGGTGAAAAATTTGATTAAGAATCGTATTTTTGCAAAAAAATTCAAAAATGACTGGTAAAACTAAATCAGATAGTACTGTTGATGTTGTATTAATTGGCGCTGGTATTATGAGCGCAACTTTGGGTGTATTACTTAAGGAATTGCAGCCAGATCTTAGTATTGAAATTTTTGAACGGTTAGACGTAGCAGCTGCAGAAAGTTCTGATGCATGGAATAATGCGGGAACCGGACACTCGGCTTTTTGCGAATTAAACTACACTCCACAACTAGCTGATGGTACAGTTGAAACTAAAAAAGCGGTTTCAATTGCTGAATCTTTTGAAGTATCCAAACAGTTTTGGTCTTTCCTGGTAAGGAATAAAATTGTTGATGCTCCCGAAACCTTTATCAAAAGCATACCACATATCAGTTTTGTATGGGGTCAGGAGAACGTTGAATTTTTACGCGAGAGATATAATAACCTTCAGAAAAGTGATCTTTTTAAAGGGATGACCTTTTCTGAAGACCCGAAAGAACTGGCTGAATGGATGCCTTTAGTAATGAACGACAGGGATTCGGCAGAGAAGGTTGCCGGAACAAAAATGGAGCTTGGTACCGATGTAAACTTTGGAGCCTTAACCAGAATGATGTTTAATTACCTTCAAAAGAAGGAAAGTGTAAGTATGCATTTTGACCACGAAGTTCGTAAACTAAAACAAAAAGATGGTTTATGGGAAGTAAAGGTTAAAAATGAAACGACCGGTAAAAGAAGAGTTGTAAAAGCAAAATTTGTATTTATAGGTGCGGGCGGGGGTTCTTTACCACTTCTAGAAAAAGCGGGAATTCCTGAAGGAAATGGATTTGGCGGTTTTCCTGTTAGTGGGCAATGGCTTAAATGTGTTAATCCGGAAGTTATTGAACGTCATAACGCAAAAGTTTATGGAAAAGCATCAGTTGGAGCTCCTCCAATGTCGGTTCCACATCTTGATACAAGAATGATTGATGGCAAAAAAGCTTTGTTATTTGGCCCTTATGCCGGTTTCTCTACGCGTTTCTTGAAACATGGTTCTTTACTTGATTTACCGCTTTCTATAAAAATTAATAATATCAGACCTATGATATCGGCAGGTTTAGATAACCTGCAGCTGACCAAATACCTGATCGACCAGGTGCGACAGTCTCCGGAAGATCGCATTGCGGCACTTCGAGAATATCTGCCAACTGCAAAAATGGAGGATTGGGAGCTTGAAACTGCAGGTCAGCGTGTTCAGGTAATTAAGAAGGACGAAAAGCATGGTGGGGTACTGGAGTTCGGAACTGAAGTAGTTACTGCTGCTGACGGATCAATCGCTGCATTACTTGGCGCATCTCCGGGAGCATCTACAGCTGTTTCGATTATGATTACTTTAATGGAGCGTTGCTTTGCTGATCAAATAAAAACCGAAGAGTGGCAGAAAAAGCTGAAAAGTATGATTCCATCATATGGTCAGCCACTAAACGGTAATGCTCAGCTAACTGAAGAAATCAGAGTTCAGACAACTCATGCACTTAGCCTGAAGACTGCATAAAATATCATAGTGGCGTATAAATGGCATACTTAAGATTATAGCCTTAAGTCAATTAAATTTATTTAAATTGTAATACAATCTCGCATCATGACGATTGCGTAATAGTATTAGCTTCAAAAACAATTTTTATAATTTAAACGTTTGACTATAAAACAGAAAATGCCACGCTGGTCTAAAATAACACTCAAAGTAGTAGGTATCCTTATAGGGTTGATACTTCTAATCTTCTCAGCTCTTGCTTTATATGTGAACTCAAATAAAAAGAGTTTACTGGAAACCATAACGCAAAAACTAAACAAAAATCTTAATGGTACACTTACCATTGCAAGTATGGAACCTACTTTTTTGCGTGGATTTCCTGGGGTATCCATCAAACTAAATAATGTGGTGATGAAAGATAGTTTGTGGAAAAACCATCAGCACACACTTTTAGATGCTAAAGAATTAGAAGTATCGGTAAATACATTAGCCTTACTTAAGGGGACTATAGAAATAAAAAAGATAGGAATTAATGACGCAGCAATTTATCTGTTTACCGATAGTAACGGATATAGTAATACTGCTATCTTCCCTAAAAAAGATAAATCAAAAAAGCCGAAAGATGATAGCAGTTCAAGCCCGGAACTGGGAAAGTTTACTTTAAGCAACGTTAGTTTTGTGGTAGACAATCAAAAAGGACATAAACTCTTTCAGTTTGATATTTATGATGTAAAGGGCAATTTGGATTATCTTTTACTTGGAGGTTGGGAGGCTGACATTAAACTTAAGGCACTAGCCAAAAGCCTGGCATTTAACACCAGAAGAGGTAGCTTTATTAAAGACAAACTTCTAGAAGGTCCTTTTAAAATTACTTATAACGACGATTCCGGAATTGTGTTGATAGCCCCTAATACATTAAATATAGGAAAAGATCCATTTATAATAGGAGCTAAGTTTGATACTTCTAAAGAAAACACAGACTTTACCATCAATATAGAAACCAAGAATATTTTATGGCGCAATGCCTCTGCGTTATTGGCTCCAAATATTACCGTTAAGCTTAACATGTTTGATCTTAAGCAACCTATACACGTTTATTGCACCCTGGCAGGCAATATGGGTCCTGGCGGGGATCCCGAAATCAACGTTAAGGCACTCATAAAGGATAATGTGCTGACCACACCCGGGGGAGTGGTTGAAAATTGTAATTTTACTGGTTTTTTCACCAACAGCTATATTAAAGGTAAAGGAATAAATGATGAGAACTCAGCTATTAAGCTTTTTAGCTTTAAAGGAAGCTATGCGCAGATACCGTTTTCCATTGACACCGCCTTTATCAACAACCTGAATAAACCAATTGCCACCGGGCTATTCACCTCGAAGTTTGAAATTGCAAAGCTTAATAACATCATCGGAGAGGAGATGCTCAAATTCGGCAAAGGCACAGCAGACGTTAAGCTTGCTTACCGCGCAGATATTGTAGACTTTATGCTGGCCAAACCTTTTGTTAAAGGCGTGGTGGATATCCAGAATGCAGACGTGAGCTACGTTCCCCGCAAGGTGAATTTCAAGAATACAGCCATTTCACTCAATTTTACCGATCATGATCTCTATATTAAAAACATTCGCTTACAAAGCGGTAAAAGCGTCGTATCTATGGAAGGTTCTGTAAGTAATTTCTTAAACCTTTACTATACTAATCCGGAGAAAATACTATTAAATTGGAAAATAAGAAGTCCACAGATTCATTTAGGTGAATTTATAGGCTTCCTTGGCACCAGAAAACCAAAAGCAAAGAAGAGAAGCAAGAGATCTAATTTTTCTGAGAATCTGAACGAACTTTTTGAAAAGAGTCAGGTAAATATGAATGTGAAAGTAGACAAGATTTACTACAATAAGTTTCTGGCTACAAATGCAAATGCTGATCTATTGCTCTCAGAAAATGGTATAGCTATTAAAAATGTGAATGTAAAACATGCTGGTGGTGCAGTTTCTTTAAACGGTAGCATTGCCCAAAAGGGCAGTACCAATAACTTTAAACTTAATGCCACAATTACAAATGTGGACATTAAAAACTTCTTTTATTCCTTTGATAACTTCGGCATGAAAACGCTGACGTCAAAAAACTTAAGAGGCTACCTGTTTTCTAAGACCAGTATATCGGGGGTTATAAGTGATAAAGGAAATCTCCTTCCCAATTCATTATATGGCAGTATCGCGTTTGATTTAAAAAAAGGGGCTCTGCTAAGTTTCGAACCGGTTAAAAATGTAGGTAAATTTGCTTTTCCCCTTAGGGATCTGGACAATATTTCATTTACCAACTTGAATGGAAAGTTTGACGTAAGGGGTCAAAAAATTACCATTAACCCCATGCAAATTAATTCGAGCTTATTGAATATGGACATTGCAGGAGTATACTCAATGTCAACCGGTACTAACATTACTTTAGATGTACCCTTAAGAAATCCTAAAAAAGACGCTGAGATTACAGATAAAAATGAAAAAAGAGCAAGAAGGATGAAAGGAATTGTGTTACATTTACTAGCAACTGATGGCGAAGATGGAAAAATCAAAATCAAATTGAATAGAAACCGCGATAAAACAAAATAAACAACCTATTAATAACCACCTTAATTCATTGAAATGAAACGTAATGCAACCGCCGTTTGGAATGGCACTATTAAAGAAGGTTCAGGAAACCTTACAACTGACAGCAAAGTACTTGATAAAACACAATATTCATTTAATAGCCGCTTTGCAGATGGAATTGGAACCAATCCCGAAGAATTGATGGCTGCCGCTCATGCTGGTTGTTTCACCATGAAACTAAGCTTAGACTTAACAGAAGCTGGATTTAATCCAACTTCTCTGGAAACCAAAGCAACTGTAACTTTAGATAATGGAGTAATCACTACTTCACATCTTGTCCTAAAAGCTGACATACCTGGAATTGATGATGCCAAGTTCCAGGAAATTGCCGCTGGTTCTAAGGCTACATGCCCTGTAAGTAAAGCTTATAATGTGGAAATTAGCTTAGAAGCTTCATTGATTTAATGAACTTTTAGGTAAACTTATTCCCTAAATCCTCCTCTTTAGTTAATAAATAGGAGGATTTTTTTATTCTATAGTTACGAGATACGCAGTAATTTATCTATTTTCGAATTTTCGCGCCAAATAAACTATAACAGCCACAATGACCAAGTCTATACTTGTATTGAAATTAGGTTCCGCTTCCATCACTACCTCTAAAGGAGAAATTGATGAAGCAATAATTGCAGATATAACCCGGCAGGTAGCAGAACTTGCTCTTAATCACCATTTAATATTGGTATCTTCAGGTGCAGTTGCAGCTGGAAAAAAATACATAAAGAATTATAAAGGTAAAATTAGTGAGCGAAAAGCTGCTGCTTCAATTGGCAATCCGCTATTGCTAAGCACTTATTCAAAACATTTTAAGCCTTACAATATTTCTATTGCGCAAAGTTTATGCGAAAGGCAGCATTTTTCTCATAGAACTCAATTTCTTCAGTTGAAAGAGACTTACGAAGAATTATGGAAAAATGGTGTAATTCCAATTGCTAACGAAAATGACGTAGTTAGTAATTTAGAGCTAAAGTTTTCTGATAATGACGAACTTGCTACTTTATTAGGTGTAGGTTTTGGCGCTTCGCTTATCCTTTTAGGCACATCAGTTCCGGGTGTACTGGATAAAGAGGGTAAGGTAATTGATAAAATTGAGTCTATAAATAATGAAGTATTCTCTTTGGCAAATAAGAATACTTCTGAGGTTGGATTGGGTGGTATGATTTCTAAACTGACTTTTGCAAATCTTGCCTCTACAATGGGAATTAAAGTGGTTATTTTTGGTGTTAGAACACCAGACGGCATTTTAAAAGCTGCAAAAGGAGAATCGGGGACTATATGTACACCTAAAAACTGCTCCATATCTGCAAGAAATAAGTGGCTTGCAAGCGGAAGCCTGGTAACTGGTAGACTCATGGTTGATGCTGGCGCAAGCGAAGCAATCAGAAAAAGAAAAAGCTTGCTTGCTGTTGGTGTTAAATCTATTGAAGTAGATTTCGCTAATGGTGAAATATTTGAAATTATTGACGAACAGAATAACATTGTAGCCGTAGCTCAGGCCAAAGTATCGTCGAACACAATTAGTAAAAACGCTAAGCAACATAACCTGGAGATAGCCAATGCCAGCGATATTGTAATATTATAAGTATGATAATGGAATCAATAGAAGACCAATTAATTAGTGCACAGAATGCCAAAAAATCGATATCAACGCTCAGCGATAAGGATAAACAAGGCATAATTACCCGAATTGCACAAATTATTTCTGAGAGAAAAGAAGACATCATTGCTGAGAATTTAAAGGATCTGGAGAAGATGTCCGACGCCGACCCCAAAAAGGATCGTCTTCTGTTAAATGCGGAACGGATTATTGAGCTTAGTAAAAGCCTGGTAGATGTATCAAATCTGGAAGATCCGACCAACAAAATCGTCTCTGAAAAGACAATTGACAATGGGCTTTTTATTCAAAAAAGAACGGTTCCGCTTGGTGTGGTTGGCGTAATTTATGAATCAAGACCAAATGTTACTCTTGATGTAGCGGCTTTATGCATTAGATCAGGAAATGTTTGTTTACTTAGAGGTGGTCAGGATGCTTATCATACCAATTTATTTGTTGTTTCTTTAATCCAACAGGTTCTTGAGGAAAGTAACCTCGATGTAAATATTGTACAACAGCTCCCCGCTGAAAGAAAGTATATTTTAGACATCCTAACTGCAGAAAGATACATAGATGTAATTATCCCTAGAGGCTCTAATCAGCTCATTGAATTCGTTCGCAAAAACGCTTTAGTACCGGTGATAGAGACGGGTGCTGGTGTGTGCCATACTTATGTGGAGGAATCCGCGAAGCTGGATGATGCCGCCAAGATCGTAGTAAATGCCAAGGTTTCGAGACCTTCAGTTTGTAATGCATTAGATACTGTTTTAGTAGATAAAGCAGTTGCGCAGCCTTTCCTTGAAAAGCTTGCGCCATTGCTGGCGGGATATAATGTTGAGATATTTGCCGATGAAGAATCTTATAAGATTTTAAAAGATCAACACTATCCTTTAATTAATAAGGCTGAGCCTGAAGATTTTGGAAGAGAGTTCCTTGATTTCAAATGTTCTGTGAAGATTGTGGATAGTACGGAAGAGGCGCTTGATCATATTGCAAAATTCTCTTCAAAACATTCTGAGGCGATTATTACTCAAAATCCTGTCAAAACTGAATTGTTTCTAAACCAGGTTGATGCGGCTGTGGTGTACTTAAACGCTTCAACAAGATTTACTGATGGCCAGGTTTTTGGTTTAGGTGCAGAAATTGGCATATCTACTCAGAAATTACACGCCAGAGGGCCTTTTGCTCTTGAGAAACTAGTTACAGAAAAATGGATTGTTAAAGGTGAGGGACAAGTAAGATGAAACCAGCATCAATAAAAGACATCGCCGGTAAGGCCAATGTATCGATTACAACCGTATCCTTTATTTTAAATGGAAAAGCTGAGCAAATGCGCATTAGCAAGGCTGTTATTGAAAAGGTTAACACCATAATTAAAGAGTTTGATTTTAAACCAAATCAGGTAGCCAGAAGTTTAAGAACCGGAAATACGCAAACAATAGGACTGATAGTAGAGGACATCTCTAACCCATTTTTTGCCAGTATTGCCCGTAAAATAGAAGATAAAGCATATAAAAAAGGTTATAAAATTAGTTACTCAAGTACTGAGAATGATCCGGTTAAGGCCAAGGAGCTTATAGAAATGTTTAAGTCCAGACAAGTGGACGCTTATATTATTGCTCCTGTACCTGGCATCGAAGGTGAGATTAAGCAGTTGCTTGCAGAACGCATTCCTGTAGTTATATTCGATAGGAACCTTCCTGATATGGAAGTTAATTGTGTGGTGGTCGACAACTTTAACGGAACTTATATCGCTACCAAGCATCTTATCGATAGTGGCAAAAAGAATATCGCTTTCGTAACGGTAGATTTGCATGTAGATCAGATCAATAATCGTTTCCTTGGGTACGAAAAGGCGCTTCAGGATCATGGTATCAAGTTCAATAAAGATATTTATACTGAAATTCCATTTGATAGTACGGATGACAATACAAACGCACAGTTAATGTTATTGTTTGAGAAAAACCCGAAGATTGATGCGGTATTATTCTCGACCAACTACCTTGCAATTAAGGGCTTGTTAGTATTAAAACTGATAAACAAAGAAATCAATGATGATTTCAGTATTGTAGCGTACGATGATCATGATGTATTTAAACTACATACGCCTCCAATCAGTGTTGTAGATCAGCCTATAGAAGAAATGGCCGAGAAGATCATTGATGTACTTTTAAATGAGCTTGCTTCGGCCAGTAATACTTTGGTAAAAAGAGAGGCATGCAAAGTAATTTTGCAGCCTAAGTTTATAAAAAGATGATTTAGAGGTTATTAAACCTCTAAATCGTTCATAATAGCTTTTACTTTCGCACTAAGTTCAGCATCAGCAGCTTTAAAGCCAGCTTTATCCTTAAGTGGTGCATTTACACTGCAATAGAATTTAATTTTAGGCTCAGTTCCTGATGGTCTGGCAGAGATAATGCTTCCATCTTCGGTTATGAACTGAAGAACATCAGATTTAGGAAATCCAAGATCTTTCTTTTCATTCGCAATTAAATCAGTTTCTATACCCAATTCGTAATCCTTTAAAGTTGCAACTTTAGAACCACCTAATGTAACAGGAGGGTTGTTTCTGAATTTCTCCATCATCGCTTTGATTTCCTCAGCGCCTGTTTTTCCTTTTTTGGTTATAGATACCAATTCTTCTTTGTACAAACCATATTCTACATACATATCAAGCATAGCGTTATATAAACTGCTGCCTTTATCTTTGTAAAAAGCGGTCATTTCTGCAATAAAAGCACAAGATACAACTGCATCCTTATCTCTAACAAGCTCTCCGATAAGGTACCCATAACTCTCTTCACCACCCCCAATAAACGTTTTCTTACCTTCAAGGCTTGTCATTAAATGACCAATCCATTTAAATCCTGTTAAGGTATTGTAATACGTAACATTCTTAGCTTTAGCTATTGTTTCAATTAAATTTGAAGTTACTATGGTCTTAACAATATACTGATCTCCTGTAAGCTTACCTTTTTCTTCCCAGGCACTTAACAGGTAATTGATTAGTAAACTACCAGTCTGGTTCCCATTTAAGAGCACGAATTCGCCATCATTGTTTTTAACAGCAATACCAACTCTATCGGCATCCGGGTCTGTGGCCAGAACAAGATCTGCATCTATTTCCTGAGCTTTTTTCAAAGCAAGTGTAAGTGCTTCTTTTTCTTCAGGGTTTGGATACACCACAGTTGGAAAATTACCATCAGGAGTGCTTTGTTCTTCAACCAAAGTTAAATTGGTAAAACCAAATTGCTCAAGTGCCTTAGGCACCAAAGTAATTCCGGTTCCATGGATAGGAGAGTATACAATTTTAAGGTCTTTTTGGCGGCTAATGGCCTCTGGAGACACTGATAATTCAGTGATTTTATCCAGATAAAGTTGATCAATTTCTTCTCCAATCAATTCAATATTACTATCAATGCGATCAAATTTAACCTCATCAATGCTTTTGATATTGGCCACTTCATCCATAACAAGTGTATCATCTGGAGCGGTAAATTGTCCACCATCGGCGCCATACGCCTTATAACCGTTATATTCTTTTGGATTATGAGAGGCAGTAAGCATTACACCACTGCGACATCCTAATTCACGGATCGCAAAAGATAATTCCGGAGTAGGTCTTAGCGCTTTGAAAAAATAAACGTGTATGCCATTTGCAGAAAACACATCAGCAGTGATCCTTGCAAAATAATCAGAGTTGTTTCGACTATCGTGCGCTATAGCAACTTTAACCTTTTCACCCGGATATTTTTTAAGAAGATAATTACATAAACCCTGTGTCGCAGTTCCAATTGTATACTTATTGATCCTGTTAGATCCTGCACCCATTATCCCACGTAAACCTCCGGTACCAAACTCTAGACTTCTGTAGAAAGAATCTGTAAGCTCAGTAAAAGCTTCTTTATCTAGCAGTTGCTGTATTTCTTGCTTAGTTTTTTCGTCGTAATTACCATTAAGCCATTCGTTTATGGTATTTAATGTAGCTGCTTCTAATTGCATAGTTTATGATGTGTTTTTTAAGATATCTTAATGAAAAACAGTAATATAATTGTGAAGTTTTTTAAGAAAAGCCTAATTCTTATAATATTCCAAATTTTATTTCGTCAATATCATGATTATTAGCGTCGTTTTCTTTAATTTCACGCCCTAATATAAGTATATAACCAATTTGATTGAAATAATATTAACCTTTAAAATTTAAATAACTAATAATGAAACCATCAGAATTTTGCTGATGGGATTATTACCAAAAAACAATTTATAAAACTATGAGAATATTAAAGTTTGGAGGAACTTCTGTAGGAAGCCCTGAGCGGATGAAAAAATTGCTGGATATTATTAATCCGGCAGAAGAACAAATTGTAGTGCTTTCTGCAGTGTCGGGCACAACGAACAGTTTAGTAGAAATTTCAGCCAAACTTTTAAAGGAAGATAAACAGGCTGCGTTAAGTCTTATTAACGCATTGCATCAGAAATATAATGAATTTGTTATTGAGCTTTTACCGGAAGGTGATTTTCGTGAGCAAGGACAGGAAGTAGTAAACTATCACTTTAACTTCCTTGAAACATTGGTAAACGATCTTTTTACCCCAATTGAGGAAAAAGTAGTACTTGCACAAGGTGAATTGTTGTCAACAACATTATATCATATCTATCTTAAATCGATAGGTGTTCCCTCTGTATTGTTGCCTGCATTAGATTTCATGAAAACTGATGAGGATAACGAACCTGATGTTCCTTATACCACTAAACACTTACAACCAATATTAGATCAAAACAACGGAAATAAACTATTTATTACACAAGGATTTATTTGCAGAAACAGTTTTGGCGAAGTAGATAATCTTAGACGTGGTGGAAGTGATTATACTGCATCTTTAATAGGAGCGGCCATACTAGCCGAAGAAGTTCAGATATGGACAGATATTGATGGTATGCATAACAACGATCCAAGGATAGTTAAAGGTACCAAACCAATCTCTCAGCTTTCGTTTGATGAAGCAGCTGAATTAGCTTACTTTGGGGCAAAGATATTGCACCCACAATCTGTTTTTCCGGCTCAAAAATACAAGATTCCTGTAAGGTTATTGAACACTATGGAGCCTTCAGCTTCTGGTACATTGATTACCAACGACAGTGAAAAAGGCAAAATAAAATCTATTGCAGCTAAAGACGGCATCACTGCAATCAAAATCCAATCAAGCAGAATGTTATTGGCCTATGGTTTCTTAAGACGTGTTTTTGAAATATTTGAACGTTATAAAACGCCAATAGACATGATCACAACATCTGAAGTAGCTGTTTCGGTAACTGTTGATTTTACGGATAACCTTGCAAAAATTATTGAAGAACTACATGATTTTGGAAGTGTAGAAGTTGATAGTGATCAATCGATAGTTTGTGTGGTTGGCGATTTCAGTGCAGAAAAGCATGGGTATGCTGCACGTGTATTAGATTCAATTAAACACATTCCGGTACGTATGATCTCTTACGGTGGTAGTAGTTATAACATTTCGTTACTAATAAATACGGCTGATAAAACTGAGGCATTAAAAAGCTTACATAACCGCTTATTTGAGTAATTATCTTCTTCTAAGCCAAAAGATAATACCAGCTATAATGAAAACGAGTGCGATGAAGAGACGATTTCTTCTTTCGTACTCTTTTCTACTGATCTTCTGCTTTTTATAGTCGAGATGATTACCAAAGTAGATCAGACCCAAAACAACAACAACAATTATAAAAAGATATTTAAACATTATGTTTTCTGATAAAGATATATCGCACTTCGCAAGTTTAGAAACACCTTTCTACTTCTACGACCTTACTTTGCTGCAAAAAACGCTTAGTACTTGTGCTGATGCGGCTAAGTTATATAATTTTCATGTGCACTACGCCATGAAAGCAAACTTCAATCAGCGGGTTCTAGAAAAGATAAAGGCTACAGGCTTTGGAGCCGATTGCGTTAGTGGAGGCGAGGTAAGCAAAGCAATAGAAGTTGGCTTCTCGAAAGATCAGGTAGTTTTTGCGGGTGTGGGTAAATCTGATAAGGAAATTAACGGTGCACTGGACAATGATATTTTCTGTTTTAACGTAGAATCTATTCAGGAACTTGAAGTTATTAATGAGTTGGCAGGCAAGAAGAACAAAAAAGCCAGAGTAGCCATACGTATTAATCCAAATGTAGATGCACATACCCACCATAACATTACAACCGGATTAGATGAAAATAAGTTTGGTATAAACTCATGGGATTTGCCATTATGTGCTGAGACTTTAAAAAAATCGCCTAATCTGGAGTTTATTGGGATTCACTTTCATATCGGTTCTCAAATAACTAATCTTGACGTATATAAAAATCTTTGTGTACGCGTAAATGAATTTGCCGAGTGGTTCGAAGAACGAGGCTTTACTGTGAAGGTATTAAATGTTGGCGGTGGTTTAGGTATTGATTATCATAACCCTGAACAACAGATTCCAGACTTTGCCGCTTATTTTAAAATCTTTTCAGATTTTCTTAATGTCAGATCAAATCAGGAAGTTCATTTTGAATTAGGTCGTGCATTGGTAGGACAATCGTCATCACTGATAAGTAAAGTACTATATGTAAAGAATGGGAAGAAAAAGAACTTTATTATTCTTGATGCAGGTATGACTGAGTTAATGAGACCAGCGCTTTATCAGGCTTATCATAAAATATCCAATATCTCAAGACTATCCGAAGTAGATTCTGTAAAGTATGATGTTGTTGGCCCAATTTGTGAAAGTACAGATTGTTTTGGCAAAGAGGTAGAATTACCGGGAACACTTCGTGGAGATCTTATTGCTTTAAATAGCACCGGAGCTTATGGAGAAGTAATGGCCTCGCATTATAATTTGAGAGAAAACATTGTGTCTGTTTACAATACAGATATTTAATAATGACTGATTTTTTTAAACTAGTTGTCATCTCGACGATAGGAGAGATCTCTTGAATAGAACAACCAAGAGATTTTTCCCATCGTCGAAATGACGGCAGATTGTACTCATCAAATTTTATTCTTCAAAGAAATCAACCAGACCTCCTAAATAATACTCTTCAATTCCCTCTGTAAAATCTTTATAATCTTCCTCTGGAATATTAGTTTGAACAAACTCCAAAGAAGTACCTTTTTTATCTTCGTGCAGCTTAATGGTTACTATTGATGGCTGATTATCTTCGCCAAAATACCACTGTTGTACAACTTTTTTACCGTATTCAAATTCAACATTCTTACCGGTGATATCTCCCTCCCAAAAAGAGAATTCTGTACCAGGTTCTTCCGTGAATTCAACCTCTGCACCGGTCCACAGTTGTATGCTTTGCGCTTTCGTTAATGCCCAATAAACCTCTTCAGGAGGCGCAGGTAAATAAGTATATTTTTTAAATGTCTTCATTAATAAATTATTGATTTCCGCTGTTTATAAATTATTTAAAGGCATTTATGCCTGTTACATCCATTCCTGTAATTAATAAATGAATATCATGGGTTCCCTCGTATGTCACTACAGACTCCAGATTCATCATATGCCTCATAATTGAATATTCTCCGGTAATCCCCATACCGCCAAGCATTTGTCTGGCATTACGTGCAATATCCAGCGCAATCTCTACACTGTTTCTTTTTGCCATAGAGATCTGTTCAGAAGTAGCCCTGTTTTCACTTTTTAGTACCCCCAAACGCCAAACCAATAATTGACCTTTAGTAATCTCAGTAATCATTTCGGCTAGCTTCTTTTGTTGTAATTGAAAACCAGCTATCGGTTTACCAAACTGGACACGTTCTTTAGCATAGCGCAACGCGGTATCATAACAATCCATACCAGCACCAAGTGCGCCCCACGCAATACCATAACGTGCCTGGTTTAGACAACCTAAGGGCCCCTTTAAACCAGAAATCTCAGGGAATACATTTTCTTTAGGGACTTTCACATTGTCAAACACCAGTTCACCGGTAGCAGAAGCCCTCAAACTCCATTTTCCATGTGTTTCCGGAGTTGTAAAGCCTTCCATGCCGCGCTCCACAACCAACCCTCTGATCTTCCCTGATTCATCCTTAGCCCAAACAACAGCTAAATCAGCAAAAGGAGCATTAGAAATCCACATTTTTGCACCATTAAGCACATAGTGGCTTCCATTATCTTTAATATTGCTTACCATTCCGCCCGGATTAGATCCGTGATCAGGCTCTGTTAACCCAAAGCAACCCATCAATTCACCGGTAGCAAGTTTAGGTAAATATTTCTTGCGTTGTTCTTCAGTTCCGTAAGCAAAAATAGGATACATCACGAGAGAGCCTTGTACAGAAGCAGTAGACCTGATACCCGAATCGCCACGTTCTAATTCCTGCATAATAATGCCATATGACGTATAATCAAGTCCGGCACCACCATATTCAACAGGTATAGTAGGACCGAAAGCACCTATTTCTCCCAATCCTTTGATGATTTGTTTAGGGAATTCAGCCCTTTGAGCATAATCTTCAATAATGGGACTCACTTCTTTCTTAACCCAATCTCTTGCAGTTGCCCTGATCAGTTTATGTTCTTCAGAAAGTAATTCATCCAGTAAATAATAGTCGGGAGCTTCGTAAAGGTCTTTCTTGGCAGATTTATTCATTGTTTCCACTATATTTGGTTACACAATCAGCTATTGTGCTCAAAGGTAATAATTTCGGACAAGGGCTGGTTATAACGGATAAAAAATTTAATTTCGTGAAATGATTGATATTCAGAACTATATACAGACAGTTGCTTTAAGAGATGTTAAATGTTATGCATTTCACGGTTATTATCCTGAAGAACAACTCACTGGCATCTATTTTTCGGTGGATGTTGTAGTTACATTTACACCCAATACGGATACAGAGAATTTGGAGCGTACGGTAAACTACGAAATATTGAACAATATCATATTGGATGAAATGAAAAATACCAGAAAAATGCTCGAAACGGTAGTGAAAAGTATTCTGGATAGAGTGGTTAACAATTATCCATTTGTACATACAGCGGATGTTGGTATTAAAAAACTAAATCCGCCAATGCCTGGCGAAATTGGACATTCATTTGTTCAATTAAGCTATCGCTCTGCAAACTCCTAAACCGCGATCCTAATTTTAACAGCTAATAAAACACTCGAAACAACAGATGGCATTTAATAAGATTACAAACGACCTATTAGATCAGATAAAAACAATTATTGGTGTATCAAATGTATTTACAGATGAGGAATCGCTAAATACGTATAGTCATGATGAGACAGAAGATCTTAGGTATTATCCGGAGATCGTAGTTAAGCCAACCGATGCAAATTCAGTTTCAGCTTTACTAAAGCTATGCAATGAGCATCATGTGCCTGTTACACCACGTGGGGGTGGTACAGGACTTAGTGGTGCCGCATTACCCATACACGGAGGGGTGCTGTTATCAATGGAAAAGTTTAAAGCCATAATTGAAATAGATACGGAAAACCTGCAGGCAACTGTTGAGCCAGGCGTTATTACTGAAGACTTTATAAATGCTGTAGGCGAACATGGCTTGCTGTATCCTGTAGATCCATCAAGCAAGGGATCTTGTTTTATAGGTGGAAATGTGGCCCACGGTTCTGGTGGCCCGAGAGTTGTTAAATATGGAACAATAAGAGAGTATATTTTAAATCTTGAGGTTGTTTTGCCAACTGGCGAGATTATCTGGACGGGCGCCAATACATTAAAATATGCCTCTGGGTATAATCTTACGCAAATGATGATCGGCTCTGAAGGAACATTGGCTGTAGTTACTAAAATAGTAACAAAACTTGTTCCCAAGCCTCAACAAAGTGTTTTAATGCTTGCTTCTTTCGGCGAGAACGAAAAGGCCTGTGCGGCGGTTTCGGCAATATTTAGAGCAGGGATTATCCCATCTGCGTTAGAGTTCATGGAAAGGAAAGGAGTGGAGTGGGTGATTAAATTTGATGACATTAAATTCGAGCTAAAAGACGATGTAAATGCCTTCCTTTTAATTGAATTTGACGGCGATGATATGGATTCAATTTTTAAAGATTGCGAAAAGGTAAATCTTGTTCTTGAACAATTTGAATGCAGCGATGTGCTCTTTGCAGATACAGCTCAACAAAAAGAAGATCTATGGCGTATGCGCCGTACTATGGCAGAATCTGTTAAATCTAATTCCGTTTATAAGGAGGAGGATACCGTTGTACCTAGGGCTGCTTTACCAAGATTGATAAATGGTATAAAAGAAATAGGATCCAGGTATGGATTTGAAAGTGTTTGTTATGGCCACGCAGGCGATGGAAACCTCCATATCAATATCATTAAAGCAGGCATGAGTGATGAGGATTGGAAAAACAAACTCAAAGACGGTATCGTAGAGATATTCGAATTAACAAGCGCGCTTGGGGGTACAATTTCCGGAGAACACGGTATTGGACTGGTTCAAAAAGAATTTATGCCTATCAAGTACAGCGAAGTTAATCTTAATCTGATGCGAGGAATAAAAAGTGTATTTGATCCTAACGGCATCCTTAATCCTGGTAAGATATTTTAAGAATATAAGCAGCTCGGTTAATTACTATCRAGCTGCTNWAWAWTCWTMAWMKYSWWKWTYKSWWSRKCNWSGWRTMGSTACCGAGGTTTTGGCGCGATAATCAAAGGCTACGCATACCGTTTTCCCTTTACTGCAGACTACTTCCTCACCATTTTTTATTTTGATCAATAGGTATTCCAGATCAAAGCTACTCTTTCCAATTCTGGAGGTACGTACATACATGCTGATTTTATCATCCGGAAAAATCGGGATAATGTATTCCAGTGAGGCATGTGCAATGACCACACCTGTTTTTTCCCAGTCCCATTGTACTGCTTGCTTCCAGTATTTCGCCCGGGCAATTTCCATAAAGGTAAAGTAGGTTGCGTTATTTACATGCCCCATCATATCAAAATCAGCAAAACGTGTTTCTATAGTCGTTTTATACTTAAAACTGTCTATTTGATTCACTATTTCTGCCGTTTTGTCTTGCTTAGTTGTTTTGTTGCGCCAAAATGTCTTTAAAATCATAAAAAAATGGGTTGGTATGGGACTTGATTAAAGGGTTAATATAAAATTTAAATTAAAAAATAGGAGACATAAACGATGACACTAGTAAAATTCAACAACAGAACCAGGAACACCGCACCTTACTTTAACAATGTATTTGACTCTTTGTTTAGTGAAGCCATAAATAAAAACTTAACTATTAACAAAGTTCCGGGAGTAAACATTTTAGAAACCGAAACTGAATACAAAATTGAAATTGCCGCTCCGGGTTTAACTAAAGAAGATTTTCAAATTAACTTAAAAAAAGACACACTTTCTGTTTGGGCTGAGAAAAAAGTGAGCGAAACAGAAGAGAAAAAAGATTACACACGCAGAGAGTTTGATTACTTCTCATTTGCAAGGTCATTTGTTTTGCCTGAAAGTGTAAACGCAGATAATATTACTGCTGAATATGTTAACGGGATTTTAAACATCACGATCGGAAAAGATGAAGTAAAATCTCAAAATAAAGAAATTAAAGTTTCATAATTAGGTTAGAGTTTGGTTTTTTAGGTAGATAAGGGTGCGCCGGAGGGTGCACCCTTTCTTTTTGCGATGCGTTTATCGTTTAAATATTTCCTTATGGGAATATCATAAATTACCATGACCAGGTATGCCAGCGCGGTAAGTATAATTAGCCCCGCGATAATTATCAACGCTAGTTGCGTAGAGTCCACTTTACGACTGGTGTAATAATTACCGAACATCCACAATACGGCATAATGTGTCATATACAAAGGGTAAGAAATCTTTCCCGAAAAGACGCAAAACTTTTTCAAGCTAGGTGCCAATATAGCCCCTGCACCTAATGCGATCAGCAATGGGAAGTAAAATAGCACAATGAAAGGTTCGGATAACCAATTCCATTTAGAGGATGGCATTAAAAAGGCCAGGAACAACAATATAGCCAGGCCTATAAATCCCAGTCGGTTTTTGAGGATCCAGTTGGAACGGTAAATAAGTAATCCTGCTAAAAAAGAATATGATATCCGGGCAGCCCCGTCCCAAAAGGTTGGCCCGCTCCAACCGCCCAATAAATTTCCTGAACGATAACTTACCAGACAAAGGGCTGCCGCTGCAAGTATGGTTAACAGGAGCAGGTAACTGCGTTTGATGTTATAGAGTACAAATGCGTAAACAATATTAGCAATGTATTCCCAGAATAAAGACCATGATGGTGCATTAAAGCTGAACAGGTTAAATCCACGATCTTCTATTATAGGCAATGGAATAAGTAGCAACGAACATAAAAATGTAAGGATGATCTTACCGGTGCTGTATAATTCTGGATGGCCTCCAAATGGATCGAACAAAAATGCCAGCAACCCTAATATTGATCCGGCAATAACCAGCGGATGCAACCTAATTATCCTTGATTTAAAAAACTCAAGAACACCCATTTTTCCTATACGATCATCGTAGGCATATCCTATTACAAATCCCGAAAGGCAGAAGAAGAAATCGACAGCTAAAAAGCCGTGCCCAATAAAGTTCTGGCCAGGATCGGTGTATGCCCACTCCATAAAATGAAATATTACAACGGCCCATGCGGCAATGCCCCTTAATCCATCGAGAATTTCAAAGTGCTGTTTTGTTTGCAAAATTGTGGTGGTGGTTTTGTTTGTATCCATTTAATCTATATCCTACCAGAGTAAATTTAATGCGGCAATAGCCCCTGATTTACTGGTGCGCCAAGATAYTTWMMMTWMAYRACSCNWCYWMMKWTMYYAKSWGCCCGACAGGCTAATACTTCAGGACCAAAGGTGTATCGATTTGCCACAAATGGTTACGGATAAGCTGTTAAAGAATAGCCAGGCTCTCTGGAAGACCGCTAAAGAACAAGTAAGTAAGTAGTTTTACATTCTTACCCGTTTCCATCAATCTGCAGACGAGCTTATGTAACACCACTAGTTGTTTTTGCGCCCTGATGAGTAGTGTTGAGTTTGCGTCATCTGGCCGGACTGAGCATAAGATCAATTCCAGATATTGGGAAACACTCGCCAGGGTAGTCCTAAATTCCTTGCTGGCAAGGCGGGGGAATTCATTCTCGTTTTCACTGAGTTCTCTTACCTGCTCAAGTAATTTGAGCAACTGAATCTCCGCCTCCCTTTGTTTAGTTGTATCGATTACGGTATTAACAGCTCCACACAGCTGGCCCTGGTCGTCAAATAGCAGAAACGGATGCTCAATTACATTTTTTCTGGAACCATCAGGACGCTCAAGGATTATTTCTATCCCGCTAGCGCACGAACCTTCGCTCAGTACTACCGCCATTGGACAACTATCAAGTGCCATGTGTTCGCCATTTGTATAGAAAACCTTCCGCGATCCACACCAGAGATCCTTGTTAAGTTCAGGTTTCCTACCCCAAAGTATCGCTGCAGCCTGATTATAGGAGGTAATGGATCCGGAAGTGTCGCAGGTATATACTGCAACCGGCAGCCCGTCAAAAAGTTCAACTGCAAGCGGGCCGGACCCGAATATGGTCTTGGATTCTGTGCTCGAAAGCTCCGTGTGCGTGGCGTTTGTTCTCATAATTAAATTTAACTTTTACAAAATTAATTACCAACTATTCCGGCATTCGTCACTCGATAATTACAAAGTGACCTGCATAATTTCTCACATATTGCCGATTTCCACTATCCCTTTCAGAATTAAGGGGCAACGGTTTCGATTTCCGGACCATCCTCTTCATTTTGATCTTCGTCAGGCTCAGAATTTCCGGAATCGACCTGTTCATTATCCTCGTAATCAGGTTTATCTTTCTGTTGAGCATCTTCCGGTTCTTCTTTTTGATCAGTTTGAGTGCTGCTCTTAATATCCACGGAGGTGACTTTGCTGTCATTAGGAGCGCCTTCCTTTTCTGTGTCGGGTGTTACTGTTTCAATTTGTGCCCCTGCGTCCTCTGTTGGTTTAGGGTGTATGTTCTCATGATGATCGTTATCTGTATTGTTGCTCGAATTTTCCATTTTTTTCCTTTTTAATACAAGATTAACAATTGCAACCTTCACATGTTTGCTTGCTTTCAATAAAAGCTTTTGATCACAAGATTAAATGTTTACCATAGGCCTCGGTATTTCGCTGGCAAGATCTACTTAATTTAAATTCGTAAATTGGCAACAGTATGCAAGAACACAGCGCCAAAGAACATTACAATAGCCTTTTGAGGCACATCGAACGCCGGATCAGTCTTGATAGCCAGGAGAAGGATTATATTTGCTCTGTCTTTAAGCTGCGTAAGTTACTGCCCAAACAATACCTGCTTGTACAAGGAGATCTATGCCGTTATGAGAGTTTTGTTTGTGAGGGCTTTCTTCGCTCTTTTTATGTAGACAGTAGGGGCGACGAACATACCTTGCATTTTGCTCTGGAAGACTGGTGGATATCGGATTTAAGCAGCTTTTTAAAGCAACAGCCGGCAAGCCGGAACATCATTACCCTTGAGGGGTCTGTGCTGCTGCAAATAGACCTGGAGAGCCGGGAGAAATTGATGGAGAACATACCAAAAATGGAACGTTTCTGGCGAATACTAAATGAAAGTTCCAGTATGGCGCAAGACCAGCGTTTGCTTAATTCCATCAGCATGTCGGGCAAAGAACGATACCTCGCGCTATTGGATCTTTATCCGCATATCGAACAACGGCTGCCTCAAAAGCATATAGCTTCATTTCTGGGAGTCACACCTGTATTTCTGAGCCAGATTAGGAAGGAGATTGCTAAAAAATAAAGAAACGGAGACAATGTCTCCGTTCGTTTACCTGCTTATTTCCAGACTGCTGCATTATCAGCAACTGCGATTGCTTCTATTTCAATAAGGGCGTCTTGGGAAAAGAGTGAAGAGACTTCCATAATTGTATCAGCCGGGTATGGCTCACAGAAGTATCTGCCACGGAGCGTTACTACCTTTTCAAAATTTGCCATGTCACGTAGCAGTATGGTTACCTTGACAACGTTCTTAAAACTTGAGCCGCCGGCCGAGAGGACCTTTTCAAGGTTCTCAAAGGCTTTCTTTGCCTGCGCATCAAAGTCGCCCAAACCGATCAGCTTACCCTCATCATCAATAGCTGTCTGGCCCGAAATAAATAGTAAGTCTCCCACACGATGTCCCTGAGCCAGGCGGAAAGGAGCATAGGTGTCTGGTGTAATTTTAATTTGTGAAATTTCCATTTTCTTCTGTTTTGTTACTCATCATTCTATTGTTTTAATTACCAATAAAGATAGTTTTGCTAAAACCGTTCGCCATTATACTATTTTAATAAATGGCATTAAACTATTTTAATTTTCTATGGTTGAGAAGGTGTGATATGCTTAACTTTATTGAATATGACACGACAAAAAAGCAGACTGATTCTCTTTCTTCCAGCCTTAATTTTAATAATGAATGAATTGATCCGGACTTTTTTAAGGCCAATATATGGACGAAGAGAATATGGATTACTTAACGAAATATTAGGATGGCTACCTAATTTTCTTGCACCGTTAGCTTTTATGTCAATGGCAATAGTAATAATTATTCTAGTGGAAGGCTCATCTGGGAAACTCGTTTCAAAGAAATCCAAACTGTTATTGATATTTGCATTTGCCATTATCGGTTTAACAGGATTTCTTGTACATGAAATAACACAAAAAGGAACCGGCCTTACATTCGATGTAAATGATATTTACGCAACAATAGCAGGAGTATTTGTGGGAGCTTATTTGTTCTATCTTATTCTTTTAAAAAATAAATATAAACCAGCTCCTCAGCCATTACAATAGATTTGTTCCCTGTCATATTAGTATCTAATAAAGTAGCAACTTAGCCATTTATCGGGATCCTTTTGATAAAAAACAGGTGCTGAAATGTTGATAGCAACAAACTATTTGGTAGAGTTATTGCACTGCATAATTAAATCTAAATTTTCATTATGCTATTATCCATCGATTGGTCCGGATTTCTCATTGGCGAAGAGAACTGGGAATTCATGATTGAGATATCCATCCGAACACTCGTGATGTATTTTATCATCCTTTTCGGATTGAGATTATTGGGCAAACGTGGTGTAAGACAGCTTTCAGTTTTTGAATTGGTAGTAATTATAAGTTTGGGCTCTGCTGCCGGCGATCCGATGTTTTACAAGGAGATTGGCTTATTAGTACCGGTAATCATTTTTGCTGTAATTGTTGGAGCCTACAGACTGACCACCTATTTAATGGCAAAAAGTAAAAAACTCGATGACCTGATAGAAGGAAAATGTGTTCACTTAATTAAGAATGGTGAGTTCTCAATTGAAGAATTCGGTAAAGAAGGGCTTGCTTACGACGAGTTTTTTTCAGAATTAAGGCAGCAAAGCATTTCTCATTTGGGACAAGTTGAAACAGCTATATTAGAAACCTCAGGCAATATTAGCATCTATTATTATCCAGACGAAGAGGTAAAATACGGACTACCAATACTGCCTGTATTATTTGAACAAAATACAGTTAAAATACAAAAGGCCGGAAAGTATGCCTGCTCATACTGCGGTAACGTAGAACAACTTTCTGTGACTTCAATGCATCAATGTAAAAAATGCCAGCGCAAACAATGGGTGAAAGCCATTAACAGCCGAAGGATAAAATAAGGAGATATGGAACCGAAAGATAARMWMGRMWGNGCGTTTCAGTCTCCATGAGATTATTTACGAATCTAATACACCAGCCGGGAAGGCCTTTGATGTCGGTTTGTTAATCGCCATTTTTACGAGTATAATTGTGGTTATGCTCGATAGTGTAGCACACATCCACAAACAGTACGGAACGTTATTTAATCGTATAGAATGGGTATTTTGCGCGCTGTTTACCATTGAGTACATTTTGCGTCTGATCAGTATAAGGCGGCCTGTAAAATACGTATTCAGCCTGCTGGGTATCATAGATTTGATCGCGCTTTTACCTTCTTATTTAAGTATTTTCTTTATTGGCGCCCAGTCATTATTGGTGTTCAGAGCCTTACGACTCCTGAGGGTATTCAGGATATTTAAGCTCGGGCATTTTTTAACAGAAATCAACTTCCTTACTCAAGCGCTCAAAGATAGTATCCGAAAAATCAGTATATTTTTACTAACTGTACTTACACTTACCGTAATTCTAGGCTCCATCATGTATCTGGTCGAAAAACGTGAAAACGGATTTTCGAATATCCCTGAAAGTATTTACTGGGCTATAGTAACGATAACAACAGTAGGCTACGGGGATATTTCACCAGTTACGCCAATGGGAAAATTCGTTGCTTCCATAGTAATGCTTACCGGTTACGCTATAATTGCAGTACCCACAGGTATAATTACCCATGATCTTGCGTTGGCATCAAGAAAGAAAAAGCACAAATATGAATCCTGCCCCAACTGCAGTAAAGAGGGGCATGACAGTGACGCGCTATTCTGTAAATACTGTGGTTCCTCTTTATATAAATAGCTTTGCTTAGACCTGTGAATATGATGCGGGTACCAAGAAGGTATTGCTAATTTTGGAAATAGTATCTGCATACTGCGGATCCGACACTAATTTTTTCCATTCCGGGTCAGCTACAAAAGCAGCCCATCCTTTGTCGCGTTCTTCCATGCTGTTGCATGTGATCATATAAGTGAGACGAGGTAACTTATCACCGGCAATCACTTCCCCACAAAATACAGGATTCAATTTTGCCCTGTTGAAAATAGGGAACTCTCCCTCATTGAACATTTTAATTTTTCTTCTGACTGCATCTTCACTATAGCCTTCATAAGTTCTCAATTCAAATATCCGGGATGTACCTTTTGGGATAACTATTGTAGGAAAACCATCAAAAGCAATCATCAAAGAAGAGGTAAAACGGTTATATAAGGCTTTATCTGCCGGTATGTTGCTATAAGCTGCGCTATTTTTAATGTAATCTGCATCCGCTTTTACTTTTGCATCTACTGATAGGTAGTTCTCAACAGAAGAATAGGGCGTCAGTAAATAAAACTTAGCAGGCTCTGATTTAGTCCATTCCTTAAACACACCAACTGCTTTTACGCCATATTTATTTAATGCAGGAATAAGAGCCGTCTTAAAATAGTTTTCCAGTTGCAACTGGTCCGCGCCGAAGCACATCTCATATTCGCGCCATTGGTATACTTCCTTTTGTGTCGAATATTGATCAGCTGCCATTGCAGGCGTGGTGCTTACTGCGATACCTGCAGCAACTGTGAGTGATGACTGGAGAAATTTCCTGCGTTGCATAATGATTATGGTTTTAGGTTACACTAGTTTCAAATCTAAAGATAATGCCACATCACTGATAATCAAATAGCAGTTTTCCGGAATTTTGATATAATTTAAATCTATTCCAATCGCTGTAAGCTACTCTGAATAAACCTTTATAAGTATATTAGGGCAAGACTGTTTACAAATTTTCATTTTAAGTCACTTCTAACCTATGCGTTTTGCGTTTTTTTCTTCAATAATTTGTCTGACATTGTTACTGAGTTTGCTATCGGGATACCAATTATCCAACAAAAACATCTCAGGAAAGCATTTTACCTCCCTTTTCGACGGCAAAACTTTTAATGGTTGGGAAGGCGACACCATTAAAWCYTRGCWGATNRWKKWTGKTGNRATAAYTGGNNNNCSGATMGYWRWCWSAGKNANARTKYCWGANAAAYKATTNWMSWRRWAAMYKCAAANASKYATAGCGATTTTAAACTCCGTCTGAAATTTAAGTTAACGGGTAACCAGGGATTTGTAAATGCAGGAGTGCAATTCAGGAGTCAGAGATTAATTAATCCGCCTAATGAAATGAAAGGTTACCAGGGTGATATCGGCCCGGGTTATTGGGCTAGCCTATATGATGAATCCCGTAGAAATATAACCTTAGCCATGCCTGATTCTGCACTGATAGCAAAAGCCCTTAAACTAGGTGACTGGAACGATTTTGAGATTCTTGCCGAAGGCAACCGGATCCGCATTTATTTGAATGGCCGTCAGACGATAGATTACAACGAAACTGACCATAATATTCCCCAGTCCGGTTTTATAGGGCTTCAAATCCATGGCGGAGGTAAAGCTATTGTCTCTTATAAAGATATCCTTATTAAAAAGTTACGCCTAAAGTAGCTTTGATGTCTTGGAAGGAGCGGCTTTATGTGTATCTTATAGTGTGAAAAATCCGGAAAGGGGCAGGGAACGTATGTTTAATTTAACCATTTACATAAAAGAGAGTCTATGAGCTATGAAATATTATTTATTCAAGGTGCGGGGAATGTATCAACATCGCAGGAGCAAGTAATCATAGACGCGCTGAGGAGTAATCTTGGCGATAAGTTTACAATTACATATCCACCTATGCCGGATACTGATCATCCTGCCTTTCTGGATTGGGAAGCCGTTTTAGCAACCAGTCTCAATAGTCTGTCGGGTAAGGTTATTCTCCTCGGTCATTCTTTAGGAGGCTCTATTATATTGAAATATTTTACAAGGCAGCCAGTTCCTGAAAAAGTAATAGGAATGATTCTATTTGGCGTTCCCTATTGGAAAGATCAGAATTGGGATGTTTCTGAGTATGCAATAGAAGATGATCTGCTGGGTAAGCTCAGCACGCTCGATAATATTTATTTTTATCACTCATTAGACGATGAAGTGATCCCTAATCAACAATTTAAGTCCTACCGAAAGTTAATTCCTAGGGGACATTGGAGAGTATTGTCAGGTGTGGATCATTCCTATCACGGGGCAATTCCAGATATGATTAACGATATACAGGATTTGGCCGACGGTGCCCAGGAAAAATGATTAAGAAGGGTGCAAAATAAAAGCCTGCACAAATGAGTGTGCAGGCTAAATGCTATAATGAAAACAATTAATGACTTAGGTGTAACCCAGGATCTTAAGTACTTGTTTACTATTTTGCTCTTCTCCAAATACCTCAAAGTTGAAGGTTTCATCTCTGTTTCTACGGATAATAACATGCTTAGGACTAGGCAATAAACAGTGGTGAATACCTCCGTAACCGCTTAACACTTCCTGGTAAGCTCCGGTGTTAAAGAAACCCAGGTATTGTACTTTACGCGTTTTAGGCATAAACACACTATTCATGTGCGCTTCCTGGTTGTAATAATCCTGCCCATCGCAAGTAATGCCACCTAAATTTACCCTTTCATATTCTGCGTCCCAGTTATTCACCGGAAGTAAAATGTATTTCTGGTTCAGTGCCCAAACATCAGGGAGATTGGTAATGAACGATCCATCAAGCATTAACCACTTTTCTCTATCGTTTTGTTGTTTACGACCTAATACTTTGTACAAAATACCTGAAGCCTCTGCAACAGTATACTTTCCAAATTCGGTAATAATATCTGGTTCAACAACATCATGCTCAGCACAAATCTCTTTAATCCTTTTTACAATCTCATTTACCATGTATTCATAATCGAAATCGAATACCAATGAGTCTTTAAATGGCATACCACCACCAATATCTAAGGTATCCAGTTCCGGATTAATTTTTTTGAACTTACAGTAAAGGGTAACGTATTTCTCTAATTCGTTCCAGTAATAAGGAGAATCAGTAATACCTGAATTGATAAAGAAGTGTAATAGTTTTACTCTGAAATTTGGATTAGCAGAGATTTTATTGTTATAAAACTCGATTACATCTTCTAGCCGAACACCTAATCTCGAAGTATAGAATTGCGAATCCGGTTGTTCCTCAGCCGCAATCCGGATACCAAGGTTACAAGGTGTATCCAGTTCAACCTCATCATCAAAAAGATTAAATTCCTCTTTATTATCTAAAACGGGGATGATGTTCTTATACCCATCATGCAACATATCGATAATATATTGCTTGTATTGATACGTTTTAAAACCGTTGCATATTACGGTTATGTCTTTTGTTAAAGCGCCTTTTTTCTCTAATGCCTCAATCATTGGCATATCAAAAGCAGATGAAGTTTCCAAGTGAATGCCATTTTTAAGTGCTTCTTCTACAATGTGACGGAAGTGAGAACTTTTTGTACAATAACAATACTTATAATCTCCGCGATAGTTGTTCTTGATGATAGCCGTTTGGAACAACAACTTGGCTTGCTGGATCTTTTTACTAATCAAAGGGAGGTAAGTAAAACGCAATGGTGTACCATAGGTTTCAATCATTTCCATTAGATTTAGATCTTGAAAATATAATTCGTCGTCTATAACGCTGAAACCTTCCTGAGGAAAACCAACACTTAGATCAAGAAATTCGGAGTAACTCTGCATTTTTTATATTTTTGAACTATTATTTATAGGGTTTGGCAAATTAAAATGAGTTAATTTTGTTGCCAAAGATAAACACTTTATAAAATACACCCGTATTTTTTTTATGACTAAGACTTTAAAAATTATTGAAGTAAAATCAGAGATCGGCGCCGGTACACGGGGAGCGAGTTTGGGAGTGGATGCAATTAAGATTGCAGCGCTGGACTTTGGCAGTCGTTTCTTTAAAAAACATAAAACTGTAGAGGTTCCAAATGAGAACCATTTACTGCTTGAAACTACAGGTAGCCCATTTGCGAAACGTATCTCTGGCATTTTGACCATGGTAGAACGGGTAAGCGATGAGGTAAATGCTACGCTAAATAAAAACGAGTTTCCTATAGTACTTGCGGGTGATCATAGCACAGCTGCAGGTACAATTGCTGGTATAAAAGCTGCTTTTCCAAAATCTAAACTAGGGGTAATTTGGATTGATGCCCATGCTGATATTCATTCGCCTTATACTACGCCTTCCGGAAACATGCATGGAATGCCCCTTGCCATGGCTCTTGATGAAGACAATACGGAGTCGAAAGTTAACACGCTTGATCAGGAAACTATTAATTACTGGTATCAGCTTAAGAATGTAGGTAATATTGCTCCGAAAATTAATTATCGCGATTTGGTATTGATTTCTGCAAGGGATATGGAGAGACCTGAGGAATACTTGCTTAAAAAAAATAAAGTCAAAATATTTACTACAGCTGAGTTAAGAAAAAGAGGAGTAGAGCGGATTGTTATTGAAACACTTAAGTATCTGGATCATTGCGATATGATTTACGTTTCCTTTGATGTAGACTCACTTGATCCTACAGCATCCAGGGGAACAGGAACTCCCGTTGCACAGGGATTAACAGAACGGGAAGCGGGTAATTTAATGTCGAGACTGATTACTAACCAAAAGGTTTGCTGCTTCGAGATTGTAGAGGTAAATCCAACATTAGATAAGGAAAATCAAATGGCTGAACATGCTTTTGAGATCTTGATTAAAGCTACTAACGCCTTTAGAAACGAATAAAAACGCTCCGAAATAAGATAAGAACATGAATATTGAACAACATATAGTAACTGCAGCTATTGCAGCAGTAAAGCAATTATACGATCAGGATATTCCTGAAAATCAGATCAATCTGCAAGACACAAGAAGTGAGTTTGAAGGACAAATAACAATAGTGGTGTTTCCTGTGGTTAGGTTTTCTAAAAAGTCACCAGAGGCAACAGCGAATGAGCTGGGTGAATATTTAGTAGCAAACGTACAAGATGTTACTGCCTTTAATGTAATTAAAGGTTTCTTGAATTTAACTATTGCTGATTCATATTGGCTAAATTTATTCAACAAGGAACTGTTAAGCCCTAAGTTCGGATCTATAAAACCTAATGGCCAGAGGGTAATGGTAGAATATTCTTCACCAAATACAAATAAACCATTACACCTAGGTCACGTAAGAAATAACCTGTTAGGTTACTCTGTAGCTGAGCTACTTAAAGCCGATGGTTATGAGGTAATCAAAGTAAACCTGGTAAACGATAGAGGTATCCATATCTGCAAATCGATGCTGGCATGGCAAAGATGGGGGAACGGCGAAACGCCTGAAAGTTCTTTCTTAAAAGGAGATCACCTTGTGGGTAAATATTACGTGATTTTTGACAAGGAATACAAGAAAGAAATAGAGACATTAAAAACTGAGGGGCAAACTGAAGAAGAAGCTAAAAAGAATGCTCCACTAATTATTGAGGCTCAAAAAATGCTTCAGGATTGGGAAGCTGGTGATGCGGAAGTTATTGATCTTTGGAAAAAGATGAACGGATGGGTCTACGAAGGCTTTGACGTAACCTACAAGAATCTGGGTGTTGATTTTGATAAATATTATTACGAGAGCAATACTTATTTATTAGGTAAAGATACTGTCGATGAAGGACTTGAGAAAGGTGTTTTCTTTAAAAAGCCTGATGGTTCTGTATGGATTGATTTAACTGCTGATGGTTTAGATCAGAAGCTGGTGTTGCGTGCTGATGGAACTTCCGTTTACATTACCCAGGATTTGGGCACAGCTCAAATGAAATATGATGATTTCAAAATGGACCAGTCCATCTACGTGGTTGGTAATGAACAGGATTACCATTTCAAGGTGTTGTTTTTGATTCTTGAAAAATTAGGAAAATCATGGGCTAAAGGCTTACATCACTTATCGTATGGGATGGTTGATTTACCTAGCGGTAAAATGAAATCGAGAGAAGGAACTGTGGTTGATGCTGATGACCTGATTGCTGAAATGGTGGCGACAGCAAAGCAAAAGACTGAGGTATTAGGTAAGGTGAACAATTTTTCTGAGGAAGAAAAAGAAGCTTTATATAACCAAATAGGGTTAGGCGCATTGAAGTATTTTCTTTTAAAAGTGGAGCCTAAAAAACGCTTGTTGTTTGATCCATCTGAATCTATCGATTTTCAAGGGAACACAGGTCCATTTATCCAATACACTCATGCACGTATAAAATCCTTGCTGAGCAAGGGGGGGCACTCTACAGAAGTTAATGCTCCAGAGGTTGGAATAACTGCTACAGAATTGGAGATGATTATGTTATTAGCTAAATACCCATCTGAAATCTCAGCGGCTGCTAAGGCTTATAGTCCGGCTACTTTAGCGAATTACCTTTATGAGGTTGCAAAGATGTTCAATAAGTTCTACCATGAAGTTCCGCCGATTGTAAAAGAGGAAGACAGCGCTGTTAAGCAACACCGCCTGAATTTAAGTTCTGTTACTGCCAGCATCCTTAAAGCAGGAATGAATATACTGGGCATTACCGTGCCAGAAAGAATGTAAAGGTTGATTTTCAACATAACACACTCAGTACTGATTTAGTAATGAGTGTGTTATGTTAAAAATTGGCTGCAAAGCTGTCTATATAGTCTGCACGTTTAATCATCCAGGCGCTCATCTTCTGGTAGTCTGTGGTAAAGTCTCCACTGCCAGTTCCCCATTTGGCAAAATCTCGCTTCTGAGAAGCCTTAATGGTAGTTGCATATTTATTTAGATAGGCCATCAGTTCTGGCATTTTTACTGATTTAAAGRCAATCCAKTNNNWKWRCTTAAANNCANGYGKTBTCAYWTWCGKATYGYTTANYRGTCRSYTSWAMRRSAMKRWKMYWAYYGRWGWAGRGYWCCMTANNWKMGMANTTGNNWCSTATTTCTCAAMGTGTGTACCTGTCCCTTCAAATCCAAAAGCCCAGTCAAAGTCCCATAAAGGTCCGAAGCTGTACTTTCCATCTTTCGGTTTATATATATAAAGACTTTTTGGATGGTTGAGCTCTTCATTATCTGTCAAGTTACAGACGATAAACAAATTGACAAGTGAATTGATATCTATGTAGTCGGTATAATTATTACCTGGAAATGTTGAAGAAGCGATTGCATTCTCCATGACTTGAAATTCATTTTTTAGCGCCAAAACTCCGGCCTCAGAACTGAGTTCAGGATATTTGATCATTACCGGCAGGTTATAATTGGTTGATTTGAATTTCCACGGCTCATCATAATAGGTGTCAAGTTCTAATAGGGTGCCACCATCTTCAATATTTACGCGGTTTTTTGCAACGGCTACCTGCTCTGTAAATACATAGCTTCCCATATACGTATTGTTTATGGTCAGCTCTACGGGAATAATATTATTGGTGTAAGGCATCTCTAGTAACTGTCCCGTTTTCATTGCCACTGCATTGAACATCAGGGTCGGATCCAGGTAGTTTGCCAAAAGTACCCAATCTTTTTCTTCAGCTAAACCTAGCAATGCCGCTTTCTTATCCAGCTTTAAACGATATGGTTTTTTCGGAAATCCCCATGTAGAATTCCCCCGACCTTTTATTTTGGTGGTTCCTGAATAATCCTCGAATCCGCCAAGACCCTCAATTTTTATGGTTGCTTGCAAATACTCGTCTTTGGATACAATCGGAGCATTACCAAGGGTTTCAACGTAAATATGGGGAACGGAGGCTTCCCAGTCTACTGTGATCAGGTACTCCGCTTTTGTACCGTACTTAGAGGTCAAGGTATATTTTACTGGCTGACTGAAGTCGACAATTGTTTTACCACTTTCCTGCTCTACGCCATCTATACTTACTAGAATAGCCTCAGTCGAAAATGTGGCGATTAGTCTCCTTTTTTGATACTTTAAGCCGGCACTAACCTTACTACTGACTATAGTAAAGTTAACGTCACTGGAAAGATCTGGATTGCTTGCCCTTAAAAATGAGAAAGTTTTGAGTATAAGACCGATATCGTCGACTTCCTTAATCGTCACTGTATAGGTCTTCTCAGAGCCATCTTCTGCGGTAACCAAGTATTTTACAGGCTTTGAGAAGTCCTGTACTGAAAGATTTGACTGCTGTGCGTTCCCGTTTACGCTTACACTTTTTCCCGTAATCGTAAATGTTGCTTTAAGACTGCTTACATTCAAACCCTTTGTAATGGTAAGTACAATGCTGTTGTCGCTTATTTCACTGCCAATATCTATATTAATGGCATTAGGGTTATTGATTACTTCAATTTTAAATGCCGTTATTTCCTTAGCGCCGCTAAGCGGAATATTCTTTTTTTTGCAACCTGCCGCAATACCCAGCACAAGAAAAAGTAATACGACTTTTTTGGTTAAGTGGTTCATTTGTTTAGCCCTATCAATAAAAACATTACACAATAATACTTTTATTTTTCTGTTCCAGCTTTAACCGTTATCGGTTTCTTTTTCCTGAAGCTTGCAAAACTCATCGGACTCTTGGCTGGACGTTCATCTCCCAATAATACGCCCCATTGTTTAAACATCACAGTCCGGTCGAAAATGACCTTCAGTACTGCAATGACCGGAAGCGAAAGGAACATGCCCGATACACCGGCAATGCTTCCACCAATGATTACACCTAATATGGCAAACAAAGCATTTATCTTCACTTTTGACCCTACAATTCTAGGCATCAGTATATTGTTGTCCAGAAACTGAACTACCGCAATCACAATCAGCACTGTAAGCACCGGCCAAAGTTCGGTAGAAGATGTAAGCGTTAACAGAACACCAATAATATTACCTACCAACGCACCTACATAAGGGATCAAATTCAGGATGGCAAAGATCACCCCGATAAGCAGTGCATGCTTAATTCCCACAAAAAACAGAATACCACCCAATAAGATGGTCATATAGCTGACCTGGATTAACAGGCCCACCAGGTAACTTTTGATGATTACTTCTGTTTCAAAAATAGCCTCTTTTACCTTTGGATGATGTTCTGGCTTAAACCACATAAATATAAAGCGAAGCAAAATATCTTTGTAGAACAGCATTAGGTAAATATAAATAGGTAGCAGGCCAACAAAAACGAATACAGAGCTTAAAGTAACTGCAGCCCCGCTTGCCGCCTTACCGGCCATCCCCAAAAGATCGTCACTTTTTTCGGTAATGAACTTAAGTTGCTCTGTTGTAGAGATATGACTAATGTTACTTACCCAGTTACTTAAAGACTTCAGGTGTATGTTTACATTGCTCTTGATCTGCGGAAAATCATCTACCAGAATGCCTATCTGGGAAGAGAAAAACCATACGATAAGACCGATCAGGATCACCAGCAATAAAATAGGGAGGATAATGGCCACCGCTTCAGGAAGTTTTCTTCTAATAAGAAAACGATAGATTGGCAACACGACAATGCTGATAAAGAAGGCCATAATTACCGGCATGATAATGTTGTTGCCGACTACTAAGATCGCTACTAATAAAACCAGACCCAATAATTCGATTGATCGTTTTACGGTAAGAGGCATGTCTGTCATAGGTAAAGTATTTAGATTTTTCAATGAGTAACACTGAAAGGTATGAAATGTTTGGCTAGTTTTGTAAATCTATACATATACAGAACAAATGATCACAAACGAAACCATAGTTGCTTTATCTACACCGCCAGGAGTAGGCGCGATAGGTGTTATACGTCTTTCAGGAAAAGACGCAATAGCTATTACAAACTCGGTTTTTAGTGGTAAAGATTTGCTAGCTCAGGAATCGCACACCATACACTTTGGTTTAATTAAAGATGGGAATGTTGTTATAGATGAGGTTCTTGTGAGTTTATTTGTTGCTCCAAAATCATATACAAAAGAAAACGTCGTCGAAATATCTTGCCATGGCTCTAATTATATCATTCAGCAGATTATTACGCTTTTGATAAGGAAAGGTGCCAGTGCAGCAAAACCAGGTGAATTTACTTTAAGGGCATTTTTAAATGGAGGATTAGATTTATCTCAGGCTGAGGCTGTTGCTGATTTGATTTCTTCAGATTCAGCTGCTGCTCATCAGGTAGCTATGAATCAACTAAGAGGTGGTTTTAGCACTGAACTTAATGTATTACGTGAACAATTGATTCACTTTGCTTCAATGATTGAACTTGAGCTTGATTTTGCTGAGGAAGATGTTGAGTTTGCTAATAGAGATCAATTGCAGGAGCTGATTGCCAAAATTACTATTGTATTAAATAAGCTAATTCGCTCTTTTGAGCTCGGTAATGTTATTAAGCAGGGAATTAATACAGTCATTGCAGGCAGGCCAAATGCGGGTAAATCGACTTTATTAAACGCCCTTTTAAATGAAGACAGAGCAATTGTTAGTGAGATTGCCGGAACAACACGTGACACCATTGAGGAGCTATTGAATATTAATGGCATTAATTTTAGATTGATAGATACTGCCGGTATCCGTGAAGCTACTGATACTATTGAAGCTATCGGAGTTGAAAAAACCATGCAAAAGATTCGTCAGTCGGCATTATTAGTGTATTTGTTTGATGTGGTTAATACATCGGCCACCGAAATTCATGATGATATTGCCCGTTTACATAAACCAGGTATACCTTTTCTAGCTGTTGCTAATAAGATGGATCTTTCCTATAGCGATCGTTTAAAGGAGTTAAAACTTCCTTCAGATATAGAATTTATTGCGATATCTGCTAAAGAAAACCAACATATTGAAGAACTAAAGCAATTGCTTTATAATACCGCGGTAGGTGACAAGCTATCGGATAGCCATGCTATGGTAACGAATATCAGACATGTGGAGGCACTACAAAAAACTCAGGCAGCTTTAAATAACGTAGCCAACGGTTTGGATAATCCGGTTACTTCTGACTTTTTAGCAATGGATATTAAACAAGCATTACATTATTTAGGAGAGATAACCGGTCAGGTTACTACTGATGATCTGCTAGAGAACATATTTAGTAAGTTTTGTATCGGTAAATGATATATGTAAGTGGCTTATTTTCAGTAAGTTACAAGTTTTATCTAGGTGATAGATATTTGGTTTAGTAGTCTGTTTATCAACCATTACGATTTTTAAACCCTCGTTTTCAAGTAGCTTTTCTGAACTTCTTGTCCCTGATTTGTCCCTCAAACCTTTTTACGCTATCATATTATACCTTCGGTGTTCAATGTTATATGTAAATTGTAACTATCGATTCTTATATGTACTTATCTACACTTATTAGGGGAAAGAAGAAGCATATATTTTGATATGTTCGTTGCGTGAAGATCAGGGTTGATAAAAAATGTTTGCAGTGCGGAAAGGCTTATTTGGCTTTTACTATTGCGACAAGGTACTGCAGTAAAAATTGCAGGTCTGCATTTTATAAAGAGCAGGTCAGGAACTTGAAGATAGCAACTAGCAATCATGAAACCCTTAGACAGCGTATTGAATATAAAATGTCACTCTATGAGACACCATTTCTAAAGGTTGGTGACGTTTCATTCCTTTTGGGATGTTCAAAGAGCAATGTTTATGCAATGATCAGTACCAAGAAACTTAGGTCGGTAAACTTGTCAGAAAGAATGATAAGGCTGTTCAGGGAAGATATCTTTTTTATCCTGGAAGAACACATAAAACGGGATTATTACGTTGTTAATAAAAGTCGAGCGGGTAGAGAAAATGGATTGACTGAAAATGGGTATAGAATCCGAGAGCTGACCAGTGTCTTCAAGAAATCAAAAGAGGCCCTCTATGCCTATCTTAGAAGGCATAAGGTTCCAAAATCAAAGGTTGGAAGAGAAGTTTTGTTTTCAAAGGATCATATTGATAAATTGTACCTTAATTTTATAGGACGCAGATATGTAGGATTGGAAAGAGAGCGTGAAGCAAACCTGAAGCTTGCAAAGCAAAAATTCGGCATTCGGCAATGCTATTCGATTGAAAAATGCGTTGCTATATTAGGAAAACCTAAGGAACTATTGTACGGCGTCTTCAATAGGAGGAATGTACCCAAGATTAAAAAGGGGAAAAAGATTTTTGCCCTGAAAATAGTTATTGATGAAATGTATGGCTTAATTAAGAAGGAGGGATTTGTGAGAAAGGTAACATTAAGAAAAAAAGCAATCAGCAAGGGCAGAAGCACATTGTTTCTGGATATCTACCCTCCTGTACCACATCCGGAAACAGGTGCACCAATCAGGAAATACTACTTAAAGATGTATGTCTTTGATAAACCCCACACAGAAGTGGAAAGGCGTTCCAATAAGGAAACACTTATGCTTGGCGAATTGATAAGGGCTCAAAAGCAAATTGAAATTCTTCAACTTCAATTCTCATTCTTAGCTGGAAACTAATATGCGATTAGAATAACGGACCATCAATTTTATGCACTACCTATTACTTTCAAATTTATGTCAGCAAATTCTTTAATAAAAGTTTCTGTCACTCCTAAAAGAGTTAAGATGGAATCCGAAGCATTAGCTTTCGAAAGGGCTGGCTGTACAATATAGATTTCATATTCTACTGGGATCTCGTTTTTTATAATACTCAGAAGTTTTACTAGTTCTCCGACAGTACCCTTTTCTAGTCTACTACATTTGTTACCATTCTTTGATTTCTCTTCACGCTTTAATAAATGGCTTATAAACTCTCTACCATTTTTGTGTTTCCAATGAATAGATTTTTGCGCCTGCCCACATACCTCATAAAAATTAGAAACTTGATTACTAACAGTTCCTCCATGCGCATATTTTAGGTGGTACATCTTGATATATATCTTTTCCTGATCCAATTTTAAAGCAACTACATCTGCAATCTCTCCAGAATAATCATCATCATAAATAATATCAAAATCCTGCCCTTTCAATTCCTGTATCACTTTATATTGAATTGAATCGGTAACTTTTGGATAAACATGCWGTGATTCGTTTTGCAAATTGACACCAGTCCAGTCCCAGGCAATGATTTCACTTTTAGGAAATATTGGTATCGATTGTTTTAGTTCAACATATTCATTACCCGCAAGCGCTGAACCATCGGCATACCATATTGTTGGAACATAATTAGTAAAAAAATCTTCCCCATTCATGGATTTAGAACCGTATTTAACCTCTACCGTTTCTGCTGACAACTGGGTAATTTTAAAGTCAGCAAATTTTTCACCGTCTTTATCAGTAGTTTCAAAAAGCTCCAATTTAAATTTAGCTTCCCGATCATCTGCAACTAATGAAAACAGTAGTGGCTCACCCACCTTAGGTTCAGATAAACATAGTTCAATGCTAGATAAATCATATCTGATACCATTGAGATAAAATTTAAACTTAGATTCAGTATCCAAATACATATCCTCATCCCAATCTATCCAAACAGGATACTTATTTGGAAGTTCTGTTTTAAGTTCAGGAATAAGTGTTTCTTTTAATATTTGATTTGGATCAATTTTATCATCGATCAATTTTTTGCCTAAGGCAGAACACCATTCGGTGAATTGTTTTAAATCTCCTTTTAGTTTAGTCCAAATTCTACCTTTATAAGAAGCACCAATATTGACTGGATTTCCATCTTCGAATCCATTGCCCATGACAACAAGTTTTTCTCCACGCTCTTTTTCAGCAAGACTTAATGCAACACCAACGTCACTACCTACCATCATTCTGAAACGAATATTTTTTCCAAGAAATTGCCTTAAGCCTACGTTCTGTAGTTTAACTCTTTTAACATTAAAAAATGATTTGTAAACACTTATTCCTTTAATTAGTTCAGGCTTATCGCCAGTTACTGCCTGAGCAAGTTCTTGATAAAGACTGCTATTATCAGAACTATTTATGTACAACAAGTTCGTTTTTTCATCGTAGAATGCGATAGTAATATCCCATTGGAGATCGTGTATATCATTAAAATGCACCCATTCTACTTCGGACCGCCTGCCAGTAATGATTACTAATATATTTTGGTCACTATTAAAATCGTCAAATTTAAATTCCAAGTCAGCATAGCCTGAAATACCTTTTGCAAAATTTTCAGGCTTCCATCCGTTCACTTTATTCTTATAAACTACTGTGCTAAGTTTAGGCTTGATGTTTTGGAAAGGAATGTCGGTTTTGCTTAACTGGCTAAACCCTTCCATAAAGTCTTTAAATTCTATTTGATCATTAATTTTCTGAAAACTTGTGTCAGAAAGGATTGAATTCCAATCGGCATCAGTAGCATATAGATCAGATAACTCAGCACGCACTTCCAAATCAGCTGTATTAGCAATAAAAGATGCATTACCTAGTTCTTGATCCCTAGAAGTTCTTGTAAATCTGCCTGCTAACTGCAAGGTAATAGGTAGGCTTCTACGAATGTCATGGAACGCTGCAATTTTCAATTCTGGTAAATCAAACCCCTCACCGAGCATATCGACACATATGATTATTCTTGTTTGTCTTGCAATTATCTTTTGATAAATTTCATTTTGGTGCTTGACATTAGTATAGATTTTAACAGGATTAAATTCAGTATAGCCTTTATATAAATCATAGATTTCATCTGCTCGAGGCCTGTTTGCACACCTGGCCATTAAAATATGATTATATCCATTCCCTAAATCCTCTCTAAGTTTTGCTACCGCAATCTCTGCTATTTTGGCATCGGCCTTATCTTTATCAAATTCTCTAACAGCAATAAATTCTATTTTTTTGTAATACCCCTGCTCTTGTGCTTTTCTAAGAGGGAAATTTGATATAATATTCCCTTCTAATCTTTTTCCATCATTACGAAAAGGTGTCGCTGTAAATTGCATAACTTTTTCATGGTCAAATTTCTTACGGAAACTGTTCCAAGTGTCGGCTTTTACGTGATGGGCTTCATCAATGAAAATTTGAGAGAAAGTATCTGCAAATTTCTTCTGAGTTTCGTCATCTTGTGCCGTAAGCCAACTCATAGTCGTAACGACTACATTACAAGGCTGTAAAAATTCGTTCAAAAGATCTTTCGTGGGAAATTTTTGTTTTATGATCCCTACTATTGGGTATAGTGATTTTTCTCCAATCACTCCGAATTGCTTTAGTAAACCTAGAGTAATGAATTTGTTCGATACCTGCTCTCTTAATGAGTCTGATGGTACTGTAACCAATAGTTTCGGACAACGATTAGCAACCAGTGCTGACAACATTGTTTCTGTTTTACCTGTACCAGTTGGCATTACTACAGTTGCAATTTTCAATGGTAATTTTAGATGTCCCATTATGGAATGAACTGCAGCTAACTGTGGCTCTCTTAACCCTGGTAAGCCGTTTTCTGGTTCTTCTTCCTTATAAAAAAAATCATTCTTCCATGAATTCAATACTCCTTGTGCATCTAAGCCATCAACTGAATATTTAAGCCATTTTTTAATAACAATTTTCCCTTCATTAAATTTTGCTTCTGTAGGAATAATATTAGTTAGTAATGCATACTTATATTGTTCAGGAACTTCTTTTTTGCTTGTAAGAAAGTATTGTTTTCCATTATTTTCAATAGTAATTGAATATCTTCCAGTCTCTACTATGTTTAAAGGAATTGATTTTGAGAGTTCGATTAATTGGACAACAGAATTTTGGCTAGTTGAACTGGGGTGAAGATATCGTTCGAGTTTTGGTATTTGTATATCCATGAGCGTAAATTTATACTTTTCTAAATCTAATAATTATTTATTGCCCTATATTCAAACCTATAAAGAATTAAAGAGCTATTCTTACGGGAAACCATAAACTACCTAACAAAAATGAAAAGAGCCCTTGCACCTGTAGTTGGTAACAATGATTATAATGCCCCGTATCTTAGCATACAAGAATACAGTTAATGATGCCAATGACACGGCATCAAAACTTTGGAATTAGGTTCTGCCGTATTTCCAAGAGAAAACATTATCTCAAATTATTCGTTTATGAAATCCGAAAACGCAATTTGAAAGGGAGCATAACAAAGAAACATTGTTGTTAGCAGAATGTGTGAAAGCGAAATGGCAGACAGAGATTTACGGTATCTCACTAAGCTACAAAAAAGGCTCAATGCATGGGTGTCTTGATTGCAGATTTTAGTTCCCACTGTGTGCTTTATTATTTTTTAATTTTCGTAATTCAATTACTGATTTATTTTTGGTTATATCATTTCTTGTCCTATCTTTGTAATTGAATTACGGAGATAAAAATGAAAGAAAAGATCAGAAATATAGTACAGTTGCAAACCGGAATGTATGCAAAGCCTCAGCCTAATGCAGAGGTATACTATATCCAGGCTCGGCATTTTGATCGAAATCGAGAATTTATTTTGTCGGTGAATCCCGACCTTGCCTTCGATAAAAAAATTGAGAAACATTTTTTACAGGTTGGGGATGTATTGGTCGCGTCAAAAGGCTATGATCATTTTGCAGTAACATATAAAGGAATTGTGAGACCTGCTGTGGCTTCTTCTATGTTTATGGTCTTAAGGATGAAAGATCAGAAAAAAATACTACCAGAATATCTTGCCTGGTTTATCAATCACCCTACTACCCAAACTCTTTTGTCCGAGAATTCAAAAGGAACGTCGATCCCTTCATTAAACAAAATAGATATCGGAGATTTGGAACTCACCATTCCATCAGTGAAGCACCAACAAAGTATTTTAAAAATTCAAGCACTACGACAGCGCGAGGTGAAAATACAACAACAGATTAACCAATTAAGAGAACAATATATTCAACAATCCATTCTAAATACTTTAAATAAATGAGTAAAAAAATAAGCCAGAGTGATATCAATCGTGTTGTATGGAAAGCTTGCGACACTTTTAGAGGTGTGATAGATCCTAGCCAGTATAAAGATTACATTCTTACGATGCTTTTTCTGAAGTATGTAAGCGACTTGCATAAGGAAATCCATAAGCAACATCTTGAGAAGTATAAAGGTGATATTGCCCGTACGGAAAGAGCTATGAAGATGGAACGTTTTATTCTACCATCTAACAGCACATTTGATTATTTATACGAAAATCGTAATGACACTGCGATTGGTGAGCTTATAGACATTGCTTTAACCGACTTGGAAGAAGCTAACCGGGAAAAACTAAGTAGTGAAGATGGTAGTGGTATTTTCAGGAATATCAGTTTTAATAGTAATAATCTTGGCGATGTAAAAGACAAAAATAGCAGGTTGAAGAATCTTTTGATTGATTTCAGCAATATTGATTTGACCCCTTCTCACCTTGAAGATAATGATGTCATTGGCGATGCATACGAATACCTGATTGGATTCTTTGCTAGTGATGCAGGGAAAAAGGCAGGAGAGTTTTATACACCAAGCGAGGTATCTACGCTCCTGGCGAAGCTTACAAAATCTAAGCCCGGTTCAAGAATATGTGATCCTACCTGCGGTTCTGCTTCTTTGCTGATAAAGGCCGGTAAAGAAGTAGGTTCGGACGATTTTTCTTTATACGGGCAGGAAGCTAACGGCAGCACATGGGCCTTAGCCGTAATGAATATGTTCCTACATGGCTTTGACAATGCCACTATCCGTTGGGGCGATACCATACGTAATCCGAAATTGAAAGAAGGCGATGCTTTGATGAAGTTTGATACCGTGGTAGCTAATCCTCCATTTTCTTTAGATAAATGGGGCAAAGTAGAAGACAAGGAAGAAAATAAAGCAAGTAAAAGCTTTGACCCAGAGGAGGATCAATATAACCGTTTTTGGCGTGGTATCCCGTCAAAAAGCAAAGGGGACTGGGCATTTATTACCCATATGATTGAAACGCTGAACGAACAGGGTAAGGCGGGTGTGGTAGTGCCACATGGTGTACTATTCAGAGGTAGTACAGAAGGCAAGATTAGGCAGAAAACTATTGAGGAAAATTTACTTGAAGTAGTAATTGGCCTACCTTCTAACTTATTTTTCGGCACCGGTATTCCTGCTGCCATCTTAATTTTCAATAAAGCCAAGGGGAATAATAGGGATGTCTTATTCATTGATGCCAGCCAGCAATTTGAAAATGGTAAAAACCAGAACAAATTACGCAAAGTGGATATCGAAAAGATTGTAAATACTTATCGCCAGTTCAATGCCGGTAAACTAAAACCGGGAATAGATGAACAGAAGTTCAGTTATGTGGCCACTCAAGAAGAAATTATAGAAAACGATTTCAACTTAAACATACCACGATACGTGGATACGTTTGAAGAAGAGGCTGAAGTGGATATAATAAATGTCCAGCAGGAAATAGAGAAACTTGAAGCCGAACTAAAAATAGTACAGACTGAATTAAACAACTACCTAAAAGAGTTTACTAATTAAAAATGGGAAAAAGTTCTAAAATAAAAGAGAACGATAGTGTTTTAGGCGAGTGGCAAGTTACTCTACTTGATGATCTGGCTAAAAGAGGTAGTGGACATACACCAGATAAAACATTCGAAGAATATTACAAAGGAGGGGTTAAATGGGTTTCGCTTGCAGATTCTTTTAGATTAGATAAAGGATTGATCACTGAAACGGAATATGAGATATCTGAGTTAGGAATTAAAAAATCTTCTGCAGTTATTCATCCGGCGGGTACAGTCATCATTTCCCGGGATGCTGGTGTTGGGAAAAGCGCTGTTTTAGGTATTGATATGGCGGTATCTCAGCATTTTATTACCTGGACATGTGGTACAAGGCTTTATAATTGGTTTTTGTATTATTGGTTGCAATATCACAAAGGTTATTTTGAAAGGCAAGCNNMRYYSRTTYAWCCMYTMMSACTATCGGTCTGCCATTATTTAAAAAACTGAAGATTAATTATCCTGAATATAATGAACAAAGGGTTATATCTGATTGCCTTTTAAGCTTCGATAGTTATATTGAAAAAAACAACCAACTCATTTTTCAAAAGCGGCTTCATAAAAAATGGCTAATGCAAACTTTACTTACAGGCAAGAAAAGTCTGAAGGGGTTTAAAGGAGAATGGAAAGAAGTGAAAATTGCAGATATTTTCGAGAGGGTAATTAGAAAAAATAGCGAAGGGAATAAGAATGTAGTTACAATTTCAGCTCAAAGAGGTTTTGTTCGACAAACAGATTTCTTCAATAAAAACATTGCAAGTGAACTTCTAGATAATTACTTTCTAGTTAATAGAGGAGAATTTTGTTACAATAAAAGTTATTCAAAGGGTTATCCATGGGGAGCAATAAAACGACTAAATGATTTTGATAAGGCGGTTGTAACTACGTTGTATATATGCTTTGCTATTAAAGAAGGCAGCAAAATATCTGGAGATTTTTTTGAACAATACTTTGGAATGAACATGTTGGACAAAGGACTGATGAAAGTTGCACATGAAGGTGGTAGAGCACATGGATTACTTAATGTAACTCCTTCAGATTTTTTCTCATTAAAAATTAGGATTCCCACATTTCAAGAACAAGCAGCTATTGCGCAAGTTCTACAGGCTGCGGATCAAGAAGTTTTATTACTCAATATCAAAATGAATAAACTTAAGGAGCAAAAAAAAGGCATAATGCAATTGTTGTTAACAGGTAGAAAAAGATTAAAACATACTTAACCAAAATCATTATGAAGGCAATAGGAATACAAATAGATGCAGATGAAATTATACTGGTGGTACTGCAAAAAGACAATTATGGGACCATTTCACAAACTGATGAATGTGTTAGGTTCAATATCGCAGATCATACCATTTCTGCTCAAGTTCAGCAATTCAGAGACCAGGTAAATAGCACATTCGATTTAATTGCTTCCACTACAATTGGTATTAAAATGCGGAATGCAAAAGCTACTGCAACGGGTAAAGTAAGACCTCCTTCACCTATATCCTTTAAACTCGAAGGCATTATACAGCTGTACACAAAATGTCCTATTGAATTTGTTTGGCCCCAAACGGTAACGGCATTCAAAAAGAGAAATGGAGACTTTCCCATCTCAAAAAATAAATACCAGCAAGATGCTTATGATATAGCCTATTATTTATTATCAAAGTAATAAAGTCATGGAATTAAACGATGAAGGTTGCGTTGAAACTATCAGGCAGTTTGTGAGGAGTAATCCTGACATTGAAGTATATGAGTATATACGAAGAGGCTGTAATGGCGATGTCTATTTTGGAAAAAGGAAAAAAATGGGCGATGATGTCGTATTGAAATTTTACTGGTCACACCCCAACTATGATGAGACTGAAGAGTCAGTAATACTTCACAAAATTAAAAATGATAACGTTTTAGAAATAAAAGAATGCCGCTTTCTACCTCCAAATTTCGCCTACTTTTTAACTCCTAAAATATCCGGTGGTGATTTGCAGGGCGTCATAGATTCCAGACCTGTATCATCAAAGGAAGCATTGGAAATCGTTGCAGGTATTTTAATGGGATTAACTGAATTACATTCTAATCATAGTTTAGTTCATCGTGATTTAAAGCCTGGGAATATTTTAATTGACATAGCTATCAACAAACCCATTATCGCCGACTTAGGAGCCGTAAAAAAGATAGAACAGGCTGATGGTTTTGTTACCGCTTCGAAATCTACTTATTTGTTTTTGCCACCTGAATCTATTAAGAAAAATGAGTATTATTTTGAATCAGACATATATCAGGTAGGCATCATTCTTTATCAACTACTTAATGGCTTCTTTCCAATCAATGAGCCAATAAAATGGTTGTCAAAAAAAGAAGAAAATCAATTGAATACAATTAGAAACGCTGAACAACGAGATCTAAAATTCAATGAAATAATTGCTAATAAAATTGCAAGGGGATCTTTGATTACCTCTTCAACAATACCGACATATCTGGATCCTATTTACAAAAGAATTATTGACAAGGCCACCCATGTTAACTATAAACAGAGGTTTAAAAACCCATCTTTCTTCTTAAAGGAAATTCATAAGGCATTACGGGAGACGCCAGATTATTTGTTTGAAAACGATTTATTAAATATAAGTCATGACAATGGAAAGAAATTTAGAATTCATGAAAATAGCAGAAAACAAATTGTTTTGGAAAAAAGTGTTTCAAATGGAATATGGAGAAAAGATAATGGCCATAACGGAAATCTTGATCTTGCTTTATCGATTGCGAGAAGAAACTAATAAACACAGTTATGGAAACACCATCATTTAAAGAGGACCACAWCRMTCNWMMKAYCNKYTTTGCAAATGTTGCAAAATCTGGGCTATACTTATTTAAATCAGGAAGAAGCCTTACATCTCCGAGGAAACAAAACAACCAATGTGCTATTAGAAAACATTTTACGCAGGCAGTTAAAAGAAATTAACAGCATTAAGGTAAGTTCTACCAAAACAGCATTATTCAGCGATGCTAATATAGAAAATGGTATTCAGGCTTTAAAGGAGGTTCCTATGAATGAAGGCTACATCGCAGCCAGCGAAACAGCCTACAATCTATTAACTCTGGGCAAAGCATTGGAGCAGAGTATTGATGGTGATAAAAAAAGCTTTACCCTGCAATATATAGATTGGAAAAACATTGAAAACAATGTTTTTCATGTAACGGAGGAATATGCGGTAATGCGGAGTACTACTAGAGAATGTTATATTCCTGATCTTGTTTTGTTTATAAACGGCATACCCTTTTGTATTATAGAATGTAAACGGCCTGATCGCAAGGATTCGATAAACCAAGCCATTAGCCAGCAGTTGCGAAGCCAACAGGAAGATGGAATAAGAGGCCTATATATCTACGCACAAGTCTTACTTTGTATTAGTGGCAACAAAGGTTTGTATGCAGCCAATGGTACACCAGAAAAGTTCTGGGCACACTGGGAGGAAAAGTTTGATGACCAAAACGATGAGCTGGGTTACAGAGGCCATTTAACGCAATTAAGGAGTAAGCCATTAACAGCCCTGCAAAAAGACAAGCTGTTTTCGGGGCGCCATAGCTACGTACGTGAGTATTTTGATGCTCTTGAAGAAGGCGTTATCCTACCTACGGTGCAAGATGAGTATTTATATGGCTTGTGTAAGCCGGAAAGAATGCTGGACTTTGCTCATAACTTTGTCTTGTTTGACAATGGTGAAAAAAAGATAGCTCGATACCAGCAATACTTCGCTATCAAAAAGGCAATGCGCAGATTAACTCATCTAGATGGGGGAAGACGTAAAGGAGGGATTATTTGGCACACTCAGGGTAGCGGAAAATCATTGACCATGGTGATGTTGGCACAGGCCATAGCACTGGACAAGGATATAAAGAATCCCAAAATTATACTGGTTACAGATCGTACCGACCTCGATGAGCAGATTACCAGCACCTTTCGTAAATGCGGGATGTTTGTAGAGAATGCAGGGACAGGGCAGCGATTGGTAGATTTATTACAGAGTAAAGGCGATGCTGTGGTAACCACCATTATCAACAAGTTTGAAACTGCCGTCAAGAAGTTACCAGAGCCTCTTCTTAGCCCAAATATTTTTGTGTTAGTCGATGAAGGGCATAGAACACAGCATGGCACATTCAATATTGATATGCAGAAGACTCTGCCCAGCGCGTGTTTTATCGCTTTTACGGGGACTCCGCTTTTCAAAAGAGACAAAAAAACGTCGGACATTTTCGGCGGAGAGATAGACCGTTATACCGTGGACAAGGCAGTAAAAGATAAGGCCGTGGTTCCGCTGCTTTATGAAGGAAGACATGCTTTTCAAGAGGTCAATGAGAAAGCTATTGACAACTATTTCAATATGGTTTCTGAACGGCTAAGTCCTTATCAGAAAGTCGATCTAAAAAAGAAATTTAGCCGTGCTGATCAGCTAAATATAGCCGATCAGAAAATTTATGCAATAAGCTGGGATATAAGCAGGCACTTCCGCGATAATTTCCAAGGCACTCCTTTTAAAGGACAATTGGTAACACAGACAAAGGAAACAGCTATCAAGTATAAAAATTTTCTTGATGAAATTGGTATGGTAAGTAGCGAGGTGGTAATCTCTGCCCCTGATGAAAGGGAGGGAGAAGAAAGCGCTTATGGCGGCACTTCGGATCGGCTAAAATCGTTTTGGAATAAAATGATGGATGAGCAAGGTAATGCAAAACGGTACGATAAAAATGTGATCAGCCGTTTTAAAAACCAAAAGGATCCGGAAATTATCATTGTAGTCGATAAGCTCCTAACTGGCTTCGATGTGCCGCAGAATACTGTATTGTACCTGACGCGTAAACTTCACGGGCATACTTTGTTACAGGCTATTGCAAGGGTAAACCGCATTTATCCCGATAAGGATTATGGCTATGTAATTGATTATTATGGCGTTTTAGGTGCATTGGACGAAGCCTTATCTATCTATTCGTCATTTGAGGAATTTGATATAGAAGATTTGGGCGGAACACTTACCTCAATTACAGAAGAAATAAAAAAACTACCCCAAAAACACGCTGAGTTATGGGATATTTTTAAGGTAGTAACTAATAAAAAGGATGCAGAAGCCTACCAGCAATTATTGAGAGATGAGGCGATCCGTGTAATATTTTACGATAAACTATCAGCATTTGCACGAATATTGAAACTGGCACTGTCTGCCATTCAATTTCATAAGGAGACGGATGATAAGCTAGTGCAGCGGTATAAGGAGGACTTAACCTTCTTCATTGGACTTAGAAGTGCAGTATTACAAAGATACTCTGATGCCATCGACTATAAACAGTATGAGGGGCAAATTCAGAAACTGATTGACACACATATACAAACGCATGAAGTCAGTGTAATCACTGAATTGGTTAATATTTTCGATAAGGAAAAGTTTCAGGAAGAGGTTGAAAAAACATTGGGAGAAGCAGCTAAAGCGGATAAAATTGCTTCAAGAACTGCCAAGCATATGAGCGAAAAAATGGAGGAAGACCCGGCGTTCTATAAAAAATTCTCAGAGATGCTCAAAGAGACCATTAAAGCATACGAGGAACAACGAATTAATGAAGCGCAGTATCTGAATAAAGTAAAAGAAATTATGAGTGCTGTACTAACCCATACCGATAGTGATATACCTCAGATTTTGGTCAATAAAGATATTGCGCAGGCTTTTTATGGTGTTACCAAAGAAAATCTTCAAGCAAAATTATCAGATGAAAAACTTGTAAAAATCATATCCTCCGAAATTGCGTTGGCCGCCGAGGATACTATACAAAGACTCATTCGGGTGGACTGGTATAGCCCTAATAACCTTGATCTACAAAAGAAAATGGTCCATCAAATAGGTGACTTTATCATCGATGAGGTTAGGGATAAGTATGATTTGACCATTAATTTCCAGGAGATAGATACAATTGCAGAACGTATTGTGGAGATTGCCAAAATACGACGCATGAAATGAAAGAATACATCATATTTGGTACGAGGCAGATAGATTTTCAATTGACCTTTCATGAACGTAAGTCTATGGGGATAACCATTACGCCTGAAATGAAAGTATTGGTGAAAGCGCCTTTAGACACTCCTCTTGAAAAGATCAAAGAGAAGGTGAGAAAGAAGGCGCCATGGATCATTAAGCAGCAAAATTTCTTCTTATCTTTTCATCCTAGGACAGCAGAACGTCGATACGTCGGAGGAGAAACACATTTATATTTGGGTCGGCAGTACCGTTTAGAAGTTACCCTTGCTGATAGAAGTGAGGTAAAGTATAAAGGGCGTTTTATTGAGGTGATAACTAAAGATAAAGCCAATGTCAAAACCCTGCTGAAACAATGGTACCGGAATAAGGCTAAAACTAAATTTGAGGAAATCGCAGCACCCCTAATAGCGCGATTTGCAAAATACAATGTGTCTCCTTCAGGTTTTGTTATCCAGGAAATGCCCACACGCTGGGGAAGTTGTACTCCAAATGGGAAAATAATTTTAAATCCGGAATTGATCAAGGCTCCTAAGCCTTGTATTGAATATGTGATCATTCACGAGCTTTGCCATCTTATTTATCGTGACCATACGCAAAAATTCATTGATCTGCAGACGAAGGAAATGAGAGATTGGGAAAAATGGAAAATGAAACTGGAAAAATTATTGGCTTAAACATTAGATAAGAATACCGGGCATGTAATCTGTTTATTTCAAACAACATTCCTGATATATTGGTTTGTTGACTTCCTTTTCATTAAATAAGTATTTTTTTTATAAATTGGGAGCTAACGAACTCATAAATGGCAAAAAAGAAAACAGCGGAAAACATCAAGATTATCGCTATTAGGCCCTGTGAAGGCTGTCACAAGGACTACATTAAGATTTTACAAAAGAATAAAATCTATACGCTTTACAATGATTACAGGATTAATGAAGAGACAGAGGCAATTGTTTATACACCTTCAATCCCTGCAAAATTATTTGACCAAGATGATTTAAGCATAAACATCTCTGCTATAGCAGGGCAAAATGGTTCAGGCAAAAGTACTTTAATAGAATTGCTGTTTATGGCAGTGAATAATATTGGCTACGTCAATGGACTTCATGAGGACCTTGAACTGGTGGAGGAGTTGGAAGTCGAATTATACTGTCTTATTGGCGACCTATATAAAATCCGGGTAAAGAGTAACGATATCAGTTTATTTAAATATAAAGCAGATAATACTTTAAATGCCATTCCCGAAAAAACATACGACCTTAATAAACTGTTTTTTACGATAGCCATCAATTACTCCCTTTATGCCTACAATTCCAGCGAAATCAGATCGGGACAAAAAGACTGGTTAAAGGGCCTTTTTCATAAGAATGATTCGTATCAAACGCCTCTGGTTATTAATCCCTGGCGCAATAGAGGCGATATAAATATCAACAATGAAAATGGCCTGGTGCGCCTTCGGCTAATGGCTAATTTGTTAAGACCGGCATCAACGCAAGGCTTCAATTTCCGAAAAATCACCGACAATCTCACCGCAGTAAAACTTAGGCTAAGGGTTAATCCTCTTAAATCTCGGCAGGTTCTTTATGAGATTCCTTCCCCAAATAAAAAGGAACCGAAAAAAATTACGCTTGCAGATTTGCCCAAAATAGACAAGCATAACATCCTGTCGAAAATCAATAAGCTATATCCTTTTAAATACAAAAAAGCAGAAACAGAACGCGGGAGTGCAGCTACAAACTATTTAATTGGCAAACTAGTTTCTGTTGCTGTTACTTACAGTGATTACAAAGGCAAGCACTATTATTCCATAGACGATGAAAATTTTGATATGGAGCGAATTGACGAATTTCTCACAGCGATCCTCGATGACTCAAGCCACATTGCTTTTAAGATTAAGCAAACACTTAATTTTCTTAAATACCCGTATTTAACCTATGAGGACCGGGATGTTGGTATTGTGGAATTATCAGACGAAATTGGTGATATTATAAAAAATATAAGAGGTACAAAACCTAAAGTCGAAGAGTTAATCCCACCACCAATTTTTAGGGTTGATATCTTACTCGCTCCTGAATCACAACCGGAAACAAAAGATTTTATCCTTTTTCAGACTTTGAGTTCAGGAGAACGCCAAATGATTTATTCAATCAGCTCTTTGATTTATCACTTGATTAATCTAGATTCTGTAACACGACGGGGAGGTAAGGTTAAATACACTTCTATCAATATAATATTGGAAGAAGTAGAACTATATTTTCATCCCGAGATGCAACGTGGTTTCGTAAGAAAATTATTGGATAGCATTCGCAATATCGAACTTCAAAGCATTAAAGCCATTAATATCTGTTTTATTACGCACTCGCCATTTATTCTTTCCGATATTCCAGATGCAAATGTGATGTTTCTTAAAGTAGAAAACAAAGTATCTAAAGTAGTCAATAAGGAAGAGAAGACTTTTGGTGCAAATATCCACGATCTGCTTGCGGACGGATTCTTTATGTACAATGGTTTGGTTGGTGAATTCGCTTCACAAAAAATTGATGAAAGTATACGGTTTTTAGAGCATGCTGAACGGAAAAGAAAATTTACTGACAAATATGATCGATTGAAAGAAGGCTCAAAGCTAATAGAAATAAGTAAAGTCGATGAGCAAGAGCGTAGAGTGGAAGCAAAGGAAATTGAAATGCTCTATGAAACGTTTGCTGAAAAAAATAAAGAAGAGCATCTTAAGCTAATAAAATCAATTGGAGAATCTGTGCTATCTGTTAAATTGTTAGAGATGTACTCAGAAGCATTTCCTTCCAATCGTAAGGATATTCTCCGGGAACAAATTGCAACATTAACACAAGAGTTTAACCAATTAAATGATTAACTCATGCTTTTTTTAGATGAAACTTTACCAGAAATTGTCAAGGCGAAGGTTGAGCATGTTAATGCTGTAACCTGTAGAATTAATAAAAAAATCTACAATAAGTCATGTGCCAACGCCAAATGTAAGGTTTGTAGTAGAACTCAAAAGGCCCGAAGTCCATCAACAACAGTGCAAAGGTTGGCTATTTTACTCATGCGCAAGGGCATTTTGAATTTGGTTATCGCTGGTAAACCGGATAAGCTTATTCGTATAAGTACAATTCTTTGGCAACAACTCGTTCCTGGGTTTACATGGACAGGTTATCATAGATATTCTTTAATAAATAATAAGGATGCCGCAAAAAGATCACTTGTTGAAAGGCAATTTCATGAGCCGTATAATAACGCAGTTAACGCATTTAAGGTTGTTTTTGAATATAACACTTGGTTTAATGGTGATGATAAGGACAGGTATGATGCTTATACATTGGCCATGAATCTAAATAGGAATACGTGTACGTATTGTAACCGAATCTACACTCATACAGTAGCAAGGGTAAGCGGCTCCAAAGTTATGCGTCCGCAGTTTGATCATTGGTTCTCTAAGAGTAAGCACCCAGCTCTTTCCATGTCATTTTATAATCTTATACCCAGTTGCTCGGTCTGCAATAGTTCAATAAAAGGAACACTCGATTTTGACCTTTCCACTCATTTACATCCTTATATTGATGTTGATTGTCATGATAAGTTTGTATACAGCTATAAGTATAACAGATCAAGCCGCAGGTACAATGTTAATATTGCCTCATCTAATCCTTTAGACCTGAAGATTGCACAAACTTATGATGACCTTAAATTAAAAGAAGTATTCGACACCCATCATGCCGAGCTTGCAGATTTATTGAAAATTAAAAAGGCGTACTCTACAAAATACATCAACAAAATGATAGCGGCCTTCCCACGTATGCACCTTTCTTATAAGGAAGTTTACAGATTAGCATTTGGAGCTGAGTTTGACGGATCCGATTTCTATAAAAGACCACTCAGCAAGTTTAAGAAAGATATTTTGAAGGAATTGAAGTTAGTGCGTTAGTTTGATTTTGCTGTTGTCTATTTTTATTGTGTTGGTCTTTGTCCCTGATTTGTCCCTGATTTATCATAATTAACTGATAATCAATTGGTATTAAGTTCTGTATCGGCAAATAATCGGTGATAATTACTGCATGATTACGACAAATAAGGACAACTAAATTGCTTATTGTTAATGAGTTACGTTAAATTATTATGCCCAAATTTTTGGATATATCGCATACTTTTTCTGACTTTTGTTACTCATTTGTAACTCGAGTAGCCAAATATTTACCCGGAAAAATGTCAGGGTAAATTATGGCTCTTAATTCCTCTTAAATCGCCCTAATTACGCAAAATTGGCCTAAATCCGGGTGAGCTGACCACGGATGATTTAGTGGAAAAAGAGATGGTCAAGGAACAGGTGAAAAAAGGTTTAATTTATCATGCAATGAGTTCGAATTTATCTGTTAAACGAATTTGTGAATACTGTGGGAATACTTTCACTGCGAAGACCACTGTAACGCGTTTTTTGCAGCCTAAAGTGCAACAGCAGAAATGGAAAGCAAAGGCTTCGTGAACTGAAAATCAAGGCTTCCGAAAATCAGGTCAAGCAGACGATCGCTTCAGGAGAAGCCAAACAGGTTTCCGCTGAGTTTCTATCTGTCCCAGAAGCATCGAAGTTGCTTGGTATCTGTACTAAAACAATCTACAACATCGTCTATAGCGGTCGAATTAAAGCCATTAGGCTTTCTGAGCGAAAAATCGTTATCAAAAGATCTGAAATCGACAAGATCTTCGAACAACCGGAATTTTTGGTGAAGAAAATATAAAAACCAAAGAAGCAGCCACCGATCAGGTATTGCTATAATATGGCCGAAGCTCAGGAAAAATTCAAGCTTTCTGAAAAGGCATTGTTTGATTTAATCAATAGAAATAACATTTCCAAGCACAGGAATGGCTGGTACACTTATGTATTTAAATCTGATCTGGAAAGAATTTTAAACGTAAACAAATAGAACTATGTCAAAGGTAAAGATGAGAATGAGAACGATAGCTAATAACAGGAAGAGCATCTTACTTGATTATTCACCGCTGATCACAAACCCGGTTAATGGTAAGCTGCATAGGTTTGGTTTCTGTCCGATGCTATCAGAAACTCCAGCTTCATCGACTTCTTCATAACAGAAGCACGTAAAAAACAGCAATCGCTATCTGATGACTGGGCGATGGGCTTGCGGTATTTTATTGCATTTGCAGGTCATGACCTTAAATTTCCCGAACTCAATGACTATTTGTGAGAGGATTATAAGATTACTTACTTAGCGGTCCGGCCATCAGCAGCTAATTTAAGTTGAAATAGGTCGTTGCTTGGTTGATCTTCGATCAGATACCAATAAATATTACATCTCAATTTGGTTTTTCAGCAAGGAATAAATGGAAGAATTATCTTGAACTGGTAGCTTTTTGTTACTGTATTTGTTTGCTTTTATCAGACTCAATATTGTAAAGTTTGCGTCTGCCGGAACAACACTGAAACTGCATACACGCTTACCCAACACTGCTTCCTACGGAAAATTGCTCGATATCCCAATCGGCAGATATACGCTCACTGCTGTTTATTTCAAAACTGGTAAACCGCAACCTCTTCGACTGAAAAAAACATTTGGATCGGGGAGATATCAGTCAAGTATCACAATTGATTTCCCTGAAACATGGTATGAAGGTGTTGCTATAACCTATAATTTCTAGTCGCCTGAAAGAATAACCTATTGCATATAATCCAAAAAAGGCTTCTGTATATACAGAAGCCTTTTCTTCAGGCAGGCAAACCACTGAGTACCTAATTCCTAAATTTTTTTGTCTCATTAGTGAGAAATAAATTTGGATTGCATTTTCCAATATTATATTTTTGGCTATCAAATATTAAAACAAATAACTATTAAAAACAAAAATCATGAAAACATTAGAAAAATTAATTTCAAAAAAAGTAAAGTCAATTCATTCAGTTACAGGAGGAAAATTTAGCATGAGTTTGGACATGAGTGAGGGCGATAGCGGAATGACCTGGATTAAATGGGTTTCTGATCACGGAGATCACTGCTGCACAGATAATAAACCAGATCCGAAAGGTTGCTAGTCCTAAAAGGTTAAACGCCCTGATAACAGGGAAATTTAAATAGGATAAAAGGCGGTGCTTATTTTAAGCATCGCCCTTGTTAATTATACAAGCTCATGAATTGTTAAAAGTAAGGTGGAAAAAAAGGTTCTAATATTAAGTCAGTCGTATGTGGAAGGAACAACTGACGCTGTTTGTTTATGGTTGGATTACTATCGGTTTCCATTTATAAGACTCAATGGAGAGGACTATTTCAAATTGAAAAAATTAGGAGATCTTCCACAAGACGAACAAATAGGTTTGGTATGGTACCGTAGGAAGTTAGGAAGAACTCCTGCTCATTATACCTTAAAGAAGGAGTCTTTTGAAGTCCGTTATGTCATGCGTCGGTTTCTGATAGATGAATTTAACACCCTGCATTCTCTATTATTTTATTCAATTGACAAAAAAAAATGGCTTAACGACCCCATCATTGAAGACCATTTGAATAAGCTAAACGTTTTATTCCTGGCGAAAAAACTACAATTAAACATTCCATACTCAGAAGTATTGACCGACAAACAGTCGTTGATGGAAATGCTGCAACAGTATCCTCACTTAATCGTTAAACCGTTGAATGAATGCGTACTGCTGGAGGATGCGGATCAGACCTATTATCGAATGCTCACCAAGTCCATTAACGAAAAAGACATTAAATCTATTCCTGACACCTTTTTCCCTTCGTTGGTACAGGAAAGAATAAACAAAAAATTTGAAGTCAGGGTGTTTTACCTGGCCGGAACCTTTTATTCAATGGCCATTTTTTCTCAGAGTAACAAGAAAACTGTAGCTGATTTTAGAAATTACGACAATAAAAGACCAAACCGAAATGTTCCCTACAAACTACCCAATGAAATAGAAAGTAAGTTAAAGCGCCTCATGAAGGAGCTTAATTTTGAAACAGGATCAATAGACCTTATGGTTGATATGGAAGGTAATTATATTTTTCTGGAGATCAATCCCGCAGGCCAATTCGGAATGGTATCCTATCCTTGTAACTACTATCTGGAAAAAAAAATGGCGCAGTTATTTATTCAAACCTCAACTAAATATGAAAAAAAAGTTCATCAGTAATCTAAAGGATAAAAAATGTTTGCCTCTCTCTATATATCTTTTAGAAGCAGATGGCTATAGTTCAAAGAATTTCAAAGAAAATATGATCAAATGTGAAAAAGCTGAGAAGATCAATGCCAAAGGTTATGAATTGCTTAGTTTCTATAAAGTAATTTCAAAATTCTAACAATGGAATACGTAAATCTATTTGCGAATTGCCAATTGGTGAAGGGGGCAAACAGGTCGCTAATTTGTGATCTGCAATTGCAAAAATCATACCCTGTTTCTAATGACGTATATGACGTATTACACCTTTTAAAGCATTGTTCAATTGAGGAGTGCATAGCACATTTTGGTGCCGATAACAAGGATGCTGTTTTGAGCTATATAGAATTTGTGCTGGACAAAGAACTTGGATTTATAGAAAGCCGGATTTTATCGGAACTTGTTCCGCTTGATTTAAGTTGGGATGCTTTTAGTGAGATCACCAATGTCATAATTGAGTACAACGAAGCGATGAATTATGACAACATATTTTTTAAAGCACTAATTAACCTGAATGTTCATTGTTTAGAGATCCGTTGCTACCATGAACCAGACCTGAAGAAATTAGTACTATTTCTGGATACATTTAATGGGAGTATTTTAAAGCATATTAATTTGGTTTTGCCCTATGCAGCTGACATTGACATTCCTTTACTGGAAAACCTGGTAAGGAATAACCTTAGAATAAAGTCCATTCTGATCCATTCTGCTTCTGAAGATAAAAGTCTGCGAATATACAAGGATACTGTTCCGCTCCATTATTTCTCAAAAGTTATTAGTTCCTGTATGGCCTGTGGCCTGATACTTCCTTATCACTTCATCACCAATATGGAATTATTTGCCGAAAGCCAGCAACACAATACCTGTTTGAACAGAAAGTTATCAATTGACTTTAATGGTTTCATAAAAAATTGCCCTTCTATGCTGGATAATTACGGCAACATGCTGGAAACAGATTTAGACCAGCTATTGGAAAATAAAGATTTTCGTAAATACTGGTCTGTACGAAAGGATGAAATTGCTGTGTGTAAAGATTGTGAGTTTAGACATGTATGTACGGATTGCAGAGCATATATTGAAAATCCACAGGATTTTTATTCAAAACCTTTGAAATGTGGCTATAATCCATACACTAATGAATGGAGTGAATGGAGTACAAATCCAATAAAGCAGAAAGCAATGGAATATTATAAGCTACAAGATTTGGAAAAAAGCAATGAAGCATAAAAAATTTCCTTTTTACAAACAACCCGACTCAAAAGATTGTGGGCCTACCTGTTTGCGTATAATTTGCAAACACTATGGCAAAAGTACTACATTACAACACATTAGAGATCTTTCTGAAACGACCAGAGAAGGAAGCGGCTTACAGGGTTTAAGTAATGCTGCAGAGTGCTTGGGATTCAGAACATTAGGTGTTCAGATAGACTTCATTACCTTAACAGATGAGGTTCCTTTACCTTGTATTGTACATTGGAATAAGAATCATTTTGTGGTTGTTTATAAAATCGACAAAACAAATAAAGTTTACCTGTCAGATCCCAGTTATGGACTAATTACTTACGGAAAAGAGGAATTTATCAAACATTGGATTGGCGATGGCGCACATGAGAAAACGGAAGAAGGTATTGCCCTTATTTTAGAAACGAGTCCTGCTTTTTTAGACAATGAGTTTGGTGAAGAGGAAGAAAAAAAAATTAGTTTTTCTTTTCTTTCCAGGTACCTCTTTAAGTATAAGTCATTTTACGTTCAATTGGCTATTGGCCTTCTGGCGGGTAGTTTATTGTCGCTGGTTTTTCCTTTTCTCACTCAGAGTATCGTAGATGTGGGGATACAAAAGCAAGACCTTAACTTTATTTATTTGATACTGTTGTCGCAAGTCATGCTTTTTATGGGAAGGACAGGTATTGAAGTGGTTCGAAGTTGGATTTTATTGCATTTATCGGTAAGAATAAGTATATCTATTATTTCAGATTTCTTTATCAAGCTAATGAAACTGCCCATTAGTTTCTTTGATACCAGGATGACGGGAGATATTATGCAACGGATTAATGACAACCACAGAATAGAGCAATTGCTGACCAGTTCTTCGCTCAATACTTTATTCTCATTAGTGAATCTCGTGGTATTTAGCATTGTATTGCTACTTTACGATTACCGGTTGTTTTTAGTGTATCTGACCGGAGCAACTTTATACGTAGTATGGATCACTTTTTTCTTAAAGAAACGAAAGGAGCTGGATTACAAGAAATTTTCGCAGGTGTCTCAGGAACAAAGCAAGGTAATGGAGCTGATCAATGGGATGCAGGAAATAAAATTGCACAACGCCGAAAAGCAGAAACGGTGGGGTTGGGAATTTTTACAGGTGAAGTTATTTAAAATACAGATAAAATCGCTTTCATTAGAACAATGGCAATCAGTTGGCGGCAATTTCATCAATCAGATAAAGGATATTCTGGTCAGTTTTCTTTCTGCAAAATTGGTGCTAAGCGGAGACCTTACTTTAGGTATGATGCTTTCAGTTCAATATATTATGGGACAGTTGAATAGCCCCCTTCTGCAGTTGGTAGATTTTATTAAACAAGCCCAGGATGCGAAAATTTCGTTGGAAAGATTGGCTGAAATTCATACGAAAAAAGATGAAGAGCATCACGAGGAACAGTATGCTGGTGAAATTCCGCAAAAAGATATTGAACTCAATAACGTGTCTTTCCGATATACCGGCTCTCAGTCTTTTGTGTTTGAAAATCTTGACCTGACTATCCCATATGAGAAAATAACGGCCATAGTTGGCGCAAGTGGTAGCGGAAAAACGACGTTATTGAAATTACTGATGAAATTTTATGAACCAGATAGAGGGGAGATAAGGATTGGTCATGTCAATATGAAAAATATATCAGCAAGGTTTTGGCGGAACCATTGTGGAGTAGTGATGCAGGACGGTTATGTATTTAACGACAGCATTGCTAATAACATTGCGGTAGGAGAGGATAGTATTGACAAACAAAAATTGAGAAAAGCGACAGAAATTGCCAATATAAAAGATTTTATAGAAGAGCTACCCCTAAGCTACAATACAAAAATAGGTAACGAAGGGGTAGGGATAAGTGGCGGACAAAAGCAAAGGCTTTTTATTGCAAGAGCTGTTTATAAAAGTCCTGGGTTTATTTTCTTTGATGAAGCAACAAGTGCACTTGACGCCAATAATGAAAAAATCATAATGGAAAATCTGGAACAGTTTTTTAAAGGAAAAACTGCAATTGTTATAGCCCACAGATTGTCGACTGTAAAACATGCCGATAAAATTATAGTACTGGACAAAGGAAAAGTAGTAGAAGAAGGCACCCATATCGAACTGGTAGAAAAAAAGCAAGAATATTATAGATTAATAAAAAACCAACTGGAACTTGGAAGCTAAAAAAGATATATTGGAAGACCTGGAACTTAGGTCTGAGGAGGTTCAGGAGGTGCTTTATCAAACTCCGAACTGGATGATTCGATGGAGTAACCTGTTTTTTCTGATCATTATCTGCGTCTTAATCGCAATTAGCTGGATTTTAAAATACCCCGAGGTGATTACAGCTCCGATTACAGTTACCTCTTATCATCCACCGGAGAAAGTGGAGGCAAGAGCCGATTCGAGGATAGAATATATATTTGTTAAGGACCATCAGCATGTGAAACCTGAGGATCTGTTAATGGTTTTGCAGTCGGCTGCTGATTACAAAGACATATTGCGCTTAAGGTCAATCATAAATTCGATACCCCAACAGGACATTTCCTCATTTCCATTACAGGCGGCCTCCATGCTTAAACTTGGAGAAGTTCAGGAAGCCTACAATGCTTTTGCAAAATCTTTGCAAGACMNGMGWNTYTWYAMKMWWTYSCKMCMCKAYGYWCYKSMNGATSTKRNGNCKNATTTGAGCATCGCGCAATATCAAAACAGGATGGCAACCTACAGGCAACAGAAGGTGCTGGAAACGGACAAATTCAAATTGACGAAAAAAAACCTTGAACGCTTAGCCGCTCTTTTTAAGACAGGTGCAATTTCTGCTCAGGAAATGGAAGCCGAGAAAATAAAGTTTTTGCAAGCGAAACAAAATCTTGAAGCCATCGACATTTCTGTGTCTCAACTTGAGGAATCAGTAAATAATGCAAAAAAAATAAAGAGAGGTGTTACGATTAGCAGCGAGAAGGATAATATCAATTATAAAATGCAGTCGTTACAGTTGTTTGAGCAACTAAGGAAGAAGCTTAGAGATTGGGAACAAAGTTACCTGCTGGTCTCTTCTACACATGGTACCGTAGGCTTCCAACAGTTCTGGAGTCCAAAGCATTTTGTCAAAAACGGGGACTTGTTACTGGCTATCGTTCCGGATCGGAAAGAGAATCTGGTGGGGAAAATGTTTGTTCCCGCAACAAATTCGGGAAAGATAAACAAGGGAAAAAAAGTACTCATTAAATTGGATAACTACCAATACCAGGAATTTGGCATTGTTCGGGGAAAAGTCCAAAGCATATCTTTATCCCCTGATAAAGATGGAAATTACTACGTTGAAGTACTGTTACCGAGTGGCCTGAATACTTCTTATGGAAAGAAACTCCGGTTTGACAAAGAGCTTAAGGGGAATGCCGAAATAGTTACAGATAACCTGAGGTTAATTGAAAGGATTTTTAATCAGTTCAGGTCTCTACTCAGGTATCAGGATTAATAAGACAGGAGTCTTATTTGTTGACTTTAGCAAGGTTATATACAATTTCGATATTATTTTGAATGGCTTTTGATATCCGTTCTTTTCCTTCAGGTTTATTAATGTCGATGCCACAAAATTTACTACCACAAGATTTTGCATGCAGTGCCAGGTAATAGATACCTGCAATTTGCAGTGCCAAAACTGCCCGGATATCAACCGTCGAGTTTTCAAAATCCTTATCTAAAATTGCAAGCAATTCTATCCCCATTTCTTCTCTCTGATCTGCTGCACTCCTCAACATTTTATTCCTCCCTTCTAATCCCCAATGCATGATCTTTTGCTGAGCTTTATCCTTCAATAGGGCTTCAAATTGCCCCTGCAATAGCAGGTTTACTTCTGCTTTCCCGAGCTGATCTGGATTTTCCACGATGCTTTCGATCATTTTTTTTGCTCCCGACTTCCAGAAGTCTTTTTTAATGACATAAGTTTCCACCAGATTATCGAGCGTTCCGAAATAAGTATAAATAAGTTTCCTGTTTAATCCAGCTTCATTGGCAATATTAACAGCGGTAAGACCGGGGTAGCTGTGTTTCTGCAACACTGTGCCTACCGCCTTTACGAGTTTTTCCATGGAGCGGGCTTTTTCACGCAGTGGTCCCGAAGCTACTTTTCTTGATTTTGGCTCCTTACTTTCAATTTCCGTTTTCTTAATTTTTGCCATTATATTCCATGATTGAGAATTTGCAAGTTGTAACTTTTCCATGAAAGATTCAAATACCCAGTCAGATATTGTTTAAAAGCTGTATCTGAGCCAGATTGGGATCCCCTCTGGATTATCGAAAAGTGACCAAATAAGGACTAGGTGGGTTTTATGTTCGTTGGTTTCTACAGCCATCAATAACATAGATATGGTTAAGGTTATGTTGTGCGCCAAAAGAATAATTACCTATAAACAGTATAGAAATGCTGAAGATACAAAGTTGGTTTTATTGGGCTATAATGCATTCGATTCATCTGGCACTCCTAAAGTTATGAATTATGAAGTATTCAAGTTTAATTTCGCTGATTACCTGTTAAAACAGATCAAACACAACTAAGGGATTTGCTGGAGGCAAATGCTTTATACTATGAGCTGTGGTCATTTAGCCTAACTTTTTTAAATTAGCTTGTATATATCCTAATATCTCGTCAAAATCTGGCTGACCCAGATAATAAAGTCCGGAAGTTGCGATATAACGATTCTTAAAATCCTCTCTAATTTTATCATCGGTAAGCAGGAAAGCCTCCTTCTCGGATAATGGTACATAAAGATCTGCTTCTGGAAACCAATCGAGTTTATGATCCAGATAAGCCTGAGTTGTAATAAACTTTTGAATATCATCTCGCTGCAAGAGCCGATAGACATCGTAGTATTGCCTCATAAAGTTCACCTTCGGTCCACCGCTGTCCGCTCCCTGTTCCATCCGGAACTTGGTAACAATAGTCTGGAGTTTTTCGACAAGGGTATACCCGGGATGATAACAGGCAATCTCCATAGCTCGGTTATCAGTCATCTTGAGCTTAACCTCACTTGCCTTATCATACATCCATGAACTGATATGAACATTTTCATTTGGGGTGACCTTGGCAAAGCCAACCTCTAGCAATATCCCATCTTTGATTCCGGGAACAGATCCAAAAAAACCATCATATTTAAGCCTGATCCCTCCATTTCTTCCGTTCTTGTCATCGAATTCAGTGTCACGCACTGCAACTATGCCATCGATACGGATGTATTCTGTAAGCCAATCGAAGAACTTCATTCGATTCTCAACGATGTTTTTGCCGCTGGATTTTGGGTTTTCATTCACCTTTATACCAGTCTGGTCAATAAATGCTTTTGGCGGAGTAATATGTAAATCAATGTCCTCTGAAAATCTGTCGATGATGTTAAACCCCTTCGAAAGTGAGGTCCCGCCTTTGAGCTCAAACTCTAAGCGCAAGTTTTTCATTCCACAAAGCACATGCATGATCCAGTAATCTTTTTCGACAAGGGCCTCAAGTATGCCTTTCTCTGCAGATAATGTACTAATAAGGCTTTTAAAATCCTTTCGTTGATGTAGGAATGCTGTACTCATATATTTGTGCCAGAAGTGGGTTAGGCCGTAGCCAATAGTTTTCTTGTTCTTGGTGTACCATATTTCTCAATAGCATGCCCTAGGGAATGCTTATCTAAGCTCATCGCTTTTTCTAAGGTCTTTTCAAGTATTTTCGGTTGATCTTCTGCTAAGTATTCCAGGTTATTGATTAAATCAACTACCAGAAACTCCTTGGTAGGTTTCGTTGGAAATGCCGATTTTTTTTTAAAAGTGAACAATTTGTTGCCTAGTCTAATATCTCCACTACGAATATGGTTGTAAACGATCTGCTTATTGTACAACTGTGTAGTTCCCACTCCCAAAGCATTAAAGGCGTTGAAGGAAGTAATCAGAAAATTGTCGTTGTCTAAAAATTTCTTGATCAGCAACTGATCCGCAGGCGGTTCAAAACCGAAAGCGTTCTTCTTCGGAAAATGGTATAACCCAGGGCCAACCTTTTTCAAAATACCGTCACCAGTAAGCTCAGAAAGATGTCTGTCGATAGAACTTGACCACTTTTGCAGCTCATCCCTCTTATAGATATTTCCTTTCCTTAAATGGCTTTTTAACTCATCTAATTTTGACATAAAATTTTCCTTTTAAAAACAAAGTTAAGAATTACTAACGATATTTTGCATGATTTTTGACTAAAAATCATGCAAAAGTACTTATAGTAAAAAAATAATAGACAGCAACTTAGCTATTTGTTGAGTTAAATATTGTCGTGCGCATCAGTTTGAGATTATAACTGAGGAGTTCTTATTCTCTTTAATTTTCTTCTTATGTTAGGTAGCCAACCTCTTTAAATACAGTATATTTACACTAGTTGTCAACATTACAGGTTAGATAACCACCGATGATTTTCGAGAATGCTAAAATGTTACTTATCTTTAACAAGTTGCTGATTTGTAGTTTATTGTAATTTGTGTATCGGCAAATAATTGATGATAATTACTACATAATTACCACAGATAATGATAAACAAATATCTTATTGTTAATGAGTTATGTTTGTGTTGGATTTCTCCGCAGGGAAAAGTCAATTTGACCTTGGGAATTCTATTTTTTAAGCTTGAATTTTCAGTTGTTAGCTTTGCAATTAGCTTTTCTTCTTCCGTTTTTTCATTTGGAATAAGGTAGAAGCAGATACCATTAAATTTTATGAAAATGGCAATGGTGCTGCCGGAACCCGTGTGCGTAAAGCGATGCAGGATTTAAAGGGCTTGGCTCAGGAGATCCGTGCTGAAGTGACTGAAAAGAAAAACAGCGCTAAATAATCAGGTAGTGTTTTGGGAAATGAGCCCCGTCTTTTTAGGCAGCGCTTTTTTTGTGCTTGCGCTGAAGCTTTAGTGCGGATATGATCAGACACGCTGGAAACACAGCTTGTTTTACCTGCGCACTCTGGTAAAGGTCTGTCTATCCCAAGTGGTGGATATTTCCCCCGTTCCAATCGATTTGGTCAGGCAGATCAGCGTTTGATCTTTTGCTATGATTTCACTGTAGGTTGCGTGATGTTCTGTGTCTTCGGGCATGATGAGTTTTCCATTTTTAAGGAATGCCTTATAGCTATCACCGCTTTCCCGCTTCTGGAACTTGCCCGTCCAGTCTATAATTGTTGCATAACCGTCTTTAAAGGATATCTCCAAATACCTGGTCGTTTTTTTATCCACCCATAACCCTTCATAATGCTTTTCCGTCTGCTTGAGTTTAGACGACTGTGCCGTATTATTCCCGTTTGCCAGGAAAAGGACCATGAAAAGGATAAAGGAATTGATATAGATTACCATCTGATTGTTCTTTATTAGATTACTGTTGTTTCTCCGACATTATCCATATGAGTTTAGAATATCCTGGGCGTGATGAACCAGACTGCGATAAGTGCGACTAGACCTATAAACAGCAATTTTAGGTGCAGCTTTTTATCAATTGGTGTCTTGCTGATGGAATAACTGATGAGCATCCATATCAGCCATATGATAATGACGACAAAGAGCAGTAAGCCGTAAACCAGACCGGAGAGATCGTAGCCTCCGCCGCCTATACTGCCACCTGAGCCGCCGTCATGTAATACAAGGCTGAGGATGGTGAAGGAGACAACAAGAAAAGATAATTTAAAATTGAATTTGCTGGTGCTGCTCATGGGATAATTTGAAGTTGCATATCGTCTTTACCTGTGTAAATGGAAAGGCGGTTACCAGCCGCATTTCTGCAATATAGCAGACGGCTGGTATCGGCACCATTATTCGTATAGTCGATTTTGGTAATTATTTCTCCATAATAAGCGTCTTTTGGCTGCGCAAGGCAAGTGCCAGTAGAACAAATCAATGAGAGCAGACAGCAGGTTCTTATCATAAGGTTTCCCATAATATTTACCGGACTTAATCGCAATACAGTAGGTCGCCGCTACTCATTTCACCAATGACCTGGTCTGCATATTCCTTCTTGATAATATATATAAATGCTTTAAGATAAGTTTCCTTCTTTTCCTCTTTTATGGTCTGCTGGTCCTTATCAGCAACAATTTTTAAGTTGCTACTATCATCCTCACTTACCACACAATATTTAATTATCCTATCTTTTAATTGCCAGGTATAAATATAAAATGGTTTAATGAAGTCACCCTTGGTTCTAACTGCCTTCCCATATTTGTAGTTCAATAGCTGCACAAATCTTTGAGTTTCTTCCAAAGAAATCTTTCCCGCAACCGCGTTAAAAACCATTAGTCGCCCGGTTATCGTTGTGGCAAAATTGATAGCATTAAATTCAAAATCACCGAATCTTGCAATGACATCTTTGTAGGAAAACATTTGCTGTTTATAGTCAATTCTTACGGGCTGCTCGCTTCCTATAAATTCGCCATCTGAAACAGTGTCTGCGCCAATTACTTCAGATTTTATTTGATAATAATTAGTATAGGTTTTGTACTTGTTTTTGTCCGATACATACGTCGATACCTTGCTGTCCAGGTTAAAGTCTTCCAGTTCTATAGCTGGTTCCCTTTTACAACCTATCAGCAAAAGCGCTAAAAGTAACAATCGATATTGTTTTATCATTTCAATAGGGTTATGTATATTATTTGTATGATTCGTTGCGTAAGAGAATTCATTAATTGTTAGTACCGTATAGTTCGTCAGGAAACAGAAGGCATCGTCGGCAATTTAACTATTATTTGTCTATTCTTTAATATACCGGCAAGACCAGGCGTGTCAGCCGGTTATTAATCAGCCCTCGTGACGTTAGTATAACGTACGCAAATCCCGGATGTTAAAAGGTATCGGGAAGAGGTCGAGAAAATTTTCAGTAGTGGTTTTTATAACGAATAGCTCACTGATACGCGGACGGAATAACGTTTTAATGTAAGCCACCTTATGGCTATCTTTGCCTGGAGATGAAAAAGCAGTACGTTCAGGATACTTTCGGAAATATTGATATTTACTTATTTNGAYCRGWTSSTCAAAGGCACGTATGATGGTTGTCATAATATTTTAGATGCCGGTTGCGGAACAGGCAGAAACCTGATGTACCTGTTGAAAAGCGGAGCAAATGTTTTTGGCGTAGATCAAAGCCCAGAAGCCATAGCGCAATTGAAAATCTATGCACGCGCATTTTCCCAGGTTGATCCGGAAGCGAACTTTATGGTAGCTTCTGTGGAGCAGCTGCCTTTTGAAAATGAAACCTTTGATCTGGTCATCAGTAGTGCTGTATTACATTTTGCAGAAAACCTCAGTCATTTCGAGGCGATGCTGAAGTCCATGTGGGAGGTGCTTAAACCAGGAGGATATTTTTTTTGCAGGCTCGCCTCGGAGATCGGGATTGAATCACTGGTCAGGTTTATAGGAAACGGACGGTACTTGCTTCCAGATGGATCGGAGCGTTTTCTGGTCAACCAGGAGATGCTGCTCAGACTGACCAAAAAGATTGGCGGAGAACTTCRCKMKYCCSWTMWKASCWCTAACGTTCAGAACCTGAGAAGTATGACTACCTGGTGCGTTCGCAAGACGAAAACATTCTGATTTTTGAGTGAGACAGGGGGGATCTTGTGGCGCTGTTCTTTGAAAGGTGTACTGGTTTATTCCAGTTGATGCAGTGCTTGTGCAATAGCTTGGATGCGTATGGATAAGGAAGGTTGTATGATTATTGCCCTAATTAAGTATGCATCAAATTTGATAGAATCTTTATTAGATGATAAGTTTGATAACAAATGTTTTGAGAAAAATTTCTCATTCATAAAAGAAAGTCATTGGGTAATTGGGCTTGTTGCGTCCAAACCGTTCATTCATCTTTCCATATTATTGGAGGAAATTCCTAAAGGATGATTACAAAATACCTAACACAATGATTGAACTCAAACAAGCCCAGCGCAGTTTCTTAATCTATTTATACCCTAGTCTTATTTCAGTTCGTCAAGGACTTTCCCTATTTGAGCATTGATCTGTTGTATTTGTGGTGAATAGCTATTTATACCTTGTTCCGGGTCCTGAGCGATTAGTTCACAAGCTTTTATTCTTAGTCTGCAATATTTGATTAGCATTTGGTTGCGCAGGTGTAACCGGTTAGACAGGTTCATTTTATCTAATTCGGTGATCAATTCAATACCACCGTTCCAGGCTGATTTTCCTTGTTGCAGTGCCCGAAATAATTCTTCCCCCGTACTGTTTTCCTGCTTTCTTAACACTTTTAATGCATTGGTATCGATTTTGTAAAATTCCCGGATCTGCTTCTGATAGGTAACCTTGTCGCTCTTGGCAAGTTTACCGTAAATTACCGCTGAAACAAGAATGACAACGGTTACCGACAATATCGGTGTAAGCCATTTTAACAAGGCTTTGCCGGGTTTTTGCAAAGCCGGGTAATACCCGTATCCGATCATCACGCCTGCAAATAGTCCCCCCAGGTGTGCTGCGTTATCTATTCCGCCTTTAAAACTGCCGTATAATAAATTGTAAGCTACAAAAAGGCCGATATTTGTGAGCAAACCTTTGCGCATGGAACGCTCGATGTGATTTGTGCTTAACAGCGCAAGGAATATCCCATATAACCCGAAGATAGCACCTGAGGCGCCAGCACTCACGGTATTGTCATGCCACCAAAGGCTGATCACACCTGCAAAAATGCCAGCTAGCAGGTATGCTGTGATGAATTTTACCCTTCCCAGAAAAGGTTCTAAAAATAACCCTACAAAAGCAAGCGCATACATATTTAGCAGCAGGTGGATTAAGCCGAAGTGAATAAAGTAACCCGTAATTAATCTCCACCACTGACCCCCGAGTGTATAAATGGTTGCGTTCGCTCCCCATGCGGTCATGCTTGCGGCATCAGGCTCGAATACAGCTACACCCGAATATACCATGATGAGGTAGATTAAAATATTGAGTACAATTAGAATAGGGGTAAAAAAGTAGCCTGTTGCCGGTTTAAAAAAGGATAGCAACCCGCCGAAAAAATGAAATTTCGGCCTGATATCGGGCTTTAAAGTATCTTCGTAAGGGGGAACAAAATCTTTTTTGTAGGTTTTATATTTTTCACGCACTTCATCTTCGTTGATCTCTGATTTCAACTTTTCAAATGAGAAAATAAATGCACGTACCACGGCCTCGCTGCGTCCGTAGTCAGTCGGCAGACTTGATATAGTGACGCATTGCACGATAGCACCAGATACGTCCAGTTTAACAGTGATTTCTCCGTTCCAGGAATGTTCACCATTATCGGTGTAAGCAATGACACCGGCGTCTGAGATAAATCTGATACGCCAGCCAAGATTTTTAACCGTTTCAAATGCAATCACTAAAAACTGCTTATCAGTCAGCTCATTCCTAGATAAGTGTTGCTCAATTTTCATATTCCGTGGTAGTTTTTCTGCCAGCCAGCTCAAAATAACTCCCCGTTTGTTTAATCAGAGGTAATGATGAATTGGTGGTTGTTCGGTTGCCAACTTTGGATCGTGTTTGTGTAAACGACAGGTATTAAAGTCCTGCATTCTATACGTTGGGCGAAATATAATAAATTTTTGGGGCATACCGACCAAGGCTCGCCAGATGCTACTCCGAGCAGAACGGTGGGATCGTCCTCGTATTTATTTTTTATTGAAGGTGATATGTTTCACATAAAAAGGAGAAAAGAAGTTTATCTTAGACAAAAGTTTGAAAGAAAATATACGCAAGAACAGCATGAACGAGGGAATTAACGCCAGAAAGCCAATCTTAATTGCTGGAGTAGTCATTTTAACCATCAGTTTATGCTTTATTTTCCCATTCGAGTATAATAGAACGAACTACATAACAGATCTGAAATTTACTTTTTTATCCTTGGCTGCAGCCATGTTTACATTAATGTTTGGCTTAATGGGCAAGCATTTTTCTAAGGGATTACTTTTTCTGGTCTGCAGTGCCTTATTTAGTTTTATCGCTTGGTTTTTCTTATATCCATCGGAATGGTTCTCACCTATGGTGGCAGTTTGGGCAGGCGTTCCATCAGGGGTTATCGCCGGACTATTATTTATGCTATTCAATTTTGAGTTTATAAAAGATGAAAACCGATATATATTATTCTTTAAAAGGCTGATTTCTTACCTGGTAATCTTAGGTGTCGTTTCTATTCTATTTGACAAAGGTGGAGATTGGATTTTTGATATTTCGGAATATTTTAATTCTAGAAAGTAGCCTGTTCTTTAGCATCTCTGGGGGCATTACAGTTAGACAAATAATTGCTAAAATGCTTTGCAGTCTTCTTGTTGGACACATTTAGCCTCTTGTATAGGCCTAGTGACCAAGATCGTGAATTTGATATGGAATTTGTCAGGATCAGGAATTTAGGACGAAGTTAAATGTTAAGTAAAGCAACAAATTATGACAGTAGATGAAATTTACCAAAACATTGCAAAAAACATAAGCGGCGTTATTAAAGAGGATTGGTAAAATGCCGTCCTACGATTGAAGTACTGGACGGGATGGTCAGCAAACCGGTGTTTATTATGATGCAAAAGGCCATGAAAAGCAATTGGATGTTGAGGAGTTTGATTTCCAATTGACATTCGACATTTTGGAGCTCCACCGCATCACGACAGAAGGCGACGGTAACAAGTGGAACGGGGCAGTTTATGAATCGTCTTCTGACGGCAAATTCAATATGGAGTTTATATGGGATCAGGATTTTCAGGACGAAGTCGAACGTTTAGCAAAAGATTGATTATTACCGTAGATGAGCTCTAGTGGCTGATGTGAACTAAAAGCCTTTATGGGTGAAGTTCTTAAACGAAATCTATTCTGCAGTCTTAATGATATCGCAAATGACTTTATCCAGATCCTTGGCACTTTGAATAATTGCCCGATTCATTGTATCTCGCTCCAATTGATCTGCAAAGAAGCTTTCGTCCTCAAATAGGGAAACGATGCCCATAATATTTGCCAGCGGAGCTCTTATGATGTGCGATTGATGCCAGGCAATGTCCCTTAACTTGTCATTTTGCTGCGAAATCTTATCATCTTTCATCATTGCATCAGTAATATCCTGGATGATAAAGATATAGTGCAACTTATCCCTGGTATGGAAACTACTAGAACTTAGCAAAACTTTAATTTTTCGGTTATTTTTACTTGTGCCGTCAAACTTTTCCTGGTAAAACAATGGCGTTTTTATTTTGAATCCCATTGGGTGTACGGTAATGCCGTCGCTCTTGCTGAACTTGATGTCATGGATCAGGTCGGAAAGTGAAAGATTACTCAGTTTCCCTTGCCCATATTCGAATCTATTACGGGCCCACTTATTGAAATAGGTGATTTTAAGTTTGTCGCTTGTAATCAAGATTCCGATAGGAGCAAGGTTGGATATCTTTCTAAACCGATCTTCACTTTCCTTCAATCCGATCTCGTACTTCTTTCTGATTGTAATATCTTGAGCGCTTAATGTTACGCCAAGAAGGATGCCTTCCTCATCATATACCGGGGTCATCCGGTATTCGAACCAGATTGAAGTATTTTCACTTTCGGCAAGATGCTGAACGGTAACAGACTCGCCATTTATCGCTTTATTGTAAGTGTCCAGGTATAATTGATGATCCGACTCCAGAACGAAATTCGGGTAATACAAGTCGCCAACTTTGATTTCCTGCCCATGGAATTGCTTCAAGACATTCTGGATAGTCTTATTATAGGCGAGAATCTCATGGTTCTTTCCGATAAGGAGGATGCTCTCTGGACTGTTATCCAGTATGGCTTTGATGTAAGAGTTCCGCATACCTGAATCTACAAAATAATCGATAAATATTCCGTTAAAATCTTTGCATGCATTTCTTGGCGACGTCGTTTCTTCCCCCCAGGCCACGTATATCTATACTGGATGGTATCTTATAATTTGTGTATCGGTAAGTAATCACTAAAATAAATACTGTAAGGAGGCAGTTATTTAAGATAAAAAAAATTAATGCTTAGCTATATTCTTCAATCCCAGTTTGCAAGGTTCACATCCCGGATCCAGGTCCAGTGCTTTTTGGAAAGTTGCAGCAGCTTTCTCTTTTGCTCCCGCAAGAGAATATACCTCACCAAGAGTTTTTAGGTTCCATACGGATTTGGGATAAACTTCTGCATTCAGACACAGGACATCAATTGCTTTTTGTAAGTCGCCAACATAATAGTAGGAATATCCCAGCGTAATTAGGGATGACTCATCAAAATTATAGGCTTCGTTATGATCCTTTTTTAGTTCCCGATATTTCTCCCGAGCTTTTACAATTCCCTCATCATTTATTAAAGGAGCAATCGCAAGAGCGATTGGTGTTTTAAGTTTCCATAAAGGTCGATGATGTATGATATTCAATGCAAGGGTAGCCATTCATCTACAGGAACAAAACGATAAAAATTACTCATGAGTACAACAGCCGTTTTTTCTTGCGGAATCATTGTCATGTATGTGGAATAACCAACATCGCTTCCTCCATGGCTAATAAACATCTTTCCTTCGCGCATTTCTGTAAACCAGCCTAAACCCATTCCGCTTTTTGCATCGAATTTATGCTGGGTGCTGAGCATCAGTTGCAAATTTACCTTACTGATAATCTGATGACCATTTACCTTGCCTTCATTCATCAGCATGCCTAGCCATAAGAAAAAAAGCTGAATAAATAAGTTTCGGCAATAATGGCCGCGTTTCGGTTTGTAAGCTAATAACTATTTCTCAATTGCCCCAAGTTCTTTAATGACCGGTGTACCTTCTGAGTTCCGAAAAATGAGTTTAATTTTAGAAAGCCTGGAAGGCCTAGTGAACATTTCGATTCTTTTATGTCCAACCGAACTACCGCCACCAATTGTTTTCCAGTTTTGGCCGTTAAACCCTTCTAAACGATATTCCCGGATTCTTTCCCCTTTTGCGATGTCTTCTTTAATCACCACACCTTTCACAAAGTGCATCTTGCCAAAATCCAGTAAAATCTCGTTGCCGCGTCCAGAGGTTGTTACAATTGGCTGATATTTCACTTTTACTGCATCGCCAAAATCTTTTAGCAATGCTATATCTTTCATTGGGACCAGTCCGCTGCTATCTACTACAATCCCAATTAGCATGTTGGAATTGCGACCTACACTGGTTACATAATTATCCAGGAACTTTTCTTTACTAATCATGTCCTGATTGTCATCAACCCAGAACCACCCACCCTGGAAACCACCAGTTCTCAGTGGAAAATCAGTTTCACCCGGGCACCAGATTTTACCTCCGGGAACACCGGAAAAATCATTCTCCTTAAATCCTTTAGTGGCATCAATACCGTTGGTGGTACTCCAATTGGGATATGGTGCTAATCCATCTTCGTTTCCAATCCACCTTATCAGACTTTTAGCGGAGGCTGGACCCTGAAAGACAACCGCATCAGGCTGGAGTTTTTTAAGCAAAACACCAACATCAGGACCACCTTCACTAACTGGTATCACTCCTCCATCGAACCAAATCTCGAACAACTTCCCATAATTACTCCATAATTCCGTTAGTTGTTGTATTACAATCTTATTATATGTTTTCTGGTCAACTGGTCCGCCCTTTTGAACCACACCGGGATTATCGGCCCATAGATAGCCATTGGTCGATGCACTAGCATAAATGCCCGGACGCAGACCATATTTCTTACAGGACTCGACAAAATCCCTCACCAAATCCCCCTTACCATTTTTCCAGGGACTATTTTTTACACTGTAGTCATGAGCAGCTGTGGGCCATAAGCTAAAACCCGACCCATGCTTTGCTACCAGCACCGCATACTTTGCGCCCCCAGCCTTAGCTGCAGCAATCCACTGATCTGTATTTACTTTCGAAGGATTAAAAACTGATGCTGGAGGATGCGAACCATAAACCCGCCAATTGTAGTCAGGCTTAAAAGTGGGCATATCGAAGTGGAAGATTGCACCAATCTCGGCATCCGACCATTCCTGATGCGCGACAGTTGGCAAAGCTAACTTGCCCTGAGCTGTAACAATAATACTACTGAAGGTAGCAAAGCCAAGCATTGTTGCTTTCAGCAAATGCTTTATCATGGTTTTATTTTTCATTTAGTTGGGTTTGTGACATTATTAGTTTAACCAATAATTTGATGGGGTAGCCACTAATTACAGATGGTGAGCGGTGAGGGAGCATTAACCAAAATACTAATAATTTTTGGTACGGATACAATTTTGCCAGTTTTGAATTAAGACTCCTATGCAAAACAAAATACTTGGTCACCCTCAAAGATCATCAGGTCACAATCAACCTTTAAATTATTTTAGACGTCATTATAATTAAAGACCCCTTAATCAATAAGCAAGAAGAATATAGACTTTGAATATTTGCAACAATAGGAAGGTTGTTGGAATTAACCTAAACCCTTTAATTAGTAATTAAGGTTAGGGGTCAAATAATTGAAAAGTGTTTTTTTGATGCTTGTCAATTGATTTAGTAATATTGTAAATGACACTTTTAGTGTCTTGGATAGGAGTAGGCCCCCTTTGATATGGAATTTATCTGGGATCAGAATTGCAGGATGCATGTTGAACATTTAGCAAAATAAAGAATTATGACAATAGATGAGATTTACCTAAGCATTGCAAAAAACATCACTGATGTAATCAAAGAGGATTGGCAAAGCGCAGTCCTACGACTGGAAGTATTGGATGGAATGGTCAGTAATACTGGTGTTTATTATCAGGAAAAAGGACTTGAAAGGCAATTGGATGTCGAAGAGTTTGATTTCCAATTGACATTCGACATCATGGAACTCCACCACATCACCACTGAAGGTAATGGTGACAAGTGGAATCGCGCAGTTTACACATTGTCTTCCGACGGCAAATTCAATATGGAATTTATATGGGACCAGGATTTACAGGACGAAGTAGAACGTTTAGCAAAAGAATGATTATGATTATAGATGAAATTTATTCAAACATAGCACAAAGCATTTCAAGTGCGATTGAGCATAACACATGGACACAGGCCAGATTAGATATTGAAGTTGTTGCAAATGGAGTTGTTGGTTACACAGGCGTTTATCAGGTTGATAGCACAACCTTTGACCTTTCTGTCAGAAAAATTCCACGGGATATCAGAAATTGGCNCWGKGNWYYATRYGKYATNMWCAACAGATGGTGGTAATAACAAATGGAACAGGGCAATTTTTTCTTTAGCATCCAATGGCAAATTCAATATGGAATTTATTTGGGATCAAGATTTACAGGATGAAATCGAACGTTTAGCAAAACCATAATCTCATAACAGTATATTTACATTAGTTGTCAACATTACTGGATAGATAACTACCGATGATTTCCTATCATTTCAATTCCGTAGAGGAAGATGTATTTTTTATAAATAATAATTTCCTTCGCATCGCGCGAATTGTGTTTGCTTCGATACGCCATGCCGCGGAATGATCCCCATCTTTATGTGGGGTGATTTAGCCATGCTCAATCATAGCAAGTGCCTTTCTACGCAGTTTGACTGTGGAGGACATTTTCATTATATTTGAGACAAATCCTCATTCACGAGTGAGCATCACAGTGTATCGGCGGGAGGCTATGGGAATTTCTCTGGGACTGGCAATAGGTTTAGCTATTGGAGCCGGAATGAATTTAAAAGCACAAAAGGAAGGCAAAGTTTTATAGCTAAACTGGGGATTATTCCGTATATGGTTGATTAGATGCCATGGATCTGAAACATACAGATTAAAGAGCGTTTATTGAACTTTAGCATTAATTTTATGAAAATACTTCTTCTAAATAAAATGACGATTTTTTTTGCATTAGGCCTAATGGCATTGCTGGGAATAATTGTTTCTTCAATAATTATGACAAATCATAACGGAATGGACCAAAGACTACAGGGTTGGGTAAACTTGCTTTGGTTGCCATTGCCTATTTTGATCATAATTATTGACCGAGCTTGCTTGAAGAAATTTGGTGCAAAAAAAACAAACAGAATTCAGCTATATATTTTAGGAGCTTTCATCTTCCTCATTATACTCAACATATTTAGATTGCAAGTACAAACATAGACCATTATCATCAGATGCATAAGGCTTAATGAAGTATGTGCTCAGATACTAGAACTCGTACCTGATTGATGATGGCCGATGCACTAATGCCCGCTTCCTCCATTAATTCATCCATTTTTCCCGAATGCGAAATCTGAGTCACCGCCATTTTTTTTACCCGTATAAATCTTTCTGATGCAGTCACTGCAGTCATAGCAAAATCGCCCATTCCTCCGTGCTCAAAATGATCTTCCACAGTGATTAGTATAGGATACCTGGTTGTGGTGACACAGTTAATCAGTGTCTCCTGGTCAATAGGGCTGATGCTGTAGCAATCCAATATCYRSWYMWKSWWMMYWTSTTSWNTWTAATKRGKWRGMTGMWWKNTMSTRMWWYAWAYANCWGNAATTCYGKTKGYKKYWWTKGNCASCWNAWYTTCWTCNNAMKSWMGYWMKRKCWWTRATNNTMYRATCWWAAWSNTCWTCCWNNGWKWTTMRTAWAKSAKASSTNGTTKTRGWNACRCAGNNARTCNCTRWGRWARAYCATKNNTTGWKSWYKRAKSAWYRGGYSAKTTWRYTWYGANGGTTGCGACTGCGTCTGCGGGCTGCAAGATCGTGATATGGGGTAGGGTTCCGAATAAGGCGATGTCTTCCAGTCCCATTTGAGAAGGTCCATCCTCACCAATGGAAACACCTACATGTGAGCCTACAAATTTAATATTAGTTTCAGATACCCTCGCCATACGGATCTGGTCAGCCGCTCTGGTCAGGAATGCAGCAAAAGTCGCTACCACAGGTATTTTACCCAACCTGGATAGGCCTGCGGCAACTGACACCATATTCTGCTCCGCAATATAGCATTCGACAAAACGTGATGGAAATATGGTTAAAAAATCTGCGGTAAAAGTGGAGTTCTTCACATCGGCATCCAGTACATAGATATCTTTATTTTCTTTTCCCAATTCAGTGATCACTTCACCAAAGACTTCCCTGGTGGCGTACTCATTGTCCTTGCTAAAGGACGGGTTGATGGCGATTGGAAAGGTGGCCTTTCCCGACAACCGAGTGGTGTCAGGTTGTTTGAGATTAAAATGAAGCAACTCCTCTATGTCTCCTAATTCGTCCAAGGCTTTTTGTAACTGTTCATTATCCAGCGCTTTTCCATGCCAACCTTCTCTGTCTTCCAGAAAGGAAACTCCTTTCCCTTTAATGGTCTGCGCGATGATAGCTAGGGGTTTCCTGTTCTGATGATCAATTCCCTGTCTGAATGCCTGATCCACTTCATCAAGGTTGTGACCATCGATTTCAATGACCTCAAATCCGAAGGCTCGGAAGCGTTCGGCGTATTTTTCAAGATCCCAGCCAAACATGGTTTCTCCGCTTTGAGCCAGTCGATTGATGTCTGCTATGGCGATCAAGTTATCCAGCTGATGATAGGAGGCAAAGTTTGCAGCCTCCCAGACTTGCCCTTCTGCGAGTTCTCCGTCGCCTAGAAGAACATAGGTTTTGTAATCGAGCTGCTCTCTTTTTGCAAGTAGTGCAAGTCCCGCTGCAACCGAAAGGCCTTGACCCAATGAGCCAGTTGCTGCTTCTGAATAAATAAATTTTGGAGTGGGGTGTCCTTCGAACCGACTATCGAATTTTCGTAACCCGAGTATTTCTGCTAAAGGGTATGCTCCTGCCATACCGAATAAGGTATACAACAGGGGGGCGGCATGTCCCTTGGAAAGGACAAAACGGTCATTATGTAAATTCAGCGGATTCTTGAGGTCATAGCTAAAATATTTATCAAAAAGTACAGCTGTGAGATCGGCTGCTGACAGACATGAGGTAGGGTGTCCAGATCCCGCTGCTGTGGTCGCGCGTAGGCACCATTTACGGATCAGATTTGCTTTTTCTTGTAATTTCTCGTTGTTTTCCATAGGATTTTTAAATTTTTTTTTAAATAAACTAAAGGAACTTGCGGAAAGCGTTGAGAACGTTGATGTGATAAAGAAAACAAATAAAGAAGACCTTTTTTCCGCTACCGGACTTTAGTTTCCCCTCGTTCATTTCATGCATTGTTTCTTCTATTTTTTCTGAATACTTGCCACAATTTTAGTATTTAAATTTCTCTATCTTTCATTAATCCCTTAGGATCTAATTAATATTTCTGAGCTTATTGTGTAGAAATAACATTCTGTTCGCTAAATGGTTTGTCATAACATGTGATCGCAATTAATCTTTTTGATCGCTTTGTAGTCCAACATATAGGGTGGCCGGTAAACATCTAGTCACATGTTATTTTCGTTCATCATTGCAATAGATTAGGAAACAAAACATGGGGATTTTTCTACTTCACACAAATAGAAAAACGATGAAAAAGCAAATTTTAATGATACTGGGGGTGATGATGGTATTGTCATCCTGTTCCAGTTACAATTACTATTCAGTGAGCAATAAAAAGCTGAATATTGGATACCGTACGTACGCCTGGCTGCCTGATGGTAAATCCAAAGCTTCAAATATTTATGATAATGACGTGGCGGCGGATAGGATTGTAGAGGCTGCAAGCACTGAGTTGAACAACAGGGGTTTTAGGCTGAACAACAAGAAACCAGATCTACTGGTGAGGTATACTGCGGTGGCGAATAAGGAAACAAAGTCGTATAATGAACCAGTGTATTACGATGCTCCCGGGAGATATGTTCCGCGTGTAGGCGTTTACCGGGGACGTGCTTTCTATTATTATGCTTACCGTAATCCTTTTCCCGTCTATGTGGGCAACGAGCAGCGGACGGTGGATGTGAAGCAGGGAAGTATTATGATTGATTTAATTGATCGCAGGACCAAAAAGGTGATATGGAGGGGTTGGGCAGAAGGGGAACTGAACAATCCCGAGAAGGCAATTTCTCAATTACCTAAGGTGATTGGGAACATTTTTAAAAAGCTTCCTGTTTAAGGAGGGGTTGAGGCTTTTTTTTATCTTTACCAGCGTCATGCAAACCAGGGCTCTGGTTTTTTATGCCGTACGATAATTTCCTTGCAACACCCACTGTGTCAACTATAATAGGATCTATAAAAAGCACCTGAGCAACAAGATCAGTTCTAATCGATCATAAATGTTTCCGGGATAGTACAATAAAAGCACGTTTCCGTCGCTATATTTGCATTATGAATCTACAAATGCGCATCACTTTTGATGAAAAAGACTATACCTATATTGTTTTAACGAAGGGAATAACAAGAGAAACCAGTACAATCCGGATTAACCTGAAAGATATGGAGTACCAGCTTGTTTGCAATTTAAAAGGCGATTGGGAGGTTGTTGATGCGACAGTAAATGATCACCCTGAACTACTTAAAGCGATAGGCAGAAACATCAAACTTCGGTATAGATTATAACAAATTTCACTGATCTACAGCGGTAAAGGATTCGTTTTTTTAAAAGCTGTCTTTTCGTAACAGACCTTTATACTCCTCTAGTAAATTAATATACTTACCCATCCAGTAAAACGCCCGATCTTCGGGCATTTGCTGCGTGTTTCGTGCCTGTGGGCTTAACTCTTGCTCAGGACCAAACCCGAAGAATCCACTTTCGAAGTGTGGATAAAAATCATAGTTTATCATCCTGCCGATTTGTAAGATCAAATCTGGATGGAGATCATTCTTGGTGAACCAGTTGTACAAGGTGCGCCTGTTCACGTGTAAACGTCTGGATAGCTCAGTGATGCTAATCTCTTGTCGCCGAATTGCCAATTCAACGATCGCTCCGGCATTGTGCTCCATATCTTTCTACCATTATATTATATAATCTTTGTTTAAATTGATTTTCCCCTCTTTAACGAAGATAAATGTTCAACAAATAGCAGCCAATACGGGAAATACGGAGATTTCAAAGCCAAATATGCGTATTTCCCGCAAATAGTAGCTAAACTGAGTATTATACCAGTGGTTACAAAAAATGTGTAAAACCGCTTAAAAAAACTATCTTGAATTAGTTTTTAAAACGATTAATCGGATATCTGTATAACACTCTCATGAAGAATATCTTATTGCTGTTGCTCCTGTGTTTTTGCACAACATTAGTGTCCAATGCCCAAAACAATGCTTCGATAAAGGGGACCATTATAGACTCAACCACCAAATCCCCGCTTGGCCTTTCTACTGTAGCCGTAGTGAATGCGCGGGATACCTCACTCGTGTCGTATACTGTAACCAAAGATGACGGATCCTTTCAACTGTCACGCTTGCCAGCAACAAGGTCATTAAAACTAATCATTTCATATGTGGGGTATGATTCATACAGGCAAGTTATCAATTTAAAGCCAGGCTTACTCGACCTCGGAATGCTTAAATTGGCGGGCAAAAGCCTTGGGGAAATTGTGATAACAGGAGAGCGATCACCGGTAGTAATGAAAAAGGATACAATAGAGTTCAACGTCGAAGCATTCAAAACACGGCCAAATGCTTTAGTTGAAGAACTCTTGAGACTGCTGCCTGGTGTTCAGGTAAATGAGAACGGGGAGGTATTAGTTAACGGAAAAGGAACTAGCAGAATACTGATCGATGGCAAGGAATTCTTCGGTACCAACCAGCTCATTGCATTAAGAAATCTAGACGCCGAAATGATTGATAAGATTCAGGTGTATCTGGACAGAGAAAACGATCCGGATCGTAAGATAAATGAGATCAACTTACAAAATGTGATTAACCTGAAACTAAAAAGTGTAGTTAAAAAAAGCACCATTGGTAAGTTTATGGGTGGAATCGGTTCAAGAGAACGATATGAAGCGAGCGGTATTGTGAGCAGTTTTCGGGATACGCTACAATTTAGTTTAATGGGAGCAGCGAATAATTTAAACAGTACTGGGTTTAGTCAGAACGACCTTCAGAGCATGGGCGGATTTAACAGATCAGGTAGTGATCAGGTAGATTATGGTAACTTTGGAGGACGACAGTCTGGTGGGCTGGTTAACGTTAGATCGGGTGGTATCAATATCAATAATGACTATGGTAAAAAGCTGAAACTCAATATTGCCTACTTTTATGGGAACACGATCACCAACAATGAAACAAAAAACTTAAATGAACAGTCTCTTACCAACACAATCATTACCTCACTTAGAACCGATCAAGCCAGGCTCAATGCCACTACCCATTCATTGGGTGGGCTAATGGAATGGGACCCAGATACGACTGAAAGTATACGGTATCGTCCGGCGATGACCTTTTCTCCTGAACGATATGGGTATTCCAGTTTTTTGAAACAATCCAACACTCAAATTCCGACGTTGAGCGAAACTGACGGACGCAACCGAAGCAGGAAGAGCAGTAATAATTTTTCGCACAACCTAACCTATTACAAGAGATTTAAGAAGGGTAGATCACTGACTATTAATAATCTGTTAAATTTAAATGCCGGTGGCACCGAGGCCTATAATTATAACCAGCTCACATCTTTTTCTTCAGAGCTTGAATCTTCGTTGTTCGACCGACACATTACAAACAGCAGCAAGACCAGATGGACAGGCTTATCCATTCTGTACAATCTTCCGTTAAGTAAAAAACTAACTGCTGAGTTATTCACCAACAGCAGATATTATTATTGGGCAGAGCCCCTTTATACCTTTGATATGAATAGTACATCAGGGAATTACGATCAGTTCAGGCCAGAACAAAGCAACGATTTTGAGCGGACAGGCTTCTTTCAAAACATTAAGCCCCTGCTCAATTATCAGATTAATACTCATCTGAGGCTAAGAGTGGCACTCGACTTGGAAATTCAGGATGTCAATAACAAGTTCAATACTTCTGCTAATGACATCAGACAGCGTTCTACTGTCCTCTTTCCATCATTTTCTATAGATTACAGTGGGCTTTCAATGAGTTATGGCGAATGGGTTGATTTTCCATCCCTTTACAATATGCAGCCACTTTCCAGGGAAATATCCGCACAGTCAACGTTCATAGGAAATCCGCAATTAATGCCCAGCAGACAACGGAATTTGAGGGCAAACTACTATAAATACATCACATCTCGGATGCTAAGTATCAGTGGATATGCCAGTTCGATGTTCTCAGGCAATAATTTTGTGCAAAAGGCTGTGATAGACGATAAAGGTTTTACGACTACGACCACGGTAAACAAAGACGGTGGGCAGTGGATGGATGGCGGTGGTTCAATCGGCAAGCAATTTAAGAAATCACAACAATGGCAGATAGGTATGCGAACAGGCTTATCTGGTAGTTACAATAGCCGAATCGTTTTTTTAAATGATGATGAAACCAGACAGCGCGTCCGTTCATTTGGAGTAAACCAGGATTTCAGTCTCAATTATAAATCAGTTGTCATGATAAATTTCTACTACATGTATCGAAGGTCATTGGTCGATTACATAAATCAGGATTTCAAAACTGTGTTAAACTATTCCCATAACCTGGGCAGTTCAGGTTCGTTCAGGCTTCCTAAGCGGATTGTCATTGATGCAAAATATTCGTTCATGTATAACCCTCAAATTGCTCAGGGTTTTTCAAGAAGCTCGCATATTGTTAACTTAGCGCTGTCGTTACTGACACATCAAAAAGATCGCGGGCAGTTGAAACTATCTGTCTATGATCTGCTGAACCAAAATATTTCTGTAAACAGGTATGGATATTTGAATGCCCTGATTACTAACGAACAGCTTATTCTAAGAAGGTATGTTATGTTAAATTATCAATATCGATTCAATATCCTTAAAATGAAGAATTAAATGAAACTGCTAAGATTCTATTACTTTACATTCCTTTACCACTACCGTAACAAGCCTGAAAGCTGGGTTGGTGATTTCAGAAGTGTGCTCCTGGTAGAACTCAGTATATGTTGGCTGATATTGAGTCTCTGGTTATTAGCTGATCCTGGATTTTGGTCAATGGGATCCTGGACCAAGCCACTCGTACTGGGCTTAAATATCATCATCCTGATTATTCTTCAGCTGTATTTAATGAATAAGGGCAAGAGTGAACTTATATTTCAGGAATTTAAAAATCATCGGCTCAATAACCAAGCAAACCGGACAATCTGCTGGGCAATATGGGCCGGATCTTTTATCTTTTTTATAGTATCAGCCACACTTCAATAATGCGTAATTGTGCAAATACCATGTGAAATTAACAAACGAGCAGTTTATTATTACACCTGGTGACCTGCCAGTGTGTCTGTCATATCTTTTAGGCTTTTTATACTGAAAGCATGCTTGCCACTTAGCCATCTGGCAATTTCGTCGTGGTTGATATCTAGTATAGTTGAAAGATCGCCTGAATTAAGCCCTTTCTCTAATAAAAAGTTCGCTGTTTCATCAGCAACTTTTCGGTTCGCCCTGGTTAATTCCTCGATTGCCGGATTTCCAGTTTCTTCCAGCCAAATTGAAACAAAATCGTTTTCCATTTATTATATCTCTTATTAGTTTGACGTCATCGAATACCCTGATTTCGTAAATCTCAGTAATATCTAAACCGGACCAAATTTAGCAATTATGTTTTTGTCAAGCTAAACTACTAACCATTTTTTGATTTGGAAAGGTTACTGCCCAGATGCCCAATCTTCCATGTACCTATCCAAAACCGTTAGCGGCATATCTCCCTGACTAAGCAATGCGTCATGGAAACGAATGATATTAAACCGCTTTCCTAATTTGACTTTGAGTTTTTCTTTTATCCTTTGAATCTCCAGTTCTCCTGTTTTATAAGAGAGTGCTTGCCCGGGCAGGGCCATATACCGCTCTGCTGCATTCACTGCATCTTGCTGACTAATGGACTGATTAGATAACATATAAGCAATGGCTTGTTCCCGGCTCATCTTTCCGGTATGAATTCCCACATCAACCACCAATCTGATGGCCCTGAGAATTTCATTATTTAAAGCGCCCATTTCCTGATAAGGGTCCGTATAACATCCCAGTTGTTTACCTAAGGATTCGATATATAAAGCCCAGCCTTCAGTAAACGCGCTGAAACTGATTTGCCTTCTGAAAGAGGGGAGAGCAGTGTTTTCCTGCTGTAAGGATATCTGGAAGTGATGACCAGGTATGGCTTCATGAATAAAAGTAGCTTCGAGCCCCAGATTCGTAACATTAATCTTTGTGGCATCAGGAACAGGGACATAAAAAGTACCCGGACGAGAACCGTCAATGGAGCCTAAAGTATAAGATGGTCCGTTTTGTGAGGCTTCCCTGAAAGACTCAACTCTTTTGATCTCAAATCGATTTTTCGGATAAACGCTAAAAAGTTTAGGAAGATTCGGTTTTACTTTCTCGTAAATATTTCTATAAGCTGACAACACCTCTTCAGGTGACTTAAAGGGCATAAATTTCGGATCCTTTTTCAAATATTCATAAAATGCACCCAATGAGCCATTAAAGCCGACCTGAGTCATGATTAGTGTCATCTTTTCCTGAATTCTATTGACTTCTGCCAATCCAGTTTGGTAAATTTCTTCCGGGGTTTTCCTGGTGGTGGTATAGAAACGGATATACCAATTGTATATATCCAGCCCTCCCGGAATTCCAGATAAACCGGATACATCACTTGCATGTTGCATATAATCATTTTTGAGATAACCGGCCATCCTATCATATGCCGGGAGCAATTCAGATGCTATTGCGTGTTTCAATGCTTTAACTACATGTTGTTCTTCAGATGGGGAAAATGTGTTGGGTATATTTTTTAAAGGCGAAAAGAAAATATTTTTTTCAGGGTCATTAAGAGCGAGTTCCTCCATCTGTGGAATCATTTTTAAAACCAATGTTTTTGGCAAGACCATACCTATCAGCGCTCCTTTTTTCATGTTTGCAATAGCAGTATCGGTCCATGTTCTAAAATCTCCAATCCTTTTAATCCAGTTTTCATAATCCTGCACAGTTTTAAATGGCTGAGCAGAATTACCCGAACCAAGCTGACCAAATAGAAGTGGAACAGAAGAAAACTGATTGATAGGTATATAGTGAAGATGGAGCTTTCTTTTCTCTACGTCAACTTCTAGTAACTCCTTCATTACATCATAGGAGATGCGGTCAGCTGTATTTAGTTTCGATCTGTTGAAATCACTTAGCAAACGAAGGTATTTCTGATTAAAGGATGCTGTAGCTGCTATGTAATTAGCAGAACCATCATTCTCAAGCTGGTCGTCATATAAATGGCTGCCGGAAAATGTAGCGTCTAAAGGATGAAACCTTAGATTTTCCTGATGATACCGTTCGAACAGCTTCCTTAGCTTTTTATTATTAACTTGAGCGGAAGTGTGATTTAAACAAAAGACTAACATCGATGCAAATAGCATCCTGTTTTGTATAACCAATTTCATAATACAAGAATTATTCTCCAAAGGTAAAACAGGCTTGAATGAGAAAATTGTATGAATTTAGCGTTACTACTGTCAGATATTTCGGTAATGCTTAGGAAGGAACCCAGTAATACCTCTAAATGTTTTGGTAAAGTGCGCCTGGTCAAAAAAACCGCAGTGATAAGCAATCTCAGTTAACGGGATTTTACCGTTTCTGAGAAGAAGAACAGCACGTTCAACCTTAATTCGACGAAGGTACTCCCCAAAGGTACAACCAAAGTATTTTGTGAAATAACGTGATACCGTTACCGGGTGAAGTCCAACCAAATTACTGAGTTCCACCAGTGATAAAGGACCATTCCAGTTATCATTCAGAATATCCCTTATTATATTGGTCCAGTCGGGATGATCCTCATCTAGCTTGGAATTCGAACGTATCAAGTTGATACACAGCTGATCAATAGAGATTCCACTATTAATATCATTAAGCCTATGTTCTCTGAGTATTCGGATAAGGCCGCCTGTATTAAGTGGAATGCTGGAATCAAACATTAAAGATTCTCCGGGAACTTCTAGCTGATGTTTTTCAAAAAAGGAGTAGTCAAGTTCTACATTAAATATTCTGGTATCTGGACGGTAATATATATTCTGATGTGGTATCCCCGGGTAGTAATAAAGTCCTTTACCTCCTTCTTGTAACTGGGCATCAGAAGCTCTGATCTCGGTACTTCCACCCGAAAGAATGTGTGAAAAATGGGGGTTGGCATGATAGTGCCAGTCAGAAGACAAACCCGCAGAAAATACAGTTTCACTGGTAGTTACACTACCAAAAACAGATTCTTTTATTTTAGATCCAAAAAAACAACCCTTCAAATACGGTATTGCATCACTCATAGTTCATTTCACAAAGACTAAAGATAGGAGAGTTAATACTATTTTAAAAGGCATATTTTTGCTCCAATACGGCGAGGAACTGGAAGTACCGAAAATCCCTGGCTAATTCAATCCAGAATCTGTAGGAGCTACACTAGAGTACCTTTAGTACCATCAATTCCGGGTGACCGCTTAAGTGAAAATATAGTCTGTAAGATGACTGAAGCCATCACAAATAGCAGACCTACATAAAAGGAAACATTTAGTTCTTTGCTTTCGTTAAAGAACAGAAAGGCAAGTATGATGGCATATATAGGCTCAAGGTTAAAACTTAAGTTTACTGTAAATGCAGAGATCCGTTTTAATGATTCAGCAAAAAGCACATAAAGTCCAACCGTGCAAAAGGAAGCGAGTAACAACAAGTACGCGGTATCCTTCAAACTCGGAAGGAGGGATGGTGCTGGAAAATAATGCAGATAAAAAGGAAGCGATATACCTAAAGCAATTGTACCTCCAATCATCTGGTAATAGTTGATGATCCTGCTGTCGTATTTTCTGACCAGCCGCTCGTTGTAAATGGTGTATATTGCAGCGAAAGCTGAGGATAAGACACCTAGTCCTATTCCTAGCTGATAGGAAGAATCGAAATGGAAGATCAGGGCAATGCCAGCAAGTGTGAGCAAACTTAATAAAAGTTCGGTGAGGTTGAATTTCTGTCGGTTAATCAACGGACTGAAAATTGCAGTAAAAAAACTGGTCAGACAGTAACAGACTACACCTATGGAGATATTGGCGTACTTGATACTCGCATAAAAAAATATCCAGTGTATGGTGATAAAAACCCCGATTTTTGCAATATCAAACTTCTGTTTGGAGGTTATGCTGACCTTTACTTTAAACATTTTTAGAACTAGTAAGAGGATAATCGAAGAGAAAAATACCCTGTACCAAACCAGAAGTCCTTCGTTAAGAGAAATGAGTTTACCGAATATGCCGGTGAAGCCCGCAAGTAGTACAGCAAAGTGTAATACTAAATATGATTTTTTCATAAAGGAATTGTCTGCCTGTTCTTAAAAACAGGAACTAAGAATTAATAAATAAACTAAATGTGTAACCTAGGCTTAAGCTTACTGATCAGCAAAGCATGGGTTTGTAGTGCAGGTTAATTATTAAGGCCTAGGAGGAGGAAGACAACTCTTTCTGTTCATGTCGATAACTTTAAACAAAACTAGTCAAAAATATTTGGAATTTCCGGGTTAGTTGATGCGCTGTTTAACGATGAGAGGACATATCTGTTTTGGGAGCCATAACAGATATGGAAAATGAGTTTTCTTATCATAGGTTAATATCACTTAGTGTTTAGAGACGTAAATTTGGGTGAATTAGAACTAGCTAATAATATGGAAATAGGAATAGACAGTTTTGCTTCGGCAATGTACGGTAGCAAAACATTAAGCAGCGTAGCGGCGATGGAACAGTTATTGGACAGGATATCCATGGCTGATGAGGTCGGACTGGACGTTTTTGGTATTGGCGAACATCACAAAAAGGAGTTTTTAGATTCTGCTCCGGCAGTGATTCTATCTGCAGCTGCAGCAAGGACCAAACGGATTCGACTTACCAGTGCGGTTACCGTGTTAAGCACTTCCGACCCTGTGCGTGTCTATCAAAATTTCGCAACACTGGATCTGATCTCCAAAGGCAGGGCAGAGCTTGTTGTTGGTCGCGGCTCGGCAATAGATGCCTATCCGCTGTTTGGATTTGACCTCAACGATTATGATGCGCTGTTTGCAGAGAAACTAGATCTCCTTTTGCGTATTAGGGATCAGGAATTTGTGAGCTGGTCGGGCAGGTTCAGGCCTGCATTGGAGAACCAGCCGGTATATCCACGCGCTTTTCAAGATAAATTGCCAGTTTGGTTAGGCGTAGGTGGTACGCCCGAATCCTTTGCGCGAGCGGGTTCATTAGGCTTACCACTTATGGTAGCAATAATTGGCGGTGAAACCGAACGCTTTCGCCCTTTGATCGACTTGTACCGTGAGGCGGGACACCGCGCAGGCTTCGCCGCCGAGGAGTTAAAAGTGGGCTTGCACTCTCCAGGCTATGTTGCTGCGAGTAATGAGCAGGCCATTGCAGATTATTATCCCGGATATGCAGAACTGTGGACCAAGCTTGGCAGGGAGCGTGGATGGCCTCCGGTAACCAAAACACAGTTTGATCATTTGACTGGCCCAAAAGGAGTGTTGGTATTGGGTGCTCCTGAGCAGGTTGCGGAGAAACTGCTGAGACATAGTGAATCCTTAGGGGGCGTTGACAGGTTTACTTTTCAGATGGATAATGCAGGGCTGAGCCATGACCAGCTATTGAGATCCATAGCATTAATTGGCGAAAAAGTTAAACCATTTTTGAATAAATAATTCAATTTCGCTTCTTCTACGAAGCGAAATTGAATTTTCCCTCAAATACTTTTCCGATCAGGGGTACAGGTTTTTCAACTTCGTTGGAGGCTGCTATGGCACCAAATAACAGAAGGATTAATGGAACCAGCATAATTAGATAAAAAATAGTTCCTAAAGCGGGAATCACCGCCAGGATAATACTGCAAATGATACTCAGTACAATAGAGGTGATCATCACTCCGAGGGCTTGCCCTAAATGATAGTTAACCAGTTTACTCTTTTCAGTAGTTTTTTTAAACTCCAGATAAGAAACGATCCATCCAATGATGGTGAAGTAGGCTACAATGGCCATTGTTTTAGTTTTCATGGATATATAAATTAATTGATAGATACTTTTGATACAAAATTAGCCCCCAGTATACCCTGAACCAAGAATTCGAGGACTACACTCTGACTACTACCTTCATTAGCAGCGTCTACAATGCAACTACATAAAACGTTTAAAAGATTTTAATTCAGTTATTTAGCCTTATTTCCGGTTTTACAGGAGAATTTCTTTTTTATATTTTTGAATATGCAGCTACCACTGAAACCATTACTGATAACCACAGTTTTCTGTCTTATTTTTCTGAAAGATACAACGGCACAAAAAATTTATACCGATTCGCTGAATCGCTTATTGGCACAAAGTAGCCTTTCCGAAGCGGAGCGTGTAAATACGCTATGTAGACTGGCAAAGGCTAATTTCGAAAAAGACCTTCCGCTATCATTCAAAATGGCTAATGAAGCCCTTCAAATAGGTGCTAGAATGAAAGACGGTAGGGGTAAAGCCATGGCTTTTGCTACATTGATCCATCTTTACGTATGGAAAAAAGACCTGAAACACGCCTATGAAAGTCGCGATAGCGCCCTTTATTATGCCGGAAAGACCAAAGATCCAAAAACCTTAGGTTTTGTATCGCTTAGAAATGGCTGGTTAGATCTTATAAATGATGAAAATGATAAAGCGATAATAAAATTCCTGAGAGCACTTGATTTTTTTAAAGGGCAGGAGGCCTATGAATATGAAAGTACCGTATATCACTACCTGGCGAGCTTTTATGGATATGGAAATGACCCGGCCAAACAAAGAAAATATGCTGATCTATGTTATGAAACTGCACTGAAAAGTAAACAGGTAGATGCATTAAACACAGCATATTTTACCATTGGCCAAACTTACTTTGATCGGTTTAAGCAGGACACGAGTAAACGAAGTTTATTAGATTCGGCATTAAACATTTATAAGAAATCACTCTTGACGGCTGAAAAGCAAAGCGGCAGACTGCTCATCCGTAGCAATACTGCAGCCATTGCATTAAATACGGCCAACAGTTATTTCCAGTATTTCCCGAATACCTATAGAGACAGTGCTGAGAAATATACTGATATCGCAATTCGAATTGCAACCAACACCAACTTGCAGGAAGTTCTGGTAAACTGCTATGGCCTAAAAAGCGAGTACGCCTTACGCGATGGAAATTATAATGAAGCCGAAAAGATGTTGCTAACAGGGTTGAGCGCAGTAGCAGGTAGTGTCATAAAAATGCCACTAACCAAGGCCAGAATGTTCCTGGGTCTTTCTCATATCGCTGAAAAGAGAGGAGATCAGGAAGCGGCACTGAAATATTTAAAAGAATATATTAAGTTCAATAAGGAGGCTTTTGATGAAGAGAAGATCAATAGCATCCAAAGAGTGGAAGCACAATATCAATCTGAAAAAAAGGAACAGAAAATTGCATACTTACAGCAAGAAGCTGTCTTTACCAAAAAGCGGAATATTTTTTATATCCTGTTGGCATTAACGGGCATAACAGCATTGCTCTTTTTATTGAGGTCATACAATTATAAACTGAAAGCGTCAGTCAGAAAACAGGAACTCATCGACAAAGAAAAAGGAGCTGCAGAATTACGGGCGCAGCTGAAGGAAACAGAAGCCATGCAACTCCAGACAGAACAGGTTTTACTTAAGGAACGTCAGGNAACGWTYGSANARAGAGGTATTGGCAGGTAACCTACAGATGGAACAAAAAAATGAATTGCTGGAATTACTGTCGGGAAAGGTAAGCACTGATAGCCACCTTACACTCGATGAACAGATTAAGCGAATTATACATCAGCAGAAAAGGATAGACAAAGATTTCGAGGAGCTCAAAACTGATTTTTTTGAAAGTAATCCGATTTTCTTTGATAGGCTTCAAAAGAAAGCAAATCAAGCACTTACCCGCCTTGATTTGAAATATTGTGCTTATATCCTGATGGGTTTATCAAATAAAGAGGTGGCTATAAGACTTGGGATCGAGCCCAAAAGTATCCGTATGGCACGTTACCGAATCAAGCAAAAGTTTGGCCTTGATAAAGAAGATAATCTCGACAATTTTATCCGTTCTCAGGAATAATAGATGGAACACTTGTATTAATGGATGCATTAGTTTTTGTAGTTGTATTGTAGACGCAACTATTGGATGTAGTAGTCTGTATGTAGTCTCCAAATTCTTGGTTCAGGGTAGATAGAGAAATATTTTTGTAGTAAGTAAATATCTACCAATGAAAAACATAAAAGTATGCGGATTATTAATGCTGGTATGCCTGGCCTTTAACCTTAACGCCTTTGGCCAACAAGCAGAAAGGGTGATCAAATTAAAACTGACCGATCCTGAAACCAAAACCTCTCAGACCTATCTGTTGAATAATGTAGTGTATTCCTTCACAAAATCACAGGAGACCGGTTTAGCCAAAGATCCAGGTACTTGTGCTGTTAGTATCGATTTTAAGCAGGATATGGATCCATTTCTTTTAAAATGGATAGCCGGGGAAATTAAAGAGGCTGATGGATCGATAAGTATGGAAGCCACAGAGATTGGAAAGCCAACCAGAACAATAGCTTTTAAGGGGGGCACAAGCGGTAATGTTGCTGAGAGCTTTATGGCTAGTGACAGGACTTCGTACATCCAGATGTCTCTGTATGTTAGAGCGCTCATTATTGATGGAGTTGCAATTTATACCGAACAGAAAAAATAAATAAGATATTGTGTAGCGCTCGGTGCCTGGGGTAAGCGGCGGGATACTACTCTGTGTGTCCCGCCCGTCCAGGTAATTCACTACCAGCTATAAAATTAACCGGGATGCTTGCTGTCCTATCATCAGGGGATACAAATGGTTCGGTCACGGTATTATATCAACAGTTACTTTACAGGAGTATAACAGGTCTGTGCTCCAGTTAAGCTTGAGTTTAGCTGCCGTGATATCTGAGTGTTGGGCCTGCTCATAAAAAGCCATAACCGAACAATCCTTTAATTGTAAATGGAGGATTTAGATGATACAATATAGTCATAATCAGGCAACATGTTACAAGGATTATACATCAATAAAAATTAACTTGTAACACCGAAACGAACTATAACCGATCATCAAGAACAAAGATATGAATTCCGGAAACTCAACATTGGGCTAAAAAGCATTAAAAAATAAAGCCTGACAACTGCTGGTAAAGCGTGTCGATGAACTTTCCACAATGGCCTTAATTTTTATAAAAGATCTTCTATAATAATCATTAACCCTTAAATTTTAAACCATTATGAAAAAAGCAATTCAATTATCCCTGATTTTTTGCACCATTATTTTATGTGGCTCATGGACCAGCAAGACAGCCAAAGTACCATTCTCTGACGTTACCGTGTCCTTTGGAAATGGCACTTATTACAATGCAACGGTAACCGTTAGCAATTCTTCGGGCTATTATAGCTCTGTAACGGCCAGCCCGCATAGTTACGCGAGTTTATATGTACCTCAGGGAACTTATAATGTAAGGGTAGAGGTTGCCGCTCCTTATGATACACCTTATCATACCTACAATTATAACTTCTATTGCGGCTCGGCCTCTAAATATGGCAGCACTTTGGCTTATTTTGAGAATGTTGTAATTGATTATAGCATTAGCGTTATCGTTAACTAGCAGTATAGCCAATCTCGAATCACTATTGAGGGACAGTCTGGTATTTCAGCACTGTCCCTTTAAAGATACGTCGTCAATATTTATAGACTTTGGCAATCATCTTGGATCTCCTGAAAGATACTCACCAGTTACATTTTTGTAAGCGTCACTCGTGAAACGGCCTGCTTTACCATCAATTTTTATAATAGCACCTAATTTCACCAGCCAGCGTTGTAACTGCTCTGCTTTGGCAGCATATTTTAACGGCGAAAAACTTACTTCTTGCCCTAATTGCCTGGTTAGACGGATCCTGTCAATACCACCATCAATTAACTGTTTCTCAGTGAAGCGTCTTAAAATGACTGCCGCACCGCATTGGGCAGACACCGCATTAGGATCATAGTGTCCATCTGATACATATTTTCCTTTATTATAGTGATTGCTGAAGCTCCACAGATAGGGACTAGGAATAGGCTGCATTAAATTTCTGTAGCCAAACCCGTTGTATTGTTCCAGCTTATAAAGGATGCCGGGAATATCCCAATCAGGCCATTGCTCCAGCTTTTTAAGTTTAAGGGCATCTTGCGCACTAAATTCCCATGTATAAGGCGCGGTTCCACCAACAGGCCTGCCGGCTGGAACATGAACAGTTTTGGCTGTTAACGGATCACCGTTATGAAGATGGGTTTTAAAATTACAGTTGCCTTCCATATAATGTACAATGCCAATGAAATACCATGGTATATTTAATGGGAGTCCCACTGTATCATAACGGCTCTTACCGGCCAGAATCTTATTTACCACTGCATCTACAGTGACATATTTCTCTGACTTAATAATGCAGGTATCAAAAAGATATTGATACTGCGCCCTGAGCGCCGGATTGTAATTTATTTTTGACATGATAGGTTCTTGTCATCATTACCTAATTTAAGGATAATTTAGCGTAATTAAAATAATTATTGTGCTAACTGAATGACGCCATATTTAGTCAGCTAAATTAGCTATCTTGAATAACGATAAATGAATAGGTTTACAATTGAATTGTTATTTCATATTATTGGAATAGGTTCTGCATCTGGTTTATTTTTAAAGGATAATTCGCTTTATGTCATTGGAGACAATAGTTCATATTTCTATGAATATGAGCTCAAATCATCCTCATTAAAGCGTCATGTGCTAAGCGAATACCCGGCTGAAAATATAAAAAAAGAAATCAAACCGGATTTTGAGGCGTTAACCTCTTACGGAGATTCATTTTATCTTTTTGGATCAGGATCTACAGCAAACCGAACAAAAATGATTCAGCTAAATTCAGCTACTAAAGAAACGACTTCCGTTCTTGATTTATCTGCATTATACAAAAGTATGCAGGTATTAGCTGGATTAAACGTGGAAAATTTCAATATAGAAGGGGTAGTTTACACAGGAGATGCTTGGTATTTCTTTAATCGGGGCAATGGAAACTCCAGACGAAATATTGTTTTTACTGTTTATGGAAGGGATTTAGGGGGGAATGCTAAGATCACATTTTCGGAATTAAAGCTCCCTGTAATTAAAGGAATCCGCGCTGGTTTTACCGATGCCATTAATGTGGGGAATAAACTTTACTTTTTGGCGACAGCGGAAAATACGAATTCTACCTATAATGATGGTGAAATTTCAGGAAGCATGATAGGCTGCATTGACATCAAAACAATGGAAGTGGTATTCACCGAAGAAATCTCGGACCGGCATAAATTTGAGGGACTTACTTTACGGTATGACTCGGAGAACGAACTATCATTCCTTTTGTGTGAAGATAATGATAGCGATCAATTGGAGGCAGATATCTATCTGTTGAAGCTAAAACGTTAAGTCTGTAAATTCTAATACTTAGAAAGTACTGTTTACCTCGGTAGGTGCCTTRCNCRAMKYTCTTNYKTWMAGRAMTGAGAGAAATGAGAAAGGCTTTCAAATCCAAGTTCAAGGTAGATCGAAGATGGTTTCCTTTGCTTATTCTCAATAAGATGCCGGGCCTCCATCAACCGTTTTTCCTGTAGCCAGTGTCGGGGCGACATATTGAATGCCTTTTGAAAATCACGCTTGAAGCCGGCAAGGCTTCTTCCTGTTAATTGTGCAAATTTTTCAACGGGAACATTGAAATGAAAGTTGCTAAGCATGAATTTTTCCAGATCCATCTTATACGGCTCTGAGAAATCGAATAGAAAATCCTTGAGTTCAGGAAGTGTATGCAGTAGCAACTGAACTGCTTCTCTGACCTTGAGCATTCCCATATCCCTGGTGATCTTTTCTTCCGAATGACGTACATAGGGTATTATGGATTGAAAAAAGCCATGTAGGAAATCATTTTCCGGAATAAGAACGTTGGACGGACCAGTATATTTGTGCCCGGTATCTATTTGCTTCTCCAGGGCAACCTGCCGGAGCAAATCTTCCTTTAGGCAAATGATAATCGTTTGATAATCCTAACCTTCCAGCGGTGTTTTAGTAATTTCTCCCAACTGATTTTTCCGTATCAGCAGCATCTGGCCGCCTTTCATGGAAACCTTCTGGCTGGCGGTCTCCAGGGTAAACTGCCCCGAAACCTGTAACACTAATGTACTGTGCTCAAAAAATCCTACTTTCTCTTTTCTCTGAGCCGAGAAATAGGAATAAAAGATCACTCCAGGAATTATTTCAGTTGGATTGGTCATGATGTAAAGATATTAAAATAGGCGGGGCTTTGTAGCCCCGGCCATTATCGTTGCAAATAGGTGCCACCCAGGATCGCCCCAGGCGAAAACTGTGTGTTAAGGGCGTTAATCTCTTCCGGACTGAAAATGATCTCCATTGCTTGCATATTCTCCGGTAGTCTTGATCTGCGGCTCATGCTTACCAATGGCATAATATGTTCTCCCTGATTGTTGACCCAAGCAATCGCCAGTTGTGTCGGGGTGTACCCTTTTTCTTTTGCGATTTGTCTTAATACCTCAACTTTTTCCAGATTTTTAATGAGGTTCTCTCCTTGAAAACGTGTGAAGTGATTGTGGTGGTCATTAGCTGGAAGCGGTGCGGTCATCTCCCCGGTAAGCAAGCCTTCAGCGGTACTGGCAAACGCAACTACACCAATACCCAGTTCCTTGGCTGTTGGAAGCAGGTCGCTTTCTATCTGGCGATCGGCTAGTGAATACCCGATTTCCAATGCAGTTACAGGGTATATGCTATTCGCCTTCCGTAGTTGCACTGGGGTAATTTCAGAAACGCCAAGATGGCGTACCTTTCCTTCTTTGATCAGGTCAGCGACAGTTCCTATGATGTCTTCAATTGGTACACTGGCGTCAATTCTGCATGGCTGATAAAGATCAATAGTATCGATCCCCAAACGGACCAAAGAATAATTGATAAAATTCTTGATGGCTATTGGACGCAGGTCCAGACCGAGCCACTGACCATTGTAAAAGATCGCACCAAACTTAACACTGATGAACGCATCGTTCCTTCTGTTTTTGATCGCCTTTCCGATCAGCAGCTCGTTGTGTCCGCTGCCATAAAAGTCTCCTGTATTTAAGAAATTGATACCTTTATCTAATGCTTCCTGAATGGTAGCGATACTTTCCTTCTCATCATTTACCGGGCCTCCCCAAACCGAGGACATGCGCATGCAACCTAATCCGAGTTTAGACACCAGCGGACCATTTTTGCCGAGGGTTATTTTTGTGATCTGTTCCATAGCTGATAATTTACGTGTTAACGAATCAAAGATCATCACTTTTATTCACCTGCTATTTCCTATATGGCTCAATTTACTTGTCTGTAAGGCTCAACTTATCAGCAGTACAATTTCATTTAGGTAAATAAGTATCAAATAAAAATCCCCATAAAAATCTTAAATTCATAAATAAAACCACCGCTTATATGTTAAAGCAATTCTGCAAATACAACAATTGGGCAAATTCACTTTTGCTAGATGCCTTAAAAACAAATTCTCGTTCACTTCCGGAATCATGTATCATATTGTTCAGTCACATCGTAAATGCGCAAAAGATATGGGTTTGCAGAATTAGTGGCACTGCACCAAATATTGCTGTTTGGCAGGTAAACAATCTTGAAACATGCAGCATGCTACTCGAAGAAAGTTCAAATGCTTTGTCAAAAATAGAATACCTGGAAGCGACAGATTCCCCGATTATAAAATACACAACCTCAACAGCTGGCTATTTTGAAACATCCGTTAATGATATTTTGATGCACGTTTTTAATCATGGCACCTATCACCGTGCGCAAATAGCTAAAGAAATGAAGTTGCACAACATTAACCCTGTTAATACGGATTATATACAATTTGTGAGGTTACAATGATAATGACATCCTCATGAACGATCTATCCACTCAGCCTTTGCAACTCAATAAACGCACGCTAATAGTAGATATACTACGAGGTTGGGCACTTTTTGGGGTAGTTTTAATGAACTATTACGATTTTTTTACACTTGACAAAAATTTTGAAACCTTTAAGCCCGATACTTTAACGAGCATATTAATGTATGTTGCGAAGACCGTTTTCGCAGCTAAATCATGGACGATGCTCAGTCTCTTATTTGGCTATGGTTTTGCTGTTTTAATGAACAATGTTAGCAAGAAAGGGGACAATCCATATGGCTTTTTTGCAGGGCGGATGTTCTGGCTTTTGTTATTAGCGTTAATTAATAGTGCCATCTTCTTTGGTGATATCCTGAAAGATTATGCTATTTTAGGACTGCTACTGTTGCTCTTTTATCGAAGTTCAGCCAAAACCACTTTTATCGTAAGCATAATTTTGTTGTTATCCATTCCGGCGCTTCATTCTTATGTCAGCTCATTGAATGATGCGGGTTCAAAAGAGTTCGGCTCATTATTTTACCTGTATAAAAGCAATAATTTAGCGGATGTGCTGTGGTTTGGGCTTAAAGGCACCTATCTTGCCTTGATGATCAGTAAGCCCTATCTGTATACTGTTCATGTAGTGATGTTCTGTTGTTTTTTATGGGGATTTACGTTATACAGAATTAATTTCCTTGCTGATCTTAAATTTAAGAGAAAATACATCATACGAACATTCTGGATTTCATTGGGAATTACCTTGCTGCTCACGGCTTTTTTCCTGATTGCTAAAGAGTTAAAATGGACAACTAAAAAGTATTATAACATGCAATACTGGCTAATTTTAAGTACAATGATATGTATTTGCTGCACAATATGCTGGTTGTACATTGCTGATAAATGCAAACGCTTTTTTGCAAGTTTAGCGGTGATGGGGAGAATGACCTTAACCAATTATATGATGCAAAATCTGATCGGAATGCTCATCTTCTCTGGTTTTGGATTAGGTATTTGGAACACTCAACCAATCTGGTTTTATCTGGTACTTGCAATAGGTATTTATACCTTACAGGTTTATTTTAGCTATTGGTGGTTATCCCGCTATAATTATGGACCAATAGAGTGGATCTGGCGCCAATTAAGCTACAGAAAACGTTTACCATTAAAAAAATAATATCCAATTTTCATTTTGATAAAGATGTCATGAGATTTTAATTAGAAGATAAAGTGGTGTCTAATGGTATTAAATAATCTTGTGTTTTAATTCTTTATATCTTGACCTCCCAATAGGTAATATTTCGCCATTTTTAAGTTCAAGCAGATATTTACTGCCGGAATTTACAATGATTTCTTTCGCTTGATTAATCGCTACAATGTAAGATTTATGAATGCGCTCAAAGGAATCTGGAAGCAACTGTTCCAATTTTTCGAGCGATTTATCATGAAGTACTTTCTTTCCGCTAAGTAAATGCAATTCGGTATAAATACCAGCGCCTTTGATGTACCGAACTTCTTTAATATCAATCAATACAATGGAACCGGCCTTTTTAACAGCCAGGTATTCAAGTTTACCTTCGGATTTTGGCCCCGAAGTAGATAGACGTCTGAATGCAAGGTGGAGGCGTTCCTGATCAAAGGGTTTAGGAACAAAATCCAACACTCCGTAGGCAAAAGCTGTAATCGCTTTTTCTGTATAAGCCGATATAATGATCGTATGAAAAGCCCTGGCGGTAACACTTTTAAGCAAATCGAAACCATCCTCACCATTTAAATTCAGATCCAGCAACAACAGATCAGGTGTATGTTGACTCAAATATTTAATACCACCATTAACGGATTCACAAACCACAAGATTTTGAATCGTTGATCCAAAGAATTCCCGACTCATCCGCGCTACCCTTTTGGCAATCCTTGCCTCATCTTCAACGAGAAGTATATTCATCATCTAATATGTATTTTTATACATGTAAGCCAGCCTTCTGGTACGGCCTGCGATTCAAAAGTCCATTGATCACCGTAGCTTTCAGTTAACCTTGCAGCAATGTATTGAAAACCGGTTCCTGTTTTTCTATCAATTCCCTTTTTTCTGTTCCGGGCAATGGTAAGCACCTTATATTGCTTGTTGGCCCCTTGTTTTTCAAAGCTCAGTTTAAAAATAATTATCTTATCAGCGCTCGGCATACTATGGGTAATGCCATTCTCCAAAATGGTATGGATAATTGCCGGGGGAATCAAATCTTGTTCATCGATACCTGATTGTTCCCACACATAAGTAATTTCCTTTCTAAACTGCATAACCTTCAGATGTGCTTTACAAAGTGCTATTTCTTTGGCGACCGGAATTAAAGTGTCTTCACCAATTTGATTTAAAATATCAAACTCTTTTGCCAGTGCCTGAATAAAAACAACACCGTCTTTGGGCGATTCCTCTATCCAATCGATCATGGAAGTCAGCGTATTTTTTATAAAATGCGGCTGAATATTTTTCTTCAGCAATTCCAATTTTAATCTCGAAGAAAGTAATAAAGAAGACTGGTGTTCTTTCTCCAGTAGTTTAGCCCTTATGGTGTGCAAATAAAGCATAGACAATACAATAAGGGTATAACATATGAAAAGAAAAAAATCATAGACGATAAATGCACTCGCTACTGCACTCATCAGTAAGCCAACAAATACTACCCAAGCACCCTTTACCTTTCTAAATAACGCATTTACTACGATAATGAGCGAGAAAAACCACATGGTGTAACTAAACAACATGGCTGTCCAGTCGTAATGTCTGAAATTATCGATGTAAATCCAGATCAGCACCAGTAATTGTAGACCTAAAAGCCAGAACTTCTTTTTAAAGTAAAACTGAATTGTAAAATAGAAAGGGACAAGAAGAGAAATGGCAAATGTAAGCCAGCCAACTATTTCCAACCGTGTGTAAAAGTAGTTGTAAGGAATGGTAATATAAAACTTCACATGTTCGACCCCCAGCAGCGCAAAGAAAAGCAGACAAATGATTCCAAAAATTAGAACATCAAGCTCTTTACGACTGCTGTTAATGTACAGAAAGAAATAATAGAAGGCAGCTACAAGGAATGCGCCTGCCATTAGATTTATATATGAAGTGGCCATCAGGGGTCGCTGAATCATCGCTTTATAATATTGTAGCTTAACATCGACTCCTCTTAATTCCTCCGTGCTAAAATGTTGCGAAGTTCTTAAGGCCAATGTATGTAAACCGGATCTAGCCAGAGAATCAGGTAGCAAAAAATCGCTCAACTCGGTACCTGGAACCTCATAGGCTCTATCTTTTGCAAACTCACCGTTTTTACCAACGAATACACCATCCCAGTAAACATCGAAGGAACCAAAACTGTGAACCCCTAAACCAACAGGAATACTATCTTTAATATCTCGGTCTGTTATGCGTACGTTAACTCTTGACCAAAAAACGCTAGTCTTTGGATTCCGTTCCTTATCCCAGCTATTGGCATCATAGTTCTTTTCTCCCCAGCTCAAATCGTCACCGCTTTTAAAGACGGCCTCTGTATATTCATAATGAATATCCTGTTTACAGGATGACAGAAAGAGAGGTAGTATGAATAAGAAGCGAAATTTAACCATGATGTAAAGTTAAACTGAATATAAGACAGAAAAATGTATTTCAGAAGGATATAGAGCTGTTGGCATGTTTTATTGTGGTTTTGAATTGCTGCAATCTTAATCTTGCCTCATGAAAAAACTGCTCATCATTATCATTACTTGTGTTGTAAGCATTACGACTAATGCACAACAAAACAATCAACTGCCATCAAAGGGATCGGTAAATGGTAAATTAACTGACCAAGCAAAACTCGCACTGCCTTATGTAACTATTCAGGTTAAAAATGCCCTTGGAAAACTTATTTTAAGCAGCATTAGCAATGAGAAAGGAGAATTTCTTTTAGAAGGATTGCCGGAAGAAAATGTCATAGTGGAATTTAACCTAATAGGCTATAAGACCTTAAGTCGAAACGTTGTGCTAAATCCTTCAGCCTATAAACTGGATATTGGAAATATTAGCCTTATACAAGATGCAACTGTTTTAAAAGAAGTTTCAGTGACTGTAGAAAAAAGTATGATTACTTTAAAACTGGGTAAAAAGGTCTTTGAGGTTGGAAAAGACATCTTATCTCAAAGTGGTTCGGTTAACGATATATTAAACAGCGTACCATCTGTAGCAGTAAATCCTGAAGGCGCAGTAAGTTTACGAGGCAATAGCAATGTGATGGTATTAATTAATGGTCGCCGTTCGGGATTAACACAAAGCAATNTCRSWMGATCAAATCCCTGCCGGTCTAATTGATAAGATTGAGGTTATTTCCAATCCTTCTTCCCGTTACGATGCCGGAGGATCTGCCGGAATTATCAACATCATACTTAAAAAGAATAAAATCGGTGGGCTTAATGGCCAGCTAAAGGTGGTAGGGGGGCTTCCAAATGATAACCGGATAAATCCCAGTTTGAATTATAAGTCTGATAAAATTAATCTGTTCTCTACTCTGGGTACGCGCTTGTCAGATTACGACGSKYTYTWCMGMWSTWAKCWRWKCRTYWTCGAWRAYGNWWYRRYTRCKKYTSTWAAMWCMRWCRYARKMTGAMRASCGNCRTRMYSAKRGYANARWWSAKMTWWCWRKSMGYTGNSWATYTWAYTANAYMCRCACAWTNNAMAATGNCWSMRRMMWAMTWTAMWAWYGMKAYSMAAKATYANNTKWSRWMRCSTKKTTARAKTANSRMYRYAGNCANKSTATWGTSTGGATAGCAACCTAACCAGAAATGGTGAATCCCGAGAGAAAAGAGATTACAATCAGTTGGAATTTAACTACACACGCACATTCGAAAATGCACAAAAAAAATATACTATTGATATGCAATATGATTTTTGGAATAGCAACAAAACATGGGCTTTGGCTACAGAGAAACATGTTCCACATCCTGAAGCTTTGCCGGGTATAAGAACCAGTTCGGTCGGTGGTAGCAAGGATTTCTTGCTTCAAACAGATTTAGAACAACCACTAACCGAAAAATCGATACTTGAACTGGGCCTAAAACTTGAGAACCGAAAAGTAACCAGTGATTTTAATGCGGAACAACAACAAGGAGATCAATGGGTTACCTACAAAAACATTAACAATAAACTTCAGTACAATGAATTGATTGGCAGTGGCTATGCTCAATTCAGCAATAAAGGCAAGAAGTTTTCTTATATGTTGGGCTTGCGGTCAGAGCTTACCGAAATTAGTATTGAAGATCGGCTAGGGGACTACCAAAATAAAAAAAAATACATCCGCATATTTCCGACACTTAACCTGAGCTATCAGTTCAACGAAGTAACAACGACGCAGTTTAGCTATAGCAAAAGAATTAATCGCCCTTCTTTATGGATGTTGTATCCATTTAATGAACTTACAGATCTTAATGCTCAATTCATTGGCAATCCTGCTCTAAACCCTTCGTATGCGGATGTACTGGAACTTGGTTTATTGAAGCATTGGGGAGATTTAACCTTTAATCCTTCTATCTACTACCAGAATAACTCTGATATTATCCAAATGTACACCTATCGGAACACAGATGTATTCTATACCATTCCAGTTAATATTGAACGTGAGATCAGACACGGGCTTGAACTTTCATTACTTTATAATCCCTTGAAATGGTTACAGTTGAATGCCGAATTAAATGGTTATGGGTTCGAGCAAAAAGGATTTTATCTGGGTCAGGATTTTAATTTTAAAGGAAATGCCCTAACAGGAAGGTTTAGTACTCAAGCAAAAATATCAACGATGATGAATTTACAGTTGCGCTACAATTACACAGGTGCAACAACCAATGCACAAAGCCATACCTGGTCTGTTCATTATCTGGATTTCGGCCTAAGCAGAAATGTACTGAAAGATAAAATGACAATTACTTTAGATGGAACTAACGTACTCAATACACGTAAAACTAAAACTTTAACCACTGGCGATAATTACATTTATAATCAACTAAGTAACCCCAATGCTTCACGTTATCGCTTAACTGTGGTTTATCGTTTTAATCTTAAAGATAGCCAATCGATTAGACAGGCAAAAAGCGGAAATAGAAACTAAAATATCATAAGGACTCATTTTTTTTGACTTTTTCATAGATTGCAGCTTAAAAAAAATTGTCAGGCATGAAAACGTTAACCAAAGAAGATCAAGAAGCTATAACACCAATAATGGCACTAAATTTATTGGCAGAGGGAAATAAACGATTTGTTAACAACCTGAAAATCAACCGAAATCTTTTACAGCAAGCGAATGAAACCTCGGATGGTCAACATCCCTTCGCGATAATTTTAAGTTGTATAGACAGTCGCACATCTGCGGAATTAATTTTTGACCAGGGTTTGGGTGATATTTTCAGTATCCGGATCGCCGGTAACATTCTCAACGAGGACATTTTAGGAAGCATGGAATTTGGCTGCAGGCTGGCCGGCGCAAAAATTATCGTTGTTCTGGGCCACACCAGGTGCGGAGCAATTAAAGGCGCCTGCGATCATATCGAGATGGGCAACCTCACTTCTTTGCTATCGAAAATCAGGCCCGCTGTGGATGATGAGCTGACAATAAAAGAGAACCGCAATTCAAACAACAGCGAATTTGTTGAGAAGGTAGCCGCTATAAATGTTAATAGGTCTGTTAAATCAATATTGGAGCGCAGCCCCATTCTCAAAGAAATGGTAGAAGGAGGCCAAATCGGAATCATCGGGGGTCTTCATGATATCACCACGGGAATAGTAACCTTCTATCCGTGAACGACAAACTTGGGCTAAAAATGAAAAAAAAATATAGATTTGTGAAATGATAAATGCTCGTTTTATGGATATAAGGTATATTAAGAATGCAATAATATGTGCTGTTCTCATGTGTGGATTGCTATCATGTGGAGTTAACAGAAAAGATGCAGATAAAAGTATTGCTCCTGCCAATGTTCAATTGATAAACCCTGCCTTACCTGGAGACAATCCGGATCCTTCAATTATAAGAATAGGCAAGGTTTACTATGCTACATCAACTACAAATGAATGGGCGCCTTATTTTACCATATATAAATCGGTAGATCTGAAGAACTGGGTATTGGTCAATCATGTTTTCCCGGAAGGGTTTAAAGATATGAAGGATCAGTGGGGAGAAAATAATTTCTGGGCTTCAGAACTAGCTTATGATGCAGAACAGAATAGAGTTTATGCCTATTATACTGCGCATAACAGGAAAGTCAAAGGAAATCCGGGCTTGCAGTGCGGCGTAGCCTGGATAGATGCCAATAAAATCGAAACGGGCAAATTCACAGACAATGGTCCTGTAATTATAGAAGATGACTGCGGGGCAATTGATGCTTTCGAATTTCAAGACAAGGGGAAAATTTATGCCTTCTGGAAAAATGACGGAAATGGTTGCGGGAAGGAAAGCTGGATATGGGTGCAGGAAATAAATGAAAGCCGCACCAAATTGCTGGGTGAGAAAAGAAAAGTATATACAAACAGTCAACCTTGGGAAACCGCTCTGGTAGAGGGTGCTTGTTTCTTTAGAATGGGTGAATACATTTATAGTTTATACGCGGTAGGAGGGTGTTGTGATGCCAAGTGTAACTATAAAACCGGAATTGCCCGTACAAAAGATCTGGCAGCAGGAAAATGGGAGAAGTATGATAAGAACCCTGTAATGGTTAGCAATGACCGCTGGAACTGTCCTGGTCACGGCACGGTGGTAGAATCTGCAGACAACCGATTCTTTATGCTTTACCATGCATTCAATAAAAACTATGATGTATTTGTAGGCAGGGAAGGCATACTTGAGGAATTAAAAATGGGGCCTGATGGCTGGCCGGTTCTTCACAATGCAACCATTCCAAACAGACCAAAAGTAGAACTGGATTTTTATGACGATTTTAAAAAAGACAAGAAACTGAACCTAGCCTGGCAATGGCCATCGAAATTGCCAAAGCCTGATATGACCTTCAATAATGGGCTTAATCTGGCATCTACAAGCGAGAATCACGAGTTGGGAACATTTTTAGGTCAGTATATTAAAACCGTGAATTTCAGCATTAGCGCGGAAGTGGTCCTTAGCGAGGCACAAGGTGGGGTTTGTTTCGCTGGAGCCATTTTCAAAAGTAAATGGCCGGGTGAATTAGGTGGAATTGGAATAACAGCTGCCGAGGATGGCATAACAGTATATAATAATCTTGAAGGAAAATACCTTATACTCAAACAAGTCAAAGAGCGATCTCAGGGCCTGATTGAATTGAAAATGCAGATCAGCGAAGGAGGAAAACAAATTGGTTTCTTTTATAAAAGGGCCCAATCAGAATGGGTGAATTTCCATACTGTAACATTCGATGCCTCAAAATATGCACCATGGGGAATGGGGTATAGGGCTGGTATTGTAGCTAAAGGTTCAGGTCAGAAAGCGATTTTCAATTCTTTTGAATTGAAAAATAATTAAAGGGTAATGCCACCTAATCCCCCCTTAGTTCTACAACGATCCTTTGTCCTTTGCTTTTAAATAGTTCAGCAGGAAACTTAAATTCAACTCTTTTCAGATTGTCTACTTTCATATCATAGTCTAACGGAGGAGGATTTTCGGAAACCACCATGATCAGGACGCCCTTGGGCTGCTTGATCATGACTTTTAGGGTTTTTCCTTTTTGCTTTAGCAGAACTCCACCTTCTATGATTTCGGCATCTGCCTGGGTCATCATCGCCCAGGTTACGTTTTTTGTCTGTTCAGAAAACTCCAGTATATCGGTGATTTCAAGACTTTGATCTCCCGTCCGCTTAAAATCTCTTTTAGCGCTCTTTAGCTGCCCCTTGAATACTGCAGAAAGATCAAAACCTGCCTGAGGACGGTTATCTTTACCTTTATAGTAGCTTAATGGTGCAAAACCCTTAGCCACGTGCAGTTCATCATTGACCGTCAGCGTACTGTGACCGAAATTGTTCTTGCTCAGCAAAGTCCAGCGCTTGCTTTGCTGACTGCTGTCCCATAACCCGCTGACTCCTATAGCTTGCTCCAGCTGAAAGTAGTTCTGCATCCCCAAGTCTACAGCCCACCTGACCCCATATAGGTCAAACACAAAGGAACCGGCATCCATGTTGCCATGGTTTAAACTTGCTGCACCACCTTTGGCCCCAAGAAAATACCCATTAGGATCAGCCTTTCCTCCGCCAAATACAACAATCGGATTGATTCCATCACCTTTATAATTTGCAGGTAATGACTTCACTGTGGATTTTTTATGTTTTGCCAGCCAGGTCAGAACCATCCCGTTAAATTTGGAACTGTTATAGCCACTGGTAGCAGACTTTGTTAGGGCCCCTAGAAATTTTTCGCTATCAAAATAGACATCATTGCCTGTCTTATTCGCAAACCACAACAGCAATTCCTGGTTCTCCAGACCTTCATCTCCACCGCTGCCAGAATCAAAATAATTGAAATACAGCCCACTTGAACCCACCAGTTTCTTCACAAAAAGCGCACTATTGACAAATCCAGGTGTATTGGAAATGCCAAAATCAGTTCCAAAAGCACTTTCAAGAACATTAATTGTAATTAATGTATAACTGGTGCCATAGGACCAGTAAGATGCCCCTTCAGGATAAGCCCCGTCTGGTGCATATGCCTTGAGTGCTCTTGGAATGTTGTGGAGCATTCTGGAAATCAATAGTGCGGCTAAAGCAGGATCCTGATCTGCAATCATTACAGCAGCCGATGTAATGCCACCGTGGCACACCTGGTTCCAATTGTTGTCCACTTTTACCCAACCATTGAATTTTTCATTCAAACTGGGTTTTATGGCTTTACTTATCAGAGCATCCTTTACCAGTTGGATCGTAGATTCCGGCAGGTCGCCGAGTGTCCAGTCCAGCCCGATGGAGACGCCATAGGCCATTTCTCCAACATCCAGGAAATGGCTTGGATTCCAGTCTGAAAAATTGCAGATGTTTAGCAATTCGGTATTTATACGATCCAAGAATCGCTTTTCTTTTGATATGGCATAAACTGCGGCGAGAGTGCCAATCCGTGCAATTGCTTGTCTGGATACTCCAAGCAATCTCCTGCCTTCCAGCTTTCTTTCCAGAACCGGGAGATCCAACAGAGCCACCGCATTTTTATAAAGATATGCGTAATAAGCTTTGGTAATTTCATCTTTGTCTACAGCCTTTTTGATCTGTGTTAAACTTTCAGCAGTAAGGATCAGTCTCGGGCCGTTTTTTCTGAGGTTTTGTTTTACCCATGCTAGAGTAACTTCTCTGGTTTCGCCCACAGGTTTTTGAGCGGCGCCTATCAATGGAATGCAGAGTGTCAGAAGAAGAATTGCGAGGATCGATTTCATATTCCAAATTACGTTTTTCTGTTGACAATCGCACTCACCCGCCAAATACCCGTATTACCTCTGCTTTGACTAGGATCAGCGCTAATCCCACAGGGTTCCATCCAGCCCCAGTATAATGCCGATCCAAAGTGCAAATAGAGAAAGCAGTATTGCCGGGATCCACAAAATAATCTTGTTCAGTCCGAGTCTCGTGCCAAATCTTACTGTAAAATAACTGGAGAGCCCTGCAACAGCACCTGCTGATGGCACTACCAGCAGAGGTCTGATTCTCCAGTTGTCTGGCCATGCCGGATTCTGCTGACCAACACCGAATACAAAAAAGGAGATGATTGCAAGGCCTATCATTGCACCCAGCAAAACGAATCTGATTAATCTTGGTACTGATGGCTGGGCTGGAGAGTGTTGATGATTTTTCATACAGATCACTTTTTAAACATACTATAAATATAATAAAAAGTACTTTGTTTTTCAAAGTAAATTCTTTTATTTTTTAGAGCCCGATTGCTTTAGTTGATTCAGTAGGATAGGTGTAATAGATTAATGTCAATTATAAGTAAAGCTGACCTTCCATCACAATCGTAGAAGAGCCGCTAACCCAGATACCGTCATTAGCTACATTTACGCGGATTGTAGATGGATGTTCTACGTATTTTCCTTGCAGGATCTTATAGTCTCTGTTTTTTTCAATGTAGCCAAGCGTTTCAAGATATCCTGCCAGTGGTCCTGCAGCTGTCCCTGTGGCAGGATCTTCGTCGATTCCAATTCCGGGATTAAAAAATCTTGTTTCTGCCAGATAATTATTTTCAATGCCATTTACAGTAAATAAATAACAACCTTCAAAATCAAATTTTTCAGATAGGSMWKWSMRTMRKGATTTATTAGAAACAGCATTTTTAAGTGTTTCCAAATCTTTCACAGGAACCATTAAATGAGGAACTTCTGTTTGCACGATATTGATGTCCCAGGCATTCAAGTCAAAGTCAGTAGTCTTTAATCCCAGTGCGTTGGATAGGAGGTTGGCCGGCACTTTGCCGATTATTTTAGCCGGGCTTTGCTTCATAGCAACATAAGGCAGTTTTGATTCCTCAGTGATTTTTAAAGGGATAGGGGTATCCTTTATCAATACCCAGGGCGCCCCTTGTTGATTTTTAAAGATATCCCATTTTTTTAATAATGCCAGACAGACGGCGCCCAAAAGATTATGCCCTGCACCTGCAACCTCAAATTTTGCCGGGGTAAAAGATCGTACTTTAAAAACACCTTCTTCCTCTGAATAATTTACAAAGGAAGTTTCAGAATAGCCGAATTCCCTTGATATATCGTGGTACTGACTAAGGCTAAGCTCATTTTCTATATAAACAACTGACAATTGATTTCCCTTAAACCGTTGATCTGTAAAAACGTCTAATACATAATAATCCAGTCTTTTCATATTTTTGATGGTTGATGATTAATAGCTCAAAATTAGAAATTACTGGGCTTTTTTAATTATTGGTTAACAAAGGGTAACCGGTAACCTTTAGGTAACTAGCAAGAGTGAAGATTAGGCCATTGCTGGTCTATGAGTACTGAACTCTCGTTAAGTGTATCGGGCAATAGGTCTCAATTCTTTAGCTATGGCCTCGATAAGTTTAGGATTGATATCAGTTTCATCCATTACATTCCATTGTCCATTTTTTTTGACCATAACTAAAGAATCGTTTTCCGGAAAAATGATACGGAGTCCTTGTTCCCCGTTATAATCTTCAGGTATTGTCCTGAGTCTAACGGCTGTGTGATCTGTGGGATTGACTATTGTGAATTTYATATGCTTCCTTTTAAATTAACTGTTTTAATGATCATCAGGATTTAACTAATTCCATAGATAACAACAAATTAAAAAAAAAGAAGTTTGCATATATTTTTAACACTTGTCAAAAAAACTTCATTAAAATAAGGTTTCCCTTTGTTTCATGGTTTAAGAAGCTTTGAGATTTTCAATAATGAGTTTTTTGGTAGTCTGAATTCTTATTTGAATAGAGGAGTAACAGTCTGCACTTTTTTCGGTTGCGAGTTTGTTTTCTGATTGCATTTTCCCAGAAGCGAATAAATTACGATAAATATGATGATGGTGGACAAACAGCCTCCACCTAACTTTTTAGCTCCCCAGCCAGCTATAATTGCTCTGAAAAATTTATTCATGATTATATTTTAACAGTTAAACAGTTTAAAAATTCAAATGGTTTTGATTTAATTGCCTAAACTGTTTTTTTGCCCGGTTCACTTGAAGAACCCAAGGATATAGATTGCTATCTGCCATAAACAGAGGCTGGTGGAATCTGCTCTGCGTCAGAGAACGCCCTAAGGTAAGCAGTCTTATATTCAGTCATTCCCACAACTTTATTCAGGGCGCTCAAACTTTGATACAGTCCAATTAATGACCAGCCATTTCCTGGGTTTAGCTCCAGATCCATTTTGTAAACCTGCGCCGCATCGGCCGGCTTTCCTAGCTTTAAAAGGTAAGCTCCTAAAAATTGTCTTGCAGGAATGGGCCAATCCATTGGCTCAGCGTAAATCATTTCGTCTTCAATTTTTACGGCCTCTTCGAGGCTGTTAATACCCGCCTTATTCTTTTTCTGATCTAATAGAATAACGGCATTTAAAATGTCCTCCGCAATCTTTGCGCCTTGCAATGCTGTATTAAAAGGGATACGCTTTTTTTTTAAAATAGGATCTGTTATTTTACTGCGCAACTGAACAAGCTGTCCTCTTGCCAAATCCGGTTTACCTGTATATACATATGCCAGCCCTTTGGCAAAATTGTCCAGTATTGCCGCATATGTCCAATGGGCATCCGGCTGAACAGTATCCTTTAATATCTCATCCCATTTACCAAGTCTTACCAAAGCAAACTTCGGCATCATGAACAAATATTGGGTATACGTGTCCTCGTAAGTTGGCATGACACTTTTTCTGCACCATATGGCATCCTGCAGTCCTTTTATATACATTCCACCTGTTAGCCCGCAAAAGGCCTGAACAGCAAAATAATGCGAGGAATGTTTGTTAAGCGAAAGATGCCTGACCAGCGAATCATAACGCACAAGGCTCGCATCGGCACTGTCATTTGCCACTACACCTAACGCGTATAAACCATTTCTTTGATACACGTGGCTAGACATGTGAACCATGTGGGCCACTCCCGGAAAAAGCTCTTTAAGCAACTGTGCATTGTCCAGAGCACGGTCAGGTTTACGCGAAGCTTCCGTTAAATGTATATAATAGTGTAAAGCAGCTGGATGCTTGGGGTTTTCCTGTAATACACTTTCACATATATCTACTAATTCAGGCGTCCATTCTTTTGCTGATCCGTCGTTATTCCAGAAGTCCCAGGCATGGCTCAGCATAACCGCATCGATAAATAGCGTCTTAATGTCTGCATCCTGAGGATATATGGAAATGAGCGCTTTCATGCCTTGCGCATATCCCGTGTTCAGCTTCGTTTTTACAGTATCGGCATCTGATGATGGATACCTGAGGTTCATTACTTTCAATAGATCGCGCTCTTTTGCAGATGCCTTATCTGCAGATTGGTTCATCAGTTTTAAAACTTCTGATATGTTTTTAGGGATGGTGTAATTGTGGGCAGAATTATAGTAAGGCCCCATTGCCAGTGCTTGTCCCCAATAGGCCATGGCACTGTTGGGATCAAACCTGGCTGCTTCTTTAAAGGAAGCGAGCGCCTCCTTCATATGGTAACTATAATACATGGTTAACCCCTGATCAAAATAAACCTGTGCACTGTCGCTAACTGTTGATATTTGGTATGAATAATGTCCCCAGCCAGGCAGGTGTATCATAAATTTGCCATTATCGGCAATATCAATATTTTCTGAGGACGACAAAGAACCACATGTTGCTACAGGTGCCTTACTATAATCCAATAGATACGAAGGCTTTTGGGTATACTTATAACCACCCGAAAAGCAGAGGCAGCATATAAAAAGCAGCAGTATTGTTTTCATAAGGATTATCTTACAGTTAATTAAATATACCACTTTTAGCGGTCTTTTTATATATATATGTTTTATAGCTTTAAGCGTTTATAATCATGGATGAAGAATTAATGCCAATGAGCAAAGATCAATTTAAACGATAACTATATGAAAATATTAAACGCGGCAGATGCATTTAACAAATCGGCAAAAATATATCAGGATAAGTTTATGGATGTCAGTTCATATGGTGACCTGCTCAGTGTTTTTTGTGATAATATAACGGCTGATAATGCGAACATTTTAGACGTTGCTTGCGGCCCTGGAAATATTACCAAATACTTGCTAAACAGGAGACCTGACTATAAAGTCCTGGGAATTGACTTGTCCTAAAAAATGCTCGAACTCGCCCATGCTAATAACCCGACAGCTAAATTCCAGCTCATGGATTGCCGGGAGATTGATAAGATCGAAGAAAAATTTGATGGAATCATTTGTGGTTTCTGCCTACCTTATTTGACGCGTGAGGAAGCTATTGAGCTAATTGCGAATGTTCCAGGATTATTAAAGCCAGGTGGTTTGTTTTATTTAAGCACCATGGAGGAGGATGATAATAATAAATCGAGATATCAGATATCAAGTACAGGTGATCAGGTGTGGGTAAATTATCATCAGGAAGATTATTTAACTCAAGCCTTCCGGGAGAATAACTTTGAGGTGATCAATTTAAAACATTTTACTTCTCCTGATAAGGATGGCTTAATGATTACTGATTTAATATTGATCGGAAAATTGTAGGTATAAATGCTTCTTATTAGCGCGATTTTAGACTACCTAAAATTACTTTACCAAGTTTTATAAGTGCTACTACGATCAATCCGGCGACAACGCCAATTCCGAACTCCTTAATAATCAGGGCTATATTTGGCAATAAGTGGTGTAGAAATTCAATGTTATGAACAAAAATACCACCTGAAACTAAGATCAATGCAATTGTTCCTACTACGCCCAGAATTCTGATGATAACCGGCAGTGATTTAACAAGTAAATGACCAATCCCTGCCACAAGGCCCTTGTCGCTGGAATGTTTGATCAATTTGTGCCCGGCATCATCCATTCTAACTATGATAGCAACGATGCCATAAACACCGACGGTAGCCAGCAATGCAACAACTGAAACCGTTAAAATCTGGATAGCGAGGCTTTCTTCCAAAACACTTCCCAGCGCAATAATTACGATTTCTACTGAGAGGATGAAATCAGTCATCACAGCAGATTTGACCTTTGCTTTTTCTGCTTCGACACCATCTTGTTTTACCTCTTTAATTACTTCATGACCTGCCTTCTTACGATGAAAAAAGTATTCTATTATTTTTTCAACGCCCTCATAAGCGAGAAAAAAACCACCCAGAACTAAAATGATCTTTATCGCGACAGGAAAAAATGCATTGAGCAATAATGCAATCGGAACAATAATTATTTTGTTAACAAATGAACCTTTGGTAATTGCCCAAAGCACGGGTATCTCTCTTGAGGCTAGAAATCCCGTTGCCTTTTCCGCATTCACAGCTAAGTCATCCCCAAGGATACCTGCAGTTTTTCTCGTTGCAATTTTAGCTGCCACCGAGACGTCATCCATTAAAGCAGCAATATCATCTAAAATCGCAAAAAAACCTGAAGCCATATTGATCTTGTTAATTAGATCGCAAAATATCTTTAAAAACGGGATTTTGGAAGTAAAAAGATGATAATATTTTTCGCATAGTCCAGTACATAGCAAAGTTCCGATTACATTCTAAATTTTAGCTTTAAGCCTTTGTTCTTTTCTTCGGGCTTTCAAGGTGTCTTTAATCTGAACATCTATTTTCTCAATAGCAGTAGTAAAAGCTACCGAATGAAGAATTGTACAATATTTGTTTAGGAAAGCCATTGCTTCATCGGGATAAATATTTCCAATCTCCCGAAGCGCCCATCCCAGTCCCTTCTGAACAAAGTAATCTTTATCCGCAATTAACGGTTCAACCATATTCAGCAATTTTGCTGCAGGGAGGAGGGTTTTACGCTTCTTGCTGTATAGCAGCATTCCAACCACTGATTGCCTACGCTCCCAAGGATTTTCTGATTTGTTCCATCGCTCATACTGACTGTATATCTCCTCCGGTATCTTTTCCATTAGGTGTGCATAGATATCGGATAGTCCGTCAGAATGTGCCCAGTTGTCGATCTTTTTTACCCATAACCGTACGATCTCCCAGACTCCATTCACGCCGAGTTTTAGCAAGTTTCTTTCAATAAAGTAGATGCATTGGCTTAGCACCTCGTAAACGTCTGCATTTTTCCATATCGCATCCCAAATAGAAAGCTGATCCTGAAGGGGTAATGTACTAAAAGTGTAACCGGTTTTCAGTATTGATCGTTGCATAGGTACTGAAAGGCCAATGACATCATACTGGGTTCCAATATAACTTTTGAGATCTGTATGTCCAGATACTTTATCATAAGGCTTTTTTTCGGTTAGCCTGTTTATGATTTCAGATAAGTATTTTGATGTGCTCGGTGTCATTTTATATTTACAAGATAAGAGTTTCAATGCCAGTTGACCATCGATTTCAGGTATTTTTTTTTATAGAGAATCAGTGTTAATAGGCCCGTTCGATCATGAAATAAGCCAATTCCTGTTCATCTCTCTTGAGATTATTCAAACGCCTAAGACCTGCTTTTTCGAGAACCTTTTGTGAACCTATATTGTCCAGATCTGTTACCGCAACTACCTGATTGGTATCCGTATTTCTAAAGCAATATTCAATTAAAGCGCTACTCGCTTCGCTGGCTATACCTTTCCCCCAGTATTTTTTAGCCAAAACATATCCAATCTCAACCTGATCTGCCACATATTCAAAATGTCTTGTAAGATACATGCCTATAAAATCTCGGGAATGGGTATCGAATATTCCCCATCGGCCTAGCGGGCCTTTGCTGTAATCGGCTATCGTGCTGTCAAACAATTCCAGATATTGTGCGGTTGAGCGTTGAGGAATGTACCGGGTAACTTCTTCATCTTCAAAAAGCAGAGCAAACAGCTGCTTGTCTTCAGGTATAAATTCACGAATAAGGATATTTTGGCTTTGGTAAAGAATAGTCATACAAAAACTTTGTACAAAGGTATAGAACATAGGTGGAAAGAGACATATTTTAGAATAATTCTCGTTTAAAATAGATATTTTTGAACGTTATTTGTTTATCCTTTAAAATCCAGATCGGTATGAAACCAACTCAATACTTAACCTTTGCATTATGCCTGCTGTCTCTAGCTGCATGTAATATTTTTAAAAAATCATCTGCACCACAAACAGGTAAAGACACTATGGAAACCAGTCAAATTACAGATCGTAAATGGAAGTTAGTTGAACTTGCAGGCAAACCGGTTGCAGATAAAATAAATGGCAAAGAACCATTTATCTTGCTTCAAAAAAGTGATGGCCGTTATTCTGCGTCCGGAGGCTGTAACGGAATGGGTGGTGAGTTTAAATTACAAGACAATGGAAGGATAAAATTTTCACAGGGCATGTCCACCATGATGGCTTGCGAAAATATGGAGATTGAAAATGGTCTGGGTAAAGCCTTAATCGCCGCTGATAATTATAGCCTTAACGGCGATGATTTATCTTTAMAYAAARCCAKANATRRYACCACTGGCTCGCTTTAAGGCCGTTAAGTAGTTTGAGGACCTAAATCATATTGCAGGCAATTGATTAATATAGTTTCTCATTGTAAAATCTACAGTAAATCCCATGTTCAGGTAGATATTTTTACCTAATTCCGAAGCCTGCAAGTAGGCATATGTTAACTGATTATCTATGGCTTTATTTAGGATGTATGCCATCGTTTCTTCAGCAAATCCTCTTTTCCGCATTTGTGGAATAATTCCCAGTCCGTGTATACCAATTGCATTTTCGGCCTGAATGGTAAGGACTGTGCCTATCGGAGTTTTATCCAAATAAATGGTATAGTAGGTTATTTGATTAAATGTTTTGATTAGTATTTCTGGATTAATATGATATTTAAAAGATTGGGGATATACATCCGTCCAGATTTTTGCCTGTTCGGGCTGATTTACCTGCTCAAACGTTAACCGCTGCTCTTCTTTAAACTTTTGACCAAGCCCCATGGACATTCCAATTTGTGCTGATTTTTGCTCAAATCCATATTGTTCAACTAATTTGTATCTGGTACTTTCTGTATCATCCCAATACGAAAACGATAAGGTAATGGGAGAGGTGGTGATAATTTCCAGAACTTCCTTTAAGGCTGGTTCATCTAATGTTTGCTTCAGCCAGACACGATTTGGCCAGTCCGAATTTGGAATGCGGACATAAGTAAGTTGTTCATCGGTAAAAAATCCATTGAATGGGCTACTGGCTTTTTCCCAGAGCGTAATTAAGTTTTTGATATTGAGTAAGGCATGTTCATTCATAGTAGTTATTTTGAATTGATGAGTAGTATACCGGCCATCATGGCCATAATTCCTATTATCTTTTTTATGGTTATTGGTTCTAACGGCAAATTTAGCCAACCAAAGTGTGTAGCGATAGCCGAAAAAATAAGTTGGCCGCATAATCCTAATGAGATCATTTTAGAAAGCCCTAATTTAGGAATGCTATAAAAATAAAGGCTAATTCCGACTACACTGAAAAGGCCCCCGGTAAACCATAAATACCAGGGAACTTTTTTAAGAAGGCTAGTGTTCGGGACCTCGCTTGAAATCAATAAAACAAAAACTGAGGCAAAAAGAAGACTACTGAAGGATGTGGCTATAGTAGCTAGCAGCGGTTTTTTAAGTAAAACACCAAGATGTGCATTAAACCCTGCCTGAATAGCTAAAAAAACACCGCCCAAAAATGCGGCTATGGAGACCAATTGTTGATTCATATAGCAAAGTTAGATTGATGTTTTTCAATTTCACTTTACATATGTTGATTGGTCTATTTATTTTTTATTTCCTTTCGGATTCTGCTTAGCTGCGTTGGCGTAATTCCTAAATGGGAAGCGATGTGCTGTAATGGGATCCTTTTGTCGATACCCGGATGTTTTGCCAGCATTTTTAAGTACCGGACACTGGCGGTTTCCATTACGATAGATATCTCTCTCTGTTCTTTATCTATAACCCAATTTCTTTCGAGATAAGCAATATAGAAATTTTTCAAATCGTCTTGTTGCTCAATAAGTTCTTTGTATTTTTCATGATTGATCGCAATAACAGTGCTGTCTTCAATTGCCTGTAATGTAAACTGGGAGGGAATTTTTAACAATGCGGAAACGGTCGAACCGGCAAATTGCCGCTCCAAAAAAATATTTTTATTATAGGTATTTCCCTGCACATCACTAAAATACGCGATGACAGCTCCTTTGCAGACAAAGTATAATGACTTGGATATCTGTCCTTCTTTTAATAAGAATTCATTTTTATCGATGGTCTGTATACGGATCAGAGACACAAGTAGAGAAAAGGATTCTTCGGAAATTGTATGGTAATTCCCAATGGTAGTTTTAAATGTTGATAGGTAATGTTCTTCGTTAATCACTTTTATGTTTTAAAATTTAGCCATATTGCGTATTTATTTCAACAGTATTGGGGGCAAACTGCTTATTTGCTGAATCTTTATTCCTTTATAATACACTTCTGCACCTTCCGATTGTATTTGAATTTTTCCTTTTCTTAAGGGTAATTCTTTTCCATTGTCGATTTGCTTGTTGTGGTAAAGAACCATCATTACCTTGCCATTCATTACATGGACACTGGTATCTCCATAACAGTATAAATCAACTGYMKWYCWTWSMYCTNGNATNKSYMTWWCWGYATMANNMKCWWYTKTAYWSMATYYACCNWKMTGGNCTKTCTKCNTCNKKMRMKTWWTWASMKWWTCTWCCNWKMYGGYWRWYWTMKYKGWWMSYWWYWWKSWTTKCNKKSMTRWCGGNNMRKMWMSWYSWKCMMYTCYYYRATWRYMGSSAYANTYRSCSKCAYCANYCWGMAAYTNNCYWRTRAWCGCNYMCAGKWWCCSTMATCARYMYSAWATTNTWSYGAMCGMATNNRRKATNMGYAATCMGNNCYRTMTTTANYCGANSKWMTKWTWTWGYMMYCMKYTSWMWTTMYYCSAKTTMWWTTKTWGTYSYMRKTKSWAATTNNYYCATNTTMWWTTKTRGTWGNAGRTKGNMAYYYYMAYMTTCNKYYTKRRWWGMGAWTNNAMCCMWWYCTTCGYCTNNNWKKYKWAKAACYRTWWMTWCSTNTTSTKKKRKMAYTNKTWAANACCNNKKKSTRSRSYYRTKATKKRWWYSMMKGRGTNCAYCNRTRATNSRKKWGCCNNAGKYAKSWKWMYCANSSAKYCAGGTNNWKSYSWYYMAMMMRTWYWKGYYWKKMYSRKKMMWWWKKRTTKGYMARKMYSRGGSCTNNTWTKSYTRRYAAMWSCMWSGGCNARKAKTNYTAANMAAYWKCATNRKCAGGNNAKTTWAAKMWATTYMATATNCAGNKTTWTWTRAWTCKANWCMWKRTRMASANWWTYMWRATYYGRANYTGKTNNWYAWAWMMWRATMTRGNTTRTYKWATNMWAATKATNAWARTTATNGNMTMCWWAYTATWAAAANTNTNATNGSTNYWYACTATANRWRMKWCYGANCGGWKWMAYTRKARRWGYTRMYGASKKWKAWWTTGRWRAWGNWWSMTGRRYYWTANYKTKATNMTSAWWSYWRRAMCAKRYGKTWKSTYAWTGKAANRWAMAGKWSKTWKKTYAMYRGAANCNKTAAAGWANTYMTKWCWSSARAARNCNWARWSMWTCCYGRYTRGAMWWACAANNMSYWMCMRRTTARANNKACANMMSCRACAWANWTAMAGANMAGCCSSKANCRYRSMWRCAGRANNWMGCCNKTATMSMGCCASYAKGANMTSGCCKTATRSMGMYMCTAYRRRYGGMSGWWTKKMKRKSCTACAGGCGGAGGATTTTATGGGCAACTTGGTATGGCGGGAATGATTGAATCCAGAGTACCGTTAGAGGCATCCATCGCCGCGCGTAATAAAAAAGGACCCGGAGATCCTCACTTGCGTAGCATCAGTGAAGTTAAAAGATATCACATTCATGCCACTGATGGAGAGATAGGCGATGTAACCGATATTATTGTCGATGAGCATTGGATAATCCGTTTTCTCATTGTGGATACCGGTAGCTGGTTTCCAGGAAAAAAAGTTTTGCTTTCACCCGAATGGATAAAAGAGGTTAGTTGGGCAGACTCGTCGGTTGAGGTGGATGTTTCGGTAGAGGCGGTAAAGAATAGCCCGAAATATAACCCTAATCAACCTTTGGCTGAAAATTATGAAACGGACCTTTTCCTACATTACGATAAATAGTTTAGGGTGATTCAAACCCAATTTTTTTTTGAAAGAGAAGTTCAAATAAAGTCTATTGATTTAGTAGTATTTATTTATATTTGTTCCGTATTAAACTTAGTTGAACAATTAATATGAAAAAAATATTACTACTTATTGCCGGCATGTTACCCCTTATAGCCGTTGCTCAGCAGTCATTTACTTTTAATGGAGAGGTTAAAGGACTCCGAACGGGAGAAAAACTTTTTCTTACTTACAGTGTAGACGGGAAGAGCAAAGCAGACTCAACGATAGTTACTGACGGTAAATTTAGCTTTAACGGAAGCATTAAAGATCCATCAAGAAGTACGCTTTACAGAAAAGATGCTATTAAGGGAAATAGGGTAGATGTACTATCATTTTATATCGAACCTGGAAACATAAAACTTATCGGTACAGACTCATTGCAGCACTCCCTGATCAATGGATCAAAAGTTAATGCAGATAACTATTTGCTTAAAGCAGCGTCAAAAAAGGTGCAGGATAAACTTACTTCGCTTGGGGAAGAATATGCCGGATTCACTGTCGAACAGAAAAAAGATGAAACCTTCCTTGAAGGATTCTATAAGCGCTATGACAATACTTCCGCTGAGTTATTTCCTATATACCTGGACTTTGCAAAAAGACATCCCAATTCATTTGTTAGCCTAACAGTCCTTTCACAACTGGCTTCTGATGAAATATTACAGAGTGATGCGGAAAAAGCATATCAAAACCTCTCTTCTGGAATTCGTCAAACTTATAATGGCCAGCAAGTTGGAGTTCTATTTGCTGCTGCTAAAAGGACTAAAATCGGCTTACAGGCTCCTGACTTTACTCAGAATAATATTTATGATAAACCCGTGAAACTCTCGGACTTTAAAGGGAAATATGTTTTGTTAGATTTCTGGGCCTCATGGTGTGGACCTTGCCGCCGCGAAAACCCTAATGTAGTTGCAGCTTATGAAAAATTCAAAGACAAAGGGTTTACTGTCTTGGGTGTTTCATTAGATCAACCGGGTAAAAAGGAGGCCTGGCTAAAAGCAATTGAAGATGATAAATTGACATGGACACATGTTTCAGATCTTAAGTATTGGGATAATGATGTTGCTAAATTATATGGTGTAAGATCTATTCCTGGTAATTTTTTAATAGATCCCTCAGGAAAGATAGTTGCCAAAGGATTACGAGGTGCTGATTTACAGAATAAATTACTTGAATTACTGAATCCAAAAACAAAATGATACTGAATGCCTTAGTTAAACTCTTCTTAATCAAAAGGCGGGAGCGCATTTGCGAGGTTGCTACACGGCATGAAAACAGATGGTACCAGGAGTTTCATATCAATATGCTCGATGCATACTGTTAGCAACATAATTAATTACGATAATTTTTATCTCCACATCTGATTAAGCAAAAAGAAGTAGGGTTTTCGAATCAACCTACACAATTACTTACATTAATAATATTTAATTATTTATATATCACTTATTTATAATATAATTGTTAAAGAAATAAGTTAATTATATTTTTAGCTATTTTTTAGGGAAACCCATAAAATATTAAGTATATCATTAAAGTTAATAACACCTGCTATTAAATGAATGGATTAAAGCAAATCTCCCAGTAATTGTGTTCTGGGTCGGTAATAATCCCAGCATAACCACCCCAAAATACTTTTGCTGGTTTTTTAATAACATGAACTTGTTTGCTTTCCAGCTCCATGAACAACTCATCCGTTTCCTTTAAAGATCCGGTATATATGGTAAGGTAAGTTTTAGGTAGGATTTTCGATGTAATTGGTTCACTACCTAAATAACGAGCATGGGCTTCTGCTTTGTAAATGCTTAGCAACAAACCATGCTTGAGTCTAAACATAACAATATCCGTGCTTTCCGACTGGATTTCCCAGCCAAAAGTATCTATGTAAAATGTTTTAAGTTTAAGCAAGTCCTGAGCTGCAATAGTAACTGCATTGATCTGTGTTCTCATCATTAAGGTATATTCTTTGGTTAACCAAACTTATGGATATGTGACAAAAGAAACCAGTTATTTTGATGATTTTGTGTAAAATTTTTACTTTAACGAAGTGTAATTACTAGAGGCATATATAAAGAGTTTTAGAATAACTGTTTTTTAAACAATTTTTTTTAATCAAATTACCATCAAATGCAAACCAAAATATTTATTCTTTTTACTTTTTTGTGTACGCTGAGCTTCAATCTTGCAGAGGCACAAACTTCTGGAATTAAAAAATCCGCCGGTTGGCCGATTATAGAAAATCAAATGAAACCATGGACAAGATGGTGGTGGATGGGGAATGCAGTAAACCATAAAGATCTTGAATTAGCTTTGCAACAGTATAGTCGGTCTGGATTTGGAGGTGTAGAAATTACGCCGATCTACGGAGCAGTGGGATTTGAGAACAAGTATATCAATTTTCTTTCTCCTGAATGGATATCCGCAATTCATTTCACCGTTACTAAGGCTAATTCAATGAGAATGGGAGTAGATATGAATACCGGAACTGGCTGGCCTTTCGGAGGACCCCAGGTAAAGCCTGAAAATGCAGCTACAAAACTCATTACCCGTAAGTTCATCTTAAATGCAGGAGAAAGGCTAAATGAACCAATTCTGGTTAAAGAAGATGGACAGGAACTTGCGAAACTAGAAGTCTTGACGGCCTATGGCGGCAGCCGAGAGGTACTGAATCTCCTTACTCTTGTACAGGCCAACAAAGCACTAAACTGGTCTCCAACATCCGGAAGTTGGGAAATTTACGCCGCTTTTGCAGGAAAAACAAATCAAAAAGTTAAGCGCGCAGCACCAGGAGGCGAGGGGTTCACCTTAGATCATCTCGATAAAAATTCGGTTAATGTTTACCTCAAAAGATTCACAGATGCTTTTGGAAAAAGGCACCAGGGTGTAAGGGCTTTTTTTAACGATAGCTATGAAGTATATGGCGCTACCTGGACACCAACATTCTTAGCTCATTTCCAAAAAACCCGGGGATATAAGCTGGAAAATTACATTCGCGAACTTTTAGACAGTGGAAATAATGACAACACAAGAGATACCGTCGCACGCTTGAAGTCAGATTACCGCGAAACAATGGATGAACTTTTACTTGAGAACTTCACTCAAAACTGGACAAACTGGGCCCATAGCCTCAAATCCTTAACAAAAAACCAATCTCATGGTTCCCCTGGAAATTTGCTTGATCTTTATGGTGCGGTCGATATTCCAGAAACAGAAATCTTTGGCTCCAGCTATTTCCCCATCGTCGGCCTTCGCAGAGATTCGGGCGATATTAGAAACGTTGACCCAGATCCAATAATGAGCAAATTTGCTTCTTCTGCAGCGCATACAGGTGGCAAAGCATTAACTTCATCAGAAACGTTCACATGGCTTACCGAGCATTTCAAAACTTCTTTTTCGCAGTGCAAGCCCGAGGTCGAGCAATTATTTCTTTCGGGTGTCAACCATATATTTTATCATGGAACAACATACTCACCATCGGATATTCCATGGCCTGGATGGTTATTCTATGCCTCGGTGGAAATGAATCCAAATAATAGCCTGTGGCCACACGCCAAAGGTTTAAACGACTATATAGCCAGATGTCAGTCAATATTACAAAGTGGAAAGCCAGACAATGAGTTGCTTATTTATTGGCCCATTTATGATATTTGGAATAATTCAAATGGTATGGATATGGCCTTAAAAGTTCATGATGTAGATAAGTGGTTACATCCAACCTCATTTTACAAGTTGTCAAAACAGCTTTCAAAAATCGGTTATTCATTTGACTTTGCCTCAGACAGGCTATTATGGAAAACAAGGGTGAACAATAAGCTACTCAATACGTCAGAAAATGGAACAGCCTATAAAACACTAATCGTTCCTGAATGTGAAATGATAAATCCTGAGACGTTAGACAAAATTATCGGGTTAGCGTACAATGGAGCTACAGTGATTTTTCAGCAGTTACCCAAGGATGTTCCCGGTTTATCTGATTTGGAAGCGCGAAGAAGACGGCTGAATTCAAGCCTTTCAAAACTAACATTCAAGAGTTCAGCCGCCGGCTTTAAACAATATGTTACCGGAAAAGGCATCATTTTCCTTGGAAAGGATATTGAAGGAATTTTAAACTTCAATAAAATCAAAAGAGAACCGCTTGTCGATTCAGGATTGGAGTTTATCAGAAGGCAAATTGCATCCGGAAAATATTATTATTTAGTAAATCACAGTTCCAAATTAATTGATACGACCCTTTCACTCAATGAAAAAGGGCATATCACTATCCTTGATCCCCAGACGGGGATTATCGGGACTGCAGCCAAAAAAGAAAACAAAGTGCGGATTCAGATAAATTCAGGCCAAACTCTTTTTTTAAGAGTTGAGAAGCGTCCTAAACCAATAGCTACTTCTTGGGTATATTTGGACAAGGCAGAAAAAGCAATACCCCTTAATAAGCAATGGATTCTCCATTTTACCAAGGGAGGTCCTGAATTGCCTCCAGATCAAACATTAAACACTTTACGCTCCTGGACTGATTCAGGCGATCCAAAGTCAATTGCTTTTGCAGGGACAGGGGTATATTCTTCAGTCTTTAACATAGAATCAAAGTCTGCACAAGAATATGTATTGGATTTAGGCACGGTAAACGAAAGTGCCCGGGTATGGATAAACGGACAGGAAGTTGGCATCATATGGAGCATTCCCTTTCAGGTCCGTATAGGAAAATTTCTGATCCCTGGTGAAAATACGATTAAAATAGAAGTCGTGAATTTGATGGCTAACCGTATCAGAGATATGGATATTAAGAAAATCAAATGGAAGAATTATCATGAGATTAATTTTGTGAATATTAATTACAAGGATTTTGACGCTTCAACCTGGACAGTTATGCCTTCTGGACTTACTGGTCCGGTTTCGATAACACCTTATTATTAATCCTGATACAAAAGACCAAATATCCGGCCCTTTATCTTAATGATAAAGGGCGTAGCTCATTAAATTAGTACATCCTCAATCAGTATATTCTCTGTGTATATTACTTCTATATATGACCTATTAAAAGGTTGTTCCGAGGAAACAAACATCTGATTATTTGCGTTTTACAGCAGTTTAAAGATATTTAAACAATACGGAGCCATGTGTGTTTTCTATAAGGAATAAAAAACTGATACTTATGGAAAGAATTAACATTGAGCCACAGGAAAAACCAGGGATTCAAAAATCCGGAAAAACTTTCAAACAACATGATTATTACTTTCATCCTGATGAGGATTTTAAAGAAGACAGGGACTGGGGTAAACAAAAAACTGTTGTATCCAAAGCAATTTCAAAACGAACCAGTCAATTAGAGATATAGTACCCTATATCATGAGCTTGAAGGAATATAATAAAAAACGTGATTTTAATAAAACAACTGAGCCTACATCTGGCAAAGCGAAAGCTTCAGGAAAACTTCAGTTTGTAATTCAAAAACACGATGCTACCCGCCTGCATTACGACTTCCGCCTGGAAATGGATGGTGTGCTAAAAAGCTGGGTTGTTCCTAAGGGCCCCTCAACCGATCCAAAGACCAAACGTCTTGCCGTGATGGTAGAAGAGCATCCTTTTGATTACAAGAATTTTGAAGGCATTATTCCTAAGGGTGAATATGGTGGGGGTACAGTAATTGTTTGGGATAAAGCAACTTACTAACCTATAGAAAAGATCAGGGGCAAAAAGGCGCAGGAAAAACCTCTTCTGGAGCAGTTACATTCAGGTTCACTCAAAATAATGCTTCATGGCAGCAAATTAAAAGGAGAATATGCCTTGGTGAAGACCAACTGTATGGGAGGAAATGGCTGGCTACTGATCAAACATAAGGATGCGTACGCTTCGGTAACTGATGTTACTAAAAAAGATAATACGCCCAAGCAATTTAGTTCCCTATTATTAGGAGTATATGAAAACGGTCAATTCCTGCCGTTGACTACCAATAAAAGTCCATTTTTGGAAATCCTTGATGTCAATAAGCCTTCTCGTTTCAGACCTAATCCACCCAAAACCAAAGTAACTGGCTTAAACCCGAACTGGTTTGTGAAATCACCTTTACAGAGGTGACAGATGATGGTGTATTCCGCCATCCCTCTTTCCAGGGCATGCGCATCGATAAAAAGCTAAGGAGGTGATCAGGGACCGAGGTCGAGACTAAAGCTATAGTAGAGAAAGATATGAAAGATAGCACTATCAAGCCTCCAAAGGCTACAGGGCGTAAAACGCTGCTTAATCCCAAAGATCAAACTCAGGTACGAAAAGTAAAAGGTCATGAATTGAAGTTTACGCATTTAAGCAAGCTTTACTGGCCTGAAGATGGGGTATCCAAAAGAGAAATGTTTAATTACTATTATCAGGTGGCTGACTATATTCTTCCTTACTTGAAAGACAGACCGATGTCTTTAAATCGTTTTCCAGGTGGAATTCATAGCAAAAGTTTTTACCAGAAAGATGTTAGAGAGATCGCGCCTGAATGGGCTGATACATTTCCTTACACCACAGGTGATGGTGAACATAAGGAATACCTGTTGGGCAACGATGAAGCGGCCTTACTTTGGATGACATCGTTGGGGTGCATAGAAATGAATCCCTGGTTTTCCAGAAGTCAGTCTCCAGACAATCCAGACTATTGCGTGATTGATCTGGATCCTGATAAGAATACATTCGATCAGGTGATCCAAGTAGCGCAAATGGTGAAGGAANNNWTGKATCAGMYYRWWMWRSCRYGNYMTGNAAWGRSCTSMKRCWYTWCCNKTANWSCACANKTKATRKYSMWCWTNMAGSAAWRYMTRWYKRKSAWCRRTSWMRMRKSYTTRCNYWRGATNNNTATWGTCARYYWSSWCCACCAGCAGGTTCCTGAGTTTACGACATTAGAAAGAATGGTCGCTAATCGTAAAGGAAAATGTATCTTGATTTTTTGCAGAACAGACCAGGGGCCACCATTGCCTGTCCGTATTCGCTTAGACCCAAACCCGGGGCAACTGTTTCCATGCCTCTGGCGTGGGAAGAAGTTAGAGCTGGAATGACCATGGGTGATTTTACGATCTTCAATGCAGTGGATAGGGTAAAAGAAACTGGGGATCTCTTTAAAGGTGCCTTGGGAAAAGGCATTGATTTGACAGCTGCGATTAATAAAGCCAAAAAGGTATTTGGTTAACCTATAAACCCATCACCACACTTAAAGCCAGGATTGAGGTTTATAAAATTTTTGATTTTTTATTTAAATTTTTGAATACTAATATTATTAGTTTAATTTTGGGCGCCTGCTAAAATCTAAGGCATTTGTTTTTATGGATTTCAATGCTTTAGTATTTCCTGAGAGAATTACATCCCGGCCTGTCATTATCCATCAGGAAAAACAGCAATTGCGATCTTACGGCGAAACGCCTTGGCATAGGAGCTGGAAAATGGCTTTTCCTCCTTCATTCAGGGAAGTCTGCTTTTGGGATGAGGTTACTGAGCAACAGCATCGGGCTGATGTATACACACCTTGCGGAACAACCCTTGAGTTCCAAAATTCACCTATTTGTATTGAAGAACTGGAAAGCAGGGAAACTTTTTATCCGAAATTGATATGGATATTGAATGGAAAAAAATTTAAAGGCTTCCGTATTTTGAAGCATTTACCAGATGTAGATCACCCCAAACTTTCCGACTTTGAGTTTTGCCATAACGATCATCTTTCTATGATCCGAACGTCTGACTTGCTAGGAAGAAGCGGGCATCCCAAAATATTAAATTTCTACCATCCTGAGCTCAAGAATATACCGCTAACCAGCCACTATTATTCCTTTTGCTGGAAACATCCACATCGCGTGTGGTACCAGGCAAAATGCCCCATTATTGTCGATCTGGGAGGGCACTTTCTTTACCAGCTAAAACAACGACAGCAACTATCTGGAAATTATCCTTACCTGCATATGATTCCGCGAAAGGAATTCATTGCCAGGTACTGCGCTGAAGACATGAAATATAAGTAAGAAGGTTTTTAAATACTTTGTTTATGCTGTGGTTGATAATAAATAATGACCCTCAGCATTGCACTAAGGGTCATTTAAAACCTTCTTCTTGTTTTATTCTGCTGCTGCCTGTTGGTTAATGAACCCTTCAGCAACTTGGGTTAAAGCTACATCTGTTGCTTTCTCGTTATCTAATGTAAACTGCAGCAATTCTGCAACCTTGGTATGCCCCATGTTACCGGCAAAGACCACCAACGTACCATAAGTAGCAATTTCATAGTGTTCCACTTTTTGAGCAGCTAAGATTAACCCTGCGTCACGAATTTGAGTACCAGCATCAGTATCTGCGATGATGCTGTCTGCTTCTTTTAACAAACCCTCCATGGCATCGCATTTTTTTGCCTGAACTTTTTCATCCAGCAACTGAAATACCCGTTCCAATGTACCTATGTGGGTATTGGTTTCTTCGGTATGCTTTTGAAAAGCGTTGGCAAGTTCAGGATTAGTCGCTGCCTTTACCATTTTAGGGAGGGCTTTTACCAAATGTTTTTCTGCCCAATAGATGTCTTTGAGTTCATCAACAAAAAACTTATGGAATTCCGAATCTTCCATTTTACCGGTTTTTGATGGCGTACTGATTGAGACGCTCGAAGATTTTGCGGCGATTTTTGCGCCTGATTTTGCTGTAGTTGCCATAGTCTTTTTTTAGATGATGTTTAATTTCTTCTTCAGATGGGTATAACCATTGGCAAGACATTTTGTTTATTTTTTATTACAAATAAATAAACAAAATAAGATTTATTAGAAAGCCCAACAAAAAAGCATCTTGATTTGAAGATGCTTTTTGCTCTTTCGGGCTTCAGATTTTCTTTACTTTGACCGCGTTAATTCCTTTCTTTCCGTTTTCAACCTCGAAACTAACCCGGTCTTTTTCTCTTACCGGGCTTATCAGACCAGTGACATGGACAAAGATTTCCGGATCTCCGTTGTCCGGTACGATAAAGCCAAATCCTTTTGACTCGTTGAAAAATTTTACTGTTCCTTCTGACATGTTGTTTTTTTGATTAGGTTGATAATTTATTTATAATCTGATTGTTTTGTGATTTTCAGTAAACATGCTGGCTGTCAAATTGTTTAACAAAAAGCAAATAAAAATAAACTAAATTATTAAACAATCCTTTTTTAACAGGTGCTTGCTTTAATGCTATTAAGGCTCAGTCTTCAATAGCATTAAAATGAGATAGTGTCTGAATGATTGCTTTTTGCGTCATTTTTAGTTTGCTGCGATAGCTGAAAATTCATATCTTATGGGAAGTTTCATCTTGCCAAAAGCGCTTTAGAAGTTGTGACTGCCTGATCTATTCAATCGGGCAGACCTCTGCTGAAGTTTTTTTATAAGCTGGCAGGGTGTTTGAACAATAAGGATTACTATGCATAACTTTAAGGCAGCGGACGGTAGTACCAATGAGCATCAGCTTGGGTCAACTGAATTGGATACAAATACTCAAGAGCAGAAATCACTGCTGGCTGCGTTGCAGCTTGTCGAAGAAAGAAGCGCGATGCTTGCTGCCATTGTTGACTCCTCTGACGATGCAATTATTAGTAAAAATCTTAAAGGAATTATAACCAGCTGGAACCTTTCTGCCCAACGCATATTTGGTTATTGCGCTGAAGAAATGATTGGCGAATCGATTATGAAATTGATTCCGAAAGATAGGATAGAAGAAGAACCGAAAATCTTAAGTATGCTCAAAAGTGGTCAGCGTGTAGATCATTTCGAAACCAAAAGAGTTACTAAACAGGGGCGGCTGATAGATGTTTCCCTAACTATATCACCCGTTAAAAATGTTGCTGGAAAAATAATTGGTTTATCTAAGATCGCCCGTGATATTACCGATAAAAAGCTGGAAGAACAGCGCAAGAATGACTTTATTGCCATTGCCAGCCATGAGCTTAAAACGCCATTAACTTCAGTGAGGTCTTATATACAGCTGGCTCTGGCCCAGGCAAGGAATTCGGCAGATGCATTTACCGAAAATATACTTTCCAGGGCGGAAGTACAAACAACAAGGATGGTCACAATGATCCATGATTTTTTAGATCTTTCCAGACTCGAGGACGGTAAAATGTCGCTCAACCTTTCGAGATTTACGCTAGTTCAGTTGATGGATGATTTAATGGCCGAAGCTAAGATTCTCGCCCCCGATCATACCATAACATACCAGGGATGTACTAACCTGGAGATCTATGCAGATCGGGAGAAAATCAGTCAGGTTTTAAGCAACTTACTAAGTAATGCGGTTAAATACTCTCTGGCGGGAACCTTTGTGCGCATTGAATGTGCACGTAAAAAAGATAGCGTTTCAATCAATTTTACTGATCAGGGAGTAGGTATTGACCCAATTGACCAGCGTCGATTGTTTGAACGCTTCTATCGGGTAAAAAATGAGCAGTTAAAGAATGTTTCGGGTTTTGGAATTGGACTTCATCTGGTATCAGAAATACTGAAACTGCATGGCAGTGATATCAAAGTAAAAAGTGAACCGGGCAAAGGATCCACTTTCTATTTTACGTTACCTGTTTATATTGATTAAGATCATCACCGAGTTTCCAGGTTTTTATTTATTGTAGATGAAAGTGATTGAATCTTTAACAACAAGACCACTGATTTCCTGTGCATTGTAGCTAACGACATAGGTACCGGGTCTATCCAGCAGATAAGTTTTGCTGATGTTCACCATCACACTAAGGCTATCACCAGGTTTAATTTCAATGTAACTATCTGCAGGAGGCGGCATGATCCGTTTAGCCATGGCTCCTTGATACCTGGCTTCTACACCCTGATCGTCTTTAATATCTAGGTATTTGCTCATTGGTGGTTCAAAAGGGGTGTGCCATTTACAGAACGATTGTGGTTTGACAGAGCGGTTATACACCGTGAACCTAAGCTCAAGAGAGTCGCCAGTCTCAATAACCGGTTTCATACTCATGCGGGCAGTCATTTGTGTATTGACGGCAACTGTGTCTGTTTTATTAACAGTATCTGCTGTTGAAGCGACTCCATTATTTTGTTCTTTGCTCGTGCCGCAAGAGGCCAGTAAAAGTAGGCCTGTGGACACGAGTAGGGGTATGTGTTTCATATATCCGATATTGCTTTATCTAATCACAAACGTTCGATGATTGTCAAACGCTACAGGCTTTTAAATATAAATATCGTTTACCTTGTCTAATTATCAATTTTCGTTTGTCATSWSRRMAKRAMCRTTNNTCWMATSCWNTGWMWRYYKTCNCAACTTTGCTTATTCGGTTGTCATGGGTTTGTATTACATTAAAATTAAAGGAATATGAATGATTTTTTATTGATTTTCAGAAGAGATTTTACGAATAAGGATGCGCAGCCTTCGCCAGAGGAATTGCAAAATTCTATTAAAGCCTGGCAAAACTGGTTTGGTGGAATTGCTGCACAGAATAAACTTGCCAGGCCCTTACAACGCTGGGATATCGCTGGCAAAGTTGTGAAGGCAGACAAGCATGTGATCAACGGTCCTTTTGTGGAAATTAAAGAATCTATTGGCGGACTAATTATTGTTAAAGCAGAAAATTACGAAGAGGCGGTTGAAATTGCGCAGAGTTGCCCAATTCTCGAACTCGGTGGAACTGTAGAAGTTAGGATGGCTAGCGATCCTGAGGGATAATTATAGTTACATGGAGCAACAAGAGCTGATACCACATCTATTCAGAAGCGAGTACCAAAAAATCGTTTCTGTGCTCTGCCGTTTGTTTGGTATCGCGCATATGGAAATAGCTGAGGATATTGTTAGTGACACTTTCCTTGCTGCTACTGAGACCTGGAGCACCAAGGGTATACCAGAAAATCCAACGGCCTGGTTGTATACTGTAGCTAAAAATAAAACTAAAAATTATTTAAAGCGTGATAATCTGTTCCAGCAGAAACTGTCTCCGGAGATTCAGTATCATGCCGCCAAAACCGAAGAATTTGAGCTCGATCTGTCTGTCAAAAATATTGGGGATAGTCAGCTTGCCATGATCTTTACGGTATGTAACCCCAAGATATCCACCGAGTCTCAGGTAGCATTGGCATTGAATTTACTTTGTGGATTTGGTATTCAGGAAATCGCTGATGCTTATCTCACCAATAAAGAAGTGGTTTATAAAAGACTTCAAAGAGCGAAAGAGAAGTTGAAGGAGGTGAATGTCAGGATTGAACAACCCGGTTTTGCTGAAATAAGCGAACGAATGGAAACCGTCCTGACCACCTTATATCTGTTGTTTTCTGAAGGTTACTATTCAACTACCCAGAACGTAACGCTCCGAAGAGATTTTTGTGCAGAAGCGATGCGTCTGGCCTATTTGTTAACTGATCAGGAGCGAACAAATCTTCCCGAGGTAAATGCATTGCTTTCACTGATGTGTTTTCATGTTTCTCGCTTTGATGCCCGTGCAAACCAGGATGGAGAAACAATATTATATCACGATCAGGATGAAAGCCTGTGGAACCAGGAATTGATTGATCAGGGTAAGTACTACTTAGGTTTATCTGCCAATGGGAATCTGCTAACCAAATACCATTTGGAAGCTGGTATCGCATACTGGCATACCCATAAAGAGGACACCCAAGAAAAATGGCTCCAAATTCTTCAACTTTACAACAATCTGTTGATTATAGAATATTCGCCTATTGTTGCCTTGAACAGAACTTTTGCCCTGGGCAAGGTTTATGGAAAGGCGGCAGCCATTGTGGAAGCAGAAAAGTTGAAACTCACTGGAAATCTTTTTTATTATTCACTGCTGGGTAACCTGTATACAAATATTGATAATGCAGTTGCTTTGCAACATTACAGACAGGCACTGTTGCTCGCCAATTCAAATGCAGACAAGGCAACCATCACCAGACACATTCAACACTTGACTGCTTAATTCTTCGGTACTTTCCCCAGATAATTATCAAGGCTCCAACGATAGTACGACAGGGTAGCCAGTACAAATGCCCCAGCGCTTGCGCTGAAAACGGAATAATTTAATGGCGCTTTTAACCCTAGTGTTATGGTCATCACGAATGCAAATGACAACAGCAACAGGAAGCTTCCGATAGCGGATTGCCTGGTTCTATAACCTATAATAAGCAGCAACCCAAATAGCGCTTCTGCTGCAGTTGCAATAAAACCCATTATATCTGAAATCGGCTTGGATAAAAATGGGAGTAGGGTGTGTGTGTATTCCTGGAAAGACTCCCAGTTACCCCAGGCAATATTATCTTGTCCTGCGGTACCCAAATAGCCAATTCTGTCCAGCACTGCAGAAAGAAAACCAAGTCCTAACGCAATACGAAGAAATAGTTGGGCAGTATCCGTATATTTTTTCATCGATATATCCTTTATTTATAATACGTTGTTCTTCAGCTAATTTTAAACCTGGCTAAAGGTACTAAAAAGCCTTCTTAGAAAACATAAAAGGTTACCTGATTATACAGCAGGCAACCTTTTGGTGAAGAATTTGTATTAGGCTACCTTAGATTACCTGGTTTACGAATCCAGTCACCATAAGTTTGCTGACCAATACGGGCATTATCCCTGGGCACAAGAGACTGATCGTTGATTTCTGCACCAAAATATGGAGCATGGACGTCTGAGATCACTTCCCTGTTGTCATTTTTAAGGCTAAGGTATTGCCTTACGATTTCATCAAGCCCAATTTTTTCTGGCCCCGCAACTTCTGTTGCACCATTTAAGGGAGTTCCCACAGCAATATCAGCCAGAGCTGCAACAACATCATCTGATGCGATGGGTTGGAATTTAGCCGACGAAACATGGATCTGATCTCCTTGAGTTCCAGCCTGTACAATCCCTCCTACAAATTCAAAGAATTGTGTCGCATGAAGGATAGAATAAGGAATTCCGGATTTTTTAATTAGCTGCTCTTGGGCAAGTTTGGCCAGAAAATAGGTGTTGGCGTTCGGGCGGTCAGTGCCAACAACCGACAAGGCAACATGGTGTTTTACACCGGCTACTTTTTCTGCAGCGGCCAGGTTGCGTCCAGAAGTTTCAAAGAAATTCAATACTGCCTTTTGTTCAAATGATGGAGAATTTGCCACATCAACTACTACTTCTGCGTCTGTTAAAGCTTCTGCCAGTCCTTCTCCGGTAACAGCGTTTACTCCAGTCCCCGGCGAAGCCGCCAGTACTTCATGACCCGCTTCGCTTAACGTTTTTACCAACTTTGTTCCAATGAGGCCAGAGCCTCCGATTACGACAATTTTCATATGTTAATTTTAAAATTTGATTGTTTTATCATGAAAACAATCGACATTTAAAAATTGGACAGATCAGCAAGTTTTCATACTTATTGGTTCAATCAAGATCAGTCTCAATGTGCTAACAGAATTTACTTTTTATACAAAAAAGCTTAATCAATTGCCAATATTATTTATTTCTGCTACTGTTTATCTTCTAAATTTGTTTATACACATAACTGAACAAACCAGATAAAACATGAACAGAAAACTATTATGGGGCTTGATGCTAATCTTGCTCGCCACCTCAGCCGTACAAGCGCAAAAGAAGATTGGCAATGAAACCCCTGAACAAAAAGCCAAAAGAATGGAATGGTGGAAAGATGCCAGATTTGGGATGTTTATCCATTGGGGCTTGTATGCTTTACCTGCTCGTCACGAGTGGGTAAAAAGTAATGAACACATTACTAATGAAGGTTACCAGAAATATTTCGATCAATTTAATCCTGATCAGTTTCAACCGAAACTATGGGCAAAAAAAGCGAAAGCCGCAGGAATGAAATATGTTGTATTAACCACTAAACACCACGAAGGATTTACATTGTTTGATAGTAAATTTACCGATTACAAAGCAACCAATACTTTGGCAAAAAGAGATTTAGTAAAAGAATTTGTTGATGCTTTTAGAGCGGAGGGCTTAAAAATAGGTTTCTATTATTCACTGATAGATTGGCATCACCCAGATTTCACGGTCGACGAATACCATCCGTTAAAACCTGCGAACAACGATGAAAATCAATATTTGGCATTAAATAAAGGTAGAAATATGGCCAATTACCGCAAATATTTAAGCAATCAGGTTAACGAGATTTTAACTAAGTATGGAAAAATTGATATACTCTGGCTTGATTTTTCATACCCTGGCAAGCATGGCAAGGGCAAAGAAGACTGGGCATCCGTTGACCTGTTAAAGCAAATCAGAAAATTACAGCCCGGTATAATTGTAGATAATAGACTGGATTTAGATGACTATACAGACGGTGCAGATTTTGAAACACCAGAACAGGTAAGCACCGAAGCTTTAGCTAAATTTAAAGGTAAAACCTGGGAAACATGTCAGACTTTTTCAGGCTCTTGGGGTTATTACAGAGATGAAAACACCTGGAAAACTAATAAACAATTGCTGAGTTTATTAATTACTTCAGTAGCCAACGGGGGTAATTTACTGTTAAACGTTGGTCCAACAGCCAGGGGTGAGTTTGATAACCGGGCGAATACTGCGCTAGATAGTCTTGGCCTTTGGATGCATGCCAATTCTAAATCCATTTACGGTTGCACTTTCGCACCAGATAAATTTAAACCTGCTCAGGGAACCCAGCTTACCTACAACAAAGCTGGCAAAAAACTTTACGTTCATCTTTTTGAATATCCCAAAGATGGCAAAATAGTGCTGGATGGATATGGTGACGATGTCATTTATGCCCAGTTTTTACATGATAATTCAGAACTCTTAATTGATCAAGACAAATCGACTTCTGGTCGTCTCGTCTTGAAATTACCAGCCCAAAAACCAAATTTTCAAATTCCGGTTATTGAATTGAGTTTGAAATAATTCATTTTATTGTCTCACAGCTATTTCTGTGAGACAATAATTTTCTATATTTGTTAGGCAATCGATTGTTTCGTTGTTTAATAACCAAATAAAAGTATGACGATCTGTAAACGAGTTATGTGTTGCGTGGCATTTTTCACCTGCTGTGCAACTTATACCTGGGCCCAAAGCGCCAACCCTTATATCCTAAATGCAGGAAGTAAACCTTATTTATTGCGTAGTTATCTCATGTTCGATGGAAAGAAGCATACTCATGTAATTTCCGTGGGCACTCCGGAAAAGGTAAATTATTCTTATGATTTGAAACAGGGAGCATTATTGCAGGTATGGCGGGGGCAGTTTCTTGATGTGACCGAGATGTGGAAGGATAGAGGAGAGCCTCAACTTGCTAAACCTTTAGGTACTGTGTTACCTCTTTCTGCAGCTCCTGCGATAACAGCACTGACTGAGCAAAATGCGGTATGGCCTGATTCAATAAGCTTTGATGACCTCCAAAACAAGGGATATGTATTAGATAAGAGCAAAATACCTACGTTTTTATATTCCTCAAATGGCGCTGATATAAGTGACAAAATAGTAGTGCAAAGCGGAGGGAGTGGGGTAGACCGTACAATAAGTATTAGCAATAGCAAGGGCCCTCTTTATTGCAGGATTGCAGCAGCACAAACTATCAATGCGCTGAAAGACAATACCTATAGTATTGGAAATAAAGCATATACTATAAAAGTTTCTGCTGATGCAAAGGCTTTTATAAGAAAAACAAAAAATGGTCAGGAACTACTTGCTCCATTGGCCAATGGAACTGATTCATTAACCTATTCTCTAATCTGGTAATCAAAGAATGAAAAATTCAAAATACTTATTGTCTCTTTTATTACTAGGTGCAGGTATAGCAAATTCAAACGCACAAACAGAAAGTCAAATATTTCCAATCGTTACTGTTCCTATTCCTAAAGAAATAGCACTTGAAGTTGGTGGAATGACCTTTTTACCTAATGATGAGTTGGCTGTTGCTACTCGCCGTGGCGAGGTATGGATTATCACAAATCCATACATGAAAAACGGACAACAACCTAAATATCGTCTGTTTGCACATGGCATGCATGAGGTATTAGGTTTAAATTATGTGAAAGGTGATATTTACCTTACTCAACGCGCTGAACTGACACGTCTCCGAGACCTGGACGGTGATGGTGAAGCCGATGAATACCGAACCATGTATTCCTGGCCATTATCGGGCAATTATCATGAATATGCCTATGGCCCTATGCTCGACAAGGATAGCAATATGGTGGTTACCTTAAATTTAGGCTGGATAGGATTTGGAGAAAGCATGTCCAAATGGCACGGCTGGATGCTCAAATTCGCTCCTGATTTTGCAATGAAGCCCTTTGCCACTGGTTTCCGTTCACCTGCGGCCTTCGCTCTGAATGACAATGGCGATATATTTTATGCAGAGAATCAGGGCGATTGGGTAGGCTCGGGGAGTATCACACATGTTGAAGAGGGAGATTTTTTAGGTAATCCTGCCGGCTTGATCTGGGCTGATCAGCCAGGCTCCCCGGTAAAGCTTCGCAAAAAAGACATTCCGGATACAGGTGAACCCAAATACGATGTGGCTAAAAGAGTACCAGGACTAAAAACTCCTTCTGTATGGATCCCGCATTCTATCATGGGCAATTCAACTTCTGGAATCCTAAGTTATTCAGATAATGGAAATATGGGCCCTTTTAAAGGGCAACTGTTTGTTGGCGATCAGGCCCAGAGCAAAATCAGCAGGGTATTCCTGGAAAAGGTTAAAGGCGTTTATCAAGGGATGGTATTCCCTTTTCGCGAAGGATTTTCGTCAGGTATATTAAGAATGAACTGGGGTTCTGATGGCAGCATGCTTGTAGGTATGACTTCAAGAGGCTGGTCGTCAACCGGAAAAGAAGAATATGGACTGCAGCGTTTGACCTGGTCTGGCATTATGCCTTTTGAAATTCAGACGGTAAAGGCGCAGCCTGATGGTTTCGAGCTGGAATTTACCATGCCAGTGGATGAAAAAACTGCCCGTAATGCTGGCTCTTATAAATTGTCGACTTTTACTTATAAGTACCATCATATTTACGGAAGTCCGGTGATAAACCAATCTCCCCGCAACATTAATGCAATCGTAATTTCTCCAGATCATAAACGCGTACGTTTAGTACTTGATAGTTTAAAAGAAGGGTATATTCATGAGATCAGAACTGAAGGACTACGCTCAGAAAATGGCAATACTCCTTTGCTCCACAATTACGGATATTATACTTTAAATAAGATTCCGGATGGAGAAAAAGTAGTGGCAACGGCCGAAAACAAACCAACTGGCAGCATGCCGACTGCAAACGCAGCACAAAGTATGGATCATCATCACATGGGGAATATGACAACTGCCAACAGCAAAATCACTGGCAGTACTGCAGCAGGGAAGCACCTTACCAAACAGCCAATAAGCTGGAAGAACGGACCGGATAAAACCATTTTATTAGGAACCAAACCGGGATTGAAATTTGACATTACAAATTTGACTTTAAAAGCAGGCACTAAAGTGAAACTGACCTTTGCCAATACGGATGACATGTTGCACAATTTTGTGCTCACAACTCCAGGAGCAGGCAATGTTGTTGGAGAAATGGTGATGAAAATGGGGCTCGATGGCGAAAAATATAGCTTTGTCCCTAATAGCCCTAAGGTTCTGGCACATACAGCATTATTACAACCGGGAAAATCAGATACTATTTATTTTACCGTACCAAAAACACCTGGGATATATCCTTTTATCTGTTCTTATCCTGGCCACTATACGGTAATGAAGGGGCAGATCAAAGTGATTAAATAGGAATGGACCTAACGATTATAATATGTTCTTCTTCCTTTAACCGTATTACAATAATCGTCTAAGTTCATTCGCAATAGATGAGCACCAAGCGCCAGGCTTGCAGGTGTATCTATGCCATATTTTTTATCCAGCAAGCTCAAAATGTAATCAGTCATATAGGGATGGATGAAATCATCCCTTTGAACTTTTACCTCAAGGTTATTAATTGTGTAATAGTAGATCCAGCTCGTAATGATCTTTTGTATCAGGAATTCTTGCTCTGAACCCAGTAGCTCATAATTTCTTTCTTGTACGTTAATAGCACTAAAATTTATGTTCAGGAACTGTATAAAATGATTATAATGGACGTCAAATAATTCCCTGGTCAGATTGTTAAATAAACAATTGACATTTTTATTTTCTACCCTCAGGTGTTTGCCTTCGGGTCGGATAAAAAAAAGTTCAGCGGTTTTAACCCAGGGTTTTCCAGGTCGATAATGATAGATGTCATCCGGATGTCCGCTGTCCTTTGAGTAGAATAACTGTTTCAATGCAATACAGCTTCTAGAAAATCTAGATCCTCCTCTTCATCAAACCCTAGCTCATCTTCTTCATCAAAATCGAGATTATCAAGATCCTCTTCAATTGGGAATTCATCATCCTCAAGATCGTCCATATCATCATCTTCAAATTGGATATCGTCGTCTTCTGGTGGGCCATTCAATATTGAATTCCAATTATCAGTTTCTGCTGTTAAGGCTGGATCCATGATCACTGTCTGCTTTTCTTTTATTTTGGTTTCCATAAAGCTGTTTTGATTAGTTTTCAAATTTTACCAATACGCTCGTCCAAAGTATTAAGGTATACCCAAAAAATATTAAAACCTTAATTACTTTAAATTTACGGTTTTAATCGAGAACTAGGAAGATAAAAAAAATCATCAAGTTGTGCGACACCACCGTCTTTTATCAATATTGTCAATTTATTAGAAAATGTAGCTAAATTCTGCATCTCTTCATGTCTTTCAGTAAGCTATTTTTGTTAAAAAAATTAAGCTATGAAAATAAAATGGTCGGGCGTATTTCCAGCCGTAACAACCAAGTTTACGGATAATGATGAGTTAGATTTCAATGCATTTGACAAAAACATCAATGCCCAGCTTGAGGCGGGGGTTGATGGGCTAATCCTGGGAGGATCCCTGGGCGAAGCAAGTTCACTCACAAACGAAGAAAAATTTGGGTTACTGTCTCATACCATAAAATTGGTAAATGGCAGGGTGCCGGTTTTACTGAATATTGCAGAATCAACTACCAAAGCAGCAGTACAAGTTGCAAAAACAGCTAAAGAATTAGGTGCCAGCGGCTTAATGCTCTTACCACCAATGCGTTATTATGCCGATGATGAAGAAACGCTTGCTTTTTTTAAAGCTGTTGCTGAAAGTACAGACTTACCAATCATGATTTACAACAATCCGGTAGATTATAAAATTGAGGTAACTCTGGATATGTTCGCAGAACTTGCTAACTATGAAAACATCCAGGCTGTTAAAGAATCAACAAGGAACATTTCGAACATTACAAGAATGATCAACAGATTTGGAGACCGGTTTAAAATCTTTACCGGAGTAGATACGATTGCTATGGAAAGTCTGGTAATGGGAGCGCATGGATGGGTTGCAGGACTTGTAGATGCATTTCCGAAAGAAACAGTAGCAATTTATCGTTTGGTAAAATCTAACAGGATACAGGAAGCTTTAATAATTTACAGGTGGTTCCTTCCGGTTCTTGAATTGGATATTCATCCTAAACTTGTACAATATATAAAACTCGCTGAGGTGGGTACCGGTATAGGAACAGAAAACGTAAGGGCACCGCGATTAAAAATTAAGGGTGAAGAACGCGAGCGTGTGCTTAAGATTATTAATGATGCATTGGCGGCAAGGCCTGTACTGCCAGAAAACAGTTGGGGAGTGTTAGAATTACCAACCGTATGAACGGAAGCAGCATAATTGCATCCCAATACTCAAAAAGGACAACTAAAGCCTTCTATGCAAGTAATCCCGCATCAGGTGAGTTACTTAAAGAGCAATTTTTCAATGCTGTTGCCGAAGATTTGAATGAGGCAATGACAGCAGCGACAGAAGCCCATTACAAACAACTCCCAAAAAGCACCAGGGCTACCTTTCTTAGAAGCATAGCAGAAGAACTTGAGCATCTCAGTGAAGAATTGGTACAGCGTGCGCAGTTGGAAAGTGGTTTAACTAAAGTACGCTTAACGGGTGAACTGGCAAGAACTACCGGGCAACTCAGGCTTTTTGCAGATCAGGTTGAAGAAGGTTCATGGCTCAATGCCATCATTGATACCGCAATTCCAGATCGAAAACCGGTTCCTAAACCCGACATCAGGCGAATGCTAGTGCCCCTTGGGCCAGTGGTTGTGTTCGGTGCGAGTAATTTCCCACTTGCATTTTCCGTTGCCGGAGGAGATACTGCTTCTGCATTTGCCGCCGGTTGCCCTGTTATTGTAAAAGCCCATGCTGCCCATCCAGGTACGAGTGCACTTGCCGGTCAGGCAATCATACGTGCTCTAAATAAATCAGGAGTACATCATGGCTTTTTCTCGATGTTATTTGATGAGGGTTATGAAATAGGGGAAATGCTGGTTAAGCACCCAGAAACCAGAGCGGTCACTTTCACTGGTTCATATCAAGGTGGCATGGCTTTACTCAAAATTGTGGAGCAGAGAAAAAATCCGATTCCATTTTTTGCAGAAATGGGAAGCATAAATCCCGTATTCCTGTTACCACAGGCACTAACAAGCAGGGCAGGGCAAATTGCCACCACTTATGCCGGATCAATTACCATGGGTGCAGGACAATTTTGTACAAACCCTGGTTTGCTGATAGCAGTAAAATCAAAGGAGCTTGATCTTTTTGTAGAACAGTTAAAAGTAGAAATAGAGCGCGCTGCTTCTGCTACCATGCTCACAGCTGGCATCTACAACAATTATAAAAAACGAAGCACTGAGGTACTTAAACAACCAAATGTAGAAGTTTTAGCTGCTTCTTCGCTTTTAAATGCCGATGATAATTGTCAGGCACTACCCGTTATATCAACAGTTTCGGGCAGCGAATTTCTCCAAAACCCAATACTTCAGGAAGAAATTTTTGGTCCCTATTCCATGCTCGTTATCGCCAACGACATCAACCAACTTACAGACATAGCCAATGTCCTACAGGGGCAACTGACCATCACCATAATGGCAGAACCATCGGAACTGACTGAATATCATTTGCTGATCGAGAAGTTAAAAGATAAAACGGGTCGTTTAATCCTGAACAATCCACCAACAGGGGTAGAGGTTTGCGCTGCCATGCAACACGGTGGCCCTTTTCCGGCTACAAATGATTCGCGTTTTACCTCTGTGGGATCAGCCGCGGTGCTTCGTTTTTGCCGACCGTTAGCCTGGCAGAACTGGCCTGATGAAATGCTTCCTGATGAATTAAAAGAAAACAATCCACTCAATATTTTCAGATTGATAAATAACAAATGGACTAAATAGCCATGAATAGTAAAACTTTTTTTTGTGTAGATGCACATACCTGCGGCAACCCGGTAAGGCTTGTCGCCGGAGGAGGACCTGTCCTAAACGGGAAAAATATGAGTGAGAAACGGCAACATTTTTTGAAAGAATTTGATTGGATCCGCAAGGGGTTAATGTTTGAACCCCGGGGCCATGATATGATGTCGGGCAGTATACTTTATCCTCCTGATGATCCTGCAAATGATGTTGCAGTATTATTTATAGAAACGAGTGGCTGCCTTCCAATGTGCGGACATGGTACTATTGGCACCATCACTATTGCCATTGAAGAAGGATTAATAAAACCAAAAATCCCAGGACTTGTACGTATGGAGGCACCTGCCGGTCTGGTTCTAATTGAATATAAAGAAACAGATGGAAAGGTGATTTCTGTTAAACTTCGAAATGTGCCTGCGTACCTTGCCGCTGAAAATCTTTCGATTGAATGTCCGGAATTGGGAGAGCTTTTTATTGATGTTGCCTATGGCGGTAATTTCTACGCCATTATTGATCCTCAGAAAAATTTTAAAGGCATACAGGAGCATACCGCCGGTCAGCTTATTAGTTGGAGTCGAGATATCCGAAAGCAAATTAACGAGAGGTATAGTTTTGTGCACCCGCAAGATCCTACAATTAATGGTTGCAGCCATATTCTTTGGGCGGGAGATACGATTGATCCTACCGCTACCGCTAGAAATGCAGTATTTTATGGCGACAAAGCTATAGATCGTTCACCTTGCGGTACGGGTACATCGGCTAGAATGGCGCAGTGGTATGCAAAGGGAAAATTGAAAAAAGGAGATGTTTTTATTCACGAAAGCATCATAGGAAGCAAATTTACAGGTAGGATTGAGGATGTTGTTACGATGGATAAATACGATGCTATTATTCCAACCATCGAAGGCTGGGCCGAAGTATATGGATACAACACCATTAAAATAGATGACAGAGACCCGTATGCTCATGGATTTCAGGTGATATAAGATATAACGAAACAAATGCAGAAAATTATAATAATAGGGGCTGGAATTGTTGGACTAAGTTCTGCTTATTACCTAAGCAAAAAGGGACATCATGTAACCGTAATCGACAAAGGCAGTATTAAAGACAGTTGCTCATTTGGTAATGCGGGTATGATCGTTCCCAGTCATTTTATCCCGCTTGCAGCACCTGGAATGATTAGCCAGGGATTTAGATGGATGTTCAATAGCAGCAGCCCATTTTACGTAAAGCCATCCTTAAGCTCCGGGCTGCCTTCCTGGGGCATCAAATTTCTTCGAAAGGCCAATAAAAAGCATGTTGCAGAATCCGCAGAGCCACTACGGAACATTTCGCTGCTCAGCAAAAAATTGTATGAAGGGCTTTATAGCAATCCTTCACTGGATTTTGACCTCACCAAAAATGGAATTTTAGCTTACTATAAAACCGAAGCTGCTGCAGAAGAAGAATTGCACCTGGCACTTAAAGCAAAGGAACTTGGCTTGGATATAGCTATATTAAATTCCGATGAATGTAAAGCACTCCAGCCAAAACTGGATCTGGATGTACTTGGAGCGGCTCACTATCGATGCGATGCACACCTTGATCCAGCTAAATTAATGGAATTGTTAACGCGGCATTTGGAAAAACAGGGAGTAGAGATCTTGCGAAATCTAGAGGTTACAGGTATCGAGCACTCGGGCAAGAATATTACTGCTATCTATACCGGAGCAACAAAGTGGAATGCCGACCAATATGTATTGGCAGCAGGAGCCTGGTCGCCTTCACTTGCAAAAATGTTAAATCTGAATTTATCACTGATGCCCGGCAAAGGATACTCATTTATGGAAGATGAACCGGAACAAAGAATGACCATTCCGGCCTTACTGTGTGAAGCCAGAGTTGCCATTACTCCAATGAATGGACAACTCAGATTTGGGGGAACAATGGAAATAGCAAAAATTAACAACAAAATAAATATGAACAGGGTCCAGGGAATTTTAGAATCCGTGCCCAAATACTTTCCCGGGTTAGCGCCTAAATTGCCCAATACTGATAAAATCTGGTATGGCTTCAGACCTTCATCTCCTGATGGGTTGCCTTATATCGGATACAGTTCCAGCACCGATAATCTGGTAATTGCTACCGGCCATGGAATGATGGGCTTAAGTCTTGGCCCGGCAACAGGCTTACTGGTAAGTCAACTACTTGATCAGGAAAAAACAGAAATAGAAATTTCATCTTTCCATCCCGACAGATAATACGATTTTAGCTACCTATAGCCGGATATTAGCATTATTAGGCTATAGGGGGCAATCTTTTGGTTAAGATTGTGTAAATTAGGTATTAATAAACAGGAACGTATGAAAGTTTTACCTTTTACCATTTTAGTACCTGCTGACAGAAGTGTGGTCAGCGAACAGATCGAGTTACCGCACTTTTACCCATATCTTCACCGGCATGAAGATTGGCAGCTTACCTGGGTGGAGCAAGGAGAAGGAACTTTAATTGCAGGGAACAATATGCATGTCTTTTCTTCGGGTGATATTTTTCTAGTAGGAGCCAATCTACCTCATTTATTTAAAAGTAATCCTGATTATTTTAACACTGAGAGCGGCAAATCGATTAAGGCACATTCCATCTATTTCAGCACTAAAAACACACTTTCAGGCTTATTTGACCTTCCTGAATTGAAAGCAGCCAATGCCTTTCTAGACAACTATAAGCACGGATTTAAGATTCCGGACAGCCAATGCAAAAAGATTGCAGCACAAATTAAACAAATACATCATTCTGCTGGTATGGTATTGTTGTCTAATTTCCTGAGCTTAATGAATATGATCCAATCTATAGACAACGATGTTGAAGTTTTATGTCCGGAGGTCTATTCTGCAAGTCTTACCGAAAATGAAGGGATGCGATTGAGCCGGATCATCAACTTCATCATGAAAAATTATCATAACAAGATCGATCTGGAAGACATCTCCAATACTGCATATATGAATCCGCATGCATTTTGCCGATACTTCAAGAAACATACCGGTCATACATTTGTTTCGTTTCTAAATGAAGTAAGAGTAAATGATGCCTGTAAAAAGCTACTTTCTGAAAAAAATCCAGAGTCTATTGCAAACGTTGCCTATAAGGTAGGATTCAACAGTGTAAATAATTTTAACCGAGTTTTCAAGAGCGTAAAAGGCAAAACCCCTAGTGAATACCTTGATGCCTATAACAAGGTTAGCAACATAAATTAAACCTCTTCCCACTAAGATCAACCTATCTGATTGATCTGATTCGAACGATTTGTAATTCTATATAAATTATGGCCTTACAATTATATATGCTAAATGTCTCCTCAATTAGCCATAAAAATGATAAAAAAGTTTAAGTAGCAGATAAATGCGGTGTAGAAATGTCGCGATGAAATGCTGAATTTTAATAACTTTTTAAAACACACATAAATTATGGAATGGGATAATGATGCTGAGCTTTTCAATATCGTTCGCACCGAACTTTATACTGCAGTTATCGGCGATATAATGGACAAAATGGGATTACTGCATCAATTTTTACCTGCAGCGATACAGCCGCTAAGGAGAGACATGTTTGTTGCCGGAAGGGCAATGCCGGTTTTGGAGGCAGATGTTCTGGAATCAACAGATTACACAGGAAACAATCCCGTTTTAAAGAAATCTTTTGGGCTCATGCTAGAGGCCTTGGATGATTTAAAGAAAGATGAAGTTTATATCTGTGGCGGCGCATCGCCAACCTACGCACTATGGGGCGAATTAATGAGTACAAGGGCAATAAAACTAGGTGCGGCAGGTGCAGTTGTAGATGGGTATTCGAGAGATACGAAAGGAATTCTGGAACTTGATTTTCCAACTTTTTCTTATGGAAGTTATGCCCAGGATCAGGCACCAAGAGGGAAAGTTATTGATTTTAGAGTTCCTATTGAAATTCGGGGTGTAATGGTTAATCCTGGAGACATTGTAATTGGCGACATTGATGGAGTTTGTATAGTTCCGCAGCGTCAGGAGGTAGAGATCTTAACCCTCGCTATTGAAAAGGCCAGGGGGGAGAAGCTTGTTCAGATTAAGATTCAGGAGGGGATGAGCGCGACCGAAGCTTTCGAGAAATATGGAATTATGTAGTGATAGGATACTGGAAATCGATTTATTAAAAAAGAAAATGAATACGTTATACAAAATGTTTTTTGTCTGCTTCGTACTTTTTGGAAATAGTGCAAGTGCACAAATTCAAAAAATTATCTTTCCCCTTGCAGGTAACAAGAAAATTGAACTCGCTCGCCTATCACCAGTTCCTGCAGATGATGCTTTAAAACTTTCGTTAAATGGAGAATGGTTATTCTCTGAAAACATTGATAAACAGCCTTGTAAGAAAGCAATCCAGGTTCCTGGCGAATGGGTAATGCAAGGTTTTGAAGTGGCAAAAGATGTAGCTGCCGGATATTCAAAAAGAATCAATATTCCTTCTGGTTGGAAAAACAAACGGGTTAAACTACGCTTTGATGGGGTATACAGCGATTCCGAGATATGGCTGAATGGGAAAAAGATTGGAAAACACCTAGGTGGATTTACACCTTTTGAAATTGATATCACTGCGTTTGTCAAATGGAATGGTGATAACGAATTGCTGGTAAAAGTAAAATCAGATAGCAAGGCCGATTCACTTGCCAGCGCGTCTCAATATGCAGTACATACGTTGGGGGGAATTGCGAGAAAAGTATATCTGCTTGCACTTGAAGATGTAAATATTGCATATACGGATGTAAAAACGACTTTTGATCCAAACTTTGAAAATGCGATACTGACTACAGATATATTTATTGCCAATGAAAAAACTGGAAAAAGTGGTAAACTGGTATTGAGTGCTGAACTTTTTAGAGCAAATGAAAACGAAAAGATTGCAGGCAAGTCTCTAATCTTAGAAAAAGGGTTGGAATCTGGAAAATTTTTGCAGCAAACACTCAGTTTGGATGTACTTAAACCTCAAAAATGGGATCCCGAGCATCCATATTTATATCAGCTGAAACTCACGCTAAAAGAAGGCAACCAGGTTAAAGCAAAGACCACAAAACCAATAGGATTCCGTCAGATTGAGGTAAAAGGCAATCGCGTACTTGTTAACAACATCCCTGTAAAACTTAGGGGAGTTAATCATCATGAAACCATGCCATTGCGCGGCAGATCTGTAAATGATGATCAGTGGGAAAAAGATGTAAAGATCTTCCGCGAAGGAAATGTCAATTATATCCGGACTTCTCATTACCCTCCACCTGAAGAACTTATTGCAGCATGCGATAAATTAGGTATGTTTCTAGAAGTAGAAGCTCCCTTCTGCTGGGCCGAAAACACAACCGTTCCTGCTGAACTCTCTGATGAATTACTTATCAACCAGACCTTGGATATGGTAAGTTTCTTTAGCTCAAGTCCTTCAGTGCTCATTTGGTCTTTGGGTAATGAATCTTTAAAGTACAACGAGTATTTTAAGAAAACCGGTGAACTGGTAAAGTTATTTGATCCAACAAGGCCAAGAAATTTCAGTCAGTATGGCGCTGATGCAGATGGAGGCGATCTCGAAATTACCAATCATCATTATCCCGGCCCCGAGGGACCAGATAAGTACAGAAACTATAAACGTCCTATTGTTTTTGATGAATACGTTCATTTAAATGCATATAACAGACTTGAACTGGTCACAGATCCAGGCGTTAGGGACGCCTGGGGCATAGGCTTTGAAGCCATGTGGGAAAAAATGCAAAAAACTGATGCGGTATTGGGTGGTGCCATCTGGGCAGGTATCGATGATAGTTTTTTTCTACCAAATGGCAAAACGGTTGGCTATGGTACATGGGGCCCGATAGATGGATGGAGAAGAGTGAAACCGGAATATTGGCACATGAAAAAGATCTATTCTCCTATAAAAATTAAACTTACAGGAAATTGGTCTGGTGGAGAAATTCACCTTTTGGTTGAGAACAGACAACTCTTCAGCAACCTGAATGAAGGTAGAATTGAATGGAGTATTGGTGCAGCAAAAGGAACTATAAAACCAGATTTAAAATCAGGAATGAGTACCAAACTAAGTATAGAATTGAAGGAAAGACCAAAGGTTCTAGATCAACTGACCATGAAGGTTTTTGATGCCAGAAACGTGATGATTGATATATATCAATTTGATGTTGTGCCCACTGTGACTGTATTTGATACCGATGATCCCAATAGTGCTCAGTCTTGGAGTTATCGGCAAGAGCCAGGTATTTTAATCGCAAAAAATAAAGGCCTTGAAATCAAAATAAATTTAAATAATGGAAATTTAGAACAACTCAAGAAAGAGGATCAGACTGTAATGGGGTGCAATGGTCAATTAATGATACTACCTTTAACAGGTGATGGAAGAGGAGTTCAAATGACGGGCGAAAACCAGCAATTCGATCCTTTTACCGATGTTTGCAAACATAGAGTGATCAAAGATGTGAAGTTTAGTAAAATGAAAAATCAACTAACCGTAAGCACAAATGATGAATATGAAGAAGCTTTCGGTACCATTAATTATCACTATTTTGCTAATGGCAAAATAACGGTTGATTATAAATACACATTGAAGAAGGATATAAACCCAAGACAATGGGGTATCGTTTTTGGCCTACCGGAATCTTATAATGAACTAACATGGAAGAGAAAAGGTCAGTGGAATTACTATCCTGAAGATCACATTGGAAGAATGAAGGGAACGGCTAAGTTGCTTTCTGATGCAGAAGTATCCGGAGCCGCAGGACCTTCAAGCAAACCTAATAATCCATGGAGTACAGACAGGAACAACATGGGTACAAATGATTTTCGTTCCACAAAAATGAACATTAAGGAGGCGACTTTGAATAATGGAGCTGTTGCTTTAAAAATCCAGTCAAATGGCACTCAGCATCTCCGTGCCTGGCAACAAGAACAAACCATTCAAATACTTGTAGCTGGTTATAGTAATATGGGAACCGAGCGTTTTTTTAGAGCGCATGCAGAAAAAATGGACAGACCTTTAAAAGTTGGTGACATTATTCAAGATTATATCAGCATACAAGTAGATCACAAATAGAATATAGAAAGTGAAAAGAGAACATTTATTACTAAGAAATCTAATACGGCAATTTTTTTCCATGCTGGCACTTACACTATCGCCATTTTTTAATACATATGGTCAGTATAGAGATGATAAGACTGCCTCTGAGACTATATCACGTTTGTCACCCATTCCGATGGCTATTAATGGAGTAAATGAAGTGGCCTTATCTTTAAATGGCCAATGGAATTTTAAGCAGGGCTCAAAAAGTGCTGCCATTCAGGTTCCAGGAGAATGGGAAATGCAGGGATTCACTGTAAATGCCGGAGAATTTGCCACATATAGCAGATCATTTTCAATCCCTTCTTCCTGGAAAGGTAAACGAATAAAGTTAAAATTTGACGGTGTAAGCTCCCATGCATTAGTCAAGGTTAACAATAAAAAAGTAATTGAACATGAGGGGAGTTTTGTTCCTTTTGAAACAGATATTACTGATTTTATCCAATCCGGAGATAATTTATTGGAAGTTGAAGTTCAAGCATTAACCATCAGTGATTTACTTGCCTGTACCTCTCAATATGCTGCACATACCGTAGGTGGTATACTCAGAAAAGTTACCTTATTTGCTTTGCCTGAAGTGAATATTGCGGACTTTACTGTAACCACAAGTTTTGACCGAAACTATAAAAATGCAACTCTTAACCTGAAAACCAAACTTAGCAACGAATCAAAAGCTACCGCTGAGGCAACACTACGATATATACTCAAGGATCGCGAAGGGAAAATTGTTTTGAACAAAACAACACCTATTGACAAAGCGCTCCCTTCGGGAGGGTCGATTCTTTCGGAACAGCGTTTTTCTTTAAATAATCCAAGACAGTGGAACACAGAGCACCCCTATCTATATGATCTTACTACAGAACTGGTAATCGGTAAACAACAGGTTCAGGTAAACAGTCAAAAAATTGGTTTCAGACAAATTGAGGTTAATGGAAATCAGCTCCTAGTAAATGGATATCCTGTTAAATTAAGAGGAGTAAACAGACACTCTGTTCATCCGCTCACAGGAAGAAGCATCAGTCCTGAGCTTGAAATAAGGGACGCTGAACTTTATAAACAGGCCAACTGCAATTACATACGTACTTCTCATTACCCTCCTTCTCAGGAGTTTTTGGAAGCTGCAGATAGCATTGGTCTTTTTATAGAAAATGAATCATCATTAACCTGGATTCAACATCATGCCTCTCCAATATGGAAACTATGGGATTATAGAGACGAAAAATTCTTACCTTATATGATCTCCGCAAATCTGGAAAAAATGCAGGCAGCGAAAAATCACGCATCGGTTATTATCTGGTCTTTAGGGAATGAATCCATGTGGAGTCCCCTCTGGCAGAAAGTACTTTTTAAGGTCAAGGAATTCGATAATACCCGCCCAACTTCTTTTCACGACCAATGCTGGGGAGGTTTCAATAATGCTGGTAGCAAAGCGGATATAGCAAATTATCATTATCCTGGAATCAACGGACCTGCAGCTACTGATACGATGAGTCGTCCGACTCTGTTTGGCGAATATGCGCACCTAAGTACTTACAATAGAAGGGAGCTTGCTACAGATCCTGGGGTAAGAAGTGCCTATGCGCTTCCATTGGTAAAAATGTACGATTCGATATACCATCATAAGGGCAGTCTGGGTGGTGCGATATGGAGTGGTATCGATGATACTTTTCATATGCCCAATGGAAGAATAGTAGGGTATGGTCCATGGGGTCCGATAGATGGCTGGCGGAGAGCAAAACCGGAATATTGGGGGATGAAAAAAGCCTACGCTCCGGTTGTGATTCAGAATTTAGATGACCTTAAAATCCAAAATAATCAGCTAACTCTTCAGATCGAAAATCGTTATGATTTTATATCACTTGAAGATGTTACCATAACCTATAAATCCAATAATGCCTCTGGTAAAATCAAATCAGCAATTGGTCCACATCAAAATGGCTATTTAAAAATTCCTGTAAATGCGCAAACAGAAGAAGTCTATATTGCATTTAAAGATCCGGGCGGATTTATTAGCAATGAAGAACGCATTATTTTAAAAAAACCTAAAGAAATACAATCTCAACAAGATGTGTCACTGTCTTTAAAAGACAGTGCGGCAGCTTATTTCATACAACAGGGAGATATCAGATATACTATCGATAAAAGAACAGGAATTATATCTGGCGCAGAAAATCAAGGAGAAAGAATTCTTGCTCAAGGCCCGGTATTTTGTTTGGTGCCAATGAATAGTGAAGATGGGGGCAAACCAAATGTGGCCGGAGAAACCTATCAGAATAACATTCATCCAATAAAAAATTATCCATTGTATACCTTGTTTGCAAAAAACATGACTGCTCAGCAATCTACAGAAGCGATAGTAATTTCTATGGAAACTACCTATAACAACGCAAGTGGAAGCCTAAAATATTCCTTTATAAAGAATGGTAATGTAACAATAGATTATAATATTAAGACTAACAACCAAGCCATTGCAAATCCATATCAGTATGGGATGTTATTTCAGTTACCACCTGAATTTGATCAGTTAGATTGGAAGCGCCGTGGAGATTTTACCGTGTATTCACCGGATGATATTTCAAGGGATGCGGGAACAGCAAAACTGAATGCTAAATGGATGCCTTCAATAGAAGAACCAGGTAAACAACCTGCAGCTCTTTGGAAAGACGATGCAAATGAGATGGGCTCCAATGATTTCAGGTCGACCAAACAGCACATCATTCAAGCCGCACTTAGTAGTAAAAATAATAGGGGGATTACTGTGCTTTCAAATGAAACTCAGTCTTCCAGAAGCTGGCTACAAGATGGCAATATCCAGTTCCTAATTGCAGATTATAGCAATAACGGTTCAGAGCCATTTTATGGCTCTCCATTCACCGACCATAGAATCAATATTAAGGACAAACAATTGAAAGGAAATGTGACCTTCAGGTTGCGTTAAACAAATTAAATAGACATCACATATGAAAATTACAGATGTAAAAGTGTGGCTGGTTGAGGGTGTTAAATACAACTGGACATTATTAAAAATATATACAGATACAGGACATACCGGTGTGGGTGAAGCAACCAACTGGCCTGGCAGTCCTATTGTCTATCATGCTGCAAGACATGTGGGAGAAAGGATTATTGGACTTGATCCCATGAAAACAGATTTTATCTGGACAAAGCTCTACCGCGACCTGAACTGGATGGGACCATTTGGCGCCAGTATGTGTGCCATTAGTGGAATTGATATGGCCTTATTGGATCTCAAAGGAAAAGTACTTGGCACACCATGTTATGAACTACTAGGCGGAGCATTTAGAAAGGACATCCTTTTATACGCTAATTATTGGTTTACAGGTGGGGGACATAATGCAGAAGACTATGCTGCTCAGGCTAAAAAAGTAAAGGAAGCGGGATTTACAGGTCTCAAATTTGATCCTTTTGCACATACAAATTATCTGTATGGTGAAGATCTATCTTCCAATCTACAGCTTACTGCGGAACAACAGGACCTGGCATTTAATGTCAGTAAAGCCGTAAGAGATGCTGTTGGGCCAAATTTTGACATTATGATCGAGACCCACGCCATGTTAAATTATAGCGTAGCAGTAAAAATGGCGCAAAGGCTTTCAGCATTGGATATTACTTGGTACGAGGAACCAGCAGGGCCGGAAAATGCGAATACGCTTCGAGCCATGCGTGAGCGCATTCCTTCAAACGTTTCTATTTGTGTCGGCGAAAGGCACTATACGCGGCATGGTATACGTGACGTGCTTGAGAAGCATGTGTGTGACATCATGATGCCGGATATTACACGTTGCGGCGGACCATCAGAAATGAAAAAAATGGCAACTATGATGGAAGCTTATAATGTTTTACTTGCTCCACACAATCCAAATGGTCCGCTGTCTACCCTGGCTTCTGCCCATGTATGTGCATCTGTTCCAAATTTTTTCAGACAGGAGTTTATGTTCAATGATGTACCCTGGAGAGACACTGTGATTGATCATCCAATAAAAGAAATGATTAGTGGAGGACATCTGAAATTAAGTGATCGTCCTGGTTTAGGAGTGGATCTTGTTGAATCTGAAATGGAAAAACATCCAGGAGTTTTGGAACCAAGACCCGGATTTTACGTATAAAATTTAAAATCGTTAGCGTAGTTATGGCTTTACAAATTGATTTAAAAGGAAAAGTCGCTCTTATTACCGGAGTTACCTCTGGTATAGGATTAGGTGTAGCAAAAATTTTGGCCAGGGCGGGCTGTACAATTACCGGCTGCGCTGAATATCCAAATGAAAGTCACGAAGCAAAACATTTTACAGATGTGGTAGGACAAGAAGGTGGGAGTGTGAGCTATATGAGAACAGATATGCGCGATCCCGCAGAGATCAGGGCACTTGTGGAGTCCGTTGCTGAACGAGAAGATGGAAAGATAGATATCCTGGTTTCGAATGCAGGTAAAAATGTTTTTGACAGGCCAGAAGGATGCAGTGAAATGGACTGGGATTTTAATATGAACCTTAATCTTGCCTCACATTGGCGTATCGCAAAGCTTTGCCAGCCTTATCTCGAAAAAAACAACGGTACCATTATTATCATGAGTTCTAATCATGCATATTCAACTATGCCAGGTTGCTTCCCTTATAACATTACCAAAACGGCTCTAACAGGTTTGGTAAGAAGTTTAGCAATCGAATGGGGGCCTAAAATCAGAACTGTCGGAATTGCGCCGGGTTTCATAGATACCCCCGGTAATCAATCATGGTTCGATTCGTTTCTTGATCCTGCGCTGGAAAGACAGCGAACAATTGAATTACATCCGGTAAAGAATTTGGGAACCCCCGATGAAATAGGAGGTTGGTGTGCTTTCCTTGCCAGCGAATATGCAGCATTCGCTTCTGGTACTACCTATTTGATTGATGGTGGCAGAAGTGCATTGATGCAGGATAACTAAGCGGCTTTCTAAACTATTTAATTATAAATTCTTGGAATGAAATTAGAAATTATCGATTACGCAATTATCGGGATGTACTTCCTTTTTGTCATGGGAATTGGTCTTTGGTTAAAAAGAAGAATCAAAACGGGAAGCGAGTTTTTAATGAGCGGACAAGATATCCCTTTGTGGATCACTTGTCTGGCATTTATTTCAGCAAACCTTGGGGCGCAGGAAGTATTAGGAATGGCCGCAAATGGGGCTAAATACGGCCTATATACGCTTCATTTCTACTGGCTGGGTGCGGCATTGGCTATGATCTTTCTTGGAATCTATATGATGCCCTTTTATTATGGCAGTAAGGCAAGAAGTGTTCCCGAATACCTTAAACTGAGGTTCGACGAGAAAACAAGAACTTTTAATGCTCTTACCTTTGCAGCAATGACAGTTTTTTCATCAGGAGTATCGCTATATGCACTCGCAATGCTAATGGAGGTAATTTTAGGCTGGAACTTCGATCTATCCATCTGGCTGGCTGCCGGTGTAGTACTTGTTTACACCTTTTCAGGAGGGCTAACCGGGGCCATTTATAATGAAGTTCTGCAGTTTTTTCTCATCATCATAGGCATTGCCCCACTGGTGTATATCGGTATGGACAAGGCAGGGGGCATAGAGGGTATTATAAAACATGTTGATGATGCTAAATTGCATGTATGGAAAGGGTTAGACAGTCCGATGAATAATCCAATGGGGGTAGATGCCTTTAGTATGGTATTTGGTTTGGGTTTTGTATTGGCATTTGGATATTGGTGTACAGATTTTCTAGTGGTACAACGTGCAATGGCCAGCAGAAATCTAAACGAAGCACAGCGAACACCAATACTGGCAGCATTCCCAAAAATTCTAATGCCTGCAATAGTAATCTTACCAGGTATCATCCTCTTAGCGCTGCAAAGTCAGTTTAGCGGGTTCTCTTTGCCTGTTAATATAAACGGCGATAAGGATTACAATATGGTATTGCCCTTGTTACTGCAAAAACTTTACCCCACCGGATTATTAGGTTTGGGGGTTACAGCCTTGATAGCCTCATTTATGAGTGGTATGGCAGGAAATGTGACTGCTTTCAATACCGTTTGGACTTATGATATTTACCAGACTCATATAAAAAGAAACGCGTCTGATGCACACTATTTTCTGGTAGGTAAGGCTGCAACTATTTTTGGGATATTAATTTCAATAGCCACCGCTTATGTTGCCCGTGGTTTTAACAGCATTATGGATCTACTACAACTGGTATTCAGTTTTGTAAATGCTCCACTATTTGCTACTTTCTTTTTAGGCATGTTCTGGAAGAAAACTACAGGGCATGGAGCTTTCTGGGGTCTATTGTGCGGTACACTGGCCGCTGCAATTACACACGGCCTGTCGGTAGCTGAGGGTAAAGGCGGCTGGATAGGGCATTTACATGACTTTTATTCTACAACAGGTCAAGCCTTTAGCATTGCATCTATTGCGTTTATTGTATGTGCAACAGTTACAATAGCAATTAGTTTATTAACTATTCCAAAACCCGACAAAGAATTGGTTGGTTTAGTTTACAGTCTTACTCCAAAACAAAAAACAAACGGGTTATCCTGGTACACTAATCCTATCTATTTAGGAAGTATTGTACTAATTATCGTTATTATTTTTAATGTGATTTTTTATTAGCGCTCTGATTCTTGTAATCAACAAAAAGGCTGTCCAAAAAAGGTAAATTCGTTATCTCTAACGCATCTTTTTTGGACAGCCTTTTTCAATTTAATTAAAACCCTTTCACGGTTCTAATTAAATAATCCTTTGTAGACCCATCCGAAGCTTTCACCCGATAAACACGATCCTTGGAAAAATCTCCCGGGCTACCTAATGCCGGGGAATTATCCATTGGAATTACTGTAGCTACATCCGATACTGTAACATAAACCCAAAGCTTATTCAGTTGATCTGCCTGTATCAGCTTCTGAAATTCTGTATACAACATCGTCTTGGTTACCGAACCGGTGGGACCTGCTTTTAACACCGAGTTCGCATCATAAGATACAGTGGTACTAAAACCATCCATCCCGTTCTCTTTGATAGCTACAGTTTGCTTCTTTAGAATTACCTCACAAACGCGCCCAATTAAAATTTCCTGTTTTGGAGTTCCTTTCTGAACAGTGTCATTGTATAAGAATCTATAAGTATAATCTACGGTAAACATCACTTTCAGATTTGAATTTTTCAATTCCTCTAACTCAGACTTTAAGCAGCCTGACTGTGAAAAAATCAATACAATTGCAATCAGACTAAACAGTGGTTTTATTATTTTTTTCATCTGTTATATTTTTTGTTTTGGTAATGAAGCCATGAAGATCTAAATCATTCTTGTATATGATTTAGCAAATCCAGCCGGCTTCATCCTTGTTAAATTAATTTAAAATTAGTCCCAGCCCGGATTTTGGTTAACACCAGACTTTAAGCGGAAGGTTTCATTAATAGGCAACAGATAACGTTTAGGTGTAAATTTCGCTTCTCCCGCCGCATTGTTCTCAGTAAAGAATGTATACGTTTTGCCATCTCTTGATATACGTATGCCGCGTAGGGAACCTTGCAGTTCCGGAATAACATATCCATTTGAAGCATACTCTCCATTCTTAACGCCACCCGAGGTTCTCATGCCCCAGCGTAACAAAGACCAGTAACGGTCGTTGTTTTCATAGACCATCTCTACATTTCTTTCCCTCTTGTAAGCTTCAAACAAAGAACTTCCCCAAACATTTCCCGATAGGGGAGCCAGATAACTTGTAACTTGACTTTCATCAAATCCAGCATGTTTTACCATAGTTGGAGCCATATATTTCTTAGCGTTTTCAAAGTCCCCTTTCATCAAATAGGCTTCAGCCATGTTCAGATAAGCCTCTCCAAAACGCAAGACCGAAAAAGAATAATCCAGTTTCTGATCAGAAGGACTTGGTAAACTGATGATGTGATCATAGTGATATTTAACCATTCCATAACCAGTAGAAGAGTTATAATTTTCCGTATTTCCGGCATTGTAACCATATTCAGCAAACGATCCTTCATTGATTTTGCTGTTTGCATTACTCACATTTCCATCTCTTCTAAAGAATAAACGAGCCTGATTGTTAAAATACATACAACTATCATACAGAATACTGGCATAAAATCTAAGATCACGTTTTTTTGTAGCACTGAAATACATTTTTTCATCTACATTTCTACCTGAAGTAACATAAGAGGTGTTTTCCCAATATTTTATCGCGCCATCAACATCCTTGACCAGATAATCATTCACCAAGTCCTGTGTTGGCCAGGCACCTCTATCCATTCCCCAGAAATTCATGGTCACAGTAATCGGGAAATTTTGTTTTGCATATGCCGAAAATTTGCCGGTAGACCATAAACCTTCATATTGCATAGGAACATCATAAAGTGATGTATTGGTTTTAGAACGCTCTCTTATCAGGATATTCTCCTGCGCAGCTATAGCTGTTTCGTACTTTCTGAACATGTCAAAATAAGGACTTAATTGGGAGCCCGAACTGTTTAAGCCCATCGCAGTACCCGATGCTATGGCTTTATCATAATAAGTGCTATTTGTGGTTCCGCCATCAACATAAGCCGCGGCTTGTAAAGCTACGCGCATCAGTAGTGCGTGGGCGGCATTTGAAGAAGCCCTTCCTCTCTCAGCTGCAGGTGGTAAAGCAGCTGCAGCATTTTCTAAGTCGGAAATGATAAAATCATACGTTTCCTTTATAGATTTTCTTGGAATCTGTAAATTTTCATCCGGACTAAGTTCATGATCAATAATCTGTAAACCACCAAATTGCTTAGCCATCATGAAATAATGTGCCGCTCTTAAGAAATATAGTTCGCCCAGCGATCTTTTTTTATAGGCATCAGAAAATTTTGCGTTTTCTCCGATGTTTTTGATAGCGGTATGTATCCTCCAGAGTATGCCATAGCTTAACCAGCCATAGTTATCGTTTTTGGTCATCAGCTCCGCACGTTCCTTCGACCAATATGCACTGTTCAGGGTACCAGTCATCGCATTCTTTGTCGAACTTTCGGCATATGGGCCATTATTACTTGCGTACGATCCCAACCAGGAACCATTTCCCAATACATCTTCATATATCTGATAAATAAAGGCCGTTGCCAAATTTTCGCTGCTCCAGGTTTGCTCACCTGTTATTTTGTCATAGGGCTTTGTGTCCAGAAACTTCTTACAAGAAGATAGACCAAGGAGCATTAAACTCAAAACCCAAATTAATTTATGTCTTTTCATATTATTCAATTTTAGAAACCTAGTTGAAATCCGGCAGAATATGTTTTCATCATCAGATAAGCGTATCCATCAAAATTGCTTGCTTCAGGATCTCCATATTTTACCGATGGACCTGTTGCAAACAAGTTTACCCCGGAAGCAAAAACTGTTAGATTGCGTAGCCAGTTTTGTTTATTCAATATGGCGTGTTTAAAGTCATAAGATAAGGTAACCGACTTTAACCTGATGTAATTTGAATTACGTGCCCAGAAATCAGAAGAAGCATAATTATTATTGTCATTTAAAGATGCATTGCCTGCTCTTGGAAAACCAGCATTAGGATTATCAGGTGTCCAGGTATCCAATTGGAAAGTATAATCTAACCTTCTTTCACCCTCAGCACCCATTGCAACACCACTCATGTAAGTTTGTCTTGCACCTGTTCCTTGTATAGTAGCTGCAATTGAAGCCCCTTTATAGCTCGCTCCAATATCAAATCCAAATACAAAAGTTGGGGTAGTATTGTGTCCAAATCTGGATTGATCCTGTCCATCTATTTTACCATCGCCGTTCACATCACTATATTGMARATCRSMAGRKCGWMGATCCCTGGCAGTAATGCGTTTTGGATTGTTCAGGATATCCTGTGGATTGGTATAAAATTTAGCACCGATATAACCTGTACCCACATAGTATTTCTCATTTCCCTGAGAACGGATACGCGGATTGGTTAAGGTTATACTATCCTCATTTGTTTTAAAAGCAAGTGACCTGTAATAAGTAAAGTTAAAACCGGCGTTAAAATCCACCTGTCCTATTTTAGTTGTATACTTTAAAGATCCATCAAGGCCTTCAATTCTATCTTCTGCCTTTGATACCACCAAGGGAAGCGCGTATCCAATAGGATCTGTGTAACGAAATGCATCTGGTGATAAAAATCCTTTGGTGCTTTCAAAAAAGTAATCTACAGTACCTTCCAGCTTACTATTAAACATAAAAAAGTCAAGACCTACATCATATTTAATTCGATCATACCAGGTTATATTGATACTTGGAGTAGGCCCCGGGGTTACCGTATTCTGCAGTTTTCCATCCACTACATAGGCATTGGAATTGAAATTATAGGTAGGCAGGTAAGAGTATAGCCAGTGATTAATGGGCTCATTAGGATCGCTGCTAATGTTGATAYMWRWTKTASSWNTAAGACCCCCTTAGTTTAAGGTAATTTAAGGTCCTATTATCTTTGATTCCTTTAAAGAAACCTTCTTCAGAAATAGCCCATCCTGCCGATACAGACGGGAAGAAACCCCATCTTTTGCCATCAGGAAAATTATCGGAACCATCATAGCGACCAGCAAATTCAAAAATATATTTAGTATCAAAATCATAATGTAAACGCCCAACATATCCCATCCAGGCCTGTTCACCTTCCGTATTAGATGCCGTTATTAAAGTTGCATCTCCTTTTTGGATTTGTTTAATTTCTGTAGTGTTAAAGCCTCTTGAGCCAGCAGCCAGTGTATTATTGTAATAGTGTTGCCTGGTATGTACCAGAGTGGCTTCTAAATTATGCTTGTCAAAAAAAGTTTTTTTATAATCGGCCCTTGCGTTCAGGTCATACTGGCTGAGCATACTTGACGAGCGGTTGATGCCAATATTGGCAGGGTCTTCTTGGGTTGCATTTCCACTTGCATCATAGTATGTTGCTGTTTGTATCCAGTCTGCACGGTCTACGGCATTTACATTGTAATTACCGCTAAACCCAAAAGTCAGGCCTTTTACCCCTGGCACAGCCCAGTTTAAAGATCCGGCCAACTGGTTATATACCGATCTGATTTTAATGTAACCAGGACTTAGCAATTGCAATGCCGGGTTGTCAAATTGATTGGTTATGGTTCCATCCGGATTAAATGCATTTTCGAAAGGACTCCTGTCCCTTAAACGAGAATATATGGTGCCGGCTCCTGCGGGTGGGTATTTCTCGTCCTGTATCGTACCGTTTACATTTAGTTCTACAGTTAACCCTATTTTATCAAAGTAGCTGCTCACATTTGACCGATAATTATACCGATTGTAATCCAATGAATTAAATTTATAAATCCCTTCCTGGCCCACAGTGTTCAAACTTCCGAAAAACTTTAAGCGCTCTGTACCACCGTTTATAGAAAGCGTGTGTTCCTTCTGAGGAGCATATTTGCGTAGTAGTTCATCTTCCCAATTGGTATAAGTAGATAAGCTCTGGCTAATCTGCTGCATTTCCTCTGGTGTTTTAAAAGAATTTACACCTTGGCCCAGAGCCTGGTTAAGCTTATTAATCGCCGTTGCAAATTCGAAAGCATTCATTCGTTTTGGAGAATACGAAGGGGTATTAAATGCAAAATTGCTTTGGAAATTGACTGACAATTGTCCGGCTTCTCCCTGTCTTGTTGTGATCACAATTACACCATTCCCTGCATTCATACCATAAACAGCGGTTGAAGACGCATCTTTCAACACCGTAAAACTTTTTATATCTGCTTTATTTAAAGTCAGGTAACGCTGTCTGTTAGAAATAAAGCCATCGATAACATACAGAGGTTCTCCGTTGCCCCGGATCGAAATGCTTGCTCCGTTTTGTCCTGGCTCCGCTGAACCCTGTTGAACAATAACACCCGGAATTCTTCCCTGCAGTGCAGACCCCATATCACCAAAAGGTAAGTTCTTTAATTTCTCGGCATTTAGTGTGGCTACTGCGCCAGAGTTCTTCTTAATACTTGTGGTACCAAACCCTACTACCATAACCTCGTCAAGGTGCCTCAAATCTTCCTCAAGATAAATCTGAAGGCTCAATTCCCGCTTTAGAACCGTAAACTCCTTAGGCATATGCGTGATATGAGCAATACGCAGAACAGTATTGATGGATACTGAAATTGAAAAATTGCCACTCGCATCAGTAACAGTGGCTCTTTTTGGGTTCTTCTTATCAATTATACTTGCACCAGGAAGCGGTTTTCTATCACTGTCAAAAACAGTTCCTTTAACAATTACTAATGAATCGGCCACATAAGACTTTTCTGTTACCTTAAGGTCTGATAAATATTCAGCCCCAAGAATTGATGTTATAGGTGAAAAGGCTAATAATGTAGAAAAAACCATCATTAGACCTGTTCCTTTGATCGTTTGATGAAAACCAGCAAACCATCTTTTTGATTTTTTGCTTATTTTCATTGTTTTATCTTAAATAAGTAATTAGAATTGCATAAAAGGCGCCATGACTGTAGCCCCACTTTGAAGTAATTTTTTCTTTTCATACTATGTTTGTTTGGTTTAATAAATTCTGTAAATCTTAACTTGACTTTTTTAGGTTATGCAGATGAAGGCCACTTTAAAATCTGTTGATCAGGCAGATATTTGTGATTGATGTAATATTCATTAGAACCTAAAGACTATTAGAGCTTTACATATTTAACTAATAGTAAATATAGTGTAGGGGCTGAGGTACTTTCTAAAAGTTAAAATGCAAAATCTTAAACTATTTTACCCTCATTGGTTTATTTATACCTGAAATGTTTAATTTAGTTTAATTACCAACTGCCACTTTTTCAAATGAAGCCAGAACTAATTGAAGTAAACCCTCTGGGGGTCAAGACCATAAAGGTAAAACGCCTTGAGACAAACTGCCTCATTGCATCCTTTCATTTTCATGAATTGTGTGAACTAGTCTGGATAGAGAGAAGTTACGGCAAACGGATTGTGGGCGATAATATTGGTAATTTCGAAGATAATGATCTTGTTCTGATGGGCCCTGATTTACCACACATCTGGCAAAATGATAATAATTTTTTGTCTGAAGAAAAAAACAAAGTTAAGTCCACAGTGATTTACTTTCCACCTGATTTCCTGTCTGGGTTAACAGATGATCAAAATACATTAACCACCATACATGATCTGATTCGGAAGGCAGAGAGAGGATTAAAATTTTACGGCAATACAAACAGGGAGGTTACCCGGATTCTAACAAAACTACCACAAAAGAAAGGAGTAGAAAAAATAGTGTCCTTTCTTCGGGCAATTGAGGTTTTATCATTATCTAATGAATATGAATATCTTGCCAGTGTGACTTTCAAAAACCCATATGATGAAAAAGACACCAACAGGATCAATAAAGTATACCAGTTTTTAATGCAGAATTTTCAACGAGATATTAATCTAAAAGAGGTCGCTGATCTGTGTAATATGACTACCAATTCCTTTTGCAGGTTTTTCAAGGACAGAGCACAAAAATCACTGACTCAATTTGTAAATGAGATACGGATTGGCCATGCATGTAAACTTCTGCAAAATGCTGAATATTCGATTTCCGAGGTATGTTATGCAAGTGGCTATAATAATCTAACAAACTTTAATAAGTTCTTCAAGCAAATAACCGGTATGAAACCTTCACAATACCGAGGGCATTTAAATGCCAGACTTAAGGGCAATGATGCATAGATTTGTTTATTGTTGAAATAAGGACCGCCGAGAGCAAACAAATCAGTGAAATCATTACAAAAATACTTGCAGTGCTTCCAGTGGTATCTATTATAAAACCAAACAAAGGTTCTCCTAAGGCTGCAAACAGATAACCACTCATATTCATAAAGCCAATACCAGTTCCAATGGTATTTTTTGGAAGCATTTGCGGACTCAACGGCCAAAAATTCGCCTGCGGCCCATATACAAAAAACCCGGAAAGAAACATCAAAACTCCACCAAGGATAAGGTTTGATGCAGGCGAAATGTATACCAACAACACCAGAATAGCGCTGATAATCATTCCTAACCTAATGGAAGTGATTCTGTTACCCTTAAAAAACGAATCAGATAGGGTACCAAAAGAAATTGCGCCCGCTGCCATTCCTATTGGCAGGAGTAAAGTCACCCATAAATACTGCGGATTGTCTTTCCAACCCTTACCAAGATAATGAACAGGAACCCAGAAAATCAACCCATATCTGGCCATACTTTCAAAGCCAAACGACAAAGAGGCTTTGAGGAAATTGCCATTTTTCAACACTGTTTTATAGCGGGTTAACCAGCTGTCCTCACTTGTATTCATTTCTTCTGGTATCTTCAAGAATTCATCTGAAGTGAGTGGCTCTGGTCTATCACGGATAAGTATCAGAAATATTATTGCTGCAAATGCCAGGGGGATAAGTGGCAGTCGGAACAGCATCCGCCAATCTACATGCATCTGCAGCAGTAAGATCGAAAATAGATAAGTGACCACAGAGGATAAACCAGCTGCCATTGTGTAAAAACCAAAAGCTTTCCCATGCTCATCTTTACTCCACCAATTAGAAATCACCTTGCTTCCCGGTGCCCAGGCCATCGACTGGAAATAGCCGTTCATTGCCCATAGTACCATGATTTGAATGGTACTGGTACTAAAACTAATACCAACATTTGCAGCAATTGATAAAAATGCGCCCGTAGGCACCATAAACCTTGCACTTAATTTATCTGCCAGATTTCCGTTTACCAGCTGACCTATTGAGTAACCGATCAGCATGGAAAAACTGATCCAGCCAATTGTTGTGTAAGAAATATGCAGGGCGGCAGCGATATCCTTTACCGCCCAGCCAAAGTTATGACGTCCGGTATAAAAAAACAGGTAACAAAACATGGTTACCAACAACATTTTCCATTGTTTAGTTCTAGAAGACATTTTGATTTGAGTAAGGTGAGGTTACAGATCCATTTTTACACCTACCCGTAATGGTCTGTGTGCAATTGCATACTCAAATGCTTCCTGAGCCTCAGTTAGTGAAAATTCTTTAGATACTATATCCGAAAATGGAAAATTCAGATGGTGTTCTTTGATAAAATTGAGGGCGTATTGCAGGTCCTGGAAATTGTAGTTATGCAAACCTTTAATGATAAGCAGTTTTCTAATGATTTGCTCAGCGTCAATGCCAATCTTCCTGGTTTTAAAAACTGCTCCGGCCCAAATAGCAGTTCCGCCGGTTCTTAGTGATGTAATTCCCAATTCTATGGCGTCTGGGGAACCACTCATATCAAATACAACATCAATTTTGTGTTCAGCTAAGATCKSMNASAGCKTYGTKTMRKSAWNAGARTNTAKAWSWSRRWKSWNCKCCRWATNCMTTWRAWMWWNNNAAAMGTWCNCTATKMWYATCMRSMKCAWTAATCCGTGTAGCCCCTGCAACCTTACTCATTGCGGCAGTAACATTTCCCAGAAGGCCCAGACCTGTAATAAGCACATTTTTTCCGCCCAAAGGCCCGGCCAGTCTAATCGCTCCGGCCACAGTTGCCAATGCACAATTAATCGTTGCTGCAATAGGTAAGGGTAGATCATTAGGTAATTTAAGAACACATGTATGAGCCCGCAGAATACAATATTCGCTTAAACCACCATGAAAGGCATCTTCTTCCAGAACTTGTGCATGGCCATATTTAAAAAGATTCTCCGATTTTTGAGGCATACCTTTATCCAGCCATTCTTGTTGAGGATGAGAACAGAATATTGCCCAGGTTACCAGATCACCCTCCAGTAATTTATTACCTGCCTGATCAATTCGTGGATGATCTGCATCCAGTCTAACAATCCTACCTACAATCTCATGGCCCAGTACTGTTGGTGTCTTTTCACTTCGGATGCCACTGAAAGTATGGAGATCACTTCCGCAAATGGTGGTATAAAGATTMWTGNTWMAKAWTTSANMSRAWTYAASYKTKRKYMTKKYWCWMKMTYGNCAATTGCAGCCTTTTGCCAGCACCCTCAAAAACCACGATGTTTCCTTTCATAATAGCTATCTATTTAAGTGCATAATTACTAAACTTATGTTTAGCAAAATTAAACATCATATTATGAAATTGTTAATACACTGTTTGGTATCTATTAACAGTATTAAAGTGCTATAACTTTTAAGACAACACTGGTTCTGACTGCGTCTGCTTCCGGATTGATACCTACAGTCATAAGGAAGTCTCCGGAGTACGATCTTTGGCTATCAATTGGCGATCTTGTACCAGGATAAAGGTTGATTTCTTCAATTCTGTACATTTTGTCAGGGTCAAGGCCTTTAAGCTTTATAGGAATGAAGTTTTTAGCATTATAAAGTGTAGACACATAATAATTGAAGATGATAGCAGAATCTCTTGCCTGGCTTACATAAGATATTGCAGCTACTTTGTTTTCGTAGGGATCCTGAAGACGATACTGCTGCCCATGCCATACAATATTTTTAATACCATTATATGTTTTAACAGCATTTTGACTAAATAGAAGTTCTTTTTCATCCAGCTCATTTACTTTTACATCATAGCCCAATTTACCCATCATGGCTACATCTGTTTTAAATTTAATTGGCTGCTTACCCATATCTGTAACATGGTTATCTACGGCTACCGCAGGGAAGTAGTAAGAATACTCCCATTGTATAAAAATGCGGTCAAAAGCATTAGTGTTATCACTTGGCCAGAATTCGGTGAAATATTTTAGTGCCGCATAGTCTACTCTTGTACCACCACCGGCGCAGAGCATCATTGGTATTTTCGGATATTTTTTCCTTATTCGCTCAAGTACACTGTTCAAGCCCTTTACATATTCCAGATAAAAATGATCCTGGTTTTTTAAAGTAGGAGAGTTGGCATTATAGATCAGTGAATTGCAGTCCCATTTGATAAAAGCCAAATCGGGTACCTCTTTAAAAACCTGGTTTATAGTGTTGAATACAAAATCCTGAACTTTCGGATTACTGAGATCCAGCACCAATTGATTGCGCATGTAGTATTCCTTTCTTTCAGGTTGTCTGATGATCCAATCTGGATGGTTCTCATAAAGTTCACTTTTAGGATTAACCATTTCCGGTTCCAGCCAAATACCGAATTTCACACCATTTACAGTTGCCTCTTTACCTAAAGCACTAATTCCATTGGCTAGTTTCTGCTTATTGAATTGCCAATCGCCTAAACCCGCACTGGCATTATTTCGAGGATATTTGTTACCAAACCAGCCGTCATCCAGCAAAAATACATCTACGCCTAGTTTTTTGGTATCTTGAATAAGGTGATTCAATTTCTCATCATTAAAATCAAAATAGGTAGTTTCCCAGTTATTCAACAATGTCGACCGCTCTCCGTTACCTTCGAGTAACTGGTAATTTCTTGCCCAGTTTTGCAGGTTTCTGCTGGCGAGACCTTTTCCATTTGCCGAATAGGTGTACACAAAACGGGGGGTTATAAATTCTTCTCCGGGTTTTAGCGTATAGTTTCCCGAAAAGTTATTGATTCCGGCAGTTAGCCTTAAATAATACTCATCAAAAGTTTCAAAATCCAGTCTGAAATTCCCAGTCCACTCCAGTGAACCTGCAACAACTTCTCCCAGGTCTTCCGTGGCTGGCTGATCAATAGAAATCATGAAAGAGGAAGAATTTAGTAGGTTATTCCTGGTTCCAAGCTTCGAATCAATCGTTTTTATTCCGTGCAAAAGTTGTTGTTCCTCTGAACGCATTTCGCGGCCCCAACCACTGTAATGATTTTTCAGGAAAAATTTCTTACCGCTAAGGGTAAGATTTGCTGAGGCATATTTATTTAAAACCACATTCCCTTTTTCCTTGTGTACAATTTGTGCCCATTGTTCTATTACATCCTCCTTAAAGTAAGATAAATAGTGTAAACTAACCTCAAAGTTGTATTTGGCATCTTTGAGTACAATGCTGGTCAGCTTTCTATTTTGATCTATCTGTTTTTCTTCGACCCTCGAAAATGTAAGTACTGTAGATTTGTTTCCATCGGCATGGGTTACCGTTAGGGCAGGTTCCAGCAAATTCAGAGAACCCGAGGCAATATATGCTTCGCGTTTGTTAAACAGATCATCAGAACCCGGTTTGTATTTATCCAGAGATTGAATGGTTGAATATTCAGCAGTGTTTTTGAGCTTTTTGCCAATATAGCTCAAAAGCAATGAATTGTCTTTGTCCGTTTCCAAAACAAGTACATTGTTTTTTGTCGTAATTTCAAATGTTTTCTGAGCAAAGTTACTTTGTCCTATGGTCATAAATATTAAGAAAAGTTTTAAAGATTTTTTGAATATCATTTTTTGTCTAAGTAAAACAATTTAGTCTGCATGTTTTCTATTTCTGTTAAAAGTTTAATAGAAAATGCATACCTGATTGGTCGGTTATTTTATATGTTTGTACAATGATGTGTTAATTGTGATCGTAAATTTATTTCTAAAAGGTATAAAAAAGATACAAATGACCATACAAAGAGAAAGCAGTGTTTTGTAGTTGTAATTACTTAATTATTAAGGAGATACTCTTGAATGGATTCTAATTCTGTACGGTCAGTCAAACAATCTTTTTTTGAAGCATTAGATCTTGGCTGCCAGAAAATAACAGAAAAGATGGGTGACAAAGCCATTAGTGAATGGCGGGTTGAAGATTACAATAGATTAAGTAGCCAATTAGGCAAACAAACCGGTGTGTATCTAAGTGTAAATACGCTTAAAAGGATATTTGGCCGATTGAAAACTCCCCAACGCTATTTTCCTCAAAAAGCTACCAGAGATGCATTGTCACAATTCATTGGTTACCGCGACTGGCAGGAATTTGAACTGGTTTATGCAACTTTAAAGACCGAGAATATTGCATCTAACCTTACTGAACAGGCCAATGATACGGAAGCACCTAAGGTTAATAGAAACACTAAGCTACCGCGACTTGTTGTTGCTATTTTCGCAGTATTGTTTCTGGTTATTTTAGCCTTTGTCTTCTTTTGGAAAAATACAGATGAGTCTATGCAGGTAAAGCTGGTGTGCGAAAATCCTTTCGGTAGCGTACCGCATACTGCAGTATTTAAATTGGAATCAAAAGTTCCCTTTGATCAAAATGAAGAATATCAGGTAGATTTTATGGATGAAGCCTTGGTGTCTTCCATTAAGGGTAAAAACAAGACCACAAAATTCTTTAGAAACCCAGGTGTAGTATACGCAACCTTGCTATATCACAATAAGCCAATAGATACCACTTCGGCCTATATGCAAACCAAAGGCTGGGTAGCCAATTCTGGTAACGATACCTCCAGGGCTTTTCCAATTGCAGGACTAAGATCACTGGATCCAAAGAACATTTACGTATCGCCAGAACAACTAGATTCAGCAGGACTGGATACGCATAAACCTTTCTTGGTAGGCTTTAGCAATATTAAACCTTCACGCATTAGCGGAGACAATTTTTCTTTCTCCTGTAAAGTATTTGCTGAACAAAGCAGACCCGGTACTCAATGCGTAGAGACTACCATTATCATTTTAGGCGAAAAACATAGGCATCTTTTAAAGTTAAACAGACAGAGCTGTGTCGCTTTCTCTGAATATAAATTTTCGGAAGTCAGGGTGTTGGGCGCTGAACAATTTTTGGGCGTCCTTGCTTTTAATCCTGAAAATGGTGGAGAGGTAACGATCAAAGTTGAAAATAAGCAGGCATCAGTTATATTAAATGGTAAAAAAGTGCTTAACATTAAATATCAACGGTCAATAGGTAAGGTAATGGGTATAAAAATTTTATTTAATGGCATTGGTAAAGCAGTTTCCCCGAAATTGCAGGATCTGGATACAAACGAAATTTTCTAAAAAGAACTCGGCTTTTACGTCCATTTGATTTCAAATTGGCTTTTAATTGATTAACCGTAAATACGTTACATATACATTTTTTTGCTTTTGATTTGTACAGACAAATACGCATACTTAATTTTAGCAGATTTAACTTTGCTTTATACCAAATAAACATACACATGAGATCTTTTTTTTTCAAAGCACTTATTTTATCTGTAATCTCCTTTTCTGCAAATGCACAAAAGACACCTGCCCGTGTCCTTATTATTGGGCTGGATGGTTTTAGCACCGAGGGATTTAAAACTGCAAAACATCCAAATCTGGATAAGATGATCGCTGATGGCGTACTTTCGCTAACTACCAGGCCGGTAATGCCATCCATTACACTTCCAAATTGGACCAGCCATTTGACTGGCTCAGGCCCGGAGGAACATGGAATAACCAGTAACGATTGGACAATGGAAAAGCACACACTTGCTCCAATCGCGACAGATAAGGAGGGATATTACCCTTCAATATTTAAAGTTTTGAAAGATGGGGTACCCTCATCAAAAATTGCTTACTACTATAATTGGAAAGAACTGATTAACCCCATTAATAAAAAATACCTTGATGAGGTTAGTTTTGAAGAGAATGATCGTTATCAGGAAAACTATAGCAGAGCATACGATTTTCTGGTAAAAAACAAACAGAACCCAACTCTTGTATTTTTATACAGTGTACATATCGATCATGCCGGTCACAGCTTTAAGTGGATGTCCCCAGAATATATTAAGGCTATTGAGGATGTAGATGTTGAAATTGGCACATTGCTGAACAAACTAAAAACCGCTGGAATTTATAAAGACACACACTTTCTGCTAATTACAGATCATGGCGGCATCAATCAGGGACATGGCGGTGTGTCAATGTCGGAAATGCAGGTACCTTGGGCCATTACCGGTCCACAGATCAGAAAACGTGGGCTTATTACCGAATTCAACAGCAACAAAAATACAGCGTTGGTATTGGCAAAGATTTTTGGGGGAAGCAAGCTGCCCGCTGCCTGGACAGGCGTTGTACCAAATGCGATTTTTAAGTAAGAAAATCTTCTCTATTAACCTTCCTGTCCTTCAGCCATGGTTTAGCTGTGCTTGAGGCTTGCTTTAGTATCAACTTCGACGCAGGTTCGTTCTGAAACGAAGATGCATTGAAGTTGATACGGCGTTGATATAAGTTTGATATTGCAGCACGTCTGATGCATATTGGTATCGTGTGCTATTGGCATAGGGCTACCAATGAGGCTGTGTTCCCTCAAAACAATTCTTTATTTAGAATAATTATAAATAGTAAAAAATTGTTATACCTTTGGTGCAGGTCAGCGCTCCGCTGATCTTAGTTTAGTTAGTTAATTTGATAATGTATCAAGTCCTGGTTACCCATGTTATTGGGCATGGGTAATTCAGGCGCAAACAAGTAACATGTGTCAGACAAGAGTATTAACAACCAGAGGAAAAACAGTCATCAGCTGCTGCGCTGGATGCAAAATGTATTACATATGGCACCACAACCTGGTCCTCAACTTCCCGGCAATAGGATTTACTTCCTTCAAAGAAGTTGTTGATACCATCTGTTTTGAAAGCAATTCATTGCCTTTCCCTGATGGAGAAGACCGCATTATTTTACACACCCCAAATGATGATATCAGTTTTACTTTTGATCCCCAGGAGCTAGAANWCKKWAGRGCRKCRYKTWCAGAAGCAACATATATGAATGAAGTTTATATGTTGATGGAAAGAGATACCGGACGTTAACCATGTTATTCTCTGCTTAACACCTGATTTTTCAGAAGAGACGGAACCAATCCGTATTTCTTTTTRMWWSYRAARGWGMWNTGCGACAAGTCTTCGAATCCAAGGTCAATATAAATATCAGTAGGTTTCTTTCCCTTTCTTTCTATCAAAAAGTGTGCTTCTTCCAGGCGTTTCCTAACCAGCCACCGGCTAGGAGTGTCATGGAAAATATCTTTAAAATCCCTTTTAAATGCAGATATACTTCTTCCAGTAAGGTAAGCAAACCGTTCAATGCTCACATTGAATTTATAATTTCGGTTCATAAATTCTTCGAGATCTATTTTTTCTGGATGTCCAAAATCAAAGAAAATAGGATACAACTCCGGTTGCTTTTGCAAAAGAATCAATAGAAGTTCTTCTCTTTTGATATTGGAAAATTTCTCATCTATTTTACCTTCATCATTGTAATAAGCAGAAAGTGAACTGATGAAATTGGTGATCATAGAATCCTTTTTTAAAAGGATAAAGGCATTTTCTTCCTCAGAAGTACTTATTTTGCTTTGATGTTTATCCTGGAAGGATTTCAGGAAAGCTTTGTCGAAAATCACCACTACTTTCTCAAAGTCTCCATTGTCTTTTTGCTTGTGGTACCTGGCCAGATGATTTTTTCTGACAATACAAGATTCTCCTGATTTCAGTTCATATTTTTTACTGCCGTCGTATCCTGTTATAGAACCTTTGGCTAAAAACAAAAAGAAATGCTCAGGGACAAACTGTTCGGGAGATATCTCCGGGCCGAGGTAGCAGGATTTGATTTCAGTATAGTGCATGGCCTTATCTATTATGGTTTACTAATTTACACCTTTCCACCATTCCGGAAAAACTTGTGTGGTATCGTTTAGGTTTACCATTTCACCAATAACTGGTGTAACCAGCGGCAAATGCTGAATTTTGGCCAGTTCTGTAACTTTGATAAGAGGCTCGTCCCATGAGTGCATTGCCAGGGTAAATTTAGAGGAGTGTACCGGAAAAAGTCTTTTAGCCTTTAAATTTTCTGCTGCCTGCAGCACCTGTTCTGGCAGCATATGAATGGCCTCCCAGGCTACATTATACTGTCCGTTCTCTAATATCGCAAGGTCAATTGGCCCAAACTGTTTACCAATTTCTGCAAAATGAGTATCGTAACCGCTGTCTCCGCCAATGTAAATTTTTGTGTTTGGTGTTTGCAGCACATAGGACATCCATAGTGTATTGTTTCTTGTAAATCCCCTGCCCGAAAAATGTCTTGCAGGCGTGGTGTGAACTTTAAATCCGGCATCCAGCGAAATGGTGTTATTCCAGTCACTTTCAATGATTTTATCAGCGGCATATCCCCAATGTTCGAAATGAGCACCTACACCAAGCCCGCAGATAACTGTCTTTACTTTATCTTTTAGCTTGGTAATTGTTTCGTAGTCCAGGTGATCATAGTGGTCATGACTGATCAGCAGGTAGTCAATAGGAGGCAGATCTTCAACCATATATCGGTCTGTACCTTTATAGGCTTTTACTGTCCATGGCACCGGAGATGCGCTGCCACTTAAAACAGGATCTACCAGGAACCGCTTCCCGTCTATCTGCATGAAATAAGAGGAGTGGCCAAACCAAACCAGCACGTTTGAATCGGGAGGAAGGCTGTGCAGATTGGTCTTTTTAGAAGGTATGATTGCAGTGGGACTTCTTCTTGGATGGTCGCCGAACAACTGGTCGTAAAGGATACCGCTAATGCTATAACCCGCGGTAAGGTCAGGCGTATGATGAGTATTCTGAAATTTACCATCCTTATAACGAGGCGAATTTTTTATCAGTTCCAATCGCTGGGCAGCAGGAGCCTGCCCGAATTTTGCCTGACGGATATAAAAGAAAATAGCGATGGTTAATAGCATCGCTGTGCTAAGCAGGATAATCATAATTCGTTTTATTATTTTTAAAAACCATTTCATACGGGTTGGTGATTTAGGTTTAATTAATGTGTTTACGATGCAAATTCAACCAAACTTTTAGCCGTTGCCAGTATCGCTGCTTGATTACTGCGAGGTGCCCATCCTAATAGGGTTCTGGCCTTTTCATTACTTGCATTACGGTAAATGCCCACCAGAGGAGCAATGGCTTTTGCTTGTGCATTAAAAAAGGCGGCAATGCGGATCAACCAGTTTGGGATTGTTTTGGTGGACGCGTTTGCAGCTGCCTCAGGCAGTTCATTTTTAAGGAAATCTGCTATTTCTAAAAGTGACATTGTACCGCCGCTTAAGGCCAAAAATCGTTGCCCTTTTGCCTGGGGATTGGTCATTGCCCGAATGTGAAGATCAGCAACATCACGTACGTCCACAATACCGAGGCTAATGTTGGGCAGCGCTTTCATGCTACCATCCATTACTTTTTGTAGCAGCTCAAAACCACTGGACAGGTCTTTAGTGAAGGAAGGACCAAAAATACCCATCGGATTGATCACTGACAATTCAAGACTACCACCTTCCTGTTCCATAAAATCCCAGGCTGCGCTTTCGGCCAACACTTTTGATTTGTTATAAGCAGAGAGCCCTTTTTCATTTGGGTCTGTCCAGCTTTCTTCTGTAATCAAAGTAGTCTTATCCTTATGACTATAGCCAACTGCCCCAAAATTGGACGTCATAACAACGCGCTTAACACCTGTGTCTCTTGCTGCTTTAAGTACGCGTATCGTTCCGTCAACTGCCGGGCGTATCATTTCGTCTTCATGCTTTGGCAGTTTTAAGAAAATGGGAGAAGCTACATGCAAAACGTAGTCACAATCTTTTACAGCCAGCTTCCAATTGTCATCGCTGGTGAGATCTGCTTTTACAAAAGAAAGGTTATTGAAGTTAGTGATTCCGCCTTTTTTAAGCATGTCTATCACCTTATCCTGTTTATTTAAATCGCGCAGGGTAGCTCTTACCTGATAGCCTTTATCCAATAATTGCTGGATGCAATGTACGGCGACAAAGCCTGATCCACCTGTTACCAATACTGTATGAATTGAATTTATCATTTGCTTTCAAATTGAAAGCACAAAATTGCAGATTAAAAAGCAATCTTGTTTTGTTTAAAAGTCCAACTTTACTTTGTTGAAAGGTTCAATTTATTTTATGTGTTTTTACCTCGCCAATGGTAATACCTTTTCTTATTTGTGGATTCCCTTTGTATCCAATTTCAGCATCACCAAAAGCCGTGATGTTAATTTGATCGGCAACGTTTAAATTCAACTCAGATTCACCGTAGAGTATTAGTCTGGCTACATTGCTTTCTATTCCAAGGGCCTCAACTTTGCTTTCTCCATATGCCGTTAATCTTTGCTCCGTAACATTCCCGGATTTAAGCTCCAGGTAACTTTCGCCATAAATGGTCGTCCTTAATTCATTTAACTTAACTTTATCAAAGTAAACTTTAGATTCCCCATAAATTTTTAGATTAAAATTGTCTTGTGCTATAGCGCTCTTTAAATGTGCAGATTCTTCGCCTCTAATAGAAAGGCTTTTAAGTTCTGTATAGGCTATGGTAACAGTTAAAATTTTACCCTGATAAATTGGCACTTTAGTTACAGTTCCATTATTTCTGATTTCTTCAGTTTTTGTAACTTCTTTCGCATCTTCCAGATAAATACGTAGCGTTTTACCTTTCGATTCAATGTTAACCTTTTTAACATCGGTTTTGCAGGTGTCAATTGTAACCGTTTCATGATCTGCCTGTACTAAGGCAACTTGTATATGAGGGCTTATGATAACTTTATCGAAATGCTCAACGGTAATAGGCGTTTGAGCTCGGATATTCAATATAAAAAAGGTAAATGCAATAGTTAGACAAAGATGTTTGTTCATGATTACTTGTACAATTGGATTAATACCGGGTAAAAGTCAATACAAATGCCAGTTTAAAGAATGTGACAACACGTCGCCAGAAGCAAGGATTATGAAATTTGAGATTTCAATATTGTTCAAAATCGGACAAAAGTGTTCAAATTCAAACATGGTCATTGGATCGTTACCAAACAGGAGGAGATAATCTGAATTGCTTTTGTTATTTCAGGTAACGTTAATGAAGCAAACCCAAATCGCATGGCATTATAGCTAGTTCCATTGTTATCAAATAATTTCCCATTATTCATATAAAGACCCTGCTTAGCTGCTTTAAGTGAGATTTGTTCAATAGGGTAGTTAGGATCAAATTTAATCCAGATGGCCATACCTCCATCGGGTTTTTCGTAACTGATTATACTGTTTAGGTAAGTATCTAGCATCTTTATTAAATGATCCCTTCTTTCTTTATAGATCTTATTGTTCTTTTTCAGGTATCGGGTAATATCACCGTTTTCGATAAGCGCAGCCAGGCTATCTTCCATAATATGGTCGCCTTTCAAATCAATAAGTCTTCTAATATGAATGGCATGGGCTATAAAATCTGCTGAGGCGATCATAAAACCAATTCGTATGGAAGTAGAAAGAGATTTGGAAAAGGACCCGATATAAACAACCCTATTATGATGATTTCCGGCGGCAAGAGGCAGGTAAGGAGAGGAACTGTAATGAAAATCATAATCGTAATCATCCTCTACAATTGTAAAGTTGTATTCTTCGGCTAACTCCAGAATGCGCATCCGCCGCTGCGGACTTAAAGTTACCGTAGTAGGGTGATGATGGTGAGGAATGAGGTACAGCATCCGTATGTTTAACTTCTGGCAGGTTGTAGCTATAAAATCTGTATTTATTCCATCCTGATCTACAGGAATACGAATTACCTTTGCTCCTAAATATTCAAAAACTTGGTTAGCAACAAAATAGCCCGGTTCCCCTACAATAACGTTATCGCCGGGTTTTAACAATAAGCTTGCTGCTATATAGATACTCATTTGAGCGCCATGAGTCATCATGATGTTTGATACCTGGGCTTGCAGCCCCCTGGTTTGCGCCATATGGCTCACCATTATTTCCCTTAGGTTAAGCGAGCCTGCGGCCAGTGTTGCTGAAACCCGTTTAAACGTTTGAACCTTTTTAAGACGGCTCCTGTATTCCCTGTTTAGCAGGTCCATTGGAGCTAGCCGCATGTCGGGGTGGCCATCGTCTATTATTAATTCATGTAATCTGGGGTCATTGACCGAAGTACTCGCCCCATATTGGTTTACTTTATAGAATGGGCTGGGCATCGAACTTTCGTATGCAAAACCCGCTTTCTGCTGGACCCACTGCTGGGGCCGCACTTCTGGAAGATTAGCAACCACAAAAAATCCTTTCCGTGGTATCACAGTAATCCAGCCCTGAGCACTTAATTCGTTATATGCGGCAATAATTGTTTTACGGTGAACAACAACCATTCTAGCCAGTTCACGGGTGCCTGGCAGGCAGGAACCTGACTTTACCACTCCATTTTTTATCAGCGTCAGTATTTGGTTCGCAATCTGCTGATAAGCGGATAGGCTTAGTGTTTTATCGATTATTATGAGGGTATCAAATGGCAACATCTGGACTACTTAACTTCTTATTTCTGGATGATAAAGGTAGTCCTTTAATAATATACTTTTGAATATCAATTTTATTAAACATGAACATTACCTACAAAACGAATGTGTTACCATTATTAGAAGAAATCATCAGTGTATACGACAGTTCTGGTCTCAACCGTCCTACAGCTGATAAAAACAGGATAGCAGACATGTATAAACATTCTAATCTTGTGGTTACGGCCTGGCATGATGATCAGTTAGTTGGTATTGCCCGATCATTAACAGATTTTTGTCACTGTTGCTATCTTGCTGACCTGGCCGTGAGTGCAACTTATCAAAAGTCGGGGATTGGCAGAGAATTAGTAAAACTTACCAAAGCCACAATTGGTGATAAGAGTATGCTTTTGCTACTTGCCGCGCCAACGGCTACTGAGTATTACCCAAAAATTGGTATGGATGTGGTTAACAATGGTTTTATCATTAACCGCATAAAATAGACGAAAAAAAGGCAAATGGAAAACAACATAATAGTTGGAAATTACGTGAGGTTAGAGCCTCTGGAACTTTTTCATTTAGAAGGATTAACTAAGGCTGCAGCTGGAAATGAGCAGCTATTTAAATGGACTGTTGTGCCTCAGGGAAAAAATGCAATGACCACGTATATTAAAACGGCACTTGAGCAACGTAATAATGGAACCGCGATGCCCTTTGCTCTCATCGGCAATGAAGACGGTATTATAAAAGGGTCAACACGTTTTTGGAATATTGCCTACTGGCCCTGGCCTGAACACACCTACGGATATGGAAGAATTGGACCCGATGTTTGCGAAATAGGACATACCTGGCTCACCAGATCTGCTATCAGAACGGGTATAAATGCCGAAGCCAAATTCTTGATGCTGAAATACGCTTTTGAGCACTGGAAAGTATGGCGGGTTAATTTCACTACTGATGTTCGTAATGAGCGATCAAGGGCAGCCATCGAACGATTGGGCGCTACTTTTGAAGGGATAATTCGTGCTGAACGAATGGCGGCAGATTTTACCGTAAGGGATTCTGCTCGTTTTTCTATAATCTCGGGTGAATGGGCTGAGATAAAGACTCAACTCCAAGAATATTTGTTAATGAACACTTAACATGCAATTAATCAAAGAATAATTTCCGGACTCTAGTTTTGCTGAAAAATGTAGTCAATCCATTTATATGGAATACCCTTTACTTTCAGACAAACAGCTTCTAGAAGAATGTTCTAAAGATAACATCAAGGCTTTCAATGCTTTATTTGATCGTTATTTTGGAAAGCTTTATAACTACGCCGTCGGTTATATTAACGATGAGTATTTTGCTGAAGAAGCCATGATGGATTTGATGATGTGGGTATGGGATAAAAGGCATGTACTAAAAATAGAGGGGGAGTTCCGTCACTATATATTTAGGGCAGCTAAAAATGCAACGATCAAGGCAATCCGTAAAAATGCATTTACCTGCGCCCCAATCGAAGCTATTGAAAATAATATCTCTTTTATAGCCAAATCTGCAGATCATGATCTGCAAACTACCGAGTTAGAAAAAAAATATCGGATGAATTTGGATCTATTAAGCCCTCAGCGCAAAATGGTATTTCAGATGAGCCGTGAAGACGAATTCACACACGCCGAAATTGCAAGGAGCCTTAATATTTCTATAAATACGGTAAAGAACCACATTAAGTTCTCTTTAAATCATTTTAGAAAAGAATTCAACAACTACAGTGGTACAATCTTACTTATTGCTGGGTTCAATCTCTTTTTTTAAAATCCACCACAATTTTATTTACCTCAAAATAAGCAAGTTGCAATTTTTATTCAAAATTGATTAGCCCTTGTTATCTTTTTTTGTCCCTCTATAATGGAGGGATTCTTTATTCCCCTTTAAATCAAAGATGTCAAAACAGGTAAATCAGGAATTATTAGAAAGATTTTTAATGGGCACGTGTTCCCCGGAAGAGCAGGACCTTGTAAACATTTTTCTAAAAAAACCAGAATCTGAAGAACTGCTGAATAAAATCCTTTCTGAAAAAGAGGCCAATGACTTTGCAGCGTTCTCGAACGATCAACCTGTACATCCTAAACATGGAGAATGGAAAAAGACTTTACATGAAAGAATTGGATATAAGTCGGCTCCACAGAAAAGAAAACTGCCAGGCTTTTTTCAATTACGACAAGCTGCGATCTGGATTACGATGATTCTAGCGGGGATCGGCATTTATGCAATAAGCTATTGGAACAGCGACTCTAAAAAAGATAAGCCRSKYTWWKTAGAACGCAATAATCCAAATGGTCAAAGGTCAAAAATAATTCTTTCTGATAGTAGTGTGGTATATCTTGGCGCAGGTAGCAGTCTGAAATATCCGGAAGCATTTGCTACAGACACAAGGGAGATATACTTAGATGGCGAGGCATTTTTTGAAGTAAAAAAAAATCCTAAAAGACCTTTTATGATCCATACCGGCAGCATACGGACAAAGGTACTGGGTACTTCATTCAAAATAGAAGCCTTTAAAAACCAACCTTTAATGGTAGGGGTAGCTACCGGAAAAGTAAGAGTTGACCATATAAATGGGAAGCTTTCTAAAGCCCTGGCTGTTTTAACCCCTGGTCAAAAGATGGTGCTAAATCAGGGTAAGGTTACTAATCTAATGGTTGATCTGGAAGAGGTAAGAGACCTGAAAGAGGGTCGCTTAACCTTTAATGATGCATCCTTAAATGAAATTTCTAAAGTATTGCAGAGATGGTACAACGTGAGGGTCATATTTAAGAAACAAGCTAAATCAAGAGAAAGAATGACGCTTACGTTAGATGCCAGTGTTTCAGTAGATAAGATATTAAATGTTCTGGCCGCAGCCGGTCATTTTAACTATACCATAAAAAATGAAGAAATAGTTATTCGTTAAAAATAAGATATGAAAGGACCTGGTATGTATTAAGAGTAAAAGAGCCTCCCCGTTCAAAGAACAGGGAAGCAATATTTGATGCCATTATAACCGCATGCTTTTCGACGACAAAGCGGTAAAATGATAAGAAAAAAATTAACAATTATTCCGGTTTTACCGGGCAAACCATTAATGCACAAATTTATGCAAAAAGGATTACATCCTACAATTAAGTTTATTATGAGATGTTCATGTATGCTTTTAATAGCGCAGTTTACTTTTATAGGTGTGCTGCTGGCAGGGAATGTTCACAGTCAGAATCTGGACAAGGTAATTGCCATTAAGCTGGAGCATGCCAGCGTGAAAGAAAGCCTGCTAGATATACAAACGAGAAGCGGAATCAAGTTTGTATTACCTGAGAAACTGATAAAAGGGCTTGACCAAAAGATCACCATCAACTCTGATCACGCTMYSKTMMRRTMTTWGNNATTGAAAAAGTATTGGAATCGACCGACCTTGAATATAAAATTGTTGAAGGATATGTAGTGATTGATGCCAAGCCTGTTCCACAGGAACCGGGTAAATTATCTGGTCATGTTGTTGATGATGAAGGCAAATCTTTACCTGGTGCTACAATAAGGGTTATTGAAACTGGTCAGACCGTTCAAAGTGATCCAAATGGAAATTATACGCTGGCACTTAAACCTGGAAACTATACTTTGGAAATCAGCTATATTTCTTTCCGTTCCCAGAGAATGAGCAATGTGACTGTAAAAGAAGGAAAAACTACGAATCTTGATTTTTCAATGCAGTTAGCAGACAACAAGCTGACGGAGGTTGTTGTAAGTTATGGGAAACAGAAGCGCAGAGAGATAACTGGTTCTATTGCTACCGTTGATGCATCTACCCTTCAGGACATGCCTGTAACTCAGTTTGCACAACAGCTGCAAGGGAAGGTTGCCGGCGTACAGATTGCTCAAACAAGTGGACAGCCTGGACGTGGTATCGGTTTTATCATTCGTGGGGCTGCTTCTTTTTATTCAAGTAATCAACCGCTCTTTGTGATAGATGGCACTCCAATTACCGGTAGTATTAATAATATCAATCCGGCAGAAATAGAAAGCTATAGTTTTCTTAAAGATGCATCGGCAACAGCACTATATGGTTCCAGAGCAGCCAATGGAGTTGTACTTATCACCACCAAACATGCAAAACCAGGAGAGTCAAAAATTGAGTTTTCCAGCTATTATGGTCTACAGAAGATCCCTACTGGCAAACTGCCAAAGATGATGAACGCAAGAGAATTTGCCACCTTTATGAAGGAACGTGCTGAAGATGGATTGAAATATGAGCCGGGTTACACCGTTTCTCCTGATTATCATGCAGCATACGACAATCCTGATCAGTATGGCGAAGGAACAAACTGGTTTAAACTTTTGAGCAGAACAGCTCCGATCCATAGTTATGATTTAACCATTCAATCTGCCAAGGAACATTCTTCTTCCACTGTAATTGCGGGATATCAGGAACAGCAGGGAGTATTGATCAATACAGGAACTAAACTATTCTCTTTACGTTTTAATCAGGATTTCACTTCAGAAAATAATAAACTTAAACTAGGTTTTAACCTGGCACCAAGTTACAGGATAGATCATAACAACAGGTTAAACAGTGATGGTGTTGGTGGGTATTTTGAAAGATTTTTTGAAGCAAGTCCGCTTTCAGAACCCTATCTTGAGGATGGCAGTTATAATCGTAATGTAGCCTCTCCAGGAATGGTGGCCTATATTAATCCTTTAGCAACTTATGAACTTACTAACGACGATTTTAAAACTACGCGCATACTGGGTAATGCTTACCTTAATTATGAATTCTTACCGGGGTTAAGTATAAAAACTAATTTAGCCGGTGATAAAGGTGCAGAAACGCGTAAATATTTCCAATCTGGATTGGTTACGGGCACACAGGGACAAACTACCGGCACGAGCTCCTCAATTGATAATGGCTCATGGACAGCAGAAGGAAACCTGGTTTACAACAAAACCTTTTTAAAGGACCATAAGATTGAGGCTCTGGTAGGTTATTCTGCTCAGGAATTTAGTACTTACAGCAACACTTTAACAGGTTTGGGTTTTGCCAGCGATGACATTGAGTATCTTAATGCGGCTACCAGCATTACTGGTAGTAGTGGGGCCGGTTCTTATTCAATGCTTTCTACAATTGGACGCTTAAACTACAACTATAAAGGAAGATATCTTTTTTCTGCAGCTTTCAGACGTGATGGTTCTTCCAAATTCGGGATCAACAAACAATGGGGGAGTTTCCCTTCTGTATCTGCAGGATGGATAGTGAGCGATGAACCATTTATGAAAAATGTAACTGCCATTGATTTTCTGAAACTGAGGACCAGTTACGGGATTACCGGAAATAACTTTTTTGCGGGAAACTATGATTCCCAGGCTACCATAGGAACGTATTATTACAATTTCAATAATGTGATTACACAGGGGCAAACCATCAATCGTTTGCCAAATAAGGAGTTAAGGTGGGAACGTAACAAGCAATTTGATGTAGGACTGGAATTAGGTGTACTGGATAACCGCATCAGCTTTACTTATGATTATTACCGTAAATTAACTGACGGGCTGATCCAGCAACGGGACATCCCGAATTCATCGGGTTTTAGTAAAATTATTTATAATGTAGGTGAGCTTAAGATGTGGGGTCATGAATTCTCAATAAGTTCGAAAAATCTTACGGGTGATTTCAAATGGAATACGAATCTGAACCTATCGTTTGACAGAAACCTGATCACTAATTTGGTTGACCCAGGTTACATCCGCAGAAACGTGACTACGAGTTCAGATTATTTCCGTCAGCAGGTAGGTCATCATCTTGGCGAGTTTTATGGTTTCGTTTTCGAAGGTCTGTATAAGGATGCTGCAGATTTAGCCAATTCCGCAAAATATTTAAGCACGCCTTCTAAACCAAATGGCAATTCAGATATTGGCACCATTAAGGTTAAAGACATCAATGGTGATGGAGTAATTGATGATGTGAACGACCGTACTTTTATAGGAGATCCGACGCCAACATTTACCGGTGGCCTGGTTAATAGTTTTAAGTATAAAAACTTTGACTTGAATATTGATATGACGTTTTCTGTTGGAGGTAAGATTTTAAATGCTGCCAAATGGGCTTATCAGACCAATATGGATGGATCCAGGATATTGCTTGCTTCGGCAGCCGACCGCTGGCGTTCAGAGGAGAACCCGGGATCTGGAGTTTATCCACGCACAAAATCTGGTACAACTGCAATGGGTAGACAAGTGAATACACAATGGATAGAAAACGGATCTTATCTAACAGCCAAAAATATATCACTGGGCTATACTGTGCCTTTAAAAAATCTGATGCTTAGAAACTTAAGGGTATTTGCATCGGTTCAGCAAGCTTTCATATTGACTGGATATTCAGGCATGAATCCAGAAGTAAATGTGGGTGGTTCTGATCCTACACTTGGGGTTGGTGTGGATGAAAATGCATATCCAATACCAAGAACTTTCTCCTTCGGAATCTCAACTACATTTAAGTAACCATTAATCCTGAAAAAATGAAAAAGATATATATATTAATTGCCCTGTTTTGTTTAACGATATCCTGTAAGAAAGATTTTATCAGGCTATCACCAGAAGATTCTTATACAGATGGTGTATTTTACAAAACAGAGCAACAATTCAGATCAGCTGTTGTTGCTGCTTATGCTCCACTCAGAGATGTTTTAGTGAATGACTATTTCACTTCAGAGATGCACTCTGATAATACCATTTATCAACCAATTCCAGGTAATAGGGGTACCTCAATTGTAGAACGGGAAAACATTTCGGATTTTACCAATACCTCTACCAACGCTTATGTTGCCGCCACCTGGCAGCATAGTTACACGAGCATTTCGCGTTGTAATATTGTTATAGAAAGACTTAAAGGATCAGATTTAACTGACGTGGTAAAAGCTAGTCTAGACGGACAGGCTAAGTTCTTAAGGGCTTTGAATTATTTTAAACTTGTTCGTTTATATGGTGGGGTTCCGCTATTCCTTGAAGAAGTAACTACTGCTGATGAAGCATTCAAAGCTCGTTCTACAGAAGCAGAGGTTTACGCCCAGATTATTGCTGATGCAAAAGATGCAGTGAGTGAACTTCCTAACCCTGGTAAATTCCCTCAAACAGGCGAGGCTACCAAAGGTGCTGCTGCCATGCTATTGGCAGAAGTTTATGCAGTACAAAAAAAATGGGGAGATGCTGAAACACTATTAAAGGATCTGCTTGCAATGGGATATGATTTGAACCCAAATTATGAAGATACTTTTAAGCCTGTTAATAAAAATGGTAAGGAATCAATTTTTGAGATCCAATTCCTTGGGGGTTCGCTAACAGGGGCGACACCTAATGTCCTTCCTATTCATTTCTTGCCTAGAAGTAAGGACACAAAATTGTTGACCGGCATTTCCATTGATAATACAGGGGCAGGAGGCTGGAATACGCCAAGTGATAATCTGATCAAAGACTTTGAACCTGGCGACAAACGTCTGGATGCCTCAATTGGCATTGCTGAAGGAACTTATGATGCCAGCAGCTATTTCCGCTATTCGGCTGTTAAAAGCGTAGTTAATTATGTTCCTGAATCAGGAAAAGTGGGTATTCCGTACATCAAAAAATATTTGCATTCACCACTTGAGGCGACAACTGGTTCTAGTGATAATTTCCCGATCTATCGCTTTTCAGACGCTTTATTGTTACTAGCTGAAGTCTTGAACGAACAAGGTAAGTCTTCTGAGGCCCTGGCTCCATTGAACAGGGTAAGAAAAAGAGCAGGATTAGTTGATTTTACAAATACAGATGCGGTACAGCTTAGGGAGACTATTTTTCATGAAAGAAGGGTTGAGCTGGCCTTTGAAAACCATAGGTGGACAGATTTACTGAGAACTGGCAAGGCTTTAACAGTAATTAATGCTTTTGGGGTGAAGATCAGACAGGAGCTTCCTTTCCTTTCTTCTGATGCATATGCGATTGACAACCATCAGTTGCTGTTCCCTATACCTCAAAATGAAGTAGGGTTAAATCCTAAAATTGTTCAGAATCCAGGTTATTTTTAATACCGCTCATACTAAATTTTATCATGATAATATTTCAAAAAGATATTTTAAAAAGGGGTTTCTGTTTCTTCTTAATCGGACAAATGGTTTTGACCACCAGCGCTGTCAGTATAGCTGGCAAACAAAATCAAACTGCTGAAAGCGAAGATGAGTTTTCAATTGCAGTAATTCCTGATACCCAATATTACACTTCAGAGAAAAATGGAGGTAAAAAGGAAATGTTCTCTGCACAAACTAAATGGATAGTCGAAAATGCAGCAAAGGAGAATATTAAATATGTAATCCATTTAGGTGATATCTCTGATGATGGAGAGCGGTTTCCGCAGCAGTGGATAAATGCTTCAGAATCCATGTATATTCTGGAAAAACCTCTGCAAGGCTATCCGCAAGGCATTCCTTACGGTATGGCTGTAGGGAATCATGATCAGACAAAAAGCCAGTATCCTTTAACTGGCAAAACAGATCAGTACAACAAGTATTTTGGCGTATCTCATTTTAAGGATAAAAAATGGTATGGTGGTCATTATCAAGACAACAACGATAGCCATTTCGATCTCTTTGAGGGCGGAGGAGTGAAATTTATCAGCATCTTTCTGGAATATGACTCCTATGGAGAGGATATTGAAGGGATGAACAAATGGGCGGCCGGGATACTTGAGAAATACAGCGACCGCAGGGCCATTCTGGTTAGTCACTCCATAATTCATTTTAATAAAACAAGGGGGACTAATGAAAAAGGTTTTCCGAAATTTTCAAAACAGGCCCAGCGTGTGTTTGATCGTTTAAAAAGTTATCCAAATGTAATGATGACCTTGTCAGGGCATGTGGGTGATAATGGTGAAGGTTATCGCCAGGATGGTTATGCAGGAAACATCATTAAATCGTTTTTATCTGATTATCAAAGTCGCTCGGATGGGGGGCACGGATTGATGCGTTTAATGAAATTTTCAAAATCAAAAGATTTGATTAGTGTGCGCACTTTTTCACCTTATACAGGTGAAGAAGAAAAAGATGCAGATAGTGAGTTCACCTTACCATGGTTGCACCACAATAGTATAGCCCGTTATCAGGATTACGATAACGATCAAACTACTGACATTGCATTCTTTTCCAATGGGATTTGGAAAATTGCCGGACAAAAAGATGTAAAATTCGGAAACGAAGGAGACATTGCTGTTCCGGCAGATTATAACGGTGATGGAAAAACTGATCTGGCAGTGTTCCGACCATCAGAAGGTAAATTTTATTTGGAGGGCGGAAAGGTAATAAACCTTGGACAGAAGGGTGATATTCCGGTATGCGGAGATTATGATGGAGATGGCTTTGCAGATTTTGCAGTTTATCGCCCATCTAGGCTTACTTGGTATTTTGACGGTCTTGACAGTATCGTTTTTGGCCATAAAAATGGGATTCCTGTTCCAGCAGATTATGACGGAGACGGAATGCTGGATGTCGGCATATTCCGCACAGACAATTCTTTATGGCAAACAAGCCTCGGTAACATCCCATTGCAGGTAAAGCATATCCCAGGTGATATTCCTGTTCCCGGTGATTATGACGGTGATGGGAGGGCTGAAATGGCTGTGTTTCGTCCTTCTACCGGAGAGTGGATCATTGATCGTAATCAGTCTATAAAATTGGGTAAAGCAGGAGATCTTCCGGCACCAGGCAATTACTTTAAAGACGGTAAAACTTATCCGGCAGTCTACAGGGATGGTAAAATTTATCTTCAAAATAATCACACTATTGAGGCAAATCAGGGCAAAGCAACAGCGTTAACAATCCTTAGGGGATATGTAAAATAAATGATGTCGAAATTTAACCTAAAAATAATACTAAAAGCGACTTCCTTTTCAAGTATAACGCTAATATTGAATGAGTTAAAGTTTAACCAAACCATTACATGAAAAGAAATTTAATTATAATCCTATTTTGTTTAACCGGCTTTAAAGTTTTAGGGCAAAATCCGGTTCAGCCATTTTTATTTTCGGTAAATACGCTTACTGGCGGGAAACCGTACTGGAATCTGCATTATTCAGGCAGTTATGGTGAGCATACCATTGGCCAGTTTGGTTATGACGGGTTGGGCCAGCAATTTGGTGTTAAGGGGTATTTAGGAAATCGATTTACTTTATATGCAACCGCCGCAATTGGATTTGCGCGCGGCGGCGGGATTACTTCTTCGCAGCAGGCAGAAGTAATACGTGACCTAATTGGAGGCAAGGCCCCAGAGGGATTCAGGATGGGAGCCGGATTGGGATTAAGCCGTGATTGGTCTAACGTAAAATCTGCAATCAGCAGAATCACAATGTCATTTGAACAAAGTAAATGGCGGGCAATTGGGAACCTACGCTTTGAGAAGGCGTTTGAGAGTAGCAGAGATAAACTCGATTTTATCAGCAGTCTGGGTTTTCAGCATCGTATTTCCGAAACTTGTTTTTTAGGATTTGAAGCCATAGGTCAGGACCTGGAAGGTTTTTGGGAAAAAGATGAGGCGGAAGGAGGTGCAAAATTGATGATTGGTCCGGCTTTAAATTTTGTTCCTGCACATTCAAAATTATCCTTTTCTGTTTCTGGAGGGCCAGTATTTTATGCAACAAGAAGTAATGTTATTCCCTCAGAAGCCATTAGAGAAATAGGAACAAGTACTTCTGGAAATGGGTATACGCTAAGAGCACTAATTAATTTTAATCTATACAAATAAAATGAAAAAATCAGCTGTACTATTTTTTGTATTGTTTATCATAATTACCCGTACCTATGCACAATGGCCAGGAAAAGTTGGGCAAACAAATCAGATTTTGTTACCTAACGGGTGGAAATTAACTCCTGCCGGTCGTTCCATTGAGTTAGGAGATTTACCTTTAAATATGCAACTAAGTTCATCAGGGAAATTTCTTGCTGTAACCAATAATGGACAAAGCACCCAAACCCTTCAGTTGATTGATCCAAAAACTGAAAAAATAATAGATGAACGCGTAATGAGTAAATCCTGGTACGGATTAGCATTTAGTAAAGATGAAAAACATTTATATGCTTCAGGAGGCAATGACAACTGGATATTAGATTTTCAACTGAAGGCTAATCAATTAGGGAAAAGCGACACGATAAAACTTGGGTCTGTTTGGCCAAAAGGTAAAATCAGCCCAGCTGGCATTGCTGTCAATCGTAACAATAGTAAATTGTATACTGTAACTAAAGAAGACAGCTGCCTTTATATCATTAATCCTTCAGAGAAGAAGATCCTTAAAAAGGTTCAGCTACCAGCAATAGCTTATAGTTGTGTGCTCTCTTTTGATGAAAGTAAATTATATATTTCTTTATGGGGTGGACGCGCTGTCGCTGTGGTTGGCTTAGCTAATGAAAAAATTGACAGGATCATTCCCGTAGGCGACCATCCAAATGAATTGCTTCTGGATAAAAAGGGTAATTATTTATTTGTTGCCAATGCAAATGACAATACGGTTTCGGTTATCAATACAAACACAAATAAAGTCATCGAAACAATTGCCACAACGCTCTATGCTACACAATTAACTGGGTCTACTACAAACGGGCTTGCGCTAAGTGCAAATGGCAAAACGCTATATATTGCAAACGCAGATAATAACTGTCTTGCAGTTTTTGACATTAGCCGTCCTGGAAACAGTTTGAGTCAGGGCTTTATCCCTGTAGGATGGTACCCCACAAATGTGAAAACACTTGGATCTAAAATACTTGTGAGCAATGGGAAAGGAAATACTTCTATGGCTAATCCAAAAGGTCCTCAACCTATCGCAAAGGTTGATGACAGTGGCTATCAAATGGGGAGCACTGCCAACAGCAGGCTTCAATACATCGCAGGACTATTTAAAGGGTCTTTATCTTTTATACCAACACCAAAAGCTGAACAGCTGAAGGAATATACAAAACAAGTATATGCAAATACTCCCTTTACAGATAAAAAAACGATAACGGCAGATGGTGAAGAAGGAAATCCTATTCCGCGTAAATTGGGAGAAACATCGCCTATTAAGCATGTCTTTTATATCATTAAGGAGAACCGAACCTATGATCAGGTATTGAGCGACATTCCTAAAGGAAACGGAGATTCTTCGTTATGTCTTTTTGGAAGATCCGTTACACCTAATCAACATGCCTTTGCTGAGCAGTTTGTGCTGTTGGACAATTTCTATGTAGATGCGGAAGTTAGTGCTGACGGACATAATTGGAGCATGGCGGCCTACGCAACCGATGTTATAGAAAAAACATGGCCAACAAGCTATGGAAGTCGAGGTGGTACTACCAATTTTGAGGGTGGTCGCCCGGTTACTTATCCCAAAGGAGGGTTTATATGGGATTACTGCCAGCGTGCCGGCATTTCTTATCGCAGCTATGGGGAATTTGGAGATTTTGCTAAAGCAAATATAAAATCGCTGCAGGGACACATGTGCCCAGCCTCTCCCGGATTTGATATGGATATAAAAGATCAGGTAAGGGTAGATGCATGGCAACATGATTTCGATTCGCTGCTAGCAGTCGGAGAGGTGCCCCAGTTTAACACGCTTAGAATATCAAATGATCATACTAGCGGACAAAAAAAGGGTAAAATATCGCCATTGGCAGCAGTGGCTGACAACGATCTTGCAGTAGGGCGTGTTTTGGAGCATCTATCTCATAGCAAAATTTGGAAAGAGTCTGTGGTTTTCATTTTAGAAGACGATGCTCAGAATGGTCCCGATCATGTAGATGCCCATCGTTCACCGGCGTTTTTAATAGGTCCTTATGTTAAAAGGAATGCTGTAATACACACAATGTATTCAACTTCCGGATTTCTGAGAACAATGGAGCTTATTCTAGGTTTACCGCCAATGAGCCAATACGATGCTGCTGCAGCTCCGTTATTTGAATGTTTTACGAATAAACCCGATTTTACTCCATATGTGTTAAAACATCCACTCATAGATCTGGACACCAGGAACGTTGCGGTAAATGAAAGCAGCAAACGTTCTGAACAATTTAATTTTGCGAAAGAGGATGCTGCTCCTTGGCAAAAGTAATGCTTCGGTGCAGGTCGTTATTGCCTCTGATCTCAATCCCTCTGGCCAACATTTTAAATTTATTAGGTTCAAATTTTTCTATGAACTTTTGAAGGTCTGTTTTGGTCTCTGTTTTTCGCATAAATCTTGAGTTTGTTGTATTCTAAAAGCCAAAATCATGGAAATTGTTTGGAATATATTCTTAACATTCTCTACGTTTTACACATTTCATCCCTTCTTATTTCAGTAATCAACTGATAATCAATTACAAAATATCAAAAATAATTTTATGCTGTCGCAAAGGCATAAAGAGAGCATTATGACAAAATAAGCTCGGAAACTGACAACATTAAGATAGAATAATGATATAAAAATCGGCTTATTTGTCTCACCAAATATAAGAACGGCTAAAATGAGAATGATTATTTACCTAATCGTACTATGTAGTACCCTGTTTCAATATTATTCAAATAAAGCGAGAGTAATAGACAGAAATGCATTCAAAATAACTTCCCTTAAGGCTAAGATTCTATTTCTGGGTAATGAAGCACGCATTGCAAATTAATTAACCTTTAAATCTATAAATCTCTAACCAAAAAAATCATGCACAGAAAACTACTTAAGGTATTCCATGGAATTGGAATCCAAGCTAAGGGTATCCGTTGGTACCCTAAATTAAAATTTCTAATGGCAATGATGGCCCTATTTACATCAGTAAATGCATTCTCTCAAACCATGATATCTGGTAAGGTCACAGATGACGAAAATAAGCCTTTAGTTTCCGTCACGGTTAGTTTAAAAGGGGGCAATGCGGGTACTCAGACCGACGCTAATGGAAACTATACTATAAATGCTCCTACATCAGGTTCAGTACTTATTTTTCGATACATTGGGTTTAAAAATCAAGAATTCACGGTAAACGACCGGAAAGTTATTAATGTCCGTATGGTTGCTGCTGGTGGAGAAGACCTGGATGAAGTTGTTGTTGTTGCTTATGGTACGCAAAAGAAAGCAACAGTGTCTGGGGCGATCAGCACTTTACAGGCCTCAGATATTGTCCGATMSMSKYCTSWGRTATTGTCCGATCGCCTTCTGTGGCCGCTACAAGTGCTTTGGCAGGAAAAATTCCTGGTGTAACGGCTCGTACCACAGACGCCCGACCAGGAAATGGTGCCAATTTACAGATCAGAAACCTCGGAAATCCTTTGTATGTTATAGATGGAGTGGCATACAGTACGAGTAATGGTAGCGATGGGTTCGGCTTTAATACAGGTATTTCAGGGGTTAATGCATTTAACCAGCTAGGAATAGATGATATTGAAAGCATAACGGTACTTAAAGATGCCTCGGCTTCCATATATGGTTTGGCTGCAGGGAATGGTGTGGTATTGGTGACCACTAAAAAGGGAAGAAGAGGTGACAAGCCTACCTTCGGACTTTCCAGCTATTATGGTTTTCAAAATTTCTCCCGTTATCCATATCCTGGAAATGCAGGACAATACGTAAGAGGCCGTTTAGAATCTGAGCAAAATCTTGGTCGTAATCCGGCAGATCTCTATTCTCCACAAGAATTGGCCAAATGGGAAGCAGGAACAGAACCCGGTTATCAAAATAACGACTATTATGCTTTTATTGTAAGGGACAACGTTCCGCAACAATTTATAACAGCAAATGCTTCAGGCGGATCTGATAAATCAACCTATTATTTATCTCTGGGTCATATTAATCAGGAAGCTGCACTTAAAGATTTCAATTTTAACCGTACCAACCTTCAGGCGAATATTTCCAGTACTGTCTTAAAAGGTTTTACAGTTGGAGCTCAAATCAGTGGCAGGATAGAAAACAGGCATAATGTAGGGGTTCCGGGATTGGACGATTACTTTAACCCTTTACTTAGTATTGGCAGTATGTGGCCCACAGAAACCGCTTACGCTAACAACAACCCCCTGTATATTAACCAAACGCACAATGTAAACGTTAACCCCGCAACTTATTCAAAGGACATAACCGGCTATATTGACAACATTACCCGAGGAGCTGGCGCTAAACTAAATGCACAGTACGAATTTGGTTTTGGCTTAACTGCAAAGGCATTGTATTCGTATGATTATAGTAATGAAGACTTTGATGGGTTTGAATATACCTATCCTGCATATATTTATGACGCGGCTACAGATACCTACAATGACAGAGCTCCAAACGGCGCGTTATATGGTAACCAAAATCCATGGAGAGAAAGACATAAGAGAAATATTGTAGCCAAGTTTGCGCAGTTTCAATTAAACTATACCAAACAAATAAAAGATCACTCCATAGCTGCTTTAGTTGCATTTGAACGCAAAGATGCCACTAATGATTACCTGGCATTACACTCTGTTCCGCCAAACAATATTATTCCTACACAGGTATTTGCTGATTTGGATTACATAGGTGATTCACATTATGAAGAGGCTTTTGAAGGATATGCGATGAGGTTAAATTACGATTATAAGAAAAAATACCTTGTTGAGGCTGTTGGTAGATATGATGGTTCATTTCTTTATCGTTCGGGCAGTCGTTTTGGATTTTTTCCTGGCGTGTCTGTAGGCTGGCGTATTTCGGAAGAAAGTTTTTTTAAGAAGATTTTTTCTAAAAGCATTAATGACTTAAAATTCAGAGCCTCTTATGGCGAAACAGGAACATCTTTACAAGATGGCGGTGGTAATTATTATTCACCTAATCCCTTCGCGTATTTGGGCGGGTATAACGTCAACGCCGGAAATGCTGTATTTGATGGTACGTTTTATAATGGTGTGGCACCAAGAGGGCTGCCCACTACCGTTATTTCATGGTTAACCAATAAAACGTCAAATGTAGGTGTGGACTTTACCATATTCAAACATTTTACAGGACAATTTGATTTATTCAGACGTAAACGTTCAGGCTTTCCTGCTCCTCGCTATGATGTAGTATTGCCAAACGAGGTAGGGTATAGTTTGCCGCCCGAAAATTTAAATTCAGATGTTACTCAGGGATTTGATGGTTTTATTACCTATAGTAGCTCAATTGGTAAGGTTGATTTTTCAATAGGCGGTAATGCAACATTCGGCAGAACTAAAGACGATTATATATACAAACCTCGTTTTGGAAATTCTTACGATCAGTATAGAAACGATAGAACTGGCCGGTGGCAAAATGTGAATTGGGGACATCATATATTAGGACGGTTCCAATCTGAACAACAAATTAATGACTACCAGGTTAACATAGACGGACAAGGTAACAGAACGCTCTTACCTGGTGATTTAATTTACGAGGATTTAAATGGTGATGGTATTATCAACGCCATGGACATAAAGCCTATTGGATATGCTGAAGGTGCTTTGCCTTATTTTAATTACGGCATAAACGGACGTATTACCTGGAAAGGCATATCACTTGCATTTGATCTGATGGGCGCAGGAATGCAGACCTATTTTAGAGATTGGGAATTGAAATTTCCGTTTCAAAATAATGGAAACTCACCTGCTTATATGCTGACAGATCGTTGGCATAGAGAAGACCCATATAACCCCAATAGTCAATGGATCCCGGGAACATATCCTGCATTAAGGAAAGACAACACAGGCCTATCTGTTTTTACCAGCCCGCTTAGTGGTAACAACCGAAATGATTTCTGGACGACCAATATCCGTTATCTAAGATTGAAAAATCTGGAATTGGGTTATTCTTTCTCTAAAACCCTATTGCAAAAAGTAAATATCTCTGCCTTAAGAATTTATGTAAATGGCTCAAATCTATTCTCTTTCGACAATGTAAAGAAATACGAAATTGACCCTGAGATTTCAGCGGGCAATGGATTGGTTTATCCTCAACAAAAGATCTATACACTAGGGCTTAATTTAACACTATAGTATCATGAAAAATATATCAAAATATATAATATTCAGCTTAGTTCTCCTGCTAAGTTTTAGCTCCTGTAAAAAGAACTATTTGGAAAGGGAGCCGACTACGATCGTTACAGACGATCAATTATGGAAAGATCCAAAACTAATAATAGGACTGCTTGCAAATTATTATAACCGTATTCCTACTGATATGGGTTTAACCGACCAGGCAGGTTCACAATGGAGAAATATGGCTGATTACGATGATGCCATGTGGTCAGGATTCTCCAACGAGGAGGGACGAAACAATATTGTGAGCTACGACAGAGGCCGCTGGAGACTATACGATTATGGTTTTGTTCGAGATCTTAATTTGGCTATAGAGAATGTGGATAAATTTGGTGCTGCAACGCTTAGTGAGGTTCAAAGAACTCAATTGAAAGCAGAATTCAGATTTATCAGGGCTTATCTTTATTTCGAAATGGTAAAAAGGATGGGAGGGGTCCCATTAATTACCACTCAATTAATCTATAATTTTGAAGGAGATCCTACTTATCTGCAACAACCCCGTGCAAAAGAAGCAGAAGTATATGATTTCATTGCTTCTGAGCTTGATGCGGTTAAAAATGATATCGCTAATGATGGCAGTAAAGGAAGAGCAAATAAGTATACCTGCATGGCATTGAAAAGCAGGGCCATGTTATATGCTGGCTCTATTGCCAAATACAATGCTTTGCTAACTCCAACTATAACTACAACCGGAGGAGAAGTAGGTATACCTGCAGCCCGAGCTAACGAATACTTTCAAAAATCATTGGAAGCGTCCAAAGAAGTTATAGCTGGTCCGTATGCCTTATACACGAGCAATCCGAATCTGGGAGAGAACTTTTATGAGGCCGTTGTAAAGAAAACAAATAATCCGGAGGTCATCTTTGTACGTGATTTCCTAACCACTAAAGCTAAGAAACACGGTTTTACCTACGATAATATTGCCCGGGGCATACGCGAGGACAACTTAAGTTCGTCCAATATTACACCTTCTTTAAATCTGGTAGAAAATTATGAATATCTAGACGGGTCTGAGGGGAAACTCAAAACCAGAAATGCAGGAAACACTGATTATATATATTATGATCATACCACCGATGTGTTTGCAGGTAAAGATGCCAGGCTATATGGAACAATAATTTATCCTGGTGCACCATTTAAAGGCTTAACAGTGGATATGCAGGCTGGTGTTATGGTATGGAATACTGCAACAAATTCATATCAAACGGTTGAAGGCCCCGATCTTGGAACAAACTATACAGATAACAAACCCCTAATTGCTGCTTCTGGCCCTCATAGGTCTATCCAAGAAGTATCAAACACCGGCTTCTATCTTCGCAAGTATATAGATGCAAACGGTGGAGCCTCTACAAGGGGGATTCAAAGTGATGTCTGGTGGGTATGGTTCCGTTTAGGAGAAGTATATTTGAACGCCTCTGAAGCCGCATTTGAACTCGGACAAACAAACGACGCCTTAACTTATGTAAATTTAATTCGACAACGTGCTGGTTTCGGTACAAACAGCCTGACAAGCGCAACCCTAACCATTAATAAAATCAGAAATGAGCGCAGAAATGAATTGGCTTTTGAGGATCATCGCTTATGGGATTTAAAACGCTGGAGACAGGCAGATAAAGTTTGGACCGGTAATTCAGATAGTCCTGATGCAGTAGTATCGGCCTTGTATCCATACCGTATAATTCGCCCTGGCGATGCAGCTCGCGACGGTAAATATGTATTTGTAAAAATGACAGCGCCCAGGTTTAGGTCGCCACGTTTTTTCCAAATTTTTAATTACTACTCATCTTTTGATCAGAATGTAATAAACAACAATCCAAAAATTGTTCAAAATCCATTTAATTAATCAGGTTATGAAAATGAAAGTATATATTTATTCATTGCTGTTTATCCTTTCAGCAGGGATTTCAGGTTGTAAGAAAGACAATTACACCGCACCAAAATCTTTACTTACAGGTAGAGTTGTTTATGAGGGTCAGGCCATTGGTGTCAGATCAAATGGGGTACAGCTGGAATTATGGCAACATGGCTATGATTTCTTTACAAAAATTCCAGTATATGTCGCACAAGATGGTTCTTTTTCTGCCTTACTGTTTGATGGCGATTATAAATTAACCAGATTAAGAGGAGTAGGGCCCTGGATTAATAATACGGATTCAATTGACGTTAAAGTAAGCGGTAATACAATTATTGATGTTCCGGTAACACCTTATACATTCGTTAAGACCGTTTCGTATCAGAGAACTGGTACAACCGTAACTGCTACAATCAATTTACAGACTGTAAACACCACAAATTTGCCTGAATCCGTCAAATTATATGTCTTTAAAACAGCCCTTATCGATGATGCTAATCAAAATGCCGTTACGACAATTGCTGCTTCCGCTATTCCAAACATTAATCAGCCACTTACGATGAATGTTGTGATTCCGGCTTCATTATCAAATGCCGATGCAGTATATGTTCGGGTAGGTGTAAAAATAGCAGGAGTTGGAGAACTTGCCTATTCAATGCCAGAAAAAATCCAGCTTAAATAATTATGTAAGTAAAAAGTAGCGTCCTAATCCTTCGCTACTTTTTACTTCAATTTTATATTATGACAATGTTTTCTGATGGCTTCCCTTTTGTACCAATTTCTTATAATCTTCTAGAAGTGAAATGTATTTTTCCATCCAGTAATAAACAGAATCTGAGTGACTTGATGAGGATTCATCTTTATAAGCAGATACAGAGCCCAAACCTCTGAAATCATTCTGAAAATCAGCTGAAAAATCATGATTTATGGCTTTTCCTATCTCAATGATCACATCGGTATGCAATTTTCGCTGTTTAAACCAATTGTATAATGTCCTTCGATTAACGTGCATACGTCTGGAGAGGTCACTAATATTTACATTTTGTCTCCGCACTGCGAGTTCAATAATTTCTCCTGCATTATGTTCCATAACATCGTTTTTAGATAAGTCAGACTAAACGCTAGGGACGTTTTAATGAAGGAGCCTAAGTGTTTTGGGAAACGGGTTGAGGTAGTTAGAGCGGCAATATGAAAGAATTAGGCATCTTTGAATCAAAAGTATCGAATGAACCTACACGCAGGCAACCTGTTGATTGTCAAAAACTCCCTTTTGATGTTCAAATTTACATAGCAGTAATTAGCATTATTGGTTTTACAGGGACAATCTAAACATTCCTATCTCAAAGTTGTTAACCAGACAGTTAAAGACTAAAAAACATCTATTATGAAATCTATTTGGAAAGGCGCTATTGGATTTGGCCTGGTTAACATCCCTGTAAAGCTATACTCGGCCGTACAGAACAGCAATCTTGATTTCGATATGCTGGATGAAAGAGACCATGCGAGGATAAAATATAAACGAGTTAATGAAAATACCGCTAAAGAAGTTCCCTATGAAAAAATAGCAAAAGGGTACCAGCTTGATGAAAAATATATTGTGCTTAATGATAAAGATTTTGAGGAGGCAAGTCCGGAAAAGACCAAGGTAGTTGAGCTCGAACGTTTTGTTGATATCAGTGAAATCAATCCAATTTATTACGAAACCTCGTACTATACACAACCTGCAAGCCAGGGAAAAAAACCATATGCATTACTTTTAAGTGCCCTTATTAAATCCAAAAAGGTTGGAGTAGCTCGTTTCGTATTCAGAAATACGGAGAACTTATGCGTTATTCATCCTATGGATGAGGTATTGGTAATTACTAAAATCCGGTTCGAGGAAGAAATTCGAAGCACAAAAGAAGTTAAGCTTAAAGGAGAAAAAACGACAAGCAGCAAAGAGCTGGAGATTGGTATGGCTTTAATCGCTCAATATAGCGGTGATTTTGACATCAGTTCATTTAAAGATGAACATTGGGTTGAGCTTTTAGCCATTATAAAAGCTAAGGGTAAGCGACCAATTATTAAGAAAATGCAGCCTAAAACAGCAAGTAGCGATGATCTTTACAGCCAATTAATGGAAAGCCTTACTAAGAAATAAACAGCCTAGTTTAGAAAGAGTTATGGTGGAAACTAAAAGCATAATTAAAGAAAACGGCCTGGTATATGTAACTGATGCCATGCCTGGGATTTACAGAAAAGGGAAACCAGGTAAATTTCATTATGAAGACAGTGATGGTAACAGGGTAAAGGATGAAAATCAATTACAACGGATAAAATCACTTGTATTACCTCCGGCCTGGACATCAGTTTGGATAAGTCCTAGGTCTAATGGCTATTTGCAGGCTACGGGGATTGATGCAGCCAATAGGAAACAATATAGATATCACAGTAAATGGACCAAAAGACGATCTGAACATAAATATTTTAGGCTGCTGGAATTTGGCAAAGCATTGCCTGAAGCCAGGAAAAAAATTAACAGAGACTTAAAACGTAAGGATCTGGATGAACAAAAAGTTCTGGCTATTTGTGTGGATCTATTACAAAAGACATTATTGAGAGTGGGCGGAAAAAGTTATATGCAAAAATATGGCAGTTTCGGTCTAAGTACGCTAAAAGATAAACATGTTAAAATTAAAGGGAACTCACTACATCTAAGTTTTGTGGGCAAGAAAGGGGTAAGGCATACAATGGCTTTAACAGACCGGCGTTTATCGAAGCTTGTAAAAAAATGCAGAGATATACCCGGACAGGAACTTTTTCAGTTTTATACTGCTGATGGAATGCGTAGGAGTATCGAGTCGGGTCAAATTAATCAATACATTAAAGAAATTACAGGCAATGATTTTACTGCCAAAGATTTTAGGACTTGGGGAGGAACTCTGGAAGCGCTAAGACAGTTTGCAACTTGTCTGAAAACTGAGGATGGATATTCTAAAGCGAAAACGGAAATACAAGTATTGGATTCCGTTGCTAAAAAATTAGGAAATACCAGGGCAGTTTGTAAAAGTTCATATGTTTATCCCTTACTTTTGGAAGCCCATAAAAATGATGCGCTCCATAAGTGGTTAAAACGGGTAAGCATATTAACGAATCCAACAAATAAGCTATTGGAAAAGGATGAAAAGGTCTTACTATCCTTTCTTAAATACTCAAAAAAACAGAATTAGCTGAATTAAGTAAAAGAATCAGGCAACCTTTTTTAAATGGTTGCGTATTAGATAGTGAAGCGATGATGACAGGGCGATTCTAAACGTTCATCAAAGTTATCGCCCTCTAATGTACTGTCAATCGGAGTAATTAATTGATCATTTAAATTACTTACAATGAAAACTTATTCTGTAAAATTCTTTTCTGTTGTACTTGCTATGGCCGTCATCCTGTTAGTTCTTTATTCGGGCTGTAAAAAGAAAAGCAATGGGCCTGATGTTAACTACAGAACTTATACGGCTACCGTCCAGCTAAACGGTTCTAATGAGGTCCCTGTGGCTACTACAACAGGAATGGGCACGGCAAACATCACTTACAGTGAGCAGTCAAAAACGATTGCTTATACCATTACATGGCAGCTTGGATCTGCTACTGCAACAACTACAGGCATGCACTTTCATGGAGCAGAAAATGGATCAAACTCAACCAGTTCCCCAATCGTAATTGAAATCCCTGGCTTTAGCACTGCCAGTTCAGGTACACTTACAGGAACTACAAGAATGCTGAACACTGCGGAGATCGGTCAGCTTTTATCTGGAAAATGGTACGTTAATATCCATAGTTCAGATTTTACAAGTGGCGAGATAAGAGGCAACATAGTTCTTGTTGCTGCCAGTACCGGCAATGGAGGAAACAATGGCGGTGGTGGTGGATACTAAAAAAAGAAACTGCCCTGAATATGATCCGGGCAGTTTCTTTTTWAAGTTGAMKAASMTYKSMWRANKCRTNRTSTNGSGAWMGNGTRTNSATTTTTAAGTTTATCGTAATAATTCTTTAATTTCTTATAACTGCTGTTATCAAATTTATAGGTCTCCTCAGCATTGACAATGGTTCTTAATGCCTGTATTCCCCAATATTGTCCAAACGCCGTAGGGTCACTTATAATGGCATCAACCAGCGGGTCTACATATTCGATGCTAGGTTTCATATATAAGAACGCATATCCACTCAGTCTCTGCCCATTGTCTACACTTTTTAGTGCAGCAGTGACATCGAAATCAATTAAAGACGAAACCAAATCCATCATTGCTTTTATGATCTCAGTAGTTTTGCTTGTKYRGCTNCTACCAACAGGGAAACTATTTCTAACATGATTATAGGATTCTATTAACCGCTGAAGTTGCTCATCTGGCGAGAGGATTTCATTTGTATATACTTCAAGGGGTTTTGTTAACGCCAGCTCAGCCTTATGGAGTGCGCTTTGCGCCTTACCCGCAGTTTCATCGGCCTTTTCTGCAATCCTGGAAAGTGCATTCTGATCTGCTTCAGAAAATACGCCAGCCAAATAAGTACGGGTGGTGATGTACCCAAAAAGAAAACCAAAACAGGTATAACCTATGATAATCGCATATGCAAAAGCCAGGGATAAATCTTCAGAAGTCCCCTTTGGATCACTAAGGCCATTTGCCAAAATTTTTGCGGCGGAATATATGTAAGGAGGAATATTAGTAAGATTTACCAGCCCTAATCCCACTATAATTTTGGTTAACCAGTCAGAAATTTCGGTTAAATTGGAATTAACTTGTTGTTGATAGTTGGGTTGAGTAGTGCTGGCATTAACATCAGGAACCACCGGACGCTGAAGGATTTTTGGGATGCCGAACAGAAATCCTATCACGCAGCTACCCAGAAGGCAAGCAAACATCCACATAAAAATGGTAGCCTTGCCGGAAGAGCTGGTACCGAAAAAGATCGCTATTAAAATACCAAATACAAGTAGACCAATTGTAAACCAGTTAAGTAATCCCAGAGAAAGGGCATTTGTCAGGTTAGTTCTTTTAATTCGAAACATAACTCTTTTTAGATTAAAGGGATGAATTTTATCTAAGCTGAATATATCTTCAGATATTGTCCTGTTACGATAGCATGTTATGGGTGGAATCCTTTCGAACCAACCTTTTATAATCTTCAAGTAAGGCAATGTATTTTTCCATCCAATAATAAACGGAATCTGGATGTTCAGAATTAAAGTCTTTTTTAAGGGACCTTAGGTCCTCATTGGGGTTTAATTGTTTTAATTCTCCTTCAAAATCACTTGAAAAGTCGTAATTGATAGCTTTACCTATTTCTAGAATTACATCAGTATGCAATTTCTTTTGTCTAAACCAATTATACAAGGTCCGTCTGTTTACATTTAAGCGCTTGGATAATTCGCTGATATTCACATTTTGTCGTCGAACAGCTAGTTCAACGATTTCTCCGGCGTTATGTTCCATAACTTTAGTCGTTTTAGATAATATTTGGTTGAACGTTAGGGACGTTTCAATATAATAGCATATGGTATTTTAAGGGTTAATAGAATCGAAGAATTAGAATTAATTGGAGCAGCGTCATGAAAATTTAGTCATCTTCTAATCAAAGATATTTAACAAAAAGAAATATGTAGACCTGCTAGTAGTCAAAAAAACACTTTTAGTGTTCATGTAATCATTATAAGTGATTATAAATGATTATAAATAACTATTTCATCACCAATTAAATATTACCAATTTTATTATACGAGGTAATTATTATCTCTATCATCAAAAATATCTCTCTAATATATTATGCTATGGAAAATGTATTAAAAAATAACTGGTATATCGTTTATACCTTTCCCAATCTCGAAAAGAAAATCTATAACGAACTTACCAGGAAGAAGATAAAAGCTTATTTGCCTTTACAAAATGTAATAAGGCAATGGAGCGACCGTAAAAAAGAAATAAAAGTGCCTATGTTTCCAAATTACGTTTTCATTAATTCAACAGAAAGGGAACGGTTTAGGTTATTAAAAATAGGAGGCGTATTAAAATTTATAACTTTTGAGGGTAAACCAGCGATGGTTTCTGAGGATGAAATTTCTAACATAATGAAATTTGAAACAATGGTTTTTGAAATAGAATCCAATCTTGTTAGTGGTGATGAAGTGATGATTGTAGATGGACCTTTTACGGGCTTGCAAGGAAAGTTATTCTTTAAAAGAGGAAAGCAGCGTCTTGGAGTTCATTTAAGTTCCATAAACCAATCACTGTCTATTGAAGTTTGCTCATCCAGTTTAAGAAAAGTGGTCGACAAAAATAGTTATAACTAACTATTGATGTTCGTTTATAAAGGGTTTAGCTTTATTAGTATATAAATTAAATAGTTTTCAGAATTTACTGAACTTATTATAAGGGTGTTATTGTGACAAACCTCTAGCGAAGCTTTACAATTTCCTCTTGGGCCTGAAAAATTCCTCCATATGCTTTCACTTGTTACATGTGTGATGCCAACCTTTAACAGGAGGTATTTTATTCCGCATGCCATCAAATATTTTCAAAGGCAGGAATATCAAAATAAAGAGTTAATTGTAATTGATGATGGCTCTGATTGTGTACAGGACCTAATCCCAATGGCTGATAATATAAAATACATTCGCCTGGACCATCAGGTGTCTTTAGGTGCAAAGCTTAATTTAGCGTGCACACACGCATCTGGTAGTATAATAGTTAATTGGGATGATGATGACTGGTATGCTGACTATAGAATAAATTATCAGGTAAAAGAGCTGAAAGAGCGCAACGCTGATATTTGTGGAATAAATAATTTACTCTATTACGATCTGTTAAAGAAAGAGGCATTTCAATATAAATATCCTCCAAATCAACGTAACTGGCTGCTCGGAAGTTCGCTTTGTTATCAGCGGTCTTACTGGGAAAAGAATCAATATAAAGATATAAATGTAGGTGTTGATGGCTTATTTGTTTGGGCTGCCGCGCCCGAAAAAGTAACCGCACTTACAGATTCCAAGATGTCTGTCCACATGATACATGATCAGAATATTAGCCTGAAAAAAACTTCCGGTGAATGGTGGTACCCTTATCCGGTGGTGGATATAGAGCGAATAATGAATTTAGATTTAAATTATTACCCAAAACATGATCAAGTTGTTGTAGACAAAAGGAATTTAACAATTGCAAGAAAACAATTAAAAAATATTTATGCTTGCTTGGTACATGAAAGTTTAGATTGTGTAATTGATATGGTTCGCAATTTGCATTTTCAAGACCCTTCTTCCAGCATCATTATTTTTAACAGTAATGCTGATCTTAAATTAAAGTCTTGTTCATTTCCTTTCGAGGAATTTGGGGCTATAGTAAACCAAACTGTTGTCTCGGTAGCGCATGGTTACCTACATAACTTTGCGCTTGAATGTATGCAATTTGCACTGGATAATTTTTCTTTTGATATCTTAACAATTGTAGATTCTGATCAATTAAGTCTGCAGCCAGAATACTCGGCTTTTATGTCAGATTTCTTTTCTCAGAAAAGTAATATCGGGCTTTTATCAAATCGACCAGAACACATAACTGCAAATAACTCCGATGTTTTCACCTCTATTCAGGCATTTAAAGAATATGATTTATGGAAACCATTGCTTAAAACTTTTAAAGATGGTGAAAGCAAATTTGTTCACTGGTCTTTTTGGCCCTCAACAGTGTTTACTTATGATGCAGTAAAGGATCTGGTTAAGCTTTTTAAAACAAACAATATTCTTCAAAACATAATGAACCATACAAAAATATGGGCAACAGAAGAGATCATATTGCCAACGATGGTGAGTTTGCTTGGCTACGAGATAGAATTGAACCCCTGCTGCCATGATTTTGTTAATTACAAACAACCTTATACCACACAAGACTTAGATTGTGCTTTTAACGATCCTAACGCTTTTTGGGTGCATCCAATAAATCGCAAATACGATGATACCCTTAGAAAATACGCCCGAAAGCATTTAAGTAATTACATACAAAAATCCGAAGAAATACATAAAGAAGATGATAAACAGTCATTATTCTTACCTGCACAGGTGTTAAATGAAATTAAGCAAATTGAGGGATGGTTAAGCGAAGGTGAAGCAGAATTGTTACTTGCTTGCGGATTAAAAGCTTGCAATGAATTCCCAAATGGACATTTAGTTGAGGTTGGAAGCTACCACGGAAAAGCAACAATTCTGCTCGGAAAGCTGGCCAAATCAATATCAGATAGTCTAAAAGTTTATTCTATTGATCCGCATAATGGAATATTAGGTTCTGCAGATCAGGGATTGCAACAATTCGAGCCATCTTTAGCTCATTTCAAAAAAAATATTGAAAAGGCCAATTTATCCGAAACAGTGATTCCAATAGTTGATGAATCCAAAAATGTAAAATGGAACGCCCAGATTTCCTTATTGTTAATCGATGGCTTACACGACTATTTAAATATTTCAAATGATTTCAGACAGTTTGCATCGTGGATAGAAGTTGGCGGCTACCTGGCATTTCATGACTTTGCCGATTATTTCCCTGATGTCATGGCATTTGCAAATGAACTTATTTCAAAGAAGAATTATCAAAAATTCCAGCTAACAGATTCTTTACTCGTTTTAAAGAAGGTGAATTAAAGCATTCCAACAAAGATGGCCAATCTTAAAAACAAAAACTTACCAGTATGGCTATATTGGGAAGGCGAGCTTCCGGACTGGATCAAGGCTTGCCAGAAAACAGTATTTGCACATGTAAACAATGTACAGTTACTAACCCCAGAAAGCTTTAATGAATTGCGGGATGTTGATCTGGACATTAAAATTAGCGATTTATATGTCGCTCATCGGGCTGATTTCATCAGGGCATTTTTGCTTAAGAAATTTGGCGGACTATGGGTCGATTCTGATTGTGTTGTAATTAAACCACTCCAACCTTTGATGGATATTTTGAATATGTACGAGTTTATGGGTTACCGGGAACGCTCTGGAGAGGTTACAAATAATTTTATGGGGGCATCATTCAATAGCGATATTGCCTCTGGTTATTATAATCGTGTTTGTCAAATCTTACGATCCGGACAACCAATCGAATGGCTAACAATTGGTTCTCAAGCCTTAACAGCCACTTTAAACGAGGGAAAAGCCTCATGGTATGAACTAAAGGTTGAACAGATTCAACCTATTTGCTGGAGCAATCCTTCAGCATTTTTTCAAAGGGCCAGCGATGATGAGCACCAGAATATGCTCAATCCAAGTTCCTATTGTTATATGGTTTCTGCTAATATGGTTAGGGGTTATCTGGAAGAAAATCAATACCCAAACATTCTAGATAACGATACTTTTTTCAGCTACTTATTAAGAACCTCAGAAGCCAGTAAAAAAACAAATTCCACCTTGCTTAACAGATAAATGATGAATGATCTTTTAAATATTGTTTATAGAAAAGATACTGATGATGATCGATGGGTTATTCCGGAAGTTATTGACCAGGATATGTACTGTATTAAAAGCCGATTTGCTCCTATCGAACCTTTAACACAGAGTTATGTAATTGATTGTGGTGCGCACATCGGGGCATTTTCGATAATGTGTGCCCAGCATCTGAAAAATGTTGATGTTATTTCTTTTGAACCAAACCCAGATAGCTTTTGGTATTTAAATGAAAATGCGAAAAGGTTTGGGAAAATTCAGGCATTGAATAAGGCCGTTTCGATAAACAATGGAATGTTAAATCTCTACTCACCCGATCAAACCGACTGGAGCGGGCGATGGACATCAATACCGAATTCAAATGATTTTTTATCTGTAGAATCTGTTGGGTTATTTTCTTTTATCAATGAACTTGACAGGGACGTTTTCATACTGAAGCTCGACATTGAGGGTTACGAAGAATTTCTGATCGAAGCTTCAAAAGAAGACGATCTAAGAAAGATACAGACGATCATTATTGAAACCCACACAGATAACTTTAATCATCAGAAGTTAAAAGACTACGGCTATAATCTACTATTTAACCCTGATATTTCTGCCGCCAGACAGTTTGTTTACTCAAAGAATTGAGGTTACACTTTATATAAAGACATGTTACGCACAGCACTTGAATTTTTATCAGATGAGCTCAATGCTTATCTTAAACGCAAGGATGCAACAAACTTCGGAAATGAAGACATTGTAATTATCTCGTCATTGATGACTCCAGACGGAACATTTGCTGTCGTATCAGACGGGGGTGAGGTATCTAAGATAATTTTAACGTTGGTAAACCTGGAAGAAGACCGAATTTCTGATGCCCAGTATAACTATCGGAAAACAGATGATAAAATTCAAATAATTAATCCTCCGGTTAACTTGAATGTATTCGTTATTTTTTCTGTCTTCGCGAATAACTATTCTACCGCATTAAGATTACTATCTTATGTAATTTCATTTTTCCAAGGCAACCAGGTTTTTGATAGTGATAAGTATCCGGGTATCAATGCAAAGGTTGATAACGACAAACCATGGCAAAAAGTAGGTCGTTTGCTGGTGAATTTACATCCTATCACTTTTGAACAACAAAATAACCTTTGGGCAGCACTTGGTGCAAAGTATATGCCTAATGTAATTTATAAAATCCGAACCATGAGCTTCATTGATCTTGAACCTAAAATGGAAGCACCTCCAATTACAGAAGTTACCATTAGCGACAATTAAGTTAATCTGAAATCTTTTTCTAATGATAAAAATAAAATATAAAGCACTTTTTTCAGTGGAATTTCCCCATACCTTTTATCGTTCGGGCAAATGTCCTGATATAACTTTACAGCCATCTGAAAACTGTGTCATACTTATGAAATCACTGGGATTGCGTTTTCTGCCAGATGATTTTGGCGGAAAATTGTATGCAAAGGTGGATAGCCTGGATATCATAAAAAATCCTTTGGCAGAAGGGACTAAGTTTACTTTTCTGCTTAAGCTGAAAAACAATCTGTTCGAAAACATTACTGACCTCAATACCATCAAACCGGCTGGTAGTCATTACTACTTCAATAACCTGAGCTCAAATTTATTAGCAAGTGAACCATTACTTGTTGCAAATAAAACCAAAAAAATTGTCTCTGAAGATGATTTAATTCCATTTGTAAGTAATGCCTTTTCTTTTGTCCATAATAGTAATCTTGCAACTCAAACCGGAAAACTAGAATTTTTAGACAGCGGTGAAAGTTTACAGCAACAACTGGATAACTCCAATAACGTATATAATTTTTCTTTTGATCTTAATAAGTCAACCGGAGGTCGGACGCGCTTTTTAATTGAAGGGACCGAAAAGGCATCTTTTTATTCAATCAATCCCCGTGAAATTTCTGATGTATTTGGAGTAATCGAAATTTTTTACAAAGGCAATTTGAGTTCAGCCTATCAATTTCAAAATAATGATCATTCGATCAGCACAAAAAATTATAAAATTCCATTTACAAATCGCTCAACAAAATGGAGATATATCATTACCAAACAATATAACTCGTCGATAACAACAATAAATGTAGCTAAAACGAATGGTTCATCTATAGATTTTACATTGCTGGGAAGCTCACCACCAGGTAAATTTATTTTTACTTCCAACAATGTATTACCACTTAAACAAGAACCAATTACGGGGATTAAATTGACAGACAGCACAAATAAAGTGATCATAGCCAATTTACCAAATCCTCCTTTAAATCTCATAAGAACAGAAGGTTCTGATACTTTCTCAGATATTTTAATCACAATCTAATTAAAAACCTACCAACATGGCAGATGTATTTAAAACCCCCGGGGTCTATATACGTGAGATCCCAACGTTTCCACCTTCCGTAGCTGAAGTGGAAACTGCTATTCCCGCATTCATCGGTTATACTGAGAAAGCAACTTTTAACGGTAAAGATCTTACGCTGTTACCCCAGCGAATTAGTTCATTGCTAGAATATGAACAATTGTTTGGTCTGGCCCAGAAGGAAACAGCATTTACTGTAACCATTACAGACACTACCAATAGTGATTCTTCAGTTGCAAGAACAATCTCAATTGATAAGGCAGCCGCAACGAGTTCAAGGTTCAAACTATACTATGGGCTGCAGATGTATTTCGCCAATGGAGGAGGTCCGTGTTACATAGTGTCAGTCGGCCAATATCCTTCTTCAGCCCCTTCTGACGCGGATATTGCGTCTGGGAAACTTAAAGAAGGTTTAGATGCAATTGCAAAAGTTGATGAGCCTACTTTACTGCTTTTCCCTGATGGACCTTCTTTAGATTCATCAAGCTATTATTCACTGATTAATCAGGCTCTAAATCAATGTTTTCTACTTCAGGACAGATTTACGATTATTGATGTAATACAGCAAAAGGGCACCCCTAACGACATTAACAGCTCAGCGGATGATTTTAGAAATGCTGCAACCTTGGGCAGCAACCTGGATTTGATAAAATATGGCGCTGCTTATTTTCCTTATCTGGAAACGATATTAAACTATCGCTTTGAAGACAATGACGTAAACGTAATTTACAAAACGGTTGCTGGAGGAGTAACAACTACCCAAACTGTCGAAACTCCTGCTAGTGATCCGGGAAATATTAGCCTGGCAAGTATTCTAAATCCGCTGTCTACTTTAAAAGAATCCATAAAAACAGGTCTTAATCTTCAGAAACCTCCTGCAACCGTACCAACATCACCTGTTACTCCACCAGCAGTTACGGGCAATACAGAACTCTACAATCTTATCAAGCTCCAGCTTCAAAAAATAACCATTGTTATGCCACCTTCATCAGCAATTGCAGGTATTTATGCTGCTGTTGACAGCTCAAGAGGTGTTTGGAAAGCACCTGCCAATGTTTCACTATCTTATGTAAATGCGGCATCGTTAAAGATTTCTCATCAGGATCAAATGTCATTAAATGTTGATCCTACTTCAGGTAAATCAATAAATGCGATAAGGTATTTTACAGGTAAGGGAGTGATGGTTTGGGGAGCCAGGACATTGGCGGGCAATGACAATGAATGGCGGTATGTCCCAGTGCGCAGGTTCTTCATTTTTGCAGAAGAATCTATCAAAAAAGGGACCGAATGGGTTGTTTTTGAACCAAACGATGCCAATACCTGGGTGAGGGTAAGGGCCATGATCGAAAACTTCCTAATTAAACAATGGAGGGCAGGAGCGCTCGCAGGTGCTAAACCGGAACACGCATTTTTTGTTAGGGTTGGTTTAGGTGTAACCATGACCGCACTTGACATATTGGAGGGCAGAATGAATATTGAAATTGGCATGGCCGTAGTACGTCCGGCAGAGTTTATCATTCTCAAATTCTCTCACAAACTTCAGGAATCTTAATTAATCAGCTTTAAAAGCTCATCTAAAACAAAATAAAATGGCAACTTATCCACTACCAAAGTTTCATTTCCAGGTTGACTGGGGCGGAACCAAAATTGGCTTTACGGAAGTAAGCGGATTAAATATCGAAAACAAACTGATTGAATATCGTGACGGAGCATCGCCAGAATTCAGTAAAATTAAAATGCCCGGTATGAGGGAATTTAGCAACATCACACTAAAAAGAGGGGTTTTTGCTGCAGATAATGAGTTCTATCAATGGTTAAACACGATAAGTCTTAATACTGTTGAAAGGCGGGATGTAGTTATAAAACTACTTAATGAAAATCATGAACCTGTAGTAACCTGGAAAATTAAGAACGCCTTTCCAATTAAAATACAAAGTACAGATCTAAAGGCTGACGGAAGTGAAGTTGCTATTGAACAACTTGATCTGGCCCATGAAGGACTTACTATACAAAATGGTGATTAACCTATAATATTATGAGTTTAATCAGTGGTATCATTGATGGATTAATCTATCCACCTGTTGGCTTTCATTTTCTTGTTGTATTTGAAATGTTCCCGCAAACGCCTCAGGATGTGCGTTTCCAAAGTGTAAGCGGATTAAGTGCAAGTATTACAACAGAAACTGTGGCCGAAGGCGGGGAGAACAGGTTTAAACATCAGTTTCCCGGCGTTCCGCAGTACAACAAACTGGTATTGAAACGCGGATTGTTTTTAGGGTCTTTTGTAAGTCACTGGTGTCGGGACAGCATCGAAAATTTTAATTTTCAGCCAAAAAACATTCTTGTGAGTTTATTGAACGATAGTCACATACCGCTAAACGTATGGCATGTTTTTAATGCCTACCCAACCAAAATTGATATCTCTGAATTCAATGCAGAACAAAATACAATGGTAGTAGAAACATTAGAGTTAACCTACCAGTATTTTAAACCTATGGGGCTCGATGATTTGTTAATGGGGGCTGTAGGCGCCGTTGGGGGCGCAATAAGCGGAGGTATCTCTGGATCTGTAAGTTTTTAGATTATGCCGATTATAATAAACGAAATCGAAATCTCTGTATCTGTTTCTGATGATGCTTCTTCTTCAGGGGCTCCTCCGGGCAGCAATACTCCTTCAAAAGAAGAAATCATTAAAGAATGCGTAGAGCAGGTTATGGAAATCCTTAAACAAAAAAATGAACGCTGAACATGGGAATTCTTGATGCCTTAAATCCCTTTAAGCCTGCTGATAAGCTTAAAATTGAGTCATGGGAGAAAATTGATCGGGCAGGGGACTCGGAGAAAACATTTTCTACATTTATTAATCCTGATGAGATTACGCTTAATTATACTGTTCTATCAGAGCAGAATCCTGCAAGTGGGGCAACAGGTAACGCTGGGCCGTTTCTTGGCACTACGCCATTTGAAGTTACATTAAAGTTTTTTTTAGATGGCACAAATGCCACAGGAGTTCCCTTGGATGTTAAAGATAAGATTATTGAATTTTATCAAACTACAGGATATGATGGTAAAGGGCATAGGACTAGATTTCTCCGTATAAATTGGCCAGGTTTAATTTGGTACAGAGCCAATCAGTTTGCATTTGATTGTATCTTAAAAACAGCAAATATCCAATACAAATTATTTAATAACGGTGGTAAGCCACTCCGGGCAATTATTACAGCAACTTTCATTGAAAAAAGAGCAAAGGAGCAAATTGAAGCCGAAGAAGATAAAAAATCCGCAGACCTTACCCATATCCGAATTGTAAAGGAGGGGGATACATTACCGGCAATGGTTCATAAAATTTACGGCAATTTTAAATACTATCTGGAAATAGCAAAGGTTAACAATTTGAAAAATTTCAGGGATTTGATACCCGGACAGAAATTGGTCTTTCCACCTTTTGATAAGAATGTAAAATCGTTAGGCAATGGCTGAAGAAAGAATGATTCCTGAAGTTGAGTCGGTTGCTGAGTTCAAACTCAAAATAAACGGCGAAGATCTACCTCAATCGGTAGCCAAGCAATCGGTTTTTGTTACCAAGGTGGTCAATAAGATATCTTCTGCCATCTTAGTTTTTCAAGATGGAGATGCTTCTGACGGAATATTTCCATTAACTGATGGGGATTTATTCAGTCCGGGCAATGAAATAGAAATTGAAGCCGGGGATTCAGACACTACCGTAAATATATTCAAGGGAATTATAATTAAACAATCACTAAAAATAAGAACGGGTATGGCACCGTTGCTTACAGTAGAATGTAGGCACAAAGCAATAAAAACAACGATCGGTCGTAAGAATGCCTATTTTCACGATCTCCCTGATTCGGATATTATCACCAAGATTTTAGAAGATGCCGGTTTTACGGATATCAACATTGAATCTACTGATGTAACCTACAAAGAAATGGTTCAGTACAATTCTACTGATTGGGACTTCATTTTAAGCAGGGCAGAAGCAAATGGCAATATCATATTGACAAACGACGAAAACATCGTTATTAAAAAACCCACGGTTACCGGTGAGGCCATTCTCTCACTTTTACATGGAGCAACAATTATAGAACTCGATGCAGAGATGGATAGCAGAAATCAATATACTTCAGTAATTGGTAAAGCATGGGATATGGCCAACCAGGAAATAGCTGAATCCACAGCCAACGATCCTTCTGATTTAGAAGAGCAGGGGAGCTTTACAACAACAGAGTTAGCTTCAGTTGCCAGCCCCGCAGAAATATCGCTAAACCATTCGGGCTCAATAAATCCACAGGAAACTCAAGCCTGGGCAGATGCAGAGTTGTTGAAATCCAGATTATCGAAAATAAGAGGGAAAGTGAAATTTCAAGGTATTGCGGACATTAATCCGGGCGATGTGGTGGAATTGAATGGACTAGGCCAACGATTTAATGGAAAGGCTTTTGTAAGCGGTGTAAGACACGATTACACCCTGTCAAACGGATGGAAAACACATGCTCAGTTTGGTCATAGTCCTGATTCGTTTATGGAAGAAAACCATATTGTTGCACCAAAAGCCGGCGGATTATTACCTGGCGTAATTGGGTTACATACTGGCATTGTTACCGATAATGAGGACCCTGATGGAGAACAACGTGTTAGGGTAAAAATGCCTTATATCGATGCGAATGATGATGGAGTATGGGCAAGGATAGCCTTAACAGACGCGGGAAATGAAAGGGGAATGTTCTTCAGACCAGAGCTTGACGATGAAGTGCTTCTTGGTTTTTTATACGATGACCCTCGTCAGCCTGTTATTTTGGGCATGCTTCACAGTTCCAATAAGGTTCCACCGATACAACCTTCTAATGACAACCATAAAAAGGGTTACACTTCCCGCGAAAAAATGAAATTGACTTTTGATGATGACATCAAAGAAATTAAAATTGAAACCCCTGGAGAAAACAAAGTATTCATTAGCGATGATAAACAAGGCTTTAGTGTTGAAGATCAGAGTGGAAATAAAATCATTACTGAGCCTTCGGCTATTACAGTAAAAGATGCCAACGGTAATGAAATAAATATAGATATCAATGGAGGATTGATAAAAGTACATGGAAATACAAAAGTAGTGGTGGATGCCCCTCAGATAGAACTGGTTGACGGTGCTTCTCATCCACTCGTATTTGGAGATGAATTACTTACTTACCTAAACCAAATTGTAAACATATACGCCACACATATGCACCCTGGTGAAACCGCGCTGGGATTACCTGTAAGTCCGGCACCACCCGTTCCTCCAATGCCACCAGCTACACCAAGTCTATTATCAGTAAAAGTTAAAACAGGATAATTATGGCCTTAATTCCAGGAACACCCTCAGACCTTGCCGGAAGCATGGCAGAAGCAATTCAGGCTGCTTTTAATGAACATTATCCAGAAGTAATGGGAAAAAAACCACCAGAAGACAACAAACAGATGACCTTACTATGTGTAGCGGTTGCCATAGGGGTAATCAATCATTTAAAAGCCCACCCTGAGGCTTTTATAATCAAGACTAAGTTCAATGATGACACGCTATATAACGCGGTAGTTGAAATTATTTGACCTCTAACATAAAACAAGTACCAAACATTATAAAATTATGGATAAGCTTAAAGATGTATCCGAACTTTCATTTCTTGGAAGAGGATGGAGTTTCCCTCCAACTTTCTCTAAGCAAACCAATCGGGTTTTGATGACCTCCGATGAGGAAGATATAAATAAGAGTTTGGAAATTTTATTATCGACTACCATTGGAGAAAGATTTCTCCAGCCTCTATATGGCTGTAATCTCGAAAATTATGTATTCGAAGCTATGAGTACTTCAACAGAAACTTCAATAAAAATAACTGTGAAAAATGCCATTCTAATGTTTGAGCCAAGAATTAAGTTGTTAATCGTAAATCTTCTTGATGATTTCATTACCGAGGGCAGAATAGATATCTCTGTTGATTACGAAGTTATCAATACCAATACCCGATTCAATCTTGTATATCCGTTTTACCTTAATGAAGCTAATCATAAATTGGCATGAGTGCTAAAGCAATAGATTATAAAGTTATTCTTAAACGCGATGGGCAAACGCAGCAACAGCGAATGCCGGCGTTACTAGATCCTGCGGTTGCGCCTGTCGATCAACGTACAAAAGCAGATTACTATAAGTTTGTACAGGAGATTTCAAAACAGGTCAAGTTTTTTGATATTGATGCGGTTAACAAAAATCTCACAGAAAGTGGCGAATGGGATAGCTTTTTCGATTTAAGTATCGAAGAGATAAATGCAATGGCAAACAACAAATCATTGCCTCCACACCTCGCTTTATGGAACACTTTTATCGAGCTGATGGAAAAACCAAAGGCTTTGATGAATACCCTTACACAGCGTCACCTGGACTTTTACTACCACGATGTTTTAAAACTAAACCAAGCACTACCAATAGCAGATAAAGCGCACGTAATTTTTGAACTTAAAAAGAATACTGAAAATACTTTATTAGCCGCGGGCACATTACTTTTAGCAGGTAAAGACGATACAAAGAAAGACATTGGATATAAACTTGATCATGACCTTGTGGTAAACCCATCGAAGGTGGTTCAGCTCAAATCCCTATATGTTAACCCTGTTAACCGAAATGTTGTATTTCATGCTCCAATAGCAAATTCCAAGGATGGGCTGGGTGCAATTCTAGACCCTGGAAATCCAAAATGGAATGGTTTTGGTAATTCCTCAATGCCATTGGCTCAGATTGGTTTTTGCCTTTCGAGCAGCATTTTGAAAATGAAAGAAGGCACCAGGAGTATTAAAGTATACTTAACGCTAAGAGGGCTTGATGCATCTGCAAAAAATAGCGTACTCACCTCCAATCTTTTTAAGGTGAGTATTACCGGAGAAAAGGGATGGATTGGGCCAAAACTTACTTCAGCAGTAATAACATCATCAGATAATCTCAATTATAGAGTAGAATTTACCTTAAATATAAGCAAAGATGAGCCTGCTGTAATTGTTTACGATAGGGCTGCACACGGCGGAGAATTTGATACGACCAATCCCATATTACAGATTATCGCAAACAATGAAAAAACAGATTTCGGTTATCAGAATCTCATGAATGCCGAACTTGTAGACGCAACTATAGAGGTTGATGTTCAGGGTATTTCTTCAATGGAACTTGAAAACGATTTTGGAACATTAAATCCTAAAAAACCTTTTAAACCATTCGGGCCTTTATCAGAAGAGAATTCTAATTTTTACATCCTTCATGAAGAAACCTTCTCAAAGCGACTTAAAAGCTTTTCCCTTGATGTAGATTGGAAAAATATTCCAGATTCCAACCTGAAAAATTATTTCGCAAATTATGGCAATTCAAATATTAACAATAGTTTTTTCAGTGCATCTGCAGCATTTAAAGATGGTTATTCCTGGAAAAAAAATTACGAATCGGTAAAGCTTTTCAATGCATCAAATGCTCAGTTACAAACCAGCTGGAAATTTACTAACCCCGATTACGCCGTTTTATTTCCATTTTTTATACTTCCACAATTTTATACTCCATATTACATTAATCCAGGTCAATCGGTATTGCAAACAGTAAGCAGTAAAATGTCTTACTTGTTACCAGGATTCTCCAACATTCAGCAAAAAGCTAATTTTGTAAACGCCAAATCGGCCCAAACACTTCAATTATATAAACCTGCGCTTTCATTAATTCTGAATCTTTACAAAGACATCCGTAAAGGCCAATTACATCTTAAACTTGACCATAGTTTCTTGTTTAAAGATTATAGGGAAAAATATACAGCAGAGATTTTAAGATACAGCCTTAGTGGGGGAGACCTTAAGCTCCCTGCCGAACCATTTTCACCGGAAATTCAATCAATTTCTTTAAATTATACAGCAACGACTGCCAAAATTAATTTTAGTGGAACTTCATTAAATGATTATGTTGATGAAGAGATTGAATTTTTTCACTATGGTGCTTTCGGACAGGCTCGGGAACATGCTTATACCCGAAGCAAACATTCATTCCTAAACAATACTTTAGTAAAACTGGTGCCACAGTATAACGCAGAAGGTGAACTACTTATTGGCTTGAGCGATCTATATGCAGAGGATTCCGCAAGTATGCTATTCCAAATGGCCGAGGGAAGTGCAAATCCAGAAAAACCCAAAATAAACTTAGAATGGTGTGTACTTTGTGATAATTACTGGAAAACGCTTACAAACGATGATTTTATCTTTGACACCACTAATGGCTTACTTACCAGTGGGGTTATAAAAATGGTAATTCCAAAAGAAGCTACCACATCTAACACTATTCTACCCGGTGATTTACTGTGGATAAAAGCAGCTATAAAAAAAGATACTGACGGTGTTTGCAATCTTATTGATGTGCAGGCGAATGCGGGGATTGTCATTTTTGATGATCAGAACAATGACCCTTTGCGTTTGGCCAAAGCGCTGCCAGCCAATACAATTACCAAACTAAAAATTGAAACTTCAGCGATTAAAAAAATTACCCAGCCCTATTCTTCCTTTGGAGGTGCTGTGAAAGAAAATGACGCTGCCTATTACACTCGGGCAAGTGAACGTTTGCGCCACAAAGAAAGAACTATTGCCATATGGGATTATGAACGTCTTATTCTGCAACATTTCCCAACTGTTCATAAGGTTAAATGCATCAATCATGCAACTATAGGTTCATTTTATTCACCTGGTAATACTTTAATAGTGGTTGTCCCTGATCTAACCAACCACAATGCGATTGATCCTTTCAAACCAAAAGTTGATAAAAATACACTCGATGAGATCAATACCTTTTTAAGTAAACACTCATCCGCCTGGGCATCTTATCAGGTGGTAAATCCAAGTTATGAACCGGTAAAAGTATCTGTTAGTTTAAAACTAAAAAAAGGCTATGAGTTTAATTATTATCAAAAGGTAATCGATCAGAAACTACAGGAATTTTTATCTCCCTGGATGAACAATACAGGAAATGATATTCATTTTGGAGGTAAAATTACCAAGTCGATGGTCATTAAATTTTTAGAGGACCTGGAGTATATTGACTATCTGACAGATTTTTCTCTCTATAAGTTCTCTCCAAATAAAAGGACCTTCGGGAGAAACGTAGAAGTTGCGGAAGCCTCGAATCCTGCATCTATCTTAGTATCACATACTCAGCATAATATTGTAAGCGATTCATCAAGTTCTTCCATATCACTTTCCAGAACAATGAAACTATTAATCTGACCAAAATAAATCTCTAATTCATGAGTGAAGCACTAAGTATTTCGTCGAAAAAACCGCAAAGCGATGCTTTTGATTATGAAGAACTGCGGAAAGCTGGTATTGGATCTATCGAGAAAACAGGTTCCAATATCTGGACAGATTACAATGTTCATGATCCGGGCATTACCATACTGGAACTGCTTTGCTATGCTATTACCGACTTAAGCTATAGAACCAACAACACCATTCCGGATCTATTGGCCACACCTAAAGATGCAAAAGCAAATATTCTCAAACACTTTTTTTCAGCTTCAAAAATATTCCCAAACAATGCTGTTACCATTAACGATTATCGCAAGTTAATTATCGATATTGAAGGGGTAAAAAATGCTTGGCTACAAAAAAGGAGCATGGGTATATTTGCTGACATTACCCTTAAAAAACTTCAATTTACACAGCCCGAAAGCCTCAAATGGGAACCTGTTGATATACTGGGTTATTATGATATACTTATAGAATTTGACACCAATGTTGCTAATGACAGTAAAGAACTCATAAAATCCGAAATATGGGAATTGCTGATGAAGAACCGAAACCTTTGCGAAGATTTTTTAACCATTAATGAAGTTACCAAACAAGAGTTCAGGCTTTGCACTGAGATTGAATTAAAATCTGATGCTGATCCATTTGATACCCTTGCAGAATTGTTTTTCAATATTCAGCGCTATCTTACCCCACTTATAAAATTTTATTGGCTAAAGGACCTCATCTATAGTGGCTATACTTCTGATGTAATATTTGAAGGCCCATTATTAATTCATGGTTTTATAAAAGAAGAAGAACTTTTAGCTTCTGAGCTGAAAAAGGAAATCCATCTCTCAGATATCATGCAGCAAATGCTTAATGCTTCGGGAGTAAGCAATATCCTTGATATCATCTTTAACCCAACTGATCAAACAAAAGAACTCAATAACAAATGGATAATTCCGGTTAAGAGAGGTAAACAACCTATCATAAACATTTTGGATTCAAATGTACTGATTTATAAAAATGGTATTCCACTCAGGCCTGATATGAACATTATAAAAAACAGATTTGACAAGCTGATGAACGATTATATTACCGGTAATGATCTGGTAAGAACTCAAGATATAGAATTTGATTCAGGAACTTTTGAAGACATAGGAAATTATTATTCTATTCAAAACCATTTCCCTAAAAATTATGGAATAAGCCATTGGGGCTTGCCAGAAAATGCGACTGCAGAACGCGTTGCCCAGGCAAAACAATTGCAAGGGTATCTGTATTTTTTTGATCAGCATTTGGCCAATTCTTTCACACAACTTTCAAATTTGGGCAATCTATTCTCAACAGATACACAGGGGAATACCTATTTCGCAAATCCTGTACGGAGTTTTAAAGACGCAGGCGATATTTTTTTAGATAATGACACGATAGATACCAAACTGCAAGGTGCTGCAGAAGATAAAATTACCTACTACAAGCGTCGTAACTTGTTTCTTGATCATTTGCTCTCCAGGTTTTCCGAATCATTCTCTGAATATGTAAACGTGCTTTATTCGGGATTCACCTCAAACCCTAAAGATGTAATTATTCCTTCTGTCATAAATCCTGAAGATATTGTTCAGGATAAGGCCAATTTTCTAAAAAATTATCCTGAATATAGCTCAAAACGATTCTCCAGCTATCATTATGCTGAACAAGATCAATTATGGGACAGTAACAATATAAGCGGTCTTGAAAAAAGATTGCAGCGTCTGCTTGGATTCGACAACCTGAATAGGCGTAATCTTGTTAACCTGAATACAGAGATTCAACACGGGTTAAACGGATCAGGTAACGACGAGTACTGGTACAGGATAACAGATTTCAAAAATGGAACTATTCTGTTGGAAGGTTCTGAGAAATTTCCTGGAGAAGAAGGTGCTCGTTTTGCACTTGAAGATTCGATCAGTCTGATTTACCAGGCTCAGAATTTGAAAACAATCGATAATGGCGACGGTACATTTTACTATCAGGTTTTAAACGCAGATAAAGTAATAGGTACCAGTACCAAGCTTTATTCCTCTATGAATGATGCAAGTTTGGATCTGCAACAACTGGTTTTACTGGTTACTAAAAACAGAGCCGATGAAGGTATGTTCTTAATAGAACACATGCTTCTGTTGCCTCCTCAGGTCAAAATAATAAATGACCCTTCAACAGAAGCACCCGAATTAATCCCTGACGATGAAGCCGGCTTTATGCCAATTTGTGTTGATGATGGCTGTAAAGACTGTGAAGATAAAGACCCTTATTCATTTCGGATCAGTATTATTTTACCTGCATATACGCCGCGTTTTCTCAACATCGCTTTTAGGCAATATGCCGAAAGAACAATTAGAATGGAAGCCCCGGCACACACTTTTGTAAAGATTTGCTGGGTAAGCAATGAGCAATTAATCACATTCGAAAATGCGTACAAAGAATGGCTGGATGTAAAATCAGGGAAAACAGAAGACACAACAAATACAAAATTAAACGAGTTTGTAACCATTTTAACGGCATTAAGATCTATTTATCCGGTAGCCAGACTCGAAGATTGTAGTAGTAGTGAAGAGCGGACGCTCTTTATGCTAAATCAAAACGCATTGGGAACTCTTAAAACATAAAATATTATGGGTAATGTGCTCGACCAAATTAGTAAAGACAATACCCGCTTTACTATTTTCGAAAATGATCAGGTATTAACGGCAGATCAGTTGAATGATTTATTCAACTATCTGGACGTACAGAACAAATTAACACGAACCAAAGCAATTGGTGTCGGGATTATCTATGGGCTAGAAATAGGGGTAATAGATAACAAACATCTTGTAGTTTCAAAAGGCGCCGCAATTACTACCGATGGCGACCTATTGTATTTCGATTACGACCAGGAGTTTGATCAATATGATGTTTTTGAAGATTTAAACGCCAAATATCCTTATTTTCTTAATGATAGCGATCAGCCCTTACCGATGTTCGAATTAAGAGATAGCCGACAGGTAGGCTCCATACCTGGCAAAGATCTGGCAACGCTTGAAGCAACAACCGGCACTGCATTGAAAGATTATGCAGGTATCTTATACCTGGAAGATTACAACAATGATCCCGATCTATGTACTGGAACAGATTGTGACAACAAAGGCGTTATTGCCGTAAAAGAGCTAAAGATTTTGCTTATCCATAAAAATAATATAGGCGCTTTGCTTCAAAGCATGCCTTCAATGAATAAAGATTATTTTTCACTTGACGACCTCAACATCCCCAGGGTTGTTGTCAATACCGACCTAGATACTTATAAAGAGCTTAACGCATCATTTAATAATGCTTTAGTTGTAAAGGACGATATTATAGCCAAGCTTACTAAAGCTTACCAGGTTTGCAAACTGGTGGTTGAAGATGATTTTGAAGGGGGCGATCCAACAGAGAAGTGGAAAAGCCTACTGGAGGAACAATTTAAGCTGAGTGAGTCCTTTTACGGTCAGTATGTATATGATTATGCCCGCGACATTAGTTATGCCTATAACGAGCTTAGAGAAAGCCTATTTTCTGATGATATGCTGGCCTCACCGGATGTTGATTTATTTCCTAAACATGTATTGATTGGTTTGGTTAGGGATGCAACCTTAAAAAATCCAATACCGGTAATTTTTCCAGATTTAAGAATTCCGCCTATAGGAGAACGACCAGTACTCGAAGCCAGACCAATATCTAATTTGCTTCGCGCAAATATTTTAAAACCAAATAATATCCGGTTCAATTTTGGCATATTGATCAAGCGGTTCAATAAAATACACATAGATTTGGAATATCGCCATCATTTTTACGAATCGCCGATATTGAACAGCGCTAATGATTCAGATGAAGTAACCCGATTCAATTTTATGCGCATACATAGCATGATTAGCAGCTTCAAAGTTCCAAAAGCTGAGGATTTCCGTTCTGTAGATACAGGCCTTAAAATAATACCAAGTCTTTTTGAAGATGCACCACTTGGCGAACGAAGTATACCTTTCTATTACAGCTATAATGCAAGTTTTCCTATAAATCTATACTGGAATTTTAATGCGAACAACCGCAAAAAAGAGAACCAGATTCTATCTTATAATTCAAATCAATACTCCAATGTTGGCGCTACAATTACACCCTTAAAATATAACATCCTTAAATATACTTTTTTCAGGGTAGAAGGGCACATAGGGTTTAAACTTACTGATGTTGAAGCCTCACTTAACAAAATTATTCTGGAAAATAATTTGCCGATAAATATCATATCTGTTCAGGTCGAGAAGAAATTAGAAACAATTCCTCCACGGCCATGGTTTTTCCCGCATTTATATATGTATGAAAAATCGATAAAAAGCACATTTTTTGATAGAATGGATGATGCCGACTCAGTTAACGATGATCTTGTAAAAGTAACAGATGCAGCTACCACATTAATTCCTGCAACTGAATTTAAAACTGCCAGGCAAAATGTTTATGACAATGCTGTAGACATTGGTGATGTAAGGTTTGATTATGTAAAGTACCGTTCTGCAGTATCAAACATCATTACAGCAGCCAGCAATGTTAAAGCACAAACCAAGCAGTTTACCTTTTCAAATACGGCCATTCCACACGATTTTATACTCAATTCCGACATCCTCAGAAAAACGGATGTTATTTCAAGTATCTATCAAAATACAATAATCAAAAAGAAAACCGGGTTAATGCTTGGCAACTTTATGAAAGAAAATCCTGGCTTGGAACATGCCGGTGGTGTATTACGAGGGGGAACATTTGTAATTGTTTACACTGCCGATGATAAGACAGTAGTGGCTGATTTTATGCTTCCTTATGCCAGTATTGATAAGGACGTGGTAAACAACCCGCCAATATATACTCCACTTCCTTTACCATTGCCTCCGGGAACTCCAATAATTCCGAAATTCCCAATAGATCATGTTTTCGAAATTATACCTAATTATACCAAAGACCTTAATCTGAAGCTTGTTCCTTATATCAAGGATATAGATTTAGATGATAGGATCAATGTAAGGGTTAATAAAGGAGTAGAGGAAAGCATTAAGGGCTTGAATATTAAACTCGATGGATTTGATAAACGTTTAAACGAGAATTCGTCTTTATTTACCACAGTACTTACACCAACAAAATTCACGGTTCCTGGTAAAGATTTAGGAATAACAGCAGATTTAGATGCTCTAAGAGCTGCTCAAGATAAGATGGAGCGCCTTCAGGCCGGAACTCCGGAAAGAATTGCTGCTGAAAAAGATTACATTAAAAATGCCAATGTAATTACCGAAAAGCTAGAAAACACGGCAATAACCGGTGATGTAACAAACGCCAGAGATGTAAATGCTGCCTTAGCAGAAGTACAGGGAGGCATCAGCTTAATTAAAGATGAAGCCATAAGAAAAGAAGGTGCCGTCACTGTAGGTAAAGCAAATGTTATTACCAGAGGTTTTAAATTTAATCGCTAAATGTGAATGGTGATGTAATTATCCGCAGGCAAAAAATCAGGCTCAAGGCCAGTGATGAAAAACTTGCGTTTGATTGTAAACAATATTTAAATGAGATAATAAGCAGCAAACTACCTGAAATTTATGAGCGGATTTTTTACCAAAACATACACCAGGACAGTTACGTAACTATTAATTCAATTCAGGTCGACCTCGGTAACTTACAGATAAGTGAGTTCAAAAGCAGATTTATACAAATCGTAGAAGAGAAGATTGTCAACGAGCTTAAAAAACAGTTCGAAGAAAACCCATACAATAAAGACTTCTCTGTTGGCGGTAGTTTTAATCCTGAACCCAATATTTCATCAACTTCGGTTGAATATAATAGTGGGAAGAATCAGAAAAAACTTGCCTTATTGTATTTTCTTGAAAATGGAACTTATCCCTGGTGGTATGAAAAACAGCATAGAAAATCGCCATCCGAGATTCTTGATGCATTTGATGATGATGAACACAAAGAGTTTTTCCTTAAGCTATTGATTAAAATCAAAGCATTGTCCATTCTTGAAGCGGAAAGAACGATCAACAGATTTACCAATTATAGCGACACTACAAATCTTGAGATCTATATCAACCATTTTATAAACTTGCACTCCGATCATTCTATTAGAATAAACATCAATAAACTTCTGGAAGAGAAAAATCAGTTAACAAAGCTTTTTAATATTTCCAAAAACACATTCTTAAAGCGACTTTTAGGCTTTACAGTATTACACGCTGATGAAACAGATCTGATCAAAAACTTCCTGATTATTTTAGTGAAATCCTTTCCTGTTTTATCTAAAGGATTTAAAAACAAAGTAATAGGGATTACGCTTAACCCTGCCTGGTCTAATTTGGAAAAACGTATCTACGATGATTTGATTAATGTAATAAATTTAACAGATCAACCTGAAAAACAGCACCAAAAAGAACTTGCCGACAACCATCATTCTAAAGAGAGCTTATATATAGAAAATGCAGGATTGATCCTGCTGCACCCGTTTCTGCCGGCTTATTTTAAAGATCTTGGGATAATTGATAATGACAATCGGTTTATATCTTCCGGGGCTCAGATACGTGCAGCAATTTTGCTCTATTATTTGCAATGCGGCAGCGAAAAATATAATGAATGGGAAATGCCACTGAACAAAATTCTATGTGGCATACGGCCCACGGACTTGATTCCGAAAGGTATTAAACTGAAAAAAAAGGAAAAAGAAGAATCAAAATTACTACTCCGAACAGTTGTTAGCTATTGGGAAGCCCTAAAAGGATCGAGCATTGATGCCCTTCAGAATACATTTTTTTTACGTGAAGGCAAAGTAACTCAAAAAGATAATTCATGGTTGATACAGGTTGAACGTACTGGGGTGGATATTCTACTCGATCGTTTGCCATGGAGTATTGGCACTGTCAAACTTCCCTGGTTAAAAGAAATCATACATACAGAATGGTAAAAGAACAATCTTTTAAAAAGGATGCATATCATTTAAATGCATTAGATCTGCTTGATGAAATTAACTGGTTTGAAAAAGTACTTCAAACAAGACTAAAATTGCATTTTGGCGAGGAATGCGAGTATGAATCTATTTATGATATAGAACCACCACAATCTGATCAGATAGAATCGGTTTTCTATGAATTTATTCAATTCTATCAACTATCATTTTCCGAAAGGCTAATTTTAGTTTTAGCATTGCTTCCACATGTTGCACCACAATTACTTGATGTTTTTTTTATCAGAACAACATTAAAAGATCGCGGAGTAACAGAGTATGGAGGTCTAAGGGGGGCGTTTCACAGCGGTTTTCTGCCAACAGGGGAAACCGCTTCTTTTTTACTGGCCGGTAGCGATTTAAGCAAGCGCTTTAAAGTACAACAGTTTTTTGATGCCGACCACCTCTTCAAAATTCATAATATTCTGTGGCTTGGATCATCCCCAACAAACGAACCCATATTAAGTGGGCAATTATTAATCAACGATGAGTATATCGATCTTTTTACCGGAGGTAAACTACGTAAGCCATCCTTTAGCATGGAATTTCCGGCCAAAAGAATAAACACACCACTCAATTGGGAAGATTTGGTACTCGACAGGCATACCATGCAACAGTTAAATGAAATTAAAATCTGGTTAGAACACGGTCCCATGTTAATGAATGATTGGGGGATGAAAAAAATGTTGAAACCTGGTTACAAAGCATTATTTCATGGTCCGCCAGGAACGGGAAAAACGCTAACAGCAGGACTTTTTGGTAAACTGGCAGGTGTAGATGTATATAGAGTAGATTTATCTATGGTGATTTCAAAATACATCGGAGAAACAGAGAAAAACCTGGAAAAAGTATTCGCAAAAGCTGAACATAAAAACTGGATCTTATTTTTTGATGAGGCCGATTCGCTGTTCGGAAAAAGGACATCAATTTCAGATGCTCATGATAAATATGCAAATCAAGAAATTGCATATCTGTTACAGCGCTTGGAAGATTACAATGGCTTGGTAATTCTAAGTTCCAATATGCGCAATAACGTAGATGAAGCGTTCGGTAGACGTTTACAGTCTATTATCCATTTCCCTTTACCTAAGAGTAACGAGCGTTCTATATTATGGCGACAAACATTTAGTAATAAAGCACAACTCGAAGAAGATTTGGATATCGATACCATTGCCGAAAAGTATGAACTCGCCGGTGGCTCGATCATAAATGTAGTGCAATACGCGTCTTTAATGGCACTTAACCGAAATGAAAATATTATTCGGGGGAAAGACATCTTGGAGGGTATAAAAAAAGAATTCAGAAAAGAGGGAAAAACCGTTTAAAGGAGGTTCAAAATATTACACTATGAAAGAAGTTGCAGTTTCAGAGCCTGTTGCAACGCCAATAGCAGCAGCTCACCAAGAGGAAATACAACAAAGTGACCTTGCCACTGATAAAACTGGTGCCGATATTTTTTTTCAGGCAAAACTAACAGTTGGTTCTCCTGATGATCCTTTGGAAAATGAGGCTGACGAAGTTGCTGATCAGGTAATGCGAATGCCTCAAAGCTCATTTATTCAAAGAAAATGCACTCATTGCGAGGAAGAAGATAAAGCAAGGCGAAAACCCGTAATTGCAGGAATAACCACTGGTATCCAGGCTAAAGCTGAGAATACCTCAACCGTAAGTGATCATGTTTCAGGCGCAATAGAAGCCTCCAGAGGTAGCGGAAGTAAAATGGACGCTGAAACAAATAGCTTTATGAGCAGTCGCTTCGGTAGCGATTTCAGCGATGTTAATATTCATACAGATAATCAATCGGTACAACTAAGCAACAACCTTAGTGCTAAGGCCTTTACTGTTGGAAACGATATTTATTTTAATCAAGGAGCGTATCAGCCACAGTCAGACGAAGGGAAACATTTGCTTGCACATGAGTTAACACATACACTTCAGCAAGATAAAGATTCATCTATAAAAAATAAAAAGCTAGTACAAAGAACAACCATCGGGGCAATATTGGATGAATTCTTTTCACCATTTTCTAGTGCTACACAATGGGATATGCCCGAAAGTGATAATTATACTGCACTAGTTAGAATTTGGCAGCCTGTAATTGATGGACTTAATTCAATAAAAGCAAATATTTCATCAGATTGTGCTGCCTGGGCAGCCAGTCATCGAACAGACTCATCTTGGCATGCCGGGATGACCAAACCTCCTGTGACAGATCCAAATGCTTACCCTCTTTGGATTTCCAGCCCAGCAGGTACCGATCCGGAAACCTGTAGAAATGCTTTTTTACTTTATCAAAGCTCAAGACTAGTAGGACCTGGCGTACAGTCCATGGATTTATACACTTGTTCAATCGGTTCTTTTGGCCTTTATGTTACTGTAGATTCCATTAACTGTGCAGCTCATACCGCTACAATAAGAGTTTGGATGTACAACACAATGGATCAAGCATCATTTGGCAGATTTGCAAGTTATTTTCCATTAAGTGGAATGGAACCCCAATATATGTGGTGGAACTGGGACGAAGAAATTAGCTGGACTGGGGCTGCTGTAACTACAGCACCAGAAAGTGGTAGCAGTGACTGGTAATAACTAAATTATGAAAGGTACAGGCAAATCGGACAACACTGCAAATCAGCAAGCAAAAGATGCTGATGCTCCCACACCTGCATCATTCCAAAACGAACACAGTAAAAGTGATTCTACTGATCAATTGATTTATCACAACCAACCAAAACTAAAAGCAGAGGTTAGCGACCAGATTGAAGCCTCAAGAGGTGCTGGAACACCAATGGATAAAGATACACAAAGCTTTATGGAAAGCAGGTTAGGAACCAGCTTTTCTGATGTTAATATCCATACAGGAACCGACGCCAATCAGCTTTCCACGTCACTGGATGCACAGGCATTCACCGTAGGAAAGGATATCTATTTTAATGAAAATATGTATAGCCCAAATTCTGCGGAAGGCAAACATCTACTTGCCCATGAGCTAACACATACCATGCAGCAAAATGGGAATAGCATACAACGTTCTCCCATGCCAGCAGAAGATACCGTTCAAAATCTTGAATCCTATGATGCCGCAACGCGGCAAGGTATCCATTACGATAATGGTTTCAATCTCCAGACAAACATTTCAAAGTTTTTTCAAAAAGGTATTGTTCGAGATGTTCGCCCAGGATACAATGTTACCTATGTTGTAAAAGGTTTTGATCCAACAGAGGCCTGGGTTGAAGGTGCAATGAGGGCCTTGATCCTTTATAATTTTAACTTAAACAGTGGAGCAACCGATGCTGCCCTCACTAATATAACTACTGTGCAGCATTTGGATCTAAGCGGAGAGACGAATCCGGCAGATGCTAAAGTAACAGGGCCAAATGCTATAGTCCGTTTTACATCAACCGAATTTGATGCCAGCGGAAAGGGAGCCAAAAGAATGAAAAACGTTCAGTTGGCCATAGAAAAACTGAGCAATTTTACTGCAAGCACAAGTACAGAAACTCCGGCTCAAAAACGACAGAGGTACGAAACAACCTACCAGATAACAAATGCGGTTCCGGTAAGAAATGATCCATTAGGCGACCCACCGGAAACCATGAGTGATGCAAAATTTGATCAGGTATTAGAAGCTTTAGATATAGTGCCAACAGGTATTTTAAGTCAGGCAAAGGGAATCCCCATCCATTTAGGACAAAGCCAAAAAGGACCGAAAAACGAATCAGCAGAATATAGTCAAGTCCGTCCCAAAGGCAGTACAGACTGGAAGAGGAGAATTACAGTGTATGGTGATTTTTTTAGTGCTACACTGCCACAAAAAGCATTTATAATGGCTCATGAATTTGGCCATGCACTAGATTTTAGACCAAATGAAGGTACTGGCGGGAAGGGAGGCGAGGTCCTAAGCGCCGATAAAACCAAAGGAGCTTTTAGAGAAGCATTAGGAAAAGACGGTGGCCTGGGCAAAGGGGTCAGTGACTATGCTAAAACAAAAACCGAAGAAAGTGAGTATTTTGCTGAGGCATTTTCTTTGTACATTAATCAGCCAGCAACTTTAAAGGCAATTCGTCCCAATATTTACGCTTACTTCCTGGCTAAGTATCCATAACTTCTTTATTTCATCAACTTAAATACAGTGAAACAAGATTCTGTTTCCGAACCCATCGTTGCGCCTGCTGCATCAGCCAGGCAGGAGAGTCTGCCACAGAATGAAATGCTGCAGGTCGAAGGCGAAGCCTCGTTCTTTTTGCAGACGAAATTGAATGTTGGTGACCCAGACGATCCATTTGAAAAAGAAGCGGATGTTGTTGCGGATAAAGTGATGCGTTCTAGCGATGCTAATTTTGTTCAACTTAAATGTGCTGCGTGCGAGGAAGAGGAAACTATCCACAAAAAACCATTATCGACTAATATTACCCCTTTTGTGCAAACGAAAAGCAATGGGGAATCTACAGATAGCAATCAGCTAACCTCATCAATCGAAAATAGTAGGGGTAATGGTAGTTCTATGGATAATCAGACCAAATCCTTCATGGAAGACAGGATTGGTGCAGATTTTGGTTCCGTAAAAATACATTCCGGACAAGAATCGGTACAAATGAACAGGGCCCTTAACGCCCAGGCATTTACCACGGGAAATGATATTTATTTCAACGAAGGAAAATACAGTCCCGAAACCGATGAGGGTAAAAGATTACTCGCCCATGAACTTACGCACGTACTGCAGCAAAATGCTCCTGTTGCAGACAAAGCTGTACAAAAGAAACAAAATCCAGCCATCGGACCAATTACCGAGCCATCCCAAACGGCAGATAGCGAACCAAAAAAAGACAAAACAGATAAAAAGGATGTTTCAGGAACAGCAAATAATCAGGGCATTCAGAGTTTGCCGCCTGAAGAACCTTCAAAAGGTGGTTTGATAACAAATAAAGCTCCTGCATCAACATCTAAAACAGCAGAAAAACCGGCAACTTCACCAATAGGAAAAGATTCTCCTAAAACAGCTGGCGCAAAAGGTGTTGCAGTAGAAAGCTTAGCAAAAGGAAAACCAACTATAACAGCAACAGATAATCCTGGCGATATGTTGGTCGTCCTGCAATCAACTCCGGCTACCCAGTTACCAGAAACATTGAATCAGGCAAAAGGCATCTCCTCTCAAAGTATGCAGATGCAGAAAGACAAAGCTTTAGAACTTGTGCCTACCGTTGCAGAAAGTACGGGCAGTGCTTATGGCGAAAATAATAAAGCAAAGGTTAAACACATTGCCCCGAAAGCCAGCGCAACAGTTAAAAATAAGTTTGAAGGAAAAGGCGATTGGCAGCCACCGGTTGTAGAGGAAGTTGCTATTCCTCCGCAGGCAAAATTTGTTCCTTCAGGCCTTTTATCACGATTTGGAAATAGCGAAGGATCTGAAAACATTACAGGTGCAGCTCAGAATGAACTGGGCAATATTAATTTAGACACCAGCAATTTACCTGATGAATTGGGCGCTGCCCCTGAACTTACTTTAACAGGCGAAGCCAGTATAAATAATTTATCTGAAGAACAGGAAGAACAAACAGCAGATCTATTAATTGCAAAAAACAACGCTCAAAAAGAAATTCAAAATGATTTTGGTGAAAATGATGTAATCCAAAAGCCTGGAAAAGAGAAAATAAAAAGCAAACATCGATTCAAAAAAACACAAGGGATAAATTCTACAGCAGTAAGCGGTGGTTCAAATCTATCACCCGAGATAGCAGCAAAACTCGATGCATCACTTGCAGGCCAGGCTTCGCTAAAAATAGGAGAGCAATCGCAAAAATATCAACAGGATGAAGCAGCTTATCAGCAAAAATTAATTGTTGAGAAACAAAAAACTGATGAACAAATCAGTGATGAAACAATTAAATCAAAAACGTCACAAAATAAAGCCCAGCAAAATGCACAGAAACAGGTTGCGGAATCAAGAGTTGATTGGCAGAAACAACTTGATGCTACAGAAACTGACTTCAAAACAAAAGCTACCAATAGTGCAGTAGAACATATTGGGAAAATTGGCAAAGAAACTGAAAAAGGCAATGCCGAAGCAAAAAAACATTACGACGATGCCAATAAGCAAGCTGCAGAAAAAACTGCGGCAGCAAAACAGGAGGCAGAAGACAAAAAGAAAAAATCAGAAGAAGATAGCGGGGGTTTCTTTGGTTGGCTGGCAGACGCTGCATCGGCACTTATAGACGGTTTAAAAAAGGCTGTAAACTTTATTTTTGACAAACTCAGGGCCGCCCTTAAATGGGTCTTTGAACAAGCCAAAAAATTTGCTATGGCCGCATTGGAATTGGCACGGAAAGCAGTTGTTGGCCTGATAAAAGGCTTTGGTATTATATTAAAAGGTTTTGTTGATATCGCTTTTGCAGCTTTCCCCACCATACGCGACGCGATTAATGCTAAAATTGATTCCGCTGTAGATACTGCAGTCACCGCAACAAATAAAGCTTTTGAACGGTTTAAACAGATAGTAGCTGATATAATAGATGCATTTGCTGAATTCGTTGATACTGCCCTGGCCTTTGTACAAAAAGCCCTTACTATCGCACTTTCTGTTATCGAGGTTATTGTTGTCGGTTTCCTTAAGGTAATGGCCTTCCTGAATGATATTGAAAGGCAATACAAGTTATTTAAAGCCATGATCGATGGATTTCTCCTTATCTGGGATCATCCTGAAATATTAGAAGAAAAAGCAAAAGAATTCCTGGAACCTTACATTAAAGATATACCCGGTAGTACCGAAAGCGAGGTCAAAAAAGCTTTGGCATTATTCGGTTTGGCAACAGCCAAACACATTACTGGAATAATGAAATATCTTACCCCGAACATCAACCATTTAATAGCCAATTGGTGGGGCGAGGCTAAAAAAATGATTTGGTTCTTAATCTGGCCATTTGCAGAGGGAAGTCCATTGTATGAAGATGCACCTAAACTCTGGAGATTAATTCCTCAGATGTGGAACGACCTTTGGGATGGTGAGTTTAGTAAAGTGATTGATGGTGGCCTCGAGTGGATGCAAGCACTGAATATGACTGTTGGTGCTTTTGCAGGCTGGATTGTTATTGGTGGTACAGTAGTGGGAGCAATCCTGGGTGGTATTTTTGGAGTGGGTGCTGGTGCAATTCCTGGTGCAGGAGCTGGTTTTGAAGTCGGCATAGCTATAGGGGAAGGAATCATGGCATCAATGATCGTCACCGAAACAGCTGTAATTGCCAAATCCGTTTATGATCTTTCCGTAACCGAAGACGATGGAGTAGAATCTACACCGCCGCCAGCACCAGTAAAAGAAAAAACTGCAGGAGAGGTACATGCCGATGCTGCAAAAGCAGAAAATGGACCGAGACAATATACCAGCGGACAAGTTAAAACTGGTCGCGATAGAATATTATATGCTTATCAGCGCATTGCCAATAGTGGCCTAACCCTTGGTGTAATGGTTGCTCTTCTTTTATTGGGAGCAATAGGTGGCAAAATTGCACAAGGCTTACTGGCTGGAATTAAAAAATTAGGCACTGTTATCGGTAAATTATTGCCTGAGGTAGCAGAAGGATTTAAAAGCGCGGCCGGCGCTTTAAAAGACAGTAAAATAGGTCAGGGCTTTACAAAAGCTGCCGAAGGATTTAACGAAGGCAGAGCCGGTATGAAAGAAAAAATCGGTGGCCTTAAAGAGAAAGTTGGATTGGGAGGGGAAGAAAAACCTGGTGCTCCTAAAGAAAAAACCGCAGAAAATACAAAAACCAATACGGAGCCAACTTCAAGTGAGGTTGATACCCCAATAAAACCAGAAGCGGAAACCAAAGTTCCGGAAACTAAAGTTGAGCCTGAGCAAACAGTAAAAACTGAGCCTGAGCCGGTTGCAGAGCCAGAACCAAAAGTAAAATCAGAACCGGAACCAACTGCTGAACCAGAGGCTAAAACACCTGATCAACAGAAAGGAGAAGATTTTGCTAAAAAAGCTCAAAATGATGAAGGTGTTGTCTCTAAAGGTAAGGCTAAAGATGGCCACGAACTTAAAGTTGATAGTGAAGGCCATATTGTAAAATGTTCCGATTGCAAAGTTTATGAAATTAGCCATAGAGAAATATTGAAAGACAATCCTCAATTGGCCGAGGAACTTAAAGAACTTAGAAAAAGAATGGCTGAAGCGCCAGAGGATCCGGCTGTCATGAAGGATTTAGAAGCTTTTGATGAAAAAATCACAAATCTAGAAAACAAAGAATCGATAAAACCTGCTGAGCCAACTGCAAAAGAGCAATCTGTAGAAGAACCAAAAGCTAAAGAAGAGCCTAAAGGGACAGAAGAAAAAGCGGAAGTAGAAAATGATCCTATAGAGAAGAAAGATGGTGTTGAACCTGATTCAGCCGAGGCTGATACTACAAAAATTGACCCTAATGAAGTGCCAACAGATGAGCCTCTACCGGGTCAGGCAGGTTCAAAAGAACATATGGCTGAAAGATGGGCAGAGTACGAGAAAAGAATGGAAGGCAACCCTAAAAAATGGAAAAAAGAAAGATGGGAAAACGTATACCGTAAAAATATGACAAGAGCTAAACTGGCCAACAAAGCCGTTGATGCATACAAAGCAAAACTAGAATGGGGCGGAAAAGCGGAAAGGGAAGTGCGTGTAGAAATTGAGGGTGTAGAAAGACGATTTGATATCATGGAAACCGAAGGTATACCTCCTGAATTGAGAAAAGATGGCATAATTCATCTTGAAGATATGGAGAAAGCGGGTATCAAACCAAAGGTTATTGAACACAAAACAGGAAAAATATACAATACTAAAGATATTCAATGGGAAATTGCCCGCGATGAAATCTTAATGAAAGAAAAAGGTTGGCAAATGGAATGGGTATTTGAAGGTGAGGCAAGTGGGCCGTTGAAAAAAGCATTGGAAAAAGCAGGTATTCCATATAAAATAATTCCCGTACCTTAGAATTTGCTTAAGAATGCTGAGATTTAAAACATTAAAACAAGAATGAGCATCTACAATAATTTTTCAGAAAAAGACTTTGAATATTGGATTTTCCAAATGGACGACAAATTGGAATCCTTTTTATCTTCATTGTACGGAGATATTAAAACACATTTGGACTACTCAATAGAATCACTTAAAAATGTAGAAGAATGGTTAATAAACACATATAAAACACCCGAAGCAGTAGATGCAATGCATAGAGCTATAACGGTAGATGGGTTTTGTAGATATATAGGAGAAGTTTTTCGCAAAAAGTTAGGTGGCCATTGGGATATGTCTTTCCAAGATGAAAGTAATGTAGAAGCAGGCCCATTTTTAACGGGCATTAATTCAGGGGAAAATAAAATTTACCCTTATCAATTAATTAAAAAGGCCCTGCAAGGTAAATCTGGAAATTTCCTTAAAACTGAATTGGAATCTAATCTTTAATTTAAAGCACACCGTTTTTAACCGCAATATCCACTAGCTGCAAGAAATTTTTACATTTTGACCTTATAAGCATATTTCTCCTATGATTATTAATGGTATTGATACTGATATGAAGCTGATCCGCAATCTCTTTACTTCCCATTCCCTGGCTTGCTAATTTCAAAACATCAATTTCTCTTTTACTAAGTATATCTTCAGTTTTCTTCAGGAAATAAGACCTGTTCTCAATCACTGATTTTTCACCACCTGCCTCATGTCTTTCTATCAAATGATTAATTTTTGAATCATTTTTAAAATATGTGAGATCAGTCAGAGAATTAATAGACGCTATCGGCATTCTATAATACTCATTAAAAAGATAATGGGTACACTGCACTACTGACGACCATGAGTCATCGCTATTTTTAACCCGGAAGTTTGTAGTGAAAGTATATTTCACATCTTTTTCTTGCTTATGACTGGCAAGAAAAGCCATTTGATCTGCGAATATTTGTTCATCAAAAATTTTCATATCCTCCCTGTTTCTGATTCTGCTTAGGAATAGAAAATCTGTCTTTAATAAAAATTCGCATGAATATCCTAGAAAATGGCTTGTGCTAAATGGTCTGAAACAGTTGGAGTTTTCGATATAATCACTTACATAATAAATTGAAGGAAAAAAATTACTATTCAGTGATTCGCTATCAAAGTGAAGCAGAATTTTTTCTGCTTCAGAAAATTGTACACCAAACCTATTTCGTGAGTGTTTTAAGAAATCAAAGTATGACGATGTTTTAGGATCTTTCATATCAGCTTCGTTTAGTAGAGAAATTAATTAATTGTTATCTACAAGGCATACGGAGTAATCCGCTGGCAGACAAAATTTAGGGTAACAAAGATGACAATGTCAATTTAAGGGATACTTAAATAAGATCAGGGTCAGAGGGTTTCCGGTTATTCTTGGATTTTAGATTTTTCATAGCAATAGGCGATTAGATTATACCCTAAAATTAGGCTATAGATCACTATTATTACCAGAAAAATATGTGAATGGAGCGCTTTAGTTATCAAATACACATTATGAGTACTTGAATGGTTTTTTGGGTAAAACCAAGTATAAATGATATTCGATCAGCACATACCAAGAGCCTGATCGAATATCAGCTGAAGCCTTTTTAGCTTCTTATAAAAAAAACTTCAGGGTTTATTTTACGCGCTCAACGTATTCTCCGGTGCGTGTATCCACCTTTATCTTATCACCTTGGTTCACAAACAAAGGCACCTTTAATTCTACTCCATTTTCAGTAGTAGCATACTTTAAGGCTCCAGAAGAGGTATCGCCTTTAACAGCTGGCTCAGCATATGTAATTTCCAGTTCTACAAAGTTTGGAGCTTGAGCCATAATAGGTTCTTCGCTTTCAAAAGAAACAATTACATCCATTCCTTCCTTAATAAACTTTGCTGATGGTCCGAACAGTGATTTAGGCACATTAAACTGTTCAAAACTAACATTATCCATTACCACAAAATAATCTCCTTCTTCATATAGGTACTGGAAATCATTAGTTTCAACACGACAAATTTCAACCTGCTCATCAGTTCCTAAACGTGCTTCAACAATTCTTCCAGTTTTAATATTACGAAACTTCCCTAAGTAAAAAGCGCCACCCTTACCAGGTGTACGGTGTAAGAATTCTATAACTGTTACCAGTTCGTTATTAAAACGTAAAATATTTCCAACTTTAATTTCGGATGCCTTTGCCATAAAAATGTATTTCTAAAATTTGAGCCCAAATATATATGCTTTTTGCGTATTTACATGTCTTAATGATTAACAATCTCGCCTTCTAAAAAGCTTTTGAGAACCCAGGCGTGATTGTAATTTTGGTCACGTGCCGCAAATAAGAGGGTTATTACTGAATTATTTTCACGTGCTTTTAATAGATCCCGAACAGAATCATTGGTTGCAAGCTCTTCAAAATACCTTTTTCTAAATACCTGCCATTTTTCCGGTTCATGATTAAACCACTTCCGTAGCGCTCTTGAAGGAGMRMTNWKMTCNKAAGMSATACATCAATAGCTGCGCTGCTTTTTTTTAAGCCACGAGGCCATAACCGATCAACCAGAATCCTATAACCGTCATCTTTTAATGGAAGATCATAAATCCTTTTTATCTTGATCATAAAACAGAGCATAATAGTTATCCTTTAGTGTTTATTTAACCTTGCCTCTTCAAGATCCAGGTTGTCTTCCATGTCACGCAGCACTTCATGATCATACTGTTTAGTAGCTTTGAGTCTTTTAAGGCCAGCTCTCCTTAGTGTAACCAACTCGAGCATGATCTTTCTATAGAGTTTCCTTACTGAGCCAACTTCTTCCTTTTGAGCTTGCTCAAGCAATGTACGCTCAGTTGCTCTGATGCTCCGTTCTAACTGTTCTTTAATTCTGGCGATTGTTTCAAATTGACTCATCTCACGGCTGTATTTTGCATCAAGATGATCAACGCATTCTTTTGCAAGTTGCAGACGTATTGATTCAAGCTGCTCGTCTTCCGGAATCCCCTCATCTATCTCTTCAATCTTTAGCCACTTCAGGAACAAAGGCAATGTTAATCCCTGAAAAATTAACGTAACAAGTATCACAATAAATGTGATAAACAGAATCATATTGCGATGGGGGAATGCTTCGCCCGTATCTAAAGTTAAGGGAATTGCGAGTGCTGATGCAAGAGAGACAACGCCACGCATTCCAGCCCATCCAATGATAAAAGGCAGCTTTAAACCCGGACTCTTTTCTTTCTTTCTGATTTTTGCACTTATAAATCTCGGGATAAATCCAGCCACATATACCAGAATTATTCTAACAACAATTACTATGGCACTAATGAGAAGTCCATATTTAATGGCCTCTTCCATAGAGTAATCTTCCAAACCCTCAACAATAACAGGTAATTCCAGCCCAATCAAAATAAAGACAAAACCATTTAATAAAAAGCCAACTGTAGCCCATACTTCTTTGGCCTGTAAACGTGTATGATAATTAAGGAAATCGTTGGAGCGGAATGAAAGAAACAAACCGCCGCTTACMRSWRYTAWWWCWCCNKMCYRATGNNMCKYTTCTGCAACAATGTACATCAGATACGGAGCAATTAATGTGATAGGGGTAGTAATGCTCGACGATTTAGCCCAATACCTCAATACAAAATACAGAATATGAGCAATAAAAAGCCCCACAACTACACCCATAAGTGCTAACACAAAAAAATCAGTCACTGCCTCCTGCAAAACAAATTGCCCGGTAAGAATAGCAGCAATTGCAAACCGGAACACAGTTAAAGAAGCGGCATCGTTAACCAAACTTTCGCCCTCTAAAATGGTTAAGCCTCTCTTGGGCATATTTAAACCTTTCAACACAGAAGTTGCAGCAACGGCATCAGGAGGAGAAATAATTCCTCCAAGCAGGAAACCAAATGCAAGTGTAAATCCTGGGATAATATTTACAGAAAAGTAAGCAATGGCCAACGAGGTAATTAACACCAATCCAAAACCCAACAAAAAGATTGATCTTTTCCATTTCCAGAAATCGTTCCAGGAAGTGTACCATGCGGCTTCAAATAAAAGTGGCGGAAGAAAAATAAGAAATACGATGTCTGGATGTACACTTATTGATGGTACTCCTGGAATAAAACTAATTGCTAAACCTCCTATTACCAGGAAAATAGGATAAGAAATTTTCCAGCGCTGACTTAACAGGTAAAGCAACGCCATAGCAAAAAATAGCGCAAGAATTAAAAGGAGATTTTGATGTATCATAGCGTAAATAAAGGTAAATAGAAAGGTTAATAAATCAGTAAATTCCTACACTATAACCATAAAAAAATCTTTTTAACTTGTATACACAAGTATGAGTTTTTCTTTTATATTTGTTATTAAGCCACTAGTAACCAGATAGTAACTTAAACCAAATATACCTCTTATGGACATAAACGAACAAAAACCACAGGTTTCCCGTAGAAATTTCTTGATGTCTGCTGCTGCCGTAGCCATAGTGCCATCATTTTTAATGAACACTTTTACCGCTTCGGCAAAAGCTCCGAATGGCAAGCTTAGGCATGCCTGTATCGGCGTAGGTGGGATGGGTGGCTATGATCTGTCTAATTTTAAGTCGCACCCTGATGTAGAGATCGTAGCCATTTGTGATGTGGATGCCGATATCCTGAAAAAGGCAGCTGAAGGTCTTCCGGGAGTCAGAACCTATGCAGACTGGCGGGAATTGTTAAAGAAGGAAGGAAAAAACATTGACTCTGTAAATGTCTCGGTGCCGGATCACATGCACTTCTCTATTGCCTACAAAGCGATCAAGGCAGGCAAACATGTTTATTGCCAAAAACCACTTTGCCATGATGTGGCTGAAGTAAGATCTCTTACTAAAGCTGCTGTCAAAGCAGGAGTAACCACTCAACTGGGTACCCAGATCGCTTCATCAGCATGTGACCGTACTGCGGTGCAGCTGATCAAAGATGGAGCAATCGGCAAGATCAAACATGCTTATTTATGCTCAAACAGATCTGGTGCAGTAGAATTCAGGATGGTAGAACCTCAGCCTGCACAAAACCCGCCCGCAAATTTAAGCTGGGACCTCTGGCTGGGTACGGGACCGGTAAGACCTTATGCCCCGGGCATTTATCATCAGGCCAAATGGAGGTCATGGCAGGACTTCGGAACAGGATGGTCAGGAGATATTGGCTGCCATATCTTTGATGCAGTCTGGAAGGGGCTAGGACTCAAAGCCCCCGTATCTGTACGGGCGGAAGTTCATCAGGATTGGAAAAATACGCCGGACAAAAGAAAAGAGAACTGGCCGTGGGCCGATCACATCACCTGGGTTTTTCCCGGAAATTCCTTTACTGAATCTGAAAAGCTGACCCTTGAATGGTTTGACGGTGAAATGTTTCCACCAGAGGACGTCCGTAAATTATATACCCCCGGTAAATATCCCGAAGAATGTGCCCTGCTGGTCGGTACTGATGGCGCTTTGCTGATCCCGCATGGCGGAGAAAAGCCAGTACTGCTGCCGGAAGATAAATTTAAGGACAAGGAGGTGCGTAAAATCGAAGGCCGGAACCATTATCACCATTTTGTAAATGCCTGCCTGGGCGGAGAAAAAACGGAATCGCATTTTGCACAGTCGGGTCCCATGACCGAGGCTATATTACTGGGTACAGTTGCTATTCGTGTACCGGATCAGTTGCTGCAATGGGATGCTGAGAACATGAAGTTTCCAAACTATCCTGAAGCGAATAAATACATTAGAAGGAAATACCGAAAAGGCTGGGAGATCGAAGGCGAATTTTAATTAGAGGGAGGGAGAAAACGAATTGGATTATCATTAATTTGTCAGTTTAAAGCAATTGATTATTAAGAAATAATCCTTTTCGTTTATATTATGTCTTATGGTTATATATAGATATAATATATTATGAAAACCTTGAATTTGAAATCATTAATTATAGCTGGGTCTATAATCCTGATCAGTGGATTAACAACTAACAACGTTTTAGCACAAAGATCTTCTCGTGGCAGTGGTGGCGGTGGTGGCAGCCATGTATCAGCGGGTGGGGGAAGCAGGCCATCAAGGCCATCTCAAGGAGCTATATCAGGAGGCACTAGACCATCAAGACCGTCTCAAGGAAATATATCTGGCGGCACAAGACCGTCAAGGCCATCAATAGGCAGTGGGTCACGTCCAGATTACAGACCAAGTCGTCCGGCCAATAGACCTGGTTATGGCTACAGACCCGGCTATGGCAACAGGCCAGGTTATGGTTACAGACCAGGTTACCACTACAGACCGGGTTATTCTTATCGCAGACCTTACTATGGATATTATTATAATTACTATAGACCATTTTTAGGCATCAGTTTAAGCGTATTGCCTTATGGATATTATCCATTTTATTTTGGTGCAGATCAATTCTACTATTCAGGAGGATTCTTTTACAGACAGTACGACGAGGGATATAAAGTAGTTGTGCCTCCGGTAGGTGCTCAGGTACCAAGCATCCCTTCCGAAGCAAAACAGATCACCATAAATGGCCAAACCTATTACGAATATAAAGGGGTTTATTACAGCACAACTGTGGATGCTGATGGTAAAACTGTTTATGTTGTGGCAGGTAAAGATGGTGTATTGGATACCGACAATGGTGCTGTTACAGACGACACCAGCAACTTACCTCAGGTAGGAGATGTTGTAAATCAGTTGCCAGAAGGCACAAGAGACGTAATGATCAAAGGAGCACAATATTACGTTTCTGAAGAAGGTGTTTATTACGAGAAAATAGTGGACGGCGATAACATCACTTATAAAGTTATAGGAATTGGTAATTAAAACAAACCAGGCCGATACTGATATCGGCCTGGTTTGTTTTATTTACCAGTACTACTCAACCTAAACAACTTAGTTTCATGACTCAATACCTTACCACTCCATTTTCGCCCACTACCAACAGCCTTATGCAGCCATAGATCATTAATTTTATAAGAACCATCCAACCCTAGATCTTTCCAATCCAAACTAAGAGACCCAGCAGACACTCCACGATTCAAAATAGCAACAGCGTAATCACCATTTTTTACTGGTTTTACAAAAACATTCCAATTGCCCTTATTAATCTTACGTTCTGCTTGTTTACCAAGGGGATCCTGATTTATGGCAATAACCTCTTCGTTCAACAAAATTCTTTTAGTTGCCTCATTCATAATGCGTAAATCGTTAGTAGCTACCAAAGGAGCGGTCATTATACTCCACAAACTCATTTGGCTTTGATATTCAGTCTCTGAGCAACCTTTACCACCTAAGTCGCCCGAAGGCCCTTTTTTACCATTTAAGCCTATTACAAGCATATCAAAATCATTCCAGCCACCCGGACCAGCATATTGAGCCAGATCAGCATTTACATCAACAATATCCATGATTCCGGCACCTATAGTATGCAAGTCACTAGGATCTTTCCATGGTTTTAATGCGACCCACTTATCACGCACATCGGCAGTAGTACGCCATAATTGTCCTCCGGCATTTTTTGCCCAAAGCCATGGTTTTCTATTACCCCATTCGCAAATACCTAGCGCAATTTCTCTACCACTATTCCTTAATGCATCAGCCATTTTTTTATACCTCAAAACAGCTGTTGCTGAATCAGCAGGCGCATCACAATAATCATATTTAAGGTAATCAATACCCCAAGAGGCAAATGTTTTAGCATCCTGCTCTTCAAAATTCAAACTCGCTGTATAACCCGCACAGGTTAACTGCGCCGCATCAGAATAAATACCCAATTTAATTCCTTTTGCATGCACATAATCGGCCAGAGATTTTACACCAGATGGGAATTTCAAAGGGTCAGCAATAATTTGATTACGGTTATCTCTACCACCTTGCCATCCATCGTCTATCATCAGGTAATTGTAGCCTGCTTTCACCATTCCTAAACTGACCATTGCATCGGCCATTTCCTTAATATCTTTTTCATTTATCTTATCTGCGAAGTAGTTCCACGTCATCCATCCCATAGGAGGGGTAGCGGCCAATTCAGATTTACTATTGGAATTTACCTGGGCAATACCCGAAAATGTACTTAGCCAAAATACAATAGCCAAGGAACCCACAATTATTTTATTATTCATTTCTGTGTTTGGTTTTCTGTTTAGCTTAAAAACGGTGCTACCAAATATAGATGCTCTTACTATAACTTAGCACAAAAAAATATTTAATTTTATGAAATGATAAGACAAGCTTTAGCCACAGATGCACCTCAAATAGCCAGATTAATTATCCATGCAATGGAAGATCTGGCATCAAAGTTTGTTGGCCAATCGGATCCTTTAAAGGCTATCCCCTTATTTGAACACTTTGCAGGCTTGCGCGGTAATCAATACAGCTACGAAAATATGCTTGTATATGAAGACGCATCGGGTATCTGTGGAATTATCAGTGGCTACGATGGGGCAGACCTCAACCTGCTTAGGGCACCTTTCCTGAATTATATTGCATCATCATATGACTTTAAGGATATTCCTGAAGATGAAACACAACCAGGCGAGTTCTATATCGACTGTATTAGTGTTGCTGCAAACAAACAGGGACAAGGTATTGGCAAAAAGTTAATCAACGCTATAATACAAAAATTAACCAACGCAAAACACACCAAGGCTGGGTTATTGGTAAGTAAGGATAACCCTAATGCCGAAAGACTCTATACAAATTTAGGTTTTAAGATTGCGAACGAAAGGCAATTTATGGGAGACACTTACTATCATATGCAACGTGCAGTCTGATAATAAAAAAACGCCTCATATGCTAATATGGGCGGTTTTCTCGTCGAAGGTAAACTGAGATATCTTAATTCGGCATTAACACCGTATCAACAACATGGATTACTCCATTTTTCTGATAAACATCTGCAATAGTAACAGTACTCATTCCGCCTTTTTCGTCTTTGAGAACTAATTTCTTGCCATCCATCCAGGCCCACAACTTGCCTCCCTGAACTGTAGTCAGTTCAGCTTTTCCTCTACCATCCTTAATCGCTTTTGCTATTGCTTTAGAATCCATTTTACCAGCAACTACATGATAAGTTAATATCTTGGTTAACAACTCTTTGCTTTCAGGTTTTACCAGCGTTTCAACTGTTCCCGCTGGTAATTTATCAAAAGCTGCATTTGTTGGCGCAAATACGGTAAAGGGCCCTACGCTTTTTAATGTTTCTACCAATCCTGCAGCTTTAACCGCGGCTACCAGCGTGGTGTGGTCTTTTGAGTTAACCGCATTGTCAACAATATCTTTAGTTGGATACATATCCGCACCGCCAACCATTGGATTTTTTTGCGCATAAACTTGGGTCGAAAATGCCATAACTATTACGGCAAATACAGATTGAATTATTCTTTTCATTTTAGATTTTTGATTTGATAACACTTACGCAAATCAGGACAGGTTTGGTTTTGGTGATATAAAATAATTAAATTTATGCACGAGTATTTTACAGTACCAGTATGAGAACAGAAAATCCATTTCAATCAAGAGCTGAAGAGTTTAGAGCCTTGCATCAACGAGCCGGTATATTTGTAATTCCCAATCCTTGGGATGCAGGATCGGCAAAAATTTTAGAAACCTTAGGATTTAAAGCACTTGCAACCACAAGTGCTGGCCTTGCTTATTCGCTCGCAAAGCCAGATGGCCATGCCGCTATTACTCGCGAGCAAACTTTAAAGAACGTACAAAGTATTATTAATGTCACCGATTTGCCTGTTTCGGCCGACTTAGAGAATGGATTTGGCGACGATCCTTTAAAATGTGCACAAACCATCAGGCTTGCAGCAAATACCGGATTATCGGGTGGTTCTATTGAAGATGCCACCGGAGATCCTAACGAGCCCATTTATCCTTTTGAGCTTTCTGTTGAACGTATAAAAGCGGCAGTTGAAGCTGCGCACAGCCAGCCTTATGCATTCACTTTAACAGCAAGAGCAGAAAACCTGATACACGGGCGCCCTGATCTTAAAGATACCATCAAAAGGCTTGTTGCTTATGCAGATGCCGGTGCCGATGTATTGTTTGCACCAGGTTTAAAAACTAAAGAAGAAATAGAAGCAGTTGTAAAAGCAGTTGCCCCTAAGCCTGTAAATGTAATTATGGGATTGACAGGAGGCAACTTCTCGCTTAATATGCTGGAAGATATGGGTGTAAAGCGTGTAAGTATGGGTTCTTCTCTAGTTAGAGCTGCCTATGGTGGTTTTTTTAAAGCGGTTGAAGAAATACTTCAAAAAGGAACATTCAGCTTTGCTGATGATGCAAAATCATATGCGGATCTTAATAAGCTATTTAGCAACTAAGAAGCGACCTAAAAAGAACCTGAAATGGACAATTATCTGGAAAGTGTAAAGAAGCAATTTCTCTACTATAAGCAACTCGGAGAAAAGGCAATGGAGCAATTGCAAGAGGAAGACCTGTTCTGGCAATACAATGAAGAAAGCAACAGTATCTCAACCATAGTTAATCACCTGTCAGGAAACATGTTATCCCGATTCACAAACTTTTTAACTTCAGATGGAGAAAAGCCCTGGCGAAACAGGGACAATGAATTTGAGCCTAAAACAATAAGCAAGGAAGAGTTAATAAAGCTTTGGAATAAGGGATGGGATTGCCTGCTAAATGCCATTAACCAGCTTAGCGATGAAGACCTAAATGCGATAATCTATATCAGAAATGATGGACATACGGTTACCGAAGCCATTAACAGGCAACTTGCTCACTATCCTTATCATATTGGTCAGATCGTTTTCATAGGAAAAATGAGGAAAAATGAAGAGTGGAAAACCTTATCTATTGCCAGAAACAAATCAGCAGACTACAATTCCCGAAAGTTCTCAAATGAAAAAGAGAAACGCCATTTTACTGACGATCTCTAGCATTAATTACCCTTTTTAGTTGCAATAACAATTCCTGTTGCCCAACATTGCTTGGTTATAAGCAGGTCATTCCTTTTTTCTAAATCCTCTATTAGCTTAATTGCTTTTTCCTGATGACCTTCAGGCCAATTTGGCTGCGGTAACATATCATCAATAATGTAAAATGCACCCGGCTTTAACATGTTAATCACCTCATCAAGCATTAAGTATTTCCCATGCCATGTATCGGCAAAGATATAATCAAACTTCAGACCTTTATTCTGCCGGGCCCATTCACCACCATCAATGCATTCCAGCGCAAGTCTTTTATCCTGTGCAAGAAAGCGCCTTGCCACAGATAAATAATTGGAATCATTATCAATGGAGATTAAGGTAGCTTCATTGTCCATTCCATCTAAAATCCAGGATGTTGACAGGCCTGTTCCCGTTCCCAGTTCTAAAAACTTACCACCTGGCTTTGCGCCTGCTAATGTCCTTAACAAGGAGCAAGTTAATACATCAGATGCCATTGAAAATTCGGTATTCTTTGTTGCTTCATCTATAGCTAAGTAAGCCTCGGGATAGCTTTGTTTAATTTCTTGGGTCACAAATATTTGATTTATCGATACATTGATTAATTAACTTGGTGAATATAGTCTTTGTTGAGCTTTTAAACACACCTAACTTAACGCATCATGAAAAATGATACCGAGACTATGCCTGTTTCCACAGTGAAGTGGACTTACCCCATGTTTCATGTTTACACGGTAATAGCCTTTACTTCCCTTTACTGGTCTAAAATTGGTTGTAAAAATAACCATATCACCAAGATCGGGCTTTAATACATTTGCCTTTGATTGCGCCCGCGGAACCTGTTCAGTAATCACAAATTCACCGCCCTTATAGTCTTCGTCTGTTTGATCAAGCATAAGAACCATTTGCATCGGAAAATATATCTCTCCATATAAATCCTGATGAAGCGTATTAAATCCACCTTCGCCATATTTTAATATCAGTACGGTTGGTTTTGTTTGTCCATGATCATGGCATATTTGTTTAATCTCTTTATGGGCAAGGGGGAAGTAGGTATTTAATTTCAATTCTTCCATCCAACTATTGGCCACAGGGGCAATTTGCGGATATATGTTCTCCCGTAATTCAGTTATAATTGTAGGCAGCGGGTAACTGAAATATTTGTACTCCCCTAATCCAAATCGATAACGTTCCATATTTACTGTTTTCCGATAGGTATCATCAGCATTGTAATCTTCAATCAATTCTGCACATTCCGCTTTTGTGAGTATATTTTTTATCACAACAAAGCCCTTACCATGTAGTTCTACGCTTATTTTAGGCCAGTTAATTTCGGCTATTCGTTCAATTATCGATTTCATATTCTAATATTTAAAGGCAAAGTAATTGGTAAAATCAAACACATTCAACCCGATTCTTGCTTTCTGGCTAAGCCATGAGTTTATACAGGAATAATCACGATGTTTTAAAAGCTTAAGTTTTTCAGCTAACTTTAAAATAAATAGTATTAATGTTATTAAAAGAAAATTATGCGTAAAAATCTCTTTGTATTTGGTATGAGTTGTTTGTTGATGCTGGGTTCTGCTGAATCTCTTTTAGCATCAGGAAAAAATATGCCTGTTAGCGCTCAAGCAGAAGTAAGTTCTAAAGATTTAATTGGCCGTTGGGATATCACTATTGATGAAAACGGAAAATCAGCACCATCATGGTTAGAAGTAAAACTATCAGGTTTAAAAACATTGGTAGGCTATTATGTTGGTCCTAGCGGAAGCGCTCGTCCGATAGCAAAGGTAAATTTCGACAATGGTAAATTCAGTTTTACTATTCCCCCTCAATGGGAAGATGGTGGTCAGGATTTTATTATTGAAGGTGAAGTAACCGGCRKMKYWWTTCMWGRTRCWAWWANSASAWWCNGMAGRMMMMANMATNCANTNGGWWAGRAGTAAARSYRYCRKRTTTAAARASAWYSGNMKGCTMCAGTTTGGGGTAAAACCATTAACCTGTTTAACGGGAAGGATTTAGCCGGTTGGAAAGCAATGGGAGAAAACCAATGGATAGTAAAAGATGGTGTTTTAACCAGCCCAAAATCGGGTGCTAACCTAATTTCTGATCAAAAATTTACCGACTTTAAATTGCATGTTGAGTTCAGATACCAAAAAGGAAGCAATAGCGGTGTGTATTTAAGAGGCAGACATGAGGTTCAAATTGAAGATAGCTCAAAAGACCAGCATCCATCAAGCGTACTGTTTAGCGGCATTTACGGATTTTTAACACCTAGCGAGATCAATGCGTTAGGGCCTAATACATGGCAAACTTTCGATATTACTTTAATAGGCAGAATGGTTACAGTAGTTGTTAATGGAAAAACTGTGATTACTAATCAGGAAATCCCGGGGATTACTGGTGGTGCATTAGATAGCAATGAAGGCGAACCGGGACCAATCTATATCCAGGGAGATCATGGCCCAATTGAATTTAAAAAGATAGTGATTACTCCAGCTAAATAGAATCAGTTTTCGTATAGTTTCATGCGTACTTCTGGTTTATCTTCGTCCTCTCTTCGTCATGAGACGAAGAGAGGACGGTTTTAATACGAGGGTAACCTAGAAGCACCCCAGAGGTAAAGTTTGCGCAGATGGTTAAAACACCTCGTTTAAACCGAGAAAAAATCCCTTTGCACCAAAATTACCAAATGCGTAATCTAAACATAGATTGGTTCGTGTTGCCTTATTAAACAATACACGCAAACCAGCCCCACCAGCGGGTTGCCATTGCTGAAACAGCTTTGTACCAGATAGATCATTGGCAGTTTGAATATTAAAGAAAGTAACTCCGCTTATAAAATCATTCCTTGTGATAGGGAAGCGGTACTCTATCTCCGAATAACAATACTGAGTGCCTTTAAAATAACCGATAGTATATCCTCTGCCACTTCTAAAATTTGCATCTTTTCCAGTACCCGGAAGTTCCAGATAGGGCAGTGTCCCACTTACTAAATAAGATCCCCAATTCCAGAATGCGATTACATGTTCTGGATTTCTGGCCGAAAGGCTCCAGTATTTTCTAAAATCGGTAGTTACCTGAACAGCATTCTTTGTACTTCCGATCCAGCTTTGATTTGCACGAATCCCAACGTCTGCATATATTCCTTTATAGGCTCGGTTCTGATTATCGCGTGTAGTATATTGTAAGTTTAATAAAAACCCATTAGCCATATAATGATCTCTATCAAAACCATGTATCTGATTATAAATATGATACGGCGTTGAGCCATTTGGGTTGTTTGGATCTTCTAATTTTCTGCGGATTTCAAATGACGCACCAGCTCCTATAAAAAGATGATCCATAATTTGCTTATATACCTTTTCCCTGAAATTATAATATTCGCCATGAATTGCATAGCCTTTACGCTCAGGATTAGACAATATCAGTTCTTCTTCAGTTCCTGTTGATACCTTGCCTATCCCCAATCCAAAATCAGGAGTAACTGTTTTAGCAGCAACCAGACTACCTTGTAAGTTCCATCTATTACCTGGCGTATAAACGTTGTGGCTAAGGTAAAAATAAATGATCCCCTTGGTTGTAATTGAGGCAGATGATGCAGCTACCGACATTAATGTATTTGGCTCATTCCCCAATACCTTTCCTACAACTGCTTTAAGTCCAATTTGAGCCCCAATACTAGGATTATAGGCAATGCTTGGCATAGGCGTAAGGCCCGATTTATTTTGAGTTGGCTTAGGTGGCTTACCCGGACTAAAAATACCGCGACCTAAATCGCCTATATCGTATTGTTTTACTGTAGTGTCGGTTTTAAGTGAATCGGACAAAGGTTTAGTTTGACCATAACTATATATCTGAACGCCCATAAATGAGGCCAGCAATACTATCTTTATTTTTAATGAACTTTTAATTTTCTTTCTATTTAAATGTGATAAAAACAAACAATACAAAGGTGCACAAACATTTCTGTTCCATCATATTTGATGCTAAAAACGAAAAATAAGCAACGTATCTATTAATTAAGCATGTGGGCCAGTATTGGTCCGCATTTTTCGATACATGGGGCATAAAAGTGTCTGTGTTTCCAATTTGCCGATTTAGGAGACAAACCCCACCAAAATTCTGCCAAAGCGAGTGGCTCCATTCCATTTGCAAAAGCATATTGTAATAATTTAGGTGCAGCACATTCTCCGGCACCCGCGGGTGGTTTCCCCGAAGCAGTATTTTCAAAAGCTTTAATTAAGCTCTTGGATTCTCCAGCTCTGTTTAAAAAATGGTATTGCTCAAAAATTCTGTTTTGTAATGCATTAGAATGGTCTTTTCTTAGCACTTTTAAAAGCTGGACTTCTTTGGTATGAGCCTCGTCTTTAAATAATTCCAGGTAACTGATTTTCTCGTTAATTTGAGCAAGTTTTTCCATCCCGGCATTTACAAAGCCCCCCGGCTCCAGGCCGTCAAATATTGGCGGTACAAATTTATCATGATGGTTTCTGCCGGCTAGTTTACCCGAAAAGGCAGCCAAATATCCCAGTTCGCCTTCCTTAGTCCTAACTATTAATACACCAAACATCTTTCCAATTACCATTCCTTCGGCACCGGCAAGCAAACCAAAATTGTGTCTCCATTCTTGTTGATGTGCTAAATGAAACTGCAGTTTACTCGCCGCCAATAGGCAAAGCGGATGTAATTCACCTTCTAAAGAGAAACTAAGTCCATCGGCCAGTGCATTGATTTCTGCAGATTCCTCGAAAGGGCAGAATACTGAATTTTCATTAATTAGATTTGGCATTATTGGACGTTTTGCATTATTAGGTATTTTTGTTTAGGCGGTCGTCATCCTGAATTTATTTTGCTTCGCAGCTACTTCGTGGTCAGGATCCCGGATTATAAATGTGGAATAGATCGCTTAATAATAATCCCTATTTTTAAAAAAAAATTAGCACAAATATCAAACAATTTTATTTAAAACCTTATAAAAATAATTTGCCATAATATTTTGTGCCTGATCAGATTTGACCCGGCACCTCATATGATTCTTTAACGCTGTCTGCTTCTTTTTGAGCTATTATTTTTTCTTTTTTGAGGTCAACACGGATTAGGTTATACAAGCTCATATAGATGTTAGCAACCCAAACTATAGAGAATCCAGATATAAGATAGCCGGTGAACCCTGGATATAGCAGCGTATATTTAGTAAGAATAAGCAGAAAGAGCGTAACATAATGACTAAAGCAATACTCGCAGGTAAGCATGTAAAATAGCTTTCTTTTCAGAATATGGTCAGCCGTTTTTGATTTTTCAACAAAGTATTCCCTTATCTCTCTAAAGACTTCTTCCTTCGTTACCGTCCAGGAGATGCAGGCCACTGGAATTGCGAGTATAAACAGCCAATATTCGTGAGTATTCATAAAAAGTGTTTAAAGAATGACGATTTCATGCTAGCTGAACAAAACAGGAAAGTATTTGTTTAAACATTTTTTTTAACCATTCATTTAGTTACTTTTCTTATAGTTCCATACTGCCCAGGCATTCAGCACAATGGCAAAAACACCAACAGCGCCTAGTTGAGGCAATATGTCTCTTAAGCCACTTCCTTTAAGAATTACCATTCGCATTACCTCTATCAGATAACTAACCGGATTGAACCGCGAAACTGTTTTTGCCCAATCGGGCATACTGTCTATTGAGGTAAATAGGCCTCCCATCAGAATAAAGATCATCATGAAAAAAAACATGACAAACATAGCCTGCTGCTGAGTATCACAAAAGGTTGAAATCAAAAGACCGAAACCTAAAATAGCCAGCAGGAAAACAGATGCAAAGAGATACAGTACCAGTAAATTTCCGAGAGGCACAATACCATAAATTAACCACGAAACCAGTAACCCCAGGGTGAACACCACATTTCCAAGTACCCAAAAGGGGATGAGTTTTCCCAATATAAAATGATGCTTCCTTATTGGGCTTACATTGATCTGTTCAATAGTACCAAACTCTTTTTCTTTTACAATGTTTAGTGCCGAGAGAAAACCCCCAATCATGGTAACCAATATGGCTAAAATACCAGGGACCATAAAAAATTTGTATTTCATTAAAGGATTAAACAGGTTGGATGAGCTGATCTCGATAACCGCAGCTCCGTTAAACTTTGAAACCGGCAGCAACTGTAGCCTTATGTCGTTATTAAAACCTCTTATGATAGAACCAAGATATGCGCCTCCAAGATTTGCCTTTACTCCGTTTATCGCGTTTACTGCAATAAATAGCTGTTGATGGTTTTCGCGGACAAGGTTGCGCTCAAATCCATGTGGAATTTCCAGAATCAGATCGGCCCTATCGCCTTCAATCAGTTTCATTGCTTCCTTAAAAGAGGCATTATATCCGGTAAGTTTAAAGTATCCGGATGCGGTAACTTTAGAGATCAGTTTTTGGGAATAGCTCGAATGATCATGATCTACCACAGAAAGATTGATGTTCTTTACTTCGTAATTTGCGGCAAGCGGCAGAATTATCAGTTGCATAACCGGCATTACGATAATCAGTAACAGGATAGCCTTGTTACGAAATATCTGTCTGAATTCTTTTTCGAGTAAAAAACGGATCGTTCTCATGCCAGTCTGATTTTAAAACTTTTTAAACTTACTACTAATAAAACAAGGGTAATACCACCTAGAATTAATGTTTCTTTCCAAATGGCCGAAAACCCCAACCCTTTGATCATAATGGACTTTACAATTAAATAGAACCATTTTGCCGGAACCAGATTCGAAATGATCTGTAATGCGTAGGGCATGTTTTCTATTGGGAACATAAATCCACTAAATAAGACAGTTGGTAAAAACATCCCCATTAGGGAGATTAACATGGCCATTTGCTGCGAATTTGTTTTTACAGAGATAAATATGCCCAGGCTAAGGCAAGTGATGATAAACAGGGTACTTTCTGCAAAAAGCAAAATTACACTTCCGTTAACAGGCAAGTCGAGCACATATACACTCAGCAATAGGATAGAAGCTACATTTATAAGCGAAAGAATAAGGTATGGTATTGCTTTGGAAAGGATAACCAGGAGAGGGCTGAATGGCGAAACCAATAAAACCTCCATAGTTCCTGTTTCCTTTTCCTTTACAATTGAAATAGCCGTCATCATTACGCATACCAGCATCAGTACCAAAGCCATTACACCAGGAACAAAATTAGGTGCTCCTTTTAATTGCGGATTATACAACATCCTTATTTCCGGAACTATTGAGTAGGATATAGCAGCTGTTTTGTCAATTGAATTTTGATAATCCTGAATAATTGAAGAAACATAATTAGTGAGCATACTGGCAGTATTCGGATCGGATGCATCAGCAAGAATCTGAATCTGAGCCTTGCGTTGATGGAGTAGGGATTCATTAAATCCTGCCGGAAAAACTACAGCCACTTTAATTTCCCCTTTCTTAAATGCCGCTTCCATTTGCTCATTGTTCATCACGCTACGTTGAATATCGAAATACCTGCTGGCAGCTATCCTGTGGATAATTTGCTGGGAGGCCTGGTCTTTGGCCTGGTCCATAACAATGATCTCAGAGTTTTTAACCTCATTGGTGAGTGCGAATCCGAAAATAAGAATCTGGATAACCGGCATTCCAAATAGAATGAGCAAGGTCTTTTTGTCCCTCCAGACATGGGCAAATTCTTTTTTTACAAAATTGATAAACTGTTCCATTGCCTTATTATTCTAATCGCTACGTTTTGCACCTCTTGCCAGCTGATAAAAAACCTGGTCCATTGAGCTTGCTTTAAATTGACTTTTCAAGTTAGCCGGGGTATCAAGCGCTTCTATTTTTCCATCAACCATAATGGATATGCGGTTACAATACTCTGCCTCATCCATATAATGAGTGGTCACAAAAACGGTAATTCCTTTTGCAGATGCCTCGTAGATCAGGTCCCAGAATTGTCTTCTTGTTACCGGATCAACACCTCCTGTAGGTTCGTCCAGAAATACAATTTTTGGCTGGTGTAAAACCGCAACCGAAAAGGAAAGCTTCTGTTTCCATCCCAGGGGCAGGGAGGCTACTAATTTTTTAGCTTCATTTTTAAGGCCAAGCTGCTCCAGTAAGTCTTCGCCTTTAGTTTTAATTTCCCGATTGCTTAACCCATAGATACCTCCAAAGAACCTGATGTTTTCCTGTACGGTGAGATCTTCATACAAAGAAAACCGCTGACTCATGTAGCCTATGTTCCTTTTAATTTCTTCTGTTTGCTTGTACACATCAAAACCTGCTACTGTGGCAGTGCCGGAACTGGGTATAGATAAGCCGCATAGCATACGCATGGCAGTTGTTTTACCTGCACCATTAGCACCCAGAAAACCAAATATTTCAGCCTTTTCTACTTCAAAGGTAATTTCATTTGTTGCTGTGAAATCCCCAAAGCGCTTGGTTAGCCTATCCGTTTTTATTACATATTCCATAGCTAGTTCTTCAATAATTTGATGAAATAATCTTCAATGGTTGGTGGTACAGGTTTAATTTCAATCTGAGTTAAGCCTTCAGTTTTTAGGTACGTCTTCAGCTTATTGTCCTCAAAAGAACCATTAAAGGAAACATGGGCATACTCGCCAAAGGCATAACAATCCATTACCTCAGGGTATTTTCTAAGTGCTTTAATCAGTTCATACATCTGATCTGCTTTGATTGCGTATAGTTGTTCCGGATATTGTTGTATCATGATCTGAGGGGTATTGATAGATAATATTTTTCCGTTCTGGATCAGGGCGATGCGGTCGCACAAAGTAGCCTCGTCCATATACGGAGTTGATACCAGAATGGTAATATGTTGCGCTTTAAGCCTTTTCAGCATCTCCCAAAATTCTTTTCTCGACACCGGATCTACCCCGGTTGTTGGCTCATCCAGAAACAACACAGTTGGCTTGTGAATGAGGGCACAACACAATGCTAGCTTTTGTTTCATCCCTCCGGAGAGTTTTCCGGCCCTTCTGTTTTTGAAGGGTTCGATCTGGACGTAGACATCTTCGATCAGATGATAATTCTGAGCGATGGTGGTGCCAAATACAGTGGCAAAAAAGCGAAGGTTTTCTTCTATGGTCAGATCTGAGTAAAGTGAAAATTTGCCAGGCATATAACCAACTGTTTTTCTAATCTGTTTATAGTCGGCAACTATGTCATAGCCGTCTACCTTTGCCGTTCCTTTTTCAGGAAGTAGCAGGGTAGTCAGCATCCTGAAAATACTGGTTTTACCTGCACCATCCGGACCAATAAGGCCAAACAGTTCTCCCTTATTTACATGGAAAGAAACATCATCGACAGCAACTAGCTGCTCTTTACCGTAGGTTTTACGGAGCCCGTTTACTTCAATGGCAAAAGCACTGCTCATATTTTTTTAGATAAAATGATCTCTCCGTACATGCCTATTTTTAAATAGCCGTCATTTTTCACCTTTATCTTAACTGCATATACCAAATTGGCCCGCTCATCTTTGGTCTGAATGGTTTTAGGAGTAAATTCAGCTTTATCGCTAATCCATTCTACAATGCCCTGGTAAGTTTTATATTTTGCGTCTGCTGCATCAACCAATACCTCAACTTTTTGCCCAAGTTTAATAGTTGGCAACTGATTGCCAGTAATGTAAGCCCTTAAAATGATGGACGACAAATCGCTGATCTTGTACAAAGGTTTGCCTATTGTAGCCATTTCATTTACTTCAGCGTATTTGACCAGTACAGTGCCCGCTGTTTCGTTTACAATTCTATTCTTTGAAAGTTGATCGTTTAATTGATCAATTTGTACATTCAAAGGAAGTGTTTCCTGATTTAAGCTGGTCGAGGTAATATTCAGGCTAGATTTCTGAGCAACTATCTGTTTTTTAATAATAGCAATCTGGGCATTGGCGTCGTCCAGTTGTTTTGGTGTTGCAGCATCGGCCTTTAATAGGTTGGTAATTCTTTGCTGCTCTCTGCTTGCTTGCTTTAGCTGTTCCTGATATGCGGCTATCTGGGCAGGCACATCGGGCTTTTTACCTAATACAACATTAATCTGGGCTTCCAGCTGTTTCTTTTTTAAGTAAAGTTGAGTAGTATCAATATAACCTATAGTTTCGCCTGCCTTAAGTACCTGTCCCTCCCCAAGATTCAGTACCTTAATGATTCCGGTTGCCTCTGCAGACACAATGGTCTCTACAGCTTCGAAAGTGCCCGAAGCATCATAGGCTTGTTCCTTTTGCCCACAAGAGATCAAAAACAAAGCGGTAGTTATTGCAAATGCTATTTTCTTCATGATTAGTTTGTTTTAAAGTTAATTGCCGGTGGTAGTTTTCTTATTGTACTGTGCCATAAGCAGTTGTATTTGGTGCGTAATTTTGCTTTGTCTGGCCTGATCTTCGGCGTTTACCTCTCGTAAATAATCGCTGGTATTGATCACTCCGTTTTCCAATTGTGCGGCCGATGTTTCCTTTACACTTGCCCGCAATGCAATAATCTCATCGTCTGAGCTCAATAGGTTGGTTTGCTTGTCAATTTCTGATTCCTGCTGTTTTACCACGAAATTAGTGTTCAGTAAAAAGCTTTCTTTTTGAAGATCAATCTCTTTTCTGTTGATGTCTATAATTGCCTTTTCTTTTTTGCTGGTATAAAAACCAGATAGGGGCCAGCTCATTCTAAGTCCACCCATCGCAAAAGATTCGGCAGCGTTATTCAGCATATTAAGTGCTGGCCTACCTACACCACCCTGCAAAAACAAATTAAATTTAGGCAGGTTTCTGGCAGCTATGGCTTGTTCTTTTACTTCCAGACTTTTGCGTTGCTGTTCATAAAGGCCAAGCTCTGGCCGGCGGATTTCAGTTTGCATTACAGGTTGTGCAGGTTTTTGCAGCTCAACATCTTCTGTAAGCGTTTTATTAATAAATAAGCCCAGCACATCTATATATCCTTTACGTGTAAATTTCTGCTCTATACTTTTTTGGTTTACTTTGAGTAGTTCGGCCTTAAGGATATTCAAGCTGCTTTTAAAGGCTGTTCCATTAGCTATGGTAGCTTTTGCGCGGTCGATGCCAAGCTGAATATCTTTTTGAAGCAATTCATTTTGCTTTAATTGGGCATCTATTAACAATATGCCAAAGAACAACTGGTTAACCCGTTCTTTCAATTTATACAATTCGACCTCAAGTTTCTGATTTTCAACCGAGGCATTGATGCCAATCGCTTCTTTTTGCTGCCTGATAACGCCACCATCAAATAGGACCTGAGTCCCTTCTGCACTTAACCGATACTGGTCTTTATTTAATTGAGGAATATTCATTCCTGGAATTTGAATTGGAATCTTTGTTACATCAGACTGGTAACTGGCCTGTCCGCTAATATTAAATTGCGGCAGATATCCTTTTGCTGCGTTTTCAATAGAGTAGGCTGCAGTTTTTGAAATCAATTCCGACTGCCTTACCAAGGGATAATTCTGGTGGGTCAGGTTGTAGCATTCTTCAATTGAAAGCTTTTCCTGGCTCTGCGCATTCGTTTGATAAAACACAAAACAAATGATGGTGGTGAAAAATATAGATTTCATTTCTATTGTTTATTTATTTGTTTTAATCATTTGATTAATCTCTGAACAAAAATTTTTAATGGGTTTTTAGCATCGCATCAATCCAAACAGGGATCATTTTTTTTCTTTCCTCAACCATTTTATCAAAATCTTCTTGTTTTAATTCTCCTATAATTTTAAGTAGGGGACTGGCTACAAAAGGGAAAACAGTTAAACTGATAATGTTTATAATAAAATGCAGGGGATTAGCTTTACCGTTTAGGACTTCGTTTAACTGCCGATAAAAATGAGATTTAAGCAGAATCTCTTTAACATTCATATTTGTAGCAAGTTTTTCGGGATTGGCTTTTATTTCACTTAAAATGAATAATGGCATGTCTGGTTGCTCTCTTAATAAATTGATATAGTTTTCGGCAACCAGTGAAATTTTTTCTGTTAGGCTGAATGCCTCATTATTCAATAATCCTCTTATTCCCATTAAAAACTGCTGTATGTTCTCCATCATTACAATATCAAACAACTTCTCTTTACTTCTGAAATAGTAGTTCAGCAGTGCAAGGTTTATACCGGCTTCTTCAGCAATATCTCTTGTACGAGTACCAGAGTAGCCTTTTTTTGTAAAAACGATATTTGCTGCTGCTTTAATCTTTTCTTCAGTACTGCTGTCGGCTTCTATCTTTATTTTCTTACTCATCTTTATCTTGTAATGTTTTAAGTGTTACAAATATAAGCGTAAATATTTTATTTAATCAAATAATTTAATCATTTGATTAAAGTCATAGACATATATCTTAATAACGCAGAGATCAAGTATTTTTTCTACTTTTGGTTCATACTTTCGAAGCATCAATTTTACATATGTTTTCTCGTAATCGCTTTTTTGACTTTTCGCAAAAGGTCAATTACAAAAATGAAATCCTGGCAGGCCTAACAGTTGCCATGACAATGATGCCTGAATCTTTATCCTTTGCCATCCTTGCTGGATTCCCTCCATTGTCGGGCTTATATGCCGCTTTTATTATGGGGTTGATCACCTCAATTTTAGGTGGCCGGCCGGGTCTTATTTCGGGTGGTGCCGGTGCTACGGCAATTGTTCTTATTGCTTTAATGAAGTCTAATGGAATTGAATATGTTTTTGCGGCCATTGCATTGGCGGGTATTATCCAGATAGGGGTTGGCTTGTTTAAACTCGGGAAATTTATTAGCCTGGTGCCTCAACCGGTAATGTATGGTTTTGTTAATGGCCTGGCTGTTATCATTTTTATGGCGCAATTGGAACAATTTAAAACTGTTGTGAATGGAGAATCGACCTGGCTTAGTGGTACTCCATTAATTATTATGGGGGGCCTAGTTCTGCTTACCATAGCAATAGTGGTGCTTTTGCCAAAAATAACCAAAGCTGTTCCTCCCTCTCTAATCGCTATTATAGTGATATTTTTACTGGTTCTTGGGTTCAATATTGATACAAAAATGGTAAGGGATATTGCTTCTGTTAGTGGTGGTTTCCCTCCATTTCACAT
>NZ_AWRU01000013.1:0-27746 GCF_000523515.1 Pedobacter sp. V48 | reverse complement strand
CCCTGCCATACCCCTTGAGTTTAAGACTTTACAGGTTATTTTTCCATATGCGTTAATTATGGCTGGTGTTGGTTTAACAGAGGGATTATTGACCCTAAATTTGGTTGATGAGATTACCACCACAAAAGGCAACGGTAATAGAGAATGTATTGCGCAAGGAACTGCTAATATTGCGAATGGCTTTTTCTTTGGAATGGGAGGGTGCCCAATGATTGCTCAAACACTGGTTAATTTATCGGCTGGTGCCAGAGCAAGATTATCTGGAATAATTGCTTCATTAACTATACTGATTATTATACTTTTCGGTGCACCTATTATTGACCGCGTTCCAATGGCTGCATTAACAGGGGTAATGATTATGGTTGCCATTGGTACATTTGAATGGGTTAGTTTCCGCATCATTAACAAAATGCCCAGGCAAGATATCTTTATAGGTATTCTTGTGGCCGGAATTACCATTTGGCTTCATAATCTGGCACTTGCAGTACTTATAGGTGTTATCATTTCAGCGTTGGTATTTGCATGGGAAAGCGCAAAACGAATCCGTGCAAAAAAATATATAGATGAACAGGGAGTTAAACATTACGAAATATTTGGCCCTTTATTTTTCGGATCTGTAGCCGCTTTTAATGAGAAGTTTGATGTGATCGGAGACCCGCAGGAGGTTATCGTAGATTTTGGAGAAAGTAGAGTAGCAGATATGAGTGGTATAGAAGCACTAAATAAATTAACTGAACGTTATAAACTGGCAGGAAAGAAATTACACCTGCAGCATCTTAGTGAAGATTGCAAGACGTTACTCAAAAATGCTGAAACAGTGATAGAAGTTAACATCAAACAATTTTGATCTATTGCTGTTGCTTTGATATTAAATAATAAGAATGAAATTAGTTTACACGGATCCCTTTGCTATCGAACTCCATGGAGTTAAGCTTACCGTCTATCCGCAAGAGGATGGCATCTATAAAGTTTTTAAAGGTTCAAATAAATTTGCTATCCTACACGCTGTCGTCCATGAGCTGGGTATTTCCTGGGAAACAAAGGGATGGATAGATCAGTCATATGTAAATGAAATTGGGAAACTGATTGAGGAAGAGCATGTCGATTTGCTTTAATTGAATTTCTGTGTATGCCAGTACTTCTTATTTGTCTTTAGGTCGAAACCTGTAAACAATCAGGTTTCTTACAATAAGGAAACCCACAAAAAATGCCAGAAGCACTAGTATAATCTCTGATACGCCAATATTAAATCCGGATATTACAAATGCGGGGTTATTCATTTTGGTAAGGTAGGGTTTATAAACTGGATCAATTGTTTATCTTCATAAAAAAGAGAATTATGAACAATTTCCCTGTGGCTAAGCTTATACCCAAATTTTTGGTGATGGTTTCCGTATTATTACTAACCTCCTTTTCTTCAGTAAAAAAAACTAAACTGAATATTGTTTTTATAGGAGACAGCATAACGGAGGGAGGTGCCTTAAAGCAGCCGGCCTTAGAAGCAACGCCACTTATTGTGCAGCAAACACTGACCTCAACAGCGCAATTTACATCTGTTAATATTGCAAACATGGGCTTTAGCGGGCATACCAGTCTTGATTTTTTGCCAGCCACTAATACTGACTTCCCGAAGGTTATCGAAGCTGCAAACGCGTTAAACAAGGATGCCTCGGCTACACTTTTGTTTTCTATTATGCTAGGAACTAATGACAGCGCCATATTCGGGCCTAACGGATCACCTATCTCTGCCGAACAATACGATCAAAATATTTCCAAATTGATAGATAGCCTATTAAATCAGTTCCCCAAGGCAAAATTTATACTTCAGTATCCACTTTGGTATAGCACCAATACTCAAAACAATGCCGCCTATTTAGAAGAAGGTTTAAACAGATTAGAAAGCTACTTTCCAAAAATAGATAACCTGGTTAAAAAGTACACCAAATTAGCTCCTAGACGCATATTTGCAGGTGATAAATCGGGCTTTGATTTTTTCAAAAAAAATCATACTACTTTGTTTAAACCCGAACAAGGAAAAAAAGGTACGTTCTATTTGCATCCAAATGCCGAAGGGTCAAAAGAGCTGGCCAGAATATGGGTTAGAGGGATTCTTAAGGCCATCTAATGCTCTAAAGAGAGGATAATTACTGTTTTTTATGTATTATTGAACATTAATCCTTAGTCAAATGATGCTCCCTAGAAAACTAAGCTGCTTTCTTTTGGTTTGTGTCTGCTTATTTAGCTGCGTTACCTTACATGCCCAAAAGAAAGATTCCATTAATAGATCCCTTCTAAAAGATAGCTCAAAATTAGATTTTGTGGCCAAAATGCAGGCCTTTGCAAAACGTTCTTCGAAAAAGAGCGCCGATGAGTTTAATGCCGATAAAGCAACGATTGCTCAAATCAAAACCTTTGATGAGATAAAACGGACTATGCAAAAGGCAAAGGTTTATGTAAACGGTAAACTTGATACAACAGATACTAAAACCGAACTTAAGGAAATAGAAAAAGACTTTGCAGTTGCAGTTGATGGCGTTTTTACCAATAAAGGCTCCTCACAAACTTTCCGAAATCTGACTGCCACCTCAAAAATATTATCTGAACTGCTTGGTAAAATAAACACCTGGAAATTAAAGTTAGATGTTCGCCAGCAGGAATTGAACAATTTTCGGTATCAGCTCGATTCTCTATTGAGCGTACCTGCGTTGTTTAAGTTCCCAACAGATTCATCAACGCTGATGAAGTATTTGCAAAAAATCCAGGTCATTGCGTATGAAACCGGCCCAATTGACACGTCACTTAAGGTGGCAAGCAACAACATCCAGACCCTACTTAACCATGTAAATATGACTGTTTTTAAATTAGAAAGCAGTTTGGAGGAAATAGAGTCTTATCAGAAAGACATGGCTGTTCACACCTATAAGAGGGAGTTTAATAATATATGGGGGCCATTGGATTTCTACCGCCCGTTTAGTGAAATACTTGATTTTTCAGAAAAAAAAGGATTATTGACCCTTAAATTTTATGCAGAGAACAATACAGGTAAATTGATATTGCTTGTTTTACTTGTGGCAACTTCTTTTATTTATCTCCGCTCACTTAAAAATATCTATTTGGAAAACAATCTGCTAAAACCAGATTTTAATGGTCAATTGGTGCTCAGATATCCATTGTTTTCTGCTGGCTTACTTGTTATCAGTTTATTTCAATTCTTTTTTATATCGCCGCCTTTTATTTTAAACGTTATCTTCTGGTTGGTATCGTGCATTTGTCTGACCGTTATTTTTAAAAAATATGTTAGTAGGTACTGGATGCGCGTATGGCTTTTTATGGTTGTATTTTTTCTGATTGCTGCTTTGGGCAATTTGGTATTACAAGCATCCAGAATTGAGAGGTGGTTTATGCTTATTACTTCAATAATTGGAGTTTTGGGAGGCATTCTGGCGATGCTGAAAGGCCATCGGGAAGAGCTAAGGGAGAAATGGATTATCTGGTCTATCGCTTTTATGGTTTTGCTGGAATTTGCATCCACATTAGCAAATTTGTTTGGAAGGTACAATTTGGCAAAAACATTATTCATTAGCGGATTTTTGAATGTCATTATTGCCATTCTTTTTCTTTGGACCGTACGGCTCATTAATGAGGGGTTAGTTCTTGCATTTAATGTGTACTCCGGTCAGGAAAAAAAACTCTTTTACCTCAATTTTGAAAAGGTAGGTAAAAAAGCCCCTCCGCTATTTTATGTACTGCTGGTTGTTGGCTGGGTGGTACTATTAGGTCGCAATTTTCCTGCATTTGATTATCTATTCAAACCCTTTCAGAACTTTTTTAGTCAGGACCGAACGCTTGGAGACTATACTTTTAGTATTAATAATCTCCTGCTGTTTATCGTGATTATGTCAATTGCAGTTATTATATCTAAAATTGTTTCCTTTTTTGCATCTGATGGTCACCTTCCTTCAAACAGAGACAATAAGAATGATCGTCAGGGAATAGGGAGTTGGTTGCTGCTGATCCGGATTTCGATTCTCTGTATAGGATTATTTTTAGCTATTGCAGCAGCAGGGATTCCTGTTGATAGGATAACCATTATTTTAGGCGCTTTAGGTGTAGGCATAGGTTTTGGCCTGCAAACTTTAGTTAATAATTTGGTGAGTGGACTTATTATTGCGTTTGAAAAACCTGTGAATGTTGGGGATATTGTTGACGTCGATGGTCAGGGCGGTAAGATGAAATCCATTGGATTTAGGAGCAGTGTGATTTCTACCTGGGATGGGGCAGATGTGGTTATGCCTAATGGCGATTTACTTAATGCACATCTGGTCAATTGGTCGCTAGGAGGAAATCGTAAAAGAATGTCTATTCTAATAGGTATTGCCTATGATGCAGATCTTGAAAAAAGTCGAAAGGTATTAACCGAAATATTAAACAATGAAGAAAGGATTAGCAAAAATCCTGGCCCCGTTGTACAATTTGAGCAACTCAATAACAGTTCAATTGATCTGCGAATATATTTCTGGACAAAACATATTGGAGATACATCTGTTACAAGGAGTGATCTGATCATAGCTATCGTTGCTGCTTTTAAAGCCAATGGCATTACAATACCATTTCCTCAACAGGACGTCCATCTTCATCATCCAGACCAGCAATAAAGCATATGGTTGTGCACAAAATTCGGGTATCAGAGAGATGATTCATTATTGATGCTATATCTGAGCGATACCAACCCGGTTTCATAGGTCTTGCTTTGCAGCAGAGTAAGTTTTCTTCTAATATTCTGCTTACCGAACAGGGTTTTACCATCACCAAGAAGTATAGGATGTACTGACAACCATAATTCATCTACAAGGCCTTCTTTCATCAAGGCATCGGTAAGCTCAGCGCCACCATACAGCCATATGTCTTTACCTGACTGTTCTTTTATTTTTCGCGCTTGGGTAATACTATTATCGGACATAAGTACCGCACCTTGTTTTACTGTTTTCAATGATTTAGAAAATACATATTCCTTCATTACAGGCATACCCGGAATGGTTTCGCCATTATTGTTCTCTGCGTGTTGCTGCGCTATCTCGTAGCTTTTACGGCCAATAAAGATGGCATCTACGAGGGTAAAGAATTCGTTTAGACCATAATCTTGATCCGTAAAGCACCAATCATATTCGCCGTTAGGTCCTTCAATGTATCCATCCAATGTTATTGCTAATCCTAATATTAGTTTTCTCATATCGTCAATGTTTTTGTATTGCAAAACTGCAAAGATTAAATTATCTCAGATTGTACAAAACGGACATTAATAAAGAACATGTTGAGCATGGGTCAACTCACGGGGCGCATAGCCAGTATAAGCTTTATAGTCGCGATTAAAATGAGCTTGATCATAATAGCCGCTTTTATAAGCTATTTCCGTAAGTGAGAGTACTGGATATTTTTTTATATAGCGAAGTGATTGTATGAACCGATACACACGCAAATATTCTCTGGGCGACAGGCCTATATTTTGCTGAAATTTTCGTGAAAGATGGCGCTGACTAATGCCAGCATCGTTTGTAAGCTTGCTTACGGACACTAAGCCACCGGAGAGTTGCGCCTGTTGAAGGCAATAGTCTATCTGAAAATCGTTTTTGGCAGAGGCCAATTGTTGTAATAAATAATTTTGCACTATACATACACGTGTTTCATTATTGCAGGCACAGGCTAGTTTATCTTCTATTTCTTCCGCCAGATTATTCCATATATCCGATAAGGGAGCTGTTGTGTCGGTTAAGGTATGCATGGGTACCTGAAAGAACTTATACGCCATGCCAGGATAGAAACAAATGGCGAGGCAGCCAGTCCCTTTACGCATCTGAACATCCATTGGGCGGCTCATACGAAAGCTAAGGATGCTACGCTTGTGCAGTTCATCACCAATGATTGCTATCGGTGAACTGGTATAGTTCACAAACAACTCAACACAAGTATCSKRYASSACSCKYWTMYGRTNTTRKGTCTGTGTCTCCATCGCAGTCCATTGTACATATCAGCTTAATGTAAGGCCGGAGGCTCGGAATGACATCATACAATTGAATATGCATAATTTATAAAAGTATAGTATGTCTTATTACAAGGGTAAAGTTAAATAATCTTGTTGTTAACAGTGTAAGAAAGGGCTTCTACGATATTATTCACACCTAAACGCTCAAAAATTCGCCTTCTGTAGTACTTCACGGTATCAGAAGAAACAAATATTTTTTCTGCAATTTGGCTAATTGTTAACCCTTGAGCATGCAACCGCAATATTTCTATCTCTCTTTTTGTGAGTTTAGGTTTCTCTGATTTATGCCAAACATTATTTTCTAAATTTAGTTCCCAGGTTTCGTCAGTGCCTTGTTTATGAATACAAACATTCCCTGCATTTTTATGATGTGAAATAGAAACTATACACATCGCTTTCCATAACTGATCATCGCTTGTCAAAAATAACGGAGTAAGCTTATGATTGATGAGGACATGCTTACCATCCTTATTAACCAAATGGAAATCGTAAGTTATGCTATACAATTTTTTCGCATTGCCGGGCAATTTTTTATAGAAATCAAATCCTGCATCGTTAATTAGATTTAACAGCTTCAAATCATCTTCAGGAACATTTTTAAAATAGAAATCATAGCCCATATTCAACACCTCCTCAGAAGAATATCCGCATAAAAACAATGGATTTTCTGAAACGTATTCAAACGCCATCTTTTCATAATCAATAACATATATACTTTCATATGTTAACCTTGCAAAAGATTTTACAACTTCCAAATAATGTTGCTGTTGAAGATGGTCCTCTTCTGATATTTTCCCAACCCTATTCTTGGTAAGCAGGCTTGAATTAATGTTATTTTTCATTAGTAGCTAGGGCTTGATAACAAATCTACACTAAAGTGTAGTTTTTGAAAATTTTTTTGTGTCCATTTTTACAAGAAACAATTTTTGTATGGCTAAGAGAAGCTTACTCAGGTATGTTGGCTGCTATTATACCGAACCATACTAACAATCAAAATACAGACAGAAAAACAGATGATGAATTGTAAAACTTGCAACGTCGAATTAACTTCAAAATTTTGCCCTAACTGTGGACAATCCAGCCAGCTTAAAAGAATTGATGGACATTACATCATTCATGAGATTGAACATGTTTTGCATTTTGAACGTGGGATTTTATACACTATAAGAGAACTTATAGCAAATCCAGGACAAAACGTAAGAAATTATCTTTCAGAAAACAGAAGTCGACTTGTTAAACCAATAATCTTCATTATTGTTACTTCTCTTGTTTATTCGACATGCAGTAACTTTTTTCATCTTGAAGATGGTTATATAAAGTATTTTGGGAGCAATAAATCTACAACGAGTGTAATTTTTGAATGGATACAGGGACATTATGGTTATGCGAATATAATCATGGGTATTTTTATTGCATTATGGACAAAGCTATTTTTCAGAAAATATAAATTAAACATCTTTGAAATTCTAATACTTCTCTGTTTTGTGATTGGAATGGGAATGTTGATTTATTCCGTTTTTGCAATTATTCAAGGTTTAACACATTTTAGAGTAATGCAAATTGCAGGCGTTGTTGGATTTGTTTATACGACTTGGGCAATTGGACAATTTTATGAAAAGGGAAAAGCTATCAACTATGTTAAAGCGTTTTTTGCCTACATTTTAGGTATGATCACTTTTTCTTTGACAGCAATAATAATTGGCTTAATAGTAGATATAGTAATTAAACATTAAAACTTATGAGCAATAAAAAAGGAATATCATTTCTATTCTTAATTATAGCAATTATTTTAGGATGGACCATTTTTAAACAATTCGATTTTAAAAACTTAAAATTCGAAAAACCAGCATTAGCTGTTGTATATTTAATAACCTTTATAATGTCTGTTTATTTTCTCGTTAAAAACGTTAAAAAAGAGGAATAGCAGCCGACTCTATATTCCTTTTTTATGTGGAGCTACTGGCATTGAGTTGTTCGGCCAAACCGATTAAGAGGCCGTCCTTTGCACGAATATAGCAGAGTCGATACGAGTTCTCGTACTGAACCACTTCGCCAACGAGCTGAGCGCCATGCTTAATAAGCCGGGATACCAACTCATCAATATCTTGAACGGTGAACATAGCGCGTAAATAACCGAGCGCATTCACAGGAGCACCCCTATGATCTTCGATAGTAGGAGGGGCGAGAAATCGTGAAAGCTCTAGTCGGCTGTAGCCATCAGGTGTGACCATCATTGCAATCTCTACATTCTGAGTACCCAGTCCGGTAACACGACCTGCCCATTCTCCTTCGATCCTGGCCCGCCCTTCAAGCTTCAGACCTATCTCTGTGAAAAAAGAGATGGCTTCATCAAGGGATTCTACAACGATCCCAATATTGTCCATTCGCAGTAATTTATTCGTTGCCATAGTTCTATTGTTTATTCTAGGTAGCACTTTTACTAAAGTTACGTATATCTTGGAAAGATACGAAAAGCGCATCTGATAAATATTTTGCTTCTGTCTTGAACAGACCTCTAGTGTAGGAACACTAATTGCTACATATCTTGTAGCTAAACGATTAACAAACAAGAGTTGATTAAAACGATCAAAATTGATCGTCTCTTTAATGTGACTCTATCGGAGAACTATTTAACAAATGATTTGAGATTAGTAATGGATGTTTTAGCAGCATAACGATTAGGCAAGATGTACGCTGCACTTTCTACAAGGATTCCGCAGTTTTAGGTACGCACTTGCGCACATAAAAGTCAGAACATCATAAAAATGTGCAGGGAACATTGGGGAACTTTTCAAGAATTCGCTTAGCCGTTTTTTGCGTTCTAAGATAAGGGGGCATTATAAATAGATCAGGCTGCCCTTCAATATCATACATTAATTTTTGAACTTGCTTATGATCTAGCACTGTTAGTGTGACTGACGCAGTGTTATGTGTGGCATATCCTGCATTAGATTTGTTCTCTCCATGTCTTATAAACCATATCTACTTAGTTATGTACATTTTATCTCACGCAAAATACAATAGAAAAAATTTAAAAAATAGTTTCTCGCTTTCCAATTACTATTTTAATTCTCATGGAATGTGCCTGTAAACAGTCGCAATACAACCCGAATTCAGTACAGTTGTACTAATCAATGTCAAATTTAATGGCCTTGACAAATCTGAAAATATAGATAAGCCCTTACCCAAAACCACAGGGTGTGTAATTAGGTGGTATTCGTCAATTAGGCCGGTTGCAATAAGATTACGCACAAAGCTTGCTCCTCCATGTGCCAAAATTGGTTTACCGTTTTGTTGTTTCAGGAGGTTGATCTCTTTTGTCAAATCACCAATAGCCACGGTGGCATTCTCCCAGCTATCCATATGGTATGGCATAGTAGAATTACTTCTAAACGAATCTTTTGCCTGTAGCCGTGTTGAATCTTTTAAGGCTTGAGTTGTTTTGGTGATGTTAAATGGAGTGGTAATTCCACCTTTGGAAAAAACAATCTTCGGGATTTCGTTCATAGGTGCTGCTAATCGTTCATCAGAATATGGCCAGTAGGCCATCATGTCTTCATATGTACGGTGGCCCATGATATGTACACCTGCTTGCCATAATGTATTCAATATCCATGATTCGGTTGTCTCATCCATGCTTTTTATTAACCAATCGATCTCCCCGTTTGGCCCGCCAACAAATCCGTCAAAGGAGACAGACATTTTAAGAATTAGTTTTCTCATTATCTTATGATTTATCATTTCAACAAAGCTACACGGATAAGCCCTAATTAATAGGTGGCAATAAGACAATTTAGAGGGTGAAATGCGACAAGAGGCCTGCGGAATAATATTACTCAAGATTGCTTTGACCCAATTTATATTAAAATGCAGTTGAGCTGCCATCACTTCGTAACAACACTTCCAGTTCAAAACTGGTATCATCCGGAGCAAGGAACTGTGAAGGATACCTATGTTTGAGAGATTTTATGTATTTCTATTTTGGGCTGACCTAAAAAGCAAAACGTACGCATGAGTACATTTTGCTTCGTAATCCTCATGGACTGTGCATATCACCGGAAGGGGCCACCATTTTAATTGAAATACTTTGAAATGCTTTTTTGTAAAAATGCAGTGTAAAAAGCAGTTTAAACGAAAAAAGCGCACCAATATGCGCTTTTTATCTCTGCTAAGTGAGCTTGATGGTTGAAATAACGAACACTTTTCTACCTGAATTGAAGCGTATGGCGGCTTTAGGTAGGCTTCATCCAAAAAATAAAGAAGATGGTAACAAGGGTTAGTCATAATTAACAAACCGATGAGCCATTTGTACTAGGAACAGGTAATGGAGGGTTTTAAGCGAGAAATCCTTCAGTATTAGTTCGATATATCGTAAAAAATTGAGATTTGATGGAAATGAATAATGAACCCCTAGATTGAATGAAGCGACTCATTTTATTTATCACATTAACAATAAGTTATGAGGAAGTAAAAACGGAAAAGAACGTGCTTCGTTACGTCTTTCCCGTGCTCCAAGTGTTACAACTATCCAATTATTTTTGGGAGGATATTCAGCTTTTAGGACGTTTAATTAGTCGTTGAGTTGATTGATTGGATGTTCCGAAGGCCTTGATCAGGCGATTCCGGACCATTCGGAGCAGTAATTTGTGTAAATTGGAGATAAAAAGACATCTTTACGTTCAGTCGTTTAACATGATCAAAGTGTAACAGAATTGTTTACCCTGCATTTTCGGAACCAGATGGTCAATGCCCCCGGAACTTCCATCGAACTCACTGATGGTCTGCTCCAATTGAAACTACTGGTTATAATACGAAAGTAATCTATCCAGGGTTGGCGTAACCTGATCAGAGGAACGCACCATTGAGATGACGTTCTTAGCCAAAAGTTTCATTTCGGCTTTTGCTGCATTTGCGTGTGGCGCCATTCCTAAGGTTCCTAATTTACCTTTCAAAGCCCGCTGCCAATATAAAATACAGAGCCACTCGGGCGTAAACATAAAAATGACCTTTAAGTTAAATGGAGTGACAGGAATATTTAAAACACTGCAAGCCCTGAATCCCTCCCGGATACTTTTAACCATAGTTTTGACACTCTCCCAACTATTTCCCAAACGGCAGATATCCCCATTTTCCTTTCCAATGGCCGCAGCTACGCAGCAAACAAAAACTGCATGCGTTTTCAACCAGGCTGACATATTATCATTTATATCCGCAGGAAATCCTGCGGATATAAAAAGCGATTTAAGATTTTTTATTTCAATCCTTGATTTCCCGTTAACTTCGCCAATAGTCGTTTTTTGCTGGTCTATCAGGATAAAATCAACACAATTATTTTGAATTGTTCCCCCAATCCCTGGAAATCCTATTAACACCTTTTTGGGCTGCAATTCATCAATCAATTTCGGTAGGTTCCCTGGATCATTGAACATAAAAAGAATCAAAGATGACCCGCGGTTGTTTTTTAATATGGGTATAACCGAGCCAATTTGTTCTGAACGAACTGTGACAATAATCAGGTCGTACATATCTTCGGGCAATAACTCTTGCGTTAATGGAATTCGAATCTTAATTAATTCATTAGTCAAGCCGTTTTTTAATATTACACCTTCCTTTTTTAAATGCACTAATCTGCTACCACGTGCCAACAGCGTTACCTCACCAGTCGTTTTTTGTAGCTTCGCGGCGTAAACGCTACCGATAACGCCAGCTCCATAAACTAGAATTTTCATTTTTTCTTCCAATATAGCCATTACTAACTCAACTATATGCTTAGCAACCGAAAAATCATTCTTGCTCCACAAGTTTTGGGATTGATCCAGAATCGGTGAGTATTTTAGTTTTTCCACTAAAACAAAAAAGCTTGCAATCATTTGATTTGCAAGCTTTTACGTAGTTTTGATACTATTCTCTGTGATCCCGCTGGGATTCGAACCCAGGACCACTACATTAAAAGTGTAATGCTCTACCAGCTGAGCTACGGAATCAAAGTTCTTATTTGGAACTTTCCTCTAAAGCGTTTCCCTTTAAAGTGGTGCAAATATAGGATTACGATATATATTCTGCAAATAATATATCGAGAAATCACATACTAAGCTGATTCCTAGCCCCATTATTTACATTTAATCTTTTCTTCACCTTCAATTCATATTGCTATCTCCGTAATAAAGACAAATTGCGATTAAACAATAGGGTAGAGGGCAAATTATTTTTACAGAAAATTAAGCAGCAATTTATTAATCTCATCTTTATGCGTAAGGAACACGCCATGTGATGCACCTTCTATAACATGATACTCTGAGTTGGGCAACAATGAAGATGTTACGTCACTCGTAATATTAATAGGTACAATTTTATCATCATTGCCATGAATTATCAATACAGGAATGGTAATTACGCTTAAGTCTGTTCTAAAATTAGTTTCAGAGAAGGAACGAACACACTCAGTGGTAGCTCTCGGACTGGCAACAATTGCAAGTTGATGCATCCAGTTTTGAATCTCCTGACTAACTGGCGTGTTCTGTTCATCTGCGCTAAAAAATTGTCGTCCAAATTCTGCTAAAAAAGCAGGTCTGTCATTTTGAAGGCCAGCAATCATACCATCGAATACTTCACGGGGAACACCATCTTCATGATCTTCTGTTTTTAAAAGCAGGGGAACTACAGAACTGATCAACACAGCCTTAGTAACTCTAGACGATCCATATTTACCTAAGTACCTCACCACTTCGCCACCACCCATCGAAAACCCTACAAGGGTTACATCGTTTAGGTTTAGCGCTGTAATTACTTCATGTAAATCGGCCGCGAGTGTATCATAATCATAACTATGCCATGGTCTGTCTGATTGACCAAAACCACGTCTATCGTATGCTATACATCTATATCCTGCATTTACCAGTGCATTAACCTGATACTCCCACATCTCATGTGATACCGGCCATCCGTGGATTAAAACCACAGGCTTACCCGTCCCTAAATCTTCAAAAAATATATTAACAGATGAACTGTTCTCAGCATTCTTTTTAACGTATGGCATAATAGTTTCTATTTAATGTTAACTCTTTTAATAACATAGTCAAAGGTCATTTGTTTAATAAAAACAAACAATATCTGGCCATAATAAACTTTATATTCTCATATTTGAGGTATTAAACTAACCCATAAGGTATAAAAATACCAAGAGGAATAACTATAAATAATGAATAAAGCTATTTTTTTGGATCGCGATGGCGTTCTTAATCACGAAATCCACGACTACATTACCAAACTAGAAGATTTTGAAGTATTGGAATATCAGATTCCTCCATTAAAAAAACTATTTGACGAAGGTTACTTACTTATTGTAATTACAAATCAAGGGGGAATTGCTCAAAAGCGCTATACCGAAGAAACATTGGCCGAAATGCATAAAGCGCTTGCCCAAAAATTTAAAGACCAAGGCGCCTTGATAACACATGCATACTATTGTCCTCATCATCCAACCGTTTCTGGCGATTGTGAATGCAGAAAACCTAAATCGGGAATGCTTTTAGAAGCCATTGCCAAATACAATATTGATCCGGCACTTTCTGTAATGATTGGCGACAAACCAAGGGATGTTGAAGCTGCCAACGGAGCGGGGGTAAAGGGGATAGAGATATTGCCTGATGAGCAGATAGATTATAATCTTGTCAAGAAAGCACTTGCAGGGAATGAATTTCAAACACTCAGCGCTGGAATATTAGATAGGGCTAATGGATAAGTAGTTAGCTGTCATTGCCAATAAATCGCATAAAAAAAGCTGGCATCATAATAATGATCCAGCCTTTTTTATGCATTAAGGAAATATTATTTTGCCTCTGAAGCTTTTTTGTGATCTGCAAGAAACTGAGCTAAACCGCTATCAGTTAATGGGTGCTTTAACAAAGCAGTAATTGCAGATAAAGGACCTGTAATTACATCTGCACCTAATTTAGCACAGTTTACAATATGCAGTGGACCGCGGATAGAAGCAGCTAAAATTTGTGTTGGGTAACCGTAGTTATCAAATATTAATCTGATATCTTCAATTAACTGTAAACCATCAGTAGAGATGTCGTCTAAACGACCTAAAAATGGAGATACGTATGTTGCACCAGCTTTAGCGGCTAATAATGCCTGTCCGGCAGAAAAAATCAAAGTACAGTTTGTTCTGATGCCTTTAGATGAAAGATATTTAATTGCTTTAACGCCATCTTTAATCATAGGTACTTTAACAACAATCTTTGGATCTAATTTAGCTAAAGCTTCACCTTCTTTAATGATTTCATCATAGGTGGTGGATATTACTTCTGCACTTACATTATCATCTACAATAGCGCAGATAGCTTTGTAATGCGCGATTACATTAGCATCGCCCGTAATACCTTCTTTAGCCATAAGACTAGGGTTAGTGGTTACACCATCTAAAACACCAAGATCTTGTGCTTCTTTTATTTGATCAAGATTAGCTGTGTCAATAAAAAATTTCATGTTATTTAATTTAGCAAATTGGTTAATGTTATAAGTTGTCAATTAATAAACGCCTAAATTAGGTATTTACATTGAAGTCTTGTAAGAAAAGATGGAATAAATAGGAGAGGAGAGCCTTTTTTTACATTGAAAGTAAAAAAAGGGCAAGCACCTCTTATCGCATCGCTACAACTTTCTACCCTTGCTTCGTTCCCGACCTGGGGGAGTTCAAAAGGAGCTGATCGTAAAAGACTTGCCCGCCACAAAAGTAGCAAAAGACCTGAATCTACAAAAGGAAAATCACTAAATATTTCAACTTTTCAAAAGAAATAAAGATAATCAATTGACGTTAAAGAGATTGAGTTTGTAAATAATTTAATATTTGCGTTATATTTAAATAACCTAACGAGAGAAAGAGCTAAATTGAATAAAATACAATCAGAGAAAGAGAAGTAAAAAACGGGAAAAATTGCGTTTAAAGCGTATAAAGCCAATTGTAATTATTTTGTTATGCAAAATAATTCTAAATAACACCATTACCAACATCGTAAATTAAAACGATGTAATTTACCAATATGATAATTAAGTGTTGACTTCGTTGCCAAGTACTGCTTTTTTTCTAAAAAATATGTGAATATTATAATTCCTTGAATTTTATTCGTATCTTAGTGTCCTAAATACACTATACCAAAACTAATATTTAAACGAGACTTATGGAACCAAAACAAGATAACCAAGGGTTATATGACCAGCGTTTTGAGCACGATGCCTGCGGTATCGGATTTGTTGCCCATATAAAAGGCAGGAAATCACAGCAAATTATTTCTGACGCTATAACCATTCTTGAAAATCTTGATCACCGCGGGGCTGTCGGTGCTGAAATCAATACGGGTGACGGGGCTGGTATTATGATACAAATACCCCATGAATTCCTGTATGACGAGTGTCTCAAAATCGGATTCAGTTTAAATGAATCTGGAGATTACGGCGTCGGAATGCTATTCCTACCCAAAGATGTGAAGGCAAGAGAAGAATGTAGGGAAATTATTTACCGCGCTGCCGAAAAACTAAACCTGGAAGTTCTGGGCTTTAGAAAGGTAATAACCAATACAGAGGGTATTGGCGATATGGCCTTATCAGTAGAACCGGAAATGGAACAGGTATTTATTGCCCGTCCTTATGCAATTGCAGCAGGTGCAGATTTTGAACGTAAACTGTACGTATTTAAAAACTACCTGTCTAAAACAATTAATAATACTGTAAAAGGTATTAATGGCGACTTTTACATTGCTTCTTTTTCATCAAGAACAATTGTATATAAAGGTCAGCTAACTTCATTGCAAGTTAGAAGCTATTTTACTGAGCTTAGCGACAAACGTGTGGTTTCTGCTTTTGGTTTAGTTCACTCGCGTTTTGCAACAAACACTTTCCCTTCATGGAAGCTGGCACAACCTTTTAGATATATAGCTCACAATGGAGAGATCAATACTTTGCAAGGTAACCTTAATTGGTTCAGAGCAAGTGTTAAATCTTTTGCTTCTTCTTACTTTACTCCTGAAGAATTAAATATTTTACTTCCTGTAATTGATGAGTCTAACTCAGATTCGGGATGTTTAGATAATATAGTAGAATTACTACTTCACTCTGGTCGTTCTTTACCACACGTTCTTATGATGTTAATTCCTGAAGCGTGGGATGGTAACGACGATATGGATGAACTGAAACAAGCTTTCTATAAATTCCACGCTACTTTAATGGAGCCTTGGGATGGACCGGCAGCAGTTTCATTTACTGACGGAAACCTTATAGGTGCTACATTAGACAGAAACGGACTTCGTCCACAAAGATATGCCATCACAGAGGATGACCGTGTAATTATGGCGTCTGAAGCTGGCGCACTAGCTCTTGATCAAAGCAAAATCATTGAAAAAGGAAGATTAACTCCTGGAAAAATGTTTGTGGTAGATATGGAGCAGGGCAGAATCATTAGTGATGCTGAAATTAAACAACAGGTATGTGGTAGCAAGCCTTATGGTGACTGGATCAATAAATACCAAATCAGACTTGAAGAACTTCCTGATCCAAGATTGGTATTTAGCAACCTGTCTCAGGAGTCTATTTTTAGATACCAACAAGTTTTTGGTTATAGCAGAGAAGATATCGATCTAATCTTGAAACCAATGGCTCAGGACGGCAAAGAACCAATTGGTTCTATGGGTACTGATATTCCTTTGGCTATCCTTTCTCAAAAACCACAACACTTAGCTTCATACTTTAAGCAGTTATTTGCCCAGGTTACTAACCCACCAATTGACCCGATCAGGGAAAAAGTGGTCATGAGTTTAGCTGGTTTTATGGGTAATAACGGTAATATATTGGAAGAAAATGCAATGCAATGTCATTGTGTAGGCATTAAACATCCTATATTAACCAACCTTGAACTTGAGAAATTAAGAAGTATAGATACCGGAGTATTCCAATCCAAAACTCTACAAACTTATTTCAGAGCAGATGGCAACCCAGGTGCATTAGCTAAAGGTATCGAAAGACTTTGCCGCTATGCTGTTGATGCTGTTGAAGATGGTTTCCAGGTAATTATTCTTTCTGACAGGGCTCTTGATTCTGAGCATGCTGCCATTCCTTCGTTATTAGCTGTTTCAGCCGTTCACCATCACTTAATCCGTAAAGGATACAGAGGTGCTGTGGGTATTGTGGTTGAAGCCGGTGATGTTTGGGAAGTTCATCATTTTGCAACCTTAATTGGTTTTGGTGCAACTGCAGTAAATCCTTACCTGGCTTTAGAAACTATTGCCGGTTTTGAAGCTGAACTTCAAGAGAAAAAAGAAAAACTATTCCAAAATTATATCTACGCGGTTAACAATGGTTTGTTAAAGATATTCTCAAAAATGGGTATATCAACATTACAATCATATCATGGTGCTCAGATATTCGAAATTCTTGGATTACATAAAAGTGTAGTGGATAACTACTTTACCGGAGCTGTTTCAAGAATCGGTGGGTTGGGATTAGACGAAATAGCCAAAGAAACGCTGATTAAACACAACAGGATCTTTAAACTAGCTAACCGTCCGGATGCGATATTACCTACTGGTGGTAACTACAAATGGAAACGTAAAGGTGAACAGCATTTGTTCAACCCTCAAACCATCCACTTGTTGCAAAACGCTACAAGGAAAAATGATTACGGCACTTATAAGCAATACTCTAAACTGGTTAACGAGCAAACAAATCAGGCTTATACAATAAGAGGTTTATTTGAATTCAATTACAATCGCCCGGCTATTTCTTTAGAAGAGGTGGAACCAGTTGAAAATATCTTTAAAAGATTTGCTACCGGAGCAATGTCATTCGGTTCCATCTCTCACGAAGCACACTCTACATTAGCTATTGCAATGAACCGCATTGGTGGAAAAAGCAATACCGGAGAGGGTGGTGAGGATGAATTGAGATATGAAGTACTTGAAAATGGCGATTCAATGCGCTCTGCAATTAAGCAAATCGCTTCTGCACGTTTTGGTGTAACTAGTTACTACCTTACCAATGCAGATGAGTTGCAAATTAAAATGGCACAAGGTGCAAAACCTGGTGAAGGTGGTCAGTTACCTGGACACAAAGTAGATGATTGGATTGCAAAAGTTCGTCACGCTACTCCAGGGGTAGGATTGATCTCGCCTCCGCCACACCACGATATTTATTCTATTGAGGATTTGGCACAGTTAATATTCGATTTAAAGAATGCTAACAGAGAAGCTAGAATCAACGTAAAACTAGTTTCTAAAGCTGGTGTGGGTACCATTGCTGCCGGAGTAGCTAAAGCACATGCTGATGTAATTCTGGTTTCAGGGTTTGATGGTGGTACTGGCGCATCTCCACTAACCTCTATACAACATGCTGGTTTACCTTGGGAACTTGGATTAGCAGAAGCGCACCAAACTCTTGTTAAAAACCGCTTGCGTAGCAGGGTTGTGTTACAAACAGACGGACAGCTAAAAACAGGAAGAGATATTGCCATTGCAACTTTACTTGGAGCCGAAGAATGGGGTGTTGCAACGGCAGCGCTTGTAACCGCAGGATGTATTATGATGCGTAAATGTCATTTAAATACTTGCCCTGTTGGTGTTGCTACTCAAGATCCTAACCTAAGAAAACTATTTACAGGTGAGGCTGATCACGTAGTTAACCTATTCTATTTCTTGGCTCAGGAGTTAAGAGAGACAATGGCTGAACTTGGTTTCAGAAGCGTTGAAGAAATGGTTGGTCAATCTGACGCGTTAAAAGTACGTGCTATAGCTCAGGAAGACTGGAAACAAAAAGACCTTGACCTTTCTGCAATTTTATATAAAGCACCAGATAATGGATTAAGCTTATTTAAAACAGAGGATCAGGATCACGGGTTATCAGAAATTTTGGATCACGAATTAATTAAAGCTGCACAACCGGCACTATTTAACAAAGAGCCCATATATAAAGAGTTCGAAGTTAAAAATACCAATCGTGCAATTGGCACTATGCTTTCGAACGAGGTTTCGAAAATATACAAATCGCAAGGCTTACCTGCTGATACTATTAATTTCAAATTCAAGGGTTCTGCTGGTCAGAGTTTCGGAGCGTTTGCAACAAAAGGTATTTCATTACACCTTGAAGGTGAGGCTAATGACTATGTCGGTAAAGGACTTTCGGGAGCAAGATTATCAATTTTCCCTTTCAGCACTACTAAATATGTACCTGAACAAAACATCATTATTGGTAACGTAGCACTTTACGGTGCAACTTCGGGAGAGCTATTTGTAAGAGGGCAGGCTGGCGAAAGATTCGCGGTACGTAACTCTGGCGCAACTGCTGTTGTAGAAGGCCTTGGAGATCATGGTTGTGAATACATGACAGGGGGTGAAGTGCTCGTTATTGGCGATACAGGTAGCAACTTTGCTGCTGGTATGAGCGGTGGTATTGCATGGATCTATAATGTTAAAGGTGATTTTGCAAGCAAATGCAATAAAGAGATGGTAGATCTGGATCCTCTTGATGAGCAGGATGAATTACGTATCACTCATTTACTAAAGAAACATCTTCAGCTTACAGAAAGTAGTGTAGCTAAATTCTTGCTAGACGACTGGGCAACACAATCTGCACATTTCATCAAAGTATTTCCTAAAGAATACAAAGCGGTATTAATGAACAAAAGTAACAAACTGAAAATATCTTAAATAATGGGAAAAGTAACTGGATTTTTAGAATACGAAAGAACTGCTCCTTTAAAAGAAGATGCAAAAGAGCGTTTAAAACATTATAATGAATTCGTAAAGAATTTTGAACTGGAGGAAGTTAATAAAGAAGCAGCCAGATGTATGGACTGCGGCGTTCCTTTCTGCCAGTCGGGTTGTCCTTTAGGCAACGTGATTCCTGAATTCAATGAAGCTGTTTATAAAGGCGACTGGCATTTGGCCAGCACTATCTTATTGAGCACAAATAACTTCCCAGAATTTACAGGAAGAATTTGCCCGGCACCATGCGAATCAGCATGTGTACTTGGAATCAACAAATCACCTGTATCAATTGAGGAAATAGAGAAACACATCATTGAAATTGCCTTTGATAAAGGTTATATTAAAGCTGAGCAACCACTAATCCGCACTGGTAAAAAAGTAGCTGTTATTGGCTCAGGGCCTGCAGGTTTAGCAGCTGCTGCTCAATTGAACAAAGCCGGACATGAGGTAGTTGTTTACGAACGTGACGATACACCAGGTGGTTTGCTTAACTACGGTATTCCTGATTTTAAATTACAAAAGGATGTTGTAACAAGACGCATCGCTTTAATGGAAAAAGAAGGCATCGTATTTAAATGTAACTCAAACGTAGGTGTAAATGTTGAATTGAATACTTTACTTAGAGATTTCCAATCAATCATTCTTGCTGGTGGGTCAACCATTCCAAGAGATCTTCCTGCAAAAGGGAGAGAGGCCAAAGGTGTTCACTTTGCGATGGATTTCTTAAAGCAACAAAACAAACGCGTTAAAAACTTTGCTGTTGATGGTGAAGCTATATTAGCAACTGGTAAAGATGTTATTGTAATTGGCGGTGGTGATACAGGATCTGATTGTATTGGTACTTCTAACCGTCAGGGTGCAAAATCGGTAACTCAGTTCGAAATTATGCCAATGCCTTCACAGCAACGTACAAATAACATGCCTTGGCCAACTTACCCAATGCTTTTAAAAGTAACTTCTTCTCATGAAGAGGGATGCGAAAGAGGATGGGGAGTAAATACCAAAGAATTCATCAAAGATGAAAACGGGAATCTGAAAGCTGTAAAAGTTGTTGATGTAGAATGGGAAATTGACGCTAATGGTCGCCCGGTAAATTTCAAAGAAAAAGCTGGAACAGAACGTGATCTTCCTTGTCAACTTGTTCTTTTGGCCATGGGTTTTTTACATCCGCAAAAAGAAGGTTTGATTGAAAATCTTGGCGTTGAGCTTGACAACAGAGGAAACGTAAAGGCTGAAGAAGGTAAATACCAAACCAATATTGCTAAGATCTTTGCTGCAGGTGATATGCGCCGTGGACAATCATTAGTAGTTTGGGCAATATCTGAAGGAAGAGAAGCGGCCAGAAAAGTAGATCAATACTTAATGGGACACAGTAGCTTACCTTCTAAAGATGGTATTCCATACGCTTAAATAGGTATATATATTATAACAAACAAAAGGCTCCGGTATATTTACCGGAGCCTTTTGTTTGTTGCTACATTCCAATTTTAGAACTTAACCCGCATTCCTATTCCCAACTGAAAAATATCCGTCACGGTTAATGCAGACATATTTTGAAGGTAATTGATCAGATAAAAATCGTTAGTATTTGCTTCTATATAAAGACCAATGGCTCTGATTCCTGAGTTTTTTAAAAGCTTTTTTGCGTCTAACTCAATTTCACTACTGAAAGCAAGATGTGGACGTAAAGCTTCAGACCAATAATAATAGTCATGGGCATATTGTCCGCTTGGAAATTTGAAAGAAAGATCTTTATGAAAAGTATATGTGGCAAATATTGCGGGATTAAAAGGATAAATCCTTCCCCAATCTTTCAATTTAATAGTCCATGGTTTATAGCCAAATTTGGCAGTGGCTATATGTAAAACCCCTCCCTTATTACCTGGCACAAATCCATAAAGCAAATCTAAATTACCCTTTTTATTGTCAAACAGTTCATAACCTACACCTCCACTAAAATAACCTATACTGCCTGCATACTGTACAATTGCCTCATCAGGAATTAAGAACTTAAAATTTTGCGCTGATACTTTAGTACTAGTGGCAACCAACAGAAAAAAAACGAAACGGAACTTAAAAATATACTCTCTCAAAACTTATCTTATTATTTACAATCTGTACAACTAAAAACTCTTTATTTGCTACTGCGCTTGTGATCACGTAGGGTATACCCGAATCATCGGGATAATAGAGACTATAATTATGAGCATGTGCGTTAAGTGATGCCAGGAAACCTGGAGTTTCGGCAAATGTGGTTGTATAATCCTTTATTAAAAGGGGGTCAAAATCTTCGGAGTTAACCGGAACATGAGAGATAGCTACAAAACCTTTAATATCAGGAGATGGTTTCAATTCATTTTTTAACCAGGGGATATTGGGTACCTGACCGTTAAAATTATATTCCCTGCTATTGCTATCGTGACAAACGAATTTTATCCCTCCATATACAAAGGAATAATCAAGTTCGCCAAACATATGCTTAAATGTCTCTTTACCTCTGGCTGTTTCATCATGATTTCCAATAACTGCAACATATGGAGGATTCAGATCTTCAAGGGTTCTAGAGATCCAAAGCATTTCTTTTAAAACTCCAAATTCTGTAATATCGCCGTCCAGAACCACAAAATCAATACCTTTAATGGCATTTACAGCCTTACAAAACTGTACAGTTTCGTCGCGGGATTTCTGACTATCGCCAGTTAAAACAAAAGTTACGGTATCATCGTTGGCACCATTACCTAACCTTTTTAGATTGGTTGCATTTACATCTTTTAAAGAAAGTCTATCGAAAGTTTGGTTTGGACTAAACTCGAAATGGTTACAGCTTGCTAATGCAGCACAAATTAGAAATAGTAAAAATATTCGCATACCACAAATTAAAGGGATATGCAAATATTGAATGTCAGGACTATTTCATAGTTGGATTCTTTTTACCAACAAGTAACATTTCAACAGTTTTTTGCAATCTGCTTATTCTTGTTTGCTCTTGCTTAGCGGTGAGTATCCATAATACATATTCCTTCTTATGGGAATAGGCGAGGGTATCGAAAAAAGACTGTGCGTGCGGATGTTGTAAAAATAATTTTGCCAGATCTGGCGGCACGGTTACTTTTTTATTTTCAACATCTATAAACTCAGAAAATTCATTCTTTTTAATTTCATTATTTCCAACGCCAGATGCCTTTACCTGATCGATTGGTTTAATTCTAATACCTGTCCAAGTATCGTCAATTGCTGCTGAAGCACAGGGTGTAAGTTTATACAGCTCCAGCTCGTTCCACTTCTCCATCTTCAGATCGGTAACTATTCCGGAGGTCTTTTTTGGATAAGCAATCCAAACCGTTTTTTTGTCATCTATTTTTGGTGCCCAGATTTTTAGTTCCCTGTTTAACTCAAAGCTATCTTTTACAAAAAGCAGCAAGCCATTAAAATCGTCAGCAGAATTGCTAACTAATGCTATACTACTAACGTCACCTAAAATAGCTTTAACATTTTCTGGAGCATTTGCCAGTAAAACCTTAAAACCAGGTTTGAAATACATTTTCTTTAATAACCTGTTCTCCATAATATAGAAGTAGAAATATTTTACAGCCTTAATTTAGCAAAGAAATCCCAAAGGACAATGCCGGCAGATATTACGATATTAAAAGAATGCTTTGTGCCAAACTGCGGAATTTCGATACATTCATCAATCTGAGCCATTACTTCATCACTAACACCATTAACTTCGTTACCAAAAATCAAAGCATATTTTTCTGAAGAACCCGGTTTATATGTATTTAGCATAATACTCCCCGCAGCTTGCTCAATTCCAATAATCCGATAACCGTCTGCTCTTAATGAGGCAACAGCATCAAGGGTTGTTTCAAAATGAACCCATTCTACAGATTGTGTTGCACCAAGAGCTGTTTTTTCAATTTCTCTGTGCGGAGGCTGAGCCGTAATTCCGCACAGATATAATTTTTCGATAGCAAAACCATCGGCAGTTCTAAAAACAGAGCCAATATTGTGCATGCTTCGCACATTATCAAGTACTACAATTACAGGCAGCTTTTCCTGTTCTTTAAACTCATCAACTCCAACGCGGTTTAGCTCATCTAATTTTAGCTTTTTCATTAAATAGCAGATGCACCGTTACCAATTTCACTAATATAAATTGCAGCAGGATAGCCTACACGCGTTACATAGTAGTCTGTAAGCTGTTTAGCAAAATCTTCTTCCTGTCCTTTTTTAAGTAAAGCAATAGCACATCCTCCAAAACCTGCACCTGTCATACGAGCACCAATAACATGCTCATAATCAGAGCAGAAGTCCACTACTGTATCAAGTTCTACTCCAGTTACTTCATATAGATCTTTTAATGATTGATGAGAAGCATACATTAAACGTCCAAACTCCACTAAGCTACCCTCGTTCAATGCTTTAGCTGCCAAATTAACCCTGTCATTTTCTTTAATAACATGGGTCGCTCTCTTCAAAACAGTTTCATCGGTAATCAGATGACTATGTAAGGCGAATTTTTCTGCTGTCAGCTCACATAAATTGTTAAGCTTAATTTCTTGATTTAATTGAGCTAAGGCTGTCTGGCATTCGGATACTCTTTCGTTATATTTAGATTCAGCCAGTTTACGAGGTTTGTTTGTATTGATGATAGCAAGTGAATAATCTCCAAGATTACAATCTACTATCTTATATTTTAGGGTATCACAGTTTAATACTATCGCTTTATCGGTTTCACCAAAGGCAACAGCAAACTGGTCCATAATGCCACAATTCACACCTATAAATTCATTCTCAACTTTCTGAGCTAACAATGGTAACTCAATTTTTTCATAACCTAACTTAAAATAATCATTTAAAGCATAAGTCATTACTACTTCAATGGAAGCAGAAGAAGATAGACCTGACCCAATTGGGATATTACCAAAAAACAAAAGATCTAAGCCTGTCGGAATTTTATGTTTCTTTGAAATTTCATTAAAAACGCCCAGAGGATAATTGAACCACTCAGAACCGGTTTTAGTGTAAGATGGTTGCAATTCAATTTCTGCAGTTTCGTCAAAATTTAAACTTTTAAATCTGATTACGTTGTCGTTATTTGGGGCAATAATTAACCAGGTTCCTAACGTAACTGCACAAGGCATTACCAAACCTCCGTTGTAATCTATATGCTCGCCAATTAAGTTTACGCGACCTGGAGTAAAATAATGTGCTGTTGGTTGTTGTTCATACTTTTCAAAGAATTTATTGGTTAATTCCGCTTTCATTGTAATATTTTAAATTAATGTTTTAGTTTTAATAAAGTATTTATAGTATTGTTTGACAAACGAGTGGTTCTAAAAATACCTGGCCCTAAATATACAACTATGAACCGAATCGAGTAAGTTCAATTCAACATAAAATGCATTATATTATATATAAATGAAGACTAAACTAATTAAGACTGGTAAAATTATAGATGGCAAAGAAGTACTTGGTGTAGAATTAACAAATACTAAGGGAACATATGTCAAAATATACAATTATGGTGCTATAATAAGTAAATTTATAGTAACCAATAAAAATGGAGAAAAGCAGGATATCGTATTGGGATTTGATGATTTTGATCAATACGTAAGCGAAGAGTATCTGGCAAATTATCCTTATTTAGGAGCTGTTATTGGCAGGTATGCCAATCGAATTAAAAATGGCAGATTTACTATTGATGGTGAGGTTCATCAGCTGTCGCAAGCAAAAGGAGGGGACTGCCTCCATGGAGGCGACACGGGCTATGACAAGAGGGTATGGGACGTCTTGTCTACCATTGATCCAAGCGTAACGCTTCAATATATAAGTCCGGACGGTGAAGAGAATTTTCCTGGAAATCTTACCATCCAGTTAACTTTTAAATTAACTGATGAGGACGAACTGATTCTTGATTTTAAAGCCACAACAGATAAAGCAACAGCTATTAACTTAACGCATCATGGTTATTTTAATCTTGCCCCAGCAGGTGGTTCAGTAGCTAAACATCATCACAGAATGCCTGCAAGCAACTATCTAGAACAAGATGACAACTACGTAGTAACCGGAAAACTTATTCCCGTAGAAGGTACTCATCATGATTTTCTGGGTGGTAAGGAATTTGACGCTGACTGGGATCCTGCAGAAGGATACGATCAAACCTATGTGCTTGATAAAGAATATGGCGAGCTCACATTAGCTTCTGAAACAACTGAACAAACCGGAGGGTTAAAGTTATCTGTTTATACAACTGAACCAATTGCCCATTTATATACAGCTAAATACCTTAATGTAAAGCACGGCAAAGAAGGAAGAAATTATGAACCTTTTGGAGGATTTTGCGTAGAGACCCAGCATCATCCAAATGCAATTAACATTCCTGAATTTCCAGGTACGGTACTAAGACCAGGTGAAACGTATGCACAAACTACCATTTATAAGGTAGAGCATAGCTAAGGATTGCATAAGAAAAATAAAAGGGTATTGAAATGAAGTGAACCCCAAAAGTTTTTGTCTAACTTTTGGGGTTCACTATTTATGACAAAACACACATTTGAGGAGAAACTAGCTATAGTTTCTCAAGTAAGAAAGGGAAAGCCGATTCTGCGCATATCCCGCGAACGCCATATCCGCGAACACATGATATTGGCATGGGTTCGGAAATATGATCTTTATGGTGAAAGTGGGCTGCACAAGCAACCTAATGTCCGACCCACGGCTGATTTCAAAGAAAAAGTTGTAAGGCTTGTTATAGAAAAAGGAGTACCTTTAACACAGGTTGTTCTGGAATATAAAGTAAGCAAGACTGCCTTAGAGGGCTGGGTAAGATCAGTACGAGTTGAGGGATATGCTGTATTATATCAACAAAAGAACCGTGGACGACCACCTAAAGGCATGGGAAGATCAAAGAAGCATGAACCTGAAACAGAATTAGAGAAGCTCCAGGCGGAAAATATCCGTTTGCGAGCCGAGAACGCACTATTAAAAAAAGTCACGGCCTTAGTCAAGGAAAGAGAAGCCCGCGAACGCATGAGTGGGCAAAAGCCATCGAAGAACTAAGGCCCGAACATGATGTTTCAATTCTATTGGATTGCAAACAGATGGCTCGTTCAGTATTTTATTATCATCGCAAGCGCCTAAATGATGATAAATACAAGGATGAAAAAGAAGAGATCGCAAGTATATACCACTTGCATAAAGGCAGATATGGTTATCGGCGGGTCACCGCCGAAATGAAGAACCGGGGTTATAGCATAAATCACAAGACTGTGCAAAAATTGATGGGAACATTGGACCTAAAATGCAATATCAGGAAAGTAAGTTATCGCTCATACAAAGGCGAGGTTGGAAAAATTGCACCTAACGTACTTGAAAGGGATTTTGAGGCAAGTTTGCCTAATCAGAAATGGGCTACGGACGTCACCCAAATGAACATTAAAGGGGAGAAGATTTACTTGTCTCCTATAATTGACCTGTTCAATGGGGAAGTCATTTCTTATACTATTTCAAAAAGTCCAAATATGCAGATGATAGAGAAAATGTTATATGAAGCTTTTGATAAAGTGAAAGATACAAAGGGACTTATTTTTCATTCTGACCAAGGCTGGCAATATCAACATTACGGATATAGAAAGGCTTTGGAAAAAAATGGAATTATTCAAAGCATGTCCAGAAAAGGAAACTGCTTAGATAATGCCTTGGCCGAAAGCTTTTTTGGCATCATGAAGACAGAATTGCTGTACAGACAGAGCTTTGAAACTGCGGAAGAATATCGCTTCATTAAAAGAATACATTTATTACTACAACAATAAAAGAATAAAAAACAGGTTAAATGGAAAGAGCCCGGTGGAATACYGAGCTCTCGCACAATAAAATTAATCGGCGAACCCCGAGATCTACACGCTTTCCCTACACGACGCTCTTCCGAGGGTRWAATAGACATGATGGAA
>NZ_AWRU01000012.1 GCF_000523515.1 Pedobacter sp. V48 | reverse complement strand
CTACACGACGCTCTTCCGATCTTAGCTAAAGGCGATCAGGGTATTCAAGGTATTCAGGGTGCAACTGGAGCTGATGGCTTGAAAGGCGATAAAGGTGATCAAGGTATTCAAGGTCCTGCCGGAGCTGATGGCTTGAAAGGTGATAAAGGTGACCAAGGTATTCAAGGTCCTGCCGGAGCTGATGGATTAAAAGGTGATAAGGGCGATCAGGGTATTCAAGGTATTCAGGGTGCAACTGGAGCTGATGGATTAAAAGGTGATAAGGGCGATCARGGTATTCAGGGTGCARCWGGAGCTGATGGCTTGAAAGGCGATAAAGGCGACCAGGGTATTCAAGGTGTTCAGGGAGCAGTAGGTCCTCAGGGTCTTACTGGAGCAGCTGGAGCTGATGGATTAAAAGGCGATAAAGGTGACCAGGGTATTCAAGGTCCTGCTGGAGCTGATGGCTTGAAAGGCGATAAAGGCGACCAGGGTATTCAAGGTATTCAGGGTGCAACAGGAGCTGATGGCTTGAAAGGTGATAAGGGCGATCAGGGTATTCAGGGAGAAACGGGTTCAGTAGGTCCTCAAGGTCCTGCTGGTGCAACAGGAGCTGCTGGATTAAAAGGCGACAAAGGTGATCAGGGTGTTCAAGGTCTTCAGGGACCTGCCGGAGCTGATGGATTAGGAGGGAAGACAACCGCAGGAACTGGTATAAGCATAGTTGGAGCTGGAACTCAGGGTTCACCTTACGTTGTGTCGTCGACGATTGTAGATACAGATAATCAGCAAATAACAAATCTGTCATTTGATGCGGTGACTAAAAATTTAAATCTGACAATAGAGCGGGCTGGTGCTACTAAATCAGTAAGCTTAGCTGGTTTGGAGACCGTGACAACGCTAACTCAAAATACCTCTACAGGTGATTTGACGTATAAAAATGAAGCAGGAACAAACGCACTAGCTAAATTGAAAAGTGCTAATACACCAAATATTTTAAGAATTGGAACTGACGGTGGTCTATTATTGTCTGCAGCAGACATTCCAGCTCAGACACAAACCAATACAACCCTTGCATTTGATCAGGCAACAAATATATTGACTTATACCAATGAGCAGGCTAATAATCCAACGTTAGACTTAACACCGCTCAAAGTAGAGCCTTGGCAGATACAAAGCACAACCAATAAGGCTACCCTCAATACAGATCAGATTTATCAAATGGGTAGTGTAGCTATTGGTATAAACAAGGTTATTGCTCCATTCACAGCTGGGGGTGTAACTATTACACCAAAATTCCATGTAGAAGGAGATATGTATACTTCAGGAAAGCTATTTACCCAGAATTCAGTTTATGCAGATTATGTATTTGAAAAATATTTTGATGGAGTCTCAGGTATTGATAAGAATTACAAATTTAAATCATTGAGAGAAGTTGAAGTATTCATCAAAGCGAATAAACATCTTCCTGGTGTGACACCAATTTCTGGTACCAAAAAGACAGCTGGTGGTTATGCATTTGATATTACCTCGTTGTCTGTTCAATCATTGGAAAAACTCGAAGAGTTGTACCTACACGTCATTGAACAGCAAAATCAAATTGATGCTAAAGACAAGGAAATCGAAGAGTTGAAAAAGGTGCTTAAGGAGCAAACCGAAAAAACAAATGAACGTTTGGAGAAATTAGAAAAAGCACTAATCAAACAATAAGTAAAACATGCTCTGGAGGGTGGCAGCGTATTTCTGCCCTCCCAGTTTAAACAAACTAGTAATGAAAAAACACTTATTCCATATGATATTTCTGACTCTTTCCGTGGCTGGATATGCCCAGAATGTTAAAACAGGTATCGGTTCAAGAGATCCTCAACAGAATTTGCATGTGTCGGGCGCTACAGGTACACCAACAAATGTCGGTACTACAGGAATAAAACTGGTTAAGCCAACTGTTAGGATAGATGGACTGAACAGTGCAAATAATGTTGCTAGTCCAGCTGGTACTGACTCTCTCAAGAGGATATATGCCAATCAAAATGGAGACCTGGTTTTAGTTGACAGAAAATTGGAGCAACCAGTTTTTGCACAGCAGTTTGGAGACGTAATCCCTACCCAAACAAAAACACTGATTGGATTTGGGACTGTTGGGGAAGAGCCATTAAAAACATTGACATTTAAGTTAATGCAACCCTCGGTTGTATATTTTTCTGCCTCTTTCGCAGCGGTGGTTTCTACTGCCAGTATAATTGCGCCGACTGATAGGCGTGCCAAGTTATTTGGGGCGTATTTTCGGTTTTCCAGTGCGCCAACGAACGTATCAACAACAGCAAATTTTGGCACTAACAAAAAAACTTATACCAACGGAACAACAGGCATAGCAGGGTTGCCTCTTGGATCACCATCTACAGGAATACCAGGTGTTAAGGGAACTTTTATACTTAACCCGCGCGCAAGGCTGGTATTGCCGGCTGGTGATTACACCCTAGTGCTTTATGGCGAGGTAACTTCAAATACAAACATATTAAGCGTGCTTCCAAGTGTAGAATTTGGAGGTGGGACCGAGGGAGAGAATTTTATTGTCAGTGCTACACCAATTCAATATTAAGAACCATTACCAATGAAAAAACAAACGAAAAGCACTTTTGCCTCTTTGTTCCTTACATTAATATGTGCAGTTAATGGATATGCACAAGGTCCGACGGGTATCAACACCAAAACGCCACTACAACAATTGCACGTTGCGGGCACTAGCTCTTCTGCCCCTATAGGCAGTTCTGGTATTAATGTAGTAAAACCAACCATACGGATAGAAGGGCTTAATATGGCGAATAACACAGCCAATGGTATACTTGGGGCTTATAACTTACCTGTAATACTTAAAGCTGCACCCTATAATGCAACGCCTTTTTCCTGGACAAGCGCGACTCAGGTACAACCGGTATCAGTTACACAAGCCGGAGATTTGATTTTAAGTCGTGATTATGTAATACCATTGGTAGCAACCAGGCTTGGAGATGATGAGCTGACTGCAGTTGCCGTGACAGATGTTTCCGATGGCAATAACTCTACTGTAGGGGTTTTAAAAAAATATGCTTTTACTTTAGATCAGCCTGCTATGGTACATTTTCTAGCGTCTGTTAGTGTTGCTGTTTATGCAACGAACGGAACTGAATTGGTAGATGGGGTAGATAGAGCCTATCACGCTGTTTTTCGGTTTCCAAGTGTAGCTGGAAAGAATGTGGGAGTTGGTGTTCTCAATACTCTTTTTGGACAGGACGGAAATAGTTATACAAATGCCCAACCAGGAGGAACAAATGGTAACATGTATGCCATAGCAGAAACCTATTTAATCTTACAAAAGGGTAACTATGAAGTGGAGCTTTTGGGAAGGGTGGGCGGCTATGACTACATCTCCAGGATTGTTTTTGGACCAGGATCAGATGATATGGTCAGTATCATAGCCACACCATTATAAAAGATATATCAATGAAAATAACAATAATATCAACAATACTAATGATGGCGAGCGGTTCTTGTTTTTGCCAAACTGCTCAGACTGGGGTCAATGCCAGGGATCCTCAGCAAACCGTAAATGTCAGTGGAACACCATCAACTCAAACTGCAATAACTGGTTATACTGGTAAATATTTAGTTACCCCTACCATGCGGGTAGACGGGCTAAATCAGGTGAACAATTCCACACATCCGGCTTCACCTGCAATTTCAGTGTTACCACTTTATGCCACTACAAATGGAGAGCTGGTTATTAGCAGTAATAGGGTAAACCAAATTGTAAAAACTTTACCCGGCGCAGCTGGTTTTGATGCCATTAGTACCCCTGTTACACTTGTAGTAACCGGAACACAGACTGGAATTGGTACATCTGTAGTTACTACTCCAAGCTCTTTGATTACTCCCGTGAATTTTACTTTAACCAGGCCATCTATGATTTACATTAATGCTGCAGTTTCTGTTGGGTCGGTAACCTCAAATACTCTCATCTCGCCAGTGCCACCCCCGCCAGCACTGCCATATGATATCCTAGAGGACGGAAAAGCAAGGATGATGGGGATCCAATTTCGATTTACAAAGGTGGCAGCGGGAAGCGGAATGCCGGTTAATGTTCCCTTCGCCTCCAGCACAGATTCTTTTACCAATGAACAACTTCCAACTAGTGGTACAAACATAATTACAGGGTTTTTCTATTATAATTTAGGTAAACAAATTATGTTGCCAGCCGGCGATTATACTTTTGGAATTTGGGGTTGTGCAGCGGGTAATGGCAATCCCTTCAGGCTCATTTTCGGCGAAGCCACAACAGATGTTTTAAGTATTACTGCAATTGCACTATAAATTATGGGTAAAAACAGACATAAAATATTGCTGCTGATATGCTTTTTATCAATAGCATCTATAGGGTATAGTCAGACGGGCTTGGGAAGTATGACGGTTGATGAATCGACGGTGGTTATTGCTGCCGGTACGGCCGAGCAACGCTTTTCTGAGAGTAGTTATTTTGGTCCTAATGCCCATTGGGAAATAAGCGGTACGCTGGAAATATACAGTAAAAATATATGGATTGCTCCAGGGGCGACTTTTAAGGGAAATGGTAAAATTATCATTTACAATCCCGGGGCAAATCCATTTTATGAAGATATGGCCGCCGGTCCGACCAGGATAGATGGCAACAATGGTGCATTTATCGGGATGCTGGTGGAACACCGCAATGATGACAATCTAGTATTGGCCGATGTCGATGATCCGGGATACGGAACCATGAACCCGCAAGGGGCACTGGCGGCGGCATTGAAAATCGGCTCGACCCTTGATCTTGCCGTAAACAAGGCGGACATCATCCTGAATGGGAATAACCTGGTTTTTAACAGCGATGGTAGGATCATCAATTATGGCGAGGACAGGATGGTGGTGACCAGTAATAGTATTACAGGTCATATGGTCAAGGAATATGGCAGCAGTGGCTCATTTGTCTTTCCTGTGGGGATTGCCGAGGGAGATTACACTCCTGCAACGTTAAGCTCTTTGGCTGCAAGCACCTTGTATGTAAGCGTTCAGAATTATGCTGGATCATTTATGCGCGGGCTGAAACCTGAGCTTGGAATGGACAGGAACTGGAATATCTATGGTTCCAGAGCACTGAAGGTAGATATGACTTTACTGCACAATGCCAGTACCAATGGTGCATTGTTTAAGGATCCCAATGCTTCGGTGACCAAATTTGTCGGTGGTACTAAATGGGACTTTTTAAAAAGTACAAATCCTTTGCCTGGAATACATACAACCCTGGGCGCGGATATCATTGCTGATGCCTCTGATAACGGCGGCTGGTTTACCAAGTATGCGGTGTCAGGTTCGGCATTGCTGATTCCTAACCTCTTTACTCCGAATGGCGATGGTACAAACGATGTCTTTGAGATCCGTGGAATAGAAGGTTTTGCAGAAAACGACATCATCATTGTCAACCGCTGGGGTAATGAAGTATTTAAGCAGAGGAATTACCGGAACAACTGGGCGGGTCAGGGACTCAATGAGGGGACTTATTTCTATGTACTGCGTGTAAAGGAGAACCTCAATTCGGACTGGCAGGTGTTTAAGGGGTACATAACCCTATTGAGGGCATTTAATAAATAAAGATAACTGATTACTGGTTTTTCCAGGTTGGAATAATAAAATGAAGAGAATAAAAATAATAATTACTGGGTTGTTGATACTGGGGTCACAGCTGGCTAAAGCCCAGCAGGATGCCCAGTACAGCCAGTATATGTTTAACGGGATATACATCAATCCTGCTTATGCAGGTTATAAGGAACAGTTGAACCTCCATAGCTTCTACAGAAGCCAGTGGACAGGAATTCCCGGGGCACCTAAAAGCATGTCGCTCGCGCTGGATGCGATTGCTAATGATGGCAATGTTGGTCTCGCCCTGCAGTTGGCCAGTGACAGGATCGGTGCGCAAAGTACGCTTTCAGCTTATGCAAATTATGCCTACCGATTGAGGCTAAATACAGCAGGAACCGCCCGCTTGTCTCTTGGTCTGGGGGCTGGAATTGTACAGCTCGGAATTGATGGATCTAAGCTCAATCCGAATGATTTTGAACAGGAGCAACCTACAGGAATGCAGAGCAAGATTGTCCCTGATGCAAGAACCGGGGTTTATTATTCGGATAACCGGTTTTATGCAGGCTTTTCTGCTGATAACCTGATTGCCCAGGTTTCTAAAGTACAGGCGGACGGATTTATTTTGCAAACTAAGCCACATTACTATCTGACTACGGGAATGCTGATTCCTTTATCAAAGGATATTCAGCTGAAACCTTCCTTCCTGCTCAAAGATGACCGCGGGGGGCCGACGAGTCTGGATGTAAATGCTTTCGTGCTGCTGGCAGATAAGCTCTGGCTGGGTGGTTCGTATCGTACAGGTGTCAAATTGTATGACAAAAGCTATCTGCAAAAGGATCTTTCCAATAGAAACTCGGTGGTTTTTGCGATGGAAGTGTTTCCTGTGAGCAGCCTGAGGATCGGTTACGCTTATGATGTGTCCGTTGGCGCTTTGAAAGGATATAGTGGCAGTACGCATGAGATTTCAATTGGATATTATTTTAAAACAAAAGATACAAGAATGGTTACCCCACGCTACTTCTAATTGGGCATAGGGAGGATTCTTTAGATGGAGAAAAGAAATATGAAAAGAAGTTTACTTATAAGTTTATCGGTACTGTTATACATGGCTAACCTGCCGGCAAAAGCCCAATATGTGCTAAATGAGGCTGATGAGCAATACCGTTTATTCAATTATATTAAGGCCATTGATTTGTATGAACAGGCTTATAAAAAGAAGAATACTTTGCATGCCGCCGAACGGTTGGCCCAGGGGTATAACTTTACAAGAAATTATGTTCAGGCCGAAAGCTGGTTTGCCGTAGCAGCTAATATGCCGGAGAGTAGGCCTGAACATGTTTTAGGCTATGCCCGGTCTCTGGTGAATAATAGCAAATATGGGGAAGCCAGACAACAGTTCCAGCGCTATATCGAGTTGAAAGGGAATGTGTCTCAAAGGCAAAAAGACCTTTGGCTGCAATCCTGTGATTCCGCGGTAAAATGGATGCAGTATCCTGTAGCGGTACAAATACATAATGTTAAGGTGCTGAACAGTGTCCAGTCTGACTGGGGTGCAGTTACCTTTGATGGAGGAGTGACCTTTTCTTCAGACCGGGGCAACAACGCTGAGGATCAAATAAAAGGGGGGAGACCCTTTCTGAAATTTGACTCCGGAAAAAGGCCCGATAGGACTGTTTATGGCTGGACAGGTAACCAGTACCTGCGGCTGTATCAGCAACTGAGCAGTAAGGACACTGTAGCGCTTTTCCCTTTTCATGCCGGTACAAATTACCACGTTGGTGCAGCAAGCTTCACCGGGGACGGTTGTGAGATGTATTTCACCCTGACCCGTATACCTGAAAAACTGGACTACGGTAAAGAACGGCTGGCTACGGTCAACGTGGAGACTTATAGCAGTAAACGATCAGCTGAAGGAAATACCTGGGAGCAACCAAGATCACTGAAATTTAACAATCCCAATGCCTATTCTGTCGGAGATCCCATGATCAGCAAAGATGGTAAAACCCTTTATTTTGTTTCCAATATGCCTGGTGGCAAGGGAGGGACAGATATCTATACCACGGTTAAAGACGCAAGTGGGGAGTGGTCTGCTCCGGTAAACCTTACCGCGATCAATACTGAAGGAAATGAACGAAGTCCATTTGTGGATGAGGCCGGAATCTTGTTTTTCAGCAGTGATGGCTATGCCGGGATGGGCGGGCTGGATATTTTTAGGTTTGCAGGTAGCGGGAATACCTCAGTTAACCTTGGATACCCGGTAAATTCAGCACAGGACGATTTTGCCTATACGATTAATTCTGTTACCAAAGGCTACCTTTCCTCTAACCGGACGGGTGGACTGGGAAGTGATGATATTTATAGCTTCACCCGGAAAATCATTCAGGCTTTAAGTCTGGAAGGAAAGATCTTCAACAAGAAAACTGGTTTGCCTTTGGCCTCTGCCATGGCTACTTTAAAAACCCGTAGTGGAAATATACTTAAAGTGCAGACTGATGAAAGCGGCTATTATTCTTTTAAAATAGAACAGGATACCCTGTATGATGTCATCGCAGAGAAAACCAATTTCCGAAGTGCTGATACCAGTTTCGTAACGAAAGTATCGCTGGTAAAAGACTTCTATTTAACGCCTATTGAAATTAATAAAACCGTCCGCCTGGAAAACATCTATTATGATTTTGACAAGTGGAACATCCGTCCCGATGCAGCAGTCGAGTTAGATAAGCTGGTGAAGATTCTCAAAGACAATCCTACTATCTGGATAGAGCTGGGTTCACACACCGATAGCAGAGGAAATGATGCCTACAATATGGCCTTATCCCAAAAGCGGGCTGAATCCGCTGTTCAGTATATCATTTCAAGAGGCATTGATACAAACAGGATTACTGCCCAGGGTTATGGTGAGAGTCAGCTGTTAAACCAGTGTTCAAATGGGGTGAAGTGCTCTGCAGCCGATCATCAGTTGAACAGAAGAACAGAATTTAAAATTGTAAAACAATAAGAATATGTATAAATAATAAGTTCTCAATGCGGCCATATGATAGGGAACAGCTTCTGCTAGTCTGGGAAAAAGCAAACTGTTCCCAATATGGCTTCCTAATTTGAAGACGATATTCAAATTGATCAGGATTAAGATTGCGAGCACCCAAAGGGGGAATATAATTTTAGAGACATTTTTATAGTCCCTTGCATAAATCTGCCTGGATGGGCATTCTTGGTCATTTGAATGAGGGGTATGCGTGAAGGGAAAACTTTGGTTTTAATAGATAGCTAAGGATTTCCTGCATACCTCTTTTTATCACGTTCATTTTTTTTAAAGTAAACCCTTATTAAAACCATTAAACTCTGTTTATTCATATGAGAATTAGTCAAAAGGAAATTTTATACTCAAGTACTTTTCGCATGATCCTGATTTCGATTGTCGCGCTATTGCTTGTATCCCTTTGTGTACGAAAAATAGCCTCGAATAAATTTGACGCTGTTGTTAAAGAGGTTTGCCGTATTGAAATGGATTGCTATCAAACTCAAAAAGTACTGGGAATAATTAAGCAAACCCAAGCCTGTTATTACCAGGGTGTTCAGGATTTGACTGCAGGTGATGATGTTACTTATCGAAGAAATATGCCTTATGTTTTTAGCGAACTCATGCGTGTTTTAAATCAGAAAGAAGATGTTGCGACGCTCACCACTAAGCAGGTAATAGAAATAAGGGGTTGGTATATTGAGAAACAGAAACTCCGCGACCGCCTTCATCACCTTAAGGAAAAATACGAGTCACTGGTAGATCTTTATCCCAAAGCTATAGGTAAGCCGAATATGGAGGGTCAATTGAACTGGGAGCTAAAAAAGGACATTGGCTTGAAACTCAAAAATGTAATCTTCGATGCTACTGTTATTAACAATTATGCTGCTCATAACTTCAAAAGTATAGCCATTACCAACTATCAGGAAGCCATAAGATGGTCAAGTGTCTTCTGTCTGACCGTAATGGTTCTGGGAGTTCTAATTCTGCTCTATACTCTTTCCGTTATGATTGTAGAATTCTGGGATGATCGGGGCTATAATGAAGCCCGTGTTCAAAAAGACTAATTCAGTATAAAAGTGTTATTGACTAACTACGGCTACCTGGTGCGAGGTAAACTGAAGTGTTTCATGTAACGCCTTTTGTTGATGTGGTTCGTGCTTTTGTGAGAATATTGCTGTTATCAATGGTGCTGGCAGCATATTCTCCCTGCATGAGCTCGATGAGATATATTTACGCTGATATGTAGAATTTTCACCCCTGTTCCCCATGTTTAATCCATCTATTCCGGTCTTTAAATCACCTTAGTGGAATTGGCACGATATTGTACTATATCATAGCATTCTACCAAAATATTATGAAACAAGCTCTATCTAAATTTAAGCGCTTCTCTCTCTCTCATTATTCTTCAGGTTCCTGTTCATTTATGAGTAGGCTCATCTTTTTCAGGGACTCTTGCGAGAGAATCTCTGTTTAGTTCTRTARATTTTSWSAAAATYTAYAGAAMTAWAMANKWSATTNTMTYKAWCTNWAKATMGRAAGNNRRMGYCSTGKMKSRATATTTTACCATGAATGAACAGAAGACACCAAGTGCTATTGACCTGAAAGCACTGTTTGATAAAAGCCGTTTAGCATACGCCCAGTTATTTAATCTTTATTATGCTGGCTTATGTGGTTTTGCTGAGCGGATTATTGGTGATGGTCATGCCGAAGATATTGTTGAAGATGTTTTTTTAAAGCTTTGGGAGGGTGGAACACGTTTTGAATCGGAACTCCACTTGAAGGCTTTTTTGTATAGATCAGTGAAGAATGGATGCTTAAATCTGGTTAAAATGTCTGGAAGGGCACAAAATAGAAATCAGATTTTTTATGCAGAAAGAGTTGAACAAGAAACTTCTGTTCTACATGAAATCACAAGAGCTGAAGTGATTCGTGAACTATATCTCGCAGTGGATGAGTTGCCCCCTCAGGCGCGCAGGATTATTAAACTGACGTACCTGGATGGTAAAACAAACCAGGAAGCCGCAGATGATATGGGCTTGTCTATTCAGACCATAAAAAATCAAAAGATGAGGGGACTGTCTATTTTGAAAAAGAAACTTCCGGGAGATAAATTCACCCTGCTTATTCTGCTTCCTTATATCGATCTATTATGGCAAACTGACTTACAAACGCGTTCTTAAAATAGAGCGAGAACAAGAATATATATGGAATACGTTAAAAGTATTCTACTTATTTAGTACTTTTTTTCTTTTGTGTTGTATGTGATGTGAGATAGAATAGCTTATTGTCCCGCCATGAAAAATGAAAGAGTTTTTGAANNNNTAAAMGTTNKCCKYWCTGATTTTCAGAAGCAGAAAGGAAAACGTTTATTCAGCTGAAGATGAGGGGGTGAAAAAGAATTGGATGGATTCATCAGAAAAAAATACTGAATTCTATCGTCTTCTAAATGAGAATAAATTCCTGGAGGAAGAAGTCGGAAAATTAGGCCGTTACGATGCGGTTGCGGCATTTAATCGATTTCAGTCTAAGATAGATAACCCAAAGACTGTAAAACTAAACAATAGAAAATATTGGAACTTGGGAATAGCTGCAAGCTTGGCGCTTTGCATTTCTGTGTTTTTTGGTATTTATAAATATAATGATATCCGGCATAAGCAGTTTAGCACTGAAATGGCCTTTACTGGTATCGCAACCGGGGGAAACAGGGCTGTGCTCATCCTATCTAATGGGCGAAAAATAGATCTGATTACTGCAAAGAATGGTGAATTAGCCAAAGAAGCTGGCATTAAAATTTCCAAAATGAGTGATGGAAATCTGATTTATATGAGTTCTGAGTCGGGGGAAAGCCAGGGAGGTGGAGACGTATTCAATACAGTTATGACGCCTCGGGGAGGCCAATATCAGGTTGGTTTACCAGATGGAACAAAAGTCTGGCTGAATGCTCAATCGTCTATAAAGTTCAGTGCTAACCTTGCAACCCAGAATAGCCGAAACGTCGAGCTCACAGGTGAGGCTTATTTTGAGGTGGCAAAACGAATACAGCAGCAAGAAGGGCCAGGTGAGGCAAAAAGGGTACCGTTTATTGTGACCACTCCAAATCAAACCATTGAGGTACTTGGTACGAGGTTTAATATCAATAGCTATTTTGATGAACCGATAGCACGAACCACCCTGTTGCAGGGAAAATTAAAAGTTTCTAAAAATAATGCTGGAAATGCTGTGCTGTTAAAACCAGGACAGGAATCAGCAATTGGTCATTCCAATGATGCGATAAAGGTTTCTGCTGTGGATGCTGATGAGGCCATTGCCTGGAAGAATGGAGATTTTGCTTTTAACAATGAAAACCTTGGAAGTATAATGAGGAAATTGAGTAGGTGGTATAATGTAGATGTTGAATTCAGCGATGAGCGCAAAAAAGCGGTAATTTTTGGCGGTTATATTCCACGTTCAAGCAGTATTTCTAAGGTGCTAAAGATGTTGGAAATGACCGATCTTGTGAAATTTACTATCGAGAACAATAAGGTAATCGTACACTAGCGATATATTCCAGACCAAGAGCATAGGAGATTCCTCCAATTTAGAAAACGGTTATTTGTTAGGATGTGATGATCACTGATAACTTTATATGAATTGCATAAACTTATATTGATAAGATAAAACTTATTAATAAAACTGCTTTGGTTGCTGGAGGTGAATCCGGAATAGGTCGGAGTATTGCCGCCGAATTTGCCCGTAATGGTTCCGATGTTATACTTACTTATCTGAGTGACAAGGCCGCAGCAGAAATTACCTTGGCAAAGGTTAAAGAAGGTGGACGCAAGGGTTTATTGTTCAATCGGATATAGTCCCGTAGGGGGCTTATACAATACTGGCCTACAGCATTTTCGAAATATAGATATATTGGTAAATAGGTGCAGGCATTAGAAGCATGGGTAAATATATTCATCAACTCGGTTTCGAGGAATTTGAGCATACCTGAAAACAAGTTTATCCACCATTTTCCTTTATTGTCAGAATTTTATCTTGCATAGACTGCAACGGTGTGGTCATGGAAGAATTATTAATATCATGTCCATTCGTGAGGAGGTTGAAAGCCCCGGAAAAATAATTATTGCGCTTCTAAATCAGGTGTCTGGGGACTTAGTCGTTCATTAGCTATGGAGTGGGCAGATAAGCGGATTACTGTCAATAGCATTGCCCCAGGCAGATTCTCACTAAAATGAACTAAAGGCAGTTGATGATGTTAGCTACCTTAAAGACTTAGGGCGACGTATTCCTGTAAAAATATCTGGAACACCATTGGAAGTTGCAAAAACAGCTGTTTTCTAGCTTTTGATGATGCCAGTTATGTCATAGGCACAACTCATATAATAGATGGAGGCTTGCATTTGGACCATCTGCAAGGGGCACAACAGACATGAGTTAAATCGTAACCCATACTCTGTTTTGAGATTTGCAAGGTAAAGCTTGAATTTATTTGATTGAGTTGTTCATAGGAAATTCTTCCTTTTAAACCAGATTTGGCCTAATGAGTGCCAAATCGCAGGCTTTTAGAAAACATAACAAATGATCTGTTACGTTGTTTTTAATATTCGCCCATCTTCCACCTTCGCAGGTTCTGAAAAGTCTTGGTATATTTCACTTTGGCTAACGAGGACATCTTTTTTCCGGCTAGAAATCTGCTAAATGCTGTTTTACAAGAGAGATGTGGCTCGGTAAAGCTGAGGCCATCAAAACACTGTGCGCAGTAGTATTGATTGGGAGTTCCATCATTAAAGGTCGCAAAAGGTACAGTAGCATTGAGCATTTTGAAGCAAGACTGACAATTTTCATTTTTTTTCTCTATATGGGATTCCAGATATTTTTCGTGCAGGTATAAGTTGTAAATTAATCCGATAACAACAACGAGTATGATAACTAAGGCGGTAGTTTGCAGGTCTTTAAGGAACTTGTGGTCTTCATTAATAGAAAATAGCTCTTTGCCAGCGAAGTCATTGTTAAGATCCATTTTTCTGGTTAAGATGATATTGTTCGCCAAACGCGTTTGATAGTCTTTGTAGAGTTTCCCTAGCCGCAGATCAACATACAGCTCTGATTTTGTTCCGCGTAATTTATGATTGAAAAACAGATTGTTTTCCCGGTCAGTAATGATTGGATTTTGTAGTCGATATTTAGTGGAGAGGTCTTGTGAGAACTGTTTCAGGAAATTAAAATCTTGTTTTAATTGTTGTAAATCATCTGTTGCCGCCTGATTGGAAACGGTTTGACCTTTTCGTAGTTCTGATTCTCTATCACCTAGCTTGCTGATTTGGACATAGGTAAAGGACACAACGCCAACGGCTAAGGTAAATAGGGTAATAAAAATGTAGTTTGGTAGTTTTGGAAGCATGTAATTTAGATTAACTGATAACTGTTTATTTTGTGTTGGTATTAAGTATGGATCATATGAACTAAAAGTAAAGACTGATGACATATGCCAGTGATATGCAGGAATGCTATTTTCGTCTTTCTTTTCCATTTCTATGATTGCACTAAACTTTAGCATTTTCCTATTACTGTTCAGGGAATGTTTTAAAGTTTTTGGGCTTAACTATTGTTATACAACGAAGAAAACAATTAGTACTAATAGGAAAGATTTTTTTTGGGGAGTATTGTTATTTAAGTTCAAACCGGATATGGCTTGTCTAAAGGGGGCTTTAATACACCCTCAGTAGCGTTAAGGTACTTGTCTTTGAATCGCTCTGTATTGGTAACAAGAGGTTTATGCCGGTGAAAGTTAAGAATTGAACACTAGCGAATTTATTAAGTGTCAGAAAATATTTTTGCATTAAAAATGGATTTATTTGCAACGTGTGCTTATTCATGATGTGAAGCTGTTCTTATTCAAGTTTATCTGATTACCCGCAGGGCTTACTGTCGGCTACGGTTTACACGATTAATGACTTTACAAATGTTATTTTTTATGACCTAGATTAACTTTCTGTGAATTGTGGCTGTGTAAATTGTTGTCATTGAAGAAATATTTCGTATTACTTAGTATTGAATGCTTTTTTATGTGTTTAGGTAATTAAAGACAGCGATGCTTAAATATTAGTAGGAAAAAGGGAGAGACAATTTAAAGTGTCTTGATCGTCGAATTATTATTTTGATTGACAAAAATAGGACGCCTAAAGACGGAAACAGGATTCAGGCAAAGCGTAAAGATCAGGGAAGAATTATAGAGATATTCCCCAATGCATTTGAACAGTTCCCATATGCTGGTACATTCATATTCCCTGACGGAAAAGGATTACTTTCAGCTTATATGCTTTGTCGTGGATAGGGCAAAATTACAGGTAATCAGAAGGAGTTATCCAAAGTATATTTATTCTTATGGTTAATGGGGTGGAACCGAACTATCGGAATATGGGAATTGCTACAGGTTTAATAAGAGAGTTGATTGTTGATGCGGATTTAAGAAAACAATTCCGAATACCTGAGGATAACTCCTCGAGACTCGATTGGTTCAACAAACATGGCTTGAGATCATTACGGAAACGGATTCAAAATCTATCTTCTTATGCGTAGGCAGGATCTGAATGATGGAGCGTGCGTCGATGGGAGACTCAAAGGGAATAAATCAAAAGAAGTTGTCATTTTTTTTGGCATTTAAGTTATTGTAGTATAGATTGTTATGCGTTTTTTGCTGATTCTTCCTCTTTGATTGCTACATAATTATAAATCGGTGTTTTGGAGTTTTGGCTAGCAAATTGTTATAAAAGAGAAAGAGTTATTGATAAAAGCGAGTGATGAGTAACAAGAATATTTTGACGAAACCGGACCTTCTTGAAGAAAATGCCAGATTGAAAGCTCTTCTGAATAATACCAGTGCCAGCATTTTTTCGTTTGATCATAATTTTAATTATACTGCGTTCAACAAGGCGCACCAACAAGCTGTAAAAATGAGCAGGGGTATAGATCTTAAAATTGGTGACAATTATCTTGAACTGGCAGGGATGAACAGCGGTATCGATAAGCATAAGGTACTGGAAATATTTAAACAGGTGATGGCCGGAAAAACGGTAGAGACCATAGAAGAGTTTGGTGAACCAGGTCTATACAGGGCGCATTTAAGTATAATCTGTAATCCAACGTATGATGATTCTGGAAAGGTAACAGGGATGACTGTTTTCTGTCAGGATGTTTCTGAAAGAATCCGGCTGGAAAAAGAATCTCAGGAAAGAACCCGGCTTCTTCATGGAATTCTGGACAATTTACCGGTTATCGTTTTCGAAATTGATGGTCAGGGATTAATTACTCGGTCTATTGGTTCGGGTTTGAAGGCAATGGAATTAAAGGATGATGAATTGGTAGGCGCAAATGCTTTTGAGCAGTTTCCGACAGCCGCAGCACATCTACAGCGAGCGTTCTTAGGAGATTCAGTTTTGTTTATAAATACCATTGAAATCGATGGGAGAAAACTAATTTATGAAAATCATATATTTCCCCACCCTGATCAAGTTGGAAACATTATCGGTTTTGCGCTGGATATCACCCAGCAAAAGGGCGCAGAACAAAAATTAAAGCGTGCGAAGGAAGAACTGAAAAGAACGGTCAATCTGCTGGATACCAGTCAGCAGATTGGTAAAACAGGAGGGTGGGAACTAGATGTCGTTACTGGTTCCGTTTACAGGACCAAATACCTGAAGTTCTTGTCGGGGATACTGGACGAGACAACGACCGTTGCTGAGGCGGTTTCTTTTTATCGTGAAGAAGACAGCGAAAGCGTACAGCAAGCGGTAAGAGATGCGATAGCCTTGCAGCGTCCGTATGACTTGGAAATCAGGACTAAAACCTCAGAGAAATGGGTAAGGAGCATCGGAATTCCCATTGTTGAGAAAGGGAGAACAATTAAAGTGATGGGAGCAGTTAGCGATATCAGTGAGCGTAAATCAGCCGAAATGGAGTTGGTAAAGGCAAAGAAAATTGCTGAAGAGGCAGCCGATGCCAAGCAACAATTCCTGTCCAATATGAGTCATGAGATCAGAACACCTATGAATGCCGTCATCGGGATGGTGCATTTGCTTTTGCAGGAAGATCCAATGCCTGAACAGCTGGAAAACCTGAATATTCTGAAATTTTCAAGTGAAAATTTGCTGAGTCTGATTAACGACATACTGGATTATAGTAAGATTGAATCCGGAAAAATCGAATTTGAACTAATTGATTTTAACCTGACCGAACTGTTGAACAACATTAGACTGGGGCAGATTCCTCAGGCAGAAGAAAAGGGAATCAAACTGAAATTAAAGATGGATTCGGATTTGCCTGAAGTGATTATCGGAGATCCGGTGCGGTTAACTCAGATTCTGAACAACCTGATTAGCAATGCGATTAAGTTCACCAATGATGGTTTTGTGATGGTTGATCTTTCACTGGTAGGGGGGGAGGATGATTTTCTGGAGATTAACTTTACTATTAGCGATACGGGTATCGGTATAGATCCTGCTTTGCAGGAATATATTTTTGAAAGCTTTACCCAGGCAGGGGCAGATACGGCAAGACGATTTGGTGGAACTGGTCTGGGACTCGCGATCACAAAAAGACTGATTGACTTGCAAGGCGGTAATATTCGTTTGGAAAGCGCATTGGGCAAAGGATCAACTTTTTCACTTAATTTGACATTCCGAAAGGGGATTAAAAAATCAGGTCGTCAATACTCAGGACCAATACAGGAATTTATCAGTTTGGCCGGTTATAAGGTTCTTCTGGTGGAAGACAATGAGATCAATATTATGGTTGCTAGTAAATTTATGCAAAAATGGGACCTCGAGATTGATTATGCGGCTACAGGGATTGAAGCTGTAGAAAAAGTGAAAGCGAATGAGTACCATTTGGTATTGATGGATCTGCAGATGCCCGAAATGGATGGGTATACCGCCAGCCAGATTATCCGGAATATTCCTGGAAAAACACAACTGCCTATTGTCGCCCTCACGGCATCTGTGTTAGCTGAAATCAATGAAAAGGTTCTTGACTCAGGGATGAATGATCACGTATCTAAGCCTTTTAATCCTATGGAACTGTATTCAAAAATTATCCAATATCTACGGATAACCTGATCGCTATATAGCCGAGCAATGTTACTCGTTTAATTTCTAAGAAAGACATTTCTTAAGCTACCAAAATAATCTTTGTGCATAGTGTCCCAATCACGTAGTTATCCTATGGGGATAAGACCGCACATATTTATCCCCGAATCGAAATTTTTAATAGTTTTGTTGTAAAAAGTAAGAATATGGATGTGGGATAGAGCATGTTCAGATACACAACTCCTGCGGAAACTGAACTTGTAGACGCAAGTGGGTAGAACGTATGAATGATTCCTGGGTGGCATTTGGTCTTTATGCAAATGACGAGCTGATCGGTATGACAAGCATTTTGTAAATGAACGACAGTGAAGGGTATTTGAACAATCTTATATTCGGAAAGAATATAGAGGCCAGTGTATCCATGTTTCTTTTTTAAATAAGATCGGCTTGGGCATCAGCGCCTCAGTTAAAGTGACTAAGCATAAGCTACCGGAAAAATAATATTGCATCTAAAGTTGCCAATCAGCGTTTTGGTTTTCGGTACAGCCGCAGCTAACTCTGCAAATAGTTTGATGAAATCATTGAATCCGTGTTTTACTATTTTCGAATCTATCGATAGACCTATCATTAACCCTTGAAACCTTTACCTTTCGATAAATATGACTACAATTGCGGAAATTCTGAACAACGCGAGCGTTGAAGATTTTATCAGTTCCTTTGCCGATACAGACCAAAAACGGAAAGATAGCTTCGAACTGTTAAGAATAAAGTAGTACCATGGCCATTGAGCCAGAAAGGAAGTAGACTGGTCATTTGTGAGGTTTTCTCACCTCGGAGTTGTGCTTTCCCTTTATGTATTTAAGCAAGTCCTGAAAATGAAGTTCTGCTAAAGAACTTAGGAAAACTCAATGGGCAAAGGCAGCTTAAATGCTAAAAAGTTATCTGATATTCATATGAAGTGCTAAAATAATGATGGGTGCAGCGACAAAACGTATCAGGAAATTTTTCCTGATACGTAGACCATTCCTTGATTTCAAGCTCAACCTGATCGGTTTCCTTATAGTTAATGCCGGCTGTTTTGCAATGGCCAGGGATTGTTAATATTGGACTGTATTTTCTTGTCGCTTAGACTTAAGAAACACATTGGTTCGAGCTTTTAATTTTTTAAAAATACCTATGACTAGTACTAATGCTTGTTCCTGTTGTATGACAATCATTCACCTTAGAAATCAATAGCACCTTTTGGTGCCTTGCTTTTTTACTCTTATTTATTAATTAGACCATTTATGAAATTAAATTTTACGAAAAAAATTATTTTAGGCTTATCATTAGGCCTTTTTACTCTGCAGGTAACTGCTCAAACGAACCAGGAGCACGAGACTGGTGTGAACATGGTAAAGCTCAACTTTGGGTCCTTTTTATTCAAGTCACAGCCTGTCAAAAATTCGCTTAAACATGAATATTGATTTAGTACGGATGTGTCGCATTCCTGCAGGCTGATAGGACAGGTATTTAAGTGAATAGTTCATTTTTCTGGTGAAATCTACAGCAAGTAATAAGTAACTGCCGCGGTCGATATCATCCGGCATTATAAGATCAAACAAAACAACGAACATCAAATATATGAGGAGGGTGATTGCAAAATTATTACCTGTGTTGTTAATTGTAGCAGGAAATCAAAGTAAGGCACAATATAACAAAAGGCAAATTGACAGCATACTTGATGTGGTGTCTCATACAAACAACCTGGAGACTGGAATTGATATGGGAGAGAAAGCCTTTGATGCTTCCGCTGCCATACACTACGAGGAAGGAATGGTCAGGGCACTTTTAAGCCGGGCTTCAAAGTATATTAATACCAGCCATTTTGATGAAGCTTTCAAAGCTGCGGTAGCGGCTGAAGGTATTACTGTAAAACTGGATGACCCCCGGTATATTGCCGTGCTTGAAACCATAAAAGGAAGATGTTACGCCCGCTTAGGTTTTCCTAAAGAAGCCGGGGAGACTTTATTCAGTGCAATTCCCATTGCCCAAAAGATTAAGGATGCAGATCAAAGGCATAACCGCCTGGGAAACATTTATGATGTCTTAGCGGAAAACCATCAACTTTTAAAACAGGCTGCTAAAGCATTACCTTTTCGTCAAAAAGCTTATATGGAATATGTTAAAATCGTGGACAAGCGTAAGTTCCCAAATATGGCATCAATGCCACTCTGCAACCTGGCGGACAATTTTCTCACCATTAAGCAATTTGATTCTGCAGAATTTTATTTTAAGAAGGCGACCTTCGTAAGTGAAGCGTACAATGAAAGTTTCGTAAAAGGAGCCGCCTTTACTGCCCTTGGGGATCTTTACTATCAGCAAACAAAATACCAGGCAGCAAAGTTTAGTTATAAAAATGCTGTCGATGCGTTTGCTGAGTCAAAGGACACAAGAATGTTAAAGAATACATATATTGGATTATCAAAGGTTTATACCGCATTAAATGAAAAGACAAAAGCACAACAATACCTCAAAAGAAGTGTTGATTTGAGCGACAGTATTGCCGATGCTGAAAAGGCCGCTATCAAAGGCCCACTTAACTATATTATTGAGCAGAAGGAACAGCAGGATGCCAAGAAGAGCAGCCGGGATTTCCGGGTCATCCTCTTCATCGGTTCTTTACTGATTATAGCGATCTGCGCCATCATTTTTTTCCATCGCAAATTCAAAAAGAGATTACAAGTCAATAAAGAGAAGGCTGAAGAGTTAATTAAAAGAATAGAGCGGAATGATGATTATAGGACCCTGGCTTCAAAAACAGAGGAGTTAAAGGAAATCTTACACATGGCCGCAAGTAACCATCCGGCTTTCATGGCCAAATACAATCAATTTGACCCTGAATTTAGCAAGAAATTAGTTGACATCTCCCCTAATATACTTGCTGCGGAAATTGAGTTTTGTATACTATTGAAGCTAAACTTTAATACCCAAGAAATTGTAAGTTATACCAAAGTTGCTGTACGTACGGTAGAGGGACGAAAATACAGGATCAGAAAAAAACTGCGTATCCCTTCCAATCATGATCTGAATAGTTGGATGAACCAGCTGTGAATCCCATATTTGTTATAATTAAAATGTGTGTGAAATGTTTATTATTAATGTGTGAAGTGATGAGAGTAGAAATTGAGTAGGAACTAAGAAGAAATTAGGTAGTATAATATTTCTGAAACCCTGCATTTATTGTTTTTTTTGCAAATTGTATTCAATATCAAAAAAATTAAAATTAACGACCGCAATGCCAAATAATCAAAAAGTCAAACAATCTTTTGGGCCTGCATTCAGAAAATGCAGAAGGTGAGTTGAATTCGTGTTTGCTTTGATACAAACAAGACAGATAATTAATTACTATCCCGGCATTTCCGATCAAATTAATCATAAAGTAATAAAATCCTTACGGAGATGAACGCTGTTCCTCCATAAAAAATAAATAAAAATAATGAAAAAACAAATTACATTTTTGATAATAGCAGTAGTAATAGGCATAAGCGGCCTGAAAGCGCAGACGGGTATTGGTAACCGTAACCCTGATCCCAGTGCACAATTAGAAATATCGAGTACCACAAAAGGTGTGTTGATGCCGAAGGTGGTGCTGACGGCCACGACCACTTTTACCCTGGCCGGAAACACTGGAACCGCCGGGATGGTTGTTTACAATACCAATGCCAGCATTACCGGGACACCTGCGTATCCGGCTTATGGAACAGGCTTATACACCTGGGATGGAACAGGCTGGAAAGGTACGCCTACCGGGCCTGCAATGCCTAAATTTTTCTACGCACCTGCTGTTGTTATTCCTACAAACAATCTAACAACCGGAGCGGTTTTAACAGGGACCCAAACCATAAATCTTTATTCAGTTTATACAGATCAATTTGGTTTTGTTACTACAACGGCCAAAGTAAGAAGCAATCCTACATCAACGATACCTACGCTGCCTGCTAGCGCTTTAGATTATTTTGTCACTTATTATGACACAAGCGTTTTTGCCAATGTAGCAATTTCAACTTTAGGTGTTTTAACTTATACAGTTATACCAGGGGCAGTAGTTACACCAAAAACATTTATGAACATCGTTTTTAAAGTTATTTAAAGTTAAAGATTAATGAGCACAAATAATATTACAATGCAAAATAGCGGGCGGTACTTACTCTCTTATGGTTTTATTATACTTAGTTTGTTTTTTGCAACTGCAGGCTTTGGGCAAAATAGTACGTTCCCTTATGCTGAATCTTTCAGAAGCACTACCATGCCGACAGGCATTGCTTTACCGCTGGCTCCAGGGGGAAAAGTTAATGCTGCAACTTTTACAATGAACGGACTAGTGCTTACCCCAGCCACTACAACTCAATTTGGGGCCGTTACTATAGATGGCTTTCAATTCAACTCAACTAACGGGATAGAAATAAATTTTGAATATTCAATGTATGGGGGTGTCCAATTTGATAATAGTTATGGGGACGGTATCTCCGTTTTTTTATATGATGCCAGTAAAACCCCGGTAACAATTGGGAGTAATGGTCATGGTTTAGGATATGGTTTTAATAGGGCCGGGTATGCTACAGACAGACAACAAGGTTTAACAGGCGCTTACTTAGGGATAGGGTTAGATGCCTACGGAAATTTTAAAAATCAATTTTTTGAAGATCCTGCGAGAACAAACGGGATCACGGGGGTTACATGGGGAGGCTCAGGCAGAAGCCAGCTTACCCTGAGAGGGGCCCAGTACCCGGGCGGGATTTCCGGAACTACATACGGGCTAAGGGGGCTAAACTATTCCGGGTATCCGGTTTTAGCCACACAGGGCACGTTAAATAATGCTTCTGGCGCATCAGCGGCCATATTGAATACAGCAGATGGTTCATATACTACTTCTTCAACGCCCTTTACTGCACCCAATGCTTTTGATTTAAGGCCTGGAGCTTTATCTGCAAATCCGGGCGATGCCAATTACCGTAAAGCGATTATTATACTTACACCGCGTGCTGGCGGTGGCTTTGTGGTAAATGTTAAAATTCAGCATGATGTTACAACTACAAACGTTATCAATAACTACCAATATTCAACGTCGCTTATCTATACAGAAAATGCCAATGCCCTCGGAATCTATGACGCCACTACTGAAGCTTATGATCAAGGACTGAACACAATCCATACCTTGACTGCTACAGTACCGGCTTCGTTTAAAATAGGTTTTGCGGCCTCTACCGGCGCTGCTACTCAAACTCAGCTCATTCGCGACCTAGTGGTTAAGCTGCCTTATCAAACTATTGGAGCAGCCGATACACTATTGTTTTGCGGAAACTACACTCCGGCGGGTGTTATTAACCCCTTTAGTAACGATGTGTTTTATAACGGATCTTTAACAGGTACAATAACATCCGGCAATAACAGCACTTATGTTGATTTTTCGAGCTTTATTTTTGAAGATGCAGCACGTAATAATTTAGGCACCACTTACACGGATCCTGGTAAAGGGACCTGGTCGTATAATACAGCTACCGGGTTGGTAACATTTACACCCGTTAAAGGATATGTGGGGGGATCATCTGTTTTCTATTCGGCAAAGGGGACAGCATCGCAGGGAGGTCCGTTTAATCAAAATATTTACCGTTCGGGGGCAGCTATGATAACCACTAAAGTAACAATGTGTAACACAATATCAAACCCTCAGCTCCCGGCAAACAGGCCTGTAACCAGTGGACAATGAGGCAGTACAGGAAACTGCAACATTGAAAATTAAGGCCAGGGTGAATGAAGCGTGTTCTTACACGAATACCGCGACAATTACGTCTTCTGATCCTGATCCGAATAATAATACATCGACTGTTACACCGGCGGTAGCTTCATTTAGATTGTACAAAACAGGAGTTTTTAATGACCTGAATAGCAATGGCTTTGCCAGTACCAACGAAACCATCACCTATACTTTTAAGCTAAAAAATACCGGAAATGTTATTATTTCAGGTATTCAGCTTAGTGATCCGTTATTGGGTGGAGCGATTTCAGGACCCATTTCAGGCGATTTGAATGGGGATAGCAAGAATGAAGTATGCCAGGGTATTTCAAAACCTGAGAAGATGGAAAATGGGAGACTATTAAACGGGGTGGTCATCAGGCCTGACCCAAAGCGGGTACAGTAAATCTGAGTATACATTAGTATTGATATCTTCTGTTTAACTTCTTTTCTTTGTACGCACAGTTCAGGTAATAAAGTTATCTCGAATGTAATAGTGAATATCTTCTCGCAAACTGATCTCAAATAATAAAGAATAAACGAACAACAATGAACAAACAAATTAAAGTTTTTGCAGTCGCACTGGTAATGGGCTTAAGTAATCTGAAAACACAAACGAATATAGGTTCTACTGCCGCCCCTGATGCCAGCGCACAATTGCAGATAACGAATAACACAAAGGGTGTGATGATGCCCAAGGTAGCGCTAACGGCCACCACCACTTTTACTCTGGCAGGCAACACGAGAACCGCCGGGATGGTTGTTTATAATACCAATGCCGCCATTGTCGGAACAGCTGCCTACCCTGCTTCCGGAATGGGTTTATACACCTGGGATGGAACAGGCTGGAAAGGTACACCTGCGCCCACAATTCCCCAAACGGTATTCTTAGCATCCGGCAACTTAACAACCGGTAATAATGTACGACTTGACCTATCGAAGGTATTATCAACACGAATAGCAAAATAACTGTAATTAACAACAATCAATTAAATTTTAATGTTGCTGGTACATATAAAATTGTCGCTATCGTGCGGAACATAGGTGGCGGTTTCCCCCACACCTCCATTAGCCCTTCTATAACTGCCTCATTAGTAGACATTTTCATCACCTACCCTGGGGCCCGGGTTCTTGGTCAAAGTTTAGTAACTGCCGCTACATCCTCCTATTATACGCTACCTATATCCTATATTGGCAATTTTACAACTGCCTCTCAGGTAGTTCTTGATGGATACATTAATAATAATAATTTTACTGTAGGGTCGTTTCAAGTCACATCATTAGAGGTTCAGCAGATAAATTAAGCAGGGTAATAACGAAATCAATACGTCATTGCCGAATCCCATCAATATACGTTTAAAGGGACCAGGGTCATTTTTCTTGGAGTGATGCCCCCACTAAGTTTTTCAAATAACTTTTTTGTACTTAATAACAATAAATCAATAATTATCATTTATAGTTTAAATTTACATGCTTCCAAAATTACCAAACTACATCTTTATCGTTTTATTTATCCTAACAATCAGCGCTGTCTGCTTTACCTATTTCGAAATCAGATAGTTAAACCTTAAAAAGACCGAGTTACATAAAAGCCAGGCAATTTCAACCGAAGCTGTAAAGGATGATTCGTACCAATTAACGAAAGAGTTCAATTACCTGAAGGAATTTTCATAAGAGCTCTCAAAAAATTATCGGGTACAGAACCCGGTAATGACCACCGCGGGAAACAATTTATTCTTCAATTATAAATTACGTGGAACAAAATTCGAACTGTTCGTTAATCAGAAATTAAGTAATCTTTATAAAAAGTACCAAACACATTTAACCGAAAACGGAATTTTAGCAAGTAAAATGAATGTCAATGATAATTTTATTGGCAAGGAGATCTTTTCAATAAATGAAGACAGAAAATTTCTTAAGGACCTACAAAACGTTTCACTAATTGTATTATTTGCTATTGTAATCGGATTGATTTATAATTTGTATCTACAGGAAAAATTCCTGGAGTCCCAGATAGAGAAAAAAAAAGTGAAAATTGTCAGTCTTGTTTTAAGATGCTGAATGGCACTGTGCCTTATGCTACGTTTAACGATGGAACCTATAGTCACTATTACTGTGCCCAGTGTTTTGACGGCATCGGCTTTACCGAGTCTAACCTCTCTTTAAATACAGCCTTTAGTCGATTCATCGCGGGGAAAAGATTATCGTGGTTAGCAAGGATGAAGTATGCCAGGGTATTTCAGAACCTGAGAAGATGGAAAATGGGAGATTATTAACCGGGATGGTCATCAGGGCTGATCCAAAGCGGGTACAGTGAATGTGAGTATACATCAATACTGGTAACTTCTATTTAACTTCTTTTATTTGYHCCCACAGTTCAGGTAATAAAGTTATCTCGAAGGTAATAGTGAATATCTTCTCCCAACCTGATCTCAAATAATAAAAACTAACCAAACAATAAACCACAAACAACAATGAACAAACGAATTGTAATTTTTGCAGTAGTATTAATAGTAGGCATAAGTGGTCTGAAAGCACAAACGAATATAGGTTCCCGTGCCGCAGCCGATGCCAGCGCACAATTGCAGATAACCAATAGCTTAAAGGGTGTGCTGATGCCCAAGGTATTACTAACGGCCACCACCACCTTTACCCTAACAGGCGACACCAAAACCGATGGTATGGTTGTTTACAATACCAATGCGGGCATTACCGGTACAGCAACATACCCGGCTTATGGAACAGGGTGGAAAGGTACACCTGTAGTGTCTACACTTCCTCAAACGGTACTGGTGGCATGGGGAAGCCCATCAGCGTTTGCTTTATCCGCGAGTCCACTCGACCTTGTGAATGTGCCACTCAATATTACCAGCAAAATGACCAAATCGGGCAATACGCTTACATTTGTTGTTGCTGGTACATATAAGATTGATGCTATGGTTCAGGCTATAGTAAATTACAGTGGCAACGCTAGTAATCTCCCTACGGTAGTTGCTCAAATAACGAACTCTACCACCAGTACCGTACTTTTTTCATCTCAAGTACCAAAAGTCCCTCCAGGTTTTTATTCTCTTCCTATATCTTATGTTGGCAGTTTTACCGCTGGCGCTAAGTTGATTCTTGAGGGACGAATGTCCAGTGGTACTCCATCGAATACAGCGCAGTTTCAAGTTACAGCGCTAGAGGTTCAGCAAATAAACTAAGCGGTAGTTATTCACCCGGCTACGAAGTGGTATCATGTATGGTTTAAATACCTTGTTTCCTTGATATTTAAAAGAGTATGTACTTTTTTATGCCCCCTGTTAATAAACATAAGAGTGCCTTATAAAGCATTTTACTGCAAATTCCCTTGCAATATTGGTTCGTAAGTTCAGAAGGAACTTATGAACTAATATCCATCGCTCGAAGGAATTCTAGTCTATCCATCTAATTCATTAGCTAAAGTGTATCGTGAAGCCCAAAGGTGTTGTGCAAGCAGCCAACCTCAAAACCATTTTTGAGCTTGATTGCCAAGGATAGAGCAAATATATAAACGAAAATCGAGTCTTCGACCGAGATGTCCTCTTTGCGATCGACACCCTTTGGTTCAGGTTAGCGCTTTCTACTGTTAAGACGCATTCGGACTTTCATTCTAAAGTTCAGAGCTGTGACAGGCGCACACAAAAAGAAGCAGGGGACATAATTTCCTGCTTCTTTTATGGCTCCAATTTTCATGAAGATTTTTTATTGCTTCAAAAAGTTGAGCGGCCTTTTTTGAATAAAATTTACTCTACGGGTTGTAAATATTGGGCGTAACTATAGCCTTCCTCTCCATCATTAGTACGTACAAGCCACCATTGCTTGTTAGACTTGTTTACCAGTGTAATGATTTCATCGTGAGCGGCTTTGCCAACTATCGGCTGGTCAGTTCCAGGACCTTTACGTATATTAAGATTTGATGAATCTGTAGTGACTCTTACTTTGGTCACGTTTACTGCCGTAGCGACATTTACATCAAGTACTAAGTCCCCGGCTAGATAGTTGGGATCAATTTTATTGTAGATATCCCAAAGTTGATCTTTTACAATTCCCGAAGGTGCTTCCCCTGCAATATGAAGAACGTTTTCAATTTCCTGTACTTGTAATTGTGCAACGCCCGATGAGTGTGCAGAGTCTATCAACTCTTTATATTTTTCTTGTAACATCGTTTTATATTTTATACTGTTGACTAATTATTTTGCTATACTGATACCGGAAGCATCCACTTTTTTAGGGCCTAATCCGTCCAATGTCATTTTAAGTCTTTTCCATTTATCGGCACTCAGTGTGCCCTTTAAAGAAATAATGCCATCTTTTACAACCGCCGTTACTCCCTGGTAATCTTTGGTGGCATCTCTCACTGCTTTAGTCAGTGCTTCGTCAGCCGCCATAGCAATGGGGGCAACAACAGACGATAAACTAGGGGTAATCGTAATATTATTCACGATACTCTTTATCCCTTTCTCTTCTTTTACGGCAGCTTCGGCAGCCGTTTTAGCGGCTGCATCAGACACATTACCGCTAAGGGTTAATACGCCTTCTTTTACCTGGGCACTAATGCCAGGAACCGTCTTCAGTGTTTCAGTCACTTTAGCCTGAATATCTGCATCGTTAGGGCCACAGGACACCATTAATGATATTGCCAAAATAGGAACAACAGCAAACACTTTTGTAAGTTTCATTCTGATTAAATTTTGAGGTAAAAAAATAGGTTTACATTATGGTATTATCAGGCACCAAACAGTTTAGTGATATCGCCAAGGCCGAGTTTGCCATCGCCATCTTTGTCTAAAGCCGTTTTGCCTAGAACTGAAGTAATAGTGTCCAGGCTGAAACCTCCTGTGCTACTGCCCGAAGCTCCACCTTGTCCATTGGCCAACGAGGATAAAACTGCGGGGATTAATGACGCCGCAATGCTTTGAGCAGCTGCTCCGTTGATGCCGAATTTCTGCATAATGTTTTCTACAAAACCATTTTGCATTAGCTGGGCGGCTTGATGGTTAGGGTCAGTTGCAGCAGCAGCAAGCTGGTGCCCCTGGCCGTTGGCCACCATATCAGTTATTACATTCATAATGGAACCGTTTGCTTCTTGCAATACGCCTTCATTGTACTCATTGGGAACATCTGCATTGTTAATGACAGACTCCTTTCCATGTTGTTGGAGCACTTGGATAAGTTGATCAAACATAGTTGTCTTTGTTTATGGTAAAAATTTAAGAATTTGTTTGCTCGCACCCCAGTCTTGCACCTACCAAATACTGTTCCAAAATTGAAAAAAAGGAGTAAGTTCTTCGTACACACGATATAATGTGTAATGCTATCGTCCAGGATGTTTATATCAATCCTAAATACAGGAATTTTGAACTAGCCCAGGATAGTCCGTCCGTTTTTAATCTATTTCAAAGAGTTAAGGTATTTGGATAGAGACTATTGTTGATCTAATAAACAAAGTGGTGATGACCAGGGATACCAGGTCATCCTGTGAGTCCAATGGGAGGTACTCTTCTGGTGGACCCGTTGAGTGAACTGACCGAAAAGATTACAGCTTCTAACCGTCGTTTTAACGATGATGAAATCGCCAAGACTGCTTTTAAGAATACTGACAGGATCACAGGGATGAGTGCGGGCGATTACGATGCTTTGTTGTATCCCGGTGGACACGGACCAATCTGGGATCTTGCCGGCAGCGATTTAAGCGGACAGCTGATTTTGGTTTTCCTGGATGCTGGAAAACCGGTAGAGTGGTCTGCCATGGCCACGCGGCTTTGATCCGTGCCGCCGGGCTTGCCTTAGGGTAAGGTGCTTGCTGCATTCAGCAATACCGAAGAAGTGATGACCGGAAGCAGTGGTCATGTGCCTTACCGGTTACAAAGCCGGTTGGAGGAACTGGGCGCAGAAGTCAAACCGGCATTTAATTCCGTTCACCAGTCACGTGGAGCGTGACGACCTGCTGGTTACCGGACAAAATCCATTGTCGGCGGACCAACTGCCAGAGCGATGATTGAATTGCTGGAATCACTAACAGCGCTACGGTTTTAATCAAGATGGTGAAAATTGGTTGAACGCTTATCTGGTGAGCAATTGGTTTTACAAGTAGGGTAGCTGATGTGACGATACTTCTATGTTTGGTTTGGTACAATGCCCGGAGTTGGTTATTATATGTTTGGCGAACAAAGAATTGCGAGATCTGTTCTTGCTGGATGTCATGTTACCAGACGGAAATGGCATTGATCTTTGTCATCAAATCAGAAGAGATTCCCGCAGTAGCGTTTTGCCTGTTTTAATCATGTCTTCGCAGAGGAGTGAAGATGCTGCCAGGACTTGTGAAGCCGAAAGTTTTATAGCTAAACCGTTTGATTTGTTCAACCGTTGGGCAAAATTAAACAGAATTTAGCTGATAGAGGTACTTGTAATGCATGACTTCAAATAAAGCCCGAAGGTTGAATTTAATCCTTGTTGGTTACCTAGTCGGTTTATGGCGCCAGTGTTTTGCCTTTGGTGATGATGAATTTTTGACATTTTAACTGAAATTTTTTCATTTTTTCTGCAAAATATGCAGCTGATTGGGGCTGAAATTGCTTTGGCATTCCATTGGATATATCTTGGAGGAACACGATGTTCAAGTTTAATTAATTGTAAGTTTTAATCACTAAAAATCAATTTAAGGAGGAAAGACCTATGACACTGGTTAAATTTAATCCAAATGGCAATGTGAAGAACAATGGCCTGATGACTGGCTTTGATGGTATTTTAGATTCTGTTTTCAATGACACTTTCTTTTCCGATCGGATGATGGCGCGTGTACCTGCTGTCAATATCAGTGAGAGTAAAGATCACTATCATGTGGAGCTTGCGGCTCCGGGTCTGAAGAAGGAAGATTTTAAACTTTCTTTAGAAAGGAACGTATTGAGCGTTTCGGCGGAGCAAACTCAGCAGGAGCGTGGGCAAGAGCGAAATTACAACAAGAAAGAATTTAGTTATAGTTCATTTGTGCGTTCTTTTACGCTGCCTGATGCCGCAGATGAGAATGGCATTGAAGCAAAGTATGCAGATGGAGTATTGTGCGTGGACATCGCTAAAAGGGAAGAGGCTAAAATGCAAAGCCGCCAGATTGAAATTAAGTAATGCATCTTTGATTTATACAAATGCCACGAGCTGCCTTCGGGCGGCTTTTTTATTTCATTTAATTAATTATTGTATTATGGAGGCCAATTATGAAATATCACTGAATATAAGGACTTCTGCCGGAATGGAAACCTACGGATGTTTCAGTCTCGGTGCTGATGAGAAGTTCGCCAGCAGACTTTACAGTTCGCTCGAGGGGGATGAGCAGATTGCCATTGATTCGGTGATCACTATTGATTTGATCAAACGGGAAAATGGTATTCCGCTGCCTCAGGGCCTGCTGCATTGCAGCTACGATCAGCTTGCGGCGAATGTTCGCCTGATTACCAAAGAGGTCTTTAAGAAACTAAATCTCAAGCTGGTCGCCTGAATTAGGGTCGGAAAAATATTTTGCTCATAAATTATTTGATAGAATAAAATTTCACAGTTTTTATTTTATTAAAATAAAATTCTTTATGTGAATTATTTGATTACCTTTGGCTGCAATTAAATAAAAATATAATGCAACAAGGAACAGTAAAATTTTTCAATGAGACAAAAGGTTTTGGATTTATCGTACCAGCGAATGGTGATAGCGAAATCTTTGTTCATTCTTCTGGTTTAATGGACAATATTCGTGAGAATGATTCAGTAAGCTATGACATCGAGCAAGGTAAAAAAGGCTTGAATGCAATTAATGTTAAAATCAGCTAATTAGATTCCTTCATAAATTGGTAAAAACATCCATCTAGTAAGATGGATGTTTTTTTTTGCTTAACTGAAGTTCAAAAGGCGAATTCATTCTTGCGGTATGGCATGAACTGCATTAATGTTGCTTGTTTGAGATTAATGTCAAATGCCGGAAAACGTTAGCCAATGTTTATACTAATTTGGCCTTATATGTCCGTCTGGACATCAATCTTACCATATGCAAAGTAAAAGCGAACAGATCACAACGCTGATCGAACTCAATGATGAACTGGAGAATTATTTCCGTAATACGATCATTCCCCAGCTCTTTGTTGATGCCGAGCTGATCCTGAGGAAGTTTACGCCTCCTGCGATGAAACAGTTTAACCTTCGGGAGGAACACATCGGGCAGCCCCTGACCAACGTAAAAGAGAATTTTAGGTTTCCGACCATCCTGGACAACATCCAGCATGTAATTGATTCCAGTGAGATCCTGGAAAAGGAAATTCAAACAACAGACCGCCGCTGGTACCAGATGAATGTGTTGCCCTATATCGTTCACAAGAGCGGCAAGACTGATGGTGTGATCATTACTTTTATAGACATCACTGCCCGAATCAGGGATCTGAAGGAACAGGAAAAGCTCATTTCTGAGCATGAGTTATTGCTGGACACCATCGCCCATGACATTAAAAATCCCCTGACTTCGCTTGGTTTGAGTGTTGAATTGCTTAAAAAACTTCCTGAAAAAGGATTGGCTAAGTTTCCCGTGCTGCTCAGCAAGGTGGAAGGCAGCCTTGTAAAAATGAAAGATATTATTGCTGATCTTGTACACCACCGCTGGCAGGGGCAGAAGTACCAGGCGGTGGAAGAGCTGCTGGATTTGCAGAATATTTTGGAAGACGTCCGGCTGACCCTGGCCGCCCAATTGCAGGAGTCAAAAGCGGTGATTAAGATGGAAATTGGCGTGTCCGAAATTACTTTTGCCCGGCGTAAACTAAGAAGTATTCTATATAACCTGGTGAATAATGCAGTCAATTACGCTGCTGCTGACCGGGCACCGCAGATCCTGATTAAATCAACGCAGCAGGATGGTTACATGGTGATCAGTGTGAGCGACAACGGGATTGGAATTGATCAGCAGCATCAGCTTTCTATTTTTGAAAAATATAACCGGGTTGCCCGTATTGTTGAGGGCAATGGCGTAGGATTATATCTGGTCAAACAGACCCTGGAAACTGCCGGAGGTAAAATTACCGTAAGCAGTACGCCAGGGGAAGGTTCGGTATTCAGCGTTTTTCTTCCCCTGGGTGAAGAGCACGTTTTGGCTTAATGTCATTTTGGTAAATTGAACCAGAAGGTTGATCCCTGTCCGGATACACTATTTACACCAACTTCTCCGTCATGTTTACGGATGATGTTAGCGCAGATGAAAGGCCAAGGCTTTTCTTTGCTGATGCCCGGGGTTGCTGACTCCTGCATTGGTGATTTGGTAATCAAATCCTGCATGGTTGATTTTATGTTGTAAAAGCGCTGGAAAGGATTCGGTGGAGGCTGACCGAAGGCCATATCCAGCGGTCAGGCTGTCACCAAAAAAATGATCTGTTTCCGCTCAGCTGGGTTACTGGTCTTCTGCATCTGTGTTTCCTGAAGCGTTGCCGGAAAGGTCCCCTGAAATGTCATCGGTTTTCTCGTCTTCACCTTCATTGTTTTGAAGCTCTGATTTTCCTTCTGCACCTGATTTGCTTACCGGTCCATCAGTAGGAATTGAGTTATAGTTGGCTTTTTCGTTTTCTGATTGTCTTTTGGGTTGGTTGTCGTCTTCCCTTGGATCTGTGTTTTGCTCGTTTGTCATAATTGTAGGTGTTTATTTTTCAAAAGTTGACAGATGGTCTATTAATATGCCTTAGTGGTAAAAAACAAGCTGGAGTGAAGATGGTTTTGTATAATTGGTTTTACTGGCTGGCGGGTTGTAGCGGGTCATAAATTTTTGCCATTGCATTTATATTCTGGATATATATTAAGCAATTTTTTAGCAACTGAAACATTTTTATCCTGAGTGTGGTTAATTCCTTGATGAAAGCGTTAACGATTGAAATCGTAGTAGAAACAGCTTTGCACAAGTTAATTTTTTACTGCGTTCGGTTTCAAACCCTAAATCTTCTAATTACAGTACATAAATATGAGAGATCTTGCCAAGCGTTTTGCTGAAAACCCATTATTGATGCCCAAAGACCTCAACCCGAGTGCCACAGGTTTACAGATCATTTGCCTGCTGAATCCGGGCGTATTCAGGTTTGAAGGAAAAATATGGCTGTTGGTTCGCGTTGCAGAAAGTGTGAAGCAGGTAGAAGGTTGGGCTTTTATCCCTTTGCTGAATGATGAAGGCAGACTGGAAATTATAGAAGTACCCTTAAATGACCCAGATCTGATCGCAACAGATCCGCGGGTATTCAATTACCAGGGACTGGATTACCTGACCACCGTTTCACACCTCAGGTTGCTGAGCAGTATGGATGGGGTTCATTTTCAGGAAGAGGCTGGTTTCCCTGGTATATTCGGGCAGGGTAAACTGGAAAGATTCGGTATTGAAGATTGTCGAGTCGCCCTGTTGGAGGGAAAATATTACCTCACCTATACTGCGGTATCTGATAACGGTGTAGGGGTAGGCATGCAAATCACTACAGACTGGAAACATTTTGAGCGTAAAGGAATGATTTTACCTCCGCACAATAAGGACGTCGCTATTTTCGAGGAAAAGATTAACGGGAAGTTCTACGCTTTACATAGGCCCAGCAGTAAGGACATCGGCGGCAATTACATTTGGCTCGCAGAATCTCCGGATGGTCTGCATTGGGGCAATCATAAATGTCTCATTAAATCCAGGCCGGGTATGTGGGATAGTGCGAGGGTCGGAGCCGGTGCTGCACCCATCAAAACTGAACATGGCTGGCTGGAAATTTACCATGGTGCCAATGTAGAACACCGGTATTGCCTTGGCGCATTACTGCTGGATCTGAACGATCCTTCGATTGTACTGGCCAGAAGTATTGAACCGATCATGGTGCCGACAGAGAGCTATGAACTCAGTGGTTTTTTCGGATTTGTGGTATTCACCAATGGTCATGTAGTGGAGGGTGACCGGTTGACGATATATTATGGCGCTGCTGATGAGTTTGTTTGCGGTGCTTATTTTTCGATCGATGAGATTTTGGGAACGATGGGCTTTGGCCCGTGTAAATAACATTGTCTGATTAAACATAAATCTATAAAAACATGGAAACAAATAAGAAACAGAACGAACCGGGAGCGGCACATGTACCGCCTCAGCATACCGGATCAGAAATGAATGCGGTTGAAATGATCCAGCTGGCTTCTGAAGCGGAAGCAATTCACTTTTTTAAAACGGTAAAGGAACGTTTGCTGGATGTGAACCGTTGGACGGGAATTGCAGGCGGAGCAATGTCAAACTTTTTTCTTACCGATGCAGAAGGAAACCTCATACAGCGCAAAGCAACAAGTGGTGATCACATCCGGATTGATATTCCGGGACCAGGTAGTCAAACCGGCGGCGGTTACGATTGGGTAACTATTGAAGAGATTAAAGCGCAGGTACTGGATGATGCGGAGGTGTTGAGCATGACCGCCAGGCCTTCCGCCAATCCCCTGACCGGTAGTGACCAAACAGCCCATTTTTTAACCGAGGAGGCAACTTCTACTTTCCAGGTGAAGCGCATTGGCTGTACCATCTATGCGGAAGAGCATGGCCGGAACGAAGTGCCAAATACGGATACTGAAAATACGTTGGACAATATCCGAAATACTTTTGTAGGCTGGGGTGCCAAGGTTGGTTTCTCCTATCCGCAGTGGAAGGCTTTGGTTAAAGGGTTGCTGAATCATGATAACCCTTACCAGTCTGCTTAATCTAAGTCGATAATATATATCCTAAACTGATGATAATGGAAAACAGAAAACAGAATTCCGCTTTAAGAGACAGTATAAACAACAGCCCGTGGCAAGAAGCTGCGGACTTTACTGGTGATAAATTAAGTGCTGGTATAACTGAAACCAGCATGATCTACGATTTCCTGGTTGTAGGAGCGGGTATTACCGGGATCACGACTGCTTTGTTTTTGCAACGTGCCGGGCTTTCCTGTTTGATTGCAGAAGCGAGACAGCCTGGCTTTGGAACAACCGGAGGTACTTCTGCGCATTTGAATACTTTTTTTGATGCGACCTATCCGGAGGTGGAAAGTGATTTCGGGGAGCAGGCAGCTAAATTACTCGCCGTGGGCGGCAAAGAGGCGATGGCAATGATTGAGCATTTTGTAAAAGAGCTGGACATCGATTGCGACCTGGAATCCAAATCTGCCTGGCTGTATGCGGAGAATGAGAACGAAACTAAGCAGTTGCAGAAAATTCTGGAAGCTTCTCAGCGGGCTGGAATTTCGGTGAAGCCTGCCAATGAAAACCTGGTGCCGGTGCCTTTTGATTCGGTGATCCGTTTTGAGGGGCAAGGGCAGTTTCATCCTTTAAAATACATCAATGGGCTCCTGGCGGAGTTCATTCAGCTTGGTGGCGTATTGCAGGATAACACGAGGATCCGGGAAAGCAGTTTTGAAGACGGTATCTATACCGCAAAATCTGATTCCGGCGTGATCCGCGCGAAAAAAATATGTTATGCGACGCATGTCCCTCCGGGAGTAAACCTGATGAGTTTGAGGAATGCGCCTTACCGCAGTTATGTACTTGGTTTGAAATTAAAGGACGGAAATTATCCTGATGGGCTGGCTTATGACATGCAGGAACCTTATCATTATTTCCGTACACATGTGATTGGAGGGCAGCCGTATTTAATTGTGGGTGGTGAAGATCATAAAACCGGTCACGATGAACCTGAAGGAGCGTTTCAGCGTTTAAAGGATTATGCTGGTCAGTACTATGCGGTGGAATCTGTGGTTTACCAATGGTCATCCCAGTACTATGTCCCGGTGGATGGATTACCTTATATCGGGCAGTTGCCGGGTGCTGAGGGGACTTTTGTGGCCACTGGCTTTAATGGTAATGGAATGATATTCGGAACACTTTCGGCAAAGATCATTTCAGATCTGGTGTTGGGAAAGGATAATAAATATGCCAGTTTGTTTAGCCCTTCGCGCATGAAACCTGTGGCAGGGTTTACGGAGTTTATAAAGGAAAATGCGGACGTTGCCTGGCATTTTATTGCCGATCGGTTTTCTTCTTCTCATCTGCAGGCGCTTACCGACCTTAAATCAGGTGAGGGAAAGCTGGTGGATTTTGAAGGGAAAAAGTTGGCGATCTATAAGGACGATGCTGGAAAGGTAACTGCACTAAATCCAATCTGTACGCATGCAGGCTGTATAGTTCAGTTTAATGCTGCTGAGCAAAGCTGGGATTGTCCCTGTCATGGTGGAAGGTTTGATGTCTCAGGTAAAGTGCTGACCGGGCCCGCGACGATAGACTTGGAAATGGTGATCATTAGTTATGACAAGCAGCCCTGATAGGGTTCAGTTGTCAAATGTCTTTAATTATTTAGTTATCAAGCTTTTCAAGTATTCATGCAGGTGCGTGGCGAGAAAAGTGATTGTCTGCGATACAATCTCTTGTGGATGGCCTTGCAGGACGATCCTTTCGTCGAGCACCTGCGCTGGCCTTGTATTCCAGGAAGGAAACATGGTGCCGACGGGTTTGTACGGTGTTCGCTTCCCCCAAATGAGTCCGGTACAGCCGATGAGAATGTCGGCTGGGATGAGTTTTTGAATTCCTGTTGTAGTTGACCGGATGGTTTCGGATTCAGGGGTAAATTCTTTGAGCTGTTGCTCGGGAACATTCAGTAAATTGCATTTCAAGTCTGCATCATAACAGACGATCCCTCTTTAAGAAATCTGCCTGCATCTGGCACCACTAAGTCCCTTTTGCCGTTTTCGACCTCATAATGACGCGTTCGCTCTCTCTAATGTGCGCACTTGGGCGCTGATAGGCGCCAATGGTTGCGGATCTTTCCGTTAGCGTGCTTATCAGTTAAACAAATCGCTTTTCTGGTAATGACTCTGGCATCGTTTGCAGAATATCTGGATCGGTATGTACGGTTAACGCAATACGATTTTATCGGTATTGTGAGTATTTTTTTTTAAACTCACTCTGTTTTTTTCCCAATCGTAATCTTCCTTAAAGTCCTCATCTGGGTGAAAGTAATAAGCGGGAGTCTTACTGAGGGGAACAGCGCTGCCGGGTGTGGGGGCCTTTGCTTTTTTTATAACAGTCGATTTCATGTCGGTAAGATTTAATATTATTTCAACAATCAGTTCATTAAAATAGTTTTACATACTTGTAATTTTTAAGGCAAACCGGACTAAACAATGCTGGACTGCTTTGCTGAAGGAAGATCTAGGGAATCAACAAAAACGTATTTGCTGATACCCACCTCTCCCGACAGCTGGAAAGTACTGAAAAAGTTACGATCCATAAACTCGGCTGTAAGAATTCATCTTTATGAATTGAAACAAATCTCAAGGAGCAGTGTTTTACTGACAAAATGGATAGATATGGAAACAAGTGGAGATCATAATAAAGAGAAAGATAAACTCAACAATAAGGGCCTTGAGGAAAATAAAGATTTTGATAACCTATCTTTCGATGAAGAAAGAAATACCTTTGAGGTAGATGTAACAGATAAGGATACTGCCTATGATCACCCGCTCCCTTATGAAACCCCTTCAGATAATGGTGCCGATTCAAATTCAGATTATGATGAGGCGAATCCTTATGTGGGGGATGAGTATTCAAACAAGACTGAGCAGGCGGAATCGGAGTTAGATGATCTTGGGATGCATGTAGACAACGGAGAAAGTGTGATACTTACGACTGAAGATGAATTTCTGGCAAGGACTGCGGAAGATGACCGGGATGACTTGGATGAGGAAGGGTATCCGGTAAAAGACAATCCGGATCAATCCTGAGCGCCGGAGTTTGGACCAGTGGCTCCTTGAATAAGGATGGTTCTTTAGTTTTGATGCCTGAGCGATGCAGTTCGGGCAGATAACCTAACAGTTCGCAAAATGCTTTATTGACCTTTAATATAGTCAGGTCAGACCTGATGATCTTCGAGGCTACAGTGGTGAGATCAAATATCGTGTTGAACTTGGCGTCACATTCGTGGAATCGTTTCTCAAAATCGTTGGGCTCATTTTTTTCCTGCATAACAATCTTCAGGTTGATGATGGATATCACAGTAATCGAGCCATTCTGTTTAGAAATACCGCGATTTTCTAACGCGTTTGATTTGTGCAGCTTTGCTATTGATCGCTAGCCGCCTTAGAGTCCCCTTAAAGTGCTGGATGGATTAGACTTTTGGAATATGTTTACGCAGGATTTTTACGAGTAAATCCAGGTCAAATGGTTTGCGGATATAGTCGTCAAAGCCATGGCGTTCATAGTCCTGGTTTATGTTATAGTTACAGCTGACTGCAATTATGGGCAAATGTGGAAAGCGCTGTTTGATTTGATTGCATACTTCAATGGCTTCTTTCCCGCTGAGTTTGAAGTCCAGTACCACCAGGTGGGGTTGTTTGGCTGCGATGATGTCCAGGAAGTCAGGTGCACAGTGGTCGGTAGCATGCACCTCGAACCCGGCTTCGGTAAGTGAGATGTCTAATACTTCCAGCACTGCTGGATCGGTTTCTTGAATGACGATTCGTTCCATAAGAAAGGAGTATAAGAACAACCCGATTGCCATTCTACCGGCAAGGTACAAAATATTCTTTAAAATTAATCTTTTCAGGTGTTGTGTAGCGACGATTGATCAGGTTATTTTATGGGGACTTCATCGCTGTAGAAGTCCACAAAACAGTGGAAACATATTCCTTGTTATTTTTTTTAAAAAAAGGTGGAATTATGCGATGGGCTAAAGGAGATCACCCGCCATCTTATAAAATCCAGCCGAAGCAGATCCGTGAGAAAGCTGTGGAGATTGCCGATGAAATATTAAAAGAGACAGGTGATGAGGGCTTGGCAATTACTATTGGCCTGTGCAGGGCAGGGGAATATTTGGCCAGCATCCAAAGGAAAAATCAAATTCTCCCGATGATTGAGTCAGCTCTTTACCATTATGCTAATCCTGATGGAGCTGACTATTTTAAACCCTTGAAGTATTCATTCAGGTGCCTGGCGAGAAAGGTAATTGTCTGTGAGACAATCTCATGCGGATTGCCTTGAAAGACGATTCTTTCCTCGAGCATTTCCCGATGACCCTGTATTCCATAAAGGAACATAGTGCCAACGGGTTTTGAGGGTGTTTCGCTTCCGCCAGGTGCGGTGAGGCCGGTACAGCCGATGTGAATGTCGGCTGGGATGAGTTTTTGAATTCCTTTTGTAATTGACCGGGTGACAGTCTGGGATTCAGGTGTAAATTCTTTGAGCTGTTGCTCGGGTACATCCAATAAACTGCATTTCAAGTCTGCATCATAGCAGACGATCCCACCTTTAAGAAATTTCCCTGCATCTGGTATTAGTGCGAATTCAGCGCAGATACGACCGGCGGTCGCGCTTTCGGCAAAGGCGATGGTCAGCTGATGTTGGATCAGTAATTTACCGCATCGTTTTAGGTCTATGTTATCAATGCCTTTTTTCATGGAGTGTTGTTGCTGTTAATCAATATAATCGGTTATTTTCCGGTTTCCATATCAGGGGCATCCACTGGTTTGGATTCTGGAGAGCCTTGTTGTCTCAGGTAGATGGTCAGGAATACAATAGAAGCGACTGAAAGGAATTCGCTTTGCCAATTTTGAAAGGTTTCAAACCAGAATTCAGCTTGTCCCAGGTAAGCTGTTACGCTTTCGGTTGGTAGCTGTTTGGCCAATTGTTCGACATTATGGTTTTGCCAGCTGCCGTACAGGTGCATGGCCCAGCTGGCCAGGAACAATATGGCGAAGCAAATGGAAAGTGAATTGCTGTACAGCTTCAGTATCCATCCCCCTTTTCGTACTGCCAAGGGTGCATCTTTTGATCGCTTTGGTTCCCGGTCTACCTCTTCGGGCTCATCCAGGCTTTTGGACTCTGCTGAACCGATCTGGCGCAAGGAGACAGTTAGTAAAACATATAAGGCCATCTGTAGGAATTCGCTCTCGAAGTTTTCGAAGGTAGCGGAAATGAAGTGCCCGCTTTGCAGATAGGTCGTTAATCCAATTTCAGGTGCATGGTCTTCGTTCAGATCCTGATTGTGCTTCTTCCAGCCGGTGAGTGCCTGTGCCATCAAAGTGGCAATGAATAAGGTCAGGAATACGATGGTCAATCCGTTTCTGTAGAAATAGGGGTATCTTTTTGCTCTTGGTTTCATGGTTAGATGATTTGCAGGCGAGGTCTGATCTGTAGGGTAATGACATCACATCGCTGTGGCTGAGAGAGGCAGTATAATATGCTCATGGCGATATCTTCAGCTTTGAGCATTTCCATCGCTGCAATTTTTTTACGCTGTTCATCTGAATCTTCTTCGATCATGTCCGATCCTACCAATCCTGGTTCAATCAGGCTTACCTTAATCCCAAGTTCATTCACTTCTTTTCTTAAAGACTCGTTGAAGCCCTGGATCCCTGCTTTGGTAGCTACGTATACCGAGCTGTCTTTGGCACGCTCGTCGGCGCTGATCGAACCGATGTTGACAATATGACTTGAAATGTTTTCTTTCATGCGTTTTACAGCTTCATTACAGCAGGCCATATAACCCAGCAGGTTGGTGTTGATGAGGTATTGCCAGTCCTGGTATGTTCCGTCCATGATGCTTTCATAGGGTAATGCAGCGTTATTGATCAGTATGTCCAGGCCATTGAACTGGCTGTCTACCATTTCAAATATCCTATTGATGTCTTTTTGATCAGCCACATCGGCGATCATGCCGAAGCATTCTGTTTCTGTATCCAGCCCGATGATGGCTTCCATTGTTTCATCCAGTGGCTGTTGCTGACGGCCGAAGATCATGATCCTGGCGCCTTGTGAAGCCAGCAGGATTGCGGTCGCCCGTCCGATGCCTGTTGTTCCACCGGTGATGAGTATTCTTTTCCCTTTGACTGATATAGGTAGATAATCTGCTAATGAGTCCATATAAAGTTTATTAGTTTATACATGTAATTGAATGCTTATTTGGCTGTTTCCAGCGATGATGTATTCCAAATTGCCATTTGCTACAGATCTGGCTCTTAGCGGCTTTTTTTTGCCTTTGAGCATTACTTCAAATTCCGGGATCTTCTTTTTTGCTGTTTTCACCAGCATCATCCTGCAGCTGATCCTTTCATCACCAAGTATCTTAAAGCTGATGTTCTTTCCCTTCTGTGCTTTAAATCCTGAGGTAGGATAGTCGGTATAAACCATGAACGGCAGGTCCGGAATCTGCAGGTAATGCCTTGGCAAAATGCCAAATGCGTTACCGGCGCCATAGACCTCCTGGCCTACAGTTCCGGACTTAAGCCAACCATCCTGCAGATCTTCCAATGCGATCCAGAGCTCAGAATCAACTTCTCCGATTTTTGGTTTTTCTTCCAGCATATCTTTTGGCAGCATGGTCGGGTAATAGTATACAGCCCGGTCTACCAGATAGCGGATGTACTCTGCGATGAGCAGTCTTACAGAAGGCAGAATGTCGACATCTTCAGCATGTTTTAAATAGTCGTGAAAGGCACAGAAGACTTCCTGTTCTTCATAAACAGCCGTATAAGGGGCATCCCGGAGTGGATAGAGGGAGAAAAACTTCGGAAAATTCTTGCCATAGCCATAGTTGCAGTCCCATAGCTGTACATTTCTGAATATGGCGGCAAGACACATATAGCTAAGCTCCAGATACAACTGGTTTTTGGTAATTTTATACAGACGCAATAAGGATCCAGCGGAAAATGCGGTGTTGTTGGCCTGATAGAAAATATCAAAGCCATACCCCTGCAAGGTTTTGGCAGCTCTTTCCGCTTCATTTAGGTAGCGCTTTTCAGCGGTCAGCTCCCAGGCCTGAAGCATCACATGGGCATATATCCCGGCTACATCTTTTTCTCCACCTTTTCCTTCGGCAGTTTCTGCTTTAACTACCTCCAGGGTGTCCATTTTATAAAATACCGGCCATTGATAGTTAAAATGGCGGGCTACGCTGATGGCAAAATCCAGTGAATCCAGGAAAAGTTTTTTTGCCGTTTCATCGCCCTTCAAAGCCAGCCTGGAGAGGTTTAATAGTGGATGGTGCAGGTACCAGGAGTCCATTACTTTTGGTACCTTCTGTTCTTCCTCACCTTCGAGTTTATCTTCGGCTGCCGGAAGCCAGCGCATAATGGTACCTAGTTTTTTATCATAAAAGGCGGGCAGACCTTCCTTTATGGTTTTCATGACTTCCAGTTCTTTTTTACTCCATTCCACATAATCGAGTAATGGAAGCAATACTGCCAGTTGCACCATGATCTCTGGTGGAGTTTGATAGTCGCTTACGTAAGCATTGAAGTATTTATGCCCTGCTACCTGTGACCAGCATCCGGGACTGTCTATTAAATCTTTCAGGCCATGGTTAAGAATATCCGGCCACTGTTTATACTCGGTATCCGGTTTAGGGAGCAGCAGGTAAGTTCTGGCAAGCATGTCCAGATAGAGTCTTATCATGTCCGGCTCTTTATCCGGTATTTCTTCGCTGAAAGTGATGAAGGCATCAGAAAGGATAACTTCCTTGCCAGCTTGCAAGGGCTTTTTTGATGGCGGTAAAGAAAAGCCGAGTTCTGGCCACTCGCCGCCGACTGTATCACCCAGGGAAGTTTCGGCCTGCTCACAATAGTCGTTTAATGCGGTTAGATTTTGTAGATAGAGCAGGGTGGCTGATTTTGGCCTGCTCTGGCTTAGGTAAAGGAATCCGCTGCGGGTACCAAACTGACTGGCATGGATTTTTCCTTCAGTTTGTTCCGCATTATCGTTTTTACCGTTAAACAAAATATCTCTGGGCCAGCTGGGTATGATCAGGTCTTTTGTAGGGGTTAAACTGGTGGTATAGCGAAGCACCGGGGATTTTTCGCGCTGATCAATGGTAATGCTGACCTTTTGTTTGCCTATTGCTGAGCTCAGGTAAATAACTGTGCCATCTTGCTGAATGTCACTTTTTTTTGTGATTTTCAGGCCGGCTCCCGGACTGTAAGCTGCACGGAAAGCAACGCGTCCGCCACCTGGTAATTCGGTTTGTATCCAGATCGAATCCGAGGTGTTTTTTATTGTGAAAATAAAGAGATCTGCATGGTGTTCAACTATTGCTGATGTATTGCCGGCCAGTTCAGCACTTGCCGAGATGGCCCATGGTGATAATGCATTCATAAGCTTAAATCAGATGTTTTCGTATCAGGGTAATGCCGGGTGCTTAATGTGTTAGTTGTTCCATTGTTTCACACAAACGGGCTTAATGGTGTCACCCAGGCCAACAGACCTGGGTGACACCATTAAGCCGCCCTTCGAATGATGCCCAGGACAATCGCAATGATCGCAATAACGATCAGGATATGAATAATTCCGCCTGTGTAGAAACCGCCAAAGAAACTGATGGCCCAGATGATCACCAGAATGACTGCAACAGTGTAAAGTAGATTTCCCATAGTGTTTTATTTATTTAGGTTAAGATTAGAACATACAAGCTTCTGCAGAATGTTAAATATTGAATTTGCTAAGCTGGATCGTCTTTTGGGTTCTCAAAATCTGCGTCTTGCTCATCGCCTGAGGAGCCAGAATCCGAATCGTCTTCCGGATCATCCGAAGCCTCAGATTCTGAATGAATTTCGAGTTCTTCACTTTCATTGTCAAGACGCGTACCTTCTCCATCTGCAAATTCTGTTTCTCCGGGCGTGTAGCCGGTCTGTGCTGTATCTGCAGTGCCGTCCTGATTTACTTTATCTTCCTGTTCTTCCGGATTACGACCCACCTGGAATTGTTCAGGGTTTATAATTTCTTCTTCTGATAACTGATCTTTATTTTCCATGATTGTAGATTTTAGAAATGTATAACATCTTGTGGTTGATTAGGTTTTAGTGTTTTTTTATTGTACATCCATTTGCAGAAAAGCATGGCTGTGTTGAGTAGCAAGGAAAATATGTTGGTTGAGAATAGGAGTGTCCAGTTCAGCACAACCGTAATAGGTCCACAGCGAGTTTCTAACGATCAATACAATGATCGTGATCCAACATGCATCGGATGCTTTTTTCTCTTGTAGGGTTTTAACCAATAGTGGTATCACCGAGAATGAGGTACAGATTAAGGGTATTCCGGCTCCCAGATATCTGTGCTGCACTTTTGGAGCACCCGCTGTGTCCCAGCCACCATAGATTGCATTTCCATAAGCGCCTTGGTTAAACAGGTTGCCGTCGGTTTTGGTTATCGGATCTGCCCATTTCAGATATTTGTGCCAATCGCCAGTACGCCGGCATTATTGATCCAAACATCATTCCCGCCCTGGTCATCCGCTTTTGCCGCCAGCTCGAGCATATCCGATTAGTCCGTTACATCGCTGGTCACGATGGTTGCTTCCCCACCAAATTTCCTGCATTCTATTGCCAGATCCTGCAAGGCTTCAGTATTGCGTGCAGCCAGCAGGAGTCTATTTCCCCGGAGGGCAAATGCTAGTGCTATCGCTCTTCCAACCCCACTGGTGGCACCGGTGATTACAATCCCCTTTTTCATATCCTTATGCATTAACGCTGTTTAAATTCCTGATGTAAGTACAGCTACAAGGATAAATTGTTTTAATTTAAAACCAAACCCCATTAAGTTCGGTTGATAGCAAAAAACGATAGCATGCCGCCAAGTTGTGCTGAGCAGCTATCGGCTTTATTATTAACCACATTGATAATCATTTTATGAAAAGAAAACAGGCAGGCAGGCAAAGCTTTTTTGAAAAGCTGGCCACTAAAGTGACAAAAGCAACAGGAAGTACACCGGTTATTTTAGCTGCATTTATCATCGTTGTACTCTGGGGAATTAGCGGGCCGATCTTTGATTATTCAGAGACCTGGCAGCTGGTGATCAATACCGGAACGACGATCATTACTTTTTTAATGGTATTTCTTATCCAAAAGACACAGAATAAGGATTCTTTGGCTATACAGATCAAACTAAACGAGCTGGTAGCTGCTCACGAACTGACCAGTAATCATATGATCGATGTTGAGGATTTGTCGGAAGAGGAGCTGGAAGTTATTGAAAAATATTATGCGAAGCTGGCAGATCTGGCCAAGCAGGAAAAAAATATCAAACAGGCCTATTCGATTACCCAGGCACAACTTCGGCATGACAGTAAAATCAAAAAGCCAGGAAAAAGCACCTAGTAAGGCATTTTTCTTCTGCAGATCGTTAAGCGATTCGGCGATTTTTCTGGTGTGTTTTGACTCAAAGATATTTTCTTTGAGATCGGGCGCGTCACAATGCTCAATGACCTTGGCAGACCATTTCCGGGTTTTAATGTTGCCGTTTGTTTTTTGAGTGATGTCATTATACGCTGTTTGAATTGGTATAATTCCGTTATGCTGATTTTATTTTGCCCAATTGTGTTTACGTAAGATTTACCGAAAAAACCGTATAGATCACTGGAAAAAGATTTATACACGTTTACAAAAAATAACAAACACATTTAAGAGCTTCTTGTTCTCAGTATCATAACATTAATTTAAGGAGTAATCATGGAACAGGAAAAAAATAAATCATCAAATCCTGCAGAAAAATATCCCAAACCACCTTTCCCGAAACAGGATCAGCAACCGCCTGGAACGGAGGCAGGTCTTCGGCCAACGGCAGATCATGGTGAGGAGTCCTATCAGGGTAGCGGCAAGCTGGAAGGAAAGCGGGCGATAATTACCGGCGGCGATTCGGGCATTGGCCGTGCCATTGCCATTGCTTTTGCCAGAGAAGGAGCTGATGTATTGATTAGTTATCTTGACGAGGCCGAAGATGAGGATGTAAGTGAAACCGCAGCGCTTGTGGAGGCGGCTGGCAGAAAAGCAATTTTGTTTAAAGGCGATTCAGGAAGAAGCGCATTGCCAGAATATTGTTGATTCCGCTTTAAAGGCATTTGGCGGTCTGGATATCCTGGTTAAATGGCGTGCCTGCCCGGGGTGATCGGCACAGCAGTAAAGCGCGATGAGGGAATACTAAGAATTCATTTTCCGGAATTCAGTAAGAGTGATGACCTGGAGGCTCAGCCCAGACTTGCTGAAGGGAGTTAAACCAATCCGCGTAAATCATTAAAGGGCTCACAGACTCTGCCATATTTTTTGTTTTTATAAAAACATGCGTGCTGGCTAAAAGTTTCGGGACAATGCCGGGGTTAATACCTGTTTTTCACTGATCCGGGGAGTAAAAATACCGGGGCAGCTGTGGTTTATGCCTGATTTACAACCACCGTAAACAATAGCTTGCAGCGCCTGTTAATCTCATTAAACCTATATTTATTTCTAAACATACAGATATGGCAACTACAAGACAACAACAACAGCAGGATATGCCCAATGCACATCTTCATGAACTTTTTGTGGACGAGCTCAAAGACATCCTTGGCGCGGAAAAACAACTGCTTAAGGGCTTGAAAAAACTAGCCAACGGAGCGTCTAGCGATAGCTTGAAGAAAGCTTTTCAGACCCATTATGAACAAACTCAGGGACAGATTGAGCGGCTTAAACAGGTTTTTGATTCCATAGGTACAGCTGCGCGCGGGAAAAAATGTAAAGCGATGGAAGGTTTGCTGGAAGAAGCGGACGAAATTCTGGAAAGCTTCGAGGGATCGCCCGCACTGGATGCTGCTTTAATTTCCGCGGCACAGAAAGTAGAACATTATGAAATCGCCAGTTACGGTTGTTTGGTTACCTATGCCAAACTCATGGAGCATACTGAGGCAGAAGAACTATTGTCTGAAACCTTGGCAGAAGAGAAAGATACCGATGTTTTACTGACTGAAATTGCCATGAACGAGGCCAACCAAGTCACCGCATGATTAAAGTAATGCCGATTGAGAAAACCCTGCCCTTGGCGGGGTTTTTCATTTGGGGGACAAATGCAGACACAGTCGTTCCTATCAGAATTGAAGCATAAATGAATAGGAATTTCATCTCCTATTAGCTACACCAATTGACGCATGATAATTTGGAATGTTGCATACCTAAGGCCTGCCGTTTGCCTGGGATCGTTAAGCGATAGCTATGTTGGCAGGGTTTTCATTCAGAACGGGCTGTAACAAGCCAAGCATCTTTTTACAACCGTTGTCACAAACCAGTTTACCGGTCAAAGGGTGGTAATCCCAAATCCCGAGATCTGTTGCGTCAATAGCCAGTTTTAATCTTTCTTTGCTTTCTTCGAATAATTTTTCGACCTCAACCAGACCTTCCTCAATTTTCCTCTTGTCGGTGATGTCCTCTATGGCTAGCAGGATCAATTGATCGCTATTAACAGTGTCCAAAAAACGCGTATTTTTCAGTAACGCAACCCAAAAAAGATTACCTGTTTAAGAACTTGGAGCTAATCACATTTATCATTTATTTACTTTGGTAGCAGTCTAAAAATAGCAAGGTCACTTTTTACTGTATCTCCCAGGCCAGGTGCCGGTCCCGGAAAGTTCAAGGTTTTTCTAAGATAACATAAGGTAGGTTTTCGGCTGGTTATACGGGTAGATATGCAATTAAATGATACGACCAATATGTTTGTTTGTCATTTTAAATAGTTTCGGGTAATCTGTGACTAATCCCTGTTCGTCAATATTAATTTCAGATATAAAACTTTTGTCATAATTCTCATAAAGATACTGATCAATCGCCTTCCTGGTGTAAAGTTGTTTGACCGGTCGGATTTCTTTTTTAAGGATGTCGAAGTATAAGACTTCTATTGTTTGCTGCTGGTTAACCTTTAGTTGTAATCGGTTAATTGGAAGTGTATTGGTAAGCGGTGATAGGGAAAGATCAATGTCAAAAATGTTGGACAATGCATCGTTAGGTCTGTCGTTAAGCAGCCACCTTCCTTGCTTTTTTTCCAAGGTCAGTGTTTCAATTGAATCGTTGAGCTGAGTTCGCAAAGTTAAAAATTCAGTTTCCCAGCTTTTATTTGTTTTTATATGATACTCGGTTTTAAAAATTTGATTTTTATGGCTACCATTTATTGTTGAAGATATTTCATAACCAAGGCCCCTGTCAGTTAAAACACAATGTTCCAATGACTGATAAAATATTCCTTTCCAGATTATTGTTGTTCGCATATTCTCTTTTGTTACTTTGTTCTCCGATAACCTCTTTACTTTACATCATAAAGGATACGCGGAACTCTAATTTACAAAATATTCCATCGAGGCGGGTTGTTTATTGTTTTCCAGCAATTAAGGCCGCCTGTTGGAGTATAGTGATGTGGCTAGTTTTGGGAAAAATATACAGATTGAAGAAACGTACTGGGGCAATGCAAACATTTATAGCCTTAAATTCAACAAATGAGGCCACTGTCGTTTTTTTCTTGAACTAGTTTTGGCGCATTAATTTATCCTATATGCAAAAAAAATATATCATTCTCTCTTATTTAATCGTACTGGTATCATTGTTTTCGGATGCCAGGGCTCAGGTCATTTTAAAAAATCCAATTCTTCCCGGATTTTATCCAGATCCGGCAATATGTAAAGTCGGAACAGATTATTACATGGTCACCTCGACTTTTGTTTATTTTCCAGGAATTCCGGTATTTCATAGTAAGGATCTTAAAAGCTGGAAGCAAATTACCAGCGCAATTAACCGACCATCACAAATGGATTTTATGGGGCAGCAGGTTTCCCGAGGTTTGTTTGCACCAGCAATAAATTATTACAAAGGGACCTTTTACATTACCTGCACCAATATTGACCATGGAGGCAATTTTATAATCACAGCTAAAAACCCTGCGGGGCCTTGGAGTGAACCCATTTACCTTAAAGAGGTGAGGGGGATTGATCCTTCTTTACATTTCGAAGATGACAAGGTCTTTATCATATACAACAGCGATCCTCCTGAATATAAGTCATTGTACAGCGGGCACAGAACGGTGAAGATCTACGAACTGGATCTGGCTACGTTGAAACCTTTGGGTACTGAAAAAATCTTGGTAAATGGTGGGGTTGACATCAGTAAAAAGCCAGTTTGGATCGAAGCCCCACACATCTATAAAAGAAACGGATATTATTATTTAATGGCTGCAGAAGGCGGAACCAGTGTGAACCACTCCGAGGTAATTTTCAGGAGTAAAGAGGTTCGGGGGCCTTTCATCCCCTATGAAAAGAACCCTATCCTGACGCAAAGGCATCTTGATCCTAAGCGGAAAAATCCGATATCATCAGTTGGTCATGCAGATTTGGTAGAAGGACCAGATGGGAATACCTACGCTGTGTTTTTAGGTGTCCGCCCCTATGAAGGAGATTTTTATAATACTGGTCGGGAAACGTTTATAGCTCCTGTAAAATGGATAGCCGACTGGCCAGTTATCAATCCTGATTATGAGCAGGTGCAATATGAATATAAAGGGAATTGGAGGGAAGATAAGCAAAAGAATCAATTGCCTATTACGGGAAATTTTAGTTTCAGGGTTGCGTTTAAAGACACCCTTAACAGGGAGTTTTTATTTTTACGTACTCACAATCCCTCTTGGTATAATTTTAAAGAGCATAAAAATGCACTTACAATTAAGCTGCTTCCACAGACAATTTTAGAAAAAGGAAATCCTGCTTTTATTGGAAGAAGGCAGCAGCACTTGTCAAGTTCGGGCTCAACCGAAATGAATTTTTCCACGAAACTGGCCAATGAAAAAGCTGGAATAGTGATTTTTCAAAATGAAAACCACTTCTACTTTATGTGCAAATCTTATGATAATGGTAAAGATGTGATTCAATTGTTCAAAGGCAATCCCAGTACTGATAAAATGGATTTGTTAAAGCAGGTAGTACTCCCGTCTGCTGAAAAGAAAGTATACTTTAAAGTGAATTCCGAACGCGACGTTTACTCGTTTTGGTATGCCCTGAAAGAAAATGACTGGAAACCTTTAGCCGATAAAATTGATGGCAAGTATTTAAGTACAGCCGTTGCAAAAGGATTTGTTGGGGTATTATATGGTATGTATGCTACATCTGAAGGGCAAAATACGGACAATACGGCCATTTACAGGTGGTTTGACTATAGCGGGAATGACAGCACCTTTAATAGGTAAACATAGATTTATAAAAAAATAAGTGTGGAGTGTTGTATTGATACAGCGAATCCCTAACGGTGATCATGGCTTTGTTTAAGCATGCATGAACAGAAATTGATTAGACGCATTTCCGTGGGATTGTAAAATAGCAGCGGAGCGGAGTCAATAGCCAATTGGTACCCATTTGAATCATATGAAAATATACAAATTAAAGACAAAGACACTGAAATTGATCCTCCTTATTCTGGGAGTTTCTATTAGTTGCGGGACATTTGGTCAAACGTCTTCGGCTATTAAAGGGCTTAAGGACTACTACAAGGATTACTTTCCTATGGGTGTTGCTGTGAGCGGCAAAACTTTATCAGGTGATGAAGCGAAACTTCTTTTGAAGGAATTTAGCAGTATCACCCCGGAAAATGCCATGAAAATGGGGGTCATACATCCTCGTGAGGATTTTTACTTCTGGCGTGATGCAGATTCAATAGTCAACTTCGCTCAACATCACCACCTAAAGGTGCGGGGACATAATTTATGCTGGCATGAGCAGGTCGCCGATTGGATGTTCAAAGATCAAGATGGTCACCTTGTTACCAAGGATGTGCTCCTTAAGCGCCTTGAAGATCACATCACTACAGTGGTGAAAAGGTATAAGGGAAAGATTTACGCATGGGATGTAGTCAATGAAGTAATAGGTGATGCTGATGATGAGTTTATAAGGAATTCGCTATGGTATAAGATCTGTGGCGAAGAATATATTGCAAAGGCTTTTGAGTATGCCCATGCTGCTGATCCCGACGCTCTGCTTTTTTATAATGACTACAACACAGAGCGGCCCGGTAAACGGGATAAAATTTATCGACTGCTCAAAAAACTGATTGCGCAGAAGGTTCCCATTCATGGGGTAGGATTGCAGGCTCATTGGTCAATTTTTGAACCATCTGAAAAAGATTTGCGTGCGGCTATTGAATTGTATTCCTCATTGGGCATGCAAATCCATTTTACAGAACTCGACATGTCCATTTATCCATGGGAAAAGCATAAAAGACAAAAAAAAGCGGGTGAAACCGATGAACTGACACCTTCGCTTGAACAAAAACAAGCTGATCAGTATGCCAAAATCTTCCGAATCTTTCGGGAATACAAGAAGCATATCACCAGTGTGACTTTCTGGAATGTTTCAGACCGGTATAGCTGGTTAGATTACTATCCGGTACCCGGCAGAAAGAATTACCCATTGTTGTTTGATCAAAAGCTTCAGCGTAAAAAAGCTTACTCGGGAGTGATAAATTTTAAATGATCTGGTTTTTAGCACTCAGAATTGAACTTTTGTCGCCAAAAAAGACATTTGTTGCCTCCTGATGCCTATATTGTGGTTACTTTCGTTATGAAACCAAATATACCACTTGTAATCATTTCCGCTGGAGACTATAGATCATCGGAATTACAACGCTTAACAGTTATAGTTTGGAGCTTTTCCAAGTTTATGCTGCCTGGTATACTTATTTAAATAAATTTAGGTAACTAAAGACCATGCTGAATCAGGCTATTTTTAAGAGATTTTGTTGTTGCTGTTTGCTCTTTTTTGTTTTGGTATTATCTCCAGGGTATGCACAACAGCAAAAAGTAAACTTTACTTCTTTGAAGACAAAAGATGGGCTTTCCTCTAATATGGTCAATGCAATTTTGAAAGACCGGTATGGATTGATGTGGTTTGCAACCGAAGATGGATTGAATAAATTCGATGGGACCAATTTCACTGTTTACAAATATAAATCCGATGATCCATCGGGAATACAGGCTAATGATGTCAGGGCATTGCATGAAGATAAGTCCGGTGATTTATGGATTGGAACTTCGGGCGGGTCGCTGAGCTTATATGACCGAAAAAAAAATTCCTTTGTAAATTTCCCGGCAAATACACCTGAAGGGTTGAGTCACAGCAATGTACGTGCAATCTATAGTGATTATACAGGAAAAATATGGGTAGCGACATATGGTGGTTTAGATTTGCTTGATCCAAAAACTAAAAAAGTTACCAAGTTACCTTTCAATCCGGGTTTCAGGAAGCCAGTTCCTCCCATCGTACTCAACTGCCTTTATGAAGACAGTAAACATCGAATGTGGATCGGCTCTGACAGTGGACTTTATTTATACGAACGACAGTCAAACGCATTTAAACATTTTACATATGCAGTCTCAAGTCCTTCGGGTCTTGGCGATAATTTTGTTTCGTCAATAACGGAAGACCATTCCGGGAATTTATGGGTTGGTACAAAAAACGGGCTGAGTTTTCTCCTGCCAGACGGAAAGGGATTTAAAAATTTCAGACATAGTCCTGGAGATCCCAGCACTTTGAGCAGTAACATTGTGCTGAGTATGGCCGCAAACAGCAATGGTCAGCTTTGGGTGGGGACTGACGATGGGCTAAATATTCTTGATATCCACAAGGGAACCTTTAAAAGCTACAAAGCCGATCCCAGGGATATGTATAGCCTGACGGGGAAGTCTGTCAATTGCATTTATGTTGATAATCAGGGTATTTATTGGCTGGGAGCTTACAGGGGGGGAGTCAATAAATATGATACCAACCTAAATCTTTTTCAATTGAAACAGCGTAATATTTTCAATCAGAATGGATTAAATGCTGCTATTGTCACTTCATTTGCCGAATATAAGGATGATGAGATTTTTATAGGGACAGATGGTGGAGGGCTTAATCTGTTCAATCGCAAGACGGAACTATTTAAACGGTTTAACTTTCCTTTGGCAAATGGCAGCACACTGAGTAATATTTCCATCATGAGCATGGAAGTAACCAGGTCTAAGCAATTATATCTTGCGACCTATGCAAGTGGTCTGGTTGTTATGGATTTAAAAACCGGAAAATTTCGACAGGTTACCTACGGCAGTCGTCAGGATGCGCTAAATTCGAATGATATATTTTGTGTGAAAGAAGACCGGAGTGGGAGAGTCTGGGTTGGCACCAACGGCGGAGGCGTAAATGTTTTAAATGGCGACAATGAAGTGCTGGTGAAATATTGTAACAATCCCAGGGCCATAAATGAATATGATTATCCTGGAAACAACTTTGTCAGGTTTATTGAGGAAGATAATGGGGGTGAGATCTGGATCGGCTCCTATGGTTCAGGAATAGCCGTCTTTAATCCGGACAGCAATAAATTTGTCGTTCATAATAAGGAAAACAGTAAACTTCCCAATGACCTTACCTTGTCTATATTAAAGGACCGGGCGGGAAATATTTGGGTGGGAACATTTAGCGGCGGCCTAAGCTTATTTGATCGCAGGACAAATCAATTTATAACGTATTCTGAAAAGGATGGTTTAAATAATGGAAGTATTTACGCAATAGTGGAGGACAAACAAGGACGAATCTGGGTGAGCACTAATAAAGGGATCAGCAGTTTTGACCGCAAAACAAATAAATTCACCAATTATACCACTTACAATGGTGTCCAAAATAACAATTTTGTACTCGGTGCCGGCTTTATTTCATCAGACGGAGAGATCTATTTTGGAGGCGCTGAAGGGTTTAATTATTTTAACCCTCAATATTTTAAGAAAAATAAAAACGTGCCTTCAGTAATTTTTACGGATTTGAAGGTGTCAAATGCGTCAGTTGTGGCATCGGCCGATGGCCCTATAAAAGAAGATATTTCCGTTGTGAAGGATGTTTATTTAGACTACAAACAAAATTTTACGCTTAGCTATGTCAGTTTAGACTATACCTCGCCGGAACAGAATAAATATTCCTATCGTTTGGAAGGTTTTGATAGTGAATGGATCGAGGCAGGGACTGCTACCTCTGCGTCGTATACTAACCTTGACCCCGGTGACTATGTACTTCATGTGAAAGCCAGTAATAACGACGGGCTTTGGAATGCCAGTGAGACCGCTATAAGAATACATGTAATGCCCCCTTTCTGGCGAACCATATATGCGTATATACTGTATGTGTGTGTTGCTATGGGTGCACTGTTTTATATCAGGCACAGGGGGATTCAAAAACTGAAGCTGAAATTTGCGGTGATTCAGGGAAAAATGAAGGCAGAGCAGCAGATTGAGCAGGAACGTAAAGAAGCTGAACGTTTACGCGAATTGGACAAGTTAAAGATTAAATTTCTGACGAACTTAAGTCACGAATTCCGTACGCCGCTTTCTTTGATTATCGGGCCGATTGATAGGTTGCTGACGGAAAAACGGGATCCTAATATCACTGGTCCTTTAGCAATGGTGAAGCGAAATACAAGACGGCTGTTAAACCTGGTCAACCAAATTCTCGATTTCCGCAAAATGGAAGACAATGAATTGCGGTTAAACCTCGCTCAGGGTGACATCGTTTCTTTTACAAAAGAAGTGCTGGAACCGTTTAATGATCTTAGTGAAAGGAAGCAGATTCAGCTTGTATTTAAAAGCCAGCTGAAGTACTTTTATACCTTATTTGATCAAGATAAAATAGAACGTGTACTGTTCAATCTCCTGTCTAATGCATTTAAATTTACACCCGTTGGCGGTACTATAGCTCTGGAAATAGAGAGAAGTGCGCGTCACATCAATGCTCAGGGATCTTTATTGGTGATCAAGGTTTCCGATACCGGGATTGGCATCTCTGAGGAAAACAAAGAGCGAATATTCGATCGCTTTTTTCAGATTGATACCACAGCTTCTATTTTAAACCAGGGAAGTGGAATCGGTCTGTCAATTGCTAAGGAATTTGTTAAAATGCACGGCGGCAATATAACCGTTCAAAGTGAAACTGGAATGGGAAGCAGTTTTGTTATTGAACTTCCTTTTTCAACAGTAGAAGCTGCAGATGAACTAACAATGGATTTCTCAAGCGCTGCTACATCCCAAATCGAAGACGGAATATTTGGGGGCATTGAACAAATCACAGGCAGTATAGAAATTCCCTCGATATTACTGGTGGAAGACAATGAGGATTTTAGGTTCTATCTAAAAGATAGTTTAAAGGCATTCTATAAGATATATGAGGCATGTAATGGCCGGGAAGGATGGCAAAAAGCATTGGCGAACCATCCTCAGGTTATTGTAAGTGATATCAATATGCCTGATATGAATGGAATTGAATTATGTCGTAAAGTAAAGTCTGATAAAAGGACCAATCATATCCCGATTATATTGTTAACTGCTTTAACCGGTGAGCAAGAGCAGATCAGGGGACTGGAAACAGGTGCTAATGATTACCTAACCAAGCCATTTAATTTTGAAATTCTGAATGCTAAAATTAAAAACCTATTGGCATTAAATAAAACACTTAAAGAAACTTATACCAAACAGATCAAGGTTCAGACGCCGGAATTGATCATAGAATCTCATAGCGACAGGCTATTGAACAAGGTAGCCTTGTACATTGAAGAAAATCTGAATAATCCCAAACTTTCGGTTGAAGACTTAAGTAAGCATGTTGGAATGAGCAGGGGATCTTTATACCACAAGATTTTGGAATTAACCGGCCTGTCACCCGTTGAATATATAAGATCTGTGAAATTGGATAAAGCAACCGTCTTACTCGAAAAGAGTGATTTGAACGTATCACAGATTGCTTATATGGTCGGCTTTGCTACACCTAATTATTTTGCAAAATCCTTTAAAGCTAAATTTAATATGCAGCCCTCTGAATACATACATTTAAAGCGAAAAGCGGATGCTGGTTTGGTTGGAGTAGTTAAATCCTAGTAAACATTAATTGTTTCCTGCTGGTTTGTTAATGCAGCGTGTATTTCTACCATAAAATTTATCGCTAGAACATATCTACTATAATAATATTCAAAACTTCCCTGTAAAAGAGTCTGCATGACATAGTTTTATGCCACACTTGAGCAAGTGTCTTTGCCCATGTGCACTGGGTTACTGAACAGGTACGGCTGGTTTAAAAACAATAATTATTATTATGATGAGAAGTAACAATATTTCGGCGTTTCATTTATCTATACTGAAAATAAAAAGAATAAGCCTCTTTTTGATTATGCTTCTGCTAGGTATAAATAAAAGCAACGCACAAGATGAGAATTTCCATATTTATCTGTGTTTTGGTCAGTCTAATATGGAGGGTAACGCGAAATTCGAAGCTCAGGACACCACAAATATAAGTGATCGTTTCAAAGTATTGCAGGCAGTGGATTGCCCTGATCTTAACCGAATGAAGGGAAATTGGTACACCGCAGTGCCTCCTTTAAGCAGATGCAATACCGGTTTGACTCCAGCTGATTATTTCGGAAAAACGATGGTTTCTAATCTTCCGAAGAATATAAAAATAGGTGTGTTGAATGTTGCAGTTGGTGGATGCAAAATTGAATTGTTTGACAAGCAGGGATACACCGCTTATACCGCTGCTGCTCCGGGATGGATGACCGAAATGATCAATCAATATGGAGGAAATCCTTATGGCCGTTTGGTTCAGTTGGCAAAAATTGCCCAGAAGGACGGGGTAATAAAGGGGATTCTGTTGCATCAGGGAGAATCTAATACAGGTGACAAATTATGGGTAGAGAAGGTCAAAGCCATTTATGGTAATTTGCTGAAAGATTTGAACCTCAAAGAGAACTCCGTACCATTACTCGCGGGTGAACTGGTGGATGCTGATCAGGGAGGTATTTGTGCGGGTATGAATGCCATCATTGGAAAGCTTCCTCAGGCGCTTTTAAATTCATATGTGATCTCTTCAAAAGGATGTACCGCTGCTTCGGATAAATTGCATTTTGACGCTGCAGGATATAGGGAACTGGGTAAACGCTATGCCGACAAAATGCTGTCACTATTAGGCGAGCGTTCCAAAAGATTGTAATCTAAAAATAATGTATAGGAAATAAACCGCTAAAAAAACCAAATATGATTAAATGGAATAGACACTTAGGTATAATGCAGATGTTACTTGCCGGTATGTTGTTATTGTTCAGCATGCCAGTTTCTTCGCAGCAAATTGTTGCGCCAGCTTCTCCTGGTTTTGACGTTATAAATGTTGACATACCACATGGTAAAATAGACACGATCAGTTATTACTCTGAAACTGTGGGTAGTACTAGAAAGGCGATAACCTACACCCCTCCAGGATATGTAAAAAGCAGGAAGTACCCTGTTCTGTATTTACTCCACGGGATTGGGGGAGATGAAAGGGAATGGTTAAATGGAGGTAAGCCACAGGTCATACTGGATAACCTCTATGCTGCGGGGAAATTAGTACCGATGATTGTTGTAATGCCTAATGGCCGCGCCATGAAAGATGACCGGCCAATTGGAAACATCATGGCCAAAGATAAAGTTAATGCATTTTCAACTTTCGAAAAAGATCTACTAAACGACTTGATTCCTTTCGTGGAAAAGAAATTCCGTATTCGAAAAGATCGTGAGCACCGGGCAATTGCTGGTTTGTCCATGGGCGGGGGGCAATCGTTAAATTTCGGGTTGGGTAATCTTCAAAAATTTGCATGGATTGGTGGTTTTTCCTCAGCTCCCAATACTAAGGCACCCAAAGAATTGTTGCCGGATCCTGTGAAAGCAAAGGAAATGCTCAAACTGTTATTTATATCCTGCGGTGCGAGTGATCACCTACTCATTAATAGTAAGCGTACGCATGATTACCTTTTGCAAAATGGTGTGCCACACATTTATTTTATTGAACCGGGATTCCATGATTTTAAGGTTTGGAAAAATGGATTGTATATGTTTGCTCAGATGCTATTTAAACCGGTAGATACCGCTTCTTTTTCTAAATATCCGGTTGCAGGGCCTCCTGCGTCTAATAGCCCTGAAGAGTAAGGACCAGTTTGATTGTATCGATTAGCAATATGAATCACCAAACACGTAACCTTGATAAGATGAGAAAAATAATTGCCTTTGTGACGCTAATTACAGTAAATTGTCTACACCTCCCAGTATTTGCTCAGCAGCTAAAGGCACAAAATCCCATTATTTTTGCAGATGTGCCGGATATGTCCATTGTGCGTGTTGGTGATTCCTATTACATGAGTAGTACCACCATGCACATGAGCCCTGGCGTGCCGATTATGAAGTCCAGGGATTTGGTGAACTGGAGTTTGGTGAGTTATGCTTATGATACCCTTGCTGATGTGGACGAACTCAATCTGAAAAACGTTAAACAGGCTTACGGCCAGGGAACGTGGGCAAGCAGTCTGCGTTATCACAATGGGGTTTTCTACGTGAGTACATTTGCCCAGACTACCGGAAAAACGTATATCTATAGCACAAAGGATGTAGAAAAGGGACCCTGGAAAGTAAGCACTTTCAAGCCGGGTTTTCACGACCATTCCTTATTTTTTGATGACGATGGCAAGGTTTACATGGTTTATGGCGGAGGCAAGATCAGGCTGGTTGAAATGAAGTCTGATTTATCAGGTCCTGATCCTGCTATTGCAGAACGCGTCATTATAGAAAATGCCAGCCTCCCTTCTGGAGAAAAGATTGGATTGCCGGCTGAAGGCTCTCAATTGTTTAAGATTAAGGATAAATACTATCTGTTTAACATCACCTGGCCAAGGGGCGGCATGCGAACGGTAGTGATCCACAAAGCAGATAAGATAACTGGTCCTTATGAAGGTAAAATTGGCTTGCAGGATTTAGGAGTGGCTCAGGGTGGGCTGATCGATATGCCAAATGGCGATTGGTATGCCTACCTTTTTCGTGATTTCGGCGCCGTGGGCCGTATCCCTTATTTGGTTCCCGTTAAGTGGCAAGATGATTGGCCAATCCTGGGTACCGTTGGTAAAGTTCCGGACACCTTGGATTTACCAGCAACGAAGGGTTTGATTCCAGGTATTGTCGCCTCTGATGAATTTACCCGAAAAGCCGGTGAAGCTGATTTACCCCTGGTCTGGCAATGGAACCATAACCCTGATGCGAAGCTTTGGTCGCTAAGAAAGCGGAAAGGCTATTTAAGGTTAACCAATGGACGATTAGATCATGATTTTTTATCAGCCAGGAATACATTGACCCAACGCACGATTGGTCCTTTTTCCTCCGCAGTGACGTTACTTGATGTCGCCAGGCTGAAGGATGGTGATTTTGCCGGGCTGGGACTGTTGCAAAAAAAGTACGGGCTGCTTGGTGTGAGGGTAGAAGGAAGCGATAAATATATTGTGGTCATTGATGCGGGAAGCGGTGAGCCTATGGAAAAGGAACGGATTCCGCTCAACCAAAACAGCATTTATTTCAGCGTAGACTGTGACTTCAGCCAAAGGCGGGACCTGGCCAGCTTCAGATATAGTCTTGACGGAAAACATTGGAAGAAAATCGGAAGTTTACTGAAAATGGCTTATACCATCCCGCACTTTATGGGATACCGGTTTGCGCTGTTTAACTATGCCGGAAAAAAGACGGGCGGGCACGCTGATTTTGATTACTTCCATATTTCAGATCAACCAGCTCCGACAAACTAATCCGGTAATCACAAATACCCGGGCAATTTTATCTGGTCAGGCTGGGGAATGGCCGATCCGGCACAGTCTTTACCCCCCTAAACGAAGTCGGGCTGGGCCTTAACCTGGGAGATATTCGATGGGGACCTCCATTCAAAACAGTCTGTTTCCATATATCCACAATTTTCCCCCTGATCTAAGCTTCAATTCTATATCTAGTTCTGGTGCTCATCGGCTAAGAGTGACTGGAGCGCACCGCATATTGTGCGAAAAGATGAGCTCTGTTTTGGCCATTTAATAACACATTGTAGCGCATCGCAATAAAATTTTCGTGCCCACAAAACGATTTTCGAATACTTTCCGAATGCTGGTAAATCAGCAAACACTAGGGTAAGTGAAACAAAGCAGGGAACACACTGGCCCGCTTAACTCATCGATGTATGACAGGTACTGGCAGTGATCACCCTGGATAGCTTCAGCACTGCTTTGTTGGCAATACCGGTCGGCTTGTCCATTAGCAGTATAGGCAGGAGAATGGTGGTTCTAAAAGTAGCGGAATGTGCTACCGGTTCAGCTTTATGCCTGCCTCAATGACTGCCTTATTGACTTCCCTGACTCTTTCTACGTCCATCTTTTCGACTGCACGATCGTAGGTCAGCAGCCCGTTCACTTCATGTTCCACATCGGTGGTTTGTGTGTACACCGCAACGCTCAGGCCCTTATACTTCATCAGCTGCTCTACCTGGTCCATCAGGAGTACATATCTGTCGGTCAATGCGCTTTTTGTCGGCTCGTATCCATAGGCGTTGTTTTCTACCGGCCACATATGCCCCCTTACAAACAGACCTACCCCTCCAAATTCGCCTAAAGAGGCTGCCCGCTTGTCATCAGGCTGGGAAGCGTCGTTAGGGCCGATATATATGTGTGTATCTACGAAGTCTCCATTGCCCGGATCTCCCGCCGCTTTCTGGTAACCGGGATTGTTATTGAAGCCGGAGTTGCCGTTTACCAGCCTCGATGGATCATATTTCTTTACCCAGTCGGTAATTTCCCTGACGTCAAATGCACCCCAGTTTTCATTGAACGGAACCCAGGCGATAATCGAGGGTGCATTATACTGGTCGTCTATAATGGCTTTAAGTTCTTTGCGATAGGTGGTCCTGTTTTTCACGGTGTCTTCATGCTGATACCAAATGGCCGGCATGTCCTGCCATACCATTACACCGAGCTTGTCTGCCCAATAATAAAAACGTTTGGGCTCGGTTTTCATGTGTTTTCTGATGAGGTTAAATCCGGCCTTTTTGGTGAATTCTACATCATATTTTAAGGCTTCCTCGGTTGGCGCGGTCAAAATACCATCCGGCCAGTAGCCCTGGTCGAGCAAACCAACCTGCATTACGAATTTTCCGTTTAACAGAGGCCTCACCACACCATCAACTTTACCCAGTTTGACCTCGCGCATGCCAAAGTAACTACTGACCTGGTCGGTAACATGGCCGTTTTTATCCTTCAGGGTAAGTTTCAGATCGTATAGGAAAGGATGCTCCGGGCTCCATAGCTTGGGGTTTTCTATGGGAAGATAAAAAGCGGTCCCGGACTCGCCTGTTACTTCGGCTACTACTTTTTTTTCATCAAGCGCAGCTGCAAACACCTCCGCAGTGCCTGCATCTACCAATAATTTGAGACGGCTGTTCGCCAGGTCGGGCGTTATCCGGATGTTTTTGATGTAGTTTTTGCTGACCGGTTCCATCCATACCGTCTGCCAGATTCCCGAGGTGAAGGTGTAATCTCCGCGCGGGCCGTTTTTTCCTGAAGGCGTCCGTCCATCATTAGGATCATGGGCCGCGACAATCAGGGTATTATTGCCCTGTTTTAAAAATGAGGTAATGTCCAGGCTGAAGGCGTCATAACCACCGGCATGACTTCCTGCTTTTTCTCCGTTCACAAATATCGTGGCGTCATGGTCGACCGCATCAAAATGAAGCAGTACTTGCTTGTCTTTCCAGGTCGGGGGGATCTCAAAACTCCGTTTATACCACATATTGATTTCCTGTTTTCGCTCAATACCTGAGAGCACAGCTTCAGGGCAATAAGGCACAAGGATTTTTTCCGCTTTGGCGCCAAAACCAATCGGTTTAGCGGGGTTCAGTGCATTTGCTGCGGTTTTGCCTCCAATATAATCCCATTTGCCATTCAGGCAAAGCCAGTCTTTGCGCTCGAGTTGAGGGCGTGGGTATTCCGGAAAAGGAATTGGGGTTTCCATCGCAGCTTTTGTCCATCTGGTCGGTAATTTGGGAACCTGAGCACTGGAAACCTGAGCAGAAAGGCTGCAAAATAATAGCAGGGAATAAGCGGTAAGTTTAGTGGCAATCTTCATTGTCATTTGAGAAATTGAGTGAGGTAACACTAGTTTTGGCTAATATAACTAAAATCAGGCAGCCTTGGTGAATCAGCAAAATTGATCTTGCAGACCTTCATCCCGGGGAAAATGGTGTGCACTTACTCCATGTACGAATCATTAAATTTAGAGCCAGTGGCCGTTTTTAGGGTCTTTTTACTTGGTGGTGATCTGGAAGCTTTGGGTAATCAATTCAAGAAATGGACTTTTAACAGCTTATTTAAAGCTTTATTGTGGGTTATCAATATATTTGGGGATAGATAATAAATCCCATTAGGAAATACTGTTGAAGTGAATTCCGATATGGGCTTGCTTCCGGTCGCTTCTTGTTCCAGTTTATTTGCTGTATTTGGATTTAGGGTTATAATTTGTAGCAACTGGTTCAATGATAATTGTAATTTAGAAGACAATTTCATTAATCACGGTCTTATCAGGTTAATGAGCTGTCTTCAAGTTTAAATGGTTTTTTGACAGATAAGTAATCAAGATGGAAATTGAAGCAATCATAAATCAAATATATCCTGTACCTGAAGCCGCTGTGGTAAAGCTCAAGCAGGTTACAGAAGAAGTTACCTTACCAAAAGGGCAAATTTTATTTGAGGCTGGCAAAATCAGCCGAAACGTTTATTTTTTAAAAAAAGGCATTGTCAGGTCCTATAAGTTTCAACAGGATACAGATGTTACGATTTGGCTTGGGCGTGAGGGTGATACCGTTATCTCACTGAAAAATTACGTGGAAGATAAACCCGCTTATGAAAACATTGAACTTTTAGAAGATTCGATTCTTTATCGTATAAGCAGCAGCGATCTTCAAGGCTTATTTAATGAAGATATATTCCTTGCCAATTGGGGGCGCAAGTTTGCAGAAACTGAGCTGATCAAAGTGGAGGAAAGACTGATTGCAAGACAATTCAGTCTGGCATCTGATCGGTACAATGACCTGCTCAGGGATAATCCGGACCTGTTGCAACGGGTACAGCTGGGGTACATTGCCTCCTACCTGGGCGTAACGCAGGTTAGTTTAAGTCGCATAAGATCAAATATATATAAATGACTTTTTATCCTATGTTAAATTTTTTGGCTGTAAAACGACCGAAATTTACATACAAATAATATAACTATGAATTGGATTTTATTAGCAATCGCTGGCTTCTGTGAAGTCGCTTTTGCATCATGTCTGGGTAAAGCAAGGGAGGCAACAGGAAGCGCGGTTTATTTATGGTACTTAGCTTTTTTCATAACCATGTCTATCAGTATGCTGCTGCTGATGAAAGTTACGCAAACGATGCCCATCGGAACAGCTTATGCTGTTTGGACCGGTATTGGCGCAGTAGGCACAGTGGTGGTTGGCATACTTGTCTTTAAAGATCCGGCAACTTTTTGGCGACTCTTTTTCCTAAGTACGTTGGTGATCTCTCTGGTCGGACTTAAACTGGTGTCGGAATAGCTTTTGCTGACTGTTAGCCAGATTCCTATCGCAATTCAGATGGCTAAGCGGGGTGACCAGAATCGCCCCGCTTTTTATGTAATACCTTTGTTTAGGGATCGTATTTGTCAGGCCGCTATTTATCCTGCGTCCTGATCAGATTATTGATAAAATGCTGCAATGTTATTTTCCCCTTTACGGCGTCCTTGGGTAATTCAATATGATTGGCTGCAATTTCTGTCATTGCGGCGTAAGAAGCGGCTGCCTCCTTGGAAAATCCGGTAGACTTAAAGGCGGCTGTCCATTCGTGCTTTGGGATCACTTTTACGTTTACCTTCCTGCCCAGTGCATTTGAAAACTCATCTGCAACGTCCTGAGGTGAATAAAGCTCCGGTCCAACTATCGAGGTGAGCTCTTGCCCGTTTTTGGTCGTCATAAACTTTGCTGCCAATTCCCCGATGTCTTGCGGGGCGACCATGGGGATTTTCAACCCTTTGGGGAAGAACGACACCATTTCACCTGTTTCCTTTATACTCGGCAACGATGATGCCCAATTGCTCATGTAGTAAGCGGATCTGATGATTTGATAGGGGAATCCAAGGGAAGCTATACCCTGCTCGAGCTCAAATAATGTGTTAAGATCACCAATCCTACTGCCTGGCCGGGCGCCTAGGGTCGAGGCAACAACTATCTTTTCAGGCCGGGCGCCTTTTAAAGCTGCTACTAAGGAAGCACCCGTTTTCCTTTCCTGCAGATCTGTGTCCGTCAAGGGGTCGGCAGGGGGATTCAATACAAATATGTTTTTTCCTGTTTTAAAGATATGGTGTAAACCTTCGGTGTCGTAAATGTCTGCAACGGCAAATTTTGCACCTTTTGCTTGCCAATCGGCCGCAGACTTTGAACTTCTTGAAATGATTGTAACTGCCTCGCCATTTTTGAGCAGGGCATTAGCTAAGGCAGATCCGATCTGTCCTGTTCCTCCAGAGATAATATTCATAATTCAATAGGTTAAATTTATTAATCGCTCAAAAATGCGAACGCACTGTGACAGCTGTTTGTCATAGGTTCTTTGCAGTTCTCGGATTTGTATCGCAGCGGCCAGTTACTCGGTTAGAAAATGAAGCCTTTTGGTAAAATATTGAGCGATGCGCAAAAAGAGACATTAAAAAATACACATTAGTTACTGATGACTCCGACCCACTGTTTGTAATGCTACTTATTTAAGGACGAATTGCATCTGCTGAGAGTCCATCAAGATATTGTGAGATCGTCATTTTATGTGGCTCAAATTTTTCAGAGAGGATTTGAAAAGATCGAAACCTGTCAATCCTAAAAAAGCGGTAGTCATTCCGCAAACGGCAAAAGGCCAGTAATAACCACTTGTTTGCAGCATAAAACAAAGCAAAAGGTTCTACAATGCGCTCGGTGATTTGGTCTTCTTTCAAGGCGCAATACTGGATTCGGATGAGCTTATAATCGGTCAGTGCCTGTTGCAATTCGGTTAAGTGACTGCTCATTGGCTTCTCCTGGTCATTACTGTACACTTTTACACGTTCTGATAACAGGTTCATTTTGTCTTTTTCTGTGTAGCGTAGTACCGCTTTTATTTTGTCTGTCGCATTGCGGTAATTGTTCACAAGGGATTCATCGTTATTGCCGGCGACAAATTTTTCAGCGGTAATGATCGCTGCTGCTTCGCTTTCTGTAAACAATAATGGAGGCACTTTATAACCCTCAACCAATGAGAATCCTTTTCCTTCTTTGGTGAAAACCGGGACACCTGCCTCTTCCAATAGCCTGATATCCCTATAAACGGTCCTTTTGCTTATGTTAAATCTGGTCGCAAGATCAGTTGCGTTTACAATTCGCTTGGTTTGCAAAATGGTCAGCAAGGCTATTAACCTGCGTAATCGGGTAGCGCTGGCGGATTGATATTGTTTCATTGATGACATGTTGATACGGGATCATCGTCTTCCTCATCTTCTGGATCAACCGGGGGTTCTGGTAAATTAAAAAGGGTGGGCAGTTCGTCGGTCACTGCGGTAATGGTTTGGTCTGTCAGTCCGGTTTGGGCTTCTCCATCCACTTGTGGCTGTTGGTAATTCCCTGTTTGCCGGTCTGAACTTCTGTTTCCTTTAGTGTTCATGGTTTTTCTCTTTATTGCCAATTGAAAAACAGCTGGGGTTTAAAAAAGTTCTTTCGAGCATTTAATTTGTGTCAGGGAAGTATAGGGTTAGAACTGCTGAAATATCCTAAAAATCGTAGCTTTAATGTACAGTTAAAATAGTTATGGAAACCATTATTGCTCAGGACACCGATGCCGCCATTTTGGATGTGCTGACACGCGCCTTAACTCTGTAAGGGTTTGAGGTATTGTAGTTTGAAAATATTTAAGATGATTTTCTGTCTTTGGTAGATCAGCATAGACCACTTGTAGCGATGCTGGAGTATAGGTCGGATCGCGAAACCTGTAAACAAGCCTGCTTTCCGATCACACCGTGCCACCCGCACCTTCCGATCACTGCCATGCGCTGCAATTATAATATTGACCGGTTGTCTGGGGCAAATGGTTTGACGGGTATATCCGCAAACCCTTTGGACTGGATCTGCTTGATAACGTGCTCATAAAACATATTCCGGCGCAGCAAAAATCTGCCGATAGACGATACAGGAGGCAATAGAAAAGACACTACAGTTGATTAATTTTTTTCTTGAAACCTTTTCTAATTGGCACCAAATGCATATATTTAAAGCGTAGACTTATATCCTAATTTAAAAATTATGTTAGAATCAGTAAAAGCTAATTTTGGGCTGAACCCTGTAGTAGTTGGTGTATTCGTAGTTTTAGCCGTTATAGAAATTGCCAAACTTGGCTATAATCTTGGCATTTGGCTTAAAATCTATTTATAATAGTTAAAAAACAACAAATTAATAGATCGCATAAACAATTGAATATTAATAAAAAGATACGACAGAAATAATGATTTGTCGTGTTTTTTAAGGGTGCCTTGGTGCTCTGTTTTTACTCCTAATCTGGAATTATTTGATTTCGATGTGTCTGCTGGCCATTTTGAATTCCTCTTTTTTGGCTACATTGATCTTCAGCACGCCATTTGTATATTCACGTCAATGACCTGTGGTTATATGACAAAGGCTATATTCAGGTTGGCGAAATGATTTCGAAGTAATTTAAGCTTGATAGGCATGCTGGACGCATAACCATTAAATGATGCTTAATCGACATATCCTCACCTTCAAAACCCACGGGAAGCGCTTGTCAGTGCTGTTTATGGCCAGGCAAAATTTTGATAAAAAAGCTGCTATTTGCGAGTTTAAATTATGGGATGAGCCAAAACACAACAATCAAACATTAGTCCTGTTGGACCGGCTTAAAATTAATTGAGCTGCTTGGCTATACGGACAATGAGGTCATCGATATCAAAAGGCTTGGAGATGAAGTCCCTGGCGCAATTTTCCTGACTAATCTTGTATTCTGCGGTGTTAGCAGACATAAGCAGGATCGGAATATGTGACGAGGCTTCTGCTTTGCTTAGGCCCCTGCACATATCCAAGGCCATTTCCATCCGGCAGCATAATGTCCATCAGGATCAGGTCAGGTCGTCCTTTACTCATCCCTTCTTTAAAATCTGTCGCTGTCGGAAATGACCTGACCTGGTAGTCCTCGCTGATCAGCAGGTATTCGATCAGCTCTCTGATGCCCGCGTCGTCTTCTACAATAAAAATCTGTTTCATGTCCTTGTGATATAAATAACTTCCAATTATCCTATTGCATTACAACAGCATACTCACTAAAAAGGTTTGGTTTCCTTCAAATTCAGGCTGATCAGGAATTCAGATCCCTGCCCAGGTCTGCTGATAACCTGAATGTTTCCTTTGTGGTTGTCTATTACTTGCTTGGTGATGTAGAGCCCAAGCCCAAGCCCGCTGATGCCTTTTGTTTCTTCTGCCCGGTAGAAGCGCGTAAAAATCATTCGCTGCTGATCCTGGTTTAGTCCTATACCATAGTCCTTCACACGGATAATGACCCGCTCATTTGCAATCTCCAATTTTAGTTCTACCTGTTTTGCCCCCGGGGAGTATTTCACTGCATTGTTAACCAGGTTAGTGACCGCCTGTTCGATCCGTTGCCGATCCCCATTGATGATCACCCTTAGATCGGGGAGCTCAGTAATTAAGCGGTGGGTCGAAAAGGTATATCGAAAAATTTCCGCCTGATCTGCTAGCAACTGACGAAGGTCAAAATCTTCAAGGTTAAATTCAAGTTTTCCAGCTTCCATTCGGGACATATGCAACAACTCGTCGACCAGATTGTTGAGTTTTTCTACCTGGTAAAGTGATTTATCCAGGAAGAGTTTGCTCGTCGGGCTGACTTCGGTTTTTGCCATTACCTGAAGGTATCCTTTAATGGTGGTCATGGGTGTTTTTAGTTCGTGACTGGCCAGGGCGATAAACTGATCTTTCTTATCGCTAAGTGATTTTACCTGCTCGAAAAGTCTGGAATTATCCAGAGAGATGGCGGCCTGGGCGGCAATGTTTACGACAAGGTCTTCATGGTCTGCCTTAAACATAGCGGCCTGTGGATGTCCAAAAAAAAGTCCCCCGATCACTTCTCCGGATGTGGAAATCACCGGGACAGCGAGGTAGCTGACCACCGGCAGGTGTCCTTTAGGCATGCCGTAATGAGGGGAATTGTGCCCATAACGCGGGTCTTTGGTAATGTCATCTACACGGACTACACCCTGCCCGGCAAATGTTGGATGGAAGATGGCCGTGTTACGCGGCATCCCAAAGCGGTCGAAGGCTTCTTTTGGTGCGCCGGAAAGGGTGTACAGCATAAAGGCTTCACCTTCTTCATTAATGGTATTGTAAAAGAAAGCCCCGAAAGCTGCTCCTGTGATTTTAGTGGTGGCATCGGTTACCCTTTGCAGGATTACATCAATATCCATTTTTTCAGTAATACGCTTACTAATGGAGTTCAGGATTTCAAGCTTTTCTGTATGCTTTTTTATTTGCTCCTGTGCTTTGAGCTGGGCGGTGATATTTCGTGCTACTTTAGAGGCTCCAATAACTTTACCGCTACCATCACGAATGGGGGAAACGGTTAGCGAAATGGCAATCTCATTGCCCTGCTTATCTTTGCGAATAGTCTCAAAATGATCCACCTTAATGCCTTTTCTGATGTTGCCCAGAATGACTGTTTCTTCTTCCATCCTGTTTTCAGGAATCAGTAGGGTAATGGATTTACCAATGATTTCCTGTTCAGTGTAGCCAAAAATTTCCTGTGCGGCACGGTTCCAGCTGGTGATGATCCCATTGAGGTCTTTGCTGATGATCGCATCATCAGAGGACTCGACAATAGCTGATAATATCGATTGTCTGGCTGCACTCTGGAGTCGTTCTGAAATGTTTCGGGCAACTTTTGATGCGCCTACTACGCGCCCGTTGTAGTCAACGATAGGTGAAACAGTCACAGAAATCGGGATATTACTACCGTCTTTATGCCTGCGGATAGTTTCAAAATGATCGATTCGCTCACCGGCCCTGATCTTTTCAAGGATGAGGGTTTCTTCGCTCAGTCGCTCATCAGGAATGATCATGGTAATAGACTTTCCTATCGCTTCTTCTTCGGTATAGCCAAACATCCGGCAGGCACCAGCGTTCCAGCTTTGGATGATTCCATTGGTGTCCTTGCTGATGACAGCATCGTCCGATGAATCTACAATGGCAGAGAGCCTGGCATGGCGGACGCCATCATTTTGATGGTCTGTAATGTCTATCAGCGTATTGTAAGCGCCAATTAGTTTTTCATCTTTATCAAAAATGGGGACAGGGGAAACCAGCAGGTCCCGAAAACTGCGGTCTGATCTTTCAATGGTTACCTGTCCGGTTTGAGCCTTTCCTGTTTTAAGCGTTACCGCGATGGGGCATTCCTCTATCGGCATTGGCCTCCCGTCTGGAAAGTAGTACTTCGTGGCACCCGACCAGCGTTCCTTTCCGAGCACTGGTCGGCGCCCCCATAGCGTGGCAGCGGCCTGATTATAAAAGTTCAGGTATCCAAGCTTGTCACATGCATAAACTGCTAAAGGAGAATGCTGAAATAGCTCTTGGAAAGAGCTGGAATAGAGGTGTATGTCATGATTCAATTGAGTAGGGTCAAGACTGCTCATGTGCTAAAATTTAAATGATCTGATCAAATCCGCAGGAAGAACGAAGATACAATTTATTGCAAAAAAAAATGCCGGCGAAGTAACGATTGTTTTCAAAATTCGCGGTTTTTCTAAAGGGTAATATGAGCCATCGAAGCCAATAATTACAGGTATTTAGATTGCCATTCGAATTTGGTTATGTATGGTTGTTTGCCCCGAAGTAGGCAGCAGTTCTTTATCAATAAACTCAGCTTATGTGCTGCGATTGTGTGCGATGAGGATTTATTTTTGCCTGTCTCCCAGGTGTTTCTCAAGGATACTATAAAGAAGGTCAAGATCAAAAGGTTTTTTGATATATCCGTCAAATCCGTGTTTGCTGTAATCATCTTGAATATTTTCATTACAGCTCAGGGCGATCACAGGCAGGTGAGGATATTTTTGTTTGATGAGCTTTGTGACCTGTATGCAGTCCTGGTCTGAAAGTTTAATATCGAGCATAACAACATGAGGCCTTTTTTTTNCAATCTGGTCCAATATGATCTTTTCATCGCAGGTATTCAGGGAGACGACATCAAATCCTTGAAGCTCAAGTGCCAAGGTCAGTGCATGCAGTATAGCTCCATCATTATCCTGTACAATTATAGTTTCCATGATCTGTTCAGTAACATTTTTAAAGCCTGGCAAAAATGGATTTACAGGTCGGTTACGAAGGTAAAAATTAAGAATTTTATTTTTAATTTCAAAGCCTCGTTTAACATAAGATGGTTTTCTGCATAAGTTCAGCAGGCAGTTGCAACATCGGCTCATATCTGCTAAAACACGGATCGGAAACTTTCTGAATTATGATTACCGGACCGCAAAATACCGCGTCTACTTGATGATAAAAGTTCTGAGCCGAAATGTAGGAACCACTTTATACAAGATACCTATTGATCAGCTTATAAAAATGAAAATATTATCCCTTTTTAAAGAATAATATTTTTAAGTGAATAATTATTCACTTATATTTATGGATGATTACCCAACCTGAAAAAAATGAATCTCAATCACCTTAACTTAAGTGTTCCTGATTTAGCAGCTGCACGTTCTTTCTTCGAAACCTATCTGGAATTCACTTGCGTGGATAGCAAACAAAATGAGGTGCTTTCTGTGCTGCATGGCGATAATGGTTTTATTTTGGTATTAATGAGTGAAAAAATGAACCGCGAGGGAAATCACAGGTATCCAGACAGTTTTCATATTGGTTTTTACCTAACGGATGAACAGGAGGTGTTGAATAAGTTTGATCAGTTCAGCAGTGCTGGTTTGGTCATGGAACATGCGCCACAAAGAATCAGAAAGGTCTTTGGTTTCTATTACATGCATCAGAACATTCTCATCGAAATCGTATGTGAGCTGAATGAAGTTATAGACTAGTAAGGGTTTTGAAGTATACCGTAGTGCGCTTTGGATGTTTGAGAAAAACAGCGCCGATTAGTATGCGAGGCCAGCTAACGTTAGTTTACGAATTGTTTTTACAGCCTCTGGTATGTGGCTTGAACCCGAAATCAGATTAAGGTTTGCAGACGATGGAGCGGGTGCTGAAGTGTGTATAAGACTATAGCCGTAATAATTTTTGGATTCTCAGCCTATTATATTGCTGAAGTAGGATTGGGTAAACGTTGTATAATATATTGCAAAGCATAATCAACAGCCCTATGCCAGGCTTTTGTGTAGAAAATGCGCTAACGGCGCTGAGCAAAAATAATGTAAAGCAGCAATAGTGGAATTTTTCCTGCATGAGAATGGTTTTGAGATAATCCTGCGCCTGTTTACGGTTGCGAATTATTCCTGGCTTTTTGTAGTATTTTCTTTGAATCCGGTTGACAAGGGTTCCATTTTGCACGACATACAACAGTAATTTCACCCCGATCCGCTCATACATTTTTTTGTCGTTACTTATTGCTAATTTTCTGAGCCATTGGTTGGGGATTACATAAATTAATACGCTAATTACAACAGATACGATGAGTATCAACGGAGATCTTTTTTCCGCGAAATATTGGCCCCAATAAACACCCACTGTTGTAAATGACAGGATAGTCCAAAAAAGGTTGATTATTTGGTTGAGCATTGTTGAGTGAAGGTAGTAAAATCTTACTTAAACCAATTACCCTCCCGTTTGTTGATGCGAGGTACCAGGTTACCGATAAGTTCATTACCTACAAATTTGATGGCGATCACTTTGTTCGCAAATAACTGACTTTAATAGTTTTTAACTAAGTACAGACATGAAAGAAAAGACCGAAAAGACATTAATCGTTAATAAAAAAGTCAACCTAACTGCTGTTGTGCTTTTAGGAGTCTTTGCCTCATGTGTAAGTCTTAAAACACCTAAACGTGCAGATCTGGTTCCTTTACAAGCGCCGATGATCATAGGGAAGTATCCTGTCAGCATCAATCGTACAATTAAATCCAGATCGTATAAGGATACCGTGATTTCCTCAGTGCTCTGGTATTATTTTAAGAACGCTGCTGGTAAGGACTCTTTGGAGCTCGCTCAGGCTACACATATTGAATTGAAGCTTACTGATGAAAATCATCTTAATGCAACATTATTTAAAGGAAATGTTCCTCTAAAAACAGAGGTCGTAAAAGGCAATTTACGCAAGGGTTATTTTAGAACCAAACATGACCTGTCTCTGAAGGGCGTCCCACCGTTTTACTGGTCTATGTCATCTGCAAAAATGCAATTTGGGATTGGTAAAGAAAGGCAGCTCTATATCGATTCGGCAGATGAAACTAATGGTAGCATCCTGATAATGGTCGCTGGTACACCTGGCTTCACTCGGAGCCTTACCGTTCCGGTGTATGAAAAGTAATTTGGAACCTGGGAAATAGGGGATTGATACGGGATGACCAGAATATGCGGGCGGGGTAATCGGCGATTGCGATCTTGAAAGAGAAATTTAATAATATGATGGTGGTTCACTTATTCGGAAAAACCTACAAAAAAGGCTGCAAAAAAGCAGCCCTTTTCAATCATCATCAGCCCTTTTAAATCACTAAGGGAATTCTGTTGTGATTATATTTTATCAGAACTAGGTTCTGACCAAGATGAAATCTTATTGGATAACTTTGCCGTCTTTGTCAATTTTCAAAGAACCGGTTTCCTCGCCTTTTTTAACATCAATTTGGTAAAAGCTTGATTTATCTGCATTCGTTACCAGAAATGCCGCTGTTGGCGTCCATTCTTTAACAGGATCTGTTTGCAAAGTTTTTTGTACCGGCTCCGGAAGGTCTTTTATTTCTACTGGAGTTTTCGTCGTGCTATCCTGTTGAACAGTTATGATCATTGGATTTTTGATTTCGCTTGCTTTTACTGAGGTTAATCCTGCTACAGCTAAAATTGCTGCTGATAAAATGATCTTTTTCATAATTACTATATTAAAAGTTTAACTAAATATTCTTATTATTTATGTTTTGAGTAGGCTACATAATAATGCCTAAAATCCAAATTTTTGGCACAAAGCTGATTTACAGTGGATTATAAATTAAGCCGTTTAGGGATATTGTTACCTTTCTCCACAAGTTGCGGAATGACGGTACGGTTTTATACGCTTGTATTATTCTTTGATCGAAAAAAAATGCTTTGCCTGCAAACCCGGCTACGGCGGGGTTATACAGCAAGAAGTAAACGTCAAACATTTTTGAGAGGCGCAAGCGCTTAAATTGAGTTGGAAAAATGGGGCAGTCAAATATCCCGGCGCGTGGTCAGAGGAAGCTAATTACATCGGCATTAAGTGTGTATACTACCACCATTAAGTAGCTAATCCTTGGTCATTTGGTTTGAAATAAAGGATTAAACCGAAGCAGATAATTCATTAGGCCTGTGTGCCATAAAAAGTTTTGATCCATGTTTATCAGACAATCACTTTTTTGCTAAAAGACCGTCTATCACTTTAACCATGGATGCAAATTCACTTGGCTCATACAAACGGGTCAGAAAAACAATACGTCCATCACGATCAATCGCTACAGGGCTGGTTACACCACTTTTTTTATCTGCAAATAGTCCAAAGATACCTGCCTGGGGATCAAGGGCCAACGGATAGGTAATCTTCATGTCCTGATGAAATTTCTGTACGGTTTGCAAAGGTTCATCACGGTCGACTCCGATCAATACAAAATCCTTGTTCTGATTGGCTTCCCATACCTCTTTCTGTAAATAGGCATCTCTTTGCGGCATACACTGCACCAGCTTGCTGTAAATTGTAAGACGATGACTTTTCCCCTTAATTCCTTCAAAGAGGTGGTACGCCCGTCGGTTAATTTAAGCTGAAAATTATCGGGCGTAGGATCTCCTACCTTAACGATATAGCCACGATCATCGGCCCCGGCTGTTTTTTGGCATTTACAGAAACAACAATAGAACTAAAAAATAGAAATAAAATCGCTTTTTTCATGGTGTGAAGGTGCTTGTTTATTGATTGTCCAAAGTTATATATTTGGCTTAACCTCTATTCGCAGCTGATGGGTGTTAAATACGTGTGAGTATGGCTCAACACTTTTTGTTAAAAAAACGCTGCCGCCGATGGTGCTGTCATGGCCGATAACTGTTCTGCCTCCAAGTATTGTACTGCGTGCATAAATGATCACATTATCTTCTACAGTCGGGTGCCGTTTAATATTGGACAATACCTTACTGACCTGTGAAGCACCTAAAGTTACCCCCTGATAGATGCACACATTTTTACCGATGACACTGGTGGCGCCGATCACAATTCCGGTTCCATGATCAATACAGAAAGGAACACCAATGCGGGCACTGGGATGAATGTCTACACCGGTTTTTCCATGTGCGTGTTCGCTCAGTATCCTCGGTAAAATAGGGATCTCCAGTCTGGAAAGCTGATGCGCAATGCGATAAATGGCAATAGCATAAAAACCAGGATAAGAAACGATGACCTCGTGCACGCTGTTTGCCGCAGGGTCATTTTCATAGATATAGCTTGCATCCAGTCTTAGGTCCTGGTAAATCTGGTGCAAAGTACCATAAAAGCTATCAACCGCCTGGCCAATGTTGAGTTGATCTGTATCAATATAGCTTAACAGCACATTTTCCAGTTCAATCTGATTCTTTCTTAACTGACCTTCATAGATAATTTTTTTGTTCAGGCAATGATTGGGGAACAGGAATTCCAGCAGATCGTTGAGCCAGTGGATCGCCTGATCATTGGAGGGGGTAGCCTCCCATTCCGCTTTATGGGTTTGAAAGAGTAACTCAATAAATGTATTGACCTGTTGTTCCATTTTTTTATTTTTTCAATTTTTTGAAGGTGTTGTTTTTGATCTGCTATAAATTGATTTACAATATATAAAATTAAATCTACTAATTTAGTAGAATATAGCTTTAATGTTTCGGTTTGTTATTTTAATCTGATCAGGTTTGCCAGAATCCGGTAGGCCCAGGGACTCCGGCGGGCGGTTGCCTAAACCATGGCAATGGCTTATCTGATTCACCGGTAGGACTGGCCGCTTTTTTTATGGAAATCAATGAATTTTGCTCCTATCTCAGCATTATCGGTTGATAATTCAAAAAGATGCCTAAAAAAATAGATTTATAATAAATTTTTTATAAATATTGGCTGAGTGACTTGAAATTTTATGTTTTTTAACTAAAAATTGCGTGTAAATGATTATTAGCGTGAAATATATGTTATATGGAGCGAAAAAGCAATGTTGAAATGGTGTTGTGTGTGAAACAACATGGGTAATATCATAAATATTTATAGATTTGGTTGATAAAGGTGATGACGTATCGGGAAAATTCAAATAGTATTGGAGACCATGAGCTCTTGCTTGAACTAAGTGAGGGGAGTAAGTATGCCTTTGATGTTTTATATAATAGGTACTGGAAGCTGGTTTTTAATACCGCCTTTAAAAGGTTGAATGATATGGAGCGCGCTCAGGACATCGCTCAGGATGTATTTGTTCAACTTTGGATCAGGGGTACAGCAAGTCCTATCGAAAACCTTCCTGCCTATTTAAATGTTGCAGCCAGAAATGGGGTGTTTAAGCATCTTGAGAAAGAGGGCAGGTATGCGACGCTTCCCGATACTGCAGCTGAACTGGAAGGGACACTCGGTGATGCCGATGCGAAAATATTACATAACGAGTTTCTTGAAGCTTTTGATCAGCTGATTGAAAGCCTTCCCTCGCAACAGCGCATCATCTTCAGAATGCGCTTTGAAGATGATTTGAGTAGCCAGGAAATTGCGGAGAGGCTTCAGATTTCTCCAAAAACAGTGAGAAATCAATTAGGTAAGGCTTTAAATAAGTTCAGAACATCATTAATGCTAATTTATGCAGTCGTGCTGTACTCTCAGGTACGGTAAAAAGCGGTTTCTCTATTAATGTAGTGTGAAAAAATAAAAATTTTCATGTAGCGTGGGCTATTTTTTATTTTTTGACTCATATAGGTATAAAACGGATCATGAAAGGCGCTTACAAAAACTATTTTAGGGAAATTCTTAAAAAATACAGGCAACAAACTGCCAGTTCTGAGGAAGTAAAATTCCTGGAGTCTTACTACAATATGTTTGAGGTTAAAGACGGGCTGATCAATGATGATAATGAATTTCAGTTTTCGGAATTAAGAGATGATATCAAAGCAAATATAGACAGACGAATTGAAGGTCCGAAAGTCCGAAAACTAAGTTACCGCTGGATGGGATATGGAGCTGCTGCCGCTGCGCTACTGCTTGTTTCGGTTGCAGTTTACCTGGTTTCTTACCAGCAAAAAAATGATCTGCTCGCGCAAATGGATCGTACCATTATTCCCGGAGGTAATAAAGCGGTGCTTACACTGGCGAACGGGAATAAAATTGTATTAAACGAGGCTAAAACAGGGGAGATCGCACGTCAGTCGGGGATCAACATCACTAAAAAAGATAATGGAGAACTGATCTATGAGATGTCAGCCAGCTCAGATTTAACTGAGGAAACTGCAATGAATACCATATCCACCCCGAACGGCGGCCAATATACCATTGTCCTCTCTGATGGTTCCAGGATCAAACTTAATGCAGCGTCTTCGGTGAGCTTTCCAACCTCATTTAAAGGAAGGGAGCGTGTAGTTGACCTCAATGGTGAGGCTTATTTTGAAGTTGCGAGAAATATTCAGCATCCTTTTAAAGTGATTTCAGGTTTACAGACAGTAGAGGTTTTGGGGACGCATTTCAATGTGGAGTCCTACGCAGATGAAAGTGCAATCAGAACTACGCTTGTTGAGGGATCTGTTAAAGTTGTTGCCGGAAAGCACCAAACGGTTATCATTCCCGGGCAGCAGGCCAGGGTGAGCAGGGAAAGTGCAGGTTCCATTGCCACCGCTCAGGTGAATCTGGATAAAGAGATAGCATGGACCAATGACCTGTTCGTTTTTGATGGGGATAACCTGAAATCTGTTATGAGCGAAATTTCCAGATGGTATAACATTACGATAGTATATACAGGAGCTATTCCTAATAAGAAATTCTTTGGCGGCATATCCAGGAACAGCAAACTTTCTGAAGTATTTAAAATTCTTGAGCTGAATCAGGTAAAACTGAGTTTAAAGGGCAAAACGGTGTATGTATCGTATGATCCTTCCAATAATGAACGACCCTAAACCACCATAAAAAACTAACCGAATTTTAACCACAAACCATTATCAGATGATAAGAAAACTACACCACCACCACTAGGAACCACAGGACTATAAAAGCCGAAAGTGTCTCACCACTTCCGGCTCAAAAAAAGGTCAACAGCCAGATGTTGAAGCCAGGCTGTTATTTATTCACTTAATTCTATTCCAAAAGTATGAAATTAACTTTTCTTTACAACCCTGCGTGCGAAATGCGGAGCGTAAAGTACAAATTCCTTATAGTGATGAAATTAACTGCTATTTTATTACTGATCGGCGCCATGCATTTGTCCGCCGCAAGCTATTCGCAAAAAATAAGTATTTCCAGACGTAACACTACACTTGAGACTGTTTTTCAGGACATTAAACAGCAAACAGGTTACCTCTTTTTTTACAGCGAAGAGGTCAATGTGAACCGTTTGAAAATTCATGTTGCACTTAAAAATGTACCGCTTAGCGAGGCCCTAAGTGCTGTATTGGAACAGCAGGGTCTGACCTTCAATATTGTAAACAATACCATTGTTATCAGGAACCAGATTGGCAATAAAACTTTGGAAAGCATAAAAAATAACTTTGTCGAGATTTCCGGTCAGGTGACAGACAGCAAAACCAGACAACCGATGCCTGGGGTGAATGTGTCACTCAAGTCGAATTCCAATATTCGTACCCAGACCAATGCTGCCGGAGAATTCAGGATCGCTGCGCAACCAGAAGACGTACTTTTATTCACTTACGTAGGTTATCAGGTAAAGGAGGTAAAGGTTGGAGAGAAGAAGTTCCTGAATATTGAACTTGAAGATGAGGTTACTCAAATGAATGATGTCGTGATCACCGGTTATCAAACCATAAAAAAAGATAGCTTTACCGGTACTGCCATTGCGATCTCGGGAGATCAACTGAAAACCATAAATCCTCAAAATATTTTACAGAGTATAGGTGCTTTTGACCCGTCATTCAGGCTTGTGCAAAACAATCTTGCAGGTTCAAATCCAAACCGAATACCTTCCATTAATGTACGTGGATCTTCGGCATTGCCAAGTGGGGATGGGGAAGTATTGAGAAGGGACGCCATTTCGGGTGGCGTGAACATGCCGGCATTTATCCTGGATGGCTATGAAGTTGATGTGCAAAAAGTATTTGATTTGGACGTCAACCGTGTGGCATCAGTTACCGTGCTAAAAGATGCGGCCGCTACTGCCATCTATGGGGCCAGGGCCGCTAACGGCGTATTGGTTATTGTAACCAAAGCACCAAAAGAGGGTAAGTTACGGGTGAGCTATAATTACGAACTGAATGTTACCGGAGCAGACCTGAGTGATTATCAGGTGCTAAATGCTGAAGATAAACTGAGATATGAAGTGCTTGCCGGCCTGTACGACTCTGGTCACGAGAATATCCCTCAGGATCATTTAGAGGAACTGTATTATCATAAGTTCGCAAACGTAATCGGGGGGGTAAACACATACTGGTTGTCGCAGCCGGTTCGTACCACAGCCGGACAGAAGCACTCTGTGTATCTTGAAGGTGGTTCTCAGGCATTCCGTTATGGTGTTGACCTGAGGTACCAAACCAGGCCGGGAGTGATGAAAGGTTCTGCAAGGGACCAGTATTCCGGGGGCATGAACTTTACTTATAATGTCAACAAATTTCAATTCAGGAATGACCTTTCTATTACTCAGGTGACGGGAAATGAATCTCCCTATGGCAATTTCGCGGACTATGTAAAAACAAACCCTTACTACCCGATGACCGATGCAAATGGAAACATTACCCGGGTGATAGATATCTGGGAAAATTCAGCAGGTGAAAAATCCTATACTTTCAACCCGTTATACGATGCACAACTCAGCAGTTTTAACAAATCCTCCTATATGGAGATCATCGATAACCTTTCTGCTGAACTGGAGCTGATGAAAGACCTCAAGCTAAGGGGGCAGATGAGTTTAACAAGCCGATCAAATACAGATGACATCTTCATTTCTCCCCTTGCTAATAGGTATTACCTCTATGAAACTGCAAAAATTGATGAAAAGGGAGAGTACACCAATAAAAACAGGAAAGAAACCTATTGGGACGGAAATATCCGCCTAACCTGGCTAAAGCAAATAGCCAAAAGCTATTTTAACGTGATGGCCGGTGTAAACATACGTACCGAGCTTTCGGATGCCAAGGAGTATACTGCTTTGGGTTTCGCCAATGACCGGTTTTCAAATATCGGATTTGCGAAAGGATATGCAGAAAATGGAAGGCCTTACAGCAGGCTTGAGCGGTCCAGGTTATTCGGCTCATTCATGAGCATGAACTATTCCTATGACAACAAATACCTGATGGATGCTACCGTAAGGATCGACGGCTCTTCCAAATTTGGTGTGGACAATAAGCTTGCGCCTTTCTGGTCATTCGGACTGGGCTGGAATCTTCATAACGAGAATTTTCTCAAAGACAACAGTGTCATCAGTCAGCTTAGACTGAGGGTATCAACGGGACTTACCGGCTCTGTATTGTTTGATCCCTATCTCTCCAGAACGACTTACAACTACTCATCGGATAACTGGTATTCCACTGGAATCGGTGCCACGGTGAACAATTATGGTAACGAAAATCTTTCCTGGCAAAAAACGTTAATGACAGACATCAGCATAGATTTAGGCCTGTTTAAAGACCGTTTGACCATCTCTCCTAAAGTCTACAGGAAATTTACCAAAGATATCCTTGCGGACATCACACTTCCGCCATCATCGGGTTTCCTCTCTTATAAAGAGAATCTTGGGGATATGGAAAATAAAGGAGCTGAACTGGCGATAAGATGGGATGCCATTCGCAGAAAAGATTGGTCGGTAAACCTGACCGCAAACATGGTTGCCAATAGAAATCGTATTGTCAGGATTTCCAACGCCCTGAAAAAATACAATGACAAAGCCGATGAACTGCAATCAGTAGATCAAAAGGATGGAGGTTTCAAAGGAGTACCCTTGTTGAGGTATAATGAAGGTCAGTCCATCAATGCCATCTATGCAGTACGTTCCTTAGGTATAGATCCTGAAAACGGTCGTGAGCTTTATGTAAAAAGAGATGGAACACTTACTTACGATTACGACAAAAGGGATATCGTGGTGGTGGGTAACGCTGATCCCAAGGTCAATGGATATTTCGGTGGCACATTCACCTATAAAGGCTTTAATCTTACTGCTAATTTCGAGACTTACTTTGGAGGGGATACGTACAACCAGACCTTGGTCGATCGGGTAGAGAACGCAGATGCAAGATACAATGTAGATAAGCGGGTATTTGAAGGAAAATGGAGACAATCAGGTGACCTGACCTTTTACAAAAACATCGCAGATTTAGGTACTACAGAAGTAAACTCGCGGTTTGTTCAAAAGGATAACCTGCTTAATCTGCAGTCGCTTTATTTATCCTACGACATAAATCAGAAATATGCTAAAAGACTCTCTATGTCTAACTTAAGGTTTGGCGTAACGGCCAATGACATAGCAAGATGGTCTTCAATTAAACAGGAAAGGGGGATTGACTATCCTTTTGCAAGAAGCATCACTTTTTCAGTCAACGCTACTTTTTAGGTCTCATTATTTAACAGATAAAATATAAAAATATGAACATTAAGTTGTTAATCGGTTTCATTTTACTTGTGGGCTCACTGAGTTCCTGTAAAAAATGGCTGGAAGTTCAGCCCGAATCAGAAATCTCGGCTCCGGTTCTGTTCAGTACCGAAAATGGTTTCATGGAAGCTTTAAACGGAATATACATCAAGAGCACCACTCATGACCTGTATGGCAAAGAACTGACGTTTGGAACCACCGAAGCGCTTGCCCAGAATTTTTCTATTGGTACGGACGGACAGGACTATAGACAAACTTCCTTGTACAACTATACCAATGGAAAATTCATTGAACGTAAGGACAAAATATGGAGCGGCCTGTATAGTGCCATTGTCAATTGCAATTTGATATTGAGTAATATCGATGAGCGTAAAAATGTATTTACCGGATCAAACTATGAATTAATTAAAGGTGAAACCTTAGCCCTAAGGGCCTATTTACATTTCGACCTGTTGCGTTTGTTTGCCCCATCTTACCTCAAAAACCCAACAGCTCCTGGAATACCATTCGCAAAAAAATACACCAAGGAGGTTACGCCAATGTCGTCGGTTACAGAAGTAATGGGTCTGTTGATTCAAGATCTGGAACAAGCTAAAACCTTAATGACCAATGATCCCATTCGCAGCGCGGGATATAAAGTCAACTACCCACTGGTCACAGATACAACCAAAAATACAGAAGAGAGCTCCCCAATATTGTTCCTCCAGAACAGAAGACATCACCTGAACTATTACGCTGTGTGCGGGACACTAGCCCGGGTTTATCTTTATAAAAATGATAAAGCAAATGCACTGAAAAATGCCAAGGAAGTGATCGACTCGGATAAATTTCCATGGACCGCACAAAGCGATTTTATTGCTTTTGATGAAGCAAAAAAAGACCGTATCCTTTACAAGGAACTGTTATTTGGTTGGTATATCCCCGGCTCTGCAAAAGACATCAAAGAAAACTGGTTTAAAAGTGGTACCCGTGGATTCTTCCTTTTGGAAGACGATGCAAGGTTAATTTATGAAGCGGGTACCGTTGGGGGAGAAGACCTCCGCTTCAAACAGTGGCTTACGCTAATGGCAGATGTGAGCAGCAGGTGGTATGACATTGTAAAGTATAACAGAAATTCGCTCAGTACAGAAGAAAATGCCAACCTGCATTACCTTATGGCACCTGCAATTAGGCTAAGCGAGATGTATTACATTGCTGCAGAATGTAGCTACGCAACAGATCCCGCGCAGTCGCTGAAATACTTTAATGAAGTCCGCGCTGCCAGAGGATTTCAAAATCAACTAACCGTCCCTTCAGAAGACGGTCTTATCAATGAATTGCTAAAAGAAGCCCGTAAAGAATGGCTTGCTGAAGGTCAGATGTTTTACATGTACAAGCGACTTAATAAAGCCATTGCTGCACCGACAGGAAGCGCAATCCCGCCTTCAGATAAAATATTCGTGTTGCCTCTACCTAATGATGAAATTGTTTACGGAGGCAGATAATTTATAAGAGCATAATTATGAGAACTATAAAATCATATTTCATCATCATCCTGGCGCTGCTGTCCATTACTTCCTGCAAAAAAGCAGAAGAGATGGTCTTTAGTAATGAAGCCAATGTCTATTTCGATATATATAACGGTGATAAAGACAGTCTTGTCAGGACCTTTGCCTATACGCCTAACAAAGCCCAGGACACCTTGTATTTACCTGTTCGACTGTCAGGGATAAGAACATCTGTTGCCCGAACCTACCATGTACGGGTAGAATCGGATTCGTCTACAGCTATTCCCGAACAACATTACCAGCCATTGAAAAGCACTTACACCATGCCAGCGGACGCGGGTACGGCCTATATTCCGGTCATCATGTACAATAAGGATAAGGCTCTTGAAGAAAAATCGGTTTCTATCATTATCAAGCTGATTGCTTCTGATGATTTTGGTGTAAGCAATCCCACAATGCTGCGGGCTAAAGTGGTATTTTCTGCCAAATTGGAAAAACCAGACTGGTGGGATACGTGGTTGACCAATTATTCAAGGACCAAGCACGAATTGTTCTACATCACAACCGGTCAAACCTCTATGACCACCGGTTCTCAAGGTGGCCTGGATGCACCTAAAAACCTTTACTATACTGGGTTGCTCACCATCATGATGAATAATCCTTTTAACTGGGTGACCAAGAATGTGACTAAAGGGTATGTACTGCAAGAAGTAACGGCTGGAAATTCGGATAGCTATTATTTTTTTAACACTGGAAATCCTAGTAAGAAAACGCTGTTGAGGAAGAATACACAGACCGGAAAATATTACTTCATAGATGAAAATGGAAAAGAAGTTATTTAAAAATACACAGATGAGCCTTAGAAAAATAATAGGATTAGTAGTATTGAGTATCATCACACTGTCGGCCTGTCATAAGGATTTGGGTGACTATGAGATCAATATGCCCGCTACACCAGAAGTAGCAAATCTTGATTCAGTTTATACCGCTGTGGTCGGAGACAGTTTAATTATCAAGCCCACTGTAAAAAATACAAGAGGAGATGACATTGAACTCCAATGGCGCATCAGCGTAATGACCGGTAACGATGTCAAATTTACCGGACCGGCACTTAGAATCATATTCGGCCTGGAGGCCCAAAGGTATGAAGCTCGCCTTACGGTTTACAACAAGACAAACGGAATGAAATATTTCCACGATTTCTTTGTAGACGGGGGTACAGAATTCGGCTCTGGTACTGCGGTTTTGAGTCTCGAAAACGGCACTACCCAATTCTCTTTTGTCAAGCCCGATGGAGAAGTGCAGGCGCGCCTGTATCAGGCAATGCAGGGAAAAGACCTGCCAAAAGACCCGATGAATCTGTTCCTGATGAAAAATACCACTGCAGGTGGTACACTCCTAGGTTATTGGATCATCACTAAAGGTGGTGGAATACGCTTAAATGCCAACACCATGCAGGAAGATCCAAAATACCCTAACACCATTGCCGATAACTTTTTTGCTGCTCCTGACGATCTGGAGGTTGGCCAACTCAAACAGCACCCTCAGGGGATATTGGCAGGTGTGATCAGCAACGCACTTACCTACGGAACCACCAATACCTGGGATCAGTCACCTACCTATGGTATGTTCAGCGCAGCCGAAGGCGAGTATCAACTTGCACCTTCATTTATCATGAATTTTAATCAAACCCTTGGAACCTACTTTATCGGATTCGAACGCAATCTAAAACAGTTTGTCAGGCTCAACGTATACAATGGACCTACCTATTTTGGTACGCAGTACGATTCTGAATCGACGGCAATATTTGATCCGAAAAATGTAGGGATGGACCTGATTCATATGGAACAGCTCAACGGCAGCGATTGCTTTGCTTATTGCAGAAATGGAGCGGGAAAAGTCTATGAGCTTTCTTTCAATGTAAAATTTACCGGTCCTTTTACCTTCAGTCCATTAAAAAAACGTCTTTTTATTCGCCAGGAACTCATCACAGAGAAAACCAGATGGCAAGGTGCCAAAAATGGAATTATCTATTTCAGCTCGGGATCTAAAGTATATAGATACAATCCAATCAATGAAGATGTAAGGGAACTGTCAACTGACCTTGGTGGTGGGGAAGTAACGATGATCAGACTTTCTGAAAATGAAGAAACCATTATGGTGGGGGTGGAAGGTAGTGTTTACTACCTGGATATCTCGACCGGAAAACTCGGCACATTGCTTAAGAAGATTGAAGGAATCCCGGGTGCACCGATAGATGTGGCAGTACGATAAATATAACTTATAAAACATATGAAACTAAAATTTTTAATTCTTGCCGCCCTGGCACCTGTTGCAGTGGCCGCACAAACACCTAATTTTACCATCACAGGAAAAATAGGAAACTTAAATAAACCAGCAAAAATATACCTGGACTATACCGCTGAGGGTAACGGCCGTACTGATTCTGTGGAATTGGTTGATGGCAACTTTAAGTTTTCCGGAAACATCTCGGGCATTGCTTCCTCGAGGATAACACTTTCACGTGAAGGCATTAAAGACAAAGAAATCTATGGTTCCAAGGGTGTAGGTGATGTCATCTATGTTTACTTTGGGAAGGAGAATATCAATATTGCCTCTGCAGATTCACTCTATAATGCGAAATGGACCGGTTCAAAGGTTTACAATGAAATGAAGGCTTTTGATCAGCAGGTGGGACCTACGGTAATGACCGTACATCACAATGCGAATGCTACCATCAACAGGGCAACCCCTGAACAGCAAAAGGACACGATGTACTTTAAAGTATTAGATAAGCAGGTGCAGGCTTTTAGAAAATCACGTGGGGAGAAGATAATCGAATTTGCCAAAGCTAACCCCAAATCTTATTTCGCCCTGCAGGCATTAGCAGAGTCGGTAAGTGGTTATAACCTGAAATCAGATATAGCCATGCCCATCTTTGATAAGCTTAGCGAAGAACTTCGTCTTTCCTATGGTGGTCAGGGACTTTACAAGCTTTTAAATGCACACAAGGTAACCGCTGTCGGTGCTGTGGCACCAAATTTTACTTTGAAAGACGTAAATGGCAAATCCGTGTCCCTATCAGATTACAAAGGGAAACTGGTGCTAGTAGAATTCTGGGCGAGCTGGTGTTCACCATGCCGTGCAGAAAGCCCAAACCTGCTTAAGCAATATGCTGCTTTTAAAGATAAAGGTTTTGAAATCCTTGGTGTTTCAGTAGATAGCGATAAAGCTAAATGGCTGGACGCGATAAAGAAAGATGGTCTGACCTGGACCCAGGTATCTGATCTGAAAGGCTGGGACAATGATGCCCGAAAAGTATACGGCATTTCTGGTGTTCCTGCCAACTTCCTGATTAGTGCTGATGGAAAGATTGTTGGAAATCACCTGATGGGCGAGGAGCTGAATAAAAAGCTGGCGGAATTACTGAATTAACCAAAATTCCTTTCCCTGCTTTACTGCCCCGATAGATTGCTTTATTGCATTGCTGGGGCAGTAATGCTAAAATGATCTGAAATCAACCGGTGTCTTAAAAAAATGTAAATGATCTTTATTAAAAATACACTTAGAACAGCATTGTTCCTGGTGTTGCTGTTGTTCTCTGCCCAATCCTTCGGTCAGAAATTTCATCCCAAAAAACTAGAAGAAATATTATCCATAGCTATACAAAAAGCTTATGGCGCCAGTGTCAGAATATGGGGTTATGATACGTTGAAAAAGGTGCAGACCAGTGCTCAGTTTACGGGTGTGGTGGTTACTGCCGAAGGCCATGTGCTAACAGCGGCACATGTGAATCAACCTGATAATACTTATTTAATCATGTTCCCTGATGGGAAATTGCATGTCGCACGCGGGCTTGGTGAAATTGAATTTACGGAGAATAAGATGTTTCCCGATGTTGCTATGATGAAAATCGTCGGGGTCGGTGTCTGGCCTTATGCTGAAATGGGCTGGTCGTCTTCCTTAAAAATTGATGAACCTTGTTTAAGTATCGCTTACCCGGAAACATTAAATCAAGCACTGCCAACCCTTAGGTTTGGCAGGATCACAGATCTGAAAAATCAGTTTGGGTTTATTCAATCAACTTGTATCATGGAGCCGGGGGATTCTGGAGGGCCACTCTTTGATCATTTTGGACGGGTTATCGCTTTACACAGTGCAATTGGAGCGGATGAAGATGAAAATTATGAGATTCCAGTCGATCTTTACCGGAAGTACTGGACGGCCCTGAACGTTCCTAAAACATATGATGAACTGCCTTCAGTTGAAGATGCTATTGGCAACGACCCACTTCGATCGGCAATCCTGAGCATTCCAGGTCTCAAAGATCAGCATCTTAGCTTCTCGTTCTTATCTACTCCGTTAAAGGAGAGTTGTTTACCGATCAGAAGTGTAATTAGGGGTAACGTGCAACAAGTCAATGGAACTCTATTTTCTTTGTCTGCAAGGTCTGCCGATAGCGACCTCATAAGTAGTCTTGTGATCAGCAAGAGCTCTTTGATTGGCGATCGGCCGGTTGTATTCTCCGAAAACAGATCATTTGCCCTTAAAATTATTTTACGTGATCCCGAAAATGACCTTGTGTTGTTGCAGCCGCTTGCAATAATTAAAGGCGGAATACAATTAAAACAGTTTAACCGGGATAGCCTATCCTTTCTGAGACTGGGTAAATTTCTGATTTCTCCGCTACCGGATCACCATGATCAGATTAGTGTAATTGGAAGCATGTATTTTAAGTCGCCAAAGAAATTTAGCATTGGATATTTGGGCGCCATGGCTACATTCAAAGACAGCAATATTGTGATTACTGCAGTCCAGCCGGATTCTCCGGCTGGAATTAACGGGATAACCGTAGGTGATCGGGTCTTAAACATCAATGACATCGCGATCACTAAACCCGAAGATTATGGAACTGAGCTGATGAAGTTCTGGCCTTATGATCAGCTTACCTTTAAAATAAAACGTTTAGATCGTTTCTATTTCAAAAACCTGACTTTGGATGTATTCAGGCCGCCTTTGTCAAATCATCCTGCAGAGCAGTTCCATGGTGGTAAAAGCATCAGACGTGATGGATTTACACAGGTGTTTAGTCATGATGCCAGGATCAAGCCCGAGGAGTGCGGTGGCCCGGTCTTTGATATTAAGAATCGCTTGTGTGGTATTAATATCGCACGTTCCAGCAGGACAACGACACTTGTTGTTTCCACCGCAGTGTTACTGCGTCTGATTGAGCATTATCAAAGCAGTATGGCAACACGATAGCTAAGGTACTCTCAGCTTTCTCGCTTCTTCCTGAAAATGAAGCACTGAACGTTGATTGTCCCCTCCTAATCCTGTTTTTGAATATGCGCAGTATTTAAAGCCGTGTTTCTCCCTCAAATTTATGAAAAGTTTGCATCAGCGGCAACTCTTAGAATCTGATTGGCAAGCAATATTGTGTGATCATCCGGACTACTCATCGGAAGCTCAATAAGATGGTAGTCTTGATATTATCCCGATCGCGGGATATGCATAGGACTCCAATTTGCCCGGGGGCTGAGCCTAATTTTGGTGTCGTTTCATTTAATGTGGGCACATTCGATCTTTTCCTGCCCTGTATAGCCACAGCGATGGAAAAATTTCTGCAACAATCCGGGTAAAGTGTTAAAATCGTTTGAAAGGGCAAGGGGTGCATATGCAGAATGCTGGCCTGCTGAATTGATTGCTTTTAAAAATGTGTGCCTTAGGTTTTCCATTGGAAACAGTTTTTATGGTTAAAGCCTGAGAAATTCGATTTCGGGTACAACAACCACAGGACACCTGGCTTTGCGTACCACGGAGTTGATTTCTGTCCCAAAAAGAAAGTCCTCATTGTTGCGTGCTTTAAATCCACTCATAACCAACATGAAAATGTTCTTCTTTTCATCAATGATGCTACATACATTTTCTGCGATTCCGCCGCCTTCGCTTAAATAGTCAATTTCCGGTTTGAAATTGCTTGTTGTTGTTTGAATATTGCCATTTAACCGATTCATCTCTTTTTTAAGATTTGATTTACTAGTTTGGGCTAACAATGCATAATTTGTCATTTTAAAGGAATCAGATTCTGATACAGAAACATGGTAGGAGTGAAATAACAGGACGTTTGTTTTCAATAGGCCTGCTAAAAATAAGGCGTAGTCTGCAGCGTTCAATGCGCTTTTTGTAAAATCAGTGAGGACAAGAATTGTCTTTTTATGACCTAAATCTTTGGCTGTTTTCATAGGACTGATGTGAGTTAAGGTGAAATCAGGTTTCACTTGCCTGGAATGTGTGTTAACAATTTATTTTTTGTCGCATGAAAAGCCAACATTATCTCTTCCATCTCGCGCTTCAAGAGTTGATGTTCTTCAATTAAACTCAACTTAATTTCCTTTATTGGTTCATAAGTTAATGGCGCTAGTTTTTTTAGCAGATGAACAACCTGAAGTTTTAGTTTTGAGTGTTGTTGTTCTAATGTATTGAACAGAACAGCGTGTTTCTCTTTAATTTCAGGCTCCAGAGGTTGATGAGTTAGTTTTTTGAGAATATCAGTTTCATCACTAATGAATTTCAGGTCAGCTGACCATTGTTTTGTGATCAGGTAGAGTTCCTGTAATTCTGTGTGCAGGGCGTTGTCCTCTATTGTCGTAGTCATGATTTTAGGTTTATATATAAAGATCCTGATAATGGGGTGTTATAAAATTGATGGTGATCAGGGATTTTGATGATATGCGTCATTAAGACAGCGATCTTAGTGTTCGAATCATTTTATAAGACAATCTTCTTGTTCAACAAGAGAATAGCCCGTTCTTTTTTACAGATGAGTGCTTACTCGAACGTATAAATAGCCTGATTTCATGGCGATAGATGATATTCTTTTAGGTATATGATATTTAATGATACACCGGATCAATTATTTTGTAACATTCAGTTCGATATTCACCGCACTCCCTTTTWMWWRWKWRYKRGMTAYWMTYTYSWTYWWNCMAKWKAANTARYYYRYYCKKYTTTRYAWGYTMWKMWMRSMNAKASCRTYNTKTAGSRAMNARAGAATTCTGAGCAAAACCTATTCCATCATCTTCTACAGTTATAAAAAAAGACCCTTCGTTTTGGCTGCATTGGACGATAATATGCTGTGCGTTAGCATGGCGCTTGGCATTATATAACAATTCTTGCACAATACGGTAAATTGTCGGTTGTATCTTTGTCGGAATATCTGCATCGCTGAGAAAAGACTGAAATACTACATAATTATTGTTTACAGACATCGAATCACATAAATCTTTTAGTGCGGTTTCTAAACCAAATTTCACCAAACTTTCAGGCATCATATTATGCGCTATATAGCGGAGTTCATTTAGTGAATCGTCAAGTTGATAAATAATCCCGTCTAATTCCGCATCAGTCTTTAGATTATGCTTATTTGCCGCCCAGCTGGATAGTTTAATTTTAACGCCAGCAAGCATTCCACCTAATCCATCATGAAGATCTCTCGCTATTCTTTTCCGCTCTCGCTCTTCTCCCTCAAGCATGGCAGTTGTGCTATCCAATTTACTCTTACCCCGGTAATAATTTAAGGTAAAAATAGTAACTGCCAGGAACAATACCACTGCCGTCCCAAGCAGCCAGATCATTAATCTGCTATTTTTTGATGATAAGATAACCTTCTCTTTTTCCGCCTCCAGAGTAGCAATCTTTTTCTGATTCTCTAAATTTCTGAACTTAATTTCAAGTTTATTAATGTCATTCTTAAGCTGACTATCATTTATACTATCGTTTAATAGACTGTACCGTCTTAGCCAGATATAAGCCAAGGCATCATTGCCAAGATGATTGTAGGTTTTTGCCAATTCATTAAAAATGGATTTTCTATTGTTCGTTGTACTCATATAGGCCGTATCCCGGGCCACCTTTGTAATTAATGGAAGAGCCTCGCTGTATCTCTTCAACTTTGTCAATACAGAATATTTCTGCATCTCAAGCGCCTGAACAATATAAACCTGGCCCTGTGCCGTTGCCATTGATCTTCCAATATTATAGCTTTTCAAAGCCTGCGAATATTGCTCAATTTCTTCGTAATAATTGCCTTCGGCCCAATAATAATCAGACTGTGAAATGGATTTGGGAAATTTAGACAGCATATTTTTCGCCTTATCAAGCATTATCTTTGCTTTTGAATATTTTTTTAAAAAAATGTAGTTTGATGAGGCAATAATGTATGTATTAAGTAGTATGGTGGATTTTGTTGATTTATTTTTTATCAGCTCAATTGTCCTATTATAATATTCTTCCGCCTTTTCCAGTTGATCATTGTTCATGAATATTTTTCCGGCTTGTGAATAATATTTTGCCAGCATTAATGTATCCTGACTTTTTTTTGCAAATGGTATAACCTTATTTAAAATAATGTCTAAAATGGCTTTTTGGTCGTCTTTTTCTTGCGCGAGGATTGCTAAATTATACCATAATTTGGATCTAAATGTATAGGATTCTTTAGTTTCAAATTTCAAAAGCTGACGTTCGCCTTCTAAAATTGCATTGGTACTTTTCTTCGGATCTTCATATAAGTACAGATTTGATTCGAAAAAATAATATATCGCCTGTAGATAAGGATATTTTTTTGAATATGCCTTTCCACGTTGCAGATATTGATTGCCTTTTCGTGTGTCGTGATGTATACTCCAGTAATGTGATAATTGATAATTTGCTCTCGCTTTTAAGCTGTCAGATTTCGTACTAATAACAACCTTTTCTAAACTGTCGGCATATTCCTTTTCATTTAAAGGTAATTGTGCATTACAGCGTAAAACAGCGAATGCCAAAACCGCAAAAATTAATAAGAATTTATTCATAATATTTAAAGTCTAAACTAGAAATAGGCAAGATAAAGTGAGCATGTTTATTTATTAGGGCAATCTCTTCTTCATTATTTTAATTCTTATTTAGCTTAATGAGCCACTCTCTGATATAAATTCCGGCTGGTGAAAGCAGTGTGGATGGCCACTGGCCAGATACAGAAGCGCCTGGTAAGAGCAGTGCTGTCGTTTCTTTTTTGTTAGTCAGGTTCCAATTAGCAGAACTTAGTTTATGCTGCTCCATCCAATTGAACCACTTATCGCTTTTTTGTACATCAAACACTCCATTTCCATTGGCCTCTCCAACTCCCCATTCTGTCACTATAACAGGCAGTCCAAGTTCAAGTGCAAGGTCTGCTTTGTTCATGAGTTTCTCCTGATGATCAGGATCCGATGCATAGAAATGAAAGGAATAAGCAATGTTTTTGAAGCCTTTTATGGGATCTTTTGCAGCGACATCAATATCCTGATCCCAATTGGGACTACCAACCACAATAATATTTTCCTTATCATTCTTGCGTATTTCAGCAATGACTTCCAACGCATAATCCTTAACCACTTTCCACTCTATACGCTCAGGTTCATTCCATATTTCATAAATAACATTAGGAACACCTGAATATTTTGCCGACATCTTTTTAAAAAAGGATTTCGCTTCTTTTATGTTCACATTGGCTTGATGATCGTGCCAGTCTATTAAAACATATATGCCTTCTTTGATCGCTGCATCAATAACCGCTGTGATGAGTCTTTCCTGTCCTACAGGATCTTTCAAATATCCACTATCAGGTTCAACAGCCATAGCGACACGTAATAGATTGATCTTGAAATCTTTTTTTAGCCAGCTTACTACCTCGGGATTATAGTATTTTCTTCCACCCCATACACTCCACGATAAACTTATGCCTCTCAATTGTAGGGGGGTGTTGTGGCTATCCAAAATTTTGCCACCTTGAATTTTTAAAGCCCCATGTGCGCTAACTGCGTTAACGCGCTGTGCTTTGCAAAATGTTGTTGACCATAGTAAGAGAATAATTACGCCTAAAGTTTGAAGCGTACAATGTTTACTGACTAGCATGAAAATTTTAATGAAATAGCAAGTTAGCAATTTATCAGGATTCATTTGATARATRRSNTGRCKYGSARTKTNTKWTCTMMTGCGATGATTTGATACGCAATATCCGTATTTTATGTCCAATTTATTATAATCTGGCAAGGCCATGAAAGAAACCAATTAACATTTGTATGTCTATTCTTTAACAAATGTACTTTTTAGATAGATTACTTCTGGTTACTTTTAGTGGTTGGAAATGCTGATCGTATAAATCCGTTGAGGCACTAATAATATTTAAGCATAACCATATAAATAACCCAAAAAATAAATTATGAGCTTGAAAATGATCGATTTAAAAATTAAACTGCGCGTCATCCCATCTTCTTTTATTATCGTATTTGGATTGTTGTCGACCAATTTGGGCACAAGTGCTCAAGCCGGACCCTCGACAACCGCTCAAAAAGACAAACCGAAAACCACAGATTGGAAACCGGATACAGGATTCGAGAAACTGTTTAATGGAAACACACTTCAGGGCTGGTGCTACCGGAACAAGGAGGGTGAAATAACCGAAAAATTCAACAGAAAAAAGGTGTCGTCAGACGGACGTTATACGGCTGCGAACGGGATACTCACAGTTAATTATCCAGTAGGAGTGGAACGTAAGATTCAGGAGTCCTGGACTCTGCGGGAGTTCCCTGGAAATTTTATCCTGAAGATAGAGTTTCGAGCATCCCCAAATGCAGACAGCGGCATTTTTCTACGCGGGCTACAACTTCAATGTCGTGATTATACAGTGGCTGGACCTTATAAAGACTTGAAAAATTACAGACCGCAGGACTGGAATACCATTGTTGTGACTGTGAAGAATAATATTGCCCATTGCGAATGCAACGGTGAGGTACTCGAGGATGCGCTCGAGCTTCCTGCAAGTGGTTCTATCGGATTGGAGGGCGATCACGGACAGATGGAATACCGTCATATTCAAATAAAAGAATTACCATAAGTTTGTGGCGAACCACCTGTACATGGTCTCATGAGATATATCCGGTTGTTTTAACGTGTATTGATAGAGGTTAGGACTACCCCTTTTTCACTTTAAGAGTAGAAATTTTTAAAAACATAAATAGAAGTAAATATTTTATAGCAATCGATTGCCTAAATTAAATATTTTACTAATTTCGTTTAACCAAATGCTAATATTTTAATTCAACCCAAATAGATAAAAACTAGAGTTATTCAGTGATAAAACTTTTAATACATCCCATCTCGAGTGAGTTCAAGGATGCTGTTAAATCAAACAAATAACCATTATATTATGAACGAAAACATTAACAAGAGTGCCTTATTCAACGGGAGTTGCTTTGCCGTGATCACCACAGCTTTTACCTTCTCTATCAGGGCTGGTATTTTACCCCAGCTCGGAGCGCAATTTAACCTGACAGCAGAACAGCTTGGATTTATCAACAGTATGTTCTTTTTAGGATTTCCGATCTCTATGATCATTGGTGGGTTGGTTTACCATACTTTTGGGCCTAAAAACATTATGAAAGCTGCATTTGTAGCGCATACTATTGGTATCTTATTGACCATATATGCCGGGGGATATGTAGGGTTACTTGTTTCTACACTTTTTATAGGATTTGGTAACGGATGTACAGAAGCGGCTTGTAATCCTTTGATTGCAGATGCCTATGCAGGTCCAAAAATGAATAAAATGCTAAGCAGGTTCCATATGTGGTTCCCTGGCGGAATTCTTATCGGAGCACTTATTTCTAAATTTATGACAGATAATGGAATGGGGTGGCAAGCTCAGATGTGGGTTACCATGATTCCAACTGTTATCTATGCTGCTTTGTTCTACGGAAAGAAATTTGTAGAGCCTAGAGAAGATGGAAGTACTTCAATTGCTGAGAATCTTAAAGCAATGCTTAACCCTGTTTTTATCTTCTTGTTTATCTGTATGGCCCTTACTGCAATTACCGAGTTTGGTCCTAACCAGTGGGTGAGTGTGATTATGAGTAACAGCGGTGCCAGCCCCATGCTGATCCTTGCGCTTACCAGCGGATTGATGGCAGTAGGTCGGTTCTTTGCAGGCCCTGTTGTTCATTCATTAGGCCAAACCGGTGTTTTATTAATGTCGGCTATTCTGGCAGCCATTGGTATTTACATGTTCAGCGTGGTTACCGGACCGCTTGCGTATGTTGCCACGGTAATATTTGCCTTAGGGGTATGTTATTTCTGGCCGGTTATGATTGGAGCAGTAGCGCAACGTGTTCCGTTAAGCGGTGCTCTGGGGATGTCGATTGTTGGAGGCGTTGGGATGTTCTCGACAGCTATATTTCAACCCTTTATTGGAAGTTGGATTGATTCAGCAAGAGCAGAAAATGTAGCATTAGGTTTAAAAGGAGGAGCGCTGGAACTGGCTGCCGGGCAGGATACCTTAGTGAAAATGATTGCTTTTCCAGGAATACTGGTTGTTTTGTTTGTTATATTTTTCTTCTGGCAAAAGAATGTGAAGAGCAGTGTGCCAGCTGCTGCAGCAGCACATTAGGCAATATTAAAGCTATAAAAAAAGAAGCTGATCATTAAGAGGGCACTGAAAATTCTCTCTTTTACGATCTGCTTTATAAAGCGATCTAGTAAGATATGATTTTGCTTTTTGGGATATAAATACAAAAAAATAATAAACGTTTTTTTGACGCTTATTATTTAATGATTAAGTTACAAACAATAAATTTTGGTGCCGGATTAACACTGCCTATTTTTTACACAGTCCGGCTACTTTTTCGGAATATTCAGTACAAACTAAATTTTGTTAAATGAAACATATAAAACATACAATCAAAGAATTAGAAGATATTGCTTCTCAGGTAAGAAGGGATATTGTTAGAATGGTACACGGCTGCCAATCTGGTCACCCGGGAGCTAAGATCGGAAGAGCGTCGTGTAGGGAAAGAGTGTAGAT
>NZ_AWRU01000011.1 GCF_000523515.1 Pedobacter sp. V48 | reverse complement strand
ACGACGCTCTTCCGATCTWARMCAGGTTAAATGGAAAGAGCCCGGTGGAATACCGAGCTCTCGCACAAAAAACTTAATTTTGTAATCCGTCCAACTTTTTGGGGTCACACCAAAATTCAATACCCTTTTATTTTTTAACCACTACATATTGTTTTTTTTCGCATGAGGTGCACTTATACCTTTTAAGAGGTACCCAAAATAGAATAGTTTTTACGATTTGTTGTCGCGGAATCCGATAATCTAATGGTTTAGCACATCTACGACAATGATATTTTTCTAATCCAACTGAATTCTGTTCCATTATTAATCTAATTTAAGAATCATTTGGAGCGTATTTTTAAGATTCTCTTTACCCTATAAAATTATAGAATATTTTTCCAGATTATATTAAGCTACTAAGGTTCTTAGGTTAATTTATCGATAAACATCCAAATGATACGCAAGCTTGATATAATTACTATAATGCCAACTCCTATAAACATCTTTTTAATAGGGAGTTTACCTACTAAACGGGCAGCTAATGGGGCCGCTATTATCCCACCAACAATCAATCCAAGTATAGACTGCCAGTGACTTACACCGAGAATAAAGAAGAACGTAACTGCACTGGCCATAGTCACAAAAAACTCGGTTAAACTTACAGACCCGATTACATATTTAGGTGTGCGGCCTTTAGAGATTAGGGTAGAAGTCACTAATGGCCCCCAGCCACCCCCACCAAACGAGTCTAAGAAACCTCCGGCGCCAGCTAACCAGCCTGCACGTTTTACCTTTTGAGGTTTCTGTTTTTCTTTAAATGCATTCGTTAATATCCTGATCCCTAACAACAATGTGTATATAGAAATTACAGGTCTTATCCATACCGAGAATGCATCACCGGCATACCCCAATAATAATGCGCCTGCAATTGCGCCCAGCACACCCGGAATTAACAAGGTCTTAAAAAGTTTTTTGTTCACATTCCCAAAACGATAATGACTAAAACCAGATGCTCCACTAGAAAACATTTCAGCAGTATGGATACTACCAGAAATAACCGCTGGATTTAAACCGCCAGACAACAGGAGGGTAGTAGAAATTACGCCATAGCCCATTCCTAAAGCACCGTCAACCATTTGCGCCATAAAACCCACAACAAGCATCCATAAAAACTTATCATCTAGCTGTGCGTATAATTCTGCGCCAAATGCCAACGCATCCTGATAAGTAACATTATTATAAATAGCAATGCCGATAAACAAGGCTGCCAGTATAAATAGACATATATAAGCTATCCGCTTCCACTTCTTTTCTTGTAATTTATTGCTAACGGCAATTCTAATCTGGTTTTCGCGTATGCTCATTATTGTCTGCTCATATTAAATCTATCGAATTAGTCGACAATATTAGCGCAACTTAATGAATAAACAAAATTTTTATTTTTTTATTTACGTAGTTACCGCACTGAGCAAAATTCTGGTCTTATTTTGAAACCTGATAAACAATAGGATGGAGGCAGTAAGCAAACCAAACGTTAACCCGTACCAAATACCATTAACACCCATATCGAGCTTTATACCGAGGAAGTAACCCAATGGAATACCAATTACCCAGTAGGCAACAAAAGTAATGATGGTTGGTACATTCACATCTCCAATACCCCTTAAAACTCCTAAACCGACTACCTGTGTACCATCAAATAATTGAAAAAATCCAGCGATAATAAGTAACTGAGCAGCGATACTGATTACAGCATTATCTTCTGTATATAGAAAGGGTAGTAAGTTATTCGCCAGTACAAAAAACAAGGCAGTAACAGTCATAAACAAGAGTATTACGTGATAACTTGCGATAGCCGACTGCCTAAGATCTTTGAAATTGCTTTTCCCAAAGTTATTGCCTGTTTTAATAGTAGCCGCTGAGGCAATTCCACTAGCCATCATATAGGTAATAGAAGCAAGGTTTATGGCTACCTGATGGGCAGCTTGTTCTACAGCACCTATGGTTCCGATTAATATTGCAGCTCCGCTAAAAGCACTAATTTCAAAGGAATACTGCAATGCAACAGGGGCGCCAATTTTCACAATTTTAAATGCCCTTACTTTATCGAAAAAGGTAGCTTTAAATCGCTTAATATAAACCTTAAAAACAGCAGACCGTAAAACATATATAGTCATTACAATAGCCATAACCGTACGATCGATCAAAGTACTAAGGCCTACACCTTTTACTCCCATAGGAGCTATGCCAAACATCCCCTTAACAAAAATGACTCCCAAAACAATGTTAATCACATTCCCCCAGATAGACACAAACATGGCTTGTTTTGTAAAACCTAGTCCTTCGGCAAACTGTTTGAAAGTTTGAAATATCATCAATGGAATAATAGAGAAACCAAGCAAGCCCAGATACGGTTTTGCATAGGCAACAACTTCGGGCGACTGCTCAATATGATCTATTACCAATAAAGTGCCTAAATGAACAAAGGCATATAGCAATAAAGAGATAGAGAAATTTATAATTAAGCTATTAGAAAGTAGCTTACCACATTCATCGTAATTTTTACGGCCGTTCTCCTGGGCTATGAGCGGTGTTAAACCATAAGCTATCCCCATACCTAAAACCAGGATAAGCATAAACAGACTGTTCACCAATGATACTGCAGCAAGTTGAATTGTACCTGCAAAATGACCAACGATAACACTGTCGGCCAGGTGGGCAAGAGTATGGCCCAACTGAGACACAACAATAGGCATTGCCAATCGTAAATTATCAGAATAATAAGGTTTGTACTTAGCGTATAAGGTATTCAACATTTTAGCAAAAGTCGGTTATTTTGTTGTGATTTATGAAAACATAGCCACCTTTTATCTCGATTGTTCGAAATAATGATGTTCAGATAACCAACCGAGTGTAACTTATACTGTGGTAAAAAACTCTTCCTTATCTGAGGTATGGGGCTTTATAACTCCACTTAGAATTAAGCTTACCAATATCTTTTGAGCCTGCCGGTAGGAGCTGCGCGTAAGCTTACTAAACTGCTTAAGCGTTATCCTGCCTTCAAGACTAAGATGCTCAAATAATTTCTTTTCCTGCTCTGTATAAGTGATTAGCTGGCCATTGGCTTTACTACTTTTTTTAATCACATCAACGATGATCTTGCTGGCTAAAATGCTTTTATCATTTACCCGATAATAAACCCACCATTTTTTATTTTCATCAAGCGCATAATGTGGTTTGATATCACTTTCGGCAATTTTCACAACCAGAACTAATTTATCATCAACATATATTTCCTCAAATTCAGGCTCTATTGCAGGTTTGCAGAACTGATGTGCAGATTTGGTAATCATATAGCGCTCTTCATCTTCAGATTTCACACCTTTAATACTACCGTCATCAGCCACACCAATAAGCAATTGGCCGCCCTTATTATTAGCAAATGCAACCAGACTCTTAGCAATCTTTTCGTTGTTTGTAATCGTCTTTTTGAAATCCAGTGTAGTTCCTTCGCCCTGCAAAATTAGTTTCCTGATATTCATTTCTATATGTTCTTAAGCGAATGGTAATATTTAATAAGCTATTCGTGGTTGTTCGCCTTGATAAAGGTTACGAACGTAAACTTCGTTTAATACAGTAGCACATATTTCACCTTCGGCATTGGTTATTTCCATCGGATAGGCTTTTACAAATTTCCCTGAAGTATTTAAAGTCTCAATAGCCTCATTCAACATATCATCTGTTACTGTTATGGTAAAGTATAAATTGCCTCTGCCAGGTTTTAAATACTGTATTGAGGCACTTTTTAGCCAAACCCTTACCTTAAATCCTTCTCTTTGGAGCAGCTGATCAAACAGTAATGCATAAAATGGATCAGTTGCAGCATATATAGTACCTCCAAATATAGAACCGTTATAATTCTTATTAAAGATGCTCTTGTTAATTTTTACATCAACTCCTCTGAACCCTTTATGAAATCTTTTAACCCATATGCGTTGGAATAGCATAGGAGGGTACAAGCACAATCCCCACTTGAGGGTTTTCTCTGATACAACCATGATGCTTAAATATCAGAAAGTTTATTGAACTATGAAATTTTATGTGGCAGGATAAAGTAAATTTTTAGTAAATTAGAGTATGTATATATATGATACCCTTACAGCAGCTGTGTCTGACCTTGAGAAGCGAGGTTATGAATACGATTTTACCCTTAACTCAGACTTTCTAGAGTGTAAAGCAATTGACATGAAATTGATGCCTGAGGAGTTTGAGATTGATGAGTTTTACAGATTTGAAGGCATGAACGACCCGGATGATAGTGCAGTTATCTACGCCATATCATCTCCAGTAGGTAATTTAAAAGGGGTATTAATTGATGCTTACGGGGCTTATGCCGAAAATGTTTCTCCGGAATTGCTTGATAAACTAAAAATGCATCAATAAAAATCTGCTTTGTTGTTATTCTCGTTTATACATTAAATAAAACGAAAATCTAAACAACAAATCTAAATTTTATGAAAAAGCAATTTTTAAGTTTAACCGCAGGTATGACATTACTGGCTCTTGTTTCAGCTTGTAATTCTTCTAAAACTGCCGATACAATGAATGATAGTTCAATGATGGATACTTCCGTTGTTGACACAACTATGGCTACTGAAAATGGAGTTAAAGTTGGCGGTGCCATGATGGTTCCATCTAAAAATATTGTAGAAAATGCTTTAGGATCTAGCGATCACACTACATTGGTTGCAGCTGTAAAAGCAGCCGGTCTGGTTGAAACACTAAGCGGAACAGGCCCATTTACGGTATTTGCGCCTACCAACGAAGCTTTTGCTAAATTACCTGCAGGCGAGGTTGATAATTTATTGAAACCGGAAATGAAAAAAGATCTTACCAATGTACTAACTTATCATGTGGTTGCAGGTAGCTACAAATCTTCCGATTTGAAGAATGGAATGGAGCTTGCAACTGTTCAGGGTCAGAAAATTAAGTTAACAGAAAAAAATGGTGAGTGGTGGGTTAATGATGCAAAAATTATCATTCCAGATGTAATTTCTAGCAATGGTGTAACTTATGTAATAGATGGTGTTTTGATGCCTAAAAAATAAATAATAATTAATTTTTTAAAGGCTTTTCTGGCAAAACAGGAAGGCTTTTATTGTGTCTTTAATTAACCAGTTTTAAATTATTTAAAACTTTTATGGGTTGGCCTTGTTGATTGTCCAGTACTTATATAAAAACAATCCTATGAAAAAGTTAATTTTAAGTCTTGCTTTTGCGGGCTCGGTAATAATAGCCACTTCAGCATGCAATTCAACGAAGAATGTATCAGGTACTTCAGATAGTACCTCAACAGACACCACAATGAAGCCCGTGGATACTGCTAAAACAGTTCCGGCTGACACAACTAAATTACCACCAGATACAACTATAAAACCTTAGTAATAGAAATCTTAGGTAAAGAACGAGCAATAATTCAAACACGTATCGGGGCTAAATGCTTCGATACGTGTTTTTTTTATTAAAATGTTTTATCAGAAATAAAATTTGTTTGTATTTTCAGCAACCAAACAAACTTTGTATGATTAACAGCAAACAGAATAGAAGTGTATTTTTTTTAATCCTGGTGGCCGCGCTAGGCTATTTTGTAGATATATACGACCTTCTTTTATTCCTTATTATCAAAAACAAAAGCTTATCGTCATTAGGGGTTCCAACAGATAAAATTACCGAAACCGGCCTGTATCTGATGAACTGGCAAATGGCAGGGCTACTTATTGGAGGTATATTCTGGGGTGTTCTCGGAGACAAAAAAGGCAGATTATCTGTACTTTTTGGTTCCATAATCATGTATTCGCTGGCCAATATTGCTAACGGGTTTGCTACAAGCATTTCGGTATATGCAGCATTAAGATTTATTGCCGGAATAGGCTTAGCAGGAGAACTCGGTGCCGGTATTACGCTTGTAAGTGAGAGTATGAGTAAGGAAAAGAGGGGATACGGAACCATGTTGGTAGCCGGAATTGGCCTTATGGGTGCTGTTGCAGCATATATAGTGGGAGATCTTTTTGAATGGAGAACCGCATTTTTTGTTGGGGGAGGCCTGGGTATTGTGCTATTGCTCTTAAGATTTGGTGTTTTTGAATCTGGATTATTCGAAAAGATGTCTAAAAAAGAAGTTACCAAGGGAAACTTTTTCATGCTATTTTATCCCTGGAAACGTTTATCTAAATACCTAAGCTGTATCCTAATCGCTATACCACTATGGTTTGTCGTAGGGATTCTGGTCGGTATAGCCCCTGAATTTGGAAAAGCATTGAACGCCGTTGATGTTCTCGACAACGGAAAAGGTGTAATGTTTACTTATATAGGGATTTCATTAGGCGATTTCTTAAGTGGTGCTTTAAGCCAGCTTTTCAAAACACGTAAAAAGATCGTTTTTATCTTTATCACCCTAACATTTTGCGCCATGCTGGTATATCTGCTAAACACAGGATGGACTGCCACTGGCTTTTATATATTATGCGTATTTTTTGGTTTGTTCACAGGATATTGGGTTGTATTTGTAACTATTGCAGCAGAGCAATTTGGAACGAACCTACGTGCCACTGTAACTACCAGTGTTCCAAACATGGTAAGAGGATCGCTGATCCTGGTTACGCTTTTATTTCAGTTTTTAGTGGTAAGAATGGGAATTATTAATGCAGCACTTTGTCTGGCAGTATTAACAGTAGGACTTGCATATATCGGCTTGTATAATTTAGATGAGACTTATGGTCGCGATTTAAACTTCGAGGAGGAGTAGTGTCAAAAAAATGTACTATCTGAAAATTAAAGGAATGATGCCTTTTTATTAAGGTTAACTTTGCGTGTATAGTTTAAAGAAATGGTGTTTAAAGATAGAGTAGTAACGGCTTATCAGCAAATTCAGGATCAGATTTGCAAAAGCCTTGAGTTGGCAGACGGCAAAGCTAAATTCGAAGAAGAGATTTGGAATAGAGATGGCGGCGGCGGTGGTCGCACGCGTATAATGCAACATGGTGATGTTATTGAAAAGGGTGGCGTTAACTTTTCTGCAGTACATGGTAAACTACCAGAATCCGTTAGAAAAGCCTTCAAGGTTGATAGTGAAGATTTTTTTGCTACCGGCGTATCAATCGTAATGCACCCAAATAACCCGTTTGTACCTATAATTCATATGAATATCAGGTATTTTGAAATGGATAAAGAAACAAGATGGTTCGGTGGAGGGATAGATTTAACCCCACACTATATTATCGATACCGACGCACGGTATTTTCATCATCTTCTAAAGCATACCTGCGACGAATTTGACACTTCCTTTTACCCTAAATTTAAGGCTCATGCCGATGATTATTTCTTTATCAAACACCGTGAAGAAACTAGGGGCGTTGGAGGTATTTTTTACGACCGATTAAAACCCGAAAACACAGGTTTATCCTTTGATCAGATTCTTGATTTTTCGATAGCAGTTGGTAATACATTTATCCCGGCATATACGGAACTGATTGACAGAAACAGAGATAAGGAATTTGACGAGAAACAACAAGAATGGCAATACCTGCGCAGAAGCCGGTATGCTGAATTTAATTTGGTGTATGATGCAGGAACAAAATTTGGTCTCGAAACCAATGGCAGAATTGAATCTATTTTAATGAGTTTACCGCCCATGGCCAAATGGATCTACAATCATCAAACACTTCCAGACAGCGAAGAATCCTATACTTTAAGCAAGCTTAAAAAAGGTATAGAATGGGCTTAAGAATAGCCTAATTTTTACGTTAAAATTTTTCCACAATGCGCCTTAATGGCGCTTTTTTTATTAGCTTCGCAAGGTTATAAGAATACCACATTTAAATCGTTCTTAAGGAACATTAATATTTATGGCAGAAGATTTAGAAAATCAAGAAAACGACAAAATAATAAGGATCGATATTGACGAGCAAATGAAATCAGCTTACATCGATTATTCGATGTCGGTTATCGTATCAAGGGCTCTACCTGATGTACGTGATGGATTAAAACCTGTACACCGCCGCGTGTTATATGGTATGCTCGATCTGGGATTAACAAACAACAAACCATATAAAAAATCTGCACGTATTGTAGGTGAAGTACTGGGTAAGTATCACCCACATGGTGATGCTTCTGTTTACAATACTATGGTAAGGATGGCTCAGGAATGGAGCTTGCGTTATTTAATGGTTGAAGGACAGGGTAACTTTGGATCAATTGATGGTGACTTTCCAGCAGCGATGCGTTATACAGAGGCGCGCTTCCAGAAAATTGCAGAGGAAATGCTTGCCGATATCAATAAAGATACTGTAGATTTCCAGTTGAACTTTGATGATTCATTACAAGAACCAACAGTTCTTCCATCAAAAGTTCCAAACTTACTGATCAATGGATCATCAGGTATTGCAGTGGGTATGGCTACAAATATGCCTCCTCACAACATTACTGAAGCGATTAATGCAACAATAGCTTACATCGAAAATAACGATATTACGATTCCTGAATTAATGAAGCACATAAAGGCGCCTGATTTTCCTACAGGAGCCATTATTTATGGCTATGCAGGTGTTCAGGAAGCCTTTGAAACAGGTAGAGGTCGTATTGTAATGCGCTCTAAAGCAGAAATTGAAACCACAAAAGACCGCGAAACCATTATTGTAACCGAAATACCTTACCAGGTTAATAAGGCAATGATGATTGAGCGTACTGCTGAACTTGTTGGAGAGAAAAAAATTGAAGGTATTTCGAACATTAAGGATGAGTCCAATAAAGACGGTATCCGTATTGTTTACGAAATTAAACGGGATGCTAATGCTTCAATCGTCCTAAACAACCTATTCAAGCAAACTGCACTACAAACTTCATTTAGTGTAAATAACATTGCGCTTGTTAAAGGCAGGCCGCAATTATTAAATCTAAAAGACCTTATTCAATATTTCGTTGAGCACCGTCACGAAGTAGTAATCCGCAGGACCAAGTTTGAATTAGCTGAAGCAAAAAAACGTGCTCATATCTTAGAAGGCTTGTTAATTGCACTTGATCATTTAGATGAAGTAATTAACTTGATTCGTAGTTCAGATACCCCTGAGGAAGCCAGGGTAGGCTTAATGGAGAAATTTGGATTAAGTGATATTCAAGCCAGAGCTATTCTTGACATGACACTCCGCAGGTTAACTGGTCTGGAGCGTGATAAAATTAAAGATGAGTACAACGAGTTAATGAAAACTATAGAATACCTACAATCTATTTTAGATGATGAAGGTAAACGTATGCAGATCATCACAGAGGAGTTGACCGAAATGAGAGAAAAATACGGTGATGAGCGTAGAACTCAAATCGTACACTCTGCAGAAGATATGAGCATGGAAGACTTCATCGAAGATGAAGATGTAGTAATTACCATTTCTCATGAAGGTTATATCAAACGTACTCCGGCAACAGAATATCGTACTCAAGGTAGAGGCGGAAAAGGTTCAAAAGGTAGCGATTCAAGAAATGAGGATTTCATTGAACATATGCTAATTGCATCAAACCATAACTACATGTTATTCTTTACTGAAACAGGTCGTTGTTTCTGGTTAAGAGTATACGAAATTCCTGAAGGATCTAGATTAAGCAAAGGAAGAGCAATCCAGAACATCATTAATATCCCTAAAGAAGAAAAGATTAAAGCCTTTATTAAGGTTAAAAACCTTAAAGATCAGGAGTACCTTGAAAACAACTATATCATCATGTGTACCAAAAAAGGAACAATCAAGAAAACTTCTTTGGAAGCATATTCAAGACCTAGAGTTAACGGTATCAACGCGATTAACATCAATGAAGGAGATCAGTTACTTGAAGCAAGTTTAACCACCGGAACCAGTGAAATTGTTATGGCATTACGCTCTGGAAGGGCAATTCGCTTCAACGAAGAAAAGGTTAGACCAATGGGAAGAACTGCAACTGGTGTTCGTGGTGTAACCCTTGCTCATGAAAATGATGAAGTAGTTGGCATGATTGCTGTTAATGATCCAGGAGCTACTGTTCTTGTTGTATCAGAAAAAGGTTATGGTAAACGTACCGACATCGAAGATTATCGTGTTACAAATAGGGGTGGTAAGGGTGTTAAAACCATTAACGTTACTGAAAAAACCGGAGCGCTTGTTGCGATTAAAAACGTGACTGATGCAGATGACTTAATGATCATCAATAAATCAGGTATCGTTATTAGAATTGTAGTTAGCGAATTAAGAGTAATGGGCAGAGCAACACAGGGTGTTCGTTTAATTAACTTGAAAGGTAACGACGAGATTGCTTCAGTAGCTAGAATTGATCACGATGACGAAGAAGTAGAAGAATCAACTGAAAGCCATATTGTGGTAGACGGTGAAGCTCTTGAAGCTGCTCCTGATGAGGATATTACAGAAGAAACTGGCGAAGAGGAAGCTGGCGNCKAMGNNCGGARGARGAAACCGAAGATTAAAAATCAAATTGTTGAACATATATTAAATAAAATGAAAAAGATACTTTTTAGTTTATTATTTGTAGGTGTTGCCACACTTGCTAATGCACAAAAGAGTGAAATTGAAGCTGCTAAAAAACAATGGGCACTTTTGTCTTTAAACAAAGACAAAACTTTGGCTGACAATTTAAAAACTCTTAATGAAGGGTTGGCACATACAGATAAAGCAATTGCTCATGAGAAATCTAAAGACCTGGTTGAATCTTGGTCATACAGAGCATTATTTGCTTCAAGAATTGCGTTGGTAGATTCATTGGACGCGGCTAATTCATCTGCAAATCAAAAAATTGCTGAAGAAGCGGTAGAAAAAGCAAAAGCATTAGATACTAAAGGCAATGAAAAAGAAAATATTGAAAATGCAAGACTAACCATTCAGGATGCAATGAGAAACAGAGGAATCTACGCTTACCAAAAGAAAGATTTCGCTGGAGCTTTAGCAGCATTTAATGAGGTAACTGCTAAAAATCCTAACGATACAGCCATGTTTATCAATGCTGGTGTTGTGGCTAAAGAAGCAAAAAACTACCCTGAAGTAGTTAGAAACTTTAAAAGAGCTATTGAGCTGAACTATAAAGATTCTAAAATGCTTTATAATGATATCATCAAAACTACTTTTGATGATATAAAAGATAGCGTTGCAGGTTTAACAATACTAAAAGAAGCGTCTGCTAAATATCCTGATGATCCTTATTTTATCGGTGTTGAAACTGACATTTATTTAAAAAGAGGAGATATTGCTAAATCGCAGGAAATGCTTGGTAAATTGGTAGCAAAAGAGCCTAAAAATGCAAACTACCAATCCTTATTAGGAGACACTTACTATAAACAAGCACTTGCCATACAAACTCAAAGAAATGCTTTAGATCCTAAGAAAACTAAAGAATTTAGTGAGTTGGGTACTAAAATGACTAAATTCATAGATCAGGCGATTCCTTACTATAAAGCAGCACTTGATATAGATCCAAAACACGTAAATACTTTGGAAAACTTAGCTATCATCTATGCCTTTAAAAATGATAATGTTAACTACGAAGCCATAAAGAAAAGACTGGCTGAATTAAAATAGACACATTCAAAATTTTTGAAAATGAAAAGAGGGATAGATTTATCCCTCTTTTTTTTTAAGTTTGTATTATGAGTAAGATATCTTTTATTGGTACTATATTTTTAGTTGTAACAACTTGTAATGTGGCTTTTTCTCAAAAAAGTCAACTTCTAATAGCAAGAAATAGCGTTGGTAAATTGCAAATGGCTATAAACAATAAGCAAGATGCTAATGCACAATTGGGGATAATAGGGGAAGGGATAAAAGCTAGCGAGGCTGCGCAGAATGATAAGAAAACGAAGAAATGGCCTGAAACTTGGGCAATTAAAGCTTACTTAAGTTCATATGTAGCGATCACAGACCCAAATGAGGGTAATTCAGATAAATATTATGGTTTAGCCATAGAAGCAATTGATTCAGCTAAAAGATTGGATAAGTTTCAAACAAATACGCACTTAATAGAGGCATMTMTWWRCWATATTAATATCAAAAAGCAGGAAAAGGCAAATGCAGCTTTCGCTAAGAATGACTTCACAACAGCCTTTAGCTTATTAAAAGAAGTAAGTGATTTTTTCCCAAAGGATACTACTTTAGCCGTTAATACAGCTTTGGCTGCTCAAAATATCAGAGGTTTCGACAATGCGCTTGAATATTTTAGAAGGGCAAAAGAAAACGGAGCAAGAAATCCCGCGATATTTCAGAACCTTGCCAATATTTACACTTCAAAATTTGAAACCGAACAGGCAATCAAAACACTTGAAGACGGAATCAGCGTAAATTCCGGAGATGTTAATCTGACCAATAATTACATCAACTTATTACTTGATAATGAAAAATATGCTGAAGCAATAAAAGTTATTGAGAATACTCTTAAAACTGACACAGCCAACAAATTACTTTATTTCCTATATGGTTACCTATACCAAAATAATTCTGGCTTAGGCACAGCAGAATTGGCTTATAATAAAGCGTTAGTTATCGACGAGAATTATTTTGATGCCTTATACCAATTAGGCGTTGCATATATACAATCTGCTAATGAGGCGTTAAAATCAGCCAGTGCTGATAAAAATCAGAAATTTACATCATTCATCAACCGATCTGAAGTTGCATTATTGCAAGCCCATGAGATCAATCAGAATGATAAACCCACGGTCCAGCTGCTAATAGAAATCTATACACGTAAAAACAAGCTGGATAAAGTTCAAGAACTTAAATCCAAGTTAGAAGAGTTTTAAAGTAATTAGAATAACATCCCTCAAAGGGAGAGATGTATAATTTATTACTTAACATAATATTAATTATGTGACTTATATATAATATTATTTGTAAGCACGTTCTATCAGTTTTTTTATTATTTTGCAATAAGTGATTTTGCTGATACATAGTTTTAAAAATTGTCAAATTATTGGTATTTGATCTGCTAAATTTGCAATATGTTTGATCGTCCCATTAGAAGTATTCATGATTTCCTGCTTAGCACATACTTTGCTGACGGCCTGAGAATTACATTCGGTGTACTTTGCCCTTCCTTAATTTTAGCTCAGTTTGGAATGCTTCAATACGGTATGACTTTATCATTGGGAGCTTTATGCGCAAGCGTTGTCGATTCTCCTGGGCCAATTATACATCGCAGAAATGCCATGTTAATTACCACGGTTTTAATTACTTTAATATTCATAATTGTCGGGCTTACCAACAGTAATATTTATTTCACAGGAATTGTTATCGCTGCCTTCAGCTTTGTGTTCTCCATGTTCTTTCTGTACGGTTTAAGAGCTGCTTCAATTGGAACTGCTGCATTATTGGTCATGGTACTGAGTATTGATGATATCAGACCGTGGACTGAAGTTCTGTTTTCTGCTTTACTTATCTTTGCCGGTAGTATCTGGTATACACTTCTCAGCTATTTTTTTTACAGGTTAAGGCCCTATAGAATTGTTCAACAGACCCTAAGTGACTCAATCCACTCTGTTAGTGAATTTTTAAGAGCTAAAGCAAAATTCTATCGTCAAAATACTGATTACGACGATAATTATGCTGATTTACTTCAACTGCAAGTTACCGTTCATGAAAAACAAGACGCTGTTAGAGAAGTTCTATTTAAAACTAGAGAAATAGTTAGAGAAACAACTCCAGAAGGCAGGTTTCTCTTATTGGTTTTTGTTGATATGGTCGACCTCTTCGAGCAAGTAATGTCTACCTATTACAATTACAAGCAACTTCATGAACAATTCGACGCTTCAGGAATTTTGATACATTACGAGTCCGTAATTATAAAAATAGCCGATGAACTGGATGATATCGCCTTCTCCCTAAAAACAGGAAGCACCCCTAGCCTACCCACTTCACTAATCGAAGACGTTGCTAAGTTAAAAAATGAAATTACTGCACTTGAAGTTAATAACACGGACAACAAATACAACACACTAGGTATCATTGCTTTAAAGAATATAGAGGTAAACATAGAAAATATTTTATCCAGAATTAAAACCATCAATGGATATTTCAATAAAAGCGAGAAAAAGAATCTGAAACCACGTAAAATTGAGGTAGAAAGATTCGTTACAAGGCAAAACATCGATTTTAAGCTGTTACTTGAAAACATAACTTTTAACTCCTCAACTTTCAGGCATTCATTACGCGTTGCTATTGTAATGCTCATTGGCTTTATTGTTGCAAAATCACTAAGTTTCTCTCATAGCTATTGGATACTTTTAACCATACTTGTAATCTCTAAACCCGGCTTTAGTTTAGCAAAAAAGAGAAATATAGAGCGTTTGATAGGTACCGTAATTGGTGCTTTCGTTGGTATGGGGATATTGGTCTACATTGACGATAAAAATACCTTATTTGTGATATTGCTGATATGTATGATTGGATGTTATAGCTTTCAGCGTAAAAATTACGTCGTAAGTGTGCTATTCATGACGCCTTATATATTGGTACTATTCGATTTTCTCGGACTTGGAGGTCTTTCCCTGGCCCGTGAAAGAATCTATGACACATTAATAGGATCTGGTATAGCTATGCTGGCTAGCTATTCATTGTTCCCAAACTGGGAGTATGAAAAGCTCAAAGAGGCCATGATGGACACACTGACGGCTAACATAAGATACTTTGAACAAGTTAAGCTGTTTTATTCAGAACAGGTTACAGACCTAACCAACTATAAGGTGGCTAGAAAAGAAGTTTACGTAACAACTGCCAATCTGGCCTCACTATTTCAAAGGATGTTTTCTGAGCCAAAAAGTAAACAGATCATGATGAAAGAGTTACATCAATTTACAGCTCTAAATCACCTCTTATCATCTTATGTAGCCACATTATCTTTATATAACAAGGATCATTCTTTTGTTTTTTCAAATTTTGAAGAGCTAAATCCTATTACACAAAACACAGTTTATCTGCTAAACTTAGCTTCTGAGAATCTATTCAAAAATACAGGGGTGGTTAATAACGTTCCCTTGATCAGAAGAAATATGAATGTTAACGATGATGAGCAAAGTGATGAGGTAATCATTGCAGAGCAGTTTGACATGATCCAAAAGGTAGCGTACGACATCTATAAATTATCAGAAAAAATTAAATTATAAAACTTTAACTCTTCTGGTGTTGTTATAATTTCATTGTAAAATGAAAAACATGGAAAAACTGTATACCGCATCGGTGACTGCTACAGGCGGTCGCGATGGACATATCAAATCTAGTGACGGAATAATAGAATTCGATTTAAGAAAACCAAAAGAGCTAGGCGGACAAGGTGGTGCAACAAATCCAGAGCAGCTTTTTGCTGCTGCCTGGGGAGCTTGTTATTTAGGCGCACTGGGCTCAATTGCACAACACGATGGCGTTGATACCTCCGAAGCAACGGTAGATGTACAGGTGTCTTTTAATAAAGATGGAAACGCTTTTGTTTTATCAGCAGATCTGGATGTACATATTCCGGGGATTACTACTGAAGAAGCTCAGCACCTTGCAGAAAAAGCACACAGAGCGTGCCCTTATTCTAAAGCTACCAAAGGCAATATTGAAACAAGVGHTAANGCTTWKTRAARCMWKKRYWACMKMWWKRKARASCCWKWASNAAYAYMMRGRKMKMYYYWKAWGTAAWAYYCSNNTCTMNTKWYTAWRYWRMNTKCYTCWRWNTGWNTWRWCTGCWRSTKYAKTCNGYWKGTCTKCNAWKTKTAWWMGCANNTCWYSSRTYTTYAARMSCAKCAMKNNTCWWNCAWRSCCAKMWMKTCNAACAWANCSMTRKSKTYRRYRWASKCWGKRNTTTRKYGYMGKCANNAAWWTAKMGCYKGCMMMWRYMNAKMWWGCMMMNTGCYNTRMWSCAAMRTRCTYRYTYCAWNNTWCTSMYTKCMKWTMNGSCKSMCKAYMGRMKYWSKACCGAATTTGGCATTACAATACGTGCTGTAGCAATCATTCTAACCATATCCCAGATTGGAACACGTGGTTGTGATTCTAAAGGTGTTCCTTTCACAGGAACCAATGCATTTACCGGAACCGATTCCGGATGAACCGCCATATTTGCTAAGGTCTGCAGCATAGACACCCTGTCTTCAACAGTTTCCCCTAATCCGATAATACCACCACTGCACACCGTTAATTTTGCTTTGCGCACATTTTTTATAGTATTCAGTCGATCATCATAAGTACGGGTCGATATAATACGCTTGTAATCATCCTCTGAAGTGTCAATATTATGATTGTAGGCATATAAACCTGCATCAGCAAGTCGTTGGGCCTGATTTTCAGTAAGCATACCTAATGTACAGCAAACCTCCATATCCATATCATTTACGGCCTTCACCATTTCAATTACACGGTCAAAGTCACGGTTATCACGCACTTCACGCCATGCCGCACCCATGCATAAACGAGATGCACCACCTTCTTTGGCCTTTACAGCTGCACTTACTACCTGACTCACCTGCATTAACGGCTGAACTTCCAGATCAGTATGGTAACGAGCTGCCTGGGGGCAATAAGAGCAATCTTCGGCACAACCACCTGTTTTTATCGAGATCAATGAACTTACCTGCACTTCTGCGTAGTCCTTATTCTCGCGGTGTATCGTTGCTGCTTCGTAAACGAGATCCAAAAATGGCTTATGATATATGGCTGATATTTCTTCTTTTGTCCAGTTGTGTTTTGTTGGTTGCATATAATAATGAATAATAGAATTAAAGTAAAAGTTTGCTTGCTAAACCCAGCAGCAGCAAAAATCCGAAAACATCTGTAAATGTTGTAATAATTATTGAAGAAGCAATGGCCGGATCAATTCCAACCCGCTTTAAAATTAATGGAATACCCGCTCCGGTAATCCCGGCTATTAACAAATTGCCTGTCATAGCCAGAAAAATCACCAACCCAAGCATTGGATTAGAATCAAAGAATACGGCAAATAAAAATACAATTAAGCCTGTTACGGCACCATTAATAAGACCTACAGTAACCTCTTTCAATACTGTTCTGTATGCCTGATTATCCGTAAGGTCATATAATGAAATCCTTCTTACCGTTACCGCAAGTGCCTGTGTAGCGGCATTACCGCCCATTCCGGCAATAATTGTCATGTAAGCAGGCAATACTTCAATCAGCTTAATAGTGGGCTCAAAATGACGGATAACCCCCGAGGCAAGAAATGCAGTTCCCAGATTCAATATCAACCATGGCAAACGCGATTTCACAGCCTCAATCCAGTTACCGCTTAATTCCTCATCTTCTGATACCCCCGATATTTTTAAGATATCCTCAGTATTCTCGTCCTCCAGAACATCAATAACATCGTCAAACGTTACACGTCCAAGCAATTTCATATCGTTATCTAAAACCGGAATACTGGTAATGTTGTATTGAGAAATAAGCCTGGCAACCTCTTCCTGATCCGTATCGGGATGCACCCAGGCAACCTCTGCTTTAACAAGCTCAGTTATCTTTACATTTCCTTTGGCTTTAATGATGTCCTTTAAAGAAACAATCCCCTGAAATTTATTTTGATCGTCTATTACATAAACAGTATAAAACTCTTCAATCTCTTCGCTTTGGCGGATAATTTCATCAATAGCGTCCTTTTTGGTCAGATTTAAATTTATACGGATAAACTCCGTGTTCATCAAACCACCGGCAGTTTCTTCGTGATAACTTAATAGGTTACGGATGCTCGAGGCATCATCTTCACTCAAATCTCCAAGAATTTCTTTCTGCTCGTGCTCCTCAAGTTGAGATATGATGTCTGTAGCATCATCATAATCCAATTCCTCAACAATCTCTGTCCGTTTATCGGGATGAAGCTGAAGTAGCAGTTCTTCGGGATGCGACTCCTCATGCATCTCTGAAATGACTTCAGAAGCGATCTCTACCGATAAAAGATTGATAATGCGTTGTCTATCCTCCTTGGCTAAACTTTCAAATAAGATCGCAATTTCAGACGCGTGATATTCTTCGAGAATAACCTTTAGTTCCTCATCGCTACCGCCTAAAGCAGCCTTAATCTTAGATACGTCTGTTTTGTCTAGATCGAAAGATTGCATAAGCCGCTAAGGTAAGAATAATCAGGTCTATTTAAACCATCCTTTACGCCAGAAATATATGATTTGTGCTACCGCAATTAGCCCCATACCTATCATTGTATATAAATACCCATGGGCAGCGTACAGCTCAGGCATATTTTTAGGCAATAATTTACCCGTCAGTGGGTCTTGGATGGCAAAATTCATTCCGTATATCCCTGCAATAAATGTTAAAGGAATAAAGATTGATGAGATAATGGTAAGTACTTTCATGATCTCATTCATTCTATTACTGATCATTGATAAGTACATATCCAAATTACTGATAGATATCTCCTTTAAAGACTCCACAACATCAATAATCTGGATGCAATGATCATAGGCATCTTTAATATAGAGCTTTGTTTGATCGCTAACTAATGGACTATCGCTTCTCAGAATATCATTTAATTTATCCCTTTCAGGCCAAACTACCCTGCGAATTCCAATCAGGTTTCTTTTAATCATCTGCGTATCAAACATCACCGTTTTATCAGGTTTATCAAATAATCGGTCTTCAATAGCATCCAAATCCTCTCCCCATGAACCTAAAATCACAAAGTAAGTATCTACAATAATATCCATCAGGGCATACATTAAGTAACTGCTTCCAGCTATCCTGATGTTGCCTTTTCCGCCTTTTAACCTGGATCTTATGGGTTCAAGGCAATCCTCATAATTTTCCTGAAGCGTAAACAATGCATTATCTGTAAGTAAAAATGACACCTGAACATTATCCAGGTCTTTATTTTCATCGAAATGGAGCATCCTGCTTACTGCATAGTCATAACCACCATACTCTTCAAACTTTGGTCGCTGATAAGTACGGGTAATATCCTCTAAAACAAGCTTATTCACATTAAAATCAGTTGATAAGGTTTCGAACATTGCTAACGAATCAAATCCCTTAATTTCAATCCAAAATGTAAAATTCTTATCAGAAACAATTTGAGCTATATTATTTAACGAACTAAGCTCTTTAACCTCATAATGTTCAGCATTGTATTTATAAAGCTTAATTATAGGTTTTAATGCATTTTCATCAATATATATTACACCAGGACTAGAGCCTGCTGCCGGCAGCGAATACTTTTTGTGTTTCCGATGTTTACGTTTTGCTTGTTTAGTCATACTACATATATGATTTGGATTGTGGTCCCTGGTTAAACAACAAGTCTATAATACTTAAATTTGGCTTAAACCCTTCCCTATCATCAAAAACCTGAAAATAAGGCTTATATATCGTATTATCATCTACATTTTTAAAATGTATTTTATTCGTCCTGTAGTCTAATTCAGGAGCAATATCATCAATATATTCAGAAGTAAAATTAAGTTTTACATCCTTTTTTAGCTGTTTCAATAACCATTCCAATAGCTCCAGGTTATAATCAAACAGAAATTCAAATTTATTATGATAAAAACGGGCAAACTCATCTTCATAAAACTCGAAGTAAGCCGAATTGCGATAGCAGCTTTCAAGGCTCTTCCAATGGAGCCTTTGCCAGTTAAAGTCGTTGCTTATTTTAACATCTTTAACCTTTGTATGTACTTTATTGCCCCTAATAACCGGCACAATAAGATCCAAACTTCCATTTGGCGAATATATTCTAGCTCTGTTTCTATAGGTCTGTTTAGGGAAATGCTCTTCCTTTTCAATCAAAAAGTTACCGTTAAAGTCTTTTAAACCAGAAAAATAACTGATAGGTGGAAGATAAAAAAGTGGGAATATAGCTGAACTTTGCATCTGATAATTTATGTTTGCATTCTCAATTCGCCAAATTAATGATAAAAAAAAGCTTTTCTTCTACAGGAATATTTTTTTTGAACTTTTTGTCTCTGCTCCCTACCTCTTTGTTGTATTTCTTTGCGGCACTGCTCTACTATCCGCTATATTATATTTTAGGTTACCGTAAAAAAGTTGTTCGCCAAAACCTGGTCAATTCCTTTCCTGAAAAGAGCATTGAGGAGATTATTAAAATTGAGAAAGCGTATTACAGGCACTTTACACGACTTGTGCTCGAAACAATAAAAATGGCTTCCATTTCTGAGTCAGAACTCAAAAAACGCGTTAAGTTTAACAACCTTGAAATAGTAGAACAACACGTTAAAAATGGTCAAAGCATATTAGCCTGTACAGGGCATTATTGCAATTGGGAATGGGGCATGTTGGCACTTAGTTTAACACTTTGCCCACAGAGCTACGTGATTTTTAAACCCATTAACAATGAACTTTTTGACAGCTGGTTCTATAAAATGAGAACCAGATTTGGCAACAGATTTATTGCTATGAAACAGACACTTAGAGTATTGGCATCTACTAGGAATGAGCTAACTATGTTTTGTTTTGCCAACGATCAAACACCCGTAGGACATGAAATACAATACTGGCTCCCATTCCTCAATCAGCGTACGCCAGTATTACTTGGATTAGAAAAAATAGCCTTACAAACCAATAGGCCAGTAATCTATTTCAAGATGAAACATATAAAAAATGGTTATTATGAGGTAGATTGCGAGACAATTTGCAACGATCCAAGTAAAACTACCGAACATCAAATTACCAACATGAGTTTCAATATCCTTGAAAATATGATCAATGAAAACCCCGCTTACTGGTTATGGAGCCACAGGCGATGGAAACACAATAAACAAGAAAACGCAGGATAAATGGAACCAAGTGTAGCAGTAGTGATCTTGAATTGGAATGGGCAGGCTTTGCTTCAGCAATTTTTACCCGGCGTAATTCAATCTAAATACAGTAATTTACAATTAATAGTGGGCGACAATGCTTCTACTGATCATTCAGTTGAATTTGTTCGTACCAACTATCCTGATATCAGGATCATAAAAAACGATGCCAATTATGGATTTGCCGAAGGATACCGTAAAATACTGGAGCAGGTAGATGCTGAATATTACGTACTTTTAAATTCAGATGTAGAAGTTCCGGAAAACTGGATACAACCCGTGATAGATATGATGCAAACGGACAGCAGTATTGCCGTTGCCCAGCCTAAAATAAAATGGCAAAAAAACAGGAATGAATTTGAATATGCTGGTGCGGCCGGAGGCTACCTTGATCTTCATGGATTTCCATTCTGCAGAGGCAGACTGTTCGAAACAGTTGAGTCAGACCATGGTCAGTACAACGACTCTAGTGAGATATTCTGGGCAAGTGGAGCAGCCCTCTTTATAAAAAGCAAGCAATGGAAAGAAGTTGGCGGTCTTGATCCTGATTTCTTTGCGCACATGGAAGAAATTGACCTTTGCTGGCGCTTAAAAAACCTTGGTTACAAGGTTGTTTACTGTGCTGATGCAGAAGTATATCATGTTGGCGGTGGAACTTTAAGTGCAAACAATCCCTATAAAACGTATTTAAACTTCAGAAACAACCTGATTATACTTCAAAAGAACCTGCCTATTGGTGATGCTTATTCGAGGATATTTATTAGAATGTGTATTGATTTTGTAGCCTGGATCCATTTTCTGCTGCAAGGAAAAACAGATTTTGCTTTTGCCATTAACAAAGCACATTTTCATTTCCTTAAAAGCCTATCAGCCAATTCGAAGAAAAGAACAGCTAAACAGATCAGCTTTCAAAAACACGTTGGCCAGTATCCATCGAGTATTGTATACGCCTATTTTATAAAGAAAATCAGGTTTTTTAGTCAGTTAAAAAGCTAGTAGTAAGGCAGATTGTTTAAACTCTCGTCATTTCGACGATAGCAGAAATGACGGCTTGTGCTATAGCATAAATATAACATCAATCTTTTTTCTCAGGAACAAACGATATTGCCTCTTCCCTGCTTGCCACACTCACAATTGCTTTGTAAATATAATTGCAAACCAGTTTTTCGCCAACAATATTGATATGTGCAATATCATCCTCTGGAGTATGGTACTGAGGGTGTCCCCCAGTATGAAAACCCAATACCGAAATGTTCTTTTTATAAAATGATACATGATCAGAGCCACCCACATCATAAGCAATCACAATCGGAGTAATCCCCACCTGTGGGCCCAGGCTTTTCATTAAATCCATACCACCATCAAAAGAAGCAGCCCCACCCATATACAATTGCTTTTCAGTATTCATTCTGCCCACCATATCCATATTCAGCATCAGCTTAATAGAAGACAAAGGAATCAATGGGTGCTCAACAAAATACTTCGATCCTAGTAAACCCTGTTCCTCGGCACCAAAAGCAATGATAAGCACACTGCGCTTTAAATCTTTTCTGTTAACCGACAATTTCTCCGCAATTTCCAGTAACGCAGCCGTTCCGCTGGCGTTATCATCGGCACCAAGGTGTATACCGACAGTATCAGGCTTTTTAGACGAAGGTCCGCCCATTCCCAAATGATCGTAATGAGCACCAAGCACAATATACTCATGCTTTAAAACCGGATCACTACCTTCAATAAAACCAACAACGTTCTGGGTTTTAACCCTTGGGGTATCAGTCACCCCTTTTTTTACCCTTATCTTAGCTATAAATTCCTGAACATAACTACCATTAACAGGCTTAATTCCAGCCCTTTTAAAGTTTTTAATCAGATAAMKAWCRRMMKWNCKTMKTKTMKKKARWTCCGGGGAAACGGCCTGCCATTTTTGGTGACGCAAGGAATGAGATATGACCCAAAATCTCTTTTTCTGTAACATCAGTTTGTGCAACAGCGCCAAAACCTATAGCCGAACAAACGGCCATCAAAAAACAAGTTTTAATCTGCATACCTACTAGCCCTTTAACAGACTTTCAATTGCCAGTCTGTAGCCATCCATCCCAAATCCCGTTAATACTCCTCTACAGTTCTTTCCTGTAAGCGAAACATGTCTGTATTCCTCTCTTGCATAAATATTAGAGATATGAACCTCAATTACAGGAGTTTTAATAGCTGCAATTGCATCAGCAATAGCTACTGAAGTATGCGTATAAGCACCACCATTAAGTACAATACCATCATAATCAAACCCAACCTCATGCAGTTTATTTACGAGCTCCCCCTCAACATTACTCTGATAATAATCAATCTCAATGATGCTATACATTTCACGCAATTGCGGAATATATTGATCAAAACTTAAATTTCCATAAATACCGGGCTCTCTAACCCCTAAAAGGTTTAAATTTGGGCCGTTAATAATTTGTATCTTCATCAGTTCAAACTTAAAGCTAAAAACTTACATCAGAAAATTTTTGTGTGATTAATAACCCCTATTTAAAATCGTTTAAAGACTATCTAAAACTGGAACGCTCGCTGTCMKGCNANTCWANKKGATNRMYTAWCTKRYYGAYWTCGATAAGTTGTTTCAGTACTTCGAATCAATAAATAAACCCACTAATTTAAAGGATGTTACCAGTAACGACTTAAAGTTATTTATCACATGGATAAATGAACTGGGAATGCTCCCAAGCACACAAGCCAGAGTGATATCGGGTTTAAAGTCCTTCTTTAGTTTCCTGTTATTGGAGCAGATCATCACCATTGACCCCACTGCGTTATTAGAATCACCCAGATTATCCCGCAAGCTGCCCGACACACTCAACATTATCGAAATCAACCAGTTAATTGATACCGTTGATGCATCCAAATCAGATGGAATGCGAAACAAAGCAATCCTTGAAGTACTTTACGGATGCGGATTAAGGGTTACAGAACTTATCAGTTTAAGAATATCCAATATACATTACGAAAGCGAGTACATAAAGGTAATTGGAAAAGGAAATAAACAGCGTATAGTTCCAATTGGAGCCAATGCCTTAAAATTCATTAAAATCTATATAGAAGAATCAAGGATTCATATTAACATAAAGAAAGGATCTGAGGACTATATCTTTCTAAATCGTGGCGGAACCGGCCTATCAAGAATCTCCGTTTTTACCATGATAAAAACTTTAGCTTTAAAAGCGGGAATAAAAAAAAGTATCAGTCCACATACCTTCAGGCACTCATTTGCTACTCATTTAATAGAAGGCGGTGCCGATTTAAGAGCGGTGCAGGAAATGCTGGGTCATTCGAGCATTACCACCACCGAAATCTATACACATCTGGATAGGGATTATCTAAAAGGAATCATTACGGAGTTTCACCCCAGAAGCTAAAACCATCCTGTCTTTCCCCTGCATGTCTTTTCTTAACTCTATGTTTATAAACGATTTATTAGATAACATTTGTACTGTCTCTTTACCTAAATATTCGTTGATCTCGAAACACAAAAGACCATTCTCATTCAAATTAAAAAGTGCAAATTCTGCAATTGCCTCATAAAATATCAGCGGCTCTTCATCAGATACAAACAAGGCTGAATGAGGCTCGTTTTCCAGTACATTTTTGTGCATAGACTTTTGTTCTTCCATTGTAATATAGGGTGGATTACTTACTATCAAATCGTACTTTTCAGTACTTTTGTAATTCAGTATATCCGCATGAATAAAGTTAATCTGAGTATTATTTAGCAACGCATTCTCGCTGGCAATTGCCAAAGCACTTTCAGAAACATCAATAGCACTTACTTTAAAGTTCTTCAGATTCTTTTTCAGTGAAATGGCAATACAACCGCTCCCGGTACCAATATCCAAAATACTACCATTCTCAAGCGTTTTAAACTGATCTGAATCACATCTTTCTATAACCCAATCAACCAGTTCTTCTGTTTCCGGTCGCGGAATCAATACGACGCCACTAACTTTAAAAGTTAAACCATAAAAAACAGTATCCCCAATAACATATTGCAAAGGTTCGCCGGTTTTCAATCTGTTCACTATCTGTAAATAATCATTATACTTAACATCCTCTATTTCAGCATCTCCATTTAACATCAACTGGCTCCTATTGAAACCCGAAACATGCTCCACAGTAATATTGAAAATAGAAATTATTTCCTGTTCATCGTAAATGGCTATTAACTCATTCGTAAAATGATGCAATAATTGCTTTAAATTCATGCTATGCAAAAGTAAGTAAATCGAACAATATACCTTACTTTTGCTGTAATGACAGACCAACTATATATGCAGCGCTGCCTCGAATTGGCAAAAATGGGAATCGGAAGTGTTAGCCCAAACCCACTTGTAGGCTGTGTAATGGTAAGTAATGGTCAGATCATTGGCGAAGGATATCATAAGAAATTCGGGGAAGCCCATGCAGAAGTAAACGCCATAAATGATGTTCTCAAAAACCATGGCGATAAAGCGGCCGAATTGCTGGCAAACGCAACTGTCTTCGTAAGTTTAGAACCCTGTGCTCACTTTGGCAAAACCCCTCCCTGTGCAGATCTGCTCATTAAACACCGAATAAAAAAGGTCGTTATCGGCAATACCGACCCATTTGCAGATGTAAACGGAAAAGGAATAGAAAAGCTGCAAAATGCAGGCATTAAAGTAGAAACAGGCATTCTGGAAAACGAATGCAACTACCTTAACCGTCGCTTTTTTACCAGGATAAAGCAACAGCGACCATTCATCATCCTTAAATGGGCAACAACAGCAAACGGCTACTTTGCCCCAAAAAACACTGTACAGCAATGGATAAGCGGTCCGCTTTCAAAAAAGCTGGTACATAAATGGCGAACCGAAGAAGATGCCATACTTATCGGAAAGCAAACCGCAATTGCCGATAATCCACAATTAAGCGCCAGAGAATGGCCCGGTAAAAACCCGGTAAGGATACTTATTGACCGCGATCTGCAGGTTCCTGACGATAACCACATATATAATAACAGCGCAAAAACCATCGTTATAAATGAAGTAAAAACAGAAGTTCAAAACAATGTTCACTTCATCCAGATGGAAGATATGCAGTACTACCTGCCACAAAAAATAGCTTTCCAGCTGTACCTTATGGATATCCAATCTGTCATTATTGAAGGCGGAGCAAATATCCTTAACCAATTTATTCAGGGCAATTTATGGGACGAGGCAAGGGTGTTCACCTCTGCTACCTCATGGCAAGAAGGCATATCATCTCCTGTAATCAATGGAATAATAACAGAAGAACATTACCTAGAAAAAGACAAATTAACTATCTATCAAAATAACCAAAACAAATGATTTACCTGTTAATAAGCATTTTTTGCAGCGTTACAGTTGGAGTACTACTAAAGTTTGCCAAAAGATATAAAATCAATATTCTTCAGGCTGTGACGTGGAATTACCTCTTTGCTATTGGCTTAAGTATTTTCTTTTTTAAACCCAGCTTCAAAGACCTTGCTTCCACTTCACATTACGATGTTTATTTAGGCCTTGGGGTTTTGCTGCCACTTGTCTTTTGGTTCCTTGCAGGTTCAATCAGAAACATTGGCATCGCCAGAACAGACATTGCACAGCGATTGTCCTTATTTATTCCAATCCTGGCCTCCTATTTCCTATTCAAAGAACACTTTACCATCACTAAAATCTGCGGACTTGCCATAGGCTTTGTAGCCATATTTTTCACCTTACATAAAAAAACAAAGCAAAGAAGCACCATTGGCAGCTGGTTTTACCCGCTAATAGTATTCGTAGGTTTTGGGATAATAGACATCCTTTTTAAGCAGGTAGCCCAAATCAAATCAATACCATACACTACTTCATTAACCATCATCTTCATTTTAGCTTTTACCATTTCAATTATAGCTATTCTATACTTCAGGGCATTCAAAAGTCAAAAGCTTGAACTGGTTAACCTACTTTGTGGATGCGTGTTAGGCTTCTTTAACTTCTTCAATATCCTGTTCTACCTTAAAGCGCATGGTGCAATGGCACAGAACCCATCAATGGTGTTTGCCAGTATGAATATGGGGGTGATTATTCTGGGCAGCCTTATCGGAATATTTGTGTTCAAAGAAAAACTGAACAAGTTGAACTACTGGGGTCTGTTTTTAGCGCTGGCAGCTATTATTACAATAACACTATCTAAGATCTATGCTATTTGATGACACCTATAAAACCATATCCGCTGCTTCCGAAGGGATTTTTAGGGATAAAGGAAGCAAATTTATTGCTTATGCCTATCCCATACGTTCTGATGAAGAAGTAAAAAACTTACTTCAAAACCTTAGGTCAGAACACCCTAAAGCCCGTCATTTTTGCTGGGCACTCCGCTTAAGTCCTGACAGAAGCATATTCCGCATTCAAGACGATGGCGAGCCATCAGGCACAGCCGGCAGACCTATTCTAAATACGCTGCTCTCTGCTGAGATAACAAATATCCTTATTGTTGTAGTCAGGTATTTCGGCGGCACCCTACTTGGTGTACCAGGTTTAATTAACGCCTATAAAACAGCTGCAGCAGAAGCAATTAAAGAAGCTAATGTTATAGAAAAAACAGTAAACGATATTTACGAAATCACCTTCGACTATCTGGTTATGAATGATGTAATGCGCTTAATGAAAGACGAGCAGCTGAACATCCTTGATCAAAACTTTGATAACTCTTGTGTGATAAAATTTGAGGTAAGAAAGGCACATTTAAATACCGTATTAGGTAAATTAGATAAGATTGAAAACTTAAAAACAAAATATCTTTTCACCGCTTAAATCCTTCATCATATGGGAAATAAAATATCAGAAGCAGACCTGATTATTAATCAGGATGGTACCATCTACCACCTGAACCTACTGCCAGAAGATTTGGCTCAGACAATAATTACTGTTGGTGACCCTGACAGGGTTTCCGAAGTTTCAAAACATTTCGACAGCATAGAGCTTAAAAAAGGAAAACGTGAATTTATAACCCATACAGGTTATTTAGATAAAAAACGCATTACCGTAATTTCTACAGGCATTGGAACAGATAACATCGATATTGTTTTTAATGAACTTGATGCCCTTGTAAACATTGATTTTGAAAAGCGGGAAGTTAAAAAAGAATTAACCTCATTAGACATTATTCGCATAGGCACATCAGGTACGATACAGCCCGACATTCCAATGGGGACTATACTTGCCTCTTCTTTCGGACTGGGACTGGATGCCTTAATGCAGTACTACATTCATGAGCTATCTGGCGATGAACATAGTATTTTAGACGCCTTTAAATCACGATTTTCGCATATTAAAGGCATTACTCCCTACCTTACAGCAGCCGACAATACACTGCTGAACACGATAGGAAGTGATATGGAAAAAGGAATCACCGTAACCGCTCCGGGTTTCTATGCGCCACAAGGCAGGCAGGTAAGAGCTAAGAATGCCGTACCTGATTTTATCAATTTATTAAATAATTTTCAGTATAGTAACTATAGAATTACTAACTTAGAAATGGAAACCGCAGGAATTTATGCGTTGGCAAAAGCTTTAGGTCATAAAGCCCTGTCAGTAAATGCAATACTTGCAAGCCGGGTTAATTTCGAATTCAGTGAAAATCCGGCGGCAGTTGTAGACAAGGCGATAAAAATGGTTTTAGAGAAAATAATCAAACAAAAATAATGCGTCCAATGTTCATTCGGTATGATTAATGTACATTCAATAGAAATGTTTGGTCAATAGAATTAAATTAAGAATAATATGTTTGGGAAAATAAAAGAGAGATTCGTGCTATCTGTGGTAAATACTTCGCTTGCTGGTTACGAAGCGAAAGATTTAAATACCGGAAAAAGACTGATCTCTGTAATTGCGGGTGTATATATCTTACAAAAGGGAATCAGAAATATTCGTCAACATCCGTTTACTGGTATAGAAGAAGTAGCGCTGGGAAGTATCCTGCTGTATAATGCAGCAAGTGGTTTAAACAAAAAAATAATCAAAAAGCCAACCGAAATATCGGATATAAGAAGAAATCAAATTCAGGGCAATGATCCAAGATCTGATGTACCTGCGTTTGTTTAGAAACGAATTCACTGATTAAACAGAAAAGGCCGATATCGGCCTTTTCTGTTTAGAATTATTTAAACCCCTATTTCTTAACCGGTTTAGATGTCATATAAAACGTCAACTTACCGCCACCTGTAATATCGGAATGCTTTATCGTAGTTCCAGCAAGTTGTTTTCCATTTAACAAAACCTTCTGAACATATACATTCTTATCACTTTGGTTTAAAGCCTCAACGGTGAATGTTTTTCCATTTTCAAGTGTTAGCACCGCGTTTTTAACTGCCGGGCTTCCTAAAGAATAATCCTCAGATCCCGGAGATACAGGATAAAATCCTAAAGAAGAAAACATGTACCACGCACTCATTTGTCCGCAATCATCATTACCACCAAGCCCATCAGGTGTTGGTTTATACTGCATTTTCAAAATCATACGTATCTTTTCCTGTGTTTTCCAGGGCTGTCCAATCCAATTGTATAAATAAGCCACATGGTGAGCAGGCTCATTACCATGCACATATCCACCAATAATACCTTCTCTTGTAATATCCTCCGTTTCGGCAAAAAACTCATCAGGAAGATGCATAGAAAACAAAGAATCTAACCTTAATCCAACCTTTTTATTGCCACCCATTTGCTCAATTAAAGCTTTAGGATCCTGAGGTACAAAGAAACTGTAGTTCCATGTGTTACCCTCAATAAATCCTTGGCCATGAGTACTTAACGCATCAAATTCCTTTTTGAACGAACCATCAGCCATTTTGGGTCTCATAAAACCTATAGACTTATCAAACACATTTTTCCAGTTGCCAGAACGTTTGGTAAATTCATCATAAACATCCGTTCTGTTTAACTTTTTAGCCAGCTGAGCAATACACCAATCATCATATGCATACTCTAATGTATTTGAAACCGACGTTCCGCTGCGCTCTGCAGGAATGTAACCCAAATCAATGTAATCACCTATGCCCTCGTAGTCGCGGTGATTAGCCGTCGTGATACAAGCATCCAATGCCTTGTTAGCATCACCATTATATACCCCTTTAATAATTGCATCCGTTAAAACAGAAACGCTGTGGTAACCACTCATACACCAGTTGTCATTTGCATAATGAGACCATATCGGAAGCATTTTAAGCGCACTCTGATCATAATGAGCCATCATAGATTTTACGATATCGTTGTTTCTGGCAGGCTGCATAATGTTCAGGAACGGATGCAAAGCGCGATAAGTATCCCACAAAGAGAACGTCGTGTAGTTATTAAAGCCATCAGCTTTATGTACGTTCTGATCCAACCCTTTATATTCTCCGTTTACATCGCTATAGTTTGTTGGATTGATAAATGCATGATACATTGCAGTATAAAAATTTGTCTTATCATCTTCTGAAGCATCAATTTTGATTTTATTAAGCTCCTTATTCCATTCAGCCTGTGCCTGCTGTTTTACCTTATCAAAATCCCAACCCTGAGTCTCTGCCTGCATGTTTTCCAATGCATTAGCCTGACTAACCGGTGATAACGCGAACTTTACCTTGATCTTTTCCTGCTCTTCAGTTTTAAAATCAAAGTACATTCTGATACGCCGTCCAGCTATATCAGGGAAGTTTTTAGTCTGGTCAAACTTTCTCCAGAAACCTTTATAGGTCTGAGGTTTATCGAAATTCTTTTGTCCATAAGAAACAAATGGTTTAGAAAATGACATAGCAAAATACACGGTACGTGTACGTGCCCAACCATTAGTCTGTCTGTAACCCGTAATTAAAGTATCATTTACCACACGCACAAAAGTCCACACCGTTTTGTCGTCATAGTTATAAATGCCCGACATCAGATCCAGTATAATATGCGATTCATCAGACTTTGGAAATGTATACTGATGCATACCTACCCTATTTGTTGCGGTAAGTTCAGCTAAAATATTGTCATCGTCTAGTTTAACCTTATAATATCCAGCCTCAGCAGCCTCATTATCATGAGAAAATGCTGATCTAAAACCCGATTTAGGATCATCAGCAGTACCCGGGTTTAATTGCAACTTTCCTTGCGTCGGCATAATCAGGAAATCTCCAAGATCAGAGTGGCCTGTTCCACTAAAATGTGTGTGGCTAAACCCTACAATCGTCTTATCCTCATACTTGTACCCCGCGCAATACTTATAAACATCGCCATTATACTTGCCGTTTAATTCGTACGACAAAGTATCTGTATCTGGGCTTAGCTGAACAGATCCAAAAGGAACCGTAGCCCCTGGATAAGTATGTCCCATTTTTTGTGTTCCAATAATTGGTTTCACATATTTTACCAGGTTTTGCTGTGCATTTACAAGCACCGGGGCCGATAAACAGCAGTACAGGAGGAGTTTTTTCATATTTAACTTTAGTTCTATTTTTTTATGATTGTCTAAGGTATAAAAAAATCATACAAAAAACAGCTTTTTTAGTCCTGCTATAACGTTTGACCAAAATATTTCTCACCACCTAACCATACCGTTATCCCACTCCTCCCAATTCGACTAAAATTCAGTGTCGGGAAGAGGGCCTAGGAACCATTTGCCCCCTTCAGCGCAATTTGTTCCAGCCCGAAAACAGATCACTTAATTTTACTATGACAACAGACTGACGTCCCGATTAAAAAATTCCCATTAAAATCACTTACTTTTGCACCTTATTTCTAATCACCGGGCTTTGAACCCGAGGCAGTATTAAATAACATGAGTAAAAGAGGAAGAATATTAGTCGCCATGAGTGGTGGTGTCGACAGTTCAGTAGCAGCAGTGATGCTACACGAACAAGGTTATGAAGTTATTGGGCTTACCATGAAAACATGGGACTATGCCACATCAGGCAGCAGCAGTAAGGAAACAGGTTGTTGCAGTTTGGATAGCATAAACGATGCCCGCACACTTGCCGTAAACTATGGCTTCCCACATTACATCCTTGATATACGCGACGAGTTTGGTGATTCTGTAATCGATAATTTTGTTGATGAATACCTTGCCGGCCGTACTCCAAACCCATGTGTATTGTGCAACACCCACATCAAATGGGAAGCACTATTAAAACGTGCCAACAAACTGGATTGCGAATTTATTGCAACAGGGCATTACGCAAACATCAGACAACAAGATAGCGGTCGTTACGTGATCTCTAAAGGAAAAGACGAAAACAAAGACCAATCATATGTACTGTGGGGAGTTTCTCAGGAAAACCTTGCACGGACACAATTCCCTTTGGGCTCTTTTGCCAAATCTGATATCAGACAAATGGCTTTAGATATGGGACAGGAAGAACTAGCTAAGAAAAGTGAAAGCTACGAGATCTGTTTTGTACCTGATAATGATTACCGTGCTTTCTTAAAACATAAAGTTGAAGATTTAGAAGACAGAGTTGCTGGTGGTAACTTCATCACTAAAGACGGAATGGTAGTTGGTCAGCACAAAGGCTACCCTTTTTACACCATTGGCCAACGTAAAGGACTTGGAATTGCCTTCGGCGAGCCAATGTTTGTAACCCAAATTATGCCCGAAAGTAACACCGTGGTACTTGGAAGAGCCGAAGATCTGGAAAGAAACGAAGCTCTGGTACGCAACGTTAACCTGGTAAAATACGGAAATATTTTAGAACCAATGGATAACGTGGTTACTAAAATTAGATATAAAGATGCAGGTATGTTAAGCACTATTGTTCAGGAAAAAGACAAAATGCGCGTAGTATTCGACCACAATGTATCAGCAATTGCACCCGGCCAATCAGCAGTTTTCTATGAAGGAAACGACCTGTTAGGCGGTGGTTTTTTAATGTAAGCTAGATGCTGGGCTAACTTGCACCGTCACCTCGATGATAGGGATATCTCTTGCCTGAGCTTCATTCAAGAGATCTCTCCTATCGTCGAGATGACGAGCTTACTTTTTGAATCCTAGATTCTCAGGGCCTTAGATTTGCCCCATGAATTTAGTTTGTCAATTTAACCGCTTTAGCGGCAAAATATTCTTCGAGATAAGATTTTACCTTAGCTTTTTTTACGCTATCATCAATAAAGCTATCAAGGGGTACCAAACCATTGTCATAAGCAAAAATAAATTGTGCATTATCCTCTGTAGTAGTCGAAAGCCAATTTGTAATATTCACTATCTGCCTATTATTTATGGTTTCAATTTTCAATTTGCTTATATCACCGCCAGTAGCGCTAAAATAGATCTGAGCCGAAGAATTTGCATTTAAGTTCCGTAAGTTAACATCGTCAAAATGATTCGTCGGTAAGCCAAATGTGCGTTTTATTGCATAGCGTAATCCCTCCATAATGATTGATCCTTTATTTTCATCCTTAGCTTCAGCCTGATAAACGACATCAAATTTTGAACCCATTTTCAACCCTTTCAGAACATGTGTTCCATATTTATGAACCAGCTCCTGAGCGTTTAACAAAGTAATATCTCTCTTAAAATCAGATGTTAAAAAATTATTTACGGGTTGCCAATCACTAAACTTGAAACTTTTCAAAACCCAGTAAAAGTGATAGTATCCATAGCCATACTTTTTATCAGTAACAACTGTTCCAGGGAATGCCTTCTCTATAGTATTTCCAAAAAGTCTCAAACCTTTAGTGTGTTGAAACCAATTGGAAAATATTTCTGATAAATCTACAGCATTTTCAGCCTGGATAGGTCTCCATGAACCCTCTCCCGCTCTACTTATGTTAATTCTAGAACCGCTAGCAGTATAAGCTTCAACATCAACTACACTTGCTCTTATAGAAGCCTGGTTGTTGAACTTATCTGTAGCATCATATCCAAATCCTAAAAAATTATAGGTTTCAGATGGTTGATATAAGGGTTGAGTTTCTTCCGTTGCTCCCTTAACTACCAGTTCAATATCTGGGGATAATTTCTCTTCAATTACGATTTCTTCAGATTTTTTCTTGCACGAAGCTAACATGGCAAAGGCTGCCATAAATAGGATTGCTTTTTTCATTTGGTTCAAGTTTGTGTGTGTTCTCACTCTCAATTTTAACGCCATTTTTGCGGAAAAAATTAAAAATAGCGTAAATATCAGTAAAAAAATAGATACACATTAAACTATCAGAGGAATATGATTTCTCTTTAGGAAAAATACCGATTATAGATATACAGATAGATGCTACGCGTCCAATTCATTAGAGATCAAATAAGGCGAAGCCGTTTTCACCTTTTTACCCTTATATCTTTCAAAATAATAATCTACTCTGCCCAGGTTAATACCGGCAAAACCCACCTGATTTATAGTAGTTATTGCTCCACTTAAATTCTGTACATCTTCTGGCTGATCCATAAAAGTATGCGTATGCCCACCAATTATAAGGTCGATACTCCTATTGTTTTTCGCCAATATCTGATCGGATACTTTATCAGTATTATATTTGTAACCCAAGTGAGACAAGCAAATTACTAGATCGCACGTAAAGTCATTCTTTAATACATCAGCTATTTCATTAGCCTTTTCAATTGGGTCCAGGTAAACCGCATCGCCATAATTTTTTTCATCAACGAGACCATGCAATTCCACGCCAAGCCCAAAAACGCCAATCTTTAACCCATCCTTTTTAAATATCTTATACGGAAGGGTCGATTTATTTAGTATTGTATTAGAGAAGTCGTAATTACTACATAAAATAGGAAAGTTGGCATGAGGCAATTGCTTATAGAACCCCTCCATACCATTATCAAAATCATGGTTACCCATTGTTGCCGCATCATAACCCATTGCGGTCATTAGCTTAATTTCAAGCTCACCACCAAACTTATTGAAGTATGGCGTACCTTGGAAAATATCACCAGCATCAAACAGCAACAAGTTTTTCTCTTCGCTTCTTATCTTTTTGATCAGGGCCGATCGTCTTGCTGTACCACCCAATCCTTCATATTTAGATCCATCAATAGGAAAAGGTTCTACCCTGCTATGAACATCGTTAGTATGCAAAATGGTAAGCTTTGCTACCCCTCCAGCCGCCTCTGCTTCAAACGCGTTTAAATTTAACGCAAGTGCTGCTGCTGCAATACCACCAGTTCTGAGAAAGTCTCTGCGGTTAGTTTTTAGTAATTCTTCCATCTAATTTTGGATTAATTGTTTTCCCTGCGGCCTCAGTTTCTTTAACGTAATTCATTAATGCATCGCGTATTTTAAGGCCTATAACCTTTTTATCTGTTGCATTTTTAAATGCAGGAACATTATCGCCACCCCCACCAATATAATCAGACGTAAGTACGCGATAGGTTTTGTTTACATCAAACGGTCCACCGTTTACCAGTACATCTACAGGTTTCTTATCTACTATCTTCATTTGTAAACGCGCAACGGGCTGTCCGTTAGTAGCAGCGATATAATCCAGTACCTGTTGAACATCAGTGCCTTTTAACGTAAAAACAATAAGCTGGTTTTCAAAAGGCATCAGCTCAAATACGTTTGAAACGGTAACGTTGCCCTTAGGAAAATCTACCCGTAAGCCTCCTTTTGTAGATGGCAGTGCGAAATCAATATTCTGATCATATTTAAGTGCCTGCTCCAAAACAGCATCAGAAAAGAAATTGCTAAGCAAACTTTCAGGTAAGGTATCGCTGCTTTTTTTAGACATCTGCGCTGCCGAATGACCAATTACTTTATTCATTTCAGCATCTAGCTGAACTTTATAGGGTAAATAGGTTTTAATAATAGAGCTGTCTACCGCAAGATCCTTATTAACATTGTATTCTGCACGATTGGCCTTTAACAGTTTGTATCCTGATGAGCAGGACGCTGCCAAAAGGACAACTGATAGTGCTAAATAATTCCGGAATGATTTGATATGATCCATATTTATTTTGGTACAAAAATACGGCAAACATTAGAATATGGTGTAAAAATATAGTGATAATAGCGTTAAATAACACAGCCTGTATCCAGGTTTAGATACAGGCTGTGTTATTTACTTTGTTTTACGCGCCCCGTCGTGACGGGAAACTATAACGAATTCCTACAAATTCTTTGTAATCGATTCATCTAAAGGTTTAACTTTAGAACGGAAGCGGTGTACTAATTGACCTTTTTCATTAATCAGGAACTTTTCAAAGTTCCATTGAATATCACCTATAAAATCAGGGTTTTCCTGACTGGTTAAATATTTAAATAAAGGACTGATATCATCTCCTTTAACACTGCTTTTTTCTGACAACAAGAAAGTAACATTATATTTTCCTGTACAAAATTCTTTGATTTCGCTATTTGTAGCCAATTCCTGACCACCAAAATTACCCGCTGGGAAACCTATTAAAACTACATTTTTACCATATTGTTTTTGTAGTTTTTCAAGGTCTTCATACTGAGGCGTAAAACCGCATTTAGAAGCTGTATTCACAATAAGGATTTTCTTACCCTTAAATTTTGAAAGCTTAATTTCCTTACCATCAATGGTTTTAAAAGAAAAATCATAAACGCTTTTAGCTGGAGGCGTAAACAAAAGGCTTAACAGGATGAGTATTGTATTCATGGTTTTAAGTTTTTTTATACCTACGAAGTTAAGCACAAAAAAAATAGATAATTATATTATTTAAGTAAAATCTTTCTGACAGCATATACACCGGACGAGTTAATTTAACGCCCTAAAAGTGGCATTACTACCATTGCTCATAATCAGGTAAAACAGGTCATTTTTAAATAAATTTGTTAGAAAAATTAGATCGGATTTTGAAATTAGGCTTATTTATAGCTTTATTTGCAGAAAAACGTTCTGAATGGCGAAGAATTTACTAATAGTTGAGTCACCTGCGAAAGCGAAAACCATTGAAGGGTATTTGGGCAAAGATTTCCTTGTTAAATCTAGTTACGGTCACATTCGTGACTTAATTAAGGGGGATATGGGGATTGATATCTCTAATAATTTTGCCCAGACCTATGAAGTTCCATCAGATAAAAAGCAGGTTGTTGCCGAATTAAGAAAACTAGCTAAGGAAGCCGAAATGGTATGGTTAGCATCCGATGAGGACCGGGAGGGAGAAGCAATTTCTTGGCACCTTTTCGAAACTTTAGGACTTAAAGAAGCCAAAACAAAACGTATTGTTTTTCACGAAATCACTAAGCCTGCTATATTAAAGGCTATTGAAACACCACGTACAATTGATTATAATCTGGTTCATGCGCAACAAGCTCGTCGTGTGCTCGACAGATTAGTGGGTTTTGAGCTTTCTCCCGTTTTGTGGAAAAAAATTAAACCATCACTTTCTGCTGGTCGTGTACAATCGGTAGCGGTTCGTTTAATTGTAGACAGAGAACGAGAAGTAAATAAATTTAATGCTTCAGCAGCATTTAAAATAACAGCACAGTTCTCTACCGGAAAAGGCAAGGAAATTGTAAAAGCAGAACTCCCTCAGCGCTTTGAAAAAGAGGCAGATGCAGAACAATTTTTAAATGACTGTATCAGCGCTGGTTTCTCGGTTGATAGCTTAGAAACAAAACCTGCAAAACGTAATCCTGCAGCTCCTTTTACCACCTCTACCCTACAGCAAGAGGCATCCCGCAAACTGGGTTACTCAGTTTCAAGAACAATGCAGATTGCTCAAAGGCTATATGAAAGTGGGCGAATCACCTATATGCGTACCGATTCAGTGAACTTATCTGAAACCGCATTACAGGCTGCTGCAAGCGAAATAAAATCTGCTTATGGTGATAAATATCACCACTTAAGGGTATATAAAACTAAATCTGCAGGTGCACAAGAGGCTCACGAGGCGATCCGCCCTACTTATTTTAATCATCATACCGTACCGGGCGACAGCTCTGAACAACGTTTATATGAGTTGATCTGGAAACGCGCCATAGCTTCGCAAATGAGTGAGGCTTTGTTTGAAAAAACAACTGCTCAAATTGGCATCAGTACTCGTAAAGAGAATTTAATTGCTGAGGGGGAGGTTTTGAAATTTGATGGTTTCTTAAAGGTTTACCTTGAATCTAGTGATGATGATGATGTKNAAGWWKNNCRGAWRGTAACAGCATGTTGCCGCCATTGGTAAGAGGTCAGGAATTGACTTTAAAAGAGATGAATGCAACTGAGCGTTTCTCCAGACCACCAGCAAGATATACTGAGGCTAGTTTGGTTAAAAAACTGGAAGAGCTTGGTATAGGCAGACCATCTACTTACGCGCCAACAATTTCGACCATCCAAAACCGCGGTTATGTGGTTAAGGAAGATCGCGACGGCCGTCAACGTTCATTCAGTTCTATTGTTTTAAACAATGGTTCTGTTAGAAAGCAAATTAAAACGGAAATAACAGGTGCCGAAAAAGGCAAGTTATTCCCTACAGATATAGGTGAAGTTGTGAATGACTTCCTAGTTGAACACTTCAAAGGAATCGTAGATTTTAACTTTACTGCCAACGTAGAAAAGGAATTTGATGAGATTGCGCAGGGTTTACAGGAATGGACAAAAATGCTTCACTCCTTCTATACCCCTTTCCATATTGAGGTTGAAACTACTTTAGAAACAGCTGACAGAGCGAATGGCGAACGTTTATTGGGTATTGATCCGGTAAGTGGTAAAAATGTATATGCTAAGGTCGGTAAATTTGGCCCGTTGGTTCAAATTGGTCAGAATGACGACGAAGAAAAACCTCGTTATGCGAGCTTATCTAAATCGCAATCTGTTGCAACAGTTACTTTAGAAAGTGCTTTAGAGCAGTTTAAATTACCTTTTCAACTCGAAGATTATGAAGGTAAAGAGGTTTCTGTTGGTGTAGGTCGTTTTGGTCCGTATGTTAAATGGGGCGATGCTTACATTTCTGTTCCTAAAAATGAAGATCCTTTATCTATCGACAGGGATCGCGCTATAGAGATTATTGGCGAAAAAATTACTGCCGATGCTCCTGTTGCTCATTACCAGAATTTACCTGTTACCAAAGGGAAAGGCAGATTTGGTCCGTTTATTAAATGGAACGATTTGTTTATCAATGTTCCTAAAGCTTATAATTTTGATAATCTAAAACAATCAGACATTGAAGAACTGATTGGTAAAAAATTAGAAAAAGAAGCTAACAGGTTTATACAGCAATGGGCTGAAGAAAAGATTGCAATAGAAAATGGCAGATGGGGTCCGTTTATCCGGTTCGGCAAAGAGATGCTTAAACTACGTAAAAACCCGGCTACCAATGATAAGTATACTCAAGAGGAATTAGAAGTAGTTTCTTTAGATGAGGTTAAAAAATTGATTGTTGAACAAGTGCCTAATGCTTTTGAACCTAAAACCAAGAAAGCTGCAGCAAAGAAAACTGGTACGACTGCAAAGAAGATAGCAACTAAAAAAGCTCCGGCAAAAAAGAAAGCAGTAGCGAAGAAGTAGGTATATAGAAGACTTACCTTCATCTAGAACGTCGTGAGAGGTCTCTTGTTTAGATATAGTTCAAAAGATCTCTCACGAGGTTCGAGATGACGACTGTAATAAAAACGACTTGCATAAAAAGGATTGCCCAATAGTATATTTAACATGAAAAAAGACCTTCCTGAAAATATAGTTGAAGATGTTGCAATGGCCGTAGTGCTAATAAACGAAAGTCCGGAAGTAAAAAACTGGACAGTTTACCTGATCAACCTTAAAGATATCCCTCTTGACAACGTACTAATCAGCTCTAAGGGTTACGGAGAAAAGGACGGTAAACTGGTAAAAACATCTGTATTAAGACACTTCCTGGGCGACATTAAACCTAAATCTTTTGCAGGCGTAGAAGCTATTGATACAGAAGTATTTGGCTTAACAAACGAGTACTGGCTAAGCTATTACATTAACGGAGTTATCTACGATAAAAAGTTCATTTTCCTTCCTGAAAGTATTGTAGATGAAAACTTAATCCGTGTACCCCTGGTTAATATGCCGGGTGTAATGATTAAATAGCTACCCGCAAGCATTCCCACAGGATTTTTCTTCTGTTGATAACAATTATTTTCGTTTCCGATGATTTTTGTTGATTTTCGTACACATCTTAWWAWGMARTAWCKSYRNTWATNNAAKMRKYTYKYTMTTCCTTTTTCCAAAGGAATAAAAAACCTCTTATTATTGGCGTTACTGCTTTTCTCCTAGCTGGAATTGCATCGTTTTTCTTTTTTAAAAAAGAAAAACCTAAGGACTACAACCAAAAGTATTCTAAATATATAGAAGCTTACACCTCTGGAACCATCTCTAAAAAGAGTTTTATCAGGGTACATTTAGCAAGTGAAGTAAAAACAATGAGCGATGTAGGCGTTGCCGACACCCGAGATTTGTTCAGCTTCTCCCCTTCTGTAAAAGGAAAAGCTTACTGGATCGACGAACAAACCGTTGAATTCAGACCTGATGAGCCTTTAAAATCAGGAGAAACCTATGAGGCCAATTTCGATTTAAGCAAGGTTACCGAAACAGAAAAGGACCTTGAAGAATTTGAGTTCGGATTTAGAGTAATTAAACCCGGCATGAATTTAACTCAGGATGGTTTGGTATCGCAAAATAATACTTCTCTTGATTATATGAAGCTTAAGGGTGAGATTACTACCTCCGATCAGGAAGACCCAAAGGCAATTGAAAAAGCATTAACCCTTAACTTTCCACAAACTTTAAAAGTTAAATGGCAGCATAATCCAGAAAAAAATACCTCCGCTTTTACGATAGATAGTATTAAAAAAGCTGGTCAGGATACAAAATTAACTTTAAAATGGTCTGGCGAAGCCATTAATGCAGACAGCAAGGGCGAGCAAAACGTTGCAGTTCCTGCCAAAGGCATATTTAAAGTACTAGACATGAAAGCAGTACAAGATCTCGAAGATTATGCCTTAGTACAGCTTTCTGAACCAGTGGGCGTGGCTCAGGATCTGGCCGGTTTAATTTCTTTAAGCGGTTTATCTGATTTAAGATTTACCATCGATGGTAGTCAGGTAAAGGTCTACTCGGCCCTGGCTTTAGAGGGCAATTATTCTTTTACGGTAAATTCCGGCATCGAAAATATCAACGGAAAGAAACTTGGAGCGGGAAAAACCGCCAATATCGTTTTTGAAAACAAACTGCCTTCGGTTGTTATTGCCGGCAGTGGTACCATACTTCCAAATTCAGGTAAACTGGTATTGCCTTTCGAAGCAACCAATTTAAAGGCTGTTGATGTTACGGTTATCAAAATCTATGAAAATAATATCCCGCAGTTTTTCCAAACCAACAGCTATAAAGATGGAGGTGAAATTCGGCGCGTTGGTAAACCTGTGGTACAAAAAACAATTCGTTTAGATGAAGATAAAGCGCTTAATCTGCATAAAAAGAACCGTTTTACCCTGGATCTGGATAAGCTGATTAAAACTGAACCTGGTGCCATGTACCGCATTACAATCGGTTTCAGAAATGAATACAATGTATTTAAATGTGCTGAAGTAACCAACGATGAAGAAACTTCTGATGAAGACGGCTATCGTGGTTATGGCGAAAAGATTGATGAGGACGATGAGTTCTGGGAGCGTTACAACAGTTACTATCCAAATAATTACAGATGGGAAGATCGTGATAACCCTTGTACCCCATCCTATTATACCAATGATAAATGGGCCAGCAGAAACGTAATGGCATCTAACATTGGTATTATTGCCAAGCGTGGTAACGACAACAGTATGCTTGTTGTAACCACAGATCTGCTTACAGCTAAACCAATGAGCGGTGTTACCTTAGAACTACTGGATTACCAGCGTCAGATCATCCACACGGTTAAAACAGATGGCGATGGTATGGCTACCTTTGATCTTAAAAGAAAACCATTCTTACTGATCGCAAAAAATGGCGATGAACGTGGCTATCTGAAAATGGATGATGGCAGTTCACTTCCATTAAGTCGCTTTGATGTTGGCGGCGATGTGGTACAGAATGGATTGAAAGGTTACATTTATGGAGAACGCGGTGTTTGGAGACCTGGCGATTCTATATTTATATCCTTTATTCTTGAAGATAAATTAAAGAAACTGCCAGGCGGATATCCGGTTACTTTCGAACTATATAATCCTCAGGGACAATTAATTAAAAGGATCATCAATGGTAAACCATTAAATGGATTCTATGCTTTTAAAACGGCTACAGAAAATACTGCCCCTACCGGAAACTGGCTTGCTAAGGTAAAAGCAGGTGGTGCAGTTTTCAGCAAAACCATTAAGGTTGAAACCGTTATGCCTAACAGGCTAAAGATAAATTTCAATATCGGTAATGCTACTTATCTAGGTGTTGGCGGTGCATCATCAGCTACGCTTTCGGCAAACTGGCTATTTGGTTCTGTAGGTAAAAACCTTAAGGCCAAGGTTGATGTGAACCTGAATACTATGAAAACTACCTTTAAAGGTTTTGATGAGTATACTTTTGACAATCCTACTGTAGTGTTCCAGTCGCAGGTAAAAACCATATTCGAAGGTACACTAAATGAGAATGGAGCTGCCGTTGTAAATACCAGCTTAAATGAAAACAATACTGCTCCGGGTATGCTTAAGGCAAACTTTACCACAAAAGTATTTGAAGCAGGTGGTAATTTCAGTATTGATAACTTTAGCATCCCTTACCATGTTTACAACAACTATTATGGTATTAAAACCCCTGATGGTGAGAAGCTAAGCGGAATGCTGGTAACTGGCAAAGATCATAAAGTGAATATTGTTAATGTAGACAGGAATGGTAAACTGGTACAAGGTGGCAAAACTGTTGAGGTTGAATTGTACAAAGTACAATGGCGCTGGTGGTGGGATCAGGACGATCAGAACTCCTATGCTAACTTTACTCAAAACTCTTATAATAAACTCGTTAAAAAAGAAAGCATCACTTTATCAAACGGTAAAGGAAGCTGGAATTTAAGAATAGATGAGCCGGAATGGGGTCGCTATCTGATTTTGGTACGCGATGTAAATGGCGGTCACGTAACCGGTAAATCTGTATATGTTGACTGGCCAGGCTGGGCACAGCGTGAGCAGGCCAACAACCCTACCGAGGCTTCTATGCTCTCGTTTACCGCCAATAAAACCAAGTTTAATGTTGGCGAAAACGTGGTATTAACCATTCCATCGGGTAAAGGCGGCAGAGCTTTAATCTCCATAGAAAACGGTAGCAGGGTATTAAAAACCTTCTGGACAGAAACTAAAGCAGGCCAAACACAATTTACCTTTAAGGCCGAAAAGAACATGGCACCTAACGTATTCGCTGTGGTTACTTTACTTCAGCCACATGCCCAAACGGTAAATGATTTGCCAATAAGGATGTACGGAGCTATTCCATTGCTTATTGAAGATCCTGAAACGATCTTGAAACCGGTAATTAAAATGGCCGACAAGATTAAGCCTGAAACTGAGAACAGCATTACCGTTGCCGAGCAACATGGTAAGTCCATGACTTATACAATAGCCATTGTAGATGAAGGTTTGCTTGACCTGACCAGATTTAAAACTCCTGATCCGCATAGCGCATTTTATGCACGCGAAGGTTTGGGTGTTAAAACATGGGATCTGTTCGATTATGTTCTTGGTGCATGGGGCGGCAATCTGGAACGTATTTTAAGTATTGGTGGTGATGGTAGTATCAACAAGAATCTAAATCCGGCAAAGGCCAACAGGTTTGTACCTGTGGTTAAATACCTTGGTCCTTTTGCATTGGGTAAAGGCGAAAGCAAAACCCATAATTTTACGCTTCCGCAATATATTGGCGCAGTAAGAGCAATGGTGGTTGCCGGACAAGATGGTGCTTACGGCTTTGCAGAGAAATCTGTGCAGGTAAAAAAACCTTTAATGCTGCTGGCTACTTTGCCACGTGTTATTGGTCCGGGCGAAAGCTTTACTTTACCCGCAACCGTATTTGCTACAGAAAACAATCTTAAAAACGTAACCGTACAGTTACAGGCACAGAATTTACAGGTAGTTGGCAATAAAACACAACAGCTTGGATTTAAACAACCAGGCGAACAGATGGCTTATTTCGAAATCAAGGCTCCTGAAGTTACAGGTATTGCCAAGGTTAAGATCATTGCACAAAGCGGTGCTGAGAAAGCTGTTTATGATGTAGAAATGGATATCCGTAACCCTAATCCGTTTGTTACCAATGTGGTATCGGCGGTAGTTGAACCGGGTGCCAACTGGTCGTTAAACTATAAGCCTATTGGTATGGCTGGTACAAATTCAGGGTCTATTGAGCTTTCATCTATACCTCCTATCAATCTTAAAAAGCGCTTAAGTTATCTGATGCAATATCCGCATGGTTGTGTAGAGCAAACTACTTCCGGTGTGTTCCCTCAGTTATTCCTTAATCAATTAACCGCTTTAAATGAGCAGCAAAAGGCTAATACAGAGCGAAACATAAAAGCGGGTATTAACAGGTTAAAAGGCTTCCAGACTACCGATGGCGGTTTGAGTTACTGGCCGGGCGAAGGTATGTCGGACGAATGGGGAACCAATTATGCAGGTCATTTCCTTGTGGAATCGCAAAATGCTGGATATACCCTCCCAGTAGGAATGATTGATGAACTAGTTCGTTATTTAAAAACAAAAGCCAATAACTGGGCACCAAATAGCAGTAATTTCTATGGCGGTGATCTTTCTCAATCGTACAGGTTATATGTGCTTGCGTTGGCTAAACGACCAGAAATAGCAGCAATGAACAGATTAAGGGCATTTGAGTACCTTTCTGTATCTGCAAAATGGCGTTTAGCTGCTGCATACAAACTTGCCGGACAAGCGGATGCAGCTAATAAACTAATAAAAGATTTACCTACTGAAATAAAACCTTACAATCAGCTAGGCGGCACTTATGGTTCTGATTTAAGAGATGAGGCCAWGMTAMKRNNGRAASASYRWCSNTRTWGGGCCGTAAAGGCACAGCAGCGCAGTTATTGCAGTCGGTAGCAGCCAGACTAGGTAAAGATGATTGGTACAGCACACAAACGACTGCTTACAGTTTATTGGGTATCGCTAAGTTCTGTGGTGTAAATTCATCATCAAATAACCTTAAATACAGCTATACTATTGATGGTAAAAAAGGCAATGTAAATTCAAACCAGTACATCGTTAGCACGCCACTGGCGTTTAAAGGCAATGTGGCTGTTACCAATACCAGCGACAGGGTGTTGTTTGCCCGTTTAATTTTACAGGGACAACCTTCGGCCGGACAAAATAATTTCCAACCGAATAACCCTGATCTATTGGACATGAGTATCAGCTATAAATTGCTTAATGGCAAGGTGCTGGATCCTACTACTTTGAAACAAGGCACAGACTTTTATGCCGAAGTTGTTGTTAAAAATCCGGGTAAGAGTGGATATTATGAGCAAATGGCACTGACACAGATCTTCCCATCGGGATGGGAAATCATTAATACCCGCGTAAATGACAATGAAAGCATCATTGCTTCATCGCCATATACTTACAGGGATATTAGAGATGATCGTGTGTTTACATATTTTAATCTGCGTGAGAATGAAGCGGTTATTTATAAAGTGCTTTTAAATGCATCTTATATTGGCAGGTATTATTTATCGGCTGTACAATGTGAGGCAATGTATAACAACAATATAAGTGCAACAGAAGCAGGAAAATGGGTGCAGGTTATTAAATAAGATGCAGGCTATTAAATAAGTGGGTAGGCATAAAGTGAGTAAAACCGGACTTCCGTCATCTCGACAAAGAAGAGATCTCTTGAATAACAACAAGAGACCCTTCGCCGCGCTCTGGGTGACGGATCTTGTTTTCCTCATTTTATTACTCATGTTCCTGTTTTCTTTACCTTCAAAGCTTTTTGTAAGCCCTACCTCCTACGTTGTAGAAGCTTCAAACGGTGATTTGCTAAGTGCTTCTATTGCCAAAGATGGACAATGGCGCTTCCCTGTAGCCGACACCATACCAGAGAAATTTGCACAATGTCTGGTGGCGTTTGAAGATAAGCGTTTCTATCATCACCCCGGTGTAGATCCTATTGCTATGGCCAGAGCTATGCGGCAAAACTTTAAAGCCAAAAATGTGGTAAGTGGCGGAAGCACAATAAGTATGCAGGTCATCAGACTATCCAGACGCGAGACCAGAACGGTTTGGCAAAAGCTAATAGAGGTTATTCTGGCAATAAGACTAGAAGCCAGCTATTCAAAAAAAGAAATCTTAAAACTTTACGCGGGCAATGCTCCTTTTGGAAGTAACGTGGTAGGTTTGGATGCTGCAGCCTGGAGATACTTCGGCCGTAGTGCCGAAAGCTTATCATGGGGCGAGATGGCTACCTTAGCTGTACTGCCAAACAGCCCATCGCTGGTACACCCCGGCAAAAACTCTCCACGCCTGATTAAAAAGAGAAACGATCTGCTGGATAAACTAGCGGTGTTAAAAGTCATAGACCAATCTACCGCCAATCTATCTAAACTAGAGCCAATTCCAGGCAAGCCACAGCAGCTGCCTCAAAACGCACCGCATTTACTAAACAGATTTAAAGCAGAGCGAGCGGCATTAAAAACTGGTTCTACAAGGATTACTTCTACGCTCGATTATGATTTGCAACTAAGGACAAGCAGTTTATTGAAGCGTTATAATAACCGATACCGGGCAAATGACATTAACAATATTGCAGCATTGGTTCTAGATGTAAAAAAAGGCACTGTACTTAGTTATGTGGGAAATATCTACCAACCGGAAAATACCGAACTGGAAAGTCATGTTGATATGATTAAAGCACCAAGAAGTCCTGGGAGTACATTAAAACCCATCCTGTACGCCAGTATGTTGAACGATGGCTTTATACTTCCTAAAACTTTAATAGCTGATATACCTACTCAGATAGGCGGCTACTCGCCTCAAAATTATGATATGGGCTACGATGGTGCCATACAAGCAGATAGAGCGCTGAGCCGCTCTCTAAACATCCCTGCGGTTAAAATGCTGCAAAACTATAAGTACCAAAGGTTTTATGATAAGCTTAAACAATTGGGTTTTACTACGCTAAATAAACCGGCGGATCATTATGGACTTTCACTTATTCTTGGTGGCAGCGAGGTTACGATGTGGGATCTGGCCAGAACTTATATGGGAATGGCCAGAACGCTTAACCATTTTAATGATTATAAAGGCAGGTACAATCCGTATGACTACAATGAGCCTTTGTACGTAAACGAACAGCGCGACAAGCGTTTTGATAAATTTGAAACCGAAGTAAACTCAGCCATTGATCATGGCTCTATCTGGAATGCATTTAATGCTATGGAAGAATTGATGAGGCCGGGCGAAGAAGGTTTATGGGAACAGTTTTCCTCTTCTCAGCGATTGGCCTGGAAAACAGGTACGAGTTTTGGGTTTAGGGATGCCTGGGCAGTTGGGCTCAACCCGAACTATGTAGTTTGCGTTTGGGTTGGCAATGCCGATGGTGAAGGTAGACCGGGCTTAACTGGTATTGATGCTGCTGCTCCTGTTATGTTTGATATTTTTAAGCAATTACCTATAGTTAAATGGTTTAGAACCCCTACAAGCAAGCTTAAGAAGATTGTAGTTTGCAAAGAAAGCGGCTATAAGGCAAGTGAATATTGCCCTGATAAAGTGATACAATTGGTTTCTCCGGCAGGTGAAAAAACAGGTCTTTGTCCCTACCATAAAATGGTCCATCTGGATCATACGGGAACTTACCGGGTTACAGATGAATGTGAGGCTCCATCGGCCATGGTGCATAAATCATGGTTTATTTTACCGCCATCTATGGAGTATTACTATAAGATCAAAAATAGTGATTATAAAGAACTGCCGCCATTTAAACCTGGTTGTGGCGATGCCGGGAACAATTTTGTAATGGAAATGATCTATCCAAGAAACTACGCCACGGTTTATATTCCAGTGGAGCTTGATGGCACCAGAGGTAAAATTGTGTTAAATGCCACCCACAGAAATGCTAACGCTAAGATTTACTGGCATATTGATAATGAGTATGTTGCTACAACCAAGAATTATCATCAGCTGGCGGTTAGTCCGGTGCCCGGCAAACACATTTTAACACTTGTTGATGAGAATGGCGAAAGGCTGGTACAACATTTTATTGTGTTGGAAAAAGAAAAGGAAAAGAATTAATCTTCTCTTTTTATAAGCTGACGCTCTATGCCTCCTATGGTAATCAAATATTGCGCGATCATATAAGTTGCCATAATCAACAATCCCGCAAGGTCAAAGCCCTTAACAAACTTATTATAAGCAAGTGTTGAATCAGAGATCAGGAAAAATATTGCGCCAAATAGGATCAGGTTAAAGCTGATTCTATTTACCCTCATGTTTCTGAMGSNCTKCCNATCWTNCATCATTAAGCTGATCACAAAAGTATAAACCATTACCGGTAGTTTCATTGCACCAAGTCCGTGTCTGATGTAGACATAAAAACTGATGCTGAACACAGCACACAGCGCAATGGCGACCCTTGCTCCTTTTTTATCTAATTGGGGTGCAGACGAGAAATCGAGGTAAAATGCGCGGATATAAAAGATATGGCAAAGTAAAAAAGCAATTAGGCCGTAAGTAAAAAAAGCTTCATTTTTCCATACCAGCATGAGTAATACATCGCCTATAAGGCCAAAAACCAAGCCTGTAAACAAACGTTTATGAAATCGCCCTTTCAGTTTAGTGCTTACCACAAACATGATGAGTAAGGAGATTACGATGAGCGGTTTTGTAATGTATTTTAAAGCCGAAAGGTCGTAATATTCGGACACAAGCTGCAGTATAAAAATCAGGGCAAATATAAGGTTAAACTTCAGGTACTTCTTGAGCATGAGTATTCAGTTTGTTTAGATTATAGAACCAGACTAATGAAACGACCTGTAAGCCCGCAAATATTACCTGATACCCAATAGGGAAATTAAGCAGCAAAACTATTAAAATACCTGATAGGAGTCGGCCATATTCAAAATAAATGAGCCATTTCTTTTCTTCGAGCAATGCCCCGCAGGTTAATAATGTAAGTATAGAAAAGATTGAACCACAAATTAAGGGTGCTGCAGGCAAGGTTGCATTTAAAAACAAAATGGCTGATCCTGTGGCTAAGCCTATCAAAAATTGCAAAAGTACATATCCGGAGAATTTCTGATGAAACTCAGGATTGTATTTTGCATAACTGGCAGGATCAATATCCTTTGCTGGCTTAAAGCCTCCTAAATGTGCGGGGAACCATCCTGGTGGTTTAAGGAATACATTTATCTTATCGCTCCATTCAGGGCTTTGTTTTGCGGTATTCCAAAGTTCACTCCAGTAATGTACGTTTGCCCAAATTGGATTCCAGCTGGCCAATGGAGTGGTTATGCCATAGTACACCTCTTCTTCTTCTTTTTGAAAGGTGCCAAAAATTTTATCCCAGATAATTAAAGTACCTGCATGGTTCTTATCTATATATTTTGGATTAGAGCCATGATGCACGCGGTGATGCGATGGCGTATTTAAAATCCATTCTAATGGCCCCATACTTTTTATAGCTCTGGTATGAATCCAAAACTGGTATAAAGTATTAAAAGCGCTTAGCGTAAGGAACATGATCGGATCAAAACCTATAAAAGCAAGAGGTAAATAAAACACCCACGAAAACCACCCCTGAAACCAGGATTGCCTTAAAGCAACGGTTAGGTTATATTCCTCAGATTGGTGGTGTACAATGTGAGCAGCCCAGAGTGCGTTTACCTGATGGCTCATTCTGTGAAACCAATAGTAGAAAAAATCGACCCCAATAAAAAGTATGATCCAGGTCCATATGGTTTGCGGAAGATCAAATAACCGCCAATGTTCAAAAATATACATGTAGCCAAAGAATAGCGCTGTTTTCATGAAAACGCCTGTTACCTGCTGACCAATACCTTGGCTTAAATTGGAAATGGAATCGTTTAAACGGTAATAGTTTAACTTTTTATAGAAAGAATAACCCAGCTCTACTCCTATCAGAATAAAGAATGCAGGAACCGATAAAGCAATATAGTCCACGTTCATTCTACTAATCTAATGAATTAGCAGATAATTTTTTTAAAATAAAAAAGCAGCAATAAATGACGCATGCCACCACTGCTGCTCTAGTATATTAAAATAGAATCAGTAACTAATTTTAATAAAAAAAGCTAATTAATAGCTTTTTTCTGTACGGTTATTGCGTTTAAAGCCACCACCACCAGCACCACCAGTATTTGGTTTTTCTTGTGCTTCAGCAACTTTGATACGGTTACCATTGTAATCGCCGCCATTCATGCGTTTGATTGCTTCTTTTGCCTCTTCTTCTACTGGCATTTCCACAAAACCAAACCCACGACTCTGACCAGTTTCGCGATCTTTGATAATCCTTAGTGATTTTACTTGACCGAAATCACCAAATACGGCTGTTAATTCATCTTCCCCTACTTCTAAAGGAAGGCCTGTAATAAATATCTTCATTAATTTCTAAAAATTTGCACAAAGTTAAGCATTTTTCGCTTAAATTCCAATGCTAGTGTCAGTTATAAGTATAATTATATAATATTTTTCATAACACCCAAAAGAAAATTTTGTTTTATTAATTGTAAAAAAACATTACTTTTTTATTAAATAATTATAACCAACAACTCAAATCTAGCTTAATTTAGCTTTAAACAGAGATATTGTTCTTTGCCAAGCCAGTTTAGCAGCCGCTTCATTGTATCTGGTTGGCGAAGTATTGTTATTAAAGGCATGATTTACGCCTTCATAAATATATATTTTATAATCGATATGATTTTGTTTTAACGCTGCTTCGTAAGCCGGAATTCCCGCATTTATACGCTCATCCAGTCCACCGTAATGAAGCATTACACTGGCTTTTATCTTCGGAACATCCTCGGTAGCCGCCTGCGCCCCATAGTACGCAACTGCAGTAAGCAATTTAGGATCGCTTACTGCAAGTTTGTTTGCCATGCCTCCGCCCCAGCAAAAACCAACACATCCGGTTTTTCCATTTCCATCTTTCCTGCTCCTTAAATATTCAAGTCCTTTCAGATAGTTCTGTAAGTTTTTTGCAGAATCCAGCTTTCCGATCAAGTCTCGACCTTTATCTTCATCTGAGGGCGTTCCGCCGAACGGTGATAAGGCATCCACTCCTAAAGCAATAAAACCTTCAGCAGCTACTCTTTTGGTTACATCTATAATATGAGGATTTAGCCCTCTGTTTTCGTGAATAACAACCACACAACCCAGGTTCTTTTTGTCTTTTGGTTTTGCCAGCACAGCCTTTACATCGCCATCTGCACCAGGATAGGTAATGTTTTCGGTAGTAATGCTGTTATCATTAAAACTGGAGGCTGATGCGTAATTGTTTTCAAGTAAAGGTAATACTGTTAAGGCTATAGCTGTGCTTCCGGTAATGATAGCCAGCTTTTTCATGAATTCTTTCCTACTCAGTTTGCTGTGGGTGTATTCATCGTATAAATTGATGATTTTCTGATTCATAGGTAAATATTTAAAATATGAACAATAAATACCAATATAACGTTTCTATAGCATCGTTTTACGTTTTTATCAATTACGTTACATGATAAAACGTTATACAATAAGGGGGATTTGTCATGAAATTGTTTTTATTTTTTTCGTTGAAAACAAATTAACAATATCGCTCGTTATATGATCAGTTTGTTTGGTTTAGGTTGGTCTGTGGTGGACCAACCATCTATTAATAACAGGGATAATCGCCAGATTCATCCCTGTTTCCTTTTATTACACTCTCGTCTTTTGCCCGTTTCCCATATCACTTTAAAAAGATACTTGATTGACAAAAGGTCGTTCAGAGTCGTTCAATACTCGTCTGAAAGTCGTTAATATAATATGCTGAGCCTCTATAGCTGTTTCACTATTGATCACACGTGACAACATTGCTACGTCCTGTTCGGCAAAGACATTCGGTAGCGTCCTTAATCCCAATAGTACATTCTGTGATTTCCAATCCGATAGTTCCTCGCTAGTCATCCGGAACATAAAGTAGATTTATCATAAAAGTTCGTTGAGATCACGAGAGCTAAGAATAGCATAGCTTGGAATGACGAAATATTTTGAACAAACTCAATCCAGACAATCTAAAATACTGTATTTTAGAGCCTGCTGTTTGCATGCAAAACAGTCGTCGGTAAAAAAAAGAGTTTCATTTGACTAAAATACTATTCAAGTCAGAGTGTAGGATTATAAAAATCATTATCTTTGGCCTGCAAAAAGCAATTTTTTTCTTAATAATTCGGAGCTATTCGAATTAAAATTATAAGAAAATTGTAATTTTTGTTTTAAAAATTAATATATTCAAACTTGGTTGAGTTCAAGTTTTGTTTTCTGTATTTATGATCTTAGATTTGAGAAGTTTTTTTAATTGGCATAGATGTTGATTTTTCAAACTAATTACAAAAGGGGATTATATAGATTTAGGAAGCATTTCTTGGAACATAAACCGACATCAACAATAACCAACCCTGTAATCTAAACATATAGTACTAGCATGCGCAAAAAATTACAAGATAGGATAGCAGCTTTTAAAGATGCTTCAGCAATTAAGGAAAAAGGCTTATATCCTTACTTCCGAGCAATAGAATCAGCACAGGATACGGAAGTGATGATAGATGGGAAGAGAGTTCTGATGTTTGGTTCTAACTCCTATCTAGGGTTAACAAATCACCCGAAAATTAAAGAAGCAGCAAAAGCTGCGGTTGATAAATATGGTACAGGTTGTGCCGGATCAAGATTTCTAAATGGTACACTTGACATACATATTGAACTGGAAAAAAGACTAGCGGCATATGTAGGAAAAGAAGCTGCCGTTCTTTTTAGCACAGGATTTCAGGTTAATTTAGGCGTAATATCATGCTTGCTTGATAGAAATGACTACCTAATTCTTGATGAATACGATCATGCTTCTATCATTGATGGTAGCCGGTTATCGTTTTCGCGTTCTATAAAATATGCACATAATGATATGGATGATTTGCGCAAGAAATTGAGCAGATTGCCTGAAGATGCTGCAAAACTAATTGTTGCCGATGGTATTTTTAGCATGGAAGGTGACCTGGTTAATTTACCGGAGATCGTAAAAATTGCTGATGAATTTGGTGCAAATATTATGATGGACGATGCACACAGCTTAGGTGTAATTGGTTTTAATGGTTCCGGAACGGCTTCTCACTTTGGATTAACTGATAAGGTTGATTTGATTATGGGTACTTTCAGTAAGTCATTAGCTTCGTTAGGTGGCTTTATTGCAGGATCTGAAGAAACTATTGAATTTGTGAAACACAGAGCACGCTCATTGATGTTCAGTGCAAGTATGCCACCTTCGGCTGTTGCAAGTGTTATTGCTGCCCTTGATATTATTGAGTCTGAGCCTGAGCGTATAGATCAACTTTGGGCCAATACAAATTACGCTAAGAAATTACTTTTAGACGCCGGCTTCGATATAGGCCATACTGATAGCCCGATTATTCCGGTTTACATCAGAGATAACGACAAAACTTTCTTGATCACCAATATTTTAAGTAAGAACGGAATTTTTGTAAACCCTGTGGTTTCACCTGCTGTACCTTCAGATTCTTCTCTTTTAAGATTCTCGTTAATGGCTACACATACTTTTGCTCAGATAGAGGAAGCTGTCGAAAAAATTGCAGCGGCAGCCAAACAAGTTAAAGTTAATTTATCACAGGTAACTATATGAGAAACATAGTTGCAGTTAGCAATAAAAAACAATTAGGTCAGTTTATTGATTTCCCTCACGACCTTTACAAGGGGGATTCGAATTATGTTCCAGAGCTCTTTATAGCTCAAAGAGACTTACTTACAACACATCCTTTTCATAAACACTCTTCATTGCAGTGTTTTTTGCTTTTCGAAGGAGACAAAATCATAGGCAGGATTGCCGCAATACTGAACAATAACTATAATGTTTTTAACAGTGCCAATGATGGTTTTTTTGGTTTTTTTGACTGCATAAACGACCAGGAAGCTGCTAATTTATTATTTGACACTGCAACTAAATGGCTAAAAGATAAAGGCGTAAAGGGCGCTATTATTGGCCCTGTAAACTTTTCTACCAATGAATCTTGTGGTTTGTTGATTGAGGGTTTCGACTCTCCTCCGGTGGTTATGATGCCTTATAATGCAACCTACTACCCCGCTTTAATGGAAAGATGGGACTTGAAAAAAAAGGTAGATCTTATTGCCTGGAAATTTAATGGTGATAATTATGACGACCGCTCTGTAAAACTTATGGACAGGTTGGAGCAACGTTTGAATAGAAACAACATTACCATCCGTAAGATCAACATGAAAAACTTTAAACAGGAAGCTGCCAACCTGCGTGAAGTTTACAATAAAGCCTGGGATAAGAATGCCGGCTTTGTACCTCTAAATGATGAGGAATTTGATTATCAGGCTAAAGATCTTAAACTCGTACTTGATCCTGATTTTTGTTTTGTTGCCGAACAGAATGGTAAACTTGTTGGTTTTGGCGCTGCCATTCCAGACATGAACCAGATCCAGATTAAAATTAAAAAAGGAAGGCTCCTTCCTACAGGTATATTTAAATTATTATTTGGTAAGAAAAACGTAAAAGGAATCAGAATCTTACTTCTGGGCGTTGTTGATGGTTATCGTAAAATGGGTATCGAAGCTTGTATTTACGGTAGCATCATTAAATCTTACAAGGCTAAAAAGTTCGAATACGCTGAGGCGGGATGGACATTAGAGCATAACGATCTTGTTAATAATGCAATTATTGCCATCAAAGGCGATCCTTATAAGAAATACAGGATCTACGAGAAAGCCATATGAGTAAAAGGGTATTAATTACCGGTGCTACAGGTTTTGTGGGTTATCATCTTATTGAGAAAGCAATACAGGCTGGCTTAGAGGTTTATGCTGCTGTTCGTAAAAGCAGTAATAAGAGTCACCTTAGCGAGTTTGACATTAAGTATGTTGACCTGGATTATAGCTCGGTAGATAATTTAAGATCCCAACTCGAAGAGCATCAGTTCAATTATATTATTCATGCTGCCGGTATTACCAAAGCTAAAACCAAAGCGGAATACAATAAGATAAATGCTGAGTTTACAGAGTACCTTGCTGCTGCCGCAATTACTGCGGGTATTAGACTAGAAAAGTTTGTTTTTGTCAGTAGTTTGGCAGCTTTGGGTCCGTTGGTTGATCTTAGCAAGGAAATTAAAGAGGATACTCCTGCCCATCCGGTAACTAATTATGGCGCAAGTAAATTACTTGCCGAAAAATACTTATCTGAAATTCCAGGTCTGCCGTTAATCACCATTCGCCCTACAGCGGTATACGGCCCTCGTGAAAAGGATATTTTCATTCTATTTAAAAGTATAAGCAGAGGCCTGGAACCTCATATAGGAAGTTTTAAACAGCAGCTAAGCTTCATTTATGTAAAAGATCTTGCTGATGTAATTGTAAATTCTCTTTTTGTTAAGGTTAATGGAAAGCAATACAATGTTTCAGACGGCAATGTTTACGATCGCTATGCGCTTGCTGAACTAGTTAAAAAGACACTGAAGCAAAGAACTTTTAAGTTCCATTTACCTGTGCCCGTTGTTGGCGCTATGGCTTCATTTATGGATTTCATTTATTTAAACAGTAAGAATACGCCTACCTTAAATAAAGAAAAGATGGCAGAGCTTACTGCTATTAACTGGGCTTGCAATATTGATCACGCAAAGCATGATCTTGGTTATGCTCCTAAGTTTAATCTTGAAAAGGGATTAATTGATACGGTTAAGTGGTACAAAGCCAATAACTGGTTATAGCTTATTGGGTCTCCATTTGTTTAATGATCTTGTTTACTTCTGTCTCTGTTGCCCTTAGTTTGGTTTGGCAAAATTCAATCAGTTCCGATGCACGCTTAACCTTATCAGCAAGTACATCTACTGAAACAGATTCATTCTCTATTTCCTGTGCAATCTCAGTTAGCTCCTTATAGGCAGCCTCATATGTTAAATTCGTTCCCATTGTATCTGGATTTAGATTTTACTGTTGTCTTTATTTCTGTTGTAGCTAGTCTGACTGTTAATTCCTGACCGGCTTTTATGCCATCTGCGTTGCTTACAATCTTCCCATCTATTTTTATAATCGCAAAACCTTTATTGAGGATACTTTGCGGACTCATCAATTTTACCAGCGACTGAAAATGGCCAATATAGCCTCTTTTATTAGCAAAATACATTCTGCTGTATGATTGCAGGTTGCTACTCAGGTTACTGAGGTCCTTACGTCTGTTTGAGATGATTATTTTAGGATTGGTGAGTATCAGGCTGGATAAATTTAAAATACTTCTGTGATGCTCGTGCAACAGGTTTCTTGTGGTGTTTATGGTAATCTGATTCAGATGATTAAGCCTGTCTTTATGATGATTGATCATTTGGTATGTTTTAATCAGCATCATTTTCTGAATGCTCAACACCGATTCCTCAAATGCCCTGTTATGTGCAATTATTAACTCAGCTGCTTTCGTTGGTGTTTTGGTTGAAGTATGTGCCATAAGGTCAGCAATGGTTTCATTCTTCTGGTGCCCTATTCCTGTAATTACCGGAATGGGGAATTTGGCAATTGCCCTGCTCAGGTCGTAATTGTCAAATATGAGAAAATCGGTTTGCGAGCCCCCACCTCTAATGATTACCACGGCATCGTATGCTTTAGCAGACTGATATACTTCTATAATCTTGTTAAGAATTTGTTTAGCGTTTACGTCGCCCTGCACCAGGGTAAAATAGTTATCAATTATAAAATTGTAACTGAATGAGTTATTTTCAAGCGTATGCTTAAAATCCATATAACCCGCAGATGTATCTGAGGATATAACGGCAATATGCTGTAATACCTTATTTAATTGAAGCCTCCTGTTTTTTGTAAAGTATTGCTCTCCCCTTTTTTGAATGAATTCAGGATTTTCCCTGACCAGTCTTTCTAGCGTATCTTTTCGTTGCTGCTCAAATAAACCCAGTGTAAAGTTAGTATCTATATCTATCAGATTTAGCTGCAGGCCAAAAGCGGGATTATATTGAACGGTAACCTGTACCAATACATTAATATCGTTTTTAAACTTCTGTCCGGTTGCCTGTTCAAAGTTCGCAATGTTTACAGAGGCATTTCCCCAGGCCCTTCCGGCAATTTTAGCGAGGATCCTGTTAGATGATTTTTCTTTCTCTACCAATTCAAAATAATGGTAATTGCTTTGTGGCTTGTAGGTATAATTGGTAACATCGGCAATTACCCAAAAGGTTTTTTGCCCGAATATCCCATCTATTGCCTGCTGGATTTGACCGGTAAGCTCAGAGAGTTTTATGGAAGCAGGATTAGATGGATACAAGGGAACTGCCATTTTCATCTACATTAAGGATATGCTTAGCACCGCATTTGAGTGCAAAGTTATTGATTTGATGGCCCACAGGGAAATCAAAACATACAGGATAATCATATTCCTTTATTTTTTCTGTTACGATCTCGTAAACTGTTTTGCCAAATTCTTCACCCGGAGTTTCTTCTTTCAAACTAAAGCCTCCTATTATTAATCCTTTAAGTTTATCCAGTTTCCCACTGCGCTTAAGGTTCCAGAACATTCTGTCGATACTATATAGTTCTTCATGCGTGTCCTCCACAAATAAGATGGCATCATCAGTTTTAAGATCAGAACTGCTTCCCGCCAGGGTTTCAATCAGGCTAAGGTTACCCCCCACCAAAACACCTTCTATTTTACCTGTTCGGTTATAACTTACCGGAGGTGCGGTGTATTTAACATCCTCGCCAGTTAGCACTTGTCTTATAGAGAGTATAGTTTCTATTTGAATGGGTTTTGCCACCAGCCAGTCGTTTGGAAAACTATTGCACATTTTAGAATGTATGGTAGCAATACCATAATTGCTATTAATATGTGTATGAAGAACGGTGATATCGCTAAAGCCTATTATCCATTTTGGATTGGCTTTAAACTTTGTAAAATCCAGCTTATCAATTATCCGTACCAGTCCGTACCCCCCTCTGGCACACATAATTGCTTTAATATTAGGATCATCCAGCATGCGCTGCAGATCTGCTGCTCTTTCCTGATCGGTACCGCCAAGTGAAAAGTCTTTTGCTCCTATCGTTTTCCCGGTTTCTACCGTAAAGCCCCACCCTTGCATCAATTGTATGGATGGCTGGATGTCTAATAAGGAGATGTAACTGGCCGGACTTGTTATTCCTATGGTATCGCCCGGCTTAAGGTATGGCGGTATTTTTGATTTGACCAACTCTGGGGTTAACATTTTATTTACAACCCGTGTATTACTCCATACCTTTGAAGTTGAAGCAGATACTCCAGCTGTGACAACAAAGGAAAGAAAATGTTTACGGTTCATTTTAGGTGGCTTTTTCTAGATACAATTATAAGGCTAATTGCTGAAATCTGGAGGCATTCTTCGCAATCGTTTTCGTAATATTTCAATATCAAAATGCATTTTTCTGGGGAATTTCAATTCCAAGAGCGGTATATTAGATAGCCAAATATGTTTAAAACCTGGACAATCTGAATGAAAAAATACTTGATTATTGCCTGTTGTTATTTTAGTTTAAGCGCTAATGCGCAAAATAAAAATGTTTCTTTGATAAGAAATGATCGGGAGCGCAAAGTTGATGTGCTGATAGATGGTAAACCTTTTACCAGTTTTATCTACCCCGAGAATATGGAAAAGCCCATACTCTATCCGATACTTGCTGCCGATGGTGCTATTCTAACCAGGGGCTTTCCGCTAAATAAACGAGAAGGCGAACGTGTGGATCATCCACATCATGTTGGGCTGTGGCTTAATTATGAAAGTGTAAATGGGCTCGACTTCTGGAACAACTCTTTTGCTATTCCTGCCGAAAAGAAAGTAAAATATGGATGGATCAGGAATGTGAAGGTTGACAAAGTTGAAAACGGCAAAGCCAGTGGTAAATTAAGTTATACCGCGAACTGGGAAAACCAGGCTAAAGATATACTGTTAAAAGAGCAAACTACATTTGTTTTCTCGGGAACAGATAATGCCAGAATTATTGACAGAATAACCACCCTAACTGCTCAAAAAGATACTGTAAAATTTAAAGATATTAAAGATGGTATGCTGGGCATCCGTGTTACCAAAGAGCTGGAATTCCCTTCAAATAAGGTAGAAGAATTTACTGATAGTCAAGGGAATATAACAAAAGTTTCTGCATCAGGTAACGGTGCAAATGGCACCTATCTAACCAGCGCCGGTAAAACAGGTAATGATGCCTGGGGCACCAGAGGCAACTGGTGTGTTTTATATGGCGTTAAAGAAGGTAAACCGCTTTCTGTCGCAATCATAGATCATCCTAAAAACCCTGGCTACCCTACTTACTGGCATGCACGTGATTACGGTTTGTTTGCCGCTAATCCACTTGGACAGGCCATATTCAGCGAAGGAAAAGAGTCTTTAAATCTGACCTTAAAACCTGGAGCATCTGTTACTTTTCGTTACAGAATTATTGTGGGTTCGGGCACAGAAATTTCTGCTGATGCATTAAACAAGCAGGCTGCCAATTTTGGAAAATAACCTTTAAACATAGATTAAAACAAATAATACACACTAATGAAAAAAACAAAGTTACTGATTGTTGCTGCCCTAATGTTTGGAACCACTCCGTTTACATTACAGGCGCAAACAGGGAAATGGCAAAATCTTTTTAACGGAAAAGATTTACAGGGATGGAAACAATTAAACGGCCAGGCAAAATACGAAGTCGTAAATGGGGAGATTGTTGGCACCACGGTTTCAAACACGCCTAACTCTTTTTTAACAACAGAAAAAAATTATGGTGATTTTATACTTGAAGTAGAGTTATGGGTTGATAATTCTATGAATTCGGGTATACAGATCAGAAGCGAAAGCAAAGCAGATTATAATAATGGCAGGGTTCATGGCTATCAGGTGGAAGTTGATCCGTCTGACAGAAAATGGAGCGGCGGATTATACGACGAAGCACGTCGCGGATGGTTATATCCTTTAGATATTAATCCTAAAGGTCAGGCAGCATTTAAAAAAGACCAATGGAATAAATACCACATTGAATGTATTGGTAATTCTATAAGAACCTGGGTTAATGGTATCCCTACGGCAAATGTTGTTGATGCAATGACCCCATCGGGCTTCATCGCTCTGCAGGTACATGCTATTGGAAAAAACGACACGCCGGGTAAACAGATTCGCTGGCGTAATGTGCGTATCCAGACAGAAAACCTTAAACCATCAAAAATAGATGACATTTATGTTGTAAACATGGTTCCTAATGATTTATCTAAGCAGGAAAAAGCAGAAGGCTTTTCTTTGCTATGGGACGGAAAAACCACTAACGGCTGGGTTGGTGCATACAAAACTAAATTCCCTGAAAAAGGATGGGAAATTAAAGATGGTGTGCTTAGCGTTGTAAAATCTAACGGTGCAGAATCTACTAATGGCGGTGATATTGTTACTGTTAAAGAATATGGTGCTTTTCAGTTGAAGTTTGATTTTAAACTAACTGAAGGAGCCAATAGCGGTGTCAAGTATTTTGTAACACTATCTGAGAAAAACACAGGATCAGCAATTGGTATGGAGTACCAAATCCTTGATGATGAAAGACATCCGGATGCTAAGTTAGGTAAAAATGGCAACCGTACGCTTGGTTCATTATATGACCTTATTACCAGCAAAAAAATCCCTAATGCGCAAAGAAAAATTGGCGAGTGGAACAGAGGATTAATCAGAGTATTCCCTGACAACAGAATTGAATACTGGTTAAATGGCTTTAAGGTTGTAGAGTTTACCAGAGGCACTCCGGAATTTCTTGCCTTAGTTGCAGGTAGTAAATACAAAGACTGGAAAAACTTCGGTATGGCTCCTAAAGGACATATTTTGCTTCAGGACCATGGCGATAACGTTTCATACAGAAGTATAAAAATTAAACAACTTTAATCATAAATCATGTTAGATTCAAGAAGAAAATTTATTAAGCAATCTGCCATTGCAGCTGCTGGAACCTATTTAGGTACTATGGGTTTAAGTGCAAAAAGTTATGGAAATATTATTGGTGCAAATGACCGGGTAAGAGTTGGTGTTGTTGGCTTTTCTGACCGTTTTAGAGGCTCTCTATTGCCTAGTTTCCTAAATCACCACAAGGAACTGAATTTTGATATGGTTGCTGTATCAGATTTATGGAATTACCGTCGCGGTTTGGGTGTTGATCATTTAAAGGAAAAATTTGGTCACAATATAACTGCCTGCCGCAATAACGATGAATTATATAGTTTAAAAGATATTGATGCGGTTATTATCAGTTCTCCTGATTTTGCCCATGCTTCTCACGCAATTGAGGCTGTAAATGCCAAGTGTGATGTGTATTGCGAAAAGCCTTTTGCCGAAACCATGGAGGATGCAAGAGCAACGCTAAAAGCAGTAAAAGCTTCGAAACAAATTTTGCAGATTGGCTCGCAACGCAGAAGTGGCGAGAACTATAAAGCAGCTTCTCAATTTATTAAAGACGGTAAGTTTGGTGATATTACAATGGTAGAACTAAGCTGGAACGTAAACCAACCCGGACGCTGGCGCAGACCTGAGCTTGTGGCTAAACTAAAACAAGAAGATACAGACTGGAAACGTTTCTTATTAAACCGTCCGTTTGAGGAATGGGATCCACGTAAATATTTAGAGTATCGTTTGTTTTGGCCATTCTCGTCTGGTATGCCGGGTCAATGGATGTCGCACCAAATTGATACCGTTCACTGGTTTACGGGTTTAAAACATCCAAGAAGTGTTGTGGCTAATGGTGGTATTTATCAGTGGAAAGACGGTCGCAGAAACTGGGATACCACTACTGCTGTATTTGATTATGGTAAGCCAAATGATCCTGATAATGGATTCCAGGTAGTATTTACTTCAAGAATGCACAATGGTGATGAAAACCCTGCTGAGATCTATTACGCAAATGGCGGAGAGATGAACCTGAATACTAATACCGTATCTCCCAGAGGCGGACTTACTGCTAAAGCAGCCGCCGAAATGAATATGAAAGCAAATCTATTACCAGAACTTAAGCTTACTGAGCTTGCAGAAAAGGTAGCAGCTTCAGCTAATACGGGTGGTGATAAACTAACATCGGCTCACATGCGCAACTGGATGGAATGTGTGCGCAGCAGAAAAGAAACAAATGCGCCTGTTGAAGCGGGTTATTATCATTCAATTGCAAACATTATGACTAATGCATCAGCAAGGACCGGTCAGAAGGCTACGTTTGATGAAGCAACACAGGAAGTAATGGTTGGTGGTAAAGTGTTTAAATACTAATATAGGTCATCAGTGTTAGTTAACCCACTCGTCATCCTGAATTTATTTCTTGATCTCGGACTGGAAAGACAGAATTGCGTTTGCGGGATCCCGAAATAAATTCAGGATGACGTAGATAACAATAAAAAAGGCGCCTTGATAGTTCAAGGCGCCTTTTTTATGCAAGTGTTTTTTAACTACTACCAGAAAGCAGTATACAATGCAACTAACATTGCTACAATAATTAATGCACCAACTGCAAATGATGTAGACACCTTAAACATTTTAGCATCAACTTCTAATCCATTCGTTACCACACCTTTTTTGTTTTCATAGATACTGATGAAATACATTCCGATTACACAGACTGCAAATACAATCAGCATTCTATCCATAAACGGCATTTCGAATACACCGGATGAGTTAGCTACAGACCATCCGTAATCATGTAACGGAGCTAAATCTACCCATCCTGGTAAGAATTTTAAGATTACTGAGGTAATAAAACCACCCACGGTAGCAAACAATGCTGCATTTGAAGTTGTTTTTTTCCAGAAGAACCCCAAGATAAACATGGCAAAGATACCCGGAGATACAAAACCTGTATATTCCTGTATGTATTGGAATCCTTGTTTTCCTTCGCCCATTAATGCATCTCCTACTATTAGAGACAACACAACAGCAAGTAACATAGAAACAACTACCGTAATTTTACCAACGTTTACCAATCTGCCTTCGCCCGCACCCGGGTTAAAAGCTTTTTTGTAAATATCTAATGTAAAAATGGTAGCAATACTATTTGCTTTACCCGCTAAAGAAGCTACGATAGCAGCCGTAAGTGCAGCAAACGAAAGTCCCTTTAAACCAACTGGCAATAAGCCTAACAATGCAGGATATGCCTTATTCGGATCCTGAACACCTGAAGATGTCAATAAACTATCAGGACTAATTGCAGGGATTTTCTCTTTAATAATATAATAAACAGCGATACCAGGTATAACCACAATTACAGGCATCAGCATTTTTAAGAATGCTGCGAATAAAAGACCTGCTCTTGCAACCGGTAAAGAAGCGCCCAGTGCTCTTTGAGTGATATACTGGTTACATCCCCAATAACTTAAGTTAGCGATCCACATACCTCCTATTAACACACTTAAACCAGGAAGATCCATATAGTTAGGATTGTCCTTCTTAAAGATCAGATGGAAATGCTCTGATGCACCGTCAGTTAAAATAGCGAAACCTTTTACAATACCCTGTTGACCAGAAATAATATTTAAGGCAATGTAAGAAGCTACAAGTCCACCAAGTACTAAAAAAAACACCTGTATAACATCTGTATAACCAATAACTTTCATACCACCCAAAGTGATGATAATAGCGAATACGGCTAAACCAAGAATACAGAAGGTAATTGGAAGATCGGATATACCACTAATGGCCAGGGCTCCAAGATAAAGGATAGACATTAAGTTTACCACAATGTAAAGCATTAACCAGAATACAGCCATAATCATTGCTACCTTTTCATTGTATCGCTGACTTAAAAACTGAGGCATGGTAAATATCTTGTTCTTAAGATAAACCGGCATAAAAAATACAGCTACAATAATTAGCGTTGCTGCTGCCATCCACTCGTAAGCAGAAATTGCAAGGCCGAGCTTAAATCCTGATCCGCTCATACCTATCATCTGTTCAGCAGATATATTTGAGGCTATAAGAGAAGCACCAATTGCCCACCACGTTAAAGAGCCTTCTGCAAGAAAATAATCTTTTGAATCGGCGGTTTTGGTTTTCTTTTTATAGTAGATCCAAAATCCATAAGCTGATACGATTATAAAGTATATAAAGAATACAATATAATCGCGATAGTCTAGTTTATTCATTGTTTATATTGGTTTTTTGAAATGAGGGACTAAAATATAAAATTAATCGGCATTCCCCACAGATATTCAAGGGAAATGCCGATTAAATTAATTGGACAATAGAACTCTAAACATTTATTTGTTCAAAGAGTTGATCCAGTTAGCTATTTTAATACCGTCCTCTTTAGTAACCTGAGGCATTGGTGGCATTTCTGTTGCATAACCCGGCCAGTTTTGAGGCTGAGGGTTGTGGATCAATGAAAGAATCTTTTCTGCAGTGTACTTACGTTTTGCAACGTCAGCAAATGCAGGTCCGATTTGTTTTTTTGTAGGGTTATGGCAAGCAGTACAAGTATAGCTAGTTAATAAACCCTTAACCTGAGCATAAGTGGGAGCCGAAGTAGTTTTTGCGCCACCTTCTACTGCTTTCTGTGCAGCAGTTGTTTTAGCACCAGCCACTGGTTTTTTACCAGTTGCTTTTCCAGGAACCGCATTAGCTACAGGATCGTTTACAGAGTTTTTGGTACTTACACCGCTCATAGATAATTTCTCGCCGTTTGGAATGCTATTTAAAGTATAGTAAGCAATCGGGTGAATTAAATGATAAGAGTTCTCTTGTGAACGAACACCTTCAACAGTAATGGTATGGATATAATACTGACGAAGATTATCAACAATAAGTCTTGCTTTTAAACCGTCTGCAGATACTTTAACACCTTTAATTTTTAACTTTTCGTTGTTAATTGGAGGTGAACCATAAACCGGGTGGTATTTATATAAATAGCTTTGTACATCGTAAGAAGCGATATCTTCCGCTGATTTTAAATCAACTGGTTTAGTAAATTCGATTTCAAAACCATCAGGCATTGCTCTAACAGCTTTCATTTCGAAAGGCATTTTTTCGTTGTAAACTAAACGCTCAAGACCTTCGTTTGCATCACCTGCAGATCCCCAACCACGGTTGGTTTCTCCAACAAATAATGAGTTATCGGTACCCCATGCCATTCTTAATACTCCTGAACGGAAACCACTTCTGAACATAAATGAAGCACCTTGCTCAACACCGTTTACCGTTTCGAAGAATACCCTCGAAATGATACTCATACCTTGATCACCTACTAAGATCTGACCTTCGAAAGGACCAAATGCACCCTGAGGAATTTTAACAGGCTCTGAAGTAGAGATACCAAGGATACCATAAGGTAACCAAACAGATGGTAATCTTAATTCAGGGAAGTCTTTTTTCATTTCCCATAACATTTTGAAGTTTTCGTTCACTCTGTTTTCAGGTTTGATAGCTCTTCCTTGAGCATCTTTATCTCTTCTTTCGTCGATTTTAGATCTGAAGTATTCTTCGGTAAGTTTAACCGGAGAATCAGCTCTTCCAGTCCATCTTAATCCGGCAGGGTGACCTAAGAAATCACCTTTTTCTACTTTCCAGATTGCACCAGAACCGAACCAGTCGCCTTGGTTATCTGTATAGTAAAGTTGTCCGTCTATTACGTTTGGACCTGCAGGAGAACGCTGACCAGTAGCCCATGGCTGCATTTTTCCGTCTTCAGTAATGTTCATTGTCCAGCCCCGCATTGGCACACGGCTTTCGCCACGGTACCACATTTCATCACCAAAAGCTACGTTACCGGTAACAAAGAAAGTACCGTCTTTAGCAATTTTTGGTCCGAAGCTGTACTCATGGTAGTGACCGCTTAATGGCCATGCATAAATAGTTTCATAAACATCAGCCTTACCATCCTGATCTTTATCGATCAATTTGGTTAACTCACCTCTTTGTGCGCAATAAAGTGCACCATCTTTATAAGCAAGGCCTAATATTTCGTGTAAACCAGATGCAAACCTACGGAAGTAAGGGTTCTTGCTTGTAGGATTTTCTACGATGTAAACTTCTCCTCTTCTGGTTGAGATACCAAGATCTCCGTTTGGCAAAGTAACCAATCCACCAACCTCTAAAATTGGTCCCTCGGGTACTTTTACCTTATTTATTTTGAAGAAATCTTCTTCTTTTGGTGTTTCCTGGGCAAACACCGTTGCAAAACTAAAGCTTAAAGCCAGCATTGCCAGCGTCTTAAAAGTGTATTTCATTATATAACCCCTTTTTAGAATAAAATAGAATAATTTAACTTACCACGAACCAGAACAACAAGTTGTTTTCTGCCGTCTACATCCCTGATCACAGGTTTGTCTTTAGTATCGTCAAATTTTAAATAAAAAGATTGTCCGTCTACAAGATAAAGTCCTTTAGAAACTTCCTCAACACTTGAAGCATCAGCTATTAATGCATAAATGTTATCAACCGGTGTTTCAAGAACGATTTCCCTGCTTAATCCCTGGCCTTTTTCAATTGCTTTGATCGCGTCAGTAACTTTAGTGCCATAGATGTTATAGTTAAATGTAGGACGTTCCTGAGCATCTAATGTATAACCTTTGGTTTTAAATCCTGTACCAGTAGTATCAGCCAGCCATGCTCCCTGAGCATCGGTAAGTTTAGCTAAAGTAGGAACCGGTTTTTTAGTGAAGGCAGTTACACTTCCACGAGGACGTGAAGTACCATTACCTCTGTCATGCCACATTGGTGTTGCATCAACAAACTCACCATGCCAGGCCTGAAACAACGCACCGTTGTCTAAGTCATAGCTAAAGTGAACCTGAGCAGGGCTACCTACAGAAATAGCGTGAACTACCTTAGGTCCACCATTTGGAACATCAACAAAACTGCGGATGTTTGGTGTAGTAGCTACATCAATATAGATAGGGTCTGTATCATCACCTCTTTGTCTGCCATTTGCCGTTTCGGCAGGCAATTTTGAAGTTTTGATGTTTTTGAAAGCTACAGCACCATGATCTCCTTGCAAACGTAAAGCACCTAAAGCTTTTTCTTTATCATTTGCTCCTCTTGTTACACCAAATAATTCGATGTTATCGTGTATAAGTACTCCATTCAACTCTATTTTTAAAATTCTTGCATTAGCTGTTTTGTTTCCTGATGCATCAAAGCGAGGCGCCTGGAATGCAATTTTAATATGTTGCCACAAACCTGGTGCTTTACTTACATTTTGGCGTGGTGCATATCCCTGGTATCCTTGCTGACCTTCTGGTTTTGAATCATCCCAACGTTGGTAAATTCCACCGTTGTTAGATGATGTTGGTTTTAGGATACCCCATGAATCTTCTAATTGAATCTCATAAACTCCCTGAAGATAAATTCCTGAATTTGCTCCTTTTGCAAGCAAATAATCCAGTTCAAGAACAATGTCGCCATGTTCTCCAATAGTTAAAAGGTCTGATCCGTGGTCTTTCTTGGTGGGTACATTTACCAGAATTCCAGTACCTTTTGCAACGTTTAATACGTTTACTTCATTTAAATTGGCGGTAACACCACCAGCAAGCATCCAAGTCTTTCCCGGAGTCTTAAATGAAGAAAGATCTTTCAGATCAATTTCTGACTGATCGGCTAGTTGCTGACCAGACACAAGTGCAGTTCCTAACAACCAGAGAAAAGCGGTTGTTCCAAACCTTAAATAATTAAGCTTCATGTTGTGTTTTTTGGTTAAAAAAAATTAAATGTATATAATTTCATGTTGGTTTAAAAGGATTGCAAAATAATGATTTTGTTACAATAAACAATACCCCCTTAAAATCAATAAATAAGCCCTTAAAGTTTTGCTAAAACTATTTATCAACATTTATTAGAAGTTGTAAAAAAAGTACCGTTTTTAGAAAATCGTCATTTTTTGCAGCGTATCGTTAAAACTGTTTTCCTGGGCATTTTTTTAAAAAAATGCCTGGCCTATTTAATATGTGTATTAATAACACTAACAACCATTGTATTTCTAACACTAACATTGCTCCTCACATAGTTCACACATTCTATACATATCCTTCACAAAAGGGTACCTGTTTGTGGGTTTGGTGTGAAGGATGTGCGAACAATGGGTGAAGAAACGCTAATCTTGTGAAGGACTCGTCACATTCTGAATAGAGTTGAGCTGAAAAGGCTTCTAAAATGTGTTTTCAAAAAAGTTTGGAAATCGATTGCGTAAAATATATTTGTTTTATGAAATATTCATTTATATTTAGTCCTCGAAACAACACACGATAATTATAACTTTTAATGAAAACTTCTTTTGCATTGTTAATTTCTGGTATTGCGATCAGTTTACTGCCGCCATTAACCAGAACAAAAAAACCAGATACTTTGCTGTTAAATGACCTTAAGCAGAGTAAGTTCAAATCAAAACTCAGAATTGATACCCCCGATCAGAACAGGTTTGTTAAAGTAAGCCTGCTTAAGGGACAACTTACAGAGCCTACTGAATTGGCTGTATTGCCTAACTATGATATTTTAGTATCGCAGCGCCGGGGTGAAATTATGCTTTTCAAGAACAGCACTAAAACACTTAAAGAAGCCGGTAAACTTGAGGTATATTCTAAAACATTAAATACACCTGATGTAAACGCTGAAGAAGGATTATTAGGCATAGCACTTGACCCTAACTTTGCAAAGAACCAATATGTATATGCTTTTTATAGCCCGGTAAAACCTTCGGTAAACAGGTTATCGCGCTTTAAACTTGTTAACGATAAAATAAGCACCGCTTCTGAAAAGATTATCCTTGAGTTTTACTCTCAGCGTGAAATCTGCTGCCACACAGGTGGATCCATTGCTTTTGGACCAGGTGGTTTATTATATGTATCAACAGGTGATAACTCCACTCCTTTTGATGCGCCAAAATCTAAATATGTAAACAACGGGTATGCACCGTTAGACAACCGTCAGGGTTTTCAGCAGTATGATGCCAGAAGATCTGCAGGTAACACCAATGATTTAAGAGGCAAAGTACTTAGAATAAAGATTAAAGARGMWGKYWYTTMCNGACMTYYMTGATGGTAACTTGTTCCCTAAAGGTCAGGAAAAAACTAAGCCTGAAATCTTTGTAATGGGAAACAGAAATCCTTATAGAATATCGGTAGATCAGAAAACGGGCTTTTTATATTGGGGCGAAGTTGGACCGGATGCGTCTAACGATGATGCTTTAAGAGGGCCAAGAGGTTATGATGAGGTAAATCAGGCACGTAAAGCAGGATTCTTTGGATGGCCTTTATTTATAGGCAATAACTATCCTTATAAAGCTTATGATTATACAGACGGAAAAAACGGAGAAGCATTTGACCCTAAAGCTGGTTTAAATAATTCGCCAAATAATACTGGTTTATCTACTCTTCCTCCTGCACAACCGGCTTTTATATGGTATCCATACGGAGAGTCTAAAGAGTTTCCTCAGGTTGGTGCCGGCGGCCGTACGGCAATGGCTGGTCCGGTTTATTATTCAAGACCAGGCGCTTCGCCATATCCTTCTTATTATGATGGTAAACTGATTATCTATGAATGGATTCGTGGGTGGGTAAAAGCGGTTACTATGTCGCCGGAAGGAGATTATTTAAGCATGGAACCTATGTTAGGTGAAATTTCTTTAGCTGCTCCTATTGATATGGAACTTGGTCCGGATAATAAATTATATATTCTAGAATATGGTAAAGGATGGTTCTCAAAAAATCCTGATGCTGGTATTACAAGAATTGATTACATGGCGGGTAACAGACCTCCTATTGTTAAGAATCTTGAAATTGAGAAAACAAGTGGTTTATTGCCATATAAACTTGTAGCTAAAGTAGATGCCACAGATCCTGATGGCGATGCATTAACTTATGTATGGAACTTAGGAAAGGGCATTAAAAAGACTACTAGCTCTCCAGAATTACAACATACGTTTGCAAAAGCAGGTGAATATGCAATTAGCGTTCAGGTAATTGATAAAGATAAAGCTTCTTCGAAAAGCAACACTGTAACAGTATATGCAGGAAACGAAGAGCCTAAAGTTGATATAGCGTTAACCGGAAACAAGAGTTTCTATTTCCCTGGAAAACCAATTAATTATCAGGTATTGGTTACAGATAAAGGTGCTGCTGTGAATAAAAGCAGAATCTACGTATCAAATACTTACACTGAAGGATTGGATATGGCTGGAGCTAAATTAGGTCATCAGCAGGCGACACAATCGCTTCTTGGTAAGGCAATAATGCTTAAAGCAGATTGCAGTACCTGCCATAAAATCTCTACAAAATCAATTGGCCCGGCATTCACAGCGGTCTCTTCTAAATATCAAACAAAAGCCAAAGCGGCTGATTATATTACTTCTAAAGTAATTAATGGTAGTAAAGGTGTTTGGGGTGAAGTTCCAATGCCTGCCCACCCTACTATGAAAGCGTCTGATGTTAAGGAAATTGCAGAATGGATTTTGACTTTAAGTGCTAAATCAACAACTGGTCCTTCTTTACCTGCTACAGGTAAAATCGTTCCTCCGGCAGAAACAAACAAAGATAAATCTGTTTTAAATCTTAAAGCGACTTACTCTGATTTAGGTGCTGCTGGTTTGAAACCTTTAGCAAATACTAAAGTGATTAATTTAAGAAGCAATATTATATATGCTAATGATATTAAGGATATATCAGATTTCGGACGCAAAGATGCTGATGGAGTTCAATCGTTGATATTCCCTGAAAAAACAGGCTGGGTTAAGTTAAAAGGTATCGACTTAACTAATGTTGCGGCGTTTAATTTTGGACTAGCTAATGCAGATGCTGATTACAGTGTTGAGATCAGATTGGGTGGTAAAGATGGTGAGGTAATTGGAAAACAAGGCTCTGCTTCGACAGGTGTATCTATAAGCCCTGTAACAGATGGTAAATTCCATGATGTTTATATAGTGGTTAAAGCTGCCCGTGAAGATGTAAAAGACAGACCGCTGTTGAAATCGATAACAGTTAAGCCTATTTAAGGAATTAATTAAAGTACCCGTTTTGATGCACCCGTCATCCTGAATTTATTTCACTGTTGTCCGGTTAACTTTATAACCGGACAAATTTTATGGCCTAG
>NZ_AWRU01000010.1:70685-96535 GCF_000523515.1 Pedobacter sp. V48 | reverse complement strand
ACAAAGGGCTAGCTTAACAGCTAGCCCATATTTTTTTCCGGACAACAGTGAATTTATTTCAGGATCCCGGACATGCAAGGTGGTCTTTCTTATTCAAGATCCTGAAATAAATTCAGGATGACGGGTGGTTAACTAAAAAGGGCTGTATCATAATATGATACAGCCCTTTTTAGTTAAAAAAACTTAGCTATACTTTCAATTAAATAAAATTTAAGCAATCGATTGCTTTATTAGATCTTTTTTATAAATTCGTTTACCAAATATGCTGCGATCTATTTAAATCAGTTAATTCATATTTGAAAAATATTTCGCTTTAAACCGTAAAAGAATGGCTATTAATTTTACCAGAACCTCCCTATTCGCTACCAAGATTATTTTTGTCCTATTTCAACCTGTATTGCTTTTAAAAACATGTACTCCGCCTGTTAGTGAACAGAGATCAGGCTTAAAGGTACAAGTTGATTCTCCTTTAACAGAATCAACAAAACACCTTCCCGGCAATAGTCTGGCTGGTCTGCGTACATTTCCGGGCTTGCATGTTCAAACCATGGCAACTGAGCCCACATTAATAAACCCAACTAATATTGATGTTGATGAAAAAGGACGGGTTTGGGTAACCGAAGCCTATAATTACAGATTCGAGATCAACAATAATAAACCCAAACCAGAAGGTGACAGGATTTTAATATTAGAGGATAAGGATGGCGACGGACATCTGGAAACTAGTAAAACATTTTATCAGGGAGCTGAAATTAATGCGCCATTAGGTATCTGCGTATTGGGCAACAGGGTTATTGTTTCGCAAAGCCCATATGTGTGGGCCTTTTATGATGATGATGGTGATGATAAGGCCGATCGTAAAGAAATCCTATTTCAGGGGATTGGCGGCGAACAGCATGACCACGGTATCCATACCTTTACTTTTGGTCCGGATGGCAAACTATATTTCAATTTTGGAAATATGGGGCAAACATTAAAGGATAAAAATAACAAGACAGTACTTGATCAGGATGGTGACGAAATTGGCCCTAAAAAGTATAAGGAAGGTATGGTATTTAGGTGTGACCCGGATGGATCTAATGTGGAGGTTATTGGACACAATTTTAGAAATCCTTTTGAGGTTGCAGTTSMTASWYRWSGCWCKKYYKRKCWMMGNTSWTAATGATGATGACGGCAATAAAGGTGTTCGGATTAACTATGTAATGGAGCATGGTAATTTCGGTTTTAAGGACGAAATGACAGGCGCATACTGGCCTTCAGAACGTGTTAACATGGAAGATTCTATTCCGCTACGTCACTGGCACCTAAACGACCCGGGTGTAGTTCCAAATCTTTTGCAAACAGGCTCGGGATCTCCGACTGGAATACTTATTTATGAAGGTTCGTTATTACCTCCTCAGTTTCACAACCAAATGATTCATTCGGAACCCGGACATAACGTTGTAAGGTCATATCCTGTAAAGAAAAACGGGGCTGGCTATACTGCAGAAATCATTAATATATTAAACAATGACAGAGATCAGTGGTTCCGTCCGGCAGATGTTTGTATAGCTCCTGATGGCTCTTTAATTGTTGCAGACTGGTATGATCCGGGAGTTGGCGGACACAGAGTTGGTGACCTGGAGCGCGGGCGTATTTACAGGGTTGCCCCTAATGCCCTTGCATCAAAATATACTGCTCCGATATTTAATTATAGCACACCTAAAGGTGCTATTGAGGCATTACAAAATCCGAATTTAGCGGTGCGCAGGCATGCTTATTTAGCTCTAGTAGAAATGGATAAAAAAGCCATCCCTGTCTTGAACAAGCTATGGCGCTCAACAACCAATCAGCGCATGAGGGCCAGGGCATTATGGATTCTATCTAAATCATCTGATTCAAAGAAATATTTAGATGAGGCCGCTAATGATAAAAATCCGGACATCCGTATTACTGCTTTAAGAGCTGCCAGACAAACGAAGTTAAATCCAATTGATTATGTAAAGCAATTGGTGAATGATTCTAATATGGAGGTTTTAAGGGAGTGTGCGATAACGCTAAGACATAATAAGACAGCCGAAGCAGCGGAACTTTGGGCTAAGCTGGCTATGAAACACAACGGAACTGACAGATGGTACCTGGAGGCCTTAGGTATAGGCGCAGATAAGCAATGGGATACCTATCTGGCGGCATATTTAAAAGAAACAAAAGATCCATTGTCTAGTGCAGGAGGAAAAGATGTTATCTGGCGATCGAGAACGGCATTAGCCCTACCCTTTCTTGAAAAATTAGCATCCGATCAAAGCACTCCATTAGATAAAAGACTTAGGTATTTCCGTGCATTTGATTTTATTGAAGGCCCTCAAAAAACTAAGACTTTACTGTCGATGTTGGATAAAAACACCGACCTATCAACATCATCCATTATACTTAGCTTAATGGATGCTAAAGAGGTAACAAGTTCTCCCTTATCATTAAATGCCTTAAAGAAAGTGCTCGACTCAAAATCGGGAACATCAGAATACCTAAATCTGGTTGCCAAATATCAGATTAAAACAGAAGGTGCTAAATTATTAGAGATGGTAATTGCCAATGGAAATAATTCTGTTGGCGTTGATGCTGCAAGACTTTTAATTGAGCTTAAAGATACTGAACGTATTAAAGAGGTAATTAAAAATAAAGACATCAATAAAACAGCCCCTATTTTTGAAGCACTTGGTGCTGTTGGTAATAAAGAATCTATTGGTATACTTTCTGGTGCGGTAGCAAGTTCATCTTATGATAAATCGTTACGTCAGAAAGCTGCTGAAATGATGGGAAAAAGCCGGATTGGGCAAACCAAAGTCCTGGAAATGCTAAAAACCAAGGCTTTTGCTGCAGATTTAATTCCTTTTGCTGTAAAAGGTGTAAGCGGATCTGGGGTTAAGGGATTGTATGAGGAAGCAAAAACTTATTTACCAGATTCAAATGCAGATGAAGCAAAAAAAAGTACCATGGTAACTTTTAACGAGATTATTGCTTTTAAAGGAAATGCATTAAAGGGAAAAGCTGTTTTTAACAAGGCCTGTTTTATATGCCATAAAGCAAATGGACAAGGATTAGACTTTGGACCAAACTTATCTGAAATTGGCGCTAAACTACCAAAAGAGGGGCTTTTTGACGCTATTGTAAGGCCATCGGCAGGGGTTAGCTTTGGTTATGAAACCTCACAATTGGATATGAAAGATGGCTCCAGTCTTGTAGGTATTGTTGCCAGCAGAACCGAATCTGATATTCAATTGAAATACCCTGGTGGGGCCAGTCAGAAACTAAAATCAGCGAATGTTAATTCGATAAAAGAAGTTCCGGGCTCAATGATGCCCGACGGGTTGCATGAAAGCATGACAAAGCAGGAGTTTTCTGATCTACTTGAATACCTATCGACGTTAAAGAAAAAAGAGCAATAGCTATTATTTAGACTTTTTGCCGCCAACATTTATTACAGCGCCAATGGTAAATATTGAATTACCGGCGCTCATAAATTTGCGGCTATTTAGTCCAAAGTTACCGCTTGATGTATACTGCAACTGTACGGCATCACTTAAGCGCATCCTGGTAAAGAAAATTGGCTCTAAAAAGGTATTGCCTTCTCTGACCTGACCTATTGAATTGCGCATAAATGTTTTCATTTGCACACTGCTGATGCGTAATGCTGTTCCGTAGTTTATAGGAAAGTCTGTGCCAAATAAACGCAGGTTATTGCTTTTCTTGGAACTGTAATTTACCTGGATAAATGTTTTGTTGTAGGTGATTTCTTCGAGGTCAGTATTGGTTAGGATGTCATTATCATCAAATGTCCTGAATGCCCTATTTGTTTTTCCGCCACCGTAACCGGCATAGATCTCTAATATCCTGTTATTATCAGGGCCGAAGGTGTTGAAATATCCGCCACCAACTTCTAATAATTTATGTCTAAAATCTTTGCTGTGCTTTTCACTATTCATATATGCCCCGCTAAACAGTACACCAAAATGATCAGAAACTGCATACGCGCCATTTAAACTTGCATTGCCACGAAAAGAGATGTGACCACCACCGCTAAACTCTCCTTTTTGGCTCAACATTGGTGTATTGGGAACATTTGGCATATAAACAGAAGAACAAGAACTAAGAAATATTAGGGATAGATATAATAGAAGTTTGTAGTTTTTAATCATACAGAGAATCACCTTTTGTGTAATACTGCTGAGACTATCAAATTTAAAGCCAAGGTACAACTGTAAACATCCATTTTTCTGGATTTTGCCAATCTTTACCCTTAAAAGAGCCTACAGGTAATTTAACAAGTATGGTATTCCAGCCTTTTTTTAATTGAACTTTTGTGGGTTCGCGGTATTCATATCCTTCGTCAATAAGGGGCAATTCCAGATTACCCTTGGCTCCTGCCTGTTTCCATAGTGGTGGTGGGATGAGTTTACCATTAATCGATACCTTGCTTTTCCTATTGTCCCAGGTTCCCTTATCAGGAGAGTCTGATCCGTAAGATCTGGAGATGTTGTTAAAGCCAATCCAGAAGTTTTGCAATTGGTCGTTATCACTCCAAATTTTAGTAGTAGCATACCAGGTAGTGTTTTCCTCAGGTTTCTCCAAAAGACCTTTCACTAAATCCCCCCACCAGTGCCTTAAAATAAAGGTGCCACCTACAGCAGTTAGAGCTGCTTTACTGGTATCAATATCTTTTGTTTCTTCTGGATAGAATTGTTTGGTAAGATCACCTTGATTATTGAAAGGTCCGTAGAACTTCCATTTCAAATGTGCTTGTGGCTGATATGGAAACGGCATTTTTGAGAAGTAGCGGTTTTTATGCTTTATTAAACGGTGTTCAAATTCTTTGAATACCTTAACTTCTGCTGAACCGTCTAACCCAACATAGGTTAACCAATCTGGCTGCCCGCCACCACGCCAGCTCCTTTCGGCAAAGGTCAATATGGCAGGGTATACAGCCGTTTGCATAAATACATCTTCGGGCTTGCTCACTCTTCTGTCGGGCCATACACAAAGGGTGCCACCTAAGGCTGCATCATTTCCTTTGTCCAGATTGGCAATTTTACCTTTAAAAATAGACACCACGCTTTCCTGAGGATCCATGTGATTAATGTATAAATGGCGCGAGTCGATGTATTTTACTTTAGGGTTAGCGCTAACTTTTGTAGCGTCTTCCATCCATAACTGCCTGATCGTGCTTTCTGTAAACTCGCCCCCCGGCTCCCATCCTATTACTTTTTTACCCTGTTTTTCAACCAAAGAGATTACTTCGGGCAGAAAATTTTTATTGGTGATCTTTACCTCATCTGCTCCTATATGCAGGTAAGGAACATCAAAAGTATCGCAAAATTCCTTTAAGATGTTCTTTACAATAGCCAACCCGGTATCGCTTTGCATATCTGTTTTCAGCGCCCTTTTAAATGCAGCACTGTGCCCTGGCATATCTATTTCTGGAAGTAATGTTATATAACGCGCTTTGCAGTAACTTATCAATTCCTTAAGATCGTTTTGGGTATAAAACTTGCCTTTATTCCTGAGCATGGTTTCGGGAGCGGTGAGCTGTGGATATAGCTTACTTTCTAATCGCCATGCAATATCTTCTGTGAAATGAAAATGAAATATATTGAGTTTATATGCTGCAATAACATCAATTTGCTGCTTAAGCAAATCCATAGGTTGATAATTCCTGCCGGCATCAATCATATAGCCCCGCCACGAGAAAGAAGGCCAGTCTGTAATGTTGCAAGCCGTTACATTTTTGTCGGCATCAATTATTTGTTTTAATGTTTGCAGACCATAGAACACACCTGCCTTACCTGCACCGGTAATTGTTATTGCACGGGCAGTGATGCTGATTGTATATGCTTCCGTGGTAGAATTGGGAATATTTACCTTTCCCAATTCTAAGATAATGCTGGGCTCATTTGCAGCAGTACCTTTTTTAATTGGAATTATTAGGCCGAGTTCCTTTAATTGCTTTTGTAATAGCTCTGCTTCTTTTTGTAAAGAAGCATTTTTAACCACTATTCCTTGATAATTCTTAAGTGCAAACTGCTCCTTTTTCCATTCAATTTGCTGAGGCATTGGAATTAACGCTGGCTTCTCATTTAATAGTTTTGCAGTTGTTTGTGCCGCTGCATTTATGTTTAAGGCCAGCAGAAGTATCAGCAATTTTTTAATCATATCGATTTATGATTTTAAATATTCATTTAATAAAGATAGACAATACCATTCCTGTCTGGGTAAATGAAATGGCCCTTTAAATAAGTTTCCTTTGGCTGTTTGGGCCAAACTACCATTGCGGTGCAAATACCCAAACCATTCACCATTTTTTGGATCATGGAAATGCTGATATGCATAATCGTTAACCATTTTATGCCATTTAGCATATTTCTCATCGCCGGTTATGGTGTATGCCAACAGTGTAGCTATAATCACTTCATTATGGGGCCACCAAAACTTCATGTCCTGCCAGTATTCCTGAACGGGTTTGTTATATACATCTCTAAAATACAAGATGCCCCCATGCTCTTTATCCCATCCTCGTTCCCACATATAATCGAGCATTTTGCAGCCTAGCTTTATTAAATGAGGATCGTTATTTCTGTATTTAGCCTCATGTAATATGAACCATGCACCTTCAATTGCATGGCCTGGGTTTAAGGTTCTTCCATCAATATGATCAACTATACTCCCATCAGGAGCTACTTGCTCCATAACACACTGAATATCATCTTTAACAAAAAAGGTTTCGATTTCTTTGATCCACGTATCAATCCACTCATTACAACGAGGATCGCCAATTGTTTCGCGTAATTGCTGTGCAGTGTTCATCATAATCATTGGAACACCGATTCCTTTTGTTGGTCTTGTGCCGGTAAACTTTGCAGGAAATAAGCCTGGTGTAGTTGAGTACTCAATACATTTACCAAACAAATATCTGGCTTTGGCCGCAGCAGCTTCATCGCCACTGGCTTTCGCATAGGCAGCATTGGCAATCACGGCAAAGGTTTCAGAAAAATAATAACGGCGTTTACGGATAGGCTGCCCATCGCGCGTTACATGAAAAAACATTTGCCCATCAGTATCAAAACAATGATTATTTAAAAAATCTATTCCTGATTTAGCTCCATCTAACCATTCCTGTTTTTGTTCTACGGTATTGTATAAGGTTGATAGCAACCATGCAGCCCTGCCTTGTATCCAAACGGCTTTATCATCGTCAATCAAACTACCATCCTGATCCCGCATTAACAGATAACCACCATGCTCAGTATCTATAGATCTGGGAAACCAAAAGGGAACGGTATCGTTTAATAACTGATTATGATAGAATGTTTTAAGGTTCTGTAAATCTTGTACAGTATAACTCATTTTGAAATATTTTAGTTTAATGGAATTGAAAAAGTTGAAGCTGGCAAACCTGCCTCATTAACCAGATTGGCCCTGGTGAAGGGTTCCCAAGCATATACTACTTCTTTTATGGTTTCGCCCTTTGGAATCTTTAAAACCACCTTATTGTTAATGATGGTGGCTTTTGCAGTAATTCGATATCCTTTTATGTTTACGAACTGAAAACCAATTAAAGGTCCTCCGCCTCGTGTAGAAAGTTTTTTAGCCTCAGTAAATGAAAGTAAGATATTGTTCTTTTCTGCTTTGACACTTGAAATAATAGGGCCGTTTGCAATTATAAGTTTATGATAAGTGTTTTTAAGCGCCAAAAGTGCAAGCCGTTGCCCAACTTCCATTTTTTTGTTTGGATGAACGTTTAAAGAATCTCCAACATCAGAACTTACAGCCATACCGCTATTTGGAATTACCTTCAGTAATTTGCGCTGGGCATCTCTGAAATAAGGCCATGACTGGCGATCTATGCTTGAAAGCTGCACATAATAAAACGGAAACTCATAACGCCATTTTTTGCGCCAGCTGTTCACCAATACCGGAAATGTGTGTTTATATAAATCTACATTTTGGGCATTGCTCTCGCCCTGATACCAAATTACACCCTTTATAGGGAATTGAGTTAGCTTGGCTACGCCTGCCTCGTAATTGTAAATTGGCTCGTATGGATGGCGTTGTTTTGGATTTGATGCTTCTTTAAGATTAACATCTGCACGACCTCTTGCCCACTCCTGTATAAAATCAGATTTTCGCCAATCTGTAAGCACATCAACAAGCTGTTCATCGTGTTCCATAGTATACCTGTCGATCCATGATTCTATAGTTGAACCACCCACGGCAAGTTGTATTAAACCAATGGGTACTCCTGATTCTTCTGCTACTTTTTTACCGAAATAGTACCCAACTGCAGAAAAGCCGGCAGCTGTTTCTGAAGTGGTTGGTGCCCAGCTTCCTGAAAAGTATTTAAGCGCATTAACCTGTTCCAGAGTTCTGGTATCCCATGGGGTATCATTTGTTTCTGCGTATTGATTAAATTTAAATAATCTTATCTTATTGGACTTTATTTGAGCAAGTTCTGCTTTCCCTGTTTTAGCAGCACTTAAGGTAAATGACATATTTGACTGCCCTGAACATAGCCAAACATCGCCAATAAGAATATCGGTTAAAGAAATGGTTTTATTTCCTGATTGTACACTTAACTCATACGGTCCGCCATGTGACATTTCAGGAAACTGAACTTTCCATTTACCATAACTATCGGCTACTGCTGTGAGCTGTTTATGATTAAACAGGACTGTTATCTGTTCATTGCTATCTGCTGTGCCGTATATACTTATAGGCTTATTGCGTTGGAGCACCATATGATCTGTAAAGATCTCTGGAAGTTTAAGTCCACCATAATTGCCGATAAGACTACTATAAACAGTTTTTGCGATGATGGCTGCCCCCTCCTTATCGGGATGCAGATTATCAGCAAATAAATCGGGTCTATTATATAAAGCCGATGTCAGATCAATTAAGCTGGTCTTATTAGCCTGGGCTATTTCAATGATTTGTTCCTGAATTTGCCAATACCAATCGCGCGTACCAGATTTAAACCTTGGATGTCCATTAAAAATCGGCGTAAGTTTGCATATGAATAGCTTTACATTTGGGTTTTGTTTTTTAAGCGTGTCCAATAGCCATGAATAGTCTGACTTGAAATCTCCTTTAAATTCAGGCCAATCCCTGGGATCGGTATCGTTTAAGCCAAGGTGTACAATTGCAATATCAGGTTTAAAAGACATAGCATCCTGAAACTGTTTTGTTTTATAATAAGGTCTGTGTCCCTTCTTTAAAAGTGTAACTCCGCTTAAACCAAAGTTTTTAACCTCATACTTTTGCCCAAGTAAATCCTGTAATACCGAAGGATAAGATTCTTTTACAGGATTTTTGAGACCGGCGCCAAAAGTTACTGAATTACCAATACAGGCAACGCGTACCTCCTGACTGTATGAGGTTAACCTAAGTGACCATAGGAATACGAATAGCAATATTGACCTTTTCCTGAACATAATTATTTAATGATATCGCTTACCGGAATCCTTACAAATAATAAACTGCTTATGCCTTCGTACAAAATACCGATGGTATTGTCGTCGATTTTAGTAAGCGCAGAATATCCAAAAGAATCACGTTCATCAATTAAGAATTGATTGGCAGGCATCCAGGTTTCGCCCATATCCAAGCTAGCTTTAATGGTGATGTCTTTTCTTGGTGCCTTAGATACATTTGGATTACTAAAGAACAACACGTCTTTCAGTACCCCTTTAACCTTAACTTTTGCTTTAATAAAACTTCCCATACAAACAGGGTCTGCAAGTGTATTATAAGAGGTTGAATGCGCTGTCCAGCTTTTACCCATATCGGTAGTGGTTGCGATGCTTCTAAAGCCTCCTCTGTTATCTCTCATATTTAGCATGATGGTTCCCGGAGTGGTTTCTACCAGTTGGCTTTCGGTGGTATTGGATTTTGCACCGATCCCGCTTTTCCATGTTTTACCATGGTCATCGCTATATATCAGTGTAGAATTCGGCATTTTTTGAGCGTCCCAATATTGCGCAGGAAAAACAATCTTACCATCAGCCATAGCTATACCATTTCCCGGTCCAGGGAAAAACAATCTCCATTCCGGATTCTTCATCTGTGAAGTTATGCTATAAGGTTTACTCCAGGTAAGTCCATCATCAGTACTGCTGGTTACCACAAATTGCCCTGTTTCTTCTGGTGTAAGGCCTGGGCCAGAACCGGCAATAGATCGATTTCCTTTACTCCATAAAGCTGAAACCCATATGGTTTTGGTAACCGGATCAAACAAAACAGAAGGATCACCTACACCACTGTTTTCATCTGCACGCCCCATGTCCATAATGGTTTTCATGGCATCCCATGTTTGACCACCATCAGTACTTCGGCTCATGCCTACATCTATGTTTGCCGGAAGATCACCATTATGATCATAGCGGATATCGTAAACTGAAATCAGGGTGCCTTTGTCGGTAGTAACGATTCCAGGAATACGATAGGTATGCACGCTTTCATCTTTAGGCTTACGCAATGCAATGCCAAGTGGTTTCGCTGTATATTTATTTTGATTAATTTTATAAGCTAAGTCAGATAGATCTGTAAAGAATTCTGCTTTCAGGTTTAATTTGTGATCTATATTAGCCTCGTTCTTTAAACCTACGCTAAGCCAGAAATAATGAGTGCCTGGTTTTAACTTTACATCAAGAGGAATCGCAAATTTATTGCCTGAAGGAACAGTGCTTCCAATTGATTTAGCACTATTAAAGTCAGGTTTTTCATTACTCTGATATACTTCCAGCTTAGCTATATCTTTTAATGCTTCTTTGTTAACAGATCCGGAAATGGTTTTATAAGCAATTTCGGTATTCCCTTCGGGTATGTTTACCTCAATACGCAGATAAGCATTTGCCTCCATTCTTTTAAATATTGGGTTCTCTGTTGAAACAGCACTAATTTTTATAGCGTTAGCGCCTGTTTCTGTATATATTTTTTTGCTACATGAGGTAATGCCTAATACAATAATCATTACCAAAACAGCTTTCGTTATATTTCTATGTATCATTATCTTATATAATTCTATTTAACCATTAAACTATTACGCATCAACAAAATCGTTATGTTTTGGGCGTAAAAAATAAAGTTGAACACCTAATGCAATTACTACAATTCCGGCAAGCATTGCGAAATCTTTACCAAGGTTACCGGCATCAGATGATTTGCCTAACAAATCGGTTATAAAAGCACCGAAAAATACTCCGGTCATATTCATTAATCCGTATGCTGTTGCCCTGTATTTAGCCGAAACGAATTGACAAAGAATGGGCATATTGTTGGCATCAAACATTCCAAAGCCTATACCAAAGCAAATAGCCGCCCCAACAACATGAAAGAGTGAGTGGCCAAAGCCAAGTAATAATAACGATGGAATGGTTAATGCCAAACCAATTGCACTGGTATAAATACGCCCTTTAATGTTTTTCTGCACCCATTTATCTGACAAAATACCTCCGAATATTACTCCCAGAAAAGAAGAGGCTGCTATTGTAATGGTTGACAGTGGCCCCGCAGTGGCCATCGGAATATTTAAGTTTTGTGCAAATAATGTAGGTAACCAGTTTTTTGCCGCCCAGCCTGGTAAACTTGGAACTGCAAAATAGAACAGAATAATCCAAAAGGAAATATTGGTAAGCAGCAGCCACAATCCTTTAAAGAGTGAGGGTTTGGCGCTTATTATAATTTTATCGGATACCATTTCGTCATCACTTACCTTTTTCTCTCTTAAAAAAAGGATTAAGACAACGGAGTAAATAACACCTGCTATTCCGAACCAGTGAAAGGTAGATTGCCATGAGAATTTGTCGGCAATGGTGGCTCCAAAACCGCCTAGTGCCTGCCCCATGTACAGTCCTGTCATGTGAATTCCTATTGCCAAAGATCTTGTTTTAGGAGAGTGAAAATCGGCTATTAAAGACAATCCTGCAGGAATGTAAAGTGCTTCGCTAACGCCCATTATTGCCCTTAACCAGTAGATTTGATTGAAAGTTTCGGCATAGCCCATTAAAAAAGTAACTCCCGACCAAACAAATAAACTACCTACAATTAGCCATTTTCTATTGAACTTATCGGCTATAATTCCCGAAACAGGGCTCATAAAACCGTATATCCAGAGGAAGATTGCCATTAGATAGCCAAAGTTGGTAGCTGATTGTAGTTCTGCAATATCAATTTGCATTGCAGGCTTCATTGTCGACAGCATTTGTCTGTCCATATAATTTAATAATGCCACTACCCACAGTAATCCGACAAGCACCCAGGCATAATTATTTGTGTTTTTCTTTAGCATATTATTAGTTTTTTGAAACTAAGAGCGTTTCTATTTTGCCTATCATTACCGAGGGTGTTCTTACACCGGGTTTTATTTCTCCGTTAGATAAAACAATATCGTTGCCCCATTTAGTTGCAGTTGTGGTAACATGTGCAGGAAAAGGCAGTTGACCTAATTTAGTCCATGTATTTTTAGTAGTGTTATACACCAGTTGGGTTTTATAAAAACCTTTATGGTTAATGCTTAACTTATTCTTTTCTAAAGTAAGCTTATCTTTCTCTTCTTGTGATGGCGACTTAGCTATTTGAGATATGTAGTTCTCTATTTTGTGAAAAACCTCGCCATTATCACCACCTGCAACCAGAATAAGATTATTAGCTACAGCAACTCCTGCTCCGGCAGAAAAATTAGTTGTTTGTTTGCCGTCGGAAATATCAGCCAGTTTTTGCCAGGCGCCCGCAGCAATGTCATAAGCGTAAGTTGTATGGTGTAAATCGCTAATTCCTGATGGTGTTTTAGTACGGCCACCGATTACAAAAATTTTGTCAGCCTGGGCTACAATCAAGACGTTTGCCAGTTGCACTGGCAGGCTTGGTAATTTTTGCCATGCCGAATCTTTAATATTTAGATCGAGCTTATAAAAGGCATCAGATGATTTTTTTTCTTTATCACCTCCAACCAGATAAACCACATTACCAATATGGGTAAGCCCGGTATTAGTAACTGCAATTGGCAAATCGGGTAATTTTTTCACAACGATATTTAATTCCGGAGTATCCCAGGTAATGATAAATGCTTTGTTAGATAAACCGCTTTGACCTTCACCACCAGCATAAACCACTCCCAAATCTGTTGAAGTATTGCCACAATAAGCAATAGGTTCCGGTAGCTTTGATGTTTTTGTACTCCAAACAAAGCGTCCGTTTTGCTTAAGCAATATCTGAATGTTGTCAGAATAGTACTTCTTACCTCCTTCCCATGGCATTTTATCAGGGAAATTAGCGCCTCCTGCAACCAAAAGGGCGTCATTAAAAACAGCATTAACAGCACCTGCAAAGCCCAATGAAGTACTGCCATCTGCATTTTGCAGTTTTGCAGCTGTACACCATTGCACTCGCTCTATTGCCGTTTCCTGGGCAGAAACATCAGTCAACATTAGCATAAAAGGGATTGATAAAGAAAATAAGTATTTGTTCATAAGCCTATTACTAAAAACTAATGAGGCGCATTTGATTTAAAAGTATTAAAATCAAGCGCTGCTACATCAGATTTAAACTGTTCAAACTGATTGCTATCCATATTCTTAACCGGCAACCTAAATTCCCCGCAATCTATTCCAACTACTTTCATATAAGCTTTTCCTGTAGCTATACCACCGTATTTACCTAACAATCTGATCATATCTATAGATTGCTGCTGCAGTGAATTGGCTTTTTTTAAGTCGTGGTTCTCAAAAGCATCTATCATATCATAATATAAGGGAGCTGCATAATTAAATGTACTGCCTACTGCACCTTTTGTTCCCAGCGCTAATGCCGAAAGCATGTTCTCATCGCGACCCCAAAGCATATCGTACTTTCCATCTTTAAAGTTCATACAAGATAAGAAATCCATAAAGTCTTCGTGTGTATATTTTACACCGGCAAAGTTTTCAATTTTAGCATCAACCGCCTTTAACAAATCATACATAGCAAAGCCTACTCCTGTAAGTACTGGTATGTGATAATAGTAGAAAGGCATATCTGGCACTACCGCAGCAATTTCTGCACAAGCCCGAGCCAACATATCTACATTTGCAGGTTTAAAATAAAAAGGAGCAGTAAACGAAATGGCGTAAAGCCCAATCTGTTTAGCATAGAAAGCAAGTTCTTTACAATCTGTAATACTTGTACCACCTAAAAATAACATCACTTTAAAATCAGGATCATCATTGGTACAATCGGCCCAGGCTTTCGCTACTTGTTTTTTCTCATCTGTAGACATAGAAACACCCTCGCCGGTTGATCCGCAGATGAAAGCACCTGTTATTTTATTGTGTTTTAAAAATCTATAGTAATCAGGAATAATAGTTAAGTTGATAGCTCCATTAGTGTCCATTGGAGTAAAAGGAGCGGCAATTAAGCCTTGTAATTTCTCGAAAATCATATAAGTGTTGAGTTAGAATATTTAGAGCATAAGGGGATAAATCCTTATGCTCTGTTTTAATAAGGAAATTTATTTATTAGGATTGGTCGTAGCGTAACCAGGTGTTTGTTTTACCAATGGATCATTAGTCCAGATAGCTGGTTCTATTGGCCAAAGTATTTTATATCCTTGAGTTCCTTTGTCTAAAACTCCATATTTATTACCTGCCACTTTAAATACCAGTGGTTCATTACCTATTTTCATTCTGCGAAGGTCATACCAACGCTTACCTTCATAAACAAATTCTTTACTTCTCTCTGCAAAAATCGCCAATTCATTGGCGTCCTTTCCTCCATTAACAAAAGGAGTTGGATCAGCATTTGCAAAAGCGCGATCACGAACAGGTTTTATATAAGGAGTTGGATCGGCACCCTCGGCGTTAGCTATTTCGGCTAACATTAATAACCTGTCTGCTTCACGATAAATAGTCCAATCGTCTGTAAAATACCTTTTGTTTGCATCTATAACACCTAAAAATTTCACCAAAGCCGTATTTCTTATGGTTACAGTATATGGTGTTGCTGAAGTATTAACTCTGTAATAGTCATAGAATGTGGCATTTCTTCTGCTATCATTTAAATCGTACGATTGGAAAAGTTCAAAAGTATAGCCATAACGTTGGATAACCTGTTGAGAATTAGGCTGAGCCAATACAAGTGGGTCAACAAGGAAATTGCCTACGCCAGCTGTTACTGTTGAATCTTTATAATGAGCACCGTTAAAGTTAAATGTTGAGTAAGTGAAAGAAGCAACATTATTCATTTCGGCCTCGCCAACTCTATAACGGATAGCAAGTATCACTTCTGCGTTATTTTTATTAGCAGAGTTAAAAACATTTGCAAAATTTGGCAACAATGTAGGTCCTGCCGCAGCATTTAGAGCACTCTTTGCTGCAGCTAAATCTGCAGTTGTGTTATAAACTTTTGCAGACCATAAATACACTTCTCCTTTTAACATTAAAGCTGCCTTTGGAGACCATAAGCTTTTATCAGCAGGACTTGCAGCGCTTCCGAAAAGCGATACTGATTTATCAACATCACTTTTCACTGCAGCCAATACCTCAGCTTCTGTTGATCTTGCTTTACGAAGAGAAACAGCTGTAGGGTTTGGATTTGATGCATCAGGCTCCAATCTTAAGGGCACACCGCCATAAGTGCGAAGCAAGTGAAAATAGTAATAAGCACGCATTGCATAGGCTTGCCCTAAAAGATAGCTCTTACTAGCTTCCGCTAAAAAAGTGATTTCTTCGGTTTTCTTAATAAAAAGATTCAATTGAAAGATTGGTCCATAAAATCCAGCCCAATTAGTAACACCCGAAGAGTTTTCATTAATATCTTGTTGTATAATTGGCAATTCGTTTAAGGAAGTGTTCTGCCTGTCTACATTACTAAAGCTACCACCCCTCATCTCTCCCAAACGTTCAAATTGGAATTGATTGTCTCTGAATAATTTGTGTAAACCAACCATAAAGTTATTTACCTGAGATTCGTTTTGCCAAAACGTTCCATCGCCAAAATTATCTTCTGCTTTAAGGTCTAAAGCCTTTTTGCAGGACATAGTGGCTAAAGCACAAAAGACCACTAAGATTAAATATTTATACTTTTTCATAATAAAGTTCTTTATAGTTTACATTAAAAAGTTAGGTTCAATCCAAAAATTAATGATGTTGGAATGGTATATGCTGCGTTTGTTTGATTTCCGGAACGCTCAGGTAAATTAAGTTGTTTGTTGGTGATGTATCCTAAATTTTGTCCCGTTGCTGTAAAAGTCAAACCAGATATTTTAGCTTTATCCAATAATTTCTTTGGAATGGCATAACTTAAAGAAACCTCTCTGAAAGCCAGGTAACCAGAATTCACAAAGAACATGCTGCTTGGTCTGTCAAAATTTTTGGAGTTTAATTGATCTGCCCATGTATAGCGAGGATATGCCGCATTTGGATTGCTAGGTGTCCAGGTATCTTTTATTAACTGAGTACCATTAAATTCTCCCTGCATAGATCCTAATGTCCACATCTGCTGGAAATCTTGTTGGATGTGCCCAAAAGCAAAATCAATACGAGTATATAATGAAATCCCTTTCCAGCTGATCTGAGTATTAAATCCACCAGTCCAACGAGGAATACTACGGCCTAAGAAAACCATGTCTCTAGTATCAATCGTATCATTTTTATCAATATCCTTCCATTTCATATCACCTAATTGCGTAGCAATAAATGTTGGAGATGCTGCATTTGGATTTAATGCTTTCGAATTAATTAATGACTGACTAGCCACCTTTTTTCCCGCAGAAGCACCGTACCATACCTGTCCGGCAGCAAGGTCAATTTTATTATAAGAAGCTAAATCTTCAGCAGTTCTTATGATACCGTCACTTACAAAACCATACTGTTCGCCAGGTTCCTGCCCTTCTTGTAAACCACCAACCCAGATTAACTTTCCACTTGCCGGATCAAAAATTTGCTGACCGTCCTGGCGGTTGTTTTCGTTGCCATTAAATGGAAGTTTAAGTATTTTGTTTTTGTTCCACGATGCATTTATGCCGAATTGAATTTTTAGATCTTCATTCTGAACCACTTTAAAGGTTGCATCCATTTCAACACCGGTATTCTGCATTGTTCCATTATTTGTACGAATACTAGATCTGTTATTATCGTTAGGATTTGATACACCAGACGAACCTGGTAATAGAATATTGGTAATCTTATCTTTTGTAATTCTGTTATATGCGGCTACCGATGCAACAATTCTATTTTTAAAGAAACCCATCTCTAATCCACCTTCAAAAGTGTTTGATTTTTCCCATTTCAGATTTGGATTAGCCAAACCGGTTTGTAAAAATCCTACCACACCATTGTACGGTGTTTGAGCACCATAAGAACCTTGCAGCTCATAAACGTTAACTGTTCCGTCACTTCTTCTCCCTACTTCACCAATATTTCCATTCAATCCATAACTAGCCCTTAATTTTAACATAGAAAGCCAATTTTCTGTAGAATTCATGAAGTTTTCTTTGTGAACTAACCAACCTGCCGATACGGCCGGAAAAGTACCAAACTGATTATTGCCAACTAACCTTGAGTATCCATCTCTTCTAACTGTAAAAGATGCAAGGTATTTATCGTCCCAATCATAATTGACTCTTGCAAAAGTAGAAATGATACGTTCACGATAATGATATGAATCAATATCTCTAGCTCCTACACCAGAAACCTCTCTGACTGTTAAGCCTAAATCCTGAAAATCATCAGTTGGTGCAAGTCTTCCTCCTGCTCCAAAACCCCTATTGTATTCATCATAGTACTCAAATCCTGCCAATGCATCAATATTATTTTTTCCAAGAAACTGGGTTTTATAATTAACAACCGCATTGTAAGTTTGTCTGATTGTCTTATCGGTACTAGCAGTACTTTGTCTATCTCTATTCCAACCCGTATTAGGGTTTGTTAAACTTAATAAACCAGTGCGGAAATCTTTATTAAATGATTCTGCATCTCTCTGATCATACATTACAATACCACTTAATTTAATGTAAAGATTTTTCAAAATGTCGGCCTTAAACGATTGCCCCAGCGTGAATTTATCACTTTGATTAGATCTTTTATATTTATCTACATTAATTGCCGGATTACCATCCGAAGCATCTCTACCGAGAATAAAATCTCCATTGCTATTTGTTCCACGCATTGTAGGTGGCGCAAATAGCATACGTCCCCAAAAATTTCCTTCACCATTTTGCAATGATTGATCTCTCCAGTTTGCTCTTGCATATTGCAAATTACTTTCCGATTTCAACCATTCTTTAACTTTATAATCACCGTTTAACGTAAAGTTATAGCGGCGGTAAAATGTAGCCAGCGATAAACCATCCTCATTGTAATAACCAAGGTTTGCGTAGTAATTTCCTTTATCATTGCCACCAGTCATCCCAATATTGTAATCCTGAGAAATAGCAGGTGATTTAAACGCGTAATCACCATAATTAAAATCTTTATAAAGTAGATCAGCATAAGTGCCATTAGGATCGTAGTTACCTGCAGCATTCGTTTTAACTGCATCCTTCATTGTTTTCCAACCATCATTTAATGAAAGTACGTCCTTATTCGCATCTGTTAAACGCATCAAACTCCAAATTGCACGGTTATCGTAATTACCATCAAGAACATTTGCGGCAGCATCTCTATATAAGTTACCGGTTCCTCTTGGCCCTACAGCAGATAATGCGCTATTAGAAGCAAATGTTCCCAAGGTCCCATTTCTCATTGCTTCAACCACACCTAAACGTGTCCAGGTTATATAATCACTTGCATTTAATACTTCATAAGGATTATTTAAATAGTTAACACCAGTTTTTCCTTTTAAAGTAATTGATGAAAAACCTGCTTTTCCCCTTTTAGTAGTAATTAAAATTACCCCGTTACTAGCTCTTGCTCCATATATAGCAGTAGCAGAAGCATCCTTCAATACTTCCATACTTTCAATATCCTCTGGGTTAATATCACTGAATGAGGGACGAACCTGACCATCCATAACAATTAAAGGGCTACCACTTCCATCAAAGTTTGTACCTCCTCTTAAGGTAATGCTTGCAACAGATCCAGGCCGTCCGGTTGAAGTAGCTACTCTAACCCCAGGAATTGTTCCCGCCAAAGCCTGAGCCGGATTTGACCGCATCCCTGTTTCCAGCACTTTTGGATCTAACTTTGCAATTGATGATGTGATTTTAGAGCGGCTAGCCGTTCCATACCCAACTACAACTACTTCATCCAGTCCCTGAGTATCTTCTGCAAGCGTAATGGTTAATGTACTTTGGTTTCCCACTGTAATTTGTTGGGTAATGAATCCGGTATAGCTAATTATCAATACATCACCGCTTTTTGCAGCAATCGCATAATTGCCAGTTTCATTTGTGGCGGTTCCAATTTTGGTTCCTTTAATCAAAACACTAGCCATAGGTATCCCCTGCCCTTTGGCATCTACTACCCGTCCAGATACTTTAATGTTTTGGCCTGATACAGTAAGCATGGCTATGCTTAAAATTAACGTTAGCAGGACTTGACTAACGTACTTTTGGTAAAGTCTTTTCATTGTTTTATTGGTTAGGTTTTAGCATTATGTATAACATAATAAGACTAAGGTGTGACTTATAATTCTATATCGCAAGAAATATTTACATTATTTTTATTAACATTGTATTGAAATAACTGCTTAATCTTTATTTTAAGCGGTTTCTACCGACAAAAACATATGTATAACATAATATGACGTCTAACCCTACTGAATCCCTTATTCAACTAGATACCAGTTCGCTGGTGGATAAAGTTGAAGCCAACCTTGTTAAGCTCCTTGTAGAAAGGAAATTAAGGGTTGGTGATATTATACCTACAGAATTAGACCTATCCCGGAGCCTTGGAGTAAGTCGTACCGTTGTACGCGAAGCACTTTTAAGGTTACGAATGATGGGTCTTATAGATACAAAGAAAAAGAAAGGCTCTGTGATTACCAGTCCTGATATCTTCGGTATTATGAGCAAAAGTATGAATCCTCATATTCTGGATCAGGATACACTTAGAGAGATATTTGAATTAAGGCTGGTACTGGAAATAGGAATGGCCGACCTCCTTTTTCAACGCGTTACTCCAAAAGATATAGAAGAGCTAAAAGAGATTGTAAAAACTGAGCCTGATACTGCAAAAGACCATATATTCCATATAGATCACGAGATTATATTTCACGGAAAGCTTTACGAAATAGCAGGAAATGAGACGCTAAAACGATTTCAAAAAATGCTGTTACCTATTTTTGATTATGTACACAACAGCGGTTTACTGAAAAAACCAGCTCAAATTCAAAAATTTGTATCTCATAAAGGACTGGTCGATATCCTCGAAAATGGATCACCTGAACTATTTAGAAATGGTATGAGAAATCACCTTGAAAACCATTTCTTAAGGATCTTTAGTTAATTTATTAAAACAATCAGGCTTTAACTTGGTTGTTTTAGTAGAATATGCTAACTAATAACAAAACAATCATCCTATCAAACCGTTTACCAGTTAAGATTACAGAACAAAACGGTGAATACATACTTCGATCTAGTGAAGGCGGACTGGCCACAGGCCTGGGTTCCGTTTATAAACAAGGAAACAATGTCTGGATCGGCTGGCCCGGTATAGATGTACCAAAAGAGCGGCAAGGAGAGGTTAAAAAGCTACTTGCCTCTCTTAATCTTATTCCTGTTTTCCTAACCACAGACGAGATTAACTTATACTACGAAGGGTTTTCGAACGAGATCCTTTGGCCTGTTTTTCACTACCTTACCACCTATGCAAACTTTGAGCAGGACTATTGGGATTCGTACAAATCTGTAAATGAAAAGTTTAAAGATGCAGCAATAGAAGCTGTTAATGACGGGGATACCATCTGGATACACGATTATCAGCTTCTTCTTTTACCCTGTCTTATCAGAAGAGAAAAACCTTTGGTTACCATCGGTTTCTTTCAGCATATACCTTTTCCCTCATACGAAATTTTCAGATTGATTCCTTGGAGAGAAGAGCTTATTTCAGGTATGCTTGGAGCAGATTTACTGGGCTTCCATACCTTTGATGATGTAAGGCACTTCCTAAGTGCTGCATCAAGACTATCAACCAGCAAGTTATCAGATAACGTGATCATTCACAAGGACCGACAAGTTGTGGTAGAAGCCTTTCCGATGGGAATTGACGCTGATAAATTTGAAGAACTTACTAAGCATGCAAAAGTAGCTAAGCACTCAGCTTCATTTAAAGCAAGCCAGAAAGGTCTTAAAATAATACTGACTATTGACAGATTAGATTACAGCAAAGGTATTATTCAACGTCTACAAGCTTTAGAATTATTACTTCAGCTCCATCCGGAATACAAAGAAAAGATAGCACTGTACATGATTGTAGTGCCATCAAGAGATACTGTTCCGAAGTATAAAGAGCTTAGAGATCATATTGATCAGCTGGTAGGGAACATTAATGCAAGGTTCAGGACAATAGATTGGGTGCCTATTCATTATTTCTACAGATCATTTTCTGTTGAATTTCTTTCGGCTCTATACAGCACCGCCGACATCTGCCTGGTAACCCCCATGCGCGATGGAATGAATCTGGTAAGTAAGGAATATGTTGCCTCACGTACAAATAACGACGGTGTTTTAGTTTTAAGCGAAATGGCTGGAGCATCAAAAGAATTAAATGATGCATTAATTGTTAACCCTAATAACATTGGCGACATTATGCGGGCAATTGTACGGGCAATAGATATGCCTATTGAAGAGCAAAATGCGCGGATGTCAAGTATGAGACATATAGTTAAAAAGTTCAATATCCACCTGTGGGTTAAAAATTTTATGGATAAACTAAAAGAAGTAAAACAGTTACAAGAATCTCTATTAACAAAACACGCAGTACAACCAGTAAAAGACCAAATTGCGGTAGATTATAAAAAATCAAAAGATCGATACATATTTTTAGATTACGATGGTACGCTGGTGGGTTTTCATGGCGATATAGACAAAGCTTCGCCAGATCAGGAGCTTTATGATATACTAAACAAACTGAGTTCTGATCCGGCAAATCGAGTAATACTGATCAGTGGTCGCAGGTATCAAACCCTACAACAATGGTTTGGACATTTAAATCTGGATATGATTGCAGAACATGGTGCATGGCAAAAGCAACTTAACGAAGAATGGAAAGCACTTCCATTATTAACAGATAAGTGGAAACAAGAGGTTAAGGCAGTTTTAGATACCTATACAGACAGAACTCCGGGTTCGTTTATAGAAGAGAAGAGTTATTCGTTAGTATGGCATTACAGAAAAGTAGAGAAAGGATTGGGCGAACTGCGTGCCAACGAGATCATAAATCATTTACGCCTGTTCATTGCAGATAAAGGCTTGCAAATGATGCCTGGCAATAAAGTTATAGAGTTCAAAAACATAGAAGTAAACAAAGGTAAAGCTGCACAAAACTGGTTATACAATCAAAATCCAGATTTTATAATTGCGCTGGGCGATGATCATACCGATGAAGATATATTTAAGGCATTGCCGCCAGAAGCCTATACTATTAAAGTGGGCAGCAATATATCCGCTGCCCGTTATTATCTGAGAGATTTTAAAGAAGTAAGAGAAATGCTACGATCTCTTACTAATTAAAACATTATAAAAATATCGGCCTGTCTAGCTTTATTGCAATACGATGGGCCGCATTCATCAACCCGACATGACTGTAAGCCTGGGGAAAATTACCCCACTGGCTTCCATCATTTTCATCGACGTCCTCGCTAAAAAGCAGCAAATGATTGGCATAATTGATAATCGATTCAAACTCTTTTATTGCATCATCTACCCTGCCCACACAAGCCAGCGCTTCTATGTACCAGAAGGCGCAAATAAGAAAAGTACTTTTAGGCTTACCAAAATCATCTGTATGTAAATACCTGTAGAACAAACCGCGCTCAGCTTTCAGTTCCTTCTCCAATGCAATTAAATGATCTTTGGCTCTTTCAGATTGAGGATCAAGATAGTTCATCAAAATAAGTTGCAGCGTACTTGCGTCTAAATGTGGACTATTAACTGCATGCGTATATACCTTACGAACAGGGTCATAACAATCTTCTATATGCTTTGCTGCTTTCTCAATCAGTATTGTGGCCCTATCTTCATATTCTTTATTCCCTATCGTTTTGGCCATCTTTAAAGCCGCGTTGGCGCCCGCCCATTGAAAAAGATTGGTATAGCAATGCATATTGGCTATATTTCTGAACTCCCACAAACCCGCATCCTTTTCGTCAATGGTACGCTCGATTTTAGCAAGCAGATAATCCAGCCATTGAGTAGAATCCTGTCGCTCTCTAAAAATAAACCTATGATCTGTATATAGCGGAAGCATAGAAACCAATACCTGTCCGTAAATATCATTTTGTATGTGCTCATAAGCCTGATTACCTACTCTAACAGGTTTATTTCCTTTATATCCTTTAATATTCCTCAGAATCCGTTCAGTAAGTATCCTTTCGCCGGCGATACCAAACAATGGCTGATACCTGACATCATCTCTAAAAGATATGTCTGTTATATAATTAAAGTACTTTTCCATTTCTTCGAAATGGCCAATATGATTTAAAGAGGTAATTACGTAATAAGTATCCCTCATCCAGCAATATCGATAATCCCAGTTCCTTTTACTGCCCGGCGATTCTGGTAAACTTGTTGTACTGGCTGCAATTATTGCTCCTGTATCTTCATATTGATGGATCTTTAAAACAAGTGCAGACCGAATCACCATGTGCTGATAAAATCCGGCAATGGTTGAGTGCTTAATCCATGTTCTCCAGTATTTAATGGTTTCTCTTAAAAATCGTTCTGCGGTACTTACTATAGGAGCATCCAGCTCATGTCCATAGGTTAAGATTAAGTATTTAGGCTCATTTAAGGCAAAAAATTTCTCGTCTTCAATATAACTCAGAGAGATATTGGTACTTAGCTGCATGTCTTCATCAGCTCCGTTAAACTCTATATGATTACTTCCACGATGCCCTTTTTGTTTTATCGAGCCATAATTATAAACTGGTTTACATTTCACCCTAACCCTGGGGTTTCCTTCAATAGGTTCTATCTTCCTGATCAGCATTAAAGGTTTATAATAACGTTCATGTTGATAAAATCTGGGTGCAAAATCAGTGATTCTGTACCTGCCTTCAGCATTGGTTATTTCCGTGCAAAGCACATTTGTATTTTCCAGATAAAACTGACTTGATGTAAATTCGCCACTTGGCTGAATGGAGAACTCTCCCCCTTTATCTTCATCCAATAATCCGCCAAAAACGAAAGAGCTGTCAAACCTTGGCCAGCAAAGCCAATCAACATTAGTATTTTTATTTATATGCGCCAGGTAAGCGCAATTTCCAATAATTCCCGTTTGATATGTGTGTCTTTCTGTCATCTATTATTCAATTGGTGTATATTATAACAACACGACAACTTATATATTGTTCTTTTTAGTTCCTAAAATTAATATTGAAGCGCATTATGACTGATAATTATTATTAATTTTGGGTAAGAGAATTGAAGCAGTAACGATTTCAATTTTTCTTATAAATAAAAAACACCGATGAAACAAGGACTTTTAATTGACANGRAWGRCNWCATCTACAGTGGAGAAGAAATGATTTTTGGAGCCGATAAATTCATAAAGCACCTTCTCGATAATGATATACCCTTTGCTTTCATGACCAACAACAGCCAGCGAACAAGCCTTGATGCTGTGAGAAAGCTAAAAAGGCTGGGCATCACTGTAGACGCAAAACACGTATACACGAGTGCTATGGCTACAGGTAAATTCCTTGGCGATCAAAGTCCCAACGGGACTGCCTATGTTCTGGGAGAAGGTGGTTTATTAACCAGCTTACATGAAAATGGAATTACTCTTGTAGATACTGATCCGGAATTTGTGGTATTAGGTGAAGGAAGAAACTTTACCCTGGAAATGGTTCAAAAGGCAGTAGACATGATTCTGGCCGGAGCAAAATTCATCACAACAAACAGAGATCCTTCCCCTAAAAAACCAGGGTGGAATAATTTGGGCATTGCTGCCACAACAGCCATGATTGAAGAGGCAACAGGGATAAAGGCATTTGTAATTGGCAAGCCTAGCCCTGTAATGATGCGTTCAGCACGAAAGTTTCTTGGTCTGGAAACTGCAGAAACAACAGTTATAGGAGATACTATGGAAACAGATATACAGGGAGGCATACAAATGGGTTATAAAACCATCCTGGTGTTATCAGGAATTTCTGATCAGAATCAGCTTGGCCGTTATGCTTTTAAACCAGATATGATCGTCGGGTCGGTTGATAAAATTGTTTTCCCTCTAAAGTGGTGGTAACTTAGTTGTATTTAGTGTATCTAATTATTTTGTCCAAATATGAACATAAACTGTTCATAACCGAACAGTAAGACATTATTAAGCAGCTCTGGTCCACTTAAATTCGGTTTCCTCGTATTGGCATATCAATTGAATTAACCCACTAAATAACAAGGCTATGCTTAAACACCACTTGCTGCTGATCTACAGAAACTTTAAGAGATACAAAAGTTCTTTCTTCATCAATCTGATTGGTCTAAGTGCAGGGCTTTCCTGTACTTTACTAATTTACCTCTGGGTAAACGACGAAATACAGATCGATCGCTTTCATAACGAAAGACTTTATCAGGTAATTCAAAATGAGCACCTCACAGATGGAGTCCAAACTGTGGAGGGCACACCTGGAATTCTGGCCGAAACCATGGCAAAGGAAATAGCCGAGGTGGAAACAGCAGTTGCTACCTCGCC
>NZ_AWRU01000010.1:0-70649 GCF_000523515.1 Pedobacter sp. V48 | reverse complement strand
AGAGTAAAGTATCGGCTAATCATCAACCTGCTATAAAAGCGGCTGGTAAATTTGCGGGACCGGATTTCTTTAAAGTATTTTCTTACCCACTTATTACTGGCAACAAAAACGAAGTATTATCTGGCAAAAAAACTGTTGCCATTTCAGAAAGCATGGCTATGAAACTGTTTCATAGCACAGATGTAGTTGGTAAAGAAATGGTTTGGAGCAACACTGAAATGCAAGCCGAAAACCATGCAATGGTCTCTGGCGTTTTTAAGGATTTTGGCACAAATTCCTCAGAACAAATTGATTTTTTAGTCTCTTATGATGTGTTGTTAGGCCCTGAAGGAAATTCTGGCTTCCGCAAATGGACAAATTATGGTCCAAGTACATTTGTGGTTCTTAAAAAAGATGTAGATCCCAAATTATTTAATACTAAAATCAAGAATTATTTAAAAACAAAAGGCGTAAAAGACTACACCTTGTTTATCAGGCCATTTGCGGATAGTTATCTGTACAATCAATTTGAAAATGGCAAAGTTGCTGGCGGAAGAATAGCCTATGTAAGGTTATTTTCACTCATTGCGGTCTTTATTCTAATCATTGCCTGTATCAATTTCATGAACCTTTCTACTGCAAAAGCATCCAGAAGATCAAAAGAAGTTGGGGTAAAAAAGGTGATGGGTGCACCAAGAGGATCATTAATTTTACAATACCTTTCAGAATCTATGCTGCTAACCATTATGGCAGTATTTGTTTCGCTGTTGGTAGTAGAACTAATGCTACCACAGTTTAATCAGATCACAGGAAAGCTTTTAACCTTACAATTCAACAGTACACTCATATTGTCAATTCTTGGCGTAACTATCTTTACGGGCTTGCTTTCTGGTAGTTATCCGGCATTATATCTTTCAGGCCTTAAACCTTCTGCCGCTCTAAAGGGAAAGCTTCAGCTTACGGCAACAGCATTGCTAACAAGGCAAGGACTTGTAGTTTTTCAATTTGCTTTTTCAGTGATCCTGATTGTGGCCGTTCTTATCATCTATAAACAGATTGAATATGTACAGAAATCGAATCCGGGCTATAAAAAAGATAATGTATTGTATTTTGAAACAAACGGCAAACTGAGAAACAATATAAATTTTGTGATCGATGAAGTAAAGAAAATAGATGGTGTTGTAAATGCATCAAGCATAGATCGGGAACTGCTTGGTGATTTAAGCTATACTCTTGGAGACTTTGGATGGGAAGGAAGAGATCCTAAACAAGTCGTTAAATTTCAACGTGCAGATGTCAACGCAGGCTTGATAGAAACCCTGGGGATAAAAATGGCCGCAGGGCGAAGTTTTTCTAAACAATTTGGCTCTGACACTTCTAAAGTGATCATTAATGAAGCTGGTATTAAAATAATGCGCTTAAAAGATCCTGTCGGTAAAATTTTTAAGCTATGGGGTAACGACATGCAGATCATTGGTATTGCAAAAGATTTCCATTTTGAATCTCTACATCGAAAAGTTGGCCCCATGTTTATCAGATATAAACCTACACACACCAACAGGGTAATGGTAAAGATAAAAGCAGGAAGTATAAAACCGGTAATAGGAGAACTTCAAAAATTCAATACCCAATACAATCCAGAGTATACTTTTGATTATAAATTCCTGGATCAGGATTTTCAAGCTCAGTATGTAGCAGAAACCCGGGTAGCTGTATTATCAAGATACTTTGCTATGTTGGCGATAGTAATTTCATGCTTAGGCTTATTTGGACTAGCTACCTTCACTGCCGAAAAACGATTTAAAGAAATTGGTATCAGAAAAATTTTAGGGGCTTCCGAGTTCAATGTAGTCTATATTCTGTCTAAAGATTTTACTAAACCTGTTCTTATTTCAATTCTAATTGCCTTACCTATCGGATATTTACTGGGTAAAAATTGGTTAGACTCGTTTGCATATCGAATCGATTTAAAACTTTGGTTCTTTATAGTCTCTGGTTTTTTAGCCTTTCTCATCTCTCTTGCAACTGTCTTTTTTCAGGCATTTAGAGCTGCAAAAATGAGCCCGATTGAAGCGATTAAAGCTGAATAATATTAAAGACATGTACCTTTTAGCATTAAAAATCGCGCTTCGAAACCTTTGGAAAAACAAGGGATTTTCTCTGATTAATATCGGAGGATTAGCTATTGGCCTAGCCTGCTGCTTAATGTTACTGCTCTACGTAAATTACGAATGGAGTTACGATAAGCAATTCAAAAATATCGATCGCATCTACTCTGTTTATGATAATGATATCATGAGCGACCGCATTATCACTAATCGTGCTTATTGTACTCCAAATCAGCTTGCTGCAACCATTATACAAACAATCCCTGGTGTAGAACAGGTAAGCAGAATGGCTGAAAGAGATGAAAGCCCATTTAAACATAAACACAACGCATTCAACAAAAACCTGATTTTCGCAGATCCATCCTTCTTAAAAATATTTGATTACAATTTTATTAAGGGAGACTCTTCAAGCGCCTTATCAACTCCTAATTCAGCTATAATAACTGAACAAACTGCTAAAATCTTATTTGGAGAGGAAGATCCTATTGGTAAAGTGATAAGATACGATAATCGTAGCGACTTAATGGTTAGGGCAGTAATTGCCAATCATCCTCAAAACCAAACCTATCGCTTCGATGTATTAATACCATGGACTTTTTTAGAAAATGAAAGTCCATGGTATAAAAAAATGGGTTGGACTGATGGTGCTTTAAATACCATAGTAATGCTTAAAGATGAACAACAATTTGCCTCGGCAGACCAACAGGTTAGAAAAATCTTTAGGCAGAACACAAATGACAGCTATATAGAATTCTTTCTTTTTCCTTTCAAAAAGACCCATCTATATGATCAGTTTGAGAATGGAGAACTTGCAGGTGGTCGCATAGATCAAATAAAATTATTTCTTTTGCTTGCAGTTTGTGTCCTATTTATTGCCTGCATCAACTACAYGNMYCTKYCKAYCNYWCGATCAGAAAAACGTGCAAAGGAAATTGGGATCCGAAAAACCCTTGGCTCCAGCAGGCAATCCATTGCCTGGCAGTTCATATTAGAGTCGCTCCTCTTATCTTTCATGGCGCTGCTTATCGCTTTTATTTTATTAGAAACTGTGCTTCCCTACTTTAACAATCTATTAGCAATTGATTTGACAATAGACTATGGTTCGTATAAAATATGGGCCATGCTTATTGGCTTAACATTCATTACCGGGTTGCTCGCAGGCAGCTATCCTGCTCTATATTTATCTTCATTTATACCTATTACGATATTAAAAGGCATTAAAGGGGCCGGCAAAACTTCGTTACCTATTCGTAAAATACTGGTAGTAATCCAATTCGGTTTTTCAATCTGCATGATCATTTGTGCTATAGTGGTACGAAATCAAATCAGCTATATGAACAACCGGCCTCTTGGTTTCAACAAGGACAACCTTATTCAGATTGGACGTCTGGGTGTTTTAAAAGACCCTGGAAAACTTCAGCTATTCAAATCAGAATTAATTAAATCGGGAGCTATAGTTTCTGCAACAGAGACTACAAACGGACTCACAAACAATTATGTAAGCACAGAAAAGATAAAATGGCCTGGCCAGCTAAAAAATGAACAGGTAGCCATGCAAATTAGATTTTCAGGTTACGATTTTACCAAAACAATTGATGCAAAGATATTGCAGGGAAGAGATTTCAGCAGCGAATTTGGCAATGATACAACCAAAGTAATTTTAAATGAAACTGCTGTAAAAACAATGAATCTTAAAGATCCGATTGGTGCAAAAATAAAAAATGACGATTGGAACGAAACATTTACAGTTATTGGTGTAATGAAAGATTACAACTATTCATCGCTTGGAACCAAAGTAAATCCGTTGCTTTTCTTTTATAGTGAGACCAATCCAGGCACAATCATCATGCGTTTAAATCCATCGCAAAGCATAACCACATCTATACAAAAAATTAAAGAACTAAGCCTAAACCTAAACCCGGATTATCCATTTAAAATAGACTTTGTGAGTGAAAGGATTGCTGATAAATTAAAAAACGAGAAATTGCTGAGTGTATTTTCCAATCTATTTGGTGGTTTTGCCATCTTTATATCCTGTCTAGGTTTGTTAGGTCTGGCGCTCTATATTGCTGAGCAAAGAAGCAAAGAAATCAGTATCCGAAAAGTAATTGGGGCTAATTTAAAGGACATACTTATCTTACTAAATAAAGATTTCATCAAACTTGTTATTCTATCAAACATGATAGCAATTCCTGCTGCGTATGTTATAACGACAAACTGGCTTCAAAAATATGATTACAAAATAGGCCTGAATACGTGGCCATTTATAATTGCATTTGTTTTATCAATATTTATTGCTGTATTAACAGTAAGCCTTCAAACTTTCAAAGTCGCCAGAGCAAATCCGGTTGATGCCCTAAAATACGACTAACATCCCGGACCGTATAAATCAAAGGAGACAAATTTGATGTATTATTTTCTTCGCAAGTGCAGTTTACTAATTAATAGTCTCATTACACATAGCTGATTTTACGAGTTACTTAATCCTAGAACAACCCAATATTACTTATATGTAATTTTGGGTTATATCTACAATTAATCCCTCTCTCGATGAAAAAAAGATATTTGCCAATATTTGGCATATTCAGTTTTACTGCTGTGGCAAACGCGCAACAAGTAGAACTTCAGCGATCCGTTATTGCCAGCACAGGAGGCTCGGCAGAGATCAATAATACCATTTTCCAATACACCATAGGCGACGTTCTGGTAACAGCCATAGAAAACTCTCCCCTATTGGTAACACAAGGCTTCCAGCAACCGGAAGTCAACGGTAGCATACCAGAACCCCAGGCTCCTCTTATTACAGGTTTTATTGTCTATCCAAACCCGGCCAACAGCCAAACCAAACTTGAATTTGATTTGGTAATGGACGATATGGTGAACATACAGCTCGTAAATAATGCAGGACAAACCGTGAGAAACATCTCATTAAAAATGCTGGCTGGCAAAGCAAACTATATTCTGCCTCTAGCTGGCTATCCTTCGGGCTTATATTATGTAGTTCTGAAAGCCAGCAGAAGAACCTATTCAGAGAAACTGGTAATACAATAAATTTATGAAAACAAACATTTACCTTGCTACAGGCCTTTTGGCTTGTCTGGTATGTTGGTGCCAGAACAGTTTTGCGCAACAAGACAATAGGGTAGTTCAAAGTGGAGCTGCTTTCTTATTACTAAGTGCCGATGCCAGAAATTCAGGAGTAGCTGAGGCAGGCACAGGATTAGATGTTGATGCTAATTCGTTATACATCAATCCGGCGAAGATTACCTTCGGCGAAAAAATGAGCTTTAGTGCTTCCTACACGCCATGGATGAAACAACTCAGCAAAGATTCTCATCTGGGATACTTTACCGCATTCAGGCAATTAAACGATAGAGAGGCGCTTGGATTGTCTGTTAAATACCTCGATTTAGGATCAATTGCCTTTAGAGATGAAACGGGGAGCCTTATTGAGCAATACAAGGCTAGTGAATTTAGTATAGATGCTAGCTATGCACGCAAATTTGGTGAAACTTTTGGAATGGCCTTAACAGCCCGGTATTTTAGAAGTGATATTGGTAAAGGAACTTACAACAATTTAGAGCTCACTCCAACAGATGCTTTTGCTGCCGATGTATCTATTTACTCGATTCGGGAACTCCAAAATGGCCGTTATTCAAGAAGTTTTAGCTGGGGTGTAAATTTAAGCAATATTGGTACTAAGCTTAAATATTCTGATAGTCAGACCAGCTTTTTGCCGATGAACCTAAGGTTGGGCGCTGGTTATAATTTCTATGCAGCCCCAGAAAGTAGACTTACCATTTTGCTCGACATAAATAAATTAATGGTGCCTACTCCGCCAAGGTACAGAAAGGATGCTGATGGCAATTTTACTACTGAGATAGAAAAAGGTAAAGACCCTAACAGAAGTGTTACAAGTGCTTTATTTACTTCATTATTCGATGCACCCGGGGGATTTAAAGAAGAACTATCAGAGTTCACCATTGCTGGTGGGTTAGAGTTTTCTTACTACAATCGTTTTTTTATAAGAACGGGTTATTTCTATGAAGATCCTGAGAAGGGCAACAGGCAACATCTTGCAGCTGGCATAGGCCTTAATGTTAATCCCTTAAGAATAGATATAAGCTATATATTCCCTACAGAGGATCGCTATGTGCTAAGAAATTCTATGCGATTTACACTGTGTTTTACGCCTGGAGCCTCCAAACTACCAGGAAATTAATCAATGTCTTGAAACCTTAAAAAGTGATCAACAAACCAATAAAATAGAACGCATTTAAAATCATAAACTATGAGAAGTACATTTTTTACGCTAGTATTTATTCTTTTTGCAGGACTGCAATGGGCCAGCGCTCAGGATGGTTTTAAAGGGATAAATTACCAGGCAGTTGCCAGGAACACCAATGGTACAGTCCTGTCAAATCAGGCGGTAAAGGTTAAAATTTCCATCCTTGGAGGTTCTGCAAACGGCCCGGTGCAGTATATGGAAGAACATTCTGCAAATACGAATCAATTAGGATTGTTTACTTTACAAATAGGTAAAGGAACACCTGGAACGGGAACATTTACTGCTATACCGTGGCAAAATGCTAACCAATTTGCTAAAGTTGAACTGGCTGTGGGAGGTGGTTCATATAATACGCTAGGGAGTACACAGTTAATGAGTGTTCCTTATGCACTATATGCGGCATCAGGCAATCCCGGTCCAGCTGGACCACAAGGTATACAAGGAGTTGCCGGAGTTAAGGGTGACAAAGGAGATATCGGTTCTGTAGGCCCAGCAGGTACAACAGGACCCGCTGGGCCGGCAGGCGCAGTTGGACCAGTAGGAGTTACCGGGGCGATAGGACCTGCAGGACCAGCCGGGCCACAAGGTCTAAAAGGTGATAAGGGCGATCAAGGTGTAGCCGGACTTGCAGGAGCAATGGGTAATCCTGGCGCTGTTGGGCCTATTGGACCAGCCGGGCCACAGGGTTTAAAAGGTGATAAGGGCGACCAAGGTGTAGCCGGACTTGCAGGAGCAATGGGTAATCCTGGCGCTGTTGGGCCAATTGGACCAGCCGGGCCACAAGGTCTACAAGGAATTCCTGGCGAAATAAACGGTCTTCCTGCCGGTGGCGATTTATCTGGCACCTACCCTAACCCTGTTGTAGCTGCACTACAAACCAAACCAATTGATCCGGTAGCACCAGTATTAAACGATGTATTGAAGTTCAACGGTGTATCTTGGGCTCCTGGAGCGATTGGTGGGGGCGGTTTCGTGTTACCATTTAATGCAACCGAAAATAACGCGGCTACTTTGTTTGCAATTAATAACACCGGAGACGGAACTTCTATAGAGGGAACTAGTGCAAGTACAACAAGCAGTATAGCTGCTGTACGTGGAATTATTACCTCTACCACTCCGGGAGGTTTTTCAGCTGCTGTACGAGGCATTAACAATGGTACGGGTGGTTTGGGCATTGGTCTGTGGGGTTCTCATGCAGGATCTGGCTGGGGGGTATATGGTGTAACACCCAGCGGCCTAGGTGTATATGGAAATGCGTCAGGTAATGGAACAGGTGTTTTTGGAAACAGTAATACGGGTATAGGGATAAACGGGGCAAGTCAAAATGGTATCGCAGGCAATTTTTCGATTACTAATAATGCAAATACCAATAGTGCACTCACGACAAGTACTGTTGGTGATGGAGCCGCGATAGATGGTACCAGCTCAAGCGCTGCCGCTAGTATTGTTGGCGTACGCGGTACAATTACCTCAACAACTCCTGGAGGTTTCTCCAGTGCTGTTCGGGGCATAAACAATGGAACTGGGGGATTAGGTATTGGAGTATGGGGTTCGCAAGCCGGTAGCGGTTGGGGTGTGTACGGAGTAACACCTAGTGGCCTTGGTGTATATGGAAATGCGTCAGGTAATGGAACAGGTGTATATGCCAATAGCAATGCAGGAACAGGACTTACTGCAACAAGTAATAATGGTATCCCTGCAAACATTGCAATTTTTAATAATGCGAACAACAACAATGCATTAAATGTTTCAACCCTCGGTAATGGAACGGCAATTAGTGTTACTGGTTCCGGTACTGGTGCTGGTGTACTTAGCACCACCGGTTCAGGATTTGCAGTTCAGGGAATTTCTTCACAACAAGTATCCGCAGGAATAATAGGTGATAATACAGGTGCCGGAGAAGCTGTTGTAGGCCGTACAACCAGTGATATAGCTGGTGCGGTAGTCGGCCGTAATGATGGAGGCGGTTATGGTGTTAGAGGATTCATAGCAACAAATACAACAGGTACTGGTGTTGGTGTTTTTGGACAGGTTGGATTAAACAACAGTACTGGAAGAGGCGGAAGATTTGAAAATGTTAATCAATCAAATACTGCCGGAAATACTTTAGAAGTCGAAACCAATAGTAACGGAAATATCCCTGATAATACACAAGGTAATGCAGCATCCTTTCTGGTAAATAATACAAATAGTGTATCGGCAGCTGTAAGAGGCGAAGTGAAAACCATTTTTGGTAACTTTGGAGCCGCAGGGCTTTTTGGAATATCATCTGGAACGGGTGGTTTTGCAGGTTTATTTCATGCTTCAAACCCAGCTGGCAATGGTGCGGCTTTAGTTGCATTAGCTGATGGAAATGGTAATGCAATCACTGCCAATGCAGAGAAATTAGGCAATGGTGTAGAAACCAACATAAATGGCTCTGGTGATGCGTTATATGCGTGGGTTCCAACATTTGCAACAGGCAGAGCCGGCAGATTCAATATCTTTAATGATGGTAATACAAATGATGTAATAACTGTTACCACTGTAGGAAATGGTATTGCAGGTAACTTTAAAGTAGATCGTACGACCGGCACCTCACCTGCTGTTAAAGGCGAAGTAAACTCTCAATTCTCTAACTTTGGCACTGCCGGGATATATGGTATTTCTTCAGGTACAGGAGGTTTCGCAGGGCTATTCCACGCATCCAATCCTGCAGGAAATGGCCCTGCATTAATAGCGATTGCTGATGGCAATGGCAATGGTGTTACAGCCAATGCTACGAATAGTGGTGATGGAGTGGAAACTACTGCAGACGGCACAGGAAATGCACTTTTTGCATGGACTCCTAATTTTAGCAACGGAAAAGCTGCACGTCTTGTTAATTTCAATGATGCCAATACAAACCCCGTTCTAACTGTAGAAACACATAGTAATGGTTCAATCGCCCTTTTTAAAAGTGGCAATCCGGGAACAGTAAATGTAGCGCGTATTAATGCTGCCGGCAGAGGATTTTTTAATGGTGGTACACAAACGGGCGGTGCTGATATTGCTGAATCATTTGAAACTATAGGTTTAACTTCAAATTATGAACCGGGCGACATCCTGATCATTTCAACGACTAAAGACAGAGCAGTTGAAAAATCCAGTACACCTTACTCAAGTCTGGTAGCAGGTGTGTATGCTACAAAACCTGGAGTATTACTAACCGAGGAACATATAGACAGCGATTTAAAAGGCCAGGTTCCGATGGGTGTGATAGGCGTATTACCCACAAAAGTATGTTTAGAGGGAGGTGTGATTTCAAGAGGTGACCTTCTGGTTACCTCTTCTATGGCTGGCGTTGCAATGAAAGCAGATCCGGATAAAGTCAAAATAGGACAAGTATTAGGTAAGGCCTTACAGCCTTACAATAATCAATCAGTTGGAAAAATTAACGTATTAGTTAGTGTAAAATAGTTTAACATTAAAGACATGAAAATAATCTACAAAATTAGTTTTGCAGCATTTACCATCATTATCTGTCTGCTACTTTCCTCAATTGCAAAAGCACAGAGTGATTACAAAACAGGCGAAAGCATCGGAAAGCAATTAAAACAAAACTCAGTACCTGGTTTAAAATATGGCGCTCAATCAGTTCAAAAACAAGAGAGCAGGACCGCTGTTGACGACAAGCAATCTAAAGGGAATATCAGGGATGCTATATTTAAAGGGGGGGTACCTGTTAATAACGCACAAACCTCAAGAATAAATACTACTGCTGCGAAACTCAAAGCTTCCTCACTATCTAGCGATTCTAAAGCATCAGAGAAAACAGAAATAAAAACGGAAGCGAAAACAGAGAAGGCAAACACAATTCCAACACAAGGGAATGCTAAAGAATCTGCTACAGATAGTCGTAAGCCATTAATTCCAAAGGCTCCGCCTATGCAGGGCGAGGAAAAGAAAATATAATAAATCCAAAGGTTAGATAATACCCGGTTAGCAGATTTTGCGGCCGGGTTTTTATATTTTTTTCCCTGAACTATTATTTTATTTTTAACTTCATCCAAAATTTAATATCATGGAACAACATCAGTCAGCAGAAGGTCTTCAAATAACAATTGTATTGGTTACTTTAGCAGTAATAATTATGGTTACAGCATTTTATTTAACTTTTCGCAAAAAGAAAAACACACATCATTCAGGGCACTAATGCTCAATTAAAACATACAGGGGATTAAGGTTGGCAAGGAATTAAATTAAAGCATTTAGCTGACGGTTCTTCATCTTTAAACCCATCCCCTTTTTAACAAACACATCAAATCCTCGTTGTTGTTTAATTGCTTTGACTCCTTCGTATCCTGAAGCCGTACTTCTGATCTTATTAAGCAGATAAGTATCATCTTTTAAAAGATCACTACGTACAAGTTCGTTGCGTTGTAATCCTGCTTTAATTAGCTCAGTAAGCTTCCTGTTCGCATAAATATGTAAGGGTAAATTAAATACATCCTCAATTAGCTTCTTATATAAATTATTAATCCACTCTGCTTTTTCAGCATGCTCGATAACAATTATTCCATCTTCAACACTAAGATGTTTAATAAAATCTTTAACTTCCCTTCTTGAGACAAGGCCGGCGTGATAAGAATCTCTTAAAGTATAATCAAGTCGATCTGCACAAAGTCTTGGTGCCGCTTGCTCCAGAATGTCAAAAGTACCATTAATAATCTCGTCTATATGGTATCCATGCCACGATAGAATTTCAGGAATATCTGACGAATGCAATACCTCTTCAAAAACTTGTTCATGATAGTTTTCCTCAGTATTATCAAATACGTAATCTCCAACATGTGAAAATGCAGTATGAGAAATATCATGTAGCAACCCGGCAACTTGCTCAAGTTCAGAGCCACCAAGATGTCTTATCAACAGCATTACACCTATTGAATGCTCAAGCCTTGTGTGGCAAATATTTGGGTTAACCAAAAAAATAGCTCCACTTTGGTGGATCCGGCCAAGTCTTTTAACCCAAGAGGAGTTAATTAAATCGTCAAATATTCCTGGAACCTCAACTTTGTCAAAAAAGATATCATTTATTAGTACCATAATACATTTTATTAATGCACAATAATACTAATAATTTTAGTTTTAATAAAATAAAATGACAACTATTTTAGTCTTCCCGTTTTTGTAAAGCTATCCATTAACTCCATAGATAATATTGCCTGTTCGGCTGAACATGGATTATCCCCTTTGCCCAAAAAATAGGATGTTACACGCTCAATCATTGGTTGTTGAACATGCTGCAATGCCTCAAAAATAAATTCTTCTTCGTAGCCATCCTTTTTAAGGGTAATCTTATTTCCAAACACCGGAAAACTTATTTTACCAGTTGAACCTATTATTTCACAAACATCTTTCTTGTCAGCTTCTGATACGGTAAAACACCAGGTTCCATTAAATACCACTCCATTCTCAAATAAAATTTGTCCGGCAACAAGATCGTCAGCAGGATACTCTTTTGATTGGTTTATTGAAATACCCGATGACCTACTTACTTTACCAAAGTAATAAATCATTAAATCTAATTGATGGGGTGCGAGATCGTGGAAAAGGCCTCCTCCAGAAATAGATGGGTCAAGTCGCCAGTTAGTTTCAGTAGTGGCAATTAAATTATGTGCCGGAGATTGAAGCATCTGCAATTGAACAAACCTGACATCACCAATCACATCATCCAGCAATAGTTGCCTTACCTTTAAAAACATTGGCTGTTCTCTGCGATAATGTGCTACACATAATTTAACATTAAAATTATTTGCAGCATTTTTCATTCTCAAAGCCGATTCTGTATTTAAAGTCATCGGTTTTTCTACATAAACAGGCTTTCCTGCAGCCAAAGATAGCAATGTATATTCCTCATGCTGTAAAGGTGGAGTTGCTATATAAATAGCATTTACTTCAGGATCATTAATTAATTTTTCTGCATTATCATACCATCTAGGTACATTGTGCCTTGATGCATAATCTTGAGCTTTCGCTGCATCTCTTCGCATTACGGCCACAAGAGATGAATCAGGAACCTTATTAAAAGCAGGACCACTTTTCACTTCAGTTACATTTCCGCAACCTATAATGCCCCATTTAATTTCTTTCATAATTTATTGCCTCAGTATAACAGTTGGTTTCTGCGGCAATATAAGAATTATCCTATTTTACTTTCCAAAACTTCAATGTGCTTCCCTATTTCATCAACAAGCTCCTGGCTAATATGATCTGTTGTTTTCCATTGCACAGAATTGCTTCCCTTAATGCAATATATGTGCCCTGTCCTTTCGCCATTAACGTATACAATATAGTCCCCTTCTTTTGGTATTTCTACTCTTATAGCACTTGGATCGCCTTTAATTTCGAGGGTAAATTCATATGGATTTAAGTCTTTTTGCATATTAATGTCTTTATTTTGTTTAAAAACATATAAACAACGTTATTGTTTCCTCATTAAAATACTTTTGTAAAGGAATGCCTAAATTTAAACTGTGATCAGAAAAATAATCCATATTGATATGGATGCATTTTATGCATCAGTTGAACAGCGTGATTTTCCTGAGTTAAAAGGAAAACCAATTGCTGTTGGCGGCTCACCTGATGGACGCGGAGTTGTGGCTACGGCAAGTTACGAGGCACGCAAATTTGGAGTTAAATCAGCAATGCCTTCACGACAAGCACTTCAGCTTTGTCCCGAGATCATATTTGTAAGACCAAGATTTGATGCTTACAAAGCTGTTTCAACTCATATCAGAGAGATTTTTAGTCGATATACTGATCTTATCGAACCATTATCGCTAGACGAGGCATACCTTGATGTAACCGAAGATAAGTTAAATATAGGTTCAGCATTAGAAATAGCTAAACAAATTAAACAAGCTATTAAAGACGAGCTTAACTTAACTGCTTCTGCAGGGGTGTCATCTGGTAAATTTGTTGCAAAAATAGCATCTGATATGAATAAACCAGATGGATTGACATTTATTGGTCCCTCAAAAATTGAAAGCTTTATGGAAAAACTTCCTGTTGAGCGTTTTTTTGGCGTTGGTAAAGTCACCGCAAAAAAAATGAAAAGTATGCAGTTGCATACAGGAGCAGATCTTAAAAAGCTCTCTGAACAGGATCTTACTAAGTATTTTGGTAAGGTAGGTAAATTCTATTATGCAATTGTAAGAGGCATTGATAAGCGCGCCGTTCAGTCAGAAAGACAAACAAAATCTCTTGCTGTTGAGGACACTTTTGAGCACGACTTAATCACAATTGAAGAAATGCACACTGAACTAGGCAAACTAGCAGATAAACTTGCAATTCGTTTAAACAAGAATCAGCTTAAGGGAAGAACCATTACACTTAAACTAAAATATAGTGATTTTAAACAGCTTACCAGAAATCAATCTTATCCTAATCCAGTTTCCGATTATCAGATCATAATAGATACCGCAAAACTGCTTCTTGAAAATATTGATTTAGTAGATAAAAAGGTAAGATTACTTGGCATATCTCTTTCTAATTTCAATGAAATTCCAATTTCTTCGCGATCAGGCGACCCATACCAACTTCAGCTATTTGACTAAGCTAACTCAACTACCTATCAAGTCATTAAGTCCTTTTTATACATTTTGTAAACAAAAAACTTCATGATTTGTTAACTTATTATATAATTAAAAAATCGAGCTATGAAAAAATTAACTTTAACTCTTATTTTATGTGTCACTGTGTTATTTGGAGCAACTGCTCAGATACAGAAGGGCAATGTAATGATTGGTGCCAATCTATCAAACATTTCTTTCGGATTGGATAAACCAAATGTATTTAGTTTAAAAATAAACCCAAAAGCCGCGTGGTTTGTTCAGGATGGTTTAGCACTTGGTGGGGACGTTTCTTTTGGCCTTGCTACAGCTAAAGGTGCAGGTACTGACATTAGTTATGGCATTGGCGCTCTCGGACGCTATTATGGTGCTACCGGAGCTAATGAGGTTGTTAACAACTCCAGATTCTTTGGTGAAGCTACTGTTGGTGTCTCAGGCGTAAATCCCTCTGTTGGTGGTTCAACAAATGGCTTAGGATTTAGCTTTGGCCCTGGTTGGACCTATTTTGTAACACCTAGTATTGGTTTAGAAGCGTTGCTTAAGTACAATGGAGTTGTAGGCTTCGGAAGTAGTGCTTATGCACACAATCTGGGTCTTGCAGTAGGCTTCCAGATTTATCTGCCAGGAAAAGGTACTGCACGTAAAGTACAGAGAGATATGCAGTAATCACTACTTTTAATCCTTAAAAAAGGAGCAACCTTAATTTGGTTGCTCCTTTTTTTGTTTCTGAACTCAGCAAACTGTGGAGTTTCTCTACAACTTTAAAACCCAACAAAACACATAACAAACTGTAAATCAAATACATGCCAAAAACATACTATTTAGGCATCATTATGTAGCATAGTCTAAACATAACTAACAAGAATTTTTAACTGAAATTTTAAAATAAGTATTATGAAAAAGATCATCTTATCAGCAGCATTTTTAGCATTAGCAGGATTAACTACAGTAAAAGCAAGTGACATTAAAAACCCAGTTAGAGTTGCTGTTCAACAAGATAGCGTTACAAAAGCTCCGGTTGAATTAAAAGACCTTCCTGAGCCAGTTCAAAAAACATTACAATCTGAACCGGTTAAAGCTTGGACTCCAACAGCTGCATTCCTTGTAACTAATCCAGATAAATCTACATATTATCAAGTTGATGTTAAAAAAGAAACAGAAACTGGTTCTTTGAAAATTGACAAAGACGGAAAAATTATCCAATAATATAAAAGAACCAAAAATCCCTAAAGTTTAATTAACACCCACAAAGCCAGAGCAATCTGGCTTTGTGGTAAAATTGAATTTTACATTACCTACCCCCTACATCTATCCTACTGATCTTACATTTTTAAAAGGGACATTATTTTCAAAACAACATCCCTTTTAAAAATGTTTTCATTGTACATCAAATCCAAAGGCTATGAATAATCAACATGGAAATAAGGAGCAAGCCCCTAAAGAAATCGGTTCCAATCTAACTGGTACAGCTGTACATGCGAAACCGGGACATCAAAGAGATATTCCTATTGATAGGTATATTGAGGACCTTGATGATAAAGGTATAACTGCATCAGAAAGACATGAAAATTCATTGGAAAAGTACAAGACTAAAGATGAAAACAAAGAGAATCAGAATAAGGGATCAGAAAATTGACTTTGAATAACAAAAACGTGCTTGATTAATAAACAAGCACGTTTTTTTTATTTTAAAATTGTAGAACTGCGTATTTTCACAGTTGATATCAGGTCATTTCTCAGTTAATTTTGATTTGAATTAAAAAGTGATAAATAAAATTTAACACCATGTATCTCAAAAAAACAAAAAAGTCATCTTTAACACGTTACACCATTAGTGTATTAAAAGTTCTAGCATTTATTTTATTTGTATTCTGTTTTTACCAGGCCTGTAAAATAACCACTCCTTAAAGCTTTTAATTTAAGGCCTAACGTGCAACTTTTATAAAATCCCAGGGCATTTTAGAAGTAGATTTTTTTTGCTCCTCTACAAGGAACTTAGCAATCTGGTTTAATAAATGCTCATTTTCGCTTACAGTTTTATCTCCCAGAGCGACTAATTTTTCAATATTTGCCGGACTGGCAGCATCTAACCCCTCTTTAATACTTTCCAAACTACCGGGTTCTATTCTTACATAGTTCTTTTCTTTGCCTACAGAATGAAAAAGCTGTTGTAAAAAAAAGTCGCTCGTTTCTGCAACACCACTCATCATAATATCTATTAAAGCTGGCACAATAGCCATTGCGCTGCTCTTTTTAAAATGATTATAATCATAAGATCTTTTAGAGCGCCCTGTTCCTAAAGAAAGTAAGTAAATATCATTGATTCTGGTTTGATTAAATGCCTTTGTAACTTCTATTAAGCCACTTAACGCAGGATTAGTGGCAAACACCCCGCCATCNANAGCWAAGNATNCSKMASAKYRKCNTRWAGRGNWRKAKTKYAGNYCWCGSTRAAATAAGTTGGTGCTGCCGAAGTTGCCCTACAAACATCCTTTAAATAAAAATCCCTAACATCGCCACGCACTATGGCGYKCTNCTKCCKAWMWWAGNNCKWWWWANCKCAKTTCWATRYTNNAKARRMASWTMYARTGSAWNNCTTWATMWGSWGSMTRRRWTTTATTTTTTCAAAATATTTCTTCAAAACCCCCTCAAAGATTTGACTGTTATAGCGTTCTCCCGCCAAACCAAATTTTGCTCGTAAGCGCTTAAAGAAACTCATTTTAAAAATCTCATTTCCATGCTCCAGATAAAGATCCAGTGCTTCTTTAGCAGAGAATCTTGGTCGGGTTGGATGCTCATCGGAGGGGCAAAGTAGCAGACAGGTTAAAATACCACCGGTACTTGTTCCTGCAAAAAAGTCAAAGTAATCAACAATAGCGGCATCTGGGTTTTTACTTTCTTTCTTTAATTTTCCCTCGAGTGCCACTAAAAGCATCCCGGGAATAATCCCTCTTATCCCGCCACCATCTATAGAAAGGATTTTCTTCATAATACATGTGGGTTACCGTAAATATACTTACTTATATTTTATTGCAAAACTTACCTGCGTATTTACACAGTTGTATAAAAAATATCACATGCTTATGTTTGTAATAACGATTTGGTTGACAAATCTACTAATCGTGTCGGCCTCTTTAGTACTTTGTTACCGGCACATAAGATTTAAAATGTAATTAAGATAAAGATATCAATTACGTCTCTCAGCGTCAATTACAAAATCACCTCCTATGAAAAAAACAAAAGCCGGATACTACTCCGGCTTTTGTTTTTTAAAATTAAAGTTCCTGCGAAAGACCGGCATGCCATTGAGACGGTGTACAACCATAAAAACGCTTAAATTCTTTAATAAAGTGATTTTGATCAAAAAAATCGAATTTATAGACCAATTCCTGCCAGTTAACAGTGTTATTCTCTGTAATAAAACTATTGATATTATTGAACCGTACAATTCTGCTAAAAGCTTTTGCACTAAATCCTACTTTTTCTCTAAACTGAACACCCAAATTAGTTTCAGACATACCTACTTGTCGGCTAAGTTCGGCAATGCGAACAAGCCCCCTGCTTTTCTGTATTTGCTCGCAAGCGTACGCTACACCATTTACGTTAATTTTTTCGGCACTAATTAACCGCTTAAGCAACCAGTTTTCTAATCTGGCAACAACAGCAGTCGGCATCTTTGCTACCTCCTTCAATTGTTCAGTTAAATTTTTAATTTCAGGAAAAAGAAGCTGCACATCTGTAGCTTCATTTGAGAAATAACGCTGCGGAATACCAAATAGTTTAAAAGCACCGTAGGGTTTAAAAATCACCATTATGAGTTCTTTTGGATAAACATCGAAACTTCGGCTATGGTCAAGCAATCCCAAAAAACAAAGCGGATACTGATAAACCCTATCCTCTCCCACCTCATGAAAAATATGCTGCTCATCAATCACAAAGGACATTTGTGTACTGGTAACCGGATAAATATTTAATGGCGAACCTGTACCACAGGAAAAATTCATATCTAAATACAAATAACCATCAATATACGGCTGCAGTGCCGGATGAGCAATAAGAAACTGATTATTTAAACTCATAATTTATCATCCATTGAATACCATATTTATCATTGAACATTCCAAAGAAAGAACCCCAAAATGACCTTTCAAGTGGCATTGTAATTACTCCGCCCGCCGACAAGCCGTTAAACAACCTAATCGTCTCTTCTTCAGTGTCTGCACTAATAGAAATATACGAATTATTACCAAGAGTTAATGTTTGTCCTAAAGAACTCAAAATATCGGTAGCCATAAGAATGCTTGCTTTACCAATTGGCAACGAAATGTGCATAATTTTTTCTTGATCCTCAATCGACATCGTCTCACATTCCGGAACTTCTTTAAATCGGGTCAATGCCAAAAATTCACCTCCAAATACCGATTTATAGAAGTTAAATGCCTCTTCGGCATCTCCGTCAAAGTTTAAATATGAATTTAAAATTGCCATCTCCAAGCATTTGGGCAATGTATGTTAAAAGGATTTTGCTATAAATAAGGTTTCATAATTTTTACGGTGATACCAGGCAAGAAATAAAACCCCAATTAATAAAAATAAGCCAGCTCCAATTCCCGAAGGATCAAGAGATCCATGAAACAATACAATATTTATAACAATTGGAAATATTACAACATTAGCCAGCGTTACAAAACGCCCCGTTATAAAAGCAATTCCACAAACAAGTTCGGTTATCTTAATTAAATTCATTAGGTAACCAGTTGCATTTACACCTAACATAAATGTTTTCACATCTCCCTGAAGCTCAGGCTGTGGAACAAGATTAAAAAAATAAGATATTGAGGCAAATAAAAGCAATAACCCTATTAAAGTACGGATAACAATAACTGCGATTTTCATGGTTCTTTAGTTTATAGTTTGATTTATAGAATATAAATTTACTCAAATTTTAATATTTTCTCTAGTCGTATTTAATTGCCTCATAGCCTAATAACCTGCGCCACAATGCGATCTGTCCAATGCAATTTGCTTCACGATAAATAATGAATGCGATCAAGTCATAAGAACTCATTTTTTCAGAACCCATATCAATCTGTTCATTAAGTTTTGCATCAGTAACATTCATTAGCGCATCTCTTAATAGTGGACTTATCTTATCCCAATCTTCATTAAATTCACTTAATGGTGGGTAAGTAGCATTTTCAATTATTCCCTGATGATTTTCAAATAAATTGTGTGCGGCCTGATTACCCGGAATTCCCAGCATATTTGCCAATTCATAACGCTGCTCCACAAGACTTCCGGCAAGCCACGAAACATGATTAGCTTTGGTATTCAACCTGTTATGCGCATCCCTGGTGGTAATTCCTGAAATAGCTTTTGAATAAAAACTGGTATGCATATCAAATAATACAAGAAGCGCATACATCCTTTCATTAGTTGTTTTGATTTCCATGGTATTTATATTTTAATTTTTAATGTTAATTTAGTGTAATCAGAATATAAATTCTGACTTTTACTGAGTATGTTTAACACTACGAACTTACTGCTATAATCTAACTATTAGAGAGGCAGTGTACGACAATATTAGGGGGTAATTGAGACATACTTTTTTACGATTAGAAATAAACAAAACTTAGATTAAATAATGCATTCTAGACAATTCTCCTGGCAAATTGCATGGGAATATCCACCATTTAGGCTCAAACTTATACTAGGAACAATTATACTTATCGGAATATTATTGTTTATTCCACAGTTTTTTCACCATATAGAATCAAGAGAAGGTACAGTATTAAATGATTGGTTATTGAAAAAAATACCAGCAGTTGATGTTTCACTATATATATTTATTATACTTTATGCACTAATTATCCTCTTCCTGGTGCGGATGTCTAGAAATACTTCTATTTGCCTAACAGCATTATGGACATTCATATTCTTATGCATTGCCCGCATTCTATCTATTACATTGGTGCCGCTTAACGCTCCTACCGGCATTATTGAACTGGCAGATCCCTGTTCTATTCTTTTTTACAGATCAAATGTAATCACTAAAGACCTTTTCTTTTCAGGCCATACTGCTACTTTAATTATAGGCGGGTTGTGTATGCAAAGCAAAAGAGATAAGCTCATATCTTTTACTGCTGCGGTAATTGTCGGAGTGCTTCTGCTTGTTCAGCATGTACATTATACTGCTGATGTTATAGCTGCACCATTCTTTAGCTGGATCTGCTGGTATCTTGGAAAAACTGTAGCTAAAACCTATTGAAAGGCCTGCTTACCCAATTGTTCGTCACCCAGATATAACCAAATTGCCCCTTTCGCATATTTTGAGAATGCTTTACCTATATCTTCAAGGGTCACTTTATTGATGTTATCCAGCATATCTTCTTCCATCTTATACCCTCCCAGAACTTCAGCTTCTCCAAGATCATCAACGATAGAACTAGAACTTTCCTGATGCCTGTAATACCTCAAACGATGATCTTTTTTAATTCCATCAAGAAACGATTGACTGTAGCGGCCACTTCTAATACTATTATAAACAGCTATCATTGCCTGAAATGATTTTTTAGGCTGTGTTGTACTTACATACATAGATGTGTAAGGCATCTGTTGCATTTTAATAGTAGCTCCAGGTGCGTAAGAAAGACCTTGCTTTACACGTAGCTCATAATGTAAATTTCCGCTTAAAGCATTTATGGCAAGCATAAAAGGGGCATAATCAGGGCTGCTCATAACCGGAGCATTCATTACACCACTTATGTAATTTGTTGCCAGATCTCGCTGTTCTGTCGACAAATGTTCTCCCTCAATCATTTTTTGGTTGTATACCGGTGGTGTATAAGGTTTAGCAGCAATCCCTTTAAAGGACTCATTTATCTTTTTTTCAAGCGCTTCTTTAGTTATTTTACCGGCAACAACTAAAAACATTTTACTTCTATTCATAAGCTGATTATGGTAATAATTAGAAACACTGTCAGCTGTAAATCCATTAACAGTTAAATCTTTACCCTTAGGCTCTGTACTGTATTGACTGCCATTAAATATGGCCTGCATCGACATCTGTTCAATCCGTGACTCTGGAGATGCATGAAGCTGATAAATACCAGAAATGATTTTTTCTTTGATAGACTGGAATTCAGTTTTATCAAAAATCGGATTCGCTACAGCATCTGAGAACAACTTCCAACCCTGTTCAAAATACTTGGAAATACAGTCCATACTAATCGTTCCATAATCAGTTTCAGAAGAACCTCCTATATTTATTCCATATTCATCTGCCAGTTCTTTATAATCATCAACACTATAATTCTTTGTACCACAGGATGCAGCCGCCGCCAAAGCAAGGTTCTCTATTCCGGCCTGCTCAGGTTTGTAGTTCATCACCCCTCCTCTAAAATACATACTCATGCTAATGGTTTCTTTTTGAGTAGGTCTTAAAATTACTTTCAAGCCATTCACATCAAACGACACGACTTTGGTTTGGGATTTAACCGAAAAAAGGAATAAAATAAAAATGAAGGTTAATATATATGGTTTCATCAGTTAAAATATTTTATTTGAAGAATTCTTGAGGTTTTACAGCGTTAACACTGCTTTTATTGATAATCATTCCGGCACAAAAGGGTTTACCTTTAATGTATTTCCTAACGTAATTAAGTAAATCGGCTCGGGTTATCTTATTCAGGTTTTCCTCATAATGAGTATAATAATCAACCGATGCAGATGCCCACCAGAAAGAAAGCAAATGAGCATAATCTGAGGTTACTTCTCTGCGTTCAACCTGAGATATTGAAAGCAATCTTTTTGCACGTTCTATCTGAACCTCCGAAAGATAATCCTCTTCATCCCACAAAGCAATCTGTTTTAGCGCCTCCTCATAACATTCTTTAATCTTCGCAGGATTTGGACTTACCATAAAACTAATAGGACCCGTGTATTTCTGAGTGTAATAATTTACACTTGCTTCTTGTGCTAATCCTGAATTAATTAAGGCTTTCTTCAACTTTGATCCATTTTGGTTTACAATAAATGAGAACACATCTGCAGCATAAGTTCCGGGAATATCATTGCGCGTGTCTGGTCCATGCCAGCTAAAAAGCATATAAGGAACAGGCATCTTGGTTGATTCTATGATGTAATAATCATTTTTGATAAGTGGTTTAAATTCAGGAATGGGCCATTTTTTAAATGGATCAAAGGGCGATGCTTTCCAGCTTCCGAATACGTCTTCAGCACTGCTAAAAGCTTCGTCTACCTTTACATCGCCTGCAATTACCAATACAGAATTATTAGGCCAGTAGTACTTATTCTTTATAGAATCCATTTTCGATGGGGTAGCCGATAAAATCACATCATGATTTCCAATCACGTTCTTTCTCGAATAATTATCTCCCCACATATGTTTCTTGTCGGCATCAATCAATGGGTAAAGCGGGCTCGACTCTTGTCTGGTAAACTCAGCATTTACAATTTCATTTTCCATCGCCATGTCTTCCTTAATAAATATAGGATAGCGAATGGCAGAATTCATGAATTTTAGACCCGGTTTTAAGTTTGCCGAAGGAAGGGTAAAATAATAATTTACAACCTCTTCTCTTGTGTTGGCATTTGAAGTAATTTCCAATTCATTACTCCTCTTATTAAAACTCTCAAAATTTGGATAATCTTTATTCGCTTTGAAGAACAGGTGTTCATAAAGATGGCTTAATCCGTTGTAGTCATCAGACTCTGTAAATGAGCCATTTCTACAAGCCATTTCAATTGTTGCAAGGGGAACAGTATTGTCTATAACCACCAATATTTCAAGCCCGTTTGACAGCTTCTTGAAATACATATTTTCCGCTATCTTCTGTTGCGAAAAAACAGAAATACAGCTCACTACGAGGACTACCGTAAGCAAAAGTTTAGAGCGCATATAGTTCAAATTGATATACCTAATTATCTATACAAATACGTGTAAATCTTTTAATTTAACAAATAATTTTATGCCTTTTTGTCAATCTGATTTTTTCTTATATTGTAATTAATCAGTTAACCAAATTAATCCCTAAGTATGAACAATTTTAAACTTCAATTTCCCCTAATTGTTGCGGGAATCCTTGCGTTCACTTCGTGTAAAAAGCAGGAACAAGAAAGATTACAATCTAAGGCGACACAGGAAACATCGGTAGCCCCCTCGCTCATGCTAACTTACACCATGAGCAATTGGATGGGTTCCCTGCCAGATGCAACCAATGTAGCACAATTGTCCATTCCCGGAACACATGATTCTGGAGCAAGAACTGAACCTGTTGGTGGCACTGCCAAGTGTCAGAATCTAAGCATTGCTGATCAGTTAACGGCCGGCGTTAGGTATCTTGATATCAGATGCAGGCACATTGGCGATGCCTTTGCTATCCATCACGGCTCAATCTATCAGAACCTAAACTTTAATGATGTGCTAAATGCCTGTATCGGCTTCCTGAATAGTAATCCAACTGAAACCATTATCATGAGTGTAAAGGAAGAGTATGATCCTAGCAATAATACTAGAAGTTTTGAGCAGACTTTTGATTCTTATGTTAACCAAAATCCTTCAAAATGGGATTTAGGAGATGGTGTTCCTACTTTGGGAGCTGTTCGTGGTAAAATAAAGTTATTAAGAAGATTTGGAGCTGGCAGCACAAAGGGTATAGATGCAACCAACTGGGCAGACAATACTACTTTTAGCATTAATAATTCAGCAGCGAATCTTAAGATACAAGACCATTATAATGTAAGCGATGTAAATACAAAATGGTCGAATATTGAAACGCTTTTAAATGAGGCTCATAACGATACTTCAAACAGGTTATATCTTAATTATAGCAGTGGTTATAAAGCACTTATATTTGGTATTCCAAGTATAACTACCGTATCTAACTCAGTAAATCCTAAAATCAATACCTTCTTTACAAATAATATGCGTGGAAAGTATGGCATTATTCCAATGGATTTTGTTGATGCAACCAGAAGTCAGTTAATAGTTAATACTAATTTTTAATGGAAGAGTCGTCATCCTGAATTTATTTCAGCACCCCGTTTATGCAGGTTTTGAATAACACTTGCGGGACTCTGAAATAAATTCAGGATGACGACCCTACCTTTTTAAAATATCTTAAACCCTACTGAAAGGTTAAATATCCCAGTTTTTTCATCAAGACCTTTATTAATCTTTGTCAACCCTCTGCTGTATCTGGCATCAATAGTCAAGCTACCAATATCTACACCGGCATTAACTACACCACCGGCAGTAAACTTCTTATAATCAAACTCGCTTGGGCCTGTAGCTTTGTTTAAAGAGTAACTTAAATCCGGTCCGCCAGAAATTCTAAAGTTCAGCGCTTCCGTATTAATGATTTTATAACCTACCATTAAAGGAATATTAACCTGCTTAAATTTAGGACTATAAACTTTTGAATTGTAAGTATACTCACTTTTAAATGCAGTGTAATTTACTTCCGGTTGAAAATACAGTGCATCCCCAACTCTCGCAAAAACACCAATATTATAACCTGCTTTACCTTCCTTTTCTTTTACTTCTTTGAAACTTGTTGGAAGCGTTGCATAATTGATACCTGCTTTCAACCCAAAATTAACTCCTGATTGCTGTGCTTTTACCGAACCAATGCTTGCCATGATTATTGCAATCATTAAATAGAACTTGTTTGTTTTCATACTTTCTGTGTTAGAATAATTGTTTAATTATTTGTGATTTGAAAGTATGACAACAGAAGTAACGTTTACCCCCACGAGCCTCAAAAATATTTTTAAAGAAAATCTTCCCGATGAGGTGTAAACGCATCAATCAGCGTTCCTGCCTCCAAACAAACACAACCATGAATTACATGCGGTGGCACATAATAACCATCTCCTTTTCTTATTATACGCACTTCCTCACCAATGGTCATCTTAAAAGCACCACTATCTACATAAGTTACCTGAGTATGATGATGCTCATGCAGATCGCCTACAGCACCCACTTCAAATTTTGCTTTTACAAGCATAATCCGGTCATCATATCCAAAAACTTGTCTCTTAATTCCATTACCCAAATCCTCCCATGGGGTTTCGTCTTCTATCTGAAATAGGTTACTTTGTATCATAATTTATCTTCAAGTTTTTGTCTTAATGTGTGTTCCCATTCTTGTTATAGCATACTTAAAACAATCGTATCTCTTCTGCTTCCGTCTAAACGGATAACACTATTCCTTAAAATACCTTCCACAGTGCATCCAACACTTTTCATGGCAGCCACGCTTCTTAAGTTAGTTGTATCTGCAGCAAACTCCACCCTTTCAAATCCATTGCTAAAGGCAAAATCAAACAATAAATACTTACAATGTTTATTTAACCCTGTACCATGAAATTGTTGTCCGTACCAGGTATAACCAAGATTCAGATTATGTTGATTAGGCTTTATATCATAAAATCTAGACGATCCAGCATAAGCATTTGTTCTTTTGTCGATAATAACAAAGGGGTATTCCTTTTTAGCTTTTCTTCCTTCAAGAGCCAAAAGCAGGTATTTTCTTAAATCTTCTTCAGTATCCCCCTTTTGTGTAGCGAAGCGCCAGATATCTGGCTGATGAGCAAATTGTAGTAAACATTCTACATCACCTTCCTCTAAAGGTCGAAGGAGCGCGATTTCATCTTCTAAAATATAGTTTGCAGTAAAATCAAAGTCGATCATTTTATGCTTTTTATACGAGCTAAATATTCCCAAATGTATGAATTTGACGATTGATTTTGGTTGAATATTTAAGTCACACAAGGGTAATAGAATCATTTTCAATACGTTAAACCAAATATATTTTTAGTATGTTTGAAATATCTAAAGGACTGTATTTGAAAAAACACTAACAAATTAGCGCATTATTTAATATTAACACGAGAGTTAAAGTTTATGACGAAATGCATTTTGGGGGGAGTATCGATGTTAGCGCTCAGCCTTTCTTTATCAATTTTTAATGGGACACATAGGGAACCATCAGCGCCGGCAATTGTTGAAAAAATAACTGAAGACAGTTTATACGACAATCATGTAAACAATATTTATAATGAAATAAACCTCGAATACACAGGTTTGAGTCGTTCTGTGTTTGAAAAAGCACTTACTGGTTTCTATAATCTAAAAAAATCCGGACAAGTTTCAGAGGATAAGTCTATCCTTTCAATAGCTGATTTTGATAAAAACAGTACTGAAAAAAGACTTTGGATCATTGATCTTAATAAAAAGAAATTGATTCTAAATACCTGGGTAGCTCATGGACAACGCAGCGGAGCTGATAAAGCAACTCGCTTTTCAAACTCAAATGATTCTTTTCAAAGCAGTATAGGCTTTTATCTTACTGCCGAGATCTATCGTGGACAACATGGTCGTTCACTACGTCTGGATGGCATGGATGAAGGTTTCAACTCTAATGCCCGCAGGAGATCTATTGTAGTACATGGAGCAGATTATGTTAGCCAGGGAACAATAAATGCTTTAGGAAGACTTGGACGCAGTCAGGGCTGCCCTGCAGTACCTAGTGAGCTTTCGGATTTGGTGATCAATACTATTGAAGGAAAAACAGTATTATTTATAAATGTTACTGATCAGAGGTATACATCAAGATATCTTGATCAGCATATGGCAGCTGCCTTTGCCAACAATTTTGATCAGCAAGATTCAACCATCTATCAGGATTCTACACTGAATATTTAGGGAATACCATCATAGCTTTAAACTAAAACACCCGTCATCCCGAGTACTGAGGGGCCTCTTGTTCCTGCTAGTTCAAGAGACCTCCTTTGTCGTCGAGATGACGGGTGTCATATAATAATTACGATAGTCTTATAATCCACCACCAAGCGAACGATACAGCTCAACAGAAGCATTCAATTGTGCAGTTTTTATAGCTGCCAATTCAAGTTCACTTTGCAACGAGTTACTCTGAGCAGTGATTACCTCTAAATAGGTGGCCATTCCATTTTTAAATAACAGGTTGGCATTTTTTACTGCTCCCTGTAAAGTAGTTACTCTTTTAGAAGAAATATCATATTGAAGTTTTAACTTCTCTAGTTTAACCAATTCATCAGACACTTCGCCTACAGCATTCAGTACAGATTGTCTAAATTCAAGAACTACTTTTTCACGATCTATTTTAGCAAGCTCATATTGGCTTTTCAATTGCCTGCGTTGAAATATAGGCTGAGTAAGTCCACCCCCTACTACACCAAATAATGATGCAGGAATATTAAACCAGTTACTGGCTTTAAATGAGTTAAGACCTCCACTTGCAGTGATGCTTAACGATGGATACATACTTGCCTTAGTAATCCCAACCTTTGCATTAGCAATGTTTAAAGACAATTCGGCGCTTTTCACATCCGGTCTTCTGCTAACCATTGAAGAAGGAACACCTGCCGATAGCTGCACAGGGATATTGGTCTTTTCCAAACTAGCCAAACGCTCAACAGCGCCAGGTAGCTGACCGGTCAAAATGCGCAATGCATTTTCCTGAATGGTAATATTTTGTTCCAGTTCCGGAATCAACTGTGCAGCTACCAATTGCTGAGCTTCTGCCTGCTGTATAGCTAAAGAAGTTACTTGCCCGGCGTCAAACTGCATATGTATAATGCGTAAGGTGCTGTCGTTTAATAAGAGATTCTTTTTAGCCACAGCCATTTGAGCATCCATCATTAATAACCTGTAATAACCTTGAGCAACGTTAGCCACTACCCTTGTTTGGATAGCTTTCCTTGCTTCCGATGTTTGAAGATATGTTGCAAGAGCTGCCTGTTTCTGGCTTTTTATTTTACCCCAGATATCGGCTTCCCACGCCAAACCAACGTTTGCATTATAATCTTGAATAACTTTGGTTTTCAAAAACTGACCGGCACTTAATCCATTCAAACTATTATTAGACGGACGATTAGCATTAGCAGTAACCTGTAGCGTTAGCTCCGGGATGTTACCAAGCTTTGATTGTTTAAACAGCACCTCTGCCGATTCAATATTTTTCAAAGCGATCTGCATATCGTAATTCCTCAATAGCGCAGTGTCTATCAGTCGTTGTACCCCTTCTTCTGTAAAGAAATTCTTTACAGAAATATTTCCAATACTAGTGGTATCGGTAGTATTGGCATTCCTGAATGTTTCAGGAATTGCAGCTTTCGGTATGGCCACATCTTTAGAGACTTTACATCCGGCCAACACTATTAAAACTAAGAGCGGGGCCAGTGTATTTATATACTTTTTCATTAGTATCTATTTTTTATGTTTTGATTTGAAGAAGGTATCCAAAAAGTAGTGTTTAGATACCTTCTTTTCTTTCATTAATTAATGGATAATACCTTAAGAATAGATGATTTCTGATTCTGGTTTTACCTTAACACCATTTGAATCCTGAGCATCAGTAAGCACAGCTGGTTTACTTGATACCTTTTCCTGCAGATGCTGAAAAATCACAAATAGAACCGGGATAAGGAACAATCCAAGAATAACTCCTGAAAGCATCCCCCCTGCAGCACCAATACTTATAGAGTGGTTACCCTGTGCAGATGGTCCTGTTGCAATACTCATTGGAAACAAACCTACAACGAAAGCTAATGAGGTCATTAGAATAGGACGTAATCTTAGTTTTGCTGCCTCTATTGCCGCACTTACCAAAGAAAGACCTGCTTTTCGACGCTGCACTGCAAACTCCACAATCAGAATGGCATTCTTGGCGAGCAAACCAATGAGCATGATCAGCGCCACCTGTACATAGATGTTGTTTTCTATACCGGTTAAACCTATTACGACAAACACACCCAACACTCCGGTAGGAATAGACAGTATTACTGCTAATGGTAAAATATAGCTTTCATACTGCGCTGCCAACAAGAAATATACGAACACTAAACAAAGTATAAATACAACTGTCGACTGTCCGTTTGATGAAATCTCTTCCCTGGTTTGTCCAGAGAACTCAAATCCATATCCGGCAGGTAATTGCTCTTTAGCTACTTCCTGTATTGCATTGATCGCATCACCAGAACTAAATCCTGGTTTAGGGATGGCGTTAACCTGAATAGAGTTAAACAAATTATAACGTGATGCAGTTTCTGAGCCATAAACACGGGTTAATTTAACCAACGTTTTTATTGGCACCATTTCTCCTGTTTTGTTTTTAACAAAAACTCTGTCTATCGCAGTCGGGTCTGCCCTATCAGCAATATCGGCCTGAACCAGAACACGGTAATATTTACCGAAGCGATTAAAATCTGATGCCTGAGCACTACCGAAATAAGCTTGCATGGTTTGCAAAATATCACGAACATTCACACCCAGCTGATTTGCTTTCTCGTCGTTTACTTCAAGCTGTAATTGAGGATAATCTGCTTTAAAAGTGGTAAATGCAACGGCAATTTCTTTACGTTTCATTAACTCACCAATAAAACCGTTGGCTATACCACTGAATTTATCAAGCTTACCACCTGTTTTATCTTGCAGTACAAGATCCAATGCCTCCACGTTACTAAATCCAGGAACGGTAGGGAAACTAAACACGAAGAAACTACCGCCACTAATGGCACCTAATTTACCTCTTATCAAGTTCATAATTTCATTAATGTCTTGTACCTTACCTCTTTCTTTAGTTGGCTTTAACAACACAAACACAACTGCCGAAGATGGACTTGTTGATGAAGTAAGCAAGTTAAAACCTGTAATAGAGGTAACAAATCTTGAGGCATCTAAAGCACCCAATTCAGCCTCAGCCTGTTTCATTACTTTAGAAGTACCATCTAACGAAGTTCCAGAAGGAGTATTTACGGCAATAGCCACAAACCCCTGATCTTCTGTTGGAATAAACCCTGTTGGGGTTCTTTGTACCATCCATACAGTCGCCAAAATAATAATTGTCAAACCAATAATACTAACTGCTTTATTTTTGATCAGGAATTTCAAACCGCCAACATACCTGTCTGTCATAGCATTAAAGCTTCTGTTAAATCCGGCAAAGAATTTTTCTTTAAATCCTTTTTTAGGCTCATCAGGATGGTCTGCATGATTGTCTTTCAAGAACAAGGCAGCCAATGCCGGACTCAATGTTAAAGCGTTAATAGCTGATATGATAATCGCGGTAGCCATTGTAAAGGCAAATTGTCTGTAAAATACTCCGGTTGAACCTTCAAGGAAACCTACGGGTAAAAACACAGCCGACATCACCAGCGTAATTGATATAATGGCACCACTAATTTCGTGCATCGCTTCGGCTGTGGCTTGTTTAGCGCCGATGCGCTTGTGTTCCATCTTGGCGTGAACAGCCTCGACGACCACAATGGCATCATCCACCACAATACCAATAGCCAATACAAGAGCGAACAGTGTTAGTAAGTTAATGGAGAACCCAAACAGCTGCATAAAGAAGAAAGTACCCAAAATAGCTACGGGAACCGCAATAGCAGGAATTAACGTTGATCTAAAGTCCTGAAGGAAGATAAACACAACGATAAATACCAAAATGAATGCCTCAATAAGTGTATGCTGTACCTGTTCAATTGATTGATCCAGTGCTACTTTTGTGCTGTAAAAAATATTGTGTTTAACACCTTTTGGAAAATCTTTAGCAGCTTTTTCCATTAACTTGTTTATCTGAATCTGAATCTCGTTAGCATTTGAACCTGCTAACTGGATAATACCCAGAACAACTCCTTTTTTACCGTTTAAGCGGGTTAAACTGTTGTATGAATATGCCCCAAACTCTACTCTACCTACATCTTTTAAGCGAAGGGTAGAACCATCTTCATTTGCGCGGATAGCAATGTTTTCATATTCTTCAGGTTTTGTAAGCTTGCCTTTATATTTAATAACATACTCAAAAACCTCATTACTTCTTTCACCAAAACGACCTGGTGCTGCTTCCAAACTTTTATCTTGTATTGCAGCCATTACCTCATTAGGGGTAATATGGTAAGTGGCCATTTGAGTAGGATTTAGCCAGATACGCATAGAGTAATCTTTTACCCCGCCAAATATACTTGCCGAACCAACACCTGGAATCCTTTTGATCTCAGGTATAATATTGATTTGTGCGTAGTTGGCCACGAATGTTTGATCGTATTTAGATTCATCTTCGGTATACATACCAATAGCCATAATAAAGCTATTTTGTTGTTTGGCAGTAATGATACCTTGCTGCACAACCTCAGTTGGCAGCTGACTGGTTGCCTGCGCCACACGATTTTGTACGTTTACGGCAGCCTGATCCGGATTTGTTCCAAGCTTAAAGTAAACAGTGATAGCCAATGTACCATCATTACTAGCTGTTGAGCTCATGTAGCTCATATTTTCGACACCGTTGATAGACTCTTCAAGCGATGGGGCAACTGAACGCAATACAGTTTCGGCATTGGCGCCAGGGTAGTTAGCAGTTACCAGTACTGATGGTGGCGCAATGTCTGGAAACTGCTGTAACGGCAATTTGGTAAGGCTTAGCACACCCAGTATCACCAATAATATGGAGATTACTGTAGCTAATACGGGCCTTTGTATAAAAATTTTGAACATGACAGTTAATGTTTAATTGGGTAATTAGTTTTTAGCAACTTTATCTGTTGCTTTTTGTGGTGCAATCACTACACCTTCCTGTAAGCGGTCTAGTCCGCTTAAAACAATCTGATCGCCGGCCTTAACTCCGTCTTTTACCAGATAGTTAGTACCTGTTTTACCGATTACACTGATAGCTTGTTTTTTAACCTTATTGCTATCAGCAAGTGCAAATACAAAGATTTTATCCTGCACCTCTATAGTTGCCGATTGAGGAACTACAAGGGTATTAGTATGCTGCAGGCTCAGGCGAATTCTACCTGTATTTCCTGATCTTAATAAGCCCTGAGGGTTAGCAAACTTTGCTCTAACAGTAATTGCTCCGGTGTTTTTATCAAACTGGCCGTCAATCACGTCAACTCTTCCTTTTGTACCATATTCGCTATCATCAGCTAAAATTAATGCTACTGCGGGAAGTTGTTTAAGTTTATCATTTAAAGTCTGACCAGGATATTGATCTTTGAAATTTACAAAGTCTTTTTCGCCAAGAGCGAAATAAACGTGTACATCATGCACATCCGACAATTGAGTTAAGGCATCTACATCTGTAGGACCAACAAGACTTCCTTGTTTTTTAACTAATCGGCCAATATAACCACTAACAGGTGCCTTAATTAAGGTATATCCTAAGTTTATTGAAGCAGTCGAAACATTTGCTTTTGCTTGTTCAATGTTCGCTTTTGCAACAAGTGCGGTAGCCTTAGCAGATTTCAATTGAAAATCGGAGATTACTTTGTTTTGTACTAACGGTGTTAAACGCTCAACTTCCAATTGGGCATTTATTAAACTTGCTTCAGCTGAATGCTGAGCTGCAAGGGCATTGTTTAATGAGGCTCTGTATGGCTGTTCGTTTATTTTAAAGATAGGCTGACCAGCTTTTACAAAAGCACCTTCGTCAACATATACTTTTTCTAAGGTACCACTAACCTGTGGTCTAACTTCAACATTAACAGAACCTTCGATAGATGCAGGGTACTCTTGGTAAGTTGTTTCTGTGCCAGAAACAACACTGGCAACAGGTAAAGCAGGCGGTGCAGGTGCTACTGCCTGCGGGGCTTTATTGGAACAAGCCAATAAAAACATAGCGGAAAATATAAGTATTGATTTCATAACGTAAGATTGTTTAACAGTGTTAAATAATTGTGAATTAGGGAGGTAGTATTTCATAACATGATAGATTAAAAGGTTTGGCGTATAACGGGTGTAAGTCGTTTAACAGCGTTAAGTAATTGTTAAAAAATTCTGGCTTTTTAGCCTTTGAGTTTATTGGTAATGGGTATTATTCGTTTATATATTTTATGATTCCTCTGATGGCATCCTTTAGAATACGCTGATTCATCTCTGCATCACGGCCCTTGTTTACAAGGTTAATAGAAATTAAACCGTGAATAATAGACCAGAAAGTATAGAACTTTCTGCAAACAAAATCCTCAGACGGATTCTTTAATGTGATTACCTTTTCTATTACATCATAGATCAGATCATCAGAAAGTTCTGCCTCCGGCATCTTTTTCTTCAGCTCACAACAGTTCATATCTACACCATACATCAGCTGGTAAAGCTCTTTATACTTGAATGCAAAATTCCAGTACGCAACCCACATTCCCTCTAACTGACTCTCCGGTGTATCGTGTTTATCTCTTGCTGTTCTAACCTCTCCTGCCAAGATAATGTACCCTTTACGGGTCAGTTCAAGTAATATTCCTTCTTTATTAGCAAAGTATTCATAAATAATTGGGGCAGTGTACTCAATCTTATCTGCAATCTTTCTCATACTTAAAGCCTGCCATCCCTCATCCTTCACTATGTCTAAGGCAGCATCAAGGATATTGAGTCGTGTCTCCTCTTTTAGTCTTGCTATGCGCTCTTTACTTCCCATCGTATTATTTATATTGGCGTGTAAATAATTTAACACCGTTAAGCAAATGTATAAACAGTTATTATTATAAGTGTAATCCATTTGTCAAATACGAATTAAGGGCTTAAAAAAAATAAAAAAAAGTATCTTTACCTTATTGAATGATAATAATTGCAAATTCGCCTTTGCACCAAATAGAGATCAGCATGAACAATAGCGTTACCTTAAAAGACATTGCAAAAGCGCTCAATTTATCTATTTCTACAATATCTAAGTCATTAAACGACAGTTATGAGATTAGTATAGATACCAAACAAAAGGTAATGGAATATGCTCAAAAGCATCACTATTCGCCAAATCGTTTAGCTAAAGGACTTAAGGAAGGAAAAAGCAGATCTATTGGCGTAGTAGTATGTTCATTGGATAACAATGTAATTGCACAGATGCTGGATGGTATCGATACCGTTAGTTCAGATAATTCTTACCAGATCATTATCATGCAGAGTAAAGAATCTGAAAAGCAAGAAGCTGCATGTATTGAATTACTATACTCCGGAGGGGTCGATGGTATATTAATCTCCCCTGCTTGCGAAACCGTTGATTTTAGTTACTTACGCTCTTTACAGGAAGCTGGTTTACCTATTGTTCTTTTTGATAGGCTTAGCGATCAGATAAATACACATAAAGTTGGGGCCGACAATTTTCAGGGTGCCTATGATGCTACAATGCACCTCATAAAGAGTGGGTACAAAAATATCGCCCATCTAAATACCAATACCACCCTAAGTATAGCTACCGAACGCTTAAATGGCTATAAACAAGCATTAAAAGATAGTGGCATTGCCTACCGATCAGAATTACTAAGGTCTTGCGATTATTCCGATACTCAAAAGCTGAATTCAGATCTTGAAGAGGCGATACTATATTTCATGAACTTAACTGATAAGCCAGATGCTATTTTTACCGCTACAGATCAGATCAGCACCAGATGCCTTACCCTGCTCAACAAACTAGGTTATCACATTCCTAATGATATCGCTTTAATTGGATTTACCAACACAGATCTTGCCGAAGCACTAAGCCCGGCTTTAAGCACAGTACATCAGCCTGCTTTTGAAATGGGACAATTAGCTGCAAAAAAACTAATCTCCCTAATAGAAAGAAAAGATCAGCATCCTGAGTACGAAACCGTAATGCTCGAAACCTATATTAAAGCAAGAGCATCCACTCAAAGCAATCATTAAAATTCACGAAATCGTTTGCGTTTTTATATATTAACCACCCTGATATTTTTAACTGGCTAACCTGTATAATTGTATATTGAATAACTAAAACTATGCAGAATAAAGAAAACATATTGGTATTTGGCGAACTGCTTTTAAGGTTCAGTTCCACAGAAGATCAATTTATTTCTAAAAATCATACCGTTGCTTTATTTCCCGGAGGCTCCGAAGCAAATGTTTCAGCATCCTTAGGTCAATGGAAATTACCGGTCTCTTATTTAACTTGTGCGCCCGACAATGCACTAACATCAAATGSKWWGMRMKWCSTKTMGGRANWAGNGKGTWGATACTTCTAAAACCATACTGGAAGGTAACAGACTGGGCCTGTACTTTTTACTATCAGCTAATGGACTAACCAGTGGTCAGGTAGTGTACGACAGAAAGTTCTCTTCATTCAGCTCAATTAAACCCGGGGTGATAGATTGGGAAAAGGTATTAGATGGATACACCTGGTTTCACTGGACTGCCCTTACTCCTGCTTTAAACGAAAATACAGCAGCTGTATGTAAAGAAGTCCTGGCAGCGGCAAGGAAAAAAGGCATAACCATTTCGGTCGATTTAAATTATAGAAACAGACTTTGGGATTATGGCAAACAACCTATAGAGGTAATGCCAGAACTGATTCAGTATTGCGATGTAATAATGGGTAACATTTGGGCGGCCAATAAAATGCTGGGAACAAGTGTTAGCGACGATCTAAATCGCCAAACCACAGCCCAGGAATACTTTAGTCACTCAGAAGCATCAGCTAAAGAAATTTTCAAACTATTCCCTCAGTGCAAACACATCGCCAATACCTTCCGTTTTATGGATAATCCAAAACATAACCTATTTTACGGAACCTATCATACGCTAGAAAGCAATTACATCTCTCCAATTCGCGAAACTAATGACGTTGTAGATAGAATTGGAAGCGGAGATGCTTTTATGGCAGGGCTAATATATGGCCTAACCAACAATGAAGGTGGACAGGAAATCATCAACAAGGCAACAAACGCTGGTTATCAAAAGCTCTTTGTTAAAGGAGATTTTGGTGATGGAACTCTTTAAAAAACATTAAAAATGAATGCAATAACCAATACATTAGAAATTATCGGCAAGTACCCTGTTATCCCGGTTTATTATCATGAAGATAAAGATACCTGCATAAATGTGCTTAAAGCTAGCTACGCCGGTGGCATCAGGGTTTTTGAGTTTACCAACAGAGGTGAACATGCTCCAGAAAATTTCAAAGCCATGCTGGAATATAGAAATGCTCATTTTCCGGATCTTAAATTAGGTATAGGCACCATAAAAACCGTAGCTCAGGCCGATCAATACATTAGCATCGGTGCAGATTTCATAGTTAGTCCAATTGTTAAACAGGATATAGCTAAACTGGCGTTTACAAATGGGCTGCTTTGGGTGCCTGGTTGTATGACACCTACAGAAATTAACTTTGCCGAAGAACTTGGCGCTTCGTTAGTTAAACTTTTTCCGGGCGACACGCTTGGACCAGGTTTTTTAAAGGCTATTAAACCATTGTTTCCAGCCTTAAAATTTATGCCAACCGGGGGTGTTGATGTAAATAAGGAAAATATCGATAGTTGGTTAAATGCGGGGGTTGCTGCTTTAGGATTTGGTTCCAAGCTATTTCAAGCTCCTCAGGATGCAACAGATTTTAGTTGGTTAACCGAACGGTGCGTTGCATTACTAAAACTTGTAAACAAAGGATAGCAATATCCTTGTTTACAAGTTTAAAGATATTATTCGTTGATTATTTCTTTTGTTCATCCTTGTCATACAGGTCAATTAGTTTACTTTGTAACCTAATTACTGCATTTTCAAGCTCGCTCACCTTTTCTTTTAACTGCTTTATCAACTGCGTTTGCTCATTAATCCCTTCCTCTCCAACATCAAGTAACTCCCTTAAAGTTAAATTGTGTACTTCAGCTATCTGATTAATTCTGCTGAAGTTCGGATCTGTGATACTTGTTTCAAGCTTTGAATACGCCGGAATAGATATCTCTAACAAGTCGGCCATCGCTTTTTGATTGACTCCCTTTTTCTGACGTAAAATTCTAAATTTCTCCCCTAATGTTTTCATAATCAATAATTTTAAAAACGCCCCCTAGTTTTAATTGAAATAAATTTAAGAATTATTAAATAAAATATTATGATATTAATATAATATTTTTATAATATTTATTCGACCAGATTTTTCGTTATTAAATTTTATAAATTAATGGAGTTAGATTTCCTCTGCTGAAATCAATGGGTACAGCATTATACGCAAAAAACACTTGCTAAAACGCTTAAAGCAAATAAAACAAACTGATAACTAAACAGATAGCTAATTATCTTTTGTTTTGTCTGAAAATAAAAGCTGCCAACATTACAGCAACTGCTAAACCAGAAAATCCGGGAAATAAAATAAATAAATACAAAAGACCACAAACTGCAGCAATTGCTACCATAAACAATACACCCTGTAGAGGAGTATCCATTTTAAATGCTGCAATTAAAGCTAAGATTAGAAAGGCTAAAGCCAGAATATTTAAAAACATATACAAAGATGAGTTTTCAATGTTAAGTTAATGTTAACAAAACTCATTTTTGAAATATTCAAAATAAAAAAAGCCCCTATAATCGCTTATAGAGGCTTCCAACACTAACTATTTATTGATTCTAACTAAAATTAATATTCATCATTTAAAGCAAAAACACGCTTTCTATGCATCCATTTGCCACTTGTAAAATCAGGGAAGTCTACAGTTTGGTTTCCAAGCTCTATAGATTGTTCACTTAAAGGCGTAATTGCGCTCCAGGCTGCTGCATCATAAACATCTAATGGAGTAGCTGTATTGCGTTTAATAGACTCAATAAAAGCATGGATTACAAAGAAATCCATACCACCATGACCTGCACCTTGCGCATCATTTCCGTATTTTTTCCAAAGTGGATGATCATACTTATCTAACCATTGATCTGCCGGATCCCATTGGTGAGGTTTACTTACACCTTCAACATAAACACCTTTGTTTACATCCATCCACAAACCTTTAGTACCCTGAACCCTAAAGCCCAATGAATATGGTCTAGGAAGGTTAGTATCGTGCTGCAGGATTAAAGTTTCACCGTTGGCACAATCAATAGTTGTGGTAACAATATCTCCTAAACGGAAATTTACTTTCGCATTCGGATGGTCAGCCCCACCCTTTTCTACAATATAATTATGCAAACCTCTCGACTTGGTAGCAAAAGAGTTTAGCTTCAAAAATCTGTTTCCACGGTTTATATCTATATAATTGGCAATTGGGCCAATACCATGAGTTGGGTATAAATCTCCATTTCTATGTACAGAGTGATTTGTTCTCCATTTTGCTTCAGAGAAACCTTTTTCATTAAACTCAACACCACCACCGTAAGGTTTTACCCCATCATTGAATTTAACCTCGCGTAGATCATGCTGATAACCGCCCTGAAGATGAAGAATCTCGCCAAACAGGCCCTGTCTAACCATATTTAATGCCGCAAGAACATCTCTTCTGTAACATACGTTTTCCAGCATCATTACATGAGCATTATTTTTTTCAGCAGCATGAACTACATCCCAATGATCCTGTAATGTTATTCCTAAAATAACCTCAGTAGCTACATATTTAATACCCGCTTCAATAGAAGTGATAATCATCTCCTTATGTAATTCCCATGGAGTAGCAATTAATACCGACTGCAGTCCTTTAGTTTCTAACATTTTCTTCCAGGCATTATCATCACCTGTAAAAATCTTAGGCATTGGTTTTCCACTCTTTGCAATCATTGCTTTAGCCGTATTAAGCATTCTTGGCTCCACATCGCAAATGGCTACTAAATCTACATCATCTCTCTTTAATAGTAAATCAAGGTGATTTTGACCACGTAAGCCCACACCAATTATTGCTATTTTAACCTTATCTGCCTTTGAACTGGCAAACAATGGATTCTCTGGCAAAATAGTAACAGCTGCTGCAGTTAGCCCCGAGTTTCTAACAAATTCTCTTCTGTTCATAATTTATTTAGTTCTTTTCTACGTTTTGGTTAGCTAATTTATTTTATCTCCCTTAACTAGCTTGGAGAATCATGACACAAGGTATATACTATATCATCAATCACTAAATCAAAAACAGAAAAAAAACACGCAAACGTTTGATATTTTGTCATTATCGGCTTTTTTAAAAGGAACCAATAAAAATTATCTGGCCGCGACTATCTAATTGAACCAGATTTCTAAAAAACACTTAATTTCTAATCATTTTAAAAAATTAAACACATTTTTATGCTTTTATCCCTTGTTTTAGCCACATGTGCCGATCACTTAACAGTGGTTATATTAAATATTTAACAGGCAAACGTTTGCGTGAATTTATGCGTATATTGGTCTAAATCAATTAATAAAACAGTTTTTTATTAAAATTGTAAGGTTATTCAAAGTTTATTATAATATTTGGCCCTAATGTCYGATNNMYYARCWACTATAAAAGAAATTGCTAAAATCCTCAAGATTTCGGTATCAACCGTATCAAGAGCATTAAACGATCATTCAAGCATTGGATTAACCACAAAAATGCGTGTTAAAAAGCTTGCTTCGGAGCTCAACTATGAGCCCAACCAGAAAGCAATCCAATTTTTACATGGAAAATCCTTTATCATTGGAGTTATTTTACCCGAACTATCAGAATCATTCTTTTCAACCGCTATAAGTGGTATAGAAGATATCGCTTACAAAAGAAACTATACCGTATTATTGGCTCAGTCGCATGACGATGCCGAAAGAGAAAAGCTTCTTGTTGAGAAAATGAAAACCCAAAGAGTTGATGGGTTGCTTGTTTCTGTTTCAAAAACCACAAGTACCTATGAGCATTTTGAGATCTTTAAAAGATTAAACATCCCAGTAGTATTTTTTGACCGTATTCCTCCTATTAAAGACATACATTACGTTGCCTCTAATTTAGAAACAGGAACATACGAAGCGGTCAACTTCTTATTGAAAAAAGGCCACCGTACCATTGGCATGATAAACGGCCCTAACACACTGGTAGCCAGTCACGAACGAAAAGAAGGCTACATCAAAGCAATGCTATCAAATCGTTTAAAATTTGATCCAACACTAATCATAAACTCAGATCTAACAGAAGCAGGAACAATTGAAGTGATGGACAACATGCTCAATCACCGCAGAAAACCTACTGCCATCGTAACATTTAATGACTACGTGGCACTCTTTGCCATCAGATACACCCGTTCGCTTAACTTAAACGGAATCGATTTTGTTAGTTATGCAAACCTGCCTATCATCAACTACATGGACTATACCCCTATAGCCTCTGTTGAGCAATTCCCATACAAACAAGGGAAAAAAGCAGCCGACATTCTTATCGACCTTATAAACAAGCCTAAAAACGAGTCAGGAGCAGATCAAGCCTACTTTAATGTCGTTGTAGAGTCAGTTCTTGTGGTAAATGACCCTAAGTAATTTTGCGCAACCGTTTGCACACCAGTTTAATAAACTGAATTAGTTAGGTTTGGGTAAACAATCAAAAATTCTATTAAACGCATGTTCGAAAATATTTTACCATTGTATGGGCTCAACTCTGATAAAGCTACAGTAAAACTATTTGGCGATGGGTTAATTAACCATACTTGGAAAGTAACTACAGATACCCAAAACTATATATTACAAAAAGTAAATAACGAGGTATTTAAAATGCCTAAAGATATTGACAGGAATATCTCATTGATTAAACAATATTTAGATGTCGAATATCCTAACTATTTGTTTGTTTCGCCTGTAAGCGATCTAAATGGGCATTCGCTTTTAGATACTGCTAATGGTTATTTTAGATTGTTTCCTTTCATTGAGGGTTCAACCTCGCTTAATTCGTTAACCAATAAGGAAGAGGCATACGAAGCGGCAAAACAATTTGGCAAGTTCTCCAGAATCCTTGCCGGGTTTGACGCTACGCAATTAGGAATTACCATCCCCGATTTCCATAACTTAAAATTGAGATACAGTCAGTTCCAGATCGCCTGCAAAAACGCTTCTGAAGAAAGATTGGAAAAAGCTAAAGACAGCATTACCTTTATTACAGAACACAAAGGAATTGTTGATACATATATCAATATCGTTGCTAACAATGAAATACCATTAAGGGTAATACATCATGATACCAAAATAAATAACGTATTATTCGATAAAAAGAACAACGGTTTATGTGTTATCGATCTTGACACTGTGATGCCGGGTTACTTTATCAGTGATGTTGGTGATATGATGAGGACTTATCTAGCTGAAGCCAGCGAAGAAGAGACAGATCTATCAAAAATCAGCATCAGAAAAGAATTCTATACCGCTATCTATGATGGCTATATGGAAGAAATGAAAGATGTATTAACGGAAACCGAAAAGCAGTACTTTACTTATTCAGGTAAGTTCATTATTTACATGCAGGCAATTCGCTTTTTAACCGATTACCTACAAAATGACGTTTACTACGGCGCAAAATATGAAGGGCATAACTTTAACAGGGCGCTTAATCAGATTCAACTCTTAAAAGAATACATAAAACTAGAAGGAGAGCTATAAAGCTCTCCTTCTAGTTACTTAGCAAAGTTCTCTAAATTCATAGAAAATGTTACCATAAAATATCTGGTAATTTGCTTGCTACGATTCTCAATTATCATATTACCCGACACGGCCCTGAACAAATTATTTCCCTGATTCAGGAGGTCGTAAGCTCTAAGACTTACTGACGCCCTATTATTCTTAAAAAACGATTTAAAAACGTTTGCATTAATCAGAAAAGGATTATTAGCACCTGTAGAGTATCCACTGGTAAAATTCTTAGAAGCATCAATTGAGGTATTAAATGATTTACGGATTTTAAATACCAGATTCATATTAAAGCTCCAGCTTTCCAGATTTTGTGGTTTAAAATTGGCAATAGTATAGTTGTTTTCGCTATAGGAATAAGAAGCGCCTGCACTACCAGATAACGATTTCAATTCCATATTCACCCCTATATTCTGAAAGAAATTAAGTCCCTTATTGTTATTTTTTAGATTATCGGTAAAAATTACTGAGTTAGTGAGCCCTATGTTTCCCCCTATAGAAACCATATACTTACGCCTGCCAAAAGGTAAACCGACGGTATAATTACTGTTAATATTATAGTTGCCGTTCACATTCACATACCGTGTTTCCTGCTTTAAGCTATTTAAAGTATCCTTAATCAGGATAATATTGCTTGCCACCTCATTTTGTGTTGCACCGGCATTTATACCTATCTGCAATGCCCTTCCACTGGTAATTCCGAATAAGTTATAACCAACATTTGCATTATGGCTAAATGATGTTTTCAATTCCGGATTACCAATAATTACATTCTGTAAGTTCCTGGTATCGGGCACAGGCTGAAGCTGATCAAACCTGGGGGCATTACTACTTCCGCTATAATTCATATCTACCGACTGTGTCTTAGAAATAATATAGCTAAAGTTTGCAGATGGAGATGAATTGAAAGTTTTTTGATTAATCTTATCGGTTCTGCCCTCATAACTACCCATCAAAATATTTGGCTGCAATGTAAAACCAATACCATAATTAATCTTATTTGAATTATACCTATAACCTCCCCTAATGTTCTGATTGATAAACGTTGAGGTATAAACATTACTTAAGGAATCAATAAAGCTTATTTTACGATTTATATCTTTAACCCGTGTTTCTAATTCATTATTGTTAGAACTCACACTAAATGAATAAGAAAACTCTATACTTTTCCGTATAGTATCCTTCGGATTACCCAATGTCCTTGAATAGTTAAAACCCGCATTTATTGCCCTATCTCCATTTCTGGTTTCAATCAACCGGTTTAATAAAGAGTCCTTAACCTTTTCATTTGTATCCTTATCATAATAATCGATATCAGTAAGAATATCCTGATTCCCTTTACCACCACTTGCCCTGCCCGAAAAGCTAATTGATGCTCTCCCCTTCTTATCTTTACTCCCCAGGCCCAAACTCATATTTATATTTACATTTGGACTATTCTGCTTTGAAGTACTGCTGGTAAATAAATCCTGACGGATTACTCCAGTCTGCAAAGATGATGAAGTATTCTCCGAATTATCTTTTGACAAATTCGCATCTAAACTACTAGCAAAAAACTTACCTGATTCCTCACTAGTAAGCCCCATACTTAAACTATGGTTACCATTTTTAGTATTAGTCTTGTTCTCATTAATACTATTAATGGTTCCCAAACTATTGACACTTTCAATATTACTAAAATTCGTGTTTTCATAAGTGCCATTTCCCGTGTTATAGTTAGATCTTAAATAAAGTTTTTTGCCGATTTTATCAGAAAAGCTAACTGCGCCATTAGTGTTGTTATTGATTTGAGCATCATTACTTGTATTATTAAAAGAACCACCGCCACTCATTTGCTTACGTCCCTTCCAGATATTGGCAGTTCCGTTTAATATATAGCTATTACTTGTTGCAGCGCTTGTACTAACGTTTGCAAATGTCCCCTTATCTCTCCCCGGTTTAGTAACCAGATTTAATATCTTTCTGGGCTGTCCCACTTTTATCCCGGTAAAATTAGCTTCATCACCATAGTCATCAATTACCTGAACATGAGAAAATATGCTCGATGGCAACTTTTTAATAAACTCAGCAACATTACTGGTAAAAAAATCCTTGCCATTCAGCCTAAGTCGGGTAAGTTCCTTACCCATTGAGATAACCTTTCCATCGTCCTTTACCACCATACCGGGAAATTGCTTTAACAGATCTTCTACATAATCGCCTTCTCTTATCACAAACGCTTCTGTATTGTACTCAATGGTATCTTTCATTACCCTTATGGGAGTGGTTTTACCCTTAATCACTACTTCATCAAGCATATTAGACTCTGTTTTGAGTATAATATTGCCAAGGTCAACCTGCTTTTGTTTGTCAAGAAAGGTAACGATTGAAGCATATGGCTTATAGCCAATACTACGGACCAACAGGTCTGAACTCTGAGTTGAAATATTGGAAATAGAAAAACCACCCTCCTTATCGGCAATTACAGTCAACGTATCTTTTCCTGTAATTACCCTAATATAGGATCCGGGTATTCCCTGGTTGGTACTGTCTTTTACACTACCTTTAATTGTACGTTTTATTTGCGCTGTTAATTCTTGACTGGAGAGCGTACAAATAAATACAAGTAAAAGGATAATTCTCTGAGCGTTCAAATTACTTACTTATTATATCTATTCAGGCTAAATATAGTGCTTTACATCAATTATTAAACTATTGCAATTCTATTTTGATAATCGTAGCATCAGGTCCGTTCAGTTCATACTTAAGCGTTCTATTAATCTCAAACCCTTTACCAGAAAAAAGCTCTTTTACCTTATAAGTTGACTTTTTAATGCCCAACCTATCCAAAGGAACGGTAAAAACCTTCTTTTTACCATCAAAGTTTAAAATTGCCAGATACAAACTAGCCCCTATCTTTCTAACAAAAAATTCGTTAGACCGCTCCCCGGTATTTCCATTCACAGGCATAAAAGCAACWMSMRAKSTWRRWRWGSYYWWTWMWKSTWMRKKSTKYRASANNTTMWTAGCCGTTTCATTCCATATCCCTGCCGAAGAAAAATCATCGCCCAGTATCAATGTTCCGCTAATTAAGCCCGATGTTAACCTTGCTCTGTTTACACCCTCTTTCTCATTAGCAAATACAATATGATCTGCATCTACAAAATTATAAACATAAGTGTGCCACCATCCGTAATTAACACTATTTAAGGTATACTCAGTATCCTTAATAGTCTTCCAGGCATCACAGGCAATCCTTTTAATGTGAGCATACCTTCCTGTAGCCAAATTGGGAGATATAGCAGCATAAACAAGCATTTGCCCATCCATCCTGTCGATAAGATACTCCATGCCAACTTTATAAGCCTGCATCCCTGTGGTAACAGACTTATCATAGAAAACATCAGATTCAGCGGCTGCATGGCCTAAAAAGTCAATCTTGATCATTTTAAAACCACAAGCCTTTAGCTTATCAATAATATAATCGATTCTTTTCTTGGTTCCCGGATGTGTAGGGTCAAGGGCTCTGGCACCATCAAAATCATGATAATTGCCACCAACCTTAGTCCACATCTCATTAAATTTATACTTACTGCCTTCAGCTTCCCTATCGCCACCAGATTTAAAACCCCAGTCGGTAAACGGCGCCCAATACACACCAGGCTGTAAACCTTTTTGCTTGCAGTAATCAGCAAATTCTTTCAATTTGCTATAATCACCACGCATACCGCCGGTAAAATTGTCCCAAAATGAATCAAGATCTATATATGCAGTTTCATCATTTCTAAACTTTGGAAGCTCATTTGCAAAAAAATCAACGTTCTTTACCGCCTTTTCATAGGTCAATTTTTCCTGAATAACGCCCCAGCTGTTCCATCCAAAAGGAACCGGTTTTGTCCAGTTAAAAACAAATGGAGGCTCTGCAATTCTGTTTGCTTTGCCGTAAGCTTCCAATCCGGTTCTCCAATCAGCAAAATAACCTACAAATACCTTTGGCGACTTCACTACTGAGCCAGAAATAGAACCGTGGATTGTTTTATCCCTGGTCACTTTCTCGTCTGTATATCCGCCCCAAATGCGCAGCTCAGATAGGTCATCACCAATTCCAAGTACCCCTGTTTTCCAAATCAAATGCTCTACAGAGCCTAATATTAAACCTTTCCTGCTATGGTTTTCATATACCGCACCAACTTCTGCACTTGTGTTTTCTACAGCCGCGGAGCCCATAGACTTTGCGTTGTAATGGATAAAAGTATCGTTATCAAAAGGAACAAAAAGCGTTCGGTTATCGCCTTTGGCCTGAATGCTTGCGCGATTAGAGATCAACGGAGCCATATAGTTACTCTTAACATTACTGCCTTTTAAAGAAACTTCGGTAAAAAAATAATCGTGACCAGGATAAACATAAAATATCTGCTCCATCTGCGGCAAGCCGCTTTTAGTTAAAATTATGGTGTATTTCTTACCAACTCCGAACTTATCTTTAACAGCTGTTTCCAAGTACTTAATCAGCTCATAATCCTTACTGCTTATAAATTGCTCCTTATTTTTAACAAGGGCATATGCATCTKYTMTTAYYWWYTYCKWRYTTRYMWWYAMCWSMTRWKTMCMWGWRYTTANATYANNTRTWMAAKWTMAGWTCSSRSTYSGTAAGRAATATTGAAAACCTGAGAATCATTACCTTTTCTATNAAANGAAAAACCTTTAACAGATGATACAAGCAATACAAGAGAGAAAATAAAGACGCGTCTGGGCATAATGGGGGATTAATTAATTAAAAAGTTTACTATTCTACAGGCAGTTCCATTGCTATTTTGGTTCTTTTCTGTGCTGATAGTAACTTTTAATACATGATCTGTATTGGCTAAATTGCTCCCAAATAAAACATACCATGGCAAATGTAAAGATTTACTCCATTGTGTAAACAAATCAAGTTGTTTTTCGCTGCCGTTATCAATTGAATAGCTAACAATACCGGCATCGGAGCCTGATACTATGGCCATTCCAATTGCAGTACCTTTAAATTTCAATGTAAAAGATGATCCTGCAACGGTACTGACCAGCATAGGCACCTTTACAAAACCCGGGCGGGTACCCAAGCCATCTTCTGGCGTCCAGCTCTTTACCAGTTCCCAGCCCTTTTTATTTTCGGCAGTTTCTATGCTAAGATACCTTCCACGGGTAAAACTTCCTTTATTTAATAAAGCAGGCAATTTAACCGTCTTTGGCTGCTTACCATTTAAGTTGGTAAAACTGGACAACAACAGGTCTTTTATTGCTTCAAAATACAATTCCTGACCAAATGATGATGGATGTAAGTCTTTAAAATCCTTTTCCCAGCTAAACTCATTATTTGCCAGTTTATCTCGTATTGCCTTAGCCAGGTTAATAGAAGACAATTGATAATGATCGGCAATTAGCTCATGGTTGGCTACCGAAGTAGGCACAATACCCGAATCGTACAATTTTGTCTTATCAGGATCGGCAAATGACATCATCACAATATCCATTAACGGGTTACTGGTTTTAGCGTGCCTAACAATGCCTTCAAGTGCCTGCACCTGAGTAACACTATCCGTTCCGTTAACCTGATCGTTCACTGCCGCCTCCAGAAACAGAAGATCTACTTTACCCGAATCCAGCACATCCCTGCTTAGTCTGAAGGTATGCGGCAAGCTTCCCAACGAAGGGATGCCAGCCGCAATAAAATGAAATTTTGTAACCGGGAAACGCTCTTTTAAATAAGCGCATACCTTATCTCGCCAGCCACTATTATAAGTTATAGAGCCACCCAAAAAAGCTACAGTAGCATTTTTCTTTACAGAAATAGCATTATAAGCGTTGGACAGGCCCTTTCTTTCTTTTATATACTTGCTAAATGGTAAGGCTTTAACCTGTGCAATAACTGAAGCACTACAAACTAAACCCACTAAAAAACACAGTACAAACTTTCTCATTTAAAAATCTATTTAGAATTAGAAGATCTTTGAATTTTTAAAGTCCACGCATATTTACCAGGTAACTCAGTTGGTAGTTTTACCACTGCCGATCCGTTACTTTTAGTCCATTCCAGCGGCTTGTTTACCCCAAGCATATAAACTTTTGAACCATCTTTTGGCTGCACAGCAGTTAAAACCACTTCGTTATTTTCAGCTTTGTTAAAGATCACGTAAGTAGTTTTACCATCCATGCTTTGCGTAAATCTGATATTGTCGCCTTGTTTATAGGTTTCTATACCTTTAGTGGCGTATATGGCTTGCTTGTTAATATCCAACCACTTGCCCATTTCTCCCAAACGCTCTACACTTGGTGCTGGAATCTCACCTTCGGCAGTAGGGCCAACATTTAACAGATAATTACCACCTTTAGCCGCTACATCAACAAGGTTATCGATAAGCACCTGTGCCGATTTCCAATTTTGATCGTACTTAGCAAAGCCCCAGTTGTTGTTAATTGTCATGCAGCTTTCCCAATAGTCCTGAGAATTGGTTTTTAAAATCTCTTGTTCTGGAGTTCCGAAATCACCGGCAGCATCCTGGTACTTATTCATACCTTCCATGCCTCCGCGCGCTTTACCGATGCGGTTATTTATCACCAAAGAAGGTTTAAGGTTACGCAGGTAATTGTAAAGGTCTTTTCCCTGCTCTTCAGTCCATTCTGGAATCCACTCTCCATCAAACCATAAAATGGTTGGATCGTATTTTTTGATCAATTCAGCTAGCTGAGGCTTTAAATACTCTTCTCTGTATTTATTGAAATCTGGTTTTACATCTGGCTTTTGCTTAGGGTTAGCATTGGGCTGATGCCAGTCCATAATAGAATGATACAATCCGAACTTAATTCCGGCAGCTTTACATGCATCAGAAAGTTCTTTTAAAATATCTCTTTTAAAAGGAGTGGCATCCATGATATCGTACTTGGTCACTTTACTATCCCAAAGACTAAAACCATCGTGGTGTTTAGAAGTAATAACGATGTATTTAGCCCCTGCAGATTTAGCGATCTCTACCCATTTTTTAGCATCAAACTTCTGTGGATCAAATTGAGCTGCATATTTTTCATATTCGGCAGTTGGAATGTTATGTGTTTCCATAATCCACTCTGCTCCTCCGCTTTTACCATTATATTCTCCGGCCGGAACTGCATATAAGCCCCAGTGGATAAACATGCCGAAAGTAGCAGCCTGCCACCATTGCATACGCTGGGTTTTAGCTGCTTCAGACTCTTTTAAATAATCTTTTTGTGCAAATACCGAAAACGACATAACCAATCCGATAATAAGCAAATTTAACTTTTTCATACATTAGTAATTTGGTTATAGCAAAGAAAAGGATATTGGATATTAATAATTCTATTATTATGTCAATTCATTAAGCAATTTTAGCATGTTATAGCAGAGAGATGAGGAGATTGGTGTTGTTTAAAGTGATCGTTATCCAACCACGTCAACCGCGCCAATATAAACACTATCACCCATTAATTTTCCATTGGCGGAGGCAAAGTTCATATAGCAATGCCCCCTATCTCCTTCAAAATCCGGAGGCAAGACAACCGCAGACCCAAGTGCATACCTGTCAATTTAGACTGTCTTTAAAACAAATACTTTGTGCTCAAAAAGTTAGAGCTATTACTATCAACAATTGCATTTATCAAATGCTTGTTGTTTTCATTTAGCTTAGTAGCAACTAACGACCTTATAGAAAACGACCTTAAAGCATCTACTACAGAAAGCGTACCCTCGGCACTGTCTTTTCTGCCGGTAAACGGAAATACATCCGGACCACGCTGACACTGGCAATTTACATTTACCCTGCTCACCTGGTTTACCAAAGGATCAATAAGTTCCGCTATTTCTTCATCATCGTTACTAAAAATACTTACCTGCTGGCCGTGTGTAGATTCGATAAGGTATTCAATAGTTTCTTCCAGATCGTCAAAAGGTACAACAGGTATAACCGGGCCAAACTGCTCCTCGGTATATAATTTCATGCCTTTTTTAACCGGATAAACAATTGCAGGGAACACAAACGACTCGTTTGTAGCGCCACCATTTTCATTTATCACATCAGCACCATTGGCTATTGCATCAGCAATACACTCCTGAATATAAGCAGGTTTGTGCTGTTCAGGTAAAGGAGTTAAAACCACGCCATGTTCCCAGGGCATCCCAAATTTAAGCTGTGCAACAGCTTCAGAAAGCTCCTTTAAAAACCCATCAGCAAGGCTACGATGTATAAATATAATTTTTAACGCAGTACATCTCTGTCCGTTAAAGGATAAAGATCCCAATACTGTTTCCTGTACCGCTAACTTAACATCAGCATTTGCGGTTATAATGGCTGCGTTTTTAGCATCCAAACCAAGTATTGCGCGTAAACGGTTTACCTTAGGATGGAGCTTTTTAAGCTCATTGGCAACTTTACTTGAACCAATAAGGGTTAACACATTTATATCGCCCGATTTCATCAGGTTAGGAATGATCTTATTACCGCGGCCATATATGGTGTTTACTACGCCTTTCGGAAAACAGTCTCTAAATGCTTCCAACAAAGGATAATGTAATAGAGTACCGTGTTTTGGTGGTTTAAATAATAAGGTATTGCCCATTATCAGGGCCGGAATTAAAGTTGTAAAAGTCTCGTTCAATGGATAATTGAAAGGCCCCATACATAAAACCACACCTAATGGCGAGCGTCTGATCTGTGCAACAATACCCTGTTCAATACTAAACTTAGACGACTGACGATCAAGGTCTTTTAATGCATCGATAGTTGCATAAATATACTCTACCGTACGGTCAAACTCTTTAACCGAATCTGCATGGGATTTACCAATCTCCCACATCAATAGCTTAACTACTTCGTTTTTCTTCTCAATAATTCTGTGCGTAAACTTCTCTACGCAGATAATCCGATCCGCAACGCTCATGGTAGGCCATTCGCCCCTTCCATTGTTATAAGCATTAACTGCAGCTTTTAGTGCTTCCGAAGCTTCTGCCTCATTACACAAAGGATACGTGCCAATTACTTTACGCTTTAATCCTGTTGAAGTTTTGATGCAAATTGGCGAAAGTACCTCATGTACTTCCCCGTTCCAGGAATGCATTTTTCCGTTACTTAAATATTCTCGTTGATGAACCTCTTCAGCTAGCCTGAATTCTTCAGGGATGTCGCGTTCCTCAACAAAAATCGAGTCAAGATGATCTTTAAAAGTCATTAATATATAGTTAGAGATTAAAATGGATTATGTTAAAGATCACTAATTACTTTGTATTTTGGAACTAATGCTTTCATTATTACCCAGGCCACAAGGTATGCAACAGCACAGATCGTAAACATAATTGTATAACCTGTTTCAATATGTCCTAAAGCCTTATAATGGTCAAATAACCCACCGCCTAGTTTGGTCATAACCACACCGCCAAGACCGCCCAGCATACCACCTATACCTACAACTGAACCAATTGCTTTTTTGGGAAACATATCGGAAACTGTAGTAAACAAATTTGCTGACCATGCCTGGTGTGCAGATGCACCAACACCAATTAACAATACAGGCATCCAGAAAGATATATGGCCCAAAGGCTGTGCAGCAAGCACCACAAGCGGAATTACTGCAATCATTAACATTGCTTTCATACGGCCGTCATATGGCTCATATCCCTTCTTAATAAAATACATTGGGAACCAGCCACCGCCAATACTTCCAACCATTGTCATACTATATAGTACCGCTAGAGGGAGCATAATCTGAGTATCCATCATGCCATACTGATCTTTCAAATAAGCAGGCAACCAGAACAGGAAGAACCACCAAACACCATCAGTCATGAATTTACCTACAGCAAAAGCCCAGGTTTGTCTGTATGTAAGTAGTTTAAACCACGATACTTTTGTTTCTTCAGCTACACCTTCACTATTGATAACTCTGGTATCAACATCATCTGCTTTGATATAAGCAAGCTCTTCGGCCGAAAGTCTTTTTTGTTCTTCCGGTTTTTCATAATATTTATACCAAAATATAAGCCACAAGAAGCCTATTGCACCTATAAATAAAAAGGCGGCTTCCCAGCCCCATTTTGCTGCAATAAACGGAACACTTAAAGGCGCTAACACGGCACCAATATTGGTACCTCCGTTAAAAAATCCGGTAGCAAAAGATCTTTCCTTTTTAGGGAAATACTCTGCAGTAGCTTTAATTGCAGCCGGAAAATTCCCAGCCTCGCCAAATCCTAATACGGCTCTGGCAACCATAAAACCTACAATAGAAACAGAGGCCACGCCAATACCCATAAAGCCAAGTACTGTAGAGATACTTTGACCTATTGGAATAGCGAAGGCGTGTATAACTGCACCTACCGACCAAATAATGATGGCCCAGGCATATCCTTTTTTAGTTCCAAGTTTGTCGATTATCCGCCCTGCAAAAAGCATCGATATAGCGTAAACAAATTGAAAAACAGAAGCAATGTTTGCATAATCGCTGTTGCTCCAGCCAAAAATCTCTTCTAGATGTGGTTTAAGTAAGCTTAACACCTGTCGATCAAGATAATTCACAGTAGTTGCGAAAAATAATAATGCACAGATAGTCCACCTGTAATTACCTACTTTTTTTTCGTTCATTATATTTGGTTTAGTATTTGGTTGGGTTGTTGTTTTTATTTTGTTTTGGCTAGTGCTTCTGTAATGCCAAAGGTTTTTATGTTGTTATAATTTTCTTCTACTGTTTTAATAAAATCTTTAAGGCTCGATAGGTCGGTTTCCCATAACTGCTGATCTGATAATACTGAGCTTACATACTCAGCTTCGTCTAACTTGCTTTTTTCATAGAAATAAGCAGTCTGATCATCGGTAATCAAGTATTCCTTACCTTCGTGTTGCCCAAAGTACTGATTTTCTTCCTTTTTTTGAGTTCTCATGAAACATAAGAATGCAGCAAAGCCGAAAGCAATACTTGATGGAACCTTATTAAATAGCTTGTAATATTGAGTTAAAACAGGTAATATCCTTATTTTCATTTTCATGGTATACTGAAAAGTGATATTGATCCACAAATGTTTAATGTATGGATTTGCAAACCTATCCAGAACAGCTGCCGAAAAAACCATGGCCTCATCGCCGGGAACTTCATATGGTATTGCAGGTACAATTTCCGATTGCATTACCTTTGTAATATAGCTCTTTATGGCCTGATCATTCATCGCATTTGTTACCGTATCGATACCAGATAAATAGGCTATTCCAGATGATAAGGTATGCGAGCCGTTTAATAATCGTACTTTTAATTCCCTGTATATTTCTATATCAGGTTTTACAATTACACCTTTATCAACTTCTCTAAAGCTCAGTAACTTAGCTACCTTTTCATCGCCTTCTATAGCCCATAAACGGTAAGGTTCAGCCATGATCAGTAGGTTATCGCTGTAACCTAACTGTTCCTCAAGCTTCTCTAAAGTAGCATCATCAGGTTTTCCGGGAACAATCCTATCAACCAATGAATTGCAGAAATGAGCATGTGCTTTAAGCCAGCTTACAAATTCAGGTTCAAGCTTATTAAATTCTGCCAGTTCAAATACAATTGATTCTAATTTCTTTCCATTTTCAGGGATTAGTTCTGTAGCTATAATCACAACATCCGCTGCATTGCTATCTCCAAGCGCTTTATAACGTGCATAAAGCACAGCTAATAGCTTTGCTGGAAAAGAAACCGGAGGGGCTAAATCTATACTTTCTTTTAGCAAGATAATGCCCACCTCGGTTGTATTGGAAACAACCACCTGTAAAGCAGGGTCTTGTCCGATTTTTAATATCTCGCTCCATTCCTTATCGGCCGATAATACCCTGCTAATAGATGAAGAAATGATATTCTCTTTAACAGTTTGTCCGTTCTCCAGCCCTCTTACACAAATTGTATATAAACCATTTTGCTCAGTAAAATCGTTAAGATCACCTTTACTGGTTGATTTAACGACAGCCACCCTGCCATTAAATACGCCTTTTCGGTTGGCTTTATCAATAAAATAATCTGGAAGCCCGCGTAATAAAACACCGGTTCCAAACTGTAATACCTTTTCAGGAAGATCTAGTAATGTGTTATCTGGAATGATAACGTTTTCATTTTTTATGGTCTTTAAAATATTTTTAGAAATAGTCATGTTGAAATTTCGCTCTGTCTAAAACAATTCTACATAAATATTATAAAGAATGAATGTTTTAAGAGGAAATTATTTACGCAATCGTTATCGTTACAATCTGTTACAATTGCTGCTAAATCTGTAAGAAATTTAAAATGTGCGCTAACCAAAAAGATCACTGCTCAAATAGCGGTCGCCCCTATCACATGCAATAAATACAATTAGTCCCGATTCCAGTTCTTCGGCCAATCTTAATGAACAGGCAAGTGCACCGCCGGTACTCATACCTGCAAATATACCTTCTACTTTGGCAAGTTTACGTGCAAATTCTGTGGCTTCCTGCTGAGAAACATCCATTACCCTATCTACCCTGCTCGGATCAAAGATCTTTGGCAGATAAGCTTCTGGCCATCTTCTGATTCCGGGAATCGACGATTCTTCAGTTGGCTGGCAACCTACGATCTGTATATCGGGGTTCTGCTCTTTTAAGAACATGGAATTCCCCATAATACTGCCGGTTGTGCCCATGGAGCTTACAAAGTGGGTAATCTGCTGATTGGTATCTTTCCAGATCTCAGGACCGGTGGTTTTATAATGAGCCAGGTAGTTATCTGGATTAGAAAACTGGTTTAATAAGAAATAACCCGGCTGTGCGCCTTTCTCCTCTGCATAATCCCTGCATACTTCAATAGATTCCAGCAAAGTAACCTTTGCCCCGTATGCTTCCATAGTTAGGGTACGTTCGCGTGTTGAATTAGAAGGCATTACCAGCTCAATTTCCAGATCATAAATAGACGCAATCATGGCTAAGGCAATACCTGTATTTCCGCTTGTGGCTTCAATCAGTTTTGTCCCTTTTTTAATGTCTCCGCGATCCATTGCACTGCGGATCATGTTTAATGCTGCCCTGTCTTTTACACTACCTCCGGGATTGTTCCCTTCTAGCTTGGCAAAAATTTTAACGTTCGGATTAGTATGTAACCTCTGAATTTCTACAAGTGGTGTGTTTCCAACAAACTCAACAATATTTCCCATTATTAAACTACGCTTTACTCTGATTTACAATTTTATTAAAGACTGAATTTTTAAGGTTGCTTTGTTTCGATAACCTTAACTGCCGACTGATGATATACGGTTGAATGTGGAGGCACACTTTTAGTTAACCAAACGTTTCCACCTATAATACAATCGTGCCCGATAATCGTATCGCCACCTAAAATGGTTGCGCCCGAATAAATAATTACATGATCTTCTATTGTTGGGTGCCTTTTAATGCCCACCATATACTTCTCTACGCTTAATGCCCCGAGGGTTACTCCCTGATATAGCTTTACATAATTCCCTATAACGGTAGTTTCTCCAATAACCAGACCTGTACCGTGGTCAATATAAAGATACTCGCCTATTACCGCACCGGGGTGAATATCTATACCGGTAATGGAATGTGCATATTCGGTAAGGATTCTGGGTACAATAGGAATTTCGGCTTGTAACAACGCATGCGCAATTCTATACAATGCAATTGCAAGGAAACCGGGGTAACTTCTGATGATTTCAAACTCACTTTTAGCAGCCGGATCGCCCTCCAGAATTGCAGAAATATCTGTATTCATTCTTCTGTACAACTCCGGTACACTCTCAAAAATCTTTCTGGCTATCGCTTCATTATCGCTATGTTCGCAGGCTTTAGTGGCATTTAATATTCTTACCAGCTCTTTTTCTTGTTTTAAAAAGAAACGCTTAATCTCATTAATTGAATAATCCGGCGAGGTTAAACGCTCTGGATACAACAAATTCATTAAATTCATTGCCCATTCAGCAACTTCCTGATTGGATGGCACAGCCTCAATTTGAAGCTGTTTGTTATATATATGAAGATAAAATTCCTCGTTCATTTTAAGAGTGATGTTTGATTTTAGTGTAAAGAAATGAAATTAATCACAATCCTGCTAATTTCATAGTTTAAGTGATTAAAAACCGACAAACTCCCATGCGCTTATGTAGGCATTACATTGTTCAGCATAGCTGATAAAATCAGAATAAAATGCTGATCTGGAGAGTGTAGCACTATCACCAATAACAACCAGTTTCTTTCTGGCCCTTGTCATGGCCACGTTCATCCTTCTGGTATCGGCCAAAAATCCTATTGCACCATCTGTATTGCTTCTGGTTAAGCCAATGTAAACGATGTCTCGCTCCTGCCCCTGGAAACTATCAATGGTATTAATACTGATTTTACTCCTGTACACCATTAGTTCTTCAGATCCTGTGATCAGGTCATTAAGTATGGCAATCTGTTGTTTATATGGAGAGATAATGGCTATTGTAGGAAAGCCGGCAACCGTAGAATGGTCATTCAGTTTGGCAACCAGATGCGTTAAATGTTTCAATAAAAACACAGCCTCTTCGGGGTTGGTGGTACTGGTTCCTTCCAGTTTCTCGTCAAAACCGCAACCTGCGGTATCTATAAATTCTAGTGGAGATTCTTCAGCAAACAGCAGCCTGCCTGCGACGTTGGGATGTGCGGTTAATTTATTGTTATAGAATACTGAAGATGGGTAGCCCATGATCTGTCTATTCATTCTATACTGCTCCTCTAACAAAACAACAGCTTCTGGGTGCATTACCGTACATTTTTCCATTAAGGTATTGCTTAGGCCATCTTTTGCCGCCTGTGTAGATTTAATGGTTGGTGGCAGCTGACAATGATCGCCGGCCAGCACTACCTTTTCTGCCTTTAATATTGGTACCCAGCAAGCAGGTTCCAAAGCTTGTCCGGCTTCATCAATCACAACAGTTTTATACCTAACCTCTCTAACGGTGTAATGGTTGGCGCCAATTAAGGTAGCAGTAATGACCTGGGCTTTTGCTACAACATCATCAATAATATATTGCTCTGCATTGTTCACCTCTTTCATGATCTTGTGCGCCTCATTAAACAGCGCTTTGCGTTGTTGCTGCTCTGCACGACCGAAATTGCGCTTATACTTATGAGCCATATTCTTGTACTCATTGGCCTGTTTTTTAAGCGATCGCAAGTCTTTGGTTGCACTATGTTCAGCAACTTTACTATCCATGGTTAAGGACGCCAAACGTTCAGAAACCCTTGCCGGATTACCTACACGCAATACATTCAGTCCCTCCTCGGCAAGCTTTTCACTTAGCAAGTCTACCGCTGTGTTGCTTGGTGCAACAACCAGTACTTTCTGACCATCTTTAGCAATTAAAGCTTTAATGGCTTGCACAAGCGTGGTTGTTTTACCTGTTCCCGGCGGGCCATGAACTATAGCCAGCTCCTGCGCCTGCAAGATCTTGTTAACTGCTTTTTGCTGAACAGGGTTTAACTTGGGGATAACAATGTTTGTTAAACTGGTATCAAACGTAGGTGCCTTTTGCCCTGTTAATACATCTGTTAAAACCGAATCTGCAGCTTTCTCTTTTGGTTTCTGCGCTTGTTTAAGCGCATTCTGCATTTCATTATAGCTATTGTCGTCAAACAACAGATCTATACCCAATTTACCATCACTGGCCCAATCAGGTAGTTCTTCTGTTAGCAGTGTTATTTTTAGCTTGTTTCCGCTCTGATGGGTAATTGTTCCTTCGACCCTGTCATTTTTAGGATCGTGATTAGAGAACAAAATTGCCGACGCACCAAACCTAAGCTGGTGCGAAATATCATGATGGGTAGTACGTTCAACCTCAACAGTAAGGTAATCGCCCCTACCCGTTTCAGAACCACGAATAGCAATGGGATACCATGTTAATCCATTTTCACGACGGTCAGCTACTGAGGCCGATGCTGTCAATCGCAGGTAAGAATCAAGATCTTCCTGTCGCTCAATTTTAAGTAAATCGAGGAGCTTTTTAAAATACTCCATTATAAAAGCACAAGCTGTTCGTGCAGCTTATTAAGCGTTTCCATTGCATCCTTACAAAATCCGGGATGTACTTTTGATGCCTGCACAACAGTACTTCGTGTAGCAGTAAGCCATCTAAAGCGCGAGGCCGAATCCAATTTACCAATTGGGCCACTATCCTTTTCTCCTGCACAAATGCGCTCAAAAGCAATAAGATTGGCTTTTAGCACATCACAGTCCAGATCAGCCTTAAACACCTCTAGCCTGCTTTCATCTAAAGAAGTCAGCGCTTTTAAAAATTTTTGTTTTGCACAATACAGCACCACACCCACATTAATGAATTCTTCGCGTTCAACCCTTGGAACCACACGAATAACGGCGTACTCAAATAAGTGACTCTCTTGCATTTTGTGCTTCTTTTACAAAAACCTCTGAATTAACAACCCTTGAAATCAAGAATTGACTATAAACCTGTCTGCGTTCTTCTGTAGTTTCCTGACCGGATTCATCTATCAGCCACTGATCCGGAATCAATGATACAACCGAGTTAATCAGTTCGTTAGTTAGGATTGTCTTAAACGCTGCATCAACTTCCTCTAGCTCGCTTGCCTGAGGCAGCAATACATGATCCTTAACTAGTGCAAACGGCCTTACAGCCTGTTCTTCCCAGTTTTGCATTGAATGATGGAAGTATAAAGATGCGCCATGGTCTATCAGCCACAACTCTTTATGCCAGATCAGCATATTGGTGTTGCGTACTGTACGATCCATATTGGTTAATAAACAATCTAACCATACAATTTGTGATGCTAATTTGGCATCAACAGTAGTAACCGTTGGATCGAAAGTTATTGCTCCCGAAAGATAGTGCAAAGCTAAATTTAAGCCGATACTGGCTTTAAGCAGGTCTTGAATCTCTTCATCAGGTTCGGTACGACCAAAGGCCTCGTCTAAATTTGCAAAAACTATTTCGGGCACTTTAAATCCAAGTGCCCTGGCAATTTCGCCTCCAATAATTTCTGCAATAAGGGCTTTAATACCCTGCCCGGCACCCCGAAACTTTAATACATATAGAAATTCGTCGTCGGCCTCGGCAATGGCAGGCATGGAGCCTCCTTCGCGCAAAGGGGTTACATATCGAATTACATTAACAGTCCTCAATTGAGGATGGATTTTATTCATGCCACGAAATTACTGTTTTTTAATAAAAACAGCACCATTCGAATCATTGTCAACATCGCCCCTTACCACAGCTTTTATACTAAAGGCCGCTCCTGTTTCGTAAGCATCAACTTTAAATTTATATTGATTATTTTCCTCGCTAGATCCAGTATAGCCTTCATGAACATCCTCTGCTATCTTAACACCGTTTTTATAAAGCTCAACGGATTTGATCTCTAAACGCGAATGACCTTCTGTATACCAAAATGAAAGTACATACTCGCCGTTTTCATTGATCTTTCCGGTTGCATTGATTTCAAAAGTTCCAAAGTCTTTTCCTTTTACTGATGATGGTTTCCACTCGGCAACCAATTGACCGTACTTTTTAAACTTGTCGTATTTCTCAGGAAAATAAAGCGGAAGCGAGTATTGATTGCGGTTTACCACAGTAATTGCACTAAAATTAGATAATTTAGGAACAGTAACTGCCTGTGTATAAACCGGAGAATATACGTTTGCACGGGTTCCATCTGTAGTATATCTGATCTCTGCGCCTTGTACATCACTTTCCAGTTTTATGGTAAAGCCGTTTGTAACTTTTTCATTGCTGATCAATTTAGGCAGAGGCACACGATAGCCATAACCTGCGTTGTCGTAACGTTTGTAATGCGTTCTTATCCTGTTTTCGAAATCAGGCCAGGCTTGTTTTTCATGCGGTGTCCAGCAAACTTCTGCCAAGGCCGACATTCTTGGGAAAGTTAAGTATTCAAAATATTTTTCTGAACGATCTTCGTTGATCGCTGCAATTTCCTGAAGCACCGTACCGTGAATAAACTGATCTGACCATAGTGTTGCCTCTGCTCCTAATATCTGCGGACGGTATTTAGGATCCAAACCTTCGAGCATCGGGTTTAACTGGTAAGCTTTTTCTAAGGAGATTGGCTGCAACCATGTTGCCGCTTTAACCTCGCCCGGGATGTTGCTCTCTGCAACGTCAAAATAGCAATAGCCCGTTAATGCCATTACTGAATAATGCCCGGCTTCTGAGGCTTTAAAGGCTTTTTTCTGATCATGCCAGATCATCCCGACAGCTTTATCTTTTAAACCGTCTTCAATAATTTCGTCCCAGCCAACAATGGTTTTACCATATCCTTTTACCATTTTCTGGATGCGCTGGTTAAAATAAACCTGCATCTCTTTTTCTGTCTGAACACCAAGCTCTTTCTTTCTTTTTTGGCAATGCGGGCAGGTTTTCCAACGGTCATATTGAGCTTCATCGCCACCTATATGGATGTATTTAGAAGGAAACAACGCAAAGGTTTCTTTAAACACATCGGCCAGAAAATCAAAAGTAGATTCTTTACCAACGCAGTAAATCTCTTTGCTAATAGAATGCTGGGTTTGAACCGTATATTGTTCACCAGTACAGCACAAATCTGGATAAGCAGCTATCGAAGCTAAAGCATGGGCCGGTACTTCGATCTCCGGAATAACATCTACGTTTCTGGCAGTAGCATAGGCTACTATTTCTTTAATATCTTCCTGGGTGTAATAGCCGCCAGTACGTTCTGCACCCTCACCTCGCCATGCACCTACAGAAGTCAGCTTTGGATATTTTTTAATTTCTAAGCGCCATCCGGCATCGTCTGTAAGGTGGAAATGTAAAACGTTCATTTTATACATCGCCATCATGTCGATAAACTTAAGCACGAAATGCTTTCCGAAGAAATAACGGGCAACATCAAGCATCATTCCCCTCCATTCGTAAGAAGGTGCATCTGCAATCTCTGCCCCTTTAATTTTCCAAATGGTTTTTCTTTGAAGTTGTTTGTTATAAATCTCTGCAGGCAGCATCTGTAACAGGGTTTGTGTACCGTAAAAAACGCCAACATGGCTAGTACCCTCAATGGTTATTACATCGTTTTTAACGCTTAATTTATAGCTTTCTTTATTTAGCGCATCGGTTTTGGCTAGTGGAGTACCTCCTTTGTTAACCTTTAGCACGATTATATTTTTTGCAGCTTTTTGCTGATCTGAAACTTCGAAATCAAAACCTGTTGCAGGCGATAATGCTGCATAAAGTAGTTCTGCCTGTTGTTTTAAGCCCTTCTCGTAATATATTTTTGTTTGACCGTTAAGTGTAAATGAGGCTCCATTTTCTTTTACACTTGATGGAAGAGGGATAATATTGAACTGAGCATACATGGATAGTGAACTGATTAGCAGTACGCCGAGCATCACCCATTTGGTTAGTCTGGTCTTCATGGTAATATTTAGTTTAGGTTGTGTGTTTAGGTTCAGGAACCAGCTTGATATTGAAAGCAATTAGTCCCCTTAACACAATGTTAATCAATTATTTTAAGAGAAAATAATGAGGATTTTAGCGAAAAGGCAAACAAACGTTTGCATAAGTTAATGCAACCGTTTGCGTAAAAAACAAATAAAAATAGAGGATGTTTTCACATCCTCTATTTTGAACTTTTCGGTCATCGCAATGATCGCTATTCGCAGTCTTTAAAAGTGGCAAACCGTGCCCTTAAAATAGAAATGTATGGTTTAACTTCATCTGGTTCCTTTCCATACTCAAAAGTAACCTTATGTTTTTTATCTCCATATTCTATCTGAATCCATTCGGCACCGCCATCGGCGCAGTCCGGACAACCATAAGACTCTTTTAACTGATTAAAAACACTTAGATCAATACTATCGGCAAGTTTAGACCAATCCGCTTCTGCCATCTCACCTGTACATACTTTTGGAACTGCATTCGGTTTGTTTTCGTATTTCTTTAACTCCATTTTTGCATTTGAAATAAATAGCTGGCTGTTGCAATAACCCACACACATGCCAAACGATGTTCCGTAGCTGATTTTCAATTTATCCTGGTCTGTTTTCTTTTCACAGCCGCTAAACATGGCAGCAACTGTAAGAAAGCAGAAAAGGATCAATAGTTTTAATGGTTTGGTTCTCATAATTATCTCATTAGTTTTAACCTATACCAATATTTACGAACAAACGCTACACCATTAAAAAATTTAAACCAATCCGGGAACAGCAACCATCTCGTCAGTATCTTTTGTATAATCGATACCGTCAACATCAAAGCCGAACAGGTTTAAGAAATCTCTCTTATAACCGGCAAGGTCACCGATTTTAGGTAGTGTTTCTTCAGTTGCCTGGGCCCAAAGCGCTGCAACTTCGCCTTGTACATCGCTATCCATTTCTAAATCATCTACACGGATTCTGCCCTGCTCATCGGTAGCGATACCATCTTTATTGTATAAACGCTCAGCGAATAAACGTTGCATCTGCTCAATACATCCTTCGTGCGTACCGTTCTCTTTCATGATTTTATAAAGCAGCGAAATGTATAAAGGAATAACCGGTATAGCAGAACTTGCCTGAGTAACCAGTGCTTTGTTTACAGAAACAAATGCTTTTCCATTAATGTCTTTCAGCTTGTCAGATATAGCAAAGGCTGTAGCTTCCAAATGATCCTTCGCTCTGCCAATCGTTCCTTTGCGATAAACCGCTTCAGTAACTGCAGGGCCGATGTATGAATAGGCAACTGTAATAGCTTCTGGAGCCAACAAATTTGCAGCTTTTAATTCATCAATCCACATACCCCAATCTTCGCCACCCATAACGGCAACAGTATTTTCTATTTCCTCTTCATTTGCCGGTGCAATCGAAACCTCAGAAACTATTCCGGTATGGAAATCGACAGTCTTGTTGGTAAATGTGGTCCCACCAATTGGTTTTAAAACCGAATTATGAACTACACCGGTTACTGGATGAATTCTTTTAGGAGATGCCAGACTATAGACTACAAGATCAATTTGTCCTAGATCAGCTTTGATCAGGTCAATTACTTTTTGTTTTATTTCAGTAGAAAAGGCATCGCCATTTACGCTTTTAGCATATAAACCGGCTTTTTGAGCCTGTTCTTCAAATGCAGCAGTGTTATACCATCCCGGTGAAGCCGTTTTACCCGGTGCAGGTGGTTTTTCAAAATAAACACCAACGGTGGCAGCGCCAGATCCAAACGCGCTTGTTATTCTTGATGCTAATCCAAATCCTGTAGAGGCACCAATTACAAGAACCTTTTTAGGGCCTTCAATTTCACCTTTTGACTTTACATAGTTGATCTGGTTTATTACATTTTGCTCGCATCCTTTTGGATGTGCCGTAAGGCAAATAAACCCGCGCATTCTAGGTTCTATAATCATAAATCTATTTTTCTTTTGATTGACAATATTAAGGTTTTTTTGCATTACCTATATGGGTTTACCTGAATACCCACTGATTAACTGATATTTAATCTTCAAATGAAGATATATTAAAAGGTTCATAAGGATTAGAGCCATGCCATAAAACACGTCTTCTACAGGAATGGTCAGAATTCTAGCCCCTATAATCTGAGCCTGGTTATACCACACTACAGGTTCCTCGAGCCCGGTCCCGGTAAGCATTCCATTCACAATGACAAAGGGAATTAGCAGTATACCATAGATCAGGTAAAACTTTGATAACCAACTCACTTTAAGTACATATTTTGCGAAGGAAATGAGTATGGCCAAACCTATAAAAGTTACCATACTATAAATCTTATCGTTCAACAAAATACCCGTTGTTGTAAAGACGATGATCAACAAAGTAGTTAACACTAACTCCATTCTTTGAGGTAAAGTTCTTTCTATCCATAGGTCAAGGCAATGGTAGGTAAAAACGCAAGAATAAGGAATGCAAAAGAAAAAAAGGATTTCTTCGACAGGCATATTCCCTATTGTTAATCCAATAAGATACCTTGAGTTAAAGCCCCAGACTCCTAAGCTGGTAAAGTATACATCCCACAATATAAAAATGATACCGGTTATTATTACTGCCGGGAAAAAGGCTTTCCAGGTTTTATAAAAATTCAGCTTCGGATGAAATGAAAATATAAATGGAATGATGATGGTGAAAAAATCAATAAGTAAATAGGTATACTTCATGATGTTGTTCTTTTACTGCTGAAAAAATATTTGAAGGGCACCCAGAGCATACCAAAGCATTCTCCCCGCTCTTTAGTAAGGTGTTTATGGTGCATTTTATGTGCTCTTCTAATGGCCTTAAAGTACCAATGTTCTGAATTTCTAAATATCTTGAAGCGCTGATGAATAAAAATGTCGTGAACAAAAAAATATGCTGCACCATATAGCGTTATTCCAATACCGATCCAAAAAGCTACGGATACACCGTAAAAGGATCCTAATGCTAGGCAAATTATACCTGGTATTGCGAAAATCAGGAAGAAGAAATCGTTCCTTTCCAGAAAACCATCATGGTCTTTATGATGATGATMWTWRYRYANTRAMMWGMRCARKMCATGCATGATATACTTATGTGTAAACCAGGCTACCCCTTCCATCGCAATAAAAGTTCCCGTTGCCACTAGAAAATTCAGAAGCCAGCTGTTCATTCTACTAAAATAAATCTGTTATAATAATCCATAATCTGATTAAAACAAATCTTTAACCATTCGGTATAAATTTCGGGATGTTTTGAGATATCCTGCGCTAAAGTCTCCATATCCATATACCTGAATGCCGCCACCTCTGTTTGATCAGGCTGAGGTATTGCATCGCTTATGCCAAAGAATACGTGATCAAATTCGTTCTCCGAAATTCCGTTGGCCAATTCTGCATGGTAGGTAAAATTGAAACCGTAGTTGAGTACACACTCCATTCCCATTTCCTCTTTTAGCCTGCGATTAGCGGCATCAATGCTTTGCTCCCCCAGGCGCTGATGACTACAGCAAGTGTTGGTCCATTTCCCACCCGAGTGATATTTATCCTCCGCTCTTTGCTGCAAGAGCAATTGGCCATCACTATTGAATACAAACACAGAAAACGCCCTATGAAGCCTTCCCTTAAGATGCGCCTCCATTTTAGGCATTGTTCCAATAATGTTGTCATGCTCATCCACAAGAATTACGTTTTCACGCTGTATTTCGTTTTCTATCATCTTATATCTTTTTCAGTTCTTCTGAAGAACAATATTTAGAATTAAACAAGTATTCTTTCACTTTTTGTTTAAGTTCAGCGTCATTTATTTTGTTTACCTGACCTATCAAAAAAACTTTATCTCCCTTTATATGATCCTTATATCCCAGGAAACCCGGAAGATTTGTTTGAATGCAAAACCTTAAAAACCTGATTTCAACGTGATCAGGGTTGGTCTTTACCGCATGTTCAATTAACTTTCTTCCGTTTTTAAATTTACTTAGTTTATTAAACGGATTTATTAAATATTTAGCTTCCATCATTTCAGATACGCCTTTATAACACACCAGAATTGAGGGAGAACCGGTGTTGACGGTTTTAAGCATTCCGGAAAGTCTGAAAGCAGATTCCTTATTTTCGGCCGCTCTGTAATACAAATTTCGTAATTCAGACAAATTCAGTTCGTCAGCCACACTGATTTTACATGGCAAAAATGAAATAAAAATCATAAATAACATAAAAACCCTCATAAAGCATTTAATTTATATCTGATGATTGAATCGCACATTAAACCAATTTTATGACCGGTGGAAATTCTTATCCGTTCAGACATTACGCACTCAGCAGTAGTTCTTTTTATTTTATGAAATAATTCCCTATAGTAAATATAGGCAAGATAAACTCCTCTTCTTGAAGAAGAAGGCAATTGTTTGATCCCCACAAGAGCAGCCTTAAACTCATTCTCGATATCCTCTTCGATCATTTTTTTATCAGCATTTGAAAAACTGGAAAGATTTACACCCGGAAAATACGTTCGGCTAAGGTTATTATAATCGGCCTTAACATCCCTTAAAAAATTAACTTTCTGAAAAGCAGATCCCAATTTCATAGCAGATTCTTTAAGCCTGTTATACTCATTATCATCACCTTCTGTAAAAACCTTTAGGCACATTAATCCAACTACCTGTGCCGAACCTAAAATGTATTCGTCATATTTTTCCTGCGTATAGGTATTCTGTTCCAGATCCATTTCCATACTTTTTAGAAACAGATCGATCAGGTTATCGGTAATCTGATATTGATTAACAGTTTGCTGAAATGAATTCAAAACAGGATTCATACTTATCCCGGCCCCAATCGCTTCGAAACAATCCCGTCTGAATTTTTCAAGCAACCTTTTTTTATCATAGTTGTGAAAACTATCGACGATTTCATCGGCCAGGCGAACAAAGCCATAAATAGCATAAATGTGTTTCCTTAGTTTTTTACTTAAAAAATAAATGCCAAGTGAAAAACTTGTACTATATCTCTGAGTAGTTATTTTACTGCACTCTGCAGATAGTTTATCAAAAATCTCTTTCATAATCAGTGATTAAAGTACTTAACAAGTTGCCCGGCGGCTACATTACCAGAAATAATTGATGGTGGAACACCAGGGCCGGGAACGGTTAACTGTCCGGCATAAAAAAGATTGTCTATTTTATTATTCTTAAGTGAGGGTTTTAAGTTGGCTGTTTGCATTAAGGTATTTGCCAATCCATATGCATTGCCTTTATAGGAGTTGTAATCGGCTATAAAATCAGAAACACAATAACTTTTCTTGTAATCAAGATGCTCTCTTATAGGATTACCAGTATATTTTTCCAGGCGATTAAGGATCAATCCGAAGTATTTTTCCCTTAGTATTTCACCATCTTCCAGTCCCGGTGCAAGGGGCATCAGGATGAACAAATTCTCATGTCCCTCTGGCGCCAGTCCGGTTTCTGTTTTTGAAGGGCAACAAACATAAAAAAGAGGCTTTGAAGGCCATGCGGGCTGTTTATAGATTTCTAAAGCATGCTGTTTCAGGTCTTCATCAAAAAATAAAGTGTGGTGCTTTAATTTGTCTATCCTGCGATTTATACCTATATAAAATATCAGACATGAAGGAGCTAAGACACGTTTATCCCAATAAGCATTACTATAATTTCGGTATTGGTGACCAAGGAGTTTTTCTTCGATATGATGATAATCCCCGGCAGCAATAATACCGTCATACGTCTTTCTTTCATCTTTAAGACCTATTTCAGTAATCAATCTGTTATGAACGGTGAGATCCACTATTGGCTTACTGAAATAAAAATTAACGCCCTGCCTTTCAGCCACTGTTTTCATAGCCTTTATAACACTGGAAAAACCTCCCTTAGGGTACCATGTTCCCAACTTTAAACCGGCGTAGTTCATTAGACTATACAGTGCCGGGGTATCCTGGGGCATTGCACCTAAAAAAAGTACCGGAAACTCCATCAAAGCAATCAATTTAGGGTGCTTAAAAAACTTTTTTACATGTTTACTGAAGGAAGTAAATACCTGAAGCTTAAATACTCCTTTCATCAGATCAACATCCGCAAATTCAGTTAAGGACAAACCTGGTTTATACACTAGTTTTTCCATTCCTACCTTGTATTTAAATTCTGCTTCTGTTAAAAACTGATCGAGCTTCAGGGCACTCCCGGGTTCAATTGATTCAAACAAATTCCTTATACCTTCGTAATCTGAAGGGATATCGACCACCTCATTTTCGCTATAAACGATAGAAAAACCAGGATCTAAGGCTTCGAGCTCATAAAAATCGCTGGATGTATAACCAAAATCATTAAAAAACTTTTCAAAAACATCGGGCATCCAATACCAGCTCGGGCCCATATCGAATAAATAACCATTTTCGGTAATCAGCTGTCTGGCCCGCCCTCCTAACTGTTCGTTCTTTTCATAAACATCGACATTATACCCAGCCTTGGCCATATACGCGGCAGCACTTAACCCCGCAAAGCCTGAGCCTATGACAGCAATTTTGGAACTATGATCATTTGGTTTAGCTGGCATGTTTTATAGCTTTAATTGTTTCTTCGAATGCTTCAATCGATTGAATAGCGCTAACATTCCTCTTGAGCGTTAACTCAGGAATAAGCTTACTATTTCCAGCGATATGTATTTTGGTTTGTTGAAAGTGTTCAGTCAGCTGATCTAGGTATTCATTTGCGTTGGTAACCGGCCTCGAGCGTACCAAAAAGAGCAGCATATGATCAACCTCATTGTGAAGCATTGCATCCTTAAGAGATTCAAACGGCACCCTTCCACCGAGGAAGATCACCTTTTGACCGTAACTTCTAAGAATATAATTTGCAAACAGCAAACCAATGTCATGGTCTTCATCCTCAGGTAAAAATAATAGCCAGGTAGATTTTGTTTTGGCCTTTAACGGAATTTGATTAATGGCAGCAAATATTTTTTGCCTGATGATATTGGATAAAAAATGCTCCTGAGCCGGACAAATGTTGTCCCTTCGCCACATGAGTCCGAGTCTAACAAGCAGCGGATAGATAACATTCTTGTAAGCAAATGATAAACCGTAATCGGCTATACATTTTGAAATTAACCCGTCAAATTCCCTTTCATTGTATGCAAGGCCAAAGGCAAGCAATTGTGATATATAGAATTCGCAATTTGAATCCGGGGAAACAGTATTGTCGATTTCCTGTTTTAACAAGCTGTCGATTTCCTGCTCGGAAAGTGCACATACTTGAGATATTTTTAAACCAGACTGGCTAAGACTCACTATGTTCAATAATTTCCGAAGTTGGTCATCATCATAAAAACGTGTATTTCCAGCCGAACGCATCGGGGTAAGCGCATTGTATCTACTTTCCCATATTCTAATGGTATGCGTCTGTACACCAGAAAGTTGTTCAAGTTCAGAGATAGAATACATTCTTATTTGTCTAAATAAATTTAAAATTATCTAGACAAACATACTAAAAGTTATGATTGTTTTCAACACACTTTATTTATGATTTTGATATGAATAAAAGAACATGCATTTTTATTTACATGAAACCTAGACCATTAATTCTTTTTTTCTGCTTAATATTGTCCTGCTTTCCATTTTTAATATCTGCCAGGGGTATTCTGCAGCCAAACACATTAACCTGTGAATACGCCAATAATCCGCTGGGCGTTACATCCCAAACACCTAAGCTAAGCTGGCTGATCGCCTCATCACGCAGAAATACACATCAAGCCGCATGGCAGGTGCTTGTCACCGATAATTTGACTGATCTGAATAAAAATGTTGGAAACATATGGGATTCTAAAAAGATAAAATCCAATCAATCCATACAGGTCTCCTACAAGGGAAAGGTTTTATTGCCTGCAAAAACCTATTATTGGAAAGTTAAGATATGGGACAATTATGGAAATGTATCGTCATGGAGCAAAACCGCATTATGGCAAATGGGTCTGATAAAAAAAGAGGATTGGAAGGGTGCCAGATGGATTGCTTATGAGCAGATGCCTGAAGCAGAACGCATTGTTCCGGCTGTACATTTGAGAGGAGATTTTCTGCCCAAGAATGACATCCTTCCTCTTTTGAGGAAAGAATTCCTGGTAAAGGGCAAATTAAAAAAAGCCACTGCATTTATTTCAGGGCTTGGACACTTTGACCTAAGCCTTAATGGCGTAAAAGTAGGTGATCATATGCTGGATGCCGGATGGACACAATATGACAAACATGCGCTATATGTAACGTTTGACATAACAGATCAGCTCAAAAAAGGGGAAAATGCTTTAGGAGTAATATTGGGCAATGGCTTCTATTTTATACCAAGAGATGATCGATACAGAAAACTCACAGGGGCTTATGGATTCCCTAAGTTAATTTGCAGGGTTTTATTAGAGTATAGTGATGGCAGTACCGAAAATATTGTTAGTGATGAGCAATGGAAGACTTCTCCATCACCAATAACCACCACCAGTATTTATGGCGGCGAGGATTACAATGCCTCCCTTGAACAGAATAACTGGGACAAGACAGGGTTTGATGATGCGAAATGGAGAAAGGCCGTTGTAGTAAGTGGTCCTCCTGTTTTAAACTCGCAAACGGCAGAGCCTGTAAAGCTATTTGAAACCTTTACTCCTGTTAAAATATCAAATCCTAAGCCTGGCACATGGGTTTACGACATGGGTCAAAATGCTTCGGCAATCCCTGCAATGGAGACCAATGGCAAAAAGGGTGCGGTAGTACGGATTACTCCTGCTGAACTGTTAAATCCGGATGGAACTGTTAACCAATCTGCATCCGGGGTGCCGCATTATTATGATTATACTCTAAAAGGAGATGGAAATGAGAAATGGCAGCCGCGCTTTACTTACTATGGCTTTAGATATTTGCAGGTTGAAGGGGCTGTTCCGGAAAAAGAAGAAAACCCGAACAATTTGCCTGTATTAACCTCTTTAAGAAGCCTACACCTGAGAAATGCCGCAGAAAATATTGGCAATTTCAATTCATCAAATGAATTGTTTAACAAGACTTTTAAATTAATAGACTGGGCAATTAAAAGTAATATGGTGAGCGTTTTTACAGATTGTCCGCACCGTGAAAAATTAGGGTGGCTTGAAGAGGCTCACCTTATGGGTGGATCGGTACAGTACAACTATAACGTAGCATCGCTGTGCAGAAAGATAATCAGAGATATGATAGCAGCACAAACAGCTGATGGATTGATTCCGGATATTGCACCTGAGTACACACATTTTGATGGTGGCTTCCGTGACTCACCTGAATGGGGAAGTAGTGGTGTGATCTTACCTTGGTATGTTTACAAATGGTATGGCGATAAGGATGTGCTTGAAGAAAGCTATCCGATGATGCAAAAATATATCGCTTATCTGGGCACAAAAGCGACTAACCATATGCTTGACCATGGTTTGGGCGACTGGTTTGACATAGGGCCTAACTCGCCAGGCGAAGCGCAACTTACTCCAAAGAAATTTACCGCTACCGCTATTTATTATTATGATATTGAAATCATTAGTAAAGTTGCGAAGCTGCTTGGTAAAACGGAAGACTCCAAGAAATATAGCGATTTGGCTTTAGCGGTTAAAAATGCCTTCAACACTACTTTCTTTAATAAACAAACCAAACAATATTCAACCGGAAGTCAAACAGCCTATGCGATGGCAGCTTATATGAATCTGGTAGAACCTGAATATAAAGAGGCGGTTATAGCTAATCTGGTGAAGGAGATTAAAGGAAGAAAAAACAGTCTTACAGCTGGCGATATTGGCTACCGCTATGTACTTAAGGTGTTAGACGATGCTGGTCGTTCGGATGTAATTTACGATATGAACAGCAGCTCGGATGTACCAGGTTATGG
>NZ_AWRU01000009.1:26952-215871 GCF_000523515.1 Pedobacter sp. V48 | reverse complement strand
TTTGTGTCCAATAATCATTTTATGCTGGGTCATTTGATGGAATGGCTGTACAGTGGCTTGGGTGGAATAAAGGCCGCTGCTGATGCAATAGCTTATGATAAACTGGAAATAAAACCTGAACAGGTTGGAAATATTACCCATGCAAGAGCCAGCTATAAAACCCCTTACGGAAATGTTGTTTCTGATTGGAGCAAAACTGAAAACAACTTTGAACTGAAGATAGAGGTGCCTGTAAACTCCAAAGCCACAATCTATATACCTGCCTCGGAAAATACAAAGATCTACGAAGGAGAAACCCTTATAAAAAACAACAAGGAAGTTGCATTTAAGGGAATTAAAAAGGGTTTCGCTTTACTGGAAATCGGCTCTGGCAATTATGTTTTTAAGGCTGTAGACTAGTTTAGCGTTACCTAAGGTCAACACCATGGTCGTTTGGAAAATCTTCGCCACTCCAGATCTTTTGGGCACTCCATTTTTCAGGTGGGTTTGCCCAGAAGGGATCTGTTGAAGGCAAGCCAAGCGGCAGGAATATACTGGTGCTTAAATAAGGGCTTCCCTGATTGTTGTAAGTGTCTGCTATTGACGGTTGCTGACCATAAACACCAAGAGAAAGCCACCCATTTTTATACGTGGATGGGCTTTCTAATGTTTTTCTGATTACAGCGGTAAGTGCACAACGTACCTGAGCAGCTGTTAACTGCTTTGGCAGTTCTTTACGCCAAGCCATATCGGCCAGGTGGTGAAACGCTGCGCCACGATAAATAAGAGAGCGACCAGTTGCTGGATAGGTTCCATCTATATTAATCATCCTTTCCTGAATTTCCGCGTAGCGTTCATTACGTTTCTTTATTTTTTCGGATAATGCGTTATACCCATTGTTTTTTTTATTGACAATTTCTGTTATTGCTGCCAGATAGGGATGAATTACAAAGCTATTATAGTAGTCCAGTGCAAACACGGGTCCATCGGAATAAAGCCCATCTCCAACATACCATTGTTCCAGTTGCTGCATGGCATAATCGACCCTCATTGGGTCCCACTCGAACCCATACTTACACAAAAATGCTTCGTTCATTGCCGAAAAAAGCAACCAGTTAGAAAAGCCAGGTTTAAATTTCCTGGTGGTTTTTATGGAGCTCACCAATCGCTCTTTTTCCTGTTTACCAAGATTTTCCCAAAGCCAGGGAGCCCTTACAAAAGCAAAAGACAAAAATGAGGCATCTACCAGTTGCTGACCTGCCAGATCAAAGCGCATAAAGTCCTTTTTATTGGAATCCAAGGCGTTAGCAAGTCCTTTCAACACCATATTGCGGTACTGCTTGCGCAAATCCTTTTCCGCAGCATTACCACCCTCTAATTGCAGCCAGGGCGCTATGCCACTCAAAACCCTGCCTAAAACTTCAAGATATTGCACTTGTATCCGCTGTGCTTTATTATCTGTGGTATTAGAGGTTACCTGTGGCATTTTTATCCTCAGACTGTCATTAGAGAGATCGTATAGCACGGGTCTCACCATCTTATCCATTTGTTGCAGCCAAAAGACCCTATCGCTGACCCCTTGCTTTTTAACCTTTTTCTGAGCAAAACATACGCCAGTAGCCAGCAGCAAAAAAACCAATGCAAAACTTTTTCTGTTTAACACAACCTTCATTTAATGATCTGATTAATTATCCGTGGAAAATTAGGAAAATTATTTTTGCTTTGGCGGTAAAGGAACATCTTCTCTGAAAGGAACTTGTTTTCTAAGCATTTTACCAGCATATCCCGAAAGGTACATGTAGTAATCAGAAGGAATATCTTCCTCGAAGGTTACAWMYSTACWNNCGMCRNCYSSKKSMTTTTTAGATATTTTAAAAATAGCTGTTCCCTCGTCTACCTCGTCAAACATAGCGACATAAAGCATCTCTGCACCATTTTTTATAGCCGTAGAGAGTTGTTTCCAAAAGAACTTGCCCCTGTTTCTTGGAATTTGGTTAGACGGGGATTTTGGATTCATATTGTGCCAGCTGAAGCCCGGAAATACAACCCCAACATAATCGAGCTTATTTTGCTTACACCAGGCTATATCCCCTTTTTGAACCTCTGCGTATTTATTATATGCAGTTTCATTGCCATATCTGCCAATGGTCCATGGATGGATGATATCTGCTTTTTTCATGATCTCATGAAGCAATGGGTTCTTCTCTGTGTCGTTTCCAAATTCACGCCAGTAAGTAGGTACGCCTAACATTACCGAACAGCCACCGTATACAGGGTCATTCTTTAAAAAATCGACCATTTTTGCAACATCCTTTAGGGTATACTTCCGATTATCTCCAAATCCAACTCCCCACAAAACCACAAGAGGCTTTCCGTTGTGGTATAAATAGGTTTGATTGTTCCCCTGGCTGGTTATTTTCATACTGTCGACCAGGTTTTTCCAATCGTTAATGAGCACCGGTACGTCAACACTATCTCTGGTGCCAGACAAATCGTACATTACAGAAATAGCTCTTCCATTTTTTTGTGAGGACGTCAAAGCATTTCCAAGTACGGTATTGAAATGATTGCGGCCAGATTTTCCTCTGATCTCTGCTACAAAACGCTGCATAAAAACACCATCCAGTCCGTAATCTTTCATCCATTTAAAATGAGTTTCAACAGTTGATGCATCATGAGCGCTTGGCAGATAAGCAGCACTGCCATCAGCGTGTACAAAAGATGTTTGATATACCTTTTTTAGCTCACTTGTTTCTGGCCATAAATCGACATTTGTACTCCCAGGTTCAAATTTTCCTTTAGATTGGTAGTGATACCAGCCTCGGCCAGCACCATCTTCCGCGGCATTATGCCAGCCCTGATAGCCAGCCATAATTAAACCCTTATAGCTTTTAAACCGTGATGTTTTACCGTGTTTACTTTGTGCAAATACACTACTTGCACAAAGTAACACGATTAGTAAAACTATATGTTTTATATTCATAAATTTTAAAAATCAGAATAGTCCGTAGGAACAATAAATTGAGTATCGTTTCTTGAAACATTATTCTGATATTCAGGCAAAGCTGATACACGTTTCCATTTTGGATCGGCACCAAAAACTTTCCAATGTTCATCTCTCGATTTTTTATCGCTGTAAGTGGTTAAATACATCAGGTTTGGCATACGGCTACCAGCTAATACTTCACCGTAGAATACGGCCTGGCTACCTATACGATCAAAGATTTCAACTTCTTCATTGTTAAACATTTGAACTTTATTAACATGCTGCTTTTCAGAAGCACTTTCGTAGCTACGTAATTCATATATACGCTCGCTTTTGGCATTACTGAATACGGGTTTCTTTAATGTTGGCATTCCTGTAAATGCCTCTAAAATGATGTTTTCTTTTCTTACAAAAGCTGCATCATTGTAAGCTGCATTTACATAGTCAGCTCCTTTTGTTGCCAGTTCTTTATCTTTTAAAAGCAATCTAGACACTTCGCTAAACTGTTTTAGTGATTGAAAAGCAAGAAATACATAGATCTTTTTATCGGTAGCAGTATCGATATCTGCAGATTTAAATACACCTACTGTTTTAATACCTAAACGATGAGCTGCAGGCACATAAGCTTCTGAGAGGAATTTATCTACCCTTTCTTCCTGAGCCTTGGTTTTAAGGTGATACACCGTTATTTGATAAAATTGTTTTTGGTGGGCAGCAGCAATCGATTGCATTGAACTACCCATAGTAAAGATAATAACCGCCATGCAGCAATTAAACAAAGTTTTTGATTTCATGTGTTGAGTTTATTTTAGTTACTAAAACTAGAAATTTCCTGCGACTTAAAGTAATAGCAACAAATTCGTTGCGTAAAGCTGTTCTTTTCTAATCTATCTCCAGAATGGTTTTGGCAAGATTGATCATGCGTTCGGTTCCCGTGTGCTTTCCAGGTTCGTCAGAAAGCTTCACAACCTCTGTCCACTCCCCATCCTTTGGCTGTGCCTCAGTCATTTTTATCACAATATTCATTGCTTCAGGACCGGCATCGTTGGTAAGGTTTGTACCTATTCCAAATGACATTCCAATTTTATCCCGACAATGATCAGCAATGCGTGCTACTTTTTCATAGTTCAATCCATCAGAAAAAATTATGGTTTTGGTTCTTGGATCGATGCCCATGCTGTTGTAATGCGAAATTACTTTATCGGCAAAAAGTAATGCATCGCCACTATCGTGCCTAACGCCATCGAACAGCTTCGAAAACATTTTATCGAACTGTTTAAAGAACACTTCGGTAGTATAAGTATCAGATAATGCAATCCCCAAATCGCCACGGTAAACGGCTACCCAATGCTCCAATCCTGTTGCATTGGCCATTTTAAAGCCATAGCGTGCGGCATGAAACATAAACCATTCATGGGCATGGGTTCCAATTGGTTTTGTTTTATGGATCATGGCCATATGTACATTGCTGGTACCTATAAATGAACCCTCGCCATATTGGCTAAGCGCCTGAAGTACCAATCTATGCACTTGATAAGAGTACCTGCGACGGGTACCAAACTCTGCTACTGTAACACCTAAACGGCGGTAGTTTTCGATCTTTTCTTTAGTATGGTTAATTACCTCGTCGTTAGAAATCCTTTGGGAATCATTAAGGATGTAGAAAAGCTCACAAATGAGCGACATCAATGGTACTTCCCATAAAATGGTTCGGTACCATAGGCCTTCTACATGTACCTCAAGCTGATCTCCGTTTTGCGTGATGTATATTTCTTCCGGATTGTACCGGTATCCTTCCAGAAAATCAAGATATACAGGATCAAGATATGGGCAGTTTACCTGCAAAAAGTGTTTTTCTTCTCTGCTTAATTTTAATGTGGCCATTTCATTTACGGCCTCTCTTAAGGCTTTTGCAAAACCATCAGGAAATGAATGTTTACCCCGATTTATAAATGCATATCGTGCTTTTGCAGCAGGAAATAAACGAATTACCCCCTGCTGCATAGTAATTTTATAAAAATCGTTATCTAATAATGATGATAGTATTGGCAACGCATGTGATGGCATAATAAGAGATATTTTATGAAGAAATATTTGGTTTAACAGAGCTGAGCAGCATTTCGTGCTCTTTGCCTTTTAATTTTATTGACCCCAGGGCCTGCACTATATAACTGCTGGTTAACTGAAGCTTGTTTATGAGCTCTGAAGATGCAATTACTTCTTCATCGTACAGCTTACACATTCCCTGGATCCTGGAAGTTGTGTTTAATACATCACCTGAGTAGGTTATATCCCGCTTAATTATTCCAACCTCGCCAGCTACGACTTTACCGCAATGGATTCCGGCTTTGAAGGTAGGCACCACACCATAACGCTTCAGGTATTTATTTTTTATACTGTTAATGTAGGTCTTAATATCGAAAAAACATCGTACACACATGCTGTTTTCAATCCCGTCCTCATACTTCCAGGCCACAATAACTTCGTCGCCGGCATACTGGTATATTTCTCCTTTGTTGTCCAGTATGGGGTTGGTAATGTCGGTAAAGAAGTCCTTAAGAAATTCATGGTATTTTTGATCACCTAACTGTTCAGCTATAGTTGTGGATGAATTGATGTCCAGAAACATAAAAATGCGTTGTTCCTCTCTTGGAGTATTGTATTTTCCACTTACAATATTCCAGAACGTGCCATGGCCAAACTTGCTATTGATTTGCAAAAGCAATTGGGTAACAGCCACTACTATACCCCAGGCAAGACCATTTTTAAAAAGTCGGTGCGTATCCTGAACAGAAAAAATACGAAACAAGACGTTGATGAACAAAATAATAAGTACAAAAGATATCATTACCGCAAGTACGGTATAGCCGTAAGACTTGTCCTGGTACTTTACATTTACAAAGAATACGAGCAGACTTCCGCCTAAAAGAGCACCAACCAGTGCAGCAAACATGTTTCTAATGACCGATGAAAGAAAAGTATAGTCGGCAGATGGGCCCAATGAATTATTGGTGTATAATATCATATGATCATAAACGGCCATTATAAAGCCAATAATGAGCCATGCAATTATAATTACTCCAAGTTGTCTTAACTTATATTGTGTTCTGCGGTTCATGCTCTAATTTATTCATTTTTCCTGATGAAATTATTAGCATACTCTGACGGTGTTACACCAAACTGCTTTGTAAACGCCCTACCTAATTGAGATTGAGAGGTAAAACCTGTTAAATCAGCTATTTGCTGAATTTTATAATTTGTTTCTACAAGTAGTTCTGCCGCTTTTTTAAGTCGTGTGATATTGATGAGCTCGTTTGGCGACAGGTTAGAAATGGACTTTATTTTACGATAGAATGTGGCCCGGCTCATGTTTAATGTTTCGGCTAGTTTGTCTACATCCAGATCACGGTTTGCAATGTTTTTAAGGATAAAGTCATTCAGTTTTTCTAAAAGAATCTCATCAGGCTTAGTATGGGCAATGCTTTTTATATGAATTAAAGGTGACCTTACGAAGTAGTCTTTTAATTGATTTCTGTTGAACAAAAGGTTTTGAATTTGCACTTGTAAGTGTTGCGGCGAGAAGGGTTTCTCTATATATGCGTCGGCGCCTATTTCTAAGCCTTCTATCTTTGATTGAAATGCACTTTTTGCTGTAAGTAAAATAAGGGGAATATGGCTATAATCAAGATTGGTTTTTATCTGCCTGCAGAGCTCATAGCCATCCATAACTGGCATCATTACATCGCTAACGATCAGTTGTACAGTATGCTCTTTTATCATATCAAGTGCTATCTGACCATTAGAGGCGGTAATGCAATTGTACGTAGAACTAAGTTCTTTTGAAATGAACTGTAGGATATCGGCATTATCATCTACCAACAATATCAGCGGTTTAGCTTCTTGAATTGTATTTTCAATTTCTGGGCTTACTTCCTGATAAACCGGGGCGGTTATGATTTCCCGTTGAACTGATTTTTCTTCGATGGCTTCGTTAGAAGGATAATAAGGCAATTTTACTTCAAATACATTCATTTCATTTTCATCGGCACGAAATGTTAAAGTACCGCCATGTAACCTGGACAAAGAGCGTGCAAGTGCCAGTCCTATACCTGTACCGATTTGATTGGATGTTTCCTTTAACCTGACAAACGATTCAAAGATTCTTTCCCTCATTTCTTCCGGGATTAAAAAACCGTCGTTTTTAACTACTACAGCGTATTGATTAGAGTAAGGATCAGGATTAAGCAGCAAGACATCAACTCTTTTATCGGCATATTTAATGGCATTGCTTAGTAAATTGCTTAAAATCTTATTAACTGCTTCGGCATCGGCTTTGCTATAAAACTCCGTTTGTGGTAAATTGAGCTGAAAGTGAATCTGCTTTTCTTCAGCTGCATTTTTGAACCTTAGGTAATGTTCTCTTAAAATTTCGCTGATGTTACTTTTCATCAGGTTAAGGCAATATTCCCTCGACTCTATCTTTCTGAAATCGAGCAGCTGGTTGGTTAAATGCAAAAGCCTGTCGGCATTCTTTTCCATTGTAAGCAGATAGTTAAGTACCTCTGGAACCGGGGCATATTTTTTTATGACTGTTTCTAATGGCCCTTTTATTAAAGTAAGTGGTGTTCTTATCTCATGTGTTATCTGCGTAAAGAATTCAATTTTAGCCTCATAGATTTCCCTTTCTTTTTGGTTCTCCAGCTGTTCTATCCTCCTCTTGTTTCTAAGCTTAATTTTATTATTAGTGTATATCACTAGAGCATAAACTGCAGCGATAGATAACAGCAGATAAAACAAATAAGCCCAACCACTTAACCAAAACGGAGGAGATATTTCTATAATTAATTCCCTTGGTGTTTCGTTCCATACGCCACTACTGTTGGCACCCTTAACAAGAAAGGTATATATACCTGGGCTAAGCTTGGTATAGAACACCCTCCTGTTCTTTTTAAGATAGGTAAAATCTTTATCGATCCCTTCTAGCTTATAAGCATATTCCGCAGTTTCGTGATCGGTATATGCAAGTGCTGCAAAATCAATACTAAAGGTAGACTGATCGTATTTAAGTTTGATCTGATCTGTATAGGATATTGATTTTTTAAGCGGAGAACCTTCAGCATTGATCAACAGTTCCTGATTAAATACCTGGAAGCCTGTAATGTAAACCTGAGGTACAATGGTGTTTTGTTTAAATTGCGAAGGGTTAAAGCTTACCAAACCATTTACACTGCCAAAATAGATCTGACCGCCGGCATCCTGAAATGATGAGTTATAATTGAACTGATCGCTCAGCAATCCGTTCGCTGTGGTGTATACCCTTATTTTCTTTGTTTTGGGATTATAGCAAATTAGTCCTTTAGAGGAACTGATCCATAAATTACCTGCCTTATCCTCCTCAGTTTTATAGAAAACATCGCTGGGGAAGCCATCCTTCGTGCCATATCTTTTAAAAGTTTTATCTACAGGATTGAATTGGTTTAAGCCATTTTCCGTGGTGACCCACAGTGTTTTATCGACAGAGATGAACACCCCGTTTACAAAATTATCACTTAAGCTATTTTCGTTCTGAGCATCATTTCTATAGAAGCCTTGTTTATTCGTTTTAGGGTTAAAATACAAAAGACCACCGCTTATTGTTGCTATCCAGATAGTGCCATCAGCATCTTCTGTTATAGCTGTATAATGGAAATTTTGCGGAACCTCTTTAATTAGGGTAAAATCATGAGTGGTTTTATTGTAGCGATACAATCCATCGGCAGTACCAACCAGAATGTCTCCGGAACGGGTTTGATAAAAGCAATCAACAAAGTTGCTGTTAAGTGCATTTGGGGCATCTCCTTTGTCGTAATGCCTGATTACTTTGCCCGATTTTATATCTAGTATGTCTAGCCCCTGCTCATATGTGCCTATCCATAATTCATCGCCTATGGCTTTTAAGCCATGAACGTTCGTATGAGCTATACTACCTTTAGATCCATCAGGAATAAATGCGGTAAAATCGCCATTGGGCGAAATCTTGTTTACCCCGGCGTCCTCTGTACCCACCCATAAGTTTCCAAATTTATCGTTACAGATCTCGCGAATGGCACTTCCGCTAAGTGATCGTTTATTGTTTTGCGGGAAAAACTTATCGAAAAAGGTAAATGGTTTTGGATAATAATTAACCCCACCAAAATAAGTACCTACCCAAATACCACCTTCTTTATCTTTAGCAAAGGTATAAACCGCATTATCTGATATGGCGTACCGGTCATTTGGATTTTTACGCAGATTGGTATATTTCCCTGTTTTTAAGTTGTAAACAAATACACCTGATTCTGTTGCTACCCAATATTCATCTCCATTATTATGAATAAAGTTCTTGGCATAAATGCTGGTCTTATCCTTATTAAAGGTTAAAATATCCTTATAGCTTAATGTAACAAGATCAAACAGTTTTACACCCTGATGTGAAGTTCCTACTAAAATAGAATTAGAGGCTGTAGTGTATATTTTATCTATCCAATGAGAGATAACGGGTGGTGAATTTTTAAAAAGGTTGAACGACGTAAAGCTATCGTTTGCTTTATTATACTTTCTGATTAATCCATCGGGTGATGATACCCATAGTGTTCCATCCCTTGAAAACGTAGTAGCCGTAGCTTCAAAATCCTGATGTTTACTAAATTCTTCGAATGTGTGCTTACTCCTGTTATACTTATAGAGTTTACGATCGGCAATAAAACATATATCACCGTTACCATGGCTCTTCATATCCCAAACACCTTTATTAAGTGTTATTGGCACTAACTTAAATTGCTGTGTAGTGTCATTATAGCAATACAATCCGTTTGAAGTTCCTACCCAAAGTTGCTTTCTTGCATCTTCAAAAATTGCCCTGATCACATTATTTCTGAGGCTGGTAGTATCGCCTGGCTTGCTACGGAATACTTTAAAGCTATATCCATCAAACCTATTTAAGCCATCTTTTGTCCCAAACCATAAAAAGCCTTTTGAATCTTGTACAATGCTAAATACGGAGTTGTAAGACAAACCTTGTTCTACCTGATAATGCCTGAAATAATAAGGCTGTGCCTTTAGAAGGTTTAAAAAAACAAATAGGAAAAGAGCAGTTGTGGTTAGCTTTTTCAAGTTTAGTTTGTAAATGGTTAACGTTACAATTACCAGGGGGTTCTTGAATGGGCCAAATTAATTAATTTCAAATCAAATTGCGACGATTTGAATAAATTTTGAGCCGATTTGTCAAAACATAATTCCTTTATTTGAATATTCGTTCGGCCTGTTAAGCAGGGAGGAACACACAAATCATTAAACCAAGTATTCATTTTATGAAATTATTCTCTTACTTAATCGGGCTATGCCTTTCCCAGTCGCTGATCGCTTCAGCACAATCAGAAAATTGGAAACCAGTACCCGGAAAGATCTCTACGCCATGGGCGGAAAAATTAAACCCTGCAAACCCACTTCCTGAGTATCCAAGACCACAATTGGTACGCAGTAATAACTGGAAAAATTTAAATGGTTTATGGAACTACTCTATCAATCACAAAAATGAAAGCGAGCCTAAAGCCTATCAAGGTAAAATATTAGTTCCTTTTGCAGTTGAATCATCTTTATCTGGTGTAGGTAAAACTGTTGGTAAAGATAGCCTGCTATGGTACCGAACCAGCTTTTCTGTGCCTTCTAATATGAAAAACACCATTTTATTGCATTTTGGTGCGGTGGACTGGAAATCGGAAATCTACTTAAACGGGAAAAAAGTTGGCACACATGAAGGCGGATTTGATCCATTTTCTTTTGACATCACTCCTTTCTTAAAAAAAGGCGGCAAACAAGAATTAACTGTTAGTGTTTGGGATCCAACGGATAATGGGCCACAACCTAGAGGTAAACAACAAATAAAACCAGAAGGCATCTGGTATACACCAGTTACCGGAATATGGCAAACCGTATGGTTAGAAAGCGTTGCCAAAAGCTATATCGCTTCGACCAAACAAACGCCAGATATTGATGCTAAATCTTTAACTGTTTCTGCTGATGTGCAAGCAGCGCAAGCTGGTGATAAGTTAAGAATCACAGCTTTTGATGGTGCATCTAAGGTTTCTGAGCAAGAGGTAGATGCCACCGAGGCAGCTACATTGGTTATTGCGAATCCGAAACTATGGTCCCCTGCAAACCCATTCTTATACGACTTAAAAGTTGCGTTGGTACGTAATGGAAAACCAGTCGATGAGGTTAAGAGTTACTTCGCAATGCGTAAATCATCAATGGGTCCGGATGCTAACGGCATCCAAAGAATGTTGCTGAATGACAAGTTTGTATTTCAATATGGACCGTTGGATCAGGGATGGTGGCCAGATGGTTTATATACTGCCCCTACCGACGAGGCTTTGAAATTCGATATTATTAAAACCAAAGAAATGGGCTTTAATATGATCCGTAAGCACATTAAAGTGGAGCCTGCACGCTGGTATTATGAATGTGATAAACAAGGTATTTTGGTATGGCAGGATATGCCAAGTGGAGATTTGGGTAACCAATGGGAACCTAATTTAGGTACAATGGGTGGTACAGATAAAGACCGCTCTGCAGAATCTGAAGCGATATACCGCAAGGAATGGAACAAGATCATGGATGACTTGCATAACTTCCCCAGTATTGTTGTCTGGACTCCGTTTAACGAAGCATGGGGACAATTTAAAACCAAAGAAATTGCGGAATGGACTAAAGAAAAAGATCCTTCTCGTCTGGTAAACAGTGCAAGTGGTGGGAACCATGTTGTAACTGGCGATATTGTTGATTTACACCATTATCCTAATCCTAGAATGCCTAGACCTGACCTTTTTGGCCCAACTCATGCAATTGTTTTAGGTGAATACGGTGGCTTAGGTTTACCTGTACCGGGACATACCTGGAAAGAAAAAGATAACTGGGGATATCAGACATTTAAGACCGCAGATGAATTGTTTGATAAATACGCTTCATTTATGACTGAGATGGAAGGACTAATTAAAAAAGGACTTTCGGCAGCTGTATATACCCAAACTACTGATGTTGAGCAAGAAACTAATGGATTAATGACTTATGACAGAAAAGTAATTAAAGTACCTGCAGCCAAATTAAAAGGGGTTACAGACAAACTTTACAATGCTGATCTTGTTAAGATGAATCCATAAAAAACGATTTGTACGGAGAGGTGATTATTTCACCTAACCCCGGTAAGAATCTTGGCTTTACGGCTAATTTTCTTCCGGGGTTTTTTCGTTATAGATTATTCATACATTTGCCGCAATATTTTTTTAAAAAGCCATGGGCCATCATAAACACATTCAAAAGCTAAGTGCTGCAGGATTACTAATCAGTTTAGGTATTATCTATGGAGATATTGGTACTTCTCCCCTATATGTATTTAAAGCAATTATTGGAGATCGACTGATTACACAAGATCTTATTTTAGGAGGTTTATCCTGTATAGTTTGGACACTTACCTTACAAACCACCATCAAATACGTTATTATTACTTTACAGGCTGATAATAAAGGTGAAGGTGGGATTTTCTCTCTTTTTTCTTTAGTTAAGCGAAAAGCCAAATGGCTGATCATACCGGCTATGGTTGGTGGGGCAGCCTTGCTTGCCGATGGGATAATGACCCCTGCGGTTACTGTTTCGGCTGCCATTGAGGGTTTGGGACTTATCTATCATGACCTGCCTACTGTTCCCATTGTACTGGCCATCATTATTTTTCTGTTTGGCTTGCAGCAATTTGGAACCTCGCTTGTTGGCAAAGCCTTTGGCCCTATTATGTGGCTTTGGTTTACCATGATTGCCGTTTTAGGTTTTGTGCATGTTATGGAGCTGCCTGTGATACTAAAGGCAATTAATCCGTACTATGCTTATCATATTCTTACTACCAATCCTGAGGCTTTTTTAATCATCGGGGCGGTATTTTTATGTACTACGGGAGCTGAGGCTTTGTATTCAGATTTGGGTCACTGCGGTCGCTCTAACATCAGGATTAGTTGGATCTACGTAAAGATATGCTTGATATTAAACTATATGGGCCAGGGTGTTTGGTTATGGAATTTACAAGGCAAACATCTGGGCGATGTAAATCCCTTCTATCATTTAATGCCGGATTGGTTCCTGATATACGGTATTGCGATTGCAACTGTGGCGGCGGCTATTGCCAGTCAGGCCCTTATATCGGGTTCATTTACATTGATTGCTGAGGCTGTTAGGCTTAACCTTTGGCCAAAGGTTAAAATTAATTATCCCAGTGAGCAGAAAGGCCAATTGTATGTCCCTTCTATGAACTGGATATTAATGGTTGGTTGTATCATTGTGGTACTGATTTTCCAGAAATCTGTTAATATGGAGGCCGCTTATGGTTTGTCTATTACAGTGGCCATGTTAATGACTACTATTTTGGTTTCTGTATTCCTTTTAAGGAAAAAGGTTCCAAGGTATTTAATAGGAATATTTTTGTTGATCTATGGAGTTATTGAGCTGACATTTTTGGCGGGAAATGCAGCAAAAATTCTGCATGGTGGATGGTTTACCTTAATTCTGGGTATCACATTGTTCTCGGTTATGTGGACATGGCACAACGGACGTAGAATTAGAAACAGATATATGAAGTTTGTAGACATTCAGGATTTCTATCAGTTGATTAAAAACATAAGTGCTGATGCTTCTATTGCCAAATACTCGTCTAACCTCGTTTATCTTACCAGTGCTAACTTTAACAGTGAGATTGAATCATCAGTTATTTATTCTATTATCCAGAAACATCCTAAAAGAGCAGATGTTTACTGGTTGCTGCATGTAGACGTTACTGACGAGCCATATACCTTAGAGTATGAAGTAGACCAAATGATACCGGGAAAATTGATTAGAATCGATTTTAGGCTAGGTTTTAGGGTTGAACAAAGGGTTAATGCATTATTCAGAAAAGTGGTGGAAGAATTGGTGCAGAGCGGTGAAATTGACATTACGAGTAAGTACGAATCGTTAAAAGCTCAAAAAATTCCCGGTGACTTTAGATTTGTTGTACTAGAGAAAATCATTTCAAACTCTAACAGCTTGAAATTTATTGAGCGGGTTACGATGTCGTACCATAGAATATTGAAACTTTTGAGTATCTCTGAGAAGCGCGGCTTTGGATTAGACTCTAGCTTTGTTACGGTAGAAAAGGTCCCTTTGATAGTAGATATCCCCGATCCTATTGTAATGAAAAGGATTAAATAAGGTTATTTCCAGAAAGTAGGAAAACGCACTGTAATGAGAATTAAAGAGTTAGCTAAATACTTCAAAATAATTAAAAATATTTCTCAATTTATTTAGCAGAATAATTTTATAATCCTATCTTTGCACCCTCATCAAACAAAAGGAGCATGATTCCGTAGCTCAGCTGGTAGAGCATTACACTTTTAATGTAGTGGTCCTGGGTTCGAATCCCAGCGGGATCACCAAAAAACTTCAGGATTTGAGGTTTTTAGTTTGATGAGAAAATGATTCCGTAGCTCAGCTGGTAGAGCATTACACTTTTAATGTAGTGGTCCTGGGTTCGAATCCCAGCGGGATCACCAGATTAAAAACCTATTTCCTCACGAAATAGGTTTTTTTATGCCTTTTTCTTCCTATTTAATGCCTACTATTACATATTCCAGATTTATAAAATCTGTATTTCAAGTTATTTGAACACAAGAAACCTAAAATACGAGATTTTACGTAATTTTAATGCCAAGCTAAAGCACTTTCAGGAATGAGATTTTACATCAATAAGGCCCATTTGATTAATAATATTGAATATCCAACCAGATATCAATCCGAAAATTTACTCAAAAGTGCAGGTATTGTTTTTGCTGTTATCCTGATATTCCTTTTATTATTTAAACCTTTTGGAGTCTATGATCCAGAATTGAGAATGCATTATTTTTTTATTTGTTTTCTCCACGCATTATCACCCGCATTAATCCTTTTGATTTATTTTGAAGGGCTCAATTATATTAGAAAAAGAAAATATCAGTCTGAAAATTGGACGTTGCTTGAGGAATATTTACAGATTGGATTCATCCTTCTTTTAGCAGGGTTATCAAGCTTCTTTATGCGTGACCTGATCTACAACAATACAAACAACTGGTCGTGGCATTATCTATGGGAAGAAATCAGAAACTGTTTTGTTGCCGGCATATTTTTCTATTTCTTCCTAAGATTATCCAGCTTCTATTTTGAATCGAAAAAAGGCTCACCGTTTGTGTTGCAATTTATTCAGCTGAATATTGAATCAAAAACAACAGAAGTTGCATCAAAACTTTATGTGAATACTCAGGTTAAACAAGATGATTTTAGTCTGGATATAGATCAATTGTTATTTGTAAAAGCAGATGGAAACTATATTGAATTGACGAAATCAAACGGCAATCAAATTACTACAGAGGTAAAGAGAATTTCTTTAACGCAGTTTGAAGCTCAAATAGCGGATTACCCGCACTTTTTCAGGTGCCACAGAGCCTATTTAGTAAATATGTTTAAGGTTCAAAAAGTATCAGGAAACTCCCAGGGCTACCTATTGACTTTTCATGAAACTACGATGAAGGTTCCTGTTTCCAGAAAACAAATCGAAAGTTTCAACAACTATTATCAGCAGCTTCGCAACAAATATATCGCCTAAACTTGTTGCTCATCACAAAAGCTAGTTACTTGCAACATACCTTCCTTTAACTGTTTTTTCTTGTTGTACGTTTGTCATCAATAACACTAAACCAATTTATTATGTCAACTGTACCTGTCACTTTGAATCAGGATCCTGGTTCATCAAACAAATTATTATACATAGAGAATATTAAAATGCTATTAACAATATTAGTTGTGCTTCATCACACTTTTATTGCTTATAGTTCTTCTGATGGCTGGTATTATAACGAACAAACTACTGTTATAGGAGCACGTATTCCTATGATAATGTTTGTAAGCTTAAACCAGTCCTTTTTTATGGGTTATTTCTTCATGTTAGCAGCCTATTTTACCTATTCTTCTTATTCTAGAAAAGGGACATCAAAATTTATTAAAGACCGTCTTGTCAGGTTAGGAATACCTATATTATTCTATTCCTTTATTCTTTCACCATTCATCAGCTATCTTGTTTACTATTTTGCAAACGAGCATCATACTACCTATTTTGAATATCTAAGTGGATATGATCACTGGATCGAATTAGGCGTTACATGGTTTGTGGCAGCATTACTCCTTTTTACCCTAATTTATGTGGCAACAAAAAAAATATTTATAATTAGTTTCAAAAAAAATCTTGCAGCGCCAAACTCAGTTACCATATTATTGTTTGCTGCAGCACTAGGAATTATTAGCTTTTTAGTCAGAATCATATTTCCTGTAGGATGGGTTCTTGAACCAATCGGATTTCAATTGGGGCACTTTTCACAATATATTGCATTATTCATTGTTGGATTGTTGGCCGCCAAACACAACTGGCTTTATGGACTTTCTGATAAAACAGGCAAACAACTCAAAATATCAGCATGGCTGTGTTTATTGTTTTATCCAGTATTTTTTATTATCAAATTTAAACTAGATACACCTTCTCTATGGTTTTCCGGTGGTCTTCATTGGCAGGGTTTATTATATGCTGTATGGGAACAATGGATTGGCATTTCTATCCTAACAGCATTATTGATTAAAGGAAAAAGAAGTTGGAACACTTCTTCTGCAATGCTTGCTAAACTATCACGGAGTAGTTTTGCCGTGTATATTTTTCATCCGCTAGTAGTTGTCGGCTTTACGCTGGCAGCAAGAAATTGGGCCATTGATCCTGCAATAAAACTTCTGGTTGTAGCACCATTAATAGTATTGGGCAGTTTTGTACTTGGATTACTTATTTTACTAATTCCAGGGGTTAAGAAAATCATTTAATGGTTATCAGTTTTATATTTCTCAGACCATCAGCAACCACCAGGAAAATATTTCTGTTGCCATTCCTTTTCATCCTCAATATCTTTTACTGCCTTAAGTGCATATGATGCGGCATATTTAGCATGAGCAGGCACATGAGTGGTAGCGGCTGCGTGCCCAGCAGATCTGGCAGCAGCTATAGCCTGGATGTCAATCACCTCTCTCGCTGCCGCATGTGCAGCAAAGGCGAATTTTCTTGCTTCAGTCATTTTGAGTTCTCCGCGGATCCATGAACGGGCGGCAGCGACCGCCTCACGTGGTCTTTTGTCAAAAGGACTGGCCTCTTCAAAAACAAATAGCACACGTTCAGCACAATCGGCGGCCCAAGCGGTCAAAGTCTGATGTTTATTCATTATTCCCTGTTTTTTAAAAATTTAAAGTTTCAAAGATCTCCCCACGTGTAAGCTTACCATCTATCTTTGCTATTGCCTCCACTCTAGCCTTAAGACACAATGCATTGTCTGACAGCCGGTAGATATCCTCAAAGAAGACCATTTTCACTCCTTGCCTTTCAATCCACAGTTTCACAGAAAAAATATCTTCTGAAGTCAGTGAATTCTTAAAATCCATTTCTATTCTGGACACCATTAGCAAAATGCCTTGTTCTGTAAGCTCCTTAAACGAAATTGCCTTAGAATGAAGATACTCATGCCTTGCATGCTCCAAATAATTCTGGTAAATTGCGTTATTTACTACGCCTTGTATGTCACATTCATAGTCCCTTACTTTTAGTTGAATTTCAAAAATATAGTCTTTCATATCCCTATTAAATTACCTTTTTTGTTTGCTTAGCAGCAAATCGATGGTTTGGGCAATGCGCCGTACCCGTACTTCGTCCTGGTTTGCCTCTCCGATCCAATCCAGAAAAGCTTTGCGTTCAGTTTCAGTGTAGCTCTGGTAAGTTTGATAAGCCTCAGGTTCATCCTGTAGGCATACTAAAAGATCTTCGGGCATTGCCATAGGCATGTCTTCAGCATCTGCGTATAATAGCACGAATACTTTATCACCTTCTTTTTTTCCTGTCTTTTTCCTGATCTCTGCTTTTATTGGAAGGAACAGTCCACCATCTCTGATAGGCATCAATCCATAATTGATCAATTCATAATCATCAATAGTGCCACTCACCTTCACAGTTCCAAATTTACCTCTATAATCCGAGCTAACTCCAGGCAGCCTCAAATAAGTCCAACCACCTTTACCCGGTATTTTCTCCAGTAGAAATGTTCCTTCAATGAGCGGTGCTTTTGACATTTTATAAAAAAAATCTAATGACCATCGTTTTGATTTGTTGTAAAAATAACTAAACTTGATTTAGAATATTACCTTTATTTTAAAACTGATGCGCATAGAAAAATCTGTCCTGATCAACACTACCCCGGATAAAATATGGAAGGTATTTACGAATCCATTGATTACCCGAAAGCTGGGCGGAATATATAAAACTGACTGGAATCCGGATTCTTTTTTTGGATGGCAAAATCTTTCCGGAATCCAGATCACTTACGGCAGACTGCTTGACTACAGGCCTGGTGAATATCTTAAACATGAACTATTTACTGGCAAGGATATGCAGGAACTTTCCTCTGTAATCAGTTATACCACTATGTTTAAACATGACCATACTATACTCTACGCTACTGAAGAATTATTTGAGGAATTGACAGATGCGGAGTTTGGTGATGCAGTTAGCGGCTGGGAGGCGGCTCTGCAAGAACTGAAAAAAGTGGCAGAGTCTCCCAGCGATCTAAAGATTAAATAAAAACTTCAGTACTGTCATCAGTAACGACTTTCTTTTCGGGCAGTAGTACTAAAAACAAACCTACTAAAACAAGTAAGAACATATTGACGGACATGGCGGTCTGATAAGCTTTTAAATAAGTAGCAGCGGATGGATTTTCTCCTGCCAGAGAAAAGAATAGGCCGCCAATAATTCCAATACCGAGTGCAATAGCGGTTTGCTGAAAAGTTGCATAAGTACCCGAAGCAGCACCTGCAAATTTCGTAGGTATGCTTTTTAATGCCATTGTCAGCAATGATGGAAGCACCGAACCACAACCAAGCCCATAAATAAACAGAACAGGATAAGCAATAAACCGGTTAATGTGGACTGAATTGAATACAGCGATATGCAATGCGCTGGCAATAATCATGATCAGTATTCCACCCTGCAATACTTTTTTCCCATATCGGGGTACCAAACGGATTGAGATCAGCGATGCGACCACGAAACCAAGTCCCTGCAATACAAAGAACAGACCCGCTTCTGTAGAACCAATTCCAAATCCAGTTTGTAACAGGATCACATTGAGCAGAAAATAAGAATCCTGTACCATAAAATAAAACAATACAGCCCAAAGTGCTATGTTAAAATCTTTGAAGGCGAACAGTTTCATGTCGATGAGGGGGTATCCTCCTCGTTTGAGTTTTTGTTTCTGATCATAGACAAACCAAAGAAGCAATGGCACAGATCCTCCGACACAAAGCAGGCTCCAAAGTGGCCACCCTAGCTCCCTGCCGCGGATCAAGGGATAAATTAAAGCCATTAAAGTTAATGTAAGAAGTAGCACACCTGAGTAATCGAATTTCTCTTTGGTCTGACTGTTCCTGCTGGGTAGGAATTTTACTGCAAGCACAACTGAAGCTAGCCCCAATGGAACATTGATTAGGAAAATAAGGCGCCAGCCTGCCACAATGAAATGCAGATCGGGCAATAGACCACCTAAAAATTGTCCGATAACAGACGCTGAGCCGGCAATACTTCCATAAATACTAATAGCTTTTATACGTTCCACAGGATCTGGAAAAAGCACCTGGATATAGGAGATACCTTGGGGAATCATAAAACCTGCACTGATGCCCTGCAGCAAACGGGCTAGATTTAACTGAAAAGCGGTTTGAGAAATACCACAAAAGGCAGAGGCAACGGTAAAAGCAATCATTCCAATTAAAAAAACCTTTTTCTTCCCAAATTGGTCACCCGCCCTACCTCCGGTAATGAGAAAGGCTGCATAGCCAAGCAGATATAAGGCAATAACGAGCTGGATATCACCATCAGAACCATTAATGCCTTTGCGTATAGAAGGTAGGGCTACATTAACAATAAAAATATCAATAACAGCTAAAAAAATAGAAGATGATATAATTGTCAATAGAAACCATTTTGAAATTTGTCTGCTCATTTTTGGTTAAATTAGCCAGCAAAATTGAAGTCTTTGCGACAGCCACACAAGTAGTTTAAAAAAAGATACCAGGTATGAAAAAAGATACGAATATTGATTTACAGCCATTTGTAAAAGAGGAAACCGGCGAATATAACTGCCCTATGACAAAAGTGCTTCGTATTATTGGTGGCAAATGGAAGCTACTGATCCTGAATGCTATTTTATTGGAATGTCCAAAGCGTTTTGGGGCACTTAAAAAGAAGATGCCTGATATTACCCAGGCTACGCTTACCGCACAATTGCGCGAACTGGAGCGTGATGGCATCATTTTACGGACGGTTTATGCAGAATCTCCACCAAGAGTTGAATATAAATTGACCGAACTCGGCTTAACCCTGGTTCCGATTATTGAGTTGTTAAACCAATGGGGAAATACCTATTGCCTTCACGATAAAGAGGGTGTCCTCTAAAAGGCAAGGTCATCCTCTCGAGGTAAAGAGAGGATGACCAGGTGAGGTTACAAACGTCCCCTCGCTTCATTTCCTGCAGCGTCCACGTTTTCCTTATTGTCTTGTTTTTTCCCACTTGAGAAATTATAGGTGAAGAAAACGCCAATATACCTCACAAAATCAAGTCTGTTCCTTAGAACATTTCTGATAAATTCCGCAGTATTAATTTCATATCGCGGTTTATATAAATGAAAAGGATCCTGCAATTCAAAACTCGAGGTTAGTCTATCATTAAGAAAGCTCTTCTTTATGTTTATGTCCAGTTTCCCAACTCTTTGTTGGTCATAAATACCATAGAAATCACTGCTTTTATAAAATCCTGAAACCTCAACAAAGTACTTTCTCGGCAAATTAAACTTACTGGCAGTCCTAAGGTATTGTGTAAATTTAGACCTGTTTAAGGCCGCAGTGCCATGAATATCTATCGTCCGATATCTCAGCGTGACATTCGTATTAATTTCCCACCAATTGGTTAACTTTATCGGAATGTATAAAGAGGTGAAAACATTTTTGTTGTTGGCGATATTTTCGTCCCTTGAAATGATGACATCCCCAATATTAGTGAGATTCTCAGTAATGGCATTATTTGTATTTTGATACCCAACAGTTAAACTGTATTTCCTGTTTAACAAATATTCCAATTGTAAATTATTGCTGAAGTAAGGTCGTAAGTTAGGATTTCCTTCCTGGATGCTATTGAGACTTATATAGGTTACAAAAGGATTCAATTGTCTGAATCCAGGGCGATCTATTGTTCTGTTATAAGATAGCGTAAGTGAATGATTTTCTCCAAATTTCCTATTTAAAAAAGCTGATGGAAAAAAGTTCCACTGGTTACGTCCGATAGTTTGTTTAGTAGTAACTGATTTGCCACGGTAATTAGTTTGTTCAGTCCTTATTCCAACTTTGAAATCCCATTGTTTAAAAGACTTGGCAAGCGTGCCGTAGAAGGCCAGAATATATTCACTATACAAAAACCTGTTGGACTTTAAGGGATCTAATGGAGACTGGTCATTCAGGCCATTTCGATAATCCATTGAATAATCCGTATTGGATGCAGTAAATTTACTTCCTGTATTAAATATAAATGATTTAAAGAGATGTTTTTCTAGATCTATATTGGCTACATGCACCTTCGATTTGCCAATCGTCTTGGTGAATAAGCTATCACGAGGATGGGATTCTGCCCCATTTCCGTTTAAAAATTGAGTTTCTAAAGCGGAAGGGTCTCTTAAGCCATACGATATATAGCTATACCCAATATCCAGTTTACTACCAATTGTGTCCAGTTTATTCCGGTAAAATGCGTTAGCCATTTGGTTAACATAACGAAAGGTAGTGCTTTTTTTTGTGTGCAAAGAAGAGTCGGCAGTACTTGCCTTTATATTGGCCAGATAATCAATATCTGTTTCATATATACTACTGACACTACCAGGATTGGTAAACATATTGTAACTGACACCGACTGTTTGTTGAGAATTCAGTTTATAATCTACACTACCATTATAGCCTATGTTATGATAGCGTTCATCATACTTTTCGGTTTGCTTGCTAATAATGCCTGTTGATTTGAACTGCTGATTAATGTTATCCTCATAAAAAGCCGGAGTCCAGTAATAATTAAAACTCGCCTGAAAATTAAATTTACCTGCACGGTAATTTAAAAATGTTGTGGCTTTTGTGTTGTCGTATTTATTATACCAGTATCCGCTGCTTACATTACCGCTAAGCCCGTATTTGTACTCAGATTTTAAAACAATATTTATAATTACCCCGCCATTTTGCGCATCATTTTCTGCCCCCGGAACTGCTTTCAACTCGTAAGATTTGATGGATTCAGAAGGAATAGACCGCAGATAAGATAACAACTGGTCTCCCGATAGCAAGACTTTCCTATTGTCGATATATACAGTCACACCTTCAGAACCCCTGAACACAATTTCTTTTCCACTTACATAAACACCGGGTATTACGTTAAATAATTTTAGCGCATCTTCACCCTTTTCATAGATACTACCCTCTACATTTAGGATCAATTTATCGAGAGAGCGACTGATTAGTTGCCTTGTAGTGGTAATGGTAACATCTTTTAATTGTATGGCCGATTTATTAAGAACAATATCCGGCACTTCAAGTACCTCTGTGTTCCCTATAGTGACTTTCTGCATTAAGCTGTCTGTTTCCACTGACGATATCTTAAGCAAGTAGTCTCCTTGTTCATAAACCTTTAGGCTAAATCGACCACCGGTGTCTGCTAGTGCTGTAGAAACGATACTTTGATTAGTAACCTTCATAATTTGGATAGTAGCCAATTCAACTGGTTTGTGGTCGGAACCTATTACCCTCCCCCTTACAGTATACCCGGTTTCTTGTCTGCGCCTTTCCAGTAGAATATTATTATTGACCTGTCGGAAAGAGAAATCCGTGTTTTTTAACAGTTCATATAATGTGTTTTCTACCGTTCTTGTACTAAATGCAATATTGAGGTCTGTGATTTCCTTTATTTCCGATTTCCTATAATAGAATCGGAAATTCGTTTGTGCCTCAATTTTTTTTAAACCGGCTAATAAACTTTCATCTTCCAGCTTAATCGTCACTTTGTAATCGCTCATTTTCTGACCGTTTACCGGTACAGCCATGAGGAACTGCAATGAAATTAAGAAGAAAAGAAATATGACAATACTTACACGCATCAACCAGATTATAAATTGTTTACTTAATGTTATACCAATGAGATAAGCACATGCCACCTCCATATTCCACATTGTTGCAGAATTTTTCATAATTTTAAAATGTTTTAAGTGATTCCAATTATTTAAAGCCCCGGACACTCCGGGATTCCTGTAGACCGATGGCCGTCGGTTTACAGGTTATTTTGCTGACACTACTTCCTTGAGGCATATTCAGCGTATATAAAACTTAGTCGTTATTCATCTTAAATTTTTTAGGTATTATTAATTACAACCTTCGCCATAGATGACGATGTGTCCACTCGATTTGGTTTCCCAGGTTGCATTATTAAAGTCAGTGATCACGTCTAAAATTTTGTTCAGTTGATCTCCTTTCAGTGTTGCACCGCTAAATCGACATTTTTTTAACTTGTCATTATTAAAAGTAATCTTTACATGAAAATGCTGTTCAAGCTGTATCGCAGCATCTGAAAGCGTAATATCATCAAAAAGTATATTCTCATCCCTCCAGGCTATAACCGTTTGAGCATCTATTGTTTTTTCGATAGGTTTTCTGCTTATCATATCAACACTTACCTGCTGATTGCTGGTAAGAATGCTTAAAACCTTACCGTCGTCTGCTACACTCACTTTACCCCTGGTTACCGTAACTTCCAGCGTATGCTTGCTTTGATCTTCTTTAATATTAAAGGCAGTTCCCAATACTGTGGTAAGTACTTTTCCTGTATGAATGAGAAAAGGTTTGGCAGCATCATGTTTGACATCAAAATAGGCTTCACCCGAAAGATAAATCTCTCTTGTTTTTCCATTAAATTCGTTAGGATATTTTAATTCAGAACCGGCATTTAACCAAACCTGGGTACCATCAGCGAGGGTAATCTGTTTTTTTTCATGATCAGGAATGGACAGTGAGGCCAAATCTTGCGACAGCATGCTCTTTTCTAATAGTGGCCAGCTTAAGTAGAGGCCAAAAACCATAATTAACACGGCCGCCACACCTGCAATTTTGTACCATAGGTATTTTTGTGATCCCACCGGTACTACTTTAAGTTCATTCGCCCTAATAGTGCCCTTAATCTCTAAAAAAACATCAGACAGCCATTGATCTTTACCTGAACGATTTAACTGCCCCCACTCAGAATTAACATTTCCATTTTCGTCCAGCCACTTTTCAATCAGATGATTTTCTTCAGCTGATGTTTCCTTTTTTAGATAACGGTCTAATAAAGCTTCGATCTTATTACGGTTCATTTTATCGGATTTTGACAATAGTCGTATGAACCACAGTTTGGTACTATAAGAAAATGAAATATTTTTTTCTTATTATAGAAGGGCTAATATAAATACCAAAATACTAAAGCAGAGACAGAACATACTGTTAACGACTGGCGCAAGTGCTTCAATGCAGAAGTTAGCTGATTTTTTACTGTTTGTTCAGAAAGCTGTAATTTATTTGCTATTTCAGAAATGCTTAAGTTTTCCTCACGGCTTAAATGGTAAATCTCTTGTACTCTTGGAGATAATTTTTCTAGAGATTTCCCAATAGTCTGTTTTAATTCTTTTAGTGCTATTTGCTGTTCAATTTCTGACCTTAAACTTGTCTGTAAAGACAGCACCATTCCCATGTAATCTTCATGAGTAATGTTCTTTCTGATCTTATCAATGATGCGATAACGAACCATTGTAAATAAGTAAGCCTCTAAATTTCGATCTATTTTTAAGGATTTCCTTTCCTCCCAAAATTTCACAAATAGATCGTGAATGATATCGCGTGAATCTTCAAGGCTATATAATTTAGAACTGGCAAACCTGGCTAAGTTCTCTGCATAACGGGAATAAATCTCAGTAAAAGCGGCTTCATCATCCTTTTTTAAAAGATCGACCAGTTGAAGATTGCTTAATGAATTGTATACCGGCATTTATTTTAGAGTAACTTATTATTGGCGAAGCTACAGGAAATAGTGATTCCTTGCAACCACATTTATCTATGTACCAGCTAGGAGTCAATTTTGTTCTATTTTACCAAGATTGAGACGCATACGCGAAAACTTGATACAGATGCGCAGTCTCAATAAACTTCAATAACTTAATTTTACAATCCAAATTAATAATACAAAATCAACTATATACACAAAAATGAACAAATCCAACAAATTAAGGGTCCTGGGCTTACTGGCTTGCTTTTTCGCAATAGGCCAAACCAACGCCCAGGATAGGAAGGCACCATCCTACCCGTTAATCACGCACAATCCTAATTTCAGTATCTGGTCAAATACCGATCAACTCAATGCATCTACTACCACTCACTGGACAGGTGCAGATCACTCGCTCCTGGGCTTGATCAATGTAGACGGTAATATCTATCGCTTCCTCGGTAAAGAAGAGGCAAACTATAAAACAATACTCGGTACTTCTGACGAAACTCCTTATTCAGTAAAGTATACGGAAACGGCGCCTCAGGGCGACTGGAAGTCGGCTGCATATGCTGCACCTGATTGGAAGACGGGTTCGGCTCCTATTGGAGATGACGCCAAACAAGTAAAAACGCTTTGGAAATCTAATGACATTTGGGTAAGAAGGTCGTTTAATATTACCCATCCTACCAGCATCAATGAGCTGTTGTTAAAAATGAACCATGATGACAACATTGAAGTATATCTGAACGGTAAAAAGGTCTATCAAAAAGAAGGATGGACTAATACGTTCCAATATTTCCCACTAGATAAAAGCGACCTAAAGGCCGGCCAGAATGTCATCGCCATCCACCTGGCCAACTCGGCCGGAGGCAGATATCTGGACTTTGGTTTGGCCGATAAAGTGAAGGACAACGCGGCCAAGATTCAATTGGCAAAACAGAAAAATGTAGAGGTCACTGCTACTCAAACGATCTATGATTTTACTTGCGGCAAGGTTGATCTTAAAGTCACCTTTACTTCGCCCCTACTGATGAATGATTTGGGATTACTGTCACGTCCGGTTTCTTACATCACATACAATGTACAGGCCAACGACAAAAAAACTCACGCAGTGAAGGTTTTACTGAGTGCTTCTTCAAACATCGCAGTATATAGACCTTCACAGGAAGTAACTGCTAAAAAATACTCAACAGCTAAATTATCAATCCTAAAAGCGGGTACGGTAGAACAACCAGTTCTGCAAAAAGGTGCTGATGATATGCGCATCGATTGGGGTTATTTCTACGTAGCTGCTCCTAAGTCTAGCAATGCGGTACAGTTTATCACCAACAGCAGTTCTGCAGCTGATGCATTCAGAAACGGGTCTTCAACTTCTACTGCCTCACGAGGCAAATCTCTTGCCCTAAACACTGTCGTTCCTTTTGGAACTGTTGGTCAAACACAGGTAGAGCGCTTTGTTGAGCTGGGTTACGACGAGGTTTATGCAATTCAATATTTCAAGAGAAACCTGAGACCGTGGTGGAACACTTCTGGAAAAGAAACTATGGAAGGTCAACTGACCGATGCAGCTAATCAGTACAAAGTGGTAATGCAAAAATGTGAGACTTTTAACAAAGAAGTATATGCTGATGCACTTAAATCTGGTGGTAAGGAATATGCACACTTGTGCATACTTGGCTATCGTCAGAGTATCGCAGCCCATACCTTGGTAAAAAGTCCTGAGGGCGAAATCTTATGGTTATCTAAAGAAAATAATAGTGGTGGATTCATCAATACTGTTGACGTAACTTACCCTTCTGCCCCGCTCTACCTGATTTACAATCCTGCTTTACTACAAGGTATGTTGAACGGTATATTTTATTTCAGCGAAAGCGGCAAATATCCTCACCCATGGGCCGCACACGATTTGGGTACATACCCATTGGCTAACGGCCAGACTTACGGGGAGCCAATGCCAGTTGAAGAATCGGGCAATATGATTATCCTTACGGCAGCCATTGCCAAGGCTCAGGGTAATGCAAACTATGCAAAAAAGCATTGGAAAACCCTGACCACTTGGGCAGATTACCTGACCAAAGAAGGATTGGATCCTAAAACGCAGTTGTGTACGGATGATTTTGCAGGCCACCTGGCAAGAAATGCGAACTTATCAGTAAAAGCAATTGTAGGTATTGCCAGCTATGCACAAATGGCTGAAACATTAGGCTTTACTGAAACCGCTACCAAATACAGAGCAATTGCCGAAAGCATGGTACCTAAATGGATAGAAATGGCTGACGCGGGCGACCATTATGCCTTGACTTTTGATAACAAAAACACCTGGAGCCAGAAGTATAACCTGGTATGGGATAAAGTTTTGGGTCTGAACTTATTTCCGCAGAAGGTTTATGATACCGAAATTAAGTATTACCTGACAAAGCAAAACAAATTCGGTTTACCGTTGGACAGCAGAAAGGCATATACTAAAAATGACTGGATCTTATGGACAGCGACTTTTGCTTCAACGGAGAAGGAATTTGAAGCATTGGTAAAACCGGTTTACAGACACGCTATCGAAACAGAATCGCGCGTTCCCTTGAACGACTTTTATGACTCCAATACCGGTATCCGCGACAACTTTAAAGCAAGAAGTGTGGTTGGTGGATTTTATATGAAACTTTTTTCAGACAAACTGAAAGGAAAATAAATCGGCTTTTGCTGAAATTCTGTGCCGTTACTGGCACAGAATTTTCAATGATTTTTACTTATTAAAATCCGGATATGGCATTCCTTTGCCAGTTTCACAAAGCAATTTCAAACTCCTCAGAAAAAGCGCCCAGTCAAAACTGCAACCGGCAAATTCTGGTGTATATGCGGCCCATCCATCATGATGAAAAGATAGCGAAGATCCTTTACGATGTGGTTCCAATTCAAAAGTAATCGTGGTGCCTACCCACTCTTCATATGCTTTAAGGCAAAGCCATTTTATGCTACTGTATGGTCTAAGTTCAGTAATCTTCATTTCTTTAAAATAGCTCGGTCCAAAAGCAAACCTTGCAACACTCCCTACTTCGGGTTTTGCAATTGTATCAGGTGTCCACCAGCCAGCCAGGCCTTTTTGGGTGGTTAAAGCACTATAAACCTTTTCTACCGGTGCTTCAATAAGCAGTTTGTGATAAATACTTTTTGTTTGTTCTCTTGAAAGCTCATTATCTGGCAACTGCGTTTTAAGAGTCCCTTCTTCTACATCTTTAGGTGTTGCATCACCTTTACCTGTTAAAATAAGATTTTTCAAACTATCTTGTATATAATGTGTCCATGCATCGTGGCAGACATTAAAACACTCATAATCTGGCACCAAACCATGGTGTGTAAATTTCAATTGTGTTTTACCATCTTTCTCAGAGATTTCAAAGACTACATTAGTATCTTTCCATTCAGTCTCATCTTTAGTAAATTTAAAATAGTTATCAAGCACATGCCAAACCACTTTTTTGTTTGGCACAAGTTCAGTAATCTGCATTTTGGCGCGATGGACATCCTGATAATGATATAAAAACCCACTATTAAGTTTGTCTGTGTCTCCGTCAATATTTTCAGACCACCAGCCACGTACATTATTAATAGCACTAAAAACATCCGATGCTGTGGCAGCAACTAAAATCGTTGTTGTGAAATCTTCATTTTTCATAGTCGTAAGAATTATTATTTAAAAAATATATTCCTGCATCATTTGCCAGATGCTTTCTAACTCAAAATTACAGACAAACACAGATCGATAAGAGGTGTATAATAGACTTTCTTAGGGGTTGATTTAGACAATGTTGTTAATAGTTTTTGAAGTTACCGATTATATCAATCGACTTTAACACTATTTAACACCTGACGCTCAATGGATTCGAAAAGTAAACCATCATAATTGCATAACTTTAGATATGCGTTTAACAGCTCTCGTTTTGGTTTTACAATTCTTTCTGATCCAACAGGTTTCATCTCAAGTTGTTACTGGTACAGTGGTTGACAGAGATTCACGCCTCACGTTAGAAAACGTAGAAGTAACGAATGCTACTTCCAAAGAAAAGGTAATCACTAATGCCAAAGGCGAGTTTAATATTAGAGCTATTCCTAATCAAATATTAATTTTTAATCAGCCTGGTTACTTTTCCGACACCCTGTTTTTGATAAATGCAAAGCCTATACGCAAGTATATGACACTAAACAATAGATTTCTTAATACTGTAGAAATCAAAGCTGAGGCATTTAATCCTGAAATACAATATGCAGATGTATATCGAAAAGCAAAGGCAATTAAACTGGCAAAGAACCAACCATTCATTTTCTCTCCATCTAGGTATTTTGGTCGTGAAGGAAAATTTGCCAGACGGTTTAAAAGGAAACTGGAACGTGAGAAAACAGAGCGCAAGATCGATCAGCGTTTTAATGAAAAGGTAGTTAAAACATTAACTCCGCTCTCTGGAGCTGAACTGGATTATTTTATGGTATTGTACAGGCCAACAATCAAAAAACTAGACAAGATGGATGATGAGGATATGAAGTTTTATCTAATGGCTGCATATAAAGAATTTAAAGCATTACCACCAGAAAAAAGAGTTTCACCTTCTTTGAAAAGTAACTAATATGAAACTCGTATCATATAAAAAAGGCACCGCACACAACAGTGGTCCTATTGTGCGCGGTGCTCATTAAAATCGTATCTAAAAGAGTGATCTAATTACAATAAATCAAACCTATCTAAATTCATTACTTTACTCCAGGCCGCTACAAAGTCTTTCACAAACTTACTTTGAGCATCCGCACTTCCATATACTTCAGCAATAGCCCTCAATTCTGAGTTAGAGCCAAACACAAGATCTGCACGAGTTGCGGTCCACTTTATCTCACCAGTAGTACGATCACTACCTTCATATAGTTCTCTATCTTGAGATACAGCTTTCCATGACGTTCTCATATCCAGCAGATTTACAAAGAAATCGTTAGTAAGCTGTCCCGCACGAGAAGTAAAAATACCATGTTTTGAACCATCAAAATTTATATTCAATGCACGCAACCCTCCTACTAAGACTGTCAACTCAGGCGCAGAAAGAGTCAGCAAATGAGCTTTATCTATCAATAACTCTTCAGTAGATACAGGAATTTTTGATTTACGATAATTGCGGAAACCATCAGCAATTGGCTCCAGATAACCCACAGATTCCACATCAGTTTGTTCCTGTGAAGCATCTGCACGGCCAGATGCAAAAGGCACCGTAATGCTGTGTCCTGCATCCTTCGCTGCTTTTTCAATACCTGCACCACCTGCCAATACGATCAAATCTGCTAAAGAAACTTTTTTACCGCCCGACTGTGCACTATTAAAATCGTTTTGAATATTTTCTAACTTCTCGAGCACCTTTTGTAACTGCGATGGATTATTCACCTGCCAGTATTTTTGAGGGGCCAGGCGAATACGAGCACCATTAGCACCACCCCGTTTGTCTGAACCACGGAAAGTGGAAGCTGAAGCCCATGCTGTAGAAACCAGTTCTGATATACTCAATCCCGATTCCAATACCTTTGCCTTCAATGCGGTAATATCATTCTCGTCTATTAGCTTATGGTCAACTCCAGGAATGGGATCTTGCCAAATCAATTCTTCTGTAGGCACATCCGGTCCAAGGTACCGTGCACGTGGTCCCATATCACGGTGTGTTAATTTGAACCAAGCACGGGCAAAAGCATCCGCAAATTCATCCGGGTTTTCCAGAAAACGTCTCGATATTTTTTCGTAGGCAGGATCAAACCTCAAGGCAAGATCAGTTGTAAGCATGCTAGGTGCATGTTTTTTTGAACTATCAAATGCATCCGGAATAATATCTCCGGCATCTTTAGCTACCCACTGGTGTGCACCAGCTGGACTTTTAGTAAGTTGCCATTCAAAACCAAGCAGGTTTTCAAAGAAATTATTGCTCCATTGAGTTGGTGTTGTTGTCCAGATTACTTCAAGCCCACTTGTAATAGCATCAGCACCTTTACCTGAGCCATAACTGTTGCTCCAGCCAAGACCCTGCATATCCAAGTCAACGGCTTCAGGTTCTTTGCCTACATTGGTAGCGGGGGCCGCACCATGAGTTTTTCCAAAACTATGTCCTCCTGCAATCAGCGCAACCGTTTCTTCATCGTTCATTGCCATACGACCAAAAGTATCGCGGATGTCTTTAGCCGCGGCAATAGGGTCCGGATTACCATCAGGTCCTTCCGGGTTTACGTAGATAAGTCCCATCTGTACAGCGGCCAATGGTTTCTCCAGATTGCGCGAGTGGATTTTACCGTCTGCATTGTCGTCAGACACCACGACTCCGTGGTTCTCTTCAACACCTTCTGATCCATGCGCATAACGCAGGTCACCACCAAGCCATGTGGTCTCAGAACCCCAATACACATCCTCATCTGGTTCCCATACGTCTGGACGCCCACCGGCAAAACCAAATGTTTTAAAGCCCATTGATTCAAGTGCTATATTTCCGGTAAGAATCATCAAATCGGCCCATGAAATCTTATTACCATATTTTTGTTTAATAGGCCAAAGTAATCTACGTGCCTTATCAAGACTCACATTATCAGGCCAACTATTAAGCGGGGCAAAACGTTGCTGCCCAGCACCTGCACCACCACGGCCATCACCCACACGATAGGTACCGGCACTATGCCATGCCATGCGAATAAACAAGCCACCGTAATGTCCAAAGTCGGCCGGCCACCAGTCCTGGGAGTCAGTCATAAGTGCATGAAGGTCTTTTTTTACTGCTTCCAGATCAAGGCTTTTAAACGCCTCTGTATAGTCAAAATCTTCGCCCAGTGGGTTCGACAACGAGGAGTGCTGACGCAGGATGCTTAACTTTAATTGGTTGGGCCACCAGTCACGGTTTCTGGTGCCGCCACCGCCAACATTGTGTTTCATGCTGCCATTATGGAATGGGCATTTACTGATATCGTTTGATTCTTTTTCCATTTTTATCAATTTATGGTATTGAACTGTTTGCAAGTCGTGTTCTGACTATTTATAAATTTATGATATTAGGACTAATAATCACAATCATTTAATTCTATATTTCGATAGGCAAAATCTATTTTGGCAAGTATAAATCTATAATTCCTTAAGGACTAAGCCACTCTAAAACTGTTTAAAATGTAACACATTCAATGTTGCTAATATTAAAACTCTTCTTATATTTGGCCTTTATTTTTAATTAATCTAAATAAGTCTTACATGAAGATACTTTACGCTGCGCTCTATTTTATTTGTTTGTCGCTAGTCGCTCAGGTAGCATCAGCCCAGCTGAATATAAATGGCAAAATAACTGACAAATCCAACAAGCCCATTCCCGGAGCCACCGTTAAATTGGTAGAAAAGAACATAATTCAGATCACTGATCAGGATGGTCTTTTCGAGTTTTCTAATCTTACACCCGGCTCCTACAGCTTTATTGCTTCTTATATTGGTTATGAAACACAGAGCACAAGATTTAACCTTCAAAATGGAAAAACACAATTGACCATCCAATTGGAAAATAAAGACAACGAATTGCAAGGTGTAGAGATAACCGGAAGGAAAGAACAGGCATATAAGAATACCAAATCTTTTTCGGGAACAAAAACGGAAACTCCCCTACGGTATGTACCACAGGCAATCAGTTACGTCACTAAAGAGGTTATAGACGATCAGCAGGCTTTTAAAGCAAGTGATGTAATTAAAAACATCAGCGGTGCTACTCACTTTTCTTACTACAACAACGATATCTCTTTAAGGGGATTCAGATCAAGCAATGCATTAATTAATGGGCTGAGAACCCCTACCAGCAGCTGGAGCCAGCCCTTGCTTCCAAACGTAGAACGGATAGAGGTAATCAAAGGCCCGGCTTCTGCCTTATTTGCAAACACAGACCCAGGAGGCACAGTGAACACCGTGACAAAAAAGCCTCTTGACGAAGCTAGAAAATCAATCAATTTCTCTACAGGAAGTTACAATACCAACAGGCTGATGGCAGATTTTACAGGCCCTATGAATGATACCAAGACTTTACTTTACCGCCTGAACCTTGCTTACCAAAACGCAGAGTCGTTCCGGGTATTACAAGGTGGTGAGGATATTGTTATTGCACCTTCCATTTCATTCATCCCTGATGATAAAACGCAGGTGAACTTTGATTTTGTATATTCTAAAACCAAAAGTCGCTTAGACCGCGGTCAGCCTATATTTGGCGCTACTGCAGGAACTGACCTTAACTCTACCCCTATTTCTTTTGCTCTTGGAAAAAGAAATGATTTCGAGAATGAAACAAATTTGTACGTTACCACATCACTACAAAGAAAAATCACCAAAAACGTGACTTTCAATGCCTCTTATATGAAATTTATGTATGATGAGGACTTACTTGAGCACCGCACTTCAAACAGGTATGCAGTAGATGCTGCCGGAGTTTCAATCCCTACAAAGATGGAAATGCAGACCATCCGCAGACAAGGAAAAAATTATAGCGATAACATTACCTCATATTTTGTTACAGACTTCAATACAGGGCCTTTAAAACATAAAGTAGTTACTGGATACGATTATATCCAAAATGAATCACCTATAGGTAATTCTAACTATAATGCAACAGGATATCGTAAACTGGATGGTACAGTGGGTAATTATAACAAAAACACACCTGAACTTTTTGTGATAAAAGATGGTAATCCGGTGCCCAATGTTCCTCATTTTGACCTCGTAAATCCTGATTATTCCATTTCTGAAATTTCCGGCTACATCAATGCCTCTTCACAAACTGATCCTGCCAAATATTATGTTCATGGAATTTATATCCAGGATCAGATAAGCTTTGGCAAATTCCAGGCTTTGTTGGCCCTAAGACAAGAATACTACACAGATATCAACAAATATAAAAAATCGGATGAGAAAAAGGTAGAGCAAAAGGCGCTCATACCTAGAGTTGGTTTGGTCTATACGCCTTTCGATCAGGTAAGTTTATATGGTACTTATGCTGAAGGTTATCAGCCGCAAAGTGTTGCTCAGATTGGAGATCCGGCTAGATTCGGCGGTCCATTTGATCCCCTAATCAGCAACATGTATGAAGTGGGTGCAAAAACTGAATTCTTTGAAAAACGACTTTCTGCCAATCTTTCGTTTTATCGCATAGAGCAGAACAATGTATTGATCAATGCAGGTAACCCAGGAAATACCGAAGAACTCAGACAAGAAGGCCAGCAACGCGCTAAGGGTATTGAAATTGACATCAATGGAGCCATTATGCCAAACTTTAGTGTTACCGCAAACTTTGCAGTTAGCAGAGCTGAAACTACCAAAAGCGACAAGCCTGAAAATGTAGGTTTGTTGAATGCCAACGCCCCAAAGGCACAAGGCGGTTTATGGGCAAAATACACATTCCTGAATCCTGACCTAAAAGGTCTTGGTATTGGTGCTGGCGTAAACTACACGGGCAAAAGAAATACTTTGAATACGGCATTGGAGCTTCCTGAATATACGCTGTTCAGCGCTGCCCTATATTATAGTATCGATAAGTTCAAAATTTCAGGTAACCTGAACAACGTGTTCAACAAAACCCACTGGGTGGGCGGATATGATTTTAATAGATTGTATCCGGGTGCACCAAGAAATTTCATGATTGGAATTGGTTATACATTCTAATGAAACCGAATAATAACGATAAAAAAGGGCACAATTTGCTCTGGAAAATCCACCATTGGGCGGGCTTGTACACCGGCATTGTAATTGGTATTCTTTGCTTTACCGGTGCAGTCGCGGTATTCATCCCTGAAATCGATGGCTGGGTCCAAAGGCGTTATTATTCGGTTTATACCGCATCTCAAGCAACACCTGCGCTACCGAAAATTGATAACTCTTTTGCCGAAGCTAAAAAGCAATATCCCAAGATGAGTGGTTTACTGATCGAAATGCCCGACAAGCCAGGAGGCATCGCTACTTTCAGTTTTGCTGTAAAAGGCAAAGACAAACAATCAAGCCAGTCCTATTCTCTGTTTGTAGATCCAGTGCAGGACAAAATCCTGGGCAGTCGCGACCGGCAAAATTCGTTAGCCAATTACCTGAGGCAAATGCATGTCCGTTTGTATGAAGGTTTTTGGGGTCGGCAACTGGTGGGTTTGGCCGGAGTAGCCTTTATAATAGTTACCATTACGGGCTTTCTGATCTATGGAAACTTCATGAAAAAGCAACCTTATCCAAAAATCCGAAAGAAGAATTTGCGTATTTTATTGGCCGACTGGCATAAAATACTAGGTATAAGTGCATTGGCTTTCAATTTTGTAATTGCATGTTCCGGTGCCTGGCTAGGCCTACAGCCTAAACTGATGCAATGGTTTAACATTGAAGCTCCTAATGATTTTAAGGCTGAGGTAATCATGGATAAGAAAGAAGATGCAGTCATTGCGGTACATTGGGATACAATATTTAAGGTGGCAAAACAAGAATTCCCAGATCTTAGACCTGGTTATGTGCGTGCTTCTGAGGACGGAACAGCTACCATAGAAATTCATGGAAGTGTTGACGGCCAGATTTACGAAAGAAACATAAATTCACTTGTTATTTCTAAGACTACATATAAACCTTTATTCAAATGCGACATTAGCAGAGCATCATTCCGGGATAAATTTTATTCGGTACAAGAGGCTCTTCATTTTGGTGATTTTGGCGGTTTAGGTTTAAAAATATTGTATGCCGTCCTCGGCCTTACAAGTGCTTTTTTGTCAATTAGCGGTTTTGTAGTATACTTATATCGCACAGATAAGAAGAAAAAAAGAGCCATCAGCCCTTTAAAAATTACTTTCATTTATTCTATTCTGATTTTATTGATCCTTATCATTATTGCTATGATCAGCATACTTGTCGGCTATCGTCAGGCTTCCTTTATTGCTGCAATCATTGTAAATGGTACATTGGCCATATTCACCATTTATGCCATTATTAACTATATCCTTAAAAAAATGAAACCAAAAGCCAGCATCATATGAATATGAAAGCTTTTTCCTTAATCCAGCACAAACTGATCCCCACAGCATTAATAGCTGGAAATATAGCCCTTGTTCACCTCATTTATTTACTGGCAAAAGGAGATTACAACTATACCTTATGGGCAACAGCTATTTGTATCATCAGCTTAATAATTGGAATTTTACGCGCCAACAAGTATTTGCTGCTGGGAGGAATAATTTCATACAGCATACTGGTATTAGGTGCATTAATCTTTCTGCCTGCGTAAATTGAACATGTATACTAGAACCTCATTCTGTATGTGATACAGTAATAAAGGATAATTGCAGTCGTTACAATTTATGTATATTGCGCGATATTGCAATCTGTGCCCCCTATGAAAAATAAAATATCTCCATTTACCCTATTCCAGCCCAACAAACTAAAGGTATTATTGTCCCTGGGTTTCAAAGGCTATCTTGCTGATAGAGGGTGGTTTGATGCGTATAAAACAAAGTCTGCTATCGATGAGACTGGAAAACCTATTGCCTGGGTGACCTATTCTTTCATCGATTTTATCAAAGAACGCCTGAATAAACAGCAACGTGTATTTGAATTTGGTTCGGGTAATTCGACATTCTTTTATGCCGATTTAGCCGGAGAAGTTTATTCTGTTGAACACGATAAAATATGGTTTAAAACAAATAAAGCCTCCAAACTTGATAATGTCCATCTGATTTTTTGTGACCTTGTTCCCGATGGAGATTACTGCAGGAGTGCAGCTAAAACCGGAAAGAAATTTGATGTCATCATTGTTGACGGAAGGGATAGGGTAAATTGCTGTAAACAAGCTATCCAATCTTTAACAGAAGAAGGTGTGGTAGTATTAGATGATTCAGAAAGAGATCAATATGCAGAGGGGGTTTCCTTTTTAATCAAAAACGGATTTAAGCATATTCCATTTTCCGGAATTGCACCCGGAGTAATCATATCTAAGTGTACTTCTGTTTTTTATAGACAAAACAATTGCCTTGGGATCTAATGCTAAATAGCATTGATCTTTTCCACACTAATTTAAGATAAAAATCCTTAAGCCATAACAGAAAGCATTGTCAGTGCAGTCAACCCAAGCTCCTGATTACCAATAATTTTCACTTTATCTTTCACTTGTTCTGGCTGCAAGCTTTTTGAAAATAGCTTCCACGACGTTTCAGGATCAATAATAATTTCAGTTGTCGCTGCCTCTGTTCTGTTTTTCGTTAATAGCCATTTATTATCAATTCTTAGCAAATACCATGAACCGCCAACGTCTGTTGTAACAGTAACCTTTACAATTGTCCCATCATCTGCGGTTATTGACCTGTAAGTATATGGAAGAGCAAGCATAAAAATATCAATAAAAGGATAATAAAATTCAAGCGTTATTAAATCCGGTTTATTTACAGCAGCTCTTATTTGCTGTTGATGCAACCACTTTTCTGTGTATTGACGCGCTATTTCTGTCCAGTTTTTGCTTTCCGATTCACCGGTCCAGCCAACTGCTAAAACCGATTTATCCAAAGGACTTAAAGATTTAAGATAGTCACAAAATTGCTGACCAGTTATTTCAAGAAGAAAAATAAGCATTTGCGGACTTACTCTTTTCATAGCTTTTACCCAGTCAGCATTTAGTCGATTCAGGAAATCAACTAAATCCTGATAGGAATTTCCATCAGGATGTTCACCGAAATGATGATCACGGAGAATGGAAAGCACTCGAATATTGCCGTCTAGTAAATGTGCAACAACATCTTTAACTGTCCAAAGTTTTGCAATAGTTTGTTTTTGCCAATCACCAGGTTCAAGTGATTTCAGTAAATCAAGTAGTTTCTTATCAAGAACAGGTAGCAAATGAACTACATCAATAGGAATTTTCGTCTGGGTTGTCATAAAATAACAAACGTTTTTCTTTCGGAAGTGATATAAATAATGAATTCCAGAAATTTATTGTTCATTGACCTTACTTTATTGCTCCAAATGCTGCAAAATAAGAATTCTTATGCAGTATTTCAATCTCTTTGAACCCAACTTTACTTAACAAAGCGAGCTGATAGCTTAAGGAACGCGGTGTATCCTCGTAAGCAATATAATCAAATACTTTTTGTGCATATTCAGGTCCGCCCAAAGTTTCAAGGTATGCCCTATAATTATCCTGAAAAAGCTTATTTATCAATTCAGAGTCATGGGTAATTAAGTCAGAAATCCAAATACTACCACCTGGTTTCAATGCAATGTATAATTTAGTAAAGACAAGTTCCCAGTCGGCATCAGTACGTAAATGATGGAATGTGGCGGCAGCCAATACGACATCAAAGTGATTATCCGGTAAATCAAGATTACGCATATCATCTTGTATCACATTTACCTTACCATTAGTTTTTGCAGATACCCTTTCTTTTGCCCGTTCTAACATTGGCATGCTCAAATCATTCAGTGTACAATTCAATTCAGGGATTTTGCTTAGCATTTTTAAGGTATAATTACCTGCACCACAACCTATATCCAGTAATTCTTTTGCATCTGGATTAATATATTTTGCTGCCTCTGTACATAATTCCATGGTAAGTGGAGCATCAATGGTTGTTTGCTGTCCCACTTCAAGATTTGAAAAGCGTTCAACATCATTATCAAACCTTTCCTTAATCTCGTCGTTCGTAGCCTTTTTTAAATACTCTGTTTTCATATCTTAAATTTTTCATTTGTCAAACCTAGCTCCTTTTACCATATTTGAAAAATATCAATTTTATCAATTCACGATACTCAATAGGTATTATAAATATGGAACTCAGACATCTTTTATATTTTAAAACTGTTGCAGAAGAATTGCATTTTACAAAAGCTGCGACAAAACTTTTTATTTCTCAGCCTCCATTAAGTCGTCAGATTAAAGAATTGGAAGAGGAATTAGAGGTGCAGTTATTTACGCGCGACAACAAACGCGTTGCTTTAACAGATGCTGGAAAGTATTTCAAAACTGAAGTGGATGCTATTTTTGCAAGACTGGAAGAAAGTAAAAATATAGTTCGGCAAATCCATTTAAGCCTTAGCGGAGAATTAAAAATCGGGTATATAAGTTCGGTCTATCAATCCTATCTGGCAGAAATTTTAAAGGCAATGCGCGAAGAATTCCCGTATATAAAAACAGGTTTATTTGAACTGCCAACAATAACCCAAATTGAAGCATTGGAGCAAGGGAAATTAGATGTAGGTATTTTAAGGGCACCTATTCTTTCCGAAAAATTAATTATTAAAACCTTATTTTTTGATCCTTTTGTAGTTGTTATTCCCTCTTCAGCAAAAAAGTTCAGCACAATTAAGGACCTGGCCGACTTTTTAAAAAAGAGCCCATTTATTTTTTTTAATAAAGAATTTGCACCTCACTATAACAATAAATTAATTGAAATTTGTAAACGGATGCAATTTACGCCCGATATTACGCATGAAGCTAATAATGTCCACTCTATATTACAATTAGTAGAAGCAGGACTTGGTGTATCTATATTACCCCTATCGCTCAAAAAACAATATGGATATTTAGAAGTTTCATTTATTGAGTTGGAAAATATTCCTGTAAATACCGAAGTTGTTGTAGCTTACAAACAAACCAATAGAAATCCTGCATTAAAATGGTTTATTGATAATTACAGTAATACAAATAACTAACCTTCAATCAGATTTTTTCTAACTATAGATATTTCGCATATCTTTAATATTTAGTCGTCAAATAACATTTTTTGATATTCTTTAGATACTGTAGTTTATGTTCACGTTTTAATTGAATTATTATTTGTTTCTTTAATCCCTAAAGAGAGCGACTACCGTTGGCAATCAGCTTTATGGGATAAGACAAATAGAGATAACTAAACTGTATATTATTAAACTAGATTCAAAACAATTGGTTTTTGAGGCGCTATCTATAATGCGTGAAAATGATGTAGATATTTTGCCCGTTTATGAAGGTAATCGCTTTATTGCCGACATTTCTAAAGACGAAATCACAGATTTTTTAAATCATCTGGATAACGGAAAGAATATATACTTCCATAAATTAAATTTTGATTTGGGAACTGCGCTGATGAGGATTAGAGAACAAAGCAGTAGACCCAAAAAATTATCAGATGTACTCATTCGCGTAGCTGTACTAGCTTTTGCAATTTTAGGGTTAATGTGGATGTTTTTTAACAGTCCTCAGGGCAAACATCATGGCCCTTTGCAGAACAACGTTAACCTTCCACTTGCTAAAAACGATATTCTTCCAGGCTCAAACAAGGCAACATTAACTTTTGCCAATGGCAAAACCATACACTTAAGCCAAGCAAAGACCGGTGTAGTAGTTGATGGCTCAAGTTTAAAGTACAACGATAACACTGCGGTCATCTCTAACAATTCGGCATCTTCTCAAACCAGCCCCCGTCATCTCGGCGACAGGAGAGATCTCTTGAATAGCACAGAAAAAATAACAGTTGCCACGCCTCGGGGCGGGCAATACCAAATCACCCTACCTGATGGCACCAGGGTTTGGCTAAATGCAGCTTCCAGTTTAAAGTTTCCATCAAGTTTTGCAGGCACAACTCAGCGTAAGATTGAATTAAGTGGTGAGGCTTATTTTGAGGTAGCCAAAAATAAAACCCATCCATTCATAGTAGTATCAAATGAACAGCTGGTAGAGGTATTAGGTACCCATTTCAACATTAGCAATTATGCCGATGAAGGTATCATAAAGACCACGCTTTTAGAAGGCTCAGTTGCCGTTCGTCATGCTGAGTTTATCTCAGGATCTCGCACTAGCAAATCCGCCAAGCTGTTGCGAGATCCTGACCTACGTCAGGGTGACATGAACACTCGAGATGACGTAGTGCTCAAACCCGGCCAGCAATCTACTTTTACCAACAACAAGCCTATAGAGATTAACCAAGTTGATACCAGTGGTGCTATTGCCTGGAAAGATGGCAAATTCGCATTCCGAAATGAGTCTTTGGAAAGTATCATGCGTAAAGTGGCCAGATGGTACGATATTGAAATCGTGTATCAAAACAATCAGATAGGCAAAGAAATTTTGGGAGGCTCATTTACCAGATCCGAGCAGTTTTCTGTTATACTAACAACGCTTGAACTTGCCAGCGATGCACACTTTAAAATCCAAGGCAAAAAAATTATTATAACCCAATAATGAAGTTAAATTCAGTATTCATACTATCAATACTGTGCTTGCTCAGCACATCAGTAACGGCTCAAAAGCTGAATTTCGTAAAGAAAAAAATCACTCTTGTTCAAGTCTTTAAAGAAATAACCAGGCAGACTGACTATCAGGTAATCTGGAATGAGCAAAAACTAAACGTAGATCAACGGATCGATGCAGATTTTCAAAATGTAAGTTTGCCCCAGGTCATGAACCGTATTTTATCAGGCCTCCCGCTTACTTACATCATTTCAAAAAAAATGATCATCATAAATTCCTCTCCGATTATTGATGTACATGGTATAGTAATAAATGAGCAGAATCAATTACTGGAAGGTGCAAGTGTCAGTGTTAAAGGAGAAAACAAAATAACTGTTACCGATGCTAAGGGCCAATACTTACTAAAGCGAGTAGATACCGGAGCCACACTGATTATTTCTTACGTGGGCTGTCAAAACAAGGAAATAAAGGCTTTAGCCAAAATGGAAAAGGTTAGCTTATCTTTAAATAACGATCTGCTAAAGGAAGTAGAAGTAGTAAGTACAGGTTATCAAAAAATACCAAAACAACGTGCCACAGGAAGTTTTGCATTGGTAGATAGTATGCAATTTGCACGCAAGGTAAGCCCTGATGTATTATCGAGACTAGAGGGCATTACCAGTGGTCTATTATTTAATAGGAATACAGTTAGAGCCAATTCTGGTGCCCTTGATTTGTCGGTTCGCGGCCGGAGCACCATTTTTGCAAACGATCAACCCCTGATCATTTTGGATAACTTTCCTTTTGATGGAGACTTCAATTTCATCAACCCAAACGATATCGACACAATTACAGTTTTAAAAGATGCCGCAGCTGCATCTATATGGGGTGTTAGGGCAGGAAATGGGGTGATTGTAATTACTACCAAAAGAGGTAAAAACAAACAGCCCTTAAGCGTATCTGTAAATTCAAATGTTACCATTGCCGGCAAGCCCAATCTTTCTTATAATCCAAACTATTTATCCTCCTCTGATTATATTGATGTAGAAACTTTTTTATTCGACCATGGAAAATATGATAAAATATTAGCTGACCCGCACAACTATATCGCAGTTTCTCCTGTTGTACAAATCCTAAATAAACAACGGATGGGTCAATCTGCCGATGAAACCACAAGGCAGTTAAATGTTCTAAGAAGTAAAGACCTGAGAAACGATGAAATAAAATATTTTTACAGGAAGGCTGTTTCGCAGCAATATGCTATGTCATTAAGTGGAGGAACAGCAAAAACAAATCATTATTTCTCTGCCGGATACGACAAAACTGATGCGACCCTGATCGCTAATAATAACCGCAGGATCACTATAAATAGCCAAAATACCCTTCGTCCTGTTAAAAACCTTGAGCTGGAACTAGGCGTGTATTATTCAAAATTAACTTCAAACATAGATAGCACCTTAAGCGAAATATCATTTCATACTACCCCTTATTATCAATTTAGAGATGTAAATGGTCGGAATACTGTCCTCGATCATGATTTCAATGCAGATTTTAGAAAAGAGGCACTCGATAAAGGATTTTTAGATTGGTCATATGTACCCCTAAACGAATTGGGTAAATCGCTACGTACCATAAAGGATAATAACCTACGATTAAACGGAGGGTTAACCTACACTATCATTACAGGCTTAAGCGCAACTATAAAATACCAATATCAGGAGTTTGATAGTAGGGCTTCACAATACAGCGGTATCGAAACCTTTCACATCAGAAACCTTATCAATCAATATTCTATTTTAACTTCAGGTAAAGTTAGTGGTTACAATATTCCTTTGGGGGGAGTTCTTTCTACAAATAATGGAAAAGCCTCTTCTAATAACTTACGAACCCAGTTAAACTATGAGAAGCGGTGGCAAAAAAATTCCATTTCAGCCATTATGGGTTATGAAATTTCGGAATCTGTATCAGACCGGAACAGTCAAACTAAATATGGGTATGATCCAAATTCAGGGAAATCAATAGCAGTGGACACTACAGGTTATTTTAACCTAAACCCTTTAGGATCAGGACAAATCGGAACTAGCTATCGCTTTTTTAAAAGAACAAATAGAATGCGCTCCTCATATATTAATGCAGCTTACACTTATGATGGCAGATATACCCTATCAGCAAGTGCACGGGCTGATGGCTCCAATTATTTTGGCATAAAAACCAATCAAAAATATGTTCCATTATGGTCTGCCGGAGCACTGTGGAATGTTGACAGAGAAGATTTTTATAAGTTAAGCTGGTTGCCTGTTTTAAAATTCAGGGCGTCATACGGGTATAATGGTAATCTTGATAAATCAAACACAGGAATTACTACATTGAGGTACGGCATTTCAGGCGCTACATACACCGGCCTGCCTTACGCAAACATTATCAATATTGGTAATCCTGAACTTAAATGGGAAAAGGTAGCTATTGCGAATGTTGGAATTGAGTTTGGACTGAGAAATTCCGCAATTAGTGGAAAAGTGGAATATTATATCAAAAATGGCTCTGATATACTGGGCGACAAGGCTTTCGCTTCAAATAGCGGTATCAAAGTCTTAAGAGGAAACTACTCGAAACTGAAAACAAAAGGATTGGATATCTCCCTAAATTCACAAAATTTAAAAGGAAAACTGGGCTGGACAACAAGCTTTATACTCTCAGCCGTACATGACTGGGTTACAGATTATCATGCTGTTCAGCCTGCCAGTATCTACTATGTTGGAACCTACAGCAGTATCCCGATATTAAACAGACCTGTATATGGAATTTACAGTTACAAGTGGGCGGGATTAGATCCGTTAAATGGCGATCCCAGAGGCTATGTAAATGGCCAGGTTAGTAAAGACTACAAAACCATCCTTAACAGCACAATAGAAGACATTGAGTATAATGGCCGGGCAATGCCTACTGTTTTTGGAGGCTTAAACAATGTTTTTTCTTTTCAAAAATTCACATTAGCATTCAACATCAGCTATAAGTTTGGCTATTATTTCAGAAAACCAACAATAGAGTATTACAATCTGTATAACACAAACACTATTTCATACATGAGTGCTGATTTTGAAAATCGCTGGCAGAAAAGTGGAGATGAGGCCACTACCAATATTCCATCAATGGGAAGTTTTGGTGAAGATGGTTCTCGAGACAAATTTTATAGTAGTTCATCGGCCACAATAGCACGGGGTGATCACATTCGGTTACAGGATGTAAGCATTAGTTTTGACTTTGATCCAAGCAACTGGAAAAACATACCTGTAAAGCAATTACAACTTTATTTTTATGTCAATAATCTTGGAATTATCTGGAAAGCAAATGATTTTAGATTGGATCCAGATCTTGTCCCGTCAACAGGAGATCGATATTCGAATCAAATTGCAAAAAGCTTTGCTATTGGGCTAAAGGTTAATTTTTAAATGAATTTAGAGCGATATGAAAATAAATAAAATAGTGCTATCTATCACCATACTTTTGATGGTATCATTCTCTTCTTGTAAGAAAGGCTGGCTGGAGGCTAACCCCGACCAAGCAATGGTTGTACCAAAAACCCTTGAAGATTTTCAGGCCTTATTAGACAATTCCACTCTGACTTTTAATAGCGCACAAGCCTGTAGTTTGGCTGAAATTGCCTCTGGCGATTTTTACATCCTTTACTCGTCATGGCAATCGCTTTTCACTGTTCAGGAAAAATCAGCTTATATCTGGGCTCCCACAGCTAACTTTTATGGTGCAGAACCGAGTACAGATTGGGAAAATTCTTACAGACGAATCCTAAATTCTAATGTTATTCTGGATGGTATAGAAAAAATAAAAGCGCCTACTGCTCGACAAGATGAATGGAATAATATACATGGCAGTGCCTTATTCTTTCGTGCTTTCGACTTTTTTAACCTTGCCCAGGAATATTGCCAGGCCTATATAAAGACTACCGCAAAATCAGCACAGGGATTACCTTTGAGGCTCGACTACAATGTGAACATACAACTAAAGCGCTCCACTCTTCAACAGACTTACGATCAAATTACTAAAGATCTAAAATCAGCTATCCCTTTATTGGGCACTACACCATTGTTTAAAACAAGACCATCCAGGCAGGCTGCTTTTGCATTATTGGCCAGGACTTATTTGGCTATGGAAGATTATGAGCCGGCTGGTTTATATGCCGACTCGGCGCTACAAATCCAGTCAGATCTCATTGACTATGCAACGCTGAATCCTGATGCAGCCAACCCTATCCAAAGATTCAATCCTGAGGTGATATTCCAAAGTACCTTTACCTACGGGATTTTCAATATTTCAAGGTTAATTGTTGAACCTGCACTAGTTGATGCTTATGCAGAGGGAGATTATCGACGTACAGTTTTCTTTAAAGATAACCCTAATGGGACCAAAACTTATAAAGGCAGCTACAATGGTGACAAAAACTTGTTTGGCGGTTTAGCCACTGATGAGCTTTTTTTGATCCGTGCAGAATCTAATGCCAGAGATGGCAAAATTGCTATTGCACTAGCAGACTTGAACCACCTTTTATGGAACAGATATAACCGCAAATACAGAGATATTAACGCCAATAATGCAGAGCAGGTATTAAACTATATTGTAAATGAGCGCAGAAAGGAATTAGTATTCAGAGGACTTAGATGGCAGGATCTGAGGCGCTTAAACAGAGACAATAGATTTTCGACTACCCTTACAAGAGTATTAAATAATCAAACTTATAGGTTACTTCCAAATGATAAACGGTATATTTTTCCTATTGATGAAAATGAATTGAGTCTAACTGGAATACAGCAAAATGACAGATAACAAATTAGTTAAGCAGGGGCAGGTAGCACCCCTAACTTATTTATTATTCAAAATGGCCCGTTGTAGCAGAACCGGATATGAAAAACTTACCTAACTCTGGCAAAGGTGTTCCATCAAAAACAGGTTTAGAATTAGATCCTATTTCCCACTGTGCAGAACACATTGAGCCAGAAGACTCACATCTATCACCTGAATAATAAAAATAACCTCTTGGATCACTAGGCAGAGGATACGTCATGTCCGTTTTATAATATAGCACTATATTAGTCCTTTTAATTGTTGTGAATGCACTGAAGCCAAATGCAAAACCTCCTATTAACACACCCAGTGCCGCTTTTTTAATGTTGTTCATTTTTAARGTKTKARTYTWMTGRSACTGTGTTTATTTTAACAGGCTACAGCAATTACCTGTTTTACGCGCGTAAAGTCTTTATTTTCTGTAAAGAAAAATCCCCGTAAATGCCAGTAACACAAACCCCAGATTAAACCAGATGTGCTGCTGCCATGTCATTGTACTAATCACTCCACCACAATGGCAGGGCAACCTGCTGCCAGAAAAGACCATATATAACAGATACAGGGTAAACAAAATCATAAGTACAAATGAGGCATACAAACCCCATTTTCTAATAGGAGCAAAAATTAACAACATACCAATAACCAGTTCAGTTATCGGAATACCCCATGCAACCAATTTACTATACTCACCAATTAAANNNNATWWASMCAGTSTMNANKWAAATKAAMRMWTWRMAAATRAWYWRCWTKMARMRRKMKRCAYWRRSWARRCAANAATCANAANTAMANAATNAGNCATNCWAMMMYMATWWNTCTKNCTWYASYRGMTAAATMRMMTTTNNTNGKTGRGNTAWAGAATGTTGTCTGCATGGTTTACAATTATGTGTTTCAATGGCCCAAAAATGCAGCTCATTTGTTTTTAAAAAAATATGAAATCCCGCCAAAATATTTAAGACATACTCTGGCAGGATTTCACCCCTGAATCAGAAATTTAGGTGATACTCCAAAGCATTTTTTAAATGCGCTACTAAAATAATGCGGATCTTTGTACCCCACTAATCCCGCTATTTCGCGAATGGGTTTATTTGTTGTAAGCAGATACTTTACCCCATAATACATCCTGATTTTAATGACCTGCGCATGCAAAGGAATACCGAAAGCCATTTTTGATAAACGCATCAGATTCCGCTCCGACATCATAAACCTTGCAGCAAGATCAGCCAAATCATCTACCAGTTCAGTGGCAAAGTTTTTTTTAATGAACTCGGCAATAGCACTGGCTTTTTTCTGGTAATAAACACTAGTAATATCGCCACCAACAAGCCGCTTATAATATTTATTGATACAGCTATTGATAAAATTATAGAAATCTGCATCCATAGCTAAATCATTGGTTTTAACATCCATTTTAATTAGTAAATTGAAAATGCTGGTAGACATACCGAAAGCCGGCAGATTAACATACCTGTTGTCTGATTCATTAAAACAGGCTATCAGTGGTTTTAAAGCGGTTAATTTTTTGCTTTTATAAATCAGCCAATCGAGCCTGAATGTAATTACTAAAATCTTATGTATTCCGGCAGGTATAACTTTATGGTATTCCCCCGCGGGCCGATAACATAAAAAACAAGCGCTTTTATGTTGTACAACGTACATAAGAAAAGAGGGCTCACTTATTAAAAAATCTATGCTTGCATCCTGTCTAAGCGAATATTCAAACAATTCAACATGCGCCAGATAATGATTTATAGATTGAAGTAACACCTCCCCTTCAATTAGATTAAATTTTCGGGCCTGCCCCATGTGCAGTGCAGTAGTACAAAAATGAGGGAGTGTATTAAAGGTAAGGATTTCCGATTCTGCAAAAGCAGATTGGAACTTGAGGATTGAATGCATTGTCTACAGCTTTGTTAAGCTGTAAAGTTGTAGCAATATTTATCTACAACAGTCTATTTATGTTTAAAGTCCAGTCAAAACCTTGAGACCTAAAGAAAATATGGCAAAGTGAAGGGACAAATAAGAGAATTCCTGATCTGTCCCATTTTTAAGAAAGCTAATTGATCTCGAAGCTATAAGTAGCACCCTTCCAGGTAGCTTTATAATCTTTACCATTGTGCTGGCCCGGAGTTTTATCCATGTCGCTCACTTCAACTACATACCTGCCTTTCCATAAAGGCGTAAACTCTGCTGCACCACTATCATCGGTAGTCAATTCTCTTGACCAGCCATTAGGAGAAAATACAGATACCGTTTTTCCTTTTGCAGCAGCATCATTAAGGAAAGCCTTCAATTGAAGTGATTTATTGATTTTTGCAGCCGAAGCACCCTCTACATGCAGTTTCAATACGTTTGGATTTTGAACTGCAGCTGGCAATGCTTTTCCTACAATAACATCAGCACTAGATAAGAAATGATATTTTGTGGCTCCACCAAGTTCCCGGGCTTCGTGACTCACTACAACAGTATAAGCCCCATTCTGATCCGGTGTAAAAGTACCCTCAAAATGGTTTGCACCAGGAGTTAGGGTCAACTGAGTTTTCTTTTGATCTGGCCCTACCAGCCAAAGTGAAAATTCCTTTACATCCGAATACCATTTAGCTACACTGTCGCGCTCATTGGCCACATACTCACCATAGAATACTTTAACCGATTGTTTTTGTCCTACTTTACCAGATGCCGCTGTTTCGATCCACAGGGCATGAGCAAAAATACTGGTGGTTACAAAGCTGAGCAACAAGGTCAGCACTAAAAAAGTTATTTTCTTCATCGTTTTGTTATTAAGGTTTTAAGGAAATGAATAGTATTTACTGAGTTGATACAGAGTTAGCAGCCAATACCGGCTCCTGCTCCTTAGTTATCACTTTTAATTTAGGTTTTACTGCAGGTTTATCAGAAAGATTTACAGCGCTTGCGGTACCGGAATCAGCCTTTCCCTTCTTCTTTTTGAACTTACGGCCATACCAGATCAGGAAACCGGTGATCGGTAAACTTGCACCAATCAGAGAAGCCAGAAATGCCAATACCTTACCCGGAAAGCCCAGGATACTGCCCACATGAATGTCGTAGTTCATCTTGCGGAGTTTCTGTCCAACCGAAGCCTCATTATAAGGAACAGAATAAGAATCCTTACGCTTAAGCTCTTTTAAGGTATGTTGATCGAAAGAATAGCCCTGACTATTGTAATACTGTCCGACAGTAGGATAAACCGTAATGTCGATGGTTGCCTTAGCTAGTTTGGTATCCGGGAAACTGTAATAGAAACCAGTAGACTTAGGGTGCTTGGCAATTACTTTTGTCCATGCCGCATCCATTGCTTGCACCGGAGTATAAAACTTACCAGCCTGCAGAGAATCCGACTCCATTCTTCTATATTCCGGCAGTTTTTCGCCAGCTGTAGTTACCCAATAAAGGCCTTCGCTGTACCATTTTATTCCATAAACCATTCCTGATAGCGCAATGGCCAGCAAAAACAGCAATGAATAAAATCCCAGTACATTATGCAAATCCAGATTTACCCGTTTAAACGAGGCACCCCATTTAATCTTAAAGCTTTTATCGCGGGTAGACTTGTTCCACTTCTTAGGGTACCACCATATCAGCCCGGTAATAAGCAGCAATACAAAAATCATTGTTCCATAATTCACAATTGGTCTTCCTACCTCATAAGGCATCCATAAAAAGCGGTGACCGTTCAGTATAAATCTAAAAAAATCTGTCTCGCCCGGTTTGCGTACCTCTTTACTAATCACCTCTCCGGTATAAGGATTAACTTTCAGCAATACTCCTCCGCCCCTACGTCCGCCTCCACCACGACGTCCACGTTTTTCAACCTTATCTCTCAGACTAAGGTTAATTACCTCACCCTGGTGATAGTTGGCATAAGCAGGAACTTTATCTGCATACAATTTCGCCGCAATATCCGTCAGCTGCGAAGGTTTAAGCACGGGTTTGTTCTGCCACTCCACTTTAGTTTCGGGCTCCAACAATCCTGTTATTTCTTCATTAAACACCCATATGCATCCTGTAATACAAACAATCAGAACAATGATACCCGAAACCAGGCCCAACCAGAGATGCAGCCATTTGTTAATCCTGTTAAAAAGAGAATCCTTGCTCTTCTTTTTCGGTGGTGAAGTTTTATTTCCGGTTATCATTGTTCTAATTTGTTAGGTGTATATTTTAATGTAATTGGTATGTTGTAGGGTTAATTATTGCAGGTGTTGAATTGCAGTGATCAAACCACCTTCTACTTTAAGCCCTCTGGTTGCTTTATTGGTTGAAGCATCGATTTTGTAAACCCATGTAGTACCGTCTTTTAAGTTCACACCGATGTAGCCAGTTTTACCATCTTTAGGGCTATAGTTATTATCAGTTACATCTACAATGGTAGCAGGTTCAGGGAAACCAGTTACAGCCGACACAGTTTGGTTAACTACATCTACAACTGCCAAAGTCTTACCGGTAACATAAGCACCTTTTGTCGTCTTAGTCTCCATGTTGGCAATAAACTTGTTTTGTCCAATATATAACCAGTTGGTGATCACGTAACCATTAGACGCAGTTTCAAAATTCATCAGGTAGCTTTGATCAAATTCTGTAGTACCAGCTTTGATGCGGGTAATTGAAGAAGGCTTAGTTGAAGTAAGTGCACCGCCATTAACTGCTACTGAACTAGAGAATGCGTACAAATCTCCATTCTCAACCTGCCCCAAACCATCTGTAAAATACCTTCCGATAAAGCTAGTTCTCGTATCTTTAATTGTCTTTTCATATTGCATTCCCGGATAAGAATATACTGCGATACCTGCATAATCAGGAAAATCTGTTTCAAAGGTTCTGCCCTTAATGCTAAAGAATGGCGCAAATACTTTGTTGCCTACCTGTTTAATCCAGCTGAAGTGGGCAATTTCACCGTTTCCGGCAGGTTGAAGCGCATCTATAGTACCCTCTGATGTCTGCTTATTGGTGTTAGAATTCACAATATACCAGGTATGCAGTGTACTGCTTCCAGCTGCGGCAAAAGATCTGGATACTTTTACCATTAAGATGTCGTCATTAACTGGAGCAAACGCTTGAACTGTTGCAGCTGTAAAATCATTTAGTTTATTTAGTTTACCGTTTTTAACATCATAAACAGTAACAGCACCAGGACTACCCTGACCGTAAAGCATACTAAAGAACTTGTTGCCAAGTGTTACATAGTAACGATAAGTACCATCCTGTTCAACACCATTACCTATAATAGATACAGAACCTTCGTCAAGGCTAGAGGCCGTCAGCAGATAATCGGCTACGCCTGCAATTGCAGTTGGTGTAACTGCTAACACGTAATTTCCGGGATTTTCAGGGATAACCTCTCTATCGCTTTTTTTATCGCAAGAACTTAAAGCGGCAATAAGTGCCAAAGCCGAAAGCGTTTTGGTAATTGTTGTTTTCATGTTGATTTTTATAAAATGATTATTATGATTTATTAATGAAGTATCTGAAGTTTAAATAGAATCCGCGACCGGGCTTCTGCAAGCTAAAATTGTCAAATACCGGTTTATCAGTAATGTTTTTCACTTCCAGGGAAACATTGTAGCGGCCATTTTTCATGCTATAAACAAAATTCATATCATGGGCAACCTGTGTAGGTATACCATTTTTGTCATCTCCGCTTGTGCTCCCTAAACTTGGCCAATAGAGCCAAAAAGAATTAACGTATAACAGGTTGTAACCCACTGTAAGGTTATTGCCTTTTCTTAAAACATTTTTAAATGATGCAGACACATCTGCGTTACCAAAAAAGTAAGGGATATTAGGCATCTGATCCAGGTAAACAACGCTTTCGTTCTCATAAAATCCACCATCTGGTTTAGGATCATATTTTTGAAGGTTTCTTAATTTCTGATAAGTAACGGTAGCACCGGCACTTAACCAATTTTTATAGGAATACCTGATTTCTCCATCTATGCCTGTGGTGCGTACACCCGAACGATTGTCTGCGATGAGCAAATTCTGAGACCCGCTTGTGCCGCCAACAAACTTATTGTAAATAAAATCACCCGAGTATCTGTAAATGGCATTAGCAGTTACAGAAAAGCGATTGACCTCATTGATCTTAAATCCATATACAATACCTAAATTGAGGTTATCACTCTTTTCTGGTTTCAAGTTCGGACTAGCAGCCTGATTTTCCAGATCACCAAATATTTCATTTGCTTCAGGCATCCGGTTGGTCAGTTCATAGGAGGTTCTCAGTTGTAAATCAGGAATAATATAGTAAGCCAGGGCCATACCATAGCCAAGTTTCTCTGTAGATTTATTTACGTTTCTACTTCCAATTACATTGTTCAGATAAATGTATTTTCCAAAAAGATTTACGCTCAACTTATTTTCTACATCATATCCGTACCCAAAACCAAGTACATTCTTATCCATTTTTTTTGCCGGATCTAATGCATTTTTTTCGGGAAACAATAAGTCATCAGTCTTTCTATTGAAGGTAGAAAACACGTTGTTCACCGCTACAGAATGATGGTCAGAAATTTTATAGCTCAACATGGCTGTACCAAGCCCATTATTGTTTTTGTATTTAGCTAGCTGTCCGCCGTCTCGTTCACCCAAAGTAGGCTTAGGATCCCGTATCCCGTCCCAATCGTAATCTGCTCTCGCCGTATCTATTGTTTTTTCATATCCGAGGTTATAGTTGGCGTTCACAGTAAGGTCCAATCCCTTAATTAAATTTGTCTTTTTGTATTTAAGCGATGGCATAACGATTCTTCCACGCCTGTGTAACTGACCATAAACACTTTCAGGTCTGGCAGCAGTTTGTATTTCCTTGTAGTTCTGACCTAATGTTATTCCGAACAAAAGGTTATCTGCGAATGATTTATTAACCACACCAACATTTGCTATCAACGTTTCGTTATGATAAGTGTCGTTAAATCTCCTTACCGAAGACGCTCTTTTTTCAGGCACCATATCATTCTGCAACCGAAGTTTAAGGTCTGTTTTATAATTATTATCTGAGTAATTCTGAAAAGCGCTTAGCTGTACCGTTAATCCACTCTCTGAAGTAGCCGCAGCATTAATAACACTGCGGTGCGTATTGAACGAACCATAAGAATAAGAGGCATCCACATAATTCCGATGCCTGTTTCCTGTCACAATGTTCACTGCTCCACCCAGCGCATCAGAGCCCAACCACATAGGTACAACGCCTTTATATACCTCTACACGCTCGGCAACATTTATAGGAATGTTGTTGATTTGGAAAGAGGATCCAAAATTGTCCATCGGGATACCATCTATAAAATAGCGAATATGATTGCCTGAAAATCCATTTAGTGATACATTAAAATTGGAACCTACCCCACCCGACTCTCTTACCCGAACACCCGCAACACGATCCAAAGCGCCCGAAATATCTAAGGTCGTATTGTAAAGTTTAGTCGCGTCAATTGCGGTTACGTTAAATGCCTGTCTGTTTACCTCTTGAGCCTTTGTCCGACCAATTACATGGACCGTTTCCATTTCTTTGACATCTTCGTCGAGACCCAGATTTAATTTTACGTCATCACCATTTCCTATTTTGATTGATTTCTTTTGAGACTTAAAGCCTATTGCCCTGATTTCGACAATATAGTCTCCTGGTTTAACGTTAGTAACTTTGTAAAATCCATTTTCGTCTGATGTTGCTCCGTAAGAGGAATTTCGAAGCTTTATGGTAGCAGCAGATACAGGTTCTCCTGAGCTGCTTTTGAGTTGCCCACTAACACTGGAAGATGTTGTTTGGGCTTTTGAAAAAATAACATAGGTACACAGTATACCCAATAGCAAAAATTTCTTAATTTGCATGACTTTTAACTACGATTAAAGGTGAGCCGGCTTAGCCGGTAGCCACACGGGTCCGAACCGTGTGGCATTTTTATGCTGCAAATATAGAGTTATTTAGATTAAGTCCAAATAGTAATACATAATTATAATATAATTATCAATTCGTAGTTAAAAATTTTTCTATCAGATTGATATTCTTGAAATTACCAACCTCAATTCTCCCTACGTAAAGACTATTGAAAATGCTTAGCCTGTCGTCAGAAATAAATGCAATATAAGTTTCTATACCATCATCCCTTTTAGATTGCCCCCATCCCCGTTTTCCAGGTGTACGAGGAGGGTATCTGTTCCAGCATTTCTTCTGGCGCCGCTTAAAACAAAGCGTGCTGTATTGTTTGCAGGCAAATAAGCAAGCATCATTACCTGATCTCTGTTGAATGGATAAATGCATGCAAGGTCAACATCCCATCTTTTCGGGTTTCATTCTTCGAACGGACTGTCCAAGTCTTTCATAGCCTACCAGATAGGCTAGTTTTCCCAGTAATTGGGCCTAGTATCCCAGATTTTAATCGGGCCATAACTATTTGTTTAACAGGAACTTCATTATTCCATATACGAAAATACCCAAAAACGAATATTAAGTGTTAGTCAGATTTGGCCAATACATCGTCTAATTCTGGCGTTAATTCTACTACCATATTGCTCAGGCAAAACAACAGTAAAAGGGAAGCAAAAGGATAGCAAAAGAAAACGTACAAGAAATAATCTGATGATTGTTACTTCCCTTCAATTTTAGACCAATTAAAAAAGGCTGAGGTTTTAATTTGTCGGTTTAAAGCTATCGTCGAGACGACTGCACATGCAATAAATATAAAGAAAAGATTCTTTTTATCATTTTAAAAAACTTTTTGTCTGCTTTTATGTTCTAATTATAGTTTGAACATAATCTCCCTAAGATGAAAACCAAATCCCTATTAGCAACCTTAGTGCTTTCTGCTGGCCTATTCAGCATTACAGCCAACGCGCAGACCGATCAGACTGCGCCTGTTACCGTAAATATTGATTTAACTGCTCCAGTAATCTCCATAGATCTTGGTGCTGATCCTACCGTAAACTTTCTGTATGCCACGGCTGCAGATTATACCGTAGCACAAACTCAACCTAAGGTTGGGCACTTTACGGTTATCAGTAATCAGAATTACGATATAACTGTTGCAGCTCAGGCAGAATTCACAGTATATCCGGCGCAAACCGCTGTTCCGCTAAGTGTGGTTCAGGTAAGTGTTGATCCTGCAACGGCAAATGGAGGAACGCTGACCACGCAACCATTATCAATGACACCAGGCGAACTGGTATCTGATGCAACAGCCACTACCGGAGCAACCTATAATGTAAACTATTCAATTCCGGATGCTGCTCCTTTGTTGGGTAAAGCTAACGAAGTGTATACTACAACAGTTATATATACAGCAACACAGTTGTAGATGCCTCACTGTCATTCATTAACGAGGCATTACATTGTTTTGCTGAGTTGGATACTGTTGTCAATCCTTACCATAAGTTTTGTGCATGGGCAGGGCTTGTCCGTTAGTCCCTCGCGAATTCTTTTTAAAGGAGAGCCTGGCGAAACTGTTACGCAAGCAATTACCTTTGTTAACAATTCGAAAAATGAATTTAACTTCACCTCTGGTATAAAGGATTGGGATCGTGATTCAACAGGAACAAAACGCTATTTCCCTGTAGGCCAAATCAAAGATTCCAATGGAAAATGGATCCAGCTTTCAGCAGGTAGTTTTGGATTGAAACCCGGAGAAACAAAAGAAGTAAACCTCTCACTGGTAATCCCTAAGAATGACACCTCCAAAAGGTTAACACATAGTATGGTTTTTTTTACACAGGTTAAAGAACAGATGAAGAAAAAACCAAACCAGGCCGAAGTAGGTGTTAATGTGCTTATAGAAGTTGGTGTTCAGGTTTATCATGTGCCAGTGGGTTTACCTGCCGGAGATCTGGAATTCCTGGCTTTTGTGGATAAAGGTATTGCCGGTAATAGCAAGATAGGTACCCGAAAAATGGCCGTAAAGGTGAAAAATTCCGGACAGATCAATAAAGACGCGTATGTTAGATTTGAGCTCACCAATAAGGATACAGGTGAAGAAATCCCTATAAAATCTATTGCCATTGCAATGCTTCCGGGTGCAGAGCAATGGGTAAACCTGGACTTACCTGCTAACCTGAAGGGAAACTATTTAGCCGTCGCGATTTTAGATGCGGGAAGCCAATACGATTTAAAAGTTGCTGAAAAAGAAATTACATATTAGTTTTATTTTGCTGCTTTATATGGGCGTGTGTACTCCACTTAATGCTCAGATAAGTGTAACATTGCCTGAGGCCAATATAACGGCACGCAGCAATTATACTGTAACTTTAAGTTCAGGAACTTATAATGGTCTTGTAGGTCTTATTCCTGTTATTGAGGTTAAAGCAAATACAGCTAATTTTGCCAATACTGTAGGCGGAACAGCAACAGTGCCACTAAATGCGGCATTTTTAAAGATACGAAGTATTGGCTCACTTTCTGTTCTTGGTTCTTCAACAGAAGTTACACTAACAACTGCATATCAGGTCATGTATACTGCGCTTGCCAATCTTTCCTCAGGAGCTTTTGTGGTAGATTATCGTATCAACTCGGCTGCAAACACCTGGGTTGCCGGAATATATCGTACGCCAATACAATTTTATACAGGTGTGCTTAGTCCGAACAGGATCACACCTGCCACGCCTAATTTTGACATCACTATTCCTGCGTTTATGACCCCTCAGGCCACATTGGGAACCGTTAATTTACCAGTAAATAGTTTTAGTATTTACCGTGCGACAAATGGTTTATCGGTTACAAAAACCATATCCGTATCCAATACGGTACCGTATATATTAAGCCTGCAAACCGGCAGCAGTCTTTTTACTTTTAATACAAGTTTGCCATATAATCAGCTACCTTCATCGGCTGTTAGCCAGGTATCTGGAACATTAACCGGAATTGGTACAGCAACAGCCATTAATTTGTCTACCACCAGTCAGGCACTAACTACCACTACAGGAATAGGCGTCCCAACAAATAACAATCAGGTGCTCAACGCTGCATTTAGCATCACCGGAGCCAACCTTAAGCAAAGCTTTGTGCAGGCTGGAACTTACCTTGTGCCCATTACATTTACCTGGAACAAACTTAGTACGGCCTACCCTTCCGGAACTTTGCAAACATCACGTTCTGGTAATCTGCAAGTTACCGTTAGCGACCTTTCTGAAGTTGTAGCCAATCAAACCAATGTTTCTTTGGCCTTTTCTTCAGCAAGTGATTATCAGCAAGGAGTTTCCAAACAAATGCCAGCCCATCTCAAAATCAGTAAAACCACACCCTATAATTTGTATGTTAGGGCTTTAACCTCGAGCTTAACTTCGGGTGCCAATCAGATTCCCTTAAATGTGCTCAGAATAGGCCCCATGGTGGGTCAGACGGGGATGAACACAGTTACACTCTCTACAACCTCGCAACAGCTTATAAACACAGCAAATCCGGTAATCGACAGAAATTTAAATGTACTGTATAGTATTCCGGCAAGCGAAACAAATAAGCTGCTTGGAAAACCTGCAGGATCTTACAGTACAACCATAGTTTTTAGTTTTGTGGCGCTTTAGAAACGGGTTACTCCTACCTTGCGCCGCTCGTCTTTAATCTCAAAATTCAATTGATTATCTGGTTTATCCAGACTTAGCTCTACTTTATTTTCGGAGTTGCCGATGCTAAATGACATACCTTCTGTTTCGACAAAAACGGCATATGTACCTGCAGGCAGATAAAAAGAGTAATTTCCCGAAGCATCGGTTAGTGTTTTATATATTTTTCCACTTGCATCCTTTGCGTTAACAAGTATTCCAGAAAGGATCGGACTGATGTTTTGATAGCTTTTTTCTATTACCTGCATTTTCCCTTTTAAAACAATAGTTTTTACCAACGGAATCTCCATCGATTTGTTTTTAGTAATGATAATTGATATCGGTTCCTGCATTCCCCAATTCTTACTATTAATCACATAAACGGTATAATTACCAGGTTTCACCTCATAAAATTTAACAGTGCCCTTTGAATTGGTCCGCGCTGTTTCTTCATTTAATTTAACGGTTATGTCTTCGGCACCTTTTTCATTTGGATCTCTGGTGCCGTTGTTGTTATAATCTTCGAAGTATGCTAACTCTAGCTTCTTTCCTTTGCTTTTATTTAATCCTGAAAACTGCTTTTCTATACCTACCCTAATCTGACGGGTATTAAAGGTATTGGAATTGAATGAATTAATTGCGTAATAGTCAAATGGTACTTTTGTTTTCATAACACTGTAAAACAAGTCGGCAGTTAATGCCCAGTTTCCCTTTATCATCCATTTGGCACTGCCGTTCAAAGCGTAATTTTTGGTTTGGGTAAAACCGTAATAATTATACAATGTTGCCAGTTGCACATTTAACCTGTTTCTATACAAAGTAAAGCTGGTATTTGGCCCAAATGAATACAACTTGTAGTCGGCATCTTTTGTTGCAGAAAAAGAATCGCTTAAATAATAAGGATTGAGCTGAATGTAGCTGGTAAAGCCAAACAGACGGTTACTATAATTGCTATTTAGACGAAGTGAATGAAATGGCGATTTTGGCTCGTTAGCAGTATTTTTATAGGTATATCCATAATCAGCATTAATAGATAAACTATGGTTGTTGTTAAAAAAATTGAGGTTAGCCTGCATTCTGACTGAAGATGATCTCCATTTAAAATCCTGGTTAAGCTGTGTAAGCAATTGCATCCCCTGAAGTGATTGATCCATAAAGTAAGGTCTGAAATCGAGGTTGATCTTCCCCATAAGGATACTGTAACCTACCTCGTAAACATTGATGATGTTTTTGTTTGCACTAAAGCTATAGCGGTTTCCAATATCCTGATACTCCGGTGAATTGTTTAAAATACTGATCCTTGCAGAAAGCACACTTTTTTCCATTGTTTTAACGACTCTGTTATCACTCTGAAAAAGGCCTCTGTGCAGTCCGGTATAATAGGAAGTACTGTAATAATTGTTAGTGGTAAATTGATAGCTACCTGCATTAAGTGTGTAATTTATACCTAAAGCTGCTGCATGTTTGCCTGTGTGGTTATTTGCTTTTTCTAAACTGTAGCCACCCTCGAGATCTAATTGTTGGGTGGCGTTTAACCTGACGGCTGTTTTTCCGCTTACCTGGTGGCTGTTCACACCGAAGAAACCATTTTGACTGCGAAGATATGTTAGCCTGCCCTGCTGATCACCGATGGTTTTAAAGGCGTAGTTTGCGGCAATAATAGTTGGGCCTTCCAATGAGTTTGTTACCTGGCTCATCAGCATATAATTGTTCTGCATGCCATATATGCTTAGACTCTTATCTTCATTGAAATTAAGGGTGGCTTTAGCGCCTCTGCCACTTAGGGCATAATCAAGATTTTCATAAATGCTGCCGATCTTTAATCCCCAGTCTTTATGCTGGTAGTCAAGGTAACTATCGTACAGGTTAATGCCTTGCAAATCCTGGTAGTAATCCAAATTGAAACGATAATGGAGGTCGGAATTGTTGGATAAGTTAAGTTTTCCGTTAGCCTGCATCTGATAAAATGAACTATTCTGGCTCATGCTCATATATCTTAAAGCGGCTGTATTGTTCAGATTTTCGCCATATGGATTATCACCTGCTCCATATCTTCTGACACTGCTGACACTCATGATTCTGATTCTTTTTAGCGCCAGCTGATTACCACCCTGATCCACTGCCTGGATGGTTACATTAAAATCGGCAGCAATTTTATTTTTCAGTTTGTTCCGCGCATTAAAAGGTAACAATTGCTGAGCACCCGGCTGCAAAACCAACGACATTTTCTCGCCTGTGAACTCCAGACCTTCTGGCACTTCAGTAAGTACCAGGCGGAAGGAAATTGGGACTATCCCTCTGTTGGTACATAACAGCATGATCTGAGATTGACCGGTAACCTGATTGAGGTAAAATTCTGATTGCTCGGTGCTGATAGCCAGTCCAGTCACATCACTTAATAGCGTATAAAAAGAAACAGCAGGCTGGATTTTTAACTGCATATCGTCTGATTTAATGGATACAGTAAAAGCTTGTATGTTTTTGTTTATTGTTTTTCTGTCGGCAATGTATTTCAATGGGAATGCCTTTTTCTCTTTGGCATTTAAGTTAATGCTTTTAGGAAGCGTAATCATACCTGCAAGTGTCTGTGTTTTAATTGCTTCGGAACTTAATAAAACGGCGTTATCTGACAGGTTCTCTATGATCAGTTTATTAGAAAAGGTTTGACCGCCGCTTACTTTAATAGTATCTTTTTCAAAACTATAGCGAACATTGTATGTCTGCTGGGCGATAGCTGGTTACAAAACAAAAAAGCACAACAAAAACAAGTGAATATTAACAGACTAAAACACTTATCTATGGTTTTCTTTTTGCAGATCATGTTGCAAATCAGGTTAGACGATATATTTGGCCGGCAAATGCTATTTGGCACTTACTACAATAGAACAACAAACAATTATCTTAATTGTTTATTTATATAATATTGATGCAAAAGTATTACGTTTTAAGCTGATCCAGAAGCGGTTTGAATATAAGCATCGTCAGGACAAGCGAAATTATAAATGGCGGTATAAACAAAGAGGGTGATCACCCTCTTTGTTTTTGGTTTTAACAAAAATTAAGTTAAAAACCTGGATTATTTGGTAACAGATTTGGATTAACATTAATTTCCTGTTGTGGTACTGGAAATAGCAATTGTTTTTCTGCGAACGTAGCTCCAAAAGTAGTTCTGTGGCCAACAAAATTATCCCAGTTTCCTGTTACATCGTTATGTACTTTTCTTGTTCTGATCATATCAAACCACATTTTGTTTTCAAAACAAAGTTCAAAATTTCGTTGTAACCATACTTCTTCTTCAAATGTTGTTTGAGACAACGCTCCGACAGGTGCAAGTTTTGCCCTGTTTCTAATGGCATTTACATACCCAATAGCTTTAGAATTAGGTCCCCCCTCGGCTCTGTTAGAAGCTTCGGCATACATCAACTGCACATCAGGCAAGCGATATAGCGTAAAATTAAGATCTGATTTTACTGTGTTTAAAACAGCGTCTGTATCAAACCATTTATAAATATAAGCCTGTCTGAAAGTAACTGTTTGTCCGGTTTTTATATTTGGATAGCTCCTGTAGAAAAACTGTCTTTCGGCAACTCTTTTATCGCCTGCAGCAAACGACTGAATAAACTGCGGAGTTGGATAAACCGATCCATATTCATCAGAATATTTAGATATACCCGAAAAATTAGGAATGGTTAATGGTGTAAGCGGATTATTTGAAGGAACAGCTGCAGCATATTGTACCTGAAATATGAACTCGCCTGTATTTTTATTTGAAGGTTTAATCATATCTGTATATTCAGGAAACAAGGTATAACCGCCTTTCTCAATCACATCTAAAGATCGCTTAGCCGATTCCGCATAAAACTGATTTCCACCATTAATTGCGGCACCAGCATAGGTTAAGTATACGTCGGCCAATATTGATTTTACTGCTCCCATAGATACTAGTCCGGTAGCGTCTTTCCATGCAAGCGTTGATTTTTCCGCTTCCAACAGGTCAGGTATAATAATGCTATCATATATTTCCTTTGCTGCTGTACGCGGAAAATTCAGGTTAAGGTCCTTAGGTGTTTCGGTCACCTTTGGAACAGCACCGTACATACGTACCAGATAAAAATAATACAATGCCCTTAAAGTACGTACTTCGGCCAGCATGTTGGTTTTCTCCTCATCTGTTAGGCCTGTAGCATTAATGGCTGGTATTTTTTGAATAGCCAGGTTACATGCACCAATACCTAGGTAAAGCTGTCTCCACCATGTGTCGAAATAAAATGAGGTTGCATTGTAAGATAAATTAGAAAAATTAACGAAGCCCGTTTGGCCCAGATCGCTATTTGCTTTACCGGTTACAAACTCCATTAGGTTCCAGGTATTACCTCCATAAGATGAAGGTTGGCCTGCTAATAACCCCTGCAAATTTTGATAACCTGCATTTGCAAACCCTCTGGCAACTTTTTCGCTTGACAAGTCAGATTCTGGTGTCAGAAAATAAGTGGGTTTTTCTTCCAGAAACTTTTTGCATGAGCACGTAAGTAATATACATGCTACCAATATTATATTTTTTATCGTTTTCATATGAGTAAATTTTAGAATGATGCCTGTAAACCAAGGTTCCATACACGCGGACGAGGATTAGAAAAGAAATCCAAATTTTGAGAAAATGCTGAGTTAGAACCGTAACCAGAATTAAACGTGTCTACCTCAGGGTCATATCCGGTATATTTTGTTATGAGAAATAAGTTCTGAACACTAGCATAAACGCGCAAGCGACTAAGATGTAATTTACTTACTGTAGCAGAAGGCAAACTAAAGCCTAACATAAAGTTTTGGCCACGTATAAATGAACCATCTTCTACCCACCAGGTATCAAAATGAGAATCCTGAGCAAATCTGTAATTGCGAACCTGAGAAACAGAGGTGTTTTGATTTGTTGGAGTCCATGCATTTAACACAGTTGCAAGGCTATTGGAAAGCGTTTGTCTGTCTTCAACCGAGTGTTTAAAGTTAGCAGCAGTATTTACACCTTGAACAAAGCGAATATCAAATGCAAAATCCCAGTTTTTATATTTAAAATTACTACTGAAATTTCCGGTCCATTTTGGATAAGCCTGGCCAATGATGCTGTAATAATTACTACCATCTGGGTTGTAAATGTATTTTCTATCCCCAGGTTTTAAATTATGTGCCGCGGCTTCAGCGCTTTCAGAATCGCTATACGTTCCAAGACGGGTCATTCCATAAAAAGATCCGATGGGTTCACCTACCCTGATCACGAAATTTTCGCCCAGGAAGTTTGGTCCAGGGAAGATATCGGCGTTACCATCATTCAGTTTCAGTACTTTGTTTTTATTGCTCGAAAACAGGAAGGTTGTTGACCACTCAAAATCTTCGTTTTTAACATTGACTGTATTTAAGCTTAACTCAATTCCTGAATTCCTTACCGAACCTACGTTTTTGTAAACATTGGCATTTACCTCGCCAGCCGACCATGGGATTGGTGTTTGAAGTAAAAGGTCTTTGGTTACTCTGTTGTAATAATCAGCAGTAAGATTAACACGATCCTCAAATAACCCTAACTCCAATCCTCCATCTGCTTGTATTGATCTTTCCCATTTTAAATCTGGGTTACCAATATAGCTAGGGAGCAATGTAGACTGAGCTGCACCATTCAAAACAGTTGTATTTGGTTGAATTTGTGCAAGAGAACGCGCCTGCCCTATTTCCTGGTTACCAGATGTACCGTAACTTGCCCGTATTTTCAAATTAGAAATTGACTTGTTATCCTTTAAAAAATCTTCCTGCGAAATACGCCAAGCAGCACCTACGGAAGGGAAGAAAGCATATTTATTGTTCTTTCCAAACCTAGAAGATCCATCATAACGACCTGTTGCAGTAAACAAATACTTCTCGTCTATATTATAGGTAAGACGAGCGTAGAAAGAAGCAAGGGATGACTGATCATCTTGAGATTCGTTGGCACTTTTAACCGAGCCGGCTTGTTGATAATGCCATTGGAAAATATCATCAATAAATGATTGCGTTTCTGAACGAACTCTTTCATAACCGGTCCTTTGAAAAGATACCCCAAGTAATGCGGTTAATTTTTGTTTGTCGTTTATCTGCTTGTTCCAGGTCAAGTAGTTTTCTGTTTGCCAGTAATAGTTTAGGTATGAATTAATATTGGCTACCCCTCCCTGATCCTGCGATAAGTGAGGTAAATTTAAAGAAGAGTAAAAGTTATTCTTCTGTCCACTTAGGTTATACCCAAAATCAGTTTTAAAATCAAGATCTTTGGTAAGATGCAATACCGCATATACATCGCCAAGCATCTGCATATTGTTATTGATGGTATATCTTTCGTTAGCAATATGAACAGGATTTGGAGCACCTTCCAGCCCTGCTATATCAAAATTTCCTGCCCATGATCCATCGGGATATTTTACTGGAACAATTGGCACTTCTTCTGTTACTGCCCTTGGAACATTTAAGCTACCATTTCCGTCGGTTACTAAACGCTGGGAACTTCTGATCAGGTTTATGTTTCCACCTATTTTGAGCCAGTCTTTAACATCATTATCCATGGTCATTTTTACAGAATAGCGTTTAAACGCTGAGGTTGGCGCCAAACCATTCTGATCCAGGTAACCTAAAGACAAACTGTAAACTGATTTTTCGTTACCACCTTGAATATTCAACTGATGACTTTGCGAAAAAGCAGGCTTATAAGTCTCTTTCTCCCAGTTTGTATCATAAATAGGTTTATCGTTTGTATCAAAAAGCAATGGAAAATTAGCATGATTTAATGCTACCGGAGGTGCCCAAACTGCGCCAGCGGGATCAAACTTTTGACCATTTGCAAATGACTCGTTGTATATTTTCACAAACTGTTCAGAATTTAATGTAGGTAAATGCCTGTACAGCTCACTTATGTTCATATTGTTTTCATAAGAAACAGTGGCATCACCCTTTTTCCCACGTTTTGTGGTAATCATAATTACACCATTCGCACCTCTTGATCCATAAATAGCTGTTGATGAAGCATCTTTTAGTACCTCAACCGAAGCTACATCCAACGGGTTAACAGAGTTTGGATCTACGCCAACTACCCCATCAATTACATACAATGGATCTATGTTGGAGTTAATTGAGCCAATACCCCTTATCCTTACCTTTGCAGCCGCGCCCGGAGCAGCACTGTTAATACTAACCTCTACACCGGTAACTTTACCCTGCAAAGCCTGAGATATATTAGCCACAGGTTTATCCATCAGTTGCTCGCCTTTAACCGTAACTACAGCACCTGTAAGGTCAGATTTTTTTACAGTACCGTATCCAATTACCACAACTTCATTTAAACCGCTTGAGGATTCAGCTAATTGGATATTGATGGTTTTCCTGGTGCCTACTTTAACTTCCTGGGTAGTATAACCAGTGTAGGAGAAAACCAAAATATCGTTTTCTCCTTTTACTTCAATGCCGTAATTCCCGCTGGCATCGGCGGAAGTAGCGAGTGTGGTACCTTTTACCAGGATACTTACACCTGGTAAAGGACTGTTGTCTTTTGCATCGCTAACCTTGCCAATTATCTTAAGCTGAGCCATCGCATGAAAGGACAGCATAGAAAATATGACCGAATAAAATATTCTTTTCATCATAATATTAGTTTTAGGATTTAGTTTTAGTTTTTTGAATGACCAGGGAATTCCTGGAATAGTAGATCGGCTAAAACAATTTAGTCATGGTGGCAAATAATTGATATCCACAAAGATTAATTTAAGCTTTAGATGATTTAAATAATAGTACAGAACACGCATAGTATAGGGATTTAGGTAGACACGGCATTTAGCACTTGGAGAGCTCCAGAATTTTTAAGGGAATGGCGTCGGCAGCATTATGTAAATACATACCATACAAATGGATATTGCTCTTTTCATACTAGGGACTTAATATTTAACAGTAAATTTGGTTACGACACCATTGCGATTGATTACTTCGCGATGAATGTATCTACAATATAAATAACAAAAAATTAAGTTCCAAACATTTTAAGGATAAAGAAGGAGATACCTAGATATTGAGTGCTTTTTCCAGGTTATCTTTAAAGTTTCGTCCGATAGGAATTTGATGACCATCTATTACGATTCTGTTCCTTTCCAGACGCGTTATTTTCTGAATGGATACGATGAAGGATTTATGTACCCGAATGAAACGGTCGTGCGGAAAAATATCAAGCATTGCTTTAATTGACCCTTTGAGCAGGATTTTTCCGGTATAAGTATAAATTATTGCATAGTCTTTAAGCCCTTGAATGTGGGTAACATCATTAAAATGCAGTTTTATGCGTTGCACACCGCTTTTAACAAAAATAAAATCAGTTTCCTGAAAGGCAGAATTATCATCAATATTTATATTCTGCACTTTTAAGGTTAAGAATTCTGTGATTTTTTCAATAGCCTGTTTAAGACGATTAAAGGAAATCGGTTTTAATAAAAAATCAACTACTCCCATTTCATAACCTTCAAAAGCATAATCACGGTAAGCAGTTGTAAAAATTGTAAGTGGTGGATCTGTTAATTCGTTCAGAAATTCAATACCTGTCATTTCTGGCATCTCAATATCAAGAAATAGTACGTCGACCGGTTGATTTTGCAAAAAACGCAAGGCTTCTCGTGTGTTTGCAAACAAGGACACAGAATGTACATTGTCGATACGTTTTAAGTAACCGTCCAATATTTCTAGCGCTAGCGGTTCATCATCTACAACAACAATTCTCAGCATTATTTCCAATTTCAATCCATTTAGTTATAATTCAATTACCAGCCTGGCATGGAAAACATTTTTCTTATCATCAAGTTCAAGTTGGTGTTTATCCGGATAAAGCAGTTCCAAACGTTTTCTTAAATTGCCTAGCCCTATCCCACCCTTACTTTTATTAGAAACTGTTGATGGTTTTGAGTTTTCTATATTAACTGTTAATGTTGCATTATTCAATGCTACATCAACAGTAAGCCAACTATTTTCAGTTTGCTTACTAAGCCCATGCTTAAAAGCGTTTTCTACCAAAGGCAGCAACAATAAAGGGGCAATTTCATGACCTTTTAGTTCAACATTAATATTCAATAAAATAGCAGAATCAGCACTAAATCTGAGTCGCTCTAATTCAATGTAATTACTTAGGTAAGCAATTTCTTTTTCCAGCAGCACCTTTGCATCAGTACTGTCATATAACATGTATTCCATCATTTCTGATAGCTTAAGTACTACATCTGGTGCTAGTTCTGATTTTTTAAGTGTTAATGCATACAAGTTATTTAATATGTTGAACAAGAAATGTGGATTTACCTGTGCACGAAGAAAATTAACTTCGGCATTTAATTTTTCTACGGTAATTTTCTGAATGAGGAGCTGTTGCCCATACCAATCCATACTTAACTTAAGCGCCAGCATTAAACCTAAATACCATAACGTGCTAAAAAAATTGTAGGATAGGCTTTCCATTAAATCGCTGTTACGCATAGGGCCAATAACATAACCATACAAATAAAAATCAAAAAGGCTCTGTGTTGTTAGGTACCCTATTACAGAAGCAATAACTGCCACGGAGTATATAAAGTATCGTTTCTTTAGCAGGTATTTTGGTAAGAAAAAGTGAAGGTTAAGGTAGGCTATGACAATTAGCAGAGCAATCCTTACAGTTACACAAGCAACAAAATAAGGCATACTGGCTTTGTGTATGAGGTATCTTTTCTCATATATAAAGAATCCTGTGATCATCAACCAATAGGCACTATGAGCAAGGACATACTTTAGGGAAACGGCCCCTTTTGAAAATGGCAGCTTAACCTGCTTGTCAAGGAAGTCCATATTTAAATATCATATATAAAGGAACTTAAAAGTGCTAAACCTCCAAAATTATTTCGACGAACAGCATAAAAAGTAGAGGTTCGTCTACTTTTTCGTTTACTGGTCTACTATTTTTCTGCATGGTTTCCTTTTCAGCTAATATTGTTCAGGTATTTAAATTTAAAAATTGAAGTATGAAAACTACAACATTCAATCAGGCGTTTATTAAGATATTTACGCTGATTACATTATGTTTCACCACGTTCGGTTTCACAACGAAATTTGGATTGGACAGTTATGAGATTTACCTAAACAACAAGCTTATTCTTAAACAGTCGGTAAACGAGCCTTTAAGCTTAAGGGTACTGCAACTTGATAAGGCAAATGTTAATGATCAGTTGCGCATCAATTACATACACTGCACTTTAAAGGGAGCAGGCACGAATAGAAATATTGTTCTAAAAGATGAAAAGGGAAAGAAACTGAAAGATTGGTCATTTGCCAATGCGACCAGTTCCGATTTGACTATGGTGATCTCCGTAAAAGAGCTGTTATTGCTGATAAAAAGCAATCCTAATCATGAGCTGAGTCTGCATTATACATCAAAGGGGCTTACTAAAGCTCAGATGCTTGCATCTCTTACAGTTAAATAAGACTAAAGTTGCCTAGAAGGTCTGCCTCCGATAGACAGTCCTTCTTTTCGTCTGTTGAAAATGAATAGCTTATTCGTGTAAGCTAAAAAATCCGTACCTTGAGGCCATTACGACTAACGCAGCTAGCTGAAAGCACAAGAAAAACACAACATGGCAGAGCAACTCATCCATATCTGGGCAGGAATGTCACAAAATAAAACAGAAGAGCAATTCTATAAATACTTTGATCAGAGTAAATTCCTGAAAGACAATAACAGTTTTAATACAGATGAAGCTTATCCCAGAAACGCACCTGATTTCCAACTTCGCTCTCAGTTCAGCAAAGACATTGGCAAGGAATATGACTACGATGCAGACTGGCTGACCATTTATCATGGTCGCAAAAGAATCAGCATTCAGGCTGCCATTGAAGAGCTACCGATCTGGGATGACCAAACAGAAGTAGACATCTACCAGGCTTGTATCAGTAAAGGAATTTCTACAGTAAACTCTATTCTTTGTTATGCAGATGACGAGCTTAGCATAGACGATCCCCTTGAAAACTATAACGATATGATCTATATAGGCAGTTTTAATAACCCGAGATAATTTACACCACTATAGAAACATATTTTTAAGCTCTTTAAGAAATTCGCATTGCTGCTGATTGATAAATTCCTCGGCTTGCGTTAGAGAAAACCACCTGGCCTGATCTATTTCCGGAAAATCGACAATTTTACCTGATTTAGGTGGCCATTCTAAAGGGAAGGTATTGCATGTGATATTGTCGGCATCTAAATCACCACTAACAGTCCAGCAATTAACTATTTTACCACCCTTCTGAACCACCGGTTTCAGCGCTTTAAAATCTCCATGAGGTAGATAACCTGTTTCTTCATTAAATTCCCTCAAGGCTGCTTGTAAAGTATCTTCATCAGGCAATAGTTCGCCCTTAGGAACAGTCCACCAACCTTTGTCCTTATTACGGAAAAAAGGGCCACCAGGATGAACCAGTAAAACTTCTGGTTCTTTATTTTTCATCCTATATAGCAATATACCGGCACTCTGTTTACTCATTGGTTGTAATTTCTGTCAATTTATAGATTATTGACTAAATAAAGATGATGATGTCGCAATCACCCCTATTAATTGTCTTTTATCACCATCTAAGTTTAACTTACTTACCCCTATATTTGTTTTATACTAAAGAATAAACATTTATCAATTAATACAATATGTCATTTCAAGGATACTTAAAGACCATCAAAGAAAAAACCGGGTTAGATCCACAGGATTTTAAGAATAAAGCCGAGGAGAAAAAATTCACCTCAAACGGGCAGCTCCTTCCTAGTGTAAAAGCAGGCGAAATTGTGAATTGGTTAAAAGAGGAATATGACCTGGGACATGGGCATTCAATGGCTATTTATGCCATATTAAAGGGTATAAAAAATGAAAACAGCCAGTAATCCTTTAACGGTGGCTTCCAACTTGATCGACACTGATAACAGGAAACATTTGGAGGAACTATTTCTGAAACTTCAACCAAATAGTCCAGCCCTTTGGGGTAAAATGAAACCGCAACAAATGGTAGAACACCTGATAGATCAGGTGCAGTACACCAACGGTAAAAAGGAACCTTTTTGCGAAGTTTCTGAAGAGCAGGCACAGGCAGCAAAACAGATCAACGTCTATACTGCGGTAGAGATACCAAGAAATGTGATTTTTGGGGAAATCTCGGATCAGCTAATTTATCCGGATCTACCTGGTGCTATTCAACAACTAATGACTGAACTTGAGGTTTTTGATCAACACTTTATTAAGCCAAAAACTTTAGTCATACACGGTGGATTTGGACCAATGAATTATAATGAATGGTGTATATGGCATAGCAAACATTTCTCGCATCACTTAAAACAATTTAAGATCCCAGCACCTCCTCTTCTCCACTGAAACCACTGAACAGTTCAACTAATTTGGTAATGGCATCATCAGAATGAAGCATTTCAGTTTGATCTAAAGTCATTTTGGTAACTGCAGAAGCTCTTGTACACATTTGTTTTTCAAACACAGCTATGGCAGTTTCGAGGTCTGGGAATTTATCATCAGAAAGATGCTCAGCCAATTCAAATGCATCCTGCATGGTCATATTTACACCTTCTCCGGCGTATGGTGGCATACGGTGGGCGGCATCTCCAATCACGGTAAGATTAGCTAATGTAGTCCATTGCTGGTCTAGTGGAAAGTGATATTGTGGCCGGGGAACAATAGATACCTCATCGCTGCCAAATAATTCCTGCCATGTAATGTGCCATGATCCAAATTCTTTTTTAAACCATTCAAATACCTGTTTCTTATCTGCAAAATCGATAGCGCTATCGCGTACCCAAAATTCTGGCACTTTGCAACCAGTGTAAAAGGAAAGCGCACCATCCCCTTTCGAGCTTAAAATCAATGATTTCTGATCTCCCAAGGCAAATATTTTGCCATCTTTAAGTATACTATACAGCTCAGCGGCATTTTCTTTAGCATGATAAATATTCCCCTCGACAATTGAAATACCTGAATAAATAGGCTTTATATCTGTTAAGTAAGAACGGACTTTGGAATTGGCTCCATCGGCAGCTATTACGATATCTGCTTCAGTAGAAGTGCCATTTTTAAACAATAGTTTCCAACCATCATTATGCGGTGTCATGGAAACAAACTGACTGTCCCATATTACTGTATCCCGCTTTAGCGATTCAAGAAGCATATTTCGTAATGGCCCCCTGTCTATTTCGGGACGCCCCTCATCATGATCTTCATCAGAATGTCCATCCAGTTTAATATTCAGATCTTTGTCTAACACAAGCAATTTGCCCGCCTCCGGACGGTAATTAGCATAAAAGGCATCAATCAACCCTGCTCTGCGAAGTGCCTCTAAGCCCGATTCTTCATGAAGATCTAATGTAGCGCCTTGTACCCTTACAGATGAATTGAAATCCCTTTCGTATACTTTTACATCTGCCCCTTTAAGTTGCAGTAGTCGTGCTAAAGTAAGACCACCGGGCCCGCCACCTACAATAGCTATTCTTTTATTTTGAATCAACATAATTAAAAATTTAGTTTTTACAATGCAAAACTACTTCTTCGGCAATGTTGAGAATTGTATAAATCGGTCGTTTTCGTTCTTGCTTAGTTCTTTAGGAGTAACGCCGGCAAATTTTTTGACATTTTTTATGAAGTGCGATTGATCTGTGAAGTTTTGCTCTGGGAATAGTTTACCCTCTTTTATCTGCTTAAAGGAAGCCCTAAACCTTAAGATAGTACAATAAGCTTTTAGTGAAATACCAAACCATTCATTAAAGTACCTGTTAATTTGCCTGCTTGTCCAATGTATTGTTTCAGCAATTTCCTGTATAGTGATTGATCCAGCGGAAGTGTATACCAGCTCAAATAATCTTTGTTTACGCAAATCAACGTCGGAATTATTTAGCTTGTTTAATAGTTTATCGGTAAGTACATTACAAAATTGTTCGAAATCATTAAAGTTTTCCACGGTAATCCCAAAATAATCAGGCGGCAAAATATAAGCTGCATCAACCAGTGTCGGAAATTTCCGATCAAATAAGTATTCAATAGCAAGCAATTTAAAGCTAACAGCAAGCATGACCGTTTCTGACATCAGGATGCCCTGCGAAGGAGCATTCTCCAGTCCTAAAAGGGTAAGTTCATATGGTTTTTTTAAGGAAAAGAAAAGATCTATCCTGCCATCAGGTACGATGACAATTCTTTTTTCATGATTAGTTTTGTTAGACAACATCCAGAGGCTATCTACAAATGTAGAAAGCGGAGCATTGGGTTTTATCTCTTTATAGGCTATTCCTTCCATTAGCAATAATTGCGACTGATATGAAGATCTTCTAACCGTCAATGCAAAATAGTTTATTTTTCATTAAGTTTGGTTAATCAATTATTGCCATATGACCCTCTCATTAAAGAAAATCGCTTTATTTTCTCTTTCACTTGTTATGCCTGCATTTTCTATTGCTCAGGTTAAATTTCGGAAAAACTACGAACATACATTTAGGGAGGCTGAAACTCAACAGCGCCCTGTATTTGTGTCTGTAGACTTCTCTACTGTACCAAATGCACCTGCTTTAATCAATATTTACGCGCCTAACCAAAAGGTTGCTCAATATTATAATTCTAATTTTATTAACTACCGCGTGGAACACAGGAGCGGAGATGGAATAAAATTTAGAAAAAACCATGATCTTACCATTTTTCCTTCGTTCTTATTTCTAAAACCTGATGGCTCATTGATTTTAAAATCAAGTGGTGTACCTCGTAATTCAGATTTTTTCATGAAGCTAGCTACGGAGGCCGAGCAAAGATATAAGAATAGCACCGGACTGGCTGATTATGATGTACGCTATAAGAACAACGAGAACATAGACCGTCAGTTCTTGAAAGACTATATCGCTTTAAGAGAACGATCGGGTATCTTTAGTAATGCCAAACTGATCGAAAGGTATGTGGATTTTCTGAGCATTTCTGAATTGAATTCGTATGATGAAATACTGTTTATACATCAGGCAGGTCCTATAGCTTTCGGTAGGGCTTACAACCTTGCTGGCACCAACCGTAAAATTGTAGATAGCATTTTTACACATGCCCCCTTACAAGATCGTATTGACATTAATAACCGTATTATTACTAATACCCAAACAGAGGCCATTGCTGCTAAAGATAAGAATATGGCGTATGCGCTTTCTAATTTTGTACGCAATACCTGGATGAACAATTATAAGGAAGGTGATAAGAGCGCTACACAAAATTTGCTTGTGTTTTACAAGGCAACAACTGATACTAGTGCATATTATAGTCAGGCCGGATATCATTACGATCAATACTATATGTCTATCAGCGTAGATTCCATTAAGCGGGCAAAGGAGTTGAACCAACGTAAATTGGATTCTCTAAATGCAACTGTAGAAAAGCTAAAGCGAGATGGTAAAGCGAATCAAATGTTTTCAGTCACTTCAATAGGTACTTCTTCTGAAGGCAATATCTTAAATGTGGCCCATATGCTGAACAACGCTGCCTGGGACTTTTATACCCTTGGCACCCGCAATCCGTTATTACTCAATAAAGCGTTATTATGGAGCAGGAGATCTATAGAAATTGACCCTAATGCTACTTATTTTGACACCCTGGCACATATTTTTTATCGCCTGGGCTGGTATGATGAAGCCCTGCTTAATCAAAGGAAGGCAATCAGTATGGCGGAGAAAGAAAAAAAATTAAGCAAGGACCAGATAAATGGTTTCAGGAAAGAGGCGGCTAAAATGAAGACCAAAACACTTTAAAACGGATTAGACTATTTAATAGATGTCCAATTATGAATGAGTTGACAGCTAAAATATTCGTAACACGACTTTCAAGTGTAAAATCAGTTGCTGAGCTCGAGAATGTTCAGCGATTTTTTAGAGATAAGGATCCAAAGCATAAATTTTTGGGTGTTAGAATGGCGGCTATTTTTGATTTAGCAAAACAGTTCATTGAAATGCCTATTGATGAAATTGAAAAATTAATAGCAAGTGAATATTACGAAGCGCGAATGGGTGCTGTAAGCATAATGGATTTTCAGGCAAGGAATAAGAAAACAACCCCACTAAGGAAAAAGGAGTTATTTGATCTTTACATAAAATGCCATGACAAAATAGATAATTGGGATTTAGTTGATAGAAGTGCCTCATATGTTGTTGGTGGTTATTTGTTTGAGAAGCCAAGAGACATTTTATACAAACTTGCTAAATCTGATCATGTTTGGGAACGGAGAACGGCAATTGTAAGCACTTATTTTTTTATCAGGCAAAATGACTTAGCAGATACTTTCAGAATTGCAGAGATATTGATAAACGATGAGCACGACCTTATTCAAAAGGCAGCGGGAAGCTGGGTAAGGGAGGCCGGCAAAAGAGATAAATTGGTTTTAATTGAATTCTTAGACAATTTTGCGAGCTCAATGCCTTTGGCAATGCTTCGTTGTGCAATTGAAAAACTTGATCCGAAAGAGAAACGTTATTATTTGGAGATCAACAAAAAAAAGTAATTGAAATCATGATTACTGAGCCCTGCTGTTCTCTGCGCGCCCTGTAGATTTATTGGTGTAAGTAATCTTTTTAAGCCTGCCAAAACTATAAGCGAGGGTAATCCGGTAATATTTGTTGTTATTCTTTCTTGCAAATTCAATATAACTCTCACCAATTTCATAATAACCCGCAGGTTTATCCTTCCGAAAGATATCGTTGGCTAGTAAATTGAGTTTTAAAGCTTTATTAAAAAAATCCATTTCAACACCCAAAGTCGCTAAAACTTGGTTATGCCTATAAAAAATCCCGTCGTACTTGTCTCCTGTATATCTGGCTAATACCTGAATTTTAAATAAATTATTGATGTTAAAACTATTGCTGGAATAAAAATGGAACTGCGGGCGGCTTGTCATCAAACCATAGGGGAAGTCGCCAGTCATATATTTATTATAAGTTAGATCAACTGTGTTCATAGATGTCAACCAGTTTAGGTTAAAGGGAATGGACAAGGAAACAAACCTGGAACTAAGTTTACTAAGGTTTAAAGGTTTTAATACGTAGGTATTTTCGGCCTCGCCCTGTATTGCTGCTCCGGTAATAGCATCCTTTGTATCGGAATATCCTGCTGTAAGATTGTACTTTTCAAACGATGCTCCTAACTCAAAAGAGTTTGTTTTTTCAGGCTTTAAGTAAGGATTCCCCTCGATACTGGTGTAAGCATCCTGATACATACCAGCAGGATTTAATGCCTGGTACCTTGGCCTGGTTATCCGCGAAGCATAGGACATTCTAAACTGAAGCTGATCAGACATTTTAACAGCTATGAAGGCACTCGGAAAAAAATTAAGGTAATTGTCTTTTATCTCTTCTAATCCCTGATCAGCTTCAGTTTCCAATTTATAACTGGTCCATTCGGTTCTTACCCCTATTCCATAGCTTACCTTTTGGCTCATTTGACCATTGAAATTCAGATATGCAGCAGGAATATTTTCCTGATACTTAAAGTCTCCCGAACGTGTCTCATCCAGCACAAAATCATTTCCATCTTTAACTGTAAAAAAATCTGAATAGAATTTATTACTAGCAAAGCTGTATTTAGCTCCGAATTCAAGTCTGTTATTTAAATTAAATGCCTTACTATAATCTGTCTGGGCATTTGCCAACCTAATTCTATAACCTGCTTTATTATTTAAAACGTTAAAGGATTTCTGCCCGTTAACTAAGTTATTTTCATTTATATCGTCGTCTGTTTTCGAAACATAACCCGCATATTGGCCACCAATAAATAAAGAAGACCCAAGACTGTCTATATCTCTATTGTAATTAAGGTTAATGGAGTTGTTATTGACTACATTATCATTAGCTATGTCACTTCTAAAAAGTCCCTTCATTAAGGTAGAAGTGATGGCATTTTCACTTTTAGTACTTCCCCCTAAGTCATTATAAGATCCACTATATTCGGCCGAGAGGTAACTCTTTTCGTCGAGATCGTATTGCCCTCCAAGGCTATAATTAGAAAAATTATCATATTTCCTATTCCAGTCAGTCATGAGTATAGAGCTAAAATGATCCACAGACTTTAATCTTGACCTTGTGGTATTTAATATTTCTCTGGTATTACCCAGCAATAGCCCATAGCTTCCTGTTAAGGATAGTTTATTCTTTTTATAGCTGGCATCTATATTGGTATTTGCACTTGGAGAACTAAAATCTGAAGTGGTAAATATCTGTTTAAAACTCCCTTTATATCCTTCTTCGGCATTTGTAACTGTTATCACATTAATAACTGATTTACCTTCCGCATCATATTTTGAAGAGGGATTTGGAATAATCTCAATCCTTCTGATCTGTGAAGAGGAAATAGAAGACAGCTGTTCGGTAGTTATTCTCCTCCCGTTTAGGTAAATAATGGCTTCTCCCTTCCCCCTGACGGACACTCCCTCTTCAGTAACGTTAACATTTGGGGATTTGGAAAGAATTTCAATTGCAGAGGTGCTTGTTGCTAAAATTGTATTGGCCACATTAACTTCAATTGTCCCGTTTGGTTTATTTCTAAATAAAGGAACTTTCCCAACCACCTCTATCCCTTTTAAGATCCTTTGGTTGATAAGCATAGGCACCTCGTTAAGCTCTATAACCCGTTGAGCAGAACTGATCTGCAGAGGGCCCTGATATTGCTTGTGATATTCCATGGAGGAAATCAACAGTATATAGATGCCATCTTGTACGTTGGTGAGCTGAAAAAATCCTGATGTATCTGTAAAAACACTTTTAATCATAGATGAATCTTTAGCCGAAAGTAAGGTCGCTGTTGCAAACTCAACTCCTTTACGAGTATTCATGTCGACGGCTGTTCCCTTAATATTACCCAGCTGGGCATGAGTATTAATTCTGGCTAAAAAGATCAGGATAAATAGTATTATAAAAACTCTGGATATGGCCATGTATTGGATTCTTTTTTTTCAAAAGTCCAAAACAATTTCCTGCAAGAGGTCCTGCAATCGGGAATCAGGAGTACGAATTTATAAATCCGTACTGTAGGCAATATTGTCTATCTGTATTTTTTGCTGATGAATAGCAGGGGTTGTGCCCGTAAGTTTTTTAAAAGTAGCAAAGAATGTGGATTTGGAATTAAACCCAACTTCGTAACCAACAGATTCTAACGTTAAGCGATTACTTGAACCCATTATTTTGCAAGCCTCATTGATCCTAAATTCGTTAACATATGTAGTGAAATTTTTGCCCAGATTATCATTAAGGAGTTGAGATAATTGATGACTGGAAATATTAGTTTCTTTTGATAGCTCATTTAACTTAAGGTCCGGATTTTTATACAACTCTTTTTCAGTCATTATTTTTTCAAGCCGTGCAAGTAAGGCATTTGCCTCCTGGTCGCTTACTTTCTTGTTAGGATACTTGCTCTGTCCCAAAATGAATAAGTCGCTTGTTTTTTTTCCGTACAGAAGCGTAAAAACGACCATGTATAAGCAAAAAGAAAATGCGAGAGAACCGTTGAGATATAATGAAAACGAGGCTCTCCACAAAGCCAACTGGAAAAAGGCAAAGATAAGAGCTGTGCTGCCAAAAACCGCAAGGAGCCATATTTCTGAGGCTTTCATTTTATTGTCTTTTGCAAACAGTTTTTTCAATATATCTTTTAATACCAAGCCTGAAGCTACCAAATAAGCAAACCACTCTGCATAGATAATCTGTACAAAATAATTGTTCCAAAGCTTTGGATAGGTTTGATAAGGATATATAATTCCCGGGATCAGGATAATGGCACACAACAAAGCAATACTCCATTTTGAAGATCTTGTTAAAGGCGCACCAGGGTTTATAGTTGATTTTAGAAAATAATAAAGAAAAGGTCCGATAAAAAAACATGCTGTAAGGCCTATCTGCGGATAAATTTCAGCAAGTGAGGGATAAAAACTTACAAAAATAGATTTACCTATCCTTAAGCTTATGGCCAAGAGCAATGCACCAAAAAGTAGATTTGAAAGATGCTTTTTTTGGGTAAAAAAGAAAAAATAAACGCTCAGAATGAGCCCATTAAATACACCTAAAGCACCAAAAAAGAATAAGAGTCCTTTACCAACATCCATATAATCARWATAGCTWTTAMCRATRTAAAATAAGCAGAAAAAATCAATTTTCATTGGCAAGTTTTGGCACACGATTTTTGTGTATTTTTACGGCAAATATTAAGTAATATGTCTTTTACCTCCTTAGGTTTATCGGCTGCTTTATTAGAAGCATTGGTAAATCAGAATTTCACAGTACCTACTCCTATTCAACAAACTGCTATACCAGCCATATTAAACAAAAAAGATGTGCTGGGTATAGCTAAAACAGGTTCTGGAAAAACTGCGGGATATGTTTTGCCCATTCTAATGAATTTACAAGAAACAACGGGGGTAAAAAATCGCCATGCAAATGTATTGGTTTTAGTACCGACACGTGAACTTGCCGAACAGGTAAAAGATGTTTTTAAGACTTTTAGTAAGGGCCTTACTGTGCCCATTAAAACATTGGCTGTATATGGCGGTGTTTCTATTAACCCGCAAATGATGGCTTTACAAGGTGTGAATGTACTTGTTGCCACACCTGGCAGGTTATTGGAATTGGTAGAATCAAATGCTGTACACCTATCTGCCATTGAAACATTGGTGCTAGATGAAGCAGATAAGATGCTTAATCTGGGCTTTAAAGAGGAGGTAAACAGAATCATTTCTCATTTACCTAAAAAGCGGCAAAATATATTGTTTTCTGCTACATTGAGTAATGATCTGCAACACATTCACCAAATCTTACTGCATGATCCGGTAGTTATTAAAATCGAGGTTGAAGAAGATTCGCTTGACCTTATCAATCAGGTAGCGTATATAGTTACGGATGAGAAAAAGGGCCCGTTTTTACGTCATCTGATCAACCATCATGAAATGAAACAAGTGTTGGTATTTGCTTCTTCTGTTCATCAGGTTGATGCCATTGTGAACAAACTTCGTAAAAATAATATTGACGCAAAAGCTGTTCACAGTAAGAAAAGCCAGGGAGCAAGAACAGAAGCCTTATCTCATTTTAAATCGGGTAAACTTAGAGTATTAGTTGCGACTGATTTAATGGCGAGAGGAATTGACATTAATTTCCTTCCTTTTGTGATTAATTATGAACTACCCAGGTCACCTAAAGATTATATTCACCGTATTGGGAGAACTGGCCGTGCTGACACACCGGGAGAAGCAATTTCGCTGGTTAGTCCTAATGAGCTTCCTCATTTTGAAGTAATCCAAAAAAAGATGGGCAAGAAAGTAAAAACTAATTACCCGGTATGATCTTATAAATCGTACCTTTTTCTTCTTCAATAAGACTAATAAGCAGATAGATTTCGCCATTGCGATCCTCACCAAAGCTATAGATCTGCCAATGTCCAGGTTCACGGGAAATAGAGAGTCTCTCCATTTTCCAGAGTTCCTTGTTAATGTCGGTTAATGTCCAAATGGTTCCCATTAAATCGCCAAAGATGAATTTACCGAAGAGCTCTGGAATTTGTTTACCACGATAAAGAAAGCCTCCAGTAACGCTAATMMCKWCRYTMYKMCSATMNTYRGCTATTGGGTTGATCCAGTTTTTTGGATCAGGATCATTTGGAGATTTAACATGTGTACCTTCCCTTACCCGCCAGCCATAATTTCCACCCTTGGTAACAATATCAATTTCTTCCCAGTTCTTCTGACCCACATCTCCAGCAAACAATCTTCCGTTAAGTTTGTCGAAGCTAATCCGCCACGGGTTCCTAAAACCATATGCATAAATTTCAGGTTTTGTATTCTCCATTCCTATAAATGGGTTGTCTTTTGGAATGGCATAAGGAAGCTTACTCACATCTAGTCTTAGTATTTTACCAAGTAAAGTATTTAAATTTTGTCCATTGCCATAGGTACCGTGCATATCATTATATGCTCCGCCATCTCCTACTCCTATATATAAGAACCCATCAGGGCCAAACTTTAGGTCTCCTCCGTTGTGGTTAGATTCAGGTTCATCAATAATCAGAACATCCTTTGAGTTGGCCTTATCAGCCAGATCAGGGTTTTCTGCAGAAACTTTGTATTCACGAATAATACTTTGATGGTCTATGCCCGGAGTTTTAGGAACACGCTTGCTGAAGTAAACATAGAACTTGCCATTCTTTGCGTATTGAGGATGAAAGGCCAGTCCCAACAATCCCATTTCATCACTGCTTCCCATCATCAGTACCTCATCTGTGAAATCTAAAAAGGGCTTCGATAGGAGTTTACCATTTTTGATGATCCTGATTTTACCCTTTTGCTCGCAGACAAATAAGTTGCCAGATTTATCATTTGGTGCCGCAAATGCTGTGGGATATGATAATTGATCGGATATGAGTTGAAGGTTAACTTTTAATGATGATAAGCTGGTTTGTGCTTTAACTCTCGTAATTACACATAACAGCGCAAAAACAATTATTAAGGAGAGTCTTTTTGATTTCATAGTGTTAATATAATGTATTTAGTAATTAAACTGGTACATTGGATTTTACAGCATCTCTAATTTAAAGAAAAAACAACATTCCAGTATATTGTATGCTGGAATACGATCATCATAATACAATCGTCGAGCTGACGAGAAAGAATTATGTTGTGACGAATACCTAACACAAAAGATACAAGTAAGAAAACAAAATGTTGGCAACTAAAATTCGGAATTCTTTTGTACCTGATTAACTTTGGTCCATGAGACAATATACCCTAACCGCATCCCTAATTATATTGACCATAGCCTTGGTATCCTGGGGCCAGAAAGGTCATAAAGCCATTGCCACTATTGCAGAAAAACACTTAGCTACAAACACAAAAACCATCGTAAACACCTATCTGAAAGGTGAAACCATGAGCGAGGCAAGTATTTGGGCTGATGAGATTAGTGATGATCCTCAGTATAATAAGACTGCATCCTGGCATTACATCAACCTGCCCCTTGGATTAACCAAAGAACAATTTACAGATTATGTTATTAAACAAGATAAAGACAATGTTTACACTGCTATTCTAAAAGCAGAAGCAAACCTCAAAGACAAAACGCTTAGTCTGGCACAGAAAAATCAGGCATTAAAATTCCTTATCCACTTGGTTGGTGATGCCCACCAACCCATGCATGTTAGCCGCGCCGAGGATAAAGGTGGTAACGATGTGCAGGTAAGATTTAATGGAAATGGAACCAATTTGCATGCCTTATGGGATGGAAAACTTATAGACCATGAAGGATTCAATTACGCTGAAATGGCAAAAAAATACGATTGGGCAAGCCCGGAACAAGTAAAGAAATGGCAGGCCGATAGCCCTATGCAATGGCTATGGGAAAGTTACCAGGTAAGCACCCAGATCTACGACGATACTCAGCCTGGTGGTAACATTGATGAAGCTAGCTACAAAAGATCAATCGCAATTGTCCACCTGCGCATTGCTCAGGCTGGTATACGATTGGCTGGAGAATTAAACAAACTATTTAGCGACCAACAACAACAGGCACGTCCTATGGAAAAACCTATAGTACCTATCGCTGTAGTTCCATCCAAGCCTTTGGCTAAGGCAATCACGGTAAAATTGACTGACCTAAAAAGCTCTGTTGGCAAGAATGTAATAGTAACAGGCAAAGTATTTAGCCTGAAAGACATTAAAACCATGGTATTGGTTAATGTTGGAGCAGCGCACCCCAATCAACTCCTTACCCTAGCGCTAAAAGGAAAAGCGAAAGTACTGGCAGATAAGATTAACGGAAAGACCATCACTATTCAAGGCACAGTGAGCCTATTTAAAAATAAACCAGAGATGGTAGTGACTGACCCGAGCCTGATCAAGTTTTAAGCACCAAATCAAGAGAATAACTACAACTAGAAACGCTGTAGTTATTCTCTTGATTTGAAATTATAGATCTCACTGCCTTTCCATATAATAAACCCAAGTTTGGCACATTGCCTGGCAACTTCAGATTCGACGGCGGAAGGAACATCGTTTACAATCTTCCACCGAACGGCATACTTGCTATTATAGCTGATGTAAATAACCAAATCTTCGCAGTTCCGGTTTTCGATAAGTTCTTTTGTTAATGAATCCTGCAACTCAGTAGCAAAGCGAGAGAGTCTTTCATTCATCACCTTTGACAATGGAGGTGCGGGTTTAAGGTCTGGTTCAATTATAGCAAGTACTGTAACGGTAGTCATAGGTAATCCTCAAGTGCCGCTAATATTACCAAAAAGATGCAGAGCCACAAATTATGCAATCGAATTTAACATTATCTAAAGCTTAACACCTGATTAACAATAGAAAAAAATTCTCAGTCCGTATTTAAACAGTTTTTAAAAGAACGTCTATCAACCTATAAACAATTTCTTGTTTTAAGACCCTCTAACACCTCAACAACAACAAGACAWCAAWGRRMKWSTSTCKSKAAAACAAAACCCACCTTAAGGCATTAAAACGCCTTATTCGAACACAAAAAACATCTCACCATGCCCTTGATTAAGGGCGTTAATTTGCCTATTTTTGCATAGTTCCTGATTTTCCTTTTACCATTATAGAAACCTAAATGACTACGTTGAAAAATAGAGATAGAAATGTTATGCCCCAAGGTAAGCCTTCATTTAAAGAAGCTTTAAAGTTTTGGTTTAAACTGGGCTGGATAAGTTTTGGGGGCACGGCAGGCCATATCAATATTATGCATGAAGAATTAGTCGGTCAAAAAAAATGGATTAGTAATAGCAGATTTTTCCATGCATTAAATCTTTGCATGCTTTTGCCTGGTCCAGAAGCCCAGCAATTAGCCATTTATATTGGCTGGCAGCTACATGGTAAAAAAGGAGGATTAATAGCGGGTATTTTATTTGTACTTCCCTCCATGTTTATTTTATTATTGCTAAGCGTACTGTACGTTGCTTTTGGAAATCAGCCATGGATGTTCGCCATGTTCAATGGATTTAAGCCTGCGGTTATCTCCATCATAATCGTAGCGCTGTTAGGTATAGGCAAAAAAGCACTCCATACCAGACTTCATATTTTAATGTGCGCTTTAGCCTTTATCTGTATTTTCTTCTTTAACATCTCGATGTTCCTGATCATAATAGGAACGATTTTACTCGCTGTGCTGATTCAACGATTATGGCCTGCGTTATCTGCTAATAGAATTTCAGAGAATGACCAAACCTCTTCTAATGAAGAAACTTTCTATTTTAATAAAAACTCTGTGGCACGTGGCACAAACACGCCCAATAGCAAATCTTTAAAGCAAACGGCTATTTTTGCGCTGATCTGGCTAACTCCTTTGCTTTTATTATACTTTCTTTCGATTGATTTTCCATTCTGGAAAGACCTAAGCCTCTTCTTTACCCAAACTGCATTGTTTACAATAGGAGGATCTTATACTGTTTTACCATATGTCGCACAGTTTAGTGTTTCGAAGTTGAACTGGCTAAGTAAGATGCAAATGATTGATGGTTTTGCCTTGGCTGAAACAACTCCCGGCCCATTAATTATTGTGGTGTGTTATGTAGGGTTTATGGCAGCCTTTAATCATTTTTCAGGTTCCATCCTTATGGGCACAATTGGGCTTTTAATTACAACCTTCAACACCTTTCTCCCTTCATTCTTATTCATATTTGTTGGCGGACCGATTATTGAAAAAACACATGGAAATAAAACAATTGGCAACGTTCTGGGATTTGTAACAGCCGCAGTTGTGGGGGTGATTTTAAACCTCACTTTATTTCTGGGGAAAGACATTATCTTTCCCGGAGGTGTAGCTTTAAAACGTATTGATTTATACTCATTAGCCTGGATTATGATTACCCTGGTATTAATGAAAAAGTTTAAGGTTAATGTCCTCTACATTATTGGGCTAAGCTTATTTTTTGGTCTCGCCCATTATTATATCTTCCTATAAACATGTAATATTATAATTTAACTGCTTAAATATTAAACAACATGAATTTACCAGCGCAATTAGCAAAGCACTTAAAAGATGTCCATTTTGGTGGAAACTGGACATCTTCAAACCTTAAAGATAATTTGACAGATGTATACTGGCACCAAGCTACAACACAACTTCATTCTTTTAATACCATCGCTACCTTAGTTTATCACGTGAACTACTACATAAGTGCAGTATTAAAGGTACTACAAGGAGAACCACTTGTGGCTAGCGACAAATATAGTTTTGACCTTCCTCCAATCGAGTCACAAAGAGACTGGGACAACCTGTTGGATAAAACCTTTGCAGATGCCGAAACCTTTACTATACTTATTGAGCAGTTACCAGAGCATAAGCTTTGGGAAAACTTTACTGATGAGAAATACGGAACCTATTACAGAAATATCCAGGGAATTATTGAGCATACCCATTACCATTTAGGACAGATTGCGCTGATAAAAAAAATACTGTTGCAAGCAGGTGAAAACCAAAGCAAAGGCTAGTTTTCTGTGATTTTCAAGTTTCTGAAATCTCCTGCAGATTCGCTGCCGGTCCAGAAAGCTATCTTCCCGGAATTTAGATTGCTTAACGGAACTACTTCCAAGCATGGTTTAGGGTTTTCATTTACATAGACACTGATTATTTTTGCTTCCACTTTAATCCGAACCTTAAACCAATCTGCCGGATTAACATCCTCTCCGATCGGTTGCTCATACTTTAATGGAGAAGCTTCTCTAAGCTTTGGCCAGTCATTACCGGGAAGAGAAATATATTGGACAGCATGTTTTTTACGCAACTCGTTATCAGATCTAAAATTAAATGGCCTAAAATAGATTGCCTCATAAGTAGAATCGTTTTGTATATGAAAAGCAAATCCAACAAAGCTTTTCTGGAAAATATCTTCACCTTTCACCTCAAACGTTATCTCACCGTTTTTAAAGTTGCGGTGTTTTATTACAGCAAAGCCTGCATCATACTTTGAATTTATATGTAAAATGGGCTTTTGAGGTGAACTACTCATATTTATGGTTCGATTTACGGTATGTGTAACCTTTGTAATGTCTACCGTTACTATTTTCTGAGCGAGTACTTTTACACTAACTGTGAAAATGAGTATCAAAAGTATAAGTAAGGATTTTGGGCTTTTCATATTGTTTGATTTTCCCGTACAGTTCAAGAGCTATGCCAATGAATTTACCCACCTTAGTAAGGCTTTGGACTATCCGTGCTGTTCAAAACTGAACATCTACTGTTCGAATAAGAACATTATCCATCCTTGAAATGATTAGCAAAAAGAAATAAAACCTTATTTTTACTTTTAGAATCATCTATATCCTATAATTCATTCCTTATGATCAGTTCCAACATTTCAAATGAAGCTTTAGATATATTCCGAAAAGGATTGGCGCATTTCATTACGTTTAATGAAGCTGAATGGACTGAATTCATACCGCACCTTAACTATAAAGTCATCAAAAAAAGAGACCATTTTTCAATTAAGGATAAAGTTTGTAATGATATTGGTTTTATTGTAAATGGTTCAGTTCGTTATTACCATGTTAAGGATGGTACTGAAATAACTGGATATTTCAGCTTTGAAAATGAATTTGTAAGCTCTTACAAAAGCTTTCTTACTCAGCAACCCGGCACTGGATACATACAAGCGCTTGAACAAACGGGGCTGATACTTATTTCCCGTAAAAACATGGACATGATGCTAAGTCACCCATTATTCGGCTACAAGATGGAACGTTTCGGCCGATTGGTTGCAGAACATTACATCTGCTGTTACGAAGACAGGATCACATCTTTTATTACTGAAACTCCTGAAGAACGTTATCTTAAAATGCTCGAAACAACACCTGAAATTATGCAACGTGTGCCACAACACTATGTTGCCAATTTTTTGGGTATTACACCTGTGTCGCTTTCGCGGATAAGAAAAAGGACTTTAATATACGCCTAACTCCAGGCATGCATAATTAATTTCTTATCTTTTGTTAACGTTTTGGTTTACAAGCCCCAGCTACATTTGTATGATACAAATCGAAAAGACATGCATACTATATTAGGTGCCGGCGGGCCAACAGCAAACGCGCTTACAAAAGAATTATTAAACCATGATCCTAACGAAACTATTCGCCTGGTAAGTCGCAGGCCACTTAAACTTACAGTTACCAACGTTACCTGGCAAAAAGCTGATCTGTTAAACTATGCAGAGGTATTGGCTGCTGTAAAAGGTTCTGCTGTAGTTTACATGTGCGCAGGCCTGATTTATGATAAAACCATATGGCAGCAACAATGGCCAGTAATTATGCGGAACCTGATTAACGCATCAAAAGAAACGCAGGCGAGGTTAATATTTTTCGACAATGTGTATATGTACGGGCTGGTTAAAGGCCCCATGCTTGAGACAACACCATACAACCCAACTAGTGTGAAAGGTGAAGTTAGGGCACGCATAGCTTCACAACTGATGGACGAGGTTAAAGCAGGAAACATGCAAGCCACAATTGCCCGGGCTGCAGATTTTTATGGTACAGATTCTATGAATAGTTTTCTGGATATGATGGTATTAGATAAGTATGCAAAAAAAACATCTGCACAATGGATAGGCGACCCAAAAGTGTTACACAATTTTACTTACATACCTGATACTGGCAAGGCAATGTATCTTTTAGGGCAAACACCAGATTCTGATAATCAAATATGGCATTTGCCTACTGCCGCACCAATAACAGGAAAAGAATTTATAAGATTGGCTGCAGAAATTTATGGGGTAAAGCCTGCTCACACCACTATTAATAAATTTATGCTTCAGTTGGTGGGTTTATTTAAGAAAGTTGTAGCCGGAACTGTAGAGATGTATTATCAATATGACCATGACTACAATTTCAATTCTTCAAAATTTGAAAATACATTTAATATAAAACCCACCAGTTATAAAGAAGGAATAAAGCACATGTCAGAGACTTTATACCGGACAAAATAAAAATCCACATTGTTAATATTCCCACAGAATGCAATAAGGAACGATAGTTTAAGTCGATTAAATATTTTCATTATTAAGCTATTTTATTGAATAAATATATATTTTTACAGAAAAAAACGCATGCTCTCAAAATCTTATAAAATTATTGCCTTATTATTTCTTGCAACAAGCCTATCGCTATTAATTTCATGCAAAAAAAATGATGAAGATCTTAAAAGGCAGATCGCTGAATTAGAGTCTAGAGTTTCAGGTATCGAAAATCAAATTAGCAATATCAATTCTAATCTTACCATTTTGCAACAACAAGGTAAACTCAACTCCAATGAGATTAATTCCTTAAAAGCTCTAACATCTGACCTATCGACCCTTGCTAATGAAATAAAAAATGGCGGAGTTACCAATTCTGTTGACATAGCTAACTTAAAAATATCGCTTCAACAAGCAGCTACTATTATACAACTAGAGTCTTTAAAAACTACAATTACTCAATTAGGTGAAACGATAACTAAAATTGATACTGAACAAAAAGCCACTGCGACGGCTACAAGTGAATTACAATCCGCAATAACAAAAATGGCCGCCGATTTGGAAGAATTGAAAAATGGAGAGAGCACACAAGAAATAAATGGAAAAATTGAAAAGGGCGGATTCTTAAAAGGTTCAATATTATATCTATTCGAGATGGACTCAACATTGACTCAAACAGGCAGAAGTTTTAATAGTACAATTACCGATAATTATGGATCATTTAGTCTGAGGGTTAAAAATCTTAAGGGCAAAAATGTTAGAGTTGTTTCTTCTGGCTTCTATTTCAACGAAGTATCAGGTAAGAACTCTTCTTCTCAAATATCATTATCCGGTCTTGTAAAGATCAATACGTCGGAAGCAGTCAATGTCAACATTCTTACTGCTCTGGAAGAACCAAGGGTAAAATATTTAATTGATCAAGGAAAGTCCTTTAATGATGCAAAAATTCAATCGGTAAATGAAGTTTTGAATGTTTTTGGTATTCAAAATCCTGGGATTAAAAGAGCAGAAAAGGTAAATCTAATTGGATCCTCAAGTAGAAGTAATATTTTGCTCTCGTTATCCACAATGCTAGTTGGGTTTAGATCAGACGGTGAGCTGACTGAAATTCTAAACGATATTGCAGAAGATTTAAAAACTGATGGTCTACTGAGCGATGTTTCTTTGGGTAATAGTATCATGACTCACCTATATTATTTAGATACTACCAAAGTAATCAATCAGGTAAAAGCTAAATACACTGCACTATATCCCGATTCTATACTTAATAAAATAAATCTTAGCTATTTAGATCAATTTAAAAAATCAACTTCTTACATCAAATCCTTTGATTTAATCGAATATCCAGCACTTAGTTCTACGATATACAAAGGTAAAAACATCCTAAATTCGACTACTACTACCCTTAACAGTAATTTATTTGAAATATCCGCTAATTTAGTTGAGAGCGCTCTAAAATTCAAAGTGGAAGTAACAGCTGATGCTGGTGAGTTATCAGAGTTATTAGGTACAAATAAAAACTGGACTATATCTTATCCAACAAAAAACAAGGCGATTTTAGAGACTTCAACAGTTGGATTAAATACAATTACATTTACTACAGGAACTCTTCCATCAAAGACTGCAACTTTAACTGTCAAATTTTATGAAAACGGTCTATTAATTCCTACTATAACTAAAACAATACCTGTAAACTTAAATTAATAAGTTGAACTGAATCGGCTAAAAAATTTTAATGTAAAAGAAAACCTCGGATTTTATACTTCATTTTAAAGTATAAAATCCGAGGTTTTCTTTTATGACTATTTATATTGCTATGCGCTTTCTAAATCTGCAATTATCAGTTTTTTCATTTTCATTAATGCCCCCATTACCCTCTGGCCACGAACAGGATCGCTAACCAATTTACCTAATGCTTTAGGTATAATTTGCCAACTTATCCCAAACGGGTCAGTTAACCAGCCGCAGGCCACTTCTTTACCTCCATTGGCCGTTAACTGACCCCAATATTTATCAATTTCTTCCTGATTTTCACATTCAACAACCAACGATATTGCATCAGTWAMWYCAWSACCWWRKYYSKCYGAGCTATCCATAGCCATAGCTACAAAATCTTTGATCTTAAATTGGGCATGCTTTACAAATTCTTCATTATCATCATCCTCTTTACTATATTTTAGTACGCCCTGGATATTAGACTGAGGAAACAGGTCCGTGTAAAAATGAACTGCTTTTTCTGCTTTACCAGCCTTATCACCTGTAAACATTAATGTAGGACAAAACTTTTGAGGAGTCTGACTTTTATCTCCGGTGTACACCTGCCACGATACACCATATTTATCTTGTACCCAGCCATATTTAGGGCTCCAATCGTAGCTATCAAGCTCCATTAAGGCACTGCCACTTTCCATCAATTTATTCCAATATGTTTCTGTTTCTTCTTCGCTTTCGCAAATGACCATGAATGAAATGGAGGGATTAGGTGATGAAGTTGGCCCATCATTAAGCAACATAAACTTTTGTCCGCTTAATTCAATTTGTATCACGAATGGTGAGGTTTGACTGATTTTTCCTTCGCCAAAAGTCTGAATATAAAAATCTGATGCTTCTGCAATCTTACCTCTGATGGTTAAACAAGGATAAATTAAATTTTTCATAGTCTTAAGGTTTAAATATTTACTTGTACTAAGGTACTATACTTAAACAGATTCTATGATGGGCATAACCGACAATAAAAGGGGTAAATTATGACAACCATTCTTCCAGTCTACGAATGGTATCCTCATAAAAGATCTTATAAGTATCCTTTGTTACATAGCCAATATGAGGTGTAGCCAACACATTATCTAGCCTACGAAAAGGATGCTCGGCTGGCAATGGTTCAGTATCGTAAACATCTAAAGCCGCTCCTGCAATTTTATTGTTTACCAATACATTAATCAAGTCGACCTCATTTACAAGGGGGCCTCTTGAGGTATTGATAAGATAAGCCGTTGGTTTCATTAAATTAAGTTCAGATGAAGTTACAATGTTTCTAGAACGTGAGCTTAATACCAAATGCAGGGTTACAAAGTCGGCCGTTTTAAATAATTCTTCTTTACTAACCAGTCTTACACTATGTTCATTTGCTTTCTCTAAAGTAAGGTTTTCACTCCAGGCAATCACCTCCATCTCAAAAGCTTTTGCATAACGTGCAATTGTACTCCCAATATTACCTAAACCAATAATCCCAATGGTTCTCCCTTTCAAATCCACTCCCACTTCTCTTTGCCAGTTACCCTTTCTTAAAGCTGTCGATTCTGCCACAACATTTCTGGCCACTGCCAGCAATAGTGCCCAGGTTATTTCCGGCGCGCCACTAGCATGATATCCGGTAATTGAAATGGCAATCCCCAATTCTTCTGCAGCTTTTGCATCTATGGAGGCATTACGCCGACCGGTAGAAACAATAAGCTTCAGATTAGGTAAACTAGATAAGATTTCTCTTGACAAAGGTGTCCTCTCACGCATTACACAGATGGCCTGAAATGGTTGCAAGGTCCGTATAACTTCTTCTTGCGAAGCCATATGGTGATTGAATACGGTAATGTCGGCCTTTTTATGAACGTTGGTCCAATCGCCAAACGAAAAAGCTACACTTTGATAATCATCCAATATGGCGATTTGGGGAAGTATTTTCATTGTTGTTATTTTTTATGAAGTATAAGTCTGTGATTAAAATTAGGAATAAATATTTCTACTGTCAGAGGGACATCACGAAGAAGTTACAAATGATTCAAATAAAACCGATAAGCAAGCAGATATGATCTTTTTAGATCAAAGAACTAATTAGAATTTCAATTCAGGCTGATGGTGTTAATAGTTATAACAGCTCAATTCTTGAATTTGTTAAGACATTGTTAAATTGTATAGCATAAAAAGTTATATTTAGTATTTGTTAGGTACTATATAATATCAGATGATCAGATTCGCAAAAAAGAGAACCAAGGTTACTCTTACAATTTTGGCGGGTGTGGTAATTGCGCTCTTTACCCTGCAATTCACACCAACGAGCACCACGCTACTCCAACTAAAAAAAGGGACGCACATTGTCCTTATAGGAAACAATTTGGGATCAAGAATGATGAACTATGGACATTTCGAAACAGAAATGCATTTGCGGTATCCAGAGCTAAACTTATATATACGAAACATGTGCGATGGCGGGAATACTCCTGGTTTCCGGCCACATGCCAGCAGATTGTCGCCATGGGCCTTTCCTGGGGCAGAAAAATTCCAAACAGAGCTTGCTACCAATTCAGATAGCGAGGGGCATTTTGAAACTGAAGATCAATGGCTTACCAGGCTAAAAGCCGATGTAGTTATTGCGTTCTTTGGATACAATGAATCTTTTGAAGGACCAAAGGGTCTTGAAAATTATAAGGCTGAACTTGATGCCTTTATTAAACATACTTTAAAACAACAGTACAACGGTATTTCTACTCCTCAGCTAGCCATTGTTTCACCAATTGCATTCGAAGACCTTTCCAAACAGTTTGATCTACCCAATGGAAAACAGGAAAACATCAATCTTTCCTTATATGCAGACGCTATGAAAGAGATAGCAGCGAACAATAATGTACGCTTTGTTGATGTTTATTCGCCTACAAAAAAATGGTTCGAAACTACAGAAAAGTACCTGACTATAGATGGATCACAACTTAGTGATACCGCGTATGCACGTTTCGCTCCTTTGTTAGCCAACCAGATTTTTGGTGAAGTTACAGCGAAAGCTGAAGAAAACAGGGCCCTTGTTCATTCAGCAGTACTAGAGAAAAACTGGACATGGCACAACGACTTTAAAATTCCAAATGGAGTACATGCGTATGGCCGCAGATATGATCCTTTTGGGCCAGATAATTATCCTGCAGAGATTAAAAGACTCCGGGAAATGACAGCAATAAGGGATACAGCAATTTGGAAAGCTGTAAAGGGTGAAAMRNTGSATMYGNGKTRYYRCKRAKWWGWNATMCAWCKMYMSYSMSNGTASTWWWMTMNARATKNATMAYGCTGATCGGAATGGAAGCTTGAAGTATTTATCTGGTGAGGAAGCGTTAGCAAAACTAAAAGTGGCTCCAGGTTTTAAAATAGAACTGTTTGCCTCAGAAAAAGAGTTTCCTGATTTGGCTAAGCCTTGTCAGATCACTTTCGATAACAGGGGCAGATTATGGGTAGCAACCATGCCTAGTTACCCGCATTATAAACCTGGAGATGCTAAGCCTAATGATAAGTTGATAATTCTAGAAGATACAAATAATGATGGAAAAGCCGATAAGCAGACCGTTTTTGCAGATGGATTACATCTTCCGTTAGGTTTTGAAATCACTGCCGAGGGGGTTTACCTTTCGCAAGGAACAAACTTTGTGCTTTTAAAGGATACTGATGGCGACGGCAAAGCAGACAAAAAAGAAATTCTGTTGAGCGGTTTCGATGATCATGATACACATCACAATATACACGCCTTTACTACTGATCCTTCAGGAGCTATATATATGGGAGAAGGTGTGTTTTTGCACACAAACGTAGAAACATCTTATGGGCCTGTTAGGGCTACCAATGGTGGTTTCTATCGCTACAGTCCACAATTACATAAGTTAGAACGCACTGCTCAACCATATGTCCCTAATCCYTSSGRTMTTRSCTTTGATAAATGGGGGCAGAATTTTTATGCAGAAACATCAAGCCCTGATGTATGCTGGATGTTGCCAGTTTCAGTAAAACCAAGATATGGCGTGTTTACTGAGAAATCCAGAGATTTATTACAACCTGAACATCGTGTTCGTCCTACCTCTGGTTTGGAGTTTGTTTCTAGTAGGCACTTCCCTGATGAACTGCAAGGTGATTTTTTAATAAATAATACGATCGGTTTCTTAGGTACTAAAGAACATACTCTTGTTGATGATGGAACGGGATATAAAAGTAGACACAGACAGGATTTGCTAATAGCAGAAGACAAAAATTTTAGGCCGGTAGATATGGAGTTTGCACCTGACGGTTCCTTATATGTTGCCGATTGGCACAACATCTTAATCGGACACATGCAGCACAATGCCCGAGATCCTTTAAGAGACCACGTACACGGACGTATTTACAGAATCACCTACCCTTCTCGTCCGTTAATAAAGCCAGTAAAAATTGCAGACGCAAGTATTCCGGAGCTTTTAGATAACCTAAAGTTACCGGAAGACAGAACTCGGTCCCGTACCAGATCTGAGCTGCGCGGACGTAGAGTTTCTGACGTGCTTAATGAGGTGAAAACATGGCTGGTCAAACTGGATAAAAATGATCCTAGATTTGAGCACAACCTTTTGGAAGCACTTTGGGTAACCTGGGGGTTAAATAAAGTAGACGATCAGTTACTTAGACAGTTGTTAAAAGCAAAGGATTTCCATGCAAGGGCAGCTGCGGTAAGAGTGTTAAGATACACAGGACATCAGATAGCTGATCAGCCGGAATTGTTAATGCAGTCTGCGGCCGATGAAAACGGCAGGGTTCGACTTGAAGTGATTGCTGCCGCATCTTGGTTACCTAAAGAGAAAGCATTACCGATAGAGCTGGAAGTTGGCAAAAAAAACCTTGATGATTGGATGAGAGCACCTTATGAAACTGCCATAGCTCACTTAAACGGAAGATCTGTAACAGAGAAAAAGGGAGAAAAGCTGACCACAGCTTTGAGTGGCGAAGAGCGCAAGCTCTTTGTAAAAGGACGAGCAATATTTGCTAAAGAAGGTTTTTGCATTACCTGCCATCAGGGAGATGGTAAAGGTTTGCCATCATCTGGATTTCCTCCAATTACAGGATCAAAATGGGTTACGGGAAGTCAGGACCGCTTAATTAAGCTGGTACTAAAAGGTTTACAAGGACCAGTTGAAATTAAAGGTAAAAAATATAGTGGACAAGTACCAATGACTCCTTTTGGAGGTATGCTAAAAGATGAAGAGGTAGCTGCGGTACTTACTTATGTGAGAAACTCATTTGGTAATCAGGCATCCGCCATTTCTCCAGCAAAAGTAAAGCAGGTACGTAATGCAACGAAAGCTAAAACAGGTTTTTATTCTCCAGCTGAGCTGTTAAAACAACATCCGCTGGAGAAGTAAGATGTTTAAAGCTTTCGTCATCTCGAGATGGGAGAGATTTCTCCTATTGTCGAGATGACGGTGTGTGCTACCTAGGTCTTTTTAAGCGCACTAAAATTGAATATGCTTTTGGTATCTGCTTTTTCGCCTGTGAGTACTGCTACTACATTTTTTACGGTAAGTACACACATTTGCCTGTATGTTGAAGCGGTAAGGCTTCCAGAATGTGGCGTAACAAGTGCACGGGAATGATGCAATATCGGGAAGCCAGAAACAGGAGGCTCTTCTGGCAACACATCAGCTGCGAACCCTGAAATTCTTTGCTCATTAAGTGCCTTTAAAAGAGCCTCATGATCAATTAATGCTCCCCTGGCAGTGTTAATCAATAAAGAATCAGGTTTCATTAAAGCCAATTGTTCCGCTCCTAATATAGTACCTGTTTCCTTAGTAAATGGTAAATGAAGACTAAGTACATCCGATTGCGCTATTACCTCATTCATTGACAAATAGGTATATGGGAGGTCCTGTTTCGATCTGCTCCAATACAAAACATTCATTCCAAAAGCCTCGCCAAGTTTGGCTACACGTTTGCCTATATTCCCCATTCCCAAAACACCAAGTGTTTTTCCATTTAACTCATCACCAGCGTATTGATTGCGCCAATTCCAGTTATCATTTTTAACCTCAGCAACAGATTCGTACATGTTGCGCATTAGCATCAACATTAACGATAAAGTATGCTCTGCAATAGTTGCAGCATTTGAACCAGGTGCATTTATCACCATGATATTTCTGGCAGTAGCCTCCTGTACATCAACATTATCCAAACCAACCCCACACCTTGCAGCAACCTGCAAGGCTGGAATGGCTTCCATTAGTGCTTTATTTATTTGACCCTTGCCACGGGTAATTACAGCATTGATCTCATGCACCCCTAAAACATTCCTTAAAGAAGCATCATCATATCCGGTAAATACGTTTACATGATCCTGAAGGATTTTCAATGCATCATCATCAATAGTTTCAAGCAATAAAACGCTCTTTTTCATTAGCTATTTATGATATAAGGTGGCGTCATCAGATCTGAATCCTCTAAAATCATTTCTGTTTGAAACATACAAACCCTCTTCATAAAACTCATCCTTAAATATCAATGGATCTACCTCACCTCCTGGTGTCGAGGAAATTTCTACCAGGTTACCTGCAGGGTCGCGTACAAACATTTGCATGGCGCCATCAGGCAGTTGCCGAACCTTTCCCCAAGGTTTTACATCAATAACATTAAGTTCTTTCATGCGGAAGAAAATGCTGTTAAAGTCATCAACCTGTACACAGATATGTCCACGGAAGGAAGTGGTATCTTCCCACTCAGAAAGATGTAATTGTTGTTCATCATTAAATTTAAAAAACATTACAGGGTAGTCGAACCTAAATGCTGCAAGTGGTTCTAAACCTAATTCATTTTGATAGAATTCTCCTGCTTTCTCCAGGTTGTCTACAATTAGTGTAACGTGATTAATTTTTAGTGCACGTGCCATATGTAAAAATTTATAAATACAATTTAATTACCTTTTTTTAAACTTTTTGTTTGAATTCCTTTACGAAATCCCAATTAGGAGTTAATCCTAATCCAGGAGCTGTTGGAGCGCCAATTACGCCAGCCTTAACTTCAATCTGCTCTTTTACCAAATCATACATCATTGGATTTCCTCCTAAAGAAAACTCAATTATTGTTGCCGCTTGAGATGCGAAAGCTACATTTAAGCCTGCCATAAAAGAAAAAGCCGATCCCCAGCAGTGCGGAGCCAGTTCAAGCTGATTAACGCTAGCCAAATGCCCAACACGCATAGTTTCTGAAATACCGCCTATGATAGCAGCATCAGGCTGAATCACATCGAGCGCTCTTACTTCAAGCAGATCACGAATATCAAAGCTGGTGTATTCGCTTTCTCCAGCTGCTATCGGAATAGCTGTCGAAGCTCTTACCTCTGCAGTTCCATGTCTGTTATCAGGACTGATAGGTTCTTCGAACCAGTACAGGTTACAATCTTCTACTCCTCTGCAAAACTGCTTAGCCTCTGGCACACTAAAGGTGCCATGTGCATCAGCCATAAGTTTAATGTTTGGCCCTAAGGCTTTTCTTGCAGCTTTTACCCTATCGATGCTATTCTGAACAGTTTGGTCCATAATACCAACACGCATTTTTACTGCATTAAATCCTTTAGCTACATAACCGTTTAATTGTGCGCCAATGTTTTCGGCATCTGCCCAGCCTCCGCTTGCATAGGCAGGCATCTGATCGCGACAAGCACCACCTAGTAAATCCATTACCGGAACACCAAGTGCCTTACCTTTCAAATCCCACAAAGCAGTATCTATACCACTCATTGCCGACACGGTAAGTCCTCTTCGTCCAAGAATTGGAAATCTGCGGCCTCTTGTAAGTGCATAATGATCACGTGTACCATTATACATTTCTTCCCAGATACGGTTTATATTTTTTGCGTCTTTCCCTATCAAAACAGGTTTAAGTTCATTCTCAATGCAACTTACAATTGAGGCGCATACGCCCGAGGATCCTACTGCTGCTTTAGCTTCTCCAAAACCCTGAAGGCCATCTTCTGTTGTTATCACAACAAGGGTCATATCAAAATTGGTTAGCAAGCCATAATCAGAAAAGTGTTGCTTTTCTTTCGGAATGGGACAGCGTAACCAAAACGCTTCTACATTTGTTATTTTCATTTAGGTTTATTTTGTGGTTTAATTCGTGTTGTTAATAAGGCTTGATAAGGTTTCAAAAGATTTTTGGGTTAGCATGGTATAAAATTCTTCAGAAACTGAAGTACTGCCATGATCTTCCAAAAATTTCTTTTGCTCAGGAGATAGATCTATTGGATTTTCATCAACAGAATTCGGATAAGGATTTGCAGGAGTACGGTCCAACGGAGAGCAAAATTCAACCGAAAGTACTTCATTATATCCCACCTCATGAAGTGTGTCAATTATTTTACTCCAGTTCAAATTACCCATTCCAGGTGCCATTCTGTTGTTATCAGCAACGTGAAAGCCGATCAGTTTGCCTTTTGCCCTTCTGATCGTTTCGAACATATCTGTCTCTTCAATATTCATATGAAAAGTATCCAGACAAACTCCACAGTTAGATCCAACAGCCTGAGCCAATGCCAGCGCTTGATCTCCCCTGTTAATGAAATATGTTTCGAACCTGTTAATGGGTTCTATTCCAATTAATATACCCGATTGTTCTGCATATTCGTAAACTACTTTTAGAGATTCAACGGCCCATTGCCACTCTTCCTCTGGCCTGCCATCGGGAACTATTTTTCCGACAGTACCGGGTACTACAGAAACCATATGTCCATCAAGCTCTTTAACCATTCGGACAACATCTTTTACATATTGGACCGACTTTGCCCGTTGGGCTTCATCTTTGGCAAGCAAATTACGGTCCTCCAGCATTAGGGTAACAGATCCCCAACAGGTTAAACCATATTCTTTTAATAATTTTCGTACCAAATTGGTATCATAATGTTCAGGACTCCCTGCAATTTCAAGTTTTGTGTATCCTAGTCCAGATGCTCTGCGAATGGTTGTTTCTATCGTTTCGGATCGCATCCAATTATGTATCGAAAGTTCCATAAAGTATTAGGTAATGTTGTATTTGGTTAAAAAGTGGATTTATAGATCGTATTATTACTCTCTGTATGGAACGTTCATGTCGATTTTTCCTGCCCATTTTTTCGGAACAGACTTATCTAATGTCCAATGAACAGCATTTATGACAAGTCTTTGGAAACCTTCTTCATTAAAATCTGCAGGGTGGCCAAGTGTGGTCATAAAAGTGTTGCCTCCTGCAGCTGTCTTCCAGGTCCAGGCAACAGGGTTGTCTACTGCCTCTTTATCAGGATTTACAGATTTACCCATTAGTAACCATGTTGATCCTTTTACCGGATAATGTGGCAACACATGGTATAACCACGAAGCAGCATGGAAATTATTTGGGACACCGGTTAAAATTGGATGTTTTGCCTGTGCATGAATAACCGAAACATCTGTGGTAGATTTATGTCCGTAATGTGTGTGTCCGCCTTTACCCCATCCCGGAGGCGCGCCAAATGCAAATTCACCAAAAGCATTCCACTTCTCAAGAAGGTGTCCTGCCGGGTAGTTAAATGCATGTGTAGTTGTTCTAAAGCCCATTACTGGCTTGCCTGATTTTAAGTAATCATCAATGTATTTTACCTGCTCTTCAGGCAAGCGTCTCCAGCGTAGAAAGAACACAGCCAAATCAGCCTCTTTTAATGCTTCCAATCCAGGAATGTTTTCTTCAGATTTATAATCAGGTGAAGATTTAAGAACGATTGTACGCATTCCATAATTTTTTTCCAGCTCTGCCGCTATAAGTGGCATAGTTGCTTCACTACTGTATTCATGATCGCCTGTAACAAATACAACTAGCGGCTTCTTTGACTTTTGCTTTTTGGTTTGACCAAAAGAATGGAGTGAGTTGAATAGCAATATGCTTGTTGCAATTAAACATATAATGCCCCTAAGATTTTTCATTGTGTTTCTACTTTTATTTGGTCAGCTAGATGGATTAAAAAAATAAAGCTCCGGAAAGCAATTTATTTAAGAGTTAACCAAAAATATGATTATTAAAATAAAAACCAAGTTAAAAGGCACGAATAGTCTGTCACAACTTCGTGCCTTAATAGATCATCAAAAAGTTAAACGCTACTATACAATTACCCTATCTGAACCACCTTTCATATGGGAGAGTTTGCTTAAAAACATCTCAGCCATCATTCCCGCTTTTTTCTTGGTTTCATCAGCCAATTCACCCGAAAAATGTTCATCTATGGCTTGTTCGAATAGCAGTAACCATCGTTCAAAATGAACTTTTTGTAATGGCAAAGGCGCATGCCTGGCAAAAGGATTTCCTTTAAATCCAGCAACTCCAAAGAGTACTGCATTCCAGAAGTCATACATTTTTGCCAAATGTGGATTCCAGTCTGTAATCACCGCGTTGAAAATAGGGCCAATCAAATCATCTTGATTAACCTTGCTGTAGAAGCCATCTACAAATAAAACAATATCTTCAAAATTATTGATGTCTGCTTTCATATAAAAAGTTTACTGGTGATAAGGCGACCAAATAATAAGCCATAATTTGCTAAACGAAGCTAGTTTAACTGAAGTAAAGCAGGACCAAATTCTTCGAACAAGATCGACTCTTTTTCAATTCCGCGGGAAATCAAATCCTGATACTGCTTACGAATAAATGGAGCTGGCCCACAAACATAATACATAGCACCAGGATATTGAGGTAACGATGCTATTTTATTGATATCGAGAAATCCTTCCATCACTCCCTCCAGTTTGTCCAGCGCTGTTGGCGCATCATAAAAAACATGTTGTTCAATTGATTCATTTGCATTAACAATTTGATCCAGCTGATCTTTGAAGGCATGTACTGAACGGTTCCTGCAGCCATGTAACCAGGTAATAGGATAAATGAATTTCTGTTCCACAAGGTTCTCCAGCATACTGATCATTGGCGTTAGCCCAACCCCGCCGCTAATTAACACTACAGGTGCTGCTAAATCATTAGCGAGTTTAAAGTCACCGGCAGGKGAAGTAACATCTACAATATCTCCCTCTTTAATAACGWMRTNAAMATMKWYAMTNATMWSMCYMTTTRNTAWCNNCAWGMMMRYWSYTWYTKMKRMSWYYAYYKRWATYCRAKMMYRMTCYTKTKYCGGMSTKYWYNGAAATWCKRTAMTRRNCNNGTGCCKGAKWKMWTKWMATWNCYGNTAMWRRCRYKYNTRATRNTRATWTMMTKWCCNGGTAMAWRSRCKKWMAYKYTKMYAYNANCKGANCNGGWAMAWGGKMRRAYRMWKTWMYWYCWNTCGRWYSKAMRWWKRTMWWAYSWANNGTAAWKKNNGWCGNNATYCTRYSYWTMNCWTANCTRCYGWRMMGKKWYKYSMTCMTRKMSWTYYRTNCTSMTGASCMGWYWTYWGSTYWKMSARTTNTTGKNTMANGMCNCWGWCNATNCAKSTWYKNNAWTTSYNGGTRWNGCYGCNTKTCCWWRMAYCTMCTNAWTTSMKGYRWTKMWNNATKTCNNCNTAMAAYYTSMTNNATTGMTSYRRTYWRATGTCKAMNCTAMMATNNTTGWKMYYKMTCYKGTCYRMYRNCTRRNAYTAAYAYKCYWGKGYYNNCTATMYTKTCYRCMWMWGSCAWTAMNNCKCCAKKGYYRRMKMKRTTTKCTGYWTNANCCAMTWYNGCYNATTSCCMAWRYKRWWYNGSTKTTTRNNASTTYRSNGATTMYSSRTAWWMAWCMKGTTKTWGARWTSWKKWNTTAWKGRTAMACMNTYCTSYTKTAGWAMWGKWWNTGTTRMNGMTAMWCCRTTSTNNTTTWGTWCAKKARYYRTWKMRMNAATMYATTRWTWYYKTTYWWTMSTYNATWTARWWAWATWTTWATWNNTTTTTAWNNTTTAKTWAKYYNNARATTYWWATYWTYNTTAAWNTYAGYWATYSNCGWGNTYCWRNAKCATYWKYWRWATCWKSTATYGAMNTGKCCTKMARMATTTGCTGTATTTTGTTTCGAATGGCCTTAAACTCATGATGCAATGGACAAGGATTGCTTTCTGAACAATATGCTAATCCTAAACCACATCCGGTAAACAGGCTATTTCCATCAATAGCCTCAACAATGTCAGATAGAGGCCTTTTAAGTGTAGATGCATCCATATAAAAACCTCCATTTGGCCCCTTAACAGATTGCACAATTCCTTTCCTGCTAAGATCTTGTAAAATCTTAGCCAGAAAATGCTCAGGAGATTCAATACCCGATGCTATTTCCTTTATCCCTACCCTGCTGCCTGCAGCAGTCCGATGCGCAATAAAGAAAACTGAACGCATTGCATATTCACATGTTTTTGAAAAAATTCCCATCTGCGCCACAAATGTAAAACATAAGCTTCAATAATAAAAGATATATTTATCTTTTATTATTGAAGTCAAAAATTAAGGCTGGGTAATGCTTCACCTCTAACCATTTAGAATTAAGACATTAACTAGGACGGATATATTGCAAAAATTCCTCTTTTGTTGCCTTATCTAGAAATGCACCTGAATATTCAGCGGTTACGGTGCTGCTGTTTACATCCTTTATGCCTCTGGACGATACACATAAATGAGCTGCATCAATAACTACAGCAACATCATCAGTTTCCAGAATTGTTTTTAATTCGTTAGCTATTTGGATGGTTAAACGTTCCTGTACCTGCGGTCTTTGGGAATAATATTGAACAATCCTGTTTAATTTTGATAATCCAATAACCTTTCCTGAAGAGATATAGGCAATGTGTGCTTTACCAATAATGGGTACAAAGTGATGCTCACAATTAGAATAAAGGGTTATATTTTTCTCTACCAGCATTTGGTTATACTGATACTTATTATCAAATAAAGTAATCTGAGGGTTATTTACCGGATTAAGGCCGCTAAAAATTTCTTTCACAAACATTTTTGCTACTCGGCCCGGTGTTCCGTTAAGACTGTCGTCTGTAAGATCAAGTCCAAGCGTTTCCATGATTTCCCGAAAATGCCCTGCAATAATCTTAATTTTTTCATCATCTCCCAGCTCAAAAGCATCTGCTCTTAAGGGGGTATTATAAGAAGTACCAATGTGTTGTTCGCCTAATAAATCTTCCAACTCGGTTAAAGAAAGGTTATTATCCGTTGTATTCAAGGCAGTTCCATTCTGTTTCATAAATTATTGCGACTAATTTTATCTTTATCGGTTTTTAGTAATAGCAGGGCGTAAATATAAAAAAGATAATTTTTAAGTTTTATCTTATTAATATCATACTTGTTAGAGATTGCCCGACGATGTTCCTTTTGCAAGAGCGTTATCAGTTGTTCAATACAGAAAATATTAATAATTTTAGAGACGATATCATGACAAGTAAAGAAGTTATAGTTGTACCCTACTCCAGCGACTGGGCATCAGTTTTCGAGAAGCTGAGCTCTATATTTAATAAGCAGCTAAAGGATTACATTATCGGAATTGAACATGTTGGTAGTACTTCTGTGCAGGGGCTTGCTGCAAAACCAATTATTGATTTAGATCTGGTCATTAAGGATAAAAGCAATTTTAAAGAGATTATCCGGATATTGAAAGGACTTGGATATAACTACCTGGGAGAAATGGGCATTGTTAGTAGAGATGCTTTTGAAAGAATGTCGGATTTAAGCCCTGCTGACGGTTCAGGAAAACAATGGCCTAGACACCACTTATACGTTTGTACGCAGGATGGCATTGGTTTAAAAAACCATATCCGCTTTAGAGACTACCTTCGTTCACATCCAGAAATAGTAATAGAATACGGGACATTAAAAACGGAACTGGCTAAAAAATATCCTTTTGACATTGATAGCTATATTGATGGAAAAACTGATTTTATTATTTCCATACTAGCAAAAAATGGTTTCGACGATGAAATACTCCAAAATATAAAACAGCAAAATATTGCCTCAAAAAATGCTTCAATAAAACCCCATTAATGCAAGAGCTAATTTCACCATTAGGAGAACAGCTGTTAAGCTTAAAAGAAACCACTTACAAAGACCTCAGCGCACCTGCTCAGTCAACCATGTATACTGTGTTGTTTATTAAAKAWGSRMRWGGTNCTRTATCATGCCGATTTTGGTGTTTTCCCTTTTGCTGCTCCTGCTTTACTGTTTTCTACACCATTACAGGTTATTTATCTGGAAAAATCCGAATCTATAAAATGCACCGAGCTGCAGTTTCATGGTGACTTTTATTGCATTGAATTTCATCGTACTGAAGTGCGTTGCAATGGCTTATTGTTCAACAACATCTACATCGATCCAATTGTAATATTAACAGAAAAAGAAGCAAGGGTATTTGATAAACTAGTGGATGATTTAACAGAAGAATTAAACAACGAAACCCTGTCTGATATAGTACCACGCGCATATTTGCAACTCTTTTTAGCCAAGTCAAGCAGCATTAAGATGAATGCGGTTTCTAATAAAAATAACGATAGCGAAAGAGATGAACTTATGGAGCAGTTTAGCCAGTTGTTGGACGAGCATTTCCTTAATCTCCATAAACCAGTTGACTATGCCGAATTACTGTCCATGTCTAGAGACAATTTTACCAGGCGTTGTACCCGTTATTTCAGAAAGTCACCCTCACAATTAATTCAGGAAAAATTAATGCTCGAGGCAAAAAAACAACTTCATTTAACCAGGCAAAGCATTAAAGAAATTGCCTATAATTTACGGTTTCAGGACGAGTTCTATTTTAGTCGCGTGTTTAAAAAATTCACTAAAGTTTCGCCACAAGCTTTCAGAGATAAAACCGGCATCTCCATTGTGGCGGATATGTCCAAGGATTAACCCTTTTTGTCCATGTACTACTTACCCGGGTTGCTATAGATTTGTATAAAAATCAATAGCATGAAAAATTCAATCATAAATACAATAGCCAATCTTGACCAATTAGGTAAAAATGCAATCCGCTTTGGAATTGTTATCGTCTTTCTTTGGATAGGTGGTTTAAAGTTTTTTACGTATGAGGCTGATGGCGTTGTTCCTTTTGTGGCCAACAGCCCATTTATGTCTTTCTTTTACAACCATCCTGCTGAGTATAAAAGCTACATGAATAAAGAAGGCGACTTGATTCCGGCAAATCATCAATGGCACATAGCCAATAATACTTATGGTTTTTCGGCGGGCCTAGGAGTATTCTTAATTACGCTTGCTATTTTGGTTTCCCTACATAAAGTAGCCCCCTTAGCTAGTATCATTGGCAGTGCACTTATATTCCTAATGTCGATTGGCACATTGTCTTTCCTGGTTACAACTCCTGAAAGTTGGGTGCCGCATTTAACAGATGAACAATGGGGATTCCCCTATTTATCTGGCCGTGGAAGATTAGTTATCAAAGACATTGTGATACTTGGCGGCGCCCTTATTACAATGAGTGAATCTGCAAAGCTTTATCTTAAAGAGAAAAGCAGTAAGACTAATTTGGTCTCATAAATCTAAACGAAAGCGCAGTTCCAGTACCTAATACAGCACCTGCTGCCACATCTGTTGGGTAATGAACTCCTAAGTATAAACGCGAAAAGCTAACAGAACCGGCCCATAGATATGCAGGCGCAATTACATACCATTTAGGGTATGCCTGAGATAAAGCAGTAGCAGTTGTAAACGATGTAGAGGTATGCCCGGATGGGAACGAATAATGGGAAGGCTGATAAACAGCATTAATTTTAATATTGGCAAGAAATGGTCTTGGGCGCTTAACGGCTTTTTTAATTAGCATAGTAACCAGCGCATTAACAGCCGAACTACTCACAACATATAAGGCATTCTGCCTCATTTCTTTGTCCTTGCCAATTACACCCGCGGCAAACAAGCCTACTGGAACACCTACGTTAACTAAATCATTGTTTTTAGATAAGAACATAAAGAAACCTGTTTTCCCAGGTGTTCTGGTTCTTGAAAGATCAATAAGTATCTGATCGTCCATCCGTTGCAATCCATTTTGAGCAAAACCATGCAATGGCAAAAAAGACATTAAACCAATTTGAATTAACAGTAAATATTTAAAGTATTGTATTTTCAATGTTTAGTCCTCCCTTGCTTAATAAATGTGTACGTACCGTATTACGATTCTAAAAACAGATCAAAATAACAGTTAGTTTCTGAATATACCATCATAAGTATATCACTTAATTAAAAATTATTGTTTATTTATCATGGTTCTCATTAACCATTTCTTTCAAAAAGATTTCCTGAATTTGCATGACCTCTTCCAGATACATTGTTTTCTTTCTTGTGCCAAAATACAATGTATTTTCTATTACATTATAGCCATCCCATATTTGCTTAACGTTACCGGAATCAAGTTCTTTTTTAGAAAGAAAATCGGGAATAACAGCAATTCCCTCTCCCCCACTTAAACAACGGATAATTGAGCTCATGTTAGGTACAATATAATTAGGTTTAAAATCAGGTCGTTTACCAAAATTGATATGCCAAAACCTCCGTAAATGCTCCATATCTCCAGTTGTACCATACCAGGTTTGGTGTTTTAACCAATCCTGTATACCGCTCAGATCTCTGCTTTTTAGCAAAGGATCAAGCTCTTCTGTGGATGTTTTTGCCCCGCCAATTACTACTATTCTTTCTTTAAAAAAAGGAGTATAAATCAATCCCTTGTAATCTCCCTTTTGTGGTGTAATAATCAGATCCAGAATACCATTATCCAGGTCACTAAGCATTTGAGGATAGTCTCCAAACTTAATAATTACATTAAAATCCAAAGTAGGCAAATAAGATTCAAGTGTGAACTGGAAGGTCTCAAAACACATACCAATGCTTATGGTCGGCTTTTCCTTTTCTGTACTTTTATGGAAGTGGCGCTCCGCTTCTTCCAGTTTACACAGTGATTCCTGTATATAATTATAAAGTATCTTTCCGCGTTCGGTAGACACCATTTTCCTCGACGTCCGATCAAAAAGTTTGTAACCTACATACGATTCCAATGAGCTTAAATGTAAACTCACACCTGGCTGCGAAATATACAATGACTCGGCAGCACCGGTTAGCGTACCTGTTTCATAAATAGCCTTAAAGGTTCTGAACCATTCTAAATTAACCATAACAATATATCATAATTATGATACAAAGGTATGATTTATATTATTTTAATAGTAACATATCTAGCCGTAATTTTGTCACCACAATTAAGAAGTAAAATCAATTCTATTAAAATGGAAACAAAAAAAATATTTGTAATTAACGGAGGACAGGTCTTTGGACATTCTGGAGGCCGTTTTAATAAAACAATTTTTGATACCACACGTCAGTTTTTTAATGGCAAAGAAGGATTTGAAATCAGATCTACCGATATCAATGATGAATATGATCCAAAACATGAAGTAGAGAATTATGTATGGGCTGATATTGTTATTTACCATACTCCTATCTGGTGGTTTCAGGTACCTAACGGATTAAAAAAATATATTGACGTGGTTTTTACAGAAGGTCACCAAACCGGAATTTATCATAGCGATGGACGTTCATCTCAAAACCCAACTGTTAATTATGGCACAGGTGGTATGCTGCATGGTAAACAATATATGGTTACCTCGTCATGGAATGCTCCAAAAGAAGCTTTTAGCCTACCGGGAGAGTTCTTTAATGAAACCAGTGTTGATGATGGTGCTTTATTTGGCTTTCATCGCATGAATGCCTTTACTGGAATGAAACCATTACCCGGCCTGCACTTTCACGATGTAGAAAAGAATGCTAATATTGTAGTCGATCTTGAAAGATACACAACACATTTGAACAACATATTTATAAACAAAGAACATGAGCATTTATCTAACAGCAATTTCCAGAGCCAAGCAACAGCACATTGATCAGTTTAAAGCCATTTTATTGGAGCTGGTTGTAGAATCCAGAAAAGAAGAAGCCTGCATTCAATACGATCTTCATCAATCAACTGACGATCCTGCTTTGTTCATTTTTCATGAGGAATGGGCAAGCAAAGAAGCACTGGAACTGCATAACCAAACCACTCATATTAATAAATTTATCAAAGATTCTGTTGACATTATTGATGGTGCTGTCATTATACATGAAACAGATAAACTTGCCTGATATTAATAACTATCTCTGATAGCACAATAAAAAGAATAAARMANGGAWYRTNAGWWRATTNAKGAARAWCRKATTKAAWSYWRWCTGCTATAACTTACGGCGCCTTTGCAATAGGCGGCAATATGTGGGGAGGAAACGAGAAACAAGACTCTATTGATGCTGTTCATGCATCTTTAGATCATGGTGTTACAAGTTTAGACACCGCTCCTTTTTATGGCTTTGGCTTAAGCGAAGAACTTATTGGCCAGGCAATTAAAGGTAAAGACAGAAGTAAAATTCAGCTATTAAGCAAATTCGGTTTAGTTTGGGATGGCAGCAATAACGGAAAAGGTGAGTTCTTTTTTGACGCTAACGACAATGGAAAAACGATACCGGTTTATAAATATGCAGCCAAAGCAAATATCATTAAAGAAGTCGAGGAAAGCTTAAAACGTTTGGGTACAGACTACTTAGATTTACTACAGCTACACTGGCCAGATGCTACAACGCCCATAAGTGAAACTATGGAAGCATTGGAACTTCTGATCCAACAAGGAAAAATCAGCGCTGCAGGTGTAAGTAATTATAGTCTGGAGCAGTTAAAAGAAGCCAAAGAATCAACCCATCTGGCTTCTAATCAGCTCTCTTACAGTATGCTTAACAGGGCAATTGAAAAAGATGTAATCCCTTATACCATAGCAAATAACATTGGAATTATTGCCTATAGTCCTTTGGAAAGAGGCTTGCTTACCGGTAAGTATTTCAAAGACGCAACCTTAAAATCAGATGATCATAGAAATGGTTACTTTGGCCAGTTCGATCGGGAAAACGTAAAATCATTCCTAAACGCAATAGAGCCTTTAGCGATCAGCAAAAATGCTTCTTTATCGCAATTGGTTTTAAGGTGGACAACGTTACAACCTGGTATAACTATAGTACTTGCTGGTGCCAGAAATGCAAATCAGGCAGTAGATAATGCAAAAGCAATTAATATCTCTCTTAGTGAAGATGAATTGGCTTTTATTAATAAAGAGCTAGAAAAACTTTAATTCAACTCTTATAGCTTATCTGAAAAAGAGCCTTGAACTTATTCAAGGGCTCTTTTTTCTTTTTTAACCCTATGCAAAGTTACCGCTGCATCAATAGAGTGAGAGGTATGAATATCATTGTCGGCCTCAGATATATCAGAAAGTTTTTGATAGTATTTATGAAGAACATCCAGCTCTGATTCCGTTAAATCCTCAATATCAACCATCCTGTTGCTGGCATGTCTGCTTGCAGCTATCAATTCGTTTAACTTAAGCTGAATAGCTTTTGAATCTTTATTTTGAGATTTTTGGATAAGGAAAACCATTAAAAAGGTAATTATTGTGGTACCTGTATTGATAACAAGCTGCCAGGTATCTGAATAATTGAAAATGGGGCCTGAAAGTATCCATGTTAGCACAATTAGAAATGCTACACCGAAAGCTACCGGACTTCCTGTCCAGTTTGTAATTTTTGTAGATGCCTTTTCAAAGAAATTTCCTGAAGTGTTTTTCATAATGAGTAATGATTTTTAATAGTTAAAACCTTAATTAAATCTAGTCAAATAAAGCCTGTTTACTTGAATATCTTCTGCTGAAAATGATTTTTTTTAAATAAATTTGAATCAGAATGTTACATATTGACTTTTAAGACATCTAAAGTCAGTACCTTCATCCTAATGAAGTAAAATATCCGAAATGAAAAAAGTTATCCTAGACGTTTCTGGAAATAAAGCACATTCACTTGAAGTTGATTCGGCAATCTCTTTCGGTCCTTTTATTAAGTACCTGAGAGGAAGAATAAAAGGTGAAAAAACGGTAAAAGGTGCATTGTATAAAACGGCTCTTAAGGAGTTTAAAAAATATAATGTTGAAGAAGAAGAAATCCCACTTGAAAGCATACATGAATATGAAAGCTTACTCGAAAACATGTATGCTTGCCTTACCCCTGCACTTGCAACTGAGGATAAGTTGGCCTGGGGACTTTGCTTTCCATTACAGCCTATAACTTTTTATGGTACAGAACTTATGTACGAGTTGCTGGAAAACAAGAAAAATGATCAGGATTCGTATGTGGTTTCTAAAACCCCTTCCGACTACCATAAAGAGCGCCTACAGTTGATTTATTCGTTTATTTTAAAGGAACTTTACAATTTTCATGTACCTGTAAAAACACATCAGTATCATGCAGGTCTCAAAACTGACACAGGTCTTTTAGGTTATTTTCATGTAAACCTGAATACAGATTTCATAGAAGTTACGCCAAAAGGTGAATTACCACCACTCAATTTCAGAGAACTTCAGCAATACATAGGAGAAGGCTCAAGTTATGAAATATTAGAAAAAATACTGCCACTTGATCTTTTCCGTTTTAGAGGTATCTCTGTAATCACTGTATCTGATGTAACCGCTATCCAGGCTGTAGAAAACATCAAAAACATTCGGCTTAACCGTACCCTTGGCGATCAGGCAGCAACATATAGCGGTGTTATCCAATCTTTAAAAACAATAGTACAAAATAACAAAATTGAGTTCGACCTGTTTCCTTTTGTAAGGGTTAACAACAAACCGGTTTATGGTAATGTAAAGGGCGGTACAGGAATACTGTTTTCTGTATGGGGTGAAGACAATTTAGACCCTGAAACGTTTCAGCAATATGCCGAAGGTTATACCGCAAATCCGAATTCATTCTTTTCTCCTGATATTCTTGCCGAAGATCCCGTTGTATTTCATTGGCTTCATCATTTTGTGAAACTGGGAGTTAAGTCTCTTGCCCTCACTCCCGTTTTTTACGACCACGTGATTGTAGGTGTTTTAGCCGTACACACATGGGAAGGAGAAACTTTTGATGAGAAAATACTTGCACTGCTAGAGCCTGCTATTGCCCCAATATCTCAGCTATTACAGATCTATATTGATGAATTTAACCTGGAACTGGAAAACGTTATAAAAGAGAAATTCACCTCTATCCAGCCTTCAGTTCAATGGAAATTTAATGAAGTAGCATGGCATCATATGCATGATAAAAACAAGCATTTGCCAATTAGAAATGAAGACATCAGCTTTAAAGATGTATATCCTTTTTATGGAGCTATTGACATCAGAAACTCTACAATTGAACGAAATACGGCCAGTAAAGCTGATCTGAGTCATCATTTAAGCCTACTTTCTGAAGCGCTTGATCAGCTAAAAGACCATCACTACTCTTCTTTAATGGAAGAGATGATTTTCAATTCGAGAAAATGGCAGCAGTTACTTTTACAAGAAACACTAAATACCCAGGACGAGAATAATCTAAACAGCTTTTTAAAAGAAGAATCGAGCGATTATTTATTTCATTTATCTCAGCAGGAACCTAAACTCAAAAAATTAATTGACGATTATTTGCTGGTTTCCGGAGCTGCAGATGGCGATGTTCACAAAAACAGATATGCCCTGGAAGTTTCTATGCAAATGATAAATACTGCAATCAACAACTTTTTTGAAGCCGAAAAAGAGAAGTTGCAGCAATCGTATCCTTGTTATTTCGAGAAATTCAGAACTGATGGTGTTGAATACGATATTTACATTGGCCAGTCCATTTCTCCAGATAAAATCTTTAATCATTTTCACCTTAAAAATCTTAGGCTGTGGCAGCTTTCGTCAATGGCAAATGTAGTTAGAATGACTCATGCCTTATTACCTGCAATGCCAACCAAGCTATATACTACTCAGTTGTTGTTTGTCCACAACCATACAATCGACATTAGTTTTAGAGCTGATGAGCGCAAATTTGATGTAGAGGGTGCATACAATATCAGGTATCAAATGATAAAAAAACGAATCGACAAAGTTCACATCAGAGGTACCAGTGAGCGGTTAACACAGCCAGATAAAATAGCATTGATCTATTTTAATAAGCGGGATATTGACGATTACCTTCCTTTTGTCACTTATTTACAGGAAACCGGAGTGCTGGATCAGGAGATGGAAGAACTTGATTTAGAGGACTTACAAGGGTTAAGCGGGTTAAAAGCATTAAGGATTGGTGTTATACATCCGGAAAGGACAAACGACATTTAGCCATAGATATGTCAAATACTTGCAAAAGTATTTACTTTTGAATATTAGTATATACTTTTGACTAAATCAACTATTTAGTCAAAACTTATGAAAAGTATTTTACCTCTCTTTGGTCTTTTATTGCTGTTAAGTGCCTGCGGTGATACACAAAAGATGCAGCTAAGGGCACCGGAGCCTCTGGTTGCTGATGCAAAAACAGATAGCACTGCAGTTATAGCTGCAGACACTACTAAAACGGATTCTGCAAAAACTCTTGCAAAGAAGTAGTATTGAGGTAAAACTTACCCCATCAATTCTTTCATAAGTTTATCAAAATCGGCTTTCATTATTGCAAGCTCCTCTTCTACTTTTGCCAACCGCTGTTCCAAATCACTTGCGGGTCTGCTGTAATTATCGTCTATCGAATCATCCTGTGTTAAATCAGGAGTTCCGCTCAATAAATGTACATAACGCATTTCCTTTTGTCCTGCGCGCTTAGGTAACTGCAAAACATAGGGCATTTCCGGATCTGATAGTCTTTCAAGTACAGACTGTACATCTTCCAGCGATTCAAACTCATATAATCTGCCCGAATTCGTATTTAATTCACCTGGTGTTTGTGCACCTCGTAACATCAGCAAACAAATAATAGCTACTTCCTGAGGCGTTACAGGAAAAACAATAGCAAAATTATGCTTGTACTTAATGCTCCTGCTAGAACCACCTGTTGCAGTTGAAATTAAACTCTTCCTTTTTAAAGTATCAAGAGCCAATATTACCGTCTGCTCATCGTATTGTACAACCGGCTTACGCGAAGTTTTCTGATTACAAGCTGCCGTAATTGCATTGATGGTCATTGGATAATACTCAGGAGTAGTCTTCGATTTCTCCATTAATACACCTAAAACACGAAGTTCTTCGGCATTTAAAACCGGCAGGGTTTGGGGTGAATCCATTAAGCTATTCTTAAGAATTAGATAAAATAAGATCGATCCTGTTTAATTCATCTTTGGTAAAATTGATGTTCTCCAGGCACTTTAATGAATCAGCAAGCTGCTCCGGTTTGCTTGCGCCTACCAATACAGAAGTAATTCTTTCGTCCCGTAAAATCCAAGACAGCGCCATATGAGCCAATTTTTGTCCTCTTTCCTGAGCTATAGCATTCAGTTTATTAAGCTGAGCTAGTTTTTGGTCAGTAATTTGATCGCGCTGTAAAAATCCATGAGACTTTGCTGCTCTTGAATCCTCAGGAATTCCTTTTAAATACTTATCAGTAAGCATTCCTTGTGCCAGCGGCGAAAATGGAATACAGCCAACACCTTCATTACCTAAAAGATCTAATAAGCTATCCTCTATCCAACGCTCATACATAGAGTATTTGGGCTGATGGATAATACATGGGGTGCCTAGTTCTTTTAAAATTTGAATGGCACGCGCGGCCTCTTCAGGTTTATAATTAGATATACCTACATATAATGCCTTACCCTGACGAACAATCAGATCTAATGCTGCCATGGTTTCCTCAAGCGGAGTCTCCGGATCCGGACGATGGTGATAAAAAATATCAACATAATCTAGCTCCATTCTTTTTAAACTCTGATCTAAACTTGATACCAGATATTTTTTAGAGCCCCAATCGCCATAAGGTCCATCCCACATGGTATAACCAGCCTTACTTGAAATGATCATTTCATCTCTGTAACCGGCAAAATCTCTCTTTAATAGCTTACCAAAATTTTCTTCGGCTGAACCTGGAGGCGGACCGTAGTTATTAGCAAGATCGAAGTGAGTAATACCACTGTCAAAAGCGAGTTTTAATATGTTACTGCAATTTTCCAACTGATCTACATGACCAAAATTGTGCCATAGGCCTAATGAAATTGCTGGAAGTTTTAACCCACTGTTACCGCAACGGCGGTATTGCATTTGAGTATATCGGCTGGAACTGGGTTTATATGGCATATAATAGATAAAATATTCAGTAGCGGCAAAAACCGCTACTGATATTTAAATAAATTAATACTTATTTAGCGTTTTTTTTCTCTGTAACTTCAGCACGAATTTCTTGAGCAAGAACTTTTAAATCTTGCATAGCTTTACGTACTCTTGTTCCAGCTGCATTGTTGCCAGAATTGTAAAATTTCTCAGCATCAGCCTCAACAGAAGCTAACAATTCTTTAACTTTTGAAAATTTTTCCATGTTTTGATTTTTTAATTTATAAGCCAAATATATATTATTTTGGAAATAAACGCGCATAACTTCACTTCTATTGCACTTTTTGTACCCGTACTCTTTTTTTTTAAAACCTTTTATAAGTTCACAGGTTATTTTCTAAAGCGAACTAAACAAATGATTATGCCATGGCTGAACTTATACATGTTGTTGAGGATGACGAAGATATCCGTTTTATAGTTGAATACGTATTGGTAGAAGCCGGTTATGAAGTTGTGACTTCTGGGACTGCAAAAGATTTTTATGAAAAAGTAGCTGTTCAACATCCTGAATTGATACTTTTAGACGTAAAATTACCCGATGGCAATGGTATAAATATTTGCAGAGACTTAAAAACCAATAAAAAAACCGACCATATTGCAATTATAATTATGTCGGCACATGCCGCCGAAAGAGCGGTTTTAGAAGAAGCCTGCGCCAATGGTTTTATCAGCAAACCCTTTGATTTGGATGACATGCTCAATTCCGTAAAGAGGGTACTAAATGGTCATGATGATTATCAACAAAAACAAACGAGAAAAAATTCTAATAATTAAGGAAAAAATTCCTATATTTGTTTTGTATTTAGATAAAAGCATTATGGCAAACACTCCAAAACCATACAAAACAAAGTCAAAAATATCTGTTGTTTCAGAAAGCGCAGTTATTGCGTCTTACCAATCGTTATATGGCAACCCAATAAGTGTTCTTACTAATTCTAAAAACGGATTATCAGCAAAAGCCGCCATTGATTTTCTTAATCTTTCGGGTTTCACTAAAGAAGAGTTTCAGGATACTTTTAAAACAAATGTAAAAACGATACAAAATTACGTTTCAAATTCATCAAAGCTAGATGCCGCTTTAAGTGAAAAGCTTTTAAAATCTTTTTCTCTTTTTGATAAAGGCATCGAAATTTTTGGGTCTGCAAAGCTTTTTCATCAGTGGCTAAACACTCCTTCATATGGTCTTGGCAATCAAACTCCTTTCGATCTTATGGATACCATTACCGGTATTACCCTAATTGAAGAGGAACTGATAAGGATTGAATATGGTGATTTAGCTTAATCATGCATGTATTTCGTATAGCATTGGCTAAATATGCCACCAAGTTATTTGCTTCGGGCAGAGCCGCACGCTGGAATCCTAACGACGTAGAGGTAATATATAGTGCGGGCTCCCGCTCACTGGCTTGTCTGGAAAATGTTGTGCACAGAAATCAAATAGGATTAAACCAATCGTTTCAGGTAATGACTATAGAAATCCCCGACGACATAAGAATCATTCCTGTAGATATTAAAAAATTACCAGGCAACTGGATTGAATACCACAACATACCATTAACTCAAAAAATTGGGGAAGACTGGATCAACGAGGGTAAATCTGCCATTTTAAAAGTTCCCTCTTCTATCATTACAGCAGAATACAATTACCTAATAAACCCCAACCATCCGGATTTTAAATCGATAAAATTATTAAAATCGGAACCTTTTGTTTTTGACAGAAGAATAAAAAGCTAATATTTCGCGTCCTGTTCCTTATAACAACAGACAATTAGAACCCGGTTATAAGGGGATTCTATAGGGTATGCCTGGGTGAATAGAAAATTTGATAGAACTTATCTCATCACTAAGTAAACTCCAAATCATTTTTTATTGTAAAAACCGATTATCTTTTGAAATGAGGAAAAAGGTGACGACATTAGCAAACAATGAATCACCAAAAGAACATACAAAAAGCTATTATTGGCGCCTACAATAGGCATCAGTTACATGCGTATGCGCTTTTCAAACGGTTTTTTAGAGAAAACTATCCTTTCGGTTTTAGTTTTCAAACCACCAGCAAGGACTTTATTAATTAGACCCCGTATCATTTCGATTTTCTTTTTTCGATGCGGGGGTTAAAAGCACCTAATAAAAATCTGCTTTTTCTCATTCTTCATTTTTCAATATTAATGCCTTTTTAGCAAAAGTCTGAATCGCGTATTAATTTTTTGAAAAAATATAACAAATATTAATTCACAATACACTCAAGATCATGGAAACTAAATCATTGTCATTATCAAAAAGCGACTTTAAATTATTAAAGGAACATCTGGAAAAATCAAATATGAGCGCTTACAACAAAGAAAAATTAAGCAACGAATTAAAAGAAGCCACCATATACTCAGAAGCGGAACTTCCATCTGATGTAGTGTGCCTAAAATCTGAAGCCCGTATAGCAAATACCAAAACCGGTAAAGAGTTTACCTTTAAACTTGTAATGCCCGAAGAGGCAAACATAAAACTTCAAAAAGTATCTGTTTTTGCTCCCATAGGAATTGCACTGTTTGGCTACAGGACAAACGACATTATTACCTGGGAAATGCCCGACGGTTTACAGGAGTTTAAAATACTATCGGTAAACAGGATGTAAGCCACTTACCTCCTGCCTGCCATTGTTATCATCCGATGGGACAGGTCTTTCCCAAGGTACCTGTCTATAATCCCATGAACAACATATAATATAGGAGTCATCAGAATGGCTACCACGAACTTATAGGTGTAATTTACCAGGCCTATTGCAGCAACCATTTGCCAGCTCCAGTGGTACTGGGGGTTAAGATAAAAAGCAATAAAGATAACCACAAAACTATCAATGCATTGCGAAACTAATGTTGAACCGGTGGCACGTAACCACAAGGCCTTGTCGCCGGTAACTTTCTTAATTTTATGAAAAATAAGCACATCAGCAATCTGGCCTACAAGGAAAGCAACAATAGAGCCCACTATGATCCACATACCCTGTCCGAATATACCGGTAAAGGCATTATTCATATTTAATGATTCGCCATTAATGGTTTGTGTAACCCAAAAATCGGAAGGCTGTAAGTGCATAGCTCCACCCACAACAATAAATGCATATGCTATTAAAATGGCCGTTAAAATAGATAAATAACGAACTTGTCGCACGCCAAAATACTCATTTATAATATCAGTCATGATAAATATGATGGGCCAGGTTAAAACACCGGCCGACATATTATAAGAGAGATTGGGTACTCCCAGTAAATTAATATTAAACTTTTCGATACCAAGAGTACCCTCAACTGTAAATATCTTTACACCAATAAACTCTGAGAGTATGGCGTTCGCGACAAAGAAGCTCCCTAAAATAAGCAGTAACCTGCTCTCTTTTGTTTTAAAAGTCATAGCAGGTTGAAATTATTAAATAATTCTGATATAACAGGATAAATATTATTTCTATTTTCGCTTAAACATGATATCAATACATTCCAAATTACCCACAGTTGGCACCACTATTTTTACGGTGATGTCCAAACTTGCTGAAGAACATAATGCTATAAACCTATCACAAGGATTTCCGGATTATGACTGCGATCCTAAACTGGTAGATTTTGTATCTAATGCAATGAAGAAAGGCTTTAATCAGTACGCCCCTATGCCAGGATTACAATCACTTAGGGAACTTATTGCAGAAAAAGCAAATACACTTTACGATGCTGATTATAATCCGGATACTGAAGTTACGGTTACCGCAGGCGGAACACAGGCTATCTTTACTGCATTATCTTCCTGCATTACCGCTGGTGACGAGGTAATTATTTTTGAACCGGCTTACGACTCTTATGCCCCTGCAATTAAACTATTGGGTGGACTGGTAAAGCCTTACGAAATGGTGCCACCGGATTATGAGATCGATTGGGAAATGGTAAGGAAACTATTTACTGTGAACACCAAAATGATCATTTTAAATAGCCCCCACAACCCTACTGGCAGTATTTTAACGGAAAAGGACATCAAAGCGCTTATTAAACTCACTAAGAATACAGATATACTTATTCTTAGTGATGAGGTGTATGAGCATATCATATTTGATGGTAAAAAACATCATAGCCTCGCTTTATATCCCGAATTAAGAGACAGAAGTTTTATTGCAGCATCATTTGGCAAATTACTACACACAACAGGATGGAAACTCGGCTACTGCCTTGCTCCTGCCAACTTAATGAAGGAATTTCGTAAAGTACACCAGTTCAACGTTTTTAGTGTAAACACGCCAATGCAGGTAGGCGTAGCTAATTACCTTAATGACCCTGAAACATACAGCGGGTTACCCGATTTTTTCCAGGAAAAGCGGGATTTCTTCCGTTCATTACTTGGCGAAACTAAATTTAAATTATTACCTTGTCATGGTTCTTATTTTCAATGTGTTAGCTATGCTCACTTGAATGACGAGAAAGATACAGATATGGCCCAAAAGCTTGTCAGGGAAAATGGAGTAGCGAGCATACCTGTTTCGGCCTTCTACATTAGAAAAACAGATCATAAAGTATTACGCTTTTGTTTTGCTAAAAAGCACGAAACATTAGAAAAAGCCGTTGAAGGACTAATGAAGTTATAATTTACATCCCTTTAAATTAGAATAATGGATCAACCAAATAACCTGAATATTAGCAATCTCAAAATTACAATTTATCAGGCCTATCTATTTTGGGAAAACATAGATAAAAACTTACAGAACCTTGCCCTCAGATTATCAATGGGGATAAAAGAGAAAACAGATCTGATCATACTTCCAGAGATGTTCAACACAGGTTTTAGCATGAATGCTGCCTCACTTGCCGAAGAAATGAACGGAAAAACAATGCAGTGGATGGCACAAACAGCCGATAAATACGATTGCGTTGTTACCGGAAGTTTAATTGTAAAAGAAAACGATAAATATTTTAACCGCTTAATATGGATGTTGCCGGATGGTAGTTTCAGCCATTATGATAAACGTCACCTTTTCGGTTTAGGTGATGAAGATAAGACTTACACGCCTGGCCACGACAAAGTGATTGTAGACTTAAAAGGCTGGAAAATACGTCTAGCCATCTGCTATGACCTTCGTTTCCCTGTATGGCTGCGCAATCAGAATGCAGAATATGATATACTATTATTAATTGCAAGCTGGCCAGATAAAAGATCGAGCCATTGGAACGCACTCATTCCTGCCCGTGCCATTGAAAATCAAAGTTATGTGATTGCCGCAAACAGGGTTGGTCATGATGGAAAAGAAGTTTATCACAGTGGTCATTCTCAATGTATTGACCCAATGGGAAAAACTGTTTATTACAAACCTGAAGATGAAGATCTATACACCTTTAGCATAGGTTACTATGACTTGGTTAAAACCCGCCATAGTTTTCCTTTTCTAAGAGATGCTGATAATTTTAAAATTATTTAGTTACTTTAAACCTACAATGTTTAATCGTAGAAAATTCATAAAAACAACTGCAATATCGGCTTCGCTTCTAGCTGTTAATAAAAGTAGTATAGCCGAAATGATTCCGGCTAAATCAACCTCAATTGATGTTAAACCTATTGTAATCTCTACCTGGGATTTTGGAATTGCTGCTAATCAGGCAGCATGGAAAGTATTGTCTTCAGGAGGGAGAGCACTGGACGCAGTTGAACAAGGTGTTCACGTGCCAGAAGCTGACCCTAAAAATCAATCGGTAGGTTATGGCGGCTTGCCCGATAGAGACGGGCACGTTACACTTGATGCCTGTATTATGGACGAACAGGGTAATTGTGGTTCTGTAGCGGGCCTGGAACATATTATGCACCCAATTTCTGTTGCCAGATTGGTAATGGAAAAAACACCACATGTAATGCTTGTTGGTGATGGCGCCCTTCAGTTTGCTTTAGAAAACGGTTTTAAAAAGGAAAATTTACTTACCAAAGAAAGTGAAAAAGCCTGGAAAGAATGGCTTAAAACCGCAAAATATGCCCCGGTAATGAATATTGAGAACAAGCTCTATCAAAAAGCTGCTCCTACTAAATTACCCGGCAATCAATACAATCACGACACTATAGGCATGCTGGCCATTGATGCAAAAGGAAATATCTCCGGTGCATGTACAACCAGCGGAATGGCTTATAAACTACATGGCCGTGTAGGCGACAGCCCAATAATTGGCGCTGGTTTATATGTGGATAATGAAGTTGGTGGCGCTACTTCTACCGGAGTTGGCGAAGAAGTGATCCGTAACGTCGGAAGCTTTCTGGTAGTAGAACTAATGCGCCAGGGCTATTCGCCCGAAGACGCCTGCAAAGAGGCCGTAATGAGAATCATTAAAAAGAAACCTGAAATTGCAAAAGTGATACAGGTAGGCTTTCTTGCCATCAATAAAAAAGGAGAATATGGCGCTTATGCTATTCAGAAAGGCTTTAGTTATGCCGTTTGTACTGAACAGAAAAATGACCTTTTAATTCCCGGAAAAAGTTATTATTAATATTTAAGTATCATGGTAAATATGGAGGTTTGCGCCAATTCTGTAAGATCTGCTCTTGCAGCTCAGGAAGGGGGAGCAATAAGGATTGAGCTATGCGATAATTTACCTGAAGGCGGCACAACACCAAGTTATGCAACAATCGCTTTAGCGAAAAAAATGCTTTCTATAAAGGTATACCCTATTATACGACCACGCGGAGGCGATTTTCTATACTCTGATTTGGAGTTTGACCTAATGAAAGAAGATATAAAAATCTGCAAATCATTAAATTGTGATGGAGTAGTTATAGGTATCTTAAAAACTGATGGCAGCGTAGACAAAGAAAGATGCGCAGCACTTATTGAAGCAGCTAAACCTATGCCTGTAACGTTTCACAGGGCTTTTGACATGAGTAATGACCTGGAAAAGGCTTTAGAGGACATTATTGAGCTCGGCTGTGAGCGAATTCTTACTTCGGGCGGAGAATCTTCTGCGTTTAAAGGAGCAGGTGTACTTGCAAAGCTGATTAAACAGGCTAAAGACAGAATTATCATTATGCCTGGTGCCGGTGTTTCTATAAGTAATATTGCTGACATCATTAAATTAACAGGCGCTAAAGAGTTTCATGCCTCTGCAAAGCATGCAGTTAAGAGCCAAATGCAGTTTAGWMWCCSMMNGAWNTRAGMATKSGAAGTGTAGCTGATGAATTTAGTTACGATCTTACTGATAGTGAGACTGTAAAAAATTTAATCGGGCTGGCCAACAAACCTGCATAATAATCCGCTCAAAATCTTATCTTTGCGCCACTGATGAAGCATATACGTAATTTTTGCATAATTGCACATATTGACCACGGGAAAAGCACCTTGGCTGACCGTTTATTAGAATACACTGAGACGATTACTCAACGCGAATCGCAGGCCCAGTTATTGGATAACATGGACCTTGAACGTGAGCGAGGCATAACGATTAAAAGTCATGCCATACAAATGAATTATAAGGTTGGCGAAATTGAATACAATTTTAACCTGATTGATACTCCCGGACACGTAGATTTTTCTTACGAAGTTTCGCGTTCTATTGCAGCTTGCGAAGGCGCCCTACTGATTGTTGATGCATCTCAGGGAATTCAGGCACAAACTATTTCAAACTTATATTTGGCTTTAGAGCACGATCTTGAGATTATCCCGATTTTGAATAAAATGGATTTACCTGGGGCAATGCCTGAGGAAGTAAAAGATCAGATTATTGACTTAATTGGCTGTAAACGTGAGGAGATTATCCCTGCATCAGGCAAAACGGGCTTGGGAATTCCTGATATTATTCAGGCTATTGTAGACCGTGTTCCTGCTCCGGTTGGTGATCCTGACGCGCCTTTACAGGCATTGATTTTCGACTCTGTTTTTAATCCTTTCAGGGGAATTATCGCTTACTATAAAGTAGTAAACGGTCAGATTAAAAAAGGTGATAAGGTTAAATTCATAAACACAGGCAAACAATATTTAGCAGACGAAGTTGGTATCCTGAAACTGGATATGTCGCCACGCAGTGTTGTTAAGACCGGTGATGTAGGTTATATTATTTCGGGGATCAAAGAAGCCCGTGAAGTAAAAGTTGGTGATACGATAACCACTGTTGACAGACCATCGTTAGAATCAATTCAAGGTTTTGAAGAGGTTAAACCAATGGTTTTCGCCGGAATTTATCCTGTTGATACTGATGAGTTTGAGGAATTGCGTGAGGCAATGCACAAGTTGCAACTTAACGATGCTTCTATTGTGTTTGAACCTGAAAGTTCAGCGGCTTTAGGCTTCGGTTTCCGTTGCGGTTTCTTAGGAATGCTGCACATGGAAATTATCCAGGAACGTTTAGAGCGTGAATTTGACATGACGGTTATTACAACCGTACCCAACGTATCATATATCGCGCACACCACTAAGGGCGAAGAAGTTACTGTAAACAATCCTTCTGATTTACCAGATCCAAGTAAATTGGATTCTGTAGAAGAACCTTATATCAAAGCAAATATCATTACCAAGGCCGAATTTGTGGGTCCAGTAATGTCACTTTGTATTCAGAAAAGAGGAATTATTGTAAATCAATCTTACCTGACTTCAGATCGTGTAGAACTTGTTTTTGAAATGCCTATGGGAGAGATCGTTTTTGACTTTTATGATAAGCTGAAAACAATTTCTAAAGGTTATGCCTCATTTGACTACCATCAGGTTGGTTACCGCAAGTCGGACCTGGTAAGACTAGACATGCTGCTAAATGATGAACCTGTTGATGCTTTATCTTCATTGATTCACCGTAGCAATGCTTACGATTTTGGAAAGAAAATTTGTGAGAAACTAAGAGAACTAATCCCTCGTCAACAATTCGAGATTAAGATACAGGCGTCTATTGGTGCAAAAGTTATTGCCCGTGAAACGCTCAGCGCTTTACGTAAAGATGTTACCGCTAAATGTTATGGCGGTGATATTTCCCGTAAACGTAAGTTATTGGAAAAACAGAAACAAGGTAAGAAACGTATGCGTCAGGTAGGAAATGTGGAAATTCCACAAACTGCATTTATGGCGGTATTGAAATTAGATTAACATTTATTGCAACAATTCGGCCTGGCTGAATATATTTATTAACGAATAACATCATTTAAATGCAGTTACTTGACGGAAAATTTGTATCAGAGAAAATAAAACAGGAAATAGCGGTTGAGGCTGCAGATTTTTTAGCAGAGAGCGGCAGAAAGCCCCACCTGGTAGCCATACTTGTAGGTAATGATGGAGGAAGTGAGACTTATGTTGCCAGCAAAATGAAAAACTGCGAAAAAGTTGGCTTCCAGTCTTCATTGMYYASAYNAYGMTSTTNCCGWTNCTKAGSWAKNNCTGWTNCAAWNAAGWYWRNGAARYYAACKWKKWYGCWGKTKTTSAYKKTKNTRRYWRYWYAACTTCCACTTCCTAAACATATTGATCCTGAAAAGGTAACTGAAGCTATCGATCACCGTAAGGATGTGGATGGATTTCATCCAATCAATTTAGGACGCATGATGCGCAATTTACCATGCTTTATTCCTGCAACGCCTTACGGTATTATGCTAATGTTGGAGTCTTATCAAATAGATACGGTTGGTAAACACTGCGTAGTTGTTGGTAGAAGTAATATTGTTGGTAGCCCAATGAGTATTCTGATGGCCCGCAATGCAAATCCCGGTAACTGTACAGTAAGCCTTACTCATAGCAGAACTACTAACTTAAAAGAAATGTGTTTGCAAGGTGATATCATTATTGCTGCTATTGGCAAAAAGAACTTCATTACTGCTGATATGGTGAAGCCTGGTGCTATCGTTATTGATGTGGGTATGAACAGAGAAACTTCTACTGCTACAAAATCAGGATACAAACTGTATGGGGATGTAGATTTTGAAAATGTTGCACCAAAAGCTTCATGGATAACTCCTGTTCCGGGTGGTGTTGGATTAATGACTATTGTTGGTTTGTTAAAGAACACACTTGCATCGGCTAAAAAAGAAATCTACAGGTAAATAAGTTTCTATAATATTCTATTTTCCAAAAAGCTTTTTAATCCAGCTTTCTTTAAAACCTACATAAACCCCGTCAGATCTGGTTTCTAGCGGGTAAATATCTATGTAATCGCCCTGGCCCTCTGCTCCTCTTCCGTTTTCAAGATTATACTCCCAACGATGAATAGGACAAATGAGATGCCCGTTTTTACACCATCCGCCACTTAAAATACCTCCGGCATGTGGACAGGTGTTTTGTACTGCAAAAATTTTTTGTTGATGTTTTACCAGACATACCTTTTTACCACCAATATTGATCTGCTTCACAAATTCCTCGTCAGGTATTTCTGTCTCTATTTTATGCCACTTCAAAATCGAACTCTAATTAAATTTCAAACAACTTCTTCACAGATAGGTCATTTATATTGGCTCAATATACATATAATCTAATTTCCCCCGGATATTTATTTAACTTTGCACCCTTATATATGGCACATCAAATACCAGCAGACGGCACGCTACTTCCATTGATGGAAGAGTTTTACACTATACAGGGGGAAGGATTTAATACCGGTAAAGCAGCTTATTTTATTCGCTTAGGCGGTTGTGATGTTGGTTGTCACTGGTGTGATGTAAAGGAAAGCTGGGATGCTGAACTACACCCGCTCACTTTATCTGATGATATTGTTGCTAAAGCCGATACTTTTCCAGGTAAAGCTGTCGTCATTACCGGTGGGGAGCCTTTAATCTATAACCTCGATTACCTTACTCAAAGGCTTCGCGAACGGAAAATATTAACCTTTATTGAAACCTCTGGTGCATACCCGCTTTCTGGAGAATGGGATTGGATTTGTTTATCGCCCAAGAAATTTAAAGCCCCAAGACCCGATATTACACCTTTTGCAAATGAACTAAAGGTTATTGTGTTCAACAAAAGCGATTTCGAATGGGCAGAGAAATATGCTGAAACAGTTTCCGAAAACTGTAAACTATATTTACAGCCAGAGTGGTCAAAATCAAAGGAGATTACCCCATTGATCATTGATTATGTAATGGCTAATCCGAAATGGGAAATTTCTTTACAGACACATAAATTTTTAAACATTCCATAGGTTTTCTATCTATTTCGCTATATTTAATATTATCGTTAATATAAGCGTCAATGAAGAAAACGTTACTCCTGTTCTTCTTACTCTTTGTTGTTGTACATGCTGGTGCCCAAACTACCAATATAAAGAAGGCGCAGACCAATTTTGATAAAGCTCAGAATTATTTAAAGCAAGATAATTATGACCTTGCAGTTTCTGCTTTATTAGAAACTGTAAAAGAAGATCCGTCTTTTCAGTTTGCCTTTATACAACTTGGCGATATCAATCGCAGAACAAAGAACTTTGACGCAGCTAAAACGGCATATCTGAGTGCTTTAAATCTTGGAGCCGATAAAGCTGATCCCCGTTTATATTACGGGTTAGCTGAATCTGAGTTAAATACAGGCGACTATTCGAATGCTTTAAAACACATCGAACTCTTTATTAAAAACTACAAAGGCAACGATAAAGATTTCATTAATAAAGCCAATAAATACCTTAAAGATTGTGAGTTTGCCGTTTTAGCAATAAAATTCCCCCAGCAATACGAGCCGGTTAACCTGGGAAAAGAGATAAATTCCAGCTATAGAGACTACTTTCCTTCTGTTACTGCAGATGGAGAAAAACTAATTTTTAGCAGAAACATAAATGGAAACGAAGACTTCTTTATTTCTGCCAAGGTTAATAAAGAATGGACAACTCCTACTCCATTGAGTGATAAAATTAACACTTCAAAATTTAACGAGGGCGCTCAATCCATTTCACCTGACGGGCTTTATTTGTTTTTTACTGGATGCAACAGACCTGATGGCTTAGGCAGATGCGACATTTATGTTAGCCATAAAGAAGGTAATAACTGGGGCGAACCTTTTAATCTCGGTGCCCCTTTAAACTCACCTTTTTGGGATTCGCAACCTGCAATTAGTCCTGATGGCACCACTTTGTTTTTTGTAAGCAACCGACCAGGTGGTTTAGGTGGCTATGACATATGGAAAAGCACACTAAAAAGTGATGGGTATTGGGGCGTCCCTCAAAATCTTGGACCCGAAATAAATACGCCATATGATGAGCATACTCCATTTATCCATCCAGACGGAAAAACGCTTTATTTTTCGTCGGACGGATGGCCTGGATTAGGAAATAAGGACGTTTTTTTAAGCAGATTGGACGATTCCGGGCATTGGGGCAAACCAGAAAACCTAGGTTATCCTATTAATACATTTAATGAAGAAACCGGCTTAATAGTAACTCCTGATGGCACAGAAGGTTTGTTTTCTTCGAATTTAAAAGGAGGATTTGGCGACATGGACATTTACCGGTTCAAAATGCCAGAAAATAAAAAACCACTCCCGATTACTTATGTAAAAGGCATTGTAAAGGATAAAAAAACAGGTGTATTTGTAGAAGCAAAGGTTCAGGTAGTGGACCTCAAAAATGGAAAAACTGAATATAACGATTATACTTCTAAAGAAACCGGAGATTTCCTTGCCGTAATGCCAATTGGAGGAAACTATGCCTTTAACGCTAGCTCCGATGGTTATTTGTTTTATTCTGAAAATTATGAATTGAATAGTTCCTATTCTAACAAACCCTTTCTGCTGGAGATTTTGCTGGAAAAACTAAAGGTAGGCACCAATGTAATATTGAAAAACATATTCTTTAACACCAACCAGCATAGTTTGCTACCTGCATCCGTTACCGAATTAACTACACTTGTAGATCTTTTAAATAACAATGCCAATATTAGCATTGAAATACAGGGACATACTGACAATGTTGGAAATGTAAAGGACAACGAAAAACTCTCTATGCAGCGTGCCAAAGCGGTTTATGATTACCTTTTAGAACATAAAATAGCGGCTGAGCGCTTAACTTACAAAGGGTATGGTGAATCGAACCCTATTACATCCAATAACACTGAAGAAAATAGAAAGCTGAACAGGAGAACTTCTTTTGTTATCAGTAAGCTTTAAAAGCGATTAAATAACCGCTTTTCTTACTCTAATTAGTTTAACCAAAAGGTCTTCGAGCAAATCGAGATGCAGCATATTAGCACCATCTGATTTTGCATTTGCCGGATCAGGATGTGTTTCAATAAACAAGCCATCCGCTCCCACCGCAATTGCAGCTTTAGCAATTGTTTCTATTAATGCCGGTTTACCTCCTGTTACACCACTGCTTTGATTTGGCTGCTGTAATGAATGCGTACAGTCCATAACAACAGGTACTCCAAAAGATTGCATTTCGGGCAAACCACGGTAATCTACGATAAGATCCTGATAGCCAAAAGTATTGCCTCTATCTGTAAGGATCACTTTATTATTTCCTGCCTCTACTATTTTTTCTACAGCAAATTTCATTGATCCGGCAGATAGAAATTGTCCTTTTTTAACGTTTACAACCTTATTTGTTTTGGCAGCTGCAATTAACAAGTCGGTCTGTCTGCATAAAAAAGCTGGAATCTGCAACACATCAACGTAAGCAGCAGCCATAKCWRMSNCAKYGSTKTMATGAATATCTGTTACCGTTGGTACACCAAAGGTTTTACTTACTTTCTCTAATATTTTAAGTGCTTTTTCATCACCAATTCCGGTAAAAGAATCACCTTTAGAGCGGTTAGCTTTACGGTATGAGCCTTTAAAAATATATGGTATTTGTAGTTTATCTGTTATTGTCACTATCTTTTCGGCTATGCGCATGGCTATTTCTTCGCCTTCTATGGCACAGGGCCCTGCCATTAAAAAGAAATTACCTGATTCCTGATTTTTGAAATTATTTAAAGGGAAATTGATCATCGTTGTTTTTATTGTTAATTACCTAGTTCAGACATGAATTTAATACGCATCAGCTGTATTTCTTCACGAGAATAATCTGATTCTCCAAGTTCTCTTAATGCTTCATCAATTGAGTCATTTTCTGCTGATTGGAAATAATCAAATACTTCATCCTGGCGGTCCTCATCTATCACTTCATCCACAAAGTAACTAAGATTTAGTTTGGTGCCAGAATTTACAATTGCTTCTACTTCTTTTAGAATATCATCGTATGTGATACCCTTCGATTTTGCAATGTCTTCGAGGCCAATTTTTCTGTCTATATTCTGAATAATCGATACTTTAAGCTGAGATTTATTGGCCTGTGTTTTAATAATCAGATCAATAGGACGTTCGATATCATTATCCTCTACATATTTTTTGATAAGCTCAAGAAAAGATCCTCCAAATTTAAGCGCTTTTCCATGACCAACTCCCGATATTTGCTTTAGCTCGTCCATCGAAATTGGATAATGGGTACACATCTCTTCAAGAGATGGATCCTGAAACACTACAAAAGGAGGTACATTCTTTTGTTTKGCTATTTTCTTTCTCAGATCTTTCAGCAACTGCAGTAACTGAGCATCTACAGCTCCACTACCATGCTTCACATCATCTTCATCATCATCCGCTGCACTTTCTATTGGCTCATTTAGGACAAACTTAAGTGCATATGGATTTTCAATAAAGCTTAATCCGCCATTGGTTAACCCAAGTAAACCGTAATTGTCTATGTCTTTAGATAAGAAATTATTTAATACCGCTTGTCTTATAAGTGATTTCCAATGATTCTCTCCCTCAACAACTCCTAAGCCAAATTCAGGAAGCTTACTGTGTTCATAAGCAATTGTCTGAGCAGTTTCATTACCTAAAATAACGCTCAGGATATGGGCATCATCAAACTTCTCTCCTATTTTTTTAATCAGCTTTAACAGAACCATCAAAGATTCTTCTGCCTCAAATAGTTTTTTCGGTTTCTTACAGTTATCACACATGCAATTACAACCGGTCTCATTGAAGTTCTCTCCAAAGTAATGAAGGATCTGCTTTCTTCGGCACACGCCTGATTCAGCATAATCAATAACCTCCTTTAATATCTGAGTGCCTATTTCGCGTTCAGATACCGGCTTGTCCTTCATAAACTTGGCCAGCTTATCTACATCCTTTTGAGCGTAGAAAGCAATACAAATTCCCTCTCCTCCATCACGTCCGGCCCTACCAGTCTCCTGGTAATAACCTTCCATGCTTTTAGGGATATCATGGTGAATTACAAAACGCACATCCGGTTTATCGATTCCCATACCAAAGGCGATAGTGGCTACAATAACCTCTACATCCTCCATAAGGAACCTATCCTGAGTATCGGCTCTCACCTTTGGTTCTAAGCCTGCATGATATGGTAAGGCTTTAATACCGTTCAGATTTAGGGTTTCTGCAACCTCTTCAACCTTTTTACGGCTAAGGCAATAAATAATCCCTGATTTACCGGTATTGTATTTTATATATCTGATGATTTCTTTAATGACATCCCTCTTGGGCCTGATCTCATAAAATAAGTTGGGCCTGTTAAATGATGATTTAAACAAAGTGGCATCAGACATTTGAAGGTTCTTAATGATATCCTGCTGAACCTTAGGTGTTGCAGTAGCAGTTAAGGCTATAATTGGAATATCTTCGCCCAGACCTTGTATCACTTGCCTGATTTTCCTGTATTCGGGCCTAAAATCATGGCCCCACTCGGAAATACAGTGGGCTTCATCAACCGCCACAAAAGAAATCTTAATCAATTTTAAGAAATCTATATTGTCTTGCTTAGAAAGCGATTCGGGAGCAACATACAACAATTTTGTCTGTCCGCTTAATAAATCACTTTTAACTTGAGTAATTTCGGTTTTATTTAAAGAAGAATTTAAAAAGTGTGCAATACTATCACTTCCTCCAAATGCCCTTAGCTGATCTACCTGATTTTTCATCAATGCAATTAATGGCGATATCACGATAGCAGTTCCCTCTTCCATCAAAGCTGGCAACTGGTAGCAAATGGACTTCCCCCCACCCGTAGGCATTATAACAAACGTATTTCTTTTTTCAAGAATATTGGTGATGATAGACTCCTGATCTCCTTTAAAATTATCAAAACCAAAAAAGGTTTGTAAGTTATCAAACAACGACTTTTTTATATCCATTTCGTGTATAAAATATTCAGTGCTATTTTTACTTCAAAATAACATAATTTTGCACAAATTCAAAGCATCAATATACTAAATAATTCTGTTTGAAAAGTAAAAAATCTATTATCGACGACGCTGTTAGCACTTTACAGTTGGAAGCTCAGGCTATTTTAGGCTTAATTGAAAATATAAATGACGATTTTGTTAAGATTATTGACCTAATTATCGAAAGTGAGGGTCGTGTAATTGTAACCGGAATTGGAAAAAGCGCCATTATTGCGCAAAAAATTGTGGCAACTTTTAACTCAACGGGTACTCCGGCCATATTTATGCATGCAGCAGACGCTGTACATGGAGACCTCGGAATGATCCAAAAAAACGACATTGTAATCTGTATTTCCAAGAGTGGAAATACTCCTGAAATAAAGGTATTGACACCATTACTTAAACAAGCCGGCAACATTATGATCGGTATGGTTGGTCAGTTAAATTCTGATTTGGCTTTGCAGGCCGATTTTATATTAAACACCTTCGTAGCAAAAGAAGCCTGTCCGCATAACTTGGCTCCTACTACCAGTACCACTGCCCAGCTTGCTATGGGCGATGCTTTGGCTATTGCTTTGTTAAACGCACGTAATTTTAATGAAGACGACTTTGCGCGCTTTCACCCGGGTGGAGCACTGGGTAAAAAACTCTATTTAAAAGCCGGAGATATTGCCCTGAAGAACGAGAAACCAAGTATTCATCCTTCGGCATCGGTTAAAGATGTCATAATCGAAATTAGTCAAAACCGTTTGGGTGCTGTTGTTGTTATTGAAAGCAATGCTATTTTGGGGATAATTACTGATGGAGATATTCGTAGAATGCTGGAAAAACATTCTAATTTAGCCGATATTNNAGCKARNGAKYKAATGAACCCCAATCCAAAGAAAGTAGATAGAGCGGTTTTAGCAATCACTGCTTTGGATATGATAAAAGAAAACAACATTACGCAACTATTGGTTACCGATAATGGAGCCTATTTTGGCATGATACATTTTCACGACCTTTTACAAGAAGGTATAATTTAAAGAGACTGTAATATCAAATATGAATAATAATAATTACGCCTTAATAATGGCTGGCGGTGTTGGAAGCCGTTTTTGGCCTGTCAGCAGAACAGAATATCCTAAACAGTTTATTGATTTTTTCGGTGTTGGAAAAACACTTATACAGAGCACTTACGATCGTTTTTTAAAGATTTGTCCTCCAGAAAATATATTTGTAGTAACTAACGAAATATATACGCATATCATCAAAGAGCAGCTTCCTGATTTGAATGAGAATCAAATTTTGGCAGAACCTATTATGAGAAATACAGCTCCATGTGTTTCTTATGGATCAATGAAAATTGCCCAGATTAATCCAAATGCAACTATTGTAGTAGCGCCTTCTGATCATACCATTACCAATCAGGACGCTTTTGTTGAAGCGATTGAACAATCTTTAAAAGCAGCATCTGAAAATGATTGCCTGATTACTTTAGGCATAAAACCTAGCAGACCTGATACCGGCTATGGTTATATACAATACACGGAGAGTTCATTAAAAACTGATGAGCAGATCCATAAAGTAAAAATCTTTACTGAAAAGCCTAATTTAGATCTGGCCAAATCTTTTGTACAAAGCGGGGATTTCTTATGGAATGCCGGGATTTTTATCTGGTCTGCAAAATCAATTAACAATGCTTTCTCAAAGCATTTACCGGACATGTACGAGATATTCCATCAGGGAGATGATTTATATAATACAGCTAATGAAGCCGAATTTATAGGAAATGCATATTTGCAGTGTACTAATATTTCCATTGACTTCGGGATTATGGAAAAGGCAGATAATGTTTATGTACTTCCCGCTGATTTTGGTTGGTCTGACCTTGGAACCTGGGCTTCTATCTATGATATTGCTGAGCACGATTATGTTGGCAATGCAGTAATTCCCTCAGAAAAGGTGATGATGTTTAACTCATCAAACTGCATGGTAAATGTGCCAAAGAATAAATTGGTGATTTTGCAGGATTTACATGATTACATTGTTGTAGAATCTAACAATACACTATTAATTTGTCCAAGATCATCTGAACAAAGCATAAAGCAAATTGTTGCTGATGTAAAATCAAAATTCGGCACAAAATATATTTAAACCCATTGAATTATCTTTTAACACATCCGGATCGGGCCAGGTCTTAATCCGGATGTGTTGTTTTATTTACGTCCAATTTTAACGTTGCAATGTCTAAATTTTTATATGGAATTGATTTCGGCACAACCAATTCAGCCCTATCAATTTTTGATGAAGAAAAAAAGGAAATCATAAAAACAATCATTGTTCCTTCAATACTATATTTTCAAAGTGAGCAAAGTGCTGCAGAACCCCTAAAATATGTGGTTGGCGACCAAGCCGTAGCCCAATACATAAAGGATGGAATGAAAGGTAGATTCATGAAATCAATAAAACGTATTCTGCCAAGAAGCAGTTTTATAGAAACCAGAATTCATAACAAAAAGTTCAACGCCTCCGATCTTGTTACCCTGATATTAAAGGAATTAAAGGAAAAAGCCGATGAGGTTATTGGTTATGATTGTAAAAAGGCTATTATCGGTCGCCCTGTCTTTTTCGACGATGACAATACTGCAAAGGATGCTCTTGCACAAAAGAGATTAAATAAGGCAGCAGAAAATGCTGGCTTTGAAGAAGTAAGATTCCAGTTTGAACCTATAGGTGCTGCTTTCGCATACGAAAAGACAATATCTAAAAAGGAAAAAGTACTGGTAGCGGATTTAGGTGGTGGAACAACGGATTTTACATATCTGGAGCTTGACCCGGCAAAGGTTGGCAGCAAAAACAGAAGAAACGACATAATCGCTACCGGAGGCATTTATATTGGGGGCGACAGCTTTGATTCTGCATTTATGTGGGACAAAGGAACACCTCATTTTGGAAAACACACGCTATACGAAGCAGCACCAGGAAAAATGCTTACAGTCCCGGTTTCTTTATTTGCGAATATATGTTCCTGGGAACAAATGAACTTTTTTAACGGAATTAAGATTAAAAATGATCTTCAAAACTACTATCATTACTCTAAGCAAGATAGAAAATTCAAAAACCTGATTACCCTTACCGACAATAATCTAGGATATTCTCTTTTTCAATCAGTTGAAAAAACAAAAGTGGAATTATCGTCACTTCCTGTTTCGCAGTTTCAGTATTCAAAAATGGATATTGAAATTAACGATGAAGTAACCATTGATCAGTATAATGGCATCATTCAAAAAGATATTAAAAAGATAAGTGCTTACTTAGATGATTTTCTATTAAATCATCAGATCGCTGTAAATGACATTGATAGCCTTTTCCTTACTGGAGGTACATCTATGGTTGCTGCAATCAAAGATCTCTTTAAAACAAAATTCCCAAGTACACCAGTGCATTCGGGAGATAATTTTATTAGTGTAGCTAAAGGACTTGCCTATAGTGGTTATCTATTTGAGGAATGATAAGTTAAACTTATCATTCCAAATTATTACGAACGTTGTCTTATCGCTTCGTACAGGATAATACCCGCAGAAACTGATACGTTTAATGAATTGATTTCGCCAAGCATTGGAATCTTAGCCAGATGGTTGGCCATTCTCATAATTTCATTTGAAATTCCCTCATCTTCAGCTCCCATAACAATAGCTGTTGGGGCAGTGTAATCCGGCGCATATATTAAATCGTTGGTCTTTTCTGTACAAGCAACTATCTGTAATCCACATTCCTGCAAAAACAACGCTGTTTTTTGAAGATTTGGATGTCTGCATACCGGTATACTAAATAAAGCTCCCGCTGAAGTCTTAATGGCATCAGCGTTGATCTGCGCAGAATTTTTAGTAGGCACAATTATAGCGTGTACTCCTGCGCAGGCAGCAGTTCTGGCTATGGCCCCCATATTTCTTACATCGGTAATCCCATCAAGAATCAAAATTAAAGGTGTTTCTCCCTTTTCGTAAACTAATGGGATGATATCTTCAATTTTTTGAAAGGTAATGGATGAAATTACAGCAATTACTCCCTGATGATTTTTTTGGGTCATCCGGTTCAATTTCTCTACCGGAACATTATGCACCGGCGCATCAACCTCCTTTAATAGCTGTTTTAACTCCAATATAATCTCGCCAGTTAAACTACGTTGTATGTAAATACTCTCTATATCTTTACCAGCCTTAATAGCCTCTATAACTGCACGTATACCAAATACGAACTCATTATTTTCTTTAGGTCTGGCAGACCTTCTTGAGTTTTCCATTTCCTTTAAATTGAAGGGCAAAAATAGCTCAAAAATTGCGATTAATTTAACCTAATTTTTAAGTGCGAGTGTTTTGCTTATTAACATCTTGTTGTTAGGAAATTGTTCGAATTCACGAAAGTCATGTTAGGACTAATGAATTTAAGTTGTGGGAWTGTTCATAAAGATTTTAAGAAGAGACCTAATTTTTGTCTATTTTTGTATTCATGAGCAGCGATAACGGAACACAAGGACAAGACAAGGCAAACTTCACAGCGCGGAAAAATAGATTAAGTAATTCTATGACCACGATGGGAAAGATCCCGCCTCAGGCGATTGACCTTGAAGAAGCTGTACTTGGCGCATTAATGCTCGAAAAAGATGCCCTATCTACCGTAATTGACATTCTAAAACCCGAAGTATTTTATCATGAAGGGCATAAAAAAATCTTTGAAGCGATTCAGGGGCTTTTTCAAAAATCCAAACCAGTAGATATTTTAACCGTTACCTCTGAATTAAGAACGCTGGGACAATTAGAAATGATTGGGGGCGCTTATTATATTACTAACCTGACAAATAGAGTTGCTTCAGCAGCGAACATAGAATTCCATGCCCGTATCATTTCCCAAAAATATATTCAGAGGGAATTGATCAGGATCTCTTCAGAGATTATTCAGAATGCTTACGAGGACACCACAGATATATTTGATTTGCTGGATCATGCGGAAAAGAACTTATTTGATATTGCTCAGAACAACTTAAGAAGAGATACACAAAAGATGGATGAGATTGTAAAACAATCTTTAGCCACCTTAGAAGCGCTTCGTGGTAAGAGTGATGGGTTAACCGGTGTTCCATCCGGCTTTACTGATCTTGATCGTATTACAGGTGGATGGCAACCTTCAGATTTAGTAATCATTGCGGCTCGTCCGGCGATGGGTAAAACAGCATTCGTTCTAACCTGTGCACGTAATGCAGCTGTAGAATTTAAAAGACCCGTTGTAGTGTTCTCATTAGAGATGTCGTCGGTTCAATTGGTAAATCGTTTGATTTCAGGAGAAACCGAGATTGAGCAGGAAAAAATCAGAAAAGGAAATCTGGCAGAATGGGAATGGCAACAGCTACATAGTAAAATAGGAACCTTAACAGAGGCACCACTATTAATAGACGATACCCCTGCCCTTAACATCTTTGAATTCAGAGCAAAATGCAGGAGACTTAAATCTCAGTATGACTTGCAGCTAATCATCATCGATTACTTGCAGTTGATGCATGGTAAGGGAGAAGGACAAAGCGGTGGTGGTAATAGGGAACAGGAAATTGGTAGTATATCAAGAGCGCTTAAATCTGTTGCTAAAGAACTAAACGTACCCGTACTTGCGCTATCACAGTTAAGTCGTGCAGTAGAGAGCAGACCTGGTGTTAACGGAAAACGACCAATGCTATCAGATTTACGTGAGTCTGGATCTATTGAGCAGGATGCCGATATGGTGCTATTCTTATACAGACCAGAATATTATGGTATTACCGAAGATGAGCAGGGACGCTCACAAGCTGGTATTGGTGAGGTAATTATTGCAAAACACCGTAACGGTGAAACCGGAATTGTGCCGCTACGCTTTATTGGTAAGTATGTGAAATTTGCGGATTTGGAAGAAAGCTTCTCTGCCCCTACTTCATTCTCTATGGACAGCCCGGGGGCAGGCATGCATCCTTCACAAGATTTTGACAGACCCGCCGGAAATGTAATCATTAAACCGTCGCGCATGGATGACATGCATGATGAAGATGCTCCGTTCTAATCAGGTAATTCTTTTTGAGCTATAAAAAGTAGCCTAACAATATACCGCCCAAAACAATAAAAGGTGGACTTATTTTAGTGAAATTCAGAATAAGAAAAGTCACTATTAAAACCGTTATAGCTGTAAAGTCCATACCAATTGGTTTTACAAGGAGAATAAATGCAGCAATAATAAAACCCACGCTGACAGCATTTATCCCGGATAACGAATATTTAATACGGGCTATCTTTTTAAGATCTTCCCAAAAGGGAACAATAAATAACACCAAAATCAATCCAGGCAGATTGATGCCTAAAACGGCTACTATCCCTCCCGTTATCTGGCCGGTTATTCCATATCCAAAGTTCCTCATACTTAACGCACCAACATAGCTGGTAAACGAGAACGTAGGTCCCGGTAAAGCTTGCTGCAATGCAAAGCCAGATAGAAAGCCTGAAGAATGCAGATAATGCTTCATTTGCACAAACTCAGTAAACATAAGCGGAACAAGCACTTGTCCACCACCAAAAATAAAGATACCATTGCGGTAAAAGTTCTCGAACAACCTGATAGGCAAACTAAAAGGCGAAGTACGGTTAATAATGGCCCCTAATAAGGCCAGAAATAACAATACCCCTACAAAATAGATCAGTTTTTTGGGATTTATATTTGAGAATAGCTTTACCCGGATTTCGCTTTCCTCTTTTGGAGCATCTAAGGCAGATGAAATCATACCTCCTATTAAAATTGCAATAGGAAATACATAGGCATTTCTCAAGACAAGGGTAGAAATTATAGCTGAAATAGCAAGAAATACCGACAATTGTGAAACCAGCACCCTTCTTGAAAGATTATATGCCCCAAAAGCAACAATACCCAAAGCTATCGGTTGTATATATTCCAATATCTCTACAAACTTTTCTTTGTGGTCAACCTTTGCATAGCTGATAGCGGCAAAAGTCATGATAGCAGCAGAGGGAAAAATCCAGATTATAAAAGTGACTAAAGAAAGTTTTAACCCTCCTACTTTATAAGCAATACCAACCAGTGTTTGAGTAGATGCCGGGCCGGGCAATACCTGTGCTAATGCATTCAGTTCCAACAATTCTTCTTCTGTGATGTATTTGGTATCCTTTACAAAATACTTAAGCAATAAAGCCAGATGCGCTTGCGCACCGCCAAAAGCAGTAAACGTGAACAGTATCACATTTCTGATAAACAAAAGTTGCTTCTTACTGCTCAATCTTTTAGTAATTAATCATCTTCATAATCTAAACCCGCTGCAGAATTATACGCGCCTTGTAACTCAGAAAAAGCATGCATATCTCTTTTATTTTTGGCTGCAAGCATCCCTTTTTGGTATATTTTTATACCCTCTTCAGTTTTCCCTGTTTTTTCATATAACTTTCCGAGATGATAATAAGTTCCAACATAATCAGGGTGCTCAGCTACAAGTTTTAAATAGTATTCAAATGCTTTTTCAGGGTCATTTGCTGAATTATATTCTGTTGCAAGGGCATACAAAACGAAAGGATCATTAGGTTCGCTCTCTAAAAAGTTTAATAGTTTGGTTAATCGGGTACTTTGCATTTTTAATCCCTGCTTTTTTAATTAGATTTGCAAAAAGACAATTTTAGCTAAAACAGCTTCATTACCTTTAAAACAAATTTATACATATGAAAATATTAGTTTGTATCAGTAATGTGCCCGACACAACAACAAAAATAACTTTTACTAACGATAATACACAATTCAATACCTCTGGTGTACAATTTATTGTTAACCCTTATGATGAGATCGCCTTATCAAGAGCTATTGAGCTTTGTGAGGGTGGTAAAGGAACGGTAACCGTAATAAATGTTGGAGAAAGCCAGACAGAGCCAACCATAAGAAAAGCACTTGCTATAGGTGCTGATGACGCCGTTAGAATTAATGCGATTCCAAGAGATGCTTATTTTACAGCTTATCAGATAGCAGAATACGCCAAGACTACTGAATTTGACATGATCCTTTGCGGTCGCGAATCTATAGATTATAATGGGTCTCAGGTTGCTGCAATGATTGGCGAATTCCTTGATATCCCGTCTATTTCTATCATCAAGAAATTAGATTATGACGGAACAACTGCAACAATTGACCGCGAAATTGAAGGTGGTAAAGAAGTTGTTTCTGTAACTGGCAAGTTTATTGCAAGTTGTGCAGAGGGAACTGCTGAACCTAAAATCCCTAACATGAGAGGTATTATGTCGGCAAGAACTAAACCTCTTGTAGTTGTTGAAGCTAAAGAAATCGAACAGGTTGCTAAGGTTCAACAATTTGAAACTCCTCCACCACGTGGTGCAGTTAAGCTTATCCCGGCTGAAGAGACCGCTAAATTAATTGACTTATTACATCAGGAGGCTAAAGTTATCTAACTGAAGTTCTATTTCAGAGTTTAAAAATTATTTAATAAAGATCGTATGTCAGTTTTAGTATATGTAGAACAAGTAGATGGCAAGTTTAAGAAATCTGTTTTCGAGGCAGTATCTTATGCAAAAGCCATTGCAGATAAACAAGGCGGTGGTTTAACCGCGATATCTATAGGTAATGTTGATGAAAGTGAACTAAAGGCATTAGGTAAATACGGAGCTTCTAAAGTTTTAAATGTTTCTAATGATCAGCTTAAGAATTTCGTAAATCAGGCATATGCCTCAATTATTGCTGAAGCAGCAAAAAAAGAAAATGCAGACGTAGTTGTCTTATCAAACTCTTTCTCAGGAAAAGGCCTAGCTCCTCGCGTGGCGGTTAAACTTAAAGCCGGATTAGTAGATGGTGCGGTAGAACTTCCTCAGTTGGATGGCGGCAAGTTTCTTGTTAAAAAGACTGCTTTTTCGGGTAAAGCTTTTGCAGTTACAGAATTAACTTCAGCAGTTAAAATAATAGCATTAAATCCAAATGCGTTTGGTGTTAAAGAATCAGCAGTTGATACAACTGTTGAAGCGTTTAGTCCGGAAATTAAAGCAACTGATCTTACTGCTATCGTTAAAGAAATTGTAAGAGCAACCAATAAGGTTTCCTTACCTGATGCAGAACTTGTAGTATCGGCGGGAAGAGGATTAAAGGGCCCTGAAAATTGGGGAATGATAGAGGAACTGGCCGACCTTCTTGGTGCAGCAACTGCTTGTTCTAAACCAGTTTCTGATGCTGACTGGAGACCACACTCGGAACACGTTGGTCAGACGGGTATCGCCATCAGTCCAAACTTATATATTGCAATAGGTATTTCAGGTGCAATACAGCATTTAGCTGGTGTTAGTTCATCCAAAGTTATTGTTGTAATTAACAAAGATCCTGAAGCACCTTTCTTTAAAGTAGCCGATTACGGAATTGTTGGCGACGCGTTTGAAGTTGTTCCAAAATTAATAGAAGCATTAAAAGCACATAAAGGTTAATTAAATATCTGGCAAGGGCAATCTGCATTTGCCGGATATTATTTAATATGAAAAAAGTAAAACTCGATATTGTTGGTTTATCCTATAGCCAAACTCAATCAGGAGCTTATGCTCTGGTTCTTGGCGAAGTAAACGGAAGAAGACGTTTGCCTATAATTATTGGCGCCTTTGAAGCGCAGGCTATTGCTATAGAAATTGAAAAAATGACACCAAGCAGGCCATTAACTCATGATCTGTTCAAAACATTTGCCCAAACTTATAATATTGAAATACAGGAAGTTTTGATTTATAACTTGGTAGAAGGCGTTTTTTTTGCAAAACTGATCTGTACTGATGGTGAAACCACTCATGAAATAGATGCTCGCACGTCGGACGCGATAGCTTTGGCTGTTCGTTTTAATGCTGCTATCTATACCTATGAGTTCATTCTATCTTCAGCAGGAATTGTAATTGAGGGAAATGATTTCCTATTTCTTGAAAACATAGATAGCATTCCAAAAGAACAGGGTTCAGAAGACATCAGCACTTCAATTCCAGGCACTAATTACAAAGCCTTAAGCATGGAAGAACTGCAGCAAAAACTCCAGGATGCAATTGCTGAAGAAGCCTATGAGAAGGCTGCAAGAATTCGTGATGAAATAAATAAAAGAAATTCAGCTTAACAATTTTAAAATAGTTATATATTCAGCCATTACTTTAAAAAACCAACTAAACTATTATTTATGAATGTTAAGTTTCGCTTAACTCTAATGAATTTTTTACAATTCTTTATATGGGGTTCCTGGCTCATTACCATTGGAGTTTATTGGTTTCAAAATAAAAGATGGTCTGGTTCAGAGTTTGGAGCAATCTTCTCTACGATGGGTATTTCTGCTATTTTTATGCCCGCCCTTATGGGTATCATTTCCGATCGTTTTATTAATGCAGAGAAACTATATGGAATTTTACACATCCTTGGAGCAATTAGTCTTTTCTCCTTGCCACTTGTAGATAACCCGACAACCTTTTTCTGGGTCATATTAGTAAACATGTTCTTTTACATGCCAACGCTCTCTCTATCTATTACAGTAGCTTATTCAGCATTAAAAAGTGCCCAGAAAGATGTGGTAAAAGATTATCCGCCTATCAGGATTTGGGGAACCATCGGATTTATTGCCGCCTTATGGGTAGTAAGTCTTTCAGGAAACGAGGCATCCTCCAATCAATTTTATATTGCTTCTGCTGTGTCACTAGCTCTGGGTATTTATGCTTTTACATTACCTAAATGCCCCCCTCTTGCCAACAGAATTGATTCGAAATCATTTGTTGATGCACTCGGCTTAAGGGCATTTACTTTATTTAAACAAAAGAAATTTGCCGTATTTTTCTTTTTCTCTATGTTTTTAGGGGCCGCCCTACAACTGACCAATGCTTACGGCGATACCTATTTGCACGACTTTAAAAATATACCGGAATACGAAAACCTGCTCGCTGTTAAATACCCTGCAATTATAATGTCCATTTCTCAGATATCTGAGACATTGTTTATTCTTGCGATACCTTTTTTCTTAAGGAAATTCGGGATTAAGTACGTGATGTTGCTCAGTATGCTAGCATGGGTGCTAAGATTTGGTCTTTTCGCTTTTGCTGATCCGGCAGGTGGCTTATGGATGATCATCCTTTCTTGTATTGTTTACGGTATGGCTTTCGACTTTTTCAATATCTCGGGATCCCTATTTATGGAAACTCAAATTGATGCCACTATAAGAGGTAGCGCACAAGGCTTATTCATGATGATGGTAAACGGTTTTGGAGCACTTTTTGGAAGTTTTACAAGCGGGTTAATAATTGATAAATTTTTTACTTATGCCGACCATAGTAAGGATTGGCAAGGAATCTGGATTACTTTTGCATCGTATGCTCTAGTGCTAGCTGTTATTTTTCCATTTATTTTCAAGTATAAACATAACCGTGCAGAGGAATCAGCTATAAAAGCAATGAGCCATTAACTCAATTGCTTTAGGATTTTTTAGTAACCGTTTTTAATAGATTTATGTCGACTGGTAAATATAGAAAAGAACATAATTGCCTCAATTGCGGGCAGAATGTAGAAAAACATTATTGCAGTAATTGTGGACAGGCCAACCTGGAACTTAAAGAAAATTTCTGGCAGTTCATAAGTCACAGTATTGCCCATTATTTCCACTTCGACAATAAGTTTTTTCAAACTTTATCACCCTTACTTACAAAACCCGGAGAAGTTACGCTGGATTATTTAGCTGGTAAAAGGGCCAGATATATCAATCCGGTTAGCATGTATATCTTTGTTTCTATTGTTTATTTCATTGTAGTTCCAAATAAATTAGAACACAAAGCCGAAGCAGTAGAATTTCATTCTTCTGCAAGTAAGGATTCAGCAAAATCAAAAACAGAAGCGCTAAAAAAAACCCTTGAGGATGGGGATTTTGAGGATGATTCTTTTATTGGAAAATCGGCAACATATGTGCAAAGAAAACTTGACTTGGTTGAATTTAAATCACTTAGTTTCTCAGATCAGGAAAAGAAAATTACTGAACTTAAACATATCATAGATAGTTTAAAGACCAATGAATATGACGATGTGTTAAAGTCTTATGAGAGATCACACATTATTAAGCAAGACAGCACGTATAGTTCATACCTGCTAAGGCAGCAAAAACTAAATGAAGAAGATCGTGATTCCTGGATTGATAGAATTTTTAAGAAACGTGAAATTGCTATAAACCAGAAATCAGCGTCCGGAAATTGGTCCGTAAAAGAAGAACTTGAACATTACAGGCCTAAACAATATTTCCTATTGATGCCTTTACTGGCTTTATTTATTATGTGGAATTTCAGAAAAAACCACATCTATTATTTAGATCACCTTATATTTACTATACACGGAACAACTGCTTTTTTTATTACCCAAATAGTTACTGTTCCTTTGCGGAGGGATTTATTTGGTACGGGATCCACTATCAGTGATCTAATTAAATGGGCGGTAATTATTGGGATTATCTGGTATCTCTATAAAGCTTTAACTGTATTCTACCAGCGTTCCAGGAAAGTGACCATTAAGAAAATGATAACACTCTGCTTCCTGTATATTATGGCGGCTTTCATTTCTGAATGGATAATTGAGCGATTCATATATTACTTTGTATAAATAAAAAAACCTTAGCTAAACAGCTAAGGTTTTTTTATTTAAGATATACGGTTAAGCTATTTTCTTTTTTCTATGGCAACAAATTCTCTATTTGTATGACCTACATATATTTGACGTGGTCGGCCGATAGGCTCTTTATTTTCGTGCATTTCTTTCCACTGAGCAATCCATCCTGGTAAACGGCCCAAAGCAAAAAGAACTGTAAACATATCCGTTGGGAAACCAAGTGCTCTGTAAATTATCCCTGAATAGAAATCAACATTAGGATAAAGCTTGCGCTCAACAAAGTATGGATCGCTTAACGCAGTTTCTTCTAATTTTTTAGCAATTTCTAAAACAGGATCATCAATACCTAATTTCTCTAAAATATCATCACAAGCTTTTTTGATGATCTTAGCTCTTGGATCAAAGTTTTTGTAAACTCTATGTCCAAAACCCATCATGCGGAAAGGATCATTCTTATCTTTTGCCTTGTTGATCCATTTTTCGGTATCTCCGCCATCTTCTTTAATACGCTCTAGCATCTCAATTACAGCTTGGTTAGCTCCACCATGTAATGGTCCCCATAGGGCATCAATACCGGCAGATACCGAAGCGTATAAATTACAATCAGAAGAACCTACCATTCTTACAGTTGATGCAGAACAGTTTTGCTCATGATCAGCATGAAGAATGAGCAACGTGTTCATTGCACTGACAACTACAGGGTCTATTTCTATTTCTTCGGWASRKYGYCCAAAGATCATATTTAAGAAATTGCTAACGTAATCGAACTTATTTTTAGGATAAATAAGTGGGTGACCTAATGATTTTTTATAAATGAAAGATACAATTGTAGGGAATTTAGCCAACAACTTGATCATTGTTAAATCCATCGTTTCCGCTGACGAATTTGCATTTAACGATTCAGGATAAAATGTTGACAATGAACAAACCAATGAAGACAATTGCGCCATTGGATGAGATTTTGAAGGGTATCCATCAAGGAACTTCTTCATATCTTCATGAATTAGCGTATGTCTGCTAATTTGAGCCTGAAAATCGTTCAGTTCGTTTTGTTTAGGTAAATCTCCATATATAAGTAAATATGCTACCTCAAGAAATGTTGACTTTTCCGCTAACTCTTCAATTGGATAACCACGATATTTTAGAACACCCTTTTCACCATCAAGAAAAGTGATGGCACTTTTCGTTGACCCAGTGTTTTTATAGCCAAAATCTAAAGTAATATGACCTGTTAAGTCTCTAAGTTTGGAAATATCTATGGCCTTCTCTCCTTCGGAACCTGTTATAACTGGGAATTCGTATATCTTCCCATCAATCTTAATTTCTGCAATATCTGACATATATATATCTTAAATTTATAATAAACAAAACTAACTAATCCTTTTTTATTAGCATTAAATCAACTATAACAAAGCTGTTAAATAATTATTAAATGTGGGTCAAAATCAAGTAAGATTAATAACTACTTACTGGGTTTGATCTCTTCCAAAACTGCGCCGCAATCCATCATTTCATCTCCATAATAAGGATTCTGAATCTGTTTTTCGGAAGCCAGCCAATCCCCTCCTTCTCCTTTATTGGCCATAGGACAATGTTGAACATAAATAGAGCCTTTTTTCAAATCTGCGTGTTTAAACATCGCAATTACATCTGAACTCAAATAAGTAAATTCTTTTCTTTGCGAGGCTATATCTTTGGCCGAAGCTATTTTTTCTGCAATTATAGCCGTATTCTCACAACCTGGAAAATTAGTAAGGCTGGTCTTTAACTGTGTTGCTGCTTTTTGAGCATCTTCAAACTTTGATTCTACTAAAGCATCTTTTAAATAGATATAACCATCATAAATATTTTGAACTTTACTATCGGTTAATTCAACAACAGCAGTAGTAGCTACCTTACTTTCAGATATACTATCTGTTGAAGCTTGCGTTTTTTTTTTATCTGTATTTGTACAAGACAGAGCCATCAAAAGGACTCCGGCTGCAAGATATTTTTTCATACTTTATCTATATTTTTATGAATCTATGAATCTATATGTAGCTCTAAAATGGCAAATTCATGCTTGTACAGGCCTAAAATAGCTCCATTGCATTGTTTTTTTGGTTAAAATACCTATTTTATATTTAAATAACTAAAAAAGCCCCTGAAAAATTCAGAGGCTTTAAATAAAATATTCAAATTCAGCATTATAACTTGAACCGGTAGGCAAGCCTCAGTGCAAACTGACCATTTACTGGTTGATAAGTGCTCGAAGAGCTGCCTTGATTATAACCTTCGTATCTGGCACTAATATCAAGCCCACCTTTCCATGCATACCCTAATTATTATACCCTTAATAAATTATCCAGCAAAAAGCCCTGCCTGAATTTTCAGGCAGGGCTATAAACTTTATTTATTAAATTACTATAGTTTAAACCCGTAAGCGACGCGCAAGGCTACTTGCCCTAAATTTCCTCCTCCTTTTGAAAGACCTTCATATTTCACTCCTAAATCCAAACCGTTGCTCCATGAATAACCTAGGGCAGGTGAATAAAGAAATGAAGTTCCTGAACCATTAGTAACGCCGAAAGCAGCTCCCAGCTCACCTAAACCGTAAAGACCTGATCCAGTTTCATCGAAAAATATTTTTACACCAGCCTTTAATGGAATATAACCAAAATCAGGCACGTCAACACCTGCTACTTCTTTTCCAAGAAAATGAGTATAACCCGTAGTTACCGGAATAGATATTTGTTTCGACACATCAAATTGAAGTCTGGCGTCTGCGCCAATCGCAAAACTATAACCGTCGTTTGTTGGAACACCCAGGTTCACTCCAATACCTAGTTTTTGAGCACTGGCATTAGTGGTAAAAAATAATGCCACTGCAGCTACTGCAGTCGCAAAGAATTTTGTAGAGTTTTTCATTTGATCGTTTATTTAAATTTAATGTATAGGTTTTTTGCTATACAACTGATCATTTACAAATTGTATGCCATACATTGAAAAGAAATATATTATTAAAGGAATAACAACTTTTAAATTACACTAACAATTATATCACATAGCTTAACTACGATCATTATATTTCAATTTAAAAGTWSWKASAGMAMKANGAWMWAWCNTCWTNNGAGTTTAGTTCCGTATTAAGCCAGGTTATTTTAACACCATCCTTCTCCATTTTCCTAAAAAATGTCATCTGTCGTTTTGCAAATTGGCAAATTGCTGTAGCGAGTCTTTCTTTCAATTCCCAATAGCTAAGCTCATCGAAAATGTAAGCTGCAATAAATTTATACTCCAGGCCATAAAAAACAAGGTCTTCTTTAGTAACTCCTTCAGCAATTAACTTCCTCACTTCATCTATCATACCTTCATCGAACCTAAGCTCAAGACGATTGATCACTTTCTGTCTCCGAAGTTCAACATTCGATGTCAAACCGATTACCAGTGGATCAATTAAAGGTCTTTCAATTCGTGGCAAATCGTTATGAATCAGGTATTCTGCAATCTCAATTGCTCTGATCATTCTTTTTTGGGATGATTGATCTGCGTGGTTTGTAAATTCGGATGGATAAGCAGACAACTTGTTCCGTAATAACTCATTATTCAGTTCTTTTAAAGTGTCCCTAAGTTCACTATTTACTGGTATAGCGGTGTATTCATGATTTTGAAGAATACTGTGAACATACATCCCTGTACCACCACAAAGTATAGGAAGTACACTTTGGTCAGTTAATTTCTGAAAAACAGCAAAGAAGTCCTCTTTAAATTCGTTTACGTTATATCTTTCTCCTGCTTGTTTAATATCGATCAAATGATACGGAATGCTTTTTCCATTCACCGCATACTCACTAAGATCTTTGCCCGTACCAATATCCATACCCCTAAAGATTTGTCTGCTATCTGCACTGATTATCTCGCCATTTAGCGCTTCGGCTAATTTCACAGCGAGCTTGGTTTTACCAGATGCAGTTGGTCCCAAAATGATCAACAAAGGATTTTGATGCATTATAAATATAAAATATATTTTAAATTACCAGTATTATAAATCTCTAAATACTCGTCTTCAATAGACTCAGCCGGTAACCTATGAGGAAAGTACCTAACCAAGGTGTCTTTCTTCAATCGCATCTCCAAAGGCGGCGTAACATGAGCGAGTTTAAAACCCGATTGCTCGTAAGCTTTCCCTAACGACCAATCCCTGTCAGCATAGCTCATTATGTCATTTGGCTTATAGGTCTTGATAAAATGTTGTAATAACTTGGTAAAACCTCCGATAACGGTATAACCAGATATACTGGCAAACCTGATAAGTTCAGCAGATCGATAGCCTGGACTAAGTCCTTTCATATACCTGAGGTTACTAAAACAAGCAACTGCAATAATCTGATCATCTAAACTCAGCCCGAATTTGTAATTAGATTTGGCCGATGCCTGCAGATGATTATTATTTAAGAAATCATCAGCATGCTTTTGTGTAATTTGAATAATCTTAGTTTTGCGCGCATGAATGCGTTTATTCAGACCAAGAATAGAAGAGATTCGTCCTATTACCTGTGCTTTTCTAGTTTTCCATACATCTTCCCATAAATGTAGCACTGCAATATTTTTCAATTGACATTGCTCTTGCAGCAATATCAGATCTTCAGGACGATAAGTATTTTTAAGTGAAATAAGATTAACTACAACCTCCCCTGCACCTACAGATAGCAGTTTGTATTCCAACGATTCAATATCATGTGTGGTAATACCAATATTCCCAAAACTGGTAATTACATCTTGTTGCCAATCTGGTTTTATACCCAACCCTTTTCTTTATAAACTTTAAACCCAGCCGCCAGCGCCTCCTCTATTTGTAACATCAATGCGTCATCCAGCTTTTTAATATGGAAACATGACTTACCATTTAACAATTTAAGCAGCTCAGGACCAAAAATCTTTTTCATATCTGGCTCCGTGTATACAGGCATATAATAAAAACCAACATGCCCCTTTTGTATAATTACGCTCGCAAAGAAAACTTCATTTCTTTGCCTTCCTTCAATCACTACATTCTTGTCACTCCAAAGGTCGAAGGAGGTTTCACTGTTTACTCTATTACTAAAACCCACAGTAGCATAAGGCTGCAGCGATGCCCTAATGGTTTGAAAAATTTCTACAAAATCAGTTTTCATTGTTTTAAGTTATAGATGACTATCAAATAAACAACATCTATTTATCAATATTGTTTAAGATTATAAGTTATGTGCTAACCACCATTTGCTAGAAGGATAATTCTTATTTAAAATTACAGATTCGCCCATTAATGGAGTAGCAATTTTCAAATTTTCTTCATTTGCCTTATTAACAACCCTTATGATCGGATCATTCCAGTCGTGCATAGCTAATTTAAATTTCCCCCAATGGACAGGTAGCAGAACCTTTGCGTTCAAATCTATTGCAGCCTGAACAGTTTGCTCAGGGAACATATGTATTAAAGGCCAGTAGGTATTGTACTGCCCACATTCCAATATTGCAATATCAAACGGGCCATAATGTTCTCCTGCATCTTTAAAATGTGTATCATATCCTGAATCGCCCCCTAAATACAATTTATCTTTTGATGTTTGTAAAACAAATGCAGACCATACCGTCTGATTTCTTTTAAATGTCCTTCCAGTAAAATGACGGGCAGCAAGCGCAGTAAATTTCAGCGTATTGTAAACAATTTCCTCTCCCCATGACATTTCAGTAATCCAGGAAGCAGACACACCCCATTTCTCCAAATGCGATCCTACACCCAATGAAACGATGAAGTGCTTTGTTTTATCCTTTAATTTTAAAATGGCTTGATAATCCAGATGATCATAATGATCATGAGTGATTAGCACAACATCCAGTTCAGGAAAATCTTCGGCTTTTACAAAATCTGTCCCTAAAAACCTTTTGGTCCCGATAAATGAAAAGGGAGATGGCCTTTCGCTTAATACGGGATCAACCAATATATTTTGTCCATCTGTTTGTATTAGATAAGAAGAATGCCCAAACCATATTATTTTAGTCTGGGAAGCATCTTGTGCAAAGTCGGGTTTAATGGTAGGTACCGGACTTTTAGGAGCCCCATTTACATTGCCCCGTAACATTCCTTTTATCATATCCCAATAACTTACGTTATCAGGTTTCATAGGGGTTGGCGACAAGTTTTCAAGTGCACCATCCCTATAATTAGGCAATTTTTTTATACGTGCTAAGCGAGCACCCTCAGGTACTCGCCCGAAAATAGGAAAGTTAAGCACCCAAACTGTAAACAGCACAAACACAGCAATAAAAATCAGTATGGAATACATAATCTTCTTTTCATATGGTTAATACAAGCGAATATACTTACAAAAAATTCTGATCTCTTAACTCACTTTCTCTTCCAGCTTCTCGTCTTTTGCGAACTTTTCTGCCAGTCCCATTCCAGATTGTAACAACTCGTTCGTAATAGTCCTGGTATAATCAGTAATTTCAGCTTTAAAATCGGCCACCGACGCGCCGGAACGGATCTCTTCCAATCTCTTTTCCCACTGTCCGGTTAATTCTGCTTGTGCAATTTTCTGATCTTTTACTACATCATAAACGGCTAAGCCTTTACTTGTAGGAACAAGGTTTCTTTTTTCCCTGACAATATATTCACGGTTAATCAACGTTTCAATAATAGCAGCTCTGGTAGCAGGAGTTCCCAATCCACTGTCTTTCATTGCATACCTCAATTCTTCATCCTCTATATCTTTCCCTGAGGTTTCAAGGGCTTTTAATAAGGATGCTTCATTATACAGCGGCTTAGGCTTTGTTTGCTTCTCAAGTAAAGCCTTATTTACAATTGGAAGCTCTTCGCCTGCCTTTACCTTCGGTAATGATGGATTTTCTTCGTCCTTCTTTTCGTCATCCGATTCATTAAATACCGATCTCCAGCCAGCAGAACGAATTACTGTTCCATTTGCAATAAAAACTGACCCGGCTTCAATTGTTATCTTTGTGACTTCTTTTACGCATTCCTGGTGGAACGCTTCAAGCATACGGCCAACTACCATATCATAAATGGCCTGTTTATCGCCACTCAATTGATAAGGAGATTCGCCTGTAGGCAAAATAGCATGGTGATCGGTTACCTTTTTTGCATTTACACTTCTCTTATTTAAAGAAACCGTTTGTAGAAAATCGGCCTGTTTCCCAAAATCCTTATGCACCTTCAGCTTATCTATCAGGTTAGGAACACCAGCAAAAACATCATCACCGATATACCTGCTCCCTGTACGGGGATAAGTAACCAATTTACTTTCATATAAGCCCTGTAACAAGTTCAGCGTCTGATCTGCTGTAAATCCTTTGCGCTTGTTGGCTTCTTGCTGTAAGCTACTTAAATCATGTAATAAGGGAGGTGGCTCTTTTCTTGGTTTTGCTTCTACAGTCAAGATCTTACCTCCATATGGAAAACCAGATGCAACGTCCTCAATTTTTGCAAACAGTTCTTCTGCTTCCTCCTTCTTATCAAAGTTATTTACGGAGATTGCTTTAAACAACTGGCCGTCCTTGTCTAATTGTATGGCAAGCTGATAATATAGTTGAGGCACAAAATTCTTAATTTCCAGAAAGCGGGAGCAGATCATTGCCAAAGTAGGTGTTTGAACCCTTCCCAATGAAAGCACCGACCGCGCTCCTGCAGATATACTAAGTGCCTGGGTTGCATTCATTCCTACCAGCCAATCTGATTCAGATCTGCAATGTGCCGAATTAAAAAGTGTATCATAATCTGTTCCCGGCTTTAGATTTCTAAAGCCTTCCTTAATCGCTTCGTCAGTTTGCGATGAGATCCACAGCCTTTTGAAGGGTTTTTTACATTTCAAAAAATAATAGATATAGCGGAAAATAAGCTCACCTTCCCGCCCGGCATCCGTTGCCACAATGATCTCGGTAGCTTCATCAAACAATTTCTTAATGATGTCCAGCTGTTTCCTAACGCCCGGATCTTCCACCAACCCATCCTTGGTTTTAATTTTCCTAATACCAAGTTTAAATTTTTTAGGCAGCATTGGTAAATGTTGCCTCCTCCATCCAATAAAACCATACTCTTGAGGAGGAGCCAATTGAAGCAAATGCCCAAATGCCCAGGTAAAAGAATATCCCTTACCCTCTATATAGCCGTCTTTTTTTGTAGTAGCGCCGAAGACTTTAGCCAACTCACGAGCCACTGAAGGCTTTTCTGCAATAACAATCTTCATAATTATTCAAAAATATCTAAACCAACTTTAAATGTGTTGCAATGTGCATCCACTATATCTTTTATATCTGGAGAATACCCTCCGCCCATACTCACCTGAACTGGTAAATTATTGTCTTTACAAAACTGCAATACCATACTGTCTCTTTCCATGCAAGCCGCTTTTGATAAAGCGAGCTTACCTAACTTATCGCTTTTAAGTACGTCAACCCCTGATAAGTAAAATACAAAATCAGGTTTATGTTTTAGCAGCGCGGGCAAATGAGATTCTAATTTACTTAAATACAATTCATCTTCGATTCCATCCTCCAACGCTATATCTAAATCAGATTGCTCTTTTCTAAATGGGAAATTTTTGTCACCGTGCATAGAAAATGTAAACACACGTGGCTCACTATAAAAGATCTCCGCTGTACCATTTCCCTGATGAACATCTAAATCTACAATTAAGATCCGATTAGATAAACCATTATTTAGCAAATAGTTGGCCGCGATAGCCTGGTCGTTTAACAAGCAAAACCCCTCGCCCCAATTGCTCCCGGCATGATGAGTACCACCTGCAACATTAAAAGCGATACCAAACTGCTTTGCATACAGGGCACCATCAATCGTTCCCTGGGTAATTCTCACCTCGCGCTCTACCAATTGCGCTGTTAAAGGAAACCCAATCCTTCGCTGTTCCTTTGCAGGAAGCGTTAAATCCCTTAGCTCTTCCCAATACTCGTCCTTATGTGTCAGCAAAATCACCTCTTCACTTACTTTATCGGGAGCAAACAGATTCTTCCTGCTTATATATCCCTGATGCAATAACTGCTCGGGGATTAACTCATACTTAAGCATCGGGAAGCGATGCCCCTCTGGTAACGGATGTGCAAACAAAGGATGCCAGGCAATTTTAACCATCTTATCGCAATATTTGCTCTACATGCTTTTCAATGTTATTACAAATCTCGTCAACAGGCAAATCATTTGCATCAGATCCGAAAGGGTTTTCAATCTCTTCTGCAATAAGCTCCAAACTGGCCAGCACATAAAGTATAAACGGCACAATAGGAACCACAAAGTAACCTAAGCTAAACACCCAGCCAAATGGCAAAGTAATTACATATATGAAAATGAATTTCTTAATGAAAGCACTATAAGAATACGGAATAGGTGTATTCTTAATACGCTCACAGCCACCACAAATATCAGTAAACTGCTGAACATCTGCATTAAGTATAATTAACTGTTCCTGACTGATATTTCCTGCCGCCTGCAGCTCAAAAACTTTAGACGAAATACTGGCTGCTACCTGATTAGGAATGTGCTTCCCACCGTCAACCTCAATAAGAAAACTGTTTTTACCGAAATATTGTTTTTCCCTCAAATGCTCTTTTAAAGCGAATGCATACTTGGGAATTCCGTACTCAAAAAATTCTATATGTTCTTCATTTAGTTTTAACGACTTAATCTTTATTGCGAAATTACGACTCACATTGGTTAGCGATCCTAAAAGCCTCCGTCCTTCCCACCACCTGTCGTAAGAAGTATTGGTTCTAAATACCAACAACATGGAGATTACAAAACCAAGCAAGTTGTGCATCATTCCTATATTTTTAACGTAGGTAGTTTCTGCGAGTTTGAGGTAATTTAGCTCCAAAAATGCAATTATAGCCGAAAAAATAGCAACGCTAATCATTAATGGCCACAATTTTCTAATTGTATCAGCCTTATGAACCTGAAAGATAAAAGTGAACCAGTCTTTTGGATTATAGTTTATCATATTAAAATCTCTTAAATAGTATTAAATAACACCTTTAGTAATCTGTAATAAAAGTTCGCCTGTGCGAAATACATCTTCAAATGAATTATACAAGGGAACCGGGCTCAATCTGATTACATTAGGTTCCCTCCAATCGCCAAGAACATTATTTGCTATTAGTTTCTCGAAAATCTCTTTCCCTTTCTGTTTTGCAATAATAGATACCTGAGCCCCACGCTCATTTTCATTATCAGGAGTTATAATTTCAAACTGCTCACAACTCAACAGCTTATTTACCTGATTTACAATATGAAATAAATAAGAGGTTAAAGTTTTACTTTTAAGTCTTAATGGCTCAATAAATCCTGCTTTTTCGAAAATCTGCAATGAGGCGAAGTACAATGCCATAGGCATCACCTGAGTGCAACTCACCTGCCAGCCATCTGCACCCGGTTCAGGCAAAAAGCCCTTCTCCATTTTAAATCGATGCGCCTGCTGATATCCCCACCATCCTGCAAAGCGATTCAGTGTGGTATCTGTAAAATGCTTTTCATGAACAAAAATGCCACTTATTCCACCTGGTCCTGAGTTTTGATATTTATAGGAACACCAACAAGCAAAGTCAATATCCCAATCGTGTAATTTTAATGGAACATTGCCTGCAGCATGTGCCAGATCAAAGCCCACAACAGCCCCTTCAGCATGCCCTGCCATGGTTATGGCTTCCATATCGAACCATTGCCCGGTAAAGTAATTTACCCCGCTAAATAACACTAACGCTACTTCATCTCCATGTTTGGCAATCTGTGCTAAAATATCTTCTGTTCTTAATATATATTCACCTATTCTTGGGGCCACCTCAACAATCGCTTCTTTAGCATCATATCCATGAAAACGAACCTGGCTTTCAACTGCATATTGGTCTGATGGAAAGGCACCTGCTTCCATGATGATCTTGAACCTGCCTCTAACGGGCTTATAAAAACTGACCATCAACAAGTGCAAATTCACCGTTAAAGTATTCATCGGACAAACCTCATCAGTGCTTGCCCCAACCAACGGGCCCATCAGTTTTTTTAACTCTTTATGATAGAACATCCAAGGATTATCACCTTCAAACCACCCTTCTACAGCAAGATTGCGCCAGTTGTTTAACTGCTCATCAACTACCTTACGTACAGCTTTAGGTTGCAATCCTAAAGAATTACCACACAAGTAAATAAATGGATTTCCATTTTGCTGTGGAAATAAGAAATCATGCCTAAAACTACTAAGCGGATCTGCCTGATCTAGGCTTTGAGCAAAGGCTAAATTATTCTCAAAATTCATCGATTCAAATATCAATAAAAAAGGCAGATAATTAAATCACCTGCCCCATTTGTTATCAACAATAGTGGTTTTACTTACTGTAAAAACCAGTTTTATTTGTTTGGCTTGCTCACAAATTTATTCCCCCTGATGTAATATCTCCAGGGAAGCAGCGCATGATCTTCGGCATAATCAACACCGACTCTTGCTGATGAAACAATCTGATCGACAGGAAAAACAATCCCGTTATCTTCAATCCATATCTCATCTCCCAACAGATCTTCTGCATTTAATCTTTTATCAATTCCCATTGCTTTTGAAAGTGCTCCCGGACCTGCCGTAATATTAGGCTTTAATATTGCCATATTCCTCCTCTTAAGCATTATATCTATTCCCTGTACAGGTTCAATACCTCTAATTAAAACAGCATGCGGAGTTCCCTTTGGAGCAGTAACTACATTAAAAAGATGATGAATGCCATAACAGAGGTAAACATACGACAGGCCACCCTTTTCATACATAACCTGAGTACGGTTTGTAAAGCGCCCTCCATACGCATGAGATGCCTTATCTTCTGTTCCTTTATACGCTTCTGTTTCAACTATAACTCCACCGGTCAGTTCGCCATCAATCCTGGTAAACAACAACTTGCCAAGCAACTGCACAGCAAGATTATTTACATCGGTACTTTGATAAAAAGAATATGCTAATTTAGGCATCTAGTAAACCAACTATTTCCTTTAAGTATTTAGCATCAATATCATCAAAATGAGAAAGATATTCACTATCTACATCTAATACACCAACAATTTCGCTGTTATTAAAAACAGGCAAAACAATTTCTGACTTTGAAGCAGAAGCACAAGCAATATGACCAGCAAACGCATCAACATCGGGCACTATCAAAGTCTCTGCCTGTTCCCACGAAGCACCGCAAACACCTCTACCTTTTTTGATTCTGGTACAAGCAACTGGCCCCTGAAAAGGCCCAAGCACCAACTCATCGCCTTTTACCAGATAAAAACCAACCCAGAACCATTTAAATTGTTCTTTTAAAGCTGCCGCTATGTTAGCCAGGTTAGCAATCTGATCGTTCTCCCCACTTATCAAAGCCTTTATTTGCGGAATAATTGAGCGGTATTGCTCTTCCTTACTAATATCCGTTATTATACGTAAATCCTCTGCCATTTTAATCTATGTAAATGAATTGCAAAAATACAAAACCAGGGAGTCAATACTGCCATCTATGGGTAAAAGCATAATTAAATCCCTAAATTTGCAGTTTTAACTACTATATTAACCATAAAGATGAATAAGAAAACCTTAATTATCACTTCACTTCTTACACTCGGAATAATCCAATCGGGTTATAAGCCATGGGAAGAAGGAATGTTCCCATTAAGCGAAATCCACAAACTTGACTTGAAAAAGGCTGGTTTAAAAATCGACCAAAACAACATATATAATCCAAAAGGCACTAGCCTGGTTGATGCACTTGTCAATGTTGGTGGTTGCACCGGGTCTTTCGTTTCAAATGAAGGCTTAATCATTACCAATCACCACTGCGCCTTCAGCGCGGTACAACTTGCCAGCACTGTAGAAAATGATTACCTGACAAACGGATTTGTTGCCAAAACACGTGAACAGGAAATTGAAGCAAAAGGACTAACATGCCGCATAACTGATAGTTATGAAGATGTATCTGATCGTGTTTTAGGTGCTGTAGCACAAATAGAAGATCCTGCTTCGCGATTAAAAATAATCAATGATGTAATGAAAAACATCGTTATTGAAGCAGAAAGGAAAGACCCAAGCATTAAAGCAGAGGTATCAGAAATGTTTATTGGAAAAACCTATGTGTTATTCCGTTACAAAACCATTCAGGATGTTAGACTTGTTTACGTACCTAACAGACAAATAGGCGAATTTGGCGGCGAAACGGACAACTGGGTATGGCCTCGTCATACCGGAGATTTCTCGTTTATGCGTGCTTACGTAGCGCCCGACGGCTCTCCTTCTAAATTCTCTAAAGACAACGTACCATACACGCCTAAGAAATTCTTAAAAGTAAATGCTAAAGGCACTAACGAGGAGGATTTTGTTTTCATCTTAGGGTATCCAGGAAAAACATTCCGCCATCGTCCGGCTGCATTTATAGAGTACCAGGAAAAGTTCCTTCTACCTTATGTATCTAACTTATATGATTTCCAGAACTCAACAATGGAAACTATTGGTAAAAAGGACAAGGCTACCGAAATTAAACTGGCAACCCGCATAAAAAGAAACGCTAATGTTTTAAAGAACTACAGAGGCAAACTGCAGGGGCTAAAAGGGATAGATCTAATTTCAAAAAAGAAAAAGGAAGAAGAAGCCCTAATTCAGTTCATCAACAATAATGTTAATGCTAAAGCAAAATACGGAAACCTGATGACCGAAATAGATAACCTGTATAAACTTATCAATACTGATGCCCAGCGCGATCTTTGGTTTACACAGATTTACAGCTCAACAAACCTATTAACGGTTGCTAAAAATATAAATGCATTCAAAACCGCTCTTAAAGCGCAGCCCGCAGCTCAAAAGCAAGACTTTTTTGATCAGAACATCCAAAAACTTAAACAAACCTTATCAAGTACCTATGAATCATATGACATAGACGCAGATAGAAAGATATTTAAAAAAATGCTAGAAGACGCTTCTCAGTTCAGCCCCATCCAAAAAGTAACAGCTGTTAACAAAATCACCAGTAAGGGAGCCAATAGCAATGATGTTATCGATCAATATGTCGAAAGTGTTTTTGAAGTATCTAAACTAAAAGAAGCCAATTACGTTTTAAACGTACTATTACAATCGCCAAAATCTATTTCTACATATAATGATGGCCTACTTCTGTTTGAGGATGATATCGCAAAACAGATCAACGAGTTAAAACCAGAAAAAGACCGCAGAGACGGACTGTTAAACAAGCTCATGGGCGACTATGTAAACATTAAAGAGAAGTTCTTGAACAAAGACTTCATTCCTGATGCAAACAGCACTCTTAGGTTAACCTATGGCTACGTTAAAGGGTACTGGCCGGCAGATGCCTCATACATGAGACCATACACAACAATAAAAGGAATACTTGAAAAAGGCGCAACAGGGAATCCAGAATTTGCTTACCCAGAGCAAATCAAAGCGCTTTGGAATGCTAAAGATTTTGGTCTATACGCAAAGAAAGACCTTAACGACGTCCCCGTTTCTTTCCTTTACAACATGGACACCACCGGCGGAAATTCAGGCTCTCCTATTATGAATGCCTATGGCGAGCTGGTAGGCGTAAATTTTGACCGTGCATTTGGAGCAACAATAAACGACTATGCATGGAATGACAGCTACAGCAGGTCAATTGGCGTAGACATTCGTTATATACTATGGGTGGCTTCAAAAATTGACAAAGCTGATTTTCTTGTAAAAGAAATGGGCATTAGACTTTAACCTACAGAGCCGTAAAATAACCATCAAAAAAAGTCGTCCGACAAAATGAAAGGCGGCTTTTTTTCAATACAAAATCAATTTTTTTATCTAATAAATTACAGAAAGCATGAGAGTAATAGCAGAACTTCCACATCCAGAATGCAAGATCACCTTGTTTAATATGAACCAAAAATACATCATCAAATTTGAGCAGGGAACCCTCGAACAAAGCTATAAATTATCAGAACTGGACCTGAGTGGAGGAGGGGCAAACGAGGTCTTTCAAATTCTTGATGAGGCGTTTATTGCCACCGTAGTTGAACGATTTAAGAGCATGAGAAGTGATTTTTCGGCGGCATATAACAGACAACAGTATTAGCACACCAAAACGAACACAACTAACTGCAATACAGATAAATAAATCAGTAAACAGAATATTATTCTGCATTTTAACATTCTCAAAACACCTAAAACACTCATCTTTATAAACTAAAACTTAAACAAATCACATTCAAATATCCTGTTTTACAGATAATTAAATAAACACACAATATAATATTCTGTGGTCTATAATAGCCAAATATATGAGAAGTTCAGCAGAAAAAATGATTTTCGAACCTCGAGCTCTCCAAACAATTAATTGGTGGTATGGAGAATAATTTGAACCTTTGTGAAGATGAAAAATCAAATTAAAGTAATTTATATGAGAACTAAAATTAATACTTTGCTGGCATCCACTCTGATAATTGCAACGGTACTTCTATCTTGCAACAACATTAAAGAATCCATCGAACGTGATCTTTTCATTACCCCTGCCGATGGCATATCTTTTACAATACCAAAGATCACAGGTACCGAATCCGGAACAATCCTTGGAAACCTCAATGTCAAAAACTTAAATCTCGATTCTTTGATCAATAAAGAATCATCAAGGTTCGGATTAGGTAATGTAAAAAACATACGCATCAAAGAATTTAACTTAGAACTTTTGGACGCAGATAGTTTAAATAACATTCAAAACATAGAAAACATAATTGTCAAACTGCAGGCATCCGGGCAAGCAGACCAATCAATTGCTACAGTAAATCCTCCAAATACTCGAGCCACTAAACTTAGCATTCCAATAACATCCGGAAGTTCAGATGTCAGGACCTTCCTTACGTCCTCTTCATTCACCTATAATCTATCAGCCAAATTAAGAACGGCTACCACTAAGGAATTAAAGGCACGCATTAAAGTAACCTATGCCATTAGGGTTGGTTTATAAGAAATATAGTAATGGTTTAACTTCCCGTTAAGCAACCGGTTGTTTCAAATATTGATTCTTAACCAGAAATTTAGTATATTTGCACAAACGGGATATCATTATACTATTCTCTTAATATTTACTTGCCAATCAAACCTTTTGATTGGGTTTCAATTCCTCCTGGCTACTGGTCCGTTGTCGCCCGAGAATTAATTATATTAAGCCATATTAACAGTAAACAATAAGTTTACATGTTGGCAAACAGGTAAAACCAGAGAAGAGTTATTTTTTAACTAATACATTGAATTTATGGCTAAATCTCAGGCTACCTTCATGAAGAAGCAACTAGAAAAAAACAGACAAAAGAAAAAAGAAGATAAAGAGCAGCGCAAACTTGAACGTCAACAGAATTCCTCTGGTGGTGATCTGGAAAGCATGATGGCCTATGTTAACGAGTGGGGAGAAATTGTATCCACTCCGCCAGAGAAAAAATAATTTAGCCTTTAAAAGCTAAAATCTCCAAAAGGATTCTTATTGTTTCAATAAGGGTCTTTTTTTTGCACTACTATTTCATTGTCATCTCGCCTTGCATGGCTTTGGGAATGGTCTGGTTCGGGTTAACAGCAACAGGTGTTACCTGAGTCAACCAAGGAATGTGAAAGGGCATCTGATATGCGCCTATCAAGAGAAAGAGCCAAGCAAGCTGAACCGAATAATTAATTCTGGTCCCTTTCAACAATCTTCCCATTAACAGGAATAATGAACCCAAATGAAATGACCTTTAATAAAAGGAACAACTTTTGCAAGTTAGCGTATGTAAGGTTAATTTATTCAATCACGCTCATATGTTTAAAGATCAAATTTCAAATATCCAGAACAAACTAACGGTTCACCAGTTATTTAATATTGCAGCTCAGGATTTTCCAGAAATTACCGCCATAGTTTTTGGCGAAAAGTCTATTACCTACCGTGAATTAAATAATAGAGCTGAAAATTTGGCAACTATTATTTTAAACCAAGCATTTGATCAGCAAATTATTGGAATAAGCGCAACCCGCTCAATAGAAATGATTGTTGGATTACTGGCAATTCTAAAAGCAGGGAAAACCTATTTACCATTAGACTCCAGCTATCCTGAAAACAGGCTATTACAGATTATAGAAGACTCCGGAGTAAGCACATGCATCGCGTTGCTAAAGGAATCCAACATCTTTACTGGCCTGGGGCTTGATGTTATAATTTCAGATAAATCATACGCTGATACGACTAAAAATGACAATTTCCTGCAATCTGAAAATGGATGCATTCTTTATACGTCAGGCTCCACAGGGAAACCAAAAGGAGTATGTATCAGCCACAAAAGTCTGATTCATTTCTTACAATGGCAAAAAGATCACGCCCTTAACGGTAAAGGTATTAATGCATTACAGTTTTGCCATCTCAGTTTTGATGCATCATTTCAAGAGATTTTCGTCCCACTAACTACGGGTGCTACACTGTACCTTATTAATGAAGATTATAGACTTGACGGCGCAAAACTTTTAGATTTTATTATTTCAAATAACATAAACAAAGCCTTTTTGCCTTATGTTACCCTTCAATATTTAACAGAAGCTGCTACAAAGGAACAGAGATTTCCAGCTAACTTAAAAGAGTTAATAACAGGGGGGGAACTACTTAAAATCACACCTAATATAAGAGAATTCTTCTCTTCTATTTCCAATTCTAGCCTGGTAAATGTCTATGGACCAACCGAAACAACCATATGGGTAACGGAATTAAAACTTACTGGCGACCCTGATAAGTGGGCATCAATACCCACAATTGGGGAAACAATAGCACAATCATCCATTTATTTTATTGATGAAAAATCGACTTTTCTTGAAAATGGACAAACTGGCGAAATATGTATTTCAGGCGCTTGCTTATCAAATGGATATTTTCATCAACCGGAACTTACAAATGAAAAATTCATTGAACTTACCCACCCAACCCTTGGACAGATTAAGGTGTACAGAACCGGAGACCTGGGTAAGCTTTTAGACAATGGCGAAATAGAATTTGAAGGCAGGAAAGATGGCCAGGTTAAAATAAGAGGCAACAGAGTTGAACTCGGTGAAATCGAAGTTGCCCTGATGAAAGAAGAAAGCGTTAATCAGGCAATAGTGATATTAAGAGAGGATTATCCAGGCAGAAAAGCAATCATAGCCTATCTAACAGGAAATGATGCAACAGGAGACAGCAACAAGCTTAGATACCACATAAGTAAGCTCCTTCCTGATTATATGATCCCATCAGGCTTTATTTGGCTTAATGAGCTTCCCAAAACAACAAGCGGAAAAGTAGACAGGAAAGCACTACCCAAACCAGATCTTAAAAGACCTGAACTAAATGTGTTGTATAAAAGTCCAAAGACAAAGATCGAAAAGGACGTTACAGGCTTATTCCTCGATATATTCCAATATGACAAAATAGGAATTGAAGACAATTTTTTTGAGCTTGGAGGCAATTCTCTTCTTGCTCAAAAAACAATAGCAGAGCTGAAATATCAATTCAGTTATCATTTACCTATCACCAAATTATATCAATATCCTACTGTTGCAGGCATAGCCGAGTTTCTTGAAAAGAAGAGTCCTGAGCAGGTATCATCAGCTAAACTAGGTGCGTATAGTAACGATTCACAGGATATAGCTGTAATAGGAATGGCAGGCAGATTCCCCGGAGCAGAAACTATTGAAGATTTATGGGGTCTGCTTATCGAAGGTAAGGAAACAACCAAATTTTTTAGTGACGAGGAACTAGACATCAGCATTCCTGATCGTATAAAAAATGACAAAGCGTATGTTAAAGCACGAGGAGTAATTAAAGACGCCGAAAAATTTGATCCTGCTTTTTTTGGAATCAACACAAAGCTCGCAGATTTAATGGATCCTCAGCAAAGAATATTTTTAGAGATAGCCTGGGAGGTGTTGGAAAAAACGGGGCATTTATTCCCTGTTTACCCCAAAAAAGTCGCCGTTTATGCAGGTAGCGGCAGCAACACCTATTATGTAAACAATTTATTACAATACCCCGATTTAATAGAAAACCAGGGAAGTCTGCAGGTACTTACCGTTAATGAAAAGGATTACATTGCGTCAAGAACAGCTTATCATTTAAATCTAAAAGGACAAGCGGTAAGTGTGAACTCGGCCTGCTCAACTTCATTACTCGCTATTGTTGAAGCGGTAAACAGCTTGCGTTCTGGACAATGTGATGCAGCTATTGCGGGGGCCTCCAGTATCACGTCGCCTATTAACAGCGGACACATTTACCAGGAAGGCAGTATGTTGAGCGCCGATGGTCATTGCCGTCCGTTTGACAATGATGCTACCGGAACTGTGTTTAGTGATGGCGCTGGTGTTGTTTTACTTAAAAGATTATCAGATGCTAAACGTGATGGTGATGTTGTTTACGGGGTAATTAAAGGTGTCGGTTTAAACAACGATGGAGCAGAAAAAGGAAGCTTTACCGCTCCGAATACTGAAGGCCAGGCAAATGCAATTAAACAAGCGATAACAGACGCAGGTATTGATGCCTCAGCAATCAGCTATATCGAAACACATGGCACAGGGACCCCAATTGGCGATCCAATTGAATTTGATGGACTTGTTGAGGCCTTTGGCCATCAGAATAAGACTCAATTTTGTGCCATAGGATCAGTTAAAAGCAATTTCGGACATCTTACCCAGGCTGCAGGAGTTACAGGACTGATTAAGGCTTGTCTATCTCTACATCACAAGAAAATACCAGCTTCTTTGGGGTACAAACAGGGAAATAAGAACATCGACTTTCTAAACAGCCCTTTTTATGTTAACAATAGCCTGAGTGATTGGACATGTGAAACTAAGAGAATTGCTGGCGTAAGTTCCTTTGGTGTTGGAGGTACAAATGTACATGTGATTGTTGAAGAATATGAAAATCTAGAACCAAAGTCATCAACCGGCAGACCATACGACTTAATCACCTGGTCGGCCAAATCAGAGAACAGCAGAGAACAATATGGGTCCTCAATAGCTGATTATGTAAAAAAGAATAAGGATATTAATATTTCAGATATTGCTTATACGCTTCAAAAAACAAGGAACGACTTCTCTTATAGAAGGTTTGCTGTTGTAAACAACACTGAATCTATTATAAGCCAACACCATTTGGAACTACCTAAAACAGGGAGCATAAATAATCTTCGCGAAATGCCTGAAGAGGTGGTGTTTACATTCCCAGGTCAGGGAGCGCAATACTTAAACATGGCAGCTGATCTATATAAGGATGAGCCCATATTTAGAGAAGCTGTAGATCATTGCTCGGAAATACTTAAGCAATATATAGATCTGGACATCAAAGAAATCATATTTACCAACTCTGTTGATGAAAAAGCAGAACAACTATTAAAAGAAACCAGGTACACCCAACCAGCATTATTTGTCATTGAATATGCTCTTGCCAGGCTATGGATGAATTGGGGTATTACTCCTACTCTACTTTGCGGTCATAGCATCGGAGAATATGTTGCGGCACACCTTTCAGGAATTTTTTCATTAGAGGATGGGTTAAAATTAATAGCAACCAGGGGAGCAATGGTTAATGCACTTGCTGCCGGATCTATGTTATCTGTAAGAAGCGAATCAGATCTAGTAAGCAGTTTGTTAAGCAAAGGGCTATGTGTTGCAGCAGTAAACAGCCCTAAACTTTGTGTAATTGCAGGTCCAGAAGACCAGATCCTGCAATTCAGCAAACTACTTGACACTAAAGAGATCCCAAATAAACTCCTGTTTACAAGCCATGCTTTCCATTCATCTATGATGGATCCAATAGTTGATGACTTTCAAAAAGTAGTTTCTGAAATATCACTTTCTGTTCCTCAGACACCAATTATCTCAACAGTTACCGGTGTTGTTTTAACCAATGAAGAGGCAACAGATCCTCAATACTGGGCTAGTCACTTAAGAAATACCGTTCAATTTTCTAAGGCGATAGAAACCGCGCTTACTTACAATTCTCCAATTTTCCTGGAAGTTGGACCAGGCTCGGTAACAACCACGCTGGTAAGACAGATTGCCGCGCTAAAATCGACTCCTGTAAGGGGAATGCAGAGCTTATCAAATAATGAGAACGATTATTGCATTATACTAAACACATTAGGTCAGCTTTGGAATTATGGCCTGCAACCAAATTGGGATAATTTTTATCACAATCAAAAAAGATCCTTCTTAGATCTCCCGACCTATCAGTTTGATAGAAAGAGACACTGGGTGGATGCAGTTGCGATAAACAAAGTGATACCAGAGGACGATAGCAATAAACCAAACACTAACAACACTCTTGCGATGAAAAAGAATAACCTAGCAATTAAGATCAGACAAGTACTAGAGGATGCATCTGGAATTGAAATGCAAAATGTTGAATCAAATCAAAATTTCCTTGAAATAGGATTAGATTCTTTATTACTTACTCAGATAGCAATCTCTTTGAAAAGAGAATTTAATTTACCTATTACATTTAGGAAATTAAATGAAGAATATTCTACTATTGAATTATTAACAGATTACATAGAGAACAATACTGTTCAGCAAAGCCCTGAGTCAACACAAAACAGTAATCCTGTAGTTCATGTAAATAATCATCAGGTTATTGCGCCGGTTTCATTTGGAAATGCTATCGACTACAATAATTCAGCGCTGGGGCTGATAGCGCAGCAGTTAGAAATCTTGTCTAAACAAGTTTTGTTAATGAATGGGAATAATCCTGTGGCTGCCCCTATTGCGATACAACCATCAAAGCCAGTACAACAAGAGGAATCTGAACTAACCGTTCAAGAAAAATCTGAAATTCAAAAACCGTTTGGAGCCACCCCCAAAATAGATCGTCAATCAACAGAGCTGAACAAAGATCAGTTAAGCTTTCTCGAAAAATTGATTGAGCGTTATAATCACAAAACATTTAAGAGTAAAAAATATGCAGAGGAAAGCCGGAATTATATGGCTGACCCGAGGGTTGTTTCAGGTTTTAAACCTTTAACAAAAGAACTGACCTACCCTATTGTAATAAATAAATCGAGTGGCAGTAGAATGTGGGATCTTGATGGGAATGAATATATCGATGTGTTAAACGGATTTGGTTCTAACTTGCTTGGTTACCAACCAGAGGTCATCAAAAAAGCAATGCATGACCAGATTGAAAACGGATATGAAGTAGGCCCACAACACGAACTTGCCGCTGAAGTAAGTAAATTAGTATGTGAATTTACCGGATTCGACAGGTCAGCCCTTTGCAGCACTGGGTCAGAAGCCGTACTTGGCTGCATTAGAATTGCAAGAACAGTTACCGGAAGATCATTAATTGTTGCCTTCACAGGATCATATCATGGCATTATTGACGAAGTACTGGTTAGAGGAACAAAAAAATTAAAATCATTTCCTGCAGCTGCCGGTATAATGCCTGATGCAGTTAAAAATATTCTTGTACTAGATTATGGAACTGAAGAAGCTTTGGCTATAATCAAAGAGAAAGCCGACGAAATTGCTGCAGTTCTTATTGAGCCTATACAAAGCAGACGTCCTGAGTTTGTACCAATAGATTTTGTTAAAGAAGTACGAAAAATCACCTCTGCCAGCGGATCAGCTTTAATATTTGATGAGGTAATCACGGGTTTCAGGATGCATCCTGGTGGTGCACAGGCTTTGTTTAATGTGCGTGCAGACCTTGCTTCTTATGGTAAGGTGGTTGGCGCTGGTATCCCAATTGGTGTTATTGCCGGTAAAAAGGAATATATGGATGCCCTTGACGGGGGAACCTGGAGTTATGGAGATAGCTCATACCCTGAGGTTGGCGTAACTTACTTTGCCGGAACCTTTGTTCGTCATCCTTTAGCTTTGGCTTCGGCAAAAGCGTCATTACTATACATGAAAGAAAAAGGACCAAAATTACAATTGGAGCTAAATGAAAAAGGAGACTATATTGCCAAAACCATTAACAAGGAAATAGAAAAAAGACATCTTCCTTTCTTTGTTGCTAATTATGGGTCTTTATGGAAAGTTAAATTCAATGAGGAGATCCCATACAGCGAATTGATGTTTACCTTAATGAGGCAAAAGGGCATCCATATTCTTGATGGGTTCCCCTGCTTTGTAACTGAAGCAACATCAAATAGTGATATTGAACAGGTGATCAATTGTTTTGTAGAGAGTATGGATGAAATGATAGCTGCAGGCTTCTTTCCATCCTCAGGAGGATCTGATGTAAAATTTAATCCCCAAGCTATTGTTATCAGTGCCGATACACCGCCTATTGATGGTGCCAGACTTGGTAAAGATAAAACAGGTAATCCTGCATGGTTCATCAAAGACCCTAAGAATGGGAAATATCTTCAACTAGGATTTAATTAAATACTATGACTAATCAGAGCCCTTCCATAAATTTCAGTGAGATCGATTTTGATCCTTTCGAGGATTTAAAGGAGATCGAAAAGATAGTATTAATTAATGAGCCACAAAGAGAAATCTGGTTATCCTGCATAATTGGTGGTAACCCTGCCAGCCTTGCCTATAACGAGTCTGTATCATTAGATTTAAAAGGAACATTTCATTTTGATGTTTTCAAAAAGGCATTCTCAAAAGTAGTAAAACGCCATGAGGCACTGAGATCTGTAATAAGTTCAAATGGAGAAAATCTAATCATTTATGATGACCAGGAGGTTGTTATGGACATCAAAGATTTTTCTTCTGAGACTGAAGCCGGCCAGCAAGATGCTTTGAGCAAGTTCATAAAAAACGAAATGAGCAATCCTTTTAACCTTCAGGAAGGACCTTTGTTTCGGGTATTTGTTCATAAACTGAGTGACAATCATCACTATTTTACATTGGTTATTCATCATATAATTGGTGATGGATGGTCGATAGGAATTATCCTTGAGGACTTAAGTAAATTTTATAATGCTTATGCTAAGGGCCTACCCATTTCCCTGCCTAATAACGGTCCCCAAATCAGTTCGTATGCTGAAGAACAAGCAGCATTCTTAAACAGTGCCGATTTTAAAAAAATTGAAAATTTCTGGTTGGAAACTTATCAGGGTATTGTCCCTGTTCTGGATTTACCGACGGATAACCCCAGACCTGTTACAAGATCCTATAAGGCAAATCGCATTGATCATAAACTGCCAATAGACTTAATTAATCAGCTAAAAGAAACTGGTATTAAGGCTGGTTGCAGTTTTGTAAATGTACTATTGAGTGCATTTGAGATTTTTTTATGCCAGGTGACAAAACAATCAAATATTGTAGTCGGGCTTCCGGCAGCAGGACAATCGGCTACTGAAAATTTTGAGCTCGTTGGTCATTGTGTTAACCTCCTACCGTTAAAAACAACCATCAACCTTGATGTTTCGTTCAACGAGTATCTTAAAGATAGAAAAAATGCTTTTTTTGATGCTTATGACCATCAACAATTCAGTTTTGGTCAACTAATTAAAAAACTAAGTATTAAAAGAGACAGCTCACGCATCCCTCTTGTGCCTGTTGTTTTTAATATCGATATGGGCATGGATAGCGCTGTATCTTTTGAGAACTTGCATCACAAACTTGTATCCAATCCAAGAGAATACGAAACATTTGAGATATTCCTTAATGCAACAGGTTCTAAAGAAGCTTTTACATTAGAGTGGACTTATAATTCGCAATTATTTAATGCCTCAACAATTGAACGGATGACAAATGAATTTGAGCTATTACTTAAATCGCTTGCTCAAAATCCTGACATTGAATTACAAAACATCATTTCTCATCATAAAGAACCTGTTCAACTGGAAGAAGGTTATTCCAGTGAAATTGAGAAAAATGTAGTACAGCTGATTAACCAGGTTGCCCTTTTAAATCCGTCTAAAGTAGCTGTGAGTTTTAATAATGAGAAACTCAGCTATGCAGAATTGATTAGTAAAGCTAACCAGCTTGCTTTATTGCTAATTAAAAAAGGTATAAAAACCGGAGACATAGTGGCCCTTGCGGCTGATCGCTCCACAAGCATGATGGTTTCCTTATTGGGAATCCTTAAAGCAGGGGCTGTTTATGTACCCTTAGATCCCGAATATCCACACGAAAGAATAGAGTTTATGCTTGAAGACTCTTCAGCCAAAATTTTACTCGTTTCCAGCAAACACAAGAACAAGTACCACAGCAAGGCGATTGAAATAATTATTGAGGATGTGTGGTCTGAGCTTGATAACTACGCTCATGTTGATCTTATAAGGGAATTTAAAACGAGTGATCTTGCTTATATTCTGTATACATCAGGCTCTACCGGTAAACCAAAGGGTGTAAAAATTACTCATAAAAATTTGGCCAATTTCCTACTCAGCATGCAAAAATATCCTGGCATTAGTTCCGATGACCGCTTGCTGGCCATCACAACTATTTCATTTGATATTGCAGGACTAGAGCTCTACCTTCCTTTAATAGCTGGTGCCCAAGTGATCATCGCTGATGCCGACTCAATAAAAGATGGAAGGATACTTTTAGACTTAATTGATGAACATCTTGTAAGTATTATGCAGGCGACGCCTTCAACCTGGCAGATGATGATTGACTCTGGCTGGGAGAAAAAATATCCGATAAAGATATTAACCGGAGGAGAAGCTTTACCAAAAGAGCTTTCAGACAGGCTACTGACAAGATCAAATGAGGTATGGAATATGTATGGCCCAACTGAAACAACAATTTGGTCGGCCATTAAACGTATTACATCCCAAGACAGGTTAATCACGATAGGATTGCCTATCGATCACACAGAGATCTACGTACTTGATGAAAAAGGTAATACATTACCTGTCGGCATGCCAGGGGAAATATATATTGGTGGTTTTGGGGTTGCAGATGGATACCTCAACCGACAAGAACTTACATCGGAGAAATTTGTCTTGGATAGTTTTAATAAATCAAATGGTTCAAAATTATACAGAACCGGAGACTTAGGTAAGTTACTTGAAAATGGCGAGTTTCAATGTCTCGGCAGAATTGATCAACAAGTAAAAATACGAGGCCATAGAATAGAATTGGGCGAAATTGAAAGTATACTATCTTCTCAGCAGAACGTAAAACAATCTGTTGTAGTAGCCCAGGGTGATGCTATTTCTGATAAACGCTTAATTGCCTATGTAACATTAAATGATAACGGGCAAGAAGATAGTCTTTCATGGAAAGACAGGTGGGACACCTTATATAACATAGGTGCAGAGTCTAGACAAAATCTTGGAATCTCTGACCAAAATCTTGACGACACTTTACTTGAACATTATAAAAATAAAACTGATTTAGCTGCGCAATCATCTCAGTGGCTGCAAGCATCTGTGGAGCGCATTAAGCAACTTAATCCTAAAAGAATCTATGAAATTGGGAGTGGTGCGGGTCAATTGTTGTTTGAATTAGCTCCCCAAGCAGATTACTATGTAGCAACTGATTACGCAGAAACAGCTATTGAGAAACTAAATGAAAAAATTTTATCCGATTCTGAGAAATGGGGACACGTTAAAGCAATGGCCTGCCCTGCTGATGATTTCTCATTTGTATCAGAAGAGCGTTTTGATCTGATATTATTACATAGTGTTGCTCAATATTTTCCTAACGCAAAGTATTTAATTGATGTTATAAAAAAATCAGTTGCCGCAATTGATCATTCAGGATGCATATTTATTGGAGATATGCAAGGAAAAAACACACTCGAAATGTGTCATGCAATGGATTATCTTCCTAATTCTTCTGATGAAAACACGTTAGCTAAATTTAAAGAAACTGTGCTCAATAGAGTTAAAATTGAGGACGAATTTGTTGCCGACCCTGAGTTCTTTTACAATCTTCAAAAGTTGATACCTAGCATTAGCGGAATTGACATACAGCTCAGAAGAGGGCAGTTGCTAAATGAAACCACAAAGTATCATTACGACGTATGGCTCTATGTTGGTAAAACTCATCATGAAAAGGCACCCGAGATTAAAGTCGACTGGAAAGATGATCAGATGCAACTCGATAAAGTTAGACATCTTTTAACTGCAAACACAAATTCTGTACTGGAAGTTAAAAATGTATTAAACTCCAGAACTGCTCCAGATTATAAGTTACTACAGTTGATCAATAGTGAAAATTCAGGCTTATCAATTAAACACATTAAAAAAGAAATAAGCGCATTAAAGGAAGGCTTGGACCCTGATATTTTCTGGAATATTGGTACGGAATTTAATTTTAAGGCCTACATAAAATGGAGTACCGATGGAACTGATGGTACTTATGACGTTACCTTCATTCCTTTGACATTTGAAAATGCGCTTCCACAAAATCCATATAAGTCTTCATTAGAATCGGACATCTATAACTTTGCAAGAACACCCTTTTCAAAGAACGAAATACTGTTGTCAAAAGAGGTTATCCAGAACTGGAAACAGGAGCTTTACAAAACACTCCCAACCTATATGATTCCTGAAGAATTTGTAGCATTAAAAAGCTTCCCTTTAACGCCCAATGCTAAAATCGACAGAAATGCACTTCCAATCAGGATTTCAAAAAAAGCTATTAAATCCGGTAATGGACTGTCACCCAAAACAAAAAATGAGCAGATAATATCAGACATTTGGTTGGCAGCACTTGAGCTGGAGAATATTAAAACAGATGATGACTTTTTTGAACTCGGTGGTCATTCACTTCTTGCAGTAAAAGTAATGGTTGCTATTGAGAAAGAAACCGGTAAGCGGCTTCCTTTAGCTACTCTTTTTGAAAATTCAACTATTGAAAAATTAGCACTTCAATTATGCCAGGATAACAGGGAAAATAGCTATCAATCAATTGTTCCAATTAAAACTGTTGGTACTAAAGATCCTATTTTTTTAATTCATGGTGGTGGTTTAAATATTCTTTTGTTTAAATCAATAATAGAACATCTTGATGAGGACCAACCAATATACGGGATACAGGCATTGGGGCTTAACAAGGAAACTGAAATCCCTCCTACTATCGAAGGAATTTCGAAGAAACTTATAGATGAAATTTTAAAAGTTCAGCCAAATGGCCCGTATTCTTTTGCTGGTTATTCATTGGGAGGTTTTATAGCTTTCGAAATTGCTAAGCAACTGAAAGAAATGGGTAAAGAGATCAAAATACTTGGTGTTATTGATACCTATGCAGGTTCAAATTCCGGACAGGAAACTAAGTTAAATAAGCTAGCAACAAAAGTCCAGCGTCAATTCTACAAGGTGCCATTCTTTACAAAGTCTTTCATACACCAGCCTAAAGAAACCTTAGAATATCAGTTTAAAATAATCAAAGACAAATTTGAGGCATTAATGTATTCGACAGATTCTATGGAAAAAGACATTTTTACAGGATACGAGAAAGAGATATACAAAATTTATAGCAAAGCCTTAAGTGATTATGTTCTGGCTCCTAGTAACCTAAGGGTAACACTTTTCAGAGTTGAAAAAAGGTTGTATTATTTGGATGATCTTGTTAGCTTGGGATGGAATAATTTTGCGAAAGAAGGGGTGGATATTAAAACTATACCCGGTGATCATAAGACTTTCTTACATTCACCAAACGATAAAATATTTGCTCAAATATTGCAAAAAACGATAGATAAAGGCTAAGTTCCGAAAATGAATGCTAATCCAATAGATGCTAAATGGAAAATTTTTTCTGACAAGATCGAGCTGCAAAACGACACTGTTTATGTATTTAGGATTTTTGCTCAAAAATATTATCCAGTTGCTGTTGAATTAAAGGACATCTTATCAGCTGATGAAGCTTACAAAGCATCCCGATACTTTCATATCAACGATAGGAAAAACTACGTATCGGCAAAAACGGCGACTAGAATGATCTTATCTAAATTGCTTTGTAAGGACCCTGAAAAAATTCAATTTCTTCTTTCCCCAAATAAAAAACCTTATGTCGAAGGAATTGAATATAATGTTTCGCACAGTGGTGATCAGATATTAATTGCAGTGTGTAAAAAGCCAGTGGGTATTGACATTGAATACATAAATAGAAGCTTTAACATCGAGTCGCTGGTCGCTTCTGTTTTTAATAGTGATGAGACTTCTGATCTTAATCTAAGCAAGGATTTAAGTTTAGCTTTCTATCATCTTTGGACGAAAAAAGAGGCGCTCCTAAAAGCCACAGGAGAAGGCTTAGTTGACGATTTAACTCAGATTTCTGTTTTACATGATTCAATTAAAAGGGGTAATACCTTATTCCTGATTAAAAGTTTTTTATCTACCCCAGAGTATATTTGGAGCCTGGCTTTTAGTAGTGAAATCAGTAAAATCGTTTATCTTGATTATCAATAGACCTTTTATTTTCGTTTCGATTTTTCCCACGCTGCACTTTGGGTCTTTTTAAAATACCTGATTATTCCGGCTAATACTGCATAATTCATCATACAAAAGTAATATGGCACAAAAAAAACCTTTACTTTTATATTTTTGCTTTCAAAAAACCAACCGATCAGGCTCATTCCATAGAAAAACACCTGGCCGATAAATATCAATAAGTAAGTAGCCGAATTATACTTGTAAAGAATTAGCGCATTTAATATAAAGATTAAAATAAGGAGAAAAGGTGTAACAGTCCAACGCAGAACACGATGACTTATATATTGAAAAGTTAATAAAGGATAATTAAACGGATTGGCTGCTTTTTTTAAACGAAAGATAGATTGTATACCGCCAGCGGCAATCCTGATTTTTCGCTTTAACTCCTCGCTGGAGTTGGCAGAAGCTGTTTCAAGCGCATAAGCATTGGGTTCGTATGCAATAACATAGCCCCTTTCGGCTATTCTCATTGCGATCATATGATCATCGATAATGGTATCGGTTTCAATAGGTGCATAAAGTTTTGCCCTTATACTAAAAAGCTCTCCTGCTGCACCCACATTTGAATAAAGTTCATAATCCCATTTTTTTAATAAGGATTCATACTTCCAATAGAAGCCTTCTCCGGCAGAGCTGGCATCAGCGGTTGTATCAACAAAAATTCTTTTTTCACCAGCTACCGCCCCAACTTTCTCATTCTGATAGTGTTTTACTAATTCCTGAACAGCATGTTTGTTTAAGAAGGTGTTTGCATCTGTAAAAATTATAATTTCTCCCTCTACATATGGTATAGCTCTTTCTATGGCTGCCATTTTGCCCCCCCTTACATCTATATGCAGTAACAGCAAATCTTTAAACTGCTTCACTTTATCTGGGGTACTATCAGATGAGCCATCCGTTATGCATATAACCTGCAGCCTTCCTTCAGGATATGCAAGTTCTAAGGTATTTTCGATCTTCTTTTCAATAATATCTTCCTCATTATAAGCTGCAATCATTATAGTAACAAATGGTTCAATCTTATCTAACGGAAGAACAGTTTTAGTTTTAAAGAGTCTTTTTAGTTTGATAATTATAAACAGTACAAAACCATACCCAACAAAAGTGTATACTACTACAAAAAGGCAWAWSYRGNRSGCWANRATSRYWAATTTTTAATTTTGAATCCCAATTTACTACTGTTTTTGGAGTTAACGAAATTCCACAACACCCCCTTTACGATCCATTTAATCAAATCGAAACGTTTTTTTGATAAATATAAAATCATCTGCTTTGTACATGCGAATAAAATATAGTAAACACCAAAAATAAAGGTGGTTAAATTGCTCGTATTTCTTCTTATAAAAAGCAATCTGTTTCTGGTCATGAAATAAGTTTTAATATCACTTTCTTTCCCAACACTCATAGACTCTTTATGATAGACTCTTGTTTTACCTGTAAACCAAATCTTTTTTCCCGCTTTTTTAAATTTCTCACACCAATCAAGCTCCTCATAATACAGAAAAAACTCTTCCGCCATTAAACCAGCTTTTAACAGATCTTTCCCTCTACACATCATCGCAGCTCCATGACAATATGCAGTTTCCCTGCTATCGTTATTAAATTGACCCGTATCAGTTTCCATATTTCCGATTCCCTTATTTCTACATGTCAGGTAATTCATTTCGGTAAAACCCGCATACTGAATGATTTGAGGGTTCTCAAAAAATAAAATTAAAGGAGAGATTATACCTATATCCTGATTATTATCTAGCTCCAATCTCAGTGTATCTACCAAACCATCAACAATTTCAGTATCATTGTTCAAAAACAAAAGATAATCGCCGGTAGCCGCTTTAATACCTAAATTATTTCCACCGGCAAATCCAAGATTTTCAGTCGAACGGATATATATTAAACCGTCGTACGCAGCCCTAAAATCATGCTCATGATCAATTCGACTTCCATTATCAACAAGAATTAGTTGAATTTTTTCTTTTGAAGTATGCTTTTTAACAGAACTAAGAAAAGCTATGGTAACTTCTGGCTGATTAAAATTAACTGTAATAATTGAAGTTATACCCATCTATTGACTAAAGTAGTTATTATTTGTATTGTTTCAATAAATTGCATAAGATATACTCTATTTAGCTTCAACAAAAACTGGAGTTTCGGTAACTTCAATTTCGAGTATTCCATTATCAGTGTCAACTTCTTTACTGGTCATTTGGTTGGATCCAGGATTAAGCGTGCGTATAATGGCCTTTTTAGCAAAATTCAAGTCAAGCTCATATTTTTCTTTTCTGTCAACCTCGTCTGGAACTACTAATATATACATGCGTTTTTTACCAGATTGATAAATATCAACCAATGGATCCTGGTTAATGGTATTATAATAATAGTAATTCCCCATTAATGCAGTAATCTGATGAACATAATCTGCTACAGCCCTGCGCTTCCCTGTTTTATCCAATAAACCGGAAAACCCGTAAGGTGTTCCAGTATCCGTTCCGGGATCATTATTATCATAAAGCTGATAATAGAAAACCCTATCGATTCCCTGTCTGGCATATAACAACCCTAATCTTATTAACCAGTCGGCTTGAGTGATTTCATTTGATTTTGATCCAATTGGTATTGCCCTTTGCACGCTTCTTTCACTAAGGTCATATCCTGTTTCTGTTGACCAAACTTCTACCCCCTTATTCAATTTGGAAGCAAAATCAGTAAAGCTTCCTGCAATTTTTGTCATACTGTTTGTTTCAGGTGCTACTCCCCTCTTTTTCCCTGTAAATTTCGCAAACCAACCCGTATAATCGTTAGAATACATGTSKTANATTAATCACATCAAAGCATAGGTCAATGTCTCCATTTTTCTTATATCCTCTATTCTTCTTACACCATTCAACCATTCGATCAACAAACTCAACATTTGGTTTAGCGATGCCTCCCATTACTACTTTCATAGTAGAGTCCGCAGTTTTTACACCAACATCCTTCCCTAAGGTACCTTTATGACCATCGTAAAATGCAGACAATTGTGCAGCATGTTCTTCCGGGGTTTGCTCGCTGTCCTTACCTTTCCACCATTTATCAGGTTCATTACCACTTTCTATATATTTTACATATCCTAAGCCAATAACAGGATGCTCGGCTTCTTTTGGAACTTTAATTAATTCTTTTTCAATCTTTGAATTATGTCCATATCTGGCTGCAAACTGAAATCCTGCACGTGCAATTTCTATATAAGACGCGGGATTATCTCTTTTTGCCCCATAACTTACGGGGATTAAATCTCTTTGTCTTTTGGCAACCGGATAAGTATTAATTAACCAATTAGGGATAGTTTGAATATCAACTAAAACAACCATACTATCCTTATGACATTTTTGATATACTTCGTCATAGCTCCAGCCCCCTTCAGGCTTATGATTAAATCTAAAAACTCCTTTTTCAGGCTCTATCCGCTCCCAATCAAGAAAATGTCTGAAACCACTAAAATTGGTTACGAGATTAAATTTTGAAGTATCAAAATTATATTTTGAATCATAAAAGTCCCATTCAAAACCGTTTACTCCAAACATATCCTTAATTTTAACTTGCTTTGTTCTAAGAGCGGGGATATTTATAACATCTTTTTTATCTTGAGTGCAGCTCGCTGAAATCAAAACAATGGTAATAAAAACCAGTCCAATGATCACATTATTTTTTTTCATATACTTCTAATAATCAAATACCATGCTAATTCAATTAAGTAGTTCGACCAATAAACACTCGGTCAAGATAATTAATCTACATGAAGATAGTTTTTTTTATAGATTTGTTTAGATAGGTACGCATATATGTTGTCTTAAATAATATAATTAAGTTTGTATAAACTCCATGGTTCACGCAATCACTCAAAAGCTCAAAACGCTTAGCACCAATTTAAACCTAAAAAGAACGCTCAAATTAGTTTGGTTGGCAGCAAGGGGGTGGATGCTTGTTTCCATTGGGATGATCCTGGCAGAAACCCTGTTATTCATGGGATCATTTTATGCCTTAAAAATTCTGGTAGACAAGATCTCTGCAACAGAATTCATCCATGCAAACCAGGAGGGCACTATCTTAAAATATGTTGTTATCGCCGGAATTATAGCTGTTTTTTATGCTATTGCACGGGCTGTTTCAGTGTATACTACCGAAGTTCAGGCAACTAAAGTAGCTAATTACATTGATGAAAAAATTCATGAATCGGCCATCCAAATGGATCTCTCTTACTATGAAAGTCCTGATTATTTTGATATCCTAAAGCGAGCAAAAGATGCTGGTGCTGATCGTCCAAATCTTGTAGTAACCACACTAATTGAAATTGCCAAAAACACCCTTAATCTTTGCGCAGTTGGTTCTCTTTTTATCACAATTAACTGGATACTGTTACCCCTGTTAGTTGTTTTCATTCTGCCAACACTTTTCGTAAGGATTTATTTTGCAAACAAACAGAATATCTGGAGAATAAAGCACACTAAACTAGAGCGTAAAGCTGCTTATCTGAGTAATCTGATCACCTCTGATCAGCCAGCCAAAGAGATTAGGAGTTTCAATTTGGGCAATTACTTTAAAAACCTCTATCAAAGCATTAGAATAGAGGTTATAGATCAAAAAATAAAGCTAAGCTACAGACGTACTTTGAATGAATTATTTACCACCTCACTTGCCAGCATTGGCTTTTTTACCTGTATAGGCTATATTGCTTTAGGAACAGTTAGCGGAAAAACCAGTGTAGGTGATATCGTTTTGTTCTTAATGGCATTTCCTCAGGCCTTTACTTTAATGCAAAATATTGGTGCTGGAATCTCTATTTTATATCAGAATAGCATTTTCATAAACAGCATATTTGAGCTTTTTGATCTTCAAACTGATATGACTAATGAAACGATTGGTAAGCCTGTGCCTGTGGAAGATGTTACCAATCTGGAACTTAAAAACATTAATTTCATCTATCCGCATTCGGATAAGCCAACTCTAGTTGATATCAATTTAAAAATCCCATCTGGGAAAATAATTGCAGTAGTAGGTTTAAATGGTGCAGGTAAATCCACACTAATAAAACTCCTCTGCAGGCTCTATGAGCCCAATTCTGGCACAATAACCTTAAACGATACAGATATCCAGAGCTTTGAGAAATCGGAATACAGGAAACAGGTAAGCGTAGTTTTTCAGGATTTTTCCCGTTATAATGTTTCAGCAGCAGATAACATTAAATTCGGTGATATAGACAGACCTTACAGTGAAAATGATATTGTTAAAGCAGCTCAAAATTCTGGGGCACACTCATTTGTAGAAAAATTCCCTTATGGATACAAAACCATGATGGGGAGAGTCTTTGAAGATGGTCAGGAAGTAAGCATTGGACAGTGGCAAAAATTAGCCATTGCGCGAAGTTTTTATAGCAATGCCCGCCTGTTGATACTAGATGAGGCCACAAGTGCTTTAGATGCCATTGCTGAGAAGGATTTATTTGATAGCTTTAGAAGCCGTATTGGCAATAGATCGGCTTTAATTATAAGTCACAGGCATTCTGCTGTTAAACATGCTGATTATATTTATGTGCTTTCGGCAGGAACCATTTCACAGCAAGGAACAGACCAGGAATTACTTTCCTTAAAAGGGGACTATGCAGATTTGTTTAAAGAAGATAGTGTGAAAAATAAATTATTTTAATGAGGCGTTTAAAAAAAATTTCAATAATAACCTGCTGCATGGATGACTGGGGAGGAAGTGAGGAACTTTGGGCAAAAAGTATCCCTATGATAAACAATTCGTCTATTACCGTATATAAATCCAAAATTAATTTTCTGCATGCTGAATTTGTAAAGTTAAAACTTGCAGGAGCTACATTTATTGAACTTGAGCCTAAGCTTTCCTTTTCTAATAAAGCAACAAGAAAATTAAAACAACTTTACCAAAGAATTTTAACTAATAATTTTACCGACAACCATGCGCTAAACAAATTCCGCGCATCAATAAAAGATAACAAACCAGACTTGGTTATTATTGCCCAGGGAATAAATTTCGATGGGCTCATTTATGCTTATGAATGTTTCAGACTAAACATCTCATATGTAATAATTGCACAAAAAGCGGTTGATTTCTTTTGGCCTTACCATACCGATAGAAGCTATATGAAGGAAACCTTGCTTAGAGCAAAAATGAATTTCTTTGTATCCAATCATAACAAACAGTTAACTGAAGAGCAATTCGGAATAAGACTTCCAAATAGCAAAATTGTTTTTAATCCGGTTAAAACCAATGTTACCCCTCTACCCTTTCCTACAACCAGTAAGGGCTACCAACTGGCCTGCGTTGCCAGACTATTTATAATTGATAAAGGTCAGGACATTCTACTGAGAATTATGAATAAAGAAAAATGGAGAACCCGGCCTATCACGATCTCTTTTATAGGAAGTGGACTTGATGAAGAAGGTTTGAAAGAGATGGCAAAACTTTTAAACATCAACAATGTTAAGTTTATCGGCTATCTTGATAATGTTGAGAATGTTTGGGCAGAGCATCATGCTCTGGTTCTCCCGTCCAGAAGTGAGGGACTTCCCTTGTCTATGATAGAAGCTATGTCAGTAGGCAGACCTGTTATTGTAAGCAACGCAGGCGGAAATGCAGACATAATTGAAGATGGAATTAATGGATTCATAGCGGAAGCAACCGAAAGAGATTTTGAATTGGCTATGGATCGGGCATGGGAAAAACGGGAAGAATGGAAAAAAATAGGAGAACAAGCTTCCTTACACATTTCCAAACACATCCCCTCTTCCCCTGAAACTGTTTTTGCTAATTATTTAAACGATCTAATAGATGAGCACTAATCCTTTGGTTTCGATAATTATTCCGACCTATAATAGAGAAAAAAAGTTGCCTGATGCAATTCACAGTGCAATCAATCAGACTTACAAAAATGTTCAAATCATTGTGGTTGATGATGGATCTACTGATCAAACTAAAGAACTTATAGCAAAATATCCTGAAATAGAGTATTACTGGAAAGAAAATGGCGGACAGGCCTCAGCAAGAAATTTTGGCCTTAGCAAAGCCCAAGGCACAATTCTCGCTTCTCTGGATTCTGATGATATATGGCATCCTGATTTTTTGGAAAGTTGCCTAAAAAAGTTAGAGAGTGAACAGCTCGACTTTGTGTTTGCAAATTGGGACCAAGACACTAAAAACGGAGAGAGCTGGAGTTTTTTAAATAACGACCCTTTCTTAAAACCTTATTTCGGCAAAGAAAAAGACCATTGGATTAACTTAAATAATCTCGATCTTCGGGATCTTTATATTCAAGCCTGCCCCTCTCCTTCGTCTTCATTAGTGATGCGGAAATCATCAGTTGTATCTGGCTGGGATGAAAACATGAACATCGGCGACGATTGGTGTTTATATCTTGAAATGATACTTACAAAGGAATGCAAAGCCGCATTTACACTAAATAAACTTTGGAGAAAAAGAGTAGATGAAATAAATGTTTATGACGGAAGAAAATGGAGCGAAGTCTTAGAACTCCTCTACGTTGCGGATTTGAAAGCTAAAATGACTAAGTTTAGCGCACTCTTAACACAGAATGAGCAGAAACAGATGGAGGAGAGATATATGGCAAGTTTAATTGAACTTTCAAAGCATAATCTTATTAGGGAACTTAATCTGCTAAATTCGGTTAGATTATTAAAAAAATCATTTAATATAAATATCCCGTATACACTTAAAACAATACCTCAGGTCTTCTTGATCGGCTTTCAGCGAAAGATAAACTCCTTAGCCAATAAATTTAAAAAGACAAACCTACACTCCTAAAGCCATTAATGAAAAAAATCATCAGATCTGCAGATTGGTGGGAATACAAATTACCTCCGCTCCTTGCAATAGGTTATGCTACTGCCCTTAAGGTAAATGGATCTTTTTTATCAATAGTACCTCATCTGTTATTCCTGCTTCTCTCACTGATTATAGGTGCAATTTACGTTAGTATAATTAACGACATAACAGATATTGGAATTGACAATACTCAAGGAAAGAAAAACAGAATGGCAAATGTCAAAGTATATTTTCATTGGCTGCTTCCAATTACACTAATATTAATTGGCTGCTTTTGTGCAAGTCTTTTACTACCGGACCTGAGATCCGTCATTTTGTATTGTATTCCGTGGGTTAGTTTCTCCTTATACTCTTTTAAGCCAGTCAGACTTAAAGACAGAGGAATATTAGGTGTGTTCGCAGATGCCTCTGGTTCACATATTTTCACCAGCCTTTTAATGATCAGTAGTATAAGTTTTATCGCGCATGCCCAAATGGATTGGATATGGTTTATAAGCACCGGGGTATGGGCAATGTGCTATGGAATAAGGGGAATTTTGTGGCATCAATTCCATGATCGGGAAAATGATATTATCACCGGAACCAATACTTATGCAAGCAATTTGAACCCCGACAATTTTAAAACAAAGGAAATCATGATATTTGTGTTAGAGGCCATTTCATTGCTCGTTATGCTCAGCAATCTATTTATGCCCTTACCTGTATTGTTTCTGGGTCTATATATCCTTTTGGCTTTCATCAGATCAAAATCATTTGGTTATAAATCTGTTCTTGTGATTAGCCCGCAAAATCAACCATTACACATCTTAATGGCTGATTATTATCAAGTATTTCTTCCAATATCCTTACTGGTTACCGCTTCCATAGATGACTATCGCATATGGTTTATATTGATAGCACATATACTTCTTTTTCCAAAAAAACTATTGTATATAATTAAAGATTTTTGGAGATATACAAAATCAAGACTCGAATTTCTTTTTAATTAGCTTCGGCGGCCTTTATTTTCTTAAACCATTCGTACGCCAATCTATCCAAACCTTTTTCTGTAAAATGAACAGCCTCATAACGATAATAAGCTAAGTTCAAAGAATCGGTATTCGGGCCTTCAATTACCCCAGGAACCTCTTTTGCGACCTCTTGCTGAGCTTCCGTAATACCTTTATTTATTCCTAATGGGTTGTTATTATTATAAGGAAAATAAGATGTTATTGATGTATAGAACGGGGCTTGGATATTTCGTTTTCTAAATACATTGATCAGCATTTTTAGTCTTTCTTTATACTGATTTTTACTTGTTCCATCTACATTGTCAGTTTCTCCCTGCTGCCAAAAAATATGTGTAGGTTTTATATTATCCTTTCCTAAATAATTTAGTGTCTGATCCAACTTCTTTGCAGAGCTTTCCTCTACCCACGACTGAATAGATGTAGAGCCAATACCTATTGGAATAATAATTACCTTTTTATAAAGCCCGCTATCGATCAGCATGTCACCAAGTCTTGACCAAACGCTTGTCCCTTTCCCATCAGGACCCAACAACGGCTCCTCTGCTTTATAAATATCGCCCTTGTAATAGTTATAAACCTCATTGCGACAATGGTAACCTCCTTCACCATAATTCGCTGAATTGGATTGCCCAAATGCAAAAAATATCATTATATCATTTGATTTTATAACTTTATCTTTATCAGCTATCGCTTTCCTGAGATGTAAATGATCTCTTAAAAATTGTCCATTGATTAAATACTCTCGGTTTCTGTCAGCTATAATGCCAATTATGCTTCCAATGATAAGCACACATATATATAATAAATATTTTTTTCTCATTAAATTAACCCTTGGGAAATTGCCAAAAACAATAAACAAAGATATCGTTTTAGTAAAAAATATACTTTTTTTTTATTTTTTTAGTGTCTTGCATTTAAAAGGCACGAAATATGCCTATAAAGTAGTCACTGAATTAACGTACGCTCATGAATCTAAAAGATAAAGTAATTATTTTTCTAGGGAATACCCACTTTAAAAGCGAGATACAGGCAACCTCCCTGTTTATCGCGCGTAACCTGGCAAAAGATAATAAGGTTTTTTTTATTGATTATCCTCTTACGCTTAAAGATTACTTTAGATTCAGAAATTCGACTCAGCTAAGTAAGTACAAAGAGAAGTTTTCCATTTTTTCAGATGGGTTATTAGATACAGACCTGCCTAACCTAAAGACCATAATCACCCCCCCAATAATTCCTATTAACTTTCTGCCCGAGGGTAAACTTTTTAGGTGGATGCTTAAAATAAATGAGTCTATAATAGCCTACCGCATAAAGAAAATTTTGAAAGCTAATAATATTTTGGAATTTATTTATATCAACTCGTTCAACTTTCACTATCCTAATGTAGGCAGGAAAATTAATCCAATGCTAACCATTTATCAGTGCGTTGATCCGATGATAGTGCCATATGATATGAGGCATGGAATTAAATCCGAAGAGAAGCTAGCTAGAGAAAGCGATCTGATCATCTGTACAAGCAAGGCATTATATAATGAAAAAAAGCTAGTTAACCCAAATACTTATTTCGTCCCGAATGCAACCGATTCATATCATTTATATGAAACCTTAAATGAAACAACTCCGATACATGAGAAGCTAAAAAATCTACCTAAACCAATAATCGGCTATCTTGGAACGATTGAGCGTCGTATAAATTACGAGCTCATTTTAGAAGTTATCCGGATGAATACAGATAAAACATTTGTTTTTGCCGGTCCTGTTGAAAACAGCTTTGTCCCGGAACTATTACAAAAAATGTCTAATGTACATATCATAGGTTCAATACCGTATAACGAAGTTCCATTGCTATTAAATAGCTTTACCGTAGCGATCATACCGTTTAAAAAAGACGATGTAAGTGACACTATTTTTCCAATTAAACTGTTTGAATATCTTAGTGCAGGAAAACCGGTAATAGCGACCGACTTCAACCCTGATCTGAAGGACTTCACAGATGATCTGGTGGAATACTGCAATGATGCAAATACTTTTTCCAGGGCTATAAATGATGCGATAGTCAATAATGACCACATCATAATTCAAAAAAGAAAGGAATTAGCCAAAAGGAATACCTGGAAAAACAGGACTAAAGAGATCGTTGAAATTATTAATTCTCATTTATCAGGAATCAAAAATTAACCTCTATAAATCATCAAATGCGTATTGCTCATCTTATAATGGCACATAAAAATCCTGATCAGCTGTTAATGCTTGTAGAAAGCCTGCAGCATCCGAATTTTGATATATACCTGCACGTCGATAAAAAAGTTGACTTAACCACTTTCAAGGACATAGGTGGAAATGTAAATATTATAAGAAACAGAACAGTCTGCAACTGGGGAGGCAATAGTTTTTTGAACGCTATAACCCACTCTTTACATGAAATTTTGGCAACGGGGAAGAATTATGATTTTATCAATCTCTTAAGTGGTCAGGACTATCCATTAAAATCTTCTGAGTATATCTATAATTTTTTTGAAAGTAAAAAAGGTATAAATTTTATTTCTTACGATGATACCAGTGTTTCGGAGTGGTGGAAACAGGCGAATGCCAGATATGAGCAATATCATTTTACAGACTTTACCGTTAGGGGTAGGTATCTTTTGCAGGCGGTATTAAACACTATTGCTCCGAGAAGAAAATTCCCTATTCCAGTTGATCTCTATGGAGGAAGTAATTCGACCTGGTGGACTATAAGTGGGGAATGCGCTAAATATCTTGATGACAAATTCTACACTAATTTAAAACTTCGTCAATTTCTTAAATATACCTGGTCTCCTGATGAGTTCATTATAGCAAGTCTAATTATGAACTCAGAATTCAAAAACCGAGTGCTAAACAACAACCTCAGGTATATCGACTGGTCTGAGCAAAAGGCTCATCCAAAGATACTGGTCATGGAAGATCTTCCTTCACTTACTAACTCCGACATGCTCTTTGCAAGGAAATTTGACACCACTATTTGTAAACAAATCTTAACTGTGTTACACAATCGTAGAAAAAAATCCTCGAATTAAGTCAAGATTAAAGGCATAAAAATCGCGCCGAAATAAGCAGCCACCTCCCTATACTGCCAGAATAAGGAATCTTTCTTAATTCGAAATAAATGTAATTTAATTGTCATAAAAAAAATCCGCTAAAACTATATTATTTTCATAAAAATGGGAAAAACCTTCCCCAATGCAACATTTCTGATATTTTAGATAGGCTGAATGGGTATTATTCAATTTATTATCTGTGCTAATAAATTTTTTTTTGCAGGAATTTCACTACAATTGCGGCATAGGATGACACCCCCAACTTATTTCAACTTATGAAGAATAGCTTTAGAATGCATTTAACCCTATTTGTTTTGCTAATAATCAGCATTTCATGCAAAAAAGCTGCAGAGCTTTTAGAGCCAATTACTCCCGTCCCAGTAGAACAGCCAAAGCCCACACCCCCAAAAGATAGTATAGCCGCTCCTAGTAAGATATTAAATATTGGCACTGGATCAGGAAATCTTTCTATTGATGGTAAAACTCTTAACATTTCTTCGGCAACACTTATTAAAATAAAAGGTGGATCCTATAAAGACATCCAGATCTCTAATATTAGCAATAAGAATTTTACCGTAACCATCCAGAACGATGGACTTATTCAGTTATTGGGTAATACACAAATCAGACTGTCTAATCTCAAAAATGTAATACTAGATGGTAAAGGCACTGCCGGAATAGAAAAGGGCTTCGTATTTAAAAATAGAACTGCCGATGGGGCATCAGTACTTCTTAAAGATAATATTGATGACTTTACGCTGAAGAATTTTTCATTTTCAAACCTGACTACATATGGGGTTATCCAATATGATTCAAGGAAAAATTATGATGGATCGGAGACCTCCTATTCAAATAACCTGAAATTTTTAAATATTGATTGTGATAATACAGGCACCCTGATAAGATTTAAGGGGTCTGCACAAAATAACCTCGTTACCGGGCTTGTAAGGAATGTGGAAATAGCCAATGTAATTTATAAAAACTCAAGAGCTGTTGGTAGTGTGGTTGTTATTGAAAATGCTGATTCTTTTAATATACATAACAATCTGGTTCAAAATGTTAATCAGGACAATAGCAATCACAATGGTATATTCTACCTACAGGGGAATGGAAAATTCTATAACAATTTAGTTAGAGATCATCAGGGAAATGCAATAAGAGCTTGGGCTTATAGTATAGGAACAACTCCAAAACAAGTATTAATATTTAATAATATTATTGTAAGTTCCAGAGAGTATAGTGCTTTTGAACTTCAATCGTTTCAAAGAAATATAATTCCAGGAAAAACTACCTATGTAAATGCTAAAGTATTTAATAATACCTGTGGAAACTTACTGCCAAAATCAGGATCTTTTCCGGCACAAGTGCTAGATATGTACAGTTTATTGGGTGGCAAATGCGAAGTAACAAATAACCTTGCGTACAAACTTGTTCTGGTCGGAAACAACAATAAAAACTATTTTTGGAATGAGTTAGAAAACACAAAACCCACTGGTTCGGGAAATAAGTACTTTAAGACCTATCAGGATGCAGGAATTACAGACGAAACATCATTTAATCTTAATAATAATTCTAAGGCAAAGCATTTAGGAGTATCTCTTTCAATTCAAAATTTTGATGCATTAATAAGTAAAGAAGTTAATCTAGACTATTACGGAAAAGCAAGAAATCCATTAACTCCATCTGTTGGGGCAGTTGAATAGCCTTAATGTGAACTGTTTTAATTAAATTTGGGAATATGAAATCTGGATATCTTTTGGTCTTTACCATATTTGCCGGTTTAAGTTGTAGTTGCTGCAAAAAGACTTTACCTGTCGCTACGGTAGAAGATAAAACGAATCTAAATTTAATTACCGAGGCTAACAAAGGCTCCCTGCCTTTTAAAAACATGCTGGGAGTAAATGGATTTGAATGGGAGTATATAAGTAACAACGGTTCAAATCAACTTGACAATTCCAGATTCGATCTCATTAAAACTTTTTCAGGCTTTAGACATTATCTTGATTGGGAAAAAATAGAGCCAAAAGAAGGATCCTTTGATCTAAATTTTTATGATCAGATTTATCAAAAAAACAGCGCCAATGATATCCAGTCGTTAATGTGCTTGCAGATCATGCCGGGATGGATGAGAAAAAGTTATCCTGAATATAATCCTGCTGATCCCTTTGGAAGTCTTAGAGACTATACTCCGGTTTCAAAAGGCAGCGATAAAAGTGAACCTTCATCCTACATTTCGATGGCAAAAGCTGGTTTCCAGATCGCTGCCAGGTACGGAAAAAATAAAAACATTGATAATGTTTTAATCAAGCATCCCGCGTACGAAAATAATCCAAAAATAGGTTTGGGTGTACTTAGCTATATAGAATGCAGTAACGAGCCTGATAAGAACTGGCGAGGTGCTGAAGCTCAGCAAACCCCTGAGCAGTATGCAGCTCAACTCTCTGCATTTTATGACGGACACATGGGTACATTAGGGAAAGATGTAGGCGTAAAAACGGCCGATCCTTACATGAAAGTCGTTATGGCTGGAATCGCTTTCCCAGAGCCAGAATTCGTTAAAAGAATTATTGACTGGTGCAAATCCAACAGGATTAAGGATGGTAAATATACTTTATGCTTTGATGTTATTAATTATCATCAGTATTCAAATGACAACTGGAAATCTGGTGCAGCACCCGAACTATCTGATATTGGAAGCGTTGCTTCAAGCTTCGTTCAATTAAGCAAGGACCATGCAGATGAAAGGCCGGTATGGGTAACTGAGTGCGGATTTGATGTAAATGATAAGAGTCCTCAACGGGCTATTGCTATTGGTACTAAATCTACAATAGATACTCAAGCCGACTGGATATTAAGAACAGCTCTTTTATATGCTAGAAAAGGGATCAATCGTACTTTTTTCTATATGTTAAATGATGTCAACGTTAATGATCCTACTCAATATTCATCTGCTGGATTGGTAGATAAAACAAAAAGAAGGCCTTCAGCCGATTTCATATTTCAGGCAAAAAAACTAATGGGCGATTACTTGTATCAAAGCACCTCTTCATTTGATCCACTTGTTGATCTGTATACTTCCGGTGATTCTAAAATTTATGTGCTTACTGTTCCCGATAAAAAAGGCAAAACAGCTGATTACACATTAAATCTTGGAAATGGAATTAAAGAAGTAACCATCTGTCATCCGAAGGCAGGAGCCGATGAAATGACTTTTCAGAAAATGGCCGTAACAAATCAAAAAATCAACATTAAAGTTACCGAAACTCCAACCTTTGTTAAGGTTAACTAATCCGACCGGATTTATTAAAAAACTTTCCGTAACTGCTTTTTAAAAGCGAAAACACATCCCTGTAACCACTACTATAGATATCTAAAAAGGTAAATCTCTGATAATAACGGTTCAAAGCATAAAATCCAATTATCATCCCTGTCAAAGTGCAAAAGATTGAAGCAGCAGCAACACCANARATMSKAMSMGTCAGTTTAATGGATAGCCAGTCAGTAACCACAGTTACTAAAACCATCAATACCACCTTTATAAAATTTATTTTTGGTAAGTGAATAATATCAAGAGTTAAACCAAAAAAGCGGTCTGCAGGGTATAATAGTGCGATAACCATAAATATCCTTAAAATGTTTGGCGCCTCTGTAGACACGTACTTTTCTCCACCTAAAATGAGTATAGCGTAATCCGCGAATATAAATACCAACACACTTAAAGGCAATAATGCAAAAGTGAGCATGCCTATGTACTTCTTCATAAGTAGTAGTACTTCTGATTTTTCTCCCGAATTAAAATGAGTTGATAATCCAGGCATTGCAGTAAAAACAAAGCTTCTTAAAGGAATTTCTATAAATGCAATCAATTTTATTCCGGCACCATAAATCGCAAGAGCCGCCGGTCCTAAAAACATTTTAATAATGAATGAATCTGTTGAGCTTAATAAAGTTGCACTCAGATTCGTACCCACACTAAACTTCCCAAAGTTATACATTTCCTGTACACCAGCTTTCGTTTTATATTTAAGTTTGGTGATATTGGCCCATCCACAAATAAGAGATAATGAACTTGATATCAGATTTGAGGATAAATAACAATACAGAACAGTATGGATATTTATCTTGTGTAAAAAGATGCAAATAAGCAGTAATACCAAAAAAGAACCTTGATTTGTAAAATTAAGAATGAGCAATCTATCAAAACGCTGTTTCCCTTGTAAAATACAATTGGACACGAAAAAAGGAAGTGAAAGCACATAATTAAGACTAAAAAACTTCAAAAACAAACTAATGCTCGTGTCCTTTACATACAATGAAGCAAAATAAGCAGGTATATTTATGACTACAAAAATCAAAGTAATTACAATTCCTATATACCATGTTGACCCTATAATTTCTCGCTGCCGCTGTTCACTTGCACCAGCATAAAATTTCACAAATGAAGTTGATAAGAAACCCGATCTAAAAGTATCAACCAGCAGTAAAACAGTAAGAAAGAAGCCCCAGTTACCCATGTCTTCTTTAGTAAGAAAACGCAAGAGAATCCCTAAAGTGACCACGCCAATTATAGCATTAACCCCATTACTGATTAGGGATAAAACATGTTTACTCTTTAGTAAATTGAATAAAAGTTTAATTTTAGATTTCATAAACTACGGCTTCCGGCTTAAAGTAAAATTAACGACAAGTTATTTAAACATGGAACTAAGCCTTGTCATGAATGCTTTTAACAGCCCTCCCTGCTCCATTAAACGACGGTCTGATGTCCAAACCAATGATCGGTTATCTGTTACCCGATAAAGTATGCCAAACTTGCTTCTTAATTTAAGTGCCATATACCCATCTTCATTCGCTCCCGGAGGATGCTCATAACCACCAACAGACAGGCCCTGGTCCTTTCTGTATCCGGAGCTGCATCCATATACATACATCGCCTCATCTTTATTTCTCTGTATTACTCTCTTAAAAAGATCACCAACAGTTTCATATAAAAAATAGGCTCCTCTATTTGCATCTTTATCAGGCAAAAAGGCAAATCTTCCATAAGCACAAGCCACATTATTATCCTTTAGAGGCAAACTGATCAGATCTACCCAATAGGGACTGTAAACAGAATCAGCATCAGCATTTATAATAACTTTTCCTTTTGCAGCAGCCAACCCTGCATTTCTCGCGTGCTTTACACCCTGCTTGTATTCAATTATAAAATTTGCACCAGTCAGTTCAATCAATTTTTGTGTATTGTCTGTAGAATTATTATTTACAACCAATATTTGAACCTGCTGAACGGTTATTGTTTTCGAGAGAGAAGACAGCGTTCTCAATATCGAATCTTCTTCATTATATGCTGGTATAATAACAGTCACATCAGGATGTTCAGGATTAAACCTATGCAAATCCCTGCGAATATCATCTACATGGTTAAGAAACCATTCAGCATTGTATTGATGCGCTTTAATGTAAGAAGGAATACTTAATGGTCTTAATGACATTTAGTTTGGATTTGAATAATAGTCTTAAATAATTGTGCCAGATTTTTCATTTAGAGATTTCCCTTTTTCATTTCATCAACGGCGTAAGAACATGCTCTGGCAGTTAATGCCATATAAGTTAGCGATGGGTTCTGACAAGCAGACGAAGTCATACAACTTCCATCAGTTACAAACACATTGTTTACAGCATGAATCTGATTAAATCTGTTTAAAACAGATGTTTTAGGATCTTTTCCCATCCTTGCGGTACCCATTTCATGCACTGTAGATCCACCGGGCTTATTATATGAGAAGGCGTCGATATCCTCAAATCCTGCATCAGAAAGCATTTCAGATGCCGTATCCTTAATATCACTCATCATTTTTTGCTCATTTTCTCTAAATGAAAAATCAATTTTGATCAAGGGCATTCCCCATTTGTCTTTTTCATCATTTGAAACAGATACTGTGTTATCAAAATATGGAAGGCATTCACCCCATCCTGCCATCCAAACTGTCCACGGTCCTGGGGTAGTTAGCTGTTCTTTAAAACTGGCTCCAAACCCCTTAAGGCCCTCTGATTTATCTGTCCATTCCTGACGCTCTCCGTGCCCTTGTATATTATATCCGCCAATAAAACCATGCTTATCTCCTGCCTCAAGATTTCTATACCTGGGA
>NZ_AWRU01000009.1:0-26904 GCF_000523515.1 Pedobacter sp. V48 | reverse complement strand
AATCCGCATGGCCTTCTCCCTTTGTAATATTTATCTTTGTAGCCATGATGCACACCATATGCCCCTGCCGATGAATGGTGATCCATCAGATTATGTCCAAGCTGGTCACTATCATTGCCCAACCCATTTGGAAAGCGGCTCGACTTTGAATTCAGAAGAATGGAAGTACTGTCTATAGTCGATGCATTAACAAAGATAATTCGTGCATAAAACTCAAACACTTCATGACTATTACTATCAATTACCCTTACCCCAGTTGCCTTCTTAAGATTGTCATCATAAATAATCTCTTGTACAAGAGAAAACGGCCTGATCGTTAAATTCCCTGTAGCAGCCGCTGCAGGTATTGTAGAACTATTACTGCTAAAATATCCCCCATAAGGGCAACCTCTGCTGCATAAGTTTCTATTTTGACATGGCCCCCTATGATCCCAGCCTTTTGTCAGATTGGCAACCCTTGCAATGGTCATTAAGCGCCGCTCATTATTATTCCGAATAGAATTATCCAGATGTTTCTCAATGCAATTCAGTTCCATTGGTGGCAAAAAATGCCCATCAGGTAAATGAGCCAGATTTTCACATTGTCCACTTATTCCAATGTACTTTTCAACATAATCATACCACTTAGCCAGCTCAGCATAACGTATCGGCCAGTCAATCGCGACCCCATTCGTTAAGTTAGATTCAAAATCAAGATCACTAAATCTATAACACTGTCGTCCCCACACTAACGACCTGCCACCAAGCTGATATCCCCTAACCCAAGAAAAGGGTTTCTCCTGAATGTAGGGATGTTCAACCTCACTGGTGTAAAACAAACGGTCCCCTTCATTTCCAGCTGCGCTACGCACAGAATTATTCAGTTGTTCATCTATAGTATTGTATAGCCTATGCTCAAAATCCCATGGATTAAGATTAGCCGTAGGATAATCCTTAATATGAGTTACATCTCGTCCTCTTTCCAACAAAAGAGTTTTCAGCCCCTGCTCACACAGATCCTTTGCGGCCCAACCACCGGTAATACCAGAACCAATAACTATAGCATCGTACGAAATATGTTCTCTATTAATATAATTCATTTTCTATGCTTTACTTGGTTGCCCATGATCGCTGTCCAGGTAAAAGAGGTAAACAACTTTCAAACACCGAAGGAACATAATCATAGGCCAACCCCTGCGTTGCTCCGAGTTTTGATGTGCAATATCCGGCTACAGTATAACTTTTTATCATATATATAAAACTCTCTCCATAAATCTTCTTTTTCACTTTATGAACAAACCTATTTGAATCTACCCTATCTTCAAAATAGGTTAGTATTTGAATACGATCATTCACATTACAATTGGTAAAAGGTTTACCATAATTAGCAATCGTGTAATCCTCCAATTCCTTGAGTCCATAGATAAATCTATTCTGCGATTTGATCTCTGTACAGTCACGAACCATTTTTATTATAAAATCTTCAGCTTTCACTGCCTTCGCCCCAGGGGTTTCCCCACCGGGAATTATTGTTTCTGCTATTTGCGCTATAAGTAATTTTTTATCAACTAACAAATCAAGATTGGGCGCCTTGTGTATGTTATAAAATTTCCAAACCGATGCACCACCAGCTGCAATCGCCGAAAATCCCAATATTCCAAAAATGGCCTTTCTCCTATTCATTATAGCTTTATTTAACTACAAAAGTTAATACTTAACCAATTCATAGATTGACAGCAATTGCTCAGCTGAAGATTTCCATGTAAAATCTGCTGCCCTTTTTAAACCTTTCTCCTTCATTTGCTCTTGCAATAAGCCATCGTCCAAAATTGAAATCATTTTATCTTTTATATCCAAAAAATTAAAAGGATCTACGTACACAGCCGCCTGATCAGCGACCTCTGGCATAGATGAAGTATTTGAGGTTATTACCGGAACTCCACAAGCCATCGCTTCTAAAATTGGCAAACCAAAACTTTCTCTCAAAGAAGGAYWCWAKAWWWGCTTNARWAAYATTNANTRTNATWWWKKYWKAKMSWMWGWYKYKRTWTRMCMRKKWWARAWRMRATNGGCTTKNNNTKSMKYTYYGSYMAKMWYYTYWAATAMTTCATATACCAATTGACGATCATAATCTAGAATAACCAAAGGTAATCCAGAAGGCGTAACCGTTTTGTACTCTATATATGCTTTAATAACATTGACTGTATTTTTTTTGGGTGCAGTATTACCAAGAAACAAAATAAATTGATCTGGAAGTCTATGTTTCGACCTAAAGCTATCCAATCTATCTTGAGCATAAGAAACATTAAATTTAGGATTTACAGCATTGTATATTACCCTAACCTTATCCTCAGGTAGCTGAAGTTTATTTACAATAACTTCTTTTTCAAAATTTGAAACAGTAATGATGATCTGGCTTTTACTTACAATCCTAGGAACAATAAATCGCCGATATAAATTACCAAAATTCTGATACGAAGTGCCTTTAAAATCAGTTTTCTCTAAATAAATGATATCATGTAACGTAAGTATTAAAGGTACAGATAAGCGAAGTGCTGACGTATTACATGTCGAGTGTAAAAAATCAAGGTTATCTTTTTTCACAGCATTCGGCAAAACAAACTGCTCCCAGCTCGGATAAGATTTTGCTGAAAGCTTTCTGATCTTAAAGTTATCCTTTTCTTCGACACAACTATCATCTACGTCGTTTCTCGCATACAGAAAATACTCGTTATATTGATCTAGCTTCTGAATTTCCCGTATCAATTCCAAAGCAACTACTTCCATACCATGCTTCTTCTTTCTAAAGATCCTTTGTACTTCAATTCCAATACGTAGTTTTTTTCTCATTTAAATTATTTTATAATCCTTTGGGATTTAATTATCTATTTTTTCTTCATGAAAATGCTCGGTTGCTACAGATATTTTATTTGCTTTGCGAGCCTTCAAAAGAGCTAAAATTTGAAAATATATAAATTTTGGCGCATTTTTTAAAGAGTCATAGATTCTGGAATCTGCCTTAAAGTAAGATAAAGCAGCAAAAACAGTTAAAAAAAACATAACAATTCCCAATATCCAAAATATAACAAACATTGGCCATATAAACAGATCGGCTATAAAGAAGACAAAGGCTATCATTAACAATATAAATAAGGGAGGCCTTAATAACATTGTACTAAACAGAAACTGATTCCAGTTAAAACGGATCAAAGACATGAATAACATCCTTCCTCCCAAAAACAAATACTTGAACCAGGTATTTATCCATCTCGACCGCTGATTTACCAGTTGATCAGTTTTACTGGTTTTTTCATCGTAAACAATTGCCTGTTCTGCAAAAGCAATTCTAATCCCTCTGCTTAGAATTTCATATTGAAGAATCTTATCGAAACCTGCTCCTGAAATTACAGTATTTTCAAGACAGCTTCTATATAACTGAGTGGTAAAGGCCATTCCAGACCCCGATAAAGCTGAGGATGAGCCTGCTTCAAACATCAGTTTTCTATCCACCAATCGGTAATAGATATCTCCGGCTTCATCCAAACATGCATAAGTGGTATCCAGATTCTTCGCGGCCCTAACCCCTTGTATTGCAGTATATCCGCCATCAAAAATTTTATTTAATTCATTAAAATACTCTTTATGTACAAGGTTATCACTATCAATTATAGTTAAGCGCCCATGTAAACGTTGAAATCTTTTAATCGCATAAAAGTGCGAGCCGGTATTACTTGCCAGTGTTTGTTCAGGACGTAATACTATAACACGATCATCTTTAAAACTTAACCCGCTTATATCGCAATTGTCCGCAACTACATAGATTAAATAGTTATTATAATTTGATTTCAATATAGAATCAACAGCATACGGAACCTGAGACACTTGTTGATATGCGGTAATAATAACAGCATAATCGGCCTCCAATTCCTGCTGCAAAACCTGTTGCTGTTTACCCGAAAATCGTCCAATAACATAAAAAAGGAATGGAATAAAGAAATGAATTCCTATTAAAATCTGCACAACAATAAAAATAATATAAAATAGGTTCATTCTTTATCTATTATTAATAGTCAGCTCTATTGATTTATAAATTTCATTAACACAATTTTCCCAGCTATGTTGCGAAGCTAAGTAAATCCTGCTATTTTTTAATTCAGCTGAATCCTCACGCAACGCTTTATCTATCATTTCAACATACTCCTCCCATTCTATTGCCAAATAAACTTCCTCTTTAAAAATTTCCATAGCTTTTGTTGCCAATGCCACAACAGGCTTCCCCATTGCTAAGTACTCATCAATTTTTCTAGGATAATTACCAATTGTAATCTCATTCATCAATTGCGGATTAATACATACATCAAAAAACTGTATATATTTTGGCAATTCTGCTATTGGCTTGGGCCCCGTAAACACAACATTATCAAGCTGATGCAAATCACTTTGCTGAAAAACTGAATCTTCATTTCCAACAAGCACTACTGTCCAGTCCTTTCTTGTCAGCGCAATATGCCTGATCAGTCCAATATCCAGTCTTATATTTTGCAATGCACCAACATACCCAATAATAGGAGTATTTATTTTCAGCAGTTCAGAAGGTATTACCGCATGATCATTAATATTAAAGATTTCCAATTCACAGCCCTGACCTATATAAAAAGACTTTTCGTTGTATTCTTTACAGTGCTCAGTCAAAAATACCGAATTTGCCATACAAATATCACTTTTAGCTATCAGTAATGGTTCAAGCCTAGTTCCATGTCTTCTCCAATAATCAACAGCCAGCATATTATCCCTGGAATAATAAATACTTAAAAATGGATTTAAAAATTCCTTTAGATAAAATCCCTTGAAAATCTCATTGTCATTGAATAGAAGATAATCAACAAAGCCCAGTTTAGCAGCGGCCTTTTTTATAGAATTTGAAAATTTAGCATTGTTCCTTTTGTTAAAGAAATCAAATATTGCTCCATTCCCTATCCAGTTAATAGATTCAACCAGGCAATCGGGATATAAATTCCATATATTATTCTCAACTTGTATCAGATTATGCTCTTTATTTTTTACCGCATCTAGTCTTCTCTTTACTTTAGGATTATGCCTGTCCCTGTAAAGGGTAATCCTATCCAGTGGGGAATTCACATATAACACGCGATTATGCTTAGAAAGCTCCAGGGCAATATTTTTACAATTACTACCTATAGTTGTATCCCATGCCTGCTGGCCTATAATTATAATGTCTTTTTTATACATTTAATTAGTTCCTACGATTATACCTTCTCCCACGATGCGGTTTCTTTTATATATTTTTTAACAACTTTAGCAGGATTCCCTACAGCAACACAATATTCGGGGATACTTTTTGTGACCACACTTCCCGCTCCAATAACGCTATGCTTTCCAATATCGATTCCTGCAGTTACCACACTATTAGCGCCAATCCATACATTATCTCCAATAGTAATTTGCTTGCGTATATCTTCTTGCTTACTAGGTGGCAGGCTTACGTCTTGATATCCATGGTTCAATCCAGAAATAACAACATTTTGAGCTATCATCACATAATCCCCAATTGTTACAGGGCCTATTACCACACTTCCAATACCTATTATACTTTCATTTCCTATCAGAACTGAACCAACACCGTTATTAATGGTTACAAAATCCTCCACAATAGATTTATTACCGAGCTGAAAATCATTAAAAGGAAATACGTCCATCCGATTTCTCATTCTTATTATACTCCCGTTACCCTTTTTATGTTTAAAAGGATTAACGAATAACCTCACCCATAGCCGCGGTCTGTGATCATTAGTAGGCACAATTAACCAGTGTGCTATTTTTTTTAGCTTAGGGTTTGCCTTAATTTTATCTGTTAAAGACATATTTTGATCATCTACGGTTCAAGTTAATTTAATTTTGAGCGTTTAAATGTGTATAACTATTTTTTTTTATTAATTTCTTTGAAAAATGCTATCGCAAAACAAATAGCTCCTGGAATTAAAAATATCTCAAATGGCATGGCTAACCCCCCGCTTATTAACATTTTCAACATCTGATTCAGCTAATAAAACATCATCTTTAATATCAAAGTTTGGACTCAGATAAATAAAAGAGAAGCATAAAGCTGTAATCAGTGCAGATGGCATGGAATTCATTACTTCATTACCATAGCTGCAGAAAAATATTCCTACAGCAGTAGACAGCATTGCAATGTTCTTATATCTCAATCCATCATCACGTATTTTCCATATAATTCCACAACATTTACCAATTACAAACATTATCATGCAAAACCAAGTTGTAAAACCAACTATACCGTACATAGCCCATATTTTTACCCAATAGCTATCCGGTTCAACAGTAGATAGAAATTTGTCTTTATTATATTCTTTTCCCCAGTTACCTATAACACCTAAACCACCTCCAAACGGACGTGACTTCAAATATTCTCCAATAACTTTTTGATTGTTGAAACGCACATTAAGCGAAGCCTCTTTTGGATCTAATGCGGTACGTAACCTAACAATTTCATAACTACCACTTCCAATGCTTGTGTATTTCAAAAAGCAGAAAAACAATAGAAGTACAGTTACCCCGGCTATCAAAATTTTGATATTTTTAGTCAGGAAAATCGCAAAAAAAGCACCAACTACCAAAGCAAATAATGCTCCTCTTGTACCCGAAATAAGCATCCCATAAAAAAATAATAATGMWGNNATYGSMAGCAAAATTTTCTTCCACCATTTAAATGGACCTAATGCAAGAACACTTGCAAGAAGAACAAATGAAGCCTGGGATGCCCCAAACTGCCCTGCATCGCTATAAAAAGAAAAAACCCTGAGCTTGCCCCAAAGCACGTGCGTTAATTCCCCCCCTTCATCCAAAAACCTTTGCTCCCCAGGAGAAGGTCCAATGTATAATTGTTTTATACCATTTAAGGTGGCAAGCAGCGACATGCATATAATCAATATCAAAACCATGTTCATTTTCTTCTTAGAATTAAAAAGAAGAAAAACTAATGCGGTACATAGTAATGGAAATAATGCTGTACTCCTGATTTCCTGTAACCAACCTCTCACACTTGCTCCTGCGGGATTAATAATCTCAGCTACGCTTATCAAAAACCATATGAGCATGATTTTGTTTAATGAATTATCCAGAATCTTCCAATTGAATCTCTTGTTTAGGATAATAATCGCAAACCAAACCAATAGCAAAAAAACTTCAATTCCAATTCCGAAGGGAATCACCCCAACTTCCCTACCCAGTATTCCAAAAGTAAAACAATAAACTATAAGAGCTACAAGACCAATAGATGGATCTCTAAAGAGAAAAATAATATAAACAACCATCATTGCAAGTATCACAAGCAAAATGGGAGCAACCGGACTGACAAAGGTAAGTACACCTACCGTTAACGAAATTACCAGCCCAATAAATGATAATAACAATACACGTTTTGTTTGTGATAGGGAAGATAAAAACTGGATCATTTATGATTATTTATTTTCCAATGGCTAGCAAAAAAATCATTTCTTCTATTTTGTTTTATTAAGTACCCAACCAATAAAACCTGGCTTGTCTTTTATGTAATCAACCAATTCTTTTTCCTCATCCATTATAGCTTTTCCTGCTTCAAACACAGCTATATTCTGCTCTGTAAAAARCAANNAWYSTKTAKYKTTATTWWYATYTWTTRGGCTGTYAACATCAATTAAAATAACATCAAATTGATCTTTGAGAACATCAAATCCTTTTTTAAGGCTATTTATATCCTGCATTTCCAGTAATGATGAATTAGCATCATTTTTATTCAACACAGTTATTAAATCCTCGGTCTGGATCTCCCGCTTTACTAAAAATGATTGAAAATCCTGGCTAAATGAAATCTCCTTTGAATCTGATGTCGCTATTTTAGTTTCCCCGCCAATCAATAGAACTTTGTTTCCCATCATTGCAAAAGAATACGCTAAACTTCCTGCAATAAAGGACTTCCCTTCATTATCTCCAAGACTAGTAATCCCTAATATCTTAGCCTTATTTTTTTCAAATGCACTGGAAATTTCAAAACGCACAGATCTTAACAGGTCTTTAAATGTTGAATATTCTTTACCAATATCATTCTTCCAAATCGCTCTTATATTAGTACTTCCATCTGGAATAAGATTTAAGTGACCAATCACCCTAGATTTGGCTGCCTGCCCCAACTGAAGCGTATTATTAATAGTATTATCTAAAAGAAACAAAACAAGAATAGACAAAAAACAGATGAAAAAACTAGAGATTCCCGCAAGAGCTACAAAAAGAATCTTTTTGGACGACAATGGAAACCCTGGAAGACCAATCTGTGCCATCTGTAATTTAAGGGCAACATTTTGCTGTGTTTTGTTTTGATTATAAGCGTCTAATCCAGCCATATAATCCTTAGTGGCCAATTCCGCATCACGTTCAAAATTCTGAATTCCGGCATCGAATGGCACCATGGTATTATATTTTGATTTAAGCATCGCCAATTCATTATCAATTGATCTGATACTTCCCTTTGCCTGACTTACAGTAGTTTCTAATGCTAACTTTTGTTGAATTAATGTTTGTCTAGAAGCTTGTGGACTTGTTACATTATCATCAGAAATTCTTGCACTTACTCTATCAATTATCCTTGTTAAAGAATCTACTTTATTTTTATCAGTCTGCTTAAAATTTCCGTCGATATAAGCATCGTTTGCAATTTTTAGCTGATTTTTCAGGTTTACAATAGCCTTGTTATCAGCTGTAGAATTACCGCCAGAGAACGGATCATTGTTCCCTCTTAACTTGGATTCGATATCAGAAATAGCTCTTTGGTTGGATTGTATTTCACGAATGGCCTGAGCTTTACGTTCCTCATTCTGCGAAATCTGCGCATATACCATTTCCGATTGCTTGTCAAGATTTAAAACGCCATTCTTCATTTTAAAATCTTTCAAAGCAGCGTTTTTCTCATTCATCGCCAACTCCTTCTTTTTCAATAAGGAATCGAGCAATTCTATTGAATTATTCTGGTTTGTACTCACATCCTGGCCATAGTTATTAATAAACTCCATGGATAAGGTATTAACCACAAAAGAAGAAAGCATTGGATTAACAGATACATAATAAACACTTATAAAATCACTATTATCTGCACGATAGATATTCAATTTCTTTTCTACACTCTCCTTGTCATATCCCATTGAAGCAACAATATCATATAGCTTATACTTCCCGTTATTATCTCCTATGGCTAAAACTTCTTTTTTCAGCAGCTTTTCTTTATAAGAAAAAATAACCTCCTGCATATCGCCGGCACTTAAAGAATCTATTTTTTTACTGAATGGCTTAAATGCAGCCTTAGGGTTTTCAAGATCATGTAGAATGAGATTATAAGATAGAATACTCATAATCCTCTGCATTTTCATTCTTTCGATAATGTTAGCAAACTGTGTATTTACTTTAAAATAATCAGCATTCTGACTCGATCCACCTATCACCTGTTTAGATTGATCCACTATACCAGTTGCAATCTGCGCCTCAGAGCCGTATTCCTTTGGAAGATCCCGAACAAGAAAAAATGTAACGGTTGCCGCCACAATCGGCACTAAAAGTAAAAGCCATTTATACTTATTGAGAAGTTTTAGAAATGCTTTAATGTCCATCTATCTAGTAGCTATATTAATTTTATTTAACCTCAGAAAGCTTCATACCTATGATCTCTTCCAATGCGTCTTTTGCACTTAAAAGATCAACTTCTGTTTGAATTTTCGCGGTATTGGCACTTGTCAGATTTATTCTGGATTGATTATAAGTATCCAGCGGGATCTCACCTTTTTCAAACTTATATTTTAGGTTATCTGCAACATTCTTATTGTCTTGCACACTCTGTGTGTATATCTTCAACTGATTAATTTGCTGAATATACGCATAATACCTCTTTTTAACTTCTGTTCTAAGAGTTAATCTGAAATCTTCTGCCTGAAGTTGAGCTATTTTATAATCGGCCTTTGCTTTCTTGGCAACAAAAGGTTTTTGAAGCAGGTTTCCGATGTTCACATTTACACTAAACTGGAATCCGTTTACACTGTAAGGGTTAATTGGATCCAATGCAGTTTTTTCCTGAGGCCTATAAAAGTAAGAGGCATTAAATATGTCAAGATAAGACAGGCCGCTGCTTGTTACATCAGCTTTAGCCTTTTGTATATTAACATCACCAATCTTTACTTTAGGATAGTTTTGTATCGCAAGGTCAATGTACTTCTCCAAATCGGAATATTTAATTTCACCGATTATTGATTCTTGTGAGAAACTGTCAAAACTTATGAACATAAGAATTGCCAGAATGAACTTTGATAAATTTTTCATTTAATTGAAATTTATAGATTATTAATTTTTAGGAATATTTAAATTATTATACATTCTCCTTTTGGATCAATGCAGGTATAGTTTTAATGATGATTTTCATATCAAGAAAAATAGAGTAGTTCGAAGCATAATAATTATCAAGCTCCTTACGCTCACGTTCCGACATATCATCCTGACCTCTTTTACTGATTTGCCATAATCCGGTTAGTCCGGCAGGTCCCAGGAATCTGGTCGACCATTCGTTTGTAGTCAATTGTTCAGCTTCATACAATGGCAATGGTCTGTTACCTACTAACGACATATCGCCGATCAGTACATTTATCAGCTGAGGTAACTCATCAATACTTGTTTTCCTCAAGAAAGATCCCACCTTAGTTATTCTAGGATCATTTTTAAATTTAACAAAGGCCGATTTATTATCTTTATTTTCCTCAGAATTGCTGTATTGATTAAGGCTGGCCATCGAAGCAAGCATTTTATCAGCATCGCTTCTCATAGATCTGAACTTATAAAAATCAAAGATTTTATATCCTGCACCAACCCTTTTGCTCTTATATACAATTTTGCCTTTCGATTCCAGTCTTATCAGTATGGCCACAATCACAAACAGCGGCAATAAACACAATAAAGCAAATCCTGATGCAAGGATGTCAAATGCTCTTTTGGTTCTTGGAATTTTATATTCTACTTCCATTTGCTGGGCAATGTCCATCAACTTTGGTTTAATCAGTTTAAATTTCACCAAAAAGTTCATGCGTTCACAGAAATCCTCATATGGAAAAGGATAGGTATAGTAGTCGTTAACTTTCAACTCCAGCGCCTTTTTTCTCCACACTTTGTCTTCTTTCACACCAAGCAGTACAATAATGAGTCCTTGCAATAAAGGGTTCGTTTTAATATATTTTACCTGATCAAAGCATTGGCTATTTTCATCAACCTCTATCAAAACAATATCAGGGACACTTAAAAAAGATTGATTATCTAAGTACCTTTTAAAATCAACAGGATCTTCAAGGTACGTGATATCGCCGTCAAGTTCTTCAGCTATCACTTCTTTGAGTAGCTTACCAAAATACACGATTTTGGCACTAACTTTATGAAATTCAATGGTTTGGGATGTCATATTCTAGTTATTTTTGGCTTCGACTGGTTGGATTTTAGTTTATTAATTGTGCTATTTTCGACTTCAAAACAGAAGGATTAAATGGTTTTTCTAGGTAGCTATCTATTTTAAAAGGCATATTTTTAACCTTATCTTCTAAGTCTTCTGCGCCCGACAATAAAATAACAGGAGTATCTCTGTAAAGGCCACTTATTTTCAGATTTCTGATCAATGTGCTGCCATCAAAATAAGGCATCATCAAATCAGATATAATTAAATTAGGGTCATTCCCCTCCTCTAACCAGCTTATCGCCTCTATACCACTCTTCTTAATTACAAGATCATAGTCGGCAGACAATATAAATGTCAATAGTCTAAGAATACTTAGCTCATCATCAACAACCAGTATCTGTTTTCTATTTGTCGTATTACTTTCCATAATCTTTTCCTTTGAAAATCCTTAGTTAATTATCTTACAATCACTTTCCAATTTCTATCTTATTACTTTGTTTTAATGGCAAACTCCATTTTACTTATTTCCCCTTTTTCTCTCGTGCTCAGTTCATTTGAAACTACACGTCCAAAACAATCAATAACCAGCACTCTTATATTCTGATCTGCTTTTGATACTACTTCTGTTTTTAATTTAAAGTCACTTGTATAATAAAATGGGATATCATTACTTCCGTCAGAAACACTAACATTAAAATCTTTGTTATTAATGTGATAATTCACATCACAGTTCTCACATTCAACTCTCAATATCCCTTCCTTACTGATAGCTATTTCGGGATTGCTAAATGTTGAATTTTTTGTGCAGCTGCTCAAAGAGATTAAAATTAATACTAATAAACCGATGTTAAGCTTCATTTTTTTAATTGTTTTTAATAACGTAATTGAAAAAATCAAGCCAGCAATAATTTTTCATAGTAAAATCATCGTTTAACAGGTGTTTTTGAGCATTATACACATTAAAAAGAAGTTTCACACTTATTACACATATTTGTACACACAGTATAAATTAAATCAAAAACACCCTTATTGTAGAATATATTCCACAGTTATTAATTGAAAACAAATACCACGAAAATTCAAATAAAAAAAAACGACTGTTATATAGATAACAGCCGTTTTTTTAAAGAAGATAATAAAATCTTAACCTATACTAATTTTTAGGTTGTACTCTTCCCGATTTTCTATCTTTATCCCTTCCTATTAAATATCCTGCACCCGCACCGACAACACCACCAATAATGGCACCTCTTCCTTTTTTCTTATCGATTAGTGCACCTCCAAGCGCTCCCGCTCCGGCACCAATTGCAGTACCTTTTGCAGCTTCACTCCATCCTTTTTTCTTTGCGGCAGCTGGCTCTTCATAGTTATGGTTTCCTGAAGACTGAGAAGCAGCTTCATTTCTTTCAGCTAATAATAAAGTTCTTTTTTCTTCTTTTACCTGAGCAGCAATTTTTGCATCCTCTTTTTTCTTTACTTCTGCTTTTTTAAAGCTATCTAGTTTCAAGCTGTCTTTTACTGCGGCAATTGCCTGTTGCTTAATTAGCGCTTGTTCCTTTTCATTGTTATTCGAGCACGCCGATAATAACATTGTTCCTGCTATTACTATTGAAAATAAATATTTCATGACTATAAAATTTAGTTTACTATCCATATCTAGAGAAAATGGTGCCAAAAACGTTATTTATCATCTAACGGACTGTAAACTACGCTACTATAATTTTCATCAACATCATTTTCTCCATCGCTATTTCCTGAAATCCGGTCATTATCGTCGTCTAATCTTGTCATTAAAGATGGTGGGTTCGAGGAATGGTCAGCATCTAATCCTAAATTATCGTTGTCCAGATTACTTTTCTTTGGTTTCAGATCAGCCTTCTTTTTCATTTTCGCAGCCATAAAGTTCATTTAAGTCATTAGATATAACAAAAGTTGAACTTTTAAGTTTCAAAAATCCAAGAAAGCGACTCCAAATGCAACATTTTGATTTTAATATTCAATTGATTACTTTCACATCGAAATAACATTAATACTATGCGTACAACAGGAAAAGTTAAATGGTTTAATTCTGCCAAAGGATTTGGATTTATAACTCCAGAAGATGGGGGAAAAGATATTTTCGTACATTTTTCTGCAATAGCAGGAGATTCATTCAGAGAGCTAAATGAAGGTGACAGTGTAGAATTCGAATTGAACGAAGGAAAAAAAGGCCCTGAGGCTCAGAATGTAAAAGTTCTTTAATTCTCCTCTTTCAATCAAAAAAGAGCCTGTATCAATCCTGATCAGGCTTTTTTCTTTTAACACCCAATAACACTTATGCAAAAAACAATCAGCATAATAGGATGTGGCTGGTATGGCTTAGAATTAGCAAAGCACCTCATTTCCAAAGGCTATAAAGTAAAAGGATCAACAACTAGCGCAGATAAACTACCCACCCTTCAAACACAAGGAATAGAACCATACTTAGTTAGCTTTGACGTACAAACCATAAACTACGATCCTGCATTCTTTAACAGCCAAACATTGGTCATCTGCATTCCACCCAAAAGAAGCAGTGCTGAAGAAGCCAGCTTTCCGGATAAAATAACCGAAATCTGCAGGGCAGCAAACAACAACGCCGTCAAAAAGGTACTATTTATAAGCTCCACCTCGGTATATGGCGATCGCAATACCGAATTATCAGAAACTGATGAACCAGATCCTGATACCCCATCCGGTAAAGCAATGAAACAAGCCGAAGCCATCCTTAAAAACCAACAAAGCTTCAATACAACAGTACTCAGGTTTGGTGGGCTCATTGGCCCTGGTCGGGATCCAGGCAAGTTCTTTGCCGGTAAAGTAAATTCTCCAAACGGGCAATCCCCAATAAATCTCATTCACCTAATAGACTGCGTTGGCATCAGCACACATATCATAGAAACTGAAAGCTTCGGGCACACATTTAACGCCTGCACACCTCACCATCCCGAGAAAAGAGCATTTTACACACAGGCAACCATTAACTCAGGGCTAGTGCCACCAACATTTGTAAACGAACTTACCACCTGGAAAATAGTAAACTCCAATCAATCATCTACGGTATTAAAATATAATTACCAGATAACCAATTGGGTAGAGTGGTTGCAAAAAGGTAAGTTATAATTTTAGTTTATGCTTAACTGTTAAAATGATATCTTGCCCTTATTAGGATAACCAAAAAATATGAAATTGACCATTTGGGGAGCAGCTAAACAGGTAACCGGAAGCATGCACCTTTTACAATTAGAAAATTACAATATATTAATTGATTGTGGGCTCGACTACGAAAAAGAAACCTTTCAGGAAGAAAACCAATATTTCCCTTTCGACCCAGCTTCTATAGATGTAGTTATCCTAACCCATGCCCACATAGACCATTCCGGTAACTTGCCCACACTGGTACGGCTGGGTTTCGAAGGACAAATCCTAAGCACACCACCAACAGCCGATTTAACGGAGCTGCTCTTGCACGATTCTGTAAATGTATTTATTGGTAAACAAAACAGGCGCCCTAAAGGTCGCAGAGGAGGCAGATCTGGGCCTCAGCCTTTATACCTCCAAAAACACGTAAACGACACTATGGACAGGTTTGTTACCATCGCCTTCCATAAAGAGTTCCGTTTAAATGGCAATGTATCATTAACCTTTATACCCGTTGGCCACTTGTTAGGTGCCGCAGCCGTAGTTTTAACCCTGCAAGATAAAGGTGTAGAGAAAAAGATTGCCTTTACCGGCGATATCGGCCGCACCAACTACCCGGTTTTAGTAGATCCGGAGCCACTACCGCAGGTCGATTATCTAGTGTCCGAATCCACCTATGGTGGCCGATTGCACAGTACCAATGTAACCCTACAAGACAAGTTAATAGAAACCATAAACGAATCATGCGTTAAATATCCTGGCAGGCTAATCATTCCAGCCTTTAGCATTGGTCGCACACAGGCATTGGTATATTCTCTAAATAAGATCTTTAGCAGCGGACTACTCCCACCCGTAAAAATATTTGTCGATAGTCCACTTGCAACCATTGCAACAGACATTTACAGAAAACACCACCACCTGTTAAACCACGAATCTCAAGACTTCTACCGTAAACAAGGTGATGAATTTGAATTTGAGGAACTCTCTTACGTTCACGATAAACGCGAAAGCCAGTCGGTTTCCAATTATCATGAACCATGCATCATCATCTCAWSWKNCGGRAKNGCNTCGWGGGTGGCCGTATTCAGGATCACCTTTATTATAACATTCAAAATTACTATTGCACCATCCTATTCATTGGCTATTGCGCCAAAGGAACGCTGGGTGACAGGTTATTACGCGGCGATCCAATTGTCCGCTTAAGAAACCGCGATCTAATGGTTTACGCGACCATACAAAAAACAGATCTGTTGAGTGGCCATGGCGATCATAACGACCTTGTCAACACCGTTAAGCACCAAGATTCCGAAAAACTCAAATCAGTATTTCTGGTTCACGGAGAAATAAAAAGCATGAACATGCTTGGCGATGCACTAACAGCACTTGGCTACAAAGTTAATTTACCTGAAAAAGGTGAAACTTTCGAGTTATAAAATATCCGTTCAGGCACAAACTGTATTAAATACTATACAAAAATCTTTAGGTTTAAACGTTCGTTTCCTTTTTTTGGTATAAATTGAAAGTAAAACTAATCTACTGATTATTAGTGCATTCAAATATAAAATTAGATAAAATTGGCTTTGGCAGGATTATTACAAGCAGATAATCATTCAGTATTAAAATGAAACTGAAGAGAACTCAAATATCTAATTTATAAAAAACATGAAATCAAAAATTACAAAAGCAGCAATGATATTATCCATGGTGGGTCTATCAACGCAATTATTTGCACAGGAGGCTGACTCTCAATCGTCGGAAAAATTCTCTAAAAAATATTTCCGCACATGGTCTGTAGGACTTAATGGTGGTATGTTAACGCACTACACCCCTTTCAATAACAGAACTAACGGAAACTTCAATACTCCTTACGAATCTTGGGGTTACGGTGGTTACATCAAAAAACAAATAGTACCAGGATTTGGTATCCAGGCCGATTTCCTTGCAGGTAAAGTTAAAGGTGCCAACGTTATTGCTGGTACTAAATCAACTTTCGAATCTAGAATCGACTGGTCTGCAGCTGTTAGTGGTAACTTTACTATCGCCAACATGAGCTTAAACCAAAAACGTAATTTTCTTTCACCATATGCAACAATTGGTGCGGGTTATATGTCATCTGCTGCGACAACTGATCATCCGGGTGGAGCAAGCACAGGTTACGACCAAAATTGGTTTGTTCCAATTGGAGCCGGTTTCAAATTGGGTGTATCAAAAGGTGTTAACATCGATTTAGGCTACACAGTTAGCTTCATGAAATCAAATAACTTTGATGGTGTAACAGCTGGTGCTAACGACAGGTTCTCATATGCTCACGCAGGTGTCGAGATTGCTTTAGGCAGAAAAGGAACTTCTCAATTACAAAACTTCAGCCCTATCGCTGCTATCCGCGAAGAAAGTGCTGCTGAAAGTGCAGAATTAAGAAGAGCATTATCAACTGCCGAAGAAAATGCAAAAARWSWTARMKAAGCGTTAGAAGCTCAATTAGGTGATGATGATGGAGATGGTGTAGCTAACAAATTCGACAAATGTGCTGGTACCCCTGCAAACACAGTGGTAGATGGTGCCGGATGTCCAATCAAAGTTCAACGTGAAGTGATCAAAGAAACTAAAGTTGTGGTAACAGAAGCTGACCGTAAAGTTGTTGATGAAGCAATCAAAAACTTAGAGTTTGATTTAGGCAAATCAACAATCCGTTCTACTTCATACTCAACTTTAAATAAAGTAGCTGAGTTGTTGATCGCTAAAAACTTTAGCTTGAAATTAGCTGGTCACACAGATAATACAGGTTCAATGGCTTTAAACTTACGTTTGTCTAAAGACAGAGCTGAGTCAATCAAAGCTTACTTAGTATCACAAGGTGCAAACGCTTCACGTATCGAAGCAACAGGTTACGGTCCAAACCAACCGATCGCATCTAACAAAACTGCGGATGGTCGTCAGAAAAACCGTAGAGTAGAATTTACTTTATACTAGTATCTCATTAGTTTAAATATTAGTCTCGTTAACTAAGAAAGCCTGGTCAAATGACCAGGCTTTCTTAGTTACATTCATCATGCTTACACAGCTGGTTATCTCAGAAAACCGGGCCGCTCCTCTACTGCTCAACGCTTTTCTTCGGCACAAACACCAAAGAAGCCGCTACGCTCAACAACAAAACCCCTCCAACAATGGACAGCGACAACGGTGAAGAAATATGATAAAATGGCGCAATCACCATTTTAACCCCAATAAATGCCAGTATAATTGCCAAACCATATTTCAGCAAACTAAACATGTAAATAAAGTTAGCCAGCAGAAAATACAAAGCCCTTAAGCCAAGTATTGCAAAAATATTAGAAGTATATAGAATCAGCGGATCATCCGGTGCAATGGCAAAAATAGCTGGAATAGAATCTACAGCGAACAATAGATCTGTAAATTCAATAACTGCCACAACAACCAATAAAGGAGTGGCCAGTCTTACACCATTTTGTACAGTAAAAAACTTGGCACCATCAAACTCTTTACTCACTTTAAAGAACTTGTAAATCAGGCGGGCACCAGGACTTTTGCTAAAGTCTTTGTCATCATCATCATGGTCATTGGCCAGGCCAGATTTAATGCCGGCATAAATAAGAAACACCCCAAAAATCAGTAAAACAACATTAATACGGATCAGCTCACCAAATACCGTCATTTCAGGCAAATAAGTCAAATTAATCAGCCCAACACCTGCAAATATGAAAATGGCGCGAAACACCAATGCCCCTATAATTCCCCAAAACAGCACTTTGTGGTGCAATTCCTTAGGCACATTAAAAAACCCAAAAACCAGAATAAACACAAAAAGATTATCAACCGATAGCGCCTTTTCTATCCAGTACGCAGATTGAAACTGCGTAAACTTCTCAAAACCAGATGTCAGGTAAATTACCCCGCTAAAAATCATGGATAAACTTATCCATACTACCGACCATATTGCCGCTTCCCTACTACTTACAGCATGTACTTTCTTATTAAATACACCCAGGTCTAAAAGCAGCATCACCACAACAACAACTGCAAATCCCGTAATCACCCCGGGGTGATCAATTAAATTATTACTCATTTTTTACTTCTGTTTTGAAATTCCACTAAAATGCTAAAAAAGATCGGTTTTCTATACTTCATTTAAAATGATTAAATACTGACAACCATCTTCCAGTTATACTGTTATTTAGATAAAAAAATATAAACCACATATTATGGAAAAAGTATGGCTCATAACAGGCTGTTCGACAGGATTTGGCCGGGAATTAGCAAAACAAGTACTGGAACTTGGTTACAAAGCCGGAGTTGCCGCCCGTAACATTGCCGATGTAGAAGATATTGTTAAACAATACCCAGAAACCTCAATAGCTATAACACTTGATGTAACCAAGCACGATCATATTAATGATGCGGTAAAACAACTAACCGAAATATTCGGACAGGTTGATGTGTTGGTAAACAATGCCGGCATCGGCTACTTTGGCTCAGTGGAAGCCAGCGACGAGCGTGAAACCAGAAGAATGTTCGACATCAACTTCTTCGGACTGGCCAACATGACAAAAGCAGTGCTGCCACACATGAGAAAACGACGAAGCGGCCACATCATCAATATCGCTTCAATCGGAGGCTTAATGGCTTTTCCGGCACTAGCTTATTACAACGCAACTAAATTTGCTGTTGATGGATTTTCCGAATCACTTGCAAAAGAAACCGCTCCCCTTGGCATAAAAGTAACCATTGTAGCACCAAGTGGCTTCCGTACAGACTGGGCGGGGCGCTCTGCCAACGAAGTAGAGAACGAAATTGAAGATTACAAAACCACCGCAGGCGCCAATAAAGACAATATCAGGGCTTATAATGGCAATCAACCAGGCGATCCGGTACGTGCAGCCCAGGCCATCATTAAAGTAGTAGAGACTCAAACCCCTCCCTTACGTCTATTACTGGGTGCAGCAGCATTAAAAAATGCCCGTAAAAAAATCGAAGAGCTGGCACATGATTTTGATGCATGGGAAGAAACCACTGTTGGTGCAGATTTCCCTAAATGATTAATTTATAAGGTTCATGTACTCGCTATTGGCCACATCGCAACCCGGTGTGGCTATAAATGAAATATACCTCACCATTCTTGTTTCTATATGCCTTTGTAAAGCCTCAATAACATGTGGCTTGCCAGCCTCCAAATCTATTTTCAACACCCGCATCTATTTCCTGGACTTATCTACTTCCAATATGAAACCAGGGTTGACCATACTTTCACCAGATCTACAATTCGGTTCATTTACTGTGCTTTTGCTTTCTCAACAGAAGTAAACCCTATACAGCTGTTTTTGCTAAAAAACAAAGACGCCTCATCCCTTTCTTTCGGTAAAAACTGATGGCGGTACAATGTTTCATAATTCATTTACTTGGCTAACAAATCAAAACTATGATGAGCTCAAAAGGCAAACAAGCCAGATAGAACCAAAATCACAGTTAATAAAAACCCATAACTGTAACATCTTTTTAAACAATTAATCAAACATACAGCATGCTTAGCCCACTAACCAACGTTTTAGTAAAAGTCTTTGCCAATACTTTTTACAAAGCCCATGCAGGCATATTCCTTTTCCTGCTGTTAACCCTGTTAGGTCTGGGATATTTCGGTAGCGTAATAAACTTCCACAAATCACTAATGCTGTATTTTATGGCCAAGCCATTTATCATGGTCATCGCTTTCGGGGTGGTCTTACTTTACACCCTTAAATGCTGTCATTTTATCTCAGCAAAGATCCGTGAGGTTCACCAGCAATTTCTGTTTTACAGTGTCAACTCTTATACTAAGAGAGAACAAATTAGTACCTGGATAATAGTCCAGGCCGTAGTTAGCATACCCATGCTGGTATATATGCTGATTAGCCTGGTGCTGGCCATTAGTCACCAATATTATTTCTCAGCCTTCATCACCCTGGTATACCTTGCAACACTACTATTACTTAGTGCCCTTTTCTATACATGGCAGATCAACAAACTAATCGATGGCCACAAATCAATCCTCATTTCAAGACTAATCCGCCCATTAAGAAAACCCTTCTTTACCCTATATTTTTACCATGTTTTCCATAGCCACAAAATAAGATACTCAGTTATTAAGCTCCTCTCATACCTTACCATTACAGCTGTTTTTTTACTATTTGCTGATGTTAAAACCGATATTCGAGTGGCATCAATAGCAATGCTAGCAGTAGCCACAGCACATTGTATGCTGGTTTTGGAAGCGCGAAAGTTCGAAATCACCTTTCTAGCGTTTGTCAGAACCTTGCCCATATCCAGATTCAAATTATTCATTTCCCAAATAGGCAGTTATGGCCTGTTGTTGCTTCCGGAATTCATCTGGCTCTTATTTAATCTCCCTGCACTCATCGCCTTGGGCTTATTTGCTTTCTGCTTAAGTATTATTTTACTGCTCTGCTGCTCATTGTACCTTTTCGGCTTAGATCAGGAAAAATATTTTAAAGTCGTTTTTGGAACTTTCATAATCACCTTTATTCTCATCCTATTTAACTTAATGTGTATTTCAGTATTCATTAACTTATCAGCCGCCTACCTTATCTTCTATTTAAACTACTACAAATTCAAAGAAACGACCACCTCCCTCTAACCTGCACAATTCATTTTTAGATTCCTTCAAACTACCACGGTTAATGGCTGAAAATGCGCATATATCTTCATCTTCAACCTATTGGAAAATTTAGCAAACACCTTTTTAAACTCATAATATCCATTGACCTGGATCATTGAAAAAATAACCTCGCGCGAACAATCAAAAGCATGGCAGCTTCAGCAAGCTATTCCGGCCATAGTTTATAAAACACCAGGCTGACTTTACCTTCTAAAGGCAGCTGGTTCCAGTTCTTATATCCAACTTCATCAATTAGGTTCTCGTTTGGCGAAGCTCATCTTTCAATTGGTAATACAACCTTTCCACAACTGCCTTTTCAGCAGGCGTGCAATTCCTTTTTGTACTTATCAAATAATTTTCTTAGCGTCTTTTTCTATCGGCTACACACTGGTTTATATTCCCTCCTATATAGCCAATACGGTTAACTAATACTTAACAGATAGAAGAAAACAAAAAAAACGCTACATAATTTTCAAATCTTTCATCACGGACCTGGTAATTTTCTTACGGCATTCGGAAAAATCAGGCCGGTTGTTTTTTCGATTTTGCAGTAATCTTGTCGCAAAGAAATAAATCTCATTTTGTTTTTCCAGGTAGCCAACCCACCAACCTGTATTGATCTGATCTGCCATCGTCCATCCCGTTTTTGACCGGATCGTATAATTTTGACTATGTTCCGTGATCATTACCCGCTTTACGATATCCAGATTCCTTTTAGAAAATGGAAGCTTCCCATCGTAGAATTTTTTGAGAAATTCAACCTGGCCGATCGGTGAAATACCGAGAGGCCCGAAGTTCCAAAAGTCTATACCCGGTTCCGAAAGTTCGGCATTGCCGTATCCGCATTGTGTTAAGTATCTTTTGTATACGCTTTTGTCGATCTTTTTTGCAAGTTCTACAAATGCCCAGCCTGCAGAAACTTCAAATGCATTCTTTACACTTATATCATGATAAATGTCAGGTCTATATCCGTATTTTGCGGTATCAGTTTTTCCAGGCCATTTAACTGTGTAGTTCTCATCTGATATGATTTCGGCCTCCAGGGCAATCAACATATTAATGATTTTGAATGTCGATGCAGGTAGCGTTTGCTGACTTGTGTTAATGGTATCGGAAAGGATCCATTGCTGTTTTTTGTAATCATAAATTGCTATAGCACCCTCCACCCCACATCCATCAAAGTATTTTTTGAAATCAGGACGGATGATGGTTTGCTTTGACTGACAAAACAATAACGGACCAATTGCTAGCATGAATAAGGCGGTTGCAAGGAATCTTTTCATTTTATTTTTTAAAAATACACGTTTCTTATAGCTTCCTCTACCGGACTACATGTGCCCGTACTTCTGATATCAAAACCACTACTAACCAACAGCGGTGGTTGTGCCATAAACTTAGGTAGAGCTCCGCGATGTTGCTGCGCCGCATGAACCAGAAACGGATGACAAAGGTACACCGTACCAGCCTTGCCCACAGCCAAAACTTCCTCTCTCTTGGGTAATTCCGGCAATTTCATTGCAAGTTCCATGAAAGACAGCCCCTGTTCACCCTCGGGCCCCAGCAATCTGGCAACATCCAAATGTGAACCTTTTAAAATCCTGGTCGGTGCATCCCTCTGACCTACATCCGAAAAAAGAAACAGCATCAGCAAGCCACGGCCTTTTGAATATACATTGATTCGGGCGGCGAAAAAGTCGTTAGGGTCCTCGCCGGCAAAACCTGCATCTACATGCCAGCCGGTATCACCTGAATCAACTTCCGACGGAAAACGAACTGGAAAAGCACCCATGCTCATGCAGGGCAGCCATTTTTCTTTACCAACCAGCTGATCGAATGCAGCATGGAGAATATCGGTATTGGCCGCCTTAATAAATGGCTCCTGTGTATACATACCCAGCCATACGACCGGCTTGATCCATGTGCTGCTGTCATTAGGATCAGCGGAAATGTCTTTCCAGAGGATATCCCTCGCCTCAGCGGCAAGATTGGCAGAAAAAGCGTTATCAATACGGACAAAGCCGTCCGCAATAAAAGATTGTATTTGTTGTGGATTTAAGATGTTGTTCATAATGTTTTATATAAAATTCAGACAATAAAGAATTAGGGCCCCTCCGGGACATTAGCCTTACGACTTGAAAATTTATATTATAACATTACGGTCATTGTCATACTCCAAATATATAAATTTTTCTTTTATATTGTCGCAAACGCCCCCTCAATAAGTCGTTTTTGCGGGTTTTCTGTCCCATTCCTCCAGGTTAACTTTGGATATAAAAAAAACTAAATATGAAAACAATCATCTACCTCGCTGTCTCTGCCAATGGCCTGATCAGCAATAACAGAAACGTACCAGACTGGTTGTCGCAGGAATACGGTCAAGGCTTTATGGTCATCAGCCAGCGCACACAAGCCGTAATCATGGGGAAAACAACCTATAATGTACTTGCGCCAGACTACCTTCCTATAAAAGAAGGTTCGCTGGTGGTCCTCACTCACCATACCAAGGCCGAACCTGCCCAATCCAATGTTCTGTTTACTGAGGACAGCCCCGAAAAAATCATAGAACAGCTTGCCGCCAAAGGACACACAGAAGCGGTAATTATAGGCGGTACGCAAACCGTGAGTGCCTTTATCAAAGCAGGCCTGGTAAATGAAATCATCCTGGTAGTAGAACCTGTACTATTTGGCAACGGGCTGCCATTGCTAAAAGGTATCGAAGCAGAGTATCAACTATCCCTGATCGATGTAAACAAATTGAACAACAATACTGTTCAACTACATTATTCAATAAAAAACAATTAATCATTATAAAACTAAGTACGATGAGACCAACAAAAATCTGGGCCAATCTGGGCGTAAAAGACGTAATTGCGACCAGGAAATTTTATAGCGCACTTGGGTTTAAACCCAATGAAGGCTACGACAAAACCGACGAAATCACCAGCTTTCTATTTGGTAATGACGATTTTGTGATCAATTTCTTTGTAAAAGACTCCCTAAAAAATGCCCTGAGAGGAGAAGTAGCCGATTTGTCAAAAGGAAATGAAGTGATCTTTACACTTTGGGCAGATCATAAAGACGAAGCCGATAAATGGGCAGTCGAAGTCCGAAATGGCGGTGGAAAGATCTTTGATGAACCAGCTGAATTTGGCCCTGGTTACTATGGCTTTGGCTTTTCAGACCCTGACGGACACAAATGGAATGTATTTAACTGTTAAAGTAAACAGGGCATACTGCCCTGTTTACTTGTAATGCTAGTTATTTTTTAAAGATGCCATATCAATTACAAAGCGATAGCGCACATCACTTTTCAGCATGCGCTCATATGCTTCATTAATCTCCTGCATCTTAATCACCTCAATCTCTGAAACAATATTATGTTCTCCGCAGAAATCAAGCATCTCCTGTGTTTCGGCAATTCCGCCGATAAGCGATCCTGCAACAGATTTCCTGCCCATAATCATAGGTACAGAATTAAGTAAAGGTTCTAATCCTCCAAGGTATCCCACAAGTACCAATGTGCCGTTTATGTTTAGTGTAGGCACGTATTCATTTAAATCATGCACGTATGGAACCGTGTCAACGATTAAGTCAAACTTCCCTCTTGCGTGCTGCATCTGTGCCGAATCTGTAGAAATAATTACTTGATCTGCGCCGAGCTCAAGCGCATCTTTTTCTTTTCCAGGTGATCTTGAAAATAGTGTTACATGTGCGCCAAGTGCCTTCGCTAATTTTATTGCCATATGCCCCAGTCCACCTAATCCTACAACAGCAACAGTACTGCCTTTTCCAACCTTCCAGTGTCTTAGCGGAGACCAGGTTGTAATACCTGCACAAAGCAGTGGCGCTACGGCAGCCAGATCCAGGTTTTCAGGAACCTTTAAAACAAAGTGCTCATCTACCACAACCTTTTCTGAGTAACCGCCAAAAGTACGTCCACCTAAGTGCTTATCGGACGAGTTATAAGTTCCCGTAAAGCCAGGAATACAATATTGCTCCAGGTCTTTTTTGCAGCTGGCGCATTCCCTGCAAGAGTCTACTAAACATCCCACCGCCGCCAGATCTCCTACTTTAAACTTGCTTACTTCCGGTCCCACCTTGGTAACCCTGCCTACGATCTCATGACCGGGAACTGCCGGATAAACCGAACCTCCCCAATCATTTCTGGCAGTGTGCAAATCCGAGTGGCATACCCCACAAAACAGGATGTCGATCTCTACATCTTTTGCCGTTGTTTTCCTCCTGTCGATACTTAATTGTTTTAATGGCRCNTCAGKCGMCTGANGYGCCATNANWRCWWTTAMKTNYMRACWKKWSSAWWAYMRYKGYWRRWKWWCKYYSYTRYAKKSTKYGTMWGNNMCAGNNRTTYCWGCMAAGTTACCGGGCCGTTTTCGGTGGTATTACTAATCGCAATATGCGTAAGGCTGTTATCGGCTGTAGCCCCGTGCCAATGCACTACATCAGACGGGATCACTACCACATCACCTTTACCCAATGATCTGGCAGGCTTTCCCTTTTCCTGGTAATATCCTTCGCCATCGGTTATCAGCAAGATCTGCCCTGCAGGGTGTGTATGCCAGTTATTTCTGCAACCCGGCTCAAATACCACATCCCCAACCGAATAATGCCCTGTTTCATCTTTCGGAACTAAAATATTAACCCATGCCGTTCCGCTGAAATAATCTGCAGAGGCTTTATCTCCCTTCGGGAAAATGGCTGTTCTGTTTTGTGTTGTTTCCATCTATGATTTTTTAAATAGCTGTGCCTGTTTATTGTTTAACAATTGCAGGCTAACTTTGTGTCTCATCGGGAGCAATTTATTTTTGCTACATTAATACTTATACAAAGGTCTAAGCTATTCTCTAATAGATGGGTATACAGATTACTGGATTACGTACCAAAATCACTGATTACCGAACAAGTGTAAAACAAGATACGAGCAAGCTTAATTGCAGTGATTAAGCCAATCAACTAACCTGTTGATGGCATTTTGAAGTGGCTTATTCGATGATAAGCTTTGTGCTGCATCAGCACCCCAGATAGCTGTAAAACGTTTCTCTGAAAAACGGTTCAGGTTTTCGCAAACTGTATCGGCTTCACATGCTTCATTACTATGAATCTGGAAAACTGGTTTCCCTTTGCTGTCAATATTTACACGAGAATAAGCGATCACCTTGCCGCTCTTTTCTGCAATCCCAATGGGTAATCCAAAATCAGAAGTAAGCCCCTTACCAGAACCATTTGCATGTTTAATAGGCGTTAAACTGTTTTGGTAAAGGTTTATAACCGATTTCAAATCTTCCAAATAAACTTCTCGAAGCTTGATATCCTCTTTTTTTATTTCTGTTGATCCCATAACGTTAAACTTATTCCACAAAATTACGGACCAGAAGCAAAGAGATACAGATACAAAAACGTTATTATTGAGCGATACAGATTTAATTATTGTACAACAACGGTCGTCATCCTGAGAGCCTAGCATCAGATAAAATACAAAAAAGTGGTAATGACAGCTAGGTTGAGCAGATCGCTATCACCTCCGCGTCATCCTGAATTTATTTCACTGTTGTCCGGTTAACTTTATAACCGGACAAATTTTATGGCCTAG
>NZ_AWRU01000008.1:25083-247559 GCF_000523515.1 Pedobacter sp. V48 | reverse complement strand
ACGAATTAACAAGTATGTACCAGTTTACCTCTGCCATAATCTCCATTTATCCAGGATCTAAAGCGACTCTATTGGCTTTCCATCTAGCTCGTTATCACTAAAGGCCACACCTATTACACGTTCAAAAAGAAAGCGTTTCTTATTGCTATGAAATGCCGGGTACTCCTTATTGGTTTGAATTTTATTGCCTGTAAAAACAAGTCCATCCACAGACTTTGCATATAAAATAGGTCGATCGAAGGTATCAAACTGATTATTCAGTATCCTTATCCCCGAGTGAAAATATTTCTTTTGATTGGCAAGATCCGGGATTTCTGGATAAATGGAGATTATGGCAGAGGTAAACTGGTACATACTTGTTAATGCATTTACAAACTTATTATCGCGAATAGTAATGTCTCTGCACGATCCTGTTTCATACCAGCCATTACTATCGCCGCATAGCAATATCGCACATCCGGAAGTATGGTCAAATAAGTTATTTGCTACAAGTGTAGGTTTTGGCGTGCTGAACAGTGCACCTCTTGCCCTGTTGTTGCGGATGGTGTTACCCGTAAAGACAACTGACGGTGTCCAAGTCAAATTTTCAATTCCAATATCCTGTTTTGAAGGATCAATAGCAGGGTCCAGCGCTTTGGTAAATTCAATTTTAAATTCCTTAATCGGATCTGTGCTATTGGACAATATTGGTTTTATGGATGCTATAGTATTCTTTGCATCCCATAATTCCATGGTTTTAGACTGTATGAACTGCACTGTATCTTGTATGTTTCCCCAGTCAAAACCATAAGATTGCTCATGCATGTAATTAGCAATCACCGTATGATCATCTAGTTTCTTTGTTATTTTAAGATAGGTTCCGTGGATATTAATTGCATCATCCATCATACCTTCGTATAAACCATTTTTAGAGATAATTTCTCCTTTGCATCCCGAAAAATGCGTAGCATCGGCCTGTGTAGTGAAATATCGTTTGTCGTTTTTTCCTCTCAAGCAAACACCAAAACCATCCATGTAGATATTTTCTGTAAGCTGGGCCAAAAGCCCCATACCTTCTGCATAATGTACCTTTACATTTTCGAAACTGATATTTTTGCCTTTGTGAACAAAAATACCGGGTGCAGGGCGGTGCCAGCTCCTCATGGCTATTACAGTTCCAGGAATCAGTTTCTTATTCTTCCAGTGGTGTGCCTTGATTTTGCCTGGAGAAACCTCGCTTACACTCTTGGTACCTACGCTAATATCTCCGCTATTGAAAACAATATGTTTAGTGCCATTTTCGAAGGCTATGCCTGATGTTGGCTGCATTTCCCATCCTTCGGCTGTGTTGTAAAAGATGCTGTCTTTTAATTTATATTTTATCCATGGTGCAGTTTCAAATACAATATTGCCTGCTGTGGTATCATTTGAAATTATCTTTACCTGTGTAATCTGAGGCTTTTCAAAGTCTATACTCAGATCTTTTATTTTCACGTTACGGCTTTCAACCAATGCCAAAGGGAGCATACGCCCATGAAACATCAGGTCGGCACCTTTACCAATCAAGGTAACGTTGTTGAATTTTGCTATTTCTATACCTACTGTTTTTGGGTTGTCCTGATCGTGATTGGAGATATAATATTCTCGCTTAATGGCACCTTCGGGATAAAAATCATATCTACCTTTTTCAAACTGAATAACCACCTTATCGAGATCCGAAGTTTTACTTTTGATCTCTTTAAGCAATGAAGTTAGCAGAGGTGTGGTATTTTTTCCAGTATTGGGTTTTATACCATAAGCCGATAACTTGTATATTTTGACGTTGCTTTGCGCGGTTATTGAAAGGTTTAGAGCTGTGGTTAATAAAACCAATAAGGTGATTTTTTTCAAGGTGTTTAGTTTATTATAGTTTTACGAATCTCAAAACTATTAAAAATATTGGATTGGGGACAGATTATCAATTTTCTCCACTCACATTTCCCTGCACAGGTTTATTAGTGGCCGTAATTTTGGTTGGTAAGGGAGCCTTGGTTTTTTCCATCCAGTTTAACAGGTCATTTAACAGTTCGTTCCTTTTGGCAACATTGGAACTGGTTAAATTATTATGTTCGCCCTCATCGGTCCTGATATTGTATAATTCTACGGAATTGTTGTCGTTGATTCTGTCTTTACCACCATCCAATATCCATTCTTCCAGGTACAGGTGAAGCTTAAAGTCTCCTTTTCTGATTACCGCAACGGGCCTTGATCGAAATACCTTATCCCTCCCCCTTATCACAGGATTGTCCAGATAACCAGGAAAATACCAGTATATCGATTTTCTTATCGTTGTGCTCCTCTGTCCTAGCAAAAGCGGCATCAAGTCTTCGCCATCACCCTTGAATTTCTTATCGCCGGCCAGAGCCATAAAAGTAGGGTAAAAATCGAGATTGATAATAGGGGTTGAATTTACAGTACCCGGCTTTATCCTATCGGGCCAATATGCAACAAATGGCTCTCTGATACCTCCTTCGTAATAACACCCTTTATTGCCCCTTAAGGGTTCTTGCGAAGACAGCTGTGTTGCACCGTTATCGCTCGTAAAAATAACGAGGGTATTTTTGTCCAGGCCAGATTTCCTCAGATAATCCAATATCACCCCTACACTGGCATCAAGATCATATGTACAGGCAGCATAAATGGCCATTTTTTCATTTAACCCCCTTTTTCTGAATTTCTCTATGCTTTGGGGCCTTGCTTCGAGCTTGGAATGGATGGCATGGTGTGCCAGATAGGTAAAAAAGGGTTTTTCTTTATTGGCTTGCATAAATTTAATAGCTTCATTAGTAAGAGAAAATACACCCTTTGGGTCATTTTCCGTATTGCTTTTCTTATCTGACTGCTTCTTGCGACCTTCAAAATACAGATCAAATCCCTGCGCTTCGGGTCGCGTATCTCCTGAATCGGCCAAGTGCCACTTGCCGAAAATAGCTGTGGCGTAACCATTGCCCTTAAGGCCTTCGGCAATTGTTTTAAAGGATGGGTTTAAGGAGATCGTATTACGCACGGGAACCAGTTTCATCAGATCAACAGGTCCACGGGTAGTACTGCCAACAGCATACACTCCATGTGTTGGCGAATATCTCCCACTTATTAAAGACGCCCGACTGGGTGCGCAATTGCCTGCCCCGGCATAAGCATTATTAAAAACCATCCCTTTCTTTGAGAGCGCATCAATATTTGGAGTTTCCATTACCTTACTTCCGTTAAAGCCGCAATCCATGTAACCAAGGTCATCGGCAAAAATCAGTAGTATGTTGGGTTTTGTATGAGACTGGCTGTTTTGGGAACTAGCGTTTAAACACAGTGTAAATGCGAACGTAAATATTAAAAAAAACTTGAGGCAACATCTCATGAATATCTATTTAAGTGAACAATTTTAGCAACTACTAAACAAAAAGGATAACCAGAAATTCACGAATGAGCGCAATATATTGACTTGATTATTGGTACTATGAGTTGTCACCCATTACGCTATGACGTTAAAAAAAGTTAAACTTGATTGTAAAATATAGCAGTGAATCCTTAATTCTGTAAATTAGATTTATGATAAGAATTAAACGCTCTCTTTTTACCATATTGCTGTTATGCAGCGCATTAACACAGGCGCAAAATAAGTTTAACGGCAACTTTGAAGTGCTAGACAACACTGGAAATCCAGAGGGTTGGAATCTTAGAATAAAGACCCAAAGCCCGTACATCGTAAAACTGGATAGCACAATTAAACTGCAAGGAAAATATGCCATTTCTATTACCGACAGTGCAGGCGCTGATTATGGGGGCATAAACTTTAAAATAAACAAAAGATTTAAGGGAAAACAACTGATGCTAGTTGGGAACCTAAAAACCAAAAACGTAACTGGTGGTTTTGCCGGTCTTTGGATGCGCACAGATGGCATCAATGGAAAGAGTGTGGGCTACGAAAATTCAGAGAATCCGGCTTTCACAGGCACAAATGACTGGAAAGAGTTTATGATTCAGTTACCTTATGACGGCCGTGAAATAGTAGCCATAAATGTTGGTGCGGTACTGGCTGGCAAAGGCACAGTCTGGGTTGATAGCTTGCGTCTGTATCTGGACGAAAAGCCAATAGATGAAGCGCAGGAGCAACAAGCTAATATATACCAGGCACTAAAAGACACACTATTAAATAAAAGCTCTGGAATAGATACTATTCCTTTAACCCCCTCCATTCAAAAAAACTTAAGCTTACTGGGCGAATTATGGGGTTTTCTAAAATACCATCATCCGGCAATAGCCAATGGTGATTATAACTGGGATGCTGAACTTTTTCGTGTACTGCCTGAGGTTCTTAGCTGTAGTACCGACATCCAGCTATCGCAGGTGATGGAAAAATGGGTTGATAAATTAGGCAAAGTTCCGCCCTGCACAGATTGCAAAACACTGCCTAGCCTTGCCAATATTACCATTGGACCTGATTACGGGAGCTTATTCAAGAATAAAATCTTTAGCAAAACGCTTTCGGCCAAACTGGATTACATTTTAAAGAACACAAACATCACAACGCATTATTATGTAGGTGGTCTGATTGATATAAGGAATAGTTCTTTTTTGCATGAAAACAAATACGCAGACAAGAGGTATCCTGATGCAGGTTTACGCTTATTGGCGCTCTATCGTTACTGGAGTATGATTCAATACTTTTGTCCAAACAGAGAGTTGACTACTGAGAAGTGGAACACTATCCTTCCTGCTTTTATCCCTCAGGTAATCAAAGCCGACAATGAACATGCCTACGTAAAGGCAATGGTTAAACTCATTGCAAGCCTCCACGATTCACATGCATTTATTGAAAGTGAGGTTCGTGAACAAGATCTGGGAAGATATAGATTGCCTTTTGATGCCGGGTTTGTCGGGGATCAGCTAATAGTTACAAGCTCTCTCAAAGAAACCTTTGATGCTAGTAAGAATCTAACGCGAGGCGATATTATAACTGCTATTAACGGAGAGAAAGTACAATCGTTAGTAAACAAATACTTACCCATTACTCCTGCTTCAAACCATGGCACTGCATTAAGAGACATGAGTAGCGTTTATCTGAGAAGAGGTATAGACAGCACTTTTAACCTACAAATCATAAGAGACAACGTACCCATGAATGTGGTTCAACAAGGCTTAGAAATAAGCAAAGCCAATGATGTTTACCTGCAATCTAATAAACCCGCGTACCAACTAATAAATAATGGTATTGGTTACGTTTATTGTGGCGCTTATAAAAACACCATGTTAGACAGCATAAAAACGAAATTTAAAGATACAAAAGGGATTATTGTTGACATGCGTGGCTATCCGGTTGATGAAATGGAGCGTACCTTTGTTGCCTATTTCAAACCAGACTCGAGTACTTTCGCAAAATTTACTGGCCGGTCTATCAGCAATCCTGGTATGTTTATATATGAGGAATCTGCGAAAACCGGGATTAAAACAACAGACTATTATAAGGGAAAAGTGGTAGTGCTTGTTAATGAAAATTCACAGAGCAATTCGGAGTTTGTTACAATGGCCCTGCAAAGTGCTCCAAACACCACTGTTATAGGCAGTCCGTCTGCCGGTGCTGATGGCAACGTCACTCCCATTTCTTTACCAGGCGCCATTACAACCTGGTATTCGGGTTTAGGTATATATTATCCAGACGGCACAAATGCCCAACGCGTTGGAGTAAGAATTGACAAGGTAGTAAAACCAACCGTTAAAGGTATACAAACCGGTAAAGACGAGGTCTTGGAAGCGGCTAAAAAACTGATTTTGATGAGCAAGTAATTGTGTTAGGAAGTCTCTTTTAATTCCTTTATCCTAGTCTTTATAAATGCTTCTTTATTTTTTTTTACCTCCTTCAACAAAGCTTTCTGTTCAGCAGGTAAGGTCAAATATTTATCTGCCCATAGGTTAATTTCGATCATTACAGGCAATAGATCGATTCCTTTTTGTGTGAGTTTGTACAAGACTTTTGCCTTGCTGTCGGGATGGTTTAGTTTGGCAACAATCCCATTTTCTTCGAGCATTTGTAACCGGGTGGCCAAAATATTGGTTGCTATTTTTTCGCCCGATTTTAAAAAATCGCCGTATGTGCACTGTTTCGCAAACATAAGATCCCGAACGATCAGCAACGACCATTTGTCTCCCCAGATATCAAGCGAGCAGCTAATAGGGCAATCCGACCTCTTCTTTGTATCCATAATAAAAATAGTTTATAAAATCACTTGCATTTTGCAAGTTGATACATATATTTGTACTTGCAAAATGCAAGCGAATTTACGAATTAAATTTATATAAACAATGAAAACAACAGGAAATACAGTATTCATTAGCGGCGGAAGCGCCGGAATAGGACTAGCGATTGCTAAAAAATTAAATGCAACAGGCAACAAAATCATCATTAACGGGCGTAATGAAGAACGCCTTCAGGATGCTTTACAAGAATTAGACAATGCTGTTGCTATCCAAGGCGATTTATCGATAGAAGCTGACAGGGTTCGTATTGCGGCACACCTAAAAGAACATCACCCGGATGTGAACATCATCATAAATAATGCTGGAGCAGCCTTTGGATATCTATTGAATGAAACCACCAATGCACACGAAAAAGCCGCAATTGAAATGAATACCAATTATTTTGCGGTAATCCATTTCACAGAATTGTTACTACCACATCTGGTACAAAAAACAGAAGCAGCAGTTGTAAACGTTTCTTCAATTGCGGTTTTTAGGAGCCACAAGTTTCTGCCAACTTACAGTGCTACTAAAGCTGCATTACACAGTTATACTACTGCCTTGAGAGCCACTTATGAAGAGCAGAAAAACGTTCAGGTTTACGAAGTGTATCCTCCCCTGGTAAATACAGCATTTTCAGCGGAAATAGGCGGTGCAAATGGCATTCCTCCAGAAGAAGTGGCAGACGAATTCCTTATAGCACTGGAAAAAAATCAATTTGATGTTCCAGTGGGCGATTCAAAGCAATTTCTAAAACAAGCTTAATCATATATAGAGCGTACAATGGACTAAAGCACCTCGTCATGCTGAAATAAATTCACTGTTGTCCGGAAAAAAATATGGGCTAGCTGTTAAGCTAGCCCTTTGTTGATATATTTGAGTTACCACCCAAGGGCTAGCTTAACASCTAGCCCATATTTTTWTCCGGACAACAGTGAATTTATTTCAGGATCTCGGAATAGAAAGAAGGAATAGCGCTTGCGGGATTCTGAAATGAATTCAGGATGACGGCAAGTGCATTTATTTTGATTGGTTAGAATTAGTCMCKWCRCYCTTCCSATCYNNNTTTTCCTCAACCCCATCCTTTCCATTGTTAAATTCCCTTATCCCTTTGCCCAATCCACTCATCAATTCCGGGATCTTCTTTCCGCCAAAAAGCAAAAGAACTACGGCTAAAATAACCAGGATCTCTTGTGTGCCCAATGCCGCCAGTAATGTGTTATGTAACATGTGTTATAAAATTTATAATATTAACTTGGTACAAGAATAACAACCTCAGATTAAAACGGCATTAAAAACAAATTCATGTTATGTAACTTTAGCCTACATTATCACACAACATGAACTGGATCACAAGAGAGCGGCCAAAAATAGACAGAATTGCATGCCCATGGCTAATCATAAATTTTATTGATAAAGACGCTCACTTCTTTTATGTGCCTTTTGATCAGGTTATAGAAAAAGCTGGAGAGCTAAAAGCCATTCCTTTTGATGTTCCCGGTGTGGAGCTCACACATAACAATGACCTTTGCACCTTCGATGCGCTTATAAAAAAATACGGCCTCGATGATCCTGCCATGACTATCATGGCCCCTATTGTTAGAGGAGCGGATACCGATCGCCATAATTTGGCAAGTCAGGCTTCAGGCCTATGGGCAATAGCCGCAGGAATGGCCCACAACATTAAAGATGATCAGGAGCTTTTAAAGGCAGGCATGGTAATTTACGACGCCCTGTATACCTGGGCCACACACCTCCAAAATGTAAAGCATACAGAAAGCCCGGTAGAGCAGCTGCTAATAGAGGTGTATCAGAAGTTCCTCAAAAAAGGACGTACAGATAAAGTACCGGCATGGGCAAAAGAGCTAAAAACAATTATTCAGGACCAGATAGATACCAATCTAGCTTTAAGTTTAACCGGGATATCTAATGAATTAAATGTAAATCCTACATATGTATCCAGAGAATTCTCCAAATACTTCGACGACCTTTCTTTTGGCGAATACATCAGGAAACTAAGGGTTGACAAAGCGATTGCCTACATTGAAACAACGGCTTACTCGCTTTCGGAAATTGCTTACCTCACAGGTTTTTCAGATCAAAGCCATTTCACCCGAATTTTTAAACTGGAAACGGGTATTAAACCTTCCCAGTTTAAAAAGAACAGGAACAAAAAGTAAACTGTTTAGTTCTTTTTCTGCTGACCTGGAGCATATGGTTTTGCAGATTTTGAGCCCGTGCTTTTTTTTGCTTGCCCTGGAGGTACTTTACCACTATTACCTGCTGTTCTTTGCGTATAGCACGACATTAAAAACATCATACTGCAAATAGTCAATACAAAATATATCTTTTTCATATTCATTTTAGGTCGGTATTGCTAATAACATGCCAGAAATAGTAAATTCTGTACCAACAGTTAAATCTGTTCTATTTTAATTTTTGGCGATGCTGTACCATTGTTCATGCAAATTCAAATCATTAAAATAAGCTTCACAATATGCTGTATCTGCAGTCTATTTAGTTCTTCAGTCACTTTAGCTCAAAACCTGCAGCCAACTTATCCAAAAATTGCCGGTTATTTAGGCATCGTTCACCCTATTGTATCTTTCAGTTCTGAGGGCAGCCATACCAATTTCAAAGACAGTTATATTGTTGGCCTGCCCATAGGCATCAACATATGGAAAAGTGCTAAAATTGGTTTCTCCAGCGAAATAGTGCCATTTATAAAGGCCACAAACACAAGCAGCAAGGTCAACAATGTACTGTTTCATCCGGGCATTTTAGTGGCCTTGGGAAATGGCTTTACTTTTGCCGGCCGACTGGCTTTCGAAACTTCCGGACGATATGGCCTTACACCGGTATTCAACAAAGTTGTAAAGAAAAACAAAGGCAGCAGCTACTTTGTGGCCATCCCCCTACCTGCACGTTTCGGTAACGATCAGTCTTCCTCTTATGGCATAGGCTTTCAGTTTGGGATCGCATTTTAACAAGGACATGAAAAATAACGCCACCTACAAACTAACCGAACTGGTTGTCTACTTTTTAAAGCTGGGCACTTGGGGTTTCGGCGGACCAGTTGCTCTGGTTGGCTACATGCAGCGGGATCTGGTTGAGCAAAAAAAATGGATCTCTGAAGAGGAATACAAAGAAGGCCTCGCGCTTGCACAGCTCGCTCCAGGGCCTTTAGCCGCCCAACTAGGCATCTACATGGGTTTTGTTCATTACGGATTGCTGGGAGCAACATTCGCAGGCCTCGCTTTCATAATCCCCTCGTTCATTATGGTGGTTATACTGGGGATTGCTTATAAACTCTATAGCGGTTTACCGGGTATGCAGGCCATATTTTATGGAATAAGCGCTTCAGTAATTGGAATTATCACCGTTAGCGCATATAAACTGACCATTAAATCCGTAAGTAAACTAAACCTCGAAGCTGTTAAGTCAAATTGGCTGCTTTGGATATTTTACCTGGCAGGGGTCGTAATTACGGTGATCACCAAGAGAGAAGATATTTTATTTTTCATCATCTGCGGTGTGATCTACATGTTTGTTAAAGCCCCTCCGCAATGGATTAAACGACCGGCTTCGGCTCCTTCCCTGATTTTGCTGAGCGTTGGTTTCTGGCAATATGAGGGTAAAGCATTGCAGGAGATTGGTTGGTTTTTTCTAAAGGCCGGTGCTTTTGTATTTGGCAGTGGATTGGCAATTGTTCCTTTTTTACATGGTGGTGTAGTTCAGGAATTTGGATGGCTCAATGAACAGGAGTTTTTGGATGCTGTGGCGGTTGCAATGATTAGCCCCGGCCCAGTAGTTATAACGGTTGCTTTTATCGGGTATCTGGTTGCGGGTTTTCCAGGCGCTTGTGTGGCAGCCCTGGCTACTTTTTTGCCTTGCTACCTTTTTACTGTTGCTCTGGCGCCTTCTTTTAAAAAAATCGCAAAAAATCCCAGCATCAAGGCATTTGTGGATGGAATTACGGGTGCCGTAATTGGTGCATTGGTAGGTGCAGTAATCATTATAGCTACACGTGCAATTATAGATATACCAACAGCAACAATTGCCTTGCTTTCTGCCCTTGCTTTAATTTATATTAAGCAGATAAAAGAGCCTCACTTAATATTGCTTGCTGCAGTAATTGGTGTGGCGATAAAAGTCCTGTAGCTCTCCGTAAAAGGCTTAAATATGAAAATAAGAAAAATAGCTAAGCAGGTGCTCAGCTATTAGTTCAATTTATCAAGGGGTTTCCTGTTTTTAACGGTTGAGGCCTTGTATTTGCTTGGAGAAAGTCCTGTTAAAGATTTAAACTGCGCGGACAAATGGGCGCTGCTGCTATATCCCATTTTAAAGGATATTTCATTCAGATTCAGTTCGCCGTATTCTAACAGTTCTTTTACTTTTTCCACCTTTTGCTGAATGATGTATTTCTCGATGGTTAAACCCTCTGATTCCGAAAACAATCTGCTCAGATAATTATAGTCTTTATTTAATTTATCGGCCACCAAATGCATCAGGCTTTGATTAATCTCGCCCAGATCTGAATAGTGAACTAAATTGATTACTTCGTTTTTAATTTGCTCTACCAGTTGGTTTTTTTCCTTTTCAATAAGTTCAAAACCTAAAGCCTGGAATTCGAAAGCAATATCCTTTAGCTGTTCCTGATTGGGATCCGGAGCAACCTCCACTTTACCTAAGGTAATTTGTTTAACCGAAAAACCAAGGTTCTGCAACCGCTCATTAACGATCATAATACAGCGGTCGCAAACCATATTCTTTACATATAATGTCATATTTGTTCAGCTAATATCATACTTCTTCGGCCTTATAACCGGCTTTTTCTAAGGTACCAATTATTTCTGCGGCTTTCAGCTCATTATCGGCTTCCACTTTTAAAATTTTATCCGGGTTTTCTATATCAACTTCCCAGTTGTCTATTTTGTTTAAGCCGTTCAAGTGAGGTGTTACGGTTGCAATGCAACCTGCGCATTTAATATTTGTTTTGAATTTTAAAGTTTGCATTTTTTTTGAGTTTAATTGTTGTTATTATGTTATGTTTTGAATTGTTAGTCGTCATCCTGTTAGCACGCTCGTGATCGTGCAAACAGGATGACGGGAGTGTGCTACAACTTTGCGAATTTCAACCTTAGGCTATTACTCACTACCGATATAGAACTTAACGCCATGGCTGCTCCTGCGATCATTGGATTTAACAAAAACCCATTAACCGGATACAAGACCCCTGCGGCAATTGGAATTCCTATCAGGTTGTAAATAAACGCCCAAAACAAGTTTTGTTTAATCGTTCTAACTGTTTTCTTTGACAGTTGTAGAGCCTTTGGCACCTGCAAAAGATCTGAAGATATCAGCGTGATCTTTGCCACATCTATGGCAATATCGGAACCTCTGCCCATGGCTATCGAAACGTTTGATTGTGCCAATGCCTGGCTGTCGTTTATCCCATCGCCTATCATGGCAACCACCTTGCCCTCGGCCTGTAGTTTTTTAACAAACTCAGCCTTATCAGATGGCAATACCTCTGCTACAAAGTTTTCTATCCCAGCAGCAACAGCCACCGCAGCAGCAGTTTCCTTATTATCACCGGTAAGCATATAAACCTCAATACCCTGTTTAATAAGTTTCGAAATCGCCTCTTTTGAGCCTTGTTTTATCTGATCAGCAATTGACACAACTGCCAGTACCTGTGTTTCATTGGCAAAATAAATTACCGTTTGAGCCATATCTTGTAATACTTTAGCTTGATCTTTTAAATCACTGGAAATAAACTGATTATTATCATCTAATATTTTATGGCTTCCGGCCCAATACTTCTTACCGCTGTAAACTGCTGACACACCCTTACCCGTTAAGCTGTCGAAATCTGTAATGCCTTCAGGCTTTGCTCCATCCTTTTTCAGGTGATTAAAAATTGCCTCAGCCAAAGGATGTTCCGAGCTCTGTTCCATAGCAGCAAACACCTGCTTTAACACATCAGCATTTTCAGGTAAAGTACTGGCCCAATGTACAGAAGTAACTTTTGGTTTACCTTCTGTAATGGTTCCAGTTTTATCTAAAACGATGGCGTTTACTTTGTAACCAAGCTCAAGCGCTTCGGCATCTTTGATTAAAATACCGCTCTCTGCGCCCTTACCTATCCCAACCATAATTGCTGTTGGTGTTGCCAGTCCTAACGCGCAAGGACAAGCAATCACCAGTACGGTAACCATAGCTAATAACCCTTGAGTAAAGGCATGTTGTCCGCTAAATAACAACCACACACCCAGCGTAATGATAGCAATCAGTATAACTATAGGTACAAATATCCCGGCGACCTTATCTACCAGTTTTTGAACCGGTGCTTTAGAACCCTGAGCTTCCTGTACCAGCTGAATGATATGTGCCAGCATGGTTTCGCTGCCCACTTTTTCAGCTATAAAACGGAAGCTTCCTTTTTGATTGATAGTGCCTGCGAAAACATTATCATCTTTTTGTTTAGAGACCGCCACGGGTTCACCGGTTATCATACTTTCATCTACGAATGAATTTCCTTCGTAAACTTTACCATCAACAGGTATTTTTTCTCCGGATCTGACCAAGAGCTTGTCGCCCGCTTTTACATCGACAACCTCGATTTCTTTTTCGCCATCATCTGTAACCAGTATTACTGTTTTTGGCTGCAACCCAATCAGTTTCTTAATGGCAGATGAAGTATTTGATTTAGCACGTTCTTCGAGTAACTTACCTAGCATGATAAACACGATAACTACAGCAGCGGCTTCGTAATAAACATGCGGATGCAGGCCTCTCTGGTGCCAAAACTCAGGATAAAAAGTATTAAACACACTGAAAATAAAGGCGATGCCAGTACTTAATGCCACCAACGTATCCATATTTGCCCTGCTGTGTTTTGCTTGTTTAAAGGCGTTTATAAAGAAGTTTTTACCGAAGTAAAAAACTACCGGGGCCGATAAAACCAGCATAATGTAATTGGCATAAGGCATATTCATGAAAAGCATGCCTATTACTACTACAGGTATAGTTAATATTCCTGCGGCAATTATTCTCTTTTTTAACGCTTTATAATTGTCGGCCTGTACTTGCTCTTGTTTTTCGTTTCCTTTCTCAGTATCCAGAATTAAGTCGTAACCTATCGATTGAACAACCTTTTGCATTCCCTCTGGTTGAATCACCCCCGCATCATAGGTTACTTTTACCTTTTGGGTAGCATAATTTACCTCAGCTTGTTTTACACCGGTTTGTGCGCCTATCATAGATTCTACACTTACCGCACAACTGGCACAAGTCATCCCCAAAACGGGAAAAGAAGTGGTTTCTATATTTTCTTGTAATGCCATAATCTTTCTATTATTTACAATACAAAGGTACCATTGCCGGGCCCCGACGGGGTTACATAATACGGTAATTAGTTTATATAATTCTGTACACACAAGAAGTAGCATTAAACTATATTAGGTCCACAAACAAAAAAGCCGTTTTTCGATAAGAAAAGTGGCTTTTTTTGTTCGTTTCTGAAGTCTGAAATCGTCAGCAAGTGTGCTTTCGGCAAGCCCCTTTAAAGCGGGTTTTAGTTCTTAGTTTTCGTTTTGACTTACTTGATATTCTGCAGAATCATCAACGACAAAATATATCGATATTTACCGAAATCCAGGAATAAAATTACAGTTTGCTATGGATGTAGATGGCCTAAAACCTACCGAAACCATAGAGATAATGAATGGGATATAGCTGAACTCACATTGTGAATTGATAGCTTGAAAAACATCAACTCCTTAAATTATGAGTTGTTAAGCCTAGTCACCTCTTCATCAAAATCGTTCGACGACAGTTGACCACTTGCAAACTGTATTTCCAACATATCAATTTGCTCTTTCTTGGTCAAAGTCCTATCCTGTATTAAATTCACCAATTCGTTTTCGCCAGCAAGCGGCGCAAGAATACTCTGCTTTTTAGAGAACGATTCGAAATAACGAATTCCGAATTTGCGCTGCGAGACGGCATCGAAATGGAGTCCGTCCTGGTTGGCTGTAAGGCCGGTTGCAGTTACAAAGTAAGTATTTGGCTTTTCATCAGCATATTTCTGCAGAGCATGATTGACTTCATTATACTCGGTAAAGTATTTACCATACCTGCCGGCGCTTAAGAACTCACCAATACCACCTGAAATGAACGGGATTTCCGGAGCATTCAGTTCACTGCGAAACGCGTCAACGATAATGTTCAATTTATCGTAATAAAAGGCGGAACGTCCACCAAAGCTATCGTTTTCACCCTGATGCCATAAGATCCCGCTCAAGGTACTGGTCCTTTTTGCAAGTCTGGCCTGGAATATCGCATGGTCGAAAAGTGCTCCGCCAACTTCCCAATCCTCAAGGCTTGATCCTCCCTCTGCACATGCGATCAGACCAATCTGCTTATTTTCATTCGCTAATCGCCATGCACCTGCAAACGATGCGGCAAGACCGATACCAGAGGTTGGCCTATCACGATTTATGGGTTCTGTCATCGTTTGCCAGCGGCCGTTCACAAGCATTTTAATCTGCTCGTCGTATAACTGCCTGACATCTCTCAGGTAACCTCGTCCAGCCATATTTGACTGACCAATCATCAAAAAAGAACTTATCATATCCTTCTGTTTTTCGCTTTATTTATTGTCTAAAAATCTAAATTATCACAAATTAGCTGTATGACCAAAATAGCCCCCAGATAAAAAACCTGGTAGAAAACCCTCTACCTTGCCCAGTAGCGCCCTTGAGCAGTCCTACGCATAAAACCTATTTAGTAGCAAGTTAACGATCCATCGAAAGGATTTTATAATATGCATAACCAAGTGTACATACTCGCCGATGAAAGAAACCATTTTTGAGGATGAAAAGCCCCTGTGTCCAATGATAACGGATTTTTTTATTGTAAATCTAAAAAAAAGGACAAAAAATGCCTTAGGCCACTTTTGAATAGAGATAACTCCAAAAATAAAACCTAAATCTCCACCATAAAACCAGGTTTGACTTTGATTTGATTGGCACCGATGCGCCTACTTACCTCCCCCTGAATTTGTCTACCTCATAGATATAATCCATCCATGGCCCATCTTCCATTAAACGGGGGTTATCAGACACAATAGATTATTTTTTTTCGCTTTCAATTCAATGTGCCAATTAGCCACTTCAGTCTCAAATTTGATCGCTTCATGTTAAAATGATTTTTCCGGAGGAGCCTACTGTCTACCTTTGAATTACTAATTAAATATATAATATTAAAACTATGAAAAAATCAATTTTAATCTTGCTATTTGGAATGCTGGTTTTTAACACGGCCTACGCACAAAAGTATTTTGGAAAGACGTATCCACCCACACAAAACGTAGATGAATATTTTGATGTTGCCGATGTAACAAAGGGGCATACTGTAATGGGAAAAACTGAGCTCGACAAAGGATTTCGTTCGTTGGAAAAGACTCAGGCAAAAATCATCGAATTGGCAAAAAAGAAAGGAGCTGATGGTGTAATCTTTTCGATGGAAGAAGAAGTTTTTGCTACCTCAACTTCGGGTGGTCGTATCATAAATCAAAAAAAAGAGAAAAAAACAACGGTTTCCTCAAATAGCACCACTATGGATTTAAAAGAAAAGAAAATTAGAGCAACGTTTATTAAATATAAATAATTTAACACTTCAACAAAGCCGTTTTTAAAAGACGGCTTTGTTGTCATCCGTCTTTTCTATTTCCAAAAAAATTACCTATGAAAAAGCCATTCATCGTAACAGCGAAATTTATTAAATAGCCAAAACAGTCCAGCATTAAAAGGATACCTAAAATTTTGGGAAGAAATCATGATCTATGAACCAGATAGCCGAACGGCAGTAACCAAAACCCTCCAAAATATAAAGACCAGAAGTATCCCATTGTCGTATTGATTTAAGTGAAACATAACCTGACTTTCCAATTGTTCTGCTGAGTAAATGTTCAGGATGGCTTGTCCGAGAGTGTTAGTTATATTTGTTCAGGGGAAAGAGACTTTGCAGGATGTAAATAAGAAAATGGAACTTCTATCTTATTATCCTTGTATTTAAATAACAAAAAAAGGCTTTTCAAATTAATTTATATAATTCAGGAGTATGATCATTTTACCTTTAACATATAGCCAAGTCCATAAACATTGTCGATAGAGATTTCTTTGGATGCTTTAAATAACCTTCTGAGCCTGGAGATGAAGACTTCAAGGCTTTTTCCATTAAAATAATCATCATTTCCCCACAGTGCCTGCAGGATATCCTTTTTCTTTACTACCTGATTGAGGTTGCTCAGAAGATAGTCCAATAATTCTGCCTCTCTTAAAGTGAGTGATACCTCGTTGTTATTTGGCAGCAAAACATACAATTGTTTTTTATTGTATTTGATGTCGGCAATACGGATAAACTCCTGCTGGTCACCAGATCTGTCAGGAGAACTGTTCGATAACTTATCGATGATATTCCCAATTCTGAGTACCAGCTCTTCAATTTCAAAGGGTTTCGCAATATAATCTATTGCCCCTATTTTGAGGCCTCTGAGGCGGTTATCTTTCTCGTTATGGGCTGTTAAAAAGAAAAAGGGTTGGTTTTTATTGATTTTCATGATCTCGGTAGCTAAATCAAATCCGTTTAGATCTGGCAGCTGAACGTCAATGATGATCAATTTATTGGTCAATTGATTAGCCGCATAATAAGTTAGTGCCTCATTAGCAGTCTTAAACCATTGCACACTAAAGCCCCTTAACTTAAGGTATTCAGAAACAACATTTCCTAAATCTATTTCATCTTCTATTATAACAATATCATAACTCATATATAGACCATAAATTCTGTGCCCTCACCTATTTTTGTTTTCATATCCATTCTCCAACCGTGTATATCCAGACATTCTTTTACGTAATATAATCCAAGCCCAAGCCCGGGAATGGTACTGTCCTGGTTTGACCGGAAGAACTTATCGAATATTTTTTCTTTGGCATCTTCTTCAATTCCAGTTCCATTGTCGGCAACATGGAGCACATAATTTCCCTGCTGTTCATCAATAAATACTTCAACGTGCTTAAGGGTACTATGGTTATATTTAAAAGCATTATCCAACATGTTATTCAGCATAGTTGTGAACACAAAAGAATCGATCCTAACCAATATCTCAACGCTATACGGATCAAATGTAATGCTATCTGATGGACTAAGCTTTACCTTATAATCATTTATCAGTACCATAACAGAATAGTTCAGATCTGTTTCTACCAGATTTGCCTTCTTTTTGATCACTGATATCTCCAACATCTGATTGATGTGCGATTCCAACCGGCGGGCCTGCCGTTCCACAATGTGAACAAGTGCTTTTACACGGGTTCTGTCGTTCAGCACAACATCGTCATCGAGGCTTTTACTTGCTACCAGGATTGTAGTAATCGGTGTGTTGAATTCATGCTTAATGCTATTCAGAAAATCGGATTTTATTTCGGCCTCTTTTTTCTGCCTCATCCAGTTGATGTAAGTATAATAATTAATACCGACAGTAATGAGAATACATATGGCTACCAATGAAAATGTAGGAAGCATCTGATAGGCAACCCTTAACATGCGGCAAGGGTGATCAGCAAAAAGGCTAAACGTAATCCGGTAATCGTATTTTAGCTTGTCGCTTACAGAAAGATTGGTTACCCTGTTTTGAGGAGTTGGATTGGCAAGCTCACCATCAATAATAGCCCCATAGTTTACCTGGTTCTTTTCCTTGAAAAAGGTATTTGCTTTTTTACTGTCAAACATGAAAATGTCTCCTATGCGGTTGTCAAAGTTTATTTCTATTGATTGAAAGGTTAGCAAATAACGCATGTTGGTATCTAGGGAGTTCCGAATAACGATCGACTTGAAAACACTGTCCATATTGCTCTTCATCCTTAAAACATTGAAAAGCGTATCACTTACCCGCATGGCCAATTGATCAAAGGTTTTCTTGTCTTTAAGATAAGCCTCACGTAGGTTGGGCATATTCCGGCTTAGAATAGAATCAATGATTTTTCCACCGCCGGGATACACTTTGTCGGCAGGTATACTCCTCCCGTATTCGTCATTAAGCAGTGTTTTTTCCTTTAAGTTGAAGTCTCTGTCGCGTAAAGTGTATGTATTGTAAATTAACCTTGCCTGCACAACTATGAGAATCAAAAAGCTGACTAACACTATGCTCTTATATAGGCGACTTGTCATTTCAATAATTCAATTTGTTTTAAAAGTAGGGTAAGTTTTTATATTTTTTTTACTGTTAAGCTTTCGTTAGGCTTCTGTTAGGTTTCCATTCGACAAGTTTATTCTTTCTTCACTATAAATTTGCACTGACCAATTTCAAAACAGAAAAAATGACTATTAAAAGAATTTTAGTTTTACTGTTACTGATTTCAGGACTTTCTCCTTTAAAATCGGTACATGCGCAGCAGAAAGCGCCCAATAAATCACTCCCTGCACTTCAACAGGATTTCGTAGACCTTGGATTCGGTATGTTTATCCATTATGGAATGCCTACGTTTATGAACCAGGATTGGTCGGATCCTGATGCTGCACTTTCCCTGTTCAAATCACCGAAGTTTGATGCAGATCAGTGGGCAAAAGCGGCAAAGGCGGCAAACATGACCTATGGCTGCTTAACTACCAAACACCATAGTGGCTTTCCCATTTGGAACACCAAAACCACGCCTTACAATGTAATGCATACGCCATTTGGAAGAGATGTGGTAAAGGAATATGCCAATGCTTTCCGTAAAAATGGTTTGAAAGTGATGCTTTACTATTCCATTCTGGATACGCACCATGGCATCCGTCCCAATCAGATCACTCCTGAACACATTCAAATGATCAAAGATCAGATCACGGAACTGCTCACCAATTACGGGGAAATAACAGCCCTGGTTATTGATGGATGGGATGCACCCTGGTCAAGAATATCCTATGATGATGTACCATTTGAGGACATTTATCACCTGATCAAATCACTACAGCCAAATTGCCTGGTAATGGATCTTAACGCGGCTAAATACCCTGCAGAAGCACTTTTTTATACCGACATCAAGTCGTATGAGCAGGGCGCAGGACAGTTCATTTCCAAAGAGCACAATAAGCTACCGGCTTTGGCATGTCTTCCATTGCAGGCAAACTGGTTTTGGAAAACATCTTTCCCGGGTACACCTGTTAAAAATGTAGACGAGCTTGTTAATAAATTTATAGTGCCATATAACAATGCTTACTGTAACTTCATCCTTAATGTAGCCCCAAATGCAGATGGTTTGATTGACGAAAATGCCGTGCAGGCTTTAAAAGAGATAGGCAAACTTTACAAAAAACCTGAAAAGGTTCCGCAGGTGCCGGAACACGATGCACCGATCATATCAAGTAACCTGGCTAAACATGTGAAGAGCAACAGCAGCTGGAGCGATGACATGAACATTATGGACTTTGCCAATGATGATAATTTTGGAAGTGCCTGGGTTTCAAATTCCGAAGTAAAATCGCCATGGTATGAGCTCAATTTTGAAAAGGCCAGACCTATAAATATGCTTGTGATTACTCAAGGGAGGAATACAAAAAGTGCCTATACCTTACAATACTTTGCCAGTGGAAAATGGCAGCCACTTAAAACTAAAAAAGGCGACCAAAACAGCAAAATTCAAATTTTCCGCTTCGACAGAGTTTGGGCAGAGAAAATAAAATTAGCCATCCAATCTCCTGATGGCCCACCATCTATTGCCGAAGTTGGTGCTTATAATGAAAGGAGATAGAATACCCTTTTGGATTAATTGCTCACATCATCATTGCTGATGCCGCGCTTATTTTTTTTGATAGATTCTTTCATCTTTCCAAACTTATAGCTTAAACTTCCGCCCACTGTGCGGAAGTTTTGCTGACTATTGTTGACCTGGTTGAAATTCGGGCCAAACCTATGGGTCACGTTAACGCGGTAGCGGTTGAACGGATTATTGGCAAAAGCTGAAAAACTGAGCTTATCCTTGAGAATATCTTTACTGACGTTAAAGGTTGTGCTTACATAGGTATTTGATTGTTGCTGGATGGTCAGTTCTCCACCATTAAGGTAAACGCTACCACTGTATCGCCAGCCATTATCCAGGCGTAAGCCTGTAGTTAAGTTAAACCTGTACATAAAACCCTGGTTTCGGATAGGTTTTCCGTCACTGATACCATCGGCCCTTCCATGCATCAGGTTCCCATTTAAGCTAACGTTCCAGGCCTTGCTMNNATYGGAWRAKYGWMRTTGATGTTTCCCCCAAGTGCTTTTGCGCCACCTGTATTTTCATATCGGGTACGTGTGATATTTGTTTCCGAATTGTATTCAGATACCTGGAAGATCAGGCCTCTAATCCAATTGTACATCAAGTTGACGTTTAAAGAACCTTTTTTATTCCAGTCGAAACCAAAACGGATCGTATTGCCCTTGGTAGGGCGGAGATCGGGATTTCCTGTATTTTCGAAGGTTGGATTGCTGCGGTCAACAAAAGGATTCAGCTGGTTAATACCTGGTCGCTGGATCCGCTGGTTCCATCCGAAACTTATTCCGGTTGTTTTAAACCGTTTACTGAAGGAAACCGAAGGGACGAAACTAAAATAATTCTGTTTGACCTGCGATTCTGTAGTCACAAAGTCTGCATCTACCGTTGTGTGTTCCATACGAATGCCCGCTTTAAACGACCAGTTATTTTTCAGGTTATACTGGTAGGCATTGTAAGCGGCCAGAATGGTTTGGGTATTATTAAATGTATTGGTTTTTGAAGGATCGATAACATAATCATCTGATTGGTTTCGGGAGAAATACTTAAAATCACTTTCGTTGGTACGAAAAATACCTTTTACCCCCCCTTCAATGGTCAGATTTTTAACCGGGTGAACATAATCCACCTGGGCAGTGTGCTCGCTCATCATGCTTTCATTGACCTGTTGGAAGTCAGGAAGGTTATAATTGGTTCGGTTGGTAAAAAGCTGGCCAGAAACATCATCGTTTGTGAAACCGTAATAGCGGTAAGAGATGGTTAGCAGTTGATTTTTGTTTCTGCGAAAACCCTTTTGATAATTTATGGCCGCATCTGCACCTCTGCCGGAATTGTCGTTATTCGTAGCCAGATCATACTCCTGCAGAACTGCGCTGTTGTCTTTTAAAAGGGAGCGCTGCAAAAATTCGCCTGAGCCGCTACTTCCGTTTAGGTTCAACTGGCCAGAAAGCAGGTTTAACGAGTCAATCTCATAGCTCAGTTCTGTACCTAAATAAGCATTTTTATTATCGCTTTCACGATCTGCAGATTGAAAAAGGTTCGATGGCGTTGCATCAGTACTCACCCTGGAGATGGTGATGCCGGTAGATGGTGTGTTGGACAAACTGGCTCCTGCGAAAGCAGAGATCCCCAACTTTCCGGATTTGGTGGTAAATGAACCGGCCATAGATGGCCCTCCCAATGGGTAACGCTCATTGAGATTTAGATTACCGCTATAGCCACTATCTACCGTCTTGTTGGTGATGATATTAATGATTCCTGCCAGGCCTTCCGCATCATATTTGGAAGACGGTGTGGTAATCACCTCAATTTTTTGAATAGAAGAGGCTGGCATGCTTTTGAGCACATCTTTTGGATTACGCTCCATTAAACTTGAAGGTTTGCCATTGATAAAAATCCTATAAGCAGAATTTCCGTTCAGTTGGACGTTATCCTCGGCGTCAACGGTCAACATGGGAACTTTTCGCATCATTTCCAATACGGTGTAAGACTTGCTGTCGGGATCTGCCTGCAGGTCGTAGACGATACGGTCGGCTTCTTGCTTGATCAGGGGCCGTGCAGCTACGATCGAGACATCTTTAAGCTGATTACTTGCAGCGCTGACAAGGACTACCCCAAGGTCGAGTAATTGATTGTCGGACCCTATTGAAACCTGTATTGTTTTTGTCTTATATTCAATTGATGCAAACGTTACTGAAAACCTCCCGGCAGGGAGTTTATCAAGCGAAAAGGATCCATCTGGTTTACTTAACTGGGTTTTTAATACTTCCTTATTGGCATTTTTAACTGCAACCGKTAYAMAGRATNMYYCKTTYMMTKRWRYAGRMTCSATTAGTKATCCTTTTAGGGTGCATGTGCTAGTGGCGGATTGGGCAATGGCTGCATAAACTCCAACAAAAAATGTGATGAAAGTGAGTATAATTTTCCGTGCCATAACGATAATCTTTGGAAATAAGACGCTCACCAGTGTAATATGTTACACAAGGATGTGTGCTTTGTACTGTACTATGTATTACAAACTACTTAAGTGATCAATTGCCTGTAAACAATTGCCTAATTGGTCTGATGATAGTCTACTAACTCTTCAATCAAAGAAGGTATGATCAACCCTGGTATCATATTAAATTCATCTAAAACTTCCAGCAGTATACTCCTAAAATGATAGGCAATGGAGCCTACACAATTGAACGAATATTCTGTATACCCAGGATAACAGCTAACGAGATTTTCGAAGAATTGCCGGAAAGATGCTTTTACTACCTGGTAGCTATAACCTGCATCAACTTCTGGCTGGTTGAGGAATTTGGCAAACTGGGCACAGAAGCGATTTGGCATCGGTTCAGTATAAACCTGATGTATAATTTCAGCTGCAGATAAATTGTAAAGTTCGTTGAATTTAGCACTAACTATTTGAGGCATTTTATTTCTTAAATAATCTCCTAGAATCCTTTTTCCGATAGCTCCCCCACTGCCTTCATCTCCAAGTATAAACCCTAATGAATCAATATTCAAAGTGATGTTGTCTCCATCATAAATACAGGTATTTGTTCCTGTCCCAAGTATCGCTGCAAAACCGGATTTCCGCCCGAGCAATCCCCTTGCAGCAGCAAGCAGATCGACCTCCGCTTGTAATTGTTTGCAATTAACAAAAACTGAATTTAACACCTCCGTCATCATGTCAATTTTATCGGCCTCACAACCTGCACCATAGAAATGAAGCTTAGAGATTTCCATTGGATCTATATGAACAGAAATGCACTCGCGAATGGATTTAATCATATCCGACTTGGTGGAAAAATAAGGATTATATCCTTCACTTTTAAAATAAAGGCATTTACCGGAATTCCCGATGAGGCACCAGTCTGTTTTAGTTGAGCCACTGTCGGCTATTAAAATCATACGTCTGTTATTTAAATAAATCAGCTATTCTTCTTTCCGACTTTATGGCCTGCCATTGCATAGTAGGCCACCCCCAGGTAGCAAGGGATCACCATCCAATAGGCCTGTTGGGCGTTCATATGATCGGCCAGGTATCCGTACAGAAGTGGCAGCACTGCCGCACCTGAAATGGCCATCACCAGCAGTGATGATCCGGTTTTGGTAAATTTACCCAGACCTGCAATTGCCAATGGCCATATAGAAGGCCACATCAATGAATTTGCAAGCCCAAGAAGGGCAACAAAGACTACTGAAGTTAAACCGGTACTGAAAATAGCCAGTAAAGTAAATAAAATACCTAAAGCAGCGGAACTCTTAAGGGCTGTTTCCTGACTAAAATACCTTGGAATGCATAAAATCCCTATAAGGTATCCGGCAAGCATGCTAATTAGGGTAAAAGAGGTAAAAAACTTGGCCATAGTAAGTGGAATACCCTGATAAGCACCATAGCCAATAATGCTGTTTCCTGCAATTACTTCTACCCCAGTATACCCAAACAGTACCAAAACTCCAATGATGAGGTGTGGAAACTGAAAAACAGATGTTTTGGTACTTTTTTCCAGATTATTAGTGCCTTCATCCAGATCTTCCTCGTCAATTTCGGGTAAAGCAGAAAAGTAGATAACTGCTGACAATACAATTAGTACCAGTGTGATAATTGAATAGGGCAGAATCACTTTACCTGCCAGATCATTTAATTCAGTTATCTTTTGTACTGCATTTAAAGAACCTAGTTTACTTTTCAATGCGTCTGCATCATTTAGAATTACTGCACCCAATATTACCGGAGCTATGGCTCCTGCAATGCCATTACATATGCCCATAAAACTGATCCTTCTGGCAGCACTCTCGCGGGGGCCCAGAATGGTAACATATGGATTTGAGGCAGTCTGCAATACCGTAAGCCCTGCACCCTGTACAAAAAGGCCCAGCAAGAAAACAGTGTATTCTCGGTTTAAAGCAGCCGGAATGAAGAGCAGCGAACCTGCAGCCACAAGCAGCAATCCGAGCGACATTCCTTTTTTAAATCCAGTAGTTTTTAAAAGCCATCCGGATGGCACTCCCATCACAAAATAGGAAATGTAAAAGGCAAAAGCCACCAGATAAGACTGGAAATTATTCAGCTCACAAGCAATCTGCAGATAAGGGATAAGAACCGCACTTAACCAGGTAACAAAACCAAAAATAAAAAACAATATGCCAATGATGATTAATGGGTTAATCAGGCGCTTCTCTGTCCTGACAACAGGGATTTCTTTAGTCATTATGGCCATTTCTAACGATTTTCTTGCTTTATTTTATCAATCACTGTTTCATATACTGATTCGGGGAAAATAGCCGGCTGGGCATACCAGAAAAATGAACCAAAACCTTCATAAGTGTGCGCGTTGATATGTCGGGATGTAGGCAGGTAGCTAGACACATCGTTACAATAGCCTGCAACACTTACCAGTTTACCTGGCCAGAGTTTCTTAATGCCAATACTGTAATCTGTTACGACCTCTCGAGACAATCCAATCAGTTTCCAGTTACCGACATTGTACGTTTGGATATATACGGGCATAGACGTTGGTATTTTATTCGCTTTATCAAGATTAAGCATGTAGTCGGCCCATCGAACATTCTTTTCCTCTTCTACATTTTCGTTACCCTTATCATTATCTTTCCTAAATGCCAGCATTTCCTGCGCTGTCCATTTTTTTACCGGAAAATTGACTGAATCCATATAGAAACTGATGGGACCCTGTATTTTTTGCAATGGTTGATTTAAAACAGTAGTAACATCCGCAGCGAGTGATGCTGCTGTTCTTTGAGGATTATCATCTACCGGATTAATGTCGCCCCCACAACCTTGAATAAACATGGCATTGGCTATGTTATTTTTATCTCTAAGTAACTTTCTCGTCAGCCCCGGAAAATTAGGACTAATGGTAAACCCTTCTGCACCTTCATTTTTAAAAACGGCATGGCAACCTGTTAAAAATAGCACCGTTTTCTGCTGATTTTTTATGGTAACTGTACTCAATACATCTACATCGTTATCATAAGGCACACTGTCGCCGGTAAGTGCTCTATTTGCTCCGATAGCGGTTTTTCCCCTGCCAAAGTATAGATCGGCAGGTTGCATAGTTTTGATTGCTGCTCCAATTGCCTTTACAATGGCAGGCTTCAATATCCCGTTCATATATAAACTGTCTGGCTGCTGAACAAACTCCGGCCAGGCTGGCCAATGTTGGGCTACGGGACCGAAATGTGTGTGTGAGGAATTTACCATAACTGCCGCCGCCGGGAGATGGTATTTTCTATTAACCTCCTGCTTAACTGAGGTAACAAAGTCATATCCAAGTCCACACAGATCCGTCCCTACCACTACCACAGTTTGCTTACCTGATGATATTGCCAGCGCCGTAACGGAAAGGTCACCGGTTGTTAGATGCCTGCCGGCAAACACATAATTGTCCTTAGTAAGGCCATATAAAGTATGGTTACCAACTGCGATGGATTTTAGGTGTATATCATAAGATACACCATTATACCTCGCAATTTTAGTCCACGTCGTATTTCTTTGCTTGAGATCCAATTTCATTAGCTCATCGTTTGTTGTTAATCCATACAATGAACCATCATAAGCAACCATACTGATAAGATTGCTTAAACTGGAGCACTTTGTCCAGCTCGGTATTTTGCTGTTTAAATTTGAAAAAGTGATTACTCCTTTGCGATCTGCGACATAAAGGATATCATTAAGTACCGCAATGTTTATTGCATCATTCACGGCGGTTAATTTTTTCCAGTTCAAACCACCCGAAAAACCAGAGCTCATAATCTCTCCTCTATTATTTACGGCATAAAGTATTTTTTTTCCCGCAGCAAGTGATACTATTCCTTCGCTCTTTCCAATGCTTTTCCAATTCAGTTTTTCGGTCGCTTTTGTCATAAGCAGATTGCCATTGCTTATTGCAAATAAGACCTCGTTATTTCCGGTAAATGCAGTACAATCCTCTAATGTTGTTTTTTTAATCCAATCGAGGCTAAAACGTCCGTCCCTGGGATAACCATAGCCAGCCAAAGTCAGGGAAAATGGATACTTTGATGGCTCAATGCTGGCCTTAGCAAAGCCCGACTTATAGATGGTCTGGCCATTCGCTGCAAAGCTAATGGAACATACAGTGCAAATGACCAGGCATGTGATTTTATTTAGAATTTTCATATACATATGGAATAAATAATGGTTATGGGTTTTTAAAAATGGTCGTAGTGTTTACACTTCTTTTGCCTGATGGTGTAATTACAATAGACTTTAAAGCTCTGCTTTCGCCCTTGTTTAGTATAATGCGTATAGGTTTTTCGTAAATAAAATCGGTTTCTCTGGCATCCTGACCCTCAAAGTTGTAATAGATACTGGCCCCTTCTACAGGAACCTTGAGCTCAAGGCTGAAATCAGCTCCAATAAAGGTGGTATCTGAAACGCCTATGGGGCCGGGCACCCGGTATATTTTATCTGTTTTATCCATAACTGCCAGGTGCTTAGGCAGCCGTTGTTCAAAAAAGCTAACCGAATCCTTCTTTTCAAGCGGGGTCCAGGCGATCTCTGCCAATGCCATTAAACGAGGATAGAGCATATACTCAACCTTACGATGGGTATCCATATGTTCAGTCCATATTGCTGCCTCAACCCCAATGATATGCCGCTTTTCTTTGTCGGAAAGTTCTGCAGGCGTAGGGTCATAACCATAAACCCGGGGCAAAGAATTATAACCCCAGCCGATAGCCAATGGTTCTAGCTCGCGTTTGCCCTGTATAAAATCAAAATAAACATGTGAAAGTGGCGACATTACCACATCATGGCCCTGTTTTGCAGCTTTAATACCTTCATCAATATTACGCCAGCTCATGACCGTTGCATTTGGTGCAAGACCACCTTCGAGAATTTCGTCCCAGCCAATGATCTTCCTCCCTTTGGAGTTGACAAATTTCTCTATGCGTTTTACAAAATAACTCTGTAGTTCAAATTCATTTTTGAGATGATTGTCTTTAATTCGTTTCTGACAGTATTTACACGTCTTCCAGCGATCCTTAGGGCATTCATCTCCTCCGATATGGATATAAGGAGATGGGAATAAGGCCATAACCTCGGCAAGTACATTTTCTAAAAATTTAAAGGTGTTTTCTTTACCTGCACAATACACATCTTCAAATATGCCCCAGCGTTCTGCAACGTTAAACGGCCCTGGATGATCCCCACAGGCAAGTTCCGGATAGGCTGCCAGTGCCGCTAGGGAATGTCCCGGCAATTCAATTTCAGGAATAACAGTAACATGTCGCTCTGCTGCATAGGCAACCACCTCTTTGATCTCTTCCTGCGTATAAAAACCACCATATGGCAGATGATCGTTGCCATTAAGGGAATCTGTATAATTACTGATTTGTGTACTGGCACGGAAAGCGCCTACCGAGGTAAGTTTCGGATACTTTTTAATTTCGATACGCCAGCCATGATCTTCGGTAAGGTGCCAGTGGTACACATTCATTTTGTAGTTGGCCAGCATCTCAATTTGGCTTTTAATGAAAGAAACCGGATAGATATGATAACCTACATCCTGCATTATTCCTCTATAAGCATAGCGAGGTATGTCGGTAATTTCCAAACAGGGAACTTCAAGTTTCTGGTCTTTTGCGCTGATTAACTGAAATAACGTTTGCAGGCCATAGAACATTCCGGCGTCATCACCTGAAATTTCTATTCCTGAATTATCTATCGTTAATAAATAGGATTCTTTTTCCCTGGCTTTAGAAGAAATAAAAGAGATTCCGGCAGCTAATTTTCCAGCGCTCGGGGACGACATTTTCAAGGTAACCCCATAATTTTTATAGAGGTATTGCTGTAGCTGGACTGCGCTTTTCTCAGATACGGCATCTGTATAAGAGATTACCGTATTACCATCCACAATAAAGCTTCCGCTTTTTAGGTTCATGCTGGCAGGCGCTGGAATTAAATGCACTTTGGATGCATTGGGCTGCGCATAACCAGAGGTGACCAGGAGCGCCCATAAACAACAGATAAAAATGTATTTCAATGTTTTTATATTTAGAGTTCTAAAATAGTCAGTCCTGATTTTTAACCAGCTTTTCAATCGCATTTTTTACCGTCCCATATTGTAAAAGAAATGACTTGGCCTCATCGTAGTTGTCAATTTCGGCTTTTTTCATTAGCATTTTTACCCCACGATCCATAATCTTATCATTAATGAGCTTTACATTGATCATGTTATTACCTTCTATCCTTCCCATTTGAATCATTACTGTGGTGGAAATCATATCCAGCAACATCTTCTGGGCAGTACCACACTTCATCCGGGTACTTCCTGTAATAAATTCAGGACCGGTGAGTACTTCTACCGGATAATCAGCATGTCTGGCAATAACAGAGTTCGGATTGCTGACAATGCAGCCGGTTGCAATGCGCTGCGCACGACATTGTTTTAATCCCTCGACTACAAAGGGTGTACTCCCACTTGCAGAAATGCCTACAACAATGTCTTTTTCTGAAATATTTGCTGCACTGAGCCTGCCCCATGCTTCATGCAGATCATCCTCCATTTCTTCAAGTGCATCGATGAGACGGTCTTCGCCTCCGGCCAATACTGCATTATAAATTCCTTTCGGCAAGCCGTAGGTTGTAGGAAGCTCTATAACATCGAGTACAGAAAGCCTGCCTCCGCTACCGGCACCAATGTAAAACATTCGGCCTCCATCCTTTAGTTTGCTAACTATTGCGGTGATAAGGTTGTTTACCTGAGGTAAAACCTCCTGAATTGCTTTTGCTACTTTATGGTCTTCCTGATTAATCGCACTGGTCAGTTCCTGAACTGATTTAGTTTCCAGATTATCGTAAAGGGATGATTGTTCTGTAATAGGTATCATATATTATTTGTAATTTATTTTTTACTGTTCGTTAATTTAAGTTCTTTGTAAGCGGCAATAATGTGCTTGCCGTATTTGGCATACATCTTTTTTGATATTTCTGTGGCGTCTCCCGAAGGCTGGTCCGGATATGATTCTGTTCCATTTACCCAATTCCATTCCCAGGTTTTTATTTTCTCGGTAAATACCTGCTGGTCAAATGTCTTTTTTGCTTTTAGCGCATCGCTGGCTTCTGTAATAAACATTTGCCATCTTTTTCCGTAAAAGCCATTAAACAGACCCGACCATTGCTTGTTTGCATACTCATGCAGCACAGCGTCTTTTCCGCCCCATAGCGTGATGAGATCTCTTGCATTTTTTTCGTACAAACGGGATTCTGCCGTATTGGTGCCCCATTTTTTTGCATCATTAAGCCATTTACCTAGCAACAACTCTCTTCGGGTACCCATCAGCTGGTCCATATCGGCAATCAATTGCATGAATTCTGCACTGTACTGTTTAAAGCCATTGCTGTTTTTTTGCTTAAAATCTCTTGCAAACCTCTGCTGAACAACTGATGCATAATTGGCAAGCACCTGCGTGCCCACGCTTACCAGATCAAACTGATAGCAATCATTGTTCTTAAACTGACTGGCTGCTGCAAGCATATTTTCCCATGCGGGAATTAATGCTTCAGGATCATAAGGCAAATCTGTAGAAGCCCATTCATTATCCTTTTCGAAGGTGGGTCTTGCCACCACAATGGTCTCATAGCTACCTTCTTTTGCATAGACAGTTTTATGCAAAATATCCCAGGCTTTCTCAGTATACTGGTTTCTTTTTCCGTAACGACTGTGGGCATATCCTTTTAACCATTCGTTTACATTTACCAGCTGGTCACTCCAGACGTGATTCAGCATCAGCGAATAGACAACCGGATTTTGTTCTATCCCTTCAGGTACCAATCCGATACCCGACAGGTTACCTTTATTAGGATCATGAACCATTTCTGCCGGTTCTTTGGCTATATAGTCAAGGTTGCCGAACAGTGGATTCCTGCCCCCGAAATTGTGAAGCATACACCAAATCCACGGCTTTCCGAAAAATGATTTGGTTTTAGTCCATATAGGCTGTTCATCAGCAAACAGATCGAGGATGATCAGTTTATCATCAGGAACACCGCTCAGGTAATTGTTGATGCGCTCTGGCTTCCAGAAATCCCTGCGGTCCCAAAACAACCATCCTTGCATTACCCATACTGCTTTTGGGTCAGTTTTGACCATCCCATCATAAACTGCTTTGCCAATTTTACGGACATAGGCAGAATCCTGATGTGGAAGATCCATTTCATTAAAAGTATCTGCTCCGTATAAATGATTTTCCAGACCAAACGTCTTTTGCTGTTCCTGCATGAACCTGTCTGCGATCTGCTGAAACATAGGATCTTCAGGATCCAGCACATAAGCGTCTGCAAAACGGCCTTCCCAGTTCACCTTGTCTACTTTAGCATTTGGAAATCTTTTTTTGAATGTTGGAGGCACGTGCCCACTAAAAGCAGGAAGGATTGGTTTCATACCAAGTTCTCTTTCACGCAGCAAAATCTTTTTCTGCAGTTCCTCGTGGCTTTTCATCCAGCTTTTCGGCAATGGTCCATTCAACCCATCAATATTGCCTGCCCAAAACCACATGAAATATGCCGGTCCTGTAAAAAAGGCATCCATATCTGCATCATCAAAACCAAAACTTCTGTAAACACGATCCCATAATGCATTCTGACCTGTCATAGCAAGTGGCATATTGATACCATTCAATGCCATAAAATCAATTTCCCATTGCCACCGTTCCCAATCCCACCAGGAAGCGGTATAATTGAATGTACAGTAATTGAAATAATGACGGTAATCATGAGGTGTAACCTTATGGATTTTTTCTTTCACCATAGGAAATGGCGTTGGAATTTCCAGATTTGTACCATTCCAGCTAATATCGCAATGCGCATAATTTTTAAGCCAGTAGTTAAGGGCACTGGCAACTGATATACCATTATTGCCTTTTAAAAGAATCCGGCTTCCACTGCTTTCGAGTTCAAAAACATCTTTGTTGTTTTCCATTGGGATATAAGCCACTTTAAAACGATCCGCATACTTTGGAAGGATCCGTTTAATGAGTGCATATGCTGCCTGTTCATTGAATGAAGAGGTATCCTTTTCTTTGGCTGCTACAGGTTGTACGGCGAGACAAATACATAAGAGCATAGCAGCTATTCTTCCCTTCAGCGGTACTTTTTTCATTATTCTATTTTTTTGAATCATCTATTAAATACTATTTTTTTAACGGCCACAGACCATCCGGATTAAATTTATATCGCCACAAATCTCCATTAGCATCCAAAGCCAGGAGATCGGTGCCTGCTGTAATTACTTTAGTGTACATATCCCAACCTGTTCCAATTTTTTTTCTGGCACCGAAAACACCGTCGTCTGTTAACGGATACTGCCACATATCTCCACTGTTTTCAATGGTAATCAGCGAGTTTTGATAAGAAAAGATTTGGGCTAAACCTGCCCAGCCAGTACCAATTTGTTTGATGTTGCCATAATCAAAGTCCCCATCTCCGTTTAAAGGGAATTTAGTCATATCACCATTCGCGGCAATACCCAACAACAATCCTTTAAACGGCACTATTGCAGAAAGCCCTCCCCATCCCTGGCCAACGCCTCGCTGGGCGCCAAATGCCCCGTCCTGACTAAGGAAGTACTGGTTGATATCACCCGCTCCACTGCCAAACCTTGCAATCAAACGGTTACCGCCATACGATAAAATCTTATCCATTACATTCCAGCCGAAACCGATTGTTTTAGGTGGGGCAGTAAATTGCCCGGTAGCGGCATCAGCCTTATATAAGATAAGATCCCCCGTTAGCGGAGCCTTGCGTATAAAATCGCCATTAAAATCTATCAAAAAATCACCTGCATCAGCTCCCATAGAAAGCACTTTCTCCCGTGGGACTTCGCCCGGGGCATAAGAACCTGTGATCACAAAGTAAGTAGTACTTAGTTCTTTATTTAAGGTTACCCCTGAAGGTGCAGAAACACTTACTGGAAGCAGATAAGACTCAAATGCCTGCAGGAATCCTTTAGTTTTAATCACCAATTTCAGAATACCTGTTCCTTGTGCTCCTTTGGGAATCATTGCATTCTCAGTCTGCAGGGCATAACTTCCTTCAGGCAGTAGTTGATATGTCGTATTATTTTTCTGATTGTATTGGGTAACCAGTTCCGGTGAAACCTTAAAAGTTACGGAAATATCTGTTTGTGCTGCTAAGGAGCCACCGAGATGAGCCGCGTAGGGTACCTGATAATCCTGATCGGTTATGCTAATGCCCATACCAATCGGATTGCTTGTGGCTTGTGGCATGTATAATTGAGCATAATTACCAGCTTGGGGAATATCCAGATCCACTAAAACATCCTTATTGCAGCCAGACAGGAATATCAAAGCACTTAAAAGTATTGATGTTAAATTTATCTTATTCATGGTTTTAAGTTTAATGATCATTACCATCCGGGATTTTGAATAATATTAGGGGTTTTGTCAATTTCGCTTTGCGGGATCGGAAACAAGTAATGTTTAGGCCCCTGGAATACCCTTCGTTCTACTACTGTTCGTTTATAGTAAGCATCATCCTGCAGGCTAGTTCCGGCACTGATGTTCATTCCATAAATAGGTCCGTTATCAGTCTGTGCAGCGATCTTCCAGCGGTGGCAATCAAAATAGCGGTGCGTCTCATAACTCAGCTCTACGCGACGTTCGTTCCTGATCCTTTCTCTCATTTGCTCAGCAGTAAGCCCGGCTGGAAGTATCGGCATTCCGGCGCGCTCCCGGATCAGATTCATGTATTTGTATACATCAGCAACCGGTCCGTCTGATTCATTTAATGCCTCAGCATAATCCAGATAGAATTCGCCAAGCCTGAAAAATATCCATGTTTTAAGTGAATATCTGCCCTGAGCAATATTTGCAGTCGGATCTACAGATTTCTTAAGCAGATAACCTGTAGTATTGTAATCCCTTCCGGCATTTCCTCTGCCATCGGCCCCACTAGACCAGAATTGCATGCGGCGGTCAATAAAATAAGCACCATTAAAGTTAATGGAAGCATAAAATCTGGGATCCCGGTGTACGTACATATTGCTGACCCCTTCCATCCAGCGGCCGGTCATGGCCGTAGCTGCATAGCCTGCTTCTGTATATCCGGAGGCTTGATTAATGATGGGTGAACCGTCATTGTTATACCCTAACACGGGTGCTTTTCCATTGTCCATTTCATAGGCATCTACCTGCTGCTGGGTCGGATTATAACCATTCCAACCACCCAGACTTCCCGGGAAGGCACATTTCTCGGTCATCCCGGGATAATAACCACCAATATCCGGTGTAGTACAATTACGAGCGAGGATTACTTCAATATTGTTGTTTTCCAGAAACAACTGCTGATAATTCTGAACGGGATCTGCATATTTTTTATAAAGCTGATAACCCGCAGCCTCACATTTATCGATGCATTCTTTGGCCGCAAGAGCAGCTGCTTTCCATTTTTCGGCCTGATACTGACCAGGGAAAAGTTTTACACCCTCTTTGTCTGTGAAACCTGCATAGTCAGGATTACCATTCCATAATGGGCTTGCTACATACAACAACATCCTTGCCTTTAGCGCCAGGGCAGCAGCAGCAGTAACCCGTCCGATATTCCTATCGGATGTAACCCTCATTGGCAACAAACTGATCGCCCTGTCACATTCTTTGGAAACAAAATCAATACCCTGATCAAGTGGCTGGCGTTTTATTTTAGTGAAATCATCGGCTACTCCTGCATCATAATCCATAATGGGAATAGGCCCATAGATTCGCATTAACCAAAAGTGATAAAAGGCACGGAGGTATACTGCTTCACCTATCCAACGATCTTTATCTTGTTGAGTAAAATCCTTACCCAAGGGAGTTTTATCTATATGTTTTAGAAAAATATTTGCTTTCCGTATACCTTCATACATATTGCGCCACTGTTGACTGGCCACATTATAGGCATTCCAGGAGCCCTTGTTCATCAGTTTTGCAAACTTCTCTGGCCAGGGTACGTTCATCTCATCAGAAGCAACTACAAATGGATTCGGATCTACCATATCAGTAAACCAGTTTTCAAGTGGAAGATCAGCATAAACATCCGATAAAAATGCTTCAGCATACCTGCGTTGAAGAAAAGCTTCTTCAATGGTGATGTCCTCTTCAGGGCTTTTATCCAGAAAATCTTTTTTACAAGAGGAGAACATCAAAAGCTGCACTAACAATAATCCACAGATTAAATATTTCATATCAAATTCTTTTATAATGGTTGTTGTTATATTATTTAAAATCAATCTGCAAACCTGCGTTGAATGATCGCTGTAAAGGGTACCCACCCGTTCCATCGTTAGATTCCGGATCGATGATCTTAATGTGATCCCATGTATACAGGTTCATACCGTTTACAAAAAATCTAAGTGAACTTACACCTATCCTACCCAACAATTGCTGGGGAAGTGTGTACCCTATTTCGAGATTACGTAACCTGAGGTAATTCCCGTTTTTCATCCATGTTGTAGAATTCAGGAAATTATTTGGATTGTTGCCAACATCGATTGCAGGATATTTCGCTTCCCGGTTCTCGGGTGTCCAGCGGTTGTTGTAATATTCGGTGAGCACATTATTTACACCCAGACCATCGTAGAAAGGCCACATTGAAGTGCCACTTAAGAAAATACTTGATTTGGCTGCTCCTGTAAAATACACGCTGAAATCAAAGCTTTTATAAGAAATTGTACCGCCAAAACCGAATGTCATTTGAGGAAGACGCGGATAACCTACAGGGATCTGATCGTAGGAATCAATTATGCCATCGCCGTTAATATCTTTGTATTTAACATCTCCGGGTCTTGGAATGGAAAAACTTTGTTTCGGACTTGTAGCGATGTCTTCTTCGCTCTGGAACAGTCCATCTGAGATAAAAGCAAAACTTTGATTTAAAGGAAGTCCTTTACCCGACAGATAGGAATACCGGCGTGTAGGCTCATCGTTTTCTACGATGGTATTCTTGGCAAATGTGAAATTGCCACGGAACGAATAGAAAAATCCGCCGGATGTCGTATTTCGCACTTCTATTAATCCATCTATCCCCTTGTTTTTAATTGCACCAATGTTTCCGTAAGGAATAGACCAGGGATAAAATCCGGTTACAAAAGGTACTGTTTGGCGTTGCAAAAGGATTCCGGTACGATCTTCATCAAACGCATCCACCTGCAAGGTTATTTTGTCATCAAAAAAACCAAGATCCAGGCCGATATTTCTTTTGGTTGCGCGCTCCCATGTGACGTTCTGATTGCCAATCTGGTTCTCTTCCATCCCATAAAAAAGCTGTTGATCCGGGCCAAACGGATAAGATTGTCCAACAGTTTTTACTGTACTTAAAAACAGGAAGCGCTGACTGATCTGATCATTACCCACTTTTCCGTAAGACGCTCTTAGTTTCAGGTTATTAATTGCAGACGCATTCCAGAACTTTTCATTGGAAACAACCCATCCGGCTGAGAAGGCCGGAAAGAAACCAAATCGTTTTCCCTTAGGAAAATTTTCGGATCCATTGTAGCCAAAATTAACCTCAGCAAGGTAACGGTTATCGTAGTTGTAGGTGACCCTTCCAGCTAAGCCCATTCGGCGAAAAGGAAGATTGGATACCGAACTACCAGCAGAAAGATCCACATAATCACGCTGATTATACAAAAGCATGGAAGTAAGATTGTGTTTATCAAATGAGCGCTCATAATTTAGCTGGGTTTCCATATAAATGGCCCTGTTGCTCCCGTTTTCTATATAATATCCGAGTGGCTTTTCTTCTCGGAATGGTTCACTATATAAGTCTTCTCCAGTTTCAGGATCCAGACCTAGATAGCGCTTCACCTCAAATTCCTTTACTCTTACATTATTGGTCTGGCCGTAACGATCATAAGAAAACAATCCCCTTAATGACAGACCTTTGGTAACCAGCTCAGACATATCCCATCTGGCCGCGAAAGTCCCTTGTAAGGTACTGCGGTCTTGTGTACTGTAACCTGATTGCGAGACTCTTCCCCAGGGATTCCATCCCACAAAAGTTTGAGCGCCCCCAGGTGTTCCATCAGGATTGGTGATTGGAAATGCAATTGGTGATATTGTTTTTAAGGATTGAAAGATATCAGGTGCTGAGAATCCAGGATAGTTGCCATTCTGAATAATCCCACCCAGACCAAGTTGCATGGTGAGACTTTTTGATAAGGTCAGGTCGATGTTGCTTCTAAAATTGTATCGTTTGATATTGGCATTCGTATTGAATTTATTGGTCATATCCTGTTTATAAATTCCATTTTGAAGGGTATAACCAACATTTGTATAATACTTGATGATTTCATTACCACCAGTTACACTTAAGTTATTGATGGTTTGCCAGGTATCACGCTTCAATACCGCATCCGTCCAGTTCGAATTGGGATACAGGTAAGGATCTGACCCATTTCCAAACTTCTCGAGTTCTTCATCTGACCATCTGGGCTGTTCACCGGCAAACATTCTTGCCTCATTCATCAGAGAAGCATACTGTTGTCCGTTAATATATTCCGGCAACCTTAAGGCATGCAAAGCCGCGGCCTCTGTCCTGAAAGTTACTGCAGGCTTGCCAGTAACTCCTCGCTTTGTTGTAATGAGGATAACGCCATTGGCACCGCGCACACCATAAACGGCTGTGGCAGATGCATCTTTTAATATGGTAAAGCTTTCTATCTCCTGCGCATTAATGTTATTCATATCCCGTTCTACCCCATCAATCAGTATAAGTGGAGCATTGTTTCCAAAAGTGGAAAGCCCGCGTATATAAACCTGTGCGGCATCATATCCAGGCTCTCCGCTAGCCTGGCGGGTAATAATGCCAGGCAGTTTCCCTGCAATGGCATTTGACAAAGATGGTGTAGAAACCCGCTGAACCTCTTTTACAGAAATTGTAGACAAAGACCCTGTAACAGAAATTTTCTTTTGCGTGCCGTAACCAACTACCGTTACTTCGTTCAGTTTATTTTCCTCATCCGGTTCGAGCTTAATTTTAAGTTCTTGTGATGATCCGATTCTGATGGTTTTATTTTTATAACCTATAAAGGAAAATTGCAGGGAATCATTTTCGGAAGTTACTGATATGGAGAACCTACCTCTTTGGTCAGTAACCGTTCCTTGTCCGCTTCCTTTTAGTCTGACAGAAACCCCGGGTATGGCTTCATCTTTTTCGTCAACCACCTCACCCCGGACAATCCGGTCGGCGACTTGGAAAGGCCAACTTTTGGCTTTGGCTTCTGTTACCAGGAACAGAATAATCAGAAATGCTAAAATTTTATTCATATAGTTGTTTGGTTTAGTGGTCTAAAACCGCAAAAAAGTAGCACAATAAACAATAACAATAGTTCAAAACCCCTCCTGATTGACAAAATAATCAATTTTGCGTTTTTTATGCGTTTTACAATACAAGTATAACCGCAAATATGATAACTTCCAAATGTTTTAACAGAAAAAAATTTTACTTTTGTTAAATCTGTTATAAACTACCTATGCGTAAAGAAGAAAGACACAAACTGATTATGAGGGAAATTAACCTCCACAATAAGGTTTTATCTGCCGATCTGAGTACTTTATTGAACATTTCAGACGATACAGTGAGGCGTGATCTGAAGGAACTGGCTGAATCAGGTAAGGTACTGAAAGTTCATGGCGGAGCCGCAAGCAAGTCTTTCGTAGCACCTTTTAACCTTCAAAACGAAGTATATGCGCTGGCAGAAAAGAAAAAAATTGCGGAAAAAGCGCTTAAGCTGATTAAAAATGACATGGTTATCCTTACTGAGGGGGGAACTACTATTCTTGAGCTGGCTAAAATGATTCCTAAAAATCTAAAAGCAACATTCTTTACCGTTAGCCCTCAGGCAGCCATTACCTTATCAGAACACAGCAACCTGGAAGTGATTACGATAGGTGGAAAACTCGGTAAAAACGCAAACCTGCATACCGGAACAAGTGTTATTAATCAATTAGCAGATCTAAAAGTAGACCTATGTTTGCTTGGAGCCAATGCTTTTTCTGTTGAGGAAGGCCTTACTGACATGGATTGGGAAATTGTACAGGTAATCAAAGCTATTGTGAATGCTTCCAGAAAAGTTGCGGTTTTGGCAATTGCAGAAAAACTGAATACATCGCAAAGAATCAGGATTTGTCCAATAAATAAGATAAACTACCTGATAACAGAGCTTCCTCCTGAAAGCACATACCTGGCCAATTTTCAAAATGATGATTTGAAACTTCTTTAGGTATAGGCGTTCCAAATATTAACCTCTACAAAGTTTCTTCATAATAATTCAGCTTACTGACGTTAATAGTATAGTATTAATGAATTATTATGAAGAAACTTTTTGCTATTATATCACTGTTATCCATTATTAGCTCCCATCAATTATTTGCCCAGACCGGTTTCGAACAGCTGATCAACGCAGGACCTGCCGATGCCACAAAACTGGTCGATGCTTATTCCAAGTCTCTTTTTAAGGGCTTTGGATTAGGTATGAACAGTGGGTGGACAAACAGCGCCCAGACCCTTGGACTGTACCATTTTGAAGTACGCGTTACCGGAACTGCTGTAATAGTACCTGCCTCTGGCAAATCATTTGACGTTACCCGGATCGGTTTGTCGAGCAACCTGCGTCCAGCTAACCCCAATGACGTCATTGCACCCTCCTTTAGCGGCAGCACCAGGTCTAACGGCCCGTTAATGGATGTTTATGATGAGAACAACAAAAAACTGGTTTCTTTTGAGCTACCCAGTGGAATGCTGGAGCGTTATGTACCTACACCGCAAATTCAGTTCACGGTAGGCCTGCTCGCCAATACAGATGTTACTATTCGGGCTGCGCCAAGATTCACAATTGGCCGGAAAATAGGTTCGGTTTCTCTAATTGGCTTTGGAATTAAACATAATTTTATGCGCGATTTGTCTAAAGATGCGCCTTTTGATCTCGCATTGGCCTTTAGTTACAACAACCTGAAATATAAGAAATCACTCAGCCTTCAGCCAATTGAGAATTCAGTACCGCAAGACAACGAACAGTCTACGAACTTTTCCGGACAAGAGATTTTTGGAAACTTTAATAACTATTTGTTCCAGGCATTAATATCCAAACAGTTTTCAGTGTTCACTCCCTTTCTGTCTGTAGGCTACAATGCATCAAGCGCCGACATGGGACTAAGCGGAAACTACCCAATAATCAGCGGTTATAACGGTGATCAGATTACTTATAAAACATTTTCTAATCCTGTAAGGATTGAGAGAACCTACCTAAAAGATTTTCGTGTAGATGCAGGTTTTCAGGTTAAGCTTCCTGTCGTTAGGCTTTATGCTTCTTATGGTGTTTCTGGAAATTATGGTATTGCCAATGCGGGCATCGGTATCGGCCTTTAATATCTTTTATTTATATAATTTGGAATTGGCATGACGAAAAGCCGGTTATCAAATAACTACTTTTGTAGTATGACGCAAAAAAGATACCTGTTCTTAATTTTAATACTTGGTTCACTCACCGCTCTCGGCCCCTTTTCTATCGATATGTATTTGCCGGGTTTTAAAGCAATAGCCAAAGACCTGAATACCACCGAAGCGAAGGTAGCCTGGTCGTTATCAAGCTATTTTATAGGTATCTCTGCTGGTCAGTTACTTTATGGACCGTTATTAGATCGTTTTGGTCGCAAAAAACCTTTATTTATTGGTTTACTGGTATATATTCTGGCAGCTGCCGGATGTGCGCTGGTTAAAGATATCGACTCGTTTATTGTATTGAGGTTTGTTCAGGCAATTGGGAGCTGTGCGGCTACTGTTGCATCGGTTGCCATGGTTCGCGATTTGTTTCCCGTTCGTGAAAATGCAAAGGTATTTGCCTTATTGATGCTTGTGCTGAGCGTTTCGCCTATGATTGCACCTACCGTAGGTGGTTATGTTACGGTGGCTTTTGGCTGGCATACAGTGTTTTTGATTTTACTGGGCTTAGGCTTGTTTAATTTGATAGCCAGCTGGCTTTGGTTGCCCGAAAGTTATAAGCCGGACACGACCATGTCATTAAAACCTAAACCCATAATAAACAACTTTATAGCGGTGTTACGTGAACCTACGTTTTACACGTATGCTTTTACCGGAGCTATGGCATTTGCTGGTTTGTTTGTATACATTACCAGCTCCCCTATTCTTTTTATGTCGCTATTTAAAGTGAAAGAAGAGACTTATGGATGGATCTTTGCTTTTCTTTCTGTAGGGTTTATTGGCGCAAGTCAGGTGAATACATTGATGCTAAGGAAATATAAAAGCGAGCAATTGATTTTTGCTGCTTTAATTGGACAGGTTATTACCGTAATTCTGTTTTTATTTGGCAGTATTAATGGTTGGTTCGGCCTTACCGAAACAATTGGTTTTCTATTTGTATTCTTGTGCTGCTTAGGTGTTGCTAACCCAAATGCTTTAGCGCTTTCGCTTGCTCCTTTTTCAAAAAATGCGGGTAGCGCATCTGCGTTGATGGGCGCGCTTCAAATGGGATTAGGTGCATTGGCATCGGCATGTATTGGCTTCTTTGAACAGACATCGGCTGTGCCGATGGTTTTGATTATGACAGTAACATCTGTGATTGCGCTTACTGTACTTTTTTTTGGAAGAAAGAATATTGTGGCAGCACCAGCGGGTAATTAGGTGATCGCTATATTTTTTTCTCCCCCCACGTAGGGGTATAAGTTAATCCTGTTGTCTTACTCTAAAACAAGACAACAATGAACATCAAATCTTTTATAACAGCATCAGTATTATTAGCTACCGGCGTAGTCGCAAATGCACAAAATCAAATGCCCGGCAAAATGCATATTGGTATAGTGTATCCTTTAAGCACTAACGGAACACATGCCCCTTTAGATACCAACAACCTTTCTTTTAACCTGCTTGGCGGTGTATCTGCAGCTGAACGGGGTTTGGCATTTGCGGGGCTTTCGAATGTGGTATTACATGATGCCAAAGGGTTCTTGTTTGCAGGTTTTTCTAATCATGTAATCAAAAATGCAGACGGCGGACAATTTGCTGGTTTCCTGAACACTTATGGCGGTGGCGATGGGTTTGCTTTTGCAGGCTTTGCTAACCTATCCTCAGGAAATATAAAGGGCGCTCAATTTGCAGGTTTCGCCAACATTACAAAAGAAATGAATGGTGCCCAGTTTGCAGGCTTCGGCAATGTAGCCAAAGGGGGAACAGCATCTCAGTTTGCTGGTTTCATCAATATAGCAAAAGATGTGAAAGGCGCTCAAATGGCTGGCTTCATGAATATTGCCAAAGATGTAAAAGGATCTCAAATTGCCGGTTTTATAAACATTGCCAAAAAGGTTAAAGGTGCCCAGATAGCCGGCTTTATAAACAYTKCRGAGWKMAKTKASTKTYYRAYMKGTATTGTAAACATTATAAAAAACGGCGAGAAAAGTATCGGTGTAAGTACCAACGACAACCTGACCACCATGCTAACCTTCAGATCGGGAGGCAGAGTGCTTTATGGCATTTTAGGAGTTGGATATAACTTTAAAAACGACAAAGAAGTGTATGCTGCTGAGGCCGGTATGGGAGCTCATTTTTTCCAGTCAAATCGCTTCAGGTTAAACACTGAATTAACGGCAATGAGTTTAGAAAGCTTCAAACACGGAGAATATTTTAGCGCTTCATTCCGTCTATTACCAGCTTTAAAGATCGCCAAATTTCTGGAGATCTATGGTGGCCCTTCTCWTAMCNTNASGKMWWCWCNYARYRSMKYYGRAGNMAANWGAKKTARAYRAGNACYMYWTYWCTANMAYSKKRWAAYMRRKGMMRTRAMYYMCAKGGACTATATGTAGGCTATACCGGAGGCATTCAGGTAATCTTTTAACCTAATGCAACCTTTAATTGAAATTAACAATCATCATTTATAACACACAAAAAACCAAACTACTATGAGAAACCTATTATTGTACGTTTACATCAGTCTGCTTTTTATCTCCTGTTCAAAAGACAGACTAACGGCCAGCGGTGATAAGATCACAGAAGAACGTAACCCAGGCAACTTTACCGGTATAAATGCAAGTGGCTCCAACCCAGTCCATGTGGTTTACGGCACCGATTTTAAGGTGGTATTAAAAGGGTCTGACAACCTGGTCCCTCACTTCAAAACCAAGGTTATGAGCAGTGTATTGTATCTGGAATATGAGCGCACCAGTGTACAGCACGACGATATTGAGGTATTTATTACCATGCCTTTGATAGACCGTGTTTCATTAAGCGGTAGCGGAGAGGTTGAAATAAAAGGCCAGTTCCCAGATGTAGATACCTTTAGGGCTTCTCTTAGCGGATCCGGAGAAATTGAGGTAGATGAGACCTTTAATGCAAGACAGGCAAAAGTAGATATTTCAGGTTCTGGCAATGCTGATCTGGAGAAACTAAACGTTAAAAATGCCGACATAGACATATCTGGAAGTGGCGATGTAAAAATCAAAGTACAGGAGCTGTTAAAAGCTGCAATTAGCGGCAGTGGCAAAGTATACTACTGGGGTACTCCACAGGTTAATTCCGATATCAGCGGTTCTGGAAAAGTAATTAAATTTTAAAAACTACGGTCATGGCTTCACTTCAATCATTTTGGCAAAACTTCATCTCTATATTCGGAGCGGCAAGAATTCCGATTAATGACATCCATCAGCTAGAGAAAAGTGCCCCCGACTTACTGATATATGCATTGCCGGTGGTATTCTTTTGCACTGCGCTGGAATGCGGATTTTCTCACTTTGCTGAGCATAAGAGCTATGAGAAGAAAGAAACTATAGGTTCGCTTTTTATTGGCCTTGGAAATTTAGCTGTTAACCTTTTAATGAAAGCAATATTGCTTTATGGAGCAGTGTGGATCTATAATGTTTTGCCATGGCGCATGCATTTGAACTGGTGGACCTTGATTCCGTGTTTTATCATTTATGATTACTGCAGTTATTGGTCGCACCGCATATCTCATTTCAACAGGTTCTTTTGGGCAACACATGTAGTGCATCACTCGGCCGAGCATTACAATTTAACGGTAGCCTTTAGACAAAGCTGGGTACAGCATTTTAAAACTGTTTTTTTTATTCCTGTAGCTTTAATGGGATTTAACCCGGTTATATTCTTTGTTGCCAGTCAATTGAGCACATTATATCAGTTTTGGGTACATACCGAAGCCATTGGAAAATTGCATCCTTTTCTTGAAAAATACTTTGGTACCCCATCTAACCACAGGGTGCATCACGGCAGTCAGGAGAAATACCTCGATAAGAACTTTGGTGCTACGTTTATGATCTGGGACCATTTGTTTGGCAGTTTTCAATACGAGGAAGAAAAGCCAGTGTATGGCCTTACTACCCCTGTAGACAATAAAACGAATCCTTTTATTTTGAATTTCCATGAATACAGGGACATGTTAAAGGATGTGAAGCAGAGCGATGGAATTAAAGAGATGCTTTTCTTCATTTTTGCCAGTCCGGGTAAGATTTACAGACACAAACTTGCCAATATCGAGAAAGCAGATAAAGCTCCTGTTTTAGATAAAGCAACCTACCTTAAAAACAAAGGAATAAAGGTTTTAAAGTTTGCAGGTATGTTATTGGTGATCATTTTATTGCTGAGTGAGTCGTTAGATGTTTTAAGTCAGCCATTAAAGAAAGCGGTTGAAGCTGAAATCTCGACCCTGCCTACTCCTATTGGAGAAAACCTGTTGTTTTTTCTGCAGAGGAACCCGGACGCCAATACGGTAATTTATGAACTTAACTTTAAAAGCGAAGGGGTTCTGGATCGTGAAAACCCGGTTAAAGGATCGTGGATCAGGTATACAGAACAAGGCAAATACAAAGAGCTGACCGGTATTGAGCGCAGGTTTGCGTATGGGGTAAAATGTAAAGCTTTGGAGAATGGGGAATTTGAGATCAGATTGGTTGCGTACAAAAAGCTTCCATTGTACCTTAAAAGGTCTGAAATTGACAACAAGTACAAAATTTATATAAAGGATGAGGGTAAGGATTTGTTGTTGAAACGGGTTTTTGTAAGGGTAAATGGTGGTTCGTTCTGGTTCCCAAAGGTGGAGTACATTGATTTGATAACAGTGAATAGCGCTTCGGGGATTGAGTTTTTAAAGCGGATTGAGATTTAGGTACGCCTCATCATGCTGAAATAAATTTGCTTAGCAGCTTCTTCGAGGTCAGCATGACGAGCACTTAGGAAAAACCAATATATTTGAACAGACCAACAATAAATTAAAGTAGTAAGAAACAAACCAGTGATAAATCAAAAAATCGCCCTTCTGCATCAATACGATGATAAAGCATTTGAGCAAATGTTCAAAGCGCATTATAAAGAGCTTCACTCCTATGCCAATGTAATGCTTAGGGACGAAGACACTGCGGAAGAAATTGTACAATCTATGTTTCTTAAATTCTGGGAAAAGAGAGAATTGTTAAACGTGCAGACATCAATAAAAGCGTATCTGTACAAATGTGTTTATAACGACAGCTTAAACTACCTTAAACACCAAAAAGTTAAAACGAAATACCAGGATTTTGCGGCATATACCATGAACGATCATCACGAAGCTGCATCATCAAGAGTAGAGCTTACTGAGCTTCAATTTAAGTTGCAGGAGGCATTAAATGAATTACCTGAACATTGCAGGACCATTTTCCAGATGAGCAGGTTTGAGGAATTAAAGTACAGAGAAATAGCCGAGCAACTGGACCTTTCTATTAAAACAGTAGAAAACCAGATGGGCAAAGCTTTAAAGATATTACGTTTGAAACTGGCCGATTTCGTCACGTTCATTTTACCAGGCATAATCATGTATTACAAGGATTTTTTTAATTAAGAGGAACAGATGACCGAGGAAATATTGATAAAGTTTCTTTTAAAAGAAACAAGTGAAGAGGAAAGTACTGCTGTACAAAAATGGCTGGACGAGGCTACCTCTAACAGGGCCGAATTTATCCAGCTGGAAAAAATCTGGACTGCAAGTAAAAGTTTAAGTACTACTAGCAATCTTGATGAGGAACAGGCATGGATAAAATTCAAAGCAAGAACGTCCATGGGATCAAATGAAGCTATTGTGCGACCAATTAAACAAGATTTTGGCTGGTTGAAAATTGCCGCAGTATTGGTTTTAGTGGCAGGAGCATGGATGATGTACAATGTATTTGGCCATGCAAATTATACGGATCTTGTGGCCGGCAATAAGGTGATCATTGAGCACCTTCCTGACGGATCGGAAGTAACTTTGAATAAAAATTCGCAGATCAGCTACGTTACAGATTTTAAAGACGACCGCAGTGTGAGGCTTAAAAAAGGTGATGTGTTTTTTAATGTAGCGCACGATAAATCAAAACCGTTTGTAATAAAGATTAATAAGGTATCAGTAACGGTTGTTGGTACGTCCTTTAATGTGAAACACTTAAAAGGAGAAACTGAAGTAATTGTAGAGACAGGTATTGTAAAGGTGAGCAATGGCAATGAAATGGTAGAGCTGCATAAAGGAGAAAAAGTTTTGATTAAAGAGGTATCACCTAAATTGATTAAAGAGCAGAATACAGACCAGTTATATAGCTATTACCGCAGCGGAAAGTTTGTGTTCTATAAAACGCCTCTTTGGAAGGTAGTAGAGGTTTTGAATGAGGCGTATGATGTGCGTATTGTTATACAAGACCCTTCTATTGCCAATGAAACACTTAATACTACGCTTGAAGAGGCTAATCAATTAGATAAAAACCTGGGCTACATTAAAGAGACTATGCAGAATTTAAAAATAGAACGTAACGATGGACAGATCACACTGTCTAAAATTAAATAATGAGATTAAAAATAATCATAGCCCTATTATTTATAACCGGATATTGTAAGGGCCAGTCTTCCGTAACCAATTACCTGCGTAATTTGGACAGAAGGGTTAATTTGGATATAAAAGAACAACCGATTTCTGAAGTGCTCAATAAAATGAGTAAGGCAGGTGATTTCTATTTCTCGTACACAGGCTCTTTATTTAAGCAGGATAGCATTGTAAACCTGAAGGTGAAGGATATGCAGGTTAGAGATATCCTTGATCGCTTATTTAACGGAAAAGTGGATTATAAAGAAACCGGACAGTACATTATACTTCGCTATGCGGCTAACCACCTTACTATTGAACCTGAAAACATTACCAGCGCTGATAAACTGTACATCATTAGCGGATATGTTATTGATACGGAAACTGGCAAAAAAATAAAACAGGCGAGTGTTTACGAAAAGCGTTTACTTCAATCGACACTTACCGATAACGAGGGTTATTTCAGGCTTCGCTTTAAGGGTGACCATACGGATGTGACGTTAACGGCCAGTAAAGATACCTACAGAGATACTTCGCTGGTTTTTTTGGCTGACATTACCGTTAAGCCCGAAGGTTATAAAGAGGAAGATTCTGAGCAGGGCAGTGAGTTTTTTAATTCCATAGAGAATTCGGGAATCAGCAGATTCTTTATTTCTTCAAAACAAAGAATGCAGAGTTTAAATATTCCTGATTTCTTTGCAAACACCCCCTTTCAGGCTTCGCTTACCCCCGGTTTAAGTACACACGGGATCATGAGTTCGCAGGTGATAAATAAAGTATCACTGAATATTTTAGGTGGTTATACAGCAGGAACAGATGGCGTTGAGGTGGCCGGTGTGTTTAACATTACCAAAGGAAACGTGAAGAAGTTGCAGGTAGCCGGTGTGTTTAATGGCGTGGGTGGCTCTGTAGATGGCGTACAGGTAGCTGGGGTACTTAACGATGTAAGAACGAGTGTTAAAGGTGTGCAGGTTGCTGGTTTACTTAACCACGTGAAGGAGAAAGCCGAAGGTTTTCAAATTGCAGGGCTTGCCAATGTGGTATCCAAGGATGCGAAAGGTATGCAAGTTGCAGGCCTGATCAATGTAGTATCTCAGGACACAAAGGGTTTTCAGATTGCAGGGCTTGGGAATCTCGCCTCTAAAAACCTTAATGGAATGCAAATAGCAGGTCTTGGTAACATCACCTCACAACGAATGAAGGGAATTCAGATTGCTGGTTTGTTTAATTACGCTAAGGAAATGGATGGTTTACAGATTGGTATGGTAAATATTTCAGGAAAATCGGATGGCTATAGCCTAGGCCTAATCAACTTTGTTAAAAACGGCTATCATAAGCTTAGTTTCTCTACAAATGAGACCATAAATGCGAATATTTCTTTTAAAATGGGGAATGCAAAGTTGTACAACATCATATTGGCTGGAAAAAACTTCGCCGATTCTGCTAATATTGAAACTGCGGGTTTGGGCTTTGGCCACGACTTTATATTCAGCAACAGATTTTCTGTAGCTGCCGAGATCACCTCTCAATACTTATATCTGGGCACCTGGGACTATTCTAATTTCCTGCACAGGTTCCAGACCAACCTCCAGATTCAGTTGATTAAAGGAATAACCATATTTGGTGGGCCGGTTTATTCAATCTACGCTACAGAAGCCCCTGAAGGATCAAGTGGTAAAGGCTACAAGCAAAATATTGCCCCTGCAAAGCATGATTACATCAGCAAAAGGGCTAAGGGTTGGATTGGCTGGAATGTGGGTATTACCATTATGTAGCGGTTAGCATTTTTACCACTTCGGCTACTCCGGCGGTTGCTGTTTTTTCTATTTTAACTATGTTTTTATAATGGTCTACCTCAGGTATTTTAGGGTCAATTATGTATTTAACAGTGGTACGCGAACAAAATTTATTAATCCTGCTGCCGGATAAACAGCCAGAGAAGTACCTATCAACATAAAAACATGGGCTTTTGAGCAAATTGAAGTAGCAGGACCTATCATGGGTACATCTTCTCCAAACCAAACTATATGTGGCCTTAGTTGCGAGCCAAGTTCACAGTACTCCCCTGTTTTAAGTTCCCATCCGATGATGGGATAAGTTAAGTCGGGGTTCAGATCTGATTGTGAGTGGGTAATTACGCCGTGTAAATGGGTAACTTTTGTTGATCCGGCGCGCTCGTGCAAATCATCTATGTTTTGGGTAATGATGTGTACATCGAAAAATTCTTCGAGCCCCGCAAGCGCTTTATGAGCGGCGTTTGGCTGTGCTTCCAACACTTGCTTCCTTCTTTGGTTATAAAAGTCCTGTACCATCGCAGGGTTGCGTTTCCAGGCCTCTGGTGTAGCTACATCGTAAACGTTGTACCCTTCCCAAAGTCCATCGGTATCTCTGAAGGTTTTTAAACCGCTTTCGGCGCTAATGCCTGCACCGGTTAATACTACAAGTTTTCTTTTCATAAGAATTGTTTGGCTTTTGAGTTAGCTGTTTGGTTAAAAGGCCGTCTTGTCCTGGCGTTCGTTATCCTGATTTTAACGCTGTCGTCATCCTGAATTCATTTCAGCATCCTGCGCCAGAAAGGCGGAATATTCCGGGATGCTGAAATGAATTCAGGATGACGACCTCAACTAATTTCCTGTTAAATATAAAAAGGCTGTTCAAAAGAACAGCCTTCAATATTTCAATATAATATTAATATAATAAATACTTTAATTACAATTATACCGCTGTATTTGCTGATAAACTTAAACGGGGATACTTGGCTCTTAGTATTTCAAAAGCGCCGAACATAATGGCACCGTAAGCAAGTGTTCCATAAAGGAATAACCTCTCGTAAGGTATTGCTGCGCCTAAGCACTTAATGTATCCTGCCAAGGTCGGCTCGTACAATCCCGGGAAATACATTACGCCAATATCGGCAACGATCCAGTGCACAAAAACTGCAAGTACTGATGCCCCAAGGAAACTCAATACCGTAACTTTCCTGATGATCAGCTTGGCAACCAGAACCATTAGTACAAACGCGATATAGGTCCAGTACCAACCTGCATAAAAGAAGCCGTAACCAGATGTTTTTGCGATGAAAATATCGCTTAACAATAAAAGCAACAACGGAAATCCGAAGGCTTTGTAATTGTTATTAAAATATGCTCCTCCAAATAAGGCTATCGCCCCTACTGCAGAGAAATTTGCAATTTCTTTGAAATTATCTGAAAGTGGCGCAGCAACACGAATGAGGCTGATCACTACAATAATTAGCAAAAGAATGGCAGTACGTGGATTGAATTTAAATTCAGACATATTTTTAAAATTATAACACAAAGTTATATTATTTCTATGGTATAAAAAAACAAGGTATTTATTATGAAAACCGTTATATTTTAATGAAACACGAACATTGCCGGGAAATAATATCCTTCGTAAGGAATCTTTTTAACTAAGTTACCCGATGTGGCATCGTAAAAGTAAATGTTGTTTACGCCATAATTGGTTCCATAACCGTCTTGAACAGTTGTGGTTACAATCTGGTTGGTTTTAGCATAATAACCAAGATTCTTTTTGTAGAATGACTGCTTATCTGGAGTGGTTATAAAAGGCTGGTCAAGTGATGCTTTATTTCCTTCGATATATCTGTATAGCATTTTACCTCCGCCAAATCCTGGCGATTTTAAAAGGTAAACCGTATTTTCTTTAGTAGATGCGAGTATTGGCGATGAGAACCATACGAACCATGTACTTGCAGGTGTAAAAGGCAATTCTACGCTATCAGTAGCTAAGGTTAAAGGATCGGAGTTATAAAGGAATTTTCCTTTTGTATACCAAACTTTATTGTTTGGAGTTTGAGCAAAACCCAGTGTAACATCTTTTATTTTTTTGGCTACAGTAAGATCTGCAGCATTGTAAATTACTGCTCCTTCTGATTGAGAGAGGGTGTAAACGTATTTTCCGGCCTTAAACATGTCTCCTGTTTGGCCACTGGTTCCTGCAAGTTGTGTGGCGGCGTAAGTTTTAAGGTTAACTTTAAAGATACCTTTGCTGCTACTTAAAAGGCCATTGTTTTCGTCGAGACCGACAAAAGCCCGCCAATCGCTTTGAGGTGATGCAGGGATACGGCCAACCTCTTTAAGTGTCTTAGCATCAGCGACTACAACAGGGCCACCTATTTTACTTACTACATATAGGTTTTTATTGAATATGGTTGCAAACTGAATCGTTGAGCTTTTAGGCTCAAAGTCTTTTCCGGGGTTTTCTTTCTGAAAAACGCTGTCTTTTAATGTGCCTGAAACGGCGTCGAAAAAGGTTACTGAACCTGTACCATGACCATACCAGCCCTCGTTGATCACAAAGAATCCGTCTTCGAATTTTCCTTGCTCAGGTTGTTGAATTTCTTGGTCGTTGTCTTTTTTACAAGAAAATAGAGTTCCGGCTAATACTGCAAGTAAAAGCGATTTTTTAAAACTAAAGTTGTTCATTTAATTGTTTTGATTTTTTTGGAGCGGCTTATTATAAAATTGATTTAATTATTAATTGGGGGGATTATTTAGCCAGGTTTAAATCCGCAACACCTAATATTTCGGTCGACAGCTCGCCTAACCAGCCAAGATCTGCCTGGATACCCGTTTGAATTTTGATGAAATCTATGCCGGCAAGGTGTACCACTTTGCCATCTTTATCAATGGCATTGGCAATATCTATATTGTCGCCGCCTACCTTATTATCGGCATATCCAAATTCAAATGGTGCACTGGTAATATATGTTGACGTTTCAGGTTTAATCCCCGAGGAAGGCAGCAATGTGCCTTTAAGTGTGTATTCGCTACCATCTACCCATGATGGAAATGCCAGTGAGGTAGCCCCTGCAATGGTAACTACACCTGTTTTTCCTTTATTGTCTTTCCAGGATACGCTGCCGCCTGTGGTTGGTTTTGTATAAGTTACTTCGTAATCGCGAACGTATCCTTCCTTACCAAATTCACTTCCTTTTAGCTCGTACCACGTATCATCAGGTTTACCGTTTCCATTCTCATCTTGCATTACCCAAATTACACCTGGTTCCGCCCAGTTTGACTGAGCGTTGCCATAAATAACAATGTCGTCTTTCTGATTTTCATTGATCACCGTATGGTCGAAACCGAGCACAATGTATCCACCCCAGGCACCAAGAGATACGATGCCCTCTTTACCCTCGATGCTTTTTGCGCCCTCTAGTGTTCCTAAAGATTTATTGGTGAATTGCCCTGGAGCTGGTAAATATTCAAATACTTTGGTTACGTAATTATTGCTTCCAGGATTTGAAGGCACTGTTGGGATACCTACATTAACTACATACTTATAGTTAAAAGAGCCACTGCTATTTGTAGCAGTGTACTCTATGTTATATATACCTGCTTTTAGTGGGGTAAAATCGTAAGTTGAGGTATTACTGGTAACTTCACCTTCTAATTTCCATTCCTGATCATAAACCTTATCGTTGACATTAAAAGCTGAAAATGCGATCTTTTCATTGACCTTTCCGTTTATTGGGCTATCTTCAATTTTCATTTTAACCACGGGAGCCTGCTCCGCATCCTCGTCTTTTGTACAGGCAGATAGAACACTAATGCTCAATAAGGCGAAAAGTAGGTAATGTTTAATGCTCATAACGGGTTTACTTAAGAAATACAATATCGTTATTTATAGTTGTAATTGAATACAGCACTTTGAGGTAAAGCACCTGTGGCAAATTCAAATTTCTTCTTACCATCAGCACCGAAACAGAAAAACTTACCTGTAGCGGCGTAACCTACAGCGTCTCCAACGTAAACATCATTACTTAGCGGATTTACTGTGATGCCATAAGAGGTCATTACAGCTGTGCCATCTTTGATAAAATCAGCTCCCACCGCACCATTGGATACATTTAAAGTTTTTAAGTAGTTTGTAGGATACGTTCCCTCAACAACTACATAGCCACTATTCCCCGCAATCGTAATTCCAGCAAGGTTAGCATCTAAACCATCAACTTTTTTATCTGTTACGCTACTCAATTTAACCAGTTGAGCTGGAATATCGGCATAATTTCCTTTTACAACGGTAAACAGATCGCCATTTACAGTTGCTGCAATTTTTGTAGAATTAAAACCAACATTGATGTCTAGTTTCTTTGTAAATGTTGTTAGGTCGACCACAGAAACTGATGTGCTATTAGGACTAGGGTAATAAAATTGATCGGAGTTTGTTACATATAATTTGCCATTTACTATTGCCAAACCTTCTAATGCACCACCAACCTGAATTCTTGATTCGATGGCCAGGCTTGCAGTATCAATTTTACTGATGTAACCATCGTAGCCAGACACATATGCTTTGTTTTTATAGAAAGCTACGAAGCGAGGCATAAAATCTTTATTATCATCAAAGAAAGGAATCCTTTTTATTGATTTACCTGTTGCAATGTTAATGACCTCAACATAGGAATCCTGCTTGGTGTCTTTTGCTCCTGTTACAGTGCAATACATTTTACTACCGTATTGTTTTAAATCGCCGGCATCAGTTCCCAAAGGAATTGCATTTTTTAGTTTGAAATAATCTTGTGTTACTTCGTTTTTAGCAATGTCGTAATAAGTAAGCGTACTGTTGTTTGTCCGGCCAAAAGAGCCTTCGCACAATACATACACACCGGCTGTAGAAACCGGCCTATCATTTATTACAGGGAGCCTGTCTTTTTTACAGGATGCTAATCCTAAAACACTACCAAGGATTGCGAACAATGCTGGCTTTCTATAGTTTAGTACTGGTTTATTCATGATTATTGTTTTTATATATTTTTATTAATATCAGTAGTTGAATACTGCGTGTTGTGGTAAAGGGCCAGTTGCAAACTCAAACTTCTTTTTACCATCGGCACCAAAGCAAAATGCTTTTCCGTCTGTTGTACCATTTGCGATGTAAATTTCGTTGCCTACAGGATTAACGGTTATTCCGTAAGCTCCAGAAGTAATGGTATCGTCTGTAATAAACTCCTTACCCACTATACCGGTGCCTACATCAAATGGTTTTATTGATGCTCCCCAATCAAGACTTAAATAGGCAGTATTCCCTGCTATTGCCAATGCCCCTGCGCTGTATTGGTAGTTGCCTGTAACTTCATTTGTTGTACTGTTAATGCGTGTTAAACCTGGTTTGATGTCGGCATAATTACCCCATGAAATTACCAATAAATCTCCATTCCCTGCTGCGGAAATTCTCACGGGATTATGTATAACATCGATATCTTTAGTTTTTGTAAAAGTTCTCAGATCTACAACGGAAACAACATTCTTTTTGCCATCAGGGTGAATCGGATGCTCTGAATTGGTAACATAGATGCTGTTATTTACTACGGCTAGTCCTTCAAGTGCCCCACCCACCGCAACTCTTGAGTTAATAGCTAAAGTTGCTGTGTCTACCCGTGTGATTTTTCCATCATAACCAGACACATAAGCTTTATTTTTGTTAAAAGCAACATAACGTGGCATATATTCGCCGTCAGCATCAAAGAAAGGAATTCTCTTTAATGATTTTCCTGTAGCAACGTCTATCACTTCCAGATAAGAATTTTTACCTCCTTGTATTCCTGAAACTACACAATACATTTTACTGCCGTAGCGCTGTAAATCATTTGCGGTTTCGCCCAATGCATATCCGTTTACTTTTTTAAAGTAATCTTTTTCTGAAGCGCCTGTTTTGATATTGTAGTATGAGATAGCACCATTATTGTTATTCATGGTACCTTCGCACAACATATAAACGCCAATGGTTTCTTTTGGCATTAAAGCTTCAGGTTCATCGCCACCGTTAACTTTATCTTTTTTACAGGCGATGGTTAGCGCCATAAACCCACCTAAAAGGCAAAGTATGAACTTGTTATATTTCATTTTTTAGATAGTTGATTATTACTTCTTTAAATGTAATTTAAGATCTACAGCACCACCAATCTCTGTAGAAATCTCACCAAGCCATCTGGCACGGTCATTCTCTCTATCCGGCTCGTAAGGATTTCCATTTGAATTTTGCGCTGTATAAATTTTAACAAAGTCTATATATTTTAAATTGACTTTATTTCCGCTCTTATCAACAGCCCAATCGAGATCAAAAGAATTATAAGGATCGGTAGTTTCAGTAAGCAGTTTGAAATCTTCAGAACCATTATCTACATAGCCCCATTGAAGCGGTTTATTGGTGATAATATCTCCATCCATAAGCGTATTTTCAAGTAGGGTTCCGGTAAAAGTAAGCTGATCCTGGTTCTTTACCCATTCAGGATAATAATTATTGCTATTGAACATATTTCTTAATATGTCTCCTTCCTTACCCTGGTTGTCCTTCCAATGAATGTCGTCTTTTAAATTTTTGGGATTATAGTAGGTAATGCTATAATTTTTTATGGTTGCAGACTTGCTATATTCGCTTCCAGCTAGTTCAAGCCATTCTCCATCATCTGGCAATCCGTTTCCATTGGAATCGCGCATAACCATAACAATACCTGGTTCAGACCATTCCACGTTTTCGCCATACAATGGATTTCCATAAACTCCAAAATCGGCTCCGGAAATGTTCTCGATAGAATGATCAAATCCAAAAACAATGTATCCTCCGTATCCACCTAAAGACACAAGGCTATTGTAAGCCTGCCCTACGATTTGTTTTGTGGCTTCCATGGTTCCAAAACCTGTATTTATAAACTGGCCAGGGGCAGGTGAATATTCAAATATTTTGCTGATGTATTTGCCACTGGTACCGGTTATTGGGCGAGGTGCGTAAGGCACATCATCATAATAATCTTCGCTTGGCTTAGTACAAGAGCTTAAACACAGTTGAAAAAGTAAAACTGCTGAAAGACCAAGAATTGCGTTGTGATTGAACTTCATTTTTTAATTTAGATATGGTTATTTATATACAAATGCAAAGTGAGCGGGAATATCACCGGTAGTAACCGACCATTTCTTTTTCCCGCTGGGATCAAAACAGTAAAGTGTACCTGGTGAAACATAATTTTTAGCGTCGGTAACCAGAACTTCCTTGGTAATAGGATGTACAGCTATCCCATAAGGAATGGTAATTGATTTCTCTGTTCCGTCAGTAATGAATTTCTGCTTCAGAATTACCTCATCTTTTACATTGAGCATCCCATAGGATAAAGCAAACTTATTGTCGTTATAGCTCCATTCTGATCCATAATAATAGGCGATATCGCCATCTATGGCCAGGTTACTTACGCCAACATCAAAAGTCTTTTTAACCTGGTCTGTCTGTGTATCTATCACAAACATTTTAGAAGGGATATCATAATAATTCCCTCTGGAGGTTACATAAAGATCCCCATATTTATCAGCCTTGATACGATGCAGGTTAATGGCCACATCAATATTTTTGATTATGGTAAATGAATTCAGATCAATCACTGAAACGGTTCTTTCGTAGTTTTTAGGGCTGTACCCTCCCGAGTTGGCAACATATAGTTTTTGCCCTATTATGGCCATTTCCTCCGGCTGTCGGCCTACATCAACTCTTTTTGTTTCTGTTAAAGAAGTGGTATCTATTTCGGCCACAATTCCATTCGGGGCTTTAGGGTCCCCGACCGTACCCAGATAGGCGCTTATATACGCCTTGCCATTATGAAAGGTAACATACCGGCAATTGGTAATGTTAATCTGTTTGATGCGTTTTCCCGTTTTAACATCCATCACCTCAACCTTGTTGGAGATGTTTACCACCACGTATAACTTAGAACCGTAAACACCAATATCATTACCAACATCTCCAAGCCCTTTTATTACTTCGGGGTTAATTTCGCTGTAAATATTTCTTCTATAAATTCCTGTTGTATAATCCAGATAATCCAAAGAGGCCTTATTCATGTTCATATTACCTTCATTTACCAGATAGAATCCTTTAACAGTGGCATTTGGATCTGGTGTAAGCAATGTTTCCTGCTGTTCGGGTATTGGCTTGATATCTTTACGGCAAGACATAACTATGGTGACAGAAGCAACCAGCGTTAGCAGACTTATCGTAGGTATGAACCTGTTTGTTTTCATAGCTTCTAATAATTATACGTTAATGAAAAACGATAATAGCGACCCGGCATTGGATAGTTAGTAACTACCTCATATGCCTGGTTTAGCAGATTATTGACTTCAGCCGTTAATCTGATATCTCTTTTATTAAATTTTGTATTGTAATGAACTGCTACATCATGGGTATACCATGGCATTACATAATTATAAACGTTGTTGGTACTTTGGTTATAGCGCTCACCCGTGTAGAGGTAGCTATAATTCAGCGATATTTTTTTGTAAGTCCCGCTTAGCAAGAACGAGACATTGTGCCACGGTATATAAGGGATTTGATCCTTATAGCTTGGAGACGTTACATCGGCATCAACGGCTTCCTGATAAGTATAACTGATACCTGAGTTAAGCATAAACGCATCACCAATTTGCCAGGCCGACTGAATGTTTACGTCAATACCTTTAATATCTACTAATCCTAAATTCTGTACTGTCCAGATTCCTGAGTTGTTTGGAACGGCAACAATTTTATTTTTTACACGGTTATAGTATACATCCGTCTGCACGGAAATCTGACTGAGGGCCTGGCGTTCGTAGCCTTTGATGTAAGTAAATCCAAGGTCGTATTGTTTGGTATATTCCGGGTCAATAACCCTGTTTCCATAAAATGTAAAATAAAGATCAATCAAGGTTGGCATCCTGAAGATGCTCTTATAAAATGATCGCAATCTGAATTCTTTTTGATCAAAAGGCTGCCAGGAAACCATTACAGTTGGTGTCAGCTCATTTTTGTTTTTTAACGCAGGTCCGCTTTTTACTTTATCATCAACCAATGTACTCAGTAAATTTGCCTGTACATCGAGCTTGTCCAGATGAAATTGTGTAGCCAAAGCGGTAAGCAGGGTATTTCTAGTTGGATAAGCAAATCGATAGAGATCTGCATTAAGATCGTTCAATTGATAATCTGAAGACAACACTACATCCCAGTAATTGTTAATTTTAAACCGGTTAGCCAAAGAAACATAAGCTTCCTGCTCATGGTAGTTGTTTTCTAATAATCCATCTGTGGTAACAATATCCGGATTGAGGTACCTTTTATGATCATTTGAATATTTGGCAGCAACCATAATACTGTAGATTCCAATTTCCTTTTCATAAAAAGCCTGGGCAAAAACATGCTCGTTCCATTGGCGCTGCGAAAAGCCCCATACGTTATTGACTACCGCTCCTGGTAACCCCTGTTCATCCTTATAACCATAAACTTTTATCTTCCATTTGCTGCTATCGGCCATAAAACCGTTTAAAGCAACTTCTAACCGCATACTCTCCATATCGCCATCTCTTCTTACCGCAGTTGTATCATAAACACCGTTGGTAGACCTGAATTTATAACGCCCATTTGCATTTTTATACTCTGCGCTTACAGAACTCGAAATGTGATCTGTGATTTTACTTTGCCATAGTAAAGAAGGATCTATAAGCCCAAATGAACCTCCTTTTATTGAAGCCCTAAGTTTATGGTTCCTTCCATTAGAAAAGTCGGGCTGTTTGGAATTAAGATATAATGAACTACCAGCAGCAAAACCTTTTGCAGATTGAAAAATAGAGCTCTTTTGTCCGTTATATAGTTCTATCTCTTCAATATTATCTAATGAAAATTTACCAAGGTCTACCTGACCATTTTGTGCGTTACCTAATTGCACCCCGTCGTAAAAAACAGCCGTATGGTTTGTGCCCATACTGCGCACATTAATGGTTTTTAAACCCCCAATGCCACCATAATCTTTAAGCTGCACACCCGAAAAGAAACGAACAGCATCAGCTACTGAAAGGCTGTTTAGCTTTTCTAGCTCTGCTCCTGATAATATTTGTAAAGGTGTTGAAGAGGTTTGTCTTTTGGTGATCTTTATTTTTCTGATCTGCACCTCTTTAAGCTGATTAACCTTATTTGCAGAATCTGTAGTCTTGAGTTTTGTTGAATCGGTTTGGGCAAACGACTGAACAGACGTGAACATGCCCAGCCATATAATAGCCAGAAAAGTAAAAAAAATAGAGCCTACGCCTATAACAGCGTTTTTACTTCTTTTCATTTTGTTGTGAGCTTTTTACCCACAGCAAACAGTTAGATCAAGGAAATGAAATACAATAAACAAGCACTCACTCCAAGCTTCAATCCCCGAAAGCTATGAAATATTACCGCTTATGGCAGGTCTTCTGACTTACTTCCGGTAATTCTGCCTTCCCAATCCATAATCCCTTTTAAGGATCAGAAAAAGTGGCCTTGATTTGAACACCGTTATGAAGCTTACAGCTGCGGGACAGTTACGGATTTACACCGTATTCCCTTTTAATCCCGAATAAGCACATCGGGAACCAAAAGCGATGCAAATGTACTTAAATAAATAGCTTGACGCAAGCCTGATTAGTTTTCTATATTAAATCGAATGCTCTTGCATATTGGCAGATCTCGTAATAAGAGTGCGTGTTGAGTTTTTGCTTGATGTTTTTTCTATGTGTTTCGACGGTGCTTGGTGAAATAAAAAGCTTTTCTGCTGTTTCTGAAGAGGATTTGCCTAATGCCATTAAACCCAGTATTTCACGTTCCCGGGAACTTAATTTAGTGAAATGATGGTAATTGTTGCGCAAAAAATTGTTCTCTTCGAGTAAACGTGATGCCTTAACTGCCATATGATGCATCGAATCAATTGGTAAAGCGATTGTTATGACAAGCAATGGCTTGTTTTCCTCGTCCCTGATATAAACCTTTACGCTTGACATATGCCAGTTCCAGTCGCTTGAATTTGAGAAACGAACCTGCTGAAAAAAAGTGCAAAGGTCTTCGTCATTGTTTTGTTCTATCAAACCCAGTATTTTAGGAACATAATCTTTAGCGTCATCGCCGTTGAAATACCTGGTATAATACTCTTCGGCAGTTATTTTGGTAATATCCTCCAGGGAAACGCCAAGCTGCTGGAGCCCTCTTTTAGACATCCAGGCAACAGACCAGTCCCTAAGGTCGTGCAAAATAACAACACCAGGGAGTTCATCTGCTATTGCAGAAATTTTGGTTATAGCATTATCAATCTTACTTTGGATAAGAGCGTTTTTACTCATATTATGAAAGCAACAATAAAGATTGTAATTATCAGTTAAATATACATAGTAATAATATATTAGAGGTAATAAAATACCTAAAACAGGGATTGATTTTGTTGTTTTTTTACCGTTAGTTTGCGCATAAATTAACTGAAAGGAAAAACAGTCCATAATCTCCTTTTATCCTTATATTTATTCCCATTATAATTCTTATTGTGATGATGAAGTTGGTCTCCCTTTTACTTGTTATGGTTAGCCTGAATGCAATGGCTCAGAAAACAGATACTACATTTATAGCGCAATTGATGCGTAAGCACCCGGATCTTTTTGCAGGGGTATTAAACCATCCGCAAAAGAACCAGATCCAGGTTCTTTATACTCAGATAGACAGGGATGCGAAACATAAGCCGGTTTTTAAAACCTATAGCTATAATTTGGACGACCACAGGTACTTTTACCCGGCAAGTACAGTCAAACTGGCAGCCGTAATTTTCGCACTTGAAAAAGTAAATGAACTTAAAATAGCCGGATTTACTACCAAAAGCACTATGATTACAGACAGTTCATATACTGCACAAACCAAAGTCCTCGCTGATAGTACTGCTAAAAATGGACTGCCTTCTATTGAGCATTACATCAAAAAGATATTACTTACCAGCGATAATGATGCATTTAACCGATTGTTTGAGTTTATTGGTCGCGCTGAAATTAACAGCAAACTGAAGAAATACGGTTTTAACAACAGCCGTATCTTAAACCGGTTGGCTATAGGTGATGCGGGCGAACCGGCAAAACACACCAATCCTATTAAATTCTACAACGGAGATAAACTGGTATATAGCCAGGCCGAAAAGTACGATCCTAAAGAATATGTGCTTTCGTTAACAAATACGATTATGGGTACAGGTTATCTCGACAGTACAGATAAACTGGTAAATACGCCTTTTAACCTTGAAAATAAGAATGCTTTTAGCATTTCTGATCAGCAGGCCATGATGAGGAAACTGATATATCCGGAGGCTTTCCCCATTAAGGAGCGGTTTAATTTAATGCCTGCCGATTACAAACTGATCTATACTTACATGAGCAAATTGCCGACTGAAAGCGACTACCCTGCTTATGACCCTAAAGAGTTTTGGCCAACTTATGCTAAAATGCTGTTCTATGGCAGGAATAAGGATGCTCAAATTGATTCGAACATTAGAATATTTAATAAATATGGCGACTCCTACGGTTTCATTATCGACAATTCGTATGTCGTAGATTTCAAAAATAAGATTGAATTTTTTCTTACAGCCGTGGTTCAATCAAATGAGGATGGCATTTTTAACGACAACAAATACGAATATGATACCGTATGCTTTCCTTTTATGAGAAATCTTGGCCAGACGATTTATGCACATGAGCTGGAAAGGAAACGTAAAAGCGTACCTGACCTTAAAAAATTTAGAATGAAGTATAATTAACTATTCTTCATCTAATAATTGTGCCTTTATATCGTCCAGTTTCTTTGCTTCTTCTTTTGCCAGAACCGGGAATTTAAGGTTTAGCTTTTTGAATGTTTCGGCCAGTATATGACTGATTGCCAATCGTGCATACCATTTCTGATCGGCGGGAATAATATACCATGGGGCATTTTCTGTTGAGGTAGCGGTTATTGCTTCCTCATAAGCAGTCATGTATTGTTTCCACAATTTACGCTCTGCGATATCACCTGAAGCAAACTTCCAATTCTTTGCCGGATCATTTATTCTATCCAAAAACCGTTGCTTTTGCTCTTCTTTAGAAACATACAGGAAGATTTTTATGATAACTGTTCCGTTTTCATTTAGGTGTTGTTCAAAATTCCTGATGCTGTCATAACGCTTTTCCCAGAAAGCATTGTCTATCTTTTTTACATCCTGATATCCGGGAATGTTCTCATTAAGTACGTATTCGGGATGTACCTTACAAACCAGCACGTTTTCGTAATGGGAACGGTTATGAATTCCAATCCTCCCCTTTTCAGGCAGAGCCTTATAATGGCGCCATAGAAAATCGTGGTCGTACTCTTCTGAATTTGGAGCCTTAAAACTGTAGACCTGGCAACCTTGTGGGTTCAAACCAGACATCACATGCTGAATGGCGCTATCTTTTCCCGCGGCATCCATCGCTTGAAAAATAATCAATACAGAGCGTGTATTTTCTGCATATAGTGTTTCCTGATCAGCACTTAACTTAAGTTTAATCTCTTCCAGCCTTTCCTTCCCTTMTTCTWKMTCSRRAKTCCCCCTGTAGCGGGTATCATAGTTTTTAAGCGATACTTTTTTTCCGGGTGCTGCCAAATACTGTTCTATTTCATCTTTCATAAGCTACATGTTTAGCTAAATATAGAATAAAACTCAGAAAAAGCGCTGCAGCCTCAGGATGATTTTTATCAAAAAGTACATTTCTTTAATCAAATTGGACAGGTTGCTTAGGTGTTTAATCTTTAAATTTGGTTTGTTCTCCCGATAATAGTTAAACAATTGTGTTTCATGTATAATATGCAGTACTTCTTCAAAAAATCTAATTTAGCTGTGCTAATCCTGCTTACAATCGTCTTGTTATCAGTAAGTGCTCAAGGGCAAACAAAGGCTACTTTTCGAAATTTCAATGATGCTTCTGAACAAGTTACAAAGTTTAGTACGGTTGGAGAAGCCATAGATGCTCATGACGGAGAAATTGCGTTTTTTGAAGGTGTTTATTATTTGTATGGAACGAGTTATGGGTGCGGTTTTCAATGGGGTAAAAAAGAAGCACCTTTTTGTGGATTTAAAACCTATACTTCGACAGACATGTTGCATTGGACAGACAAAGGTTTTTTATTTGATGCCAAGACTCCACTATGGCAGTCGAGGTGTAATGGAAGCACTTATGGCTGTTTTCGCCCGCATGTAATTTTTAACAAAAAGACTTCTTTATATATACTATGGGTCAATGTTTACGACAATGTTTCAGGGTTTCGGGTATTTACCAGTAAAAATCCTGCAGGTCCGTTTACTGAAGTTGCAGAACCAAAATTGGCGGTAAACGCAGACGCTCCTGTCGCTGGATTGAACAATGGTGATCATGATACTTTTGTAGATAAAGATGGGACCGGATATTTGGCCTATACCGATTGGAGATCAAAAGGCACAATCGTGATTGAAAAACTCAGTGATGATTACCTGAGTGGCAGCGGAACGGTTACCAAAGCGATTACACCAGGGCAAACAGAGGCTCCTTCTTTATTTGAAAGAAACGGGATTTATTACCTCACCTACTCAGACCCTAACTGTGGCTATTGCGCCGGAACTGGTACTTCTTACCGAAAGGCAAAAAGGCCCTTAGGACCGTGGTCTGAGGGAATTCAGATCAGTAATAATTCTTGCGGAGGGCAGCCTTCATTTGTTTCACCCATAAAATTAACTTCGGGCATGATCTACCTCTATGGAAGCGATCTATGGAACAATGCTGCAAAAAATGAATCACTTGCTAATTTTTATTGGGCACCTTTAAGTTTTGCGGAGGATGGCTCTATACTTCCGATGGTCTGTCTGAATGAGGTTACGCTTTCGCTGGCAACAGGCAGCAAGGGAAAGCAACAGGCAATTAAGGACGTGGATAATGATACGGGCATTAAAAATTTTAAGGACTTTTGCGACATTAGTCATGAGATTCAACGTGGGCAGGGTTTTAAAGCAAACAGCACAGGAATTCTGAATACCGTTTCGATTACTACATTCCAGAACAATGATCCTGATGCCGATCTGATTATAATGATCTATCAGGCAGACGCTTCTTACTTGCCTGTTGGGAAACCGTTAAAAACCATTAACATCGCTAAAGATTCGGTGAGCTGGTCGCCCTCAAATGTTATCGTTCGTCCAGATATTCGTGTTGTGGCAGGCAACCGCTATGTGTTGGCACTAAAGTCTGCTTCAAAAAAAGGAGCTTATGGGTTCATGTATCATGATGAAGCTACTGAACAAAATGCAGGTGCTTCTTACAGCGCGGATGGGGGTATCCATTATACAATTGAAAAGAATCGTAAAATAAAGCTTTTTACCACCATAAGACGGAAATAAAATCACAATCATAGAACAAGCTGGCTATAACCTTTAACTATTAGGTATTAATAAGTTAATAATCAGCTTATAGCTTAAGGATACTTTAGCTAAGTATGATATCCTTAAAATTACCTGAAGACAGGTGTTATGAAGTGCTAATCTGGGTATTGGTAGCTGTTGGCTTTTTATCCATATTTAATGAAGTGATGGAGCCCGATGGGGCCTTATATGCCAGCATTTCTAAAAATATAATCCTGAGAAACGACTGGCTTAACCTTTATGTACATGGCAAAGACTGGCTGGATAAGCCGCATCTTCCTTTCTGGCTCGCTGCTGCAAGCTTTAAACTTTTTGGGGTATCTGCTTTTGCTTACAAACTCCCTTCCTTTTTAATTAGTTTGATGGGGACATTTTATCTTTATCGTTTTACTACAGATCATTTTAATAGGCAGACTGCGCTAATCAGTGTTATTATATTTCTGACAAGTTTGCACGTATTAATCTCCAATTCTGACGTGAGGGCCGAAGCTTATCTTGCGGCTTTTGTTACAGCGGCCATTTACCATTACGATAAGGCACGTCAAAAATCTTTCTTACATATTGTTGCAGGGTCTTTCTTTGCGGCCTGCGCAGTAATGGTTAAGGGTATTTTTGTCCTGATTCCGGTGTTTGGCGGTTTTATTATTTACTGGGCGCTAACTAAACAATTAAAGGAATKGTTNNWWYCRRGATGRWGGMTTNNMRYTGCACTAATTTTAATTTTTATAACTCCTGAATTATATTCCCTATATGCGCAATTTGACCTGCATCCTGAAAAAACAGTATTTGGGCAGCAAGGGGTATCAGGACTTAGGTTCTTTTTCTGGGATAGCCAATTTGGTCGTTTCTTCAATACTGGCCCAATTAAGGGAAAAGGTGATCTTTCCTTTTTCCTGCACACTACTCTATGGGCATTTTTACCTTGGTCTGTACTGTTTTATGTGGGTATAATCGACTTATTTAAAAAGCGTTATAGAAATGCTCTTCCTCCGGAAACAATTATCATCTGGAGTTCAGCATTTGTTACCTCTTTGTTGTTTTCATTTTCTAAATTCCAGCTCCCTCATTATATACTGGTAATATTCCCCCAGTTTTCGATCATTACTGCCCTATATTTAATAATGATCGGTGAAAAGGGGATCAAAACATTCCTTGTTATACAAAATGTGATCTTCCTGATTGTGGTTTTACTGCTTGGCACGATTGCAGTTTGTTTTAAGTTTCAGTTATATGCTGTGGCGGTTGCGATTTTACTGATTATGGCAATCGGTGCTTTTTTATTATTTAAAGGGGCATCCATTCAAACCATTATCAGTAGAGGTGCAATTTTATCAATTGGAATAATGAGCTTTCTTTATCTGTTCTTTTACCCTTCTGTTTTAAAATACCAGTCGGGCATGGAAGCAGGCAAATGGATTCATAAAAATGATGTAAAAGCGATCCCTGCTGTTTTTAGATATGATCATGCTTTCTCTTTTGATTTTTATGCCAATAGAGAAGTCAAATACCTTTACAATGATACTGATCTTGAAAAAGCAAAAGAGCAAAGAGAAACTGTAATATACACCCACGAATCTGAAATGTCTTATCTTAAAAGCAAATACGATGTGGAAGTACTAAAAAGATTTGAATATTACCACATTACCAAACTGAAAGCAAAGTTTATATTGGCAAAAAACCGCCCCTCGGTTCTGGAGCATTTTTATCTGGTAAAAATTAAATAACAACACAGATGTGATCATCATCGTGATTTCATGAATAATTGGACTCCCAATTTATTATCTTTGTTTATGTTTTGTGATGCATAAAGCCTAAATTCATAGTAATTCCAGATTCTGAGAACTGGCATTTGTGTTCTTATTTTCCTGATTAACAATTGTTTTATAAATCTTTTTTCACTCTCAATTATACGCTAAATAGAATAAAGCAACTTCAAATATCAAATCAACCAGTTTATTAATTAATTGTGTTTATTTGCATTGCAAGTTTTAACACTATTTAACACTAACAGTTTTACGTTTTTTTTCATCTTTATCACATGTTTAAAGAAATTCGCAATAAGTACATCCGTTATTCGAGCATAGTTCTTTTTTGTATCATTATCTTCTTTTGTGCGTTGCAACTTAACTTTTTATGGTTATTTGGTTATTCTCCTTCCTCTAAAGATATAAAAGCCCCTACCCTTCGTGTAGGCTCAGAATTATACACGGCCGACGGTAAATTAATTGGTCGCTATTACAAAGAAAACCGTACCCCGGTAAATTTCAATGAAATAGCACCCAGTGTAATTAATGCACTTGTAGCAACTGAAGACGTACGCTTTTACAGCCACATGGGAATCGATTTTCGTTCCCTATTATCAAGCGGGATATCTACAGCTACCGGTGATAAAAGAGGTGCCAGTACCATTACTCAGCAATTGGCTAAAAACCTTTATCGCACACGTTACAATAAATCGCAAGGACTATTAAGTCATATCCCACTATTGCGCACGCTTATACCTAAGCTTAAAGAATGGCTTACGGCTGTCAAACTGGAATCTAATTATTCCAAAAACGACATCATAACCATGTACCTGAATACCGTTTCTTTTGGGAATAATGCTTATGGAATAAAAACAGCGGCAAGAATATACTTCGACAAGCAGACAAATGAACTGGATATACCGGAATCGGCCTTATTGGTAGGTATGTTAAAAGGTACCAGCTTATACAACCCCATAAAAAATCCGGATAGAGCATTAGAAAGACGCAACGTGGCTTTGGCTCAAATGAATAAATACAACTACATCAATGCTGCACAGCTGGATAGTTTCAAAAACAAACCAATAAAGCTTAAAGAAGGGCGTATTGATGAAGGCAGTGATGGCGATTCTTACCTAAGGGCTGCAGTGGATAAATACTTGGAAAAATGGTGTGAAGATAATGGTTATGACTTGTATGAGGATGGTCTGAAAATATATACCACCATAGATTCTAAACTGCAAAAATATGCAGAAGAAGCTGTTTCAGAACAAATGAAGGTTATTCAGAAAAGGTTTTATAACGTTTGGGGTAAGGAAGATCCATGGGAAGATTCGGAAAAGAAAAAAGTAGATTATCCTGAGCGTGCAAAGAAAAACTTACCCATATATGCGCTTCTTCAAAAGAAATTCAGCAATTCTCCTGATTCGGTAGAGGCTTATTTCAACAAGAAAAAGAAGATGAAAATCTTTACCTGGAAAGGCGATAGAGATACACTCTTTTCAACCATGGATTCCATCAGATATTATGGTAAGATAATGAATACCGGAATGATGACCATGGATCCCTTTAATGGAAAGATTAAAGTTTGGGTTGGCGGTATTGACCATAAGTTTTTTAAATATGACCATGTAAATCAATCTAAAAGACAAGCGGGTTCTACCTTTAAGCCATTTGCTTATTTAGCAGCGTTGGAATCAGGAATGAGTCCGTGCGATAAGTTTACAGACAAACCTGTCCGCATCTCTTATCAGGAAAATGGAAAGACAGAATATTGGGAGCCAAGAAATGCAGACTGGAGCAATAGCTATCGTGAAATGTCGCTACGCTGGGCCATGGCAAAATCAGTAAACACTATTACTGCTCAGGTCACCGAAAAAGTAGGTGCCGAAAACGTGGTAAAATGGGCACATGAATGTGGCATTGACAGCCACCTGGCTTCTGTACCTTCCGTGAGCCTTGGGCCAAATGATGTAACTGTATATGAAATGGTTAAAGCGTATGGAACATTCTTAAATGGAGGAATCAAAACAGAGCCTATCCTTATTGAAAAGGTTACTGATCTGGATGGCAATGTGATTGAAGAATTTAAGCCAAAAACAAAAAGAACACTTACCGAAGAAATAGCCTGGTTAATGCTATACATGCTTAGGGGTGGTATGGAAGAACCTGGTGGAACCTCGCAAGCACTTTGGGAATGGGATCTATGGAAAAACAACAACCAGATTGGCGGCAAAACAGGAACCTCATCTGATTATGTTGATGCCTGGTATATGGGAGTTACTAAGGATCTGGTTACGGGTGTTTGGGTTGGCTGCGACGAGCGTACGGCCCACTTTAAAAACGGTGAAACCGGTGAAGGTTCAAGAACTGCCCTGCCTATTTTTGCGAAATTCATGGAAAAGGTTTACAAGGATCAAAGTACCGGCTATACAATGGGTCCTTTCCCTAAATCGAAGGTTAAAATTACCAGAGATATAGACTGCCCTACGCCTAGATACACTGTTGACACAACAAGTACCGACAGTATGGCTGTAGATTCAACGAATTTTGAGGTTCCTGCAACTGAAGAAGCACAACCTGTTCAACAGGATGTTGTAGTTCCTAAACCTGAAGAAAATAAAACACCTGAACCTACTAAGCCACAGCCAGCTACAGAAGCTCCCCTAACTAAAAAAGAAGAGCGTCAGTTAAAGAGAAAACAGCGTCAGGAAGAAAAGGAAAAAGAAAAAGAGAGAAAGAAAAACGAACAACAGTAGTTTTTAATATTTATAAATTATAACCAATAATAGTCATACTATGATCATGAACTCTACATTTTTGAGAAGGCTAATTCCACTGCTGGTCTTCCTAATGATATCTGTTGTTTCCGTTCAGGCTCAATATTTTGGACAGAATAAGGTGCGGTATAAAAATGAGAAGTTTAAGGTGCTGCAAACTCCACATTTTGAGCTTTATTATTATCTTAAAAATGAAAAGATGATCCAGAAATTCGCGCAGGACGCGGAAACATGGTATAAAATGCATCAGGAGATTTTCAGAGATACATTTCTTAAGAAGAACCCCATCATCCTTTACAACAATCACCCTGATTTTCAGCAGACTACTGCTCTGCAGGGCGAAATTGGGGTGGGTACAGGCGGTGTTACTGAGGCGCTTAAAAACAGGGTAATTATGCCTGTAATGGAGCTGAATAACCAAACCAGACACGTTTTAGGTCACGAGTTGGTTCATGCCTTTCAATATCACATTCTCCTTGAAAAGGATTCTATTGGCCTGGAAAACATCAGTCAGATTCCTTTATGGATGATTGAGGGTATGGCTGAATATTTGTCTGTTGGTAAAACCGACGCTTTTACCTCAATGTGGATGAGGGACGCGTTATTAAACAGAGATATTCCTTCTTTAAAAGACCTTACCAATTCTAACAAATACTTCCCCTATCGTTATGGACAAGCATTCTGGACTTTTGTCGGCTCAGTTTATGGTGATACTACCATTGTTCCTTTGTTTAAAGCTACAGCAAGGTTTGGTTATGAGAATGGATTAAAATATACGTTCGGATATGATGACAATACACTATCCGGATTATGGAAAAATGCAATAGAGTCGCATTATCGTCCAATGTTAAAGTCTGATAGTTCTCAGACCAAGATCAGCGGTACCAAAATTATCGACAACAAGAATGCAGGAAATATGAATGTGGCTCCTGCAATCAGTCCTGATGGAAAATACCTCTGCTTCCTTTCAGAAAAAGACTTATTTGGCATAGATCTCTTTTTAGCGGACGCCAAGACGGGAAAGATAATGCGAAAGTTAAGTAGTCAGGTAGCCAATTCGCATATCGACGACTTTAATTTTCTGGAATCTGCAGGTGCGTGGTCGCCAGACAGTAAGCAGTTTGCCTTTAGTATCTTCAGTAAGGGACGAAATCAGCTAATGGTAATTAATGTTGATAATGGAAGTGTTGCTTTAAGAGCAGATATGTCCAATGTTGAGCAGTTTGGAAACCTTACCTGGTCGCCAAATGGAGATGATATCGCATTCTCCGGAATGGTTGAAGGACAGAGCGATATTTTCACATACAATATTAAAACGAAAACAGTAACTCCGATTACCAATGACGCTTATTCTGATTATGCACCTAGTTATTCTCCAGACGGGAAAAAGCTTGTTTTTTCATCAGACAGAGCTTCAATAATGAAAAACGGCAGCAATGCGGTTCACCCCATTAACCTAACAGTTTATGATATTGAAAGTAAGTCGTTAACAGATATACCTGTTTTCCCAGGTGCGAATAACTTAAATGCACAGTTCTCTGGCGATAGCAAAAGATTATTCTTCTTATCTAACAGAGATGGTTTCAGAAATTTATATGAATACGACCTTGGTGATAATACAGTAAAACAACTTACCGACTACTTTACCGGTATTAGCGGGGTTACTGAGTTTTCACCAGCTATTTCGGTGTCAAGAAACGACGACATCATTTATAGCTACTATCGTTATCAGAGGTATACTTTGTACAACTCTCCTGTCAGCAATTTCAAATCAAAACCAGTTGATGTTAACGAGGTAAATTTCGATGCGGCAATATTACCTCCAATGGAAAACACGGGGGTTGACCTTGTAAATTCTAATCTTGGAAACTTTGAAAAATTTGAAAAGACAGTTGCTGATTCGATGAAACTGGTTCCATACAAACCAAAGTTCAAACTCGATTACCTTGCTAATAGCGGTGTTGGTGTTTCAACAAGCAGATTTGGAACTGGAGTTCAGGGTGGTATTGTTGGGATGTTCAGCGATATTTTAGGTAAAAATCAGATCATAGCCAACTTATCTGTAAATGGCGAAATCTATGATTTTGGTGGTCTTGTAGGGTACATTAATCAGCAAAGCAGAATTAACTGGGGTTTTGCATTGTCACACATCCCATACATTACTGGTTTTAGAGACATCGCGGCAGAACAAATTGATCAGAGTGACGGCAGTAAGCTAGATGTTATAAATGACAGAACAAATCTAATACGGACATTTGAAGATCAGATGCAGTTATTTGGTGCGTATCCTTTTAATAAGGTACATAGATTCGAGCTAGGCGGTGCATTTTCACGTTACAGTTACCGTATAGATCGTATAAGTAACTATTATGATGAAACAGGCTCATATTACCTTGGTTCTGAAAAGAAAAAAATACCAACAGATCAGGCTTCACAGGAATTAGGTATACCATTTAATTCATTTACTATTTTCCAGGCTAATGCATCATTTGTAGGCGACAATTCTATTATGGGAGTTACCTCTCCTCTTGATGGATTTAGATATAGAGTTGGAGCTGAACAATATTTTGGCGATTACAGTTTCTCTGCCATTACGGTTGATTTAAGGAAATATGTGCGCGTTAAACCTTTCACCTTTGCTGCCAGAACTTATAATTACATCAGAATTGGAAGAGATGGTGAGAATCTGTATCCATTGTATGCAGGGTATCCGTACTTAATAAGAGGTTACGAAGCGAACTCTCTGTATAAGAGCAATAATTTAGGAGGAAACTTCGATATCAACCAGTTATCTGGAAGTAAGATTGCCGTGGTGAACTTTGAAGTCCGCCTACCATTTACAGGCCCTAAAAAGTTAGCACAAATACCGTCTAAATTTTTATTTACGGACTTAAACCTATTCTTTGATGCGGGCTTAGCGTGGGACGAAGATTCAAAAGTATCTTTCAAAAGCCAACCTAATGGAGTGTTATTGCCAAACGGCAAACCTGCTGAAAGGGTGCCAGCTTTAAGTGCTGGTGTTTCTGTCAGGGTGAATGTATTTGGCTATTTTGTATTGGAGCCTTATTATGCTTTCCCATTCCAGCGTAAAGATGTTAAAGCAGGTGTATTTGGGTTGACATTTGCCCCTGGTTGGTAAGGTTATTATTTAATAATATGATAAAAAGGTTCAAATAGATATCTATTTGAACCTTTTTTGTTTTTAAGAGTACATATTAAATGGCAGGTTAACCTGATTGATCAGCTTCTTGCTGGAAATGATATGTTCAAAATCCAATCCTATAGTTAAATCTACCCAATCAGGGTTACATGACCTCACAACCCGCTCCTTTTGCATTCTGGTGAATCTGCTCATTATTTTAAATCTGCTTAAAGCCTGTGCTTCCGTTTTAAATTCTTCAAAATACACCAATCTAGTAAGTTGTTGACTGCTATCAAAAAACAAGCAAGGCATTTGCTTGTAGAAATCCAGCGTCTTAATTAAATCAGAACTCATTCCAACGTGTAAACTAGTACGGTTTCTGTCTGTTACAATGTATACGAACTTTTTCATGGCCTTAAGCTTAAATTATTATAAACTAAATTAATTAGTACTCCTTTTGGATATTCAAATAAATAATACTAACTTTATTGGCACAATAATACTAACTATTTTAGTAAAAACAAATAAATTTTAAATTTTTATTTTATGTCAAATATTTCATCCAACCTTAAGTACTTAAGAAAGAAAAAAGGCCACACACAGCAGCAATTCGCTGATGCAATGGGAATTAAAAGATCATTGATTGGTGCTTACGAAGAGGACAGAGCGGAACCAAAATATGATTTACTAAAAAAAATAGCAGAATATTTTGAACTGACTATAGATGAATTTATCAATGAAAATATAAACGACAGCTGGAAACCTAAACCAAAAAGCCAGGGTTCGAACCTTAGGATACTAAGTATATCTGTCGACAAAGACGACAATGAGAACATCGAGATGGTTCCTGTTAAAGCAAGCGCCGGATATTTAAATGGCTTCGCAGATCCACAGTATATTAAAGACCTACCCAAATTTCAATTGCCTCTGCCTTTCCTAAAACAAGGAACGTTCAGAGCCTTCGAAATCGTTGGCGATTCTATGTTACCTATCCAATCGGGAAGCGTAATATTGGGAGAATATATGGACAATTGGAATGATGTAAAAACTGGCGAAACCTATGTTATTGTGAGCAAGAATGAAGGTGTAGTTTATAAAAGAGCTGGCAATCGCTTTAAGGAAAACAAAGAACTGAAGTTAATCTCAGACAATAAAGTATATGATCCTTACACTATAGCAGCAGAAGATATTCTTGAAATCTGGAAAGCAAAAGCTTATATTTCATCTACCCTGCCTGACCCGACACCTGAGCCTACTATTGAAACGCTAACAAATATGATGTCTCAAATGCAGAAATCCATATCACAGCTAAACAAAAACTAATACGCTACAGAACAGCACTAAATGAATAAAGCTGAGCAATTCATAAACGACAGACTACTCAACAGGACAGAAAAAGGCTCATTAAGGAAATTGTCTGCAAAAGTTTTTCCTGTGGATTTTTGCTCTAATGATTATCTGGGCTTTGCAAGATCGCCTCAATTAAAAAATGCAACCCATAAGACTTTATTGCATGTCCCGCATTATGGCAATGGCGCTGCAGGTTCTCGTTTACTAAGTGGCAATCATGCTTTTACTGAACAGACTGAAGCCTTTATTGCTGACTTCCATAACGCAGAACAGGGTCTTATCTTTAATTCGGGATACGATGCCAACGTAGGTCTTATTTCAAGCTTAGCACAGCGTGGTGATACCATTATATCTGATGAATTGATTCATGCCAGTCTTATTGATGGTGCCCGACTAACCTATGCCAACCGATATTCTTTTAAACATAATAATCTTAACGACCTTGAAGCCAAACTAAAAGTTGCAAGGGGAAACGTTTATGTGATTATAGAAAGTGTTTACTCTATGGATGGTGACGTTGCGCCACTTACTGAAATAAATAGCCTGTGTGAAAGATATGAGGCAAACCTGATTGTTGATGAAGCGCATGCTTTGGGTATTTTTGGGAATTATGGACGGGGGTTAGTGCAGCAGGCAGGCCTGGAAGATAAAGTATTTGCACGCATCGTTACTTTTGGCAAGGCATTGGGCTGCCATGGGGCAATTGTATTAGGAAGCATTGCATTACGCAACTACCTCATCAATTTTGCACGTTCTTTCATCTACTCTACAGCAGCTCCTATGCATGCTATTGCAGCTATAAGAAGTGCTTACCAAATGCTAACCGAAACAGATTATAGCTCTTTAGTTGCAGAAAAAATAGCCTTGTATTCACGCTTAATTAATAACTCAGGCATCCAGAATATTCAACAAAGCCCAAGTACAATACAGACCATTATATACAACAGCAACCAAAAAGCTAAATTTGCTGCCGAAGCATTGCAAAATAAAGGTATAGATGTGCGTGCTATCTTAAGCCCTACCGTTGCAGAAGGTAAAGAGCGGCTAAGAATATGCTTACATCTATTTAATACCGATGAAGAAATTAAAATGCTCGTAGACCAACTTATATTATTAAAAGAACATGAATAATGCATATTTCGTTACCGGAATAGGAACCGGTATTGGTAAAACAATTGTAAGCTCAATATTAACAGAAAAACTACAGGCAGATTATTGGAAGCCCATCCAGTCAGGAGATCTGGAAATAAGCGATAGCTTATTTGTTGGAAACCTGATAAGCAATTCCAAAACGGTGATACATCCTGAACGATACAGACTTGGCCAGCCCCTTTCTCCCCACTTGTCGGCCAAAATAGATGGTGTTCACATTACCACTGATTCCATAAAAAAACCGATAACAGATAACAGTCTGATTATTGAAGGTGCGGGAGGTTTAATGGTACCATTGAACGATAAGGAACTTATATGCGACCTAATCAAATCACTTGCTGTAAAGGTTATTGTAGTTTCTCAGAACTACCTTGGCAGCATTAACCATACATTACTTACTCTAGCAGTCCTTAAAGCAAACAAGATCTCAATAGAAGGGCTGATATTCAACGGCACTGCAAATCCGGAGACAGAAGATTACATCCAGAATTATAGTGGGGTTAAGGTAATTGGAAAAATTCCTTTTATGAGTAGAATCGACAAAGAACATATCATCAGTGCCGGTCAACACATTAACTTATAAAATATACGACATAAAAAAAGGGAGCTAATGCTCCCTTTTTTTATAACTTAAGTTATATCTATTTTACTGCGTCAATTACAGCTTTAAAAGCTTCTGGGTGGTTCATAGCTAAGTCAGCTAAAACTTTACGGTTTAAACCGATATTTTTAGTGGCTAATTTACCAATTAATTGAGAGTAAGATATACCGTGTTGACGTGCTCCAGCGTTGATACGTTGAATCCACAATCCACGAAATTCTCTTTTCTTAACTTTACGGTCACGGTATGCATATTGCAAACCTTTTTCTACCGTATTTTTAGCAATGGTGAAAACCTTGCTTCTTGATCCCCAATAGCCTTTGGCTAAATTTAGGACTTTTTTCCTTCTTCTTCTCGAAGCTACTGCGTTTACCGAACGTGGCATGTTTTTGTTGTTTTTGATAAACGGTGTTGCGTATTACAGCAAACTTACTACCGGTTACCTGGTTAAAAATTTAATTATTTACCGATTGCAAGCATACGTTTAACGTTGCCCATATCAGCATCAGACACCATTGATGTTTGACCTAAGTTACGCTTACGTTTTGTCGACATCTTAGTTAAGATGTGGCTTTTGTATGCGTTCTTTCTTGCGATTTTACCTGTTCCAGTAAGCGAAAAACGCTTTTTAGCACTGGAATTGGTTTTCATTTTTGGCATAACCTGTTTTTATTATATGTAATTTATTTATTTCTTAGCAACTTTTGGAGCAAGTGTTAAAAACATACGCTTACCCTCTAATTTAGGTAGCAATTCTACCTTACCTATATCCTCAAGAGCCTGAGCAAATTTCAGAAGAAGAATCTCTCCTTGTTCTTTATAAACGATTGCTCTACCTTTAAAGTGAACATAAGCTCTAACTTTCTCACCATTTTCAAGGAAACTAACAGCATGCTTTAGTTTAAATTGAAAATCGTGATCGTTAGTGTTAGGTCCGAATCTAATCTCCTTAATAACAGTTTGTTTTGCGTTAGCTTTAATCTCTTTCTGCTTTTTCTTTTGCTCGTAAACAAACTTGCTGTAATCGATTATTCTACATACTGGAGGAACTGCATTCGGAGAAATCTCCACTAAATCCAATTCTAACTCATCGGCAAGGGCCAAAGCTTTTGCCAAAGGATAGATCCCCGGTTCAACATTATCTCCAGCTAATCTTACCTCTTGTGCCCTGATAAACTGATTAATATTATGTTCTGCTTCTTTTTTCTTAAAAGGAGGACGTGGTCCCCTATTAAATCCTGGTCTGCCTAATGCCAAATTTGTATCTTATTTAAACTGTTATTTCTTTAATTAATAATTCACTAAACTCTTGCAGGGTCATTTCACCTAAATCTCCTTCGCCATGTTTCCTTACAGAAACCTTTCCTTCAGCCATTTCCTTCTCACCAATAATCAACATATAAGGTATTTTTTTAACCTCTGCGTCTCTGATTTTCCTTCCAATCTTCTCATCACGAAAGTCAATCAGCCCGCGAATATCGGAATTATTTAGTTCATCTGAAACTTTTTTTGCATATTCTTCATACTTTTCTGAGATAGGAAGAATAATAAATTGTTCAGGAGAAAGCCACAATGGGAAATTACCAGCACAATGTTCAATCAAAACCGCGATAAAACGCTCAAGAGACCCAAATGGAGCTCTATGAATCATCACCGGTCTATGTTTTTGATTATCGCTGCCAGTATATTCCAACTCAAAGCGCTCTGGTAAATTATAATCAACCTGAATAGTTCCAAGCTGCCATTTTCTACCTAATGCATCCTTAACCATGAAATCCAATTTCGGGCCATAAAATGCTGCTTCGCCATACTCCACAACTGTTGGTAAGCCTTTTTCTGCAGCTGCTTCAATAATGGCCGTTTCTGCCAGATGCCAGTTCTCATCACTACCAATGTATTTTGCTCTGTTCTCAGGATCTCTTAAAGAAACCTGAGCGATATAATCATTGAAGCCTAATGATTTAAATACATATAGTACAAGATCAATTACTTTCTTAAACTCCTCTTTTACCTGGTCTGGCCGGCAGAATAAATGCGCATCGTCCTGAGTAAATCCACGAACCCTTGTTAGGCCATGCAACTCTCCGCTTTGCTCATAACGATATACGGTCCCAAATTCAGCAAAACGTAAAGGAAGGTCCTTATACGAACGTGGTTTCACTTTATAGATCTCGCAATGGTGCGGACAGTTCATCGGTTTAAGGAAAAACTCCTCTCCTTCCTGGGGTGTCTTTATTGGTTGAAATGCATCTTTACCGTATTTCTCGTAGTGCCCCGAAGTAATGTATAAATTCTTGTGGCCAATATGTGGAGTTACAACCTGCTCATACCCTGCCTTACCTTGTGCTTTTGTTAGAAACTGCACCAAACGCTCGCGCAATGCTGCACCTTTAGGTAACCACAATGGCAATCCCATCCCTACTTTTTCGGAAAAAGCAAACAGTTCAAGCTCCTTACCTAACTTTCTGTGATCTCTCTTCTTAGCTTCTTCAATCATATGAAGATATTCAGTAAGCTCACTTGCTTTAGGAAATGTAACACCATAAATACGTGTAAGCTGTTTTTTCGTTTCATCACCACGCCAGTAAGCGCCGGCAACGTTCATCAATTTAACAGCTTTAATAAACCCTGTATTAGGGATATGCGGACCACGACAGAGATCGGTAAATTGACCCTGGGTATAAAAAGTAATTTTGCCATCTTCAAGGCCGTCAATAAGATCTAACTTATATTCATCTCCTTTTTCAGTAAAATACTTAACCGCATCAGCTTTTGAAACTGATTCTCTAACAAAAATCTCTTTCTGTTTTGCCAATTCAATGATTTTTGCTTCGATAGCCTTAAAATCATCAGAAGAAAACTCTCTGTCGCCAAAATCTACATCATAGTAAAATCCGGTTTCAATAGCTGGTCCAATACCAAACTTTGTACCTGGGTACAATGCTTCCAATGCCTCAGCCATAATGTGGGCCGATGAATGCCAGAATGTGGCTTTACCCGCAGTATCGTTCCAGGTTAAAAGTTTCAAAGAAGCATCAGACTCTATTGGCCTGGATGAATCCCAAACTTCGCCGTTTACTTCGGCGGCCAAAACATTCCGGGCTAAACCCTCAGAAATTGATAATGCAATTTGATGGGCAGTTGTGCCCTTTTCGTACTGACGGCTAGAGCCATCAGGCAGTGTAATGTTAATCATCTACAACTATGATTTAAAAATTAATAAAATTTGTGTTATAAATCACCTACAATGTGATCCTGAATTACAAAGTTAACTAATATTCCGTACTTTCTAACCATCCATTTGCCAATACATCGGCTAAATGCATCGTTTTAAGCGGAATATTATTTTTGTCGATGTAACCCTGTAAATGCATCAGGCATGATAAATCGGTAGAAATCACATACTCAGCACCTTGCTCCAAAGCATTATTCACCTTCTGCTCAGCCATTGCCGATGAAATGGCATCAAATTTAACAGCAAAAGTACCGCCAAAGCCACAGCACATATCGGTATCCTTCATCTCTACCATTTCCAATCCGTGCACCTTAGACAAAAGTAACCTTGGCTCTTCTTTGATTTTACATTCACGGAGTCCGCTGCATGAATCATGATAAACGGCCTTTCCGTCTAGTTCTGCCCCAAAATAGTCTCTTTTAAGAACGTTTACCAGAAAATCTGAAAGTTCAAAAATATTGGATTGGATATTTCTACATTTATTATGCACAGTACTATTGGTAAACAGGTCGCTATAACCACTTTTAACCATACCAACACATGATGCAGATGGGGCTACTATATAATCTGTTTCCGAAAAATCACTAAGGAATTTAGTGCCTGTTTCCTTTGCCTGCTCCCAATAACCAGCGTTATAGGCAGGCTGACCGCAACAGGTCTGATTAGAATTATAGAACACCTCACAACCAGCCTTCTCCAATAACTTTATGGTATTAAATGCCGTTTCCGGATATAACTGATCTACAAAACAGGGTACAAATAATTCTACTTTCATTAATATTATATTCTCTATTATTTAGGTTAAAAGTGACCATTTTATTTAATATAAAACGAACACTATCACGCATTTATTTTAACGCGATGTGTGCTATAACGTCAAGCATTTATGGTAAGTATTTTATAAAAGAGATTTCTTTTCAACACCTCTTAGCACCACCAAAAATAACAAACCAATTATAAAAAATGATGCCAAAGCTATTATCGAGTTCCGCATATTTCCTGTTACTTCCTCAATGTAAGCAAAACTAAACAAACCAATTACAATGGCCATCTTTTCGGTTACATCATAAAAGCTAAAGAAAGAGGCTGTATCAGGGGTATTGGCAGGCAAATATTTTGAATACGTTGATCTTGACAAGGATTGAATACCTCCCATAATTAAACCAACAATAGCGGCCAGTCCATAAAATTGGTATTCATTGGTGATGTAATATGCACAAACACAAGTGGCAATCCAAATGAGTACCACATAGATCAATACACGAACATTTCCAATTTTCTTTGCAAAATGAGACATCATCATGGCACCCAATATGGCTACCAACTGTATAATTAAAATGGTTACAATAAGTTTAGAAGTTCCCAGCTTTAAAGTCTTTTCTCCAAAACCCGCCGCTGCGAGCATAATGGTTTGTACACCCATTGAATAAAAGAAAAATGCCAGTAAAAACATTTTAAGCACCCTCATATGGCGTAACTGGTTCCAAACTTTAGACAACTCCTGGAAGCCACTCCGTACAACACTTTTATTAATCGACGAGTAATTTGGGCTACCTGCCGGAAGTTTTTTAAACGGGATCTGTGCAAAGGCGATCCACCATATCCCCACCAGCAAGAATGATAACCTTGGCGGGAATGATAAATCTGTAATACCAAACAGTTGAGGTTTCAACACAAAAACAAAACAAATGATCTGAAGCAAAACACTACCTACATAACCATAAGCAAAGCCTTTTGCGCTTACCGCATCTTGCTGATCTACGGTAGCTATTTCCGGCAGATATGAATTATTAAACAACACCCCTCCTATGTACCCCATGGCAGCTATAGCAAAACAGATAATGCCCAGCTCCAGTGTATCAAGCTTAAAAAAGTACAACCCCATGCAGGCAATACCGCCTATGTAGGTAAAGATTTTCATGAAAATCTTTTTGTTACCCCTGTAATCTGCAATCGACGAAAGGATAGGCAACAACAAAGCCATTATCAGATAGGCCACAGATAGCGCATAGTTCGACAGGGCTGTATTGGTAAAAGTTCTTCCAAAAAAAGAAACTTTATCACCATGTTCCTGGGTGGTAGTTATTATGGTATAATAAGCAGGAAAAATGGTAGAAGTAATAACTAGATTATATGCTGAATTAGCCCAGTCAAAGAACGCCCAGGAGCGGATAACTTTTTTATCGTTTTTTTGTTCCATGTATTAAATGAGCCACTAAAGTAACTAAAAAAATAGCATTCGGTATTAATTTACTTTCTCCAATTTGGTAGCTCCTGATTTTTTCTCATCAACGTTTTTCGGGTTCCCTTTATAATATACCTCGCTTGAACCTGAAGTTTTAATTTTCAGATCGTTCAGGACATTTATGTTGGCCTTTCCGGTTCCATCGATATTGATATCGTAAATACCTGCTACAAAATCAAATGCATTAACAGTGGATGTTCCTTTAGCTGTTAAATTGTGTACACCGGTCTGGCCAGTCAGGGCAAGCTTACCAATCCCATCAATCCTGGTAATTAGTTTAGATGCACTCAAGTCCAGGGAAACATCAGATGTACCTTCAAGTTTTAAATCAACATCTGTTGCATAAATACGACCCTCACTAACAACTTTCACTGCCCCTACAGTATTTAGCTTTTTCAATTCACCAATCCCTGCATAAACAACTACAGAGTCTGTACCGCAATATATTCCATCGTCTAGTTTCACCCTAAGTTCGCCACTGCTCACATCAGTCCTTACCATGTTAACAATACTAGAATCTGCATCAATTTTTATAGCATAAGAACTATCTTGTTTGATCACAAGTTTAATAGCTCCGGTAATTTTTATCTGATCAAAATTCTTTACAACAGCATCCTTAACAACATGTTTACCAGAATCCTGTATACATTCAGAGGAACATCCTGCTAAAAGAGCAGGCATAGCACAAACAATAGCGATAATCTTTCTCATAATATTAAAGGTAATAATTTTTCCCGTCCGTTTTAATTTTCCCGGCATCAAGCAACTCTCTTATCCGGTCTAGTATCTCATTTTCAGCGCCAACTTTTATGGCGTTCACCAGGTCGTCCAATGCATGCGCCTGACTCTGTAATAAAGTAACAATCTCAAAATCTATCTTATCAGATAACTGCTCCAGATCTTCAGCTTTTTTCTCTGCAAGGCAGATGTCGCATACCCCACATTTATCAGAATCAGGCTCGTCAAAATAAGTCAGCAGCTGGATGCTTCTGCATTCCGCTTTTCCGGCATAAGCCAGTACCGCATTTATCTGATCTGTTTGAATTTTCTTTCTCAGTTCAATATACTTAACATCAATGTCTATATGGAGCAAATCAACTCTGGCGCGTATATATTGCAGCTGGGGCTGATCGCTTTGGGGCAGATAAGACAAAATACCCTGATCCTGTAAATTGTTCAGCAGCCGTACCACATCATTAAATGACATCCTTACTATCTTGGCAATATCCGCTTCCTGAATTTTCACATATTGATCAAAAGCACCTCCATATGACCTTAAAATTGCCTTAATAAGCGGATCATACCCCGCATTTTCTATCTGAAAGCGATAAACATCTTCGTTGCCAATTGTAAACAGCACCCTGGACTGTAAAAAAATATTTTCCGACAAGGTGATATATCCATCACGTTCCAAAAATTTAAGGGCGGCAATTGTTTTTACCACGCCCACATTAAACCGTTTACAGAAATCGGCAATATCGAAGTTAAAACTTAAGCCTTCACCAGCACCAAATGCCAGTTGAAAGTAATTGCCCAAATAATGATATATCTTTTTAATCTCGTCTAACGTAGGAAAACTATTGGCGTACTTAGCCTGCAGGGCCATCTGATCTGACTTATTGGACAATAAAACGCCATATGATCTTTTACCATCCCTGCCTGCCCTGCCAGCTTCCTGATAATATGCTTCTAAACTTTCGGGTAAATCCAGGTGAACTACAAAACGAACATCAGGTTTATCTATTCCCATTCCAAAAGCATTGGTGGCCACCATTACGCGAATGATGTTCTGCTTCCAGTTTTCCTGCCTTTTAAAGCGTTCTTCCTTTTCAACCCCCGCATGGTAAAAATCAGCAACAACACCATTTCGTTTTAAAAACAATGCTATTTCCGAGGTTTCTCGTCGGTTCCGCACATACACCAGTCCACTACCCTTTACATTTTTAACAATATCTATCAGCTTTCTGTGCTTGTCCTCATCGTTTAAAACCACATAGCTTAGGTTTTTACGGGCGAAACTCTGTACAAAAATCTTCGCATTTTTAAACTGTAATTTCTCTACAATATCATTTCGCACAAACTGAGTGGCGGTAGCTGTTAAAGCCAAAACCGGCACCTTTGGATGAATCTCTCTGATGGCACTAACCAATAGATATGGTGGTCTGAAATCATAACCCCATTGAGAAACGCAATGCGCTTCATCAACTGCTATAAGATTTACATTCATGTAAGAGATGCGTTCTCTAACCAATTCAGAAAGCAACCGCTCCGGAGACAAGTAAAGAAACTTAATATTGCCATAAATGCAATTGTCTAAAAGGATATCGATCTCTCTTTTACCCATGCCTGCATAAATGGCCACTGCATTGATCCCCTTGTCTTTTAACCCCTCAACCTGATCTTTCATTAATGCTACCAGCGGCGAAATAACAATACATATTCCCTCCATAACCATTGCAGGTACCTGAAAGCAAAGCGATTTGCCCCCTCCAGTTGGCAATAATGCTAACGTGTCATTTCCGTTTAAAACCGATGCAATAATTTCATCCTGTGATGGCCTGAAACTATCAAATCCCCAGTATCGTTTTAATATCTCTACTTCACTCATAAAAAGGTTAAGCCCAAAACTATAAAAATGAACTGATATTACTAAATTGCGGGCTAATTAACACCCGTCGCTTATGAGAACATCATTACTACTATTATGTTTCCTTCCTATACTGCATTTCAGCTACGCCCAGGAAAAAAAATGGGATGTTGAAAAATTTCATGGACCTACTAAAACGTTTAATATCAGCACAGATGAGGGTACATGGATGAATTTAGATGTAAGCGCCGATGGTAAAGACATCGTTTTTGATCTTTTGGGTGATATTTATACCATGCCCGTTACAGGTGGCACGGCCGCGCTGTTGAGCGGAGGTGTTGCCTGGGATGTTCAACCGCGCTTTAGTCCGAATGGCAAATACATATCCTACACCAGCGATAAAACCGGAGCGGATAACATTTGGATTATGAACCGCGACGGATCGAATAAAAGACAAATTACCAAAGAAACATTCAGGCTGCTAAACAATGCCACATGGATGCCAAACAGCGACTACCTGATTGCCCGCAAGCATTTTACCGGCAGCCGCTCACTAGGTGCCGGAGAAATGTGGATGTATAGTATATATGGTGGCGACGGTGTACAATTAACCAAAAGAAAAAACGACCAGCAAGATGCGGGTGAGCCTAACGTATCGCCTGATGGCAGATATTTATACTTTAGTGAAGATGTATCGCCGGGCCCTAATTTCGAGTACAGCAAAGATCCAAACGGTGTAATATATGCGATCCGTCAGCTAGACATGACTACCGGCAAATTAACAGATTTGATAGAGCAACCTGGGGGCTCCGCTCGTCCTCAGATCTCGCCCGATGGCAAAATGATGGCTTATGTTAAACGCGTCAGATTAAAATCGGTGCTTGTTGTACAGAATATTAATTCGGGCGAAGAATGGACACTAACAGAAGACCTTACTCACGATCAACAGGAAACATGGGCTATATTTGGTGTCTACCCTAATTTTGCTTGGACTCCCGATTCCAAAAACATCATTTTTTATGCTAAAGGAAAAATCAAAAAGATAGAGCTCAGCTCATTGGTTATTTCCGATATCCCTTTTAAAGTAACAAGCACGCAGACCATACAAGAATCGCTGCATTTCCCGAAACAAGTATTCAGTGCTGAGTTCACCTCAAAAATGATCAGGCAGTTAACCACCTCGCCCGATGGTAAGTTTGTCGTATTTAATGCAGCAGGGTTTTTATATAAAAAAGAGCTGCCAAATGGCACTCCCGAGAGGGTTACCAACGGTATTGATTTTGAATTTGAGCCAGACATTAGTCCGGATGGAAAATTTGTAATTTACACCACATGGAGCGATGAGTTTAAAGGCTCCATTAAAAGAGCTGATCTGAAATCTGGCAAAACAATACCACTTACTGATGAAAAGGGTCTCTATTATTCTCCATCGTACTCTACCAAAGGAGATAAAATTGTTTACCGTAAAGGTGTTGGAAACGATGTTTTAGGATATGCTTATGGCCGTGGTACAGGTATATTTACCATGTCGGCAGATGGATCAGCAAAAACATTGATCTCTGAAAACGGCATAAAACCACAGTTTAACAAAGACGATACCCGCATCTTTTTTCAAGGAAATGAGGATGGCAAAAAGGCATTTAAAAGTGTAGATCTAAATGGCGGTAACCCACGCACACATTACACCTCTACCTATGTTACCCAGTTTTGCCCAAGCCCTGATGGCAAATGGATGGCATTTACGGAGTTATTCAATGTATACATCACCCCTATGGTTACCACGGGATCGCCTTTAGAACTTTCATCAACAAACAAATCCATTCCACTTACTAGGGTAACTAAAGATGCCGGAACTTATTTGCACTGGAGTAATGATGGCAGCAAATTACAATGGACATTAGGGGAGCAATACTTTAGCCGCGAAATTAAAAACAGCTTTAATTTTGTAGAGGGTGCACCACAAACCATTCCGCCGCCAGATTCTACAGGTGTTTCTATTGGCCTGCGTCTTAAAACGGATGTACCGGATGGTATAACTGCTTTAAAAGGAGCCAGAATAATTACCATGAAGAGTGACGAAGTGATTGAAGAAGGAACCATTATAGTAGATCATAATAAAATTGTAGCAGTAGGTAAAGCAAGCGAAGTAAGTGTACCTCAGAACGCTAAAGTGATTGATGTAACAGGAAAAACTATAATGCCAGGTATTATAGATGTACACGCACATTTACGCACCAGTCCGGATGGCATTAGTCCGCAACAAGATTGGTCGTATCTTGCTAATCTTGCTTTCGGTGTAACTACTTCGCACGATCCATCTAGTAATACAGAAATGGTATTTAGCCAATCAGAGATGATCAGATCTGGTCGCATGGTAGGGCCAAGATTATACTCAACCGGTTCTATATTATATGGTGCCGATGGTGATTTCAAGGTAGTCATTAACAGCTTAGACGATGCCTTATCTCACCTTAGAAGATTAAAAGCTGTGGGTGCTTTCTCTGTTAAATCGTACAATCAGCCTCGTCGTGATCAGCGTCAGCAGATTTTAGAAGCCGCCCGACTATTAAAAATGGAAGTAGTTCCAGAAGGTGGTTCTACCTTCTTCACCAACATGAACATGATTTCTGATGGGCATACCGGCATTGAGCACAGCATCCCAGTTGCTCCTGTCTATAAGGATGTAGTTTCATTTTGGAACAATACTAAAGTAGCATACACCCCTACACTTATTGTAAGTTACGGCAGTCAGTGGGGCGAAAACTATTGGTACGACAGAACCAATGTATGGGAAAATGAACGATTAATGGCATTTACGCCTCGCCCGATCGTAGATTCACGTTCAAGAAGGAGAACTACCTCTGAATATGGAGATTACGGCCACATTGAAGTATCAAAAGCGGTTAAGCAAATTGCTGATGGCGGCACTAAAGTAAACTTAGGAGCCCATGGACAAATCCAGGGTCTGGGAGCGCATTGGGAGCTATGGATGCTGGTACAAGGCGGCATGACTCCTTTACAAGCCATCAGATCGGCCACGGTAAACGGCGCTTCTTATCTGGGTATGGATAAAGAAATAGGTTCCTTGGAAAACGGCAAACTTGCTGATCTGGTAATTATGGATGCCAATCCATTGGACGATATCAGAAATTCAGAAAAAATTAAATATGTAATGGTAAACGGTCGCATTTATGACAGCTTATCTATGAATGAAATTGGCGGTCGCGAAAAATTACGTGGCAAACTATGGTTTGAGATGGGCAAAGGTATGGTTTACAGTTTCCCAACGGGAAATGCTGAAACCTGGACCTTTACCGTCCCTAATTGCGAGTAAAATCAAATAACCCGTTACTTATCAAGCAGCGGGTTATTTAAGATACCGGCAAACAAAATCAATCCGGTTTTCATTTCGCGGATAGCGTATAAAAACGGGCGGTTAATAAGCACAGCAGAGGGCTGTTGTACCGAGGTGAGTTCAATTCCTACAGAGGTAACGGCTGCAGCTTCAGTGCCGCTTTCATTTACTTCAATAAAAGTTTTATGTTTCACCTCGTCTATTTGCAAATGCCCTGCTGGATTAATTCTTGTAAAATCGGCAAAGCTATTTTTACCAAAAGCCACTTCCATACCCAGATGTTCTAATTGATCATTTAGTGTAATCTCATAGCTAAATTTGAACTTAGGCATTTTTATTTCGATACCGGTTTTCTTTAAGCCTGCCATCCACCCTTTCCATTTTGCAGAAGTAATTGTTCCTGCAAATTCATTAATTGTAGTATTGGCGCCATTAGGCAATACAATTACCATACTATATTTCTCGTTCCCATAAGGAAGTTCGTAAACATTTGCCTCCTGTGAACTTAAATAATTAACTGAGGCTTGCGCAACCATAAAATCTGTTTGAATCTTATTATTAGCATCCAGATTAAAGTCTGATTTAGCAGTTTTATTTTTATCGAACTTATATTTCCAGTCGCTTTTAAAGTAAACGGCATTAATCAGATACATTACAATATCCTGGCCAATCGCATCAATTATAGTTGGAATCTTTCCATGTGTACTGCTATTTACCCAATTATTAATTTTGTCTTTTGCTGTCGGATTGGCAAAGTCTAACCCCTGAACTTCGGCATTGTAATTATCCGCATTCACTTTAAGAAAAGCAGGTAATGGTGTAAAGTTATTTGTATACCAGATTGAGTTGGCAATTTCTAATGTAGCCTTAGGATCAAGCTGGGGTAATTCAGTTGTTATTTTATGGTAATAACTGTTTACTTCTGCTTCAGTAAAATCTTTAAATTCCATTGTGTTTCTTATGGCTTCCAATGTCGTACCGTTACTTCCGTTGCTGGTCATACCCAATGCTATACTTACACTTAAAGGCGATAGCATCAGGTTTTTACCTGCCAATGGTTTTAACAAAGCTTCTTTAAACAGCTTAAAAGTAAATGCATTATCTGCTTCTACCTTTTGTTGCTCTCTTGCCGTTAGTATTAGGTCTTTTCCCTGATCTATTGGTTTGTTATCCTTTTTACAAGATGTGGTGGTGATCATTAAAGCGGCAATGGCTAAAAGCATCGTGTAATTCTTTTTCATCTGGTTAATGGTTTGGTTTACTTCATTATACGTATAAACCTACCATTTCGCTACAGCCTGTTAGAATTCTCACAATGCTTTTTTTTACAAGCCGTATGAAAATTTTGGTTATTGAGGCGTTAACAGGGCGTTCCTAGGGCCTGGATAGGGCTAAAACCCTACTAAGGCGCTGTCAAGGCCATATTAAAACCTTATTAAATTTTAAGAAGTACATATGATATTATGTCGTATCTATTTATTAGCTTTATTAGTAAAAAAAGCTATGGGGATACTACCAAAACAAGTAGCTGCAATTATTCCGGAAAATGCACGACAATCTGTTAAGCGATCTTTGCAGGGATTCTTTCAATCTGGATTAACAAAAGTATCCGGAGGTAAAAGCAACGCGATGCTTTGGTCTTATGGTCACTTTGAACTGACGCCCTTTACTATATTTCAAGGATTTTCTCAGGGTAAAAACCTTCTACCCAATTTGTATGGCGGTAAACACTCCATTTGGGAAGATCCGGAATTAAGGGGTATTATCCCAATACAGGATTTTAAAGTACAAAAAGATTTATTACGTCGCTTAAAAAAAGAAAAAACATTACCACCAGAAACACAACTACAAATAAAGGTAAATACCAATTTTAAAGAAACAATAATTGGCTGTTCCCGTACAAGTGGCAAAAAGAACAGGGTTTGGCTAACTCCTGATTTTATAAAATCGGCTTTAGAACTGCATGAAATGGGCATAGCACATAGTGTAGAGGCTTATCAAAATGGCATTCTTGTTGGTGGCGTAATTGGCCTTGCTATAAATGGATATTTCACCTCTTTAAGCTTATTTCATACGGTTGACAATGCCAGTAAAATTGCCTTCTATTATTTACTGGTTAAACTTAAAGACGATGGATTCGCTTTACACCTTAGTGGGGCAGCTAACTCCTGGTTTACACAGTATGGAATGGTTAATGTTGAAAAAGAAGAATACAGGATAAACTTAATGAAAGCTGTAGCCACCCCAGCTAAATTCACCGCAACGATTCCTCAGCTATCATTTTAAGAAAAATACTGTCTTACAAATTCTGAGCAATTACATAACCATTTGCCCAGGCCCACTGAAAGTTATAACCACCAAGCCAACCGGTTACATCTATACATTCGCCACCAAAATACAGTCCGGGTATGTTTTTACATTCAAGTGTTTTAGAAGAAAGCTCATTGGTATCAATCCCCCCCCTCATTACTTCAGCTTTATCATACCCCTTATCGCCAGCAGGTTTTACCTTGAACAGGTGGATGGTTTTATGGATCAATTCAAGCTCTGCTTTGGTTAATGATGCAACCTGTTTCTCTATTGGCAAAAACTTGCTCATTGCATCGGTAAGTTTTTTAGGGTAAAACCGGTTAAACAGGGTTGAAAGCAAAGATTTCCCGTTCATTCTTCTTTCCTCTTCAATTAGGTGGGTAATGTCTTTGCCAGGTAACAGATCTATGTTTATTTCTTCTCCTCTTCTCCAATAAGAAGAAATCTGCAAAATAGCTGGCCCGCTAAGTCCCCAATGGGTAAACAAAATGTTTTCTTCAAAAGAGATACGATCGTTGCTTACTTCGCAGAAAACACTGTTTCCGGATAGTTGAGCGTACCAGTCTTCGTCCTTTCCGGTAATGGTTAATGGCACCAGAGCAGGTGCAGTTTCGATAATATTTAAAGCATGTTTTCTGGCAAAACGAAGCGCAAAATCTGTTGCACCCATTTTAGGTATTGGCAAGCCACCCGTGGTTATTACCAGTTTGGGAGCCTTTAAAGTACGTTGCCTCCCTCCTTTTTCATATTTTATGGTAAAGGAGCTATCGTTGAGAAACTCTATTTCTGACACCTGGGCATTGCAGATGATCTGTTGTTCAAAATCAGCACATACAGAGGTAAAAACGTCTACAACATCTTTAGCATTTTTGCCATCCGGAAAAAGCTGACCCAAAGTTTTTTCTTTTCCTGTGATGCCGTAGGTTTCAAAAAAACTGACGGTATCGTCAACAGTCCATTGTGTAAATGCCGATTTGCTGAAATGTTTATTGTTAGATATAAACTGTTCATCAGTAGCAAACAGGTTGGTATAATTACACCTTCCACCACCTGAGATCAGGATTTTAGCTCCCGGTTTATCGCTTTTTTCGAGCAAGATAACCTTTTTACCAAGGTAACCTGCCTGTACGGCGCACATCAAACCACACGCTCCGGCTCCAATAATTATAGCATCTGCATCCATCAATCCGTTTATATTGTTATTTTTGTGCAAAATAAGCATAACTTTTTCATATAGATATGGCAAAACAGATAAGTGATTTAAAATTGGGCATACTTGGAGGCGGACAATTGGGCAGAATGCTAATACAAGAGGCTATCAATTATAACTTAACCACTTTAATTTTAGATCCCGACACAGACGCACCTTGTAAACATATAGCGAACTATTTTGAGTGCGGCTCAATTACTGATTTCGATACCGTTTATAATTTTGGAAAAAAGGCCGACATCATTACTATTGAAATAGAAAAAGTAAATATTGAGGCGCTTGAACAATTGGAAAAAGAAGGAAAACATGTTTATCCACAATCGAGGGTAATTCGTTTAATTCAGGATAAAGGTGTTCAAAAACAGTTTTTTAAAGAAAATGATATTCCTACCGCCCCGTTTCAACTGGTAAACAGTAAGGCAGAAATGTTAAACAGCAACATTCCTTTCCCTTATATGCTTAAACAGCGCAAAGATGGCTACGATGGTAAAGGGGTAATGAAAATAAACCACGCCGCAGACATTGAGAATGCTTTTGAAGGGCCCTGTTTAATTGAGGAACTTGTAGATTTTGAAAAGGAAATTGCTGTTATTGTGGCAAGAAACCCGAACGGAGACGTAAAAACTTTTCCTTTGGTTGAAATGGAATTCAATGCTGAAGCAAACCTGGTTGAATTTCTAATCTCCCCTTCTACCTATCCGGAAGCGATTCAGGAAAGAGCTGAAGTTATTGCTAAAAACATCGCGTCATCATTAAATATTACCGGATTATTGGCTGTTGAAATGTTTATTACCAGGGATGGCAACATTTTGGTAAATGAGCTTGCTCCTCGCCCTCATAATAGCGGCCACCATACTATAGAAGGCAATTATGTATCTCAGTTTGAGCAGCATTTAAGGGCTATCTTTAACTTACCTCTGGGCGACACCCGTGCAATAAACAACGCGGTGATGATTAACCTGCTTGGTGAAAAAAACCATAATGGGGTAGCAAAATACCATGGATTAGAAAAAATCATGGCAATTGATGGTGTATATGTACACTTGTACGGAAAAAAATATACCAAGCCTTTCCGTAAAATGGGTCACATTACTGTTGTTGACCAAAACCGCGAAAGTGCAATAGAAAAAGCAAATTATATTAAAAATACATTAAAAGTTATTTCCTAATGAGCGTACAAGTTGGCATTATAATGGGTAGCAAATCGGATCTTCATATTATGAAGGATGCTGCTGATGTTTTTAAAGAATTCGGGGTCGAATTCGAAATGACAGTTGTTTCTGCTCACCGTACTCCTGAAAGGATGTTTGATTATGCAAAACAGGCTGCTGACCGTGGTTTAAAGGTAATTATTGCCGGTGCCGGTGGTGCAGCACATTTACCTGGAATGGTAGCTTCTATTACTGTTTTACCGGTAATTGGAGTTCCTGTAAAATCTTCAAATTCTATTGACGGATGGGATTCCATCCTTTCTATTTTACAAATGCCTAATGGTATCCCTGTTGCTACTGTTGCACTGAATGCTGCAAAAAATGCTGGTTTGCTTGCTGTTCAGATACTTTCTACTGCTGATGCAAGTCTTGCTGTTAAAATGCAGGCTTACAAGGATGAGCTTAGAAAGAAAGTTGAAGAAAGCGCGGCAGAGCTGGAAGGGTAATACATTCGTATTTTGATACACTCGTCATCCTGAAATAAATTCAGGACGACGAGTGCATTACATTAATTTAAATTAGGATTACTTGGAAAATTACTAACATGCGCATATTTTGGTCCAAGGTTAATGATCACCTCTCTCCATAAGTCTTCTTCATCGTTAGAAAAAACCACATCTGCCTGGTAGGTATCTGATACAATCCATGTATTTTCTTTAAGCTCATCTTTAAGCTGCTCTACGCCCCAGCCAGAATAGCCAATAAAAAACTTGATTTCGCCAGGTTGGATAAATCCATTGCTGATGAGAATTTTTAGTGCTTCAAAATTACCTCCCCAATAAACGCCTTTTGCAATTTCTTCTCCGTCATTAAGCTTATCATAACAACGGTGCATGAAATGAACGGTATCTGTTCCAACAGGACCGCCGATGTAAACCGGAAAATCTGCTTTATCTAATTCGGGAATTAAATCACTTAACACAAGAGCGCTTCTTTGGTTTAAAATAAAACCAACAGTTCCCTCATCCTGATGCTCGGTAATTAAAACCACAGAACGTTTAAAATTAGGATCCATTAAAAATGGTTCAGAAATTAATAATTTACCTACAGATGGCTCTAAGCGACTTAACATTTTAGAAATTTAAAACAAAATTAACTAAACTAACCCTATTTTTGTGTATGGACCTTACTAAAGAAAATATACAAAACCTACGCCAAGATTATCGCTCGGCAAGTCTTTCTGAAAATGATGTTGACCGCAATCCAATTCTTCAATTTAAAAAATGGTTTCAGGAAGCTGTCAGTTCACAGCTATATGAACCCAATGTGATGACGATCGCTACCTCCGATAGGTTTGGAAAGCCCACGGCAAGAATAGTATTATTGAAAGGTATTGATGAGGACGGTTTTGTATTTTACACCAATTACGAGAGTAAAAAGGGCCATGATCTCGTAGAAAACCCGCAAGCTGCCCTTGTTTTCTTTTGGCCTGAGTTAGAACGACAAGTACGTATAGAAGGTGTGGTAAGTAAGGTTAGTGAGGAGACTTCTTCCGAATATTTTCACTCGCGTCCAATAGGCAGTCAAATTGGAGCAATGGCATCTCCTCAGAGTAAAGTAATTAGCGATAGGGAATCGCTAGAGCGTAAAGTTGAGCAACTTACTACCCAATATGCTGATCAAGAAATCCCACGTCCGTTACATTGGGGCGGTTATTTAGTGGAGCCTACTCATATAGAATTCTGGCAAGGCAGACCAAGCAGGCTACATGACAGGATTGTTTACGATTTGGTGGAAGGTTCGTGGATTATCAATAGATTAGCTCCGTAAAAAAACTTAAATGAAAAACATCTCAGTAATAGGATCAGGTACTATGGGCAATGGGATTGCGCATGTTTTTGCGCAATTCGGATATCAGGTAAACCTGATTGACATTAACAAGGAAGCACTTGAAAAGGCAATCAATACGATTGGAAAAAACCTTGATCGACAGGTTGCAAAAGGTACAATTACACAGGCACATAAAGCTGAAACGCTTAAAAATATTACTGTATTTACCGATATGCAGTCGGGTGTTTCAAATGCCGATCTAGTTGTTGAGGCTGCGACTGAAAACCTTGATCTGAAGCTGAAAATATTTAAAGATCTGGATGCTTTTGCAAAACCAGAGGCGATTTTAGCAAGTAACACTTCTTCTATCTCCATTACCAAAATAGCATCTGTTACCAATAGAGGCGCCGACGTTATTGGAATGCATTTTATGAATCCCGTACCGGTGATGAAACTGGTTGAGGTGATTCGCGGTTATGCAACCAGCAACGAAACTACTGCTACCATAATGGATCTTTCCAAAAAGATTGAAAAGGCTCCTGTAGAGGTAAATGACTACCCGGGATTTGTTGCCAATAGAATATTAATGCCCATGATAAATGAGGCCATTTATACACTTTATGAAAACGTTGCAGGTGTTAAAGAGATTGATACGGTAATGAAGTTAGGAATGGCGCATCCGATGGGTCCATTGCAGCTCGCTGATTTTATAGGTCTGGATGTGTGCCTGGCTATATTACGCGTACTGCATGACGGATTTGGGAATCCGAAGTATGCTCCATGTCCATTATTGGTAAATATGGTTACTGCCGGAAATAAAGGAATTAAATCTGGTGAAGGCTTCTATAATTATTCCGAAGGTGTTAAAGAAGCCAAAGTTGCAGCCAAGTTTAGTAGGCAGTAACTGAATTGAATTTCATATATGTAATTTTAAATGTATTTTTGAATCGTATAGATATGATAGTATCTATACTAAAACGTCACGTCATCCTGACCTCGAAGAACATAATATTATACTGTAATAAATGAACGAAAATCTTGATCCTTCTTCTGAAAGCCTATCTCCTATTGAACGTGATATAGAGAAAGTGCTGCGTCCGCAAATTTTTGAGGACTTTACAGGGCAAGAGAAAATTATGGAAAACCTCAAAATATTTGTAAAAGCTGCAAAGTTAAGAGGAGAACCATTAGACCATGTTTTATTGCACGGCCCGCCGGGTTTAGGTAAAACTACACTTTCTCACATCATTGCAAATGAGATGGGTGTAGGCATTAAAATAACTTCGGGACCAGTTTTGGATAAACCGGGTGACCTTGCCGGACTACTTACAAATCTGGATACAGGCGATATTCTGTTTATTGATGAGATTCACAGATTAAGTCCACTGGTTGAAGAGTATTTATACTCCGCAATGGAAGACTATAAGATTGATATCATGCTCGAAAGCGGGCCCAATGCCCGTTCAGTCCAAATAAGTCTAAATCCTTTTACATTAGTAGGGGCAACTACCCGTTCCGGTCTACTAACTGCACCTTTAAGAGCAAGGTTTGGAATTAATTCCAGGCTGGCCTATTACGACGCCAAGTTGCTTACAACCATAGTATTAAGGTCATCTGATATTTTAAAAACGCCAATTACTGAGGAAGGGGCTTATGAAATAGCTCGCAGAAGCCGGGGTACACCGCGTATTGCCAATGCACTATTAAGGCGGACAAGGGATTTTGCCCAGATTAAAGGAAACGGTAAGATTGATACAGAGATTGCGCGCTATGCACTTCATGCCCTAAATGTTGATGAGCATGGTTTGGACGAAATGGACAACAAAATTCTTACCACCATTATAGATAAGTTTAAGGGTGGGCCTGTTGGCTTAAAGACAATTGCTACCGCAGTTGGCGATGACGAAGGAACCATTGAGGAGGTTTATGAACCTTTTCTGATACAAGAAGGGTTTTTAATGCGTACCTCTCGTGGCCGTGAAGCAACCGAAGCAGCATACAAGCATCTGAAAAGAAATTTTCCTGGCCAAACAGGTAAATTGTTCTGATCACTATACTTCATTAGCCTTTAAAAAACAGCCAATAGATTAACAAAGCAACAACAAGAATAGGAATTATCCATTTTAATACTGGAGCCGCCCCGTTTTTATCCTGTTCGTGTACCGCCTGAGGTGAAGGTCCCGGATCATCCTGATGCTTTGAGTAATTCGTCTCAATTGGTTTATGAGGCTTTAGTGGATCCTCTGAATGTTTAACATCTGCATTATCCATAATATTAAGTTTTGGTTATTTAATAAACAATTAAAGAGCTTAAAGGTTTGATTAGCAAAGATTATCTTTGCAGTTCATGAATAGTAGTTCAGCAAGATATAGCAAGATGATTAAGGATGAAGCCCTTCGGTTAGGCTTCATGCAATGCGGTATTGCCAAAGCTGAATTCCTTGAAGAGGAGGCACCAAGGCTTGAGAAATGGTTAAAAAATAATTACCATGGGGAAATGGCCTATATGGAGAATCATTTTGATAAACGACTGGATCCAAGGTTACTGGTAGACGATTCAAAATCTGTGATATCGCTAACACTAAACTATTTCCCGGAAGAGCAGCAGACTGATCCTGATGCACCAAAAATATCCAAGTATGCTTATGGTACTGATTACCATCTGGTAATTAAAGACAAGCTGTTTCAATTGCTCCATTTTATTTCAGAAGAAATTGGTGAGGTCAATGGGCGTGCTTTTGTAGATTCGGCTCCTGTTCTGGATCGTGCATGGGCAAAACGTGCAGGCATTGGATGGATCGGAAAAAACAGTAATTTGATCAGTAAAAAAAGTGGTTCGTTCTTCTTTCTGGCAGAACTTATTGTAGACTTAGACCTGGAATATGATAGTGCTTTTGAGACCGACCATTGCGGAACATGTACCAAATGTATAGATGCCTGCCCTACTGATGCGATCTTATCGCCATTTATTATTGATGCCAAAAAGTGCATTTCTTATTTAACGATCGAGTTAAGAGATGAAATTCCTAATACATTTAATGATAAGATGGAAAACTGGATGTTCGGATGTGATATTTGTCAGGATGTGTGCCCCTGGAACAGATTCTCTGTTCCTCACACTGAGCCTAAGTTTCAGCCTAAAGAAAATCTGCTAAACATGAAACGGCAAGACTGGCTTGACATTACCGAAGATGTGTTCAAGAATATATTTAAGAACTCGGCGGTTAAAAGGACTAAATTTAAGGGACTTACCAGGAATATAGATTTCATAAAAAAACTACCCGAATAGTTACTCCGGGTAGTTCTTAATGGTTTATATTTTTCGAATCTCGTATCTATTTCCCGAACTTCATTTTTAGTTGCTCCAGCATATCATTGGTCACATCAACCGCAGGTTTTTCCTTTTTAGGCTGAGGTTTAAAGGCCGGCTTTGATTGACTTGGGTTAGGCTTATTTGCTACATGCGGTTGTACCTGCTTAGGAGCCTGCGACTGCTGCCCTTGTTGCTGCTGTTTCTCAAGCTTAAGTTTTTCCTTCTTTTTATTCCATCTATCCCAAATTTCACCTAGTTTTTTCTTAGTGTATAAAGGAAAATCGCCTTGTTTCATCCAGGCATAGTAGCTAGGTTCAGTATCAAAAACCTGCTCCACAGTTTTACCTTTGTGTTTTCCAAAATTGAAAATCTCTTCGTTATCTTCGTTAAAAACCATGCGACCTGCAAAATCCACAGGTTTATTCATATTTGTAAAAGTATGAAGCGCTTCTACATTATTCTGAACCGGTTTTGATATATTACCTTGTTTGTCTTCAAATTCTGTGTCCTTATAACGTTCAATTTGAGCCAATAAAACATGATAAGTAGCAGTGATATCTGCTTCTGCAGAATGCGCATTTACAATATCTTTATTGCAGTAGAATTTATAAGCAGCACGTAAGGTACGCTGCTCCATTTGGTGGAATATATTCTGAACATCTACAAACTTTCGGTCAGACATATCAAAATCTACTCCTGCTCTTAGAAATTCTTCAAGTAATACAGGAATATCAAATCTGTTTGAGTTATATCCTGCTAAATCAGCATCGCCAATAAAATCAGAAAGTTCTTGTGCTACATCTTTAAATGTTGGCTCGCTGGCGATATCTTTATCATAAATTCCATGAATTAATGACGATTGTAATGGAATAGGCATTTCAGGATTAATACGAAGCGTTTTAATCAGTTCTGAGCCATCAGGCATAGCTTTTAGTATGGCAATTTCTACTATACGATCGGCACCAACATTAACTCCGGTAGTTTCTAAATCAAAAAAAGCAAGCGGACGATTTAAATATAATTTCATTTCTAACATTTTGTAGCTCTTCAAAAGTCGTAAAAATCATTCATTAAACCTTAACTTATTTGATAATGCATTAAATACGGAAACAAATGGTTTTAATGTATATTTTTATTTCCTTTGCGGTATCAATACTGCTATATAATATCGCTCCATTATGAAACTTCTTTCCATTGCGCTTCTTTTATCGTTTTTTTCGGTTAGTTCTTCTTATGCTCAGGATTTTGAGTATGCAAGAATTACAGGAAGTGATATTGAATTAAAAAACTCCCAACTAGATAGCAATGCCAATGCTATGGTTATCAGAGAATTTGGCACTGCTGCTGTTCAACTGGATAATACAACCGGCAAAACCTACATTGATTTTGAATATCATGTACGCATTAAAATATTTAATAAAGAAGGTTTTAATCATGGAAATATTGTAATTCCATTGAGGATATATCGCGATGAGGAAGATGAAATTAAAGAACTAAAAGCCACTACGATAAATTTTGTAAACGGTCAGCTCGTTAAAACTGAGCTGGATAAGAAAAAAGTATTTAATGAGAAAAAGAACAAATACGTTTTGCTAACAAAATTTACGATGCCCAACCTAATGGACGGAAGCATTATTGAATATAGCTACCGACTGCATTCGCCTTATATCTTCAACTTTAAAACCTGGGAATTTCAATCGGACATACCTAAGTTGCACAGTGAGTATATAGCCAATATTCCTGCCATCTATAATTACAATGTTTCGTTAAGAGGAGCACAGAAACTTGCCAAGCAGAATGCAGAAATAAAGAAGGAATGCCTGATGATTGCAGGAAATAAGATCGACTGCTCAAAAATGACCTATATTATGAAGGACGTTCCAGCATTGATTGAAGAGGATTACATGACTGCCCCAGGTAACTTCAGATCGGCTATTTACTATGAGCTTTCTGATTATGTTATGCTTAATGGTGGCAAAAAAAGCATCACTAAAACCTGGAAAGATGTTGATTATGAATTAAATTCAGACAAATCATTTGGCACTCAAATGAAGCGAAAAGATGTATTTAAAGAGTTGATGCCTCAAATATTGGGCAAAGCCAGCGATGATTTAAGCAAGGCAAAAGCCATTTACAATTACATTGGAAAGAATATAAAAATGAATGGCTTCATCGGCATTTACAGTGAGAACAACATTAAAAGCGCTCTTGAAAAGCATTCAGGAAATACCGGAGATATAAATTTAGCATTAATTGCTGCTTTAAGTGCCGCGGATCTGGATGCTGAAGCCGTAATATTATCAACCCGGGCAAATGGGGTAGTTAACAATCTTTATCCGGTGATCAGCGATTTCAATTATGTGGTTGCAAAGGTTAATATTGGCGATAAAAGCTATTTATTGGATGCAACAGAGCCCCTATTACCATTTGGCCTGCTACCGTTACATTGTATAAATGGAAATGGCAGGGTCATTAATTTAAAGAAACCATCTTACTGGCAGGATTTAAAAGCCAGTCAAAAAGAGTCAACAAAGTATATTCTTAATGCTGAATTAACTGCAGATGGAAAACTAAAGGGCAAACTAACCACTTACTCATTAGGATATGCCGCACTTAAAAAACGCCAGCGCATTGTAGCGGCTAACTCTGTAGATGAATACGTAGAAAAGTTAGACGAACAAATGCCCGGAATAAGCATACTAAAACATTCGATAGAAAATGTGGATAGCCTGGACAACACGCTAGTAGAAGACTACGAGATTGAAATGAAGGTTTTTGACAATTTAAATGCCGATCAATCATACTTTAATCCATTCTTTATTAACCGTATTACTAAAAACCCATTCAATTTAAATGAAAGAACTTATCCAGTTGATATGGGGGCGGCAAGCGAAGAAAGGATCACTATGATCATTAAACTTCCTGCTAATATTTCTATAATTGACAAACCGAAAGATATGTCGATGGCTCTGACAGATAATGGCGGAAAATATCTTGCCTCAACATCAATGCAAGACGATTCCTTTGTTTTCAATGAGATGCTTCAATTCAATAAACCTATTTACGAATCTGAGGAATACTTATCACTAAAAGAATTTTATAGCCGGATTATACAATCACAAAAAACAGATATTGTATTTAAAAAAACCAAGTAAATGCTGAAGAGATTATTACTTCTGATTTTTATTGCTGTTACCTTTAAAGGATACGCTCAGGAGCAACCCGATTATAATGTAGAAAATATTCCTTCTGCATTAAAAAGTCGTGCTAATGCTGTAATCAGATATATGGAGACGACCATAGATATGCGTGCTCCAGAGAATGTTATCCTTAATGTTAAAAAAACCGTTACTGTTCTGAATAAGAATGGAGACCAGGCGGCAGCTTTGGTGCTTTTTTACAACAAAGCCACCTCCATTAAAGGTGTAAAGGGAATTATTATGGATTCTTTTGGAAAGCCAAGCGGGAAGTTTTCTTTAAGTAACTTTCTGGATGAAAGTGCTGTTAGTGATTTTTCTTTGTTTGAAGATGCCCGGATTAAGAGGTATAGTCCTAATGTTTTAACTTATCCTTATACGATCTCGTACGAATATGAAATTAGGTTTAAACAAAATCTTATCATCCCTGATTGGTACGCTACACCCTATTCTGATGTTTCTGTAGAGAACACCAGCTACACGTTTATCTCGAAACCTGATGATAAAATACGTATAAAAGAATACAACTACAAAGGGAATGCAGAGGTAGTAAAATCAGATAAGGTTGTTAGTCGGACGTGGAAGGTGACTAACCTAAACGCGATTAAGCGTGAACCCTATGCTCCTGATCCTGACAATTACCTTACCTACGTGAAAATAGCGCCTGAACAGTTTACTTATTATGGACATAAAGGAAGTTATAGTAACTGGCAGGAATTAGGAAAATGGGTTTATGATGACCTTGTAAAAACGAGACAAACACTATCGCCAGATATTATACAGGAGATGAACAACCTGGTAAAAGGATTAGACAGTGATAAAGAGAAGGCAAAAAAGATCTATGAGTATGTGCAGAAGAAAACAAGATACATTAGTGTTCAGATTGGTATAGGAGGCTTCCAGCCTTTTGAAGCAGCAGAAGTACACCGTGTTTCTTATGGCGACTGTAAAGCCCTGGTAAACTACACACAAAGTTTATTAAAGGCCGTTGGCATAAACAGTCTTTATTGTGTGGTATATGGCGATAGCTATAAAAAAAGTATGGATGCTGAGTTTGCAAGTATGGATCAGGGAAACCATATCATTTTATGTGTACCACTTAAAAGTGATACCACCTGGTTAGAGTGTACCAGTCAGGATAGTCCATTTGGATATTTAGGAAGTTTTACTGACGACCGTGTGGTATTGGCCTGCACAGAAGAAGGTGGTAAATTAATAAAAACACCAGCCTTAACTACTGCTGCGAGCCTACTAAAACGTAAGGCAGAGCTTAATTTAGATAAGGATGGTAATATTAATGGCAAGCTGCACACCGACTTTAGTGGCTCCCAGTATGACAATTATCGTCGTATCATTAGTAAGCCTTCATCTGAGCAGTTAAAATTGCTAAAAGAAGAGTATGACATTGACAATATTGATTTTAGCAATCTTAAACTTGCCCAAAGAAAAGATAGTAATCCTGTTACCTCAGAATCCTTAGATCTAACTATTCAGAAGTATGCACCCCGTACAAATGACAGAATTTATATGGTACTTAATGCATTTAACAAAACCAACTCCATTCCTGAGGTTAGAAACAGAACATTACCCGTATATGTAAACAGAGGTTTTACAGATGAGGATGAAATCATATACAACCTGCCTGAGGGGTATAGTATTGAGGCTAAACCTAACGACAGGGAAATTAAATCGCCATTTGGCAGCTATGCTGTAAAAGTTACAATGGAGGGTAAAAAGTTGATATATAACAGAAAATTTATTTTAAACAATGGAACATATCCTGCTGATAAATATGAAAGCTTTATGCGTTTCTTTAGTGATGTAAGTAGTTCAGATAATAGTAAGGTGATTTTTAAAACAAATTAACTTAGAAATATAATTCCAAGGGCGATTCCGATAATCATGATGAGGTACATCAGAATTTCGGTTGTGGCAAAGCGTTTATACTTATTCCAAAAAGAATCTTGTTTCTGTTCTGACATAGTTTAGTTTCTAAAAGAACCTGCTTTAACCATCGCTTTTTGATAAGCAGGAAGTGTTAAGTCATCAACTACTACCCCACGGGTTGTAGATGCATGAACAAAATAAGTGTCGTTAAGATATATTCCAACATGATCTACCGCACCACCGCCGAAAGAGAAAAAAATAAGATCTCCTTCTTTTAATTGGCTAATATTTTTTTCTTTAATTGTTTCGGCCTGATCACGGGACCTTCTCGGCAGGCTATTGCCATAAATATCTTTCTGCAATAAGAAAGCAAAGCCTGAACAATCTATACCACGTTTATCTAGTCCACCCAAACGATACCTTACCCCTGTCCAGTCGTTAATAAAGCGATACAATTGCTTGCTTTTTAAATGAGACATAGCATAAGCAATCTTAGAGGCTGAATTTGGGTTAGGCTTTACACTTGCTTTTCTTGAACCGCAAGAAGACAACACGATTAACATAAGTACAAATAGTACAGCTTTAATATTGTTTTTCTGCGTATCCAAAATCATCATAGCCTTTATTGTTTTATTATTCGTTGTATTTCATCGAGCTTTAAAAGTGCTTCAACCGGAGTAAGTATATTCACATCCAGGTTATTAAGTGTATCTCTTATCTTGACTAAAACAGGATCATCAATAGCAAACATCTGCAGCTGATAAGCCTGATTCTGAACCTTCTTAATGCTATCTTTAATACTTTGCCCTTCAGTTCTGTCTATTTCAAGTTTTTTAAGGATCTCATTTGCCCTATTAATCAGTTTAGGAGGCATACCAGCCATTTTAGCAACATGTATACCAAAACTGTGTTCACTTCCCCCAGGCACTAGTTTACGCAGGAAGATCACTTTATTTGAGACCTCTTTAATGGATACATTAAAGTTTTTAACGCGACTCATGGTATTTGCAAGTTCATTTAACTCATGATAGTGGGTAGCAAACAATGTTTTTGGGCGTGCGGTTGGATGCGTATGCAAAAATTCTGCGATTGCCCATGCAATAGAAATACCATCGTAAGTACTTGTTCCCCTACCAATTTCGTCAAGCAGAATTAAACTGTTATCTGATATATTGTTTAGGATACTTGCAGTTTCATTCATTTCTACCATGAACGTACTTTCGCCTGAAGAAAGATTATCAGAAGCACCTACACGGGTAAATATCTTATCTATTAGTCCTATGCTTGCTGCTTTTGCAGGCACAAAACAACCCATTTGAGCCATCAGAACAATGAGACCAGTTTGCCTTAATATAGCGGACTTACCAGACATATTGGGACCGGTAATGATGATGATCTGCTGGGTATCGTTATCTAAAAACACATCATTGGTGATGTACTCCTCGCCTACAGGCAACCTTTTTTCTATTACAGGATGCCTTCCGCCTTTAATATCTAATGCTTTTCCTGTAGTAATTTCGGGCTTAACGTAGTGATTTTTAATGGCCAGCTGGGCAAAGCACAATAACACATCTAATTGAGCAATCTGGAAGGCATTTAACTGAATCTGCTTAATGTATGCAGCTACCTGATACACCAATTCACTGTACAAACGAATCTCTATCTGCTGAATTTTTTCTTCAGCACCAAGTATCTGCTCTTCGTATTGCTTTAGTTCGGGTGTAATGTATCTTTCCGCATTTACTAGTGTTTGTTTTCTGATCCAGTCTGCAGGTACTTTATCTTTATGGGTATGGGTAACCTCAAGGTAATAACCGAAAACATTATTAAAAGCTACTTTTAAAGACGGGATACCAGTAGCGGCAGCTTCTCTCTTTTGAATTTCAACCAGGTAATCTTTACCACCAAAGGCTATTTTTCTAAGCCTGTCTAGATTCTCATCAATCCCATCAGCTATTACATTCCCTTTGATTAATAAAGCGGGAGGATCTTCCTGCAATTCTCTTTCCAGCTTTTCTCTGATGGTTAAACATGGGTTTAGCTGATCTGCAAGAACAGACAAGAATGGATTTTTGACCTCTTCTGCTATCTTTTTAACAGATTCTATATGATATAGTGCTTTTTTTAGCTGACAAAGTTCCCTTGGACCTACTTTTTGTAACCCTACTTTAGAAATCAATCTTTCTAAATCACCAATCTGCTTAATATGGGTTAAGAATTCTTCTAAAAGCGCTTCTTTTTTAATCAGGAAGCCCACCACGCCTAAACGCTCCTCGATAGGTTTTAATTCCTTCAATGGCATTATGATCCATTTGTGCAGCAAACGGGCACCCATTGGGGTCGATGTTTGATCAAGCACTTCGAAAAGCGTAATGGCATTATCATTTGTAGAACTAACCAATTCCAGGTTTCTGATGGTAAAGCGATCTAACCACACATATTTATCCTCTTCTAAACGAGAGATGGAAGAAATGTGTTTTAAATTGCGGTGCTCAGTTTCATTTAAATAATGAAGAACAACTCCCGCAGCTACAATACCGGTTTGCAGTTTATCAACACCAAATCCTTTTAAAGAAGTTACTTCAAAGTGTTTGGTTAAAATTTCATTAGCGTAATCACTGGTAAATGCCCAGTCGTCTAGCTGAAAAGTATAAAACTTGTCGCCAAAATTCTCCAGGAACTCTTTTCTTTTGCTTTTCTGAAAAACTACTTCATTTGGCTTAAAACCTTGCAAAAGCTTATCTATGTATTCGGCATCGCCCTGTGCAACCAGGAATTCGCCAGTTGAGATATCTGCAAAAGATACACCTATTGAATTCTTATCGAAATAAACGGCAGCCAGATAATTGTTAGATTTCTGGCTTAATATATTGTCATTGTAAGCTACCCCCGGTGTAACCAGTTCTGTAACCCCTCTTTTAACAATTGTTTTTGTTGTTTTGGGATCTTCCAGCTGGTCGCAAATAGCCACCCTCTGGCCTGCCCTAACTAACTTTGAAAGATAATTATCTAATGAATGATGAGGAAAACCAGCTAATTCCAAAGCACCATTTGGCCCTGTACCTCTTCTGGTAAGTACGATACCTAATATCTGCGCTGTTTTAACTGCATCCTCGCCAAATGTTTCATAGAAATCGCCAACCCTAAATAGTAATAATGCTCCGGGATACTTTGCTTTGATAGCATTGTATTGTTGCATTAACGGGGTTTCTTTAGTATTATCTTTAGCCAAAATGATTCTGTTTACAAAATCGTAAAGATACTATCTTGATGTGTAGGCTTTATGATTTGTTGAAAATTTAAAAAATGTTTATAGGTTTAAAGCCTGGCAATGTAAGAAAGGAATAAGTCCAGTGCTTCTCTTTTCTTTTCGGTAAGATCAAAATCGAGCTTATGAAAAAGGTAATCATTCAAATCAAAATCATCGCGAGCAGGCAAGTCTTTTAACAGCTCTGCACGATGACCTAACCCAAAAGCCAGTGCTTCATTAAATTCATCAATAAAAGATTGAGGAATAGTTTTGTTGGCAACCCAGGCGGCATAAACAAATGGCAGGCCTGTAAAATCCATCCATTGCTGACCCATATCATAAGCAAAAGCATAATCAGCCTTTTTACCAAAAGTTCTGTCGCCTATTAACACTATTGCATCAGTTTTTGCATCGATATCTGTAATAAATTCTACATCCAGTTTCCAGTGAAATTTCAACAATACTTTTGCAAGATTATTTGAGGTACGGGAATGACTATCTAATCTTACCGTTTTAATTTCTGAAACTTCAACATCGCTAAAAATAAACACAGAATTTACTGCGCCAATTGATCCAATACAGTAATCTGCAACGATATTAGCATTAGGTACATGCGGTATGGCAGCAACAGGAATTAACCCTATATCAACCTGGTTATTAATTAGTTTAGCAGCACAATCTGAGGGTATATCTAAACTTAGATCTATCTTATTTAAAATTTCCGAATGCTCAATTCCGTAAATGAAGGGCTTAGTATTTGTATAGGAAACTGCAGATATTTTAATATTACTCAAAGGAATTATTTTAAATGGTCGGTATTATTAAACTCAACGATGTTAAATTCATCGCCAGTAAGTTCAACTTTATAAAGTGTTGTATTTTGGTGTGGAAAATCTCCCATTTCGGACAAAGGTTTATTCATCAGCAAGCACAGCAATAAACGCATTGCACGACCATGCATACAAATCAAGATCAGCTTTTCTTCTTTTTTGGATTTGATAAGGTCTACCGCTTCTTTAAGTCTGGCCAAAACCTGATTAGGGCTTTCTCCACCTTCAAATTGTGCATCATAATCGCCTTCATCCCAGGCCGTAACTATAGCTTTAAACGCTGCTATTGCATTATCATCATTAGGCTTCCCTTCCCACTTGCCCCATGCAAGCTCATCTAAACCTGCTACCTGTTCCCATGGAATTCCGGCATCAATAAATCCCTGAACCGTTTGATGTGTACGTTTTAGTTTTGAAGTATAAATCTTTTCAAAGGGGACATTTTTATACCTGGCATAAAAAGCAGCAGCCTGACTCCGTCCGGTATCATTAAGATCGCTGTTTATTCCCCTGCCCTGTACAATTCCTAGTTTATTTAATTCTGTTTCACCATGCCTGATGATGTATATTTCCTTATCCATTAGTTAATTACGGGTAATTTGTAGTATTGAGGTTTCACTTCATCCTCAAAAACGAAATCAGTGTAATCGGTTACCACATTATATAAAGTATCTCTTTCAATAGGTTGACGTTTCACCTGTTTTATCAGATTAACGAGGTCTTGTGTACTCATTGCAGGAGTTTGCTCTTCGGCACCGGCCATTGAATAGATTTTAGTGGTATCATCCAACGTACCATCTATATCGTCTACTCCAAAATTTAATGAAAGTTGAGCAGTTTGCCTGCTGATCATTGCCCAATAGGCTTTAATATGGTCAAAGTTATCCATGTAAATACGCGCAATTGCGTAGTTCCTCAGATCTTCAATTACAGATACTTCCGGCACATTGCTCATCTGGTTGTGCTGATTCCTGAATTTAAGTGGAATAAAAGTCTGAAAACCTCCTGTCTTATCTTGTAACTGACGTAATTGTTCCATGTGATCTACACGATGTTCATATTTTTCGATATGACCATATAACATTGTTGCATTGGAACGCATCCCCAGCTTATGCCATTCTTCGTGTATGGCAAGCCATTGTTCGCCTGTACATTTATCTTTAGATATCAGCTCTCTTACCTCAGGATGAAAGATCTCTGCCCCTCCTCCTGGAATTGACTCTAACCCGGCCTCTTTCATTAACTTCATACCGGTGGCATAGTCAATTTTAGCTTTTTTAAATATATAATGATATTCTACGGGTGTTAATGCTTTAACATGAAGCTCAGGACGGTGTTTTTTAATTGCAGTAAACAACGCAGAATAAAAGGCAACATCGTATTGAGGTAAAACCCCGCCTACAATATGCACTTCGGTAACAGGTTCGTTGTCATACTTTTTAACCACGTCGAGCATTTCCTCCATCGTTAGGGCCCAGCCCTCTTCTTTCTGCTTAATTAAGCGAGAATATGAACAGAATTTACAGTCATAAACACAAAGGTTAGTCGGCTCTAAATGAAAATTACGGTTGAAATAAGTTTTATCACCGTGCTTTTGCTCTCTTATGTGATTAGCTAAAGTACCAAGGTATCCAAGTTCGGCATGTTCATAAAGGTAAACACCCTCGTCAAAAGTAATCCTTTCTTGATTTTGTACCTTTTGTGCAATTGCTTTAAGTGCCTCAGGCAGATCTGGATCGTTTAAAATCAGAGCTAGTTTTGAAGTAGTATCCATTTATAACGTATAATGAACAAAAGTAACATAAAATCAACAGATAACCCTTTTTTAAGGGATTTTACCTGTCAGTATTATGTCAAGAGCGCTATTTCCTGATCTTCTGGCAATTAGCCGGGTTACAAAAATGGCCGCCATAAGGCAGCCATTTGGAATTGTTATTGGAAAAAGTCTAGAAATTACCTGGAGTGGTAGTATCCCACCATAAGCGTGATGCAATATCGTCTTTACCGGAGCTTAAAAAAGTCGCAGCTTCGGCAACAGCAGCAGTATTACCGGTCCTTTCTGCGGGCACAAATACGAGTCGTTTTATCCATTGGTCGGCTGTTATTACACCCCAATCCGGGCTACTGTCATTTTTAGCAACATGTGGAATTTTAGGATAGCCTGTCCTTCTAAAATCTACCCATGCTTCTAACGTATTGGTAAAAGTAGCCAAGTATTTTTGTGTGATGATTTTTTCCAGTTTCAGTTCATTAGCGTCACCAGCATCCCAGGCTATGGTAATGGTAGAAAGTGCTGTGAAATTATTTTTACTGTCTTTTGGGTCAATATAGTTGATTGGTTTACTTGTTGCATCAGCCAAATAGGCATCAACACCTGCGGCTCCCCAGTCGGCAAAAGAAAGGCGTACTCCATTTTCATAGTTTGTTTTAGCATCTCCTGCGTTTGCCCATCCTCTTAATGCTGCTTCGGCTTTCAAAAAAGCTATTTCCGATGCAGTAAACCCTCTTCTGTTTTGCACTGATTTGAAATCTGTACTCACTGTAGAATAGGAAACTCTGTCATCTTTGGCATTTATGAAAGCGCCGCTGCGAATACCTTTATATTTGTATGCAGGATGGTCAGTAACTAAACTGGCATCACTTACTTCAGCAAAGTATTTATTCATACGTCCATCTTTTAAACCCACCATAAAAGATTCCATGGTTGCACCCATACGGGTATCATTCCAGTCAAAAGAAATCATCGAAACAGGCATTACCTCTCCATTTAACGAAATAAGGAAATTCTCTGCATTGGTATTGATTAACCCAACTGGGTCAGCCAGGGCTTTTTCTCCCTGTGTTTTAGCAACTATAGGGCTAACCTTAACCAAACGCATGGCCAGGCGGAAACGTACTGAATTAAGTAATTTTAACCAGGAAGCGATGTTGCCTTTATAGCTTGGGTCGAATTTGGTAAATCCGGTGTACGATGTGTTGGCTTTGAAATTTGTTTCAATCTCATCTAACTGTGTAAACAGATTGTTATATAGATCCGACTCCTTGTCGTATTTGATCGAACCTAAGCCCGAAGTGCCATAATTCGAATAGATCACAGGACCATAGATAGCCGTTAATTTCGATATGGCTAATATCCTGACCAATTTTGCCCAATCTCCGAATAATGGCAATTCTTTTTCTTCAGCAAGCTGTATTACCTGTTTTGAGGGAGACATTACGCTACCATATATACGATTCCAATAGGCATCAATCCAGCGCAGGTAATAAGTGGTATTGTTTACACCTGCAACATAAGGGGTTGGAGAGCCCATATATCCCATCCAGTTGTCATAACACAGGTCTTCTTCAATTTGGTGGCCCATCAGGTTAAATAACATCACTGAGAAGGAAGATCCAACCAGATTAAAGTCCTGCTCCAACATTTTATCTGTTATTTGATTTGGATTTGTATTTATCTCTTCGAAATTCTTGGTGCAGGAGTTGAGTACGATCAAAGCAAACACCATTAAAAATATTTTTTTCATTATTTTAAGACATTAAAAGTTTAACTTAAGATTTAGCCCGTAAGAACGTGTACCAGGTACCGCAAAAATATCATTAGCCTGCATGCTATTGTTGGTACTCATCGCCTGCTCTGGATCGAAAGGTGATTTTTTATAGAAGAAAAACAGGTTACGCCCGATTAGCGAAATAGAAGCTGATTTAATAGCCGAACCTTTAACAGGCAAATTATAAGCTAAAGATACCTGTGCCAAACGGACATTGGTCCGGGAGAATACATAAGGCTCCATAATCCCATTCCTATCACCGATTGTTGAATAGTACAGCGCAGGGTCAATTGAACTTTGAGGGGTAGTACCCATTATGGCATTAATCGGGATATTTCCAGCATCTCGTGCTTCACCAGTTCTTTTACTTACTCCGTAAGAATCCAGAAAAGCCTCAGTTTTAGAGAAAGCAACACCGCCGAACTTAGCCGTTACCAGAGCACTTAAACTCAATTTTTTATATGTAAATGTGTTATTCCATCCGGTTATCAAATTTGGATTTAAATTTCCAACATATTCCTGCGTTGCAGCTTTACTCGGTTTTCCAGCATCATCCAATATAATCTGACCTGAAGCATTGCGTGCAAATTTGAAAATGTATAGGTCGTTAAAAGACCCACCAGCTTTGATTATTGAATTAAAACCTTCGCTATCGCTACCTACCTGATAACCGGGATTATCGGCAATCAACTCCACAATCTTGTTTTTGTTCCGCGATAGGTTAACAGATGTGTTCCACTGGAAGTTTTCGTTTCTTATGGGGTCTCCGCCCAATGTCAACTCAAAACCCTGGTTGGTAACCTTACCCGCATTCACGTAGTAAAAGGTGTAACCAGAACCCGAAGGAGCTGGCAAAGATAAAAATTGGTTGGTACTTGTGTTTTTATAATAGGTAAAATCAAGCGTTAATCTATCGTTTAGAAAACGGCTTTCCAGGCCAATCTCATTACTGATTATTTTTTCAGGCACCAATGTCGCGAAAGGTGTCTGTGTATTTCTGGTAATTCCCCCTATGCCGTTAGGTCCACCTGCGCCACCGATAACATTACCAGGGTTTACGATATTGTATGGCACTTCATTTCCGACCTGCGAGGTAGATGCCCTTAGTTTTAAGAAATTGATTTCTTTGGGCATGGTTACCATCTGGCTGATTATAGCGGATAGTCCTGCCGAATAATAAAAATAGGAATCATTTCCGGTCGTTGCCAGGGTAGATGCATAATCGTTGCGCCCAGCCAGATCTACATAGATCATATCTTTGAATCCCAGAGAGGCATTGGCAAATAAGCCCTGTTTCTGAACTCTGCTGTAGGTCTGATTGATAACCAGATTATAAGGCAGGTTTGCGAAACTGAAAAAGTTCGGGTACTGAAGTGGTGTTGTACCGTTGGCAAAAGTCATCCCGTCATTAAACGTGTAATCCTGGATACTTCCCCCCAATACGCCATTCAAACTGAATTTACCAAAAGTGTTGTCGTAGCTTAAGATGGCATCACCATATAATGCCTTGTCATTATACTTGGCATAATTCCATGTTCCGTTAGAACTTACGCTTACCGAATTGCCCCCTGCAGCATAACGATAGTCTAATAATCTGTCATTATAATCAATGTTCCCACGTACATCAAATTTAAAATGTGGTAAAAATGAATATGAAGCTTTTGCTGAAGCAATTACTCTGTTACTAGTAGAAAGTTTTGGGTCATTATATAATTCCCAATACGGGTTGTTTTGTTTTTCTTCAGTAGAATACCAGTTTTGTTTATACAGATTTCGTTCAGTATTAAAAACTTGATAATTGGCTTTGTAATCATTAAAATCTCTTTCCCTGGCAAATAAATATAATCCTGTTAATGGATTATTGTAATAACCGGCTCCAGGGCGATTTTTTGATTTTTCGTTAGAAAACCTCACATTTCCACTCAAAGTAAGCTTATCATCAAATAATTTTGTTTCCTGACTCAAGGTAACATTATGCTTGTTGTAGGTGCTGGTTGGTACAATGCCCGATGCATTGTTATTTCCATAGGAGAAATAAGTAGTTGTTCTTTCGTTTCCACCTGATACTGAAAGTGAATTAATGGTATTTACTCCGGTCTGAAAAAAATCATCAATATAGTTACGTTGGTAATCCCCCTTTGTTTTGGACCAACTGTAATCGCTACCGCCTATTGCGCCATAATCAAATTGAAACTCGGGTAATGTTGCAGCATTGCTGAAATTTATTGTAGAATTTAAAGCGATAGCAATTTTGCCGTCCTGACCTTTCTTAGTATTGATTAGAATTACGCCATTCGCTCCCTGGCTACCATATAAAATAGCTCCATTGGCTCCCCTTAAAATGGTAACTGATTCAAAATCGTCTTGATTTAATGCAGAAAGACCATCGCCACCATCTGTTCCACCATAAGAACCCGGCTGCCCACCTTTGTTATTTACTACAGGCACTCCATCGATTACAAAAAGTGCTTCACTATTTCCTGCAATTGATTTTGAGCCCCTTAATACTGTTTTTGTTGAACCTCCAACACCTGAGTTACTGATGCCGATGTCAATACCAGCAGCCTTACCGCTTAAAGCCTCCATGAAATTCGGACTTCCAGCTTTTGTAAGTTCCGTGCCTGCAAGTTGCTGCGCAGCGAAGGTCAGCGCTTTTTTCTCACGCTTTACACCTAAAGCGGTAACTACTACCTCTGTTAAATTTGCATTACCGGAAGGTTTTAACTTTATAGTAACGTTGGTTAAATTACTGATGTTTACTTCCTGAGATTCCATGCCAATATAGGAAACTACCAGTATGGCGACATTATCAGGAACATTTAACGTAAACTTCCCATCACTGCCAGTAACTGTTATAGCACTGGTACCTTTAGCGGCAACAGTTGCACCAGGAAGTGGTAATCCGGTATCGTCGATTACCAATCCGGTTACCGTCTTAGCGACTGTCTCACTTACATTAAGTGAATATTTTACCTCCTTTGAGCGATTTGGAAATAAATTTTTGTTTGCTACAATACCTTCTGCTTTAGCGGTATTCTGTAAGCCAAGCGCAGCAACTGCTAGGAGCACTAGCTTCCGCAAGCCTCTGGTTGTGCTAGAAAATGTAATTTCTAGGGCACTGGTTGTGGAATGAACTTTCCTCATTTTCATACATTTGTTTAGTTTAGGTTAATAATTTTCATTAATACAGTCAATTGCTTACAAATGGTTAATTGTAACCGAGCTTGGTTAGCGAATTCTTCGATGGCTCAAAGCAATTGACGGCACACAATGACCAGTATTTAGAGAAGAGATCAGTTTTGGAAAGAAATTGCCTACAACGAATTCATTTTTTTTGAAATTATTTTAATTCGCTACATTGCAGTGGAAAAAAACCAATCTATTTAGCAATTGAAAACAGTAAAGCCCGACTTATCCAGTCTGTGGACCAGAATGTCCGTTGAAGACGATGTTAAATCCTTTGAGGCTTTATACTATGCACTATTTAATAAACTTTTTAAATTCTGTTGTTATTATGTAAGTCAAAAAGAGGTTGCAGAAGATATTATTTCAGAAATATTCATAAAATGTTGGGAAAACAGAAAAGTAAGCCTACATGTAATTAACCCTGAAACATATCTGTTTGTTGCGGTTAGAAATCAATCCTTAAAACATCTTAAAAAATATTCAGGAGTCCACATGACTGAATTAGAATTGTCGGGCGAATATCCATTCTCGGACAACAATAACCCTGAGAAAGAGCTGGAGCGCAAAGAATTGCACATTAAACTGGATAATGCAATTGAAAAACTCCCATTGCAGGCAAAAATGGTTTTTAGGTTGATTAAAGAAAATGGAATGAGATATAAAGAGGTAGCAGAAATTCTAAATATATCTCCAAGAACGGTGCAAACACAGCTTTTCAGGGCTATCGATAAACTAAGGATTACATTGCTTTCCTATAAAGAAGCTAAGTATCAATGCGGCAATAATGATACACAAAACATTAGCGGAAAAATTATAAGTCTTATTTTTTTAATAAGCATAACAAACTATTTTTTAGAGTATTGTAGGCATTTTTAAGTAAAAACAGTACTATAATAGTAACACAACAAAAACACAAATGACTGATCAAAGATTTACGGAGTTATTGGGTAAAAGATTAGCCGGTGAAATTTCACCCAAAGAGCTTATTGAGCTTAAAGAACTGCTTTCAAAAAGTGCGGAACACAGGAGTGAGTACGAAAATCTAACCGGTTATTTTAACGACGAAAAACCAACCACCAACAATATTGATTCCGTTTTTGAAAAGATTAAACAACAAATAGCTGTTACAGAACCTAAGTCTATTCAAAATATTGAAGAACCGATAAAAAGAAACTTTGTTAGCTGGTACCGAATTGCGGCTGTTATTGCCTTTTGTATCTGTTCTTTTGCAGCATATCATTTTTTTATTCCAGATAACTCTGCCGGGAACAATGATATTAAAGAATGGAAAGTCTTGCAAACGCCAAGCCGGGATAAATCAAAAATCATACTTGAAGATGGTACTGAGGTGAACTTAAACGCTAAAAGTCAATTAAAATATCCAGCATCCTTTAGCGGAAAAACCAGGGAAGTATATCTTAATGGGGAAGCTTTTTTTGATGTCAAAAAAGACCCTGAACATCCTTTCATTATTCATACGAAACATATGAGGATAAAGGTTTTGGGAACTGCCTTTGATGTAAAAGCTTATGAGGATGATTCATTTATTGAAACCACTTTGGTAAGAGGGCTTGTTCAGGTCACATTGAATAACAAACCTGCTGAAAAGATCATATTAAAACCGAACCATAAGTTTACGCTTGCCGACAAAAACAGTGTTAATTATACGATAGTCCCATTGACTTATTACAATTCAAAGGATAGCAGCAGCAACAGCATAATGGAAACTTCCTGGTTAAATGACAGATTAGTATTCAAGAATCAAACATTCATTTCTATTGCCCGAGATGCTGAAAGAAAATATGGTGTTGAGATAAGATTTAATGATGAGAAAAAGAAAGATTATACCTTCACAGGAAAGTTTGAAAAAGAAAGCATTGATGAACTATTAAATGCTTTGAGTTATATAGAAAATTTCAGCTATAAAAAAGAGGGGAATATTATATATATTTATTAAAATCCCTCTAACAAAATTACCATCAAGACCCGAGTACGAAGCTTATGATGAAGACGATGCGACAGGTATTGATTTTCTGCTTCCTTATGATAGCAGTTAATGTCCATTCGCAAACGAAAGTGACATTAAAGCTCGAATCGGCAAGTTTTAATCAAGTTATTAATGAGATACAAAATCAGACCGGTTATCGATTTGTCTTTAGTGAACGTAAAATTCCTGATAAGAAAATTACCATTAATGTAAAGAATGAGGAAACCTTTAAAGTTCTTGACCAGATTCTGATTCACACCAATTACAACTATAAATTACTTCCCAATAACCTTATTGTTATAAAACCGAGATCAACCGAAGATGAGGATATTGATTCAGTTAAGCTGCTGGATGAAGTAATAGTAACAGCCTTAAATATTAAAAAAGAGAACAGAAAGATAGGTTATGCTGTATCCACTATTGACGGATCCTTACTAACAAAGGCGAGGGAATCCAACCTTGCTATGGCATTAGAAGGACTGGTAGCGGGATTAAATGTTAGTGGTGTGAATGGAGGACCGGGCTCGTCTGCCAGAATACTGCTAAGAGGTGCGGCAAGCAAAGATGCAGGGCCACCTCTTTTTATCATTAATGGGATACCTATAGATAATACTCAGCGAGGGAGTGCAAATGAATATGGAGGTGTAGATTATGGGGATGGAATTAGTAACATCAACCCCGATGATATAGAGACTATTACGGTATTAAAAGGATCTTCCGCTTCCGCCTTATACGGTGCACGTGCTGCAAACGGTGTGATCATAATTACAATTAAAAGTGGAAAAAAGAAATCGGATAATTCTGTTGAATACAATTCTAATTTCTCATTTGACAATCCTGTAAATAATACGGATTACCAATACATATATGGTCAGGGCACACAGAACTTAAGACCACAAAGCGTTGCAGGAGCAATTGCAACCGGTATACTTAGTTGGGGAGAAAAGATGGATGGACAGCCAAGTGTGCAAATTAATGGAGAAACCCGCCCCTATGTGACAGTAAAAGACAACATAAAAAAATTCTATAGAACAGCGCCGGCATTTACAAATACCATTTCTCTAAATGGCGGATCGGATAAAAGCAGCTATCACGCATCTGCTTCAATTCTCGATTATCAATCTATTTTAAGAAACAGCGATCTGAACAGAAAAACTTCAAACATATTTACTTCATATGACCTAACCAAAAAACTCACACTCACTTTAAATGGCAATTACATTTATGAGCGGGGTAAAAACAGATCGTACCTTAGCGATGGCCCTATCAATCCAAATTATGGCATCAATGCCATCGCTACAAGTGCAGATCAGGCCTTGTTGGCTCCGGGATATGATGTAAATACCGGAGCCGAAACCAGGTGGAATGCGGATGAATATAAAACCAATCCATATTTCACCATCAATAAAAAAGAAGACAAGGCTACACGCGACAGGTTTATATCCTCAGCGCTTTTCAAATACGATTTGAGCAACAGGCTGTTCGTACAGGGAAGATTTGGCTACGATATTAGTAATGACCACATTATAAGCATAGTGCCAACAGGAACGGCTTTTTCTATAAATGGTCAGGGTGGTATAAATACCTTAAATCAATCCAAAACATCAGAATTAAATACCGATATTCTTCTTTCTGGAAACCGGGACATTACTAAAGACCTAAACATAGATATATCTGCAGGTGCAAGCTTTCGCAATAGAAGAACAAAATCCAATGAGTTAACCGGAACCCAATTTATCATACCTTATTTGTACACCGTCGATAATCTATCGGCCGTTAGTAGTAGAAATGCACTTTCAAGAATTGTTACCCAGTCAGCATACTATACGGTCGACCTTGATTTCAAAAAGTACCTTACCCTATCATCTACCGGACGATACGATGTATACTCTACACTTCCCAGAAACAACAGGGGTATTTTTGTGCCAAGTGTATCAGGTAGCTTTATATTCTCTAACTTTTTAAAGATAAAAGGTCTGGATTTTGGTAAAGTAAGAGCCAGTTTTGCGCAAACAAGTGGAGAACCGGCAGTACCTTATACCACACAAATCTATTATTCTTCAGACAAGTCTGTAAACGGCGTTCCTTTAGGAAATTTTTCGAGGGATTTACCAAATTACAACCTAAAGCCATTCACTTTAAATGAATTTGAAACAGGTATTAATTTAAAACTTTTCGGCAACAAAATAGATCTTGATTTCACTTACTTCCACAGGATTACCAATAAGGAAATTATTAATGCCGGACAATCTGTAACTACGGGATTCACATCTGCATATGTAAATTTAGGCAAAACCCGTAATACAGGTATTGAAACTTCTATACAAACCAATTTAATAACCAATAAGAACTTTTATTGGAAGGCAGGAATTAATGCCAGTCATATAAATAACTTATTGATATCAATAGATGGCATCAGCAGTTATGCATTTGGCGGCACTTATCGACCATTAAACGCGAACACAGCACTGGTTGTTGGCAAGTCGATAACTCAGATTATGGCCTATGATTATGAACGTGACAAGAATGGAAACGTTATTATTGGTTCAGATGGGGTTCCAAAGCGAGGAGAGATGAAACCAATGGGCAGTGTCCTTCCATCTTTCTACGGAGGGTTCAGCAATAACTTTCAATATAAAAGCTTCAGTTTAAGCTTCCTAATAGATTATAAATTTGGAAACAAAATTCTGTCGGCTACAGAAGATTACTCCTATGTTCTTGGCCTTAATAAAGCAACGCTTTATGGTCGTGAAACAGGTATAGTTGCTAACGGCGTGTATGAAAATGGAGAAACAAATACCACAAATGTTCCAGCCTACAACTACTACCCAGCATTGGCTACAAACATCTCTGCACTTTCTGTTTTAAATGGCAGTTTTATAAAATTAAGACAAGTTGTATTTGGCTACACATTCTCGTCCAAAATATTAAATAAAACGCCTTTTAAAAATGCCTCAATTGATTTAATAGGAAGGAATTTATTAACTATCCTGAAGTATACTAAGAATATAGATCCGGAATCACAGTTCTCTCCCAGCTTTGCTTATGCAGGAATAGAGGGCGCATCATTACCCGCAACAAGAACTTTTGGTATAAATCTGAATCTGAAGTTTAAATAACTGCACGCTATGAAAAAAATAATTATTCTTCCATTGATTTTAATAACGGCCATTATGTTTAGCTGTAGTAAAGAACAACTGGATAAAATAAATAATGATCCTACAAAATCCAATTCTTCAAACTTTGACCCGAATAGTCTACTTTCAACGGCACAGTTAAAATTCGCAAATAAAGGTTATTATCAGTTGCTTTATCAAAGCACAATGACGCAGTTACTCGCGTCTACCTATTATTATTATAATAACGGGGATAAATATATAAATGTAGCGAGCTTTACGGATTATCAAGGGCGAATTTTTGAAGAGGGCTATGCAGAAGCCTCCACGATAAGAGAAATGCAGCGACTCGCAACTGAAAAAGATGCTGATAAATATTCCAATCTGATCAGTATTGGAGATATTATGTTCGTACTAATTTTACAAAGAATAACCGATACTTATGGGGATATACCTTATAGTGAAGCCGCTAAAGCCAGGCAAGGGATTAAATATCCTTTGTATGATAAACAGGAAGACATCTACAATTCCATGTTATTAGATCTGGAAAAAGCCATTGCAAATTTGAATCCTGACAAGCCCGGACCAACGGCGGATCTGCTTTACAACGGTGACATTCATAAATGGCAAAAGTTCGGCTACGCTTTAATGGTACGAGTGGCAATGAGACTGAGCAAAGTTCGACCAGATATAGCCCGACTCTGGGTTGAAAAAGCCTCGGACCATGCTTTTTCCGATGCAAACGACAATGCAATTCTAATGACTGATGCTACGAGTTCAGGTAGCCAAAATAGCTCTTCGGCTGCATTACGTGTGTTTTCAGATTATATTGAAGTTAAATGGAGCAAAACCTTAATTGATTACCTAAGAAATACTGGAGATCCAAGATTGGGCGTCATAGCTGAAGTACCTCAGGATGGACTTGCAAAAAATATAAATCAAACACTCTCAGGAAATACAGATGCATCAATTCAAATGGGATTGCCGAACGGATATGACCTGCTTGGGGGAAATACAGATATCAGCAAACATCCAATGTATCCTGGAGGAACGGGTTCAGGTGCTGATTTTGCTCCTCTGGGTAAATATTCCAGACCAAGAACCGCTGTATACTTGAAACTTGGAGGGCCGATTTTTATTATAACCTATGCCGAAATCGAATTTTTACTATCTGAGGCAAAACTGAGGGGCTGGGATATTTCGGGCACTGCGGCCCAACATTATTCAAATGGCCTTAGAGGCGCATTGCAATCAATGGAACAACAGGATGTACAAGCAAAAATAGCCCCTGAAATCATCAACACCTATGTAAATGAGCATCCACTAACGCAATCTGGCCTGGAAATGGCCCTTAGTCAAATTAACACCCAGTACTGGGTGGCTACAGGCACCAACTTTAATTTTATTGAATCGTGGTTAAATTGGAAAAGATCAGACTACCCTAAATTGATACCTGTTAATTATACCAGTAACGTAACCAATGGAACCATCCCCAGAAGAATGATATACCTCTCATCTGAGGCCTTGAATAATCCTGTGAACTATAGAGCTGCAGTTGCTCGATTAAATGGTGGTGATACTTTGACATCAAGGGTGTGGTGGGATAAATAAAAAAGTACTCCCAATCCACTGCTATCTAATGAATAAAGGAGTACAATCGAGCGCAAAAAATTATCTTTTTTTACTACCTTCTATATTTGGGAGGAATCCCGTAAAAATCCCAATTAAAGGAAGAAAAGCACAAATTTTAAATACATATTCAATACTGGTCTGATCAGCCAGCTTACCCAAAACCGCAGAGCCCAATCCACCCATTCCAAAGGCAAAACCGAAGAACAGCCCCGCAATCATACCCACCTTTCCGGGTACCAATTCGGTTGCATAGACCAGTATTGCAGAAAATGCGGAAGAAATAATTAAGCCAATAATAACAGATAAAGCACCTGTCCAGAATAAAGAAACATACGGCAGCAGTAATGTGAATGGCGCTGCACCTAGAATCGAAATCCAGATGATATACTTACGGCCAAATTTGTCTCCTAATGGCCCTCCAATTAACGTACCGGCAGCAACAGCCCCTAAAAAAGCAAATAGGTAGACTTGAGACTGCTGCACCGACACATTAAATTTATCCATTAGGTAGAATGTGTAATAGCTAGTCATACTAGCCATATAGAAGTATTTTGAAAAGATAAGTACCATTAAAATACCTAAGGAAAGTACCACTCGGTTCTTAGATAAATTATGATGAACCTCTTCTTTAGCAATGCTTTTATTTAATGCCTTTAATGCCAATTGTTCCTGATACCATTTTGCCACTCTAGACAGTACTACAATACCTAAAATTGCAGCTAATGAAAACCATATAATGTAAAATTGCCCGTAAGGGACAACTATAATTGCTGCCAAAAGTGGGCCTATAGCACTACCTGCATTTCCACCCAGCTGAAAAATAGATTGTGCAAGCCCCTTTTTACCTCCGGAAGCTAAATGGGCCACCCTCGAAGATTCCGGATGAAATATTGAGGACCCTACTCCTATTAAACTTACCGCAAGAAGGATATTTAAAAAGCTGGAAGCAAAAGACACGGCTACAAGTCCACAGAGTGTAAAGCCCATGGCAATAGCAAGTGAATACGGACGAGGCTTCTTATCCGTGTAAAAACCAATAAAGGGCTGCAATATTGATGCTGTTAGCTGATAAGTTAAAGTGATCAGACCAATTTGGGCAAAAGTAAGATTGAACTTTTCTTTGATTACAGGATATACAGCAGGAATTACTGCCTGAAGCATATCATTAAGTAAATGCGTAAAACTAATTGTGAATAAAATAGAGAATACTGTTTGTTGCGTAATCCTCTTTGTGTCGATAACGGCAGTGTTTGTAAAAGATGTTTTTTCCATATTTTTCAGATCAGATCATCTGATGAATTTTAATAAATTTTTATTGAGATACGTGTCCTAATATTTTTGCTGCAATATTCCAGGCCTTTTTTGGGTCTCCAGCAATAATGCTTTTTAGCAACTGCTCATGATATATGTAAGTTTCTTCGAAGGCTCTGGCATCTGAATGTGTTTGAAGGAACCAATTTTTTAAATGAATGGAGGCTGATTTATATAAATCGGCCAGTATTTCATTCTTTGAAGCTTCGGCAATTGAGATATGAAATTGCACGTCTGCTTCAATACACTCTTCTAACAGCCCCTGTTTTGCTGCCCTTCTTCTGTTTTCGAGATGAGTCCTTATTGTCAAAATATCACTTTCAGTTCTGTTAAGTGCCGCTTTCTCTGCAATTTTCATTTCAAGTAATTGCCTAACCTCATCCAGATCTTTAACGTTAGCACGCTTTAACCGCAAATCCATAGGCTCCCTGTTTGCGGTTAGCTGATCTACAAAAGTTCCAACTCCTTGTTGAACCCTAAGCAATCCTGAGTTGGCTAATATTTTTATGGCTTCCCTTATAGTTGAACGCCCAACACCAAAGTTCTTCATCAACTCAGGCTCTATCGGCAGCTGCTCATTCACTTTGTATTGTCCAAGAGAAATCTGTTCACTTAATCGTGCGGCTACTTCATCCGCTAAAGACTTTTTTTGTATAAGATTTTTCATATTAATTCATCATATCATCAGATGAATCCAAATATAGATATTAAAAGATATCAAACAAAAGAAATCAATAAAAAAAGGGCTCAAAACTAATTGAACCCTTTTCCCTAAACCAAGCTATTTTATTCTTATTTCGCTGCTTTTGTAAAATTCAATACAATGTAAGCCGTTTTTGCTCCGTATTCTACAGGTGATTTAATAACCATGCTATTGCCATCTGTAGAAGACAATACCGATCTGTAACCAGAAGTTACGTTTTTGGCTTTTTCACCCTCAAAGATCTTTTTGAATTGGAAGGTCTCATCAGCAGGACTTACCGACCAGTATATTTTCTGGGTTTTTGCAGTACACGCTCCGCCACCCGGCAAGGTATAACTTCCATTACCGCTGTTGGTCAGACTCCAGGTACTTCCTTGAAAACAAGTGTAAGAACCTTCATCAAATAATGATTTTACTGCTGATTGCGGCAAGCCTTCAAATGTAATATCATTTAAAACCCAATTACCAGTTACATTACCTTTCTTTAAACTTTGAGTTGCACCGCCTTTAGGTGAACAACTTTGCAAAACCATTAACGAACTGCATAAAATGGCTGCTATCAGTAATATTCTTTTCATATTCTTCTTTAATTTGATAATTCAATTACATAAATCTTGCCAAAACTTAAGGTGTATAATATTATACCCTTAACTTTGTTACACCTTATGCCCAATCTTAACTTTTAACCCCGTAATAATGAAGCCTGAAACACTTGCAATACATGCTGGAAATTTATACAAAGTCAGCACTAACGATGTCACCCCCCCTATAAATCTATCTACCACATTCCTGAGAGGTGAAGACGGTGGCTACTCTGGTGGACACATGTATAGCAGAGTGAGTAATCCAAACAGATCAGCATTAGAAAGTACGCTTTCAGAATTGGAAAAAGGTGTAGAAGCCTGTGCATTTTCTTCAGGAAATACAGCGGGGATGGCAGTTTTTCAAGCTTTAAAACCAGGAAGCCATATCATTGCTCCTGACGACATGTACTGGGGTTTTAAAAAACAATTGCAGACCATTTTTAAAGATACTCTTGAAATTGATTTTATAGATCTCACGAACCTTGATAATATAGCAAAATTCATTAAAAAGAATACCGTACTGATATGGATAGAAACGCCCTCTAATCCACTATTAAAAATTACAGACATTGCCGGAGTTTCTAAAATGGCCAAAGAAAACAACCTTATCCTTGCCTGTGATAGCACTTTTGCTTCGCCATGTCTACAAAATCCTATTGATTTTGGGGCTGATATTGTAATGCACTCTTCAACAAAATACATTGGAGGCCATAGTGATGTTCTTGGTGGTGTGCTGATCACCGCAGAAAAAAATGAATTTTGGGAAAAGATCAGAAACATACAGCAAGTTGGTGGAGCAGTACCCTCTCCTTTCGATTGTTTCCTGTTGGTAAGAAGCATCAAAACATTGGCATACCGTATGCGCGGCCATTGCACTAACGGAATGGCTTTAGCCTTACACCTGGAAAAACATCCTGCTATTGAAGCAGTTTATTATCCCGGATTAACAACTCACCCTCAGCACGATATAGCAAAAAAGCAAATGACTGGCTTTGGAGGAATGTTATCTGTGTTGGTTAAAGGAGGAGCCGATGAGGCCAGAAAAGTGGTTAATAAAGTTAAACTCTTTGCACAGGCTACAAGTTTAGGTGGAGTTGAAAGTTTAATAGAGCACCGTGCATCTGTTGAAGGACCGGACACTAAAACCCCACAAAATTTAATTCGGATATCTGTTGGACTAGAGCATATAGATGATTTAATAGCGGATTTAGATCAGGCACTTGGAGGGTAAAATCGAGATACCCTATTGCAAAACCAATTTACAACACTGAAATACAATAAGTTAATAAATATCCAAAATATAATTTTGGATATTTATTAACTTAAATCTACATTTGCAGTATCATTTAGCGAAAGCTAATCAAGTCAACCTTCCTTAATAAAAAGGTTTGATTTATAAAGAAGTGGCGAGAGACAGGCTCTTTGACCCACTGGCAACCCTCCCAAGATGGAGAAGGTGCCAATTCCTGACCAAAAGACATGGTGTCGTTTGGAAAGATAAATTGAAACAAAATGAAAACTGTAAGAATTACTTCAAATCTGTTAAATTATTGTTATCCTCAGCAGGCGAATTGCATGTGCTGTTGCATTCTATAATTTACAAATCTTCCTTTTGCATTTCACATTCATACGGAAGGCCCCTTGCAGGGGTACGCTTAACAACCGTATACGTTTCCGGAGCTAAAAATCTTTACAACGTATCTAATCAAAAACATAACAGGAACCACTTAAAACTAAATATAACATGTCAACATCACATAAATTCGAAACACTACAAGTACACGCAGGTCAGGAAATTGATCCCACCACAGGATCAAGAGCTGTTCCAATATATCAAACCACGTCTTACGGTTTTAAGAACTCTGAACATGGCGCAAACTTATTTGCGCTAAAAGAATTCGGAAACATTTATACCAGGATCATGAATCCTACAACAGATGTTTTCGAAAAAAGAGTAGCGGCACTTGAAGGCGGTGTGGCTGCTTTAGCGGTCGCTTCGGGACAAGCGGCTCAATTTATTGCGTTAAATAATATCCTACAGGCGGGCGACAATTTTGTATCCTCATCTCATTTATATGGTGGATCATATAATCAGTTCAAGGTAAGCTTCAAACGTCTTGGTATTGAGGTTAGATTTGCAAATGGTGATGATGCTAATGATTTTGAAGCAAAAATCGATGCCAATACCAAAGCTATATATTTAGAAACAATTGGTAATCCGGCTTTTAGTATTGCTGATTTCGAAAAACTATCTGCCATTGCCAACAGACACGATTTACCATTAATCGTAGATAATACTTTTGGTGCAGCCGGTTACCTGTTTAAACCTTTAGAACACGGCGCCCATATTGTTGTACAATCTGCTACCAAATGGATTGGCGGACACGGCACCAGTATTGGCGGAGTAATAGTAGACGGCGGAAATTACAATTGGGGAAATGGTAAATTCCCTCAATTTACCGAACCATCAGAAGGATATCATGGTTTAATTTTCAATGATGTTTTTGGAATTGGTGGGCCCTTTGGAAATATTCAATTCATTATTCGTGCCCGCGTTGAAGGGTTAAGGGATTTTGGCCCGGCCATCTCTCCTTTCAACTCTTTCCTTTTAATTCAGGGATTAGAAACTTTATCACTTCGTGTGCAACGCCACGTAGATAACACGCTTGCACTGGCAACCTGGTTAGAGAACCATGATGCTGTGAAAAGTGTAAATTATCCTGGACTTGAAAGTAGCCCATACCATGCCAATGCCAAAAAATATTTAAAGAATGGTTTCGGTGCAGTACTATCTTTTGAACTACATGGTGATAAAGAAAAAGCAACGGCATTGGTCGACAATCTTAAGCTTGTTAGTCACCTTGCAAACCTGGGTGATGCAAAAACCCTTATCATACAACCCTCGGCAACTACGCATCAACAGCTAAGTGACGAAGAACAAATCGCAGCAGGTATTACCGCCAGCCAGTTACGTGTTTCCGTAGGAATTGAACACATAGATGATATTAAGGCTGATTTTGAACAGGCCTTTGCTGCTATAAACAAATAAAATAAAACGTTACAAGATCTAAAGAATGAGCACTACTGCCACATATACGCATACAAAGTTATTTAAACTGGAGAACGGGAAAAAACTACGCAAATTAGAAATTGCTTATCAAACTTATGGCAAACTAAATGCGAAGAAAGATAATGTGATCTGGGTATGCCATGCACTTACAGCCAATGCTGATGTTTTAGACTGGTGGAAAGGACTTTTCGGCAATAACGATCTGTTTAACCCCGAGGAACACTTTATCATTTGTGCAAATGTATTAGGTTCTAATTACGGTACAACCAACCCGCTAAGTATAAATCCGGTAACAGGACAACCATATTACCTTGCTTTTCCAGAATTTACCATTAGAGATTTGGTTGCTGCTCACCGCCTGCTTGCCACACATCTTGGCATTCAACACATTAAGGTGTTAATCGGAGGTTCTTTAGGCGGCCAACAAGCATTGGAATGGGCCATTACAGATAGCAAAAGCGTAGACAATCTAATTCTTGTAGCTACAAATGCAGTACACTCACCATGGGGAATTGCATTTAATGAGAGTCAGCGTTTAGCAATCAGTACTGATCGTACATTTTATGCACAGCAGCCAGATGGTGGCTTAAAAGGATTAAAGGCTGCAAGAAGCATTGCTTTATTGTCTTATCGCACTTATGAGGCCTATTCAGCTACACAATTAGAAAGTGTAAATGACAAAACGGGTTCATTCCGAGCTGCCTCTTACCAGAATTATCAGGGCGAAAAACTGTGTAAACGCTTTAATGCCTATAGTTATTGGTACCTAAGTAAAGCTATGGACAGCCATAATGTAGGACGGAGCAGAAAAAGCATTGTTGATGCCTTAGCATTAGTTAAAGCAAATACGCTGGTAATAGGAATTGAAAACGATGTGCTATTCCCGCTTTGTGAACAAGAGTTCTTAGCAAAGCATATTCAAGGAGCGGTACTCCAAAGTATTAACTCTGCTTATGGCCACGATGGTTTTTTAATTGAGACAGATATATTAACCAACATAATTGGCACATTCTTAAAAGAAAGTGCCAATAAGAAAATAATTAAATTACATAAAACAGCATAGTATTTAGATGAGTAAGAAACTTAAGATCGGTTTATTTGGTTTTGGAGTTGTTGGACAAGGATTGCATGATATTATTCGCGGTCAGGACCTGAACCTTGAGATCGTTAAAATAGCTATTAAAAATCCTGAGAAAAAACGTAGCCTTGAGGCACATCTTTTCACCACAAATCATGATGAAATATTAGACAATAGTGAAATCAACACGGTAGTTGAATTAATTGATAACGCAGAGATTGCGTACAACATCGTTAAAAGAGCATTAATTAGCGGCAAAAATGTAGTGTCTGCCAATAAAAAAATGATTGCCACTCATCTGGCCGAACTGGTGGAATTGCAAGAAAAACACAATGCTTCTCTATTATATGAAGGTGCAGTTTGTGGCAGTATACCTATCATCCGTAATCTGGAAGAATATTACGACAATGAATTACTACACGGTATAAGTGGAATATTCAACGGTTCATCTAACTACATCCTCTCTAAAATATTTAATGAAAATCTTGAATATGGCGTTGCATTAAAGCAGGCGCAAGATCTTGGTTTTGCTGAATCTAATCCCATTCTGGATGTTGGAGGCTATGATCCTAAATTTAAGCTGGCTATTGCAACTGCTCATGCTTACGGGTTATTTATTGACCCTAATAAGATACTTAATGTAGGTATTCAAAACTTATCGGAGCACGACATTAAGTATGCCAGGGAGAAGAACTTTAAAATTAAACTTGTGCCTACTGCCCGTAAAATAAGTACCAAGCAAATCATTACGTATGTATTGCCAAAGTTTGTAAAATCTGATGACTTCCTGTTCAATGTAGAAAACGAATATAATGGCGTAACGGTTCAGGCGGCCTTTGCTGATAAGCAGTTTTTCTTTGGAAAAGGTGCCGGTGGACACCCTACCGGAGCAGCTGTTTTATCAGATATAGCTGCCTTAAGATATGATTACCGCTATGAGTATAAAAAATATCACCAGCACAACGGATTAGTTCATACGGATAACGTAAACATTGAAGTTTATCTGCGATACACCCATGAGTACACATTGGAAAAGCTTCAGATAGATAATATTATTGAGCGGTTCTCCCGTAATGATTACAAATATGTAATTGGAAATGTAAGCCTGAAAACTCTATTGGCTAACCGCGACCTTCTTGAGCAAAAGGATGTTTTTATTGCTCATACTGGTAGGTACACTTACACCGAACAGCAAATCCTAAAGGTTTCTGAAGAGGAAGTGATATTTAACTAGTTATTATTTTTGCTTTGTTTTGATAGTGAAAAGGCCCCTAATGGGGCCTTTTACTTTATGTTATTTTATATTTCTCTGTTCAAATCCCAATTCTCAAGATAATCAGCTACCCTTCTTACAAAGGACCCCCCCAACGCTCCGTCTACAACCCTGTGGTCATATGAAAGCGAAAGGAACATCATATGGCGTATAGCGATCACATCACCAAATTCTGTTTCTAATACTGCGGGTTTCTTTTTAATTGCACCTACGGCTAAAATAGCTACCTGAGGTTGATTAATAATAGGTGTACCCATTACATTACCAAAAGAACCTACGTTAGTTAATGTAAACGTTCCATTTTGCGTTTCATCAGGCTTAAGCTTAGAAATACGTGCACGTTTTGCCAAATCGTTTACCGATTTAGTTAATCCAACCAAATTAAACTGATCTGCATTTTTAATAACAGGCACAATCAGGTTGCCGCTAGGTAAAGCGGCTGCCATGCCAATGTTAATGTCTCTCTTTTTGATAATCTGGTTTCCATTTATAGAAACGTTGATCATTGGATAATCTTTTATTGCCTTGGCAACAGCTTCTATAAATAAAGGGGTAAAAGTAATCTTTTCATTTTCGCGTTTTTCAAAGCTGCTTTTCACTTTATCACGCCATAAGACCAGATTAGTCACATCCGCTTCAACAAATGATGTTACGTGAGGCGAAGTGTGCTTACTCATTACCATATGTTCGGCAATTAACTTACGCATCCTATCCATCTCGATAATCTCATCACCACCACTTACACTTGTCAATGGCTGAGATACAGATGCAGGCTTAACTGCTTCTTCTTTAACAGATGCTTCAATTTTAGCTGTTTGCGAAACAGGGGCTATTGAAGGTGCTTCACCTTTTTTATTTTGAATATAATTTAACAAGTCATCTTTAGTCAAGCGTCCATCAGCACCTGTACCAGATATAGCATCTAATTCACTTGTTTCAATATTTTCCTGTGCGGCTATGTTTTTTACTAAAGGAGAATAAAAACGATCAGAGCCACTCTCTTCTTTCACTGCGCCTCTTGCATCATTTGACGCCAATTGTTCTGTTCCCGGAATACTTTCAATAAAAGGCTGTTCCACTGCTGGCATGGCAACTGGGACTTCTTCTGTTGTCTCAGCCTCGGTTTCTATAATTGCAATTACTGTACCTACCTGTACAATTTCATCTTCCTTGAACAATTGTTTAATTAGCTTACCTGCTATTGGTGATGGAACTTCAGAATCAACCTTATCTGTAGCAATTTCCAGAACCGTATCATCCATCTCTATCATATCTCCGGGTTGTTTAACCCATTTAATGATGGTTGCTTCTGCAACACTTTCCCCCATTTTAGGTAACAATAATTCGTATTGAGCCATTTTTTATTTCATGATTGATATCGGATGCAAAAGTAAAGTATTTTGAACACTTAATCCCCATATTGGTTAAGTTCATTCAAAATCATGGTCAAAGCCGCTATGGCTGAACGTTCTATGTTTTGCGCTCTTTTATTTCCAAAACTATAAAGCCTTGCCACAACACGCTTACTACTCGCTACCGCAATCCACACTGTACCAACGGGTTTACCTGGCATACCACCATCCGGACCGGCAATTCCACTTATCGCTACAGCATAATCTGTTTTAAAATGATCTATTGCTCCCTGAGCCATTTCTTTTACGGTCTGTTCGCTCACTGCACCATAAGTATTTAGGGTTTGAGGGCTAACACCTAAAACTGATTCCTTAAGTTCATAAGAATAGACAACTGCCCCTCCAACATAAACAGAGGAACATCCGGGATGTTGCGTAATCAAGTGGGCAATGTATCCACCGGTGCAACTTTCGGCGGTCGAAAGCGTGAGCTTTCGCTCATCCATTATATTTAGAATTGCCTTTTCAAGGGCAATATCCTCTTCTACGACAACGTTTTTCTTTACTTTAGCAATAATCTGCTGAGCATAAAGTTCTACCTCATCTTTCAATATTGCCTCATTAGTTCCTGTACTGCTCAGTCTTAAACGTACCTGTCCTAGTCTTGGCAGGTAGGCAAGTTTAATATGCTCAGGTAAGCTATTTTCAATATCCTCAATTTCAGCCGCTAAGAACGACTCGCCTATATTAGCGGTAAGTATGGTTTTATGAACAATGAACGGAAGTTTAAATGCCCCCTTTAAACGAGGAAGAATCTGTTCCTGCATTAAATACATCATTTCAAACGGAACACCTGGCATAGATACAATGATGTTTCCATTATGCTCAAACCACATGCAAGGCGCTGTTCCGTTCTCATTTTTAATAACAGTGCAACCCTCCGGCACATCAGCCTGTTTTATATTAGATTCAATCATTGGCCTGTTATGCCGCTTAAAGATCTCAGTAATGTGCGCCAATGTCGCCTCATCCCTCCTAAGCCCCATATTAAAATATTTGGCGAGTGTTATTTTGGTAATATCATCTTTAGTGGGGCCTAACCCACCAGTAATCAGAATCACTTTAGCTCTTTTTTCAGCAAGCGCTAAAGCTTCAGTTATATGATCAGCATCGTCAGATACTGAGGTAATTTGTTTTACTTTAATTCCTATTAGATTAAGTTCTTTGGCCATCCAGGCAGAATTGGTATCGACAATCTGACCAATAAGAATCTCATCTCCTATCGTTATTATTTCAGCTAGCATAAATTCAAATATTAGAATCGGGTATAGTAATTCTTTCTCTTGCTCAGTTTTAAATCCTGAAGCACTGATGCTTTTACTTTGATGTCTACAGAATAAAACTGATAAGCACCAAAAGGGATCCAGCTAACGCTCATATCCCAGCAATGTAAATCTCGGTATATAGCCAGAGAGGTTTGCGAGAAGGTACTCGCCTTAAAATCCCAACCGGAGTTAAACTGGACTTTCCATTTCGGGGTGATGTTGGCATCACCATTAAAATTCAATGTATTGGTGATCGTTGAATTTTGCCCCACCCGGTCTGTATTGTAATTAAAAGTATAGCTAAAGGCGAAGTTCCATGGAATTTTAAAATCCACAAATGCATTAGGGTCCCTGCTTACTTTAGCAAGTTCCTCTGACTGCTCAGGTGTCATACCTGTTTTAGCAGCTTTATCCTTTAAATTCTGTTCGTTCTCATTCTTCTTTTTCAAAGCTTCAGGATTTAAGCTATAATTAAAGGAGAAACCAAAATTAGTTAGACGAGGTAATTTACCCACATTCCAAACGTAATCATCGATCAGCTTCCTGCTTACCCTTCCTGTTAAAACATCTACAGTATCGGTATATCTATAGGGATCTAAAGTACCGTAATAATTTACGCCTAATTTATCTGTAAACTGTGAACGTCCACTAAAGCCAAGTGTTGATAGTTTAAAGCTTGGGGCTAGAAAATTGTATGAACCGCTAATACTTAAGCCCTGGATAATAGGAATTTTTTTATTGCCTTTTCCCGTAGTGTCATTTGGAGTAAGCACCTTTGCTTCAACCGTATTGTCTAAGCTGAATGAAATTGACGCAGAGCGACCAGCCCCTGGAAACCCATAAGGTGAGCCTTCAAAGATTGAATATTTTTGCTGCTGTCCGTCCGATCCAATTTTTGGAGTTCCGTCAGTATAGTAAGCGAGTTTATAATATCCTTTAGCTAGCTCAGAAAAATCTGGTCTGTAGCTAAAGCTTACCTGAGGGGTCATCACATGCCTCAATGCTTTGAAATTACCAAACTTGTTAAACTGAGCTGTACTATAAACCTTTGTAGACACGCCCATGTTTAAGCTATACTCACCATTGCGTTTAAACCCTGCAACCGTGTCAATTATCTCCTGGTCACTGTTATTTAAAACCTTTAAGTAAGATTTACGTACCGTTTGGAATTGCCATCGCTCAGTATAAGATACACCTGTATTGAAATTAAAATATTCCAATATATTAAAGGCCATATTTACGGGAATCTGGTGACTAACCCCATTTTTAAATTTATTAAGCGACTCTCTTTTAAACAACTGATCCTCAGTTGTTGTAATGGTATTACTAGCTTGCATACTATAACCAACTGTTATCTTTTGATACCATTTTTGCTCTCCTAACCTATCCTTTGAATCAAATGGATTAAAGGTTGGAACACTTAAACTTATGTCGGGTAATCTTAAGCTGACAGACTTGTTTTGTGTTTCCTGCGAGCCGTCTGCCGCAACACCGAGGGTTATACCATTACCAAAAACACGGCCATAAGATATTGATGATCTTAAGGTATTTTTAGTAAACTGGCTATAATCATAACTAGCTCCCCCGGCTGTGTTTTGATTAAATGAACTTGTACCGGCATCTACCGAAGCAGAAAATGTTGTTCCGGGTTTGGCATTTGCATTCTGACTATGTGTCCACTGCAGGTTAAAATCCTTTCTTGGTGTATATTCAGGTGTACCTTCCAGACCGTACCTTGAATTTGAATATCGGAAATTTATGTTACCATTGTACTTGTACCTCTTTGTATAATTAGAGAGCAATGAGCCCTCATATGAACCTCTGGTATAAATTGTAGCCAGCATTTTCGCATCCCAGTAATCATTTAGGCCAAGGTAATACCCTCCATCCCGCAGGAAGAAACCCCTTGTATAATCTTCACCCGGACTGGGCAAGATGACTCCAGACGACTTCTTGTTCGGCTTGGGAAAAAATGCAAAGGGTAAGCCAATAGGCAAAGGAATGTCCTCTATTTTCAAATATACAGGACCGGTAATAATCTGATTTTCGGTAACAATACCCTTTGTAATATAAATACCAAAGTGTGGATGTGGCAAATTACAGGTACTATAGGTCTGGCCTTTACTATGAATTTCATCATCCGGTTGCTTCTTTGCTTTACCTCCGGTAAAGAATCCACCCTCCTGTTCTGTATATACTCCCCATATACGACCAATACTGGTTTCTGTATTATAAAATAGTGAATCTGCGAGGGAGGTAGATTCCCCGGTCATTTTAACAATAGGCCTACCTACATATTTTCCTTTAGCATCAGTTCTTCCACTGGCATAAATCTCTTTAGTTTTTGAATTGTAAGTAATATAGTCCGCATCAAGTTCAAAGCCCTGGTACTTAACTCTGGCTTTTCCATATAGATAAACCATTTCTTTTTCCTTATCAACAAAACTGGAATCTTGAGCAGAGTATTCTATTTTCTCACTGGCAATCGTATCTTTTGGCGCAGTTTGTGCGTTACCTTTCTTAGTAGTGTCTGCTTGTTTAATTACTTGCTGCCATGAAAAATTGTTCAAAGCGAGGGCTCGATTACCAACAGATGTTAATAAAACAATGAAGTTTAAAAAAATGATGTACCGTAAAAGTTTCAAATTCGTGTGTGAATGTTATTTTTGCATTAATGTTTAATCCAAAACGTTCAAAATTAATGAAAAATATACCATTGCTCAGACCAAATGCAATTTTGATTGTATTTATTTCTGCAGTTATTATTACCATATCTAATTATCAGGCATTTACGCAAGAATATAAAATAAAAACTATTGTTATTGACGCTGGTCATGGCGGAAAAGATGGTAGTACAAGAGGGCTCTACTCTACTGAAAAAGACGTAGCTCTTAAAACAGCCTTACATCTTGGTGCGGCTATTGAAGCGAATATGAAGGATGTAAAAGTAATTTATACCAGAACTGAAGATGTTTTTATCCCTCTTTACGAACGTATTGCTATTGCAAACAATGCTAAAGCGGATCTTTTCATTTCAATTCACTGTAATGATATGCCTGTATACCGATCAACTGTGGTAACAGGATATAGGAAAAATAGCAGGGGGAAGAGAATTCCGATAACCAGTACGGTTAGCAGAAAAAGTACATCTACAAGAGGAGTTGAAACATTCGTTTCAGGTATGGGACGCGTAAATGAACAAGACGAGGCTATTAAGAGAGAAAATGCATCAATATTCTTAGAGGAAAATTATAAGGAAAATTACGAAGGCTTCGACCCGAACAATCCTGAAAACTTCATTATACTTTCTCTAATGAAAAATACTTTCAGAACCCAAAGTTTAAAACTGGCGAAACTGGTACAAGATCAATACGTTAATGTTGGCCGCATCGATCGCGGTGTTCAGGAAAAAAGTCTGGCAGTTTTAGCCCGTGCAGGCATGCCCGCCATATTAACAGAAATCGGTTTCATAAGTAACCCCGATGAAGAGGATTATATGAATTCTGAAGCCGGACAAAATGAAATCACCAATTGCCTGTTAAAGGCGATTGAAAACTACAAGAAAAGCATAGAAGGATAAATAATTGAATCAATAACTATTATTAGATGAGTGTAAAGAAAAATGCAGCCCTGTTATTATTACTATGTTTATTTAGTTCACAACTGGTACTTTCCCAAACTTATAAAGTTAAAACTATTGTTATTGACGCGGGGCATGGTGGCACGAAACCTGGTGCCAGAGGAAGTTTTTCATTAGAGAAAAATGTTGCGCTAAAAGTAGCTTTAAAACTGGGTAAAAAGCTGGAAGAAGAATTACCTGGAGTAAAAATCCTTTATACCAGAAAAACAGATGTTGATGTAGATTTCTATAAAAGAGCTGCCCTGGCAAATGACAATAAAGCCGATCTCTTCATTTCCATTCACTGTAACTCAATGCCCGATAAAAGGGTCGTTACCGGTTATACAAAAAACAGAAGAGGTAAAAAGACGCCTAAGTATTCCTATGTAAAAAATAAATCTACAAGTGGCACCGAAACGTTTGTTGCAGGTTCTCACCGCTTAAATGAGCAAGATGCTGCAATTAGGGAAAATGAAGATATCAAGCTTGAAAAGAATTACAAGCAAAATTATAATGGCTACGATCCTAATGATCCTGAAACATTTATTATACTATCTTTGTTCAAAAATATATTTAGGGATAAGAGTCTGAAATTAGCTAAATTGATTCAGTACAATTACACCCACGATGACAATAGAGTAAACAGAGGAATAAAGGAACAAGGACTTTTAATTCTTCAAAGATGCGGAATGCCTGCGGTACTAACAGAAATTGGATTTATTTCTAACCCTACCGAAGAAGAATATATGAATTCAGCGCATGGACAAGAGGAAATTGTTAATTCAATTTCCAAAGCAATAAAAACCTACAAAAAGGAAACTGAAACAAATTAAGTAAATACATACCAAGAACATACACTGAATGAAGATAGCAAATGAAACCAAAGTAGGCATACTAGCTGCCTTTTCTATTGCCCTGTTAATTATAGGCTATAATTTTTTAAAGGGAAATGCCATTTTTTCAAGTGAAACTGTTTTATATGCAAAATATTCGCGTGTTGATGGTCTTGCGGTATCGAAACCGGTCTTGATTAATGGCTATCAAATTGGCCGTGTAGATAAATTGGAATTACAAACAGACGGTTCAATTGTTGCCACGCTGAAAATCAAAGGCAAATATGAGATTCCAAGAAATAGTATTGCCAAGCTGGAAAGCACAGACCTTTTAGGAAGTAAAGCAATTGTAATGGCCCTAGGCACTGGAAATGACTTTGCTCAGGATGGGGATACATTGAATGCAAATGTTCAAAAAGGAATTCTTGAAACCGTGCAGCCAGTTCAGAAAAAGGCTGAGTTGATTATTGGGAAAATGGACTCCATATTAACAAGTGTAAACTCAATCTTGAATCCCAATTTCCAAAAGAATGTGGATAAAAGCTTTAACAGCATAGCCTCTACCCTTTCTTCTTTAGAATCTACCTCTAAAAAGGTTGATAATCTTGTTGGTTCAGAAGGCACCCGTATATCTGCAATTCTTGCTAATGTAGAAGCAATTTCGGGCAATCTAAAACAGAACAATGCCAAAATATCTGCTATATTGAACAATATCAATTCAATTACAGATCAGGTAGCTGCAGCAAATTTCAAACAAACAATAGACAATGCAAATAAAGCTGTTGTAGATCTTCAAACCATAGTAGGTAAAATCAATAATGGTGAAGGAACACTAGGCCTGTTAGTTAACGATACGAAAATGTACGACAACCTAAACAACGCGTCTAAAAGTCTTGATAACCTGATGATAGATCTGAAAGCGAATCCAAAACGTTATGTTCACTTCTCCATATTTGGTGGTGGTAAAAAGGATAAGTAATCAAATAGTATAAGTATTACCTTCTATTGCAAGTTCAGTGTTCTCAAAAACAGATTTTGCTTCATCTAAAAGAGGCTGCAATGTCTTGTATCTTGACGAAAAGTGTCCGATAAGCAATTTTACAGCTCCGGTTATTTTAGCGATCTCACCGGCCTGTAAAGCCGTTGTGTGATGTGTTATATTTGCTCTATCCAGCATTTCATGTAAAAATGTAGCCTCGTGATATAGCAAATCACAATCTGCAATGTGGCCAAAGTATCCTTCGTCAAACAATGTATCAGAACAATACCCATATATTTTAGGGGTATCAGAGTCAGTAGTATAATCCTTATTTAGGATAACTCTGCCGTCAGGTAAATTAAGGTCAACACCCCTTTTTAGCAAAGGATAATACTCAATATCAATCTGCTCCTGTTCAAGTTTTTCAACAATGAGCTTACGCAGCCGTTTCTTTTGAGTGAACTTAAATCCTGTGCATGGAATTCTATGATTTAAAACAAAGCTATCAACAACCAGATCCGCATTTTCAAAAATCTGAACAGATGCATTAGCCTGAGTTACCACAAACTCTATCGGATACCTGATGACCGTTTCTGAGTATTTAAATTGAAGGGCCAGTATTTCCTGTAAGGGTTCTGGTGCAAATATCTTAATAGGCTTAACACGTCCGTTTAAGTGCAGACTGGAAAGCAAACCTATTAGACCAAAGTAGTGATCGCCATGTAAATGGCTTATAAACACATAATCTATCTTACTAGCTTTAAAGCCGTATTTGATCAACTGCTGCTGAGTACCCTCGCCACAGTCAATCAAATAAAACTKWWSAKYGYMATTTAAAAGCTGTGCTGTAGGATTTCTATTATATACGGGGGTGGCAGAGCTGCTCCCTAAAATAGTAATCTCAAATTTCATTAATCCTTATCTACGCTTCCCAACAACTCTTTTTCTATTTCTTCCATAAAGATTAGATCGGTTGCTTCATCAAGTTTTGACACGATTGTTAGCGACTGGTCTAAATTGGACATCTCCAATATTTTAGCCACCACCTCATTTATTCCCGTTACAATAAACAGGCCATTAGATTTCTTACAAAGTCTGTCTCCAACAAGCAAACTGCTCAGATCCTGAGAATCATCACATTGCTTTATAGCCGATAAGTCTAATACGATATTACGATATCCCTCTGTATTCAATAAGATAAATTCAGATTTCAATTTCGGTGTATTATCGTTTGTAAACTTTGATTCATTAAGTTTCAAAACAACATACTTTTCATGCTTATCTACTGAAAATTTCATGATATTGATTTATTTAGTTTGATTACGAATGTAGTTAAAATTCTCTGATTTATTTAATTATTGAAGTAGATTAGATGCCTACGCCGATAAGAGTTTACTTATAGAATCAGTTACATTTTTTTCTATTCTGCTTACCACATCAGCTGTCTCATTCTTCACGAACTGATCCCCCGTTATTTGTTCATAAAGTTCAATGTAACGATCAGATATTGAGTTCACAATTTCAACAGACATCACCGGAATGGCTTGCCCATCCTTACCCTGAAAACCGTTTTCGATTAACCATTTCCTTACAAACTCCTTAGATAACTGTTTCTGTGGTTCATTACTATCTTGTCTATCTGCGTAACCTTCTGCATAAAAATAACGTGAAGAATCTGGAGTATGAATCTCATCAATTAAATAAATATCTGAACCAACTTTACCGAATTCATATTTAGTATCTACAAGGATTAGACCTCGCTCAGCAGCCATTTGCGTACCACGCTCATACAGCGCGTAGGTATAATTTTCAAGATGAGTATAGTCTGCCACAGATACAATGCCTTTAGCTAAAATATCTTCTTTAGAAATATCCTCATCATGCCCAACAGAGGCCTTAGTTGTAGGTGTTATAATTGGTTTAGGTAATTTATCATTTTCCTTTAAACCATCTGGCAAGGCCACTCCGCAAACACTGCGCTTTCCGGCGCTGTACTCTCTCCAGGCATGTCCTGCTAAATAACCTCTAATTACCATTTCCACTTTAAACGGCTCACAAATACGTCCGATGGTAACCATTTCATCAGGTACATCAATAACCCAGTTCGGAACAATGTCTTTTGTTGCACCTAAAAATTTAGCCGCTATCTGGTTCAATACTTGTCCTTTAAAAGGTATTGCCTCAGGTAAAACCACATCAAATGCAGATATCCTGTCTGTTACTACCATTGCCATAAATTGGTTGTTAATGGTATAAACATCTCTCACTTTTCCTTTGTAAAAATTTGTCTGCTTAGGGAAGCTAAAATTTGTTTCTTTAATTGCTGTCATGCTATGTGCTAAAAAGCTTTTATTGATTATTTAAATTACTGAATATCACCATAGGCTTTCAATATTCTTTTAACCAGTTTGTGTCTTACCACATCTTCACCTGTTAAATAAATAATATCAATACCTGGTATGTCTTCAAGAATGCGCAGTGCGTTATGTAAACCCGACATCTGCTTTTTCGGTAAATCTATTTGTGTGATATCGCCTGTTACGATGAATTTAGCTGATGGTCCCATACGGGTCAAAAACATTTTCAATTGCAAATCAGTAGAATTCTGTGCCTCATCTAAAATTACAAAGCAGTTATCAAGCGTCCTTCCGCGCATAAATGCAAGTGGAGCAATCTCGATCGTTCTGTTTTCAATATATAATTTAAGTTTTTCGGCAGGGATCATATCGTCCAGCGCATCATACAATGGACGTAAATAAGGATCAACCTTTTCCTTCAAATCTCCGGGTAAAAACCCAAGATTCTCTCCCGCCTCAACGGCAGGTCTGGTTAAGATGATACGCTTGATCTCTTTATTTTTTAATGCTCTTACCGCAAGGGCAACGGCTGTGTAAGTTTTTCCGGTTCCGGCAGGGCCGATAGCAAAAAGCACATCATTTTTATTAATGCTCTCAACCATCTTCCGCTGATTAGCGGTTCTCGCTTTTACCATTAAACCATTGGTACCAAACACAATGACTTCTCCGCCTCCCCCATTGCTTGCTTTTTCAGCAGCGGGTTCGTCGGCCGACTGTATTTTCTTTGAAACCAAAATAGACTCTACATCATTCGCAGTTAAAGAGCTATACTTCTCTAACTGACTAATCAGTTGACCATACTTCTTTTCAAAAACTTTAAGTTCCTGTTCGTCACCTAGTACCTTTACTTCGTTTCCTCTTGCCACAATCTTTAATTTTGGAAAAGCACTTTTAACAAGCTCGTAATGCTCGTTATTAGCACCCCAAAATTGTACCGGATCTACCGATTCTAATGTTAATTTTAGTTCGTTCAAAATATTGTTTTTTAGATTGGAGTGTATATTTTGATTTAAAAGTTGAATATTTGTACGCGTTTTACCACCTACGCAAGATTAAGAATAAATATTCAATTTTTAATGGCCATTATTACTTTAACAACAGATTTAGGTTCTAAAGATTTCTATCAGGCTGSSSWWAAKGNNARTATCCTGAGTATCCTGCCTACAGCTAACATTGTTGATGTAACCCATGAAGTGCCATCTTTCAATATTTCACACGCTGCATTCGTTTTAAAGAACGTTTATCCATACTTTCCAAAAGGCACTGTTCACCTTATTGGCATTGATTCTGTATTTAGTGAAAACACAAAATATATTGCACTAAAACATAAAGATCATTTCTTTGTAGGTGCTGATAATGGAATTTTCTCTTTACTTTTTAATGAGAAGCCCGAAGAGATTGTGGAGCTAAATATTATGCAGGACCTTAAATATCTTCATTTTCCTCTGGTTGATATTTTTGTTAAAGCTGCAACGCAGCTTGCCAAAGGTGCTAAGCTGAAGGACATTGGTGTACCCACAGAAAGTATTGAAGAAAGAATGTTGTTAAATCCGGTTATTGAACGCGACATCATCAGAGGCAGCGTAATCTATATCGACACCTTCTGCAATGTAATAACCAACATCACAAAAGATCTTTTCACAAAAATTCAGCGTAACCGCGAGTTCACCTTGTATTTCAGAAAAAGTGAAACCATTACGCAGTTAAGCTGGCATTATAATGAAGTACCTGAAGGAGAAAAACTGTGCCTGTTTGGCATCAGTAACCATCTTGAAATTGCCATTAACAAAGGAAAGGCCAGCGGATTATTAGGTCTACACCTTAACGACATTATCCGGATCGAATTTCATCCTTAAACATGCATTTCCCATCAGGCATGGAGTTTGCTTGTCCCTTAAAAACACTTAAACATGATCAAAAACGTATTGTTTATTATTTTCTTTTTTAGCACCTCATTACAAGCCGCAACATTTCAAACGGACACCAGCGCTTATCAAACACAAAGATTAAAAGTAAACGCCCTTCTTAAAGAAAGAAGTGCCAAATTTGGTCAGTACGATCAAAGCTTGGATAGTAAAACAGGAATATTTGGCTTCCAAACAAAAGGTGATATAAAAAACTCCAATGAAATACTGCGTCAAATAGTTCTAAATGACAACAATGTCTTTAAAGAGCTTAAAATACTGATGGACTACAAAGATGAGGAAGTTAAACGTGTCAAAAATGAAGCTAATAGCACCAACGATAGAATTGAAAACTATAAAGCCTCAATAAAAAAACTACAAGATCAGCACGTCCAGCTAAAAAATGATTATGCTGCTGCAAATAAAGAAAAACAAATTACCAATTACATAGTTATGTTTCTGACACTTACTTTGTTTGTAGCCTGTTATTTATTCTACAAAAAACTTAAAAAAGCATAATGAAAACAGCAGTCTTTAAAATTCTTGTAAAAATTAACAAAGCTATTTTACCAAGTCTGTATAAAAAAGACCCAATAAAACTAACTACGTTTCAAAAAGCAATATTAGGCTATAGGTATTGGGTTTTAACTCAGTCGCTTAATTAAAGTAATTGGTCAATAGCCCTACCAGAAATTTGGGTTCAACCCAAGTTGATTTGGGAGGCATTATACCATTAACATCAGCTACCGCAATCACCTGATTTATCGAAACAGGGAACAAAGTAAAAGCCAATGCATAAAGGCCGTTATCAACCTTACGCTGGAGTTCAGAAACCGGAGTTCTTCCACCCTCAAAAGTAATTCGAGCATCAGTCCTGGGATCTTTTATATTTAATATAGGGCCTAAAATATAATCCTGTACAATACTTACATCTAGCGCTTTAACAGGATCATTTTCATCATAGATTTCTTTTTTTGGCTCAAGCACATACCATTTTTTATCAAAATACATCCCAATCATATGTAATTGATCCGGCTTAACCGCATCTGGCGATTCTTGTATTAAAAATGACTGTCTTAATAATTCAATCAGTGATTCAGGATTCAGATCACCAAGGTCTCTAACCAGTCTGTTAAATTCCAGTATTTTAACCTCTCTGGTATTCATATAAACTGTGGTAAAATAATTATACCCTTCGGTTCCAGTATGACGTTCCTTATTTAAAGCTTGCTTATGTAAACCCATCTTTGCCATTGATGCTGCCCTATGGTGACCATCGGCGATGTAAGCAAACGGAATATCATAAAAGGCAGCAACCAGATCATTCAAATCCGGATTATGACTAACAGCCCATACCTGATGTGTTGTACCATCTGCAAATGTAAAATCAAGGTCTGCCTTAAGCCTGGTGTACTTGTCTGTAATGGAATCTATAATCTGATCAGGGTGGTAGGTAATTAGTACGGGATTAGCATCTAGTCCGGTTTGTTGCAGATAATCAGCCAGAAGCCTCTCCCTGCGCTCTACGGTCGACTCATGCTTCTTTATCCTCCCCTGTAAATAATCTTCAATATGAGTAAGTGTCCAGATGCCTGTTTGCACCAGATCATTGTGTTTCACTCTGTAAATGTAAATCGCAGGTCTGTCCTGTTTAATAAGAAATTGATGCTCAATGAAGCCCTCAAGATTCTCGCTGATCTTTTTATAAACCAACTCCTCTCTTGTTCCCCTTAGATATGGATTATCGAGTTCCGGATTAATCAGATGAAGAAAAGTACATTTATTTTCTGAAGCGATCAACCTTGCTTCGCCCGTACTATAATTCTCAAGCGGTCGCGTTACAACCAATGATTGTAAATGTACTGCAGGTTTAAGCGCACAAAAGGGCTTAATCGTAGGCATACATTTGATTATTAGTTATATCCCGTCGTCTCGCTCTAGAGGCGAGATGACGGGATATAAGTTCTTATTTATTAAAATGCTCAATAATTAATGAAGCAAGTTCAACGCCTATGCGTTCCTGAGCTTCATTAGTAGCAGCTCCAATATGAGGAGTTAAAGAGATTTTAGCATGTTGTAAAATTGCAGCTCTAGGTGTAGGTTCATCATCAAACACGTCCAAACCAGCAAAAGATACCTTACTACTGTCTAAAGCAGCAATTAATGCTTCTTCATCAATAGTACCACCTCTTGAGCAGTTCACCACACCAGCACCTTGTTTCATTTTTGCAAACTCTTCTGCTCCTAAAATAGGCTTATCTGCAAATGGAGTATGTAAGCTGATGAAATCACTATTTGCAATTACCTCATCCAATGATACCGTTTTGAATGGAATCTCAACAGAAACACCACCCTGGAAAGTCAAAGGCAAAGTACCTTCAGCAGGGTAAAGATCATAAGCCAATACATTCATACCTAATCTAAGGGCAACCTTAGCAGTTTCACGGCCAATACGACCAAAACCAATGATACCCATAGTTTTACCCTGAAGTTCAACACCACCTGCATATGCTTTTTTCAAAGCATTGAATTTAGTGGCTCCTTCAACAGGCATTTTTCTATTTGAATCCTGTAAAAAACGGATACCAGTAAATAAATGTGCAAATACCAGTTCCGCAACAGATAACGAAGAAGCAGCAGGTGTATTTACCACTGCAACACCCTTACTGCGGGCATATTCAACGTCAATATTATCCATACCTACCCCGCCTCTGCCAATCAGTTTAATGTTAGGCACCTGATCAATCAATTCTTTACGTAATTTGGTGGCACTTCTAACTGTAATACCATCATAGTTCTTTAAAGCTTCAGCCAATTGATCCTGAGGTACTGTTTCAGTATCAACTACAAAACCCGCTTTTTCTAATAACGCTTTACCGATAGGATCTATCCCATCGTTTGCAAGTATCTTAATCATTAATTTCTATTTTAATTGGTGTGTTTTTCAGCAAAATTCTGCATTAATTCAACCAGTGCGTGAACACTTGTAATTGGAAGAGCATTGTATATAGAAGCTCTAAAACCACCAACACTTCTATGTCCTTTAATACCTTCAATTCCATTTTCTTCAGCATATTTCAAGAATGGTTTTTCAAGCTCTGGATTTTCCATTACAAAACAAACATTCATTCTAGAGCGATCTTCAACAGCACAAGTTCCTTTAAACAATGGATTTCTATCAATCTCAGTATACAAAGCTCTGGCTTTTGCTATATTTTCTTTTTCAATTTCAGCAACGCCTCCTTTAGATTTCAACCATCTTAAGTTAAGCATAGCTACATATATAGAAAATACCGGAGGCGTGTTATACATAGAACCACCATCGATATGCACTTTATAATCAAGCATAGAAGGTATTTTTCTGCCTGATTTACCTAGGATCTCGTCTTTAACAATTACTACAGTTAAACCAGCCGGACCGATATTTTTTTGAGCTCCTGCATAGATCAAATCGTATTGGGAAACATCAATAACCCTGCTCATAATGTCTGAAGACATATCACAAACTACAGGAATACTGGTTTCAGGTAAGCTGAACATTTCTGTTCCGTAAATAGTATTGTTAGAAGTGAAGTGGAAATATGCACTGTCTTCAGGAATACTATAATCTTTAGGAATAAAGGTAAAGTTTGATTCTTTTGAAGAAGCAACAATGTTTGCTTTACCAAAAGTAGATACCTCTTTAATAGCTTTGTTTGCCCAAACGCCTGTTTCCAGATAACTGGCAGCTTTTCCTTCAGGTAATAAGTTCATTGGAACCATCGCAAACTGTAAACTTGCACCGCCTTGTAAAAATAAAACAGAATATCCGGAAGGTACATTTAATAATTCCTTAACTAATTTTTCTGCTTCTGCTACCACACCTTCAAATTCAGATGTGCGGTGAGAGATCTCCAGAATAGATAAACCATCCTTAAAATCTAGAACTGCTTGTGCTGCTTGCTTAAATACTTCCTGAGGTAAAATACAGGGGCCTGCGCCGAAATTGTGTCTCATTTTTATAGTGATTTTTAATGCTTGTAAATGTAACAGTTTTATATTATTTATTATTTCGAATTCTTGAACTTTATGATCAATTTCAAATTTAGTTGTCTGCCAGTTAAATAATTAGGAATAGCATATTGTACGTTATCTACATCCTTAAGCCATAAATATGAAACCGTATTGTTAATATTCAACAAATTAAATACCTCTAAATGAGCAGAAAACGAACTAAAATATTTATCCAGCAACCTCGGTTTTTTTATTCCTGCATCGTCTAAAAAATCTTTAGAAAATCCAATATCCACGCGCTTATAAGCAGGGATATTAAAATTATCGGAATAACGACGTATAAGAGGTGCTCCTACCGGCAATTTAGAACCGTACATCATATTTAAATGCACTTTATAAGTAGGGCTGTTCAGCAATCTATCCTGAAAATAAACTGAGAAGTTAATCCTTTGATCGGTTGGCCTTTTTAAATAACCCCGCTCATCATTGAAGATATTCTGATTGGCCTTCATTAAAGACATTCTGAAATACGATACCAAGTCTTTTACAAACTCACCACCTATACTCAAGTCTGCTCCATAGATATAACCTTTTGCCAGCTCTGCGGCCAGATATTTGATCCTTACATTATCCATCATATAAGGAATAAGCCTGTCCTGATATTTAAAATAAAGCTCAGAAGTAAACTTCAGGCGTGTTCCCAACCCATCGAATGCATAGTCCAAACCTGCGGATATGTTGTACGATCTTTGGGCCTGCTGATTTAAATTAAGCACCCCATTAAAATCCCTGATACTCCTGTAATCGGGTGCCTGCTGATATACCCCCGCAGTAAACCGGATAATTTTATTATTGCTCGATGGTCTGTAGGCCAAAAGCAGCCTTGGGCTAAGAAGAAATTGCTTACTCAAAGTATTATAATTACCTCTTACGCCAAGCTGAAGGGTTGAATTAGTTGATAAGGCATAACTATCCTGAATATAGGCGCTGTAGTATTGAATTGCCAGGTCATTTCTAACATTAATAAGGTTATCCTGATAGAAATCATTTAGCCCTCCCTGCTGTATATATCCGGCAGAATCTATTAGACTATACTCGTTTAAATTGTCAATATATTTCTTGTTTTCAAACCTTAAACCCAATGAAAATGTATGGTTTTCATAATCCTGATCAACCTTTACCTCCGAGCTAAAGTTTTCTGACTCCAGGTTATTACGGGCATAATTTATATATTTTCCTACACCCTTGTTGATGCTAACAGAACCGAAGTTTCCATTAGCAAAGCTATTGTTAACCTCATCAAACACATATCTCCCTTCTATGTCTATCCTTTCCCTTTCAAGGGTATTAAAATAGCTGTTTATCCATTTTATAACCAAATTCGATTTAGGATAGAACGCAAAGGTTATCGCTCCCCCCGCAGTCTGATAATCATCTACTTCTTTCCCGCTATAATCAGTTTGCAAGCGCATCACAGTACTCAATGTACCAAACTGGGTTTCTCTGCTTTCTGGTATTAACTTAAAGATACCACTGTTAAATCTCCCTAAAAAATCCACACTCATTTTAGACGAAACATTTTGATGATAAATCAGTTGTGCATCGGTAAAATTAGGTGCATAGCTCCCCTTATTATCTTGTCTGTTTAGTATGCTCGTATTGTTTTTATACCGCAATCCGGCGAGCAAATAGCTGTTTTTATTTAAAATCTTAGAACTAAACCCGGCCCCCAGCATACCAAGATTCAATACGGCTTCACTACTATCAGGCCTATCATATCTCACGTCCAGGACTGATGATAGTTTATCACCATAGCGAGATTCAAAGCCACCTGTAGAAAACTTAGCAGAGCTTAACAAATCACTGTTAATGAAACTCAGCCCCTCCTGCTGTCCATTCCTAATCAATACAGGCCGGCTAATTTCAACATCATTTACATATACCAGGTTTTCATCAAAATTACCTCCCCTAACGCTATACTGAGCGCTTAGTTCGTTATTGGTAGATACGCCCGGCAATGTTTTAAGAACTACTTCAAAATTACCAGAAACCGAGGGTATAGAAGCAATATCTGCAATATTAATCGTGGTGCTGTTACGAAGTTGATTCTGCTTTGTGGTGATGGTAACCTGCTCCAGCTCGTTTATATTTCGTGTTAAAGAAACGTTTTGAATAATCCTGCCAGCCTTACCATATTTAAACTCAACCAAAACAGATTTATAACCTAACAGGCTGTATTTCAATGTAAAGGAAGTAGTACTTGAATAAATATTATAGATCCCATTATCATCAGAAGCAGTCGACTGATTTTGTCCAACTACACTAATGGTTACCATAGGTAATGGACTCTTCAGATCATCTGTAATTAGGCCCGACACTTTTACAAGAGGTTGTGCATTTACATATGTAAAACCAAATAGTAAAAGGGGGAGCAGCAGATAGAGTCTATACATTTATGTTACAAAGCTGTGGGCTATGATGATTTCAGTTGTGCATCAAGTTGCTTTAATTCAGAGATCATGACCGAAGGAGAAGGAGCACCAAAAATGGCATTTCCCGCAACAAAAACACTGGCACCTGCCTGAATCAGATCGGCCAGGTTTTGTATCCCTACCCCACCATCAACTTCTATTAGCAGATCAGGATTAACAACTGATGCCATCGCTTTTAACTCCCTTAATTTATTCAGCGTATTAGGAATAAACTTTTGGCCACCAAACCCTGGATTTACCGACATAACAAGTACCAAATCCAGATCAACCAAAACATCTTTAAGTAAGGCCACAGGGGTGTGAGGGTTAATTGCAACACCTGCCTTACAACCAGCTGCATGAATTGCCTGAACCGTTCTGTGCAAGTGAGTACAAGCTTCATAATGCACGGTTATTACCGACGCTCCTGCAGCTGCAAAACGCTCAATATACTGATCAGGATTAACAATCATCAGGTGCACGTCCAAAGGCTTTGTTGCGTATTTTTTTACCGCTTCCATTACCGGAAAACCAAAAGATATATTTGGCACAAACACACCGTCCATCACATCTACATGAAACCAGTCTGCCTCACTCGAATTAACCATTTCAATATCACGTTGCAGGTTAGCAAAATCAGCGGAAAGTAAAGAGGGAGCAATAAGGTGTTTCATGAGGAATGTGTTTTTAATTTATAGCTGGTTCACGATTGTAAATATAAAGAAATAACCCATTTTATACCAAAAAACCCCGCAAATTGCGGGGTTTTCAGTATATGCGAAGCTGACATACCGAAGGATTTACCAACGGCTGACAGACCTGCCTTTAAATTAAGCTGGTTTATTTTCAGCTGGAGCAGCTTCCGCTTTCGGTGGACGAGGCAATAAAGCTTTTCTAGAAAGTTTCATTTTACCTTGCTTATCAACATCCAAAAGTTTTACTTCAACTTTATCCCCTTCTTTAAATACACCGTCCATTGTTTCTAAACGAGTCCAGTCAATTTCAGAAATGTGAAGTAAACCATCTTTACCTGGCATAATCTCTACGAATGCACCAAATGGCATAATAGATTTTACTTTACCACTGTAAGTTGCGCCTATTTCTGGTTTAGCAGCTATTGCATTGATACGGGTAACAGCAGCATCAATTGCGGCTTTGTTATCAGCAAAGATTTCAACGATACCTTTGTTTCCAACCTCTTCGATAGAGATAGAAGCGCCGGTTTCACGTTGCATTTCCTGAATAATTTTACCGCCTGGCCCTATTACAGCACCAATAAATTCTTTATCAATACTTAAAGAAACAATACGTGGAGCATGGTCTTTATAATCTTCTCGAGGTGCAGAAATTGTTTTCTTCATCTCGTTTAAGATGTGCAAACGGGCTTCTTTAGCCTGAATCAAAGCGTTTGTTAACACTTCCCATTTCAAACCATTGATTTTTAAGTCCATTTGACAAGCAACAATACCTTTTTCAGTACCGGTTACTTTAAAGTCCATATCACCTAAGTGATCTTCATCACCTAAAATATCAGAAAGGATTGCATATTTACCAGTTTTCTCATCAGTAATTAAACCCATTGCAATACCCGATACCGGAGCTTTGATTTTAATACCAGCATCCATAAGTGCTAATGTACCTGCACAAACAGTTGCCATTGACGAAGAACCGTTAGATTCTAAGATATCAGAAACGATACGGATGGTGTAAGGGTTTTCTTCTAATCCTGGTAATACTTTCTTTAAAGAACGCATAGCCAAGTTACCATGACCAATTTCACGACGACCAGCACCTCTGTTGGGACGAACCTCACCCGTTGAGAAACCAGGGAAATTATAGTGCAATAAGAATTTGTTGTATCCATTGATGAAAGCACCATCAATCATTTGCTCATCATCTTTAGATCCTAAAGTAACGGTAGTTAATGATTGTGTTTCGCCACGTGTAAATACTGCAGAACCGTGAGCAGCAGGCAAATAACCTACTTCACTCCAGATTGGGCGCACTGTACGTACATCACGACCATCTAAACGAATTCCTTCGTCTAAAACAAGGTTACGGATAGCATCATACTGCACATCGTGGAAATATTTTTTGGAAAGGAAACCGGTCACATCATCAATATCTTCTCCTAACGTAGCAATGAAGTCCATTAAGATCGTACCAAATGCATCACCACGCTCACCTTTGCTTGTATTGCTTTTAGCTACAGCATAAACCTTGTCGTAAGTAGCAGCATAAACCTGTTCTTTTAATTCAGGGTTACTGTCTTCATGAGAATACTCACGTTTTACAGTTTTACCAACAAGTTCAGCAAGTTCTTTTTGAGCTTGAACCTGAATAACGATTGCTTTATGAGCGAATTCAATAGCCTCAACCATTTCAGTTTCAGAAATCTCATCGCACTCACCTTCAACCATTACGATATCTTTTTCAGTACCTGCAACAAGGAATTCCAACGAAGCACGCTCTAAATCACTAACATAAGGGTTAATTACTAATTTACCATCAATTTTAGCTACGCGTACTTCAGAGATTGGTCCGTTAAATGGAATATCTGAAACTGCAATAGCAGCCGAAGCAGCTAAACCAGCTAAACAGTCTGGCATTATATTTTTATCAGAAGAGATCAATGAGATCATTACCTGAGTATCGGAGTGATAATCTTCAGGGAACATCGGGCGTAAAGCGCGATCTACTAAACGTGAAATTAAAACTTCATAATCAGATAATCTTGCCTCGCGACGAAGAAAACCTCCAGGGATACGGCCTGCGGCAGCATATTTCTCCTGATAATCAACAGATAAAGGTAAAAAATCAACACCAGCCTTAGCTCCTACCGTAGAAACTACAGTTGCCAAAAGCATGGTATCGCCCATTTTAACTACCACCGAACCATCAGCTTGTTTAGCTAATTTTCCTGTTTCAATTTCGATTGTTCTTCCATCGCCCAAGTCGAACGATTTTTTTATTACATTCATTTAAAAATTGTTGTGGTGTGTTTTCCTCTTTTCACACACCGGATTTATATATATAATTTTACTTTGCAAGTTAAGATAATAATATCAAGAAATTAAAAAAGCCATCCCTAAAGAATGGCTTTTCTTGATATAAGTAGTTCTATTTGATGATATCCCTTAGACCTAAAGTCTTGATGATAGCACGATAGCGCTCAATATCTTTTTTAAATAGATATGCCAAAATACCGCGGCGTTTACCTACTAATTTTTGTAGTGATAACTGAGTAGAGAAATCTTTACGATTTTTCTTTAAGTGCTCAGTTAAATGTGCAATGCGGTATGTAAATAACGCCACCTGACCTTCAGCAGAACCAGTGTTGGTTTCTACTTCACCATGCTGTTTAAAGATTTCAGCTTTCTTTTCTTTACTTAAATACATTCTTGAATGATACTAAAGTTTAAATGATTAATTAATTGGGTGCAAAGATAGTGTAAGTTTTAAAGATTAACAAGTATGCGTAAAATTTTGGCACGACAAGAAAATTGGCCATTACTAAATCCTATTTTTGTTGCTGTAACGACTTATTTATGGAAAAAAATCAATACAGTATATTTGAAAGTGAACTAAAAGTACGTCCTGATGATATCGATATGTTTAACCATGTCCATAATAGCAAATACTTTGATTATGTGCTTGCTGCCCGTTATGATCAAATGGCCGAATTTTACAAAATGCCGATGGAATCTTTTTTAAACAGTGGATTTGGCTGGGTGGTACGTACTGCACTTGTTGACTTTAAACGACCACTAATCCTAGGCGATGTAATTGCTATCCGAACCGGAATTTTAACCATTAATGAAAAAGGCTGTCGTGTACAGTTCGAAATTGAAAATAAAAGAACAGGTAAAATTGCTTCTGATGGATGGTTTGATTATGTGATGATTGACACTACCACCGGAAAAGGCTGCAAAGTAAATGAAGAAATGATAAAGGCATACAGCATTTAATACTTGGCCCTTCTTTTTCGGTTTTCTTTTTTTTCAATAAAATACAGAATTGTATTTGTAAAAAATATATATTTGTTTTCTAACTCAACCGCATTACGATGAAAGTATTTGCAGTCCGTTTGAGGTTCTAAAGACCAAGGACTCCACCTTTTCACGAAAATATTGATACAGCTTTTCTGGCTGATCGCGGTCTATTTATTACTTTTTCCACTTACCCTATGTTAGAACAAAAAACAGCTTCATTAGGCAAGCTATCTCAAATTTTTACACTTATTAAACAAGCCCTCAAAGGCGAAGATCTCGATTTTACCCAAGGTAGCATTCGTAAAGCTGTTATTTTACTGGCCATCCCAATGATGCTGGAAATGGCTATGGAATCTGTTTTTGCATTGGTAGACCTTTATTTTGTAGGTCATTTACATAACAGCAGTCACGCAATACAAACCGTAGGGCTTACAGAATCTGTACTTACCGTTATATACTCACTTGCCATTGGCATGAGCATGGCTGCAACAGCTGTTGTTGCCAGAAGAATTGGCGAGAAAGATCCGGTTGCTGCCTCAAAAGCAGGAATGCAGGCAATAATAATTGCAGTTGCGTTCAACCTGATTATCAGCATTGCCGGGCTTATTTACGCAACAGACATTTTACTATTAATGGGCGCATCAGCGGAAACTGCAGCACAAGGCACAACATTTATGCGCATTATGATGGGCGGAAGTATTATTATTGTATTGCTCTTCCTTATCAACGGGATATTCAGAGGTGCAGGTAATGCCGCTATTGCGATGAAAAGTTTATGGATTGCCAATATTGCCAACATCATTCTATGCCCTGTTTTAATTAATGGTTTTGGGCCAATCCCTGCATTTGGATTAACAGGTGCAGCCATGGCCACAAGTATCGGACGTGGTATTGGCGTGTGCTATCAGGTTTATCACCTTGTGAGTGGCAAAAGCCTTTTAAAAATAAAACTATCCTATTTTAGGCCTCATTTAGAACAGATAAAGGCGTTGTTAAAAATTGCGACGCCTGGTATTTTCCAATTTGTTATCGCATCATGCAGCTGGATATTTTTGGCGCAGCTTGTAGCAACAACAGGTGGAGATCATGGATCAGCAGGTTATCAAACTGCATTAAGGCTGATGATGTTCTTTATGCTTCCGGCATGGGGAATGAGCAATGCCGCGGCCACACTGGTTGGACAGAATCTAGGTGCAAAACACATTGACCGGGCTGAGCAATCTGTAATGAAAACTGCGAAATATGTAGTAATTTATATGCTCTTTGTTATGGTGTTAACCTTTGGCGTTGGACGTTATTTCATATCATTTTTCACTAATGATGTTTTAATACAGGAGGTTGCCAAAAATGCCCTTCAGATTATGAGTCTTGGATATATCTTTTATGGTATTGGCATGGTCTTGATTAGCACCTTTAACGGCGCCGGAGATACCTGGACGCCTACATGGGTTAATCTTTTTGGCTTCTGGTTGTTCCAGATTCCTTTGGGTTACTTCCTTGCTAAATACTTAGAAATGGGGCCGACAGGTGTATTTATTGCTATCCCAGTTGCCGAAACAGGGATTGCGATAGCAGGTTATATTCTATTCAAAATTGGAAAATGGAAGACTATAAAAGTCTAACTGCGTTATCAGTCTAACGGCAGCTCAAGCCGTCATCTCTCCTATCGTCAAGATGACGGCTTGAGCTATGAAAATATTGGGACCTTATGCCTGGTGTTGTTTCAAATCCGGAACATACCCCAGGCCAGGTGTAAGCCAGTGCAGTAAAAACACCCTTGAATAACGGTAATTAAAAGGAGCAAACAGAAATACACCAACCATAATAATCGCTACATACATCCAAAGGTTCTCGTAAGTAAGATCTACGCCCAGTATATAAGCGGCTACTGCGATGGTAATCATTTCGGCAACATTCATAGCATAACTAATGAACATTGCTACATAAAAAAAGCCAGGTTCCCTTTCAAAACGAAGGTTACAAACGGGACAATATTCATTGGTTGTCTGGCCCTTAAAAGCATAAAGCTTACCAGAAAATATTGGGCCTTTTCTACATCTTGGACATTTACACTCTACAACTGCCTGTATTTTTGATATTGGTTTCATAACTTTAATATTATGACACAAAAATACGACACATAAAACAGTTAATTTATGATCCAGATCATACTTAAATTCTAATGATTTTACCCCTAACCAGTTTCAATTCTTTCTGATCTGAAAGCTTTTTGATGATGCGGATTACCGTTTCTACGCGCAGCCCGCTCATGTCTGCGAGCTGCTGCCGGGTTACCTTTAGCTCCTGGGTATGTTCTACATCTTTAAACAGGTAAGCAATAAGTGTTCTTATTCTGTGCTCGGCATGTTCATTTGCCAGTTCTTCGAGCATCATAGACTTATAAAACAAGCGATGGCTTAGCGTTTGAATAAGCTTCATACTAAAATCAGGATGTTCCTTTAGCATTTTAAAAAACTCCTCCCCTTTTACCACTATAATTTCAGAATCCTGAGTGGCTATAGTGTATGCCAGATAGGGTTTATTTACCAATAAGGCAGGCTCCCCGAAATATTCGTTGCTTTTAAAAATGCCCTGAATAAATTCTTTACCATCATCATTAACAGTCACCATTCTCACCTTGCCGGTCTTAATAAAATAAACTGCCCTGGGCTGGGCTCCCGGTTCATAAATTACGTCGCCCTTTTTATAAAGAGACGGTTTATAACTATTATCCAGCAAATATTTAATTGTCATGATGAAAATGCCATTTCATGTCAAATGCTACCCTATCGTTTCTTTAATGAGCTTAGTATAAAAATCATTCAACTTCATTCCCATTGCTGCAACTTGCTGAGGAATGAAGCTGGTTGAAGTTTGTCCAGGGATGGTATTTATTTCAATGAAGTAAAAATCGCCTTCATCTTCTGTAAGTATAAAATCTATACGTACTACACCCCTGCAATTCAACTTAATGTAAACCGCTTCAGCTATTTTAGCTACCCGATCCCTTGTTTCAGGCTTAACCGCGGCAGGAGTTGTTTCTGTTGCTACTCCAGGAGTATATTTAGCTTCGAAATCAAAAAACTCTTTTGCTGTTTCTACTTCTGTAATAGGCAACACCTTTATTCTGCCATCAAGTTTTACTACACCAACGGTAAACTCTCTGCCTGATATAAATTCTTCTATCAAAATTTGGTTATCCTCATGAAAAGCTTTCTCAAGGGCTGCTTCCAAATCATGGCCATGGCTTACCTTACTCATGCCGATACTACTGCCACCGTTGTTTGGCTTCACAAAGTATGGCAGTTTAAGGTCTTTTTTTAGTTGAACTAAATTGTAGGGTACATTTTTAAAGATCTGCGCAGATTTAGCGACATTCAGCTGATCAATGTCCTGCACAATTGCCTTGGTGTAACCTTTGTTCATGGTAATGGCCGAGGTAAGCGCATCACATGTCGTATAAGGAATATTAAGCATATCAAAATACCCTTGCAGCTTACCATCTTCGCCTGGAGAACCGTGTATAGCTATAAACACCCCTTCAAACATTATTTTTCTTCCTTTAATGGTAAGAGAAAAATCGTTACGGTCAACCTCTATTTTCACAGAATCTGCAGGCTCATAAAACCAGCCCTGCTGGGTAAGCATAATTTTATAGACATCGAATTTACCGGTATCTAAATTCTGTGCTATTGTTGCTGCACTTTTAACGGAAACTACCCATTCGCCAGTGGTCCCTCCGGTTAGCAATGCTATTGTTTTCTTCATCTGTATAATTTTTAAATTCTAATATATCTATTATATATATACGGGTTATAATGCATACATAACTTACCGTTGTCATCTCTCCTTTGGTCGAGATGACGACCTGGTTTGTCAATAACTGCCCTACCGATCACGTTAAGCAAAACCATCAGGTCAGGTAAGGCAAAACCATCAGGTCAGGTAAGGCACAAATATAAATTAGTTGGTGCAGATGTCATTTTAATTCCAATAAAATATTATTTTAATCTAAATTTGGACGCTGTACCTTCAGAAGAGAAAAACGCATGGGCAAATTCATATCTTATTTAAAAACAAATTCATTTAGAAACAATCTTATTGCAGCTATAATTACGGTTGCAGTAATCTTATTTACCGCATTCTTTAGTTTAAGGTATTATACCAAACATGGCCAGGGTTTAAATGTACCTTCAGTTAAAGGGTTATCATTCACACAAGCAGTTAGTAAACTTGAACAGTTGGGCTTACGTTATGAGGTCGATTCTGTTTATATTATGGATACACCTCCGGGAACAGTAATAGATCAGGATCCAAACCCTAATACTTTTGTAAAAGACAACAGAACAATTTACCTGACTGTGAGCATGAACAGGGCTCCAAATGTTAAATTTCCGGATGTCGTATATAAATCATTAAGACAAGCACAGGCCATCATTGAAAGTTTTGGTCTGAAACTTGGGGATACTACTTATAAACCGGATGTGAGCAGAGACGTGGTTTTGGAGGTTTCTTTTGGCAATCAGCCTATTAAAGTCGGAGAAATGGTACCTAAAGGATCAAGAATTGACTTTTTATTGGGCGATGGAAAAGGAAACGAAGAAGTGGACATTCCAACTCTTATTGGCTTAACCAAGGATGAGGCACTGTTTGCATTGAGAAATGGCGCAATGTTAAACCTTGGAACAGTTACTTACGAGGGGGTTGTTACGGATTCTGCCAATGCTGTAATCATTAAACAGGAACCACTTGCAACAGATTCGGTAACTAAAGTAAAAATTGGGACACCGGTAAACATTACATTATCTAATAAAAATTAATCACACTATCATTTATATATGTCAAACGAAGAAAATAAGACGGGTCTTAAAAAGAATACCAAAATAATATTAGGCTTACTATTACTTGTTTTAGTTGCCGGAGGCTTTTATGGACTTAAATTATATAAAGTATATTTTGCACCAAATGTTACGGGCAACGAAAAATACCTATATATAAGAACAGGCTACAATATCGACGACCTGTTTAAAGAGATTAAACTGAAAGATATGTTAACCGATATAGGTTCTTTTAGTGAAGCATCCGGTAAAATGCAGCTTGCACGTTCTTTAAAACCAGGTCGTTATAAATTGGCAAAAGGGATGAATAACCGCAGCATTATTAATATGCTGAAATCGGGTAATCAGGATCCTGTAAAATTGAAGTTTCAAAACTTAAGGCAAAAAGAAAACTTTGCCGGTTATCTCTCAAGAAACCTTGAACCGGATTCTTTAACTTTTATAAATCTGCTTGACTCTGCTGCTTTGCTTGAAAAATATGGGTTTAATAAAGATAACAGCTATGTGATGTTCATTCCAAACACGTACGAAATGTATTGGAATGTTACTGCTCCGGAGTTCTTTGATAGAATGCATGCTGAATATGATAAATTCTGGAATGCTGATCGGAAGCAAAAAGCAGCATCATTAAACTTAACTCCTATTCAGGTTTCTATATTAGCCTCAATTGTTGATGCCGAAGCCTTGTACGATAAGGAGATGCCTATTATTGCAGGTTTGTATTTAAACCGCTTAAATAAGGGTATATTGCTTCAGGCAGATCCAACTGTTATTTTTGCCAATAACGATTTTACAGTTAAACGTGTTACCAATTCGCTTTTAAATGTGCAATCAAAATACAATACTTATAAATATGCTGGTTTGCCCCCAGGACCTATCATGATGCCAAGTATTAATGCTATTGATGCTGTGCTAAACCGCGATAATAACAGTTATATTTATATGTGTGCTAAGGAAGATTTTTCTGGCTACCATAACTTTGCGGTAACGGTTCAGGAGCACGAAAGGAATGCTAAGAAATACAGAGATGCTTTAAACCAGCGCAATATATTTAAATAATGTATACTCATACCACAAAAATAAGGGTTAGATACGGTGAAACGGACCAAATGGGCTATGTTTATTACGGAAATTACGCCGAGTACTACGAAGTTGCCCGTGTAGAGATGCTAAGAAGTTTGGGTATGGATTATGTTGGAATGGAAAGCGCGGGTGTAATGATGCCAGTTTTAGAATTGAACTGTAAATATATTAAGCCGGCTTTATACGACCAGGAAATAACAATTAAAACTACGATCCATGACCTTCCGGATGTGCGGATCCATTTTAAATACGAATTGTCGAATCCGGCCGGCGAACTGATTAACATTGGAACAACTACGCTGGTATTTGTGGATATGGCAAAAAACAAACCTTGCTCTCCTCCAGAAAATTTTATGGAGAAGTTAAGGGTATTTTTTAATTAAATTTGATAGATGGAGTGGGTTCATAAGCAACTTTTAAAAATCAGGTTTTATTCTATGTTTATTAGCTGGACAAAAGTTTGTGTTTTACCTGGCTTTAGTCCGCTACCCATTTATACCGTTGCCACATTCTTTTTTAAAGAGATTGGCAAAGACTCCCTGGTGAATAAGGCATCTTCATTGGCTTATAATTTTATGCTGGCCATTTTTCCTGCCATCATCTTCTTATTTACACTGATCCCCTTTATACCTAAGAAAATTGGTTTTCAGGATCAACTGATGAACCTGATTATTTTGGTTTTACCAGAAGATGCTTATAAAGCCTTTAGCACTACTCTTGATGAGATTGTACATAAGCAAAACAGTGGTTTGTTATCATTCGGATTTATTTTGTCATTATTTTTTGCAACGAATGGAGTCCATAATCTAATGATGGCTTTTAATAAATCATCGTTGATCATTGAAACACGTAGCTGGGTAAAACAACGCCTAATTGCTGTTTTACTAACCCTTGTGATTGCTTTTTCAGTAATTACTTGTATTATCGCAATGGCAATTGGTGAAATTGCATTAAACCGTATTGAAACCACACTTAATATTAAGGCAAGCTTTACAACATTTGCTATTCAGCTTACCAGATGGGCACTGTTAGGAATATTATATTTTGTAACGATTTCTATCCTTTACAGATACGGGCCGGCCCATGCCAAGAAATGGAAGTTTTTCAGCGCCGGTTCATGGCTGGCTACTATACTTGCTTTTATCTCTGTTTGGGGCTTCTCTTTTTACATTAACAACTTCAGTTCATACAATAAAGTCTATGGATCTATCGGTACGCTTATCGTTATTATGATCTGGCTTTATTTAAATTCTCTGATACTTTTGGTAGGTTTTGAGCTAAATGCAAGCGTAGATCTGTCGAAAAGGAGTGTAAAAATCATCCGACCTAACTTCAATTTGTTCAAAAAACCGGCTCCAATAGAGGATAAACTAGGGAAAAGATAATTTTTTCTCACTCATTTTTAGCGCGTTATCATTTTTAAGCGGAATTATCCAATTCTGAATTTGCAAAATCAAGCCGTATTTGTACTTTTGTCGCGGAGAGTTGGCAGAGTGGTCGATTGCGGCAGTCTTNSRRRACTKWTRMCTNTGWYARWRRRTMYGYGGGTTCGAATCCCCCACTCTCCGCCAAAAAGGTGTCAAAACCAACAAAAAGCCTGCAAATCGTATGATTAGCAGGCTTTTTGCTTTTTAGGACATAACAAAATATGCATCAATTCTCAACTCATAAGTGAGTCATTCGGTGAGTAATTTGGAAAATGAAAACGACTCACCGAATCGGACGCATCAAACTGACAATCAACATGTTCCACCAACGAACATCTTGTAAAAAAGTACCTGCAAAGCTAAATTTGTTAACCATTAATGTAATGCATTATGAAAACCAATTTCAGCTTACTCTTCTATATGAAGAAGCAAAAGAATTATCAATCGGGCAAAGCCCCTATTTATCTTCGGATTACCGTGGATGGGAAACGTTGTGAAGTAACCACAGGCCGATGCTGTGATCCTATCCAATGGAACACAACTTCAGGGCGATGCAATGGTAAAAAAGAGGAGATGAAATCCTTGAATGCTTACCTGGACGATCTCCAAAACAAAGTATTCGAAGCTCATCGGCAATTAACTGAAAAAGACGACACCATCACCGCCGAGAAATTAAGAGATCAGTTTCAGGGCAAAGTAGCCAAGCAACGTACCTTAATTGACATTTTTAAGGACCACAACCAAAAGATGGAAGCACTTGTAGGAAGAGAGTTCTCTAAAGGCACAGCTGAGCGTTACCGGACATCTTTAAAACATACTGTTGAGTTCTTACAATGGAAGTACAAGATTAGCGACATCGAGATCAGAAAAGTTAACTACGATTTTATAACTGAGTACGATTTTTATTTGCGATCAGTCCGAAAATGCGCGAACAATTCAGCTGTGAAATACTTGAAAAACTTCGGTAAGATTATTCGCATCTGCCTTTCTAATGGATGGCTTGTGGTAGATCCATTTGCACGTTATAAAAACAAGATTAAAAAAGTTGAGCGCGTTTACTTAACTGAACAGGAAATMRMGACNCWYKKCCRATNWWRGMACTGGCTTCAGAGAGGCTAGAACAGGTAAGAGACATCTTTTTATTTTGTTGCTTTACAGGCCTCGCCTATATAGATGTTAAAAATCTAAAAAGCTGCAATGTTGTAACTGGCGTAGATGAAGACAAATGGATCTCGATAAAAAGGCAAAAAACCAATACTCCATCTCGCATTCCTTTACTGCCAGTAGCCTCTGCTCTCCTAAATTCATATCGCGATAACCCTGCCTGTTTAAATACCGGAATGCTGTTTCCAGTTTCAAGCAATCAGAAAATGAATAGCTACCTTAAAGAGATTGCAGATTTCTGTGGCATCAAGAAACCAATTACCTTCCACATTGCCAGGCATACATTTGCAACAACCGTCACCCTTTTAAATGGAATCCCTTTAGAAAGTGTTTCAAAAATGCTGGGACATACTAATATTCAAACCACTCAACATTATGCAAAGATACTTGACATTAAAGTTGGCGCTGATATGGCTCTTATTAGCGAGAAATATTCCTCCCCTTGAACAAACATAATTGGTAATTAATTTATTTTCAATCAGTAAATAAAAAGATTCAACATGTGTTAACAATTATATTAATGTCTTACTATAATGAATTTAGAAAGAGCTTCACAAAGTACTCTCAGATATATTCCGAACACACCAATTTCTTGACGATTTGAAGATAGTTGCAGGCATGAAGAAATACATTGATGATATGAGAAATACGCGTTTATGGATGACATAAGTCGGTTTTTACGATAAAACCTATAATAAAAACCACTTAAATTTGCGCTTCCCATGTGGAAAATCTGAATTGTCAGAATTCCCACATGGGAAGGCAGCTGAGTCTGACGGAAGATCTAATATTTAATCCTATAATAAGAATGCTTTTAAATATTCAAATGTCTTTTTGTATTATACTTGTAAACACTTTTAAGTTTATCGATCAGCTCATTTAGGTTAACAATTGAGCCACCTGTTGGTGTTAAGATTGAATTTGTCGGAAACTCAACCTCCTCAACCTTAGTTGCAATCCAGCTTACATTTTCATGGGGTAACGCAAGTTGTAGGATCATACCTGGTAACCCTCTAAATAATTCCGGGCCACCCGAAACAGGAATTTTATCGGTATAGAACGCAACTACTTAAACAGAGTCAAGTGTAAGACCATTCGCCCGATGGCAAGGGTAACCAGCAACATCTCTAACCTCATCGGTAATTTTCCATTTTATACTTTTTACGCTATCTTTTAGTAAATAAGTTTCATCAAATACTTTTCTTTTGCTGATCAGCTGTTTATTGTTCAGGTGCGAATAAACGATATTATTTTGCATCGCTATTTACGGATCATTGAAAAAGCTTGTAATTGAAGTATTCACACCAACGGGGGTAAATAACGCTTTATTATCGGCAAACATCAAAGTGTTTTTTAATTCTTTGAACACTATCTCCTAATGTTACTTTTCATCAGGATTTTCTTACCCATGAACATATCAAAATGTTCTCTCGCTGAACTATCTGTTAATGTCATGATATCCAGAATACCATCCTTTTTAATAATACCGGTTTCGAACAACGACAACTTATTATGACCAGAAATATTAAAATGATACATGATCTCATTAATGTGAAACATATAAGAGCTATTACCTTCAATACGGAAATGTCTAGGTGAAATAATTGAACGATCAGGGCGTGTTCCATCACTGTCGATGTGCATCAGGATCACTTCGAATTCGTCTTCCTTTCCAGCATTATTTTCAACGAGCATTTTTCTAATCTTTTCTGCATAATTCCCCAAAGCAACCACCTCAAAAAATTTATTAGTTGAAATATGAGCACGCCAGAGAAGGGAAAGAAAAAACAACTTGGTTCTGGTGTAATCTAAATTATGGAACCTAATTGCAGGTACGAGTTCTCCTCCCTGTAATCTTTCAAGTTTGATATGACTTCTTGTTTTTGGATTGCCATTAAAAAAAATACAACTACTGGCATAAGTCTCCAACTTACTTAATATTTCGTTATCGCATTCCGCACACAAAATATTTCTATCATAAATACCTGTGTAAGATGATGATACTTTCTTCAGGTTATCCATGCTCACATTTACCACTTTATGATCTTTGCCAAAAATCCCTTTATACATGAAATTAGGGATGATATGTGATTTCTTTAAAAGTGGTTTTTCTTGAAGGCAAAGTCTACAGAGCATTACAAAAAGTTTAAACATCTAAAATTAAACATTGCTAACCAAAGTTAAAACCCGATGTAAATCTTTAGTATCTTGCAACATGCTGTTATATGCAAATAATAACCTTATCTAAAATCAAAAATGAAACTAGACATTCTAGTATGTAATGAACTCAAACAATTCTACTAAGCCAACCCATAATAAACTAACCCCACCCATAGACTACAATTATTCTGTACTTCCTTATCATGAATTGGAATGGGGAAAATTGGAGCTGTTGTGTTATGAACTCATTTGTGCTGAATACGGTTCAGAACGCTGTCAATTGTACGGGTTGCCTGGACAAGGACAACATGGATTCGACTGCTATGTTCGGTTTGACGATGATAAGTACATCTTGTTTCAATGCAAAAGAGTCAGCACTTTCAAAAGAAATGATTTAAAAGAAGCCCTGAAAATTTGGGAGAATGGGACGTGGTATAACAAAACCAGAACATTTGTTCTTTTTAGCTCCAATAACCTACAGGATAATACATTTTTGGATGAGTTGGAAACTGAAAAATCGAGGCTTAAAAAAAAGAATATCCAAATTGAGGCCTGGGGAAGCCTACGAATTGATGGAAAACTTAGGAATAACCCAAAAATAGTTGAACAGTTTTTTGGAATTTCATGGAGGGATAAATTTTGCAATCCACTGGCACTAAACAACTATCTTGGCGCTTTTCTTACCGATATGGTTCATGAGTATATTTACTATCGCCCTGTACAATTCTATATATTTAGAAGGTTAACCAACCCACATAAAATTGAAGAAGTTTACAAAGGACATAATCAACTTCAACGCATATCGCTCCCAAATTACATTTCAGCATGTTTAGCTGAAAACAAACTAGCAAGAATAATCATTAAAGCAGATGCTGCGATTGGAAAGTCCAAAGAATTAGAAAACCTGGGATTTATCTATAGTGAGAAAAAAGACGGCCTATTTCCAATATTGATCCGCTTAAAAAATTTCCACGGAGAAATTGATAAATACATAGAGACGATCTATCCAAACTGGGGCCAAATTATCCCTGAACGCTTATTACTACTCTTTGACGGGCTTGATGAAGTTCCGTCATCTGAATTCAAAAAGTTTGTAAAAAAGTTCAACACTTTTGTTCAAGCCAACAAAAAGGCAAACATTATTGCAACCATACGAACCAATGTATTCACCAGAGAGATCGGTGCAGACATTATAGAGGATGACCGTCTACTCGAATTTTATCTAAATGATCTTGAGGCAGAAGATATTGAACACTACCTTGGAGAACGTATTCCATCAGACCAGCAAAAACGGAAATTAAGTAAGTTCTTTGATAAACGATGGGTGAAATATTTGCTTTCCAGTCCGTTTTACTTGTCCGCACTCACTGACCTTTTTCTGGAAGATGAAAAACAACTCCCCCTAAATAAGGCAGAGATCATTGAAAAGATCATTACTTATAAGATCCGTAAAGATGATGAAAAGTATGGTCCTGAAGTGGATCTAAATAGCTTAAGAAATTTCGCAGCTAAATTAGCTCTCTATCTAACGTTGACAGGAAAAAATGCGATACTAACTAATGAAATGAGTTCGTTTGGATACTTATCATTAGAAACTATCCGACGTTGCTCCTTATTTAAAGTTGAACCACAGCAGAATTTAACTGATTCGATTTCATTTGAACACAACAACTTTCAGGAATATCTGGCAGCAGTAAGCTTATCAAAATTAGATTGGGAATCGCTTGAGCCAATATTGTTCCATACTACAGGTGTGCATATCTTGAAGCCGAAGATGTTCAATACTGTAAATTATTTATTCACTATTCTGTCAGTTCAGGGCACAGCATTCAAAAAACTTTTCAAATTACTATCTGAAACCGACAATGATATCTTTCTAAAGTTTGAAAAAGATAAACTTACATTGCCACAGCGTATGGAAATCTTCAAACGCATCATAATAAAGGGAAAGAGCGATCGCATTTATTACCTCGGTGGAGACTTTCGTTTAGATGAATTCTGTGAGTTTATCAATTATTCTGCAGAAGCTTTCAAATTTGTCATTGATGAACTTAAAACGGCAGAAGAAGACAATCACCGCTACTGTTTATTGGATATCATTTATTATTACAACCAAGTCAAACTAACAACTGAAATCAAGAAGTGTCTTTTAATTGAAATTGAAACAATTTTATCCAAAACAGGTTACGGCTATGCTGTTTATGACCGAGCCATTGACATTTTGGGCAAGTACCAATTTTTCAATAACCGGTTGCTGGAACTTGTGAAACAAGTCCCACGTAATAACCACAAAATGGTTCGTAGCGCAATTATTAAATATATTGACGAGGGTAACTTCATTAATGAATTCAAATATGTTGTAGAAAGCGATGGCATACTAACCAATTCCAATGACAGGATTAGTGCGGGATTGGAGCCATTTTATCTGAAATATGTACTCACACACCTCAATCATGAAAATGCATTTATCCTGCTAAAGCACTTTACCTCGCTTCCAAAACGAATCAAGGAAATCACGGGCTATGAAGGATATTCTGAAGAATACAGACTCATCAATCAGATTTATAAAAAACTCGGCAACATCCATAACCACACTGGTGACGAGAAGCTCTACCGATTGTATACAGATTTTTTGGTCCAAGTTGAATACGATGACTATAAACGAAAAGATTGGGGCGATCCGAGCCTATTTTTTGCCGAAAATCAAAATAAAGATTTCATTTTTTGGGACTTCGTATACCATAAAGACTTGCATCAGCTAGATTACTTTCTATTCAAATTTTATCGGGATGGGCTAGGTCAAGAAATCATTAACCAATACAAAAACGGCATCATTACGGAAGACCAGGTTAGAACAATCCGGCTTTCATTAAATAACCCAGAGCATGAAAATTTTCAACAACTATTGCTCGAAAACTTTGGCGATCAATTCAAATTTCAGGAACGACCAGATTGGGAAAAAATAAATGCAGAAAGAGAGATAAAGAATACTGAGCTACTGCAGGATCACACTCAGTTTCTTGAAGAAGGCAAAAAAGTCTATCAGCTGATTAAAGAACATAAAAAAGACGCTAGCTCAGATGAAACACTTTATGAACTGGAATACAGTGAACGAAAGGAAATTCAAAAGAAATTAAATAACACCATTGTACTACGTGCGATCAGCGATTATAAAATAAAGGGCGGTTTCAAACAATTCCAGAACGCTTTCGATCTTAGGGGATGGGAATGGTATGTATTTCAAACTGTAGGTGTTTACATTAATTCTGATAGAAAAGGTCTTTCACCCGAGCTATTGAGGATTGCAGAAAATTATTTGATTAAGAACATCTTACCTGAAACAAAATTTGATACCGCGATCAAGGAATATGAAAATGGATCTTACACAGTTTCAAATGCAGCCTCTCATCTAACTAACTTTTTTGTTCATAGCAACATTGAATTAGAATCTTCTACAATACTTGAGATGCTGAAGCTGGACTACTATGGCTTTCGAGCTGACCATAATGAGGAAAATAAAAAAGAGAAAAAAATCTACCAATTGGTTTATCAGTGTAGCGACCATGAAGCATTCAAGAACCAAGTGCTGGAAAATCTTCAACACCAAGGGTTAGCTCACCGGGTTATTGCCTCACAGGCCACTGCTTGCCTAGAATATAACTTAATTGAAGGTTTACCTTATATGCTCCAACGATTAAACGACCCCAAGTTTTCACCCCGATATAAGGAATACCTAATCAACATCATCATTGGACTTGCTGATGGGGCTGAAATATTTGAAGATATAATCTATTCTATAACTTCCATCAGCCAAGAATGGCAATATAAAATCTGTAAATACCTCATTGACTGCAACTATGAATTGTCCCAATTAAAGTTGTTAGTTGAAAACACCTCAATGAATACAACTGTAAATAAAAAAGAAATCTATTGGAAGTTTGAGTTCCTCAGGATGGCAATTAAGTTAGGGTCAAAGAAAGCTACCTCCTACTTGTTCAATACCTTTTACAAAAAATCAAAAACAAGCGACTTTTTAAATATTAAATCAAACTTCTTTATCAACTTATCTGAGAATGATCCCGAATATTTACTAAGGTATTGTTTTCAGGCATTAAGGGTGTTGGCGCCAACTTTTCATGATGGAAGAGTCAATGACCAGCCTGAAATGCTTGAAGAAACCATTAGGTACTGTGCGGTAAAAAGTCAAAAAATGTTTCAGAAGGCATTAAAAGAATATGAAATGATCATTGGTACATTTACAGAAGTCAACCCGGGAATCAGCTATTTAAAATGGTATGAGCGGCGTCTAGTAAAATCTTATCTTGCAAATGCCGTATCCTATGAAAACGATGAACAAGCAATGACACTAATCAAAAAAACAGGTCTGATTTGATTGTTTTCCACAATATCTATTTTATAGTGATCAAATTTAAATTCATTTTCTACAATTCCATGCAAATTGAGTCAATCAATATTTACTAGAAGCCACATTCTAAATAAAAAGAGTCAAGCTTGTCTGAAAGCTATGATTTATAGTATGATGCATCGTCTAATACCAACCAAATTACCCTTTGATGGTCTACTTTAGTTTTTTATATCGGCAATATTAACTGACAGCTTTATTCCAGGGAACCGACTCTTCATTGCCACCAACAAACATATTTTCTGAAATACGACTTGCAAATTTCCCTTGATAATTGAAGAGTTTTAAAAGCAACAACTCAAGGTGGCATATACCAATCTCTTTAATATGATGCCTTGTTAAAGATGGGATCTTTGCAAGATTAGTCCGTTTATTCTGGTTAGTATGGGTAATTGAGTTACGAACTAATGTAAACAGTTCTGGAAAATCCTGAAATTTCATTTGGTGTGACCGGAGCTGATTCTCAATTTCCTTGTATTTAATAGGTATATTCAGCGAAATACCCGCATCACGCAGCAAAATCCTGATTTTCTCCGCTGCATTTATAGATTTACCTTTTGCAACTGTATATAAATTGCGCTGCTCAATCATTTGCCAGTTGAATAGCAGTTCAAAAGCATTTTGCAACAACACAATTGCTCCTTCACAGAAGCCGCTGTTATTATTTGCTTCAACATACCAGTGTAGCAAATAATCAATGCATTCCAGGCTACTCGCATCACTGGTCATATTTACAAAAGCATCCCACATCACACCAATCCCAGAATGATCAGACTGTGGCAACCAAGAACCAACTGATTTATATCGATCGGCATGATTCGCAGAAAAGTCTGTCCATGAAGGTGTATGCTGATCTAAACCTTGAATAAAACAAGGAAATGTTCGTCTCCCATTTAGGAAGCTGAAGAACAGGCCAAGTGGCTGTACCATATTATGCATCCTGTTAGCATTAAGTTTACCACTCTTGTGCTGTAATTCACCCGTAAGTAATAAGGCGTAGCCCCCAGTGTGTTCAAGTTCCTCTTTCAAATGTCCGTAATTTGAGATCTTATCCACTGTAACTAGCCAATCTTTATTTTCGAAAGTTAATCGATTTGTTCTCATCCAGTCATCTACTTGGACTGGTGCACCGAGGAAATCTCTGAAATTGGGCAATTCAAAATGAATTCGGTCAACGTCTTGCTGGTTGTGAATGATCAAAAATGGTGAGTTAATAGCACCTACAACCCCATTTCCGTTCATTTTGATAAAATAAGAGTAACCGTGACTGATATCAAGACCAGGAATGAGAATTTTGTCGATTGGTTCAAAGAAAATGCTGCGATCCGGCACACCAATAAACTTTATTCCGGACTCTGGCGTCCAAGTAAAATAGATCTCCCCATCAATTTTAACAACTTTTCCGCCGTTAACTACTTCAAATATTCCTTTGAAAATCGTTACGGGTTCATTTAGTCTAGCGCTGAATGATGGACTAAGTATAATCGGTAGTTGGTCCATCATCTTTTGAAAATCCTCAGAAATCTTAGTCATAAATATTTATCACGTTATTTTAATGCAAATAAAATGAATGGCTGCGCGCCCTATTTGCGTAGTACATTTAAATTATACTTCGTTGAGCACTTCTTGAAAATCCAGCATTTGATTATAGGCAAGAATATTCAATATTATCCCATCCTGATCGGGGTTACCTGTAATGGATGCCTGATATAGGATACTCTGATCTGGCTCATCATGATCATAAATTTTGTGTGCACGATTGAATGTCCAGCTGCGTCCTGACCACATCTCATCTGCTTCGACTTGATCGACCTCATGTGGTTCCATTTCTTTCATACCAGAGTTATCCGCACCGTAAATCCCAACAACTATATTTACCAGACTGATCACCTGCGACGCACTCATTTCAAATTCGCTAAAATAGGAAATATGCATCTGTACCGATAGATCCAGCTTTTTTTCAGCATCAAATATTCTCAGTCTTACCCGGTCAAATAGGTTCATCTCCGATTCTTCCAGCTGAAAGGTGTAATCGACGTATTTCACAGCTCCATTTTCTTCTTTCACTTCATGCTTGACTTCCGGCATCGTAATTACCTGCTCGGGTGAAAACTTTAATAGATTAAGCAAGGTACCGTTAGCACGAACATGTCGGTCAGGTTCTTTTTTGGACTGATGGCTTATAGACAATAACAGCTGAGATAAAGGATCAAGTTTGTAATTCAGTAATACGCTGAATTGTCCAATATTCCATACCTGTAAAATTTCATCATTGGCTTGCTTGAATTGTCCATTAGCCAGTGAATTAATCTTTTCCTCTTCGGAAAATGTTGAAAATTTAGGTTCGAATGTCCAGCCATTTCCTAAAATGTCTTTTAACTGATTGTAAATATCTATGACCGGTTCGGCTCGATTGATTTGTGCATTGAACATGAGGGTAGTTTGTCCGGAAGTAAAATGCTTGATCACAAGGCAATTAAATGCATTAAAAAAGTCATGATCAATGACAACTTGTACTCTGTTGATTCCAATTGCCACATCACCGGGATTGGACAGTATCATGTCATAACTTGCTTCCAATAATTGCGATGGCTTTAATTTCAGACTTTCCAGATAAGGCCAATTTGGTAAAAATGTGCTATGGATCAGATCGACTATCGTTGGTGAGAGCATACTATTTAATTGTTTAGCCATAGGTACTCCTACTAACGTAAAACTTTAAGGTCATCCACCCTTTTGAAGTGCTCCTTATTACTAGTGGCAACTGGCAATTCAAAAACAAGACAGGTTGCTGCGATTAAAATGTCATGATGCCCGATCAATTTGTTTTTCTTTTTCAGATTCTGATAAATCTCAGCGGCTTTCATGGCTACTTCATCTGTTAATGGCAGGGCAGTCATTCCTTTGGTCAGTTCTATGATTTCTTTTTGTCTTTCCGGTGTTGGAGCACCGATGAACAGTTCATAAGTAACTACTGAGGAAATATATAAGTCATATTCACCTGTAATTCGGAAAAGCTTAGTTGTGATTTTATCCTTAGCCCGCAGATGCTCGATCAATATACATGTGTCTACTACCATTCTGCTGGTTTTATAGCACCAAATGACTGGCGAGTATCTTCAATCATTTTGAGATCTTCTTCTGTCCACACTGAGATTTTTAATAGGCGTTCCTGATTAGCTTTTCTATCCTGCGGACTGGTATGCTGTAAATTGACGCCCAGTTCCCTAAGCTTTCGCTTAACGGTAAGCATAGATTTGTCACCCTCCTCACTAATTATAGGTTTTTGCATCTGTAGAGATTAATTTTATACCAAGTTACAAAAATAGAGTAGTAACATTGTAATATATGAGGTTTTAATATATCCACATTTAGACCTTAAAATAAAATTTCAATATTTATTAATATGCTTGTTCAACGACCACAATGCCTGCGAAACAATACCACCCTTGAGTTGGGTAGAGTATCGATTCGCAATACCGGCCTGCCCCGGATGCCGAGTTTACTTACCATATATGAACTTGAAGAACCGGTATCCAGTGCTCACGAAGAATTGCAAAAAATACAGAAGGAATTAAGCACTCTGGAAATAGGGAGTTATGGAATTCAGGGGATTTTCTGCCTTGCTGTTGCCCGTTTTGAGACCATGCTATCTGATTTGATCTTTTCCATGTTAAGGTTTTTCCCTCAAAAGCTGACACTGCTAAAAAAACATGGTGATTTTGCTAAAGAAGAACAAAAAAACCTGAGTTTCAACATAGAGCAATTCCTCCGTGGAGAGTTGATGTATACGATGCTGGAGATAGAAGTCAACAAATTGGCTTATTCAAATTTAGAGAATATCATTAATGTATTTTCTAGGGTCTATGCTATAGAGATAGATGAGATCAACAATAACATCGACCAGCTCATCGAAATTAAGGAAACTAGGAATTTACTGCTTCACAACAATTTAGTGGTCAATGAGATTTACTTATCTAAAACAAAAACAATAAAACGGGCAACTATTCCAGGGGGCAAATTGCTGATTGATATGGATTATACTTTAAAATCTGTAAAATTAATCTTAGGTATCACCACCGAAATTATCCGAAAAATTAAATCCAAATATAGCAAGTTCACGTTAGTTTCACTTCTACGGGAACTCTGGACTTTTACATTTGAAAACGCAGCAATAAGGTTAAATGAATGCTTTGAAATTAATGAGCAGGAAGACACCATTGACGGCCCCTTTAACATGCCATCATTTCTTTCCAGTTCTGAGCAGCATCTTTTCGAATTCTGGCGATCATTGCGTAGTTCAGCCCCGTTGACTCGCCCCTCTTTGGTTCATCTGGATGGTAGAAATATTCGTAAACAGNGCKWWKWTNNCGGARGWKYKTSGTGWATTGAGACTTACTCATTGGTAAATAGAAATGCTGAATTTGGTGACATTATTATCGATTAGAAAACCACCTTTCGGGAATCGAAAAAGATAGAACCAGTATATCGAAAAGAATCTTAATCTTTATAGTTAGACCTCATACAGGATCCGTTTTTACAGTTTAACGCATAACAAATATGAACACAGGGAAAAGATAAAAGTTACACGTAAGAATCGCCAGTCGTACGGGAGGCTAAATAAAAAAACCAAATATCTTGGGAGTTAAATTCTGCATATATACGCTCTACTGATTGCAAACAATTATCCTTAGTTAGTCTTATATTAGCTTACCACGATACATAAATAAATTGACCTCTAATGACAAATTATCAGCTCCCATCTATAAAATCCAACGACGATTTTGAAAATTTAATCTGCGATTTATTTAACGAATTGAAAGCCAATCTTACTTTCAAGCGATTTGGGAAAAATGGGCATAAACAAAAAGGCATCGATATCTTCTCTAGCCAAGAGAAAATCGTGATCCAATGTAAATGGAAAGATTTAACCAGGGCATCCATATCAATTAAAATGGAAATAATAGGGGAGATTAAGTCAACCGTTGAATTGATCCTTAGAAACAACCCTAAGCTAGATTTTAACACCTTGTATGTTGTTAGTACAGCTAGCGAACATCCCGATTATGATGAGTATTGTTCGGAATTGAAAAMGRMRCTCNKTMCSAYMTTWGNNATATTCTTTTTTGGGGCTGGGAAACCATAGAAGGGAAAATATCCGATTGCCCGAAAACTCTAAGAAAATACTATCCTAACTTTTCTCTTAATAATAATCATTCAGCTGAAAACACTAGTTATAAAATTGCTATTAAAAGAAGGCTTAAAAAAGATTTACATCCGTGGCTCACACGTCAAACTAAACGTCGCTATCGCATGATTATCCACTCCATAGAGGATCAGGACTACCCAAATAATGAAATTAAGGACGGCAAAGTCTATACTTGGTTCGGTGCAGAAATACATGATTTATCACATCGGGGACTTGAATTTTGTGATGAAAATATTGGCATTTATGTAAATGAAGATAACAAATGGACATTAAATAATAAAAGTGACGATTCAACATTTGAACTCAGATCTGTCAATGTAATTAGCACAATTGCGTTCAATGATATCATTGAGTATGACATGGATGGTGACGAGCATTATCCATGTCCTCATTTTTACATCAGATTTAATCATTCAGGCCCATATAGCTATGTACATTATAAAGATCATCAGATATCTTATCAATATTATGATGAGAGTAATCAACTGGTTGATTAAATGCTCTTAGTCATAGACGGCCATAGATCAAGATAAAATGGCTATGAACTAATAAAACAAATTAACGTATGATGCTCATTAAACACTTAAAATCAATGAACGAAACTCAAAAGAAAATTTACGAAGGACTAAAACAAATTAGTCCTGAAATCGGAGCCTTTTATAAAGATGCGTTGATGATTATGGGTGATGATTGTTTACTCAGCACGAAAGCAAACCTAATCGCACATTTAAGCAGAGAAATTGACGGCGGCTTCCGAGATATATTTGCGCCTAAACTTCCAGAAACTAAGAAAAAAGAAGCGGAAGAAAAGGAAAAATTAGAAGATAACAAAGAAGGGCATAGAGCAAATATAATTAGAGCTCTTGGTTTTGAAAATGATAAAATCAGTAAAGAATGGCTTTCCTTAGCTCATAGTTTTAATAAATTTGCGCATCGTCATGGTCATACACCAAGAACCTTCGAAGAATTTAAAGGGAATTGGGATCGCTACGAAAAGATACTTCACGTCTTAACAGGATCAGCTTACGCGATCACGGATCGTATTAATCATATTGTGAAGTTTGATACTCCAACGAAGCTTGTTATGGGGTCAGTCAAACAAATTATGGAAGATCCTGTGCATCGATTCCAGTTCTTTAGTTCTTTAAAAGCACAGGAGTGGTTGTTGCCTTTGTATGAAGCTGGATTTTTTAGTAGTGACACCTATCCCAAATCTCAACATGAGGAGGAATGGTTCCAACTTCGCTATCTTTTATATATCGCAAAGACAGCAAATGAAAAACAGCAAGGCACAATTATACAGATCATTAGAAATCTACAACAATCTGTTGTTGAAGGCAAAACCAAAATTAACGATCATACAATAAGTTTTATGCTTGGTACTCTAGCTAAGCTTCCAAATTATGTTCTCAATGAGAATGACATTGATCTTTTAGTATTCCTAAATGGGCAATGGGTAAACTCCCATAAATTCTATGAAAGCAATTTTACAGAAGGGTTTCTTAAAAATCATCTTGAAACCAATAATAAAGAGGGCTTAATAAAGCTATTGACTTACTGCTTTTCATTTGACAAACAAGAAATAAAAATTGACGGGTTTGAGGAACTGGGCCTATCTTATCAGAAAAGAGTTATTCCGAATTTAAGCGAGCCTTACTTACGTGTAATTAACCAGCATATCCCAGAAATCATTAAAATCGGTGGAATTAATTTAATTGAACAACTTGCAGTTAAACTTAACGAACTTTATATAGCACGGCCTTATGAACTTAGCGCCATTCCGTCTATTGAAATCTCAGAACAGTCATCAATGTATAGCGGGGACTGGGAATCATCCCTGGTAGATTTTCTCACAAAAAGTGGAGAAACGCTATCTCCTGGCGATTTAAAAATTTATGTAAAGTTACTATTTAGTCAGCAATGTGTGACTCATTCCCGAATAGCTATTCACCTGATCAGACTACACTATAGTCAGCTTTCTTCCTTATTTTGGGAATGGTTAAAATCGCAAAAATTGGATGTGCTTTTTCCTATCCACGAACTATATCTTTTGATCAGAGAAAGATTTAAGAACCTCAGTGACGAAGATTTCAATATGCTAATAACGTGGATTGAAAATATTACATTTCAAACTGAACATTTAAGCCCAGATGAGATAAAGGCGAGTATAATCCTTAGAATAAGGCAATATCTTGACGCCCTAAAACCTGAAAAAGAAGACCAACAAAGATTACTTCAGTCTATTCTAACCAAATATCAGGATGAAAATTCACACCCTCTTGAGCATCCAGAATTTGACGGTTACAGCACCGCTGGGTATGCCTATGATTTTCCTGAAGATGTAGATGAGTTAAAAGAAAAAAGTGTAGCAGAACAAATCAGTTATTTATCTGGCTTCATTATTCCTGACCACTTTAATAACATCCCTATGGGGCTGGGCACGCTAATGAACAATTATATTATTGATGAGCCAGAAAAATATCTTTCTAAACTTCATGAGATGGGAAAATTACCATTGATCTATTTAGAACAATTTATCTCCTCCTTTTGTCATGTGATGAAAAACGGCGCACTGCCTGACTGGAAAAAACCAATGGACAGCTTCATATCTTGGAGCACGGAGAATAACAAATCAGGCAAAACGAATATCTACGAACTTGCGTCCTTTCTGTTGCTACTTTCCGAGTCGAATGATACTTATCAGTTTACTGAGGATAATCTGGATTTGCTTCTCACCAAGACCGTTCACTTACTTTCATTAGATGATTATAAGACCTTAGAACATCTTAATGAGGATTATTCAGGGTTTATGCTAAATGACGGAAATGCCAAATTATTTGATGCTTTGGTAAACTTCAGCCGTTTATGGGCAAAATTACAATCAGCGGGTACAAGCCCTGTTTTACATCCGCATGTAAAGGACTATCTGGAATCGAACTTGTCCCGCATTTCAGAAAAGGACAAGGTTTTCTCAATCGGATTAGGCATGCATATTCCATTTTTTCATTATGCAGATTCGGATTGGTGTATTTCAAACGTAGACAAAATATTTCCAGCAGAAAACAAACTTCATTTTTTATACACTATTATAGGGGTATTCTCTAATCGCTATCTTCCATCCAAATCGGTCATTAAATACATGTATGACACTGGACTTAATAGTTCAGCTGTGAAAATTTTTCAAAAAGATAGTCCAGAGCTTAACCGATTATGCCGGTTGGCTCTCGTGGAATACTTTTTTATTGACCCATCTGTAATTAATAAAGAACAGTCCCTCCTGAGTTTGATTATAGCAGAAGAGAACCCTTTACAATTCGAAAAGCTTATTAACGTATGCATTAATCTTGAAAAAAGTACTGTTTTACCAGTAATAGAATTATGGCAGCGTGTGCTTGACAAGTGCCTTACTGATCCAGATAAATTTAAAAGCACAATTAATAGCCTAGTTTTGCTGTCAGACAATTTATCGGAGTTATCAGCAGATGCGATAGCATTAATTGAAACTTGCGTATCCTATTTAAACGATGGAAGATCTTCATATATATTAATTAGAAATTTATTGAGATTATCAGAAAAAATACCTGATAAAGTATCAGAATTGCTATTGAAAATATGGGAGCAAACAGGTATCCGTCCTTACGCTAATTATGAGTTAAAACAATTTGTAGGAATGCTATATATTAAAGGAATGCAAAAACAAGCAGATGAAATCTGCATGTATGTAGCTTCAACAGGTAATTTGACTTTAAAACCAATATATGACCATCATCACTTAGATCAATTTTAATTTATGAACATAATTTCGATAGGTTTTAGCGTAACTGAAACAGAAAAATACAGGAATATTCTGGAACCGATTTCGAGCGCTAATGACCTTCAATTCTTTCATCTGGGCCAGGAAGCCATAGAATTCTTTAATAATGCAGTTATTCCTTCTCAGCTCAGATCGATCTCGGATGTTTAGATGTGTCGCCTGCAAAGAGTTTGGCTGAAGTGAGGGCATATTTTGGTCGATTCCTGAACTGAGGAATTTGATTTAACTGAAATAAAGCAGGCTATGTGATTTGAGGAATCACTGGTCTACAGTTAATACCATACTGGCTAGCAAGATTTGGGCTTCAGGTCGATTAAATCTTATTGATGGGTATATAATATCCATCTTAAATTTAATGGACTGAGCTTGGAAAAAGATATCCTAATGGCAGGGTAATGTTTGTTCAGATAATCCAATAACTTTGTTTTGATGTCATCTTTCATTCTGTAGCGGATGATTACTTCTAGAATTGCAGCGCTAGGAAATTCAATCAATGGATGGCAATCAATATTGACGAGTCTGTATTCGTTTTCGTACTTCCATAAAGCCGATTTGTTGGTAATAATCGGTAAAGAGGTTACCTTTTCAAATTTTGGAAACTGACTTACATAATTCACTTTGTTGAGCATCACCAACTAGGGGTCGAGTGGGGAAAAACCAGAAGGTAGACACTCCATTTCGGTCCAAACTGATCACCCGAACTTCTATCCTTTTATCGACTGAGGCATGCCAAATATGTGCGGCGCCTCCCTATTGGGAAATGAAGGTGGAAATCATACAATTGCTTTACTTAAATCGCAGTTCAAACAAGTAATGGAACAACTTTGCTATGAGAAAGTAACAGATTTAAGAGATACGTAAATCTCAGTACTACAAACACCGAGTATCTATATTTTTTTGCTAATGAAAACTTTTAAAGCTGGTTCTCTAATATTTTCCTAAAGTCACTAGGCTTTTGATCGACAACAAAATAGCAGTCCTTTTTTAAATCCTTGTGTTTCACAATAACTTCCAGATAGGCTTTATTAAGCGCTGAGGAGACAATAGTGTGGATATAGGGACTGGCGTTACGCAGTTCTGCAACCTGACTGATTTCAACAATACAGTTTTGAGACTGAAGCTTTATAAAACATTCTTCTGCAAAATCCCTGGAAATAGTCTGGACACCTTTAAAGTCAATGACCACTCTTTCGGAAACTGAAAGTCGGGAGGCTATTCTTCTCCTGATATTTGCAGCAGAAAATCTTGACTTGGCGTTTATGCCTGCCAAATCGCGGAAGATGATGGGGGTTGCTTCTTTTAGCATCATAAGTTACTGGATTGCAAAGATATAAATTATAAAACATTATTCGATAACCCTGAAATAAAAAATGTATATAAATTGTAACTATTTGAAGTCAATTAAAAATGGCATCATTGCCCGCACACAAAGTGCGCTCACATACGCAGCCGAGGACTTAATTTCCCCGAACTTACCGTCGCTTTTATTCTCATTGGTAAAATCCATCACTGACTTAACAACCAATGAATATTCAGATTGTTTTTTGAGAATCTCATTTGCTCTGAGAATACTATAGCTCTCCATCTCCAAGCCTATTATATTTTTGTCTATGTTTTCTACCGGAATTTGATTATAATCTTCTTCAGCCAATGAGGTATTAGAGGATGACATTTTATCCAGCATCCCGGTAGTCTTAACCACCCAGGGTCCGCAGGCGAACTGATCAAAATGAATATCAAATTCTTTCAATAAATCCTTTCGAGACTTGTTTATGAGTTTTTGCATATTGGCAATTATTTCGGTTTTATTTCGCTGTAGGTGTGCAATAAGCTTCTTATCCGTGGAGGAAGTATATTCAAGGGATTCTAGTTTACCATTTTTAAACTTTCCTGTAGCATAGTCGTGCACCTCAGTGGGAACGATTACGTCGTACTGCTTAACCTTACCAATCTTTCCTCCGCAAACCCCTGGCATGATCAAAAACCTTGGTTTTATTCTCGTAAGTACTTCCGTAGCATGGATTGCGGCATCAACCAGCCCCATCCTTTCCTGATGGATAACGAAAAAAGTTGATCTATAGTCTTCTCCATTAGGAAGAGCTACATTGTTCTTAAAGTGGGCGGTATGTGCATTGACGCCCTGGTTAGTTTTAACAATCTTGCACTCATCTTCAAAGACGGCAAACTCATGTTCATAAAGTGCAGTTAGTATTGCAAAATCAGTCACCTGTGCCATTTGGGACGTCGTTTGCAAGTTACCCCTTACTAAACCAAGGTTGTTTGAAGGAATGGAATTTAGCTCAAAATCCTTATCAGGCATTGAATTAGCATGGTGCAATTCCCTACCTTCAAATTTTTTCCCGGGACTGCCTTCCCTAGAAACGAAATCAAAGACCATATTTTTATACACCGGATGATGCTCAATTGCTTTGATCATTTCAGCTCCATCATCTCCCTTGGTCATAGTCCTCACACCGGGGTGGATCAAAAGGGTAAAGTTGAAATCATCGTGCATAGCATCCAGAAAATCAAATAGCTGCTCGGGATTTGAAAACATCAGCACGACAGCCTTAGTGAATAACAGAGAGTTAGGCCTGATTACCGTTTTATAGAAAGCCATATCGCTCTCTTCATTGGTACTCGCCAAGATAATTAAATTGGTCTTATGTTCCATAGTTCTTATTGCGTTTTGTGTAGTTTTAAAATCAGGTAAATTTCGAATTCTTGTACCGTTCCGTTCAAACACTCTTCCCTATTGTCTTGGACGTTTCCACCGAAAGCCATCACATAGTGCTGTATGATCTTGGTGAGCCCACCCTCTTTATCACCGGTATCGGTTTTCTCGGGCGGTACAAATGGAAAATTCTGCTTTATGGTAAGCTTTACCATCTCATTATCCGCATTTATTTTATCAAGGGATATCACTAATTCAACCCGATGCAAATCAGAGCTGTATTTTCTAGCATTTTCCTTGGCATTTTTGACAATCTCCAGGAATATCAGATCAAGAATTTTTTTGTGGAAGGCAATCATTATGAAATCCTCCTCTTGAGGGCGTACAATTTCAAAGCTGATACCAGGTAACTCACCATTTTTATTTTTTAAGTCCCTGATTGTTTTCAACAAATCCGAAGGATAAGCTTCACTGAGTGAATAAAAACTTTCTTTTTTGTTGAAATCAAGTTTTTCAGTTACCAATGTCTTACAGTCATCTTTGAGTTTATCAAGATATTCCAAAATGTCTTCAAGTTCAGATTGCTCATAGGTTTTGATATGATTATATATGGATACAACGGACTTGAGATAGAAAAGTATGCCCAGCTTTTTATCTGAGAGAACAGTGTAAATACTTTTACAGTAGGTCTCCATGTACTCATCATTAAGAATATGCTCCATATTGGGTAACAACTCCTTTTCCAAGATATCAACGACCTCAAGCAAGCGCTCCTTGAGTCTGTCCAGGGATATGGGGTGTTCTAGTATAGCATCTATAACCTCGTTCAATCTGTCTTTTAAAAAGAAATGCCTGCCCATACTTTGGCCCTGGATAACAAACATCTTCAAATTATAAAACGGCTGATCAAGTGTTGAGTCTCGCCCAGTGTCAATTATCTGATAGTTTTTGGCGATGAGCCTGAAGAATTCACGGTTACTGTGGGTATAGGCGCCCACATTTATGGGCTTCTTGTCATAGTTTTTCTGAAACTCGTTCAACAGGGACTCTACTTTTTCTCTGTTGGGATCATTACTGGCATTTTTATATAAGATATCCCAAAAGATAAAGTGCAAATAATTCCTGCAATTTTCATCGCGCCAAGACAGGATAGTCTCAAAATTTCCCAAGTGGAATATCGCCTCAGGGGAAAGTAGGTAATAAACCCTAAGCAAGGCGTAATATTTCCAATTATAAAACAGAAATCCTTCAGTGGACAGCCCCTTTGAAATCCCTTCTTTAAGGTAAGTTCTTAAAAATTCTATGAGTCCGTTCAGGTAATTGTCAATTATTCTGATTAACTGCGGTTCATGCAAAAGGCAAATTAAAATTAATTCTGCAGTTTGCTTATGATCATCGATTTTCCACCAAAATACGTTTCGGGAGATTTTTGATTGGAAGCTGTTGAAGAACACGAAGTAGTCAGGATAAAAACGGTAGGTATCGATTCTACCGAAACGGTTTCGCATCTTGAAAATTTCCTTATTGGGTACGACCTTTGCACCAATCTTTTCCTTAGGCAAATAGTCAATGTTGGCTAGTTCATCTTTTGAAACATTGAGCGCAGTTAACTCACGGATTCGATGTTTAATATATAAATCCACTTCATGAGTGGGTTTTATTCTGTGCGAATCACCGTTAATTGATTTGATATTGCTGAGTTCCTCGCAGAACGGGCAGGATAAAGCGGATACATAGATGGGTATTTGTAGGTTCATACCAAAGAACACATCAGTAGGTGCCGATTTATGTATCAGTCCTGCTGCCAGGGATTTTTGATTCTTCTTAACGGTTAGTGATTTTATCCTCGAAAACATTTCCCTGTTGAAATCCTCTACCCTGGTGACTACTGAGAGAACGCAGATTTCCTTTACATCAAGGACACATATGGTATCTATCATTTGGACCAGAGAGTCGCCTGTTAACGAACCTGTATCGAGGATAAGTATCCGTTTGTTAAATGTTAACTGGCGGAAACGGTCTGCCAGTACTGGGAATCGCCACCCTTTTGTGGTTTCAAATCTTTGGAGGCCAACGATATTGTCTTCATGGGTTCCAAAAATCTTACTCAGCGAAAAATGCCCCAGACTCTCAATCCCTGAAAATGTTGGGTAAAATATAAAGTCGGGCACATAATCGGCAACTGCGGGGCTGTCCTCGGATACAGCTTCAAGCGCAAGTTGCAAGCCCTTTAAGTCAGACAAGAGTTGCTGAGGAGAAACTGAGAAATCCTTACTATTACTTAAACTGGAGATTCTTTCATTTATTTTCTCGAAATAATATCCGATGTTGCTTTCTCCTGTAAGCTTTTGGGTATCTGCATATTTCAAGGAGAGGCGATTCTTTAGCGAGGACAGGAACTCATAGCCTGAACCGCAGCCAAAAAGCGGTTTTAAGTTCGTGAGATAGCCAGTATGAGTTAGATTTTGTGCAAAGTGACCAATCTTTAGGTAATCTGCATCGATATTTTTATCGTCAATGAGTTTATCGGCAGAGTAGAGGACCTTTTCAATCTCACTGTTTTCCTCTCTGAATTCAACGATAGTGTTCAATAAGGGGTTGATACGCTTACGTTGAAGATTTCCGGTGTAAGGGCCTTTATATTTGCGGATAACTAGACCGCTATCAGCATCGGCAAGCGAAAGGAAAAATGTCTTTGGGTCAATTGCCCTTTCTAGGTCGAACACGACTTCATCATCATTGCAGGGCTGAGCCCTGTTTTTCTCGGATATACGTGTATCTGCAATTGAAAATACAGCGATAACCTGTGCCTTTTTTAAGCCTTCGAGTTTTGCCACAATCTTTGATATCAAACTTCCTGTTGAGATCACATCGTTGACCACCAGTACCTGGTCATCATGCACAACCTTTTCAAATGGCTTCTCGCTCTCAAAAGAATAATAACTTGATAGCATGATTAGTGTAGGGGGCTGGGAAATACCGTTCTTATCGGTGGGCATAAGCATCCTGTAGCTTTCATTTTCACTGATCATTGCCGCTACAGAGGTTGCCAAAAGCTGGCTGGTAATGGTGACCGCCATGATTTTATCGATCTTAAAAGGAGAATAATCGATATTGAGATATCCATCTTCCACCTCTTCCTTCAACTGACCCTTAATCCTGGAGCAATATTCATCCAACAGGCATTTTGCAAAGTAGCGGGCCATATACTTGTCATGCAATAGGTTAAATAGACTTAGATACTCTAATTGATAAACCCCGCTGGAGGCAAGGTAAACATATTTACTATCGCGTTGGATTTGGGCGTTAAGAAATTCAGAAATACTTTTTCTGCGTTGCCTTTTATATTCTGTAATGATATCTTCAAGGCCTGAATAGGAACTTAGTATCTCATTTCCTTGCTTGATGATTAACCCGCCGGAAATATTCTCTATTTCAGTAATTTTATTTGAGGTATATCTCTGCCGCTGTCCCAACAGGAGTTTAGTGAGCAATATTTCATCCTCTCGGTATTTAAGTCCAATCCAGTTGATGAGCTTTACAGACTCCTTGTCAATATCAAAAGAAATACAGGGAATGGGTTTATATAGGTAAGGCTCCGGCAAAAAGGGATTCAACCCTGCTATATCATCAATAATATAATTCCCATACAAGCCTTTGACTAAATTTTGCTCATCTTCGGGCAAATTCAAAATAATAACTTTGGTCAGCTCATTCACTTTAGGGGACACCATCAGGTAGTATAGGATTTTAATCCATGAGGTGTTGCCCCCTTTCAATCCCGCAAAATCAAAAAAGATCAAACAGTTCTCCTCTGATTTTGTATTTAAAAAGCTGTTAACCTCAGCAATAAGCCTATTGTATATATTTTTAACGTGGACTTCAATATGGGGATCCCCTAGCCGGAGTTCTTCTAAGATTTTATCATAGATAAACAGTATGCTCAGATAGTAAAATTTTTCAGGCTTAAAAAGATTGTAAACAGAAATTTCCTCCGCTGGTTCCTCCAGGCTGATCTGATAGGCATAATTGCTGAGTATCTCTGATTCTGAACGAACCGGGGCTATGGATTTAAAGGTATCATCCTTATCATCAGTTTTCCTTTCCGGGATTACTATATTGAACATCGTTCCAGGATAAAATACCTCCTCATCGTTAGCGACATGTCTGATTGAAGCTCTGATATTATTCGGCCGCCATTCGCGTACTTCGAACTTGCCATTGATATCCTCTATACGAAGACGGGTAGAAAAATCACAGATCAATATCCCTTTGCCGCTTCTTATGGTAAGCATTCCATGATACCTTCTTACCATATCAACTAAAAAGTACAGACCCCTGGGAACCAGATCATAATATTCAATAGATTTATCCAACGGATCTTTAGAGGAATCCAGTAAGAGCGCGTACTCCAGGATTTTTGCATCTGGTGAGGCATTGACATATCCTTCGGAGAAGAATGCCTTATAATTCTTATTTGAGGTATCAAGATCGAACTGATTTTTCAAGGTAGCAGGTATTCCAGCACCGAAGTCCAGGAAAGTAAAATCCAGATAAGATTTGTTATCAAAAGAACTGAATGTTGATAGGTCAATAACTTTAGGCATGGGATCGCTAACCTTATCTCCTAAGCGCTGTGTTATTATATTTTCGCGAATGGAAGCCTTGTCCTTATAGAAATCCAGAGAATAATAGGCTTTCTCCCTGGAATAACGTTGGGATAGCCTATCGAGATGCTTTTTCTCCCATGGATGTGAAAGGAAGACCGTAACATAGGCTTCTTTTAAAAACTGCACCTCATCCTCACTGTACGAATGCTGTAGAGAATTGATGTACAATTCTTGGGTAATTACATTGCTTAATATTTTGTTAGCGAAAGGGGAATAGCAATAGTTGTCTGACAGAATTTTCTGCAGGCTTTCCTGCAGGTCAAAAAGGCTATGGGTATAGAGTTTACTTTCCAGGTTATTATTGATAACATCATGAAAATGAGTGTCATATTTAATAAGCTGTTTGTTATAGCCAATATTGAATATGCTAAAAGGAATGATCTGGTGGTTGTAGCTGGTGATGTTTTCTGCTTCCCTGTTTATCTGTTTGCTGTCAGGGGGTAGGTTTTCAAAGAGAGTTTGATCAAAGTCTAGTGCTTCAAACAACTTGTAAACAAACATCAAAAAGTTACTGCTTCTTTTTCGACGCTTTTGCCTCGCCGGTGAATCGACATAACCTTTTTCTTCGGGATATTTGCTCTTTAGGGCAGTAAGCTGAGCCTGATTGTAAATGTAAGTCAGATCATACCAGAATGGTAACCTCACTATAAGTCTTACATCCCGGTGGTAAATATTTCTGATCCAGCCGAATAAAAAAGTGATCTGCTCGGTGGCGATCCATTCGGTTATAGTCAGATCAAAAATTACTTCATCAACCGAAGTATGAAAGCTTTTTTCCCAAAGACTTATTTTTTCATGGGCAGGATCGATGGATGCAACTGTTTGATCTCTTCGAAAAATAAAATCGAAGTTAATCTGGGTAAATCGTGGTCCAAAAGCAATTACAAGGGTTGATTCTGTGGTCATGAGAGTGGTAAAAAAGCGTATGTTGTCCAAGATAAAAAGAAATATTCAAAGAATTGAACCCCTTGTTATTTTGCGTTCGTTCTATTGGGTATTTCGGATGTAGTGGTCCTTCCCCAATTTTGGTGGTTTTTCAAAATGAAGTGAGTAATGTAAAATCAATGGATTAAGTGTTCATTAAGGCTTGCTGGTGATTAAAGCCGTAGGATCCACTAATATATAGACAAGAATCTTGATCAATGTTAGTTCTAGCAAAAAACACAAAGAACTACCGACATAATAAGATTGTGTCAATTTAAAATACAATTGTTTACAAAAACGAATTACTTGTCTGTCGTATTTTTTTACCACCAAAATTGGGGAAGAACCAATAAAGTCTGAAAGCCATTATTATTCAGGAGTACTTAGCTGTCTCTAATTTAGTTCGTTAAATAAGCAAAAATAATCTTCAGTAAGTTGGGAAGCGATTTCGATTGCGTAGGTGAGCTGAGAAGTGGAGCATGATTAGATTTATCCAAGATGAAGGTTCAGCAAATCGTAGATAAATCTAAAGAGAATGCCCACGAAGCAACCGAATGTTCATTATAAAAACGATGATAAAGCGAAGCTATGGCGTGTGTTTTTTTGAGATCAGAGCCTTGCGGAGTACCTATTTCATTGTTTTCTATTCATTAAATAAATGAGATATATCTCTTTTTGGCACATTATCAATCGACTCTTTTACGACTACCCTCCATATTAGATCGAAATTTATATTTAATATTTGAGATAATTTAACAATGTCTTCAACTACAAACTTTTCAGGGGCTGCACATTTAGCCATAAACCCACCGTAATTTATCCCCAAAGCGGCAACAATTCCTGTGGGATACATAGTTATAATATCTTTCATCTTTTTAACACGTCCTGTTTCAAACATCGAAGCCATTGATGAAAGTGTATTTTTTAATTTATCCTGATTTATCTTATCGCTTGCCTTCGCCATTTACATACTTGCTATTGTTTAAATTTAGTCCAATAGCTAGCGAAATGAACTCTATACTTTCAATATGCAATTAAATATTTTCATATTGAAATTTATTTTATATATTTGAGAGTAATACAGACTAATACGAAGTTAGATATATACAATTCGTATTTAAATATTTTGAAAATGACATAATTAGATATAATAATATAAATTTGTAGTACTTAATAAAGAAAAAATAAGGACTATATACGAGCCTCGCCCGACAAATCTGGTAAATTTTCGCGAGTGTAAGTATTGTAGCCGAACCCTATATATTTAGGGCCGGTTACTTGCTTATCTTCTGTGGAAATTATTCTGAAAAGAATATCGGCTTACCAGAGCCCGTCGGCATTAGATAGTAGGTAGCCGGCCCTAATGTTTTAATACCGCCACTAATTCCCTGCTTTTTCAGGCTCATATTCAAAGTTGCAACTAACAATTGTTAATATGAGAACTAACCAAATTATCAGTGGTGATTCATTTATCGCTCTATGTTGCTTTCGTAAAGTATCTGAGTACAGAAAGACACTTACAAAAACCAAATCATGAGACAGGAGCCGATAACTGGTCGTCGTACTATGATGTTAGAAAAAAAGTATTACTTCGATCAATTCATCCAGGGGGACGAAAAGGGATTGGAGTATTTCTACAATCGACTCTACCCATCATTATTCTATAAAAGGAAAAGGTACAATAAAGACGAGATCAATGCCGACTGCATCGTCAGTGATGCCTTCCTTCGTCTTTGGCTGATCAGGAACACCATCACCGATCCCGACCACATCGAAACCTTTTTGAGCAAGACAACCATGGACGCCTGCAAAGCATATTACAGGACCTCCCGAAACAATTTTCAGCGAAGCATGCTTATGCTCGATGACATCGAAGACTATCAGGAATTCATGGCAGGCTATGATCCCGAAGATGAACTCGATCATGATGACATCATCTATCAGGATGAAATGGATGAACGCCTTAAACTACAATGGCAGCAAGTAGAAGCCGTGATCCCCAATCTCACCGAAAACCAGCAACTGTTCATCAAACTCTGCCTGAAATACGCTTTCAACTACGAGCGCATCGCCTGTCATATCGGCGGCATCTCTGACTATCAGGTGGGGAAAACCGTTGAAAAAATATTGGACACCATAAAGACCATCCTGACCAGTTCACAAAAGCTCGATGACATAGGAAAAACCGGCAAATTTAAATTCGAAGGCGACTTGTGTGAAGAGCAGTCCAGGATCCTGCATATGCGCTATGAACTCCAGTACAGTTTTGAAGAGATCGCCAGTCAGTGGAATTTAAGTCAGGAACATATTAAAAGAACCTTTGTAGAGGCCTACAGCAAAGTCAAAAAGGTGAAAAAATAAAGCTATGGAAAAAGACACGATGATTGTAAACCGTAAAATCCAGCTGCTGATTGATTCCGACGATATGGAAGTGATCAAAGCCGCAAAAGAGCAGCTATATAACTGGCAAAGGATTTGTTTCCGCGCAGCCAATATGATCATGAGCCATCGTTTCATACAGGAACAGGTTAAAGACTTCTTCTATCTGACAGAAGAGATCAAATTTAAACTCGCCGATCAGAAAAAAGATGAAAATGGCATCCTGAAATCTTCCCGGCCAAACACCACCTACCGCCTGCTCTCCAACCATTTCAAAGGGCAAATTCCCACAAATATCCTCAGCAATTTAAACCACACCCTGATCTCCCAATTTAACAATGATAAAACTGCCTACTGGAAAGGAGAAAAGTCACTGAGCAATTACAAAAAGAATCTTCCGCTTCCTTTTGGGCCGGAAGTCATCACCAGATTCGACACCACGCCGGATAACAAAAATTTCAGTTTCAAATTGTTCCAGATTCCCTTCAGGACCTATCTTGGAAAAGACAAATCAGATAAAAAGGTCCTATTGAATAAGATAAAAAGCGGAACACTAAGACTCCATACCAGTAAGCTCTACATCGCTCAGGGTAAAGTCTTCCTATTGGCAGCGATTGGAATAGAAAAAGAACAAAATATACTGGATACCTCCGTCATTGCAGAAGCTTCATTGTCAATAGAACATCCAGTCACCGTCAAAATCGGTAGCTACGAAATCAGCATTGGAAACAAAGAAGAATTCCTGCATCGCAGGCTAGCCATACGGGCGGCAATAGAAAGGGTTAAAAAAGGTGTCGCCTTTAATCGCGGTGGACACGGAAAAACCAGAAAAAGAAAAAGCCTGGAGGAATACCAACATTTGGAAAAAAGATATGTCGACTATAAATTACATGTGTACAGCCGAAAACTGATAGACCTTTGCGTAAAACATCACGCAGCAACCCTCATCCTGGTCAATCAGGAACAAAAAGAAGAAATCGCAAAAGAAGATCCTTTCCTGTTACAAAACTGGAGTTATTATAGTTTAAAGGATAAAATCAACTATAAAGCAGAAAAAGCTGGGATTCAGGTCATCATCGAATAACGACATTAACGAGGCTGCTTGTACAGCCGTAGGGTGAGACAAAAATGTACTCACTAAGTCTAACAGGTCATACAACCGCTATGGGCTCTATTGATTTAGATCCTTGCAAAAAACTGAACAGCTTATATAAGTTGTTTATAAATTATTCAACTTTTGGACACTGCCGTTGCTCACCTGCAACGGTAACATCGCTCAGTTAAAAACTGATCAAAGACTGTACGCTCCCTTTTATAAAGGTAATACTAATCCGATAAGGAAAATCAGTATTCAGATTGCTCCGGATCAGCTTCACGCCGTTCTTCAATACCTTCGTAATTTCAAGCTTTGCTTGTTTTGGCAATTTACTGGCGCCTAAAATTATAGTCACCTCACCCTCCCTATTCAAATTAAAAGACAAATCAAACCGTCCACTCACTGATTTATCAAGTTTACAGTTACTGAGCATATATTTTTGCAACTTATTTTTATCGTCCACAGTTATACGACTGGCAATCACAACTTCTCCCAAAATATCCCTGCTGTCACAGTCTGAGGGTACCGTTGATACCTGCGGCTTACCCAAAAGGGTTGATTGTGCATTAGCTTTTTGCCCAATCGCACCTATACCTACAAAAACCATTGCAGTAACCAACCATCTTTTCCAGCGAGACTGATCGACTGGCAATGGCGCCATTACCTGATCCTGGGTGAAGCGACCGCAGAAACCAGCCTTATTTTCCTGCATAATTTTGATGAAGTATGCCACATTTTTGTCGGTAAGGTCATATACCTTTTTTTGACAGCTGTTACAGAATCGCCCTTCCGCGTCAGGCTCCATATTGTTCCAATCCTGATTGCAAACAAAGCTTAGTCTGGCATCGTTGATCTTATCTTCCATAATCATGTTTGTTGGTTTATCAGATGATGAAGTTTACCAACCAATTCCATAATATTAGAATTGAAAGTAATAACGCCCTGACCTCCTCTCCTTTTAATATATTTTACCTCGGCAGTCCACATAGCCCCATAAATCGAAAGTGCCAATAAACGGCAATACCATTCCGTAAACACCAAAGCAAAACCTCTGGTTTTGCAGGCCGCAAATGCGCGTAAGGAATTATCGACATTGATAAGATTCAAATTAAGCCGATCTTTTTATCTTACAGAAGGAACCTACCATCTGGCTGAGCAGCTCACCCTTGCTCCTTTCCAAAGATTAGGAAAGGCTAATCAGTTTTTAATCAACTGATCAGGAAAAATTAACAATATTCTACACTTCTTACCATATCCTCTTTAATACTATTGGATTTGCTAATGAAGATTCCCCTATGGGAATCGTTTTTCGTTCTTTAAACCTGCCGTAGGTAGGCATAGAATCCCCGGAGGATTCTACAAGGCTCCATTGCAGTGCATAGGAGCCACAAGTAAGGCTCTGCCTGACTTCCGCTTGCTCCTTTTTTTTCTGAAAGGGAAAAAGGACAATCGCTTAAAAAAAGTCCTGAATCAGCAAACCAATCAGCCGCACGTTATTAATGACCTACATGAACCAAAGAAACCAAGCTTGCACGAAAAGGATCATAAGATGGCTGATAGGTAATATAGCCGTACGCAACCAGATTACGCATACACTTGTGATAAGTAGATATTGATCGAATGCGGGAATACCGCATCAGCTTACAACGGCAAACCCGAAACCGACCCTTGGGATCTTCAGCGGGACTAAAATAAAACACAGCCATAAACAAACTTAAATGAGAAGGCAGTAAACGAGAATCGTCAGCAGCTCTTTTCAGAAAATTTTCAATAGGAAATGATCGTTTCATCCTCAACGAGATAATGATAAGTTCTCTTCCAGGACACTGTTGATGTCTTCATACTTGTAATATAATATGCTCCCCACTTTTGTAAAAGAAAGAACTCCATTCAAGCGAAGCGATTGCAAAGTTCCAGGGGAAATTCCCAGCACTTTTCTGACCTCGGCACTCCTCAACCACTTTTTCTGAACTTTCTCAGCACCATCAATATTCAACTTTTTCAATTCAGCAAACAATTCCTTTTTAAATTCTTCAAGATCCGTTCTGGTAATTAAATCCAATGTTGCCATACATTACAGTTTAAGTTTTCAGCTATAGTACTTTGGTAATAGCATGAAGCAAAGAAAGTCCAGAGAACTCATAACTTATCACATGTGGGATAAATACATAATTTGACAGTCAACAGAACCGCTAAGTAATGTATTGATAAACAAAGAGCTGAACACTGACGAAGCCACAGGCTTGTCAAAAGTGGGTAAGGGAAAAGGTGCAATCAAGTGCTGAGGTCGATATACTCTATCCCCATCAGGGAATTGTGATCCCAATAGAAATCAAATCTGGGAGCACCGGAAGTCTAAAGTCACTTCACCAATTTATTGACGTATCTGACCACCCATATGCAATCAGGATGTATGCAGGCAAGTTTAATCTTGAAAGAGCAATGACTCCGGGCAAAAAGCCGTATTTGTTATTGAACCTACCCTATTATCTCGGCACTTTGCTACCGCTTTATGCAGAATGGCTTATTACGCAAAAGTTGTAATCTCTGTACTTCGGTAAAAGTAGACACTCCATTTCGTTCCAAACTGTCCACTCCAAAAGAGAGCTTTATTTCTAGGATAATGTTCCGTCCAAGAATTACTTGGGATAACCCCCACATTTAATTCCATTTTTAATATTTAAATCATTAAATTGCAGATAGTCAATAAACTAATCATATTAAAAAACCAACATCATGGGAGCTGACGAATTAGAAAACCAAAAAAAACCAACTGTTGAAATAATAACAGAAGAGTCAAGATTGAACGCTAATGAAACGCCATTAATTACAATCACCACTGGTGAAACAGAGCAAAAAAAAGTATTCTTTAGAATAAATCAGCCAAGGGGTCGTGCTTTATTAATCGCTGTACACTTATAAGTTGTCTGGCCAATATTTAATATTTGTGTAACCATACGTGCATTACTTGATGGAAAATGATTTTATTGATCCTACTTCTGGGTTTGATTGGGTTCACGGAGGAGATCTAATTGCTAAACAATTAAAAGAAGAAGGTGTAAAACACTTATTTACCTTGACTGGTGGACATATATCTGGAATTTATGACGGTGCCAGGTTTCAAAATATTAAACTAATCGATTTTAGACACGAACAAGCGGCCGTACATGCAGCGGATGCCTATGCTAGATTAACTCGATCACCTTCGGCAGCGGCTTTAACTGCCGGCCCAGGAGTTACAAATGGCATTTCAGGAATCGCTACGGCATTCTATTCATGCAGTCCTGTTGTAGTATTGGGAGGAAGAAATCCTTTCTCACTTGGAAATCATGGAAATTTACAAGATGCTCCTCATATTGGATTAACTACTCAGATTACAAAATATTCTTCTGGCATTTACGACTCTTGGCGTTCTTGTCATATCGTCAGAGAGGCATTTGCATCAGCATTAAGTCCAAGGTATGGTCCAGCCTATATTGATGTCCCTATGGATGTACAGTTAACTCGTATGCACCTTGATGACGCTCCCCCAGTTAGAAAAAAGACCAATACCTTAGTTTCCGGTCCAGATCCCCTTCTTGTTAAACTTGCTGCAAAGATGCTTGCTAAAGCTAAAAAACCAGTTGTCATTGCAGGTTCTGGAGTCTATTGGGATAGAGCTGAGCAGGCCTTAGCAGAATTTTCATCGATATTAGAACTTCCGATCTATGTAAATGGTATGGCTAGAGGTATTTTAGCCAAAAGCGATTCAAATCAAGTATTTTCAAATAGAAAAAAAACACTATTAACTGCTGATCTCATTATTTTACTAGGCACTGATCTGGACTTTCGCTTTGGATATGGCCAACCAGGTTCAATAAATGCTTTTGCTGAGTTAATCCAAGTCGATTCGGAAAGCTCTGTTATAGGAAAACATAGAGATGTTACATTGGGTATTGCATCAAATATAGCGCTATTTTTAACAGAACTAATTACACAAGCTAACATATTTCATAGTCCTAGTCCTAATAAATATTTAAGTGAGCTCAAATTAATAGATCACAAAATAACAGAGAACAATAAGGTTTCTTATAAATCACCCGATTCACCAATTCATCCTATGCGATTTGTTCAAGAAGTCATTTCGTTTTTGGATGATGATGCAATAGTCATAGGAGATGGCGGTGACATCGTAGCAATGTTTGCAGAAGTATACAGGTGCAGTAGACCAGGTCATTGGATGGATCCAGGACCATTTGGTTGTTTAGGTATTGGTGTTCCTTTTGCAATAGGTGCACGCCTTGCAAAACCAGATAAACAGATTCTTGTAATTTCTGGAGATGGCTCTTTTGGTTTTAACGGATTTGAGTTCGATTCGGCAGTAAGGCAAAATATACCATTTGTTTTGATTATTGGTAATGATGGGGCTTGGGGTGAAATGCGTACGTTTCACGAAGATGTATTTGGTCCAGCCGATACTTCTGCTCAGTATTTAAGTCAGAAAACGCAGTATGAAACGGTTGTAAATGGGCTAGGAGGCTATGGGCAAAAAGTTACTGTGGCTAGTGAAATTGTTCCTGCTCTTAAAAGAGCGTTCGATTCTGGTGTTCCTTCGGTGATCAATGTGATTTTAGACCCTACATATAGACGAGAAGCGCAAACAATTTCAGCAAAACATATGGTAATGGCTTATGGAGAGGGAGACTTGGACGCATTTAAACGAAGTATATAATTTAGATCTATGACAGGTAAAGAATTAATCCTAGAAGTTGAAGGCATCCAGTTAAAACTCTTAACAAAATTGGTAGATAAGAACCCTTTTTGGAAGAGTATATTAAACAATCCAAAAGACGTTGATGAGAATGTTTATTACGGAATGTGTGTAGAAAACTATCATTTGCTATTTCGCGAGAGTTATTTTGACGCACCAATTCTATCATATCCATTTTCTCAAAAAGCTAGACTTTTAATAAATGAATTTTATATTGAGGAGTTAGGGCATGATAAGTTACTTTTAAAATCACTGATTTCGGTTGGCCTTAGTGAAAGTGATTTATTCGAAAGCACTCCTTTACCAGGAACGATGGCACTTTGCAATTCTCTTGCTTATTGGTCGAGACATGATCCACTGTTTTTTTTTACAACTTTAGGGCCCTTGGAAGGGCGTGAGATTGAAATAGATAGTTTCGTAATCGCTATGCATGAAAAAGAACTATCAAAGGAATTCATAGACCCTATAGAAAGCCATGCTAATATTAACATGAATGCTGGCCATGGTTTATTAACTAGAGACATATTTGAAACTATACAGGTAATTTCTGATGAGGATGCAAAGAGGATCTTCACGTACACTGAATTGTTTGTCAAAATTTACGATAGATTTTATAAAAATATTTGGAACCATTATTCTAATGGCGGTAAATTAATTAGAAAAGCTGTGCATTATGGAAAAGCATAATTCTTATTTTGATAAACCAATCTTTCGTATTGGAGTGGAAGTAACTATTGAAAATGAATATGCTGAGTTTAAATATTTTGATACTTCGTTTGATATAGAATTCTCGGATGAATATGAGTTGGCATTAACTACTTTTATAAGTAAGTTAAAGACTGGCTTAAATTTTATCTCTTTTAATGATGAATTTCCTTTCTTTAAAGACTTTGCTAATGAACTCATTAAAACTCTAGATAGATACGGATTTATAACAGAATCTTCAATAATAATTAATGAGGATTATATAACCGGGTTATCTCTTTGGAAGGAAATTGACAGTTATGCATCGTCATATCTATCAAATATCGACCTTCCTCTTGGTAAGTTATTAATCTCCGAGAATGTAACCAAAGAAATTATAATTAATTATGCGATCCAGTATTATCATTTTGTAAAAGCTGGACCTAAGATTATAGCTGCTGCAATGGCTCTTGCAGATAGGCCTGTTGTTCATGATATATTGCAATCATTTTTAATGTCGGAATTGAATCATGATAAACTTTTACTTAAGGCGTTGAAGGGAGCAGGAATTGATTCCAATAAAATTTTATCTTCCGTACCTCTTCCAGAAACCTTCGCATTAATTACAAGTATGCAGGTTTTGGCGCATCAGGAGCCATTAAGTTTTTATTCTTGTCTTTTTTTAGTTGAAGAAGAACGACCGCTATTCAATGAATTATTAAAAACAGCTTGCGAGAGAGTGGGCTTAAGTAGTGCATTCTATAAACCGATCCTTGACCATTCTCACATCAACGAAGATGAAGATCACGGTGCAATAACAGAAGAGCTTCTCAGAAATTATTCAAAGATCTCACAAGAAACTAGAATTGTTGTGTTTAAACACGTGCATAACAATTTGGAAAACTTAATTGCTTTGGAAAAAGCGGTGATTGAGGAGGCAGTAAATTGTGTTAAAGAAGTTAATTAATTATATATTAAAATGAAAATCAATGATAGTATATTAAATCTTTACACTCGTCCTTTTTTAGTTGCCACACAAATAACTTTACAGGCCAAAGAAAAAACAATAGAACTTTTTGACGATAACAGATCCTTAAAAATTGATATAGATGGAGAAGTTGAATTGGGATATAAGTTAATAAAAAGGCTAACTGACCCTGGTGATGGGATTTGGCATCTGGATGAATTAAAAAATAATGATATAATAGACTTAATAACATATTTAGATCGTTATGGATGGATCCAAGATGCCGATAAATCTGGCGAAATTGAATACCAAAGGCTTTCAAAAATTTACTTACAGGTTATGACTGATGCGAATTCTTGGATGTTAGATACAGTTAAAACGCTTAATAGTATTGATGAGGAAAAGAGCACGAGACTTAAAAAACTAACCTATTTTTATTTTACGGAATGTAATAATTTAATATCCAGTTTAAAACATGGGCACCGTTCTTACCAATGTCTCTCCGACATTATAATATCAGAAGAAGATTCTATGGAACTTCTAGCACTGAATGTGTCGCTTAGGGCTTGGCAGCATACCTCACCTAAGACGCTCTATTTAATTTCGAAAGTTTTAACCAATACAATAGAAAATATTTATGAGGATAAAAACAATCTTCTTAATGATGATAAAAGTATATTTGAATTAACAGGTACTGAAGATGTTTTAGCGATTAAAAATCAGGTTTGGGCCTTTTGTTGCCTTATGGTAAAATCCATCGAAATGGAACGGAAACCCATGTTTAGGAAATTTACTCCTAAAGAAATGAATTCTACTTCGGGCATAAATGCAATTATTCAAGCCGAAGCAATTGGGGAATCCTTGATGAATGCAATTGAGAATACCGAGTTACTTGATGTAATTAATGGTAGTGTCTATGCACATAGATCTGCTGTAGGTGTATTCTTACACCAACATTTTGTTACAATAACTTACATAGATGCAATTTTATCCTTTTTAAGACCCCAGCTTAATAGAAAGACAAAGATTATTGGTTTTGATTATCTGTTAGAAGAAATTGGTCATGATGCACATGAACGCGAAGCATGCATTTTACTAGGATTAACTGAAGAACAAATAGACACCTTTGCTCCTCTTCCTTTTTTCACAGTGTATGCTGATATTATTGGCTATCTTTCTGAAAAAAGCCCCTTGACATTTTGTATGGCTATACTCGTAGCCGAGGGAATGCCTGGAGAAAAGAAAAAAATCGCAGATGCTCTTGCCAATCAAGGAATTGATCATGAGGAGCTTGCTGTTCATACTGAACTTGACCTTAGCCTAAATCATACTTATTATCCAAGAAAAATGATGTCAAGTTTTCCATGGATTAGCGGTCAAAATCGTGTAGATGCGACAAGGAATTTTCTTTTCATCTTAGAGCTCAGTCAGTTGTGCTGGAAACAGCTTGCAAGGTATGCGGCCAACGAAAAACTTAATGATGTGCCGTTGGCTTTTAAAATTCCTTTTTCGGAATTGCGAAAATTATAAACTTATTCAAGCATTAATAACTTGGGATATCTAAAATGTGCTTTTTTTTTTTGCGCTTCTCCACTTTTACAAATCGTCCAAACCACTACTATGTAAGTAGCTTTGACAGTTTGCTTGTTTACGAGTTGCTAATAATTGGGATTACTTTAAACCTTTTTTAAAAGCCAATTGTTTTTTTGCTTCAAGTTGTTCTTTGCTTGCTAAATCGGATTTTTTAGCCAACTGCTTTTTTGCATCAAGTTGCTCTTTGCCTGCTAGATCGGATTTTTTAGCCAACTGCTTTTTTGCGTCAAGCTGTTCTTTAGAGGTTTCGTTCATTTTTCATTGATTAAAGGTTAGGAATATGTTTTTTTACAAAGTTGATTTGCTCTTCATTAAGTCCTTCAAAAAGGCTATCTGTAGTTAATTGTTCTGGCTTAAAGGAACAGCCTTCGGTTAAACTTGGGTTTTCGCCATTCTGCAATTTCCTAACCTGTTCTTCAAAACCTGGAATGCAAAGATTATTGAGCGGACAGGATACACAAGAAACTCTATCACGATTTGCCGATAAGTATTTAGATGCAGAGATGCAGTATTCCTCAAAATCTGGTCCGTCATATCTCTGAGTTGGATTAGTAATGTATTTTTTCGCCATTTTTAATCTTTGGTCTTAGTATTTTATGCTAGCAGGATGATTTATCTTCATTATTCAAATATGTCATAACCCGGAATTTTGTTTAAAATATTATTTGGTGGGATAAAATATATTCCCGCTCCCCAAATCTTTAGGATCTGATTTACTGTAGATTGATCGGCGACTGAACCGCCAAAGTTTACATTGCCTAGCCACGTATCTTGGCGAAGCAATCTAATCAATCTTTCGGGTGTATCTTGAAAACTTATAAAATTTAAACCTATTTTAACTTTTGGACTAATATCTGAGGCTTCAAAAAATTCATACCCTTGTCTAAATATTCTTAAAGAATCACGATGGCTTATCGGCTCTCTGTGGTGGTTTGCTCTTTGCACATGACTGGCCAATATGGTAGGATCTGAAGTCATCGGTGTTTCAAAAAAATCATGGTTGATATAATTTCCAGCTGCGTCTTGATCAATAATTGAAGTTGAACCAGCAAAAGGACATTTGTTAACTGCTACAGGTATATCATTAACGATTTTTTCTAAAGGACATCCGCTTTCTTTTTCTCTTCCAACTAAAAGTTCTTGGGTTACTTTATCTAATTTTATCCAACTATCTATATTTACCTCTATGCGCATAAAAGCTAAGAATGTACCACCTATTGTCCATTTGTCTGCTTCAATATTGGTTTCTTTAATTTGAATTGCATCCAATCGGTCATTTCCGCTTTTAAGATTCGAAATTCCATCATGGAAATCTATCCAACTTCTTCGATCTTCTCTTTGAAAGCCTGTGTAAAATTTCACAAGCTCAAAAGGAAAAGCCTCATTGTTTAGTTCCTTTGTTATGAATTTATATGCCTCTAAGTAACACCTATAAGTTAACAATTCTGAATCTGAAATGAATTGAATGGCAACGTCTTCTGTGGCAGGGTTTTTCGTAATCGAATCAACATAACTTAAACCTGAAGCTAAAAGCACTTTACCTCCACCAGTTGGTAAGGGAGAACGAAAATTTGCTTGGATGATTTCATCAGGAACTTGCTTTTTAATACCTGTTCTACCAAAAATATTTTTACCATATCCAATGGTAATTTGCAATCCAGCAACAGGAGTTGGCAAATTAATGTTAGGCAGATCAACTATATTACCCTTTTTAAGATTAAGAAAAAGGCTCCAAAGATCCTCTAAAGCTGTATAAATCTGATCAGAATTAGCGCTTGATTTAACCCTAATAAACAATAGACCCCAATGCTTTCCGGGTGTTGATCCTTGTTGATAAAATATCCCCTCTTGAAGCATTATATAATGATGTCTACATTTCTAGGTGAACTCTTCAGTACCAAACCGCCATTTTCATATTCGGTTAGTAATTTCTTAATTAACTTACAAATACTAGCTTGACCACAAACAATGGGCGCATCACTTTCAGTTAATATCACGTATTCCCCTTCATCAAGCTCTGTTGCTTCTCCTAATTGAATAAGTGGGCCAACTTCAATCTGTTGCAATACTTCAAATCCTCCTTTGATACTTACATCAACACCACCTTTATCTAATGTAATATCATCTAAATAAACCTCTTCGGCATCACTTGGTCCAAATACCAAACGTTGATGCCCCCTCGAGAATTGAACCCAAGCATCTGGTATTGCATTGCCATTATAGGCGAAATTATTTTTTGAAAAAGACTGTATATACATTCCCAAAGCCTCATTAAATGCGATGTGCCTTCCTTCAAAAACAGCACCATAAGCCCCCATTGCAGCTGCAGGATCGGCATGGCGACATGCTAACTGTTGTACATTGAATGTTTTGAAAATTGATTCTTTTTGTACCTTTTCAAAAGTTGCTCCATTTTTCCTTGCATAAGGTTTTGCGCCAAACATTACAATGTAAAGGAGATCATCTAATCCATTGATAGGATGTGTCATGAAGAATGCATTTTCTCTATTTATTTTTCCGACGGGTTGACTAGGAACTCCCAATTGAATCAGTCTATCTTCGTTGCCATTCCCTGCAACTTGAGTTGAAAAACTAATCTCACGTTGTTGAATGGTCATAGGGATAGGATCATTTCCATATAGGTCGTCCCAAGTTACTTGATAATTTAAAACCGATGTTGCCAATTGCTTTAAAAGATCTGGGTCATGTTTAGCTATTGTTACCCAATATTCTCTTAATTCTGTTGTGATTTGAACCCGCTTAGGTCTAAGCTTTCCCTGGGAGTCTGTTCTATATTCTATTGTATATTCACAGTACTCATTGTGCAGGTTATGACGGCCTTTTATACCCCAATCCGAGAGTTTCTGCGCAACATCAGCACTTTGACAAAATGCTGGTTCAGCAGGATCCCCAAACCACTTGACGCTATTTACTACGATTGAATTTTGGATTTCGGCTGGATCAAGGTGGAAAAATTTCGATCCCAAGTCGGTCTCAAGGAGGCTGTATTGTCTCTGTATTTCCTCATTCCATTTTTCTAGCAAGAGAGTAGGCAAATTATCCGCTTCGCCTGGTGATTTAAAAATAATTTTAGTCATGATACTGAATTTATAGATAAATGTTTTGAATTGAAGCTGTTAGAAGATACGCTCGAATGCTTTTTGCATTTCGAACTTTAGACCTGATGCGCTATTGTTTGCAAACTTGCGTAATTGCGTTTTTTGGTTCAAAAATATTTAGGCTACACCCCATAATATATGTGAGAATCTTATAGAAAACGATTTGTCGGGAAACGCAGATACCTTTAAAGATCAGACCCCTAATGAGGGCAGTTTCAATAATCATAAGAATGAGAAATACATTAAGTTACTTAAATAAAGCTAATTATAAAAATTTTAAAAAGCTATTCAATGAATGAATATTTTTTTGTTTTGAATCTGGTTTTCCGAGCTTTAATTAAGTTGTATTTGAATTGGGGCTTACATCAACAACTTAAAATGATGAAAACCGATTTTTAAATGTTTTTGTTACAGTTTTATCTTCGTATGTTGACTACTTCATTTCCCTTCCCAATGCTAATTATGCGAGTCCCAAACTCAACAAATTAACTAAAAAGAGACATAAATTATCCTTACTTGTCTACCTTAAAAATGAGTAATTAAATACAATTAATTTAAAATAGGCCTATGTAGGACCACTATATTATTGAATTTTTAATAATGAGAAAAAAAATCTTCTTGAGGACAGAGGAGGGACAATGTTTTTAAAACTTCCGTCAAGAAGTTACGATATTTTATTAAATAATTAATAATAAATTAGTTAACAATTATCATAATCAGATAATTTATTTTCATAACAAATTTAAATACAATACGTTAAGCATTTTTACTTCAATTATCTCCAGATACATAGCAGCTTTAATTCTGATTATCAATCGTTTACACCGAATTAAACGCTCGAAAAACACGAAAAACATAAATACATAACTAGCTGATTATCAGTATTTTGCAAAATTTTTCCGTTACTTTCTTAATTCAAGATAGAACACTGATAATCAATCTGTTTAATAGCTTAAAAAATACAAACTCATCATATTTTATGTCAATGTATTTTAGCATAACCTACGCTTCGGTTACTCCTTCTAATAAATATACTAACAGCTGTAAGACATAGTCAACGTTCTTTTCCGATTCGGTAACCATATTTCTGATCAATCCACTTTTTTCTTTTTGCTTTATCTGCGATGAGCCAGCCCATATTTTTCAATTGAGGAATCACCCCGGCATTGAGCAACGAGGTTTTACCAATCCCTGATACTCCGATCAGCAGGCTGAAGCGATGCTGAATAATCTGGGTGCTGAGTCCCTGTGTTTCGGCGGTCTGCAGTAAAACAGCGAGGCAAGCTCAGGGCTAAAAAACCCCATACCAATGGGCCTATCAATTTTATTGAGCTCAGGAAGTAACTTCGTATTTCTTGGTTTATAGGTTGCTTCTACGCTGAGTTCCAGTTTGCGAATAATATCTCTAAGGATGCTAAATGGCAGTTCCGCACTATCCTTAAAGCAAGTTAGGGTATGTCTGTTTTCGATGAGCGTTTTGAAGGCGTTCATTTTTTCAATCGCAATAGCTTCCCGGTCTATATATTTGATTGGCCAATTTGCTTCCGGATCCACAATATACAGCAGCAGTCACTTGAGTTCTCCTTTTTGTAGCTTTGCAAAAGCTTCATGATATTCGAGCTCGGTAAGCGACAATCCGGATTCCGGGTTTATGCTGCCATACCTTTCTGCATAAATGCCGATGAAAAAATTGCATTGCTTTACACCGTCCAAGCAAACTTCCAAGGCCCCCAGCTCATCGCTACCGAATACCTCCATAGAGATCAGGTCTGATTTTAAAACGCCCAGGAATTTTAGCACTTCTTCCCGGGTTTCTTTCAGATCCACAAAGGTTGAACTGACGAATATGCTGAGCTGACTGGACTTCATTGACTACTAAGATAGTTAATTGTTCCGGCAATATAATAAATTAACCGAGATCAGGCGGCCGATACTGGTTTCCCTTTACAAACTGTAAATTTATAGGCGGATAAGGCCAGAGGCGAACTTTATTGAAGAGCCTAATAAGGCATAATTCTCATCCTGATGGCAAATTGTAGGTGAGGACAGAATCTTTCGATCTAACTATAGGTACGACCCCTTAGTAGAACGTATAGATCTTGGGGTCCCTTGAAACTAGTAGTTTTATTATTGAACAGTGAAAGTTAAACATGCAAAGCAATCTCCACCTAGGTTAGTTTACACTAACGAGCATTCATTGATACTGGTGTTGGTCAGTAAAGCTAACCCTATATTGGCTATACGAGACATCAGCATATCAAGATCTGCATCAAGATCCAGCTCGCCTAGTACAGCGAGGTAATCGAGGTCTCGGGAAAGGTCGTATACGGAATTATCCTTGTAGTTTTCGACTGCCGTGGTCATCTCTTGAAGTGTTGGTCGATAGGCGCGCATTATTTTTGCATCAGCCGCTCCTAATTTAGCTTCCACAGCGTTAAGCGATAGATTGCAAACGTCTATGGGCAGGCGTTTGCACAAATGATAGCGAACAGCCCAATTGACCATCGAGATCAAATCACTATCCGTATAACCGTCAAGTTTTTTACGGTAGGTCAATAACATTTCGGCAAAGGTGGTTGGGCGACATATTCGCCAGAAATCACCATGACGTTTTAAGTCCAGTGCAAAAGCTTCATAAAGTTTATCATTCAATGTTACCATCATACCTGGGTATTTCCGATCTCTGAATAAGTCATTACAGTAGCAAAAATATCTTCGGAAATTTGCTCCGTTGTCTGATTCCCATTTATAAATTGAATATTCTCGACATTGCTAAGCTTGGCGAAAGCTTCCAGGTATTTTTCACGTACCAACTTCAGATTATCTAATGTTTCGTAAAGTTCAACATGTTCACGGTTAAGCAATATTCGTTGCATAGAAACTTCAACAGGTACATCAATAAAAAAATTAACAGTTGGACGCAGAATACTTGCACTCATGAAATTGGCATCGATCACCCATTGCATATCCATATGCGTGCCATGATAAGCATAGGAAGAAAAGTAATACCGATCAGTAATGACTATATAACCTTCCTCTAACTTTTTAAGCATGCCGTAGGTCTCATTCAGCAGATGATCTAATCTATCGGCCACAAACAGACCTGCAATAACACGCTCATCCGCTGTTTCTTTACCTTTCAAAACATCCCGAATCATAGATCCAATGTGATTATCAGTGGGTTCAAACGTTAAGTAAACACGATATCCGGCAGCAGATAGTCTGCTGGCCAAAAGCTTTGCCTGCGTACTTTTGCCGCTCCCGTCAATCCCCTCAAAAGCAATAAACAATCCTTTTTCCGCCATATTAATAATTTCCCAAATTTACATCAAATAAGCCGGATTGAATAAGCAGTTCTGTATTTTTTGAGCGAGCTACGAAATAATTTACCGCCATAGCCCAGAAATCCTTGTGTCTAAAACTATCCTCAAGACCCAACAGATGCTGAAAATAAATATTGCATACTTCTTTTGCTTCCTTTCGTTCATGTTGATACGAGACATATAAAAACATTAATCTTGCAATATCATGAATCGAAGGCCCATAGATATGAAAAGTTTCACCTGTTAATATTGCATTGTCTAAACTGGGATTTCCGGAGGCAAAAGTCAGTAGTTCTTCCGGTAATCTTTTAATAAGGAGGTCAATTTCGTCGAAGCGCTTTTCAAATTCGCTTGTTCCGTTAACGAACGGAAATACAAGTTCGGTGGCCGGGTATCGATCATTAAAGATATTTGCAATATCAGACTCAACAAGCTTTTTATTTATTGGGTTATCCAAATAAAAGTGCAAAGACTGGGACACGTGTGTCTGCGTTGCAATCTTACAGCCAATCAACAGACTCATAAACTCACTCAGCATACTGAATTGGAAAATATTTGCAATCACACCCCAATGTAGATCGTTACTTCTGTTAATCACAGTAGTGTGCAGCATACCCCTACTAATGCGAAACATTAATTGTGTGTTACATGGAATATCTTTGAATGGTTGACCAAGGTCAATCCGACTGTCCCAAAGAGCGATGACTGATCGTCTTAGGTCAGGGTCTTTATTTAGACGTTTACATAACGTAAAGAATTGATCACCAGTTTTTTCAAGACCGGCGCCTCCGTTATGGCGCAACCGTCGACCATAAGCCCCATGGAGTGTAACTCCATCATCGGAAAATTGTGGAAATATCGAGTTGAACATGGTAATGAAAGCCAGGTCATCACGTCCGGCTAATACCCAAAATGACTCTGCAAGGTGAAAGAAAATATTACAATTTCTGCCTTGGGCTACTGTGCACCGTCGCTTGGGATCACGTATCACGGTTTTAAAATTCAATACCTCACGGGTATCCCCTATTCGGCTGCCGACAGCATTTCCATTTTCTTGCAAGTGTTTAAATMRYKSYWCMKAWCNYMKSKCTAAAGGAATCACAAACCATTGTATTTATTTCATCGCCAATGAGCGTTAAACCCGAACTAATCACGCTCGTACGGCTTAAATTTTTCGCGGTTTAACTCCATTTTTTCGAGATAAGCCCCTTCTAAATCAAAGCCCATCTGATAGGCTAATTTAAGAACATAAATGAACACATCTGTCACTTCCGCGATGATCTCCGGACGCTGGGACTCATAGCTTACGTCGCCACGCACGACCTTTTTAATCGCATTTGCCACTTCACCAGATTCGCCGCTAAGTGCCAATGCCAGATATTGCAGTGTTTGCAAGTTATCAGCAGAGATCATCTGATCCCACGGGAATTTGCTTTCATGACTATTGTCAAATTCTTGCTGCAACTTAATTATTTCCTTTATTTCCATTTGCTAATAATGAGATAATTTTCATCAATCCTTCTTTTATCGCTTTGTACCTTTTGCCTATCTCGCTGGAATGAGAGGAAGTCAATCTCAACTTATTGTGCTCGGCTATTTGCTTGTTGACCTTATCAAGCAATTCCAGCAGAGGTCTTGGATAGATAGGACATCCTTTGTCTTTTCCTTTATCATTGAGCAAGTTCATTGATTGAGCTAGATTTATAAGACCCCTAGGGTTTATTCTTGACTCTTTCAATTTCATCTTATCAGAGACCCATTTGACGATCTCTTCTTTATTGTCAACCGGATTCGTAATCGCCAGCATAATTGCCATAGGGTCTATATAATCAATCTCCACTTTCTCAAGGCACGAGAATTCAGGATCGTTATAGGCACCAAAAGCATGGATCGTCAGAGAAAGCTGTGTAATTGAGACAAATTTACTCTTAATTCGCTCCGCTATCAGGCACATTTCCGCCATATTGATTGGCAAGAAATTTGAAACTTCCAACGCGCGATAATAACCAGTTAAAATTAAAGTTTGTAAATTATCGGTAATACCGGCCTGTAATAGCATGAATGATGGGATCGATTGATCTTGCTCATGGTTAAGCAGCTCCTTCATGGTTAGTAAACTCCAGCAAGCGCGGTTGGAATCGTGCTTTTCCTTTAATTCTTTTATCAAAAAATCCACTCCACCCTCACCACTTTCAGTTTTAAATGGCTGAATATATTGTCCGTGGCTAAACTCAAGATTATCTGGCGCTGGATTTGACTGCCACTGCATTGCCTTCTCTTTGAAACCATTTATCCACCGATCATTGATTTCGTCGATTTCAAAAAGTCCGGATAGAATAAGATTGCTGGTTCGCACCCCCTCCTCTGGGCATTTTTTCAAGGCTTTATTCGACAAATCCGCTAACTTCCCGCCGGGTTCTTGGTAAATGTAATTGTTCATATTTGCGTTAATCTAGATATTGTTTAATAATTGAGGGGCCTACCTCATATGGAGCCTCATTCGTTATAGCGTATGGGATGACTTCGAAAGCTCCGTCAATTTTCAAATTGAATATATTAAATTGGTTCAAATAACCATCTGAAAGCCTGGGTAAGAGTGCGCCGCAACCAATGACCGGGATTTGTTTTGTTCCATCGCCGATATAGATCCGCACGCTTGAATGTACATGACCATGCAGCAATATTATAACATTCGATTTTAGAGCTAACTTAAACAGGTCAAGCGCATTACTTACCAATGAATTATCGTTTTGATACATCGGAATGAGATGATGATGTAACAATAATACGATTGGATTTTTCGCGGCCAGGAGCTTTTTTTCAAGATGAGCTGGATAAATTTTAGAACTCTTGGTGTCTTCCTTAAATGCGGTATTCGTAGTAATAAAGGACCAGCCATGCATTTCTACCATTCCTGCCGTATGCTCAGGGCTATAGACAAACTCATGGTTTTCGGTTAATTCGCGTGCAAACTTATTAAAGTCCCCGAATTTATCAGCAGCCTTTATATTGATATCATGGTTACCTGGCGTAACAATGTAATTTACGGGAATGTCGGTAAAGGCCTCACCTAGCTGGTTAAAAAATTTCTTGGCCGCCTGGTAATGATAAGCATCCGCCTTATCTGCAATGTCACCACCGACCGCTATTATCAAATCGGTAGGTTCATAGGTGGACAATTCCGCAATAATCAGTTTCGCTACCTGATCGAAAGTTACTCGACCGGTAGAATAGTTTAATGCCATCTGGTCTCCAAAGTGAAAATCTGTTATATGTAGTAAAATGACTTTTTTATTCGCGTTAATTTCCATAAGGATCATAAGGTCGGTAAAATTTTTAAGAGTACCGGCATACCTGGGACAAGTTCAGATCCGTAGAAAAAATAACAGCGCGTTAATTTCTTATCCAGACGATCTTTGTCAATATCAATATAGGAGGTGAGAGTGGTTCCCGGGTATATATGTTAATATCAGCCCCGGAGCCTACCCTCCATATGTCGATATCCTGAAATTTTATAGAAAGTAACATCGACACAAAAGTGAAGGGCTTTGGACCCAATGGAGCTATAATGATACTGTAATTTTCACGCAGCGAATAGTAGAGTGAAGTCAGCTCTCTCTCCAGGAATAGCAAGTCATCAAATTTAAAGGTGGTTATATTGGCAGAATTCTTAAGGATATACTCATTATTTTTTTCTAAAACAGTCACAAACCGTTCGTCAAATGCCGGTTTAGTATAGAATATATGGTATACTTTTGGATCTAAATGATTGATGATGCCATCCGCTTTGTTTTGTTCGTAGCCCAAGCATACGATCAAAGCTTTCGGCTTATCAGTAGGTATCATGTATTTACCTGGAAGCGGAGCTATTTCAGTATTATGTTTGGGTTCAAGTGGTTCAGAGTACTTCGATGGGGTATAACTAAAAATCGTCTCAACCTCCGAAAATCGCATCTTTTTATTCGATATATATAGCATTATGGCATAGTACCATGCCTTGGTCATACACGAGTAATCGATATAGATGCTGATTTTATCTTTATCCAGTGCCCCAAGATGAAGATCTAGCAAGGAAAAAATCTCTGTGTAATCCTTGACTACTTCCTTGACAACTGCATTGTATTTCTTATTGCATATAAATGGTTCGTAACAAAGTAATAGCGTTTTGTTTATGGTGTTTTTACTGACGATCCTATCAAATGCGGTAAACACTCGTTTCTCATGATTACCTGCTAAAATAAACAAGTCAAACTCATGACCTATCAGATCCTCAACATTTAGCTCTATTCCGTATTCAATCTTCATGGAATGACATCAAAAAATTCTTAATTGACTCTCGGGATCGTCCAGTTCAGTTGACTTAGACTTACCTTGCAAAATATCTTTCAAACTGGCTTCCGGGTATTTTCTTAACGGCAGTTTGAATAAAACACATAATAAATAAGATAACTTAAGTCGCTTCCCCTCTATTTTAAAATCGAATTCATCGTCCGTTGGGTCGACAGGAATAAATGCGCCTTGAGACACCCCCTTTTCTAAAATCTCCATTACATGGTCAGCTGAAACTGAATTACCGACATCGACGATAAATGTTCCCCTGGGATCCATATGAAAAGTCTGCCCTAGCACCTGGTCTTCAAAATACTTGCCTACCTTAGTGAGCAATTGTTTAAATGTTGTCTTAGAATAGCGGTTGATAGGAATGTTTTCTATCACGTTGCAAAACCTTTTAGAAGTCGACAACAATTCATCGAACTGAATCCTGGAATCCGCTTTTGCATCCTCTGATCTGGATAAAATAGCGGTTACCAATCCAATAAGCCATCGCGGATTCCCATCGCAAACTTTCTTTAATACCTCCAACCCGAAATATAACTCGCTGGTTTTTCTGCCCCTGCCTTTTGTGGCGTTTACATCCTCTTTTTTAGTCTTCAAATAAAAATTGCGAAAATATACAATTGGCTTTATTTTTCGAAAGAGAGTATCCTTTTGTGAATCATTTTCAGGAAGTGGCTTAGAAATATCTACGCCGTTTTCTTTTAGGAAAATTTCAAACGACTTATCTTTTTTCAGGAGTTGAACCATCTGCAAGTAAAAATCGCTCCCCTGTATATAACTATTTGGTTGGCGATTATAGATGGAATTAGTTCCGAAGAAACTCTCGGCTGACAGGTTGGGGAATTTCTTCCTGACAATTGAGTCAATCAGTCTCTTTGAAAAATCTTCATTTTTCTTTGAGCCCCACATTTTAATAATTTGCAGGTCATTACCGGGAGTGGGCCCATATTCACTGAAGATCAACTCCTCTAATTCTTTTGGGAGAATCGGACTTGCACTTAGCTTATATAGTATAATCTGATTACGACTCCGCAAAGATCCGAAAAGCTTCTTTTGCAACCAATTAGGCGCAAATTCTAATTCGTCAAAACAAAACGCCCATTTTTTTTTCAGATCCACTTTAAAAATCCGTTGAAATACTGGGATTATATATTCGAGAGATGACTCAAATGACAATTTAAAGAAATCGTCATTAGGCAAATCACTGGCGTCTTTGTAATTAAAAATTAACCCTTGTATCATTTGATTGACCATATCAACCCTTAGATTGAGTGCATCAATGATGTAATCAAGTGTAGGAATTGTTCCAGGCAACTTCCAAGCGACGATCAAAAGCTTACAAAGCTCTAACTCTTTTTCGGTTTTCCCTTCCAAATCACTTAAAGCAATGACCTCTTTAAAGGTCTGACAGACGGACTTAAACACATTTGTATTTACTGAAAATTCAGAAACCAGCTGTGAAAATGAACCAAACTTCTCCAATTGAGAGCTGTACACCTGGTTTTTTACATCCCAATAAATATCAGTCGAGATGTAAATCGCGAAAAATTTGATGCTTGCACTTATCCTGGAATCATTAAGGTTATCCCATGACCTAAGTGCTGGGATGGTCAACATTTTCATTAAGGTTGTTTTTCCGCATCCCCTAGCACCCAATACCACAGAGTGATTATTCTGAATTAACTTTTCAAAATTATCCGACCAAATGAAGGTCTCCGCAACTTCTTCAGGATTTAAGTGGCGGGCATTGAATGTATTGTAAAATATGTCAATTTCCCGCATAATATGCATGTTTTGGGCCTACGCCGATTTTATCTCCTAGATATATCTTTTTAGCCTCAAGCATATTTTTCAACGTTTCCTGCTGTTGGGCAGTCAGATATGCAATTTCCGGAGCCGCGATCAGCACTTCTGGCCATTCGACAAAAGATTTTGATTTCAAAAGGGTAACAACTTTACTTTCAATTTTTAACAAGTCTTCTTTATAACCGAAGCCCGTGAAAGGCAAGAAACCATCATCCCTAGTTTTGCCCCACCCAATCTTATTTCTAAAGGTGTATGTTTCTATCGTTGCAACTGCATGACCATTTTCTTTTGAAATTTCAAGAACATGGAAATAATTAAAAATAGTTGCGTAAAGTATTTGATCTGTTGCACTGAAACTACCTGAGGACAAAATTGGTATATCGACCCCACAACTTGTCGGAAAATATCGGAGTAATGGATCGTGTTTATGTCCATGAATGACAAGGTCGAATTTAAATCTCCCTAACAAATGAAGTAGATCCTCGCCATTTGTGATAAAATCATCATCCCCTAAGCCTCGCCGGGCATGGTTAACGGGATGGTGATGACACAACATGATTTTAATTTTCTCATCGTCATTGTTTTCTGAAAGATATTTCTCAATTGCCTCCAACTGATTTGAGTCGATCTTTCCTTTTATGGTAGGATTGCCGTCCTTGTCTGTAGAATAATGGGTATGGTAATGAGTGGAGTTAATAACAAGCAATTGAAAGTCTTTATCCTCGATAAAGCTAAAACCACTTCCCCAAAAACTTTCAAGATAAGCCTCCGGCAAAGGGAAATTTTGTTTTACTTTTTTAGGGATGTCAAAACTATATGCAGAAGCCTTATGACGGCTGTCAACATCATGGTTCCCAATAGTTGCATATAGTTGCTTGCTTCCTAATGCAGCCGCTAATTCCTTTATATAGGACCAGCCTGAAAAAAATCCTTGCTGATCGGATTGGTGCGTGATATCACCCGGGCTCAGCACCACATCAACTTCAATCTGATCTTTTGCAATAACCTCTAAAAGATCCTCTACAGGGTGTTCGTTCACCGGTGATCTTAATTTGGCACTGAAAAGCAAAGTGCTATTTTTTTTAGAGTCTTCTAATTCAGGATGACAATGGAGATCACTGATTATAGCAATACGCAAGAGTTTCTTACCCATATACTAGGTGTTAAAAACAATTAATTCATTAAATGTACCCCGGGTTTTGTTTCGACCCCCGACTTTACTTAGCCGGCCTACTTTGACAAGTTTCCCAACTCCATCATATAAATCAGTTAAAGAATGATGGCTTGCATTCGTTAAAATAAAGTAAGCGCCTTTTTCTGCAATCTTTTCGATGTATGCTTTCAGTTTAAGTTGGTCATCCCAGGAAAACAGGGTTTGGTTGTATTCTATAAAACCATTGTTCTCATGCGCTACCGTGTATGGAGGATCTATAAAGACCAGGTCATTTTTAGAAATCTTATCTATTGACTTTTCGAAGCTTGATGTGGAAAAATCACAACCTTGAATAAATTTACTGACATCTTTTAACAAATCTTCTGTAATTACATCAACATTTATGCGCTTACCATAAGGCACATTGTATTTGCCCTCACTATTCACACGGTATATACCGTTGAAGGAAGTTCTGTTTAAATAGATAAATCTAGCTGCCTGAATAAATGAGTCTTCCGGTCGTGACAGCCTTACCTGGTAATAATGCTCTTCTGTATTTATGAAACTCTTGAGGTGATCTATTACCAATGATGCATCTTCTTGAAGCTTATGATAACAATTAATCAGTTCATTGTTGGTGTCAGATAAAAAATACTTTCTATCAGGATTCGTACTGATACTCTTCAAGTGAAAAAACACTGCTCCTCCCCCTAAGAAAGGCTCGTGATAATTTTCGAAGCTCTTGGGTAGAAAATCTTTCAGCAAATCTTTGGTCAACCAACGTTTCGAGCCCGTCCATCTAAGGAATGGAAATTGCTGCTTTGTATCAGCTTGGATTTCGGGCATAGATAAATTCACAGTTTATTTGAAATAATTTTTTCTTAATGATAATTCTTACTTGGTATAAAGTTAGTATAACTGACGAAAGTACTTGGTTTTTTCATCAAATACTAAACAAGAGTGAAATCTTTTATCTATAATTACCCAAACACTAATAAAACATGCAAGTTAACCGGCAACCAAATTTTCAATGACATTGGGTAAATCAGTAAGAATATATTTAAAAGATGGAAACGTTTCCGGTATAAAATTTGGGGAAGTAGTCAATCATACCATTCAGGCACTCTCCTGCCCAAGAATAAAATCGCCGATCTAAATACCTATTTTTCGAAATGACAAGTAGTTTCTGTACAACACACCCTATATCAGAGACAAATTTCTTTCAAATAGGTAACGAAGCTCCGCTTGGCTCAGGTTGAGGCTAAATATATTTCGCTGAATATTTCGTAATCTCTTTTTTTTATAATTTTCATTGTCTGTAAGAAGCTTATGAGATGAATATGGCTCGTTCTTAATAATCATGTTCCAGATGATTATAGCGATCTTTCTAGCTGTAGCGGTAATGGCTGCAACTCGTCCTTTTCTAAAGGCTATTCTCTTGAAGAAAGATGCAAGATCATGATCTTTTTGATTCCCGATAGAGTTGGCCGCTTGCCTTAAGACTGTAGCTATGGGGTTTTTTCCTTTCTTAACACGACTGCTTAAAATACGCCCTCCACTAATCTTATTGTTTGGCACCAGTCTGAGCCAGGATGCGAAACTTTTTGCAGTTGGAAATTTGTAGATGTCATCACCAAGGTTTGTTAGCAAGCACAAAACGGTATTGTGACTAATACCTGTAATGGCAAAGAGGTCAGTTCCGAAAAACTGGAATGCAGGTTTGGAAACATTGAACGCCGGAGCATTCTTAGCCTTTTTTCTATTGTATCCTTTAAAGATCTTCTCTTGCTTTGCTGAAACCGATCTTTTGGGGATGTATTCGATCAGAAGTCTTTCTATTATATCATCACAATCTTTCAGTGCCTGGTTAAAATATCTGTAAAGATCAAGGCAAGCTTTTAGTTCAAACAGTAGCTCACTGCGCCAAGTGCCACACAACGATTTAGCTATTTCTTCTTTTGATTTTTTTGTCCGGATGTCAACCAGTGAAGCCAAATGTTGAGGGTCCCGATGACCCTCCAGAACAGCTGCAATAATGGTCATGCCTGATTTGCCAGTGATATCACGGATGGCGACGTCAAGCCTAATGTTCATTAGTCTGAGTGCTTTTTGCATCTTGAGTGTATATCGCGCTATTTGTTCTATCAGGTGCTGGCGGTGATTATAATAGGTGCGTAATTCCTGCATGATGTCATTAGGCAGAAAACTTCCAGACAAAAGACCTAGGGAATGGAGTTTCTGTATCCATATAGCATCGATCACATCTGTTTTCTTTCCTTTTACATTTTTTGTTTGACTACCGGAGACTAAGGTTACATCGAATCCCGACCGTTGCAATACACTGAAAAGTGTCTGCCAGTAGGACCCTGTACTTTCCATGGCTACGGTAGTGATATTGTGTGAATTTAAATAAACGATAAGTTCATGATGATCCTCGGTGTAAACTCCAAAAGATCGGACATTTTCGGGGTTCTGGTCCACAGCTACAACATGTGTGCGGGATCCGACATCTATGCCAGCAGCATAGTGATTGATGACCTGAAGCGACATTTTTTTCTTTTCCATAGCATTTTTGAGTTAAGAAGCTTCAGGGATACATCATTCGAAATTAAGAGTTTTCTGTACGGGATTCCAGATAGGATCACCAATCAATTCATCAAATGTCCAATCATAAAACATGGACCTCATGTATCCGGATCAGATTTCAGGAAGGACTCAGGATAAGTGCCAGTTTGCTTGCCGACCTCGTTCTGAAGCTGCAAATCTAATTTATGAAATATGCTTGAAAGTTGTCTCCTCTATTCAATTGCGATTGCGCAATCTTGTGATTTCAGGACGGGACAATACAATCAGTGCATTAAAAAAATGAAAATTAAGTGTTACAAAGCTGAATATCGGTTTCGATAAAAAAGGCCCGACGATAATCAAATTCTTAAAAAGGACTATCATTTTTAAGTAGAGTGAGTCACGGCAGAATAAAAATCAACAAAAACCTCACAATCAGATAGTTAAAAACAAAGATGCAATCCTTTTGGCTCCCGAACCGTAAAAAAGGCTCCCGAACCTAAAAAAAATACACTCAACTATTTGATATACTGATAATTATGAGTAATTTTACAGAATAGCATTTGCAGTTATAAAAACAGAGATGGCGGTGAGTAATTCGGTGAGTCGAGTTTTCAAAGTCCGCTCAGACACGAAATAAGACGGTTTTTGGGCTAAGGTACAAATCCCCCACTCTCCGCCGAAAAGGTATCAAAACCAACAAAAAGCCTGCAAATCGTATGATTAGCAGGCTTTTTGCTTTTTAGGACATACCAAAATATGCATCAATTCTCAACTTAAGATAAAGTTTTGGCCGCTGAAAAACCAGATTCAAAAAACATTGCCATCCTATCCAGGACGGCAATGCAAAAAAATCAGCTGTAAATAGCTCAGGACACCCCCTGTTTAATGAAGATATGAGTACAAAAGAACCGATGTGGTTCAAGTAAKCNAASAKCNRAAKAKCSAAACAGAAGACCTCACAAACAAGAGATGATCGGCATTCAGTAATTAAACCTATTTGATGCCATCATTTCAGATTTTTATTAGATGAGAACAAAAGCAACAGAGAATTACTAAACAATATTCTGCAAATATTTTCGTGATTTTTATGCAGGCGTGTGCACTTTGCAAAATAATGCTTACTATTTTGCAAATCCGTATCTTTACATCATCAAGTACCAGCTACATTATTCAAATGAAAAAAACATCTACTGTTGAGCGCCTTTTAAAAAACATGGGCAACATGCATGAACTTGGACGTCAGCGCGCCTTCGAATTGGGAAATCCCTTTTACGCTCAATTTGAAGAATATGGCAAATACTGGTGTAAAGAGCTTCCAACAGGTGAAAAATACCTGGTAGAGATCGAAATCATAAACGATGCTAATGGCATACCTAAAGAGATCAAGGATACAGTTATTAAAAAGCTAAATTAAAGTATGCCAGAGCTTATCTTTATCACAGGCTGCAATGCTGCAGGCAAATCTACTTTTATCCGAACAAGATTGAACGAACTGGAGGGGTTCGAAATTCTGATGACTGATGTTTACAAAAGCCGGACTAAAGAACTTGCTTTAAAAGCCATAGCCGATAGAAAAGACATCGTTCTGGAAACAGTATTTAATGACAGCTCCTTTATTAACATTGTTGAGGCAGCAAGGAAAGTTGGTTATCAAACCAATATCATTGTCTTGTTTATTGACAACATACAACAATCCATCGACCGTGTAGCTTTACGCATTATGCATCAAGAAGGGCTCCCCATTTCTGACGGCAATGTTAAGCTAAATTTCGTTGAAAGTTTGAAAAACGTAGCATTTTATTACTTTTATTTTGACCATTCTGACTTCATCTACACCGGTACAGGAGCGACCAACAAATATGTCTTTAGTTTCAACCAGGACAAATTAATAAACTATCAATCTAATGACTTAGAGTATCCTCAGCAATTTGCCAGGCTCAGCTTCTCCAAAGATCGTCTGGATGAAGAGGCTTATTTACTGATGACAAAAAACCAATACTATAAAAAAGAGCTCAAGCAAAATATCAAAAGAAATAGACTTAAGCTATAGCGCTGATTATTGAATCCTGCTCATGAATATTTGCTAAAGTAGCAAAAACGAAATATTACTATCTTATGTAAAGCCCCTTCAAAATCAAGAAAATACCACTAAGGTGTTGTAATGGACTCCCCTCATCCCCGCTGGAATGGTCATCAAAGCCATACTGAAACCTTGGAATCGCATGATTTCAAGGTTTTTTGTTTTAATTGAACTTTTTTAAACCAGACGCTCTTCCAGATCATCCTTCCACATAACAAAACCTCTTCTTTCGTCTGAATAATCATGTAAAACACGACTAAAATTTATTGGAGTTGATTGCAGAAATAAGAATCTCTCTTCATTTCTGATTCTGTTAAGATCTCTATCAATATTATAGAGTGCATTTTTAAGTTCCGAAATTTCCTTTTGGGTATGCCAAATATAAGTAGCCTCATCGGTATCCAATGTCTCCATAGCAATATGATATTGCTCTTTTCCTGCTATTAGAAAAACAAAAGCAAATGGAGCTAGAACGAATCGTATTTTCAACACGTCTCCCTCATGTTGTTCGGATAAATATCTAAGTTGCATTTTATGCCTGTAATTACCCTTAGTCAGTACATCCTGTAATAACTCTTCTCCGGAATCATACAATGTCTGACTAGTATCTCCGGTACTGAGCTGTGACATTTCAACATTCTTCCCTAAAAGATTACCTTTCTTAAATAGATTTTTTTCAGCAAATGTAAAACGTATTCCTTCTATAACTTCACGATCAAGCTTCTTTATATCTAGACATACGGCAGATTTGCCAACAACAATACCTTTTTCGACAACTATACAAATATCAATCTGTACAGTCTTAGATTTCAGAAATTTTTCAAAGTATGATTTTAACACTTCAAATTCCGGTCGCATGTTTAAATTCTCAATATCAAATATTACCTATTGCGCTATCTCTTTTATAACTTCACGGAAGGAAACCCCACCATATAAAAAATCAAGTGATTCAATGGTAACCTTAATATTTCGCTCAATTATTTGATCGCTTAAAGTGTTCATTAGACCATCTACTTGGTTTTTCTCTTCCACATCCTCCTCAACATCATCAAACAATGTCCTGTGCCGAATCAGCTTTTTGTAGTAAACATTCCTTTTAAGGAACATTGCGTTTAAATAATCGATCTTAATATCCCTATAATCATAAATTATAGGAGTAAGCTCTGAACGCTGTACGCGGCCAATATATTGGATCAATTTTCCTTCAAAAGAAAACGGATAGACTAAAAATAAACATTGAGCATTATGAAGATCAGATCCTTCTCCAAAGAATTGCCCTGTGGTAATAAGCACTTGATAGTTACCTGCCTTTAAAATTTTCCATTTAGTACCGCGGCTAGCTTCCGAATCATCTCCACTTAATGTAATGGTCTCAAAAGATGGTTTTAAATATTGTTGTAAAGTCTCTATATGCTCCTTTCTCTCAGTGAGAATAACCACCTTTTTTCCAGTGCCCAGTTGAAAAGAAACATCTTTTAAAATCAATTTATTTCTTTCAGAATCATGAATAAGTATATTTGATAATGTCTCGAAACGATCTGTCTTGGCATTATAATTCACATCCAAAGCTGTATTCCTGATGATAATTTCCGGCTGCTTTAATGCATCTTGATCGCTGGATTTCATTTCTGAAATAACCTCTCCAATATGAATGAAAATCAATCTATCATCATTGTTTTTTCGAAAAGGTGTTGCGGTTAGGCCATATAAATAGTAGGAATGAAAAAGTGAAAGTGCATTTTTAAACGTTTCCGCTGCGATGTGATGACATTCGTCAATAATGATAGTTCCGAATGCATAAACTAACTGATCCGCTTCTGGTTTTTCTAACTCTTTACCCAAACTTTGTATCATTGCAATCGTAACCTGTTTTCCTATCTTAGTCTTGCCTTGTCCTATCCTACCAATATCTTGCTTTGGAATTCCCAGAAATGCTTCAACTCTTTCTGCCCATTGGTCCGCCAGCTGCTTACGATGAACTATGATCATTGCTGGCTGCTGTTTATCAGCAATAATTTTAAGACCCACGACCGTTTTCCCTGAACCCGGAGGTGCAACGATCACTCCTATATCTTTCTTAGACGCGGCCTCCACTGCGGGCAATTGATATTCGCGCAAAGCGGCATTGAATGAAACATTTATGGGAGGAAGCAATTTCCTGTGATCATTTAGCTGATAAGGAACATGATTTTTGATGCAATAAACCAACAATTTCCTAATAAAACCCTTTGGAATGATAACATCTTCGTTTTTTTCCTCGATGAATTTTAAGAATCTCTTAGTTCCAAACGTATTCCGACCGCTGTTCTTTTTGAGAATGAAGTCAATATTGAAGAAATTAAGTTCCTCTTTTAAAAAGTCAGCTACGGAAGAATTCATTCCCCCACGGTTGATTTCAATTACATTTGACAATGTGATTGAAAGCTTTTTAGGATCAATAACGCTGGTCGTTTTGTTATTATTTAATGATAGGAATACCTGTTCAAAATCATCAACAGAAATACGTTTAATACTCTTCAAAAATCCCCATTGATCCTTGTAAGAATTGGATGTTTCAGGATCTATAAAACAACTATTATCCAATTCCAAGGCTATTTTGTGTAAAGGCAATGCAATTAGATTTCCGAAGCCTTTTCCGGAAAGTCTATCCTGATTAGGAAACAATCTGTCAAAACTAGAATTTTTATCAAAAGTAGATATCACTCCTGATCTCTCTAGTAAAGTAAGTACAATTATTCTGCTCTTAAAGCAGGATAAGGTTGATCAAAAAATATCCAAACATGCCCACCTTTTCCACTGCGTGAACGTTCAAGATAGGCCGGAATATTATAGCTTGCACATATTTTATAAAACTTCGACAATCTTCCAACCAACTATTTTTATCGAAATCTGCGACAATCAACCAAGATGAGTTGTCTTGCAGAAGCGGATATAATCCTATTAATTGCCTTCCTTCAAGATGTTTTTGGATCTGGTCTTCGGTAAGGGAAAGATAATTTATTGTTTCTGTACTAGTAGAATTTGCTGTTTTCTTATAAATCCTATTAAAATAGGGATCATATAATTTGGCAGGCATAAAACCATTTTTGGTTCCTTTTGTCCAATAAATAGCATAAACATCCTCACGACCTTTAAACAAAGATTTATATAGCGAGATATGGTACTCAATTGAAGATTTATCGAACTTGCTTAAAGTAAATGTTAATTTCCATCATTATGCTCTTACTCAATTAAAGATGGTTTTCATAGACTTTAATGAATGGGGTTAAAACACTTTAATCCTATAACCCGTTCAAAGTCACCCAAATTTCGGGTATATATTTCCAGATCATGAACGGAAGCAGTAGCGGCGATTAAACTGTCACCTAATTTTAGGTTATATTTCTTACGGATTTCAATAGCACGATCAAAAACATCTTCATCAGGAACAATGATTGGTGCATACTTAAACACATCCTTAACATACTTTTCTTCTTCCTTCTTCAATTTGTGATAACCTAGAACTTCCACCCTCGATATTTCGGAGACAATACAAGATTCATCAACAATAAGAGCTCTCAGGTATTCGTATTCACTTGAATAGGAGTAAATGATAATATTACTGTCTAAAAGAAAAGCCATACTTTAAGAGAAGGGTAACTCACGATCTGAACGTTCATCTCTCTGCCAATCCATAGCATCACCAAAAGAAGAAGATTCTTCAGCCTTAAAATTAAGAATACGGTTTTTTAGATTAGTCCTGGCCTTTTTATTTAGATCAGCATTTTTCTTCTCAATCACTACATTTAACTTCTTAGCTAAAGCAATGATTTTGGCAAGACTATCTTCATTATTGGATTTTAAGATGAGTTCCATGGCACTTCGCTATTATGATATACAAATTTACTAAAAATAAATTATCCAGAGTAGCGAAAATTCTATTTTTAAGTTTCTGACTCTTAACATATTATTTTTAATATCAGAATAAAAAACACAAGCAAAAACCGCCTGTTAAACATAAAAAGCGCTATATTTATCAAATAGCATTTGCAGCTACAAAAGAAACAAGATCGGTGAGTGATTCGGTGAGTCGCCAATTACAAACCTCTTCGAAATCATATTAAAGCGGGATTTTGGGCTAGGGTACAATTCCCCACTGATCCGCTCTTGCAAAGGCAGAGTTAGCAGTATAACCTGCAACTGCCTCCCCCGTGATGTATTATGGTTAATTGATCTTTCCTGTTAACAAAAAAACCTATACCATAATAATTCTGTTCTCCAATACCAATTATTTCATTTTGCATCATTGCCATATTTTCATCTTAGACAAGATTAGGTGAAGCGCCCAGGTTGCACATCATGAATTTCGCCAAATCATTAGGAGTAGAATATATTCCTCCATTAGGAACTTTGTATCCACGCCCCGTATGATCAAGAAGAGGTGTCTTGATATCTACCTTTCCGTCAGCGTCCTGAAACCCGGCTGATAATTCAGAAAGCTTTTCTTAAGGCACAACAAAGTAACTGGAATTCATATTCAAGGGCTCGAAAATCCTTATCTCAATTAATTCAATAAAAGGTTTTTTCGCAGCTTTCGAAAGCGCCAATCCTAAAATTCTGTATCCAATATTTGAATAGCTAAACTTCTCTCCGGGTTTGGGTCCGGATATCTTTGCCAAAAAGCATAACGCTTCTTTCAGGAACATGTGCAAGCCCAAGCGGTGCTCTGATTGCCGTCGTTTTCCCCGGCCCATTTGGCCCGAAAAAGCCGAATATACTTCCCGTTTGAACGGTAAGATCAGCTCCTTTCAGAACTGGTTTATTTCCGAAAGCATACATTAATGAGTTAGTCTCAATTATATTCATAAGGCCAAGGTATCGTCATTATTTATTCAAAAAAAGGAATGTTGTGAATACTTTGTTTGGTAATGTGAAGCATATAAAAAATCATTTAAACTTTATAATACGTCGATGAACTTACGGTAATACTAAAAGTTTGCTCACGAAATTGCCTTAATCATATTAAAAAAGGTAATACTATTCCCTTTTTGGTATTTTGAACAATATCATTCAAATCATTATTGAGTTTAACAGCTTTAGCTATGATCTGCGAATTCCTGTCGACGTCCATGTGCACGAATGGAAAAAAGATGTGCCCTACTAAACGTAAGATCATAAGAGCCGACTCTAAATTCACAAAAGACAGAAAAATCGGTTATCAATAGTCAATTCAAAACAGTGGAATATATTATATTTATATTCATAAACCAATTAAAACCAACCAAATGAACAAAATCTACCTAATCGTCATCATAGTCGCATCAACAATAAATGCCATTTCCCAGGAAAAAACCTGTAACTGTCTGGAAAATCTCGACAAAGTGATCGAAAAAACAGAAATCAACTATGCAGGCTTCCCCTTAACAGTTAACCCAAAAACCATATCCAGATACAAAACCCTGGTAAAAAAACTCAAAAGAAATGCAGCGACAACCTCTAAGCCCAAAGAATGCTTCAGCATTATCAAAGAATACGTAGTCTATTTCAACGACAAACATTTCGACTTTGAGTACGGTGTAAACGACGACAGCAACAAGCAATACCATCAAGTCACCGAAGAACAATTCCGTAGTACCTACAGCAAAATAAAACCGGGATCAGTTGAAGGCATCTGGACCAATCCTGATTCCACCATGAAGCTCGCCATCATCCCCAGGACAAAAGATGTATACCTGGCTGTCATTCTGAAAAGCAATGACGACAAACTTCCAAAAGGGCTCATCTATAGCACCATCACAAAAACTATCAGCGGATATACTTTCGATAAATACAACTGGATCACTCCTGACTATCCCCTGCGCCTCCGGGAAGGATTGCTCTTCATGTGGAACTTTGAAATCTGGGGTCGTGAATACCCGGCTCCGATGAGTAGCGAAGAAAAAGCAGAACTGTCCAGCTGGAAAAACTATAATTTCGGCTTGGGCATTTCAAAGTTGAATGACACGACCACCCTGCTCAGAATTGCATCATTCAACAATGACAAGAAGATCAGGGAAATCATCACCAGGAATGACTCTTTAATCCGAAGCAGCAAGAACCTTATTGTCGACCTCAGAGGCAATGCCGGAGGAAATTCAGGTTGGTTTTACCTCCTGCCCTACTTCTATACCAACCCTATTGACCAGGGTGCACCCCAGCTTAGGTTGTCGGAAGAGAACATAAAGCGTACCCTGCCCAGAATAAAATCATTTCTCGACAATCCGCCAACCGATGCCGCCTTTAAAAGAAACTATACGCCGGAACTGGTTGAGGCCAATAAAAAAGCATATCAGGAAATCCCGCAGTCCAAGGCKASATNYTANWCYMWTWCCCTMSAYGAYGCTCNNWWCMGATNCTNTAGNTAAAAACACCAAACAAAATTGCGCTGATCTTCGATGACCTGGGCGGAAGCTCAACCGAATTTTTCTTTTACATTTCCAGACAAAGCAAAAAGATAAAAAGATATGGCACCTCTACTTATGGGATGATGGATTACATGGGCATGTCCGAAGAGACTAAATTGCCGTTCAGCGAATTCTACCTTGTAATTCCCGACACCAAAGCATCCTGGACCGACAATAATCCAATCAATGGAAAAGGCTTCCAGCCCGAAAAAAATCTCGGACATCTTCCCTATAGCCAATGGGTCAGCTACGTGGCAGAAGACCTGAACAGCCAGTGATCTGCGAAACACAAATAACCAACAATTTCCTCGAAGTGTAGGAATGCACTACTACAATATATATTAAATCCCGACTAGAGTTTTCTCAACTCATAACCACGCTTTGCATGCTCGTATGTGAAATATCTGTTCTCATTAGCAAACCAATTCAAGGTAAGTCCCATTCTAAGTTTAGTAGATGAAATTAGTGTATAATCAACCCCGTCTTCGTTCCACATGTGAATGCACGATTCTTTAATTATGTTATTATCGATTATAGGCATAAAAAGATGATTTGAAGGACGGTCTCCCCACTCACTGTAAAATTCAATGAACCAACATTTTAACTCTAAGCTTTCAATTAGTTCAACTAAAAACAGCCACTTCTCTTTTCTGTATCCTCCTTCGTCATCACTAACCCCGATTATTGTTAAATTGTGCTGAGCAAAATGAACTACTGATTCTGGGACGTCAACTTGTCCCTTGGTGATTATAGCAGCTATTCGTTGGCCCATTAGATAAATATAATAACATATTACCAACGTTGCATTCACGACTTAAGCCCCAATCTGTGAAGAGGGTCGAAGTGTGAATATTAAGAAGATTACAAACTATTTCAAGCTTATATAACCCTTAAAATAGACCGCAAGAGCCATTGGCAATAGTAAACCAGAAATCCAAATAACCCAACAAGTTACGCGGCTTCTCTTCGTATTCCATTGATGGTTTATAAATTCATCATATATATCTTCATGCCTTCCCTTTGCTGCTAACATCCAGTACGATAGCCTTAAAATTACAAGGTTAATTACAATGCCTATTACGCGAGTAAACGGTTTAAGGTGCATATGGATTCATTGACCAGCAGACCGATCAACATCGTTAGGCCGAAGATGCTTAGTTCCACTAATAGCAAAGCCCTAAACCATCCGTCCCAATCCTCAGGTTTGTCTTTATAAAAGTAGAGGAAACAGAAGTAATAAAATCTTAACAGCATGCTCGTATAAATATAGAAAATTTATGCTTATCAATCAATTGGGAGACCCGATGATTGCGCGTAATCTTGGTTAGTAAGTTGCAGAAGCTTATTACACTTCATGATCATAGGATATCCCCCCTCTTATGCACCCATAGAGCCAAAACCTTCATTTAGGAATGTGTAAATTAATCGATTGTATTTGGTTAGAAAAGGGATGTGACATTCCTTTCTTTACTTCTATCCACATACAGTATTTCAATTAATTAGACTCGAAACTAAGATTCAACATGTATTAAAAATTCTGTTACTTATTTTAAAATATTGAATGTTAATTTAAACGTTTAATCTCTGTATCTAAGGCCTTGTCCCCCGTGTTTATCCCTATAAATTTCATAAGAACCTTCATCGGTGCTGTAGCTAGATCTGACTCAGCTTTGCTATTTAGCCGATAAGTTGACTGAACCAATCTTATCTTTTTTAGCATCCATGGTTTAAGTTGCATATCTAATATCTTCTTGCGCTGTCCGCCTATTTGAAGAGTTGATCAAGCGAGACCAGCCACTCGCATGTCAGTTCATTATTGTATCCAGGGTAAATGCTTAAGTATATGTGACAAAGATTTAACGCTGGTTTAATAATTGGGTTTAGCTTTGCTTATTAAATATTTGGTTCGTATTACGTTTCGGTCTAGTTGATAATTAAAGAGCTCGGACTGGTTTACCGGAGCTCTTTTATTGAAGTACTTTAACCGAGCTGTAGCGTTTTGAAAGTGGTTCTCGTATAAGCTAATATAAACTTAAAACACCTATCATGAAGGCATTAACCGCTGTATTTTCATTTCTAATTTTATTTTCGATTTGTTTTACCTCTTGCGAAAAGGACAGAGAGGCGCCTTCAGAAAGCGCTCTGGTCGGGGATTGGCAGGAACTGGATCTGACCGGGTTTGTCCGCTCAGTGAAATTCACTAATAAAAACGAGTTTCAGTTCTCCACGGGGAATAACGAGGGCTATGCCACAAAATATACTGGCACTTATCAAATACTGTCGGATAGTCTGAAAATTGAAACCAAGGAGATGCTCAGCCAGGATCCGGGGAAACCAGCTGTGAAGACCGCGACAACATTCGAACTCTATGAAAAGGCTACATTTAGTATATCCGGTGATATCCTTACGTTGAAATACATTACTTATCCGGCCGATGCTCCAGTTACTACCACTGCAAAATTCCGCAAGGCGATTACTATAGACCAGGGAGGATTGATCAAATAACAGGGTTTAAATCTCGCTAAGAGACTACAATATTAAAAGCTCCGTTTTTGCTGGAGCTTTTAATATTATCTCATGCTTTTTTATTACTGTCATATATAAATGCGACACAAACGATAACATCTGTAAAAAACAGTAACACAATAATTTATTCTTCATTCTTGCGGTATTACTTGATCGCAGGAAGATTTCACGAATATTAATTAAATCAGTTTTGTATTCTTGAAAATTTCTTTAACAACCGCCAAAATTCCCTCTAAGTGTTGCAATTGGCTCCCTTCATCCCGCCAAAAAGGTGACAAAACCAACAAAAAGCATGCAAATCGCATGATTAGCAGGCTTTTTGCTTTTTAGGACATGCCAAAATATACATCAATTCTCAAATAACAAGTGAGTAATTTGGAAAATAAAAATGATTCCCCAAATCGGACGTATAAAACTAATAATCAACACATTAAACCAATTAACATCTTGTAAAAGCACCTTCAAAGCAAAGGTGTTTCTCTTCACCAACACTAAATATCTTCCTATCCAACAATTATAGTCATCTCCGCTTTTGGTAATCTATGTTTCGGTAATTAAACAAGTAAGCTCCCGCCATCGATTACAATGATTTGACCGGTTGTAAAGCTCCCGCGCATAAGGTATAAATAAGCTTCGGCAATTTCATATGCATCGCCAATCCTGCCAGTCAGTAATTTGCTTCCAATNNRGCTAANATRANKCSTCSYKTWSRGCTTCCGACATACCTGCTGAAAGATTTGTTCTGAAAGTGCCCGCGCATATCGCATTGACCCTTATCGGTGCAAGTTCGAAAGCAAGCGAGCGGGTAAGTCCCTCAATAGCGCTGGCCATTGCTGCAATCACAACGGTTCCTTTTCTCGGTCTTCTTCCAATTGCACCGGTGGTTAATACAATTGATCCGCCTTGACGAATCAGTCGGGCTCCGTGCTTCACAGCCATAACAGAACCCCAAAAGCGAAGGTTTATAGATTGTTTAGCTTTATCAATGTCCAAAGCCGATAAGTCACTAAAATTTAATGCATCACCGGCAGTAAAAACAAGGTGATCAAATTCGCCTGTTTTCATAAAAAGCTGCTCAATTTGTTTTTCATCACCAAGATCTGCAATGAAACCTTGGCTGTCTTTCGGCAGCAAAGATAAAGCTTCATCAACCTTTTGCTGGCTACTCGAAACCACAACTACCAAGGCACCTTGCGCTGATACTGCCTGGGCAGTAGCTAACCCAAAACCAGATGTGCCGCCTAATAAGACAACTTTTTTACCACCCAAACTGTTTTCTTTCTTATTTTCCATTTGATATTTTTATAGCTACAAAATTATTGGACATTTACTATAATTTTGTTATCCGTTACCTTTAGGATAGTAACTATAATTGTGTATGGGAAAATCGAATTTCAAATCAGAACCAGGTATTGAGCGGCAATTGGCGCTACAGGATGCCCTGGATATATTGAGAGGAAAATGGAAAATCCTTATTTTGCGAAGTTTATACCTTTATGGAACTATGCGGTTCAAAGACCTGTTGGAAGCTTCAAAGAACATAACACCAAAAGTATTATCTAACGAATTACAGCAGTTAGAGTTAAATCTGCTTATTACCCGCACAGTGAACAATACTAAACCTATTACAGTATCTTATGAGCTCACTAACCATGCCATCGAAACGCTACCTGTCATTAAAGCTTTAATTGAGTTTGGGTTGAAACATAGAAAGAAAATTAAGGACAATTAAAGCTTATAAATTTTGAATCCAACAAGCCTTCCTACCAGGAAAATGGGATGTAGACCGGAAGAGCAAGACAATTGGTTCGATCTATCCCGAAAAAATCTGTTTTTTACGGAACGGACTTTTGAATCAAAAGAGTGACCAAAGTACTTGAATTTATGCATTTACTTTGAAAAAACGAGGTTGGAATGACAAGTAAACCAGCAAGGGTCACAGAAAACCATCCAATACACATCAATTATAAACTGCTCAAATGGATGCTTACAAAGCAGGATCTTCTTGTTGATCAATCCAAAAAGTACTTTTTAGTGTTATGCACAATTTATCTGAAAGTTCCCTCCGGCCTCGGGTTGGTCAAGGAGCGGCACACCCTAAACCACCCCGCTGACAAACTCCTTCAATGTGGTCTTTCCCTTAATCGGACTAACCGGCGTATGATATT
>NZ_AWRU01000008.1:0-25040 GCF_000523515.1 Pedobacter sp. V48 | reverse complement strand
CCAAAGTCAGCTTGGTCATCGCCGCCATTGACTCAGCCGCAGCCAGCGAAAATCCACCCTTTTGCAAATACGAAACCCAATCACTTTCAGGAACCACCACCACTTCCACAGGCTTATCCAGTGCCTGGGCAAAAGCCTTCGCCACATCATCCGGCGAATACTGTTCCGGCCCTTCGATATAATAATTCCCCGTTTTCACCAAAGGTTCCAGCATCAGGCCAGCCCCAAACTCCCCGATATCCGCAGGAGACACCATGGGCAGCTTAAAGTCCGTTGGGTACAAACTATGCAGTTTCCCCGTTTCCCTGACCTGATCAGCCGAAAAAGCCCAATTGCTCATATAATAAGCTCCATGCATCACACTCGTGGGAATACCCATCGTACCTATAGACTGCTCCATCTCGAACAACACCCCCAGATCACCAATCCCTTGACCCGGCTGGGCACCATAAGTCGACTCGGCTACCACCTTCTGAATTTTAGATCCACGCAACGCTGCCAGGATTGCCGTTACCGTTTTCTCCTCCTCTTTAACCGTATCAGTCGAGGGATCAGCAGGTGGGTTCAATAAAAACAAACGCTCTCCGGCATCAAACACCGCTCTTAATTTTTCCACCTCCAGTACATTGACCACCGCAACCTTCGCGCCCTTATCCTCCCACTCTTTTCTTTTTTTCTCATCATGAGAAACAATCGTCACCTTTTCCCCCTGTTCCAGCAACCTTGTCGCCAAAACAGATCCGATATTTCCGGTGCCTCCTAAAATGATATGCATAAAATCTTGTTTTAATGAACACTCCAGAAAAAACAAAGCATCCCGAAGAAGGTTTATATTTATAATAACCCAATAGAAAAAATGACCATGGCCAAACCCAAAACATCCTTTGCAGCCGTCCAGTGCCAGATCATATCCCGGCCAAATTCATTTCCTGTTGCCCAATTAAATCTTCTTTCCCTCTTCCCGTTCAAAAATCTTAAAATTCCTGACAGTTCCTGTATATTGTTGTCCTCCTTTTGTAATTTCAATCGTCATCAGCAGAAAAAACAATTAATTATGAAAGAGTTCGCATTAATTTTCAGACTAAACACCACCACAGAATTCAAACCTTCGCCCGAACAAATGCAGGAAAGAATGAACTGGCTTGCTGGCATTGCCTCACAAAATAAACTGGCAGACAAAGGAAATACCCTTTTGCCAACGCATGCAAGTGCCAGAACAATCAAACCTAACAATGTGATATCGGACGGACCTTACACCGAAATCAAGGAATTTATAAGTGGCTACATTGTGATCAGAACCGACACCATTGAAGAAGCCGTAGAAATTGCAAAATCTAACCCCATTTTCAAAATTGGCGGAAACATTGAAGTGAGAGAAGTTTTAAAACGTGATTAATGAAGCCCGTCGTAGAATCGTCTGAGGAACTTCTACCGCACCTATTCCGGCAGGAATATGCTAAAATGACGGCAGTATTGTGCCGTCATTTTGGTTTAGCCCATATTGAACTGGCCGAAGATATTGCCAGTGAAACCTTTTTAAAAGCTTCGGAAAACTGGCCTATTAACGGAATACCGCAAAATCCAACGGCCTGGCTTTATACGGTTGCTAAAAACAAGCTTAAAGACTACTTTAAACACACAGCTATTTTTGAATCGCAGGTCAAAAAACAAGTCTTCTCAGATCCAGTTTCAGACCCGCAAGATTTTGAATTCGATCCTAAAATTATAGCGGATAGCCAGCTGGCCATGATCTTTGCAGTATGCAAGCACGGTAATTCAATGGAAAGCCAAATCTGTTTAGCCTTGCAAATACTTTGCGGTTTTAGTGTGGGAGAAATTGCAAATGCTTTTCTAACCAAAACCGAAACCATCAAGAAACGTTTGTTAAGGGCGAGAAACCAGCTTCGAAAAGACCATTTTCGAATTAAAGAACTGAATGAAAAAGAAATCGGACAACGCCTGGAAACCGTATTGAGGACATTATACCTGCTTTTTAACGAAGGGTATTTTTCAAAAACCAACAATCAGGTGATCAGAAAAGACCTTTGTTCAGAAGCCACCAGGCTTGCCCTGGTGCTGACCGATAACCCGCTGACTAAAACCGCTCAAACTTATGCCTTACTTTCATTAATGTGTTTTCAGAGCTCAAGACTGGAAGCGAGGACAAATCCTGAGGGAGAAGCCATTCTCTTTGAAGACCAGGACAAAGGTTTATGGGACAATGCATTGATAGAAAAGGGTAATTATTATTTAATACATGCCTGCAGCGGGGATGAAGTTACAAAATATCACCTAGAAGCGGGTATTGCTTATTGGCACACCACACCAACCGACCAAAACAAATGGGACCATATTTTACAGCTGTATGATCAGCTCATCCATATCGAAGATTCGCCTGTCACTGCATTGAACAGGCTGTTCGCGTTAGCCAAAGTTTATGGCAATGAAAAAGCGATATCCGAAGCGGAAAAAGTAAATGACAATCACAGCAATTCTTACCATGCATTGCTGGGCTACTTATACGCAGAGCGTAACATTGATACTGCTATCGAACATTATCAGCAAGCAATCAATCTGACAAAATCCGGCACAGAAAAAAAAACCTTGATAAAGGAGATTGAAAGGTTGACCAAAAAGAAAACCCATAATAAGATCATCTGAGCGGCTGGCTTTGTCCCCATCCGGCCTACCCGGTCGTCATTAGGCCAGATTCACTTAAAACTTAAAAAATGAAAACGAAATCTTTAAACTACTGGCTATACACAGGCCTGATGTCCGCTTTTATGATCTTCGCTGCATGGTATGCCGAGACCCATCAGGCAGAGTTTACCGCACGCCTGGGCTTTCCGGTTTACTTTCGGATAGAACTGACCATAGCCAAATTAATCGGTGCCTTAGTACTGCTAATACCCCAGGTGCCTCAACGGATCAAAGAATGGGTATATGTCGGTTTCTGTATCTGTATGGTCTCTGCTTTTATCGCAAAATGCAATAGCGGTTACGGGTTTATCGAAGCCGCACAGCCTGCGTTTTCTTTGATCTTCTACCTGATACTTATCTTGCTCCTGTATAAGCTCCCAAAAAAAGAAACTATCCTGACAGCCTAGGAAGCTAAGCATGGATTATTCGATAGGAGGCCACCAACCTTGGTATAAAGTGGCCTCCTATTACGGCCAGGTTGATCAGTCGATTTCGCTTCGAAAAGGGCGATTTTGAAAGTATTATACATCCTAAAAAGCATCGAATGCTTAAAAGGGGTATAATTTTCAAGTTGAGTGAGTCATAGCAGAATACATTATCGTTATAATTGTGATGCCACCTGTCGTAGGTATCTTTTGAGATTTCACTCCTGATCCATTTCTCCTCTAACGCGAATAGATTTTCCTGTGCCTTTTCCAGTCCAGTTTTTTAGCCTGAACCTTTTGCTTGTTGGATTTCATCTAGACCTCGAGGGTCGCCTGACTACCGTCTTTTATTTCCTTTATTATTTTGACGGCTCATTAATTGGAAAGCTGCATATCCTTTATATGGCGCGAGTTGCTCCAAAAGAGGAATTTTTTAAGAAATTTGACCAATAAAATGATAATATTAGCTATATTTGTGTGTGAAACAGGAAAATTTAATTAGAAAAAGGGTCGTGCTTGTACATTGGAAAAGGCAAATGGAGGTTGAGGTTTTCTCCAACCTGAAAAATTTCTGCCTCAGCTATCCTAAGTACAATTATAACACCCTTAATAACTATTTGGGAAAAGAGAGAATAGCCTACGAAAATGAAATAGTCCGGGTGGAGCGGAAAGAGATTATTGCCAAACCCAAACCCCTAGCCGTAAACGAAAGGTCTATTGTCCTGGTTCTACGAAGAGTGCAAATGAAACAAGCAGAAGACCAGGCGCATGATTGGCAGTATTGGCGGTCTCAGCCAGTTGCTAAACGTGCGCAAGCTGTAACTTTTTTGGTCAGTCAAATGCTCGAAAAAAATCAGCGAATGGATAAAACAATAGTGAACAAAATAAAAACAGATCATGATACTGGCAAAAGATTTTGAGGATTTTGTCCAATTGCTAAACGAGTATGGAGTAGAATATATGGTAGTTGGCGGGTACGCAATGGCATTTCATGGCAAACCACGTTATACCGGTGATTTGGATATCTGGATTAATATATCCGAAGCGAACGCACAAAAACTGCTGAAGGTTATGAATGCTTTTGGTATGGCTTCTTTAGGATTTGAGAAAGAAGACTTTTTACAGCCGGGGTATATTTCACAGATTGGTTATCCGCCACTACGGATTGACATACTCAACAATATCGACGGAGTTGAGTTTACAGAGGCTTATAAGAATCGACAAAAGCTTGTTGAAGGCGACCTTGAAATTTCCTACATCGGACTTCAGGATTTGCTGGCAAATAAAATAGCATCTGGAAGAAAAATGGACCTTGCCGATGTCCAGGAAATTAAAACCATAGTACCTAAAAAAAGCCAGGCACAAAAAAAGAACAGAGGACCGAAGTTATAGGGGTATTATTAAACAATGTATTAAAGAATTATCCGTAAAACAGGAAAGGAAGTGTTACGGCAGTACCGAGTTAATGTGAAAACGAAAAAGATGAAGTATGGAAAACTAACCTGTTCCGGCGCAAAGCAATTTGAACTCGTGACCTAAACGGCCTCATTAGGCCATCATCCACAAAAAATAGCCAACCAGGATTATCGGTATCACTCCCCATTCAGCGATGAAAAAACAGCTTCCTTTAAGGTAAACTGGAAACAGAATATCTGGTACGATCATGGCTTGGAAACTTCCACCCTCGATATTTCAGAAATTGCACAAGATTCGTCAACAATAAGGGCTCTCAAGTATTCTTTGCCGTTATCTGGCCTTTGAGGGTAACCATTTGTCGAGTAAGCCGCATCCTGTGTTAGAATGGAGTTGTAACAAGTCAAAAAAAGTATTCTCAAAACCCTGCGTTTTAAAAGTGTCCGACTGCTCTTTGTACACCATTCTAGTATCTTCTAGCTCCTTGATTTGTAGGTTAAGGGCATGTTGATTGATCCTGATATCTCTTCTTTGTTCTTTCCATGCTAGATAAAATAAGATGACACTGGCTAATGACCATATACACCTACAGTATCGGATAGGAAAGACCTCATAAATAGTATCATTAGCAGGATTTTATATTTATTTAGGATTTTAAAAAGGTCATTATATTGTTGTTAGGCAAAACATATTGACTGTTCGTGTTAGGCCAGAGCAGGCTAGGTAAGCATAAGCTATACCGTAAAAAGGTTTGACCGGAACGATTTTATTCCCGGGAGTCTGAACAGGACTTAGGTCCGGTGTCCGAGCCAGTTATTAATCGATATAATCGTTCCCATGAAGCCTTTTTCTTGCCTCTATTGAGTAATAACAAAATATGAGGCCTCCTATATCCATACCTTTCTTTTCACTCTTGTCTTCAATCCAGTAACCAATATCATCGAGGCTTGAATCTTCTTCTAAATCATTCAAGAGGTCTTCCTGTCTTAATTCTTCATTTGACGAAAGGACAATAATGCCACCCTCCTCAAAGCGTTTTATTTTTTCGACGATTTCATCATCTACAAAGCAAGTAAAATAAGTTTTGTCGTAGCTTCTGGCCACAAGTGCGGATTTGGTGTCTTTTGTTTGCAATTCCAACCAGGCATCTGTCCCCATAATATACCACAATGCATCGCCTGCGTCCATGGCATAATCTTGCAATTCCTCAAGTTCATCATTGAAAATTGCGACGATAAGATTTTGTCCTAAGGCAATACAAAAAGGTTGTCTTCTTTCCATTATTATAAAATGTTGTGTGTTAAGTACCTCTTACTACCGCCATGTTTTTGACTTGATTTAGAATATATTGAAGAAATCTTTGTCATACAAATTAAACGCTTTAGTCAATTTTCGAATGAAGTTCTTAAAATATTTTGATACTCAACGATATTGAATCATTTCCCTCTTTTCATTTCTGCAATCTCCTACGGATTACTTACGCATTTCTCCCACTGTATGTGCATTTCAATAATATAGGTCTACCCATAACTTTATAGTGATAAATAATCAGGACTCGACAAACTCTTACGACGATTTGATAATTCAAAACCATTATTTCTGAATTTGATTAATTATAAGGTATTTTGGGTGGCCAAAATTAAATTGAATGAAACGGATTTTCCATTTTATAATTCTGCTTGGTTTGTTCTCGTCATGTAATATCTATTCTTATATCTATAGAAAACCGGCTATCGGATTGGTATATGATAGGTATACTCAAAAGAAAGGGATGGTGTTCAGGTACAAACCTATGGTTTTAATAATTATAGCTGTTTTATTTTTGATTTCATGTTATGGAATTATTGTTGGAAAACCATTTAATGAAATTCTATCTTTTATAGGATAAAATAATTTTGCGAATTTGTTATCTAGAATTAATCGTTGACTGAACGGACCTTTTCATTTAATTACAGGCTATCTACCGCCGCCTGGACTAAGGCAAGCCCCTCAGGACTATACTTCAATTGAAGCGCGAATCGATGCCCGTGCGTATTCATTTTTAATAGTGATTTACGAAGAATATTAAGCATCTTTTCAGGATCGTTCTCATATTTATTTTTAAATTCATCGTATTGGTATTGCAAAAACACCAGGCAAAGTGCGTTTTCCATCGTTTGTACATCAGCATCTCCTTTAATTCGCTTTTTTAACAGTATTTGGCAAACGCGCGCTATCTGATCATCCGTATATCCGACTTGCTTCATCAAGCCGGCAGATAAGGTGGCGTGATGCATGGCCAAGTCTTTACGCCATTTAAGGTAAGGCTCTCTGCCCTCTTGGTAGTTCTCGCGTGGAATTTCCCAGCGACCGATATGCTGGCATCGCGATGCTATGAGCAATTCTTCACTTGCCAGTCCATCTAGTTGTAATACCCAATCATATAGCTTAATAGCAAAAAAATATTCCTGCGGATAACCCGTATTTTCCCATTCAAAAATGCGCGGATCTTGCCTGTTATATTCATCAAAAACCTCGAAGATGATACTCAATTTACTCATGCACTCAAAATACCGTCTTTCCTTGTTAATTCAAAATGTTTGGTTCAATCATTACTATCAGATGTCGTCTATGTGAAACCTGGCGCTGATATGGCGCTTATACGAGAAAAATACACTACTGAGGAAAACGACTCCACTAAATTCACTTCTTGTGTAATTTTCAATAGATAATCGGGATTAAATCTATTAAAACTATTCATAAATAAGCGTAAGTACTCGTTCACCAGATCCTTCATTGGGAATTGTATGGCGACCTACTTTACCGAACGTCGCCTCATCACCCTGAGCTGATCTCTCATTGTTTATTTCATCCGAAAAGAGTGGCCGTTATTACCTAAACATGCCGGCCTACCGCTCACTTTCGATAATTGTTTTGATATTTTCAATGTCTTCTTTTGAATCGCTGCCCCGATCCATTACTGTTATACCATTGTCGATTTGGCCGAATACTTTTACAACATAAAAAAGTTGGTTATCAAGAACGAATGCAAGTTGTTTCCCGATTGACTTCTTTGTTGCAACGGACCAACGGTCTGCTCCTTCGTCGTCAAGTTCCATAACCAACCGATAAGAATGTTTTGATCCAGTCACATTTGATCCGTCAATTAAAAAGGTGCTGAAGTTGCTTGCAGTAACAATTGGATGTGGGTCTATAAAATAGGTTTCCTTCGATTTATCCAATTCCCGTTTAAGACCTTTACCGCTATTGACAACGTGATACCAACCTGTATAAAGAATTGTGCTGTCACCTTGCATAATTTTAGGCTGATCCTTTATGTGGTGTTCCGGGTCTGCAATAAATGCACCTTCGAGCTTTACTTGCTTGCCTGTTGATTTACTGTCGGCACAAGCCATCAGTAAGATAAAGGGTAGCATTAAGGTCGTCCTATTTATCATAATTTGTTTCCTTTCTTAACAAAAATTTGTTCATTCCATCATACTTCAAGTCACATTCCGGGGATTCAAAACTTTATGGTCTAGAGGGCCTTTTTGCATCATCTGATTCCCGCTTATATTCCCTAAGTAAGTATAGGATTTCATCGGCCTTCCTGTCCAGATGGGATACCGGAATTTTCGCTGAGGTACCATCCTTTAATGATAGGGTAATGTAATTTTTATAAATGCTCCCGGCATTATCACGTCCAACCTCTTCTACGCTGAATGCAAAATCCGCGATGTTTTCCCATGTATAAAAATCACGATTTTTAACAATCAGTTCTTCTTCGGTAAAAGTAAGATGAGGTGTTTTTTTAATGAGCTCGCGAAGTGCGTAAATAAACAGCCATATAGGAAATATACAAAAAACAGCAATGATGCCTACAGCTATAATTGTAAAATCCCCATAAAAAATGTAGATAAAAACGAGTATAGATAATATTGACAGTACTAATAAAAGATATAGGTTTAGCGCTGCTTTCCTGATAATAAGGGGTTCCATTGAAATGTTTTAATATTGAAAATCGTTTTTCGCAAAATAGAAGAGCTTCTTATCTAAATATCTAATATATATACTATTTGATTGATTTTGAATAAAATTGTGCAGAAACCAAGACGAGAATATTCGCGGATTGAGATCACATTAGAAAAGTCGTCAATTCTGAATCAAAATAAAAATAGAGCGGCATGACAATCTCTTCTTTCTGCCCGTACCAATTCTATTTCGCAACCTCTTAACTTTTGCTTTCAGGCTGCCCGGTTACAAAAAAGTTGTAGTTCAATGGATTAAGTATTCACATATACCCCATATTAATTTAATATGAAATATATGTGAATCTGAGTTTGTAGAATCGATCTGAGTTTGTACTTTTGTCGCGGAGAGCTGGCAGAGTGGTCGAATGCGGCAGTCTTGAAAACTGTTGACTGTCATAGGTCCGGGGGTTCGAATCCCTCGCTCTCCGCAATACGAGATTCCATTGGAATTATCATAAGGCTGCTCGAAATCGAGTGGCCTTAATTGTTTTAATTTCAACAAGGTATGTTCATACTCCGGATGCATCCAAGGTATTCTAAACACCCCCTCTCTGAACATGAGACTATGTTTGAACACCTCGTTTAAAATAGCGTGCTGTTGAGTGATAGAAACACCTTCAAAAATTGCCGGCAAATTGAGTATTATCGCAAATCTTTAAAATTTGATAAGCACGACCACTATAAGCCGGTAATAGAAACCCTTTTATCCAGCAAGAAAGGTTAAATATTTCGCTAAATTAATAGGTTGAAAAATCAATTAGACTCCCGGATATTAAGCGGAGAAAAAGAAGAAATCAGTCATTCTCAAGTTTCGATTTTACACCGTCCGGGCATAATTTATCCTGCTTTTTTTATCAGCCTCACCGGGCATTGGAGCTACCTCATACTTGCAATTCCATTCTTTTATACTTTCTAAAATTGGCAAAAAAGCTAAGCCTTTTTCAGACAACTTATATTCTACCCTGGGCGGTAGTTCCTTATAGGCTAATCTTTCCAATAGTCCGTCTTCTTCCAATTCTTTCAATTGTTCGGTCAATACTTTCCTGGAAATGAGTGGTACTATGGAATCCAACTGACCAAAACGAATGGTACGGGTGCCGATAACATTCAGGATTATTGGTTTCCATTTATTGCCAATTGTGCCAATAGCTCTCGTAAATGAACAATTCGAAGCGCAAAATCTTTCGTCTCTCATATTTTTAAAATTTGTAGTTACCCAGCGGTAACCAGAATAAACTGTAATAGTTACAAATATAAACTATCGATAGTATCTTTGAGAAACAAATTTAAAATAATTGAAAATGAGTAGATTAAAAGATAAAGTAGCAGTTATTACAGGGGGTAATAGTGGCATTGGCTTTGGCATAGCCCAGGAATTCAAAAATGAAGGTGCTAAAGGCGTTATTGTTGGCAGAAACCAGGAAACCTTAGACAGCGCTGTAGCCCAGCTCGGCGATAATTTTATAGCGATCAATGCTGATGTAACCAACCTTGCCGACCTGGAAAGAGTGTTTGCATCAACAGCTGAAAAATTCGGCAAAATAGATGTAATCGTAGCCAACGCCGGTGGCGGAGCCGTAGGTACGGTGGCAACTCTTGGCGAAGCTGACTTTGACAAAGCAATTGATTTAAACCTGAAAAGTGTTTACTTCACTGTAAATAAAGCACTGCCCTATATAAATGATGGCGGTTCTATTATTTTGATCGGATCAAATGCAGCGCATCGGGCATATCCAAATTTTACGCTGTATGGTGCTGCAAAAGCGGCTGTGATCTATTTTGCAAAAGGATTTTCAAGCGATCTTTTAGATAGAAAGATCAGAGTTAATGTGATAACTCCTGGTACAACAGATACACCGGCATTTGAAAAGTTTGTTCCCGCAGAACAAATTGAAGCTGTAAAAACACACTTTGCAAGTGTAATGCCGATCGGCAGAATCGGGCAACCAGCTGACATTGGTAAAACAGCGGTTTTCCTGGCCTCTGATGATTCTTCGTTTATGTTGGGTGCTGAACTCATCGTTGATGGTGGTATGACCTATTTGTCTAAGTAATTGACATTATCCAAATAAAATAATCTCAAAATGAGTATATCAGAAAACAAAGTAGCTAGCTACGCAATAATCGGCTTTGGCAAAATCGGCCATGCCTTAGCCAAAGCGTTTGCCCGCAAGGGCATCGCAGTATCCGTTGCCACCACACGCAACCCGGAGAGCTTTTCATCAGCCACTGCCGCTATCGGACCCGGGATCATTCCCACAACACTGGCGGAAGCCCTGAAGGCGGATGTTATCTTTCTGGCCGTGCGTTTCGAGTCGCACCCAGATGTCGCGAAAGTGCTACCCACCTGGCAGGGAAAAACCATCATCGATGTGACCAACGCCTATGGCGTGCCGCTTGAGCAACTGGGAGGACAGCCTTCCGCAAGGGTCGTTGCGCAAGCCTTCAACGGCGGGAAGCTGGTTAAGGGCTTCAACCATTTGGGCGCTGCCATTCTTGAGCAAGATCCTGCCGTACACGGTGGAAGGAGAGTCGTTTATCTGGCAAGCGACGATGACAGTACCGCAGCTCAGATCGGTGAGCTTGCAAAAAATCTCGGTTTTTCACCAATCCAATTGGGTGGGCTTTCGGAAGGCGGACTGCTTGTGCAGGCGCACGGAAATAACTGGGGCAAACTCATCTTTAAGGACCTGGTCAAGTTCGATTAATAAATCAAATCTTATATAATAGAAATCATGAGTAAATTAATAAACAAAGTAGCGGTAGTTACCGGTGCTTCAAAAGGAATAGGTGCAGCTATCGCTAAACACTTTGCCGCAGCAGGCGCAAAAGTTGTTGTAAATTATGCCTCAAGTAAAGAAGGCGCAGATAAAGTGGTGAAAACCATAACCGACAATGGCGGCATAGCCATCGCGGTACAGGCGGATGTGTCGAACGAAGCTGATGTAACCAGCCTGTTTGAAGAAACAAAGCGGGCTTTCGGCGGCTTAGATATATTAGTCAACAATGCTGTTTATCAGGGATACGCCCCGATAGAATTGATATCAGCAGAAACTTTTCATAGCAGTTTCAACGTGAATGTGCTTGGCCCGATATTGACTATCCAGGCGGCCTTAAAACTGTTTAGCGATAAGGGCGGCAATATCATCAATATCAGTTCGGGTGCCAGCAAGATGCCTCTTCCGGGAGCCTCTTTATATTCCGCAACTAAAGCCGCATTAGATGCCATCACAATCTCTTTGTCGAAAGAGCTGGGTACACAAAATATTCGTATCAATTCTATTTTGCCGGGCGCTACGGAAACAGAAGGTGCAATTAGTGCGGGCGTCACCCCTGGCAGTGAGTATGAAAAAATGTTTGTTGCCAACACACCGCTTGGTCGCAGAGGTCAGCCTGAAGATATTGCGAAAGCAGCCGTATTTTTGGCTTCCGATGATGCAGCCTGGATCACGGGAGAGCAAATTTCCGTTTCGGGTGGTATGTATGGTTTTTAATTTTTTTTACTTTTAAATAAAATCATTCTCACAGATTTGGCTTAATAATTTCTTTGATAATGGATAAAATTGTAGAAAGATGTTCTAATCGGCTCCCTTTAACCCCGCCAAAAAAGCATCAAAACCAGCAAAAAGCCTGCAAATCGTATGACCAGCAGGCTTTTTGCTTTTTAGGACATACCAAAATATGCATCAATTCTCAACGTAAAGATAAAGTTTTGGCCCCTGAAAAACCAGGTTCAAAAAACATTGCCATCCTATCCGGGACGGCAATKMRMWAMAWTCMSATNSWAWMYRGSWCRGNRAYRCMMMMWRWTYANATGNAAKWTWTRANKTANCAAWASANACMGNANTGTKRWTYRWKYAATCAACAGCAAATATCCAAACAGAAGACCTCGCAAACAAGAGATGATCGGCATTCAGTAATTAAAACTATTTGATGCCATCATTTCAGATTTTTATTAGATGAGAACAAAAGCAAGAGAGAATTACAACTTTATCAGATACTTCGAAAAACCATGATTTATTGTTTTTAAATGTTTCAAAGTCTTTGTTCATATGCGTGTTCTTTTTGTGAAGATGTTTGCAGTGAGTAGAACAATTAACAGTTCTGTGTGTATTGCTAAATTAAAAATTTCATCAATTAATTTCTCTTTCGTTACGGCAAGAATTCCGAAATTGCAGTTTGATACTTATCCAAAATGGTCATTTATGAATAGCTATCGCTTCAGTTTTAATAATAGCAAAAGAACCTCAACTATTCTGTTTTGGTTTTTTATCACCTTGCTAACTATTCCACTAACAGCCATCGTTTTGCTGGCACACCCGCTTCTCCCGGTCTGGCTATTGCTGATCTCCTTTCCTTTAATGCTAGTGGCCATTTATAAGCTGTTTAAAACGGTATCCGAAAGGCAGTCGACAGAAATTGTTTTACTAAGTGAAGCAGGTTTTACCAGTTCCTGTTTCGGCTCTGTTTTGTTTTCGGAAATATACTCCATTCGGGTTCCTGTAAGGCAAATGGGGTTATTGGGTGGAATACAGCTCGACTATTACAAAAAAACAGATGCTGATTTTCCTTACCTTAAATTCTCGATCACCACTCGGGATGGAAAAATGTTAAATTGGATATTGAATGAGTGGGGTGGGCTTTATAACTCAAAAGAAGACTTTTCAATTTTCTTTAACTTTCTCAGAGCGCTAACTGACCAGCTGTATCAACTTCATCACGCCAAGGAGCCATATAACCACTATTTAAAAATTCTTGACGAAAAAGGTTTTTGGAAAAAGCGAACTTAAGCTAAAAAAGGTCTGTCACCCTGAACTTCTCAGCTCATATCATTGAAGGATCGTCTTCATCCTTTCTAAATACTCGGCATTATTGATAAAGTTGTTATGCCCCTCGCCTTTCAAAATAAACAATTGATCACCTTTCTTAAAAAATGAACTGAGTTTCTTAAAAGCGTTAACGGATATGACATCGTCAGCGTTTCCGTGAAAAATTATTACAGGAGCTTTTATTTTTTTAAGAACTCATAAGTCTTAAGTTGATATTTCATACCGGAAGTATCTATATCCGGTGCAAGGTTGGATATCCAATCCGCCAGGTTATAATGGGGCGCTTGCAAGATAAGAGATTTAGGATTATTGTTTGCAGTAAGGATTACAGCAGGCCCGGTACCTATTGACTGACCTATCACAATAATCCTCGACTCTGGATAAATTTTCTTTAAATTGTCATATACGATTTGAATGTCACCGGACAATTGAGATTCGCTGCTCACCTTACCATCACTCTTCCCATATCCTCGAAAGTCAAGAATGAAAGTATCATAGTTAAGACTAGTATAAAAAGGCGCAATTTTCCCACAAACATCAAGAGCATCATTGCTGCCATGCAGGTAGAATATCAATCCGTTTGACTGCCCCTGCTTTAAAGAGTAAGCCATTTAATTTATAGGTATCGGCGGTCAGAAAATTTAATTCAGTAAAAGGTTCTTGAAATTCAAATTGAAAATCTTCCTGAAATTTGGAACCTGAAAAAAATTGTTGTTCCAGTTCTTTTAGGCTTTCTTCCTTTATGAGATGATCAACGTTTTGTCCGAAAGTAAATTAGGCGCAGATTGTAAACAGAAATAGAGAAACAAATAGCTTCATTAGGCAATATATTTTATGCCAATGTAATGATTTATTGTTTCACACTAATAAATGGCATAAAGTTGGCTCTAGGCTCAGAACCATTTGCAAGCCAATTAATACAAACTAAATGTCACACCGCGCCTATTTATACAATATCAATACCCCATCAATTGCCGAAAATGCTGATAAGATAATGATGGAATGGGGCTACGAAATGCCGCTTATGCTCCAGCCATTATTAGTAAAGGGAGGTTTCATTTCAGGTAATAATTACAACAATCACGTGGAATCTAATGATTCCGGATTATACTTTGAATCCAAACCTGGAATTGAAAACCTGAAGCGGTTTTATAAATTTCTAGAAGGTCAGCCTGGTCTGATCACAGAGATAGAAAAGTTCAAAGACGCCCGCGACAAGCTGTTCAATTACCTTGATAAGCTTACAGGACGCTACTTTCACCTGGACATCTGGGACGTTTTGAATATGGAGGATACGCCTCATGCAGAACAGGCCAGACTTTGGCTGGCTAACATTGCCCATAACAATCAGATAATAACGAAAGCGATGGACGCAGGAGATATCAGCCTGCTGAATTATAAAGATCTTAACGATGTCAGCCCTAGCTTTACTTCTTTCCCGGAACTGTTAAATTATGAAGGTTACGATTATGGATGGTCCTGTATCTGGGTATCTTTTGAAGAAGACCTTCCCTATGAAATATTTGAAGAAAATAAACTTTGGGGGCTAAAAGATAAGGATGGTCGGGTTTTGCTAAACGCCCAGTTTGATGAATTTTACAGCTTTGGACCGCAGGGCTTAGCGGTAGTGTCAAAAAATGGCAAATATGGATATGTAGATACCGCTGGAAGTATGGCAATTCCACTAATCTGGGAGGATGCCTATGATTTCGAATATTCAGGTGTTGCAGTAGCTACACTGCAAAAAAAATCAGGATTGATTAACACAAAAGGCAATCAGATTACTGAGTTTGTTTATGACGAAATAGAAACGATTGGGAATGGGAGTTGTTTTAATGCAAAAAAAGAAACTTTCTGGGGTGTCATTGATGCTTCCGGTCGGGCTGTAATTGATTTTGAACACACAGAGGTGATTGATGCCGGATATGGTTTTTATTATACCAAGATTAGTGGACAGAAAAACCAAAAGATTTACAATGAGTTTTTTAAGTTCCTTGGCGAATTTCCAGTTGATTCTATAGAAAATCTGGATAACGGACTGCTATTGATTAAGCCCCATAAAGGTCTTAATTCCAGCTTGCTTTACAAAAGGGACGGAAGCCTGCTGGATAGCGGATTTGAAAAAATAAACAGACAAACAAATTTCAACGACTTGCTGGTGATCCGAAAAGACAAGAAGCATGGCGCCATCAGCAGAAAAAATGAAAACTATGTGCTGCCCTGCCTGTATGATGCAATTTTGGATATCCGTGCCAGAGTTAACGACGGGATAAGTGACATTGCATTAATCCATCTTGGAGAGAAAAAAGGAATTTATGACGGCAATCCGAACCAACCATCCTGGTTAATCCCGCTTGATAATTATCAACAAATCCTTTGGCTTCATGAAACTGTTTTCACATTGCAAAAAAAACAGATGTGGAGTATCGCTAATGCGGAAAACAATGAGTTTAGCGATTTTGAATTTGACCTGGTTGTTCAGAAACCTAATGAAGATGGTTTTGCTTACGCATTTAAAGCAGATGATGTTTATTCCGTTAGTGAGACTGGAATCACTCCTACCCCTAAATCAGCTGCGTTGGAACACGCCGGCGAGGATTATGCTTACTATTTTGAGTTTGAAAGCAGGAAAAGACTTTTAGCCTACGGAAAAGGACTTAGCAGAAACGATGGACAAATAACCCATGAACTGCTCTCTGCTCATGAGCTGTGTATAAAGGCAATAGCAGCTTACAACGCCAAGGACTATGCAAAATCAATATGCTACGACACCATTGCATCCGAAAAAGGATATGCACTTTCCATGAACAACCTTGCGCACCTCTATTATAACATTGAAGGATTCCTTGATGATGATAAAGCTTTCTATTGGTACCATAAAAGTGCCCTTTCCGGTAATGAAAATGCAATGAATGGACTGGGTATGTGTTATAAGCATGGAGTGGGTACCCCTGTTGATGTAGAAAAGGCTTTGTTTTGGCTAAATAAAGCCGCTGAAATGCAACTGGCAATAGCCAATAACAATCTTGGTGATTTGTATTCCGAAGATCTGCTGCTTCCCTCCAATAACGATAAGGCCCTTCAATACTACCAAGCTGCTGCAGATCTGGGTGAACCCAGGAATAACTGGTTAGGTTATCTGTATGATTTAAAAGGCGAGTACGAAAAAGCACTGAAGTATTATCAGCTTGGCGATGATGAAGGCATTGATGTTTCCGCCTACAATCTGGGTATTTTTTATTTAAATGGATTAGGAAGTAGCAAAAATGTGATGAAGGCAATAGAAAGCTTTACACGCTCCTTAGACCGTGGGTATCAGCAGGCACATATAGACCTCGCCCTGATTTATCAGAATGAAACAGGCTTTAAGGATAAGCACAAAGTACAGCAGCATATCGATGCCGCCAAAGCAGCGGGGTTGGAAATACCGGAAGACCTCGTGGTCAAAAAGAAAGGCTGGTTTGATTTTTAGAACAATAGATTTTTCCCATTTACTTGAAAATATTGTGAACTCTTCGTATGTTGAATCCTGGTGTTTACGTTGCAATATGCCTTCTATGAAGAGGAACGAACCTGGAGATACTGGGTAATTTTCGAGTAGAGTTCCATAGGGTTAAAAGGCTTGGATATGAGATCATTCATACCCGCCTCCGTGACTTTCGTGCCAATTTCTGCTAAAACAGAAGCGGTCAGCGCAATAATCGGAAGTTGTTTAAATCTTTTTTCGGAAAAACCTCTTACCATCCGGCAGGCCGTATAACCGTCCATCACCGGCATTTGCAAGTCCATCAAGACCAGGTGATACCGATTCGCCTTTATTTTTTCCACAGCTTCCCTACCCGTCACTGCATGGTCAATCTCAAGATCCCATTTTTGCATAAACTTACTGGCAACCATAATGTTGATCTCATTATCCTCTACCAGCAGGATTTTGTAGCCCGCAAGACTGCTAAATTCCTGCATCGATCCTACAAACGGATATCCTGATCTTCTGACGCCCTTTCTGAAGTGCATATGACATGAAAAGGTGGATCCTTTTCCCGGTATACTTTCCACATGGATATGACCACCCTGCAAAGCAATCAGCTTTTTGGTAATTGCAAGCCCCAGACCCGTGCCGCCAAATTTCCGCGTAGTATCCGCACTTGCCTGGGTAAAGCTTTCAAAAATATAATCTTTCAGGGCGGGATCAATACCTATACCCGTATCCCGGACAACAAAGTTAATTTCCAAAATGTCACCTGAACTTTTCACTATCGAAAGCTCAACCCCGACGGAACCTTCGTTGGTAAACTTAATCGCATTGCTGATCAGGTTATTCAGGATTTGTGTTAGGCGTACGGGATCTCCGGTAATCACCTCCGGAAGACCCGGATCAACCTTTAATTCCAGGCTGATTCCCTTATCCTGTGCCTGGAGAAGTTGGCCATGTCGAATGTTGTTCACCAGTTCCCTCAGGTTAAAATCAATCAATTCAAACTCGATCTTTCCCGATTCAATTTTGCTATAATCCAGTATATCGTTTATCAGACTCAGTAAATTTTCTCCTGAGAATTTCAAGATCTTCAGGTTATCCATCTGTTCAGGCTTTGGATCTTCCTGCAACAACAAATGCGTCATCCCAATAACGGCATTCATCGGTGTTCTGATCTCATGGCTCATATTGGACAGGAACTGTTGCTTGGCATCTGCTGCTTCTTCAGCGACCTGCTTGGCCTTTAAAAGCTCCAGTTCAGCCAGCTTGCGCTCACTGATATCTGTCACTGCGCCCATCAATTTAACCGTTTTACCCTGCTCAACGATGGGAATTCCAATACTCCTTACCCATTTTCCTGACGTTTTGGTCCTGAGTTCCAAATCATAAGGCTGTTGAATAGCTATGGCCTCTTTTACGGCTTGTTTTACCCTGGTGCAATCTGCATCAGCATAAAAAGAAACGGCTTCCGCTACAGTCGTGGTCTCATCTAAGATCCCGGACAATAACTTCAGGTATTTGGTCCTGTAAACGGAACCGGTATGCACATTCAGTTCCCAGCCTCCTGTTTTACTAATCTGCTGACTGGTATCCAATAAGTTGATGATTCTCTGCAATTCCTCCTGGGCGCCTTTCAGGTCCTCTTTTGCCTCGTTTTGCCGGGTAACGTCCAACGCAAAACCGATCACGCTGCCCATTTGGTCAGGGTGTGGAAAAATATGATTTTCAAAAATCAGTTTTCGCCCTTTCCTTTCAACCGATGTGGTAAACAGACCTGCCTCACCGGAAAAAGCGCTTTGTAAATGCGTTACTGCAGCTGGGAATTGCTCAAAAGCATTCCTGCCCACCAGTTCGTCATCCCTCAATCCCATCGTCTTTAATCCCGAACCAATGGATCGGGTAATTAATCCCTGGTTATCAATTTCGTAAACAATAACCGGCAAATTCTCCAAAAATCCGTCTAAGAGACGGGTTTTTTCCTGATGCTCTTTTTCCAGTCGCACCCTTTCAGAAACATCCTGACAGAAAACGGTCATTCCCGTAACCTTCCCGGAATCCCCATACACCGGGTTACAGATCATACTAAAATACGCACGGTACAAACCAGGCTCACCAAACGCTTCTATGGTCTCCACAGTTTCCCCGGCCATTACCTGTTTAAATATCTCTATCACCTTATCCTGATCAATGCCGCTATCCCTTCCTGCAAGTTCCGGGTAATGGTCACCAATTTTAAGATCAATGCCTCTGCCCAATTTCACGGTTTGCTGGTGTGCTTTATTAAATACAGTGTAGTTGAAATTTTGATCAAAAGAAAAAATACTGGCACTGGTGCTATCCAAAATAGCCTTTAATCTGGTATTTTCTTCAAGGAGTTCCGCTTTAGTCAATCTCTTTTTGGTGCGCATTACGGTATTATTGAATATCTTTTCTACCATAACAATTTGTCAGCCAAAACTTTTACCAGCAGATTTCTTTCCAGCTTAAATTTGAGCAACGTTTCCCTGCAAATTCAGAACTTTATGGGAAGGATCAGGTGGTGTCTTGCCCATTCTTATTCAGAGCAAAACATATAGGCAACAACCATAGCGCAGCAAATACAAAACATACAATAGATCGCTTTGTTGAAAAACGTTTTGCAGGTACAGCCGAACCTGCTTATTCCAGGAAATATTTAAAGGCTTGCCGACGCAGGGAATAATGCCCCCAGGCAGGCGCAGTTTCGTCAGACAATTCAAACCCCAATTTCTTGAACCAGTTTAATTGTCCGGAAGTTGTCTCCAGGCAGATTGGCCTGCTCCGCCGATCCGCATCAGCGATAAGCTCTTCCATCAGATCAGAACCTATCCCCATATTGGTGTAGCTACGGTCTACACCTATGAACCAAAGATAGTAGCTGTTCCTGGGATATTGCCTTCTAATTAAAGCTTCCTGTCTCAGTATTTTCAAAGCATTATCGAATCCAAGCACACTGCACATCAGGTTAAGGTTCCAGCCGATTACCCTGAGAGAGAATTTCATTCGGCCGGGATACAACACCAATGCACAAGCCATCCCGTCATCAGAAATCAAGATCTTTCCAAACAAATAGCAGAGCTGATAAACGTACCGCATCAAACAATTAATTCTAAGTGTCTTTTTGTGGTCTTGCGTAATCACCGCGTTTACACCAGGATTCTGCTCAAACGCTTGGGACAGGATTTCTATAATCCTTTCTTTGTCCTTAATTTTTGCTTTTATCATCTTCTTATGCTTCAATAAATTATAGGGAGGTCAGTCAATAATGCTTTTGGCCGGATAATATGAAAGTCGTATTTACCAATTCAAACCCCAACAGTCAGATAAGAGCGGCAAAAATAAAATTACAAAAAAAAACCTTCACTAAAACAACCCACAATTATATAACAAGCTATCTACATGCCATTTACAAGGATTTATGAAAAAATGATAATGATAATTTAGCTATTTTTTCACATTGCCGAAGAGAAGCGCATTAATAAAAAAGAATGCTGTCATCTTATTCACAAATCTTAATAAATTTCCGCCTGAAATTTTCCGAATATTACGGTAAATCCCTGGATCATGTAAAAGTTCGATAAGCACAATAAAGCCATAACAGGTGAAAGGGCGATCAATTTACGGGCAAGATTAATTGTCCTGAGAAAAAAGACTGGCAAACCAGCCAAAAAACTGGAAGAACTGAAAAAAGAGACAGCTGAAATCCTTCACCCCAAACAAAAGAAATGAAGATTAAAAGCCTGATTTTCCAGTGCAATGGCATCTGACTTTTTCTGAGCAAATGTTCTGCAAATCAAATCATTATAGCAACAAAGTAAGGATTAGCGCATAATGATCTGATTTTTAAACATCGGTTAGCATTGATTAAGGCAAATCATAAAACAATGCATTCAGGTAACGTTCTTTAATGATTTTTATGTGGTGAAGTTCATGCCCCGCGATGTGGTAAGCGAGCGCACTAACAGTAGCAGAATGACCATTAACTAGTCCTGAACGACTAAAATTTTCAACAGGAATGCTGTTGAGTAAAGTAATGGTGGCCTGTCGTTGACTGCTGAGTTCATCCAATAAGTCTTTTATTGTTCTATGATCCGCTCCTGATGCCTTTACATAATCTTCTGCGTCGAATCCTTCCATAGGACTCGGATCATTCCTGGCGATGCGCAACATGCGGTAGTTATAAACGCGCTCCATATCGATCAGGTGGATAACGATTTCTTTGACGCTGTACTTGCCTGGTGCGTATCGATATAGCAATTCTTGCTCAGTCAGGTTTTGCAAATCGTTAATGGTATTTTTAATGTTTTCGTGAAGGTGCCAGATCAGATTATTGTCTGGTATGATTCTGGCCAATGGCGGTTCGTTAACCAGGAGTTGCTGATCATCTGGTTTAGGTATGTTTTTCATATCTGCGATCTACTAGTGTTCCTTTTCAGACAATCGGAGATTAAATTTGGTTTACTCTTTTTTCAATTAATAGAATCGCTTTGGTTCTAAGGATTAGTAAAACTTTCAAAATAATCAAGAAATGATTTCATTAACGCCGTGAAGACGGCTTGGGTACCCAAATGAGCATTGCTCAAACCATTTCCTATCGGATTTGCATTTAGTCACGTATTTGGCGTAAAAACATTGATCGATTAAGGTTGATGCGTCCCAAACACTCTGTCCCAAATAGAGGTATAAAAACCAAAGTTTCGTTGTTCACTTAAATGATGTTGGTTATGAAATTTTGTCGTTCCTAAAAATAATTGTTCCATCCATTTTGGAAAGAATTCTCGATTTAGGTGACCGATAGTTCCCCAAATCAAATTGATGAATACATAAAACGAAATGGAAAAAATAGAAAAATCATACCACATAAAAACAAAGATCATCATCAACCCAAAGCCTAATGCTTCAAATGGATGCAACACAAAAAGGCTCAGAAAATTAGTACTCGTATGTTCGTGATGTTTGCGGTGTAAAATTTTATAAATAAGCGGATGATGCACCAGATAATGAAAAATATACATCAGCAGGTCCATCATTAGGGTAATGACTATAACTTCGATAAGAAGCGCCAGGATCGTTTTAGATTCGCTTAATCTAATCCATCCCGATTCCCATAAATAAACCCCGATCAACATCACAACACTATTGAGAAACACGGTTAGAAAACTTACATACAAATCAGATTTTAGAAAAGGATGATCAGTTGCTTGAATCTTATTTTTTGAACAGGTTTTGTCAATAAAAAGGTAAAGTCCAATTGAAAACAAATACAAAAATATATTAGCTATCAAACTAAAAACAATCCATTCCAGCCAAGATATATTTTTAAAAAATGACAAAAGATTCAAAATACAGGTAATTTTAGATTAGCCCATAAAAGTATGAAATTCAAAATTGTTCCCACAGAAAGAGGGCGTCAGATTGGTTCCGAGCAAGATGAGTATTGTTATCCTACTTCATTTAGTTTTCGAAGAAGACTCGTTCTTCCCATTGCATAAATGATACGATTACACAAATTTTTGATCAGAATTGAATGTATGGAAACAGTAAATTAGGTTAAACCAAATTATAGAAATCGTATGAAAATCAACTCACCGGACCGTTTGTCAATGGCAAGCGTTTTATTCATTTATGCAACAATTGTTGTTTCAATTTTCTCTGGATGCGCAAAAAAAGATCCTGAATCTGTTTCCAAAGCTACGCTCAAAAGTAGTGAGGCAAAACAGCAATTACTATCTGTTGATTTAATGAGTGGTAATCCAATTTTACCTGTCGCAACCGCAGATCCCGATATCATTTATGCAAATGGCAAATATTACATTTACCCCACTGCTACCGGACCAAATGCCAGCCAGTTTCATGCCTACTCATCAACGGATTTACTAAACTGGACCGATGAGGGCATTGTATTAGATTTAGTAAATGTTAGCTGGGCGCATACAGATGGCTGGGCACCTTGTGTGGTTGCACGAAATGGGAACTATTATTTTTACTATACTGCTGCAAAAAAAATCGGTGTAGCTGTGAGCAATAGTCCAGCAGGTCCGTTTGTGGATAAAGGCAGCGCGCTTGCAACTGGTGATGGAACTGATCCAATAGATCCGATGGTGTTTGTAGATACTGATGGTCAGGCTTATATGTATTGGGGAAATACCACGATAAACATTCAGCGGCTTAATAATGATATGATATCACTGACAGGTACCAGAGGACACAATAAGCCGTCTAATTATTTTGAAGCACCATACCTCATTAAAAGAAACAGTATTTATTATCTGATGTACTCCATTAATGATTTCAGCAGCGACGATTATCATGTAGAATATGCTACTTCATCTAACCCAATGGGCCCATGGACGGCTAAAGGACGTATTACATCACCACTTGGCGCCATAAAAGGGCCAGGCCATAATGCCGTGCTTAGAAAACCAGGCTGCAGTGATGAGTATTTCTTTGTTTACCACAGGCGTACCAGTACGAATATACATGAACGCCAGGTGGCTATTGACAGGATGTTTTTCGATGGAGCAGGTAATATTATGCCAATAAACATTTCTGTTTCGGGTGTAACCCAATCATCGGGTTCCACACCCTGCCTGATACCTAATCCAATACCCAATGGGCAGTATGCCATCAGGTCAAAGGTGAATACAGTTTCTGGTGCTGGCTTATATCTGGATATTGCAGGATGTGCCGTTGGCAATGCCGATGTAAGGACCTGGACGCGTACCACCTGTAATGGACAGAAATGGAACCTTACCTATTTAAACAATGGGTTTTATAAAATTATATCGGAACTGCCTAATCATAAATCATTAGATCTGGATGCTTGTGCAATTGATCGCGGGGCAAATGTCCAGGTTTGGGACGTTTTCCCTAATGATTGCCAGCAATGGCGCATTGAATCTGTGGGAGGAGGCTGGTACCGCATTATGGCAAAGGCGGGAAACAATGTGCTTGATATAGTGAATGGAGACCCGACACCAGGGGCAGATGTACAGTCGTGGACATGGAATGGGGCAGATCCTCAGCTTTGGAAGTTTGAAAATCCCTAGTTTTATTATTTAGATTTACAGTTAGGAAAACAGTGTCTGTTTTCCTAACTGTATTAAGAACTGGAATCCCCCCTCTTCCCTGAGATGATACCAAAACTTACAAAAAAAGCCTGCAAATCGTATGATTGATTAGCAGGCTTTTTGTTTTTACAGCAACCCCTTACGCTAAACATTCTATCGATTTTGCCAGTCGCATTCTGGAACAACCTCATCTTCAAATACTATCTCCATCTTCAACTCATTAATATTGCTTTAAAAATCGAGGAACAAAACAAAGTTGTCGTGTGTTGTACTTATCATACAAAAACATAAAGTCGTATATCTAAAAAAAATATTATGGGACAATTAAGCAACCGAAACATTGCCGTTTTATCCGAAAATGGCTTTGAAGAAACAGAATTGACCAGCCCGGTTCAAAGATTAAAAGAAGAAGGCGCTATGGTACATATCATCTCCTCTAAATCAGGTAAGATACAAGCCATGAAAGGCGATCATGAATGGACCATTGAAGTCGATGTTGACAAAACGATCAAGGAAGCGAACGCTGACGACTATCATGGACTATTAATCCCAGGCGGTGTACTGAATCCCGATTCCTTAAGAAAGAATGAGGAGGCTATTGCGTTTGTAAAAGCATTTTTTAGTGCAGGAAAACCTGTGGCAGCGATTTGTCATGGTCCACAGGTGTTAATTACAGCAGAAGTTGTGGCAGGCAGAAAGTTAACTTCAACAAAAACCATAAAAATTGATCTTGTTAATGCAGGCGCCAATTGGTACGACGAAGAAGTCGTTGTTGATGAAGGACTGGTCACCAGCCGAAGTCCAAAGGATCTCCCCGCTTTTAACGAAAAGATCGTGGAAGAATTCGCAGAGGGAATCCACGAAGGGCAACATTCCTGACAAGGTAAAAACAAAAGGGGTGCTGAATGAAGTGAACCCCAAAAGTTAGACAAAAACTTTTGGGGTTCGCTATTTATGACAAAACACACATTTGAGGAGAAACTAGCTATAGTTTCTCAAGTAAGAAAGGTACTCCTTTTTCTATAACAAGCCTTACAACTTTTTCTTTGAAATCAGCCGTGGGTCGGACAGCTAAGATCGGAAGAKCGTCGTGTAGGGAA
>NZ_AWRU01000007.1 GCF_000523515.1 Pedobacter sp. V48 | reverse complement strand
TAACGCGTACAGTTAGGAGCGTAATCGCTTCCTWMAAAGMATACATTTATTACTACAACAATAAAAGAATAAAAAACAGGTTAAATGGAAAGAGCCCGGTGGAATACCGAGCTCTCGCACAAAAAACTTAATTTTGTAATCCGTCCAACTTTTTGGGGTCACACCAGAAAGGCACCCTCTTTTACCCTACTTAATTAGACACATGCATTCTTCCCCGACTAAATTGACACCTTTTAGAAAGATTTTCAATACAGGTACAGTACACGTTAATTCGCCGAAACTTTCAAAGGGGAAATGTGTTCTACAAAGAGAACTAATTGCTAATGTTATGGAAACGAAATACAACTTTCAACAGCCACAAATCACGGGCAAAAGCAGCCAGACCATTGTATTTGATCCAAAGGTGACCGGGGAAACCGATGAGTTGAATCCCTCTTTCCTGCAGACAGGTTCTAAAAAGGACAAAACTAACGATGACATTAAAGGCTCAAATCAAACCGATTCAAAATAATAAGCAAGAAAGACTTCATCCCGACACTATTTGATGCAGCGGAAAACATAAGCCAGATTGGTTTGTTATTTTTAACAGAAACAGATTTTTTCACTAAAATTTATCATCATGTCAAATGAGCAAAATAACCGAAGAAAAGAGCAAGCGCCTAAAAAAACTGTTTACAAAGAAGCAGAAGAGCGTACCAATGAAAAGAAACCAGATAGCGGAGAAACCTCATCTGTAGTCGATATGGGAAGGACAGACCTAATTTCAAGGCCTGATAGAAAACATAAGCCGCTTGGGTCAAGTCACGAGCCCGGGACCACCCCTGGCACTGACATATAGAGAAAAGCGCTGATTAACATCAGCGCTTTTTTTGTGCTTGGTAAATATGGGAATGCTAGCTTTCTTGTGTCATTTCATCGTGAGTTGGGCTTCTTTGACAAACCTAAGACGGTAAATTGGATAAACGGAATCCGTATTCTAAAAAGAAATGTAAATAATATAAGTTATCCACAGACATAACAAATGCGTGCTTGATCGTAGTCATCAGTGCTGTTTTCAGGGGACTTCATTATGAGAAATATTTTTGAATAATTATTGTTACCAATTGCATAGGGATAAATTTTACGCTATCCGAATCGTAATACCGTACTTGTAGGAAACTGTAGTATACCTGAATTTTGCATAAAAATATATGCAATGGAAAAGGAATTTAATTTCAATAGCGAACTATCCGGCAAGATTGCCATGGTGACAGGCGGAACCAAAGGTATCGGAAAAGCAATTGCCGAACGGCTACTGGCAGCCGGGGCACAAGTAATCATCACTGCAAGAAACAGGCCTGAAGAGCCCAACGAAAAACTGTATTTTATTTCGGCGGACCTAAGCAAGGCTGATGGAACAGCAAAAGTAGTAACAGCGGTATTATCAAAATTTGGCAGATTGGATATCCTGATCAATAACCTTGGCGGTTCAGAAACTCCGGCGGGTGGTTTCGCTAATTTAACCGATGAACACTGGGAAGAAACATTGCAGACCAATCTTTTAGCGCCAGTAAGATTAGACAGGGCACTTTTGCCGCAAATGATTAGACAAAAAAAAGGTGTGATTATCCATATCGCATCTATTCAAGGCAAACTTCCATTATATGAAAGCACACTACCTTATGCGGCGGCAAAGGCTGGATTAATCAATTACAGCAAAGGACTTTCTAACGAAGTTGCTCCGAAAGGAGTTCGGGTTTTAACGGTTTCTCCGGGCTGGATTATGACAGACGGTTCAAAGAGAATGATGGAACGCATATCACTGAGCGAAGCAATTTCGATAGAACAGGCCACACAAAGCGTAATGAATGCACTTGGCGGCATTCCATACGGCAGGCCCGCTATGCCAGAAGAGGTGGCAGAAGTGGTTGGGTTTCTTGTTTCGCCACGGGCAAGTTATCTTACCGGGACCGAATTTATAATTGACGGAGGCACCATACCCACTGTTTAAAATTACAACAATACCAGCCTAGGTTGAATTTGGGATGAACTAACATGCTGACCGAAAACAACCCGGGCATAATTTAGCCAATACTTATTCAGAAAAATCAGGCCAACTGCGGATATCCTTTCAGAATCACTCGCTTCAAACTGTCCTGATACCGATCTCCCCAATTTCCAATAGCGGCGATCACCGGTATCAAGGTTTTGCCAAACTCAGTAAGTGAATACTCTACCTTTGGCGGCATCACCGCATAGATTGTTCTGATGACCAATTCATGTTCTTCAAGTTCCTTTAGCTGAATATTGATTACCCTACGACTCGCATCTGGTATTTTGCGTTGCAGCTCGCTGGGACGCAAGTAACCCTCGTTGATAAACCACAGCAACCGCATTTTCCATTTGCCATAAAGCACCTCTCCCACTAAATCGAGGCCACAGTTTAAATTGGGAAAAGTTTTTTTCTCGTACATCTAACAAAGATACACGTAGGCCATTAATGAAACAATACGGATAAATTTTTCCCTATTCGAATCGTAATCCCCTACTTGTGCATCACGCCGGTACTACCGAAATTTGTACACACTAAGTTAATCTAAAATAAATATCATGAACTTACCAAAAGTTATAACAGACCTAATTGAAGCGCAAAACAGCCATGATGCTGGAGCTTATTCCTCACTTTTTTCAGAAAACGCCAACGTATTCGACGAAGGAAAGAACCATATCGGAAGAGCAGCAATTCGAAAATGGATTGAAAATTCGAACCAGCAGTATCAAACTACTTTAAAACCGATCAGTTAAAAGGAAGGTGAAAAGGGTTCAGTATTTACAGCTGAGATTTTGGGAACATTTCCAGGTAGCCCGGCCATTCTTAACTTTAACCTGGTTGTTCATCAAGGTTTAATTCAATCGCTTAAGATTACTGGCTGATGCGAAACATCCAGCGTCCATAAAATCCCAGCAAAGATTCGCCGGCCGGATTTCAATAGCTTTTCACCCGTGCTTTTTAAAGGCGAGACAAGTTTATTCGGGTGATTCTTGCAATTGATCTTGTTGTCATCCGCGATCAGCTCGGTACCCACTGCTGCAACAATCTAACGAAAAAAGCAAACAAGTTGGCCTTGACCATAAAATTTTGTAACTTCCTCAAGAATGGCCATCAGGTTGTTCTTATTCTCCCCCTTATGGAACGAATTGTCATTCAGGAAACCGATCCTGCAGTGCTGGAAATATTGGACATCGCACTAACCGAAGCCGGCTTTGAGGTGCACGCCACGGATCACTGTGCCCCTGATTTTCTGGAGATCATCGCTGCAACGCAGCCTCACCTGGTGGTATTGGACTTCAAGCTTAGCGGAAAAGAAGCCATTGATGTATGCAATCAGATCAAACGACGCTTTCCACACTTGCCGATCATCGCACTCAGCTGCAACTACAACATTAACCAGGATTACGAACGCCATGGCTTTGATGACTATATCCGCAAACCATTTGACCTGGATTTACTCGTGAAAATCCTGCGCAGGCATATCCCCAAAGTCCCTTAATCCATCCTGCCTTTCAGGCTAATCTAAGATCACTGTCAGAAATACCGCCTGTGCAAAACTATAGCTTTTACACAAAACCATTGAATTTCTAAACAGAACGGCCCAATTAGTGTTATATCCACATTAACTGAAGATTGTTATGCAAGAAAAAAATGAGCCCAACGATTTTGAGAAACGTTTCCATGAATGTGACGCCAAGTTCAACACGATATTTGATCTCACCAGTGTAGCCTCGAAGATCATCAGGTCAGACCTGACCATATTAAAGGTCAATAAGGCGTTTTGTGAACTGTTAGGTTATCCACCGGAAGAAATTGAAGGCACGAAGATCCTGGATCATGCCTGCAAGGAATATATAGCACACTGGCACAAACTTCAGGAAGAGCTCTGGTCTACGAAAGTGCCTTATTTCAAATTACAGGCATGCCTGTACCGAAAAGACGGGAGCCTTGTCTGGGTAGATGTTACCACTATTCTATATAACGATCAGGGTGACACATTCGGTTTTACCGTTCTGGACGATATCTCCGGTTTAAAACAACATGAGGAAAGTGAGAAACGGCTGAATGTAGCATTAAAGTATTCTCATACCGCTGTATGGGAATTGAATCTGCAGACAAATGAAGTTTCCCGATCTCCCGATCATGACCAAATATTTGGATACAAAGACAGACAAGCACACTGGACGCTGGAGAGCTATTATCCACACATCGCTGAGCAGGACCTGCCCGGATTTAAAGCCGCAATCCAGCACATCGAAACCGAAGAAGGCATTGATGTTCAGGTCCGGCTCATCAGAGCCGACGGTATACTGCGATGGCTGAACATGAAAGGGAAAACAGAGACCAACAAAAATGGCAAAGCAATAAAACTAATTGGCGTGATCAACGACATCACAAAAGATAAAATCATCGAAAGGTACAAAGACGACTTCATCAGCATTGCCAGCCATGAACTCAAGACCCCGGTTACCAGTCTAAAAGCATCACTTCAACTACTTGACAGATCTCCCGAGCCGCAGTCTGAACGTAACAGAATGTTGCTTTCCCAGGCAAATAAAGGAATAAACAGGATCTCGCTGATCATAGACGACCTGCTCAATGCGGGAAAAAATTACAGTGACCAACTCGAATTCCGAAAGACAACTTTTAACCTTTACGAGCTCGCACAGGAAATATGCGACCAGTTTGTACCTTCAGAAACTCAAGCCCTAACTTTAAATGGAGATAAAGCGCTGATCATCCAAGCCGATTCCGAACGCATCGGAAGGGTACTAACCAATCTGATCAGCAATGCAGTAAAATATGCTCCCGGCTCAGCAGCGATCAAAGTTGAACTTCAGAATGAAGCGGCGTTTGTAAAAGTTTCAGTAAGGGATAAGGGGCCGGGAATCAGTAAAGAAAAGATACCCTTGCTTTTTGACCGCTATTACCAGGCCGATAACCAGCAGACACAATACTCAGGACTGGGTCTGGGGCTGTTTATCTGTGCCAACATCATTCGTAAGCATGGTGGAGAAATTGGGGTCGATAGTGAGCCGGGTCAAGGCAGCACATTTTGGTTTACTCTGCCCAAATCAGTCCTAAACTAAACAAAGGATTTGTCAGCTTAAAAAAACACTAATAATAAAATCATGAATTGAAACCAGGGTTATCTGTACCTTTCTGGTTGTCTGATTACATTTCTCACTACATACATTAAATCCTTAACAACATCTCTAAACCTGGTTGATTTTCCATTATGCTCGAAGGTATGATAAAGTTCTTTGACAGGGTCATAAATGGTAAACAGATGTGGATTCTTTTTCGGTTGATAGTAAGCGTCATATCCGTCAAAGGGCTGATATGCTACTAGATGAGTCGGTTTAGCTTTTGATCTTTTAACGAATTTAAAATTGTGTGTATCCATAATATAAACATTAATTGACTATACCTAATTTACCAAATCCCTCCGAAAATAACGATCATATTCAAACAATTGTGCCAATCCCTAGTTTTAACAACTAATTTTTTAAAGTCGGTCCGTGCACCATTAACCGACCATCTTTGGTAACCTCCATTTTATCAATGAATACCAGTCTTTGATGTCCTGTAGCCTCAGTACGCCCATGATATACGCAAAGCATCTGCCTGCCGTCAGGCGTATGGGTTATGCTGTTGTGACCGGTTCCGCTTACCTTTCCATTTCTCTGTAAAACAGGGTTGTTATCTGCCTTTTTGAATGGTCCTAAAGGACTTTTTGAGGTAGCATACCCTATGGCATAATTTTGCCCATCAAAGTTATTTGCCGAGTACATCATGTAATAAATTTTATCCTTTTTAAAGATGTAAGAGCCTTCCGTCCATCTTCTGTTTACTTCCTTTGCAGTTACCGAACGGCTTTCCCACTCCTCTTTGATGCTCCCCATCTTAACTGGTGGACGCAACAGCAGCACAGGCGCTCCTATGATCCCTGAAAAATCCGGTTTCAGCTCTACCCCGTACACCCAGCTTTCTTCCACCTCATTATACCATCCCTTTTTTTTCGCCNACTGCGCGACCTCACTATCCACCGGGTGCTTATAGCAGCATCTGGAATAGTATAAATAGATTTTACCATTTTCAACCAGCAAATTGGCATCAATAATCGGATATCCCGGATCGAAGATAGGGCGGTCATTCAGGTCGGTAAAAGGGCCGGTCGGTTTATCTGAAACGGCCACTCCGATCTTGAAATTCTCTTTTTCCTGGTTGGGATTTTGCTTCCACTGGGCGCTATAAAACATATAATACTTACCATCTTTCTTATAAACCTCAGGAGCCCAAAACGAATGTATGCCCCAGCCATTGGGATTATCGTGATGATAAACCTGTCCTTCAAATTTCCATTCTTTTAAATTGCTCGATGAATAGGCGCCAAATCCATTTTTTACATCGCCTCCGGTCCCGTACATATAGTATTTCCCCTGGTCATACAGCACATACGGATCTCCAAAAGGAATGGGCAAAGGGTTTGCGATAAACTGCGCTTTTGCACTAACAACAGCTATCAACAGACATAACAGACTAATCTTGATCTTTTTCATCATCTTATTGAGTTAAATTCGGGAATTTAATATGGTGATATTTTCCCGAATTTTTACCTCAGATCACAATAAATTGCGATCTGTCTGATTTGAGTTTAAAAAGCGACTATCTGCACTGATTACAGCACAGGTCCTCAGGAGTATTTTTAGGGGCCTATTCTGGCTGAATGAGCACAAACTGAACCAGCGGAAACTCACTTTTTATGTTTTCGCGGATGCGCTCTATGGCTCCGGTGATCTCCGCAGTATCCAAATGATCCTCAAAATCTATGATGAGCATTAAAACAACTTCTTCCGGCGATTGATAAGTGGAAAGTATGTTTTTTACTTTCAACACAGCAACATCTTTCTCTGCCAGTTGTGCAATCTTCTGTTTGGTTTCCGGGGCTATCCCTTCCCCCATCAACAAGCTCCTGCTTTCCCTAGCCAGGATAAATGAAACAAAAACCAATATCAATCCGACAATTACTGATGCCAGGCCATCCAATTCCGGAATTTGCAACCAGTGACTGATTCCCATCAGTACCATGACAATGATCAACCCTGCAACTGCAGCACCATCTTCAAAAACAACGAGAAAGCTGGAGGGATCTTTGCTTTTTATAATGGCTTCCCACCACCCCATTCCATTACGGGTTTTATTAAACGCTTTCACGGCAATTACCAAAGATGTACCTTCAAAAATAAGGGATAGAATCAGCACCAGATAATTCCAAAACAGGTCTTTCATCAGTTCCGGCTCTCTGATGTGCGCAATTCCCTGGTAAATAGATAAAGCACCACCCAGACCAAAGATCAAAATAGAAACCACAAAAGACCAAAAATAAAGTTCTTTACCATAACCGAATGGATGATACTGATCTGGCGCTTTCTTACTCCTTTTCAAGCCGTATAGCAATAACAKCTGRTNNWGKKMGTNMTSAWSMKCAGWWYRGRKCYYMTCAGAAAKCATCGAYGAACTATTGGTAAATGAGCCAGCAATAAACTTTGTTATTGCAATCAGCAAATTGGCAGCTAGTGCACTATAGATTGATTTTTGATTGTTGGCCATTGTCTATGCTGAAGCCAGTTCCTGTATATCTTTAACCATTTCCGGGATTGCAGCGTGATAAGAATGATCCATTCCTGAAAATACCCTCCAGTGTGCCTTGGGGATCAATTTCTGATAAGCCCTGAACTGATCATCAGGAATCACTTCATCAGCCAAAGAATGATAAAAATAAATAGGGTCCAATTTGTTAAGATTCCCCAGGAATTCATCCTCGATTGCATATTCAGAGACATCCCAATGCTGATCTTTCCAGTAAGGTACGCCAAATAAGATCATCCCTATAACTTTCTCAGGAACAGGTTCCCTGGAAAAATGTTTCAGTATAATGGACGCGCCCAAGGAATGACCGAGCAGAATAACTTTCTCCGATAAGTATTCGAGATTTGTGGTTAAAACACTTTCCCATGCCAGATAAGTGGGCGTATCTGCATCCGGCATAGGTGGATAGATAATGGTAAATCCATCACCAAGCTTGCTCTTTAATGCTGCTACAATAATCTGCTCCTGTGCAGAGGTTACTTCCCCTGCTCCCTGAATCAATAATATGGTATAGTCCATTGATAAGTGTTTAAATTTGAATTCCTTTTGTAAGTGCATGACCCGCTATGACATTGCATCAACTTCAATTACAAAGGCCTTTAATTCTGCCATTTTACCTTCCTGGAATCGCCAGACATCGCAGTAAGCATAGGCTTTCATTTCTCCATCTGCATCCTTCATGCTGATACTGCCAATTGCAGTGACAAAGTCACCCTCGGCGATGAAGTGCTCAACCCTAAATTTTGGTGGTTCCAGGTAGGTGACTGACATGTATTCGCGGACGGCATCTTTGCCCTGTAATATTCTGTCGCCTACGAATACCCAGCGGGTATTTTCAGTACAAAAAGACAGAAATGCTTCATAGTCCCCTGCAGTCACAGCAGCATTCGCTTTTTCTAATATGATCTTATTGTGTTCAGCCATATGGATGTGATTTACTCAACTAAACAATTGCAACTCAGACAAGTTTTGATTTTAATAACAAACGACCAGTAACTACCGTTCTACCATGATTTTGTATTGGAATTTTGCCTAAAAACGGCTTATTTATAAAAACAGTCCAGAACACGACCGTTACATAATTGAGCATTAAGGCAATGATTTAATTTATGAACCGAAATTCAACACGATGAAGAATAAACAAGATATTAGCATACCTGTTCAGAACAGGGGAAGCCCACCTCAGATCGCCTGTACCGCAATGCCAAAGACGATAAAAAACAACGGGGGATTACCAATGGCAGAGATCAGCGGTCAAACCGAACTCATTGAGGTGAAATTTAGACCTTGAGCCGCCCTTCGATCGAATCTTCCGGTGTCCTACCGAGTGCAGCACCAATGAGCATTTTAACACCAGCGACCAGGTTGCCGTTTTTATTGTTCCAGTAATAACCCTCCTCAGGACCTGCCCTGATTAATCATATTCTCGGATCATTTTATCCATCAGTAAACCAGGCTTTGATGACAGGCTTCCATAATTCCTTAATCTTTGCTTGATGGTAATGAATACTTGCTGTGCCGGTTAAAATCAGGAAGTCAGCGTGTTTAGAACCCTTAAAGTAGAGTTTTACGTCAGGTCTGATTTCAAATTCGTGGTTGCTATAGCTGTCATTTGCACTCAGCAGCCAAAGCTCTCCTTTATCATCTACCTGTTGTATGTTCATCGGCCTTACTCCCATCGAAGGGCCCGTTTTGCCACCGGACAAAAAAACAAACATCAGATTCCGCAATCAGCTCCTTTATTTTTTCAAATTGCGTCTTTGCTATTGAGATTTCCGCAATGACGACCCGGTTGGTTTTGATTAATGCTGTTCGTTTTCAGTTTTTTTCCCGGTAACAAACCCCGCCTGTAAGTGTTTACACATTTTCACCGGCGGTGACTGAACCACCGGAAACTGTTAATGATTCAGCTGCTCCATTACTTCATCAGTTTGCTGGGTTTCAACAGCGGATTTTTTTAGTTTCGAGATGGCATCCAAATTTTCCGAGAGTAACTTCAAAAGCGCATTTCCAGATGTTACGGCATAGCGAATCCCGAAAAAAGCATAGATTTTATTTCTGATTCGTTCCGCTAAAAATAGTTCTGTCAAAATGAGCGCTACAAGGAACAGGTAATGTACCAATACGCCATGGACAACTGCACCTGTTGTGGTTATTGGAATTTTGGTTTTGTAAGCAACAAATTCCAGCATAAGCGGGACACCAATGATCAATATCAACGCAAAAAGGCTGGTCTTTATTCTGATTTTCTGATCAGCCTTTTTTATTCCCATCGCATATTGTTCAAACCGGGATGGTATTGGCATTTCTCGGGCGATTCGGTTTTGACTGAGTTTCTCACATGTTTTTCCGTAAGTGATGTCCACATTGGTCACCTGCGCTTTAAGAGCGGACTTTGCCGCATTGAGGTACTCCTGCTCCTGAACTATGGCCTCCTGTTCAGCGATCAATTTATCAATGAGCGCCAGGTCCTCCGGAATGCCCCGGCTTAGCTTTTGCTCGACGGAGATGATGCGGTTGTCGATCTGTTTGTATTGCCTTTTAAGCTCATCAAGTTTGTATTGGCATCGTTTTTTTTCTTCAATGTAGTCCTGTTCGACGCGCCTGCTGTCCGCATCATATTCCAGATTAATCCGCCCCAGTTCATTCATCCGGAATCTGGAATACATAAGGCTCAATTGCCCTAAACTTTCGTTTGAGAATAAGGAAGGTTTGGATAGCTTATCTAAATAGGCTTTTAAATCGGATTCAGTCAGTTCAAGTAGTGGCATCAGCATGGATATACAGTAAAAGTAAACAGAAAAAGTATTTTATATTTCTTTTTTCAAAAATTCGTTTGTGAACCTTGGTTTCCTGCAGGCCACCGTTTGCCGGGGCGGCATATGTTCCGCTCCAGGCTCGTTATTTTCCCTGTTTGTTTCCATGATTTTTATAGGTTAAGTTTTCTACCAGGCTGTCTTTCCTAATCAGTGGTTTTAACCATATGCCTGCGATAGGCATTAACGAGCGGCGCGGCAAAAATGTTTCAGCTGTTTGATAAATTGCCATCCGGCACCGTCTTTGCGTGTTTCGCGTAAATAGAATACGATCAGTAAAACTACTTACCCGGAAGATTGTTTATTATCTGTTAACTTAATATCGGTAAAAGCACCTGTCCAACATTTTAATTGCCCATGCAAAAAACTAACGCTTTCAACAAAAAATCAACAAAACTGCTGCTGGTACTGGGACTGATCCTGCTGCTTGGGGCGGAAGGGTATTTTGGCTATCAGCTGCACGAGCTTTCAAAGCAGCAGAAAGAAGTGAAGGAAGATTACGCAAATGTCAATGACATTACTTTTGGACTGTTCTCGGTACAACAATGGCGGAACAAAGTATCTGGTATTGTACACCGCCAGATCCGCAATTTCAAATTAACCTCAAAACAAAAGAAAGTCCTGCAAACAGAGGTTGAGCAGATATTACTTGCATTAATTGACAAGGCAGAAGCGCAGCTGAATAAACCAAAAAAGACCCTGGACGGCAAAATCAAAAAGTTCATCATTAAAACATTTGTAGAGACGGACAGCATCAGGGAGAAAGTTCCGGGTTTTGCTAAAGACATCCTTGCCAAGATCGATAACCCCGACAATAAAAAACAGTTGAGCAGCATGGCAATGTCAAAGTTTGACTCACTCGAACGTGCAGAATATCTAGACAGCACCATTATTGCAACAAGGATTGCCACTGAAAAAGTGTATCAAAAGTATCGGGTAAGCTCCGCCGGAGAACTGAACAAAAAACTGATCTCCTCACTGTCCACAATTAAAGCGGCAACTTATAACTATTCCTTTGCCATGCTTGGCTGCATTGTTATTGTATTGTCACTATGGTGGATCTTTAGAAAAAGGACAGAATTGCATGCCACACTTTTTATCATGTCCTTAATGTTTGCCTTTATTTTGCTTTTTATAGGTTTGACCGCCTCAATGATCGAAGTTGACGCGCGCATAAATGCATTTGACTTCATTATCCTGGGTGAACATGTCGTATTTGAAAATCAGGTGCTTTTCTTTCAGAGCAAAAGCATTTTGGATGTAGTTGAGGTATTGTTAAAGCAATCAGCAACAGATTCGGTATTGGTTGGTGTACTGATTCTGGTTTTCAGTATCCTGTTCCCTGTGATGAAGCTAAGTGCCACGGGCATTCACTTGCTGAGCAAAAAACGAATTGCCGAAAACAGGTTCATTAAATATTTTGCTTTTCAATCCGGCAAATGGAGTATGGCAGATGTAATTGTCATTGCCATTTTGATGGTCTATATCGGTTTAAATGGATTGCTGGAACGCCAGCTGAGGGGCCTGAACCTCAAAAGCGAAGACCTGACGGTCATTACGACCCACAACACAGCACTGCAACCAGGGTTTATCATATTTATCAGCTTTGTGCTGTACGGGCTGATTCTGTCAACAATATTAAAATACATCTCTCCACATGACTGCGATTAGAAAATACCTGCCACAAATCCTCCTGGTTACCGGGTTAAGCGCCTTGCTTTGCGCAGAGGCCTGGTTTGGTTTCAGGGTATCTGCACTTTCTGCTCAGCAGGAACGAATAAAGGAAGACTATAGCGTCGCCAATAGCATTACCTTCGGCATTTTTTCAGTTGATGAGTGGAGGGTGAAGATCGCCTCAGTGGTAGATGGAAAAATCAATGATTTTAACATGACTGCCCAGCAGAAAAAAGCACTTCAGAAAAAAATTGAAAGACAACTGAACAACCTGATAGGCAAGGCTATCGCCGGAGCCAACAAACCACGGAAGGGACTTGGCGGCAAACTCAAAAAACTCGCTTTCAATGCCCTTGTAGACGAGGATGAACTATATGAACAGGTACCTGCCTTCGCCAGTACTATTGTCAGCAGGATCAATAAACCGGCAAGCAGGAAAAGACTCAAAGGCATTGTAACCAGTAAAATTGATCAGCTGGAAAAGCAGACCTTCGATAACAGTGAACCTGCCAACGTTAAAGTAACCAGGCATATTTATGCCAAATACCAGGTTTCTAACGCAGCCGAATTTGAGAAAAAGATCAGTGCGCTGCTGACCAAAACCACAACCCTGACCTACCATTATGCCTATGGGATGGCCGCTTGCGTGGTGCTGGCCCTGTGCCTTTGGCTGCTGATGAGAAAACAAGTACGTCTTTATACGCCCTTATATATCCTGTCTTTGTTATTTGCCTTTATCCTTTTACTGGTGGGCAGTACAGCTACCATCATCGAGGTTGATGCCCGCATCGAATCGCTAAATTTCACACTGTTGAGTGAAAAACTGTCATTCAGCAACCAGGTGTTATTTTTCCAGAGCAAGAGCATCATAGGGGTTATTCAGGCTTTAATTGATCAGCCTAAGCCTGACGCAATATTGGCCGGTGCCCTGATCCTCTTATTTGTCATGATCCTTCCCGTGCTGCGACTCATTGGAAAGGGGATCCTGATATGGGGAAGAGATAGTTATGCAGAAAATAAGCTGATCAGGTTTTTGGCTTTCGACCTGGGTAAATGGGACATGGCCGATGTGATGGTTGTGGCGATTGGAATGACCTATATCGGTTTAAACGGAATTTTAAAAAGCCAACTCTCGGACCTCAATATACAAGAGGAATTATTGTCTACCTCCACACAAAATAATACCTCACTGCAGCCAGGTTATTTTATTTTTGTAAGCTATGTCATCTATGCAGGAATACTATCGCTGATCTTAAAACGCATCACCGCCTCAAAAAAAGAAATGGCTTCACAGGCTGAATGAGTCATCCCCGATCCTTAGCAGGGTATACCAAAGTGTGCCGGATGAGTCACACCGTGAATTTTACGTAACCTTAAACAATCCGGTATCAAAACTGTTAAAAAGAAAAAACAATGTGTTATGGAACAATTCAGAATAGAAGTAGCCCATAATGGAAAGGGCAGATTTTACAGCATCAAACCCTTGGGCAATCAACGCTACCAGATCTACATGGAAGAAGAAACCATCGGAACCATACAACTTGATGAAAATGACCATGCCCGTTGCGAAAGCCAGGGCTGCGAATTAGACATGCCACTGCTGAATGCGATCAGAGACCAGATTCAGTTCTATGAAAACTGGAAACATACCCACTAAAAATAGAACATTATGCCCTGGCCGAAAGGATCCTATCCCCCCTCCTACAAAAACCTTCCCTTAAAACTACGGGAGAAAGCGGTAGAAATCGCCAACGCCATTCTTGAAGGAGATGAAGGCCTAGCCATAGCCACCGGCCTGAAAAAAGCCAGGGCACTTCGGCAGAAAAAATCAAGAAACAAAAATTAAATCAGCAGCTCCATGCCTTCAGTCAAACTTTCTACCTTCACCTCATCCAATCTGTACAGCATCTCCTGGTCAAAATGAGTCAGTAGCATCCGCTTACAGGAAAACTCAGGCAGGCGTTTTTCCAGCTCCACATAGCTCATGTGCCCCTTTACCTGCGTGTAAAAGAAATTACATTCACAAATAAACAGATCCGCATTTTCACTTAGTGGAAACAACGCGTCCGTCCAGGAGGTGTCACCGGAATAGGCAATCACCTTGCCCGAGACCTGGATCCGCAGCCCATGCGGCAAAGCCTTGTCCGTATGCAGCACATCAAAAGCCTGTAAACGCCATTCACCCAAATCCATCAGGTCATCCCTGCGGAATTCTAAAAACTCAAGATCCAGTTTCTCCAGCACTTCAGTACCCGGATAAAGCAGATTCAGTAAAGCTGCAATCCGCTGCTTTCCACCTGCCGGACTGATAATCTGCATCTTTTTACTTCTGCCATTGACCGCAGCATCCAATAACACAAAAGGAACACCGCCATAATGATCTCCATGAAAATGACTGATCACGATCGCATCAATATCCTGCGTATGAATACCATATTTTTTTAAGCCCGGCAAGCTACTTGCGCCACAATCAATCAAAAAGCGAACAGGATCCGCATTTACATAAAAACAGGTATTCAGTCTTCCTCCGCTGCCAAAGGCATCGCCGCATCCAATTACTTTCAACTTCATATTACTCCTCTCCAAACATTTAAAAGTCTATCCGGTGATTTACCATATATCGGATCATTATCCGGTGAAGCAACCTGCTCAATTTTTTCCCGTATATCCTCAGCGCGTTTATCGTCCAAACGGATCAGGTCGGGCGCTTTTTCAGTCAGGGTCACCGGGATCTGCCCAAAGTCTTGTCAATAAATTCCCGCGGTAGTAAATTCTTTTTACATGTTGTGCTCGGCAATAAGCTCACCAATTTGCTGTATAAAGTCCTTGTCCAGCTCATCCCGGGTCCCCCACACTACCTGGTCACCATCTGCCTCAGCGTAAATGACACCCAGCTTGTTTTCACCCTCCAGGATTCGGTACAACCCATTTTCTAAAGGCTCAATTGTAAAATGATTCTCGAGCAACTGTATTTCAAAAGGTTCCATAGGTATGTTTTAAATTATTCATTCAGATGTTCTCCGGATTGTAAGTGCCATGATCCCGATCGCTTTTGTAATTCATGGCATCATCATCCGGTCCATTTTCTTCCTCACCGGTCTGATCTTCCAGCTTATCACCCTTTTTATTTTCAGCTTCTTCCCGCGTCCGGGTAATGCTTTTGTCTGAATCTATATTTTGCTCAGGCTTATCGTCCCGGGTTTTTAACTGTTGACCGTCATTGCGCTCAGATCCCGAATCATGCCCATTGTCTTCAAATGCCTGATCCTTGTTTCGCTGCTTATTTGGAGTTTCCATATTGATATCATTTAGTTGTATTCAGAACAACCACAAAATGATAATGTTTCAAGATTGTTCCGGACAGGGAATGGCTAATCACGCGCAGGCACTTGTTCGGTCAAACGGTTCATCCTACCCCATCCATAAAGTCTGAAGGTGCACCGGTAACAAATATTCCTTGACAGGTATAATCTACTTAGTAACGTAGTTATACCTGATTGTCCCCGTTTTTAAGGGGGCGTACAATAATTCAGATCTTAGAACGTATAATATATGAGAGCGTTAATTTAGATGACGGGGAACGGCCGGAATGGTCACTCCCCGTTTTTTTAAAGATTTGATTGAGCTAAAGATTCAGCTCCAGATATCTCAGTAGCAAACTGCTATTTCATCCGATAAAAACAAGTATTCTCACAGCTGGACTCGCTACTTTGGGTTTGCACCTTCAGGCCTTACCGTGATCAACCATGTAAGAGCAAATTACCCTCCCGGCTTCCTCCCCCATTCTTTTAGCTCTTCTTCTATAAAATAGTTGACCAGCTCTTTATACATTTTTTCAATCACTTCTGGACTGAGTTTTTCCTCTTCAGCCCACTTCCTTCTTTGCAAAAGCATTGCTGCAAATCGTTCGGGTGCTTTTACAGCTGTTTTATCCGTCTTAAATTTCGCTGCCGCTTTAACATACTGATATCTGTTTCCGATAAATCCAATGATTTGTCGGTCGATACGATCAATTTCATTACGGATGTCGGCCATATCTTCGCATTCATTCGGGTGTTTCATGTCTCGGGGTTGTTTATTTACAAATTTACATCTATCTGGCTGATTAGTGGACTATGAAATAGGACTGTAGCCTCTGTCATTGCGGACAATCAACTGTATTTAACCTATTCCAAACCTAATCGCAAATCATATCAAAACGTTCAGGATACCTTAATAATTATTAAACAAAGTTAATTCATGGCTGTTAGTTACAGCACACTAACTATAAAAAGAAAAAATGATGACAACTACAGCAAAAAAACAGGCGCAGCAGCATAACCTTGAGCATGTTCCTGTCGAGGCTTTAAATCAACTTTTTAAAAATTAAAAACATGAAAAAAATTGCCGATGAACATTCATTTTTTTACAGAAATGGTCTCACCATCTTCTTTCTAAGTTTATTTATCTTAACGTTATTTGCTCAGGGTTTCTCAGGCTGGAAAACACACAACCGGGACCTTAAAGATGAACACGCAGCGGAGATCAGCCTGGGAAGCTATTTGCAGAGCGGGCATTTCATTTCAGCTACTTTTGAAAACTTTGAAAGTGAATTCCTTCAGATGGCCCTGTATGTGCTGGTAACAGTCGCCCTTCGCCAGATTGGATCGGCGGAATCCAAGCAGCTCGATCGGGCTGAAGAAGTAGACCGGGAGCCTAAACCTTCACCTGAGGCACCCTGGCCGGTCCGCAAAGGTGGCTGGATCCTGAAAATCTACAGCAACTCACTTTCTATCTGTTTTGCCATCCTGTTTCTGGCAAGCTGGGCAATGCACCTTTACGGAAGCTGGCAAAACCATAACGTGGAGCAATTGATTAAAGGATTACCAAAGGAAAGCGTTTCAGCATATCTGGGGGAGGCAGAATTCTGGTTCGAAACCTTTCAGAACTGGCAAAGCGAATTTCTATCTGTAGCTTCCATTGTCTTTCTTACCATTTACCTGCGTCAGAAAGGCTCACCGGAATCAAAACCCGTGGATGCGCCTGACATGGAAACCGGAAAATAAATTGTGATGGATAGACAAATCGAAAACAGCATGTTATATCGGCGTTTTTCAGCATACTCATCAGGTTTGAAACGCTGATTGAATGGTCAAAATATACAGGACCTAATGGTATATATGACAAACCAAATCAATAGACTACTGTTATACCCTAACTACATTGTTATTATGGAAATCAAATTCTTGAACTGGAACAAAAGTGCTGGATATTTCTGGAGCTGAAAGTCAGGTAATAGGTGAAACCACTACCATTATAGCCAACCTTATCGAATTAGCATACGCCTGGTAAGATCAGAAATCTTCCGGCAAATGCGCATGTACTTCAACATGGGTAAAGGCTGATGACAATTGGCGCTGTGTTATGCATTCCGAATGTGACCTGAAAGAATCATAAATCACGCCCAAAGATATTGCTGAAAATGTTTGCCAGAGGCCTGCCGGCAATGCAGAAAAATCTAAACATTTTTTTTNCCAGGGTGTTAACTACACACATTTAAACTTATTAATTATGGAAAACAACACAATTAACACAGAGATTCTGAATGATCTGATAGAGATCAACAACGACAGAATAACAGGCTATGAAAAAGCAATAACCGAATTATCACAGGAAGATAGTGATCTTCACTCTTTGTTCTCAGAGATGATCATGCAAAGTAACCGGCACAGATCAGCACTGACACAGGAGGTCCAGGTCCTGGGAGCAAGTGCAGATACGGGCACAACTACTTCTGGAAAAATATACCGTGCATGGATGGACATCAAAGCCATCTTTACCGGACATGACCGTGAGACAGTTTTAAACAACTGCGAATATGGCGAGGATGCCGCTCAAAAGGCATATAAAATGGCTTTGGAAACGGAGGGCCTTTCAGCGAACTTGCGAAGTATCATTTCCGAACAACAAGCAGACCTAAGGGCTTCCCACGATAGGATTAAATCCTTGCGCGACCATGTATCTTCCTAGTACAGACCATATGCAGGCGCAAAAAAATATACATGAGCACAAGAACAAATTTGTGGCCTAAGATATTATCAGCGATACGCCACAACTCATATTTTAAACATAGTTATGGCGCGACAGAACAATTTACAACGCGCCATAACTAAAAAGAGCCGATGGTTAAAGTGCCTATTCTCTTAATTACCATGGAGAACTAAAAAACAAAAAGTATATTGTGTATGGTAAGGCTCAGCCCTGATCATTAACCGATCATCAGGATTGCCTACCCATATTTATCAAATTCCAACCCTAAAAGTTAACTCACCTTGGACCGATTGGTTTCAAGCACTTTAAGGCAAAATCAGGGAAAACGGCTATCGTCAGCTGGTTACAAATCTAACGATAGATCAAAACAATCAGCAATTCCCTGTGTTCAATGTATAGTTAAAATCAATCGACATGAACATCAAAATAGCAGCATTTTCAGGAAGCATACGAAAAGAGTCCTATACCACCAAGCTCGTAAAGGCATTTCAGCAACTGGCGCCCAAAGGCGTAACTGTGGAGCTCATTGATATCAGCCAGCTTCCCTTTTTAAACCAGGATCTTGAAAACGATTTACCCCGGCAAGTAAAAGCGTTGCATAGCAGTATTGACACCGCCGATGCGATTATCCTGGCTACACCGGAATACAACAGGTCCTATTCACCTATTCTAAAAAATGCGTTGGACTGGGGGTCAAGACCCCAGGGGCAAAATAAGTGGAACAATAAGCCTGCTGTAATTTTGGGATGTACCCCCTATAATCTGGGCGCGTTCGGCGCAGTGAATCACTTAAGGCAGGTACTGGTCTACCTCAATATGCACCCTGTACAGCAGCCGGAATTTTATCTGGCAGGAGCAGCAGACAAATTTGATGAGCAGGGAAATCTTACAGATGAGCAAACCAAAAAAATGATTATGGCACTTTGGACAAACTTCACTGAACTCATCAGTAAATTAAGCAAGACTGGCTGACCACACATGAACAATTAGCGTTCAAACATCTAAAAAAACAAAAGCCTTACCGAAGGTATATTTACAGCAGTTTCAAAATATAACGACCAGCCCTTTATCGATGCAATGGATCTTTCGCACTTGCGTCGTCTGAACAGTATCTAGCGCTTGCAGTAATCAACTGCTAATCGCTCCCAGGCTTTTTGAAACCCAGGAAGGAAAAAAATTTTAATTCTGACTGGTATCTTCGGACTATTATTTAGTTTTTGAACAGAATTAGATCAAGAGTACCTTTTTTCTTCATTACGCTATCACCAACTGCAAGCGTATCCTGACCCCAATAGTAATGGAATACATCATATTCCTTACCTGCAATAGTTATATACGGTAGGTGTTTGGGTTCCTCATACCTAACCTTGTCAATTACGCCTGAAAAACTATTGGATAATGAGAGGCTACGATTATTATATATTTTGAAAGCAAAAAAGATTATAAAAAAACTAAACACGGGAACACCTATCCTTAAAGTAACATTATCAATCTTTTTTCTATCCATAAGCTAATGTAGTAGAAATGAAGCAATAGTGAGGTTTAAAGGTGATGTCCAACCATAATATTTCGGTATGTATGCTGTAGGTTGCTTTATTTACTTTTGCATATAACTTAACCAGGTCTGCTATATCCTTTCAAATCATCTTATGCAGCAGCTTTATTACTACAGCGGTCCTGGAGAAGGACTCAGCTCATTTTCGGAATGTCTCCTCTGGATATGCCCGATGGTTTTATCTATGTATTGCTGAATCTGTTTTGTGGAAACGGTTTGTTTTAAAGCTAAAAGTACAGACAGTGAATTAACGGTCCCTATCCTGTCCAGCGCCTGGCAGATACATTTAATTGTGTCCGGCATATCCTCTGAATTTTCCTGACACTCCCTGCATAACTGTATTAAGCAAGGTTCCCCTGCTGTCCAGTGGGCGTTACCCAGCACCAGGATTGCCCGGTTGCGATTTACATCTTCCCGGCAGGCAATAACTTTTACAGGCTCAATATCAATATGTCGGGGGATCTGGATTTTTAACAGTATGTTTAATACCATATCTGCATGCTGGTCGGATTGCAGTTCTTTTATCAGAAACAGAACCGATTGATTGGGAATGCCTGGGGGAATGATATCTTCCAGTACAAGATAGAGGTCCCTTTTTAGATGTGCCGCATCGGTATGCCGGAGAAGCTCAAAAACCCTTGGAACATACGCCTGGTATATTTTTTCAGAAGGCTCGTGTTTGCGCCGGCTGGCATAAACAAGCCTTTCTTCCAGGGTCAGCTGATCTGTAAGCAGGCGCTCTAAAAATTCATGCATAGGTAATTTATTTGGTTGATGCGTAAATGCATTTTGCTATGTCTGATGACAATCGTTAAATTTCCCTTTCCGCCAGGAGGATAAATGTCAACTTAAAACTGCTCAATCGGGCAAATTTTGTTTAATTGTATCCAGCAGAGTAAACAAATCAAAAGGTTTTGCGATAAATCCTTCTGCTTCACAAGTCTTTACAGCACCTTCATTAGCGTGCGCCGACATGATTAAAACAGGCAAACCGCTACTGCGCGGATCTTTTCTGATCTGATGACAAAGATCGATGCCATTTCCGTCTGGCAACATGACATCCAGAAGAAACAAATCTGGCAATTCCTGCTTTACAGCGGTATTAAAATCTTTGGCTGTTGGCAATAATTTGACTTCAAAGCCTTCATCATTTAAAAATAACTCAAGCACAAGTCCAATATCATAATTGTCTTCAACTACATAGATGCGAGGTTTCGGAGTATCCATAGTTTTTCCCGGGTTGGTGTTTAGTTGTTGATAACCATCAGGAACCCGAAATGGTTTGGCTATTTAGAAATGTGTTTTCTGATCACCTTATAAAGCAGGTCCAGATCAAAAGGCTTTTGGATGTATCCGTCGAATCCATCTTCGTGGTATTGCTCATGAACATTACTATTACAGCTCAATGCAATTACAGGAAGGTGAGGATACTTTAATTTTATCATTTTGCATACCTCAATGCAATCCTGGTCAGACAGCCTGATGTCCAACATCACCGCATGTGGCCTTTGTTTATCAATCAATTCCAGGATCTTTTTTTCATCACAGGTATTCACCGAAATGACTTCAAACCCTTCCTGTTCCAGGGCGAGGGTCAGCACATCCAGAATTGACTCATCTTTATCCTGTACGATAATCGTTTCCATTTACTTGAAAATTTAGATAAAATAACCCTAACCACGCGGCCATATGCCACACGTTTGTTACATGGCAAAAATTAAACATTTATTTTTGTTTCCCAAAATAATCTTTCACCAAGTCGAATTTTGTGTTTCATAATCCATACGCATTAAGGAACCCTTTTACCTATTTATCTATCCATGGCTGGCTTCAGCGGCAGCTCTTACAAAATCCCCATAGTAAAGGAGAAAGTAGAACCCTGGTTCAGCTCACTTTTCACATGGATGGCTGCCTCATGATAACGCAGGATCTCGGACACCAGATACAGGCCGATTCCAAAACCGGATATATTCCTGGTCCGGTCATCTTCCACACGGTAAAAGCGCTCGAACAGTTTTTCCTGATTTTCTTTACTGATTCCCAGGCCATGGTCAGTAACAGCAACCTCCACTTTTTCATCCTCAAGCGCGCAGCTGATCAGGATATCACTGCCCGCAGGCGAATATTTGATCGCATTGCTGATCAGATTGGTGAAGACCTGGCCAATCTTTCCCCTATCCGCATAAACCTTTATTCCCGGACAAGCATCCAGCAGTATGGGATGGCCGGTGTACACCACCTGAATCTCGGCGATGACTTCCCGGATGAGCGGCTCCAGCTCGAACTCCGTCTTCACAAGACGGATTCTGGCATCGTCAAGCCTGGCAATATCCAAGAAATCATTGATCATCTGAGTCATCCGTTTGGTCTGGGCTTCGGTTCTGGCAAGCGTTTGAATACCAAAATCGTCTCCGCTCCTTTTTGCTTTGACGTGCAGCATTTGTATGTAGGAGAGAATCGAAGTAAGCGGCGTTTTGAGCTCATGGCTGACCATGGCCACAAAATCGTCTTTCCGCCGCTGGTCCAGTTTTCGTTCGGTAATGTCCCTGATGATCTTAGATATCCCGGTTATGTTTCCAGCGATATCAATAATCGGTGATAAGGTCATCGATACATCCAGAACCTGATTTTCTTTAGTCGTACGTTTGGTTTCAAAGTGATCGATGCGTTCTCCCCGCTCTAGGCGCATATACATCTCTTTTTCCTGTTCCATCACTTCCTGAGGGACCAGCAGCAAACTTGATCTGCCGATCATTTCTTCAGCGGTATAACCAAATAGCTTCTCTGCGCTCTTGTTCCAGCTGGTAATGGTATGGTCCAGTTTTTTACTGATGATGGCATCAAAGGACGATTCAACAATGTCCGTAGCCATACGCAGCCGGGCCTCGCTTTCTCCAAGCCGCCCGATCAGTTCACTCATGCGCTCCTGTTCCAGAACGATCTGAGAAATATCCCTGGTAAAGCAACGCGTGTGCACAAATTCACCATTGGATCTGCGGACGTTAGAGCTGATCAGCACATGCTTGATACTCCCATCTTTACACTTCAGCCTGGCCTGATAATTAGTTAACGTTTCATTGTTCTCCAACCGGCTGAGGATCTCGCTGATCGCGTACTGGTCCGCGTGAAAGGTGGCTATCGGCGCACCGATGTACTCTTCACGCGTATAACCCAACGCATCCAGCTCCGCCTGGTTTGCCCAAATCACATTTCCATGCTTATCCACCCAATGCAAAGGGATAGCAGCATTTTCAATGAAGTCGGTAAGTTCCTCGTTTCGAAGCTCCAATGCCTTTATCCGGATCTGATCCTGCGCAAGGATATTACGCAATTGCCGGATGTCGTTTATCTCATGCATGCTGGTATTTTTTAACAAAAATATAAATATAAAACCAACCCCAAATAGGCTTAGTGTTTAAATAAGCAGTGCGATATAAAAAGCTCGCATCAAACCCCTTTTACGAGACATAAATCGCTTATTTGACCAGGTCATATGCAGGCCCGCCGCGGTTATTTTGCAACGATATTGTTATCAGCTAAATGTACATCTTTTGGTCTGTATCTTTTCACCAAAAGCTACAGACGGGATATCTAAATTTTAGCCTTCGTAAAGATAAAAACCCTTTATATCATTTAATATATTTTTCCTACATTCATCTTCTGATGGCAGATTTACTTTATACACAATACACCATGATTCGGCAATCCAGGCAGGTTGTTTTTCAATTTTTGGAAGAACATGTTATGGAGGACACTGCTAAACCACTTTCGGCATTTAAGAATAAGACCATATCGTATATGTATGTTCACATTGCCAATACCTATATCGCCTGGGCAGGCAATTTTGCTTTGAATAACTCCTCCGATTATTACGATCAGGATGAGTCCTTAAGCATCTCCCAGATCAAAAAACTGTTTGCGCAGATTGATGAGCTCATGGAACGTTTTATCGCACATTTCGCTGGAGATCCAACGCAGGCTGTTAAAGGCTATAAATGGCCGGAAAAATATATCGAAACTGATGCTTACGGCATTTTCACCCATGTCATTACACATGAGTTTCATCATAAAGGCCAGGCGATGACCATGGCCCGGTTGCTTGGTCATACACCTGTTGACACTGATGTGATGCGTTTTTAACGCTCCAGCCTCTTTACGTACTGCACCATTTGAACATCGCTCAGGGGTATCCGTAAAAAAGAGAACTAAAGTCCCTTCAATGGCAAACAGAAAAATGAAAGCGTTGATCCATACCTGTGCGGTCTCTGCCAAACGCTATATTCCGGAGATGATCGAGTATTACAGACGGAAAACAGAAGGTGAAGAAAAGTACAATGCGTTTCAGCAATTACCTCATCTCTAGTTTCGCAAAACAAATCATAGCATAAAATTGCTATTTTACCTTCATCAGGACAGTACATTCTTGTCAGTATGGTACATGGTTACAATCGACCAATTGAGGTATATTAAACTTATTTGCAAGAATTGATATATTTGAGCATATGAATTTTAGAACTGCAGAACTATCTGATATCAAACAAATCCAGATAGTAAGACATCTGGTGAAGGAGAACACACTGAGCAATCCTGATCTTGTTCCCGATAAAGACGTACTATTTTACATTACAGAAAAAGGAAAGGGATGGGTTTGTGAAGTAGACAATCAAATAGTAGGTTTCTCAATTGTTGACCTACGCGACAAAAGCGTTTGGGCACTGTTTGTAGATCCTGAATTCGCAGAAAAAGGGATAGGTAAAGAATTGCACAGACTAATGATCAACTGGTATTTTCAGCAGACCAAAGAAAAAGTGGTATTAGGTACCGCTCCAAATACCCGTGCTGAACGGTTCTATCTGCTTCAGGGCTGGAGCAAAGCCGGCACCTATCCTAATGGAGAGGTTAAGTTTGAATTAAATTATTACGACTGGACAATTCATTAAGACACTGTATATTTCAGTGAATATGGTTCGCCCTGATATTTCCCGATATATATAGTTTAAGTCGTACTGGATAGGACTACTTCTCATCAAGATGCTTTAAAAGCTTTGATTACCATAGAGACAGCAAAGGGCATTTTCTTGCCCTGATCCATTTATCCCGACACTTTGTGCAAGTTGATCTTTCAAATCAAATTTGACTATAAATTGCCGTTATGGGTTATTCAGCATCCATTTTCTCCTGATACGGCTAAGACTTTCGGGTTTCATACCAAGAAAGGAAGCAATATAAGTAATGGGGACATTATGTAAAATCCCCGGGTAGTTCTCTATGAGTTTCTGGTAGCGCTGCTCTGCAGAAAGCGTCGCCAATTCCATAGAGCGGGTTTCGTTATAGGAAATGGATTGCTGAAAAACATGAATACTGAAGTCTTTCATAGCAGCGCTATTAAAAGTTAGCTTTTCCAGGTCGGTCCGAGTAATCCGCAACAATTCACATTCAGTAATACATTCGACATTGTCATTGGATTTGGTCTCATTGACAAAAGAGAGGTAGGAAGTAAAAAAACCCGGAGGGCAATTGATGTGCGTTGTGATCTCATCACCAGTTTCATCATAATAAAATAGACGCAGGTAACCTGAAACAATATAGTAAAGGTACTTTGGTACTTTTCCTGCCTCTTCAATGATCCGGTTCTTTGGGAAAAGTACGGGCTCGAAATAATGAACAATCAGGTCTATATCCGCTTTTGAAAGCACATGTCCGGACTGGATAAAGTCAATTAATTTCTGTTGCAGCATACCTTCAAAATCACTTCAAATTTACAATAACTATTTTAATAACGCTTGATGCCCCATTAAGTACGCCAAGGCGTCAGTTACTGCTTTTTCTGGTTTTTTGGGGTTAAACCCCAATTCCTTTCTGGCTTTGCTGATGTCGAAATTCTGTTGCAAACCTGAAAACATGGCAATGTCCTTTCTTGTCAATACAGGAGCCTTATTACTTATTTTGGCTAAGCACTCCATTATCCCTGCAATAGCAAACAGCATGAGTTTTGGAACAGCACCAGGAATTTTAAGCTTTAGTTCCGGATACAGCTCACTGGCAAGCTTAGTGGTATCGGTAATCGTCATACATTGTTCGTTGGCCAGGATGTAACGCTCCCCATGCCTTCCTTTTTCTGCAGCCAGCCAGCAACCCTCGGCCACGTCCTTTACATCAATCCAATTCAATGTTATCTTGGTGTCAACAGGAATCTGCCTGTTCAGAATAAGTTTAAGCACTCCGTAGGATACATTAAGTGGCAAAAAAGCTTCACCGCCAATCATTGCGGCAGGCATTACGGCTACCAGTTCTATACCTAAGTCTTTTGCCAATTGGAAGGCTAATCTTTCGCCATCATTTTTAGAATTGTAATACATATCCCTTCGATCAGGATTGTACCCATTCCCCTCTTTGGCTGGCAATTTCGTATAATCCAATGCTGCGATTGAACTGACATATACAATACGCTTTACACCCGCCTCCGCGGCAGCCTCAATGGTGTTCTTTGTTCCCTGAATATTGACATCGTAAATTTCTTTTTTGGCATCTTTAGCCCAAAGTTTGAACGATGCACCTACGGCATAAAAGGTTTCTACACCCGCTAAAGCTTTTACAAAAGAGGCTTTATCGGTAATATCTGCCTGTACCACCTCGCAGTCTAATCCTGTAAAAGGTGTTTTGTTATCGATCTTGCGGACAGAGGCCCTCACAGGGATTCCTTTATCAAGGAGAAACCTTACCAGGTTATTTCCTAAATGTCCGTTTGCTCCCGAAACCAATGCTAATTTTTTCTGTGTCATCATATCTTACAGTATTGAAGACACAAAGTTCCTATAGAAACTCAGGGATACACTTGACTTTTGTTAGGAAATAAATTTGAGTGGAGACTCCGTATCTTCAATCAACTTGTCCTTCAATATCCTTTCAAAGTAGCTGGCGTATTGATTTATTGATAAGAAATTGGGTCCAGCATCAAAAGTGAGGAGAACCAAAGCTATGAATACTTCCACCTAATCCGCTTAAGCTGAACTTATTTTGGCCAGGTCGTTTTTGGTAAGCAAAAGTAAGTCTTTACCTAATGCTCCTGTTCTGTCATCTTCCTGAATTAAAGGATATATAAAATAAATTGATTGTGACCATATTCCATTTCAAAGCCTGCCAGTGAGTTGATGGTCCGGCTTAATTTTTAAACTCGCGGACTTCCGAATAACCAGCAGATTCATAGATTGGGCATGAGGATGCGATCTCCGCGGCTTCATCCAGGTTGTTTGCCTTTAACAATAAAAATCCACCGACGATCTCCGTTCCAACTTTATGTGTTGTATGGGTGATTGTTGTGCCATCACCCGTGATCAGTCTACCCTCCAGCGTTAAGGAACTTCCCCCGGCTAAACGGCCTTCTCCTTTTAACCGGGTCAACCACTCGCTCCAGTGTTGCTGATGAACCCGTAGATCTTCATCGGAATGTTCATCCATTCTTCCGTCCGGCTCACGGAATAAAATAATATAGTCTTTCATACAAAAAATATTTTCAAAAAAAACACAAATTTCTTTGTAAGACGGTTTTATAGTGGACTCAACCGTGCTCGTCCCAGCGATCGAGAGATTAATAATCTTTATCCCAGGCTTCTTAAAAAACATGAACCCGCACTGCAGTTAATTTGCAGACACATCAATTTCTTTTTTAAACAGATAGGTCTGCCCTCCCTGCTTCAGTACAAGTTCAGTATTTTTAGGGTTAAATTCCAACACAATGCCATCGGGCTCAAACTTAAACTTGTTGTGTTCGAAAGCCTCCAAAGTTAAGACACCCTGCCCCGTTGCCTGCGCCATTAACACAGTTCCATTTCTGGTGATGCTTAATTTCAAGGGAACCTCGGGACTGCTATACACTCCAAGATAACTTTCAAGTTCCACTGGTGTCAGGCTCAATGAAGTAAACGAGGGAATCTCATATGGGCTGTCGGTTATTATACTCAATATCGCCATATTAATATCATTTATGGGGTAACTTACTCCGTTCATACAAATCGTTACCATCAGTCCCTGTTTATCGAAATTCTCGAACACACAGTGTGAACCATAAGTGTCACCAGCATGGCCATAACCGACCATCGATTTAAAAGGAATAATCATAAGACCCATTGCCAGATAATCCTCCGGTCCGGCAGTCTTCATCTGCTGCAAACTTTTAGTACCAATCAACTTTCCTTCCTGCAAGCCCTCCATAAATCTCAGCAGATCGGTTGGAGTCGACAGGATATCACCAACACCAATTACATTGGTAAAATAAATGTCTTTAATCTCTGACCAGGAAGACGCCAAACCATATGGTCTGGCTTCGTGCAAACCGGTCTTATTGACTACACCTGAAAGGGTATTTTTCATTCCCAGCTTTTTAAATATCCGTTCCTCAGCAACCCTGGCATAAGGTTTTTTATAAAGCTTTTCTACGATACTGCTTAACAGCAGATAACCTGAATTGCTATAATGCTTTTCCGTACCGGGAGCAAAAATTGGCTTACTTGCGTAAATTGAATCCAGAAGTACTTTTTTTGTTCTCGGCGCTGTAATCCAGATCAGATCGCCCGAAGCATGTACGTAGTCACCCAGGCCGCTGTTATGTGCCAGTAAATTGCCTATGGTAATCAGCTTTGCATTAGGTACCTCTGGAAAGAATTGCGACAGCCTTGTGTCCAGCGACAACTTTCCCTGTTCGATCAGCTGATAGATAAGCACCGCGGTAAAAGTCTTACTTATAGATCCTATCCGGTACCTGGTTTCTGAGCTTGCTGCAATCTTTTTCTCTCCTTCAATCAAGCTGTAACCGATGCTTTTCTGGTAAACTACTTTACCGTCTTTTGCAACAGCGAAACTGCCCATCCCTTTGCTATTGGCATCTAAAGCATTAAAGAAGCTGTCTAATTTCGCAGTATTGATATCCTGAGCGGATAGATGGCCAATAAAAAGAAAAATAAGCAGTAAAGAAGCGTTAATTTTGCACATAAACAAATGTTAGTTTCACCATCAAATCTAACCATTTGTTTCGCTTTGCCCTACATATTTCCGTCGCTTTTCTTTGAAATAATAGCATAGAAAAGAGCTGACAACAGTTTTGGTCAGTAATTGTATAAATGTTATAACAGAAAAGCACCTTATTTAAAATTCCTTCCCCCATAAAAAGTCTGCTTCGCAATTTCCCCCGGAACCGTTATCCGTTTATTTTGTGAAGGATAAGGTGCACTTGTCTCATCTGCCCGTGATAAAGTAAGTATTGGCAATTCATCATGCTCCCGTTGCACCAGCTTACTCAACAGCTTGGTCAAGTCCACACATTTGCTCACGATCACATGAACAACCTCTCCTTCCCGCTGCAATCGACCCTCCACCATCAGGAGCCTGGAATGCAGGATTTCCTTTCTATAGGTGTCAAAAAGCTTCTCAAATACCACCAGATTACTAAAGCCGGTCTCATCCTCAATGGTAATGAAACATACTCCACCGGCAGTTCCCGGCCGCTGTCTTACTAGCACGAGCCCTGCAACTTTCACCAATTGTCCATTCTGCGCCTCCCTATTGATCTGATGGCAGGACAAGATGCGCAGCATCTCCAGTTGCGATCTCACAAAGCTCACTGGATGCGCTTTTAACGACAATCCTACAGTCGCATAATCCTGAACCACATGCTCCCCTTTGCTCATCAATGGCAATTCCACCTGTGCTTCCAACATACTTTCTGAGGGTTGCCCCTTAAATATCTCCACCGGCATATCCTGCAAGGCCGAAACCTCCCATAATGCTTTTCTACGGTCAAGACCAATCGAGCGGAAAGCATCCGCATCTGCCAACCGTTCCAACGTATTAATCGCTATTCCTGCATCACGTAAGGCCGTAACTGTCGGGTACTCCTTTCCCCTGCAATTCACCAAAATAGCCATCTCCTCCTGCCCTAAACCTTTAATCTGGCGAAAACCCAAGCGGATCGCACAATACTTGCCTGATTTTTCTTCCAGCAAATTATCCCATGTAGAATAATTGATATCAACCGGCCGAACCTCCACATCATGTTTCTGTGCATCAATCACAATCTGTGCAGGCTGATAAAAGCCCATCGGCATGCTGTTGAGCAAGGCCGTAGCAAAAGCATCTGGATAATAGTGTTTCAGCCAGCAGGATACATAGACCAGCAAAGCAAAACTTGCCGCATGACTTTCCGGGAAACCATAACTCCCAAAACCCTCCAGCTGTCTGAAAATCCGTTTGGCAAATTCCTCGGTATATCCTTTCTCCATCATTCCTTCGATCAGCTTCTGTTCGTATTTGTTAACCGTTCCGGTAAACTTAAAGGTGGCCATACTACGTCGCAAGCCATCCGCTTCGGCAGGTGTAAATCCAGCAGCTACAATAGCAATTTTCATTGCCTGCTCCTGGAAAAGTGGAACCCCAAGGGTCCTGCCCAATATTTCTTCCAGTTCTGCAGAAGGATAAACAACAGGCTCTTCACCATTACGTCTCCGCAGGTAAGGATGCACCATATCCCCCTGTATCGGACCAGGTCTCACAATAGCTACCTCAATCACCAGGTCATAAAAACACTTGGGCCTTAACCTGGGCAGCATGGACATCTGTGCCCTGCTTTCAATCTGGAATACCCCCAGTGTATCCGCAGCACTGATCATATCATACACCTCCGGATCGTCCTGTGGAATATTGGCCAGCGTAAGGTCTAAACCATACTGCGCTTTACACAAGTCAAAAGCCTTGCGGATACAGGTCAGCATGCCTAAAGCCAATACATCCACTTTCAGAAAACCCAAAGCATCAATATCGTCCTTGTTCCATTCAATATTCGTACGGTCTTCCATCCGCGCATTCAGGATCGGACAGAGATCAGTCAGCTTCCCGTTGGTCACCACAAAGCCACCGGTATGCTGCCCCAACTGCCTGGGAAAACCCATCATCTGCGCAGTCAGTTGCAAGGTCTTCATCAAATGCGGATCCCGGGGATTCAATCCCTGTTCGGTCACACGCTTGCCCTCGAACCATTCATCGGTAAACTCCCAGACTGAACTGGATAACCTGTTAATGGTATCCACTGATAAACCCATGGCCTTGCCCACATCTCGCAAAGCCCCTTTCTGGTGCAGCTGGGTCACCGTCGCCACAATCGCTGCACGGTCACGGCCATACTTGGTATAGATGTACTGCATAATTTCCTCACGCCGTTCATGCTCAAAGTCCACATCAATATCAGGTGGTTCGTTCCTGTCAGAAGAAATGAACCGCTCAAAAAGCAGGTCAAACTTCATGGGGTCAACTGAAGTCACGCCCAGGCAGAAACAAATGGCCGAATTGGCCGCTGATCCCCTTCCCTGGCATAAAATGCCCCGACTTCTCGCTTCCCGGACAATGTCTTCCACAAAAAGGAAGTAATTCGCATAATCCATCTTCCGGACAAAGTCCATTTCATGGGCAATCATGTTCAGCACTTTCTCCGGTATCACCTCCCCATAAAAGGCATGTGCCCCTTTAAAGCACAGGTATTCCAGCTCTTCCAATGGCGAACGCCCGCTTTTGTTGATCTCCTCCGGATATACATATTTCAGTTCATCCAGCGCAAAAGTACAGGCCTCAGCGATAGCCATGGTATTGCGGATCGCTTCAGGATAATTACGGAACAAACGGTGCATTTCGGCAATCGGTTTCATATAACGCTCCGCATTCTGATGCAACCTGAAACCAGCCTCCTTGATGGTACACTTTTCCCGCACACAGGTCAGCACATCCTGCAATTCCCTTCGTGAAGGATCATGGTAATGCACATCTCCTGTAGCCACAACTGGTATTCCAAACCTGCCCGACAACTGCTGGATACGAAAGATCAGCTTATCATCATTACCCAGATAGGTTCTTGTTGCAGAGAGGTACAGCTGCTTATCCAAAGCTTCCCTGCACTCCTGCAGATCTTTCACCAAGGAATCCTCAAAATGGAAGTGACGGTTTAGCACACCTGGCATCACTACGGTAAACAACATCCCCGCAGCGTGCGCATACACATCGGCCTTATTCAAATGACAGGATCCTTTTTCCGCGCGCAGATTCCCAACTGTCAGTAAAGCAGACAGCCGACAATAGGCCTCTTTGCTGGTTGGATAAGCCAGTAAACTTGGCCCATCCAGCAGATCCAGCCGGCAAGCTGGAATGAGCTGAATGTTCTTTTCCTTAGCTGCAGCATGTGCACGGACAATGCCTGCCAGGGTATTGCGGTCTGTAATGGCAATCTTTTTATACCCAAAAGCCGTTGCCTGATCAACCAGTTCATGGGGATGGGAAGCTCCCCGAAGGAAGCTAAAATTAGAAGTCACCTGTAATTCACTGTATTCCATTATTCCCTCCTTATTTAAGCGAAAAATCCATGCAAAAACCATTGATACCGCTGCTGCCCCCCGTAGTGACCTGAACGGAACAACCAGTAACGCTGTCCCAATTCATCTTCCACCTGATAGTAATCCCTGTGCTCCCCCACATCCAGCCACCATTCCCGTTCTATGCGTTCAGGACCATCTGCCTTCACCACAACATGCCTGATGCCCATATAAATGAAAAACTTTGGCGGATGATCTGGGATCAAGGCCATCACCTCGATCGGGGCAGGTTTATTGAGCAATTCCGTAGGACGTGGTCTGTCAATATGCCATTGGGCTATCGGTTTTTCAGTAATCGAAACTGCCCGATTTGCGGATCGCTCCGGCCAATAACGAGCCGCAGGAACATAACGGTGAATCACATCGGCCCCCATTTTCCCCGTTATCCTGTCAAGCAGCTGGATCACACTTTGGTCATCCAGTCCGGGCTTACCCGCCCAAAGCGCTTCTTGTCCTGGTAAAATATCATCGACTTTAGCTGCTTCCAATACAAACAGCTCAATTCCCAGTCCCGGGCGAATCTGATCGATCTTGAGCTGGAAAAGCTTAAACAAATGATTGACACTGCAGGTGGCCCCGCTGGTACCTATCGAAACTTGTACCACCTTGCCATCAATGCGATAACAGGTCAGCACCCCGGTCCTCAAGCCCTTGCCTTCATTTTGCAGTCGCAGGCATAAGTGCTCCAATAACCGACTGATCGCCACTTCAATGCCAATGCGGGTTTTGATCGGTTCCAGACAAGGCAAGCGCTCCTGAAAAAGGACAGGCACCTGCAAAGGAGTAATCAGTTCACTGGCCGTGCCCAAAGCCTGCCCCAAACGGGCCAAAAATTCCTCCCCGAATCGCCTGCGCAATACCGAGCGTGGCATGCTTACAAAACTCCTGATCTGGTAAAAGCCAAGCTTACGCAGTTTAGCCAGTGTAATTTCAGGTAAACGTAAGGCTTCTGGTGGCAACGCAAGCAGGGCTTCGGTATGCGCCCCGGGTGCAATTAAAGGAGTTACTTTTCCAAAACGAGCGATCGCCCATGCAGCACCGGCAGTATCCGCCATCGCCACACGACCAGTATACCCCTTGCTTTTTAACCTGGATACGATCTCTTTCAGGTATTCCCGTTCCCCGCCCCAAAGGTGTGTACAGCCACTTACATCCAGAAACAAGCCATCCACAGAAAAATCATCAGCCATTACCACCGGCGAATAACGGACACACCACTCTCCCAGTCCTTTCAGTAATTTGGCCCCACGACCGACCTTATCATCCAATACTTCCAGTCCCGGGCAAAGGGCCTTGGCATCAGCCGCACGCATTCCTATTTCAATTCCCTGCGAAGCAGCCAAAGGGCTCACTGCAGTAATCATATTGCGCCCATGATCGGGCGCTGCGAAAACAAAAGGAATGTCACAAAGTTCCGGCCTTCGGATCATTTGCCAGTCCGCCAGCAAATGGCGGAACCATATCGAAACATAACGCTTTTGCATTTTTTAACCGTTTAACCAATTTGTTGTTCCCTTTGATCGTACCATCCCCCTGTTTTCAAAGCCGGTAATACTTCCACAAAACGATCACCACCCCATTCCAGGATCCAGCTTCCCGGATTTCCATTACGGACTTTGGTCAGTTCCACTTTCCAGCGGGGGAAACCCACACCAGGCATTTCATCCTCGGTTACACTCGGCACCGGGCTGATCTTCCAGCGTGCGGTAGCCACCGTACTTACCGCCTTCCGGGCATCTTTACGTAAAATAAAGCCCGTCACACCAGAACCTTCCACCGCAAGTTGCAATCTGCGGGATTCAATCAAACTCAGTTCATTCAGTTCCGCCACCACAGCAGCAAGACCTTCACATTTTAAAGCCTCCTCCATGATCCAGAGCACATCTTTTTCCCTGGCAACATCCATAAAAATGATCCGCTCAGGTTCCACATTGAACGGACAAAGGGAAACCGGGAATAACTTTCTTGCCGTACTGACCCATAGGCAGGCTGCCCCATCCTTCATCAATACCGACAGCAGTCCGCCGATAAAGCCATCACTGGCTGCCGCATGCTCTGGTAGCACTGTGATAAATTCATGAATCGCCTTTTTCGGAAATMCCCCGTTTGGAAATGCATTTTCTACCTCACCAAGGCCAATCGCCTCAGCAGGTTCTTTMCCTTGCAGTTTAAAGCCCTGCCATAGCAGGATATCCTGCTGTAATTTATGGACCAATTCCTGTTTTGCGTTCATGATGTCATCCCCCTTATTGATTTATTGCATTAGCAATGCAAATGAACAAACAAAGATAATACTAAAAATATTAGTATTTCAAATAAAACGAGAATGAATTTTTAGTATAAGATATTTGGCACATCGAAAATCAAACTTTTTTTTTGTTTTCCGAGTCAGGAATCAGCTACTTAACCAGGTTTCGCTACAGATAACTCTACTTGAATACTGTATTTTCTTTTACATATTCAACATTATAAGGATCTGCAACAACTCTTAGGTCGCCTTCAGAGCGCTCATTCTCTCTAATATAAGGATAGAATACTGTTTTTTTTTCCTAATCAACAATCACTTCATCACCTCTTTGAATGCCATTATAAATAGTAACATATACCTCAGCTTTTCCTTCCTTAATTTTATAAGGATAGATACCCTCATTTAATATAGTATCAACGAACTTACCGCTACTGATACTATCTACCTTTAATAAAAGAATACCGAAACTGTGATTCCCTGAAGCCTTTACATTTAGGACTCTTCCTTTAACAAAAGACCATTTGACATAACGCGGTCTCTTATTTCTATACGTTTCTCAGCTGATTGACAGCAGTAAGACACAAGAGAAACAAAACAAATAAATAATACTACTAAATATAAATATATCAAATCTATCTATTTAATCTATTCAATTTCTTTCTTATATGAATTGATCGATGTCCACTAAAAAATAACTCTAACTTATCATCAAATGTTAATACGAATTTAGTTTCCTCCATATGAGGAGACGATAATTGATCGGTGATTAATAGTTCATCTTTTATCTCATAAGTCATTACAATAATTTCATTCTTTATATCAGAATGTAGGGTATATATCAATTCACCATTGGCTTTAAATTCCATAGATATATTGCCGTATATTTCAAATGATTTAACATCAGCAGGATCTAATATCCAATAACCTATTATTTCTCTATTCATCTATTCCAGTTCTATTAAAGATTCACTACATTTTGTTCAAAAATTAGAAAGTTCGAAATAAATATAATTTTTTATAATTTAACAGGAATGAAAATATATACCTAATAAGTCAGATCCACTAGCATTAAAGAGATGGGCTGCAACCACCTCACAATTATCCTTATTTATGAATGCACTAATTATTATTGATGTACAGTATGACTTTTTACCGGGGGGTGCTTTAGCCGTTGACCATGGTGATGAAATCGTCCAAATTATTAACGACATACAGTCTGAATATGACCTGGTAGTCGCCACACAAGACTGGCATCCAAGGGGCCATAAAAGCTTCTTTACTTCCCACCCAAATAAAACACCGTTTGAAGAGATATCATTAAACGGATTAAATCAGGTGCTGTGGCCTGAGCATTGCATACAGGGAACAAAGGGGGCAGAACTGGTTCCAGAACTTTTAACGAATGCTGTTGAGGCTATTTTTAGAAAAGGGATGGATAAAGAGATTGACAGTTACAGCGGTTTTTTTGACAATGGCAGAAAAAAAACTACAGGCATGGCCGATTACCTTAAAGGAAGAGGGGTTACAGCAGTAGCCGTTTGCGGAGTGGCAGCTGATTTCTGTGTGTATTATACCGCGAATGACGCATTGGACTTGGGTTTTAAATCAAGCATTATAACGCGCGCATCTAAACCGATAGATCCGGAAAGATATGAACGTGTGAAGAAAGACTTTCAGCTAAAAGGGGGAACAGTGATCTAATCCCCCGAACAATCACGCCTGCCGATTGTTAACAAAACAGTAATCCTTCCCGCGACAATGACAAACGAAAATCAGCCTTCCTTCCATCTAAAAAATCCTGCACGGATCATCCTTGGCCTATTTATGATATTGGCAGGTTTGGGGCACCTCAGTTTTCAGCGGGAAGAATTTCAGGCACAGGTACCAGCCTGGATCCCAATGAACGAAGACCTGGTCGTACTGCTTTCAGGGGTCGTGGAGATTTTACTGGGCGCCGCAATGATCTTTTGGCGCAGGCAAAGAATTAAAGTCGGCATAGCACTTGCCATCTTTTATCTACTGGTTTTCCCCGGCAACATTGCCCAGTACACTGAACATCGCAATGCATTCGGGCTGGATACCGACACCAAACGTCTGGCACGGCTTTTCTTCCAGCCTGTGCTCATCATTTGGGCACTATGGTCCAGCGGTGCACTAAAACGACACAGCGTAGTAAAGTAGGGCAGCAAAACGTTGCTGTAAGTTAAAACCAGATTGCGCGCTCAGCTATGTCAGCGAAATATACAAACAGTCTCCTGCCATCGATTGTTATTTTAATAAACCCCCAAAGGACAAAGGGAATTGATAAACTAATACTAAATAATGCTAACCATCCAATGAAATTTAGGCGAGTTAAAAATTCAGGAACAAATGGATATGATGATAAAAACAGCTTTAGCCTCGGATCAAGCCGGCGCCATCGGGGTATTGACAATGGCATTCAGCGTTGATCCAATGGCCAGATGGTCCCTGCCAGACCCTGCAAAATATCTGGCAACATTTGCTTCGATCACGAAGGCTTTTGGCGGAAGTGCGTTCGAAAAGGGAACCGCTTACTTTGCAAATGGATTCACCGGCGCAGCACTATGGTTGCCACCCGGTTCCACATCCGACGAAGAATCCTTAGCGAGGATATTCAACGAGAACACTGACGAAGAGATTAAAGAAGATATGCAGGGCATTTTTGAGCAAATGGAGGAATTTCACCCAACCCAGCCGCACTGGTACTTACCGATGATCGGTGTCGACCCGGTACATCAGGGTTCGGGGATAGGCTCAGCACTTATGACCGAAGCACTCAAGGCCGTTGACCGTGATGGGCTGATCGCTTATTTAGAATCTTCGAACCCCAAAAACGTCTCCCTATATCAGCGTCACGGATTCGAGGTAATTGGCGAAATTCAATCCGGCCACTCCCCTATAGTGCGCCCCATGTTGAGAAAAGCACAATGAATCTACAAGTTATGAAAACGCTATGATTTAACTAAGTCAGTCATGATACATAAGGCAAGCTATCGATCCGATTTTTTTAATTTTATCAATCCCATAGCAAAGTACATGAGCAGCACTTAAATCGAACTCCTGCTATGGTTACTTTCATCGATCAGCTCAATCAGCCTGTTTAACCTCCATTCTCAATATATAAAGGAGCATCCTTAACAATCGCCCCCTGTCCAATTTCAATTGGTCCTTACGGAAGTTGTATCCGTAAAATGCCACGTCGTAATCTTCTGCTGTCATGGCGAAGATATCATAATGCCAGGAAAAAATGCTACGCTTATTTTAAGCTTACATGCGATCTTCTTGCAGTCAGCTTAAAAGTCAGGCAGTAACTATTCAGCCCCCTATATCAAAGTATTGACTTCATCCATAAATTAAAATCCTATGACAAACCTTTTTGAACACGCAGCTGTTACTTAGCTGCGTGTCACCAATTTTTAAAAAACATGAAGACTAAAGGAAAAGAAAGCAGTGCATTTGATGCAGTCAAAGATCCTGCTACAAGCAAACACAGCCACTATTTTCATGCTGATGAAGATTTTAGAGAAGATCGCGACTGGGGAAAAACAAACGAACGCTCCAATATACGGGATGGCTTAAAAGTTAACAAAAAGGAGACTAAGACAGATGACCTCATTTAAAATGTGAATTTCTGATCAGCGTTCCACTCTGTCTGGTAACGTTTATCAACCATAGAAACCCTCTACACTTCCTGAAAGGAATAAGGATGACTATAGCAATTTTGCGAACTTTACCCTAATTTGTAAAGAAAATGAAGCGATGAAACCGCACAACCTGGAAAGATACATAACCGCACAGAAATCCGTATTTCAAACCGCTTTGACTGAAATTCAAAACGGCAGGAAAAGCAGTCATTGGATGTGGTATGTATTTCCGCAAATCCAGGGACTTGGCTTTACAGAAATTTCCAGATTTTATGCCATTCGTGACCTTGATGAGGCCAAAGAATACCTACAACACCGCACATTAGGTCCAAGACTGATTTTAATGTGCAATACCTTGCTGGAACTTAAAACCAATGATGCACATCAGCTATTGGGGAGCCCGGATGACTTGAAACTAAAATCATGTATGACCCTGTTTGCGGCGGTTTCACCTACAAATCAAGTCTTCGAAAAAGTCCTTGATAAATTCTACAACGGCTTAAAGGACCACATCACCCTCAAAATATTAAACCTGCAGCGGTAACAACAGGAACAGCCCAAACCTGTTTTCGCAATTGACGACACGGCTCATTTTCCCTCCAGTTATCCGCTGTCAAAGTTGCTTTGGAGCAGAAATCAGGGGCTAATCATGTAATCAATCACCTCAGTACCCTCTTTTCGAAATCAACTTTATGACAAACCATTTAAATCCCTGACTGTTACCGTTTAACATAGCAAACGCATTTCTTACTTTCCCAAATGTTTAAGCCATGGAAAATAAAAGAAAAAGAATAACATACCATGACACCGATACGGTCATTGCAAAGGCAGGCAGTTCAAATCCCCCAAAATCTGGAACCGGTGAAGAGTTGTCCAATAAGGAACAGCTAATACCGACCTAAAAGATCAGGGCGAACAAACAACCGTATATGTTAACAAACCTCACATGCTATTTAGGTAACGGTATGATTTGAAAATTCAAAACTGAAGCCAACGGGATATCGTGAATGGAAATCATGCATTGAGGCCTGTTTGGAATGTGCCTCAACTTGCAATTACTGCGCCAGCTCCTGCACCAGAGAACCGGATGTGGAAATGATGGCGGAATGCATCAGACTGGATATGGAATGTGCAGCGATATGTTATGCTGCTGAGCAGCTGATGAGCCTGGGTATTGACAGCGCAAAACAGCTTTGTAAGCTCTGTGCTGAAATTTGTAAAGACTGCGGAACAGAATGCGGTAAGCACCATACCGAACACTGTCAAAAATGTGCTGAGGCCTGTCTACACTGCGCCCGGGAGTGCCTTAAAATAGCCGCATAGTCCCTGTCACTTAACATCAGTCACTGTGAAAATACCACAGGAGTTTAACCGGTATCCTATGCCTGATCAGTCGTTACAAAGTTTGTATTAGCGAGAAACATAAACGATAAGCATGACCCCAGTTTACCAAACCCGGGATTGTCATTAAACACCTTATGACAAACCATTTAGCAAACAAAATGTTATTGCTACAGAATAAGGTCAGAAAATACTGCAGAAGTCCTACGGGATCAATGATTACTGGCCTGTACACAAAATGGAGAAATTTAAATACTCAGATTATGGCAAAGTATTCAGAAAAAGCCTCAGAGAAAGTAGAAGAAACCATGCATGAAATGAAAGAAGGGAAACTTAAGTCGGGTAGCGGAAAAAAGGTCACGTCAAAAAAACAAGCCATTGCGATTGGCCTTTCAGAAGCCCGTAAAGCCGGCGCAAAAGTTCCCAGGAAAAAATCCTGAGTCAGTTCTCTATCCTTCTTTTTAGCCGGGACAGGACTCCCGAACCAAAACAGTGCTCCTAGACCTATTGCCGGATGGAAATATCTATCACAAGTGCCCTGATCGTCGCACTGCTGGTTATCGTCCTGATGGGTACCTCAGGTCAAAAAGAAATTAAGCAAAATTGTTCAATTTAAAGCAACCCCATCATGACAAACAGCGATAAGATACTACCCGAGAGCGATACCGACAAAGTGCTGGCAAAAGCAGCAAGTGTCCCTCCGAAAAAGCTCAAAACAGATGAGCCACTTTCAGAAAAAGACGAAGTCAAACAGGCTGAGGAAGCACTCCGCCAAAGGTTAAACAAAAATAAGAAAGAAAGGTAGGCACCTGCTACCGCTTCACAGGGTAAGCATCGTAGTTCCTATTGTTCTTACCCCTTAAAACTAAGACATGATGAAAAATCGAAACACCCCACAACCAGGTTCAGCAGCATATGATGCGGAAAAGCCACAACACCTAAATGTTCCCGAATACCACAGCAGCAGCGACAGAAGGGCGAGTCATGAATTGCCTTCGACTGAAAACCTGAACGATCAGGCAGAGGCCAATGAAGCCGGGTTTTCAAAACCAAGCCCGCCAAAACCAAACCTGGGTAATCCTCGGCACAAAGATGAAAACGATCGTGAAAAACTCATCCGCCCATAAGGAATCGGAAAATCAATAGACATTAAGCCTATGAAACATACACAAGGCAAAATTACCGGGCAAGGCAATCCCATTATCAGGCACAAGTTTACCGCCGATCCCACTGTTCTGGTCCATCAGGATACCGTTTATCTGTACACCGGTCATGACGCCCCTCCTGATGGAGTCGAAGATTATGTCATGAACAACTGGCTGTGCTTTTCATCAACAGATTTGATGAACTGGAACGAACACCCCTCTCCGCTCAAGGCCATAGACTTTAGCTGGGCCAAAGGAAATGCCTATGCCTCAAACGTCATTAAAAAGAACGATAAGTACTACTGGTACGCTGCCGTCTCTCATGCCAGTATTGAGGGCATGGCCATTGGAGTCGCGGTGGCCACTCAACCGACCGGACCATTCAGGGATGCCAAAGCATCCGCCTTAATCTCCCAGGAGATGATCCCTCCAACCGCGAACCCAAAAGCAAATCTGGACCCCAGCGTAATCATCGATGAGGATGGCCAAGCCTATCTCATTTGGGGAAACCAAACCTGTTACATTGCAAAATTAAAAAGCAACATGATCGAAATTGATGGACCGATTTACACCATTTCCCTTCCTGCATTCAGTGAAGGTGCTCATCTCCATAAGCATGGCAACTGGTATTATCTTGCCTATGGCTATGGCATGCCTGAAAAAATCGGATATGCCATGAGCCGCAACATCAGCGGTCCATGGAAATTCGTGGGCATCCTAAACGAGATCCCTTACAATTGTGAAACCAATCGCCCTGCGATTATAGATTTCAAAGGCAAATCCTATCTCTTCTATCACAATGGTGCTTTAAAGGGAGGCGGAAATCACCGTCGCTCGGTCTGTATAGATTACCTGCATTATAACCAAGATGGCACCATACAGCCCGTAATCATGACAACCAAGGGCGTCGATAAGGCAGGTCAATAAAAAGAGCGTAGCACCGTTTAACCTGGCTGATCCAGTTCAGGTACCCCCCATTTTATGATCGAGACTTAAAGGTCCCGCACCAAAATAGGCGATCAGCAATGCTCCTCCCAGTAAAGACAGATTTTTCATAAACATGGCGAGCTGCATTTGTTTCAACTGCAGCTCCGACACTGCCCAGAAATTATGCATCATCAAGGTCACCGGCACAAGAAAGACGACAATGATCCAGGCACCCAGCTTAGCTTTATATCCCAACAAAATACTGATCCCACCCATAAGGGCTAAAATACAGAAAAACGGAACCAGCAAAGAAGGTAGCGGCACACCCTGAGCCGTAGCAAACTGAATACTTTGATTCGAAAAATGGCCAGGACCGGAAACTAAAAAAATCAGGGAGAATAAAACTCTTCCCAATAAAACCACAATTTTCATAACGTTCTATTTAAGCATTTACATGCGTTGGTCAAATCGTTAAACAGGATCCTGTTTCTCCGGCTTGATTTCGGACTGATTCATTTCCATAATTTACCTGCTTCAGCTCCTGACTAAGCATAAAAACAACAACTGAATCGTCAGGTGGTTCCAGATAATTGGTACTTTTCCATGAAGATTATTTTTTTTACAAACCTGCAGGAATCTCAGTTGTTGTTGCATCAAATGGATCACCATTTTATAGACCATTGTGAATTCAATCATTCTGACCTATGAGATTTAGCATTAAAGACCCTACCGACAACAAGCCTTTGCTGTTGAATGCCATACCTGCCTTACATCAAGGCGAACAGGCCCTTAAAGTCATCTTTCCGGAAAAGGATTCGATCACTATGATCAAAAGAAACAACGTGTGGACCAGTGCAGGGGAAACCGATCTTCGTGCTGAACTGGTCAAAGCCATTTCCCGGGGCATCCAGTTACATATTGAGCAGCACAGTATCCAGCAAAAACAAAACAGTTTTAAAATCACGGCCATGAAAAACCTCTTTCCAATATTAGTTTTTATGGCTGGGCTAGCACTCACCAGCTGTGGCTCCAGCGATCGGAACAAAGCGGCAGATTCCCTGATGACCGACTCTTCAAGAATTGACACCAGCAGCAATCCAGACGGGGGGATGCCGGATACCAGCAAATTAACACCAGACAGTCTGCAGGTAGACACCCTGTAAGCAGCTATTTAAAAAGACCATGGAATCAAAAACCTTATTGACCTGCGGAACGCTGCTTCTTGATCAGGAGCTGAGCATCGCATTCGCCGAAAGCGCTACAGCCGGAAGACTAGCCGCAGAATTCTCGCTCCTCCCGGAGGCCGGAAAATTCCTTAAAGGCGGACTGGTTTGTTATGATGCAAGTCTGAAGGAACAACTGTTAAACGTGCCCCAGGGCCTGATCAAGACCTTCAGCCCCGAATCCATGGAAGTCACTATGGCCATAGCCTTAGGTTTAGAGAAACTCATCCCTGCCGACCTGCACATCGGGGTAACCGGACTCACTGCTCCGGGTGGTAGCGAGACAGCTGAAAAGCCCGTGGGAACCATGTTTATCCATTGCAGGCTATTCGGAAAAACATTGTTTTCAGAAAAGTTACGGTTTGAAGGCAGTCCGGAAGAAATCGTAAGACAAACCACCGAGCATACCGCCTACATGCTAGTGGCTGCACTGAAACATTCCAACGCATCGCTTAAGTGCTAAACAAAAGCTAAGCCAAATCCATCACCATTTCGTTTAATCCCTGGCTGTTGAATTCAGATCCTTTTGTGCAGAAATATGTTTTCTACTGAATCCCCAATACGCACCATCTGCTGTTCAAAACCGAACAACCCATGTCCGCTATCGGACAAAGACACTAAAGAAAAAACTAACTACACCCACCTAAAACCCTATTTAACCTTATGGCATAAAAATGGAAACTGCAATCCCGAAATCAAACCATGCCACAATGTTTCAACTCAACCTCAAACTGGACCTGCGCAACCTCTGTAAAAACAAATCTTCCTCGCTCATCGATAAACCACACTATATTTACAGCTTATGAATCGTAATTTTTCAGCACTCGCAATTCTTATCATTTTTCCTTTTGTAACCATGGCCCAGAAGGGCAGCAATTTCTTGCAGGTAGCCGGACAGGCAACATTACCCACCGGAAACTTTTCAGATGTGGTCAAAACCGGTTTTGGCGGATCTGTTAAGGGTATCTACGGCTTCAGCACTAAACCCCAGGCTATTACCTTGGAGGCAGGTTACAACAGCTTTGCAGTTAAAAATTTACCCGCTGTTGCTTCCGGAGATTATTCTCTATTGCCCGTCTACGCGGGATACAGGGCCGATCTTAGTGGCCTTATCCTGGAGTCACAGGCTGGCGTCTCCTTTAACCGAGTTGCCTTATCTGTTCCTGGCGAATCCCACAGTGATACCCAAACCGCATTTGGCTGGGCCCTTAGTGCAGGTTATGCCTTCAAAAACGTCGAATTTTCCCTAAGGTATCAACATTCTGAAGGCAGTGGGGACTATAATGCGATCCGCGTTGTTGGCATCCGCTTGGGTTACAAGTTCGGACTATAGGGAATGTACTGATCCACAAGATATCGCTTTTCAAAATCTTTTGTCGATTCGACTAATCGCCATCCAATCGATATTATTCAACCCATAAAACATGAAAAAGTTTAGCAGCTACCTTTTTGCCTTGATCCTCAGCTGCCTTTGCGCTGAGGTAATGGCCCAAAATAAACCAGCATTTGATGGCCCCTCCTGGAAACCACCCTATCAGCTTGAACTGGAGGGATGGGGAATCGAGCGTTTTCCCATCCCTATAGACTTCGCACCCTCCCTTACCTATACCGGTGTGGAAGACATCCGGTTTACCAAAGGCTGGAGCGATCATAAGAGCCCAGAATACTGGTCTTATGCGTTCCTGTGGCTTCTGGACAATGGTCCTGGTCAAACTGCAGCGATCATCCAAAACAACCTGAATGCTTATTACGACGGTCTTGTCGGCAGGAACGTCACCAAGCGAAACATTCCAAAAGCCCTAGTCATCAAGACGCAGACCAAACTCCAGGCGATAAAAACAGAAGGAGGAGATCTGCGTACTTTCCTGGGAACCATTCGCATGCTCGACTATATGGCGCAGAAACCAATGGTACTTAATGCCAGGATCCATGTCAAAAAATGTCCCGGAAGCACCCAAACGATTGTTTTCTACCAGCTATCCCCAAAACCGCTTAATCAACCGGTATGGACGAAACTGAACGCACTATGGAGTCGTTTTAAATGCGGAGCATAACTGATTCGATTGATCTCCATGCCTTTTAAAAAAATCAGGTAAATTGGTGTAATGAAAAGGAATGATTTCTCGTATCATCATCAGAACGGAACAAGTTCCGTAACCAAATACCCAAAACCAGAACGCACAAAAATAAAAATTCAGGTCGCCTCACTACTCATGATCTCCAGCCAATTGGCAGCATTCATCGGCTATACCAAATCAGTACTGAAAATTAGCAGGTCTTCTGCCCAGCGATTCTATATAACTTCACTGTAAATCAAACCATTTTATTTATAAAGTGTTGACTGAATAAGAATTCCCCTATTCAAATAAAAACGAACATTAGGAAAACATAAAACTGAAAAAACAAACAGCCCTATTCTATTTCTGAGATTTATGACGACGAGCTAGATGGGAATTTTATGAATGGTTTTGGACATTAAAATGCAGCATTGGTCTGACTAAACGATACGGGAACTAAAATAAAAGCTCACATTTATGGATTTTAAAGCAACAGGAAAATTCGAAGTAAACATCATCCCCCAAGCGGATCGGGAAATACCAATGCTTTCGAGAATGACCATCGACAAAATATTTAAGGGTGATCTTGAGGGGATATCGCAAGGTCAAATGCTCAGTGCAAAAACGAGCAATCCAAAGTCAGCAGGATATGTAGCCATCGAAAGGGTTGAAGGAGTATTACAAGGAAAAAAGGGAAGCTTTATCCTCCAGCATTCGGCGACTATGAAAAAAGGGGTACCCTCGCTGACCATTTTGGTAGTCCCGGATTCGGGTACAGATGATCTAGTCGGCTTATCTGGAGTGTTCTCCATTACCGTTACTGATGGAAAGCATTTCTATGACTTCAATTATTCTCTACCTTAACTTATGATGGATGTAAGCTATTTAAAAGATGGCAAATCTGAATCGCCGGAACTAGCACCGTCGGTAATATTCTATCTCTTTACAATCAATTTCTATTGCCTAATGTAAGCTAATGAAGTAACTATCAAAAATAAAAAGCCTGACTGCAAAATGATAACGCTCGATAATTCCCAAAACAACTGATGATTTATTTATTGTTCTTACGCCCGGTAACTTCCTCACGAATTTCCGAACCCAAATTTTTCAAGTCCTGCATTCCTCTGCCTACCCTGGTGCCTGCAGTATCATTCGCTTTGTTATAAAACTTGTCAGCATCAGCTTCAAAAGAACCAATCAGTTGTTTTACTTTCTCAAATTTTTCCCTGATTTTTTAATAATTAAGATGATTGAATTTATTGATTTTCATAGTATAGAATAAATTAAGCTATTGCTTACTATCGACCAGTATGCCTTCGTCCTGAATTTAGTTGTCTAATTTGATTCAGGAAGAGCGCTAAACAATCCTATCCATAAAAGAATCACTCCTCCCAAATCAAGAATGAATGAACAGGCCAAGGTCAAAATAAAATACATAAATCCCTTTAAAGATTTGCATAACTAAAAACTTAGTAGTAAATTGAACTAAATAATTAGTTATAAATATGAAAACCTCAGCCTATTTACTGCTAGTCTTCCTGATTACAGGCAGTGCAAAAATTACAAATGCCCAGGTGACCGGTGTCATACCGGGAACAGACAAGTCAAAGTGGTCCCTTAGCAATAACGACGGCTGGAGCACGCCGGTAACTACCGATCAGGACGGGAACTATACAGTCCAAATCAAGGCACTTAAAAAAGGGATGTACAGTCTTGGGGAGGTTGGAGAGATCTACCTGGAACCCAGTTACAGTTTAATCATAAAAAAAGTCAATGACGGGTATGAATTTAGCGGGAATGGAAGCCTGGAAAACAACCTGATCCAACAAATCCAGATTCCCTTAAACCGGATGAATTCGAATAGTGGATACGGCGTAAAATTTTCAGTCCTGCTCACCGAGCCGGAAAAATTCATCCCGATCATGGACAAATACAAAGAACTGGCATTGCTAGCGATTGACAAATCCAGCAATAAATTCTTTAAAACATTGATGCGGGAAGAGATCAATTACATTCGTCTCAATAAAATCTATAACTGGAAACTCTTTTACGGACTGGACAGCACCAGAATGGATTCGCTAAAGAAAACCCTTTCAATTCCCCTGGCGGCACGCAAAAAAGACCATACCCAGCAGCTGCAAAACGCCTATTTGTATCAATTCAGCAAGAAAATGACGGCGGAGGAAAAGAAACAGGTGGATGAGCTGTTATTTTCCGGATGGGACATGAACAACGAGCTGTTGTTTAAAAACTCCTCTTCCTACAGCTATGCGATCAGTAACCGGATTAATTTCGGAACCAGATCAGGCGAATACAAGCAGCTGAGTGATTCTTTGAAAAACCCAGATCAGGCCAAACTCATGTTCATCAGGAAAGAGATCGGCAACGACTACATTAAAGACTATTTTCTGTACACCACTACCCTATCCCTGATCAGGAAGTCGAAAAGCAGCGCAAAAGTGGAATCCTTTTATAAGGAATACCTCAGCAGCACTAAAGTTCCAAGCCGTCTCCAAGACGTTGAACAGGCTTTTAAAAACTTAAAGGCAACGGAAAAAAATGCAATTGTTCCTGATTTCACTTATACCAATCCTGATAACCAGCAGGTAAGCCTTAAAAGTATGCGGGGCAGTTATGTTTACATCGACCTCTGGGCAACCTGGTGCGCCCCATGCATTGCAGAAATTCCAGACCTCAAAAAACTTGAATTGAAGCTGAAGGAAAAGAACATTAAATTCGTTAGTATCTCACTGGATGCACCGGCAGAGAAGAACAAATGGTTAAGCTACGTAAAGGACAACGATTTACAGGGGATCCAGCTCATTGCAGACAACGATTTTAAGTCCGAATTCGTGAAGAAATTCGGCGTAAATTCTATTCCAAGATTCTTGCTGATCGGTCCTGATGGCATCGTCATTGACAACGACGCAAAGCGTCCCTCGAATCCGGAGCTACAAAAGCAGCTCGACGCCTTATTGAAATAGCAGAACCAGCTTCATAAAAGCCTTTCCTGCTTAACAGGAAAGGTTTAATAGCTATATGACCTTAATTTGAATCCGCTACTAATGTCACGACAATCTTGCCTCTTGTCCTACCGGTCTCTACTGCCTGGTGTGCTTTGTCCATATCCTTAAAATCAAAATTTTGAGCAACATGAGATTTCAGGATGCCTTTCTCCAGTAAATCAGCCAGTAAGTTCATATCTGTTCCGCTTGACTGTACCATAATGGCGGATAAACTGATATTCCTGCCAAGGGCTTTTTCCTTGTCCGTCTGAGGGAAGTCCGGGGAAGGAATGGTGATGAGCCTGCCCCCCGGTTTCAGCATGTCGATCGAACGGGTCAGTGTATCTCCGGCAATGGTATCCAGTACAAAGTCTGCATCGGTCACTGCCTTTTCAAAAAGCGGTGAGGTATAGTCAATGTGTTCATCTGCACCCAAACTGAGCACAAAATCACGGTTACCGGCAGATGAAGTCCCAATCACAAATGCACCTAAATATTTGGCGATTTGCACCGCATAATGCCCTACGCCACCGGATGCAGCGTGAATCAAAACTTTCTCGCCGCGGCTTACCTTGCCATGGTTGACCAACGCCTGCCAGGCGGTCAAAGCCGCTAAGGTGGCTGCTGCAGCTTCCTGATGTGAGACCGTGGCTGGTTTCAATGCAAGCTGATCGGCTGGCACCGCAACATATTCAGCATAGGCCTTCCCCTGTCCAACAAAATTCACCATCCCAAATACCTCCTCACCAATTTTAAAGGCAGATACCCCGCTACCGGTTTCCGTGACCTCACCGGAAATATCCCAGCCCAGGATTACCGGACGCTCCTCAGCAAACAGCCAGGTCAGCACGCCTTCATTCGCCCTTGCTTTTACATCCACGGGATTGATGCTAATGGCCCTTACTTTTATCAGCACTTCGTTTTCTTTGATTTTTGGTAAAGGCAGTTCTGTATGTTCCAGGTTTGCAGTGGTCCCTGCTTCTTTTAAAATGATTGCTTTCATAAAATTTGAGTTTTATTGAATGACAAATCTATTTCATTACTATCTTTGAGACAAGTATGCACTTTTTAGTATCCTACATACCAAAAAGATACTAACCTGATTATCAACAATAAAAAAATTGTAAAATGGCAAAGAAATATGAGAACGCACCAACTTGTGCATTAGACTATGCCTTTCGGCGCATTGGTGGGAAATATAAAGGACGTATTTTATGGTACCTGCATAATCGTAAGGTGCTGCGCTATGGGGAACTTCGGAAAATACTATGCGACATTACCCCAAAAATGCTGACGCAATCTTTACGTGAACTGGAAGAAGACGTACTCATTCATAGGCAGGTGTATCTCGAAGTACCACCAAAAGTGGAGTATTCGCTAACCGAAGTGGGAAAAGAGCTGATCCCCTTTCTTGACCACCTAAAGAAATGGGGAGATGAACAAATTCTGAAAGAGAAATTAAAACCGCAGCCGGAAAGCTCAGGAAAAATGGAAATGGCTTCCTGAATCGCTGCATGCCATTGCGCTTCCTGATTAAGGTTTGGCTTGTAATTTCTCCAGCTCGGCATAAGCTTCATTCCCTTTGTCCTCATTGGCCTTGACAGCGGCTTGATAGGCTTTAATCGCCAGGTCTTTATTACCTCCTAATAATTGTGCCTTGCCAAGGAGGTTGTAATTAACATAAAAACCTCCCGTCATTTTTACGGCAAATTTCAGCATTTCAATCGCCTCTTGATACCTACCCAGCAGTATTAACTTTTCTCCGGTTTCTCTGAGCCCATTGCGGTCAGGGCTGTATAAGTTGTAGGTATAATAATTCTGCGGATCCTTAATCAAGTCGCGATACTGTCTCATTGCCTTTTCAGTTCCATCTTTAAGCACCGTATGGTAAAGGAGTTCCCCGTAGTCCTTTTTAGGTATATTCAGGCTCGGATTTTTATTCAGCACTTCTTTTAGGTATTCAGTGGAGATGGCCACCGAAACATTTCCATGTTCGGAGTACGAGCTCCGGGACAAAACGCCGATTAAATATCCGTTTGCATCAATTACCGGAGAGCCACTGCAGCCTCCTTTATGTGTTTTCATATCTCTTCGGATCAGGATGTCCATTCCCAGCTTTTTATATACCCTCCCTTCATGCACCGTGCACAAACTGTCTTCGTAGGCACAGCTCAAAATGTAAACCTTTTCACCAGGTTTCACCTGGGTATAGCGTGGCTTTAAGGGATACAAACCCGATGCAACTTTAGTGGTACTGAAAACAATCCAATCCCGGTCCAGGCTCGTTGCCCCCTTACCTTCCAGCTGTTCTTCAGGATCTTCATTCAACAGCCTGCCGATAAGGGCTGAATCTTTACCCATTCCTTTCGGTGTCATCACCCATTGTTCTAGGTCATTATTGATTTCAGTACTTTTGGTCTTCCTGTTTTTGGCAATCCAAAGAATGTGCTTGGCGGTAGCGGCCAGGGTATCCTTGCCGCTACCGATCAGAAAACCTGTCGCGGCGTATTTAAATGAAGGGTCCACATAGCGATCACCATTCTTATACTGAACATGGTTGACCAATGCGATCCGCGGCCACGCCGAAACAGGCTTATCCATCCAGTTTTCCCTTACCTGGGTACGTCCCGCGAATGGGCTGAATAGTAAACATAGGACGATTAGGTTTCTTGCTGTCATTTTCATACTGAGTTGGGTTGCTTTGACAAACCTAAGAAGGTCAGGAGACAAGTGGGAATCCGTATTGTAAAAAGAAATGTAAATAATGTAAATTCAATGGTTTTCTACTTCATCTTAAGGTGATTCGAAMCCCCCYGTTCCASGTGTCCNSYYAWGRYMWMMCKKSWTNNWTMAGNNCCTSWKYCGTTTTCTGCTCCAATAACTCCCCGCACACCTCCCTCAACAAATCCTCTACTTCCGCCTTAATCCTGGCATAATTCTCGATTACGTCCGCATAACTCACCGGCTCCACTACAGGAATATCCTTTTACCCTACTTCCTCCTGGGCCATCGCCTCGTGACCATTCCTATTAGACCGAACCATTCTTCGTAGTCGGGGTTTAGTAAATTGTTTTCATTGGCAACATTCTTATCAGAGCCTTTTAAATAAAATTCATAATTAGCGCCATGGTCAGTACCCTCCAGAAGGAGTTGGCGGATTTGAAGAAAAAATGGATACACTTTACGCGCTTGAAAATGGCTTTTTAGCTTACACAATCAATTTTAATAATCACAGTTAAATCAGCTTATACTCTGAGGCCATTTTTACGAGAGCAGCAGAATTGGAGACATTGAACTTTTGCATCAGGTTTCTGCGGTGCGTTTCAATAGTATGGATACTCACAAAAAGCTGCTCTGCAATTTTATTGGTTGTCTTACCTTCTGCGATGCTCCGCAGCACCTCTTCTTCCCGTCGCGTGAGTCGGGGGCGATCCGCTGGATCGTCCAGCGCAGCCTCAAACAAGGCCTGCTGTACGTCGGGGCTAAAATAAAGCGATTTTTTATATACTGTTTCAATCGCAGCACGGATTTCATCTGCTGATGCATTTTTGAGTATATATCCAGTTGCGCCATTATTAACCATTTTGGTTATCATGCTGCGTTCATTATAATTGCTGATCGCAATAATTGAAATGGCAGGAAACTGCTGCTTTACCTGTTTGCAAACATCGATTCCACTCATGTCAGGCAGATTTATGTCCAGGAGCAACACATCTATGTTTGCGGTGGCCAATGCTAAAAGCGCTTCCTGGCCGTTCCCGCATCCACCCACAAGCTCAATGTGATCTTCACTGGATTGAAGAAAATGCTTGATGCCTTCCAATACTATAGGATGATCATCAACAACATAAACCCTTATTTTAATTTGATTTGCAGTCATTTAATTCAATATTAATGGTTGTTCCAATGTTAAGCTGTGTCTGGATTTCCATGACTCCCTTTAAATAAGCCACTCTGCTTTTGACTGTGGAAAGCCCAAGTCCTGATTTGCGCTCTGCTGTTTGCTGGTCATAGCCGTTTCCGTCATCCTCTACTGTGATAAAGATCTTTTTGTCATTTTGGATGCATTGCACCAATATTGTTTTGGCCGCAGCATGCTTTACAGCATTGCTGATCAGCTCCTGCAGGATACGGTATATCATCAACTGCACACTTTTCTCGCAAGCGGCTTCCATGCCGTAAGTTTGCAGAGAAATCTCAACTCCTGACTTTTTAAAGTCTTCGCAATAATCCCTGAGGGCGATCACCAGACCGTATCGCAGGAGCGTCTCAGGCATCATATTTCTGGCAATGCGTCTAAGTTCATTAACCGCATCATCGAGTTTATGCAGAATACGCCCTTTGAAATCGCTAAACTCTTCCTGATCATGCTGTTTAGAGATCAACAGTTTGATATTGGCCAGTAAGCCGCCCAATCCATCATGCAGGTCTCCCGCCAGTCGCTTACGCTCCTGCTCCTGCCCCTGGATCAGCGCNTCWWMMRATNCTTNGTTCCTGTTCCAGTTGCCTTTGCTTTTGAGCGAGTTTATGCTTGTTCACCTGCAGCAGATAAACCAGCGCCAGAACCACAATAACACCTATTAATAAGCCTGAGACGGCCAACATCATGGTTTTGTTCTGGCTCAATGCCGTACTTTTTAGTTTGTTTTCACTTTGCAGATGTATGATCTCTTTTTCTTTTTTTTGTTGTTCATATTTTTTCTCAAGTTCATTGAGCTGCAGGTTAGTATCTTCTACCTTTAGGCTATCGGCCAGTTTAGTATATTGCTTTAGCAATTCAAATGCTTTTGCGGAATTGCCATTCTTCTCCTCTGCATCAACCAGGTTTTTTAATACAATAAGCTTATTTTTAGAAATCGGATATCTGCTTATCAACGCGTATAGCTGGTAGGCGGTAGCTTTGGCCAGCGGGTATTGCTTCTGTTTGTCATAAAGGTAATACTTTCTGTTAAGTAGCTCCAGCTGTAAATAATCATCGTTGAGTTCCGATGCCAGGGCCAGTCCTTGATCATAGCTTTGGACAGCACCCGCCGGATCTTTATCTATCTCCATACGGTACAGGCCCATGTTCATAAAATATTCAATCCATGCGGGAGCCCTGGGATTGGGTTTCAGAACTTTTGCGGCCTGATCCAGGTAAGATTTAATTTGCTGTGCCGGGGCCTTGCTAAAATCTCCTTTAAACAGAATGGACCTGGCAGCCCCAAGGTAGGCCAGTGCGAGATCTTCATAGCCGGAATAATGCTGTAAAGTTTTGATTGCCTTTTTATACCAGGAAAGAGATTTATCAAACTGGTTGGTATTGACGAAAATTTGCCCGATGTCACTGTAGTTACGCGCAAGTGTTACCGTATCGTTAATCGCTTCCAGAATCGGTACGGCTTTGTTCAGCAAGATGTCCACATATGCCTTGCTGTCTCCCTGACGTTGATGTAAGGCGCCAATGTTATGCCAGACCCTGGCCAGGTAATGTTGTGCATTATAAGCGGTATCTTTTTCGAGAATTGCCCTGGCTTTATGGAACTGTGCTTCTGCGATTTCGTTTTTACCGGCATCCATGTACGTTCCGGCAATGTAATAGTAAGCGACGCCAATACCCTGCCGGTCTTTATGGTGTCTATATAGCCCCATCAGTTGCCTGGCATAACTCATCGACTTTGCCGAGTCGATATAGGCCCAGTAGTTAGACAGTTCCATCATTACTTTTGCACTGTCAGTATACCTGAGGCTGCTTTTAAGCTTTCGCTCCAAATCATCGGCCCTGGAGTTTACCAATTGCTGAGTACTAGCAGTCAGGGACCAACTGATCAGATATATGAGCAGAAATAGATTTTTCATATGATCTACAACAGGCAAAAATTATTTAGCAATATACCTAATGCGGATCAACTTTATCTGGCATTTTCTCAATATACCGGAAAACCATGAGATCAAAAATAAGCAAATCGCGGGATTTTATAATCGCAATACATTCATCAACTTTGAATCGTTAAACCAAAACTATTGACTTATGAAAAATTCCCTTTTAATCGCCGTATTCCTTACGGTCACACAAATCTTTTCCGCAAAAGTATCATCCGCCCAGGAAAAAGCTCCCTATAACACGGGCTTTGGTTTGATGCTTGACCTGGGTACGGGTGGTACTTTCGTTGGCCCGCATGCCAAGCATTTTTTTACTGGCAACCATGCAGGACAGGCTATGCTTTTATTTGGTAACAGCCTGACTGTTCTTGGTGCGGAATATTCTTATAATCAAGGGATACCAGGTGCCCCTGGCTTAAACTGGAATTTGGGAATCGGCCCTCAATTTTATTTTGGTACCGGTACAAATGGTTTTCTGCTACGTCCTCAGGCCGGATTGGAATTTAAAGTTCCAAAGGCCCCCATTGCTGCAGGATTCGACTGGCGGCCAATGTGGGAACTGACACATGGTACCAGTTTCGAACCAGCACGCTTCAGCCTTACTTTTAAATACGCGTTTTAGGGCATGAAACCGACATGTCACTGGTCTAGGGCGTGTCGGTTTTTGCACATCCCTTCAGCATTTTCTGAAATATACACCCCGTTTTCAACTATGTAAATATGCACCTTATGAACACATTTAACGCGTTATCTTTTTGACGTAATCCCAGGGAAAAGGCGTCAGCAAAACTGACGCCTCATTTGGATTATCATAGATTGATATCTAAGCGATCATTCCATGCGGATCGATTACGAATTTCTTTGCAGCACCCTTGTCGAAATCACGGTATCCTTTCACCGAATCCTGCAGGGAAATCACCTCAACATTGACCGCTTGTGCAATCTTTATTTTATCGTAAAGGATCGCATTCATTAGCTGCCGGTGGTATTTCATGACCGGGCATTGTCCGGTATGGATAGAATGCGACTTGGCCCAACCCAATCCAATCCGGATACTCAGGCTTCCGTTTTTTGCTGCCTCGTCCACACCGCCCGGATCCCCGGTTACATAGAGACCAGGAATTCCCAGCTGCCCACCCGCCCGGGTTACCTCCATGATCGCATTCAGGACAGTAGCGGGTTGTTCATGGTCACTGTCATGGCCATGACCTTTAGCTTCAAAGCCTACACAATCAACGGCGCAATCAACTTCAGGCACACCCACAATGGCTTCGATCTGTTCGGCCAAGGTTGCATCTTTTTTCAGGTCGATCACCTCGCAGCCAAAGCTTCGGGCCTGCGCGAGCCTTTCATCTATCATATCCCCAACGATTACCAGCGCCGCACCCAGCAAATGGCAGGAAGCCGCACAGGCAAGTCCCACCGGACCTGCCCCGGCAACATACACAATAGTTCCCGGTCCTACACCGGCTGTTACCGCGCCATGAAAACCGGTCGGGAATATGTCCGATAGCAATGTGAGGTCTTTTATCTTTTCCATAGCCTGATCGCTGTCGGGAAATTTCAGTAAGTTGAAATCTGCATATGGCACCATAACATATTCGGCCTGACCGCCAACCCATCCACCCATATCTACATAACCGTAGGCAGCGCCAGGCCGGGCCGGATTCACATTCAGACATATACCAGTCTGGCCTGCTTTACAATTGCGGCAACGGCCACATGCGATATTAAACGGAACGGAAACCAGGTCGCCGGTCTTAATGAACTCCACATCCCGCCCGGCCTCTATCACCAGCCCGGTAATTTCATGGCCAAGTATAAGCCCCTCTGGTGCGGTGGTCCGTCCACGGACCATATGCTGGTCGCTTCCGCATATGTTGGTAGATACTATTTTCAGTATTACGCCATGCTCACATTTACGGTTACCCAGTGCAAGCTTGGGATAGTCTATTTCTCTTACTTCCACCACTCCGGGTTTGATGTAAGCTACTCCATGGTTTTGACACATAAAATTAGATTTTAAATAGTTGATAGAATCGCATCTGCACCAGCCTGCGCAACGATATGGTCGTTTTCCACCGAATCGCCAGAGACGCCAATTGCTCCCAGGATCTCACCATCAGAATTTTTGATAAGCACACCACCGGGGAAAGAAATAAGTCCGCCATTTGAATGTTCGATGTTGTAAAGGGGACCTCCGGGTTGTGAGAGTTTACCTATTTCCCCGCTATTCATGTTGAAATACCTGGCCGTGCGTGCCTTTCTCTGGGAAATGTCAATGGATCCGAGCCAGGCCTGGTCCATATGGGCGAAGGCAACCAGGTTGGTGCCGCTGTCCACTACTGCAATGTTCATCAAAGTGTTGATCTCGGTCGCTTTGGCTTTTGCCGCTGCAATGGCGGCTTCTGCCTGTTTTAAGGTAATGTTCATAATTTGGTTTTTTTGTTGGAATATGCTTGTACAAGATAGCCAATGGGTTCCTGAGGATACCGAACGATCCTATCTTTTAATGGAACGATCCTCTTGAAAACCCGGCGAATAATCCCAGTTTATGATTATTTTCCCTAATTTTAGAAATAGCTATCCGCCGTGCGTTTAATAGAAAAAATAAATTGATCTATAAATTATGGACCATATTTGCAAACTTGCTCCGATAAACCTGAGTGACAGCACAGCGCTGGATACCCTGGTGGAACACAGAAGAGTATTCAATCTGAAAAATTGTGAGTTGAATATCTTTGAAACTTTTCACCAGTGTAGTGATGTGGTATTGTCATATGATGGATTGGTCATTTCCAGTATGATGCGTGGCCGAAAAGTGCTGTCACTTGACGGTGAAGATGGATTTGTTTTTTTGCCGGGAGAAAGCGTTATTCTTCCCGGAGGCATCTCGATGAAAGTTGATTTTCCGGAAGCTGACCTAAAACATCCTGTACAATGCGCCACACTTGCCCTTGATTGGGACATGGTCAACAAAAACCTGGCTTTCCTGAACGAGCACTACCCCAATACCGAATACCCTTTCGAATGGAAACTTAATTTTACACGATATCACTTTTCTAACAACAGGGAGCTGGCCAGTAGCATCAACAAGCTGATCAGTATCAGTATGGAAGAAAATATGGCAAAGGACGCACTGGCAGACCTTTCCCTGAAATTTTTATTACTTAGGATTATCCAGACCCAAAACATGGAAAGCATCCAGGAGCGGTCGTCAAAACAAGACCATCGCTTTATGCCCGCTATACAATATGTTCATGATCACCTCACAGAAAAGATTAGTGTGGATATACTTGCAAAGCAAGCATGCATGAGTAAGCCTTCCTTCTTTCAGGCCTTTAAAGAGAGATTTCATATGTCACCTTTAGATTACGTTATCCGGCAAAGGATTGAGCTGGCTAAAAAGATCATGGCAGATTCGACCATAACGACAACAGAGGCGTGTTACATGTCCGGATTCAATAGTCCTAATTTTTTCATAAAGCTGTTTAAAAGACTGGAAGGCATTACGCCAAAAATGTACCGAGAGGCACATTAATATCCTGAAAACAAGTAGATTTCTTACTCTTGGAAAATAAAACGTACAGTTATTCTACACTCTTGACATTGTCTTAACTTCATCCTGCCTATGTTTATCTATGGTGTTGCAACAGGAGTTTTATTTGTTCCAATTGTTTCATTTACCAGCTCCGCAGCACCGCCAAAGATTGCGTTAAATGCGTCGCTTGTCGGAATATTTGCGAGGTTCACCGGCTTTACCGCGAGTCTGGCTCTTAATAATGAAATTCGATTATTTTCCAAATCCGCAGTTAGGGAAAAACTTCGAGAAACAATAACCGAAACTAACCCACAATTATCCGTCACCCTACTGGATATTCAAAACAACTATATAAATGCAGGCAGCGATATCTATACAGCAAAAGGAGCTTCAGTAGCGCATTTTAATAAACTAGTATGACAACAAATATTGGCTCGTGCAACCCGAGATTATTATGATCTGATGCTTGTGGGTTTAATTTTCATCATTGCTATTCTTTTATTTTCACCACAGATTCAGAAGGTTGTTTTAAGATTAAAAAAAGAGACTATCCCTTATTAGATAGAACACGATCCATTATCCAATGAACATACTATTAGCTCCAGGAAATAATCCCGGCTAAAGCATCAAGCATTTGAGTCCAGACAGGGCTAAGCAAACAGACCCACCTGAACTAAGTATAGGTATGACACTTTTAGTCACCCTTAATGCTTTCTGCTCCACAAATTGTTCTGATCTTGCTGCTCTATAAACTACCTAAAAAAGAAACTATCCGGACAGCAAAAAACAAAAGTCAGGCAATCTCTTCTGCCGTACAGAATGGCGAGCCCGGGATTTTTAAAAGGTTAAGGTTTCAATAGCCATTCACAGTGATCTTCCCATGTCCGGCCTTCCTTCACCCCCTTTACAACGATGCTGTTTTTACCGGGCTGCAACTCCACATTTTCCCAGGTAGCAGTATTCATTTCATTCGGCTTTTTGCTGGGATGACGTTTTTGATTTACCCACAACTGCACCTCGGATAAAGTGGTAAAGACTTTGACTGTGGTCAGCCTTTTACGTCGAACCAGGTTTCTCCGTTCGGCAAGATAAACCATGGGTTCCGCATTCCAATTTGCCTTATAAAAATAGAAAGCGTCCTTTTTAATTTTCCTGTCATAGCTGACTAGCCCTTTATCATTGATGGCATCATGGTCACCCTCTGTCCGGATAGAGGAACCAAAGTCCGCCAGCACCCAGACAAATTTACCCCATACAAAAGGTCGTCTGCTCAGTTCGGCCCAATGCCTTTCGTGGAAAGCCGTCTGCCACTCCTCAGGATGAAACCTGCCTTGTGGCGAGGGAGCAACCAGCTCTTCGGTATGTTTAAAGGGACTCGCCCCAGCTCCGTACTCGCTGATCGCAATTGGCTTTTGAGGCAATGCAAGATGTGTCTGGTCAGCCCATTCCCCAACCTGTCCAAAACTTCCTCCGTACCAGCCGTAGTATTTGTTCCAGCCCATCAAATCAGTAAGCCCGCTAAACTCCTCCGTTCCTAAGTTGGAGGCAAGGGTAGTTAAACGCCCTGGATCTTCTTTTTTTGCCAGTGCTGCCAATGTCTTGACAAAAGGCTGGGGATCATCATAGTTGAGCTTTAATTCGTTAAACATGCCCCAAAAACAAATGGAGGGATGGTTAAAGTTTTGCTTGATCAATTCGGTCAGCATGGTCCTGATGTGTTGTTCCAGGTCGGCATTTTTCAGATAGCCCATACCGGTATATCCCCCAGGACCCACAAAAGGAATCTCAGACCAGAGTATGATGCCATTGCGGTCACAAAGGTCATAAAAATATTCATTTTGAGGATAATGCGTCAGCCGCATCGCCGTAGCCCCCAACGTCCTGATCAGCTCCATGTCCCTATCCTGATCCGCATGACTTAAAGCAGAACCACTACCGGAAACATCCTCATGTCGTCCGGCACCATACAGGTCCAGGTATTTCCCATTCAAAAAGAAACCCCTATCCGGATCAACATGAAAATAACGTAAGCCTAAAGACTGAACAACCTGATCCATCACCCGATCTGCTTTCCATAAACTAACTTTCACTGTGTACAGATACGGATCAGCCTTTCCATTCCACAAATGTGGGTGAGGGATGTTCAGCTCCTGCCTGAGGGAATCTTTATTTTCCTCCCCGACTTGGGCAACGGACTCAGCCACGATCTTTTTATCCTCATCATATACCGTCGTTTTTAGGCTTAATCCCTTTCCTTCCGTCACAGACAACCTGGTTAAAACCGATACCTGCGCCCGCCCGGGGGATACCTGCTGACCGATATATACTCCCGGTGAACCGTAATCCAAAGGACTAATGCAATTCCGGTCTGTGACCAGTAAAGAAACCGGGCGATGGAGCCCCCCATACACATTAAAGTCTCCATGTAAAGGCAATACGTCCAGGCGCTGCGCATTGCTCACCTGCACCCTGATTGAATTGGCACCTGTTTTTACAAAAGCGGTAATCTCAAGGCAAAAGGCCGTATAACCACCATGGTGCTCACCCACATATTTATTGTTCACCAACAGGGTGGCTACACTATTCGCCCCTTCAAAATACAGAAAAAGTCTTTTGCCTGTCATAGCTTGGGTAACATCCAGCGTACGCTCATAAACAGCCGAGGTCCGGTTGTAATTGGCCACACCTTTCGATACCTCCTGCGCATTCCAGGTATGTGGTAAGCTGATCCTTTCTTTTTGGATGTTGTTTTCGAAATTATACGCAAAGTAAAACTGCCAGCCAGCAGTCAAGGGAATCAGCTCCCTTGCTTTTGTTTCCTCCTTAGCCTGTGCTCCTGTTGCCATCAGTTGGAAGAAAACAAGAAAAAAGCCGATGACCAGATTCATGCCCATTTTACCCGTCCTGCTCATTGGTATACCCTTACGTAATCCACCTCATATTTTAGCGGCAGGATCTTGTCGTTTAATGCGCCTCCTAGATTCCCGGCATGTCCAAGCGCCAGGTTAAGGAGCAGGTAAAAATCCTTTCTGAATGGATTTTCTGTTCCTGCATCTGCCTTGTTCAGGTCAAAAACAAAATACTTCAGGCTATCGTAATAAAATTCAATGCGGTCCGCATTCCAGTCTACAGCATATACATGAAAATCCTCATAAGGCTTACCCAGCACAGGCTTCTTTCCTTCATATGTATATCTACCTGCGGCGTCCGGAAAATGTACCGTACCATAAACCTGTGCAGAATCCTTACCTACATATTCCATTATGTCTATTTCTCCGCAATTTGGCCACTTGACCAGCTCGCGGTTTGTACCCAGCATCCAGATGGCCGGCCATCCACCCAGCCCTTTGCAGACTTTGGCCCTCACTTCAATCCGGCCATATCTAAAATGCTGTTTACCCAGGGTGATTAAACTGGCTGAGGTATATTCGGCATCCTTATATTTTTCCTTCCTGGCCTCAATGGTCAGCACCCCATTCTTTACACGGGCATTTTCCAAGCGTTTACTGGTGTAATACTGGGGTTCTTTATTGCGGACAAAGCCCGTTTCATACGCCCATTTCTGCGCATCCGGAAGTCCCGAATAATTAAATTCATCGGACCAAACCAGATGGCGCTTCGTGGCATTTTCCTGAGCACTGGCGAAAACACACCAAATGCTCAGGGTTAACAATGCAAACTTTTTTTTCATAGCTATCAAGCAGTTGTGTTGTGCGCTGCTTCTCCTTACCAGACAGACTGCTGTTTTAAATTTGGATTCATTTCGGTCTCTGTTTGAGGAATAGGCCAAATGGTAATGTTATCTTTAAAGACATAAGGAACAGTAACCGAACCCCATACCTGGTTTACACCACTGTTTGCGAAGAACACCTTGTCTTTTAAGGTACCCCAGCGCAGCTCATCAAAATAATTCACCCCTTCACCTGCCAGCTCAATCCTTCGCTCGTTTTGTATGCGCGTTCTTAAATCAGCCTGACCAGCCACCATTGTCGCCGGTGATGAATTCAGACCAGCAACCCCTGCCCTGGTCCTGACCTCATTGACCTTAACCACCGCATCATCCGTCAATCCCTGCTCATTTAAGGCTTCTGCCCACATTAAAAGCACGTCGGCATACCTGATGATCGGAAAATCAATAGGTCCAAACTGACGGTTTAAGGTTTCGTTAGATCCTTCATAAACGAATTTCCGATGCAGGTAAAAGAATTGATCCCGGCTATCCGTAAACAGGTCCAGCATAGGCGGCTGATCATTTTTGGATGGCCATCTGCTGGTGTACACCTGATCACCTGCACCCGCAAAAGGCGCTCTTCCCAGAAAAGTTGCGTAAGGAACAATAACCGTAGCGCTTAACCTGGGATCCCTGTTGGCATAAGCTGCCTGTATGCGCTGCTCATTACCGGCAGGCAAATACAAGGACATGTCCAGGCCTTTTTTGGTAAATGCAGCGACATCATCTGCCGACAAATTGTTCCTTAAAAAATAAACCTCCCGCTTGCCTGCTGGCATTGCATTGTAACCGGGTATCACATTATCCCAGTTGAATTTGCTCCCATCGATATTCTCATACAGATCTACCAGCGCAGGATTGATGTAATAATTGTTCCAGTTGGAACCAAAGGCCGAACGTGTACCCAGGTACCACTGGGTTGTGGATCCGAATCCATCCACACCAATGTTCTGAATGGAAAAAATCATCTCATCCGATTGCTCATTTCCTTCTTTAAATAAAGCTTTGTAAGTAGCAGCACCGGGTCCTGAACCCATGAAAACGGAGTATCCTGCTTCCTTTACTTTACTAAAATCTGCTGCCGCGAGATCCCATTTTTTTAAGTAGAGGTACACTTTACCGCGCAAGGCATAAGCCGCACCCTTGGTAACATGCCCATGCTGCGCGTTACCCTTTGTATATTTATTCGGTAGGTTGGTTTCGTTAATGGCATCGCTAAGATCCGTTAACACGACCTCCCATACCTTTTCTTCGGTTTCCCTTGGCTTTGTCAACCCGGTAACCGGTACAGGTTCCAGATAGATAGGAACACCTTTATACAACTGATTTAGGCGATAATAAAAATAAGCCCTCAAAAATTTACATTCTGCAATATAGCGTGCCTTTTTCTGCAGCGCGGAAGGAGAACGGACAGCAATATTCAAGATCGCGTCGTTGCTGCGCGCCACCCCTTCATACAATTCCTTCCAGGTATCTGCAAAGCGTCCGCTTGAGGTGGTTGCGGTGCCATTCATCATTTCATTCCCTCCTCGATACATCGAAGTAAAGCCCAGGGCATCCATTTGGTACAATTCCCTTTGCGAAGGTCCGCTGTTCTGCGTACCTAAACGCAAGGTCTGATACACGCCGGTTACCCCCAGATCAGTCAGGTTATCGGTTGTCCACATACTGGCGGAGCTAACTGCATCAAAAGGTTCTTTATCCAGTAAATTCTTTTTACAACCCGCCACACTGATGCTTACTGMRMKRAGMWNGGAWKGTTCTTTTAACATAATGTCTATAGTGTTTCATCGTAATTGTCTTTTAAAAAGTAGCCATTAAACCAGCGGCAAATTGTTTCATTGTCGGGTAAGAAAGGTTAATGCCCGCCTCCGGATCAAGGCCGGGATAATTGGTGACCATAAACAGATTTTCTCCCGATACGTAAACCCTAAGTTTGCTCAATCCGATTTTCTGAATCAGGCCCTGCGCAAACGTATACCCCAACTGAACATTCTTGAGCTTCAGGTAAGAAGCATTATACAGCCAGAACGTACTGGCAATATTGCTTTGACTATCGGAGAGCCACTTCAAACGTGGCAGGCTTCCATTTATACGGTTTGCAGGATCCCCTGGGTTGGCCTCGTTGTAATAGTAGCTGTTGTCTGCAATATTTGTCCCGATCCCGGTACCCAGACGGGTAACGGTATTGTTAATCCCTGCCTGGTTATACAGATAGTTCATACCCGTACTCGCCGCCCAGAGCATACTGAAGTCGAAGCCTTTATAGGAAGCAGCAAGGTTTAAACCGAAAGTATATTTCGGTTCGGTGGATACATTGGCAAATTGCTTATCGAAACTATTGCCATAAATGCCATCCCCGTTTACGTCGCTGTAAATCAGGTCTCCATAATACAGCTGACCTTTACCGACAGTCCCTACCGGTTGAAACTTGTACCCTGCGGCAATCATGCTGTTTACCCAGTCTAAATCCGCTGGCGTTCTGATCATACCGTCTTTAGGCCCACCGTTAATGTTTACGGTTCCATCACTATTTTTATAGGCACCGCTACCCTTGTGTGGTGTCAACAGGTAGTATTCATTCATGATGCGTCCATCTATAATACGGGTATCACCACCGCTGGATACCTGCCCGATATTGGAGCTGTATACCCTGGCTCCTGTCGCATCGGTCACATAACCTTCTGAAAGGTTACCTCTGTAATTCGTTACCCTGTTATAATTGTAAGCGAAATTCCCTGACACCAGGTAGCTGAACTCCCCCACTTTGTCTTTCCAGCCCAGGCTCACTTCAATCCCTTTGTTGCTCATGTTCGCTGTATTCTGAGTAGGTGCAGCGGCCGTTCCGGCGGTTAAAGGAATCGGCGGAGTGGTCAATATATCCTCGGTTTTTTTATCATATACATCCAATTCAACATTTAATCTCCCGTTTAGGGCCGTTGCTTCAATACCAATATTGGCAAGTGTTGAACTCTCCCACACCAGCAAAGGGTTGCCAATCTTTGTCACCGCAAGACCGGTTGCCGAAGCGTTATTAAATGAGTAATTTATTTTATTATAGGTAGCCAGATAATCATAGTTGCCCTTATCGTCATCCGGGCTCATGTTGTTGTTACCCACCTTGCCCCAGGATGCACGTATTTTTAAGTTTTGAATCTTATCCTTTAAGCCTTTCATAAAAGGCTCTTCAGAAACGCGCCATCCCGCAGAAAAGGAAGGGAAAAATCCATGCCTGCTGCCATCTGCAAATTTAGAGGAGCCGTCATAACGCGCTACCGCYKMGAWMWRMTMTYTKKMYYTAYAMGNCRYWMTTCMGNNCYNTGCCAAACCAGGAACGCATGCTCCTGTCATATTCTCTGCCGCCTGCGGTATTGGCAAACTCCCCTGCCGATCCCAGTGTAGTGATGTCATAATCAATCAATCCTCTTTTTGAGGCATTGAAATCATAATAATTGTAATTGAACTGGTTGTATCCGGCTAATGCACCAATATCATGGTCACCAATTGAGGTCGCATAGCGCAGCACATTATCAAAAGTAACGGTGTAGTTTTTATTGAAGCTGTAACTGGTACTCAGCTCGTTGGGCGCAGACAAGAATACCCTTTGGGTATTGGTTGAGAAATCCCATCTTTCAATAGGTAAGGCGAAGGTACTGAGTTCCTGATACCTGTCCTGGTAATTGACCTTACTCTCAAAAGTCAGGCCTTTGTATAGGGTAAAAATACCATACAGCGTAGAATTGAGACGAGACTCCTTGTCTTTGCCCCCCGTACTGTACAGGTAGGTTAACAAGTTGTTGTTGGTCACCGGTTCTTCGGTCGCCGGGGCAAAACCATATCGTCCGTTATATTCAGGATAAATACCCGGATTGGTCTGCCAGATGAAATTAAAGGCACTCTCTGTATTTGCTTTGCCAATGGAACGTGTAGAGAGGAAGGTCTGGGTACCCAGTGTAATAAACTTATTGATTTTAGACTCCAGGTTGGCCCTGAACTGATACCTTTTCAAACCCGTATTGGGCATGATGCCGCCATTACCCAAATACCCTGCAGACACATTATAGGTAATCTTATCGCTCCCGCCATTTACCGTTACATTGTGGTTTTGCACCACTTCATTTTTTGCAAAAATCCAGTCCGCCCAATTGGTATTGGGATAGGCCACATAATTAGGCACCCCTCCCGCACTCATCCCATTGGGATCTGCATTGGCTTTATCCCAGGTTTCAATCGTGCTGGCCTTATACACATCGGCTATGCCCAAATTTCGTGCACTTTCATTCGTCAGGCGCATAAAGCGGGCATAATCTGAGATGAAATCCGGTAAATTACTGGGACGTGCAAAGGAAAGTATCCCCGAGTAAGTGACATTATTGGTGCCCGTCTTTCCTTTTTTGGTGGTAATTAAAATGACCCCATTGCCAGATAGTGACCCATAAATGGCACCCGCAGCACCGTCTTTTAATACCGATATGTTTTCAATATCCTCTGGGTTTACCGCATCCATAGTGCCAATGATTCCATCTACCACCACCAGTGGGTTGTTGTTATTTAATGTACCCAGACCCCGGATACGAATGGAAGCCCCATCTGATCCCGGTTTACCACTTCTTTGCTGAACAGACACCCCGGGTGCCAGACCAGCCAGCGCAGAAGAGACATTGGTTACCGGTCTCGAGACCAGCTCCTTGGAGCCAATTGAGGCGACCGATCCGGTTAGGTTAACTTTCTTTTGGGTACCGTAGCCCACGACCACCACTTCACTGAGGCCTTTGGTATCTTCCAGTAACGTAACCGTTAGGCTATTTTTACCGGTGACATTTATTTCCTGGGTAACATAGCCCACATTTCTAATGATCAGGATTTGCGCGCCTGCTGTCAGGTTAATCTGAAAATTGCCGTCCTTATCCGTGAGTGTAGCATTATTAGTGCCTTTTTCTGTAATTCCTGCCCCCGGAAGTGGCCCATCCTTGTCCCTGATCAGCCCTTTAATCACTTTATTCTGGGCACTGGCTATTGCGGTGAACCATAACAATAGTCCACAAATGATAAGTATTTGTTTTTTCATAAGTCAGAAGGTTGATTGGCGTGAATGGTTAATACATGAAAATCAACTGCTGTCTGCATAAGGGCTGTCCCCGGACTGCCTTTGCAATGGCGATGGCTTGCTATTGCACATGCAATAGCCCATGGTAAGATTTGGTTCATACGCGTTTGGTTTTAATATTGGTTAGCGAGTTTATTTGGTTAACGGATCAAATTTGGATACACTTTGAGCAGCAGAGGTGTGAAAATCCATTCTTTTTGGGGTTAAAATCCCTTCAGGGCCAACTTTTTAGTTACAAGTTGTATCTTTAAACTTCTCTCATTTAAATTAAACCGAGCCTTCAATGACATTTAAACCTTGTCTGCTGTTGTTTTTGTTGATTGCTTCATTTTGTCACGGACAGGGTCCCAGGTTCAACCACCTGATGACCGAAAACGGGCTTTCACAAAACTCCGTATTCGCCATTACCCAGGACAGCCGGGGCTTTATGTGGTTTGGCACCGGCTTTGGATTAAACAGGTATGATGGCAACCAGTTCCGTTCCTATAAAAGCAGTACAGCAGACAGCACTACACTTTCCAACAGTTACATCACCTCACTATACAACGATACAAAAGGCAGCCTATGGATAGGAACCACCGATGGGCTAAATAAGTTCAATCCTCACCACAATACCTTTCAAAGATTTCCACTCCGGAGCGGCCCAAATAAAACAGCCGTATACATCCGGGTCATTAATGAAGATAAAAAAGGGAATCTCTGGGTCGGGACCAATTCAGGCCTGTATCTGCGGAACAGCTCAGCCCCGGGTCAATTTCTGCATGCGTCACAGCTGAAACTACCAAAAACAATCGCTGACAGCGAAATTCTAAGTATATATGAAGACCTGGAAGGTTATCTATGGATTGGAACCATTCAGGGACTGGTGCAATCCAGGTTTGACAAGCACTTTAATGTACTTAATGTATTTAAAAAKMGSRASNAGCSGGCCAGCATTAGTGACAACGCCGTAACGGCGATTACCGAGGACCTGCAAAAGAACCTGTGGATTGGTACCGAAAATGGGGGAATTAATTTATTTAACAGGGCTACCGGGACTTTTACCCGTTTTTTGCCTCAGCACAATGGCATTGTGCATCATGCCGTACGTAAAATGATGCGCAGCAGAACCGGTGAATTGTGGATCGGTACCCTGGAAGGGCTAAGCATTTTGAACCCGCTCACCAGAAAATTCAGCACCTACCAGCACCATAAATCAAATGTTAAAAGCCTAAACCACAATTCCATCTACAGTCTCTATGAAGACCTGAATGGCTCCGTGTGGATTGGAACCTACTATGGTGGGGTAAATGTAGCGTATGCTGCTCCCACCAATTTTAAGTTCTGGCAATATGAGGAAGACCTTCCCAGTCTTAACCACAATGTGGTCAGTTCCATAATCGAGGATAAGGACCGGATGTGGATTGGTACAGAAGGGGGTGGGCTCAATTATTATATACCAGAACGTCAGGGTTTTGGTGCCTATACTTTTGCCGCGAATGATCCAAGCAGCCTGGGATCTCCGCTGGTTAAAATCATCTATAAAGACAAATCGGATCAGATCTGGGTTGGCACCCATGGAGGCGGATTAAACCTGCTGGATCGTCAGACAGGCAAATTCAAGCGCTTTTTCATCAATAAGGAAGACCCCAGGGCCAGCCGTTCCGAAATCGTAGCCTTGCTGGAAGATGACCAGGGTAAATTCTGGGTGGGCAGTCAGGCAGGCTTAAGTATTTTCAACAAAACGGGTCCAACACTGCAGCCGATTGCAATTCCTGAAAAGCTCAAGGTGTTTGTCGGCAAAAACATCCGGTTTTTACACCAGGATGCCAGAAAAGACATCTGGATCGGCACCAGCAATGGGATATACCTGTATTCCGGAGCTAAAAATATGCTGCAATTACTGGCTTCACCGAAAGGAAAAAGTGGTCCGAATGCCGGAGTTAACTTCGCCAATTGCTTAAATGAAGACTCCAGGGGCAACATCTGGATCGGATTAAATTATGGCGGGCTGGCCAAATATGACGTTAGACAGCAACACTTTACCAGGATCTACACCACAAAAGATGGGCTGTCCAATGACAATGTACTCGGCATTTTAGAAGACAGTAGGAACAAGCTCTGGGTCAGCACTTCAAACGSWCTNKYTRAGNWWWSAWYYGKACWWRCRYTYRTTSMWGAMCNRYMYYWYSAGNTGANNRCWYWKCTKCNNCRATRSSTKTAWYTRCARWKMWKTTTTTAAAAATAAGGATGGGGTGATGTTCTTTGGCGGGTACAATGGCCTCACCTATTTTTACCCGGATGAGATTCAAAAAAACAACTTCCGTGCCCCTATCGCTTTCACGGGTTTATTGCTGTTTAACAAAGCAATTTCCCTAAATGCCCCCAACGAGCTGCTGAAGGAGGACATCGGCTACACCAAAAAAATAACTTTTAAATATGACCAGAACATCTTCAGCATTCAATTTGCATTACTCAGCTATATCAAATCAGACAAGAACCGGTACGCCTACAAGCTAGAGGGCATTAACAACCAATGGATAGAAACCAGTATCCCAGCCGCATCCTATACCAACCTACCTTCCGGCAGCTACAAACTGCTTGTTAAGGGTGCAAACAATGATGGCGTTTGGAGTAAACCCACAAGCATATCGATTGAGATACGGCCACCATTCTGGAAAACATGGTGGGCCTTTTGTATGTATGCGATTATCACTGCGGTCATCCTATTTTTCATTACCCGGTTCTTCTATTTAAGGGAATTGCTCATCAAGGACGAAGAACTTCATCAGAGTAAGCTTAACTTCTTCACCAACGTATCCCATGAAATCCGGACACACCTGACCCTGATCATGGCACCGGTAGAAAAACTGCTGGATGGGAACCAGCACAACAGTGCAATGAACCGGCACTTAACGAATGTAAAAAACAATACCAACCGCTTGATGAAGTTAACCAGTGAACTCATGGACTTTAGAAAAGCGGAAACAAACAATTTAAAGTTACATGTAGCAGCACATGATCTGGTTACTTTTATTCAGGAAATCGGTCGTTCTTTCGAAGAGCTCTCTGAAAAGAAAAAGATTCATTTTTCTATCATCCATGATCCCGCGCCGATCATGGTATATTTTGACCCCGAACAATTGGAAAAAGTCTTCTTCAACCTGATCTCCAATGCGTTTAAATTTACCCCAATAAACGGCAGCATTAGCGTGGAGATCAAAAAGCTTGGGGATCATATTGTGGTCACTGTGGAGGATACCGGTAGAGGTATTGCTGCTGAATACCTGGGCAGACTTTTTACTAACTTTTTCCAGGTTGATGACCACAGCATACAAAATACAGGTTACGGCATTGGGCTGGCACTTTCAAAGCATATTGTCGCCCTACACCAGGGAAAAATCTCGGTAAGCAGCCGTCCGGCAGAGGGAAAACAGGCAGGTCATACCCGTTTTGAGGTCATCCTGAAGTCCGGAACAAAGCACTTCATCAATACGTCCTTTCTAAAACCCCCAGCGTCGATTTCACCGAAAGCGGCAACCACTTCACCACAGGAGATGCAGGACATTGAAATTCCCGGGATGGAAGTGGAAAACCCGGCAAAGAAACATACCGTTCTGATTATAGAAGATCATGCAGAATTGCGCCAGCTGATCAAAGAATCCCTGATTAAACAATATCGTGTTCTGGTCGCCAAAAATGGTCTGGAAGGATGGGAAAATGCCATCGCAGAAATCCCGGACCTCATCATCAGCGATGTCATGATGCCGGGGATAGACGGCTTTACACTTTGCAATCAGTTGAAGTCAGATGAACGTACCAGCCACATCCCGGTGGTGCTTTTAACCGCCAAAAGTTCAGAAACGGACCAGATAAGCGGCCTTTCGGGAGGTGCAGACCTCTATTTGACCAAGCCTTTCAGCAGTAAAATACTTCAACTGCATGTTCGCAACCTCCTGTCAGGACGGGAGGCCATGCGCCAGAAATTCAGCAAAACCTTTCTGCTGGAACCCGGGCAGGTTGTGATTGAGTCCATGGAGGAACAATTTCTTTCCAGGCTCATAGACATCATTGAGCGTCATATGGAGGACGAGCAGCTTGGCGTGGAACTCCTTGCAGAAGAAATAGGCATGAGCCAGTCCGTATTGTACAAAAAGCTTAAGGCACTGACAAACATGTCTGTAAACGATTTTTCAAAATCCATACGGTTAAAAAGAGCTGCCCAATTGCTGGCTCAAAAGAAATATACGGTGTATGAAATCGGCTACATGGTCGGTTTTTCAGACCGGAAGTATTTTAGCCGCGAATTTAAAAAGCAGTTTGGAAAAACACCAACTGAATACATCAGCACAGCGACACCCTAATTACCATTACTTTAACGCTTTTTTATGACACGAATTGAAGCCGGAGAAAGAACCCGTAAATACAATTATCTGGTGGGCAAGCCACTTGGAAATGACTTTATCGCAGCAATCATGCCTGTCCCTATCCACCCTGAGATCAATGTCGAAGAAATCTTTACGATTGTTTTTAATCATCTTCCGCAGGACCAATCCCTGAGCAGCTGTGATGAATTTATCGTCGCGGTAATGCTTAACTACCAGGAATTCATGGACCATGGAACAGTTATCTGGAAGCATCTTGATGATGTTTTGGAATCCCTTGGCATCAATGAGGACTGATAAGCACAGGCCTAAAGAAATTCATTACCAAATTTGATCCTAACAAATTCAAAATGCTGACAAGAGGTATTGAAATCAGGGTATCAGCGATGTACACCGCAGCATAGAACTGGCCAAAGCATGAATTTAAAACTTGTTGTACACGATTCTGCTGAAACGGCTCAGCACCGGAATTTTCAGGTCCTGAACGCAGCGCGCAACGTGAATTGTTTTGTGTGCCCTTATGCTTAACCCATAATCAAACCGCGAAAGATCACAGTAGCACTTAATTAAACCTCAGCAGTGTAGCCCGCTGAGCGGTCCCGGAGATGGAGATTAGCAAGCAGTATATACATAAATAAAAATTTCAGTTAATAAACGTTAACAATTGAGGTAATGATAGTTATCCTATTACAAAAAACACAATTACGAAATTAGCAATTGCAAATTTGTTGCAATTGACAGGAAATTCACTCCTTATTAGATCTTACCAAAATAGACCTGTGCATTAGTTCATTTACAGGAGTTCCAGATACTCCCGAAATTTAATCTCTGCAAGGAAGTCTTGACCATTCATAAACTTCATCAAATCGGAAGGAGAAGGGGTTCCTAATTGTCCTTCTTTCGGTCATGGCACAAAAATCCTCTGATTTCAACCGATGCAACTTTTTGCCTCCCTGACTAATAATTGGATAGTTCTCCATAATGGTGTATAGTCTTTGCAATACTTCGACAGCGCAGACGCAGACCTGGCATGACATCGTCACTTCCCCTATCCAAGACAGGATTATAAGCAATAAAACAAGTATTTGACATCAGAAAACAGGTATTTAATTTCCAAACATTTCCTCTTTAACAGAGGTTGTATAGTCATATAACTACCTACATTGAAGATGGTTAAATCAAAATTCTCAACTATGAAAACATACCTCAGTTGCCTGATGATTATAATTGCTGTTGCAGGCCCAGCCACCAGCCAGACCCAGAAACAAAATCCGCCTTCAGGGATCACTGTTGAACAATTCATCAATCAGGCCGCACTCAGTGGCATGAAAGAAGTCACATCGGGAAAAATGGCCATGCAAAAAGCACAGGATACGAAACTTAAAGATTATGGGGCTATGATGACCCTGGATCATGAAAAGGCGAATGCCGAATTAACAGCAATTGCCAAATCCAAAAACATTACCTTGCCCGGGCAAAATGACACCAACGCCGTTTCAACCGGATCTGGAAGCATAGGTAAAAAGTCAGCACCAGATGGCACTCAAACTGGCTTAACCAGTACCAGTGGAACAACGATCAATTCAAATACTACTGGCAGCGCTACCGGTTTAACAAAAGTCACCGGCATCAGCGAAACGGGCACCTCATCAGGTGCTAAAGAAACAATGGCACATGCTGCAACTAAAGAGAAGCAAGCTGAACAGCCGCCTGCAAGCGCTCTTAAGACAGGGACAGATATAAACGCTTTGAAAATAGTCACTGAAGCCGAAGTCACTTCAGCCCTTAAGCAATTGTACGCCCTAAACGGAAAACAGTTCGATATCGCTTATGCCCAAATGATGGTTGAAGATCACAAAAATGCGGTAGCTTTATTTGAGCAAGGCAATCTTTCTTCCGATCCGGAGGTAAAAGCATTTGCGGGTAAATACCTACCGATTTTACGCAATCATTTACAACAAATCAAAAGTATCGCCGAGAGTGGTAAAAGCGGACAATAAAGCGCTGGTAATTCTATTTCTGCAAATGGTTTTGATTTTATTCCCAAGCCCAGTCCTTCCGGCGTGTTTTTTTGCACCCCGATTGAAAACCGTAATGCTTTAAATCCGGCACAGGTCACAAATAATTTCAGCACCCCCCAGTAAAGTATCCCCATTAATCGTTGAAGTAACTTAAAGGCGGTTAAAATTATAAATAGAAGGTAGTTTTCTTTAAAATTGAAACGTTTTTAGGTTTATATTGTTCTGTTAAAGAGACCAAGAATATTTCTATATTATGAACATCCTCACTAAAACCATCAAGGTCAAACTACCACAGGAACACGTTTTTAATCTTTTCCTGAGCAATATTAATGATTGGTGGCCAAATACTTATACCTGGTCAAAAGAAGTATTAAAGGAGATAAAAATTGAACCGTTTATTGGCGGGTTATGCACAGAAACTGGTCCACATGGTTTCCGCTGTGACTGGGGAAGAGTAGCTGACCTGATTGCACCGGGGCGGATACACCTGAAATGGCAAATCAGTCCGCAAAGGATACCTGAACCTGATCCGGCAAAAGCGAGTGACCTGGAAATATCCTTCCGTCAAACCAGTGAAGCAGAAACAACTATCGAACTCCAACATTTCAACTTCGAGAACCATGGGAAAGGCGCTCAAGAATATTATGAAAGGATGAACTCGGTACAGGGCTGGGAGTTGATACTGCATGAATTCACCACCTGGCTGGATTATAAAAAGGTTTCGCAATAAAAAATGAATAACAGAAAAATGAAGTAAGCATCGCTATTTCATTGCATCTTACTTCATTTTAAGGAACTTTATCAAATGAAATCGGCTAATGGTTGGTTTTTAAACCATCTTTATACATTCTCAAATTCTTTTTCAGGACAAGTCTGGCACCGTGGATTCTGGTCTTTACGGTGCCTATCGGGATGTTCAGCTCTTCGGCAATTTCATGGTATTTATACCCTTCGAAATACCGGATGAAGGGATATGAGTAATCATAGGGAAGCATTTTAAGCGCTTTGTGAATGTCATCGTTCATGCACTTATTTACACCCAGATTGCCAGAGGAATTCACCAGATAATCAGCTGACAGCGCCATACTTTCATCCACAAAATTTTGGTGTCTGGACTTTCTCCGGTAATCGTTAATAAAGGTGTTTTTGAGGATCATGTATAACCAGCCCTGTAAATTGGTTCCCTCCTCAAATTTGTCCGCGTAACGTACAGCTTTGAGAAAGGTATCCTGCACAAGATCATCTGCATCCTCTCTGTTCTTTGTAAAAGACATGGCAAAAAAGCGCAGGCTGTTCCTCAATTTTCCTAGCTCTGACTGTAAATTGATCGCATCTGATTTCATAGTTTTAGGGGTTAGGGTTCTTTAGCTAATCACCAAAGAGTATGCCTGCGCTATGGTATCGCTCCAATTATACTTCAAATTATCGCTTTTCACGCATTTCAAGCAGGATCCCAGGCTAAATAGCACGTAATTGCCGCACCCTTGCGCGTATTTATACCTGTAAGAAAAAAAATGTACGTGTATATTAAATAATTCAGATATAAGCGGATATTCTTACGCCATTTAACCGTTAAATCCTTATTTTTATATCAAAAGGTACAATTACCGAGATTAACCTGAGCTAACACACCCCATATAATGCCAACCGAAAAAAAGACAAAGATGTTAAAAGTTATACTTGCAGAGGATCACAACATTGTTCGAAATGGCATCCGGATGCTGTTGGACAATGAGCCTGACTTTGAGGTAATTGCTGAAGCCACCAATGGGGAAGAAGTCCTGGAATTGCTGGACAATAATACTGAGGCGGAACTTATTCTCGCAGACATCAATATGCCCGTTATGGATGGAATGACCATGCTCAAAGCCATAAAACTAGTCTATCCGGAAGTAAAAGTAGTCTTCTTATCTATGCTGGACAATGAAAAATACGTTACTCAGGCATTTAGAGAAGGGGCCTGGGGATATGTGTTTAAAAATGTAAGTTCAGACGAATTGATCTTTTCACTCAGACAGGTAAATCGCGGCAGTCGTTATTTATGTACGGAGCTTGCATTAAACCTGCTGGACAGATCCATGCAGGAAAACACGATATTCACCGCACCAATGGAAAGCAAAATTGACTTTTCCGAGCGGGAAGTGGAAGTACTTCAGCTGATCGCTGAAGGCCTGACCAATGTAGAAATCGCCGAGAAAATCTTTATCAGTAAACGGACAGTTGAAGGCCATCGTCAAAGTCTGCTTGAAAAAACGGGCTCAAAAAATACTGCCACATTGATCAGGTTTGCAGTACTGAATGGTTTTATTTCCTAGTTAGCTTTCAGCGGAATTAGCGGTCAAATCAATGGGCAGCGTGATTTGTACGTTAGTTCCGGACGCATCTGATTTAATTTCGGTCTTTCCATTTAACAGCTTTACATTTGCCTGTATGGTCGATAGTCCGATCCCCTTATTTTTTGCTTCTGACCAGGTAAAACCACTTCCGTTATCCTCGACTTCAATTCGGGTCGCTTTGTGTTCAATGACAATCCTGACTACCCCGTGAGTGGCCTGCGCATGCTTAATGATATTCACCATAAGTTCCTGCACAATCCGATAAATAGAAAGCTGAATGTATTTATCCAGCGCCAGCGGGTCACCTGTAAAATGGCAATTAAAAGAAACCTCTCCCCTTAGTTGCCAGCAAACATCTTCAATGGCAGCCTTGAGTCCAAAATCTTCCAAAGCAGGGGGCATAAGTTCATGAGAAATCCTTCGGTTCTCCCGGATACATTTTGTCAGCAGATCCTGAGCTTCATTTAATATGCTCTGCTGGTCATGCCCAACGTTGGGAAGGTTTACCCTAAGGCGGTCAAGGGTAAGTTTAATGCCATAAAGAATTTGGCCTATTCCATTGTGAAGCGTCTCAGAAATGCGTTTTCTTTCCTGTTCCTGGACTTTAAGTGTTACCCGGAAAATCTCCTGTCGCTGTTGTTTTTTTGCTTCGTTGTGTTGCAGCCAGAGCTGATGATTTTTATCCTGCAATTCTCGTTGTACGGTAATGTCTTCTGACACACCAACAATATGGCTGGGCCGTCCGGATTCATCATACTTATAAACACTTCTCCTGGTCCTGATCCAATGAACATTGCCATTTGCGTCAATCAGTCGGTAGGTAAGCTCACTTACCTGGCTATTATCTGCATTTCTGAGCTCAGCGAGATTGTTGTAAAAGTTATTCCGGTCTTCTGGATGGATAAATTCATCATAAAACGAGATATCCAGATGCCTGATTTCCTGTTGCGACTTATTCAGTAAGGTCGCAATTTTATAATTCGAATAAATCTGTTTCATGTGGACCAGATCGATGGCATAAACCATATCCGGTGCAGAATCCGCAATGCTGTTGATCAATGCAGCATTTTCCCTGATTGCTTTTTCTGCATTCCTCCTTTCGGTGATGTCCATGCTGGTTGAGACCAGCGCGTCGCCCATTTTTACGATTTTACAGGAAAACCATTTTTCAATGCCATCATAGGCATAGGGATACTCCTTCCCCGCCGGTTCGCCGGTTTCTAAAACCCTCAACATCAGCTCAAATAAACCTGATGAGCGCAGATCCGGATATTCCTGGAAGTAAAGTTTTCCGATAAGGTCTTTCCGCTTAGTCTCATTTTCCAGTTCTTTGCTCACCATTTTGATAAGAAAATCATTGATCAAACCGCGTTCATCGCGTACGGCCTGCAATACACACATGCCAAGCAGGGTGCTATCAAAAACAGATTGCAACATGTCCAGGTTTTTTTTCAATTCCAGTTCGGCATTTTTTTGCTGAGTAATGTCCTGCCAGGTATGAAAGGCATAGGTCGGTTCACCGTCCTGGTTCCGTCGGAAAATCGTCCCCCTTAAACACAGCCAACTATATTTGCCGTTTTTGTGCTGTGCCCGATATTCAAGCTGCGCCGTTTCCCCATCCTTTAGTGCGCTTATATGCTCATAATAATCAAGCAGCGACTGCAGGTCATCGGGATGAACCAGATGATCTGTCCCCTGGTTAGCAGGCATATCGATCATTTCGTCTCTGGTATACCCTACCATCATCAGCGGATCCCTGTTGATGTACTCCAATTTCCTGGAAGGAAGGCGTACCACGGAAACCACATCTGGTAGTGTTTCCATAATGGAATGGATAAAATGGGTTTGCGATTCCAGTTCCTGCTCCGCCTTTTTCAAGGCAGTTATGTCGCGGTCTATAGATAATACACTCTGTATGGCTCCCTGTGAGTCCAACTCAGGCACCATCTTCGAAAAATAAAAAAGCTCTCCATACGGCCCCGGATAACTATGGTAATGTTCCTGGGCTTTACCTGTATCGAAGACCAGTTTCATTTTTTCCATCCAGGGCAAAGCCACTTCAGGGGATTGGCCGATGTCGATCATTGTCCTGCCCAGTAATTTCTCCAATGTTCTGCCCGTTTTTTGGATGTACACTTGATTGGCAAACAGGAGTTGCAGTTTGCTGTTCCACCGGCTAATGGTATCTGGGGTGTTGTCAACAAGGGCCTGATATTGATTTTTACTGGCTTTAAGTGCATCAATTTCAGAAAACATGACGATCGCTCCCCCGTTATCAGCAGGATAGGCGGTCAGACTAATCCATAGGTTGCTGACTGCAGATATATATTCATATGCTCCGCTTTGCCGTCCAGATAAGGCTAAATTAATTGACGTATAACAGTGTGTTGTGCGGGATTCCGGAAACACTTCCCAGACGTTGCGTCCAATGACAGTATGCTTTTCCAGCTCAAAGAAGCGTTCGGCCTCCCGGTTCAGGTATACAAACTTGCTGTCCCTGTCCAGCAGATAACAGGCAACAGGTATTGAATTGAGGAGATATTCTGAAAAATGGCCTGAAGGTTCGATTTTCATAAAAAGGTGTCCAGTTGTAGAATGACTTATTATTTTTTATTACCGTCTTTTAATTGGTAAAATAACCATTTCTAACTACAAACAGCAATAGGCTTTTTATATGCAGTTTGTGATTAGCTACCCTAAAGGGAAAACAATTAAGCAATCCACTAGTGGTCATTTACATAAGCGCGTAAGGACTGCAGATCCTCAAGGGCACTACCAATCGTATTGTTGAAATAGGTAAATACGTGTTTTCCATTGGCAATCCAGTTTCGAATATAAGAAGCATACTCCTGTAGAAAATCATCGGTATAGCTGCCCCGGTAATCTCCATGGGGGCCATGAAACCTAACATAAACAAAATCAAGGGCTGACTCCAGCATATATCCGCCTGCATTTAGTTTATCATGCAGCACCCAGCCTACCTGGTAATCATCGAGAAGGGATTGGACGCCTTGTTGATACCAGCTTTGATGCCGAAACTCAACCGACACCTTCCATTCCAGATCTGGATCACACGAACGGATACATGCAAACAGGGCTGCAACCTGCCGAGTCTGCGCTGTTCTGATGCTTGCAGGAAATTGCACCAGAAGGCAACCCTTTTTATTCCCAATCGCTGCAATGCGCTCGATAAACAGCCTCACTGCGTCAGGTTCAAACACAAAACCCTTACGGTGCGTGATTTCCTTGGACAATTTAAAAGTAAACCTAAAATCCTCTGGGGTTTCCCCCGCCCATCTGGCTACGGTTGACCCCAGAGGAACCCTGTAAAATGAGCTGTTGATTTCAATGCTATTGAAAAGCGAACCATAGTAACACAAACGGCTTTTGGCTTTAAACGCCTCCGGATAAAACTGCTTATTGGGAACTGGCAACAGCAAACCGCTTGTTCCCGAGTAGTAACTGCCTTTTATTTTACTCAGCATTTAGTACAACATTAAAAAACCGTAAAACATCCACAATACCAGGACCCGGAGGCGAAATGAAACCCTAGCAAACACAGCTGCTATGTCCCACTTCGAATGAGTCTCAGCAGTATTGCGATGACCGCAATCACCAGCAGGGCGTGAATAATTCCGCCTGTGTAAAATCCGCCCAGGAAACTGATTGCCCAGATAATGACTAACACGACCGCGATAACGTACAATAGATTTCCCATGATATTTTAATTAAAGTTAAACGATAAGCATACAACCACCGATATGGAGTTTTGTTTYGTSYYWKWTSWYKMGNTASTTYCWYWRGNTGGWTATGTTGYMTWKRNCMATNNTMATKKKKKAMNATKCRATCAKRRWYCWKSTYRRYGRNGWGGRRWWWWSWWWRKYTKSMMMAWWSKWTTKKMRRSMNAGGCARKTWWTRWWWTAMSNTTCKWTCAKGRWSWSWYCMTGAWMGAAYKNTAWWWCATTAATTGCCTATGCAACATATCCAACCAAAGAAACTACGAGAGATCTGGCACGATACCAAAACTCACATCAGCAAGCGATTGGAATACTTCCGGCTGAAAACCGTTGAAAAAACGGCGAAAATAATGGGAGATCTGTTATCTGGTTTACTGCTTATTTTTATCCTATCGCTGGCATTCATTGCGGTTACGATCAGCCTCTCGTTTTATCTTTCTGAGCTACTGGGCAGTTACCCCCTTGGCTTTGGTTGTGCTGCTGTATTCTTGTTAACAGGGTCCTTGTTGATGATGTGGAAAAAAGAAAGGCTGGAACATTGGATTGGCGGCATCAGCGTAAAAAAATATTTTGAACGGCATTACAATGAGAAAGAAGACGGAAAACAGCGAAATATAGAAAGCAGTTCCCGTGAGGGACAATGAGTATAACCTGAATATAAATAAGCGCCATGGAACAGAAAAAAGTTACCATAAAAGGGGTCTGGGAGGTATTGAAAAATTCATTCAACGGGTTTGCTGACCATAAGGTAACCAAGCTGAGCGGATCGCTCGCCTATTATACCGTTTTTTCTATGGCTCCATTACTGGTCGTTCTTATTTCTTTATGTGGACTATTTCTTGGGCAGGAGGCCGCACAAGGTCAGGTGTATGCCCAGCTGGACGGGTTTCTCGGAAAAGATACCGCCCTGCAGCTGCAGGACCTGGTAAAGAAAGCCGCAATCGGCAATAAGGATAAGGTCGCTTTCACCATTGGAATTATCACACTACTGATCGGTGCTACTACGGTTTTCAGCGACATCCAGGAATCCATAAATACCATTTGGGGTTTAAAGCCCAAGCCCAAACGAGGCTGGATTAAAATGTTACAGAACAGATTTCTTTCTTTTTCAGTGATCATTAGCCTTGGGTTTATTCTATTGGTCTCGTTAGGTGTGAATGCAATTCTTGACGGATTCAGTCAGCATTTACAAGCGAGGTATAAAGAGGTGTCCGTGGTGTTATTCTATATCCTTAATCAAACGGTCACCTTGGTTGTCATTTCCCTCATTTTTGGTGTGATTTTTAAAGTACTTCCCGATGGCATCATTAAATGGCGGGACGTGCTGTTCGGTTCGGTAGTGACTGCCTTGCTTTTTATGCTGGGTAAATTCGGCATTTCCCTGTATATCGGGCAGAGCAATGTGGGAAGTACCTATGGTGCGGCAGGATCACTTGTGGTACTGTTGCTGTGGACTTACTATTCCTCCATCATTTTATATTTTGGGGCGGAATTTACAAAGGCCTATGCACTGGCATACGGTTCTGCGATCCACCCTTCCTCCTACGCAGTAACGACTAAAGAGGTCGAAATTGAAACTGGAAACAATTCAGTGCAGGATAACAATTAAGGTTTTTGATTTTAGCTTATCCGAGGATCCTTAACCCCTTTGCTTTCAGGCGGTCAACTATCAACTAGCACATAAGGCACTCTTTTAAAAAAGGCTGAACTTTAATTCGCGTTCAGTGTTATCGTTTACAAAAGCCCGATCCGGAAAAGCTACGCAGGCCTAACGATAAACTCTGGCATTTTGATAATTCTACTTACTATGAAAACAGTACATCCATTATTGATATACAGAGATTGGTTCGCGGAACTGAACCTACATCTCGCTGACGACATCGCTCAGACATTATTGCAGGCTATTATACAATGCAAGGCCAGTCACAAACTCCAAATAAAAAAGGAATCCAGTCAATACCCGGGGCTAGCGGCCATGGCTTTGTTAAACATCCTTGATCGTCAGCTTACGGAAAGAGGGAAACCGCTCAACCAACAATTTGCTATGACACTGCTCGAGGTTACCCGTACCACTTTAAAAACAGACGGACGACAGACGCCAGCATTGCTCGAAGAGTGTAAAGAACAGTATGTCAGAAACATCGCACTTGGAAATCAGGATGAAACAAGCTATTTCGAGCAATTGGTCACACAAGTAAGTCTTGAAATTGATCAGAAACAGGCTTGGACTAAACTGGAAGCATCTGGTTTTAATTTCGGAGCAATACAAACTTATATCAACGGTTGACGCCAAGGTATCAAACCTACAAAAAGCCTGAAATCTTTCAATTTCAGGCTTTTTGTTCTTAGGCCCAGGGAATCCAAAGTAAAGCAAATCGTCTGCCTGAGACGGAAGAATCAGGAGACTGCCGACACAAACTCTTTAGCGGCGTTTAGAGGATAAAAAAGTATGCATAGCTTCTTATTAAGCTTTATGTCTTTGTTTTTGGTAATCGACCTTTCCGTAGTCGCCATTATAAAAATCCCGGTAGGCATTGGCAATATCCAGCTTGGAATTCATGACGAACGGGCCCTCCGCAAATATTGGTTCTGGTAAGTTTATCCACCGAATAATATAAAGTCACAAGCTTCCTGGTTCTCATTGTTAAGCTCAATTGTCCCGGCATTCCTGTCATATTCGATAAAATCACCAGCATTAAATTTTTCATCATTGATGATGGCCGGCTGTTCAGGCAAATAGATAGCTACTTCCAGTTTATCGGCAGGATCGATACTAAAAACCATACCTGGCTCCAAATGGATGTGATACAGGAATTGTTCCGAATAATTTGGTATCAGAGAGGTTAGATCCTCAAACGCCCCGGCGATCACTTTTATCCATCCTTTTCCGTCCGCCAAGGCTTTGTACGGTACATCATTGCCTTCAATAGCTAAATATTCCGGCTTTTCGGCTTTGGTTATAGAGATTTGTGTATCACCTTTTATCAATTGCCACGCATGTCGAGCCAAGTTCGCTATCTGTGTCATTTTATAGGTTTCAACATCGATCTGTAAAACCACGCTATGGAAACACTTAAATATCAGAACGGGGAAATAACGATCCTCTGGAAAGCAAAAACATGGATTCATACCAGCATCTGTGTCAAGACGCTATCTAATCTATGACCCGAGTGCAGTGCCCTGGATACCTCCGGAAAATGCGACGCCCCAGGAACCGATCAGCCAGGTCGCCAGCTGTCCTTCGGGTGCATTGACCATCAAATTGATGATGCCGAAAACGAAATAAAGATGAATGAAAACAGCAATATCAGGGCGGTTTTATTTGTAGGCTATTGCCGCACTTGATGGCCCCGCTAATGGAAGAAGTGAAGTGGATCTAAACCCGACAATATTAGCCCACCTGTTAAAGTCTGCAAATGTGTAATCAAATCCTGTTCCTGTTTCAATCAGCATATTTAAACTCATCATCATACCAAAAACATTTTGCTTTCTTTCATTATCAATGATGCCCTCAATGGCTACAAATGCCCCATTGGCTGGGAGAGCATCATAAGCTTTTCTCATTAATGAAATCTTATTTTCTTCATCCCAATCGTGCAGGATATTTCCCATTACAACAACCTCAGCATTGGGTATTGGCATGGCAAAGAAGTCGCCGCTTGCGGCTTTTACCCGATCTGATAGTCCGAATTGCTGGATGGTAGCGTTTGCAATAGGCTCAACTGGCGGCAGGTCAAAACTTGTGCAATGCATATGAGGATTATACTTTGCAACCATAAGTGAAAGCAACCCGGCTGAACCGCCTATGTCAACTATTGTATTATATTTTTGAAATTCAAATTTTTGAGCAAAGGTCATAAAATTCCCCATCTGAATGCCACTCATTGCATTGGTAAATTCTTTTAGTTTTTCAGGGTCCTTATATATTAAACCGAAAAAATCCTCACTTCTTTTGGCTTCATTTTGAGGAAGCCCGGTAAGCAGACCCTCGCCTAAATTACCCCAAAATCCATATAAACGATTGTTCATCATTTCAAGGATACCTCCGATATAGGACGGCTTATTTATATCTAAAAATATATCTGCATCTATGGCATTTGAATAAATAGCTGTATCCAAAATGCCGTCACGCGTTAAAAAACCAAATACAGTTAACGCATCTAAAAAATCATACACATTCCTGTCTGTGCACTTAAGCCCTAAAATCTCTTTGACATCTTTGGCTTTCATCGTTTTCTTTTCCGCAAGCTTGGTGAATAATTGAAAACTCACGGCAGTCAAAAGAATTTTTGAGGCCCAAAAGCCTGTTCCAATTTTCATAATGTTTTCAGGCGATGGCTGGTTAGTTTGCTGTTCCATTTTTTTCTGTTAATTGTCAGTTTTAATAATTGGTTGCGCCTACCAGAAAATTCTACTGGAACTAGGTTATCTAAAATACGCATATTTAATTGAATATCAAATCATTATCTAACTGAACAATAATAATTTGCTGCGATTACTCAACAATAGGTTTCCTGAAATGAAGCGGCTACCTGTCGTTTTTTCCCCAACTCATATCTTTGAAGTATACAACTTGGAAACAGCTATATAAAACTTAAACTTCAGACCTGGCGACACAAATCGCGATACTGGTCAGATCAGTTATGATCTGATTCCGTATTTCTTTGATGGCCAGAAAATACCCGTTGTTATGATCAATGATCTTATGGTCAGATAAGCCTTCAGCAGGCGTTACATCAATAAGTCTGCGCTCATCTATATGCAGGATCTTCTGTTTCCCTTTCCAATCATCGGAAGTAAATACAGGGGTGAGAATCCCGTAGGTTCCAGAAGAAGTAAACAGACACTCCTTTCCGCATTTCTTAGCTCCTTTGTTTAAAGCACCCAGGGTGAATAGCTTTTCTCCGACCTTCCCATCCGCAGCTAGTACACAAAGATCACTATAATCCATCCCATATTTAAGATAACCTCCGTCGCGGTCACCGATGCTGAAAATATAGGTTTGCTCATTTTTTCTCAACGCGTGYAWWWTKGNATMMNAYYYWYRAGCTGGTTTTTTCAGGGTTTTGATTTTTTCATCGAGTGAATAGGTGTTGTTCCAGTAATTCAAGCTAAGCCATTTGGCTGAGCGTTCAGCAAGATCAATCTTTAGCTCAGCAAAATATACCGGTAGCAAGCCGCTATCCTTTAATAGCAGAGGAATGACATTTGAATCGGTACTGCCTGCATAAACATAATTGCTCAGTTCCTTTTGAAATCCGGGATACTCGATGGTTGGAAGCATATCGAGAACCGAAATCAGGATATGATCAGCTTTATTTTCTTCGTGATAAAGATAGAGCAGACTACCTGTAGTTGAGAAAATCCCTACATAATCCTGAAACTGGAATAATGTGGGTGGATCAAAAATATCGTAAATAAAACCACTTATCCTGGTATGGATAATACCTCGGGCAGTATACCAATCCAGGTAATAGCGCTGATGAGTATCCTCAGCATAAAATGCGGCCACAGTCCCGCTACTGAGCAGTAGTAGCCTGTGATACTGTTTCTGCCGGCCCAAATCAACTTCAATTTTATGTATCAGTTCCAGTTCCATATGACCAGATTGGATGTCAAAAGTAGATTTTCACTCAGTGATTTTATTTGAGGTAAGTCTTCTCAGGGTGAACTTCCTTCCTAAGGATCCCCTCCTCAACACTTTCATTTAATAGCTTTTCTGCATAAGTCCAAATTGAAGTAGAGCCCTCTTTAATCGCCTTTTTCTTGTCGTAAACTTTTTGATAATCGACATTAAATTCGGTCCAGGTTCCGCCATTATTTGACTTGTTTTGCAGCAATGGTTCAAACCTATCCATAGCCCGGGCAAATTTTGCATCGTCAGTAACCCCTTTTTCAAATTCCTCCCAAATTGCAATGAGATCATTTGCCTGCGCCTCTGGCAATAAACCAAAGATCCGTTTTGCAGCTAAACGTTCTTCATCTGTATTGGTGTGATTTTTCGATACGTCGTAAATAAAAGTGTCACCTGCATCAATTTCTACCAGATCATGGATCAATACCATCTTCAACACCTTAAGCACATCAATCGGCTTATCCGAGTGGCCTGCCAAAACGAGTGTCATCATTGCTAAATGCCAACTATGTTCGGCATCATTTTCGTGCCTGTCGCTTTTAAATAATTTAGTTCTCCGTTTAATGTATTTTAACTTATCAATCTCTTTGATAAAAGCCACTTGTTTCAATAAATCGTCTGTACCCATTACTTAAAATTCTGTAATTAATATTATTTTAGGTGAACAAGGCAAAGTTAAGCTTCACAAATCCATTCACCAAAACTGCAAAGTCTTTCATCTCAATTTAGGGCAGACCAGTTAAAGCCGATGCAATGAAAACAACACTCAACTATTTTCTTTTCGATTATGACGGCACGCTTTGCCACACCCATGATACCATTAACCGGGCAATTATCGAAACCTTCAAGGCCTACCATCTCGACGTTCCAGCCGAAGAACAGCGGTTACAAGCAATTGGCTCAGGCAGCACCATATACCAGGCTATAAGGGCAATGCATCCCATGGGTAAAACATTACCCATAGAACAGGTCAATTCCATGGTCAATTCCTACAGAGCCATTTATACCGACATCGATACCCAATATACGACCTTATTTGGCGGTGCAGCAACCCTGTTATCAGGGCTGAAAGCGAAAGGCAAAATTGTTGCCGTGCTGAGCAACAAAGGCTTTCAAACCGTCACCAAATCCCTAAGATCTTTCGATCTGGAACAGTACACAGACCTGCTAATCGCAGACGGCAGTCCGGTGATGAAAGATCTCAACATGAAACCCGACCCGGCTAGTTATGTTTCCGTCATTAAAAAACACTTCCGGATTGAAGCGGATAGTGAAGTGCTGATGACCGGAGATACTTACTCCGACCTGCTGTTCGCGAAAAACTGTGGCATAAAATCCTGCTGGGCCTCCTATGGCTACGGAAACCAGCAAGCCTGCAAATCACTGAACCCCGATTACCAAATCACTTCACTGAAAGATTTCGACAAGATAGTCAGTTTGTGAGGACTCCAGAACGCATGCTACCCGCCAGGCATTTCAGTACACAGGACTTCTTACCGAACAGCTGAAACCGCTGGCAAACCAATACATTTTTCCATAGCTTTGTCTCTCACAAGCCGAATGACCTAAGAATTTCCATGATTTTATATCCCCCTAAGATGAACCTACCAAAAGATAAACAAAAAACATTTGACAATATCGTAGCTGATCTAAAAAGTATTGACCATGTAGTTGCAGTAGTATTAGGCGGTTCATTTGCTACAGGAAAAGCAACTGAAAACTCAGATTTAGACATTGGCATTTATTACAATGGAAACCAACCTTTTCACATTACTGCCGTTAAATCTGTCGCTGAAAAGTACGCAACAGACCAGGCGCCAACCGTAACCGACTTTTACCAGTGGGGACCCTGGGTAAATGGAGGAGCCTGGTTGCAAACCGAAAGTGGAAAAGTAGACTTTCTGTATCGTAACCTTGACCAAGTCACCAACACTATTGAAAATGCCCAAAATGGAAAATGGGACAACCACTATGAACAACAGCCCCCATATGGATTTTCATCGGTGATTTATCTCGCGGAAATTGAGTCCTGCATTCCTGCTTATGACAAGGAAAACACCATCAGTAAATTAAAATCAGCGATTAAAAACTATCCGGCTAAGCTCAAACAAACCATCATTCAAGAAGCGCTTTGGTCAGCGGAATTCACCATTCTAAACGCTGATGGATTTGCTCAAAAAGAAGATTATTACAATACTTTCGGCTGTATAACCCGCGCGCTGAAAAGCATTGTAAATGCGCTGTTTGCGATCAATGAAAAATATCCTATTGGCGATAAAAAAGCGATTGAGATATTAACATATGAAACATATGTACCAAAAGATTTCCATTCCAGGGTGAATTCGATTTTAATTGCAAACAAAAATTCATTAACACATAATCTTGAAGCCCTCAAAGCGCTTTTTCAGGACGCTGTAAGATCGACAAATGGCAACTATAAACCTCTGTATCGTTTTTAACGCTAAAAAGACTTCCGTTTACCTCAAAGGAATCAAATCTATGTACCAATAACCCTGAGGAGATTCCCCCACAAGTGAAGGAAAGTCCTTAAATATTTTCTCACCTAAAGTAAATCCAATTGGCTTTTTAAACAATGGCCCGTCAAATACAAAAGTATGAAACTCCCCATTCTCGCCGCATGGATCTATACCTTCAGGTAGATCTGCGAGAAAACTTTCATCGATTGTCCTGCCACAAAAATCCTCCAGTCCCTGCTGGGCGCAAACCACAACCGTTTTATAGCCAAGGGAAATGAATTCCCTTAAAACTTCCGTCGTGTTTCTTTTCCACAAAGGGAATTCCGCTATCATCCCAATCTCAGCAAGTTTGGTTTCCCGATAGGTTTTCAGGTCGTCTAAAAACAGGTCTCCGAAGATCGAATGTGTAATACCTGCTGCTTTGAGTATACTCATATGTTTGTGCATCTCCAGCTCATAAGTAGTCATATCAGGCGATTCAGGTAATTTTATCTGGTACAAGGGGATTCCCAAACTTTCTGCCTGCTGAATCAAAAGACTTTCTCTAACCCCATGCATACTTACCCTATTATAAGTCTGGTTGACTGTAGTTAATAAATACCTAACATCGAAACGCTGATGCTGTAAAACGTGGTGCAGCGCCAAAGTACTGTCTTTTCCCCCACTCCAATTAAAAATACCGGCTACCATACCCATTTTCTTAAACAACAATTATCCGGTAAAGATAATGGATAAGCGGTAGTTCGAGAAGCAGGGAAAAAGGTTTGGGGAGGCTAAAATTTTTAAGAAAATTATTATAGCTAATAGAAAATTTAGGTAGTTCAGTTCGTGTTACCCAACTACTGCTCTTGTTCTCTTTTTATACGGCTCAGGCCGAACGAGGTCCGAACAAGACTAGCTTAAGAGTGCCGCAAAAAGCGACTATATTATAGGGTCTAGTTCGCGTTCTTTCTCAACCTGAATTCGTGCCAAAATTCAATTTATGTTTGATCTACCATTAAATGGGTACGCTCACGAAATTGGCCGGTCAGTATTTAAGGGTAAACTAAAAGAAAAAACAGACCCTTTGCCCAATTCACTCTCTACATAGATTTCTCCATTATGGAAATGGATGAGTTCAGCACACAGATACAATCCTATTCCAAAGCCTGAGATGGATCGGCCATGCTCATCCTGTACCCGATAAAAGCGTTCAAATAAATGTGGGAGGTCGCTCTTTTTTATACCAAGACCCTGATCGGCCACACGTATGACCGCTTTATCATCTTCCCTATGGCAACTCACAACCACAGGCATCGCTCCTACGGTATATTTTATTGCGTTACTGATCAGGTTATCGATTACCTGACCTATCTTTTCCCAATCGGCCATCACCTTTAAATCAGGACCTGGGTCAAATTGCAGGGGATTAATGACCAATGGTATGGAGAAATTTTCAATTACTTCCAGGATCAAGTCATTGATCAGAAATACTTTTTTATCCAGGTGTATTTTACCGGAATCTAAACGAGAGACATCCAGGAAGCCGTTAATAAGTCCTGCCATTTTATTAACTTGGGTATCCAGTTTAATCAGCGTCGCTGCACTAAATTCGTCCGATTTGATATTTGTTTTTCGCATCAGCACCTGAACATAAGCTTTTAATGAGGTCAACGGCGTTTTCAGTTCATGGCTAACCATCGCAATAAAGTCATTTTTTCGGACCTCATCTTTCTTTTGTTCGGTAATATCCTGCAATATGCCACTGAACCGAGTTGCCTGCTGATTCGTGTTGAATAATGCTTTCCCTTTAGCGCGGACATGCCTGGGGGTAGGATTGTTAAGGGGTTGAATGACATAATCAATATCGTAATGCCCACCAGACTTATACTTCATGGCTTCAATGATGGCATTCGTTACACGCTGGCGATCGGGCTCGGCAATAACAGCTGTAGCGTTGCTCAGATCAATCTCTTCGCCCACAGATAAGCCAAACCAGGATTTTAACCGTTGATTTCCAATAAACCTGTTGGTCTGTGGATTAAGGTCCCAGGTACCAAGTTCAGCGGCCTCAATGGCAAACTCCAGTTCTTCTTTGGTATGTTCAACGTCATGATAGGCATTTACCTTTTTAGTGGTTTCGGTGCAAATAACCAAAACGCCACCTATCTCTCCACTTTCATCGTCAACGCCGCTATAACTGAAAGTCCAGTAAACATCTTCCATTCTGCCATTGCGATAGATTGGAATAAGTTGGTCTTCGCTCCAGGTAGAGTCTCCTCCTGCCATTACCTGATCAATTAATGGCTGTATGGTTGGCCAAATTTCCTGCCAGCACATCACTGCTTGTTGGCCCAAGGCTGCTGGGTGTTTTCCATTATTACCGAGGCTTGGTCGGTAAGCGTCATTGTAAAATTGGATGAGTTCTTTTCCCCACCACAAAAACATAGGGAACTTTGACCTGAGGATAATATTTACCGTAGTCAGCAAACTTTGCGACCATTTTTCCGGACTACCTAAAACAGACTTTGACCAGTCAAAGTTCCTGATAAGATCTCCCATTTCGCCCCCCTCTTTAAAATACCGGGCATTTGCTGATAAACTGGATTTGATCAATGTATGAGCGATTAGATTGGTAAGTAAATAATGATAAATCGGTTTAAAATCATGCCAAAAGAGCAACAGGATAAAATCTGTTCACCAGCGGACAAATAGTTATCGACGGTAAAAAATAAAAAATGTTCAGGTTCACTAAATAAGAATCAGATCACTATCCTGAAAGTTAAATTCACCCTTGGCTTCATTGGTTTCATTGACTTTGCAATCCTGTGTTCCCAATTCACCTGCAAATCCCCCTTCATGATCATCAGCGCACCACTTTCTAAACGGATCGAATACTTCTCGTTGTGATCGCGCTTCCTGCGGATGTCAAAGCACCTCACCTGTCCAAAGCTCACTGAAGCAATCACAGGTCGTTTACCCAAAGCCTTTTCGTTATCACTATGCCAGGCCACCGAATCATTGCCATCCCTGTAATAATTCAGCAATACACTGTTAAACCGAACTCCGGCAATAACTTCTACCTTTTCTTTAATCATTAGCAATTCGGGTGTCCAGACATTTGGTGCAGACCTGCCTAAAGAAGTATAATCATAGGTTTCTGCATCTGCATACCAGGCCGTAAGTCGTGGTGTGATGACCTCCTTGTCATACATCCTGACTACTTTCTGTTTCCATGGTGATTCTGCAATAAACTTCTGTAACAAAAACTCACTTTGAGTTTCAGAAAACAAATCGGGATGATATTCCAACAATTCAACTGGCAGCCCCGGGCTTTGTCCCGATTCCTTAAACAAACTGATCTGTTCCATATCAACATGCAAATACCGACCCTTTTACAACAACCTCAAAATCTTCAGACATTATGGCATTGTATACCCTGAAACGAATCTCCCATGGATCTCTAACCAGGTTCATGATATAAGCCCTGAACAACTTTTCAAAACGGTCAAAATCAATCCCATCCTTACAAACGACGAGGTATTGGTTATCTCCCTGAGCTATCGCCTCCCGAACATATGCCTGCCAATGTTGTTTAAGTTCTATCGGCAAAAGGTTAAAATGCTGGGTATCAATCAAACGTCCAATACCTTTAATCAGCTCTTGTGAAAGGATTATCTTTCCTTTGGCATACCACAGACCTTCTAGCTTTTCCATGCAGCAAATCAGCTCACCAGCGTAAACAACACGCCAGGATTCCCCAACACGAAATTGCAGCACCTGGTAAACCACACCATTAACCCCATCCGGAAAAAAATCCAATTCAATCATTTGTCCCCCGATCGTTTATGCTCCGTAGCCCTTAATTCTTCATTTTTTTCAATTAGGGATATCAGCGTCTGTGCAGTTTCCCTTTTGAACCTTTCAACTTCTCTCATGATGTAAAAACTTAGGTCGTAACAAAGTTAACACTTTTCAAAACAAAATACTAATATTTTTAGTTTTATGAAAAAAATAACCTATCTTTGCTAAAGAAAAACAGCAGCTAGCATTTATACCATTTTAAATTAAAGCCATGAAAAACACAGAAATTAAAGTAAGCACAGACCTAAAAAAATTCATTACCAAATTTGAGCCCAACAAATTCAAAATGCTGACAAGAGGTATTGAGATCAGGGGTATTAACGACATACATCGCAGCATAGAACTGGCCAAAGCATTAATTGACAGTATGAATTTAAAACTTATTGTACACCATTCTGCGGAAATGGCTCAGTATCGGAGTTTTGAGGTCCTGAACGCTGAGCGCAATGTGAATTAGTTCTTTTTGTGCCCTGATGCATCCATCAGCATTTCTAGCTTACCAAGCTTCTGCTTCCAGAAATTATCATAATAATCAAGCCATTCGCGAAGCTGATAAAAACCCTGTTGACTGAGCAAACAGAACCTTTCCCTGCCCCGGTCTTCAATGGTTAGAAAACCTGCATGTTCAAGAATTTTAATATGCTTTGAGATCGCCGGTCTGCTGATCTCAAATTTCCCTGCTATTGCATTGATGGTCAAGCTTTCGGCGGTTAGCAAGTGTAAAATCTCCCGTCTGCTGCCATCAGCAATTACCTGAAAAACATCTAAATTAGGTTGTTTCATGTGCCTCCTCCATTTTTTTTACCAAACGTTTAGCGATTTTCAACCAGCCTTTGCCCATCACCAGANNTAAGRNCAGMTWMKYKMWTRRNCNTTKAWWRYYAKRATGTAGTAAAGTCAACTCGGTGCCCTCGTCCTTAGGCTCCAGCGTCCAGGTTACTACTGAATCCAGCTTTACATCATCGCCGTCGCCCCCACGCCAGGAATACTTGAGCATCTTCAATGGCTCGAAATCCAGAACCTGGCAATAAATCCTACCATCAAAACTGAAACGGCGGATAGGCTTTGCACCAAAAATGAATTTGTGACCAATCTCCAGTTTGAATTCAGTTGGCAACAACCACTGTCCGAGTAACTCCGAATCAGTGAGGTATTCCCACACAACCATTGGAGGGTGCTTAAAGTACCAGTTGTGCTTAATGTGATTTTCCATAATACGTAACCTGTAAGTTACCCAAATATAAAGAGTAATTTTGAAGTTACATAATTTTTAATCNTTTTTTTTTCAGTGCAGTTACTACGGCATTAGCTTTTTCTACAATGATCTTGTTGTGCTCAGCCATGGTTGTTATTTACTCAAACTATTAAAACAATTCCAGAGCGCGATCATTATAAAATTGAACGAATAATGCGCCGGCTTAATTTATGAACCTAAATTCAAAACAATGAAGAATAAACAAGATACAAGGCATACCAGTTCAGAACAGGGAAAGCCCACCTCAGATCGCATGTACCACAATGCTAAGGACGATAAAAAACAACAGGGAATTACCAATGGCGGGGGTCAGCGGTCAGACCAGACTTCAAATAAAGACAATCAGCGTAAACGCGAAGCGCGTTAATTCATAAAAAGGTGTTCTGATCAGAACACCTTTTTATTTTCTTCGGGGTTGATGTTGTCTGGGACAATAAGTGATCTGATGTTCCAGAAACTACGGTTTTCAGCCATGTGCCGAAGGCTTTAAACCTACTGAGGCCAGCCCGGATTCGATATCAAAAGGCACTGAATTGTGGGCATGAACGATCAGCCATTTTCCGTTAAGTTTCTGGTAACAGGTCGTCTCCCGCCAGAACATATCCAGTATTTTCCCATCCCTCTTAGCGGCAAATACATGGTTCAAATTATAACAGAAAGCAACATCCTCGCGCACCAGAAGAAAGGGCTCAGCGATTTCAAAACCAATGGGGCCTTCAGCAAACGAGGAAAACCAGTTTTCCAGGCGTGTGCTGATCCCGTCCAGCCCCGAAAGCTGAAGCGGGCCGACCACATCGAATGAAACAATGTTGTGCGCATAAAAAGATAAAGTCTGTTCCAGGTTCTTTTGTCTAATCGCTTCAAGTCGTTTATTAATTGTCCATAATATCTGGGCTTCTTGTGCAGCAAATTGATCGTTGTTTTTCATAATATCATTATTAAATCGGCCACCACCGTGTGGAAAGCCTAGTGATAACCGATTGGCAGCGGAAATTGTTTCGACAACCTGCCAAGGTCTTTAAAAAGTCAAAAACTGACGTTGGCAGTTATCTGAAAACTCAAATACTCCAAAATCTCTTATCTTTACAATAACACATTGTCTTTAAATAAGATGCATCTGCTAAGGAAATACTTTTTCTTGCTTTTCATTGTTTTAATCTGCCTGCCATTCACTTCGTTTAAAAGTGTCCAACAGACGGCACAAGAACCGCTATTATTTAAACCTACGACATTTTATGTTACTGAAATTCTAGATCAAGGGGCAGGTAAGGATATGGAAACCGCTATTTTGATCAGGTTTATTAAAAATAACCTGTCAAAAGACCTTTCCCTAAAACCTGTCGTAGTCGAGATCAAAGAACTCACCATACGGGAAACAACGACTAAAACCGGCGTGGTAGAGGGACAGATCAAGATGCAACTGTCATTCAGTTTAAAGGAAGAAGATGAGAAAAAACACCTTATGAATTACAGTGGAGGCATGCGCTATTCCGGACCTGCTTCTAATACTTCGGTAATTGACAAAAACTTAAAGCACCTTGGTAAATCTGCATTGGAATACTTTAACACCTGGATGAACAACAATATCCATACGAACAGAATCCTTGCAAGTAAGGTAAAGGTTAGTTTTGAGTACTATAAGGAGCAAACCGAAGGTGATACCATTTACTATGCTACCAACAGACCCCTAACCTGGCCCGACTTCCAATCGACCAGAAAAATGTCCAACAAATATGCAGCAATGGTGATGCCCAATATCGGTTATGATCAACATGAGGAGATTGCAAAAGGAGTGATTCAGGTAACCATTATCTTAAAGACCTATCTGGCTAAAAGTGATTGCTGGCTGAGTGGGCCTTACAAAGATGATTACATGCTGAACCATGAGCAAAGACATTTTGATATTGCCAAAATCGTAACTGAACAATTCAGGAAAAAGATCGGCTCAGCAAAACTTACCCCCGACACGTATGAAGCCTTCATCAATATGCAATACCTGGATTCCTATAGGGAGATGAACAAGCTACAGAAAGATTACGACACAGGGACCGCCCATGGCACCAACAGGATGGCTCAGCAAAATTGGAACAAGCGAATTGACGACCTGCTGCTTAGTAAAACTATTCCCGGGGCTTAAAGACCTTCCATCATTTTTAGAAGATTTTTTTTTCTGTTGTGCGTTCAATTGCCACTAAGAAAAGCTGGTTTTGTACTTTTGTAGTTAATTGCAGCTGTTGTTCCTGCAGTAACATCTATTGTTACGCCTGTTATTTTCCCAGCCATATCTGATCCTAAAAAAACAGCAGTATTTGCAATATCCTGCATCAATGGCAATTGATTGAGCATTGTATCGTCCACAATTTTTTGCAAGAAAGAGTTGGCGTCGTCACTTCCAGTAGCTATAAATTCTTTAAATGGACGTGAATCCGGAGAACCAGCCGATCTGATATTAACAACCCTGACGCCAAATGAGCCAAGTTCTGCTGCCAGGTCCCTAGAAAGGCTCTCTATTGCACAACATACCGGACCAAAACCACCAACCATTGCATATCCAATGCCACCTGGAGTTGCCGTTAAAGAAAGTATTACTCCAGATTGTTGATTTTTCATAATTCTACCCGCCGCTGTCATGGTCAGGAATTGAGTATGCATAGCATCATGGACAGGTGAAATAAATCTTTCAGTGACATCTCGATTAGTGGAATATTCTGGACATTTTTAATTCCTATTAAATTGAAAGATATATCAACAGTACCGACTTTATTATTAACGAATTCAATGTGTTTTCTGATAGAATCCTCGTCCATTGCGTCAACAATACCAGCATGAGCTTTACCGCCTGCTGCAATAATTTTTTCAGCAACCTGCTGGGCAATTAATAAATTTTTGTTGGTTACAAAAACGGTAGCGCCGGCAGCTGCCAGAGATTGAGCAACGGCTCCTCCCAGAGAAGAACTTGCCCCATAAACAATCGCATTTTTATTTTGAAGTATCATAATTCCAGTTTATCGATATTGTTCAATACAAAGCTATTGCTTAGTTCATTCTATCTAGGGGTGCAAAACAGACAATAATAGGTGCAGAACGCGACAAAATTCGTGATGTGCATTAATTTTTGAATGCAGCTATTTCCATTCCAATGGGGCGAGGAACAAGCCCCTTTTATCCCAACCTGTATTGGAGATAAACCATCCTTCTTTTTTATCGTAAATAATTTCAGCAGCGTGTAGAGGAAGCGAACAAACCAGGTTCTTTTCAGGAAAATTTTCAGGGTCTTTAGACCAGTATACATCTGTCTGGTTGTATTTGGTCATTGCCCGGCATATAAAAAGATAAAAAATCCCGTTTCTATGCACAACAAAAGGGCTCTCCGCATCACCTCCCCAATCTACCACATAAGGTTGGACATGCACAATTCTCGGACCGCTCCAGTGAAAAAGATCTGGCCCTGTCCTTACTGCAACGACTGATCGGTGATCGACCTCGTTATAGGTTCTGGTGTAGTAATAATAGTATTTATTTTTATATCTCATGATATACGAATCACGCGCATGCCCGGGATCACTAAAAAGCGGGTTAAGCGGATAGCGATCCCAATCTTCCAGATTATCGCTTTTTGCCATACATAACTGGCCCCATGAGGCATAGTTAGGAGCATTTTTTTGCATATTGCCAATATTATAAAACATAAAAAAGGCGTTCTTATCTTTTATAACGTGAGGTGCCCACAATACACGCTCCTTACCTTCCTGTACAGACATGGCATATCCTTTATCTTCCCACTTTTGTTGTTTCAGAGAATCGGCAGTGATGTGAAAAAATTTAGTTTCCCCTCCCCAGGGCCTGATAGGATGATGCCCGATGATGCCATATGCATGCCAGATACCATCGTCTCCCTTTACAAAGGAGTGATCATTTGTATACCAGGTGGTATCCTCTTTTGACCGCGTGTCATTTGGATTAAAAACGTGGACAAAACTTCCTTTTATATGCGGGGTTTCGTAAGATTTTTTCTGTTGCGCGATGGCAGGCTGACAAAATACAGCAGCAGTTGTCAGCAACATCATTCCTATTTTTTTCACATCAATATTTAAACAAGTGGTTGATTATTTTACAGGTTTTAATTGTGGTAGTACGTAACTATACACGCCATATTTCAATTCGCTCCAAGCACTCGGTTTTGGAAAATCCTTTCCCGGATAGAGTTGCTGAACTACAGGGATAAATTTAATCCTTACCCTTAATTTAGATAAGCCTCTGGTTAATTTAGCGGGAATCAGAAACTCATCATCTCTAAAGCGTCTGTTTGATGTTTCCACCTGATACACTCTTTTTGCTGATTCGCCTGCTGGTCTGGAAAACATACAGGTATTCGATCCAGCTAAATACCATATCCCCGCTTTCTGCCAATCTATTTCTTTAACCTTTCCAACGGATGTTTTTTTAGCGATATAAACTTCTGCAGTCTGATTGGGATAACTATAATCCAGGGTTCTCCGTAATAGCGCACCCAGGTTATTTGGACTGATACTCACTGTAAACTCAGAAATACCGGATGTATGCCGTCCATCTTCTTCATGGGCAGGATAGATTTCTTTACCGATCAGTTCTTTATAACCAGCAATTCTTTTAGGCAGATCCAGACCCCATGCCCCGGAAGGAAACTTATCCGGCCCCCATTCATACCTGGATCGGATGGTTTCTACTTCTGACGCCTCAGGCGAATAATAAGCATGGCGCAGTTCATCATCCTGCTTGCCAACGTCAATTGAATCTGTTTTAATTAATGATGGCCAGGGCATTCCGTACCAATAAGAGACTGATTCGTAATGCTCCTGGGAAACGTTTTCGCTATGCTCAAAATTTATAACAGCCCGGTTTCCAAATGGCATCAGATCAGCAACCAGGAACCGATATGCGGATTGAATAAGATCTTTATCATTTACCGCTGTTTTTTTCTCAGTAGATCCACAAGGATGACCGGCAAGTGGGAGTGTCATGTTTTCTCCACCCCAATAATCGCCCCCTCCGGCCCATTCCTCTGTTCCTGTACCATAGGCCTGGGGAGTTTTGCTGTCGTCAAAAAAGAATCTAGGATCACCTTCCAGTGTATTCAGGTTGGCATTGTGAGAAAATATAAACGATGTTCCGAGGAAACTTCCGGACCACTGCTGATGCCCTTCTATTCCCTTAGTATCTAACCAGGTCATATCTTTGCCCAAATCCGGTTTAGGCATATCCTTATAGGTGGCATGAAAATAAGCATTTCTGTTGCTGGCTGTTTTCAGCTTTTCATAACGCAGTTCATAACTTATCTCTGAATCTTCAGGGGTTATGCCACTCAGTTCAAATTTGGCTGTTTTAAAGAAGGGCATAGGATAATAACAGCCAAGCTCTACTTTGTTATTTACATAATCATAACGAATGTTTATGGGAAGCCCTTTGACCAGAAATTCCTTTTTCTCCCGGTTAAAGAATGTACCCGCTCCAAAAAAAAGACATAGGGGTGCATCAACAGATGGATATGCTGCACCATCCCAGGTTATTTTTAAGTGAATGCGCTCCAGATCGATCGCTTTACTAAGCGGTAAAGTAAACTTAATCGCACGAACCAGAGATAAGGGATCTTTAATAGTGGCCAGGGTGATATTCTTCTGATTCAATTTTAACTGACCTTGTTTTATATTGATATTTTTTGGTGCAATATCCTGGCCTGAAAGGTTAACCAGATCGACCACATCCTGATCTGGCATTTTATTTACATTCCATGAGCTGATGGGCTGAGAAAGATTTTGCTCATTGGCATAAAGATGATAAATATAATAGCCGGTACCATAAAAAGTACGGGAATACGCAATATTCATCGAATCCTGAAAAGCCATCGGTACCCAGATCAGATCGGCACCTTTGGTAGCACCCCAGGTCCATGCCAGCGGCTTGGGAAATGCAGTATCTGGAATAAAAGCAGTTTCTTTCAGCGTTTTAATTGCATTTACCGGATCAGCTGTTGCCGTTTCTTTTACCACATTATCGACACCATCTATCTTAAAATGCCAGGGGCTGCCATGCCAATGATTACTGCGAAAGAAATAAAGGATACCTTTCCCTTTTACGCTGAGGGTCACATTCTCATCTTCTTTATTCATGAACAGAAAATGTGACGCGTCGGCGCCCCCGCCAGTACGATCATACGTACTGCGCATATACGCCCTTACCCCTATGCGCTGAAGTGAAAGCTGATCCCATTTGCGATAGGCATCTAAACCTACCGGTATTGGAATAGCCTTTTGTGCATTCAGGCTCAAGGACATTACCGTTAAGCTTACAAGAAGACATGCTGAGAGGATATTTTTCATATGAGCATCAGTTTTATGGTGTAGTTATGGACCATTTATCGGTTCTGAATGGAATCAGGGGCAGTCTTTCCTGGTTAAAAACATTGCCAATCGAGGTGTCATGAAAAGCATATCGCAGGGCTATAGGATGTCTGACCGAATCACTCCAGGCGATTATTTTATTATGCTTTAAAATTGCCTTGGCCGCATAAAATATGCTGTCTTTACCCGCAATCTCTAAATCGTTAATCTTATTCCCTTTCACAAACATTCCTCTCGATGCATTGGATATGGTTAAGAGCACTTTGTTTTTATCAAAGCTGACCCGTTCATAAACCGGACTTTTATATGCCTGCATTTTTTGTCCATAGGTCTCTGCCAATGCCCAGTTTGCCAGTCTCCATCCTACATCGTGTTTGTTTTCAGGATGCACATTATTGACATCCGTAACTAGATCTGTTGTAGCCACCATACCGGTATTGGGAACAGCCATACTCTGCAATTGTGCTTCGCGTAAAAGTGCACCGGAATTTTTCTTTTTATAGCGGAAAGGCGCAATCTGTACGTAGTAAAACGGGAAGTCCTTTCGCCAAGCCTTACGCCATGCATATACCATCGTGGCAAATAGTCTGCTGTAGGTACCCGCAGTTTCTGTATTATTCTCCCCCTGGTACCAAATTGTTCCGGCAATTGAATAATTCGTTAGGGGTGAGATCATCGCGTTATACGCATAACCCGGATGGTATGGGACCATGCCACTTGGCTGTATCCTGGAGGCGGCTGATTTTAAAACGGCATCTGCATTTATTAAACTATCCGGCGTCCATACTTCCGCAGCAGAGCCTCCCCAGCTTGCCCCTATCAAGCCAATTGGGACATTGAGCTTTTCATTTAACTTTTTACCAAAGAAATATCCAACAGCACTGAATGATTTTAACGTGTTGCTATCGCAGACTACCCAGCTGCCTTCGACATCATCCTGAGGATATTTTGCTGCCTTCTTAGGAATATAAAAGAACCGTATATTGTTATTATAGGCCTGCGGCAGTTCTTCGATAATGTCTTTTAATCCCCAGTTGCCATTCATTTCCATGTTACTCTGACCGGAACAAACCCATACCTCTCCCATTAATATGTTGGTAAGTGTAATCAGGTTATTTCCCTTAAAAACAATAGTGTAAGGCCCACCAGCAGCTGAACCAGGCACAGTGATTGCCCACTTTGCATCCCTGTCTCCAACAACCTGATAAGATTTACCGTTCCATGAGGTGGTTATGGAAATCTTCTCATAAGGATCTGCCCAGCCCCAAAGTTTCACTTCACTTTTTTGCTGCAATATCATATTACTGCCTATAATTCCTGGCAAACGCATATTGCCGAAAGTGGGAAGAACAGCAAAGATCAGCACACAAGCTGTAAGTGATAAGATCTTTATTTGTTTAGATGTTCGTTTACTTTTCATCTGGGATCTTATGATAACGATTTACCCTAAGTTGAGCCTGAGCTTTATGTCCTGCAAAACCTTCCAGTTCGCATAACCGCATGGCATACTCACCTATTACAACACTTGCCTGTGGCGTACATCGTTGATAGGTACAATTTTTAAGGAACTTACCGACCCATAATCCGCCGGTATATCTGGCTGCTTTCATAGTAGGTAGCGTATGATTTGTGCCAATAACCTTGTCACCATAAGCAACATTGGTTTCGGGCCCCAAAAATAACGCGCCGTAATTGGTCATATGATCCAGAAAATACTGTGGCCGACGGGTAAGTACCTCCACATGCTCGTAAGCCAAAGCATCCGCCACTAAAACAGCTTCTTGTTCATCAGCCACCAAAATAATGGATCCATAATCCCTCCACGCAGCACCTGCAATATCTGCCGTAGGCAATACCGTAAGCTGACGTTCAATTTCCATTAAAGTCTCTTTAGCCAGTTTTTCGGAAGTTGTAATTAATGCTGCCGGCGAAGTAGGGCCATGTTCCGCCTGCCCCAAAAGATCACATGCGACCATTTCTGCATCCGCAGTTTCGTCTGCAATGACAAGTATTTCGGTAGGGCCGGCAAACAGATCTATTCCCACACGACCAAACAATTGTTTCTTCGCCTCAGCCACATAAGCATTTCCAGGCCCTACAATAAGATCAACAGGCCTTATGGAACTTGTTCCAATGGCCATCGCACATAGGGCCTGTACACCACCAAGAATATAAATTTCATCCGCACCAGCTAAATGCATGGCACATACTGTAGCTTCGGGTATTTTACCATTAATTGGTGGCGTAAAAGCAATAATGCGTTGTACTCCGGCAACCTTTGCAGTAATGACGCTCATATGTGCTGAGGCCACCATTGGATACCTTCCACCCGGAATATAGCAGCCCACGCTATTTATGGGAATATTCTTATGTCCTAAAAACACGCCAGGCAATGTTTCCACTTCTATATCCGTAATTGATGCCCTTTGCTGTTCTGCAAAAAACTTAATTTGTTTCTGCGCAAATTGAATATCTGCGATAACCTGATCAGGAGTATGGTCAAGAATTTCCTGAATTTGGATGGCGGTAAGTCTGAAAGATTCTGGTACCCAATTGTCAAATGAGGCAGAATACTCCCTAATAGCCTTATCTCCATTTAACGCTATATCCTTAATTATTCTTTCTACTGTTTTGCTAACGCGTGAATCTGCTTCATTAATTTCATCTTCACTCTTTCCCTTTTTTATATACCTGGCCATTTAATATGATTATGATTTTTTTACTGATTTTCTAATTCCCCCAAACCTTGGACCCATTTCCTTTGTTTTTGCGCCATTCGTTGCGCCATCTGTGAATTTCTGCGGGACCAATCATTGGCATAGGTTTTCTGGCCGCCGCATCTGGAATTGCCGGAACGCCGACGGCCTTATCCTGGTACCAATACGCCACGCTGGCAAGATCAAGGGTGAGCACATTCATACTTCCATGTTCTATCGTGAATTTCATTGATTTTTCAAAATAGATCGGATCTGCAATGTTAAATCTGTATATATGGGTTTTTCCAAGAAAACCGATATCATCATTAACCTTTGGATAACCAAAATAAGGCGTTGAATAAGGTGTTTTTGGAGCGCCCCAGGAAGTATTGAAGTAATCTTCCGTACCCGTACCAATTAGAGCGGGATGTTCATCACCGTCAATAAATATCATGTCATCACCCTCTCCATACCAATATGGGGTAGGCGAATGAACATAGTAATTTACACCCACAAAATGCCCTTTCCCCTTTATATCGGCAATGATGTAATTGTCCTTGCCGGTTGTGTTTGGAATTCCGGGTCCAAACATCCAGTGTTCATTTTCAACACTATCGGCAGGACCAGTTAGTTCCGTATTATACCAGGCATGAAATCTGCCGGCATTAGCGGGAAGGCTTTTCATTTCCACGTAGTCTACATAGAAGTACAGCGACCTGATGTCTTTGCCTGACTGGTTCTCAATCTCAATTCTTGCTCCCTTTGAAAAAGGCATGGCAAAATAACTAACCAAACCATTTCCATTTGATGGAGTAGCGGCCAATGCTGCTGAGGTAAAAAGGTAGGATTCATTCCATCCCTGTCCAAAAAAAGGCCCTATTGGTGATTCGACTGAGGGACGATCATTTCCATCCCAATACATTTTTAGGATCACATCGTTCCGGCTTAACACATTGGGTTCCGGTCCCATGGTGATCCAGATATGGTTGATCATTCCAATGCCTTTCACATCAAAGATAGTACGCTTTTCTCCGCTTTTTATGTTCTGCAGATTGTCATGATTGTCCCCGCTCCTGTCATAACTGCTCACGCGTTTGGTTTTTACACCATCTTGAATAAGCGACAATGCCGACAGGTCATTGTTAAAGCGCTGTGCCATAATACTCCCTGAAAACAGAAAAGGTACCAGCAGGAAATATATTTTAAATTTCATGTCAGATTAGCTTTAAGTATTATTTATCTGCTTCTTTCATCATGGTGCGTATAGTTGGTTTTGCCACCTCATTAATTTTCGAAGCTGCAGTTACCTTCCAGAAACTTTCCTTTTGTTCAATCTGAGTCTGAGTAGTAACAATCCAGCTTTGGATCCAACCCGTTAAGGTGCACCAGGCTCCCCAACCTGCATCTGAGTTAGATGCCCAATAATCCCAGCGTCCATAGTCAAAGCCTCTTAACCAGGCGCCATCCAGATCAGGGTGTACTTTACTTTGTACCTGAATGCGGGTCAAAAAGTCCGAAAGCTTGTCGGTAGCTTCCTTATATTTTGTATTGCCGGTAGCTGCAGCAGCTTCATTAAGGCTAAAAAGGGCAAAATTGCAGGTATACAGCATGCAGGATACTTTTTCACCATTCCTGAATATAAGTGAACCTTCATCAGTCCCATAGTCTTCATTTTTATTTAAGGCCTTGAACATTCCTTTTCCTTTTCCAAGTTCTTCACGGATCGCTCCGCTTTCATCCTGATATTTCAAAATTTCGTTGATCATTTTATCCAGCCATTGCCTGTGCTCCTCGGTATTTTCTATTCTGACCAGCCAGGCTAGCGGAAGGATCATCCTGGCCCTTTGGGTTTGCATACTACTCCCCCAAAGCCATTTTTCAGGATAGGCATCCATCGTAATTTTGATTGCTTTCTTAGTCCGTTCAAGTAATGGTGCGTAACCAGTTTTGTTATATAACCATAAGTAACATGCCCACATCCACGATTCAAAATGTGGTGATATGTTAACCACATCCCTGTTCCAGTAATAGGGCCATCCATTTTTGATGATATCCGCTTCCTCAAGACGATCCGTTCTAAATCCTTTTATACCAGTGGTTCTGAAGTTACCCATAATAGCCTCGGTTAGTTCCTTATCCCATTTATCTGTTTTCAAGTAAGCCGATGCAGCTATCATTCCCAGAATTGCACGGGAATTGTCATCACCATAAAAAGTACCGGCATTAGTGGTGGCCCAACCAATTAATCCATAGGCAGCACTTGCAGGATTATTTTTTGGTCCCTGGCGCAGGTTCGAATTTTTAAAAACATATTCCATCAGGTTTGCAGATTGATCCTTATAATCCTGATTATTGAAAAGCCTTCCGGCAGCCGCCAAAGTCATTGCCACCTCTCCCTGTACGTCCGCCCGCATCCAATAGCGATAACCCTGATCACCTTTGTAAGAAATCGTGGAGATATGTCCCTCCAGAACGCCCAATTTCCCATCACCATTAATTCTCGACTGAGCTATAGGAGGACCAGTCGGCTTTGTACCGTCGCTCCCATATTTTGACACTTCTGATGTCCAGCTTTTATCCGGGAAAAACCTTCCTTTATAAAACCAATCTGTACCTTTTTTAATGCTGTTTAAACGGGCCCCGGCAGATAAACTTTCCGCTCTTTCAAACATCGGTTTAACATCTTGATGCCAGTGTTTTATGGTTACTTCCGAACGGGAAGTTAAATGTGAAATGATGAATTTCAACACACTTTGTATTGCATCTGTTGGACCGTAGCGCCCCTTTTCAAAGCTACTCAGGCCAGTCATGCTTACCAATATATTGTTATTGTACTTAAAAAGCAATGGATAGGTTTTTGTATTTTCCAGACCGTATTCCGCTTTATCGAAGCCAACGACCTTTGCCAGGACCATCAAAGGATCTTTAACCTGTATTGGCAATACATGACAATTATGAATACCCACTAAACTCATCTTTTTAAGCGGAGCATCAAATACCTCCTGGGTAATGACGCCTCTTTCCAGGTTGGTCTCCAATGCTTCTGAAGGAATATCTATTCCTGGAAAAGATGTGGGATACTCCACATAAAGTTTTAGCCCTTTTTGCTTTGCTTCACTTAAAATTTTAGCTGTAATGTGGTTTGCAGGATCTATCTGTGGATAGTTATCCGCAATGATTAGCACCCCCGCCCCGTTGGAAGCGGCTTTAACCGCAGCAGCAGGAGTATTAAATCTTTTAAGGATATATCCCTCTGTTTTCAGCAACAGGTATAGATCATTCTTTATATTCCCGTAAAAAAACAGGTTACTGCTTTTAGTTGAGCCTTTACCCTGGAAATGGATTAGCAATATCAGAAGTAAACAGGCAGATTTTAAAATATTCTTTAGTTTCATTTGAGTAGTTTTTTGTTTTTCGGATGAAAGAAAATTTATGCTCAATTATTATAAAGTTCTTTTAGTAACAGCAGGGCTTCTTCTATCAATAAGCCATCTGCTCCAGGTTCTAAAAATGACCATTTACCTGGCCCGGCTTCATATCCACCTTGCTGCGCGGCCAAAAGTGTAGGGATATATCCAATGTTATTTTCTGCGTAGGCCACTACTATAGTTTGTTCAAAAGGTGAATTTTGTTCGATTGTCCAGGCGGTTTCTGTAAAAGGCTCCCCCGGTAAAAATAGAATGGCCACTGAGCCGAGGCATATAGCATTTAATCTGCCAATAGCATCATTTGGGTTGGCCATGTTACTTCCTGGCCTGATGTTGAATTGCCTGGTACGATTCAAAAAAGAGAAGGTCTGATCGGATATCATTACCGGATCACTCTTTTCTACTACTTTGACAATTGCCTTTCCATGTTTTATCGCATATTCCGGTCCGCAGGAAACCGTCGGAGGATTGATATCTCCGGCAGCCCCATTTAAAAATATTGCCACTCCATTACGCGGCGATGCCTCCAGGGCAATGCATACTTCTCCCGGAAACTCGGCTGACATGTGAGGCATACACATTTCATGAACAGGATGACAAACAGCGTGCACCAGCGTGGCAATTACCCTATCAAATTGATCTTTGAAACGNGMTNACTRWGAWYKSWWKWGYSTACGGGCTCTCTTTCTAATAATTCAGGAGCAATAGGCTGGATAGAATCTGACATGATAACGCCATCCGGGGTAGGAATGCGTCGCTGCATATTGTATCCAGCCAGGGTATCTAAGCCAATAAATACCCTGCATGGCTTTAGCATTGATATAGCCGCGTCTATTGCTCCTTTAATTTTGTACTGGACATTTGTTAGCCAATCCCTGTAAACAGCTGTCAGGTATAAATCAGATAAGGCAACAGATTCCGGGGCATTGTGCGTGTGGGTACAGGTCAAGATTACTTTATCTGCAGAAATCACACCACCTATTCTGCTTTTAAAATTGTCCCATCCGCCAACTGAGGTATCATTTAATGCCAGAAGATCCAGGCAAACTACAGCAATCATTTCTCCGCTATTTTTCATAACCAGTACTCTTGCTTTTAAAGGCGTTCTAATGGATTCAAAAGGCTCATAAGATCCCTTTACGGAAGAAGTTAGTAATCCTACCTCAAGAGGTGGAGTAATGTCAACAACGGTAGCACCCGCAAATAACAGCTCTTTACTCATATGATTTATTTTTGCTTTTTTACCCAGTTCAAGGCCTGTTGCCAGAAGGCATCATAACCTTCCCATAATTCAAAATTGATACCCCAGTGAGGAGCCGGATCTGACATATACGTAAATAAACGGCCTTTTCCATATTCTCCTGCAACTACCAGCGGGTGACCGGTTTCCCTAACCCTCACCAATACCTCGGCATTTGGTTTGGCGGATACCTCATTATACCCAAAAATCGGAGGAAACTTATCCCATGGCAAGCCTTTTATTGCCGGATGATCAGCATTAACAACTTCAGCAGTAAACCCGGCAGAGGATTCTACCAAATCTTCAACCAACAGGCAATCGACCGGCAATACAGTGTTAAGTAGGCTTCTTCCCCATGCGGATTTGGCCTGTACACCGCTAAAGGACAACCATCCTCCCAGCATCATCAATCCACCCCCATTAGCTACCCACTCTTTGATAATGTTTAACCGGTCGGGAAAGGTCACTACTTTATTTTCACGACGTGAACGGTCAAAGAAGCTCGGATAAAGGTGAAAACATTTGGCTTCCACATCACTAATCACGAGGCATTCAGAATGTGCCAAATATTCTTCTAATTTTCCGGGGGCCAAACGATACAATTCCCAATTGGCTAAACTGGTTACTTCTGTGATATGTTCAAAGGCTTCAACCACGCGTTCACCATAAAAATGGAGGTCGGCATCTTTTGTCTCAGTACCAAAAGGTGTTTCAATAAACATTGGTCCGACGTGAAAAACCCAATCACCAAGGTATAATACGTGTTTCCCATCTGTAGGAAGTTCTTTCTTTACTTTCATAGCATTATTTTATTTATGTGTTTTGATTCATATTTTGAGGATCACTTTCCAATCTTTCGGAAAGAAAATCCAGGTAAGCTGCTGATGTTTTTTTGAAGATGACAAATAGCATCACAGCACTGATCAGCTCAGCCGTTGCCCAGTCATAACGGCCAAACCAGGCTTCAGTAAGGCCGAAAATGAGTAGACAGGTTGCGGCAAAACCAATAACGGCGATACCTATCCCCCTGAATATGGGCTGTAATTCCGGTTTCTTTAATAAAACATTTTTGTTCAGTGTCCGGAAAGGCTTCCAAAAGCCCAGTGGCTTAGCTCTTTGGTAAAAGCTGTTTAGCAAGGGGTCAGGATCCGGTTTAGTCAACAAGGCAACCGTGATCCATAGTAAAGTTGTCAGGCCCATCACCAATAACGTTTGCCAGTACCATGGCAGCGTTAATTGTTGTGCGGAGGAGAAACCTAACCACAGCAATAATTTTGGACCCAATACAACAATACAAAAAAT
>NZ_AWRU01000006.1:103701-808927 GCF_000523515.1 Pedobacter sp. V48 | reverse complement strand
CCTGCCCCACCAAAAGATGCGGCAACGCGAGCAGGCCCATTAAACCGCCACCACCACCATTGTGCCCAGTTTGCCGGTAATTCAGCAGCGCTCAACTGCAGCATCACTATCGCCACATCGGTAATAATGGTTACATTAAATACCACCGCCATTGCCAGTGAAAGAATAACCCCCATACCTATTTTACCGATCAACAAGTAGTGTTTTTCACTGGCTGAACGGACAAACCACCGCCTATAGATATCACTGACCAATACCTGACTGCCGAAATTCAAATTATCACCAACGGTAGACATGGTTGCCGCCATCATCGCTGCAACAAGTAAACCCATAGCACCTACCGGCAACATATCCTTCATTAACCGGCCGTACACAAGTTCCCTGTCAGCTCCCGATGCTCTTAACTCGGGGTATAGAACAGAGGCTGAGATACTTGGTAAGGTAACCAGCAGCAGCAACACAAACATGCTTATTGCGGTAACTACGTACATGGTTAAGGCTTCAGCAGGAGTTCTGGTGGAAAGAATGCGCTGTCCTTCCATCGCTCCGCCCATTGGCGCCGCATCCCCGCCATAGCCAATACTTTGACCAAATAGCCAGGCCATGCCTGCTGCCATTGGAAAAATATCGTGATTTAGTGGTGGGGTCATTTGTAATAGCTCCGGATGTGTAGCACCGAACGTGTGATGCAATGTAGCAGTCATTGCCTGAGGACCACCAAAATGGTTTAGCGTAAGCCAGGCAAGTGTAATGGTACCAATAAAGAAGATCACCATTTGAATTAGGTTGGACATGACTACCCCCTTGTATCCGGAAAAGAACACAAAAAGAAAAGAAACAGGCACAACCAGATACATGGTTTCCTCTTTTGTTAAGCCAAACGCAGGCCCCATGATCTTGTAAGCGGCCAATAGTGTAATACCTGTCCATGCCGGCATAGCAATTAATGAGGTTCTTATTGCGATCCACAAACGCATGGCAGCGGCTGGTTTTGCAGGAAAGCGCAGATCATAAAACTCTAATGAGGTAAAAAGATTTAATCTTCTCCAGAACACGGCAAAAAGCACCCCCCCCAGGAACAAGGCCAGACCAAAACGGCTCAGATACCACCATGAAATAAACGAACCCGTTACAATCGCTAATCCCCCATATCCGGTAGCCGCATCGGGGCTTACTAAAGCTGCTGTATAAGATATTCCATTTAACCATCCGGGTATTTTGCGACCGCCAAGGAAAAAGTTCTCCAGATTGGCAGAAGAGAATCGCCTGTGCCAAAGAGAAAGCAAAAACATTAAAACTAAGTAACTTATAACGATCCAGATATCAGGTTGGTTCCAATTCATACTATTTATTGTTTATAATTCCTTTCAATCGTTGTTCAAGGGGCGCAAGTGCAGGCAAATTACTCTGAGGGCTATCAAGATAAAAATACGCAGTAGCGGAGTAATTATCTACCCTGTAAAAATTAACCCATTCATCGGCAGGAAACTTATCATCATTAATATCGGGAAAACCAACTTCCTCCATCAGTTTGACCAAGCCTTTCTGAGTCATCACCGATATTGGTTTTACGCTGCCTCCTGCTTTTGCGATGCCTCTGATGAGATCCCGACCACCCCCGCCCATTTGCTGAATAGTAACCTTGCAATCCACATTAAAGTAAACCGGATCAGGAAKSYGRTNAMYGRTWWAAKKYKTAYWGSSTWKWTYCSWTMTYMRCTATTGGTGCACCCTGATACAGCTGTGAAAAGGGTCCAAGGTTCCATGCAGACCCTATGTAATCTTCCGTGCCGGTACCCACAAGAGTAGGATGCTGATCGTCTCCGTCCAGATATGCCTTTACCTCTCCTTCTCCGAACCAGGTAGTACCATAAACATTGTCGGTAATCACACTGATATTGGTTCCCAAGAAACGCCCCTCACCTTTGATACGGGGTAATATTTCAAAATCCTCGGCAAGTCCTGCTGCTGTGCTGTTGCTCCAGTACGCATGGAAGTATGCAACCTTTTTAGCGTGCTTTTTGAGTTTCGTAAAATTAACATCGTAAAACAATAGCTGCTTTTGCCTCCCCTCATTAACCAGTACCATCCGAGCATGTTTTTTAAACGGCATTGGCACATAGCTGTTAAAAGATCTACCCTCCGGACTGCTGAACAAAGCACTTTGGAAGGGAGTCATCCTGCCTAAACCAATGCCGAAGAAGTCTCCTAAAGGAACCGAAACAGCCGCCTTATCGGCATTATCCCAATACATCTCAAGCTTTATCGACCGGAGGGCTTCAGGGCTTCTATCCATGATCGTCATCCAGATCCGATTGATTAAACCACATCCGCTGTAGTCCATTAGCGTAATCTTTTCACCGGGACTTACCCAAACACTGGCGCGTCCTTTGGCGCCTTTGTTTTCCAAAGCACCCCCGCCTTTTTTGGCAGATGGGTTTTCCAGGCTAACCCAGCGGGTTTCTTTGCCGGAAGGCAGATCGTACAATTCCTGTGCACTTAAATCTGCAAAAGAAAGGTAGCATCCTATAAGTATCAGTCCTTTGAAAATTAATCTGTTCATAAACATTTTTAAGAATTTTGACCGGTTTTACCAACCCGGATTTTGAGTCAGTTTTATATTTTTTTGTATTTCATATTGTGGTATCGGCCACAAATAATGTCTGTCTGTAAACACCCTGGATTCGACAACAGTTCTTTTATAAAATGCATCGCTGGACATATTGTAATCCAAACCATTAACATCGATACCGTATACTTTTTTACTGTCTATATCGGCAGCGATTTTCCACCTGTGCGTATCAAAATAACGATTCGTTTCAAAGGCCAGCTCTATACGCCGTTCATGCCAAATTTTTTCCCGCATTTGATCTTTTGATAACCCCGAAGGTAAATTTGGCAGACCGGAACGGTTCCTAATCAGATTTACATATTTGTACACATCAGTTACAGGACCGTCAGATTCATTAAGTGCTTCAGCATAGTTTAAATATTGCTCGCCTAAACGAAATAGTATCCAGGTTTTTCTCGGACCGGTATTCCCGTTCCTTTTGTAGCTCGGGTGGCCGAACTTCTTCATCAGGTATCCTGTTTCACTGTAATTACCTGCATTATTGGTAGCCCTTCCATCCGGAGCTCCTTTCCAAAACTTTAAAGGATCATTCAGCGGACTCCTTTGATCTGGCTTATATTTTTGCCCGGTGAACATAATGCTGGCATAAAAACGAGGTTCCCTGTTTACATACATATTGCGGGTTCCGGCGACATAATTGGGATTATCAACAGTAGTATTACCGGTTTCTACATAACCTGATGCAGAATTGATTATTGGGGTCATATCCGCATTGTAACCCAGGATAGGACGTTCACCATTGGCCATTTCATAATCGTCCACAATATTTTGTGTTGGCGCGTTTAAAGTAAAACCTGTACCGGGCATTCCTCGTGGCTCGCTATAAACATCCAGATCCAGGTACCCTCCCATAGTCCTTACCCAGATGACCTCGTCATTCCAATTGGTATAAAACAGTTCCTGATAATTAAGTATGGGATCATTTGTAGCAGATTTGTACAGTTTATGGCCTGCAGTTTCTGCCTGATCTATGCAGGCCTTGGCTGCCGTGGCAGCAGTTTTCCATCTTTCAGGAGCGAAATCCGGAAACAACCTGAGTCCATCTTGTTTCAAAGCTGCATAATCTGCGTTCCCATTCCATAACGGACTGGCCATGAACAGTAAAGCGCGCGCTTTAAGTGCCAATGCTGTAATTTTAGTAGGTCTGCCATACTGACTATCGTCACTCGCAGGGACACGAACATTTAACATTTCTGCCGCCTTATTACATTCGTTTACAATAAAATCAACACATTTATCTATCGGTTGTCTTGTTTCAGCTAAAAAGTCTCCATTTATAGGAATTGATTTATCAATAATAGGCACAGGCCCATACATCCTGATCAATAAAAAATGATAATAGGCTCTTAAAAAGGTGGCTTCACCTTTCCATTTGTTGATTTTATCCTGCGTCACCAGTTCTGTTAAAGGAAGCTTATCTATATTTTCAATAAAAATATTTGCCTTTCTGATGCCTTGATAGCTGTTCGACCAGCCATCCTGAACATTGGTAGCATTGTCTATGCTCCATGTCCCATCATTCATTCTGTTACAATAGGAAGGTTCGTGCCCTTGCTCCATCTCATCGGCTGCACCGGTAAAGGTGTTTGTCATCGATACCCCATTTCCATTATCAGGAAATACAAATTCTCTTGGTAAATGGGAATAGGTATTGGTTAAAAATTGTTCAGCGAAAACAGGATTGGAAAAAACCTGGTCAATATTGATGTCTCCATCAGGAGTTTTATTCAAAAAGTCTTTCTTACAAGAAGGAGTTGTAAGAAACAGGATGGTGATAAAAAATAATAATATCGTTGCTTTCATGATGCCTAACTTTAGTTTATAAAAATTAAAAAGTAACCTCTAACCCGAAATTGTAGGTCTTGTTTATCGGATGCCTGCCTGAACCAAAATCGGATTCCGGATCAATGACTTTCAGGTTATCCCAGGTCGCCAGGTTGGTTCCGTTGATAAATATCCGGGCATTACTTAAGGAAATTTTCTTTGTAAGCTTGCTTGATAGTGTATAGCCAATTTCCGCATTTTTGATCCGGAGGTAATTGCCACTCTCCTTCCATAAAGTAGAACCGATATAATTGTTCGTGCTGTTCGCTCTAATACCAGGGTATGTTGCATTGGTATTGTCTCCTCCTGGAATCCAGCGCTGATCAAAGTAATTTTGCTGTACATTATACAACCCTTCTGCGCCCTGGAATGCCCAGGTAGTATATCCCTGACCGTAAAAGAAATCCCTGTTGGCAGCACCCGTAAAGAAGATACTGATATCAAAACCCTTATACCCCAGCGTACTACCAAATCCGTACATGATCTGAGGAAATGATCCGCTATACTCACCAATCACGGTCCTGTCGGCAATATCTATTATCCCATCGTTATTTAAATCCTTATACTTAATATCCCCTGGTCCGTAATTTGACGCTCCTCCGGCTAAATTTTCCTGGCTTGGGCTATTGGCAACATCTGCTGCATCTTTAAACAATCCAAGCGCAACATAACCTAAGTTAGCGCCTATGGAATGTCCTCTTAGCTCCTGCCATGGATATAACTGTTGGGGTTGATCATTTTCAATTATCTTGCTTTTCGCAAAGGAGAAATTAGCCAAAAAGGAATAATAGAATCCTCCTTTGGTGGTATTCCGTAATTGCAGATTACCCTCCACGCCTTTATTGGTGGAAACTCCCAAATTTGCATAAGGCACCGTCCCACCGGGATAACCAGTATAGGTTGGTATTGTTGCCCTTAGCAATAACTGATCTTCTCTTCGTTCATGAAAAACATCGGCAGTTAAGGTGAATTTCCCATTAAATAACTCCAGGTCAAATCCTGCATTTGTTTTATAAGCATTTTCCCAGGTCACATCCTCATTCCCTATACGGAGCTCACTGAGTCCACCCGGATTGTAAGTCTGTCCATTACCAAATTCGTATCCTGTTGCTCCTTTGTTAAATGTCGATAGAAAAATGAAGCGTTGCAGCGGGTTTCCAATCCTGTCATTTCCAACCTTTCCATAACTACCTCTTATTTTGAGGCTACTGACTACGTTTTTATTCCAGAATTTTTCATTTGAGACGATCCATCCGGCACCTACCGAAGGGAATAACCCGAATTGCTTTCCTTTCTTAAAGTTTTCCGAACCTGTATAACCGGCATTGAGCTCAATTAAATAACGGGTATCATAGTTATAAGTTACGCGACTGATAAGCCCTAAACGTCGTTCAGGTAAGTTGTCGATTGAATTCGATGTGGCGACATTTTGTGCATCCTTCTTATTTCCTAACAGCAGGCCAGAGATGCTGTGTTTACTAAATGTGCGGTCATAGTTTAAGGAAACTTCCCCGTACATTGTTCTATAGGTTTCATATCTGTTGCTAAGTGCCAAAGCACTTTCGGTACTTGTACGGGTATATTTTTCAAGGCCATTTACGATTTCGTAACGAAATGCATCGGGACTTTGCGTCCGCACATTTTGGGTGATATCGACCACATCGAATGACGCCAATCCCCTTACAGAAAGACCGGGAGTTATTGATGATAAGTCCCATTTAAGTCCAAGATTGCTGATTGTCGTATTGTAACTCTGCCGGGTATATCCTGATTTAGTGATCCTTGTCCATGGATTGATGATCAGATCACCTGTTGCGCCGGAATTGGAGCCATCCGGATTTTTAAAAGGCATAACCATTGGATTGGTCAGCTTTAGATAAAATAAAACACCATCGGCATCATATGCCGGATAATTTGTGCCCGAAATAATGGCGGACAGGCCTAAACTCAGGTCAACGTTCTTGGCGACATTAATATCTACATTGGATCTGAAACTATATCTGTTCAGTGCTGCATTTGTTTTGTATACATTTCCTGCCTCTTCATTATAACTGCCCTGTTGGGAGGTATACCCCAAATTAACATAGTATTTAACGGCTTCACTTCCACCAGAAACACCCAGATTGTTAATGGTTTGGCTGGTATGCTTCCTAAATATCACATCATACCAGTCTACATTCGGATAAAGATAAGGGTCAGAGCCGTCCTTAAATTTCTGTAGCTGCACATCAGAATAAGCAAGCGCCTGCCCCGTTCGTATCCTGTTTTCATTTATTAATGTGGCATAATCAAAACTATTTATATTGTCCTCCACCCGCAAAGGAGTTACAATTGCAGATTCTGATCTGAAGTTCACTCTTGGTTTGCTTACAGTTCCTTTCTTGGTGTTGATCAGAATTACGCCATTGGCTCCCCGGCTACCGTACACAGCGGTAGCAGACGCGTCTTTTAACACAGAAAAACTTTCTATCTCCTGAACATTCAAGGTGGTCCAGTAATCCTGCAGATCCCGTTCTATACCATCTATGACCACAAGCGGTTTGTTTGATCCGCTCTGCGAGATTTGACCACGGATAAATATGCTGGCAGCATCGTAACCGGGCTGTCCTGACGATTGTCGGGTCATTACCCCGGCCAATTTGCCCCCAATTGCATTGGTTAAAGACGGAGTGGCAAACTTCTGAATATCCTTAACTGAAACTGTAGATATGGAACCAACCAGATTGACTTTCTTTTGGGATCCGTAACCCACAACCTGCACCTCATCGAGTTTCTGTCTGCTTTCATCTGGCTCCAGTTTGACCGTAATCGTTCTGTTATTACCAACCCGCAGGGTTTGGCTCTTGTATCCAACAAAGCTCACAATTATAGAATCCTGTTCATTCGCTATCTCGAGCAGGAATTTTCCATTTATATCCGTGACTACGCCGCTGGCCGTTCCTTTAACGCGTACTGTAGCTCCTGGCAAAGTCTCCTCATTCTCATCAACAACAGTTCCTTTAAGTACGAAAGTATCTTTGGGTGACTGCGCCTCCGGGCCCTTGGCTTTAGCGATCAGCGAAAATGAAATGATCAATAGAAACAACAACAATGTAAATCCCTGTCGCAGAAAAGCAAGGTCACTTGTTGGTTTTACAAGCACACAGCAAGCGCTGCATGGAGGTAATTTTGGTTTGGTGAAAAGTTGCATGGTTTAGTGGGTTTGGTTGAAAAGTTGACATTTATTTAGGTTTTTTTCATTGGTATAATTGTCTATCTATTTTTTGAATACGTATTCATAATCTGTCAAAAAAATAGCCAGGCTATTTCTTTTTAACTGAATTCCTAACCACCATATGCCCTTTAAACATGAGTGTTTTAGGTTTCGCAGTACTGTCATTTATTTCGTTTAATAGAATTTCTATTGTTCCGTCGATCATCTCTTCCACCGGCTGTTCCCAGGTGGTTAAGGAATAAGAAGGCCATGCGCCCATCCTGATGTTATCAAATCCAAATACCGAAACATCTTCCGGTATCCTCAACCCTATGACCCTGATCGCATCCATTGCGCCAAGGGCGATGATGTCATTACCGCAAAAGACACAATCTATGTGTTTATTCTTTGTCATAAGTTCCTGTGCGGATTTAAAGCCGCTCTCGTAGGTATAGTTACCAGGCTCAATCATGAAATCCGTAATGTTTCTTTCTTTCAATACTTCCTCAAATCCTTTAAGTCTGTCTAAAGTAGTAGAGGTATCAGAGGGACCTGATATAAAAGCAAAAGACCGGTGACCCAGCTCCACCAAATATGCAGCTATCTGCTTGGTGGCTAAATAATTATCACAAAACACAGAGCTACTCCCTGCCTGCTCTGTATAGCGATTAAATAGCACAACCGCTATTTCACTCCGCTTAAATTTAAGGGCAGCTGAAGATGACAGCAATGCATCTGTTATAATTACGCCTTCAACATTATATTCAAGCAGCTGACTGATTTCCTTTTCCTGGATCTCCTCATTTGTTGAATTGATAAATATGAGGTGATACCCTAAAGCCGACAAACGGTTGTGAAAGATTTCCAGCACAGCAGAATAAAATGGATTTCGAATATTACGCATCACTACCCCTATCATGCGCGTTCGCCTGGTAATCAGGCTTCGTGCATGTGCATTGGGTTGATATCCCAGCGCTTCAGCAGCCTCAAGTATCTTCTTTTTCTTTTTCTCCGAAACAATTGCTCCGCCTGCAAAGACCCTTGATACCGTCGCCTGTGAAACTCCCGCTAATTCAGCTACGTCTTGTGATGTACTATGCTTTTTACTCAATTCGTTTAGTCTATGTAAATGTATATGATTATGAATACGTATTCATAATATATCAAATATAATTACATATTCTTAAAATGCAAATAAATTCTATAAATTTTTATAGACCTGTTTTACCGTAACTATCTGTGCATCTTCAGCTGATCAAAAATAAGGTTATGTTTCTGTGAATGGGAAGCTAGTTTCTTAAATCAGATTCTGTATGCATGGCGCAGATCCAATTGTTATTTTCCTTAACCCAGGTTGATGTGCACGCACATTTCCCTGAGGATTTCTGCCCATCGATGCCATATTCTAATTCTATAATATAGGCGATAACTGCACTACCTCCTAAGATCTCGCTTTCAGCGTCCGAAATATTCAGAACTTTAAGCTGCCTTCCCGCTCCAGAATCAAACATTTTTTTAAAGGAAGGTTCATCTACACTTCTTACACCATCTTTACCAGCTACAATACACGGGAAGTGGGTCAGGGTTTTTACAGTATCAAAATCACGGGTTTCCATCGCTTTCCAATACTTTTTTTCAAGTTCAAGAATTTGATTTTCCATAATATCAAGTTTGGAATGTTATAACAATGCAACTAGAATATAGTTTTGATAAAGCATTTCAAATTATGGATTTGGAGCAAAACCATGTTACCAGTCGATTTTGCTTAAACTTGCCGTTCCGCTCATGTTAACATTTGTTAACTGGGTGTAAGAGCAGTCTAACAACTTAAGCTTTCTCAAGCCGAACACATACAGGGAGACCAAGGGATTATCTCTCAAAGACAACTCCTCAAGATCTTTAAATTGGGTAAAATCTAGTTTTGACAATTGATTCTCGCTCAGTCTGATTAATTTCACCGCAGCACATCCAGACACTTTAAACTCAAGTAAATTATTTTTCTGAAACTCTATATGCACGAGCTTAGGAAGGTTAGGGATGTCGACTTTATACAGGGCATTATCGTGCATTTTTATCTCTTCAAGCTTCAGCAGTCCTGTTAAATCCAGTGCATTGATTTTGTTCTGATGAACATATAAAGTTCTTAGGTTTACCATTCCTTTCAAGTTCATGGTCTGGAGCTGATTGTTGTAGCCAAAGATCTCTTCCAGATTTCTCATTCCTTCAAGATCCAGGACCTTTACCTGATTATTCCAAAAGCTAAGTTCTTTTAAGTTTGTGAAACTTTTAATACCGATCAATGAGCTTATACCAGCCTGATCTACACTTAGCTTTGTTACTTTTTGTGCTTCTGACAGCTGAATTTCCCCATCTCCATTCAGGTCTACCCCGAGAATAACAAGTTGCTTTTTAAAATTCGGATCAGGTATTTTTACAGTTTGAGCAATAGCACCGAATGATACCGTGACCCCAACAAGCATTATATAAAAAGCTAAATATTCTTTTTTCATCGGTTTTCTTCCTGATTTAATTATGAACAGCCACATTCATTACCACTCCTGGTTCCTTAATATCCACAAATCCACTGATTTCATTTTCAATAAAAACATCATACTGATAGTCCTCATAAATTGGTGAAGAACCTAAAACATATCCATAAACATTATAGGAGGTACTGGTTCCGGTTTGAACGGCAACTGTTTTTTGCCTCGCGAAGGCAATCCAGCTAATGATGTAATATTTTCCCGGTTTCAGGTCAGTAAACTGAAAGCTTCCCTTATCATCTGTAAATCTACCTTCCACACGGTAAGTAAATGCAATATTGTTCATTGTAGCCTGTTTTTTGCGGCTATTAAATTTTTTCTTCAGCTCCAGAAATTCTGTGAAATATGGCGTCACCGGGAATAACAAGATCTGACTTCCTTTAACGCCAAAATTATCTTTTCCTTTTTTCTTTAATGTGGCTGTGCCCCGTATGGTAGCTGTCCCCTTTTCCATCAGCTTAGCAGTTTCAATCTCATTAAAAGCAGTAGCTGGAAGAACCCATTCCGGGGCCTTCTGCGCGTACGCTATATGACCGCACAACAAAAGCAGCAATTTTACCGATAGTACTTTTAATATTCTTCCATTCATGACTTTTTCTATCCTTTAGGTATGGTTAAAGCTCATCAACCATTCGAAATTACGGTCAGAAAATGTTTACCGCAATAGCTGTAAACAGTCATTTGCAACTAGCTGTAAACAGCTAGTTGCAATGTTTATGAAAGGTTCCACTAAATTTAGAATGTTATATCATCCGCTACGTTTCCACCCTGCGCTGATGCAAACAATTGCCTGTACTTTGCATTGTAAGCATCCTGTTTCTGGGTGTATCCCTGAAAATCTGCTTGTATGTCAGTATGGATCTGCGCATTCCATTTGGAAGCAGCGATCTGGAAATCTCCCAGGGTAATACCGTACTTATCAGCAATCCACTGGGCGCCATCCATTCCGTACTCATATGCTACATTTCGTGCTACTTCCAGTTCCTGATAGAAATCTTTATCTGTTTTTATCTGTGCTGTATAGCCTGCATCTTCGGCAGCACCGGTTACCGCATTGCTGAATTTCGGATGCTGACCTGCCTGTGCAAAATACTGGCCAAACAGCGTCACAATCTCAAACGTTTGATCTTGTTTCATTCTTTCAGGCCAGAGCAGGTTCGCTTCCTGCCATACTGGTAATTCTACTCCGAGCGCTTTTGCAATTGCCTCCTCGCTCAAACCGCTTCCTAGTTTGGCGCATGCTGCACTGTAATCTTCGAGGCTAATCCCGTGAATGGGTTCTAATAATTGATTTTCCGACATAATAATTGTTTATAAATGATTAATGCTTTTATCTTTTAACAGGCGGAGATAGAACTTTTCATTTTCTTCCTCCATATCTGGTGTGATCTTGTTCCATTCGTCAAACATGGCACGAAGGTATTGCTGGTATAAATCAGGATCTTTGGATTCCCGCTCCTCATAGGCCTTCAACAAATGTGCAGTACGTTGTTCGGCAAGACTGCGCGCTTTATGCAAAACCATTTGCGCACCGCTGGAAGGCAAAAAAGTATTCTGCGTCTGGCAATACGAACAAGTCACATACGTTGCGATGAAGAACATTTTGGAGACCGTTATTTTTCCTCCGCATTGCTTGCAGGTGAACCGATCCTTTATTAACGCAAATGAAGCCAGTTGCTCCTGATAAAATGCTTCCAGATCTTCTTGACCGGCCGCTTTCTGTAATAATGAAGTATAATCATGACATCGCTTTTCAAAAGCATAATGTCGGTTAAAGCAGGCCTCCCTGAAGTCGTTTGATGTCAGCACCCCCAATGAATATATTAGACCCAGGATTCTATCCTCTTTAACTTCATTTGCCTGGTCCTGCATCCGGCGTATTTGACCTAGCAATCCCGCCAGCATGCGGCTGTGTGCTCTTTTATAAGGGTCCTGGTCCGCTTTAAAAATTTCTTTCAGCTCCGGAATGGCAGCGGTACACATTTCACCCATCCGTGTTTCCAGCTTTTCGAGGAAAACAAACCATCGTTCTTGTGTTTGCCACATCAGTTCTTCCATTATGAATTATTGTCCTTCTTTATGTGAATGCCGTCTGTAAGTTTAATGTCCATGAAGCTGAAACCGCAATAAGCGCAATTGGTCAAACCATCTTGGTAGGCCCTGCCAGCACCACAATTAGGACAGTCACGTATTTCCATCTGCGCTGCTTTGTCGACCACCTCTCCACCATAATTCTGTTGCGAAAGTGCTTGTTGCTTTAGCTTTTCCACGTAGCTCAATGTCTTTTTCTTTTCTTCCTCTGGCATATCTACAGGTATTTTAGCAGCTCTTCTTTCTTGGCGGAATATTCCGCTTCATTGATCAGTCCCTCATCAAAAAGTACCTTCAGCTTCTTCAACTGTGCAGTTATATCATCTGCGGGGTTGGGCTGAACAGCAGGTTGTTGTTGGTGATTCAGAATCATTGCAAGTGCTGTTGCTTGTTTAGCTGCGTCGTTCAATGCGGTATGGTCTCTTCCGATAGCATTGGCCACGTTGAATTGGGAGAACTTATTCATATCGTCTACCATATTCATTCCGGTAACTGTGTCATAATGTTTGAGCAGCTCTTCCGGCAGGATGGCACCCGCGATCAGGAAGTTGGTTACCTCCAGCCCGAGTTGGCTAAAATAAGGCTGAATAAGTGGCTGCACCTTTTCGTTCAACGACGAAAGATTTCCCGCCACATCTATCACTGCAATACCTGCCTGTGCCAGCACCTCCGCAAATTTGGCCGCAATGAAATCACGAAGTGCCCATTCTAATTCGGCAATGGTTAGCATCGGGTACGTCCCTGCGTATTCCTTAAAGAATTTCCCTACGTCTTTTATATGGAGATTGAACGAGCCGAAAGCACGGATACGCACCTGGCCAAATTGCTTATCTCTCATCAGCACGGGCGCCGGCGTTCCCCATTTGAGGTTGATAAACCGGTGGGTATTGAAAAAATAAACATCTGCCTTAAAAGGACTTTGGAAACCGTATTTCCAACCTTTCAAACGTGTCAGCACCGGAATGTTTTCTGTTTCCAGTTTATACTTTCCGGCGGAAAACACATCTGCCAACTGGCCTTCATTCAGAAATAATGCACTCTGGCTTTCCCGAACGGTTAACATTGCGCCATTCTTTATTTCTTTGTCCCCATCTGCAAACTTCCACATCAACATGTTCGGATTCGGGGTTACAGATTCTATGATCTCAATAAACGGTAATTGCATACTCGGATTAATAATAATGAGGAAATAACATTTGATTATGAATTGTCGAAATTCCTGCACAAACAAAATTCTGGACATTGGAATTCATTTCCAAGGTTCAGCTGACTACAAAATACCTACACAAAGCACTAAAACATCTACAGAGCGTCTACACCCCATAGAAATTATTAATTAGCTTCACATTCCCAAACAAAATCCCTGGTTGTAGCTAATTTAAATGCGTTAGTAGGCTAATTGTAGACGTACATCCAAAATGCGTAGTCGCTGAGTAGTCTCTGCTTCATTGGATCAAGATCAGTATTGCCGTAATTTTGTATTGTTTATTAAGATAATTTTTTCAATTTCTCGCCTGCACATTGACTGATGATGAATACTCCATCCATTTAAAGGAGATGCAGCAACTCTGCAAAACGAAGCAGCAATTTCTGATGAATTGTCAGGTGATTTATTTGAGGAAGGTGCCAATCAAAAAGAATATAAACATACCATAAATGCCTACGGTTTTATACAACATGAAGCACCCGAATTACAAGCATCCTTAAAGCTGAAAGGCAACCCTGAAGATTGGATCATTTTGCTTAAAGTAGGCTCTACAGGTGATTTCATGTGGGGCGATGCTGGCGATCTCTTTTTTGTAATACATAAAAGCGATTTGACCAAAGGCGATTTTAGCAATGTTTTCGTAACCATAGAAAGCAGTTGATGCCTGCTAACCAGGTGCCTGTTAAACCACTCATTCGCTTAAACCTTACTGTTTTGTTCCCCTGAAATTGTAGGCGACATCACCTGAGGAACTGGGAAGTGTAATAATAACTATGTTTTTCACCGAGTGTTGATAGCCCAGTGTACCTTCAGGCGTTCCAATGGCCTCAACATCATCAGAATTTTGTATAGCTTTTACAGCGATGATTTTTGGCGTTACATTAGAATAGGCTTCGCCCTGTTTTGCTGAAATCTTTACTTTATTACCGCTTTCTTTGGTAATAACAATAATTGCATTAAAATACTCCTGAGTAGCATCGAGCGTTCCTTTATATGTTCCCACAACTCTTTTTGCAGCTTCCTCATCTGAATTCACAGGTGAACCTCCTTCTTTTTTCTTACAGGAGAACAATACGGTTAGCGCCAGTACGGATAATACTAATGATAAATTTTTACTTACTGATTTCATAGATTGATTTTTTAATATCTTATTGAATAATGTAGATTTAAACTGATCAAAATTACCCTATGCTTTTTCCTAAACATGTGCAAGAATGCTCAATTCCTGAATTGCTTTCTAATCATTAACGATTATCATGCTTTTTAAAGAAAACCATTTTTTTGCATCCAGTTCTGGCAACTCGGGAACCAATTATTTTTGCTTTCCGGATCAGAGATGCCAAATCCATGTCCACCTGATTGCAGGACATGCAACTCAACGGGAACACCTGATTTAAGCATTGCATCAAAGAAACTTAGACTATTTTTTACAGGAATGACGTCGTCATCAGCAGCATGGATCAAATATGTAGGCGGCGTTTTGGCACTTACATGCCTATCGGTACTGTATAAATTTAATGCCTTCCGGGAAGGCTTCTTTCCGATTAAGTTTTCCCTGGTCCTCGATACAAAAGGATCATATATAATGACCGGATAGAGCAAGACCATAAAATTGGGCCTAAGCGATATGTTTTCACTGTTTTCAATCACCACCCTATCTATCTGAGTACCGGCGGTCGACACCAGGTGCCCCCCTGCCGATAACCCCATCATACCGATTTTGAGTGGATCTATGTGCCATTCACCGGCTCTTTTGCGCACCATCTTAATAGCAGTCTGGGCATCTTGCAGGGGGCCTATTGTTTTATCTTTCATGATTTTTTCACTGGGCAAACGATATTTCACAACAAAGGCAGCAACTCCCAGTGCATTAAATGCTTTTGCAAGCTCAACGCATTTTTTTGGCGCCAGAACAAAATAACCACCACCTGCAAAAATAATTACAGCAGTGCCATTTGCCTTACCTTTCTCTGGAAAGTAGGCTTGCATAGTCGGAACACTTACATTGCTAATCAGACCGGCACTGTCAGCCTGCTCTATATAATCCGGGGGTGTTTTTTTTGAATTTGGGATGCCATGCGGATAAAGTGGTATCACGTGATCCTGAGCTTGGCAAAGGGATATCAATAAGATACAAAAGATTAAAATTAACGCTTGTTTCAATGTTACTGGAATTGGCATGATCAGATTTAAAAATTGATCTAAATTATTCCATCTCCGAGGCTAAACGTATGCAAGAATGCTCAATTTAGGTGTAAGTTTTTCTAAAGATTAACGGTTGGGTACCATAAGCCGATTTAAAAGCCCTACAAAAAGCGCTGACATTCTCAAAACCACATTGCCAGGTGATCTCATGTACGGGTTTATCACTGTTTTTTAGGAGTTCTACAGCCCGATCAAGCCTAATCTGAATCAAATACTGATACGGAGTGGTCTTAAAAACAGACTTAAATTGCCTGACCAGCTGTGGAACCGATAAACAGGCATTACTACTAAGTGTATCCAAATCATGCTTTTCCATAAACGTGGAATGAAGAAAATCTTTGGCAATACATAGGCGTTTATATATCTCCATTTTGGAGCTTACCTTTATCGCAGACACCTCAGCTGCCCGCCTTGATTCTGATTTGAGTGTGCTTATCAGATAATGAAGAAAGAAAACAAGATTTTCTTCTGTACCGCCAGTATAACCATGGGTTTCAAGGTCTGAAATCAGCTTTGCAAGTTGAAACTGCATTTCAGGTTCAATAGCATTAAGCGTCTGGAAAAACTCAGGTTGTGTATTGTTAATCAGGAAGGGATTGTCAAGTAATTCGTTATCATTTTTCAATGTGTCGTTGAAGACTGAAGATGCAAATTCCTTTTTAAAGAAGACCGATATCCCCCTCACACTTTCATGGGTATCAATGTTACATGAATAATTCTGTTCATTGTTAAGGATCAGGAATTGTCCGGGCCTTATCGCCAGCCTGCGGTTATTAATACCATACCACTCTTCGCCTTTCAATATTGTCTTAAAAGACAAACATCCTACATGGTCATCACAAAAACTAAAACTGCTTGTCGTGTTAAAAATAACATTGTGCTCTTTAAACCTGCTAAAGTGCAGCTCCTCGTTAAAATCAGGGCTGGAGTGGTCAGGAAGCGAAGTTAAATACATATGATGATAATTTTCTTACTCTGAAAAGACATACACAATATAGCAATTGCCCGATAAATACTGCTGATTAAACCATTGGCTCAGGCTATTCTCGCCAGTGGATGTTGTAGGTATATGATGACCAGCGACAGCAAAAAGAAAGGCACCTCAATCATCACTCCTTTGAAATCTTTATCGAGCAGATGAAAACAGATAATCAAGAGAATACCCGCGGCCATCAGAAAATTTCCCCAGAGAAAAGTCTTAGGTATGAGCATTAGTACAACGCTCAACAACGTAAAGAAGCCTAAAACCATTACTCCTTGCTTGCCAATGTTCCATTTGCCAAACAGCTCGAGCATATCGGATTTACCGGCAAACATTGCCCAGCCCTGTTTAGTCCCCATATAGGCAGCAAACAGAATAAGTATGCTATTTATAATTTTCACTATCATCGTTTTAAGTTATAGATTTATCCAGATAAATAGAAATGTAAAAGCAAAAATCCTGATCGTCTGGCTCAGGACTTTTGCTTGAACCTTTTACCTGGTAGTATAGCCGCCGTTGGCAAAAATGGTCTGCCCGGTGATCCACCAGCCATCCGTAACCAAGAACTCCACCAGCGGGGCAATGTCTTCAATCCGGGTAAGCCCACCTAAAGCCGATGCCGATTTATGGTAGGCAACTGCCTCTTCGCTCTCCTGTCCGTAAAAGAATGGCGTATCCATTGGACCGGGTGCAACTGCCGTCACAGAAATTCCCCTTTCTCCAAACTCTTTCGCTGCAGCACGTGTAAAATCCTCAACAGGTGCCTTTGCTCCGGCATACGTTGAGTAATAGCCGGTAAATGCGGCAAGCAATGAAGTTACAATGGTACAAATTTTACCATTATCGTTCAATTGCTTCCCCGCTTCCTGTAAAAAGAAATATGCCTGTTTTGAATTGATGTCGAACATGCTATCGTATTCAGCTTCCGTAGTGTCTAGGAATGGCTTTTTCAACACTTTACCTACTGTATTGATTGCGACATCAATACCACCAAATCTTGCTTTTGCTTCCGAAAAAAGCTTTACTACATTTTCAACACGGGCTAAATCTCCCTGAATTAGGTAAGCTTCTCCACCAGCTGAGGTAATATCAGCTAAGGTTTTCTCTGCGTCAACTTTTGTTGACTCACTATTGTAATGAACAACTACCTTTGCTCCTTTTGCTGCCACATTCCGACTAATTAAACCACCTAAGTTTTTCGCGCCACCAGCGATTAACACCACTTTTCCTTTTAAATCATTCCTGCTCATAATAAATTTTTTAAGATTACTGACAGGGTAAAATTCAGCTATAGCCGTTAAAATATCGTGGTGAACTTTTCGGAGCTTTCAGGTGTTTGCTATTTTCTATGCAGTTTTCTAAATTTTCCAGGTGTTTGTCCTGTAAATTTCTTGAAGAACTTCGAAAAATTGGAAGGATCATAGGTTAGTATTTTTGCAATGTCTGCAATGGAACGGTCCGTTTGGAGCATCATTTCTTTAGCCTGTTCCACAATTTTCAAATCATAAAAATGACAGGGATGATTGCCCATTGTTTGTTGAACCGTATCCGTCAGGTGGGTATGAGACACAAATAATGCACTTGCGATTTCATTCAATGTCAACATCTCAGTAACCTCGCCACTAACGATTTTAGCCAGATGAAGATCTAAAAAATCAAAATAGGCCCTGGTAGTTTCATTCCCCCGTTTCATAGGCTTTTTAGCGTTTAACATAATTGGAAATTGCAAAGATTACCATAATTTAAGGCTTTCGCATGGTGAACTTTTCGGTATCCGCAGTGCTAAAAAAAACAGCCACGCAAATTGGGATGTTCAACAGTCCTAATTTACCCCTTAATTTGTCGTTTCTGCACCTTATCCCAGTTAAAAAAGATCTTGATATTTGTATAACAACAAAAAACCAAATCATATGAACAATACCAAGAAAGTAGATGAGTTTATGAGCAAACTCGAGCATCCATTGAAAGCAGAAATAGAAGCCGTAAGATCAATCATTGTAAACAGCAACCCAAAAATAGAAGAAGATGTAAAGTGGGGCGGCCCCAGCTTTTTTTACAAGGAAGATCTGGCCACTTTTAACCCCCGGATCAAAAACTACGTCGCCCTGATCTTTCACAAAGGCGAACTGCTGAACGTAAAATCTGACTTCCTGGAGGAGGCCTCAAAAGGAAAAGTTTACGCAAAGTTCTATTCCATGGAACAAGTGACTGCCCATAAAGAACTAATTGAACAAATGGTCAATAGCTGGATTGAATTGATGGACAAGTAAAGCTTGTCCTGAAGATTGGAGAAATGTTAGTAAATCCAAATTGTGGAAATCTTGTGGATAATTACTGAAAATCAATCAGATTTATATAGGATATTAGTGTTGTATTTGACATTTTTAGCCATGAAAACGGTCTTATTTCTTCTCTTAACCCTTGGCATTTCTGTTAGCGCCTTATATACAGCCACCAGTATGTCCAATCCCTTTCCAGCATACGGTTTAGTCCTGAGCATCTGGGTTTTGTTCTACTGGAGCTATACACGCAGGTCACGCCGTATGGCCAATAGGCGTTTCCGGGAAAACATGTTCCAGGAGTACATGCGTAACACAATGCACAACCAGCGTCCATAGTATGTAAAACATTACCAATTTTGTCGATTACAACAAGGCTATGGCCCTTTCACCTCTGTTAAATCTGCATAACCCCTCATTACCGAAACATCTTCTGAGTGTACCAAAAATTGCCGTCTTTGAGCAGAAAATGTATATGTTATGTGAAAAATCCCCCTCACCTGCAACTCGCTATTGCCGTTATATCGAAAATAGGCGGGTTTCTGATCAGTTGTAGTAAGGTTATTTTCACCTTCTGCTTTATGTGCAGGAGTATCAGTAGAAGAAGTAAATTGTAGACCTTGTCTTTTTTGTCCGCAGCAGTTCATAGTTTTAGTTTTTAAGGGTAATTAGATTTTTTCATAATTATTTGTTCTAAAAATATTGCCGCTGCCGAAAACGACAGGACCAATAATATTCTCTCGATCCAATTGTTACCGAAATAAACTCCTATGGGTAGTGCTACCCAAATAGACAAACAGAAGAAACAGTCCATTAGCGAACCAAAAAAGCTTTTACCAGCAAGTTTTCTTAGTTTATAAATTAAATCAAAAGGACCATCTTCAGCCTGTATTAAATGGGTAACACGCCAAACGGAAAGAACAGAAATTAGAAACAAATAAGCTGTCATTGCTTTTTGTGTTTATGGTAAACGTTCAATGGCTACTCCAGCGCTTACAATATAGTTGCCGGCATTTGCACCTGCTCCATAACCATTAGTTGTTCTTTTTGATGCTGTTAAACCAATAGAAACGGTTGCATAACTTTCAGTAGGTTCAAGCCATTTTCCTGTTGGAACAGGTAATGGGACAAAAGTAATTTGGTGTGAATTGGAATCTCCAAACTTACTTACATCTGCCGTACCCCGATAGCCCGGACAATTATTAGCTTCGTTATTAGCTGGGTTATCACCATGTAAAATGCTTGGTTCAGGCACTGAACTTCCTAATCGTTTTACTTCAAAACCTGCAGAGGTTCCACATTTTCCGATAGAAAGATCGTAATGATCCTGAAATACAGAATTAGGGTGCGTTTCGCAAGCTTTAAATGTAACATTTAGCGGAGTGTTTAAGTAGGCCTCTTTAATGCGATACAAATTACATTCTGCTTTTACAATGTTTACACCATCGGCATCAAACCACACATTATCCAGGCTAAAGCCAAGGGAATTATTATCAATATACATGGCAATCATATCTGTAGCACCTGATATATGGTTTCCTGCAGCATCGTAACCATCCATACGGAAATAAACTGTTCCGGGTGCCGAACCCTGATAAATTCCTGTATTTAATTGTATTAAGCGGTTTTTATCATACGGTATCCACGGTATACCGGCTTCAATCTGAGCTTCTACATTTAAGTAATAAGGCACTTTAATTGCCGGACCACCATCAACTTTTAGTGGTATAGTATCATAAGAGCCTATTAATTTGGGCAATAAGTCCAACCCAAAGCCTTGAAATAAATAGCCCATATAACCTTCGGTAACATAATTCCAGGAACTGAAGGGTTCCGATATGCTTTTGCTATATCTAATGGTATAGAAAGCAATTATTGGATCATTAGGTTTCCTTTGTGTATTATACAAACAACCTTTTACATCCACTGTACCCGCCCAGGCTGCACAATCTATATTCAATCCTGCCAAAACATTATGGCTGCTAATGCGACCATCGGCATGCAAATGGTTGGCTAGGGCAGCAGAATTTCTATCCATAGCAGCAAAGGAAAAACTTGCAGTGCTATTTTGATTACCACCTATAATTACATTACCTAATGAACCAATCATATTGCCGTTAAAACAATTAAAAGGTTTAGGTATAACCGATGCCGGGATACAAATATCAATACGCTTAATTCGACTTACATTAAAGTAGCAGGCACTCTCATATAAAACAGGCGCACCTACAGTAGACCCTGGGATACTTACAACCAGATCAGGCATCACTTGCGCTGCAAGATCTTCGCCACTGGCATAATCAAACAGTTCGTCAAATACATCGGTAAGCGTATGTTTATAATGGAAAATATAGTTACCATTCATATCGGTAATGGCAAAACCTAAATTTCTACGCTCTCCGTTACCAGTATACGGGTTTCCAGCTTTTTCAGCAGCCGTACGGTCGTATTCTTCAAAATTCAAGCTGATATTTTTACCATCAGCAATGCTGCATCCAAAACGGGCGTTATCGAAAACACCGACAATGTCGCGTCGGGCCGAGCTGAGCGTACTACTTATATTGGCATCTAATTGTATACTCTTGGTATATTTCAGCGTTCTCTCAAATGAAATATTTTCAGCACCTTTTAAATTGGCAGCTCTTGTATCAATTGCCCTTTCTTCGTTTTCGATGCTAAATAAATCAGCTACGCGACTCGGGGTTTGCCTGTCATCCGATAAATTAATCATAAGGGGTTTAAATGGCCCTGGATCTGGTGGATTTGGATTTACAATAACAGGTGGAATACGTTCAGGATAATATTTCTCTATCACTTCTCGTATTCCAGGATTTTTTAACGCTTTTTGGAAAGCATAAATATTATCGATTACAAAATGACTGCGGTAACACGGATTATAAAGACAAAGACCACTATAAGTACTCACATGGCCATAGGCTAAATAATCCTGATAACCCGCTGGAGTAAAGCAGGTAAGTACCAAATCATCGAAATCCTGATCACCTCCCCCATCATTCGACTGAATTTGAAACTGGTAATTGCCTCCCACTTTGGTTGGAAATTTAATTCGGGCATCAGAATTCTGAAAACCAGTACCCGGATCATGTTGGATGTTAAGCGTCCACATGGCACCGGTTACTACTACATCGGCTGCACCGACTGTACCCTGATAAGTGCCGTTTCCACTTGTAGCACCTTGTACTACAAACTGCTGTTTAAAGGTTGCGTTTTTGGCCGTAACACGTACGGTCCAATTGCCTTGCATGGAAATATACATAGTTTTGATTATTTTAATAGCCTACTCTGTTATCGGATTTTCGGCTTACTCCGGTATTTGATTGTAGATACACTCAGACTTACAGCCGTTACCCTATTTAGCATGCTGAGTGTAGTTTGGAGAGCACATCTTAAATATCTTCCTCTGTAACACAATCATTAGGGCAACAGCGATATTCTTGCGATTTTTCGAGTAGTTCTATTTGTCTTCTTAAAAGTTCATTTTGTAAATGGATGCGTTCTCTTGCAGCGGGCTCGCAGGTGTTACATTCATCCAAACAGCCCTTCACAATAACGCCGGCAGTGGGCAAAGAGAATTCCATAGAAAACTCAAATTTCTTCCGGTAGGCGGCCGATATTTCACCTTTATCATCTAAAATACCTGCAGCAATCAGGTCTTTGTTTAGTTCTTTTAAAGCTTCTTCGCGCATGGCAGGTGTTATGGTCGGATTTACAAAAGCAAAATTTGTAATTCCCGAAACACTAATCAGTTTCTCTATGCTTACCAATTCAAACTTTACCACTTGTTTTTTATTCATCCGATAAAAAAAGTACGAGATGGCATGGCAACCATTAGGATTTGAAAACTCCCTGGATGAAGATTCGAAATGATCTTCTGATTGACCTTCGGCATGCACTTTAGTAGCTACCTCGCCAATCGAAATGGAGTGCGCTTTATGCGTTGCATTTACAGCCTGGGTTGCCGAAGCTCGCATGTTGCTGCTCTGACTGTTTAAATAATCAAGTGTAGACGAACCGTTGTGGTTTTTGGTAGAGTTGCTATTAGAATCTACACCCGGGCTAAATGGATTAATATCTATACTGCTGCTAGAGCCACCACTAAAATCCCAATGGTCTTTATTTTCGCTGCTTTGATTTCCTGATTGATTGTTTTCCATATCAGAAAAATAGCTTTGCGACGCTGTCATAAAGTATTGTTCTTCGGATATCTGTTCAGAACGATAACTTAACTGAGTGCTGGCATCGTAAGTAAACTTGCTTCTTCGGTCAGTTGTAACCAAGCGCACTTTTTCGCCAGGCAACAGGGTGGTGGTGTAAACCGGATCACCCAGTACATTACCTATTGTGCATCTACTTAATTTAAAGCTGATTAACAATTGGGCTACCAAGGCGATTTGCCTATCCTGCCCTTTTATAGCCAATGGATAATTTAATGTGCGTGTAAAAACCAATACATCGCAATTGCTGTCTTTTAACAATTCCGGACAGCAGGGAATTTTTGAGGACTCATGTTTATTTTCCATTTTTTTAATTTTTTAGTCAAAACCTACCTGGCAATTAAATGATCCTAAGAGCGCCTTTAGATTTGTTTTTTTGATAGACTAAAGTTCCGAGGAATACCATCCATGGACAAGGTAGCTTCCACGGGTTTTCGCATGCGTGTTAATACGCATGCACTATGTGGCTTTTACGCAATTATTAAAAAAAGGCCGTTAATCGCCACTAAACACTTGAAATACAGTTAATAATATTTAATTTTAGTAAACCATACTAAACGAATCTTATAAAATGGAAACTCAAAACAGACAACACCCGATTGATGGTACCGAAGGCGATCCTATTGATATAAAGATTGCCGCTGCCTGGACAAAGAACTATCGTATCATGAATCCAAATGAAACGATTTCACATTTTTTTGGCAATCAGATTTTGCAGCAAATCCTTGAACAGCCCGAATGCTTAGGCATCCGTATCTATTATGCCAATGAAGTGAGGCTAAATTGGATTCAGCGTATTTTTGTTGCTATAAGCAATTTTTTACGTTGGATTGTTGGTGCATATGGCGTAAAGCACCTGATTCTGGTGGGTAGCGATAAAGATGGTATAGATCAAATACCTGAACAAGTGCCAACTATAGCTCCATCAGATCCAGAAAAACCAATGATGGCGATGTCTTTTAAAGCAGCAGCTCCCACTATAGCCGAACAAGCCTCACCATGCCCGGGAGGTGCCGGTTGTCCGAAAAATACATTAACCAACTAAATAAGTTAAAAAMKWAAMNATRMANTNNCCAAYTWARTAAGTTAAAAAATTAACGATGTCACCGCAGCTCCTTTTGCAGAACTTATCAAGCCTGTCGGCACTCTTGCCTATAGCAGCGGCAATACTTAATTATAAGCACTTAAATAAAGTGCAAAAAATTGCCGCTGTATTTTTTATAGTTTCCGGCTTGTTCGATCTTAGTTTGCTATTGGTGAGGCACCTCGATATAACTTTAATTACCAGCGGAGAGCGCGCTAACARCGNCRMYCTTAATTCATTTATTTATACTGGTCAGTGTTTTGTTTTATGCATTAATGTACTTCCATGCATTTAATAAATTAGTTTTTAAAAGGCTCTCAATAGCTCTTGCAGTAATAACCGGCGCGTTAATTTTTATCAATGCATTTTTTATAGAAGGTCTATTAAAATTTCCTTCTGTCGGAAATACCATTTTAAGCGTAACCCTAATCTTATTATCCTTACTGTATTTTTGGCAATTACTTGATCAGGCCGAAATTGTTCGTTTAGAAAAACAACCCATGTTTTGGATAAGCGCAGGAGTGCTATCGTACTGCAGCATCAATATTTTTCTATTTATGCTTATGAGGTCTTTAGGCTCCCTATCTCCAAACTTCTGGACCATTCACTCCATAATTAATATAATAGCTAACCTTTTATTCGCAATTGCTCTATTTTGCAAACCACAGAAAACGATATAACCGAAGTACTTATTATTGGTACACTAGTGGTAGTTTTACTGCTGGTATTTTTGTTTTTGTTCGTAATTCTTTACCAGCGCAAAATGCTAAAATACCAGGAAGAAAAACGTAAGATGCAAGCCGAAGCACAAAACAGCTTCCTGCAGGCGGTTTTTGAAACGCAGGAAAGCGAGCGTAAACGCTTATCTGTTGACTTACATGATAGTGTCGGACAGGTACTATCGGCCATTAAATTAAATCTGCACCGCATTGATAAACTATCTGGCAATGCCGAAAACGCATCAAGCCTGCTGGCCAGTACCCGCAAATTAACCGACGAATGTATACAGGAAATACGTAACATTATCCATAATGTTTTGCCCACAGTTTTAATCGATTTTGGTCTAACCGATGGCCTTAAAGATCTGTGTAATTATGTCCAGCAAAACACTGGCATGCAGGTAAATTACAGTCAAAATTTAAATGGAGAACGCTTTAAACCCGAAGTAGAACTTACACTTTACCGTATGGTGCAAGAGTTGTTTGGCAACGCCATAAAACACGCACAAGCTACGGCAATAGATATTTCATTAAGCAAAGAGGCCGATTTGATCCGTTTAAACTTTAAAGACAATGGCATCGGTTTTAATAAAGATGCTATTGTACATGGTTTTGGTTTAAAGAATCTGCAAAGCCGGTCTCAATTAATAAAAGCAGACATTAAAACACATTCAGCCGCCGAAAAAGGCACACAAACTACCATTACTTTAAATATTAATAACCTTGATAATTAACTTATTCCCCCATATCTTTAACTTATGTCCTTAATAAATTTAGCTATCGCTGATGATCATAAAATTTTCCGTGAAGGTCTAAAATTCACTTTAGAGGATTGCAGCCAATTAAACCTAATTATAGAGGCAACAAATGGCAAAGATTTAATTGATCAAATTACCGATAATAAACCTGATGTTATTTTAATGGACATTAAAATGCCCGAAATGGATGGCATGCAGGCTACAGCTTATATTCATCAGCATTTTCCAGACATTAAAATACTGATGCTTTCTATGCACAACGAGGATAAATATATTTTAGATGCCATGCGTTTGGGAGCTTCGGGATATCTTTTAAAAAATGCAGAACCGGAAGAGATACTGGATGCTATTTTAACCGTGCAGGCTAAAGGCTTTTATTTTAACGACAACCTGTCGATAACTATGGCTAAAGAGCTGCTGGGTATAAACTTCATGCATCGTTTGCACCAAAAAGACGCCAAGCTAAACGAACGTGAAATCGAAGTACTTAAACTTATCTGCGAAGAATGCAGCAATACTGAGATTGCAGATAAATTATTTTTAAGTGTTCGTACCGTTGAGGGTTATCGCACCAGATTGTTCGAAAAAATAGGCTCTAAAAACATTGCAGGCCTTGTTATTTACGCAGTAAAGAATGGAATAATAACAATATAAGGTTTTCACAACCTATTTAGCTTCGGCCATCGGTTCATAAAAATGCAGTTTATTTATCCACTCTTTCCATAAGTACTGTGCTTTTTGCTGCATGTGTTCTGATGCCATTTCAAATTCTGTTCGTGTATCAGATGTATTCGAATCATAGTTGGTATAGAAACCGACATAAAAAGCATTGCGCTGTACTATTTTTTTTGATAAACCTAAAAATCCACTTTCTACATCTTGCCATTCTACAAGCTCGTACCTTATACCCAAATCCTCAGATTTTAAATGGATGTAAAAAAACGAATCGTATATTTCTTCAGTTTCAGTTCTTTTTGTTCTAAGCTCAAAACCAACGTACATGTTTCTCTCTACCCATGCAGATGACGAAGGCATTTTATTACTGGTTACTAAATTTAAAATCCGCTTTAAATATTTAATGTTTTCTTCTTTTGCCTTTAAAGGATAATCAAAAAGTCTATTCGGTTGAGTTTTATAGAGCGAAACGACTACCTCATCAAAGTTCTGTCCTGCGTTTATAATATTCAAATTACTCTTAGCATCGTTCACTACATCGCGGATATAAGTTAATTGAGTGTTTGCAAATTTCTCGGTAATTAGTTTAAAATACTTTTGAGCTTCGTTTTTATCGTTTAAACCCAGGTGGGCATGCGCCATAAAATAGTATTTAAAACTCTCTGCTTTTTCGTTTTGCATTTTTTGATAAGCCGGATTGCTAAATAAATCACTTACATAGCTAAGACTTTGATTGTGCAAACCCTTAGCCATTAAAAAGTTGAAATACACAATAGCTGTATCTAAAACAACACTTACAATAGTTTTATGCTCATCTCCGCTTTCTTCAAATTTTCGGACGGTTTGCTCATAAATCTGTTTTGCCTCTTCGTATTTTTCTGCTTGTCGATAAGCAGTTATGAGGTAGAACATCACTTGATACCATTTTTCTGCTTCCAGAATATTTTTGTAATAATCGAAATTAGAAAGCACCTCCAAACAGAATCTCTCCAGGTTCAGGTCATTTTCATTTCTCCACGAAATTTCCATTCCATTATCCAAGTTTTCCCAGAATGGTGAAACCTGATAGCCCTGCCAATGTATATCTGAAGCAAATTTACACTCCTCATTAAGGTAGCTTTTATGCTGATACCAGGACACTTGTTTAATTACAATACCCAGATTGTTGCAAAGCATTGCAAAAGTGTGTGGTTCATTGTTAATCGACAAACCCTTATCGCTATTAAAGTAAGTGTTAAATGCGTGGTAGCCGGCTAAACCGTATTTCTTTGCCGTTTCATAGTACATTTGGGCCGAAAAATGATCGTTTTTATCCTGTGCCTCATTGCCTTTTTCCAGATAGGTAGTTAGTATATTATAGCAAATTGCACCATCTGGATAAATTGGAAAATCGATAGTTCGTAAATCGATATTTAAATCTTCTGCTGTATCATAATATCTTTCGATCGCTAAATCTTTTACCTCCTGAATTATTTCATAGTATTTGGTCAAATTATCAAAGCCTTTTTTTGCATTCTTATCATTGAAGTAATAATTGTTACTCAACATCCTCCAGGCTATTGCATTTGTTGGATTTTTTTCAGTTTCATTAATAATAACGGACAGATATTTTGCTACAAATTCCTGACGGTTTTTATACCCAAATTCTGTTGGCATCTCAAATGCTGTGGGATAAAATAAACTAAATAAATTCCAATGCTTATTTAATTTCCCCCTGTTAAACAGTACTTCTATCTTTTCAGCATATCCTTTACACTCAATAGGTTCTGCTGAATCAAAATGTTTCGACAATAATTGTTCTGCCTCATCAAATCTTTCTAATTCCAGCAAAAGCAATCCACCCTCATAATTTCTGGGTGTCATTTTTGGCGCATGTTTAAACGATTTAAGGTAATAGTCGACCGCTTCAGTTTCATCGCCTTTTTCCTGATGGAGATAAGCCAATCTGTAATAAGTATCGCCAAAAGCCTGGTCTTGTAAAGCGCGATTGTCTTTTATGCCACCAACATCAATCAGCTTATCTTGCAACGTTTCAATAGCAATATCATTTAACGATAGTTTTTCCAGGTAAATATAAATCAACCAATCATATGCCTGAAGTCTGCTGGTTATATCGCTACTCGTATTGAGTATAAGGCTACAGTCATCTTGTATGGCAAATGTGTTGTTAAAAACAGGGCTGTTATTTATTCTTATTCGCCATAATAAAGCTTCAAAATGATGCGGCTCTTTACTTAATATGGTTTGAACTATTGTCAGGATATTTTCGCAGGTGTTTTTGTTTTCAATAGCTGATAACAAATCGTCTTCTTTTGAAAAATCAAGTGTGTTGTATAGTGCTATGATGTGGTTGAGTTCGTCAGAGAATTTATTCATTGATATGCATTATAGGTATCGGAAATACAAAGAAATAAGTAAAAAGATAAAAACAAAATTTTGATTAAAATAAAATTCGCGGATAGTAAATATATCTGTTAATTAGGCTTGATTAGTTTAGCCATCGCTCTTACGGGAAAGGTTCCAACTCCTTTGAATTTAGGAGGAATTGCACTAAAGGTAAAGCCATCTGCGGGTAGTAGATACAAATTGCAAAGGTGCTCCACTATTAATATTTCTGCTCCTAGTAGTGTGGTATGAACAGGTCTTGTTTTTCCTTGAGTGTTATCGATGTTATGAGAATCGATGCCAACCAGTTTCACACTGCAATCTCTTAAGTATTTGGCGGCCCCTTCTGTTAAATAAGGATGATGTTCGTAATACGCTTCCGTATTCCAATTACTATCCCATCCGGTATGAATCAAAACTGCTCTATTTCTGATTTCGTAATTTTTTAAGTGTTCTTCTGTTATTTCCAGGGTCTGGGAAAAGGGTACATGGATTACTATAGCCACTAGGTCTGTAAAACATTCTAACCCAACTTCTGAGAGGTCTTTTCCGTTTTCAAATCTATGAAAAGGACAATCTATATAAGTACCCGTGTTGCTTACCATTTCAATTTTTCCAATTTGAAATGCGGTTCCTTCTGCATAAAACTCTTTTGAGTTTTCCCGGCTCAAATAGTCACAAATAATAGGCGCTGGCAATCCTTTATAGGTTACAAGTCCATCTTCAATAGTATGGCTCAAATCAATGAATAAATCTGACCCTGCTTTTTCGTTAACGGGTTTGCGCTTGTGTGCTTCGTTAAAAATTTCCTTATTCAGGATTTTAGTTTGCCCAACCATAAGCAGTCTTAAATCGTCAACAATATAGTCGGCAAGTTCTTTATCAGAAATGTGGTCACCAGCTATGTCCAGTCTAAAATCTTCACCTTTTATACTTCCTCCATTGGTAAAATATATTTCAAAGTCAAATTTCACTCTTTTGTCCATTATCTTTTAATTTTTATTTGTTCCTGTATCGCAAATTTAGATTTTTACAACTTATAGTTGTCAATAACAACTATAAGTAGCGTAAATACAACTATAAGTTTATGTATTTTGTTGATTCGGGAAATGCATCCAAATACCTTTGTGGTGTCCAAAAAACAATAAAAAGATAGTACCTATGTTAAGCACAAAAATGATCGGCAATAAGATTGCAGAAGCACGAAAGAAAATAAATACGTCTCAAGTCCAGCTTGCTCAACTTCTGTTCATCAGCCCACAGGCAGTCGGAAAGTGGGAGCGCGGAGAATCAATGCCAGACATCACTACTTTTAACCGTCTGGCTGAAATTCTTGGTGTTGACCTTAACTATTTTTCAGAAAGCTTCCAATCTGAAGCCACTGGGATACCACCGATCGAATTGCCATCCGGAAAGCAAGAGAGAAAACTTAGCTGGGATATGTCGCTGGGAAACTGGATTGATGCTGACTTTTCAGGGTTGAAAAATCTACATGAAAAATTCAGTTCATCTAACATGCAGCGTTGCAAATTTATCGGTTCGGATTTATCGGGACTTCTCCTAAAAAGCAACAACCTTGATAGCTGTGATTTTTCAGACTCCGACATCAGCAACAGTCACATTCGGGCTTCCAACTTAGACAACAATCTATTTAAGAACAGTTCCCTGAAGGAAGCTAAATTTTTGAAAAGTTATATCAGATACTGTGACTTCTCGGGCTCAGATATCAGCAGCAGCCAAATTCAGAGCTCCCATTTAAGCAATAACTTATTTAAAGGGTGCTCTCTTAAAGAAGCTGATTTTTTAAAAAGTCATTTAGAAGGTTGCGATTTCTCAGGTGCTGATTTTACCGGAGTAAGATNNAAATCNCRGMKRNNTCRAGRWTRWTRMWKTTYMGGAKANAGTMYSGAWWMRTMYSWMKYYNAYTGRKAYACMWMTTGCTGATATTGTTTTTGATGGAACATTGGAGGATTGTTATTTTGAAAACTGTGTTTTTGATTGGGTAAAGTTCCAGAATTCAACGCTTACTAACACTTTCTTTAAAAACAATACATTTAAACGGAACCGGATTCAGTTTACAGACTGTAAAGCAGATCGTATTACCTACGAATTCCTGAAACACGGTAAAGCAGATCTAACTGGTATCACTTTGATAACATCGTAAAACGAGTCGTCATCTTGACGATAAACTTTTCGGTTCCTAAAAATTAATATTTTAAACTTTTGTATTTAGTTAATGGTTAAGCTTAAATAGACTTGATATGAAAATTGCTACTTACAATGTTAATGGTATTAATGGCCGATTACCCGTACTACTTCGCTGGCTCGAAGAGGCGCAGCCAGATATAGTTTGCCTGCAGGAGTTAAAAGCGCCACAGGAAAAGTTCCCTGAACAAGCCATAACAGCTGCCGGCTACAATGCCATATGGCATGGCCAGAAAAGTTGGAACGGGGTTGCAATCCTTGCACGAAATCTGGAAATTAAAGAAACCAGACGAGGGCTTTCAGGTGATCCAGAGGATTTACACAGCAGATATATTGAGGCTTTTATAGATGGGATAGTTATTGGCTGCCTTTATTTACCTAATGGGAACCCTGCTCCCGGATTAAAATTCGACTATAAACTGGCCTGGTTTGAGCGCTTAAAACTTCATGCTAAAGCTCTCCTGGATTTTGATATACCCACAATACTTGTAGGAGATTATAATGTGATGCCCACAGAACTTGATGTATACAAACCCGAACGCTGGGTTGATGATGCCCTGTTCAGACCCGAAGTTCGCGATGCTTTTAAAACCCTGGTTGAACAGGGATGGACCGATGCATTAAGGACATTGCATCCAAATGAAAAGATTTATACGTTCTGGGATTATTTCCGCAACGCCTACAGCCGTGATGCAGGTTTACGGATAGATCACTTCCTTTTAAGCCCCCACTTAACCAGCCGCCTCAAAGCTGCAGCAGTCGACCGTCATGTCCGCGGATGGGAAAAAACAAGTGATCATGCTCCCGTATGGATTCAATTAGAAAATCATCTTACTTAATCTGCACCACTTCCAAATTAAGTATTTCACCTAATTTTTTAATTTTTGACGCAATGTGTCCCTTACCTATTGCACAATGGTGGGCAGGGCCTTCCTGGTTCCAGGCTTCTACAAAGTTCCTTGCCCCCAACGAAAATTTATACCTGCTATTGGTATTTCCAATCTCCAGAATCGGGCCTGCAACTGATTCTGCTTCGGCAACCAGTAACTTTAGCAGCCCCTTGCCGGTTTCTACTACTGACAATAGCGTAACCGGGCCATGGCTAACGGACATTTCTACCGATAAGCCATGGCCCACCTTACCGTGATAAACTTTTAGCGGCTTAACTTTTATCTTTCCTTCCGCAATTTTTGGATGGCAGGGTCCATCATGCCCCATCATCACTACATCATCGTTAAAATCCATGGCGTAATACTCAGTAAAAGATCCCCCTGCACCAAAACTGTCCATTATTTTCATGGCCTGCACATTTTTAATTTCATATTCGCCTGCAACAGGAATGTGTTTACCCGTGAGTAGTGAATTACCAAGTATAACAGAGGTAACCGTATTTTCATTTTCGGCATTGCCAGTACCTTTGTGGTAATAGGCTAAAKAASCCAGNNCATNNTKATYNTACCAGCTTATCCAATGCAACAGCGGTTTTAGCTGCGCGATGTAATTCTTCTGGCAGGCAATCGTCCTGCACATCAAATTCAGTTTCAATTTCAGTTAACTTTTCTTCGATTTCTGCATCGGTTACACCAGTTCTTAAGGCCGACAATTCATCAACTTCCAGGACTTCGATGTGCCCGCCAAATGTTGCACACTGAAGGGTAAGATCGGTATAAATGTCTAGCATCCCTCCGTAATAATTACCCATCACACCAAGCCGGTTGTACTGCATGGTTCTGGCTACTTGCGCTGCCTGTATCCATTCTTGTATTTGGGTCCAAACATGGGGATCATCATAAAGCAGCCCTGTAACCTGAAAAAAGGGAATGTTGCTGCGACGAAACACATTTGCAATTTCAGGTACCGAACACGAAGAACAATACGCCAGCCACTCGCCCGTCATTGCAATTCTGTTTTCCATGTTGTTAAAGCTTTCATAATCAATGCTGGCTTGTGGGGCAAGATTAAGAACAATTACCGGTACCCCCGCCTTTCTTACAACGGGCAACACGGTTGATGACAGTGCATAGGTAGTCGCATATAGAAATATGAGATCAACATCCTCTTGCTTAAATTTTAAGCCAGCATCAAAAGCTTTTTCTGGTGTGTCTATTAAGCTAAGGTTAACAATTTCGGCATCAAAAGCTTCCATACTTTTTGCCACCACCTCAATGTATTCCGTTAGCCGTTGTTTAAGTCCAGCAAATTGATCCCAATATGCTTGCAGACCTATCCCAAATAATCCTATCCTAACCCTCGATTGTTTATACATTATAATATTTTATTTTTTTATAGTTTCCTGAATGATAGTTACTGGGCCCATAAGTCCTGATTCTTGTAAAGGAGAATCGGCATTGTACTGTTTGGAAGTGGTAAAAGTATATCTTCCACTTGTACGAGGCTTGTTATTCAAAAGCCAATCTGGCCATTTATCATCCTTAATTCCATCATCAGGTTTTTTCTCATCGCCAATTAGCCGATTCCCCCAAAGGTTCACCACTTCAATTTTGAGTTGGTTGTTTTTTACCTGCAAATGGTTAGAAATGTCAATTTTCCACGGAGCAGTCCATATTATACCCATTTCCTTTCCATTTAAGGTAACACGCGCCATATTCTTCACCTTCCCAAGCTCCAGATATATCGGTTGTTTTAGGTTTGCCTGTGGGAAATCGAAGGTTTTATGATAGGCAGCCGTACCAGAATAGTATTTAATTCCCTCATCTTTATTGGTGGTCCAATCAGATAGTTTATCGAATATAGCACTTGCAGGCCCACCCCATTTAGGATCAAATTTAACCTCCCAAGGCCCATTGAGCCTTACAAGTGTTTTTATTAAGGCTTCCTTTTTTGTTTTTGATGCAAGCCATTTGTTCTCTTTAGAGAACATGATGAAACAGCTTTCATACGCATCCAATTGCAAAGGAATAGTACTAATCTTGTGATCTGTTTTGAAGTCAGTTAATGGAATACGTTTTCCGGTAATGGCATTCCATAATTCAGGCGATCCTTGTGTACTGCGGAACCTGGCATCTACTTTTATTGGCTTGTTTTGTGTGTTCGACAAAAAATAAAGATCCCAGTTGCTTCCTGTTCGGTGGGTATATCTGATTTCATCGGCAACGAAATCTTCAACTACATTTTCCGATTTTAAAATATCAGCAGTAAGCTCATACTGGGGATATAAATTATCAATCCGGCTGGCTAGTTCACCACCCCATATAAGGGTACCTTTGCCATAGGTTCTTTTTGTTTGCGCTGCAGGTTTGGCTACAGAACCCCATATGGTTTCGCTTAACGCCAATACTTTTTTGTCGCAATCAGGAAAGCCACTCAGACTTGGAGATCTTAGTGGAGGGCTGCCTAATACGGTTGCTCCTTGCTTTACCAGGTCGCCAATCTTGCTGAGTAGTTCAGGTGTCATCGATTCGTAAGCAGGCAGCACAAGTAACCGATAAGATGCTCCGCTGGGGAACACTACATTTTTGCCTTTTACAGAGGCTTTCATGAGCTGTAATGGCGAACAACCATCGAAATTATATTGTTTTCTATTACCAATCGTATCGCCCTGAATTGCTGATGCCGGCGGCAAGAAAACATGCGGAGCACCTTCTGGTGTCATGTATAAAATATCGGCTACTGTACGCCCTTGTTGCAACAAGTATTGGCAACGTGTAATGTATTGGTGGTAAGCTGCCGCCATTGGCCACCAGGTTTGTCCACGATCCCAATGCACGCCATATGGTCCCATTGTTGCGCCCGGTTTTAAGGAATCAGGTAAGAATTGATTTTGGAAAGTGTGGTAAACGAAACGGTTTATGCCAGAGGCAAAGGCCCAATCACCCTGGTTTTTTACTGATCCCGGATGTTGCTTCCATCCTTCATTATTCTGTGCTGTAAAGGCTTCGGCAGGAACAAGTGATCTGCCTTCAACATGGGCAATAGATGTTGCTTCAATTACGCTGTAGGTAGAATTAAAGCCAAAACCTTTACTCCAAAACTCGGCCATAGGCACATCGGCAATACTTCCAAGATCCAGATCTGCGGTCGGGTTCATGTCGTAGGGTTCTATGGATAAGGAAAGTCCATGGCGTTTGCCGTATTGTTTTACATGGTTTGCATGGTTTTGCAACACAAGTTCCTGTGCGGTTAACCTTAGGTCCCATAAAAAACGTTCACTTTCTTCTCTTGAGCCTACAACGTTTCCTGAGTAAACGGGGTAATAGGTTATCGGATCGTAGCCTCTTCTTTTTAGGAACTCCTGCCTGAAATTAGCTGTCCAGTTTTGAGCACCCATTTCCCAACTGTCCATATGCAGTCTCTTTAACCCGCCGTTACTCTTGCTGCCGGGTTTAGCTATTTTTTTGAAGATTTTACCAAGGTAGGCATCCAGGTGGGCATTAAGTGCGGTAGTATCCAATTTATCGGCTTCAAAACCTAGTCCTGGAACAGGTGCAGGTCGGGTAATTGCGCCGTTATTACGGCTGCCAAAGCGCATAACTATCCATTTGCCTGATGGCGGAGTCCAATTCAAGGTTCCATCGGCATCCATCTTACCGGTAAGATCTATTATTTTACCTTTTTCAATGCCTTTTCTCTGATCCGACTTAAAATCGGGTTCCGCTAAATAGGGTTTCACTGTAGCAGAGCTATATGGGGCACGATAATACAGTGCCTTTTCTTCGTAATCGCTAATTGCTTTGACTGAAGAGGTAGCAGGAAATGCCAGAACAGCCACATCTTTATAATATTCCCTCCATTGTTTTTTAAAGTCTTCCGGTAGGTTGCCTTCGCCAAAGAAAGGTTTTTGGGGTGCAGGCACGGGCAGTACAATCTTTTTGTGATCATCTGAAGAGACGGTAACCTGGCTCGACACCAGGTGCTGCATAGATTGTTCTGCTTTAACCCATGGCCCACCACTACCTGTCCATCCGGGACCTATCCCCAATGTGATTTCTATCCCCAGGCGCCGAGCTTCCTTTTCTGCATGGGCAAACAAAGATGTCCACTGTTCACTAAGGAAATCAACGGCCCCTCGCGGTACACCAACGTTTACTTCCAGAAAGATCAAATTACCAATGCCAGCCTTTTTCATAGACTCGAGGTCTTTGGTTATCGTTTTGGCGTTCATATTCCCATCCATGAAGTACCAGTAGACACCGGGCTTATATTTATCCGACGGATTAGCGAAACCTGCTTTCATCTGTGCTAACTGCGCTGTGGCAGAAACAATTGAAAAACAAGTAAGAACAAAAAGTAAAAAAAAGCGATTTAAGTATTTCATGCGGCTGTTTTTTTCGCCAGCTAACTAAATTCGGCATTAATTAAGATAAATGCACAATTAATAGCCAGGATTCTGTATTAAATTTTTATCAAGAAAAAGCTGTCTGTCCGGTATTGGATAAAGTGCTTCATAACCATCAAACCTATAGTCATTTGGAGAGAATGGCACTCCGCCACGGTCAACAGTAGGCTGAGCTTTTTCGGCCTGACCATGTGTATTTAGTAAAGTTATCATTTGAGCATTGGTAAAAGCTCTTTTCATATCAAACCAGCGATCGTTCTCAAAGGCTAGTTCCACCCTGCGCTCATGTCTTATTGCAGCACGAAAAGCATCCTGACTAAGCCCACTTAAACCAATCAGGTGTGCCCTTTCTCTAACTTTATTGATATATTGATAGGCATCACCAGGGCCGGTTTGTTCGTTTATTGCTTCAGCGAGCATCAACAGTACATCTGAATACCGCAGAACAGGCCAGTTATCGTCAGTACGACCGGCAATTGTATGTGGATGATTGTATTTGTTAACATATGGAATGCCTACAAATAGGCCATCCGCATTAGTATAACCTTCCTGAAGTGAAACCGCTTTACGTTCATCGTTTGGTTCAAATTCAGCAATCATATTTTTAGTGGGAATGTTCCAGCCTTGCGGACGGCTGGTTGGGAAACCCGTGATAGCGCCCGCAGATCCTCTTGGCGCAAAGGTATAAATGAAACTACTCCATTCGCCCAGATTATTCCCACCCTGGTACTGAACTTCAAATAATGATTCGCTATTGTTTTTACTTTTAGGATCAAAAACAGCAGCATAATCTCCAACCAGCACATAGCCCATTGGCAAAATTTGCCTTAATGTGCCCTCAGCTTTTGCATAATCTTTTGTGGTTAAATAGACCTTACCCAATAACCCCAAAGCTGCACCTTTAGATGCTCGGCCTACATCCGCCGCTGAATATTCACTTTTTGCAGGCAACTTGGCCGCAGCATCGGTCAGGTCTTTTATGATCTGATCATACACTTCCTTTTCCGGACTTCTTTTTGTCTGGAACGCATCAGAAGATGAAGCGAGCGGTTCTGTGATCAATACTACCGGGCCAAAATACCTTACCAGGTTAAAATAGTAATAGGCCCGCATAAATTCAAGCTCGGCTTGATACTGATCCTTTTTTTGCTGACTGATAGCGGTAACTCCTCCGATCTTTGAAAGCGCATAGTTGATGTTGTACAATGCATTATAGCTTTGGTTATACAGATCAGCTACATTTACATTTGTTGCAGTCACATTCCAGAACTCAAAGGCCTCTGCCCTGTCGGTTTGCCCCCTGTCTGAAGGATCTAGCTGTATTGTAGTATTGTCTGAAGACATTTCTGCAAAGATGTACTGGCTGTTTACATGACTTTGCAATGAGCTATAAGCACCACTAACTGCCTGTCTGATTTCATCTTCACTCTGGTAAAACTTATCAGCTGTTTTCTTAGTTGGATCAGACAAATCCAGGAAAGATTTTTTGCAGGACACTATAGCGAGTACACCCGCTAAAACTGCAATTTTATATAGATTTTTCATTGTTTCTGGTTTTGGTTAAAAATTGATCCTTGTACCTATAGATATTGTTCTTGGAATTGGATAAGACTCTAAATCTCTTCCTGGACTGATGACATCATTACCGTTATTGGCCCTTGCCGCATTGACCTCTGGATTGTTTCCAGGATACTTAGTGATTAGGAATGCATTGTCTACACTGACAAAGATCTTTGCATCCAGGAAATTCTTGATCCTTGGAATGGTATACCCTAGTGTGATGTTCTTTACCCAAGCATAGCTACCGCTGTATACATAGCGCGAGTTAGATTCGCGGGTAAAATAATAGGTATTAGATCCAGCCTGCTTACCTAGACCCGGGTTTTGTTCAGATCGCCAACGATTTTGAACCTCCTTTAGCACGTTAAAAACACCGTCAATATTCGCGAGATTCATTTCAATAGCCCTGTAAATATCAGCTCCATAAGATCCATTTAGTAATACGCTTAAATCAAAATTCTTATAGCCTGCATTCCAGTTCCAACCCCAGGTAAATTTAGGATTTGGGTTACCAAGCACTATCATATCCTGTGTATCATAAGATATTTTGCCATCGCCATTTCCATCCAGATATTGATATGTGCCCGGAATATGGTTAGGATTACTCGGCGTACCATCTATCTGTGCCTGGTTCTGATAAATACCCAAAACTTTGTAGCCATAGAATAGTCCAATTGGTTTTCCTACCTCGGTAAGGTTGTAGCCATCATAAAATGCACCTGTCAGTAATGAATTCCTGTCCCCATCAATGGACAATACCTTATTCCTGTTAAAGGAGATATTAAACCCACTGCTAAATGATACCTCTCCAAATTTATCACGGTAGTTTAACCCAAGCTCCACACCCTTGTTTTCAAGTTCTCCGATATTGGTAATCACACTACCAAAACCGGCTACGGCAGGAATCTCTACATTCAAAAGCATATCGGTTGTTAGTTTTCGATAGTACTCTGCTGTTAAATTTAGTTTCCCATTAAACAAACTTATGTCTGTACCGATATCCAATTGTTTAGACTGTTCCCAGCCCAGATTGCTATTTGGGAAAGAACCAATTGTTGCACCCGGGGAAATTGCGTTGCCAAGAACATAATTGCTGGGATTGATAATGGCCTGAGAAGTATAATTACCAATATTATTGTTTCCAGTTACCCCATAACTTGCCCTTAATTTGAAATCAGATAGCCATTTCAATTCCGGGAAGAAACTTTCCTTTGAAATACGCCATCCTACCGATGCAGAAGGAAAACTTCCCCAACGGTTATTGCTTCCAAATCTTGAGCTCGCTTCGCGATTAAAGGCTGCTGTAAACAGGTATTTATCTTTGTAAGAGTAATTTACCCTAGACAGGAAGCTCTCAATGGTAAATGCTGCCATCCCTGAACTGCCATCTCGTTGATTTGCCGCAGAAACATATTCTACCAAATCATCCGGAAATTCAGTACCTGTAGCATTACCGGTATTTACTGTATTTTTTTGAAAAATGTGCCCAACAGTTACCTCCAGTTTATGATCTTTCAGCTGAGGTGAATAGGTAAGCAGGTTATCCATACCATAATTGGTATAGTTATAAAAATATTCTCCTGAACTAGCCAAACGCGGTGGGGCATTATTAAATCCGGCAATACCAGAAGGAGTAAAATCATGATTCCTGTCGTTCTGTAAGGTTCCGTTAAGATTTGTTCTGAAAGAAACATTTTTTATGGGCTTAACTTCTACGTAAGCATTGGCTGTAAGATTACCCTTGTATTGTTGATGAAGCTCTTGCATAAGGCGCTGTACCGGATTTGGAAAACCGAAAATATTGTCGTGCCCGCCAATGTAATTATTGAAAGTACCATCCTCATTATACACCGGTTCTCTGGGATCCATCAGCAGGGCCTGATCCACAATGTTATTACCAAATCCACCTGCAATGGCATCACTGTTTTTAGCCCATGAATAAGCACCTGATAAATGCAAGCCAAAATTAAGATAGTCGGTGGGTCTGCCATCTAAATTGGCTCTGGCTGTGATTCTGTTAAAGCCTGTGTTTTTTAATGCTCCTTGCTGACTCAGATATCCCAATGAGATATAAGAGCTTGACTTTTCTGCACCATTGCTGAGTGAAAGATTATAGTCGCTAAACGGTGCATTCTGGTGCAAAATTTCGTTATACCAATCGGTAGATACCTTGGTTTGTTCGGGAAACCTGAAATCAGCTGGTATTTCGCTGATATCTGGTTCTCTATTCTGAAAATACCTGATCTTATCGGAAAACACCTCATTTTGAAAAGCAGCAAATTCCGATCCGTTAAGTACTTTTACCCTTCTTGAATCAGGTACATTGGCTATTCCTGTATTGGTACTGACTGTTAATTTATGGCCATCCTTTTTCCCATTTTTTGTAGTGATCAGTACCACACCATTCGCACCGCGAGATCCATATACTGAAGTAGATGCTGCATCTTTTAAAATGGTCATACTTTCAATATCATTGGAATTTAGCGCAGTCCCTACACTGGTTCCTACAGGGAAGCCATCAACCACATATAAAGGATCGCTGGTTGCTCCGAGGGAACTGTTACCGCGGATTTCGACCTGTAGTTCTTGTCCGGGCTGCCCTGTTGTCTGCTTTGCTACCACACCTGGAGCTTGCCCCTGAAGTAGCCGCCCAACATTTGAAGCAGGTATACCCTGAGATTTCGAAAGATCGATTTCAGATACTGCTGAAGTGATATCACCTTTGCGCTGTGATCCGTAGGCCAATACCACCACCTCTTTTAAACCTTGGGATGAGGGTAGCAACCGGATATTCAAGTTGGCATTACTTCCTACAACTACCTTTTTTTCTACATAGCCGATGTAGCTAAAAATCAATGTAGCACCCTGCGAAGCGCTGATGGAAAATTTTCCGTTTGCGTCTGTCTGTGTAGCTACCTTAGTGCCTTGAACCATAATTGAGGCCCCAACGATGGGTCCTGTATCCAGGGAATCGGTCAATGTTCCCGAAATAACTGTTGGTGTCTGTGCCTGAACTGGCAGGTAGCACAATAGCATTATAGCTAAAATAACTAAGTATTCCCGGCTCAGCACAATTAAAAGTCTTGTTTTCATAACTTACTTTTTAATGTTCTAAAAGTTTATATTGGTATCCAAAACTATCTTTAATGTGAACTGGAATAAATAGAGGTTTTGATAAAAGACCTGCATTTTTTGGCATTTGAAATCCATTCTATGATTTTTCTTAGTAGTTTTAACCTTGCAGCGAACTCGTTAAGGGAAACTATTTGCAACCGGCACTAAGAAAACTAACCAAATGATTGACAAGTATGATTAATTTCTATAAGTATCTCCCTGTCAGCAAAGAAGATGAAAGTTGGGGCTTGACTGTACTCAATAGCGGATGCACACATATTGAGCCCACAAACGTATATCCCTTCAAAAGTCACCCGGCACACCACAATTTTAATTGGAAGAGTTGGCGCACCTTGCAGGAATATCAGGTTATTTACATCACTCGTGGAAGCGGTATCTTTGAATCCGAAAATTGCAAACAGACCAAAATTAATGCAGGAACAGTCATTGTGCTGTTCCCAAATGAGCGCCACCGTTATAAACCCGACCCAGAAACAGGTTGGGATGAATACTGGGTAGGGGTAAAAGGTAAAATAATAGACAATCTGGTTACCTCAGGCTATTTGAAGCCTGAAGCACCGACACAGTATATTGGTTTTAATGAAAGTATACTCGAAGTATATAATGGCATTATGGAAAAAACGAAACAAGAGCGCCCTGGTTATCAGCCTCTGGTTTCGGGAGCAGTCTTTTATCTGCTTGGTGCCTGTCATTCGCTTGCCAAACAACATACCCTTGGTAACCAGGAAGAGGATAATGTTATAAACCGGGCAATGCTCCTGTTTCGTTCAAATATAAATAACCCATACTCTGCCGAACAGGCCGCGCAGGATTTGTGTGTAGGATACTCCTCGTTTCGGAAGTTGTTCAAAAATTACACAGGTTTATCTCCAGGACAGTATTACCTTCAACTCAAAATTGAAAGGGCAAAGGATCTATTGTGCAGCAGCAATATACCGATCAAAGAGATCTCTATTGATCTTAATTTTGAATCCAGCTTCTACTTTTCAAAGCTTTTTAAAGAGAAAACCGGATTAAAACCAACGGACTACAGAAAGCGCTGCAGAGACACTGTGAACGAAGCATAATTGAGCTCAGCTATCCGTTGTAGGCTATGGCAAACTGTTTTGCGAAATCTTCAAGTTTGATCTTACCAATGGGAACAATGTTTTTGGAATCGAAATCCTCCCAAAGTACACCGCTTCTAATGGCTGTACCCATTTCTACATAATTCTTTGCAATTTCCTCTGGAAGTCCGGCTCCTACCATTCCATCAAAGGCCTGCACATCATCAAATGCTACCCATGGCAATTCAGGCTTACCAATTGCTTTTCCTAGCTCCTCTGCGACTTCCTTAAGCAGGCGTTTATCACTTGCGATGTAGAAAATACGCTTTCCGGTAAAGCCTTCCTTGATTTTACCTGCAGCGGCGGCAGCTATATCCTTTGGATCGACCATAATGATTGGTTGATCTGCGCCATAGTTAGACCCGATGATTCCCATGTGCCTGATCAAATCCTGATTCGCATAGAAATTGTTATAGAAAAATGCAGGGCGAAGGGTTAGTACATCGATATTTTCAAGTTTACTAAAGATCTGTTCAACAGCAAAAAGCCCTGCAATCGGGCCAGTTCCTTTGTCAAGATGAGCACCTATACTGCTCAATAAAACTACTTTTTTAACACCAGAGGCTTTTATTGCATTGGCATAGTGCTCGCCAACTTCTCTAATATGTCCTTTAAGGTCATTGACAGAGAAATCATTAGGTACCATCAGATATACTAAATCAGCACCGGTAAAGGTATCTATAAGAAAACGTTCGTCATTTACTGATCCAATTGCCGGGGTTGCACCAAGGCTGATAATTTCTTCTGATTTTTCTTGGTTACTTGATACTATGGTTACCTGATGTCCTTCAGAAATCAGGTGAATTGAAAGTGGTCTGCTGATATTCCCCAGTGACCCGGTTATAATTATTTTCATGATTGTTCTGTTTTTATTTACAGACAAAGTTATATTTGTACTTACTTTTATACAAGTACTTACCCCAAAGTATGTATCATGACAGCGATCAAAGAAAATTCAACTTTAAACACCAATAGGCAAAACAATATGGCAACCTGCCCGGTCAGCTACGTGATGAGTAAGATTGGAGGTCATTGGAAACCGGTAATACTTTACCACCTCATGAGCGGACCAAAAAGGTATAGCGAGTTGAAGAAATTGATTCCTGCCATAACTGAAAAAATGCTTATACAGCACCTCAAACAGATGCAGCAGGATGTGCTGGTTATCAGAAAAGCGGAGAACATTGTCCCTCCCTTTGTTACCTATAGTTTAAGTTTTGAAGGGGAAGAATTGAAGCCAATCCTCGATGCAATGGTTGAATGGGCCTTTGCACGAGATTTTAAGGCATAATCAAGGCCCTGCTTTAGCCTAATGTTTTTGAATTCAACCCGCATTTCAGGTGTTACGTGTGCCTGAAGGCCTAATAATCCTGCCATTTTACGATTGACAGGATCATTATCGGTAGCATCACTCATTAATACACCATTGATATAATGCTGCATATGATTGCCTTTAACAACCAGGTGATATTCATTCCAATCACCGTTACTGATATTCTTTGCCAGCTTCTCTGATGTGCCTAGGGTTGATAGGAGATCGGGTTTTCCTAATGAATCTACAACTACCTTCTCGCCTCGTTTTGCGATAAATCCGCGGCCTCTTTCTTCGTAGTTTAAGCCTGTATATTCATTGCTCCCATCTATGTCGGCCTGATAACCTTTTAGTCCAAAGGGAACACCAGGTACTTCTTCGCTCCTGTACTGAACACCACTATTTCCTCCTTTTGAAATTTTATACTGTAATTTCAGTTCAAAATCATCTACTTTTCCTCCTGTCCATATTAAAAAAGTATTATTCTTTAATTGGTTCTCAAGTGTTACCTCACCTATTATAGCTCCGTTTTCAACCTTCCAGTGGGTTAAATCTCCTTTCCAGCCCTGCAATGTCTTACCATCGAAAATTTTAACAAAATCCTTTTCCTGACTCATAGCTGAAAAGGTGATCATCGAACATAAAACTATACTTACAATAAATTTTATTGAAATTCTATCTATTTGACGCATCTTCTTACTTCTATTTACTTGCCGGCTGAAACACCTTATTATCTTTATTTCCACCTGAGATCAAATAAGCCATTAAATCTTTTAATTCTTCATTATTTAGGCTATTGATCATGCCAGGCATCATAATGGACAATTTAGATACAGAAGTGATGGCTACGTCCTTTTTCTTAATCTCGCGAAGTGTTTGAGGAGAAAAAGGATTTTGAGAAATATAAATTTTGTCTTTGGTCTCTCTCTTAAATCTTCCATAGATAGCGCTTCCGTCTTTTAAATAATAAACCTTTGCGGCATACTGATCAGAGATCACTTTGCTAGGTGTTATGATAGATTCAAGGATGTCTTTCTCAGAGAATCTGGTTCCCAGATGCGTAAGATCAGGGCCGGCAGAACCACCCTCGCCACCGGTAGTATGGCAAGAAATACACATTGTGGCGGCAAACATCATTTTACCATTCTTATAATTTCTACCCACCAAACTGTCTTTTACTACTGCAAGTGCTTCGTCCAGTTTCCAGTCTCTTCCAGGACCTTTTGGCTGTGTAACATCGCCAAGTTTAAGCTGTTTATTGTCTACCAGGCCATCTCCAGAGATTTTGTTAAAATGAGCAAATTGTTCTTTTGGCACATTGGTTAGGGCTATTTTACGTGCTTCATCAATAAAACCGATATAACTGTTACCTCCTTTAAACCCGAATGCTTTATAGAACCATTTAAAATATTTGTTGCGAAGTGCCGGTGTCCACCCTTTTTTGGCTTCGCTTAAAGCTACAGCATAATAAATCTGTTGCGAAGGCGGCGTTTTAGATAGTGTTTTTGCAATATCCAATCCATATTGAGGGTTTTTCAAGATCAAATCTGACGAACTGGTAATTCCTTTCTGGTAGTCCTCATCATCCTTGGCCAGGTCTATTAAGGCTAAAGTTTTAGGTACGACCTGCTCATCGCCTATGTAAACAAGGATCTTGGTCATGAATCGATTGATTTCATTACTCTTGGCCGGAAAATGAGCATTTAGATATTTGCTTAGTTTCAATCTGTCTGCCGGTTGGGGTTTACCGGTTCGTAGTAACGTTAGCTCAAAAGTTCTTAACAAATCCATCTTCTGCGGCTCTGACAATGACAAATAATTGATATCCATCAGGGCATTCAACATTTTACTGTTTAATTCCTTACTTCCATTTCTGGCCAGTGCAGTCATGGCGTGCATCAAAATAATTGGGTCTTTTTCATTCAAGGCTCTGTCTTGCCATTCAGCAACGGGCTGATGTTCAACAGCAATCCTTGCCGCATATCGAATATAACGATCTTTGTTTTTCAGGTTTGGCCAGGCCATGTTAATTGCCTCAGGATTGGGTGTTGCGTGAAATTCTTCCAACTGCTTCCTCAGGTTGCGTGCTTCGAGCATACTTGCAGTTGCATTGCTTGGTAATTCTTGGTTTGGCAATGAATTATCCCCATAATAAACTCTGTATAAATCAGATTCAAGCTCACGTCCACCCGTTAAAAAATATAGTGCACCATCAGGCCCAATCAAACCATCGGTAAGTGGTAAAGGCTGGCCTGATAAAAATTCCTCTGCAGTTGTTTTATAAGAAGATCCATCGGGAATAAGCTGTACTGAGTAAATGATACCAAAAGTCCAGTCAAAAGCCAACAAGCCACGACGATATTTCTCTGGAAAACGAGCATTATAACTGCTAACCAGGTTTGTAGGTGAACCCTGACCAACGTTTAAAATAGCGGGGAGATTATCAATGTAACTTGGTGCCCAATTGGTATTTCCAGAGCGCCAGCCGAATTCACTACCACTAGGAGAATGAGAAATTCTGGTGGGTTTATACCACGGCATCCCCATATCCCACTCCATATCGCCATCATAAACAAACATTTCTCCATCTTCGTTAAAGGCAAAATCATATGGATTTCTATATCCTGCACTTACCAACTCCCATTTTGCTCCTTCCGGATCGGTTTTCATTACAAAAGCGCCTGGTGCAAAACGGTCTGTAGCATGGCCATTAGGATCTTTAATGGTTGCCAACGCGTTGTCTTCTTTCCAGGTTTTAGGTAAGCGGTAACTGTCCATTTCCGGCATATCCGTATAATTACCTGCAATCATGTAAATCGACTTTTTATCAGGCGAGAGGACAATACTGTGAGGGCCATGTTCACCCTCTCCAGTTAATGCTTTCATCAATGTTACTTTATCGAATTGATCATCACCATCGGTATCCTGCAATCGGTAAAGGCCACTTCCACTTTTAAACTTGTCGTCACTATTGTGATTAACCATTACGTATAAGCTGTTGAAGGCGTAAAGCAAACCATGGGCATACCCCATCCCTACTTTAGCATTTGTTGAATCGCCAACAATTAGTTTTTCTACTTTTACTTTAACCTTGGTGGTATCTGATCCTATTGCGGGTATTTCCAGCCTGTATAAAAAGCCATACTGATCGGAGGTAATTATCCTTCCCTTATCATCAAAGGTCATGGCTACCCATGATCCGGTTTTACTTTCAGAAGGGCTATATAAGTGTTCTGCTTTAAAATTTGGTAAAAGTTTTAGTTTTTCAACTTTTGGTCCTGGATTATCTTTCTGGAAAGTGGTGAAGGAAACACCGATAAGAATGAGTAATAAAAATACTACAGATAATTTAACAGACCTAGTTCTGTTTGATTTCATGTGGGTTGGTTTATTTGTGTGTTTGGTATAACAAGAATATCGTAAATACATGAAATACGCAACCTGTGCTGTCCTGTACTGATATACGCTAGCCATATTTTATCTTTTCTGACATATCCCTTTAAACAAAAATACACTATAATGCAAATTAAAAGACAAAATTGCACTTAGTCTTAAATATTTTTTATACTTTTTGATAAAATGGCTAGCTTTATAAAAGAAGCAAAATATTAAAATGAAGAATTACCAGAAATACCTTAACATTAGTGAATTCGAAAAAAATTGGGGATTTTATATCAATACAGTTGGTTCAGCAAAGGTAGAGCCTAATAAAAATTACCCAAACAATCGTGAGCATCCACTAGATCATTCCTTTACCTGGGATAAGGGCAGAATACTAGATGGTTATTACCTGGTTTTCATTACAAAGGGCGAAGGTTTGCTGGAATCTGCAAAAACCAAGGCCTACAACATTAAAGCCGGAACCTGTTTCTTTTTATTCCCAGGCGTATGGCACAGATACAAACCACATCCTCAACACGGCTGGGAAGAATATTGGGTTGGTTTTAATGGAAATTATCCTGATGAATTGATGAAAAAGGGAATTTTTACTGCTGAGAATCCTTTTATTGATGTTGGCCTGAACGAAGATTTACTGCAGCTTTTCCATACACTCATCAAAACAGTCGCTGCTGCCGAAATAGGTTATCGTCAGATCGTTTCAGGGCTTACCCTTCAAATTTTAGGTTTGGTAAATGCAGTATCGAAATACAAAACGCCTGATATCGGAAATCAATCTAAACTCATCTCGAAGGCAAAATTTCTTTTACAGGAATCTATTGAGAACCCGGTGAATTTAGAAGAAATGGTAAAGGATTTGCCTATGGGGTATTCGAGATTCAGGAAGATTTTTAAAGAAACAACTGGCTTATCACCAAATCAATATCACCTTAACCTGAGATTAGACAAGGCGAAGGATTTACTTACATCCACCAATTTGACCATTAATGAAGTGGCTTACCAAACAGGTTTTGATTCTATTTTTTATTTTTCCCGCCTATTCAAGAAAAAGAATGGATTACCACCTAAAGAATACAGGCTTCGCAAAGTATAACTAATGATTATTTAAATTACTGACCTCAACAAATCCTTCATGTGGCTATTGATTTCAAACTGATCTGCAACGGGCATTCCATTTGAGGGTAACGTAACCATATATGGAGGTGGGCCAAATTCGGGAGTAATGGTTAATAGCTCATCACCGGCTTCTTTTTTATAGTCAATGATTTTACCCCACCATTCAAGAAATATCCTTGTGGCATTCTGCCACTCTTTTGCACGTGGGTCTGTTACTTGTGGTCCTTCAGGATAACCAACTCTTGCATGAATGTGTTCAGTTCTTTTTATTGCCTCATCTAAAATATCCGGGCAATTCTCTAAATAACTTTCGGTTACACAAACCCAATGAGAAAGATCGGCAGTGATTTTCATATCAGGCCTAAGAGCAAAAAGTTCCATTGCATTGTACGGGCTAAAACCTATCCTGCCCCTATGGGTTTCGTGGACAACTGTGATGTCCCTTTTTACAGAGAATTCCTGAGCGGTATCAATTACCCTTAATTGTTCATCTTTTGAAAAATAGTCTTTACCGCTATGCGAATTGATAAGTATCGGGTTGCACTCCATAGAGAGATTCAAATAATATTCAAAAGACTTACAAAAAGACTTAATATCGGTACCTGCGGCTTGATGCTGATGACATACAATTGGAAATTGGTACTCGCCTAGAAGTCGGATAAACTTTTTACGTTGTGCAGCATCTTCCGGAATCCATGCATCAACCCCATCATAACCTGCCTGCTTTACTTTTAGAAAAGAATCTTCAAGAGGAAGGTCTTCCATCCCCCAAAGTGTGCACAAAATTTGTGTTTTCATTTGCCTTTTGATGCTTTATTGACCTCCGTCGAAAAATATACCACTTACTGCAGCATTCTCGCCACGTACATGATTGATGCGAATCCTTATGCTTCCGGTATAATTAAAGATCAGATATTTTCCATTTTGATAATCCTTAATTAACTGAACAGGTGAGATGAGTTTGAGTGTTTTGGCGTCAAATATTTCTACAGCAGAGCGCCTTTCTTTGTTATCCCAATCTAAAAAATACAATGCGATTTGATGGTTGTGAGTTCCCGTAACCTGAAGATCCATTGTTAGGGTCTGCAAAGTCGGAGTTGGATCTTTGGTTACAATAGCGCCAAAGCTACGGTTAGTACCTGAGGTGTCTCTGAGTATCCTATTGTCTGCCGCCAAATCCAAATGAACATTTGCCTCATTTCTTAACTTTACTGATGATATGTATGCAGGTAATTTCTGTAAATGTTTATTGTTTTGAAGGTAATTAAACAAAACAAATCCTTCTTTACCATAACTACCCTTCCAATTTCCAGAAGTTAAGCTATCCTGCAGGAAAATGTTAATAGGGTAATTCCAGGACATACTTTTTACTTGCGCAGCTTTATTTAGTGTTTTATAAACTACCTTATATTCATATTTCCCTTGCCTTAGGTTATTTACATTTATGTAGCCATCTTTAATTTGAAATCCTGCTCCGCTTAAAATTGGTTTTCCATTTAAAAAAAGTGACTTCATAGTATTGCCACCTAATGGAATCGCAACCTTTTTTGCCAACGTGCCCCTGGGTATTTCGAGTGTAGTTATCCCTGATTTCACATTAAAGCTGGCAGTGATCAATCCATTTAATGTTGGTGTGCTTCCATTAACATAAGATATGGTATCTCCTAAGTGAGGTACGATTTCAAAGACTTTGAAGCCCGGCTCAAGTGGCTTTATGCCTAGCACCTCTTCTGACAGCCATTTAACTACTCCTGCGCTCCATGGATGTGTCAAGCTGGTATATCCGCATTGGTTATTGGGTGGAGCATCATTTTTATCGAGTATTGCATTCCAGCTTGGTCGGTACACTTCAAAAAATGTTGTTCCTCCATATTTGATTTGTCCGCCCCAGCAATCTTTAATTGCACATATAGCCTCTTCGTACTTTTGCATTTTAGCCATTGCCCCTATGATAAAATATTCATTAAATGGGGAATAAGACAGGCGGTTTACCCGATCCGTATAGTTACGCTGATAAAACAAGGCATCTTCCTTAGGTGTTGTAAGACCAGTATTAATAGCGTCTGCTGATGCATGAAGTCCAAATTCGTTCGGCCAGTTCTTCTTCTTTCTTTCTTCAGCAATTTTCTGCTGAGCATAATTGGTATATTTCTGTGCCAGGTCGGGTCTTCCAATCTGTTTCATTAAGCGACCAAATTCGGCCCATGAACGTATGGTAAGCATCGAATAAGCACGCTGAGATTCTTCGATATTTGGATTTTCGAAACCTGCTCCAAGACGCTCGTCCCAACCGTAAAAGCCTAACTTAGGCGAATTGCCAAAATGCTGATATGCGAGATCTAGTTTTTTACAAGCGTTATCAATATATCTGTTGACAAATTCAACATCTCCTGTATAATTTACATAATCAATAAGACTTAAAACCCAATAGAGAGAATAGCTTAAAATACCGTTATTCAGATCTGCTGTATTTATCGTGTTGGCTTTCACAAAACCATAATTACCAAAGGCAACCATTGAAGCTGCCTGCGATGGGTAAGCATCGCCGGTCCAAGAATGGCGGTCGCTCCGTTCCATTAATATTGCTCCAAAATAGTCTTTTTGAAAATTTAACTTAACGGTATAGGCACCAGTATACCATATTCTGGTCAGTTCCGAATCACTGCAGGAAAAGCTACCCTGGTAATTTACAGGTTTAACCTGACAAACCAGACGAAGGTTCTTTATATGCCAGGATTGTTGATGCGAGCGTACGTTTATCCAACCAAACCTTACTCCTTCATAAAGTTCCGGGTTTAATTCTAATCTGTACGTTTGACTATGTTTAACAGGGGCCATAGTTTTAAGCGGATGTAATGCGCCGCTATTTACAATTGCCGGCTCATTATACTCGCTGATGCTCATGGTTACACTGTCTATTAAATCATCGGATTCAAATTCAAGCCAGCCTGCGTTTGTTTGTCCAAAATCAAAACGAATTGAACCCTTTCCATTTACAGCAATTGCGCCAGTGTTCTTAAATTCTTTTGTGTTAAAACTATCCGGACTTGAAGTTTTCCAGCTAACGGGTTGCAAGCTATAGCTTTCCAGCCCATCTGATGCTTTAGGACCGGCCCAACTATTATTAATGAGCGGGTCTGGTGAGAACGGATTTTCGGTCAGTTTCTTTTTTGCAGAAATTGGCGGATAGATACTGCCTTGCGCATGTACGCTTTGAATGCAACTTGAATAGGATATAAAAAAAACAATTACAAAAAAAACACGCGCAAAATGAATCATAAAAAGCTACTCCTTAATACAGTGAAATTTAATTTGGTTTAAAGCGAAGTTACACGCTGCCCCTAAAATATCATTGCTATTAAATGGCTTTTCTTTGCACTTTTTGGCATTAATCTACATTACCATCCTTTAATTGCACCGCCTTTAAATTCTATTTCAGCTGCCTGTGCTACTTCAGCAGATTGATATGCCTTTACAAAGTTTTTGATTTCTGCTCTGTCTTGATCTCCTGCCCTGGTAACAATAATATTTACGTAAGGAGACTTTTTATCTTCTACAAAGATTCCGTCTCGCTCTGCAACTAAACCGACAGGTGTGGCAAAAGTATTATTAATGATAGCTACAGTTACATTCTGATCGTCTAATGCCCTTGGCAACTGAGGAGCTTCAAGCTGAACAATTTTAAGTTGTTTTGGGTTTCCTACAATATCATTTACAGTAGGCAATAAGCCAACTCCATCTTTTAGCTTTAATAAGTTAGCCTTTTGCAATAATAACAATGCCCTGCCACCGTTGGTAGGATCGTTGGGTATAATAATAGTGCTGCCGTCCTTAAGTTCTTCAATTTTTTTAATCTTTTTCGAATAACCAGCTAACGGATAAACAAATGTATTACCAACAATCGCAAAATTATAACCACGCTGCTTAGCCTGAACATCTAAATAAGGTTTATTTTGAAATGCATTTGCATCAATATCTCCCTGATGAAGCGCTTCGTTTGGCATCACATAATCATTAAATTGTACCAGCTCTACGTCTAATCCGTATTTTTCTTTAGCTACCTTTTGAGCAACCTGAGCAATTGTATATTCCGGGCCCGATTCAACTCCAACTTTAATGTGATTGGGTGTATTCTTTTTCGAATTGCCTCCGCAGCCGAATAAGCCAACAGAAGCTATAATTGTGAATATTGCAAGTGCTTTAATTTCTATTTTCATAAGTATTTTTAATAAGTTATTTTCTATGATCTACTTTTTTGGCTATAAAATCGCCAGTAAACTGTATAAAGAACACCAGGGCTACAAGTGAAACCAGTACCGTATTCATTACAGTGACATCGTATCCTACATATCCATACTGATACCCTATTTGGCCTAGTCCACCTGCTCCTACAGCTCCTCCCATTGCAGAATAACCTACAAGAGTGATTAACGTAATTGACGCGGTATTGATTAACGATGGAAGTGCCTCTGGAAGCAAGACCTTGTAAACAATTTGAAATGGTGTTGCCCCCATTGCCCTTGCTGCTTCTACCAAACCATGAGGAACCTCGATCAGGCTATTTTCTACCATGCGGGCAATAAATGGCGCCGCACCAATGCTTAAGGGAACCAATGCAGCTTCTACGCCAATAGAGGTGCCAACAAGCATCCTTGTAAAGGGTATCATCCACACAATTAATATAATGAAAGGAATAGATCTGAAGATGTTAACAATAACTGACACTGTATTATTAAGCCCTCTGTTCTCTAACACCTGTCCTTTGCGGGTCATAAATAACATTACACCAGTTGGCAACCCAATAACGAATCCAAAAAAACCGGAGACAAAGGTCATGATGATGGTTTCCCAGGCTCCTTTAAAAAGGAGTAAAATCATTGACTCAGACATATCCCAATACCTCCACTCTTATCTGTTTTTTGTTATAAAATTCTATTGCTTTTTGGTGGTTCTCTTCAGTACCTGAAACCTCAATTACCATTGCACCAAATTTAACCCCTCCGGCATATTCAATTTGCGCATAAATAATGTTATTGTCTAGCTGAAATAAGCGACTTACTTCAGACAAGACGGGATCATCGGCAGATTGCCCTGTAAATTCCAATTTCAACAGGGGCTTTTTATCTGTTTCTTTCTTCCTGCTCAATCTTTCCAAATATTCTACCGGGATATTGATTTTTAAAGAAGAAGCTATAAATTCTTTAGTAACATCCATTTGGGGATGTGCAAAAATCTCACTGACAGACCCTTGCTCAATAAGCTCTCCTCCACTAATTACAGCAACCTGATCGCAGATGTTCTTTACAACATCCATTTCATGTGTGATTAGTAAAATGGTAATATTCAGGCGTTTATTAATGTCTTTTAACAGGTTAAGAATTGATTTTGTTGTGGCTGGATCAAGCGCACTGGTAGCCTCATCGCACAAAAGCACTTTAGGGTTACTGGCTAAAGTGCGGGCAATGGCTACACGCTGCTTTTGTCCGCCGGACAAATTTGCCGGATAATCATTATGTTTTTCTTCCAGTCCAACTAATGCAAGCAGCTCAGCAACTCTATTATTGATCTCTTGTTTAGGCATTTTATCCAGCTCCAACGGGAAAGCTATATTCTCTGACACTGTTCTGGAAGACAAAAGGTTAAAATGTTGAAAGATCATTCCAATCTGTCTTCTTTCTTTAGCCAGCTCTGTTGCCGATAAGTCCATCAGATTTTGTCCATCAACAATTACTTCACCTGAAGTTGGTCTCTCCAATAAATTAACGCAACGGATTAATGTACTCTTACCAGCTCCTGAGGCCCCAATTACACCAAATATCTTTCCCTTAGGAACTTTTAGTGACACCTTTGACAGGGCAATGATTTCCCTGTTTTTCTGATGAAACTTTTTAGTTATATCTTTTAATTCAATCATTAACCTTATTGCAGTTTTTGACTTAGCTATGTGTATAATACTAAGTTCGCTGCAAAAGTAAGAATAATCATTAATAGTCTAGTGTATTAATAGACTTTTACATCAAGTACACATTTAATTAAAAGCTTCTTCTATAAGTTCTTTATTTATCATTGCCCCTGCTTTGGTACCCGCTGCCGTAGCAGCAGATACTGCACGAAACATTGTGGTATTATCCCCTGCAGCATAAATGCCTGGTATTGTTGTTCTCTGAAAGTCATCAACACTGATAAAACCTTGTTCATTGATACTACACCCAAGTTGTTCTGGCAACCTGGAGTGTTGGTTAAATCCTATTTTGGCAAAAACCGCCGACAACTTTTGTTTGCTTCCATCTTTAAAAACAACATTTGTAATATAACCTTGATTGTGTTCAATTTCCACAATCTCCTTTTCTATAATTTCAATATTGTGCTGCTTAATCTTTTCTGTTTGTTCCGGAGTAAGAGTAGATTGTCCATTTGTGAGCAAAACGAGATTTTTACTCCAATTATAAATTAGTCTGGAGAATTCAAAGCCTAAATCACCATTCGCAATAACACCAATTGGCTTATGCTTAACTTCATAACCATGACAATATGGACAATGCAGAACAGAAATACCCCAACATTCTGCAAATCCGGTAATGTCAAGCATCTGATCACTAATACCGGTAGCAAATAGCAATTTACTTGCAGCAAATGATTCTCCCGTTTGTGTACTTATTATAAAATCATTTTCTGCTTTTACTGCTCCAATTGCAACATCTTCATGAAAAATTACTGTATTATACTTTAAAACTTGATCTTTCGCGGCATCTGCCATTTGTTTAGGAGGCAGTCCATCTTGAGTAATAAAATTATGTGAATGAGGTGTTTGCCTGTTGCAGGGTTTTCCACTATCTATAATTAAAACTTTTTTCAGAGAACGTCCGAGTGCCATAGCCGCTGAAAGTCCGGCATAACTCCCCCCTATTATGATTACATCAAATCTTTTAGAGTCTTCCATATTTGTTCACTTATGCATAAAAACTGTATTGCTTTTATAGCAACAAAACTAAATACAATAATCAACAATGCAACATAGTTGCAAATAAACTCTGTTAATGGAATCTCATTTTTTGTAAACAGCTATTAGTTTGAGGAGTTTTTCCTCAAAGACTTGCTTCCGAAGATGTTATAGCGAATAGCAAAAGCTTGCTGGCTATCAATTACACCATCAAGGAAATGAAAGGATAAAGTAAACTTACCTTCAATTCCTTTATATATTTTTGGTCGCCAGCTCAGATCTAATCTATTATATGTTTTAGCTGTATAGAATTGATCTCCATCCATTATGTGATGGCCATCGCCTTTATAAAATGAATTGGTAACACCAAATCTGTGGTACTCTGCAGCCATTTCCAATAACAATCCTTTTGGTGTTTTCCAACCTCCAACACTACGCTCACGCTCAAAAGACATTAAGCCACCTGTATTAAAAGTTAATGAGTCTAAAAATGTTCTACCACTAAGATCTAAACCCACTTTAACTGCGAGTGCTCCATTATCTTCGATGTGGTCTCCCGGAATATCTATCGCGGGCCCTGCGTTATGCAACATCATCGCATAATGAGAAACAAAGAACATGTCTTTTTTATAACGACCTGATAATCCGAATATAAAATTTTCTCTATCGGTTGCCGTCTGACGACTCGTCCAATCAATAAACAGCAACTGCTTCCAGTTTTCATTTTCATATTTAAGTAACATACCTTCCACATTTGGTCGGTAATAACTTAGCGTATCGTTTAAAACCGCTCTTGGAAAATCAGAAAGCAGATCTCGTCTTGGAAACATTCCCATATAAAAATTCCAGTTTTGCTGAGTAAACTGATAATAAACTACAGGATCTATTTTATTGGTAAATTTAGGCGAACCAAATTCATGCAAGGCATTAAATCCAACTCTGATGCGGTGGGTACTGTCAAGCAATAATCCCAGTTCAGGAGAAAATCTTAATCCAAATATAGTTTGAGAAAATCGATTTGATCTGGCATACTCCCTATTGTCTGCAAAAGTGTGAATATTGAGGTTACCTTCGATTTGCTGAGAATAAATTTTTGTTACAGCAGAGGACAATAGAATAATAGTTAACAGAATTTTAATTCTCATATATTTAAGATGTGCTTTTAAGGTTTGACTGACCGTGTTATTATCAATAACATGGTCTAATATTTTTGCTTCAATAACACAGGCAAATATTAGATAAAATAGTCTTATTTTAAAACTTAATAAATGTTAGTTTGTAAAATTTAATTGTTTAGCCCTATGACCATAAATCAATTGCGTTTAATCACCTCTCTGTTGATGTTTATGATCTCAAATGTAGGTTTGTCACAAAACAAAATTGTTGTATTTCAATCAGATTTCGGCTTAAAGGATGGTGCCGTTTCAGCTATGAAAGGAGTGGCAATGGACGTATCTCCAGAACTTAAACTTTACGACCTCACGCATGAGATTCCTGCCTATAACATTTGGGAAGCGTCTTATCGGCTCATGCAAACTGTGCCGTACTATCCCAAAGGAACAGTTTTCGTTTCTGTGGTAGACCCCGGAGTTGGCACTGAAAGGAAATCGGTAGTATTAAAAACCAACACTGGCCAGTTTATAGTTACACCCGATAATGGAACTTTAACATTAACCGCAGAGCAACTAGGGATTGAGGAGGTAAGGGAAATTGATGAAGCGGTTAACAGACGAAAAGATTCAGGCAAATCTTACACCTTTCATGGAAGAGATGTATACGCATACACCGCGGCCAGATTGGCATCAGGCGTGATCTCTTTTAATGAAGTTGGGAAAATATTGCCCAAAGAAGTTGTACGAATTCCTTATCAAAAAGCAACTATCATTGGCAAAACGCTTAAGGGCAACATTCCAATATTAGATGTACAATACGGAAATATATGGACCAACATCGATGCTGAACTTGTAAAAAAGTTCAATTTAAAATACGATGACCTCCTAAAAATTTCATTTTTTCATAACGGCAAAAAAGTGTATGAAACTGAGGCGCCATACAGCGAAACTTTTGGTAATGTACCAAAGAGCAAACCTTTATGTTACCTCAATAGCTTACTACAACTTTCATTTGCATTAAATCAAGACAGCTTCGCCACCGTACACAACATACAAAGTGGAAGCGACTGGGATGTAGAAGTAACTAAGCTAGACTTCTGACAATTGAAGTTCTTCTTTCGGGATATCTTGAATCACATCTGCCTGTTTCTTCTTTACCATAACACTTACCCTGTAAACGAAAATACAGCAAACAGCAATAATTACCGAAACAACGATACCTAAGACGCCATAATTTTGAAGCGGGCTTGTACTGCTTTTTTGCGTAACTATAAGTCCTGCACACAAAGCAGCAATACCGCCTGCCATTTGCTGAAGCGAAGCGTTTACACTCATAAAAGCACCCCTATCTTTCATATCTGGTATACTCATGGTAAGTGTGGTTGCAGGAATCATCCTGCTCATTATCCCCATAAACAATACCATATTGATTAATACAACTTGCCAAAGCGGTATAGGTACCAGATTTGTATAAATTAATATCATTACTATTGCCAGGGCAGAACCTGCAGTAAACAACATAAATTTATCAATCTTATCACTTAACTTCCCTATTAATGGCATTATTATAATTGATGCTATACCGGTAAACATAAATACCATAGGCAGTTGCTGAGGTGTTATATTTATGTTGTTAATCAGATAGGCACTACTAAAAGGCATAAGCATAAAACCTCCGACACTTAAAAAGGCTGTAGCGATAAAACCTGTTTGATAAGATTTGTTCGACACTGCATGCCATAAATGCAAAAAAGCACTTTTATCTGATTGAAGGGCAAGATGCTTATCAATAGGCTTAACCTTAATTACAATGGTTATAGCTATCAACACTGCCAGACCAACGATCATTAAAAAGGAAGAATGCCAGCCCCATAAATTCGCAAAATAAAGGCCAATTGGAATACCAAGTACCTGACTGGCAGCAAATGCCATTTGTACAAAGCCCATCACCCTACCACGTTGATTAACCTCAAATAGATCGGTCATGATGGTCATGGAAATGGCACCAATAACACCTCCAAATAATCCTGTTATTATTCTGGCACCTAACAACATCCAATATGTTGTTGCTAAGGCACAGCATAGCGTACCAACAATAAATCCTGCGTAGAAAAACAATAGTATTTTTTTACGATCGAATTTATCTGCAAAACCAGCTGCAAGTATCCCTGATGCTCCTGCACTAAATGCATAAGAAGATACTACCACTCCAAAGCCTTTTGGAGTAATTGAAAGTGATTTCATTAAATAATCGCCCAAAGGCGCAAGAACCATAAAATCTAGCACTATTGTAAATTGAAGTAAAGCCAACAGGGCTATTACCAGCTTTTGATAGTTGTTAAATGGTAAAATTATATTAGTTGATGGTTGTTTCATGAGTTTTTTTTATTAGGTCAATTCTTCACACTGATATCCATTTTTTGAAACCAGTTGAATTACCTCATCTAGTTTCAAAATCGGAGATACGATACGCAGCACACAATCAACATCTTGTTGATCTACTGTCCATTGTTCTATTTTATGTTTCTCCATTACTTTAGCGATGAGTATTTTATCATCAGCAGTTTGAATGTTTGTTTTAAAAAGCAGAATATCTTTAAAATCTGGTTCCATAGTTTTTTACTTTTTTAATGCTTTTATTACCAGTTCAAAGGTTTCCCAAAGCGCCTTATCTGTTAAAATAAATGGTTTACCTCCAATACTGCGACCTTCAAAATGAAATCTTACAAGGTTATATAAAGGCGCAAAAGCTACCGACCAATAAACTTCCAGCTGCATTGGGTTAATTTCGCCCCTGTTGATTGCATTGGTCATAAATTTGCCAAGTGTTATCTTGAAATTATTCACARYTNNGWTCSRWARASCTGCTCCTGATAGGTTGAAGTCCTCAATTGCTCTAGAAACTGTGCTGTTATTGGATTTTCAAGCATACACTTTGCCCTATTTTTCCATTGTTGCCTCAACCCAACTTCAAAAGATACTTCAGGATCGAAATTCTCCAGCATCACCTTGCTCATCCGCTCTGCTTCTTCCATTGCTATCTGTAAGATCAGATCGTCTTTGTCTTTGTAATAAATGTATAGCGTAGCTACAGATATTTTGCACTCTTTAGCCAACTTATTCATGGTAAAACCTTCAAAGCCTGTCTTCACAAGCAACTCCATTGCCTTCTGTTTTACCAACTCTACTTTATTCAGATCTCTTGCGCGCATATTGCTTTTCAAATATCTCCACAAATATAAATGAATATTCATTCACTTATATAAAATATCTAAAAAAATGTTTTGATCATTTAATTATAAGTACTGATGCACCTTGTTTTTGCCTTTCCATTCAAAAAGAATAACACCTGATCCTATTTAAATCCAGAAAAATTTGAACTTATTGGATTTCTTATGTGTTATAGGTTAAACCTTTAAATTTTAATACGATGAAAAGTCCAAAGAATAAAACCATTAAAGCCGAAATAATAGATCAAAAAAAACCAAAGGGTTCTGAACCAGAAAACTCAACTTCTGCAAAAGATGCCAAAAAGGTTAAGATTGAGAAGAAGTCCTAAATACCACTTGTCCTTCCCGTTTCTTACAAACTTATTTGTAAGCGAATAAGTGCAAAGTATTTTAACAATTCAGAAACATTTTCAAGTTTTAACTGTAGGTATATTAACTAACCACTTAAATGCTAAAATCATGAAAACTAGAATTTTATTACCGGCTGTATTGTGCTGCTTGCTTAATTTAAATGCTTGCCGAAATACAGAAAATAGCACAAGTAGTACTTTGGCCGATTCTTCTCTAGAGCAAACAATGACTGACACCACGGCCGTAAACCGCGGTGAGGGAATGCAGTTCTTTTTAGAGAAAGCCGCTAATGCTGGTAATATGGAGGTAGAGCTTGGTAAAATGGCAACATCAAAAGCCAGCAATGTTAGAGTTAAAAAATTTGCTGAAAAAATGGTGAAGGATCATACTAAAACAAACGATAATTTAAAAAAACTGGCCGATAAAAAGAAATTAACAATACCGACCGCCATTCCTGAGGCCGATCAGAATCATATAAATGAAATGGCAWAWWKATNSWGRWGYTYAWWYTRATNRWMAYKMCWTNGSAYRKSWTKGTAAAAGATCACATAAAAACCCTTGATTTATTTAAATCTGCAACAACTTCGGGAGATATAGACATAAGAAGGTTTGCTGCCAAAACACTCCGCATGATTGAAGGGCATTATAAACTTGCCACAGATTTGAGTTTTGACTTAAAATAAAAAAGGGGATATCAATGATTGCACTGTCTCCAAAAAGTTAGACACTTTCTGGGGACAGTCCATGATCAGCTCTCTTTTTTATTTTTTCTCTGCCCTGGCCGCCTTCACTTCTGAAACTTTGATGGCACTCGCCTTATTCCCAAAACTGTTCCTTACAAAGGTTAAAACATCAGCTATTTCCTGATCTTTTAAAAAGCCGTGCGAAGGCATTACATTAGTATAAACTTCACCATCTATTTCAATTTCTTCTGCCAAACCATTAAGTGCTATCTTAATTAACCGGGTTTTATCGCCAAGAACATATGTTGTTTTTATCAATGGAGGATTCATGTTCTGAACACCACCTCCATCTGCCATATGGCAGCTTAAACAATATTGATTATACACTTTTTGTCCGTTAGCCAAAACCAATGCAGATACCACTTCAGTTTTGACCGTCTTTTTAACTTTGCCTTTTGTTTGGGCGTTTAATTTTATACTACCTATTGTTGTTAAGATCAAAAAGATCGCTAAAACTTGCTTCATCAAACTTTTTATTTTTTATTATAGACGATACGATAAATTGTTCCTTTAACATCATCTGTTACATACAGTGAACCATCAGATCCCTGAGCCAATCCACAAGGGCGATGGTCTGCCCTTCCAGCAGCAGCTTTTTCAGGTGTACCAGCAAAATTATCGGCAAAAACTTCCCAATCACCGGAAGGTTTTCCATCCTTAAATGGCTGAAATACTACAAAATAGCCTTTTTGAGGTTCAGGAGCACGATTCCAGGAGCCATGAAAAGCGATAAAAGCACCATTTCTATATTTATCAGGAAACATACTTCCGGTATAAAACAGCAGACCATTTGGTGCCATATGGCCTGGAAAGGCAACGGTGGGATCTATAAATTTTGAATCAGCCTCTTTCTTTTTATTACCACCATATTCCGGAGCTACTATTTTTTTATGTTGGATCTGATCATAGTACATAAATGGCCAGCCAGCATTATCGCCTAGCTTTAAAGCGTACAAACACTCCGCAGGAACTTCTGCCGATTCTTTTTCATTATAAAGCTCCGGCCAGGAACTGTTCAGGTTATCTCTGCCATGCTGCATAACAAAAAGCTGGTTATTTTGCTGATTCCAATCTAAACCGACAACATTTCTCAGTCCGGTTGCAAAACGAACACCCTGACCATAGCTCTGGTTCAGTTCTTTTGCTTTGAACTGCCATATGCCAGCCATAGAATCTAACAGTGGGCAGCCTTCTATTCCTGGAGAACGTAACCCACGATCTTGTTCCTGACATGAATTTGAATTTACGCCAATGTTTACATAAACATTCCCATTGTTATCTAAAACAAGTGATTTAGTTTCATGCTGGCGTCCTGCCTTTAAACCCGTAATGATCTTTTCGGGTTTATTGGGGTCAATTACTTTATTCTGTGCATCGAGCTTGTACCTAAATACTTCCTGATTTGATGAGGCATATAAGTATCCATCTTTCATGTAAATTCCGGTGCCCCCATAATTACCAAAACCACCAGTAACCTGGGCCTTACCATCGCTATTCTCATGAAGTACAATAATCCCCTTTTCTTCTTTGGATCTTGCAAGTTTAACATAGATATCGCCTTGCGGCGTAACAACAAGATGTCTGGCTTTTGCCCCTAGCTCTGCCACTTTTAAAGCGCCAAAACCTTCTGGCAACTTCAATCCTGCATTATCAGCATCAGCTATTGGCCCATTGCTTCTTAAATGATTATTTGAAATATTTTTGAAAGAATATAATGCAATAAAAACTATTGCACTTAACAAAACCGGAATTAATAATGTTTTTTTCATCTGGTGATTTATTTGAAGAACTTTCCGCTATTTAAAGTTATTGTTTTTCCCCTGCATTTTTCATCTAAATTAACGTAATAATGCAGTTGCACACCATAATATTGGCGCCTGCCCGTGCAGGTCACCAATATTACGTTTACGATCTAAGTAATACTGGCGATCATTCTTTTTATTTGTGCCCTCACACACTTCTCTTACCTCATCATTTTCATTGATGTAAGTGATTAAGCCAAGCCAGCCTTTCCGGGCAGCTTTCCCATAAACTTCTTTATCCAGCCAGCCATTTTTCACACCTGTAATCATTGCAAAAGTAAACATTGCTGTTGATGAAGTTTCTTCCCAGGCTTCTGGGTCATCGATTAACTGACGCCACATTCCATTGTCAGCCTGATATTTAAGCAAGGAGGCCATCATGTTTTTATACCCTTTCATAATGCGTTCATAATTTGGATTGTTTTTAGGTATCGATCTAAGCAGTTCGGCCATACCAACAGCCATCCAGCCATCTCCTCTACCCCAAAAGAAGGGAACATCGGGCGCGTGATAAAACAGGCCATTAGGCTCCTGAAGCTTATCCAAATAAAAAACCATCTCTTTAGCTGCCCTATCTATATACTTCACATCACCAGTGGCTCTATACGCTTGGGCCTGAACAGCGGTGATCATATACATATCATCTATCCATAAACGTGTTTGCCAGGTGTAACCCTGATTGTAAAACTCATGCGATTCAGGTTTTACTCTCGGGCCTTCTGGTGGTGCCCATTGTTTATCTGCAATTGACAATCCAAGATCAAGATATTTTTTATCTTTTGTTTGTATGAAAAGCTCTAATGGAACGGATCCAAATACAGTATAATCTACATGATCAGGCACAGGAAGCATTTTGGCTTCTTCGCCAAAAAGGGGTTCAAACCTATCAGCAAGTTTTTTAACCATCTCTTTATTTCCGCTTTGTTTTGCAAAAGTTAAAGCACCAAACCAGGCGCAGGTTTCTGGATAAGTAATCACCTTTGGTGGTCCGGGTCTGTTAAAATTCGTGTGTGGTGTTACTATGAAATGATTTGCTACTCTTGTTCCAATTTCCTTTGGTGATGTTCCTTTTGGCCAATTCTTTAAATTGGCTTCTTTTGATTGTGCCTCTACATTACGCTGTCCTACAATCATAAAACAGGATATAAAAGCTGCTATGCTTAAAATTTGGTTTTTATTCATGCTAGTATATTTATTTTTTGATGATTTCTAATTCTTTTGATATTCCTGATAATTTATTTCCAGTCACTTTTACATTAGCACTTGCTGTCCCTTCAACACGAACAAGTGCTTTTGTTGTCCCCTTAACGGTAATATTTTTTATCAATGCAGTTCGTACATTTTCTAAGCGGATAATCGACTCGCTTCCTTCAGTATCTGGAAGATTCCAATTGCTAACCTCCAAATCGCTTCCGTCCTCGCAAACTAAAGCGGGTCGGAGGTCATTTCCAGAAAGTTTAAACTGAACATTAATAAGCTTCAATCCTTTAACATGCCTTGCCCAAATGCCGTAGGCGGGAACCCGCGGACCAAATGTTTTAACTTCCGGATATTGATCAATCGCTTCAGGTACCACTTGCCTGCCATGGGCTGCAGTTCCACCTCCGGCCAAACTAATTTCTATATTTTCAAGAGTTAAACCAGTGATATAATGCCCTGGAATACCAGTGATCAAAACACCTGTTGGGGGCAGTAATTGTGCATCGGCAGATGCTTTGGCTTTAATATTTTTAATTACAACATTCTCAAAAATACCTGTTTGCTGTTTTGTATCAGCATCTTTGCGGAACACACTTAATCGCGATCCAAGACGGAACAGCATTGGGGTCCTAACCTCTTCCATGGTTATATCCGATATTTCAACGTTTCGTAAATGAGCACCATCAACGCTTAGTAGCTTAATGCCTCCATTTCTGGTCTCATAGATATGACAATTTGAAATTTTAATATTCTCGAAAGCTGCCATGGATTCAGTTCCCATTTTAATTCCTGCCTGACTGCTTTTAAGTCTTAAGCCTGTTACTATAATATTCTTACAGGCCATTTTACTTGATGTGGTTTTAAACACCAAGGCATCATCCCCGCTTACTACATCACAATCTCTAATTACAACATCCTGGCAACCATCAATACCGATACCGTCATTATGGGCAACACCCACACTTTGTATCTTTACATTTTCAATATTTATTTGTCTGCTCTGAAAATAATGCGAAGTCCATGCCCCTGCATATTTTAAAGTTACACCTTTAACATTTACGCCGGTACAACGTACAATTCGTAAAAGAAAAGGCCTCATCCCCCATCGTTGTCCTTCGGGCCGGGTATCAGTAAGTATATGTTTTGCTTTAATTGCAGCTCCCTGGCCATCAATTGTTCCTTCACCTGTAACTCCAATATTTTTCGCATCCACAGCTACAAGTAAAGCCCATCCCACATCAATACCCAACCCCTCGGTAAAAGGGTCCATATTTTTATAATCTTTAAGGTCTGTACTGCCCAGTAAGACAGCGTTCTTTTGAAAACTGATAGTTACATTGTCCTTCATAACGATAGTTCCTGATAAGAATTTACCTTCAGGAAAGATTACGCTTCCGCCACCCGATTTATAGCATTCCTCAATTGCCTGTTGAATAGCCTTCGTATTTAAGGTCAGCCCATCACCAACAGCACCATATTTGATGATGTTAAAGTCAGCAGCTCTTACAAAACTTGTAAGAGCCGTCAACACACATAAACCAACCAATAATTTCACTTTAATCATTCTAATCCTTATCTCTAATTAAATATAGCCATTAAGTATAATTCCGCTAAAACCAGCCTGGGTTTTGCGGATATTTTGGACCTGTTGTAGTAGCATCGATCTGATCCTGAGGGATAGGTCTAAGCACATGAAAATCCATAATATTTGCGCCCGCTTCCGGATTATAATTTTTAGTTTTTACCCTGTCAATTAATTTCCCCGTTCTTACAAGATCCCACCACCTAACATTCTCTCCGCATAATTCTCTTGAACGCTCATCTAAAATAAAATCAAGTGAGGGAATTGAAGCAACATCCATTACAGAAGGGTTTGGATTTGGAAATGCAGCCCTTCTTCTGATAATGTTGATATGATTAACCGCTTCTGAAGCTGCCGCTCCGCCCATAAACGCTGCTTCGGCTGCAATCAAATGAGTTTCAGCTAAGCGATAGACAATAACAGGCCTAATCGACGGATAATTTAAATCTGCACGTTTGGTGTCATTGTATTTTTTCATATAAGGTGATAAAGTATTATCATACTTACGTGGAGGTATCAACAAATATCTGGATGCTGCTATTTTAGCATCACTAACATCATACCCAGGCATAAATATAGCCGTATCACCTAAGGCAAATTTAGGTTGACCCACAACAGCATTTGCTGGTGCACCAGACGGGAGCGGACTTTCCCACTTCGGAATGGAGGCGGCATTATTACACAACCAAACGGTTTGAAAGGTTTTTGCATATCGCGTATCATTTAATCGCTCTGCAAAAGCCTCATTTGTTAGCCACGCGGTAGGAACGCAGCGAATATAAGGCCTTCCATAAAACACATCGCGTTTCATTCCCGGACGAAGTTCATATTGTGGCACCCACATATGGTTTAGTACATTATCTGCTCCGCCACTATTATTTGGACCATTATATGCCAAATTTGAGGTATGCTGTACTGTCCACAATACTTCATTACTATTCTCATTTCCTTCTGCATAAACACTGGCAAAATCTTGAAGCAATGTGGCTCCGCTTGTATTGATTACTTCCATTGCAGAATTATAGGCATTTGTATAATCATCTGCTTTTTTAGCAGATGAACCGGCTCTGGTTAAATATACCTTGGCCAATAAGTGCATAGCAGCGGCTTTGTTAGCCTGTCCCGGTAATGCACCGCTTGATTTAGGGCCGGCAAATAGGGCCGGCTCGGCAAGTACATCTTTAAGATCCTGAACAATAAAATCATATACTTCAGCTAAAGGCTGACGCGATGCGGAGGTTGTAGGTGTACTTTGGAAGTTTTTATTTAAAGTGACATCACCCCAAAATTGCACCAGGATAAAATAGTAGTTTGCCCGTAAAAACTTAGCCTCCGCTACAATTCTATTCTTAAGATCATCTGCAACCCCAGTAACCTTGGCGGCATTATCAATTACGCCATTACAGGTGTTGATATTAACATAGCAGTCTTTCCAAATTGCGGAAACAGTCCCATTTTCAGTATTGTAGTTACTATTGTATTTATTGATATTGTTGTTCCCATCCTTACCTGTGTAAAACTCATCCGTACCAATCACGGTCATCGTGAATAAGTTTTGGTTTCCCCAGAAGGACCGGGTACCTGCATAGGCGGCATCAAGCCCCTTCTGAAAACCCTGAGCTGTAGAGAAAAACTCTGGTGTTAGTGTTGAATGTGGTTCTTCTATTAAAGCTTTTTTACATCCGCCTGTAACCGCCAAGCAGAAACAAGCCAATATTATGTATATATTTTTCATTAGTATATAATTTATAGTAAAAATTATAAGGTCATGTTTAAGCCAAACACAATTGAATAAGTTGCCGGTGTATCAACACCAACTGACCCCTTATTATTTCCTCCATTAAGCGCCTCCGGATCTATGCCTTTATAAACATTCCTATACTTTGAAAAGAGAATAAAAGCATCGTTGGCAGAAGCATAAACCCTTAAGGTTTTTCCCCCAATTTTCGCAGCAAGAGCAGTAGGAAGGTTATATCCAAGCGTCATACTTCTGATCTTAACAAACGTGCCATCAAAGTACCCTAACACTCCTCTGTTAGGTGTGTTTGTTGCGGCAGCATTAGGCTTGGGCCAGAAATTTTCATGATTGGTTGGCGTCCAATAGTTAACATCCAGGTTGTTATAATTTCCCTGAAAAGTATTGGCAAACCCACTATTATGAACACTGCTAATAATGGTACTCCCAAATCTTCCAAAAGCCACTACGGTAAAATCTAAGTTTTTATAAGCGAATCTATTTGTAATGCCACCAGACCAGTCGGGCTCACTGGATCCAATAAATGTCTTGTCATCAGCATTGATTTTTCCATCACCATTCACATCTGCAATTCTAATATTACCTATCACAGAGCTCGAACCTTGTTTAACAGTTAATCCATAGGCCAATGCTAACGCACTATCGGCCGGTGTATTTTGCCATATTCCAACTCTTTTATCATCATAAATTACACCGATTGGCTGGCCAACAAAACGTCCATTGGCTATATCATTAATTACGCCGTCCTGTAGCTGGGTAATTTTCCCTCTATTAACAAAAACATTAAAATCTGTGCTCCAGCTAAATTTATCTTTACCATCACCATTAAAATTTACAGTGCTTACCTGAAATTCAAAACCTTTGTTTTCAGATTTCCCGACATTGGTTACTATGGCATTTGGTATTCCGGAAGTAAATGGAAGATCCTGAGGCAGCAACAATTTATCGGTATAAACTTTATAAGCTTCAATTGATCCTGTAATCCGATTGTTTAAAATGCCAAAATCTAAACCAATGTTAGCAGTAGCTGTATTTTCCCAGGTTAAATTTGGGTTTGGAACGTTAGAAAGATATAAGCCGGTTGTAGTCTTATCACCAAAATTATAAACCGCTCCAGATAAACTACCAAGGGTTTCATAAGGATCTATAGATGTATTTCCAACAACACCATAACTAGCTCTCAGCTTTAAATTTGTAAACACCTTTGAATCCTTCATGAAATTTTCCTGAATGATATTCCATCCGGCCGCAGCAGATGGGAATACTTTATATTTGCCTCCGGGAGCAAGTCTAGATGAACCATCCGAACGCATGGTTAAGGTTAATAGGTATTTATCTTTAAACCCATAGTTAATCCTTCCCATATAAGAAATGATTGACCATTTTGAATAACTACCACTGCCGACCAGATTTGATCCCAAAGCTGGATTGTAATACCAAAGGTTATCGGCCAGAAGGTCATTATTATTAAATGAATTTGACTGATTCTGTGATTGCTGATAGCTAAACAACCCCGTAAAATTCAATTTGTGATTTTCAGCGATAACCTTATCATAAGTTAAAATATTCTCTAAGGTATAATTAGAACGAAAGCCCGTTTTATTATTTGACTTAGACAATCCGCCCAAATTATCAGAGGTAGCACTGGCAAAGAAGTTACCGTAAACATCAGATTTTATTTCGGCACCGGCATTAAACCTGTACTTCAAACCATCAGCTAATGCAGCTTCTAAATATAGTGTTGTAAAAGTTCCATATCTTTTTCTGTTCTCTACCTTCGCTCCTTCAACAAAGTCCCCAAGTGGATTCCATACCTGATTAGCACTACCTGGCACAAATCCATATAACTTACCATCCGCATCATATGGCGTAGACAATGGGCTTGCCCGCAGAACCTGCCCCATTGGGTTCGCTCCTTCTCCCTTGGTGGTATTAAATGAATTTAAGGAGTTTAGTCCTACCTTAAAATATTTACCCAACTGCTGATCAACGCTCAATTTCACACTATATCGTTCATAAGCTTGTCCGGGATAAATCCCCGTTTCATTAAAATATCCTCCTGAAACGGAATACTGCGTTTTTTCTGTTCCGCCAGAAACACCTACCTGGTGATTGGTCTTTATCCCATTTTTATAAATCAGGTCCTGCCAGTCGGTACTTCGGCCACTTGCAATACCTTCAAGTTCCTCTGCTGAGAAAATACCACTTGTTAATATTTTTGGATCATCAATTCCGGTAAAAATGGGCTTGTTATTCTTGTCGAAGTTACCGTTAACGACAGCCCATCTTTTTAGCATCTCAAACTGCTTACCATCCATCACGTCAATCTTACCCAGATTCTTTGTTACTCCGGCATAACCGCTGTAAGTTACTACTGGCGCACCTTCTTTTCCTCTTTTGGTAGTTACCAGAATTACCCCATTGGCCCCTCTTGATCCATAAATAGCTGTAGAAGAAGCATCTTTCAACACCTCTACCGACACTACATCGTCTGGATTTATATCATTTATATTTCCATTATAGGGTATACCGTCAACGACAAAAAGTGGATCATTATCAGCCCCGATTGACCTGGCACCTCTTATCCTGATAACAGGTGCAGTTCCAGGTTTGCTATTACCACTTCCCTTCTGGATATCTATACCAGAACCCCTCCCCTGCAGGGCTTGAGATAAATTGGCAACAGGCACCTCCCTTAATGACTTTTCATTAATAGAAACTATGGAACCAGTAATATCTGATTTCTTTTGTGTTCCGTAACCTACTACAACAATTTCGCTTAATGTTTTATCTTCGGTTACAAGAGTCACATTAATTGTTGACCGGTCTGCAACAGGTATTTCCTGAATTGCAAAACCTACAGAAGAAAATACCAGGGTTCCTGAACCGTTTGGAATTGTAATGGAATAATTCCCATTTACATCGGTACTGGTGGTTGTTGAAGTACCTTTTAATTTAACACTTACACTAGGTAAGCCTCCGCTGGCATCCGATACTTTTCCTTTTACAATAAATTGCTGGAAGGAGGAAAAGCCATCAAAGCTACAGCAGCATAACAGAAGTGCCAGAAGGCACCACTGAAGAGAAAATGCTCTACTAATCATGGTTTAAGGTTGTTTAGGTTTAAATATTTGATTAGTCTAATGAAAAAAAATTTGCCCGCATTTTTCTCTGTTGCGTTAGCATATTCTTCAATCAGATTGTCATTTAGATAAGCCCTGGAAGCTAGTTCGTTGCTACAATTTCAAAAACGGAACTGCTTAATGGAATAATCTTCCCCGGAGAAAGATTTAAACCAACTTTCATCAGGTAGTCTCCACTATAAACTTTATCGTTATCCGGATGTGTTGATTTTGTGTCTGGCAACAGATTAATCTCTTTAATTTTATACTGCTTTACCGGATCGAGCCCATCTAAAGTAACTTTCCCCATATACTCCTTGCGTCTGAAATTGAGCAGATAATTAAACAAAACTGCTTTATTTTTATCCTCATTCACATACATCATAACCGCCCTGTTTTCCTCATAAGGTGAAATCAGTCGATATAGATCCCCAAACCAAATTACATTGCTAATGCGTTTATAATTTTTAACCGCTTCGTTGCTAAACTTAATCTCTGCATCAGTTAAATTTTTCACCCGAATATCGTATCCAAGTTTTCCCATCATTGCAACATCCGTGCGGAACTTAAGCGACTGTTTGCCCATGGAAGTTACGTGGCTGGAAACCGTTACAGATGGAAAAAAGTTAAGATAACCCCATTGAATAAAGATGCGTTCCAATCCATCAGTATTATCGCTAGGCCAAAATTCTGTAAAATACTTTAGTCCACCATAGTCAACCCTACCGCCGCCGCCTGCACAAAGCATAATGGGCAAATGAGGATGTTTTTTTCTTATCCGCTCTAAAATATCATACAGACTTTTGGTATAATCAATAAATAAATTCCCCTGATTTTCTTTAAGATATGGCGAATATGTATTCGTCATCATCCGATTGCAATCCCATTTTATAAAAGCAATACCAGGGTTCTTTGTAACCAGCTCATCGACCATATTGAACACGAAGTCCTGCACTTTAGGATTAATCAGATCCAATACCAATTGATTACGGGAATAAGCTTCCTCTCTGTTCGGTAATTTCAGAATCCAGTCAGGATGATTTTCATACAACTCACTTTTCGGGCTCACCATTTCCGGTTCTATCCATATTCCAAACTTTAGCCCTTTTGCTGTTGCTTCCTTAGTAAGAAAACCCAAACCACCAGGTAATTTTTTCTTGTCTACCTGCCAGTCGCCTAATGCAGTTTTATCAGCATCGCGCGGATATTTATTACCAAACCACCCATCATCCAATAAAAACAGATCCACACCCAATTTACCCGCGCCGTCAAATAACTCAACCAAAATATCCTGGTTAAAATCCATGTGAGTAGCCTCCCAATTATTCAATAATGTAAGTTTTGGCTTATCGCCATCCAACACCCCATAATTTCTTGCCCATCTATGTAAATTTCTGGTGGCTGCCCCCTTACCTTGATTTGAATAGGTAAATATAAAAGCAGGTGTTTCGAACGTTTTGCCAGGCAACAATTTATATTCTGACGCGTAAGGATTCATACCCGTAACCATACGTAAGGAATTCTGCTGATCTATTTCAAAAGAGCATTGAAAATTACCCGACCATGCCAATGTGCCTGCAATCAATTCACCACTATTTTCGTCTGCAAGCTTATTCAATGAAAGAAAAAATGCAGGAGCACGATACATTTGAGCACGAGTACCCAGTTTGCTGTCCAGAATTTTAATACCTGCTGTAAGCTGGGTTTCTTTCATCCTCATCTCGGTCATATAATCTCCATCAAATTGACTGAGCCAATATTTAGAGGCATCAAAATGAAGCATTGAAGAAGCATAGTTTGTAAGTATTATGGCTTTCTTCTCATTGTGTTTTACAGTTGTCCATTGCTTAATGATGTCTTCATTTTTATAAGCAGTAAAATGCAGCACCACTTCAACAGCATATTGAGGGTCTTTAAGCGTAATGGTAGTAGCAGTTATATTATCATGCTTTTCTGTTTTATGGGTTACGTATTTTAAATCAAGTGATGGGTTTCCATCAGCATGAATAATTCTTATAGCAGGCTCAAACAACTCACCCATACCAGCGCCTATATAAGCTTCCCTGCGCATTGATTTTAGCAGGCCCTCATCAACTGAACTATTTAGCTTCTGACCCAAATAACTCTGATAAAGTTTAGTATTATTACCAACAGTAAAAACAAGCGATGCATTTTTAGTATCTACAATAATTTGTTTTTCGGATTGTCCGAAAGATGTTAACCTAAAAGAGACAAGCAGAATACTAAAAAATAGAATGCATTTATTCATAACGATTAAGAATTTATAATTATAACCTGATCAATTGAGTTGCACCTTCTTTTACTTGATATTTGTATACTTTATCACCCTTCTTAACTACAATTATCAGCTTGTCTTTTCCTGCTCTTGATATCTCCAGATCGAATACATTTCCAAAAGAATGGATATTTCGCAATGCAAATCTGTCCCATGTCTTTGGCATTCTTGGTGTGCAGTTAAAGCTATTGAAGCCAATAGGTCGCATGCCAAAAAGCCCCTCTGTAAATATCCTGCAATACAAGCCACTTTCTGCAGATAAATGACGCTGGTTACCTTCAGGATATGCCTCAACGGGATAAGGCACATGATCACCAAGTAATCTCCTTCTCGAATAATATTTTATAAAATCCATTGCTTTTTCAGTGTCTCCGGCTTCAAGAACTCCCCTTAATGCATAAAGTGTAGAACGATCCCAGAAGGTATCTTTACCCGCCTGTGTTGCTAATCCATCGGCAGTCCACAAACGTGGAGAAAATAAGGCATCGATAGTTCCCTTTTTCCTGTCAAATATGCCTACGGTAAGGGGCAAACATATCCAGGCACGCAATACATCATTCCCTTCGTAATATTTGTAGGTTTCAAAACCTTCAACATTGCCGCCAAAATATTTTTCGATATTTATTTTTAATGCATCAGCTTGTTTACGATAGCCTTCTATTTGTGCCTTTGGCTTGCCCAGTAGTGGACCTAATAATGTGGCAGACCGCAATGCATCATAGTATAGGGTATTTGTGGCCAGGTTAGCTTTCCCAGCAGGAAAGCGCCCCTCAAGTTCATCTTTATCAGAATTCACCACCCCCTCATTATTCATTTTTCGTCTGCTAAATTCCAGGCACCATTCAATTAAGGGCCACAAGACGCGTGCGGAATTTATGTTTCCATTCGCCAAAGCATAGCGTGATGCGCCATAAGCGATCATTGCCTGGTCTCCCCTGTCTCCAGCGCCTTTCCATACGGCATCCCCTTCAGCAACAATAGAACTTGGAATTGGCTTATAATCCGGATTCATATATTTTGCAAACCAGCGATAAGAATTCATTGCTGATTGATTAGCGATCCTGTCTCCTGAAAATGCGAAGTATGGGTTAACATATTCTGCCTGGTCATTAGCCCATATTGCGGCATAATAAGCCAAACCACCCGGCCCATGCATATAACCACCTTTTGTTTTATAAATGCTTTCCGTAGCTCTTAGTTTAGCAAACTCAAATGCTGTATTAAGTATGTTATCTGGAGTTTCTAGTTTAAGTGGCGCCTGAATTTCAGCTATCCTTGCTACCCTTTTTTGTTCTTCCAGATCAGGATTGATGGTCTCTATATCTTGTGGCGTATCAGTTGCCAGATAATAAACTGCAAAGGTTACCGATTTACCCGGTTGCAAAATGCGATTCCCTTCTCCCCTTGTACCCATTATTACAGAATGAGATTGCACTTTACTTTTAGAAGGATCAGTTCTTACTTCTCGCTTTAAATACTCCATTGAAATAGTTTGTTCTTTATCTGATTTATTAGTAAAAACAAACTTTTCAATAGCCATTGGCCTATCGACAGAAGGAAAAAGGCTTCTTTCTATTTCCGCTAAAACAGGCATACCTGTTTCGGCAGAAACCTTCATAATTCCTTTATGATTTATCTTTTTTACACTATAGCCTAATGTACCGGATTTACCACTTTTCTCAATCGAAAAATCTAACAATCTGTTGTTTATATAAAACCTTGGCAATTCATTATCCTGAAAAGAATAAGAGATATGTGTTCTGGTTCCATCGGGCAACATTCTAAAAGTCGGAAACACAACTGTTCTACTAATCTTCGCTTTTCTATTGCTATCTAAACCATACTCAACCCACAAGGCAACCTTCTCTCCTGCCATTTCGATATGATCGGTATGGGGTAATTCATTTTTGATAACCCAGCTAATACTGCCATCTTCCTGAATACCCCAACGATCTGTCTGTTTAGGTAACACACGCTGTTGAGCATAACTAAATGATTGCATGATACCCATACAAACTATGAGCACCACGGTATGAATAAGATCTCCCTTCATGGTTTTTTATTTTTCTTAATCGTATTGTAATTTATTCATTCTGATTGCAAGTGCAATTTGAGTAATACTTAGAGCTAATCTATTGCCACTATTGGCTAAGTAATCAACCGTATTAGCATATTCAGATACGCACAGTTTTTCATCTTTAAAAATGTTTATCTTTCGGTGCGCCTCATACAAATACTCATTTCGCTGGCGAACACTTGTCTGAAAATTGGCCAGGATTTATGGAAGGTGCGTTGGAAACCGGAAAAGAAGCAGCGGATAAAATATAATAAGAACAAATAATATAAAAATGAGATTAAAGAATTTTGGTTTTAGTTTGATGATATTTTTTAGCTCCATATCTATTTCAAATGCACAACAGGATAAGGTAGCTACACTTGATAATTTTTTTAATCATGAAACAAAAAAGAACAAGGATGCAAATGAGATCAGGTTTCATTACACATGGGAAGATCAAACCCTAAATGGTTACTCTATACTTGGAGATATTTTTAAAAAGAATGGGTTCCAGATCAAAAATCTTGATACCGGGCCAACCCTTAAATCCTTAAAGGGTACCGATGTATATATTATTGTAGATCCAGACAACACTAAGGAAACTCCTAACCCAAATTACATAACCAAAGATCATATAGAAGCAATTACCAAATGGGTAAAATCTGGAGGAGTATTGGTATTATTAGCCAACGACAGTGCCAACACTAACCTTACACAGTTAAATATGCTTGCGGAAAATTTTGGCATTAACTTTTCCAATAAAAACCGAAACATGGTAAAAGGGAAAAATTATGAAACAGGTACGATAAATGTTCCTTCAGGAAATGAGGTATTTACTTCCTCCAAAAAATTCTACATAAAGGAACTTTCAATTCTTCAATTGAATCCACCTGCCCAAGCTTTAATAACAGAACAGAACGACGTTATCATGGCTACTGCCAGATACGGCAAGGGAATTGTTTTTGCCCTTGGCGATCCATGGATCTATAACGAATATGTTGATGGAACCCGCATTCCCTCAACATATGAAAACTACAATGGTGCAGTTGAACTGGTAAAATGGCTTAGTTCAAGAATACCTCATCAATAAATATCCATGCTGGCTCACCTTTGCCTGGATGCCATTGAGGGAGTTTCTTAAAGTTTTTGACAACTATTTTTAAACAAGAGATACTGCGTGGTTCAAATTTTGCATCTAACTTTATAAGGGCATTCCCCTCATCTTTAAGCGGCATTTGGTTTTTTATAACCTTCAATAAACGAAGACTTTTTTTATCTGCACCAGCCCAAATCTCAACCTCCTGCGGAAGTAAAATATATGCAGAAACTTGTCTCATTACATTAAGTGTTACCGATTTTAAAGAAATAGGTTGCTTAAAGAACATTATAGTCTCCATGTTATTTTCCCTAAAACCAATCCATTTACCAGTAATATCAAAATTACCCAGCTGATTGTCGACCAATGTCTTTGTCCCATCAGACCTATATTTTTCATTTGGCTGTAATAAAAAGGCAATGCTATCAGGCTTGTAATTGCTTTGATAAAAATTAAAAACCACCGCATCGCTGCTATACCAACCGGCTTTATATGCTTTTGCTTTTAGGGTAGTGGTCTCCTTAATAATAATTTCTTTATCATATAACGGTGACTTAAGACTATCAGGCTCTGTGCCATCTGTGGTGTACCTGATTTGCACTCCATTTACAGGGTGTTTTACCTGAAGGGATAACGAATTTTTAAAAATAGAAACATCTGTACTTAAACGCGGCTGATTTAATTTAACCGGACTTTTGCCATCATCTTTAAAACCACCTATTACCTCCAATCCCTTATTCATTTTCTGTAATTGGCCTATCTCGGCCTCATTTAAGCCAGTATTCCATAAGGTCAGCTCCTTAAGGCTTTTCATCCCTACTAACTCTTTAACGAAACTAAAATTAACCTTAGTTCCCGATAAGGATAATGCATTTAAATGATTTAAGGATTTTAAATACTTAAGCCCATCACCCTTAATATCCGTAAAATTTAAATTTAGCTTCCTCAGATTTTCAAACGCTCCTATTGTCTTTAATTCCTCATCTTTAACCGGTAAATTATTCAGATTTAAGGATACAATCTGCTTTTTAACAGGCATCAGTTCTTTTATAGCCTCAGGCTTATAAATACTTCTATTATAAATATTTACTTCTAAAGCTGGTGATATTTTATCGAGTGCATAAATTACACGATAATTGTTATTTAGTTTTTTAACCGTTGCTTCATCTGCTGCTGCAAAATCATAATTTTCCTCAACAGATGTCACTGGGCCCAACAATGATGCAGATAGTACTCTCAAAGAATCGGTTTTTGGCAGATCTAAAACTTTCTTCTTTAGATCAGCATTACCCTTTATCCACAAAGCTAAAATGGCAATTTCTTCACTTGTTAACTGAGATTTACTCTTAGGAGGCATGTGCTTTTTATCCTCTGCAGGGAGGTGTATTCGCTCCAGCAACAAACTTATTTCAGGTTTCCCTGGCACAAATAATTTGCCGTTCTTTCCTCCTTTAAGCATTGATTTAGCATCTGCCAGAATTAAACTGCCTTTTGCTTTTTCTAAATTATGGCAGCTCAAACACTTCTCATTAAATATAGGCATGATCACATCATCAAATATGACTGCTTTATCTACAGGAACCTTTTCTTTTTCTGGCATTACGGCTGCCAGCACAAAATTATCTCCATGAGTTAATGTAGCTCCATAATGGCCAGTAACAATTAAACATAAAATGGTGACAACAGCACCTGCTTTTGCTACAGATGCTTTATACCAGGACGAGTTTCTGGACCAATAGATAATTGAAGAAATAAAGACAATACTTACTCCTGTCCATTTGTGCCATTGCAAAGTACTGCCGCTATAACCTTCTTCTTTAGAAAGGAATAATCCCATAACCACAGTTACTGCAGACAATAAAACTCCTGTTAACAATAACCCGGTAGTGAAATTCTGATATAGTTTTTCTCCTGTGTATGCCTCCTTAAAGCGAAAGAATTCCAGAAGCATCGCTAACAGCAAAAGTACGATAGGAAAATGCAGAATCATAGGATGCAGCCTACCCAATGGCTGTAACCAATACGGCACAGAAATCTTATCTCCAAATACCAGTAAAAAGACAATAAAGATGTTTAACGCAAATAATGCATTTTCAGTAAAACCTTTAAGCGTAATTCTCATAAAAATTATGCACGGGTAAATTTATATGGATATACTTTGCCCGATGCCCACTGTGCTACATAAAGGTTGTCGTCGTCATCTACACATACATCATGTGGATTCAGAAAAATCTTCTCTGCCTGCGACATTGGTTGCAATACGCCATCCGTATAAACCGGTGCTGAACCACCAATATTAGACACTACCTTATTATCCTTATCCAAAATAGTAACAAAGCCACTATTCTCCTTATTCAAATCCGGTGATCTAAGCACCGCAGCATATAAATAATCGTTTTTAATAACCGGTCTGCACACACAGGCACCCGGAAGCGCAATTATCTCTTTTAAATTCCCTGCCATATCAAAGCGTTTAAAGCAATTGCGTGTACGATCTGTAACCAGCAATGAGGCTTCACCCTGTCTTTTATCAATACAAACCCCATGCGCATTATCCAGATGTTTTGTTTCGGTACCTTTTCCGCCAAAATAGCTCAACAATTTACCTTCAGCATTATAATGCAGAACATACTGCAATCCATAACCATCCGCAATAAAGAAATCACCATTGTCAGCGACGGCTACTTCAGTTGGTACATATTCTTCATTTTTTTTGTACAAACCCGTTTCCATCGGGCAATCAAGTGTCATCAATATTTTCCCATCCAAAGTAGTCTTATATACCTGATGTCTGTTTGTATCAGTAATAAAAAGAAATTCTTTACTACCCTCTCTGGTAAGTGTTAATCCATGTGCTCCGGGAAATTCATGACCCCAGGAATCTAATAGCTTGCCCGATTTATTATAGATCAGTACATTATTTTTGGTCTCATTTGTCAATAAAATAATCCGGCCTTTTTTATCCTGCACCATTTCGTGACAATCATTTACCGGATTCTTTGCGGGGTTCAATTGTCCCCATTTTGCGTCCATAGTATAACGCATATTGTTGTGACCGTATACAGGTTCTTTTGATTTTGCTAATGTATCTTTCATAATAAAAAATCCGGCAGAAACTGCGGTTGTATGTTTTAAAAATTCTCTCCTTTTCATAAAATATGCTTTATACTATAATGTCATTAATTACTTTACCGGCTACATCTGTTAGTCTGTAACGACGGCCTAAATGTTTAAATGTGAGTTTCTCATGGTTTAGTCCAAGCTGATGAAGAACTGTTGCATGAAAATCGTTCACATGAACAGGATCTTTTACAATATTATATCCAAATTCGTCAGATTCACCATATACTATGCCTGGTTTAATCCCACCTCCAGCCATCCAAATGCTAAAACAGCGCGGATGATGATCACGCCCATAGTTATCCTTGGTCATCGCGCCCTGACTATAATTAGTACGGCCAAATTCTCCTCCCCATATCACCAATGTTTCATCAAGCAGTCCTCTCTGTTTCAAATCGGTTATTAAAGCTGCCGACGCCTGATCTACGTCTTTAGCTTGCCCTGCCATTTCATTTGGCAGATTGCCATGTTGATCCCATCCCTGATGATATAACTGCACAAAACGCACCCCGTTTTCGCTTAACTTACGCGCGAGCAAACAATTGGCAGCAAAAGTTCCCGGAACCAAACAGTCGGGCCCGTAAAGTTTTATAATATCGTCAGGTTCTTTAGAAAGATCGGTGATTTCAGGTACGGCAGTCTGCATTCGATAGGCCATTTCGTATTGTTGCACTTTGGCATTTATCTCCGGATCACCAAACTCCTGATACGACATTTCATTTAACTCGGCAAGTTTATCCAACATCTTTCTTCTTTCAAACCTGTTCAGTCCTTCCGGATCTTTTAAATAAAGTACCGGATCTTCGCCACTGCTAAATTGAACCCCCTGGTGTGTTGAGTCCAGAAATCCATTAGTCCAGAGTTTGGAGTATACCCCCTGCCCATTACCTTTTCCGCGCGACAACAATACCGTAAACGCCGGCAGATTTTTGTTTTCACTACCTAAACCATAGCTGAGCCATGCACCCATGCTTGGTCTGTTTCCTTGCTGCGCCCCGGTTTGAAAGAAAGTTAGCGCCGGATCATGATTTATCGCTTCAGTAAACATAGATCTGATGATACAAATATCATCTACAACCTTTGCAGTATGAGGGAACAAGTCACTAATCCATGCTCTCGATTCACCGTATTGCTTAAAATCATAATATGAACCTACCAAAGGGAAAGAGGATTGATTAGCCGTCATACCGGTAAGGCGTTGACCTGCTCTAATGGATGCCGGAAGCTCCTGCCCCATCATTTCTCTTAGCTTAGGTTTATAATCAAAAGACTCCAGTTGCGACGGAGCACCGTTTTGAAACAGATAAATTACTCTTTTGGCTTTAGGAGCAAAATCAGGAATACCAGGAGGAAGTCCTGCCTCTTCAAAACTACCGGTAAACAGATCCGGAATTAATAACGATCCCAGTGCAACACTCCCTAGTCCCAAACTTAATTTTGAAAGGAAACGGCGTCTGTTAAAATTAAGGCCATGCTCCAAAATATTCTTTTCCATATATCAGGATTTTGTAATGGTTTCTTCTAAATTATATATTGCTGCTATTACTTCCATCATTGCGGCAAGTTCAGTTTTATTGGTTTTCTGAGAGAGTGGATACTCTCCAACTGCCAGAACTTTATCAGCATTTGATTTTTGCTTAAACACCTTCAGCTGATCTGCATAATACGATGCCAGCAGTTTTATTTCTTTATCCTTTGGTTTTCGGCATACAATCTTTCTAAATGCTGTGCTGATTTTCGATTCGGCTGTTCCCTTCTCCTGTAATAACCGATCTGCCAAAACACGCGAAGCTTCCAGTACAGTCGGATCATTCATCATGACCAATGCCTGTAGCGGAGTATTGGTATTTAATCTTTTCACCTCACACTGATCTCGGTTACTGGCATCAAAAATTCCCATGGTAGGCGGTGGTACTGTTCTTTTAATAAAAGTATACATACCTCTACGGTATAAACTCTCCTTATGATCTTGCTTATAACTAGCTAGTATTCCACGACCAGAGGTAGCAGCTTCCCAAAGCCCTGCTGGCTGATATGGTTTAACACTTGGACCTCCTATGGTATTCACCAACAAACCACTGCTTGAAAGTACCACATCACGAACCAATTCTGCTGGAATACGGTAACGCGGCGCTCTTGCTAAAAGGATGTTATCCGGATCTGTTTTTAGTTTTTCAGGCGAGACTACAGCCGATTGCCTGTAGGTTGCAGATAATGTAATTTGTTTTACCAAACGCTTGATATTCCAACCATGGTTCATGAAATCAACCGCAAGCCAATCCAGCAATTCCGGATGAGAAGGTAGTTCTCCCTGCATACCAAAATCTCCGGAGGTTTTAACAATACCGCGACCAAAAAACTCCTGCCATACCTGATTTACAAATACCCTTGAAGTGAGCGGGTTTTTCTTATCGAACAACCACTGGGTTAATCCTAATCTGTTTTTAGGATATTTCTCGTCGAATGAAAGTAATGATTTTGGAGTTCCTGCCTTTACTTCTTCTCCATGCGCATCATAAACACCCCTGTTCAGCACATAAGTTTTACGAACCGTGTCCTGATCACCCATCACAGAAACGATTAACTTACCTGTATCCTGCTTATTTATAAATTTCATGATGTCCTTAACATCAGCATTGCTGATTTCCATAAGCGGCTTTTTCGCATAAGTCTCCGGCCCACCAATAACCGATTCAAGACCTACCTCCTTTACATTATTAAAAAAGGCAAATACCTGATAATATTCTTTTTGCGAGAAAGGATCGTATTTATGATCGTGACAGTGAGCACATTCAAGCGTAACACCTATAATAGCTTTGCCAAAAGTATTGGTACGATCCGTAACATATTCAACGCGATATTCTTCATCAATGACCCCGCCCTCTTCAGTGATTTTATGATTTCTGTTAAAGCCCGTAGCTAAAAGCTGTTCTTTAGATGCATTAGGCATCAAATCTCCGGCAAGCTGCCAGCTCACAAACTTGTTGTAAGGCATATTTTCATTAAAAGCATGAATTACCCAATCTCTCCATGGCCATTGAGTACGGTAACCATCATCCTGATAACCATGAGAATCAGCATACCTGGCAACATCTAACCAGTGCAAAGCCATTCTTTCGCCGTAAGTAGGACTCGCCAATAAAGCATCAACCGCTTTTTCGTAAGCATTACTACTTGAATCAGCTAAAAATTTATCCATCATCTCAATAGATGGTGGCAAACCGGTGATGTCCAGACTAACACGCTTCAACAATCTTTCCTTATCTGCTTCAGGATTAGGTGCCATTCCTTTATGTTCAAGCTTATCCAATACAAAATAATCTATTTCATTTTTAGCCCATTTAGCGTCCTTAATCTTAGGCATTTGTGGTGCTTTTGGAGGAGTAAAGGCCCAGTGCTTTTCGTATTTAGCGCCTTGTTTAATCCATTTCTCTATTATAGAAATCTCATGAGCCGTTAATTTAAGGTTCGAGTTTTTTGGAGGCATCATATATGCCGAATCCTTGGATGCAATTCTTAAAAATACTTCAGAGGCATTCGGTTTAAACGGAACAAGAGCATGCGCCGATGGGTTTTCCTTTAATGCCTTATAAGCCTCCTCTGCAATATCCAGTCTTAAATCTGCTTCCCGTTTATTAGCATCGGGGCCATGGCAAATAAAACATTTGTCTGAAAGAATTGGTCTGACATTAAAATTGTAGCTAATGGTATCTGGCAGCTGTTCCTCGGCAACCTGAACAGTAGAAGGAGTGTTACATGCCTGAATAGCATATACAATAGCAAACAACGTCAGCGTTAAATAAAAAAGCCTACGGTACATACGATATCTATTTGGTTTCAATTGTACAGACAAGCTCTCACTTATCCGATTCTATAAATTTAAGATAAATACTTTAAATACCAATTATTATTTTTCTTAAAAAACAAGAAATGAAATTTTTAATGCTTAAATTGTTATGGCATATGCAACACTAAACACCACAGGAAATGAATGCAGAATTTAATGATGTAGCACTAATAAAAAATTCAGAAAAAAATAGATTTGAGCTTAAAACCGATGATTATGTGACTTTTATAGATTACAAAGAGCGTGGAAAAAAGATATGGCTGATCCATACTGAAGCACCCGAGGAGCTTAAAGGAAAAGGAACCGCAACTGCGATAGTTGAAAAAACATTAACCTATATAGAAGACAATGGTTACAAACTCATTCCCCTATGTCCATTTGTAGTAACATACTTAAAAAGACATAGGGAATGGAATAGAATTTTAGATGAAACCGTAGCTCCTTTTTAAGCCCACTTTAAAAAGTACTTGCTTCCTTTAGTGGTATTAAAGCTAACCACATTACCAGCTCCAGTATTTAATASCWMMKWTNKKAMSWGCNSTMKTGTRRRSANAAGTTCCAGCCGGTAACTGAATATAACATTCAGCTCCGCTTACAGACAATATCTCAGCTTTAGTTAATTTACTGTTCTTCCAGCTAAAACTAAGTTCAAAGCCATTTCTTGCACGCATTCCCTTTACATTACCGCTGCTCCAATCCGCATTTGTTGGCAACGCAGGCAATAAGCGGATCACCGAATGATTGCCGTTACTTTGCAATAACATTTCAGCAATAGCAGCCGTACCGCCAAAATTTCCATCAATTTGGAATGGTGGATGTGCACAAAACAGATTAGCATAAGTCCCCGCACCACTGACCATAGAAATCTTACTTCCCGCAACAGCAGGCGCAAGTAACGCTTTAAAAACCTTCCAGGCATGATCACCATCACCCAGCCTTGCCCAGAAGTTCACCTTCCATGCTCTCGACCAACCTGTACCTCCATCACCCCTTCTCTCTAAAGTCTTTCTTGCGGCAGCCATTAATAAAGGTGTTTCTAACTGTGTGATTTCATCATAAGGGTATAAGCCATACAAATGGGAAACATGGCGATGTGTTACTTCAGGATCTTCATAATCTCTAATCCATTCTTGAATACCACCTGTTCGTTTACTGATCTGATTAGGGGCTAACCGAGCTTTTAACTGCTGTAAGCTGTCCGCCCAGCTTTTATCTACACCTAATAGCTTAGCCGCAGCGATCGTATTGCTCATCATTTCTCTTCCAATCTGCATATCCATAGTAGGCCCCATTGTGGTTTGTCCCTCAAAACCATCCTCAGTTTTATAGGAGTTTTCCGGAGAATTTGATGGGGCAGTTACCAACCACTTGGTTATCGGATCTACGATTAAAATATCGGTATAAAATTTTGTTGCTCCTTTCAATACCGGATAAATTTCTGCTAAAGTCTTTTTATTTGGGTTATATAGATAATGTTGCCATAAATGACTGCTTAACCATGCGCCACCAGAAAGAACTGAACCCCACGAAGCATGCTCTCCTGGAGCTGTAAATCCCCATGGGTTTGCGATTACATGCGCTACCCATCCTGTGCTGTTATAATAGGCCTTTGCAGTTTTCTGTCCTGGTGCAACCAAAAATTTTGTGAACTCTATCAGTGGTTTATGTAGGTCAGCTAAATTTGTATTCTCTGCCAACCAGTAGTTCATTTGAACGTTTATATCTAAGTGATAATCTCCATTCCATGGAGTTTGATACTCTTCAGCCCAAATCCCCTGCAGGTTAGCAGGTAAGCCCCCGGGTCGAGAACTTGAAATCAAAAGGTATCGTCCAAAATTAAAATATAGCGCAGGTAACGTTACATCACGATCTCCATTAGCAAAACGTTCTAATCGCTCTGCTGTAGAAAGTGACGCAATACCGGCATCCTCTTTTTCCCCAAGCTGAATTTTGCAACGGTTGTAGTAAGCTTGAAAAACTTCAGTTTGCTTAGTTTTTAATGTTAACCATGGAAGTTTACCTGCCTCATCAACGTATTTTTTAGCTACAGGTAACGGTGCAGAACCACGTCGTGTTACATTTGGCCAGTTCATATCTGTTGCCCCACTAATTACAATAAGGCATTCTGTTGCCCCATCCACTGTCAATCCGTTATTTTTCGCAGTTATTTTTCCTGTCGATGAAATGGCTTTTGCAAAGGCCGCGAAAAGAATTCCTTTGTCTCCATCACCAGCAGGTAGTTGTCCTGTCATCGTAAGTCCATTTCCTTGTGCGGAAAACTCGGCATTTTCTTTTCTGCTTAACGACAGATCAAAGTTTAATCCTTTTGATTTGCTCGAAGTCAGGCGAATGATAATAGCTTGTTGAGGAGCACTTACAATTACTTCCTCTTTAAAGCTTACACCAGATCTGCTCCATTCTGTAATTGAAATGGCTTTATCTATATTTAATGTCCTTTTGTAACCCGTTACTTTCGCTGTTGTATCTCTCCAATTAATGAACATATCTGAAAGTATCTGGTAGCATCCAAACTTTACGTTTGCTCCATTACCAAAACCAGAACCAGCCCCAGCGCTTGTAAAATACTTTTGCAGCAGCCCTTGCGCTTCTTTATTTTTGCCTTCCTTCAGTAATTGCTGAATGACTGGTAAATGGGTCGCAGCATCAATCCTGTTCGGATTCTCTACCCCGCCCGACCACATAGAAATTTCGTTTAAAACAATCCTTTCTTTGTTTGGATTACCAAATACCATAGCACCTAGCCGGCCATTGCCAACAGGACTTGATTCAGTAAAATGGGTAGCTGGTGATTTAAATTTTACTTCCTGATCTGTCTGTGCGACTAGCGACAAACCACCTAAGGTGAAGCAGAAAAACGAAATGCAGGTCTTTTGGAATAAACTCATCTTTAGTACTTATTATATTTGGTACTCAAAGAAAGAGAATTACGGCCTTAGAAATTAGCTGCATTTGTCAAATTATTAAGCAATATTGGCATTCTAACGTGAGCGCTTATTCATAGCCATTTTTCAACACCAATACTGCACCTGGCTTAGCCGTCAATTCTACAAATCCATTTCCATCAGCTTTTACTTTAAAATCTTTGTTTGAGGCAATAAAATGAGTCTTAAATGGTAGTTTTAATTTTGTTACTCCACCTTTCTCCGAAACGATCCTAACTTCATCTACCTGTCCTCCTGTTTTTTTTGCACTTACAAGAAACGCACCTTCTGTACGCAAATTTTCAAATGAAGTGTCTTTCCATTCAGCTGGAACAGCGGGCATAATTTCAATAAACCCTGCATAACTCTGCAGGAGCATTTCTTGCAAGCCTGCTGCAAATGCAAAATTACCTTCAAGCGTAAAAGGTCTGTATTGAAATTTAGATAACCCTGATTTTGTTTGATCTCCATTTAAATGGAAGCTATTTATAGAGCAAAAAGCCCTGGCAAATATCTGTAGATCCTTTGCTGCGCCCGCTCCATCTTTTGCTCTTGCTTTAATATTTGCAAGCCAGGAGTAAGAATATCCACACCAATAATCGGGGCCTATTTTATCCAATAGCTGTATCGTATTCTTTATAATAGATTGAGCTTTCGGTCCATCTTCCCATTTTATTAGCCCTAATGGGTGGATAGCCATCATATGAGAAAAATGTCTGTGCGATTCTTTATAATCCAAACCTGGTGCAAATCTGAGCTCATCCTTGTCCGTTATAGAGAAATTATCAAACTCATTTAACAATTTATTCCATCGCGCCGCTTCGGTTTTCAATCCTAATTCAATAGCAAGTTCTTCTGCAGCTTTAAAGGTAAATTTCATTAAAGCAAGATCATAGTTAGTATTTTCCAAAAACCAGGCACTAAGATCGTTGTCGTTGATCTCCGGACTCGAACTAATTTTCAATTTCCTGTGTCCGTTTCCATCTTTAACCGTTATGTGCTCGAGAAACTGGGCTGCTCCTTTGATCCATGGGTAGGCCTTATTTTTAAGAAAAACCTTATCCATACTGTAGCGCCATTGCAGGTAATAATGCTGCCCAAGCCATGAAGAAACTGTTGGTGATAAAGAGTATTGAATCCATCCGCCCATTTCTGTACCATCCAGAGTCGTTACTCCAGGCACAGCAATACCGTCTGCACTAAAATAAAGCTTAGTATAGCGTTTATAGTTTGCCTTATTTTGCTCTAAATGATTAATATAACCCATTGCTTCATCAAGATGATTACCACTATAAGCAGGCCAATAACTAAGCTGAGTATTTAAATCATGATGATAATCGCCTTTCCATGGCGGTATCCTTCCGTTATCGGCAGTCCACACCGCCTGCAAGGAAATTGGAGGTGCATCCGCTCTTGCAACAGAGCCGAATTTATATTGTTCTAAATACCATTGTTTCTCAATCAACGTATCGGGTACATGAATTGCAGACTTACTCCAGAAAGTATTCCACCACCCTACATGCGTTGAAAACTCCTTATTAAAAGTAGTGGAGATGGCATTTTGAGTAATAGAAGCAGCTTTTTTGTTAGCAATCTTACTCGGATACTGAGATGAAATACTCCAAACTCCTTCAACAGTTTTACTGTCAGTTCTTTTCCATCTAACATTGATATCGTAACCAAACCCACCCCAGCCTTCCTGATGATAAGTTATGCTATTTCCATTTTGCTGAATTGTCCCCTGTTTATATCCCAATCTCGACAGGTCATCGCCACCTACCGGATCACCAGAAACTTTAACCGCTCCTTGGTATTTTGGTGCAATCAAATGTGGTTTAAAATCATTGCTTACATTTTCAAATCTAAACCAGCCCAAAGGCTTTACGGCATCAACAAAAGTTTTCAGAATTATGCCATTTGCCCAGCGCACTTCGCAAACTGCATCCTTTAGAGACAAATGAACACCTTCGGCCTGTCCCCAACCCTTGGTTTCAAATTCAAGAGCGCCAGCAGGTATTTTCGAAGGTGCAGGTTCTCTGTCGTAAGGTGCATCAAAATAGTCTTGTACAGGCTTATAATCCTTTTTATTTACCTGATCTATTACCCATTTATAACTAAACTCTTTCCTATGCAAGCCCTTCATTGGCCGCATATCCCAAACATCTACCCTATCCAAAGAGAAACGCAACCGTTCTCCTTTTTGCCAAATCAAGGCACCTAAAGTTCCATTACCCAGGGGAATAGCTTCATCCCATTGGGATGCCAGCTTATTGAAATGCAGATCGTGTTTCGGAGACTGCGCTATTGCAGTGATCGATGTAAAAATAAAGAGGAATAATGCAATTGTTCTGTTCATAAGATTTCCTAACCTGGTTTAAAAATAGGTTATTTTATTCTAAGTTTTGCATATCCTCCTCTACATTATCCTCTTCTCTGGTTTCTATAAATTCTGTCGCATGTTTGTTGCGCATAATCGGTAACACAGGTGGGGTACCACCCAATCCAATCCCAAAACAAGCTAATATTATCAATACAAYGANSTCCAACAAGACGCATTGTTTTCTTAAAGCGTTTCATAAAAAAAATTATAGGAAAAAGCCTTTCGGCCAATAAACCTCTCGTCAAAAAAAATAAATAGTCTTAGAAAATTAAACTATGCCGGGAGGCTTGTTTTTGGAGACGCCGGATAAAAAAGAAATCTCACAGCACATAGAGTGCCCAATAGAAAATCAATAGATAAAACTAGAAATGCATTAGCATTGAACTGAATATGAACAATGCTATTTTTAAGCATCAGGAGATTTCTGAAAACATATTTTAATGAAGAAATTTTGGAATAAATCCAATTGATCTTAGCAACAAAACTCTTGTAGAATATTTTATGGCCATTTGTTCCACTCTGATTTACGATCCTTTGTTCAGTTGGATATGCTGCTAAATTAACAGGAGAAATAACCTTGGCTATTCCTGATAACGCAAATAAATTTAAGAACATGAAAAGTCCAACTACCCAATGGAGTAGCAGCTCTTTATAATTCACAGACTTAATTTTCATCATATTGGATCAAAGATAGTCAATTTCAAAAACTTAACGCTGGTGTTAATTCTTCGCAATGAAAACCCTTATCTTTTAAGATATAATTAACCATCGGTGCACAAGGAACAGAGCTTACCACACTTAGTATTCTATCAATTCCCTCGGTCCTGAATGACCAATTGTTCTCTCCAAATATGATATCCATTATAGGTCTGATAGAAATCAACTCATATTTATCTTTTACCGAAGTTTTAAAACTAATTGTGTTCATCGCTTTATGATCTATCTAATGAATAACTTACCATAAAGATGAGGGTTATCACTAAATCATACCAGTTCTATCCGGCTAAAGCAGACAAAAAGCTCGACGAGTGGCCATAAAACATCGGTGAAAATTTCCAAACTATAATGTGATTATTCAATTTGCACCCAGGTATAGCTCTCAGGCTTAAGCGTACAGGTATACGATATCTCGTAATCTCTGTTTAATGTATACTTTTTAGCTACACCCTCCTTCTCTTTCAAAGTGGCAGTGCCGGTTAAACCTGTATAATATAATGGAACCTTTACGGTACGGGTAATTTCCTTTTTCGATGGATTGTACAGCATCATTAAACCTTTGGTTTTTAGGCTGGGGTTTACATGTAATATTCCATCCCAATCTCTCCCGTCAGCTCTTCTCAAATGGATAATTTCCGAGTTCAATATATCTCTGTATTTCTTATACCAATCAATCACCTTAATTACAGTTTGCTTGGTAGCATCCGTATCATATAAGCGCGGGCCCCGATAACAAGCTTGTACACCTGCTCCATAATACTGCATCATTAACTGTTCATAATCTTTTAGATGGTCATTTAAAGGTTCAAGAACGGCTTCGGCGCCTCCTCCCTGATAAACTGTTAAAGGAACAAACCCCCAACTCATAGACGAAGTTTTTTCCCATGTTCCATCAAATATATTCTGGCGGTTAAGGATCATCTGATTTGCTCTTGGTAATGAAAAATTCACCTCTCTGTAGCCTATTGCTATTTTGTGCGTACCATCCAGAAAATACCAGTCGGGCGCATTTATATATACTCCCTTTTCATTTAAGGAACGGTATAAATCTTTCTGAATTTCCATTTGCTTCCATTGCGAGTCCTCCAGTCCTTTATGTCCAGGATGTGTTGTTGAAGCACATACATCTCCCGGATACGGGCCATCATTTTCCCAAATATCGAAGCCGGTATGCGCATAAAAAGTCTTTATCTTATCGCGGTAACCCAGTCCCCATTTACTGCCAAAACATGGTGCATTGCCAAAGAAAGCTCCGCCTGGTTTACCGGTTTTAGGACTTATTACGTCATCTTGGTCACTTATTTTTCTGGAGCTAAACAACGAATAACTCCCGATAAATACTTTTTTACTATGTGCATAATCTGCCAGGCCCTTCCATTTTTCAATATTAGCAGCAGAGGTGTCTTCCATATTACAATGACTTCCGAAACTTAATATTAATGCTTCGTAGCCGGTTGCGGCACATTGATCTATCGCTGTACGCACCTGTTCATCATTTTTGCTAACCAAATGCATAAAAATTGGATTCGCTGTAGTCCATGGTGCTATTGCATTGTACATTTTACGTATAGTCAAACCTCTCCTCTCCCTATCGTAACTATCCATTAAAAGCTCATGAGTACGTACGGATTTAAAAACACCGCCTTTCTCCAGTTCAATACCGGGAGCTTTATCAGGATAAACTTCCAATAAACACGGTGTTTGATAATCGTAGTTAACTTGCGAGGTGTACGTCGAGTCAACCTTCCAATGGGTCGTTTGATCGCTTAGATCGTATCGCATTGCATTATTAAAGGCATAGTTTGTTTCCAGGTAAATACCTTGTGGTTTGGCCATTTTTTCTGGCGATCCAACTACAGCGCTTTGCTCTTCAACCATGCCCAAAACTTCACTAATTACGCGGTCAATCTTAAATGCTTTATCAGATTGATTTTGAACTGTCAACGATTTTACAATCAAAGGTAAACCATCATACAATTCGTAGTTTACACTTACCGTTAAGCCCTTCAGTTCATCAGCTCCTGCTTTATAAAGAAAAGATACCACCTTACCGCTAGGCGGCTGATTGTTGCTTGCCCAAAATTTACTTTTCCATTTAATAAATGGCGAAATTGGTTTTATATCGAAAGAAACGAATTGAAAAGCATTCTTATCAGCAGTAAAACCATCAAGCCATTCAGGCAAAAGGTAAGCGTTTTCCTTTTGCCCCTTTAAACCTCCAACTTCATAGTCTTTTCCGTTAATGGTTAAACGGGCTTCTGCTTTTACAGACCTTAGCAACTGTCTGCCATTTATCAGATTAACATAATCGATACAGGCCACATTAGGTGTTATCCTAAAGACCCTTTTGGTCAATCCATTTTCAAGAATTACATCCTTATCTGACTTGTAAATAGCAGCTTTATATGATGCCGAATTTAATAACCAATCTGGTTTCGATGTATTCTTAACAGATTGATTGCCCTGTGCATTTGCATTACTTAATTGACCTGTTAAGATCAGTGATATGCAAGCTAAAGCATACCTGAAATTCAGAATATTCAATCGTATCATTCTATTTTGCTTGTTTAACAGGTTTAGGAAAATAGTCGGTAGAACTTTTACGTTTGTTGTTAAAAAACAATGCGTAGCGGATTACCTGTCCTTTTTTCAACACCACTGGTTGTTTATAAACAGACGACTGCTCATTAACATCGGATCCGTCAGTTGTATATCTGATAGTACTCGCCTTTGTAGGATCATTAAGTGTTACTTTAACACTGCTGTCCGGGTTCACAACTGTTTGACTTATTGCCACGGGAATTCTAAACTGAATTCCCTGTTTATCATATCGTTGATATTGAGTACTCAACCTGCCCTTGAAATCCTCGAAATTCTTCAACGCTTTTGGTGTCCAGTCAATTTCAGCCAATGCCGCAATACGAGGATAAACCATATATTCAAAATAATCTTCTGTTCCAATAAACTCAGTCCATAAATTCCCTTGCGCGCCTAAAATGTGCTTTGCTTCAGTTTCGTTTAATGCTGGATGTACTGGTTCAAAGGCGTATACACTATCAATTGGCACCCAATAGCCAATAGCCATAGGTTCGATTTTAGGATCAGCCTGGTAGCCGTCAATATACAAATGTGAGTATGGCGACATGATTACATCATGCCCACTCTTAGCGGCCTTCAAACCACTTTCAACTCCCAGCCACGAATGTACCGTAGCATTATCTGCAAGGCCTCCCTGCATAATTTCTTCCCATCCAATTATCTTTTTCCCTTTACTATTGATGAATTTTTCCATTCGCTGTATAAACCAGCTTTGTAATGCAGCCTCATCTTTCAAGCCTTCCTTTTTTATACGTGCCTGACATTTAGGGCAGGTATGCCACGCATCATGCGGAGCTTCATCTCCACCAATATGAATATATTGAGATGGAAACAATGGCATCACTTCATTTAAAACATCTTCCAAAAATGTAAATACGGTATCATTACCTGCGCAATAAAGATCTTTAGAAACTCCCCATACTTTTCTCACCTCAAATGGCTTTCCGTTCTCAAAACTAACATCCCCACAAGCCAGATAAGGATAGGCTGTAATGGCCGCTACTGAGTGTCCTGGCATTTCTATTTCAGGAATCACTTCAACAAATCTCGATGTTGCATAAGCTACAACTTCCTTAATCTGTTCCTGAGTATAATAGCCGCCATATTTAATACTGTCAACATCTTTCTTTCTGTTTGGACCAATCTGTGTTCCATTTCTGTAAGCTGCAATTTCCTGCAGTTTCGGATATTTTTTTATTTCTATTCTCCAACCCTGATCTTCTGTTAAATGCCAGTGAAACTTGTTTAATTTATGTTTAGCCAACTGATCTATAAATTTCTTGATATAGTCAACAGAAAACATATGGCGACAATTGTCCATCAGCATTCCCCTCCAGCTAAAACGCGGTTCATCTTCTATATAAACACAAGGCAACTTTTTAGCTCCATTAACTGGCACCAGTTGTAATAATGTTTGTATGCCATAAAAAAGGCCATTTTCGGTTCCTGCTTTAATGGCAACTCCGTTTGCAGTTACCTCCAGCACATATCCCTCTTTTGAGGTAACTTTTGAGTCAATATTAAGACTAATGGTTTTTGCTTTTCTTTGCATCCACATGCCTGTACGCAGTTCAGGTTTAATACCGGCAGTCTCTTCTATCGAAGACTGGGCAAACATTGCCAGGTCTTTTAAATTAGCAGAAGGGTAACTGATGTATACATTCTTGTCTAGCGTAAGACTTCCTTTTCGCACTTCTAATTTCGCCGGTAAAGGAATTATAGAAATTTTGGATTGCGCAGATAATTTGAGGGTGCAAATCATCAACAGAGCTATTGATAACAGTCGGTTCATGTGTGGGTATTTGGTCATTTAAAATAAAACAGTTATTGCTTAGTTTTGTAAACTAATGCTAGTTAACTGTTTTATTTTAAAATATCAATCTCATACGTTGCGCAAACCTTTGCGTAATTTCACTAAAACTCTATTCTGTAATTTATGGTTGGTATGATCCCGCCCCACTTAGACGGTTCTATAATACGCTTGCTGGAATTGTAATGCATCCCGACTGTGTTTTCTTTGTTCAATAGGTTCTGAATATCCATAATAAGCAGATGGCTAACCCTTTTACTGTTGATACGGTAACTGGCTGAAAAATCTACACGCACGTATGGATCAGCTGTTAATGTATTAACCCTATTTTGATCTATCACCTCTTCATCTAACCTGAAAGATTCTTCAACCAAGATCGGAGAATACTTTCGGCCTCCGGCATAGATCAGCTTTGCATTTAGGCCGAAAATATTGTTTTTTCTTTTTCCTGAAATCCATTCCTTACCGGCCAAAAGATTCCCTACATACCGCGTATTAAATGAGGTATTAAATTCTCTGTTGCTCAGCGCCTTAAATTTGGAATCGAACAATGAAGAAGTAATAATAAAATAATAGCCCTTGCTTAATGATTTTTCAAGTGAAAGTTCAATGCCATAGTTTTTCCCCGTCCCTTTATTCACCAGAGCACGATAAGATGAAGAAGAAATGGCAGAATTATCTGAAACATTCAGTAGTGAAAAATTCACCTCCGGATCAATAGAAACCGGCACATCATACAGATGCTGATAGTATATCTCTGTTTTAAATTTCAGGTTTCCACCAAACAGCTTTTCATAACCCAGCACGGCCTGTGCAGATTTGGTGGGACTAAGGCTTTTAGTAGCGTCTGAAGGATTTAATACAGTTTGATCTGCACTCCTCGCAAAATAATAAGAGAGTGGCTCCAGGCGACTGTATAAACCAGCACCGAAAGACAGTTGTTGCTCTCCTGCAAGCAGTAGGTTTAGCCCAAGTCGGGGCTCTATACTCCAACTCTCACTCAAATTAAAATAATTAGCATGCAGACCGGTATTTAGCGTGAGCTGACTATTCAATTCTGTTTTATACTGTACAAAACCATCGTAACTGCTTGCACTCCCTTTCTGATTAATAAGTTCCTTTAATGCCTTTAACTCAGTGTTATAATGCTGCCCATATAGATTATAGCTTAAAAAACTCGCATTAACACCTGCCCGCACCACATTGGCCTCATTAATTTTATAGTTCATGGTTCCTGCATAGCGTATAGAACTATTGGTATACCTGCTTTTATCCTGCAAGCTGGCTTGATAATCTTTGTTCAGGGTATCAATATTATTGGAACTGCGATTACCCGAATAAGAGATGATGTTGTTGAAATAGAGTTTATTACTGGCTATATAAAGGTGCTTTAGGCCTATGCTACCCACATCATAGCCATACTTCATATCATACTCATCCTTTCTTTCTTCCCATTTGGTATAATCTCTGTCAGCATCTTTATTGAGGTTGCTCAATCCTCCTATTCCAAACAGTGAAAATGTTCCGGCTTTCTCTGTAGGTACTACGAAATTAAACGACAGATCCTGATACTTTGGAACGCCCTCATCGGATACCTTAATACCTGCCTTTTCCAGTAAGCTTAAAGAAGAATAACGGTAACTGATCAGATAAGAAGCATCGCTTCCTTTTTTAAAAGGACCTTCTAAAGTAACGCCTGCTCCTAGTATACCAACATTAAAAGCATATTCACGTTTATCAGTATTTCCCTTTCTGAATTTTAAATCGAACACCCCCGATAATGCGTTGCTATATTCAGCAGCCAAGCCTCCGGTATAAAAATCGGACGTGCTTAAAACGGTAGTATTGATCATACTAATTGCGCCGCCCGAAGCGCCTTCACTTCCAAAATGATTAGGGTTGATGATCTCGACACCTTCCAATCGCCATTGTAAACTTTTTGGAGAATTACCTCTTACGATAATGTCATTGTTGTCGCCACCGGCTACAACACCCGCAAAGCTTTGCGCCATCCTTGCCGGATCAAAAAAGGCACCGGCATAACGATTTGTTTCTTCAGGTGAAAAAGAGCGACCACTTGTCATTGCCATCTGGTTCAAAGGTTTTTTACCGGAACTGGCATTTACCACAACTTCACTTAAGTTGTTGGCTTGTGCCTCCATTTCTAGATTAAGGATGGGCTCTTTGCCACTTGTAACCAAAAGTTCGGATAATACAATTTGCTGATGTCCTGTTAAGGTGGCCTGAAGTACCTGACGGCCTAAGGGAACACCTGTTAAACGAAACACACCGTTTTCATTGGTACTTACGCTTTTAACAGCTAAACTGGAAGAGAGTTTAATGGTAACTCCCGCTAGCGGAAGTCTGCTGCCTTTGTCTACCACCGTTCCTTTAATGGTCTGGGTAATCGTAGAAGTTTTACGGTTTAAGGAATCTTGATTCTGGGCTTGCACATAAATGCTTTGCAACATCAAAGCAATAAGAAACACAGGGAGGAATTTTAGCGTCATAATGGATTTGTTTTATCCTATGACACTCCTCTTTTACTTTACCCCTACGCGGAAAAAAAATTAAAGTCTTAGCAGTTTATTATCTGGTACCAAAAACTTTATCCCAAATATCAGATGTCACCCCATATTTCGTTGTAGAGTCATCATAATGATGCAACATGTGCTGTTGCTTAAGTTTCTTCCAAAAAGCGTTTTTGAATTGCGCATGGTGCAACATATAATGCGTCATGTCGTAGCAAAGGTAACCGAAAATAAATCCGGCAAAAAAACCTTCAAGCATGGCCGGAGCAAGTAACCATTTAAAAAGAAAGAAAAATGCCAGTGCCAGTGGTATGCTTGCAGAAGGCGGCATTACCAGTCGTTGCGCATCGTTTGGGTAATCGTGATGAACACCATGAAAAATNARSTRARWTCKKWWRMCCCATTCAGACTTTGGATAAAAATGAAAAACAAAGCGATGAAGCACGTATTCCGTTAAAGTCCAGATAAATAATCCTAACAAAAAATATCCAAGAAAACCTAAAATTCCATTTGCACTGAATGATACCCAGGAGAAATATCCTACAACCGGAACATACACAATAAGCGGTACAAAATATGGCACTTTAGATAAACCCTCAAAAAGTGGGTTTTTAAACATTCTAATAGATTCTCTAGAATTAGATACAAAATTCTTCTTCATCACAACTAATTTTTGATGGTTTTCAAACGAGAGTTCTAAATTACGGCTTTTCTTACATTTCCCGTTACCTAAAACAAGTAATTTACCAAATTTTGATACTTCTTAATATCTGAATTTCATAGCTACATAAGGATACCAGCCCTCATTTGAATGCCCCATTACAAAACGAAACACGGTTAGTGATGCCGGAGCGAAATATAAACCGGCACCGTATCCCTGATGCCAAACATCAGACGTTTCTACTTTTCTCCATACCCTGCCCACATCATGAAAACCCAATAGTCCAAATTGCCCAGGCAGTATATAGTTCATAAAATTTGCCACTTTTACCCGCAATTCTAAATTATTATATACGCTATGCTGGCCACCAAATCTAAATTCTCTGTACCCAAGCAAATTACCCTGTCCTCCCAGAAAACTGGATTGATAAAATGCCTGTTTACCCACCGTCACACCCCCACCAATTCTGTCCGTTAAAACAAACCGGCTTCCTTTATCTATCTTTTGATAAACTGAGAAGGATGCACTCAGCTGTGCCATAGAATTCGACTCGCCATTTATCCCTTTATAAACCTGTAATTTACTTTCTAAGAAAGTGCCCGAAGTAGGCAAAATATCACTATTACGATTGTTGTTTGTAAAATTTGCAACTAATCCTGCATACAACTTGTCTTTTGTTATGGTTGCACTATCTGGCGAATGCAACTCGGAAGTATTGTTAATGAAACGGCCCTCATTATCATCTTTACTGTACCGGTAATACTGCAGTGACGGTCCTATACTAAAGGTAGATTTTGACATCCTCCATCTTATAGATGGATCTATCTGAAACAAACTAAATCTTGCACGATAATATCTTACAAAACCTCCGGTTTTATTAAAAGTGGTTTCATTACCTAAACCGTAAAAGTTCTGCGAATTCTCGGGGGCAAAAGCATCCGCTTGTAATACAATATCTGCATTGCCTAAAACTTTAAACATTTCTCCTCTATAGTTGAATCTAAACCCGGATGTTGCAAAAGAGTGCAAAAATGAGAACGAATGTGTACTTCCATAAGGCAGTTTCCTAAAACCGGGTTGGGTAATTTTATATGATAAACCAAGTAACACCCTGTCATCAATATTGTAACTGGCATTTAAAAGCAGCATCTTTCTTTTATAAAGGTCTGTGTACACAAAGTGAGTGTTAGAGGTGTCGTTATCCAACCGCTTAAGAAACTTGTTTGTATTCCCCGTAAAAGCGATGTTGTCATCTTTACCGTAAACCCGGATTTTGCGAAGCGAGTTTTCTACATGAAATGTTTTTTTACCCTCAACACTAATTATCCTTAGTTTAATAGCTGAGGTTTTATTATTTAATATTAAGCTATCATTGCCATCTTTCACGTATAACCTAATTTCTCTGGTTACTTTTGGATCGAAAGTTCTATTAAAAATAACATCCTTAATATGTCCTTCCTTAGATATTTTACGGATTGTTACATTTAAAGCCTTATCAGCAGCATCTGTTATATTGATTAGCTCATTCTTATTACTAGCCTGTATATCAACTATACTATTTATGAAGTGATAGTACTTACTCATCAATTCAGGAAGGTTCTTTCTTCTCTCTTTAAGCTGGGCCAGTATGCTATCATGGCGAAGAGAATATCCAGGTTCAGGTAGTTTTTTAAGCGCCTTTTCAAACACCTCATCGGTTAAAGAAGCACAAAAATCCTTTACCACCTCGTTCCACTCCTTCTCATCTATCCCGGAAAACCATCTTCCATAAATGGCTCTTCCTTCCCAAAAGAACCAGTTAATATCAGGCAGGCTTCTTTCATACCCCTGTATCATGGGCAAAAGCCATGATGATTGCGCATATCTTGGCACAAGGCCTTCCGACAAATAAAAGACCTGATCTCTGTCTCTCGGAATGGGAAGATATTTCATAGTTCCATCAGCATTCTTCTCTGGCTTCCATCTCCATTGATCTTCATGCCTATCCCAATCTCCCAATAAGGCATCCAATGCTTTTGCTTTTAATAATGCCCGTCCATCATAAATGTTGTCATTATCATCTGTCAACTTGCGCATCATTTTCTCCGAATTATCAGTATCACCTACGGGTTCTCTTTCCTCCAGTAAACAAAGTGTATTCTGGAATACCTTGGCAAATTCACCTAATCCGGTATCTGGTAATACCCAACCAATCATCGGATCGCTGTGTGGCACATTTACAGCATCTGCAATATCAGGGACTGCCAAGGCCGAGAATGGATTCTGAGCCGACATATTGTCTTTCACTACCGTACCTGCAAACGTTCTTCTGAACACTTCCGGCAACAATATTTCCGGGAACTTCTCTACACTTCTAAGCACCCACTCCTTGCCCTGTTTATCTACCAGTCTTAAAGAATGCGACTGGTTGCCCCCGCCCCTTTTGACAGGTGTTAACCCACCTTTAATTTCCGATATTCTGATAATGGGAACTTTTGTACTCATTGCATACTCCTTGCGGTAATTTTCTCCAAACAAAAAGCGATGAAACTTACTTACACTATCGTACTTAGGGTAAATTTTAATACTTATGGAGTCTTGCGCACTTGACACCAAGCTAGCCGACAATAAAACAACGGAGAGGATGAATCTAATCATACTTTAATATCTAAATATAAAGCTACGCATTTCTTAATCTATGGTAAGATTTAAAATAAAAGTTCCCCCTAAATTTGTAGTGTTATTTAAGAATTAAGTAATTAAACCATTAAAATAGGTAGCCATGAACAACAGAATTTTAGGCCTGCACCACATCACTGCAATTGCAGGAAACGCAAAAAAGAACTATGATTTTTATACCCGAATACTAGGTTTACGATTGATTAAAAAAACAGTAAACTTCGATGACCCACATACCTATCACTTTTATTACGGTGATGAACAAGGAACACCGGGAAGTATTTTGACATTTTTTCCATGGGAAGGAATTATGACCGGCCGACGGGGCTCAAGACAGGTAACCGAAATTGGGTACAGTGTTCCCGCCGGGAGTTTAGAATTCTGGCAAAACAGGTTAGAAGAAAACAATGTAATCTACAATAAACCTGCTGAAAAATTTGGCGAACGGTATCTGACTTTCCTTGATCCTGATGGATTAAAATTTGAACTGACTGAAGTTAAAACTCCTGATGCAAGGGTACAATGGACCACCCCTGAAATAGGCAAAGAAAATGCAACCCATGGTTTTCATCATGTAACTATAACAACCAATAAAATGGATGGTACTGCTAAAGTTTTAACAGACATTTTTGGATATAAATTGGAAAAAACTGAAGTAAACAGGTCCCGTTTTGTTAYWSATNCWKTAACCTACGCCGCCATTGTTGACCTTGTTGAGGCCCCTGGTGAAGCTGTTGGTCATGTTGCAAGCGGATCTGTGCACCACGTTGCCTTCAGGGTTAAAGATGAGGCTACTTTAATGTACTTTAGAGATAAGGTTGTGGCAATGGGTTTGAACATTACAGAAAAGATTGATCGTAACTATTTCTATTCTTTATACTTCCGCGAACCAGGTGGTGTACTTTTTGAAATTGCTACCGATAATCCAGGTTTTACCGTTGATGAAGCTTTAGAAGAATTAGGGTCAAACCTTAAACTCCCTGCTCAATATGAAAACATGAGGGCAGAAATTGAAGGCATTTTACCTAAAATAAACTAACATGTATACACACAATAAAAATATTATAACCGCAGGTATTCCTGTTGCTGAGGCTAAAAGAGCTATTGTTTTTTTGCATGGCCGCGGATCGACAGCTGAGGAGATCATTTCTTTAAACAATCATTTAAAGGTGGACGATGCAGCTTTATTTGCTCCCCAAGCTAGCAATAACAGTTGGTACCCGTATAGCTTTATAGCTCCTGTTGAACAAAACCAACCGGCTTTAGATTCCGCACTTACCGTGATTAAAGAACTTGTCGGCGAAATTATCTCTTCAGGAATTCCTCAAGATAAAATTTATTTTGTTGGATTTTCACAGGGTGCATGTTTAACGCTTGAATATATTACCCGAAATGCGGCCAAATATGGCGGTACAGTTGCCTTTACTGGCGGATTAATCGGCAAAGAAATAAACATGAGGAACTATAAAGGCGATTTTCAACAAACGCCAATATTGATAACAACGGGTGATCCTGATCCTCATGTTCCGGTAAGGAGAGTTGAAGTAAGCGAGGGTATCCTTAAAAAAATGAATGCAAAAACTTCTATGAAGATTTATGGCGGAAGAGTTCACACAATTAGTCAGAAAGAAATCGAATTGGCCAGGCAACTCATTTTTGACGGAGTCTGATCAGAATTTGCTTAATAAAATCAAAATGGCACAAACAATATTACATACCGCTGCAACGCGTACACTTGCAGATCATGGCTGGCTTAAAAGCTATCAGACTTTTAGTTTTGGCATGCAGTATAATCCTGAAAGAATCCAATTTGGCGCCTTAAGAGTGCTTAACGACGACTGGGTCAATGGAGGAAAAGGATTTGGAGAGCATCCTCATGATAACATGGAGATTATTTCCATTCCTCTTGAGGGAGCCTTACAACACGAAGACAGCCTTGAAAACGTAGCGGTTATTGAAGCGGGAGAAATTCAGGTAATGAGTGCCGGCACCGGGATTTACCATAAGGAGTTTAATAAAAACAGAAATGAACCGGTAAAATTTCTTCAGATCTGGTTGTTTCCAAATCAACGCAATGTAACACCAAGGTACCACCAGGAAAGATATGATACTTTGATGAAACCAAATCAGCTCACTCAAATCTTATCTCCAGATAAAGATGATCAGGGTGTTTGGATTTATCAGGAAGCCTGGTTTAATATTGGTAAATTTGATAAGGGGATCAAAACAGATTATCATTTTAAAAACAAAGACAATGGCTTATATGTATTTGTAATTAAGGGCGATGTAAAAATTAGCGATCAAATCTTGAATGAACGAGACGGATTCGGCATCTGGGAAACTGAACATATAGCCATTGAAGCAATTAACGATACGGAAGTCCTTTTAATGGAGGTTCCAATGAATTATTAATTAGAGTATATGAAAAAGACCGAGGTTTTGGTGGTTTGCACCCATCAGGAAATTCTAAATACAGTTGTGAGGCTGGTAAATTCCAATACTGAAATGAGTGCAATAGGTGCAAATACCCTGGAACAGGCAATTACAACATTTAGATCGGCAGACTTTGATTTGGTTTTGGTGGGGGCAGGATTAGAAAAGACTGAAGAAACAGAATTAGAGCAGGTGATCAGAAAAGTAAATCGCAAAATCCCTATGGTATTTCATTACGGTGGCGGAAGCGGTTTGTTGTTTACCGAAATCTATGAGGCTTTAAAATAGAGAAAGGGCCTGTATCACAATGATTAGGCCCTTTCTCTTTACTAAAAATAAAGCTTAAATATCTAACTTATATAATTTAATATACGTAAGCTTGAAGTTTTGGTCATTTTGGATCATGGTAGCAACAAATCCAAAAGTTACGTTAGATTGGATAGCCACATTGAATTTCGTAGTAAAACTTAGAGGGGCATTCCCTGATGATTTTGTATAACCTAAAACGATGGGATTGTTTTCAACATTATCAATATTTGGTATTTCGTCTCCTTTTACAATAACAGTATAAAACTGATCTTTAAGTTGATAATCATGGAAAAACAAGGTGTAATAGTACTCACCTACTGGAAGTGGGAATAAAGCAGTTTGCTGTATTTTACCATTCACGATATCAGGTTCTCCGCCCCAAGATTCCATAGACATACTATTGCCCTCCCATTCATCCCATCCACCCATGTTACCTTCTCTTTGCTTCACTGCGTCGTTTACGCGCCAATCTGCTACAACACCCCATCTGCTACCAACTCTTTGTGAGGCAACAAATTTAGGGCCCACGTTAAGTAGGTACTTATTTGTTACATCCACCACGGTACCATTACTGGTTACCAGTTTGGATACTGTAAAAACAGAACCTTTTTCTGTAGTTACCTTTAATTTAGAGGTATATAGTTTACCCCCTTCGTATTCTTTAATTGGTGAGGCTTCGGTGGATCCAGCAGATGCATCTCCGAAATCCCATGAAAAATCTTTGATATTAACTTTTGACGATTTAACATCAAATTTCACCTTATTGCTACCTTGACTTTTTGCGATAAAGTTTACTGCGCTGTCTGGAATAATTTTAATAAGTACCACTTTCTTCGCGGTGGATCCATCTTCAGCGATTGCTGTTAAGTTAACTTCAAAAGTGCCCGTAGTGGCAAATATATGACTTGGAGCATTCTCATATGAAATGCTATCATCACCAAAGCGCCATTCAAGCTTTTTATATTCCTTCGAATTATTCTTGAAGTCAAAGGTAAATGGATCGTCTCCTGGAACAGCTTCAAAATCTACAAATGGTCTTTTCTGTTCGACAGGTTCTGCCTCAATGTCCTTAGTTTTAGAACAGGAAGCAAAAATAACTATGCTTAATAGCAAAATAAAAAGTTTGTTCATACTATTTAAAGTTTGGTATATTTTTTAAACCACAGCGATGATAATATCTTAACAATCGCTGTGTTAATTAGTTCGTTATAATGTATTTACAAATTTATTACTTTTTTCTGGTAAAGATCCATCCCCTTACGTCATAAGCTCCTACGTTCATGAAGAATTTCATAATATGTCGTCCTTTTGTAAGTTGAACTGTTGTTCTGTTCGGTTGTTGATCACCATATTCCCCAGGTGTTTTGCCTGCAGCTAAAGTCCCTGTAATGTCTACCCCATCAAAGTATACTGTATACCTTCCATTATCTCCTGGTGCACCGATTAGGGAGTTCAACTCATACTCTCCAGTTTCCTCCACATTAACAGTATAGGTTAACCATTCGCCATCAGAAGTCCAGCCTACGACACTACGTGGAGTATAGTCACCCACATCAACATTATCATTTGGTCGGTAATCACCAACACCATCTTTACCACCTGTATCGTGGAATGCAACTCCTTCACCGCCAAAATCATACTGTGCAGCAGGAATCATATCAGAAACGGCACCAATAGTTCCCTTAATAAGGAAAGGACTTCCATTGTAAGGCCTGAAATGATCCGGATCAATCACTACCACAATGCTTTTTTTCGCTTCATCGAGTTGAAATTTGGAAGGATTTCTAAGCAGTAGGCCAATTGCTACTTTTTTATTGGTCGTCTTCAAAAATTCTGAAATCCTGGCATTAAGTTCAACTTTCGCACTGTTCTCATTAGAAAGAAACTTAACTTTGGGGTTAGTAAGTGAATAGCTATTTGAACTTAGTACTACTGTATTTTTAAGCGTCCCATTATTTATCAGTGCAGTAACCAATGCGTCATTCGGTGCTACATCTACAGTAAAATCAGAACCAGCAAGTCCTGCAAGAGCAAGATTTAGCGGAATCGTCACATCCTGTGTACCAATTGCATAATTAGTTCCAGTTGGCACAAAATAAGGAGGACCAGCCGCAGTAAATGAGATATAATGAACATCTTCGGCAGCAATCGCTTCTGCAGCATTAATAACAACTATAACGGCACTCTTGCTGGCATCAATTGCATTTCCTTTAGACGGAGATGAAATTTTTATAGCCAGCGCCAATAACTTGGTATGATTTCTCTCCACAAAACTTCTACTTACCGCCAGATTAAAAGTTGTACTCTTCACTCCATAGGCAAAATCGATCACCGGAGGAAAATTAAATGTTTGCTCGGCCAGGGATATTGTGCCCGCAGGTAGTATTCCACTACCAACAAGTGTAGCAATCGTATCCAAATTAGGTGTTAGCTGAACATTGAAAGCTGTTCCAGATGCATCCGATAGATTGACTGTTATTGGAATCACTAATTCATCGCTGTTTAATGTAAAGTTCTCGCCGCTACCAACATCAACTCGATTGTCCACGCTAAGATTAACACTTTTAACCTCTTCGTTAGCAAGCACCCCAGACAGCTTTTCTTTTTCACATGACATCATCAGCATAGCTGAAATTGCCAACAGGCATAAATGTGCAGTGGTAAATATTCTTTTCATATTTTAAATATATAATGATCTTTAAATGGATTTCCAGGGCTTAATAAAGCAAGCCCTGGAAATCCTAAATTAATTTGCAATCCAAACCCTGCCATCTAAAGCCCAGCTTTCCTGTCTTGGAATATTAAACCAGCTTAATATTTGAGAAGGAATGTCTGAGTTCTTGGGAACCAATACACCTAAATTTGTGCTGCTTGGTGAACACATCAGGTCTGTAAATTTTTCCCAGTTATAAGGTCCTTCTAATACAAAATCAGCAGCAAATGGTCCATTGTCTTTGATTTTCGTCCCAGAACCATCAACCATTGGCCAGTAACCAGCTAAGTAGTCATAGGCTGGATGACTTTGGTCCATAGTCGGGTCACAAGAATATTGTTTAATAACTGTTTCTGAAAGTGCAGTTTTCCATATTTTCAGTTCAGCCAGCTGAACGTTAATCACGCCCCTATCGCCGTTAACATCACCTCCAACAAATCCAACTGTTAAAGGATCATTGTTATTATAGTTTGGAAATCCGGATAATTGCCTATCATTTGTATGGGGTTTTGCAGGACTGGCCTCAAATCCGCCTCCATTATTTGTAATCCCCTTTACTCCATCGGTATACATTCTGATATATCTCCTGCCATCAGCTTTTTTCTCCACCACAAATGTTAAATCATGCCAGGTATCCCCACTAAAGTCAAGACCACCAACTTCATCACCATTTGAATTATCCTGACCGCCCGCTCCAAAAAAGCGCCACCCATTATAAAACAAACAGATGTTCCATCCAGCCTGACCCCAGCTGCTATTATTCCTCTTACCTAATACCGAAGGCCATTCATACCAATAATCTCCTTTTGAAGTATTCTTGGTTTTTCCTTTTTTGATTTTCACAGAAACTGAAAAATCCGCATCAGGTCCAAAATTAAATTCACTATTAATTGCAGCTCCTTGTACCACACCTTTAATTTTCTCAGGTTCACCTTTAAATCTAACAGCAGTGCCGGAATAGCTATTTCCTAAAAACGGTCTGGCAATAAAGGTGGGATTATATTTATTGTTATAGATGATGGTAAAAGTATTCACGTTGGTATTGCTAAACAAAGTCTTATCATCTTGCTCCACAGGTAATGTAAATTGTCCACCTTTATTAGAAGTTACAATAACCAACCAGTTCTCTTTGTTATAAGTAGGCCTCGATTTTAATGACGCCAAGACTTCACCAACCTGACTGTCAAACTTATTAATAGCCGCTTTATATGGGGCAAAGGAATTATCAAATCCAGAAGCCTTCCCTGCCTTTTCAACACCGCCAAACTGTCCAACAATAAGAGATGCCGTATCTGTTTTTACAAACTCAACCAATCTTGAAGTAACAGCATCATCATTTCCGCCAAATGATTCGGTAACATCTGCTCCAGTAGTTAACTTACTCTTAAATAAGTCCGATGAAGCAAAGGAGGCAATACGAAAACTCGGTTTTAGTGATTTGATGCGTTCAAATATAACCGGGTAATTTTCAAGTTTGTTACCTGCAAAGTCTTCTGTCAGAACATTGTGCTTTTCCTTTTTTACTCCCGTCAACATATCGGTCCAATTTGTTGCATCTGTATAATTCGTATTATCACTTAAGCCCGTCCAGGTATAAACAGCACTATCAATAAGTGTTCTTAACGTTGGAGCTCCTGCATCTCTGACCGAGGTACCACGAGCACCATCTACAATTAGATAAAGAACTTTTGGTATCCTATAAGTAACATTACCATCATTGTCCGGCGAATCAGGGATTACTTTTTCGAAATCCTTGTTACAGGATGTTGCAAACACCAGCAAGCATAGTGTTAGACTAACAAAATATTTGAATTGATGTTTTTTCATATTCTTTGATTTATAATTCATTTGGTTCATGTCTGGATTATATATGTTAATATAATCAATTTTCTAGTGTTACCTTAACAATATTATGGGTCTCGAGGTTATCAAAAATGAAGAATGAACCGGCTATCAGCAGTGCTCTTTTATTATCTGCAGATTTGGTTTCAAACACATTATTGATTTTACCCAATAAGTTCCCCACATTATTATACCCATCAGCAATCTCTCCCTTATCAGTTAAAATAAGAAAACCTTGCCTGTTTACCCCATCGTAAGTCTTAAAGTATCCGCCTATTAAGCATAAACCATCGCTCAACTGCTTGGTGAAGTCAGGGAAACCGCCTACAAACTTTTTAGGCACAAATGACTGGTCGACTGAACCGTCATAATTCAACATAACAAGACTTTCTGCAGCTACACCATTGAATTTTTTGAAGGTTCCACATAACAGGTATTTCTTGGTTACCTCATTATAGCTTGCGTAACTAACGACAAAATCGGCTCCGGCTCCTCCCGGATTAAACGTAGGATCTATCGTTCCATCGGCGTTTAATCTGGTAATGTATCCTGCCGGCTGGTCATCAAATTTGGTAAAATTACCATGAACCAAAATCTTTCCATCGCTATGCATAATTGTTCTAATATAGCCATTTGATCCAGGCCAACTTTTACCTTTTTTACCACCATAACCAGTTGCATTTGGATCAAATCTCCAGGTTTTGTCTAACGTACCATTGGTGTTAAAACGCACCAGCTGACGTACATCCACCGTATCAATCACGGTACTGTCTTTCAGTTGTCTGCTTGGCTGGTCATAACGACGAGACACATAATATTTAAAATTACCTGTTGCTATTATTTTATTATTATAAGCATAAATTTCAGTGATTGCACCGTCAGTTCCACCATTAAACGTAGGAACATATATTAACTTTTTTGTATAAGTTTCCTGGATCATCGTATCGATAGTTCCCTGATTACTAACCCTGGTTATATTATTGATACCCCCTCTTTGGGCATACCCACTAAAAGCCCCTCCAAGATACCATTGACTATTTACAACGGCCATGCCGTAAAGGTCACCGTTTGCAGCAGGTCCGCTTAATAATGAACGATCCCAAGTTCCATCAGGGAAAATTCTTACTATACGATTTATTGGCTTCACAATACCCTTGTTGTCATAATTTTGAAAACCACCCAAAAGCAACAAATTACCCCCCGCTAACTCATAAATCTTATCAACTGGACCATCTGTTCCGGCAACCACTTTAAAGGTTGGGTCTTTTTTAACAAATCCTGTAACCGTAAAATTTGGTCCAAATASCWAMKRTCSGWMGAKYRYMRWAGCCGTAACTCCTGAACTGGCTCTTCCGGGCACTTTTGCTTTAATTCCGGCTTCAGTAATTTCCGTGATCTCTGCTTTTTCACCATTAAACAAAAACTGAACCTTATCTTTATGAGGCACTAAACCTGTGGCTTTAAAAGTAATTACAGTTCCTGCCATCCCAACAGAGGGAACGGGTATTTGCTGGCGATCAATCTTAATTCCCAGCGGTGCTACGCCACCCTGATAAGGATCTTCAAACGAAGCTTCCTTTTCCTTACAGCCAGTAAATACTACTGTAGCAAGGATCATTGATAGACTTATATATTTAAAAAATTTCATATGCTTATTTTAAATTGTTCCTATTCACATTTTAATTGTTATAATCCTACCTGGTAAAAAGTACATCATTATAAAAGTCAACATTAAACCCAAATACATTTGCAGCAAAGTTGGTTGGTACATCTCCAATTTTATCTGCTATTGTAATGGCAAGTACATGTACAACACCATTACTTGGCTGTATATCCGAGGTCGCAACTGCTGCTGTACCAAAGTTACTCGGATTTGATCGATCCGGTAAATACGACAGCGCCAATTGACGATAACCAACATACTTAACTCCATTTACGGAATTATATACAACTCCGATGTTTGCAACATCACTATCGTAGGTATAATAATATGAACCTGGGAACAATTCCCTTAAATCAAAATCGATCTGAGGATAATCTTTCAATTTATAGGAGCCTTTAAAAATATATCTTCCTAAAAATTTCCTCCATATCTCAGGCTGTACATCTGAAAGTGTCTTAAGGGTATCTCTTCCGGCATCAAACAATAGTTGATTTAATCCACCYSKCMANTSGNARTNTASSTSTWKTWAMMAAGMYRAYKRTWMKWMTGATNNARSTWMAKCKGWTSGYGYAAAAAAGGTGATATTTTCATTTTTAAAAACATCTTCCATGCCTGCTAGCTTAACAATCTGAGCTATCGTATCAAACTTATCATTGGATTCCAAAAATTGCATCATATTCCCCTTAAAAACAGGATCCGCTTTACCTCCATCATTATAATAGTCATCTTTTTTACAAGAGGTAATTACCATGGCCAACAAAATCGATAATGTTGCTACAGGTTTTAAGTATCGTTTAATAATATTTTTCATGTATTTATCTATTATTTAAAATTAAAGACCTGAACCAATCCAATAAGTGTTTAAGCTCATCTTCGGATTGTTGAACAATGCATTAGGATGAATTGGCCATGTCCAACCTCCTCTGTTGAACTTATCAGAAGTCAACGGATTATCAGTCCACTCTTTGCTTAATACTCTCTTGGTCCTAACCAAGTCAAAATATCGGCTACCTTCGCCCATCAATTCTTTAGATCTTTCCAGAAAAATGGCGTCCTTCAAATTACCAGTACCCTCTATGTACGGTGTTGCCACTGCTCTTTTTCTAACCTCGTTTAAGCAATCGATCGCCGTTTGATCATTTGGATTCAAATTAGCCAGCGCTTCTGCACGCAATAAAATAGCATCAGAATAACGCATAATTAAATAAGTATTATCTGGATTTAAATCCAGGTTGGGGTTATTCACATCAGCAAACGTATTCAAAGCAAATTTCCTCAATTGGAAGGTCGATGCATTTTGATCAAACGGAGCTACAAACCAAATGGTTAACCTCAAATCAGTCTCATCTTCAGGATAAAGTTTTCTCATATACTCTGATGAAAATACTGAATAGCTATATCTGTGGGTGTACTCAGGCTGCTTATATGGGAAGTGAATAAATGCATCCCCAAAAGGTGAATATGCATTTGCCTGTGCGAAAGGATCATTCAAATCCTGATTGTAATTTATTGTTCTAAATAGCTCAAAAAGGCTTTCTTCAGAACGACCTTTTACTACTTTAGCCCATTCTCCAATTGGAAGCAAACGGAAAGCCTTACTGTCCATGATCTCTTTTCCCAAGGCTGCTGTTTCTTGGTAATAAGAAGTTCTGTTTGCAACATCAAACCCCGCATTCCACATATTCATATTCATTAATAAACCGATAGCGGCACCTTTACTCGCTCTAACCCCTCTCTGCGACGGATCAGTAAAAGTTGTAGGCAAATCATTCCTAAAATCCTTTAGGTCAGCAATACACTTTGTAATTACTGAAACCATATTCTCTCTTGGCAAAGGATCTTTTTGAAAAGCAGCAGTATAATAAACGACATCACCATATAACCGAACCATTTGAAAATAACAGAAGCAACGAATAAATTTAGCTTCGGCCTTATAGCGTTTAGATTCTTCAGGAGTGAGCGCTTCAATACCATCATCGATTTTACTGATCATAAGGTTAGCGGATTGTATAACTCTATAATACTCATCCCATTTGGTTAAATCACCAAAATTATAGCCAGACCAAGCTTGCCCATCGAGAATCGCGGCCAAAAGAAGTCTGTCGTTAACAGTTGTTAATGGCACATTCTGCTTATCTGTACTTCCCTGCGGGTTTGGCGTTTGCCTGGTATGCCCCCCAATTAGTCCTGACGCAGAGCGACCCGTACCACCCTCCTGAGCTGGAATTACTTCACCAGAGCGAAATTCTCCTGTCGCTCCGGCAAAAGCGGTTTTTGTATATTTATCAAATAACTCACCATACATATCGGTGATATTTGCTTCCATATCCTCTCTTGTTTGGTAAAAATTATTTCCCGTAAGTTTATCTATGGGAGTAATATCCAAAAACTTCTTACATCCATATTGTGAAGTGCTCACAATAATAAATAAGCAAATAATATATTTTTTCATGTCCTATTAGTTTTGTGACTTCAATTAAAATTCTACGTTAAAACCAAGATTGTATACACGAGGTACCGGATAACCACCTGAACCATCTCTACCAATTGCCGTAACTCCCTCAGGATTCGGACCTGAATAAGGAGAGAATGTAATGATATTACTAGCTGATAGGAAAGTACGTATGTTGTTTAAACCAATACGTCTAGCCATTTTCTTTGCAAAGGAATACGAAAGTGTAATCTGATTAATTTTGAAATAGCTACCTGTTTCCATCCAAAGTGTTTGCGCATATCTGTAGTTGTTTACATAAGCGTTATGTGCATAATCATAGGCATTCGCAAATTTCGCATTTGTTGAACCAGGTCCTGTCCACATGTTCAAATCATTAACAGGAACCACGGCTAAAGGATTTGCCCCAAGAACATTGTCAACATTATTTAACTTCCCATATCCAAAAGGGTTATCAAGTAGTCTTAATCGATCAGCCAGTGCATTATTCAAGATAGAACGTTTGGCAGTATAAGTAGCATAGATATTAAGAGAAAGCGAAGAGCCTGATGGCATCGTATAACTCAAAGTATTAGACAAACCACCTGTTAACACCGGCTGGGTATTACCAACAACCTGCAAATCTCTTGAGTCTAAAATGTAATCACCATTAGCATCAAGGAAACGAGCGTCACCACCCTGGAAAGAGTTTAGAAAATTTGTTGAACTGTTATTTCTATATCTTAAACCAGTAATTGGATCAATTGGAACATCGTTGGTTGAGTCATACACGCCCTGATTTACAAATAAATAATTTGCCAGTGAATTTCTACCAACTCTTTTTGCTAAATGCTGCTCATATGGCGTGTAGATATCAAATTCAATAAACTGACCGTTATATTCATCAGGAAGTTTGGTTAATACGTCATTGTTCCAGGCCCCGTTTACAGATACCGTCCAGTTAAATTTACTGTCCTTAGATAAAGGTCTGCTACTGAAAGACAACTCATATCCATAATTCGCAAGCGCCGCATCATTACTGGTATATTTTTGAAACGCAAGTGTATTAGACAGGAAGCTGGTAAACAACTCATTATCCACTTTTTTATAATAGGTATCAAAAATAACATCCAGTTTTCCGTTAAATAAGCCCAAGTCGAAACCAAGGTTAAATTGAGTAACATTTTTTGGTCTAAGTAATGGATTAGGAACAAATTCATAATCAATTCCCACACGAGGGTTATTGTTATAGAAACCTTTTGGAGTATATTTTCCATAAATATCCACCAAAGTTCCAACCGGGAAGATATTTTTACCAGCAGTTACCCTAATGTCACCATAACTTAACCATTTAAGGTCTTTAAGCCAGTTTTCTTTGTTAAAATTCCATTTCAAACCAATTGAAGGGTTTTTAGAATAAGGATCTTTATTTCCGTTATTAGAAGTACCATCAATACGGTAGGTAAGGTCCAGGATATATTTCTTCTCGAAATCATATGTAAAAGCAGCCGCAAATGAAATCTGATTCTGATCATAGAACGTAGTTAAAATACCACCACCTCTTGAGTAGTAACCATCGTAACCTAATGGTCCCTGGAATTGATCATTTGGAGACCTTTCTAACCTCGTAATACTGGACTGTCCTTTCTTAACATACATTTCGCTGAAAAGGTTAATAAAAAGGTTATGCTTTTCATTGAAAGATCTGGTGTACGACGCGTTATTTCGATTATACAATTGCGACGTATAGCCATAAAGAGAGAAAATCTTTGCAAACTGATTATTGGCAGCGGCAGGTGTAAAAGTGTCCTCCGTATCTACGTTATAATCATAACTAGCTGCAGAAGTTATATTCAATCCCGGAATCAGCTCATAACGTCCTTCAATATACGTATTTAAATTTTTAGGACCTGCATCAGTATTTGTTTGCAAAGCGGATAAGACACTACTTGTGGCCTGGAAGAAAGAAGGGCCGGGCAGTAGCGATGATTTTTGTCCATCTGCCGCGACACCCGTTTGCAATAACCCTACCCCATTTGCTTTTTTAATTTTACCAACATTTCCTCTGATGGATCCAAAAAAACTAATTCTTGTAGTAGGCTTATAATCCATGTTCATATTCAAACTGTATCTGTCAAAACCAGTATTTTTAATAATACCCTTATCTGAATAATAGCTTAAGTTGGTTTTGTAACTGAACTTAGTATCCCCCCCATCCAATTGAACATTATGTGTTTGGTTATAAGTGTTTTGATAAAAAACGCCTTGCCAATCTGTTGAATTGTTATAATAAGGATTCAAACTGTCAGTTAAGAATGGTGTATTGGATATCTTATACCTGTCATCAAACCTGCCATAGGTATTAATCTGATATAATTTCAAATCACGTTCGTTGCTACCCCCCAAAATACTACGAAGCTTAGGGATTGCATTCATATAAAAGTTACCAGTGTAACGGATACGTGGGATTTCAGAATTACCACGTACGGTTTGTATTAAAATTACACCGTAAGCTCCTCTTGAACCATATAAGGCCGTTGCTGTTGCATCTTTCAACACCTCAATACTTGCGATATCCTCTTGTGGTATTAAGGATATCGGACTTACACCCGGACCTTGTTGCTGGAATCCAAATTCTGAAGCTTTATCAGCATCCATTGGAACCCCATCAATAACATATAGAGGCGAGGTTGGCTGAAGGAAAGTTTCGTTACCAGCACCAGTAGTACTAATTGTTGATAAACCACGAATATTAACTGTACCACGTAAACCTGGAGCACCGGTGTTTAGCTGGATATTTAAACCGGCTACTTTACCTTGTAACAATTGCTCTACGTTTGATACCGGAACATCCTGAACTTCTTTACCGGAAACTATAAACGATGATCCGGTAGTTTGCTCTCTCGTTCTCTTTTGATAGCCACGGATTACTACCTCCTCCATCGTTTTATTGTCTTCCTTCAGAGACACATTCAATGTAGTTTGTCCCGGATTTAATTTAACAGTTTTTTGACTATAACTTACATATGTAAATACTAAAGTTGCACCATCGTCCACAGATACTGAATAATGACCTTTAGCATCAGTTTGAGTAAGTACTTTAAGTGGCTTACCACTGGCAACACTAACCCCTACCATGGTATCATTAGTTCCGCCATCCTTTACAGTACCACTAACAGTTACCTTTTTTGTTTGCGCCACCAAATCCTTGCATAGAAAAATGCAGCTGAAAAAAATCGATAGCAAAATTATTTGTTTTCTCATTGTATTAATTTTTATCATTAACATTTCTATTCATCTTCAAATTTTGGATTCACTGTTTTAAAGTGAAACACAATCTCCCAGTCGCCCTTTTCATAAATGGCAAACTCTTGTGAAATCACACCCTGTTCCCTTGCGCCACCAAATCCTTTGCGTGAATAAACAAATTCAACATGGGCTGTAGTACCCCCGTTTGTATTTGTAACACCTCCGGAGGTAAATCGCGTAGGAATCCTGGCCACAGGTATAGGATATGCTACATCGAATTTCACATACTCACCTGTTTTTTCCATATTGAAACCATGAACGAGCTGATCCCATTTAGTTTCATTAAACTTGGCAGGGTTTATTGCTACTGAATCCTTATTTAAAAACTTAAACCTTAATGAATTTCCTGTACCGTTCGGCACTTTTCTGATGTAGGTATATACCACTCCTCTTGTTCCTCCACCATTTGCCTCAAGAGGTGCATTGGTGCCTTCACCAATCATTCCAAATACTACGGGATAATTATGAACCAGATTCGTTCCGTTTGGTGTAGAGGTATTTGGCAAACCGTTAAATCTGTTGATATCTTCAGCAGGGTAATATGGAATTTCTATAGATGGGATGATCGACAGGTCTTTAATAATTCGGGTACCTCCCGAGTTTTTGACCTTTACATCAAAATACCTGATGTCTTGCGGATAAATAACAGAATCTCTCGGCTTAAAGGTCTCACTAGTACATGAAGGCCAAAAAACGATATCACCTGAAGGCCTCACTTCAACCATCGGACGTTCTTCAATCTTCCTTTTTGCTTCTATTTCTGCAAGACTCTTTTCATTTCCTGTATATTCCTGGGTCCACACCAGTACTGGTTTCTTGGCCAGCATATCATCAGCTGACCTTCCGTCACCAAACCTTGCATTTATAATTTCAAAGGTCATAGGAAATGAAGAGTTATCCGGATTAAAAATACCTTGATACATAAATAACCGACCTAGAACAGGAGTAAAATCCTTTGTAAAATATGTCATTTTAGTACTCAGGTAATCCTTTTCCTCGGGCAGATCAAAAATCTTCCTGCATCCTGAAAAAACAACTATCAAGGTCAAAAATGGAACTATCTTATATTTTAATATGTTGTACATAACATTTGTTATTTTAAATTTATCTGTCTTTATCATTTGTAAACTGTCCTAAAGTTCATAGTCCATTCAGACAACTGAAATAAATCATCGCCGGTATTACTCAAGAATACGATACGGTAGTGCTGCCAGGCAATCTCATTATTAAAATCATAAATTTTATTCTGGAAGTTAGATTCAAACACCATATCCTGTCTGGTATCTAATACCGTCCAGTCTGTTCCATTTTGAGATCCTTCAACTCTCCAGCTCTTCGGATTACGAGAATATTCTTTTGAGTCATTTGCAGATGTCAATGTGTAAACATTGGATACTACAGGTAAGCTAGGGTGCCAAATGAAGTAAACCGGTTTAACATTCTGAACGTTAAAGTGAGTAATGAACTTAGTTAACACGTTGTCATCAAACAATTTAATAAATTTCTCTCCTGGATTTACCGTTCCATCCTTATAGTCAGGATTGTTAAATTTAACCTCCATTGTACCGGTAACCGTTTTAAACAAGTTTGTTGGTGGCGGTACAAATGTCAATCGTCTCACAAATTCGTCGAATCCAAAAACATGATCTGGCTGTATCAAGTGTATGATACCATTTTTTGCCTGGATATTTACTGAACTCGTATAAGCAAACGCCCAATTTGGAGTAAACACGCTTCTTTTGGTATTTGCAAATTCAATAACCTCTGGCCCACCATTTTGCATACCCTGAGCATCGGCATATTGACGTTTCCCATGCATTGGATAATTTCCACGAACACTAAAAAGCTCACGACCATCACCCAGAGAAAAATCTGTTGATTTAAAGAGACCTTTTATGATATATCTGGATACCATAGTGTCCAGGTGGGCACTGTCATTCTTAGCTTTCTCACGGTCAGCTAAAGCAGGGGCAAATCCTGAAGCCAATTCAGCAAGGAATATTGCTTTCTTGTCATTCGCTCTTCTAGCATTATTTAAGTTTTGAATTGCGATCTGAAAACTTGCATTAGAAACGGCAAATATCGAAACACTACTATCGGTAAGTGTCTCTTTCATTTTGAGCTTATCTATTACAAGCAACAAGGAATCGTAAACCCCTGGTTTACTTTTCAGGTAATCATAAATATTTAATGAGGTACCCGAATTAATATTTGGGGTAGAGTAATAGCCCTTTTCTTTCTTACAGCCAATCTGAAATATCATGGCACTAAACAAGAATGCTAATAAATATCTACTATATAAATTTGATTTTTTCATATCTATTAATGTTTAGTTATTTCCAATAAGAGTTTTGCACCAATTCCGGATTCTGATCGATAAGAGATTGTGCTATAGGCCAATAAATTCCACCTGAATTAATGAGCTGTACAAACTTCGCATCTCGTTGTACAATTTTATGGTACCTCACTAAATCATACCATCTGTAGCCTTCGCCCATGAATTCTTTATTTCGTTCATTGAAAATCGCATCGATAAGATTTCCACTTCGCTCTGGTGAATAAGGGATGTAAGAACTATTTGTCGCGCCAACATTATCTACATTATATCTGAATGTTCTTACAATATTAAGCGCATCAATCGCTCCTTGTCTTTCTCCCAATACAGCAAGGGCCTCAGCTCTTAATAAAGTCACATCCTCTAATCTTGTAAAAAGTATAGCACTCGAAAAGATTCTGAAAGTTGGGTCAGATGATCCATCCTGCATACATTTAATTTTACTAAAGATTGGATACTTACCAAGGAAATTTGTGAAGTAAAGTTGCGAATGCACAATACCAGTACTATCGATGTTAAACCTACCATCATTAGCCTCTTTAAATATGGATAAAATAGAATCTTTTGGCACAAAGATGTCTGGCAAGTTTTTATTTACAATTGGCTCAGCAAGTGTTAAGGATTCGATATTACCTACAAATGTGGCATCCTGATGGCCGAAAATAAATCCAAATGCAAACAGTTGGTTATTGTTTTTATCAAAGAAAAGCCCCCTACGTCCTGCCAGATAATCAGTTGGGCTATAAGCCATGGCTGCTCTAGAATAATTATCAAGCACAATTTTGGTATATACAGTTACATCAGCATATTTCCCTTGCCACGCGGCCACCTGAGCAGCAACTGCGTAAGCACTTAATTTTCTAACTAATGTTCCGTTCCATCTTCCTTCGCTCTCGTTGTAATACTGACCTGGCTGCTGAATATCGTTTACACTATACCTATAAGGCAATACTTCTGCCGCTGCTACCATCTCAGCCTGAACAAATTCCAAAATTGCATTTTTATCCGCCCTTTTAACGTTTTCAAATTTTCCATCGCGAGATGAAGTAATGAAAGGTACATCCCCCCAGATCCTTACCATATAGAAGTATGCAAAAGCACGCAAAAATCTTATTTGCGCTACATCTACAGTCATGTTATTATCGGTATATCTAGGATCTTTTGCCTTTACTTCATTGATACGTTCAAGAAAAATGTTCGCAGCATTAACAATAGCATAGAACCTTCTCCAGTTTGAAAGCTCCTGAACAACAGGATAAGATGCTTTCAGGTCATTTTTTATAATTGCCTTTAGATCCTGACGTAATGGACTATCAAAATTCCCCATACGCACATCTCCATATATCCAATGGCCATTGTTATCTGCTAATGCCGCTCTGGTCAACCCATATACCCCGAGCAATTTAGCTCTGGAATCTTCCATGGTATTCCAGGAATTCTCTTCATTTACCACACGGGTTGAGTTTATATCTAATGCTTTTTTACAGCCACCTGTTACCAGGGCAAAAAAGATAAGACTCAGCAAAACTATTTTTTTCATTTCGTCTATTTTAAATGGTACTTAATATTATTTGTCTATGTGTGATATTAATTAAAAATCCATTTTTACACCTAGCATATACGTTCTGGGAATTTGCATTCCATATCCTGTATCGTAACCTGTATAGCTTACGAGTTCCGGATCTTGTCCTGTATATTTAGTAAGGGTGAAAACATTATACACGCTACCATAAACATAAAACCTTTCAAGTTTTGGCATTTTCTTTTTCATCATTTTGGTTAAGTCATAACCTAAAGACAATGTTCTTAACTTTAAAAATGAACCATCCTCAAGGAATAAATCCTGATTTACCTGATAAGGGGCCGACGAACTCCATGGGTTATACAAAGGATATTTCGAATAATCTCCTCTTTTCTCCCAGTAAGTAATCTCTCTAACAGAATTGATGTTATTTAAACCTTCACGATTCACAAAATCGAAACGATTGGCCATTTCCTGATTTATTAGATCTCTTCCTAAATTGAAATACATATTTACACTAAGCGTCCAATTACCATAACCGAAATCATTATTAAAGCCTCCGGAAACAAGCGGAAGGGCGTGACCAGATAAGGTTCTGTCGCTATTATTGATCATGTTATCCCCATTAAGGTCTTTCCAGATCGGGTCCCCTGCTTTTAAAGTGATGGCATTATAGCTCATTTTTTGGCCATTTGCGCCTACCGGAACTTCGGCATCTGTATTAAAAATACCTTCGTTCTTTAATAACCAATAGCTGTCTACAGATTCGCCAACTTTTAAAAGTCTGTCGCCAATGATCAATTCAGATAAACCACCTGGCAATGCTTTTAATTTATTTTTATTGAAATTTAAATTAAGTGAAGAAGTCCATGAAACCTTATTTGTTGACGGCAAGATATCAACACTAATTGCAGCATCAATACCCGAGTTTGCAATAGACATTCCGTTTCTAACAATAGTGTTATATCCATATTCTGCTGCACCCGGTACACCTAACAATTGATTTTTATCTTCTTTCGAATATACATCAACCGAAGCTCTGATCCTGTTTTTTAGAAATGCAACATCAACTCCAACGTTTAGCTGATCTTGATATGCCCATTCTAAACCGTAAGGAATAGCGCCAGCATTATAAGGTCTTGTTAAAGTACCAAAACCATTATAACCAGGCGCAATTAAGTTGCCTGTAAAACCAATAAACGCAGTATACTGAGGCCCTTGAGCATAATTGTCAAATTGTTCTGCTCTCCCCATACGCCCTACACTTGCGCGTAAATTCAAATCTGAAACAAAATCATTTGTTTCCAGAAAGTCCTTTTTCATGTTCCAACTTCCTGAGAAGATTGGCGAATAGAACCAACGATTAGTTGGCTGCTGATTAGATGATCCATCAGCACGTAACATTGCAGAAAAAGTGTAAATATCTTTATAGTTGTAACTTGCTCTTCCAGTAAATGAAATCTGGTTGTTTCTGGTCTTATCCAAAAATTTCCAAACAAGTTCTCTTTTAAATACAAAAGGTTCCAAATAATCACTTCTGTTTGGGTCACTTTGTAATAAATTCAGTTTTATAAAATCATTTGATCCTTTATAAGCATAAGCATAGTTATACTTATAAGTATCATACTGAAATGAAGAACCCACAACGAAGTTAAATGAATGAACATCATTTATTTTAAGATCATACGTTGCTGTATTATCGAAAAATATCCTTCTACTATATCCGTAATAATTTGAGGCATAGTTTGTCGTTTGTAATAAAGTTCTAGGGAAGAATATGTCTCTGTAGCCCTCGTTATGATCCAATCCAAAAGTAGAATTGAATTTAAATTTACCAAGGTCTATACCTAGTCTAACTAATCCTTCAACAATATTAGACCTGTTGTCGTCAAATCCTTTATCAAATTCAGCCAGATATTCACTATATTTAGTGTTATTTGGCGCAATTGGCGAACTTAAATCTGGTATGTAGTTTACTTGAGATAACCTATCTCTAACATTTTTATTTCGCTGACGGTCAACACGATTCGCATTAATAATTGCAGTAAATGCCATCCAATCGGTTGGCCTCATGTTAATCTGAAAACGAGTATTATAGCGGTCAGCACCAGTATTATCTCCTACTCCACCACTAGTAGTAGTACCCACACCAAAACGGAAGTTAGCTCTCTCACTACCCCCCGAAATTCCGGCGTTTACAGAATAAGCAAGCGCGTTACCATAATAGCTGTCGTTCCAGTTAGATGGCCCATAAAAGTCATTATTCAGTGAGTCACTTAAATAAAGTGGGTAAGAATCAACACCCGAATAACTACCATTAGCGGTATACTTATCGTAGAATTGTCTTCTAAAGTCATTCTCGAACTTACCATTTATCGTAGTTACCGCACTAGGCTGTGCTAAACCTATATACGATTCGAAGTTTATTTTTCTAACCGTCGAGTTCTTTTTGCTCGTAAGCAAAATTACTCCATTAACTCCTTTTGGTCCGTAAACAGATGTAGCACCAAGGTCCTTCAATATCTGCACAGATTCTATATTATCCATGTTGATATTGGAAAGGCTATTTGTAGCTGGACCTATTCTGTCAAATTTAAATTGTTGGATGTCGTAAGCAAAAGGATGCTCACCAACTAACGGTATTCCATCGAGAACAACTAGCGGTTGCGTAGCAAATTGTTCACGAGGTGATACAAGCGGTTGTGATGTTCCGCGGATAAACATGTTCTGAACGGTACCTGGCTCACCAGATGATTCCTGAACATAAAGGCCAGCAGCCTCACCTTTTAAATACTGCTGTAATGTAATCGCAGGAAAAATAGCGAGCTTTTTAGGATCGACATCATTTCCTTTAGATTCTAAAGCCGAAAAAACGGTCCTCTTGGACTTAGGCTGGAAGCGTGTAGTGTCTACTTTAAGTTTGGCAGAATCCTCTTCAGCAGAATCAGTCTGTTGTTGGAAGCTCATCTTAAAAGAAGAAATATCCGACACACAGGCAGACCTAGCGGCATTGCCAAAAGAACATGTTGATGAACACAACAAACCCAGGAAAGTTATATTTGCAATAAAGCGCATAACAGATAATTAAGTATTAACTGATTGAAAACCTTTTTTAATTTGATTTTATAGAAACTAATAGATTAAATTTTAGATACACGTATGCCAGATCGCCTGCCAATCGAGCAGATTGAACAGCAACAAGTAAAAAAATTTAAAATATTTTTAAAACGATTTAGCTAGGGATCTCCGCAACCAACAGATTGCACAGCCTAGCTTCAGCATTTAAAATTGGCATGTTATGCCCAGGAAAAAAATTGTGATTATGCCGTGAGAACTCACTACATAGCTTTTTAGTAAAAGTTTGATTCATAGTTTGGCTTATTAGGTTAGTATTTGGTTTCCCGACAATGACTTATGGTGCTAAATCGATTATCTATAACAATAATACGAAAGAAAATTTAAATTCCAAATCTTTTCCATCATTTTTTTTACACAAAATAACATAAGTGCATTCGATTGCCAAATAAGCCCTATTTAGCCTATAAACCCATACTACAACGTTATCGTAGCAAACGTTTGCGCAAACTCATATAACCATCATCCTCAGGCAAATGAAACCACTAATTTTATACGTATATATATATAGGAGTATSNAAKAKYKTYSYRTCTAAGCTACAATTATCACGTTGTAGTAATTATTAAAATATAAATACATAAACATGTCCTTTTTAATGAATGAAAATTTGTTATTTTGAATTATATTAAAAACAGGCCCCTTACACAAAACAGATATGCCAGTTAAGCAAAAAAAAGAAAGCGGAAACAACATTTTATCAATAGATATAGGCGGCACCAGCATTAAAGCCTGTATATTAAGTTCAAAAGGAGATCTGCTCTCTGAATTCAAAAAACTTCCTACCCCAAAAAACTCAACACCGGAAGAAGTTATTAAAACCATTAAAGAATTGGTATCATCGCTCGAAGACACCTTCGACAGGATATCAATCGGCTTTCCCGGATATGTTAAATGCGGTAAAGTAGAAACAGCTCCAAACCTGGCTAAAAACAAATGGACAAATGTTAATCTTGCTCAACAGGTAAGTAATCTATTTAACAGACCTGTAAGGCTTATTAATGATGCCGACCAACAAGCACTTGGAATTGTAAGTGGCATAGGCTTCGAAATCGTATTTACAGTAGGTACCGGTTTTGGTACTGCACTGATATTTGATGGCGAACTACTCCCCCATTTTGAGCTTGCTCATTTACCGGTAACAAAAACAAAGGACTATGATGATTACATAGGAACCAAGGNTNYTGNYWAAATAGGAAAAAAAGATTGGAACGAACGTTTAGAACGGATCATTCAGATCTATAAAACAGTATTCAATTACGATACATTATATATAGGTGGTGGAAATTCCAAGCACATTACTTTTGAGCTTGATCATAACATTCATCTGGTAACTAACAAAGACGGTATCAAAGGCGGTGCTAAACTTTGGGAAGTTGCCGAAAAATATCACGTTTACACAACTCGTCCTAACGACAAATAAAATAATGAAGAATAAATATACTTTAGGAATGATCGGCCTCGGAACCATGGGCCGAAATTTATTGCTTAATATGGCCGACAATGGCTTTCAGGTTACAGGTTATGATAAGGACGCCCGCATGCTTAAAAAGCTTGAAGAAGATGGTAAGGCCCATAACTTAAAAGGATTTGAATCATTAGAGGATTTTATACAAAGCCTTGAACTTCCAAGAAGGATTATGCTTTTAGTACCTGCTGGTAAAATTGTTGACAGCGTAATTCAGGAACTTGTCCCTTTGCTTGATAAAGGTGATATGATCATCGACAGCGGAAACTCTCACTTTACCGACACCAGCAGACGAGCAATAGAGCTTTCAGACCAGGGCATCCACTTCTTTGGAATGGGTATATCTGGCGGCGAAGAGGGTGCCCGTTTCGGACCAAGTATGATGCCAGGCGGAGATAAAGCTGCTTACAACGCAGTAAAACCTATTCTCGAGGCTGTTTCTGCAAAAGTTAACGGCGATCCTTGCGTAGCATACATCGGCCCAGGTGCTTCCGGCCACTTTGTGAAAATGGTTCACAATGGTATCGAATATTCAATGATGCAGATTCTTGCGGAAACTTACGATCTTTTAAAGAACGTACTTGGCTATAACAATGAGCAGATATACAACACATTTGAAAAATGGAACAATGGCAGGTTAAAATCTTTCCTATTGGAAGTAACCCGCGACATTTTTAAAGTTAAAGATAAAAAAACCGGAGGCTACCTGATTGATGTCATCAAAGATCAGGCAAAATCTAAAGGCACAGGAAAATGGACTTCACAAGTTTCTATGGATTTGCAGTTACCTATTCCAACTATAAACGAATCAGTAAGTGCACGCGATCTGTCAAAATTCAAAGAACTCCGTGTTGCACTATCACAAGCATTACCACATCAGCAAATTAAAGTTGAAGATGCAGCTGCATTCGAAGTACAATTGGAGCAAGCGCTTTACTTTGCTATGATTACCTCTTACGCTCAGGGACTTCATTTGCTGGAGCAAGCTTCTGCAGAATTCAAATATGAGCTAAACCTGAAAGAAATTTCTCAAATCTGGCGTGGTGGATGTATTATCCGCGCGGTATTACTTGAAGACATTTATCAGGCTTACAAAAAACAACCGGAATTGCCGCATCTATATTCAGATGAGAGCATCCAAAATCAGTTAAAAGAAATTATCCCGGGCACAAGAAATGTTGTGATAACAGCATTGAAAAACGGCATTGCAATTCCTTGCTTCGCCTCAGCCCTCACTTATTACGATTCCCTTAGAACTGATAAATCACCATTAAATCTAACCCAGGCACAGAGAGATTTCTTTGGCGCACACACTTTTGAGCGCATCGATGAAGAAGGTATTTTCCATGCCGATTGGAACGAGAACAATTAATTAAATCACAACCTACACTGCATATAATAACATTCTAATGAAAACTAGCCTCAACGTTAACCCAACCATAGTAGTAATTTTTGGCGGTACCGGTGACTTAAATTTACGCAAACTTGCGCCCGCTCTTTACAACTTATACACAGACGGCTACATGCCTGAAAAGTATGCCATCATTGGAACTGCCCGCAGGCCGCTTACTGACGAAAAATTCAGAGAAAACCTAATGGATGGAGTAAACAAATTCTCAAGATCAGGAAAAGTAAAGCAGGAAAAGTGGAACAAATTTGCAGAAAATGTTATTTATAATTCTGTTGATGTAGAGACTCCTGAAAGCTTTGGTTTGCTTAAAAAGAGCATAGAGAAACTTCAAAAAGAATTTGGTCCTAAAACACAGGTTATCTACTACCTTGCCGTAGCACCAAATTTGTTTCCACTTATAGCTAAGTGCTTGTCAGATTATGCATTAGCAGGAACCGAAGACAACTGCCGCATTGTAATCGAAAAGCCTTTTGGAAGAGATCTTGAAACAGCTAAAGAACTAAATTGTATTCTTACCGGCATATTTACTGAGAAACAGATTTATCGTATAGATCATTACCTGGGTAAAGAAACCGTGCAGAACATAATGGCTTTCCGTTTTGCGAACTCATTTCTGGAGCCACTTTGGAATCGTACTTATATAGATCACATTCAAATTTCTGTAACAGAGCAACTTGGAGTGGGCGATAGAGGAGGTTATTACGAAGGTGCCGGTGCATTAAGAGACATGATTCAGAATCACCTGCTTCAACTACTTTGCTTAATTGGCATGGAAACACCAGTAAACTTTGATGCAGATGAGATCAGAAACAAAAAGGTTGATGTATTAAAAGCAATGCGTCCGTTTAGTCCTGAAGACATTCGTTTCAGCACAGTTAGAGGTCAGTACACTAAAGGATGGGTAGAAGGAAAAGAAGTACCTGGATACAGACATGAGACCGGCGTAGATGCCAATTCGAATACTGAAACCTTTGCTGCAATTAAGTTTTTTGTAGACAATTGGAGATGGCAGGGAATTCCTTTTTACGTACGTACCGGAAAACGTTTGTTCCAAACATCTTCGTTAATTACCATTCAGTTTAAAGATGTACCGCACCATATCTTCCCTTCTGGAGTAACTGAGCACTGGCAACAGAACAGATTGATCATCAGTATTCAACCTGAAATGAGTATCCGTTTGCAGGTACAAGGTAAAAGACCAGGATTAGACATGGTATTGAACCCTGTTGACATGGTATTTGACTACAAAGGAACCTATAGCTCAGAAACTCCTGAGGCTTATGAAACCCTTTTATTAGACGTTATGACAGGCGATCAGACCCAGTTTATGCGTGCCGATCAGGTAGAAGCTGCATGGGAATTACTAATGCCGGTTGTTAATGCCTGGGAAAGCAAGAAATCTTTAAGCTTCCCTAATTACACTGCAGACTCATGGGGACCAGAAGACGCCGAAGCGCTGATTGCCAGAGACGGTTTCCACTGGTTTGCATTACCACTAAATAAAGAATAATGAATTTATTAATTTATAAAACTCAAAGCGAATTATTTGAGGATCTGATAGACTATATAGTAACTATTGCCAATCAGTCAATCGCAGAAAACGATTGCTTTAATTTTGTATTAACCGGTGGAAACTCACCTAAAGCATTATACGAATTACTAGCTACCACATACCGCGATAAAATCGACTGGTCTAAAGTATATTTCTTCTTTGGAGACGAGCGTAATGTATTGCCTAGTCACGAAAGTTATAACGGCTTAATGGCTAAAAGAGCAATACTAGATCCTTTAAATATTGCCGGAGATCATATATTTTATGTAGATACTACCCTTGCTCCTGAAAAGGCGGCAATTGAGTATAACAAAGCGATATCTGCACATTTTAATGGTGCTGACATCATTTTTGACCTGATCCTTCTAGGAATGGGCGATGATGCACATACTGCTTCGTTATTCCCTGGAACATCAATCCTTGATAACAAGGAAGTAGAAGTAGATTCAGTATTTGTAGAAAAACTTTCTACCTACAGAATCAGCTTTACTGCACCGTTAATTAACAAAGCCAAGAACATTGCTTTCCTTGTTTTTGGCGAGACTAAAGCACAGGCGGTAAAACACGTTATCGAAGCTCCAAAAAAGAATACAAAATTGTATCCCTCACAATTAATCAACCCTGTTGATGGTAGTGTAACCTGGTTTCTTGACGATGCAGCAGCAAGCCTGTTAGATAGTTAATAAGATCCTAAACAAAAAAGGTGTATCATGATTATGATACACCTTTTTGCTGTAAAAAATATAAGTATGTTACAAAACAGAAATATTCCAATTTAGTATCTTGCCATCAAAACATCACCACCCTATTTGTTATGGAAAAAGAAATCAATGCATTACCCCGCCGTCAGTTTCTGGGCAATGTATCAAAGGCAGGAATACTAGGATCATTAGCGGCCTTTTTACCAGGAAGCAGTTCTGCCGAAGTACTTAAATCCTTTACCGCCATCCCGGAAGACGGGCATGTCTTTTTAACAAAGCCCTATCTCCAATTGCCTTCGGCAGATGGTATGACCATAAGGTGGGTTACCAACAAACTCTGTTACAGCTGGGTTGAATACGGCGAAGGGAATAATCTAAACCTAAAAGCCCACAACGTAACCGACGGTCTGGTTGATGCCCACAACAGAATAAACTTTGTTAAATTAAAATACCTTAAACCAGATACAAAATACAGCTACCGTGTATTGTCTAAAGAAATCACAGACTTTCAGCCCTATTCTTTAAAATATGGAGAAACCATTTCTAGTGAAACCTACTCCTTTAGCACACCAAAAGCAAATCCTGAGACAGTTTCATGGCTTATACTAAATGATATACACGATCGCCCGGCATCAATTCCACATCTGCTAAAATTAAACAACGAAGATCACGATTACGTATTTTTCAACGGTGATATTTTTGACTTCCAGAAAGACGAACAACAGATCATAGACCACATGCTTAATCCATCTACAGATGCATTTGCAAGTACAAAGCCATTTATGTTCGTCCGCGGTAATCACGAAACCAGAGGAAAATTCTCTCGTGAACTAAAAGACTATTTTTCTACTAAAGACGACAAAGGGTATTTCGCTTACCAATGGGGACCGGTTTTCAATATCGTATTAGATACTGGCGAGGATAAGCCCGATGATCATCCGGTTTATGCCGGAATAGTAGATTTTGATGGCTACCGCAAAGAACAGGCGAAATGGCTCGAAGAAATCATGAAATCAAGCGCTTATAAAAAAGCAAAGTTCCGTGTGGTTATGATGCATATTCCGCTGTATCACTCGGGCGACTGGCACGGGCCAATGCATTGCAGAGAACTCTTTGCACCATTGTTTAAAAAGTACAAAGTAGACATTGTAATTTCCGGACATACACATACCTATGGTGTTTGGCCACCATCTGCAGAACACCCCTACCCTGTTATCATAGGCGGCGGACCACAAGAAGGGAAACGTACGCTTATTAAAGTAAAAGCAGACAATAAAACACTTGATTTGGTTATGCTTAAGGACGATGGCTCGGAAGCAGGAAAATACAGCTTAAAGAGCTAGACTAGTAGTTTAACTTGCTAAACTTTTATTCGCTCCAAAACCGCAGCATTGTTTTCGGTGTTTACACCTTTTAGCTCCACATATTTAACATTTGGCAGCCAAAATGAACCGCCTTCAATCCTCACAAAAATCCTGTCGAGCTGAATCTTTTTGTTATTAACCGTTACATAAACATGGAATTTCTTGTCGTGCTCAGATTTCAGCAAATACATCGGCAGCTTTTTATGTGAAACAAACCTTAGTTCATAGTGATCTCTCCCAATCTCTTTGGCCTGAATACCATATGCAAATTTCTTTTGAATGTAGCTTAAATCCTTTTTCTCGCCCTCATCTCCATAACGGATCCAATACACAAGAATCGGTTCATTTCTGTCCACCTCTCCATTTTTATCCGCATTTAATTCACAGATGATGGTGTTGGTGTTAGGGTCTCTCTGCAGATAAAAAAGCTGATTGGCAATTCCTTTTGGAGTTGGAAATTTTAAAGGTGAAGGATCACTTTTATCAACTGCCTGAGCAAATGCAGGTATGGGATTCACTATTGCTGTGATTAACAAACTAAAGAGCAACAGTATATTGAGGGTTAGTAATTTAGCGGTTTTCATTGGTAAAGTATTAGGGTTCAAAGATAAAAAGAGAATTCTAAACTCTTGAAATTCAATTGTCAAATTGCCGACATTATCTTTCACAAGTAAATGCCTCAAAAGTTCCTTTTTACCATGAAAATGTGTTTCTTTAACTTTATTGATGAATTTAATGAATCTCAGACCCCTTTTATTCGTAGCCCTTCTAAGCTCAATTTATTTTGTAACGCTGGCGCAAAAAGAAGATAAACCAAATGCACTACAATTATTTCTTCAGGCAAATGCCGACAGCACAATTATTTTTCAGTATGAGCCCTACTCGGTTCAACTATCACCCTATTACATTTTAAGCAAAAAAGCGGACACTATAACAGCCTATACCTATAAAGCCCGCCCAAATTAGATAAGAGAATCCAACTTCCACGTTCTATAGGATTAAAAATTCGGCATAGGAATTATATTGCTGTTAATTTAGTGCCAATTGATGTAAATATGTATTTCCAACCTGTTTATTTTAGCCCTAAAAAACTGCTTAATTTTTGGAAAAACATTGGTAGAGAGACCCCCTGGCAGTTAGCCGACGATTCAGTTGATGGCCATGCATGTGTTGATAGCCTTGGCAATAGAACTGGAAATTATATTTACGATGGCGGAGGGATTTACCTTTATCTGATCACAAAAAACGAGATAAAAAAACTGGACTATTATGCTCCTCATTTTTTTGAGAAAGAGGTTTGTCCGGGCAGAAAAGGCCGAATCTCAATACTAAAGATCGAGCAGCTATTTGATAGACATTTTCACCTATAGTATAATTCTGAACCAGAACTGGTATATTGCAACAATTATGGGTTACGCAAAAGAAAGAGGAAAGCTTGAAAAGCTATCAACAAAAATAGTCGGCATAAGCATTTATGACGAGAAGAATTTAGCAATTCTAATCGATATTCACGAGCAGTACTCGCATACTGTAAGGATACTAAAAAACAAAGAACCGGAAACATTTAGTGATCTATACAACAATGAATTACAGGAAGTAAAAACTGGAAAAAGATCTCTTAGAGAGAGCGATTCAGACGAAACTCGTCAGGCTAATTTCATTGCATACAAAGAATCAATACAGCGCGCTTTAGAGAAAACGATTAAAGCTACAATAGAATCTTTATAACAAGAATAGAAAGCAATAAAAAGACCCGATTGAAAATTCAATCGGGTCTTTTTATTGCATCAAATTGTATTTTACTTTTGTGTTACACGCACATCAATTCGACGATTTTGAGCCCGGCCTTCCGGAGTATCATTGCTCGCTATCGGATGATCCTGACCATAACCTTCGGCAGATAAACGTTTGGCATCTATTCCCAGTTTAATCAACGCCTGCATTGCTGTATTTGCTCGTTCATTAGATATCTTCTGATTTACAGCAGCATCACCTGTATTATCGGTATAACCACCCATTTTCAGCCGTACATTTGGATAGGCCTTTAAAATGGCAGCTATATTTTTTAATTGCTCCTGAGATTCCGCTTTTAGCGTACTTTTTCCAGTCTCAAAATACAGCCTATCAAATGTAAACCAGGTTGTTTTATCAACTGGTTTATTCTTATCCTCAATAAATGAAATCAGGCTATTCTCTACAGAATTCTCAGCAATGCTAAGTTCTGTACCATCTGGTAATTTCTTGCTGATTTTAGCGCCCAGATCCTTAACAAAATCTCCTGCCTCATTTAATTTACCTGCTACGGTTGATACCACTGCATCGGCAGCAGAATCTATTGCCGTACCCGCAGAGTCAACATTAGCCGATAAAGAATCAGTAACATTGGTCAATTCTGTTTTATTACAGCCAGATTTACCCATAATCCACCATGCCCCTAACAAAATAACAAGCAATGGTATTAGCCATTTTAAAAAACTACCGCCCGATTTAGGTCTTTCTATTTCCGCATAGTTTGTTTTTGGCAATTTTACCTCATTTGGGATATCTGGTTTTGGCGCGTTTACCTTCGGTTTATCAACTTTTGGAATATTAATACTTGCCAAACCTAAAGAATCGCTTAAACCAGCTGGTAGTGCTGCAGTGATAGCTGATTTGCTTTCAAAGATCTTACCTAATAAATCGGAGATACTCCACCCTTTACTGGCCATTAACTTAGAAATATAACCTGTTATTAATGGAACGATCATGGCCAGCAAACCTTTAGTTTTTGCACCACTTAAGCCACTTGAAGAGGAAACGGCGTCCGTTACTGCTTTCGTATCGCCACCAAATAAGCCACCCAGCAAAGATTTGCCTTTCTCCAATAAAGAATCCCGATCATCATTTAATAAATCTGCAGGGTCACTGCCGGAACCGGTAACACCGGATAAGATATTGCCTAGAAAGCCTGTATCACCGCTGGCCCCATTTTTTAGGATGCCCGCTAAAATAGCCGGGATACCTGCTGAAAGCCCTGTTTGAACCTGATCTTCGGTTACGCCAGCTTTCTGACTTAAAGAAGAAATCGCATCACTGCCTATTTCATTCTTTATCATTTCAATTAAATTCATGTTTATAGTTTTAAGTTAGTATTCTAAAATAAAAACAAACACCCGCTCCTTTAATCTCAAATGGTACATTTAAAAAACAGAACGTACCTGCATCTTTATTAAACATAAGGCTAAGCTGTATCAATACAAATCTAATAACCTAATAGAAAACGACTTAGGTATTGTTCATAACATCTTGTCTCCTACAACAATTATTCATGATAGAAGTTTAAATTTGTAGAATAATAAATTTATTTTGGAGGAGCACACTACATCAAAAATTTTTCATGAAGACTTTTATGAGGCTGAAAAAGAAGTATACGCCAAATATGGTAGTGAGCTTAGAGAGCTAAGCGCACGAGAAAATGCAGACTATGGAGCACGCAATTTTAAACTACCAGGAAAAACTATTGAATTTAGGGTTTCTAAAATTACCCCTAAAAAAGTAGGTCAATTTGTTGCAATTTGGAGAAGAAATGAGCAAGGCGTAACCCAGCCCTTTGAAGAAACGGACGAAATAGATTTCATGGTAATCGGCTCAAGAACTGTGCATAACTTTGGACTATTTGTCTTTCCAAAATCCATTCTTATCGACCAGGGAATCATTTCAAGCAACAAGGAGGCAGGAAAACGAGGAATTAGAGTGTATCCGCCATGGGACAAACCCACAAATAAACAAGCGCAAAAAACCCAAAGCTGGCAAATAAAGTATTTCATCAGCATCGATCCCAATTAATCGAACAGATTTTCACGTTTAAAACTTACCGTTAAAATTTGATTCAAACAAAATTCTCATTGTCAACGGAGTTAGATTCAGTCACATATAGTATGACTTAATAACACTCAAGCTAAACAGTCAAAATTGCTGTAAAATTGCGGCAATTTTGTCCTATAAAAAATCAAGGCACCCAACACTCAATGAAGCGTACGGTTTTCTAGTCATATTAACTGACACTTAAGAAAAAGATTATCGCTTTTTATTCTCTAAAAATTGTAATAAAGTCCCCCATTGACATTGATACGCAGATTTCGGTTTTTCAACGAAAATTTACTCCCCCTAGTATACTTTAGGAAGAAAATTGCTCGACGGAATATGCAAGTGCATAATACTTTGTTTATGCCTGAATATTGAATAAAATGAACAAAATCAGGACTTCTTCAAAACAAACTGTCTTACAATTATTTAAGAACTAAAAACTCTCATTGACTTCCATTTCTCTCCGTTAAATAGTAACCTAAACGAAACCAAAACTGAATATAATGAACAAAAATCATTGAAAGAACTGTAATAAGTTTGCTATACCATACATCCAGATAACTTTTTTGTCCTAAAAATTATTCACAGGTAGTATAGGTTAAACTAATTTACCGCTCATAACTTTGAAACTTTATCGCTCATATGCTCCACTTTTAGGATTACTGTTAACAGTGATGTTGGTGATTTTGAGGGGAGAAGTTAAGGGGCAAAGAGTTTATGCTACAATCCCAAGAAATAGTACTGTTGGGGTAACGAGTCCCAATAATTCTACGGATCTTAATTTTACAAATTCTACGGATCTTAAGGCCTCAAGTCTTGTTTTCTCAGATCCTCCGGCATGGAATCAAATGATCTTTGCGTCAAACATTCTTCCAAATACACCTATATATGTAAAGTGTTCATATAATGGCTCGCTTCTAGGAGGTGGTTTAACTATAGAAGCATATAAAGGAAGTAATGCTGGTTTTAACGGTAACACGGCAACTTCTTCCACCATATCTACAGTTACAGATGCTAACGCAGACACATACTTAACAATCAGACCAACTGAAACTTATAATGCAGTAAGAGCAACAGTAACCCCTCCTCTAATAGCAGGGACAAATACCGCAAATATTTTTTATGCTTTTTACATCGTTGCCCCAACAATAACTGGAACCACTATTTGTAGTGGAAGCCAAGCCCACCTTTCTGTCTCCTCCCCGGTGGCTGGCTTAACCTATAACTGGTATACCGCTGCAACCGGTGGAGACCTGATAAATACTGGAACTACCTATTCGCCAAATTTAATAGCGAATACAACATACTATGTTGAAGCTGCCGATGCAGGTCAATTCTTTTCAATGAGAACGCCTGTTACAGTTATAGTAAATCCACTCCCAACACTTAGTACAACACAAACTGCAACAACAATTACTACGAGTGGCACAGTAGCCTTTACGGCCACTTCCTCTGCATCCACGATAAAATGGTATGATAACATTGGTTCATTAAAATCTACAGGACCAAATCCAACTTTTGGGCCTTTTTCTACCCCTGGAACTTATACTTACCAAGTTATTGCCGACGATGGCATCTGTAGTAATTCTTCGACTGTTTCATTTTCAGTGTACTCTACCAGCGCTTGCCCACCATTAACTAAAAGAGTATATGGAAATAGTTCAACATGGTCTTCCGTTATTACAGGCTCCGTTTCGGATAATTCTTTTGCCGCAGATGGCGATCCTAAAACAAATTCTACCCTAACAAGTGCAGTAGGTTTACTAGGAATAGGAACTGTTACACAGAACGTATTTTGGAATAATACAGTTGCTGCAGGGACTCCTGCAACAATAAAATTTGGACTTGGTTCTGGTTTGCTTTCACTTGCTTCAAATGTATCGGTAGTAGGTATAAAAAAGAACGGTGTCTTAGATCCTATAGAAATAGGAACGCCTCAGATAGTTAACACTTCATTACTAAAGCTACTACCTGGAGACAACACCTTTGAATTTACCTTAATTCCGTCAGATAATACGGGTCCTAAAGGCTACGATGGAGTTAGAGTAATTTTAGGGTCATTGTTAAGCTTATCCCAAACAGCTAGGGTATTTGATGCTTATTACTCTACATCAACGCCTGCTGTGGATTGTACCAAAGGAGATGTTGAAGATATAGTTTATGGAGTAAAGGATCTCGGAATAGGTGCCTTAACGGTAACTGTGGGAGTAAATAATCCCTGGCAATCAGTAGACGGGGACTTAAACACTTATGCCACGATGTTGAGTGGAGCTGGCGTAGTGGCACAAGCCAGAGAACAAATTATTTTCTCAAGTCCAAGTTTGCCTAGTGATTCGTTAAAAATCATTACCTCAACGGGTTCCTCTTTATTAGGTGTAAACCTCCTTACAGGTTTTTCCATCCAAAGATATTTAGGAAGCGCTCCAGTTGGGCCAGCTCTTGATAATACAAGTACTCTTTTAAGTATAAAACTGTTAGCTGGAAATACTAGAGCCGCGATAGTTTTGGCACCTACCCCGGAGCCTTATGACAGGATCGAGATCCTTTACGGAGGCGTTGCAAACGTATTAACATCCATTAACATTCATGAAGTTCAGCGAATAACTTCCACAAAGCTGAGTGCTGCTCCCGATAATGATAATAAGATTACTGTTTGTAAGGGAGAAAGTATAGCATTACCCACCCCACTAGATAACTGTACAACATTTAAATGGTATGATGCTGCTGTTGGAGGTAATATAATCGCAGGTTCAACGATTAATACAAGCTCATATCCCGCTGGTAATCATACTTTTTATATACAACCCGTAAGATTTGGGTGTGAATTAATAGGTAGAGGCGCAGTGACGGTAACAATTAACATTCAACCTTCACTCGCAACTATACCACCGCAACCTGTATGTAATAACGGTCAGTCATTAGATCTAGTAACACTTAATCCAATAGACAATAATGGCACTGCCGGTGGAACATATATTTGGTCATTAACACAGGGTGGCACAGCGCTAAGTTCCACCACCGTTACCCCTACATTGGGTACCACCACATACTGGGTTAGGTATACCAAAAATGGCTGTTCAACAGATCAAAGTGTTGCAGTAACGGTTAACCCACTTCCTTCAGTTGGAAATATTACAGGAAATTCTAATGTATGCGTATCACAAACCATTCTATTATCAAATGCAACCACAGGAGGCACATGGACAAGTAGTGACCTTACGAAAGCAAGCGTAAGTACCAGTGGAGTAGTAACGGGTGTGGCGACAGGTTCTGCCATTATAACTTATACCGTAACTAACCCTACAACCGGATGTACTAATTACGCTTCAAAAAGTATTACCATTAACGCCGTGCCAAGTCCTGGAACAATCACAGGAAACTCTTCAGTATGCGTTAATCAAACGATTTCTTTGTCAAATTCTGTTAGTGGTGGAACTTGGGCCAGTACCGATAATACAAAGGCGACAATAAATTCAAGTGGTGTCGTAACAGGAATTGCTCAAGGTCAAACTACGATCACCTATACTGTTACTAATGCAGGATGTTCTTCAGCTGCGGCAGTAGTAATAACTGTGAATCCCCTGCCAAACGCAAGCATTTCAGGGACAGCAACAGTCTGTCAGGGAGAGGCAACGCAAAGCATAACATTTACTGGATCAAATGGAACCAGCCCCTACACTTTCACTTACAACATCAATGGAGGAAGTAGTTCGACGATCACTACAGCATCTGGAGACAATGCTATTACAATTCAAGTTTCAACTAGTGTTCAAGGAATTCTTAGTTATAACCTCTTAGGCGTAATGGATGCGAGTTCAACTCAATGCAGTAATGTACAAACAGGTACTGCAACTATTAAAATTAATCCAAAACCGCTTACTCCACATGTAGTAATGCAGTAAGTAAAAACAAGAAAATAACAAAAAATATAAACATTAAAAACAATAATCATGAAAACAGCAATCACAAAACTTGGTGCAATTCTATTCTTATTATTTGCACTACCATTAGGAACTTTTGCAGCAGTAAATTTCCCTCTTTATCTATGTGGCGGAGCTATTGCTAATCTTAAGCCAGATGCAACGGTTACTGCTGCATTAGCAGTGGGAGATCGAGTAATTTGGCAAGAATTTGATGCCGCAGATCAACCGGTTGGCACAGCAACAACCATAACTGTAACTACCGCAGGAACTGTAGACAATTTTACTACACCAGGAGCTTTAAGTTCTGGCGCTCACAGTTATAAGGTATTCGTAATATCTGCCGCACCAAATACCTGTACCGGTGATGTTTCTGATCCATTTTCTTTATATGTCTTACCAACTGCTACTGTAAGCCTCGGGACACCTTCAAATGCTAATTATTGTGAGGCAGGCGGAGCTACCTCATCTTCAGTAGTGACTGCTACTATACCAACTCTGGATGCAGCGATAGGAACCGACATTACTTTTGCTTATAACTGGACAGCAACAAAAGACGGAGCTGCTGTAACTCCGGTTACCGGCGTAGGTGGTATTGGTACTGCTGCAGATAACGTTTTTACCTTAAGTACAACTACTACAGGAACATATAAACTTAAGCTTGCCATTAACTATGCTCCGGCCGCTGGAGTAACATTAAAATCAGGAGATGGTAATGGGTGTGTCGTTACTTCTACTGAATCTAGTGACATCAAAGTTACACCTAAACCTGGAAAACCAACAGTATCATTTTCTTAAAATAGTGTGAATTAATTCTAGGTAATTATCCTTTCATGATTAACAGAAAAATAAGTTTTGTGTCAAGTATGCTGTTGCTCAGTGCAACGGCATGCTTTGCGCAATCTTCTGGTCCGCAAACTGTGAATCTCCCTCAGGGGGCTTCTTTAAAGTTGCGGGCAAATTCTGTTAACGCATCAACCTATCAATGGCTTAAAGACAATCAAATTGTAAGTGGTGCCATTGGTCAGGAATTTACAGTATTTGTTTCTGGAACATACACCGTAATATCCTATAATATAGAAGGCTGTGCTTCTGATATCTCAGAAGCTGTCATCGTTGTAAGTGGCTCCTCTCCTGTTATTCTCAAAGCCGATATGATGGTTACTAAAACATCAGAAAACAGGGCTTTAACACTCAACGACTCATTCGATTATACCATTAACGTAAAAAATAATGGAATCGATAAGGCAACCAACATTAAGGTTACAGATGAACTACCTCCTGAGGTTGAATTTCAACAACTAACCCCTACTGCCGGCAGTAACGCAAGGTATAGCTTTGCAACCAGGACTGTACTTTGGGAAATTGACAGTCTGCAAAATGGTGAATCTGCTGATTTAAGGATAAAAACAAAAGCCCTTAAAGCCGGTGTTATTTACAACACAGCCAAAGTTTCGGCTGATCAGGCTGATCCGAATCTGGCTAACAACGTTTCCACAGCCAGTACTTCGGTAGCAGGTATTATTATTCCTAACGTGTTTACGCCAAACGGAGATAATAAGAACGAAACCTTTGAAATACCAGGCGTACAAGCATTTGAAAATGAAATCACCATCCTAAACAGATGGGGAGGAACTGTATACTTCAAAAAAGGCTACAATAACGAATGGACCGGACGAGGGCTTAATGAAGGTACTTATTTCTATGTACTAAGACTAAAAATAGGCACCAAATGGGAAATCTATAAAGGCTATATCACTTTATTAAGGGGCAAACAATGATGAAAAGAATCATACTTCTGTTTTTAGCATCTATTGGAATTGTGTGTAGCTCAAGTGCACAGCAAGACAGTCAGTTTACACAGTACATTTTCAATACAATCCATATTAATCCTGCTTATACAGGGTATAAAAAAGAGCTGTATATACAGGCTTTTTATCGTGCACAATGGGTAGGCGTAAGAGGTGCACCAACAACAGTTTCAGTAGCTGTAGATGGTGCTATTGACGATGGAAATGTTGGCCTTGGATTCATCGCTTCAAACGATAAAATTGGTGCGCAAAAAAACCTTTCTGCATATGCAAACTATGCCTATAAAATCCAATTGGGTTATGATGAAAATTCCAGACTCTCTTTTGGTTTGGCAGCAGGTGTAATGCAACTTGGCCTTGACGGAGATAAATTAACCAGTATAGATCCCGATGATGAGGTTATCCCTACTGGAATGCAAACCAGATTTTTCCCTGATGCCAGGGCCGGTATTTACTACTCTAATGAAAGATATTTCGCAGGACTTTCGGCAAGTAATCTTATAGCAAGCTGGGCTGCAAAAAACTACAGCAACAACCTTCTTGTTCCTGTTCCGCAACCGCACATATTTTTAACCGCAGGGGCTTTAATACCCATTACTTATGGGTGGGCTTTAAAACCGGTTATTTTATTAAAAGACGATATAAAGGGCCCTACTTCTCTGGATGTTAACGCCTTCCTCCTACTCAATGAAAAGGTATGGATAGGAGGTTTTTATAGAACGACGGTTCCTTTGTACAACAAAAAATTCCTACAAAAAGACCTCACTAAAAAGAATGCGCTGGGCATGATGTTCGAGCTCTTTGCTACAGAAAATCTTAGGGTAGGCTATTCTTACGACTACTCTTTAAACAAGCTCCAGTACTACAATTATGGTAGTCATGAGTTTTCGGTAGGTATTTATCTAGGTCCCAGAAACATGAGAAAAATGAGATCGCTAAGATGTTATGACTTTTAGATCGTATAAAATCGGAATATTGATTTGTATCCAAGTCAATATTTATGTATTTTTGACTTGAAATCAAGTCAAAATGGAATCTTTAATTGCATATCAGGAGAATTTATTAACACATACAGATGGTGAATTCTTTCGTTTTCTTCATAATAAAATACCTTGGGATCAGCGAATGATTGCGATAAAGGGTTTGCGTGGAGCAGGAAAAACCACAATGATCTTACAACACATCAAATATAATACTCCCAATCCCGTTAAAAGTATGTATGTGAGTGCTGACCATCCATGGTTTTATAATCATTCGCTTTTAGACCTGGCAGATAAATGGTATAAGGAAGGTGGAAAAGTATTATATATTGATGAGGTACATAAATATGTAAACTGGTCACGCGAATTAAAGAACATTTATGATGGATATCCGGGCATGAAGGTAGTATTTACAGCCTCATCTGCTTTAGATATTTATAGAGGTGAGTCCGATTTGAGCAGAAGGGTGCTTAGCTACGAACTTTCCGGAATGTCATTTAGAGAGTATCTTGAACTGACATATAAAATAAAGATTCCTCAGGTATCACTTAATGAGCTATTGTTAAACCATGTTGAACTTATCAGGTCTTTTTATAATAAATTAGAAAGTCCTTTGGTGTTATTTAAAGAATACCTGACTAGTGGCTATCTTCCATTTACCAAAACAAATAAAGAAACCGATTACCTGACGCGATTATATCATATTATAGATGCCTCCATTTCACATGATCTGGCATTTATACAAAATTACTCGACTACCCATGCCGTAAAAATTAAGAAACTTTTAGGGGTAATAGCAGAATCGGCACCGTTTGAGCCAAACATTGCTGCCATAGCAAAGAAATTAAATCTTGGCAGAGACACCGTAAATAACTTTTTGCAAAATTTGCAAAGCGCTCACCTGTTAAATCTGATTAACCGGCCCACACAAGGCATAGCGGCATTACAAAAGCCCGATAAAATCTATTTAGAAAATACCAACCTGAGTTTCGCTCTAAACAACAATCCTGAAATTGGAACAATAAGAGAAACTTTTCTGTTTAATCAGTTGAAAAATTCAGGGCATAAAGTTCAGCTGGCAGAAAAAGGAGATTTTTTGATTGATGGAAAGCAAATTATAGAAGTTGGTGGAAAAAACAAATCGTACAAACAAATACAGGGTATTGAAAATGCCTATATAGCCAGTGATGAAATTGAAATCGGTTTTGGAAATAAAATCCCGCTTTGGTTATTCGGATTTCTCTACTAACATCAAATTCAAACTGTTCAGGTATTATTTTGTCCGTTTGGGCAGTAAACATCTTTAATTACATTTATAAACCCTCATTTTTGCAGAAACTCAATTTCATGTGAACTTTGCGGGCTTTGTGATAAAATAAAAGTTCTTCGTTAATCATGAATATATTTGCACTAAATGAAAACGAAACTTCCTCTTAAAAGCTTAATAAAAATAAGCTGCTGTTTTACTACAGCGGTCAGTTTGTTTTTGCTTCTTTCTTCTTTTATTCAAGATGGGGAACTGTACTCCTCTCTCGTAAAATGTTTGTTTTTTCAGCTGCTGCTTACATTAATGTGCTTATCCAACATCCGTCTCTTAGTGGTTTTTGGGGATGAAAAATCGCCTCCCATCAGTAAAAGTAGCAAAAAGTTTTACCTGGCAAGTTTTGTGATGAGCGCGGTAATAATTATATGTATTTACTGGCTTGGCCAATACCTTACTTTTCGCGGTATTATAGAACAACACGAACCATTTAGGGTTAGAGGTAATGTAATTTACCTATACCTCAGTTTACAGGGATTCTTTATCAATGGTATTGTTTTGCTACTCCAAAACTTCATTATTGTACAAGATTCTAATAACCAGGTACAGTTGGAGAACTCACGTTTAATTGCGGCAAGGTCTCAGGCGGCTAATGAATTATTACTTCAGCAAATACATCCGCATTTTCTGTTTAATGCACTCAACATATTAAAATCTCTAATTAAAAGAAGTCCCGATAAAGCTGAGGATTATTTACTCCGCCTATCTGACTTCTTACGTGTCTCCATATCAGGCAATAAAAGCGGAATAGCATCACTGAATGATGAGCTGAAATTATGTGCAGATTACCTGGAGATGCAAAAAGTAAGATTTGGTGAAGCATTGAGTTTTAATTTAGACATACAAGAGAAAGAAAGCTCAGGATTAGTACTTCCGGTTTTTTCACTTCAACCGCTTCTGGAGAATGTGATTAAGCACAATGAACTAACGGATGCTGCTCCGCTGAACATAAATATCAAACAAAATGGCAACTGGATCAGTGTAACTAATAACATCCAGCTTAAGTCGAACCTGGAGCATTCTACCGGTAGTGGTTTGGCCAATCTTGCAGAAAGATACAATCTGTTATCTGGCGATGAGATTGACATCAGAGATGATGGACTTACCTTTTCTGTTAGCTTAAAAATATTAAAACATGAAGATTGTAATTATAGAAGATGAACAAATAACAGCTGAGGATCTTGCTGATCTGATCATCAGATTACAACCTAATGCTCAAATTGTTGCAAGCCTAAGATCGGTAAAAGAATCACTGCATTATTTTAGAACGCACGGCATGCCTGATCTTATCTTTAGTGATATTCAACTTGGTGATGGATTAAGTTTCGACATATTTAAAGCTGTTGAGGTTACAGCTCCCATTATTTTTTGTACTGCTTATGATGAATATGCATTCAACGCTTTTCGCACAACCGGTATAGATTATATATTGAAACCAATCGTTTCATCAACAGTCGAACAAGCGCTCAAAAAATATCAAACCTTACGCAAGGAATTTAACACTTCAGCGGTTTCTTATGATTCTATTCTAGATCTGTTTGCGAACAAACCTTTGCAAAAAACATTTTCTATTTTAGTTACCCATAAAGACAAGATCATTCCTGTAAAAATGGAACACATTGCTCTGTTTTATATTAAACATGAAGAAACCTGCTTGTTTACTTTTGACGACAAAACGTATGCGGTTAGCAAGAAAATGGAAGAGCTGGAACGTATTTGTGGCGACGATTTTTTTAGGGTAAACCGACAGTGCCTGTTAAACAGAACGGCGGTTAAAGATGCGGCTCATTTTTTTTCCCGCAAGCTGGTTATAAACCTCTTAGTTCCATTTAAGGAAACCATCACCATAAGCAAGGAAAAGACGCCTCAATTTTTAGACTGGCTTGCCAGAAAATAAATATACGCTTACAATTCAGCTTCAATTTTGTCCGTTTCGGTGTAAATTCTCTTTTCTTAAATTCACAAATCTACCATCTTTATATGTGTTAGGTTGAGGCAATAAGGATTGCAACCCGATAATTGTTAGACACAATCAATGAAGAGTGATGAACATAATTATTTTTAAAACCTCGGTACGGGACAAAAATGATCTTAGTACCATTAGACGTAAGATGGACAATCTGCTTGGCACAAAAAACTGGACTTTTGCACTAGAGGATGAAGATAAAATCCTTAGGGTAGTTAGCGCCAGTTCCTATGTACCTGCCATCAGAAAAATTTTAATGAGATATGGTTTTATTTGCGAAGAATTGCCCTATTCTTTAGATGAGTTTAAAGTTTAGGTTAATAAAAAAATATAATCGACTCAAATATGGCAAATTTATGAGCCGATTATTTTTGCTAATCGGCTCATAAATTAACTATGACTTTTAACGAACAATAACGAGTTTTATACTGTTATGTAATCACTAAAGTTGGGTACCTGCTTTGAAACCAGAAAAAAAAGATATAATTATAGTTGGTGGTGGCTTAGCTGGGTTAACCTGTGCAATACATTTGCTAAAGTCAGGATTCGGTGTTACCCTAATAGGAAAAGCCCATTACCCGCAACATAAGGTTTGCGGCGAATACATTTCAAATGAGGTGCTTCCGTATTTGAAGTGGCTTGATGCTGATCCGGCCGGGCTGGATCCAACAGAAATTACCCGATTGTCTATTTCTTCTGCAAGAGGCAAAACAATAAACACAGAATTGCCGCTCGGCGGTTTTGGAATTAGCCGCTTTGCGCTTGATCATTTTCTTTACGAAAATGCGTTGCAAAATGGCTGCATCTTCATAAACGACACTGTAAACACTATTGATTTTAAGGACGATTTGTTTAGCATTAGCACAGCCAAAACTGGTTTACTTAATGCAAAAATTACAATTGGCGCTTTTGGAAAAAGATCATCATTAGATCAAAAAATGGAACGCGGATTTATTCAAAAAAAATCGCCATGGCTTGCGGTAAAAGGACACTATAAGGGTGATTTTCCGGATGATCTGGTTGCACTTCATAATTTTAAAGGAGGTTACTGCGGGGTTTCAAAAGTAGAAAACGATCGTATTAACATCTGTTACCTTACAGATTACCAAAGCTTTAAAGCGTATAAAAACATTACAGATTTTCAAAAACAGGTACTTTATAAAAACCCTCATCTAAGAGAAGTATTTGAAAACTGCACTCCATTGTTTGATCAGCCACTAACCATAAGTCAGATCTCTTTTGAGAAAAAAGAACCTGTTTATAACCATATTGTAATGGTTGGAGATACTGCAGGTTTAATCCATCCTTTGTGTGGAAACGGGATGGCAATGGCCATCCATAGCGCCAAGATTTGTGCGGAATTAACCATTCAATTTTTGAAAGGCAGTATCTCATCAAGGACTCTGTTAGAAGAAAAATATAAAAAAGAATGGAACCTAAATTTCAAAAATAGACTGGCCGTGGGGAACCTCCTGTCGGGGATTATAAGAAAAGAAAAACTGTTTGCTCCATTGTTAAATCTATTGACTAAATTCCCTTCTATTTTGCCCAAAATCATTAAAAAGACTCACGGAAAACCAATAATTTAAATGCTTGTAAACACCAGTCGAAGAAGCGAAGCACCTGAAATAATGGATAATTTCTCTATGGAAGGAGAAATACTAAGGGATGCTTTAGACAAAATTGCAAGTATAAACAGGCTACTGGGCGGGAACAAAGTGACCTTGCAGGGCGTAACAACCTTGATAAAAAACAGTAGGGCATTTAGCAATAATACTTCGAAAGAGATTAGGATTTTAGATGTAGGTTGTGGCAATGGTGATATGCTGAGAGCCCTTGCTAACTATGCTGTTAAAAATAATTTAAAGTTTAAACTAATTGGAATTGATGCCAACAATTATACCATTGGTCATGCGCAGCAGTTATCCGGAAACTACCCAAACATAAGCTACGTATGTGCAGATATTTTCAATAGAATTGAACAACAAAGCACTTACGATGTTATCCTTTGTACATTAACCCTTCACCATTTCAAAGATCCGGAAATACTGACGCTGATGAACGGCTTTAGAAATCAGGCAGAGATGGGTATTGTGGTTAACGATTTACATAGAAGTGCTGTTGCTTATTACCTGTTTTTGGCGATATGCTTTGTTTTCAGGCTCAATAAAATGTCGAAAGATGATGGATTGGTTTCGATACTTAGGGGTTTTAAGAAGGCTGACCTGCAATCCTATTCCAGGGAACTGGATTTTAAAAAATATACGGTAAAATGGAAATGGGCATTTCGATATCAATGGATAATTCCAACTTCCAATTAACAAAAACCATTTATGAGCGTAAAGATCAAAACCATTGCTAAGCTGCTGCCCCAATACTCAAGAAAAACTGAAGAGATTATACCTTTTTTAGATTTATGGTTAAGCGGACAGGATGAACGTTTCATTAGAAAAGTAAAAAAGATATTTGAAAACGCAGGGGTTGATCAGCGCTATTCGATCATGTCGCCCGAAGAGGTATTTAGCGTTCTGACTTTTGAAGAAAGGAACAATATTTATGTAAGAGAGGGTGTAAATCTTGCTACCAAATGCTTAAAAAATGCTTTAGAAAAAGCGACATGGCTGCCTGAAAATCTGGATTATATAATTACAGTGAGCTGCACGGGCATTATGATTCCTTCGTTAGATGCATACCTCATCAATACCTTAAATCTGAAACAAGATATAGTTCGCTTACCGGTTACAGAAATGGGTTGCGCGGCTGGTGTTTCGGGTATGATATACGCCAATAATTTTCTGAAAGCCAATCCTGGGAAACGGGCTGCTGTTGTGGCATACGAATCGCCCACAGCTACATTCCAGGTAAACGATTTTTCCATGGCCAACATTGTTAGTGCTGCAATTTTTGGGGATGGTGTGGCTTGTACATTACTTTCGTCTCATCAGGATGATGAGGGCCCGGAAATTGTGGCCGATGAAATGTATCACTTTTACAATGCAGAAGAGATGATGGGATTTAAATTGGTAAACAGCGGTTTGCAAATGGTTTTGGATGTTGCAGTGCCGGATAAGATAGAAAGCCATTTCCCTGATATTATTCATCCGTTTTTAGCGAAACACAATTTAACAATAGATGACATTGATCATCTGATCTTTCATCCAGGAGGAAAAAAAATTGTACAGCTTGTTGATGACTTATTTGGTAAATTAGGTAAGAATATAGAAGATACTAAAGCGGTTTTAAGGTTATTTGGAAATATGTCGAGCGCCACGGTTATGTATGTTTTAGAACGCTTTATGGAGGGAGAGCAAAAGGCCGGAGATTTGGGACTGATGTTAAGTTTTGGCCCCGGGTTTTCAGCGCAAAGAATATTGTTGAAATGGTAGTGACCTTACCGCATACTGAATTTATTTCAGCATCCCGAAAGAGAAAGTCAATCTCCACAGATGTGGAATGCTGAAATAAATTCAGCATGACGATCGATTTCAACTAGTTTTACACTCATATTAATAAAGAATAGCTTAACATGAATAAAGAAGAAATTTTAGCCCACTTGCCTTACTCCAAACCGTTTTTATTTGTAGATGAAATACTTCATATCGATGAAAACGGATCAAGCGGAACTTTCACATTTGATAAAGATCTCGACTTTTACAAAGGTCATTTTAAGGATCACCCGGTTACACCAGGTGTAATTTTAACTGAAACAATGGCCCAAATTGGATTGGTTTGTTTGGGCATATACCTTACAGGAAGTGCTGAAGGTGGAGTACCGGGACATGTAATGCTAACATCTACTGCTATTGATTTTATGAAACCGGTATTCCCGGGAGAAAAAGTAAAGGTTGTTGCTGAAAAAGTATATTTCCGCTTCAAAAAACTAAACTGTACTGTACAAATGCTAAATGAGCAGCATGAAGTGGTATGCAAAGGTACAATAGCCGGAATGGTAACCAATAAAATGAATGGATAACAGAGTTGTTGTAACAGGATTAGGTGTTATTGCCCCAAATGGAGTTGGCTTAACTGCATTTACGGATGCCATAAAAAACGGCACTTCGGGTATTAAGCACGATTCTCAGTTAGAACAACTGCAGTTTTCTTGTCAGATAGCTGGTAAACCTGAACTGTCTGATGATTTTATTGCACAATATTTTACAGCCTTAGAATTAAGAAATTTTAACAGTACAGGCATCCTATATGGCGTTATTGCCGGTATGGATGCTTGGAAAGATGCAGGTTTAACCATTACTGAAGGTGATGAACCTGATTGGGACAGTGGAACAATATTTGGAACCGGCACTTCGGGCATTGATAAGTTCAGAGAGTCTATCTATAAAGTTGACGATCTGCAGCTTAGGAAACTTGGCAGCACCGTGGTGGTGCAAACCATGGCAAGCGGAATCAGCGCTTATCTGGGTGGCAAGCTCGGATTTGGAAATCAGACAACCACCAACTCATCGGCCTGCATTACGGGCACAGAAAGCATTTTAATGGCCTATGAACGAATTAAAACCGGGCAGGCAACAAAGATGCTCGCTGGCAGCACAAGTGACAGCGGACCTTATATATGGGCCGGATTTGATGCAATGAAAGTTTGCACTTACAAACACAACCCATCTCCTGAACAAGGATCGAGACCAATGAGTGCCAGTGCAAGTGGCTTTGTACCCGGAAGCGGGGCGGGAGCTATGGTTTTGGAATCACTGGATAGCGCCCTTAAACGGGGAGCAACAATTTATGGGGAAATACTAGGAGGCCATATCAATTCTGGTGGACAAAGGGGCACCGGAACAATGACAGCTCCAAATAGTATTGCTGTTCAGCGCTGCATAAAAGGAGCCTTACAAAATGCAGGCATTAAAGCCAGCCAAGTGGACGCCATTAACGGGCACCTTACGGCAACCTCTAAAGACGCTACAGAAATCCAGAACTGGAGTATTGCTTTGAATAGAAAAGGGTCAGATTTTCCTTATATCAACTCTTTAAAATCTACTATCGGCCATTGCCTAAGTGCCGCCGGAAGCATCGAATGTATAGCCTCAATCTTACAATTGCATCATGACTTTATATTTCCGAATATCAATTGTGAAGATCTAAATCCGGAGATTAACGAAATGATAGATTTCAATAGAATTCCGCAACAATTATTGAACACAAATGTTAATATTGTGGCTAAAGCAAGCTTTGGATTTGGCGATGTAAATGCTTGTATTATCTTAAAAAAATACGCTAAATAAATATATGGACAGAGCAGAATTAATAGCAAGGCTTACGCCTATTATTGCTACCTATGCGCAAGATAAAGATGCTGTAGCCTCAATAAACGAAAACACTGATTTCATTAAAGATCTGAAGATCAATTCTGCAAACCTTGTTGACGTAGTTTTAGATGTTGAAGAGGAATTTGATATCGAGATTGACAACGTATCGATGGAACGAATGCTGAATGTTAGCGCTGCAATGGAAATCATTGAAGATAAACTGAAATCAAAATGATAGGCAACGACATAGTAGATCTTGTACAGGCAGCAATAGATAGTAACTGGAAACGGAAGGGTTATCTGGATAAGATCTTTAACACCGAAGAGCAATTTATGATCACCTCTGGTATTCATCCTTCTATGATCATATGGTTGCTATGGAGTATGAAAGAATCGGCCTATAAAATATATTCAAGGGAGGCTAAACTCCGCGAGTTTGCCCCGCTTAAACTTCAATGCAGCAACCTGATCATTCATAACGATACTGCTACCGGAAATGTCTCTTACGAAAATGAACTATACCATACCGCAAGCTTTTTTGATGAAAATTACATTCATACCATAGCCTCAACAAAACTGGAAGAACTGGAAAAGGTTGAAATAAAAATAACCGACCGTGCACTGTTTGATTATAAAAAGACCAAACCGGCATCAGTAAGTCACCATGGCGCTTACCTTGCCTTAGTTTATCTATAAATTCTCTTCAATCAACAGGTTAATTATCCCATCTACCAATCCAACTTTAGGTACATAGATCTGTTTAATACCTGTCCACTTCATTAAAGTAATGTAGATTTCGCAGGCCGGAATAATTACGTCTGCCCTATCCGGATTAAGGCCAAATACGCTAATCCTTTCTTTTAATGAATGCCCGTTCAATTGATTGTACAACCCTTTTAATTTCAGGAATGATAGAGGCATCCCGTCCTTTTCGTCCGACATTCTGAACAGCTTATTGATGTTTCCGCCCGTTCCAATGCCTGCTACATTTTTAAGGTTTTTAGTATTTTCCTTCACCCAAAGTCGCATATCTTCCCAGGTCTCATCCTTGTCCTGGTTGTCGAGGATTCTAATGGTACCTATATCGAAGGATTTAGAAGCTACTGGCTCTTTGTTCACAAAAACCGAAAGCTCTGTACTACCTCCGCCTACGTCTATATACAGATAGCTCTTTTTAGCATCCAGGTTTTCTTCAATATGGTTAGCGTAAATGATATTTGCTTCTCGCTGTCCTTCAATAATTTCCAGATCAAGATCGGCAACTTCTTTAATTCTTTTTATCACCTCAGCTCCGTTCTCCGCTTCGCGCATTGCAGATGTAGCACAAGCCAGGTATTCTGAAACGTGATAAACATCCATCAGATTTTTAAAGGCACTCATTGTTTTAACAAGGTCTTCAACTTTACGATCTGATAACCTATGATCTAGAAACGCATCATCTCCTAGCCTTAATGGCACCCTTACCAGGGTGTTCTTTTTATAACTATAGCCCTTTTCTGTTTTTGAGATATCAGCTATCAGTAACCTTACAGCATTTGACCCTATATCTATTGCAGCGTATCTTAACATTGCTCTATTGGTGTTTATTTTTTAAGTAATTATAGGTTTGCACCTGCGCCCTAACTTTTGTTGTGAGTCTGTTTTTATGGTATTTGTTGTTGTTTAAGCGAGTAATATCCCGGGCCTTCACATTATCTTGTAATTGAAACTCAATGATATCTCTTATTTCCTGTCGCACTTCTTCATCTAAAACCGGAAAGCCCACTTCTACCCTATGTTCAAAGTTCCTGCTCATCAGATCTGCAGATGAAAGAAACATTTCTTCTTTATTATTATTACCAAATATGAATACCCTGGCATGCTCCAGAAATTTGTCAATGATGCTAATAACTGTGATGTTTTCGCTAAAGCCTTCTATGCCGGGAACAAGCGTGCAGATGCCGCGAACGATGAGTTTAACAATTACGCCTGCATTACTTGCTTCATAAAGTTTCTCCACTATCCCTTCGTCTGCAAGGCTATTAACCTTAAAAATCAAATAGGCTGTTTTACCTTGCTTCGCAAACCTAATTTCTCTATCTATCAAACCATAGATTTTGGTTCTGGATTCGAGTGGCGAAACAATCAGATGCTTAAATCCTTTTATGACCATCCTTTTGTTCAAGGCATTAAAGAGCTTAAGCAAGTCTTGTGTAATTTCTTTTTTAGCAGTAAAAATACTGTGGTCGCAATAGAGTTTAGCTGTTTTCTCGTTAAAATTACCGGTAGCAAGATTGGCATAATAAACTGCTCTCCCCTTCTCCATTCTTTTCACCAAACAGATTTTTGAGTGTACTTTATAATCCGTTAGGCCGTAATTAACATGTACACCTTCTTCTTCTAATTTGCTTGTCCAGAATATGTTTGCCTGCTCATCAAACCTGGCTTTTAATTCTACCAGACAGTGAACCTTTTTACCATTTTTTGCTGCATTTATCAGGGCATTTACAACCCTTGAGTTTTCTGCCAGTCGGTAAAGGGTAATATTGATTTCTGTTACCTTAGGATCAATTGCGGCCTCACGTAAAAACAAAATGATATAATCGTATGACTGATAAGGTAAATTGATCAGATAATCCCGTTCACTTAGCTTATTAAAAATACTTTCAGTACGGTGTAAACCCGCTACTTTCAACGGTGCATTTTTTGCATACTCCAGGTCTTTAGAACCAACATTTGGAAAGGCAATAAAATCTCCGAATTTATGATATCTGTTTCCTGGGATTAAACTTTCAGCCTCTATCTTAAGTTTAGAAATCAAAACGGTAAGCATCTCAAACGGCATTTCGGTATCGTAAAGAAGACGCATTGGCTTACCCTTTTTACGCTTATCGAGACTGGTTTTCAAGTCTTCAACAAATTTATCATTGATATTTTTATCTATATCCAGCTCCGCATCTCTGGTGAGCTGAATCGAATATGCATCTATCACATCGTAGTTAAAAACATAGAAGATATCGTCTAAACAATACTTAATTATATCCTCTGCAAGGATAATAAATTTAAGTCCGTTCGTTTCAGGCAGTACAAGGAACCTTGGCAAGTCCGGAGGCAGTTCTATTAGTGCATACTTCTCACTTTTCTTGGATGTCTTTTTTGAAAGCCGAACAAAGAAATATAAGTATCGATCTTTAAGTTCTGGAAAGGGCTTCTCCAGATCAATCATAATAGGAACAAGAGTAGAAAGTATTCTGTCCCTGAAATGGTTGCGAACAAATTCTCCACGCGAAACGTTAAGTTGCGTTTCGTTTAAAATAAAGATCCTGTTCTGTGCTAGCTCATTAATTAGTGTTGCCTGAAAAAGCTGTTCAAACTTGCGTTCCTGTTTTACAACAATATTCTTTATCTCGTTTAAAATCTTCTTAGGGTTAAAGCCCAATAACGCTTTGGCTTTATCATTTAGGTTAGATAACCTGCTCAATGTGGCTACCCTTACTCGATAAAACTCTTCAAGGTTTGACGAGAAGATAGATAAAAACTTTATCCGTTCTATGAGCGGTACGGTTTCATCGGCAGCTTCCTGTAAAACCCGTTCGTTAAAATATAACCAACTGATCTCTCTGTTTAGAAACGGCGCCTTTTTTTTCATTAAATATTATTGGTCCTCAAAACTGCAAATTCTATTGTTAAGTAATTGTTAATTATTACTCAATTAATAGGTTTAAACTTAACTCTTAATCTTACCTGCCCTATTTAGTCTTTTGGGGCGGTGTTTTTGGCGCGGCTGGCTTTGTGGCTTTCTTAACAGGAGCCTTACTTGCAGGTTTTGCAGGCGCCGCCATAGTTACTGGTTTAGCCACAGCTTTAACAACGGCTTTAACTACAGGTTTTGGCGCTGTTTTTTCGGCTACTTTGGTAGCTGTATTTTGTACTGATTTCGAAATTGCTTTAGCTGCCTTCTCTTCTGTTGCAATTGCGGCCACCTTAACACTTTGTGCTACCGGTTTAGCTTTTGCAACCGCTTTCTGAACTACCTTTTTGGCATTTTTAGCTCCTTTTATTGTACTTTTCTTCACCTCTTCAACCTTTTTAGCTACGGGTGCCTTTGATGAGGTTGCTTCGTCAATTTTATTTTCTACAACTGACTTTACCTCTTTAAATTTCTTCGATAATTTTTTGGCAACAAACTTACTGGCAATCTCAATATCCTTACCTATCCTTTCCGCATCATGTCCCAGATGTTGTACAACTTCCAGAAACTTCTCTCTCAAACTTTTCTCTAATTCTTTTTTAACCGCCTTTTTTGAGTCTTTTTTTTGCACCTTTGAGTTATTGGTTTTCATATGTTATAAGTTTTAGTGTAACAGCTTATGAATGGTTCATAATAATTTCGCTTTTTTGTACAGAGAAATCAATATTTACTTAAATCTAATATATTTTTTACTATAAAGCTATAATCATGCCCACTTTCGATATTGTAAGCAAAGTAGATGCTCAAACATTTGATAATGCAATGAATAACGCAAAAAAGGAAATCCTTAACCGTTATGATTTCAGCACTTCAAAAAGTACCATTGACCACGATAAAAAAACCAATGTAATTACCATAGTTACGGAGGATGATATGCGCTTAAAAGCTATTGAAGATGCTATTATTTCCAGAATGGTAAAGCAGAATCTTGATGCAAAGAGCCTGGATTTTGGTAAAGAACAATATGCATCAGGCAACATGATCCGTAAAGAAATTACGGTTAAAGAAGGCATAGATAAAGAGACAGCAAAGAAAATAGTTGCAAAAATAAAAGCAAGTGGACTAAAAGTACAGGCATCTATGATGGATGATCAGGTTCGTGTGCAAAGCAAAAGCATTGATGACCTGCAAGCTGTGATTTCACTTTGCCGAAAAGAAGATTTCGGGCAACCTTTGCAATTCATTAACATGAGGAACTAATGGAAATTGAAGATCATGGTTTTATCTTTTCAGATGATAAGAATAAAATAGATCCTGTTGCTATTCATCACTATCTGAGTACCCAATCTTACTGGGCAGAGAATATTCCGTTAGACACTGTTAAAAGATCCATAGATAACTCATTGTGCTTTGGAATTTACAAAGACACCAAACAAATTGGTTTTGCCAGATGGATAACGGACAAGGCTACTTTTGCATACCTTGCTGATGTATATGTTGAAGAAATATACAGAGGGCAAGGCTTATCAAAAAAGCTGATGTCGCTAATGCTTTTCCATAAAGATCTGCAGGGATTAAGAAGATATATGCTGGCCACCCAGGATGCCCATGGCTTATATGCCCAATTTGGTTTTAAACCAATTGAACATCCTGACAGGTTAATGGGAATAGCAATTAAGAATCCTTATAAAGACTTGTAATGTTTTGTAAAAACAGTTTTTAAACTGTTTTTACATCATCATCGCTATAATCCTGAATATCTGTAATATATCCATTTAAGATCAGAAAATCGAACAAGGGTTTGGCATCTGGAGTTACCGGCATATTTGCCGAAGTAACCACTTCATTTGTTTTCTTATCAAGGAAAGGATAAGCGAAAAGCTTTACGTTTTTGCTAAACATATCGCTCACATAACTCAACAACAGGCTGCTGTAATCTTCGCCAAAGTTATTTGAGTTAAATACAAATTTCAGGTTATTGATATTGGTAGATATACCTACACTTTTTGGCCTGCAGCGATCCAGATATTTAGCCAGTTTATTGTGTCTGGAAAAGTTGGATACTATTACCTTATTTCCGGTTTTACACATCTCTTCTGCCCTTTTTGCAACGGCCCTCAAATCTACTTCATGCAGGTCATCTCCGGTCGACAATAAGTTAGACATCAACACCTCTATAAGCACACTGAGGTTGTCTTCCTGTACATTTTCTGTTTTCACAAACTGATCAACAGCCTTGTTGAGCATGCTAAAATTTGGATGAGATTTTTGCGCATATTTTGTACGCAGAATCATGATATCTTTTTTATACAGCAAATCTTTAGGCAAGCAAGGCTGACCTTGAGAATCAAAAATAGCTGCATCAGAGAAGTCCTTAACGATCAGATAAAGGTTTAACAAAATATTATCTGCACCTTTAAATACTGGCCCGTTTACAGAAATAAGATCTATTTCAACTGATCCAACAGTTAAATTATCTGCCAGTGATTCAATCATTGCCCTGCGGTCCTGATTGTAATAAAATGCTGCATAAACAAGGTTGACACCAATTATCCCCAATACATTTTGTTGTAAAGCGGCATCCGTATCAAGCAAACGAACATGGAAAAATATTTCGTTGGGTTCTCCCCCCGGCTCTGATTGAAAGCGAAGTCCGATCCAACCATGCGGGTCATTAGATTTATTGTAGTTAAGTGTAGTTACTGTATCTGCAAAAGCGAAAAAAGTCCTGTCATCATACTTCTCGCCACTCAGTCTTTCAGTTAATAAACCAAACTCGTGGTTTAACATTTTCAATAGTCTGGATTTGCTCACATATCTGCCAGATTCTTCAACACCATAAATTGCATCACTAAATGTCATGTCGTACGCCGACATTGTTTTTGCAACCGTACCCGATGCGGCACCTGCGGTAAAGAAATTACGAGCCACTTCCTGTCCAGCACCTATCTCTGCAAATGTTCCGTAAATTTTAGGGTTTAAGTTAATCTTTAAAGCTTTACGCTTAGTATCAAGGATTTCTCTTTCCATTTTGCAAAAATAGCACAATCAGATGGATTTAGACGATAAAATCCCTATATTGATGCCAATTATTTTCATATAGAAAATCTGTTCCGTTAAATCGATGCTGAACGTTAAAAACCTCGACATACAATTCTTAAACAAAGAGGACAAATCCTGGCTTAAAGCAGTTAACAATGTGAGTTTCTCCATTGATAAGGGCAAGGTACTTGGTATTGTTGGAGAGTCCGGATCAGGAAAATCTGTAACTTCTTTCTCTATTATGAGGCTTCATGATCCGCAAAGCACAATGATCGGCGGTGAAGTGGAATTTGATAACATCGATCTGCTAAATTTAACACCCGAAGAAATCAGAGGATATAGAGGCAATAAAATTGCCATGATTTTTCAGGAGCCCATGACTTCTTTAAATCCGGTGTTTACTTGCGGTGCACAGGTTGAAGAAGCGATTGTACTACATCAAAAGCTTGATAAGTATACGGCAAAAAATAAAACCATAGCCCTTTTTAAGGAAGTTCAGCTTCCCCGTCCTGAACACATATTTGACAGTTACCCTCACCAACTTTCTGGAGGACAAAAGCAAAGGGTGATGATTGCAATGGCGCTTAGCTGCAATCCGGAACTTTTAATAGCAGACGAGCCTACAACAGCACTTGACGTAACGGTTCAAAAAACGATCCTGGAGTTATTACTAAAACTTAAACAGGAACGTGATATGGCCATGATATTCATATCTCATGACCTTGCCGTAATTAGCGAAATTGCAGATGAAGTTGCCGTTATGTATAGGGGAGAAATTGTTGAACAAGGTTCAGCAGATCAGATTTTTCATCATCCACAACATCCGTACACTAAAGGTTTGCTTGCCTGCAGACCTGCACCAAATAGGTTACTAAAAAAATTACCCGTTGTGGCCGACTTTTTAAATGAAGACTCGGATCAGGCCATTGCACATCTGATGGCACAAAATAGTTATACTGATTCTGAAATCGAACAGCGAAGAGCTCATCTTTATAGCCAAAGACCGCTATTAGAGATTAAGGACTTGTGTACCTGGTATCCCATAAGGAATGGCTTGTTTGGCAAAACCACTGATTACGTAAAGGCGGTTGACCATATTAACTTCGATGTTTTTCCTGGTGAAACGCTTGGGCTTGTAGGTGAATCGGGATGTGGAAAAACCACCTTAGGCCGTAGTATTTTAAGACTAGTTGAGCCTACCTCAGGACAGATCATTTTTGATGGCAACAACATCACCTCCCTTAACAGACGAGATCTGCGCGGGATGAGAAAAGATGTACAAATAATTTTTCAGGATCCATACTCCTCTTTAAATCCGAGGCTTACCATTGGCAATGCCTTAATGGAACCATTACAGGTACATCAGGTATTTGATAATGACGCCAAACGAAAAGCTCATGTATTAAATTTACTTGAACGTGTGGATCTAAAAGCCGAGCATTTCAACAGGTATCCACATGAGTTTTCGGGTGGTCAGCGCCAACGTATTGTAATTGCCAGGGCACTTGCCTTACAACCTCGATTTATTATTTGCGATGAATCGGTATCTGCACTGGATGTTTCTGTACAGGCCCAGGTATTGAATCTGTTGCGTCAGTTGCAACAGGAATTCGGACTTACCTACATTTTTATCTCTCACGATCTTGCCGTTGTAAAACACATTTCTGATCGAATGATTGTGATGAATAAAGGAAAAATTGAGGAACAAGGATATCCTGAAGACATTTATAACAATCCGCAAGCTGAGTATACACGCAAATTAATAGCAGCCATTCCAGGTGCAAAATCTTTAATTTGATTGTTTAATTAGAGGGTTGCAGGCGTTGTTTGTTTATCGGTTTTCAGAACGGCCGACAATCTTATCAATGCAGTATTTATTGCCCTCCTGATCTCCCTTTCTTTGACCTTATCGTATCTTTTCAATAAGATCATTGCCTTAAAGATAACAACGTCTTTATTGATGGCTATGGTTTTAACAGTAAGGCCTCCCGGCATCACATTGTCGGCATAATTTTCAATAACCTTATTTAATTGGTTTTCTATAAATTCAGGGGTATAACCATTAGTTAGCGACATATCAAATTCGATGCTTAGCTTTTTGGTATTTTGCTTAGACTGGTTTACAATAACAGAGCTAAAAGCAAGTGAATTGGGAATTATCACCATATCGCTATCTTCGTTTTGCAAGATCATATTGATTAGTGTGATGTCTAATATCTTACCCTCATGATCGCCTATTTTGATGTGATCTCCTAATGAAAGTCTATCGGAAAACATGATAATTAAACCATTGATCATATTGGCAACATAGTCTTTGAACGTAACGGCTAAGGCTGCCGCAACAATGGAAATGCTAAATACCAAATCCTGTAATTTTACATCCCAGAATGAGGTTAATGCCAGCATAAAAAACACAGTGTTTAATATCGACTCAATCCGGTTAATACCCAGAATGAAATTATCCTTAATGTTGCTCTTAAATTTATGTTTTTTGATGTACCAGTAAATAACCACCCATCTGATGATAGAAATTGCCAGACTTGGCCCTAGAAAGATCATAAAGCCACTTGTGATTCTTGCTAACCGTGGATACTCAACATAAATTTGCGGCTTGTTGACGTAAAAATAAACCAACAGCGAATAAATCAATGCCTTTATCAGGATCATCAGCAATTCCTTTCCGGTTTTTCTTTCTCTGTCTTCTATCATTTTATACTATAAATAAGAATAAGTTTGACATTACTCTGCCTAAGCAAAGGTACAAAATACAACAATCTATCGCTTCAAATTGTTACCTTCGGGTGATTCATATTTTTATTATGGCAAAAAAGAAAACATCGCACTTAGAACTTGTTTTAATACAATTGATTAGTGATGTATTGGAAAAAAACAGTAATGAAGCTCTGAACTACAAACAGGTTTCAGCTAAATTAAATATAACAGATCCAGAAGCAAGAGAAACAATTCTTGAGGTACTCAAAGAACAATCAAGAAAGGGTGTTTTTTTAGAACCAGAAAAGGGCAAATTCCGCTTAAAGGATTTGAAAACTTTCGTTATCGGTAAAGTAGACATGACCGCTGATGGTTCTGCATTTGTAGTTCCCGAAGATGAATTTGAAAAAGACATTTTTGTATCGGCACGCAAACTTCATAATGCACTAAATGGCGATACCGTAAAGGTTTACATCTACGCCAAAAAAAGTGGTCGTAAAAATGAAGGCGAAGTAGTTGAGATCATTACCCGCGCAAAAACTGATTTCATTGGAGTGATAAAGATCTCTGATCGCTTTGCTTTTGTAAATATCGATGACCGTAAAATGCTGCATGATATATTTGTCCCTTTAAGCGACCTAAACGGCGCTAAAAACGGACAAAAAGTACAGGTAAGCATTACTGATTGGCCAGAAGGGGCTAAGAACCCAATTGGAAGAATAACGACTATACTTGGCGAGCAGGGTGAGAATAATACTGAAATGAATGCCATTCTAGCTCAATTTGGATTTCCCTTGGTATTTCCTCCTGAGGTTGAAAAAGAAGCTAATGCCATACCTGAAGAAATTACTGTTGCCGACTTAAAAGGGCGCAAGGATTTTAGGGAAACAGTTACATTTACCATTGACCCGGCTGATGCCAAAGACTTTGACGATGCCATATCTTTTAAAACATTACCAAACGGAAATTTTGAGATAGGTGTACACATCGCTGATGTGTCTCACTATGTTATCCCTAATAGTCATCTCGATAAAGAAGCTTATTCAAGAGCCACCTCAGTTTACCTGGTAGATCGCGTGATTCCTATGCTTCCCGAACGTTTAAGCAATGGTGTATGTTCATTACGCCCAAATGAGGACAAGCTGTGCTTTGCAGCGGTGTTTGAACTTGATGATAAAGCAAATATCATTACGGAATGGTTTGGTCGTACGGTTATCCATTCGAACAGACGCTTTAGTTATGAAGAGGCTCAGGAAGTTATTGAAAATAAAGAAGGTGATTACGCTGATGAAATCCTGAAACTCAATGAGCTGGCCTATATACTTCGCGACAGGAAATTTAAAAATGGCGCTATCAGTTTTGAAAGTACTGAGGTTAAATTTAAACTTGACGAAACAGGTAAACCAATTGGCGTGTATGTTAAAGAACGTAAAGATGCCCATAAGCTTATAGAAGACTTTATGCTGCTTGCCAACAAAAAAGTAGCTGAGTTCATCGCCAAAAAAGGAAAAGGAAAGCAGAAATATACTTTTGTGTATCGTTCTCACGACTCCCCTAACCTCGAAAACCTGGGTAATTTCGCGCTTTTTGCAGCCCGTTTTGGTTATAAGATAAATATGAAATCGGATAAGGAGATTGCAAAATCTCTGAACTACCTGATGGAAGATGTTGAGGGAAAAAAGGAACAGAATGTATTAACACAACTTGCCATCCGCTCTATGGCGAAAGCTGTTTATACCACAAAAAAGACAAGTCATTACGGATTGGCTTTTGACCACTATACCCATTTCACCTCCCCTATCAGACGATATCCGGATGTTATGGTACACAGACTTCTGGCTGCTTATTTAAACAATGAAAAGTCTGCAAATGAAGAAGAATATGAAATAGCATCTTCTCATTCTTCAACAATGGAAAAACGTGCGGCCGATGCAGAGCGTGCTTCTATTAAATATAAGCAGGCCGAATATCTTGAAGAAAACATAGGAAATACTTTCCTTGGCATTATATCCGGAGTTACGGAATGGGGAATGTATGTTGAGATCATTGAAAACAAGTGCGAGGGCATGATAAGACTTCGTGATATATCTGATGATTTCTATGTGCTCGATGAAAAAAACTACTGTATTGTGGGGCAACGTAAAAAGAAAAAGTACCAATTGGGCGACGAGGTAAAGGTAAAAGTAAAGAAAGTAGATCTGGCTAAACGTCAAATAGATTTCATTTTAGTACAGGATTAGATAACAACAATAAAAAGAATGCATTCTCCTTCAGAATTATTAAAGCACGTAGAGCAAGCAATAAGCAAAATCCAATACCCAACATATCCTGGTAACCTATATGAGCCCATAAGCTATATTATGAGCTTAGGTGGCAAAAGAGTAAGACCTACTATGCTATTAATGTCAGTAGATTTATTTAGTGGCGATATTTTTAAGGCTTTGCCCGCGGCAATGGCAATTGAAACATTCCATAACTTTACACTTATTCACGATGACATTATGGACAATGCTCCTCTTAGAAGAGGGAAGCAAACCGTACATGAAAAGTGGGGAACAAACACTGCTATACTAAGTGGTGATGTGATGATGGTTGAAGCAAACAAACACATTACAAATGTGGATGTAAGCATTTTAAAGCCTGCTCTTGATACTTTTAATACTACCGCACAGGGTGTTTGTGAGGGTCAGCAACTCGATATGGAGTTTGAAAACCGTAGCGACGTAAGCATTCCCGAATACATAGATATGATACGCCTTAAAACAGCTGTTTTATTAGGTGGTGCAATGAAACTGGGCGCGATTGTTGCAAAAGCAAAACCAGAAGAGGCCGAGCTTATTTATGTGTTTGGAGAAAATCTGGGTATTGCTTTTCAATTGCAAGACGATATTCTGGATGTGTTTGGCGATCCGGAGAAATTTGGAAAACAAATAGCCGGCGACATTATAGCAAACAAAAAAACTTTTCTACTGCTAAAATTACAGGAATTGGTAAGCAAAGAGGATCACGCTAAACTTACCGATCAATTTACCAACAAGAACACGGAAGATAAAATCAAACATATTACCGATTTATATCACCGCTATAAGATTAGAGAGTTGGCCACTCAGGAAATGAAAAGTTATCTTGACAAAGCATTTACGGCCTTAAACAAGATTACGATAGCTGAATCAAGAAAATCTGAAATTATTAAATTAGCTGAGGAGCTAATGAGCAGAGAACATTAATGATCAAATATTGATCTTACCTTTTCGTCGGTAAGTGGCTTAGCAATGAAAGCTTTTACAAAGGGAAATGATTTTGCAATTGTTCTATCTATTGGATCAACTGATGATGAGATAATAACAACATCAATAGAAATCTCATTTTCGTCTAACATCTTCAGAAATCTGAGACCATTAATATTAGGCATATTTAAATCCAATAGAATAAGATCGGGATTATTCTGCTTGATGTAATCAAGTGCATTTCCAGGATTATTGAACAAAACGACCTGCTTTTCTCTATGCTGATTTCTTATCAAAGCCTGATGCACTTTAATGGTCATTAGGTCATCATCAACAAGTACCACATGTTTTTTCTCCGGTTCTAAGGCATCATTTTCTGACAGATATTCAGTTCCGGGCCTGCTAAGGGAAATACAAAGTTCCCTAATTACACTATCCAGCTTTTTTGCCTGATGATTAACATCGCTTAGTAACCGATTTATTTTTGAAATATCATAACCTCCCAATCGGCTATAGTTTGTAACGTTAAACAGGCTCGATACGTTAGCAGTAAGGGAGCGTAGTTGATGAGAAGTAAGGTGAGAATAATCATTAAGTTTCCTTAAATGATCCAGGCGCTCGTGATTCTTTATAATGGTGCAAACAACGCTTTCAATCTTATCTTTCATTAAAGGAGTAAACACGATCTGAAAGGATGAGTCTATCCCCTCATAGGCTGAAGGAATTCTTACCTCTATACTGAAACATTTATTGTTAAAACATTTTTCAAGTAGTTTTAGGAATTTATATTTATAAATTTGCGTAATTATTTCCTCAACATTGTCCCCAATTTTAGGTGAGCCAGTAATAAATTCCCGTAAATTATTTTCAGGAACGATTTTGAAAAATAATAATTCAAATTTTCTATCAATCAGAAAAAATGAACAAGATGAATGCTCCCACACACTACTAATCAGCATTGTTAATCTTATCTAAACTATTATATTGCCCAGGTCTCATTTTTTTAACGGATTTTTTAATTATTTCATAAGCCTTGGCTTAATACTCGGAACGTCTATGGTGCAATTCTACCTTAATAATTAGCCCAATTTTTTTATGGTTTAGAATTTGCAACCTGGCAATAGGTTGCAGCTCTGACCATATACAAATCAACACAATATAAATCAGTTATGCAAGAAATACTGTCAAAAGTAAGCATCGGAGAAAGGATTAAAAACTTGCGATTGGAGCACAATTTATCACAAGCGGCCATCGCTAACATACTAAATATATCCAGAAGTAATTATTCCCAAATAGAATTAGGAAACCAGTTCCCTTCTTTTGATACACTGCACTTAATCGCCAGATATTATAGCAAGAGTTATGAATGGATTTTACATGGTAAGGAACAAGATTCTGATGGTCAGCAATCAGTTAACAAGACTCAGTCTCTAATCAATAATCTCGAAAAATCTTTGGCAGGCATTAAAAAGGCAATAGAGAACTTTGAGCAGGAGCTCATTGAAATTAAAATCGACAAGTTCAAAGGCAACCAATCGAATAGACATACAGAAAGATGAACAAAAATATTACTACAAAAAAAGGGTTTCAACATATGCTGAAACCCTTTTTTGTAAAGTAAATAACTTACTATTCTGCAGATTCTGCTTTAGTTTCTGCTTCAGCTTTAACAGCTTTTTTTGCAGGTGCTTTTTTTGCAGGTGCTTTTTCAGCAGCAACTTCCTTTGCAGGAGCAGCAGCTTTCTTAGCAGGTGCTTTTTTAACAACAGGTGCTTTTTCTACAACTTCTTTAGCTACTGTAGGTAATACAGAAACGTATGATTTGTTATCTTGTTTCTTTTTGAAGATTACAGTACCATCAACCAAAGCGAATAAAGTATGGTCTTTACCAATACCTACTCCTTTATCTGGATGATGTTTTGTACCACGCTGACGTACTAAAATGTTTCCAGCGATAGCTTCCTGACCACCAAATATTTTGATACCTAAACGTTTGCTATGCGACTCGCGTCCGTTTCTCGAACTACCGGCTCCTTTTTTATGTGCCATCTTGTTTTATATTTTATTAATTACCTGATTAACCTGGTAATCTTTGTTTAACAACTAATTATAAACTGATACCAGAAATCTGGATTTTGGTGAAATACTGACGGTGACCGTTTTTCTTTTTGTAACCTTTTCTACGTTTCTTTTTGAACACGATTACTTTATCGCCTTTTAAATGAGACACGATTTTAGCTGAAACTGAAGCGCCTTTCAATGTAGGTGCTCCTACAGAGATTTTACCACCATCTTCAACCAACAATACATTGTCAAATTCAATACTAGCGCCTTCATCTCCTTGTAAACGGTGTACAAAAAGGTGCTGGTCTTTTGCAACTTTGAATTGCTGTCCTGCTATATTTACTATTGCGTACATTGTTAAATATTTATTATTTTAAATTGTTTATTTTTATCGAGGTGCAAATATAGAATTAATTTTTCTAAATCCACAACAGAATTACTTTTTATTCCCGTAACGTTCTTCAGCGTCATTTATGCTTTGTCCGATAAGCTTTTGCATTTGAGCTGCAACATCTCTTAGCTTAGGTATTTCGTTGTAATCAGTCAAATAGATCACTTTCTTTGATTTTGTTTTGTAGTTAAACTGGATCTCATAACGCAGTATCTTAGGCGAATTTAGATCCGATCCGTTATTTGCGATTACACTTGGAAAATTCCACAAACCTAATTCATTCGCCTTACTGTGTAAATAGATCATGTCATTTTTTCTAAGCTTTACATGGGTCTTAACCAGCGAGTCTTTATCATCAAGGTATTGATAATCGCCGGTAGCAGAATTATAACTATTAGCAAGAGTTTTCCCTACCCCCCACTTGTATTCAAATGAAACAAAGTCTGCTGACCTGAAAGGTGCATTCTTTATCATTGGGGTATAATATACTATGCAATAAATCAAGAACGGCACTACAATACTTAGCGCTAAAAAAATCTTTTTCCCTTTGTTAGTCATAAATTATGCTTCTATTGGTGCCTCATAGTCAGGATTATATTCACCCTCCCATTTTGCGATTACAACTGTTGCTAAACAGTTTCCTATTACGTTTAATGATGTTCTTCCCATATCCATCAATTCATCAACTCCTAAAATTGCAGCAATAATAAAGGTTGGAAGACCAAACTGATCTGCGGTAGCTATCAATATAATTAGAGATGCCCTTGGTATTGCAGCCACCCCTTTACTGGTAATCATAAGCGTAAAAACAATCAATAACTGATCGCCAAACGACAGATGCATTCCCGCAGCCTGAGCCACAAAAATAGCCGCTAATGAGAGATATAATGTTGTTCCATCTAAATTAAAACTATAACCGGTTGGAATTACAAATGATACAATTTTGCGGGGAACCCCAAATTTTTCCATTGCACTCATTGCTTTAGGCAATGCCGCATCAGAACTGGTTGTTGCAAAAGCAATGGATACCGGTTCTTTTATCGCGCTAATAAACTTCCTAATAGGCAACTTGATGTATAAAGCCACCGGCAGCAATACTATGAGGATAAAAGCCAACAATGCCACGTATAGGGTTGCCACCAGCATGAACAAATGCTTTAGGATGTCTACCCCCATATGCCCGACGGTGTAAGCCATAGCTGCTCCTACTCCAATTGGAGCAAAGTACATGATCACATTTGTGAACTTGAACATGGTTTCAGATAAGCTTTCACAAAAATCAACCATAGGCTTCCTTTTCTTTTCGTCTACCATCGCCAGACCAATTCCGAAGATCACTGAAAAGATCACAATCTGTAAAATCTGGGCATCATAGATAGATTTTGCAATATTCTCAGGGAAAACGTTTCTAAAAAAGGCAAGGGTTTTATACAACCAATGTATGCTATGTGGTAAACTTTGCAGAATGCTCTCATCAGTCAAATCCTTCACCGGTTTTGGCAATTCATTATGAGGCATATTTTCAATATTAACCCCTACTCCTGCTTGAGAAATATTTATTGCCGCCAATCCAATAAATAATGCCATTGTGGTAGCGCAATAGAAGTACAGCATAGATTTCCAGGCCATTCTACCTACTTGTTTCAAATCAGAATGACCAGCAATACCATAAACCAGGGTTGCAAATAATATTGGACCAACTATAGTTTTTACCAGCTTAATAAAACCTTTGCTTAGTGGCTGCAATGCTATAGCTACATGTGGATAATCTATCCCAATAAAAACTCCTAAAATCATACAAACCAATATCCAGGTAGTTAGATTCTTTTTAATAAGGGCATAAACAAACAATTCCGCTGCAAGAATCCAACGCACGGCCATCATCAGATTATCTGGAATGGCAACAACATCAAAATCTTTCAAAACTCCGAGCAAAGTTGCAATTGTAATAAATATCAATGTAATCAGCCCGATGCGGTTTTGTTTCATAAATTAGTTTTTAGTGGCAACAAAAGTAATTAATTGTGGTAAGCCCGCAAACATTTATTATTTTTGATACCGCAACCGCTTGTAACAATTAAAGATTACAACGATCAAACTACCATCAGCCGTTAATTAATGGAACAAAAGGATCAGCTATTTAAACAAATTTTCGACACAAATTCCAAGAAAATCTTCCATTTATGTTATGGCTATACTGGCGACGAAGACTCGGCAAACGATCTTCTTCAGGAAACATTTTTAAAAGTTTGGCAGAATCTGGATAAGTTCCGAAATAAATCTTTGATCTCGACATGGATCTACCGTATCGCAGTCAATACTTGCCTAACCTATTTAAGGTCGGAAAAAAGGCAGGCAAAAGATGAGCTAACAGACAATATTATCGAAAACAGGCCAGAGGAATTGTCAGAAAAAAACGAACAGGTTGCACTACTTTATAAGTCAATATCAAAACTAGAAGAAAACGATCGCCTCATAATTACAATGGTACTCGATGAACTACCCTACAATGAAATAGCCGATATATCTGGCATCAGTGAAGGGAATCTGAGAGTAAAAATTCATCGCATTAAACAAAAACTTACAGAACTATACAATCAACATGCAAGAATTTGATCATATACAATCGCTTTGGCAATCACATTCAGTTGAGGTAAAAATCTCTTCTGATGAAATGCTTTCGCAGGCAAAAAAAGAAGTATCAGGCATCAAAACAAGATCTCTACTGAACATCGCCGGAATGTTGATTTCTTTTGCATCCCTTGTTGCACTTTTGATATTTTATCCATTCACATCATGGACAACACCTGCTGGATTAGGCATCATTATTATAGCTATAGCTGTATCTACCTTTATTCTATATAAGGATTACAAAATAATATCGAGGAATGACTTTACGCAGCATCCTAATGAGTTTTTATCACAACTAAAGATCTACCAGTTAAATAAGTTCTCCATATACAACAAGCTATATTGGTTTTATGCCGCAGCAATATGCCTTGGCTTTGTCCTTTATTTCTACGAAATGCTCGACAATCTGGAATTATGGTTTCAGATCGGGATAACTTCCTTCTCTGTTTTCTGGATGGCATTATGTGCAACCTTTTTGCGCAAAGCTTATTTAAAAAGAGAGAAAGAGCGCTTAGATCTTTTAATAGAGAAGTTTGAACGCATCAGCAGCCAGTTCAAAGAGCAGCCATAAAAAAAGTCATCCTACCTATTGGATGACTTCTATTATTAACTAACCCAAATTTAAATTTATCCAAACTTATTGCTGGGCTTCCTGGTTCAAATATAGGTTTAGGGCTTAACTATGAATAAGCGAAACTCACCAATTCTTTTTATCCGTTAAATCTGTGGATCTGGCTTATTTTCCATATGCCGTTTTGATCTTTTACAACAGTTACATAGTTCTCTTGGGTAAACAACGGATATTTAAAATCCACTCTTACCATTACTACGCAATCACTAGTAGATAAGATCTCAAAATTAGAGGTACAGTTTAGCGTAATGTCGCCTCTTTTTTTATAAAAATCTACCAGATCCCTTTTGTTTTGTTCTACAATTTTACCTTGCCTGGTTATTTTTAGCACAGCCTCATTACCCATCACCTGATTGAGTAATGCTGCATTACAGTGAACATTTGCATCTATGTAAGCTTCTATTACAGAGTTTGATTTTAAATTTACACTTGCCGCTGGTTTATCTGTATCAGCGGATGCAACAGTGAAGGAGATACCCAGTATCGCCATACACAACAGGATTTTTCTTTTCATAACCATTTTTTTAATTTTTTTTAAACTAAACACATATCGTGTACTCTAAAAGCATCGTATACGGTACAGATTACCTGTACTGGCCGGGAGTAACGTTAAAGGAACTTCTAAATAACCTGATAAAGGAACTTGGGCATTCAAAGCCCACCATATCTACAATCTCACTAACCGGATAGTCTGTATTTCTTAAGTAGTACTTGGCTTGCTGAAGTCTGAATGTTGTTAAAAACTGGTGCGGCGACTGCTGATAAGCTTGTTTAAAAGTTCTGAGTAAATGGTTTATCGACAAACAAGCCATTTGTGCAATATCATCCAGTCGGATGTTCTTATTGTAATTGCTAATGATATAATCCTTAGCCATAGACAGGCGTCTTAATATTTCGGATTTGGTTACATGACTAAGAAACTTTAACGATGCAGTTCTGCTGACAACTTCAATGTTGTATATGCCGTAATAATTTAACAAGCAATTATGCAAGCAGTCATTCAAGAGCAGCTGATCAGTTGTATTGCTATTGAGAAGTGCTCCAAGATTTAACAGATTGTCTTTTAGTGCACCATGCAAAGGATAAATAGATTCTACAAAAACCGGGTTCTCATATTTATAATCAAATGGGTTATCCAGCAAAACAGCGTGATTTTTTCTCGAATATTCGAAATCCTGAACGAAACGGGGATCAAAGAAAACAGAAAGCGCATTTACCGGTATTGCTGAATCAATTCTGCTGGAATAGTTGGTATGGCTATTTAAAAATATAAAGTTTTCTGGATGCAGCCGCAGCTCCCTTTTGCCTAATTTATAGTCGGCAGCGCCGTTAAATACCATGTTAATTGAATACTTTCCTGTTAAGCCAGTGAAGCTGCTGGCACAAGAATTTTGATTTATAATTTCATTATTACCAACAAATATTCTAGTAGTACTCATCACAATTAAATTAGCGTGTTTAACTCAAATCAGTCAACTTCAATGTCCAAAGTTTCTAATCAAAATTAAACCGGGATATCGTGTTTCTTTTCACCCCTGAAGGGGTATTTTGAGGTAAATGAAAAAAATACCCCTTCAGGGGTGATTTTTTAATTGTATATTGATAAATATATTTACAATCGGATTAACCTTGTATTTCCGTATCAAGTGGGCAAAAAGATATCGTTACTTTTTCTCATCCTTTTCAGCTATTGTCTCGATGGTTTTTCCCAGCGGTATAACTTTGAACAATATGATATAGAGGATGGTCTAACGCAATCGCAGGTAACTGCTATTACGCAGGACAACAAGCGTCGCTTGTGGATTTCGACCCTTGGAGGGCTCAGCTGTTTTAATGGCAAACAGTTTACCGATTACACCAAGACACGTGGTCTAAGCAGCAACTTCATTCTTGCACTGGCAGCAGGAAAAAATGAGGAAATATGGATAGGATCTGCCAAAGGTTTATCAAAATACGATGGCAAGAGTTTCAGCAATTCGGCGGATACAAAAAAATGGGTTGGTGCACTGGCTACCGATAAAGATGGAACTACCTATTGCATAAAAGCCAAACGTTTATACAACGCCAGCAAAGATGGGCTAATAACCATTTCAAATGATACCACAGAAATAGTTACTGCTCTTAAAACAGACTATTCAGGTAAAATATGGGTAGCCGTTCATGGCAAAGGATTATATCATCTTGAAAGGGGTAAGTGGATACTATGGCCATTAGATGAAAAAATAAAAACCCTGGTAGTTACTAATATTTTAGTAGACAAGCTTAACAAAGGAAAGGTATGGTTTTTAACGCCCGAAGGGATCTATATTGCCCAGAACCATACCATTAATAAAGTCTATAACGAAATTACAAGTAAATGCAATACCATAGCTCAGGATGGCAAAGGATCAATATGGATAGGTACAAATAAGGGTGCCTACTACATTACCTCTGCCAGCATCATCCATTTCAACTCCAAAAATGGATTTACAGATAATGTTGTTAATGAGATATTTAAAGACATAGAGAACAACATCTGGCTTGGCACAGATGGTTCAGGCTTATTCAGATTTACCAATAACAGCTACGTAACATTTGATGAAACACAAGGAATAGAAAGCCGAATTGTAATGGCCATTGCCAAAGGTCCTAATCCCGGATCAATATGGTTAGGCTCATATGGTGGCTTGTATGAATACAAACAGAATCAAAAGATAATAAGCGTTAAAATACCCTCTCAAAATCCAGATTCCTACCGCATTAATTTCTTATATAACGACCGCAAAAATAATCTTTGGTTAGGCACACCCGGTGGTGGCCTCTGGAGGCATAACGGGCAGCGCTTGGAGCGTATGGATACGGAAAACGAGCATATAGCGTACAATGCAATGATCGAGGATAGTGGTGGTACCATATGGCTATCAACTAATCACGGATGCTTAACCTTTGATGTGAACACCAGAAAACTCACTGGAATTACCCAACAGTTTGGTGGTGGATTAATGGAACTGGGGCGCGATTCAGTAATTTTAGGCACCCAGGATGGAGCACGGTTAATTGTAAATAAGAAAACAGTTACTCCGTTAAAGATTAAGGGCTTATCTGGCTCAAACATACTTTGCATGCTTAAATATAAGGATTATGTGCTTTTCGGGACCGCAGATTATGGCTTGGTGATCTGGAATATTAAAACCGGGGCAACAAAATTTTTAAACACAAAGTCTGGCATTGCATCTGATCATATCTATAGCTTATTAGAAGACAAAAAGGGAACAATATGGGTTGGAACCGGAAGAGGTATTGATAGGATTGACCCAAAAAACTTTACAATTATACCGCCACAAAGTGAGGATGAACTCCTGGTAGAATGCAATCAGAATGCCATACTCCAACACGACAACAATGTATGGATTGGCACAACTAGAGGTGTTATTGTTTATGGAGTAAATCCTAGTTCAGAAAAAAAAGTAAACCCCTACATCTACATCAATTCAGTAAACGTAACGCCAAACTACAAGCCTGAATATGTTGATGGTGTGCTTACGCTACCGTATAACCACAATCACATCAATATCAGCTATACTGGAATTTATCTGAAAAATCCTGACGCCGTTATGTACAGGTGCCGACTAATTGGATTAGATAATAAATTCAGTCTGCCAAGCAGTAATTCGTCCATGAATTTCACTGCTATCCCTCCCGGAAAATACACTTTCGAAGTGAAAGTGATTACCAAAGACGGGCTTTTTTCGGTTAATACCGCCTCAGTTGCATTTGAAATACTGCCAGCATACTACCAAACACCTCTCTTTAAGTTCTTTGTAGTGATACTTATTATCCTGCTGATATTGTTTATAGTATACATTATCCTGATGCTGAATGAGCGTAGGCGCAAGTTAAGACTAAAAATAAAGCTGGAGGAACAATTTAAGATCAGAAAACAAACTGCAGAAGATTTTCACGATGACCTGGGCAACAAGCTAACCAGAATAACAGTTCTTTCGGAAGTATTGGGGAGCATGATCGATAAAGATGATACCGAAAAAAGAAATATCTTAAAAAAGATCCGTTGCAATGTTGATGAACTGTACAATGGAACTAAAGATATATTATGGTCGTTAAATCCAAAAAATGATTCCTTAGATCAGGTATTAAACCACATTAAAGATTTCGGTCAGGAAATGGTTAACGAAACCCCTATTCTCTTTAAATTTGATATTGATCTCAATAATAAATACACCAAATTATCATTAGATATGAGCAGAAACATATTGATGATTTTTAAGGAGTCGATACATAACTCGCTGAAACATGCCAAAGCTAAGGTGATAAATTTTGAGGCCAAATTAAACAACGGTATGCTGTTGATCACCCTTCAGGACGATGGAATCGGCTTTGATGTAGCACATGCTAAAGACGGACACGGCATGAATAACATGTATGTAAGGGCTAAAAGAATAAATGCCGATTTAAAGATCATTTCTAATGACAATGGTACCAGTGTATTGTTACTTGTTAATTTTTCGACCTTAAAACATTTTAAAGATGCCTAATCAGGAAGCCGCAAGAATTGTAATTATTGAAGATGATAAAACCATCAGAGAAGGCTACCACTACCTGATAGACAATACCTCTCCATATACCGTGGTAAATGCTTATCCTTCATTTGATGTTGCAAAGCCTAAAATTGCAAAAGACAACCCGGATGTGATCATATTGGATATACAGCTGCCTGGTACAAGCGGCATTGAAGCTTTACCCCAGCTAAAAAAGATGCTGCCTAATGTTTACATCATTATGCTTACCGTATATGAAACCGAAAAAATAATACTGGACGCATTGGCAAATGGTGCTTCGGGCTATTTCACCAAGAATACGCCTTCATCAAAAATAATTGACGCAATTAAAGAGGTAATGCACGGCGGCGGCCCCATGAGCCCCGATGTTTCAAAGAAAGTAATTATGTCTCTCCAAAAAAACCAGCACTCGCCGCTTACCAAAAGAGAAACGCAGATATTGGAATTAATTGCTGAGGGAAAAGATCGTGGCCAGATCGCCACTCAATTGTTTATAGACGTAGAAACGGTTAAAACTCATGTAAAGAACATTTACATTAAATTAGACGTCAACTCGAAAGCTGACGCCATAAATGTGGCAAGAACCAATAAGCTGATATAAGCCTATTCACTCTCTATTTCAGATATAGAGAAGCTATTACCGCTAAGTCTATATTGTAATGTTTTTAAAGTACCATCCTTTTGAGTAGTATCTTTTGAATTTACGATAGGATAAGTGCGGAATAGGTCGCCATTCTTGATCACGAATTTATCATTACCTGCATAGGTTTTTTTAGCTCTATCGCTTAATGCCGGGAAAGTGATCTTGTTAAAATTGCCATCCGAATATTCGAAAACGTTAAGATCCAGAACATTCTTCTTGCTTAATAGCTCGATGTAAATTTCCGGATTGCCATCGTTATCTAAATCCATGTTCCATGCGTCAGTTATAATGCCAGTACGTTCATTAGAAAACGATTTGTAATTGCTTTTAAGCGAATCGGACATCAGTATCAGGTAACCACCTACACTATCAACCCCTTTACCCCAGCTTACTACCTCAAAATTGATACCTGGTCTTATTGCTATATCCTTGTAAAAAACAAACTGACCTTTTTGCTTAGCCGCAACAGGTTCACTCTGTTTTACATCTGTATCCTTCTTAGAAGAGTCGCTGCAGGAAGCCAATAAAAGCAGCCCCGCAAATAGAAGAGGCTGCTTTATTAAGTATTTCATCAATTTCATCATTTACTTTTTAATGTAAATACAATTTATACAATGCAAACTACTATTTAGTTTTTACATCCGAAGCACCATTGTTCAAAATTGTTTCTGTAACAACACTGCGTTTACCACTTGGAGTAATTACAATAGTTTTTAAAACACGTTTTTCTCCCTTAGGAACAATCACTTTAACAGGGCTGTTAACTAAGGTAGCGGTTTCAGAAGGACGCGTAAGATCTAAAGTATAAAATACTTTTGAACCTGGTATTGGTGCTTTCAAATCAAGACTAAACTCTTCACCATTCACTACCTTCTCGGTTGTTAAGCCAAGCGGAGTTGGAACCCAGTAGTTGGTATTGGTTTTATCTAATCTGGCCAAATGCACAGGAATGCGTTCTTCAGAGAAGTTTTTAAAGTCCTTACGATCAAGCTTGCTCCAGGCAATCTCTGATAATGAGAACATTCTTGGTAAAATCATATACTCCACTTTTTCAGGAGTTTGAATATACTCAGTCCACAGGTTAGCCTGTACACCTACAATATGTTTCTGCTGATCAGCAGTTAATTCTTTTGGCATTGGATCGTAAGCATATGCTAAAGAATAAGGTGCTAAACCACCAATATTTGTTGGCTCATCAACAGAATTAGATTGTTTATGATCAAAGTAAAGTCCAATAGGTCCGCCTGGGGTCATGATCACATCATGGTTTTGTTTTGCCGCAGCAATACCACCTTCTGTGCCTCTCCACGACATTACGGTAGCGTTAGGTGCTAAACCTCCTTCAAGAATCTCATCCCATCCAATTATAGAACGGCCTTTTGCATTGATGTGTTTTTCAATTCTCTGGATAAAATAGCTTTGTAACTCGTGTTCATCTTTTAACCCAAGTTTTTTGATTAAGTTCTGGCAAAACTCACTTTCTTTCCAGTATTCTTTAGGGCTCTCATCACCACCGATATGAATGTATTTAGAAGGGAAAATCGCGATTACCTCATCCAAAACATCTTCTAAAAATTTAAAGGTATTGTCGCTAGGAACAAATACATCATCAAATACACCCCATTGTTGTTGCACTTGCTTTCCTTTTCTGGAACCAGACCAAGGTGTTTTCGCATCAACAAAAGTATCTCTGTTAGGGAATGAACTTAATTCCGGATAAGCCGCAATTGCTGCTGAAGCATGGCCCGGAAGTTCAATCTCAGGAATTACGTTAATAAATCTTGCTGCTGCATAAGCAACAACCTCTTTAGCCTCTTGCTGAGTATAAAAACCTTTGTACTCTTTGTTATCTGTACCTACTCCAGGGTGGTGACCAATAATGGTACCGCTTCTGGTTGCACCAACTGTGGTTAGTTTAGGGTATTTCTTGATCTCAATTCTCCACCCCTGATCTTCGGTTAAATGCCAGTGGAAATTATTTAATTTATATTGAGACATTAAATCGATATACTTCTTGATAAAAGCTACCGGGAACATATGGCGCCCAACATCAAGGTGCATTCCTCTGTATTTAAAACGAGGATAATCGTTAATCTCTGCTGCACTTATCGTTAACTCATTATTTTTCTTTTCAGGCATCAACTGGATCATAGATTGAACTGCATAGAACAATCCTGCATCTTTACCCGTTACCGTGATTTTTTTATCAGTAATATCAATCGTATAACCTTCTGCAGGTAATTTCTCAGCGCCTGCCGAGGTCAATACAATTGCTCTTTCATTTGCTTTTAAAGCATTTGTTTCTCTAAGCGCAAATCCTGCCTTCGTGGTAATAGAAGCGTTTAGCAAATCGGCCATCTTTGCATTAGCTGCATCTGCAGACAACAATACAACAGTTTTGTCCAGTTTAAAGGCTCCGCTTTTCTTTATTACAGATACGGGTGCAGGAATAATGCCCATATTGGCATCTGTTTGTGCAAATGCACCCACAGACATAAATGCCACGAGAGCAACTGATAATAATCTTTTCATGTGTTAGGTTAAATAATTTATTTTAAATCAAGCCCCAAGATAAAAAAATCTTAGAGAAAGATGGGCAAAAAAAAGGCAGAACCATGCGATTCTGCCCATATTTTCATTAAAATGTTACTTACAACACTTCTTTTACTTCATGCTCTTTTGCCGCCAGATAACGCTCTGCATCTAAAGCAGCCATACAACCAGAACCCGCAGCTGTAACCGCCTGGCGATAGTAATGATCCTGAACATCTCCACTGGCAAAAACACCTTCTATGTTGGTTTTCGAAGTTCCAGGGATTGTTTTTAAATAACCTGTTTCATCCATATCCAACCATCCTTTAAAGATATCGGTATTTGGTTTATGGCCAATAGCTACAAAGAAACCTTCAACCGGCAAATCAGTTTCTGCACCAGATTGGTTGTTTACTATTCTTACCGCAGTAACATTTTTACCGTTACCCAGAATTTCTTTGGTTTCAGAGTTATAAATCACTTCAATATTTGGCGTATTTAATACCCTGTGTACCATAGCTTTTGAAGCTCTGAACTCATCTCTGCGCACAATCATATATACTTTTTTACAAAGCTTTGCAAGGTAAGTAGCCTCTTCAGCAGCAGTATCACCAGCACCAACTATAGCCACGTCCTGTCCTTTAAAGAAAAAGCCGTCGCATACCGCACATGCAGATACACCAAAACCATTATATTGTTGTTCACTAGGTAAACCAAGCCATTTAGCTGTGGCACCTGTGGAGATAATTACAGTATCAGCTGTGATGGTTTTAATCTCATCAACAACTACCTTATGAGGCAAAGATGAAAAGTCTACAGAACTTACATATCCAAAACGGATATCAGTTCCAAAACGTTCTGCCTGTTTACGGAAATCTTCCATCATCTCAGGCCCCATAATGCCACCTGGGTAACCTGGGAAATTATCAACATCAGTAGTCTGCGTTAATTGACCACCAGGTTCCATACCGGTATACATAACCGGCTTAAGATCAGCACGGGCCGCATAAATTGCAGCAGTATATCCTGCCGGACCTGAACCTATAATTAAACATTGAACGTGTTCTATTTCTTCTGACATATATGTTTCTTTCTTATTAAAGTACAAAATTACGCTTTATCCCGCTATCCGTCAAACGCTGGCACACAACAAAGGCAACATTGTGATTTCCAGATTATAATTCCGCCTAGGTCTGGATAACACCTACGTTAAACTGCTTTTTTATAGGCGATTGATTGGCCGCTTCTATACCTATAGAAATTACTTTTCTAGTCTCTGAAGGGTCAATAATACCATCAACCCATAACCTTGCCGCAGCATAATAAGGAGTAGTTTGACTGTTATACCTATCGGTGATTTCTTTTAACAATTCTTCTTCTTTTTCAGGCGTAATCAACTCTCCTTTTGCTTTTAGCGACGCTTCCTGAATCTGCAGCAATACTTTAGCAGCCTGCGAGCCACCCATAACTGCAATTTTAGCACTTGGCCAGGCATAAATCAATCGCGGATCATATGCTTTACCGCACATCGCATAATTACCGGCACCATAAGAGTTTCCTATTACAATGGTAAACTTAGGCACAACTGAGTTCGCAACCGCGTTTACCATTTTTGCACCATCTTTAATGATGCCTCCATGCTCAGATCTGCTGCCTACCATAAAGCCTGTTACATCCTGTAAAAACACCAAAGGGATTTTTTTCTGATTGCAGTTCATGATAAACCGTGTTGCCTTATCGGCACTATCCGAATAAATTACCCCTCCGAACTGCATCTCCCCTTTTTTAGATTTAACAACTTTTCGCTGGTTGGCAACTATACCAACTGCCCATCCATCAATACGCCCTAATCCGCAGATGATGCTCTGTCCATACAATTTCTTATATTCTTCAAATTCAGAGTTATCTACCAAACGATGAACTACCTCGAGCATATCATAAGGTTTTTCTCTGTTTTCTGGCAGTATCCCGTAAATTTGTTCCGGATCGAGTTTAGGTAAAGCGGGCTTAATCCTATCAAATCCGGCTACCTGAGGTGCACCCAGCATGCTCATGATGTTACGAATGCTATCTAAACAAGCCTGATCATTAGGATGCTTATAGTCGGTAACGCCTGATATTTCGCAATGGGTAGTAGCCCCACCCAGGGTTTCATTATCTACGTCTTCGCCAATTGCTGATTTAACAAGATAAGACCCTGCCAGGAACACAGAACCTGTACCATCAACAATCATTGCTTCATCGCTCATGATTGGCAAATAAGCACCACCAGCTACACAAGAGCCCATTATTGCCGAAATCTGTACAATCCCATCGGCCGACATGATGGCGTTGTTTCTAAACATTCGTCCGAAATGTTCCTTATCAGGAAAAATCTCATCCTGCATAGGTAAATAAACACCTGCACTATCAACCAGATAGATTACCGGCAGTCTGTTTTCCATTGCAATTTCCTGCGCCCTAAGATTTTTCTTAGCAGTCAGAGGAAACCAGGCACCTGCTTTTACGGTCGCGTCGTTGGCTACAATCATACATTGCCTGCCCGATACATATCCGATACCGCAAACCACACCGGCCGATGGACAACCACCCTGCTCAGCATACATTTCATCTGCAGCAAAAGCTCCAATTTCCAGAAACTGGCTCTCTTTATCTATTAGGTAAGAGATCCGTTCTCTTGCCAATAATTTACCCTTGTCCTTTTGTTTAGCCGCGTTCTTCTCTCCCCCACCTTTATATATCTTTTTGAGCCGTGTTTTTAAGTCATAAACTGACTGTTTATTAACGTCTTCATTCTTATTGAATTCTATGTTCATACAGGCAAGTTAAATCTTTATTTTTAGGAGAACAAAAGTCCAATTCGGGCTTTGGTACAGAGTTAACAGTTTAACATCCATTTCCAAGCTGGCATTATTAGAATATGTACACCGTGTTAAACGCTCATCTTCAAAATTGAAATAGATAATCTGTCCTGGCGATACACCGCGGGTTTTCTTTAATTCTTCAATGGCTAACTGCATTGCTCAAGTTTTACCTACACGCCGGGGACCAATGATAGCTTGTATTTTTTCAAGGTCCAATGATATACCTGTGTTGCGCGACCTAAGCCCTTTAGAAAGGTTTCTTTCTTGGTTTTGAATTAATACCTCTTTTAAGGTCTCTTTCATAATACACAAAACTATCTTCATAAAAAAGACAATTTTAACAATAATCGTCTTTACAAGAAAGACGATTATTGTTAAGTTGGAAATACCACGCTACGTAAAAGACAATTAATTATTTACTATGCCTCATAATTTTTAAACACAGAAGTTGCAGTGTGACCACCGAAACCAAATGTGTTGTTCAGTACGTAATTAACAGGCTGGTGAATAGATTTACCTAATACAATATTTAAACCTTCAGGAATTGCAGGATCAAGATTTTTAGTGTTGATAGTTCCCGGAATAATTCCGTCTCTGATGGCAAGAATACTGATTATACTTTCAATAGCACCTGCACCACCCAGCAAATGGCCGGTCATAGATTTGGTTGCACTAATTTTAACTGGCAAATCGCCAAATATTTTTTTAATTCCGTTCAATTCTCCAGAGTCTCCTAAACCTGTAGAAGTTGCATGGGCATTGATATAATCAATTTTATCAGGAGTTATTCCTGCGTCAGCAAGTGCCTTAGAAATACCTAAAGATGCACCTAAACCATCCGGTGGAGTACCTGTAAGGTGATAAGCATCAGCTGCCATACCGCCACCAACAATTTCCGCATAGATATGCGCACCTCTTTTTTGAGCATGCTCCAGTTCTTCTAAAATCAAAGCACCGGCACCCTCACCAATCACAAAACCATCTCTGTCTACATCAAACGGACGCGAAGCAGTTTCAGGATCATCGTTTCTTTTTGATAAAGCATGTGCTGAGTTAAAACCACCTACGGAAGATTCAGTAATACCAGCCTCAGAACCACCTGCTACCATAATGTTGGCCTTGCCTAAACGGATAGAATCAAAAGCGCTGATAATTGCAGTGTTAGAAGATGCGCAGGCCGAAACAGTAGCATAGTTTGGGCCATGAAGCTTATTGCGTATTGAAATTACACCAGCGGCAATATCAACAATCATTTTAGGGATAAAATACGGGCTAAATCTAGGCGTTCCATCACCAAGATGATACTCTTTCAATTGCTCTTCAAAAGTACCAATACCACCATTTCCAGATCCCCAAATCACCCCCACTTCATAGCGATCAATTTCAGGCATTGTTGTAAAGTCTAATCCTGAGTCTTTGATGGCCTGATCGCTGGCTGCAATAGCGAACTGAGTATACAAATCATATTTTTTGATTTCCTTTTTATCAATATAGGCTTCGGCATCAAAGTTTTTCACTTCAGCAGCAAAGTTGGTTTTGAATTTTGAGGTATCAAATTTTGTTATTTTAGCTGCGCCACTTTTACCGGCAACTATATTGTCCCAAAATTCTTTTACTGTATTTCCCACCGGGGTTACAGCACCTAAACCTGTTACTACTACTCTTTTCATATTCACTTCTATTTTATATTTAGCGGTGCGTTTGTTTAAACTCACCGAGTTATTTCGTTATTAATTGTTCCGGCACGGGCAATAACCACCTGATGCTTGCTTGCAAAATTACCATAAATACTTAAATCTGGCGGGCATTTATTTGTTACAATCTGTCATATTGTTCAATATTTCCATTATCCCCTCATTTTCAATTATCCACATGCCCATGCGTTCATCAGTTATACCTTCTTTCAGCTCATGAGTAAACATGGGTTTTCCATCTATTATTCTAGTTTCCAAAAACCGGAAATTAATATTACTGTTATCATTTAGCTCTTTAGCCACTTCAATAATATGTGTTGAAATAACAAAAAAACTCCCTCTGATCTGGCTAAACGCTGTTATGATGGAAAGTGAAGCATCGTAGGCATCTTTTACATTCGTTCCTCTAAACAGCTCATCAAATATAACCACCATATTCTTAGATGTGGTTACTTTTTGTGCAACTTGCTTTACCCTTAACACCTCATTATAAAAGTGGCTATATCCCTGATTCAAATTATCTGAAAGATTGATAGTAGTAATGAGGCCATCAAAAATGCTTGTCTCCATACTTTCTGCAGGAACAGGAAAGCCCAAATGGGCCAGATATATGGATATTGCAATAGATTTTAGCAAGGTCGATTTCCCTGCCATATTTACTCCTGTAATGAAACAAACATTTTTATCAGTACTGAAATCGATGTTGTTGGGTATTGGGTGCTTCACAAATAAATGAAATACCCCTTTTATGACAATGGATCTGTCCTTTGAAGAATTGAATACCGGAAATGACAAACCGTAAGTTCTTGCAGATTTTGCAACGGATAAATAGGCATCTAACGAATAACAAATTTCCAGAAGTTCCTTAATTTCTGTAACCTCTGAATTTCTGATTATAAAATCATATTTCTCTAAATCCAAAAGTTTAAAAGCGCCAGGTCTTAATTGATTATGGTGCTTAATGCCGGGCTGCCTGTCTATAATTCCATGAACTTTATTGTGGAGTAATTTTAGTAGTTCAGGAGCGTTCTCAATAACTAATTCGCTACAAAAATCATATAATAAATGGATCAGCTTTAATACTTCCTGAGCCCCGCGTTGTCTTAAATACTGTTGCTGACTGTTCTTAAAGAAAAATCTGGAAGTAATCCCTATAATATCTAAAGCTCTCGGCCGATTGGGTTTATCATTTTGACGGAAGTAAAATTCAATGAAATCAAGTGCTTCCTTATCGAAGGTTATAGTTTTATTATACTTCAACAGATATTGAATAAGATTTTTTCTCTCTTCAATTATCTGAATATCAGTTTGAGGATGATTAAAAAGGCTCCTTAACTTCTCTTTCCCTCCTATTGTTGAGCTGAAGTCGAAAAACGAGAAAATGCACTTTTCACTTGTGGCTTTTTCAAATATCTCCAGATCGTTTAAAGTTTGATTATCGATGTCAAATGGAACCATTTACAAAACATGTTGATTTTCATCAATGAACATACAATAATTTATGCTTTATAAGTGCATTTATTTGCTTTATAAGTGTATTTATTTTCTGATCAACAATGGTCCTTTTATCGAGCTCGGTATGGCCTGCGTTAACCCTGGCTCGAGACTGGTTTGGGGAAAAATGCGTGTTTTCCGAAGCAATCTGCTCCAAATCATTAATCTGCCTTGATTAAGCCCAACAAGAGGTAGCTTAAAGGTCGTCATCTCCTTTGGATAACCAAAGGGAATGACGACCATGGTAACTAAATTTTAATAAGCGCTTACTGTTTTCCAGTAAGCATTTTTATAGAATCGATCTCTGCTTTTTTATATGGGCTTCCGTCTTTTCTGAAAATATCATGAAACCATAGTTTAGGTTCTTTTCCATCAGGCATTGGGCTATCCCATGCATAAATAGTATTGGTTTTTCCTGCAACTAAGCCCCAATTGTAAGCACCAATATTTTCTTTTTTAAGGATAGGCATAATGTTACTGAATAAGCTGTTTCTCGATCTTGCCATATATTCAGTACAGATAAGTGGGCGTTTAGAAACACTTCTAAGTGTATCAATCCATTTTTGGTGATCCTTTACATCGCCATAATTATGATAAGTGGTTACATCAGAATTCTGAATCTGATAATCTGAAAGTTCTTTCAAATCTAATTTCCATACTCCTACAGAAAGTGGCTGACTAGGGTTAACCGTGCGACCCCATTCAAATACTTTTTTAAGCAAATCCATGCTTTTGTTTCCATAGTTTGAATTTCCAGGCTCATTATAAAGATCCCAAAGTACAATGCGTTTATCGTCTTTAAACGTTGTCAATACATCTTTAACATACGTTTCAAGCGTATCTACAAGCGTAGAGTCCTGATAATATAAATCTCCCGGGTCTCTTACCCAACCGGAATTGTGAATACCAATTTTTGGTTCCGGTTGTTTTCCGGTTTTAAAAGTTGGGTTCCAGCAATCATCAAATAGCACAAACAAGGTAGAGATGTGGTGCTTATCGGCGATATCCAGATACTGTTTTACCCTTCCTTTAAAGCCATCTTTATCTTGTTGCCAGGCAGCATGGTGCAGGTAAACACGCATTGAGTTCATTCCAATTCCTTCAGCATAACCTAATTCCTTATCAATAGTTGTCGGGTCAAAAGTTTCCTTTTGCCACATTTCTAATTGATTGATTGCAGTACTTGGTATAAAGTCGCTGCCTCTTAACCAGCCCCATTGCTCGTACCATTTGTTGGCCTGTTCTACAGTCCATATTTCTCTTGGCTTTTGTTCTGTTTGTGATGTTTGATCTGCAGGTTTTTGTACGCACGACTGAAACGTGAGCCCAAGCAAGCATAGTGCTAGATAATAGGTTCTTAGATTTCTCATTTTAAAAGGTTCTAGTTATAATTTAGTGATTTGTTCATTCTGTATGTTTATTAAATGTGGTGTTTTTATTTGGTTTCAGCATCAGTAAAAAGAAGTTTAAATGTCGATTCATCGGCTTGTAGCACATCAGCTTCATCGCCTCTGGCAAACTTTACATCTATAATTCCGGTTGACCGCGGCGAGACTTTTGTAGCAGAATGGTGAGTATGCATTACATATTTGTAATTTCCCGATTTATCGGTAAACAAATCGCCATGTCCTGTTCCGTTTTGCTTTAATTTCTCTCTGCTTATGATCGGGCTGCCTGCATATTTTTTCCATGGGCCCATAGGCGAAGTTGAAGTGGCATAACCTACTGCGTAATCCTTATTGCGAAAATCGTTTGCAGAATAGATCAGGTAATACAAATTCTTATGTTTTATTACCGTTGGCCCTTCGGTAACCGGCCAATCTGTTTTCTCTGTGTTTTCCCATGCAAGTACGCCACTGATACACTCCTTGGTAGTTTCCTGCAATACATCAGAAAGATCAGGTTTCATCTCAGAAACAAAAATCCTGTTGCCTTCTTTGAGCTTTACATGGTACATATAGGTTTTACCATCGGTATCAAAATACACAAAGGGATCTATCTGTTTACCAATACCCGATAGCGACTTTATTTGCTCCTGCTTAAAAGGCCCCAGTGGGCTATCACTTTTTGCTATTGCAATCTGTTCATCAGCGGTGTAGGCCATGTAATAAGCATTTTTATGTTTAAAAACCTGCGGAGCCCAAAAGCCTTTACTCCCAAAAGATTCTCCCTTTACAAGAGCGAAACCCTTGTTTTTACCTACAGGACCTTTCCAGTTCTTTAAATCCGATGATTCATATACCTCAAAGCCCATATCACTACTCGTGCCATACAAGTAATACTTGTCGTTATCCAGAAATATAGTAGGATCGGCAAGTGCTATCGGGTCTTGCACCAAACGTCCTTTGATCATCCAGATTTCAGAATGGTTAGAATAGGCATTTGTGCTGGTTACCGCAACAATAGTATTGTCGTTTAAAATAGCTACACTACTCCATAAGCACGATTTGTTTGCCGGGATTATGAATGGTGTAGATTTTCTATTAAAATTACGGGCTTGATCATCTCCAATAACCACCTTCATGTCTGCAAATTCCATTTTATTGGTACGGCCTTCGGTACCTTGATAGGAAAGTATGGTTTCTCCGGTTTTTAATTGCCTTAAATAAGGCGCGCCTGCATAGATATTATCGGCAATTTTATCTGCCAGCGCATAGCTTCGGTTGGGGCTGCCAGCATCTACAGTGTTTGCCCAATTGTCTTTTAAAGTATTTCTGATGATATAAGGTTTAAAAGTATCAAATCCGTTGTCTTCTATAGCAAATACAGTTTCTTTTCCATTATTAAGCAATAAGGGCACCGGCATGCCATCTCGTTTCCCTGTTCTGAAACTTACAATTTGAGGTTTTTCAGTCCATGTTTTTCCGTTATCACTGGAACGTAGCATGGAGATATTCTGCTCATCGGAATTTAGATAGTCTCCTTCATTTGCAAAGTATAACTGAATCTCTCCATTGGGCAGTTGCACAGCTGATGGCTCCCAACATCCATTCTTAAATTCATATCCTGCTTCATAAAGCAGCTTCTCGTCTTTCCAAGTTAGTCCGCCATCATAGCTTTTCTTGGTGCGGATACCGAATTTTCTGGAAGGCGAAATATCATATGGTCTTGGATTATAGCAAGCCAGCAAAGAATGATCTTTTAATTCCAATATATCCGGGACAGACATATTTGTGCCATTGGCACGTTGGGCAACTGAAACAGGTGCCGACCAGGTAGCTCCCAGATCGGCACTTTTAACAGTAACAATATTTCCATCGGCCTCATATATGGCTAACAGCGATTGATCTTGCAATTGAATCATCCTGGCATATCCGCAATACCTTTCGCCTGCATCAGATGATGAAACTTTTTTTAAGGTATTATAATCCCATTCGATATGGCTTTTAACAGATGGCTTTTGCGGAACACCAACCGTTTCGTTCTTTTTACCGCAGCCATAAGACAACAGTGCGCAGAACTGTGCTATAGTACAGATTTGGACAGCTACTTTCATTCACCTGAAGGTTTTAGGATTGGCGTATCGATCTTTACAGGTTCACCAAAATTTGGTGTTCCATCGGCATTCCAGCTAAACTTCTGCATCCTTGGACTACGGTCGTTAGAACATGCTAACCCCGCTCTGGGATTAGCATGGTAGAGAATCCAGTCTTCCGTTCCATCGGGTGATTTAAAAAAGCTATTATGGCCCGGTCCGTAAGCTCCGCTTTCCGGTTTCTTAGTAAACACCGGTTTATCTGTTTTGGTCCAATCTGCCGGCTTCAGCGGATCGCCATTCTCTTTTAAACTGATCATACCCAAGGAATAATCATCTGTCCAGCAACCACTGGCCGAAAATATCAGAAAGGTTCTGCCATTCTTGTTGGTTAGAATTTCGGGCCCTTCATTTACATGAGGTAAACCTATCTTTTCCCAGTCGTAGGTTGGAGTAGAAATCTCTGCTCTTGCTGTAGCCATCTTCCATGGTTGATCGGCTAACTGTGCAATATATAACCGCTGGGTATTATCAGTTGCTGAGATATGTCCGCTCCAGATAATGTAATTTTTACCATTGTTAGAGAACACCGTAGCATCAATGGCAAAAAAATCAGCATTGTTATCCCTTATCTGTCCCTTTACTATCCAGGTGCCTTTTGTAGGATCGGTATTACTGTTTTCGAGAACAAACATGCGCTGGGTAGATAAATCTCCGGACGATCCGGCGGTATAATAGATGTACCATTTGTTGTTCAGAAAATGTAGTTCTGGTGCCCATATATTCTTCGAATCTGCACCTGATGCAGGGGCCTTATAAGCCACCGTAACCTCCGCCCTGTTTAACTGCGAAAGGGCTTTTGTTTTACGTATAGAAACCTGGGTTCCCTGGGTATTCATATAATAGTAATACCCATCCTTTCGGATAACCCATGGATCCGGTCCACTGCTAAGCAAGGGATTTGTGAATGTGGTTATAGCAGGCGCAGGCTTGTCTTTATCAGGCACAGATTTTTTCTGGCTCTTGCTACAACCAACTATAGCTTGCAATAGCAGAATAACGGTTACACTTCTTAAAAACATAGTTTCTGAATTAATAATTGGGGTTCTGTGAAAGATTAGTGTTATTGTCTACTTCGACCTGTGGCAATGGCAGTCTGATGTGTTTTCCTACAACGAAGTTCTTAAAGTCAGGATCGCGTAATGCAACTTTATCTACATTCGCTTTGTTGTCAAGATCGCCCCATCTTTTTAAATCGGCCCATCTAACACTTTCACCACAAAGCTCTAAGCTTCTTTCCACCTTCAATCGCTCTCTGAACAGGTCTTTATTGTTGCCAATTGCAGGGTAAGCAGTAGCCAGGCCAGCCATATTTACCCTGCTGCGTACACGGTTTACGTATTGATAAGCATCGGCTGTTTGCCCAAGCTCATTCAATGCTTCTGCATACATCAGTAAAACATCGGCAAAGCGAATTACCCTGTTGTTAACCTGATTAAAATAATCTTCATTACTGCGCATATAGTCACGTGAGTATTTTTTGAACCAGGCTTCATCGGCACCCCACGCCCAACTTCTGCCATAAGTCTTGTCGCCAAAATCAGCTTCAAGGCCAGGGTAGAATAATGTATATCTTAACCTTGGATCAATTTTGTTATCAGTAGTTTTCTCTTTTTTAAACTCATTAACCAACCAGAATCTGGCTTGTCCATCTGACCATCCTATACTTCTAGGTGCAAAAAACTGCGCACGGTTACTACCCACATTTGCACTAGGTCCGTCTCCTTCTGCAGACTTATTGACATCTGAAAATTGAATTTCAAAAACAGATTCTTTGTTATTTTCGTTTTCTGCCCTGAAGTTATCTTTATAATCAACAAGATCATAATAATTTTTACCTGCACCAGTAACCAGATAGTCAAAAGCAGTTTTAGCATCGGCCCATTTATGTTGCTGCATCAGTGCTTTACCCAATAATGCTTGTGCTGCGCCTTTTGTAGCACGGCCTGTCTCATTTCCTGTCCACTGTTCAGGGAGGTCGGCACTTGCCTCTGTAAGGTCTTTTTCTACCTGTCCCCACACCTGAGCTAAAGAGCTTTGTTCAGGTAAATCTGTTGGTGTTTGAATGGTAGTTACAATAGGAAAGTTCTCCCACAATATCGCCGCGTAGTAATAATAAAATCCCCTTAGGAACTTAGCCTGTGCAAGTATTTCTGCTTTCTTTTTGGCATCAGCAAAAGGAATATCCGGCACATAGGTTAATACCTGATTACATCTGAAAATCGCTTTATATGTATCTCTGTAAGTGTTTACATTACCTTCCCAGAAATTGTAATTGATATACTGGAAACGAGTCCAATCGCCAAGCTCAGTCCAAGGACTATTGCTCCATCCTTCATCAGAAGTTAAATCGAGCCTAAAATAGATCCACCTGTTCCATCCGCCATTTTGATAAAACATGGCATATGCAGCATTTACTCCCTTTTGGGCATCGCTTTCAGTTTTCCAGAACTGGTCAACTGTTAGTGTATTTGGGTTGTCCTGATCTAACAACGACTTTTTACAGGAGAACATCAGGACGAGTGCACTAAGCACTAATATTTTTGAAATTATCTTTTTCATGTTTCTAATATTAAAATCCGAAGTTTAAACCAAGAGATACTGTTCTTAAATTAGGGAATGCACCAAAGTCAAATCCTTTTTCAAAAACACTTCCGTTACTAAATTCAGGATCAAGGCCTGTATACTTAGTGATAGTGATCAGATTTTGTCCGGAAAGGATCACCTTGGCATTATTAAATCCTATTCTTTTTAACAGTGTATTTGGGATGTTATAAGAGATACCAATGTATTTCATACGTGCAAAACTTCCATTTTCCAGCCAACGATCGGTATCGCCTCTGGCATTGATGGTACTGCTATAAAAAGCACGGGGTACACTTGTGTTAGGATTTTCCGGTGTCCATGGTTGAACACCGGCACGATAGTTAGAATTGTCTGAGAAATTATCCATTACACTTCTTGGCCCGTTAAACACTTTTGATCCAAAAGAACCAAACCAGTCCATAGAAAATTCAAACCCTTTATATGAAGCTCCGATGTTTAGACCCAACTCATAATCGGCCCATGGACTTCCAACAACTACTTTATCCTTGTTTGTGATTTCACCGTCACCATCATTATCCTTATAACGAATATCGCCAGGTTGAGCGGCAGGCTGAATAACTTTACCGCTAGCATTTTTATAACTGGCAACTTCATTAGCGTTCTGGAATAAACCATCTGTTTGCAGTACATACCACATACCAATTGGCTGGCCAACCTCGGTAACTGTATTGCCAACAAAAGTTTTGTTTTTGTTATAGCCTAAACCCAGTACTTTGTTATTTAGCGTGGTTAAGTTTGCAGTAACATTGTATTTAAATTCCGTTGAGTTTTCGGCATATGTTGCAGTAAACTCAAAACCTCTGTTACCTAATATCCCCCCGTTTACAAAAGGATTTCCACCATCATTACCAGTAGAAATAAGTAATGGATAGCGGATTAATACTCCGTCTGTTTTCGAAATAAAGTATTCGGCACTGATTGAAAGTTTGTTGTGAAGAAAAGCAGCGTCAATACCATAATTTTGCTGAGTTACTTCTTCCCAATGCAAATCTCTGTTTGCAAGCTGAACCTGAGTCGAGCCTGACTGAAGATTTTGGTTTGGCCCCATAGGAATTGTAGAGAAGGTATTAACAAAAGCCATATATTCATATGCGCCAATATCACTGCTTCCTAAAGTTCCATAGTTAGCTCTTATTTTCAGATCATCAATCCAGGATGATTTGAAAAAATCTTCTTTGCTAATACGCCATGCACCTGATACAGATGGGAAACTACCAAATTTGTAATCAGGACCAAACCTGGAAACACCATCAGTTCTGATAACTGCATTTAGCAAATACTTATCGGCATAATTGTATTCTAACCTGCCGAAGTAAGAAATCAGATCTGAACGGTTTCTATAACCGCCGGTAAGGGCTTCATTACCCTGATCTAAAACATCATAATAGTGACCAGTGGTAGAGTTCTGTAAAATATTACGCTTCGTACCCCATATCATAGCATAATTATCCTTTTGATAAGATTGCCCCCCAATAACTGTTAATGAATGTTTACCAAATTCTTTATTGAAAGTAAGTGTATTTTCTATAAGGACTGTGGATGACTCTCCCCTATTCTCATTTAGTATTGCAGGGTCATAAGCTTGATTGAGCGTCCAGAATCCGTCCTTTTTCAAATAAGTATAATGATCTCTGCTGGTCTCGTATCCAAGACTAGTTCTGAACTTTAATGGCTTAAGTAATTGCAATTCAGCAAATAAATTACCTCTGATTCTTAAATTTTGATTTATACGATCCTCAAGGTTCGCTATAGCAAGCGGATTGGTTCCAAATGTTCTGGCTTTGGCTTCGTCTCCGTAACCATACCCTCCAGGATGGCCAGCATCATAAACTGGTATAGTAGGTAACATACGAACCACATCAAGTACTGGGTTACCCGACATCTCGTTGTTTTTGGAGCTGCTTATTGCCAGATTTTCACCAATGGTAAATATACCTTTGGTACCTTTTGTATTAACTCTAAAACTAAGTCTGTCAAAATCAGTACTGATTACCGTACCCTTGTTTCCAAAATAACCACCTGAAACAAAATAGGTAGCATCTTTACTTCCACCAGAGAAACTTAGGTTATAATCCTGTACATTTCCTGTTCTAAATGCTACATCCTGCCAATCTGTATTTGTATTCAGATCCAGCTGTTGGCGGTTTATTTTGGCATTATCATAAGCCATAAAATTTAATCTCGAAAACTCTTCTGTTTCGGCAAGATCATATCTAGGAATAGTTTGCAAACTACTTTTTCCTGAAAATTCTATTTTCATAGGACCATCAAGACCTCTTTTGGTAGTAATGATAATTACGCCATTCGCTGCTCTTGACCCGTAGATGGCTGCCGCAGATGCATCTTTAAGAATTTGTATGGATTCAATATCGGCTGGATTAAAATCGCGGTTGGCACTGGTAACCAAGCCATCAATTACATACAGCGGATTGTTAGCCCCGAAGTTCTTCAATCCTCTGATCTGGATCTGGGCTTCCGATCCCGGTTGTCCACCGCCCCTTACTCTGATACCGGTAGCTAAACCCTGTAATGATTCTGCAACAGTAGTTCCTTGTCTTTTCTGAACATCTGATGCCTTTACAATAGAGATAGCACCTGTGAGGTCCTTCTTTTTCTGCGTTCCATAACCAACAACTACTACCTCACTTAGATCAGAAGCTGATTCAACTAAAGATACATTAACGGTTGATCGGCCGTTAACCAGAACTTCCTGAGTAGTGTAACCAATATAAGAAAACACAAGAACTGCATTTCCGGCATTGGGCACTGAAATGGTATAAACACCATTCTGACTTGTTGTGGTAGATGCAGATGTACCCTTGACCTGCACCCCAACTCCTATTAATGGTCCCGATTTATCTGATACGGTTCCAGTTATGTTGCTCTGAGCAAATACTGCCTGGCAACAGAGGATAAATAATGAACTAAGAATAAAGCAGAGCTTTAACTCTTTGCTAAAGTGTAATTTTTTTTTCATGCTCATTTACAATTTATATTTGGTTGGTTCAATCCATTCCGTAACCGGGTGAATTGTTATGCTAATTGAGGAATTAACATTTGATCTTACTGATCAAACGTTGTTCATTTTGTCTCAATTCTTGGCATATTGGCAGAAATAAGGAATTCATGTTCCTTTTTGGGGGTTTTCGACCTATCTTTATAACAACCAATATAAAATAGCATTGAACAAGTTTTTATTGATATTATCCATACTCATTGGTGGGGTCGTTTCAACATTCGCACAGTCATATACCTTCAGACATTATCAGGTTGAAAACGGCTTGTCTTATAATTCTGTAATCTGCAGTTTACAGGACAGAAAAGGATTTTTATGGTTTGGAACTAAAGATGGTCTAAACAGGTTTGACGGTTATACCTTTAAAATTTTCAGGAATGACCCTGACAATCCTAAAAGCATAGGCAATAACTTTATACACAGCCTGTACGAAGATAAGAATGAGAACATTTGGGTGGGCACGCTGATCGGTCTATACAAATACAATCCACTAAATGAAAGCTTTGACCTTGTTGAAGCTACAAAAAACAGGGATATAAGAGATATTAAGCTAGACAGTAAAGGTAATATCTGGTATATAGCAGGCTTAACGCTTTGCAGGTATAATGAGAAATCTAAAAAGCTAAACATATTTGAGCCAAGGGTACACTCAGGAGCTACATCTTTAAGTATTACTGCAAATGATGAGGTTTGGGTTTCGACAACTGACGGGTTTATTCAGAAATACGACGATAAAAAAAATACGTTTGAAAATTATAATGTATTTATTAATTCTAAACCAACCATCTCGTCCTGGATAGAAAAACTGTATGACACGGGAAAAGGTTTCTTTTTTATTGGGACATCTAACCAGGGTATAAAAACATTTGATGTCAACACCCTTACTTACAAGGATATTTTAGTTACCAACCCTGATCAAACACCAATTTATGCAAGAGATTTTATTGCTAAAGATGACGGTGAATATTGGATAGCTACAGAATCTGGTCTGTTCCTTTACAACATAAAAACAGGCAAATACACCAACCTGCGCAATAAATTTAACGACCCATATTCAATTTCGGATAACGCGGTATATACATTAGCCCGGGATAAAGAAGGAGGAATATGGGCAGGAACATATTTTGGAGGGGTAAACTATTATCCAAATCAATACACGTCGTTCGACAAATTCTTCCCTCAGGGTGGAGGCAACAGTTTAAGCGGATATGCGGTCAGAGAGATTTGTAATGACAAAGAAGGTAATATCTGGATAGGTACTGAAGATGGGGGTCTAAATAAATTGAACCATCGAACAGGTGTTTTTGAGCATTTTAAGCCTACCGGAGATAAGTCAAGCATATCTCACACAAACATTCACGGGTTACTCGTTGTGGATGATGAGCTGTGGATTGGAACTTTTGAGCGCGGACTGGATGTAATGGATATAAAAACATCAAAAGTGATCAGGCATTATCGTGCCGGGCAAGCCCCAAATGAATTAAAAAGCAATTTTATTGAAAGCCTGCTTAAAACCCGGTCGGGTGAAATTCTTGTGGGCACATCATTTGGTTTGTACCGCTACAATAGAGCTGGCAATGATTTCACTTTGTTAAATGAGGTACCGGGCAACCTGCATTATTCAAATTTGATTGAAGATAACCATGGTACAATTTGGGCGAGTTCTTTACGAGATGGCTTATACTTTTATAATCCGACCAACAGAACATCTGGCTATTACAAATACGAAGAAAACAACAGAAAAAGCTTAAGTTCTAATGCCATAAACAGCACGTTTGTAGATGCAAAGGGAGGATTGTGGGTGGCAACCGAAAATGGCTTAAATCAGTTTAACGAGAAGGAAAGAGCCTTTAAGAGGTATAACAGCAAAAGCGGTTTTTTGAGTAATGTATTCTACAAAATTCTGGAAGACAAGAATAATAATCTGTGGATAAGTACCTCTAGAGGCCTGGTATGCTTTAACCCTGCAACCAATCGAATTAAATCATACACGAAGGCAAATGGGCTTCTTAGTGATCAATTTAATTACAGCTCTGCATTTAAAGATACGAATGGCAGGATGTATTTTGGCAGTGTAAAAGGATTGATTAGCTACTTGCCGGATCAGTTCAGGCAGAATAAATTTGTCTCGCCGGTTTATATTACCGGCTTTCAGGTTTATAATAAAGAGATAGAGATTAATAAGAAGAATTCTCCTTTAATCCGCTCCATCAATTTTACAAACGAGATTGAACTGGCTCATGACCAATCGACCTTTAGTATAGACTTTGCCGCTTTGGGGTATACAGCACCCGAAATGACTGAATATACCTTTAAAATGGAAGGGTTGGATAAAAGCTGGACTTATTTAAAAACCAACAGAAAGGTATATTTCACAAACTTGTTTCCGGGCACCTATGTATTCAAGTTAAAGGCAGCAAACAGTAGCGGTGTGTGGAGCAACAAAGTTACCGAGCTAAAGATCATTATAAAACCGCCGATATGGGCCAGTCCGTTTGCCTTTTTATTTTATGCCCTAGTAATTGCAGTGGCGATATATTATGCGATCCGTTATTACCATCAACGCATCAGCAACAAAAATAAACGCAAAATTGAATTGTGGGAATCGAAAAAAGAAAAAGAATTATACCACGCTAAGATTGAATTCTTCACTTATGTTACCCATGAGATTCGCACTCCGCTAACTTTGATTAAAGGACCATTAGAGGAGGTAATGAAAAAAGCCGAAGAGATACCTGCTATTACAGACAACCTGGTGATCATGAAGAAGAATACCAATCGGCTTATTGAGTTAACGGATCAATTACTCGACTTCAGAAAAACAGAGATTAAAGGGTTTAACCTCAATTTTGTAAACATTAATGTAAGTAAGTTATTGGAAGAAAATTGCCTAAGGTATAAGTCTGCGATGGAACAAAAAGGGCTTAGGTTGAGCGTTAACCTACCAGAGAAACCACTTTATGCATATGCAGACCCTGAAGCGTTAAATAAAATACTAAGTAATTTGATTGACAACGCAGTTAAATATGCTTCTGGGCAGATTGCTATTATTTTAAATTCCGATCTGGATAATTTTGATATCCAAGTAAAAAGCGATGGAGATCTTATTCCAATTAACATGCACAAAAAAATCTTTGAGCCATTCTATAGAATGGAAAGCAATAAAAATCAGAGGGGCACAGGAATAGGTTTACCATTAGCGCGCTCACTGGCAGAACTACATGAAGGAACATTGCAGCTCAGAACTGACGATGGTATTTGGAATGTATTTTCTCTTGTTTTACCTAAACATCATGAAAGGGAATTTAAAATAAATGACGACTTATCGGATGAATTACAAGTAGCTAGAGAGGTTCTCCATGAGAATAAAAACATAGAATCGCCGGTTATTTTACTGGTTGAAGACAATATTGAGATCAGGGAATTTATAACAGATAAATTGATTAAAGATTTTCAGGTAATCCAGACTGGCAACGGAGAGGAAGCGTTGGATGTTTTAAAACAAAAAAGTATTCATTTAATTATCAGTGACATTATGATGCCCGTAATGGATGGTTATGAATTGTGTAAGGCCGTTAAAGATAATCTTGAATACACACACATCCCGATTATCCTGTTAACAGCTAAAAACACACTGCAATCTAAAATAGAAGGTCTGGAAGTTGGTGCTGATGCTTATCTGGAAAAACCATTTTCTCCGGATCATTTGCTTACCCAGATTTCAAATCTGCTTGCAAGTCGTGATAAGATTAAGAATTACTTTGCCAGCTCTCCTTTGGTGCATATTAAAAGTATGGCTTACAATAAGGCAGACGAAGCATTTCTTGAAAAATTAAATGAAATTATAAATAAAAACATTGACAATAAATCTCTGGATGTAGATCTGCTGGCAGATGCCATGAACATGAGCAGACCAACACTATACAGAAAGATAAAGGCGATCTCTAATCTTTCGCCACATGAACTGATTAATATAACAAGGCTCAAAAAAGCAGCAGAATTGTTAGTTGAAGGAAACTACAAAATATTAAAAATTGCTTCTATGACAGGGTTTAGCTCGCAAGCGCAATTTGGAAGATGTTTTGTTAAACAGTTTGGAATGACCCCATCTGAATATGCAGGATCAAAACACCTGGTTAGTAGTGAAGGTGTATCATAAATTTATGATACACCTTCAGCAATAATATCCTTCTGTACTACCTAAAAAGTATAAATGCAATAATTAAAGTAATGATAATATTGAAACCTTGAGCAATTAAAAAGGCATAGAAAGGTTTTTTACTGTTTTTACCGAACAGATCTGCAAAGTTGGTTTCTAATCCGATACTGGTAAAGGCCAGTACAAACCAAAGCCCCTGTAAGTTCTTTAAGCTACCTTTAACCTCTGCATTTACCTCCGGTGTAATGAAGAAAGAAAATAATAATGAGGCTGCAATAAAGCCGATTACGAATTTAGGGAAACGCTCCCAAATCACCTTAAGCGTCGGTTTGCTTTCTTTATCTTTTCCGGCAGGATGTTGTGTGTAAGTCCAGTATACTGAAATTGCAAATGCTGCAATCCCTAACAATACGTTCTGCGAGAACTTAACAATAGTACTGATTTTTAGCGCTTCCTCTCCTACCAAAGACCCTGATGCAACTACTGCTCCGGTTGTGTCTATACTACCACCTAACCATGCTCCTGTAACTGCCTGTGGAAAATGAAAGTACGCCGCGATATATGGCATAAAGATCATCATTGGTATTGCTGTAATAAGCACCATAGATATCACATAAGATAGTTTTTTTGAATCCCCTTTAATGGCCCCTGATGTTGCTATTGCTGCTGATACGCCGCAAATAGAAACTGCACTTGAAATCATCATGGTTAGCTCGTCGTCTATCTTCATTTTTTTACACAGCCAAAATGCGAAATACCAAACAGAAAGCACTACGACCAAGGCTTGGATTAAGCCCAGAGAGCCCGCCTTTAATACATCTGAAAAGATTACACTTGTACCTAATAGCACTAATCCTATTTTAACAAATAGCTCAGTAGATAAAGCTGATTTAAACCATTCCGGTAGTTTAAAAAAGTTACTGATTGCTAAACCAATAGCCAGACTAAAAATTACCGCTTCCAGATTTAATGCTTTAACCTGGCTGTTACCTGCAAGCACAAGCGCTATCATGGTTAATACGTATACAGAGGGAAAAGTTAGCACGGCACTTTTAACAGATTTACCTGTTAAAAAAGAACCTAATGCTGCTATGATGATTACCAATATAAATTGCAATCCAATGTACCCCAGGTTTGAAGCAGTTAGTACTGATGAGGTAAGATCAGCAATGCTGGACCAGTTAAATACGGGAACGGGCAATAGCAGTCCGGAAAGTGTTAAAATAATTGTTAGGGCCCCAAGGATAACTACTACCCAATCTTCATGAATGTTTAGTTTTTTAGTTTCTGACATTTGAATTTAGTTTGATTTGTGTATTGTGTTTGTTTTGTTTTAAATTGAGATGGAAAAAATGTCTTTTAAAGCGCGTTTTGCAGCATGATAACCACACATTCCATGTACCCCTCCTCCTGGGGGAGTTGACGAGGAGCACAGATATAGACCCTTTGCAGAAGTTCGATAAGGTGAACTGCGTAAAGCCGGTCTTGTAAAAATCTGTCCAAGGTCAATTACGCCACCGTTAATATCTCCTCCTATATAATTTGGATTGTAAGCCTCCACTTGTGCAGTGTTCATGGTGTGTTTGGCTAATATTCTATCTCTGAAACCAGGGGCAAAGCGCTCTATTTGTTTTTCAATAGTTTCAGTCATATCTGTTAGCGATCCATTTGGCACATGACAGTAAGCCCATGCTGTATGTTTCCCTTCCGGAGCCCTCGATGTATCAAATAAACTTTGCTGCGCAAGTAATACAAAAGGTTTGTCGGCATGTTTGCCCTGCCAGCTAAGCTTTTCAGATAAGGCAATTTCTTCCAATGTATTACCAATATGCACTGTTCCTGCGCGGCGTGCCTCTTTTGCAGTAAAGGGAATAGCTTCATCTAAAGCCCAATCCACTTTAAAAACACCCATTCCATAGCGATATCTTTCTAATTGCCATTTATAAATGGAAGAAAACTTATGACCAGCTATTTGCAGCAATTGCTTAGGTGTTACATCAAATAATACTGTTCTGGAAGAAGGCAATTCGTCTAAAGATTTTATAAAACGTCCGGTTTCGATTTTACCCCCTAAAGCAACAAAATAAGACGACAATGCATTTGCGATTTCTTTAGATCCCCCTACGGGAATAGGCCATCCTTTTAGATGTGCCGCAGCCATTAATACTAGTCCTATTGCCGATGTGGTTAAGTTAGAGAGGGGTTGAAGGGAGTGTGCTGCCATTCCAGCCCATAATCCCCTTGCAGCTTTAGTTTTAAACCTTTTGGCCAGGAAAGTGGCTGATTTAAGTGCATTTAATCCAAATTTAGCCATAGCAATAGGGTGTTTAGGAAAATGCAAAGGCCCCAGAACATCAGCTGCTATATCCGGCCAGTCGTTAACTAGTGGCTTTAATAATTTAAGATAGGCTTGCTCATCATCGCCAAGCAATCTTGCGGTTTCTTCAATAGAACTACCCAGGACGGCCGCCGTACCGTCATCAAATGGATGAGCAGCAGCGAGATCTGGAAATGTATAAAACAATCCATAATCCTGTAGCGGGAGCGTATTAAAAAATGGCGAGCCAATTGCAAGAGGATGAATAGCGGAACAAACATCATGTACAAAGCCAGGCAAGGTAAACTCGGCAGACCTCAATCCGCCTCCTATCTCATTCTTTCCCTCTATAATCAATACCGACAGGCCTTCCTGTTGTAATGCTATGGCAGCTGCTAAACCATTTGGTCCTGAACCAACCACTACTGCATCAAAATCTGGTTTTCCCACTATAATTTATTTCTTACTTAATGATAATTTATTTTCGTTTAACAACCTTATTATTGCATCGTGAAGGTAGGGATATTTGAATTTAAATCCATTCTTTTCCAAAACTGACGATACCACTCTTCTTCCTGAAAGAACAAGTTCTGCCTCTGTGCCGATAAAAACAGCACCTATTTTTATAAATATAGCAGGGTTGGGTAACCCAAATGGAATGTTAATAGACTGTCTGATGGTTTTCATAAATTCTTTATTAGTTACCGGAAAAGGGCTGGCTGCATGAACAATTCCTTTAAAATCAGCGTCTAGGATTGTATATCTTATCAGATCCGTGAAATCCTGCTCGTGTATCCAGGTCATGTATTGGTTACCTTTACCTATTTTGCCGCCTAGTCCAAACTTAGCCATATTCAGGAATGGTTTTAAAATGCCACCATTTTGTTGCAAAACCATCCCTATTCTTAAAAATACTTTTCGTGTTTTTGGAGTATCATATTTAGTAAAAGCTTTCTCCCAGGCCTTGCAGACTTCAGGAGAAAAACCATTTCCTGTAACTGAATCTTCAACTTTCACTTCATCGCCAGAATTTCCAAAAATAGCTGCAGAACCCGCATTAATCCATACCTCAGGTGGTTTGTTCAATTCTCCTATTGCCTTTCCAATATTTAATGTTGCATCCACCCTCGAGTTAATGATTTCCTGTTTATTAACATTTGTGTAACGGCAGTTTACAGATCGCCCTACCAGATTAATTATTGCCTTGCAACCTTCCAGTTCCTGGGTCCAATTGCCTATGTTTTTGGCATCCCAAAGTACATATCTGATATTCTGTTCATCTTTCCTTATCGTTCTGGTCAGCACAACAATTTCATTATCAGGAAAAGCTTTTATTATTGCAGATCCTAAAAAACCTGTTCCACCAGCTATAATTATTTTATTATTCATTGAATTTAAGGTTTATACTCCCTTACCGAACTATATCGGCCTTCAACTAAGGGATACTTTTTATCAGATCTGTCTAAGACTACGTAAATAGAATCTCTAAATTCATTAATTCCATTAAGAATAATTCTATTTGCCGTAGGCCTGCTGTAGTGTAAAACTTGTGTTTCTTCTTTATGATTCTTGTTTTTATTCTGCAAATAAAGGATATGGTTTACTGTATCTGCCTTATAGAAAAAGTACCTGCGTTCACCGGCCATACCACCGACTTCCCATCTTGTTACTCCAAGGTCACGGTTTTTCTTTAGCTTGTCTAATTGATCAGAATCTTGAGTATTTACCTGATTAAGTCTGTTATTCTTTTTATCATTCTTTACTCGGAGTGGAGAATAACCGATCATGCGGTCGGCAATTGCACCACGATTGGTTTTATAGCTTAATGACGACCAACCTTCAAATGTTGCATCCTGCCAGCGTATGGAGTCTTGAGGAGTAAAAGGAACTACCTTGTTATTTAACCTGTATTCTGTTACGTTATAATAGCCTTTTGCTCCCGCTAATCCTGGAGTGCTGGGGATGTTATAATTGTTTCCGTTAAAAAAACCATATGCCCACAAACCAGCTGCAACCGGAACAAACAAGAAATTAAAAGTCCATTTTACACCTGCGGCGAGATTGCGCTGCCATTTTTCAGAGATAACTGGCTGATATCGATAAGGCAGAATATCTTTTTCATTTACCAGCAGGTTCCAGATTTTAGGTAAATCGTACCACACTATAAATATACCAATAATGGCAAAATAAGCCGCGGGAACTGCTACACCAGCGTCATAAGCATGGTTGGCAATACAGATGTTAAACGTTACCACAGCCGCTAGTGCCGCTCCCAAAGGAGAAGTTTTTCTATTTAACAACAACAGTCCGGGAAGGATTTCGGCAAATCCAAGAAATACAGTATACCAGAAAGAAACACCAACGTGCGACCAGTATAACTTCTTCTCTGCCATATCAATAAATGGCGTATTTAGCATCCCAACTGTAGGAAAAACCATTTGCATCGGAAAAGCTTTCTTTAATCCCCATCCAATCATACCATAAGCCAGGCGATAGCGAGCAAGTACCCTTATCCAATAATAAAGCTTACTATATTCTGTGGATTTTTGATCAAGAGCAGTCCAGATCAATCCTCCAACAACAGACCCTGCAAATAGCAGAATCAAGTTAATATAGTTTAGTAGCCCAAACACCCCTTCTTCTGATTCAATAGTTACAATCTGTGGAGGCCAGAATGCGACTATGGCTTGAAAATCATGATAGGTAATCTTTGAAAACTTTAAAGCGAAAAGCTCCTCATAAAACTTTGGATAAGTGGGAATACACAAGAAAAGCATATACAAAAAGCCTATCCGAAATGCTATTTTCTGATAGTTCTTCCATTTACCTGTTTTAGGCGATTCTTTAATTACTTCCTGTTCTTGTTTGTCTACTGCTGCTGTTTCTGCAGGAGCATCCAGGTTTATCTCTAATGTGGACATTTTAATTTCTTTTAAGTGATAACTAGATTTTTACAGGTTTACGGCGACCTTCGAACATCATATACTTCTTATTTATTTTGGCAAGAACCACATGTATCGAATCTCTGTTTTCGTTAATACCCGACAGTACTATTGTTGAATCATTTGGCCGCTCATACTTGAGCTGAAGCTTTTCATTCCGTTGATTTTTGTTCTTATTCTGCAATGAAAGCGTATGGTTTACAGTATCGGCATCATAGTAGAAATAGTGGCGACCTGCATATCCCGCCAGTTCATAGTTTCTATCAATATCTTTTTCATGAACTTCTTCGCCACTCGACAAGTCTATCTTAACCGGGCGATTCACTTTGATCGTTAAAGTCGACCATTTTTCGAAAACCACATCCTGCCATCTGTTAGGGTCAGTTTTAGAGTATGGTATAGTGTCTTTATTTAATACAAACTCCTTTACATTATAATACCCAAATGCTTTACTTAACCCTGGTGTATGAGGTATTTTATAAGGATCATTTGTGTAATTATCATAAGCCTTATATGCAAAGAGTACAACAAAGGCCACAAACGCTATTTTTAATCCTTTCCGTGCATTTCTTAAGCGACTGTCAGTAAATTTTGGGATAAATTTATTGGCATAAGCCGGTGTTTCTTTAATGAGCAGATCATATAGTCTGGGAATGTCGTATACAAATAAGAAAGTTGCTAAGAGCACAATAAAAGTACTTAGCGCCTGCTCACCTATATCATAAAATCCGTTTGCTACCGCCACATTCCCTAAAAAACCGAATATTAGTCCTACACCAAACGTGACAGTCCTCCTGTTAAAAAGCAAGAAGGCAGCAAGTATTTCAACAAAACCCAAAAAAGATTCATACTTAGGTGCTATACCTACCGTTTGGAAATAGATTTTCCAGGCAAAGTAATCTCCATAATTAGTCAGCAGATTACTTAACGAAGGATAAGGCATCTGCAACGGAAAAAATTTGATAAAGCCATAAGTAACCAGTACAAACGCAAGGCGATATCTCACCAATACCCTTAACCAGTAGTATAGCTTGGTATATTCCTTTCTGTTGGCATCTGTTTTACTCCAAATCACAGCGCCTATAGCGGCAATAATTATAAATACTACCCAGTTTGCAAAACCTCCTATACCCCATTCGGCAATTTGATTATCAGAAAAAAATTGAGCTTGATACTTAGTTAACTTAAACAGATCGTGGAAATGCAGGTGAAGCCAATTGATAGAGAATAGTTCTTTGTAAAATTTCCAATCGATCGGAATGATCTGGATCACCAGGAAGATAAAGAAGAACCTAAACAAATTCTTTTCCCAGGGCTTCCACTCCCGTGATTCCTTATTTGTGTTGGTTGTTATTTTGCTCATAACAAATATATTTTAATGATGTTAAAATTTTAATTTCTGCCGTAACCCGGATTCTGAACAAGTGATGGATCAGCAATGATCTCTCCTGCCGGTATTGGAAAAATGTACTTATTAGGATCGTTCAGGTTCAATACCGCAGAAGCTCTACCTGTTCTGACCAAATCAAACCACCTGAAAGGTTCCAGGGCAAACTCTACACGCCTTTCATTTTCTATAGCCAACAAGACTTCATCCTTATTAAGACTTGTGCTTATTTCAGGAACATTAGACCTAACCCTTACCGCATTTATATCTGCAATTGCTCCGCTTAAATCAGGTACTGTTTTAAGTACACGTGCTTCAGCCCTGTTAAGAAATAATTCTGCCGTTCTGATAATGTATCCAGCAGAAGTGTTAGTGGGATAAATACCACCTATAAATTGTCCTGCAGCATTTTTTACGGAAAGGATTTTACGATCGCCACCAACAGCAGGATCGTTCAAAAGATTGTGAATTACTGCTTTTGGTTCAAGTGCCCTGTTACTGGTATTCCATTGAGAATACCCCGCATTAACATCATTTACACTGTAAGAAAGCTCTAATACAGACTCTGAAGTTCCCGCAGCAAGATTAAAAGGTTTAATCAATTTATATCCGGGATTTGCCAAAACAGTATTGATATCAGCTTCGGCCTCAGTATATTTTTTCTGATATAGGTAAAGTCTGGCTCTCAATGCAATTGCTGCAAGCTTGGTTATCCTGTTCCTCACAACAGTAGCAGGCAACAAGGGCTCCGCCTTATTTAAATCTTCAAGCACCTGAGCAAACACTTCAGCCTGAATACTTTGCTTAACGCCAAGTTTATCAGCCACCACATTAGTTGGTGTTAAAAATATCTGCACATTTCCAAACACGCGCGCAAGATCAAAATAAGATAGGGCCCTAATGGTGTAAGCCTCACCCAACAGCTGATTTTTAAGATCATTACCAAGTTTATTATCTGTGACCAAGGGCACTTTTTCAATAATATGATTGGTGCGATTAATGGTATTGTAGAAGTTTCCCCAATAGGTTGATAAGAATGCAATATCTGACCGCAGATCATAATTGATTACATTCAAATCCGTTTGCGCATTGTTTAGTGATTTAATGTCTCCACCTGACTGAAGTATTGTATTCTGGAAAGCGCTTCCATAATTAAGACTTGCCAATCCGCGGTAAGCTCCTCTTACGGCAGCTTCTGCTGATGATCTATCATAGATCGTAGTTTCATCAGGTATGGTATCGTATGGTGAAACTTCTAAATATTTCTTGCAAGAGAGCAGCGATGAACTGATCAGCAATAAAAATAGGAGTGTTTTATTTTTAGTATTCATGATTCTAGTATTAAAATGAGATGTTAGCGCCAAACTGAATTCCTCTTGGTTGCGGTGGTGTAGCTGTATCCAAACCGTCGAGATTCTGACCCGCACTACCCGAACTTTCCGGATCGGCACCTGAATATTTTGTTTTAAGCCAGAGATTCGTTCCCAAAACATACAGCCTTACTTTGCCCAACCTTGCTTTTGAGGTTACTGATGCAGGTAAAGTATAACCTAAAGAAGCCGCTTTAAGTCTGATGAAGGATCCATCTTCCAGATACCTGCTGTTCTGTTCGATGTTATAATTATTACCCACACTGGTAACTCGAGGTGTATTGGTAATGTCTCCTTCTTTTTGCCACCTGTTCAGTTGGCTCTTTAAAATGGATCTGGAGGCATCTCTTGTACCCCCACCTTCCAAAATGTACTTGTTAAAATTGAATACTTTATTGCCATATTGGTAAGTAAACAATACGTTCAGATCAAATCCTTTATAGCTGATATTATTAGAAAAACCTCCAAAGAAATCAGGGATGAGATTACCCATTAGCTGACGATCTGCCGTAGTCACAGTAGTTCCTGTAGTTCCATCGGCGTGTTGAAATATAGCATCTCCGGTTGTAGGATCAACATATAGCTGTTTGTATAACCAGAAACTTCCCAGCGCAGCCCCTTCCTGTGTTCTTCTATACTCTCTGGCTTCAAAGGTGATAGGGCTAACCAGTTTTTCAGCTCGGTTTACATTTCTTGAAATGTTAAAATTTGCTGACCATTCAAAGTCCTTAGATTTTATAATTGTTCCGGTTATTGCCAGCTCAATTCCCTTATTACTTACTTCACCAGCATTAGCCAATGTGCTTGAATACCCTGTTGATTGTGGCACAGGCAAATAAAGCAAAGCATCTGTGGTGTACTTGTAGTAAGCATCAAAATTCAGGAACAGCCTATCCTTAAATAAACCCAGGTCTATTCCTGCGTTGTAGGTCGTGGTTTTCTCCCATTTCAAGTCAGGGTTTTTTAATTGAGCAGGTGCTACACCAGGTTTAGGTCCGCTTGTTAGGTTATCAGGATACGCCGCTGAGCCAGACCATAAACCCAATGCGGCATAGTCGTTAATGCCATTTTGATTTCCTGCGGAACCGGCACTTAGCCTAAGTTTGAATTCAGATATGGTTTCAGAATTTTGTAGAAAGGCCTCCTGTTTGATCCTCCATGAAGCGCCTATACCAGGAAAGAATCCCCAGCGGTTATTGGCACCAAATTTAGATGAACCATCAGCTCTGATTACACCTTCAAGAAAATATTTATTATCAAGACTGTAGTTCAGCCTACCAAAAAATGAAGCAAGTGTAGACTTCGATCTTCTCTGATCAGCTGTCCTCACAGAAGCGGCAGAGATTTGCTGAAAGAAATTATTTGGGAAACCTTGTCCAACTTCCTGAGCGACCTTAACATCGGTACTCTGAATACTATTTCCAATCAAAACAGTAATATTTTGCCTTGAATTAAGTGCTCTTACATAGGATAGGGTTTGTTCATTCTGAATAATCGTGCTGGTACTAAACACCTCTTTTCTATAGCCCAATGGATTAGGGCTGCCACCAATAATTGTTTGATCGTTAAAGAACTCACGTTCATTATAGTTATCATAATCTAAACCGATCGAAGATTTAAACTTAAGACCTGGTAAAATATTAACTTCTATGAACTGATTACCTATATACCGAATACTTGTGGTCGAGATATCGGTAATATCAGTATTTACAAGATTATCAATATTTTCGTAAATCGAACCCCTTGCTGGCGTTCCATCTGCGTTGTATAAAGGCAAATAAGTCGGATGATGCAGCGCAGCAAGTAAATGTCCGGCCTGCTGACCAGCGCCACCTCGAACTTGCTGTCTGAATGTTCTATAAACGCCATTACTTGAACTAAGGGTTACTTTATCATTCAGTTTACTATCAAGATTCAATTTAAAACTTCCCCGCTGGAAATCAGCTGGTTTTAATATTCCTTCCTGATCGGTATAACCGGCACCTATATTATAACGGATCTTCTCACTTCCACCTTGGATGCTAAGGTCATAATTCTTAACCTGTGCAGTTCTGAAGACTCTGCTTAATCGATCATAAGTTTGCTGATCTTCTGGATTACCTCTTCCGGGAACACCATTAATAACATCTGTTACTGGTCTGAATGGGCGATTCTCGTAGGTTTGATTTAGGCTAGGTTTGTCTTTACCCGAGTTTATCCATTGTTCATTAACCAGCATGGCATGCTCGGGACCAGTAGTGAGTTCCCATAATCTATCAGGATCAGCCTTTTGCCAGCCATGTGATATCTCTAAATTATATTTTGTTTTGCCTAAAAGGTACTCTCCCCTTTTAGTGGTTACCAAAATAACTCCGTTGGCTCCACGAGAACCATAAATTGCAATAGCACTTGCATCTTTCAGCACTTCAATACTCTCAATATCCGCGGGATTTATATCTGCCAGAGGCGATGTTTTTTTACCTCCAAGATCAAGGGTTGACAAAGAGTTGTTGTTCACAAATACACCATCAATAACATATAGTGGCTCGTTACTAGCGTTAATAGAAGCAGTTCCCCGTACCTGTACTTTTACACCTTCACCAGGGGAACCAGAGTAAGTTCCTACCTGCACACCTGCTGCCCTGCCTTGTAACTGGGCATCAAAACTGGCTACAGGAATCTGCTTGGTTTCGGCAGCATTTACCTTAACAATAGAACCCACAACACTTTTACGTGTTTGGGCACCGTACCCCACAACAACTACATCATTTAGCTGACTTGCACTCTCTTTTAATTCAACCAGAATTGGACTTCCATTGGCTACAACCTGTTTTTTTTCGTAACCTACATAAGTAATCTCTAAAGTATAAGGAAATTTCTGACCGGTAACAAAATCGAATTTCCCATTTTTATCTGTTTGTACAACGTGTGTAGTACCGGTAATGTGGATACTTACCCCAGGAATTCCAAGCTTTGTTACGGCGTCAATAATTTGGCCTTTAAGAGTAGAATTAATAAGTGGTTGAGTTTGGGAAAAGGAAATAAGTGGCAATAAGATCATTACCGCGATACTGCTCTTCAATAGCAGTGTTTTTTTTAACAAGGAATAAGCGCTATACAAATGCTTACCCTTTTTAAAATTTTGCATAACTTTAAAAAGTTTTAATTAATAAAATTCTATTGGTTGAAACGAGTTGGCATTTCAGTAAGTGATTGGCGTTGCGTACTGAATGCTTTGATAAAGGCAGGATGCTAATCCTGTCTTTATTATTTCTTTATAGCTTGAAATGCTATTGCATGGAACAGCAACAACAGTGAGAAGAAAATCTCAATCGATTTAGACTGCAGAGCGCAATTTCTTTTTTTAAGTGTAAAATTCTTTTCATTGTTTGGTTTTGTTTCTTATCAATTCAAGGCAAATGTAATTGCATTTTTGTTAAAAACAAATAAAATCTATGGATTTAATAGAGTATTAGTGAAAAAAGATATAAAACGATACCTTAGGCTTTAATTAAGTTTAAACAAATTATACTATCCAAACGCATTAAAAAATGAAGAAGTATCAACTTTTGCTTTGCCTTTCGTTCATAGCACTTTCCTTATCCGCACAAAAAAAATCAAAAGAGACTTCTGGAAATCCAATATTTCCAGGCTGGTATGCCGATCCTGAAGGAGCTATATTCGGTAAAGAATACTGGGTTTACCCAACCTTTTCTGCTAAATATGAAGAACAGACATTTATGGACGCCTATAGTTCCAAAGATCTTGTTACCTGGAAAAAACATCCGCACATTCTTGATACCAGCAATGTTAAATGGGCAAAAAAAGCTGTATGGGCACCATCAATAACTAAAAAAGGAAATAAATATTATCTCTTTTTTGGGGCTAATGACATTCAAAATGATAATGAATTAGGTGGTATAGGCGTTGCCGTTTCAGATAAACCGAACGGCCCATTTAAAGATCTTATCGGCAAACCCCTGATCGATAAATTTCATAATGGTGCGCAGCCAATTGATCAATATGTTTTTAAAGATAAAGACGGACAATACTATCTATTTTATGGGGGTTGGTCTCACTGCAACGTTGTAAAATTAAGTGATGACTTTAAAAGCATTGTGCCATTCCCTGATGGAACAACTTATAAAGAGGTAACCCCTAAGGGATATGTTGAGGGGCCTTTTATGTTTATCAAAGATGGAAAATACTATTTCATGTGGTCGGAAGGCGGATGGACCGGTCCAGATTATTCAGTAGCTTACGCCATAGCAGATTCACCTCTTGGTCCGTTTAAACGTATAGATAAAATCTTAAAACAAGATCCATCTATCGCTACAGGTGCGGGTCATCATTCAATAATCAAGAATCCAAAAACTGGCGATTACTACATTATATACCACCGTCGTCCATTAGGTGAAACCAATGGTAATCATAGGGTTACCTGCATAGACAAAATGGAATTTGATGAAAACGGATTGATCAAACCTATTAAAATCACTTTCGAAGGTGTAGGTGCTAATCCCCTGTAGGACGGTTAGCATCACCCCAGTCGGACAATAACCGGAGAACCGGCTCAAGCCTCAATCCTAATTCTGTAAGCTTATACTCTACCCTGGGCGGAACCTCAGGGTAGATCATTCTATTTACCAAACCATCGTTTTCCAGTTCCCTAAGCTGTAAAATCAATATCCGCTCAGAAACATTAGGCATTGATTTACGAAGTTTGCTATACCTTAAGCTTCCATAATTTAACAGACGCCACAATATAGTGGGCTTCCACCGGCCGCCAATTAAATCTAAAGTATAGGCCATACCACAACTAGCATTTATCTGCACCTCATTTTCAAGATTTGTAGAGCTTTCTTTTCTCATTACTTACATTTATGTTAGTACTATACAATTTTATCAGTACATACAATTGTAAAAGTACAAATATACCTTTGTAATAAGTATTAATATTAAAATTTATTACAGAAAACGGATATGGAACATTTGAAAAACAAAGTAGCAGTAGTAACCGGCGGAAGTCGTGGTATAGGAGCTGCGATTGTAAAAAGACTTGCAAAAGAAGGTGCAACTGTGGCTTTCACTTATGTAAATGGGAAAGAAAAGGCAGACGCATTAGTTAATGAGCTAACGGAAATAGGTTTAAAAGTTCTGGCAATTAAAGCAGATAACGCTATTGAAGGAGAAATTACTGCCGCAATACAAAAGGCTATAGCAACTTTTGGAAAACTGGATATACTGGTTAACAGCGCCGGTGTTTACATTGGGAAACCATTTGAAGAACATACCCTCGCTGATTATGATATCACTATGGCAGTAAACGTAAAAGCTGTAGTGGAGGCCTGTCTAATTGCTGCGAAAAAGATGGAAAATGCGGGCAGGATCATAACCATAGGAAGTAATATGGCTGATAAAGTACCTSCCRYTYWRGGCACATTATATGCAATGAGCAAATCTGCGCTAAGCGGACTTACAAAAGGCCTGTCACGCGACTTGGGGCACAGAGAAATTACGGTTAATCTGGTACAACCGGGCCCTATAAATACAGATATGAACCCTGAGACCTCAGAACATGCAGACTTTCAGCGAAGCCTAATGGCAATACAAAAATATGGCAAACCAGAGCATATCGCCGATGTGGTAGCTTATTTAGCAAACCCTAACAGTGGCTATACCACAGGTTCAATAATTACAATTGATGCAGGAACCACCAGCTAATTACTTCATACAGCGCCACCGCTTTGGTGTGCGCTGAATGTTAATTATTCCCAGATGTTATTTACGGCAGTAAGGATAACCGGCTTACCATCTGTAACCATTATGGTATGTTCATGTTGCGCTACATAGCCACCTTTATTACCAACCAATGTCCATCCATCCTTTTCCTGGTCAGCATAAGTTGAAGCAGTGGCAATAAATGTTTCAATAGCTACAATAGAATTCTTTCTGAAGCGCGTAGTATTAAATCTATCATAGCAGTTCAAGATCTCATGCGGTTCTTCGTGTAAACTTCTGCCTACCCCATGTCCGGCGAGGTTTTTAATCACCTTATATCCAGATTTACGAGCTTCTGTTTCAATCAATCTACCGATATCTGCAATCTTTACTCCCCCTTTTATCTGATTTATGGCTTTGCGCAATATTTGTTTTGAAGCATCTACAAGCGGCTGAAGCTCATTTATATCTTCGCCTAAAATAAATGAACCACCATTATCAGCCCAAAAACCATTTAACTCAGCAGATACATCAATATTAATAATGTCGCCTTCTTTAAAAACTTTATTTTCTGTAGGAATGCCATGAGCAATCTCATTATTCACGCTTATGCACGTCCATCCAGGGAAGTCATAAGTCAGCTTAGGTGCCGATTTTGCGCCTAAGCTACTTAAAATTGCTCCTCCAAAATCGTCCAATTCTTTAGCGGTCATACCTGGAGCAGCATGTTCCCTCATTTGTTTAAGGGTTTCTGCTACCGCATTACTGATCTGCTGCATTCCTGAAAGTTCTTCGTCTGATGTAATTGACATGGTCTTTTTTTATACAAAGATAGAAATATTTAAACTTACCTGCTTCCTTGCTCAACAATCTGTAGAGGAACTCCACAGCTTTCCGAAACCGCCAATAAAATAAACCACTGAAAATCAGACCGGTGCCAAAAAACATATACTTAGGCACTATTATGTAGCATAGTCTAAACATAATTAACAAGAATATTAATTGAAATTTAAAATAAGTATTATGAAAAAGATCATTTTATCAGCAGCATTTTTAGCAGTAGCAGGATTAACAACAGTAAAAGCAAGCGACATTAAAAACTCAGTAGAAGTTGCTGTAAGACAAGATAGTACTACAAAAACTCCAGTAGAATTAAAAGACCTGCCTGAGCCGGTTCAAAAAACGTTACAAGCTGAACCAGCAAAAGAATGGACTCCAACTGCAGCATTTCTTGTTGTTAACGCAGACAAATCTGAGTATTACTTGATCAATGTTAAAAAAGGAGAAGAAACAGGATCTCTTAAGATCGACAAAGACGGTAAAGTGGTTCAATAAATCACGATACATATATAGCTAATACATACAAAAGCCGGAGGATTCCGGCTTTTGTACTTTTATTAAACCTATATTTAGAATAAATCATTGTATTTAATCGTTGTATAGAAATATGAGAATAGGACTTATTACGCTTTTATTATTTTGCTGCGCTGCTACGTATGCTCAATCTTTTAAGTATCCGGTGCTTATCCCTCAAGGAAAAACCATAAAATCGCTCATTCCAGCTCAATGGAAGGTTATAGATTCTGTTTATGGAGATTTAAACAATGATAAAGTTGAAGATCTGGCCTTGATATATGAGTTTTATGCTGCTGTTAAAGAAAACAGGGCATATGGAGATAATACAACAGAACTTATCACCGAAATCCAAAGACCCAGAATGCTGGCAGTCTATTTTAAATCGGGCAGAAATTACAAACTAGTAACCCAAAACAACAATTTTATTTTAAGATCGGAAGAAGGTGGCTCGATGGGTGACCCATTACGACCATTGGTTATCGCAGATAATGTACTCAACCTCGCTTTTGAAGGGGGCGCAAATTGGAGATGGAAACTTAATTACAGCTTTAAATATCAGGATAAAGATTGGCAGCTTACCAAGGCAAGCAATTACTCTTATCATAGCGGATCTGGTGACATGAATAGTAAAAAGTATGATTTTGTAAACAAGAAACGCATTATTACTATTGGTAAAATCAATAATAAGGATTCAGGAAACGAGATCATTGAACAGAATTTAACATTTAAAACGTTGCGTACTTTTTCGAGCTTCAAAAAACCCTGGACCTGGGAATTGGGACCTGATGAGTTTTTATAAACTCCTATCACATGTCAGACTCGGTTCGGACTCTGTTAGACTATAGTCAAAGTTAAGTCTGTTTTAACACAAAAAAGGGCCTGAATCAGTGTTGATTCGGGCCCTTTTTTGTGTTATTTAATCAAATTATTAACGCGAATAATTTGGAGCTTCTTTAGTGATTGAAATATCATGAGGATGACTCTCTCTCATTCCCGCGGCTGTAATGCGTACAAATTTGGCTTTCTGTAAATCTTCAATAGTTGCAGCACCACAGTAGTGCATACCTGCTCTTAAGCCACCTACATATTGATAAATCACCTCGGCCAACGTTCCTTTATAAGGTACGCGACCAACAATACCTTCCGGTACCAATTTGGTAACTACATCTTCCTCATCCTGAAAATAACGGTCTTTTGATCCCTGTTGCATTGCTTCAACAGAGCCCATACCACGGTAAGATTTAAACTTACGTCCTTCGTAAATGATGGTTTCACCTGGCGACTCCTCTACCCCAGCGAATAAAGATCCTGCCATAATAGAGCTAGCTCCGGCTGCGATAGCTTTCACAATATCTCCTGTTTGTTTGATACCGCCATCAGCAATTACAGGAATCCCTGTGCCAATTAATGCCTGGGCACATTCAAAAACTGCATATAACTGTGGTACACCAACACCAGCAATGATTCTGGTAGTACAGATAGAACCTGGACCAATACCAACTTTTACTGCATCAGCTCCGGCAGCTGCCAAAGCTCTTGCAGCTTCTGCTGTAGCGATATTACCTGCAATAACCTGTAAGTCGGKKWWSKWAKSYKYMMWGGCMTTAAYYRKMWCRRKRAYRCCTKTANAKTGNCYGWKRGCAGTATCAACTGTAACTACGTCAACTCCTGCTTGGACCAATGCAGCAACACGATCAATGTTATCAGCAGCTACACCTACTGCAGCACCTACACGCAACCTGCCGCGTTCGTCTTTACAAGCTTTAGGATAGTTTTTATATTTTTGAATGTCCTTAAAAGTGATTAACCCCGCTAGTTTGCCTTCTTTATCAATTACAGGAAGTTTTTCAATTTTATAATCCTGTAAAATTTCCTCTGCCTGTAAAAGGGTGGTACCTTCTGCGGCAGTGATCAGATTTTCGCTGGTCATCACTTCAGAAACTTTACGTTGCATATCTTTTTGAAAGCGCAAATCTCTATTTGTAATTATACCAACCAATTTACCCTCTGAATCTATAACAGGAATTCCACCTATTTTAAATTCTTTCATGATCTGGAAAGCATCGGCAACTTTAGCATCTTTACTTAAAGTAACTGGATCCTGGATCATTCCGCTTTCTGAGCGTTTTACTTTTCTTACCTCCTCTGCCTGACGCTCGATGCTCATGTTTTTGTGAAGCATACCGATACCACCAGCCTGGGCAATGGCAATAGCCAATCCAGATTCAGTTACAGTATCCATTGCAGCAGAAACTACAGGAACATTAATACGTATTTTTTTTGTAAGGAAACTCCCTGTATCCACGTCACGTGGCAGAACTTCAGAGTAAGCTGGTACTAATAATACGTCATCGTATGTTAGACCTTCGGCGATAAATTTATTGGGATCGAGTTGCATAGCAAATAATTTATGAGTTACTATTTGCCGGGCAAAAATACGATTATTATTGATACTACGCAACAGTTTTGCAAATATTGGGCTTAGGCCCTAAAAGTTTACAATTAAATTAAATAGCGTCAGAAAATAATATTGAGCAAGTGTTTAAGGTCGGAACCACTTACAATCCAGTATCAAAGCGCTTAACCCCAGCCCCTATTCTAACGGGTTCAGGATTCTTTGCAGGATTAAATGGATCATAATAATAAATTGATGCTTGCTGAAACAGCGGCATATGCTTTTTTAAACGCTGCATAAATGCTTGGAAATCCTTTGCGTTTTTACTCCATGCAGCTTCTGCAAGTGCAGTTATTCGCGGAAACAACAGGTAATCTAATCGTTGATCGCTTTGAATCGTCTCCGTCCATAGATCAGCTTGTATACCCAAGATCTGTTTTTTACTTACTGAACCGTCTAAGTAATTATCCTGGGAAAAGGAGTAAACGCTTTCTAATGCATTGTATAATTTATTGCTCCATTTGCGACCGTAATTATGGGTACTATCTTGAACAAAGTCAAAATAAAACGGCAATCTCGGGCACAACACGGTTTCATAACCCTTTTTAAGAGATAGATTTAGCATATCAGGTTTATCATGTCTCCACCAGAAGATAATTGTCTTGTCTTTAGGAAGATCAACTTCCGCCATCTCATCCCACACAAGTAATTTCGCATTCATACTGTATACCGAATCTGCCATACGTTTCATGAAGTATTTTTCTACTTCTTTAACATTTGCCAGTCCTTTACTTTGCATTAGCGTTTTAATATCCGCATTTGTAGACCATTGCTGATTGCCATAGCTTACCTCATCGCCGCCAAGGTGAATCATCCCTGAAGGAAATAATGCATTGGTTTCGCGCAGGATATTTGAAAGGTATTGATAAGTAACTTCTTTACCAGGATTGAACGTGAATTCAGGATGTCCCTCAGATCCACCCCCGCTAAATTCAGGATATGCCCTATTCGCTGCAGAAGCATGTCCTGGCATATCTATCTCCGGAATAACAGTGATAAATCTCTGTGCTGCATAAGCTACTATCTCTTTCACCTGTTCTTGCGTGTAATACTGTGAGGGTAAAGTTCCATTCAAAAAATCACCAATACCACCAATCAAGGCGAGTCCCGGATATCTTTTAATTTCAATACGCCATGCAGGCTCGTCGGTAAGGTGCCAGTGGAAACGATTCAATTTATAGAAAGCCATCCAATCCAGAATAGATTTAACTTTTGCTACACCAAAGAAATGTCTTGATTCATCAAGCATCAAACCTCGCCATTCGTATAAAGGACTATCCTGTATCTTGCATCCTTCTAATGAAAGTGAACCTTTTAAATTTTTCGATTGTCTGGCAATCTGCAGCAACGACACAACGCCATAGAAAGCCCCTTCAGCATCGCTTGCAGATATTTCAACTCCTTTTGAACTGATTTCCAGAGTGTATAGGTCTGAGCTTTTTTTCGACGTAAGCAGTAATTTTACACCAGATTCTTTCGATGCTTTGTAAACACTTAAAGGTAGTCCCTGCTCTTTCAATAATTCCTGCTGAAGATAATGAGCGACTGGTATTAAAAGCTTAGATTCTGCGACTATAGGACTATGCTGAGTGAGCACAAAAGAGCCATCGGTTTTAGCAAACTTTACTGGTTGAGGAATAATCGGACATATTTCCTGAGCATTTGTGATTTGATAAGCAATCAGCAAACTACAAACCAGTATTAATTTTCTTAAATTCATTTACTCAATTATTTTATACCATTATCTGCCCATCCATCCGCCATCTACTGTCATCACGGTGCCGTGCATATAAGAAGAAGCCTCTGTAGCCAGAAAAACTATCGGACCTTTAAAATCTTCCGGTTCACCCCATCGCCCTGCAGGAATGCGTTCCATAATAGAGCGACTACGGTTCTCGTCGGCTCTCAGTGCAGTTGTATTATCAGTTGAAATATATCCCGGTGCTATTGCATTTACATTTACCCCTTTAGCTGCCCATTCATTAGCAAAAGCTTTTGTTAACTGGCCAATTGCCCCTTTACTGGCTGCATAACCAGGTACGGTAATGCCACCTTGAAACGTTAGCAGAGAAGCTGTAAAAATTACCTTTCCATGTCCACGCAAAACCATTTCTTTTCCAATTTCCCTGGTAAGGATAAAAGGAGCTGATTGATTTACAGCGATCACTTCATCCCAGTACTCATCAGGATGTTCAGATATAGGCTTTCTTAAAATTGTTCCTGCATTATTTACAAGAATATCTATTATCGGATGATCTCTTTTTACCTGATCAATAAATAGTTTAAGTGAATTACGGCTGCTAAAATCGCATTGATATGCATAAAATTTCCTACCAAGTAAGTTTATAGATTTTTCTATATCACTTCCAGATAGCTCTAAATTGGCGGATACGCCAATAATATCTGCTCCTGCTTCTGCAAGGGCCTCTGCCATAGCCTTACCTATGCCTCTTTTACAGCCTGTTACTAAAGCCGTTTTTCCTTTTAAATTAAATAAATCAAGTATCGCCATTTTATATATTTCTTATTGCACTTTTACAACTAATGGTTGGTTTAATTTCTGACTAAAAGTATCCAGATGTTTAAACCATTCATTTGCTGTTGTAATTTCATTCCCCTTACTCCATGCAGACCCATTATAGTAAACAACCGGCTCTTTGCCTTTAACTAAGGTATGGGTTAGCAAATGAACCTTATCAGTGTTCATTTTCACCTTTCCACCAGGGATAATCGTTGCTACCCCTGTAATTCCATCTGCACCATGCTCTGGCTCCCAATAACCCATTATGCCCTGTTTTTCATCCATTAGGATAACCCCCGGCTCGGCTCTTTTAACTATCCCTATTACTGCAGGAAGATCTGCTCCGTCTGAATAAGAGTAATTCGCTTGTATACGGTTAAAGTGAGAGCCAGCATCCAGAGATATTGTTTTCACTACTTTTACCAGTTTGCCTGCCACATCCCACTCATCATAACCTAACTGGAATGAGGTACGCAATGGGCCATTATCCAATACTTTCCAGTTATGATAATTTTTAGAATAGTAAACTGAGTCATTAACGTACGGAGCTATATCGCCTGCGCCTAAAGTTAATCCTACACTATAATAATCCATTCCATCACCATGATCTGTATGGTAATCACCAGTTTTGTACCAGTCATTAATTACCAGCTTACTTGATCTTTTAACCCAAATATCTATTCCAAAAGCATTGTCCTTTCTGGTCTCTAATGCTTTACCGTACATACGGTTGGCGACTTTATCGTTCTCCCATGCAAAGTCATCATAGCGTTCAGGGACATAGCGACCGTAGGTCTTTCTAGTTGCAGCAGCAGGTTTGCCTGCTACTATAAGGAGTTTAGCATTCCCTTTTGCCTTAACGTTAATTTGTACCAGTAAATTCTGTATAGCCACTTCTCCTTTGTGCTCCAACTGAAAAGGAATTTCTTTTTTGGTAGCCGCATCTAATACTTTGAAATTCGCAGTATCGATACCCGGATATTTTGTGATAATGGTAGCCCAGTTAATGGACAATACCTCACCTACCCGTTCTATATCAGATGAATTATTCACTATAATAATTGTTTTCACCACATTTGTTTGTGCCTGCACAAAGAACGATGCTCCGGGCAGTAGCAATAAGAAAGCTAATACTTTTTTCATAATCTCTTTATTATTTAAGCTCATTAATTGCACAATGATCCATATCTCCATAGTCAAGATTCTCACCTGCCATACCCCAGATAAACGTATAGTTGCTTGTACCCGCTCCTGAATGTATAGACCAGTTAGGCGAAATCACAGCCTGCTCATTTTGCATCCAGATGTGCCTGGTTTCCTGTGGTTCGCCCATAAAATGACAAACACTTTGGCCTTGTAGAACTTCAAAGTAGAAATAAACCTCCATCCTACGGTCATGAGTATGTGCCGGCATGGTGTTCCAAACGCTTCCACTCTTTAGCTCAGTCATGCCCATTTGTAGTTGACAAGTAGGCAAAACACTATTTACCAATAGTTTATTTATAATCCGGTGATTTGCCGTTTCAGGACTCCCAAGCTCAACAATTTCCGCCTCGGCTTTTGAAACCTTTTTACTTGGATATTTATGATGAGCAGGTGCAGAATTAACATAAAATTTTGCAGGCTTCTTTTTATCGGCGGATGCAAATGTTACATTTTTAGTCTCCTTACCAATATAAAGCGCTTCTTTAAAACCCAGATCATAATTAACTCCGTCGGCTACAACGGTACCATTGCCACCTACGTTAATAATGCCAAGTTCTCTTCTTTCTAAAAAGTATTCGGCTTTTAAACTATCAGGATTTGAAAGTTGTATAATTTCATTTACGGGCATTATTCCTCCGGCTATATAGCGGTCGTAATGAGACAAAGTAAGATGTATATGGTCCGCCTCGAATATCTCGGGGATTAAAAAATTTTTACGCAGATCCGCGGTAGCCATTTGCTTTGTTTCATTTGGACTTAGAGCGTATCGGCTTTCAAAATGTGTTTGCATGTTTTATCTTTTTTATTAATATTTTTATAAATACCAGTTTTTATAGCGATGTAAAGCCTCTAAAAAATAGTAGTCAGCATAGGTTAACGGAACATCAACCTCCGATTTATGAGGTATTGAGCCTACGCTGTGTTTTAACAAAAACCCACCATTCTCTCCCAATTTTGCACGATAGGTATCAGAAGCCAATGTTTTTAAAGCTGTTTCAGCGGCACTCACATATTGTTTAACTTCCTTTTTATCTGAATACTGGGCGAGCTCCAATAATGCGGAAGCCATAACCGCACCAGCAGAGGCATCACGAAGCGCATTAGGTATCCCAGGAGCATCATAATCCCAGTAAGGAATCATATCTGCAGGCATATTGCGATCATTTAACATGAATTTGGCAATATTTTTTGCCTGGTTTAAATACTGTTTGTTTTTAGTAAAACGATACATCATGGTGTATCCATATAAGCCCCACGCTTGTCCTCTACTCCATGCAGATGAGTCTGCAGCTCCCTGTGCGGTTATTTTTTGCAAAATCTTACCTGTTTTCATGTCATAATCAATAACATGATAGGAGCTAAAATCTGGCCTGAAATGATTTTTAATGGTGGAATTTGCATGCGTAACTGCAATCTCTTTGTATTTTTTATCACCTCCATGGTCACTTACCCAGCTTAGCAATTCAAGGTTCATCATGTTATCTATAATAACAGGACCAGCCATTTTTTTGCTGGAATTCCAGGATTGGATCACACCGGCTTCGGGATGGAAGCGTGTTGACAAAGATTCTGCGGCCGTATCTATTGTCTTCTTATACGAAGGATCTTTCAGGATTCGGTAAGCATTACCAAAACTGCAATACATCATGAAACCCAAATCATGATTACCGGTGTAATGCTTTTCTTTTTCTAAAATAGAAAGACGTTCTTTAGCTTCCTTCAGAATGTCGGCATCCTTTGTATACTCATAAATATAAAGTAGCGTACCAGGAAAAAACCCGCTACACCACCATTTGGTATCACTTGTTTCTACTTTACCTGTATTTTCGTAATAGGTTTTAGGCATTACATCTGCAGGCACATTTTTGGCAAGCACCTTATATTGCTGATCAGCAAATTTAAATTGCTCATCAATCAATTGGCTCATTTTTCCATCCTTACTCTGGGCGCTTAGCATGCCATTATTTATCAGTAAAAAACAGATTACAACAAATAGTTTTCTCATCATCAATGTTATTTAATATTTAGTTTTTAGGTTGTCATTCTTCTAATCAGCTGAACAGGTATCGTTATTGGTACTGTTCTTTCATCAATTATATTGGTATTATTCTTCAAAGAATTTATTAGCGTTTCAACTATCTTTCTACCCACTTCATCCGGAAACTGTTCTATAGTAGTGATTGCAGGAGTAATTATTGATGTTCTGGGATCATTTGAGTAACCTATAATTTTTAATTCACCGGGAACATCAATTCCCTTTTCTCTTGCAAATTCGAGCGCTGCTATTGCGCTCGTATCGTTATCCGTAAATAAGCCATCGGGCACAACATCTCCTTCAAACATTTTTCGCATAGCTTCTCTAGCATTTGCATGGGTCAATTCCTGATGAAACACCCAATTTTCATTCACAGGAAGCTTATGCTGTTCAATTGCTTTTAAAAACCCGGCCGATCGGTCCTGATATAAATTTGAAGTTAAAGGCCCCGAAATATGAGCAATCTTTTTACAGCCAGTTTCAATGAGGTGTGAAGTTGCGATGTATCCTCCCCTAAAATCATCACCTTTTATTATTGTTGCCTTTTGTTCATTTAAGGGTACTCGATCGTAAAAAACTACTGGTGTCCCATTTTGCAGAAACTTATCGAAATGGCTAAAATCTGTGGTACCCAGCGTACATGCTGCAATTAAAGCATCAACTCTTGAGGACAAAAGTATCTCTGTAAGTTCCTTTTCCATATCCAATGAGTCATTAGACTGGCATATGATCAGATTATATCCATACTTCTGTAAACCATTTTGAATAGTGGTAATGACCTCTGCATGAAAAAACATTGAAATCCTCGGCACAATAAGTCCAATCGTATGCGTTTTATTGCTGCGCAAGCCTGAAGCCATATTATTACGCCTGTAACCCAGCTGAGCAGCCATTTTTAGCACATCATTTTTTGTTTTTTCCTTTACGTGTGGATGATCATTTAGCGCACGGGAAATTGTTGCAGGCGAAAGCTTCAGCGCTTCCGCAATATCCAGAATTGTATTTTGCTGTACCTTTTTTGGGTTGGCCATTTTAATATTATATAAGGCTAGTGATTTAACCTAATCCATATACCAAGTTAATCAATATTACAATTATATGAAAACGTTTTCATAAATTCCAACAAATTAATCCGGCACAGTTTAAACATTATAAAAATACATAAGTAGTTCACGTAATTCAGGTTAAATTAAGGTATACCAACTTTTTTGTTACAAAAAACTGTTGAACGAATATCATTATATGAAATCGTTTCCGTTCTAAATAGCAAACTAATCTGCATAATATTCTTAATAACATTATATTTACCGCTGAGCACTGTATATTTGCTTGAACGCACAACCTAAACCAAATAAGATCAGATACTTTTAGCCATGACTGTTGGACTTTTTATTCCGTGTTATATTGACCAGTTCTACCCAAACGCCGCTATTGCAACCTTAACTTTACTGAAGAAACTAGGAGTTGACGTGGTTTATCCCACAAAGCAAACCTGTTGCGGTCAGCCTATGGCCAATTCGGGCTTTGAACATCTCACACAAGGATGCAATGATTTATTTATAGAAAACTTTTCTGAATTTGATTACGTGGTATCCCCTTCCGGGAGCTGTGTACTCCATATTAAGGATCATCTTCATGCCGATAAAGCCGAAGACAAGGCCCTTGGAATCAGAAAAAAGATCTATGAGTTAACTGAGTTCCTCACTGATGTACTTAAAGTTGAGAAATTAACTGCAAGCTTCCCTCATAAAGTTGGTGTACACCAAAGTTGTCACGGGCAGCGTGGATTAATGCTTGCACAAATGAGTGAACTCGTTGAGGCTCCTTTCTCTAAACCACTGCACCTGCTAAATATGGTTCAAGGTCTGGAACTGATTAACCTGAAGCGACCTGATGAGTGCTGTGGTTTTGGTGGTACTTTTTGTGTTGCCGAAGAAGCCGTATCTGTAAAAATGGGTAAAGACAGGGTTGCAGATCATCTTAACGGTGGTGCCGAATATATTACCGCAGCAGATATGTCTTGCCTGATGCATATGGAAGGCATCTTACGCAGACAGAACAGCAATGTGAAAGTAATACACATTGCCGAGATATTAAACGCACAGGAATTTTAAACCTACAACCAGCAATAATAAAATGAGTACAGGAGCAAAAGATCACGCTCAATTATCCGACATCTTTAATAAAGATGAAGCGCGTGTAGACTGGCATGATGAAACGCTTTGGTTTGTGAGGGCCAAGCGGGATAAGGCTGCGAATAGTCTACCCGAATGGGAAGCCTTGCGCGAAACCGCATCACAAATAAAAGACAATGTGCTATCAAACTTGCATGATTATCTTTTGCAGTTTGAGGCCAATGCTGAAAAGAATGGCATAAAAGTTCACTGGGCTGCCAATGGCGAAGAACACAATAAAATAGTGCATTCCATTTTAAAGGAAAGCGGCGTAAACCGCATTGTTAAAAGCAAATCAATGCTTACCGAGGAATGCCATCTAAATGATTATCTCCATAAAAACGACATAGAGGTTATAGATACTGACTTAGGAGAACGTATTGTACAATTGGCTGAAGAGCCACCCAGCCACATCGTGCTTCCTTGTATTCATAAGAAAAAGGAAGAAATAGGAGATTTGTTCCACAAGCACCTTGGCACGCCTGAAGGTGCCTCTGATCCGGTATTTTTGACTGCCGCAGCAAGGGATCATTTACGTGAAAAGTTTATTACCAGAAAGGCTGCTATCACCGGAGTAAATTTTGCAATAGCTGAAACGGGCGAGTTTGTTGTATGTACAAATGAAGGAAATGCCGATATGGGTGCACATCTTGCTGATGTACATATTGCTTGCATGGGAATTGAGAAAATAGTACCCTTACGCAAGCATCTTTCGGTATTTCTAAGGATACTTACCAGAAGTGCGACCGGACAACCCATCACCACCTACTCTAGTCATTTTAAAAAGCCAAGACCCGGGCAAACCATGCACATCGTTTTGGTAGACAATGGCAGGACTACACAACTTGGCAGAGAAGATTTCCGCAACTCACTTAAGTGTATCCGCTGTGCAGCATGTATGAATACCTGTCCGGTTTATCGCAGAAGCGGCGGACACAGTTATCACACTGCAATCGCAGGGCCTATTGGTTCCATATTGGCTCCAAACCTGGACATGAAAAACTATGCCGACCTTCCATTCGCTTCCACCCTTTGTGGCTCGTGCAGCAATGTGTGTCCGGTAAAAATAAATATTCATGAACAGCTTTATAAATGGCGTCAGGTAATTGTTAAAGAAGGTTATGCAGATCCAAAAAAGGCAATGGCCATGAAAGCAATGGATTTTACATTATCAAATCCATCAATATATAAATTCGCCGGAAAAGCAGGTCGCTGGGTTTTAAAACATGCTCCCTTCACCGTAAACAACAAACTTAATCTTTGGTATAAACACAGAGAAATGCCTGAGTCTCCAAAACAATCATTTGGAGAATGGTATAAACAAAATAATAAAAATGACTAGCAGAGAAGAAATACTGGCTAAAATAAAAACCAATCAGCCAGGTGCCAGGCCTTTACCGGCAGACCTTACTACCGTGCCAGGTGGGATGGAAAGCATAATGCAATTTAAAACGGTACTATCTGCCATAGGTGGGGCAATAGTTGAAGTTGCAAATTTTGAAGAAATCACAAAATACATTCAACAGGAATTTAAAGATAAAAAAAGACTCATATCTACTTTACCTGAACTTGGTTCAGTAACGGAATCAGGATGGGAAAATAAAGATCCGCATAGCTATGAAGACGTTGATCTGGCTGTAATTAAGGCTCATTTTGGTGTTGCCGAAAACGCAGCGCTATGGATTACTGAAGATTTGATGCAGCAAAGGGTTGTTCCTTTTATTTGTCAGCAATTAGCTGTTGTGGTAAACAAGGTTGACATTGTTGCTACCATGCATGATGCCTATAATAAAATAGGTGACGCCGAATATGGATTCGGATCCTTTATTGCTGGCCCATCAAAAACTGCAGATATTGAACAATCTTTAGTACTTGGAGCCCATGGCCCTAAAACTATGACTGTATTTTTATTAGGCTAGGATATCCTAGCCTAATTTAAAATATTCTTTGGCGTTGTAATAGCAGATATCGCTGATGATCTGCCCGATCCATTTCTCGTCATTAGGTAATATTCCATTCTCCATTTCTGCTCCAAACAGGTTACACAATATTCTTCTGAAGTATTCATGTCGTGAATACGAAAGGAAGCTACGCGAGTCAGTAAGCATACCTACGAAATTGCTCACCATCCCCATATTAGACAATGCATTTAATTGTTTTTCCATGCCATCTTTCTGATCCAGGAACCACCAGCCAGAACCAAATTGCATTTTACCTTTCATCCTTCCATCGGCAAAATTACCGGTCATAGCTGCAAAAACCTCGTTATCTGCAGGATTTAGATTATAAATAATGGTTTTAGTAAGCTGATCAGTTACACTCAGATTGCCTAAAAATCCCGATAGTCTTTCAGCATGTCTAAAGTCGCCAATAGAGTCATATCCCGTATCAGCGCCTAATTTATTGAACATTCCAAGGTTATTATTTCTAATTGCGCCCAGGTGAAACTGCTGTACCCAGTCCTTTTCATGATATAGTTTGCTCAATTCCGTTAAAACATAGCCGGCAAAAGCATCAGGATGAGAAAACACAGCGTCATCGGTTTTTAAGAAACTGATAAATTCTTTTTTCTCCCCATCAGTTAAGTTATATGTTGCAGGCAAAGTAGCTAATCCATGGTCAGAAACACTACAATTATGCGCAGCAAAATAATCAACACGCTGTCTTAAAGCCGCCAACAATCCCTCAACATCTGTTATAACAATTCCCGAAACAACTGAAAGCTGTTTTACGTAATCCTTAAATTGACCTGCCTTATCAATCAACAAAGCTTTATCTGGCCTGAATGAAGGTTTTACTTTTACTGAAAAATCACTCTCACCTAATTGTTTATGATATTTAAGATCATCGCAAGGATCATCTGTAGTACCAACCATTTCAACTTTAAAATGGTTTAACAATCCTTGTGTAGAAAACTCATCTTTTGTAAGCAACGCATTACAGTCTTCATAAATTCTTTTACCCGAATCAGCATTTAGAAAGGAATTGATGCCAAAAGGATTTTTAAGTTCCATATGCGTCCAATGAAACAAGGGATTTCTAACTGTTGCAGGCACTACCCTTGCCCAGGCCATAAATTTATCCTGATCTGCAGCACTTCCTGTAATCAGCTCTTCGCTAACACCCAATGCACGCATACCTCTCCATTTATAGTGGTCACCTTTCAGCCAGATCTCAGTCAGATTAGCAAATTTCTTATTCTCTGCTATTTCCTGCGGTGGCAGGTGATTATGATAATCAATTATAGGTAGGTTTTTTGCATAATCATTAAAAAGTATTTTCGCATTTTTGCTGCTCAACAAAAAATCTTCAGGTATTACTGCTCCTTCTATCATGTTATTTATCTAAAAACTGGTTTATTATTCCGAACTCTAATCCTCTCAATTCAGCCAGGCCTTTTAATCTGCCGATAGCTGAATAACCTGGGTTAGTTTTTTTCTTAAGGTCATCAAGCATCTGGTGACCGTGATCGGGTCGCATTGGAATGCTAACCTGTCTTTTCTGTTGTATTAAGATGATTTGTTTTACAACATTAAACATATCTACATCACCCTCCAAATGGTTGTCCTCGTAAAAATCACCCGCTTCATTTCTTTTTGTACTCCTTAAATGAATAAAATGAATTCTTTCTCCGAATGCAGCTAACATTTCAGGCAGGTTATTATCAGCTCTTACACCAAAAGAACCTGTACAGAAGCAAAGNTMMGWTMKKWARWGMGGGAACGGCATTAAATAATTTCTGAACCTGCTCGGCCGTACTAACAACTCTTGGCAAACCAAAAATAGGATAAGGTGGATCATCAGGATGAATAGCCAGTTTTATTCCTGCAGCATCAGCAACCGGAACAATTTCTGAAAGGAAATGAATAAGGTTTTGAGAAAGTCCGCCTTCATCAATTCCTTTATACTTATCTAAAGCGTCCTGAAACTGTTTTAAGGTAAAACTCTCTTCACTTCCAGGCAAGCCTGCAATAATATTTCTTTGCAACATTAACCGTTCCTCTGCAGACATTTGCTCGAAACGGAGTCTACCCTTTTCAAGTTCCTGATAGGTGTAATCATCAACTGCATTTGGCCTGTTCAGCATATATACATCAAATGCCACAAGTGCTGCTTTTTCGAATTTTAAAGCTTTGGCGCCATTTTCAAGTTCAAATGCAAGGTTGGTTCTTGTCCAATCCAGCACAGGCATAAAATTGTAGGTAACAACCGATATACCACAAGAAGCCAGATTCTTTAAGGAAGCTTTATAATTGGATATATAATTTTCAAAGCCTCTATTCTGAGTTTTTATAGATTCATGAACGGGTACACTTTCTACCACATCCCAGTCAAGACCAGCTGTTTCAATTAGATTTTTATGTTTTAAGATCTCTTCAACCGTCCAAATTTCGCCATTTGGAATATGATGAAGTGCACTAACAACTCCTGTGCAGCCAGCTTGCCTGATGTCTGATAAGCTTACCGGATCTTTAGGACCAAACCACCGCATGGTTTGTGTCATTCTGTGTATTTTACTGCCTTGGCTCATATTATATTTAGTTTCCTGATACCGTAATTTACTTTTGCAGTAATAGATGGTATAAAAACTAAATATATACGTTGTTTACAAGATTAAATGCATACTAAACTGCATTTATTATCGAAAACGTTTGCGACAGGTTTATTATSCCKRYACNWYSYTCNTTCNCGAWCNWKWSCWTNTRCNTCNKYCSAKWYAKMRACYCWTTNNTSATNWRWYTKGTANAACATTATGTGCAGCAGTAAACATAATCGTTTTGCCCTTAAAATAATCAAGGTTTTTGCAATGGTCATCTATCATGTAATCTGTATTAATAATACTTTTATCGCCACAAAAAACTATGTTTCTCCAACTAATAAACGGAAAGTATTCTTGCAACCATTCTTGCTTTTCAGATAAACATTGAGGAAATTCCATTGCTGCTGAAACAACGTATACCTCGTAAGTTTCCATGAGTTCTTTTACCGCCTCAATTGCGCCGGGCATTACAGGTATTGTACTGAAAAATCCAGGCGTATAAACAAACCTTTTTACCGCTGTCTTATCGGGAAACCCTTCCGATTCAAGTACTCCCAGCATGTCTTCACGATTAACTTTAACACCATAATCCCTCTCATACCAGTTTATGAAATGGGTCTCTGTATCGGCGAGCACACCATCCATATCAATTGCTATTGTTTTTTTCATATTTTATTTATTTTTATCTTGTAATAAGTTGCAACAAAAATACAATATTTTGCAACATATTGCAATTTAATTTTCTTATTATTGCACAATATTGCAAACAAACTATGATAAAGGCAGAAAGATTACAGCATATAATAGATCACATTACCAAAGAAGGCAAAGTTCTTTTAGGAGATTTAAGTAAACTATTAAATGTTTCTGAAGACACGGTAAGAAGAGATATTAAGGAATTATCTGATGAAGGTTTGCTTAAAGCAGTTCGTGGAGGAGCAATCTTACACTCTCCTATTCCAAGACATTATAGAGAAAGAGAGAATTACGACGTTGGCCATAAAGAGATAATTGCAGCCAAAGCCCTAAAATTCATTAAGGATGGCCAGGTAATTATATTCGATGCCGGAACATCAGCTTTAGCTGTTGCAACCAGTTTACCTAAGGAAATTAACATTACCGTAGTAACCAATAATTTCCCTGTAGCCAATATCTTGGAAGACCACCCAAATGCAGAGGTGATTTTTGTCGGCGGACGATTAAATAAATCCTCTTTCTCTACAATGGGGCATGATGCCATACAAGCCATTAAAAATGTTCGTGCTGATATTTGTTTTCTGGGTATCTGCAGTATCGACCTAAACATTGGGGTTACAGGGTTAAATTACGAAGATAGTCAGATGAAGAAAGCAATGGTTGAAACATCTAAACATATCATTGCACTTTCAACATTTGAGAAATTGGACACAGCTGAAAATTACTACATCTGCGCAACAAATGAGTTAGATACAATCATAACAGATATAGATCCAAAGGAAGGCAACCTACAGCGATATAAGGATGCTGGTATTGAAATTATTTAACCTGATAGCGATAAACCTGTCTTCCAAGTAAACCATCTGCGTTGATCCCTTCTACAGTTACTCGGTAAGCTCCTTTGTTATCTGAATTGAAATAACTAAGCCTGGCTTTACCTTCCTTATCAGTAACCGTTGCAGGGCTCCAATAGATAGTACTTCTTAAATCCGCAAGAGGACTATTAATTTCAGGATGATCATATTTAGGCACGTAGAACTCTTTTACAGAAGCAAACCCTTTTGGTGCATAATAAACCACCGACGGATCATATTTTTGACGAAAATTACCACTTTTAGTATAAATTGCCATTACTGGCGGAGGCTTTAATCCAAACCTCCCACCAAGTAACCTCGCCCTCATCGCATAACTATCATATACGAAATATACCTTACTGATATTTGATCCATCTCCTAATAGCAGCTCCTGAAAATCACAACTTTCAAGAATCCATCCATCAATAGTTACAGCATAAACTCCATCTCCCGATAAGGTACGGGCTACCCACATAGGCCCACAGTCTTCCGCCATGATCTGATCAAAACGCACACTTTTGTTGTTGTTCATTTTCTCCAAACAGTCTTTAAACGTTCCACAGTTTTGCCTGGAATCCGGTCTAAAAACCTGATCAGCCTGGTTTTCATGTATGGTATTACCAAATTTAGGCAACTTACTGGCCTCAATCCGAACTTCTTTCAAATGCTGACCACGTCCCATTCTCCCATGTTTTTGCATGTCTAAATCTTGCTTTACACTATTTTCAATAGAGGCCATAAGCGCCTTGGGAATATCGGAATTGATGTCACCAATATTTATATTAGGGGTGGCATCTTGTTCAACAAACTTATCAATTTGTATTTCTAATCTTTTACCATTATTTGCTGTCCTACCCTGGATTGTAAAATCAATTCCTTCGGTAATAAGAAGATTGCTAAACTTAAATTTCCCTTTGCCGTCAGAAATAGTGTCTAAGACCAAGCCCAGCTTGTTATTAATTAATGTAACCTTACCATCAGCAACCGGTTTATTGTTCAATGTCATTAACTTTCCCGTAATGTTTGTCACCAGCTTTTCAGCTTTATAAACTGGCGGCACTTGCTTATTAGAAATCAGGTCTTTCCAAACAAACCTTCTATACCCCTGAGTAAGCATTAAAATATCAAGATTAGCTCTTGTTTCATCTGTTGGGTTATGAAAATAATAATTAGGTTTCTCTATATAACCTTTTATATCAGAGCTCAACAACAATTGAGAGAATATAGAGTTCTCAGTCGTTTCATCTGAAGGAACTACATCTTCATTAATTACTGATACCGAAAAATTCCCTACTAAAGGATTCCCGGAAGCATCTTGAGCATTCAGTTCTATTTCTACTTTCTCTCTTAACGAGTATTCCTTCTTGGAACTGTTAACTTTTAAGTCCATATGATCATTCTTTTGTACAAAGACGATCCTTTCATTTAACGGATCCCCAGATTCAGAAAAGAGCGCAAATTGTACAATACCAGATGGGAATCCTTTTGAAGGAATTGGAACGGAAGTAAGAGCCTTGTTAATGTGAATATCAACAGCATATTGAAGATCACCTTCGGATTGCGCAACTAAACTAACAACCTGATCTCCTTTTTTCAAAATCGAACTGCCGGCCCCTATCCTTACTAAAATGGTATCTCCTCCTGTATTATGATACACAGAAAGCACATAACCTTCATTAGCAGCATTAGGCAATTTTAACGTATTTACTGATCCGTCAGGATAAGTTATTTTTGCCTGATAGGTTTTGCCCTGTTCCGATTTCAAATTAAAATAACCCATACCCAAATGTTTCGTTTCCAACCTAGAAACCTCTTTATTTTCATTATCAATTATCACCCCTTGAACAGATACGCCTAAACCATTAGCTCCAACCGCTTTAACTCCAACCTTTGTCCATATATCGTTTACAAGATTCCCCCCCTCGGGAAAAAATTGAACATCTGTTTGCTGAGAAGCTCTTTTAATAGGAAATGATTTAGGGACATTCTCTCCATCAGCGATGGTAATCCTCGTCAAAATATAAGCGCTACCGGCCTTTTCTGATTTAGAACTTGGCAGGCTTATGCTCAGTTCTCCCGACTCATTGGTTTTGCCTCCGCCGGTTGCTATTGATTTATAACCTTCTTTTAATTCGTATCTAACGGCCTTATCTGCATACGGACTCCCCTTTTGATCGGTATATTTTATCAATGCCGTTACTTTAGTTTGCGCTCCATCCTTAGCGTAGATATAATCTATTTTTGCAAAAACCGTATTTGCTGCAGAGTTACCCACACTAAAGGTTTTATCATAGAAATACTCCGGTCCGGCATTACGCATCCATTGGGTATAGGCTCTTAAGCGATAATTCCCTTCGCGGATAGCGGTATCCGAGAGCACGATACTACCTTTAGCCATCCCTGCCATAAGCGGCAGTTTAAGCGATTGTGCAATTGAATCACCTTCATTTATCAGCTCCACATAAACAGCTCCACTAAGTGCTGATAGCTGGTGTTTGCTACCAATAGTCACATACGTTTTAAACCATATCGTATCTCCAACAGTATAATAAGGCTTATCAGTATGCAGGTAAACCTTTTCCTGAGGATTATTCTCAGCCCAACTTTGGAGAGAGGCTAAAAGCTTCTCAATAGGATCCTCATCCCGGCCTGTAAAAGCCACAATGCCAATAAATGCTATTGAACAAAATAGAAAAATCGAGCGTTTCAATTTCATAGTTGTCTTAGTAAATGATTAAATACGTGTAATCAAATACAAAGACAACTATGACGTCTCCATTGAGGACACCCATTCAAGAAAAATAATACTTATTATTTAACTTCGTATCTATAAACCTGTCTACCTAGCAACCCATCTCCATTAATACCTTCAATAACTACACGGTAAACACCTTTTGTATCTGCATTAAAAAAGCTAATCTTTCCTTTACCATTTGATCCGACTAAGACACCAGGATTCCAATACACCGTACTTCTTAAATCTGTTATACGACTGTCACTATCATAAACCGGAGCATAAAATTCCTTTACAGGGTTAAAACCTCTTGGCGCATAACTTACGACTTCAGGAGTATATCCCGAACGCAATACTCCAATCCCTCTTTTCGTTGCTAAAAATAAGCTAGGTCCTCCGGTCATACTCATTATGGCAGCATTGGTACGAGCAACATCAACCCTATCAATATCCAATGGGTCCAAATAAAACAGATCCTGAACCTCGCAATCATTAATTTGTCTACCATCAAGGAATACTTTCATCCTTTCATTTCTTGAAAACGGCATCGTAACTGGTCCGCAATCGGCCTCGGCCGATCTAAATTCAACATTGGTGACCGTAGCTCTTAACCACTCCAAAAGTGTCCCAAATGCCTGCACATTACTCGGCCTGTAAGTAAAATCTGCGTGTCCATCTAATACAAGGTCATAGCCAAATTGCCTTTTACGCTTTTTCGCACTAATTATAACCTCATTAAGTTGTTGGGCCCGACCCATTTGGCCATTCCTCACCATTTCCGCATCTTGTTTTTTACTATTCTCAAGAGAGGCCATCAATGACTTGCCCAGGTCAGTATCCAGATCGGCAACATTCATATTTGGTGTTCTATCCTGATCACGAATTTTATCGACCTTTATTTCTACGTTTTTGCCACCTTTTGCATTTCTGCCTTGCACGGTGAAACTGATTTCATTAGTAATTAAGAGATCACTAAATTTATAATACCCCTCTGCGTTGGTCACTGTATCAATTACCACCCCTAATTTATTATTTATCAATGTTATCTTTCCGCCGGCAATGGGCTTCTCTCCCAAACTTAATAACCTTCCAGTAACATTAGTGGTTAATTTCTCCGCTTTAAAAGCAGGCTGAAATGGCTTCCCCGCGGTTATATCTTTCCATACAAACCTCCTGTAACCCTGTGTAAGCATTAAAAGGTCAAGATTTGATTTGGTCTCTTCAGTGGGGTTATTAAAATAATAACTTGGTTTCTCTATGTAGCCCTTAATATCTGAGCTCAACAATATTTGAGAAAATATAGTATTTTCTTTGGCCTCATCAACTGGAACAGCATCTTCACTAACTACAGATACCGAAAAATTGCCCGAAATTGGAGCCCCATTTGCACCGGCAGCACTTACGTCTATTTCAACCTTCTCCTTTGCTGCATAAACTTTTTTAGGTGTGGATAATTTAAGATCCATCTGATCATTGTTCTGGATAAAAATAATCCTCTCATTCATCGGATCTCCGGTCGAAGAAAACAACGTAAACTGAGTAATTCCAGATGGTAAATCTTTTGCTGGTATAGATAAAGATGTTTGTGCCTTACTTATCGGCATACTGCTCGCATAACTTACACTACCGCCCGATTGAGCAATCAAACTAACGGTTTGGCTACCCTTTTCAATTACAGAAGCATTAGCTATAATACGCACAAGAACAGTATCTGTTTCAGTATTGTTATAAACAGAAAGAACATATCCGCTTTCCAGAACGGAAGGCAACTTAACAGACTTTTCTGATCCATCGGGATACGTAACTTTTGCCTGATAAAGTTTACCCTTTTCAGGCATTAACCTAAACTGGCCCATTCCAAGATGTGTTGCTTCAAATGTTTCTACTTCTTTGCCGTCATTATCAATTATAACTCCTTTAACCGGAACACCTAATCCATCGGTTCCCGTTGCCTTAAATGCAACCCTTGTACGAACACCACTTACTAAAGGCCCACTTTCCGGAAAAAACTGAACATCAGTTTGTGTCGATATGCTTTTGATTGCAAACTCTTTTATCACAATTTCCTTTTCCCTGGTCTGAAGCTTGGCTGTTAGGTGCTTATCTTGTAATTTACCGGATTTACCACCTTGTAATTTTATCTTTAGCTGGCCAGAATTATCGGTTTCTTTATTGCCACTAAATACCTTTTCATAGCCATTTTCCAAAAGTGCATAATCAACCTTCCTGTTACTTAAGGCCTCTCCTTTATCATTCGAATAGGTTAACACAGCAGTCACGACGTCTTTCGATCCATCTTTGGTATATTCATAATTGATTTTACAGAAAACAGTATTTGCAACTGAATTACCAACTCTCAGTATCTTGTCATAAAAAAATGCGGGATCCGAATTACGCATCCATTGTGTGTAGGCTCTTATCCGATAATTGCCGTCATGTGAGCTGCTGTCAGGCAATACAAAACTACCTTTAGTCATTCCGGCAATAAGTGGTAGCTTTAATGATTTTGCAAGTGAATCTGCCTCGTTATAAAGATCAACATATACCGCACCACTAAGGGCCGAAAGCTGGTGTTTACTACCAATGGTAACATAGGCTTTAAACCAAATGGTGTCACCCACCATGTAATAAGGTTTATCGGTGTGAAGGTATACCTTTTCTTGTGGCTGAGTTTCTGTCCATTTTTGGAGTGAAGCAACTAGTTTCTCTACGGGATCGTTGTCCTTTTGCGTAAAAGAAAAAGCAGCGGCAACTAACAGCACTGAAAAAATAGGAATAGCAATTTTAAGAGCGTTTTTAAATTTCATACAGTTTAATTTGTTTGGTTGGTTGGAATTTCATAAATATAAAAAAATATCGTGAAGAGAATATTTATTAGGTGTAAAAATTATGAGATAATCATTTGCTAACTGGCTTGGGTAATAATAGTTTATATCGACTGCTCCCAATAATTCCGTTCATATTACTTCCTTCAATGGTAATTGTATAAGATCCAGGAATATCGGCGGTATAAAAAGAGACTTTTGCTTTTCCCTGGGCATCGGTCATAACATTTGGCTCCCAATGTATCGTAGCTCGAAGATCAGGATTCATCTGTGATGGATTAGCAGTAACATACTTTGGTCTGTAAAATTCCTGAGGATACATAATTGGCAGAGGTCGGTAATAAGCAACGTCAGGTTTATTAATTTTATGCCAGCCTACCCCACTGTAAGTTGTTAGTTCAATCAATGCGGATTCAAGAGTCCTTTGTGAGGTATATGGCTGTACTCCACCATTACGACCAAAATTCTCCGCAAACGATTTCATGTCCCTTCCTGCTCCAGGAACAACTTTCCCTATAAATCCATTTGCTTGAGGATAGCTAAAAGTATATTTCCTACTATACATTACTTCTAACCCACGAAAAGTTGCAATTTTCAATTCTTCTAAATCTTCTCTAATATCATCGACCGTCGGATTGGGCATATCTCCAGAAAACCATGGCAATTCTCTTCCATCCACCCAAATGTCTACATCATAATGATTCATCTTCATCTTCGCAAAACCATCTTCAACAACCAATCGAAATCCGGGAACCTTTTGCTTAAGTAACTGATACAAACTCATCACCGCTGATTCTTTGATATCTTTCTCATCAAAAATCAAATCAGCTTTACCCGGCCCATTCCGATTAAAGGATCCTTTAATTATCTTTCTATCAATAATTTTCACCTCATTTAATGGAATACCATTTACACTTAACCGTTCCTCCTTTAACAGAATAGCTTTATTTTTAACGTAGTTCAATTGCGTCGTATCCGTGTTTACATACCAGGGCATCATCTTATTTCGAAACATTTGATGTGTCGGTGGGAACTTTTGACGATCTAATTCTACTTCTCCAAAATTCATGGTCCTACCCTTTGGGGTTCTCGCCTGAATAAAAAATGATCCGGAATCAATTTGCGGTAAAGCCGAGAACATAAATTCACCTCTCTGATCAGTTATTGTGGTATTAATAAAGGCTGGTTTTTGTGAAGATATAAGTATTTGAGCTCCTGGAATAGCTTTCTTAGATATGCTTTTGACCCTGCCTGTTACTCTAAAATCCTTCTCAGCAGCAAATTTAGGCAACGATGATTCATTAAATACATCGTCCCATTTATATCCTGTCCATCCCTGGGTAAGCATAAGATTATCAAGTGCTGTCCAGGTTTGCTTATCCCTTTTATTTAAGTAATATCCTGGGGTTTCTACTGTACCTTTTAACCCTGCATTTAACAACAGGCTAACTTCAATATCATGATTACCTAAACTGTCTGCTCTAACCTGCGAATCATCGGTTACCGATAAAGAAAAACTTCCCACTACAGGATTCCCATTTACATCTTTCACCTCTATAGATAATCCAACACTATCTCTTTGCAAAAAGGACATTTTATTAGGTAATACATTAATCTTAGCCTGATCCTGATGATCAATAAATACCACACGTTCATTCAAAGGCTGCTTTTCTTTTAACAATGTAAACCGTGCAATACCTGTAGCAAATTTACCTTTATCTATAATCAGCTTTGGTTTCTTAAAATCTACCTGTTCCGCGTAACAAACTATTCCTCTGGAAGTCCCTACTAAATAATAAGTACTGTCAGGATTAATGGCACCTGGAGTAGCCATTAAATCGACTACCAGAGAGTCACTTTCCTTATCATTAATCACGTGTAAACCAGTTCCTGCAGGTTTCACCAAAGGTAGCGGATAGCTTTTATCCATTTCCATCGGTCTATTTAATCTTGCTGAATATATTTCACCCTCCTTAGGCACAAATTCAAAGGCCCCCATTCCATTAACCATACTCGCAATTGAGGCAATGGTATTCCCTTTACTATCATACACCTCACCTTCAAAGCTCACTCCTTTCCCATCTTCGGCAAGTGCTTTAAAGCCAACAAGTGATTTTAGCCCCGCTACAAGCGCTCCACCCTCAGGTAGAAATTGCAGATCAATATTTTGCTCTCGCTTAATATTCAACGGGACCATTAGAACCTGATTTCCGTCATTTTTAGTCAGGCTATTGATTTCTATCCTTATATTCTTGCCATCTGCCTTTTCCTTCAGGTTGAACATAAAAGCCAGATCACCTTCATTAGTAGTTCTTAATTGATCCTTAAAGAGCAGCTTATCCGCCTCCATCACTCTAATCCCTACATCATGCAACCCAACAGCAACTTTATCTGTACGCATCAGGTTAATATTTACTTTAACCTGATCCCTATCTGCAACTTTATTAACAGCTGCCTGGGATTTCACCAGCCAGGTATTTTGACTAGGCTTACCTAAATAGAAACGCTTATTGAATAAATACTCATCTCCAAAATTCTGCATCCAATTGGTATAAGCCCTTAAAGTATACCCCCCCTCATGAAAAATCTTTGCAGGTAGCGGAATCTGTCCCCAGCCCAAACCTTCCTTGATAGGGATACTTATTCTTCTAACCACCTCAGCACTGTCATCATTAAGCTCAACATATAGTAAGCCACTTTTTTCTGAACCCGACAAATAGGAAGGATCAAACAAATAAGCCTTAAACCAAATTGTGTCACCAAGATTATAATAAGGCTTATCTGTATGCAAGTAAGCCTTTTCCTCAGGTAGTTTCTGATGAAAATTCTGTAATGCAGAAACTATACCTTTTGTGCTCTGCGATGGTGGTTGCTGAGCCTGAAATTCATCACCCTCAACCTTATACCTGTAAACTTGTCTGCCCAACTCTCCCGCAGCATTAATCCCTTCAATAATCACTTTATAATTCCCTGGTCCATCAGCATTAAAAAAGTCAAAAGTGGCTTTCCCGGCATCAAAAGTTCTTACACTTGGATTCCAATAGATAGTTGAACGAAAATCTGGAACCTGATCGTTTATACCCGGGCGATCATACCTTGGTGAATAAAATTCGCGTGCTTTATTAAAACCTCTTGGTAAAAAATTAACCATGCTTGGATCATATTTGGTTTTCATTGATTTAAAGGTGGTAATTAACAAAGAAGCTCCATTCAGGTATGATTTTAAGGCAGCATTCTGCCTAACAACCTCAATTTTAGCAACATCTTTAGCGTCCAGGGAGTTCCCCTCAAATATATCCGCTGCTTCACTAAAACTAAGTTTTCGACCATTCAGGATAACCTGCATAGGCATCCAAACCGGAGGGATCAAATCTGTATTTAGATAGTGAGGGTAAAAAATATTCCTTTCGTACTCTGTTTTATACTCTCTAAATTGAATCCCGTTTAGTCTTCCTTCAATACAATCCCTAAAACTTGCACATATTTGTGGATTTTCGATGATATAGGTCTGATCTGCATGTCCTTCAGGAATTACCATCGCACCTTGGGGCGAATAACTTTCGACCCTGTTTTTTCTTGCATTGATTTTCACTTCCCGTAACCGCTGCACCCGGTCTAGCTTACCCATTTTAACCAATATCTCTTCCTGCTTTCTACCATTTTCCAAATAGGCTTTAGTAGTACCCGTAATGTCTGTATTTACATCCGGCAGGTTCTTGTTTTTACTTAATTTTTGCAAGGGAATACTGTCAAGAATAATTTCTACTTTATTTTTATTCTTTGCTGTTCGTCCCTGTATACTAAATTTCACACTATCGGTTAACACAACCTGATCAAATTTGAACCTTCCGGCCGTATCAGTGGTTGTGCTTTCCAATATGCCAGCCCTCATAGACATTAAGGTTACTTTCCCTTTACTTACAGGTTTATTGGCAAGGGACACCACCTTTCCGGAGATCACAGTTCCCAATTTCTCTGCAATAAACTTCGGTTTAACCGACAAGCCACTTGAAACTTCTTTCCAGGTAAACCGTCTGTAGCCTTGCGTTAACATTAAATTATCCAATGCCTTATTAACAGACTCATTTTCCGCAGAAAAATAATAATTGGGTTGCTCTACGTATCCTTTAATGTCTGAAGTAAGCAATGTTGAAGACAGTATTGTATGTTCATTACTTTCATCCAGAGGCACTTTATCTTCGTTAACCACTGTAACCGAGAAACTTCCTGCCACCGGCTTACCCTTTGAATTAAAAGATTGTAGCCCAACACTCACATTTTCTCTCGATTTATAGCTCCGCTTTGCCGTGCTTATTTCCAGCTTCATCTGGTCCTTGTTCTTTATAAAGGCAACTCGCTCGTTTAGCGGTTCTCCAGTTTCATTAAATAAAGTGAACTGAGCTATTCCTGTCGGAAAATCTTTTTTCAATAACCAAATGGAGGTCATGGGTTTGGTGATACTAAGTGGTGTAGCATAAATTGTCTCCCCCCCTGTCTGTGCAATAAGGCTAACATTTACTGGTGTGGCCGCTACGGGCGACAAGTTAACTCTCACCAGTATGCTATCCCTATTTGGTTGATAAACCGCAAGTACAAAACCAGTATTTTCTGCTTTAGGTAAAGCAATAGTGCTTTCTGAACCATCAGGATACTTTACTTTTGCAGTGTAGGTTTTTCCCTCTTCGGGTTTTAATTTAAAGGTCCCCATCCCGGCACGTTCACTTTCAAAATCAGCAACATCATTGCCTTGCTCATCTATTATGCTTCCCATAATAAGAATACCCTTTCCATCCATCCCCAAGGCTTTAAAACCTATTCTGGAAGCAACTCCGTTTATCAGCATCCCTCCTTCTGGAAAAAACTGAACATCACTTTGTAAAAAGCCGGCCTTTATAGCGAAGTTTTTTGTAATCTTTAATTTACTATCCGCCTCTATCGTAGTCTGTATATAAGCCCGTCGTAAGTTCTCAGGCTTATCATTCTTGATATCTATATAAATATTCCCATTAGCATCGGTCTTTGCATTTTTTGCTATTATAGCTTCGCCATTTGCTACAACCCTATAGCTAACCACTCTGGCCGAAATCGCTTTCCCGTCATCATCACTATAATTCAACTGAGCAGTTATTGCTGGTTTGTTATCAATAACCTTATACTTATAATCTATTTTAGAAGTAATCTCATTGCTATACGGACTGCCCACAATAAAAGTGCGGTCGTAGAAATAGTCTTCGCCTGCATTTCGCATCCATTGTGTATAAGCTCTTATCCGATAATTCCCTTCTTTAAGTTCTTCACTTAAATCAAAATTACCCATTGCCATGCCCGCTGTAACAGGTAGCTTTAAAGATTTTTCTATTGAATCTCTTTCATTTATCAGCTCCACATATACTGCTCCGCTTAAAGCGGATAGCTGGTGCCTGCTGCCCACTGTTACATAGGCTTTAAACCAAATGGTGTCGCCTAATGCATAATACGGCTTATCGGTATGTAAATACACTTTTTCTTGTGGATTAGTTTCTACCCATTTTTCTAATGTGGCTACTAATCTCTCAATAGGGTCCTGCCCTTTTGGTGCAAAAGCCAGGAAAGTTAGAACTGATAACAACAGTGCAATTCTAAGGAGTCTGATGAATCTTTGATTTTCCATTGTTTAATGTGATTGCGTAATTAAAAACAAAGACATTTCAGAACAATCAAATAGGGACAACACCTAAAATTATTTTAACAATAACATAATCTTATCCTTAGATAATAGTAATATTCCAACAATACATTCGCTGCTTAAACATATGCAATACATGAAAAGAACGCTACTATTTAGTTTCCTTGTAATTGGTTTACTCAGCTGTAAAAAAGAGAAGCCATCAATAGACCAGGAGGTTGTTTTAAATGAAGACCCGGCCACTTACGCTGAGATTGGATCTCTTGATATAGGAGAACTGGGTGCAGCTGAAATCTCTGCATTTGACCCTGCAACAAACAAACTCTTTGTTGTAAAAAATGAAAATGAAGGCGAGCCAAATCAGGTTAATCGAATTGAGGTTGTTGATTTTGCAAATCCATCAAGTATGAAATCCACTGGCTTTATAAGTGTTACCCCGTACGGAGGCGCAGTTAACAGTGTTGCAGTATACGACGGCAAATTAGCTGCAGCTATCCAGGCTACTAATAAGCAAGCAAACGGTAAGGTTGTTGTCTTTAAAACAAGCGACCACAGTAAAATCAGTGAAATAAATGTAGGTGCTTTGCCAGATATGGTTACTTTTTCTCCTGACGGGAAATACATTTTAACCGCTAATGAAGGAGAACCTAATACCGATTATACAAGTGATCCGGCAGGTACAATCTCAATAATATCTGTTAATGACAATTATGCGGTAACTACAATCGACTTCTCGTCTATGATAGGTCAACAAGCTGCATTAACAGCCAAAGGGTTCAGAATCTTTGGCCCTGGCAAAAACTTCGTAAATGATATTGAGCCCGAATATATTACAGTTTCTGACGATTCAAAAACTGCCTGGGTTACTTTACAAGAGAACAATGCAATAGCTAAAATCGATATCGCTTCAAAAACCATCACTAATATATTCCCGCTTGGTTTTAAAGATTACAATACTGACGGTAACGAGATAGATCCCAGCGACAAAGACAGTGGCTTTGCTCCGGCAAAATGGCCTGTAAAAGGCATCTATATGCCCGATGCTATTGCGGTACTTGAACAAAACGGAACTCCCTACTTATTTACTGCCAACGAAGGTGATGCAAGAGAATACGATGCCTTCTCAGAAATAAAAAGGGTAAAAGATATTGTGCTTGATCCTACAGCTTTCCCAAATGCTGCTGAACTAAGAAAAGATGGTAAACTTGGTCGTTTAAACATTACAACAACCCTGGGAGATGCTAATGGCGATGGAGTTTTCGATGCATTATATTCATTAGGATCCCGTTCGTTTAGTGTTTGGAATGGTAATAATGGAAGTCAGATTTTCGACAGTAAAAACGAGTTGGATGCTAAATGCGCCACTAACAACACTTATGATGATGGCAGAAGCGACGACAAAAGTGTTGAGCCCGAAGGAATAACCATTGGGACCGTTGGAACCAAAAAAGTTGCCTTTGTAGGTATGGAAAGAGCCGATGCGGTTGCGGTATATGATGTAACCAATCCGGTTAAACCAGTTTTCTTGCAAATTTTAAAATGTGGCGATGCTCCAGAAGGAGTACTATTTATCTCTGCAAAGAATAGCCCTACCAAAAAAAGCTTATTGGTGGTAAGTAGTGAAAACGACGGTGTAATTAAAGTATATACGCCAAAAACGATATAACCATTCTCATTATTAGTTGCTTGTTTGCGCCCCATCGGGGTACAAACAAGCAACTATTACCAATACAATGGCTGCAGTAGCGGCAACTGTCCTGATGGTATTCAAAGCGTTCCATGTGGCCTCGAAGCCACTCCTTTGCAACCTCATGGCTTCCGCACTTGCTGATTTCAGGTCAAAAGCATCCAATGCATTATTAAGTGGTACATTACCAAAAATAGTAACGCCAAAAGTGCCTATAATGTAACACAAAGCCGCAGCAACCAATAACCAGCATTTAAGCTGAACAGGCTGACCATAATGCAGGTATGCGCTTAATGGCAATAGCACCAACGCTCCAAAAAATCCGGCAAAGAATACCGGATTTAATATCGCTCTGTTAATTTCCTGCATTGCAGTTAAATACCCTTCATCCGAAAGTTTTGCCAAACCCAGATTCACTGAACAAGACCAGGCATAAAACAATCCGGCCATCAGCGCAGTTGCGGTGCCCGCAAGCACCAATACTATATTTGTTAACGAGATCATACGATTTAACTTTTCCATAAATTACTAAAGATTTCTTAAATATTCCTCAAGCTCAAATGGTTTGCGCTTCAATAGATCCTCTAGCGTACCGTCTACGTATGAAAACTCATCAGCTTTAATGCTATCCGCCAAACTCAACTGCCAGCCTATCTGATCATCAGGCATTTGAAATTTATCCAGTTCTTCGGCTAAAACTACGTTAGGGATATTCACATAAGAAACTTCTACTCCCTTTTCCGCTGTTAAAATTGTAGCAAGGTCTTTAAACGTATAAGCCTTTGAACCCGTTATTTCATAGCGCCTATTTTCATGGCCATTGCTTGCAAGCACATTACTTAGCGCCTCAGCAATATCCATACGCAATACAAAACTTACTGCTCCATTACCTGCCGGATAGTAAATATTGCCATGCTCCAGCGCCTCGCCAATAAATATTGGGATGGTTTCCATATACAGACTATTGCCAAAAAAGGTATGCGGTATTCCTGAATCCAAAATAGCCTTTTCTGTTGCCAAACATTGTTGCGTTGCCATAAAGTGCGCATCCAATTTTGGCTTTACAGCACCTGTATAAACAATATGCTGCACGCCCTGCTGTTTTGCGGCCGTAACCACATTAGCTTCCTCTTTAACACCCTGCTCGCCTATGCTTATTGCAGATATTTGCAATAGCTTATCTACTCCCTTTAATGCTTTATTTAACGATTCAAGATCACCATAATCGGCAATGCGAATTTGAATACCTGAATTTTTTAGATCCTCCATTTTCTTTGGATCTCTTACTATCGCCACAATTTGCTCTGGCTTAATCTTTTTCAATAAAAAACCTATAGTTGCTTTACCAAGGTTTCCGTTTGCTCCGGTTATTGCTATCATAATTTCTTTTTTTACCAAAATTATGAGCTATACAAAACCATGAATAGAACAAAACCGACACTAAATATTATTTAAATAAAAAATGGGTTATTTAATGAGCTCAGGAAAATTCTCAACCAGCTCGTTTGATTGTTTTTGATATTGCTCCGGACTAAATCCTGTAAATTCTTTAAAAGAACGGATAAAATGAGATTGATCGGCGTAGCCATTTTCAAAAGCTACATCTGTAAGAATATTATATTTATTATTTCTCAGCTGACTTAAAGATGCCTGAAAACGACATACTCTGGAAAATAATTTCGGACTAATACCAATATGCTGGTTAAACCTGCGTTCAAAACTTCTTTCAGATAATCTTAAATCCTGTTGTAATTCCTTTAAGGTAATATTACCATTTGAACTGATCATTTTAGATACGGCATGCTGTGTTAAATCATCAGGAACATTCCTGTTTTTAGTAATCAAATTAATCAGATAGCCTGAGATGAGTTCTATTTGATGAGCCTGAGAGGAGGAATTCAAAAGTCTTTCTGCTAAGTTGTAATCCGTCTTTTTTGATGTCAGATCTACATCTAAACAAGTATTTGTAATTTCAACGGCACTAAACCCAAATATAGATTTTACTGCATCCGGATAAAAGTAGACCCCAATAGTATTGAATTTTCCTGCCGTACGGATTTCCGTGTGTTTAGTCGTTTGTCCGTATAAAAACACTTCCGGCAATTTGTAATCATGAGATTCCGAAAAGGTACCCTCTTCTGCCTGTCCAAAAATCATTCCCGGACAACCGTCTGGAAGTGCAACAAATGTCGTAGGTGCACAGCCATTACTCCCGCCTTCTAAAATCCAGAAGTAGCGAACATATCTTTTAAGATAATCAGGCGGCTGTACCAGTTTGCAATTCATTCTATTGTTTGACTCAGCTGTTGGTATAAAATTACAAATAATTTGTAAAGTCATAATTCTAAATCTGTTTTTCAATTATTACATTACGCTGTTTATACTATTTTGTACAAATAGTAAATACCCCGTATCTTTGATATATATTAATATTTCAACAAATTAATATAGGCTATCATGAAAGAAAAACCAGATACTCTGGAACAGGCCGTATTAACCGAATACAAATACGGATTTGTAACAGACATAGATACAGACGTAATTGCCAAGGGCCTTAGCGAAAACACCATCCGACTGATCTCAAATAAAAAGAATGAACCGGAATGGATGCTGGACTGGCGACTTAAAGCTTATAACCACTGGTTAAAGCTAGAGGAACCAAAATGGTCAAATGTTAAGTACCCTATAATCAATTATCAGGATATAATATATTATGCGGCTCCTAAGCCTAAAAAGCAGCTAAACAGCCTTGATGAGGCCGATCCGGAATTGCTGGCTACATTTGAGAAGCTTGGCATTTCCCTGAACGAACAAAAACGACTTACAGGAGTTGCTGTAGATGTGGTAATGGATAGCGTTTCTATTGCTACCTCATTTAAAGAACAACTTTCGGAAATCGGGGTTATCTTTTGCTCAATCAGCGAAGCCATACAGCTACATCCCGAATTGGTGAAAAAATACCTTGGATCGGTAGTACCTATGACGGATAACTATTTCGCAGCGTTAAATTCTGCGGTATTTACCGATGGCTCGTTCTGTTATATCCCCAAAGGAGTCCGTTGCCCAATGGAACTTTCAACCTATTTCCGCATCAATACAGAAAATGCGGGTCAGTTTGAGCGTACCCTAATTGTTGCCGAAGATGAAAGCTATGTAAGTTATCTCGAGGGCTGCACCGCACCAATGCGTGATGAAAATCAGTTGCACGCAGCGGTAGTAGAACTGGTAGCTCATGCAAAGGCAGAAATCAAGTACTCAACCGTACAAAACTGGTATCCTGGCGACAAAAATGGCCTAGGCGGCATATACAACTTCGTAACTAAACGTGGCATGTGTAAGGGCGATCATTCTAAAATCTCCTGGACACAGGTCGAAACAGGCTCAGCAATTACCTGGAAATATCCTAGTGTAATCCTAAAAGGAGATCACTCTATAGGTGAGTTTTATTCGGTGGCATTTACAAACAACCATCAACAGGCCGACACGGGTACAAAAATGATTCACCTTGGTAAAAATACAAGGAGCAGGATCGTGTCTAAAGGAATCTCTGCCGGACATAGTCAAAACAGCTACAGAGGATTGGTTAGAGCCAGCAAACAAGCCACCAATGCACGTAATTATTCGCAGTGCGATTCTTTACTGCTGGGCGATAAATGTGGGGCACATACGTTCCCTTATATAGAAGTTAAAAATAAAACGGCAATTGTAGAGCATGAAGCAACTACTTCAAAAATTGGAGAAGATCAGCTCTTTTATTGCAAACAAAGAGGCATTGATGCAGAAACCGCAGTGGCTCTTATTGTAAATGGCTTTGCCAAAGAAGTAATGAATCAGCTGCCAATGGAATTTGCCGTTGAAGCACAGAAACTACTGGCCATCAGCATGGAAGGCAGTGTAGGTTAAAAAAAATTATAAGAATTATGCTATCAGTAAAGAATATACACGCAAACATCGACGGAAGAGAAATTTTAAAAGGAATTAACCTCGATATTAAACCAGGGGAAGTACATGCTATTATGGGCCCAAATGGCTCCGGAAAAAGCACCCTTGCCTCTGTACTTGCCGGCAGAGAAGAATATGAAGTTACAGAAGGTGCCGTTTCTTTTTTAGGCAAAGATTTGTTGGAACTATCAACCGAGGACAGGGCTCGCGAAGGTCTGTTCCTTGCCTTTCAATATCCGGTAGAAATACCAGGTGTAAGTACCACCAACTTTATAAAAGCTGCTGTAAATGAAAAGCGTAAATACCTTGGTCAGGAACCTCTTGATGCTGTTGCCTTTTTAAAGATGATGAAAGAAAAGATGGCTTTGGTTGAAATAGATCAGCGTTTATTGAGCCGTTCTATCAATGAAGGTTTCTCTGGTGGAGAGAAAAAACGTAACGAGGTATTCCAGATGGCTATGCTTGAACCCAAACTCGCAATCATGGACGAGACGGATTCAGGCCTGGACATTGATGCACTTCGTATAGTAGCAAATGGAATAAACAAACTCAGAAGTCCCGATCGTGCAATATTGCTAATCACCCACTATCAGCGTTTACTTGACTATATTCAGCCAGATTATGTACATGTACTGTACAATGGCCGCATTGTTAAATCGGGCACTAAAGAACTGGCGCTTGAACTGGAAGAAAAAGGATACGACTTCATTACCGATGAAGTTGATTTAGCTGCCAATCAATAGCAGTCCATTTAAAAGACTTTACAATGAACAATATAACTTATTTTAAAGATCAGTTTGAACAGCTGCAGGAAGCAAATCCTAAAGGCACAATTGCCGATTTGAGGCAGAATGGATTTGATGCATTCACTAAAGATGGCGTTCCAACATATCGTAATGAAGACTGGAAATATACAAACGTAAGTAGCCTGTTCGACAAAGAATATCAAATAGCAGAAAACTCCGCAATTACTTTAACGGATGTGAACGCTGTCAGACTACCAGGCTACAAACAAGCAAATGAGCTAGTGTTTGTAAACGGACACTTTATAGCTGACCTTTCTACCATCCGTTCCAGCACTACAGATCTTATCGTACTGCCACTTGAGGAAGCCGCTAAGGGCGAATATAAGGAAATAGTCGCTACACACTTAAACCAAAGCAGTAATTACTTAAACGATGGCATTCATGCCTTAAATACCTCTTTTATTAATGGTGCTGTTTTTGTTCATGTCCTAAAAGGCAAAGAACCAGAGCATCCTGTTTATTGCTATCATATTTTAGATGCCAGGCAACATCCGGCCCTTGCGCAACCGAGGAGTCTGGTCTTGGCTGACGAAAATAGCAGACTACAAATAACCGAAAGCTATACTACTCTTGGTGCGTCAGACAGTTTTAACAACCAGGTAATGGAAGTAGTGGTTAAAGAGAATGCTTATGTAGAGTATTATAAGATTCAAAATGATACCGCAAATGCCAGCCAGGTAAGCAGCACTCATATCAGACAGATTGGACGAAGCTATGTACACACGGTAACCGTTACGCTAAATGGAGGCATAGTACGTAACAATATGAATCTGGTGCTTGACGCCGCCGGTAATGAAACTCATCTTTATGGTTTGTACCTGTTAAAAGGCAAAAGCCATGCTGATAACCATACGCTGATAGACAATTTAAAACCAAATTGCTTTAGCAATCAACTATATAAAGGAATTGCCGATGATACCTCTACGGCCGTTTTTAATGGCCGGATTATGGTTCAACCAGATGCACAAAAAACCAATGCTTACCAGAGCAATAAGAACATCCTGCTATCAGAAAATGCAACCATAAATACTAAACCGCAACTTGAGATTTTTGCAGATGATGTTAAATGCTCACATGGCTGCACCATAGGTCAGCTAGATGAAGAAGCAATGTTTTATCTGAGGGCAAGAGGCATTCCAAAAGAAAGCGCTGAAGTGCTTTTACTACAAGCTTTTGCTGCTGATATCGTTGACCAGATCAAGCCGGAACTTTTACGTTCTTACGTATCTAAACTTATCTATGAACATTTAGCAATTCAATAACATGGCCATTTTAGATCTCAGAAAGCAGTTCCCAATACTTAACCGAATGGTTAAGGGCAAACCTTTGGTGTATTTTGACAATGCTGCCACTTCTCAAAAACCGCAAGTGGTTATTGATGCGCTTACGCATTATTACACGCATTACAATGCCAATATACACAGAGGTATCCACACCCTTGCAGAAGAAGCCACCGTGGCGTATGAGGCCACCCGTCGTACTGCACAGGAGTTTATAGGTGCAGCGTACGAAGAAGAAATCATCTTTACCAGAGGCACTACGGAAGGAATTAACCTGGTTGCATATGCCTGGGGCCGACAAAACATAAAAACGGGTGATGAGATCATTATTTCTGGCATGGAGCACCATTCTAACATCGTTCCATGGCAAATACTTTGCGAAGAAAAAGGTGCTGTTTTAAAAGTCATTCCTGTTGATGATCATGGCGAGCTTGTAATGGATGCCTACAAAACTTTGCTTAACATCAAAACTAAGTTGGTTTCTGTTGTTCATGTTTCGAACTCATTAGGTACAGTTAACCCGATTAAAGAGATCATTGACGCAGCACATCAGGTTGGGGCTAAAGTGTTGATAGATGGTGCACAGTCAGCTGTACATCTTGACATCAATGTACAGGAAATGGATTGCGATTTTTTCGCTTTCTCTGGTCATAAAGTATATGGACCGACAGGTGTTGGTGTGCTCTACGGCAAGAAAGAGTTGCTCGAAAGGATGCCTGTATTTCAAGGTGGCGGCGAGATGATCAAGGAAGTTACCTTCGAAAAAACTACCTATAATGATCTGCCTTATAAATATGAGGCAGGTACACCAAACATAGCCGATACCATTGCATTAAAAGCAGCACTCGATTTTATTAAAGAAACCGGAAAAGCTACTATAAGAGCCCATGAAGAAGAATTACTTACTTATGCTACAGCTCAACTCCAAGCCATTCCGGGTCTTACTATTATTGGCAATGCCAAAGAAAAGGTAAGCCTGATATCTTTTATCATTGAAGATGTACACCCTCAGGATGTTGGCGTTTTGCTCGACAATCAAGGAATTGCAGTTAGAACAGGGCATCATTGCACACAGCCGTTAATGGCGCGCTTTGGCATTCCGGGCACCATAAGAGCATCCTTTGCGCTTTACAACCAAAAAGAAGAAATAGATGTACTCGTTACAGGTTTACATAAAACCATAAAAATGCTTTCATAATGAATATTAAGCCGATACATGAAATAGAAAAAGAGATAATTGAGGACTTTGCATTGTTTGATTCATGGGAAGACAAGTACGAGTACATTATTGATATGGGCAAAAAGTTGCCTGTTCTTGAGGATGAGCATAAGCTTGATGAAAACAAAATAAAAGGATGTCAGAGTACCGTATGGCTGGTGGCTTCCTATAATGAAGGCCGTGTGTTTTTTAAGGCCGATAGTGATGCTGTAATTGTAAAAGGTTTGATCAGTATGCTTATAAAGGTGCTATCTGGCCATACTCCTACTGAAATTATTGACGCCCGATTGGATTTTATAAGAGAGATCGGCATGATGACCCATTTGGCACAGACCCGTTCTAACGGTTTGCTGTCAATGATAAAACAAATGAAAAATTACGCTATCGCCTTTCAGGCGATTGGCAGTGAAGAAACTGATCATAAATAAATTAGGAGATCATGGATAAAGAAGAATTAAAGCAGAAAGTGATCGATTGTTTACAAACCATTTACGATCCTGAAATTCCTGTAAGCATTTATGAACTGGGGCTTATCTATGAAACAGAGATATTGCCTCCGTTAAACAACGTACAGATTGTGATGACGCTTACCGCTCCCGGGTGTCCCGCTGCACAATCTATCCCTTTAGAGGTAGAGCAAAAGGTAAAGGAAATTGAAGGCGTAAATGAGGTTGCTGTAATTGTAACCTGGGAACCTGCCTGGAACAGAGACATGATGTCGGAAACAGCACGGTTCGAATTAGGAATGATGTAATATAAGACACAATGAAAATTACTGCTCAGGAAGAATATGGCCTAAGGATCCTACTCCACATAGCCCGACATGCTGATAAAGAAGGAGCAAGCATTCCTATGATTAGCGATGCAGAGGGACTTTCTGCAGCCTATGTTGCCAAGCTTACCCGCACACTTCGCCTTGCTGGTTACATAAACAGTACACCAGGTAATAAGGGGGGATATATTTTAGCTAAGCCTGCCGAAGATATAAATATTAACCAGGTTATGAAGGTACTTGGCGGTTCTCTATACAGCAATAAGTTTTGCGAAGACTACTCGGGATCATTAAAGCTATGCACCAACTCTGTAGATTGTTCTGTGCGTTCTTTATGGCAAATGATTCAGCTATCTGTTGATCAGTTGCTGGATCATATTTCCCTTAAGGAATTGATTAGTACAGAGCAGGAATCTAACCTTCAGATCATCAATAAAATAAATACCTTAAGAACGGCCAAACTATAACTAGCATCTTCCCATAGGATTTGAATAACTTTTTTTCATTTTTTCAGGAGATTTTCCTTTTTCCTTTGTTATAATTAAAAACACTAATTCAACTTATTATGAAAAAGATACTACTGTTTGCGGTTTGCATACTTATTTCTGGCTTCTCCTACGCTCAGGATATAACCGCTAGTGAGGTTCCTCCTGCTGTATTAAACGCTTTTAACAAGTCGTTTCCTAAAGCTACAAGAGTAGAATGGGAAAGAAAAGGTGACCTATATAACGTCGAATTTGACATAGCCAGAAGAGATCATGAACTCTGGTTAACTGGTAACGGAGGCATTATTAAACATAAAAAAGAACTTCGTTCCTCAGAATTACCGGCAGTGGTATTAAATACCCTTAAACAAAACTACAAAGGCTTCAGAATTGGGGATGTAGACCGTTATGAAGAGGGTAAAAAATTCTTTTATAAAGTTGAATTGAAGAAATTACTCGAGGAACAAAAAGTTGTTGTTGACCAGAGTGGTAAAATATCAAATAAGATATATTAGATGACGGCAGCTTTAAAAGCATGCCGTCATCTAATATATTAAGCTCTAAAGGTTCTTCATACTAATCGCCTTTAAGCGAGCAGAAGGTTCGGTAAATACAAAATAAACATTGTATTTACCTTTAAGCGCTTCAATATCTGCGATGGTATTTAAGCCACCGCTTTCTTTCGAAGATGATTGCCCGACAAGTTTTCCTTCCGGTGAATCGATACGAATCTCAATTTTACCTGCCGACACATTTTCTGCACCGACAAATTCAATCTTTTTAATGTCCGTTAAATCAACTTTATTGAGTTGCAGATAAGCTCCTTTGCTTTTAGCCGTTGCAACAGATTTGTTGTCGTTAAAGCTAATTTCACTAGCGTTATCCGTATTGTTAACAAGCACATAGGGATGGCGTAATACAACTATATCTTCTCCAAATTGCGCTGGAGCAAGTTTAGTTCCATGGTCTTTATAAGCTGCTCTAAAAATAAAGCTTCCTTTATTAGGCTGATCTGGTTGAACATTTGTAGTGTAAGATCCTGTTACCGGAAGTGATTTCTGCGTAGTTTTCTTTTCACTAAAGCTCAATACATATTTAATGATCGAGTTCACTTCACTAGTAGGCATAGATGAGTGCGCTGGCATCATTGCATCACCCCATACACCCGAGCCACCATCAATAACCTTTTTAGTAAGCTTTCCTTCTGCAGTTTTATCTCCTTTATACTTTAAAGCCACTTCCGTAAATGATGGACCTAAAGATTTAGTATCTACAGCGTGACAAGCATTACAATCACTTTTTTTGATTAAAGCTTTTGCTTTAGCGTATTGTGCAGAAACATCGAATTGATTCTGATTTTGCGCTACAACCGTTAAGTCATATCCCTCAGACAAGTAATTGATGGCTACAGAAACCTGCGAAGCCGGTATTCTTTTATCAGCAAGACTTCCATCCTCCTTATCTGTAACACTAACCGCATAATTGATTATGCTGGCAGGGAAATAGAAACTAGAATTTCCTTTTGTAAAGTTAAACTTAACTACAGGGGTTGCATTTCCGGCTACTAATTCAACCGATTTACTATTTTTTGCACCATGCGGATCTGTAACAGTAAGTGTAGCTTTGTAAGCACCAGCTGCTGCCAGTTGCACTTCGGGATTGGCCGTTTTAAATGTTTGTTTTAACACTCCGCCTTTGCTAATTTTCCATTCGTACTTTAAAACGTCACCATCACTATCAGTTGTACCTGCCGAAGACAATTTCACTTTTAAAGGTAAAGCACCGGCAGTTTTATTTGCAGTTACTTGTACCTGAGGTTTACGGTTACCACCATTGAACTCAATTTTGATTAACTCAGCTTCCGGATTATCTTTAAAGTATCCATTTCCATATTCAAGCACATATAAACTACCATCAGGGCCAAATTTCATATCAATTGGACCTCTTAAAGTAAGCTCAGGCAAGAAACGCTCCATAGATTTATACATGCCATTTTCGTCAAAAGTTACCGCTAATATCCAGCCACGTACCCAGTCGGTAATTAACCATTTACCTTCATAATATGCAGGAAACAAATATTTAGCATTGGCAAAATCAGACTTGTGAAATACCGGACCACCAACTGCACTTCTGCCACCACTACCCATCACCGGAAACTCTTCGCTAGCCGCATAAGGATACCAGATCATAGCTGATACTGTTGGAGGTAATTCTTTTAATCCCGTATTATTCGGGGAATTATTTATTGGCTTCTGCACATCATACAGCTCGCCGGATTTCTTAGTCGCAAAATCATAATAACGATATGCCTGGTTATTTCCTATAAAATAAGGCCAGCCATAGTTACCCGACTTTTTAGCCACATTAAATTCATCATAAGATCTTGGGCCTCTCGACTCTGAAGAGTTTGAACCATCCGGACCAACTTCACCCCAATATAACCAGCCAGTATGACTATCGATAGTTAATCTCCAGGGGTTTCTATTACCCATGGTATAAATTTCAGGGCGGGTATTTGCTGTTCCCTTAGGAAACAGGTTGCCTTCTGGAATGGTATATGTACCATTCGGTTCAGGATGGATACGTAAAATTTTACCCCTTAAATCGTTGGTATTACCAGACGATTTCTGAGCATCACGCGGAGCCTCTCCCGGACGTTCGTCAATTGGTGTAAAACCGTCCGAAGATCTTGAAAAAGTATTATCACCAGTACTTAAGTACAAGTTTTTATCCTTATCGAATAACATACCACCCCCTACGTGGCAGCATTCTTCACGTTGAACCACCACATCTAATACTTTCTTTTCTGTAGTCATGTTCAGTTTACCGCCAGCCCATGTAAATCTGGAAAGCCTGTTTACCGATACATCTTTTGGAGAATAGTAAATGTAAATCCATTTATTTTTAGCATAATCAGGATCAAGGATAACACCCTGCAATCCGTCTTCACCTTCAGAACGCTCGCCTTTTTTACTTACATACTCTCTGCTAACAGCAAAATCTGCTATTACATCCATTTTATTAGTTGCAGGATCATATATTTTTAATTTTCCTTTACGCTCTGCATACAAAACCTTTCCTCCATCCAGAATTTGGAATTGCATAGGTTCTTCTAATTTTTGTTGAAGCACAACTTTGGTAAACCTGTTATCATCAGGTTTTTCCGTCGATTGTGCTTTTACTATATATGAAGAAACCAATAACAGCGATAATGCTGTTATTGGTTTCAATAATGATAATTTTATCATGTTTGGGGTTAATTACAATTTAGATACAAGGTTACGGAAGTTAACTACACTAGCAGCAACATCAGCGCTGTTGCTTTCCCAGTTGTATTCATATTCAGCTGAGATAGCTCCTTTAAAGTTTTGTCTCTTTAACTCTGCGATAACTGCAGGGATGTTAGAAACACCTTCTCCCCAATGTACATCATGTCCACCTTTGCCTTTTTCATGAAGATCTTTCATATGCGAGTGCAATACGTGTCCGTCAAGTTTCTTCAAGCACTCAACAGGATCTAATCCTGAACGTACCCAGTGGCCTATATCAGCGCATGCGCCTAAGCGTTTGCTTTTTCCTTTAATAGCGTTTAACACGATATCAGGATTCCAGTAATGAGATGGGTTTGGGTGATTGTGGATAGCAACATTGATCTGATATTTATCGCATAGATCAGATACCAACTGCAAATCTTTCTCATTAGGTTCTGAAGTAATGGTATGAATGCCCATCGCTTTACAGAATTCGAATAATTTAACCCATTCAGCTTCACTGTTCGCACCTGTTACACCAAATGCAACAACTTTTACGTTGTTTTCTTTAAGCTTTGCTAAAACAGCTTGTCTTTTCGCGTCATCCATATCAGGTCCCATTGTTCCTTCTATACCGCCACCTATTTTCTGACCTGGGAAAGCCTCTACATATCTTAAGTTACAGCTATCGATCTTTTTAATTGCCTCAGCAAATGTGAATAATCTGAAAGTATAAGCTTGTGAACCAAGCTCCCAGCCCAATTTTACTTCCGGATTTTTAGCAGAAGCATTAGATGCTCCTGTCTTTACACTTTTACAGGCAGCAAGACAAGCCAATAAAACAACAGCAAATTGTAGTTTTAAAGCAAATCTATTTTTTAATAAATTCATGTTTGGTTAATTAAAGTTTGAAAATTATCTAGGTTACATTTGTTATTCTATCTCTCCAAAATCTTATTCTGTAAAAAGACGCCAACAATATAGTTATTCTTGAAGTTTTTCCTTTTACTAATGAATCGAAATATTTTGGTTACTAAAAATCGCTTTTTAAATAAGCGTTAAAAATGGACTTTATAAGTTAAATCATGGATAATATGATCAGGCAGACTTACTTTTCTCTATTTCAAACTCGGTATCAACGCCCAAAGCACTTCTGTTTTTAGAGGCGGCAACAGCAAGTTCATCACAGCGTTCATTTTCGGGATGGTTATTATGACCCTTTATCCAAACGAATTTAACATGGTGTAGCTTATAAACGTTAAGAAACCGCATCCAAAGGTCTTTATTCTTTTTGCCTTTAAATCCTGTTTTAACCCAACCAAATACCCACTTCTTTTCTACAGAATCTATCACGTATTTTGAATCGGAAAATATGGTGATTTCTTGCCCCGGATTTTTAAGTGCGTTTAAGCCAACTATAACCGCCAGCAATTCCATTCTGTTGTTCGTAGTTAAACGGAATCCCGCACTCAGTTCCTTATAGTGAGAACCTGAGCGTAAAATCACTCCGTATCCACCTGGCCCTGGGTTTCCGCTAGCTGCTCCGTCGGTATAAAGTTCAATCATATGTTAGGCAAATCTAGCTTTTTAAGCCATAAAAGCAATTTTTAGGATACTTTTTAAATTTCCACAAGAATTTAATCGACTGAGATTTAAACGATTAAAAAAAAGATCTATTCTAACTGAAAAAAGATTTGAATAAAATATTTTAAATCGTACTTTTGTAGCGTTGAAAAACACATGGTGGTTTTAGCTCAGTTGGTTAGAGCATCGGTTTGTGGTACCGAGGGTCGTGGGTTCGAGCCCCATATTCCACCCCAGTTTTGAAAGCAGCTCTGAAAAGAGCTGCTTTTTTTGTTTATGGGTTCGAGTCCCTTCTTCCGCACGCTATCTATTGGTTCAATCGGTGTCTTTTATAAAACTTCAAAACATCATGTATATAATCTTTGCATGATAAGAGTCTCATATATAAAAATTTTTTATGAAGAAATTGGCCAAATTGAGAAGTGTACAGGACTATCTAAAAGCCCATGCAGGCACAAATAAAGAACATTAATAATTCTTCCAGTCCTGCCGTTACCATCATAAAATGGGTGTATGCTTTCAAACTGGTAATGTTGAACTGCCAGCTTAACAGCTTCCAAATACCTTAATGGATTAGAAAAGATCGGAATATTGCATTCTAAAAAAGTATGGAAGGAAACCATATATATCAATATCGAGCTATTTGAACTTTTGAAAAAATAATTATTAGAGATGTTGTGACGTCCCTAGTAGTGATAAAATTTTGCTTCGAAAAAGTCATTTTCGTGGACTAAAATATAGGCTAGCTTTTTAACCGCTTTCCGAGCTCATCCATTTCGTCCATTTTTCTTTTCAAATCGGCTATCCTCTTTAAATCAGCTACAAAACGTGATGAAATTTGTACCATAAATGACCCATCTTTAAAAGCAGTTCTGAAAAGAGCTGCTTTTTTTATTTAGAGTGCTTATTTGTAATTAGTTACGAGATCGCTACTCAGGAGAAAAGCTTTTTGATGTCAAAAATATAAGTTTACGACCATCCGTTTAACAGAATATGTGTTTACTGCTCTAGTAATTTGGAATTTGAATCGGTAAAGAAGATATTTAAACTATTTTATAAGCATTTTTCAGACCATGTTGAAAGAATGAAGGAAATTCATGGTCGATTTGAAAAGAAATATTTTCAAATCAATCGTTCATTAAACTATAAAGAGTCTCATATTAAAAGATGTTGATAGTTCCGCATTTAGGCCTGATAAAAGAGGCCAGCAATGAAAAAGCAAAAGCATTGTTAGGCTGGCAGCCAAGAAGTAATGAAGAAGCTGTTGTAGCCACTACTAAAAGTTTAATAAATTTGAATGTAGTAAAATAAAAGAAATGAAAGTAATCATAACAGGTGCGACAGGAATGGTAGGCGAAGGCGTTTTATTTGAATGCCTAGACAATCCGGTGGTAAGCGAAGTGCTTATTATCGGACGAAAACATTATGATAAAAGTCACCCAAAGCTGAAAGAGCTGATTGTAAAAGATTTTTCTGAAATCAACAATTATTCCGATTTATTAAAACATTACGATGGATGCTTTTTTTGTGCTGGCGTAAGTTCTGTTGGAGAGAACGAGGAAAGTTTTACCAAAAAGACTTACGATTTTGCCGTGCCGTTTGCCACAAAGCTATCGCAGATTAATCCGGAAATAACCTTTGTTTATGTGTCTGGAAACCGCACTGATAGTACAGAAAAAGGCAAAGTAATGTGGGCAAGAGTAAAAGGAAGAACAGAAAATGCATTGATGAAACTGCCCTTTAAAGGTCAATACAATTTTCGCCCGGCAATAATGACGGCGACTAAAGGACAAAAAAATGTAAAGACCATATACAAAATATTAGGTCCCTTGATTGCACCATTTTTTTCCGCAAAAATATTAAAACTTACACAGGTCGGACGAGCAATGATCAAGGCGGTGTCAAAAGGCTATCCTACCCAAATTTTAGAAGTAGATGATATCATAAAATTAGCAGAGTGAAAATTTCTGAAATAAAATCCTGCTTTATTGGTCCTGCGCGCTCACCCGAGCAATTCATTGCAAAGCATTTCTTTTTGTTTTTAGCAAAAGGGACGATGAACGCGGCTATGATGGCAACAAACATTATATTGAAGACCGATGAAAGTTGTTTGGTAACAATTCCGAGTGAAATTAAGGGCTAAAAGAGAGCTCAGCCACTAAAAGTATTCATCGCATATTGCCATTTTTTTTGTTCTATTACAATTGGATCAAGGTGATCTAATCAAAAACCACCTTGATTTTTGATTAGTATTTAAATGTTTTCTCTTTAAAAGTCCTCGTTTATTTTTTGAGTTTAAAGAGGCTTGGGTGCGCATAGTAGACGCATATCTAGATGAATTTATAACTCAAATTCAGAAATTCAGTCAGAGTATATCTCAATTCCGAAGGAGAATTGATAACTTGATGCATTAAGAAACTGAACAACCTTAAACACCAGTCATGCATACCATCTTACCTTTCTTTTTAGCCATGATAGCCGCTATTGTGTTATTGAATATGTGGGCTAATAAACTAAAGATCGCATATCCTATACTATTGGTGGTAGCGGGGCTATTGATAAGCTTTATACCCGGATTGCCTGTAGTGAGAATTAATCCGGACCTTATCTTTTTCATATTTCTTCCACCACTACTTTGGGAGGCAGCCTGGTCCATTTCGTTCAAAGAGATGAAAAAATGGTGGCGCATTATTGGCAGCTTTGCGTTTCTGGTGGTGTTTTTTACAGCTCTTTCGGTAGCATTAATCACTAATCATCTTATCCCGGGCTTTACTATTGCGCTTGGTTTTTTATTAGGTGGCATTGTATCACCACCTGATGCAGTAAGTACAGGAGCGATTACAAAATTTGTAAAAATCCCTAAGTCTACTTCGGCTATTTTAGAAGGAGAAAGTCTGTTAAATGATGCCTCTTCGCTAATTATCTTCCGCTTTGCGCTGGTTGCGGTAGGTACTGGCCAATTCATCTGGCAAGAGGCGGCGCTAAGCTTTTTGTGGATGGTGATCGGCGGTATTGGAATTGGCCTGTCATTGGGCTGGTTATTCGTCCAGGCACATAAACGTCTACCTACTGATGCACCTTCTGACATAGTCTTTACACTTATTGAACCTTATTTTATATACTGGATTGCAGAACAAGTCCACAGCTCGGGTGTGATGGCTGTGGTAAGCGGGGGTCTGTTCATGTCAGCCAGAAGAATGATCTTTTTAAACAGTTCCAGCCGTATTAAGGGGTATAGCGTATGGGAGAGCTTTGTGTTCATCCTGAATGGTATTGTTTTTCTGGTCATTGGACTGGAACTTCCCGAAATCGTAGATGGTCTGCATTCAAAAGGCATTCCTTTACGCACTGCCATTGGCTACGGATTACTAGTAACCGCAATATTGATCGCTGCAAGAATATTAAGCTCCTATGCCGCATTGGTAGCCACAATTATTTTTCGTCCTAGCGTAAGGCCTCACGCAACTTCGGTAAGAAGACGTTGGCTGATGCCATTGTTGCTGGGCTGGACAGGAATGCGGGGTGTAGTTTCACTGGCTGCTGCTTTAGCTATTCCAGCAGCACAAGATAATGGTGCAGACTTTCCATATAGAAACCTGATCTTGTTCATCACTTTTGTAGTGATATTGCTTACGCTTCTGGTACAAGGGCTTACCCTCCCATATTTGATAAACCGCACCAATCTTTTCGGTTCAATATTTAACGAAGAAGGGGAAGAATTGGCCAGAAAAAAAATGAAACAGGGACTAAAACAACATGTATATCAGTTCCTTAAAAATAAATACGACAACGAGCTAATTGGCCACGCCGGTATGGAGAAATTCCTTAAGCAATGGGAAGAAAGAGCAAAGTCTGCAGATGATAGCTGGATGAACGAAAAGATGAAAGCAATTTTTGTAGAAGTACTCGAAAGCCAACGTCAGTACCTTGGCGAACTCAATAAAGACCCCAAGGTTGATGAAGAGATCATCCGCCAGCAATTGTATCAAATTGATTTGGAAGAAGAGCGATTAAAGATAATATAATAAGATCAGAAGATCAATCTCAAAATGCGCTCGACCTATCTGGTAATTGTTCAATCTTTACTTCCCCAGAAGGTCGCTTCACCTCCCCCCTGCCATTAGGAATGCCAAACACCGGATTTCCATCCTTTCCAAAAGTAAATCGCTGCAGATATACCTCTCTGTTATCCCAACCCCCATCCAAAGCGGCTTTAGAATGGTAGTAAATCCAATATTCACGGTCATCAGGCGAAGTGGTCATGCTTGCATGCCCTAGTCCATGAACGGTAGACGTACCTTGAAAAACAGGTTTTGAAGATTTTATCCATGATAAAGGGTTCAGCGGATCTTTGCCTCTCGTTAATCGAAGCTGTCCCAATTTATAGTGTTCAGTCCATGAGCCTCGGGTAGAGTATATAACAAACACATCATCATTGTGTTTCAATATTTGAGGCCCTTCCTGCAACACGATATTATCACCCCTTTCCCAGCTGAGTTCGGGCTTAGACAATAACACACGTTTCCCAAGCGTCCATGGATTTTTCATTTCTGCGATATAGAGATTCTGATCTACATCATGATGATCATGAAGTGTTTCCCAGCCAGACCAAACAGCGTACTTCTTACCTCTTAACTCCAAAACAGTCATGTCTATAGCCCAGCAATTATCTTTCTTTTGATTGGGATCATCACCTGTGTACAACCTTTCCTTATCTGTATAAGGTCCAAACGGGCTATCGCTTTCCAGCACACCGGCCCGTTGTGCATAGTAAGGAGCTCCCTTATGCACAGAGCCTGCATAATAAATGTACCATTTACCATCAATATGATGAATTTCCGGTGCCCAAAGGTTATAGCTGTTCCATTTGCCTTCAGGGGGAGTCCATACTAGCTCTTTCTTTTCGAATTTTGTCAGATATCTTGATTCTGTAACGGCAAACCCGCCCTTTTCATTGAAAATCGTATAGTATTTACCATCATGTTTTGTAATGTATGGATCAGCTCCCTTACGAAGCGGGTTCATAAACATTTCGGAGACCTTATCCTTCTCGGTCTGTTGCGCGTTTAGGTTCAAAGAAAATGCAGTTAGCAGAAAAATGATCGAAAAGACTTTGGTCATAGTGGAAATACTTTGGCTAAATATACAAAAAGATGCCTCCATCATTTCATCAACTAAAAGTAACAGTATTGTTCACTTAAGAACACGTCTGTTCGCTTATGAACAGGAAAGGCAAAAAAACATTACACAATCAACTAACAATCAACACATTAAATAAAAATAATAAATTGGCACATGCTTCGCTATTGACAGGAAAATGATTGAAGATGTTTTATATCAATATTAAAATTGCTTTACGAAATCTTTGGAAACACAGAGGTTATACCTTCATAAATACGGTTGGCCTGTCCATAGGTATGACTTGTGCACTGATCATATTCCTTTTTATACGGCAATATCTGAGTGCCGATAATTTCCATCCAAATGCCGACAGGATCTTTAGGGTCGTTTCCCTCGGTAACGGTACAGAAGGAAAAGTCCCTATGATGGGTGTTCCTGTACCAATGGCTGGCGCATTACGCACAGATTTCCCTCAATTAGAGAAAGTAGCAAACCTTGTTCAGGGTTATCATCTGGTCGAGGTTGTAGGAGAAGATAGATCGACAAAGCAATACTATAGAGAGTATGGAACCGCATTTTATACCGACCCAGCCATTTTTGATATCTTTAATTTCCCCTGGGCATTGGGTGAACCCGCTTCATTAAACGCGCCAAATCATATCGCACTTACACAAAGTACGGCAACACAATACTTTGGCAACTGGCAAAATGCTATGGGTAAAAAACTTAAGCTTAGCGGTGATGAGACTTTTTATGAGGTAACCGGAATTATAAAAGATCTGCCAAAAAATACTGATTTCCCTATCCATCTTGTCATCTCTTATCAGAACTTTGGAAATGCCACAAGTATGCGCTGGAACTCGGTAAACATGGGTCATAATTGCTATGTGATGGTAAAACCTAATACTGATATTAAACAATTGCAAGTTCAGCTGGATGGATATACCAAAAAATATTACGATGCAAAAGATCCGCTTTCGAACACACATCTGTTTCAACCTTTTTCTGATGTACATCTAGATAACAAGTTTGGTAATTTTTCGCCAAGGCGATACACCCCATTGCAGATTAATTCTTTGAGGATATTAGGATCACTAATCTTACTAATTGCCTGCATCAATTTCATTAACATGGCAACTGCACAGGCAATTGGCCGTTCAAAAGAGGTAGGAATCCGTAAAGTCCTAGGCAGCAATCGCAAACAACTTCTGTTTCGTTTTTTAGCTGAAACTTTTGTTATCACGTTTGTAGCCATCACAATAGCTTGTATTGTTACTGAGATTGCACTGCCAGTGGTAGGAAATTTTCTAGGTCAGCAGATTCCATTCAATATCGTTCAATACCCAGTTATCCTCGCCTTTATCCTTATCCTTTGGCTGGCAGTTAGTTTCCTGGCAGGTCTGTACCCTGCAGTTTTCGTATCCGGATACAACCCAATAAACGCACTAAAGAATAAAATCGCCCAGGGAAATAAGGGCATTTGGAGCCTAAGAAGTGTCCTCTTAATTTTTCAATTTACAGTAACACTGATTTTCATTATCGGAACTCTTGTAGTACTTAAGCAGATCGATTACTTTAAAAATAAATCACTTGGATTTAATAACAATGCCATTTTACAGGTCGATGTGCCGACAGATTCCGTTAGCAAAACCAGGTTTGATACTTTTAAACAAAAGTTACTGCAACGTAGTGGAGTAGAAATGGTAACCTATGCCTATACGCCTCCAAGCACCGCTTCCAATAACTTTACCAGTTTCTACTTCAATAATTCTTCTCAGAAAACAGATTTCCTGCTTTGCAATAAACCGGCTGACGAAGATTACTTCAAAATATTTGGTTTGAAAATGATTGCAGGAAAACCATTGTCTAAAAGCGATACGGTAAATGGCTATATATTAAACGAAACATTGCTGCACAAACTTCATCTTAAAGATCCCAAAGATGCATTAGGAAAATATATCCAGCTAAACAGAAGGCCGTTAGCCCAAATAATCGGAGTGGTAAAAGACTTTAACAATCTCAGTCTGCATGGAGATATCTCTCCAGTCATATTTTATACAAGCAAAGAAGAGTATGCAAGTGCATTTGTAAAGCTTAATCCCCTTCATATGCAGGAAACGGTTAAAGAAATAGGGGAAGATTTCAAATCAACATTTCCTGATCAGTTTTATGAGCCAAGCTATTATGATGAATATATCGCCAACTATTACATCGTTGAGGAAAAAACAGCCGTTTTATTGAGCTTTTTTACATCAGTGGCTATATTTATTTCTTGCTTTGGCTTGTTCGCCCTCATCTCATTTGTAGCTATTCAGCGCACCAAAGAGATGGCAATCAGAAAAGTATTGGGCGCTACTACAATTGAACTCATTAGCGTTCTCAATCAGTCCTTCATGAAAATGATCGTCATAGCCAATCTTATTGCCTGGCCTTTAGCCTATATCTTGTTAAATCGCTGGCTACAGGGATTTGCCTATAAAATAGACCTGCCGATGTTACCGTTTATACTTGCGGCACTGGGTTCAATTGGAATCATAGTACTCACTGTTGCACTAAGGACCTATAAAATGACTACTGCTAACCCTGTAGAAGCGCTAAAATATGACTAGGATAGATTTCACCACTTTATCTTCCTTTTATTTATGTTTATTAACTTTTGAGTTTTATTAAATGACAGGGTAAAATCTGGGTTATTTATGCTTACAGAAGAAATTGCTTTGTCAGAATTAACCAGCAATGAAAGGTCATACCATGATATATTCTTATTAAGAATCGTAGCGTAATCCATGGTTATGGTAAGGGTTTTGCCTGCAATCGTTTCCTTTTTTGTTATGTGATCCTTAATATACTGGTATTCTAAAAACTCTCTCAAGCTACAAAATATAGCCACATCCTTAGCTTTTAAAACGATATTATCAATCCACTGATTAAAATTCTGCACGGCTTTAGGGTCTTTGATTCCGTGAGTACCTATCTCAAAAAAATCAAAAGCATTGCTTGCAAACAATGAATTAGCCAACTCCCACTGAGCACCATTATTTGACCAATCATCACTAAATGCTCTTCTTATAGCTAAATAATTAAATGGTTTTATATCACTTAACTTGTTCTTAGGGTTATACTTTCCGATTTGCACGAAATCATCAAATGTCCCTTGCGATGTACCACCAATATAACCATAAGCAGACGCCGCTTTATGAAACCCCACATAGTTACTTGGCACAACAAGTGTGTTCATTTTATACCTCTCATTTAACAATATCATTTCATCCAGGTCACGGACATTTTTCACACGATCCTTACCATTATTAAAGTTTCCATCTTCGTTGTGGTAATAAGAATGGTTCATTATGTCCATACCCTTTTGTATCAATGGTAATCGTTGTGCATATGTAGCCGCAAAATCAGTGTATAGCCCAATTTCCTTATTATTATACTGATTTTTGCCATTCACGGCTAAGCCTAAACTATAATTCTTTTTGTTGCCGCAACCATCAGTGTAAAAGGTATTTGATAGTTTTTCATAAGCATTTGTAACGGTTAAGGCAGCATCATCAAACTCCATAAGTATTGCCTTACTTTTATTATATTTCAGTTTGGGAAAATTTGCACTGGCAGAAGTTGGATTGTCAGTAAACACAACTTTTATTTCGATTTTTCCATTAAAAGCAGGAGTTACTGCACCTTCAGGAATTGAAGGCGGGAGTATTTCCTCTTTAACAGGGGCTTTCTCAGAAACGATCGGAACTTTGTTATTACAACTGAAAACTAAAAATGAGCATATTGCAAATAGACCGAAGGCTGATACTTTTCCCATAACATATTTTCACAAAAATACATCTTTTTATCTATTTAAATGTCATAGATAGCTGTATCATTCCAGCTTAAACCGCTTCATACTTAATGTATTCATGCTCAAAACTTCCATCCTCATAAAGATTTAAAAGAGAATAGCCGGGAACTGTTTGTTTATAGGCACTTTTACCATCATCACCCGGTTCCCACCAAAAACCACTTGTAGCACCATTACACAAATAGGCTACATCATTGTACCAAACCTTGTCAAGCAAATGAATATGTCCACTTAAGCAAAGTTTAATGTTCTTATTTTTGTTAAAAACGTCTATAAATTTCATAATATCCAGATGATTGTAGCTGCCGCTAACTTTAAACGGCCCTCTAAAATCTGGTTTATTATCTACAATGCCTGTACAACTCAATAAAGGATAATGCGACATGATCAGTGTAGGCTTATCCTGACTGTTCTTCTGTACATCCTGTACAAACCAATTCCATTGCTCATCATCGAGCATTCCCGGATTTGTAGGGTGGTTACTATCCAGCATAATAAAATGCCAGCCATTGTTATCAAAGCTGTAATAATTATGCTCCATTTGCAGCATCTTTAATACCCCAGCTTTACCTCCCAACTCATCATCTTTACCCTGCCACCACATGTCATGATTTCCCAGTACATGGTGCATAGGAATACCTTTAACAACCTGAACACTTTCATTCCAGCAAGCCCATTGCTGCTCTACCCTATCTTTGGTAATGTTGTCGTAATCCGCAGCATAGATAGAATCACCCCCATTAAGAATAAGGTCAACCTTGTCTTTTTTGATCATTTCCAGACATTTCTTAAAACGGGCAACTGCATTATGTTCCGGTCTGATATGTACATCAGTTATGTGTGCAATTTTTAAAGCCTTCTTTATTGGAGCTGCAACTGATGCCTGTGCAACACTGCTCAATGCAATTGTTCCTGCTGTAACTCCAAGTGATTTAATTAAATCTCTTCTTTTCATTTATGTGTTTGAATTTATTTACCCCAATTTCCTGTCGGATATATATGGAACAATCGGATAAATGTAAGTCTCCATTTTTACGCCTAGTTTTTCAGGAGAAGAACCCACAAAAACAGACTTTCTACCTTTTATCCTAATTCTACCATTATGCTCTATTTCAATCATCGCCCATAGCGGATCTTTATAGGGTGCTGTATATTTGATATTAGGCTTAGCCTTATCAATTTCTGCAGAGTACCTTACCTCTTTGTAATTATCACCCAACCAACTGTAAGATGCACTATTGATCTGTACGTAATGAATATCGTTAATATGATTGTAATAGTCCTGATGGTGGTGTCCACTGATCACCAGAATAACCTTTTGTCTGCCGGCTTTTTCATTAGCTTGTTCAAAGGTGTAACGGAGTAAAGTTCCATTCTCTAATCCTCCGGAATCGTTGTCTATTCCCTGGTGGCAAAAGATAACAGTCGGAAAAGAAGATGCATCCAAATCCTTTTTTAGCCATTCCAGTTGTGTCTGAGAAATATATCTTGCATATCCTTTTGGACGATCGGGACTTTCATTATGCTCATTGCCATCAAGTACTACGAAATGAAAGCCATTTTTGTCAAACGAGTAATACTTTGATTTTGCCTTCCAGAATTCAACCACATGATCGCGTGTATATCCCCCATCATTGTCGTGATTACCAATAACATGAAATTTATCACCTTTAAATTGATTCCAAACATCCAGCAATGGCGTATTGGCTTCCTTAGGTACGCAAAAATCGCCTCCTTGTATGATAAAATCAGGTGATTCAGTATTCATTTCTTTAATGAAGGCCGACAAGCGTTCAATACCATCATGCATAATATCATGATGAAGATCTGTGATCATTCCAATCCTGATTTTTTTATCTGCCGGATTTAATTCAGGATATCTTGCAAAAAGCAAGGTGCCACCTGCAAGACCAGTTGTTTTTAAAAATTCTTTTCTATCCATTTCTTATTTTGTAAATTAGAACTCATACCTCAAGGCGCATTAAATATACAAATACTAAATAAATGTTTAATATTTGTATCCTTATTAATATATAAATAATATAAAAACAACATATTGCTTATAACTGCGCCTCACATAATTCACACATTCTACACATATTGTTCACAAAAAGGTACCTGTTTGTGAGCTCGGTATGAAGGAGGCGTGAATAATATGTGAAGAAACACTAATCTTGTGAAGAACMRTTYRRMWKAANTYATRANTTMAGKTAAWWRNTTMTTYNACCMGAWTAACCTTATTATTGCTATTTTTAATAACATCATTTCTAAAGTTTCACCATGTCAAACAGAAGAATTTTCCTTAAAGGTGGCCTTGCAAGTATACTGTTAGCAGGCCTTTCAAAAAGTGTTTCGGCCTTAACGCCAAAACCCCAAACCAATTTACCTTTGGGTGCAAAAGCAAAACTTCGCTTTGCAATCGCATCAGATGGCCATTACGGACAGCCTGGAACAAACTACAAGAAAGACCATGAAAATATCGTCCAATGGATTAACGAAGCCCATGATATTAGTCCACTCGATTTTGTAATCTTTAATGGAGATCTCGTTCATGACCGTCCCGAGTTACTTACTGAAGTAAAGGAAACCTATTTTAGCAAACTCAAAGTTCCATTTTACGCTWTCCCNNCRSKAMKCWCKWCCKWKCTKAKSYAKMRCYCTKNAWATNTGTKTKYSSYWRTKRSSMYMRTWATTCCTTTAAAAAAAATGACGTTGGTTTTATCCTGGCGAATACCTCAGATACGAAAGGTAAATACATATGCCCTGACAATAATTTTATAAAACGAGAGCTGGAAAAGTTTAAAGACTTAAAGACAGTACTGGTGGTTTTACACATACCTCCGCATTTCTGGGTACCAGAAAGTCCATTTGTTGATTGTCCTGAAACCATAACCCTTCTACATAGCTACAATAATGTTAAGGCGGTTTTTCATGGACACGATCATAGTTTGGATGCTGTGTTTTACACCAATAAATTACCACATTTTTTTGATGCACACTACGGGGGCAACTGGGGCACACAATATAAGGGTTATAGAATTGTTGAGGTTGATGAAGTTGACAAAATAACTACGTATCAGGTTAATGCAAGTAAGAACCCGGTACTCAATGAAACCAAGTTTTAGCGTTACTGAAATTGCAATGGTGCTTTTTAACAGTTAAAAAGACTACCTTCACCAACCTGCGGTTTTACTCCCGTATTAAACCGCTATTTTGGAACACACATTTAATTGCCTGATCGATTCTTTTATAGACCAACACGTAGGCATTGCCGACCACTTTTTAAGTGAGAGCCTTGCTGCCGATTTGAAGGAAAACCTGATTTCTCTTTACAGTAACAAAATGCTCCTTTCGGCCGGAACAGGAAACGACAAGGTAATAAGACATAACTCTGAAGTGCGTGGCGACCGTATATATTGGCTAGACCGCAACCATGATACTCCTTGCGAAAATGCCTTTTTTATCCTAATGGACAAGTTCGTAAAGTATTTAAATGAAACCTGTTATACCGGAATTACCGGGTACGAGTTTCATTATACCTTATATGAAAAAGGTAGTTTTTATAAAAAGCATCTTGATCAGTTCCAAAATAACGACAGCAGAAAATATTCAATGATAATCTATTTAAACACAAACTGGATACTAGCCGATGGGGGTGAATTGTGTATCCACCACGATGACCATTTGCAAAACATATCTCCTGAAAACAGAAAGGGCGTATTTTTTAAAAGCGATGAGCTTATGCACGAGGTTTTGCTCACCCATCAACCTAGAATGAGCATCACCGGATGGTTAAAGATTTGAAATTACTGATCTGAGGGAGGCGGAACATCTACCCCCCATTGCTGATTAGGCTTCGCTCCCATTATTAATATCATTTTCCCACCCTGCATCAATTCATCTCTGTATAGCCAGCAGTTGTTTAGTATTTTACCGTTAAATGTGGCCGATTGCACATAAACATTCTCTGCTGAAGTATTTCTCGCTTCTATAATCAACTGTTTTCTATTACCCAGCGTAATTGTTGCCTTTTCAAAAAGAGGACTCCCCAATTCAATTATAGGTCGGAGGTCGGTAAGTCCTTTCACATCAAACAATCCTAACGCTGCCATTACATACCATGACCCTAACTGCCCCTGGTCCTCATCTTGTCCATAGCCATAGCCATGAATGGTTTCTGTACCGTAAAACTCATCACAGATCGCCCTTGTCCATTTTTGGGTAAGCCAGGGCTTACCAGAGAAGTTAAACAACCAGCTGACATGTAAATTAGGCTGATTACCATGATTATAAATTGATTTCACCCCGGAAAAGGCATCAATCTCTTTACCCCCTCCAAAACTGTTTTTTTGTGCAACAGTAAAAACACTATCTAACCGATTGTTAAATTCAGTTTTTCCCATTTGAGCAATTAAGCCCGCAGGATTATGAGGTATATAAAAAGTATACTGAATGGCATTACCTTCTTGAAAGCCTCTCCATGGCTGGTAAGGATCGAATTTATCTATAAATGAACCATCTGCCCTTTTAGGATGGATCAATTTATTTTCAGGATTAAAAAGCAATTTCCAACCATCAGATCTTTTAATCAGATTCTGATAATCTTCTTTTTTACCTAAAGCTTTAGCCATTTGCGCGGCAGCAAAAGCACTAAAACTATATTCAAGCGTATGTGATGCAGAAAAATTTGAACCCAGTGAATCCGTTTCTCCCTCGGCATACGGTACAAACCCACGCTCAATAAATTGCTTGGTATCCATTTTTCCTGAACCTTCGTTTCTGTTTACCCATTCCAGCTCATTTGCTTTTACAGCTTTATAAGCCAAGTCTACATCGTAATCTCTGATTCCTAAATTATATGCACCCGCGATGGTAAGCCCTATAAAATTTGTTCCTACACCGGATGCAAACTGGCCATTTGCAATTCCATCGCCAAACCAACCTCTGTGCTTATAAACTTCTAAATGTGTTTGTACAAAATCTTTATATCTATCCGGATAAGAAAGGGCCCACAGCTGTGTAAGATTCCAAAAGGCGCCCCAAATGGCATCTGTGTTATAAAAATTATATTTGGGTTTCCCTTTTTCATCAAGGGGTAATTGTCCAATTGTTCCACCGTATTGAGGGAATGTTCCCCTCACATCACTTGCTGTTCCCCGGCCCAATAAACCGTGAAACAGCCCGGTATAAAACTTTACTTTATTGTTTTTATCAGTTCCTTCAACATAAATTTTACCCAGTTCCCGCTCCCATACTGTTTGAGCTCTTGCCTTAGCCTGGTCAAATGAAAGACTTGTTGCTTCTGCTTCAAAGTTTCTTTTAGCATTTTCTGTTGAGGTATAAGACAAACCTACTTTCATCTCCACAACAGCTCCTTCGGTCGTTTTATATTCCAAAAACAAACCTGCCCCCTTACCTTTTGCAGATGCGCTGTTCTCAGAAATACCTTCGGTATTAAAAGAACCTGTCTTTACTGGCTTCTGACTTGTTTCTCCCCAAAAATACATGGTGATCTGACCTTTGGGATCGTAAGTTTTAATGTATTTTGGATATGTGGTTACAGAACCTTCAAAATGAGTATCATCGATCATGCGTACAAAAGCATCTCTTACCTCATCACTTTCGCCCTGCTTATTCCCGATATCCAGAATAACCCTCGACTGATCATTTTTAGGAAAAGTATAACGATGAAAACCAACATGTTCTGTTGCTGTAAGTTCAGCAGTAATGTTGTAATCATCTAACAGAACTTTGTAGTAACCAGGCTCTGCTATTTCATTTTTATGATCAAAATGAGAGCGATAACCATCCTCACGACCGTCTAAATCACCGGGCTTCACTTTTAAAGGTCCGTTTGTAGGCATAAACGAGACACCCCCAATTTGCCATTCATGAAAATGAACGAATCCTTCTATAGAGCGATGTCTGGTATCATAACCGACAGCTTCCCATCCCGATTTATTGCCATAATGACCATTTGTTGATGGGGCCAGTTTTGCCATCCCATGAGGTAAAGCAGCCGGTGTAAAGAAGAACCAGCGACTATGTGCTGTACCGATACCAGAATCCACATACTTTAATACACTCTCCTTCTTTACCTTACAGGAAGATAGTACAGCGACCGCTAAAAAAGCAGCTATTATGATATTACTATTTCTTCTTATCCCAAAATGATTCTATTTCTTCTAATGATTTACCCTTGGTTTCGGGCAATAACTTGTAAACAACAAAAAAGGCGATGAAACAGAAAAAGGCAAATACCCAGAAGGTTGCGGGTGTTCCGGCCTGTTTTAACAATATTGGTGTAACCTGACCCATTATGGTATCGGCAACCCACATCACCATTATGCTTACACCCAAAGCTTTACCTCTGATATTTGTAGGAAATATTTCAGAAGCCACTACAAACTTTAAAGGGCCTATAGAGAACGCAAAACAAGCCAAAAAGAGTGTGACGCTAATAATTAAGAATATACTTGAAGTAAGGCCTAGATAAAACAGAAAACCTGTAACAAACAAACTTACTGTTGCCCCAATTGTACCGATTAAATAAAGTGGCCTCCTGCCCCAATCATCAACTTTCCATATCGCAATAAAAGTAAATACGAGATTGGCTACCCCGAATATGATCTGTCCTAAAAAAGAATTACTTAAAGCAATCCCTGCATCATTTAGTATGGATGGCCCATAATAAATGATGGCATTTATACCGCTTAACTGAGAAAACAAAGGCAGCAAAATACCTAACAGCATGGCTTTCCTTAATTTAGGGGAAAACAATTCTTTATAAGAGCCGTTATCCTCATTTTTTTCTCCGGTTAGGGCTACTTCAACCGCTTCCTCTTTACCGTTATTTATGCTTTTTAAAATGGCTAAGCCTTCCAGATTTCTGCCTTTTTTTATTAACCATCGCGGACTTTCGGGGACAAAAAACAAACCAACCAAAAACAGTGTGGCCAGCACTCCACCTATACTAAACATGCCGCGCCATATTTCTTTAATGTATATCAGGTCAATTAGCCCTGAAGTAGCGGTATGATGTTCCGAATAATTTAACAGCACTGAATTGGTTATATAGGCCATCAAAATCCCTACGGTAATTGCCAACTGATAAAAAGTAACCAGTCTGCCTCTAATAGCCGCAGGAGATATTTCTGAAAGATACAAGGGAACTACAATGGATGCAATACCAACACCTATACCGCCTAATAACCTTGATGCAATTAACCAGTCAAGAGATGTCACCAAAGAACAGCCAATGGCAGAGAAAAGGAATAAAACGGCAGAAATAAAGAGTAGTTTTTTACGTCCGAGTCTATCACTCAAATCTCCTGAAAATGCAACCCCCACAATACAGCCGACAAGGGCTGAAGAAACAAACCACCCTTCCTGTAATGGAGTTAAGTCAAATTGTTTCTCTACAAAGGGCAATACTCCAGATATTACCGCCATATCAAAGCCAAAAAGCAAACCTCCTAAAGATGCAACAAGGGTAATTAAGCCCAAATAAGTTTTATAATTATTATTCATACTTGCTCGGTTTATAAATGGTTAGGTATTTGGTTAGGTTATTCTTTACAATTCAATATCATGTTTAAGGAAAGCTTTAATCACTTTTGCTCTTCCTTTTCCATGATTTATCAGCTTATATTTTTGGGTTGCAGCTGGAATAATAAAGGTCTCGGCATAGTGAAATTTATTGGTCTCATTCTCTTCAATCTCCACAGAAATGGAAGTGCCTTCAACAAGCATCAATACATGACATCTATCTTCAGTATCAATAGTCAGTTCAGTATCAAACTCAATGCGATGCACATCATAAAAATGATCCTTATGCGTTGGTAAATGCAGTATTTCCCAATCATCGCCTCTATCAAATAAAACTTGCTTAGCAATTAGCTCTTTTGGTACTTTCTCTCCTTTTCTTTCAAACCTAAGGTTATTAAAGGCATGCTCTATATTAATCGGCCTAGGTTCTCCGTTAAGATCCAGAGATAGCCAGTCGTACATTTTAAACGTAAAGATGTACGGGGTAGCGCTAATCTCAAGCACCATATTATTTACACCAGAACTATGAACAGTACCATTAGGAATCAAATATAGTTCGTGCTTGCGCGAGGGAAAGCTACGTACATATCTCTCTACTAAAATCTCTTGTTTTTTAAGTTGGCTAAGTTCCAATGCTTTTCTGAATTCCTGTGGATCTATATTTTCCTGGAAACCCAGGTAAACCTTTGCACCTGGCGCGCAATCCAGAATATAGTAGGTTTCATCCTGAGTAATGGTTTCTCCGAATTTTTCTCTGATATATGATTTTGATGGGTGACACTGAATGGATAGATTACCTCCTTTAAAAGTGTCCAGAAAATCAAAACGAATAGGAAAATAGCTACCAAACTGTTCAGCATGTTCTCCTAATATGGCTTTATACTCAATCGTCATTAACATATCAAAGGGTATTTCCAGCAAGTTTCCATCACTCTCCAATACAATACCATTTTCTGGGGTAATTAACTCAAATGACCATGCATAATTGACCTCGTTGGTATTTAAGCCCTGCAGATGTTTCTTCATCCATTGCCCTCCCCACGATCCGCTTTCAAACCAGGGGCGCGCACGCAAGACAGCGTGGCTAAGTTTATGTAACCCTTCAACCAGGTCTTTTTTAAACAACCAGTTTGGCCTACCTACTCTTTGCCCATCTGCAACTATAGCGATCTTTTCAAGTAATTCGGCCTTATATTCGTTTAGCACTACCCAATCTACAAAGTAGAAGCGTTTATACATTTTAAACGCCTTGTCTGTGATGTTACTTCCAAGATTTCCGAGGGATCCTGCCCGCATACGGTATTGTATTTCGTTTTTAGGGATATCAAAATACACTACTGGAGCATCCCAATTCAGTAAACCGGCACCGATACCAATTACAATATTGATATCTGCCTGATCATCTTTTTCAAGTGCTAAAAACTCATCAATTTTAAAGAAATCCTTAAGATTAAGGGTAGTTTTAAATCCCCAGACATCTTCAGCGCCGCCTAAAAATGGTTTAACCATTTCCTCTACTTCGGCTTCACTTTTAAAATAATCTGCTGTAAAATGCCATTTTACAGAAAAACCGTTCTCTTCAAGTTTTTTCTGTACCTCTTGCTGGATGTCGGTAAAAAACACTCCTCCATACCCATCAATGAGTACATTTTTCTGCTCAATGATCCATGCCACTAAACTTCCGAAGCCACTATATATTTTACCTTTCCCTAATTTGTGATAAGGTATTGAATTATAATTATTGTCTTCTCTGGGACTCTCATATATGTGTTGCTGCAACAACGGTTGCATACTATTTCTCCATTTATACTCGCTCATACTTTTGCCAGTTTGAATTTTTTCATTTTCTGTAGCCTCAGAAGCTTCAATCATAATTTCAACTACCCTTTATTTATTAACAACCAAACCCATGTACAAACATAAAAAACCAACAAAAACAGCTTAATACCACCATAAAAGCCGAATACCGGTAAATCACATCCAATACAAGAACCAAATATGTACAAACATAGTGATTTAATAATCCATTGCAAATATATTTTCATAATATTGCAATAGAGAAAAACAGACATAAAGGGCAACCTTAAAGCCGTATATAAACTATGAAATTAGCACTCAACCATAAAAGTCCCATTCCTCTGCATATACAAGCAGAAGAGTTGTTGCGTAAAATGATAGCAGACCCTCAATTTCAAAACGGCAAATTATTGCCCAATGAAATTGATCTTGCCAATCAGCTGGCCATTTCCCGCACCACGCTTCGTCAGGCGTTGAACAAACTGGTATATGAAGGATTGTTAATCCGTAAAAAGGGAGTTGGAACAAAAGTAGCAGATGCCATGATCAGTTCTAAATCTGCAAACTGGCTAAGTTTCTCTCAGGAAATGAAAGCCAGAGGCATTCCGATCAAGAACTTTGAATTGCATGTAAGCTGGATTTATCCTGAAGAAATAATTGCCAATTTCTTCAACATCAAAACCGACCAAAAAATATTAAAACTTGAACGTTTAAGAGGCAAGCCTGAAGGCCCTTTTGTATATTTTGTTTCCTATTTTCACCCCCGCACAGGATTAACAGGTGAGGAAGATTTCAAAAGACCTCTCTACGATATATTGCAGGCCGATTACAACATCATTTCAGAATTATCAAAAGAAGAGATCAGTGCAAAAGCAGCTGATAAGTTCATTGCCTCAAAGCTCGAAACAGAACCTGGGAGTCCTATCTTATTCCGTAAACGCTTTGTCTTTGATCAGGCAGATCGTCCTATAGAATACAACCTGGGATACTATAAGGCGGATAGCTTTGTTTATACCGTAGAGAGCAGAAGAAGCTAAAATTATAGGCCCCAATTCTTATTGGGGCTTGCTCCCATATTTAGTACTAACTTACCACCCTTAAGCAGTTCTGATGCTGGAAATTTAAATGAGTTTAATGCTTTACCATTAAGTATTGCACTTTGCACATATTTATTGGATCTGGATACATTTGGCGCTTCAATACTAAAGGTTTTGCCTCTGCCGTATTGCTCACCCAAATCGATGGTTACTTTAGAAAAAAGCGGACTTCCAATTTCATATATAGGATCAGTGCTGCAGCCACCATCAGTCTGGAAAAGCCCCATAGATACCATAATAAACCAGGCACTCATCTGGCCCTGATCTTCATCTCCAAGATAAGCATTAGATACATCAAACCCATAATAACGATCTATGATAGAGCGACTCCAATATTGTGTAAGCCAGGGTTTCTTAACCCAATTAAAAAGAAAAGCAAAATGCATAGACTGCTGATTACCCTGAATTACCGGGTAATCCCAGTATTGATCGCCCGGTGCATTAAAGCGTAATTTATAGCTTTCTTTAAAACCCCATTCCAGACGATCTACAAACTTATCTTCTCCAATTTCCTTAGCCAAACCAGGCACATCCTGAGGCACAAAATAGGTTAACTGCCAGGCATTCCCTTCTACATACTGCTCATTGGCCCCTGACTTAAAAGGATCAAAATCAGGAAACCAAGAGCCATCTGACTTACGTAAACGTGCATAACCTGTTTCCTTATCTATTGCATTTTTCCAATAGTTTGCCCGCAGCGTAAACTCATCTGCTGCTTCCTTTTTACCCAGCGCTTTTGCAAATTGCGATACCGTCCAGTCGTCATAAGCATATTCGAGTGTATTAGAGAACCTTCCCTGATCGTATGGCACATATTTATGTTTTAAATAAGGTAAAAGATCTCTGTTTCCTGCAAACCCCAATCCAACTTTTTGGGCAGGTGTAGTCTGCATTTTATACACAGCTTCAAAAGCTTTTTGAGCATCAAAATCTCGAATACCCATTTGATATGCACCAACTATTAAAGGAATTTCATGTTCGGCAACCATTACAGGCACATAGTTCATTCCTGCGGGACCTTTTGCCAGCCAGCCATTGGCATCATACATTGCCAATTGTGATTTAACCCACCTGGACGACCACTCCGGAGTAACAAGATTCCAAAACTGATTAAGGTTCCAAAATGTATTCCAAAAAGCATCACAGCCTAAAGCCAACGCATTTGGATCCCTAAGTTGCTGAATCTTTTGTGTAGCGTCAACCCACTTACCATCCAAATCACTCCAGGTGTTACGACTGGCCAATGCCCGATACATATTGCTATAAAACCTTACTTTTTCACGTCTGTCGTTGGTAGTAATCGCTAAACGCCCCATCAGCTTATTCCATGCATCCCGTTGTCCGTTGCGAACTTTATCGAAACTCCAGCCATAAGGTTCCGTAACTTCTTTTAATAGATTTTGAGAGGCATTTTCAATGTTTACAAGTGATATACCTGTACGTGTTTGCACGACCTGGTTCTTTCTAGTATCAAATTCTACATACGCCCCTGCATCTTTAACAGTGCCTGCATTTAAAATATCCTTTTCACTCAGCTCATCGTTTAACCAGGTACCGAATTTTTTAATTGGCTGATCAAATTCAATCACAAAGTGAATCTTATAATCCTGATTAACATCGCCAGACCAGGCATTAGGTGTAAATTGCCTTGTAAAACCTTCAATCCTATAATCGCTTACTTTTCTTAATGAAACATCCTTTAATTGATAAGTATATTCAGCGGGGATCTGGAGGTCGATCATTACCCTCGAATTCTCGGCTTTAGGATAGGTATACCGTTGAAAGCCACATCTGGTTGTAGCCGTTAGCTCAGCCTTAATGTTATAGTCGGTAAGCATCACTTTGTAATAGCCTAAAAGAGCTTCCTCTGTTGATTTATCAATTTGAGATCGGTAACCGTCTCCAGCTTTACGCTCATCTCCAACTTTAATTTTTAGAGACCCATTAACAGGCAACATGCCCAGGCCAGCCATAGTCCATTCATGAATGTGACTAAAGACCCCAACACTTTCAAAAGAAGGATCATAGCCTGCCGTCCATCCTGCATTTTGATTATCAGGGCTCAATTTAACCATACTAAATGGCATCCATGGACCAGGGGCAATCATCCAGCGCGAATGAGCAGTACCCATTCTGGTATTTACATAATCAGCAGAAGTAAATTGTTGTTGTTTCGATCGCTTAACTGTCCCTTTTTCCAACAATGTTCCATTGCTAAAAATCTCGTATCTGCTTTCTTTTGGAGTAGTTACAGCAGGCATCGGCACCTCAAATTGATACCTGGAACTATCCAGTTTCTCTTTAAACAAAAGTTTCCCATCCAGTTTAACACTAAGTTCAGGGCTTCCTGAAAGGTGCTGTGCATCAACAAGCAATGGCTGAACCTGTTTGCCATTTTGTGTTAATTCATAATCAGCAGCTTTTACATCTCTTAAAAAAATAGATTTGTTTTTAACCAAGCCTACACTTTGCGGACCTTCCAACCTAACTTGATCAAATACCATCCAGGAGCTATCCAGTGTAGTAAGCACAATCTCGTTTCCTCCTTTACGGAGCAATTCAGATTGAACTGGGATTTCTATTTTATATTCTTTTGCATCCTTCAGCACACCTTCAATAACTCCATCTGGTTTGTACTTTGGCAACTGTTTTACAAATGCTTTACCATTGATAATCACTTTAAGCAGCGGCGGAGAATCACCTTGATAGCCCAGTAAATCAATAACAAAATTCCATTCTCCCTGCACAGGTAAGCTGGTAAGTCCGAACAATATGTTTGCAGTATGAGTTCTCAAGCCAGAGGTACTGCCTGTACCTCCCCAACCATCGTTTGGCCCAGGCAAAACATATGGCCAATCCTTTTCAGGTTTTGAAAACCCAATAAGAAAAAACCTGTCTTCCCATCCAAAATCATGATCTAAAAAATGCTTATATCCTGAAGGAGCCAGTGCCATATCTCCATCCTTATTATCCGAAGATCCTATCTCCCAGATCACTTTCTTCTGGGCACACAATGGTACTACCGCGAAGCTCAAAAGCATCGCTAACAATAATACCTTTAAATTGTCGCGGTAATTACTCATCATTTCCTGTTAAAATTATTTTTTAGTCTTCTGTTCAAGTTCCGTAATTGCACTCCACAAGACTCCTGCTTCTCCTCTAAAACTAGATGAGCCCTGAGGCTTATTGTCTGGCGTATACCATTCATAAAAGCCTTTGTTTTTTATTACACGATCCAACATGGGCTCCATGGCTTCACAAGCTTCCTCAAGAAGATCGTAACGGATAAGTTGAGACACCATTCTGCCACCAAACCAGGTCCAGTCTCCACCATTCTGGTACGAATAAGGCCCCATACCAGTATTTTTAAAAAATCCTTTTGGATATACTGGGTATATCGTTAAACCTATTGTTGCTGCGTTGGCTTTCTTCACATTTTCCTGCATTTTTTTGTAAGCAGCCCTTACTTCCTCTTTACTTAAAAGGCCGGCCTCTATGGCAATTGCAGTTCCTCCGTGATAATAAATCTCCGATTCATTAAATGATGCTGGAAATGGTGAACCATTTAAATATATATGTGGTACAAATTTCTGTTGGTTTTTATCCCAAAGATGTTTACGAACATTTGCAGTTAAGCTTCTTTTAATGTCTTTCCAATATTTTTGTGATTTTGGCGATAAATCTGCCATACCTAGAAAATCATTGATGGCAATTATGAACATTGCATTATCATAAATATCTATGGTTCTGTGCGAGTTAGAATCCAATACCACACCCCAGCTATGTTCTGGCTGCACATCTCCCCAATCTACAGTCGTTGCGCCCCATACCAATCCGTATTTTTTTTCGAAGCGTTGGGTAAGCAGAAACTCCATAGCTTGTTCCAGGTGTTTTTGTACAGATGCCCCGGCAACGGTATCCTTCAAAATGGCTTTATCACCAGTACCTCTTATATACTTAGCAATGGCTTGTACAAGAGAAGTCTCCTGATCGGTCTCTACCGTATTTTTATGCCCCGCATAACCTGGAGCAAGTGCCGAATGATAAAAATCATATGAAACACCCCCTTTTTTTATAGGAATATAGCCGTCTAAAATTCCGCCGTCGGGTTGTTGAAATTGAAAGAAAGTAATCAGGTGTTTTTTTATCAGATCCTTATCATTCACTTTACAGGCAACAGTCAAAAAAGTATTAAGATCTCTTATCCATACCTCACCATAACCATCTCCGGCTGTAAAGCCTTTCTTTATTAAGGTCTCCGCCATTTCCTTTACGGTATCAGCAGAAGGTTTAATAGATTCAGTTCTTTTAGAAACACTGGTGGATAAAACACTTTGTCCCTTCGTGCTTTTACTTAGAGCAAAAGCACTTAAACAAGCTATCATTAGTATTCTTATTCTCATATATAGTATTTATTGGGCGTTTAGGATTCGCTACAAGTAATGATTTACGCTATTTGTACATACATAGTTACATATTAATTTTATGCAATCAAATTTTTCACTGCTAAATTTCAATTTATGGGTAAAAAATATCCCCCAGACCACATTTTTGAATGTAACCTGGGGGATTCAAACAATTTCAGTTATCGCTTTACTTTTTTCCAAACGTAGTATCAGGCCAGTTATCAGTTCTGAATGGCGAAGCCGGAAGCCCCGCGCCATTAACGAAATTACACTGTGGGTTATCAGCCCAGGCATATCTCACTGAAATAGGATTAGGCACTTCGGCACTACTAACAACAACCTGATTTCCTTTTATTACAGCTTTGGCCCAATGAAATTTCTGATCTGAACCGGCCACAGAAAAGCCCTTTAATTCTGCTCCGTCACTAGCTTTTAAACCGCCATCAGTAGATCCAAAGGTCAATGCTATTGTACTACCCTCAACTTTCTGGGATTGGTATACTGGGCCGCTATAAGGAATTTTAACTCCATAATCTTTAGCAAGTGCTATAAATGCTAACCGCTTACCAACATCCTGTTTGTTTTTTGGATGAATATCTACAGCGTCACCGATGTCAATAGAAACAGCCATACCGGTATTTGGAAGTGAAAGTGTTTCACGCTGCGCATCTCTTAACTCTGCCCATTCAGAAGGCTTTGGTTCCCTTACGGCCTGCATAAAATTAGCGAGCTGAACAAAGTAAAATGGAAAGCTAGGTTGATTCCAGCTTTTTCTCCAATCTTTAATCATTGCAGGAAAAAGTTTACGATATTGATTTGCCCGGCCGGCATTACTTTCTCCCTGGTACCAAATAGCTCCTTTAATCGGGAATTGCAAATAGGGATTGATCATCGCATTATACAGTACCGTTACTCTGTTAGGGCCATCATTTGAAGCAGGCATAGGCGCTACGTCTTTTAAATTTACCCCTACCTTGTATTGCCAATCTCCATCAAGCGATAAACGCTCTCCATTTGCAGAGACCAGTGATAATACATTTTTATCGCCGTAAAGGCCACCATCTCCGGCACCATCAAACACCCTTACTACCAGAGCAAATGTTCCTGCTTTTACTTTATTTGCAGCGATAGTATAAGTACGTGGCACATTAAATCCTTCTGTTTGACCTATTTTTTCTCCATTAAAAAAAGTAACATCATTATCATCTATAGTACCCAAATTAACCTTTAAGTCTTTGCCCGCCCATGATTGAGGGATGGTTATATTTTTTCTAAACCAAACAACACCATCAAAACCAGGCATTCCACTCTTCTCCCATAACGAAGGCATAGTCATGTTTTTCCATGATGAAACGTCAAGTGAAGCATCCAACCATGCAGGTTTACCCTGAACTATACCGGCATCTTTATTTAATACCAGCTTTTGCCAGGCTTCCAATTTCTGTTTAAAGCTAGAGACGTCTTTATCTTTGCTGGAGGTTTCAATTTTGTTAACTGCTTCTACAAAATCTGGTATCGTTTTAAGTGTACCCGCACTAGTCCACGCCTCCGCAATAGTTCCGCCCCACGAAGTATTTATCAATCCAATAGGGACACCTGTTCTTTTATTGATCTCGCGGGCAAAAAAGTAGGCAACTGACGAAAAGTTCGCAACGTATTTAGGTGTACATGCTTGCCATCCATCATTATATACCTTAGCATCTTTTAACGGCGAATTGCTGGTTACCTGAACAGTGTGCAACAATCTGATGTTCGGATAATTTGCATCATTTATTTCCTGTTCATAATTATTGACTTTCCCCCATCCGGCTAATGGCATTTCCATGTTAGATTGCCCTGAGCAAATCCAAACATCACCAATAAGCACATTGCTTAACTTAGTAACGTCTCCATCAGAAATACTAACACTATATGGCCCGCCAAAAGAAGGAGTGGGCAACACAACTTTAAACTTTCCATCACTACCCGCTTTAGCAGTATAAGTTTTATTATTCCAGGTAGCGGTAACTTTTACAGTTTTTCCTGCATCGGTATTTCCCCAGATAGCAACATTGGTTTTTTGTTGAAAAACCATGTTATCACTAAATACAGAAGGCAAAGTTACCTTTGCCTGTACTACAGCGCTTAAAAATAATGAGGCAAGCAATAAGCTGCCTTTAAAGAATTTAACGGAATTGAGGTTCAAGATGTTCATTTGTTTAATTTGGTTACATAATGCAATACCAGATCGTTATAAACTATTAGAACCGGATACCGCCATGCACAAACATATTAAATATTAATATATTTTCATTAAACAAAAGGCATCTATTAATCTATGCCGCCAACTACTCCCATTTGCTCCAGTTTAGCCTCAGTACCAGAAACATAACGGGAATCTGATTTTTTCTCAGACGAGAATTCCAACATTAATGACTCTGCAACATGAACCATATGTTCTGACCCTATAAATATAGCTGTGCGCTGATGTAATTCTGTTGGTTCTATTTCCAATATCCTGTTAAAACCATCCGAAGCAACTCCTCCTGCTTGTTCAACTATAAAAGCCATTGGGTTACATTCATACAATAACCGCAATTTCCCGTTAGGAGATCGGGCGGTGGTAGGATAAATATATATGCCTCCCTTTATTAAATTCCGATGAATGTCGCCTACCATCGATCCAATATACCTCGATGTATACGGCCTATTGGTGGCCGCATCTTCAACCTGTACATATTTTAGATATTTTTTTACCCCTTCCGGAAAATGCACATAGTTTCCTTCATTTAAGGAATAAATATTCCCATTTGGGGGTATCTTCATATTTGGATGGGATAAGCAAAACTCTCCGATGGAAGGATCCAAGGTAAAACCGTTCACCCCCTTACCTGTAGTATACACCAACATGGTAGAGGATCCATAAATCACGTAACCGGCGGCCACCTGCTCGGTCCCTTTTTGCAAAACATCCTGTAAAGTAGCCTCTCCGTTTGTAGATTTTCTTCTGTAAATCGAGAAAATAGTACCTACAGCAACATTACAATCAATATTAGAAGAACCATCGAGCGGGTCAATACACACTATGTATTTGGCATTTTTAGATACTGGCGAATCAATTTTCACAAACTCATCCTCTTCTTCAGTTGCAACAATACAACATTCACCACCACTGGTCAGCGCACTTATAAATTGCGTATTAGCATATACATCAAGCTTCTGTTGACCTTCACCCTGAATATTCATGGTTCCGGCTGCTCCCAGTATATCAACCAGACCTGCTTTGTTCACCTCCCGGTTAACTATTTTGGAGGCAATACCAATATCCCGCAGCAATCTTGAAAGCTCTCCTTTTGCATAAGGGAAATCGGCCTGTTTTTCTATTATAAATTGACCCAGTGTTTTTATACCTGACATATACTTAGTGTATTTAATACGTTATCTAACGCCTATTTCTATGGCCTCTAAGTTATGTATTTTTTCTTCTGAAACAGAAAATCTAATTAAAGTTTTAATCTTGTGCCAGCCCGAATTCCCTGCTGCACCGGGATTTATATGTAAACAATCGATTTTCTTGTCGTACATAACCTTTAAAATATGTGAATGCCCGGTAATAAATAATTTCGGAGGCTTAGTGTATATTTCACCCTTTACCTGTGGAGCATATTTCCCCGGATAACCACCAATATGTGTTATCCATACATCAAGGTCTTCACAATTGAAACGCAAGTGTTCAGGGTAAAGGGCTCTAATCTCTTTACCATCAATATTTCCGTAAACGCCACGCAATGGTTTAAAGGCAGCAAGCTCTTCGGCTACATTGGGCCCAAAATCTCCCGCATGCCATATTTCATCGCAATCGGCAAAGTGTTTGAAAACCGCTGGATCCAAAAATCCATGTGTATCAGAAATCAGGCCTATCTTAGTCAAAGTATATGTTCTTAATATGTATCAAACAAAGCTATGTATAATGATATTTATCCAACTAAAAAGCCAGCAAGAAATCTTTAAGTAATCTCTTATACGCTTCGGTATATATTTTTTCAGATTCGTAAATGAAGAAATCACTAATCTTTGGCGCAACCACTTTCCGCTGGAGGCAAATAATATGACGGAAAACCGGCTTACTTTCATCAGAACAAACATTTATTCTTTCGCCAAGCACCAGATTAAATGCTGCTGCCCGCTCAACCACAAACTCCGCTTGCTTAACCGGGAGTATTAACCAAATACATCCTTCATCAGTTAATAGCTCCGAAGTTTTCATTAACAGCAACTCAAAAAAGTCCTGATCAGCATGCCTTGCAATCCCTTTTCTTTGTTCCGGATTTTTAAGGTCGTTAACAAAATAAGGGGGATTGGAAACAATCAAGTCATATTTAATATCAGTATTATACGCTGCAATAGCACAATGGTAGGCTTTAACTCTTGCAGAAAAATTAGAATTACTAAAATTAGCAGCCGCTGCTAATGCTGCCGATTCATCTATTTCTACAGCATCAACAAGTGCATCCGGAAAACGCTGTGCCAACATTAAAGCAATAACACCCGTACCGGTTCCAATATCGAGTATTTGTTTAGTGTCATTTTTTTGAACAACGGCACCTAATAACACTCCGTCAGTATTAATTTTCATGGCACAACCCGATTGGTTTACCTCAAACTGCTTAAATTTAAAAATACTTCCCATACGCTTCTGCGAATATATTACATTCTACCTTCGCGGTTTTAAAATTTTAACGCTAAATTTGCGGCTCAAAACACTACAATGATTTATTTCTTCTCCAATCAATCCAATACAGTTTTCGCTTTACAAACCGCGCAAAACTTATCCGATACTGATATTACAAAATTAGAATGGCTGTTTGGCGGTGCAAAATTAAAGCAAGAAACCGTATTAACAGATTTTTTTGTCGGACCTCGAGCAGCAATGATAACTCCATGGAGTACAAATGCGGTAGAGATTACACAGAATATGGCCATCGAAGGAATCATCAGGATTGAAGAATTTCATAAAGTAGAAGAAGGTTTTTCTGATTTCGACCCAATGCTATCTCAAAAATACCAGGAGCTTAATCAGGATATATATACCATTAATATACAACCCGAACCTATTATTGAGGTTGGCGATATTGCGGCCTATAATAAACAGGAAGGTTTATCACTAAGTGATGAAGAAGTAGCGTATCTGAATGGTCTTTCTAAAACACTCGGAAGAGCACTTACAGATTCAGAAGTATTTGGTTTTTCTCAGGTAAATTCAGAACACTGTCGCCATAAAATCTTCAACGGGAAATTCGTTATCGATGGTGTAGAACAGCCAACATCTCTTTTCAAGCTGATCCGCAAAACATCAGAAGAAAACCCTAATGATATTGTTTCTGCATATAAAGACAATGTTGCCTTTATTAAAGGTCCGGTAGTTCAGCAGTTTGCACCTAAACGTGCTGATGAGCCCGACTATTATGCAATCAGCGATTTTGAATCCGTAATTTCTGTAAAAGCAGAAACACATAACTTCCCAACAACTGTAGAACCATTTAATGGTGCAGCAACCGGATCAGGTGGCGAAATTAGAGACAGACTTGCAGGTGGACAAGGCTCACTGCCTTTGGCTGGTACTGCAGTTTATATGACTGCCTTATCAAGATTGGAAGAAAATCGCCCTTGGGAAAAAGGTGTTGAAGAAAGAAAATGGCTATACCAAACTCCAATGGACATCCTGATCAAAGCTTCTAATGGAGCAACTGATTTTGGAAATAAATTTGGCCAACCGCTAATCACCGGTTCCGTGCTTACATTCGAACATGAAGAAGGCGGACGTAAACTTGGTTTCGATAAAGTGATCATGCTTGCTGGTGGTGTTGGTTATGGTAAGGCCAGCCAGGCAAAAAAGCAAAAACCTTCTGAAGGTGATAAAATTGTTGTTCTTGGAGGAGAAAATTATAGAATTGGTATGGGTGGTGCTGCAGTATCATCTGCGGATACTGGCGCCCTTGGAAGTGGAATTGAATTAAATGCCATTCAGAGATCTAATCCTGAAATGCAAAAAAGGGCAGCCAACGCTGTACGTGGCATGGTTGAGAGCGATCATAACAGCATCGTATCGATACATGATCATGGTGCCGGTGGTCACTTAAACTGCCTTTCTGAACTGGTTGAAGAAACCGGTGGAAAAATAGATCTTGATAAATTACCTGTCGGTGATCCTACCCTTTCAGCTAAAGAGATTATTGGTAACGAATCTCAGGAGCGTATGGGTCTGGTAATCGGACAAGAACATATAGAAACACTTCAAAAAATTGCAGATCGTGAGCGCTCTCCAATGTACACTGTAGGTACAGTTACAGGCGATCACCGCTTTACATTTGAATCGGCAACTACCGGAGCTAAACCTATGGACCTTGAACTAAAAGACATGTTTGGCAGTTCTCCAAAGGTGATCATGGAAGACAAAACCATTGATAGAAAATACGAGCCGGTTACTTATGATAAAGCACAGTTAAATGTTTATCTGGAACAAGTGTTACAGCTTGAAGCAGTTGCCTCTAAAGACTGGTTAACCAACAAGGTTGACCGTTGTGTGGGTGGCCGCGTTGCCAAACAACAATGTGCCGGACCACTACAATTGCCACTTAACAACTGCGGTGTTATGGCGTTAGATTTTCAGGGAAAAGAAGGCATTGCAACGTCAGTAGGCCACGCTCCCCTATCTGCGTTAATTGATCCGGCAGCCGGAAGTCGTATTGCTATTGCGGAATCTCTTTCTAATATTCTGTGGGCACCATTAAAAGATGGGCTTAAAAGCGTTTCCCTTTCAGCCAACTGGATGTGGGCATGTAAAAACGAAGGTGAAGATGCCAGATTATACGAAGCCGTAAAAGCTTGTTCTGATTTTGCAATCAGCTTAGGAATCAATATCCCAACCGGTAAAGATTCCCTGTCGATGAAACAAAAATATAAGGGAGATGAAGTGATTGCACCTGGTACTGTGATTATCTCCGCAGCAGGAAATTGCAACGACATCACTAAAGTTGTTGAGCCTGTTTTACAAAAAGATGGCGGTTCAATTTACTACATCAACCTATCTAACGACAGCTATAAACTTGGCGGTTCTTCATTTGCGCAAGTCTTAAACAGAATTGGCAATGAAACACCTGATGTTAAAAATGCAGATCAACTTAAAAATGCTTTTAATACACTTCAGCAATTAATAAAAGCTGACAAAATACAAGCAGGACATGATATAGGTAGCGGTGGTTTAATAACTACTTTACTGGAACTTTGCTTTGCAGATCGTGATCTTGGTGCATCGTTAGATCTTTCTTCTTTAGGCGAGCAAGATATTATTAAGTTACTTTTTGCCGAAAACATAGGTATTGTATTCCAGGCAAGTGAGGATGTTGAGGCTACCCTTTCTGCAAATGGTGTTGCTTATCACAAAATTGGTGAAGTTACCTCAACCGCCAGCTTACAAGTAAAAAACAATTCAGATACTTTATCTTTTGACATTGATCACTTACGTGATGTATGGTTCAAAACTTCTTATCTGCTAGATAAAAGACAAAGTGGACCTGTAAAAGCAAAAGAACGCTTTGACAACTACAAAAACCACGTACTTAAATACAACTTCCCTGCTCAGTTTGACGGAAAGAAACCGGTTATTGACGCTTCAAAACCAAGACCAAAAGCAGCTGTTATTCGTGAAAAAGGAAGCAACTCTGAACGTGAACTTGCTAACGCCATGTACCTTGCAGGGTTTGACGTAAAAGATGTTCACATGACCGACCTTATTGCAGGCAGAGAGACTTTAGAAGACATACAGTTCATTGGCGCGGTTGGTGGCTTCTCTAACTCCGATGTTTTAGGATCAGCCAAAGGATGGGCAGGCGCTTTTATGTACAACGAAAAGGCTAAAATTGCACTAGAAAACTTCTTTAGCAGACCAGATACATTATCTGTAGGAATCTGTAATGGCTGTCAGCTATTTGTTGAGCTTGGCTTAATCAATAAAGACCATGCAGAAAAACCAAAAATGCTGCATAACGAAAGTGGTAAACACGAAAGTATATTCACCTCATTAACCCTACAAGAAAACAATTCAGTTATGCTTTCTACATTGGCAGGAACTACATTGGGTGTATGGGTTTCACATGGTGAAGGCAGGTTCCAATTGCCTTACTCGGAAGATAAATATCAGATCATAGCAAAGTATGCTTATGAAACTTATCCTGCAAGTCCGAACGGTTCAGATTATAACACGGCAATGATGTGCGATGAGTCTGGTCGTCACCTGGTAATGATGCCACACATTGAGCGTTCATTATTCCAATGGCATTGGGCAAATTACCCTAAAGAACGTAAAGATGAAGTTACACCTTGGATGGAAGCCTTTGTAAACGCCCGTAAGTGGGTTGAAACGCATAAGGGGTAAGAGCTCAGCCTCTTCCATTATTGCATTTGTCTAAAATTTAATTAGATTTGGTTACAACAGATGTGGAGCAATAGCTTGCATCCTTCTTAACCAAATCTAATTCATGTTTAGATAACCATGTTATCCTACCAATCTTATACTGACAATGAATTGGTTCTTTTATTCAAAAAGGATGACCACGCCGCCTTCACAGAAATATATATTCGCTATTCCTCTGCCTTATATAATAGTGCCTACAAAATACTGCAAGACAGAGATGAGGTTAAAGATTTAGTTCAGGAAGTATTTACCACACTCTGGAACAGGAGATCGGATTTCACATTACATACAAATCTTGCCGGATACTTGTATGTGGCAGTCCGTAACAAAGCACTGAAGACTATTTCCCACCAGCAAGTTAAATCAAAATACTCTGCACTCTTACAACAGAACAATACAACTGAAACGCAGATAGTTACAGACTATGTGATTAGAGAAAAACAACTTGTAGAAATCATTGATAGCCATATCAATGAGCTTCCTGCCAAAATGCGGCAGATATTGAATATGAGCCGAAAATCTTACCTCACTCATAAAGAGATAGCCAATGAGCTAGACCTTTCTGAGAGTACAGTAAAAAAACAGGTAAACAATGCCCTAAAAATTTTAAGACTTAAACTAGAGGCCTTTCTTGTGCTGTTTACATTACTAATATTAATGCTTCTTTAAGCTACCCAAATAAATTTTCATTTTTTTCTACACCCTGGACATTCCTTAAAGGTCTTTAGATTAATAAGGACAATTATACGATCCGTCAGCATGGAAAAAAAGAAAATAGAAGAGCTATTGAATAGATATCAGACAGGACAATGCACTGATGAAGAAATAGCCTGGATAGAATCTGTTTATAATAAAATTCAAAAAGAAGCTAAAGTCGAATTGACAGACGATATCATAAAAAAAGATCTTTATGATATTTACCATGCTTTACCGCAACCACATAAAACAAAAACTACATACCAATGGCAGCGGGTTGCAGCCGCTGTAATCCTAGTATTGTCAACATCTGCTGCCTTATATTTCTATTTTAAAAAGCCTGCCCCAGGTAATTATGTAGTACAGGTTCCAGCAAAAACCGATCAAAAGGATTTCGCGCCTGGTATCAATAAAACCTTTTTGACTTTAACAGATGGTTCTAAAATATATCTGGAAACTGCACCAATTGGAAAAGTAGCTGATCAGGGAGGTATGAGAATTACCAAAATCAAAGAAGGCGTAATTTCATACTCCCGAATTTCTAATCAAACCAACCTGATAAATCCCAAAAACATAAATACCATAACAACTTCAAAAGGCGGGCAATATCAAATTATCCTTCCTGATGGTTCACATGTTTGGCTAAATGCACTTTCATCCTTAAAATTCCCTACGTCCTTCAATGGAAAAAAAAGAGAAGTTGAGTTAAAAGGAGAAGGATACTTTGAGGTTGCAAAAAATAAAGTCAGCCCATTTAAAGTATTAACCCAGGATCAGGAAGTGGAAGTACTTGGAACTCATTTCAACATCAACAGTTATGAAGACGAGCCTACAACTGAAACAACGCTACTGGAAGGAAGCGTCAGGATCTTGCAGCTTAAAAGCAACAAATCAGCGCTACTTAAACCAGGCCAGCAATCTAACTTAAAAGGCAATGGCATAATACAAGTTAATCGCGTTAAAACAGAAAACGTTATCGCCTGGAAAAACGGATTATTCCAATTTCAAAATTCCGACATCAAGAATGTGGTCCGTCAACTGGCACGCTGGTACGATGTTGACTTCGAGTTTAAGGGGCCTATACCCGATATCAAACTTTGGGGTGAAATTCATCGAAATACAAACGCACTAAATGCTTTAGAAATCCTGAGCTATTTCGATCTGAAGTATACCATTGTAAATGCACAAAACAGAAAGAAAATAATTATAACCAAATAGAAATTTTAAATAATCAATGAAAAGGTTTAACATATAAAAACCTTTAATTATCCCTTTTCCGAAAATCGGAACCTCAGTTTTTTACTACTAACCAAGTATTAACTTAATCCAAATGAAGCAAAACCAATATGAAACGGTATTTACTATACCACTACTTAAATTTTCAGTAAATTTTAGTGCTATCTTAACAATTCTCTTTCTTTTACTCACTTGTTTGCAAGTATCTGCAAAACCAGTACAAAGAATTACTATATCCAAAAAGAACTCACCAATAGTACAGATTTTTGAGGCTATTAAACAACAATCGGGATATTCCGTAGTGTACAACAGCGACGATCTAAAAGAAAGAAACGTCAGTTTAAATGTAAAAAATTCTACAGTTGAAGAGACAATGAAAGAATGTCTCAAAGACAGCGCGTTTGCATTTAAAATTGTAAATAAAAACATCCTTATCAAAAAGAAGGAAGGGAGATCCGGACCTCCTCCTTCTACAACTAAATCCCGGGCTAAAGAAATAAAAGGAAGAGTTGTAGATAAACAGAATATCTCCATCCCCGGCGTAAGTATCAAATTAAAAGGAACCTCCATAGGAACCGTTACGAATGGAGAAGGGCTGTACGCCATTTCAATACCAGACAACACTGGTACGCTTGTCTTTAGCATGGTGGGTTATACAACTAAGGAAGTAACCATTGGCAGTGACCAAACCATAAACGTAACCCTGTTAGAAGAAACTTCGGCACTTAACGAGGTAGTTGTTATAGGCTATGGTACCCAGAAAAAATCAGATGTTACTACCGCAGTATCATCTGTATCAGCAGAAAGCATAAAAGAGCGGCCGGCTTTAAACTTTGGCGAGGCCATTGCTGGTCAAATGGCTGGAGTTCAGGTTCAGCAAACTGGTGGTGCCCCGGGTGGAGAGGGACTAGCCATAAGAGTTAGAGGAGTTGGCTCAATTACTCAATCCAATGACCCTTTATATGTTGTGGATGGCTATCCGATGGAAGGCAATGCCTTCAGGTTATTGAATACCTCGGATATTGAGAGTATCCAGGTTTTAAAAGATGCTTCGTCTACAGCCATTTATGGTTCAAGAGGTGCAAACGGTGTAGTTATAGTAACCACCAAGAAGGGCAAAGTTGGCCCGCCAACAATAAATGCCAACACTTTTATAGGGTTTCAGGAACTGGGTAAAGAAATGGAGATGATGAACAGAGATCAATACGTCCAGTGGTTTATTGATGGTAGAAACCAGGCTTGGTTAGATGCACAAGTTATCACATCAGATCCAAATCAACAACCCCACTCAATTACCGACCCCAACTCACGTCGTAGCCTGTACTCTGGCGCAAGTACTCAATATATGATACCTGATGGTACGGGAGGATATAAATACAACTTTATGGACCCAGCCTCTGTAGCACAAATGCCCGACAACAATTGGCAAGATCTTTTATACAGAAAAGCTTTAACTCAAAAAAGTGAACTATCGGTTTCTGGAGGAACGGAACATACCCAATATATGTTTTCTGGAAGTTATGCCAAGCAGGAAGGTATCGTTCTAGGCACAAACTACGACCGTTTTAACTTTCGCTCGGCTATTAACTCTAAGGTCACTAAGAATCTGAGCCTTGGTATGAATATGTTGGCCTTCTCAGCAAAAGGCAGGGAGCAGGAAAGCGGCAAATACTCTCCGGTAATGTTTGCATTGCAATTGCCTCCAATTTTTCCCGTAAGAAATGATGATGGAACATACGGTTCAATGGTTAGAAATCCGGAAATTCTTGCCGGTGATGTTGCCAGCCCAATCGGTGTGGCTGAGCAGGTTCAAAATTCCAGAAATCGATACGGTTGGCTAGGTACTGTTTTTGCTGAATGGGAAATCATTAAAGATCTAAAATATAAGATCAATATTAATGGAGGAATTCAGGACAACCAGCAAAAGATTTTTGAAGCTTCTTTTATAGATTTTGACGCTTCTAAAGGCCCACGTCCGGCTAAAGGTATAAATCAGCGTGCATCAGATTATGACTGGGTAATTGAAAACACCTTAAATTACTCACGCACCTTTTCTGATAAGCATGTATTATCTGCCCTTGTAGGTTATACTACTCAAAAACACAATCTGAAGAATATGTACGGTGAAGCCCGTGGTTTTGCCAACGACCAGATTACCACACTCAATGCAGGCACGATGTATGCCTTATCTAGTGATGAGTCAGAATATTCAATGATCTCTTACCTGGGTAGGATCAACTATGCATACCACAATAAGTATTTGTTTACAGCCACCTTTCGGGGTGATGGTTCTTCCCGTTTTGGTATGAACAAAAAATGGGGAACCTTCCCTTCTCTCTCTGCAGGATGGAAAGTTTCTGAAGAGAAATTTATGGAGAACATTAAAGCCATAAGCGACCTTAAGATTCGTGCAGGTTTCGGTATTTCAGGTAACAACAGAATTGGCGATTACTCCGCTATTGGCCTTTTAACATCAGGCTTCTATCCAACCGGAGGAACACTTCAAAATACTACCAACCCAAGTACAATGTCGAACGTTGATCTTGGATGGGAAAAAACAAGACAATATAACCTTGGATTTGAACTTGGGTTAATAAACGACAGGATAAGAATTGAAGGTGATTTTTACGACAGCCAGTCTATTGATCTCTTGCTAAATGTCCCGGTACCAGTAATCACAGGATATTCTACCCAGATTCAGAACATTGGAAAAGTGCAAAACAGAGGTATGGAATTTTTGGTTACTACCAGAAACCTTCTAGGTGACTTTAAGTGGAATACTAACTTTAATATTTCATTTAATAAAAATAAAGTTTTGGAAGTTGGGGCAGATAACCGTCCTATTTATGGTAGCGCTCCTAACGCAAATAATGCATTCATTACAACTGTTGGCTCTCCTATTGCAAGTTTTTATGGCTACAAATATGAAGGCGTATTCCTTACCCAGGATGAACTAAACAAATATCCGCACCTAAGTGCAGATAAAATAGGTGATGGCAGATACGCTGATATCAATAAGGATGGTATTTTAGATCAAAATGATAAAACGATTTTGGGCAACAATAATCCCGATTTTACCACCGGCCTAACCAATAACTTTTCATATAAGAATTTCTCTTTAGGAGTTCAGTTTACGGCATCATATGGAGCAGAATTATTTAGTTTCTATAAAAGAATGGTTGGAATATATCATGGCGACAGAAATGGGATGATAGAACAAATTGGCAGATGGAGATCTGCTGACGAACCCGGAGATGGAATTCACTTTAAAGCAACAAGAACTCCTTCGGGCTGGCAAAGGGACCCTTCGTCGGCATGGGTTCAGGACGCATCATATTTAAGGCTTAGGAATGTAAATTTTGCCTATAATTTCAGTGAAGATTTTACCCAAAAAATTAAAGTAAAGGCTTTAAGTGTATACGTAACCGGAAGCAATTTATTTACAATAACCAATTATTCAGGATATGATCCGGAAACGAGCAGCGAAGGCGCCGGACTTACTAAAGGTGGTGATTACCTGGGCTATCCAACTGCAAGGACATTTATCCTTGGACTTAATTTGACATTTTAACATTCATTAATGCTTATATTTTAAATATATGAAAAAGATAAATTTATTATTCATTGCAGTCTTCTTTCTGGCATCATGCAGTGATGACTTTATTGACCTGAATCCGAAATCAAATTTAAATGCAAATTCATTCTATAAAACACAACAGGATATCAATCAGGCAACCCTTTCTGCTTATGGTAACCTGCGCTCGCTATACAATTCAACATACGTAAGGCTTGGCGAAATCCGTTCAGACAACACTACCTATTCCTGGCTGTCGGGAAACCCTGCAAACGAAAAAGGTATAGATGAATTTGCCTCTCCTTTACTTCCTGAGAACAACTTTATAACAGACATGTGGGATGACAGTTATAAAACAATACTAAGATGCAACATTGTTCTTGGCCGCAGCGACGCAGCTACCTTCACTGATGAAAAATTAAGAAGTCAGTATAAAGCAGAAGCCAGTTTCTTAAGAGCGCTCGTTTATTTCTGGCTCAATAGGGCATTTGGTGGACCAGCTTTAAATGGCCAGCTTTTAGGGGTAATCAAAGCAGATAAAGAGCTAACTCAAACTGAAGCATATGCACTTGGGCGTGCACCATTGCAAGAAATGTATGATTTCATCATTGCAGACCTAAAATATGCTGAAGCTAATCTTCCTCAGTCATACGGAGGCACAGACAAAGGTAGAGTAACCAAGGCCGGAGCCTCAGCTTTGCTGGGTAAAGTGTATTTAACCATGGCAGGCTATCCGCTTAATAAGGGTGGTGAGTATTACAATCTTGCCAGTCAAAAACTTGCAGAAGTAGTAAATAATTCTGCGTATTTCTTAGTTCCAAGCTACAAAGACCTATTTGATGTTTCTAAAAAGAATAGTACGGAATCCCTTTTTGAAGTTCAATACATGAAAGGCGCACCAAATGGAGCAACAGGCAGTCCATGGAATAACAATTTTGCTCCAAGGTTTTCAGACAAAGAGGTTGTTTTGGTGGGCGACAAGGGTGGAGAGAACTCTCCTACCCAATACATGTCAAATGCTTATGAAACGGGAGATCCCAGGAAATTTGTATCCATGCGAGATGGCTGGATCAATGCTAAAACCGGAGCCTTACAAACTGAGAAATACGTGCGTAAATATTATGATGTTTCAACTAGCGGTTCAGACAATGGCAACAATTGGATAGAATTACGATTGGGAGATGTGTATTTACTTTATGCTGAGGCACTGGTTCGTGGCGGCGGCGACAAAGGAATTGCCTTAACTTATCTAAACAAAATTCGTGAACGGGCAAGAAAAACTCCTGGCGACCCGAACATTCAGCCCGCACCAAATTTATTACACGATTATCAATTGAGTGAATTCGGCGGCGATCAGGCATTCCTTTTAGCTATTGAAAACGAGCGTCGTGTTGAACTGGCTTTTGAGAATCATCGTTGGTTTGACCTTGTAAGAACAGGACGAGCCAAAGATGTGATGATTGCAGAACAACAGTTTGATGGCTACAATAGCTTTACCTGGAGCGATAATGCATTAACTTATCCAATTCCAATGACAGTGATGCAATCTAATCCACAAAAAATAATACAAAACAAAGGATATACCCAGATGTAACATGTTTATACATGTTGCATTAATCAACTATCGTTAACAATTGTTTCGTTAAATTTATTTATTATGAACTCAAAAAAAATCACTGTTTTACTTGTGATGTTCCTTTTTACAGGGATGTCATACGCTCAGAACAAAGACAATTTCCTTACCAAACAGGAAATTAAACAAGGCTGGAAACTTCTTTTTGATGGTCAAAGCCTTAATGGATGGACATCGGTTGGAAAGGATACGCCACCAGCAACAGGATGGAAAATAGAAAATGGAGTTTTATCAGCGAAGAAGGAAGGAGAGAAAGGAGGTGGTGATCTTATTACAAAAGATGAATATACTGATTTTGATCTCTCTGTAGACTTTAAGCTTTCTGAAGGAGGAAATAGTGGAATAAAATATTTCTTCACTAAGTATACTAAAGGCGGTTGGCTGGGATTAGAATACCAGATATTAGATAATGTAAAACACCCCGATGCAAAATTGGGAAGGAATGGCAACCGTTTACAGGCTGGTTTGTATGATATGTTACCTTTAGATGTACCACAGGAGAATAAAACCGGCGAGTGGAACCGCGCAAGAATCGTAGCCAAAGGCACTAAAGTAACTCATTATTTAAATGGAAAAAAGACGCTTTCTTTTGACCGCAGCAGTGATTCCTACAAAGAGGCCTGGAAGCTAAGTAAGTTTAAAGATTCCGATCCACCGTTTGGCCAGGTAAAAAAAGGGCATATTTTACTTCAAGACCATGGCGATGAAGTTTCATTCAAAAATGTTAAAATCAGAGTTTTATAGAATTCCAAAACAATCAACCAAAAACCAATTATGAGCAACAATTCAAGAAGAGATTTCATAAAAAAAATAGGTATCGGAACAGCAGCTTTATCTGTTGGAAACAGCGTATTCGGCGGAACTGCCTCTGGGTTTAGTGCCAAAAGCTATAGAAATATTATCGGAGCAAATGACAGAATAAACATCGCAACTATCGGCGTTAATAGTCGCGGGAATAGCATGGGAGGTACAATTACCAAACAAAAAAACACGCAAATAGTTACCGTTTGTGATGTAGATTCAAGAGCCATTCCTAAGGCAATAAACACTATTGTAAAAGCAGGTCAAACAACTCCGCCAAAATCTGAAAAAGACCTACGCAAGGTTCTGGAAGATAAATCTGTTGATGCAATATACACAGCAACTCCTGATCATTGGCATGCACCATTAACCATTATGGCCTGTCAGGCCGGAAAACATGTATATGTTGAAAAGCCATTAAGCCATAATCCAAGAGAAGGTGAAATTGCAGTAGCAGCAGCCAGAAAATACAATAGAATAGTACAAATGGGCGCACAACGTCGCTCTGCCCCTACGCTAACCAAAGGGGTCCAGCTACTCCACGAAGGGATAATTGGACGCGTATATATGGCAAAAACATGGTATACGAACACGAGGAAAGAAACCTTTTTAAAGCCAGGAAATGTACCCGACTGGTTAGATTATGATTTATGGCAGGGACCAGCACCACGCGTTAAATATAAAGATGGCTTAATCCATTACAATTGGCACTGGTTCTGGAACTGGGGAACCGGTGAAGCGTTAAATAATGGAACGCACGAGGTGGATGTAGCCCGTTGGGGTCTGGGAGTAGATTTTCCAACCCGCGTTAGCTCTTCTGGCGGAAGGTATCATTTTAATGACGACTGGGAAACCCCAGACACGCAGGTAGTAACAATAGATTATCCTGGTAAAGTTACCTTGCTTTGGGAAAACAGAAGCTGTAACGGAAGAAAAGTTGAAGGACAAGAAAGAGGAATTATCTTTTATGGTGAAAAAGGAAGCCTGGATACCGGAGATGATGCTTATAAAATATATGATCTTCAAGGAAAGCTAATTCAGGATGTGACACCAAAATCCGGCGGAGAATCTTTAGAGGGAAGAAATACAGCGAGCCCAAGTTTAGGGATGGATAGTTTGCATATGGCAGATTTTCTTGACGCGATTAGAAATAACAGGCGTCCGAACTGCGATGTTGAACTCGGTTACAAAAGCTGTGTAGCCATGCAATTAGGCAATATATCATGGAGAGTTGGTCGCGACTTAAAAATTGATCCTAAAAACGGTCACATTGTTGGCGACAAAGAAGCTCAGAAACTGTGGGGCCGTTCATATGAAAAGGGATGGGAACCTAAAATTTAAAAATCAACCTTTATGAATATATCCAGGTCATGCTTCAATATTATATTACTGCAGGGAATTTGCATTTTTGGTGCCTTTGCTCAATCTCCTAATACCTTAACCAAACAGGAGAAAGCATTAGGATGGAGTTTGCTTTTTGATGGAAAAACATTTAACGGATGGAAAAAAATAGCTGATGGAGGATGGGAAATTAAAAACGGAGAGCTGCTTGCTGTAAAACCCGAAAACGGGAAGCAAATGGACATTATAACCAATAACCAATTCGACAACTTTGAGCTTTCCTTTGAATTTAAAATTTCTAAGGAGACAAACAGTGGGGTTAAATATCTGGTAACTAACGATTACGAAGCACAAAAAGGCACTTTCTTGGGACTTGAATATCAAATATTAGATGAAGTGAACTTTAAATATCCAGAGCGCGGTGAACTTCGCTCACTGGCATCATTATATGATCTAATATCAGCTGATAAGAAACCGCCTGTATCACTTCAACACTGGAACACCGCCAGGATCGTTGTAAATAACAACCATATTCAGCATTGGTTAAATGGGCTCAAAGTTGTGGAATATGACAGGAGCACCGAATCTTTTAAATCCTTAATAGAGAAAAGTAAATATAGGTCCCTTAAAAATTTCGGAAAATCGAAAAAGGGACATATTCTTTTGCAAAATGAAGGTTCGCCTATTGCTTTTCGTAGTATAAAGATCAAAAGTATTTAAGCAAAGAATTTAACACGAATACACCGTTAGCATCATAAAGAGCTAACGGTGTATTTATTTAATCGGTCGCAACAGCCACTTTACACCTTTCATTTTTAAGCGTAATTAAACAATTCTCATTATTATAGTTTTCTTTTAGGCTGGCCTCATTCCTCTTATATTCGCTTTTAAGATTTTTTCTGTTCAATCCTTGTGCAAATCGTCTAACATCTTCTTCACTTTTCAATATCAATCCTGGCACTTGTTTCGGTTTGTGATTATCTCCTATGGCTACCATAGTAAAATAGCTGGTATTGGTATGCTTAATTGTGTGCGTTTTCAAATTTTCTGAAACAACCTTTATTCCTATTATCATGGAAGTGTTACCAACATAATTTACTGATGCCATTAAAGAAACCAGTTCTCCAACTTCAACTGGTGCCAAAAAATCCACAACGTCAATCGAAGCTGTTATACAATAGCCATCAGAATGCTTTGCCGCGCACACATAGGCAACTTTATCCATTAAACTTAAAATAATTCCTCCATGTATTTTTCCTCCAAAATTGGAATAAGAAGGAATCATAAGTTCAGTAAGTGTGGTTTGAGAGTATTCTACAGGTTTAAAATCTAACATAAACGGATCTTTTTATATGCAATTTAGTTTTTTATCATAAAATAGCATCAAAAAAGGGGATGTAAACTTAATTACACCCCCTCACCCCTATCCTTTACACTGAGAGCGAACCGAATATTTTTGAAATTATCTATTTATGGTAAACGAAAGCGGCATATTATACCTAACTCTAACATTTTGATCATTTTGTCGGCCTGGTTTCCATTTTGGCGACTTGCTAATTACCCTTACCGCTTCTTCATCACATCCATATCCTATACCTTTTAAAACAGTAACGTTTGATACAGAACCGTCTTTCTCTATTACAAAGCTGATAAAAACCTTACCCTGTGCATCAACTTCCTGCGCCGCATTCGGGTATCTTAAATTCCTTTGTATAAATTTAGCCCAGGCTTTCATTCCCCCTTCAAATTCAGGGTAGGCCTGTATGTCTCCTATTTCATGAATTCCTGTATCTTCCTTCTCACCATTTCCTACACCATTACCTGTAGCTATTCCATTACCATTGCCCTCTACAGGAACAGCGCCAAGTGAAGTCTCTACTCCCGACTGCGTAACAAGCCCTACTGCAGCATGATCTATTTGTTCTAAAGTTGGTGGGTCGGTAATCAATGGCCTGTCTACAACAATTGGATTTGAAACGGGCTTTACGGTTTTAATTTTTTCTTTCATCGGCTCCGTTTTGGGCATTTCTATCTTTTCCTGAAGTTTTGGTTTCTCCATAGGTTGATCAGCAATAATTATAATACGCTCAGGCTTCAAGGGTTCACTTACCACATTAGCATTTTTATTAATAAAATGTTTATAAATCATTGGGCCGGCAAAAAACAGAACAAAAAGCGGAGCAGCGATAAATAAAGCGCGTGCTGTAGTACCTGATGATTGAGATCTTAGTGCATAGGCACCATAGTTTTTATTTCTGTTTCTAAATACAAGGTCGAGCCACTCTGCCTTGTGTAAATTGGATGAGATGTTAAACATGATTTTAAGTATTAGTTTTAAATAGGATGTAAAACACCCATATATTCCATAACACCTTAAAAAAAACTTAAATCGCAATTCTTTTTAACTAAAACAGAGAAAAACGCTCTTTCTGATAAAAATCATAAAAAACATGGATTTTATAGATTTTTATGGATTTTACAACAAAAACCAGAAAATTTTCAAGCAAAAAACACCAAAAACGAAAAAATAATGTCAAAAAATATAAAAATAAATGAACAAACAGTATATTTACCCTCCGAGAGGCCGACTTAACCTTCCATTCAAACAAGCCACCTCTTTAACTTATTTTTCTTTTTAAAAACTGATTTTCATCCAAAAAGCGTAAATTTTATGTTAAAATTTGCTAACATTTGCATTTTTACAAACAATTTGATGGAAATTATTAATTAAATATCCTATTTTTGATAAAATTTTAAACAAATAAATGAAAAGCTTAAGAACAATTGCATTAAAAGAAGCGCAGACAAGAATTTCACCAGAGGTAAAGTCACCTTCGACTAAAATTTCTGATTTTTTTGGCGTTAATGTTTTTGACAAAAGAAAAATGAAAGATTTCTTGTCAAAAGAGGTTTATCAGAAATTAGTTGCATCCATTGAATCGGGCGAACTAATTAATCATGAAGATGCCAACCACATCGCAACGGCTATGAAAGGCTGGGCAATGGCTAAAGGCGCTACTCACTATACCCACTGGTTTCAACCATTAACAGGTACTACAGCTGAGAAACATGATTCATTTTTTGAGCCTAGCAGCGATGGCGCAATTGAGAATTTCGCAGGTAGCGCGCTAGTTCAACAAGAACCAGATGCATCAAGCTTCCCTAATGGTGGTATCCGTAATACTTTCGAAGCGCGCGGATATACTGCATGGGATCCTTCTTCTCCAGCATTCATTATGGAAAGCAAAGCTGGTAAAACACTTTGTATCCCAACTGTATTTGTTTCTTATACCGGTGAAGCGTTAGATTACAAAGCTCCTTTATTAAAAGCACTTGCTGCTATGGATAAAGCTGCTGTTGACGTTTGTCAGTATTTCGATAAGAGCATCACTAAAGTAAATGCATCTCTAGGTATTGAACAAGAATATTTCCTTGTTGACCTTGCATTATATAATGCTCGTCCGGATTTAGCATTAACTGGCCGTACTTTGTTCGGTCATATGTCTGCAAAGGGACAGCAATTAGAAGATCATTATTTCGGATCTATCCCTGAGCGTGTATTCACTTACATGGTGGATTTCGAAAATGAAGCTTTAAAATTAGGTATTCCTTTGAAAACCCGTCATAATGAGGTTGCTCCTTCTCAATTTGAGTGTGCTCCTATTTATGAAGAAATCAACCTTGCAATTGATCATAACCAATTGTTAATGGACTTAATGGAAAAAGTTGCTTTAAGACATAACTTTAAAGTTCTTTTACATGAAAAACCATATGCTGGTATCAATGGATCAGGTAAACACAACAACTGGTCATTAATTACTGACACTGGTAAAAACCTGTTATCTCCAGGAAAAACTCCAAAAAACAACTTGATGTTCTTAACATTCTTTGTTAACACCATTAAAGCTGTTCACGAGCATGCTGATTTATTGAGAGCTAGTATTGCTTCAGTAAGCAACGATCACCGTTTAGGTGCTAACGAAGCTCCTCCTGCAATCATCTCTATCTTCCTTGGTTCTCAATTAGCTGAGGTATTAGACGAGATCGAATCATCAAGAAGCATCATTAAAAAAGTTAAAAATGAAGATTCATTATGGTTAGGTATCCCTAAGATCCCTCAGATCTTGTTAGACAATACTGACCGTAACCGTACTTCTCCTTTTGCCTTTACAGGTAATAAATTTGAGTTAAGAGCTGTAGGTTCTTCTGCTAACTCTTCTGCTCCTATGACTGTGTTAAACACAATTGTAGCCGATCAATTGATCAAATTCAAAACTGAAGTTGATAAACTGATCAAAAAAGGTGAGAAAAAAGATGTTGCGTTGTTAACTATTCTTAAAAAATACATCAAAGAATCTAAAGATATCCGTTTTGAAGGAAATGGTTACAGCGATGAGTGGGCTGAAGAAGCTGCTAAACGTGGTTTATCAAACATCAAAACTACTCCAATTGCTTTAGATGCTTATGTAAGTGAAAAATCTACTGAGTTATTTACTAAACTCAACATCTTTAATGAGCGTGAGTTACACGCCCGTCATGAGATCTTGTTAGAAAGCTATTACAAAAAACTTCAAATCGAAGCTAGAGTAATGGGTGAAGTAACTAACAGTATGATCATACCAGCTGCAATTGCTTACCAAAATTCATTAATCGAAAATGCTAAAGGATTAAAAGAACTTGGCTTATCAGGTGATGCATTAGCAACTCCGCTTTCTATCATCAACAAAGTATCTGAGCACTTAAATATCGTTAAAACCAGCATAGACGCAATGCTTGAGCAACGTAAAAAAGTAAATGCAATTGAAGATTCACGTGAGAAAGCGATCAGTTACGATGAGAAAGTAAAATCTTACTTCGATACTATTCGTTACCATACAGATAAATTAGAACAAATTGTAGATGACAGCGTTTGGCCTTTACCTAAGTTCAGGGAATTATTGTTTATAAAATAAACCAAACTCCTAATAACCAACTATTTTTTAGTTTTATAACCTCTGCTTTAATTAGTGGGGGTTATTTTTTTATTAGTTGGTATGTTTTTTTTCTACATTAAAGTTTTAACATTAAGGGGTTTCCCTATCTTTGCAACAACATGAGTGATAACAGGTACAACCAGCGTGGCGTTTCTGCCTCGAAAGAAGATGTGCACCAAGCCATCAAAAACATAGATAAAGGTATTTTTCCGCAGGCTTTCTGTAAGATCATCCCTGATATTTTAGGCAACGACGAGGCTTTTTGCAACATAATGCATGCTGATGGTGCAGGTACAAAATCTTCGTTGGCTTATGTTTACTGGAAAGAAACCGGTGATATTTCTGTTTGGAAAGGCATTGCTCAGGATGCAATCATTATGAATATTGATGATTTGATCTGTGTTGGCGCTACCGACAATATTTTATTGTCATCAACAATTGGCCGTAATAAAAACCTGATCCCTGGTGAAGTAATTGCTGCCATTATTAATGGCACTGAAGAGATTCTAGCGGAGCTTAGGTCTCAGGGCATCTCAATTTACTCAACAGGCGGTGAAACTGCTGATGTAGGTGATCTGGTACGTACAATCATTGTTGATTCAACAGTTACATGTCGTATTGAACGTGAAAAAATCATCAGCAACGACAAAATACAGGCAGGTGATGTAATCGTTGGCCTATCTTCATATGGACAAGCCAGCTATGAAACAGAATATAATGGCGGTATGGGATCTAACGGACTTACCTCTGCCCGTCATGATGTATTCGATAAATCTGTAGCAAACAGTTACCCTGAAAGTTTTGACCCTGCTGTTCCTTTTGATCTGGTATTTTCCGGTGGAAAGAAATTAACCGATCCGGTTAAAATTGATGAGCAAACGGAAGTAACTGCCGGCAAACTGGTATTATCACCTACACGCACTTATGCTCCTGTCATAAAAAAGGTATTAGAAAGCCACAGGTCTCAAATTCATGGTATCGTTCATTGCAGCGGCGGCGCTCAAACTAAAGTGCTTCACTTTGTTAATAACGATGTTCACATTATAAAAGATAATTTATTCCCTATTCCTCCCCTGTTCCGTTTAATACAGGAGCAGTCTGGTACAGATTGGAAAGAAATGTATAAGGTATTTAATATGGGCCATCGCATGGAATTATATGTTCCGGCTGAAATAGCAGAAGATATCATTGCCATCTCTGAAAGCTTTAATATTGATGCTCAAATTATTGGTCGCGTAGAGGGTTCCACTCAAAAACAAGTAACAATTGTTTCAGAAAATGGCGAGTTTGTTTATAATTAACATATAAGCTGAGTAACAGACTAAAAAAGGGTGTATCATGACACACCCTTTTTTAGTACATAACGAATCGTCAGCAATGTTTTATTTCTTTTGTTTCAGCGCTTTTGCAATAGCTTGCTCAACAAGCGGCTCCATAATAGCGTAACCAGCTTTATTAGGATGAATACCATCTTCAGCTAAGCTTTTCGGCAAGCCATTTCTTTCATCTTTCATCGCAGAGAAATAATCTACATAAATGAACCCATTTTTTTCAGCATAAGCTTTAATCCATTTATTCAATGCAATTACTTTATCAGCAGGTTCCACTCCCGGTTTCCATGGGAAGGCGAAAGCAGGTAACACAGAAGAAAGTACCACCTTAATCTTATTTGCTCGTGCAATTTCGGTCATAGCGGTGATGTTGTCTTCAATCATTTCCAGCGTCGATGGACCTGTATTACCAGCAATATCATTGATTCCGCAGAGCATCACAACTACTTTAGGTTTTAGCGCAACCACATCCTGATGAAACCTAATAAGCATCTGTGGTGTAGTCTGCCCACTAATCCCACGACCAATATAAGGTTTGCTGGAGAAAAATTCAGGCCGATTGTTCTTCCACCCCTCAGTAATAGAATTACCCATAAAAACAACTCTATTTTCATTTTTAGCGGGTGCACTGAGTTTCGAATTCTCTTCCTGGTACCTTTTTAGATTAGCCCAGTCCTGTGCCTGAGAAAATTGAATGGAGAGTAAAATGGCCGGAATGATCAGCCATTTTTTAGAAATTATTTTCATACTATTCATTTGGTTAAAGTTATTTTCTAGTGTTTTACCTTATAGAATTTATAAGCAAACATAAAGATCACAATATAACAGATTATTGGTGTATAATATGCATGTGCTATTCCGGCGCTGTCGGCTACCGCTCCCATTATAAAAGGGAAAAATGCGCCTCCAACAACTCCCATTGATATAAATGAAGAAGCCTGTTGTGTACGTGCACCGAGATTTTTAAGCCCAAGACTAAAAATAGTAGGAAACATGATACTAAAGAAAAAGTTGATCATAAGAAGCGCAGCAAAGGATACCCATCCAAAGCTTTGAGCAACTATAACACACATTAGAATATTACCTATGGCAAATATTGCAAGCAGCTTATTAGGTGCGATTATTCGCATTAAAAAAGTACCCAAAATGCGACCTGTAAGCATCATCCCCATAAACACTACCATATAATACCCTGCTTCAGAATCGGTAAAGCCCATTTTTTCGTGTCCGTAATTAATAAAGAATGCCCATGTTCCAGCTTGCGCTGCAACATTAAAAAATTGTGCTATTACTGCCCAAACGAAATGCTTATGATCAAATAGCTTCTTATCAGGAGCAGTATCAACATTTACGGCATTCTCATCTACTGCAGTAACATGTGGGTCTATTAAAKRAGRTMKKWWRASMRWMGWAAACGCAATTGCAACAAGTAGAATAACAGTTCCAATAACAGCATATAATATTTTTACTGAGGTAAGATCTGTACTACCCTCAACATTATTACTCAGTAAAAAATAACTTCCTATTGCGGGACCCAACATAGTTCCAACCGCATTAAATGTTTGGGCAAAATTGATACGAAGATCACTTGTCCGTTGGTCTCCTAAGGAAGCAACAAACGGATGGGCAACTGTTTCTAATGTTGATAAACCGCAGCCCACAATGAATAATGCAATACCAAAGAAGGCAAAGGAAGAAATATTAGCTGCAGGCACAAACAAGAAAGCTCCTGCTGCGAAAAGAGATAATCCTAAAAGCACTCCTTTCTTATATCCAAAACGTTTCATAAACAATCCTGCAGGTATCCCCATCACCGCATATGCACCAAATACTGCAAACTGCACAAAGGCAGACTGGAACTTGGAAAGACTCATCGTATGCTGAAAATGTTTATTCAACACATCAGCCATTGTAATTGCAATACCCCAGAACATAAAAAGGGAGGTTACAAATATTATTGTCACCAAGAATTTCTTCTCAGTAAAGGCTGCTTTAACTTTTAATTCGCTCATAATTTTGTTATAAATGGTTAATTTATTATTGGTTTAGGTTGTCTGTTATTTAGTTTGTCCTACTCCCCAGGTTTTGTTTGGCTTAGGTCCCATTTCAAGTTCCAATTTGCCTCCCGCAACTAACTGCTCATGAGTAAACCATGGTGTATTTAGCACTTGTCCGTTGAACTTAGCACTTTGAATATATTTATTTACAACTGAGCAGTTGTTTGCTACCAGCTGAAATTTCTTTCCGTTAGAAAGATCTATTGTAACATTCTGGAATACCGGACTTCCGATTGTATATGCCGGAATGCCTGGCGTAACAGGATAAAATCCCATCGACGAGAACACCACAAAAGCTGTCATACCACCACCATCTTCATCACCAGGAATACYGAATACATTATCTTTAAACCAAGTATCCAAAAGGAATCTGATGCGTTTTTGCGTTTTCCATGGAGAAGCTGTGTAATTAAATAAATAAGGAATGTGGAAGCTTGGCTCATTACCCATAGAGAACTGGCCAACCATACCGGTTGCATCCGGGAACTTAGCCCAGTTCTCATATTTACTTCTGCCAAGCGGCTCTCTATAAAGCTGATCTAATTTATTCTCGAAGCTTTTTGCACCACCAAACAATCCTATAAGGCCTTTAACATCTTGTTGCACTTGCCATAAATAAGTCCAGCCATTATTCTCATCATAATAGTCTCTGCCACCCATACCACCATCAAACTTAGGATCTATATCTACCCAGTTGCCATCTTTGTCTTTTGGTAAAAACATCTGAGTTTTGCTGTCCCATAAGTTCTTATAATTACTACTTCTTGCAATAAATTTGGTGTAATCCTGATCCTTCCCTAGCTCTTTCGCCATTTGCGCAACAGCCCAGTCATCATAGCTATGCCCTAAGGTTACTGCTACAGCCTGACGTTTTTCCCAACTATGCACATTAGCAACAGTTTCTTTTTCATCCTTTTTTAGGGATGGAAAATATCCTTTTTCATAGTAAAAATCTTCGAGTTCACCTTTTGGACCATTTTTCCATGGCAGCATTGTTGCTTCATTCGCATTTTTAAGCATCCCCTCATAAGCTTTATTAACATCAAAGCTTTTTATTCCTTTACGGTAAGCATCAAGAAAGGTAATTGATGAGTGAAATCCATTCATACACGGATTATCGCCAAACAACAACGGAAATGTAGGTACCCATCCACTCTGCGTATACATGTTCACATATGAGTTCATCATGTCGCCTTCCTGTTCAGGGTTAAGGATTGTGCGAAGCGGGTGATGTGCAAGATAAGTGTCCCAGGACCAATCGTCTACATAAAACGGACGTGTAGTCTTGTGAACCTGCTTGTCATAACCACTATAATATTGGCCATCCTCGGTAATATCTACCATGCGCTCATAGCAACGATATAAAGCGGTATAGAATGAACGTTTTTGGGCTTCGGTACCACCTACTGTTTTAATCTGGTTAATTACCTTCGACCACGCTTCTTCTCCCTTTTTAACTTGCTGCTCAAATGTTGAGTTTTTCAACTCATTGTCGAAATTCTTCTTTGCCTGTTCTGCACTGATATAAGAAATAGCGTATTTAAACTCAATATTTTTTGGTGCATTTTTCGGAAAACTGATCCATGCCTTTAAGTCTTTTTCATCTACCGAACTGGATACCACAGCTTTACCATCTTTCAAACCACCCAATACAACATCTGTATTAAAAGCGCCATACATGTATACTTTAATATTTCCATTGTAAGTCTCTATACCACTTATTTCTTTCTTTGAAATTGACTTATATTCATGATCCCCACCATTGTATACACTAAGTAACAGTCCCTTTTCGCCGCTTTCAGGATATTCAAATCTGAATACACCTGTCTTTTTTCCCGGGGTAAACTCAACTTTTACTTCTTCATCAATCAACCAGGTAGTATAATACCAGGGACGGTTTATCTCCAGATCATGATCGTAAGTCATCTTTTTGTTCCAATCAGATGCCTCTATAACCTTTACAGTTGGTTTGATAGCAAAAACCTGCCCCATTCTGTGCGAAACAACATTTAAAGGAAAACTGGAAATCTGGTCCGACATATAATCAGATCTTTGAGCAAACATCCTTATCATTTGATTAGGAAGTTGTACGGTGGGTCTGGTAGGTTCTAAAAGTTGACCTACGTTACCAATTATCGGATCCACATATTTTAGGTTACCAGTTCCCTCATACTGGTTCGTCTGGGCCGTGGCAATACCCTGTCCAAAAAGCAAAGCTGCCGAAAAAGCAATCTTGAGTTTGGACGTAATTGTTCTATTAAAGATTAAGGACATAATACTGATTAGTTTATAAGTTTGGTTCTTTAGTTTTCACAATATGTGCAATGCTAAAGATATAAAACTCATTCCATAAAAAACAGCATTATTTATGTTACTAAACCCTTATAGCAAACGAATAAACCGCAATTAAAAAAGACCGACTGCAAATACAGACCGGCCCTTTATCAATATCACCAATAGCAGATTGTCTTTAAAACTACCGTTGCTTTCTGCTCCCTCCTATCCTCTTTCCCAGAAAAAATGATTCCTCTTATTTTTTCAAATCTAATTCTTCAATCAAATTCTTCGCACCACCAAGCACATCAATACACCATAATACATAGCGTACATCCACACATATGGTACGTTTAAACTGCTTATCAAAAGCGATATCTCCACTCATGGCTTCCCAGTTACCATCAAATGCTAAACCGATCAATTCACCATTACCATTAATAACAGGCGACCCAGAATTACCTCCGGTGATGTCGTTATTGGTAATAAAACCAACGGTTAAAGTTCCGTCATTGCCATACTGACCAAAGTTCTTTTTGTTATAGTTTTCGATCAGGTTAGCTGGCAAATCAAACTCACTGTCACCAGGAATATATTTTTGCATAACTCCCTCAATGGTAGTTGTGGTCTTATATACAATACCATCTTTTGGAGAATAGTCCTGCACGTTACCATAGCTAAGGCGCATGGTCGAATTTGCATCCGGGTACATTATTTTCCCTGCATTTTTCTCTAAAATCGCTTTCAGATACAGGTTATCCAATTCCTCTTTTTTACTTTCAAAATCAGCAACTACCGATCCAAAGTTGGCCTTAACATAGTCTGCCGGATAAAGGTTTACGGCATATTTATACCCAGGGTCATTTTTAATGGCATCAAGAGAAGGATTAGAGGCCATAAATGCCTTTAATTTCTCTGGCTTAATAAAATTACTATTCTCCCAAAGGTAATCTGCATACTTCTGGAAAGTAGCTTCCGGAGTTCCTGCCCAATATTTCTCAGCAATTTCACTAAAGAACTTAGGCTGTGATTTTACTGGAACATCATTATAAAAAGACGCAAGAATTTGTGCAAAAATCTTCTTGTCTGCAGTTTCGTTATAGGTTTCCTGATAAGTTCCAACAGCTTTATCAACACCTCCTTTTACCTGAGTTGCAAAAGCATCATCGCCTTTCTTTTGATCCATAGCATTCCATGCTCTGCCAATTGAAATGGCATTTGGAACCCATGCAGATGCTAAAAAGCCCTCATTAATATAAGTACGTTGAACAGCTATCGGATCAATGCTTTTATAGATTTGATCATACTGTTCCATTAAACCGGCAAATTCAGTTTTCTGAGCAGCCCATTCAGTAAATGCTTTTTCCTCTTTTCTTTTAGATTCGGAAACTTTTAAGCGCTTTAACTGCTCAGTCTGGCCGATATAATATTTCCAATAGTTTGCAATATTAGCATATTTAGAAGACAGCTTTAAGCGTGTTTCAACACTTTTATCCATTTCCGCTCTCCATGCTTTCAAACGAATATCACGAAGCTTAACGATGGTAGGACTTACTTTTTCGGTAGCCAGATCAACTCCATAAGAAGTTAAGTACCTATCTGTACGACCAGGGTATCCATAAACAATTGAAAAATCACCATTCTTTACCCCTTTAATAGATACCGGCAAGAATTTCTTTGGTTTGAAAGGAACATTTTCTGCCGAATATTTTGCAGGAGCATTATTTTTAGCGGAATATACTCTGAAAACAGAAAAGTCCCCTGTTTGACGAGGCCATTCCCAATTGTCAGTATCACCACCATATTTACCAATATTTTGTGGTGGTGCACCTACTAAACGAACATCATCAAAACGTTCATAAACAAAAAGGATGAACTGATTAGATTTATAAAAATCCTTTACATTGGCCTCTATTGTTGGACCAGTAACCGACGCTTTCGAAATGGCATTAAATACCTCAAGCATTTTAGAAGCTTTCTCTGCTCCTTTTAAACCTTTTGTTGCTTCATTAACCTGAGGGGTTACATCTTCCATTCTTTGAAGAAAACGCACAAACAAACCATCAATTGGTTTCTCTTCGCCATAATTTTTGGCGTAAAACCCGTTATCAAGGATATTGTTTTGAGCAGTTGAGTTCGATGCAATGGCATCATAACCACAGTGGTGATTGGTAAAGATCAAACCTTTATCAGATACGATCTCACCTGTACAGAAACCACCAAAATGAACAATGGCGTCCTTTAAACTCGATCCATTTGCATTATACAGGTCTTTTGCAGTCAATTTAAAGCCCTGCTTCTTCATTTGCTCATAGTTTTTACCTATCAGCATAGGGATCCACATCCCTTCATCCGCTTTTACAGTGTTTACAAAGGAAAATACCATTGCACACAACAGCAGATATACTGTTTTCTTCATGATGAAATAATTAGTTAGTTATGCTGTAAAGTTAATGAATAACTGGGTTAATCTATAAAGAAAAAACCCGCTGAGTAAGTTTTAGCCGTTCCGCTAATCAATACCCTATCTCCTGCATTTACACATTGAAGTTTACCTATTCTGTCTGACAATTGCAGGGCACTCATCTCTGTTTTCGCCAATTTTTCTGCCCAATAAGGAATTAATGAGCAATGCGCTGATCCGGTAACCGGATCTTCGAATATACTTGCCTGAGGAACAAAGAAACGAGATACAAAATCTACTTTATCACCTTTTGCGGTTACAATTATTCCCCCTGGCTCAAGGTTAATTTTGTCCAGAATCTCTCTATCGGGTACTAAATCCCTAATATCCTGCTCACTGTCATAAACCAGCATGTAGTCTCTTGACTTAAGTACTTCTTTGGGCTGTTTACTTAAGGATTTAGAAATGATTTCAGGTAACGCTGCCGGCTCGGGCTTTCTTGACGGAAAATTTAAAGTGTACTGCTCATCAACTATTGTAACCTCCAATGGTCCGCTTTTAGAATTGAAGATGATCTTGTCGTTCGGATAATTCAGTATTGTCTTTAAAACATGGGTGCTAGCCAGCGTTGCATGGCCACACAAATCCATCTCATGTTCCGGGGTAAACCACCTTAAACTGAAAGCCTCTCCATCTGGCACAAAAAAGGCAGTTTCAGGAACGGCATTTTCTTTAGTAATCTTTAAAAGAAGACTATCTGGTAGCCACGACTCAAGAGGAACCACGCATGCAGGATTGCCACCAAAAAGCTGATCGGTAAATGCATCAATCTGATAAAGTTCTATTTTTTTCATCTTCTATATTTAGGTTTAGATTTACAATTTAATTTCGAACAGGTTAAGACTCCCGCCCCTGTAATGAACCGGTAATTCCTCTTCAAACCCTATTAATGTAATTCCCTTATCAGCAAAACCACAGTTAAAATAGTAGTTATTCAACTTGTCGTTACCACTTGTAGTATCCATTCTTATAAATTCCTTACCTGTTTCTTTTGCATGACCTTTAGCCCATTCTACAATCTGCTTTACAAAAGAACTACCCCTAAACGCCGGATTGGTCGCAATGCGATGAATGTAAATAGATGGATCAGCATTTCTCTCTTTCCAGATCAGCCGATCATCATAGTTTATTACAAAAACACATGCTATCTCGCCATCCGCCATAATCTTGTACTGCCTCTTTTCTTCAATCTCTTTCTTAACAAGCGATCTTTCAAAGCCTTTCCAATAATTAATGGTTTGTTTCTTTTGATACTCAGTAGCATCATCATAAATTTTAAAAATAGAATCTAAGTCCTCCTGGGTGCTGTGTAAAATGGTCATATCGGTACTATTAAAATAATAACACAAAATTCAACAATATAATTACACCAACACAGATACAATTTTATTAAATTTGACCAATACAGTTTAAACTATGGAATTAAAGCAAGCCCACAGATCAGAGCCTTACTTATACCTTCAAATAGCCGCGCGCATTGAAAAACAAATTATGAATGAGGTGTTAAAGGCAGGTGATAAGCTCCCGTCCGTCAGAATGCTCTGCAGAGAACTGGGTCATAATATGAGTACCGTTACACAGGCTTATTATGAATTGGAAAGCAGATCGCTTATTGAAACAAGACCAAGATCAGGGTATTATGTTTGCGTACCTCCTAAAAAACGTTTAGCTGTACCGGAAACAAGTAATCCCTCCACCGGGCCAGGCCTCCATAGCCAGGATGATCTGATTATGCGGGTTCATCAAGATAGTACAAATCCAAAAATAACACTGCTTTCGTTGGGGGTACCCCATAAAAGCCTCCTCCCTATTGCAAAATTAAACAAGGGGATGATACAAGCCATGAGAACCCTTGATAGCAGCGGTACAGCTTACGACCATGCGCAAGGAAATGATAAGCTCAGACGAGAAGTTGCCAAATGGTCTCTTTCATGGGGTGGCGATCTGGATGATACAGATATTATAACTACCGCCGGCTGTATGAATGCCCTTGCTTATTGTTTGTTGGCCTTAACTAAACCCGGTGATACTATAGCCATTGAAAGCCCTGCTTATTTTGGCATCCTTCAACTTACGCAAACCTTGGGGTTAAATGTTCTGGAGCTGCCTACAAACGCAACTACAGGAATAGAACTTGAGGCCTTAAAAAAAGCACTTGCAACAAACAAAATCAAGGTTTGCCTGCTGGTTAGCAACTTTAATAACCCTTGTGGCTCTTCTATGCCTGCCGAGCATAAAAAAGAGGTGGTTAAATTACTGGAGCACTTTAACGTGCCTTTAATTGAAGATGATCTTTATGGCGACCTTTATTTTGGGACCAACCGCCCCACTACCTGCAAAACATACGACGAGAGTGGTTTGGTTCTTTATTGCAATTCCGTATCAAAAACACTTGCCCCAGGCTACAGAGTAGGCTGGGTTGCACCCGGAAAGTTTAAAGATCAGGTAATGAGGCTAAAATTAAGCCACGCGCTTTCTTCTACAACAATCACATCAGAAGTAGTTGCAGATTTCCTAAAGAATGGACGATATGAGAACCATCTAAGAAAAATACGCCAGGTACTTTATAACAACAGCCTGAAATACAGTAGCGCAATAGCCAACTATTTCCCTGAAAGCACACGGGTAAGCAGGCCAGAAGGCGGATACTTTTTATGGGTGGAACTAGACAAAGACGTGAATACGCTAGACTTATATGAACGTGCCATAAAACACAACATAAGTATTGCCCCAGGCAGAATGTTTAGTTTAAAACAACAGTTTGATAACTGTTTAAGATTAAGCTTTGGACTTCAATGGAGCGACGAAGTAGAAAAGAAAATCAAGCTGTTGGGATTATTAATTAATAAGTAGAAATCAGGAAGAAATGGTTTGGCCCTCCAACCAGGCCTTAAAACCGTTTACCCTTTCCCTGCTTATAATTGCCTCAACATCAACAGCGGGCGATAGCTGCAAAATAAATCTGCTATTATAATAGGTAGTAATTTTTTTTATCGCATCTATATGAATAATCAGTTTCCTATTGATCCTGAAAAACAGATTCTTATCAAGTAGTTTCTCAATCTGATCTAAAGAATAATCCAACGGGATCTTTTGATCAGTCATTGTAGTGGCCCAGGTTAACCCATCAGCAAAGTGAATATGGGCAATATCCTTAGCCTTCACATAAATAAGCTGATTGTTAATTTTACCTATAAAACGCGTGTTCTCGCGCTTAGAAAACTCTTCTGCAATTTTAGAAATGTTAACTCCGGAGTTTGCCGGAAGCTTAAAATATTCATACTTCTCTATTGCCCGCTTAAGGTCTTTTACATCAATTGGCTTCATCAAATAATCAACACTATAAACCTTAAATGCCTGTAAAGCAAAACTGTCGTACGCCGTTGTAAAAACAATAGGAATTTGAACATCCCTCCTTTCAAAAAGTTCAAAGCAATTACCATCCGACAGCTGAATGTCCATAAATATCAAATCAGCAGTATTATCCTGATTATCGAACCATTTAATCCCATCCTCTACAGATTCGATAATGGCTACTACATCAATCACAGGCAAACATTTTTGCAGCAGCTGAATCAACCTTTCGGCATTATGCCTTTCATCCTCAAATATTATAATCTTCATAACTATGTATTATTGGTACACGTACTGTAAATGTATTATCTGTTTCGGTTATGGTAATTCTTTTATCACTAGTTAACTCATACCTTTTACTGATGTTATCCAAACCAACGCCAATAGAATTCTGAACACTTGCGCGTTTTCTCAAATCGTTTGCAATAATAAGATATTCACCTTCATCTTTAATACAAATGCGCAGAGGGTCATTGGCCGAAAAACGGTTGTGTTTAACTGCATTTTCGACCAGCATCTGTAAAGTTGCCGGTGGTACCATACCAGTGCCCTGCACCGCTTCACTAATATTTATATGAAACTCTATACTGTTCTGATGCCTTATCCTGATCAGGAAAGAATAAGATTCTAAAAACTCCAGCTCTGTTTTAATGGTTACCAGATTTTCAAATTTCTTATCCAGTATGTACCTGTAACTCTTAGCCAATTGTGTAATATACTCGGCCGATAAATCCGGACTTTTATACACCAGATTGGTAAGCACACTTAGTGAGTTAAAGAAAAAATGAGGATCTATCTGGCTCTTCAGCACATCGTACTTAGCCTGAATATTCTCACGCATAAGCCGTTCTGCATTCAATTGCGATTCCTTCCAGTTCTTGTAATAAAGAACCACGCCATTGTAAGCAAGTATTAAAAGGTAGAAGATGAAAGTACCAAAATTCAGATCATAGCTAAAAGCCACAAAATGGTCCCAGGCTTCATATTGTTTAAATAATACAATATCAAATACAGAATAGCATAGCCCAAACAAATAAGCTATAAGCAGACCATACAACAAAAGGCTTATGCACAACAACAGTAGTTTGGAAGAAACACTTTTATTAAAAACATTCCTTTCTATATATTTCGAGAGCCTGGCTGCACCCTCCCATGAAATTAAGCCAAAAATGATATACATTAAACTAAAAACCTGCCCCCTTAACAAGAAGGAACCAACCTCGTGCGGAAACGTAAGATCAAAAGATTTAAATATCAGGCTAAAAACGTACAGCACTAAGACCCTTAAGCCGTATTTAAAATATTTGTTTTGAAAAATCTGTTCAATTTTGGCCGGATTCATCCTTATCAGCATTATTAAAAAACCAATCAACATAGTAATAAGCTCAACAGTAATTATTTTCTTTGAACCATGTTAATGCACTACCTATGGCCTTATCTATTGGCGTGTATTTTACCAATAGCTCCCGTTCAGATTTTTTGCCCGAATAGTAGTTGTATAAACACAACATATAGGCCGAAGAATACGTCAGCTTACCCGATGTTTTGCTAAATACTCCAACCAATGTACCCATTATTCCTATCATTTTTAAAATGAATCGAGGTATACGTACCATGGCAGGGTCCTGTCCGGCTACCTCATTCAGTAATTTAAAGAACTCTTTATAAGTCAAATTTTCTCCGGCTAACAAGTAGCAATCGCCTATTTTCCCTATCTCCAATGCATTTGCAATACCTGTGCATACATCATTAATATGTACAAAATTTTTACCCCCTGGTGGATAAAAAACCAACCGTTTATTTATACCATGCAGTATGATTTTGCCCGAACTGGGTTTTACATCAAATTGCCCGATCATAAATGTTGGATTTACAATTATTGCCTGAAGGTTTTTACGTTCAACCTGTTCCAAAACATATTGCTGAGCAATGTATTTACTGTTGATATAGCCTGAATTAACATGGAGCAGTGTAAAGGAGTTCAATTCATTTGCAGGCTTAATTTTATTACCCGGTCCGATAGTGTTTGCAGTACTAATGTGGATGAGCTTTTTAACATTATATTCCAGGCAAGCATTAACTACATTTATAGTCCCTCTAATATTAATTAATTCATACTCTTTAAAAGTTATCGCCCATTGTTGGGTTATAGATGCCGTATGCACTACATAATCGCAGCCCTTTACAGCCATAAATACCTCTTCCTGATTACTGATATCCCCATGATAGATTTCGCATGGCACATCAGAAATTACGGTAGCATCCGAACTGCCTCTCATCATCAGCTTAACCTCGTAACCTCTCCTGAACAGTTCACGTGCAACATTAGAGCCTAAAAAGCCATTACCACCGGTTATTAAAACTTTCATTATTCTTTTGGATATTATTTAATTGCAATTTCTTTTTTGACTGCGCGCGATACGATTCTAAGCTTCATCTCCAGGGGTAAAATCCCCATTAGTCTATGATTTATCTTATTCCATAAACCCGGAATAATTACCGCTTTATTAAACATGGTTTGTTTTAGTGCAATGCGAACAATTTCGGCCGTAGTTAACAAACCAATCCGTCCCTTTGTGCCCTGCCCCATTATTCTTATGGATACCCCTGAATTTGTCATTATCGGCCCCGGATAAACCACACTAACCGACAAATTGGTATCGTGCAGTTCCTCTCTTAACCCCAAAGAAAATGAAGAAATAAATGCTTTCGACGCAGGATATACTGTTTTATAAGCTATTGGTGTAAAAGCAGCCATACTGGAAATATTCATGATATGGCTTTTTTGATGTTTTAACAAATGAGGCAATAGCATTTGAGTAATGGAAACCATACTTCTAATGTTAACCTGCAAAATTCTATCCATCGCTTCTAAAGAGCTTTCTGTTATGGAAGCTGTACCACCAATTCCGGCATTGTTAATTAAAAAGTCGACCTCAAAATTTTCTATAATGTAATTCAACCTTTCTATGAGCAATATGCTGTCGGTAATATCAAATTCAAATACTTTAGCCTCTATTTGATATTCAAGTGCGAGGTTTTCGGCAATGGAGGTCATATTGCTTCCCGGAAGGGCAACCATAATAATATTCATTCCCATAGCGGCACATTGAATAGAAAACTCTTTCCCTAAACCTGAACTGGCGCCGGTAATTAATGTATATCTAATGCTTTTCATAGCTATGTTTTTTATTTATCATGCAGTCAAAACTTTTAATGAATTGTTTAATGTTCACGCATAAAAATTCCTGCTCTATATAATTATTAAGCACTATATACTCCTGCTCATTTGCAGGCGAGATTGTTTTTCCGATAATATATTCAAGGAGAAGCATATTGATTTCGTCCAGCTCATCCGTTACCACATAGCCAGATAATAACCTTAATAAACGACTGATCATTAGCAGCTCTATCCATGAACTTTTAAAGCCGTCAGAAACAGTCAGGTTACTTTGAATTGCTTTTTCAATATTCTCTAAAAAATCTACCAACAGATTAGAAACATTGGTATCCTTTAGTTCATAATCAACTATTACCACCGTTATTTTACGCACAGTTTTGTGCATCGAAATCAAATCCGAAGTATCACCAAGAATCCTGACACTTACACCATTTTCAAAAAGACATCCTGTTAACATATCACTATTTGCTTGTTACTTATCTGTACAAAGCTGTAGATCTGTTGAATAGGAAAAGACAAATAATTGATGAAGCGTAGATATTTCGCCTTGAGTTGTACTTATTTATTGCCGAGCCAAAGTAAGCTATTAATGATTAATCTATTTTGAACTTCATTATCAAATGTTAATGACAATTCTTTGTTATGCGGCGGATGTTCATAATCGATATCGTTATGCCCCATATTCATATATATCATTTTATATTGCTTATTTGTCCACACTACAGGATAATAACCGTCATGCCATATTTCATGAGGCTTAGGCCCTGTACCCAAAGGAAAACTGCTGCTATCAATTGATAATATGATTTTAATATTTGGGTTCTTCGTTAAGTCGTTTGTCCACCTGTACCACTCATTTGGGCTCGACTTAAAAGTTTGGGGCAGGGTCTTTGTTGCCGGATGTTTTTTATCTTCGACCCTAAGAACAGCTGAGGTTGGTCGCCAGGTATTGCTTCCATAAGATCCGGAGCCAAGAAATTCATTATGGTACCAATCCCAGTTTTGAGGAAAGTCGGATGGAGTTAGCGCGAAAGCCGAGAAGTGAAAGCCCATCCATGCTCCTCCGTGTTTCATGTAATTTTCAAATGCTTGTCGATGTGTGGGTTTATCAGGTCGTGTATCTAGAAAAATAACTACCTGATATTTGGAAAGGAAGTTTGCGTTTAAATTGTCCCAGTTACTGGTAGAATCATAAGTAAAGTTATGCTGTAGTCCCTTTTTTGGGAACCATTTATTGGCTTCATGAACAAAGCTTATGTGGGCCTGATCGTTTTTAGCAGTATAAAATGCAATCACTTTAAATTTAACATGGTTGTTTTGTGCATTAGCAGCGGAAAAAAGAAAGCAAAACACGCCGCACACAAGCACGCATTTTAGCAGGACTTTGGTAAGTATTCGATTCACAGTCTGGAAACGTTCGTTCTTTCCTTTATTGAAAAGAATTGGCTTATAAATCCAAATTACTAATTTTAATTACAAATAACTATTAGCGTATAATATCCCTAATTGCTTTCTTCAATTTTCTCGAAGAACTGTTTTAATTCGTCAAAAAATATTAGCGTTTTAAGGCGCTCTTCCGTTTCAACCTGAACAGCGGCATGGCCTGCCCATCCACTATACAACTTATCTAGCATCTCATGGATTTCTTCAAAAGAATGTTCATTCAAAAATTCTTTTGTATTCATTTGTAATTTTTCTGATTCTGTAATTTCTAAAGACATTATAGCTCCTCCTAATAATTTACGGATCCCAAGTGTAACTTATTTGTTGTATAACGTAAAAAAAAAGACAAATGGTATGGCTAAATGTCATTTGATTGAAATTTAACTATTAGCCCAAAGTATCTGTTATCTAAAAGCAAAAATTTAAATCATCTGTAAATCATGATGTCAAATATTCTTAGCTTATTTTTTGTTAACGTTCCTGTTTAGTTTGAATAAAATCTTGACAAAATATTAATAGATTAATTATCAGTTTTTTCAACAGATACAAGTATGGTAATTATAAAAAATTGAATTCTAGGTATATTAAATCAGTTCTGAAGGATAATCTACACTCCAACGGGGTTGGGATATAAACTGTTGTTAAACAAAAAAGGCTCCTAAAAACTGGAGCCTTTTTTGTTTATGTTTATAATTCTTAGTTAAAAGAATAACGTACACCAACTTGTACCTGATATCTAGAAGCGATAGAAGTATTGTCTCTAAATGTTTTTGATAAAGTTTTATCAACAGTATATTGTGGTACTCCAGCAGTTGTAGAACGAAGTTGCATGAAATTGTTTAGGTTAGGTACTTTTGTAAGTCCCCAATCTTTATTAAGCAAGTTTCCGAAGTTTACAAAGTCAACAGAGATTTGGAAACGGCTTTTATTTTCTTCTTGCCATTTTGTAAAGAAATCCTGAGTAATTCTTAAGTCAAAACGATTGGTCCATGCATATTCTGCACCGTTACGTTCAGCATACTGTCCTCTTCTTGTACTTAAATATTTATCCTGGCTGATGTAGGCATCTAGCCTTGCCCATTGTGAGTCGGCACTTTCAGCAGCAAAGGTTACATTTCCTCTACTATCTTTAACATCTGTAGTTACAAAATTGATATCGTTTTTATCTTTAGGAACATACATCAAATCGTTACCAGTTCCATTATCATTGTTCAGGTTACCCGATACGATATAAGAAAAACGTGTATCTCCAAAACTATCTCCGTATGGAGAACCTTCATAAATAACACCGACTGAAGTTGGTAATTTAGGAGCTATTTCGAAATTGAAATTCACTGCTGCAACAATCCTGTTTTTAACAACATAACTGCTGTAAGCAAGAATTGGGTTGTTAGGATCGTTAACAATTTGGTTTCCTGTAAAAGCTGAGTTAGCTTGTGAACCTGGTGTAGATGTTACATCGCGTGCGTCGCTATATGTATAGGCAATCATAGCATCTACATATCTGCCAAAGCGTTTCTGCAATTGAGCAGTTAAGTTATAAGCATATCCTTTGTTCGTATTGTCTAACACAATAGCATTAGTAAGGAAGTTATTTATTCTGTTGGCGCTTGAACCAGGGAAAATATCACGGGTATCTCCTGTGCCTGTTAATTTACCTGTTGGGTTAACTAAGTTGGCATCACGGTGATAAATCTCATTTATAGATTTAGTGTAAATACCTTCTAAAGTTGCAAGAATACCTCCAGGGAGTTTAAAATCAGCGGCTAAATTTGAACGCCATACTTGCGGAATTTTGAAATCAGAAGCTGTAGCGTTAATAGCATAGCTCGCTGGAATTCCGGCGTTTGAAGGGATATAAGCTGAAACATTTGAGGTAAATGGACGGTTAGTTGGATTGTTTGTAAACTCATTTCCGAATAAAAGTCCTGTTTGACCAGCCTGGTTAACCAGGTAAACACCCGGCATACCACCTGTAAATATTCCAGATCCACCTCTAAGCTGGAAAGTCTGGTCGCCATTAACATCCCAGTTGAAACCAACACGAGGAGAGATCAAAATCTGTGTTTTAGGTAGTTTACCTACATCAAGTTTTTCACCATCGCGGAATGTAGCACTTACTATAGCCGGATTAGAGGTAATTTCTGAAGTGTAAATTGGAATATCTGCACGTACACCATAAGTTAATTTAAAGTTATCTCTAACAAACCATTCATCTTGTACATAAACAGCTATTGGTGCCATAGATAGCTTAGCTATTGGTCTCGGATCGCCATTAGCTGAATATGTTAATTGGTATAAGCTAGGATTGACAGAGTTGTTACCACCTGCGGCAGCTAAGAAATCAGCAACTGATTTATAACGAAACTGACCATAGACAAACTGCGCAAATCCATTACCATATTTTAAATATTGACCTGAAGCTCCGATTGTGATGTTATGGCTTCCTGCATAGATGTTAAAGTTATCTGTAAATGAATAAACATCCTGATCTAATGTATTTAAACCACTAAATGGCTCAGATCCCAATGAAATGTAGTTAGAACCTGCTCCGTTTTCAATATCAACAACAGGGAAAGGACTTCCATAGATTTCACGATAATCGCGGAAAGCAGAATAACTTACTTGTAAATTGTTCGAGAATCTATTTCCAAATTTAGAGTTTAACTCAGCTGCGATTGATTTGGTATTATTAAAGAAACGATAACGCATGTTTGAGAAAATCGTTGAATTAATGGTAGGACCACGACCACTATTTGAATTTGACGAACTAGGATCAATATCTTTAAATGATTTCAAATAATTATAACGGATAGTTAACTTATTATTTTCATTAATATTCCAATCCAAACGGGCTGTTAAATTATCAGCTTGCTGATCGCTTGAATAGCCTTCGTAAACACCCGGATCATATCCCCATTTAGAGATAAGCAAACTTTTAACAGCATCAAGATCCGATGCCTTAACTTTTGTTACATTACTTCCACCTTGTCCTCTGTCAGCACTTAAAGTTGTTCCCGGAAAAGCTCTTCTTGTGATCTCTCCGTTTATGAAAAAGAATAGTTTGTCTTTTACAATAGGACCTCCGATACGGGCACCAAATATTTTGTTTGTAAAAGCACTTGCTGCAGTTTTAGGAATTTCAGCATCTCCTACTTTATATCCCTGCAAGTTTTGATCTTTGTAGAAAGTATAAACTGATCCAGAGAAATTGTTAGTTCCGCTTTTTGTTACAGCATTTACACTACCTCCGGTAAAACCACCTTGCTTTACATCGTAAGGGGCAATGTTGATCGTGATTTGATCTAACGCATCCAGGGAGATAGGTTGAGCACCTGTTCCTCCTCCTGGCATTGCGGTTAGACCGAATGAGTTATTAAACTGAGAACCATCGATAGTAAAAGAGTTAAACTTGTTGTTACGGCCAGCGAATGAAAACCCATCTCCTTGTGAATTTGATTGAGGAGTAAGTTTGGTTAGATCCGTTACACTTCTGTTAAAGGTAGGTAACTTTTCTAATTGCTCACGAGACACACTTGTTTGTGCTCCTGTACGTGAATTGTTGATGGTTTTGTTTTGATTAGAAACAATGGTGACCTCTGCAAGTGATTGTGATGATTCCTGCAATTTAAAGTCGACCTTAAAGTTCTGCCCTAATCCTAAATTAATGTTTGAATTTTTTGAAGCAGTGTAACCGACCATTGTGGCAGTTACGGTGTAAGGCCCGCCAACATTAATGTTAGCAAAGTTATAACGCCCATCATTTCTGGTAATGGTTTTATAAACAGTTCCTGTTGGACCATGGACTGCTACTACGGTTGCACCTGGCAGTGCCCCTTTGTCATCTGTAACAGTACCGTTCATAGCAGATGTAGTTACTTGTGCATTCACTGCAGAAATAGACCCCACAAATGCCAAAACGATTACTACGATTTTAAATAGTAAAGATTTCTTCATATTGTTTTGTTTTTTTATGAATAACATCAAAAATTGATGATAGCGGCAAATTTAAATATTAATTTAATGCTCACTTTAATTTTCATGTTAAATAATTATTAATAAAGTCAAAACTTTTCAACATTTAACACAGGGGTTAAATATATAACCAACAGTTTATCAGTCAATTGTTTTTATCCGTCGCACTGTCTTTTGTTTTATTAAGGTCATATGTTAACATTCTGTTGAGGTAAATCATTTACTCAAAAATCTTAAAGGAAGTATTAACGAACATTTTTTTTTATTTTTGGGCGTTTACTAAAGTTAAATTCCTTTATAATAAGATATGAACTACGATGTAATTGTAATAGGCAGCGGTCCCGGAGGATACGTAGCTGCAATCAGAGCTTCTCAGTTAGGTTTGAAAACTGCAGTTGTAGAGCGCGAATCCTTAGGCGGGATATGCCTTAATTGGGGCTGTATACCTACTAAAGCATTACTAAAAAGTGCCCAGGTGTTTGAATACATTAACCACGCTTCAGAATATGGTATTAAAACCGCTGAAGCTGAGGCTGATTTTGCAGCAGTCATTAAGCGTAGCCGTGGCGTTGCTGATGGTATGAGCAAAGGGGTTCAGTTCTTAATGAAAAAGAACAAAATTGATGTAATAATGGGTTCAGGTAAAGTTAAACCTGGAAATAAAGTTGAAGTTAAAGCTGCTGATGGTTCTCAAAAAGAATATACTGCAACTAACATTATATTAGCTACAGGCGGAAGATCAAGAGAATTACCTAACTTAAAACAAGATGGTAAAAAAGTAATTGGCTACAGACAAGCTATGGTTTTACCTGAGCAACCAAAATCTATGGTTGTTGTTGGTTCTGGTGCAATAGGTGTTGAATTTGCTTATTTCTACGCTACTTTAGGTACTAAGGTTACCGTTGTCGAGTTTATGGACAATGTTGTTCCTGTTGAAGACGAAGATGTGTCTAAACAATTATTACGCAGCTTTAAAAAAGCAGGTATCGAGGTCATGACCTCTTCAAGTGTTGAATCTGTTGACACCAGTGGTGCTGGTTGCAAAGTACAGGTTAAAACGGCATCAGGTATGCAAACGCTTGAATGTGATATCGTTCTTTCTGCAGCTGGTGTGGTTGCAAACATCGAAAACTTAGGTTTAGAAGAAACCGGCATCAAAACTGAAAAAGGTAAAGTGGTTGTAGATGAATTCTACAATACCTCTGTAAAAGGTTATTACGCTATTGGAGATATCGTTGGCGGACAAGCGCTGGCCCACGTTGCTTCGGCAGAAGGTATTATCTGTGTAGAAAAAATTGCCGGTCACAAACCTGAGCCATTAGACTACAACAATATCCCTGGATGTACTTATTGCAGTCCTGAAATTGCTTCGGTGGGTTACACTGAAAAAGCTGCCAAAGCTGCAGGATATGAATTGAAAATCGGAAAATTCCCATTCTCTGCTTCAGGCAAGGCAAGTGCTGCCGGTGCTAAAGATGGTTTTGTTAAATTAATATTTGATGCTAAATACGGAGAATTGTTAGGCGCTCACATGATTGGTGCGAACGTTACAGAAATGATTGCTGAAATTGTTGTTGCCCGTAAATTGGAGACAACTGGTCATGAAATGATTAAATCTGTTCACCCTCACCCTACTATGAGTGAAGCAATTATGGAAGCTGCTGCCGATGCATATGGAGAAGTAATCCATTTATAGGAATAATTTTTGCATTAACATATTTCGAAAAAGGCCGCAATGCGGCCTTTTTCATTAATTTTAAAATATGAATCTACATACTATAAATACGGGCTTATTTAAACTTGATGGAGGTGCCATGTTTGGTGTGGTACCTAAATCCATCTGGCAAAAAACGACACCACCTGATGTGAATAACATGTGCACCTGGGCAATGAGGTGTTTGTTAATTGAAGACGGTGATAGATTAATATTAATAGATAATGGCATTGGCGATAAACAGGATGAAAAATTTTTAGGCCATTACTATTTGCATGGTGATGATACCTTAGACAAGTCTTTGGCTGCAAAAGGTTTTTCAAGAGACGATATAACGGATGTTTTTTTAACACACCTTCATTTTGATCATTGTGGCGGTTCAATAATGCGTGTTGGCGACAAACTTAGACCAGCATTCAAAAATGCATTCTATTGGAGCAACCAAAAACACTGGGACTGGGCTGTAAATCCAAATGAAAGAGAAAAGGCTTCTTTTTTAAAAGAAAATATTTTACCTATTCAGGACAGTGGTCAACTTAGGTTTATTGAAGATGCTGATGGAGTTCAATTTCATGATGGCATCAACATTCGATTTGCGTACGGGCATACTGACGCAATGATGTTACCCCAAATCAAATATAAGAACAAGACGATTGTTTATATGGCGGACCTGCTTCCTTCTGTTGGACACATCCCCCTACCTTATGTTATGGCATACGACATGTTCCCACTACAAACGTTAAAGGAAAAGAAGTCTTTTTTACAGGAAGCAACAGAAAATGGCTATATCCTTTATCTGGAACATGATGCCGTGAATGAATGCTGTACTTTACAGCAGACAGAAAAAGGCATAAGGCTAGATCAGACTTTTGATTTAAAAAGCATCACTAATCCCTAAACAAAAAAATAATAATTGTTTGGTTTTGTTTAGTTTTTTATAAATTGGATTACTAAAACAGTCTACTTTAAAAACAAATTAAAAAAAGATTATGGGCAAATTTGAAATCACAACAAGAAAGAATGGAGAATTCCAATTCAATTTAAAGGCAGGAAATGGCCAGGTAATTTTAACTAGCGAAGGATATTCAAGTAAAAGCGGATGCACCAACGGAATTGAGTCTGTAAAGAAAAACTCTCAGGATGATGGTAAATACGAGAGAAAAACATCATCCAATGGCAAACCATACTTTAATTTAAAAGCAACCAACGGACAAATTATTGGTAACAGTGAAATATACGAAAGTGTTGCAAGCAGAGATAACGGCATTGAATCGGTTAAAAAAAATGCCCCTGATGCGGAAATTTCAGATTTGACTTAAATATCTATTATATAACTTTTTGCAGGAGCCTGATTGATTTCAATGTTGATCAGGCTCTTGTCTAATACATTTTGCTAAAGCGATCGTCATTCTACTTCGTCATCCTGAAGAACCTAGGATGTCTTGCTTATGTAAATTTGCTCAGAAGCTATTTTGTGACCAAGAGAGATCCCTTATGGTCGAGACGGCGGGCTTCTACAAGATCACCTACGAAACTCCAGTATATCGCCTGGCTGGCAGTTTAGAACATTGCATATCGCATCCATAGTTTCCAATCTGATTGCTTTTGCCTTTCCCGTTTTTAATATAGAAAGGTTAGACATTGTTACCCCTACTCTCATGCTAAGCTCTGTTAAAGACATCTTCCTTTTAGCAAGCATTACGTCTAAGTTTATAATTATTGGCATAATATGATTTAATTATGAGTCACTAATCAATGGAATTAATATTCCCCTATTTTCCCCATTTTTAAAGATGCTAATTATGTTTTATTTCCTGACATCACAAAGACAAACATTTATTTTGGCTTTAGATGGCGTTAATTTTTATTATAAAACACAATATTAATATTGAAAATCAATAATAACACGATGTTTTACAATATAACGACATTCATACTGACAAAAGTATTTTGGAATAATTTTTGCTGCTAAATTATTGTATAATTAATACGTGTAAAGTGTAACGTTTTCAGTAATTTATGTTTTCTAATTGCCTTAAAATTCTTACTTTTGCACGTTCAAACACATAAAGAGTACCAAAGCATATAAATGAGACAACTCAAAATCACGCAATCGATTACCAATCGCGAAAGTCAATCTCTAGACAAATACCTTCACGAAATTGGTAAAGTGGATTTAATTACCGCGGAAGAAGAAGTAATATTAGCAAGAAAAATACGTGAGGGCGATCAGGCTGCGTTAGAACGTTTAACTAAAACCAATTTGCGCTTCGTGGTTTCGGTAGCAAAACAATATCAAAACCAGGGTTTAACTTTAGGAGATTTAATTAACGAAGGAAATCTAGGCTTAATTAAGGCTGCCAAGCGTTTTGATGAGACAAAAGGTTTTAAATTTATCTCATATGCTGTTTGGTGGATTCGTCAGTCTATTTTGCAGGCAATTGCTGAGCAAAGTCGTATAGTACGTTTACCCCTTAACCAGGTTGGATCTTTAAGTAAAATTAGCAAAGCCTTCTCAAAATTAGAGCAGGAATATGAGCGCGAGCCATCTCCGGAAGAATTGGCGGATATACTGGAAACAACTGTTGATAAGATTTCTGACACGTTAAGTAACTCAGGAAGACACGTATCCATGGATGCTCCATTTGTTCAGGGTGAAGAAAATACACTACTAGATGTGTTGGAAAACCATGAACCAAATACAGATAGCAGTCTTATAAACGAATCGCTTTCGGAAGAAATTAAACGTTCATTGTCTACTTTAACAGAAAGAGAACGTGAAATTATTGTTCTTTTCTTTGGATTGAGTACAAATCATCCCCTATCTCTTGAAGAGATTGGAGAGAAGTTCAATTTAACCCGTGAACGTGTACGTCAGATAAAAGATAAAGCACTTCAGCGTTTGCGTCATACGTCACGTAGCAAAATCTTAAAATCTTATTTAGGATAAGAGATTAAAAAATATTTTAAAGTAAAAAAGATCGGGTATGTACCCGATCTTTTTTACTTTTGTGACGTTCTAACCAAATTTAACGGCATGCTAAATAAGTACCAATCGGAGTTTCAAAGCTGGATTGAAAAGGAAAAAAAGGCAATTCAATTAATCAATATTGTAGGACAGCTATGGTTCGATAAATCAATTGAACTGGTACTATTCAGAAAACCTTTGTTTGACATAGGTAGCAGTGCGATACTTTCCTACCATCAATACGCCAAGGAAGTTAGTGGGAAAGACATTAACATTTATGAAACACTGGAATTAGCTAAAACAATAGCAAATAGCAACCTTGCCCCTTCCAGGATTGACATAGGAAGATTAGCTACCGAATGGCTTGAGGATAATAACACCAATATCCAGGATTTCGTAATTGACAAGCTCAACAAACACATCGGTAAAGATAAGATCAACTTAAAACCTAAGGATGTAATATTGTTTGGATTTGGCCGTATTGGGCGCATAGCTGCAAGAGAATTAGTTTTGCAGGCCGGAAAAGGAGAACAATTACGGCTGCGTGCAATCGTAACCCGAGGTCATAGCGACGAAGAGCTCATTAAAAGAGCAGAACTAATGCGCACTGATTCTGTTCATGGCCCATTTAACGGTACTATAATTGAAGATTTTGAAAATCATGCACTTATTATAAATGGACAAACCATTTATTTCGTTGAAGCTGAACAGCCGCAAGACATAGATTATACTGTTTATGGAATTCAGGATGCCCTGCTAATTGACAATACAGGAATTTTTCGTGAACGGGAAGACTTAAGCAGGCACTTACAAGCTAAAGGAATAGCAAAGGTATTACTTACTGCTCCGGCAAAGGGTAATGTACCCAATATTGTAGCAGGGATTAATGATTTAGAGATTGATTTTGCAAAGGAAACCATCTTTTCTAACGCATCGTGCACTACTAATGCCATAGTCCCTGTATTAAAATTAATAGATGATTGTTTTGGAATTGAAAAGGGACATATAGAAACAATACATTCCTACACAAACGATCAAAATCTACTGGATAATTACCATAAAAAATATCGGCGAGGTCGTGCCGCAGCATTAAATCTCGTAATTACCGAAACAGGGGCAGATAGAGCTGTAGCTAAAGTACTTCCTCATTTAGGAGGAAAACTAACAGGAAATGCGGTACGTGTTCCTACACCCAACGTATCCTTAGCCATATTAAATCTGTCACTAAACAAAGTATCATCAAAAGAAGAAATCGGCGAGATATTGAAACAGGCCTCCCTTTTTGGGAATCTGTCCGAACAAATCGAATATTCAATTTCCAATGAATTAGTAAGCACAGACCTCATAGGCAATAGTCATTCGGCTATTATAGATGGACCTGCAACAATTATGGCCAAAGACAACAAATCTGTAGTAATATATGTGTGGTATGACAATGAATATGGTTATACCAGACAGGTTATCCGTCTCGCCAAAAAAGTTGCAGGCGTCGTTAGGCTAACTTATTACTAGAAATCTATATCAATAAGGCTGCTTAGTGGGATATGAACTCCGCTCTTTAATTGAAGGTATCTCTCAGTAACAGACCAAACGGTAGTACTAACTGTTTTTGGTCCTTCTGTAGTGTTAAATGTAATATCCGCTTTTGATTTAAATTCGTTCCCCAGTCGTTGTGCGGAGTTTAACTTATCTCTTAATTCTTCTGTGTGATTCTGATCGGCTGAAACGATTTTACTGATATCTATTGATTCTTTTTCTATTAATTCCCCTAACATAGTATTATGACTTATTCTTACTTAAATATGCATTTAATCTATTTAAATAACAATAGGACATGAAAAGAGTTACAAATATCATTCTATATCTTTACTTTAGTATTATATACCAATCGTAACAAAATGAAACTCTACCCTTTACTATTCCTTAGTTTATTATTAAGCTGTAGTTCTGTAAAAAAAACAGATGCCCAAGCTGGAAGTCAGCTACTTAAAGATGTAGAAGTATTATCTTCCGATGCGTATGAAGGGAGAAAAACGGGAACAAAAGGCGGCGAAATGGCACGAGTTTATATAGTGTCCCGATTTAAAGAAATTGGTTTAAAAACTTTACCAACATTTTCTGGCTATGAGATGCCATTTACCTTTACGGGCAAAAAAGGAACCACCACTGAAGGTAAAAATCTGCTGGCATATGTAGAAGGGAAGAGTAAAAATGTAATAGTTATATCTGCCCATTATGATCATATCGGAATTATAAACAATGAAATTTACAATGGCGCCGATGATAATGCTTCGGGAATTGCTACGTTATTGAAGCTCGCCTCACATTATATAAAGAATAAACCCGACCATACTTTAATTTTTGCTGCATTTGATGCGGAAGAAGCAGGTTTACAGGGCGCCAAAGCCTTTATAAAAAATCCGCCCGTTCAACTTGAGAATATCAAACTCAATATAAACATGGATATGGTGAGCCACAACGACAAAGGTGAGCTTTATGCTTGTGGCACCTTTAAATACCCTCAGTTAAAACCATCTGTTTTTAGCAAGAATTCTAAAATAAAAATAATCTTAGGTCATGATGACCCAAAACTGGGTAGCAACGACTGGACAAATCAAAGTGATCACTCGGCTTTTAATGACAAAGACATACCCTTTATTTATTTCGGAGTGGAAGATCACAAGGACTATCATAAAGCTACTGACGAGTTTAAAAACATCAATCCTGCATTTTTCACCAATGCAAGTGAGGCAATCCTTGAAATAACCCAAAGGCTGGACCATCAGCTTTATTTGAAATCAGTAATTAACGAAAAGAAAACAATAAATTAAGTGAGGGTTATTTTCGGTTTTCAATCATCCCAACAAACTCACCACTTGATTTACCTCCAAGTGCATGTAAACGTGTTGATTTAGTTCTATCTGCAGTGGCACCTACTTTTCCCTGGCTGGCAACTGCTGTGTTTGGAACCAAAAGTTTAATGGCCTCTGCAGTACAATCGTCGTTAGGATTACCAAAATCGTACATCACACCTCCCAATGCAAACTCATACCCCTCTACATCTGGATCTAATCCAGCATAATAGCCCCCGACACCCGCAGAGTTTTTAGTTTCAAACATTGAGAAGTAAACGTCGTACTTGTTCTCCAGGGTTATAGGGAAAAAACCAACCGGCTTACCATAAGTAGTATCTCCTACCAATTTAACCGTCATGTGTGGCTTAAGACTGTTTATTACAAGTTCGCTAGCAGAAGCTGTGCCCTTCGAAACAATAAACACCACATTTTTCACGCTATTCAAGTTTCCCTTCTTTTGAAATGTTGTTGTATTACCACTTACAGAATAATCATCATCAAAATATGTCCCAACGGCCTGCCCATCATCATTAACAGCGGGCTGATTCTTTAATATCGTAGCTTTTTTGTTCTGCATTGTGGAATTATAATGCTCCGTGAACATCACACCCGAAGTACCGGCAGGCGCAATAAGATTAATAAGGTGTTGTGCTGTACTTATGTAACCACCACCATTATATCGTAAGTCAACAATAAGATCGGTTACTCCTTTAGCAGCGAAATTATTGAACACTGTGGTTAGTGCACTTTCAGAATTTTCTTTATTTGAGAACCTTGCATAGGCCAAATAACCTAACTTTTTACTGTTGGCTGTAAAAACAGTGTCTTTATATATAGGACTGCTCTTATATACGCTCTTATTAAGTGTTTTAGTGAAACTTACACTTCCCTTTTTTCCTGCAAGGGTTACCGTGGCTCCTTCAATTGCACTTTGGATTTCATCTATTTCTCCATTAAAATTAGTTCCATAGGTAACCCCGTTTATAGATGTAATTTCATCACCTCTTTTAAAACCAGCTTTAGATGCGGGAGAGTTTGAATAAACGGCAGTAACATAAATTGAATAATGAAAATTATCTGGCCCAAAATACCCGAATCTTATTCCTACATCGTTTCCGTTTCCTTCCAAGTCAACTGACAACTTTGTACCAGGTATACTTGCAGTAGGGTTTTTATCGGCTTTATCGAAAATATAGGAATACTTAGGGTCTGGTTCATTACTTATATAATCGGGAGATTTTGACGCCTTAACTATATTAAATAAGTTAGCCTCGTACTTTTCGAGGTTTGTTCCGCCGTTAGCACTATATTGTCGCGGCTCAAACGCATCGTATGTAGGTAAGGATTCATTCCAGAAATAAACTTCCTTAGCATATAGAAATAAGGAATCATTTGTCAGATCTACCCTATTTGTTGTAGGAGTTTGTTTGGTATTTTGCGTATCCTGCGGTTCTGGATCAGGTGTAGTTTTATTTTTTTTACATGCACTAAATACCATGCAAATCCCCAACACCGAACCAATTACGTAATTTTTTACAAGGCTATTTTTCATTTAAATAATTTTATCACCAACACCCGGTTCGGAGGTATAAACGTAATCAAGATACTAATAGTTTATCAACATTCAAATAATCAACCCCTGCATTTATAGCACATTCTTCATCTAGTTTAAGCTTACCAACCATCAGTACAGCTTCTTTCTTTAAATTATGCTTATCCAAAATCAATTGAATCCCGTCTGGAGAAGGCTTAAAGGCCGTTTCGGCAGCAAAATAAACAGTAAGATAGCTTTCTAATCCCTGCCATTCCATTTGCTTAATCTTATTCAGCTGCACCATAGGATCGCCATTGGTGAATATAAATATTTGCTTACGTTCAACAGTGATCTCCTGCAGCAAGCTAAGCATATCATTAAACATCAATAGCTTTAAGGGCAAGCGTGCGCTTAAGAAAAGCAAATCAAAATTCACTTTATACTTTAACGGTATATCAAGTTGGGCTGCTGTTTTCTCGAAAATATCCTCGCTACCTGTTGCAAAGTATGTTTGCTGCATACTTTTAAGAATTTCATCAGCGCTCGTTTGCTCTGCATATTCTATAAATTGAGCGAATAAATAATAAACCTGTAGCAAGTAATCCTTCTGGGGATAAAGGACATCATCCAGTTCAAAAACAAATGCTTGCTTGTTTTTTAAATAATGTTCAAATGCCATTAAATATTAGTTAAGTGGATGATCTGATCTTTTTCGGGCATTAGCACATGAATATTAAACTCCTCAAAAAGCACCTTCGACTTTAATATATCGGCAATCTCAAATTCATGTAAAGGTAAAACCGCATCTACCCCCTCGTTGAGGCAATGATTTAACAAATTATGGGCTATAATTTCATCATTTCGCGCTCCTAAAGAAATAAAATAGTATCGTGCAGATGGAAAAGAAGGCATATCCCCATAATCAGCCAGTACAATATTATCATCTGCAAAAGTTTTAATCAGTTTTAGCGACTGAGCAGATTTCCCTCCCGTTATTAATATCTTCAAAATTTAAATAATTAAACCGTCTTTCATTGTAACCACCCTATCGCTAATCTTAGCCAGATCTTCATTATGTGTAACAATCACAAAAGTCTGTTTAAAATTATCTCTAAGGGTAATAAAGAATTGATGTAGTGAGTTAGCGTTTGCCGAATCCAAATTACCGGATGGCTCATCAGCAAGAATAATTGCCGGATTATTTATCAGTGCTCTTGCTACAGCAATACGCTGTTGTTCGCCGCCAGATAACTGATTAGGCTTATGATCTGCCCTATCCTTTAAACCCAAAAGCTCAAGGAGCTCAGTTGCCCTTGCCATTGCTTGTTTTGTAGGCACCTTAGCTATAAATGCAGGGATACAGATGTTCTCAAGAGCAGTAAACTCAGGTAAAAGATGATGGAACTGAAAAACAAAACCGATATTCTTATTTCTAAAAACACTTAGTAGTTCGCCTGATAGCCTGTTAACTTTAGAACCATTCAGTTCTACCGTACCAGCGTCGGGCTTGTCCAGTGTGCCCAAAATATGGAGCAAGGTACTTTTTCCCGCACCCGAAGCACCTATAATACTTACAATTTCGCCTTTTTTGACCTCAAAATCTACTCCTTTTAATATCGGTAGATTTCCATAAGCTTTTTTTATACCTGTGGCTTTTAGCATAAATGCAAACTTACAAAAACATAGCACAAGGTTAAACAAATATGATGCAACAAAAAATCCTAAATTTTTCTTGGAAGTTCAGATTTATCGCTTAACTTTGAAAAACAAAGTACTTTTAAAATGAGTAACAAGGAAGAACAGCTAAATGCATTGAACGACATCAAAAAAATGATGGATCGTTCATCAAGATTTATTTCTTTAAGTGGGTTATCAGGAGTTTTTGCTGGTTTTACTGCACTGGTGGGTGCTTACCTTGCTCATTTAGAAATAGTAAATAGTGTAAATGGCACTTATGAATATGGTTTTACACAGGATGATCTGGAAGCCAATTTAATTAAAATTGGCCTGGGAGTACTTGTTGTTGCGCTAATAGGCGGTTTCCTCCTTACACTTAGACAAACCAGAAGAAAGAAACTACCATTCTGGGACCGAACCTCTAAAAATTTATTGATCAACTTAGCAATTCCACTAATCGCCGGGGGTTTATTTATCATTGGACTTCTTCTGGCCCATCCTGGCACTTATGGCTTAATAGCACCTTCTTGTTTGTTATTTTATGGCCTGGCTTTGATTAATGCAAGTAAGTATACTTATACAGACATTCGCTTTCTCGGTTTCTGCGAAGTTCTACTAGGATTGGTTGCGATGTTTAATATTGGATACGGACTCTACTTCTGGGCCTTTGGTTTTGGTGTGCTTCATATTTTTTATGGTTTGCTAATGTATTTTAAGTACGAAAGGACTAAATAATGAAGAACCCGATAGGAGCCCTTAACAAGATATTTGATAGTCGGATAAGACTTGGTGTGATGTCAATTCTGATTGTAAATGATAGCATTAGTTTTAATGAACTGAAACAAATGCTGGAACTTACAGACGGCAACCTCGCCTCCCACCTTAACACTTTGGAACAAGCGGAATACTTAAAAGTTCAAAAATCATTTATTGGAAAAAAAACTAATACTACATATATGCTTACAGATCTGGGTAGACAAGCATTTAAAACTCACTTGGATGCGTTAGAAAAGATGATTAAAAATCTTTAATTTTTTTTACCCAGTTACTTTGAAATACAAAGCACTTTTAAAATTAAAAAAAATGAAAACAATGTCAATTAATCAAATTACCACCATTGCCAAAGAATGCACTAAATATTCATTTGTTGCAGGATCGGCACTCTTCTTATTTTATTGCCTCACAAAATTCAGTCCCTTAGTTCCAGTAGGCCTCTTATACATCATGCTTGCTTTAGTGATCAACTTAATTGTATTTCTGAGTTTATTGATTACAATAATCGTTCACCCTGAGCATTGCCTTACACTATTAAAAACAGCAGTTGTTATGCTATTTAACCTCCCTGTAGCTTTTGCATACATGTGGATAGTTACAAATCAGCTTTAATCTAAAAAATCTACACTCACATGAAACAGCGGATAGACCTACAGCTCCTTGCAGCAATTGGTGGCGGCATTCTTTTTAACTTTCTTTTCTGGATGGAGAAACAAGCCCTCAACCTCCTTATTTACACCCTTTTCTTAATCCTCATAACACTGCTGGATCAGGAAAAGCGTAAAACCAAAAAACTCTACATAATTGCAGGCAGTCATCTTCTGGCTGCAATAATGGTAGTTGTCAATCAATCAGATCTGAATATCATCACCTGGTATGTCAGTTTTGCGGTCATGGTAGGCTTAATCCATTTTCCTCTATTAAAGAATATTTTTACCGTATTACTAGCTGCATTTTTACAGATTATTACGGCTCCGATAAATCTTTTAAAAAAAATAATGGCCATTCACTTTAGGAGCCTTTCTTTTAAGCCTGTCTTAAGAATCGTAAAATACATTATTATCCCTTTTTTCGCCATCATGCTGTTTAGCATGCTTTATAGTGAGGCTAATAGTGTTTTTGCCAATTACCTCAATTGGATTACTTCTGGTATAACCACATTTATAAACAACATAGTCATCTTCCTATTTCCAGAATTAAGTTTTGAACGCTTCATGCATATTGTTCTTGGGATTGTGTTGAGTGCAGGAGCTTTTATCAGTTTAAAAAGGCTTGAACTTGAAAAAATTGAAGCTGGCTTTGGTGAGCAGTTAGTAAGAGAACACAGGAATAAAACAAGTAACTCTATTGGCTATATGTTTATCGAAGTTTTTGCCGAAGGTTTGTTGAAACGGATGATGGCTTTAAAAACTGAGAATATCATCGGTATCATTTCATTTACTGCCTTAAACCTTCTTTTGCTTTCATTAAACACCATTGACATAACTACATTATGGCTGGGTAAAAATATTGCATCGAATGGGGCTAAATATTCAGATGCACTTCATGATGGCACAAATGTTTTAATACTAAGTATTGTAATAGCTATGATGATTATTATCTATTTTTTTAGGGGAAATCTAAATTTCTACAGTAAAAGCAAAACAATCAGATTACTGGCCTATTTATGGATATTCCAAAATATATTTCTGGTATGTTCTGTCTTACTTAGAGATTACCAGTATGTAAGCGCTCTTGGATTAACCTACAAACGCATTGGTGTATTCGTTTTCTTATTGCTTTGCACAACAGGTCTTGTTACTGTTTACATCAAGGTCGCTCAACAAAAAACCTTCTTTTATCTGTGCAAAATAAATGGTTTTATTTGGTATATATTACTGCTTGTTTTTGGATTTGTAAACTGGGATGTTTTTATCGTGGGTTACAATATCCGCAACAGAGACACTATAACACTGGATCTTGACCATTTAACGGAAATGTCTGACAAGACCCTTCCTCTTTTGAATACGAACAAGTTTCTACTCAGAAAGTATTTACACTCATCCAATTATGCTTATAAACGAGGCAGCGACACAACGAATATCTCTAACAAATCAATAGCCCCAACCGATACTGAGCAAATTCAGGCTTTCGAAACTGACTTGAATCAACGAAACAATGCATTCAAAACAAAATACAACGAGACATCCTGGCTTTCATGGAACTACCGTGACTGGCAAACAATGCAATTTTTAATTAAAAACCATTTGTAATCTTAAAACCTGGTGTATGCACAACTCATCGTATTGGATAAACTATTTTAGCCAAAACCTAAAGAACCAAAGAATTGACTGGAGCATCAGTCCGAATTTAACCCATCTAGAAAAAACCAACATTTTAAGCTCGTTACAGGCCTGGCAACTAGGAGAAACATCTGAAGGGACAAATCTGGTAAATGCCGCGACAAAACATGCAAAAAAGCTGAATGATCCTTATTATACGGATGCCATTAAGCTGTTTATTAAAGAAGAGCAAAAGCATGGTCATAATTTGGGCCGTTATATTGACCTAATTGGTGAACGAAGAATAAAAAAGGATTGGGGTGACAGCTTATTTAGAAAAATAAGGGGATTAAATACAGACATGGAGTTTTGGACCATAGCGGTAATTACTGTAGAAAGCGCGGCCCAGATATTTTACCAATGTTTAAAGGATGCGACCGACTGCAAATTGCTTAAACAAATAAGTACAGATATTTTAATCGACGAAGCAGCTCATATCACTTTTCAAATTGAGAGATTAAGTTTGATATATAGGGATAAGAGCCTTTTTATGAGAATTATTACCTATTATTTCTATGCTGCTTTCTATTTTTCTACAGCTATGGTAGTTTGGCTGGCACACAGAAGATTATTTAATGCAGGTCGGGTAGACTTTAGCAGCTATTGGATCAAGATGAAACTCAAATTTAAAAAGACGATTAAAAAACTGAAACCCGAAAGTGAAAATATAAACGCTGAAAATACCTTTAGCCATTTGTTATAAAGCATTTGAAATTGTAGATTTGAACAAATTTTTTCAGCATAATGAATATCCACGAATATCAAGGTAAAGAAATACTTAAAAGTTTTGGAGTAGCCGTACAAGAAGGTGTAGTAGCCGACACGGTAGAGCAGGCTGTAGAAGCTGCTAAAAAAATGAAAACTGACTACAATTCTGACTGGGTTGTAATTAAAGCTCAGATCCACGCTGGTGGTAGAGGTAAAGGCGGCGGTGTAAAGCTTGCTAAAAACCTTGATGAGGTTAAGGAAAGAGCTTCTGCTATCTTAGGCATGCAGCTAATAACTCCACAAACTGGTCCGGAAGGAAAGAAAGTTAACAAAATTTTAGTTGCTCAGGATGTTTACTATCCAGGTGCATCTGAAACCAAAGAATTCTATATCAGCGTATTGTTAAACCGCGCTAACGGAAGAAACATAATTATGTATTCTACTGAGGGTGGGATGGATATCGAAGAAGTTGCTGAGCATACTCCTCATTTGATCTTCAAAGAAGAAATTGACCCTAAAGTTGGCCTTCAAGGATTTCAAGCTCGTAAAATAGCTTTCAACCTTGGCCTAAGCGGTCAGGCGTTTAAAGAAATGGTGAAATTTGTTACCGCACTTTACAAAGCTTACGACAGCACTGACTCTTCAATGTTTGAAATCAACCCCGTTCTAAAAACATCTGACGATAAAATTATTGCAGTTGATGCGAAAGTAGATTTAGACGAGAATGCTTTATTCCGTCATCCAGATTACGCGGCAATGCGTGATAAATTAGAAGAAGATCCTACTGATGTTGAAGCAAGCGAATCAAACCTTAACTACGTTAAACTTGATGGAAACGTAGGTTGTATGGTTAATGGAGCGGGCTTAGCAATGGCTACTATGGATATCATCAAAATTGCAGGTGGAGAACCGGCTAACTTTTTAGATGTTGGTGGTACTGCAAATGCACAAACGGTTAAAGCTGGTTTTAACATTATCCTTAAAGACCCGAATGTGAAAGCAATTTTAATTAACATATTTGGCGGTATTGTTCGTTGTGATCGTGTTGCCCAAGGTGTTATAGATGCTTACAAGGAAATTGGAGATGTACCTGTTCCTATCATTTGCCGTTTACAAGGAACAAATGCTATTGAAGCTAAGCAATTAATTGATGACTCAGGATTAAAAGTTTTCTCTGCCATAGCATTAAAAGATGCAGCTGATTTAGTTACAAAAGTATTAGCTTAATCTATAGCTATTCAAATAAATCTTTATTAAAAGAAAAAGCCAATTGTTAACTCAATTGGCTTTTTTCATTTACAAAAAAATAAACAGGCTTGATTTCTGTTAAAAACACACAAAAAAATAGAATTCTACTTTTAAAATAAGAAGAGGCATACAATCATCCAATTGTATGCCTCTCTAACCAAATATAAATTAAACGAGCATTACAAATATAGAGCTTTAAATTTAAAAACAATAAAAAATTGATTTTATTTAAATAATAATCTAAAAATACCTCATAAAAACAAAATAAAACACAACAAAACACACAAACAACTAAAAAAATACAATAAAAAACCAATCAAAACATAAAATATAAAAAAAACATTCAAATAAATACACATAAATATCACACAAACAATAAAAAATAAAAGAAACACAAATAAAAATTAAAAAATATCACGAAAAAACTTTATAAAATATTAAAATCACCTAAAACAAACCAAAAAATAAAATAAAAACAAACCACAATGACTCTAATAAGCTGCTAAAATATTCCCTCCCATTTATTAAAGGAAATCCTTATTTTTGACGCTCTCCACAAGAAAATCATGATTAAAAGAGAAAAAGTAAAAAGTTTGTTAGAAACAAACGAATTCGACAGAGAAGTTACGGTTATGGGATGGGTGCGAACATTTCGCAACAACCAGTTTATTGCAATAAATGATGGCTCCTGTATGGGGAACATCCAAGTCGTAGTTGATTTTAATAATACACCGGAAGAACTTTTAAAGCGTATTACTACAGGAGCTGCAATTGCTGTAAAAGGAAAAATTGTAGAATCATTAGGAAAAGGTCAAAGGGTAGATATTAAAGCTGAAACTATAGAAATATTAGGTGATAGTGATCCTGAAAAATTCCCTCTTCAACCTAAAAAACATAGCTTGGAGTTTCTGCGTGAAATTGCCCACCTGCGTTTCCGCACCAATACTTTCAACGCAGTCTTTAAATTACGTCATGCATTAGCCTTTGCTATCCATCAATTTTATAATGAAAGAGGTTTTGTATATATGCATACACCCGTTATCACTGCCTCAGATGCAGAAGGTGCAGGTGAAATGTTTAAAGTTACCACTCTTGATTTCGACAACACACCTCGTACAGATGACGGGAAAGTAGATTATTCACAGGATTTCTTTGCGCGCGCGACCAATCTGACCGTATCTGGTCAACTCGAAGGTGAACTTGCTGCGATGGCCTTTGGACAGATATACACATTCGGCCCTACTTTTAGAGCAGAAAACTCCAACACAACACGTCACCTTGCTGAATTTTGGATGGTTGAACCTGAAATTGCCTTCGCTGATCTTGAAGACAACATGCAGCTTGCCGAAGACATGCTAAAATATGTGATCAGCTACGCCCTTGAACACTGCAAGGAAGAGATTGACTTCCTAAATAACCGTTTACTTGAAGAAGAAAAAACAAAACCTCAGAATGAGCGCAGTGAGTTATCTTTAATAGAAAAGCTAAACTTCTGCCTAAACAATGATTTTGAGCGCCTAACATACACAGAAGCTATTGCGATTTTAAAATCTTCTAAGCCTAATCAGAAAAAGCAGTTTAAATATCTTATTGATGAGTGGGGAGCAGATTTACAATCGGAGCATGAGCGCTTCCTTGTTGAAAAGCATTTTAAAAAACCAGTTATCTTAACTGATTATCCAGCCGACATTAAGTCGTTCTATATGCGTCAAAACGAACCTGATGCCCAAGGCAGAAAAACAGTAGCCGCAATGGACATCCTGTTCCCAGGCATTGGCGAAATCATAGGAGGATCTCAAAGAGAGGAGCGCCTTGATAAGCTAACCCAAAGAATGGAAGACCTTAGTATCCCACTAGAAGAAATGTGGTGGTATCTGGACACCAGACGCTTTGGATCGGCACCACATTCTGGTTTTGGATTAGGATTTGAACGACTGATATTATTCGTAAGTGGAATGACAAACATCAGAGATGTAATTGCTTTCCCTCGTTTCCCAAAAAACGCAGAGTTTTAATACAACCATAAAATTAACAAAAGAGGTGTGTTTACACCTCTTTTTATATTTATTACCTATTCTGATTTTGATTCAAATCATCTGCAAACGAGTTTGCATGTGTATAGTCAACCAATGAAACTTTATAATCAGAAGGCACAAAGCTGCTAGATACACTTAACGCCATGCCCAGTTCGAACCTTATTGGATAAGGTGATTGCAATAGGCTTCCTTCAGGGATGTATGGGAAACTTTCCATATACGATTGCATTACATTCGGCGCAATCCTCCTGTTGATATATGCTCTGGTTAATTGATGAGGATGATGTAAACCCGCAGCACCCAATAACTCTACAGCGCTACCAACGGTAAGCTTATGGAAATTATAAACCCTTACTGTTTTATCTCCCACTACAAGACCTTTCATTAGACTTGGGTCTTGTGTTGCCACGCCTGTAGGACAAGTGTTACTGTTGCACTCTAAGGCCTGTATACAGCCCAAAGCAAACATCATTCCTCTTGCCGAATTACATAGATCAGCACCAAGCGCTATATTCTTTACTAAATCAAATCCCGATGCTACTTTACCCGACGCAATAATTTTAATGTGTTTTTTCAGGTTAAAACCTACCAAAACATCGTAAACAAACGCAACACCTTCTCTTAATGGCATACCCACAGCATTAGAAAATTCCTGTGGAGAAGCCCCTGTACCACCTTCGCCCCCATCAACAGTAATAAAATCCACGTAAGTACCTGTTTCAATCATTGCTTTACAAATGGCAAAGAATTCACTTCTTCTTCCAATACAGAGTTTAATACCAACCGGTTTACCGCCAGAAAGCTCCCTCAGTTTCTTTACAAAGTCCATTAATTCTATCGGTGTCTTAAAAGCAGCGTGAGCTGGAGGCGAGATCACATCAAACCCCTCTTTTACCAACCTTATCCTTGCAATTTCAGGGGTAACCTTTTTGGCTGGCAATATACCTCCATGTCCAGGTTTAGCGCCCTGAGAAAGCTTAATCTCAATCATCTTTACCTGATCTGTACTTGCCCTTTCAGCAAAGGCTTCATAGTTAAATGTACCATCGTGATGACGACAGCCAAAATAACCAGTACCAATTTGCCAGATTAAATCCCCTCCGGGGTTAGCATGGTAATCACTTATACCACCTTCACCCGTATTATGAGCAAAGTTACCCATCTTGGCTCCGCCATTTAAAGCCAGAATAGCATTCTGACTTAATGAACCGAAACTCATGGCAGATATATTATATATACTTGCAGAATACGGTTTTAAACACTCCGGACCCCCTACTAACACACGAGGATCTTCATTAAGCTCGGTATGACTAATTGCCGAAATACTATGACTTAACCATTCATAACCATTTTCATATACATCTAGTTGTGTTCCAAAAGGAATTGTATCATTCTCTCTTTTTGCACGTTGATAGATCAATGAGCGACTAAGTCTGCTAAATGGCTTACCATTGGTATCACTCTCTACAAAGTATTGATACACCTTCGGCCTTAAATCCTCCATAAAGTACCTTAATCTACCTACTACCGGATAGTTTCTAACTATACTGTGTTTTGGTTGATACAGGTCATAAATACCTAACAAAACAACTGGTCCTGTAAAAATGAATAACCACCATAAAGGTGGATAAGTAAGGCCCAACATTACAGTGAGTGCCACCAAAAACGCCGCAATTGCGATAAATGCTTTTCTCATATCCCTTAATTTAATAAAAACATGCCAATAGAACAATTATAATCTGATTTCGAATCAATATTTTGTAAATTTACACATGCTTATTAAAATCTATCCTGAAAACCCAAATCCCAAGGCGATTGAGCAAGTTGTTGAAGTATTGAAAAAGGGAGGAATTATCATCTATCCAACCGATACCGTTTATGGAATGGGTTGTGATATTACCAATCATAAAGCCATTGAAAAAATTTGCCGTTTAAGAGGCATAAAGCCTGAAAAGGCTAATTTCTCTTTCATCTGCTCAGATTTAAGGCATATTTCTGATTACATAAAACCTATTGACACCACCACATTCAGGTTACTAAAAAAGGCTTTACCTGGCCCTTTTACATTTATACTTAATGCAAATGGAAATGTACCAAAACTACTAAGCTCCAACAAAAAAACTGTTGGTATAAGGGTACCTGACAATGATATTGCAAGAGAAATTGTTTTMCAGSKTKKMWWTYCMMTKMYSKCTACCTCTATTTATGATGACGATGAAGTAATCGAATACTCTACAGATCCCGAACTGATCCACGAAAAATATGAAGACACTATAGACATCGTAATTGATGGTGGATATGGAGACAATGAACCGTCTACTGTTGTAGACTGTACGTCTGGAGATTTTGAAATCATCCGTCAGGGAAAAGGAAACCTGGAAAACTACCTATAAATGGCTAAAATAATAAACCTACAAGCATTTAAAGATTTTTTACGATCAGGACAAATTGGCGGCATACTTCTTATGGTATGTGTTGCAATCTCTCTATTTATTGCAAACTCCAGCTATAAAGACGGTTTTTCTGCATTACTAGCTACAGATTTTGGCTTTACATTTGGCTCTGGCTCTTATGTATTCACTGTTTCTGCATGGATAAATGATGCGCTAATGGCTGTATTTTTTCTTCTTGTGGGTTTAGAGATCAAGAGAGAGCTTATAGAAGGCGAACTTTCATCTATTAAAAAGGCTTCGTTGCCTGTAGTTGCTGCCCTTGGAGGTATGTTAGTGCCTGCATTTATTTATTTCATTTTAAATAAAGATACCGCTACTGCATCTGGATGGGGAATTCCAATGGCTACCGACATTGCCTTTGCCTTAGCTATCATATCCATGCTCGGCAAAAGTGTTCCGGCCTCATTAAAAATATTTCTAGCTGCCCTGGCCATTGTTGATGACCTTGGCGCTATACTGGTTATTGCCATTTTTTATACAAATGAGGTACATTTCCATTACCTACTGATGGCCGGAGGTGTACTTGCACTATTACTTGTGTTTAACTTCTTTAAGGTAAAACCGCTTTATTTTTATCTTATACCCGGAGTGTTTTTATGGTACTTTATTCATCACTCTGGCATACATGCAACAATTGCAGGCGTGTTACTTGCCCTTACGATTCCAACAAATTCAAACGACACAGAATCGCCTTTAGAAAAGCTTGAACATTTATTAAACGGACCTGTAAATTACTTTATCATGCCAATCTTTGCATTGGCCAATACCAACATCACTTTTCAAAAAGAAATGCTTGGTGGGTTGATATCTCCTCTAGGGCTTGGAATTATAACAGGCCTCTTTGCAGGCAAAACAATAGGTGTTGCATTATTCTCCTGGCTTGCAGTAAAATTGAAACTAGGAACACTTCCATCACAAGCAGGCTGGAAACACATTATTGGTTTAGGCATGTTGGCTGGTATAGGATTTACCATGTCCATATTTATATCCCTGCTTTCATTTAGCGATGAAATGCATGTAACCGAAGCAAAATTTGCCATTCTTTGTGCTTCGGTTATTGCAGGATTAATTGGTTTTGTTTTCCTGAAATCCATTAAAGGAAAAGCACCAGTTAAGGCTTAAATTCTTTCATGAATTGTTGAACACTGCCTATAACATTATCAGCAGACAAACTTTTCACAAAGGCGGTACCTATAATTGCTCCGTTAGCATATTTACAAGCCTTATCAAAGGTTTCTTTACTACTTATACCGAAACCTATCATGGYKRSGYTYTTMMGWTYTWAKSWRGYANRKWYTTRANAWWGTNTGYTTNNGNAGYAKCWKAWRSMTKYASGTWWWWKSSTRWSKWTSCCGNWKKWWSWWAKTAAGTAAATAAATCCATTACTCAAACCGTCGATTTTACGGATCCTTTCTTCAGAAGTTTGAGGCGTAACCAGAAATATATTGCTTAAACCATATTTAGCAAAAACCGGCTCATATAGCTCCTCATGTTCAACCATTGGGAGATCCGGAACTATGCAACCATCCACACCTACCTCTGCACATGCTTTGCAGAAATTCTCTACACCAAATTGAAGCATTGGATTTACATATCCCATTAGTAAAACCGGGATAGTTACCCTTTTACGTAAATCCTTAAGCTGCTCAAACAACAATCTTAAATCCATACCATTATCAAGTGCTTGTTTACTGCTTGCCTGTATTACCGGACCATCAGCAACAGGATCAGAATACGGGAACCCTATTTCTAATAAGTCTGCACCTGAACGCTCTAACTCTTCTGCAATTGCCACTGTATCTCCAAGATTAGGATAACCGGCTGTATAGTAAATTGATAGTATATTTTTCTTTTCCTGAAATAACTTTTTAATTCTATTCATTTTTTATAATCCAAAATATTTCATGTAAGTATCCATATCCTTGTCACCGCGGCCCGACAAGCAAACCACTACATTCTCCCCACCTTTAAAATTCATTTTCTCCAGATAAGCCAGCGCATGAGCACTCTCTATTGCTGGGATAATACCTTCCATTTGAGTAAGTAATAAACCAGCCTCCAAAGATTCATCATCAGTTATGGAAACATACTGACCACGACCAGTTTTAAACAAATGTGCATGCTGAGGACCAATGCCGGGGTAATCTAACCCTGCCGACACAGAATGAGGTTCTACAACCTGACCATCTTCCGTTTGCATCAGAATACTTCTGCTTCCATGCAACACGCCTTCTTTACCCAGGGTAGTTGTAGCTGCCGAAAACCCGCTGTCCACTCCTTTACCTGCTGCCTCTACAGCTATCAGTTTTACCTTTTCATCGTCAATAAAATGGTAGAACATTCCCATGGCATTACTACCACCACCAACACAGGCCAATACATAATCTGGCTGGTCATTACCAGTTTGTTCTATCAATTGTTTCTTAGTCTCTTCTGAAATGATAGATTGAAAAAGTGCCACCATATCCGGATATGGATGTGGCCCAACAACAGAGCCTATTATATAATGCGTATCTACCGGATTATTGATCCAATCGCGCATGGCTTCATTAGTAGCATCTTTCAATGTTTTACTCCCTGAAGTTGCAGGAACCACTTTAGCACCCAGCATTTTCATTCTGGCAACATTGGGAGCTTGTCTTTGAATATCAATCTCTCCCATATACACTACGCATTCTAATCCGCGTAATGCACACACTGTAGCCGTAGCCACGCCATGTTGCCCGGCACCAGTTTCGGCAATGATCCGCTTCTTACCTAAACGTTCTGCAAGCAATATTTGCCCAATGGTATTGTTGATCTTATGTGCGCCTGTATGATTCAGGTCCTCACGCTTCAGAAAAATATTGGCATTATATTTTTGCGATAACCGTTTAGCTAAATATAGCGGCGAGGGCCTGCCAACATAATCTTTAAGTAACTGATGAAATTCCTTTTGAAAGTCTTTATCCTCAATAATTTTAAGATAATTCTGTCGTAATTCTTCTACATTCGGATATAGCATTTCCGGAATATAAGCTCCGCCAAAATCTCCGTAGTATCCTTTTTCATTTACAAAATAGTTCATAGTCTTGTTCTTAAATCCTTAATCGAGTAAACTCAATAGGACAACATATTTTTAAAGTCAATCAATTTATCTATATCCTTTAGCCCAGGCTCCAACTCAAATTTGCTATTAATATCAATAGCGTAAAAACGCACATCTTTTATTCTGTTTATTTCATCAATACTTTCCAAATCAATTCCGCCGCTTAAAAAGTACGGTTTATCTAACACATATTTTTTAAGCAATTCCCAATTAAAAGTTCTTCCGGAACCTCCATGATCAGGAGTTTGGGTATCAAACAAAAAGTAATCAACTGAGTCAGCATATGCTTCCAACTGTTCAAAATCAAATTGTTCATCAATTCCAAACGCCTTTATTACTTCTACATCTAACAATGCTTTTAGCTGACTGCAATAATCTGCAGATTCACTTCCGTGTAATTGAACAGCATGCAGTCCATATTCAAGAACCCGTTCAACTACTATTCTAAGTTCTTCATTTACAAAAACGCCAGTTCTTTTGATATTAGAAGGCAGATCTTTAACAAACTGAGCTGAAAGGTCTGCAATAAATCTTTTTGAGCCATTATAGAAAATAAATCCCATATAATCAGGCTGCAAGTCTGCCACCATTTCAATGTTTGATGGCACCTTCATTCCACATACTTTCAGTCTCTTATCCATTACCTTGATATTAAGTTTTTAAAACTATTCAGAGCATTCTTACTCATTAAAGAAGCCTCTGCTTCATAAAAACAATCTGCAAAAGATTTAGTGTTATCTATTGTCTGAATAGCAAGTGCAGCATTGCAAAGCACAACATTTCGTTGAGCATCGGTACATTCATCGTTAAGCACACTCATAAAAATCTTTGCCGATGATTCAACCGTATCCCCTCCTTTTATTTCCTGCTCATCAATCTGTGCAAATCCAAGATCAGCAACAGTTACCAGCGATTCTCCATTTTTACTAAAAGTTTTAAAATCGCAAGTCAGCGAAACCTCATCAAAACCGTCTACCGCATGCAGGATCGTATAGTTTTTATCAGTATCCTGATATAAATAAGCATATAACCTTGCTAGTTCCAGACTAAACACGCCTACAATTTGATTTTTTGGTTGTGCCGGATTAACCATTGGTCCAAGCATATTGAAAAAGGTTTTAACACCTAATTCTTTACGTATAGGCGCAACAATTTTCATCGCCGGATTAAACAACGGAGCATGAATAAAGCATATTCCTGCTGTATCCAAACTGCGTTTTAAAATATCCTGTTCGTTAGTAAATGTATAACCCAGGTATTCCATAACATTTGAAGAACCACAGCCGGATGACACCCCATAGTTGCCGTGTTTGGCTACTTTGTGACCTGCTCCAGCCACAATAAACGAAGCAAGTGTAGATATGTTGAAGGTATCTTTGCCATCACCTCCTGTTCCACAAAGATCCACAAGCTCATAATCTGAAAAATTCAGCTTCAGGCAAAGATCAAGCATAGCATCGCGAAAGCCCTGAAGCTCAGCAACAGTAATGTTCCGCATCCCATAAGCCGTAATAAAAGCAGCAATCTGCGAAGTATTAAATTCGCCTAAGGCAATAGAAGTAAGTATCTTTTGTGCCTCTGCTCTGCTAAAGGTTTTGTTTTCAAATAGGTGGTTAAGTATTTTCTTCATGTTATTTCCTTCTTAAAGAAGTTTTTCAAAATGTCGTAAAACAAAAAAGGTTGCCTTAAGCAACCCTCAAAATATTTTTATATAAAATAAAACGTTCAAAACGGGGTTACACTACGCTATTGCGTTGTGCCACCACCAGTTGTTAAGTCCGTTTGTAAGTATCATTAAAGCAAATATGGAATTGTTTTTGCAAAGCAGCAAATCTTTTATCAAAAAAAATAAAATTTATTACTTCATTGCAAGAGGACTTTACTTAATGAGCGCGTTCTTTTCCTTGGTAAAATGATTAAAAACCAGGTTATCTGCCAATGCAGGCAATAACTTATTAATCCACACGGTGAGTTTACCCTGCCCTGTCATAATCAAAGTGCGCTTTCTGGCTGCAATGCCATCAACTATACGAGTGGCCACTTCTTCAGCTGTCATCATTTTACCTTCTTCCATGCTTGTTTCACCATGAGATGCACCATCTTTAGCCAATGCTGTAACCCGAATATTAGAAGCCGTAAAACCAGGGCAAGCCACCATCACATGAACACCGGTTTTAAGCAATTCGGTGCGCAATGACTCCATAAAACCATTCATAGCGAACTTGGAAGCGGAATAACCTGTACGACCTGGCAAACCACGATATCCTGCAATTGATGATACCCCTACTACACTGCCTTGTGTTTTTAAAATCTCCGGCAGCGCATATTTAGTACAATAAACTGTACCCCAGAAATTCACATCCATCAGGTTTTTTAATACAGATAAGTCCAGATCATTGAACAATGCCCGCATAGATAAGCCTGCGTTATTAACCAATACATCTATCTTGCTGAAAGTGACTAAAGCCTGTTTAACAAGCACTTCACATTCTTCTTCCTTACTCACATCTGCCTGCACCGCGATAGCTCTTATATCATACCTTGCTTCCAGATCAGCGGTAATTTCGCAAAGTGTAACATATTGCCGGGCACCAAGAACCAGGTTAGCACCGCGTTTAGCAAACTCTTCAGCACATGCTTTTCCAATACCAGATGATGCACCCGTAATTATGACTACTTTATTCTTAAAATCCATTCTAATTATTTAATTAATGAGTTTTCATAAGGCACCCTGGTAATAATAGACCTTCCCAGTGTAATCTCATCAGCATACTCCAGCTCACCCCCAAAGGCAATCCCCCTGGCAATTGTAGTAATTGGTATTTGAAAATCTTTAAGCCGCTTATACAAATAAAAGAGTGTAGTATCACCTTCCATGGTAGCGCTAAGCGCCAGTATGATTTCTTTTACGGGCGTTGTAGCCACCCGCTGCACCAAAGAATCAATAAACAGGTCAGATGGTCCTACCCCATCCATCGGAGATATCAATCCGCCAAGCACATGATAAACGCCAAAATATTGAGAAGTATTTTCCACAGCCATAACATCTCGGGTATCTTCCACTACACAGATCACTTCCTTTTCGCGCTTAGCTGCCGAGCATATTTCGCAAATATGGTTGTCAGAAATATTATGACAAATGCCGCAGTGCTTAATTTCTTTTCTAAGCCTTACAATCGCATTTCCAAAATGTTCCACTTCCTCCTGCTCTTTATTCAATAAATGCAGAACCAACCTTAAAGCTGTCTTTTGTCCAACGCCAGGTAACTTCGAAAATTCGTTAACAGCGTCCTCAAGCAATTTAGAAGAAAAGTTCATCTTACAAACTTAGATAAATTGTGAATGTAAATTTATATTTATCTCCTGATATTTAATTTTTATAAGTAGAAACTCATGAGGGTTTCTTACATTTAGAATCTTAACTAATCATAAAAAATGAGTCCAATTATACTTTTGTCTTTTCTGCTCGGTTACTTTGCACTGCTAATAGGTGTATCCTATTTTACATCCCGAAACAACTCCGACAACGCTTCATTTTTTATAGCAAACAGAAATTCAAAATGGTACCTGGTGGCATTTGGAATGATTGGAACAGCGCTTTCCGGGGTTACTTTCATTTCCGTTCCCGGAGCGGTAGGTAAGAGCGAGTTTGGCTATTTCCAGTTTATCCTGGGTAATGCTGTCGGTTTTGTCATTATCGCCACTGTACTTTTGCCTTTGTATTACAGGTTAAATATCATTTCTATATATACCTATCTTGAAAGACGTTTGGGCTTTTGGAGTTATAAGAGTGGGGCCGTTATCTTTTTAGTTTCGCGTACTATTGGCTCATCTTTCAGACTCTACCTTGTGGCTATCGTATTGCAAAAATTCATATTTGATGCCTGGAATGTCCCTTTTTGGCTTACCATCGTCATCTGCCTGGTCCTTATCTGGCTTTATACACACAAAGGGGGATTAAAAACCATTATCATTACCGATACATTACAGACGGTATTCTTACTCTTATCTGTGGTGCTATCTATCATTTTTATAGCCAAGTCTTTAAACCTTGATATTGCCGGCACTTTTGAGGCGGTAAAAAACAGCAGTTATTCAAAAATCTTCTTCTGGGAAGATTTTATGGGCAGTAAAACGCACTTTATTAAACAATTCCTTGGAGGTATTTTTGTAACCATTGCCATGACAGGACTTGATCAGGACCTGATGCAAAAGAACCTGAGCATGAAAACAATAGGTGAAGCTCAAAAAAACATGTTCACCTTTACTGCGGTTTTTGTTGTCATGAACATTTTCTTTTTAAGTGTAGGTGCTTTACTGTACCTGTTTGCAGCAAAAAATGGAATTGATGTGGCAGCATTAAAAACGCCAGATCACCTTTACCCTGAAATTGCTTTAAATTACCTGAATGTCATTCCCGGCATTATTTTCATGCTCGGATTAACCGCTGCAACATTTGCGACAACAGATTCAGCATTGACTGCTTTAACCACATCGTTTTGCGTAGATTTCTTACATTTCGATAAAAAGGCTGATCAAAATGACCCAAAACTTGTAAGCAAAAGACATTACGTGCATGTTGGCTTTTCTATATTAATGGTTCTTGTAATCATGATTTTCAAGCTCATTAATGATGATTCCGTTGTGAACGCCATATTTAAAGCAGCCGGATATACTTACGGGCCACTGGTAGGGTTATTCGGTTTTGGTATGTTAACTAAAAAAGCTGTAACAGATAAGCTTGTACCTTATATTTGTATTGTCTCGCCAATACTATGCTATATAATAGATATAAATTCACTAAACTGGTTTAATTACGCCCTGGGCTTTGAACTTATCATATTAAATGGCCTGATTACATTTATACTTCTTTGGATAACTGGGAAACAAACTACAACCCAGACCAAATTTTAAATATTATAATACCTATTAGAATGACAAGTGAAGAGAAAATAAGAAGCGCATTTGAAAACAAGAACTGGCAGGAAATAAAAGTTACCGACTCCTGGCAGATTTTTAAAATAATGGCCGAATTTGTTGACGGCTTTGAAAAGTTGGCTAAAATAGGCCCCTGCGTAACCATTTTTGGATCGGCAAGAACTGCTGAAACAAATAAGTACTACCAAATAGCGGTTGAGTGTGGCAAATTGTTAACAGACCGTGGTTACGGTGTTGTTACTGGCGGCGGACCCGGCATTATGGAAGCGGGAAATAAAGGTGCACATACAAATGGCGGTAAATCGGTTGGTTTAAACATCGAATTACCTTTTGAACAATTCCACAATAAGTACATCGACCATAACAAACTCCTGGAATTTGATTACTTCTTTGTAAGAAAGGTAATGTTCATGAAATACTCGCAAGGTTTTATTGTTTTACCAGGCGGTATGGGCACCATGGATGAGCTTTTTGAAGCGATTACACTTATACAAACAGGTAAAATTGCAAGATTCCCTATCGTACTTGTTGGTAAGGATTACTGGAGTGGATTAGTTGACTGGATAACCAGCACCATGCTAAACAAGGAACATAACATCCACGCGGAGGATTTAAACCTGTTCAGGCTAGTGGATACCGCTGAAGAGGCTACCGAACATATTTTCAGATTCTATGAGAAGTATGTGCTAAAACCAAACTTCTAGGCAGGCTTTTAAAAAAGATCATAAATTTTTTCTGGTGTTCTTGCTATAACAGCAAGATCATCAGAAACTAATATTGGACGTTCTATCAATATTGGATTTTCAACCATTGCTGCGATCCATTCTTCTTCTGAAAGATCCCTCCCTTTATACTTCTCTTTATAAACAGTTTCTGATTTACGCACTAGCTCATGAGGGGCAATTCCTAATTTAGCAATAATAACGCGCAATTCATCCACAGTAGGGACTGTTTCCAGGTAATTGATCACTTCAAATTCCTTTCCGCTATCTTCCAAAATAGTTAACGCACACCTACTTTTACTGCATCTATTATTATGATAAATTTTGATCATATTTTTTTTAGAAATGGCTGACTCCGCCAGACACCACCAACTTCATGGCATCTGCTGCACTCATATTTAACGACTTAATCTTTTCGTTTTTAACAACGTAAACCTGGCCGGCAAAAGAGTAAGAGAATGGGAAATAAACAATTGCCTCTCCAGGAAGTCCTATAGATTTAAGATCTGCCTGGGTAAGAAAACCTATCCTCTTTAAATCTCCTTCAACCTCTACAAGCACCGGGTGATTAAACTTCTTCTCATCCCCTACAAATGCTTCAGTAAGATCTTTAATAGATGAGTAAATAAATTTTACCACAGGAAGCCTGTCTAAAGCTTTCTGAAACCAGTTATACATTGGTTCAGTGACAAAGTTAGTTACAAAAATTCCGGCAACCAGGATAATGGAAATTACCAATGCCAGCCCTAATCCGGGAATATTTCTGCTTGCTCCTGTTCTTGGGTCTACACCCAGAATATTGTTTACATTTAACCAGCTATCTACCGTAGTAACAGCCCAAATCACAATAAAAATACTTAGTGCAATAGGCAGCACAATCAACAACCCTTTAATAAGGTAATTTAACAACGCCCTACCAATTCTATTCATGATGCAAACTTAGATAAAACTACTCATAAAAATACACTCGTTTTACCCTTTGAGATACATTTGTTAATATTTCGTAGGGTATGGTATCTATTTGTTTTGCTAACTCAGAGATGGTAAGCTTTCCGTTAAAAACGATCACCTCATCGCCAGTTTTCACGTCTAAACCAGTTACGTCCAACATGCACATATCCATGCATATCACACCAACAGTAGCAACAGCCTGACCGTTAATCAGCATTTTACCAACACCATTTCCAAATTTACGGTTATATCCATCAGCATAACCAATTTTAACTGTTGCTATCATGCCCCCATTGGGCAGAGCACCCCTTCTGCTATAGCCAACCGTTTCGTTAGCCTTTATAGGCTTTACCTGAGTTACTGTAGTTTTTAAGACAGCTACAGTTTGTAGTCCTTTATTATGGGATAAACCTCCATCAAAACCATACAGTCCAATTCCTAACCTAACCATATCCAATTGAGCTTCGGGGTGACGGGAAATCCCCGATGTATTAGAAATATGTCGGATAAATGAATAGCCTATTCCCTCCTTAATCTTATCAGCCGCAGTAGTAAACCTTTCCAATTGATGCGCTGTAAATTCATCATGTTTGGGGTCATCACTGCCAACCAGGTGAGAGAATACGGAAATCACCTTTACTTTTTCGGTTTCATTTAATTGTTGTAACAGATCTGTCAATTCCGATTCTTCAAAACCTAGCCTGTGCATTCCTGTTTCTATTTTCAGATGAATAGGATAATTTTTAACATTTTCATTTAAAAAGCTGATAAAGCTTTTTAAAATGTCAAGATTATAAATCTCCGGCTCTAACTTATGCTTAACTATTGCGTCGAAAGCAGAAGGTTCAGGACTCATTACCATAATAGGCATAGAAATACCCGCTTTTCTAAGCGCTACTCCCTCATCTGTATAAGCTACAGCAAGGTAATCGACCTTATGGTATTGTAACAAGTTGGCAATTTCAAAACTACCACTACCGTAAGAAAAAGCTTTAACCATGGCCATAACTTTAACACCAGGCTTTATTTTATTTCTATAGAACTGCAGATTGCCTGCCAGCCCATTTAAATCGATCTCCAGAACCGTATCATGTATCTTTTGGGTAATCAGTTTACTGATCCTAGCAAACTCGAACCTGCGTGCTCCTTTAACTAAAATAGTTTCATTGCTAAAATGAAGAGAGGGGAAGTTCTCGATAAAAGCTAATGTGCTTTCAAAAAAGGAAGTTTCCATATCAAATAGCCGTGCAGCAGCAGAAATATGGGGTCCAACCCCTATCAGCCTATTTACATTCTTTTGCTTAAGCAGGGCGGATATCTCTGCATACAGGTCCTCATCACTTTTCCCGGTTTCATAAAGATCAGAAAGTATGAGGGTCTTTTTAGGATGCTGGTTCTGCAGGTTTAAAAAATCAAGTGCAATGGCCAATGAGGAAATATCGGCACTATAAGAATCATCAATAACCGAACATTGATTGATTCCATTTTTCAGTTCCAAACGCATGCTAACCAACGTCAGCTTTTCTAACAAAGCATCTGTTTGCTGAGGTGTATAATCCAATGCAAGTAAGGTGGCCCAGCAAATAACCCCGTTCTCAAGAGAAGCTTTATCGCTAAATGGAATTAAGCACTCTATTTCTTCGCCTTTAAACTTTGCTCTTATATAATTTCTGCCATCTATTGGCTCTATAAATAAAATCTGTAGATCTGCCTTTTGTTTAAAACTCCAGGAGAATTTTGATTTGCCTGGTAAGTCATCTAAACTTAATCCCTCAGTATATTCTGGAGAATAAATAAACAATTCTGCGTTTTTAAAAAGCTTTAATTTTTCGAGTAGCTTTTCTTTAACAGATGAAAAACCCTCTGCATGTGCTTCCCCAACATTGGTTAAAATACCTATTGTTGGTTGTATAATTTGGGCAAGGCTATCCATTTCACCAGATTTGGAAATGCCAGCTTCAAATATCCCCATGGTATGGTTTTCTTCAATTTCCCATACAGAAAGGGGAACACCAATTTGAGAATTAAAGCTTTTAGGGCTTCGAACTATATTAAAATCCGCTGCAAGCAATTGATACAACCACTCTTTAACTATAGTTTTACCATTGCTTCCGGTAATCGCAATTGTTTTTAGCGTATGATGTTCACGATTGTATTTTGCCAAAGTCTGAAGCGCGGCTAATACATCAGCCACCAACAGGACATTAGCATCAGGAAAGCTTTTAATGTAATTCTCATCACTGATTACAAAATTCTTAATCCCATTTGCATAAGCATCTTTAAGGTATTCATGTCCATTTCTTTTTGCATTCAAAGCAAAAAACAAAGACTCATCCGGATCAATTACACTTCGGCTATCAATTACCAATTTGGTAATTATAGTCTGGTCATTGACTAGGTATGATTTTGCACTTAAAATGCCGGCAATAAGAGAAATGGAATAATTGGGATTGCTCATGCCTCAAAATTAAACTTTTTTAAAGAAATGAATGAGGGCTCGTCCTAAAAGTATGGCCTTTATATGAGTATTTCTAAAACTGAATATCAGTGAACCATTTTTTATAAATTGTCTGATAGGTTCCATTCTCCTTTAAAAGCCCCAGAACTTCGTTAAACTGATCACGAAGTTGAGTATCCCCTTTTTTCATGGCTATTGCATATTGAGAATCCGTTTTAGGCAGGTACATACCTACTTTTAATTTTTTGTTTTTTTGTAAAAAGCCACCTGCAATTGGTGAATCGTCGATAAGCAAGTCTATTTTTCCTGCTTGCAACTTTCTGTACAATTCTTTGTTTGTTTCGGCATGCACCATATTGTTGCCAGGGAAATTCACATGAACATATCGCTCTGCCTCGGTTGCTTCTCTGATGCCGATAGTTTTATTTCTAAGGTCATTTATGTCCTTTATGTTATCATCATTGTTAACTACAGCACATAATCTAAAATGCAAATAGGGATTACTGAATTCAAGAATATGCCTGCGCGAAGGGGTAACAGTTACTGCGGAGCAGATAAGATCCAGTTCTCCTTTAAACAACTTTTCGAGAATGGTTGCCCATAATGAGACTTCGTACTCTACCTCCAAATCAAGATGTTCGGTTATGGCCTTCATTAAGTCGACTTCGAAACCTTCAAACTTTTCAGAATTGTAATCTGAATGCATAGGAAATGGAGCTGCAGAATCTAATCCGACTTTCAATATTTTTTTTGGTTCCATAGAAGGAGAGTTAACTAAATGACATCCGAACGAAGCTAAAATACGCCTTTTCGACAATAATCTAACAAAAAAACCCAAAAACAAACAAAATGTTTGACATAATTATCGCTTTTTATTCATTTACAACACATTAAAACTAGGCTGAATCAAAATTTGATTAAAAACACTACACTTAAATAAGAAATTCTTGTTTAAACATAAATCACACTAATGACAAGCACATTTTGTAATATTGTAAATGCTCGATTCATCAAAAAAACAAACAGTAAAGTTAGATAAGAAAGCAGCTTTGGCAAAAGCTGAGCATTATTGTGCCTATCAGGAAAGATCTCAACAAGAAATCAGAAACAAACTTTATGAATGGGGGCTTTGGAAAAACGAGATTGAAGAAATCATTTCAGAACTTATACAAACAAACTTTTTAAACGAAGAACGCTTTACCATGGCTTACGTTTCTGGCAAATTCAAGATAAAGAAATGGGGAAAGATGAAAATCAAACAGGGCCTTAAATTAAAGGGGGTTACTGAAAAGATGATTTTGAACGCGCTGAAAACCATAGATTATGATGAATATTTAGAAACTATACTCGTTTTAGCGAACAAAAAATTACCTTCCATTAAAGAAAAAGACGATTACAAGAGGAAATATAAGCTTACTTCCTACTTAATGGGAAAGGGTTTTGAAAGCGATTTAATCTCGGAAGTACTAAAGACCAATGGCTTAGCTTAACCGCAGCATTTTTTATAAAAAATAACTTGACGGTAATACAAAAGTATTTATATTTGCAATCCCAAACGGAAACAAGGTTGTTAATTATTGTTTTAAAAAGGGAATCATTGGATAATGATTTAATGAAACCAATGCGAAAGTAGCTCAGTTGGTAGAGCACGACCTTGCCAAGGTCGGGGTCGCGAGTTCGAATCTCGTCTTTCGCTCTAAAAACCTTTAAAGGTTTTTAAGTAACAGTCATCATTTCAACAGATATTGAAATAAGACTATGCTCAGATGGTGGAACTGGTAGACACGCAGGACTTAAAATCCTGTGACCTTAAAAGTCGTGCGGGTTCGATTCCCGCTCTGAGTACAATAAAACAACAATACCAACGCGAAAGTAGCTCAGTTGGTAGAGCACGACCTTGCCAAGGTCGGGGTCGCGAGTTCGAATCTCGTCTTTCGCTCAAAATGCCTTCAGTAGAAGGCATTTAATTTTAAAAGGTTATTCACCTGCTCAGATGGTGGAACTGGTAGACACGCAGGACTTAAAATCCTGTGACCTTAAAAGTCGTGCGGGTTCGATTCCCGCTCTGAGTACAAAGCCTCTTTACGAATGTAAAGAGGCTTTTTTGTTTAATCATGCAGCATATTATACAATACCCTGCGCTATCATAGCATCCGCAACCTTGACAAAGCCAGCTATATTTGCTCCTTTACCATAATTAACATATCCATCATCCTCTTTGCCATATTTAACACAATTCTGATGAATCTGAGCTATAATTACTTTTAGTTTAATATCAATTTTTTCGCGATCCCATGAATAACGAAGTGAGTTCTGGGACATTTCAAGCCCTGAAACAGCAACACCACCGGCATTTGCAGCTTTACCAGGCGCATACAAGATCTTAGCTTTTTCGAACACATGGATAGCATCTGGTGTAGATGGCATATTTGCACCTTCTGCAACACAAAGACAACCATTTTCCACCAGAATCTTAGCATCGTTCTCATTCACCTCGTTTTGAGTAGCATTAGGAAAAGCTACATCACATTTTATTCCCCATGGTTTCTCTCCGGCAAAGAATTGGCAGTTAAATTTATCTGCGTACTCTTTAATTCTTCCTCTACGGCCGTTTTTTAACTCCATAATGTATTTAAGCTTTTCTGTGTCTATTCCATCGGGATCGTACACAAAACCTTCCGAATCTGACAGCGTCAATACCTTTGCCCCTACCTCTATACATTTCTCCGCTGTATATTGAGCAACGTTTCCAGAACCTGAAATGACAACGTTTTTTCCTTTTAATGAATCACCTTTCAGCTTCAGCATCTCTTCAACGAAGTATACTACACCATATCCGGTTGCTTCAGGGCGAATTAAACTTCCTCCCCACTCAAACCCTTTTCCTGTTAAAACCCCTGTAAATTCACCTCTGATACGTTTATACTGTCCAAACAGAAATCCTATTTCTCTTGCCCCTACACCAATATCTCCGGCAGGAACATCGATATCAGCACCAACATGGCGATATAATTCGGTCATAAAGCTTTGGCAGAATTTCATCACCTCAGCATCAGATTTCCCTTTAGGATCAAAATCTGAACCTCCTTTACCACCACCCATAGGCAAACCGGTAAGGCTGTTTTTAAATACTTGTTCAAATGCAAGGAACTTAAGTACACTTAAGGTTACAGATGGATGAAAGCGCAAACCTCCTTTATAAGGACCAATTGCACTGTTCATTTGAACCCTAAACCCACGATTAATTTCAACTTCACCTTTATCGTTCAACCAAGGCACTCTAAAAATAATAACCCTTTCTGGCTCCGCAATTCTTTCTAAAATCTTGTTTATTTTATACTTAGAATTATTTTCACTAAAGGGTATTATTGATTCTGCTACTTCATATACTGCCTGCAAAAATTCCGGTTCATGTGCGTTCCGAAATTCTATTTTACTCATAAATGTCTTGATCGATGAATCCATTGATAGTTTAAATGTTAAAAAAATGATGAATATGGCTTAAACATGAAAAACATGTTAAGCCTGGAAGTCGTACGTAAGCGGAAAATTCTTTATAGAAAAGTACAATCAAAATTGAATTATTGATCGTGTTATAACATGCTGCAATTTCCTTTATTATTTGATTCCTCGTTAAAAATATGTTTTTTTCAACTAAGGTTCCAAAAATTTTATATTCTTGCCGTTAATGTTACAGAAATAGTCAACGAAGAGAGCGTAAAAGTGCTGATCTGGGATAAAATCAAAAAAAGGGGCTGCTCAAGATGAACAGCCCCCCTACGATATTGAGTGCGTTATTAGTAACCTGGATTTTGTTTCAACTCACTATTTCTGTTGATCTCGTCACGACTAAATGGTCTAAAATAAATTTTATCTTCCCATTTGCGATTTTCTTGTGCGGTCTCTACAGTTGGAGTGTATGTATAATCATAAACTGAGGTATCATAATGATAAGGCTCAGACATTGTTTTACCAGCTTTGAAAGTACCAGAAACCTTAATATAAGTCGCTTTCCTACCCAAGGTTGCAGGTGCTATCATCCATCTGCGGGTATCATGGTAACGCTGTTCTTCGTATACCATTTCAATTCTGCGTTCATGACGATAAATTTCGGTTAACACTTCTTTCGAACTACCGGCAATTGCAGGCATTCCTGAACGGAAGCGAATACGATTTAACCACAATACAGCCGGAGCAAAATCGCCTAACTCTATACTGGCTTCAATATAATTCATTACCGCCTCAGTATATCTGAAGAACGGCCATGGCACAAATTGAGGCATAGAGGCATCTACAATATTCGGATCCGGATCTATAAATTTATGTGTATAATAGCCGGTCCAGCTTCCGTTCCAGTTTTCAATGGAACTACCTCTTGTATCGAGCCCTTTAAAACGGATCTTTTTCCCGTCCTCCATAAGGTCGTATTCGCCGGTTTGTATCTGGTTAGCAGGATCTACTGATCCTGAAACTTTATCTCTTGGTTTCCAACCAGCACCATCATATAAAACAGTTGCGTAGAAACGTGGATCACGATTTTGATAAGGAGCAGATTGCTGCGCAGTATTGGTCCAGCTAAATTTTGTTCCATCAATCATCTCATAATCATCAACAAGCAAGCCTAWKSKRRKRTTACCGGCCCAATTATGATAGCCATTTGGTCCATTTGCTCTTCCATAGCGCAAGTCACTGCGATCTATAAAGTATCTGGCAAAAATTAATTCAGAAGCAGCAGCGATATCTATGCCCGGCGCTTTACTACCACCACCCATAGCTATGCTTTTATAGTTATTACGTCCTTCAGCAACGGATACTTTTGCATCCAGGTTCAACTTATACCCTGTTCCGGCATCCATCACAGCTTTTGCTGCATCTTGTGCTGCTTTCCAGCGTGCATTGCGATCGCCAGTCAGATACCCTAAAAATTCTGGGTTAGCATAGCCTGAAATCACTGTAGATTTTGATTTTGCAGTAGGAACATCATGCAGATCACTTGCGGCATATAACAAAACGCGTGATTTCAACGCCAAAGCAGCCAAAGAATTAGTTTGTCCTTTGACCATTGTTTGATCTTTTAATAGATTAAAAGACTCCTCACAATCTTTAATAATGAAGTTTACACACTCTTCATAAGTGGCTCTTTTTACTTTATAATCATCATTAAGTCCATAGCTTTTTGTAATAAGTGGCACAGCACCATAATATCGCAACAGCTGCTGATAAAAATAGGCCCTTAAAAAATAAGCCTGTCCCAACAACTTCGACTTTACAGCTTCATCAGTAATTGCATTATCGGTACCTGTTAACTTCTCTACCGTGATATTACAGGCACGGATACGATTATACATCTGATCATAGCCCCAGGTTGCATGAACCCAACCTAGTGTTGTTGGATTTATGGTACTTGCATTAACAAGATCGATTCCTCTGTTTGGATGCGTAAAAAGTGACTCGTCTGAAACTGACGACAACATCTGCTCATCAAATCCTCCCACATTTAACCCATTGTATATCTCGGTAACAAAGGCTTGCGCCAACGCAGGATCTTTCCATACCAGATCAGCATTAATTGCTGTTGGTGGATCTACTGCAAGAAAATCCTTTTTACAACCTGATCCGAACAGCGTTATAAGAGCGATGGAAAATATGTATGTATTTCTATTTATAGGTTTCATATAAAATATTTTAATTCTTTGAACTTAAAAAGTGGCTTTAATTCCTGTATTGATAACCCTTGCCTGAGGATAATATTGGGCACTAGAGTTTGTTGATTCAGGATCCCAAATTTTAATTTTATCCAGAGTTACAAGATTTAGCCCATTTACATATACCCTAAGCGCTGTTAACCCGATTCGTTTTACCAATTCCGGAGCAAACGTATAGCCCAGCTCAACATTTTTTAACCTTATATAATTGTTGCTACGCATCCAATAAGTATTGCGTGCTGCATTGTTAAAATCGGTATAATAGGTTTTACCACGGTTCGATAACCTAGGAAATTCACTACTCGGATTTTCGATGCTCCAACGGTTTTTGTATGACCATTCAAGGAAGTTCCCTATGTCACCAGATTCTGTTAATCCTACAATCTGCAGGCCTCCTGAAGCTCCCTGAATTAAAGCCGAAAGATCAAACCCTTTATAAGCCAGATTCAAATTAAAACCACCTGTAAAAGTAGGTGTGTTGGTTTTGTCCATTCTAATCTGATCATCACCATTGATTTTACCGTCGCCATTGATGTCTTTAAACTTCATATCACCTGGTAATAGATTACCTGTAAAGGCACTATAATCGATGGCGTTAGCACTAATTTCGGCCTGATCTCTAAAAACCCCATCATATTGGTATACAAGCTCTGTTCCTGTAGGCATTCCAGTTGATCGTTGCCACTCTGGCGCGCCTGGAGTTTCATCCCAGAATATGATCTTGTTTTTAGAATATCCTCCGTTGACACTTACACCGTAATTAAGCTCACCTACATTGTCGTTATAGCTCAATTTAAATTCGAAACCTTTATTGTTTACTTTTCCAAGATTCACAGGAGGTAGTTTATCGGTGATACCTGAACTGCCAGGTATAGAGTTACCTCTTGCAATAAGAATTTTTGTACGCTTGTTATAAAAGGCATCAAACTCAAAGCTTAGTTTATTATCTAAGAACGATGCGTCCAAACCTACGTTGGAGTTGTTGGCTACTTCCCATCCGAAATCTAAATTAGGAACTCGGTTTTCAACCAATGTTTGGCTTAACTGATCGTTGATCACATAACTCCCAAAACCCATTGTGCTCAGGTATTGATATTCGGCAAGTGCATCACCGAAGTATGCCTCTGCCCCCATCTGACCCCATGAAGCCCTGATTTTCAAATTATTAACAAATCTTACGTTATCTTTAAAGAAAGGCTCTTCAGATACTCTCCAACCCAATGAAAATCCNAKSKWAGMWNCCAAAACGTTTGTCTTCAGGGAAGATGTAAGAACCATCTGCTCTCCACAAGAATTCAGCAAGATATTTTTCTTTATAATTATAACCAACTCTTCCAAAATAACTCAAACGAGCTCTTTTATATAAATTATTTGGGTCACCTGGATTGCTGATCGATTGTTCTTTATCGCTACCAGCTAACAGTTCCTGCAAAGCAGTAGAAATAAAGTACCTTCTAAAGGCAGAAAAACCATCATTGTCAACCTTTTCTCTGGTTACACCAGCCATTAAACCAATAGTGTGATCTCCTATTTTTTTATCATAATTGATCATTCCCATTAAGTTCGTTGCCAATTGTGCTCCAGCGGTTTCAGTTAAACTAGGATCTGTACGCTCAGAGCGTACGGAACCAGTAAGCACAGGTGTTACACCATCTGCTTCAAAAGATTTTTTGTCCCAATAATAAAGCGTCCAAGGCGTCTGCCATCTTTTTTGTCTGCCTGCAAATTTATCAATAGAGGCAGTTCCTGTTACTTTTAAACCATCAACCCATGGAATTCTGATTTCTACTTTACCGGTGGTTTGTAAGTAATCTCTGCGATCTCTGTTATAACCTGTAAGATCTGTAGTTGTCACATATGGGTTATATCCATACTCAATATCAGGTCCTGGTAAACCATTTGGCCAAACCTCTATTTCTGTTGGTTTTCCGCGCATCAGCATCCTGAACACATCCGACGCACCTACAGTAGGGAAATTACGAACTTCCTCTCTACCGGTAACACCTAATGTTGCAGTTACATATTTATTGATGTTCGCTTCGAGGTTGATCCTCAGATCGTACTGCTGATATCCTGTTGCAGATTTTTTATAGTAACCATCCTGATCTAAATATCCCAAAGACACAAGGTATTTGATGTTATCTCCTCCTCCATTAATTTGTAAATTGTGTTTTTGTTGTGGAGACCAGTTTTTAAGTGTGGTATTAAACCAATCAGTATTCGGGTACCTTAAAGGGTCTGAACCATCACGTAGCTTCTGCATTTCATCAGGGCGATAAGCTGCACTGATTGTACTATTGTTATCAGTTCGTTTGTACGATCCTGTTTCCTTAAATGCCTGCCAGGCTGCACTCCATTGGTCCTGAGGCAAGTCGGCGCCAAATATGTTTAGTTCATTCAAGATTTCAGCATACTGGGATGAATTTGACATTTTAGGTGTTCTGGTTGGCTGTTGCAAGCCATAGCCATAATCATAAGATAATTGTGGTTTTCCAGATTTACCTTGTTTAGTGGTTATAAGGATTACACCATTTGCCGCCCTCGATCCATAAATTGCAGCAGAAGCATCTTTTAGTACCGATACACTTTCTACATCATTTGGATTTAGGCGTTCTAAACCACCTGCCCTGTTTGGCACTCCATCGATAACGATTAAGGCATTGTTATTTCCTAAGGAATTAACCCCACGAATGCGGATAGATGATCCATCATAACCGGGCTCACCACTTGCCTGAACAGCAGTTACACCTGGCAAACGACCAGCTAATGAATTAGAAAGGTTTACTGTTGGTGTTTTTGCCAGCTCGGCTCCTTTGACTGAGGTTACAGCTCCGGAAACGACAGCTTTTTTCTGTGTTCCATAACCTACAACCACAATTTCAGAAAGTGCCTGCGCACTTTCTACCAGCTTCACATTAATTGTTTCTTGTTTATTAACCGGAATTTCCTGAGTCTGATATCCCATATAAGAGAATACCAATGTACCATTGTCAGGCACCCTGATGCTATATTTTCCTGTTGCATCAGTAGTTGAGCCCGCCGTACCTTCTTTTAATTTAACACTTACTCCGGGGATGCCAGCTCCATTGGCATCTGTAACCAGACCTTTCACCAAAATATCGGCCGCTGAAGCATTTCTTAATCTTATCACTACCAGATTATCTTCCAATTCCTGGAACTCCAGATTAGTGTTTTTCAAAATTAACATCAGGGCGTCAGAAACAAATATCTGATTCTTTACCAGTGTAACATCTTTACTACCAGAAAGGTCGTCCTCGCTATATAGAAAGCGTATATTTCCTTTCTTCTCAAGCACATTGAGCGCTTCCTTTAATTTGACTCTATGCAGCTCTAAATCAACTTTTGTACCTTGGGAGAAGGTGGCGGCTGATACCTGCAAACATAAGACAAACGATGAAACGAAGATCCAGTTTAGCATCATTATTAGTTTTTTGTTGGGAAAGTTGGCACATAGAACTTTATTGCACAGTTCTTTTTTTTTCATAGATTTGTGAATTTCAAAGTTAAAAATCTGTAATAGTAGCATTTAGCTACTCATGAAGGTTTAGGGGGAGAGAAATGTTAGCCGCATTTAGCTCCCTTTTTTGTTAGTAAATGATCACGTCATGTTCTTTAAGTTTAAAGTTAAATGGTTTGATTAATTGCATTGCTTTCAGGGTTTCTTCGATTGTTTCATTTTTAAATACACCTGTAAAGCGATAAGATTTTGCTTGCTCGGTTTCAAAGTTGATCTGCACATTGAACCAGCGTTCCAGCTTTGGTTTCAGATCTTCTAACGATTCATTCTGAAACACAAGCTGGCTATCACGCCATGAAGTTTCTTCGATATATTCGTTATTACCAATTCGGACCGGTACCACATGTTGTATCGTTAACGTTATGTCCTTTGGCACATCTGTCGAGGCATTAGACTTAACATGAATAACTTTTTTATCTTCAACCAATGCAAATTTTTCTGACGGACTTAAAAGGATCTTTTGTTCCGATCTGTCGTTTACTGAAAGTTCAATAGAACCGCGGATCAAGGTTGCCTCCGATTTTTTATCAATGGGATAAGCTTTTATGTTAAATGCCGTTCCCAAAACTTTTACACAAATTTTATCAGTACGTACAATAAAGGGATGAGATTTATGGTGAGCTACATCAAAAAAGGCCTCACCTACCAGGTAAACAATACGCTTCTTCTTTTGATTAATATTGCTCTCATATGAAAGCTTACTGTCAGAATTAAGCCAAACTATTGTACCATCAGGAAGCTTAATTTTTTTTCGGATGCCTTTCCCTGCAACAATCTGAGTGTCAGGAGAAAATTTATCGGACCTATTGTAATAAAGGAGAGCAGCAGAAACAATAACCAGTAATATGGCAGCAATGCCAATAAGATTTTTATATCTTTTGAAACCGGTTATTTTTTGTGTTTCTTCTTTATGTCCAAACTCATCACGAAATTTAAGCCTATGTAACAGATACGCCTGATCGACATCGGGCAAATCGGTTTGTCCTTCTGAACTCAACCAGAGTTGCTCTAAAAATTCTTCATAGTAAACGGAATCGGGATATCCTGTTATGAGGTCATTCAGCTCTTCCAATTCGCTTTTCGTGGCTTCACCAGCTAATTTACGAGCTAACAGTTCTATAATTCTGTTTTTATACATACAGATAATCCGGGTAAGTTTATATTGGTTTGTATGTATAGGACAAACCTTTTTAGCAAACTCCCTAGTCTTCCGTAAAAAAAAATAAAAGTTTTTTTACATGAGGTTAAATTCGGCTTTTAAAACAGTACTCATTTTTTTAATTGCCGTTACCAGATGTGCATCTACTGTTTTAGGGGAAATATTTAAAATCGATGCCGTTTCCTTATAACTTAACCCATCTTCTTTGATTAACTTAAATACCAATTTGCACTGAGAAGGAAGTTTTTCGGTTGCAACCTCGAGCTTTCTTTTCAATTCATCATTAATCAATATTTGCTCTGGGTTCAGGTTGTCAAGAATAATTTCGAATTCAATATCATCAAGAGAGACCCACTCCTGCTTTGAATGTTTGTTCAGCACATTTAAAGATAAATTACGGGCGATTACAAAAGCGTAAACTTTTATGTTCCTTACCTCCGATAGTTTTTCTCTGTTTCGCCAAAGGGTAATCATAACATCACTAGCCACTTCCTCTGCAAGTTCTCTTGACTTTAGTAAACAAAAGCAAAAACGATACAAAGAAGGAAACAAAGATTTGAAAAGCTTCTCGTATGCATTCTCATTATTATACAAAGCAATATGACTTATCAGACTATTTAGGTCGGGTAAATGTTTAGGCATAGGGTCTATATTTGATTAATTCAAATGTATGAATTAAACCATATCATCCAAATCCTAAAGCAATTCTCTTGAAATTTAACTGAATATAGATAATTATCAGTTATTTCTAAGCGCTTTAAGCTATAATATACTAAAATGAAAAAATGCCACCCACTTTGAAAGGCTCTTGTTAATCTTGATTTTAATTTAAAAAAATAAAAAACAGCTAAAACAATGTCTTACTGATGTTTAGAATCAATCCGATCTTTTAGGCCCCTGTTTTGTAACTCTATTCGCATCTTAGATTCTCCAGGTAAGCCCAATCTCGTTCGGATTTTCACTTCTAATAGATTAGGCTTGCTAGAGAACGGAAAAAATCCTGTAATTTTAAACTGAAAGTAAAGATCATACATGTTAACAGTAGAAAAAATTGGGGGGACTTCGATGAGTGCCCTTACAGATGTTATTAATAACATTGTCTTATTTGAACGAAGCGACAAGGCATTATACAACAGGGTTTTTGTAGTCTCTGCATTTTCCGGTGTTACCGACATGTTGCTGGAGAACAAAAAAACAGGGAAACCAGGTGTTTATCATCGCATTGCCAAATATCAGGATTTCCATAGGCCGTTGAAGAATCTGATTGTTCAGTTAAAATCAATCAACAAAAAGTATAAAAGCATAGGCCTTGATTTAACTCTTGCCGATCAGTTTATAGAAAATCATATTACCGAGGCACAAAAATATCTGGAGAATTTAGCAAACATCCTAGCCTCAGGTTATGTGAGTAAGGCAGGTATTTTACAGGCAGCACGCGAGATACTCGCTTCAATTGGAGAAAGCCACTCTGCCTTTAATTTTACCAATATCTTAAATAACATGGGCATTAATGCTATTCTTATAGATTTGAGTGGCTTTAATGACCATAGGGCGTTTACCATTGACCAACGAATAAAGCATGCCTTTAAAAATATCGACTTAGAAAACACGGTGTGTATAGTTACAGGATATGCTAAAGGAACAGAAGGTATCATGCGTGAATTTGACCGGGGATATTCTGAAGTAACTTTTAGCAAAATCGCCGAATTTTTAAAACCCCAGGAAGCTATTATTCATAAAGAATATCACTTATCCACCGCAGATCCTGCTTTAGTTGGAATAGAAAACTGTACCCCGGTTGGCTACACCAATTATGACATTGCAGATCAATTGGCAGATGTAGGCATGGAGGCTATCCATCCCAAGGCTTCAAAACCTCTGGAAATTAACGGCATTCACCTGCGTATAAAAAATACGTTTGAACCTGCCCATCCCGGCACATTGATCACCAGAAGTTTTGTTTGCGAGCATAAACGTGTGGAGGTAATTACAGGAACGGACAAATTGCTATTGATTGATGTTTATGATCCATTAATGGTAGGTAGCGTAGGTAGTGATCTGCATATCATGCAGGTTTTCTATAAACACAACATTAGTTATACCTTTAAAGCAACCAGTGCCAACAGCATATCCATTGCAATTTGGGAAAGAGATTTTGTTAAAAAACTAATTAGTGATCTGGAAGATGACTTCGAAAAGGTAACTATTGAGGAAGTTGCTATGGTGTGCTTGTTAGGGTCAAATATAGACCAGCCAGGTTTATTGGCAAAAAGTGCCTACGCTCTAACCGAAAAAGGGATAAACATTAAGAGCGCAGGCTTTGCATTAAGAAAAGTAAACATTCAATTTTTAGTTGCACGTGAACACTTTAAAACGGCCATCATTGCACTTAACTCTGCAATGAATTAGTAAGGCATCTTTATACTGCTATTGGTAGCTGAAAGCAAAATCGGCTTCCTTCTCCAATAGCACTTTCTACCCAAATCTTTCCGCTTTCCGCTTCTATGAAATCCTTAGATATAGCCAGTCCTAAACCAGATCCTGATTTATTATTTCCGTCAGTAGGAACCTGAAAATAGCGATCAAACAACCTTTTTTGGTACTGCTCATCAATCCCTTTTCCGAAATCCCTCACAGAAAATTCTATATTTCCGTCCTTTTCAATTACCTGAATAACCACTTTAGATTTCTCTGAACTGTACCTCAAAGCATTAGACAAAAAATTAACCAGTACCCATGCCGTTTTTTCAGTATCCACAAATACTTTTGCCAAATTATTTTTGCTTATCAACTCCAATTCAATCGACTTTTGCTCTGCCTGAAACCTTACAGCATCCATAGCATAAATGGCTATCTTACGTGGATCAGATTTCACAAAATTTAATTGCAGATTACCTGTTTCTACCTGAGCAAGATCAAGTAGCTCCGTTGTAATCTTTAATAATCGTCCGCAATCCTCCTTGATATGTTGAACAAGTTCCTTCTGCTCGGCATTCATTGTACCAACACGCTCATCATCCATTAATTTTAAACTCATCTTAATAGATGATATCGGTGTTTTTAATTCATGAGATACAGTAGCAATAAAATTTGTTTTGGCTTCGTCTAATTCTTTGAACTGCGTTATGTTTTTTAGCATATATACTTCACCGGCGGTTCTTCTTGTCTCGGTAATTATCTGTTCATCCTGATCCTCATACGCTACCGGAACTGTGATCTCCCTACGCTCCAGCTGGAAATAGGACTCTTTATTATCAGCATAGATCTTCATAGGTTTATCGATACTATCGATTTGCAATATTCTATTTAAAAGATCATTTCTTTTCATCAGCTCTAAAGCATTTAATCCGACAATATCTTTTTCACTCAGGTTCAACAACTGTCCGGCTACCTTGTTCAAAAACAAGATCTCTTTTTTCTCATTCAGACCAATAATTGCGTCCTGCATTTGTTCAATAATGGCCTCTATCCTTAGTTTTTCAGACTGTATTTTGGCCAGATTACTGTTTTCCCATTTGTTAAGCTGAGCAGCCATAGCGTTAAACTCTGTTGCCAGCTCTGAAAACTCATCAGTTCCATTGAATTCCAAACGCTGTTTATAATTTTTTCTACTGATCTCTTTAATAGCTTCAGAGAATTCCTTTAAGGGGTTGGCTACAAAACCTGGGAAGTTTACGACAAAGGAAAACAAGATTAAAAAGCACATTGAGGCAGCAAAGATCAGATAAGTCGCCGCCTTTTCTACACCTCTTTGGGCAGCAGCATTTTTTCTCACAATAGCATTCATATTCACCTCGTCAATGATCCTCAACTGCAATCTGGCATTATTTAATGCCAACTGCTTGGCCGATATATCTTTTGCAGGGTCTATAATAACCTTATAGGCAGCAGCAAGTTTAAGTACAGACTGGTGCTCTCCCTTTTCAGTAATGTTATTTCTTTCTTTTGCCAAATGAACTCCAAACTGTTGTGCCTCTTTCTGCGAAAGTGGTATGACACTTTCATCAAGTATCTTTCGCATTTCACCAGAAAAATTTAAGCTTTCATAGTTGTCTTTTAAGATTACTTTGGAGCTTACAGAAATTTTATTCATATAGTAGAGCGAGATCGCTCCGAAGAATATCACGACCACGAATAAGAACCCGAATCCGAGGCGTAGTTTAGTTTTTATCTTCATGGTTTATAATATTAAATTGTTAACGTCATGATAGTATAACAAGATCAGTTTCAGTAGCAGAAATACTTCGCAAAAGCTGGTTAAAAACAGCAGTTCTCATAATGATCTGAAATAAATTTAAGTGTGGCTTGCCTATACATATTGTGGTAATCTCTTTTTCTTCCGCAACTTTCAATATGGCACTGGTGATATGATTGTTTTTAACTTTTATCACTTCTGCACCTAGCTCAGTTGCCATTTTAAAATTGTTAATCAGATGCCGTTGTACGTCCAATTTAATCCGATCGCCACTTTCATTGTCGTTTTGTACATATAACACTATCCATGGTGAACGGTAATAGGAAGCAAGTCTTGCGGTTTTTCTGATCACTATTTTAGCTGTTGTACTATTAGTTGATATACAAGCTAAAAAACGCTCGGGCCGAAGCTTGATTTGCTTAGGAATTTCAATATTGATTTTCCGTTCCAGGTGATGGGCAACTTCTTTTAAAGCAAGTTCACGAAGCTGGAGTATACGCTCTGGTTGAAAAAAATTCCCTAGGGCGCGTTCGATCTTGCTTTTATCATAAATTTTCCCTGCTTTTAACCGTTCTATCAATTCATCTGCAGTTAGGTCTATGTTAACAATCTCATCCGCTGTCTCTAAAATCTTATCTGGTATTCTCTCTGTGATCGGGATCCCGGTAATGGTTTCAATATCCTCATTCATACTTTCAAGATGTTGAATATTTACGGCAGAGATCACACTAATTCCCGCTTCAAGAATATCAGCAACGTCCTGCCAACGCTTGCCATTTTTACTACCTTCAACATTGGTGTGCGCTAATTCATCAACAATAACAACCTCTGGGTGTGTGTTAATAATTGCATTTACGTCCATCTCCTCCAGCTCTTTACCCCTATAAAAGAGTTTCCTTCTGGGAATAATTGGGATTCCGTCTAATAATGCATGTGTTTCAGCTCTGTTATGGGTTTCTATATAGCCAATCCGAATATCGATACCATTCTTTAATAAAGCATGGGCTTCCTGCAACATTCTATATGTTTTACCCACGCCTGCACTCATCCCAATATATACCTTAAATTTCCCTCTTCTGGACTTCTTTACCAGATCAAGAAATTTCCTTACTGAGTCTGCTTTATTATCTTCTTCCATGGTTCAATAAAATTACCATTTAATAATGATGTAGTCATTACTCATCAAATACCATAATCCACCAATAATTAACCCAATACCAAAACACAGAATCAGTTTACCAAAGGGATTGCTCACAAAACCCCGAAATGTCCATTTTTTCATAGTAAATATTTGATTTTAACAACTACGGAACCCGCCTGGTTTTAGGTGAATTCCGCAGTTCTAAACTATATTGATCTAAGTCTAAAAAGCAACAGCAATACTTGCTGTAACGGCAGCATTGTTGTCCACAGCATTCAAATTACGTACAAATATTTTGTCTTTACTGCTATACATTTTACCTTCCAGTCTGATTACTGCATTACTCACAGGAGCGTAATCCACATTAAGTGAATATCCAGTTGTTTTAAACCCATTAGGTGTTCCAGTAGCGATAAAAACACCGTTCTTATCCTGGTAATATTCTCCCCTTGCGGCAACGGCCCAGTTGCTGTTGATCTTGTATTGTGCAATGGCAACAGGCGAAAGAACTTCATATTTGTCACTGCTTCCTTTTGTTTTCTGCTGTGTTCCGTAATCAAAGCCAAGAGTCAATCCAAACTGATCAGTTACCTGGAATATCCCATAAACATTATGATAGAACCGTGTTACCCGTATCGAGTCGGCACCTTCTGTTCCCAGATAATTGCTATAGTTGATCGTAATTTTATCCGTTGGTTTCCATGTCAATTGTACACCACCGGCTGGCTGGCTATTTCCGTTCTGACGGGTAATTCTTTGCCATCCGTTCAAATAAAATACAGCAGCAGTAAACTTTCCGTCACTTGTAACATAGGTAATTTTTGCACCCGATTCATAATAAGGTGTATTTTCTGATGAGATGTTTCTTGTTAATACCCAACAATCTTTAGAGACAGCACTTTCAAAGCCAATATGTGAAGAGAAAATTCCGGCATCCAGCCATAAATTTGCCGTTTTGGAAAGTTTCACCCCAGCATTTGCTTCATAGATGTTCTTTAATACCCCGGGTTCTGCCGCTAAATTTGCATTGGCATAACTTCCTGCCATTACAGCTACATTTGCCCTGATGGTTCCATTATCATAATTTCCTTTAATGAAACCCAGGTTTAAATTCATTTCGTTATGGCGGTTATGAGAATAGATAAATCCAGGTCTGTTGTTATCTGTCGGTTTATTAAAATCGTAACCGAAATAAGTTTCCAGATAACCACTCACTTTGATCTTAGGTTCTTCCTGTCCGTATGCTAAAGATCCCGTAGTTAATGCTGCTGCTAATATTAAAAGTTTTTTCATTTTTTATTCTTGTTTTTAAGCTTGATGAAGCTATCCCGGTTTATTTGTGAGACGCAATGGGCGATGATCCGAGATGGCTCTGTTACATTGTTTTTGTCATAATTTGGATTAAAATTCAGGACATAACTTCCCCCGCAGCTACCTGATCCAGGGTTTGGCAAACGCATTATGGATCAGGTAGCAGTTTGGAAAGGAGAGTCGTAGGATTTATTTTTTTAGCTCATCCAGGGCAAGGTTAAGCTTAAGTACATTTACCGATGAAGGACCAAACAGTCCTAACAATGGTCCCTGAGTATTTTTAACTACCAGTTCAGCTACTGTCTTTTCATCTATTTTACGATAAGCTGCAATTCTTTTGATCTGGATAATGGCACCCTGTTCGGAAATGTTTGGATCTAAACCACTACCTGAAGCAGTGACCATATCGGCTGGAATATCGGCCTTTTTCAAAGATGGGTTGTATTTTAGCAAAGTGTCGATTCTGCTGGAAACCTCTTTTAGGTAATCAGGATTTGAAGGCCCTTTATTGGACCCGGCAGAACCTGCTGCATTATAACCAACCGCTGAAGGTCTTCCCCAGAAATATTCAGGTTTGGTAAAAGACTGGCCAATTAAGGCATAGCCCACAACTTTGCCGTTTTTGCTGATCTTTTCGCCTCCGCCATTTCCTTTTGAAAAGCCACCGGCAAAAGCAACAATCAGCGGATAGATAACGCACAGTAATACCATAAGTACTAGTGTTAAGCGTAAGGATTGTATGATATATTTTTTCATGATTTTTTGATTCTTATTTAATGATATTCAAGTTGCTGTATGAAATCATACAGCGGTTTTCATGATTTCTATTTTTTAAACAAATAAGCCTACTACAATATCAATAAGTTTGATACCTATAAAAGGAGCTATCACACCGCCCAGTCCATAGATCAGTAGATTTCTACGCAACAATGCACTTGCACCGATTGGTTTATATTCAACACCTTTTAAGGCTAGAGGGATCAGGATCGGAATAATGATTGCATTGAAAATTACAGCTGATAAAATCGCACTCTCCGGACTATGCAGCCCCATAATATTTAAACTCTGTAATGCAGGGATCGAAGCAATAAACAATGCAGGTACGATCGCAAAGTACTTCGCGACATCATTTGCAATAGAGAAGGTAGTAAGTGTTCCACGGGTGATCAGCAATTGTTTACCGATTTCCACAATCTCTATAAGCTTTGTTGGATCATTATCCAGATCCACCATGTTACCTGCTTCTTTAGCTGCCTGCGTACCGCTGTTCATGGCCACACCAACATCTGCTTGTGCAAGTGCAGGGGCATCATTGGTCCCGTCACCCATCATGGCTACCAGTTTACCTAAAGCTTGTTCTTCTTTAATATAATTCATTTTATCCTCAGGTTTAGCCTCAGCAATAAAATCATCTACACCAGCTTTCTCTGCTATGAATTTTGCGGTAAGCGGATTGTCTCCGGTAACCATTACTGTTTTTACACCCATTTTGCGCAGGCGCTCAAAACGCTCACTAATGCCTGGTTTAATGATATCCTGTAATTCAATTACTCCAAGTGCTTTTTCATTTTCAGAAACAACAAGCGGAGTTCCACCATTATTGGCAATAATTTTCACCTGCTCTTCAATGTCTATTGGAAATGGATTTCCAGCCTTTAAAACAATGTTACGGATAGAATCAAATGCGCCTTTACGGATTCTTTTTCCATCTGGGGTGTCCAAACCACTTGATCTGGTTTCAGCAGTAAATTTGATGAATTTGGATCCTTCAGGTGCAGTAAGTAGTTTATGATCTTGCAATACTGCGAGCTCTATGATAGATTTACCTTCAGGGGTTTCATCTGCAAGAGAACTTAACATACAGGCATCAATGAATTGCTTCTTATCCATCCCCGAAGTAGGGTAGAAATTAGTTGCCTTACGGTTACCGATAGTAATGGTACCTGTTTTGTCCAGTAATAAAACGTCAATATCGCCTGCTGTTTCCACGGCTTTACCTGATTTGGTAATTACGTTGGCGCGCAATGCCCTGTCCATCCCGGCAATACCAATTGCAGACAGCAGTCCACCGATAGTGGTCGGAATCAAACAAACAAACAATGAGATCAATGCAGCAATAGTAATTGGGGTATTTGCATAATCAGCAAATGGCTTTAAGGTAACGCAAACAATAATGAACACCAGGGTAAAGCTGGCAAGCAATATGGTCAATGCAATCTCATTCGGTGTTTTTTGTCTAGATGCACCTTCAACAAGGGCAATCATTTTATCCAGAAAACTTTCGCCTGGCTGGGTATTTACCTGAACTTTGATGTGGTCTGAAAGCACTTTTGTACCCCCGGTAACAGAGGATTTATCGCCACCCGATTCACGGATTACCGGAGCTGACTCACCTGTAATAGCAGATTCATCAATGGTAGCAATACCTTCAATAATCTCTCCATCGGTTGGAATGGTATCTCCTGACTCGCAGAAAAATACGTCTCCTTTTTTTAATTGGTTTGATGAACGGATCTCGATCTTTCCATTTGCCAGAATTACTTTAGCGGGTGTTTCTTCACGAGTTTTCCTTAAACTATCAGCTTGTGCTTTTCCTCTGGCTTCGGCAATGGCTTCAGCAAAATTTGCAAAAAGAACAGTAAGCAGTAATATTAAAAAGATAAAAAAATTATATAGTGGTGATCCCTGGCCTGCATTACTCATGGAGTATATAGTTACGTAAGCCATGATTACGGTACCGATCTCTACGGTAAACATGACCGGATTGCGAACCATTACTCTGGGGTCAAGTTTGATGAAGGACTGTTTCAGTGCAGTTTGCACCAATGCAGGTTCAAATAATTTATTAGATGAGTGTTTCATTATAATCTATTTAAGCATGGTAAAGTATTCTGCCAATGGGCCTAAAGCCAGGGCAGGGAAGTAAGAAAGTGCATTCAGTACAATGATCACTGCAAAAGTCATCAGACTGAAAGTCAAAGTATCTGTTTTCAAGGTACCAGCAGACTCCGGGATGTATTTTTTAGAACCCAGTAAACCTGCAATGGCAACAGGGCCTATAATCGGTAGGAAACGGCCAAGGAATAGTACAAAGCCACTAGCTACGTTCCAGAAAACATTATTGTCACCAAGACCTTCAAAACCAGAACCGTTATTCGCATTGGATGAGGTCATTTCGTACAGCATCTCCGAGAAACCGTGAAAGCCTGGATTGTTTAACCAGTTCTTAGGTTGTACTGCCCATGCAGCTTCACCATGATTGGTAAATACATAACTGGCTATTGCAGTTCCTGCCAATATTAGAAAGGGACTTAGCAATGTGATCAATGCGGCAATCTTAACCTCTCTTGCCTCTACCTTATGTCCAAGGAACTCCGGTGTTCTTCCTACCATCAATCCCGAAATAAATACAGCAATGATCAGGTAGATAAAATAATTCAGCACGCCTACACCGCAACCTCCATAAAAGGAGTTGATCATCATGCCCAGTAATTGCCATACACCTGTTAATGGCATGGTACTGTCATGCATCCCGTTAACCGAACCGGTAGATATAATAGTGGTCACTGTGCTCCAATAGCCGGTTATGGCCGGACCAAAACGAACTTCCTTGCCCTCCATGGCCCCGGTAGCCTGCGAAATGCCCATTTTTGCAATGGCAGGATTTCCTCCAAGCTCAGAGCTAACTGTTGGGATCAAAAGCAGCAGCATGCCAATCGTCATGACCCCAAAGATCATCCAGGCAAGTCTTTTACGTCTGATGAAAATACCAAATGCGATCACCATTGCAATAGGAATAATTACCTGTGCAACCAATTCAACTGTATTGGTAATGTAATTCGGATTTTCCAAAGGATGGGTAGAGTTTGCTCCAAACCATCCACCACCATTAGTACCTAAGTGTTTGATGGCAATAAAAGCAGCGGCAGGACCTCTTGAAACATTTACAGTATCTCCCTGAACAGAAATAAACTGATCTTTAGCCTCATAGCTTGTTGGTGAACCGTTAAAGGCAAGAATAGTTGCCATTACTAATGACAACGGCAGTAATAACCTCGTAATAGATTTTACAAAGAACTCCCAGAAGTTACCAAGTTTAGTACTTGTTTTATCCCTGAAAGCTTTAAAGAAAACTACCGCAGCAGCTAGGCCTGTAGCCGCACTCACAAACTGAAGAAACATCATTACAAAATGCTGAGTAAGATAAGTTACACCCGATTCTCCTGAATAGTGTTGCAGGTTACAGTTTACTACGAAACTGATGATTGTATTAAAGGAAAGATCCGGTGTCATTCCTGGGTTTCCGTCAGGATTCAATGGAAGCTTGTCCTGATACATCAAAACAAAGAAGCCATAAACAAGCCATACAAGATTGATGGTTAACAGCGCTTTCATGTGCTGCTTCCAATTCATTTCTTCTTTGGGGTTAATACCAGAAAGCTTATAGATTGCGGATTCAATAGGTTTTAAAAAGTCTGTCCAAACTTTTTCTCCGGCAAATACCTTTGCCAGGTACTTGCCTAGCGGAATAGCGATGACCAGTGTAAGCAGGTAGGTCGCAACAATTCCAAGTAATTCTGTGTTCATAATGTACAATTAAAATTTTTCAGGTTTAATCAACACGTAAATCATATAGATAAATACGGCGATTGCGATAATAAATAATGCAGTCATAATTTTAGATTTTTTCGAACCAGTCGATTGATTTGTAAACTACCCAGCAGAGGATCAGCAGGGCTAAAAAAAGCAGGATTGTAAGCATGATATTTTTATTTTGTGAGAAGCATAAGCCAATTCATATACCACACTTAAACACAAACACATAAAATACTGGTTTACAGCAATATAAAACATAAAAATATTTTAACACCTTATTATTCAACATAAAAACCCTTCCATAATGGAAGGGTTTTTATCAAAATGAAAAGTCTATTCTTGTATCATTTTATAATTAGAATGGCCTTTTCATGCGGGGGTGTATAATTGCTTATCCAGGCTAGAATCATTAACAAGATATGGGAATATAGATTCTAAGAGATTGATATAAATTGTAATCCCATCACTTATTTCTGCGAGATAAATGTATTCATCAGCAGAATGAGAACGGGCAGAATCTCCAGGCCCCATTTTAACAGATGGCATTTCAAGCCAGCCTTGATCAGAGCTGGTTGGAGAGATATATGTTTTCCTGCCAATAGCAATACCGGTTCTTACAAGGGGGTGCAGCAGATCAATTGCTGATGGTGTGAGTACGTTAGGGCGAAGCGTGGTATCACAAAAGGTATGATTTTTAATTGTATTGAGTATTTCCTTCTCTGTATAACTATGATCAAATCTGATATCAACAGTAAAGCTGCATTCGCCCGGAACAATGTTATGCTGTATCCCCGCATTGATCTGGGTAACGGTCATTTTCACTGGATTTGGCAGATTAGATTCAATAGGAAAAACATAGCTTGAAAACCAATGAATGTCCTTCAATGCTTTATAAATGGCATTATCTCCTTCTTCTCTTGCGGCGTGCCCTGGTCTACCAGTTGAAACGCAGTCCAATACCATCGAGCCTTTTTCAGCAATCGCCATCTGCATATTCGTAGGCTCTCCCACAATTGCAAATGAAATGGGCATTAAATCATCCAGAATAGATTTAATCCCTTTCCTGCCAGAATTCTCTTCTTCTGCAGTTGCGGCCAGACATAGATTGAAAGGAAGGTCTTTCCTTTCATAGAAAAAAAGGAAAGCGGAAATGAGGGAAACCAAGGGCCCGCCTGCATCATTACTGCCCAAGCCATATAGCCTTCCATCTTTAATCAGTGGTACAAAAGGATCGTTAGTGTATTGATCATTCGGTTTCACCGTATCATGATGGGAATTCAATAAAATAATGGGCTTTGAAGGATCAAAGTATTTATTGTAACACCAGATGTTATTGTATTTACGGATAGTAAATACTTCATGGTCATTTAAGAAGGATTCAATACAATCTGCGGTTAGCTTTTCCTCGGTACTAAATGAAGGGATTTTAATTAGTTTTTCCAGTAGTTCAACGGCCTGGTCATATAATTTGTTCATATTGACGGTATTTATGATTAAATGTTGAACACGGCAATTCAAAAGGAATGCCCTAGTCATAAATCATCAATAAAATGCTTCCAATTCGTTTAAATAAGCAATAAAATATTTTTTGGGCCTTATATGAATAGAATTTACCCTATCAAAATGGTATGATTAATTTCATTTTGAAGAAGTGACTTAGGTTCTGGGGAGCCTCTAAATTTTATATTCTTCAATTTTTCGATATAAAGTAGTCAGTCCTATACCCAATAAACGGGCAGTCTCTGTCTTGTTTCCTTTGGTATAAGTTAATACTTTAATAATATGCTGTTTTTCAACCAGCTCCATTTTCATAGGATCTGTCTCCCCTATCTGTTGTTCTAAAGCATGAAACTCGTAAGGTAACAGATTTGCAGTAACTGAGTTCCCATCGGCGAGAATAACCACACGCTCAATTACGTTTTTTAGCTCTCTGATATTCCCTTTCCAATTATGCTTAAGAAGCAGTTCAGCAAAATCATCCCCCATTACAAGTTCCTGCTTGTTTACTTTATTCGCAAACTCTTTTAAGTAATGTTTGGCGATTAATAAGATATCTGATTTGCGTTGAGATAAAGGCGGAAGTTCAATGGAAAATACCGAAAGTCGGTAATAAAGATCTAACCTGAACTTCCCACTTTCTGCTTCCGTTTTTAAATCTCTGTTGGTGGCAGCAATAATGCGGACATTCACTTTACTGGTTTGGGTATCTCCTACCTTTATAAAGGTCTGATTTTCCAATACACGAAGCAATTTTGCTTGCAAATCCAGGTTCATCTCACCAATTTCATCCAGAAACAAAGTTCCTTCATTGGCTTCTTCCAACAAACCTTTTTTATCTCTTACAGCTCCAGTAAACGCACCTTCTTTATGACCAAACAATTCACTTTCTAAAAGTTCATGATTAAATCCGCTGCAGTTTACTGCAACGAAAGGTTTCATTTTCCTTAAACTTTCATAATGTATTGCTTGTGCAAACACCTCTTTTCCTGTACCTGTCTCTCCAAGCAAAAGAACAGTTGTATCTGTACCGGCAACCTTTTCTGACAGCGCTATTGCTTCTTTAATAGCCTTAGACTGCCCTAATATGGCAGTAAAATCATACTTTCTGGCTACCTTATTTTCCAGTTCACTAATCCTAAACTGGAGTTTGGCTTTATCTAATGCCTTATAAACAAGGGGGATGATTTTATCATTATCATCCCCTTTAGTGATGTAATCAAAAGCGCCATTGCGCATCGCCATTACACCATCTTGTATTGTCCCAAAAGCAGTCAGATTGATCACTTCGGTATATGGTTTTATTTTCTTGATCTCTTTTACCAGTTCAACTCCATTAATATCAGGAAGTTTTACATCACTAATCACTACATATACATCCTGAGCAGCCAGAATTTTCAGGCCCTCTTTTCCTGTATTTGCCTGAAAAACCTTAAAGCCTTCCAGTTCAATGATGCGCGCCAGCAGGCTACAGATCTTTTTCTCGTCGTCTATTATTAAAACGGTGTTTTGCATCGCTGATAATTTCAACAATATTAACAATTATTCAAGACAAGTTGCTGTTCGTAGACCGTATCATCTATAATAGAAACGTTAAAAACATCCTGCCTTACCGTAAATCTACATCTTGTATGGTTTCTAATTGTATTTATAATCTCCTTTTCAGTATAACTATGATCATAAACAATGTTTACCGTGAATCGGCATTCTTTTGAATTACAATTTTGCCGAGCATCCATATTTACATTAGTAACAGTCATTTTTACAGGGTCTGGTAAATTGGATTCGATTGGAAAGGTATATTCTGAAAACCATAAAATATCTGTTAAAGCACTGCAAATGGCATTGGTTCCTTCTGCGCCAACGGCCAGGCTTAATTTCGGGCAAGCAATACAATCAAGAGTAATTTCACACTTTTCGCTGGCTGGTGTTAACGCATAGGAATTAAAATTTTGCTTATGAGGATCAAATAGCATAGCCGTACATAAGCAATTGCATCTTTTTTTACCCTCGAGAATATTATAGTTAACGCAGCTTTTACAGCCCTCCCAAAAATGTTCATCGTGTGTGATTTGGTCGAAGGTTACTGGCTCAAAACCTAATTGAGCATTCATTTTCATAATTGCAGCTCCCGATGTAATGCTGAATATCTTCGCCTCAGGATATATTCTTCTCGAAATTTTAAATATCCGGTCTTTGATGGCCTTTGCTACTCCTGCATTTCTGAACGTCGGGGCAACAATTAAACCGGAGTTAGAAACAAAAGAGTTGTTTTCCCAAACCTCAAAATAAGAGAACCCAACCCATTCTCCACGCCCGGTTACCGCAATAACTGCTTTACCTTCTTTTATCTTTTGGGCAACAGATTCGGGACTACGCTTTGCGATCCCAGATCCCCGGGCAATTGCCGAAGATTCAGTTTCTTTAACTATTTCATCAACATGTTTTATATCAGCGACGGTAGCGATACGAACAAATATCATTTGATTTTCCATTTTTTTAAAAGATTAATGAACGGCTTTATCAAATGAGATGCCTATGTGAAATTGAGATGCAAGAAATGCCCTCTAAAGCTAAATAAAGTCGTCTATAACTTATCTCTTGCCCTCTATCCTACAAAAAGAGTCTTCCAATATGGTATGGTTTATTCCATTTTGGGTAGGCAAAACGATAAAAAAATAAAGTTTCAAAAAAAAATATAAATAAAGTCTACAATTTTACTAGACTTTATTTATATTTGTCCCATAGTCATGTGGCCGAGTGGTTAGGTGAGGGTCTGCAAAACCTTTGACGGCGGTTCGAATCCGCCCTTGACGTCCAGTTCAATTTCTACATTGTCTGAATCATTAGATGTTTGGTTAGATCTAAGTTTTGTTTAAAAAGCAGCCAGGTTGGATGACCTGGCTTTGCTATTTAATAGCAAAAACGTATTCCAGATCAGACGAAAAATTACTGCAAAAAGAAACGGGGATACAGCAATCCGCCGTATCCCCGCTATCTAAATTAACGCTCTCATATACATAGACGCCTAAATATTCTATTTATTGTATTAGAGGTAAAAAAAATTATTTTTCATAAAATTCAATCGGGAGCTGGTCAGGATCAGAAATAAAAGTAAAACGCTTACCGGTAAACTCGTCAACACGAATCGGTTCCGCTTCTACACCCTTACTATCAAGCATGCCTACTACCTTATCCAGATCATCAACTTCAAAAGCAAGATGTCTTAATCCTGCAGCTTCTGGTCTTGACGGACGTTTAACCGGATCGGGGAAAGAGAAAAGTTCTATGATATAAGTTCCATTCAATTCCAGATCTAACTTATACGACAACCTCTCTGCTCTATATACTTCTCTAATTATTGTAAGTCCTAAAACATCAGTGTAAAATGCTTTAGAAGCCTCATAGTCACTGCATATTATTGCAATGTGATGGACTTTATTTATCATCATCTAATTTCGAATTATTTTGCCCCAATAGTAAGCTTATAGATCTCTCCCTTGTTTCCCGCTAAAAGAATAAGCTTACCTTTTTTCGCTTTTTGAACCACGTTGAAACTTGAAGAGGAAATATTATGCCAATTCAGTCCCCCATCTTTAGATACATCAGTGCCAGATGTGCCCGTTGCCAGTAATACCTTTGAATTTACATAGGTAACCCCTGAACGGAAACCGCTTACAGGTTTTAAAGGTTTCTTCCAGCTCTGTCCCCCATCATTGGTCAACAACACATTGTTGGTATTCTCTTTATCTTTTAAATAATTCCCACMAACTACAMCCCCTTTGWTMNNAKCAAAAARSGNGWTRKAGWNTGGYSSGGTACTACTTTCTCCCTGTAAAATAGGACATTTAAAAACCTTCCAGGTGTACCCATAATTGTTCGAAAAGTAAATATTAGATACCGCACCACCTGTAGCAATCCACACTTTACCCTTACCCATTGTTTTAATAGTAGATCCACTGGCAGCAAAGCTGGCTTCACCCGGGGCCATATTTGTTTTCAAATTATCTGAAACATCGATCCATGATGCGCCACCATCCCTTGTTCTAAGCAGCTGCATCTTATTTTTGATCGGATCGCCAAACGTCATTCCTGTTTGGCCATCCCAAAAGTCCATGCCGTCCAGAAAAATCGCAGAATCAACATTCTTGTAATGCTCAGTCCATGTTTTACCGCCATCTTTTGTGCGTAAAATAAACGCTGGGGCACCCGCATTTACAAYKACGKYYNNCKATCCKNATCAAAGSCTTCAATATCTCTGAAATCGAGCGTTTCATACCCAGCAGGCATTATCCACTGCCAGGTTGCACCTCCGTCAATAGTTTTCCCAATACTGCCATTACTGCCACTTACCCAGGCAACATGATCAGAAACAATAGACATGCCCCTTAAGCTTGTATTTGTACCTCCTGTTAAGGGCGTTAATTCATAGGTTTGCCCATACCCTAATAAGGGCAAAAAAATCAGGCACCAGATTAGCTTTTTCATTATTTAACTCTTTTCCAAACTTCAGATCTGCCAATCAAAGAGATACCTACATATCCTCTCATGTTTAGCTGACCATTGTCTTTAAGTGTCATATTGCAGCTATAGGTTTTACCGGACTTAGGATCGTATATAGTCCCATCAGTCCATTTACTACCTGCAAAAACAAAATCCTTAAGTATTTCCAATCCTAGTATTGGTCTTGATTTCAAGCCTGCATCAGGGTTTTTCAAATCCGTTTTAACAATTCCTTTATCATCTTTTGTTTCTTTGAGCCAAACTATTTTACCAAAGTATTTATCTCCTTTTTTGGCGATTTCTACGTGAGCCTCGCCGGTTGAATTAATCCATTTTCCAAGGATGGCATCCTTGTTTTGTGTAAAGCCAGAGAAAGATATTGCAGTGAAAAGCAACAGCAGCGAAAAATATTTCATAATCATAAGTTAGTGTTTTTTAAAGTTAACAAATCAGCCAGTGAATAAGAAAAAAACTTACTCCGCTAACTCCCTTAAGAGAACAGAAGAAATGGCCGCATAATCATCATTAAAATGATGAGTGCCGGGAATGGTGGTTACCCTGATGCCATTTTTCTCAAATTTATCCTTAACATCAGCATCTTCATCTGTCCCAAAAATACATATGGGTTTTAATGATTTGATCTTTTTCATTTCAGCAATTACATCATATTTATCATTCGAACTTCCAATGCTAAGCATGTCTGCTATATGAATTTCAAAATCGGCGGTTACATCAGGAGAAAGTGAGAAAACTGCTTTTAAATCGCTTTTCAAACCAGCCGATAATCTGCTGGCAAGAAACGGAACAACCGAAGCGCCAAAAGAGTATCCCGCAAGCACAAATTTTTCCTTTCCAAGCTCCTGTTTGTAGTAGGCAATAGCCTTGATTAAATCTGCAGTTACGCCCTCTGGTGTTTTAGCATTCCAAAAATATTTTTGTGCATCAAGCCCAATTACCGATAGTCCTTTTGACGCCATTGATTCGGCTAGCGATTGATCAAAACTGGTCCATCCACCATCACCAGAGATCATAAAAACCAACGGCAGATTATTCTTTTTACCAGATGGAACCAGTGTTAGTGGCATTTCACCGGAATAGGCTTTTGGTTGTGTAGTTTTAAAGAAATCATAGGCAGATTTTTGCTCATTAAAGGCTGGGGCAGCCAATACTTTTTTATATGCCACATTAAAATCAGGAAGCCAGTTATTAGCGATGGAAAATCCGTGTCCCACTTTTGTCAATGTTACAAGTTCAGTCATTGGCATACCCTTTAAAAAAGCTGCAGTAGCATCAAATGGACAAGTCTGATCTTTCACTCCATTTAATACAATAAACGGTGCGGTTAGGGTTTTTGTAGCCTCCAGATAATAAGAAACACCTGGCTTTAAAACATGCTGGGTGAGTCCGGCCCCCTTACACAGGGGTTTTTTAATATTAATATCCGGGCAAAAGCCTAAAGCGATAGCTCCCTTAAATGTATTAGCAGGAGCTTGCGCCAATATTCCGTATACCAATACAGCCCCATATGAATAGCCGAGAAGCACTGGCTTATGATAGTTGGTTAATTTGTATTTCTTTTGGATAAAAAGACTCAGTTCTTCGAAATCCGCTGCCGGATACAAGCATTGAGCAGATACTTTTGATAAATAATTACCATAACGTTTGCCATCAATACCTAACACCAATGCTCCCTGATTGGCAATATTCTTTGCCATATTAATAACCCCATTCTTCCAGCCGCCGTCTCCTGAAACGAATAAGGCAACAGAGGTTGGTGTGCCGGTGGGATGATATACGGTAATTAAACCAAACTTCTTATAGGTTACAGAGTCAATTTCGCCGGCTACACTCTTTGTTATCCACAAGCAGATTAGCATAAAACATAAGGCAACGCATCTTTTCATATACTCTAATTAATTAAGGTTTAATTACTTTAGTCAATACATTTGGAACCTGCAAAAGGTCATAATCCTGATCATATATCAAATACTTATTGTGCCATACCGGCGAGAACTTCTCTTTTGATGCGCGCAGTCCCTTATAATGAGAGAATGACCGGATCTTTTCATAAGCAAATCTCATGGATCGCTCGGTAAAATTATGCGGTGTTGTAAGGCCCGACAAAGGGGCAAAACCCAGGTTAACTGCACTATAATTCTGTTCCTTAAGGTGATTGAATAAGGCTACCATAATAAAATCAATAATACCGTTAGGCGCATCGGCAGTTTTTCTGATTAAATCATAAGTTCCTTCGCCCTTTACATAATCAGGTATTACATTTAGAAAGGCAACGATCTTTTCTTCTGTATTTTCTACTGTGATGATTGTTTGATTTTTCAATTCATCCCATATAAATATGCCTTGCGAAAACACTATTTCTTCTCGTTCTGTTTCTTTAAGCCATTCGTCGGATACAGATTTTAGCTTTTGAAGCAAGCCATCTTTTATAGGACCATTATAAATCTTTGTATGGAATCCCTGATCCGAAACCTTTTTTAGCGCATTCCTGATAGACTTTCGGCTTCCCCCTTCTAAAGAAAAAGTGGTCAGATCAACCACGCCCTCCTGCCCCAGGAAAAGCCGCTTTTTCCCCAACGAAACAAAATCATGCAGGCTTTCTTCCGACACCCTGTAATAAAGGCTTTTCATCCCGCTTTCGATACAATATCTGTCGAACGATTTGATAAATCCCTGTCTGTTCTCTGGCGGGGTAACCGGAAGCTCCAATACCACAGCAAAATTACCAGCTATCCGATAGGCAATAAATCCTTCAAATTCATCTGTAGTGTAAATCAGTTTATCTCTATAAGTTTTGAAATAATCAATTGCTGAATTACCATATTTTTCCAAATCAGCTTTAGCCGCTTCAAATTCCTCTTCGGAAGTGTCCATTTTCAAAATATATGGCCTGATCAGTGTATAAATTAAGAAGGCTATAGACAGGAATCCACTGATGTTGATTGAAAAAAGGAAGCCTCTGGCGAACGCATCTTGTGGCACCAAATCTGAGCTACCAACTAATAAAAAATTCTGTAAAGTGTACCTGATGGATTGCAGCCAGCTAAAGTCGATATCAAAATGTTTTTGATCAAGGAAATAGAATCCAATAACACCATAAAGCAAAACGGCCAGGATACTTAATAAGGTGGTTTGAATGCCAATAAACCTTAACCTGGAATTGTGTTTTATGTAATACTCTTTTCTTGATCCTATTAAAATAACCAGCACAATTATCGAAAACCCCGCCTCTTCATAATCTATTGCTTTAGTTAAGTGCCCTACCAACGAAAGTATACACAAGGTAACCGCAAAGTACCATGCCATACGCAATCCTTTAAGCATAAATGCGGCTGTAACCAGCAGAAACAATCCGGCAACTAGCACAAAGTAATTGGACACCCTAATCGCTTCTATAGGAAGAAAATCTTTAAGAAATGCAAGCCTCGAGTGGATTGCAGGAGTAAGTACAGAAACAATATTAATGACACCCAACAGCAACAGTAGCAAGGCAGGTACAATTCTCATTAATAGTTTATTAATTTTAAGGAGGAAGCTTAAGGCGCCAAGAACCAGAGGAATCCAAAATTCCATAAAGCGGTACAGTAATGTAATTGAAACCGCAGCTGCATTTGAATAACCTAGTCTGATCAAAATGAAAGCCATGGAGGCTTCTACCGCACCAAGCCCCCTTAAAAAAGGAGAGATAATCAAGAACACAACAGCAACTACGTAGCTAATGGTAGCGAAAATTAAAGACGGATTCATGTCTAATGCAACCATCGCAATATAGATGTGAACAATGCCAACAACTTCTATCAGCATACTGTAAAAGAATGTTGAAAGAAAATGTTTACGTTCAATCTTATTGTTCCTAAACTCCGCAGCAAATACTTCAACGGTAGGAAGATATTTAACAATGAGCTTATAAACTACTCCTTTTTTTATAACCGACCTGTACAACAAATAAACACCAGCAATTAACAGCAGGGCTGCTAACAAGCCAAACCATTCGCCCTGACCTAAGGTTCCTTCTAAAACGCCATAAACAAATACAGGTATAGCAATTACCAGTACAGATAAAATGCCCACAAAGCCATATATCGACGAAGCAAAATTAATTTGCGATCGGCTTACCCCTTTCCTTTCTATTGGTGTGCTAAAAAAGGCCAACGATGAGACCCCTCCTGCTGGCAAAAAGACACTCACAAAGTTTCGCTTTAAAAAAAGAATGGTTCCATCTGCTATTGATATTTTGCTCGATACCGCAGCAAATGACGATCGGTACATCATTCCATGAATAAATACGTAAACTATGCTCAATAACATCCCTGCGCCTAACCACCACCATTTTGCTGTTATTAACAACTGCCTAACGTGATGTATTTCGCCGCGTTCCTGCTTAATAAACCAAATAGCGAGACCAATAAAAAAAAGAGTAAAGATATAACTGGAAATGATCTTTCCGTTCTCGCGGATAAAAGGCACAAAAAATTTGAAGCGCTTCATTAATTGGGATAATTAGAGTAGCAAAGAAAGTTTTTTTACTTTATAAATATAAGAAAAACATCTGTTTTATATTTCAATAACAAAAGGATGATCACTCGTTGTAAGCTTAATTGAACTTATGTTCTTTAAAACCTGAACTGCCTCTGTGCCTTTTGTAGGATCGTAAACATTTACCAAAGGATAGGTCTTGTTTAGTTTTATTTCTACTTCTTCAGCGCCTTTTGCTTTTTCTCCCCAAATTACCAATTCAAACCTGCCATTACTTTTTTGAAGCAGCAGCGCATGCACAGTTTCAGGTTGATCAATAATCTGGAAAGCTAATTTCCCTGTGCTAAACTTCAATGGTTTATCGGCAAGAATTGTAGTTAAGTTGTGTAAATATATCGCTGATTTCCTTGGGCTATAATCGGGTTTATAAAAACCGAAAGTTTGATTACCTGCCTCATCTACCCTGTCTCGCAATAAATAAACAGCAGTATAACTCCAATTCCTTTTGAATTGCGACAGGTATAAGTTCAGGTAAAGTCGGGCTTGCTTCTCCTCGGTTATTTCATCAGTAAGTGTTACCCCTGTTTCAGTTGTAACCCGTGGTAATGTTAAAAGTTCATTTTCGGTATATCCCTGATGTTTTCCTCTCCAGGTTTTCCCATAATTGCCATAGAGTCCATCAACTTTACACAGTGGCCCCGGATCGGCGGCATTCCATGTTTGGTTATCGTATAATCCCGGATGGGAAGGATGTGAGAAATAATTATGACATGTTGCAAAATCAGCATATTTAGTTCCATCAGGCATTACCGTACCGGCCCCTTTTGGTATGTTAAGAAATTGCAATCCTACATTATCAGTTTGTGCACCATTTTCACAAACATCCCATACCGGATACTTTTTTAATGTCTCGTCACTTTTAACTGCGGCATATAAATCCTTTTGTAATTGAGCAACCGGCAGCCAGGTTAAGTTCTTTCCTCCCTCTGTCCCTTTATATTTAAATCCCCAGTTATTTGGTTCGTTAGAACCTTCAAAAGCCAGCAGGGCTCCCACTGCATCGAGCTTTCTGGCGCCCGCTAATAATCTTTTAATGTCAGTCCCGCCACTTAACAGGCCGTAACTAAATCTAACACCTGTCTCTTTATGAAGTATAATAAAATCTGCCTCTGGAATATCTCCTTCATAACCTGCACGAATCCATCTGATGCCTGTATACCTCATTAGTTCGATGGTCTTATCCAAAGATTCTCCCCGCTTCGAAATTGCTGAGTTTACGCCAATGCTATTTAGGAAATCAACAGCTTTAACAGCCGTTTGAGCAGTTATTGGATTTTGGGTTGAAGACGTTTTTGCACCTATTAAGGGCACAAATAATGCTATACCAAAAAAAACCATTGTTAATTTCAGTAAAAGCCAGGAAATCGTCTTTTGTTTGGTCATTAAAACAAATTAATAATATCTTAAATAAAGTAAAAGGGATGCTTAACAGCTTAATAAAGATGCAATAAAACCAGATACAATTCAAATTGCATCATAATTTACTTCGAAGAGGTGTCGATACCTGAGCCATAGGTAAAGCATAGACATACTAAATACTAATAAAAATACCGGTAATTAAATTATTTTTGTATATGGAGCGACGTCAGTTTATATCTCTTTCTTGTTTTGCAGGTTTTATCAGTTTATATCCAAATTTTCTAACGCTTGCTGCTGAATCATCCGGAGCAGAAAAAGGCGCTGTAATGACTGTGAATGGCAAAATTGAGACAAACTCAATGGGTCTTACCTTGTCCCATGAACACATTGTTACCGATTTTAAAGGTGCAGAACCCGATACGCGTCCAGAATATGATAATGAAATAACTGCAAACCTATTGCTCCCTTATTTAAAAGCGGCCAAAAAATCTGGCGTCAATACCATTATTGAGTGTACTCCTGCACATATCGGCAGAAATGTAAAATTACTAAGATTACTTTCAAAAGCCAGCGGCATTAATATTATCACAAATACAGGTTATTACGCCGCAGTGGGACAGAAATACCTACCCAGGCATGCCTTTACTGAAACCAGTGAAGAATTAGCTGCCAGATGGTTAAAAGAATGGGAGAATGGAATTGATGGAACGGATGTCCGTCCTGGTTTTATAAAACTAGGAGTAGATAGCGCACCACTGAAACCTATTGAAGAAAAACTAATTAAAGCCGCAGCAATTGTCCATCTAAAAAGCGGTTTAAAAATAGCCATACATACAGGAAATGGCGCCGCTGCGCGCCAGGAAGTCGAAATCCTTATTAAATCGGGGGTAAGTCCAGAAGCGCTAATATGGGTACATGCTCAAAATGACACAACAGGATTTTTCCATGTTGAACTGGCCAAAAAAGGTTGCTGGATTAGTTTAGATGGCATCAATGAGGACAGAGACTCCATTGTTCAATATCGAAATCATATTTACAGATTAAAAGGCGAAGGCTTGTTACATAAAGTATTGATTTCACATGATGATGGTTTTGCGGTTACAGAAGAAGGTGGCAAAGCTGCTTTCAACGCTTTTAAAAATGGCAACTTAACTCCTTATAGTACCATCTTTGGCGTGTTAAAACCGTCCTTATTTGAATTGGGGATTACCCGGGAGGAGGTTAAAATGATGACAGTCGGTAATCCAGCAAATGCTTTCCAGACAAAGGTTTGCCGTCAGGGTTAAACTTTAACCCCCAATTATCATTATCAAGTTTCATTAATCGAAAATTTAACGTAAATTTTTAAAACTTTATTAGCCTGGAGAGAGTTGATAGGATAAGATCAGCTTTATTCACACCTAAGCCATGTAAAGTTTAAAATTATAGTACTCATTAACGTGTATCGATGAGAAACAAACCAGCAAACCATCTTAAATGGTATTTACTACTTAAGATATTGGCAGTTTTTGTGGTTACAGCAAACGGCCAAACGACCTCTCTTGAAGCATGTTTTAATCTGGCCCGCGATCATAACATGACCCTCAGACAAGCAAAATCTGCGCTGTTATCCAGTCAGTATAATTTGCAGGCCGCGAAGAAAAGCTACTTACCCAAAGTAGACCTGCTGTCCAGCTATACATACCTTAGCAGCCCATTAACGGTAAATCTACAAACCGTAAAAGATGGTATTGTAGAAGGTTCTTCAAAGCAAAGTGTTAATGCTGCAAATGACGTATTTAAAGAAGTAACAGGTAATGATTTGTCGCAAGCCGCTCAAGACCGGATATATAATGCATCCAAAAATATTATCGGGAGCATTTATCCCGACTATAATCCGAGTTTAAGTAAGCAGTCTTATTTTGTAGCCGGCTTAGGTGTAAGACAACCCATTTTCCTGGGAAACAAACTCGATGCTGCGGGTAACCTGGCTCAATCCCTTGTAAATTCTGCAGACATCAATGTTGATCTGGTAAATAAAGAAGTCGATTTTTTAATTGCAGCCCAGTATTTGCGCATTTTATATTTAAATACCCTGTTCAATAAGCAGCAGGTAATGGTAGATGCGCTAACCAAAAACAACAATTATGCCCAGGAACTGGTGAAAAACCAAATCCTTGCACCTTATCAGAAAAGCTGGACAAATGTGATACTAACACAGGCAGAAAGCCATTTCAATAACATCAAGCTGGAACAGCAAAATGCCTATATAGAACTTAACAAGCTACTTGGTGTCCCGTTAGACTCCGCCATAATAATTACAGATACGTTGAAGTATGCAGTCATTGAGCCGTTTAAACCTGAGGGCGATTTTTGGGAATCCAATCCCGTCTATAAAATGGCTGGCAGTAAGATCTCATACGCTAAAACAGCCGAAAAGATCAGCAATTCATTTTCTTTACCTAACATTTTTGCTATTGGAAATTATAATTTATATCAAAAAGACCTGCCCCTGCTGATGCCCGACTGGTTTGTTGGTGTAGAATTACAATGGACTCTTTTTAATGGGCAAACAAGAAAAAGAACCCTGGCAGCCAGACAACTGATAGAAGAAGCAAAACTTGCATAGAAGAACGCAAGTCTGGGAATACAAGTTTTATCTACCGTTGCCAGAAACAAGGTGAAATCACTTCAAAATGAGGTAGCATCTTTAGATAAAGCAAGAAAAGATGCCCATACCACCAGCCGCCTGATTACAGAACGAATGAGAAACCAGCTCTCCTCTCCAAAAGACGTAAATGATGCTTTATTAATAGAAACAGAAATTGAGAAAGGCTACCATACCGCAGTATTTGGGTACTATTTAGCCGCGGCAGAATATTTCAACAGTCTAGGTAAACCCCAGCAAATAACGCAATACATTAAGTGATGAAAAACATTCTAAAAAACTATTGGGCACTGCTCATTCCTATTTTGGTAGTAATTATTGCTTTACTTTTCTTCTTATCCCGAAACAAAGAAGATGAGGACAACTTTGTTGGGATGGTTGACGCCTCGAGTGTTGATGTAGCGGCAGAATTTCCAGGCAGATTGGATTCTCTGCTTGTTGAGCAGGGAGACACAGTAAAAAGCGGACAGCTAGTTGCCATCTTACGTTCAAACGAAATAGATGCCATTAAAGCGCAGGCGCTTTCGGCTATTGATGCGGCTAAAGGTCAACAGGAGTTATTAACACACGGCGCCAGACCAGAGCTAATTGAAGCAACCTCTAAGCTTTATCAGATCAGCCAGGAACAGTACAATCTTTTTAACACCACCTATCAGCGCATGGAACGTTTGTATAATGCTGAGGTGATATCAGGGCAAGAGAAAGATGTTTTCTATTTCAAATATCAGGCGGCTAAGAAAGAAATGGAAACTGCTGAGTTGAACTTAAAAATGCTGAAAGAAGGAACAAGACCCGAGCTGCTTAAAACTGCTGATGCCATTGTAAAACAGGCAGAACAGGCCTATGAGCTCACAAAGGCCCTTGGTGACAACACCAAGGTTTATGCCCCTGCAGATGGAGTTATTTCGAGTCTGGTTACCCATCAGGGTGAGGTCGTATCCATAGGCTATCCCATGATGACCATTGAAAAAAAGAATTCCACACTTTTGCGGTTCAACATCAGACAGGACAAAGCCAATTTACTGAAATTAGGAGCAGTTGCCTCAGTAAAAGTACCGGGATGCGAACCCGAAACCTTCCCTGTAAAAGTAACCTCAATATCGCCGACACTGGAATTTGCAAATTGGGTACCATCAAAAGATAAAGGGCAGTTTGAACTTAGAACCTTTACCATAGAACTTAAGCCCGAAAACCAGTCGCAGGTAAAAGGGTTACGTTCTGGCATGACTGCATCATTAATTCTGCCTTAATGAATCGTTTTGGCCATATCATTATTAGGGAATGGAAACGGATTCTCAGCTTAAAGGTGTTTTACCTGGTTATGCTGGTTGTTCCTGTGCTTCTGTTTTCATTTTACGGGGTGATTTACCAAAAAGAAGAAGCTAAACACTTGTCATTTGCCGTATGGGATGACGACCAAAGTCCCGTTAGCCGGCAACTTACTTTTTTACTTGAACAAAGGGAAGCGTTAAACATTACAAGAAGGGTTAGCAGTGAGGCCGAGGTGGAAAGACTAATACAGCAGGGCAAAATACTGGGAGCCATACATTTTCCTGTAAACATGCAGAAAGACATTTACAGCAGACACCCGGTTAATGTAACGCTGTACACTAACGCGGCTTCTCTGGTACCCGCTAAAATGGTGTACAAAGCCGTAGCTGAAGTTGTAATTACAGGGAGTTCAGGTGTAATTTTAAAGAAGCTGATAAAAACAGGGATGAAAGCCGATCAGGCTATGGCACTTGCCAATCCCATTAAACTGAATTCTTACCAGCTCTATAATGCAAGTTACAACTATCAGGAGTATCTGGTACCTGGATTAATCACCGTGGGCATGCAAATGATACTGATCATAAGCAGTATGCTGGCCTTGAATTATGAGTGGAAAACGGAAACCATGCAGGAGCTGTATACCTTATCAAAGGGTTCGGCCTTAACCGCAATTACAGCTAAAACCATTGCCCACCTTGTAGTAAGCTGGGTTAATTTTATATTTATTGCTTTTGTGATATTTCCCTTTTTCGATATTGGAGTTTCGGCTGCTACCGGCAAGTTCTTTGTCATTTATACATTACTTTCGCTGGCATGCATTGGAATCGGGATCTTTATTTCGGCTTTATTTAAAGATGTAATGTTATCTGGAGACACCGCTTTATTTTATACCTCTCCCGCCTTTGTCTTTAGTGGATTTACCTTTCCAAGATGGGCCATGCCATGGTACGATCAATATTACGCTACCATTATGCCTTACACACCATTTCTGGATGCTTTTTTTAAAGTTTATTACATGAATTTACCGTTACATTATGCACAGGCAGATTTAAATAAGCTTTTATTGTTTTGCGCGGTGATGTTCCCAACTGCAATTCTATTATTTCAACGTCAGTTTAATACCAGTACAGATGAAAAAGCAATCGGGACAGTCCATAATTAAGCTTTTTTTAAGAGAGGCGGCCCTTGTAGCAAAGGACCATAGCTTGCTCCTGACCCTATTGATTGCGCCATTGCTTTATGCGTTTTTTTATGGAAGCATCTACATTAATAAAGAAGAGCAAAATGTAAAGCTTGCTGTTGTTGACGATGATCATTCAAGGTTATCAAGGTTGCTCCAACAAAATATCGATAACTCTCCTATTGTTGAATTAATTCATTTCCCTAATCTGGAAGAAGCCAAAGAGCAAATGTACCGTGGAAACTGTCAGGGATATTTTTATATTCCAAAAGGTACAGAATCAAATTTACTAACCTTAAAGCAGAGCAATGTGGTACTTGCCGTAAATGCAGCCCGGTTCCTGCCCTCAAGCGACATTTTAATGAACGTTCAGCAAATATGCCTTACCATTGGAGCAGGTGTACGCTTACAATATTTCCAAAAAAGCGAAGGTATGAGCTCCACAATAGCCATGCAAAATGTAATGCCCGTGAATTTAGATTACAGGCCGATGTTTAACGAAAGATCAAGCTATGGTGCATTTCTGCTTCCTGGATTATTGGCCTTGATTTTACAACAAACCTTACTGATAGGTTTATCTGAAAGTGTGGCCGGAGAGCGGCAACATTTACGTATTGGCGAGTGGCTAAAGGGAGGGATATCTATAGGCATGTGGGGAAAAGGATTATTTTACCTGTTTCTATTTTCTGCTTATGCCTTTTTCTTTCTGAATGTAAACTACAGCCTGCTTAATTTGCCTATGCGCGGCAATGGTTTCGAATTGGGTATTTTATTGATCCTCTTTATTCTTACCCTTATTCCCATGGCTCAATTTATAGGATCTCTGTTTAAATCACAATTGCTCTGCCTGCAAATGATGGCCTTTTCTACCTATCCGATTTTTCTGATCACAGGGTACTCCTGGCCGTTCGAATCCTTACCCTTAACTGTTCAATGGCTTTCCAAACTATTACCTACAACACCTTTTATTCAAATCTATTCATCAATAGTACAATCAGGCGCCAGCTTATGGGCCAACCCCTTAGCATTAATACATTTGATTTTGCTTTGGTGTTTTTACAGTGTTATAACCTACATCAGATTGACGATGTTAAAAAAGAATCACTTATCAGCTTAACTTGCTTTTTGAATCCTCAGCCGCAATTACAATAAAACAAACGATCAATATTGCACTGTATTCAATTCCTCCCGATCCATGTTCACCAACAAACCAGCCATTTTCTGCATGAATGATTACAATGCCAATAGCCAGCATTACAATAAATCCTATTGAAATCCATTTTCTGAAATATCCGGCAAGGAGCAATAGTCCACCTATTATTTCAAATGCAGTAATTCCCCAAACAAAAGCGGTTCCATACACAAAGCCCCTACCATTTAGAAAGCCCCCAAACCGTTCAATAGTTCCACCAGTTATACGAACAACGGCATGTGCAAGAAACAACAAACAAGTAAATACCCGTAAGAGCACCAGACTTTGATTCAAAGAGATAAAAGGAAATGATTTCATTTTGATGATTGGTTTCTATAAATATATAGAAACCAATCTCAATTATTTTATAGTTTCTTTCACTTCACCACAGGCAAGCATGTTTTCACCAAAATAAGGGTTCTTAATCTCTTTTTGGTTACTTAACCATGAGGCTCCTTTGTCATTTAAAGCCATCGGGCAATAATCTACATATACTTCTCCGGAACTTAAACCAGAGGCTTTTACTCTTTCTATAAAATTTGTACTTAATTCAGCATATGCAATTCTCTGGGCATCAACATCAGCAGCTGACCCTATTTTTGCTACTGATGAGGCTAAAGAAGCACCATTAGCTAAATCTTTAGCGCCAAGTTCAATTGCGTTGGCTGCCACTTTTGCCTCAGCTACGTCGCCTTTAACAAGTGCATTGGTTAAATGAACATAATGCTGATAAACCGCATTCAGTTTATCGTCTTTTAAACTTACCGCAGCAACACTCTTTTCTGTAGTTTCGGCATGTCCTTCGCCTGCCGCATGACTATGGCCTTCGTGTGCATTTGATTCTGCTGTTTTTTGTGGATTACTGCATGCAGCAAATAAGGTTACTGCTGCCAAAGTAATTACGAAATTAGTTATTGTTCTCATCTTCTTCTTTTTTAATGATTAATAAATTAAGTTTTATTCAATTTTTTATTTGTCATAACGGCTTTGGTTCCCCATGCTGGCAAGAATCTAATGATGGCCAACAGGGTTTTTACCTTTTTTAAGGATATATTCGCTATATAAAAGATAAGCCCCTGTTACTACCACCTGATCTCCATTTTTCAAGCCTTCTGAAATTTCTACTTCATTGTTATTCTCCTGTCCTGTTTTTACCGATCTGGGCTCAAAGCTGTCTTTACCATTTTTAATCCAAACGTGCATGCCTTTACCATCTCTTATAACCGCATCAACCGGCAAAGTCAATACATTACGCTTACTTGCTGATGGTAAAAAAACATTTGCCTGCAGGCCTGGCTGCCATTGATTTTGAGGATTAGCAATACTTCCCCTGATCTGCGTAAGCTGGGTTCCGGATTGAAGTGACGGGGTAATAAAACTAATGGTCATTTCCTGCGGCTGATCTTCCCACCCGGCAATAACAACCTTAACTTTCTGACCCATTTTTATATCTTTTGCCTCGTTTGGATAAACGTCGGCCTCAACCCATAACTGGTCATATCCTTCCAATCTTAAAATCGGATTCCCTTCTGCTACATACTGACCCTGAGTTACTGATAACTCAGCAACTACCCCACCCCTTGGTGCATAGAAAACCACATATGGATCTTTCTTTTGAGTTTTAACAAGCTGTTGTATCTGACTTTCAGATTGCCCGTACAACAGTAGTTTCTGTTTTGCAGCGGCTACAATCTGGCGTTCTATTTTATCTCCCTGGAATTCTTTCTCCTGTGCTATTGCCATCAGGTATTCCTGCTGAAGTGTGGCCAATTGCTCTGAATAAAGTTTGTACAAAGGCTGTCCTTTACCGATCTTAGCACCGGTTTCCCTTACATACAACTGCTCTATTCTACCGGCAATTCTGCTCGAGATATAACTGCTTTGCTCTGGGTTAACAGTAAGCCTTCCATTAAGCTGTTTTGCTCCTGAAAGATTACCTTCACCAATCAATACAGTGGTAATATTTGCTAGAGCTTGTCGCTTTTCATCTATTTTCAGCGCCTTTGCATTACTGTTTTTTTCAAATGGAACCAGATCCATTCCACAGATTGGGCAAGTACCCATCTCATTTTTTATCACCTGCGGGTGCATGGGACAAGTAAATGTTTGCTGTTTTGCAGCAGTCATTTTACCTTTTGAGTTATCCTCACTACTGCATGCAGCAACAAATATTGATGGAACCAACGCCAGCAAGGCAATCTTTTTTATAAATAATTTCCGTTCCATAACTTAATTTCCTTTGTTTTCAGTCATTTTTATGAAGCTTTCGCTATCTACCAGATAAGCTGCTTTTTTACTTACCTCCCAGCTGCCGATGTCTTCTTTAACCTGTATCATTCCAGCAATGGTAATCCCCGACTTTACAATTTTAGGGACAACAACATTACCTTCCTTTTTAAAAACCACTGTTTTATTACCCAGTGCTATCGCAGCAGATTCCGGCAGCCACCATGAGGCATGAAGCAATACAGGAATTCTGGCAGTAAGCAGTTCACCTACCCTAAAGTTTGGCTTATTAAGGTAAGCGCGGGCAATGGTAAAATTTACCCTATCCTTAAAAACAGGCTGTATCATACCTATGCTAGCATTCTGAATAGTACTTTTATCAGCAGTTTTATAGAATAAAAAATGATCTCCCTTTTTTATAAGCGATGCCAGCGCAGGCTTTAAGGAGAATTCAGCGATCAGCTGATTAGCGTTATAGATGGTAAAAAGCGATTGTCCGGCACTCACATATTGTCCGGCACGTAATAATACAGGAGAATTTACTGGCACAGTGCTTACAGGATTAGCCGCAGATGAGCTTCCTCCGCCTCCCATGTTGTCCATTCCATCTCCACCAGATGATGGTGTAGCTAGACTTGATGCAGCAACTGGTGCTGCAGATTTTTCAAGTATATACCCATCAGCATTGCTATACACTGGAATACGGTAGTTTACCTTTCCTGTTTTTATCAGTTGATCAATACTTGCAGCACTCATCCCCAACAACATCAATCGCTGTTTTGCCCCCTGTAGCATCGTCTGATCAGTCCCTGTACCTTTCAGGAATAGCAATTCCTGTTGCGCGGCAGCCAGATCCGGAGAATAAACCTCCATTATCAATTGCCCTTTTTTAACAGGTTGGTAATTGTATTTGATCAGCAAACGTTCTATTCTTCCACTCACTCTGCTGGCAATGCTGTTCTGATTTCTCGTATCGTAATTGACGATACCTTGTGCCTCTTCCGTAAATATTTTGGTGCCGTATTCAGCCTTAATTACAGGGAGCGTAGATACCACCTGCTCATTTGAGGGTTTCAGCAAGTGAGAGAGGTTACTGTCAATTCTTACCACACCAGGATCATCATGATTCATGTGCTTATTGTCTTTACCTCTGTTACAAGAGCTAATTATCAACGCGCCGATCAGGACCATTGCAACCCATCCGTAGGTATGCCGCTTAGCGATATAATTCTTTCTCATAATCGGCTATCATTAAATAAAGTTTCAATTTCTCATCCAAAACACTGGTTTGCATCATAGTAAGTGCCTCCCATGAATCAATTACCTCAGGCAGTTCCATTTTATTTTCACGGTAATTCAAAAAATTAACATCCAGTGATTTTTGCAGTGTCGGAATAATCTTGCTTTCCATGGCATCAATACGCTTTTGCATGGATTGGATTTCGAATTGCATACCATACAGCATCCCTTGGGTTTCCTGTAACATGGCAGCCTTTTCTTTATCCATCGCCTGCACTTCATATTCCATTCCTTTTACTTCAGATTTATACATTTTTGAAGACCATGGAGCAATAGGAATACTAACCATCCCCATTACACTAAAAGCCTTCGGCATCATCTTGGTTAAAGGCGACATGTGATCGAACCGCAGCTTAAAATCGGGTCTGCTTTGCTTTTTCATTGCCTCAATATTTAGCTGCATAGATTGGATATTGTAATCCATTTTCTTAATATCATTTCTGGCCAATGCCAAACTCCCGGTATCAATAGCATTTGCCGGTACAAACTTTGGCTGATAATTAGTATCAATAGCTATATCCGCATTTCCCGGCTGGTTCATTAAACTATTTAACCACGCCCTGGATTTAGCAATATCGCCTTCCTGCATGCGGATCATATTTTTGTTTTCTTCCAGTTTTGCGGTGGTTTTATACACGCTACCTAATTTCGATTGATTAAAAGGATACCTGATCTCTTCAATCTTCTTCATGGTTTGCATGATTTTTTCATTCTTTTTCAGCACTTCTATTTTTTGTACTGAAACCAGCCAACCGAAATACAACCGCTTTGCCTGTGTTTTATATTCATTTAAGGTAATGCCACGGGTTTCATTCTCGGCCTTCCCCTTCGATTCGATATAACGCTTGGTGGCATTTAATTTAGACAGGTTTGGAATGTCCTGTTCCAACTGTATCATTATTGATCCTTTATCCCTATCGTCCATAAGTTCCTGACCGGGATAAGGGGTCATAAATGTACCTACACCAATCATAGGTGCCATCCAGGCAGTTGCCGCCTTAGCGGTATGCTTATAGCTCTCGGCCTTTAAACCATACGACTGCAGTAACAGGTTATTTTTATCTATACGGTGCAAAATCGTATCCAATGAAAGCACCTCTGTTTGTTGTGCTGTTGTATAAAGTGGCAGCAGCAACAATATCCATGTTAATTTTTTAATGATGTACATCGTGAACCTCCAGTTTTCCATATTTCCTCAATTCATACTCTTTGGACATTAAAAAGATAAGTGGTGTAACCAACAGAATGTGTGTAGAAGAGGTTAGTACCCCACCTATCATTGGCAGCACTATTGGTTGCATTACATCTACCCCAACACCACTGGCCCATAACACCGGTACCAATCCAAATAGCGACACACAAACTGTCATAAGCTTTGGTCTTAATCTTTTGGCTGCACCATGAATTACATATTCTCTAAGGTCCTCCTTGGTAATGGTCTCGCTCGAATTGCCTTTTAATTTGATCAGTTGTTGCATCCCATCATTGAGGTAAATTACCATCACAATCCCCGTTTCAACAGCAATCCCAAACAGAGCTATAAAACCAACGGCTACGCCAACAGACAAATTAACTCCCCAGAAATAAATCATGTAAGCTCCCCCGATTAAGGCAAAAGGAACCGTGATGAGGCTTAAAAAGGCCTCTCTGATAGAGCGAAATGCAAAATACAGAGAGAAGAAAATGATTACCAAAACCACCGGAGCTATCCACATCAGTGTTTGCTTGCCCCTGATCAGGTTTTCATACTGGCCACTCCATTCCAGAAAATATCCTTCGGGAAGAACCCCCTTCTCTTTATTCAGCTTCTCCATTGCATCCTTAACCGTACTGCCCAAATCTCTATCACGAACGTTAAACATTACAGCACCACGAAGAATAGCATTATCGGAGCTGATCATTGGCGGACCATCTTCAAACTTCACATCGGCAACTGCCGATAAAGGAACTTCACCAAAAGAAGCTGATTGAATAGGGATTCTTTTAATGCGTTCTACACTGTTACGGTATTCCTGAGCAAGGCGTACGCTTATAGAAAAACGCTGTCTGCCTTCAATGGTATTGCCAATAGTTGCTCCACCCAGTGCACTTTCAACAACCTGATTAACGTCGTCTACGTTCAGGCCATACCTGGCCAACTCTTCTCTTTTTACATCAATAGACAGGTATTTACCACCTGTAATGGGCTCTACAAATAAATCGCTTACCCCAGGGGTACCTACTAATGCCGCTTTTACTTTTTCTGACACCGAAGCAATAGTATCCAGATTTTGTCCGAATACTTTTATTCCTACATCGGTACGGATACCGGTAGCCAGCATATTGATTCTGTTAATGATCGGTTGTGTCCACCCGTTTACCACACCCGGAATTTGAAGCTTGGCATCCAACTCCGTCACAATATCTTTTTTAGTGATGCCCTTTCTCCATTCGCTTTTCGGTTTCAAAGTAATGATCGTTTCGATCATACTAATCGGTGAATTATCTGTAGCGGTATTTGCCCTTCCTGCTTTTCCAAGAACCTTATCTACTTCCGGTACCGACTTAATAATCTTATCCTGTACCTGTAATATCCGCTTTGCTTCTGCATTTGAAACATCAGGCAAGGTTACCGGCATAAACAAAATACTTTGCTCATCTAATGGCGGTATGAACTCCGTTCCTAAATTTTTAAGCAAAGGAATTGTAATTAGCAAAGCGATGATATTAATGGCAATAGTTGTTTTTCTCCATTTCAATACCGTTCTGATAATTGGCTCATACACCTTTTCTAAAACTCTATTTACCGGGTTTGCATGGTCAGGTCTGAATTTCCCTTTCATAAAGAAAGAGATCAGTACAGGAGCCAGCGTAATCACCAAAAAAGCATCAACAATCATGATAAATGTTTTGGTGTAAGCCAGCGGATGAAACAATTTACCCTCCTGTCCGGTTAGCATAAATACCGGTAAAAAAGAGGTTATAATAATTACCGTAGCAAAGAACACACCTCTGGATACCTGCTTGCTGGATTTAGTGATTACCGCGAGGCGATCTTCTTCGCTAATCCAATCCGGAGATTTGCGAAACATATTTTTAAACCAGTTCATCATGATGCTGTCGTTTTATTTTGATCCTTTTCCCACTGTTCATATCGCTCTGCCAAATGCTTATAAGCATTTTCACTCATGATAATTCCATTGTCTACAATTACCCCAATGGCCAGTGCAATACCGGTTAGCGACATAATGTTGGACGAAATATCAAAGGCATTGAGCAGGATAAAACTTGCGGCAATAGTAATAGGAATTTGTATAATGATACTTAGTGCACTGCGCCAATGAAAGAGGAATACAAACACGATTAGGGATACTACGATCATCTCTTCGATCAAAGTGTTCTTGATAGAGTCTACAGATTCTTTAATCAGTTCACCTCTATCATACACAATATCAAATTTTACACCCTTAGGCAAGCCTTTTGATACTTCCTTCATTTTTGCTTTTACCCGATCAATTACCTCCGCAGCATTTTCGCCATAACGCATTACGACAATACCGCCTGCACGCTCGCCCTTGCCATCCTGATCAAATATGCCTAATCTGGTTTCTCCAGTCATTTGAACCGTAGCCAGATCAGAGACCTTTATTGGTGTACCGTTCTGATTCTTTACCGGGATATTCGAAATTTCTTCAATGGATTTGAGGTAGCCCGATGTTTTAATGATATAGCCCATGTCGCTCATCTCAAACTTTCGTCCGCCCGACTCGTTATTGTTACTCCTAACTGCGGCTATTACCTGAGGCACAGTAAGTTTATAATACAGTAATTTGTTTGGGTCTATCGAGATTTGATATTGTTTCTGAAAGCCACCAAATGAGGCTATTTCACTAACTCCCGGGACGGTTTGCAAAGCGAACTTTACGTACCAATCCTGTATTGCCCGCTGCTCGCCCAAATCCATTTCCGGAGCATCTAAGGTATACCATAATACGTGGCCCACTCCTGTTCCATCAGGACCAAGTTGCGGAGATACACCTTCTGGCAAAGTTCGGGATATGGTACTGATCCGTTCTAAAACCCGCTCTCTGGCCCAATAAACATCAACATCATCTTCAAAAATCACATAGATAAAGCTCATCCCAAACATGGAAGAACCTCTTACATACTTAATTTTAGGAATCCCCTGCAAATTGGTTACCAACGGGTAAGTCACCTGATCTTCAATTAACTGTGGCGATCTGCCCATCCACTCTGTAAATACGATGACCTGATTTTCTGAAAGATCAGGAATCGCATCTATTGGGTTTTTTTGTACGGAGAAAACGCCCCATATGAATAACCCTGCGGAAAGTACCAGCACAATCAATCTATTGCGCATCGACCATTCTATAATTTTATGTACCATTTATAATAACCCTCTTTCTTTTAGTTATTTTTTGTCTGTACTCTTTCTATCGTATTGGCAGCATGAAGGTAGTTTGCTATAATTTTCTTGTTTGGCTGTAACCTTTTGCGTGTCGTGCCCTGCAGCTGCAACTTTTTGTAGAATGCTTTCAGTTGTAATTTTGGTACTATCGTAGCTTACCGTTAATATTTTAGATTTTACATCCCACACAGCTGTATTAACACCGTCAATTTTAAGGGCAGTTTCAATACGTTTTTTACACATTCCACAGTTTCCTGATACGTTAATTTTTTCGGTTTTTGATTGTGCAAATACAGCACTACCAAGGATAGTCAGGCCGACTACCAAAAGAGATCTTAATGAGTTCATCTTAATAAGTTTTAAAGAAAATGATATAAAAATTTGGGGCTACAGTAATGCTGCAACCAGGGCACGAGTGTGCCAGGCATTAAAAAAGAAAGAGGGTATTATATTCTGTAGGTACAGTTTTTTAGGTAGACCGGAACTTGCTGTCTATTAGGAGGTGCATTGCTTAATGCTTCCCTTATAATTTTAACAGGCACCAGGGCCTGATAATTAACAAATAATTCGGGTAATAGAATGGCTGCAGATGGCTGATCAAATTTATAAACCGCTTGATTTACTTTTTGAGAACTCTCAACCTTAACTTCATGCTTAACATCTTTACAGCATGATTTCTTTTTAGATTCTGCCAAAGGCATTTTACAGAAATCACATAATTTGCCAGATTGTTTTGCCATGCTCCAGCTTACCAGCTTGTCCATGCAATAATGGAAATGCACAGCTGCCCCACTGGAAACACCCAGATAGAAAATGGCGAGTATGGTAAGCAGTGTTCTTTTCATTACGGATCAAAGATTGGAAAAAGAACGGAAAAATATTTATATAATTCCGTTCTTTTTTTATATCACGGTTTCTTTAGCACATGCTTAGGCTTTATCCAGTACAGATAATTGCTCAATACACTTAATCAAACTGTCTCTCCAATAAGGTACTTCGATTCCAAAAGTTGCTTTGATCTTCGTTTTATCCATTACAGAGAACTTAGGTCGGCTAGCTCTTGTTGGATAAGCAGAAGTAGGAATCGGACTAACCTTTACCCGTGTATTACTGATGTCAAAAATACCTTTTGCAAAATCAAACCACGAAATTGATCCTTCATTGCTATAATGATACACCCCATATTCCGTTTTGCCAGAGTCAATAACATCTAAAATTGCACCGGCCAAATCAATGGCATAAGTTGGCGAGCCAATCTGATCAGCAATTATATTTAACTCATCGCGGTCCGCTCCTAGTTTCAACATTGTTTTCACAAAATTATTTGCATACTCAGAATATAGCCAGCTTGTACGAATAATGTAATGTTCGTTAAGATTATCTATAATATCCGTTTCTCCCTCAAGCTTAGTCAAACCATAAATATTAATTGGTTTTGCTAAATCATCTTCCTTTAGCAATTCGGGAATGGCTCCTTCAAAAACAAAGTCTGTTGAAACGTGAACTAGTTTAGCACCAAATTCTTTACAAAGCAAGGCGATGTTTAATGCTCCCTGCTTATTAATTAATCTGCACAGATCTACATCATCTTCAGCCTTATCAACAGCAGTATAGGCAGCGCAATTGATTACATATGCTGGTTTTTTTTCTGCAAACAAAGCGTTAAGTTTCTCAACATTAAGGATGTTCGCGGCACTTTCGTCCGGGAAGTCTAATGTGTCGATATTTCTATTTGAGGCAACTGCCTTAAGGCATTGTCCTAGTTGTCCTGATGCTCCTAATACTAGTGTTTTCAATATAAAACTGAGTTATGGGGTTAGCTATTACTTTTTTCAAAAATAGCATTATAATGGAAAACTTGTGCTTAAATCATTTATTAGGAATCCATATTCCATTCCTCATGAAGCACAGAATATAAAACCAGGTCTAAGAATTTCCCATTCACCTTTTCTGACTGTCTTAAAATCCCTTCTTTCTGAAAACCCAGTTTGCGGGGAATTGCCTGACTTTTCAAATTCAAAGTTGCTGCTTTAATCTCAATACGATGTAATGCCAGGTCCTTAAAACCATAATCAATTAATGCCTTACAAGACCGGACCATAATACCCTTGCCCTGTGCATTTTCAGCCAGCCAGTAGCCAATTGCTGCACTTTGATTAAAAGCATTCAAATAATGCAAGCCAATTCTGCCTGCTGGCCGATCATCAAGCATAATCACAAAGCTTACTTCAAGGCCCTGTTCATAAAGCTGCTCACATTTCCTGATGTAAGTTATAAGGTCTCCTACAGATTGCATGTTGGGCACCCAAGGTAAAAACTCAGATAGTTGCGCCCGACTGCTGTTTATGGCTTCCAATAAGCCTTCTGCATGCTTCACAGCTGTTTGTTCCAGTCTGATATTTTGGTCAATTGTTATTACCATTTCTTCCACCTCTTATTTATTTTTCATATATGCCACCGATTGATCTATCATCTTGGTTAATACTTGTATATTAACATCAGCCAGTTTTTTAATATAAATACAGCCTTTGCCTGTTTTATGCTTACCCAACTGCAGTAGCAAGTTTTCTTTATCTTCAAAATCACGAGCCATATACAAAACAATTGCTGTACTTCGCGGAGAAAATCCGATTAATGGGGCATCTCCCTCATGACCGCTGGCATATTTGTAATGATAGCTACCAAAGCCTACAATTGAGGTCCCCCACATGTTGGGTTCATATCCTGTCTGTTTTTCCATCAATGCAGCGATCAGATAGCAATCTTTTCGCTTTAAAGGGTCTGCCACTTTTTCCAGGAAATCACGAACATCCAGGTCTGTGGCAACAGTTTTATTCTTAGCCATAAGATGAAATTAATAAATATTATGAAAACCATGTGAACTTTAAATTTGTTTCCATACCAGATCATCATTGGAATTGTTTTAAATCAAAAAAATATGAAAAAGATAAGACCCTGTTTGTGGCTGAACCATAATGTTAAAGAAGCAATTGACTTTTACACCTCAGTGTTTAAAAACTCAAAAGTACTTAATACCAGTTATTACCCCAAAGATGCACCTGGTTTTGGCGGTGAAATACTGGCTGTAGACATGGAAATAGAAGATCAACAGTTTATATTGTTAAATGGGGGTCCACAGTTCAAATTTAACGAGTCAGTCTCTTTTTCTATTGAGGCCAATACACAGGAAGAAATTGATTACTACTGGAAAAGCCTTGTAGCTGGAGGTGGTGAAACATCACAATGTGGATGGTTAAAAGATAAATTTGGTTTGTCGTGGCAGATATCGCCGGCGATATTGGGGGAATTATTACAAGATAAAGATGTAGAGAAGGCCCAACGTGTAATGCAGGTTATGATGAAGATGACCAAGATCATCATCAAAGATGTGGAAGACGCCGCAAAACACCATTTATAAATATGATCTATCTTGATTGTATTGCCATTGAAAAATAGGCTATAACAAGAAAATTGCAGTTAGAAAATTTATGGTATCAATCCACCTTCTTCGATAGTGATCAGTCTGCGGAACTTTGCAGGCGTATTGACCGGCGCGTCGGCAGGGTAACTCGTATAATTCAGATTAAGGATGTCACCAGCAATACTAAAGGTGGCGTTTTCATARMKWRKRTMRGWMGTAGGGGTACGTTGAACTGGTTTTCCTGGTTCCTGCTCCAGCTTTTCAGTAGTGGTTATCTTTAATTTGTCGCCCTGGACCTGGTAAGTTCCGATGAACCGGATGCTACTTCCATCGTTAAGGACAATAGTCAGAAAAAAGCTATTGTCTTTTGTAAAATTAAGTGATCGCTGTAGTCCGTTCAGGTCCATTTCCTCCCAGTTTCCCTTTATAAGATTTTCAGGGTCTACATTCCTGTCTTTTTTACAGGAGAAGAAGCTAACGGAAAATAAAAGTAATACTGAAATTGCGGTGGTAAGGTTTTTCATAATCAATTTGCTGGCTTGTATGAATGTTTACGAATACATTAGCCAAAACGCTACAGTATTAATTTAATCCTCATTAACTGTCACGCTACTCATTAGCCTCAATGTCATGATCAAGTAAGGCATTTTTATACCCAAGGGAATAATTAATGGCGCCCCAAGCGGTTAGCATGGTAATAATATCTTCTTCTTTTAATGGGCCTGTAATTTGATTTTTACAAAACTCCAGGTATTCTGTTTCAGTCATAATCTTTACAGTTCTCTATACAAATTAAAATAAAAAAACCTCCCAAATGGGAAGTTTTCCTTCGTACTCACAAATGTACTATTATCGAGGAAATTTAAAGAGTTAGTGTGCTAATATTTCCTTTATTCAGACCAAACCGCCAGTTCATTACCATCAGGATCGATGAAATGAAAGCGTCTGCCACCTGGAAAACTAAAAATATCCTGCGCTATTGTACCACCGGCCTTAATGATTTTATTCTTGGTCGTTTCAATTTCCTCAGAATAAAGGATAACTAATATACTTCCTTTTACAGGGTTTCCCGAAGTAAAGCCACCATCAATATAGTCGCCTTCAAAAGCCGTGTAATTTGGCCCAAAGTCGGTAAAGGTCCAATTGAAACATTCTGTGTAAAATTTTTTGACGAGTTGAATATCATTAGAGAGGAACTCTATGTATTGGATTTGTTCGTGCTTAAGTTTGTTCTGTCCTGATGTGTTAGCCATAATGTCTGTAGATTATAGATGCAAATGTAGTTGACAATACTAGTCCGTACTTTGGAAAAATACGACAAAATTTATAGCTCGTTAGGTGTAACTCCCGTATAACTCTTTATGKCATTGGCTAAATGGGCATGATCGTAATAACCATGTTCAAAGGCAATCTCCAACATACTTTTTTTGGATGATTTTTTCTGGATAGCAGCATGCACAAATTGAAAGCGGGTTATATTAATAAATTCTTTTGGACTGATCCCGACGTGGTGTTTAAAATGACGTTCCAGCTGTCTTGTAGTAGTAAAATGCCGATTTGCCAATTCAACCACACTGATAATGCCTTTGTATTTTTTAATGTCCGCTATAACAGGCATCAGCATAGATGTTGGATGTGGCTTAAGCTTTTCGATAAAAAACTGATTAAGATAACCAATGGAACCGGTAATAACCTGATTGAAGTCGGGCGAAAGTTTTTTTTCAAATGCTATAGTACTGTCGGTTGCCTCGTGCAGTGAGCTGAATTTATAGAAAGCAGAAAAGGCAGAGGGTTTGAAACGTATTCCCAAAAGTTTTGTTTCCGTTTTCAACTCAGTTATTTTGAAATGTCTCATAGTGCCTACCAAACAGATTTCTCCATTTTTTATATTGAACCGTCCATTGTCAGTCTTACAATCATCGCCCAAGTTTAAGATGATATCAACACAACCGTCAGGTAAGATTTTTTCGGATACCGAGTTTCTTTGGTCGTTTGTTGTCGTCCAAAACGCATCAATATAATCAGCTAACGCTGAATGTGGCTTAGTCTCCTTATAGTTCATCACTTCATTGGTTAATCAAATTTGGGGAAAATATCTTAAAAAATTAGTAACGATAGGGACACTAGTCGCATTCTGCCCTTATTTAGTCGTATATACCCCATCAAAAATTAATTTTTCTAGCGAAATTTACATTATTAAAAGAGTAAGGCGGGTACATAAAAACCAATACCTTAAAATCCAATTGAAAATGAATACAAATATGAGTAAAGTAAAAGTTGCATGTTTTTCTATTTCGCTAGATGGATTTGGTGCAGGCACCAAACAAGATCTAACTGATCCTTTGGGACTAAGAGGTGAGGAACTTCACAACTGGATTTTTCCAACAAAAATGTTTCGGAAGATGGGAGGTAAAAATGACGGAATCGAAGGTACAGATAATGAATTCGTGGAAAAGTCGTTCGAGAACATGGGCGCCTGGATACTGGGGCGAAATATGTTCGGACCCGTTCGTGGAGCATGGCCAGATGATGAATGGAAGGGCTGGTGGGGCGAAGAACCACCTTATCATGTTCCGGTATTTGTTTTAACGCATCATGCTAGAAAACCTCTGATCATGAAAGGAGGAACAACGTTTTATTTTATTACCGATGGCATCGAATCAGCACTGGAAGAAGCTAAAAAAGCGGCGAACGGAAAAGACATTCGCATTGGTGGCGGGGTTTCAACAATAAGGCAATACTTACAAGCAGGCCATATTGATGAATTACATTTAGCCATTTCACCTGTCTTCTTAGGTTCAGGAGAACATTTATTTTCGGGAATGGACATGGCAGGGCTTGGCTACAATCAGATACAAAGAGTGGCCGGAGAGAATGCTACACACATTGTCATAAAGAAAGGATAGCTAGTTACAGGTAGTCCACTATTAAGTGGACTACCTGTACTGAATAATAGGAAGATCAACGTTTTTTTATTCTCTTAGCTTCATCTGAAACTCTGGCAAAATACTTATCTCTTTTGCGCTTTTCATAATCGGAAGTAGAAAAATGCCAAGATTCTTTTCGCAATTTGAGGTAACTGCTATATACTTCAAATTCTAAAAAACCGCTATTTACAGCATCGATAACTGCACAGCCAGGTTCACCGACATGCGCGCAATTTTCAAAACGACAGGATTCTGCAAAATCAGAAACATCGAATATATCTGCCAGTGCCTCAGGATTGTCCGAGGCTAAACCAAATTCTCTTACGCCTGGTGTATCTATTAAAATGCCATTATCATCCATTAGAACCATTTCTCTTCGGGTTGAGGTATGCCGCCCTTTGCCTGAGGACTTGCTTATTTCAGATGTAAAAAATACTGTCCGTTCACATAATGCGTTGATTAAGGAACTTTTTCCAACCCCTGATGACCCTACAAATACAATCGATTCTCCTTGCCTGATAAATTTTCGCACAGGAAGTATTGTTTCGGGAGAAAGAATACTTGTGAAAATTATTGGCATTTGGCGAGCAATATGCTTCAGCGATTCATCCACTTGATGGCGACTAAACTCCAAATCAGATTTAGTGAGTATCAATATCGGTTGAATATTTTCTTCTAATACCTGAACCATAAAACGCTCCGTTCGACGAACACTGAAATTGGCATCAAGGCTTTGTACAATAAACGCCTTATCAACATGGGATGCAATAGCTTGCCTGTCGGATATTGTACCGCTCTTTTTCCGATACAGCGTATGTTTACGCGGTAAAATATCAACGATTATTCCTTTATTATCGTCAAAAGGTTGAAAAATAATCCAATCGCCTGTACACGGAAGTTCAAATAACGATCTTCCATAAAGCAAATTACCGGTTAGTTCGCACAACAGCAGACCACCTTCGGTAATGACCTCATAATTGGTTTTGTTTACTGCAGAAACACGACCATGAAAAAGATGTTTGTATTGTGATGTTTGTTTGAGTTGGAACAGGGTGTCGTTCCAACCATATAATGATAAGTTATTCACTACTTATAATTTAAAATGATGAAATAAAATTGCTTAATTATCTATCATCCGAATGGTTTGCCCCATACAAATCACCTTTGGTAATACAGAAACTACCAAGCAGGCAACTTTAGAAACAAGACACCCGGAATCAGGCAATCATTCCAATCGCTAAACTATAATATGTGAATAGTTGTCTTTGCATAAGACACGAAGGTACAAAAAAACTAAATTAATGACTTCATTCTAATTATAAGGCTAAAAACTTTATAATTTTAAGGCGCCCTCTTATAACTACTGTAAAAAACACGTTGTATTCAAACATTAAGCTCATAAGATTGTAACTTACCTGACATTAATCCAAATCGCATTATGTTTTCAAAAATTTATAAACCATTAGCCCTGGGCGTCGCCCTTCTATCGTTAAATGCATCCAGCATGGCGCAAACCGGCAAGCCGGTGGAAAAAAACAAGGCCAATAGCGACTATAAACCTGCGTTCACAGGGCAAACCCGTATTGGTAGCGTTAAAACCAAAACTCCGTATACTGTTAAAGTCATCAGCAGCGAGCTAAAGGGCCCCTGGGGTATGCATGCTTTACCCGACGGCCGTTTACTGATAAGCAGTAAGCCGGGAACCATGCAAATATTGACAACTGCCGGTAAAATTGATAAAACCATTACTGGTTTCCCCGAAGTACAATTTCAAGGACAGGGTGGTTTGCTGGATGTGAACATTGATCCTGATTTTACCAAAAACCGCATGGTCTACTGGACCTACGCGCAACCGGGCGAGGGGGCTACCCTTGCTGTAGCTAAAGGTAAATTATCGGCCGATGAAACAAAGCTGGAAAACGTGACTGTGATATTCGAAGCCAGCCCGCGTTTTAAAGGTGCCGGCCAGTTTGGTTCACGTTTGGTATTTGATAAACAAGGCAATATTTTCATCAGCTCTGGTGACCGTCAATCTAACGATATCCGTGCGAAAGCGCAGGATCTAAGTGCGACCACCGGTAAAATTATCCATATTACTAAAGATGGCAAACCTGTTGCCAGTAACCCGTTTATAGGCCAGGCCAATGCTAAGCCAGAGGTATATGCCTATGGCTTTCGTAATCCTGATGGCCTGTCCATTAACCCAGCTAACGGCGACCTCTGGGAGACAGAATTTGGCCCCCGAGGTGGCGATGAGATCAACTTAATTAAACCAGGCGGCAACTACGGTTGGCCTTACGTGACTTACGGCATTGAATACAGCGGTGAAAAGGTCTATGATGGTATACAACAGAAAGAAGGTACGGTGCAACCGGTATACTATTGGGATCCCGTTATCTCGCCAGGCTGCATGATGTTTTACACTGGTAACATTGCTGAGTGGAAAAATAACCTCTTTATAGGGGCACTAAGTGGGCAACACATCATTCGTTTGGTCATAAAAAACAACAAAGTTGTAGGTGAAGAACGTTTGCTTTCAGATAAAAACGAACGTTGGCGCTGCATAGCCACCGGTAAGGATGGTGCTATTTACGCAGCAACAGACAGCGGTAAATTATACAAGTTGGCTAAGCAATAACTGTATCAACATCACTCATACAAAAAATTGCAGCATTGAGCACTGAGGTTAAACCCTACGACATTTAAATAAAACGCCTGTAAATAAAATTTACAGGCGTTTTATTATTATTCCAGCACTCCAAAATATATCATTAATCAAGGTTTTAAAGATTATTTTACTCCAATAATTTATTTAATTTTTTCCGAGACTCTGGATTTTCTTGTATGGACAAAGACTTTTTGAAATATTCAATCGCTTTTGATTTATCGTCAATTGCCAGAAAATAGTCGCCATAAGAATCGTAGACATTATAACTGTCAGGATAATTGTCAACATTTATTTTAAACAGTCCTCTAGCTTTGGCGTATTGCTTTCGCTGCAAAAGTTCATAGCCCAGGCCGTTTATCATATTTTCAGGTGGGGAAACCTTATAACCAAACAGTTTTGAAACTTCCTGATAATGTTTATCGAATTTATTTACTAAATCTACCGAAGGATCTGTAAAGTCTTTAAAAGAGAGCTTAAAACGATACTTGTTAAAAATAAAGCGAAAGGCATCATATTCCGCGATTAAGGGCACAGATCCGTGGTCATCATTGCTATAATATTTACTTTCATACCTTAATCCGTTTTGCTTTTGACCTTTAATATATTTATCCAAATCAAGAATTGAACGGATATGCCTGGCACCACCAGATGTGTCGCTTTGGACCTTAGTGATATCCATGCCATCGTCCATGGTATTTGCAATTCCTAAATACAAAGTAGTACCTGAAAAGTTTTTCTCTAACAGAGATTTCTTAGTTGCATTTAAAAATTTCATTTTATCCCACCACATGCTGGGGTCTATGCAGATGTAGGCGTTGAACAATTTTGTATGGTTTATTACAACGTTCATCACTGTTAGACCTCCAAATGAATGTCCGGTTAATATTTTGTAAGGTTGCGTTGGGTATAAGGAATCAATACGTGGCATCAATTCCTTTTCAATAAATGAAACAAAGTGTTCGCCACCCCCTGATGTTTTTGAAAATACACTGTCGATAAAAGGCGGGTCAGCATCTACATGTGTTGGAGTCAGGTCTCTTGTTCTGTCCGTATTTGGAATACCAACTACAATCATTTCGGGGCAAATAGTATTACCATTTACCTGACTGAGTTGCTGAATCATACCTACTACTGAATAAAAATGGGCATCACCATCTAATAAATATAATACCGGGTATCGTTGTTTAGAGTCAGCTTGCCAGCTACTTGGCACATATATCCAGATTTTTCTTTGTTCATTCAGAATTTTCGATTGAATGCTATCAATTGTTCCAATAGTCACTTTATTATCCTTTTGAGCCAAGGCATAAAGTGAAAAAAATGCTGTAAGAATTGAGAGAATTAATTTTTTCATTGCCGAAGTGTGGTTTGCCATTATTGAATATCGTACAACTTTATTAAATTCAAGGTAACGAATTTCCATTGAAATATAATGACATCATTGAAAACAATAATCGGCAGGTGATTTTGTTAATTACTCCTGATTTATGCGATATAATTGATCATATTTCAAGTTTAAAAACAATCCTTGAGATGGTAATATCGGTGGCTAATAGTTCAAACGTGGTCTAAACTAAAGAGGTTGCAGATATTAACCTGCAACCTCTTTAATAATTTCTCAGTATCTCTTCATCAAAGATGTCCACGAATTATTTACTGATAAATGGTTTATGTGATATAGAAGCCTTGCTCATGGTCTGTTGTATTTTATACAAACGCGTAGCCATTTCAAAACGTTCTTTATAGCTTCGTTTCAGACCTTCTTTTAAAAGTTCCAATTCGGCCTGATCAAATGTTTGTTTACTTTTGTCCATGAAATGTTGACCTTAAAACTATATCAAATTTACATAAAATGCTTGTCATTAACAAGAGGGGCTGCAGACATTAATCTACAGCCCCTTTAATAATTTTCCTAAGAAACTTTAACGCTAACTAACACAGTGTTAAAAAATGTACCCGAGAGCAGATTCGAACTGCCACGCCGTTGCCAGCACCAGCCCCTCAAGCTGGCGCGTCTACCAATTTCGCCACCCGGGTATCTTGTTGCAAATATATATTTATTCGCAATATAATGTTAACCCATCATAGGCTAATTTAATATTATTGGGCAATTCTTTTTCAACAACCTCATGAAGGCCCATATTATGGCTTATATGTGTAAAATACGTCTCCTCTGCCCCTATCTTCTGTGCAAAGGCAATCGCTTCATCTAATGTAAAATGAGATATATGCTGTTCCTTCTGCAAAGCATTTACCACTAGTATCTTAGCACCTTCTATTTTAGCAATTGTTTCTTCGGAAATGGTTTTTGCATCTGTGATATAAACGAAATCATTTATCCTGAATCCCAATATCGGAAGCTTATAATGCATTATATCCAGAGGTACTACGGTTGTCTCGCCAACAGGAAAAGCTTCGTCAGCTATGGTATTTAAATCAATTTGTGGTAAACCCGGGTAATGGGCTTCAGCAAAAATGTAAGAAAATTCCTTTTTTAAAGCATGCTGAACACGTTCTGTTGCATATATCTCGATATTCTTTTTCAGCAGATAATTAAATGGCCTGATGTCGTCTAAACCTGCAACGTGATCTTTGTGCTCATGGGTAAACAAAATAGCATCCAGATCTTTGACATTTGCCCTAAGCATTTGGTATCTAAAATCCGGTCCGCTATCGATAACAATGGTCCTATCGCCTGTTTCTATCAGCACGGATACCCTTAAACGCTTATCTTTATGATCGGCTGACCGACAAACTATGCAATTACATGCGATAACAGGAATACCCTGCGAAGTACCTGTTCCTAAAATCGTGATCTTCAAAATAGAGGAGTTACTGTCATAACACCAAACTTAGAAAAAATTGTTAAAAAAATACAATCTTACCTCAAGTCAACCACCTCTACACCCGGATACTTCTTAGCATCAAAAGCAAATGTAGATTCGGGGACCTTAACATTAGGTACAAAAGATTTTATAGAATAAGCGTACTTGCTTCCATTCTTATCAAAGATCAGCACATTAGAAATCTGCTTCGCTGCCTTATCAATACTTAAACGGATCTTAAAAAAAGATTTCTTAGTATCTATAGGAGATAAGTCAATCATTTGATAAACCTTTCCACCAACCTTACTATCCCCTGTATACAAATATTTATACCCCTTTTCATAAAGTGTAAAAATCTTTGCAGGGTTTATCACATCATCACTATTGTCAACATTTGTAAGTTGTACTTCTTTATCATCTTTTAAGTAAGTCCACTGGCTTTTTCCATCACTTATTAAATCCTGGCTAGTCATGGCAACCTTGTATTTATTGGCACTGGCCTTTGCATACAATGTACCTTGCTGAGTTTCTTTAATTTTTGCTTGTTGATTATCTACTGTAAAAGTGAAATCGGCTTTAACAACATCGTACAAACGATATTTTTTGCTTACCTCTGCTAATATGGCTTTTGCCTTGGCATCGGTTTGAGCGTAAGAGGAGAAGGCAACTCCCAACACAAACATCAACAACACTATCTTCTTCATCATGTTCTTTAATTATTTATTTAGCTCATTCAAGAACTGTTCCAAAGCATAATCATCGGGGATTAAAACTTCTCTTGCCTTACTTCCTTCAAATGGACCAACCACTCCTGCAGCCTCCAGTTGATCTATTATGCGGCCTGCTCTATTATAGCCAAGCTTTAATTTTCTTTGAATTAAAGATGTAGAACCCTGCTGATGCATAACAATTAGTCTGGCGGCATCTTCGAACATAGAATCTCTGTCGTTCGGATCAAAATCAAGCTTAGCTGATTCTGCTGCTTCATCAATATATTCTGGCAGCTGATAAGCTTCCGGATAACCGCGCTGAACACCAATAAATTCAGAGATCCTATCAACCTCAGGTGTATCAACAAATGCGCACTGTAACCTGATCAGGTCATTTCCTGTAGACAATAGCATGTCCCCCCTACCAATTAACTGATCTGCACCACCACTATCCAAAATAGTTCTTGAATCTATTTTAGACAATACCCTGAAAGCCAAACGTGCCGGGAAGTTGGCCTTAATAGTACCTGTAATAATATTTACTGAAGGACGCTGCGTTGCAAGCACAAGGTGAATACCAACCGCACGTGCAAGTTGTGCCAATCGGGCAATAGGCGTCTCTACTTCTTTACCTGCAGTCATCATCAAGTCTGCAAACTCATCAACAATCAGCACTATATATGGCAAGAATCTGTGCGAGTTATTCGGATTTAATTTCCTTTTAATGAACTTCTCATTGTATTCCTTCAAATTCCGAACCTGCGCATCTTTTAACAGATCATAACGCTGGTCCATTTCAATACAAAGAGAATTTAAGGTATTAATTACCTTTTTGGTATCCGTGATAATGGCATCAGCCTCACCAGGCAGCTTTGCCAAAAAGTGACGCTCAATTTTATTAAATAAGGTTAACTCGACCTTTTTTGGATCGACCAATACAAACTTAAGTTGCGAAGGGTGCTTTTTATAAAGTAACGACACCAAAATAGAGTTAATACCTACCGATTTACCCTGCCCGGTAGCCCCGGCAACAAGCAAGTGAGGCATTTTGGAAAGGTCAGCGATATAAACCTCATTAGAGATGGTTTTACCAAGTGCAATAGGTAAATCCATTGTAGTTTGCTGAAACTTTTCTGTAGCAAGAATACTTCTCATCGAAACCATTTCCGGGTGCATATTAGGCACCTCAATTCCAATTGTACCTTTACCGGGCATTGGTGCAATAATACGTATTCCTAAAGCAGCCAAACTTAAGGCAATATCATCCTCAAGATTTTTGATCTTCGAAATACGGACACCGGGTGCCGGGATAATTTCATAAAGCGTAACCGTTGGTCCAATTGTAGCCTTAATCTTATCAATTTCTATGTTATAATGATTTAAGGTTTCAACAATCTTATTCTTATTGGCTTCCAACTCATCTGCATTAACAGATATTTTATTAGAACCATAGTTTTCCAATAAGTCCAGATGAGGATATTTATAACTGGCCAGATCCAATGTAGGATCATAATTGCCAAATTGCTCGACAAGCTCTTCCGATTTCTTATCTTCTTCTGTTTTTTCAATAGTTAATTCCGGCTCAGCCTTAGGAACCTCCAGAATAGGAGATTTAGGTCGCTCATCAACTGAAGGCGAAAGCACAATTGGCGGATGCATAACGTTTACCGCCTGAGTAAATACCGGTAGTTTTTCCTCTTCAACTTCCCTTTCCTCAAATCTCGATGGAGTAACTACAATGTTCTGCTCTTTTTTGCGCTGATTCCCTAGCTTATCATTGAGTGTAAATTCAACCGGTTCAGAGGGCATTTCGTTTTCGAGCTCAATATTATCGGGCGTTTCAGGAACAATTCCGCCATCCTGTTTACGCAGTGGAAGTTTAAAATCTATGTTATAGGCAATTATTAAAATAGTTAACCCTAAAAAGGCAATGAGCACCCCTACTCCTGCGGTCCCAATCTGGGCGGTAAGCAGTTTATTAGTCCAATAGCCAAACTCACCTTCCAGAAAATGAGGGGCATTGGAAAAGAAAGCATGACAAAACCCAAAGGTTAAAGAAATAAACAGCAAAAAGAAAAGGCTATAACCTAATGTTTTTTCAAGGGCGAATATTTTCACCTTAAAAAGCAATCTGTATCCAATAACAAAGAATACAAATACAAAAAGAAAAGAGGCCACACCAAACCATTCGTAAATAAATTGATGAGACAACAACGCGCCTATTTTGCCAAGCCAGTTCTGCACCACAGGAGGTATATTTACCTGCTGTAGTTCCTCGTAAGTTTTAAACAAATTACTCCAACCACCATTAGCATCAATTACATAGCTATGATCTTCTTGCCAGGTAAATAAGTACGAAGTAAAAGCAATAAGAAAGTATAATGAAAGAATGACAAAAAACAAGCCTATGATCTTAACCGCCCGCCCATTCTGAAAATCCAGACGGGGCAATATTTCTGATCTCTCCCTGAATTTCTTTGTGCCTTGTGATCTGGAGCCTTGCTTATCAGCTTGATCATTTTTAAAAGAATTGGACTTAAATTGGTTTCCCCTTACCGACATTTTTCTTACGAATATTAATAATCAACAAACTTAAATAATATTATTGCCATCTATGCTAAGATATTACAAATACCGCTAAACATCGTCTAATTCAACAAATTTATTCAATGTAAAAACGTTTATTTCTTCAAAAACTTTTGCACAATATGCATCTTCTTAAAATAAATTCCTCAGGCATTTTAAACCTTCTCAATTAATTAAAGTCATAGATACAAAGCGTTTAAGTTTTGATTTTTTAGATATAGTTTTGTTTTAGGGTAATCCCGTTTAGTGTTTCACTAGGCGGGATTCTTTTTTAGATAAAACATTTTTAGCTAAGTTTGTTAATTTTATTAAGCATTTTTAATTTAAATTTAACAATGGACATTGCTCATCTTGAAAGTTTAATCGAAGCCGATAAGAAACAAGAGATATCAGATCTTTTAACCAAACAGCCGCAGCTTGCCAGTCAAAAAACAAGCCACGGGATATCTCCCGCATTATTGGCATGCTATTACAGAAAACCTGGAATTGCTTTATTAATTGCAAGTTTTGTGGCAAATCTCACCATATTTGAAGCCTGTGCATTGGGTAAATATGAGCTTACTACAAAATTGATTGCTCAAAACCCGGATTCGGTAAATTCTTTATCAGCAGATGGCTTTACGCCTTTGGGTCTGGCTACTTATTTTGCCAATGAGGAGATATGCAAGTTCCTTATAGCAAGCGGGGCAGATGTAAATATTCCCGCAAACAATGGCTTTAATGTATATCCTATCCATTCGGCAGTAGCTATTAAAAGCTATAACCTCACCAAGATGCTGATCGATGCAGGGGCAATAATAAATGTAAAACAACAAGCGGGTTTCACACCTTTGCATGCGGCTGCCCAACAGGGAGACATTGAAATAATTATTCTCTTGCTAGAGCATAATGCTGAAGTAAACAGCAGAATGGAAGGAGGCAAATTACCCGCTGACCTGGCTGAGGAAAAGGGTTTTTCTGAAATTGCAGAAATTCTGCGGGTTTAGTTTTAAAAAGTTAAAGTCGTTATACATCCCATATACGCAGGCGGATCCTTTTGATATAGTGTCTTACATCAAGAACAAGTGCTGCCAGAATATAAAATACAATAGGAAAACCTACCGCTAAAAAAGAAGAGTAGATAAAGAACAGCCGGATTTTACTAATCGACATATTTAAACGCTCTGCAAGGTAGGTACACACCCCGAAACTTTGCTTTTCAAAAAAGGTAACAATGCGCTGGAACATATTATTTTTTTAAAATTTTAATTCCTATACCACAATTTAAGCATTTTTTTTGAGTACAGTAATATTTATTTAGTTGTAACAACGCTTGAGACATAAAAGCATTGTGTGCTTTTCCCCGGAATCTAAATATTTAGTGATTATTATATTATTCTGCCAGCTTATTTTGCTTTTTATAATTTGTGATGAACACGCCCAGGATAATCAGGATTGTAGCAATAATGATATCAAACGTAACAATTTCATCAAGGATCAACCAACCTAAAAACAATGCAATAACGGTATTGAAATAAGAAAGTACAGATACTTCGGTAGCGGTAACTTTCTTTAAAGCATAATGATAACAGAAATACCCAACTACAGAGCCAAAAATTGCCAGATAACCCACCGCCATTAAACTCTTTAAACTCCATGAGGCTATATGCGTATCGCCAGAGAAAACAAAAGCTAGCCCAAGCTGAATTATCGCGGAGAATACAAATTGATAGAACAGATCTAGAAAAATGGTATCTGTTTTAAGGGTATATTTTTTAGTGTAAATAGTTCCAGATGCCCAGCCCGTAACCGCAAAACATAAAAACATAATACCTGTTTTATAGTTAGGATCTAACAGATCGCCTAAGCCCGCTCTAAAAATAAAAGCTACTCCCAAAAAGCCAATAATTACGCCCACAAAACCCTTTAAACTGGGTCTTTGCAAACCGAATATTACGCTTCCCAAAAACACAACCAGAGGGCTTAGCGCGTTAATCAGCGATGTTAATCCACTAGGTATCGTTTCTTCTGCTACAGTGGTCATTCCGTTAGCAACAACAATCATTAAAACAGATACCAGCAACTGCCTTCTCAAATACGGCCAGTTTTTCCATTTCAATTCATTTTTGCTCAGCAGTATCCCCATCAAAATCAAGGATGCAAATCCCTGTCTTATTGCGGCTACAAACCAAGCAGGAATGGTTTCTACGGCAACACGGATTCCAAGGTATGTTGTCCCCCAAACGACAGCGACGCCTATTAACGCAAATATTAGTTTGAAGTCCGTTTTAGCGGTCATATCAATTTCGCAGACAATAAGATCTGCTCCATCTCTTTTTGTACGCTTAAAGCTTCTTCCCTTGCTTTTTCAGCAAAGTCTTCGCCTTTGCTTGCATATATGATAGCTCTTGCAGAATTTACGAGTAAACCACATTCTTTATTTAGGCCATAATTACAAACATCGGCAAGGCTGCCGCCCTGTGCACCAATACCCGGAACCAATAAGAAATTATCGGGAGCCAATCTTCTTATATTTTCGAACTCAGAACCCCTTGTAGCACCTACAACATACATTAACTGTTCGCTACTTGCCCACTGAGAGGAAATCCGAATCACTTCTTCATACAATTTACCATCTGGTGTTTCATGTAGTTGAAAGTCGCTATGACCTGCATTTGATGTTAAAGCCAAAAGGATTACCCATTTATCTTTATATTCCAGAAACGGACCAACAGAATCCTTTCCCATATAAGGAGCAACGGTTATAGCATCAAAACTCATGTCAGACTTGGCTTCATTAAAAAAAGCATCGGCATACATGGCCGAAGTGTTCCCGATATCTCCTCTTTTTGCATCTGCAATTGTAAAAATATCCTTAGGAATGTATTGCCATGTTTTAATCAAAGTTTCCCAACCCTTTAATCCCATCGACTCATAAAAAGCAGTGTTAGGTTTGTAAGCTACACACAGATCTTTAGTTGCATCAATTATCTGCTTATTAAATTCAAACACGGGGTTTTCGTATTTTAATAAGTGTTTTGGGAGATTTTCCAGAACCGGATCAAGGCCAACACATAAAAAAGATTTCTTACTTTTGATTTGTTCAAATAACTGCTTCTTATTCATCAGAGGGTAAATTTTGTGTGCAAAGATGCCAAATTTAACAGTGATTTAATGCCTATTTAAAAACTTTTGAATGAAATTATTTTAAACAATTTTAAGTTTTTCTTGGAGATTAGTTTACAAATACATACAATTGCAACATAATTCTCTAAAAGTTTATCTGATCATTCCAGAAAATCCAATAAAATTTTGTCTTCTACTATCTTTTATAGCCGTATTTTCTGCTCTGTTCAATTGGTAAATTCTATTTTTAAAAATTTCTCTACACCCATATAATGTTTAATAAAACAGAATTAAATGAAAAACTCACAGCCGAATTGCGTGAGATTGCAAAAACTCAAGGCATACTAAATGCGGATGAGTTACGTAAGGCTGAACTGGTTGAAATTATTGCACAAATAACAGAACAAGAAGCAGACGCTCCTGCAGCTGAGGTGACTGAGGTAGCAGCACCAGCTAAAGTCAGTAAAGCGAAAACTGTAAAAGATACTGGTACTGCTGAAAAACCAACCCGTAAAAGAATCCGAATCCCTGCAAAGGAAGAAGAAGGCCCAACAACCAAACCTTTCAATAGGGCATCGTTGTTTGATCCACTTCCTGGCTCGGAACAAAGATATGCTGAAGAAGCCATTGAAGAAGTGACCATACCGGATGCTGAGCCTCAGATTGAAGCCATTGAAGCACCTTCAGAAGTTACAGAAACTGCTCAGCCAGCCCCTGTAGCTGCACCTATTCAAAATGTCCCTTCAGGTGAAAACAAAAAAGGCAATAAACCTCCAAGAGACGAGAACAGACCTAAAGGACCTAACGCTGGCGGTCATCAAAAACAAAACGAGAATAGTTATTCAAATCTTGATTTTGATAATACCATCACTAACGAAGGTGTTCTGGAAATTATGCCTGATGGCTATGGCTTCCTTAGATCTGCTGATTATAACTACCTTTCCTCTCCCGATGACATTTATGTATCTCAGTCGCAAATCAAACTATTTGGTTTAAAAACAGGTGATACGGTAAAAGGAAGTATCCGCCCTCCAAAAGAAGGCGAAAAGTATTTCCCTTTGGTAAGAGTAGAAACTATTAACGGACGCTTACCGGCTGATGTTAGGGATCGTGTTCCATTTGACTACCTTACTCCTTTGTTTCCAACTGAAAGGCTAAATCTCTTCACAGAAACCAACAACTACTCTACCAGAATCATTGACTTGTTTACGCCAATAGGTAAAGGACAACGTGGTTTAATTGTGGCACAGCCTAAAACAGGTAAAACCAATTTACTTAAAGAGGTAGCCAATGCAATTGCTAAAAATCACCCAGAGGTTTATCTGATCATATTACTGATAGATGAGCGCCCGGAAGAGGTAACTGATATGGCAAGAAGTGTAAGAGCTGAAGTTATCGCATCTACTTTTGATGAGCCTGCAGAACGTCACGTTAAAATTGCCAACATCGTTCTGGAAAAGGCAAAACGTCTTGTAGAATGTGGCCATGATGTAGTAATCTTGCTAGACTCTATTACCAGGTTAGCCAGAGCGTACAACACAACTGCCCCTGCCTCAGGTAAAATCCTTTCTGGTGGTGTTGATGCTAATGCATTACACAAACCGAAACGTTTCTTTGGTGCTGCACGTAACATAGAAAAAGGTGGCTCTTTAACCATCCTTGCAACAGCATTAACAGATACCGGCTCTAAAATGGATGAGGTGATCTTCGAAGAATTTAAAGGTACCGGTAACATGGAGCTACAGTTAGATCGTAAACTATCTAACAAACGTATCTTCCCTGCTATCGATATTACTGCTTCGAGCACACGTAGAGATGACCTGTTACATGACAGAGACACTTTACAACGCGTATGGATCTTACGTAACCACCTGGCTGATATGAATGCGCAGGAAGCTATGGAATTTGTACAGGCACAAATAAAAGGCACAAAATCGAACGAAGAGTTTTTAATTTCGATGAATAGCTAATAAATGATAAAGAAGCATATCCCTAATGCAATTACCTGTGCAAATCTGTTCTCAGGTTGCATCGGAATAGTTTATGCTTTTAACGGAGCTCTGGAGACAGCAGCATATTTTGTGCTGCTGTCCGGAATCTTTGATTTCTTTGATGGCTTTGCTGCCAGATTACTAAACGTAAAATCAAACATCGGAAAGGATCTGGATTCTTTGGCCGACATGGTGAGCTTCGGTTTCCTGCCGGGGGTAGTAATGTATCAATTGCTTTCGCAAAGCGACTACGCATCACCTTACCTACCTTATCTGGCCTTTATTATTACAATATTCTCTGCATTAAGATTAGCTAAATTCAATAACGACACCAGGCAAACTGAAGATTTCATTGGTTTAAATACTCCAATGAATACTTTGTTTATAGTCTCCCTGCCATTTATTCAAAAAGACTATCCCTCGGTTATCAATTCTACCTTGCTTCTTATTGGATTAACAGCACTGTTGAGCTGGCTGCTGGTTAGTGAGATTAGAATCTTCTCTTTAAAATTCGGTTCAACAAGCTGGGCTCAGAATAAAATAAAGTATATTTTTCTGATCATATCAGCATTGCTGCTGCCTTTTCTAAAATTTGCAGCGGTTCCTTTTATACTAATTTTGTATATCGGATTATCAATTTTACATTTCAGGCGTATTCCAGCAGCTTAAAGATCTTTCTCAAGATCTGCTTTTGCACGATCTAACTGCTTATATAAGATCGGCACAAACTCAGCAATTTCAGCAAATGCCTGAGGCAATGCCTCTACATCAATAAGCTCGCGGGCATTATGTTCAATCATTTGCATGTGCAATTTAGCATCTTCCCTTCCAATATAAGCAAAGGTAGGTTTCATTCTATGTGCGCAGGTTGATACCAATGGCCAGTTTCTAGCAGCTACGGCGCTTTCAAGCTCAGAAAGGTATACTGGCGTTTGAACTTTAAAAAGGTCTATCATCTCTATGATAAACTCCGCATTATCTGCAGACATCTCTCTTAAGTAAGAAAGATCTAAAGGTTCATCATTTTTATTTACGTTAATCATTGGAACAAAAATATAATTAAATTTTAGATACAGATAAATTATCACGTAATCTTTCTAATACTTCGCTAACTGTCATTTTTAAAACCGGATGCACGTAATCAGGCGCTATCTCAGCCAAAGGCTCTAAAACGAACTTTCTGTATTGCATTTGAGGGTGAGGTATTTGTAATTCAGCCCCCATGTCTACAACAATATCATCATAAAAAATGAGATCAATATCGATTAAACGGGAACCCCATTTTTCATGCCTAACCCTTCCCAGTTCCAATTCAATTCCCAAGGCTTTATTTAGCACCTCAGTGGGTGTAAATTTAGTTTCAACCCCTAATGCGATATTCAAAAAAGAGGGCTGATCTTCATTGCCCCAGGCTTCAGTTTCGTAAACTGATGATCTTATCAACACCTCTCCTATTTCATTAGCAATTTGTTTAATGGCATCTTCAATCAACTGTTCCCTATCGCCAAGGTTGCTACCCAGTAACAAATAAACTTTTTTAGTATCAAATATCATATAAAAGCCTCAGGCTATTTTTTTACTTATATTTACAAAATAAATATTAAACCACCACATGAGAGAATTTTTCAAGTATGTTTTTGCAACCGTTGTTGGAGTTATCATTTCACTTGTCCTTTTTACCCTGTTATTTGTAGTAGTTATTGTTGGTGTTGTTTCCTCTCTCGAGAGTGATAAAACTGTTAGTGTAAGCAGCAATTCTGTACTTTATTTAAATATGGATCAAGCAATTAAAGAGCGAACTCCAGATGATACTTTTTCAAATCTACCGATTGTTGGTGGAGATGGCGAGAAAAGTATAGGATTTAATGATATTCTTAAATCTCTTAAAAAAGCAAAAACAGACGATGATATCAAATGTATTTATCTTAATGTAACCTCTCCAAATGCGGGCTTTGCAACATTACGCGAGGTAAGAAATGCTTTAATAGATTTCAAAACCAGCAAAAAGAAAATTATAGCTTATAGCGAGGTTTATACTCAAAGTGCTTATTACCTGGCCTCTGTGGCCGATAAAGTTTATCTGAACCCTGAAGGTGCGCTTGAATTTAAAGGTTTAAGCTCTCAGATCATGTTCTTTAAAGGAGCACTGGATAAATTAGGCATTGAGGCACAAATTATAAGAGTAGGCTCTTACAAAAGTGCAATTGAGCCATTTATTAACGATAAAATGAGCGATAAAAATCGTGAGCAGGTTACTGCTTATTTAACCGGAATGTACAATACATTTCTTGACGGAATCGCTGAAAGCAGACACATCAGTACGCCAACCTTACATCAGATTGCGGATGATTATAAAATTCAGCAACCCAAAGACGCACTTGCTTATAAGCTGGTTGATGGTCTTAAATTTAAAGATGAAATTCTTGATGAGCTTAAATCTTTGACAGGTAAAGACAAGAAAAGCAATATCAGCAGCATAACCATAAACGATTATGCTAAAAATATAAATGCAGATAAAAGTGAAAGTGGCAAAAACAAAGTAGCTGTAATTTATGCTGATGGAGATATCGTTGGCGGAGAAGGCTCTAATGAACAGATTGGTTCTGAGCGCCTTTCCAGAACCATTAGAAAGGCCAGATTAGATTCAAGCATCAAAGCTATTGTATTGAGAGTAAACTCACCGGGGGGCAGCGCACTTGCTTCTGATGTGATTTGGAGAGAAATCATTCTGACCAAAAAGGTTAAACCGGTAATTGCCTCATTTGGTGATGTGGCGGCATCCGGAGGTTACTATATTGCCTGCGCAGCAGATTCAATTTTTGTTCAGCCAAACACAATCACTGGTTCTATTGGTGTATTTGGTGTGATCCCTAATTTCCAGAAATTACTGAACTCCAAACTAGGAATTACATTTGACGGTGTTAAAACCGGAAAGTATGCTGATATCATGAGTACTAACCGCCCCTTAACTGATGGTGAAAGATTAATTATCCAAACTGATGTAAATAGAGTTTACGATACGTTTATTACTCATGTATCCCAAGGACGTAAAAAGTCTAAAGCATATATTGATAGCATTGGAGGTGGCCGTGTGTGGGTAGGTACTGATGCAGTAAAAATAGGACTTGCAGATAGAACCGGAAGCTTTAATGATGCAATTGTTTCTGCAGCAAAAAAAGCAAAAGTAAAAGAATACAGAGTAGTGGAATATCCTGAAATGATAAGTCCATTAAAATCATTTATGGAAAATAGTACCGATAAAGTAAAAACCTATTATGCTAAGCAAGAACTTGGTGATGGCTATCCAATTTATCAGCAAATAAAATCAGCCATTTCAAAATCGGGCGTGCAAACGCGTATGCCATTTGAAATTAAAATAAATTAAAAGATCATCAGCTTTATTCTATAGAATATGCCGTCATCTCTCCTATCGAGATGACGGATGGCTTTAAACAAAGCGCTCATTACTGAACTTTATTCCAACCCGGATGTATCGTTAAATATGTACTATTTACCGATACTTTTTTTGGATGCACTGTAATAGCAGTAGTAAAAAAATGATCTCCTTTATTCCTTACATCAAATGCAATTCCTTCATCTTGTGCATCATAAACAATTAGAGTATCTTTTTTAACTGTACTCACATAAATCTCTGCCTTTTTCACATTCGGAAAAACTGCTTTGATCTCGTCAAGAGATACTCCAATCCTCAAACCCTTATCAGTCCTGTAATTGGAAGCACTTACCACGATCTGTTTTACATCTTTGGTAACCATCGTACTATCCTTGTAAGAAGAATAAACAGACAACTCCCCTTTTTTGGTATCAGTTGAATCTCTAAGGTACCAGATACCCCATGCCTTTCCCATGGCAGCATCACCATCATTTGGATTCCCTAAAATCTTAAAAACCTCCTGCATATCCTGCCCTAAAAACACTTTATCAATCGACTGGCCCGGAACAATCATCAGATCTCCGGAATACTCGGGAAATGCACCGGCAGGAAGACGGGCCTCTTTGTCCTCTTCTGTCTTTTTTTTATTTGGTTCATTGCAGCCCAAAACCACAGCTAGCAAAAAAACACTTAAAATATTGAATTGTCTCATAGTAACATAAGGTAAAAAAACCATGCCAATAATAGTTTAATCAAAAAACCGAGCGTTTTTATTTAATTTAGCAACGATGGAATTATCCTAAAAAATAGCTCCATTACTGTTAAGGTAAAAAATAACTCAATGGAAAACAAGACCATCGCCCGTACCCTCCGTCTCCTGTCTCAATTGATGGAACTACATAATGAAAACCCTTTTAAAATTAAATCAGTAGCTAATGCCGCTTTTAAGGTAGATAAACTGCCCTTTGCCATTAGAGATAAAACGTTCGAGGAAATTGCACTTATAGATGGCCTGGGCAAAAGTATATCGGCAAAAGTATGGGAGTTGCTGCAGACGGGATTCATGATTGAACTTCAGACCATCCTGGCCGAAACACCCGAAGGAATTGTAGAAATGCTTGGCATTAAAGGTATTGGTCCTAAAAAAATATCAGTTATCTGGAAAGATCTCGCTATCGAAAACATTGGCGAGCTTTATTATGCCTGTAATGAAAACCGACTGATTGAAGCAAAAGGCTTTGGTCTGAAAACACAGGAAGAGATCAAGAAAGTCATTGAATTTCAGATGGCAGCGCATGGCAAGTTCCTGTATGCCCAGGCAGAAGGTTTTGTTAACACACTATTTGAAGACCTTGCCGTATGGCTTAGAAGCATCAGTGGAGAGCCGCTTTTAGGCGTTGCAGGAGCATACCGACGCTGTCTGGAAATTATCGAAGAAATAGAATTCGTAATTGGTGCCGAGAGCATCGACGAAATAGTTACAAGAATATCAGAATTTGAACCTTTACAATTTGAAGCGCAGGGCGATGATGCACTTATAGCACACAGCCCCACAGGCCTTAAAATCAAACTTTATGTGGTAGCCAAACACGATTTCCACCTCAACTGGTTTAAATTAACCGGCAATGAAAAGCACGTCACCGAAGTTTTAGCTTTAGCAGGTAACGGCCCCTTTAATGATGAGCAATCTATTTATCAAAAAGCTGGTTTGGCATTTGTTGAACCGGAACTTAGAGAGGGATTAAATGAAATAGAATTGGCAAAGGCAAACAAACTGCCTCATTTAATTACATACAATGACCTGAAAGGAAGTTTACATAACCACTCTACCTGGAGTGATGGAGTGCACACCCTGGAGCAGATGGCACTTTATTGTAAAGACAACCTGCAATTGGAATACCTGGGAATTTGCGATCACTCAAAATCAGCATTTTATGCCAATGGCCTAAATGAACAACGTGTGTACGCACAACACCAGGAAATTGAGGCATTAAATGCTAAACTTGCTCCGTTTAAAATATTTAAAGGAATAGAAAGCGACATCCTTTTTGATGGTTCATTAGATTATAGCGACGACATCCTTAAAACATTTGATTTTGTAGTCGCATCGGTACACAGCATCCTGCGTATGGACGAGGAAAAAGCTACTTCCAGATTAATAAAAGCGATAGAAAACCCATATACTACCATATTAGGACATCCTACCGGCAGATTATTGCTTAGCAGAAAAGGCTACCCAATAGATTATGCCAAAGTAATTGATGCCTGTGCTGCAAATAATGTGGTTATAGAAATCAACGCAAACCCTTTGCGCTTAGATCTGGATTGGCGCTGGCATCGCTATGCGCTTGAAAAAGGCGTTATTTTGTCTATAAATCCGGATGCCCACAGAACAGAAGGCTTCCATGATATGAAGTACGGCGTGTTAGCAGGCAGAAAAGGAGGCCTGCAGGCTAAACAATGCTTAAATAGTTATTCTGTAAATGAAATAGCAGATCATTTTAAAAACAGGATCAACAATATTTAATCATTATAAAAGCCATTATGCTTACCTTTGACCTATAATAGAGCATGCTAAAAGAAAAACTACATAATGCACATCACAATAATCCCGCTCCGGATATATTAGTTATAGGCGATCTCATGTTAGATCATTACATCTTCGGGTCGGCCACCAGATTATCACCAGAAGCACCAGTACCGATCCTAAATGCCCATAGAGAATCAAAAATTATTGGTGGTGCAGCAAACGTAGCCAGCAACCTGATTGATCTTGGAGCTAAAGTTCATCTTGCCGGAATTGTTGGCAATGATCTGTTTGCGGCCGACGTAATAGAGATATTAACAACAAAAGGCATAGATAATCGATTGATTTTAAAAGATGACAGCAGGGTAACCACTGTAAAAACACGGGTGATTGCCGGCAATCATCAAATTGTTAGAATAGACAAAGAGGATATCCATAACATCTCTACTGAACTGGAAGAATCTTTTTTTGCTTTCATTACCCCTTATATAGAAAAAGCAGATATTGTAGTCCTTTCAGATTACAACAAAGGCTTACTTACCCCAACCCTATCCTTAAGAATCATTGGTTACTGCCAGTCGCTTGGTAAAAAGACCCTTGTAGATCCAAAAGGAATGGATTATAGTAAATATGAAGGTGCTTTTCTTATTAAGCCGAACAAAAAGGAACTGGCAGAAGCTGCTAAAGCAGAAAAAATCAATTCTGATGAGGATTTAATTAAAGCGGCTCACGTTATTTTGGATGCCACCAAGGCGACCTATCTGATTGTAACACTTTCGGAAGCGGGAATTGCGATTATCACTAAAGAAGACTATAAAATCATACCTGTAGCCGCTACCGAAGTTTACGATGTTACCGGAGCCGGCGATACTGTAATAGCCACTTTAGCCTATTGCCTTTCATTAGGCTTTAGTGTTGAAGAAGCGGCAACTATCGCCAATTACGCGGCATCAATTGTGATCAAACATATTGGCAGTGCAACTACCAGCATTGAAGAAATCATTGCATCTTTAAAAACCAATTAACATTCATGGTATTAGACGAATTAAATCATCATAAGCTAACCATTGAGAAAGTCATTTCCAACCTTGTACCTCAAATAGAGAGCAGCTGTAAACTGATTACAGATACCCTGCTTTCAGGTGGTAAAGTATTGTTAGCCGGAAACGGGGGAAGCGCTGCCGATGCACAGCATATTGCCGCAGAGTTGACCGGCAGGTTTGTTAAAGAGCGCAAGGCACTGCCTGCAATTGCACTTACGGTTGATACTTCGGCACTAACAGCAATAAGCAATGATTATGGTTACCATAGCGTATTTGAACGCCAGTTGCATGCGTTAGCCAACCCTTCAGATCTGTTTATTGCGATATCTACAAGTGGCAACAGCGCAAACATTATAAACGCCTTAAAAGCAGCAAAAGAAATTGGTTGTAAAACACTAGGCCTTTCTGGCAGAGACGGTGGCCAGATGAATGAGCTTTGCAATATAAATATTGTCATCCCCGAAGACAATACTGCCAGAATACAGGAAATGCATATCCTGATTGGGCATATTCTTTGCACCGCAGTAGATCAATCGTATTAATTATGGCAAAAGATTCAAAACAGACTCTTGTACAAAAAATAGTATCCAGAGCTACTTTAATTGATAAAGCCCATAAGTGGAAAACTGAAGGTAAAAAAATAGTATTTACAAATGGCTGTTTTGACATCATACACCCTGGCCATATCGCCTACCTTGGCGAAGCTGCCGATTTGGGAGACATACTTGTTGTTGGTTTAAATACCGATAATTCTGTATGCAAGCTGAAAGGAGAGAACAGGCCAATAAATAATGAATTTAGTCGCACACAACTTATTGCATCCATGTTTTTTGTTGATGCTGTTGTCCTTTTTAGTGAAGACACCCCACTTGATTTAATTAAAGTAGTTCAACCTGATGTATTGGTTAAAGGTGGAGATTACAACCTCGATAATATTGTGGGTGCAAAAGAAACAATTGCTAATGGAGGTGAGGTTAAAGTGCTTAACTTCCTGCCGGGTTATTCATCAACAAGTATTATAGAAAAAATAAAAGGTTCACAATAAGCAATTATTGATTTGAAAACACCTAAAAAGATTATTGTAATAAGGTTCAGTTCCATGGGGGACATCATTTACACAACCCCGGTAGTGAGGTGCCTTAAAGAGCAACTACCCGATTGCGAAATACATTTCCTTACCAAACCTGCATTCAAATACATATACCAGAACAACCCTTATTTAACTAAGCTTCATACACTTAAACCAAAGTTATCTGATACCATTAAAGAGATTAAAGCCGAGAATTTTGACCTGATTATAGACCTGCACAATAACCTGCGCACTTCCATTATCAAGTTCAAAACCGGGCTACCCTCTTCTACTTATAAAAAAGATAGAATAAGCAAATGGCTGGCATTAAAATTCAAGTGGAATAAGCTCATTTCTGGAAAACATCTGGTAGACAGATACCTTGAAACTGTGAAGTTTCTTGGTGTAAAAAATGATGATAAGCCTATTGATTATTATACCTCTAAAGAATATCATTTGTCGGAATTTCTACCTCCATCTCATCAGGAAAAGTTCGTTGCATTTGTTATCGGAGCAACTCATTTTACCAAAAGGTTGCCTAACGATAAGATTATTGAAATATGTCATGAAATAAATCTTCCGGTGGTTTTATTGGGAGGCAATGATGTAAAGGACAATGCCGATATAATTAAGGAAGCTACTGGCGATAATGTATACAGTACATGTGGGATTACAAACCTGGATCAATCTGTTTTTCTAATCTCTAAGGCCCATAAGGTAATTGGTTTTGATACCGGACTGACGCACATTTCAGAAGCCTTTGACAAGCCCTTGGCATCTGTATGGGGCGGTACCACACCTGATCTGCTAGGGGTGCATCCTTATAAAATATCACACTCATTAATTGTGGGAGAAGACCTATCGTGTAGGCCCTGTTCAAAGTTTGGTTTAGAGAAATGTCCACTGGGACATTTTAAATGTATGAAAAACATTCATACCGATAAGATTGTTAGTTTTATAAACTCATAAGAACGCTTATATGAAGCAATTGCTATTAGTAAGACACGGTAAATCAGACTGGGGCAATTCCCATCTTTCAGATTTCGACAGGCCATTAAATCCAAGGGGACACAGAAACGCACCAGAAATGGCGGCAAGGATATTTCAAAAAGACCTTGTTCCGCAATTATTGGTAAGCAGCCCTGCTTTAAGAGCAATTACTACCGCTAAACATTTCTCGCAAGTTTGGCACAAATCTCCCGATCAGATAAAAGAAGAAGCTGCTATTTATGAGGCTGATGTAAACACCCTTTTAAAGGTGGTGAACAAGCTCAATAATAAATATAACAGAGTAGCCATATTTGGGCACAACCCGGGATTTACAGATTTTGCAAACTACTTAAGTGATGCAAGTATCTATAATATCCCTACCTGTGGAATTGTAATGATAGAATTCCCTACAGATAACTGGGCTGAAGTTAGTCACTTTAGTGGAACGCTGATTGAATTCGATTCCCCCAAAAGTGCTGATGGGGACTAAAAATGAAGGTGCTTAACTGTAAGCCCGTTATTAACTAGTTGCATTAGCGAATCCACCCCTATTCTTAAATGAGTTTCCACATAATTGGTGGTTACACTGCTATCGCTTTCCGCAGTTTTTACACCTTCAGGAATCATTGGCTGATCGGAAACCAGCAGCAATGCTCCGGTAGGAATTTTATTGGCAAATCCTGTGGTAAAAATAGTTGCCGTTTCCATATCTACGGCCATTGCACGTAAGCTTTTCAGGTATTTCTTAAAGCTCTTGTCGTGTTCCCAAACCCTGCGGTTGGTGGTATAGCAAGTTCCTGTCCAATAATCTCTTGAGTGATCTCTTATTGTTGTTGATATCGCTTTCTGCAAAGCAAACGCAGGTAATGCCGGTACTTCTGCAGGAAGGTAATCGTTTGAAGTCCCCTCGCCTCTTATAGCTGCTATAGGCAAAATCAAATCGCCCAATTGGTTTTTCTTTTTTAGCCCTCCGCATTTTCCTAAAAACAAAACAGCTTTAGGGGAAATTGCGGTAAGCAGATCCATCATAGTAGCCGCCATCGGACTTCCCATACCAAAATTGATAATGGTAATTCCATTTGCTGTTACACTTTGCATCGGTTTGTCTAACCCTAAAATAGGTGCATTGCCGTTCCACTCAGAGAACATTTGCACATATTTACTAAAATTGGTGAGCAGGATGTATTGTCCAAATTCTTCTAAAGGTCTGCCGGTATATCTTGGCAACCAGTTCTTAACAATTTCTGATTTAGATTTTAAACCACCTTTTACAGGAGATTCAACTTCTTTAGTTCTTTTTGCTTTTGCTACTGCTTTTTCATCTTTTTTTACGTCTTTTTCTTCGTTCATATATTTATCCTTTCTTTATTATTCTTTTTTTGAGTTGTATGCTAAACTCCTGCTATTCATTTAAGTCTAAGCCCGTCATCTCGACGTTTGGAGAAATCTATTGAAGTAGCATGATCAAGATCTCTCCTAACATCGAGATGACGAATTCACTACTGCTTATGCATTCCCAATGCTCAAATCCCGGTATAACAAACCACTTACCTAAATAACAAGTTAAAAAAAAATNNMYRRTAAARCCGGGGATTTAAATTTCTAAGCAGCTTTTAACTTTTTAAAGTCTGCTTTCTCAAATTTCTCCACGGCGTAGTCGAGTGAAATACTCAATTCCTGGACGCTGGCGTCCGATGGCACTTCAAACATCGCATCAAGCATAATTGCCTCGCAGATAGAGCGTAATCCCCTTGCACCAAGTTTATATTCCATTGCCTTATCAACAATAAAATCTAAAACTTCATCTTCAAATACAAGCTTTACATTCTCATATTCGAATAGTTTCACATACTGACGCAACAATGAATTCTTAGGCTCGGTAAGTATGTTGCGTAAAGCTTGCTTATCTAATGGGTTAAGGTGTGTTAAAACCGGCACACGACCAATAAGTTCTGGTATTAATCCAAATGATTTTAAATCCTGAGGAGTGATATATTTGTACAGGTTTTTAAGATCTAACTCTTCGTCATCCTTTTTAACTTTATAACCTACAGCCTGCGTACGCAATCTGTTTGCTATTTTACGTTCAATACCATCAAATGCACCACCACAAATAAACAAGATGTTATTCGTGTTTACAGGAATCATTTTCTGATCCGGATGCTTACGACCACCCTGAGGTGGAACGTTTACGACAGTACCTTCTAAGATCTTCAGCAAGGCCTGTTGTACACCTTCTCCCGATACATCTCTGGTGATTGAAGGGTTATCACTTTTACGTGCCACCTTATCAACCTCATCGATATAAACGATACCACGTTCAGCCGAAGCCACATCATAATCAGCAGCTTGCAATAAACGTGTTAATATACTTTSGASAWSSTSTNMCANAYANGCCCGCTTCGGTAAGCACCGTTGCATCACATATACAAAAAGGCACATGCAATATTTTTGCAATGGTTTTAGCCAGTAAAGTTTTACCTGTCCCGGTTTCACCTACCAGCATGATGTTGGACTTTTCAATCTCAATCTCGTCGGCTTTATCAATCTTCTGACTCAACCTTTTATAGTGGTTATACACGGCCACAGAAAGTACTTTTTTAGCATCGTCCTGACCAATAACATACTGATCAATATGCGCTTTAATTTCCTGCGGTTTTAATAAGGTGATCGAAGGATCCAAAGCCTTACCTTTTTTGCTGCCCAACTCCTGTACCAGAAGCTGATTCGCCTGAGCCACACATTTATCACAAATGTATGCATCAAGCCCTTCGATAAGCATTAAAGTATCCTGCTTACCTGAGCCACAAAAAGAGCAACGCGATTCTTTATTTTGTTTAGCCATTTTTAATCTTTCTTACTACTGGCAACCAGTACTTCATCAATCATTCCAAAACCTTTTGCCTCCTCAGCTTTCATCCAGTAATCACGGTCTGAAGCCTTTTCTACCCACTCATAAGGTTGTCCGGAATGATTAGCTATGATATCGTACAGTTCCTTTTTTAATTTTAGCATCTCCCTAAGGTTGATCTCCATATCAGAAGCCACACCCTGAGCACCACCAGAAGGCTGGTGAATCATTACACGTGAGTGAGGTAATGCAGCACGTTTTCCTTTAGCTCCTGCTACCAATAAAACCGCTCCCATTGAAGCCGCCATACCGGTACAAATTGTAGCTACATCAGGTGTGATGTACTGCATGGTGTCGTATATACCTAAACCGGCGTAAACTGAACCACCTGGTGAATTGATATAAATCTGAATATCTCTATTGTTATCTGTCGATTGTAAAAACAACAATTGGGCTTGTATAATGTTTGCATTTCCGTCATAAATAGCATCACCTAAAAAGATAATCCTATCCATCATCAAACGAGAGAAAACGTCCATTTGCGCTACATTAAGCTGGCGTTCTTCAATGATATAAGGTGTCATGCTTTTTGGAGAGTTGTTTGTTGCTCCAATAAAACGATCAACATTTAAACCGTTTATACGGTGATGTTTAACTGCATATTTTCTAAACTCGTCTTTATCTATTTTCATAAGTTCTTATTTTTCTTTTTATCGGTTATGAAGCTTCCTCAGGAGGTTTCATAAGTTCTTATTTTCTAATATTTGTCACCAAAGTAGCTAAACTAAATTGGTAATTTATTGTGGCATTGTAAAATTTGAATATCTTTTATATAAATAAGGCGGCCTTAATAAAGCCGCCTTATTCTTAATACTATAAAATTAATTGTATTTGCTGTTACCAGCCTTTATTATTTTAATTCTATAAATTTATTATAAGCTATTTCTTTTTGGTCTAAAGTAGCAACCGATTGAATGTGTTCAAAAACTTTAATCGCTTTTACTTCATCAAAAATACGGTTAGCGTTGTCTTTCTCTTTAAGGAAAGTAGCAGTGTACTGAGCCAATTGATCTTCCGGCATCGGAGCTGGGCTGTACATTCTAAATTGTGCGTCTAAACGTTGTTTTGCTGTTTGGAAAACATCTTCGTATTTAATCTCGATGTTATTGTCTTTAATCAATTTGTTTTCGATTAAAGTCCATTTTAAGTTTTTAGCGAAATCGTCATAACCTTCAGCTAATTCTTCGTCAGTTAGTTTTTCGTTAGTAGCTTTTAACCATTTACGTAAAAACTCATCTGGCAAATCAATTTTAACACTGTCGGTAAGTTTAGTGTACATATCGTTTTGTAATTTACGATCTGCGTCTTGCTTAAACATGCTTTCGATTTCTTCTGTAATTCTGGCAGTAAAACCAGCCTCATCAGTTACTTCACCTGCACCAAATAATTTATCAAAGAACTCTTGATTTAAATCAGCTTCCTCTAAACGGTTTACATTTTTAACCGTTACCTGGAATTTAGATTGTAGGTCTTTGGCATCCTCTTCGCTGATGTTTAACAATTTGGCTATAATAACCTCATTTTTATCAAAAGCTTTTTGAACGTCAAGTGTAACTACATCATCCTTTTTTAAACCAATTAAAGATTTTAAAATCTTTTTATCAGTAACCTGATCTAAACGAATAGATCCTGTTTGTGTAATGCCACCTTCAAAAACTGAACCATCAGCAGAAAGTTGTGCTAATTCGGCATAAAGTACGTCTTCTTCTGCCGAAACTTCAGGGTTTGTCATTTTGCCATAGCTTTTGCGGATGTTTTTGATACGCGCAGCTAAAGTTTCTTCGTCAGCTTTTACAACATATTGAGTAAACTTATCTTTAGAAGAAAGGGTTAAATCAATAGCTGGTGCTAATCCTAATTCATAATCAAATTCAAACTCGTCTGTATAATCCCATTTGAATTCTTTAGAATCATCCATCACAGGTAAAGGCTGACCAAGAATTTCTACTTTATTATCAGTTAAGTGTTTGTTTAAAGTTTCGCTTAACAGATTGTTGATTTCTTCGACAAGAATACTTCTGCCATACATTTTTTTGATGTGAGCAGGAGGAACCATTCCTTTACGGAACCCAGGAAGGTTTGCTTTTTTAGCTTGTTCTTTTATAGTCTTATCAACCTTTTCAGTATAATCTTCAGGTGCAATTTTAATTTTTACAACTGCGTTTAAGTCGTTAATTTTTTCCTGTGTAATGTTCATCTTTCTGAATCAATATTTTTATAACCGTCTTTATATAAAAATTCCCCCGTGTTGCGGGGGAATTTTTGTGTGCGGAAGAAGGGACTCGAACCCCCACGCCGTGAAGCGCCAGATCCTAAGTCTGGTGCGGCTACCAATTACGCCACTTCCGCAGTTAGGATTGTTTTAGGACTGCAAAGATAGAGATAGTTTTCAATTCTCAAAACCCTTTTGAAAATATTTTCAATAAATATTTAATACCCCTCTGCCCTATTCTCATTACTTACTCACCATCAAAATTTCACCCTTCTGATAACCAGCAAAATACATTTAAAACTTTGAATGCATCAATAAATTTCATGAACGAAAAAAAATTAAAATATTTTTTCATTTTCCTGTTTTCCGGCAACGCCATTTCTAATTTTCGATCAAAATACCACAAAGACACTTATTATCCTGAAATCATGCTACTGCACTATCCTCGTGACGAGCGTATAAAAATGATGCTTATTAAATGCAATTCACCCGGACGTAACCGCGATATGACCCGGATATAAGCCGGGCATAATCCCTTTGAAATTTCATTGAACCAGGGATCAAAAACCCACGTTATATATTCACGTAATATATTACTTATATCCCAGGCCCATATTGTAGAATAAAAACGCCCATTTATCGGCAATCTCTTCAATAGCTTTATCTGTCGGTTTACCTGCACCATGCCCGGCGTTGGTCTGTATACTGATCAGCACCGGCGCATCACCTCCCTGCCGCTCCTGCAATGTTGCCGCAAACTTAAAAGAGTGCGCTGGCACAACCCTGTCGTCATGATCAGCAGTGGTTACCAATGTTGCAGGGTATTTACCTCCTGCTTTTAAAGCATGCACAGGCGAATATTGGTGTAAATATTCAAACATCTCTTTTGAATCTTCCGACGTTCCGTAATCATAGCTCCAGCCTGCTCCTGCCGTAAATTTATGGTAGCGCAGCATATCCATTACCCCAACGGCCGGAAATGCCACCTTAAACAGCTCTGGTCGCTGTGCCATGGTAGCCCCTACCAGCAATCCTCCATTTGAACCACCCATTATTGCCAGGTAATCTTTAGAGGTATATTTAGTTGAAATCAAATACTCGGCCGCAGCAATAAAGTCGTCAAATACATTTTGCTTTTGCAATTTGGTTCCTGCAAGATGCCATTTTTCGCCATACTCGCCACCCCCACGCAGATTTGGGACTGCATAAACACCTCCCTGCTCCAGTAAAACGACTATAGAAGTACTAAATGCAGGAGTTAAACTGATATTAAAACCTCCGTAACCATACAAAACAGTGGGGTTTTTGCCATTTAGCACAATTCCTTTTTTATAAGTAATGATCATTGGTACCTTAGTACCGTCTTTAGATGTGTAAAATATTTGCTTAGACTCGTATTTTGAAGGATCGAAATCAATACCTGGCTTTTTATAGTCTTCCGATTGGCCCGTAGTTACCGAATATTTAAAGATGGTAGTTGGGTAAACATAGGATGTAAAGGTATAGAATAGCTCCAATTCCTTCTTTTTACTGCCAAAGCCAACAGCCGTACCTATCCCGGGCAACTTAATTTCATGTTCCATTTTACCATCCATATCATATTGCAATACCATAGACACGGCATCCTTAATATAGTTCGCAAACAATTTGCCTCCTCCGGTTGATGGGCTTAATACATTCTCTGTTTCTTTAATCAGATCTTTCCAGTTTGCAGGTTTGGGATCGGCAGCGTCGACAGTAACGATACGTCCATTTGGCGCGTCAAGATTTGTGTATATGTATAATTTGCTGCCAATATTATCAATAATGCTATGGTTTTGTTCAAAATTATCAACCACCGGAATAATGTCAGAATCGGGAACAGAAAGATCTTTTATGTACAATTCATTGCCCGATGTAGAGTTGGCAGCAGAGATAATCAAATAATGTTCATCTTCTGTTAAGCCTGCACCGATATACCTGCGTGGGGTTTTTGCACCGCCAAATACCAGCTGATCGTCTTTTTGTGGTGTTCCCAGTTTATGGAAAAACAATTTGTGCTGTTCTGTTAAGCCTGACAACTGGCTTCCCTCCTTAGGTTTGTCGTAGCTGCTGTAATAGAAGCCGGTATTGCCTTGCCAGGCTATACCAGAGAATTTTACGTCAATAAGTGTATCCCCAATAATTGATTTGTCAGCCGAATGCATCACAACAACGCTGGTCCAATCTGAACCTCCTGCCGATAGCTGATATGCTACTAAACTACCATCTTTAGAAAAACTGATGTCTGCCAATGAGGTCGTTGCATCTTTAGAAAATGTGTTTGGATCAAGAAATACTTCAGGTTGGCCGCCTTCCTTTTGGCGATACAGAAGGCTTTGGTTTTGCAAGCCAGTGTTTTTATAGAAATAAGTATAATCACCTTCTTTAAATGGCTGAGAATACTTTTCATAATTCATCAACTTTGTTAATCGTTCTTTTATGGCTTTTCTGTAAGGAATTTGGCCCAGGTACTTTTGGGTTACTGCATTTTCTGCTTTCACCCATGCTTTTGTATCCTCGGCACGATCATCTTCCAGCCAACGGTAAGGGTCTTCTACTACGGTTCCAAAATAGGTATCTTTTATGTTTTCTTTCTTTGTTTGCGGATAAGTTATCGCCATTTTTTGTAATGTATTGGTTTTTTGAGCCTGAACAAAAATAGGGAACATAATGACAAGTGCGATCAGGCTGTTTTTAAATGTTGTTTTCATAGCCAAAATTGTTTTACCTAAAATTTAATATTGAGATTATGCTCATAAAAATAAACAAAAAATACGCACACAACACTGTTACTTTTCTTTATTACTACGAATACGTAACTTGGGCGCTTTAATTAGCTTTAATGAAGAACTTATTTTGCAAATCGGCCAGTGTTGGACTGGCACTCATGTTAACTTCCACTGGTGTTTGGGCCCAGGTAAATAAAGACACTCCTTACCATGCATCATCTACAAAAATAAATGCGCTGGTACATACAAAATTAGATGTAAAGTTCGACTACTCAAAACGCCATCTAATTGGTAAAGAATGGGTAACGTTAAAACCTTACGCCTATCCTACAGATTCGCTAACTCTGGACGCACAGGGCATGGATATCAGAACTATTGCTTTGGTAAATGGTAAAAACCTGCAAACATTAAAATACACTTACGATGCGGAGCAATTAAAAGTACAGCTGGGAAAGAAATTCTTACCAGGCGAAACCTACACCATTTTTATTGACTACACCGCAAAACCTGATGAATTAAAAGTAAAGGGCAGCGCTGCCATAACCGATGCAAAAGGTCTTTATTTTATTAATCCCGACAGTGCAGTTAAAGGGAAGCCGGTACAGATCTGGACACAGGGCGAAACAGAAGCTTCTTCTGCATGGTTTCCTACTATAGACAAACCAAATCAAAAAACTACAGCCGAAATTAGCATTACCGCGCCGGCTAAATACGTAACCTTATCAAATGGAAAACTGGTAAGTCAGCTAAAAAATGCAAATGGAACCCGTACAGATACCTGGAAAATGGATCTGCCACATTCTCCTTATTTATTTATGATGGCAGTTGGCGATTTCAAAATCTATCGTGATAAATGGAATAACAAAGAAGTAAACTATTATCTGGAACCTGCCTATGCGCCTTATGCTAAACAAATTTTCGGGCTTACCCCTGAAATGATTGGCTTCTATTCTAAAACGCTTGGTGTTGATTATCCCTGGAATAAATATAGCCAGATTGTAGTTCGTGATTATGTTAGTGGCGCAATGGAAAATACCACTGCTACCTTACACGGTGCTTATGTACAACGCACACCAAGAGAAATGCTTGATGAAAATTTCGGACAGGCAGAAAGCACTATTGCACATGAATTGTTTCATCAATGGTTTGGCGATTACGTTACGGCTGAAAGTTGGAGCAACTTAACTGTAAATGAATCATTTGCCAACTATAGCGAATATTTATGGGCGGAACATAAGTATGGAAAAGATGCTGCCGATGCGCACAATTATGAAGACATGAGCCAATATTTAGGTTCTAAAAAAGAAGCTTTAAAGAACCTGGTGCGTTTTCATTATGCTGATAAAGAAGAAGTTTTTGATGCGGTATCCTATCAAAAAGGCGGTCGCATTTTAAACATGATGCGCAACTATTTGGGCGATAAGGTTTTCTTTAAAGGTTTAAATATCTACTTGAAACAAAACGCCTTTAAAAATGGAGAAGCGCATCAACTACGCTTAGCTATGGAGGAGGCTAGTGGACAGGATATGAACTGGTTCTTTAACCAGTGGTATTTTAATGCCGGTCACCCGAAAATAAGTATAGATTATGCATGGGATGAAAGTGCGAAAACACAAAAAGTAACACTTAAACAAACTCAGACGGGAGATCCATTTACTTTACCTATGGCCATAGATGTGTATACCGGAGCCAATAAAAAGCGTTATCAGGTAACACTTAAAGATGCTGCACAGACTTTTACATTTGCCAGTGCAGCCAGACCTGATCTTGTAAATGTTGATGCCGACAAAGTTTTATTAGCCGAAAAAGACGATCATAAATCCTTAGCTGAGTTTGCATTTCAATATGCGCATGCTCCCTTATTTATGGACAGACTTGAAGCGATAGAAGCTGCAGGAAAAAGTAAAAAAGATACAGAAGGTGCAAAGGTTTTACTTTCGGCATTAAACGACAAGTATTACACGTTAAGAATGCAGGCGCTTGATTCCATCGCTGCTGATGATTCAGAACTTTTTAAAACTGCAATGCCTGCGATTCAAAAACTTGCTACCTCTGATCCGAATACCCTTGTACAGGCACAGGCAATTTCTATTATAGGCGGCAATAAAAGTGCTGCTGATTTAGCATTGTTCAAAAAAGGGCTTGAAAGTAAATCGTATGCCGTTCAGGGATCATCATTAATGGCCCTTGCTTTGCAACAACCTGAAGAGGCCCTCACTATCGCGAGAACGCTTGAGAAAGACAACAAAGCATCACTTACACAAGCAATTGCATTTGTCTATTCTAAATTTGGCACAGAGAAAGAATTGCCTTTCATTAATGAGAAATTTACAGCAATGTCTGCTCAGGAACAAATAGAGATGATTCCTGCTTATGTAAACATATTAGGCAAGGTTAGTGATATTAATGAGCTAAAAAAGGGAGTTGACCTTGTTAAAGCCATCGGATTGAAATACAAAAGCTATGGCTACAATAAATATGTAACTAACTTCCTGCTGCAACTTAAAAAGCAAAAACAGGGAGATCAGGCTGCCTCAAGCTATATTGACAGCGCAATTGATGAATTGAAATAAAGCGACAAATTGAATTAACACAAACTTTATATACAAACCACACAAATGACAAAGAAAACCATCTTATTCCTGGCGCTTTTAGTTAGCGTAGCACTCTCGTGTAAAACCGTTAAAAAAGTTATTCAGGCCCCTCCTTCCCCTGTAGAGAAACCAGCCGGCGACACTGAGCTTGACAACATTAAAAAGGACCTTCCTGAAAGTCAGGTAGAGCGTACAAATGCCGGAATTAAATTCACATTTAGTTCAGAGATATTGTTTCCTACCAACTCTTCGTATTTGAATGAAGGTTCAAAAAAGAGTATTGCTGATGTTGCACAAGTTTTAAAGCAGAAGGATGCCAACCGTCAAATTCTTATTGAAGGACATTCTGACAAAACGGGAACCGCAAAATACAATCAATGGTTATCAGAAAAACGTGCCGTATCTGTTAAAACTTACCTGGTTAGTTTAGGTATTAACGGAGACAGAATTCAAACTTCGGGATTAGGTGATACACAACCTATTGCAGATAACAAAACTAAAGAAGGACGTTTAAAAAACAGAAGAGTTGAGGTTACCTTGTTGAAGTAACGACAACTGTTAAAGATAAATAATTCAACCCAGCCGGCCGGTTAATAAAGTTCCTTTTGAAGCTGAAACAGATATTGAACTGCTTTAACCAGTCGGCTACCATACCAGGAGAACATTTCTCCATCAACCAGCATTACTTTAGCCTCAGGTATTACCGTCCTTATTTCTTCAAGGTGCGATTCCTTGAAAGGATAAGGTTCTGAGGATAAAAATATCAGATCTGGCTTTAATTTAGCCAGTTCATTCAGTTCAATTTCAGGATATCTTCTTTCCTTAATTACATTACTAAGGCCATTTATTGCTAATATATTATCTATAAAGGTATCTCTACCAGCCAACATATATGGGCTTTTCCAGATCAGATAGGCAACTTTTTTATTGATTCCGTTTTGCACGGCTAAAGTTTGAAGGTCATTAAAGCCTGCGTTGATCAGGTGATTTAAATAAGATGCTTCCGGCTGCCTGTCTACCAGTTCACCTATTTGGGCTATGGTTTTTTTGGCATCTTCCAGTGTATAAATATCGCTCATCCATACCGGATAATCCTCCATCAGTTCTTCGATCTGCGACTGCTCATTCTCTTCTTTATTACCGATGATGAGGTCGGGATTTAAATCCCTTATTAGCTGGATATTTAATTTCTTAGTCCCTCCTATTTTGGTACGCTCTGCAAACTTTTCAATGGGATGAATACAAAACTTAGTGAGCCCGATGATTTCCTGATCAAGCCCAAGTTCAAACAACAGCTCTGTTTGAGAAGGCACTAAAGAGATGATCCGTTTTGGTGGATAATTGATTAAAATTTCTCTGTTCAGCTGATCGGTAAAACTGCGTTGCATGATGCAAAGATAATTTCATTATGCGTAATTTAAAGCAATCGCCGAGGACCAGGCCGCAACAAAATGACTTATTCATATTTCAATGCGTCCACAGGATTTGACTTTGCAGCACGGTAAGCCTGCCAACTCACAGTAAACAACGCAATCAAAATGCTCGATACTCCGGTAAGAATGAATACAGCAGGGCCAATTGAAATGCGGTAATCAAACTGCATCAGCCAATTATCCATAATCAAATACCCTATTGGCATGGCCAACACCATCGCTATCATAACTGTTTTAACAAAGCTTACTGACAATAGGGCAATGATACCAGTAATGGTTGCACCCAGTACTTTGCGTATGCCGATCTCTTTTGTCCGCTGCTCGGCACTAAAGGCTGACAGTCCAAATAAGCCAAGACAGGAAACAAATATGGAAAGGCCTGCAAAGAGATTCGATATTATAGACAACATCTGTTCATGCTCGAATTTCTCGGCTACCAGGCTGTCTACAAATTTGATCTCTACAGGGAAATCAGGATTTAATTCTTTTGTAATTTTTGTGATCTGATCAATGCTTTCCCGTATATTCCTTGTAGTGTTTAACCGCATCGTGATTACATCGCTGTTTTCAGCATTGAATACAATGGCCATTGGGTGCAGCGTTCTGGTAGGTTCATCCCACAGTACATCGGCAAATATGCCCACTACTGGTCTTTGTTTCCCATTGAAAAGCACATGCTGACCAAGAGGTTCTCTAAGCCCCATTTGTTCTACAGCGGTTTCGCTGAGCATCAGTGCCGAAGAGTCTGAGGCACGGCCTTTACTAAAATCGCGTCCGGCAATTAATCTGATATTATTTGTTTTTAAGAAATCATAAGTGGTCTGAATAAGATCGAATGAAATTTTCTTATCTCCTTCTCTCATGCCCTGCCATTCAAGTCCGCTGGTATTTGAATTTTGAAAAGCTATACTTCCTGATGACTGCGTTACTGCAGTTACTGCCCTTGAGTTGAGCAGCCTGTCTTTGAAAAGGTCAAATTTAGGATACAGGTTGCCTTCATGAGGCATTTCGATCAGTGCATTGCTATCGTATCCCAGGGGTCTGTTCTTTAAATATTGTAACTGCTGATAAAGGATGAGTGTTGCCACGATCAGAACAATTGCAAAGCCGAACTGAATGATAACGAGCATCTGCCTAAAGCTGAGACTAAAATTGCTTTTAAATGCTATCGTTTTCTTTAAAGCCTGAACCGGGTTAAATGAAGAAAGGAAAAATGCTGGGTAGCTACCAGCAATCAAGCCGGTAAACAGAATCAGGCCGGTCACTGCCAGCCAGTTCCCTGGATGATCATAACTAATCTGCAATTTGGTATTCAGCAGACCATTGAATGCTGGCAGGAATAGTTCAACCAAGACTATTGCAAGTACCACACTAACTATGGTGAGGATAAATGATTCGAGCAGGAACTGCATTATTAATGATGTGCGACTGGCCCCTATTGTTTTCCTTATACCCACTTCTTTTGCCCGTTTTTGGGATCTGGCAGTAGACAGGTTCATAAAATTGATACAGGCTATTGCCAGGATACCCAAGGCAAGTATAATGAAAATGCGTACTTGTTCGATCTGACCGCCATCGGCTATACCGTTACTAAAATGGCCATATAGATGGTATTTTTCGAGAGGATATACAAAAGGGGCTGCCTCAATCGTTTTCGTTACCGTATTCCTGGCAATGGTGTTTTTTATCTTTTGGTTAAACGCATTTGGATCGGTGCCATTCTTAAGTGTAAGCAGTGTGAAGTAGGAATAATTGCCCCAATTAGATTCAGCCGGCCATCCGTTCAGGTTCTCGTAAAGTTTCCAGGATGTCAGACATTCGAATCCATAAGTAAAGTTTGGCGGAAGATCCCTTATTACCGCAGTAACCTTCAGGTTGGCCTGGTTCTCAAACCTAACCGTCTTATTGAGCACATCCACACTACCAAATAACCGTTTTGCAATGGTTTCTGTGAGTAAAATAGAGTTTGGATCGTCAAAGGCTTTTTCAGGATTGCCACTCAGATAGTCAAACTTAAATATTCTCAGCAGATCAGGATCAGCATAGCGTCCTTCTATCTTAAAAGAATTCTGACCATTGGCCACTAGTCGCCTGCTAGCCCATAACACCCTGCTGATGTTTTCTATCTCAGGACTTTCTTCTTTTAGCACCAATGGAAGCACATTGGAAACCTGTGGTGTGGTTCCGGTAATGCTCTTATCGGTACCATAAAAATTAACCATCAGGTGATAAGTGTTTTCACTATTCCCAAATTGCTTATCATAGCTCCACTGGTATTGTACGTACAGCAATAACAATAAGCTCGCTGCAAGACCAATGGCAAGCCCACTGATATTGATCAATGAGGCAGTCTTGTGCTTTAATAAGTTCCGAAAAGCAATTTTAAGATTGAGTTTAAACATCGCTACCAGTTATTATTTAAACCGTTTGCTGAACAGCGACATCTTCCTTTATAACCCCATCCAATAAATGCAGGATACGACTACCATAGCCGGCGTTAACTTCAGAATGGGTAACCTGAACAATGGTAATTCCCTCCTCTTCATTTAGCTTTTTAAACAGATCCATGATTTGCAATGCCTGGGTAGATTGCAAATTACCGGTAGGCTCATCAGCTAAAATAATAGACGGCTGTGCGACCAAAGCACGTGCAATGCCCACCAATTGCTGCTGACCTCCTGATAACTGATTAGGAAAAAGATCACTTTTGGCCACCATATTAAATCTGTCCAGAATATCAGCTACACGGCTTTTACGCTCAGAGCCAGGTACTTTTTTATACAATAATGGCGCTTCGATATTCTCGGCTACCGTCATTTCATCAATAAGGTGATAAGCCTGAAATACAAAACCAATATGGTTACGGTACAGCTCTATGCGCTTGCGTTCGTTTAGTGAAACCACATCTTCGCCCATAAACTCATACTGTCCGTAGGTTGGTTCTTCGAGCATTCCTAATATATTAAGCAAAGTTGATTTTCCGGCACCAGATGGCCCCATTATAGAAACAAATTCACCTTGTTTTATACTTGTAGTTACGTGACGAAGGATGTAACTTTTTACCCCTTTGTTAGCGTAATATTTCTCTATATTTTTTAATTCTATCATGAGATTATGTTTTTATGTTTTAATTCTATTCGTATTTTAAGGCATCAATTGGGTTGGTACTGGCAGCTTTGTAGGACCTCAGACTTACAGTGATAAGGRTAATGACAATGGAAAGCAGCATGGCGATCATAAAGGGCCAGACACTGAGTGGCGCTCTGTACTCAAAACCTTGAAGCCACTTGGAAACAAATATATAAGAAACAGGCCATGCGATGAGGTTGGCGATCAGTACCATCCAGAGAAACGARCTSTTCMGNNCWTNSCTAATGAGTTCTGCAGTGGATGCTCCAAGTACTTTTCGGATGGCTATTTCTTTGGTCCGCTGTGTGGCGATGAAGGAGATCAATCCAAACAGGCCTATGAAGGAGATGAAGATGACCACCCCTGCAAATACTTTAAAAAGTACGCTCATAACCCGCTCTGTCTCATAAAATGAGCTGATCTGATCGTCCATAAAGCTGGAGCTGTACACATAATCAGGAAATGTCCCGTTCCATTCGCTTTCAATGGTTTTCATGGCCTGAAGAAGCTGGCCCGGTTCCATTTTCACGGCCATAAGGTTGTAGACACTTTTGTAGGAGAACAATGCTGTGGGCTCTATTTTATCATGCAGGGAAAAATTGTTAAAGTCTTTAACGACACCAACAACCGGCATCCTACGGCCTTGAGTCTCTATAAATTTCCCAAGGATTTCATTGGGGTTGCTGATGTTGAGTTTTTTTAGCAGGGTTTCATTGACGACAGTTTCTTTAAGGGTATCTGTTTTGGACAGGGTTCTCCCTGCAATCAGTTTCAATGAAAATGTGTTGATGTAGTCGCGGTCTGTCGATTTTACGCACAGCTGGAAGTTTTCATCCTTGGTACTGTTGTATTTAAAGCTGGAGGTGTTGTTGCTGTTTGACGAAGGGGCTGCATTGCTAAAACTGACTGCTTTCACACCATTGATATGGAGTATTTTCTCCTTTAATGTGTTGAATTTTAGCTGGCTCAGACTATCGGATGGTACATCCACCAGGGCAATGGCGTTGGTGTCAAACCCTAAAGATTTGGCCCTCATGTAGCTCATTTGATTGATCACTACCAGAGTGCCTACGATCAGCACAGACGTGATGGCAAATTGGATAACCACGAGCGCCCTTCTGAGTCCGAGTGCTCCTGCATTCGCCGCACTGATCTTATTTTTTATCGCCAGCGCCGGACTAAAACCTGACACGATCATTGCAGGGTAAAAGCCAGCTAGGAAACTCACCACCAAAACCAACAGGGTCATGAAGATGAATATCACGGGATGCCCAAACAGGCTAAAAGAAATATCCCCACTGAACAGGTTTCTCATTCCCGGAAGGGCTAGTTCTGTAAGCACACTTGCAATAAGCAGTGCAATGATGGTGATCAGTGCGGTTTCACTTAAAAACTGCCATACCAATTGTTTCCGCCTGCTTCCCATTACTTTGCGGATACCAACTTCCTTAGATCTGCTCACTGCTTGCGCGGTAGCCAGATTAATAAAATTGATACAGGCAGTAAGCAATAAAAATGAACCAATAACGATCAACCCGATGATTTGACCCTCCGGCATGACCTTATTATTAAAGTTGCTGTATTTTTCATTGTAATGAACATCACTTAGGGGCTGAAAATAGTGATGTTCCTTGCCTACGTTTCCTTTTTCATAGTATTTATCGATAAGTTTCAATACAGGAGCTTTAAGCGCCGATGCATCGGCACCTTTTTTTAACAGTACATAGCATTCGGAACTCGAGCTTACAGATTGCCAGCTATGCAGGCTTTCGTCTTTGTAGGTCAGGTAAGAAATAACTACCTTGAAAGGGAAACTACTGTTATCCGGAAAATCTTCAAAAATGCCGGTGACTTTGAGGTCTAACCTGTTTTCAAACCTGATGTGCTTGCCAACGGCATCCTGCCATTTTCCAAAATATTTATCTGCCGTTTTTTTTGACAGGGTAACGGTGTTCGGGACTGATAGAGCCTTGCGGGGCTCTCCTTCAAGCCACTTGATCTTAACGATATCAAAGAACTGGGGTTCAATATAATAAACACTTGATGCTTCTTTGACTTCCGGTCTTGCACTGGTGGCCGCGACCCTGATGATACCTCCCGATTCCTGAACCGCAGCAACCCGCTCTGCTTGAGGAAAGTCATTACGCACTGCCGCTGCGAGTGGTCGTGGCACCCCTTTGGTATAAAATTCGTTTTCACCCGGATATGTCCAAGAAGTTACGACCCGGTAGATCCTGTCTTCATTTTCGTAACCCTTGTCAAAGCTCAACTGGTATCTTAAAAAGATAAAAATAAGCAGGCACGCGGCCAGTCCGATGGATAACCCTGCGATATTTATGAAGGTGTATCCTCTATATTTCCAAAGGTTTCTTAGGGCGATTTTTAAGTTCAGTTTAAACATCTCAATTCTTATTAATCTGGTTATTCGTATTTAAGTGCATTAATTGGATTTGATTTAGCTGTTCGGTAAGCCTTATAGCTTACAGTAAGCAAGGATATTGTTATTGTACCAAGGGCAGCCAACGCAATTATCCACCATGAAATTGTAGTATGGTATTCAAAATTATCCAACCATTTAATCATCGCATAGTATGCAATAGGTGCCGCTAATACAGTTGCGACAAGAATCATTTTCACAAACGACAGCGATAATAGCTGCATTAAGCTTGCTACCGAAGCACCCAGGACTTTTCTTATTCCAAACTCTTTAGTACGCTGCTCAGCACTGTAAGATAACAGGCCGAACAAGCCTAAACAAGATATAAAAATAGCCAAACCTCCAAACAGATTAGATAACAATCCCAAGGTTTTTTCCTTACTAAGTTTTTCGGCATATATAGAATTCATAAACTTGATTTCTACAGGATAAGCCGGGTTTATTTCTTTAGTAATGCTTGTAATGGTTTCTATGTTTTGTTGCAGGTTATTGTTCTCGTTTAAACGCATTGTAATTGCCCCTGTACCACCTTTGTTAAAATAAACGATCATAGGATTATTTGATTGATATGGCGAGTCCCATACATAATCGTCAAAAACGCCAATGATGGTGCAATTGCTATTAAACATTTTAACGATTTCGCCAACTGGCTTTTTCAGGCCCATTACTTTAACTGCAGAGGCGCTAACAAGAACTGCAGAAGAATCAGAAGCATATTTCTTGTTAAAATCGCGACCGCTGATCAGTTTAATTCCATTAGTACTGATATAATCGTAAGTAGTTCCAACTCTGTTGAACATCACTTTGTTTTCAGGATTTGGCATCCCGGGCCATTCTATACCAGTAAAATTAGACCCATGATGTGATAAGTTGACAGATGACTGATACATGTTTGTAACGGCCCCAGATTTTATTAATCTTGTTTTAAGCAACTCAAATTTCTCTTTCAGCTGCCCATCTTGTGGCATTTCAATCAATGCATTTACATCAAACCCAACTGGCATATTTTTTATAAACTGAATCTGCTTATAAATAACCAGCGTTGAAATGATGAGGATAATTGTGAAACAAAACTGTACAATTACCAACACCTTTCTTAAGCTCAGCGAAAAGAAGCTTCTGCCCTCTACATTTCTTTTGAGCGATTGTATAGGGTTAAAAGACGACAAATAAAATGCAGGATAACTACCCGCAATAAGCCCGGTAAGTAAAATAACAGATAAAAGTCCTAACCAGATGTAAGAGTTAAAATAAGGAATGCTCATTTTAATATTCAACAGGTTATTGAATATTGGCATAAACGCTTCAATTAATGCGATAGCAATGATTACACTAATGAATGTAAGCACCATTGATTCGGCAAGGAATTGAATAATTAAGGACCTCCTGTTTGCACCTATCGTTTTCTTTATACCAACTTCCTTTGCCCGTTTTTCAGACTTTGCTGTTGCCATATTCATGAAGTTGATACAGGCAATTAAGAGTATACCTATAGCCAAGGCAGTAAAAAGCCAGATCTGTTCAATATCTCCGCCTACACTTTTACCTTCTTCAAATTTTCCGTAGAGGTGCATTTTACTTAATGGGAAAAGAAAATTAGGCTGAGAGACCTCTTTGTTGTTTCTTTTAATGGCCTCATAAATTTTCTTATTAACCAGATCAAGATTTGCATCTGGCCTTAGGGTAACCAATGTTACGAAGCTAAAATTACTCCAGTTTAAATCTCTGGCGCCCTCATCTACTATTTCATACAGAGACCAGGGCATTAAATAATCAAATCTATTTGAGCTGTTTTCAGGAAGATCTTTTATAACTGCTGTCACGGTCAAATTCTCTTTTTCCTGATACTTAACAGTTTTGTTTAGTACATCAGTTGATCCAAATAAAGTTCTAGCCGTACTTTCTGTAAGTATTACCGATCTGGGATCTTTTAAAGCTGTTTTAGGATCACCATGGATGAATTTATAATCATACATTTTTAAAATGTCCGGTTCAGCAAACTTGGAATTCCTTTTAAATCCGTTCATTCCATTTGCAATCAACCCAGTATTACCATAGTCCATCCGGCATATGTATTTTACCTCAGGAATTTCTCGTTTAATCAGTGGAGCAAAAGCAGTTGTCGACCCATTAAAGGTTACGAAGACCTTTTCTTTGTCGTCAAGAACATTAGTCATCACTACATGTACATTTTTCGAATCTTTTGACTGTTTATCAAAGTTCAGTTCATACATTACATATAGCAATAGCATTAAACATGCTGCAAGGCCTATAGCTAAACCAACAACATTTATTATGGAAGATACCTTGTTCTTCCAAATACTCCGCAATATGATTTTAAAATTCAGTTTGAACATTTTGCCATGATTTCCTTTCAGGTTGCTAATCGTATGCCAAATTAAAAATAACCACTCATAAGGCTCATAATCAAATATTTAACATCTAAAAACAAGCTTCACCTGTCCATTATCGAACAGGCTTCGTACAATAATGAACAATATTCCGTTATTCGTATTTCAACGCATCTACAGGATTAGATTTAGCCACTTTAACAGATTGTATGCTCACGGTTAAAATGGCAATCAGAAACGATAAACCAATGGCAATAGCGAATGGCAATAYAGAWRKMRATMMTSKAAAACTATAAGCCGACAACCAGTGATTTATAATGATATAGGCAAGTGGAAAGGCGATGAGATTTGCCATAGCAACCAGCTTGATAAAATCTTTATTTAATAGCGTAAGGATATTTGCTGTACTGGCACCTAAAACTTTACGAATACTGATTTCTTTTTTACGCTGTTCTGCCATAAACAAGGCAAGACCTAATAAACCCAGGCAGGAAATAAATACGGCAAAGCCACCAAACCAGTTAGACAGCGTTCCTAACAGTTTCTCATTTTGAAGTTTTGATTCGAAATCATCATTAACAAATCTGTGGTCTACCGGAAAATCAGGGTTAAACTCCTTAATGATATTGTCTATGGTACTAACTGAAGAACTCAGATTCTGATCAGGATTTAGCCTTGCTATGATGTAATTATAATTGCTTGTTGGGTTGTACATCACCAGTGGATTAACTTTTTGATAGGGAGATTCCATTACAAAATCTTTCATTACACCAACAATTGTTACCGGAGTATCATCCCATTTTATTACTGTGCCCACAGGTTGTTTCAGCCCCATTATCTTCACTGCCGTTTCGTTAACCAGAACATTTACCGTATCGACAAACCGGGATGAAAATTCTCTGCCGGCAATAATTTTGGCACCAGTAGTTTGAGTAAAATCATAACCCGCGCCTCTGTAGTTAAATAAGATCAGGTCTTTAGGATTTTTACCTGGCCAACTAAAATCAAAGGTGGCATCGCCAAACTGATTTAAGCTATGACTAAAATAGGTGACTGAGGTAGCAGCACCTGATTTTAAAAGCTGMTMYWYKACRMTMTYCMGTTTTTCTTTTCCTTTTAGATTGCCCTGAACCGGTATTTCTACGAGGCCATTTCTATTGTAACCTATGGGTTTGTTCTTAATGAAATTTAACTGCTGATAGATTACGCCAGTACAAACAATTAAGCATGCTGCAAATACAAACTGAAAAACAACCAGCACCCTTCTTACCGAAAGTGATGAGCCGCCAATGGCAGCAAAACCCTTTAATACTTTTACAGGTTCAAATGAAGAAAGATAGAAGGCCGGGTAACTTCCGGCAATAAAACCGGTAATTATGGTTAGACCTACCAGCATACTCCAGAACTTCCAATCTTGATAATTAATAACCAGTTGAATATTGAGCAGGTTATTAAAATACGGCAAGCTTATCTCTATCAAGGTAAAAGCAACCAGCATTCCTATAAGGGAAAGCACCATAGATTCCAGAAGGAATTGCCCAATAAGTGATTTTCTTGAAGATCCAATAGCCTTACGTACGCCAACTTCTCTTGATCTTTTCTCGGACCTTGCGGTAGAAAGATTCATAAAATTAACACAGGCTATCAGAAGAATGCAAAAAGCAAGAACAATAAAAATTCTGATCTGATCTATTTTACCCCCGGTTGATTTCCCGTTTTCAAACTTATCGTACAAATGCCACTTAGACAACGGATGCATTAATCCCTCATTTTCGGAATTTTTCCAATTACGTTTATAAATGCCTTTTATCTGACCACTAACATTATCCAGGTATTTATTATCCCTCAGTTGTATTAAAGTAAGAAACGCATTGCTTCCCCAGTTGGCGTTTTTCACCCAGGTATTTAATTTTTCATTCAATGACCACGGCATCAGATAATCAAACTGAATGGTCGAATTTTTAGAAACATCTTCAATTACCGCTTCAACTTTTAATGGTTCATTGTTCTGAAATTTTACGATCTTATTAATCGGGTCTTCATCACCAAATAAATTTCTTGCCATTGTTTGGGTCAGTATAACTGAATTTGTCTCCTGTAACACCTTCATCGGATTGCCTTTGATAAACTTATAATCCAATATTTTAAGAAAGGAGGGATCTGCGAAAATAGCGGCCTTCTTAAAGTTGTTTTGCTTATAGCTTAATAATTCATTAGTGGGGGTTGAAGAATGTGAGGCATAAGCTACACCTTGAATTTTCTCTCTGATTTCCTTTGCCATTGGCGCCGGGGTGACACCATAACTAACGATATCAGTACTGCTTACCGAATTAAGATATACAACGTATGTTTTATCATAGTCCTTAAACTGCTTATCATAACTCCATTCATACGCAACATACAGTAGCAGTACCATACAGCTGGCCAAACCAATGGCCAACCCACCTACATTAATTAATGTATACCCTTTGTTTTTCCAAAGGTTACGTAGTGCTATTTTTAAGTTTAATCTGAACATGAGTTTAACATTTAAAGGTTATCTGTTATTCATATTTCAAAGCATCAATAGGATTTGCTTTTGCCACTTTAACTGATTGTACGCTGACTGTGAGTATGGCTACAATAAGGGATAGCACCGCTGCTATAACAAAAGGCAGAGCTGAAATACCAACTCTAAATTCATAAGCGGACAGCCATTTGTTAACGATGATATAAGCAAGTGGAAAAGCAATAAGATTAGCAATACTTACCAGTTTAACAAAGTCTTTATTTAACATCGTCAAAATATTTGCAGTACTAGCACCTAGAACTTTACGGATACTGATTTCTTTTTTACGTTGTTCTGCAATGAATAACGCTAAACCTAACAAGCCCAGACAAGAGATAAATATTGCAAAACCGCCAAACCAATTGGAAAGGGTGCCAAGGAGTTTTTCATTTTGAAACTTATATTCATAAGTATCTGCTACAAACCTCCTATCTATAGGGAAATCAGGATTTAAAGCTTTAACAATTTCATCAATCTTTTCAACGGAGGCACTTAAATTTTGGGCAGGATTTAGCCTGATGATAACGTTACTAAACTCTTCAGGCCTGTTATAAATAATCATCGGCTTCGATGTTTGGTAAGGCGATTCAGTTACTACATTTTTCATTACCCCTATAATCGTAACTTTGGATCCATTAAAATCGATCTTTGTACCAATAGATTGTTTTAATCCCATTACTTTTATTGCTGCCTCATTAACGAATACATTAAGTGAATCGGCTTTTCTTAAGAATTCCCTCCCACTAATCATCTGTGCCCCGAGCGTCTTAGTAAAATCATAGCCAGCACTACGGTAATTAAACAGCACCTTATCATTTACATTTTTACCAGGCCATTCAACACTGAATGTATTATTTCCCTCATCACCTAATGGGGTGCTGAAGTAAGTTACACTTGTCGCCGCCCCTGATTTTATAAGCTGATCTTTAAGAACATCCAGTTTCTCACTGTTAACGAAATTGCCCTGTGCTGGCATTTCTATTAACCCACCATTATTATAACCAATTGGCTTATTCTTAATGTAGTTTAACTGCTGATAAATAACTGCAGTGCAGATAATTAAACAGGTTGCAAAGCTAAACTGAAAAACAACTAATATTTTACGAATTGAAAGTGAAGAGTTGCCAACATTGCTAGCCCCTTTTAATACTTTAACCGGCTCAAAAGAGGACAGATAAAAGGCTGGATAGCTCCCGGCAATAAAACCTGTTGCTAAAGTTAAACTGACTAACGCCACCCAAAACTTCCAGTCCTGATAATTTATAGCCAAACTGATATTTAACAATCCGTTAAAGTATGGCAAACTGACCTCTATTAAAATAAAGGCGATAACCATACCCATTGTTGCGAGCAACATTGATTCTGTCATGAACTGACCAATGAGCGATTTTCGGGAGGAACCTATCGCTTTGCGTACACCAACTTCTTTCCCCCTTTTCTCCGATCTGGCAGTAGAAAGGTTCATGAAATTTACACAAGCGATTAAAAGAATACAGAAAGCAAGGATAAAAAAGATTTTGATTTGGTCTATTTTGCCTCCTATTGACTTCCCATTCTCAAATTCACCATATAAATGCCATTTTGATAAAGGATGAAGCAGAGCTTCGCCATTGGCGTCTTTTGAATTCCTGGAATAAATCCCCTTCATAAGCCCATTCGCTTTTTCGAAAAAACTGTTGTCTTGTAATTGCACCAGTGTTAAACAGAAATTGCCGCCCCAACCTGCATCTTTTACCCATGGGTTTTGATTGGCATAGAGTGCCCATGGCATTAAAAAATCGAATCTGATACTATTGTTTGCTGGGATATCCTCAATAACGGCTTCTACCTTCAGGATGTCTTTGTTGTTAAATTTTACCGTTTTATTTAATGGGTCTTCATCGCCAAACAGATTCTTCGCCATGGTTTCTGTCAGGATCACTGAATTAACCTCTCTTAGTACCTTATCAGGATTCCCCTTTATAAATTTATAATCCAATATTTTGAGAAAAGAAGGCTCAGAATAAACCGCACTTTTTTTGAACTTCTTTTCTCCGTTACTAATTAACTGATCATTAGGATATGTAGAATGCGAGGCATACGCTGCGCCAGGTATTTTTTCTTTAATTTCATTGGCCATAAGACCTGGTGTCCATGCCCAGCTAAATACCTGCGTATTGGCTTTGGAGTTATTATATACCACATAGGTTTTATCATAGTTCTTAAACTGCTTATCGTAACTCCACTCGTAAGCAACATACATCAGCAATACCATACAGCTTGCTAAACCAATAGCCAGGCCACCTACATTAATCAATGTGTAAGCCTTGTTTTTCCAAAGGTTTCTTAATGCGATTTTGAGATTGAGTTTAAACATTTTGGTTAAGTTTAGGTTATTCGTATTTCAAGGCATCAATTGGGTTTGCTTTTGCCACTTTTACTGACTGCACACTGACAGTGAGAATCGCTATAATAAGTGATAGAATTGCTGCTATTACAAATGGGACAACAGAAATAGACACTTTAAATTCATAGCTAGACAACCATTTATTAATAATGATATAAGCCAGTGGAAATGCAATTACATTGGCAATAGCTACCAATTTTATAAAATCCTTATTTAGCAGTGTTAGTATATTGAAATTGCTGGCACCTAAAACTTTACGGATGCTGATTTCTTTTTTACGTTGTTCTGCCATATAAAGTGCCAACCCTAATAAGCCCAGGCAAGAAATAAACACTGCGAAACCGCCAAACCAATTGGATAAAGTACCCAGCAATTTTTCATTTGCAAACTTATCTTCAAAAGAATCGTCCACAAATGTTCTGTCTACCGGATATTCAGGATTAAGTGTCTTTACAATATTATCTATTTTAGCTACCGAAGCACTAACATTTTGGTCAGGATTTAACCGCGCTATAATAAATCTGGCTGAACCTTCACTCATACCAATTAAGACCGGTTTAGCCTTTTGGTATGGAGATTCCATTACATAATCCTTAAGCACCCCAACGATAGTTACATCTGAATTACCCCATTGTATCTTGCTCCCTACCGGCTTAGACATCCCCATAATCTTTACAAGAGCCTCATTTACCAAAACATTGGCAGAATCAGCAAACTGAGGACTAAAATCTCGACCAGCCGCTAGTTCCATGGCAGTTGTTTTAACCAGGTCGTAATTTGTAAACCTAAAATTTATCAGGATCTTATCGTTTAAATTTTTACCTGGCCACCTTACATCATACCCGTTATTGCCACCACCAGTTAATCTTTGCGAAAAATTAGTTACTGATATTACGGCACCTGATTTAAGTAATTGGTCTTTGAGTATTTCTCTTTTAGCCGGAGTTTTCAAATTCCCCTGTATCGGAATTTCCACCAGGTTATTTTTATTGTATCCAATTGGCTTATTTTTWAWGWWMKKMAATTGCTGATAGATAACGATGGTGCAAACAATTARACRSKCTKCMRATMYWARCTNNAWARSYWCSAGNCMKKWRSGSMCWGRYARKGMAGNNWAYKAYSSRATMAANGNTWAWKSCCTTAANGNNYAYKYTWATTNGMSYWWRWGATGAAAGATAAAAAGCAGGATAACTACCCGATAACAAACCCGTTAAAACTGTTAAACCGAATAGTGTAGTCCAGAATTGCCAGTTGCTGTAATCAATGGATAATTGAATTCCTATTATGCTATTAAAATAAGGCAAACTAATCTCTATCAATACAAAGGCAATAAGCATACTCATTAAGGCCATAAGCATTGATTCCATCATAAACTGCCCTACCAGGGCCTTCCTGCTGGAACCTATAGCCTTACGTACCCCAACCTCTTTGGCTCTTTTCTCAGAACGGGCTGTAGATAGGTTCATGAAGTTTACACAGGCAATAAGGAGGATACAAAAGGCAAGTAAAAAGAAGATTTTCAATTGGTCAATTTTGCCTCCAACAGGCAAACCATTTTCAAATGTGCTATACAAATGCCATTTAGATAATGGGTATAAAAAAAGCTCACCATTGCTGGTTTTATCGTGAGATTTGATCATACGATGAAACTGTTTATTGGCATTTTCGAAGAAAGAATTGTCTTTAAACTGAACAAATGTTAAACAAAAATTAGTACCCCAGGATGCATCTTTTGTCCATTGATTTAGTTTTTCATACAAAGCCCATGGCATCAGAAACTCATATTGAATACTGCTGTTATTTGGCACATCAGCAATAACTCCTTCGACTTTTAACTCTTCGCTATTATCAAGCTTTAATGTCTTATTCAAAGGATCTTCATTCCCAAAAAGATTTTTTGCCAGTGTTTCTGTAAGCACTATGGAATTGGGGTTTTTCAGAAACTCAGCAGGATTTCCTTTAAGCACCTTTAGGTTGAATATCTTAGTGAAATCTGCATCTACAAACACGCTTGCTTTTTTAAAACTGTTTTGCTTATAGGTGACTAACCTGTCAGTTGGATAATCTAACCTTGCAATCTTTTCTATCCCAGGAACCGTTTGTTTTGCCTCAGATGCCAACACTCCGGGAGTAGCAGCAAAACTGAAAGTTTCGGTAGGTGTTTTCTGATTGTTATAAACAATATAGGTTTTATCGAAGTCTGTAAATTGCTTATCATACCCCCATTCATAGGCAACATAAAGTAATAAGATCATGCAACTGGCCAGTCCAATACCCAAGCCACCAATATTTATAAGTGTAAACCCCTTATTTTTCCAAAGGTTGCGTAACGCAATTTTTAAATTCAGTTTAAACATTTTAGGTTAGGTTTAGGTTATTCGTATTTTAATGCATCAACAGGATTGGCTTTTGCGGCTTTATATGCTTGAAAACTTACCGTTAAAAAGGCGATTAGGCTTGTACCAAAAATCGCTACGGCTATAATCCACCACGAAATTGGGGTGCGGAATTCAAAATGTCCTAACCATTTCTTCATGAGATAATAGGCAACCGGTACACCAATGATAACTGCTACCAAAATCATTTTCATAAACGATACGGAAAGCAGTTGCATGATACTGGCTACCGATGCCCCCAAAACTTTACGTACACCAAATTCTTTAGTGCGCTGTTCTGCACTGTATGCTGCCAGCCCAAATAACCCTAAGCAGGATATAAATATAGCCAGCCCGCCAAATAGATTCGATAAAATACCGAGAACTTTCTCTCCCTGTAGTTTTTTGGCATACAGATCATTAACAAACTTCAAATCAACCGGATAAGCCGGGTTTATTTGTTTAGTTACCTGGGTGATCAATTCAACATTTTTGGTCAAACTATTATCTGGGTTAAGGCGCATGGTAATCTGACCACCCCATCCCTGACTAAAAGCAACTACCATTGGCCGGTCAGTATAATATGGGGAGCCCCAAATGAAATCTTTGAATACACCAACTACAGTAAAATCATTCCCATGGTATTTTACAGGTGTACCAATTGGGTTTTTAAGTCCCATCAATTTCACTGCAGTACTACTCAACATCAGCGCGGCAGTATCTGAAGCAAATGATTTAGAGAAATCACGTCCGGCAACCAGTTGTATTCCATTTGTTTTGGTAAAGTCGTAGGTAGTAGCAATTTGGTTAAAAATTACATCCTTATCTGCCTTGGTCATACCAGGCCATTCAAAATTCCAAAAACTGGAACCACTATTGGATAAACTTCCTGATGATTGACATAGGGCCGTAACTGCGCCTGATTTTAACAGTTCTGTTTTAAAAAGATCAAACTTCTTGCCCAGTTCTCCTTCCTGTGGCATCTCAGCCAAAAGATTAAGGTCATAACCTACTGGCCTGTCTTTGATAAATTGGACCTGCTTGTAAATAACCAGGGTAGCAATAATGAGGATAATTGCAAAACTAAACTGACCAATAACCAGTACCTGCCTTAAACTAACAGGAATAGCTTTTGTTCTTGTAATTTTTCTTTTTAGGGTTTGTATAGGATTAAAAGAAGAAAGATATAAAGCAGGATAACTTCCAGATAATAACCCCGTTAACAGGATTATAGTTGTAATACCAACCCAATAGCCGGTACTGTAATAATCAATACTAAGTTTTATATTAAGCAGGTTATTAAATGTTGGGAGTAGGATTTCGACCAATACAATGGCCACCAATACACTAATAACAGTTAGTAAAATCGATTCTGTGAGGAATTGAGAAATTAAGGAAGCCCTGCTTGCCCCTATTGTTTTTTTAATACCTACTTCTTTTGCCCTTCTTTCGGATTTGGCTGTTGCCATATTCATAAAGTTAATACAGGCAATAAACAGGATACCTAACGCCAAGGCAACAAATAGATAAATGCGTTCAATATCACCACCCACACTTTTCCCATTGTCAAATTTCCCGAACAAATGTCTATCGGATAGTTTAAATATAAAGGATTCATCGGTTGAATTGCCGCTGTTCTTTTTTATAATTCCTTTCATCTTTGAATTTATCAAAGGAATGTTTGCCTGTTCATTTACCCGAACTACGGTTTGCCAGTTGTAATTGCCCCAGTCGGGTCTTTTTACCCAATCAGATAGTGCTTCAAATAAAGACCATGGCATCAGAAAATCGAATGTATTTGTGCTATTGGCGGGCAAATCCTTAACAATGCCTGTAACTGTTAAATCTGCTTCGTTGTTATAACGTACTGATTTGTTAAGTGCATCGCCATCCTTAAACAACAATTTTGCCATTCCTTCGGTTAAAACCACCGATTTAGGTGTATTTAAAGCAGTAAGCGGATTGCCAGCTATAAATTCATAATTAAATATTTTAAGAACATCCGGATCGGCATATTTAGATTCTTTTTTAAAGCTATTTTCACCATTAGCTATTAACTGTTGGCCATTATTACTGATACGGCTAATCGCCTCAACATCCGGAATTTCTTGTTTTATAACCTGGGCTATCGCATTGCTTGTTAGATCTACGGTCCCCTTGATGCTACCTTTAGCATCAACAAAATTGGTCATTACCTGATAAACATTTTCCGAGCGCTTAAATTGCTTATCAAAACTCCATTCATAGGATACATATAGCAGCAACAAAAGGCATGAAGCGAGTCCTATTGCTAAACCAACAACATTAATTATTGATGAGGTTTTATGCTTCCACAGGTTTCTTAAAGCTATTTTTAAATTGAGTTTGAACATTTTGTGTTATTTAAGGTTATTCATATTTTAATGCATCAGCAGGATTTGTTTTCACCGCCTTTCGGGCCTGAATGCTCACGGTAAGTACAGTGAGAACCGTGGATAATAATGCGGCAATAAAGAAAGGAAAAAGAGGAATGTCTATTCTATAGGCAAAGGTTTCTAACCATTTCTTTGCCAGTACATACGCCAGGGGCCAGGCAATAAGATTAGCAATCAATACTATTCCAATGAAAAAGGTATTTAGCATTTTAAACATCTGAAAATCTGTTGCACCAAGTATTTTCCTGATAGATATTTCTTTAATTCTATTGTTGGTTGTAAATGCAGAAAATGCAAAGAGCCCCAATACCGCGATAAATATGGTTAGCATTGCTGCAAAGAAAAATACGGACTGAAGTTGCTCCTGTTTTTTAAATAGCTTACCATACAACTCATCCAAAAATTCATACCTGAAATCTTCACCATCAAGCGTATTAATTTCAGACCATTGCGACTTAAGTGCTGCAAGCGCAGAAGTCATATTACTTTGGTCGATACTTACCATTATCTTTACTTTCTTGTCATTGCATGGATTCTTTATCGCATATATTGTTGGTGCTACAGCCGCTTCAAAACCCTGAGCTTTAAAGTCCTTTACAACACCAACTATTTTATAATCCATATTGCAACCTCTAATTATCTTACCTACAGGATTAGTTACTCCGTAACGTGCCACTGCAGTTTCATTCAGAACCGCCGAAACGGCTGTATCAGCAATAAAATCTCTGGAAAAAAAGCGCCCGCTTTTTAACTTAATACCCAACGTTTCAAAGTAATCAAAGTTCACATCCAGAAAGTCCATTGATAATTCCTTACTTTCTAATTTGTAATTATTTGTGCCGGGATTAGATCCATCGGGTATGTCTGAAGCTACAGTTACGTTGTTCACTCCAGGTATTTTCATTATTTTGTTTCTTGCACTTTCAAAATCTTTAGGCTTGTTATAGAACTGGATATTTTTAATAAAAACAACTTGAGATGGTTTAAATCCTTTATCTTCTGCTTTCATGTATTTTAGCTGATTATTTACAATCAGCAAACCGGCAATAAAGATGATGGCGATTACAAACTGACCTGCTAAAAGAGAATTCCTTAGCCAAAGCGTTTTGTAGCTGGTTTGTATATTACCCTTTAAAACTGATGCCGGTTTATAGCCGGAAAGTACCAGTGCAGGATAAATACCGGAGATCACCGTAACACCTAGTAATATTAATAGAAGTTGGCCAAAAAGAGTTGTATTCCCATACCAGATAGACAATGGAATACCAAATAAATTATTAAACAAAGGGAGCAGCATTTCGGCTAGAATAAGCCCTAATATTAAAGCCAGCAAACATTGCATAAATATCTCTGTAAGAAACTGAAACGTAAGGTTAAAGCGATAAGCCCCCAGCACTTTTTTTACTCCAACTTCCTTTGCCCGTTTAGTAGCCTGAGCAATAGTAAGATTTGTAAAGTTGATGCAGGCTATAATGATAATCAGGATACCTAAGCCAAAAAGTGCGACTACAATCTTATAATTAGTATCGTTGCCCGCCATTGGTTTTAAATGCAGGTTCTTTAAAGGATCCAGAAAGATAACAGAACGCCCTGCAATTCTACGGTCGTTTGCAGGCATACCTCCTTTAACAAGCTCTGCCTTGTATAGCTGATCTATCTTTTCCTGAAGTGCTTCAATATTTGCTCCATCTTTAACCTGTATAAAGGTTTTAAAATTATTTGTGCCGTAATCCTTATTGCCAAAACCTATATCCTTTGAAAGCGATACAAGATCAAATTTTATATTAGAATGTTCATCTGTCCTTTCTATTGTACCAAATAATTTAGCTGATTGTGCAGCGTTTTTGGGGCCAAGGCCAACTATTATAGGAAATACCACTTTCTGGTTTGGAAATAGCTGCTGAACAAATAGCTTCGGCATATATGCCTGCAACCCGGGGTCGTTCTCATCAACTGACTTTGTATCTGGCCAGATGTTAAACATCTTTGCAACTTTAAAATCCATCAACAAAGCTTTAGTAGACCAAATCCTGCCCTTGTCTGTATTGAGCGGAAATTCAAACCAAGTAGGAGTCATTTTTCCAGCGACCTCTACTTCCGGAAAATTATCTTTAATTAATTTCGCCAGAGGTGCAGGTGTATATTCGGTTTTAAAATCGGGCAAGCTTCTGCCTACCTGATAAATTCTGTCATAGTTTGGCACGTCTTTATCATAGCTCGTTTCATAAGTAACATATAGAATAACTAATATAAAAGCCGCCAAAGCAATAGCAAGTCCGCCAATATTAATTGCGGTATAAACCTTGTTTTTCCAAAGGTTCCGTAGGGCTATTTTGAGGTTGAGTTTAAACATGCTGATTATTCGTATTTAAGTGCATCAATTGTGTTTGCCACTGCGGCCTTATATGATCTTAAACTCACAGTAATTAGGGTAATCAGCATGGAAATACTCATGGCCAGCACAAAAGGCCATATCGTTAGATCCATACGGTAGGCAAAACCAGACAACCATTTATTGACAAATAAATAAGCCAGTGGCCAGGCAATTAGATTTGCAATGAAAACCATAATCAAAAAAGAGCCGTTCAACATTTTCACTAATTCAATGGTCGAAGCACCTAAAACTTTTCTGATTGCTACTTCACGAGTCCTTTGGGTAGCGACAAAAGAAATTAAGCCGAACAAACCGATAAATGAGATGAAAATAATTACGCCTGCAAAAACTTTAAACAATGCACCGGTTACTTGTTCGCTCTCATAATATCCGTTTATTCTGTCGTTAACAAAACTTGCCTGATAAATACCGTTTGGAAAAGTGTTGTTCCAAATTCTTTCTACCTGTTTCATTGCAGGCATAATTTGTTTAGCATCTATTTTAATAGCGACATTCCAATATTCTTGTTTGCCAGGAAAAATTGCAATTCCTGAAATACTTTCTTTTAGTGATTTATCATTATAATCTTTAATTACGCCGGTAATTGGTAGGATGTTGCCGCTTGCATCTATAACTTTACCTATCACCTCCTGAGGGTTTGTGACATTAATTTTTTTCAGAAATGTTTCATTTACCACACATCCATTAGCCGTATCACTTTTCAGAAAAATCTTACCTGCAATTAGTTTGAGGTCAAAAAGCTTGAAATAACTTTCATCTGCTCTTACAGTTCTTAATTCAAAATCTTTATTTTTTATTCCGTTATAGGTGAAATCAGTTGAATTTACATCGCTTGATAATGGTGCTGACTGGCAAAAACTAAGGGACTCAATCCCAGGGACCTGCAATATCTGCTCTTTAAATGTATTATATTTAGTCTTGCTTGTGCTATCGGTCAAAATGCCAACCATTGCAACTGCGTTCGGGTCAAAGCCTAAAGATTTTTGTTGCACATATTTCATTTGCCTGATGATTACCAATGTCCCGATAATCAAGACCACAGTTATTGAAAATTGAACGACAACTAAAATTTTACGAAGGCTTAAACTGCCACCATTTAAAGAAATTTTATTTTTTATAGCCAACACAGGGTTTAATCTGGAAATGATAAGTGCAGGATAAAAGCCTGCAAGAAAACCCACAAAAACAACCAAAAGCGCCATGAATACTAAAATGCTCATGTGGCTGAAAAGACTAAATTCAATTTGGTCTTTAAAAAGATTTTGCATTGACGGTATTGCCAGTTCGGCAATAACACAGGCAATTAACAACGCCATTAAACTTTGAGCAAAGGTTTCGGTTAAAAACTGTGCAATAAGTTGTTTCCGCTTGCTACCCATAACCTTGCGAACACCAATTTCTTTTGAGCGATTTACCGATTGAGCAGTGCTTAAATTTACAAAATTGATACATGCTGTTAGAATAAGGAACAGGCCAATTATTGCTAACCCATAGATTTCGCTTTTACCAATAGTAGATTCAAGGAAATTATCATATTGTGTACTAAAGTGAATATCTCTTAATGCCTGAAGTTTATTGTTTTGATTACCAGCAATTTTTTGAATCGGATAATACTTTTTATTAAACTTATCTAAAGGCACCTGCATATCAGCAAGGCTTACTCCGTCTTTTAAAAGAACATAACTTGATGAGCTGGAATTAACAGAATCCCAGTTCGTGATATTCCGGCCGTAATATGTCTGATAACTGATAACGATCCCAAGCGGAAAACTGCTATTTTGAGGCATGTCCTGTATTACGCCTGTTACCTCAAGGTTTGTTTTGGTACCTAATGTAATGGTTTTGCCAACGGCATGTTCTGCTGTCCCGAAAAACTTAATTGCAAATGCTTCGGATAAAACGACGGTATTAGGCTTAGATAGTGCTTGTTGGGGATTGCCATATTGCCATCTGATATCATTAAAAACTTCAAAAAAATCAGGGTCCGCATAATATACCGCTTCCTGTGTTTTAATGACCTCTCTTCCTGTCTGGTCTTTCACATGCAAAATACCACCACGCTTTANTNYCGARSCNANNTTTKCNAANYYWRSWWTTTCRKKWNNNNCAGCAGNANNAAAAGGAACAGGAACTCCTGCAGAGTAATCATCAAANNGGCAKTNTNNTTCCRMTTGGKWWCNRYTMTSARWWWTMTTTCTTCATTTTTATATCCCTCATCAAAACTCAGCTGGAAACGGATAAACATAAAAATAAGGATACAGCTGGCCATTCCAATTGAAAGACCAAGCACGTTTATAAAAGTATATCCCTTGTTTTTCCAGAGGTTCCGCAGTGCTATTTTAAGATTCAGTTTAAACATAGTAGCCTAATTGTTAAGGTGATTAGATCAATTCCTCCGTGCGCCCTTTATTTATTTTTTCAGAAATAACATGTCCATCTTTTAAGTTGATGATCCTGTTAGAAAAACTGGCATCATGTGAAGAGTGCGTTACCATTACAATGGTAGTTCCTGTTTCGTTCAGCTCACACAATAACTCCATTACTTCATTCCCATGAGAGCTATCCAAATTACCCGTAGGCTCATCGGCAAGTACCAGTTTAGGTTTGGTTACCAATGCTCTGGCAACAGCAACACGCTGTTGCTGTCCTCCAGAGAGTTGTTGTGGGAAGTGTCCGCTTCGGTTTACAATATTCATTCGTTCTATAATCTCATTTACAAGGCGCTTGCGTTCGCCCGCAGCAACTTTATTATAGATCAGCGGCAGTTCAATGTTTTCAAAAACTGTCAGTTCATCAATCAGGTTAWASYTCNRKMWTACGAATCCCATATTGCGTTTTCTGAAGTTAGAGCGTTCTCTGTCGTTCAGTTTCAAAAGCTCAGTATCAATAAATTTATAACTACCACTTTCCGGCTTATCCAGCAAACCCATTACATTTAATAAGGTAGACTTGCCGCAACCGGAAGGCCCCATTATAGAAACAAACTCTCCTTCTTTTACATGAAGATTAATACCATTTAAGGCAGTTGTTTCTATTTCTTCAGTTTTGTAAACTTTTTCCAGATTTTCAATTTTTATCATGGTTATATTTTTATGGTGTTAATCTATTTTATTTATGCTATTTTTTCATTTTAGTAATAGAAAAGTTTCTCTGCTCCTCGCACAGATCCAGAGAAGGTCTTTTCTATTTAACTAACTAAAACTAAACTAATTTCTATTTACTAACTTCAATTATATCGTACTGATTGAACTGATCGTAAGATGAGGTAATTACTTCCTCATTCTTTTGTAAGCCTTCCAGTACCTCATAATACAAGTGGTTTTTACGTCCAATCTTTATATTTCTTTTTGTTGCTTTTCCATCCTTAATTACAAATGCCCATGATCCACCAGTACTTTGAAAAAACTGTCCTTGTGCAAGAAGTAACGATTTACTGTTGTCAGACAAAGTTAGTTTTACCTGCAACGACAAACCTCTTCTTAAGCCATCTGGCGATGCACCATCAAATGTTAATTCAATCTGGAACTGGCCGGCAGTTACCTCAGGGATTACCTTTTTAACCGTTAAGCGGTAGGTTTTACCGTTAAATTCACAATTTGCAGACTGGCCTTCTTTTACCCTGTTAATGTAATATTCGTCAACGCCGGCCTGTAATTTATAACCCTGTAACACATCAATTTTACCAAGCATTTCATTGGCATTATATGATTTACCTGTTACCGGATCATATGATGATAAGCGACCGGCAACGGGAGCTTTAATGGTCATATTCTCAATGTTCTGCCTAATGGTTTCTAAACTTTCGTTCATTCTGCTTATAGAGAAATCTATTTGTTGCAATTGCATCGTACGACTCTGGTTCTCTTGCTTTACAGCTTCTCTCAGGATTTTTTTACGACCTTGATAATATTCGTAATCCTGACTTGATATATTAAACTCCTGCAAAGTGATCACCTTTTTCGAAAACAATACACTGTCTATTTTATACTTGCGGCTTGCTGTTCTCAAACTATTTTCAATTTCCATCATATCCTGGCTCATCACCCTTTGGTTCTGTTCAAGGTCTAACCTAAGCTTGCGCAGCTGATTGATCTGTTCAATTATGCTGGTTTCACTCGAAGTGTAATTAGATAATGCATTAGGGTTTGTTATTCTTAAAAGGGGTGTTCCTTTTACTACACTGGCTCCATTTTCAGTAAAGATCTCTGCAACAGTACCACCTTCAGGAGAACTGACAATTACTGAAGTTAAGGGAACAACACTGGTATTTAATAAAACTACATCTTCAAAATCTCCATAAAGTACTTTATTGATGGTGATCTTATCGGGATCGGCATTGTATACTTTGTTTAAAGATAAACTGTAACCATATGCTACAAGACCCACAAAGATCACTCCTCCTACCAGCATAAGGATTGTTTTCTTATTGAATCTTTTTTTCTCTATTTTCTTATCCATTTTATTTTCTACGCTTAACACTTACCGCTAAGCCAAGTATATGCCAACTGCTCAAATAACTTTTACATACCTGTAAATCAACCAATTAAATATAACACAAAACAAAATATGTTCAAAATCGGACACTCGATGTACATCATCGAACACTTTTACTATTTTTGGTTAACAAATTTTTTATTACAATGATAGATGCAACCGTTTTAGTCATTGATGATGATGATGATATCCTTTTAAGTGCAAGATTATTTTTAAAGCAGCATTTTAGTCAGGTAATCACTTGTAAATCACCAAAAGAAATTAATGTATTATTAAGCCGTAATGAGGTAGATATTATTCTGCTTGATATGAACTATCAAAAGGGGGCAAGTGATGGACGAGAAGGAATTTACTGGCTGGAACATATTCTTTCTATAGATAAAGACTATGTAGTAATATTAATGACGGCCTATGGCAATGTTGAACTCGCTGTACAGGCCATTAAAAAAGGTGCCACAGACTTCATATTAAAGCCATGGGAAAATGAAAAGCTGTTTGCCACACTATCTGCCGCTTCAAGGTTAAGGCAGTCTAACAAAAAAGTAAAGAAGCTTGAAAGAATTCATTCTTCTTTGCAAAAGGACATCAACAGGCAATTTGAAAATATTGTAGGAAATTCAGAACCTATAAAGCATTTACAAAACACGCTTGTAAAAGTAGCGCCTACAGATGCCAACGTTTTGATTCTGGGCGAGAATGGTACAGGCAAACAGGTATTTGCCTATGAATTACATAAACTCTCGCACAGGAAGAACCAGATATTTATGCATGTAGACCTTGGTTCTTTGAATGAAAACCTGTTCGAAAGTGAATTATTTGGCTATGCCAAAGGCGCCTTTACTGATGCAAAAGACGACAAGCCAGGACGATTTGAAATGGCTGAGGGTGGAACAATATTTCTGGATGAGATTGGCAACCTATCCTTGCCCTTGCAAGCAAAGCTGCTAAGTGTAATTCAGAACCGTACGGTTAACCGTTTGGGCGAAAGTAAGGAGCGTAAAATCAACGTGCGCCTGATCACGGCAACCAATATGCCACTTAATGAAATGGTCTCAAAAGGTACATTCCGTCAGGATTTACTTTTCAGGATAAATACAGTTGAACTGCTTTTACCAGGATTGGCACAACGTGGAGATGATATTCTGCTTCTGGCAGGCCATTTCTTAAATACTTTTAGTACCAAATACCACAAAAGCATTCTGGATTTCGAAGCCAAGGCCGAAGCGATGTTACTAAGTTACCACTGGCCAGGCAACGTTCGTGAGTTGCAGCATGTAGTTGAGCGAGCTGTAATCATGTCCGACAGCCTTAAAATCGGAGTAAACGACCTGCAGCTTAGTCCACAGAAATTTGGTAGCAACACACCTATCCAATCGGACATGGGATTGGAAGAAATGGAAAAATTAATGGTGCAAAAGGCAATAGATAAACACAAAGGAAACATATCAAGGGCCGCAGCAGATCTTGGGCTAACACGTGCAGCACTTTACAGGCGCATAGAAAAATTCGATTTATAATGTTTTACAACCGTTTTACTTTCCGTTTAATAAGTCGCCTGCTGATCATCAATGCACTGGCCGTTCTGTTGTTTTTTCTCATCAAAAAAACGGAACTATGGTTTACCATAATAGGCTTAAGCATCATATTAATTGGCACAATGTTAAGCCTTTACTATTACATTAACCAGATCAGGGATGATATCAACAGGTTTATTCTGGCAGTAAAAACGCGCGACAATACCTTAAATTTCAAAAACAAAGCAACCAGAGGTAGTTTTCCGGAATTGTATGAATCATTTAACGATATCATACAGGTCCAAAAGGATATACAGCTTGAAAAGGATTCTATGTTTCAGCTTATAAAAACAATTTTGGAGCAGGTTCCTGTAGGTGTGATTGTGATAAAAGATGAAAGAGAAGACACCAAACATGAAGAAATTGTATTCTTTAATCAGGCTGCTGCCCAGTTATTAAATGTACCTGCATATAAATACTGGCATAGGTTAAAACAACATATCCCCCAATTTGCCACCGAGATAGAATCCATTGGCAAAGGTGGTAAACGGTTTATGGAACTTAAAATACAGGATAAGCTAATCCAGTTATCTACAGAAGTAATCCCATTAAACCTTTACAATACTGACTACACCATCATATCCTTCCAAAACATTAAGGACGAGATTGAGCAAAAAGAATCAGAAGCATGGAACAGGCTCATTGGGGTTATCTCACATGAAATACTGAATTCCATTACCCCTATCAGTTCACTTTCTAATACGGTTGACGGTATGATTGCCGATAAGCAGAGCTTAAATTTTGAAGAACTGGAAGACTTAAAGCCTGCAATAAAAACCATAAGGAGAAGATCGGAAGRKYKKCNTGKANNKKGWAARAGWKTASMKYTYRRTRGYYGMSSTRYCMWYAMMARAAWWAMAWAACCWTACCAWTNSMRWAWTCNTRYWKYATAKTWRMGNSTTNANNNAGCCTKTWRYSAKWGKSMRGRWYAWYMYWCNNTTWAANNGTAGAACAAACATCGTCAAAAATCAGTATAAACATAGACTTAAAACTGGTAGAGCAAGCATTAATCAACCTGGTTACCAACAGTATTTATGCACTTGAGGGTACAATAGATCATCCGGTTATTGAAATTAGCTACAGGCTTGATCAGAATAAGCTATATTTTGAGGTTAGTGATAATGGTAAAGGCATTGAACCAGAGCTATTGGAAAAGATCTTTGTACCCTTCTTTACCACCAGGAAAAATGGTTCGGGTATTGGCTTAACCATTACCCGAAACATTATGAAAATGCACCAGGGAAGCTTGGAAGTAACGTCGGTTCCTTTAGAAAGAACTACTTTTTCTCTGGTGTTTAAATATCAGTAATTAAATTACGGTCCCGTCTGGTACTATAGCGCCTTTTTTCACTACTACGATACCATCCTTAACAGTATAAAGTGCATGATCGCCATCAGGTAAATGTGCCCCCCCAATAATCGTCACATTGTCACCTATCCTGCTGTTTTTGTCAATAATTGCGTTTACAATTTTACAGTTGTCGCCAATACCTATTAGTGGCTTTGTACCTTTTTCTTTCTCTATTTCTATCAGGGTCTGGTACTTATCACTACCCATTATGTAACAGCTTTCTATGTGGGTACCAACGCCGATTCTTGAACGGATGCCAATTACAGCATGTTTTATACATTTAGCCTGTAAAATACAGCCTTCGGCAATAATGGTCTTATCTAAAGTTGTACCTAATATCTTTGATGGCGGCAACATACGGGCACGTGTAAAAATACTGTGGCTGCTATCAAATAAATTGAATTTAGGAATGTCATCAGTTAAGCCCAGATTAGCTTCAAAAAACGAAGATATATTACCTATATCTGTCCAGTAGCCATCGTATTGATAGCTTAACACGTCATATTCAGTAAGCATTCTTGGGATGATCTCTTTTCCGAAATCTTTCTCGTCTTCATTTTCTGCAAAAATCTTAATTAAAAGATCCTTATTGAAAATATAAATACCCATGGAAGCCAGATAATCACGACCCTCCGCATGCATCTCCGGACCCGTATCTGAAACCCAGTCTCCCAGATTAGTTTTAGGTTTTTCAATAAATGAAGTGATGATATTTTGTTCATTTGCCTTAAGAATCCCAAAATCAGGAGCGTCTTTAGCATTTACAGGTATGGTTGCAAGGGTAACTTGTACCCCACTATCGATATGTGCCTGCACCATCTCTTTAAAGTCCATCTGATATAACTGATCTCCCGATAAGATAAGTACATATTCAAAGTCGTGGTTCAACAAGTGATGCATGGTTTGTCTTACCGCATCAGCAGTTCCCTGAAACCAAGTTGGATTCTCGGGCGTTTGCTCAGCTGCCARRWTAYCNMYWRMRRCCAKACTAAAGTGGCTAAAGTGATAAGTGTTTTTAATGTGTTTATTTAAAGATGCAGAGTTGAACTGCGTTAAAACAAACATGCGGTGAATACCGGAATTTAAGCAATTGGAGATTGGAATATCAACCAATCTGTATTTCCCTGCAATAGGCACAGCAGGTTTAGAGCGAGTTTGTGTAAGAGGGGCTAACCTAGAGCCCTGGCCGCCGCCAAGAATTACACCCAATACTTTGTCAGTCATGTTCATTCATATTTAAATTTGGTAAAGATCAATATACTGTTGTGCCGCATTATCCCAGGAATGATCGAGCTGCATCATAAACTTACGAATTTCTTTCACTTTTTTCTTATCCAAATATAATTCATACGCACGCCCCATAGCATGGTTCACATCCCATACACTGGTTTGGTCGTGGCATATCCCAAAACCGGCATCACCAATATCGATTACCGTGTCTTTAAGCCCTCCAATGCGCCTTACAATAGGTATTGTACCATATCTTAAAGCATACATCTGATTTAAGCCACAAGGCTCCACCCTACTTGGCATAAGCAAAAAGTCTGCTCCCGCATATATTTGATGAGAAAGTTGTTCATTATACCCTATATAAGCATTGTAATTTCCGGGAAAAACATCTTTTAAATGATTTAGTCTTCCCTCAACCTGTGGATCACCGGAGCCTAATACCAGTACATTTATATCACCATTTGCCTGATGCAAAGCGTTGTAAAATATATCTGGCAACAGATCTGCTCCTTTTTCTCCAACCAATCTACCAATAAAGGTATACAAAGGTTTTTCCGGATCCAGGTTAAAAACACTGCAAAGTGCTGCTTTGTTTGCCTTTTTACCAGCTTCAACTGTTTTAACTGAAAATTGCTTTTCGAGCATGGCATCTGCCGAAGGATTCCAAACATCATTGTCAATCCCATTTAAAATCCCTACAGATTTCCCACGCTCCTGCGCCAGCAAATCCTCCAATCCGTTTGCCCTAAAGCTTATTTCGTCAAGGTAACTTGGAGATACGGTAGTTACCCTCCAGGAGCATTTAATTGCTGATGCCAGTGGGTTAATAGCGCCTCTCCAATCAAGCTGACCTGATTTCCATAAGTCGAAGGACGGAATGTAATGAAGTTTGTCCCAGCCAAACTGCCCTTGATATTGGGCATTATGAATGGTTAATACAGTAGGTACGTTACTAATATTTCTAAACTGTTGGCAGTATGCCATCATAAAAGGAACCAGTCCGGTATGATGATCATGGCAATGAATAACATCGGGACGGTGCTCCCATTGGCAGATCCAATCTAAAACGGATATCTGGTAAGCTAAAAAGCGCTCTGTATCATCGTCATAACCGTAAACCTTTTCCCGGTCCATAAGGCCGGAAATGTGTACCAGATAAAGATCAAAACCAAGCTTGTTGGTTTTCTCTCTGAAGATTCTTACAGGAAAGTTATGGAAGCCCAATTTACTCCAGCCATCATACACCACCTCAAACTCATTCTCCTGCATAAATTTGGTCTGATAGGCAGGCATAACAACCTTAGCTACATGTCCAAGTTTATTTTGATACTTAGGCAAAGCGCCAACAACGTCCCCCAAACCACCTACTTTCGCAATAGGATAGCATTCGGCACTAAGGTGTATAATTTCCATAATCTGAGGTTTTAAAAATCACTCTCAAATTAGCGATTACAATAGGGAAAGCAAATAATTAAAGGAAAAAAATTTAATAAAAATGAAGTTGGTTAGTTTTTAAAAAAAATAGCATACTATTCATAGTCTGGAATCAGTTATGCTGAAGAAGCGTAAATAATTCCCAGGTCTCTTCAGCGCATATCCATTTTTTTCCAAGCGCAAAAACCAAGCAGCATTATTTTTATTGAATTTATAGAGGGGGAACGTAAAGGTATAGAGCAGAGAAGGGAGAGAGTAAGAGGCCTGATAAAGGAATGGAGGAAAAGCGAGGGAACATTTGCCAGGGTAAGTGTCTGGCAAAAAAATCAATTGTACTGCGAGGAGACCTAGGAACTTTTACCCTTTTTCAGGGCAAAAGGTTCCAGACTCTCAGTAGTATATTATTTTTTTTAAAAGCAATTAAGAAAACTAATCTGCAATTGCTCTGAACATCAACGCAGCAACGGTTAAATTAGTTCTGCTGTCAATTAAAATGGCGGCGCCATTGGCTTTGTTATCCGTGTAAAAGTCAAAAGCAAGCGCATCAGCAGTTTTGATTACAATACGGCCTATGTCGTTTAATTTAAAGTCGTAAGCTTCCTGTTTTTCAAGAGTATTGATATCAACTTTGTGTATGATCTCACGAACTTTACACTTGGTAACTTTGCTATTGTGTTGTAATAAATAAGTAATACTCTCATCAAGAGGACGTTTATCCATCCAGCATACATCAGCTTCGATCAGCTGAGAGTTTTGAGGTAAATGATCAGAATTTACCAATACATCACCGCGACTAATATCAATATTATCCTTTAGGTGAAGCGTTACCGACTGACCTGCATGAACTTCTGAAGGAGTTTGATCAAATATCTCTATACGTTCAATAACTGAACTTGTACCTGAAGGCAATACCGTTACTTTATCATTTACGTTAAATGAACCACTAAGCACGCGACCAGCGTAGCCCCTGTAATCATGAAGCTCATCGGTCTGTGGTCTAACCACCCATTGCACAGGCATGCGGGCAAGGTTATAATCCGGTCCGGTCTCTACATCAACATTCTCCAGGAAATGAAGTAAGCTCTGGCCTTTATACCAAGGCATGTGTTCCGATTCATTCACTACATTATCGCCTTTTAAAGCACTAATAGGAATAAAAGTAACATCCTTTAGGCTCAAATCAGCAGCAAGTGTTTTATACCTGTCAGTAATCGTGTTAAATACCTCTTCACTAAAATCAACCATATCCATTTTGTTCAGGCATACCACAACATGCTCAATACCCAATAAAGAAACCAGGTAAGAGTGCCTGATGGTTTGCTCAATCACACCATTACGTGCATCAATTAAAATGATGGCAAGCTTGGCGGTAGATGCACCGGTAATCATGTTACGGGTATACTGAATATGTCCTGGGGTATCAGCTATGATAAACTTACGTTTCTCCGTCTGAAAATATTTATAAGCCACGTCAATGGTAATTCCTTGCTCTCTTTCAGCTCTTAGGCCGTCAGTTAAAATAGCAAGGTCGATTGATCCATCATCGTTTTTACGGTTAGACTGCTGTAAAGCCTCTAACTGATCAGCTAAAATGGAATCTGTATCATACAACAACCTTCCAATAAGTGTGCTTTTACCATCATCAACACTACCGGCTGTAAAAAATTTAAGTAAATTCATTAAAAGTATCCTCCTTTTTTGCGGTCTTCCATTGCAGCTTCCGATACCTTATCGTCCATGCGGGCTCCGCGTTCACTAATCTTTGATGCGCTGATTTCAGCAATGATATCTTCCAGTTGATCTGCGTCAGACTCAACCGCAGCAGTACAGCTCATATCACCAACCGTACGGAAACGTACTTTTTTGTGCTCAACAATGTCCTCTTCATCCATATTTAGGAACGGAGAAGCAGCCATTAGCTGACCATTACGTGTAATTACATCTCTTTCATGAGCAAAATAAATAGAAGGCAGTTCAATGTTCTCACGACGGATGTAATTCCAAACATCTAGCTCAGTCCAGTTACTGATAGGGAAAACACGAACGTTCTCACCTTTGTGGATTTTTCCATTATAGATGTTCCACAGCTCCGGGCGCTGACGCTTCGGATCCCATTGTCCAAACTCATCCCTTACCGAAAAGATTCGTTCTTTAGCGCGTGCTTTTTCCTCATCTCTGCGGGCCCCACCAATACAAGCATCAAAACCATGTGCAGCAATGGTATCCAAAAGTGTAACTGTTTGCAGAGAATTTCTGCTGGCATTTTTACCTTTTTGCTCTACCACTTTACCCTGATCTATAGAATCCTGAACTGAACCAACAATCAGCTTTTCACCAATTCGTTCAATCATTTTATCCCTGTAGGTAATGGTTTCCTCAAAGTTGTGCCCGGTGTCAATATGCACCAAAGGGAAAGGAAATTTACCTGGTCTGAAAGCCTTTTCAGCTAAACGTACCAATGTAATTGAATCCTTACCTCCCGAAAACAACAAGGCAGGTTTTTCAAATTGCCCTGCAACTTCACGTAAAATGTGAATTGCCTCGGCCTCTAATTCGTCTAAATAATCTAAATTATACTTACTCATTTTCTTTGTTGCAATTACGAAGTGGCATGTAAACCACATTCTTTTTTTGATTGATCTTCCCACCACCAGCGGCCAGCTCTAAAATCCTCGCCTTCTCTTACTGCTCTTGTACAAGGAGCACATCCTATACTAGGGAAACCCTTATCATGTAAAGTGTTGTAAACAATATTATTCTTTTTAATGTATTCCTTCACCTCATCAAGCGACCAGAAAAAGATCGGGTGAAACTTGATCAACTGATTTTGCTCATCCCACTCCAGGTTGGTCATATCGTGCCTGTTTACAGATTGCTCAGATCTGATCCCGGTAACCCATAGCTGATTACCGTTTAAAGCACGCCTTAAAGGCTCCAGTTTACGAATCCCACAGCATTCTTTCCTATTCTCTACTGATTCATAGAAACTGCTCGGACCTTTTTTATTCACCATTTCCTGCACAGCTTCTGCCTGCGGGAAATAAGCCAGTATTGGTTTCTTATAAATTTCTAAAGTACGGTTCCACACATAATACGTTTCTGGAAACAACCTTCCGGTTTCCAATGTAAAAACCTCAATAGGAATATCATTTGCAAAGATCATGTGTGTAATCACCTGATCCTCCCAGCCAAAGCTGGTAGAAAAAACAATCTTACCAGGATACTCGCTTGCAAAAAATTTAAGTGCATCAACCGGATCAAGTCCTTTTATTTTTTCTGCTATTTCTTCTAATTTTTCCTTCATGACTAAACTAATTTGAGGATAAAGTTGATGATGCTTCTTAAACTTACCAGAATGACAAGAATACCTACCGAAACCATAATAGTTTTAGCAGAGATCTTGTTAGATACCCTTGCCGCAATTGGCGATGCAAGTGCACTACCGATAACCAAACCTCCTACCGCTTCCCAATGTGCCCCATTTAACATGGTTATAAAGGTTAGCGAGCTCATCAACGCAATAAAAAAGCGCGTTATCTTTACTGTTCCTAATGAGAACCTGGCATTTCTTCCGCCGGCTATTAAGCTCGACAAAACAATAGAACCCCAGCCTCCGCCACCAACAGCATCAATAAAGCCACCAAACAAACCCAATAAAGAAACCTTCTTTATCTTTTTCTTTGGGCCTGTTGTTTTGGCATTTGCTTTATACGCTTTAGAAAGGATTACAAACCCCAGTATTAAAGTATATAAAGAAACCACCGGCTTGGTATAATTGCTATAATGCTCCAATGATGATAATAAGTATGCTCCTGTTACCGCACCCACAATTCCGGGAAGAAGCAATAACCTAAACAATTTCCAGTTTACATTACCAAAGCGATAGTGCATCCAGCCAGCTATACCGTTACTCAAAATCTCCGAAAGATGGACCCCCATACTGGCCGAAGCCGGCGGAACGCCCATTGCCAAAGAGAATGAGGTGGTAGTAACACCATACGACATTCCAATCGCACCATCAATCATTGCAAAAACAAAACCTCCCAGCAAGAACCAGTAGAACATCGGGTTTAGATTTTCAATATAAGCCTGAAATTCCGGTTCTTTATGCCAAAATGCAGTCACAACAATTACAAAAGAAAATACGATTGCCAGCCATATCAGCCATTTCATCTTACCCCTTTTGCTTTTCTCTTCCTTATCTTTAACTAACGACGATTCTTCATCTTTGGTTAAAGACAATTTTTCAGTAACCAATAATGATGTTACTTCATTCAGTTTTTTAACCTTCGAAGCAAAATCACCATTAAGCGTATTTCTAAGTGCCTCCATTTGCTGCAAAGTATCATTCAACTCCTCAGGCAAACTATCATTTAACACTTCTTTCAACCTTTTTGCAATGGTTGGCGATTTACCGTTGGTTGATATTGCTATCTTAAGGTCGCCCTTTTTAACAATAGAACCCAGGTAAAAGTTACACAGGTCAGGTTTATCAGCAAAGTTAACCAGCAAATTACGCTGGTCGGCCTGTATCCTGATCTCCTGATTCAGCAATTCATTATTTGTAGCTGCCACAACCAGATCTGCACCATCAAGATCGGTGGCAACAAACTCTTTTTGAAATACTGTTACACCCTCATGCTTATCAGCAAGTTCCTGCAGTTCAGGTAAAATCTCCAACCCTATAACGGTAATCCTGGCATCAGGACTATTACCTAATATTGCTGTTAACTTTTCCAAACCAACCGGGCCGGCGCCAACAAGTATGGTATGTATGGTATTCAATTTTATGAAGACAGGAAATAACTGATTGCCTTCCATAAAAACTACAACTCTTCTTTTAAAGCCTGATAAAAATTCTTGATTGGCTGAAAAGAAGGATGTAAAGAAACCACCTGACCAAATATCAATAAAGCCGGTGCCTCAATACCTTTTTCTTCTACCAGTTCCACAATCGTATCTACAGTACCCACGGCTAATTTCTCATTCTCTGTTGATCCGCTTTGAATAGCAGCAACAGGCAATAAGTTCTTACCCTCGTTCTGAAACAGCTTTACAATCTCTTTAAGCTTACCCAATCCCATCAAAACCACTACGGTAGCTTTTGATCGTGCAGCCTCATAAAGGTCATTAGATATTTTTCCGGAAGAAGTAGTACCAGTTACCACCCAGAAGCTTTCGCTAAGTCCGCGGTGTGTAACCGGGATTTGCTGCAAACCAGGTACAGATATGGAGCTGGATAAACCAGGCACAACCGTTACCGGCACACTATAACCCACAGCAAAGTCCAATTCTTCGTATCCCCTGCCAAACACAAACGGGTCGCCACCTTTTAAACGAACCACATGGCCGTAATTAAGCGCATAATCGATCATCAGTTTGTTTATTGCATCCTGACCATATGAATGTTCACCAGATCTTTTACCAACATATACCTTAATGGCATCAGGGTTGGCATAATCTAAAACTCCTTCATTAACCAATGCATCATACAAAACCACATCAGCAGTTTTAAGTGCATTGGCACCTTTCATTGTGATCAGTTCCGGATCGCCGGGACCAGCGCCAACAAGCGTGATTCTGGGCTCTCTGTTATATATATTTTTGTGAGTGATCATTACGTTACTCCCCTCTTGTTCCTTTAATTGAGTTATAAAAACGCTCAACATCAGCTAAGTAAGCAGTTGCGAACGCTTCTGTAGGCTCGTTTTTATTAATTTGAAGTACCAGGTCGTTAAATGAGCCTTCAAGTACAACTTCTCCGGTTTCAACATAGTTTTTATCGAACTCTCTGATCACGCCAATCTGAGTGCTGCTGTTCACACCTTTATCAAGCAATAAAGCTTTGGCTGAACCCACAAATACCGCATAAGTGTGATAAATGGCATCAGACCATGCCCCGGCTTCGTACGATGCTTTGGCCCAACCTAGTTTCTCCTCGGATTCTAGTAACAAAGTAGCCACAAGATCTATTACTACACCGGCACATTCACCAACACCAATAGCAGTTTCAAAAATTTCTTCATGGCCCCAATCTACATACTCTTCATCCTTAAGATTGGTAAGATCAGCAAGTGGTTTCAACAACTGGTAAAAATAATCTTTACCGTTTCTGTCATAATACTTATTAAAGCCTTCTTCTTTTTCAGCTTTAGCGCCAAAGTCATTTAACAAGGTTCTTAAGACATCGGTAGCACGTTTAGATGGCGCTTTAATTACACGCTCAGCTACCCGGCCTTCGCCGTTACCAACTGTACCGCCGCCAAGCATTACCTGTACTGCAGGTACAACTTTGCCATTAGCCTTTACCGAGCTGCCATGAAAACCAATGTGGGCCAAACCATGTTGTCCGCAAGAGTTCATACATCCACTGATCTTTATTTTAAGGTCTTTGTCGTAAATCAATTCCGGATATTCTTCATAGATCACATCTTCCAGCGCAACAGAAAGCGACATACTATTCGATATGCCAAGGTTACAAGTATCTGTACCAGGGCAAGTAGTTACGTCACCTACACTATCAAATCCAGGTTTGGCAAAACCTAAAGCTTTAAGTTCAGCATACAAAGAAGGTAAAGCTCCTTCTCTGACATATTTCAATAATAAACCCTGATTCTGGGTAACACGGATCTCATCAGCGGCAAAAGGACTAATTGCATCAACCAGCTTACGGGCAAGATCTGTTGGGATATCACCTTTAGTTACTTTGATGTACGCACCATAAAAACCTTCTTGCTTTTGAGCAAAAACGTTAGTAGCGCGCCAGTGTCTGTAATCCAATGAATTTACCACATCATCCAAAGCAGGATAATCCAATAATTCAGGCACCTGAGGATCAAGTACAGCATCACGGTCTATTTTAAAAGACTTTGATTTATTGGCAACACGCTCTTCTTCAATAAGCCTTACCACTTCTTCTAGGCCAAGTTTCTGAACCAGGTATTTTAAACGCGCTTTATTTCTGTTGGTTCTTTCCCCGTAACGATCAAACACCCTGAGCATTGCTTCAGCATAAGGAATGATCTGGTCTTCGTGCAGAAAATCGTGAACAGGTTCAGCTAAAAATGGCTGAGCTCCTAACCCACCACCTAAAACAACTTTAAAACCACGCTCGCCCTGTCCGTTAATTTTCGGAATAAAACCAAGGTCATGGATGTAACTAAATGCCGTATCGGTTTCATCAGATGAGAAAGAGAATTTAATCTTTCTGCCCATCTCCTGGCAAATAGGGTTACGTAAAAAATATTTAAAGAATGCATGCGCATAAGGCGATACATCAAATGGTTCTTTTGGATTTATACCTGCATCCGGAGAAGAAGTCACGTTACGAACAGTGTTTCCGCAGGCTTCGCGAATGGTAACATCATCACGTTGAAGTTCTTCCCAAAGCTGGGGAGTCCTATCTAAGCTTACATAGTGAATTTGAATATCCTGGCGGGTTGTCAGGTGTAAGTTCCCGCTTGCATATTCATCAGATACATCTGCAATACGTAAAAGCTGATTGAAAGTTACTTTACCAAATGGCAGTTTAATACGTACCATTTGAACGCCAGGCTGTCTTTGGCCATAAACACCACGTGCCAAACGCAAGCTTCTAAATTTCTCATCATGGATTTTACCCTCGCGGAATTCCCGGATCTTCTTTTCAAGATCGATTATATCTTTTTCGACAATAGGATTTTCTAACTCTGTTCTAAAGCTCTGCATCTTTTGTTAGGTCTAATTTAAAAAAAGCTTCTTTGTCGGGGAGACTGAAGAAGCTTTTAAAAGTTTTGTTCCAAACAGTCTGTAGCACTACCCTTTCATGCATTGCATGATCATGTAATTAAAGCTACAATTCACTGTTTTCATAAAGCAAATATATAAAGTATATAGGTTTGGTAGTACATAGAATTGTAAAAAAAGAATTAATACACTAATTATCAATCAGTTATTTTGCAATTTAAAACCATTCAAGATTAGCTAAGTAAGTGCATCATAAAAGGTTACGCCGCTACAAATAAACATACCCAGCTTTACTTCGTGTTAAGCAACGAACAAATGTTAACATAATGATAATATGAAATTTACACTATCTTTATGTTGTTTTGTAATTCTTAAAAGAATATGTCATGAAAGATAAAAAAAAGGGATCTGCTATCAAATCTGCAATCAAGGAACTTCGTAAATCACTAAACACTCAAATAGCCACAGGAATTGAAGCAGTAGTTACAGGATTGGACTACAACCCTAAAGATGCCAAAAAAGAAATCAATAAAGCAGCAGCTAAATTAGCCAAAAAACTGTCTAAAAAACTTAAAGTAAGCAGCTCTGATCTAATTGAAGCAAGCACTGTAGCTAAAAATGCAGAGGCCCCAGTTAAAGAGACCACTACCACTGCTAAAGTTAAAAAAGTTGCTACCAAAGAACCTGCTAAAAAATAACGCTGTATTTAAGCGTTATTTAAAAGAGGAAACAGACTCAACTCTCTCTCCTACCGGGTGATTGGCAGTAAACTTAAAGCCAAGAAGATGAGCTAACGTTTGCGCAAACTGTTCCTAGTAAATTTGCCCTTCAGCATTCATTTCTCCTTTAGGAAGAGTATCTGGCCCTATAACAGCAAACCAGGTTTCATTTGAATGAGCAGTTTCTGATCCATGACTAACCCAGCCTTTATCTATGCCGCGACCATGATCCGGACAGATCATAATAGTGGTATTATCCTTATAGAAAGGATCGGCCTGAAGACTTGCCCAAAGACTTGCAATCATTTTATCCAGATAATGACCAGCATCAAGGAAAGAATCATATTGTCCGGAGTGTCCAAACTCATCAGTATCTATAAAATCTATATAAACCAGTCGTGGGTGATTCGCTGCTATATAGGTTTTAGCCAGCGCATAAGTTGTTAAATCGAAGCGTTCTGAGGAACCAAATGTATTAGGTAAAAGGTATTGCAATTCATTAGCCAGCTTTTGAGCTTCAGTTAAGCTTGCACCTTTTACATCCTCGTAAGGATTATACAAAGGCATTTTATTCCTATTACGGTTCACTATGTTTCCTACCGCAGCCCAACCTGCAAAAGTTACCACCTTATTTTGATAGCCTTCTTGTTTATCCACAAACTCAAGCACGTTTTCATTTGGATTATCCGGGTAGCTGTTCGAATTAATTGCCGGATCATAGTAACCACAAAGTGTTTCACTCCTGCCAGGGTAAGAGAACCAATATTTGTTTTTAACATTCACATAATTCTTTAGGTCGCGGTTGCCGTATAGTTGTCCTTGCTTAGCAATGGTATTCCAAAAAAAGGGCATCAACTTTTGCCGCCGCTCATTTGCGGTAGCTGCCCAATACTTTTTAACAAGTTCTGCTGAATCCTGCTTGCGATATTTTTTTTGAAACAACAACGAAGAGTCTGCACCCTTGAAAATTTCCTGCCAACGATACCCATCAATAGAAATAAGGATCACATTTTTTGTCTTACCTTTTTGAGCAAAGGAAGAGGCAATTCCAGTGATAAAAACCAATGCAAATACAAATAATTTTGCTTTCATAATTTTTAGTATATATAAACTTTAAGATTTAATAACAATAATTTAACAATTAGATATTCTTAAATTAAAATCACACAAAACACACTATATTAATTAGATACAGATGCAAAACAAACATACTTATATTTTAAAATGTTTACAAATATTAAAAATATGCTTCATTTATTGCAATTTTTATTTTACAATTGTATTCTAAGAAAAACCGTCCCGAACTTCAACTTACAGACATGAAAAGACGCAACTTTTTAATCAGCACATTGATTGGCACTGGCAGCCTTTCCGGAATACAAAATCTGTACGCAAAAACAGAAGCCTCCGCAACTTTATCCAGCAAAAAAACTTTGGTGCGTATCGGTATTTGCACAGACCTTCATCAGGACCTGATAAAGGATGGCGAAAAAAGATTACATTCTTTCATCACAGAAATGAACCAGAGCAAGCCTGATTTCATTATTCAAATGGGAGACTTTTGCGTACCCAAGGAAAAGAACAAAAATCTCATGGAAATCTGGAACCAGTTTACCGGGCCAAAATACCACGTAATCGGAAATCATGATACTGATGGCGGTTTTACGCATGACCAGGTTGTTGATTTTTGGAGCGCCAAAGGAAAATACTACTCCTTTGATCACAACGGCTACCATTTTGTAGTACTAAACGGCAATGAAAGACCTGATGGGGACACTTCTAAAGGATACCCAAGATCTATGAATCCAGCGCAGACAAAATGGATGAAACAAGATTTGGAAGGAACCAATTTACCAACCATTGTGTTTTGCCATCAAGGTATAGATAATGATCAGGATGGCCTAAAAGAAGGAGCCTTGACCCGTTTGATATTTGAAAGAATAAACAAAAAAGCAGGATTTAACAAAATTCAGTTTGTTTTTAGCGGCCACCATCATGAAGATGACCACAATGTCTACAATGGCATTAACTATGTGCAGATCAACAGCATATCATACCAATTCACCCACCCCGTTACAGGCTACGATTTTGCACATACAAAAGAACCACTGTGGGCATTCTTAACAATTTACACTAATGTCACTGCGGAGATCAAAGGTCGAAAATCGGAATACCTGGGGCAACAAGCCGCACAAAACGACCCCGACTACAACGGATACCCCAATGTACCCTATATTTCAGACAGGGTAATTAAGGTTTAATTTGCTAAACCATTCTTAAAAGCTCCAACAATACATAGTAATGTCATATTGAGTAACATACCAAACACTTTGGCATCCAAGCTGTAATTTTAATTCGTTTATAAAATTACATGAAGAGAAGAATCAGTGTTTTACCACTAGCTATAATAGCAATACTACTTTTTGTTCTGAATTGGTACGTGCTTTCGGGCATCAGAACAATAAGCTCAAACTCGTTTACCACTCCACTTTTCTGGGGTTTTATCGCCCTCACCACTGCAGCCCTTATTTACTCCATTATAAGAATGCGCGACAATGGAATGGATTTGCTCTTTAAAATAACCACCCACGTTTTTCTGATCCTGTTTGTCACAGAGGTGATATTTTCCGCATTCTTGCTGTTGGGAGATATATACAGATTAATAACTCAAGGCCCTAGAAATGTATATTGGGTAGAATTTGCCCTGCTGATTGTCCTTCTTGTCATCCTGATATTCATTTACGGCATAGTTAAAGGGAAATACGCCTACAGGGTAATTAAACACACCTTATTTTTCGAAGATCTGCCTTCAAATTTTGATGGCTTTACCATCACACAAATCTCTGATATACATGCCGGAAGCTTTAAAAATCCAACAGCAGTACAAAAAGGCATCGACCTGGTCAAAGCACAAAATTCTGACCTGTTTGTATTTACAGGTGATCTTGTAAATAACAAAGCTGAAGAAATTAAACCCTGGATTGATCATTTCAAACAAGTAAAGGCACCATACGGACAATTTTCTGTTTTAGGAAATCATGATTACGGTGATTATGTACCCTGGAAAAACGATGCTGAAAAGAATGCAAACCTGCAACAACTAAAAGAATACCATAAAGAGCTAGGCTACAAATTACTGCTCGACGAGGATGTAACCTTACATAAAGACGGACAAAAAATAGTGTTGGCCGGAGTAGAAAACTGGGGAATCGGTTTTGGCGAAAGAGGGGACTTAAACAAAGCTTTAGCAGGCACCGAGCTCAATGACTTTAAAATATTACTTTCACATGATCCATCACACTGGGATGCAGAAGTAGTAAAACACCCTTCAAAAGTACACCTTACACTCTCGGGACACACACATGGCATGCAATTTGGAATAGAAGCATTTGGCATCAAATGGAGCCCTGTAAAGTATCGCTACGCACATTGGGCTGGTATAACAAGCAGAAATGGTCGGTTTTTAAACATCAACAGGGGCTTTGGCTTCCTGGGATTTTCTGGCAGGATTGGCATATGGCCAGAGATAACTGTAATAGAATTGAAAAAATCGTCCGAAATAAGTTAAAATACCTACTTTTGTACCTCGTTATAAAAAGCATATTTGCAACCCCTGAATGGAAGAAACACAAGATCTGAAAAGGATATTTCAAGACAGAAAAAGAACTAACATCTTAAGAAATGCCGAGCAAAACACCATTTCTTACCTCGTAAAACGGGTTCCTTCATTCATCACCTCAGACATGCTAACCTTTGCCGGTACTTTTGGATCATTACTGGTTCTTGCCGGTTTTATTTTAGCGACATACGACAACCGCAGCTTTCTATTACTTGGTATATTAGGCTTAGCGATCAACTGGTTCGGCGACTCGCTTGACGGAAGGATAGCCTATTACAGAAACATTCCAAGAAAATGGTACGGTTTTTCTTTAGACATCATAATGGACTGGGTAAGCACGGTACTTATTGGACTGGGCTATATGGTATATGCCAGAAACGAATACGAACTTATCGCATTCGTTTTTGTGGTTTTATACGGCTGGGCAATGATCATTTCGCAGTTACGTTATAAGATCACAGACATCTACAGCATTGATTCGGGCGTTGTAGGACCTACCGAAATCAGAATTATACTAGCCCTAATCCTTATTGCAGAGGTTCTTTTCGGGCACTTAATAGAATATTTTGCGGCAGCAATCTGTATCACGCTCTTTATCATTAACTTTTTAGATACTAGAAAACTGCTAAAACTTGGCGATATTCGTGACAACGCAGAGCGAGAAGCTCGTTTAGCTAAAAAAGATAGTGTTTAATGAGTAAAAAGAATGCCGTATTTGTTTTTGCCAAAGCCCAGCTTTCTGCCTTTACCGGCGGGATAGTTGACTATCTGGTAATGATATTATGTACAGAACTATTAGGCATTCATTACACCATTTCTATTGCTATCGGCGGAATAGTTGGGGCGGTGGTTAATTTCTCTGTAAACCGCTACTGGACTTTTACCACCGCAAATGCGAACAAAGCCCCGGTTGGACAACAACTGGCTAAATTTATATTTGTTGTTGGCGGCAGTATTTTATTAAAATCATCAGGCACCTATCTATTTACCACCTGGCTAAAGATAGACTACAAAATTACCCGAATCATGGTTGACATCATTGTATCTCTAGGCTTCAACTACGTTTTACAGAAATACTGGGTATTCAGACGAAAGTCTCTTTAGGGCACCAAAATCAATCTTATCTCTTCATTAAGAATTTGTAATATTTTAAATGTTTAGTTTTACTAAACAAATATTTACATATATTTAACGCCGTCATCTGGGACGTATGTGAGATGACGACAACCTTAAGACGACAGATTGTTTCAGTAAAATTTTAAASSWYWRRYANWYWARCAWMKGRWANNRSATWARYTNYYRMMTTCRGYYTRTTNSYATYTWWYKKTRSWGNTSANMWGMGNNCAGRWAAAAANAGRTNRRAACASRYTGTTTTAATTGGATGCGACGGATTTGGAGCTTATGCAGTACCCGATGCTAAAATGCCAAACCTGAAAAAGTTAATGGAAACAGGATCATGGTCGCTAAAAGCCAGATCCGTACTGCCTTCTTCAAGTGCGGTTAACTGGGCATCTATGCTTATGGGTGCCGGACCAACTGAACACGGCTTCACAGAATGGGGCAGTAAAACTCCAGAAATTCCTTCGGCTACTACTACAAAATACGGTCTGTTCCCATCTATTTTTAGTGTGATCAGAGATCAGAAACCCAACGCTAAAACTGCAGTAATCTATAGCTGGCCGGGCATCGGACCACTAGTAGAAAAAGATGCCATCAGCATTGTTGTGCCAGGCAATGATAATGATGATTTTTGTGCAGATACTGCCGCCGCTATTATCAAAAGAGACAAACCTTATTTCACTTTTGTACATCTGGATGAGCCAGACGGCACAGGCCACGGCATTGGACACAGAACCCCTGCCTATTACGAGCAGCTTCAAAAAGTTGACATAAGAATAGGCAAGATTGTACAGGCAGTAAAAGATGCAGGCATAGAGAACGAAACCATCATTATATTATCTGCTGATCATGGCGGAACGGGCAAAGGACATGGCGGAAAATCTTTAGACGAGGTACAAATTCCATGGGTAATAAATGGCGCAGGAGTTAAAAAGAACCACGAGATTAAAGATGTAATCATTACTTATGATACCGGCGCAACCATTGCCTGGATACTTGGCTTAAAAGCTCCTCAAAGCTGGAGAGGAAAAACTGTGGCAGATAGCTTTTCAGGGATATAATATCTTCACATCCCAGTTCATATAACCGTATTGTAATAAGGTATAAGTACATAATGAACACATAAGTACAGGGTTGGAATACCCTTGCATCACCCTTGGGATACCCTAAGATGCCGTTGAATTACTGTTCAGGTATTTCAACGGTATCCCAAGAGTATCGTATAGTAACTTAATTCTGCTTTTATACCGTATGCATATAGTTACTATAATATATTCAATAGTAACTACACAATAATTGATGGTAAGTTACACCCCTGTGAATTCCAAATTTTATTTACTTTTGGATAAAACGCGAAAACCATGGAAGACGATATTATCCTAAAGATCAGCTACAGAATAAAAGAAATACGAAAAGAAAAAAACATCACCATACAAGAGCTCGCCAATAGAGCCGGAGTAAGCAAGGGTTTGATCTCACAGATTGAAAATAACCGTACCATTCCATCGTTACCTGTTCTAATGAACATTGTACACTCTTTAAATCTTGATCTGACTGGTTTCTTTAAAGACATCTCCCCTGCCAATCACCAGGAAAAGGTTTTTGTAATTCGCGCCAACGACTATAAACCACTCAAAAAAGAAGCAGCCAAGGGATTTAACTATCAGCGCATACTTGCCCGCAACATTCATGGMSGCYCTKYMGATYTTNGYWKTRYWSSWWYTTWAARWWSSWRYAMKWCRWAATNWAMAKGGYMRCCAYSRAYGNYSYKKGMANASWAATACCTGATAAAAGGAAAAATTGAATACCTGATAGAAGACAAGAACTATATCCTGGAAGAAGGAGATTCTATTTTCTTCGATGGGAGGCTAGGCCACAACCTATCTAATATTGGCGACTCTGACGTGCTCATGTTGGTTGTTTATTATTTCATCACAAACGACTAATCAACAAGCCCTTTCTTATAAATAGTTTATAAATACTAAATACAAAATCAGTGTATTTAAGCTATTGTGAACTATTTATCTTGGAATATATCGTTTAAATACAATAAATGACATAAGTAGTAACTTTTATATAATTTTTTGCCTAAAATTATATATTTAAAAGTTTAGCATTTCTTAACATATTGTTTATATAAAGTATTTACATTTGTATAAACACTAAACAATAGTATAGCCAAACTAAACTTTTAAAACATGAAAATTTGTTACTTATTAAAAAAGACAAGCCTGCTCACGATAGTGATGTGGCTTTTAACTTTTGGCGTTACCTACGCTCAAAGTACAATTACAGGTTCTGTAGTTGATGAGAACAACCTGCCACTGGCTGGAGCTTCTGTAAAGATTAAAGGCAATAAAAGTGGAACGACTACAAACACTGAGGGTAAGTTTAGCATTTCTGCGCCCTCAAACACCATTCTTGTAATTAGCTTCATTGGCTATGCACCAAAAGAAGTTAATATTGGTTCGCAAAACTCAGTAAACGTAAAGCTTGATCCTGACCAGAGTGCTTTAGATGAAGTAGTTGTAACCGCTCTCGGAATTAAAAAGGAGAAAAAGCGGGTTGGTTATGCTGTACAAGAGGTGAAGGGGGAATCTTTACAAAAGGCGATTGCACCGAATGTGCTGGAGTCGCTTACAGGAAAGGTAGCCGGCCTAACCATTACCAACAATGGTGGCGACTTTTTCTCTGATCCTGGTATTTATTTAAGAGGCCGCAAACCGCTACTGGTTGTTGACGGGGTTCCGAATGATACCGATATGTGGAATATAAGTTCGGACGACATAGAAAACGTTACTGTACTAAAATCTGCAGCCGCCTCGGCGCTTTATGGTTCCCGCGGAATCAATGGTGCAATTCAGATCACATTAAAATCCGGAAAATCAATAGATAAAGGCACAACAGTTTCTATCAATTCCTCTACAACCTTTCAGGGCGATTTTATCCGTATTCCCAAAGCACAAAGTCAGTATGGTCCAGGAAATGCCGGACAATACTCGTTTGGTACAGGAGCCGCAGGTGGCGGTGGTACAAATGATTTCGATTATTCCATCTGGGGACCAAAGTTTGATGGCAGATTAATTGCTCAATATGATTCGCCAATTGACCCTAAAACAGGTAAAAGAATTCCTACCCCATGGGTTGCCAGATCAACTGATAATCTTGGTAATTTCATGGAAACCGGAATAGTAACCTCAAATAATTTCTCAGTACAAAATCAGGGCGAGCACGGAAACTTTGTAATCTCTAACACCTACAAGTATTCAAAAGCTTCTCAACCAGGGTCTAAATTAAATATTAACATTACCCGTTTACGTGGCGAATTTAAAATATCTAAATTAATTAGTCTTGAGGGCTCATTACAATATGACTACCAAAACTCAAACAATCGCTTACGGGCCGTATACGGGCCAACATCGATCATTTACAACCTTGCTATTTGGGGAGGTGCTCATTTTGATGTAAGAGACTTTAAGAATTACTGGGTACCGGGCAAAGAGGAAGTTCAGCAATACTTCGTGGAGAACTGGAGATACAATAACCCTTACGCCTTAGCTTATGCATGGCAAAAACCTTATGAAAAGAACGACATACTTGGAAACTTAAAACTAAACTTCAACATAAACAGCAAGCTTAATGCGTTCATTAGAACCACATTAAATACATATTCATTAACTGACGAGGAGAAAATAGCCGTAAGTATTTACAACTATGATATTGGTGACCGCGGCGGTCGTTATCGTTATAGCCACGACAAGATAGCGGAATCTAACACTGACTTTTTACTTAGCTACTCGGACAATTTTTTTAACAAAGACTTTAGTGTAGAAGCTACCCTTGGTGCAAATCAACGCTTTCACAATGCAGATTTCTACGATGCTTCTACTACGCAATTGGTAGTACCTGGAATCTATAAATTAAGCAATTCTGTTGATCAGGTTACACCAACCAGCTCAAAGTATAAAAAAGGTGTATACAGCGGCTATGGATCAGTTGATTTAGCCTATAAAAATTGGGTTTTCTTTGGATTTACCGGCCGGGTTGACAATTCATCTACACTACCTAAGAAAAATAGCACTTTCTTTTATCCATCGCTTTCACTCAGCACAGTGCTGACAGATGTTTTCACCTTTCCTAAGGCCATCAGTTTTTTAAAGCTCAGGGCTTCATATGCTAAAGTGGGCGGCGATTATGACATCAGCGGCGGTACTTATCAATTTTATAATGCTACCAATGCTTATACTACCGGAAGCCGGTATCGTAATTTGCCAACAGCAACATATCCAAATATACTGGACAATCCTGATATTTCACCTGAATTCAACAAGACCTATGAATACGGAGCAGAAGCACGCTTCTTTAATAACAGGTTCGGCTTTGAATTCTCTTATTATGAAAATAATTATGGCCCGCAGATCTTTACACAACGCTTTTCTGAAACCTCTGGATATACCGGAATTCAATTAAACGGAAGAACCACCCAAAGAAGAGGAACCGAAGTTTCTATAAACGCTATACCTGTTAGAACAGACAATTTCACCTGGTCAACGCTTGTAAACTTTGACATGGGAAAAAATTATCTGACCTCATTACCGCCCCTACCTGACGGCTCCCCTCAAACTCAGGAAGGAAGAACTAAGGTAGGTGCACGATTAGATGATTACTGGTATAATGAATGGGAAAGATCTCCGGATGGTCAATTAGTTATTCAGCCTAATGGCTTGCCAAGAAGAACAGATGTAGTGCGCTTGGTAGGAAACACACAAGCCAATTTTACATTGAGCATGGGTAATACATTTACCTACAAAGATTTTTCACTTAACTTTTTAGTGGATGGCAGATTTGGCGGGATAACTTACGATAGTTATGAAAGGGATCTATGGAGATCAGGCTCACACCCGGATGCAATACATCCTGAAAGGGAACTTTCGAACATCGCGTATGCAAATGGTGGGGATCCTAAAACCATGCAAATACCAGGTGTAAAAATAGTAAGCGGAGAGATTACTTATGATCCGGAAGGAAAAGTTTTGACAGACACCAGAAAATTTGAGGCCAGCACTTATAAAGTAGATTATCAAAACTGGGCAGGTAGCTATAAAGGTGCCTGGGAAAATAATGTTATCGAAAAAACTTTTGTTAAACTGAGAGAGCTGACATTAACCTATAGCTTACCGGCCAAGTTCTTAAAACAACGCTTTATCAAAAAAGCATCATTATCACTTGTAGGCAGAAACCTGCTGTACTGGACCAAGGATAAGACCTATGGCGACATGGATACCTATACGTTGAGCACAGGAGATACTGCTCTACAGCATCCGGCACAGCGGACATATGGTTTCAATTTAAACTTTAATTTCTAAAACTTTTGATGATGAAAAATTATATAGCAAAATCAATAGTAGTATTGATAATCATAAGCCTGACAAGTGGCTGTAAGAATTTCGACGACCTAAGGGACAACCCTAACAATCCAAATAAGGTTCCACCAAGTCTACTGTTTACAGCAGTTATACCGACACCCGTATCGTCTTTTTCTGATGAATACATAAATGCCCAGTACCACCTTTGGTCGGCTGTTGATAATGCCTCGGCAGTAAGTTACCGTTTTGGCAGTGGAACATTTAGCTATTCCACACTTCGTAACATTGACAAGATGGAAAAGGAAGCGGCAACAACAAATGCACCAGTTTACAGTATTATGGCCAAGTTTCTGCGGGCTTATAACTACGTAGAAATGACAACAAGGCTTGGAGACATCCCTCTCTCAGAAGCCATGAAAGGGGCTGAGATACCACAGCCAAAATACGATACACAGAAGTCGGTATATATTCAATGCCTGAACTGGCTAACAGAGGCCAACAATGAATTAGGTGCGTATATCAGCACACATCCAGGAGAAAAAATAGCCGGCGATTTCTACTATAACGGCGATTTAAAGAGCTGGCAAAAAGCAATAAATGCTTATACCATAAGAGTATTGATATCTCTTAGTAAAAAAGCAGATGACGCGGATCTAAAGATAAAAGATCGTTTTTCAGCGATCATCACCAACCCAGCCCAATACCCACTAATGAATGGTCTGACTGACAATATGCAGATTACTCATAGAGATGAAGATGGTTTTCGAGGAAATTACAATCCAAATGCAGCAGTTTATAGAGTAAGTGTGGTTTTGGTTGATACTTATGTAAACTTGCTGAAAGCTTATATGGATCCTCGTTTACAAAAAGTAGCAGATCCAACACCTAAAGCATTGGCTGCAAATCCAACAAACGAAACAGCAGTAAGAGAAGATTTCAACTCCTATGTCGGCGCTGATATCTCTGCAAGCGGGGCAACGAATGTTTCCCGAAAGCTGAATGGAGAAATATCTTATCCTAACGAGAGGCGCTTTTGGAATTTTATAGGACAGCCATCTATTTTAATTGGCTATTCTGAACAAGAATTAAACATTGCCGAAGCCGCACATTTGGGCTGGATAGGTGCTGGGGCAAAAACCCATTACGACAATGGCATAAAAGCATCAATGGAGTTTTATGGTGTGGATGGCAGTGTAGCCGCTACTTATTTGGCAAACAACGCTCCATATCTGTTAGGTGCTGCCGGTTTAAAAAGAATACATGAACAAATGTATTTGGCCCTTGCAGAAAACTCGGGCTGGGAATCATTCTTTATGACCCGTAGAACAGGAGTACCTACATATAAATTCTCAACTGAAAATAGTGTCACCAAAATTCCGGTTCGATGGGCATACCCTACTGCGGAAGATACGGACAATAGAGAGCATTACCGAGCAGCGCTAAGGTCACAATTTGGGACAGAAGTAGATGACAGAGACCAAATAATGTGGTTGTTAAAATAATGGTTGGTTAGTTGATGAAGGGCCGTTTAAAAGCGGCTCTTTTCACTAATTTTATATAAACCAATACAACCATTTAAACAGCAACCCAAACAACGCCTTGAAAAACAGATAAAAACAATAAAAACAACGTAATAATGAATAATATATCAACTCAGCCCTTTTCAGTTAATGGTAAAACGTATACACCACCGGCAAAACCTATTGTGGTAATTTGCATGGATGGTTCTGCAGATGAATATCTGGATACTACTATGGCTCACGATCGAATGCCTAACCTCAAAAAAATGGCCTTACAAGGCTACAGAGGCATGGTGCGTGGAGCATTGCCATCATTTACCAATGTAAATAACTCATCCATAGTTACAGGTGTTAGCCCTGCAGTACATGGTATTTGTGGTAACTTCTTTTATGATACGGCAAAGGATCAGGAAGTGATGATGAATTCATCGGAATACCTTAGAGCCGAAACGTTACTTGCCGCAGCTGCAAATGCTGGCCGTAAGGTTGCAGTGGTTACTGCAAAGGAAAAACTGCGCGACATCCTTTCTTATAAACTAAATGGCATCGCTTTTTCAGCAGAAAAAGCAGACCAGGTAAAACTGGATACCCATGGTATTGAAAATGCAGAGCAGGTTATTGGTCACAAAACCCCTGCTATTTACAGTGCTGAAGCCAGTTTATTTGTATTGCGTGCCGGGGTTGCATTAATACAGAACGGAATGGCCGATTTCTTATACTTATCCTTAACTGATTATATGCAGCATACTTATGCACCTGATACTGAAGAATCATTGGCATTTTATGAAGCACAGGATGTTGAACTAGGAAAAATGCTTGAGCTTGGTGCTGTTATTGGTGCCACAGCAGATCATGGCATGAATGCAAAAGTTAAAGCCGATGGCACGCCTAACGTATTGTTTATTGAAACCATGCTTACCGAGAAATTTGGCAGTGGCTTTAGGGTGATTTGCCCAATTACTGATCCTTATGTAAAACACCATGGCGCTTTGGGTTCTTATGTGGCCGTGCATATGGAAGACACATTGAAGGTTAACGAAGTAAAAAACTGGCTTGCTGTACAACCGGGAATTACCGAGGTATACGACAAAGAAACTGGATGCCGCATATTGGAGCAACCTGCCGACAGAACAGGAGATCTGTTTGTATTGTCGGCCCGCGATGTGGTTGTTGGTAAAACCGCAGCTCACCATGATTTAAAAGCACTAGATGGCACACTGCGCTCACATGGCGGCAGGTACGAAGAAATGGTTCCACTGGTTGTTTCTCATCCGCTAAATACGACCTACAAAATGAAAACACAGGGCGATCCCCGCAATTTCGATGTGTTCGATTTCACCGTTAACGGAACCCACTAAATACACGTACTTACAGTTGAATTTATAGCAGTAAAATGAAAGAAGAAGATATTAATAACGCGCGCAATATTTTAAAACTGGCATCACTAGTTGCCGGCAAGCCTGTTTTGTCAGGCAATCAATTGGCTGTACACAATCCTTACAATGGCGAACTGGTAGGAACTGTGGAAACAGCTGACTTAAATGACACCAATAATGCTATTGAAACCGCCCTTAAAGGTGGTGTTGCGATGACCCGTTTTGAAAGATACACTGTGCTTGACAAAGCCAGAACATTGCTTTTAGAAAGAAAGGAAGAATTTGCACAACTGATCACTTCCGAATCTGGCCTTTGTATCTCTGAAAGCACTTATGAAATTGGAAGGGCGCATGATGTGCTGCTGTTTGCCGCTATTGAATGCCTTAAGGATAATGGACAAATCTATTCATGCGACATATCGCCCAACGGCAAACAACGCAAAATATTTACGACTTACGAGCCCCTAAAACTGGCGGTAGCCATCACCCCTTTTAATCACCCGCTAAATCAGGTTGCACACAAGATTGCTCCTGCCCTTGCAGCCGGAACTCCGGTAATTTTAAAGCCATCAGAAAAAACACCTTTAACGGCCATTCGCTTTGTGGAGTTATTGTATGAAGCGGGCTTACCTCCGTATATGTTAAGTGTGCTTTTAGGGGACACCAAAGTGGTTTCAGAAATACTGGTACAAGATCCAAGGATTGATGTGGTTTCTTTTACCGGGAGCGTTGCTGTGGGTAAACTGATCGCCAAAACGGCCGGCTACAAAAAGGTAATTCTGGAGCTCGGCGGAAATGACCCACTGATCGTTCTTGAAGATGCCGACCTTGAATTGGCCGTAGAACTGGCCGCTGAAGGATCATTTAGAAACTCAGGTCAGCGCTGCACCGCAGTAAAACGAATTCTGGTGCACGAAAGCATATCTGAAGAATTCACCAAACGTTTTGTCGAAAAAGCTAAAGGATACACCTGTGGCAATCCTTCTAGTCCGGCAACCAGAGTTGGGACAGTTATTGATGAGCAATCGGCCATGTACCTGGAGGATGTTGTAAACAAAGCAGTTGCTCAGGGTGCAAAAGTTCTGCTTGGTGGTAAACGTACCGGTGCCTTATTGGAGCCAACCGTAATTACCAATGTACCAAGAGACGCTCAAATGGTAGTACAGGAATCTTTCGGCCCCCTTGCTCCTATTTTAACTTTCAAAGATATAGCCGATGCAATTGAACTTTCAAATTCTACTGCCTTCGGCTTGTCATCAGGAGTGGTGACCACAAACATGGAGCATGCCATCCGTTTTGTAAAGGAACTTAAAGTAGGTACAGTAAATATTAATGAAGTACCCGGATACCGCATAGAAAACTCTCCGTTTGGAGGAATTAAGGATTCGGGTTTAGGTATAAAAGAAGGAGTAATTGAGGCCATTAAGTGCTTCTCTTATGTAAAAACATTTTCAATGCCCTGGTAATTATGACAAAGAATATTCAATATGATTTAATAGTGGTGGGCTCAGGTATACTGGGTACTTTTCACGCGTTACATGCTTTGAGGTTAGGTAAGACAGTACTGCTTACAGAAAAGGATCAATATCCTGTAAATGCTACGGTACGGAATTTTGGACAGGCAGTAGTATCTGGTATGTCGTCTGATTGGTTTGACTACGCCAGAAGATCAACCGAACTGTATCAGGAAATTCAGCAGGAAGCCGACATCAGTGTTCGGAACAACGGCACTGTCTATCTTTCTTCTGATGACGATGAAACCCAATTACTGCACGAGCTAAAAGACAGGATGGACGCCATAGATTATGAGGCTGATATGTTATCTGTCGATGATTGTTTAGCGAAATGGCCTTCATTAAAAAGAGAATACTGTAAAGGTGGGCTGTTCTTTCCACAAGAAGTAAGTATAGAACCAAACAAGCTGATTTACCGGTTAATTGAATATGCTGTTGCTAAATATCCTAAACTTACTTACATGCCTTCAACAGCAGTTTTAGATTGCGTTGTGGCAGGTGATCATGTTGAAATTACCACTGCTGCACGGCAGACTTTTACTGCAGAAAAGGCTATCATTTGCAATGGAGGGGAGTTTAAACTGCTGTTTGCAGACCTGTTTAAACAAAGCGGGATCATACTAAGCAAACTTCAGATGATGAAAACTGTACCAATGCCTGAGGTACAACTGGAAGGAAATATCTTAACAGGGTTGTCTATCCGCAGGTATGAATCATTTCAGGAATGTCCATCGTTCTCCGGAATTTCTACTCCTGAACATTATAAAGAATGCCATAAATGGGGAATTCATATCCTGTTTAAGAAAGCAGTAGACGGGTCAATTATAATTGGCGATTCTCATGAATATGCAGACGTAAACCATACAGATGATCTTGGTTTTGGCATTAACAGCCACATTAACGAACTGATGTTAACCGCAGCACAAGAGATTGTAAACTTTGATGTACGTAAAATAGCATCGACCTGGGCTGGTTTTTACCCTCAGCATGACAGCAAGCATATTGTGGAATATGATCTTGAAGACCGGATACATATCCGAACTGCTATTGGAGGCAAGGGCATGACGTCCTCGGCCGGATATGCAGAGGCAAGTATAAAAAAGATTTACAACTAGGCAGGCTCAGATAAACTCTACGATCAATCCTTATGAAGCGAATAAACCATTTACTGGCCAACTCGAAACTCTTCTTTATTATCTGGTGTATGCTTGCCGCTTTTGGCACTTACTTTTGCATGTATGCTTTTAGAAAACCCTTTACCAATGGAACCTATACAGGGATAACACTTTGGGATCTTGATTACAAAGCGATCTTAATAATTGCGCAGCTTATGGGCTATATGCTTTCTAAGGTTATGGGCATAAAGGTAATTTCGGAACTTAAGGCATCGGGGAGAAAAAAACTAATCATTTTCCTTATTCTTTTTGCGGAGGTGGCACTCCTTCTTTTCGGAGCAGTACCGCAGCCCTACAATTTCTTTTTTCTGTTTCTAAATGGCCTTCCACTCGGAATGGTTTGGGGAATTGTGTTTAGTTATCTGGAAGGCAGGCGCTTTACGGAAACACTGGCCATGGGATTAAGCATTAGCCTGATCTTTTCATCAGGGATGATCAAAACAATCTATTTTACCGTACATGAGTGGGTGCCTCTGGTCTCAGAATTCTGGATGCCTGCATTGATAGGCATACTTTTCTTACCGCTGTTTCTCACTTTTGTCTGGATGCTTTCGGTGATTCCCGAACCCACTGAAACGGACAAGCTATTACGTGTTGAACGTTTACCGATGAACGCTGAGGATAAACGCTCGGTGATGGCAGAATTTGGCTTCGCGATTTTTGGCATCGGTTTGATCTATATGATGCTCACCACCATGAGGGATTTTAGGGATAATTTTTCTGTCGAGATCTGGAATGAAATAGATAGTCATTGGGATAAGGGTGTATTATCATTAACAGAAACGATTTCGGGAATTATCGTTTTAATTGCCATAGGGAGTCTTTCGATGATACGCAACAACATACGCGGTTTTTGGGCTACCCAATATCTGATTGCCCTTGGCCTTGTACTTAGTGGTGGTAGTACCCTGTTTTTCCAACTGCACCTGATAAGTCCTTTTTGGTGGATGTTACTGGTAGGAATGGGAATGTTTTTAGCTTATACCCCTATTCAGGTAGTGCTGTTCGACAGGATGATTGCTTTATTTAAGATTAAGGCCAACGCGGGATTTTTTGTTTACATCTGTGACTCGGCAGGATACCTGGGCAGTGTATTCTTACTGCTTTACAAGGAATTTTTCATGAAGGATTTAAGCTGGTGCAAGGTATTGATTCGGTTCAGCTATGCACTTACCGTGATTTGCCTGATCCTATTGGTTATGGTTTCTATATTTTTTAACCGTAAAATTGGCATTAAAGGTCCGATTACCGGGGTATTAGACAGAAAGGTTTAAAACTGGAACACAACTCCTCATTCCTAGGAACCGAGTGATCTCTTGGTTATGCAAATTGCGTAATAGCTAATTCATAGTCAAGAGGTCTCTACTGTTCTCGAGATGAAGACAGCTTATTTAAAACTGCCCAGATAAAGAGAAGCCGTAAGCCTTGTTCTGGTACATGGGCACCACATTAAAGTTAGAAGCTTGCTTACCCATGATCAGCTTTTTTAAATGTGGGTATACCAGGTAACTTATTTTCGTTGACAAAATACCGAAGCCTGCTCCTGCTACCACATCACTAACCCAATGCCTGTTGTTGTATAATCTAAAAACACCTGTAGCACCGGCAACGGCATATCCGGCATACCCTATCCAAGGCGATACATCTTTATATTCCTGTTTTAAAAACTCTGCTGCCGCAAATGATGTTGCGGTATGCCCCGAAGGGAATGAGTTGTTGGTACTACCATCAGGGCGAAGTCTATCGGTACTAGATTTAACAATAAGTGTAGACGCTTTCATTAAGCCAAAAGATATTGCATAAATACCTGTAGCATCTGCAAGATTATGTCGTCCTTTTACACCCGATAAATTTAAAGCATAAACAGCCGCTGCGGGAGCATATTGCATAAAATTATCGGCATGTACGGAAAAGAAAGGATGATCTTCCTGTAATTCATTACGGGTACTTACATCCAGATCGTGCACAAAATTATTACCACCTCCCATTGCTCCGTATGCAAGAAACACCGCAGGAATAATAAAAGGTGCGACTTTGAAAGTATTCTTTTTTTGAGTCAGCGAGTCTGTTGGACCGGTGTACTGCGCGAAACTGCAAAAAGGTAAACAAAGGACAATTAAAAAGCCATACCTCATCTTAAACATCTTCTTATTTATTAAATTCTTAACCAAAACTAACCACCAAATTTGGAGTAACTCTGAAGTTCTCCTTCTAAAAACTCACCGTAAAAAAGTGCCGTAAATTTTGGTACGCATAATTTAACTTAAAATGATATAAGTTACAAATTTGATTAGATATCGCAAGGCCCAGTCCCATTCCTTCTGAGGCTGCATTTTTATAGAATCTTTCAAAAACCTTATCGGCAATCAGCGCGGTGTCCGAGCTGGTATTACTAACAATAAGTTGGCTATCATTTAATTGAATAGAGATTTCTCCATCTTTATAGTTATGACGGATGGCATTACTAAGCAGATTATTGATCAACATATCGGCAAGATGCTTATTCATGTTAATTTGCTTGTTGGCTAGCTCTGTTTTAAGGTTTATGTTATGCAACTGAAGCAGTTCCTGAAATTGCCTTGTTTTTTGCCTGATTAAGTTATCCAGTTCAATTGTTTCCTGATCTCCAATCAGGTTATTCTCTATTTTCGCAAGCATCAGCAAGGACTGGTTAAGTCGGGATAACTTGCCCACCGCAACATAAATATCTTCTATGAGTTCGCCTTGTGAATCACTGAATGTTTCTGTTTGGATCAGTGTATCGAGTTTCGAGTTGATTACAGCCAAAGGAGTCATCATTTCATGAGATGCATTGTCTGTAAAACTCTTCAACTCCCTATAATCTTGCTTAACCCTTAAAGACATGGTTATCACTGCAGCATTTAGCTCGGTAAACTCATCGATTTTGGTTGACTCTATTCTGATATCATTTTTATCTGCCAGATTAAAGGCTTTCATCTGTAGCAGTATTCCATAAAAAGGCTTCCATATGTTATTGAGAATAAACCTATTGATCAACAACAGGGTGATTAGAAGCAAAATAGTTACGCTAAGGGTTATTAAAAATATTATTCTGACCAGATCTTCAGACTCTACTCTTGATTTTGTCACCGTAACAGAATGCCGTTTCCCATTTACTTGTACTGTATAAATGAGGCTTCTTCCTGGCTCAACCTTTTGTTCTGATTCGTTAAAATAATCATTGTTGAAGTACCTGCGTTCAACGTTACGATTAGCCTCAATAAGGCTATAGCTTACCTTTTGCTCTTTAAAACTGCCAGCTTGCGGCAATTTACCATACGTTTTTACATAGGCAGTTATTTCATCTTCTTCAATAGCCAAATCCCTGTCCAACTGACCCGTTAGGATATAATGAATTACAGCATAATAGATAACGCCTGTAAATATGAGCACAATAATAGAGGCAATTAAGGTAACTCTGTTATATTTTGCAGCCAGTTTCATATATTTTCGAATTTGTAGCCAACACCATACATAGATTTGATGTAATCTTTACACCCGGCTTCAATCAGCTTTTTCCTTAAGTTTTTAATATGAGTATAAATGAAATCGAAATGATCGGAAAGATCCATTTCATCTCCCCACAAATGTTCTGCTATTGCACTTTTGGTAATTACCTTGCTATGATTGGCAATAAAATAAACAAGCAGATCGTACTCCTTACGGGTAAGGGTTAGCGCATTATCTCCTATTTTTACACTCATCGCCTGGGTGTCAATATGTATTTCATTAAAAGTGATAATGTTACTGCCATCATAACTTTTTCTGCGCACTATTGCTGTTACCCTTGCTTTAAGCTCAGAAAGATGGAAAGGCTTTACCAGGTAATCATCAGCGCCGAGGTTCAATCCATCAAGCTTATCGTCAAGCGAATGCCTTGCAGAAATGATAAGTACACCATCTTTTTTCTTTATCTTTTTAATGCCCCGCAGAATCTCCATCCCATCACCTCCCGGTAGGGTTAGATCTAAAAGAATACAATCATAATTATAGATGTTGACTTTCTCTATTGCCGATTTATAGTCTACTGCTGTTTCACAAATATTACCTTCATCAGTAAAATAAGTGATAATACTTTCGCGCAATGAACTTTCATCTTCTATCAATAGTATTTTCATTTTGGAGATGTTAAAAAATTAAATGTAGTAAATTAATAAGGCAGTTAATGGTCTTTATAGAGTAAGTTTATCATGCTCGGCAAAACGATAAGCAGCAAGGGCATAGCAGCAACAAAACCACCGATAACAGCTATTGCTAATGGTTGATGGAGTTGCGCGCCGGCTCCAATACCCAATGCAAGAGGCATCAGTGCAATTATTGCTCCAAGAGCCGTCATTAATTTTGGGCGTAGCCTTGTAGAAATGGCATAAACAATAGCTTCCTGAACATTATTTTCCTTACAGGATTCTTTAAACTGCAGGAAGGTAAAAATTGCATTTTCGCCTATTATGCCTATGATCATGATTAAGCCAGTATAGCTCCCCACGTTTAGCGCAGTATTGGTTAAAAACAAAGCCAAATAACTTCCCGAAATACCCAAAACGGCTATAAATAATATAAGAGCAGCAATTTTAAAATCTTTAAACAGAAATAAAATAACAGCAAATACAAGCAAACTTGAAGAAACCAGGATCATGAATAGTTCTTTAAAAGATTGCTGCTGTTCGGCATAGGCCCCACCATATTCAAGATGATAGCCCGAAGGCAAATGAATACTGTTTGAGACCTGTCGCTTAATATCCTGAATTGTGGTTCCAAGATCCCGGTTTTCAAGACGTGCTGTAACTACACCCATTGCCTGCAGGTTTTCGCGCTCAATCTCGGCATCTCCAGTATTTATATCAATAATCGCCAGATTAGTGATTGGCACCAACTTACCATTGGGCAAGAACAGCTGCATTGATTTAATTCCTTCTACATTATATTTTCTGCTGGCTGGGTAAACAAGCCTGATGGTTGAGAGTTGCTCTTTTTCGAGAACAGTGCCAGCAGGGTTTCCTTCTAAAGCCATTTGCAATTGATACTGAAAATCGGCTACGCTAATGCCATATTGAGCAAGCTGGCTATATATGGGTTTGACATTAATAGATGGCCCTGCTATGACAACACCATCAAATACATCCGCAGCACCACTAACTTTGGAGACAATAGCAGCGACAGCTTTTGAAAGGGCAGTAAGCTTTAAGTGATCATCTCCAAAGATTTTAATCTCTACTGGCTGAGTTGAGCTCATAAGATCGCCCAGCATATCACCAATTACTTGTCCGAAATCTATTTCAAGTGAGGGCTGGGTAGCAGTTATCTTATTACGGATTTCGCTGATGACCTCTTCCGTTGTTCTGCTGCGCTCTTTTTTAAGCTGAATAAGGTAGTCTCCATTATTTGGTTCTGTAATAAAGAAGCCCATTTGAGTACCTGTTCTTCTGGAATAAGTTTCTACATCGGGGATTTTTATAATGATTTGCTCTACTTCTTTCAACATCCTGTCAGTTTCCTGAAGAGAGGTTCCCGGTGGAGACTTATAATCGAGCACAATACTACCTTCATCCATTTCAGGTAGAAATCCTGTTTGGAGTTTTGGTAATACGAGTATAATAGCTAGAATAAATAGCACTACAGCTCCAAAACTAAACATCGGTTTTTTGATAAACCACATTACCCATACCTGATTTCTTACAGTATGGACTTCGGTTTGTTTTCTTTTGAAAGGTTTTACCTTTTTACCTAAAAGCAGGTATACTACAGGCAAACAGATCCAAGTAACAAAAAAGGAGCAAACCAAAGTGATGATCATGGTATTTGTCATCACTTTAAAATAGGCACCTGCTACCCCTGTCATCAATAAGAAAGGAATAAAAATAACTATCGTACTAAGTGAAGAGCCCAGCATCGCCTGAAAAAGATACCCAATCGCTTTATGTACCAGATCATCGCTTTCCAGATCCGGATATTCTTCGTGCGTCCGATGAATTTGCTCTACTACAACAATTGCATCATCTATAATCAAACCTATTGCAGCAGCAATAGCCCCAAGAGTCATTATATTTAGGGTATAACCAATGCCATACAATACCATTACCGCTAAACAAAGCGTGAGTGGAATGGTAATCAGAATGGTACTACTAGCCCTTAATGACCTCAAAAAGACGACTGCAACAATAATTGCAAGACCTAAGCCTATCCATAGGCTATCGGTTACACTTTTCACAGAATCATTAACAAAATCAGCCTGTATATAATAAGGCTTTACACTTACTCCCGCAGGTAAAATGCCTTGTAAAAGCTTAATCTTTTTCTCCATTTCCTGAGTAAGGGTAATCAGATTGGCTTCGGGCTGTTTGATAACTGCAATCAATACAGCATCATGACCATTTGCATTGATTTTGGTGTACTCTACCCCTTCCTCTATGCTCACCCTTGCGATATCTTTAATTTGAAGAACCCTATGTCCGTTATTGCTAACAACAACATCTTCCAAATCTGACTTGGTTGTTACCGCCGCATCTGTAATGGTTAAGTACAATAGTTTATAGTCCGAAAGATATCCGTTTGAGCGGATGAAATTGGTTTGACTTAAAGCATTATTTACCTGTTGAGGGGTAAGGTTGAGCGAACTCATTTTATTTTTATCCAGCTCAATCCAGTACTCCTTGGCCTTTCCGCCGCTCACGCGTACTTCGGCGACTCCCTCGACCTGAGAAAGGAAAGGTTTGATGGTATAAGTGGCTATTTGACGAAGTTCAATTGGAGACTTACTATGACTTTCGAGCGTATAACCCATTACCGGTAATATGGAAGGGTTCATTTTCTCAACAGATATGTTGATATCAGGAGGCAGTGCGTTCCTGATCTGATTGATTCTGGATTCTATGCGTTGCTGACTTAAATCAATATCTGTATTCCAGTTCATAAAAGCAGATATTTCGCAACTGCCTCTACTTGTAGTGCTTCTTACCAACTTTAGTCCAGGCACTTGCTTAACAGCATTTTCAAGAGGCCTGGTAACTGTTACCATCATCCTTTCTACAGGCTGAAGGCCGGCATCAGCAATTATCTTTATTTTAGGAAATGTAATCTCCGGAAAAAGTGAAGTCTTTAGATTCTCATAAGCAATAACACCCCCAAAAATGATTATGGCCAGAATTATTATAATTGGGTTTCTATGAGTCAGAAAGAAATTCTTCATTTGTGGTTGATAATAATTTTAGCCGTATCAGGTAATCCGTAATTACCAGTAAGAACGAACCTTTCATCAGGTTTAAATAAGGGAGATTTTATTTCAATGTAATTTCCTGTTTCTATCCCCTTCTGAATAGTTATTTTTACTGCCACAGTATCATTAATTAGCTTCATTACCCAAAATTCATCCTGTGTTTCATTAGCAAGAATGGATTCTTTGGGCAAAGCAATTGGATTTGGCGATTCTGATCGGATTAATTTTACCTTAGCAATAAGCCCCTCTGGAATTAACCGTTGTGTTTTTACCTGAATGATGACCCTTTGAGTTTGCGAGATTGAATCGACCAAAGGAATGGCAGGCCCCAGTTTTCCAGCTAGTTTTTGTCCATCAGGCAGGGTTACCTCTAATGTTTTTTGATTTTTAATGATCCCTGTTAGCTCATAAGGCAGATCCATAAGAAAAACAAAACTATTTAGGTTAGTGATTACGGCCAACTGTTCCCCTTCCTGTACATAGTCGCCTTTTTGGTGACTTACCTCTCCTGCGAAACCAGCTGTATTTGCGGTAATTCGGGTTAGGCCGGTAAACTTAAAACTAGGATCAAGGTTATTAATGGCATTCCCTATGCTTCTGGCCTCTTTGGTAATCACCGTAAATAAGGTTTGTCCCCCTTTCACATAGTCACCTTTTTTTACATTTACAGCTTGCACATAGCCATTTGAGCTGGCCTTTATTATCCCTTTCTGTTGAAATGTCGCTGTTGCGTTCAATTCAATGTAGTCACTTAATGGTACATTGCTTATACGGGTAACACTTACCGGAGTTTTCGGCTCTGGTGTTTTCTCCAACGCCCTGTTGCCCGGTGTAGTGCCTGAGTTGCATGCGCCCAGAATCAAGAAAATTGAAGCTAAACCCAATGTTGCTTTATAATATGGCTTGCTGCTCATCTTTTTGTTTACTAATTGTTCCAATAGTTTAGTTGATTAATTAGCTGAAGCCTGAATACATTAACCTGCCGAAGCATATATTGGGTATTGAGGTAATTATTTATGGCTATTACATAATCTGCGATAGTGATGTCGCCTGTTTGCAGCAATTTGCTGTCTACATTTATCAGGCCCTCAGTGAATTTAATTTGCCTGGTAATTTTAGCCTGCAGCTCCTGAGTACCTTGTAGTTGTTGAACAAGCTGATTAACCTGCTGTTGATACTGGCGGGTAAAAAATTGCAGATAACCCTGCCTCGTGTTTTCCTGTATTTGGAACTGTGTATGCTTCATTTTACGCTGACCACCATCATAAATAGGTACAGAAACACTAAAACCTACACTTGTTCCAAAATTTTTATAAGGCTGTAGAATGAAGGATGAATTGTAGCCTCCATTTATATAAACACTTGCCTGCGGTTTGTAATTCAGATCAATCTGCTTTTTATCATTCAGCAGCTTTAAGCTATCTATTTTATAGCCTTGGATAAAAATACTGTTACTTAATCCGGTAAGCGGTGTGGCTGTTAGTACGGGCTCTTCCAATGCTATAACAGTAGTATCTACAATGCCACTCAAATAATTTAAACGCGCAAAATCATTCTTTAACTGGATGCTGGTTTGGCTGAGCTGCAATTCCTGCTGCTGCAGGGTAACCAGAAACGCAAGGTAATCTGCTTGTTTGTACACACTCTTTTGAGCAAGTACTTTTAACGCCTTTTCTTCTTTTTGCAGGAGCTGATAAACTTCAAGGTAAAAATCTCTTTGCTGCTGATCCGTATAGGTTGCGATGTATTGTTCGGTGATAGATTTTCTAATGTCTTGCCGGGAGATATTTGAAGCCGCATTTATAGAATCAGCATGCAATACAATTCCCTCTAACTGAATATCTCGTCTACTTTTACCGATAATATTCTGGTTTGCAGTGATCAGCGCATCGAATGTTTTGCCATTACTAAGTGCATTATCATAACCATAACCGTTAATAACAGGCGCATAAGTTCCTGTAGAACTGGCCGTAACCTGAGGCCTGTATCCGGCTCTTAATATGGCACTGTCCATTTTATCAGAAAGCAGTTGATTCTTAAAATCTTTGAGCAAAGGACTATTGATCAATGCTTTTTGAATGTAATCATCTACTTTCCTATACTGGGCCTGACATAAGAATATACTTCCGCTGTGACTTAAGAGTGTTAATAGCAAGATCGAAGATATTTTCCTTATGCCTTTTATCATTTACAACCAGATTTTTCACTGTATGAATATGATATAAAAGTAAAATCAGACTTTGAAGAAAATCTGTAGAGCTACTGGCAATATCCAGACTAGCTTTTTCTTTTATGATGGATAAGCTTATCCATGGCCTCCTGAAATGATCCTGCCCTGGTCACCTCTCCGCTATTTACAAAGAAGATTTCATCGGCATTCTCGATCGTATTTAAACGGTGGGCAATAATTACCAGGGTAGTTTCTTGTGGCAATTTGTATAATATCTCACCCAGTAGTTTTTCTGTTATGGTGTCAATATTTGCTGTCGCCTCATCAAGAATTAGAAGATCCGGCTTTCTGAGCACTGCGCGCATAAAAGCGATCAATTGTTTTTGACCCAGACTTAAGCTGTCACCTGAAGAGAGAATCTTTGTTTCTGCTCCATCATCAAAAACTGAAAGTAACCCCTCTAGTCCGGTAGCTTTAATTACAGCCAAGAAACTTTCCTGATCATATTCATGATATTGTTCATTGCCGTATAAGATATTCTCTCTAACCGTTCCTGTAAATAAGAATGGTTCCTGAAGTATAAAGCCAATTTTCTTACTCCGCTCTTCGGAAGTATAAGATTTGATGTCTTTTCCATCCAAAAGGATCGAACCACTAACCGGATCGTATAAGCGTGCCATAATGGATGCTGTTGTGGTTTTACCTCCACCTGTAGGACCTACCAACGCATATGTTTTTCCTTTTTCAAGCTTAAAATTCACATTGTGAAGTATCTCATTACTTGTTGTATATCCAAAATGTACGTTCCTAAATTCAAGTAACGAATCTGAAGCTTTTGCAACACTACCCTTAACAATATCCAGATTACTTTCCAGAGATAACATACGGGAGATCCTTTCCCAACCGGCAAGTGCGACCTGGAAACTTGTCCACAGAGCAGCCAATTGCCTTAATGGGTTATAAAAGTTAGTGGAGTACGCCAGATAACTTACCAGCAAGCCTATACTGAATTCCGATTCAGTGATCAGGTAAATCCCATAACTCAACACAATTAATTGTGCTAAAGCAGAGAACAAGCCAAATACAGGCAGGAACATGTTGTTTGCCATTCCCGTACCCATAGCCGTCTTATAATTATGCTGGTTGGCTACATCAAACTTCTTCCTAAAATAATCTCTTCTGTTAAAAGCAATTATTACCTTAAAGTTGTTCAGGCTTTCCTGTATTTCGGCGCTTAGTCCGCCAGAGCTTTTTAAACTTAAGGCATTCCTTTTTCTTACCCAGGGCGAAACACTTCTTGTAAAAATCAGGATAACCAAGGCTGGTACCAGGGTAGCTAGCCCAAGTTTTATATTGATAGATAATAAGAATACTCCGGAACCGATCATAGTAATGATACTACTGATGAACTGCATTAGCGCCTGAGAAAAGAATTGACTCAATTTATCCGTATCATTATTAACCCTTGAGATCAGATCACCTGCTTTGTTCTCATTAAAGAAGGCTACCGGTAATTGCTGGATTTTATTAAAGATTACGTTTCTTAATTTGAAGATGGCACGCTGGGCTACCCCTCCCATCCATTGCGTTTGTAGATAACTGCTTACAAAAGCGATAGAATACATGCCTAATAAAATACCTGCAAATACCAAAACACCATGATATTTTCCGGTTTGCACGTAATGATCTATCGTATACCCTATTAAAAACGGGCCAAGGAGGTTAAGTGACGCGCTGACAAGAATTGCAGATAAAGAAAGAAAAATACGCTTCCTCTCTTCCGCAACCAGGTTCAGCAGGTTTTTAAGACCTGCCCATGATGAACTTTTTTTCTCCTGCTCGGCTATGCTGTTCAGATTATAATTCATAGTTGCTTGTGCTTTTTTGTGAATTAAAAATCTGTACATATTCAGGGCTGGTATTCATAAGCTCTTTGTGGGTTCCGGCAGCCAGTATTTCGCCCTGCATAAGCAAAATGATCTGTTCATAATGTTCAACCGCAGCTATTTTCTGAGTTACCGATATAAGCGTTAAATTAGGGTAATTGCGTTGAATATTTTCAAGTATGCGCGTTTCAGTCTGATTATCTACCCTGGCCGTAAAATCATCGAGCAGCAATACATTTGGATTTATCGCCAATGCGCGTGCCAGCATAATTCGTTGCTTTTGACCACCGGAAAGACTCAATCCCCTTTCGGAAACGCTGGTATCTAAACCATCTGGCAATGATTCCATAAAATCTTTTAATTCGGCGGTTTCAATTGCCCTTTGTAAAGATTCGTCCGTTACCGTTTCACTAAAAGTAATATTTTCACGGATGCTCATATTGAACAGGATACTATCCTGAAAAACAAAACCCAATTTTTGGTAAAAAGATTCACTCTTATATTCATCAATTTGATGTCCGTCGAATGTTAATACACCGCTATCGGGTTTAATTAAACCACTAAGCAAATAGAGCAATTGTGTTTTACCCGCTGCTGTAGGGCCAATTACCGCGGTACGCGATCCAGGACGTACAGAGAAATCGATATGCTTTAATACAGGTTTTTCACCGTAATTAACATTTACATCCTTCATTTCTATAGCTCCGGTTAAATTAGCTGCCAGCTGACCTGTTTCAATTGTATCTGGTCTTTCGAGCATTTCGCTGATCCTGCCATATGAAGCAGTAGCCTGAGCGATTACGTTACTCATAAAACCTATGATCAGAATCGGAAAAATTAGCAGTGCCAGATAACTGTTAAAAGCAGCAAAATCACCCAAGCTCATTTTACCGTTAATTACATAATGGCCGCCTAGTACCAGGATCATCAAACCCGCCATATTAGCAGTGAATACAATTATGGGGATTAACCAGGCAAATAACCTGAGGATTGAAAGTCCGATATMKYTRRSMTYRKWANMKCGCCTCAAAAAACTTATCATATTCCAGTTGCTGCGAATTAATTACACGAATTAACATGGCCCCAAGGATACTTTCATTAATTACTTTATTTAACCAGTCTATTACTTCCCTGCTTTTTTTGAATAGCACACGCACCTTCCCCAATACGATAAAAAACGTACCTCCAATAATTGGAATGATGGCCATTACAATTAAACCAAGTTTCCAGTTGATGCTAAGTAGTAAAATACTTGCGCCAATAATGATGAACAGGGAAGAAACGATAGAAACAATAGCTTGCGACACAAACAACTTTATTGAATCTACATCGGAAGTGAGATTGGTAAGTAAACGCGATGGATTGGTGGTTTGTATGTAAGCAAAGCTTTGTCTGGATATTTTATCGGCTAACCGCGTTCTCAAGTCTCTTGCGACCTTTTCTGAGGCATAGGTTTGCATTAAACTCTGCAGGAAACTGAATAGAAAGATAATGAGCACTACAACTATAAACTCAGTAGCAATGGTTTTATATGAAAATTTGCCTGCGCTATACGCATCTATACCACTACCAATAAGTTTTGGTATCCAAAGATTGAGACCATTGCTGAGCAATGCAAACAAGATGAGTAGCATAATCAGGCCTGAATACGGTTTAAGCAAACTAAAAATGCTTTGACCCTGCTTCGTTTTCTGTTTTGGACCCTGAGTATCTGAATTTTTCATTTTCAACTTACGAAATTGGGATTTTTTTTCAATACTATAACCCAATCTCAATTATAATTCAGTTATTTTTAAGTTACGAAAATGAATCTCAGCACCCTCAGATTCTAAACACAGATATCCCTTCTTTACGKTWGAWNTNSKWAKCMYATNKWASSWRSTKGMMATTCACTGATAATTTGATGGTTCCATCCACACAAACCACTGTATAACTATTCCATTCACCTTTTCCTTTGCAACGATTCTCTACAGATTTACTGCGTTCGCCCCTCGGATTATCCGGAACTGTTTGTACGCCCCCAACCCCAAAAAGTTCGCCATGAACATATGCAATAGGTGGCTTTTCGCCATTGGTAATGTTTTGGTTTACCCAGTCAAGCTCAAGCATCTGCACCTCTACTCCCCCAGGCAGGCGATTTTCAGCGCCTGGTTTTGCATCACTCCACACAAATACTCCTGAATTTCCACCAGCTTCCATATGCTTCCATTCTACCTGAAGTATAAAATTCTCATACAATTTTTCTGAGCGCATAACACCAATGGGCTTGCCTTTGCAAATGAGCAGATCTTTGTCTACTCTCCAGGTATCAGGATCTGTATTTACATTTATCCAATTAATCGACTGTCCCTTCGCTTTACCACCACTGGTTGTTTGCTCAAATTTTAACTCATTCCCAAATTTAATAGATTTTGGTTGTGCGTATAATGATGATTTGCAAAGTAAAAGAAACAGAAAGGTCATACCTATCCGACTTAACATTTTCATATCTATCGTTTTAGGTAGGTTAAATTACTTTGGTAATACCCGGCAAAGCTACCGGATGGTCTTCCCATTTAAGATCCCAATGATAATCCTCTATTTTTGGGCCTAGCGTTTCGGTAGATTTCATGACCTGTTCTAATGTCAGCGTTTGGCCACTATATGCAACCATACGCCCCCAAATGGCCAACAGGGTGCTGTTTGCCATTTCTTCGCCCTGGTTTATTGGATTTCCACTTCTTATACCAGCAAAAAGCTCATTATGTTGAGTTTGGTACATATTGTTTTTCTCTCCGTTATAAATCCACTTATTTTTTCCGGTGATTTCATATTTACTGCCAACATTAATAACTGCATTTCCATCTGAGCCTAAAACATCTACGCTGTTGCGATGCGATGTCCCCTCCTGCTGTCTGCAGAAGTGATAACCCTTAACTCCGTTGGCATACTCATACTCGATTGCAAAATGGTCATATATGTTACCAAAAATTTCATCAACGCGAACTTGTCTGCCACCGGTTCCTGTTGCACTAACCGGCATTTTTCCGCCCATTGCCCAGGACATCAAGTCCAAGCTATGAACAGCCTGTTCTGTGATAAAATCGCCCGAAAGCCAGCTGTGGTAATGCCAGTTACGCATTTTATAGGTAAGATCAGTCCAATCCGGCTGACGAGGGTTTGACCAATTTCCTGCACCATTCCTGAATGTAGAAACCGTTCTGATGTCTCCAACATCGCCATTTAAAATCCTTCCGAAAGTAGCCCTGCTTGGCAGGTCATAACGGAAACAAAAACCAGACACCAAAGAAAGGTTTTTCTCGCGGGCTTTTTTTGCTGCATCTAAAACCTTACGTATCCCGGGCACATCAACGGCAACAGGCTTTTCACAAAAAACATGTTTATCTGCATTTATTGCAGCAGTCAGATGGTCGGGCCTGAATGCCGGCGGTGTTGTAAGTAAAACTACATCAACACCAGAATCTATTAGCTTTTGATAAGCGTCAAACCCAATAAATTTATTCTTTTTATTTACTTTAACCCGGTCACCTGCAATTTCTACAAGGGCCGTATATGCACCTTCCAATCTATCCTCAAAAACATCCGCCAATGCTGTAATTATAACATCAGGATCAGCTTGCAATGCTTGCGCAGCGGCACCTGTACCACGACCACCGCAGCCTATTAAACCTACTTTAAGCTTAGACTTCGCTGAAGAAAACAATGGAGAAGCAAAGCCCGACTGATAAGCTAACGTACTTCCTACAAGTACCAGACCCGATTTCTTTAAAAATGATCTTCGATCTGTTAAATTTGGAATTATAATTTTAGTCATAATATTAGGTTCATTTGTTTGGTTGTGTTCTCCCTGGCAGGAGTAGTTTCATTTTGTACTAAATTTATGTTAAGTTATTTAAAGATGGAATTATTCACAAAAAGATTACCTAAAAAATAAAGAAATTGCATGATGATGTCCAATTTCAGAAATTACAATCGTCATCTGTTTTTAACCATTAAAACTTAAGCAAAATGAAAGAGTTCTTATTTGTATTTAGAAACGATTATCAGGCTGTACCCAAAGGTTCTCCTGAAGAAATGCAGGCCGAGACTAAAAAATGGATGGATTGGATTGGCGGTATTGCTGCACAAAACAAACTGGTTGACCGAGGTAATCGCCTGGGATCAGAAGGCAACACTGTAAAACCAGGAAATGTAGTTACCGACGGTCCATTTATGGAAATAAAGGAAGCCATTGGAGGTTACACCCTTGTCAGAGCAGAATCATTGGAAGAAGCGACAGAAATGGCAAAAGGCTGCCCTATTTTTCAAAATGGTGGAAGTGTAGAGGTTAGAGTAATTAACCCTATGTAAGCTATAATCCTACGATTAGTTTAAAAAAATGAAAAGCCTTTGTAATTTGCAAAGGCTTTTCATTTTTACGCATCTAACCTATCAGTTTTATTATGGAACAAACAGAAGAACTAATACCGCATTTATTTAGAACCGAATACAGGAAATTAACTGCTGTACTAACTAAAATATTTGGTTTGGAACATATCGAAATTGCAGAGGACATTTCGAGCGATACTTTTCTGATGGCTTCTGAAACCTGGGGAATAAAAGGTTTGCCCGAAAACCCTGTTGCCTGGCTCTATACTGTAGCAAAAAACAAGGCTAAAGATTATTTGAAAAGGAATACGCTGTTTGATCAAAAGATTACCCCGCACCTCCAAAACAATAGCTCCGAAATTCAGGAATTTGAAATTGATCTGTCGGAACAGAACATTACAGATTGCCAGCTACAAATGATGTTTGCCGTGTGCCACCCATCTATATCATCTGAAGCACAGATAAGTTTATCACTCCGCGTGCTCTGCGGCTTTGGAATTGATGAAATAGCAAATGCCTTTTTAACCAACAAAGAGGTTATTAACAAGCGATTGTTTCGGGCTAAAGAAAAACTTAGGCTAGAGCAGGTTAAAATCGAATTCCCTAGCCAGGGCGCAATTGAAGGTAGATTAGAAATGGTTCTAAGAACTTTATATCTTCTTTTTAATGAAGGTTACTATTCAGCCGGAAAAGATGTAACCTTAAGAAAAGAGGTTTGCCTGGAAGCGATGCGTTTAACTAATTTGCTACTTGAAAACAAAACAACGAATAAACCCGCCGTAAATGCCCTCATTTCTCTAATGTGCTTTCATGCCTCCCGCTTTGAGGCAAGGGTGGATGTAAAAGGGGAAACCATACTTTATCAGAATCAGAATGAAAACCTTTGGAACGAAGAACTCATTACCCAGGGCGAATGCTTTTTAAACCAGGCTTCGGTAGGCGATAAACTTTCAAAGTACCATCTGGAAGCAGGCATCGCCTATTGGCATACCCTTAAACGAGACACAGCAGAAAAGTGGGAAAGCATTTTACAACTTTATAATAAGCTGCTCCAATTAGAATACTCGCCAATTGCAGCACTGAACAGAACCTACGCCTTATCTAAAGCCAATGGTAAGAACGAAGCAATTATAGAGGCTGAGAAGCTAAATCTAAAAGACAATCATCTATATCATGCCCTCCTGGGTAATTTATATACGGGGATTGACAACGTTAAGGCACAATTCCATTTTCAAAATGCATTAAAACTAGCTAAATCAAAAGCCGATAAAACGATAATATCCAAAAACATAAGTGATCTTGGCTCTGCTAAGAATCAATGAGTTTTATTTTCAGGCTGATCCTCTGTTCTTATTTTCCCAAGAGCAATCTGGCCTGTGTTCCCCATTGACCAATAAAAAGATCTTGTTTACCATCTTTGTTTACATCACCAATGGCAATCCCCCAACTTCTACCTACAGTAGATTCCGGAATGACCTCACTGGTGACTAATTTAAAATTGCCTTTACCATCATTTTGCAATGCCTGAACCTGCATCGGCTGAAAAGGAGGAATCTTGAGTGCGCTTAAGATAATGTCCGGATGTCCATCATGGTTGAAGTCAAAAATTGCCCCTGCATAAGTAGAGTACTCCTGCTTAGGAATCCTTTTTGCCGTTTCATCTTTAAAATTTCCCTTACCATCATTAATCAGTAAACGGGCAGTAGGATCTTTCTCAAATGCACCGCCATTGCTTGTTAGGTTAAGAAATAGGATATCAGGGTGTTTGTCTCCATTTGCATCAAATACTAAAACTTCTCTTGTATGTAAAGGAACCAGAAGCTCCAGCTTTTCCGCGTGTTCGGTGAAACGTCCTTTTCCATCATTAAAGAATAAACGATTGGGAGGAACTTCATTTCCGGTAATTAAGTCCAGATGCCCATCGCCGTTTAAATCAGTCAGCTTAACTGATTGTGTTTCCCACCGGAGTGCAGGAAGCCCTTCTTTTGTATAATCAATAAAGTGTCCTGGCTTTTCCGGGTTGTTTAACCACAGGAAATTCTGAGGTGTAGGTCCGGTATTTCCAACAATAACATCCAATAAACCATCTCCGTTTACGTCTCCGATATCCAGTCCATTCGCTTCACTTTTTGCAGGCAGTCGCTCGCTCACATTTCTAAAAGTTCCATCTCCATTTCCTAAATAGAACTCATGATTTTGATCATCTTCAGCAACGAAGATGACATCCAGGTTCCCATCTTTATCAAAATCTCCTGCACGCACGTGTTCGGTATCATGCGATTTTTCTGCAAAAACACCTTTATTCCAGGTAAATTTCCCTGTACCATCGTTTATATACAATCGGTTAGGCAAATTTTCCAACGCTAGTATAGCATCCAAATGGCCATCTTTATTCATATCAGCCAAAACCACATCCAAAGCATGTGCTTCTGCATCTATGGGCAAATGAGTTAAAGTAACATCTTTGAAATGCTTGGTTTCCACACTTTGTGAACAAGCATTATTAATAACGACAAGGTTTAGTAAAGCCGAAATCGTATAGAATTTTCTGAATGGAGAAAGCTGCATAACTAAAGTTAATCATATTTTCATTATTCCATTCCCTGGAGCAGATCAAAAAAAGAAAATCAAAACAAAATGATTTTTCGTCAAAAGCTGTTTGTATTAAATCTAAATAAGAATACCTTTGCGGCAGTTTTAATCTTTACACGAATAATTATATGCCAGATTCCCAAATCAAAACGCATGCAGAAAACTTATCTTCTTTATTAACATATAAATTATTACTGATTTTATCAATCTTGCTTCTTATTGCAACCCCTTTTATCTCATTTGCGCAAAACGGCAATTCAAAGGGTTCGCTAACAGGCATAGTCAATGACACTGAGGGTCAACCGCTGAAATATGCAACTGTTGCCGTGAGTGGAGGTAAAAGCATACCGACAGATAAACTCGGCAGATTCCTGATCAAGGATCTTTCTGCCGGTGCTTATCGCGTTAGTGTCAGCCTGGTCGGCTATCAGACTTCAGTCAAAGAGGTAACGCTTATTGCCGATACCACCACCGAAGTCTCTTTTGTGCTTGAAACAGGAAACGACCTTTCTGAAGTAGTTGTTACTGCCGGTAGAAAACCAGAAAGCCTGAAAGATGTTCCCTCTTCAGTTACGATCCTTACCGCGAGAGATGTAAAGGAGCAGCTAAATGTTAACCCTTCAGTTACCGCCATCCTTGGAAATACCGTACCGGGACTGGGAACTTCGAGTAATAAGGCAACCAATTCAGGACAGACCCTACGTGGCCGTCAGGTATTGGTACTGATCGACGGTATTCCACAATCTACGCCACTTATGAACGGGAGTCGTGATATCCGTACACTTGACCCGGCAGCTATTGAACGCGTAGAGGTCATTAAGGGTGCAACTTCTATTTATGGTAATGGATCTGCAGGTGGTATTATTAATTTCATCACTAAAAAACCAACTGCTGATAAAACGTTTAGCGGCACCAGCAGTGTGGGGTTAAATGGTAACCTGGCACATCCGTCAAACACAACTGGATACCGATTTTCGCAAACTTTTTCAGGAACGATAAATAAGTTTTCCTACGTGGTCAATGGCACTTATAATTATACCGGGGTGTTAAAGGATGCTAAAGGAAACGTGAATGCCCAGCCTGATGGACTTGGTGAGAATTCACTTTATAATACCTTTGTTAAACTTGCGTACAAACCAAATGAGCATAGTGAAATTATTGCTTCTTATAACCTGTTTAGAAGCGTACAAAGCAGCGATTATATCAACGTAACGGGTAAATACGGAGAAAACCCTTCGGTAGGTAAAAAAGGAGATGATCCGGGAGAAGCTGCGGGTACACCGTATAACCACAATGCCTTGGTTTCCTATCATAATGATGCGCTGCCTTTAGCCAGTTCTCTTGATGTTTCGGCTTATTACAATAGCTTTATTTCTATGAACAGATATGTGGAGAAAGCAACGGCCTGGTACGGCCCGGGGCAAACCAAGATACAATCGTTCAAAAAAGGTGTTCGCTTAACATTGAACACACCATGGAAAATGGGTGCTTTTGGCGATGGAGAGCTGACTTACGGACTCGATCTGCTAAGCGACAGAACCAATCAGGTTCTTACCGATGGCAGGGTATATATTCCGGACATGAACATGCTTAATCTTGCACCATATGCCCAGATGAAGATGGACATAATGACAAATTTTGTTTTGAAAGCCGGAGTTCGTTATGAAAATGCACGTGTTAAAGTACAGGATTTCAAAACCATTGCCAGAGGTCCTAACGGCGAAGGGAGCATTGCTGTTACCGGTGGTAAAATTCCTTATCATAGCACTACTTTCAATGCTGGCTTACGATACAACAAATATGATATCTTCAATCCTTTTGTGAGTTTCTCTCAAGGGTTTGCAATAAACGAACTGGGTCGTATATTGAGAAGTGCAACCAGCAATACACTTGAAAGCATTGCCACAGATCCTATTATTACCAATAACTACGAAGCGGGTTTCAGCAGCAGGCTAGGCATCGTTAATTTAACCGCGTCTTATTATATCAGTACATCTAAACTGGGGGCTAACCTTGTTGATGTTGGAGGGTATCTTGTCCCTCAACGCGAGCCGGAACGAATTCATGGCTACGAGATTTCAGCAGATGTTTACTTCAGTCAGCAATGGACAGTGGGAGGCAGCTACTCTTATGTGGAGGGAAAAGCAGAACAAACAGGCGGCACAAAAGTATATATGAATGGCTTACGCATTGCGCCACCTAAAGCAACTGCTTACCTGGGCTATCGCCCGTTGAGCTCGCTTGATGTGAAACTATATTGGGTATATACCGAAGGTCGCGATCGTTTTGATGTGCGCTCTAATGGTTTGTATGCCAACAGTGAAGGTCCGGTTAAACCGGTAAGTCTTTTCAACCTGTCGGCCGGTTACCGTTTTAACAGTAAATGGTCAGCCGGAATGGGTGTGGAGAATTTGCTGAATAGTTCTTACTACCCGGTAGTAAGCCAGTACCGTGCCATTGATGCAGAATATGTACGTGGAAACGGTGCAACGATGAGTCTGAATCTTTCTTATAACTTTTAATAATGCTGCGGAAACTCTTTTTCTGGCTGCATAAATGGCTGGGTCTGATTACAGGCCTGGTTGTTTTGATTGTTAGTATAACCGGTTGTATAAATGTCTTTTCGGATGAGCTGAAAGAATACTTTTATCATAAGCGATATTATGTAGAAGCCGAGGGAAATCGCAACTTTTTAAATTTCAGTGAGCTGCGCAATCAGGCGCAAAAGGCTCTTGGGCCGGATGTTAAGATTACCCGCTGCGAGATCTATCCCGCTAAAGGCCACACCTGGATATTTCGGGCATCGCTAACGGATAAGAAAGCCATCGGACACTGGAATTATTACAAATATTACTACCGGGTCTATGTAAACCCCTACAATGGAAAAGTGGTATACGTGGAGGACACGCGAAACGAATTCTTTCAACTGGTGTTGAACCTCCACATGAACCTACTATTGGGCGACTCAGTTGGCGGCATGGTAACAGGAATTTCGGCGCTATGTTTTTTTGTTTTATTGTTGAGCGGTTTGATTCTGTGGTTTCCCCGAAAATGGAAAACAAAAGCCTTCAAAAAAGGGCTTGTAATTAAACGTGATGTGGGAATAAAGAGACGGATCTATGATTTGCACAATGTATCAGGCTTTTATATCCTGATTCCAGCGATTTTGATCTGTGTAACAGGTTTGGTCTTCGCTTTTCCCTGGGCTGACCAGTCTGTCCAGTTCCTTGCCAATGGCGGAAAAGCCGCTGAAAAGCGGGTTATTCCATTATCTACCCCCAACGAAACCTACCATCCTCAATCGACCGATAGTGCCATTACTCATCTCTTTCAGTTGCATCCTCAAGCCGATATATTATCGATCCGCTTCCGCGAAAAGAATACAGATCCCATGGATGTTCAGGTACGCCTTGCCAAAAATCGCACACACGTGTTCGAATGGTATTATTTTGATCGTAACAACGGCAAACTGCTGATGAAGTATGGCGATCAGGACGTAAAGGGTGGTGAGAAATTCAGGAGCATGAACTACGACCTGCATACCGGAGCCTATGCGGGCATCCCAACCAAAATACTTGCTTTCTTTGTTTCGTTAATCTGTGCCAGCATGCCCATCACAGGCTTTTTAATGTGGTATAACAAAGGGAACAAAAAGCGTTCGGTATAAGGTTAGTTAATTTGGTTGATTGCCACCTGGTAGTAAGTAAAACATTTGTTAACTTTAATCAAATGTTAGTGGAAATCAAAGATAATATGGATTCTAACGTAAAGATTATCAGTAGCGATGAAGGAGAAACATTAGCGATAGCTGGTGGCAATTACAGAATTGTGATCTCCGGAGATCAGACCAATGGCAACTATGCTGTTATTGAAATGACAGTTCCTCCAGGAGGAGGCCCACCGCCACACTCCCATCCAGAAACTCAGGAAATGTTCCATGTCCTGGAAGGAGCAGTGGAGTTTAAAACTGAAGCAGGTAAGCGAACTGTCGGTAAAGATGGCTTTGTAAACATACCTTTTGGTGGGGCCATACATTGCTTTAAAAACATTTCTAAAGACTACGCACGTTTACTCTGCACGGTAGTACCGGCAGGATTGGAAAATCTATTCAAGGAAATAGGCGTACCTGTGCTGCCGGGCCAGATTTTGCCGGTTCCTGAATTAAACGACAAGCGAAAAGAATTTTTAAAAGAAATGGACCTGAAATATAATCAGAAAACCTATCCTCCAGACTTTCTAGGCTAATAGCCAGGGATAGAAGTCTGCAATACCGGAATCGTAGAACATCACTGTTACACTATTGGCCAATGGCCAATGAAAGATTAAACATTACGTGCCTGCCCAACAACGAGGCACTACTCGTAGATTTTACAACATTGCTTACATAACTATTAACTAGTGTTTTTACATCTAAAAGGTTTTTACCGATAATGCTGTATTTTAAGCGTGTGTTTTTAGGCTGATATATAAGCTCCGAATTTAATATATGATAATTCGTTTTGTTAAGCTGATACAGGTCAAAAGAAACCAATTGTGTTAAACCACCACCAAATTTAATCCTTGAAGCAACAGAATATTTACGGACAATGTTATTGTTTATCTTATTATCGGCTATATAAGTGGCGTCTTTGATATATTGAAATTGTCCCGAAAAGTTCAATGGAAATTTAAACCCCGTAGATAGCTTAAAATCGAATGCGCTATTGAAATTAGTATAATTATTTATTTGATTACTAATAGATGCGTAATAATTTGTTTTGGATCGACCAAAATTTAAGGTGAAATCTGTAGAAATAACTGGGATAAATTTTTGAAAAACAGCATTTCCTCCTAACTTTTTTATGCCCTTATAAAAAGCCAGTTGCGTGTAAAACAAGGTATTATCAAAATAATTAGCTGTCAGAAAACCTGATGCACTATAGCTTGCATTGCCCGATAACTGAAATGAAAAATATTTATCAGAAAAAGATCTGTTGTTATAGTATGCCCGTATGATGTGGCTGTTAAAGTAATATATACGGTTTAAACCCGTATTAATATTCCTAACATCTGTTACCAAACTGTTTTTGTAATAATCAAAATCATCCGAGGAAGTATTCTGAATTTTATAATTTAAGGATAGCTGCTGATAATCACTTAATTTAGCAGTGATGTTGAGTTCTGGCTGTACGTAAAAGTAGGTGCTATCCTGCTCGTACACGCTAATATGTTTTATGTTTCCCCTTATTAACCCCTGCACTTTGATAATTTTGTTATCAAAAGTATATTTCGCCGCTAGATAAAGTAACCGACTATCCGTAACAACATCATTTTGAAAATCTTCTCCAAGAAGGGTTTGAGTAAAATCATCTACCCTATAAAGATTAGTAAAGGTTTGTGTTTGTTTAATGTTACCTCCCCCATTTAAGTAGAAATAGTTGAATCCCGATTTTTTTAGCAGTTGAGCATCAATGGTAACTGTATTTAGTGTATTCGAAGCATTTTGAAGCAGGTTTTTGGCACCGTTAAATAAAGGAATTTGACTGTATAGATCAGAAACTGATCCATAGCTTTGCTCAATTTTCTGGTTAAGGGTAGTCATTGTAGCCACAAATGCAGTAGCTGCATTGGCTTTTTGAACGTAACTTATTTCTCCCTTAAATGATTTAACCTTATCCTCCTGACTTTGCTTGACCAGGTTTTCTGTTTCAGTATTAAAAAAAGAAGTATCTAGAGAGGAATAAGTTGAGGGTTTAAAGGTATAAGATATGGCGGAGGATAAGCGAGAAGCCCTGCCAATTCTTTGTTGTGCACCCAACTCTATTTGATAATTCCTGTCATTAGAAGACCTTGTTTCCCGGTCTTCGGTAGTTATAGGTTCTGGGCCAAAGAAAACTTGCTTGTTAGATCGTTCATCAGAAAGCTTATTACGGATTGCATAAACACCCAATGTAAGTTTAAGGTTTTTATTAGCATGGCTCACAGCAGAAAGACTTCCTGAAAGCGTGTTATTAAGACGAAAGTTATTGTTGTCGAATGGGTTAGTATCCCCTATAGCGTGATTAATTAACTTGCCGTCTGAGTTGCTGTGTGCTGTTTTACTATTAAGGCTTAACAAATCTTCCTGGTATTCGCCCGTATTGTTATTGCTTATGTAAGAGAAGGCCTTAATTCTCTTGTATAGAGAAACCACATTGGCAGACACATCGTTTCTTTTATTGATGCCAACCCCCAGATCCGCACTCCCTAAAATACTTTTATTGTTTTTTAATTTAAGATTTAAGACAACCTCATCAGAGCTTATTATTCCATTCAATAGGTCATCTTCGATATAATTCTCTATTGCTTGTACCTGTTCTACAAGCTGAGGTTTCAAATTTTGGGTTATGGTTTTATAATTCTCACCCGTCATATCGTCCCCCTCTAATAAAACCTTGGTGATTTTTTGCTGGTTATAAGTGATCGTGCCATCTTTACTAACAGACATGCCTGGCATTTTTCTGATCACACTTTCAATGTTTTTATCCTCCGCAGTTGTTAATTTAGCTACGTTAAAACTGGTCGTATCATTATGAATTGCTACAGTCGGTTTTTCAGCATTAATGTTTATTTGATCTAATTGTTTTGGGTCGTCAAGCAATTCGAAGTTATGACTAATTACATTGCCGTTAAAAGTACTTGACTCTAACTTCAGCGTATCGGTTTTTAGACCGATGTAACTGGCTATTAAATGTACAAATTTCGCACCGCCTAAATCCGCTTCTAAAACGAAGAGCCCATTGGTATTGCTATTTGTATAAGAAAGGATAGTACTGTCTGCTGTTTTTAACTGCAAAGTTGCGTATGCAAGCGGCTGCCCCCCAGAAGTGACCTTACCATTTAAAGTAATTTTTTGCCCGAAAGCGGCGAAAGAAATTAAAATAAATAAGAGTGGCAATATAGATTTCAAAACAACTAAAGTTTTTCCATTTTGGGCGGTAAAGTTACTACGAACGACGAGCTCCCCCCACTGCTATTCTGCTGCTCGCTAGCCCGCGATAACGCTGCATTTTGGGCAACACGTTTTTTATAAGCTGCAATAAAGTGGCCATGGCTTACAGCCTTGTCTTTTGAATAAGAAAAGGGAATGCTGATTATTTTGGGGTCGAATACTGCTTTAAGATTAATGCCAGTAAGTTCATAATTATATTTTCCTTCTAAATCTTTTGCAACAATGATTAAACCGGGCAGTCCGCAGAACTTCCATGGGCCATTTGGTACAGAAATGGCGTCAGTAAACCAAACTTCAAATTGACGCCCTCTAAAGGTGGTAGTTGCCCTTGTACAGCTATAGTTTAATATTTTTTTCTTTTCCTTAGTTATTGTCCACTTAAAATTAGCCAGTGTATCCTTAATCAAATAAATGTTACGCTCTATAAAGTCTGAAAGTTGAAGTTCATTTTTGCTGAAATCTTTATAAACAAATATGGGCTTGCTATTTTTCAGAACTTTCGTTTCCACGAAACTATTATCTCCGTCTGCTATTATAGTGTTAGATAAATTCTTAGGTAAGTTTATCTCAATAGACTTGTTTCCGGAAAAATAAACTATACTGTTGATCTCTGTGGAGCTACTAACACCATCGTTTTTTGTTAACTTATAATTTATCGTTCCTTTAACTTGTGCGCTTATATTAAACGTTAAAAAGCACAATATAAAAGCAAAGCCTAGAGCCGTTTTGTTTCGATACATAAATCGTGAAGATATGTTATAAAGAAATGAGAGGTCGATTTAATTTAAAAAAAGATGAGTTCTCCTTTTAAAAGGCAGGACTCATCTTTTGGTTTCAAACAGTAGAATAAAGCCTAAATACGTTTTATAATAACGGTAATTAAACCGTTAAGGTTTCTTGGATTAATAAACATGAATAGGGCTTGATGGATCGTCATTTACCGCTGCCTCTACGGCATTTTGACGTGCTCTTGCAGCATCCATTGCAGCTCCGCAGGTTGCCCCACTACCATAGTAAGTATAAGAGCCGTAAACAGAACCGTCTGGATACACATAAGTTACTGTAAGTGCTGCGTTACACGCCTTCTTAGCAGCAGTAGAAATTAAAGGAGAAGCGAATGTAGCAATGCTGATTAAGCACAACGCTACGAAAGAAGAGGTTTTTTTCATAAAAATAGATTGAGGATTAATTTTTTGATAATAATTTACACTTATCATGCCAATCGAGCAGCTTTAAAAGATAAGGCATTTTTTAACCCTCAAAAACAGAAATAGAGTTGGCAAGTACTGATTAGATAATATCGATAGCTCCCAGATATTTGTATGGTAAATTGTACATGTCTGTAAAATAAATGTATTAAATTTTTAAGTAAACACTGTTGCTCGTATCCTTATGATAGGCGGATGCAACTACGAGGTAGCGATGCAGCTCTTCGTCTATATAGACTCGAAGAATTTAATCCCGGTATCCAGTTAGACACCACGTTATGGTTCGGCAGTGCTTCTGGGATGCTTCTGACTTGCTTCTGAAACAGTCCAGAAGCAAGTCAGAAGCATCCCAGAAGCAAAGGACAGGATTTATTTCAGCCATGAAACTTTATGTTCACTTTTATGTTTTTTACCTATGATGTCCGCATATAGCGCCGGTCTTCTGGCCATAATGTATCTTGAACCGCCCGCATTGGTAAGTTTTTCAGGATCTAATTCCGCGACTGAAATTTCATTATCTAAAGATCTGCATTCCGCTATGATCTCGCCAAACGGATCCAAAATCATTGAACAACCATTTTTCAACTGATCGTCGTCCATTCCAATAGGATTTGAAAATACCGCGTAAACAGCGTTATCATACGCTCTTGCAGGCAACCACTTCATCAACCATTTCCTGCCTTTATCACCATCAAATTCTTTCCTCAGTAACTGGGCGTTCACATTTTTATCCCTCCACAGGCTAGCGTCAACAAATCCCGCCCCAGGTCTGCTTGATGGTGTACACATCGTTACATGTGGCATAAAAATCACCTGAGCTCCTAAAAGTCTTGTTGCTCTTACATTCTCAATAATGTTATTATCGTAGCAAATTAAAATCCCACATTTCCAGCCATGCAATTCAAATACAGTATATGCAGATCCCGGCTTGATATAAGGGTTAATAAACGGGTGTAACTTGCGGTGACTAGAGATTAAGCCATTTCCATCTACACATACATATGCTTTATAGAGTTCATTATTTTCATCCTTCTCAAATAGACCTGCAAGAATAACAATTCCATATTTCTTTGCAAATCCAATGAGAGCAGCTACGCTCGGTCCGTTTGGTATGCTTTCACTAAGCGCTAACATTTGCTCATGGCTAAGGTTCCGTGCAAACGTGTAACCTGTAATTGAACATTCATGAAAGCTAATAACATCAGCCCCAGTCTTTGCTGCCTGTTCGGAAAGCTGTTCAATCATTTTAAGATTATATTCCTTGTCGCCACTTCTGTTTTCAAACTGTGCAGCAGCTATTTTTATTTTTTTCATGACACAAAATTATCCCTGCGCCTTCAACAATGATTGGAAAATTCCGACAACTGTATATATATGACTAAAAACTATATTGATGGAAATAAAGATCAGCCCTAAAACCGCATAAAATTAATTGCAAGCTTATTTACATTTAACCTGTATTCCAGCGGTGTAATACCCGTCATTGTCTTGAAATAATTGTTGAGATGAGATTGATCATAATAACCAGCTTGATAAACCGCCCTAGTCAGTTTGCTCTCTGCAGAAAGATCTCTGAAAACCTTTAAAAAGTGCTGGAACCGGATTACATTCATGAACTTTTTTGGTGAAACACCAATCTGCCTGCGATAGAGTCTTTCCAGCTGCCGCTCACTCACTTGCAGTTCTTTCAGCAAGTTTTCCATTCTAATAAGCCCCTCATGTTTGTCGATGAGTTCAAGACTAAAAAGCAGATCATGATTCAAACCGCTGCTCTTTTGGAAACGCTCAAGGAGAAAGCTTTCGACGGTGTTAATCACCTCATGAAGACTTTTACTTTTAGCCACCTTTCGTTCAAACGGAATCGCCTCAGCTCCGATAAGATCAGTGGGAAGAAATATCCCATCATTTAGCTCATCAGCAGACATCCCAAATAATAAATTAAGTGCAAATGGGCGTAATACAACAACCAATAAAGCCATTTGACCCTGAATTTTAAGATCTCTATAGGCAGACATTTGGCCATAAATAAACATCGATGGCAATTGTTCTCCAAATGGATAATCACTCGTGCTGATCAGCATATTTTTAGTCAGCGGAACGACTATACCTGGTTGCCCATCAGAAAACAAACGATATGTCATCTCGGCCATCTCATTGGCATGTAATAATAAATAATGCCTAATAAATGGCACTAGCTTTTTACTAGGTTCAAACTGCATTTAACTTAATCTACACAATAAGTTTATTCCATCTCTTTTGTAAAGATAACATGATTGAACCAAACTATTTATAACTGGCAGTACATAGTATAGAAAAAATCAATGGCTTCTAAATACGAAAAAGCTTTAACGGGCTGTGTGGATTCATGAGTTCAGGTATGCGACTCATTCCCGCCAGCGGCGAAGTATTTGTTTTTTGAGCCACAGTCGTACCCAAATCAAACTACTACACTGGGAAGAAGTTGGCTTTTTACGCTATTATAAGCGGCTGGAACAAGAGACTTTCTTGCTCCAAAAGGCAAGGGAAAGGAAATGTTATGGAGCTATCTGACACTAATGGTAGAAGGTATTCATGTTAAAATGAGTGTTCAAAAAACTGTAGAAAGAATAGCCAGCGAAGAACAGCTAGATACAAACAAAGGAGTTGCGCCACATGATAACAACAAGTTAATGGAAATCTGCCAGCGCAAGCGGTTTACTTCTGAGGTTGTCGTCTCGGAAAGGAATACCTGGAGGTATATTATTGAATCATCAGGGTGATAAATTCAATTTATTGTATCTTTCTAAAAAAAATAAATGAAGAAAACCAGACTACTAATTCTAACTCTGTTTATTGCCAATTTCAGTTACGCACAAACCACTCTGATGGATAGTTTAATTCAAAAAAACTACTCCACCTTTAAAAAAAACAATAACAACACTTTCGAAGGGAAAGGATGGATTACCCTACAGGATGAAATCAGCAAAAACAATTCTGTGTTATTGGGCGAGCTACATTTCACCAATGAAGTCCCTTACTTCACAAATGCGATTATTAATAACATTAAGTTCGACAACTATATTCTGGAAATTGATCCATATACAATCAACACAATATCAACAAAAATTAAATCCTTATCCCCTGCTGAACTGGACAAATTCCGTAATGAATCAGGTTCAGCTTTATCTTTTTTACAAGGTGAAGCTGAGTTTGATTTATTCAAAAACATACTTCAGCAGAATATCAAACTATATGGAGCTGATCAAATTAGTTTATTTTCCGACCGATTACTGCTTTCGGAATTGAGGAAACAATCCAAAAATGCTAAAGCAAAAGAAATTTATAAGCAGATGATCGCTAATTCCGCTGCTTATGACACAAAAAATAACACCACATTCTATTTGTTCTCTGATGATTGTCTGGCAAAAATGAACGCATTGAGCGCTCTGAATTTATCAGCCAACGAGAAAGAGCAACTTGAAGCACTAAAATTAAGCAGGGAGCTATATTTAAGTCGAATTCATCCTTTAAGAGTTCAATACATGAAGCACCTAGTTCTTGAAAAACTACCTGAATGGAAAGACAAGAAGAACCTTTTCAAATTTGGTGCTAATCACCTGCCTAAAGGAGAGAGTTTAATGGAAGTTTTCGATATTGGCAACCTGATTTCCAACATTGAAGAGGCAAATTACCGGAAGTCATTACACATTATGCTCATCGGAAAGGAAGAAGGTGAAGCATTGGCTGATTTAGATCAATATAAATCTTTCTTAACCGTCGTAAAAGATGACAATTGGTATGTCTATGATTTAAGACCCTTGAAACAAGCAATCTCTAAAAAGAAGCTTAAAGTAGTGAATTTGGAGCTGGAAAGAATTATAAAAGGTTACGACTATTTGGTTTTCATTCCAAACATAACTAAAACCCCAAAAAGAGGCAAAAAAGACTATTAAATATGATCAAGAGCCGGCTGTTTTATAGCACAGACGGCTTACTTGTATGATTACCTACTATATTTACAACTGCATAGCACTGAAAAAGATATTATCCAGCGTGATTTGAAAGTAAAACACTTTTGAGGGTTGTCATTCCGTGACTAAAATTACTAATGAAGAGAGGAGAATATTACCAATACTCGGCGTAAGTCTTTATTTTTTTTTNTYTGGGKKTWYARTKWYRWYKRKACGACAATTGGTCTAACGTATTTTTGAACGAAACTTATTTGAAAAGACTCATCGACCTCTTAGGGAGGAAATATTTCGAAGAAAACATCTCGACAAATGTATTGAATTGACTAGTAAAAGCTGTGAACTAACTGAATAGGTTTCTTACAAAAGAATTTGGCGATGTGATTCAAAGCAAGCCCGCTCATAACACTCAAAGAAAATGAGGTTCAGCAGAAATACTTTGAACACAGTTTGAAGAATATTTAGCGTTAGAAAGATATAAAAAAACCGGAATCGAAGTATTCGATCCCGGTATGTACCGTTCAGCAGGAATACTTTCAACATTTAGAGAGTTATTTACGGCTTATTGAGCCAATAATTCAAGATTTAAAGATGAAAGGATTCATAAAATAGCAATGAATTTTAAATAGTCGGGCAACATGGTAAAGCCTTCAACACACCAATTTTCAACCAAAAAGTTGGTAAATGTCATATGGAATAACTGTAAATCATATCCGGGTTGACGTTAAATTATCCCGCCAATTTTGTAAAACCCCTGTCAGTGGCAGTTATTTTCTTAGTTGCTTGAAAATGCCTTCGTTTGTTAATGTGCTTGATTTCAATAGTTTTTTCGGAATGAAATAGAAAGTCGCAAATCCAATAATTGCTTGATCCGGAACTATTTCTAAAGGTTTTGTTGGTTTGTAGATTTCTCCTTTCATTCTTATGAATTTTTCTATAATTATATGATGGACCCTCCCTGTTGTATCCTCAAATACAGTTATATTACCTTTTGGAAAAGACACTTTTGAGGGCCATTCTATGCCGCCGGACTTATGAACTACATTTTCAAATGTTAAGCCGTCATTTGTTTCTTTTATCGCTCCGAATTCATATTCCATTAGTCCCGTATTCATAGGACTACTACCATAGGTATCATTATATTCGGTAATCTCAAATTTTATCCCTTGGATGTTTTTGAAATAATGTTTGACTGGGTTTAGAATAGTATCTTTTGCGGTAGTTGGATTTTCACCATTGTTGACTAGGATTAATTTTATATAACCTTTTCTTGGTGTTTCTGCAAAATAGGAGCCGGGTAAAGAAGTGATTTTGGACATATTGAATTCTTCTGCAGAGTCCAGAATTGCAAAGCCCGATTGATGAGAATCTCTGCCTCCCCATGCATCATATTGATATATAATTTTATTACTTCCTCTGATTTTTTGTGAATATAAGGTAACATCCCAAGATGGATTACAGCCATAGTACATTATAAGGCTACCTAGAAAAAGAAATGATTTTTTTATTCTTTTCATTTCGCTTATGCATCAGGTCTGTTTGCGCCCTGCATTGCCACTAACTCAAATATAGACGAAAGTTTAAAATAAATCTAACAAGCAGATATTAATGTAGTTATTTAACGTTCACTGAGCACAAAGKAKATAAACAAACTGCATATTAGTTTTTGTATTTGAAGTTGTACTGATGGCAAAGAGAAGAGCTAAAAGAATAGCAGACCAAAAAGTGAAAGGTGAAATTTCTGAAGAAGAGAAGCCGGCTTTGACCCTGATCGCTAATATAATTGCTCAGATTGCAGTCAGTGAAATGGCACGTGTCGAAGAAATTGAACGTAGCTATGATACGTCATCTAGATCGAGTTCATCTCCCAAAAACTAAAAGAAAAAATTAAGACTTAAGTAGTTGGAACAGGTATAGTTTCAACCGTAAGAAAATCAATACCCTACATAATTTTCAGATTAAAATTTCTAACAACTCCTATTTCAATAAACTACTGATTGTCAACGTTTTGGTAAAATTAGGAACAGCTATTATTATTGATTTTGTAACGGTTCAAAGATATTCTTAAAAGAGTAAAGCCTTAACAATCAATACGTTAAGGCTTTGAATTTTACTCTCTGTACCCAGCGCCGGAGTCGAACCGGCACGGTTTCCCACAGGTGTTTGAGACCAGCGCGTCTACCAATTCCGCCAGCTGGGCATTTGCTTATTCAGCGGGATGCAAATGTATTAATTGAATAACTAATTACCAAGACTTATTTAAATTATCTTCTTTAAGTTTTTTATCTACCCAAAAAGGGGCAAATGGCACTAATGATGCAAACCCTATGAGTACCACCTTTTTAAAGCTCCATTTATACTCTTGCCATGCCATAATTAAAAAAACAATGTACAGCACGAATAAAAGGCCATGAGCCCAACCTGTGTATTTCACAGCCAAAGGCATATCGGCCCAATACTTTAGGGGCATAGCAATAAATACCAGCAAAATGTAAGAAATTCCCTCAGCAACGGCGACTTTTCTAAAAATGGATAATGTGTTCATATATATGGATTTGCGGCAAAGGTATCCAAACAATCATTGTAAAAAAGTAGCATTTTACTTTTTTACAATGATTTAACAGCCGGCCCTACAAATTGGCAGCTTTAGCAATACTTTCTCTAAGTCTTAACAAATACTTAGTACGATAATACAAGTCCTTTATTGCAACAAGTGTTTTATACTGCTCCACTGAAGTCTCACCTTCAAAAGAAGTTGTAAGTGATAAAATTTCATTCGACAATCCCTTCTCTACTCCATTAACATCGTCCTTTAGACTTGCCAGCTTCACAGGGTCAGGATCAAATTGCAGATCCATCAGTGCCTCATTGATATCCATCATCTCCATTAAAAAACTTTGGGGCAGAACATAGTTCTCACCTTCCTTTAACAAGCCTTTTAATTCCAGAACATAATGTAATCGCTTCTGTGGATCACTTAGAATCTGATATGCTTTATTATTTACCGTACTTAATTCCAATACTTCAGCCTGTTTCTCATCGCTTTCGTTAATATAAAAATCAGGATGATACTTTTTGCTAAACTCATAAAACTTTTGCTTTACAAGGGCCACATCAGGATTAAAGCTTACTGGTAAGCCATAAAATGCAAAATAGTCTGTCATAAGGGCTTAATGCATTATGGCCTTAAATATGTCGTTGCCGAGCACAAAAACCATCAATGATAGCAACAGAACAAAACCAACTATCTGGGCACGCTCCATGAACTTGTCACCAAGAGGTTTTCCTTTGATCATCTCTACAATCAGGAATACAACATGTCCCCCATCCAAAGCAGGTATAGGCAACAGGTTCATAAATGCCAAAGCGATCGAAATAAAGCCAGTTGAAGCCCAGAATCTGGCCCAAACCCACTCTCCGCCATAAACTTTGCGTGCGATCTCTACAGGGCCAGAAAATGCTTTGTTTGCCTGAATTTTACCAGTAAGCACTTTCCAAATTCCTTTACCGTTGTCACTAAAAACTTTCCAGGCCTGGTTTGCACCAACTGGAAGTGAAGCAAAAAGGCCATAATTAATGGTTTCTTGTTTAATTTCACTTGACGTAAATCCAATACCTACAGTACCGCTGGTATCTATAGGAACTTTAACAGACAGCTTCTCTGCACCTCTACTGATGCCTACATCTATCGTTTTACCTTTATATTTTGGAACAAGAGATCTGAAATCAACATCATACTTCATAGGTATGCCGTTTACAGAAGTAATTTTATCGCCTTTTTTTAAGCCTGCTTTCTCTGCAGCCTTTCCTGTAACAATACTGTCTATCCTGGTGCTTAAAAGCGGTATTCTGCTAATAAACGCTTCGATCGTTAAATCAGAAACCTTATTTAAGATATTCTCAGGCACCTTAATATCTAAGGTTCTGTCTCCACGGATAACCGTTAAATTTGTGTTCCCCAGCAAAACTTTTGAACTGATCAACTCATCAAAACGAATCACCTTGTTTCCATTAATAGCAATTACCTTATCTCCTTTTTGAAGTCCGATTTCTTTACCGATACTTCCCGGATTAATGCCATTCTGTACAGAACTGTTTGGAATAAATGTTTCACCGTATTTAAAGGTAAGCATCCAGAAAATCAGGATACCAACAACTATATTAACAATAACACCACCAAGCATTACTATTAAACGTTGCCAGGCTGGTTTAGATCTAAATTCCCATGGCTGTGCCGGCTGATTCATTTGTTCGGTATCCATAGATTCATCTATCATACCTGCTATTTTAACATAACCACCTAATGGTAACCAACCAATACCGTACTCACAATCCCCCTTCTTAAAACTAAACAACTTAACACCCCAGGCATCAAAAAACAGGTAAAACTTCTCTACCTTAATCCCAAAAGCACGTGCCGCAAGAAAATGTCCTAATTCGTGTAAAATAACTAATATCGATAATCCCAGAAGTAACTGGGCCGCCATAATCAATCCGCTCATATATGATTTTAAATGTTTCTAAATTTGACTGTAAAAAACTTATTTTGTTACCAGCTCGCCCGCAAATATACGTGTATGCTGGTCGGTTTCTAAATAATTATTAAGAGTTGGTGTAGCTATAAAGCTGATATCAGACATACATTGTTCTATTATATCGCTCATTTCCAGGAAACCAATCTGATTTTGTAAAAAGGCATTTACCACCACTTCATTGGCAGCATTAATGATGCAAGGCATATTTCCTGCTCTGCGTAAAGCCTCAAATGCGAGGTCAAGATTTCTAAAGGTACTTCTATCAGCCTTTGAGAACGTAAGCTCCGGATAATCCATAAAGTTGAAACGTTTAAAATTGCTGCTTATTCTTCCAGGGTAGGCAAAAGCATAATGAATTGGTAATTTCATATCAGGAAGCCCCATCTGGGCCTTCATAGAACCGTCATTAAACTGCACCAGCGAATGTACGATAGATTGAGGATGTACAATCACATCAATCTGATCTACATTCAAATCAAACAGCCATCTTGCTTCAATAACTTCGAGGCCTTTATTCATTAAAGATGCCGAATCAATAGTGATCTTAGCACCCATTACCCAGTTGGGGTGTTTAAGGGCCTCGGCTTTGGTAACATTGGCTAAAAAAGCACGCTCCTTCCCTCTAAATGGCCCACCTGATGCAGTTAAATAGATCTTTTCAATTGTATCAACTGCCTCACCTACCAGGCACTGGAAAATTGCAGAATGCTCAGAATCTACAGGTATAATTTTTACCCCATGTTGCTTTGCTAAACTAGTTATCAAATCACCGGCAACTACCAACGTTTCTTTATTAGCCAGGCCAATATCTTTTTTAGCTTCAATAGCAGCAATAGTTGGTTTTAAACCAACAGAACCTACTATTGCAGTAAGTACTAAATCCGTCTCTGCTAAACTAGCTGCTTCACACAACGCTGCTTCACCTGCCAAAACCTTGATACCTGTTGCTGATAAAGCCGCTTTTACGGATTGATATTTATGCTCATCGCCAATAACAACCATCAAGGGTTTAAACTTTAATGCCTGGGCAATCAATAAATCAGCATTTGATTGTGCTGTAAGCGCTGTAACCTTATACAACTCCGGATTTGCCTCAATAACTTCTAAGGCCTGTGTTCCTATTGAACCGGTTGCGCCTAAAATGGATATGTTTTTCAATTTATAAAACTACTTAAATTATCAGCAATCTTCCTGTCGTTCGATAGTCTTGGAACCTTATTCTGTCCGCCAAGCTTACCCTGGCTACGCATAAAATTCACAAAGGCATCTTTCTGCAAAGAACGAATGATCAGTGGTTGCAGTATTTTCCCCTCAATGAGGTCAAAATAGTAAATATTCTTCTTTTGTAGGGCTTCATCTACTTTTTTACTGAAAGCTTCAATATCTTTAGGAGGATTAGAAAACTCCACAAACCACTCATGGTAAGGCAATTCGCCTTGTTTTGTTTCTACCTGAGGGGCTACAGTAAATTCGGTGATACCAATACCTTCCTGGTTAGCTACTGTAAGTAAAGCGTGTTCTACCTCTTCACCAATTACATGTTCTCCGAAGGCCGAAATAAAATGCTTTATACGTCCTGTCACCAATATTTTATATGGGTTTTTAGATACAAACTTAATCGTATCTCCAATGCTATAACCCCATAACCCGGCATTTGTATTGAGTATCAGAGCGTAATTCTTTTCCAGCTCCACATCTTCCAGACTTACTCTCAAAGGGTTATCATTATAATACTCATCTGCAGGAATAAATTCATAAAATATGCCTGCATTTGCCAGCAGCAACAGACTTTTATCCTGCTGACTATCCTGATAAGCGATAAATCCCTCTGAGGCAGGATAAGTTTCAATTGTATCTATTTTCTTGCCTATGCTTTCCTCAATTTTAGCCCGATAAGGTTCGTAATTAACCCCACCATATACAAACAGGCTAAAGTTTTTAAAAATATCCTTAATCTTTTTGCCTCCGGATTTCTGTGCAAGCCTGTCAAAATACATTTGTACCCATGGGGGTATGCCCGAAATTAGGGTCATATCTTCGTTAATGGTTTCTTCTACTATTGCATCAACCTTTTGCTCCCAATCTTCAATACAATTTGTGGCATAAGAAGGCAGGCGGTTTCTCTGTAAATAACCTGGAACAAGATGGGCTACAATGCCTGATAACCTACCTACATTAATTCCATTTTTTTTACTCAGCACAGGGCTTCCCTGCAAAAAGATCATCTTACCATTAACAAATGCGGTATTACCGGTTTCGTGAATATAAGTAAGTAAAGCATTACGGGCAGCTTTAACATGCTCGGGAACCGATTCTTTAGAAAGTGGAATGTATTTAACGCCCGATGTGGTGCCAGATGTTTTAGCAAAATAAAGTGGTTTACCTTTCCACATTACATCAGGTTCACCTGCAACAACCCTTTCAATATAAGGTCTTAACTCTTCGTAATCCCTAACAGGCACCGCCTTTTTAAAGTCTTCATATGTTTTTACAGCGGCAAAACCATGATCCTTACCGAAAGCCGTACTTTTTGCAGCATCAATGAGTTGGCTTAAAGTTTCCTTCTGTGCTCCAACTGCATTTTTTTTCCATTTATTGATGCCTTTTACAATAAAGGCTGCAAACGGTTTACTTAATGCCGCTTTTAATCCCATAAGTTCTGTTTAAACTATGTTATGTATAATATCAGGCTCAGCATCTCCCTTGTATTCACTCATCATTTTACGATAAGCAATAGTTAAAGCCACACTTGATAGCGGAACAATAATAAAGGAGCTTAAAATATTTATAAAGAATGAGAACACCGGCCAGTGTATGTAACTAAAAAACAAATAAAGCAGGTGAAAACTTAATAGCACCAACAAAAGCAGAAAAATCTTTGTAAAGTTGCCTTTTGTAGTGGCTAAGCTAAGCTTTATAGATAGAAATGGAGGCAAATCTTTATCGATTATAAAAAACGGGAAGAAAGAAATACGGATCCATGTAATGAATATTGCAATTACACCAACAGAAATGGCCACATTGGTTATAACTTCCATTTTTATGCCTGTGTATATAAAAGGAAAAGCGATTAATATGACTATCGAATACACACCCACAATACAAAGCATAAAGTAAAGCGTTGCCACCAGGAATCTGATAATTTGTTTCCTGGTAGGAATGGTACTTACAATACTTACATCATGCTCTTCATCGTCCAGTAAATGAAAAATATACTTAAACAGTGATAGATTGATTGTAAAATAGAACATCACAAAGATGAAAGCCATCAATATGCTCAATCCCTTACTCACATCCTTTAAAAAGAATGCCATTAAGCCCGAAGCATTGGAAGTAATAAACATCAAAAAGCACAGTGTGGCAATAGAAAAGTAATTCCTTTTGGTTACTGTCCAGGCCTTGCTAATCACCTCATTTACAGCAAATGTACTCTCCTTTAAAAATTCTATCATTGTTGTTTAAATACTACTCTTTTAATAAAATCCTGCATAAAACCCAAACCGTAGGCTGTTAGCTGAATGAACGCCGCAATAATGCTCAAAAATGCAACTTTTAATGACTTATTAACCTGCCACGAGTGAAAAAATATCAACATAAAGTATATCAGCATTACAAAGTTACAAATGAATGCTAAAGGCCAATAAAATATATTAATAAGCACAGTAAATATTACTGCACACGTAAATGCTGCCGGAAAGAAATGCACCAATTTTAATTCGGAAGGGAAATGTTTATAAATATTTATCCTGGCCCTACCAAAAAAGTGCAGCTGCTTGTAGAACTGGCTAAAGCTTGTGCGTCTTTTATGAAAAACTCTGGCTGCCGGAATTAGACCGATCTTAAAGCCGTGCTCGTGGATACGAATACTATATTCGATATCCTCTCCCAATCTTGTTAATATAAAGCCTCCAACTTTTTCCCATACTTCTCTGGATACCCCCATGTTAAAACTACGGGGATGAAATTGTCCGATGTGCTTTTTATTGCCTCTTATTCCTCCGGTTGTAAATGGCGAAGTCATGGCATAACTGATGGCCTTTTGTACCGGAGTAAAACTTTGGTGTGCAGCATCGGGCCCACCATAAGCATCCAGCTTATGTTCAAAAAGATAATCCTTTACTATTTCAAGATAATCCTCAGGGATCAGACAGTCGGAATCAAAAATCACAAAGAAATCGCCTTTGGCTCTTTCAAACCCATAATTACGCGAAAATCCTTGCCCCTCGTTCGGTTTAAAGAAATATTTTACATCAAGTGAGTTGGCATATTTATCAACAATAGCCTTAGCGTCGTTTACAGAACCATCCTCAATTACCAATACTTCGAATTGGGTATAGGTTTGCCTGGTAAGCGTAGTGAGCAATTCATCAATCTCCTGTGGGCGATTGTAAAGGGGGATTATAATCGAAAAAAACATTTCCTATAAAATCTCCTTTTCTATTAAATATTGATTACGCTCTGGTGCATTTCTGGTAACCAGTTCTGCAACAAAACCAGTTAAGAACAATTGAGAACCAAGTATTATGGCCACCAAGGCAATATAGAACAATGGTTGATCGGTTACATCTCTTTTATACGGAATGGCCATAGATATATGATATAACTTAACGCCAATAAGCCATAAGGCCATAAATGTTCCTAATACAAAACTCAGCACCCCTAATGAACCAAAAAAGTGCATTGGACGTTTGCCAAATTTACCCACAAAAAAGATAGACAAGAGATCTAGAAATCCGTTAACAAAACGGCTCATTCCAAACTTGGTAACCCCATATTTACGTGCTCTATGTTCAACCACCTGTTCTCCGATATTCTTAAATCCTGCCCATTTTGCAATTACAGGAATATAACGGTGCATCTCGCCATAAACTTCAATGGTTTTAACCACATCACTACGGTAAGCTTTTAAACCGCAATTAAAATCATTTAATTGAATGCCTGACATCTTGCGGGTGGCTGCATTAAACAGTTTGGTGGGTATGGTTTTGGTAATCGGATCGTAACGTTTCTTTTTCCAGCCGGATATAATGTCAAACTTTTCCTCTTTTATCCGACGGAAAAGCTCGGGTATCTCATCCGGGCTATCCTGTAGATCAGCATCCATGGTAATTATTACCTCACCCTGTGCCGCCTCAAAAGCAACATTTAAAGCGGCAGATTTACCATAGTTTCTTCTGAATTTAATTCCTTTTACTGAACTGTATTGTTGCTTTAAATCTTCAATTATGCTCCAGGAGGCATCAGTACTTCCATCGTCAACAAAAAGAACCTCATAACTAAAGTTATGCTCCTGCATTACCTTAGCAATCCATGAAGTTAATTCAGGTAAAGACTCTTCTTCATTATATAGGGGGATTACAACAGAAATATCCATGTGTGATTACAACGCTTAAAACTGTGCAAACTTACTTAAAACTTAACAAATATGCATATATGCAATATTGATAAGTTCAGCCACCATCTGAGCCCGCTTATAGGCATCATGTTCTTAATGCACCAGTTAGAATGAAACTGTAACAATATTAGCCGTTCCCAATAAATACTTAGAGAATTACTATAATTAATCCCATTTAATTATAAATTTGAATAGTTATTAAATTAAATCACACAATGATAAACATGCGTAAATCAGTTATCCTTGCTACATTAATGATGGCAGGAATTAACATTGTTCAGGCTCAAGATGCAAAACCTGAAGACACCGAAGTATATACTCCAGTTCCTAAAGTAGTATCAACACCGGAGCTTACGATAGCCCCTCCTTCTGATGCCATTATACTTTTTGACGGCAAAAACCTTGACCAATGGGTAATGACTGAAGACAGATCAAAACCTGCTGCATGGACGGTTGCCAACAAAGTATTTACTGTAAACAAAAAATCGGGAAACATAGAAACCAAAGAATCATTTGGTAATTATCAGTTACACCTGGAGTGGCGTGTGCCTGCAAACATCACTGGCAAAGGACAAGGCAGAGGTAATAGTGGACTTTTCCTTGCTTCTATTGGTAAAGGTGATGCTGGTTACGAATTGCAAATTCTTGACTCTTATAAAAACGACACTTATACAAATGGACAGGCTGCAAGTATTTACAAACAATTCGTACCTCTTGCCAACCCAACCCGCAAACCTGGAGAATGGAACAGTTACGACGTAATCTGGACTGCTCCTACATTTAACGAAGATAAAACTGTAAAAACGCCTGCCAGAGTTACCGTGTTATTTAACGGAGTATTGGTTCAGGATAATACTACATTATTGGGCCCAACACAATATATCGGAGCTCCTGCATACAGACAAGCTCATGGCCCTGCGCCAATTAAGTTACAATCTCATGGAGATCCTAGCGAGCCATTGAGTTTCCGTAACATTTGGATCAGAAATCTGTAATATCCATTAGTGTATCTCATAAGAAGAGGCCGTATCACTTCTTATGAGATATGTATTTCTGGGATATTATTAGTTTTGATATTTCCCGACACAGCCTGTCCCTGGTAATCAGTTAAAAGCCTGACGAAATTCCAGCGGCGATAAATTTGTCTTTTTTTTGAAAAGCGTGCTAAAAGATTGTGCGTGCTCAAAGCCCAAGGCATAGGCGATCTCGCTGACCGAAAGACTGGTCGTGGAAAGTTTTTCTTTGGCTTTCGCGATCAGTTTTTCGTGAATATGCTGCTGCGTGTTCTGTCCGGTATGAACCCGAAGCAGGTCACTCAGGTAGTTCGGCGACAGGTTCATCTGCGCCGCAATATATTGTACCGTGAGCAAACCCTGTATGTCGCTGTTGAAGTAGTCATCTATTAACTGCTCGAACCTGGTGAGCAGCGCTGAATTATTATTCTTGCGGGTCAAAAACTGCCGCTCATAAAAACGGTTGGCGTATTTTAGCAGGCTCTCTATCTGCGTCAGAATGATCTCCTGGGTATGCTTATCGATGTGCTGGCACTCCTTATCAATTTTATGGAGGATTGTGATCAGGTCATCTTCTTCCTCGGCCGACAGGTGCAGCGCTTCGTTAACCGCGTAATCGAAAAAACCGTAATGATGAATGCTGTTCGCCAGAGTATGCTGCAACAGGAAGTCCGGGTGGAAGATCAGGAGATAACCTGATCCGCATTCCATATTTTGGAGATCCAGTTGCTGCACCTGATTAGGCGCGGTAAAACTCAATACTCCTTTATCGTAATCATAATGCTGCTGTCCGTACCTGATCTTGCCCTTGGTTTCGCGTTTGAGCGCCACGCAATAAAAGCGGTTAACGAAACCTTTCCAGATCTCGTCTTCCAAAAAAATACTTTCCGCCAGATTGATCACGCTCACCAACGGGTGGCGAGGTTCTGTCAAGGATAGCAAACGGTGAAATTCCGATATGGAGTTAATGGCGTTCATAAACAAAATTAATCAATTAAGCCCATACTGAACTCATCAAAAGGCGCGCCGGTATCCGTACCTAAAGGCACGATGCTTTCCAGCTGTGATAGGTCCGCCTGATTTAAAACAATAGTTGTTGCCGCAATGTTTTGCTCCAGATACTTCCGGCGTTTGGTGCCCGGGATCGGCAGGATACCTTTGCTCATGATCCAGGCCAAAGCCAGCTGCGACGAAGTGACCTGCTTGGCTTCAGCCATTACTTCGATAGCTTTCACCAATTCGATATTCTTGTCGAACTGTACGCCCTGGAAACGCGGAATTGCCCTGCGGAAATCATCCTCAGGCAGGTCATTGATGCTTTTGATCTGTCCAGATAAGAATCCACGGCCCAGCGGTGAGTACGCTACAAAACCAATACCCAATTCCTTTAAGGTTGCCAAAATCCCACGTTCTTCCACCGTCCGCTCGAACAAAGAGTACTCGCTTTGTACGGCAGTAATCGGGTGCACGGCATGCGCCCGCTTAACCGTTTCAGACGAAACTTCCGACAAACCAATATACCCCACTTTACCTTGTTGAACCAGCTGAGCCATCGCCTCAACCGTTTCCTCAATCGGCGTATTTTTATCCAGGCGGTGCAGGTAATACAAATCAATGTAATCCGTATTCAGATTTTTGAGCGAACGCTCCAAAGATTTCTTTACATAATCTTTCTTACCATTGATGGCCCAGGTTACCTTATCGTTATCATCGATCTCCCAGCCAAACTTGCTCGCCAAAATATACTGATCACGTTTACCACTGATCGCTTTAGCGATCAACTGCTCATTCTTTAGCGGTCCGTACAGATCGGCAGTATCTAAAAAATTACCGCCTAACTCAGCCGAACGTTGGATCGTCGCGATGGCTTCCTGCTCATCCGCAGGACCATACATATGCGCCTTTTCAAAACCCGTCATGCCCATACAACCCAGGCCGATCACAGGCACAACCAAACCCTGGCTGCCCAATGCTATTTGCTTTATTTCCATGACCCAAAGGTCGGTAAGCTAAATCGCGCGCGTGTATGCAAACCCCTGAAGCTTGTAAGCAAATCAAGGAATGATTTTTTAAACCTCTATAAACGTTCCGATTTATAGAAGGATCTGACTTACTATGAAATAGAGTTATCTCAATATTTTGGTAAAATTGGGCTAGAGATAATTATTTAATATGAATTTACCACAGCTTACTCCTCGTAGAGCGGTTGTTCCTTTTTAATAACAGCTGCGCCAATTAAACTGATAATCAAACCATATAACGTATAACTCACTGCTACTCCAAATCCTATAAAAAAGATCATATAAGGTCTCATCATCTCTACACCTTTAACCTTGTTTTCATCATCACCAGCCGCAGCTTTTGCTGAATCCATTAGCTGATTAAATGCATTCGTATCTAAAACCTTATAATAAAGGATAGTAAATACAGCTATAAACAACCCTGCATATGCGGCTACTTTAAAGCCCGAAGAAAAAGCTTTACCAAAGCTTATATATCCACCCAATTCCTTTTTGTATGTAGTTTGCACAAATACAACAGCCATAATAAATGGAATATAGGAAGCTAGCGAGTATATAATTTTCTCTGCTACACTGGTATTTGGGTTGTTCTGATCAACTCCTAGCCACTTCATCACAAACATAAGCACAAGGAAATAAACAGAATATGCTATTGCGCTTTTAAACGCCAGCATATTTGGATTCTTTTTGGGTTCAACTACTATTTCTTCCATTTGAAAGTTTTAAATAAACGTTAATATATAAGTTAATAATAAAAGCAATTGCCTAAGCTGTAGCTGCATTAAAATTAGCGATTAAGGTATACACCGCAATATCAAACTCCTTGTTTGCACTAAAATCCTCAAGCTCTTTAATTATCTTATCATTGGCCTTAGGCTGATGGAAGAAAACCATAAAAGGAACAAAAAGATCTTCCATTTCTTCACCCAGGTCTATCATTCCGGCATGACTGCAGATATCTTCAACACTTCCTTCAATCAATTGCTGATTGCTGATCAGGTCTTCATAAATATGGAATTCATCCTGAAACTCGTCTTCCTCAACCAATAAGAATTCTTTAAGGAAATCACCTAATTCAGGTTTTATACGCTCATCATGACATTCATTGATATACAACAAAAGGTTTAATAATTCTGTTCCTCTGTCTATTGTTTCTTCTTCAATCCTTAGCCACTCTTCAGAGTCAAGATAGTCTTCTTCAAGTTTTTTAATGTCAATAGAAAAGAAATTAATCATCAGCAAATCAAAGAATACTTCTCTAAGCTCCTCAAATGATGGATGCTCATCAAAAACTTCATCAAACTCTTCAACTTTCTCTATAAAGCCAAGGTCTTTGTTAAACACTTCTACAAGGCTTTCCTCTAACTTAACCGAGTCATTACCAGATACTGCAGCAAATTTATCTAACGATGCAATTAGTGCGTCTTTTACATGATTATCCATATGATTGTAATTGTTTGTTATTAAATACCAGTTGAACTTTACCGGTCAGTTTTTTATTTAACAGAGGAGAATTGGCAGATTTTGAATAGTTGCTTGCAACATTATACTCCCATTGTAAAGCAGGATTATACACTGTAAAGTTAGCTTCAGCACCTTCTTCAATCACAGGAACTGCAAGTCCTAATAATTTACGGGGATTTATAGAAAGCTTCTCGGCGATCTGTGTTGCATCAAGCCCGGCTTTAATAAGCAAAGGTAAAACCGTTTGCAGGGCAATGATACCGTATGATGCGATTTCAAATTCGACATCTTTAAATTCAATCTCGTGCGGGCGATGCTGTGATCCTACCGCATCAATAGTTCCATCTTTTAAGCCTGTAAGCAATGCCTTCACATCAGTTTTACCACGCAAAGGTGGCTTAACTTTATAATTACTATCAAAATCATTCAGCAGCTCTTCTGTAAACACCAAATGATGTGCAGCTACATCACAACTGATTTTAACACCATCCTTTTTAGCTTTCTTTATAAGCGCTACAGAACCTGCTGTTGAAATATTACTAATATGTACAGGAGCATTGTGGTAAGTAGCTAAAAAGATATCGCGGCTAATGTGCATTTCTTCTGCCAATGAAGGTAATCCTTTCATACCCAACAATACACTGGTTTTGCTTTCGTTAATCTGCGATTTTCCTGCGATGGATTTATTCTCAGGGTATACCATTAAAAGTCCGTTAAAGCCCTGGGTATATTGTAAAGCGCGACTCATAAAGCCATCGTCAACAATTGCCTTTCCTCCATCAGAAAATGCTACTGCACCGGCCTGTTTCATGTCGTACAATTCTGCAAGCTCTTTACCTTCCAGTCCCTGACTAACCGCTCCTATTGGCAGCACATCTACCAGGTTGTTTTTTGCCCTGTTAATAATATATTCCACTTCCGCCTTAGATTGTACTACAGGCTTAGTGTTGGGTAAAACTGCGATCCCTGTAAACCCACCCGCTTTAGCAGCTTCAGTTGCGGTATTAATATCTTCTTTGGTTTCGAAACCAGGATCACCGATTGAACAGTTTAAATCAAAGAAACCCGGAGAAAGAACAGCATCTTTGCCATCAAACACCTGCTCATTTTTGGAGGGCGCCAGGTGGTTTCCTATAGCCGTTATCTTTCCTTGTTCTACACGAACATCACATTTCTTTTGATTGAACTGGCTGTTTGGATCGGCAATAACTATACCCGTGATAAGAAGGTTCATGATATTTCTATGTTTTTTATGTTATTAAAGAATCTAATAAGTAGTATTTCACCGGCTAAAAAAACAATAGCTAAAATTAGGCAAAGTTTCCATAATTCACTGCTGCTATTTTTTCCCTCGATATTTAATGATTGTGCGTCCTTTTTAGAATTAAATACTGCCACTTTTTGTTTGCCAAACAAGTTGTTAAGCTCCTTTTCTGCAGTATAATGCATATCAGACTCTGTGCGGTTGTCATTAAATGCTACAACGGCTAAAACAGAATCTGTTTTTTTTAATTCATAAAAGCCCGATTTCTTTACCTGATCTGCTACATATAATAACGTTTTTCCGGCAGTTTGTCGGACTTCAGGAATAACTTCAAAGTTATCCGACACCAATTTTAATGACTGAGTAGCCAGAAGACTAATTTTTTCACTTTCTAATAGATTATTGAGGCCTATTGTATAATACAATGGCTGCTCTTTTGCACTTGCAAAAGCAATCTTATACATTAATGGCACAAAAACCGGATGCTTAGGCAGGTTGCTATCCTTAATATCCAAAGAACTGGATGAAAGATATATTTTACCGGCCCCTGCAGTATACTTTGCAAACAGGAACCTATTTAGAGGCAATTGTAAAATGCTTTCTTTAGCACTTGTATTCTGTTCAGTATAACTAAAATACCTGTTTACCAAAGGCAGATCTATGTTTTTAGGAATCTGATCGAACACATCTTTAAAAACAGAGTTCTTTAAATCCATACTGCTTGCTAAAGGTGGACCCGAATTGAGTTGTTGAACCGCAGGCAGCGACAAACCGGTTAAGAACGAAGTGTAAACACTACTATTTGCATCAAGATCAGGGAAGATAACTACTGATCCACCATTTTGCACATATCCTTTTAATTGCTGAGCGAGGCCGGACGATGGTTCTTTCAGTCCGTTAAGCACTATTAGACTGTAATCGGAAAAGCTGGAATATTTAATGTTTGACTCAGGCATTTCCGTAAGTTTAAAATAACTGTCGGATGCAAAGAGCGCCTTTATAAATTTATCAGAAGAATTGCCTGAGATGTTTAGCACCTTTAGCTCATTACTTACCTTAAAGCTAAAATTCAGATCATCATCAAATGTTAAAGGAAAGTCCTTAATACTAATAACACCTTTTTGCCATCCGCTTTTTAATCCGCTAAAAGATAAAGTGTCATTAACTGATTTACCTGTCCCAACATTTACATTACTGATAGCTTTTTGCTGCTTGTTTATGGTTAGCTTTAAGGCTATACCCGAAGCATCCTCTTCACCATAATTCCTTAATTGAACTACAACCTTCTCTGCTTGCCCTGGTTGGTGTACCGGTGAAAGGCTCCAGACACTATCAACCGAAATATTCGGAAGGCTGTTGGCATTTAGCTTAATTACAGTATAACTGATCTCTTTATTTGCAGCTAAAGGTTTATTACCCGTAAAGCTATTTTGAAAGTCGGAAAGCAGATAGCAGATTTCGTTCCTATTGGCCGAAAAACCAGCTTGTTGTCTATTGAGAATCTGTTGCAAAGTCTTATTTGCTGGTGATATCTTAATTTCATCCAGCAACTGAATAAACTCTTCTTTATTAACCAGTCTTTGGTGCTTTCCTTCAAAATCGTTTGTAATTAATTGAAACTGATCATTAATGTCGTATGATCTAACAATTTCCTTTGCCTTTCTTTTAGCTTCGTCAAGTAAACTTCCTTCCTTGTTTACAGTCTCCATGCTATAAGAGTTATCAATATATATACTGATAACATTTCTCTGTCCCGGATTATGTTTGTTGCCCGAGGGGATAAAAGGTCTGGCAAATGCCAGCACGAGAAATACAATGGCCAATATCCTGCACAAAAGCACAAGCAAATTTTTAAGCTTTTCTCTTGAAGAATTTTGCTCCTTTGCCTCTTTTAAGAATTGTACATTGCTAAAATATACTTTCTTAAATTTCCTAAAATTGAATAAGTGAATTACAATAGGTATGGCTATTGCCAGCAGTGCGAAAAGAAAACCTGGGTATAGGAAATTCATTAAAAACCAAAGGTAGAACTTTTACATGAATTTTTTCATAGCATCCCATAAAGTTTCATCTAAACCATAAACATCTGGTCGGAACTGCAGACTACCGTTTTGCGACCATGCGGTTATGTAATTGATGATCAAGGGAACGGGCTTTTTAACGCCAAACCATTTAGGCTTTAATTTATAAACATTTAGTGTATCGGCTTTTTTAGCCATTTTTTTCCGGTAAACTGCCATTCTATTGGTGTCTATTGGCGGCAGGTTTACTTCCATCCTTAACTGATCGTATTCGTACTTATCTTTAACCAGCGTTTCGGCAAATTGTAACGGTTTTTCTACACGAACACAACCATGGCTTATTGCACGGTTAGCTTTGGAAAACGCACTTTTATTGTTTGTATCGTGCAGGTAGATGCTCGAACCATTGTCAAATATAAATTTAAACTTACCTAAAGCATTTCCCTCTCCTGAGCCTTGTTTGAATTGGAAAGGCAACTTTTCTCTGGAATACTTACCCCATTGAATGGTATCGGGCTCCCCTATTTGTTTACCCTTATAATACACTTTGATGTTACTGTTAGAAAGGTAATACGGATCTCTAACTGCCTGCCAGTAAATTTCACTTTGCGCGATGCTAACTGGAATATTCCATATCGGATTTACCTGTATAGAGTTCAGTTTACTGTATAGTAACGGTGTTTCATGATTTTTTGGCTTATCATCAAGATTTCCCGATTTCAGATACTGCTTAATTTTATCAGCATAACCTTCCTCGCGTTTTCCTCCAACACAAACTTTCATCTGGGTAAGCGTGTCCTGGTTCTTAAACCAGGTAAGCGAAAAATCAGGAATATTTACCTGCACATACTCGTCGCCAAGTTCTGGCAATTTCCAGCGCAAGCGCTCCATATTTACCATAATGGTTTTTACCATATAGCTTTTACTGCCAGAGTCGGCCTTATATTCTGAAAGTTTATGTTGGAATACCTGATAATCCGGAGAAGAAGGTTGGATGCTTGTTAATAGTTTCTGAATGTCCTTTGTCTGCAAAACTGCAGTTACACTTAAGCTATCAGGTCTTTTTACCGGCACATAATACCGGCTAAATAATTTCCTTGGATTGATGCTACCGTAATAAACAAAATTATTGTATTTGATCAGACCCTCTGCAGCATTAAGCTCCAGATCAGCAATTACAAGATAAACTTCATCTATGGATTTGAATTTATTGGCATGTAATGTAGCCAACAGCGATTCTATTTGCTTATACCTAAATAGATTTGGGCTAAAACCATGTTGTTCACTCCTGCCTATGTAGCTTTGCAAACTATCTAACCCGCCATTTACAAAGAATTTGGTAACCAGTTCAGGTTTATACTCATTCGTATAATAATAATTTGTTAACGTATTGGGATTCGAAAATTTAGATTTTAAAGAATCAAGATGTTTTTTAAAAACAACATTATATACAGCAGTATCAAATTTTTTGTACAGTTTATTTTTGAAATGATCTGACAGTACCACACCCACTTCAGGCACATCTTTAAACCAGTTACACGATGAAAGCATCGTTATTAATAGAACAACAAGTAGTACAGTTTTTTTCAAAGCAAGTGAGTTAGCGACAAATTTAGGCGTTTTTTTATACTTAATGCTTACCTAAACAAATTAAGTGCCACTTACTACTTCTTAAGCTCCAAACTTCCTTACTTTAAATATAAACGAAAGCATAAAATATCGTCCTAATCTGTTTACTTGTCTGTCTACAATTACGTTATCGAAGACATCTCTGGAGATACCCGAATTTTCATTAAATAAATCAAAACCATCCAGGCGTAAGGTGCCCATGTCTTTTTTAAGAAACTTATACTCCATAAATAAGCGTAGTATAGTAGGGTTATTCACAAAAGAATTATCATACCCAGAATTGATCTGTTTAGTAAAGTCGTAACCAAGGGTTAGATCTTTAAAAAAATAATTACGCCCCTCTATTCCGTATTCAAAGCGATTGGTCTGCCGATCTTCGAAATTGTCTTGCGAATAGGTGGTCCTATTTTGCATATATGAGGTCTCTATTTCCAAATTAACAATATTTTCCAGGTCTACTCTAAATTCCAATTCCTGTCTCCATACCGCATTTTTTGCAACGTTTTTATTTTGATCTACAAAAGCAACATTGTTATTTAATGAACCCCATCCGGAAAACTCTAGTGTAAACTTACGTTCAAAGAACGGCTTGGAATAGTTATAGTCTCCACTTAAATTATAAAAACCGTCGGTATTGGTGTAGCTGGTTATCTGATTTACCGTATTTGGGATCAGCACTTTAGTAGTTACGATCTTATTTTGTGTTTGGTTATAAGAAATGTTGGCTGATAGCATGTGCCCACGGTTCCAATCTGATTGTTTGTAGCGGGCATTTACACTGTGAATAAACTCAGGCTTTAAGTCGGGATTACCAATCACTACGTTCTGAAGGTTAGAATTATCAGCAATTGGCTGTAGTTGTAAAAAACCGGGTTGGTTGTTACGTCCCCAATAATTGAACTCAAATGACTCCTGATTTGAAAATCTATATACCATTCTGGCCGAAGGAATCAGATTAAATGTTCTTTGTTCTGTACTGATATCTTTACTGATATTTTGTCCTTTCAGTACGGCTGGCTGGCCATTTACACCTAAAGTATAATTAAACTTTTCACTGATAAAACGGTAGTTTACCCCTACTTTATTGGTAATAAACTGATAATCGTAGTTATTACTTAAATCAGGATTAAATACTTCTTCCCCGGTAAGTACATCACGGGTATCTCTGTTACTGGAAGTGGCAGATCGGCTATAATTGTAATTGAATTCTATAAATGTTTTACGCCACAAAGGTTCCATGTAAGAAAACCCAGAGTAGGTACCAAGGGTGTGGCTATTCTGATCGGTAAGTTGATTCTGGAATCTTGTCGAATCAACCCCGCCCTCAGTAATCAGGTAATCGTTAGACACATCCTTAAAGTTATCACCATTAGAATAGTTAAAACCACCCCAATAACTAAAATTCCTGCCTTTCTTAGAAAATTTATGATTGTAAAACAAGTTGGTTTTCATGAACAAGGAACTGGCATTATTCAGATTTTTACTGTTGCGGTTAGTGATCAGATCCTCTTGAGTAATAGTAGAAAGGCCACCACTGCTACCGCTATTTGTATTATACGTAAATTGTGGGGATACTTTAAGGTAATTCATCGTATCCCTCTTATATTCTACATTACCATTAAACTCATGATTATATCTGGTGTTTAAATTATCGTTTCTTGAATCCTCTAAACGGGTATAACTGTCAAGAAAGTTCTGGGTATGCGAAGTACTAGCAGTATTGTTTTTAGTGTTATCAAAGTTATAGCTTGCATCAGCAGAAAGTTTTGGGCTCCACTCATTTCTATAATTCAATCCACCTGCATTTCGCGTGGTTATTCCATCACCTCCGCCCCCTCTCATGTTCGCATTATTTACTGTACCATCAAAAGAAACCTGACGCTCTCCCTTCATGCTATTGCCTCTAAAGCTGGTATTGTATCTGTCGGAATTTCCTACTCCTCCCTGAGCCCGGGCAAAGTATCCCTTTTTTTTATCCTCCTGGATGGTTAGGTTCAGTATTTTTTCGGGCTCGCCTGTTTTTATACCTGTTAATTTAGCCTGATCACCATAGTCATCTATAAACTGGAGATTTTTAATGATATCAGCTGGTAAATTTTTAATGGCAGTAGCCACATCTGTACCAAAGAAATCCTTTCCATTTACTTTTATTTTGGTTACTGGCGTCCCTTGGTTAGTTACATTTCCGTCTTTATCAACCTTTATACCGGGTAGCTTTTTCAATATTTCATCTACAGCGTCCCCTTCTCTCACCGGAAAAGAAGCCGCATTAAAGCTTACCGTATCTTCGGTAACTTTTACAGGGGGAACTCCCGAGATAACTACCGCATCCAGGGTATTGGAAGTTGGCTTTAGTTTAACATTAGGGATTACCAGGGTATTGCCTTGTGTAATGGTGTACTGTTTGGTAAAAGTATCAAACCCAATAAATGCGGCAGTTAAGGTAAATTGTTTAGCCTTAACCTTGGTAAAACTGAAGCTTCCGTCTGTATTGGCTGAAATACCCAGGCTATCTTTAACCCAGTTAATTCTAACGATGGCACCGGGCAATGGCAGCCCTGCCGTATCTAATATACTTCCTTTAACCGTGTAGTTTTGTGCTTTACTGGTTAAAAAAGCACCAGTAAGTGCTACAAGTAAAAGAATTGATTTAATAAAATGGTTCATTTGGTTGTGTGTGTGCCATAAAGGTACAATAAGCTTTGCTAAAGCGTTTTAAGCGTAATTAATATGTTACAACAAACACGCTCACTAAATTCAGAATACCAAGATCGGGAAGCCCATGTTTTCACATGGGCACCGATCATTTCGATTGAGAGTCGCTGGGCTTCTTTGTATGAGTATTCACCATTAGTCTTTTGTTTTTGGCAAGATATAATCCATTGGCACCATATCTGCAACCTTTTCATAACCCCAAAAACCTTCATAGAGCAATGATCCGGGATCATAAATACCCCCGTTCTCATAAAAGTTGATGGACGATTTTAGCTGATAAACCAAGGAGATCTGAAACCTCGAATATTCTGGTGGTCTTTCAATCTTATAACCAGAATAATCTGCATAGTTCCTTGTCTCCCTTTCCTTTTTAAAAACGATGTAGAGTGCATCTTTGTAATTGAGGGTTTTGAGGCTGCTTAATTTTTGTTTAACCAAAGTATCTGTTAACACCTTTCCCCTGGTCAGCACTTCCAAAGTATCCGGCTTATTCTTCATCATAGTCCAGTAACTCAAAGAATCTTTTCTGGTATTTAAGCTGATTTGTTTCCCTCTGATATCAGAAAAGAAGTTGATCTTCGCATCAGTTAGTGTATCCGGTCGTTTATTCTTATTTGGAGCCTTTACCAGTTTATTAATAATAAAGCCATCTTCCTCAATTGAGTTGCTGTATAAGGATCTGAAAAAATGTTGAGGAGAACCTAGGTAGGCCACTTTTCTTTTHTCMWKWKARSMWSWTRKYTTTRWTMTTNRTRMMCTKGNAWWKSCTCSAARTAAGRATAAMCNAYMRRATNASACKAMCTNNTKSKWWSWTCAWCTTCTTCAAAGTATTTAAGCAGATATTTAATCCGGTACCCCAATGCTTTATTTTCTACAACAATAAATTCATCAGCCATCGCTTTCAATATGTGCTTTTCATCATCATAATCAAATTGTATTACCTCAGGGTTAGTAATTTCGCACTTTTTAGAATTTGGAGATGTGCCAATAAAGCTTTCTTTAAAAGTCTTAAGGCGCTCTTCACGATGTGGGTCCAATGTAATTACAACCTCTTTTAATTGCTTAACGTTTTCCTGAAGCCTAATTTCGATATCGGCAGATTTGCTGATAATTGTTACATTCTGGTTTGCGGGCAAATACCCAATCATTTGAACAAGCACATTGTAATTTCCTTCCTTTAAATTTCGAATCACAAACTTCCCTTCATTATCCGCCACAGTTCCTGTCTGGTATCCGCTAAGCAAAATTCCTGCACCCGGTAATGTTTCTCCATTTTTATCTTTAACCACCCCAGAAATAGCATACAAACTCTGTGGAGGTAAAACTTCATTCTTATTCTTAGCAATAATCATTACAATTTTATTTTCGACAATATAGGTTACGGGCAACTCTTCAAAAACAGAACTTAATACCAAATCAATACCCGCATTTTTAACCGTTATACTTACGGGTTTTAAACCCTGAAGTAAAGAGTTATCGTACAGAAAGTCATAATTACACTGTTTTCTGATCTCCTTAAAAACTGTCGGTAATTCGGTGTTTTTTAGCGACAGGGTGATGCCCTGCGCCTTCGCATTAGATGTGGTATGCAGAAATACAATCAAACAAAATGCGAATATCAATCTCATCTACTCTGTAACTATAACTCTATTTCCGTCTATCTTAAATTTAACCTTACCCGTTACTTCTAATGCTTTTAAAACAACCGAAATATTTTTTGAGCGGGATACCGTACCACTTAAATGCAGGTTTTTATGATTTCCATTGTCAATAATTTCCACATTATACCATCGGGAAACCTGGCGCAGAATACTACCAAAATCTTCGTTATTAAATATGAAATCTCCGTTTTTCCAGGCTACGGCCTCCTCTGTATCGGCTTTGCGAACACTCAGATTATTTTTGGCTAACAATGATTCCTGTCCAGGCCGTAAAATCTTTTGTTCATTATGGTTCGAGACCTTAACAGATCCTTCTAATAATGTTGTCCTGGTGGCATCTTCATCACTATAAGAATTTACGTTGAAATGGGTACCCAATACTTCAACCTCCTGTTTATCTGTTTTTACAATAAAAGGATGGGCTTTATCTTTCGCAACTTCAAAATAAGCCTCACCCATAAGTTCAACTTTACGCTGGTGGAGCGAGGTAAAAGTTGCTGGAAAGGTAAAGGTCGAAGCGGCATTTAACCAGATCTTTGATCCATCGGGCAAAACAACCTGATATTGTTGCCCTCTTGCCGTGGTTATACTATTTAGTTCAGAATTCTCTATAGTTGTTTTCTGCTCAGTGTCTTTTAAAGGTTTGGCCTTATAGACCAATTTCCCGTCTGCAGTTTTGAAAATAGATACATTTGTTTGTTCAGCAATCAGACCTATTGGCGCATCAGATAAAATTATCTTTTTTCCGTTTACAAGCGTTAAGGTAGCTGTATTTTGAGCGGGCAGTACATCATTAATGACTTTTGTTACTCTGGCAGCCTTAGGCTCTGGACGGATTTGCTGATTGTAATAAAACAACCCACCACCAATAACCACTAAAAAGCATGCAGCGGCAACAGCCGGATACCATAAGCGTTTTACTTTTACAGGGGCCTTCTCTTTCATCAACGATTGGTAGATTGATTCAGTTTCCTGATTCAGCTCATCTTCAGAAAGTACAGGAATATCATTTTTAGAAAAATAATGCAGCCAATATTTAGCAGTCTGCTCTTCCGCGGGAGTAGCTGTACCAGCACTCACTTTATCCAAAACTTTTTTAATATCTTTCTTTTCCATTGGCATATTAGAATTTCCGCTGATTTAAATTTGGAACTCCGCTCATTGTAGGTATAGACAACTCAGGAATACCAAATGGGGACAGTCTGTGATTTTTTTTTTTACAAATCAGGAGTTAATGATAAAAACCAAGTAAATAACAAGTCCTAATTTTAGTTTCAAGTGTTTCATTGCCCTTTTAAGCTGGGTATTTACCGTTGATTCAGCCACACCTAAGTGTTCAGCTATATCTTTTGCAGACATATATTGCTTGCTTCGCAACTCATAAACCTTTCGCATTCCTGGTGGCATTGCGGCTATTTCCTTTTCTATCATCGCCGTAATATCCTTCTCTCTTATCAGAAAATCAGTTTCCTCACTATCAACATCTATGTAATGATTTCCTTCATCAGCGTATCTGCGTAAAACATCTCTATGTTTAAAAACGTTAAAAATTTTATTAAGAACAGATTTATAGAGATAACCAGAAAGGGTGGTTTTCAGATCGAGCGTTTCACGATTGTTTAACATCCATGCAAAAACATCCTGCACTATATCTCTGGATTCTTCTTTATTACCAAGTTTGTGATAGGCATAGAGATAAAGTGGCTTATCATGCCTCAGGTAGATTTCCCTAAACGCGGCATCATCTCCTGACTTAAATAGCCGGATCAATTCACCTTCGTTATATTTGGTATAGTCTAACATATTAACAACTTCTCTAAAGTTAACTATTATCTGAATACTCAAAATCAGAAAATATCCCCGTATTGAGAAAATTACAATGAGTCAATAAGAGAGGGTTCAGCTGCTAATGGTTTTAGGGCCTTGCTAGGGTTCCCCTAGGGTCTCGGGGGGTCAATTACCCGGACAATACCCCAGTAAGGGCTTTTCAAAGCTCCGCCACACTTGCAGCAAGTTTGAGGCTGTTTTAACACTGTTTTTATTTGGTGCGACCGCTAGATATTAATTTTAAACCAAATTTTATTTGGAATTGCGATTTCAATCTATATATTTGCATCTCCTCAGGATGCTAGTCATTGTTGATAAGGAACTTAAATAATATTATGAACACTATTTTGAACCATCATTTACATTTGCACCATCGCCAATTGGCGATGTATATGTAATGTTTTGTACTTCAAAACTTGTTTCCGACCTTATTTTCTTGTTCAATTCAATAATAATCAAAAGCACATTTGAAAACACTTAAAATCGCTATCCAGAAATCGGGTAGATTAAACGAAAAATCAGTAGAAATCCTTAAAAATTGTGGTCTCTCTTTCGAAAACTACAAAAGCTCATTAATTTCAACCGTCACAAACTTCCCACTGGAAATCCTTTTCTTAAGAGATGATGATATTCCGGAATATGTACAGGATGGAATTGCCGATCTGGGTATAGTTGGCGAAAACGTAATTGTAGAGTCGGGCTCTGAAGTTACTTATCTTCAAAAATTAGGCTTCGGTAAGTGCACCCTTAAAATCGCGATCCCTAACGAAAGTCACATTACAGAAATTGCACAATTGGAAGGAAAAGCCATCGCAACGTCTTACCCTGTAATCCTTGAAAAATACCTTAAAGACAATCATGTAAATGCTGAGGTTCGTACCATATCAGGATCTGTAGAAATTGGTCCGGGTTTGGGATTAAGCGACGCAATTTGCGACATCGTTTCAACTGGCGGAACATTGAAAAGTAATGGCTTGAAACCATTCTCAGAAGTGATGAAATCTGAAGCTGTTTTGATTGGAAAAGAAGGCTCAGAATTACTACCAGAAGTTCAGGAATTGCTGCAAAGGATTCGTTCGGTACTGCGCGCAAAAGAGACCAAGTATGTTGTGCTGAATGTGGCTAAATCTAACCTTAAAAAAGTTGTGGATCTTTTGCCTGGTGTAAAAAGCCCTACTGTAGTTCCATTGTTCGATGAGGACTGGGTTGCTGTACATTCGGTTATCGCAGAACACGATTTCTGGGAAAAGATCAATAGCCTTAAAGCAGCCGGCGCACAAGGAATTGTTGTTATGCCTATTGAAAAAATCATTGCTTAATTATAAGATTACAATAGAAAAACGCTTATTTTATCATTAACTAATAGTTAAACTTAAAATATAACAACTTGAAAATCTACAGTTATAAAGATTTATCTAAACAAGAGATTGAATCTATCTGTTTAAGACAGCTGGAAGACGACACTACAATACAAGACCGTGTAAAAGGGATAGTTGGTGCTGTGAAAACTGATGGGGACAAAGCCTTGTTTAGCTTTGCCAAACAGTTTGACCAGGTTGAATTAACACAGCTGTTCATCGGCAAAAAAGAGATTGCAGAGATTGCTGCATCAATTCCTGCAGATGCAAAAGCGGCTATCGACACGGCCTACCAAAACATCCGAACCTTCCATGCGGCTCAGGCCAATAAAGAAGAAAAGATAGAGACAATGCCAGGTGTAACCTGCTGGCGAGAAACAAGAGCTATTGACCGTGTAGGCCTTTACATCCCTGGTGGATCTGCTGTTTTGCCTAGTACTTTTTTGATGCTTGGGATACCGGCTATACTTGCAGGATGCAAAGAGATCGTCGTATGTTCTCCCCCTCAAAAAGATGGAAAAACAAATTGCTACCTGGCCTATTGCGCTTTGAAATTGGAGATTGAAAAGATCTATCTTGTTGGCGGCGCACAGGCAGTTGCTGCAATGGCTTACGGAACAGAAAGCGTACCTAAGGTATATAAGATCTTTGGTCCGGGTAACCGTTATGTAACGCAGGCGAAACAGTTGATTCAGTCGACAACCATGACTGCGATTGATATGCCGGCTGGTCCTTCAGAGGTTTTAGTGCTTGCTGATGAGACTGCCAATCCGTCATACGTTGCTTCCGACCTACTTGCACAGGCGGAGCATGGAGCTGATAGTCAGACCATACTGGTATCTACCTCAAACGAAATCATAACTAAAACACTTGAACAAGTTGAAATTCAACTAAAAGAACTTCCACGAAAAGACGTAACCGCCCTTGCAATAGCAAATTCGTACGCCGTACTGGTAAAAGATCTGGAACAAGGCATGGAATTTAGTAACACCTATGCTCCGGAACACCTGATCCTTTCTACAGATCATTTTGAGTCAGTTATACCGCTGATAGCTAACGCAGGATCTGTATTTTTGGGTAATTTAACCCCGGAAAGCGCTGGAGATTATGCTTCGGGCACGAACCACACTTTGCCTACAAGCGGCTTTGCAAAAGCTTATTCCGGTGTTTCACTTGATTCGTTTGTCAAGAAGATTACCTTCCAGCACATCAGCCCCAAGGGTTTAGAAAATATTGGTAACACTGTTGAGGTGCTTGCAGAGGCAGAAGGCTTAAGGGCGCATAAGAATGCGGTGAGTATTAGATTAAAGAACAATTGAAATTAGGTTAAGCATTACGTCATCCTGAATTTATTTCAGGATCCCGCATTGGAAGGGTCTTCCTTTCTAATCCGGGATACCGGCCTTCGCCGGCATGACGGCCGCTTTAAAAAAAGCAAAATGGATATTAATAAATTACAAAGAGAAAACATTAAAAACCTTCGCCCCTATTCTACGGCAAGGGATGAATATAAAGGGCAGGCCAGCATATTTTTGGATGCCAATGAGAACAGCTATGGCTCTCCACTAGATCAGAATTACAACCGCTACCCTGATCCTTTACAGCTTGATCTTAAAGATGCGATCAGCAAAATCAAAGGAGTTCCAATCGAAAATACCTTTCTTGGAAACGGAAGCGACGAAGCGATAGATCTTCTTTTCAGAGCTTTTTGTGAGCCGGGAATTGATAACATCATCATCCTTCCTCCTACCTATGGCATGTATGAAGTTTCGGCAAATATCAACAATATTGAAATACGTAAAGTCGATTTACTACCTAGCTTTCAGCTGGATCTTGAAGGCATTGCAGAGGCTATTGATGAGCACACTAAACTGATCTTTATCTGTTCGCCAAACAATCCCACCGGAAACTCAATTATCCGTACAGACATTGAAACCGTACTGGCTAATTTCAATGGCCTGGTGGTGATAGATGAGGCATACATTAACTACGCAAAACAGCGCACATTTATTAAAGAATTAACGGAGTATCCAAATCTTGTGGTATTACAAACGTTCTCTAAAGCCTGGGGGCTGGCAGCACTGCGTTTGGGTATGGCTTTTGCCGCCCGTCCGGTTATAGATGTGCTGAACAAAGTTAAACCTCCGTATAATATCAACCAAGCTACTCAGGATATCGCCTTGAAAGCTTTAGAGAATATAGAACAGGTAAATGACTGGATTAAAATTACTGTTGAAGAAAGAGATAAATTAAGTACAGATCTGGCTGCATTGGCCATGGTTAGAAAGGTATATCCATCTGATGCTAATTTTATACTAATACAGGTTGATGATGCGTTAAATACATACAACGCCCTGGTAGACCAAGGTATCATCATCAGAGACCGATCTAAAGTATCATTGTGCGAAGGATGCCTGCGCATCACTATTGGAACCACCCAAGAAAACGAAATCCTCTTAAAAGCCCTAAAAACACTGTAATGAAGAAAGTATTATTTATAGACCGTGATGGTACACTCATTAAAGAGCCCGCGGATGAGCAGATTGATTCATTTGCCAAATTAGAATTTTACCCAAAAGCACTATACTATCTTTCAAAAATTGCAGCCGAGCTGGATTATGAACTTGTAATGGTTACTAATCAGGATGGTTTAGGCACGGATTCTCACCCTGAGGAACACTTCTGGCCGGTCCATAATTTCATTATGGATACTTTTGCCGGTGAAGGCGTAGAATTTAGTGAGGTAATTATCGACAAAACCTTTGCCCATCAGAATGCAATAACGCGCAAACCCAATACAGGTTTACTGCAACACTATTTTACTGATGCTTACGATCTGGACAATTCATTTGTAGTTGGCGATCGTATAAACGACGTTATCCTGGCTAAAAACCTTGGTGCAAAAGCCATATGGCTCTGCAATAATGATCAGCTTGGCGCGAATGAAAAGCTTGAAAAAGCGGAGCATTTAACTGAATATATTGCTTTAAGAACCCAAAATTGGGTGGATATCTATACCATGCTTAAAGCCGGAACAAGAACAATTACTCATGAACGCAATACCAATGAAACCAAGATTAGCATTAGCATTGATCTGGATGGAACAGGTAAAGCTGATATCGACACAGGGTTAAATTTCTTTAACCATATGCTTGACCAGATTGCGCGTCACGGAAGTATTGATTTACGCATCAAGACCAACGGCGATTTGCACATAGATGAACACCATACTATTGAGGATACCGGTATTGCACTTGGAGAGGCTTTTGCCAAGGCTATAGGAAATAAACTTGGCCTGGAACGTTATGGTTTCTGCTTGCCTATGGACGATTGTTTAGCTCAGGCAGCAATAGACTTTGGCGGGCGTAACTGGATTGTTTGGGAAGCAGATTTTAAACGTGAAATGGTTGGCGATATGCCTACCGAAATGTTTTATCACTTTTTTAAATCATTCAGCGATGCAGCAAAATGCAACCTGAACATTAAAGCTGAAGGCGAAAACGAGCATCATAAAATTGAGGCTATATTTAAAGCATTTGCAAAGGCAATTAAAATGGCCATTAAACGTGATGCTGAAAAGCTGGTTTTACCCAGTACTAAAGGAGTATTGTAATAGAAAGCCGTCATCTCTCCTAAGTCGAGATGAGGGAACGAGAAATAAAAAGATAATAATGATTGGAATAGTAAACTACGGCGCTGGCAACATCTTTTCCCTTACTTCTGCATTGGAAAGGTTAGCCATACCCTTCGGAATGGTAAACACAGAAGCTGATCTGGACAAATACACCCACATCATTATTCCAGGTGTAGGACATGCAGGAGCTGCAATGAGTAAACTGGAACAAACAGGACTAGTTGAGCCAATAAAAGCATTAAAAAAACCAGTGCTAGGCATCTGTGTTGGTATGCAATTACTTACCGAACATTCGGAAGAAGGAAATGCCAGTATGATGAACATCGTACCTGTTAAAACAAAACTATTCGATAAGGATCAAGGGATTAAAATCCCGCACATGGGTTGGAATAATATAGATCATAAAAACAATTCTTTGTTTGAAGGTGTTGAAAATCTGACACAATTTTACTTTGTGCATTCGTACTTTATTGAATATAACCCTACTTTTGATATCGCGACTGCAAATTATGGCAAACCATTTTCCGCAGCAGTGCAAAAGGATAATTTCTATGGCGTACAATTTCATCCAGAGAAATCTGGTATCGCCGGAGAACGTTTATTAAAGAATTTTTCAAACTTAAAACAGTAAAATGTACATAATTCCCGCAATTGATATTCTAGATGGTAAGGTTGTTCGCCTTAGAGAAGGTGATTATAACCAAAAGACAGTATATGATGTTTCCATCGCTGAAATGATAGACACTTACCGGTCTAATGGTACAGAATTCATACATATTATTGACTTAAATGGAGCAAAAGGAGATTTCAGTAATCAGGCAGCGCTTTTTGACATCATCAGAAAAACCGACATGCGTGTTCAGTATGGAGGTGGCATACGCACCATTAAGCAAGTTACGGATTTGCTTGATGCAGGTATTCATCGTGTTATTGTTGGTACACAAGCCATTACCAATCCTGATTTCTTAAAAGACCTTAGCACTGAAGTAGGCAAAAAATATGACTATGCCAACCGTATTGTGATTGCTATCGACGTTTTAGACGAAGTAATTAAATATTCAGGTTGGATGGAAAGTTCACCAATTAAGCTAATGGATTATGTTGACAAGTGCTTACAACTTGGATTTTTCAGATTCCTGTGCACAGATATTAACAAAGACGGCAAACTAGGTGGTGCAGCCGTAGATTTGTATAAAAAACTATTGGAGCACTCTCCGTTTATTAAACTGATTGCATCTGGTGGTATCAGTTCAATGGCCGATATTGAAGAACTGGCAAACCTGGATATCCGTTCAGTAGTTGTTGGCAAGGCCATATATGAAAACAGGATTTCTATTGATGAAATTAAGCAATGGAATTTGAAGCAAATGACTTCTCTTTAATCGATGTTAAGCAAACGTATTATTCCATGCCTGGATGTTAAGGATGGGCGCACGGTTAAAGGTGTAAATTTTGTTGACCTGAAAGATGCCGGGGATCCGGTTGAACTTGCCTGGCAATATGCACAGCAAGGAGCTGATGAACTGGTATTTTTAGACATTACCGCTACACATGAAAGACGTGGTACCACGATAGAAATGGTGAAGTCGGTGGCCCGTCAGCTGAATATCCCCTTTACCATAGGTGGGGGCATTACTACCATTGCCGACGCTGAAGCGCTGCTGAATTCAGGTGCGGACAAGATCAGTATCAATTCTGCTGCAGTCAGAAACCCTTCGTTAATTGAAGATCTGGCTAAAGCATTTGGTGTTCAGTTTGTGGTGGTGGCTGTTGATACCAAGTTGGTAGATGGTAAAAATATGGTTCACCTTAATGGCGGGCGATTGATTACTGAACTGGAAACAGAAGACTGGATTCTTAAGGCTGAAAGCTTAGGGGCAGGAGAAATTCTATTGACTTCAATGGATCACGACGGCACTAAAAACGGCTTTGATTGCTTATTACTGGATAAAATAGCGCGGTCTATCAACATCCCTGTAATTGCCTCTGGTGGTGCAGGTAAGGTTGAACATTTTACAGAGGTATTTTTAGAAACAGGTGTTGACGCTGCTTTGGCAGCCTCGGTTTTTCACTTTGGTGAGATTCCTATCCCCTATTTAAAAAACGAATTAAAAAAACACAATATACCGGTAAGGTTATAGCAAAATCTTGTAACTAAAGCGGCCATCATGCTGAATTTATTTCAGGATCCCGTAAGAGAAAGATAAATAACCTAGCCGGGATGCTGAAATAAATTCAGCATGATGAGATCGCATAAAGAGTTAAAAACGATATGAACATAGATTTTGAAAAAACACAGGGTTTGGTACCTGTAATTATACAGGATGTACATACCCTGGAAGTTTTAATGCTGGGTTACATGAACCAGGAAGCATGGGACAAAACGCTTGCAGAAGGGAAAGTTACTTTCTTTTCGCGCAGTAAAAACAGGCTATGGACTAAAGGCGAGGAAAGCGGAAACTTTCTTTTTGTAAAGGAAACCCATATAGATTGTGATAACGATACAATCCTTATAAAAGCTACGCCAGTTGGCCCTACTTGTCATACAGGTTCCCGCAGCTGCTTTAAAACTGATTACAACCAGAACTTTATCTTTGAATTGGAGCAGATCATTGCCGATCGTTATGAGAACCCGTCTGAGGAATCTTATGTAAATAAGCTTCGCGCAAAAGGTCTTAATAAGATTGCACAAAAAGTAGGTGAAGAGGGTGTTGAAACTGTTATCGCTGCTTTGGCCGAAACTGATGTTGATTTTGTTAACGAAAGCTCCGACCTGATCTTCCACCTATTGGTTTTACTTAGAGAAAAGGGTAAAACCCTTGCGGATATTGGCTTAAACCTTAAAGGCAGACACAGTAAATAATGTTAAAGCATTTACATACACTTAGCGGTCACCAAAACCCAATTTATGCGCTTGCAAGTCCTGCGGTAAAAAAAGATGTCTTTTTTAGCGCAGGCAATGATAAAGGCGTTGTGGAATGGTCATTAAAAACAATGACGTTCGTTAAAGTTCTGGTGCCCGTACAAAGTTCCGTGTATGCTTTACATAGTTATAAAGATTTACTCTTTATCGCACAAAGGAGTGGGCTAATTGTTGTATTTGACATAAAACTGGAGAAAACAATTGCTACTTTAAGTCATCACCAAAAAGGAGTGTTTGATCTAAAGACCATTGCTTATAAAAACGAACTTTTAAGTACCGGGGAAGATGGAACAGTAGCTGTATGGTCACTCAGTGATTTCTCCTTACTTTATAATTTCCCTGTTTTACAGAATACAGTTCGTACCATTGCGGTAAGCAATTCAGAAGAAGAAGTTGCTTTTGGATGTAAGGATGGAATTATCAGAGTTTATAATTCTTTGGATTATAGCTTAAAGATCGAGTTGAGCAGTCATAAACTCCCAATTACTGCATTACAGTATGCTCCGGATGGAGCATCATTGATTTCGGGTGGCCGGGATGCACAGTTAAAGGTATGGAACTTACCAGACTATGAATTGGTAAATAACATAGCCGCACATATGTTCAGTGTTTACACTATCGCCTTCCACCCTACTCAGCCTTATTTTGCGACCTGCAGTCAGGACAAAAGCATTAAGCTATGGGGAACCAATGATTTTAAACTATATAAGATCCTTAGCTTAGAAAAAAATACTGAGGGTCACTTTCACTCTATCAACAAACTCATCTGGAGTTCAGATGGTAAATACCTGATCTCTACAGGCGACGACAGACAGGTAATGGTTTGGGAGTTTAATTCTTAAAGTATACTATTTTTTTAAGGAAAGTTTGTTTAAATTGGAGGCTACTAAGTATAAGTTATGGCCAAAGAACATCTATATCAAACGAGTTTAACATGGACGGGTAATAAAGGTTCAGGAACAATGGACTACCGGTCTTACGAAAGAAGTTATATCATATCAATAGACCATAAAGCAGACATCCAGGGATCATCAGATTCGGCATTTTTAGGGGATAAAACTAAACACAATCCAGAAGATTTGTTGGTTTCATCATTATCATCATGTCATATGCTTTGGTTTTTACACCTATGCTCTCAAAACGAGATCATCGTATTGGATTATACCGACAACGCAGTAGGAAAAATGGCCGAAGAACCTAGTGGAAGCGGTCATTTCACTGAAGTTATTTTAAATCCCGTGGTAGTAATTAACAATGAAGACCACGTAGAAAAAGCGAATTCATTACACGAACAGGCAAACAAGATGTGCTTTATTGCTAATTCATGCAATTTCCCTGTTACGCATAGCCCTAAATGCATCGTAGAAAAGGGTTAAATTCATCAAAATTTTAACTTAGAATCATTAAGTTAATCGCTTAATGATTCTAAGCTTATGAGAATATCTTCCTAATTCAGCATTATAAATACCCTGATTATCCATTGGATCTATCCTGACTTTTCCGGAAGCATGAATAATATCGGTTGCATTTAGCATAATACCAACATGAATAATGCGACCTTCTTCATTGTCAAAAAAAGCGACATCCCCTGGTTTTACTTCAGGTAAAAAATCAACTGTGGTGCCTTGTTCCGCCTGTTGCCAGGCATCTCTGTTTAGTTGTATTCCGTTCAGTTTAAAAACGATCTGCACAAATCCTGAACAATCCATTCCAAACAAATTCTTGCCACCCCATAAATAAGGAACATTTTGAAAGAAAAGTGCTGTATTTATAACATCGACTTGTTCAGAAGGAGAAACTAGTCTTGGACTAAACAAAACCTGATACTTTTCACCCCCTATACTGCAATAGCCATTATTAAACAAAGGAAGATTGCTTCCTGGAGAGATATAATATTTACTACCCTGCTCATCTGTTATTACATTACCTATTTCGGCCGGAGCCAGGTATTTGCAACTATGGTTACTTACGAACTCTTCTAAAGGTATTTCTGTTAACTGCTTAAAGTCTATCCATCCTTCATATCCATCATAGGCATTACGTACTTGCCACCACTTTTCATTTCGTTGAAGGATCTCCACATGATCTCCAAAAAGCAATTGGGATGCAATTTCGGCTCTGTCTGATGGTTCAGATCTTAAGGGTGCTACTGCCACCCTACATATTCCATAGTATTGTTCCATAGCATAAAATCNWYGGWANRARYGTMRWSTTTTGCACAGTTATTTTGTTATTTTTATAGTATAAACCTTAATCTATAAGACGATGAACCTCAAAAAAATTTTAATTGCTGTTGACAATAGCACCTGTTCAGAAAAAGCAGCAAAAGTTGGTTATGAAGTAGCGAAGACATTTGGCGCAGAGGTTGCACTTGTCAATATTATAGAACCCGTGCCTGCAAACATCAGCCCTGATTTAACACTAGCACCTGTTTTTTTGGAAACTTACGACAACAGTGAAGAAAACAGCCACTTATTACTAAAAGAAATTGAAACTAAATTTAGTCACGGCATAACTACCACATATTTAAGTGTGGTTGATAGCGCTGCACACGGTATTATACAGCAATCTGATGAGTACGGCTCTGATCTTATTGTAATTGGAACTTACGGCCGCACAGGTCTGTATCACTTTTTAATGGGAAGTGTTGCTGAACATGTAGCAAGAAAATCAGCATGTCCGGTTTTAATTGTCCCAAACAAGTATGAAGAAAAAGCTTAAATAAAAAAGGACACCCTTTGGGTGTCCTGTATAAATTTGATTATAAAAGCTAAAACTAATTCTCTTGGTGTAACCAAGCTTTTTTAGCCAATAATTCCTCCTCTGTTTCGCGAACATCCTCGTCATCAACGCAACAATCTACCGGACAAACCGCAGCACACTGAGGTTCATCATGAAAGCCTTTACATTCTGTACACTTATCTGAAACAATATAATAGACCTCATCAGAGGCTGCATCCTGTGCAGCTTCAGCGTCTATTTGTTTGTCGCCAAAGTCGATAATACCATTTAAATTAGTACCATCAGAAAATCTCCAGGCAGTGCCTGCATCGTAAATTGCATTATTTGGGCATTCAGGCTCACATGCTCCGCAGTTAATACATTCGTCTGTTATTTTAATAGCCATGTCTTCGTGTAAATCTATTGCTAAGGGTTACCTTTGCATTGCAAATATAACACTTAAACTTTAAAATTGTTGGAAATATGCCAATCCTTACTGCGGAAAAACTAATTATTGCTTTAAAAAAACTTAGTGACTATATAGCCAATCCCGATCAGGGATTCAAAAACCTGATTTTAACGGCTCAAAACAGCAATGCCTGGTTTACTATAGATGAGGTAGAAAGATCATTAAATGCCCTGCATAAAATGCTTAACCAACAAGATCTGGAGACCTGGTTCAAAAATATTACGATTAATGAACATCCTAAAAAAGTTGGGTTAATATTGGCTGGAAATATCCCTCTTGTAGGTTTTCATGATGTATTATCTGTTTTGGCAACCGGAAACATAGCGCTTATTAAGCTATCATCATCTGATGACAAATTGCTGCCTGCCCTACTCACTCAGCTAATTGTTATTGAGCCGCAACTGGCAGATCATATTGTCTATGTTGAGCGTTTGAAAGATTTTGATGCGGTGATTGCTACAGGTAGTAATAATACCTCGAGATATTTTGATTTTTATTTTGGTAAGGTCCCAAACATCATTCGAAAAAACAGAAATAGTGTTGCGGTATTAAACGGACAAGAGAATCCTTCCGAAATTGCCTCGCTTGGTCATGATATATTTGATTATTTTGGCTTAGGTTGCAGAAATGTTTCTAAACTATTTATCCCGGAGGATTACAATATCAAACATTTTTTTGAGCCGATAGAGCACTTCAAAGAAATTATTAATCATTTCAAATACAACAACAACTACGATTATAACAAATCTATTTACCTGGTAAATATGGCTGAGCATTATGATAACGGTTTCTTATTGCTAAAAGAAGATTCAGGAATGTCATCGCCATTAGCTGTATTGTATTATGAGCGATATAAAAACATCGATGATGTAGCAACTAAGCTAAAGGCTGAAGAAGAAAACATTCAATGTGTGATAAGTAATATTCCTTTTGAACTAAAAACCAGCGTACTAGGATTTGGAGAAAGTCAGGTTCCAAAACTATGGGATTATGCGGATAATGTGGATACCATAGCATTCCTTAAAACGATATAAAAAAAGCCGGCATATTTGAACCTAATTAAATAGGTTAAATATGCCGGCTTTTGACACCAAATACAGGTCAGTTATTTATGTATAACCCCATTTAATTTAATGGTGATCAAATAAGTACCGAGTTGTTTAATCTGGAAGCCAAATCTTGGATTGATACTAAATGTTGTTCCAGGAGGATGATTTGCCGGGAATGTAGTTAACGACGCAAACTTACTTGGTATTCTGTAGTACATTAGAAAATCTCCATATCCGCTAATTCTCTTTATCGGGAAAGGTGTAATCTCAAAATTACAAACCATCGAAGTATCTGTATACGTTACAGGGTTAAATTTCGCATAGGATTCAAAGGTAGGCCTATCTCCTCTTTTGATGATCTCTCCTGTCTTAGGGTTAAATGGAACGCCATTTTGATCCACAATCTTTACAATTGCATTTGTACCCTCGTCACTAATTTTTTCAATGATCATTTCTGGATTAGCAGACAATGCGCCATTGTCAGTCGCAACTCCATTATCATTAAACCAGCTTGCTGCTATTGCATAAGGCTTAAACAACTCCGGATCTCTAAAATGAATTTCGCCAATGTTTTTAAACACCTTTGTTCCACTCTCATTACTCACTTCCACGTCAAATTCATATTCAGATCTTGCTGGCAAAAATGCCGTTCCCGCATTAAAGAGAAATTGTCCGCTAGGCAAAAACTCAAAGGGAGGCAGCATTTTTTTCTCTCTTTTTGCATTTACCTGGGCAATGGTAGTATCTACATCCGGATCAATTGGTTGTTTGTAAACATAAACCTCATGTTCTGCATAAAATTCTTCAGCCTTTTGGCTTGTGCCCTTTTTTCTTACTTCAAGCAGTTTAACTAAAACAGGAAGTGTTGAGCCATCTAAATTTAATGAGCTTGTTACCACTTTTACATTACCCTGTTCAATAGAGAAGGGGCTGTCTTTATAATACATTGTTTCTCCAATAAAACCTACAGGGATCTTTTTACACCCCACCCAGGCTAAACTTGCGCATACAATTAGTATTAGTGCATATCTTATAATTTTCATTTCTTTCAATTTAATTGAGTAAAAGATTTACCAGTAAAATTTGTGTGTATTATTTAATACATGGAGCACCCCATTGGTAGTTAAAATCCCTGAGGTCTGAACCAGCTCTATTATATCCCTGTCCTCATCCAGATAATCATCAGGAATTGGATTTGGATCCAGGCCATTTCTGATTTTAGTCAGAAAAAGATACTGTGGTTTAGTGGTCACAAGCCCAGTATAGCTATCAACTTGTTTTAATAAAATAGAGAAATCCTCACCAGACAGGCTCTTGAAAACTTTATTTTCTAAAGAAAGCTGCTCGCGATTAATCTTACCGGCAAAAAGGTGAKMTYTTWMTGAMTNMWMTYARWWMTGGNMSWGGMAAACTATCCAATGTATACTTGATATTCTCATCCTGATATTTCTGTTGAATAATCAGTGTCCTTCTTTCCAAAAGAGACTTAATTGAATAATCTGTAGGAGCAAAAAAGGTATTATTTCCGTTGATTTCATCTTTCAATCCTGCTTTATCAATAAGGACTACCAGCGTGTCAAATAGAGGCCTGGTTTTAAGAAAATCATAAGTTGTCATATTTACATGTGGATCATGTAAATCGCCCCCAATGATATAATCATTCTTTTTACAGGCAGTAAATGCTAAGCAAAAAGAGAATAGAGTTAAAATGTATGATAATTTAATTTTCATGATATTTAATTTAAGTGTCCCGGTTATCTTAATTTTCCGATCCAGTATTTATTTTGTGTCAGTACTTTATTATCAACAAACAATCCTCTGTTAATAGGCCATTTCCAACCTTCCTCATCATATCTTGATTGAGGGAAACGATCAGCCCCAAGATAATCTACAACCATTTTGTTACGCACCATATCATACCAGGTATGACCTTCACAAAATAATTCGCGAAAAGTTTCATCAAAGATTTCATACCTAAGGTCATCCCCACTTCCAGCATAATTGTCAAGATTAGATCTTCTTTTGACTGCATTTAAGTCAGTAAGCGCCTCTCCGCTCTTATTAAGCAAAGCATTGCACTCTGCTCTCAACAATAACATTTCTGCCAATCGGAAAACACTGATATTACAATCTATTACCGCACCTGTTTGAGCATTTGGATCTTTAAAAACCAGATTTTGTTTATTTTTACCGACATATTTCGTGAGGATCATATCCTCAGGTTTTGTTCTATCGAAATAGTAATTATACCTTGCATCAGCAGGATCAGCAAAAATGGCATCAACCATATCCTTATCAAAAATTGTAGACCTTACTTTATTTGGAACATAGGGAATACCTAGAGTATACAAATAAAAACCGCCGTCTACCTGGTATTCACCTTGTGAAAAGCTGGTACTGATCTCAAATATGCCTTCTGATGATTTCCCTTTAAATAGTTTAGCAAAACTTGAAGCAGGCTCTAACTGATATTTCCCAGATGTTGTTATTGAATCAATAGCAGCAACCGCATTATTCAATAAAGTCTGGTCCGTTTCTTTAGTTACAAAATATTTCCATCTGTTTAAATGTGCTAACAGTGCAAAGGCAGCCCCTTTATCAGCTCTTACAATTTCTTCATTACTGGTTTTCCAGGCTAGAAGCTTTGCAGCTTTATTCATATCTACAACACAAGAATCTAAAACTGTAGCTTCAGCAGTACGTCCAATGTTTTTAGAAGATACCGGATCTGGATCGTACTGAAGCACCAAAGGCAAATCTCCCCATATACGAACCATGTAAAAATAGGTATAGGCACGAATAAAATAGGCCTCCCCAATAATCTTCCTTTTATCAGCAGGGGTCTTAAATACATTATCCGGCATTTTGCCTACTTTTTCGATTACGGTATTTGCTTGTGTTATTGTTTTATAAAAGGGAGTCCAGGTTTGGAAATCATCCAGATAATCACCTCTAAAATCATTCACATTTAGTCCTGTACCATAATACTCATCGCCTCTAACAAGGAAGTTTAAGGCATAATCTCCTCCTTGATTAAAAACTCCGGCAGTAAAATCGCCAAAAACAAAATTCGACATACCGCTACCGCCAAGAGTAAGTGACTTACGCAATAGAGAGTAAGCTCCCATTAAACCAGAAGTTGCATCATCCTGAGTTTTCCAATACACTCCTTCGTATACCGAACCCTCTGGCTTTAAGTCTAATAATTTTTTGCAGGAAAATAGTCCTGTGCAAAGCATCCCTCCCAAAAGAAAAATACTTAATGCTTTATATTTTGATAAAATCATGATCTATGTTCTAATTATTGATTATTTATTTAAAGCAACTTAAAAAGATGCCTGAATACCAAAAGTGAATTTTCTAGGTACCGGATAACTATCTCCTGTGTATATTCCAAGCTCATTCACTGCTTCAACATCTGGTAATGTTGATTTCTGGAAAGAGTAAACATTATCTATGATGGTATAAACCTGTAAGCGTTTCATTTTTAATTTCTCTAACCACTTGGTCGGAACATTATAAGCTAAATTGATGTATTTAATTTTCGCATAAGATCCATCTTCCATATAGGCCGAAGAGAAATTATTAAATTGATAATAATAATCGCCATAAGGATTTAAGTCGGCGTAGGTAGCCTTATCTCCCGGTTTACGCCATATAGGCAATTTGTCAAGATTGATAAGCCCTGTATTTGGGAAGCTTCCCAGTTGTTTGTATTGATCCAGTAAACTTGAGATATAAGTGTTATACACCTCTCTGCCTAGTAGGAACGTTGTAAAAACTTCAAGAGAGAAATTTTTATAAGTAAAGGTATTACTTAAACCACCTGTAACTCTTGGATTCGGATTACCAACCCTTACTTTATCAAAATGGTCCCATACATCATAGTCAAAGTTTTGATCTATCCATCTGTATGAGCCAGGTTTTGCAGTCTGTGATCCATTCCAATAAGTAATCAGATCACCGGTACGCGGATCAAAAGGGATTTCATTTTTATCTGTATATACCCCGGCCGATTTAACCAGGAAATATTCATAAATAGGACGTCCTTTAGTAAGTATAAAAGTAGTACCAGTATTACCATCGGTAACCATAATGTCTCTATTACCATTAGGCAACGACATGATTTGATTTTTGTTGAATGACATTACCAATCTTGGATTCCATTGAAATTTGCTCTCAGGGTTAAAGACTCTTCCGGTAACATTTAAATCGACACCCAGATTCCTAACATCAACCGCATTGGTTCTAACTTTATCATATCCACTGGTAACCGGCATGATTAAATCGAAAATAAGATCTGAAGTACCGCGATTGTAAGCGTCAACTGATAAATTCAGTCTACTTTTAAAGAATTCTGCATCAATACCAATATTTGATTGGATTGACCTTTCCCATGTTAAATTATCTTGTGTAATTGATCCTGGATTATAAGTAACGGAATTTACACCATTATAGGTGTTTGTGGCTGCGGAGCCTTGATACCCGGCCCCACCATTTCCGGTAATGTATGAGTTAAATGGCGCATAGTAATCGGCAGGTAAGTTACCCGAAACGCCGTAACTACCTCTTATTTTCAATAATGATACCCAATTCTCTGCCGATTTCATAAATGGCTCGTCAGATATTACCCAACCTGCCGAAACAGAAGGAAAGTGAGCCCATCTGTAATTTTTACCAAAGCGAGATGAGGCATCGGCACGGAAACTAACTGAGAAAAGATATTTATCTTTATAATCATAGCTTGCTCTTCCAAAGAAAGACAGCATACCCGAAGCTTCACGCTTGGATCCTGTTATCATATTACCATACGGATCGCTGAATACATACTCATTGATGCCTTGGACCGTAGAAATTACATTATTACCTTTTCCAATCCCTCCGATTCCTGTATATTCTCGTGTCAGGTAGTTTATGGTATTTCCACCAAGTACTGTAATATGGTGATCCGAATTTACAGAAGTAGTGTACGAAAGAAGGTTATCTATATTAAAGTTATCAAAATTCGATTTCGATGATTGAGCATAGAAATTACCATCTGCATCCAAAATACTTGGCCTGAAGATATCTCTGCCTCCCCTACTTGATTGTAATGACCCTTGTGTTTGGAAATGAAACTTTTTACTGATATCGTAATTAAGTGTTATACTGGAAGTAATATCATCATTGATATTCTTATCCTTCACCTGATCAAGCACACCTGTAAAGTTTTGCATATCCACATCACTTATATATAATAGTGAAGTTGGGAATGTTCCTGCATTTATTGGAAGTGGGTTTTCCCAAGGTGCTTGTCCACGTCCCCTGGCACGATCTCCTCTGGACAATCTAAATAAGGCATCAAGTTTAAGACGCTCTGAAAGCTTAACTCCCATTGATCCCGACATGGTATAACGCTTAAACCCTGTTCCTTTGATAATACCACCCTCGTTGTAATAGTTACCACTAAAGCGATAATTCATAGTCTCTGAACCACCAGAAGCAGAAGCATCATAATTTTGAATGATACCTGTGCGATAAAATATTCCCTGCCAATCGTTCGCATTATTAAATGCAGGATTTAAACTATCTGTTAGTATCATTGGGTATAAAGCCTGCTGCGCATGGCTGGCATACTTGTTCAAATAATCCATTTTGTACCTACGTTCCTGAGCACCTGTGATATACTCCTGCATCTCACCTTGTTTGGAAACACCGGTATATGCACTTACATTAATTTCAGGTTTACCAGACTTACCACGCTTAGTTTTAACAACCACTACTCCGTTTGCACCTCTTGATCCATAAATTGATGCGGCTGCCGCATCTTTCAAAACATCAATGGATTCTATATCATTGGGATTTATTCCCGCAATAAAATTAGTTCCTGTCAAATCTCCAAATGAAGTAACATCCTCACTCGAAATAGGAATTCCATCTATCACAAATAACGGGCTGCTTAACGCACGTGCTGCATTTACCGCTCTTCCGATCGACGAATTACCACGTACAACAAATGTTGGTGTACCACCAGGCTCACCAGAGAAAGCCTGAACATTTAGGCCCGCCACCCTACCTTGCAATAGTTTATCAAATGTTGGGGATGGTAAATTTTCTATATCCTTTGCCTTGACAGTAGATACTGCCGCGGTACTTTTTTTCCTTGATACTTCCTGGTACCCGATAACTACTACATCCTTAAGTGCATTTGCTGAAGGGGTCAATTGAACATTGACTTCACTTTGCCCGCCAATGTTTACATCCTTGGCATTATATCCTATATATGAAAAATGAAGCACACCTTCGGCAGGTGCGTCAATTGTAAATTTTCCATTTCCATCTGTACTAACCCCTTTCGAGGTCCCTTTTAATGTAACAGATACTCCTGGAAGAGGACCACCGTCATCTGATCCTTTAACTGTTCCGCTAATCTTTTTTTGTGCGAATGCAATTACAGAAAACAGCAGCAACAGGCAGGTAAAGAGTTGCTTCTTGTAAAAATTATTCATAAACATTTTTTTAGTTTAAAATCAAATAGTTGAATTCAATGAAGAGCGGTTTTCTTTCAATCTGTTAAGTGGCTAGACTATTCCTGGATAGCCATATTCACCAATTGTAATTAGGTGACTTGATTTTTCATGGTTTGGTTAGTTGTTTAGTTTAAGTCAGTTTGTTAATACAATTAAGGCATAGGAATTCCCCGGCTATATTTATTGTAAATAGCTAATTGAGGTTTGCCTAATTCCCTCGTTTAAAATTATATGTGGTTATTTGTTGTTCTGGTTTGATGCCCTAAATCAAATCCTGGTTAATGGTTAATAATTAATTCTCAAGCTTTTATGTGCTAAAAATATTATTGCTGTTTTAGTTGATAGCCCTAATCTAGTGTTATTGAAATGTCATTTAACAATCTTTAACAACGCAACCGTTTGCATTAACCAAATAAGATTATAAAGCGTCCTCATATCAAGGTATAAGTCTTAAACAATATTGGAAATATTTTAACTATAAAGATATATTCATTCACAATTCATTATATATACAAATGATAGGAAAGTCAGATAAGTTAGCTATGTCAATAATTCAACACAAACGGTTGCTTTAAATAAAAAATGTTATTTAAAGGCCTTCAAGAGGGTTTTCAGCAATAAGCGCCCCTCTTGTGCTTTCCTTTAAAATACACCTCAAATAACTAATAATGAGTCATTTAAATAAAGCATACATTTTAGCTGTTAAAATTTGTTTCGCCAGTCATTATCGTAAATGCCACGATCAAAGATTTCAATGGCTCCATTAGGGGCTATAAGATTATTTAAAATACAGAGAATAAGCAGTATATTGTATTAGCTTAAATCAATGTATTGACCTGGGGATATACAAAACTTACCGCATTATTTTTACTTCTGGCCTTTAATACTGCAAAGGTGATGGCACAGGTATGTACCGGTTCGCTAGGTGATCCTGTGGTCAACATAGATTTTGGACGAGGGACTGCGGATGCTGGCCCGGATCCTGGTTTTAGTAGTTACACCTATGTAAACGACAGGAATGTACGGGATGGCACCTATACTATTGCAAAAACCACTATAGGGATGAACAGGAACTGGTATGCAGTAACCAACCACACCCCTGATGATGTAGATGGCTATATGATGGTTGTGAATGCAGACCGCAATCCAGGTATTTTTTATGAAACAGAAGTGCAGGCCAATCTTTGTTCAAATACAAAATATGAATTTGCTGCATGGCTGCTGAATATGCTGGACTATTCCGGCTTAAAACCAAATATCACATTCGTTATATTGGACATGAATAATACAGTACTCCGTACCTACAATACTGGTGACATTCCTGATCAGGATCGCAATTGGAGACAATATGGCTTTATTTTTGAAACTACGACGTCCACCCGTGTAAAGATCAGAATGATCAATAACGTATTTAATGCGAATGATGCCGGCGGGAATGATATTGTGATAGATGACATCACATTCAGAGCCTGCGGTCCAGACATTAAAGCTGGAATAGGCAGCAGTTTTAACCGAATTCAAGACATTTGTGAAGGAACAACCACTACCTTAAAACTATCGGCTCAGATAGTAGGTTCCCAAACCCTCCGATACCAGTGGCAAAAAGACAATGGGGGCAGCTGGACTGATATTCCAGGGGCTACAAATCCCTCAAGCTATGATGCTCCATTTTCTAATGCAATCCCCGGACTGTACAATTACAGGCTAACTGCAGCCGAACTTGGGAACTTTAATTCGCCAGGTTGTCGTACAGCTTCCCAAACTATAACCATCAGGGTTAATCCTCCACCGGTAGTAAACCCCATAAGTAATGGGCCTGTATGTGTGGGAGATGCGATCATGTTACATGTAGATAATGAAGGGACCTATGAATGGCGAAGGCCTGACGGCACACCATTTTCGACAGATAAATCGCCAGAAATCCGAAGTGCAACCGTTGATATGTCTGGCACATATACCGTTACTGTAAAGAGCCTGGGATGCGAGGTTACCTCGGCAATAAATGTGAGCGTTATTCCACCACCGGTACCAGCGGTAGATCATCCGGCACCTCAGATTTGCGAGGGAACAAGTGTGCAATTGAATGCTTCAGGAGGCACAACTTACACCTGGTCGCCAACAACTGGACTCTCAGATCCAAATATTGCAAATCCCATAGCGTCGCCAACTATAACTACATTATATACAGTTCAAGTAAAAAGTGGTACGTGTTATAGAGAGACCCAGGTAAATGTGATTGTTAACAAAGTGCCAACCGCCGATGCGGGTCCCGATAAAAAAATATTACGCGGATACGATGTCAAACTAAACGGAAAGGTATCCGGCGATGGGATAAGGTATTTCTGGACCCCAAACGCCGACATTGAAGATGAACACTCCCTTACCCCCAGGGTATCGCCTAAAGAGGATACAGACTATATCCTGCATGCAGAATCGACTCTGGGCTGTGTAACCGCTCTGGATACGGTATTTGTTAAGGTCTACAACGGGCTTACTGTCCCAAATGCTTTTAGTCCGAATGGAGACAATATAAATGACGTGTGGAATATCACCGCCATAGACGCTCTAGATGTTCCTGTGGTAAAAGTCATGAATCGTTATGGCACCCTCATCTTTGAAAGTACCGGCTATGAAAAGCCATGGGATGGAAAGTACAGAAATGAGGATGTTCCCGTTGGTGTCTATTATTATATCATTGATCTGAAAAATGGCATGAAACCAATTACCGGATCCCTTACCCTGATTAGATAAATACATCACATGCCTTATTTCTCAATTTGAAATACTATTTTTGACCTAATGTATGTTATTAAAGTAAAAGGCATTGCCAAGATTCCTGATTATGTACAATTAAGGGATGATAAATTTACCTTATTGGCCTACTTTAGGGTAGACAGGCCTGATAAATCGCTTGAAAAATTGGGCTTAGGTGATAAATTGCCTTACATTATGAATTTTGTGAATGATTTGCCTTTTGGACAAATTGCTAAAATAGATATCTAAAAATGACAGGAAACGCAGTTATAAATCTAAAGAATGTAGATGTATTTCAACAAAAACATCTGGTTTTATCAGATGTAAATTTAAATGTTGATAAAGGAGAGTTCGTTTTTTTAATTGGCCAAACCGGTTCCGGTAAAAGCAGTTTGCTTAAAATCATTTATGGAGATCTTCATATCGGTAATGGAGACGGACAAATAGCTGGTTTCGATTTAAAAAACCTGGCCATTAAAGATGTACCCTATTTACGCAGAAAATTAGGAATTGTATTCCAGGACTTTCAGCTGCTTACAGACAGAACGATTGAAAAAAATCTTGAGTTCGTATTAAAAGCTACAGGGTGGAAAGATCAAGCCTTAATTGAAGAGCGCATAAAAGATGTTCTTGAAAAGGTAGGCTTACGTTCAAAGATCAGAAAAATGCCGCATGAGCTTTCGGGCGGGGAGCAGCAACGCGTTGTAATTGCACGTGCGTTATTAAATAACCCAGAAATAATACTTGCTGATGAGCCAACAGGGAACTTAGATCCTGATACATCTGAAGAAATAGTAATGCTGCTTAAACAGATTAGTCAGAGTGGAACTGCTGTACTTATGGCTACCCACGATTACCATATTATAAGAACTTTCCCTTCAAGAATCATCAAATGCGAAGGTGGTATTGTGCATGAAGATGCACAAATTGTTTAACCGCCAAAATCTGACAAAACATTCCTTTTCAGTCATTCGCGTCAGTTTATTCTAAATAAAACTGACACCATGACTGATATATTTCATTGGCAAAACTTTTGAGTTTACAATCAAAAATTCTACTATACCATGTTTAGCAAGAAGAAAAAGAACGATAACACAGATCCAATTGTGAAAAATAACGCTGAAGAGCAGATGAATAATACCGAAGATCAAATAAATACTGAAGAAGTAACTGCGGAAAATCCAGTTGCTGAAACCGAAGTTGTGCCAGAGCTTTCTGCCGAAGAAAAATTACAACAAGAAAATGCAGCTTTAAACGATAAATATCTACGCTTGTTTGCCGAGTTTGACAACTTCAAACGTCGTACCCAAAAAGAGCGTAGTGAGCTTTTACAAACTGCTGGAAAAGATGTAATAGTTTCACTTTTACCTGTTTTAGACGATTTTGATCGTGCCACCAAGGCTATAGAAACTGCTACTGATATAAATCCAATTCGCGAAGGTGTTGCTTTAGTGCATAGCAAGCTGAAAAGTATTTTAGCTCAGAAAGGTTTAAAAGAAATGGAAAGCATCAACAATGTTTTTGATACCGATAACCATGAGGCCATTACTAAAATACCTGCGCCAAATGAGGAGTTAAAAGGAAAAGTAATTGATGAATTAGAGAAAGGCTACACTTTGAATGATAAAGTAATTCGCTTTGCTAAAGTTGTAGTAGGTAGTTAAGATTATGAGTAAGAGAGATTTTTATGATGTACTTGGTGTAACCAAAAGCGCATCTGCGGAAGAGATTAAGAAGGCTTATCGCAAACTGGCTATCAAATTTCACCCTGATAAAAACCCTGGGGATAAAGCTGCTGAAGATAATTTTAAAGAAGCTGCAGAAGCCTATGAAGTGCTAAGCAATCCGGAAAAGAAACAACGTTATGACCATTACGGTCATGCTGGTGTTGGTGGCGCTTCTAGTGGTGGATATGGCGGTGGGGGCATGAACATGGAAGATATCTTCAGTCAGTTTGGAGATATTTTTGGTGGTGGTGGCAGTCCTTTCGAAAGTTTCTTTGGAGGTGGCGGTCAGCAGTCACGCGGCGGCCGACGTGTAGCTAAGGGAACTAACCTGCGCATCAAAGTAAAACTCACTCTTGAGGAAATTGCCAACGGTACAGAGAAAAAAATCAAAGTAAATAAACAGATCAGTTGTAAAACATGCGACGGAACAGGGGCGAAAGATCGCTCATCGGTTAGTACATGTAAAACCTGCGGTGGAAGCGGTGCAGTTCGCAGAGTGACCAATACAATTCTTGGTCAGATGCAAACTACCTCTACCTGTCCTACTTGTAATGGTAGCGGACAACAAATTACAGCTAAATGCACCTCATGTCATGGTGATGGTATAGTTCGTGGCGAGGAAACCATTACCATCAATATCCCGGCTGGTGTTAGTGATGGCATGCAATTAAGCATGAGTGGAAAAGGAAATGCAGCACCTAGCGGTGGTATTCCCGGAGATCTGATCATCCTGATTGAAGAAATACCTCATGAAACTTTAAAACGTGAGGGGAATAATGTGGTTTATGATTTACACGTTTCTATAATTGATGCTGCATTAGGCTATAGCGCTGAGGTTCCAACTATTGATGGTAAAGCAAAAATCAAAATTGAACCAGGTACCCAAAGCGGAAAGTTATTGCGCTTAAAAGGTAAAGGTATCCCTGAAATCAATTCATACCACAGAGGCGATGAGATTATCCATGTAAACATATGGACTCCAAAAGCACTAAGTTCTGAAGAAAGAAGCATGCTCGAAAAATTAAGAGACTCTCCTAATTTTAAACCACAACCCGGTAAACATGATAAGAGTTTCTTCGAAAAAATGAAAGAATATTTCGAATAATAATTAAATAGTTTTTTAAAAAGTCATCCTATTGGATGGCTTTTTTTTTGCACTTTTACCATCAAATAAACCATTGATGAGAGCCGCAGTTATTGACCTTGGTACAAATACCTTTCASSKANAYAATAGCAGAAATATCCGCTACAGACGTTCAGATAATCTACAAAACAAATGTACCGGTTAGGCTTGGTCAGGGACGCATCAATGAAAACATCATTATACCAGAAGCATTTGAACGTGGAATTGAAACGTTAAAAACCTTCAAACAAGAAATCGACAAACATCAGGTTCAACAAACACATGCAATTGCCACTTCGGCAGTAAGGAGTGCCGCCAATGGAAGTGATTTTGTGGATGCAGCAAAAAAAAAGGCAGGCATCAATATCGATGTTATTGATGGTGATAAAGAAGCCGAATACATTTATAGGGGGGTAAAAGCCACAGGTGCAATCAACGGAACCTCGTTAATTATGGATATCGGCGGAGGAAGCACCGAATTCATCATCTGTAATCGTAAAGAGCTCCTGTGGAAGAAAAGTTACAACATAGGTGCAGCCAGATTAATGCAGGCTTATTTCCATTCAGATCCAATTAGTGAGCTGGATAAATCAGCTATTATTAACCATTTAAACAATGAACTCACAGACCTAAAAGAAGCTTGTGTATTGTATAAACCTGATCAATTAGTTGGTTCTGCAGGAGCTTTTGAGACTTTTGCTGGTATGCTCTTAAAAGAAGTGGATATAGCGCATATAAAATCAATACCCATTGAATTTGCGGCGTACAGCAGTCTCTCAGAAAAACTAATTAAATCTACCCATGCGGCGCGCGAAAACATGCCTGATCTAATAAAATTAAGGGTTGATATGATTGTCATTGCTGCAATTCTTACAAATCACATTCTATCAATGTCTGAGATCAAACAGATCCGTTTATCTACTTACGATTTAAAAATGGGCGTTCTATATTCTTTATCAGAATTAAAATTCTGACAACGCTTTATATAGCTTTTCAGTTGGCAAACCCATCACATTTGTATAAGAACCAATGATCTTATCGACCGCAACAAGGCCTATCCAATCCTGAATTCCATAAGCACCTGCTTTATCAAAGGGATTAAAATTGGCAATATAAAATTCAACCTGTTCTGATGTAAGTGGATTAAAAAATACTTCTGTAACATCGTAAAAAGAATGCATTTTACCCGCATGAGCAATGCTCACACCAGTATATACCTGATGGTTTGTACCAGACAATTTGGTTAGCATTTCAGTAGCATGGGTTACATCTTCTGGTTTACCCAATATTTCATTATTATAGGCCACAATAGTATCTGCAGTAATCACTATACTTTCATGGCTATCATCGGCAAAGGCTGCTGCTTTCTTCTCGGCGATATAAATCGCAATTTCGGCTGGGAGTAAATCCTCGGGATAGCTTTCATCAACTTCCTTCAACACTACWYKAMRMTCWWSMKNCATCGATTTCATCAATTCTTGTCTGCGCGGAGATTTTGAGGCGAGTATTATCGGAAGTGTCTGTCTATACATAATTAATATTTGCTCAAAAATAATAAAAGCGACCATATGCCGCTTCTATTATTTAAATGTTTTTATAATTATTGCCCTCCGCCATTACCGTCTTGTCTTTTTTTCATCGCTTCTTTTCTCTCTTCTTTCCAGGTAGTGTAAGCTTTTTTCTGATCGTCGTTTAGCAAAGCATTAATCTTAGTGTCGCTTTCCTCGTTAGATTTCACCATTGCGGCCCGCATTGCATCCCTGTCTCCTGCCGCATCTTCACGCAGTTTTTTCATCCCCTCAGCTTGTTCCAGGTAAATGGCAGAAACTTTGGTTTGCTGATCTGCTGTAAGGCTAAGTTTTTTAGTCAGCATTTCGGTATTTCTTTTTGCTCTCTCTTCAGGTGTTCCTCCTCTACGACCACCTTGACCCTGACCCTGTTGTGCTTGTGCAAATGTTATTACACTAAATAACAATCCGCAGATAATCAATAATTTTTTCATACTCTTTTACAATTTTTAATGGTTATAAAGCTTTTAGCTTCGGTTTTGTAAAAGATTGGAGTACAAACAGCGGAATAGGTTTAATCTAGCAGAAGTAACATAATTGTTGCAGGCTATCACTTGCCGGAATCGGCTGCAGAAGGATTCTCATCGAACCATCTTTGCTGTACTTTAAGTACTTTCTCAATAATATCCCGAACCGCAGTTTTACCTCCTGAATATGGAGAAATGTATTCAGAAATTGCTTTTATTTCGGGTACAGCGTCTGAAGGGCATGTTGGCAACCCTACCAGTTGCATCACGCTAAGATCGGGAATGTCATCGCCCATATACAATACTTCCTCGGCCGTGATGTTATGCTTAGTTAAAACAGAATTAAATACATCTACTTTATCTGAAACACCCAGAAATACTTCTGCAATGCCTAAACCTTCAAAACGTCTTTGCATTGCCAGACCCCGTCCTCCTGAGATGATACAAACGAGATATCCCCTTTTTACGGCCAACTGTAAAGCATAACCGTCTTTAATGTTAAATGTGCGCAGAAACTCCCCACTGTCTGATGCTATAATATCACCATTTGTGAGCACACCATCCACATCAAAAATAAGGGTGGTAATGTTTTTAAGTTTCTGCAGGAACATATCTTACTAATCCTGGTTATCTCTCCATTCGTAAACCCAGGCCGATTGGATTTGTTCCAAATGACCTTCACTACTTTCTTCTCTGGTTCCTTTAAAATTAGGTAATTCTAGTACCCATTCTATTAGCTCAGTGAATCTGATACGGTATATTTTGGCTTCATTAAAATCGTCACCAAATTTCTCATATAACTCCTGGGCTATATCTTCATGGTCATTCCAGTATATTGGTAAAGCAAATTTATCTTGCATGTTTTTGTATAATTTATTGATTTATCATTAGTGACCTAAAAATTCTGACTGATCAGGGATCGTTACTTCTATATCTCCATCTATAACAACACACTGGCAACCTAATCTTGAAGTAATTCTAGGACGAACAGCTCTGTCAATAAAATCTTCTTCTTTATCAGAAATTTCCTGGATATTATCCATTCCCTTTAATACGTAAACATGACATGTACTGCAGCCGCATACTCCGCCACAGTTATGCTGTAATTCTATTCCGTGATCTAAACAAGCATCAAGAACCGATTCTCCACTTACAATAGGTAATTCAAGAGGTTCTTTTCCTTGTTCTTCAAAATTTATCTTTAATTTAAAAATACTCATAATTGTGTCCAAAAATAAGCACGAAAAACGGCATTTATAACTATAAATGTGTTTTTTTAATGCTTTTACTTAAAGTTTGATAGATTTCTTTTAATTCAGGCATACCGTTTAGTAAATCCTGATGTTTAATCATAGTTTGCTCATCATTCCGAACGGCCGGTCCGGTTTGTACATTTATAGGTAATTCAGTCTGTACTTTTAAAGCTGTTTCCATTATTAATGGCTTAAGCATCTCAAAGTCGAGCTCAAAATGTTCCACTATTTTATCACTTAATGTGTAAAGATGGTTGACAAAATTACAGGCAAAAACTGCCGCCAAATGCAATATTTTCCTTTTCTCACTATCAACCTCATAGACCGGGGACGAAAGCTTACCCGCAACACTTCTTAAGACTTCCAAAGAATTTACGTTGTTTGTTTCAATGCATAAGGGAACATTAACAAAATCAATTGGCTTGGCTTTAGAGAAAGTTTGCAGAGGATATAAAACACCATAATTTTTCAATGCCGATAAGGCGTCTATTGAGGTCGCTCCAGAGGTATGAACTACCAATCCATTTATATCTTTTAAGCTACCAGATACTGATAAAATGGCATCATCTTTCACTGCAATAATGTACAAATCAGCAAAACGGTCAATTTCATCCAAATTTGAAATCGCTAATGAGTTTGTGCGCTTTGCAAGCTCAGCGGCATTCGCCAAGTCACGGCTCCATACCTGAATCAGATCTACGCCCTTTGCTTTTAGCGCATTAGCCAAATGCGTTGCCACATTACCAGAACCAATACAGACTACTTTCATTAAACAGCTTTAACTTCTTTTTGTCTCCTGAAAATGGAAATTAAAAATCCTGCAACCATTACTATGGTACCAATCCAATATAAATTGATGTAAGGGAATTCAATAGATTTAAAGACAACCCAGTCCTTAGCCTGCTGAGGTTTTTCAAAAACCTGCAATTCTACTTTACCTTGATCAGGAATTACTTTTGTAAACCTAACCCTTAATCCCAAATCATCAATATTACGGGCAAAGTCAAACACGTTATTTCCTTTAACCAAAAAGATGGGTTCAGTTTTATATATTTTACCGTTTACATCAACCTCAATTGGCATGCCTACAGCTAAATCTTTAGGACCTAATACTAAATCTTTTGCCTGAGGTTTTGGATTTAATGCTTTAACAGTAAGCACCCCACTACTTGTATGCAAAGTATCACCAACGCTGAGTGTTACAATCCTTGGAGCCTTGTAGTTCTCTTCTTCACTATGTCCTTCATGGTCACCATGCTCTTTATCTTCTTTCAAAGGAGCGCTGGTAACGTGAGTATAAATATCGTAGGTTAAGTAATGTTTTGTATCTGGAGAGGCAATAAGCCCCATTTTCTCGTTCGACTGAATATGAGGATTTACTTCAAAATCTTCTTTAACCTTGCCCGTACTTTCATCATAAACTTTGAAGTTCAATTTGTAAAAAGTATTTGGAGCAACCGTTGTATCGCTAATATAGGTAACAGTGTACTTACCCATTTTCTTTGGTTCATTTTTGTAGAGAACAATGTTCTCCCCAGGTTTCTCAGCCTTCTCGAAATCTTTAACCGGTATAAAGTTAGATGCATTTAAAGAGATTGGTTTGTTAGTCGCTGCGGCTACTAAAGCGCCAAGCAACAACAAAGCAAAACCAATGTGTGCAACAGCCGCACCTACCAATTTCCGTTTACCTCCAAAACCCTGTCCCAGAATCTTCGCGTTCGACATAACTGCAAACACACAACTGAAGGTTAAAAGAATATACATCAGGTTATGATATACATTGGTGACATACACAAAACCGGCAGTAATTACTATTGAGAAAACCACAGTAGCCGCAAGACTGCTATAGAACTTACGGATATCAGTTCTCTTGTACTTCATGAACTGGGTGAATCCTGATATGACCGTTACTAAAATAGCAAATGGAGCCTGCCATTGGTTGTAATACTTAATGGCATCTATAGGCGGTGCAAAGTTAGTTCCAAATGCTGCGTTAAACACAGGTACCGAAGTAGAGAAAATCACCTGAATACAAGCTACAGTAATTACAAGTGCACCTATAAACATCCAGAATTCTCTTGAATAAGTTTCTTCGTCTTTATTGGTAATTGGCAACTCTTTCCATCTTACAATCAGTAAAATTACCGGTAAGGCCAAAAAGACAACATTATATAGTATAAGGTGGCCAAACATACCCAGATCTGTAAAAGAGTGTACAGATGTTTCGCCTAAAATACCACTTCTGGTAAGGAATGAAGCATATAGTACCAGTACAAAGCTGAGAAAGATCAATACAATTGCAGTAAAGAATGCGTGCCCTGTATTTTTAAAGGCAATCATTACGTGTACACCCGCTATAAGGGTTAACCAGGGAATAATAGAAGCGTTTTCTACTGGATCCCAAGCCCAGAAACCACCAAAGTTTAGTGCTTCATATGCCCAAAACGACCCCATAATGATCCCTGTTCCCAGAATCATGACTGCAAACAATGCCCATGGCATTGCTGGCTTTACCCATTCTTTATATTTCTTTTGCCACAATCCTGCAATTCCATAAGCGAATGGCACAACCATGCTGGCAAAACCTAAAAACAAGGTCGGAGGATGTATAACCATCCAATAATTTTGAAGCAGCGGATTTAGCCCGCGTCCGTCGGTTATAAATTTAAGGTAGTTTTTAAAGTTTTCAGGATCAGCAAATACAACCGGGGCCATCTCTTTAAGGTTTAAAGCATCTCTTAAAAGGATGAATGGAGAGCTGCCTATTCTTTCGCCGAAGATTTCAACACCCAATAACATTGAAGTTAAAAATGCTTGTGAGAAAGCTACAATAGTCATGACGCCAGTTTCCCAGGTTCTGGCCTTCCACATTAATATTACGCCCAGCAATGACTGCCAAAATGCCCAAAGCCAGAAACTTCCCTCTTGTCCCTCCCAAAATGCTGACACGATATAATATACAGGCAGTTCTTTTGAAGAGTGTGAATAAACGTAATAGTATTCGTTGTAATGATTTAATATCAGAAAAAATAGTGTGGCTCCTATACCTATCACACTAAGCCAGTTTATTAGAAATGAGATGCGTCCGATGCGTTTCCATGATTGATCTGCAAGATCCTTGTTTTGGGTAGCAAAAAAATAAGAGATGGCTGATAGTAACGACGCAGCGAATGCTAAAACAATAAAGAATTGCCCGACTTTACCCGGAAGGAGGTTCTCTCCAATAAATTGTATATCCATTAAGATTAGTTGTATTTTTCCACTTTACCGTCCTTCTTGACTTCTACAAGATCGTTATTATATTTAGATGGACATTTCATGAGTATTTTAGAAGCGTAGAAGGTATCATCTTTCATCTTACCGATTAATACCAGTTTTTCGGAGCGTTCAAAGTCTTGAGGTTTAGTACCATTGTAAACAACTTTATTTACACTGCCTTTTTGATCCTTCATATAAAAAGCAAAGTGGTTAGCATCTTTCTGAGCGTCGTAATATGTACCCTTTTCTTTTTCCCAGTATCCCATTACGTGAAATTCCTTAGGATCTTTTGCAGCTTCAGTAAATGTAGAATAGCTATTTGTATCAGCGTTTAGACTAACTAAAAAACCTACACATATCGCTATAGTAATTAAACCAACAATTGCACTTTTTCTCATGGTCGTAATAAAAATAAATTGAACCCTACAAAGATAAAAAATATAAGTACCTAAAGTCTTTTAGCCACATCCAATTCGGGATGATGACAGTTTATTGATAGTTCTCTGACAAAAAGTGCATTTTTTAGTCTTTATATTCAGATTTTATGAGGTAACGCATAGTTTTTCTGAGTTTTAGCACTTTTGGGCGAGAAACATTTCTAATGTATGGCTCCCAGCTACGCCTCCTGTAATAATCCTGATGTTCAGTTTCGGCTGGATAGATGACTTTAAATGGAATCACCTCAGTTGCCACCGGCCTGTTGTAACCATTTATTGAGTCAATTCTACTAATTAGGTTGTGAATTATTATTTTCTCTGAGGGTGATCTATAAAAAGCGATCGAACGATAATCAGGGCCCAGATCAGGTCCTTGTCCATCTTCCTGGGTAGGGTCGTGTGCATTGAAAAATGCTTCGGTTAGTTTTTCAAAGGTTATCACTTTGGGATCATAATAAACCTGCACGGCTTCTGCATATCCGGTAGTTTTAGATAATACTTCATTATAATCCGGGTTTGCCTTGGTACCACCCGAATAACCACTTATAACCTTATTTACTCCCTTTAATTCCAGCATACATTCCTGCATTGCCCAGAAACAGCCACCAGCATATGTTGCTACAGCTTCTCCCTTTTTTGCTGCTGTTATTACTGCAAATCCATTTTTAGTTTCCAGTTTTTGTGCCTCATTACAAGCACAGAGAAAAGTAGTCAGAAGTATCAAAAATATTAGCTTAACTTTCATAATCAGGCTTTATGCAATATACGCTGATAAACGCATTTTGATTTTAACACCTGGTTTAATTAGCAAACGGATGACAAAAAAAATCCGCATCACTATTTGTGATGCGGATAAAATAGCTGTCTTCAAAACCTATGGCCAAATGCCAAGGTTCATGTAAGAAACCGCGATCTTGTCAATTGAACCAACAAAAGCGGCAGTCCTTAATGTTTGAACACCAGGTTTAGTAATTAGATTCTCTCTGATCTCATGATAAGAATGAATCATTGTATCCTCTAGTCCTGAATTTACAAGCTCCATCTCAGAAGCTCCCTTAACAATCATTAAACGATTCTCGGCAGGAATCTTTTTACCAGTAAGATTTTCTAAAGTATTAATTAAATTGGCATTAGAATTCTCTGCATAACGATTTTCCATACGCCCAAATGCTACGTGCGAAAGGTTTTTTAGCCATTCAAAATAAGAAACAGTAACACCACCTGCATTACAATACATGTCAGGAATAATGATCCCTCCCATTTCCGTAAATATTTCTTCAGCTTCGGGCGTAGTCGGCCCGTTTGCACCTTCAGCAATAATTTTTGCCTTTATATTACGAATGTTGTTTACAGTAATTTGATTCTCCAAAGCTGCCGGAACTAAAATATCACATGGTTGTTCTAATCCTTCCATCGAATTTTTGAAATCAGTAGCCCCTGGGAACCCTAATATCGATCCCGTATTTTTACGATGAGCAAAAACCTCATCAATATTTAATCCGTTTTCGTTGTAAATTGCCCCCTCGTACTCGCAAAGACCAACAATTGTTGCTCCGAATTCAGAAAGGAATTTAGCTGAATGATAACCCACGTTTCCTAAGCCCTGAACAATAACACGTTTATCGCCTAATCCTGCTTTAAATCCAATCTTTTGCATATCCTCGGCAACATTAACACATTCCTTAACAGCGTAAGCAACACCACGTCCAGTAGCTTCTTTACGACCGCGAATACCATGTAAGGCAATTGGCTTTCCTGTAACGCAACCCAAAGCATCAAGCTGACCAGGATTCATAGTCATATAGGTATCTGCAATCCAGCTCATTTCACGTTCACCAGATCCATAATCAGGAGCCGGAACATCAATACCAGGACCAATAAAATTCTTCTTTATTAACTCAGTTGTGTAGCGGCGGGTTATGGTTTCCAACTCTGCCACCGAGTAGTTTTTAGGATTAATACAAATACCACCTTTTGCCCCACCAAAAGGAACATTTACAATGGCACACTTGTAGGTCATTAAGGCCGCCAGAGCCATTACCTCATCTTCATTTACCATTTCACTGTAACGGATACCACCCTTGGTAGGGCTCATGTGATGAGAGTGTTCTACTCGCCATGCATCAATAACTTCAAATCCATTTCCTCTTCTAATCGGGAACTGGAAACGATACACACTGTTACAGGCTTTAATTTGATTTAATAATCCCTCGGGATGGGATGTGAACTGCGCTGCACTGTCAAAATTTTTACACACGTCTGCGAAAAATTTTGTCTCATTTGCTGAATTAGCCATTATTTGTTTTTTATGAATTTTGAATAAGTTCTCAGTTATGAGTACAAAATTGCACTAAAAAAAACGATTAATACAAATGCTGAATTACTTAGTGTACGCCACACACTAGCCTTAAAAGGGCATAAAAACGATGATTAAACGATTTAAAATTAGTTTTTGTCAGAAGATTTCTTTTCTATTTTTTTTAATCTTTTATCGAGAGAGAATAGATAAATCAATAAACCAACAAGAATTATGACAATACAGATAACAACAACATATATCTTTCCGTCGCTGCGTAAAGCGTCAGCCATCTCCACATCATTAGATTGAGCAAATAATTGCACTGAACTTAATAACAGCATTAAAGCAAATATGATCTTCTTCATCTTAGGAATTTTGTTTGTTTTCTATTGTACGAATTCTAAATCTAATGGTATAAATCCAATACCCTATTATTGACCAGCCAATGAATGCCGGATATAAAACAGCGCGCATACGGCTATCTAAATCGTAGCTGTTAAAGCCGGGATTACCACCGTTTCCGGGGTGTAATGAGTCTGACAAACGAGGCAATACCATTATAAGCACCACCATCATCGGAAAGGCAAAAATATTATAAATAGCAGATATTTTGGCTCTTTTTTGTTGCTCGTCAATAGCATTCCTAAGTACCAGATAGGCAAAATATAAAAGTATGGCTACTGCTGTAAAATTCTGTTTCACATCAAAACTCCAGAACTGTCCCCAGGTAAATTTAGCCCAAACTGCACCTGTAATTAGGCCCAGTATACTAAAAATGATCCCCACATTTACACTCTCTATTGCTCGGATATCATCAGATTCCTTTCCGTATAATAAATATTTAACACTGTAGAATACCGAAATAGAGAACAGTGTAAGCATCGCGAACCACATAGGCACATGAAAATACAGGTTACGAATTGTCTCATTTAATATGGCCAAATGCGGTACTCCAAATAGTAATCCTGCTATGGCGGTATACAAAACTAATACCGACCCTAAAATCTTCCACCAAATCTTGTTCATTATATAGGCTTAATTGTAACAAAGGTAATAACTGGGCAGGGGATTTTAAAGCTCAATCTCTCCATAAATAAGGGAATAGCAGTAATGTTACTGCCGCAACCAGTGCATTTATAATCAAAAGCAGACCAATTTCATCTAAACTAACACTTCTGTCCAGGCCGTCAATTGCATTTTTTGTAAGCTTAATCAGTACAATTAGCACTGGTATAATAACCGGAAAACTAAGTATCGCCATTAGCATCCCTCCGTTACCTGCTTTAGATGCAATTGCTGAAATCATTGTGAAAATGGTAGAAAAGCTTAAACTACCCAATACCGTAGCGATGATGTAAAGACCAAGATCCTGAGGCACATAATCGAAAACCATCATGTAAAAAAACAATGCAATAAGGGTAAGAAGCATCATCAAAAGTACATTATATACTGTTTTAGAAATGATTAGTGCCAGGGGACTTGCAATGGTATAAATGTACAACTGCTGTCCTTTGCTTTCATGCAAAAAACCTTTTGAAACTGCATTTATGGAAGCAAAAAGCATGATAATCCAAAACAATGCATTCCAGGTAATTGGCACAATGCTTACAAACGACAAAAAACAAACAAAAACAGTTGAAACTACATAAAGCAACACACCATTAAGTGCATATTTAGAGCGCCATTCCAGCAGTACTTCTTTCTTAATTAAATATTTTACCTGNANTGYAWTRWTTNGSATKCTGTGGCAAMKWTAWTWWKKMATMNGTTNTTWWSSAWWCAAAWSRGYNTKYTGYNAACTAAWYMKSNNAATAATATTGTATTAATAAATGAATCCTGATCATGAACCAATATCTTGACATCATTTTAAGAAGCCTTGCAGTTTATGCTTTTATGCTTGTTGCAATTCGCTTAACCGGTAAAAAGGAGCTTTCGCAGCTCAACACTACTGATGTGGTATTGATTTTACTGATCAGTAATGCCGTTCAAAACGCTATGGTTGGCAATAATACAAGCTTATTAGGCGGATTAGTTGCAGCAGCTGTTTTGTTTGCTTTAAACTATGCCTTAAAAAAGCTCATGTTTAAAAACAAAAAGCTGAGAGACTTTATCTCTCAGCATCCTGAAATCCTTATCCACAATGGTAAATTTAATTTCGACAAGCTTAGCAAGTTAGATATCACCAACGAGGAACTTGAAGAAGCCATGAGAGAGCATGGAATTGAAAAATATAAAGATGTAAAATTGGCTATTCTTGAAGTTGATGGGAACATCAGCATCATTAGCGGTGACGAACACCTAAAGCAAACTCAGTTTAAAAGGAAAAGGAAACGCAAATCGTTAGGCGATTTGAATTAATTACCTACTTTACCTCAACCACTTCAGTTGCCAAAACGACTTTTGGCTTTCTTACCGTTATCAATATAAATACTCCAGCGGCAATAACATACCAACCCCATTTTAATTTTACCATACCTGCACCAAAGTTTATTAGTTTTTTAAAATGAAGAAAACTAAATGAATCATGTGCCTTAAAGTATATGCCGGCCAGGGTAATTAGCACTAAAATAATTCCTCCCCAACCGGCCAATTTTATGAGTCCGGCTTTATTTGCGAAGGCCCCTATCAATCCAATTACCACCAATACATAAAAAGCAATGGCTAACCTCTGGTCTATATCAAAATAATTCCAGCTGCCAATAATTGGAATACGCATTAACGGGCACATCCCTCCTACGGCCATAAGTGCTGACCCTATTATTCCCTGCAGTCTCATTTTACTTATCCTTGAGTATTGATCCCCATTTTATCAGCAAAATGCGCACAGTAATCACGCAAATCTTCCACTATAAGTGTTTCTCCGGTAGCTTTTAAAAAACTATCACCCATAGTTTGCAACGTTTCATAAAAAAAACGCTTCATCTCATCAACAGGCATGTCTTTAGTCCAAAGATCAATGCGCATTGAGTTCTTATAGTTGTGATCCCACAATGCCAGCATCATAGACTTAACCGGAACTTGTTCCTGAGTTTGTGCATCTGTAGATTCCCAAAGGATATTATCAGGGACATTATTATCGTCTAACTGAACGGTGATTTTAATTTCTGCTTGCTTCATTAACTTATACTAGCTTTTATTATAAATATTAAAATGATGATGAAAATAATTAACACGCCTTCTACAACCCATAGTTTCTTTAGGTTTAAAATAAACCTTCTAAAAATTTGATCTGATATGAAAGCAACAATTGCGGTCAAAAAGCTAAACCCAATAAGGATTCCCGTAATATCCACATATTTGGGATTCCCCTCTTCTTTCTTATTTATCAGCAACATGATGGCAATAACCAGGCAGATGGCTGAAACAATATTAAGCGGGGTCAGTTTTACTTTCAATGTCTTTAACTATTTTTTGAATTTCTTCTTTTTCCATGCAGGCTGCTTATTTGTTTTATTTCTTGCAGCAGCTGCAATGGCGACAGCATGTTTTTTCTCGTGGAAAGCACCTTTAAAATCAGGATCTTCTTTACGCTTTTGATCGTCAATTGCACGATTTATAGCCTGTTTCTCCTCATAAGGGGTTTCTTCCACAAAAACTTCGGCTGGCAAAGGTACAACAGGAATTTCTTGTCTTATTAATTTTTGTATTTTCTCAATGTAATATTTTTCGGCTGGTGTACAGAAAGTAAGCGCATCTCCTTTTGAATATGCTCTTCCGGTGCGACCAATTCTATGCACATAATCCTCAATGATAATTGGAACATCAAAGTTAATCACATGGCTTACTTCCGAAACGTCAATACCACGCGATGCAACGTCAGTTGCTACCAATACCCTGATATTCCCTTCTTTAAAATTATTTATAGAATTAATCCTTGTGTTCTGGCCTTTATTTGCATGAATTACCCTAACCGCCTCTGGCCCAAACCTCCGCTCAATGAAACTAAAAATGTTGTCCGCTACTGTTTTGGTTTTACAGAAAATGATCAGTCTTTTAAACTCCTCATCATTTTTCATTAAGTGTTGCAGCAGGTTAATCTTGGTTTTAAAGTTTGGCACTTCGTACAAGGTTTGAGTAACCGTCGCAGCTGGAGTAGCTTGCTCTGCCACCTCAATTAACGTTGGGTGTTTTAAAAAGTCGCCCGCAATCTTTTGTACAAGATTACTCATCGTAGCCGAGAACAAAAGGTTCTGTCTTTTACGAGGTACAATCTCCAAAATCCTATGAATAGAGCCAATAAAACCCATATCCATCATTTTATCTGCCTCATCTAGCACCAAAAACTTTATGTATTGGGTATTGATATGACCGGCTAAATAAATATCTAAAAATCTTCCTGGCGTAGCCACAATAATATCAACACCGGCTTTAATCTGTTCGATCTGAGTTTTAGGCCCTAGTCCTCCATAAACCACAACAGTACGCAGATCGGTATATTTAGAGAAAATCTGGATATGCTCAGTAATTTGCATCGCCAACTCTCTTGTTGGGGCTAATATTAATGCACGTGCAGAGTCTCCCTGTGCATATTTCAATTGCATTAGAATAGGCAAAACATAAGCAGCAGTTTTACCTGTTCCAGTTTCGGCAATACCGAAAATATCCTGACCAGACAATACAGGGGCTATTGCTTTTTCTTGTATAGGAGTAGCAACAGTAAAGCCTGCATCAGCTACAGCATTTAAAATCTGTCGATTTAGGTTAAACTCTTCGAAATTCTTGGCCATTCGGCAAAAGTAGTCAAAATTTATTTCCTAGCCTTTGTATTTAACCACCACGTCATCCTGAATTTATTTCAGGACCTTTAAAGAGAAAGGAGGCATTGCAGGTGCGAGGTGCTGAAATAAATTCAGGATGACATAAGCTGAAAAGAATATTTTATTTAAGTTTGACACCATGAATACCATACTTATAAAAGCTGCTTCAATTGTAAATGAAGGCCAAATAGTAGTCGCCGACGTACTCATAAAGGCTGGGTTTATTGAAAAAATTGCACTAAACATTGATGAACCTGCAGATCAGGAAATCAATGCGGAAGGATTACATCTTTTCCCGGGAATGATTGATGACCAGGTACATTTTAGGGAACCTGGCCTTACAGACAAGGCAGATATCTTTTCTGAAAGTATGGCTGCAGTAGCAGGTGGCATTACTTCTTTTATGGAAATGCCCAATACCATTCCCAATACACTAACGCAACAATTACTTGCAGATAAGTATCAGATTGCGGCTGAAATGTCTCTTGCCAACTACTCTTTCTTTATGGGTGCATCAAATACCAATATTGAAGAAGTACTAAAAACAGATCCTAAAAACGTTTGTGGGATTAAAGTTTTCATGGGTTCATCAACCGGCAATATGCTGGTCGACAATGAAAAGGTATTAGAAAATATCTTCAAAGAGGCACCAATGTTAGTGGCAACTCACTGCGAAGATGAGCAAACCATAAGAGCCAATATGGCCTTATTTAAGGAAAAGTACGGCGAGAATATAACCATTGACATGCACCCTCTTATCAGAAGTGCAGAGGCCTGTTATATTTCTTCATCAATGGCCATAGAGCTTGCTAAGAAACACGGAACCCGCCTACATATTTTACACATATCAACCGCCAAAGAAATTGCATTGTTCGACAACATAACTCCTTTAAAAGATAAAAAAATCACTGCAGAGGCCTGTATTCATCATCTTTGGTTTGATGACAGGGACTATGCTACCAAAGGAAACTGGATAAAATGGAATCCTGCTGTAAAAACAGCAGAAGATAAGGAGGCTATTTTAAAAGGAGTACTAGACAATCATTTAGATATTATAGCGACAGATCATGCTCCGCATACCATAGCAGAAAAGGAACAACCTTACCTGAAAGCCCCTTCCGGTGGACCATTGGTGCAGCATGCCTTACCTGCTTTATTTGAAATGTACCATCAAAAAAAGATCACTTTAGAAAAGATTGCCGAAAAAACTGCGCATAATGTAGCTATTTGTTTCAATATCGACAGAAGAGGATTTATTAGAGAAGGGTATTGGGCAGATTTGGTATTGGTGAACCTGAATGATCCATTTAAAGTGACCCGACAAAATGTGCTTTATAAATGTGGTTGGTCTCCTTTTGAAGATCAAACATTCCAAGCCGAAGTAACACACACCTTTGTATCGGGCAATCTTGCCTATCAAAAAGGACGATTTACAACAAGAGAAAACGGAAAAAGATTAACCTTTAACAGGTAATGAATGCAGCTTATAAACCTGAAATACGAAAATTTGTTATCCTCTTATCTCTTTCAGTAATTGTTTTTTTAACTGGCTTTTTCAGCCGGTTCGTTGAAAACATTTATTCAGAAGGGCTTTATCAGGTCAGTTCTGTTATTCAGCGCTTTATAAGCTCATTAGTTCCCTTTGCACTTGGCGACTTTCTTTACCTGCTGCTCATACTTTTTGTAATCAGAAGCTTATTTCTGTTCTATAAAAGGGTAATCCAAAAATCATTAAAAAAAGCAGATCGGGTAAAAGTGCCCCTACAGGTAATTAACTTTATTCTTATTCTTTATTTGATTTTTAAAATCCTTTGGGGCCTAAACTATTCGCGCCCTTCAGTTTCTAAACAACTGGGCATCAACGATGAAAAATACAATACACCTGAGCTGGTTTTACTTGGTAAGTTTTTCATCAATAAACTGAACCATCTCCAAAAAGTAAAGAAAACAAGATATAACATTAAGGAATTAGAAATTAGGGCTAAAGCTGGTTATGATAAGATGGAACAAAGAAATTCCATTTTCAAATACCGTAGCCCTGCGGTAAAACCTGTATTAAATAGCTGGATAGTTACAAAAATTGGCATCGAAGGATATTATAATCCACTCTCTGGAGAGGCAAATGTAAATATGAGATTACCGGCTATAGCCCTACCCTTTGTTACCTGTCACGAAATAGCCCATCAGCTGGGCATTGGTCGCGAAGATGAAGCAAACCTTATTGGTTATCTTGTAGCCGCAAATAGTGCCGATCCAAATTTTCAATATTCCGCCTCCTATGCGATGTTAAAAAGCATACTGTTCGAGATCAGAATCAAGTCTCAGGAAGATTATGATGCTTTGTATGCTACCATTAATCCTGGCACTATACAAGACTTTAAAAACGACCGTGATTTTTGGCGCAAGTACAATAGCGAGATGTTTGGATATATGGATGTTGCTTTCGATAGATTTCTAAAACTAAACAACCAGGATAAGGGAACAAACAGCTATCAGGATATTGTGCTTTGGCTCTATAACATTCATAAAAAGGAACTTGCCCCATAAAAATTAGTGGTTCAGTTAAAATAATTCTTTAGAGATTACGTGTTTCAAAGACCTCATATTAAAGAACTTACATCTCGAATCTTAGAACAAAGAAAGCACATTCAAGTAGTAATGGGTCCACGTCAGGTAGGAAAAACTACATTAGTTAATCAAATAACTAAACAAATAAACATCCCATCCTATTTCGTTTCTGCCGATGCGGTAGCATTTTCTGATAAAGCATGGTTATCTCAACAGTGGGAAGTTGCACGACAACGAATGGCTGTTAATACATCTTCAGAATTTTTACTTATTATAGATGAGATTCAGAAAATAAATAACTGGAGTGAAACCGTAAAATTGTTATGGGATACTGACACAAGAGAAAATAGACCGCTAAAAGTAATTTTATTAGGTTCGTCAAGGTTACTCCAACAACAAGGCCTCACAGAATCACTTGCCGGTCGATTCGAAACCACCTATATGTCCCACTGGTCCTATACAGAAATGAATAGAGCCTTTAACTGGACACTTAATCAATATATCTGGTTTGGAGGCTATCCCGGATCAGGAAATATTATTCAAAATGAAGAACGATGGAAAAACTATATTAATCAATCGCTCATAGAAACAAGCATTTCCAAAGATATTTTGATGCTCACACGCGTTGATAAACCTACACTGATGAGAAGGCTATTTGAACTCGGATGTTTGTACTCCGGGCAAATTCTGTCATTCACAAAGATACTAGGCCAACTACAAGATGCAGGCAATACGGTAACATTATCGCATTACCTTGAACTGCTTGATACTGCCGGTCTATTAGGTGGAATTGAAAAATATGCTGCCGATATAATTAGAAAACGTTCTTCGAGTCCTAAATTCCAGGTTCACAATACTGCATTAATTAGCGCACAGCGTAATGAGCTATTTGATGAAGTCAGGCAAGACCCAAAAGAATGGGGTAGAATGGCAGAATCTGCCGTAGGAGCTCATTTAGTTAATTCGGCACTCACCGAAGGCTTTAAAGTATATTATTGGCGCGAGCGCAACAACGAGGTAGACTTTGTACTGGAGCGTAGGGGAAAAGTAATTGGACTTGAAGTAAAAAGTGGTCACGATTCAAGTATTTCCGGCTTAAACGAATTCCAAAAACAGTTCAATCCTGAGAAGATATTGCGCATTGGAAAAAGCGGACTGAGCATAGAAGATTTTTTGAAACTTAATCCTGTCTCTTTGTTTTAACCTCCTGGCAGAACAAGTTAATTGTCATCATCTGAAAAACATTACAACCTTAAAACAAAAAAACAGCTAAACATTCCTAAATTTGCCGGACTATGGCAAAAATATCCATCAACCTGGCAACAGGCTCATTTCAGCAAGAAGAAATCATCGTTGGAATCGATTTAGGGACAACAAATAGTTTGGTTGCCTTTATCGATCCAGATAAGAACCCTAAAGTGATAAACGATACTGGTAAGGGTTTACTGGTTCCTTCTATTGTACATTTCAATGCGCAAGGAGATGCTTTGGTTGGAAATGAAGCCAAAGAATTTTTAATTACAGATCCTTCAAACACCATATTTTCCGTTAAGCGCTTACTGGGCAGGTCATACAAAGATGTAGCTAGTCATCAGGATACTTTCTCTTATAGAATAATTGATGATGAGAACGATTCCCTGGTTAAAATTAAAGCCGGCGATAAGTTTTATACACCAATTGAATTATCGGCTGAAATACTAAAAGAGCTCAAGGCCAGGGCGGAGCACGCACTTAAAACTCCCGTAAACAGAGCGGTAATAACCGTTCCTGCGTATTTCAACGACAGTCAGCGACAAGCAACCCGCGATGCAGGGAAACTGGCTGGGCTCGATGTTTTAAGGATTGTGAACGAGCCAACGGCAGCTAGTTTGGCTTATGGGCTTGGGCTGGATCCTACTCAACAAAAAACAATAGCCGTTTATGACCTGGGTGGAGGTACTTTTGATGTCTCTGTACTTTCTATTCAAAACGGGATATTTGAAGTTTTATCAACTAATGGCAATACCTTTTTAGGTGGCGACGATTTTGATCGTGCCATCGTTCATTACTGGATAGACAAAAACAAACTGAACAAAGAAGACCTTGCTGCAGATTCAGGTTTAATGCAAGCTTTAAGGTTAAAAGCAGAAGAAGCTAAAAAAGCTTTAACTACTCAAAATCTATTTAATGAAAAGCTTGGCGAAATCTGGTGCTCAATAGATAAACAAACTTTTGAACAACTAATTGCACCTAAAGTTCAGGAAACCATAAACTCGTGTAAACAGGCCTTAATTGATGCTAAATTAACCATCGAAAATATTGATGAGGTAGTTTTAGTTGGCGGGTCCACACGTACTCCTTATGTGAAAAAACAAGTTGCGGATTTCTTTGACCGTGCCCCACACGATCAGATTAACCCTGATGAGGTAGTTGCTCTAGGAGCAGCCATACAAGCCGATATCCTTGCCGGAAACAGGTCAGACATCCTTTTATTAGACGTAACTCCTTTATCACTAGGGATTGAAACTATGGGTGGCTTAATGGATGTCATTATTCCAAGAAATGCAAAAGTTCCTACAAAGGCAGGCAGGCAATACACTACTTCAGTTGACGGACAAGTAAACATGAAAATATCTGTATTCCAGGGGGAACGTGACCTTGTTCAGGAAAACAGAAAATTAGCAGAATTTGACCTTAAGGGAATCCCATCTATGCCGGCTGGGCTACCAAAAGTAGACATCAACTTCCTTTTAAACGCCGATGGGATTTTAACGGTACAAGCGGTAGAATTACGCTCCGGTGTAAAACAGGAAATAGACATCACTCCTAGTTACGGTCTAACCGATGAAACTGTCGAAAAAATGTTGATCGACAGCATTACTCATGCAAAAAGTGATGTAGAACAAAGGATGCTGATTGAAGCCAGAAGTGAAGGCGAACAATTGGTTTACACGGCCGAACGTTTTATCGAAAAACATGGAACTTTCCTTACCGCAGATGAAATCGAAAGCACCAACATTCATATCCTGGCACTCAAAGAAGCACTTGCCAAAGCAGAGAAAGATGAAATCCTTAAGAAAGCCGACCAATTAAATGAATTTACACGCCCATTTGCCGAGAGGGTTATGGACGTGGCTGTTTCTTCAGCCATGAAGGGAAAAAGCATCGATAAATAACCGCCTTAAAGGTTTCTTTATAGAGTTTTACGGAAATGGAATATATTTTTATTTCCGTAACGCTTATTGCGGCGACTATTCTGTTCAGCTCGTGTGGGTCCCTTACTCAAATGACAATTAACCACCTGACCGCTTTCACGCCCTGTCCCGGCATCAATAGGTTCTACAAAGCGAACATAAACTATGTTTGCACCATTCAGTTCCAGATAAACGTCGATACACAGTACTGCAGAAGCACGGGCTGTTTCTGCTACCCGGCATGGGTTGATGCGGGTCAACCCTGCTACTAATCTACTCTTTTACTTCTTTCTTTTTAAACTTAGATCTTAAAGCTGCAAATATTGCAGGGAAAAAAGTAACAACAGCAATCACTACAATTACGATATCAAAGTTCTTTTTAACCACTGGAATTTGTCCCAATAAGTATCCTGCCATAAGTAAACTGGTTATCCAGGCCACCCCTCCGATAACATTAAAAAGAGTAAATCTTCCAAACGGCATTTTTGCCACACCCGCAACGAATGGAGCTATTGTCCTGAAAATAGGCAGGAAGCGACTAAAAATAATGGCTTTACCGCCATGCTTTTCAAAAAACATATGCGACTGGTTATAATATTCAAGTTTTAGTATTCTGTTGTTCTCTTTAAACACCCGGACACCAAAATAGCTACCCAATTTATAATTTAAGGAATTACCCAATATAGCTGCCACAATTAAGAGGATCAGCATCACCCAAATACTCAAACCCGTATTTTCTCCGGCAATTAAAGTTCCCATGGCGAACAGTAAGGAATCACCAGGTAAAAAGGGAGTAACTACAAAACCTGTTTCGGCAAAAATGATTAAAAAAAGAATGGCATAAGTCCAATTCTGATAATCTCTGATGATCTCCTCCAAATGTTTATCAATATGAAGAAGAAAGTCTATTAAAAAAGTGAAAAATTCCAAGTTTTATAAATTAAGCCCAAAAATAAAAATATCATGCTTATTACCATGATATTTTTAAACTTAGAAATGTCATTTAATTAATTAGTGTGCGATAACGTGTCCTGTAAGTTCTGTTGCGGTCACTCCATCAACCCAGATGGTATAATTTTTATTTGCTTGCAAATTCGGATCAAGTTCAACCGAAGCAGGTGAATCTACGATATCTGCAACAAATTTAAATTTGGTGCCTGGATCTAAATCGATATAAGACGATGAACTTTTAAAAGGTATTTTTTCTACGATTTTAGTTGTTCCAGATAAAACTGAAATGGTATTAAGTAATAAATAATTTAAATTAATAAATCTTACCTTGGCCTTACCTGCAACCGCTGATGGCTTCATATCATCATTGATAATAGTAGCCATATGCAATTCCTCCTGAGTGCTTTGACTCTTCGATTCGGTATAATAAAAAACCGTTGCATTAACACCAATTGGAACACCTACAACTTGCGTAGCCGCATTAGCTGTTTCCGAACTTACATTACCAAAAGCAAACTGACTATTTCCCGAAGTAACAGTAATATAGCCACTGGATGCACCATAAGGAATAGGAACAGAATTTTTCTTACTTCCATTCAAATAAAACTCCTGCGGGCTTGACCCTCTCACCGCGTTAACAGCATTAATATATGCGTCTCCAACAGGTTCTGGTTTGGGTTCTTTAAAACAAGAGCTCAGCAGTACAACACCCAGAGTTAAGCATAAAAAGAATGATTTTTTCATAGTAGTATTATTAAAATTACACTAAACAACGATGACCTGGTCAAAACCAAGCCACCACAAATATTTAAATAAGTATTAATTATAATTATTCAACATTACCGGCATAACCAGCATTAAAACATCTTCATTCTCATCATTAGTCTGTGGAATTAACAATCCAGCGCGATTTGGGGTAGAAAGCTCCAATGTAACTTCCTCTCCACTCAAATTGCTTAACATTTCGATTAAGAAACGTGCGTTAAATCCTATTTCCAGATCTTCTCCTTCGTACTGGCAACTTAAACGCTCATGCGCTTCATTCGCAAAATCTAAATCCTCAGAAGAAATATTTAATTCACTTCCATTGATTTTTAACCTTACCTGATGAGTGGTTTTGTTAGCAAAAATAACTACCCTGCGTAGTGTATTCAAAAACAAAGCTCTGTCAATCACTAATTTATTCGGGTTATTAGCCGGTATTACCGCCTCATAATCTGGATAACGCTCATCAATCAAACGACAAACCAGGTTTATATTCTCAAATTTAAAGAAAGCGCTTGTTGCGTTATAATCAACAGAAACATTCACATCTGTTGATGGTAATGCTGCTTTCAATAAAGTTAAAGCTTTTTTAGGAAGAATAAAAGAAGATGTTTTATCTGCTTTACTATCCATACGTCTGTACCTCACCAACTTATGTGCATCGGTTGCTACAAAAGTGATGTGTTCTTCAGACAATTGACAAAAAACGCCAGTCATGGCCGGTCTTAACTCATCATTACTTACTGCAAAAATAGTTTTAGTAATGGCCTCAGTCAATACAGATGCAGGTAAGTTTACAGATGATGCATTTTCAACAACCGGTATTTTTGGAAAATCATCTCCATTTTCACCACTCAGTTTATATTTACCATCTCCTGCACTAATCTCAATAGAGAATGATGCATCGTCAATATTAAAAGAAATAGGTTGATCTGGTAAAGTCTTTAAGGTATCTAACAGTATTCTTGCCGGCACAGCTACTTTACCGCCTTCTTTAGATTCAACAGCCAAAGAAGTGGTCATGCTGGTTTGTAAGTCCGTTGCAGATATCGTTAAATTTCCGTCTTTAATTTCAAATAAGAAATTTTCCAGTATAGGCAAAACAGTACTGCTGCTTGATGCACCATTTACTGTTTGCAAATGTTTTAATAACGTTGATGTGGATACAATAAATCTCATAGTATGATCTTGTCAGTTCTCAAAAATATAAAAATTACCTTGCATACTTATGTTTGCGGTAATAATGTTGAAAAATTGCGAACGATATTAACAATAGTAAAGGAAAAACAACATTGATAAGCTGCCATTGTAGCTTTTCGGTACGTAAACGTACCTTATCCAACAACCTGATCTTAACTTCTTTATTGCGCAAAGAGATCAAATTATCATCATTAGATAAAAAGTCGGCAATATTTAATAACAATGCCTTATTTCCATAGTTTCTTTCCGTATATCTGTCAAAACCCAACGGAAAAACAGATCCGTCTCTGGCACTGATCTGATTTTTAAAGACATCTCCATCCCCAATCACTATCATTTTTGTAGGCTTACTCTCTGCAGTTACACCATATTGTTCAGTAATTCCGGTGGGAATGGGCCTGTTTAAAAATACAGATTGAAATTTACCCTCCAATAGCACACCCACAGTTCGCTGAACGCTGGCATACTCTCGCGGATCCGGCTGTTCAGCAACCATTTGCAACGAAAGCATCTTTGGTGTAGGATGCACTTTATTATAAGCTGAGCTTTGTAAAATCACTTTTTTGCTAATTCCTTTCACCCCGATAGTATCAACAGTACTAACAAACTCACTTCTTACTCCATCAATATTTTTTACTAGGCTATTTGCTGTGTCAGGCATCAGGATTGGATAAAACACCCAGGGTGCCATTTGAATCTGCCCCTGCTGTCCACCCATACTTAAAGGAATTTCAGCACAATTAGCGTCAGCTATAAGATCATAGTTAACCCTTGCGCCATATATAAACAGCATATCATCAAGATTCAGTTTTTTGTTAAAAGCCAGTTGCTCTCCTGCCCCTCTTAAACTATCTAAACTGGCGCTCACCTGATCTATACTCCAAACTACCCTACCGCCGTTCATTACAAAATAGTTGATCTTATATTTTTCGACTTCAGTAAATTCCTTTTCAGGTTTTGCAATTATCAATAGCTTTAGTTTATCTAAGCCGGCCTTATCAATTTGGTTGAGGTTTACCCTACCAACATCATAGCTATCCGACAAACTTTTTATCGCATCATTCAACAGCAAATCAGAAAGTTCACCATTTCCTTCCGTAAAGCCAATTCTTGGATGCTGTCCGCTCAATACCTTTTGAATGGCTGATGTAAAGACATATTCCAGATTTTGGATAGAATTATTGATATTTTCTTCGTAATTACCTGATGCATCCAGGTTTTGCAGCAATTTTAAGGCTAACTGATTCCCATTCCCTTCAACCATTGCCATTGGAAATATGGTTTTCTGTGCAAATCCATTGTCGTTCTTAATATTTAAAGTAGTAGGCTCTATTCCTACCTGATATAAGTGATTCATAACTGTATCCTGCTCGGCTGCAGACAGCCCGGATATCGGATCCACAAATTCAATGGTAATATCAGTACCTGCATAGGCTTTGTAGTCGGTTAGCAGATCTTTTGTAGCATTCTTCAACCGCTTAAAAGCTGACGGTAAATCGCCCTCTAGAAAAACAGTAATTGTTATTGGCTTTCTAGCTTCTTTTAAAATCGTTTTAGATTTTGGCGTTAACGTAAAACGTTTCTCTTTTGTAAAGTCTATCCGGGTATAAACGTACTGTGCTGCCATATTTAGCAACACCAGTCCTGCCAAAAGAACAAGAAATCCGATACTTTTGCTGCTCTTTAACTTTACCATTTTCTACCTCCTATTACCAGCTTGGTAATTCCCAAAAAGAACAATACAAAACTGACAAAATAAACAAGATCACGAGTATCCAAAACGCCTCTGCTTATAGATTGATAGTGCTCATTTACACTTAATCCTAAAAAAATAGTTTCCAGGTACCTCATCGCAAAAATCTTGCTCAGTGCATCAAAACCGCTGTACGCTACAAAGCAGATAAATACTGCAACTGCGAAGGCAATAACCTGGTTTTTAGTGATGGATGAAGCAAATATCCCAATACCAGTAAAAGCGCTTCCTAGCAGCAATAAACCCAAATACGAACCAATTACCGCACCAGTATCAATATTCCCGGCTGGCAAACCCAGCTTATAAATAGAGTAATAATAAATTAGTGTGGGTATTAATGAAAATAAAACCAATACCAAACATGCAAAATACTTTGCCAGAATAATTTGCCAATCTGTTAATGGCCTGGATGCCAATAGAACATAAGTACCTTCTCTCCTTTCTTCAGCAAACGAACGCATGGTAATTGCAGGAATCAAAAACATGAATAGGAATGGTACCAGACTAAAGAACCCAGTGAGTTCAGCATATCCATACTCCAGTATCGAGGTATCCGGAAAAAACCAAAGCAGCAAACCTGAGGTTAGTAAAAACACACCAATGGTAATATAAGCCATTAATGAATTTAACAAACTGAATAATTCCCTTTTAAAAACTGCGTACATTCATTTGCTTTTAAAAATTGTATCCGGCTCTTAAACCAATAAATGATAAAGTTCCCGTATTTTTTGTCCACCCCTCATATCTGGCTCCAATATCTAAGGAACCTGTACGTGAAACAGGAATTTCAACGCCCAAACCAGGTGTATAAATAAAAGAAACTCCACTGCCGTTAGCTGTCGCGATAGACGATCCAACTTCAGCTGTGCCGTAAATATTTTCGGTGATGAAATATCTTACTCCAACTTTAATCGGAATAAAACTTTGCCTGTATTTCAATGTACCAATCGTTTCTTTGCCATTGAATCTGATATAGCCTACATTTCCAGTAATGTTTAATGATTTTGATACCGGATGCTGATAAAGTATAGAACCACCTGTTCCATAATTTGCAAAGTCTCCAAAGTCGCCGATAGGCAAGCCTAGGTCAAATCCAATTCCCAACCTCGGCTCTGCAATTTGAACGCTGGATTGTGCTTTAGCATCAACAAACTGGAAAAGTCCCGAAGTAAGAATTAAGAAAAATATTTTTTTCATTAGTTAAATTTCAATGAGCTGCAATATTATAAAATATAGCTAGTATAACAAAGCTTTGGATGATTACCAGGTTGTCTTCTTTTCTAACATAATAACACCGCTACTATATACAAAGATGCTTTTAAGAAAATATTCGGGTTATACCTAGCTAAATAAGATTACAGAATAACCTCATATTAACAACATAATGAATACATAGTTGAAATATACTTATATTGTGGTTATTATATTTTCATTATCAGCCTAGCACCAACTGCATATGATTGACTGCAATATCTTTCTTATTTACAATGAATTGGAGTAACAGGGATTTGCAGGGCAATAGTTTGTATGTAAGCGGAAACGGTATAATGATTAACAATAAAAGCCGCTTGAACTTAATCAAGCGGCTTTTTTATATTCGTTTAAACGAACCTTTTGGTTTTTGATTATAAACCGAAATTATATGCTAATCTTAATCCTATAAAAGACCTAGTAACTGAATTAGCTGACCATCCTTCATAACGTCCACCTAATTCGATAGCACCGCCATCAGAAACAGGAAACTCTATACCAATTCCAGGAGAATAAGCAAAAGCAGTTTTTCCCCCTGATTCTGTAGAGAAAGCCGCACCAAGCTCACCGCCTATATAAAAATTCTCAGCTACAAAATATCTTGCACCTGCTTTAACGGGAATTGAACCAGAAGTACCACCACCAAATTCATCCTTAGCTTTAAAAGTCAAATAGCCTGCGCTACCAGTTAAATTCAAATTAGCAGCTACTGGATGTTGATACAACAATGAACCACCGTAGCCCAATTTACTTACATCACCAAAGTCACCCATTGGAAATGCAAACTCAGCTCCAATACCTAACTTTGGACCTGTCATAGCAACATCTTTTTGAGCTTTAACGCTCGAGAATGCAAAAAGACCTGCAATTGCTGTTAGTAAAAATACTTTTTTCATTTCTGTTTAATTTAAATTGTGTAATTATAATCCTTAGATACAAAAACTTGGCCAATCGTTACAAAAAATAAAACTCTACAGTAAATAATTATTAACAAACGCACAATTGACTTATCATATTAAGAAGTCAGTTTTCTAAAAATATCTTCAAGAGACGAAGATTGGTGTTGTTTTTTAAGTTCAGTAATTTCGGAATTTGCTACAATCTTTCCTTTATTGAGGATGATAACTTCGTCGCAAACTGCCTCTACTTCTTGCATAATATGTGTCGATAGGATAACAGTTTTGTCCTTTCCCAGCTTCTTAATCAGTTCCCGAATGTCGGTAAGCTGATTTGGATCTAAACCTGATGTAGGCTCATCAAGGATTAAGATCTCCGGATTATGAATAATTGCCTGAGCCAGTCCTACCCTTTGCTTGTAGCCTTTGGAAAGCATATTTATTTTTTTGTGTTGCTCGGCCCCTAAGCCGACAGCCTCTATAGTGTCCCTAACTTTTTGTTCAGGGTGCTGAAGGTTATAGGTATTGGCAACAAACAATAAAAACTCTTTTACATACATATCGGTATATAATGGCGTGTTTTCTGGCAGGTAACCAATAATACGTCTAACGTCTAAACTCTGGGTTTGCGAATCGAAACCGCACAACTCCGCAGAGCCTGAGGTTGGCTTCAGATAACCGGTAAGCATGCGCATGGTGGTAGATTTTCCGGCGCCATTAGGGCCAAGGAAACCTAGTATCTTACCGGGTTTAACCTCAAAACTTACTTCATCGACAGCCTTTTGCTTATCGTAATACTTAGACAAATACTGTACTTTAATGCTCAATTTATTTAATTTTTAGGTTTGCCGGAGTGCTCATTTTCAAAAGTAGAAAAAACACCACTGCATTCATGAAAACCATTAAAATATTTTATCTAAGTTTGCATCATTATGGCAAAAAACACTAACGACGAGCAATTTAAAAATGTAATATCACACGCCAAGGAATATGGTTTTGTATTCCAAAGCAGCGAAATATATGATGGACTAAGTGCTGTATACGATTACGGGCAGTTAGGAGCAGAATTAAAAAACAACATCAAAACTTATTGGTGGAAAGCCATGGTACAAATGCATGAAAATATTGTAGGTATTGATTCTGCAATATTTATGCATCCAAAAATATGGAAAGCAAGTGGTCACGTTGACGGATTTAACGATCCTATGATCGATAATAAAGATTCGAAAAAACGCTACCGTGCTGATCAGTTACTAGAAGATAAAATTGCACGTTACGAAAAAGACGGCAAAACAGATAAAGCTGCAAAGTTGCAGGCTGATATGGATGAGGCTTTAAAATCTGAAAACCTACAGCAACTAAAAACATTAATTGAAGAACACGAAATTGCATGCCCTGTAAGCGGCACAAAAAACTGGACCGAAGTACGTCAGTTTAACCTGATGTTTAGTACCCAGTTTGGTGCTATGGCCGAAGGTGCTGAAGAAATATACTTACGCCCTGAAACTGCTCAAGGTATTTTTGTAAACTTCCTTAACGTTCAAAAATCAGGAAGAATGAAAATTCCTTTTGGTATTGCACAGATAGGAAAAGCCTTTAGAAATGAAGTAATTGCCCGTCAGTTCATCATGCGTATGCGCGAGTTTGAACAAATGGAAATGCAATTCTTTGTACGCCCGGGTGAAGACAAAAAATGGTTTGCATATTGGAAAGAGGCCCGTTTAAAATGGCATTTAGCTTTAGGTACCTCTGCAGAAAAGTACAGATACCACGACCATGTTAAACTTGCTCACTATGCAAATGCAGCTACCGATATTGAATTTGAATTCCCGTTTGGCTTTAAAGAAGTTGAGGGTATCCATAGCCGTACGGATTTCGATCTGTCACAGCACCAGGAATTCTCTGGCAAAAAAATGCAATATTTCGACAATGATCTTAATGAAGAAGGAAAACCATATGGCAACTATGTACCTTATGTAATAGAAACTTCAATAGGTTTAGATCGTATGTTCCTTTTAACCATGATCAATGCTTTTGAAGAGCAGGACCTTAGTGATGGAGAAAAACAAGATAGCAGAACATTATTGCGCTTGCATCCTTGCCTTGCTCCCGTTAAAGTAGCGATATTCCCGCTTACTAAAAAAGATGGTTTACCGGAAAAAGCAAGAGAAATTATGAACAGCCTGAAGCTGGATTTCAACTGTGTATATGAAGAAAAAGATGCTATTGGTAAGCGTTACCGCAGACAGGATGCTATTGGTACTCCTTTCTGCTTAACAATTGACCACCAGACATTGGAAGATAATACCGTAACCATTCGTCATCGTGATACAATGGAGCAGCAACGTATTGACATTAAAGATCTTCAAACATTAATTGAAAGCAAAACGAGCTGGAAAAACTTGTTAAGATAGTATTTTGGAAGCTACCGTCAGCTCGACGGTAGCTTTAAGACTACAACTTTAAATGCGTGCTATATAATAGACCCCTATTTTTTTAAAACACTACTCAGTGAATACTCCCAATTCATTCTTGCAATATTAAGAACTGAAATCTGTTGCGGACATTCTACCTCGCAGGCCTCTGTATTACTACAGTGTCCAAAATTCTCTTCGTCCATTTGTTTCACCATAGAAAGCACCCTTTTGCGCGACTCCATTTTACCTTGAGGCAATTTTGCCAGATGGGAGATTTTAGCTGAGGTAAATAAAGCTGCACTTGAGTTTTTACATGTGGCAACACAGGCGCCGCACCCTATACAAGCTGCAGAGTCAAAGGCAGACTCGGCCTGTTCATGTGTAATGGGTATTCCATTTGCCTCAGGTGCCTGACCGGTATTTACTGAAATAAATCCACCGGCCATAATGATCCTGTCAAATGCTGATCTATCAACCCTTAAATCCCTTTTTATAGGAAAAGCCAAAGCTCTAAATGGTTCAACATAAATGGTGTCGCCATCTTTAAACTCACGCATATGAAGTTGGCAGGTAGTTAGATTTGCTATTGGGCCATGTGCTTGTCCGTTAATCATCATTCCACATTGCCCGCATATTCCCTCTCGGCAGTCATGATCAAATTCTACAGGGCGATCGCCTTTTAAAACCAGCTCCTCATTTAGAGTATCCATCATCTCCAGAAAAGACATATGAGGAATCACATTATCCAGTTCGTAATCTACGAGCTTGCCTTGGCTGGCAGCATCACTTTGTCTCCAAATTTTTAGATATAACTTCATATGCCTATTTATTTATAGCTTCTTACTGCTAGTTCAACATTTTCAAAATGTAATGGTTCGGGGATCAGCAGTTCTTCTTGTCCCTCTCCCTGCCATTTCCAGGCTGATACGAAACAGAACTTTTCATCATTCCTTAAAGCCTCTCCTTCCGGAGTTTGATATTCTTCCCTAAAATGGGCGCCACATGATTCGTCGCGCGTGAGGGCATCCAGGCACATCAACTCTGCAACTTCGAGATAATCCCCAATACGACCTGCCTTTTCCAATTCTCCGTTCATCTCATCTTCATCGCCAGGGACTTTAAGGTCTTTATAAAAATCAGCCCTTAGCTTTTTTATTTCCTCTATGGCGTGGATTAATCCTTTCTTACTTCTAGATAACCCACAATAATCATATAACAGTTTGCCCAGAGTTTTATGGTAATAATCGGCCGTTTTAGTGCCATTTGTTTCCAATAATTTACTTAGTTGCGCCCTTACCTGAACCTCGGCATCAATAAATGCCTGATGATCTATCAACACCCTTTCTGACTTAATTTCTCCGGCCAGATAATTTGACACTGTATATGGCGCAATAAAATAACCGTCTACACATGCCTGTAATAAAGAATTGGCACCTAACCTGTTGGCTCCATGATCAGCAAAGTTGGCCTCACCAAGTGCAAACAATCCTGGTATGGTAGTCATCAATTCATAATCAACCCATAGGCCGCCCATAGAAAAGTGAGCCGCAGGAGATATCATCATAGGTTCTACATAGGCATCGGTAGCCGTAATTTTGCGGTACATATCAAACAGGTTGCCATACTTCTCTTTAATTTGTCCTTTTCCCTGCTCCTTAATCGCCTTAGAAAAATCCAGATAAACGGCATTCCTTTGCGGCCCTACTCCAAATCCTGCATCTATGCGTTCCTTTGCCGCTCTAGAGGAAATATCGCGTGGGGCAAGGTTACCGAAAGCCGGGTAGCGCCTTTCCAGGTAGTAGTCGCGTTCTGATTCTGGAATATCATTAGGTTTTCGGTCTTCAGAAGATTTTAGGGGTACCCATATTCTCCCATCATTCCGCAGCGACTCAGACATGAGTGTGAGTTTAGATTGGTAATCGCCAGATTGTGGTAAGGATGTAGGATGTACTTGAGTCCAGCTTGGACATGCCATTAATGCACCCCTTTTATGCGCACGCCATATGGCCGATGCATTACAACCCATTGCAAGGGTTGATAAATAATAGATTTTACCAAAGCCCCCGGTTGCCAAAATTATCGTATGAGCACTATGTCGTTCTATTTCACCTGTATCGAGATTTCTTACAATAACACCTCTTGCTTTTCCATCGATAACGACCACATCCAACATTTCATGTCTTGTGTAAAGCTTAACGGTTTTGGCAGCAACCTGTCGCATCAAAGCCTGATAAGATCCTAAAAGCAATTGTTGTCCGGTTTGCCCTCTTGCATAAAAAGTCCGGCTAACCTGTACACCACCAAAAGATCTGTTATTTAGATATCCCCCATATTCTCTTCCAAAAGGCACACCTTGTGCAACCGCCTGATCAATTAACTGAGCAGAGCACTCTGCCAGCCTATAAACATTAGCTTCGCGTGACCGGAAATCGCCGCCCTTTATGGTATCGTAAAACATGCGATAAACGCTATCTCCGTCATTCTTATAGTTCTTAGCCGCATTTACCCCACCTTGTGCAGCTACTGAGTGTGCTCGCCTTGCCGAATCCTGAAAACAAAAAGATTTAACATTGTATCCCATCTCCGCTAATGACGCCGCAGCAGCACTACCTGCCAGGCCCGTACCAACGACTATGACATCCATTTTTTTTCTGTTGGCAGGATTAACCAGCTTAGCATGGTCTTTATAGAAACTCCATTTATCCTTTAATGGTCCCGGTGGTATTTTAGCGTTCAGTTCCATAAAACATGTTGAGTTAAATAAATATAAATTGGAATAATAGCAAAACCGATAGTGATGATATAGCTATAGCCTGTACCAAAAATCCTTACCCAAGAAACATATTTAGGATGATACAAACCCAGCGACCTCGCTGCACTATAAAAGCCATGCAGCAGATGATAACCCAGCGCGAACATAGAAAACACATAGAAAAGTACGTACCACCAGTCCTGATAGGCAGCAACGACTATTGCATACAGGTCTTTATGCCCACTTTCATCTTTTGGCAGGCTTCCAAACTTGTACTGATACCAAAAATCCCTGAAATGAAATACCAAAAATATCAGAATTAGTGTGCCAAGTATCCCCATATTTCTAGAATACCATTTACTGGCCTTCCCCCTATTGTCCACGGCATACTTACCTGCTGTTTTTTTATTTTTAAGCGTAATTACCAATGCATCCAGGCAATGAACAATAATAGATGCATAGAGAATATAAGAAATGACTTTTATAAAAATATTGCCTGAGAGTATTTGAGAATAACTATTAAAGCTCACTTTTGCCTGTTCAACGGGTAATAATAATTGCAGGTTTCCAAGCAAATGAATGACAAGAAAAAAGCAAAGGAATAATCCGGTAAGTGCCATTAGCGTTTTTCGCATCAACGTAGATGCTCCTTTTTTACTATCCATAAGCTTTAAATTAATATAAGCCGATCATCTTCCACCAGAGTCCGCCTATTCCCATCCAGATCACAAGAAAAACGATACTCAAAACAAATCCTTTTGACCACCAGTCTTTGACATCAACGAATGTACTCCCAAAAAATACCGGTGCCGGACCATGCCCATAATGGGTTAATGTTCCAAAAATACCACCACAAAAACCCAGGGACAATGCAAGCAACATAGGCGGAATGCCAATTGTAATACCCACACCAAGCAAAGCTGCATACATAGACGCAACGTGCGCTGTTGCACTTGCAAACATATAATGACTGTAAAAGTAAACGAGAACAATTATAGGAAAAGCCATTGTCCAGCTCAGCCCTCCTATTTTTGCCCTTACTAATTCACTAAACCATGGAATCAATCCCAAGGAGTTTAAAGAACTTCCCATCATTACTAAGGCAGAGAACCATACAATTGTATCCCATGCGCCCTTTTCACTTTTTACATCCTCCCAGGTTAAAACTTGCGATAACAACAAAAATACCAGACCAATGAAGGCGGTGGTAGTGGCATCGATTTTAAAAATATCTCCGGTTATCCATAAAAAAAGTAAGACAAAAAAAGCAGTTAACATCAGCCATTCGTTCCGTGTTACTGCCCCCATCTCCTTCAATTTTTCTGAAGCCATTTTAGGTGCTCCTCCTGTAGATTTTATTTCAGGAGGATAGATCTTGTACAAGATATATGGCACTAAAATTAAAGAGACTATCCCCGGAATAATGGCGGCCCACATCCACGACATCCATGTGATATTTATACCTAGATCTGCCGCAAATTTCTGACACATAGGGTTACTAGCAGTACCTGTAAGAAACATTGAGGATGTAATGAGGTTGATGTTATAACAACTTAATGTTAAATAGCCCCCTAGCTTACGGTGCGTTTCCGGCTTTTCGGGGACTGATCCGAAATTAAGTGCCATTGACTTCATTATTGGATAAATAATACCTCCGCCTCTTGCTGTATTACTTGGAATAGCAGGTGCCAAAACCAGATCTGCCAGGCCCAGTCCATACCCCAAACCTAGAGAGCTTCGGCCAAACACTCTGATAAAAAGATAGGCGATTCTGCTTCCAAGACCAGTTTTTATAAAGCCTCTTGCTATGAAGAATGAAATGCCTATTAGCCAGATAACTTTATCTCCAAAACTACTTAATGCCATTGAGATCGACTTACCAGGATTCCCTGGGGCCAGCACGCCTGTTAAAGCAACTAATGCGATAGCGATCATAGACATGGTACCCATGGAAGCCGCTTTTAAGATGATACCTAAAATAGTTGCTAAAAAAATAGCCAGTAAATGCCATGCTTCGGGTTTTACACCTTCCGGTATTGGTAAAAACCATATTAACAACCCAAAAGCCAATGTAGCCAGCATCATTTTGTAGTTGATCTCTTTCATAATTTAACGGATTAGAGTGAATTAGATAATTAAAATCTTGCCTGAACCTGGCAAATAATCCTGTTTGTATTGTATTGGGTTGTATTGGGTATATTTCTTTCGTATCTGTCCATTAAAAGTCCCAATTGAACTCTAATGGCGTATGCTTCAGCAAAAGCTGCACTTATCATTGGGATATAACTTTGTCTGGAATTCCCCGCTTGCTTAAAATCTGAATCGAGGTACTCATATCGCATTGCAAATTCCAGACTTTTAAGTCTTGCATTTTTAATGCTGTAAGCCACATTTGGTAATATATAGATTCCGCGCATTGCGTACTCACTTACAGGTATTACTGGGTTTTCCTGAGCAAAGAACGCTACACTGTTTATACCTTGTTTGTACTCAGAAACAAGTTCTATACCCCACCTCTCATTAAGTTGTTTTTTAAAGTCAACATCGGCACCATAGGCCCATATTTTCTGGCCCATGTTTTTACCAACCCCGCCACTGGCACCCAGCTGAGTCGTTTTACCGAGACCAACTACAATTCGCGCAGGAATTATTTTACCGTCATCATTATCACTCACCTGATTTCGGTTGTTGCCATTAAAAATACCTATATAATATTTTACAGGAACATCGGCATTTTTAATCTCGCCAAAATAAGTGGCGCCTATCTGAAAGCTCTGCCAACTGTTTGAACCAAAGAGATAGTATTGATTAGAATAATCAATGGAACGCACAAAATCAACAGGATAATTATCTTCCTGACCAAACTGAGGTCTAAACTGACCAAACTGAAAATTCACATAATCATTAATACTATACTTGATGTATGCGTTTTCAAGCACCTTGTTTTGAGGGTTACCAGTAAAGTCACCAAAGTTGACTAGGATAACAGCATTAATACGATCATTTATAATAGCATTTAATTGTAGACGAGCTCGCTTTACAGAAAAAGAATTTCTGGAAAAATGCTCATCACCGGTATGATGCATGCCGGCAATATCAATATCGTCGTCAAGAGAATAGTTAAATTGAGTTTGCAGCATTCCTGAAAAATTGATCTTGGCTTTTTCTGAAACAGGAACATCTATTCCTTGTGCTTTAATGAAAAAGGGGCTGCAAAATAAAAATACGGCGATGATTTGAGAACGACATTTCATAGGGGCGATTTGTAAGTATTTCCGTTAAAGCAAATTAATGAAAATTTAAGGTTAAAGAAAGTGTTCAGAGTTATTATTTTTAATAATGTATATCATTTTATTATAGAATGTTTCATTTTATAAAATGTACAATCTCATCTAAAGTAAAACAGCCTCGTCGCTATTTGCAACAAGGCTGTTCCTGAATTTAGCAATTGTTATTTCTAAATATTTGTGAGCGCAAATACATTGCCTGCAAAATCTGCTACATAAACTGTGTTTTCAACAACTGATAAATCCGCAAATATGGGAGCGCCAAGATTAATTTTCCTTAGTACCTTTCCAGAATTTTCCTCTATAACATAGATAAATCCATCAGAAGCTCCAAAAAGAAGCTTATTCTTATACCTAATTACCGAACATTCAACAGTAGCTGATTCTGGCCCTGCATACGGAGCTGAATAAACAAGCGCATTACCGGTAGTGGTATCCCATACCTCTTTCAAAGTATTAACATCATATGCAACAACTCCATGTTTGGCCGTCGACATAATAATATGCCTATCGGTCACTAAAGGTGTTGCCATTACCTTAAATTCATAATCTGCATCAATTTTCTGTAGTGTTTTTCCAGTTTGCGGGTCTATCACAAAAATGGAGTTCAGGCCGGTGATGTACAATTTACCATTTACATATTTCCCGGTACTACTTCTAAAACGCAGACCTTCATCACTTCTTTTCCACAGTAATTTACCAGTCTTTTTATCGTGTCCAAACAGACTTTGCCAGTTACTCCCAGTAATTATCACTTCACCGGCAATTGTCATCTTTTCGGGTGTACCTTCCCCTCCACGCCATTCTTTATTTACCCAGATAGTTTTACCTGATTTTACCTCAAGCGCTTGAAAATAGCCTTCTGCTCCGGTATAATAAATACCGTTCTCTGCTACCCCGGCGGAAATGTAGCCTGGCAGGCTTTTCATACCCAAGTCTTTTTTCCACACCAATTCACCAGATGATGCTTTTAACGCATAAGTAAAGCCTTCCATATCTGTGCATAATATCAATCCACTGTCATAAGCCATTTCATGTTTGATCGAGTTACGGGTTTTATAATGCCATAAAACTTTCCCACTCTGCGGATCAAGCGCTGTGATTCCGCAATTGATATTATTACCATCATCAATTGTCGCTGCAAATAATCTTCCTTCAGCAAACAACGGTGCAGTTTTCCATATATTTCCTTTTATGTTACTTACCCATTTTAATGATGCTTTTTCAGTATTGGTGCCAATTGTAAAGGTCTGTTTCTGTATGTGCTGCTCACCATCAGCAAAAACAACCTCAGTCTGAATTGTTAATTGTTTTTCTTTTCCCAGCTTAGCAGTGGCGATTTTCCCTTCCCAATTCCAATCAGTATTTGCGGTTAAAGCTGTTTCGGCTACCTTATTCCCTTTAGTATCGTAGATTATACTTTTAACATTCTTTACGGTAGTCTCACTATCATACACATTGGCATTTATGATTAGTGCGCCATTTTTCACTTTTACCATATCCAACCCTGATGGCGTACTAACTACCAGGTGTTTGTGCAGATAAGTGTAATGTGGTTTTACTTCTTTTACGCCATTTTCATCAATTTCAATTGACAGGAATTGTCCTGCTGAGTTGTCTATCCCTCCTTTATCAGGTGGCGCAGATGAGATGTAATGAATTCCTGTATTTTCACTTTTCCTTACAAAATTATTATGCCAATGACCATAAACCCATGCTTTTAAATTATTATCATTTAAATTGATGGAATCCTTTTTACCTTTTAAAATGAACTGATCGTTGTAAGTGAGAAGATCATGATTAAAGATAATTACGGGCTTATTTTTATCGACCGCAGCAAGGTCGTTTTTCATCCAGCCGATCACCTCATCTACAGTATAAGATGGCTGAAAATCGCCGGACCTCATTGGAGTTACAATAAAATGTGCTGGTCCTGCATCAAAGGAATAATATACCGGGCCAAACAAATTTTCAAACAACTCTTCTCCGTAAGCCCCTTTAACCAAATCATGATTGCCGATGCAGTAAAAGATTTGTTTACCAAGTGCTTCAGATGTAATCTGATTTGCATGGAAATTTAATCCCTTTTCGTAACAGATGTCGCCAGTATGAACAATAAAGCTGATGCCTTGCTTTTTTGCATAGTCCTTTACATTCACAATCCAGTCGTTATACTTATCGGTTTCAGTATCGGTAATCTGAAGCATCTTAACAGATGCCCCTGCACTTGTAGGATCTTCAACAATCCCAAAATTATAAGCCTTATCCGTAGCGCCTACTTTAATATAATGCTTATCGGTAAGTTTATAACCCGAAGGAACCGTGATAAATATAAACCTGTTTTTTGAATGCCCAGGTAAGCTGAAGCTACCTTCTTTATCTGTACGCAGTACATTTTGGCCATCAGATACCGCAACATTTGGCATGCCTTGTTCACCTGTATCAGCAAGTTTGTTCTTGTTTTTATCTAGAAAAACCTTTCCCTTAAACTGAGCATTTGCTGTGCCGACTAAGGATAAGAAAAAAAATAAAATCATTAATAATCTCATGGCTTGTTTGTGTGTAAACTTAAAAAGCAGCAGGCGGTTAAACCTGCTGCCGGAGCGCGCTATCATTTTACTACTGTTACCAACCGAATACTTGTTTTAAGGCAGGGTTAACTACCGTTTCACTTATTGGTATTGGCCTGTAATAATATTTTGGTTCGATAAATGTTCTTGGCTGATCTCTGTCGCGCGTAAATGCTACAAAACCAGAGGTGCCATTAGTAAGATAAAAATTCTGATCCTTACCGTCTTTATCTTTTAAATAGTATTTAGATAGATTCTTTTTCACATCCTCAGGAAGGTTTGCTATTGCAGATTCATCATTAGGAGAGGTTAGAATTGCAATATCAGGTACACCATCGCCTGTCACATCCATTCCACCCATTGCCGGAACATACATCCCTTGCTGACTGTTTTGTAAAACTTTACCTACTTTCCAACGAACTATATCATCATACCTTAAACCTTCGCAAGCCATCTCCACTCTTCTTTCCCGGCGAATTTCAAGTAATACCGCTGTAATTGATCCCATGGCATTCGGATAAGTGGCTGCAAGTACCGGATCTAATGCTACCCCCATACTTAATGCAGGCATTTGCACCCTTGCTCTTAACTTGTTAACCGTTTGATCAAGATCAGTTTGAGTAATTGTCCCAGATTCAGCCTTTGCCTCGGCATTTATCAATAAAACCTCAGCATACCTAAATATTGGCAGGTCAGTATAATTCATTACCCAACCTTGCATTAAATCAGCAGAACGCGGATAAAATTTAATTTGATTATAACCGCCAAGCGTTGGCTTTATTCTATATGGCGCTGTAGCGTTATTTGGCCCTCTAAATGCCGGATTGACAATAGTTTCAGCCATACGCGGATCGCGGCCTGTAAAAACTTCCGTATATAATTTGGTATTATATCCTGGTGTTGAAGTGAATGGGGTACCATCTGTTTTAAGATAGGTATCAGCCAGATTTTTACTAAGAGACCAGGTATAGTCTAATACTGTATGGGTATTGTTACCAACTCCAAGTTCCTTTCCGTAATCAGCCCACATAATCATTTCTTTATTTGCAGCTAAATTTGCACTTGAAAATAGGGCCCGATAATCTTCACCCGCCTTTCCGGTATTGTAAATAGCAAAGCCGCCGTCTTTTATAATTTGGGCTGAAGCAGTTATAGCAACATCAAGAAAACGTTGATAATCGTTTGTTAATGCTATCTCATCATGGTATTTCCTAAAGGTACCTTCATGAAGAGCAAAGCGTGCCAACAATGTAAGTGCTGCCCATTTGGTAACGCGGGTATTAGTTCCATCTGGTTTAATATTATTTGAGGCATAGGTAAGGTCGTTTAAAACCGAATCGGCAACCATTGTTCTTGGATCCTGACCTTTGAACAAGGCGGGATCATCGGAACCCAATACTTTATTAAACCAGGGAACATTGTGGTATTTTTTAATCTTGTTAAAATAATACAGCCCTCTGAAGAAGCGGGCTATGCCTACGTAATGGTTAATTAGTGTTTGATCACCTTTTACCTGATTAATATGGTCAAGCATATAATTGATACGTCTCAAATTACCCCAATCAGCTTTATCCCAGCCACCGGTATTTGCTGATGACAGTCCTCCCCGTACCAATACATCCACTTCGCCACTGGCGTTATAATTTGCTATATTATCAGAGTTAATATCGTCGTAAGATGGAGACAATTGTCCGTAAAATCCATTGCTGTAAGTTTCAAGATCAGCAGCAGATTGAAAAAAAACAGCATCAGTAATTTGCGTTTGAGGATTTCTCTGCAAAAACTCTTTTTTACAAGACGTTATTGCAATAGTTATAAATCCGAGTATAAGGATATATTTTATTTTTAGTTTCATGATACTTCCTACTTGAGTTAAAAATTAAAATTCAAACCAAAAGAAAAGGTTTTTTGGAAGGGATATATGGTTCCGTCCAATCCTTCCGGATCCAGATTTGCTTTAATATGTGACACACCAAATACGTTCTCTGCACTGAAATAAACGCGCACTTTATCTATTTTCATTCTATTAGTGAGTGTTTTTGGCAAGGTATAGCCAACAGTGAGATTCTTCAAACGAAGGTAAGATGCGTCCTGAAGATATTTGGTTTGTGGATTACCAAGTTCTGTTCCATCTTCTGCAATGTAAGCTTTAACTCTTGGGAAGTAAGCATCTGGTGTCTCAGGTGTCCAGTGATCAAGATTGTGTACCTGAACGTTTGTCCAAGGCTGAGCATATACGCCCCAGAAATAGTGGTTACCTGCATTTGGGTACCAATCCCTTTTACCTACACCTTGAAAAAATAAACGTATATCAAAACCTTTCCAACCTGCATTAAGATCAGCTCCATAATAATAACGTGCTCTGTTATTACCTATGATCTTCTGATCACCATGATCTGCTAGTGTATTTTTACCTTTATCTACCTTGCCATCACCGTTAATATCCTTAAACTTTAAATCTCCTACATCAAACTTATACCCCGTATCATCAGCGCCAACAGCAGTCTGATCAGCATGGCTGGCTAATTCCTCTTTATTCTGAAAGAAGCCTTCTGTTTCCAAGCCCCATATCTCGCCTATTTCCTTACCCACATAATGATCAGACAAAAGACCATTCGGATTGTCATATTTAGTGATGTATGATCTGCTGTCAGCAAGACTTAGCTTTAACCCATAATAGAACTGACTATTATCCATCGTAAAGGTATCATTCCATCCAATTCTAAATTCCCATCCTTTGGTTTTCAGATTGGCCGCATTTACACTTGGTTCCGTTACACCAAACGGGCCAGGCAACGTTTTACCTTTGGTAAGCATCCCTTCAGTATACCTTGTATAAGCATCAAAGTTTATTTCAAGTCGGTTTTTAAAAAAACCCAGATCTCCACCAAAATTAATGGTCGACACCTTCTCCCAAGTTAAACTGGAAGCCACTGCTCCGGGAGGATTTACACCAATAGGTCTTTTACCATCCAGAATCTGGCCAATCTGACCTGAGCCCATTCCTGGAATATATGAATAGGCACTTACATCTTGATTACCAAGCGCGCCATAAGAAGCACGTAGTTTCAACAATTCAAGGCCTATACTTTCGGCTAAAGGCTCAAAAAATTTCTCTCTGTTAACGACCCAAGCTGCAGAAGCTGAAGGAAAGAAGCCCCATCTATCGTCTGTAGGGAAACGAGATGTACCGTCATAGCGACCATTCAGCTCAAGTATATATTTATCATCATAAATGTAATTTAATCGATAAAACCAACCTCTTACCGCCCAGTCAGTAATAGATTCACTTCCTGTCATATCGCCGGTTGCCAAAGCCACTGAGGACAATGTGTTACTGATTAGATTTTTGCGATTTACCCAATTACTGTTCTCATATCTATACTCCTGGTTAAAACCTGCTAATACTTGTACATAATGCTTTTTAGCAAATGTCTTATGAAAATCAGTGTAGACATTGAAAATGTTATGCCTTACTAATCCATTGTCATTCTGTGCCCAGGTAGGGTTCGCCCCTGCATAACCTATCGTTGAGTTTGGCCCATTTTTATAGGGAACAAGGATATCAAAAGATCTTCCGCTAGAATTTATTCTCCTGAATGTTGCATCAGCCTTTACATCCCAAACTCCATCAATAATCCCTGCAGTTGCATTGAAAGTTGTTTSANNAWGTTSTYTRWWSWNGNAAYAWNAYGRCYWSCWTCWWRAASWMWRMMSNAATNGTRSWWRYCYNTGNTGAWSTSYWWYKMMSNTCAGKWWWTKKWRNTACRTYYAAAGAACTCTGTCTGTTTATATTATGAAAAAGGTCAAACCCACTTAAAACAGAGGCGTCGTAAGTATTAGACATGAATGAAGTATTGTTTCCAACATTTAGCCATTTTCTGACCTGGTAATCAGCTTTAGCTCTAAGGTTGTAACGGTCTAAAATATCATTTCCGTATTGCAACATCCCATCMKWTCTWARNNATACTCCGAAGACATATAGTAGCTCAATTTATCATCACGCTTAGAGAGGCTCATGTTGGCACTGTAAGTGGGTGCGTTCTTGTTGTAAACCTCATCAAGCCAATTTGTTGATCCATAATACATCCATGCATTAGGATCTGTTGGAGAAACAATTACTGATGGTAAGGACAGATTTTCAGATCTTTTCTTGGCATATTCTCTAACATTGTCAGGATACAGGTTGTACAATGGATAAGCTGCATCATGCTTATATTCCATAACCAGAAGCGGATCTGTGACGATCTCAGGTACATTACCCAATGTTCTTACAGCATAGTAAGCATTGGCAGATACTTTCAACTGATCACTTTTTGCTTTTTTTGTCGTAATTAAAATTACCCCAAAAGCTCCTCTAGCACCATAAATGGCAGCAGACGCTGCATCTTTAAGCACGGAAACACTCTCAATATCATTTGGGTTTAAAGCCATTAATTCATTGGCTGTAAACGGCACATTGTCTACAAGAATATATGGAGATCCACCATTAAGAGACGTATAACCCCGAATGTTAAAGGTAGGCGCACTATTTGCCTGTCCGCTTGTTATGTTTACATTGAGGTTGGGTATTAAGCCTTGCAGACCTGCACCAATATTGGGGAAAGGTCTGTTTTCAATTTCTTTACTCGTTATACCATCAACTGCACCGCTCAAATTTACTTTTTTCTGTGTACCGTAACCTACAACAACAACCTCGTTCAAAATCTTCTGATCATCTTTTAAAATGATATTGATTTGCTGCTGTGTGCCTGTTACAACTTCCTGGGAAGTTAAGCCCATATAAGAAAACACTAGTATGTCGGAAGAAGAATTAACATTGATCTCAAAAGCACCATTAGCATCAGTAGTGACAGAACTAGTGGTCCCTTTAATTTGTACTGTTACTCCAGGCAATGGCATGCCTTTTTCATCGGTTACTTTTCCTTTAATCAATTGTTTCTCACCCAATAACTCATTTCTCTTTCTAAAAATTACAATGTTCGAATCCATCTCCCGGTACGAAAAGGGAGTATGGCCAAGTAACTGTGTCAGTACCTCACTAAGTGGCTGATTGGCTACATCGATTACTATTCCCTTTACCTTTCGTAGTTCGTTGTTGTTATAAGAAAAGTCAAGCTTACTTGTTTTACTGATCTTTTCAATTGCTCTCTCTAATGATTCGCCTTTAAGGTTGAGAGTTACCTTAACATCTTTAAGATTCTGGCTAAAAACAGTCTCCGCTAAAAGAGTACCTGCGGAGGTAAGTAAAGAAGCAAACACTATTAATCCTACCTTCATTATCTTAAGAATTAGTGTAGTAATGTTTTTTTTCATATTTTTAATCGTTTTATAGTTTAAATGAAACACAAAACAGCGAAACGGAAGATTTTTCGACGAACTACCCGCATGCTGTACATTTAGATCAGTATCTGCTCCAACAGGTACTGATCATTATTTTTTCTGAACTAATTACATCCGTTTCCTGTTATCAGCACCTCCTTTTCTTTAATTTTATAAGTAATACCCTGAATCATGGCTATCAGGTCTAAAGTTTCTTCAAGGCTTTGCTTCGCGTTGATATTGAAGGTATTCTGACAATTCTTAAATATTTCCTTGTCATAATCTATTTTAACTCCGTATGCATTTTCAACAGCGAGAACAGCCTCCTCAAAATACACTCCGTTTAAATTAACCTTGCCATTATTCCATTCCGTTTTTTCAACGGCCTTAGTCGTAAGTGTTTTCGGCTTGCGGGTAACTTTGTTATACACCACCTCTTGATTGGGGATAAGTACACTGATCTGTTTCTGATGATCGCTTACCGCTACCTTTCCGGTTACAACAGATACCGAGGCAGTAGAGAGGCTTTTATAAGATTTTACAATAAATGATGTTCCCAGAACAAATGTTTTTAACGATGAGGACTCAACAATAAACGGTACTTTTTCATTATGTACCACATTAAAGAACCCCTCTCCGTCTTCCAGATAAACTATCCTTTTCGCGCCAAACTTTTTAGGGTATTTTAGAGTACTCGCGGCGTTAAGCCAAACGGTTGAACCATCGGGCAGGGTAACCAATTGGGTTTTGCCCATCGGCACTTTGACTATAACAAAGTCGTTGGCTTTAAAATGGGAATTGTAATAAAACAGGATACCTGCCGAGAGCAATATGAAGCTAATGGCAGCCGCCATGGACATCATCAATTTCTTACTTATGCCTTTTTTGTTTGCAGATTGCATGTGAGCATGCCTGCTTGCAGTAATGCGCGCAAGCATTTCCTGGCGTAACTGCTCTTTGTCATCCTGATCTTCAAAAAATTCTGAAGGATCAGAAATGCCAAATTCTTTATAGATTTCTTTTTTATTCTTAGCGTCCATTCTAAATACATAACGAACAGGAATTAAAGAGGTACTATGTAAAAATAAAATATTTTAATTAGCCTGGTATTTTGACCTAAGCCTTTTAAGAGCACTCGTAATTTGATTTTTTACGGTTTGGGAAGAAATGGATAATTTACCCGCTATTTCATTAACCGAAAGCTGTTCTTCCCTACTCATTAAAAACACCTTTCGCATTCCGGAAGGCATATCTTGAATTTCTAATTGTAGTTGCTGAGCCATGTCCTTAGATACAAGTTGGTCAAACACATCATTATCTGCGAAAGAATGGGTCTTTATTGCCTCGTCGTCGTGCTTAATACGAAGCGTTTGCCTGCGATTGAGGTCGGTAAGCTTATTTTTAAGGATCACGTAAATGTATCCAACAAATGTAGTGGTAATATTGATTGAATGACGTTTAACCCAGATGAGCATAAACAGATCATGTACAACATCCTTTGCCTCTTCACGGTCATTTAGTTTTTTACATGCAACAGCATATACCAAATCCCAATAGCGTGCATAAATTTCATTAAATGCATCATCGCTATCATCCTTTAGTAAATCTAATAAAGCTAAATCAGTCAGGCCCTTCAAAAGATGTTGGTTTTAAAATCGTTTGGTCATCACAATGTATTAAAAATTTCAACAAAAGTAAAACTCTAAAAAAGGTTAAAGACTAACAATACATTAACTTTTTATTAACTTATGGAAACTATTTAAAATTTCGCATCGCTTTCGATTTGCCCTGATTCTTAAGCTAAAACGGATGTGCTTTAACTTTAATACATTGCACTTACTGCATAAACAGAGATTGTTCTATTATTTAAATAGTCCTAAATAAATTTACTCAAATGATATACCCACATCAAATGCTGGCATAAACATGATAGCATTACTTATTGTAACCCCAAGTATGGCCTGGCTTTTGCTATTTGTCAAAACATGAAACTGTTTTCGATATCTATCCTTTTTCTATTTTCTATTTTCACAAATACACAAGTCAAAAACACATCCGACGACTACACATGGTCTAAAGAGGAGCTAAAAATGGCAAATACCNGCNARGNAKCKSCAGTTACCTTACCGGGGAAGAAAAGGATCTGGTTATCTATATGAATCTGGCACGTATGGATGGCGAAAAATTTTTTAATACTTATTTTCAGGATTTTGTGGAGGCATACAACAAAAAGGCCATGAAGTATAGCAACTATGATGAGCTTAAGATAACCTCAAGTAACAAGTATTACAGGAGTCTGGCGCAGCAGATTAGAGCGGTAAAAGATCTTCCAATGCTTTGGCCAGATGAAGCTTTAAGCATAGTAGCCAAACAACATGCAAGGGACATGAACCGCAACAATTTTAGTGGGCACAATTCTAGTGACGGAAGGTCGGTTAAAGACAGAATATCAGAGATTTATCCTAAAAGATCCAATGGTGAAAACCTTGCATTTGGCTTTTCTTCCGGTCTCGACAATATTTGTATGTTATTACTTGACAAAGGTGTTCCAGATCTTGGACATAGAAAAATGATCTTAAATGATTCTTATGGGTTAAACTACATTGGTGTTAGCATTCAACCTCACAGAAAATACGGCTATTGTGCGGTAATCGATTTTGTGGCATTACCCAGGTAATTCCTCGTCATCAATATTTCAAAAAGAACATATCGTAAATTTATTGTTAACAAATCGTTTCCAAAATACTTAGTTTTACTGCCTCTAATTAAAGGCAGTTGAAAATTAAGAACACAAAAGAGGTAAACCTTTACCTGGCACTGGCATATCGGTTTTTTATTGTATTGGTTTTATATACGCTTTGCAGATTGGGCTTTTATGCCTTTAACCATGGCTTATTTCAAGGCATTACATTTCCTAAATATCTTGTTATCCTATATGGAGGTGTCAAGTTTGATGTCTCTGCCCTGCTGTACATTAACCTTATATTTATATTATTACATGTTATCCCCTTCCCTTTCAGGTACGAGGAAGGATATCAAAGGTTCTGCAAATGGCTTTTCATTATTACCAATAGTATAGGTATAATGGCCAACTTTGCTGATTTTGCCTATTATAAGTATACCTTAAAGCGTACCACAGCAACAGTTTACAGTCAGTTTAAAAACGAGCAAAACAAGCTTAAACTATTAGGTGACTTTCTTGCCGACTATTGGTACCTTCTGATCCTTTTTGCAGTGTTTGTATGGTTATTTGTTAAGCTCTACGAGCTTGTTAAAATTAACAAACCGCCACGTTTCACCTGGCCTGTATATTTGTTACATACCGCACTTATGTTCGGTGTAGCGTTGGCCTGTCTTACAGGAATAAGAGGTGGCTGGGGTTTTGGAACAAGGCCAATTACCCTAAGTAATGCCGGTGAATTTGTGGATACACCCGATCAGATGAACCTGGTTTTAAACACGCCATTTTGCATTTTCAGAACACTCAAAGCTTCTAAGTTAAAACCGGTTCATTTTTATGATGAACAGACATTAAACTCTATTTACAATCCGGTTCACATGCCGGCTGATACAGGTAAGTTTAAGCCACTCAATGTAGTTTTTCTAATCATCGAAAGTTTAGGCAAAGAGCATGTCGGAAGCCTAAATACTGATCTGGACGGAGGAAAGTACAAAGGCTACACTCCTTTTCTTGATTCTTTGATTTCGCAGAGTTATACCTTCACCCATACGTATGCCAACGGACGCAAATCTATTGATGCCCTGCCTTCTGTTATTACTGGCGTTCCAAGTATCAGAGAGCCCTTTATTCTTTCCATTTATTCTGGCAATAAAACTACCAGCATCGCTAAATTATTAGGCGACAAGGGCTACGAAACGGCATTTTTTCATGGCGCCCCAAATGGATCAATGGGTTTTTCATCGTACACCCACCTTGCAGGTATAAAACATTACTTCGGGCAAAACGAGTATAAAAAAACTGGTGATACTGATGGTACCTGGGGAATTTGGGATGATCCTTTTATGCAGTACATGGCGCAAACCATGAATACTTTTAAACAACCATTCTTTTCAAGTTTCTTCTCGTTATCATCCCATCATCCTTTTAGATTACCTGACGAGTATAAAGGTAAATTTCCTAAAGGCCCTCTTCCTGTACAAGWMWTYYKWKSTTATACCGATATGGCTTTACGTAACTTTTTTAAAACGGTGTCAACAATGCCTTGGTATAAAAACACGCTGTTTGTTCTTTGTGCGGACCACGCAACGGTGTCTTACTTCCCAGAGTATCAAACAACACCGGGATATTTTTCAATTCCAATTGTGCTGTATTATCCAGGCGGAAACTTAAAAGGAAAGGCCGACAAAGTTGCGCAGCAAATAGATATTATGCCGACAGTATTAAACTATTTACATTACGATAAACCATATTTTGCATTAGGCTTTGATGCATTTAAAGAAGGGAATGATAATTTTGCTGTAAATAATAACGATGGCACTTTTAGCTTCTACCAGGGCGATTATCTGTTGATTAATGATGGGAAAGAAAATAGCGCTTTGTATAATTTAAAAACAGATCGTTTAACAAAAAACAACATTCTGGAAAAAGAACCGTTAATTGCAGAGAAAATGGAAAAATACCTGAAAGCATTTATCCAGCAATACAACAACAGGATGATTGAAAATAAACTAACAGCAAATTAATTGCATGCGGAAAGCCTTATTAAAAATAATAGACTTCTTTTATCCCCCATTTTCTCGTTGGTTACCGATTCATACATTCAGATACATGGTGTCTGGTGGTACTACTGCGGCCACTGGAATTGTAGTATATTATATTTGCTATAACTGGATATTGCATCAAAAAGATGTTCATCTATCGATACCATTCTTTCCGAACTTAATAACCGCACCAACAGCAGCTTTGGCCATAGAATCTGTAATTACTTTCTTTATTGGTTTTGTATTAAATAAGTATCTGATTTTCACAAAATCAGATTTAAAAGGCCGGATCCAGTTGTTTAGATATGGTTCAGTAGTAGCAACAAATATTCTGCTTAATTACGCCTTACTTAAGGTATTTTTATCTTTCGGGTTCTATCCAACCATTTCAAAGATTATCATTACCACTATTCTAACTGTTTTCAGTTATTTTTCTCAAAAGCATTTTTCGTTTAAAGCAAAAAAGTAGACCATAATATCTATTATTCAATTAATTTTACTTGTTTAAAGCGCGTTATACCATTAACTTAGTCAATTAATACAAGAATTTAGTAATGAGTAATTTTAATGACTTTAATAATCCACAAGTAGCTAAGTTGCCAGCGCATCTAAAGCAATTTATTGTAGAACAACACTACGAGAAATATACGCCGGTAGATCAAGCAGTTTGGCGATATGTGATGCGTCAAAATTACAGCTATTTAAAACATGTTGCTTATTATCCGTATATAAAGGGCTTACAGCGGGCAGGCCTTAGTATCGAACATATACCTGATTTACAAAACATGAACGACAATCTTGGCAAAATAGGTTGGGGTGCAGTTACTGTTGATGGATTTATCCCTCCTTCGGCGTTCATGGAATATCAGGCATGCCGTGTACTTGTCATTGCAGCTGATATTCGTCAGATTAACCATATAGAATATACTCCTGCTCCCGATATTATTCATGAGTCAGCAGGTCATGCACCAATTATTGCAGATACTGATTATAATAATTACCTGAGTTATTTCGGCTCTATTGGTGCAAAAGCGATGTTCTCTTCAAAGGATTTTGAATTGTATGAAGCCATCCGACACCTCTCTATATTAAAAGAGGCTGCTGATGTTCAGGAACAGGAAATTGCAAAGGCTGAACAGCGCTTACAGCAAATCTCTGAAGACATGGGCGAGCCTTCAGAAATGGCTTTGTTGAGCAGATTACATTGGTGGACCGTAGAATATGGCCTGATAGGCACTTTAGAAAACCCTAAGATTTACGGAGCTGGTCTGCTATCATCAATTGGAGAAAGTTCCTCGTGCATGAAGCCTGATGTACAAAAATTATGGTATAATAAAGACACCATAAATTACCCATATGACATTACTAAGCCACAGCCTCAGTTATTTGTGACGGAAACTTTCCAAAATCTGATTGATGTTTTAGAAGATTTTGCCGATACAATGGCGTTCAGGCGCGGAGGCTCAGAAAGCATTGTTAAAGCTATTGAATGTAAAAACCCTGCAACTGCTGTTTACAGTTCTGGTTTGCAAGTAACGGGTGTATTTACAGACATGGGTATCGACCAGAATGATGAGCTTACTTTTATAAAAACTACCGGACCATCTGCACTTGCTTTTGAGGGTCAACAACTTGAAGATCATGGCAAATTTCATCATAAAGATGGTTTCTCATCGCCAGTAGGCAAACTAAAGGGCATGGATACGCCGCTGGAAGATATGGATATGTTAGAATTATTGAAATGCGGGATCAAACCTTTTAATCTGGCCATTCTGGAGTTTGAAAGTGGTAATACCGTAAAAGGCATAGTCAAGATCATTCATCAGAAAAATAAAAAGACTTTCCTTATCAGGTTTGAAGATTGTACAGTTAAGGAAAGTAATGGAAATATACTTTTCCAGCCAGACTGGGGCGTATATGACATGGCCGTTGGAGCAACCATTGTTTCTGTATTTAATGGCGCTGCAGATAAAGGTTCTTATGAGGAAATCACCCATGTTAGCGATAAGCAAACTCATAAAATAAATTATGATGAGAATACGCAAAAGCTTCATAACATCTATAAAGGTGTGCGCTCAATAAGAGAAAATGAGGTAGGCTTTGAACAATTACCTGTTTTATTTGAAAAAGTAAAGACAGAACATCGCCAGGATTGGCTTTCTGCGCTTGAAATTCTTGAAATTTTACRSYATNWAAARCTWWKMYCKGAATTGGAAAAAGCGGTTCGCAATTATTTAGAGCTTAAGTCTGAGAACGAAGCTGAACATAAAAAACTGATTAATGATGGATTACATGTCATCGAAAATCCTGTTAGTCAATTAATCACTGAAGAAGATAATTAATGAATATAGTATTAACCGGCGCAAGCAGCGGAATTGGCTTTGAGGCCGCTTTAGAATTTACATTGAATAGTGAGAACAAGGTAGTATGTATTGCCAGATCTTCTGATAAGTTACGTAAACTTTTGGAAATAGCAAAAGGCATCAATCCTGATTGCACGCTGCTACCAGTAGAGTTTGATATTGTAAATGATGACTATGCAGCCCTAACCCCCTTTTTAAAAGAAAGGCTTGGTAAGATTGATATTCTAATAAATAATGCTGGTGCATTAATTAACAAACCATTTCTGGAAACTACTCATGCTGATCTTTATGAGATGTTTGAAAGCAATGTGGTTGGGCATTTTAGCATGATCCAAAACCTAATTCCTTTAATGGGCGAGGGTAGTCATATCGTAAATATTGGCAGTATGGGTGGATTCCAGGGAAGTGTTAAATTCCCGGGGCTTTCAGCCTATTCTTCGAGCAAATCTGCTTTACATACTTTAACTGAATGCCTTGCATTTGAATTGGCAGAAACTGGTATTAAAGTGAACTGCCTGGCGCTTGGTTCTGCACAAACAGAGATGCTTGAACAAGCATTTCCGGGTTACCAATCGCCGGTTTTAGCTTTCGAAATGGGCAAGTATGTGGCTGATTTTGCAAGAACCGGACATAAATTTTTCAATGGAAAAGTAATCCCTGTTGCAGTAACAACGCCATAATCAACAACTTATCAACATTTTCAGGGTTCAAAGATAATTTTAATATCTTTAACCCGATTGATATGAAGAAAACCATTATTCTATTCAGTGTAATACTTTTAAGTTTTACGGCAGCTAAGTCGCAAACTTCTATACCCGTTCAATTTCAGGAACTGGTGCATAAGCTTAGCCAGGAAGTACCAGAACAGGATAAAAAATCAACCATCACTACTTCGCCAAATCGCCTGTTGGAATTTGCAAGATCAATGCTTGGTATCCGATACCGGTCGGCTTCCAGTAGTCCTAGCAAAGGTTTTGATTGCTCTGGTTTTGTGAATTACGTTTTCAGCAATTTTGGTTTTAAAGTGCCCCGCTCATCCAGAGAGTTTGCGACAAGTGGTGAAGCCAAACAGCTAGAGGATGCAAAAATTGGAGATGTGATCCTATTCACTGGAACTAATAGCAGATCAAGAACCCCAGGCCATGTGGGGATTATCTATTCTATAGATGGAGATGAAATCAAATTCATTCATTCTTCTTCAGGAAAGAAAAGAGGAGTAACCATTACCAGTCTCGATGACGGCTTTTACAAAAAACGCTTTATAAAAGTAATCAGTATTCTATAACAGTACTATTTTTAGTGCTTCGCTTATGTTTCCCTGTGCCAACCAGTCCCTAGCAAGTTCATGTAGCTCCCGCTCGCGATTATTAGCATCACCAATAGTTGCGTCTAAAATCTCTTTAACTTCGGCAACACTTCTTACTGCATCAATCTCATCGTCTGTTGGCAAATGCTCTACATTACCAAGTTTTCCAAGATCATTACCCGTTAGTACAATTGAATTACGAACTGCTTTTGGTAATGCATCAACCCCTATTCCAAGTGTTGTCAGTGGCTTAGCTACTTTAAACAAATTTTCTGGTGTAACCCTGCAATACCAATCGCCCCCTAAACGTGCTACAAGATCAATTTTCGCCTGATCAATTTTTCCCTCTTCATCTAATATCTCTTCTTTAATGTGAATGAGCTTTACCTCAGCCAGTATAAGGTTACCTGCTCCTGGGTTTTCTCCCAGATGAATTACTTCCCTAACCACACACTCCATCTGCACAGGAGCCTCTGCAACCCTTGGCGGCTTAACCAATTGTGAAGGCAGCATGCTAAATCCGGCCTTTTCAAATTCATTTACTCCTTTTGGGTATTCAGTACTCGCTAAACTGGTTTGCTGTACCATTGGATAATTTACAATATTGATAACACACTCTTTTACTTCTAATATGTTTTCGAGCGTATGTTTGGTTGTATTATCGCGTACCCTTCTCGCCGGAGAAAATATACATAATGGCGGATTGGTACTWWMCMTAYWSRAMRMWCTNWMSGRKCTYAAATTGATATTTCCGGCCTGATCGATAGTTGTAGCAAAGCAAATTGGTCTGGGTGCAATTGCATACTGCATATAGTTCTGCAATTGCATAGGACTTAAATCTGAAGTATTGAGGGTAAGCATAAGGTTATTGAGGGTATATACTCCGTCATATCGACGAATGATTCATTTACTTCTTCTTCAAGGCCAAAATAGAAAAATCCGTATCGATCTTCTTAATGGTATTGCTTAAATGACCAAGACCGGTGATTTCCATTTCCACTACGTCACCGTCCTGCAGCCATTGAGGATTAAAATTTGGGTCATTTAATAAACCTGTACCGTTTAATTCAAGAAAACATCCAGTTCCTACAGTACCAGATCCTATTACATCGCCTGGTAAAATATCTACACCATAAGCACAGCGTTCAATAATTTCAGCAAAAGTCCAGTCCATATCTGCCATGTTCCCGGCAGAGACTTGCTTGCCGTTTACAGTACAAGTCATTTCCAGGTTATAAGCATTACCAGTATGCCCTGATTTTGCTGAGGTTTTGTATGCTAACAATTCATCAGGAGTTACCAGCCATGGCCCGATTACGGTGGAAAAATCTTTGCCTTTAGCCGGCCCGAGATTTAACAGCATTTCTTCCATTTGTAATGTCCTGGCACTCATATCATTCATAATGGTAAAACCAGCAATATAATCATCAGCCTCTGCAGCTGTAATATTTCTTCCTTTTTTGCCTATTACTATGGCCACCTCCAATTCAAAATCAAGTTTTTGGAAATGATCAGGCATACATTCAATTTCACCGGGGCCCTGAATGGCATTATGATTAGTGAAATAAAAGATTGGATATTGGTCAAATTCTGCAATCATATCAACTTTACGGTTCCTGCGGGCAGCGGCTACATGCTGACGAAATGCATAACCATCTCTGCACGAGGTTGGATGAGGTACCGGAGCAAGTAATTCAAAAAAGGCTTCCTGCTTTGGCGACAGCTCTCCGGATTTGATCTGAGTGTCAACTTTTTTTGCACGTTCCATCAAAACCTCACCACCTTGCAAAAAGGCATTCATCTCATCAGGTAATTGTTTATCACATGAATTTAAATTGTAAATGTGTCCGTTTACAAAAACACCAAGGTGTTCTCTGTCTTCTGTTTTATAGGATACCAGTTTCATAGGATCAATAGTTTTTTGTAGTTATTCAAATCTATATAAAAAATAAGGCAAACAGACTAAATAATTTTCTCAGAGAATTATCATCTACAATTTGTTGATTAGCAGATTAAATACTTAATTTAGCCACTGCAAAAGAAAAATGATACAAAGCAATTTTATATATCAGAGTCAGATCGCCAGGCAAGCATTGGCTTCATTTAGATATGCAATGCTTTCCAAAATCATTTTTGCGCAATATTCCCTTTAAGCTCCCCATCATCCGGCTTTATTTAAAACGTTTTGCACGTTTTAATCGTTATTAAATTACATTTTAACCAAATACCTACTGCTATGCCTATATATCATACCTTAGGAACTATACCTGCTAAACGCCATACTGTTTTTCGTAAACCAGATGGTAAATTATATGCAGAAGAATTAGTCTCTACTGAAGGGTTTTCAAGCTTATATTCACTTGTTTATCACTGCCACCCACCTACTATTGTAAAGTCACTAGGAGAACCATATTCTGTAGAGCCTAAGATTGCCCGTGAAAAACACTTACGCCATACCAGTTTAATCGGTTTTAATATCAAACCTGAAGATGATTATTTACAAAGCCGTAAACCCGTATTGGTAAACAGTGATTTACACATTTCTCTGGCTGCTCCGAGAAAATCAATGACTGATTATTTTTATAAGAATAGTCAGGCAGATGAGGTAATTTTTATTCATGAAGGTACTGGCACTTTAAAAACAGGCTTCGGTAAGATACGCTTCGAATATGGCGACTACCTGGTAGTACCACGGGGAACCATTTATCAAATGGAATTTGATGATGAAAAGAATCGTTTGTTTATTGTAGAAAGCTTTAGCCCTATCCGGTCGCCTAAGCGCTATCGTAATGAATATGGACAATTAATGGAGCACTCCCCTTATTGCGAGCGCGATATTAAACGACCAACAGATCTGGAGACCATTGATGAATTCGGTGATTTTAAGGTGCTGATTAAAAAACAAGGCCTAATGTATCCATATACCTACGGCACACATCCTTTTGATTTTATAGGATGGGATGGCTTTCATTACCCATGGGCATTCTCGATTCATAACTTCGAGCCGATTACTGGTCGTTTGCATCAGCCACCACCTGTTCATCAAACATTTGAAGGACACAATTTCGTAATCTGTTCTTTTGTTCCCCGCAAATACGATTATCATCCGCTTTCTATACCTGCGCCTTATAATCATAGTAATGTAGATAGTGATGAAGTTCTTTATTATGTCGACGGAGACTTTATGAGTAGAAAGAGTGTAGTTAAAGGCCAGATCACTTTGCATCCGGGAGGTATCCCTCATGGCCCACATCCAGGTGCAGTAGAAAAATCTATAGGCAAAGAAAGTACAGATGAGCTTGCTGTTATGATAGATCCTTTCAGACCGTTAATGCTTACTGAAGATGCAGTTAATATTGAGGATGAAAGTTATCATAAAAGCTGGCAGGAAAATATTGAGTAAAAAAACTGAAACTAACTTATTATTCAAATCATAGTAAAATGAGTACACAAACATTTGCAGAAAAGATTGCTAAAGCGCAAGATTTTCTTCCTATAAATGGAACAGATTATATAGAATTTTATGTAGGAAATGCCAAACAGGCTGCACATTTTTATAAAACAGCATTTGGCTTCCAATCATTAGCGTATGCAGGGCCGGAAACAGGGGTACGTGATCGGGCATCCTACGTACTACAACAAGGAAAAATCAGGTTGGTATTAACAACTGGGTTAAAATCTGACAATCAGATTTCCGAACATGTAAAAAAACATGGCGACGGAGTTAAAATATTAGCCCTGTGGGTAGATGATGCTTACAGCGCTTTTGAAGAAACCACCAAACGTGGCGCTAAACCTTATTTGGAACCTGTTACTAAAACTGATGAGCATGGTGAAGTACGTATGTCTGGTATTTATACCTACGGCGAAACTGTACATATGTTTGTTGAACGTAAAAACTACAATGGCTCCTTTTTACCCGGATATCGGGACTGGAATAGCGATTATAACCCTGTCGATGTGGGTTTACTTTATATCGATCACTGTGTAGGCAATGTGGGCTGGAACCGAATGAATGAAACCGTTAAATGGTACGAAGATGTAATGGGTTTTGTAAACATTCTTTCGTTCGATGACAAACAGATCAACACAGAATATTCTGCCCTGATGAGCAAGGTGATGAGTAATGGGAATGGCTACTCTAAATTTCCAATCAATGAACCAGCAGAAGGCAAAAAGAAATCGCAGATCGAGGAATATCTGGAATTTTATGAGGGCGAAGGGGTGCAACATATTGCTGTAGCAACGAAAGATATTTTAGCTACAGTAAAGGAATTAAAAGCGCGAGGGGTTGAGTTTTTAAGTGCACCACCTGAGGCCTATTACAGTATGATGCCGGATCGTGTTGGAGAAATTGATGAAGAAATAGTACAACTAAAAGAACTTGGAATTCTTGTAGATTGTGACGAGGAAGGCTATTTACTCCAAATATTCACTAAACCGGTTGAAGATCGTCCGACTTTATTCTTTGAAATCATACAGCGCAAAGGGGCTCAATCCTTTGGTGCAGGAAATTTCAAAGCATTGTTCGAGTCTCTGGAACGTGAACAAGAACTCAGAGGAAATTTATAAAAAAATAGCTACTTTCGGGGTTTAAGGCTATAATGTGGAAATAGAGATTACTAAGGTTAACAGGATAATGTTGTTTTGTACACACTTCAAAGCAGCATTTAAATTATTTCAGAAAAACGATCCATTGCGTTTAGCTGGAGCCACAGCCTTTTTTGCGAATTTTGCACTACCCCCTATCCTAATTATATTAATTAGACTTTTTGGGTATTTTATTGACAGAAAAATACTCGCTTCGAGAATGTTTGAACGCTTAGCCAGTATTTTGGACGATACCAGTACGGGACAAATCAGACAGACCTTAAGAAACATAAGAGGAATTGACCACAAATGGTATGCGACCTTACTCAGCTTTATTTTCTTCTTATTTGTAGCCACGACACTATTCACTGTAATTAAGAATTCTATGGATCAGATATGGTCCATTGCAAATAAAGAACATGCGGGTTTTATGTTTAAAATGAAGTTAAGAGCACGCTCAATGGTAATTATTTTACTGGCCGGACTTTTATTTACTATGGGCTTTATAACCGACAGTATTCAGGCATTTATAGGCTCATATATAAACACAGCAGCTCCTACTTTTGGAAAAATATTTCTATCGATATTAAATCAGCTTTTATTTATAGCTATTGTAATGATCTGGTTTACGGTATTATTTAGATTTCTAACGAATGGTAGGCCAACCTGGAAAGTAGCGCTAAAAGGTGGTCTGTTAACAGCCGTATTATTTACAATTGGTAAGTATATACTAAGAATAATGCTTCCACTTAGTGGAATAGGAAACATTTACGGTACTTCCGGTTCTATTGTTCTAATTATGTTGTTTGTATTTTATTCGTCTTTTATATTTTATTTTGGGGCCTGCTATATCAAGGTATTAAGCGACTCCAAAGAAACTCCCATACGCCCCATAAAAGGGGCGTTTGAATATGAGATAAAAGAAGTGTTAAAAAACACCTAGCATACCTGAGGTTTGGAAATCTGCTCGAATCCATGCATTTCAAATACTGCCAGCTTATTTAATAAATTGTAATGTAAAGTACCAAAGAAGTTAACAATCCCATCTTTGTTTTTACCTTCAATACAGATGTTTTCTTTAACAATCTCCTGGTGTTCTAATTTATGATCAGCAAGAAGGACATCTTCATCCTGAATTTTCACATCATCTGCCTCAATTGAGAACTGATTTAGCAGCTTAGAGAAGCTTTGGCCATTTAGCAATAGTTCTTTAATATTCATGATCAATTTGATTTAAGTAGGGACGGAAGCATCATCAATTTTAAAGCCAAAAAGAAAGGGTAAATGATTTACATTTACCCTTTTGCATAAAATGTGGAAAACTTTTGTTTACTAGAACAACCTGTAAGCCAGTCCGAAAGTAAAAAGGCTCAGTTTGGTATCGTCATAGCCATCTTTTCCGATTTTAGAAAGTCCGGCTTCGTACCTTAGATCAAGACCTAAATTACCAATATCGACACCTGCGCCAAATTGCCAAGCGAAATTTTGTCCCTTAAAATTACCTTCAAATACGTTTCCTGCAGCCTGTCCAAATGACTGTTCATCATCCAAAATAAAGGAAATTACGGGGCCTGTATTTAATCTTAGGCCAACACCAGCTGCGCCAAGTTTTGTACCCACAAGTATAGGTACGTCTAAACTGGTAAATTTGACTTTATTTTCTTCGCCTGAACTCGCTTTTAATGTGGTATTTTTTCCACTCAAATAAAGCTCTGGTTGCAAATGAATACCTGCTGCACCAATGCGGGTCCATATACCAGCGTAGTAACCTGCCCTATTGTCGCTGCTAAAAGTATTTTCGGTACTTAATTWKSWAAGRTYRGNWMSRGCSTYKWRCCCCATTTGGAAGCTAGGCAATACCTGACTAAAAGCAACCAGGTTAAAGCAAACAAATAATGCAGATAAGATTAATTTTTTCATATTAGAATGATTAGTATTTTATTAATTAAACGACTATTATTATGTAAAACTAAGAATATTTTTAATTTGTATCTAAATTACGTAGTTTTATCTTAAAAGATCAACACAATATCATTGTCGTCCCCTTACCCGCATTATTATTACCCTACTGTTTAATGGATTTTACATTTAATTTATACTCGATTGTTCTAATTTTATTTGGCACAGCTACTCTCCTGCTGTCTTACTATATCTATAGAAAAGAAGGTGGGGCTGTTCGCTTTTTTGGTATTATGATGTTCTCAAGCGCGTTATGGTCATTAGCTTATGGCTTTGAATTGGCTAGCACTACAATTGAACAAGCAAAACTTTGGATAAGTATTGAGTATATAGGGATCTCCATTCTTCCATTATCCTGGCTTCTATTCTGTTTAAAGCTATCAGGAAAGGATCATTGGTACCGGAATAAAATCAATATGTCTTTTCTAATTGCCACAGCAGTTATTCCAATATTAATGGTTTGGACAAATGATTATCACCATTTGCATTTTAAAAGCTACCATATGGATTCCACGGGCGATTTTCCAATGGTTGCACTTGAAATGGGACCATCATTTTGGATATTCACTTTATATTTCTATCTGTTATTGGCCACTGGAAGCTATTTATTAATCATCACATTCCGTAAATCAGACCCTATTTACAAAAGTCAAAACTATAGTATAATAGTAGCGGCATTTATACCATGGATAACAAACCTCACTTATTTTTTTGGGTTTAGACCTTTCGGCCAACTCGACATTACCCCTTTTGCCTTTATTATTACAGTATTTTTAATCACCATTGCCATCTATCGCTTTAAGCTCTTCGATATTTTGCCCGTTGCGAGAGAAAAAGTATTAGAACTAATGCAAGATGGTTTCGTTATCCTGGATAGCAAAAACAGGGTAATTGATTATAACTCCTCTTTCAGAAGATACTTATCAGATATTAAGAAAAATAAAATAATAGGAACCCAGATTGAAGCACTTTTTCCCGATCATAAAAAACTTGCAGCATTGATAAATGAAAGACAATCGGGAAAAATAGAATTAAAAATAGAAAACCATAACGGATCATTTGAACTGGAAGCAGAAATTAGAACTTTAAATGAAAATCAGCYKAWMTTANNWATAGCGAGGCAGTCATTATAAAACTGCAGGACCTTACTACACTAAGAAAGGAAGCGCTACGCTCTAAATCACAAACAACAGAACTCCAACAACTCAATCAACTCAAAGACAGGGTATTCTCCATAATTGCGCATGATTTAAGAGGACCTTTGGTCAACCTTGGAGAAATTCTTAAAATGACATCGGAAGATGTCATTACAATTGAAGAATTCAAAGCACTGTCACCCACTTTAAGCAGAGACATTTCATATACCACAGAACTTTTAGATAATATTTTGCATTGGTCTAGAAGCCAGTTAAAAGGTTACGGAATCGACAGGGACCTCTTTGATCTAAAAAACATCCTGGTCAATGAAATCAATTATCATTTACCAGCGGCAGAGGCAAAAAATATTCGAATAATACAAGATGTTTTTCCAGGTGAGATGGTTTATGCTGATAGATTGATGATACAGATTGTGGTTAGAAACATATTAAACAACGCCATAAAATTTTGTAATGAAAATTGTGAAATACATATTACAGCTGTATACAAAGACGGATTTATTGAGCTTTGTATAGAAGACAACGGTGTTGGAATGTCAGAAACAGCGCTCCAAAAAATACACAACGGAGACAACATATCCACAAGGGGTACAATGAATGAGAAGGGCACAGGATTAGGCCTGGTGATATGCAAAGAGTTTATGGAGAAAAATGACGGCAAACTTATAGTTAGAAGTGAAGTAGGCAAAGGATCTTCTTTTTGCATATATCTACCTGTAGATGTAAAGTAAAATGCCCACAAGTTGCGGGCATTTTGTTTAGACTTTTATTTACCTGTGGCGTCGTTTATAGCTTGCTGCTCTTTTAATGCGTCAACATTATTTTTGTTACCAAAGTTTTGAGTTTTATCAGCAAAATAGTCTAGTATACCGACAATAGTGTCCAAGTTATCTGAAACTCTTTGATGCATATCAGGCAAGTCTTTCTCTAACCTTTTATCTCCAAGCTCTATGTTATCAACTTCAATTTTCCCTATTTTTTGAATTATTGCCTGTTGTGAGTGCTGTAAGTCTTCTAATTCCCTTACGATTTTCTGCATCAATTCAAACTTCTTTAAAGTATCCATATTCGTATTTTAATTAAGATTAATATTCATTTTATATTATAATTCAACCAATTACCCTGCCAATATGTTTTGATTTTTTACAATGAGATCATCCAGTCATCGTTATATACGTAAAAAAATAGGGACAAAATTTGCAATACCAACAAATAACTAATACTTTAGTTGTTTAAATATTACCCGTATGAAAAGAGCACTTCTTGTATTTTTTGCAGTTATTTCTTGCCAGATTACTTACGGACAGGGTAAAGCTGTCCTTGATAATGAGAAACTCCTGGAATATTACCAAACACAAAAATATATTGATGCCGCTCAATATTTAAAAAGCATTTATGCTGAGGATACTCAGGATGAAAAAGAAATATCACAGCTTGCATATGCCAATATGATGGCCGGCAAACTGCCCGAAGCAGAAAAAAATTATTTAAAGCTCCACGATAAACAACCTCAGAATTTGCCTGTATTGTTTAGCCTTGCAAACATCAACCTCAGAAGAGGTAACGATGAAAAGGCCAAGGCTTATTACGTGGATATACTTAAAATTGACAGCACAAATTTCACTGTATACAAGCAGTTAGCAAGTTTAAATAAGGGTGAAATGAACCTGGCTAAAATAGGTTATCTTAAAAAAGCGAATGAAATAAACCCTATTGACCCGGATGTGGTATTTGATTTATGCGAACTATATTTTAAAATGAACTTTTTTGACAAGGCAAGTAATATATTACAACCCGCCTTAGCTGCCGATAGCACAAATCTGCAACTGCTCAAAATGAAAATGCCTATTAGTATGGCGAATAAAAAATACGATGAAGCCATCAGCACCGGAGAGAAATTATTAAGTTATGGTGATAGCTCGACCTTTGTCCTAAATAATCTGGGAAAATCTTATTTTTTCATTCTTGATTATAAAAATGCTTTAAAGAATTTTTTAACGATAGAAAGCAAGTCGATGGATAGCGAAGCGCTATATTATGCCATTGGACTTAGCTACCGAGGACTTAAAGATTATAAAAATGCTATCCCCTACCTCGAAAAAGCAATACAAGATGGCATATCAACCAAAATTGCCAGTTATTATGGTTTACTTGGAGATTCATTTGAAGGTGTAAACAAGAATACTGAAGCAAATGCAGCTTACAAAAAAGGCCTCCAGTTCGAAAATAATGGAAGCCTATTGTATAATATTGCCCTTGTTTATGAAACAAAGCTTAACGACAAGAAGAATGCAATTGACTATTACGAGCAATACTTAAAAACAATCAATCCTAAGGAGCAAACAAAGCTGATCGGATTTATCAAAAACAAGATTGCCGAATTAAAAAGATAAGCTATCTGCTTACCAGTCTTGCCACATATTTACCTATAATATCAAACTCAAGGTTCACTGTGCTACCTACAATAACCTCATGTAAATTAGTATGTTCAAAAGTGTAAGGTATTATGAATACAGAAAATTCATCGATACCTGAATTCACTACTGTTAAGCTGATCCCATTCACAGATACTGATCCTTTTTCTACAGTAACATTCCCACTATTAGAATTATACTTAAACCGAAACTCCCAGCTTCCATCCAGCTCAGCTCTGTTAATGCACACTGCTGTTTGATCTACGTGGCCTTGAACAATATGTCCATCCAATCTTCCATTCATTAACATACAGCGCTCCAGATTCACTTTATTACCTATTCTTAGCTCATTAAGATTGCTTTTTTGAAGTGTCTCCTCTATTGCTGTAACAGTATGGGTGTTTTCTGACAGTGCGACCACCGTTAAACACACTCCGTTATGCGAAACACTTTGATCTATCTTCAGCTCATTACTTAAATTTGATTTTACGATATAATGTTTGTTTGTTCCTTCCGATATTATATCCGTAACCTCCCCAAGTGTTTCTATTATTCCTGTAAACATATTTATTAATTAAACTTAACTCTATTCTTCCTCCAGTTGCTTACTACTTCTACCTGGTTTTGCGCCGGTATCACATCTGATTTTTTCAATGAAACTACTGCAATTAAAGCCGCCATCAGCGCCTCATCCTCGTCTTCTTTTTTCAAACTTTCGGCACTAAAGTATTTACTTACAAAATGAGTATCAAAGTTACCCTCTCTAAAAGCTGTGTGCTGCATTACAAATTTCCCAAAAGCAAGGGTAGTTTTTATACCCGTAATGTCATATTCATCAATGGCACGGATCATCCGTTCAATTGCCTCGTCCCTATTCTTACCATATGTGATTAATTTGGCAATCATTGGATCATAATAGATCGGAATTTCCATTCCTTGTTTAAAACCATCATCGACACGTACTCCATTCCCCTTTGGTGTATGGTATGTTTGCAGTACACCTATATCCGGCAGGAAATTGTTTTCCGGATCTTCAGCATAAACCCTCAGTTCAAGAGCATGCCCATTGATCTTTAAGTCCTCCTGTTTATAAGAAAGTTTTTCACCTCTGGCAATTTTAATCTGCTCTTTTACCAGATCCAAACCGGTTATCATTTCCGTAACGGGGTGCTCCACCTGAAGTCTGGTATTCATTTCAAGGAAGAAGAAATCAAGATTTTCATCCAGAATAAATTCAACCGTTCCCGCTCCTACATAACTCACTGAACGCGCCACATCTACTGCACAAGCACCCATTTTTCTACGCGTTTCTTCGGTTAAAATACTAGATGGCGCCTCTTCAATTACTTTCTGGTGTCTTCTTTGAATAGAGCATTCGCGCTCAAACAAATGAACAATATTACCATGAGTATCACCAAGAATTTGAATTTCTATATGCCTTGGTGATGAAACATAGCGTTCAATAAATACAGACCCGTCACCAAAAGCTGATGTAGCTTCGCTAACCGCCAATTGCATTTGTTCCTGAAAATCAGCGGCTTGCTCTACTACTCTCATCCCTTTTCCACCGCCACCTGCAGCGGCTTTAATTAAAATGGGGAACCCAACCTCTACCGCTCTTATCTTTGCCTCTTCAATATCGGTAATTGCTTCTTCGGTCCCAGGAACCATCGGAATATTATATTTCAAAGCAGCTGCTTTAGCAGATAATTTATTACCCATAATTTCCATTGCCTCTGGAGTGGGGCCTATGAGAATTAATCCTGATTCTTTAACCATTCTTGCAAAGCCAGCATTTTCTGATAAAAAACCATATCCAGGATGTATTGCTTCAGCCCCGGTAACCTTACATGCTTCTATTATTTTTTCTCCTAATAAGTAGGATTGATTTGACGGAGCCGGCCCAATGCAAATGGCTTCATCAGCATAAAGTACATGTAACGCTTCTCTATCAGCTTCAGAAAATACAGCAACTGTTTTTATTCCCATTTCACGTGCCGAACGCATAATGCGCAATGCGATCTCACCTCTGTTGGCTATAAGGATTTTATTCATCTATAAAAGTTATTTATGGGCAATTGGATGCAAATGTATTATGTTTTCGATTGCCATATCTATCATTTCCGAAGAAACATCTAAATGCGTAACCATTCTGATTGTATTTGGGCCAGTAGTACTACAGGCAATGCCCTTTTCGGCCAAAAGATGAACAATATCGTTAGCTTTAAACCCAGGTGCTACATCAAACAGTACAATATTTGTTTGGACAGGTAATACAGACGACACATAATTAACTTCATTTAAAGCACCTGCCAATGCTGCAGCATGCTGATGATCGATGGCTAAACGCGCAACATGATGATCTAATGCATAGATACCTGCTGCTGCTAAAAAACCTGCCTGTCTCATCCCGCCACCAAATGCCTTACGTATCTTCCTTGCTTTTTTAATTGTCTCCTGAGATCCAAGCAGCACAGAGCCCACGGGAGCACCTAGTCCTTTTGATAAGCAAACCGATATTCCATCAAAATATTTCCCATAATCCTTTGCATGGTCTCCGGTAGCAACCAAAGCATTAAATATCCTTGCGCCGTCTAGATGAAGTTTCAACCCTTTAATATTACATAATGTGTGAATAGGCTCTATTTGATCTAAAGTATAAGCAATACCTCCACCCTTATTTACTGTATTCTCTAAAACTACCAGGCTTGAATTTGGATAGTGAATATTATTTTCATTTATTTCAGGCTCAATTAACTCTGGTGTTAATATCCCCCTGTTTCCATACAACAGGCGAACAGAAGCCATAGAGTGATAAGCAATACCACCGCCCTCATAACGATACACATGAGATGTTTGGTCACATATCACCTCGTCCATAGGCTGAGTAAAACATTTAATTGCAATCTGATTGGTCATTGTACCTGATGGGCAAAACAATCCGGCTTCCATATTAAATATGTTTGCCAGTTTTCTTTCCAATTCGTTTACAGTCTCATCTTCGCCAAAAACATCATCACCTATTTTTGCACTCATCATAGCCGCTCGCATTTCTGCCGTAGGTTTTGTTACCGTATCGCTTCTAAAATCAACTTTTATTGCCATGTTATTTTTTACTGAATACAAAGATTTATTTTTAATGTTCTTAATGAAAGAAAGATTGATAATATTACAAAATACGATATAAAACAACGCTTTTAGATAAAAAAAGAATTAACAGCGGCTTTGAACAGAGAAAAATCACATTATCGTTCATTTTTAACCAAAAAACTACTATTATAGCGGCTGCAACCTAAATTCATAAAAACAGGAAATTTTATAATTTGGATTTTAAAATAACAAGTGTATTTTAGCCTTAGTGTTTATTTAACAATATGGTAATCTAAAAATCACGAGCAAAATTAAAAAAAACACTGTTTTTAAGCATTTAAAGGCAGAAAACTAACAACTAACCAAAACTAAAAAATTAAATTTATGAAAAAAAACCATACGAAAGTTGTAGGATTATTTACTTTTATCCCGAAAAAATCAAATTAAGATGATAGTTATTGCAGATGGTGGTTCAACTAAAACCAATTGGTGTTTAATTAATGAGGCTGGTAGAAAAATTCATTTTAATACAGAGGGCTATAACCCGTACTTTTCGAGCACAGAGTACATCGTAGAGTCATTAAGAAAAACCTTACCTGATCACTTGGAAACTGACAAGTTGAAAGAGGTAAATTATTATGGAGCGGGCTGTTCTACAGACGCCAAACGTAAAATTGTTGCTGATGCTATGAAGCAGGTTTTCCCTAATGCGGAAATCAATATTGGTCACGACTTATTAGCTTCATGCAGAGCATTATTAGGTGATGAACCTGGTTTTGCCGCAATTTTAGGAACGGGAACAAACTCTTGTTTATACGATGGAAAAGACATCACCCTAAACATTGATTCACTTGGATATTTCCTTGGTGATGAGGGAAGTGGTTGTTTCATTGGAAAAAGAATTCTTTCAGACTATATGAAAGGTTACATGCCAAAAGGACTTAGAGAAAGCTTCTATGATAACTTTGCATTAACCAACGAAGATATTTTTGATCATATTTATAACAAACCATTGCCAAATCGCTTCTGCGCAAGCTTTAGTAAGTTTTTATACGACTTCAAAGACAATTATGAGGATTATACCTTCTCTACTGTTGAATATGCATTTACTGCATTCTTTGAAAACCTTGTAATTCATTATCCTAACTATAAAGAGCATTCGTTAAACTGCGTAGGTTCAGTTGGTTATAGCTTTAGAGATATATTAAGTATAGTAGCAGACAGATATGAAATGGGTGTTGGTAAAGTTATCCGCTCACCTATAGATGATCTAGTTGATTACCACTTGTTAGTAGCCAACAAGTAATAGCTATAAATAAGCACAATAAAAAGGGCCTGTATCACATCATTGATGTGTAATGCAGGCCTTTTTATTGCATAGCATATGCTTAAAAAGAAATTTCCTTTTCAAACAATTTGGCATATTTTCTCTTGTCAAATTTATACAAGGTGGCCGCTCTAAAGGAAACACCCTGTTGCTTTTCCTGAAGGTCTCTTAACACGCCAAAGCTTAACATTTTCTTTCTGAAATTTCTTTTATCCAATTTCTTGTTCAGGATAATTTCATAAACATTTTGCAGCTGTGTTAGTGTAAACTTCTCTGGCAAAAGCTCAAACGCGATTGGCTGATGTTTAATACGACGCTTTATCTTTTCAAGCCCTTTATCAAAAATCTGCTGATGGTCAAATGCCAGCCTTGGTAAATCTTTTACGTTAATCCAGTGTGCCCGTTTTGCATAGGTACTAATTGGCTTTACAGCCTTATCTCCACCTAAACGCAAAAGTGCATAATAGGCGATACTTACTACCCTTCCTTGTGGATGTCGGTTAACATCGCCAAAAGTGTAGTACTGTTCCATATAAATGTTACTTAGTCCGGTTAGCTCGTTTAAGATCCTGGAGGCCGATTGGTCTAAACTTTCAACTTCTCCAACAATATTACCTGGCAATGCCCACCAGTCTTTAAACGGTTCTTCATTTCTCTCGATTAAAAGGATCTTTAATTCTCCCTCGTCGAATCCGAACACCACACAGTCAATCGAAAAAGTGGAATCAAACTTTGGTAAGACTTCTTTCAAAATATTAAATATTAATTACGCTAATTACTCGTTATACAATACCTCTAAATATAATTAAAGGTGGTTTCATTTGTTGTAAAATCCAAATTACAATCTCCTCTTTTATCAAAAACTGTATATGAATTTCTCCATAAAGATAGATAAGAATCCCAATTTAGCAATACATAACGGTTAGTGATGGATTTATTTTCGAACTTCCCCTTTTATTAAATAATCCGTTAAGTAAAACAATAAGTATGCTTCTATTTTACTTTTTTTCCATTCCTTTGAAACCGGGTTCAAGCTAGACACTGCTTTTCTGTTTCTATATATTAAATTTTTAAATATTAAAGCAAATAAATATACTTGTCCCCAAATTACACAGAAAATAAAAAATAAATTACTTAGTGTAAAAAATACACCCTATATTCGTATAATAAATCATGAAACCAAATATCAAAAATATCGCTGTGTTGACATCTGGAGGAGATGCTCCGGGAATGAATGCTTGTATTAGAGCTGTAGTAAGAACCGGAATATACAATGGTATAAATATGTTTGGAGTTTTGCAGGGATACCAGGGATTAATAAATAACAATATTAATCCAATGGATGCAAGGTCCGTAAGTAACATTATCCACCTCGGAGGAACAATATTAAAAACAGCACGTTGTCTGGATTTCAAAACTGAAGAAGGATTAGATGTTGCTTTTGAAAATTTAAAAGCAAGAGACATAGATGGACTAATTGTCATCGGTGGAGATGGAACTTTTACTGGAGCTCTGAGATTTGCAAAGAAGCACGGCGTAAAGGTTATAGGTATACCAGGAACTATTGATAACGATTTATACGGATCAGATTTCACTTTAGGATATGATACCGCAATAAATACAGTTATTGAAGCCATAGACAAAATCAGAGATACAGCCGATTCACATGACAGGTTGTTTTTTATTGAAGTAATGGGTAGAGATTCTGGATGTATCGCCTTAAGAAGTGCAATTGCCAGTGGTGCAGAAGCTGTTTTGCTACCTGAAAGAGAAACTAGTGTTGATGAATTGGTCGCTCAACTGGAAGCAGGTGCATCTACTAAAAAATCATCGAGCATAGTTATTGTTTCTGAAGGACATAAAGACGGTGGAGCCTATGACATTGCCAAAAAAGTAAAGGAAAGATTTAATCACTATGATACAAAAGTGACTATCTTAGGCCACCTTCAACGAGGAGGCAGCCCAAGTAGTTTTGACAGGATACTTGGAAGCAGACTTGGCTTTGCTGCAGTAAATGAACTTTTAAAGGGGAACACCATGCGAATGGTTGGCCTGCGTGGTAATGATATACATACAACCACTATTGAAGAAGCACTTACGAAGCACAGCTTTAAATTGGAAAGTGATTTATTGGAAATGACTAAAGTCTTATCAATATAAATATGATTGCAGTAGTTTATAGCGGATCAAAAACAGCGTTCTGGAAAATTGCACGGGATGGTAAAACCATTGCCGAATGCACTATGCCCGGTATTAATCCTTGTTTTAACGATCAAAAAGCAATACTGCAATTTTTAAATAAAAAGGCTACACTGATTAATCATGCCGAAAGCATAAAGAAAATATATGTGTTTGCCGCAGGAGCTTCCTCAGTAGAAAGAAGAAACGAATTGGCAGAAACACTTGGTCTGTTCTTTAAGTATAGCAAGATCACCGTTAAGGATGATCTGTATGGAGCAGCAATTTCAGCGTGCTACAATAACAGTGGCATTGTTGGAATATTGGGCAGTGGTGCCAACTGTGCATATTTTGATGGTAAAAGTCCTGAGAAAAACAACTTTGGCCTTGGATTTATTCTAGGTGACGAGGGCTCAGCAACTTATCTGGGAAAGATTCTGGTAAAGGCCTTTCTTCAGGAAAAATTACCAAAAGATTTACAAAGTGAGTTTGAGGTTAAATATAATCTTGACAGACCGCAAATACTTGAGCGTGTGTATAAAAAACCAATGGCTCAGCAGTTCTTCAGTTCTTTCTTCGATTTTTTCCTTGAGAACCGCAACCATAAATATATACTAGATCTAATAGATAAAGCGTTTGAAAGTTACTTCAAAATATATCTGTTGCCAACAATAAAGCTACATCCTGGAAAGGAAATACATTTTGTAGGTCTTGTTGCAGGTACGTTTCAGGAGCAATTACGGGAAACAGCAGAAAAACACGGATTAAAAATAACATCAATTACTAAAGAACCAATATATAATTTACTAAACTACTATTCAAATTAATAAGATGAGCAAAATTGGAATAAACGGCTTTGGCCGTATCGGCAGACTGGTTTTTAGAGCTGCTTTAAAAAGAGGATTAGATATCGTTGCAATCAATGACTTAGTTGAGCCTGATTACATGGCTTATATGTTAAAGTATGATACTACACATGGTCGTTTTGATGGTACTATCGCTGTAGAAAATGGAAATCTTGTAGTAAACGGAAAAACCATCCGTATCACTGCTGAAAGAGATCCGGCAAACTTAAAATGGAATGAAGTTGGTGTAGAAACTGTTATTGAGTCAACTGGTTTATTCTTAACTCAAGCAGACGGTGCAAAACACATTGCTGCAGGTGCAAAAAGAGTAGTATTCTCTGCTCCGGCAAAAGACGATACCCCTACTTATGTAATGGGTGTAAATCATCATAAATTAACTGCAGACCAAACTATCGTTTCCAATGCATCTTGTACTACTAACTGCTTAGCACCAATCGCTAAAGTATTAAATGATAATTTTGGTATCGTAGAAGGTTTAATGAGTACTATTCACGCGGTAACGGCAACTCAAAAAACAGTTGACGGTCCTTCAGCTAAAGACTGGAGAGGCGGACGTGGTGGTTTCTCTAATATCATTCCTTCATCAACAGGTGCTGCTAAGGCTGTAGGCTTAGTACTTCCTGAATTAAAAGGTAAATTAACTGGTATGTCTTTCCGCGTTCCTGTAGCCGACGTTTCTGTAGTCGATCTTACTGTACGTTTGGAAAAACCTGCTACTTACGAAGACGTAAAAAAAGCCATGAAAGCTGCCTCTGAAGGTGAGTTGAAAGGCGTATTAGCATATACTGAAGACGAAGTAGTTTCTTCTGATTTTATCGGCGATGAGCATGCATCAATTTTTGACGCTAAAGCTGGTATTTCATTGAATGATAACTTCGTTAAAGTGGTTTCTTGGTATGATAACGAATGGGGCTATTCTAATGCATTAGCTAAATTCGTAGAGTACTACGGAAACTTAAAGTAAAACCCGTTCATACAGGTTTATATTTGGTTAGAAAAGGGATGTGCGTGGATGCGACATCCCTTTCTTTTTACCAATCTGTTTTCCAATTATATTTTAGAATTTATAAATTAACCGGGGCTATAAAAATAGCTTTAGGCAATTTATAGAATACATCAACGGTAACCTGGCAAAGCCACATTTCATGATTGTACAATTCACCCCTATAAGTTTCCATAATATAATTACCACCGCCAATAGTATTAGTTAAGTCTTGGACAAGTTTAATCCTGTCGGCACCCTCAAACTGTTCATCACTCATTTCCAAGTAGCATTCATTACTATATCCACTAACTTTATCGAGCATGGTATCTGCGCCGTCTACCATTTGCAGATCATCAATTGAACCGCCCCATTCAGGCAGATCAATGAACCACTTACCGTCAGCCGTCTTGTAAAATCTAAATGTGTCCTTCATATCTTATCGGGTGGGGAAATAAAGATCATTTTATGAATATCGTAATTTATGCCTTTATGGATCATCGTTTTACTTTTCTCTGTTAAGAATTTGAAACCAACTGATTCATAACACCTAATTGCTGCATAATTCTTTTCCCAGGTAAAAAGTTCAACGGTATTTGTTTTGTAAAGTCGCTGGGATTCTTCCAGCAGCAATTTAATAAAATACCTTCCTAGTCCCTGGCCCCTAAGGGATGGTTCTCCCACAAGAATCCTGGCCAATCTTGGGTAGCCACTTTCTTGAGGAATGATCTCTCCAAAAGCAAATGGAAGCTTTTCTAAGGTATAGCCTATGTAGAAATGACGATCGGGGTAAGTTTTCCGATAATCTTGAATTTGGTGTTCCGTTAAAGGATAAGAAAAATCTGTCCCAGAGAATTGAAGCAAAAGCGCCGCATCGATTACCCAATTCTCCAGTAATTTAAAATCTGAACTCTTATACGGTTTAAGCATTTCTTAACTTTTACTTTACAGGAATAGAAAACTTTAATGTCTCTCTTGGCAGGCATTGCTGATCATTGCAGACCATAAACTCGACCTCCCCTTTAACCGTAGCAGTTGAACCTGCAAGTTGTATTTTTTGGTTAAACACTACCGATTTCTCAAAGTAGCTTACATTTATGTCTAACGTTTTTTCAAATTTAGTAATCGGCTTGGGTTCCAACGTCTTGCTTTTCAACTTATACGTTTTTTCGGGAGAAAAAGTAAATATTGTTTTTAATTGATCTCCTTTTGGGATGTTCAGAGCATAAATATGCCATCCACTTTCCAGGGAGGCCTTTATGTATAAAATTGCTTGAGTGGAGGATGTCTTTTTTGCAGCATAACTCCATTTTACTGGCTTCAATATCTGGCTTTTCACTGTTGTGGTAAATAGTGATACCATCACAATTAGAATTATTTTTTTCATTAATATTTTCCTCATACCAATGTTACGAAGATATATTTGGATATTTAATGTCAGAATTTAACTTTGTTTAAACCAAATATTTCTCTTATCTCAAAATTTTATGAAAACTATTTTTTACGCCCTTTTAACAACCGTTGCGTTCTCTGCTTGTCAAGGCAATAAGGAAAATGCCGCGACTTACACTCCGCGAGTGCTAACTGCAACAGAAAAATTCAACTATTATCCTGAAACCAGAGGCGACACCTTAGCGCTTATTACTGCCCAAGGTGACAAAAAAGCGGCTGAAGAAGCAACAGAGGTGTTTAGTGTAAAATACAAGGATACGGTTATTCAAATCCAAACAAATCCGGCAGACAAAGCTTCTGCTATAGGTAAATTTTCTACTGCTGAATATGTAAATACTCAAAAAACTGCTTTACTTGTCCAAATTGCAGACAACTCAGGTCTGGTTGCTCCTGTATATTTAATCACAATAACAGATAAAAAACCAGAAGTGATTAGCCTTTACAGAGCATCTAAAGGTAAAGAGGATAAAAAATACACCAAGGGAATTATTAAAACCGGAAGAGATGGTTATTTAGTTAATAATGATTTCTTTGTTGCCAATGTTAACGCTAAGGTTTTCTTAATTAAAAGACAAAATCCGGATGAAAGAATCCAGGGAGAATTCATGTTAAAATCTCCGGACAAACAAACTTTTGCATTTCTAGGCGAAAAATCTTTTTTCCAGGTGCACTATCCTACAGGAAAAGTATATGATCAACCTTTAAAAACTTTACCAACAGCAAAAGGAAATGATCTGTTTGTGTGGATTCAGGAAAACTATAAATGGGATAGAGATAAAGAAGGTATTTCACACTTAATCCCTAGCGACAACGATAAGATTGTCGATTTAAAATCATTCAAGTAAACATTACAAATTGCGCATAAAAGCGCCTGTATCAACACCTATGATACAGGCGCTTTTTTATGTACATTAGATCAACAAAATAAAAAAACTGCATGAAAACATCATTTAAGGTTCCTTTATTTGCAATGTTTGCAATTCTAACCTCCTGTCAAAATACCGATAAAAAATCGACAGCAGACGGCACGGGTTTATCACCCTCAAACCCCTTCCTTAACCAGAGTAAACTACCTTACCAGGCGCCTGATTTTGACCATATAAAAGATAGCGACTTTAAGCCTGCCTTCGAAGAAGGGATGAAAATCCATTTGGAAGAAATCCAGAAAATTGCTGGCAATACTGAAACGCCGACGTTCGAAAACACGCTTGCAGCAATGGAGAAATCAGGTGAAATGCTAACGCGGGTAAACCGGATATTTGGCCTCCTTACAGGTGCAAATACAAACGATGATCTACAAAAATTACAAGAAGAAATTGCACCTAAACTTGCTGCTCACCAGGATGCGATATCATTAAATCCTGAGCTATTCAAAAGGATCGGGTCCATTTATAATACAAGAGAAAAGTTAAAATTAGATCAGGAATCAAAACGATTAATAGAATATTACTATCAGACATTTGTTTTAGCTGGAGCCAAACTTTCAGAAACAGACAAAACAAATCTTAAAAAGCTGAATGAACAGGAAGCCTCTTTAAGTGCTAAATTTTCTAATCAGCTTCTTGCTGCTGCCAAAGCAGGAGCTTTAGTTGTCAATGACAAATCACAACTTGCAGGCTTATCAGAAGGTGAGCTTGCTGCTGCTGTCCAAACTGCGAAAGCAAATAAGTTAGAAGGCAAATGGATGTTATCTCTTCAAAATACCACCCAACAACCTTCGTTACAAATGTTATCAAACCGTACAACCAGACAAAAGCTCTTTGATGCTTCCTGGAACCGTGCTGAACGAAACGACACAAATGACACCAGAAAAGCTATTGTAGAAATAGCAAAAATCAGAGCAGAGAAAGCAAAACTTATTGGCTTTCCTAATTATGCTACATGGAAACTGCAGGATCAAATGGCTAAAACTCCTGCCGCAGTAGAAACCTTTTTTTCAAAACTAGTGCCCTCCGCAACAGCAAAAGCGAAAGCTGAAGCTGCTGATATCCAAGCTGTAATTGATCAGCAAAAGGGTGGTTTTAAAGTAGAGCCATACGATTGGAATTACTATGCAGAACAAGTTCGTAAAGCGAAATATGACCTCGACGAAAATCAGATAAAACCTTATTTCGAATTAAACAAGGTACTTCAAAATGGTGTATTTTATGCGGCCACCCAACTATATGGCATCACTTTTAAAGAGCGCACAGATCTTCCGGTATATCATAAAGATGTTAAAGTATATGAGCTATTTGATAAAGACAATACTACCATAGGCTTGTTTTACTGTGACTATTTTAAACGTGACAACAAATCTGGAGGCGCCTGGATGGACAATATGGTTGGTCAATCTAAGCTATTGGGTACTAAACCAGTAATTTTCAACGTATGTAACTTCACTAAACCTGCAGCCGGTCAGCCTGCATTAATCAGCTTTGATGATGTAACTACAATGTTCCATGAGTTTGGTCATGCGCTACATGGTTTCTTTGCGAACCAACAATACCCAAGCTTATCTGGTGCTAATGTTGCCAGGGATTTTGTGGAGTTTCCATCTCAGTTCAACGAACATTGGGCAATAAACCCAATGGTATTTAAAAATTACGCTGTTCATTATAAAACAGGTGAACCAATGCCACAAACATTGGTTGATAAGATCAAAAAGGCTGGCACATTTAATCAGGGCTATGCATTAACAGAAGTCCTTGCAGCCGCTGCACTCGATATGCAATGGCATAAGCTATCAGCAACAGATCCTTTGCAGGATGCAGATAAATTTGAAACCGCAGCCTTACAAAAAACACATCTTGATTTATCTTATGTTCCATCGCGCTACCGCTCTTCTTACTTTTTACACATTTGGGGAAATGGCTATGCAGCGGGCTACTATGCTTACCTGTGGACTGAGATGTTAGATCATGACGCATTCTCCTGGTTCGAAGAAAACGGAGGATTAACCCGTGCCAATGGTCAACGCTTTAGAGACATGATACTTTCAAAAGGCAATACAGAAGATTACGGTAAGATGTTTAGAGATTTCCGCGGACATGATCCAAATATTTCGGCAATGCAGAAATATAGAGGCTTAATTACAAAATAACATATAAAGGGAACCGGTTAATTAACCGGTTTTCTTTTTTAACCTTCCTCCTATCCAAACCGATAAAAAAGACAACACCAGGAATACAACAAGCACATAAAAACAGTTGACGAATACTGTTGCGTATCCATATTTCGCCACGTCCACAAAAGGGTAAGGGTAAAATCCTGATGCAGACCCTCTGTATAAGATAAACATCAAATAAATAAAAGGATAAATAAGCCAGCTAAAGGTATCATTCCATTTCAATGAATCTTTAGGAACAAATAAGGACCAGTACGCTACAAATGCAATAGGAATAATTAAGTGAAGTAACTCGTCAACTACCAGTTGTAAACCCTTTGGCTCCCATGTAAACCTCAATATCAGATTATAAATTAAAGCCACTACGGTAATATAAACTGCGGTTGCAGTTAGGGTGGTCGGCTTTGTAAAGAACCCGCCTTCCTTTCGTTTCAGCAAAAGTGAAGTAAAGCACAATGCGACAAGAATATTGGTTAAAACTGTAAAATAGCTGAAATACCTTATAACTGACTCATCAACCGGTACAATGTTGCTTTGCGTAGTAAGATAAAGCTGTGCTATTAGTGCGAACCAGCTTAATACAACACCTGTTGTTAACAACCAATTACCGCCTTTGACATTACTTTGCTCCATACAAACACCAAGTTACGGAAAAAGGAATACATAAATGCAAGGCCAAAAAAGTTTAATCATTAGCTATTAAGGGAGAATAATCTTAATCCCTATGCCCTATCTTAGATATTGTTAACCAAATCCATAAACTTCCAATAAACGAAGCATTCATGTCCATTTTAAAAGCATTTATAACCACTGGTATTTTCGCGGCATTAACATTTAGCTCATCTATGGCACAAGACATTGACCGATGGGACAAACAAGCCAATGAAAAAGAAAATCCTAATGCCAAATGGTTTAAAGAAGCAAAATTTGGCATGTTTATTCACTGGGGCTTATATTCAAAACTGGGGGGTGTATGGAATGGCAAAGATTATTATGGCAGTGGTGAGTGGCTAATGCATCAGGCTAAAGTACCTGCAGCTGATTATGCAAAAGTTGCTAAAGAATTTAATCCCGTAAAATTTAATGCAGATGAATGGGCCGATCTTGCAAAGGATGCCGGCATCAAGTACATGGTAATTACTGCTAAACATCACGAAGGTTTTGCAATGTACGATTCAAAAGTTAGTGATTTTAATATCGTAAAGGCCTCTCCTTACGGAAAAGACCCCATGAAAGCGCTTTCAAACGCCACAAGAAAAAGGGGTATACAATTTGGCTTTTACTATTCTCAATTTCTGGATTGGCATGAGCCAAACGGCGGTGGGAACAAATGGGACTTTGACGAAACAAAAAAAGACTACCTAAAATATTATAAACAAAAGTCAATTCCGCAGCTAAAGGAACTGCTTACCAATTACGGTGATCTGGGTATTGTTTGGTTTGATATGCCAGGCGGTCTGGACAAAAAACAAACTCAGGAGCTGGTAGACAGTATGCATGCTCTGCAGCCTAAGAGTCTTTTTAGCAGCAGAGTTGGGCAAGGCCTGGGAGATTACCGCACCTTCGGTGATTCCGAAGTTCCTGCAACACCAATTAAAGGTGCCTGGGAATCCATATACACGCACAACGATTCATGGGGATATATCAGTCATGACATGAACTTTAAGTCTCCCAAAGAGATCATCCAGTTACTTGCGACCGTAGCTTCCAAAGGCGGCAACCTTATGCTAAATGTAGGACCCGATGGAGACGGAAACATTCCTCCTTATTCTGTGAAATACCTAAGAGAAACGGGTAAATGGCTCCAAACAAATGGCGAAAGTATTTATGGAACTACATATGGCTTAATCCCCGCTCAACCCTGGGGTGTTACCACATCTGCGCCGGGCAAACTATACCTTCACGTACTAAATAATCCAAGAAACGGAAAAATCAGAATACCAGGCATAAATGTGGCAGTAAACAAAGTCTATCAGCTTGCAAACAAACAACCAGTTAAATGGATAAAACAAGGTAACGATATTATTGTCGACATGCCTAAATCCTTAAACGATCACAACACAGTGCTTACAGTACAGTTCAGTGGCAATCTTAACGATGGTTACGCTGCATCAATACCACAAGTTTCATTACAGTACGAATTCAACACAATAGATGCAGTAAATGCCGAAGTCAAAGGAAATGCAAAAATACAATCACTCACTTACAGTCATTATTTTGGCGACTGGAAACACACCACCTGCGTAACAAACATGAGCAGTCCGGAGGACGAAGCATCCTTTAAGTTTTCGGTGGCAGAACCCGGCGATTATAAAATATTACTGGAATATTCATGTCCGGAAGCAAGCAGTAAACAAGAAGGGCTAATGAGCTTTAACAACACAATCTATAAGTTTCAAACATTAAGAACATCAGAGTTCAGTGCAGGAAAACCCCTGTTATTTATTAAACATCCGGTTGCCATTGTTTCGGTTGATAAACCGGGTATTTATACCATAAAACTAACCCCGGATACTGATGGAAAGGCATTATTTAGTTTAAAATCTGTTATCCTGCAACCCGTATTGTAAAACAACTCTTGGCAGCTATATCTTGGTAAAGAAATTCAGGAATTCCTGTTTTTTTGTCCTGCTTAGGTTGATGACAGTGTTGTTGGTCATAACTACCTCCCCTCCTTCGCCCCGGATATAGTGTTTTATATAATCAAGGTTAATGATAAAGGATTTATGCGCTCTAAAAAATGAGTGGTCACCCAGTGCCTCTTCAAATGAGGAAAGTGTTTTACTTACTAAATGAACCTGCCCGTCGTTCATTATAATATTGGTATAACAACTTGTAGCTTCAAGATATAGTATTTCTTTTATCTTGATGAAGTGAAGTCCCTTACTGCTGGATAAGGCTAGCGTATCCATAATTCTGGTTTGTGTAAAGTGCTTAGCCATTTGAAACTGTTTCTTGGAAGCCGCGGTTTCATTGTCTAAAAACCTATCTACAGCATCCCTTAGTTCAGTTTTATCTATTGGCTTCAGCAAATAATCTAATGCATTTAACCTCAAAGCAGCAATTGCATACTGATCATATGCAGTAGTAAAAATTGTCTGAAAGTTAAACTCATCAAATTGCTCCAGTATATCCAAACCGCTCATTACAGGCATTTCTATGTCCATAAAAACGATATCCGGATGGCTTTCTTCAATAATTAATTTAGCCTCAGTACTTTTCTGACAAGTAGCAACCACCTCAATCTCTTTACAGCACTGATTTAACAGGTGCTGTAGCGTTATTATACCATGCTTCTCATCATCAACGATAATAGCTCTGATTGCGTTCATATCTAGATAGTTTTAGGTCTATAACTTTTAGTCCTTGCCAATAAATTTAATTCATTAATTCTTAAAACACGAAAACCAATTAGTAAACGGTAAGTTTTAACTATCAAATGGTTATCTCTTGAAAAAATTCTTTTACAAGTTTAATAAATCATGTTAAGATAAATATGAACAGCAGTACCCATTGCTTCATTGTGTTCGTTATACAGGTCCTCAATTACAATCTGACTGTCGCTACTCAACAGCTTCAGTCTGCTCGATGTAATATCTACCCCATAAGATTTATGTTTAAACTGACTTGGCATAAAAGATCCTGCAGCAACACGGCCAATGCCATTGTCTTTTATTGTGATATGTAATATGTTCTCATCATTTTTTTCTATCAATATTTCCAAAAGCCCCATCCCTTTTTTATTTCTTAACCCATGCCAAATGGCATTTTCAGCAAAGGGTTGCAAAATAAGCGGAGGTACTCTTAAAGATTCCGGATGGATATCCTTGCTGAACTTAATAATATACTCAAAACAATGCTCCAGGCGGACTGCTTCCAAATTCAGATAAAGCTTCAGGGTATCAAGCTCTTTATCCAGAGAAATAGCGGTGTGTTTAGAATTATCCAATATATTTCTCATCAGTTTAGAGAAGGTGGTAATGTACTCACTTGCCTCCTCCGTTTTATGTTCAATAACAAAGCTATTTATAGAGTTGAGCGTATTAAACATAAAATGGGGATTCATTTGAGATCTTAAAGCCTGCATCTCAGCATCTTTTAGCTTTCGTCTATATTGTTCTTCTAGCTTATGCTGATGAAACAAATACCTGTAAACGTAAACAATACCCAATATAATAAGCCCGAACATCAGGAACAAAAACCACTGCGTTTTATAAAATGGAGCTGGCAAATATACTTTTACCAATAGCCCTTTTGATTGCCAGTTCTCCATGTTGTCCCCAGCCTCAATTAATAAACTATAATCGCCGGGAGCAAGGTGTCTTAAAGACAATTCGGCCTTATTGCCTAAGTAATTCCATTTGGTCTCATCCTTAAATTTATAGCGGTATATTATTTTTCGCTTATCAATATATGTAAGTGAAGAGAAAAGCAGTTCCAGTTCTGTTTCCCCTTTCTTCAGCTCAATATTTGGATCATTGGTATTAATTGTTTTTCCATTTATCTTAATGCCACATAGTTCCAGTTTGTTTACCAATTGGGATCTTACAATTTTACTTACGTCAATAAAAGATAAACCATTCTCAACCCCAACAACAAGATTTCCATTTTTCAGTTTTCTAAATCCATAAATCAAATCGTCGCCTGGTAATCCATCTATTTGCGATATTCTGATTACTTTATCCGTATTCTTGTTGTAAACGTTCAACCCTTCCTCTGTCGCAAACCAAATATTTCCATTGTGGTCTTCTGTAATCCCTTCAACTCTATCATTTGCTACATCGTAGGTTTTAGTATTCAACAGCTTTTTTATCTCTCCCTTAGCATTAAGCAGGTTCCAACCCCCATATCCCGAAACCAGTACATTATTATTTGCTGCCGGGGCAATCCGGTTGTAATAATCGCCAGAAAACATAGAATGATTGGCATTTGCTTTAAACTTGCTTACCTCAGTAAAGGCCTTTTGCGATTCACTGTAAATGGTAATTCCGAAATCTTTTGGCATCCAGCCGATCAACCAGATCTTACCATCATTGTGAACATAGATATCATTCCACAAATTGTCCGACCAAAACTGCTTATCATTGGTCACCAAGCCATCCTGTTTTTCAAGAGAAGGCCATTTATAAACCTGAACCGGCTGTCCGGCAGGCAATACCCAAAGTTGTTTATTTTTATAAAGAATACATTTTCTTATTGCCCCATTTAAGGGTATTGCCAGCTTTTTAGCCTTTCCGTTATCAACTAGGAAAACACCAGTATTTGTACTTAAAAAAAGTTGACTGCCATTAAGGTGTAGGCTCTCGCATTTGGCATTTTCATCAGGTAGCGGCAGTCTGCGCCACCCCAATGCCTTATTGTAGATCCATAGTAAATTTTCCCTGCCACAGGTATAAATATCTCCATTGGGCATTTCAGCAATATCCACCAACATATTTCCCGGTTTTTGGAAATCAACGGGCAACATCTCATTACTTATCGAGGTGTACCGATTAAACAGCTTCACCAGCCCCTTATTTGTCGCTATCCAAATAACTTTGGTTTCGTTATTTACAATAACTTCATTAATGATCTGTCCTTGTGTTTTATAGAGCAATTTAGGTGTTAAGTCGGTATCGCTTATCAGATATACGAACTGATCTGAATACAATAACCTCTGGTTAACCCCATCAAATACTATTTTGCTTAATCCAATAATCCGGTCATCGTTGGGTAAAGACGGTAGTTGCTTAATCTCCTGCGTTACCAGATTATACTTTGCAAGCGATCCGTTAGTTGTACCAAAAAGGATTTCTTCTTTGTTGATTCGCAAAGCTGAAATATAGTTTAGGCTCCTTAATTTAGCATCGGGATGAATACTAAGTTTATCTGTACTCTTTTGCCAAACATATAGTCCGCGATTTGTAAACACCCAGATTTCGCCTTTTTGTATTTCTAAAAAAGCGATATTCCTCTTTATCTTATCAGGATTTTTATCGGTAAAGAATACCTTTCCCCTGGCACTGTTCGCATTATAATATTTAATGTTGTTAAAATCACTGCACCATATCTTATCCTCCGAATCAACAAAAATATTCTCAAAATGATCGTTGTTTGGATCGGTATCATGGTATTTATTGGCCACAACGACCTTTGGATTATCATAAAAGCTCTTTAATAAGCACAAGCCATTATAAAAATCATGATAATAAATAACGTCGTTCTTAACTAAAAGTGAGGTAATATTAGTAAGGGCTGCCGGATGCTCTAAGAAACGATAACCATCATATTGAGATAAGCCTCTCCTGGTTGCCAGATACAGATAACCATTTTTACTTAAAGTTAGCTGTCTCACAAAATCAGAGGGTAGTCCCTCATCAAATCTGATAATTTCATCCTTTAAATGACTTTGTGTCTTGCCATAAAAAGGCAAAATACAAAGCCACAATAAAATATAATTAACAGATGCTTTAATGCCCATTGTATATTAAACTTATCAATTTGCAACGTAATTTGCAAATGATCAGTTTATAACAATAAAGTCATCGTCTCTATTTGGCCACTGGGGGTTTCACTTCGGTTGTATCTTTTTCAAGAGTAGGCACAACATAGCCACCAAAATCCAGGGTCACTTTAGGAAATACCTTTTTAAGCGTTACCTCATCATCTTTAGTTATGCCTGTCTGATAGAGGTAAATACTATTTAACTCTTTTAAACCTTTTAACTGTTCAACTCCGGCAGCAGTAACTTTAGTACCAACAAGATTTACATATTGCAGATGACTTACCCCTTTAATCAACGTTACCCCTTTATCCGTAACCGCCGTTCTGCTTAAATTAAGACGGATCAGGTTATCGAGTTTGGCAATAGCCTGCATTCCTTTATCATCTAAAGCAGTATTGGCAAAATTAAGCCAAACCAATTGTTTATTTAATGGTTCTAAAAGCTTTAACACGTCAGCAGTTGCCTTTGCTGTCACAAAGCTGGCAGATAAATAATTACTGGTACTTAGCACAGGGATAACTACTACACCCGCCTGTTTAAGTTTCTCAATAGCAGCAGCGTCTGCTTTTCCAATTTCTTTTTCAGGAATATCTGCCAATTTATTTTCTTTTTTAGCAGCCCCGGTCTGGAAACTTAACAGAAGTGTCTTTTCCTTCTCCGATTGCTTAAAATCCTGCACCTTTTTGTTAAAGTCTGCCCCTTGCTTTACCCACCACTGCAGCAATTCAATCTCTTCAGCCGTAAGCTGGGGTTTTTCTTTTGGAGGCATATGATCTTCATTAGAAGGCGGTAAAAGCAATCTTTTAATCAGCTCGCTTTCTTCAGCACTTCCCGGAACCAATGTTTTACCATCCTCCCCCCCTTTTAATATAAAGTCCTTTCCGTCGAGTCTCAGCTTTCCTTTCTGTTTTTCTGCACCATGACAATTATAGCATCTGTTTTGCAACAGGGGTTGAACTATATGGGTATAGGCCATCGCCTGTTGTACATTTGCAATTGGTGGTATCGCAGCTTTTCCTTTCCCATCATCTTTTAACGCAGAACTGATATAATCAGATCCATGAGTAAGTGAGCCCCCATAATGCCCGGTAATGGTTATCAGAACAATTAGAACTACTGCTACCAGATTTAACAAGCCATCTTTAGCCTGCTTTTTGTACAAGGTATAAACAAGCAGCGAAATAACCGACACGCTAATGCCTAGCCATTGATGGATGCCAACCATATTGCTATCGTAATCTCCACTTTGCGACAATAAATAACCGCTTACTGATGAGAAAACAGCGCCCAGTCCTCCAAGTAAATAAATAAGAGGTACTGCCGGTCTTAATGCAGAAAACTTAACATTTGTAGTAAGCAGTTGAAAAAGACAGCCCAGCAATAAAATACCTATTGGTAAGTGAACAAGAATAGGATGAAACCGGCCGATAAGGTCGGGAATTGATAGTAATGTCATCTTTTACAACTGATAACGCTTGCGCAGCAGGTTCATCATATAAACATTTATCGCCCATTGGTCTGCCACGGGTTGTCGGGTGTAGGGTAAGGTCTGTAAGTAATCAGGTGGGCCAAATTCTGTTAAAATGGTCATCCTTTCTCCTTTCAATTTCTTACGTTCTATAACCTTATCCCACCATGCAAGATGTGCTTTTATAGCGCCATCCCATTCTGGCGCCCGCGGATCGTTAACCTGTGCTCCTTGCGGATGTCCAACTCTGGAATGAATATGACTTACCCTTTCAAGTGCAATATCAATAGTGGCTTTCTGATCGGCCAGCAGACTTTCATGTACCACACACCAGTGCGATATATCCAAAGTTAACCGCAAATCAGGATTTTTCTCAATAAAGTTTCTTGCAATAGGCGCACAGAAAAGCATTCGTCCACGATGCGTTTCATGATAAATCGGAACACCAGTTTCTTTGCTCTTCTTTGTAGTATAATCTATGAATAGCTTGTTCTCCTCATAGGTAAAATAATCTTTACCAGAATGACAATTCACATAAACAGGCTTCTGAAAGCTATTGCCTGTTGCTGCATCCAGATTTTTCTTAAAAGTATTTAAATGTGCTGTTGGCTCGCTCTGGCTGCCACCGCACAGAAAACCAACCTGTAGTCCATGTTTCTTTAATGCAGTAAATAAATTCGCCTGTGCTTTGCCGTCATCTCCCGGCCACCAAACCTCAATTCCCTCATACCCTTCCTTTTTTGCTAAAGCGCAAAACTCATCAGTAGTACCCGGAAAACCCCAATCGGTAGCCATAAATAACAATTCATAACCTGCCTTTGCTTTAACGTAAGGAATTTCCTGAGCAGCTATTTCGCCTAGTGGAATCAATAATCCGGCAGCTGTTGCCGTTGCAGTAGTTTTTAAAAAMKGWMGWSYGTYKTGKTGCATTTATAATTGCGGTAAAAGTTCTTTAAGTAAATTAATTAAGCAATAACATCATGGATAACCTTGCCTGCCACATCCGTAAGCCGGAACGGGCGACCCTGAAAAGGATAAGTGAATTTCTCATGATCAAAACCCAGTTGATTCAGTATGGTGGCCTGTATATCAAAGGCATCTACCTTACCGCTTATGCCGCTATATCCGATCTCATCAGTTTCTCCATGGGTAAAACCTTTTTTAACGCCACCTCCGGCCATCCAAATGGTAAAGGCATCCGTATGATGGTCTCTTCCATTATAAGGGTTCTGAACCCCGTTACGGTTCTCCATCATTGGCGTACGGCCAAACTCACCACCCCAAACAACCAGGGTTTCTTCGAGTAAGCCTCGCTGTTTCAAATCCAGCAATAATGCTGTAATAGGTTTATCAATACTGCGACATTTATTCTTCAATCCTATATTTAAAGAATTGTTAGGCCCATCGCCATGCGCATCCCAGCCCCAGTCAAATAACTGCACATACCTTACCCCTTTTTCTACTAATTTACGGGCAAGCAGAACATTATTTGCAAAGCAAGATTTGCCTGGTTGAGTTCCATACATTTCATGGATGTATTCAGGTTCATCATTAATATTCATCACCTCTGGTGCTGAAATCTGCATCCGGTAAGCCATCTCATATTGCGATATACGCGATAATATCTCAGGATCATTATAAGCGGCGTACTCTTGCTCGTTAGATGCATTAATGGCATCTATAGAAGCCTTACGCAAATCACGGCTCATTCCATGAGGGTCTTTGATAAACAGTACCGGGTCTCCCTCACTTCTGCATTGTACCCCCTGGTATACAGAAGGCAAAAACCCACTGCCCCATATGCTTTTACCGGCATCAGGAAAGCTTCCACCGCTGGTAAGCACCACAAACCCCGGAAGGTTCTGATTTTCGGTACCTAATCCATAAGTTGCCCAGCTGCCCATACTTGGCCTGCCCAAACGAGGGCTCCCTGTGTGGATTAATAACTGTGCAGGAGCATGGTTAAACTGATCTGTCGAAACTGCCTTTAAAAAACTAACGTCATCTACCATTGTAGAGAAATGCGGAAGGTTATCGCTAACCCATGCTCTGCTTTGGCCATGCTGTGCAAACTTTGCCTGCGGACCAAGCATTTTAGGCACTCCGGTAATAAAAGCAAATTTCTTACCTGCCAGCAAAGATTGCGGACAATCCTGTCCATCCATCTTCATCAGTTCCGGCTTATAGTCAAATAATTCCAGCTGAGAAGGCGCACCTGCCATATGCAGGTAAATTACACTCTTGGCTTTACCTAAAAAAGGTGGCGCCTTTGGCAATAAAGGATGCACCGGATCATACAAAATGTCATTATTGGTTTTACCCCCTAAACCACAGCTGCCTAACAAGGCGCCCATGGCCACCGCCCCAAGTCCCATTGCACTTTCTTTAAGGAAATGCCTGCGTGTAAAAGCCCTAAGTTCAGTTTCCTGAGCTTCCTTTACCAGGCGATGTGCGTTCAATTCATCTCTTGTCATTACAATTAGTTTTTTGTTACCGCTTCATCCAAATTCAACATTGCATTTGCCACAACCACCAGAGCAGCCGTTTCCGGATATTTATCCGTTTGCTGGCCTCCCAGAATTTGCTTTGCCTTATCCGGGTGCACTTTATAGTCATTTAGTGCAGTCAGATAAAGATTATCTAACACCTTAAGTTTAGCACCTGATATAGGCTTATACATCATCCACTCATATCCTTTGGCTATTTGGCTTTTTATTTCTTTTCCACCCTCCTTCTTCATTCTTAAAGCAAAATATTTAGCCATATCTATATACGCCGAATCGTTAAGCGTAACCAATGCCTGCAAAGGTGTATTCGTTCTGATCCTTCGTGGACTACAAACTACTCTTTGCGCACCATCAAAAGCAATCATAGAGGGGTATGGCGAACTTCTTTTCCAATAAGTATAAATCGCTCTTCTGAATTGATCTTCACCTGTAGCATTATTCCAGGTCGCTCCAYKSTMWKSCGAKYTYMRAATACCATTTGGCTGCCATGGCATTACACCGGGGCCATACATCTTGGCACTTAATATTCCACTCACAGAAAGGTGCTGGTCTCTGATCTGCTCTGCGGTTAGCCTCATTCTCGATCCACGTGCATAATACTTATTAAACAGATCTTTCTTTTTTGTATCCTCAGTAACTTTTGAATCTTGTCTGTATGTTGCACTCATCACCATTTCCTTAATCAACCGCTTCATGCTCCATTTATAATCGTTCATGAGTTGCCACGACAAATGATCCAGCAATTCTTTGTGAGTAGGGTTCATTCCCTGCGTGCCCATATCTTCAAGTGTTTCTACAATACCAGTCCCAAACAGCTGCTCCCATAAGCGGTTGGCCATCGTTCTTGACAGCAAGGGGTTCCTTTTATCAGTAAGCCACATGGCAAGCCCTAATCTGTTTTTTGGGGCATTGGCCGGCATGGCATAGGCTAAAGATTTAGGAACGCCTGCGTGTACTTCTGCTCCTGGTGTAATCCATGCGCCACGCTTAAACACAAATGTTTTACGCGATCTGTCAGACGGATTCTCGACCATAATAGGTATCGATTGTACATTGGCATTCAACAGCGTCCAGAACGATGCTTTATTTTCTTCATAACCTGGTTTACCTTTCCCAGGAAACTGTGGCGAAAAGCGGAACCAATCAAAATATACAATAACCTCGTCCTTATTAGTTGATGTTGGATTAGTATAAGTTAGGTAAACATCATGCACGCCTGTTTGAACCTTAAAATCAACAGCCAGATTACGGTAGCCAGGGCCCTCAGGAACTTTCCACGAGGCAATTACCGGTCCGCCAGGTTTATCTAACCTTAATTGCATACTTCCACCCGGCTTCCCAGATGAATATCGATAGATCAGCTGATCAACCTTATTAAGGTTCACCGCAGGAATCCTTGCTACAGCATTATTTTTAAAGAACAGTGCGATGTTGTTATTACCTATAATCGCATTTACCATACTATCAGCGATAACAGAGTTGATAACCGGTTGACCCGTTTTTAAGAATTTATGAATCTCTTTTGATTTCTCAGGCGACACATTGACCTTTAACCATTCAGTTAATGAAGTCAATTTTGTTTGTAAGGAATCGTCATACTGTCTTAACAAAGGATATTCCGACGAAATATCTTCATCCCTTGTATTGTTAAAATAGGCCATGAATTTATAAAATTCATCATGCTTAAAGGGATCATACGGATGGCTGTGACATTGTACACACGCAAATGTTGTACTCAGCAATCCTTCCCAGGTAGTATTAACACGATCCAACACCGCAGCAACCCTAAACTCTTCATTATTTGTACCACCCTCATCATTGGTCATGGTATTTCTTTGAAATGCTGTAGCTATATATTGTGCGTCCGTAGGATCTGTAAAAAAATCACCTGCTATCTGTTCAGTAACAAATTCATTGTAAGGCATATCCCTATTAAATGCACGGATTACCCAATCGCGGTACTGCCAGATGTTTCTACCAACATCAGCCTCGTAGCCTTTAGTATCTGCATATCTGGCAACATCTAACCACATGGATGCCCATTTCTCTCCAAAACGTTGAGAGGCCATTAATGAATCTACTAAGATTTGATAGGCTTTATCGCCATCTTTGGCTGCTAAGTATTGTTCTGCAAGTTTTTTTGGAGGTGCCATACCGATCAGATCCAGACTGGCTCTTCTTAATAAAGTTGGTCTGTCAGCCTCGGCAGATGGTTTTAATTCCTGTTCATCCAGTTTTTCAAGGATGAACTTATCAATATCATTCTTAGCCCAGTCGCCACTGACATCTGGTATTTCTACCTCTTTTACTGGCAAATAAGCCCAATGGTCACCCCATTTTGCACCTTGTTTTATCCACCTTTTAAAAATGTCTATCTCATCTTCATTGAGTGCTTCATGTTTGTAAGGCATGCGCTCTTCAGGATCTTTGCTTAGCAAGCGTTTTATCAGCTCACTTCCATCGGGATCTCCAGGAATAATAGCAGGCTTACCACTTTTAGTAGCAGCAATTGCTTCTTCATGGAATAACAAGCTAAATCCTCCTTGTTTTTTCACGCCTCCGTGACAGGAAATACATTTTTTGTTAATAATAGGTTTTACTTCAGTATTGAAATCCACTTTCTTATCATACGACATCAGCAGTGAACATACAATCACTACAGCAAAAAGGACAAGCAGGACCAATAGTTTCTTGTTGCGAAAAAATTTCATAACGACATTACAATATTTGGCTTCAGTGTGTTAATGTAAATTACCTATTATTTCACATAAAAACCTAACAGCCAGTGCAAAAGTTTCTAACAAGAGGAATCAAAAACAAGCAAAAAACCCTTTTAATTAGCAAAACAAACCTTTGCGCAAAATTTTCAATGTCGATGCAACTTTTTCAAAAATTTGGCCTAATGATTAAAAGCGAATCCAAAGGGGGTATCGTCGTCATCCTGAGTTTATCTCAGGATCTCGCAATCACTATTCAAAACCTACCTAAAATTTAATATTCTGTATTCTCACGGCATTCAGAATAGCAAGCAGTGCCACACCCACATCAGCTATCACCGCTTCCCACAATGTAGCCACACCACCGGCACCTAAAATCAATACAGCAACCTTCACAATCATAGCCAGAGCGATGTTTTGCCAAACTATACTGCGTGTAATCTTACCAATCTTTATTGCAGTTACAATTTTTGATGGCTGATCGTTCTGTATTACAATATCGGCAGTTTCGATGGTAGCATCACTCCCCAATCCACCCATAGCAATTCCGGCATCCGCCAATGCCACAACAGGCGCATCGTTTACACCATCACCAATAAAAGCAATCTTTAAATTCTTATCCTTAAGCGCTTGCACTTTCTCCACCTTATTTTCAGGTAAAAGATCACCAAATGCCTCATCAATACCTAAAAAGGCAGCCACCCTGCTCACCACACTTTGCTTATCACCACTTAGCATTACTGTTTTTATACCCAAGGCATGCATATCCGTAATGGCCTGTTTCGCATCTTCTTTTACTTCATCCGCAATAGTGATATAACCGGCATATATCTTATCAATGGCTACAACTACTACACTATCGGTAATGTCATTGATGGCATTATCATAAGCTATATTAAACTTTTTAAGCAATTTCGCATTACCTGCAAGCACTTCCCTGCCATCAATAATTCCTTTTAAACCATGACCGGCAATCTCTTCAACCTGCGCTATTTTTATTCCTGAGATTCCATTTCCAGCATATTCCTTAACTGCTACAGCAATTGGATGGGTTGATTTACTTTCAAGTGCAGCAGCTATCCTTACAAATTCTTTTTCATTATATCCGTTAGCCACAACTACCTTTTGCACATCAAAAACTCCTTTGGTAAGCGTTCCTGTTTTATCCATTACTACCGTATTTACAGTAGTAATTACATCCAGAAAATTAGACCCTTTAAACAATATACCATTCTTAGATGCCAGGCCAATCCCGCCAAAATACCCCAGGGGGATAGAAACCACCAATGCACAAGGACAACTAATTACCAGGAATACCAGCCCCCTGTACAACCAATCGCTAAAGTTATAATCGGCTACAAAAAAATAAGGGACTGCAACCACAAGAACAGCCAATAAAAACACTATTGGAGTATACACTTTGGCAAAGCGCGAAATGAATAATTGTGTTTGAGATTTCCTGGCCGTAGCGTCTTGCACCATTTCAAGAATTTTACTCAGCTTACTATCTTTAAACAAGGCGGTAACCTTTAATTCGGCAAGTTGATTCAGGTTAATCATACCGGCAAGCACAGATTCCCCTTTTTCTTTATTATCCGGCCTGCTTTCGCCAGTCAGGGCAGCAGTATTAAATGTTGCCTTATCCGATGTCAACACCCCATCAAGCGCTACCTTTTCTCCCGGTTTAACCTGTATAATTTCATCAATTTGAACCTCAGCAGGCAGCACATTAACTACCTTTCCATCTCTAATCACATCCACACTCTCCGGCCTGATATCCAGCAAAGCCTTAATACTCCGTTTTGCGTTACTAACTGCCGAGTCCTGAAACCATTCTCCTATAGAATAGAATACCATTACGGCAACACCCTCACTATAAGATCCAATTGCAAAGGCTCCAATAGTAGCCACACTCATCAGAAAAAACTCATTAAAAAAATCAAGTCGTATTGCTTTTCGAAATGCCAGGGCAAGCACGTCATATCCCGCCAATAAATAAGCAGGAATAAAAACTGCTAATTGAATAACATTGCTAAACACAATCCCGAACCCATACTCCAACACCATCATAACAATGATAACAGCCAGCGCTGTTAATAATGGCCAATGTCCTATTATTCCTGACGGTTCCTCGGCGCCATGGTTGTGCCCGTCATCATCAGCATGTTCGTGTTGATGGTTCTCTTTATGGGCGTGTGTTGCTGCTTTTTTGGGTTCCTCAACCGCACAGCAATCCTTATGATGATTTGATAATTGCATAACTCTAAATATATAGCCAAAGGTACAGGCTACAGCTATGCAATGCTATTGCAAAGGTATAGAAGGATTACACTGATCGCATATTCCTTTAATAATGAGGTTCATCTCCTGACGAAAGAAATTAATAGGCAGTGAGATATCTGGTATTTTGGTATTTGGAAGACAAAATGTTTCCTTACATGTATTGCAATAAAAATGAACATGAAGGTCATGATGGTTTTTTCCATCACAATCTTCTTCGCATAAAGCATATTTTGTGGCACCGGTGCCGTCCTCAATACTATGCACAAGCCCCTTTTCTTCAAATGTTTTCAATGTCCGATAAAGCGTAATCCTATCCGATGGAGCCATCCCTCTTTCGAGATCGTTTAAACTGATGGCCGCATTTTGCCTGGTTAAAAACTCCAGCACTAACAAACGCATAGCGGTGGGATTCACATCTTTTACCTTTAATTTATTCTCAATGTCTATTATCATAAGCCTTGCACTTTTTATTGAAAATCATGTTATTTATGATCGTCGTTCACTTCAAGCCAATGGCCATCCGGATCTTTAAAATAAACTTGTTTTATACCATCAACCCTTAAAGTAACTGCCTTACGTGTTCCCGCCCAGTCTTCAAATTCAATTTTCTTAACATTTAGCAGCGTAATGAACTTGTCCACAGAAGGCACACTAAAACATAAATGTTCATTCTTATCATGCTCCACGCCTGCTTTTGCACCTTGAATTAAATGCAGGTGTCCGGCTGGACCTATCGAGAACCAAGTATGTCTGCCGTCTTTAAATGGCTCAGGTATGATTTCCAGATCAAAAACATCTTTATAAAATGCTGTAGACTTAGCCAGATCAGTAACATACACTGCAATATGATTTAGAACTGCTCCTTGTTGCTTCTTTTCTGCTTGCGCCATTGACTTTTGGAACGGGGTTAACATTATCAGACTTAAAACGATTATTGTAAGGGTTTTCATATAGAATGATTAGGATTTCTTGAACAAGATGGTTAAAATTCTTGGAATATCTGTTCTGTTATTGTCATCAAAATACTCCTCAACATCAACCAATGTCAGTCCATGCTTTTTACCAGCCTGAATAAAATCAGATATATTATGGTTAAAACAATCTACAATCTGCTTGCCGTCTTCCGTGTCAAATCTGGCTTTAGTACCTGTATATTGCTTAAAAGGGTGCAGTTCACCGATGTACACATAACCCTCAGGATTTAAAGATTTAGATACCTGATTAAAAACATAATCCAGGTTATCGATGTGTTCTAATATCAAACTAAAAGTCACCAGATCATATAAGCCATCTCTAAAATTCCAGCGGGCAGTAATATCTGCTTGTTTAAACTCAACCCTGTTAGATGTTATTTTATCTTTTGCTCTGGCAAGCATTTGATCTGAAAGATCAACCGCTGTAATCATTGCGGCTTTTCCAATCAGCCATTCTGTATTTTTCCCTGTTCCACAACCAATCTCCAAAACTTTATTAAATGGAACACGGGCAAGGCATAATTTTAACGCCAAACCCTCCAGATCTCTTGTTTTATTATCGTTAGTATCGTATTGCGCAGCCCAGATGTTATAAGCTTGTTTAGTATTCATAAAGCAAAAATAATAAAAATCCCTCTTTTTCTTAAGCTATTGGTATTCGCTGCTGTTGAATTTCGTATCCAGCCAGTCTATATGCCTAGTCAGGAAATTTTTCAGGTATGCAACTTCTCCTTCATATGATCCCGACACCTGGAGCTCTAAATACGACTGCTTCTTTAAAATATCCCATGTGGTAAAATTCCTGACCTGCGAAACTGCCAGTTTCTTAGAAAGCGGTATTGTTGCATCAGGCAATGTTTTTATTTTGGCTTTCAGCTCGTTCCATCGTTCTCTTATTCTCTGCCTGAAGGCAGGATCCTCCATTAATCTCTTAAACCATATCTTAGGTTCAAAGGCTGAATTAGACATTAACCCATTTACCTGATCACCCAAGCGATTATCGTTATTTGCCGCCTTATCAAAATCCCACACAGGTCCAACATAAATCTTATCGTCGTTACGTTTTTTAAACATATAGGTGCTCCTAAATGCGTCGGGATTACCAATTACTTCATTTACAATATAAAAATCGACATAGCTATTTACGTCAAAATACTTTCTGTAACCATTTACCGGATCGGTAAAATCAGCCGAATACAAAGCGTCTTCCAGTTTCTGGAAGTGGTTTTTGATATAATCCTTTTGCTCCTTATTGATCTTATCTTCATCAGGATACTTAATTACAAAAGGCATATTCTTTTCTGTCTTAAAATATACTGGCTCGCCACTAGCAAATAAGTCCTGCTCTATCAAATATCCTCCTGTAAGATCAGGCAAGGCGGTGGTACCATCAGGTTGCTCTTCAATATCAACCAGTCCCTTGCCTTCTTTAATCTGTTCAGTTAGCTGATAATTACCAATAAACAATCCGTTTAAATATACTTCAACATATCTCGAATTTGTAGTAAAAGCACGCCCCATATTTCTGCTCAGTGTAAAAGCGAGTTCATTGCGCATCAAAGTTTTGTCGGCATAATTAGCTAAAAGCGTCCAATTCTTACTTTCTGCCATACCCAGCAGACCTGCTTTTTTATCGAGTTTAATGCGATAAGGCTTCTTAGGCATATCATACCAAGTCGAATTGCCCCTTCCCTTTATTTCCGTCTTACCTTCGTAAACTACATCTTTAAAATTGCTGACTAACTTTAAGGAACCCGTTACATAAGTATCCTTACTGGTGATAGGAACATTATTTGTATTGATGTAAAGTGCCGCAATACCATTATCAGTGAACTTAACAACATAGGTCTTTTTGGAATTATCTTCAGCTACTACACTGTAACTTACCAAACGTGTAAAGTCATTAACCGTTGTATCGCTTTTCTGGGTTACCTCGCCAACAACGATCTTTGCCCCGTCATAAGTAAAAGACGGTATCAGCTTACTGATATCCGTTCCGGCAAATGCCCTGGCATATATGGTATCGCCTACAATCTCGCCGTTAACATCATTTACCAGAACATGGTTCTTCTTGGCGCTAAAGCTAAATGTTTTTAACTGCTTGTCGGTTTTTGGTATTACCTGCGGATCCTCATGCTTATCATCCTTCTTACAGGAAGAAATGACCACAAGCGCTGATACAAAAAAAATCCATTTGCACCAGTTCTTACCGGATTTTAAAGTTATACAGATCATAAGCCTTAGTATATTTGGCTAATCAAGATAAAGATTATTTCTGATAACTACTCAGATATAGAAGCCCTTATGAAACACCGCTAAACCCTAATACTTAAAATATCATGAATAGCGTGTTTTGCATTAGGAAACTGAAATACAAAACCTGCTTCAAGCAAACGCTTCGGTGCTACCCACCTGCTCTTTAAAACCAATTCTGTTTCTGAACCTATCAGAAACATACCAATTTCCAATAACCACTGCGGACTAGGCAATCCAAAAGGAATACCGTAAGCCTTGCGGATCAAGCGCATCAGCTCCATATTTTTAACTGCCTGCGGGGCAACACAATTAACCACACCTACAAGTTCTCCGTTATTTGACAACCATTCCGTGCATCTGGCTACATCATGTTCATGAATCCATGAAACGTATTGCTGTCCGTCGCCCTGACGTCCACCTAAACCGAATTTAACAAGGTTAAGCAGACGAGGGAACACACTGTCATTTCTACCCAAAACAATCCCCATCCGCAAGGCAACTTTACGTGTTAAAGCTGTTTCTGTTTCAAAGAATGAAGCTTCCCATTGTTTACAAACATCTATAGAAAAGCCATAACCAATTTCTCCTGTATATTCATCCTGTTGATGGTCTTCCGCATGGCGATAAATTGTGGCAGAAGTTACATTGATCCAAAGTTTTGGAGGGTTGGTCATTTCGGCTATTACTTTATTTAACAGTCTGGTGGGTACTGTTCTTGAGGCGATGATCTCTTCCCTGTTCTTTTCATTATAACGGCAGTTTACATTTTTCCCGCAAAGGTTGATGAGCATATCTGCATCCTTAAGGGTTTCGGTCCACGGCCCTCCAGTTCTTCCGTCCCATAAAACTGTTTCCACATTATCTTCAGCAGCTTTATTTTTTCTGCTGAGGATCACCACCTGTCTGGCAATAGTTTTATAGTAGTTGGCTAAAACATTACCCAGATAACCGTTACCCCCAGCCAGAACTATTTTTGCGTATTTCATATTCTTTAGATAAAAAGGATCAGTAAAAGAACAATTATTCTGTACAGCACCCAGGTTAAGGTAGGCATATATCCTAACTTTAAAATGCCCATTCGCCTAAAGTGTTCCAGGAACATAACACCGGCCACCCCCATAAAATAAGCAGCATAAAAAAGCGCAGGCAACGCCAAAAAATTAGCCATCAACAAAGCAGGCAACAGCAATAAAGAACCTGCAAAAGATATCGTCATCATATTTCCCAGGTACGCCCACTTTTTATCCCATGCCATGATGCTTACCACCACTGCCTGAAAAATAATTTGTCCGCCACAAATAAAATACTCTCTGTAAGCACCCCCAACAGGCATCAGCTCTTTTAATAAACCTGCATAATGTGTAAGTATAAAACTGGCCATAAACCAGGTGAATACTAAATATGCAATGCGATACCTCAATTTAAAAGTAGGCTGGATTGCAAAGCTATCTTTTGTAATTTCCGCAGGGATAATTACTTTTCTGTTGTAAGATACAAAAGCGTATACCTTACTCATTATCCAGATAAAAGGTTTAAGAGAAAATAATGGGCCCAACAGGGGGATTGAATTTGCAAGCACTTTAAACAGGCTGTTTATGCCATAAGTTACCTGCCCTGTTTCGGTATCAACCAGTGCAATTTCATTAACTGCCCGCTGCTGGTCCACATATGGACAAACATTTTGCGGCATGTTCTGATAAGGTTGCGCTCCTGTCGGTTCAAGCATTCCAACCTTAGTAAAGCCTTTGGTATACAGCTTGCACATAGGGCATTCTGCATCAAAAAGGATCAAGTGGTTTTTTAAGCTTTTCATAAATCAAATGTAAGAACAAATTATTAAACTTTCAAAACTTATTGAAAGTTTAATTTCAAAAGTCAATACTATTACTTGAACCTAATTAAAATTCAAAAATCGATGACATCGAAAATTCTTTGCAATATTATACTTCGATTCCTAATAAATTAGACCATTTCATTTCTGTCGACAAAAAACTTCAGAAGACTGGAGTTCCGATTTTATCAGTATTTACAGCAGATCATTTCCTGAATGGAATTTATAAAGATTAAAAACGAATTAAAGCTCAACAGGAATAAGTAACAACAGATTTCAATATTACAATTTACCGGAAAGTTCTTTTGCTTTTTCGTAATTCGCTGTGCCTTGGGGAATTTTGGATAACCAAATTAAGGCCTCTTTTTTGTTGTCTTGTTTGATATAACTCAATGCCACATAATAGGCAGCGTCATATTTAAACGCTGACTCTCCTTCGTACAATTTCTTAAGCACAGTTCTTGCCTCATGTTCCTGGGAATTCTTTATCAGTGTAATAGAAAAATAATAAGACAACAGTGGATCCTGCGGGTTACTCATATATTCTCTTTGCATGATCTTACGTGCAGCGGTGTAATCGCCAGAGTTATATAGTTCAGCCGCTTTATTAAGCACTCCGGCACTTTCACCACGCTCTGTTACCGACATTTGTTTGCTGATCTCATATTTATCATACAGGCCTGAAGACCATGGTGCCCAAATAAACAAACCAACACCTAAAACTACAACGATACCAATCCATATGATAAAAGTTTTATAGTTTGCTTTCTTAAGAGGAGTCCCTGCTTGTTTGCCTTCTTTTGAAAAATCTGTACTAGCCATTAACGAGTTATAATAAAATACTGAAATAAGATTATTTAGCCTGCTTTAAAACCAATGCTCCCAATGGGGGGATATTTAAAGAGATAGAATACTCCCGGCCATGGCAGTTCTCTTTTAATGGTAATAAAACTGCTTCATTCAACTTTCCACTTCCAAAAAACTCCTCGGCATCCGTATTGAATATTTCTTTCCATTTAGCCTTAAACGGCAAACCTACAAGGTAGTTTTCGCGGAAAACAGGAGTAAGATTCAGAATTACAATAAGCGTATCTTTTGCTTTTAACCCTTTCCTAAGGTAAATGTAAACGGAATGCTGGGCATCATCGGCATTGATCCATTCAAAGCCCTCGTGCGAAAAGCTGTGTTCGTATAGCGCCGGTTCAGATTTGTATAGCTTATTGATGGCCCTAACGGTTTTCTGCATTCCTAAATGAGGAGGATGCTGCAATAGGTGCCAATCTAATGAATTCTTAAAATCCCATTCATGTGTTTGAGCAAACTCATTACCCATAAAAAGTAACTTGGTACCCGGTTGGGTAAACATATAAGCATACAGCACACGCAGGTTGGCAAATTTTTGCCACTCATCGCCTGGCATTTTATAAATCATTGAAGATTTGCCATGCACTACCTCATCATGAGAAAAAGGTAGCATAAAGTTTTCACTAAAAGCGTAAGTAATGCTAAAAGTGAGTTGATGATGATGATATTTCCTGTTAAGCGGATCGTTTTTAAAATATTTTAACGTATCGTTCATCCAGCCCATCATCCATTTCATTCCGAAACCAAGACCGCCGGCAAATACAGGATGTGTTACCCCCGGATAGGTACTGCTTTCTTCCGCAATGGTATGTACCCCCTCAAAGGCACCATACACGGCTTCATTAAGGTCTTTAAGGAATAATGTTGCACCAAGGTTCTCACTTCCGCCAAACTCGTTGGTAGCGGCTTCTTCGGCCTTTCTGGAGAAATCAAAGTAAAGCATGGATGCCACAGCGTCTACACGTAGTCCATCTGCGTGGAATTTATCCAACCAGTACATTGCATTACTGATCAGGAAAGACCTTACCTCGTTTCTGTCGTAATTAAAGATGTATGATTTCCAATCGGGATGAAACCCTTTGCGCATATCGGCATGCTCATACAAATGGGTCCCATCAAATTTGAAAAGCCCATGAGCATCGCCGGGAAAATGCGAAGGAACCCAATCCAGTATAACCCCGATATTGTTTTTATGCAGTTCCTCGATCAAAAACATGAGCTCCTGCGGAGTTCCATGTCTGGAGCTTGCTGCAAAATAACCTGTAATCTGATATCCCCATGATGGGTAATACGGATACTCCATAATAGGCATCAGCTCTACATGGGTAAAGCCCATGTCCAATACATAAGGCACCAGGCTTACGGCTATTTCTTTGTAGGTTAATACCCTTTTTGGTTCTGATGGATCGCGCTGCCACGAGCCAAGATGTACTTCATAAACCGACATAGGTGTATTCAGTGCATTTGCTTTTGGGCGCTTATTTAGCCATGTTTTATCCTTCCAGGTGTAATCTGTATCCCATACAATAGAAGCGGTTCTTGGTGGATGCTCCCATTTGGTAGCAAAGGGATCGCCTTTTTCTATATCGCTGCCATCAAAACCTTTAATGGCGTATTTATAGACTTCGCCTTTACCGATGTTTGGGATAAAACCCTCCCATATGCCAGAGGAATCTAATCGCCTGTTAAGCTGGTGCGATGTTTTGTTCCATTGGTTAAAATTTCCGGTAACATTTACTGCCTGGGCATTAGGTGCCCAGACAGCAAAGTAAGTTCCATCCGTTTTATTGTGTTGTATTAGGTGTGCACCAAATTTCTCATACAACCGAAAATGCTTGCCTGAAATAAATAATGAGATATCAAAATCGCTAAATAAACTGTAGGCAAGCACTTCCATTAATTATAGATTTTTATTGTGGTGAAATTCTTATTTGATTTAAAACGCAAGCAATTACGCTCATCCAAAGTATAATCGGTGATTTCATGATCATCAACCGTGATTTTATTTACGTTGAACGGCAAGCCCACAATATTGTAATTATACAGCTCGTAATTAGGAGTATACAACCCACTTCTCGACTGCTCAATGGTTAGTGCGTACTGCGTTCCTTTGACACTGAATTTTTTCTCTGAATAGATGTCCTGCTCATAGGCAAATGTATCACCATGATCTTCGTACAAGAACGAATTCACTTCATAATCAGAAAAATAAACGTTAAGCAATACCTCATCAATGTCCTTTTCTCCAACATATTGCATTACAGGATATTCCGGAATTACGGAACCTGCTCTAACAAATAGGGGCATATGATCTAAAGGTGTAGCAATACTGTGCTCGCTCTCTCCGGTTAATACTTCATGCGTCCAGAAGTTATACCATTTTCCTTTTGGCAGATAAACCATACGGGAGGCTGCACCTTGCTCTAAAACAGGGCAAACCAATATTTTATCACCAAATGTAAACTCATCCTGGCGGTAACCGTTGCTGATATTTTCTTGCTCAAGCATTACCAATGGTCTTAAAATTGGGAAACCATAACGGTGATGCTCCCAGAATACCGAATACAGATAAGGAAGCAACCTGTATCTTAATTCAATGTATGTTCTGTTGATACTGGTATATGGCTCTCCAAAACTCCATGGTTCTCTTTCAGCTGTATCGCCGGCAGAGTGTGCACGCATAAACGGAGAGAAGGTTCCTAACTGGATCCATCTTGTAAATAATTCCGGATCTGGCTCTCCACTGAAACCTCCTATATCGGTTCCGCAAAAAGGTACACCTGAAACGGACATACGCTGACATTGGATGTTACCAATTTTTAAATGTTCCCATGTAGCTACGTTATCACCCGTCCACACACAACCATAACGCTGCATACCAGAATACCCCGCACGGGTAATGGTAAACGGACGTTTATTGCGCATTAGCTTTTTCAAGCCATCGTAAGTTGAGCGTACCATTTGCATACCATAAACATTATGGGCTTTACGGTGCGAACCCCTATAGCCATCGTAGTTATGTCTTACATCGTTAGGGAATGTTCCCGAACCAAATACTGCCGGCTCGTTCATATCGTTCCATACTCCTGCAACGCCTATATCTACTAATTCTTTGTATAAGTTACCCCACCACTCTCTTACGTTTGGGTTGGTAAAATCAGGGAACTGACATCTTCCCGGCCAAACATGGCCTTCCATAAAATAGTCGTCGCTACGGCGACAGAAATAGTTGTTTTCCTTACCTTCTTTAAATACCCAGTAGTTATCATCAACTTTAATACCCGGATCTATCATTACAACGGTTTTGAAACCATCGTTTGCCAATTCCTTGATCATCCTTTTAGGATCAGGGAAATGACTTTTGTTCCAGGTAAAGCAACGGTAGCCATCCATATAATCTATATCCAGATAAATGGCATCGCAAGGGATATTACGGGACCTAAAGCCTTCTGCTATTTCTTTAACCTTCTTTTCAGGATAATAGCTCCACCTGCACTGGTGGTAACCCAAGGCCCATTTTGGAGGCATTGGGTGCGTTCCTGTTAAGGTTTGATATCTTTTTACCACGTCCATCATGTGCGGTCCATGGATGTAATAGTATTGCAATTCACCACCATCGGCCCAGAAGCTGGTTTTCGAGTTGTCTTCTCTTCCAAAGTCGAAATAAGAACGGAAGGTATTATCGAAGAAAATACCATAAGCCGCCTGCTCGTTTACACCAACGTAAAATGGAATGGTACGGTACAAAGGATCCTGATCCCAACCAAACGAGTATGCATCGGTATTCCAGTTTTGGAAATGACGCCCTCTAAGGTTCATGTTTCCTGATTTATCGCCAAGACCAAAGAAGTTTTCTTCTGACCCACATTTTTTAGTGGCATATACATAGTAGCCACCAAATTCTATATTTTCTTCCCAATGCATTGGTGTAGCATCTTCACTCATCACCTTCTGGTTCAGATTATCTGTGAAAGAGATGTGGAAATCGCCCTTTCTTACTTTACAGGTAACGGTATTGGTTGATATCGCGTAATATTCTGGCAGTTCTTCGAATTTAAAGGTGGTTACCTTTTGGTCCACCACCGGAACCGCATAAGAGAAATCATCCAGAAAAACACCATGTGGTGCCAGTCTAACTCTGATAATTTCGTCGCTTACTATTCTAATTTCAACTTTAGCATCCCCATCAGCAAAGAAAAACTTATTTCCAACTGTAGTAACACTTTGTACCGGACTAAGGTATTTTTTAACTATTGGTTTTATATCCGTTACCGGATTGTTTAAATGCTGAACTTGCTCCTCAACAATTTCCTTTGTGATTATATTATTTATTGTTTCTTTATTTTCTTCCATGAAAAATCGCTTTAGTAAAAATTTGCCCCCCTTTTGATCATGTAATAGATCGTGTATTCTGTACATACTAAAGTGTTAAATTTTCTATTAAAACCAAAGGATTATTATCATATAAAAATATGCGCATAAAAAAGGCCCTGACATTACTGTCAGGGCTCTTTTATAAAACTAATTAATTGATGAAGAGCTGTGTTAATTTGATTTTATGGGTTAAATGTAAATCCTATGTAGTAAAGTGCGCCTATTGAAGGGTTACCATAGGAAGTAAAGTAATATTTATTTAATATGTTTGAGCCTCCAAGTTTAACCATTGATTTTACTGAAGGTATTTTTAAGTTAACCTGTGCATCAATTGTATTGAATGAAGGAACATCTCCTGAAGCAAATGATGAGTTCCAGTAAAACTTATCTTGCCAGCGGTAATTAACATTAAAACCAAAGTTTTTAATGATCTCTTTGTTACCAAGACCTAAATTATAACGAATCTCTGGAGTGTTAAAATCATTGATATAATCTGTAGGAAGGTCACCTAATTTGTTGTAAGATACGTTACCACTTAAGTTATAACCGCCTATTAAATAATCCAAGCCCAACGCGCCTCCGTAAGAAGTTACTTTACCAGTTGCATTTACAGGTACGCCAAATTTAGAGAAGGAGTTGTCGTCGTTTTGCTGAAAAACATCCACTGCTGTAATGAAATTTTTATAGGTATTGTAGTAAGCGTAGGCATCTATCAGGAACCTTGAACCTAACAATCCTTTATAACCTACTTCGTAAGCCTGAACACTCTCAGGACGAACTCCCCTTGGATCAAAATTATATTGTTTTAACAAAGTGGGATTAGGTGCACCGGCTGCTACAGAACCTAAGAATGCACGATAACTTACATCTGTGTAAGGAATATCTGTGGTAAGCATGTTATACTTATTGAGCATACTTGGGATACCACCGATAAGTCTTTGTCTGCCACCTGCTACTGACAAATCAATGTACTGATTCTGGGTAGTTGGATTCCGATAACCGGTTTGGTATGATACCCTGATATTATTGTCTGGAGCGACTGTAAGCACTCCTGATATTCTTGGTGTAAAACGACCGTCAAAGTTGGAGCTTTTATCATATCTGCCAGATACAGCCAGTTTGAATTTATCATCAAACATTTTTTTAGCGATCTGGGCAAATGCACCATATTCATTTATATCAATTTTATCGTTAAGGTCGTCAAAAATAGTTCCTCCTGAACGCAATTGGTAAATGCGGTATGAACCCCCAACCTGTAATTCAACTACGTTATTAAGCGCATTTGAGAAATTATACATGCCCTCATAGTGGTATAGATTGGTTTTATCGTCGAATTTCGCACCTTTTCCTGATGAAATGGTATTATTCATGATGTTCTCTTTCACCGCGTCAAACTGTGGGGTGCCAGGCATTAGCCTCCCCTGATCTGCAACTCCCCGTGCTGCAGCATGAGCTGCTTCATCAGAACCTCCTTTAAGAAGTGCGGTGGAATACGCAAGGGCATATTGTGCATACCATCCCGATAAAGGGTTTGTTGCAGGGCCCTGACTTGGGCGATATGCTTCATTAATGAATGATCCAAGGATCGAAGAAATATAAGAATCACCTGAACGCTCCTGAGTAGTATATCCTCTAACAAAGAAGTCCTGCCCTTTCAGCTCCAGTTTATATTGTCCGATGCTAAAATTGCGTAGAGAATAACGATCCGACCCGGTATATACGGATGTACCTGTACCCCAGTTGATCTGCGCAATAGCCTCTATTGTAGGGGTAAAGCGATAATGAAGGGAGCCTGAGGTTTTCAATGATTTTGTGTCATAATCCACCAGATTAACTTCATTGTATCCCGTTCTGGAAACATCCTGATTGGCTATTGCATTGTTTTTAACTCCTTTCACAACTCCCAGATAAGGAATTGCTGGTGCTAACCCTGCAAATGGAGAACCCGGAGCCGTTATCGTAGCTACATACTGATCGAAGTTGTAATTAGGGAAGGTGTTTATCAAGGCTGTCATCCCAGCAAAACCTGCAGGTGACTGGCTTTGAAAACCTGCCTGCAGACTTCTTGCTACCGTTAATAGATTCGCATTGATCTCATCACCATAAACGTTTATACCATCATAATTAGGATCTGAGGCTCTATCACCAGATTTAAAAGTACGTCCTGTACGATCAAAGTTGCTATAGTTATCCGCCTGCCAGTCTTTTGCCTGAAGGAATGAGAAAGTAGCTTTTACAGCGAACTTATTATTCCAGGCTTTTGCCAAACGTACATCCAACTGGTTATACTGCTGATTTCCGGTATTGTTATCATTTACATGATTAATTCCTGACTTATAAGAAAAGCTTGCTCCCTGGTAATCAAAAGGGCTTTTTGAGGTCATCAGCATGGTACCGCTGATGCCACCCGCACCGTATAGCGCTGAAGATGCTCCCGGCAATAACTCTACATTATCCAGATCAAGATCTGAAATGCCTATAATATTTCCTACAGAGAAATTTAATCCTGGTGCCTGATTGTCCATTCCATCAACAAGCTGATTAAAACGGGTATTGCCATTTGAATTAAAACCTCTGGTATTTATAGATTTAAAAGTTAAACTCTGCGCACTGATCTCAACGCCTTTCATATTGGTTAGCGCGTCATAAAATGAAGGTGCAGAAAGCTCTTTTAATACGGCGGGACCCATTCGCTCTACAGACACAGGAGATTCCAGAATTCGTTCCGGAGTTCTGGATGCCGAGATGACTACCTCCTGACCTAAAACGGTGGCAGTTTCTATCTCAAAGTCCAGATTCGAAGTATTTCCGGTAACTTCTTTCTCAATGGGAGCATATCCAACATAAGAAATAACGATTGTAAATGGAGCGGCTTGCTTAACAGTAAGTGTGTATTTACCACTCATATTAGTGGCTGTGGCTATTGTAGTTCCTTTGACAGTAATCCCAACACCTGGTATTGGTTCCTTAGTGGCTTTATCAGAAACAGAACCGCTAATGGTTACATTTTGAGCCTGCGCTACCAAACCGGTAATACATAGCAATAAAAATGCAAAGATTGCTTTAGTAAAAATTTTATTCATGCAGTTAATTTATATAAGGTTAATTTATTATAAATATAATACATTTATTTAATTTTCCAAATCCAATTTTGATGAATATTTCATTACCAAAATCTGATTTTGATTGCAATTGATTTAACTTTTATGCTAACTTGCAAAGTCAATTTAAATTCAAGGGAAGTAGTAACCAAATACTTTCATTTATGTTTTAGATGCGCCTTTAACTAAGCTATGATGAATAAAATAAAAGCCCTCATTTGCATTGTTATCCCAATACTATTAACATATGCTCTCAATACAAAATTCGGCGATACTCCTCCTCTTCTCAAGTTCCTGAATCCCTTTACCGGTTTTTGGCAAAACGCAGAAAAAACAACAGTAAATCCAAATAGAAAAATAACCCTAAAAGCTACGTATCAGAATGTTGATATCGCATTCGACGACAGGATGATTCCGCATATTTTTGCGCAAAACGATCACGATGTTTATTATGCTCAGGGTTACGTAACGGCAATGCATCGTTTATGGCAAATGGACTTCCAAACACGTTTTGCTGCCGGACGCATATCTGAAGTGGTAGGTAAAAAAGCCATAGAGCTTGATAAATATCAACGTCGCATGGGTATGGTTTACGGTGCAGAGAAATCCATGGAAGGAATGATGGCCGATCCTAAATCAAAAGAAATGATACTGGCCTATACCGCCGGTATCAATGATTATATCCATTCTTTATCTCAGGCAAGTCTACCGATTGAATATAAGTTATTGGATTTTAAGCCTGAAGACTGGACCCCTTTAAAGTGTGCATTGCTGTTAAAACAGATGTCGGCAGTATTGGCAATGGGTTCCGACGAATTTTATATGACCAATATCAGAAAGAAATTTGGTACTGATGTGGTTAAGGATTTATTTCCCGACTACCCTTTTAAAGAAGATCCAATTATCCCTGTGGGCACCAAGTGGGATTTTAATCCGCTGCCAGTACCTACTCCGCCTGCTGATGCCGTAAAGGAAATGGTAACAGGAAATGTAGAAACCAAACAAAAAGAAGAAGGAATTGGAAGTAATAACTGGGCCATATCAGGCGCAAAAACAAAATCAGGTTACCCGATTTTAGCCAATGATCCTCATCTTGATTTAACCCTTCCTTCTATCTGGTATCAGATTCAGCTTCACGCTCCTGGATTAAATAGCTATGGCGTATCACTACCGGGAGCACCTGGCGTAATTATAGGCTTTAACCAAAATATTGCCTGGGGAGTTACCAATGTGGCCGCAGATGTACTGGATTTTTATGAGATCAAATTCAAAGACAATACCCATAAAAGCTACTGGTATAATAATGAGTGGAAAAATACGAGCACCCGACTCGAAAAGATTCTGATAAGGGGTGGTAAAACTGAAATCGATACGGTGTATTATACCCATCAAGGTCCGGTAGTTTATCTGCAAAAGCCCGAAAAGTTTTCTAAAGCACAGAATATTCCTATTGGTAATGCACTAAGGTGGATTGCTCATGATAAATCTAATGAGCTTAAAACTTTCTATTTACTAAACCGCGGCAAAAACTATAACGATTACCGCCAAGCACTTACTTATTATACCGCTCCGGCGCAAAACTTTGTATTCGCTTCAGTTGACAATGATATTGCCATTACCGCAAATGGCAAGTTCCCGCTAAAGTGGAAAGATCAGGGTAAATTTATCATGGACGGCTCTGATCCTAAAAATGATTGGCAAGGGTGGATTCCTGCTTCTCAAAACCCTACCGTTAAAAACCCTCCAAGAAATTTTGTGAGCTCGGCCAATCAATCATCAACCGATCAAACTTATCCTTATTACATTAACTGGGAGTTTAGTCCGTATGAGCGGGCAAAACGCATAAACGACAGGTTAGCGGTTATGACTAACGCTACTGCCGACAGCATCAGAACGATGCAAACTGACACTTACAGCATTCATGCTCAGAATATTTTACCGGCTATTTTACCTTTGGTAGATGGCAGTAAGTTAAATGCAACACAAAAAGAAGGATTCTCTTTGGTATCAGCCTGGAATAAACACTATGATGCAAAAGAAGTTGCAGCAAGTATTTTTGACCTGTGGACCAAACGCATTCAATACAACATCTGGGACGATGAATTTAGTATTGATGGTGTTCCAATGCGCTATCCTTCCAGAGATAGAACTGTACAACTGATTTTAACGCAGCCAGATTCTAAATGGGTCGATAATATCAAGACACCAGAGAAAGAAACGCTAAGCGATCTTGTAAATGAAGCTTTTAAGTATTCATGTGATAGTCTGGAACGTAAATACGGTCCTATTGGCGAAAGATGGCAATGGGCGAACTTTAAGCATAGCAATGTTCCACATCTGGCAAAAATACCGGGATTTGGTTCTAAAACCTTAATGATTGGTGGTGGTAAAATGACCATAGATGCATTAAGCGAAAGCAACGGTCCATCCTGGCGAATGGTTGTTGAATTAGGGAAAACACCTAAGGGACATGGCGTATTTCCGGGTGGACAATCGGGCAACCCCGGCAGTAAATTCTATGACAATATGATCGATACCTGGGCCAACGGAGAACTATATGATCTTTTCTTTATGCAATCTGTTGATGACCCATCGGCCAAAATAATCTCTAAATTAAAAATATCCAAAAAATAGCATCATGGTATTTATTGTAATTTTAATAGCCTCTTATTTACTTCAAATGGTTTTACCCTGGTGGATAATCGTAGTGATTTCGTTTGCAACATGCGGTTTAATCGGCAAAACAGGAAGAATATCTCTTTGGTCGCCATTTTTTGCGATCCTACTCTTATGGACAGGAATGGCTTTATTCAGAAGCCTACCTAACAACAATATTTTAGCGCTAAGAGTAGCGGGTATGCTTGGTGTAAATTCATGGATATTGGTACTTGCATTAAGCGCTTTGTTAGGTGCATTTATAGCCGCAGTAAGCGGCTTTTGTGGTTATCATTTCAGAAAAGCTGTGCTAATCAAGAAAACCAATTCTTAATTAAATCTTTGTTGTGTATTTTTGCACACGTGAAAGATTTAATCAGGCAAATTTTCTCTATTGAGACTAAAGAACAGTTTGAAAAAGTATCCCTTGAAGTATTTATGCATCAGGCCAAAAATTGTTCAGTGTATCGTGAATACATCTCTCATTTAAGGATTAAGCCTGAAGAGATTACTTCATCGGATCGTATTCCTTACTTACCGATCAGCTTTTTTAAAAGCCATGAGGTATTAAGCTCTGCTGACGAAACTGAAATTGTTTTTAGCAGTTCAGGCACCACCGGCATGTCACAAAGCAGACATTTGGTTACCGACGTTCAAGTATACGAGCAAAGCTTTAACCTTGCTTTTGAACAGTTTTACAGCAAACCCGAACAAACTTGTTTCCTTGCACTACTCCCTTCTTACCTGGAACGTGATGGGTCATCTTTGATCTACATGGTTGACGCGCTGCTAAAACAAAGCAAACATAAAGACAGTGGCTACTTCTTGCACAATCATGATGATTTGTTTCAAAAACTAAAGGAGCTGCAAGCCTCTGACCAGAAAACAATTCTAATTGGCGTTACCTATGCCCTGCTTGATTTTGTTGAGCAGTACAAAATAGATTTCCCCGAACTGATTGTTATGGAAACAGGTGGCATGAAAGGAAAAAGAAAAGAAATGGTGAGAGAAGAACTGCACGAAATACTTCAGAATGGCTTTGGTATAAATGCCATCCATAGCGAATACGGTATGACAGAGCTTTTATCGCAAGCCTATTCTTACGGAAATGGAATATTTAATTGCCCACCCTGGATGAAGATTAACCTTAGGGATACCAATGATCCTTTAAGTCTTATCGCAAACAACAAAACAGGAGGAATCAATGTTATCGATCTTGCAAACATCAATTCCTGTTCTTTTATAGCGACCCAGGATCTGGGCCGCCTATTTGAAGATGGATCTTTTGAGGTTTTAGGCCGTTTTGACAATGCTGATATCAGAGGCTGCAACCTGTTGGTTAATTAGCTAGCTGATTATCTCGCAATTATCAGATAGTAATTCTTTTTGCCTTTTTGTACGATGATAAATTGATCATTCAATAGGTTTTCCGTATTAAAAACAGCCTGAGCATCACCAACCTTTTCTTTATTTACAGATACTCCGCCACCTTGTATCAATTTCTTCGCCTCGCCTTTAGAAGCAAAAACACTCGATTTTTCGGCAAGCAGTGTAGCGGCATCAATTCCTTGTTCCAGTTCCGATTTTGAAATTTCGAACTGAGGGATACCTTCAAATATCTCTAAAACCTGGGTATCATTTAGGGTTTTGAAAAACGCTAATGAACCGTTTCCGAATAAAAACTCAGAAGTTTTAATTGCAGTTTCCAATGCCTCAACAGAATGCGTTCTGATGGTTATGTCCTCGGCCAATGCCTTTTGAAGAACGCGCAAGTGCGGTGCAGTGTCGTGCTCTGTTTCAAGGCTTTCTATTTCCTCACGCGATTTAAGCGTAAAAATCCTGATCCATTTTTTAGTATCATCATCAGAAGCATTAAGCCAAAACTGATAGAATTTGTAAGGCGACGTTTTTGCTGGGTCTAACCATACCGCTCCGCTTTCAGTTTTACCAAACTTTGTACCATCAGCTTTTTTGATCAGGTTTGTAGTCACGGCAAATGCAGTACCCCCATCCTTTCTTCTGATAAGTTCTGTTCCGGTAACAATATTGCCCCACTGGTCTGAACCACCCATTTGCACCAGGCAATTGTGGTGTTTCCACAAATAGTAAAAGTCATAACCCTGGATCAACTGGTAGCAGAACTCGGTAAAAGAAAGTCCGGAATCACCTTCCAGTCTTCTTTTAACACTATCTTTTGCCATCATGTAATTTACAGTAATGTGTTTACCTACATCCCTGATAAAAGTAAACAGGTTCATATCTTTAAACCAGTCATTATTGTTCACCATCACCGCACCATTACCTGCAGCTTCAAATGTCAAAAACTTAGAAAGTTGTTTTTTCATCCCGGCAAGATTATGCTCCACTATGGCCTCGGTTTGAAGATTTCTTTCGTCAGATTTACCAGAAGGATCACCTACCATACCGGTAGCTCCGCCTACTAATGCATATGGCTTATGGCCGGCACGTTGAAAATGAATAAGCGTCATGATCTGAGTCAAATGTCCTACATGCAGTGAATCAGCAGTAGGGTCAAATCCTATATAACCTGAGGTCATTCCTTCATTCAATTTATCTTCAGTACCCGGCATGATGTCCTGTAACATGCCTCTCCAGCGTAGCTCTTCAACGAAATTGGTCATTCTTATATCCTTTTGCCGCAAATATAGGAAAACCTATGTTATCCTTTAAATTCAATACGCCTCAAAAACGCTTAAACTGAACAAAATTAGCTACTTTTAGGGCAATGAACTTTTTGTCGCATTTTTATTTTGAAAGAGACAATCATGATGCAAACATGGTAATCGGGGTTGTTTTGCCTGATTTCGTAAAGAACGCACAGAAAGACAGCAACTTATATCCGCTAAAAGAAAAACATCTATTTGAATCTGATGCTGATGAAAATTCTATCCTTATTGGATGGAGCCGGCACATTGCAGTAGATGCTGTTTTTCATTCCTCAGCGTTTTTTAAATTCCATACCAACACCTTAAAACAGATCATCTTACCTGCACTTAAAGACAGTCCGGTTAAGCCCTTTTTCTTAGCCCATATTGGTCTTGAGCTGGTGCTAGATCATTTGTTAACCATCCATGGAACGGTAAATATCAATACCTTTTACGAGCAATTAGGCCAGGCCAATAAACAAGCAATAGATTCTTTTCTAAAAAAAAGTGGTGTACCAGATACAACTGTATTCTTTAAATTCCTGAACAGCTTTATTTCGAGCAGATACCTTTTTAGTTACCAAAAGATCGAAAACATATCTTATGCCCTGAACCGCATTTGTATGCGCCTGTGGGATAGCCCATTTACAGAGTCACAACTTGCATTATTAACAGATAAACTCTCTGTTTTTAAGACCAGTATTGAAGATGATTACATGTCAATATTCAGCGATGTGGAGCAACATTTAAACGCTGGTAATCACTAGAATCCTGAACATAAAAAATATTTCATATAAATCTCAATTAGCTCCTGAAGCTAATTTGTATCTTCGCTCCTATGTCACTATTTGATATAAAAGATAAAATGGATGCATTGGTTAAGGAGCTTAACCAACACAGTTACAATTACTATGTATTGGCAATGCCTACCATTGCAGATTATGAGTTCGATAAAAAACTTGAGGAACTTGGTAAGCTGGAAAAAGAGCATCCGGAATTTGCAGACCCCGACTCTCCTACCCTGAAAGTTGGAGGCGAAATCACCAAAACATTTACCACTGTAAAGCACAGGTGGCCAATGCTTTCATTGGGCAATACTTATAATGAGCAGGATCTTCGTGATTTTGATGAGCGGGTAAGAAAAACGATTGGCGAAAGTTTTGAATACGTTTGCGAACTCAAATTCGACGGCCTTTCCATTAGCCTTACCTATGAAGATACCAAGCTTGTAAGGGCAGTTACCCGCGGAGACGGAACCAAAGGCGATGATGTAACCACCAATGTTAAAACCATTAACAACATCCCTCATAAATTAAAAAACGAAGAGGTACCTCCTCTGTTTGAGATTAGAGGTGAAATCTTTATGCACCGCGCAGCCTTTGAGCGCTTAAATAAAGAACGCGAGGAGCTCGGTGAGATCCAATATGCCAATCCAAGAAATTTTGCCGCGGGAACCGTAAAAATGCAGGATTCAAAAGAAGTAGCCAGACGCCCCCTTGATTGCTTCCTGTATTCACTAAATACGGATAAGAATTATTTTAAAACACATTGGGAAAGCCTGCAGACTTTAAAAACCTGGGGATTCAATGTAAGTACCAATTCCGAACTGGTTAGCAATATTGATGATGTATTGTTGTTCATTAAACACTGGGAAACCGAGCGCTTCAAACTATCATACGATATTGATGGCATTGTAATTAAAGTGAACAGCTATGCACAGCAACAGGAATTAGGCTTTACAGCTAAATCTCCACGCTGGGCCATTTCATTTAAATTCAAAGCAGAAGAAGTAGAGACCATACTGGAAAAGGTAACCTATCAGGTTGGCCGCACAGGTGCCGTTACTCCTGTAGCCAATTTAAAACCGGTACAGCTTGCCGGCACTACGGTAAAGAGAGCTACCCTGCACAATGCCAATGAGATTGAAAGATTGGATTTGCACGAGGGAGATAGTGTATTTGTAGAAAAAGGCGGAGAAATTATTCCTAAAATAATTAATGTGAACCTGGATAAGCGCAAAGCTGGTGCACTTAAAATTATTTATCCTTCAGTTTGTCCTGAATGCCAATCAACCCTGATTAGAAAAGAGGGTGAAGTTGCCTATTACTGTCCTAATGACGAAGCCTGTCCGCCACAAATTGTAGGCAAGATCCAACATTTTATTGGCAGGAAAGCAATGAATATCGATGGCCTCGGCGACGAAACCATAGAAACATTTTACCAAAAGGGACTGGTAAAACACATCAGCGATCTGTATACACTTCATGAAAAAGCTGAGGAACTGAAAACTTTAGAGCGCTTTGGAGAGCGTTCGATTGAAAATATGCTCAAGGGCATCGAGCAGTCTAAACAGATGCCTTTTGAAAAAGTATTGTTTGGATTGGGTATCAGATATGTAGGTGAAACTGTGGCCAAAAAATTAGCTTTCGGTGCTAAAGATATCGACAAATTGTCGACAGCCAGTCTCGAAGAGCTAACCGCAATAGATGAAATCGGGCAACGTATTGCAGAAAGCATCATTGAATATTTTGGAAATCCGGAACATTTACATCAAATTGGGCTTTTAAAATCCTACGGACTTCAATTTGAAGCTATAGAAAATGAAATTGCTTTACAAAGTGACAAATTAACTGGAAAAACATTTGTAATTTCGGGCGTTTTTGAAAATTATAGCAGAGAAGAACTTAAGGACCTGATAGAAAGCAATGGTGGCAAAATCTTAAGCGGCATTTCGGCCAAGCTTAACTACTTGCTTGCCGGCGACAATATGGGTCCGTCTAAACTGGATAAAGCGAAAAAACTGAATGTACCACTGATTTCAGAGGGTGATTTATTAGAGATGTTGAAATAATAACTAAACAATGAACAAATTTCATGGAACGGGTGTAGCATTGGTTACACCATTTAATGCAGATGGGTCAGTAGATTTTGACGGGCTGAAAAACCTGATCAACTACCTGATCGAAGGAAAGGTAGAATACCTGGTATCATTAGGTACAACAGGAGAAGCATCAACACTCAATAAGGACGAAAAAAAGAAGATCTGGGAATTTACAGCAGAAATAAATAATGGCCGTTTACCACTAATTGCCGGTATTGGCGGCAACGACACAAATGTTATTGCGCAAAACATAAAAGATTTTGAAGTAAATGGTTACGACGCCATTTTATCTGCCAGCCCATACTATAATAAACCAACTCAGGAAGGCATTTACCAGCACTATAAAGCACTTAGCGAGTCGAGCTCACTGCCAATTTTGCTATATAACGTTCCGGGACGCACAGGAAGCAATATCAGCGCTGAAACGACCTGTCGTCTTGCTACAGATTTAAAGAACATTATTGCCATTAAAGAGGCTTCTGGAAACTTTGATCAGTTTAATCAGATCATGAGAGATAAACCAGCCGACTTTATGTTGATTTCTGGAGATGATCCTGTTGCCATGCCAATGATATCATTAGGTGCTGTAGGTGTAATTTCTGTAATCGGAAATGCATTGCCAAAGCAACTGTCTGACATGATTAGATTATGCCTGGCTGGTGACTTTGCTAAAGCACTTCCTTTGCACCTTAGCTTAATCGAGTTTACCAGGCTAATGTTTGTAGAAGGTAACCCGGCAGGCGCTAAAGCAGCCTTAAAACATTTTGGCGTATGCGATGATAACCTTAGACTTCCCTTGGTTCAAGTATCACCAGCTATACGTGAGGCAATTATTGCCGAATCGAAAAAGATTACAGCTTAGCACATTAAATCGTCATCTCTCCTATCGAGATGACGAAAAGTTTTAAAACATAACCCAAAAAAAAGCGTCCCGAATTATCGCGACGCTTTTTTTATTCATCAAAACAAAAATAAAGTGGTTCTAACCTTTATTTTTTGTTTCTTGAATCTCCAAACGAATCGTTTGAGCTAAGTTCTTAAGATCTTGCATACCTTTACGTACACGAGTACCTGCAGCGCTGTTCGCCTTGTTGTAGAATTTGTCGGCATCAGCTTCTAAAGCTGCTACAAGCTCTTTTACTTCATTAAATTTTTTCATCGTTAATTTACTCCTTTTAGGTTTTTAAGGTTTTGATTAATACTCTATTACTAAAGTAAGATGTTTATTTTACAAAAAAAACTTTTGGATTAATAAAAAAGTGCCTAAAACACTGTTTTTTTCCACATTACAGGGGGTTATACACAATTAATCCACCTAAAAACAAATTATTCAATTGAAAATCAGATAATTACAAAACAACACTTAATTAAAAAGCCCCTCCAATATACTTAGAGGGGCTTTTTAATTAAGTGGATTTTATGCTATTGAGAATTGATTCTCTTTGTAGTATCCGCTTTTCAATTTATCTGAAACCTCGCTAAAGGCATCTAATGTACGTTGTACGTCTTCCATTGTATGCACAGCAGTTGGTATTAACCTAAGCTCTATTAGCCCTTTGGGGATAACTGGATACACTACAATAGAGCAGAATATTCCGTAGTTCTCACGTAGGTCCATTGTAAGTGCAGTGGCATCCAACAGTTCACCTTTTAAGAATACCGGAGTAACCATAGTATTTGTTACGCCTAAATCGAATCCCCGCTCCCTAAGACCTTTCTGCAATGTATTAGCTACATTCCATAATTTCTCTCTAAGTTCCGGATTGTTCTTTAACAGCTCCAGTCTTTTCAACAAACCAATAACCATTGGCATTGGTAATGCTTTGGCAAAAGTCTGAGAACGCATATTGTAACGGAAGAAATTAGTCATGTCTTCTGTAGAAGCAACAAATGCTCCTATACCGGCCATAGATTTAGCGAAAGTACCAAAGTAAACATCTACCCCATCAATACAATTTTGCGCTTCATGAGTACCTGCGCCAGTAGCTCCCATCGTACCAAAACCATGCGCATCATCAATTAATAAACGGAAGTTGAATTCTTTTTTAAGGTCAACAAGTTCTTTTAATTTTCCTTGCGCGCCCGACATACCAAAAACACCTTCAGTAATGACCAATATACCGCCACCACTTTGCTCAACAAGCCTGGTTGCTCTTTCAAGCTGCTTGCGTGCGCTATCAATATCGTTATGTTTATATACAAAACGCTTACCCATATGCAAACGTAGTCCGTCAATAATACATGCGTGAGATTCAGCATCATAAACAATAACATCATTCCTATCCACAAGGCTATCAATGATGGAAACCATTCCCTGATACCCGTAATTTAATAAGAAAGCGTCTGGTTTACCCACAAATGCCGCAAGTTCCTGCTCCAGTTGTTCATGGTATTTAGAGTTACCCGACATCATGCGGGCACCCATAGGATAAGCCATTCCAAATTCTGCTGCTCCCTTTAAATCAGCTTCCCTTACTTCAGGGTGATTAGCTAAACCTAAATAGTTATTTAAACTCCACACTAAATGTTCTTTACCTCGGAAGTTCATGTGAGGGGCAATGTCTCCTTCTAATTTAGGAAATGAGAAATATCCATGTGACCATTTGTGATGTTGCCCAAGCGGGCCCATATGCTTTGTTATCTTTTCAAAAATATCCAATGTTATATGTATTAAGTTTTTTTATTTTTTTTGCAAATTTAAGGTTAATATGACTGATACGCAACATCAGTATGTATCAAGGCAAATACGCTATTATTATGCCAAAAAAGCCCTAACATATTCATTTGTTAAGGCTTTCTATTTTTTTTATGTTAATAATTAATCAACATTATCATGAAGGAATGAGTTATTTGGTCTGATTTCAGTAGATCCATCTTCGTCATTACTTAAAGTAAATCTTGAAACCTGAGACTCAGATGAGTGCTGAACCTGCTGTAACTGCATTTGCTTACGCTTATAAGCCGGCTCATTCTCTAACTCCTGCAAACCATTACTGGTTCTTAGCTTCATACTCAGATCTTTTAACCTTAAAATCCTTTCTTTCGATTTTTTAAGCTGATCTTCTATTGACTCATCATTTTTGTCATCATCTGCTCCTGCTTCCTGAACTTCTTCTCTATGAGGCTCAACATCATTATTGAATACCGAGGCAGGGGTTTCAAATACAAAATCAGTTTCTGCAAGCTTAATTTCGAATTCAAAGCCAGATGACTCTTGTTGAGTTTCCTGAGTAGGTTCTTCTTCAATTAAAGTGTGTCTTACAACTGTATTTTCAGGTTCATCAGCTTTTCTGGCTTTATTGATATTAAATAAATCACCGAAAAGATCAGATTGTTTTATTTCTTCTTTGGCTTTCATAGCCGGCTCCTGAACAGGAACATCAGCTTTAGGCTGTATGAAAGAGTTAACAGGCTCTACCGGACGCACCATTGGCGCTTCCTCAGGAGTTAATAAAGAGATTTTTTTAACGTTCTTTTTATCTTCTTCGCGCTGTTCCTTAGTTTGGAAACCAGTAGCAATAATAGTGACAGATAACCTTTCACCGAGGTTCTCATCAATACAGTTACCCCAGATCAGATCGGCAGAAAGACCGGCTTTATCCTGGATATAATCAGTTATGATCGTTACCTCATCCATTGTTACTTCCTGTACGCCTGAACTGATATTTAATAAGATATATCTTGCGCCTTCAATCTCATTGTCTTTCAACAATGGAGAGGCCAAAGCACCTTCAACAGCATTTAACGCTCTGTTTTCGCCTTCGCATGCAAAACTACCCATTATAGATACACCGCTATCTTTCATAACAGTACGCACATCTTTAAAATCCACGTTGATGTATCCCGGTACAGTTATAATCTCAGCAATTCCTTTTGCAGCAGTGGTTAAAATATCATCTGCCTGGGCAAATGCGGAACCTAAAGTAAGGTTACCAAATATTTCACGCAACCTGTCGTTAGAAATAACCAGGTAAGAATCTACATATTTTTTTAGCTCATCTAAACCATCGTTAGCCTGCATTTTACGTCTTTTACCTTCAAAGGAGAAAGGCGTAGTAATAATGGCTACCGTTAAAATATCTAATTCTTTTGCAGCTTTAGCAATGATCGGGCTGGCGCCTGTTCCGGTTCCTCCACCCATTCCTGCCGTAATGAACAACATTTTTGTAGTGTTGCCCAACATCTGCTTAATATCATCTATATTCTCTATGGCTGAATTTTTACCAACTTCAGGAATAGAGCCTGCACCCATACCTTCAGTTAAACTTGCACCAAGTTGAACCTTATTAGGAATAGGACTAAACTCCAAAGCCTGCGCATCAGTATTACAAATGATAAAGTCAACACCTGTAATTCCAGAACGGTACATATGGTTTACCGCATTACCTCCACCGCCACCAACACCAATTACCTTGATGATTGACGACTTATCTTTTAACATTTCAAACTGCATATCTTTATGAATCAGTTATTTAAAAATTCGTTTTTCCTGTTCATCTCTCTATGTAATATTAACACTTTTTTAACAGGCGTTTTCCACAACTGTTAAGAATGTGGAAAAATCGTGTTTTGTTGAAAAATATTACGGTTTTATATAATCTTCATCGCTTACATTCATGTCATCCTTGATGAAATCTTTTGTTTTAGCCAGAAGTTTATCAAATAATCCACCACCTGAACGTTTTACTTTCTCTTTATCTTTTGGTCGCTCTACAAATACTCCCGGTTGCTTCATTTCTTCAAGCAGTTCCTCGGCTTTTTGTATACCTTTAATTAATAAACCAACACTGGTAGCATACATTGGGCTTTTCAAATCATCATAGATGGTTTTAGGCATATCTTCATATTTAGACAAGTGCTCATTCGGATATCCAACACGGCAATCTAATCCGGTTACATATTCAACCAACTGCGACAAGTGCTTCAACAACGCGCCACCACCAGTAATCACTACTCCTCCGATTAGTTTTTTCTCATATCCTGAAGATTTGATTTCGTAATAAACATGCTCAATAATTTCCTCCATACGGGCCTGGATTACGTAAGCAAGATTCTTCACTGAAATCTCTTTAGGTTCTCTTCCTCTTAATCCCGGAACACAAATAATCTCGTTCTCTTTATTCTCTTCTGCAAGTGCCGAACCAAAACGGGTTTTCAACAATTCTGCCTGGTTTCTCATCACAGAACATCCTTCTCTGATATCTTCAGTTACGCTATTACCACCAAAAGGAATAACAGCAGTATGACGGATAATTCCTTCATGGAAAATAGCGATATCGGTAGTACCACCACCTATATCTACCAAAGCCACGCCCGCCTCTTTCTCTTCATCGCTCAACACCGATTCAGAAGAAGCTAATGGCTCCAGTATTAATTCCTGAGTTTGTAACCCGGCATTGGTTACGCATCTCATTATATTTTTTACCGCAGTTACCTGACCGGAAATGATATGGAAGTTTGCTTCCAAACGCACTCCTGCCATTCCAATAGGATCTTTAATACCCGGCTCATTGTCGATAGTAAACTCTTGTGGCAATACATGAATAATTTCTTCTCCTGGGGGCATAACCAGTTTGAACATATCATCAATCAGCTTGTCAATATCCTTCTTTCCTATCTCATTATTTAACTCTCTTCTGGTCAAAATACCTCTGTGTTGTAAACTTTTGATATGCTGGCCAGCAATACCTACATTAACAACGCGGATTTCGACGTTCGATTGCCCGCTTGCAAGTTCTACCGCCTGAGCTATCCCCTGAACTGTTTTCTGGATATTGGATACCACGCCACGTGTTACCCCTGCGGATTCTGCTTTTCCTATACCTAATACTTCTATTTTTCCGTGTTGTGTTCTGCGACCAACGATCACACAGATCTTAGTAGTACCAATATCCAACCCTACTACGATTGGAGACTGAGTGGTTAATTTTTCTTTGCCCATAACTATATTGATTTGTTGAGTTTATTATTCTTGTTTTTCCTGGTATCTGTTTTAATTATCATCCTTTAGTTCTTCAGGCATCTCTTCGCGAACCATCGTATCTATCGGCTTCCTTTTCAGAGAATCTAACCTGGCAACCTCTGATAAAGAATCAATCTTGTTCTTTTCGCAAACAACCTGATTGGTATATTTTATATTGATGGTCTTATAGGTGTCCCATCCCACCTTTGGCATTGCCTTATCGTAAAACGCGTGCAAATTCCTCATCTTAACTTCCAGTGAATCTGCTGTTCCCAAAATGATCCGCTGGTTGCCTACTCTTGGCACCAACTGTATATCATTTTTATCATCTACAATCAATTGCTCAATCTGCTCATTCCATAATGTGTCCTGTTCGATATAGAATGCCGTTTTATACAGATCCTTAGCCAGTTTAGTAATCAAAGTATCAACCTTACCACTAAAGTGCTCCATTATTTTTCCGTTAGCGACCAATACACTGGCAGTAAAATTTGGAGAAATAGGCATTTTCAATCCATTCCTGTCGATATAAAAATCCTGATCACTTGCATTTATGACCCTTAATATCGGCTGGCGTTGTTTAACATTAATATGAATTACCCCATTCATATCAGCATAAACTGTTGCAAAAGCGATGTAGGGATTGGCCTTTAATTTTTGCTCTATTTCCTCCAGATTGATCTGCTCCAGTTTCTTTCCAATCAATACACCCTGGCTCTGTTTTAAAATTGCATCTACTTCTTCCCTTTCAATAAAGTTATCCGCTCCCGGAATTAAGATTTTAATATTGGTACAAGTCACAGTATCTTTCTTAATGCTCACAAAACTCATGAGCACTATAATTCCGGCCAGACTAACTATCCAGGCAAAACCTTTAAGTACCGATCTCCAATTTATCCTCTTAAACATTTGTCAACAGGGTTTTTAACGGTTGTATCAATGTATCTATATCACCAGCACCTACAGTTAAAAGTAACTCAGGCTGCTTGTTCTTTATGTGTTCCACAACTAAATCTTTTCCACATATCTCTTTGTCTTTCAACGTGATCTTATCTAACAAATACTGCGAATTAATCCCTTGCAAGGGCAATTCCCTGGCCGGATATATTTCCAACAGTATCAATTCGTCTGCAGTGCTTAAAACTTGTGCAAAATCATCTGCAAAGTCGCGGGTGCGGGTAAACAAATGCGGCTGAAAGATCACTGTCAGTTTCTTATCAGGATACAATTGTCTTACCGCATTAAAGCAGGCCCTTAATTCTTCAGGATGATGGGCATAGTCATCTATATAAATATGCTTCGGAGAATTTACGATATACTCAAATCTTCTCTTTACACCCTTAAAATTAGCTACGGCAGTTTTTATCTTATCAGGATCAATACCCAGTTTCAAAGCAACAGCAATTGCTGCCACCGTATTTTCTACATTATGCGTTCCTGGAAGCATCAGGCTTATCCCCTCAATCAAATGATCGGCATCCTCATAATCGAACACAAAACTTGCCTGCTCCACCCTGATGTTTTTGGCCTTAACCTGCGAATCCAGATCCGCACTATAACTTATCGAACCGGCAATAGGCAAGCCTTTTTTGGCAAATAGTGTACCTTCAGGTTTTAGCTGACCGGCAAACAACTGAAACGACTCTTGCAATTGCGAAGCATCACCATAAATATCCAGGTGATCTGCATCCATAGAGGTGATTACCGAGATATCCGGATGCAGCGTCAAAAATGAACGATCATATTCATCAGCCTCCACCACAACGACATTGTTACTGCCAATTAAAAAGTTACTGTTATAATTCGTAGCTATGCCACCTAAAAATGCAGTACATCCATAACCTGTGTCCGTTAAAATATGCGCAACTACCGATGAAGTAGTGGTTTTACCGTGCGTACCTGCTACAGCAATACAGAACTGGCCTTTGCTAATGATCCCCAAAACCTCTGAGCGCTTTTTAAGTTTAAAACCATGCCCCTTATAATAATTCAATATTTCCGAATTCTTAGGGATAGCAGGCGTATAAACTACCAGTGTTTCTTTATCATCCGCAGTAAAGCAATTAGGCAAAGTGTCCTCATTGTCCACATAAGATATCAAAACACCCTCCTGCTCAAGAGCAGTTGTAAGGTTGGTCTTTGTCTTATCGTAACCGCAAACAATGCACTTTCTCTTCACAAAATAACGGGCAAGGGCACTCATCCCAATTCCACCGATACCAACAAAATAAACTCTTTTTATATTGTCCAGTTCCATTACTCCTGCCCCCCCTTTCCAGCTAAATTTAAAACCTGTTGTGCAATCAGATTATCGGCATCAGGCAAAGCCATCTCGCCAATATGTTCAGAAAATGTTTTACACCGCTCTTTATCTTTCAGCAACGATAGGGCTTCAGGTACCAGCGTATCTTCGGCTGAGTGATCTGTTATTAACAGCGCTGCATTGTTTTTCACCAAAGCCAGGGCATTTTTAGTCTGATGATCTTCAGCCACATTTGGCGAAGGAACCAGGATAACCGGTTTTTTAATCAAACACAATTCTGCAATAGTACCGGCACCGGCTCTTGATATAATAAGATCGGCAGCGGCATAAGCCATATCCATCTTGTTCAGGAATTCCAGAATGCGCACATTCGGATGGAAATTCAAACCTAAACGCTCCACAATTCCTTTATAATAAAACTTACCGGTTTGCCATACCACCTGTACATCTTCCTTCAATAGTTCAGGCAAATGTTTTTCAATGCTTTTATTTAACGTACCTGCACCCAGACTGCCACCTGTAACCAATATTGTTTTCTTAAGCGGGTCAAGCTTTAGCAATTCTGCTCCTGCATGGTGCTTATTTAAAATATCAACAACATCTTTTCTTACCGGATTTCCGGTTTTTAGTATATTAGCAGCAGGGAAAAACTGATCCATACCGTCAAAAGCCACACAAACTTTAGCTGCTTTTTTACCCAGCCATTTATTGGTTATACCTGCATATGAGTTTTGCTCCTGTATCAGGTAAGGAATATTTTTTAGTGATGCCGCATATAATATCGGCCCTGATGCATAACCACCAACACCTACTACAACATCGGGTTTAAATTCAGAGATCAGCTGCATGGCCTTTTTAACACTTCCTAAAAGCTTAAATGGAAGGCCAAGGTTTTTAATAATAGATCCTCTTTGAATACCACTGATGTTTAAACCCACAATCTTATATCCGGCAGCAGGAACCTTTTCCATTTCCATTCTTCCGGTTGCACCAACAAATAATATTTCGCAGGCCGGCTCCATACGCTTAAGCGCATTGGCAATAGATATGGCCGGAAAAATATGTCCGCCAGTACCGCCACCTGAAATAATTACCCTTGTTGGTTTCATCATCTTATTTTATGCCATTGCAGGTATTTCACCTACAATTACTTTTTTACTATTATTTTCTTCAACATCCTTGCTCACACTCAATATTATTCCAAATGCAATACTGGTAAATAACAAAGAGGTTCCCCCCATACTCACCAGCGGTAAAGGCACACCGGTAACCGGGCCCAAACCAACAGCAACAGCCATATTTGCAAAGGCTTGTATGGTTAAACTAAAACTTAAACCTGCCGCCAGCAATGCCCCAAATGCTTTGGGTGCCCTGGTTACAATCTTTATACATCGATAAAGCAGTACCAGATAAAGCGACATTACAATTATCCCCCCTATAGTTCCATACTCTTCAATGATCATTGCAAACACAAAATCTGAATACGGGTGAGGCAAAAAGTTCTTTTCAATGCTATTCCCCGGACCTTTACCAAAAACCCCGCCAGAGGCCAAAGCAATTTTGGAATGGTCAGACTGAAATGTCTTATCAGAGTTCTGGCGCTCAGGATGCATATAAGTTTCAATACGCGATTTATACACTTCCCTACGTGGACCTAAAAAGGCTACAAAAAGTAACAGTACAAAACCACCGGCACATACCATCATGATCTGCTTAATACTGATACGGCCAATAATCAACAGCAAAATACTTACACCAAAAAGCATTAATGCGGTCGACATATTTGCCCATGCAATCAACACAAACACCACGCAAACAGAGCCCATAATCGGTATAAATGCCTCCTTAACGTCCTTAATATTCTCTTGTTTCCTGGTCAGCATCCTGGCCAGAAACGTAATCAAAGCCAGTTTGGCCAAATCCGAGGTCTGAAACGTTAAACCGATCAGCGGTATCTTAACCCATCTGGAAGCATCATTTACGTTTGCGCCAAAGATCAGCGTATACACCAGCAACGGAATCGTAATTACCATCAATACTTTAGAAATTCCGGCATAGTACCTGTAATCCAAAAGGTGGGCTATATAAATCATAGCAATACCTATCAGCACAAATATCACGTGTTTGGTAAGCAATAATTTTTCCACTCCTACACCACGCTTAAATGCCAGAGTACTGGTAGAGCTGTATACTACCAAAATGGAAATAAGCGACAACAAAATGATGATCAGCCAAATCCAGCGATCCCCTTTTGTCTTGTCCAGAAGTTTATTTATTGCAACCATAGTCTACAATTCTTTAACGGCACTCTTAAATTGATTGCCTCTGTCTTCGTAATTTTTAAACAAATCAAAGCTTGCACATGCTGGCGAAAGCAATACCGTATCTCCTTTTTTAGCAAGGTGATAGGCTACCTGTACCGCTTCATGAGCAGAAAAAGTATTCACTATAATCTCCACATCATCTTCAAAAGCCTCATGAATACGTTTATTGTCTTTCCCCAAACATACAATGGCTTTCACCTTTTGGTGCACCATATCCTTAAGCATATTGTAATCATTACCCTTATCAACGCCTCCCATAATCAGAATCACGTCAGTTCCAACACTCTCCAAAGCGTACCAGGTCGAATTCACATTAGTGGCTTTAGAATCATTGATGTAATCCACCCCCGAAATCTTTGCCACATGCTCCAACCTGTGTTCAATATTCTTAAAATCTCCCATACTTTCGCGGATGGAAGTATTTCGAATGTCTAATACTTTGGCTACTATGCCCGAAGCCATAGAGTTGTAAATATTATGCTTGCCCTGAAGGGCTAACTCTGAAATAGACATGGTTAGTTCGTCGTTTAGGTGTATATTTATGTGTATGTTATTGCTTTCCAGGTATGCTCCGCTCTCAATTTTTTTACGAATAGAGAAAGGATACATTTTTGAACTCACGTTCGTTGTTTTTAAAACTTTTAAAGTTTCAGGGTCATCAGCGCAGTAAATGAAAACATCATCTGCTGTCTGGTTTTGGGTGATGCGCATTTTTGATGCTGCATAATTACCCAGTTTATAATCGTACCTGTCCAAGTGATCAGGTGTAATGTTCAATAATACCGCTATATCGGCTTTAAACTCATGCATGTCATCGAGCATAAAGCTTGAAAGCTCCAGCACATACCAATCATAATCGGCCGTTGCCACCAAAGCCGCAAAGCTATGTCCAACATTACCGCCAAGGCCTACATTAAACCCCGCTTTCCTCAGCGTATGGTAGGTAAGCATGGTAGTGGTTGTTTTACCATTTGAGCCGGTAATACAAATGGTTTTTGCATTGGTATACCGTTTTGCAAACTCAATTTCCGAAACCACCGGAATCCCCTTTTTCTTAATCTCCTTAATAATCGGAGCGGTATCAGGTATTCCCGGACTTTTTATCACTTCAACTGCATCCAATATCTTTTCAGCAGTATGTTGTTTCTCTTCAAAAGGGACACGCAATTCCTCTAAAATCTCTTTATACTGGGTGGCGATAGCACCAAAGTCCGACACAAAAACATCAAAACCCTGTTTCTGCGCCAGCATTGCCGCTCCAACCCCACTCTCTCCCGCACCAAGAATTACAATTCTATCCTTTTCCATTACCGCAGTTTTAAAGTGACTAAAGTGATGATGGCCAATAAGATTCCAATGATCCAAAACCGGGTTACGATTTTAGCCTCATGGTACCCTTTCTTTTGATAATGATGGTGTAAGGGCGACATCAGGAAAACCCTTCTGCCCTCGCCAAACCGCTTTCTGGTATATTTAAAATAGCTTACCTGAATAATTACAGATAAATTTTCTATCAGAAAAACCCCACATAAAACCGGGATCAATAATTCTTTCCTAATCATGATGGCAAAAACGGCAATGATACCGCCAATGGCCAAACTTCCTGTATCACCCATAAATACCTGGGCAGGATAAGAGTTGTACCATAAAAAGCCCACACAAGCCCCTACAAAAGCACCCGCAAAAATCATCAGCTCACCCGAATTCGGGATATACATAATGTTCAGGTAATCCGCAATCACGGTGTTACCAGACACGTAGGCCAACAGCCCCAGTGTTAAACCAATAATAGCCGAAGTACCCGTGGCCAGCCCATCAATACCGTCGGTAATATTGGCACCGTTGGATACCGCAATTACAATTACAATTACAAATAACAGAAAAACTACAAAAGCATATTTTTCATAACCAGGGCCTAAAAACTTAAGCACCTTGGCATAATCCATCTCATTATTTTTGTAGAAAGGAACATTCGTAAGTGTCGACTTAACATCCTGAGTATAATAAAAACTCTCTCCCTTTTGTCTCAAAACCATTGGTGCAGTAGTCTTTGCACCGATACCGGTTGTCACTTTGGTATTTGCGGTCTCATCAACAGTCTGCCTTACCACAATATTCGGGTTAAAGTACATTGTCCAACCAACAATAAGTGCCAGTCCAAATTGTCCAACAACCTTAAAACGACCTGCTAGTCCTTCTTTATTTTTTCTAAAAACCTTAATATAATCGTCAACAAAACCTATAACCCCCATCCAAATAGTGGTTACAATCATCAGGATCACATAAATATTGGTAAGATTGGCAAACAACAACGTAGGCACCAATATGCCCAGCAAAATGATAATACCCCCCATAGTAGGTGTACCCTGTTTTTGCATTTGTCCTTCCAGGCCAAGGTTCCTAACTGTTTCACCCACCTGCATTTTGTGCAGGTAATTAATCAATCTTCTACCGTAAACAGTAGTAATGATCAATGAGATAATTACAGCCAAAGAGGTACGGAAGGTGATGTATTGAAACAACCTCAATCCTGGAAATTCATAATTCTGATTCAGATACTCGAATAAATAATACAACATTAGCTCATCAAGTTAAATTGTTCCATCAATACCTCTTTATCATCAAAATGATGTCTAACACCATTTATTTCCTGATACTTCTCATGCCCCTTACCTGCCAGTAAAATAATATCACCAGGTTTGGCCAAATGACAGGCCGTTTTAATTGCCTCTTTCCTGTCCACTATGCTTAGTGTTTTTCTTTTATTTGTTGGCGAAACACCTTTTTCCATATCCTCCACTATCGTTTGCGGGTTTTCCGTTCTCGGATTATCCGAAGTTAAAATCACCTTATCACTCCAATCACAGGCTACCTGCGCCATAATAGGTCGTTTAGTTTTGTCCCTATCGCCCCCACAGCCAATTATCGTAATTACCTGTTCGGTACCTTTTCTTATGTCCTGTATGGTGCTCAATACATTTTGTACTGCATCTGGAGTATGTGCATAATCTATTATTCCAATTATGTTCCGGGTAGAAGTGATGTACTCAAACCTGCCTTCAGCCCCAGTCAGCCTGCTCAATACAGTCAGTACAGAAAGCTGATCCTGCTCTAATAACATCGCCGTGCCATATACCGCAAGCAAATTATAAGCATTAAAAGAACCCACCAGTTTAAAGAACACATCAGCCCCGTCAATATCCAAATGCAAACCGCTAAAGCTATTCTCAATCACCTTTGCTTTAAAATCAGCAAGCTGTTTAAGCGCATAGGTCTTTTTCGATGCTTTAGTGTTCTGAAGCATCACCATTCCGTTTTTGTCATCAAGATTAGTTAATGCAAAAGCCGATTTTGGCAGCACATCAAAAAATGCCTTTTTAGCTTTAATATAGTTGTCAAAGGTTAAGTGAAAATCCAAATGGTCGTGGGTAATGTTAGAAAACACCCCGCCCGAAAAGCTTAGGCCCTCAATTCTATGCTGAACCACCGCGTGCGAGCTGACTTCCATAAAGCAATAGCTGCAATCAGCCGCTACCATATCCTGTAAGAGACTGTTTAAAGCCAGCGGGTTTGGCGTAGTATGTGTAGCAGGGATCACCTCATCATTAATATGGTTCTCTACTGTCGAGATCAAACCAACCTTATAACCAAGCTCCCTGAATAATTTAAATAACAACGTAGCAATAGTAGTTTTACCATTAGTACCGGTAATACCAATTAACTGCAGTTTAGAAGAAGGATTTCCGTAAAAATTAGCAGCCATAATACCCAGTGCAGCAGCACTGTTTTCAACCTCCACATAGGTTACCAGCTCATTTTTAACCTCAGGTATCGTCTCACAAACGATAACACTTGCACCTGCGTCAATAGTAGCCGGGATAAAAGCATGGCCGTCGGACAAAGTACCCTTAACAGCAAAAAACACAACATCCTTAACAACCTGACGTGAATCAAACACCAAAGCGCTAACCTCCCTGTTGGTTGATCCAACCAGGTTTGTTATTGCTACCCCATATAAAACTTCCTGCAACTGCATCCTATTGTAATTCAAGTTGAACTAATAATCCTCTTCCAATTCTATTTCCGGCAGGTATAGATTGCGCTACAACCTTACCACCGCCTTTTACCCTTGTTTTTAAACCCGCATTACCCAACAGGTATAAAGCATCCTTTAAACCCATCCCTTTTACATCAGGCATTACCCCTTTTATGGCAGCATGCTCTTCGTAAGGAACACCGTTATTGGTATCAATACCACTTACAGATTTATCTGCATAAAGCGCCTTAATACCCAGGGCTTTGTAAATCTTTTTAACCGCTTTGCTCTCACCAACTTTTGCTTCCGGAGCTTTGGTATTACCTACCAGGTGATTTGGAATGTCGTTGTACATCTCCATATCGCTGGCATAAATGCGATCGGCAATTTCCTTAAATACCGGCCCTGCAACTGCCGCACCATAGTATCCATTTTTAGGACCGTTAATGGCCACCATAATAGAGTATTTAGGTTTATCAGCAGGGAAATAACCGCAAAAAGAAGCCTGATAGCTCTTCTTGGCTTTATAACCTTTATTACCATCAGCCACCTGAGCAGTACCGGTTTTACCGGCTACCCTGTACAATGGCGATCCCATCAGCTTACCGGTACCTTTAGTGACTACCGATTCTAGCATTGCCTGTAATTTTTTAACCGTTTTTTCAGAGCAAACCCTTTCCGAGATCACCCTTGCGCTAAACTGCTCAACCGGATTTCCCAGTCTGCGAATCTCCTTAACAAAAATTGGCGCGATATACTTGCCATCATTAGCAATGGCATTATAAAAGGTCAGCATTTGCAAAGGCGTAATCTGCATTTCATAACCATAAGCCATTTGAGGCAGGGTCATGTTTTTATTCCAGCTTTTAAACGAAGGATTTTTTATTACAGGTTTAGTTTCTCCCGGTATCTGCAATCCAAGTCTTTCATTCATATGAATATCATACAGGTGATCTGTAAACTGCGATGGATTATCCTGATAAGCCGCATTAACCAGTTTAGCCACAGCTGTATTTGCCGATTGCTCAAAGGCCTTCATTACCGTAACCGTTCCAATACCACCATGTGAATCTTTAATGGTATGTCCCGGAATTCTGTAATACCCATCTCCTGTAGCTACCATGGTATTGGTATCTACTTTATTATCTTCCAGCAGCGCCATGTACGAAGCCAGTTTAAAGGTCGATCCAGGATCCTGACTGCCACCAATGGCATAGTTAAACTTCTCTTCGTAAACACCTTCTTTAACCCTTGTGTAATTGGCAACCGCCCTTACCTCGCCGGTAGTCACCTCCATCAATATCACCGTTCCGTGATCCGCATCGCTTATTTTCAACTGTTTTTCCAACGCGCTTTGCGCCAGATCCTGCATGTTAATGTCAATAGTCGAAATAATATCAGCGCCCTCTTTAGGTGCCACCTCAGCTTCATCATTAACAGGCATCCAAACACCACCAGATATTCTCTGAACAAGTCTTTTTCCGCTTTCGCCATTAATGTATTCACCATAAGCACCTTCTAAACCAACCCCATTGCTTACATTTTCATTTTTATACCCAATAGTCCTTGCGGCCAGGTATTTAAACGGCTTAATTCTTTTATTTTGCTGAACAGCAATTAAACCACCGGTATACTTCCCTACATTATATAAAGGAAACGTTCTGATCGTTTTCAATTCCTGATACCCAACTTTGCGCTTGATCAATAAATATCGGGCACTATCACGCCTGGCCGAGCGTAAATACCTCGAGTATTCTTTAGGCGTTTTATCTTTAAAGAACTGAGATAACTTTTGTGCAAGCGAATCCACCTTACTATCAAACACTTCACTATCAGCAATACCACCAGCAAACATATCCATACGGAGCTCATACTCAGGAATAGAAGTTGCAAGCAAGCTTCCATCGTTTGAGTAGATATTTCCACGCGCTGCTTCCACATTGATATACTTTGTAGAGAGACTATCGGCCATGGCACGCCATTTATGTCCCTCCACAAACTGTACATCGCATAGTCTGATCAGTACTGCCACGGCAAACAGTACAATCAGTCCGAAAGACAGATAAACACGTAATAATATGTTAGCTCTAATATTCATTACTGCTTATTACAATTTTTTTAGGCGGCTCTGTTAATTCTTTAATTCCCAGTGTATCCACCTTTTTAGCAACCTCTGTTAGTTTACTTTTGAACATCAAATCAGCCTTAAGCGATTTGTATTCCCAGCTCATTTCTTTTACTTCCTTACTTAACTGATCAATATTTCTGATGTTTTTAATGGCCATATGGCTATTCGCGATATACAGCATTCCCAAAACCGACAGAAATATCAAAAACGGCAACATCTCTGTTGCAGCTTCCTTACTCACTACCCCCTCAGTAAATAACTTTTTAAAGAACTGATTTTCAGATACAGGCTCTTTCTTCTTAATCCTGATATCTAATTCCTCTTCTTCTTCAGGCTCTTCGTCTATATGTTCTCTAAACCTGTTATTCATAACTTCTCTCCAATCCTTAATTTCGCACTTCTGGATCTGCTATTGCGTTCCAGCTCAGCTTGATCAGCCATTACAGCTTTCCTTGTTATTACTTTAAAAGGCTTTTGTTCGTTACCAAAAAAGTCTTTATCCACCTCACCTTTAAACTTTCCTTTGGCCAGATAATTCTTTACTGGCCTGTCTTCCAAAGAATGGTAAGACATCACCACCAGACGTCCACCACTCTTTAGCACATCAGCAGTCTGTGCCAGAAAATTCTCCAACACTTCTATCTCGGCATTCACCTCGATGCGCAGGGCCTGAAAAACCTGCGCCATATATTTATTTTCTTTTCCCTTTGGAATATGTGCCGCAACTGCCTTTTTAAAATCGGCCAGTGTTTCTATCGGGCGTTCTATACGACCAGTCACTACAGCCTTAGCCAGCGACTTCGCATTTTTTACCTCGCCATAAATCCCGAATATCCGGTGCAGCTTTTCTTCAGTATAAGTATTCAATACCTCCGCAGCAGTAAGCTTACCCTGTTTATCCATCCGCATATCTAATGTAGACTCAAACCTGGTTGAGAACCCTCTATCCGGTTCATTAAACTGATGAGAAGAAACACCAAGATCAGCCAAAATGCCATCAACAGCTTTAAAGCCCAATAAGCGAAGGTTATTTTTAAGGAATGCAAAATTCTGATCAATGAAATGAAAGCGAGGATCATCTATCTTATTTCTTTGCGCATCCGGATCCTGATCAAAAGCAATCAGCACACCGTCTTTACCCAAATGTTTAAGGATCTCCCTGGAGTGTCCGCCACCGCCAAATGTCACGTCAACATAAACACCATCAGGTTTAATATTCAAACCATCAATACATTCCTGCAACAATACCGGAACATGGTAATTATTTTCCATCTTCCCTCCTGTTCTTATCCCCCATCACTTCAGCAGCAAGCAGCGCAAAGTCAGCAGGATCTTTATCAAATAATGCTTCGTATGATTTTTTCGACCAAACCTCAATCTTATCAAACTGACAAGCCAGCACCAGTTCTGTATTAATTTCAATACCTACCGATTCCAGTAATGAGTTAGGCAAATTAACCCTGCCGGTTGCATCCAGCGTCAATTCTGTAGCACCGCGGGTAAATAATCTTATAAATTCTCTGTTTTTTTGTTCGTACGGATTCAGCTTACTCAAGTCCTCCACTATCTTTTCCCATACTTTTTTAGGGTAGATCACCAGGTGCTTCTCAAAACCCCTGTTAACCACAAGTCCCTCTTGCTCAACATTAGGCAATTGTTTTTTCAGGCTCGAAGGGACCATCAAGCGGCCTTTCGCGTCTAATTTACAATCAAATTCTCCTAATAACTGAACCATTATAATATGTGCACTTTTTATGTAGTGTAAAAATAGGTACTTCTACCACTTTTTACCACATTCTACCACAAAAAGTTTTCCACATATTATTTCTCTACCACTTTCCCCCATATTTAGCCTAAAAAGGCCATAAATCATGGTGGGAGGAAGTGGTAAACAAAACAGGCGTTTCGCAAAAACGAAACGCCTGTCCTTAAAATTAGTCAGGTATACTAGTCATTTATAGCCTTAACACCTGGCAATTCTTTACCTTCCATATACTCAAGCAATGCTCCACCACCGGTAGATACATAACTTACTTCATCTTCTAAATTAAACTTCGCAATTGCAGCAGCAGAATCACCACCACCAATTAAAGAGAAAGCGCCGTTTTCTTTGGTAGCTGCAACAACTGCATCAGCAATTGCACGCGTACCCACCTCAAAATTAGCMAKWTCRRAARMACCCATCGGGCCGTTCCACAATAGTGTTTTAGAGTCTTTAATGATGTTCGAGAACAATTCAGCTGTTTTCGGGCCGATATCTAATCCCATCCAGTCAGCAGGAATTTGTCCAGAATCAACCGTACCTTTTTCTGCGTCATTGTCAAATTTATCAGCAATAACAGTATCTACAGGCAACACAAGGTTCACACCTTTAGCTTTAGCTTTCTCCAATAGCTCCAGGCAAAGTGCCATTCTATCTTCTTCCAATAAAGAAGTACCAATTTCACCACCTTGTGCTTTAGCAAAAGTATAAGCCATACCACCACCTATAATCAGGTTATCTACTTTTTCAAGCAAACTTTCAATTAATAAGATCTTGTCAGAAACCTTAGCACCACCCATAATAGCGGTAAAAGGTCTAACAGCGCCATGATTTACTTTTTCAGCATTTTTCAATTCTTCAGCCATTAAATAACCGAAGTATTTAGCGTTGGGGAAAAACTCAGCAACAATAGCAGTCGATGCATGCGCACGGTGTGCAGTACCAAAAGCATCGTTTACATATACGTTTCCAAGTTTAGATAACTTTTCAGCAAAGGCTTTATCGCCTTTTTCTTCTTCTTTATAAAAACGTAAGTTCTCTAATAAAAGAACTTGTCCCGGAACTAGATTTTTAGCTTTTTCTACGGCTTCAGCACCGATACAATCATTAGCAAATTTCACCTCCAGATCCAGCATTCTCGAAAGGTCACCTAAAATATGTTTCAAAGAATTTTTATCATCCGGACCATCTTTTGGTCTGCCAAGGTGAGACATTAGAATAACACTACCGCCATCATTTAAAATTTTATTGATTGTAGGTAGCGCTGCACGCATTCTTTTATCATCAGTAATATTAAAATCTTTATCCAAAGGGACATTAAAGTCAACTCTGACTAAAGCTTTCTTATCTGCAAAGTTGCATTGATCTATTGTTCTCATTTTTTAAAATTATTGTTTTGTAATGGTTGGTTCTAAATTTAAGCTGTCAAATACGCCGAACTGGCGACCAGCCAAATATAAGAAGCATTACCCATTATTCTTTATAATTTTTTGCACCACATCTACCAAACGTGCCGAGTAGCCCGATTCATTATCGTACCAGCCAACCACCTTTACCAGGTCGCCCACTATAGAAGTAAGCTGACTATCAAAGATGCACGAATGCGGATTGTCTAAAATATCAACGGAAACAATCGGATCCTCAGTATACTCCAATATCTCGCTCATCTCTTTTTCAGAAGCTTTTTTAAAGGCCGCATTGATCTCTTCAATGGTGGTCTCCTTTTTAAGGATACAGGTAAAATCTGTTAAAGAGCCATTTAAAACGGGAACCCTGATACCCGCACCACCCAATTTACCATCCAGATGAGGGAATATATGGGTAATGGCTTTTGCAGCTCCTGTACTGGTAGGGATTATAGATGCCGATGCCGCTCTTGCCCTGCGTAAATCTTTATGCGGAGCATCATGCAGGTTTTGATCGCCCGTCATAGAGTGTACCGTGGTGATGTAACCATCCAGAATCCCCCAGTTGTCGTCGAGTATCTTAACCATTGGCGCCACGTTATTGGTGGTACATGAGGCATTCGAAAGCACTTCCGATTTCAAATCTACTTCAGCATCATTTACACCCAATACTACCATTTGCACACCTTTATCACCGCATGGTGCCGATATCAGCACCTGTTTAGCGCCTGCTTTCAAATGAAGATCAGCACCTGCCTTGCTGGCAAACTTACCTGTCGACTCCAACACCATGTCAATCCCCAGATCAGTCCATGGCAGTTTTTCAGGATTAGGCTCAGCATAAACAAAGATCTTCTTTCCATTAATGATCAGGCTGTCATTTTCAAATTTCACAGTACCTTTAAAACCTCTGTGTACGGTATCATATTTAAAAAGGTGAGCCAAAGTAGCCGGATCTCCCAGATCATTGATGGCGACAACGTTGATGTTTTTTTCGATAGCAGTACGCAAAAAGATCCGCCCAATCCTACCAAAACCATTAATTGCGATATTCATTTTACTCGTTTTGTTCTGGGGGCAAAAGTACCTATATTCTTATTAGCACTGGTATAATTTTCGTATGGAATATTAAAAATTACGCAGGCATTATGCAATAAATCACTCGTCATCTTGAGGCACCTCGACAACCGTCATCCTAAGCTTCCCTCATCTCGATGATAGGATCTATTAATTCAGGAGATGATTATTTTTTATTGGTTACTATAATTGTTCTTCCATCTACTTTAAAATGGACGCCGCCGGTTTCTTCAAGCTTTTGAAGCAGGGTGCCCATGTTGGCAAAGCGGGATACCGAATCGTTCACTTTTTCTGATTGCAATGGATCTTTAAAAATTACTTCTACGTTGTACCAGCGCGCTACTTTACGCATTACCGAACCCATTTCTTCGCTGTTAAAACTGAACTTGCCGTTTTTCCAAAGGATGGCGTCTTGGGCGTCTACTTTTTTGACCTTGATAGCGGTGCCAATTAATATTGCCTGATCTCCTGGTTTGAGGATTATGCCTTGATTGATCCGGGATCCTGAACCAGGTTCAGGATGACGACCGCCTAAAGAAACGCGCACGGACCCCTCCAAAAGGGTGGTTTTAGCAATACCTTCATCAGCGTAACTGCTGATATTGAAGTGCGTACCCAGCACTTCTACTTCCTGGTCGGTACTGCTTACAATAAATGGATGTGCTTTATCTTTTGCTACCTCAAAGTAGGCTTCTCCGCTTAGTTCAACTTTTCGGCTACCTAATTCTTGAAAAGTTGATGGGAATGAGAGATTAGAAGCAGCGTTTAGCCATACTTTGGTGCCATCCATCAACGTGATTTGGTATTGTCCGCCACGAGGAGTAGCAACGCTCGTCATCTCGACCTTTCTGTCATCTCCACCCGCAGGGAGGGATCCCTTGTCTGTACTATTCAAGCGCCCTCTCTCTTCTTTCGAGAGGACGGCTGTGTTATCATTATAGATCAAACCCGAAGCGCCAACCACTACCCCGGTTTTAGCATTGCTTAAACTTATCGTTTTACCATTAGCTAAAGTTAAGATCGCCGCGTTTTTACCCGGGGCAATATCCAGAGACCCTGAAACGAGTTCAGGGTGTCGGACTTTTTCAACATAGTGGGCTTTATAAAGGGACAGGCCTGCCCCAACTATCAAAAGAATTGCAGCTGCCGCAGCTATGCGAGGCCATAACCTAACCGGCTCTTTAACTCTGCTTAGCTGAGCATGCTCTTGTATACGGCCAAGCATTCTGTTTTCTATTTCCTCTTTTATACCCAATACCTTTTCGTC
>NZ_AWRU01000006.1:0-103659 GCF_000523515.1 Pedobacter sp. V48 | reverse complement strand
GGCTGTGCTGAAAGCTGCCATAGTAGTTAAGCAACATCTGCTCTTCTTCTATGGCAGCTCTGCCTTCAAGGTATCTATCTATAAGTGCTAAAAATTGTTGCTTGTCCATTTTGCCTAAGGTGTGCTACCTTTTAACCCTTAGAGTAAAAAAGCAACCCTATCCCCTAGTCATATAGAAAATATTTTTTTATAGTGGGTCAAATTCCACAATCCATTCAATACCATACTTGTCTCTGAACATTCCGGCATAGGTACCCCAGGGACTGTCACCAATTGGCCCTTCGATATCGCCGCCGGTTGATAGACCGTTAAATACCTTGTCTGCTTCTTCGCGGCTTTCTGCACTAATGGCTATTTTAGACCGGTTCTCGTTCTCGTTCACCCGCCCCATAAATTCGGGGACATCATTGGCTATTAATGTATTGTTTTTACCAATAGGCAAAGCAATGTACATGATCTTATTTGCCTCATGCTCGGCTACCGGAAACTCGGCGCTTGCAAGATCTTTGAAACGAATGATCTTTGTAAACTCTCCGCCAAAAACTGATTTGTAAAAAGTGAATGCTTCCTCGGCATTCCCATTGAAATTGATCCAGGGATTTATTGACCTCATAATATTTATGTTGAATGGTTTAATTTTCTTTTTAGGTTGCAAATACATACCAAACCTAGATGTTGCGCTAATTTATTTATAATTATTTTTTGCCGTTAGGTTATCATGAATAATGACAAATCACCGCTTTAAGTAATGAAGTGATACACATCCTGATTTAAGCACCTTCGAATCCACCAGCGTTAAATCCAACTGCACCTGAAACCCCGAATCATCGAACAATCGCCTTCCTTCACCAACAATAGTAGGATGAACCAGAAAATAAAACTCATCAACCAAACCAAGTGCTATCAATTCCGAGGGCAAGCTTACACCCCCAATTGAAATATTTTTGCCTGGTTCCAGTTTCAGTTTTAGAACTTCTTCCTCAAGGTTCTCACGAATAAGCTTCGTATTCCCGTCAACCTTATCTAAGGTCCGGGAAAAAACAACCTTATCAATAGCGTCAAATGTTTGCGCAAACTCATTCACGGTTTTCGTTTCCGACTGTTTTTTTGCTATATCAGGCCAATAAGGAACCATCAGCTCATAGGTCTTGCGCCCATAAATAATGAGGTCAACATCCCGCATGAGGTCCGTAAAATACTCATGGGTTTCTCCTCCGCCACCGAATTTGGTATGGTCGCAACAACCATCCGCWCTCAGATTAATACCATAGATTACCTTTCTCATGGATTAAAGATAAAAAGAATGCACCACTCTCTTTGAGGGCAGGCCGGACAAAAAAAAGGGGCATTTACGCCAAAATCAGCGCTATCACCCTTTCTTACATTTTACGCATACTTTCAATATCTATTATTACATTTAGATCTACTAACTTCAAAATCATGGCATCACGTATATCAGGCATTGGCGGTATTTTCTTCCGCTCTAAAAACCAGGAAGCACTTGCAGATTGGTATGAAAAACACTTCGGCATCAACTCCATGAAAACCGGGTACATCTGGGATCAGGAAGCAGGCCCTACCGTATTTTCTCCTTTTGCCCAAAATACAGATTATTTCGGCAACGATCAGCAACAGTTCATGCTCAACTTCCGCGTAAATAACCTCGATGAATTGCTTGCTCTACTTAGAGAAGAAGGCGTAAAAATCGACGAGAAAACCCAGAACGAAGGCTATGGCAAATTCGCATGGGTTTATGATCCCGAAGGCAACAAAATCGAATTATGGGAGCCACTGGATCCTGAAGGCTAAATTCTGTTTACCGCCAAAGTTCCTCCTGCTTTTACCCAAACTGCCGCTTTCACAACCACCTCTCCTTTGTCATTCAAAAACTTAGGCTGCCACAGTATTTTCCTTTTTCCGCTATTTGTCAGCACAGATCTTTTATTCCCCTCATGCTTTACCGTAACCAGCGTTTTCAATACCGGAACATCACTCACCTCCGATGTCACATCACCTTTCCCACGATACAGCGTAGTTATTTTGCTAGACCGAGCATCAGCTTCTAACCCCATTAATCCTTCTACAAAACCTTTAACTACCCCATACGATACCTCTGGATATTCCCTTCTTTTCGTTTCAGGATTGGTCAAATGAAGCATATAGTCGTAAGCCCGATCGGCTTGTCCATTCTGATACATGATCAATGGAAAGTACGATAGGTTTTCTACATTCCAGTCTCTCGACAATAAGTGCTGTATCGTCTTTTCTTTTCTGTCGCCTTCTTTCAATGCATCAAACCAAAGCAAAAAGGTCTCCCCCTCTTCCATCCCAAACTCATGAGCTGTCGAATAATATGTGTTATAAAGTGAGGCAGATTCGTTCCACCACAAATCATCAATACTTTTCTGATAAGCCGCAGCTTTTTCCCTGTACAATTTGGCTTCGTCACGCTTGCCTTTCACATCCAGTATCGAAGCATATGACATCAGTCCTCGGTATATCGCTCCTACCAGATCTACTCCCATTTTAATATTAGGTACACCTTCAGAATAAGAAGGTAAACCGCGACAGCGATGAAAAGAATCTTCATCATTAAAAGGTACCGGTGCATTTGGATGAGTCGCTCTGCTCAACAATGAATCAGCCTGTAACACCCAGCGGTCAATAAAGGAGGTGACCGATTTTTCATGAAAATTTTCAAAAGCAGCACCCTTTATATATTCTTCATCACCCGTCCACAAATATAACTTCCAGCTCGCAGTCAGAATATCAAAGTTTGCATTCAGGTTATACCAAAATTCTTTATCGTTGCGGTAATCCTCAACCGCAGGTTTGCCCAAATGGTTAATTTCCCAGTAAGAACACCAGTCTTTCGATTCCGATATATTGTTCACAAATAGCCTGATCATATTTTTGTTCTCTTTATTTAAGCCCAAAATCTCTCCGCCAATGCTCTGATGTGATACATCGCGCATGCAAAATGCGGCTCTGGGTGGCAATGCCGATTCATACCATGGGCCCACCGGATCACCCGGTTTTCCCTTATAGCTTAAAGCCATTTCTTTCGCCCTGCCAAATGCAGTTTGCAATGCAGCGTCTGAAGACCTAAAAGTTACTCCGCCATTCTGGGCATAAGCCCCGCAGCAAAGGCAAAGCAATAAGTATAGAAAAAGGTTTCTTTTCATGTGTTTAATATAAGTTTATTTCTACTGCCTTTAGTCCGTCCCAGTTAATTTCCTGCTTTTTACTACCGGCTTGTCCTACAATAATTTTTAGTTTCTGACCAGCCCTGACAACCGTAATATCGAAATCTCTATTGAAAGCCCTGATGTGATTTAGCGACATCTGTTTCCAGCCTGCTGGAAGATAAGGCAGCAATAAAAACGACTTAAAGCTTTTAGGCTGGATGCCAAACAATCCTTCTGTTATCGCCCTGCAATACAAACCGCTCTCTGCCGCCAAATGGCGTTGGTCTCCCTCTGGCCAGGCTTCTACTGCATAAGGTACATGCTCACCAAGTAAACGCTTAGCGGTATAATATTTCAGGTATTTAAGCGTGGTATCGGTTATGCCCGCATTAAATAACCCGCGGACAGCATATAAAAGTGAGCGATCCCAAAAAGTCTTCGATCCTGATTCAGTAAGCATCCCGTCTTTGGTCCACAAATAGTTTGATAAAAGTGCCTTTGCAGTTTCTTCTTTTCTATTGTATATCCCCATTACCAATGGCATACCTATCCATGACCTTAACTTATCGTTTCCGTCAAAATAGCGATAGGTATTATACCCTTGCACTTTCGCACCAAAATATTTCTCAATCGCTGTTCTCAGCGCATCAGCTTCCCTAGCTAGTTTTTCTGACACAGCTTTATCGCCTAGCGTGGCTGCAAGATCCGAAGCGCTGATCAGCGCACCATAAGCAAGCGTATTGGTCGACAAGTTTATTTTTCCCGCCGGAAACCTACCCTCCAGTTCATCCGAGTCCGATGCAATTACACCATCAGCGCTTTTTTTCCTTCTCGAAAACTCCAGGCACCATTCTATTAGCGGCCACAATTTCCGCGCTTCTGCTGTATCGGCATAAGCAAGCGCAAATCTTGATGCTCCATAGGCAATCATGGCCATATCCCCACGGTCACCTGCCCCGTTCCACATTCCTTCTCCCTGTGCAATAATGGAACTCGGAATTGGTTTATAATCGTCGTTCATGTATTTCGCAAACATCCGAAAGCTGTTCATAGCACTTTCGTTTCCCGCAGCATTACCCAAAAAAGGAAAAAGCGGGTTCATGTATTCTGCCTGGTCATTTGCCCAGATCCCTGCATAATAAGATCCACCACCAGGACTGTGCATCAGCCCGCCCTTGGTATCAAAAATGCTTTCCGAGGCCCTGATCTTTGCAAATGAAAACATCTGGTTCAGGGTATCGTCGGGAGTTTCCAATACCAGCGCTCTGGTAATTTCAGTGATGAATTTTTTACGTTTTAAGTATTCGTATTCAGAAGAGAAGTCATAAACCTGATCGGCAGCTTTTCTGGCAGTATGAACTATGGCATAGACCTGTTCCTCGCCCGGCTTTAAGGTGAATTTACCTGATCCGTAGATTTTAGAATTTAACAGGTACGTTCCATAAACTCCTTCACTTTTCTTTGTACTATCTGTCCTGTCTAATTCTGGAATGGTAATTTCTACAGGTTTTGTGCCATTGTTTTTAAAGGTGCATTGCTCAATAAATGCAGGCTTATCAACCGATGGAAAAAGCGCGCGGGACAGGCTTACCATTCCCATAGCCGACCGCACTTTTATAGCGCCATTAAATGAAATGGCACCAGGCTGTTCTGCTATGGCTTTTCCCTTTATAGATGCTGGTGGTATAGTCTGATCAAAATCCCTGATCAGACTTCCCCGTGTATCATTAGGAATAATGCGCAGCATTGGGAACACCAGCTTCCTTTTTAATATGAAATTACCTTTACCATCTACACCATAAGTAATTATTGCCGAGATCTGTTTCCCGCTCATTTCAATCTGATCGGTATGGGCAGTTCCTTTTTGCACTACCCATTCTATACCTCCGTTTTTCACCAAATGCCATCGCAGGTTTTGCGCGTTTACATCCGCAACACCATACAGCAGAAGCAGAAAAAAAAATAAACTTTTTATAGGGAAATATTTCATAAATCTAATTGTAATTCGGGTTCTGTACTATACCCGGATTTTTCTGTATCTCAGTCCTGGGTATCGGGTAATAGTAAAAACTTGGCACCCAGGTCCGCTCCTGAACCGTCATTATCTCATACGTAAAGGTACCATTGCTTTGCTTTCTGATCACCACACCCTTCGCATCTTCCGAACCAATCTCAGCAATACCCCATCTCCTGATGTCAAAATAACGATGTCCTTCAAAGCACAATTCAATCCTGCGTTCATGTCTTATTTTCTCCATCAGTGCTGCTCCTGCCCCACTAACCACTGGCAAACCAGCCTTCTCCGTTCTTATTTTATTCAGATAAGTCAGGGCCTCTCCATCCTCGCCCAATGCCGAACAGGCTTCTGCATAATTCAGATAAATTTCCGACAATCTGAAAACCGCCCATTGAGTAGCATCATAATCCTGAATATTCCAGTCATGGGTTTCATCAACCATTTTCCTCACGCAATATCTCGTTTTAGAAGCATTCCATGGCGAATAAGGACTTTGAGGAGAATCATCCCCCCCTTCAAAAAAACCTGTAAGTCTCCCTTTAAATTGCTGATTGTTTGCCAATATGGTCTCATAAAACCGAGGCTCCCTGTTCAGATATGGATTTTTCGCCTGCTCGGGATTGTTCCAGCTAAACTTTGTACCATCGGCCATCTCAAAATCATCTACCATCTGCTGTACCACATTGTAGGCGCTGTAACCATTGTAACCGTTCGGGCTTAAATCTCTGCTCACCGTATTGTACCTGTCGGCCTGCACTAGTCCACTGTAAACCCTGGAGAAAATGATCTCCGGATTAAAGAAATCGAGAAAGGTCTTGTTATATGTCCGGTTGCCTGCATTGCCATACAAAGCATATTTAACTCCCGTAAAATCAATCACTGCTTTTGCAGCCAGCTTCGCATCTTCCCACAATTTCCTGTCATTGCTTTTATTAAAATACGGACTTGCAGCATAAAGTAAAAGTCTCGATTTCAAGGCCATTGCTGCTCCTACTGTTGCACGTCCTTTATCAGGGTCATTGGGATAAACCGCAGGCAAGGTTTTTAATGCTTCTGCAAGATCTGCCAGTATGAAATCTTTGGTCTCTGTCCAGGTAGCTCTTTTTTCATTAAAAGTCCTGTCATTTACATCGTAAACCTTTTGAATAAGGGGCACCCCGCCAAACCTTTTCAGGAGCTCAAAATAAGCCAGTGCTCTTAAAAAGTGCACTTCTCCCTTCATCGTATTTACTGCTACCTCAGCTCCTGCTACCTTTTCAATATTTGCGAAAAAAATATTGCTGTAGCGTATAGATGCGTACATTTTATTCCAATGGTTCAAAGAACCTGAAGTTTGGTTATCCGGAGTGGCCTCTCCTCGCACATACAGGTTTTCATTTGTCCAGTTAAAATTCCCGTAAAGCTCATCGGTTTGCGCACCCCATCCAAAACCTCCGTCCTGATAGGCCAATACTGCTTGATTATAAATGTTGTTCACAAAAACCTGTGCCAATTTCGGATCTGTCCATACATCCTTTTCAGTATAGGAGTCCAGAGGTTGCAGGTCCAATGCCTTTTTGCATCCTCCAAATATCAACGCAGTGCAAACGAGTAAAGCAGCGCTGTTGATTTTAAAATTATTTATGTTCAATTTCATGATATGCTTTATAAGTTTTTAAAAAGTGATGTTTGCGCCAATATTGATCAAACGCTGTTGCGGATAGTATTGTCCTGAGTTGCTTGGTACTTCCGGATCAAAGGATGGCCCGAATTTGTCAACAGAAAACAGGTTGGTACCACTGATATAGATCCTTGCACTTTGCATCTTTAACCTTTCGGATACTGATTTTGGCAAAGTATATCCTAACTCTACATTTTTGAGCCTTACAAATGAAGCATCCCTTAACCACAGATCAGATTCAAGTGTATTTACCCCAAAAGTTCTTCCGGTTGGGCCGCTAAAGTTTCTTGGGTACTTGGTGTCACCCGGTTTTTGCCACCTCTGGTCAAAAAATTCGGTCACCATATTTAAGCCTGCAGGTGCCAGGTATGATTTTGCCCTTGCCTGTCCCTGGAAGAAAACCGAAGCATCTATGTTTTTCCATGATCCGCCCAAAGCCAAACCAAACATGATCTCTGGCGTACGCACCAACGGCATTCTCACTTTATCAAGGTCGTTTATAGCACCATCGTTATTTACATCTTTATACCTGATGTCGCCTACGCCTGTTCCTGCCGGATGTGGGCTGTTATCAATTTCCTGCTGATTCTGATAAATGCCCTCCGATTGGTACAGGAACCAGGAATCGATAGGGATATTGGTTTTGCGCTGGTATGAGGGGATATTTGCCGCCTCATCCATAAAGATCACCTTGTTTCTGGCAAAAGTGATGTTACCCCTGATGTTATAGGTAAAGGAATTACCTATAGCATTATTGTGGGTGGCTTCAAGCTCAACACCACGGTTCAGCACTTTTCCAAGGTTTTCGTTTGGCAGGGTTAGTCCAGTATATCCCGGAACAGATTCACTCCTGGTGATCAGTATGTTGGAACGCATGGACCTGAACACATCTACATTAACACCCAATTTGCCATTAAAAAACTGCGATTCCAGGCCAATATCGGTAGTGGTAGCCAACTCCCAGGTAATGTTAGGGTTAGGTGTTGGTCCAAGCACCAGCGATGAAACCTGTGCAGCTCCTGAGCCAAGTGAATAGCCATAACCTGTACCCAGCAGATAAGTCTGCAGATAATTAAAAGCGCTCACAATATCGTTACCTGTTCTGCCCCAGGATGCCCTTAATTTCAATTCATTAATCACATCTGATTTAAAGAAATCTTCCTGGGAAATACGCCATCCTGCAGAAACTCCCGGGAAAAACCCATAGCGTTTTCCTTCTGGAAAGTTTTGCGACCCATCATAACGCATCGTGTAATCAATCAGGTACTTACTCTTATAGTTGTAAGACAACCGACTGATGTAATTGATACGGGCAGCTTTTGCAGCATTAGAATTATTTTGCTGACCAATAAGACTCCCTGCAAACAGCTGATCCAGACCATTACTCAGGTAATTTGATCTTGAAGCGTTGATGACATCTGTGTTTCCTTTAAAGCTTTCGAAGGCCACAAAGGCATCAAATGCGTGGTCACTGATGGTTTTTGAATAACCTAGTTTTAAATTGAGCAGCCCCTGCCCTATGTCCCCTCGTTGTTCAAAAAGCGAAGGTGCTATTGATGAGATCACCTTTACATAGTCTTTTGTAGCAGGGTCATACCTATATGCCGGTGGTGGCGTTTTGGTAAATGATTTGGTTTTTGAGACGGTTTTATCGTAAGCATAATAGCCATATACAAATAGCCCCTGCGTAACCTTATCCAGTTTCCAGCTAAAGGACGCTTTGGTTTGCAGATAATCGGTCGAAAAACGTTGATACCCTGCCTCGCCCGAGGTAATGTACACCATGCTGTTATCCGGGCCGCCGCCAATACCTACGCCCACAAGTCCGTTAGGGTAAACTGGCGTCAGGTAAGGATAGGCTAGCCACAGTTCCCGAAAAATACCACCCGCATCATAGCCGCGTTTTGCCGCATTGCGAAATTCACTACGATAAGATACATCTACACCAAGTTTAAAGTTATCGGTCACATGCACATCCACGTTTGCCCTTGCCTGATCTTGCTTGTAATAGGCTGCCTCACGGCTGTAAATTCCATCTTGTTTCTGATGCTGACCAGAGAAGAAATAACTTACTTTATCAGTACCCCCACTTAACGACATGATGTGGTTTTGCTGCAGGGCACGAGTTTTCATCACCACATCCCACCAATTGCTGTTTGGATGACCCAGCGCGTCAGATCCGTCACGGAATTTTTCAATATCTTCTGCCTTCCAGGTAAGTTGTTGGCCTAGTAAGGCATCGTATTCATTCGTCGCCTGGGCATATTGATATGAACTAAGCATTTGAGGAACACGCGTCGGCTGTGTGGCGGCCCAATTGGTTCCAAGTGTAAGTACCGGTTTGCCCGACTTTCCTCTTTTCGTGGTAATCAGAATAACACCATTAGCCGATCTGGCACCATAAATAGCCGCGCTTGCATCTTTAATCACGGTAAAGGACTCTACATCGGCGGGATTTAACCTGGCAAAACCGCCGGACCGATCAGGAATCCCATCGATAACTACCAAAGCACCAGAATTACCCAGTGTGCTCTTTCCACGAACAAACACATCGGCATTGTCGTTGCCAGGTTCGCCGCTTCTGGCATTTACAATGAGTCCAGGAACCTGACCCGCTATGGAGTTGGTAAGGTTGGTTGACGGTGATTTTGCCAATTCCGCACCGCTGATAGTTGCAACAGCTCCGGTCAGGTTTGCGCGCTTCTTGGTTCCATAGCCAACCACCACAATTTCGTTCAGTCCAGATCCAGCTGCCGCTACAAGTTGCACTTCAATGTGCTTCCTGCCGTTCACCGCGATCTCCTGATCGGTGAATCCGATATAGCTAAAAATTAATACCGCATTATCCGGTACACTCAGACTGAATTTCCCTTCACCATCGGTTTTGGTACCCAACTGGGTCCCCTTTACACGCACCGTGGCATTTGGCAAGCCAATATTATTGTCCGTTACCCTTCCGGCGACCTGCTGTTGAGCAAATGCGTGGGCATAAAAAACGAAAAAGAGCAGTAATAGCATAAGCTTTTTCCGGAGCAAATCAGGATAGCCTAACTTTTGGATAGTAAGTTTCACGTTCATATTTGGTTTTGTTTTGGTTACTAATAGGACAGCACATTTGCTAGTCTAGTCTATACTGTTCTATTATTACGTAAATATAAAGGAAGTTTTTTTATAATTGCAAATTTTAGTTTCATAAGTACCTTATTTTATGTTTAATGATTAACTAAAAATTATTACCTTGTGAAAAAAAAGAGATAAATAACATTTTTTATACCTATAGACTAGTGTAGTCCAACCTACCAATATGATAACCATCTTTGAAAAAATACAGGAACTTGAAGAAGTACCTTCTTATTCCAAACACGAGCAATTTGTACAGGGTATAATTAATGCTATCGACGAAAGAATCATTTCTAAGGGAGAGGCGCTACCTTCTATAAATGTCCTGATCAAAGAGCTTGGCTTTGCAAGGGAAACTGTAATGAAAGGCTACAGGGAACTCATCAGCCGCGGAATAGTAGAATCAAAAAACAGGCTCGGTTATTTTGTAGCAAATGACGACACAGAGCAAACCTTAAAGGTGGCGCTGCTCATGTACCTGATCGACTCCTTTCAGGAGCAGTTTTACCGGAACTTCAGAAACGAATTGGGGCCAAATGTACATATCGATGTTTTTTTCCACCATGGCAACATCACCATGTTCGAAACCATGCTGGATATGATTAAAGGTAAATATGGGGTGTATGTGATCTCGCCGATACCTCACCCCAAGACCAAACACCTGCTGGATATGCTGCCCAGCAACAAGGTCATCATGTTCGACCGCTACGAACCGCTTAAAGGCGAGTTCAACCACATCACCCAGGAATTTGAACAATCTACCTACAGGGTATTGGCCGAGCTGGCAGAAACCATTAAAAAATTTGATGAAATGATCTTTTTTCATGTACCCGGCTCTCTGGATCCGGTTGAGATCATTAAATCCTTTAAAAAATTCACTAAAGATTTTAGCGTAAACACCAGGATCTTAAACGAGTATGAGCCCGGAAGCGTAGAAAAGGGAAAGGTTTACTTTACCCTAAACAACTCCGAAATATGGAAAATACTTAAAGATTGTGAAGCAAAGCAGTTACAGCCTGGCAAAGACATAGGTATCTTATCGCATAACGATGAGGTGGTGAAAGAAATCATTGGCGGTGGCATCACCACCTACTCTGCCGACTTTTCTTTAATGGGCATAAAAGTGGCGCAGGCGGTATTGAAAAAGGAAAAAGTACAGGAAACCATTCCTACTGTACTGATCAGAAGAAAATCGTTATAACCTGCAAAGATGAATGCAACGGCCTTTATCACCTTTATTGTTGTTACCTTTCTTGTAGGGGTGATTTCCTGGTTCAAAACCAGAAGGCATAAAATAACCACCTCTGCAGGTCTTTTTCTGGCCAACCGAACCTTAAGCTTTACCGCTGTAGGTAGCGCTTTATTTTTCACGAACATCAGCGCCGCAGAATTTGTTGGCAGCAGCGAATCGGTATACCTAAACAACATGACGGTAATGGCCTGGGGAATAAGCTCAGTATTTGCCATGCTGGTTGTTTCTGAATTTGTGATCCCCGTTTATTTAAAAGGCGCCATGTCTACCACTCCTGATTTTCTGGAAAACAGGTACGATCCGGGAACAAAGAAATTGGTGTCCTTCCTGTTTCTGATCAGTTATATGGTAAACCTGCTCCCTATTGTGCTTTACAGCGGTGCCGTTGCACTGAATGGCTTATTTCATTTTTCTGATATCTGGCACATCAGCTATGCCAGCAGCATCTGGATCCTGGTTTGGTGTATTGGTCTTGTAGGTAGTTTATATTCTATTTTGGGTGGCTTAAAAGCCATTGTGATCTCCGATCTGGTTTTAGGGATCTGTATGTTTACCGGGGCAGTGTTACTGGCGTACTTCGGGTTGAGTCATGTGGGCAACGGCAACCTTCAGCAAGGCATACACACCATCCTTACCTCAAAAACGGAGCATTTTAATTCCATAGGCACATCGGCGGATGCCGTCCCCTTTTCTACAATATTTACGGGCATGATCCTGATGAACCTTTTTTACTGGGGCACTGAACAGGTTATCGTTCAACAGGCATTGGCTTCATCCGATCTCGAAACCAGCCAGAAAGGGATTGCCCTTGCCTGCGCGGGAAAATTGCTTGGACCGCTGCTTTTCATCTTACCCGGAATTATTGCCGTTCATATGTACAGCAGCATGCAAAACACTACCGAGGTATTCTCCAGAGTCGTAAGTGATGTGTCTCCACCCATACTAAGTGGTTTTATTGCAGCCGTTATTTTTGGCGCAGCAATCACTTCCTTTTCACCCGGATTAAACAGTGCCAGCACACTGTTCACCTTAAATCTGTACAAACCTTTTAAGGAAAAGAAAGGAGCAACTGTTACGGAAGCCGATCTGCTGAGGAACTCGAAGAGATTTGAGATGTTTGCTTCTTTACTGGCGATGTTTATCGCACCGCTGATCATTTTCTCCAGTGATACTTTCTATACCTTTATGCAGAAGATCAATGCAGCTTTCAGCATCCCCATCTTTACCATTATGTTTGTGGGTTTTGTGACCAAAAAAGTTCCTCCAATTGCCGCTAAAATAGGGCTGGCGTTTTGCTTTGTCGGCTATATCCTTACCCAAATTGTATGTGATACAGGCATCCATTTTTTGCATATCCTGGCCATCCTCTTTTTGCTAACTACTGCCATCATGCTGATCATCGGAAAACTGCTTCCCATGCAAACCGCTTATGTTGCACAGAATAAACAGCTAGTAGACTTAAAACCCTGGAAAAACCGGCATTGGATAAATGGGCTTTTACTATTGATCATGATTGTTTTATTTGTGCTGTTCTCCCGATCAGGAATTGCATCGTAATCCTACCGATTTTTCATCAACCAGGTAACTACTTCAATAGTAAGCAAACCACCCAACGAACCCCGCAGCTGACTTAGCGCTCTGGTCATATGGCTCTCAACGGTCTTCGTAGAAATGTTCAGCCTTTGCGCTATTTCTTTGTGGCTAAGATTTTCTACCCTGCTGAGTTTGTAAACTTCTCTGCACTTCTGTGGCAAAGTGGCTACAATTGAATTGATCTGCTGAAGCACTTCTTTATGCTCCAAACTCCCATAAGCCGAAGGCGCATACAAACGTTCTTCGAGCCCATCAAATATACCTGCATGAGCTTTTTGCGTTTTAATCTGCCTGAACACTTCGTGCCTGCAGCTGGTAAACAAATATGCCTTTAGGGAAATACTGATCTCCCGGCTTTCTCTTTTATCCCAAAGTTGAATAAAGATCTCGTGGATAATATCCTCACAGGCTTGCTGGTCTTTTAAGATATGGTAAACAGAGACAAAAAGTCCTTCCCAGTATTTATTGTAAATATGGGCAAGCGCCTGCTCATCACCTGCTTTCATCAAAGCAAGGATGTCAGCATCCGTATGGTTGCTATAGTCAGTCATTAACAATAAATCTCTAACTATAAAGCTATACAATATTAAGGGAATGTTAACGAATTAAACTGAAAATAATTAAGTATCCCGCCCAAACTCAACAACAGAATTACAGATTTATGTATATTTAATGTACAATCCCTAAACCAATGAACCACAAGCCATTAGCCAAAACCATTCAAGAAATCTTTATAGTTCTGTTTTTGCTTGCCCCTTCCCTCTCCTTTAGCCAGCAAAAAGACTCAGCTGCTCTTGATCAGTTTATTGCAAAACAGATAACCGACTATAAAATCCCAGGTCTTGCCATTGGTATCATCAAAAACAACAAAGTGATCTTTAAAAAAGGCTATGGTGCAACCAGTACAGCCAAAGGGTTTCCGGTAAACACTAAAACCATTTTCCCCATATCCTCCTGCACAAAAGCTTTTACCGCAGCTGCACTGGGTATACTTGTCGAGGATGGAAAAATCAAGTGGGACGACAAAGTCATCAAATACCTGCCGAATTTTAAACTGAGCGACCCATGGATTACCAAAGAACTTACCATTACCGACATTTTAAGTCACCGGTCTGGCTTAAAAACATTTGATGGCGATCTGCTTTGGTACGGTACAAAAAACACCAGGGAAGACATCGCAAAATTAATCCGTTACTCACCCATCCGAACCAATTTTCGTACTGATTTTGCTTACCAGAACATCATGTACCTCGTAGCCGGACTTGTTGTGGAATCTGTAACCGGCAATACATGGGACGCGTTTTTAAAAGAAAGAATTTTCAGCCCCCTCAAAATGACCGCCACCTCAACCAACAGGGACTCCATAACCAGCGAAAGCAATTTTGCCCGGCCACATATTCAAAACAAGCCGATTGAACCGCTCAACATGCATAACATCAGCCCTGCGGGAGGTATAGATTCAAATATCGACGACATGCTAACCTGGATACAAATGTGGCTTGCACATGGCCGGATTAATGACACCACCATATTAAACGATGGCACTGTTAATACCATAACCAGTGTTAAAACACTGTTCTCAAATAATAAAGATGATGGCTATGGGCTAGGCTGGTACATTCGACACACCAAAAATGGAAAAGTAATTAACCACAACGGCGGGATGCCGGGATACATATCCAGCGTGGTTCTGTTTCCCGACAGCAGCTCGGGTATTGTAATCCTTACCAACAAAATATCCCAGGTTAACGATGAGCTCGTTAAAGCAATTACCGGATACCTGACCCAAAAAGACACATTTAACTGGAAGGAAGCCGACAAAGAAATGTCTGGAAAAAGTACAGTTTTCGATTGGGATAAGAAAAGAAAACCTCAGCCTAAAAAGAGCGCGTTAATACCCAACTTTAGTCGTTATGAAGGTGAATACGAAGATATGGTCTACGGTAAAGCAGTGATCAGAAGAGAAAAAGGAAAACCTTTCCTCGAATTGCTTCCCACAAAGGAACTCTTTTCGGGGTTTTTATATAACATCGATGCAGATCGCTGCAAGATCATCTTTAATGATCCCTTTGTACCCGAGGGTGAAGTGATTTTTGTTAGGGATACCAATAAAAAGATCACAGGTTTCAAGCTAGATATTGACTCCAATGACTTCTTATTTAACGACCTCGCCTTTGATAAAATCCCTTAATTTTTTGCAAACTTATCTGCTATTAAATTCAGATTGATGCCGTGCTCCAAATAGGCCTTTAATCCATCTACTACAGTAGTAAAACCACCACTGGCTCCATTGATCTCGGCAAGCAGTTCATCACCGGTAGTCTGAAAACCATACTGCGTAATGGTAACATAGGTGGTGCCTTCGCTCAGTGACTCAAATTCAAAATCAACAGGGGTTGAATACTGATCCCATTCAACAGCTATTTTCTTATTGGGTACAATTTCTTTAACCAGCACAGCGCTGGAAACATGATACATTTCCCATTCCCAGGTAACCGTTTTTCCCTCTTCTAGTCTGCCGCTTCCCTTGGTGAACCAAAAATGCCTGGTGATCTCAGGATCAATAAATGCTTCAAATACTACCGCCACCGGTCTTCTGATCAGCATCTGCGCTTGCACGCTTGGCGTTTTATTCACTTTTTCCATATTATAAATATAATAATATCCGTACTAGGTCTGTAGAAAACTGGTTAAGTTGAAGAACTAAAAAAATACTTGTCAGGTTTTCGGTTGTACACTGCGCCCAACTAACCTAATTTTGAAGAAAAGAAACAGAAATGCTCACCAACGAAATCATGTACAACGCCATCCTTAAAAAGGACATCACTTTTGAGGGAACTTTCATAACAGCAGTTAAAACCACAGGTATATTTTGCAGACCAACCTGTACCGCAAGAAAACCCAAGGCAGAAAATGTGGAGTTTTTTAAAACGACCAGCGAAGCAATACGCAAAGGCTACAGACCTTGCAAAGTGTGCAATCCGCTTGAAAAAATTGGAGAGACCCCCGATTTTATTAAATCGATCCTCGACGAATTAAATGCAGACCCATCTCTAAAATTTAAGGACTGGGACTTAATTCAAAAAGGTATTGAGCCCAGCAAAATCAGAAGGTGGTTTCTTAAAAATCATGGCATTACCTTTCATTCCTACCAACGGATGTTTCGGATCAATTATGCATTTAAAAGAATCCAGGATGGCGAAGCCATTACTACCGCAGCATTTGATGCCGGTTACGAATCTTTAAGTGGTTTTGGTGATTCCTTTAAAGCGATCTTTGGCGTTTCTCCTTTAAACAGCAAAGACAAACAAGTCATTAACATCACCCGACTCGAAACCCCACTCGGAACTATGTTTGCCTGCGCCATTAAACAAGGCATCTGCCTTTTAGAATTTACCGATCGAAAAATGCTGGAGACGGAATTTAAAACACTGGCAAACCAATTAAATGCCACTATCATTCAAGGCAACAACACACATTTTGATCTGCTAAAGCAGCAGCTTGACGAATATTTTGCCGGCAAAAGAAAACAATTTACAGTGCCCTTGTTTTCGCCCGGAACAGAATTTCAGCAATCTGTATGGCAAATTCTACAGGAAATCCCATATGGTGCAACACGTAACTATAAACAACAGGCCTTGGCATTGAATAAACCTGAAGCTGTTCGCGCAGTTGCAAATGCCAATGGATTGAATAGAATCTCCATTTTAATTCCATGCCACAGGGTAATTGGTACAGGCGGAAGCATGACTGGCTACGGCGGCGGACTAGTCAGGAAAAAATGGTTGCTCGATCTCGAAAAATCAAACTCCTGATTTCTTAATTTAAAACTCATTAGGCTTATTCATACCATGAATGAGAAGGATTTCTTATGCCTAAAAAACAGACTAAACGATCATGAAAAAGAAAAAAAACAACTCAAAATGGCTTGCATTGCTAATCGTTTTAACCGCACCAATGCTCTATGTAATAGACATTTTCATCATCAACATGGCAATACGGGGCATTAAAGCTGGCGTTAATGCTACCGACGGAGAAGTGCAGCTCGTGATAGCAGGGTATTTGCTGGGGAGTGCTGCTTTTCTGATTATTGGCGGCCGCGCCGGAGATTACCTTGGCAAAAAGAAAGTACTGTTCTGGGGCCTTTTTCTCTTCACCTTAACCTCATGCATCTGCGGTATTACACAGACAGCCCTGCAACTTAACATTGCCCGCTTTTTTCAAGGAATCAGCTCTTCAATAATGGTTCCTCAATCCATTGCTTTTATACAAGTATTATTTACCGACCCCCAGGAAAGGGCAAAAGCAATAGGCTGGTACGGCGTCACCCTAAGTATCGCGGCAATTATCGGCCAGATATTGGGTGGATACCTGGTAGACAAATCTTTTTTAGGAATTGAGGGCTGGCGGTTGATCTTTTTAATAAACCTTCCGGTAGGAATTGCAGCTTTATGGGCAATATGGAAGTATTTAAACGAGACCGCTAAAGACACCAGACAAAACTTTGATTACTCCGGCGCAATGATTTTAACTGCCGGACTATTTTGCCTGATCTATCCACTTGCAGAAGGGCGCGAAGCGGGATGGCCACTTTGGAGTATGATCATGATCCTATCCTCGGTCTTTATCTTTACCTTTTTCGTCCGCAATCAAAAGAAAAAGCAGTTGTTTAACAATGCTCCTTTAATAGATGTCTCTCTTTTTAAATTGAAGGAATTTAACATTGGATTGCTCGCGGTATTGTTCCATTTTATGATGCATACGGCCTTTCTGTTAATGAGCGCGGTGTATCTTCAGAACGGCCTTGGCTTGTCTGCACTGGATTGTGGTTTGTATTTCGTATTACATGCCGTTCTTTTTATGATATCGGCAATGCTGGCGTCTAAGCTGATCGTTAAATTTGGAAAATGCGTATTGCAATTGGGTGTGGTCATTATCATGGTATCCTTTATGCTCCAGATTCTGCTTTTTAAACCACAGATAAGCGGGTTATGCGTCATTTTACTTATTGGACTGTATGGCCTGGGCAACGGGCTTGTACTTCCATCTCTCCTTACCATTGCATTAAGCAGTATTCCAACAAAATTTGCCGGCGTTGCCGCTGGCATTTTCTCCACCTTCCAGCAAACAGCCTCCGCTCTGGGGGTCAGCATTTTGGGAGGTGTATTTTATTATCAGATTAGCATAAACAAGGCCAATCCCGATTACCTTAAGGCGTTCGATTATGGTATTGCCGCCAACATGGCTTGCCTTTGCTTAGTGATATACCTGCTTTACCTTATCCCCAAACCCATTAAAGCCAATAATGGAGAATAAGCCATTAATATTGATTATCTTTGAGTAGGCAGCGATAAGTGTATCCTCGTCGAATTTGACTTCATGACCAGACTAAAAAAAACAGAACTCGAAATTTCTGATGATCAATTCCCTGTAGTGGGAATTGGAGCTTCAGCAGGAGGACTAAAAGCCATAAGTCGATTTCTAAAGGCTATCCCGCCGAAGTCTGGAATAGCTTACGTATTTGTTCAGCACTTAAGCCCTGATCACGAAAGTTCCCTCCCGGAACTCCTGCAAAAAATATCAAAAATACCCGTACATCAGATCACAGACGACATTCATTTGGAGCCGGATAACTTTTATGTTATCCCCGAAAACAAGATCGTAACCGCCACAGATGGAGTTCTTAAACTCTCATCGCTTGACGATAAACGCTATAAAGTAAAAGTAATAGACCGCTTTTTCTCCTCGCTGGCCATTGTACACCAGGGCTATGCAATCGGCGTAGTTTTATCGGGCTCATTAAATGACGGCACACTGGGTTTAGAGGCCATTAAGGCCTATGGAGGTATCACTTTTGCACAGGATGAAGATTCTGCAGAGTATAATGAAATGCCCGCAAGCGCCATACATGCCAAAACGGTAGACTTTGTGTTAAACCCCGAAAAAATTGCAGCGCATCTCCTCCACATTAATACACCATTTTACAATAACCATATCAACTCAACATCCGAAGATAAGGGTTTAAGGGACGAAGAGGTCTTTAAGCAAATACTTACCTTACTTCGGGTACGCCGAGGGGTAGATTTTTCATTCTATAAATCAAGCACTTTAAAAAGGCGCATTGTACGTAGAATGGCCTTAAAGGGAACCGACAAACCGGAAGTTTACTTATCCCTTCTGCGCGAAAAAAAGGACGAACAGGATGCACTATACAACGACATGCTCATTTCGGTTACTAATTTTTTTCGCGACCCCGCCATCTTCGAGACCTTGTGCACCACCGTACTCGCTTCAATTATAGATCAGAAGAAAAACGGTGAACCCTTACGGATCTGGATTGCAGGTTGCGCTACCGGAGAAGAGGCCTACTCTATGGCAATTTGCTTAACCGAGCAGCTGGGCGATAAAGCTTCGGCAATGAAAATACAGATCTTTGCTACTGATATTTCTGAAACGGCAATTAACAAAGCACGTACAGGCATTTACAGACCTACCGATGTCGAGGGTGTTTCAGAATCTCGCCTGCGTCAGTTCTTTAATAAAATTGATGGCAACTATCAGGTCAGAAAAAGCATAAGGGATATGTGCGTTTTTGCACATCATAACTTTTTAAAAGACCCGCCTTTCTCCAGACTCGATTTAATTACCTGTCGTAATGTTTTAATCTACCTGGAGCCGGTGCTGCAGAAAAAAGCAATTACGGCCTTTCATTATGCCCTGGCTAATCATGGGTTTTTAATGTTGGGAAAATCAGAAAGCATTGGCAAAGACTCTGATCTTTTTCTACCATATAACCATGCAGGCAAAATTTTTCAACGGATTGGCATTCCCGGAAGAATTATGCAGGTAACCACTCAGGGTAGCGAACAGAATTTTAAAAATGTTGATACCAGTGCACGTAAAGGAGCCGAAGAACCGGATATTTCCAAACTTGCCGACCAGGTGGTACTGGCTAAATTCTCGCCCTCGGGAGTACTGGTAAGCGACAACTTTGACATTATACAGTTCAGGGGAAAAACAGATGCCTGGCTAGCCCCTTCGCCCGGAAGAGCCAGTTTAAACCTGCTAAAAATGGCAAGAGAAGATCTGGTTTTTGAACTCCGGAATTTATTGCAGCTGGCGAAAAAAAACCAAACTCCTGTAGAAAAAAAGAATGTTGCCTTTAGCCTCAATGAGCAAGAGCAATTTGTGGATATAGAAGTTACCCCCATTGTAAAACCCGAAAGTGTACATTACCTGGTATTGTTCCAAACCGGTTTTTCGCCTGTGCGTAAAAGACCTTCATCAAAAGCCGGAAAACTGGTTGAAAGCGACAAAGACCTGAGGTTAAAGCAGCAGGAAATGGAGCTGGCTCAACTCAGGGCAGAAATGAGGAGTGCTACAGAAGAGCAGGAAGCAGCTCACGGAGAACTGCAAAGTGCAAATGAAGAACTCCTTTCCGGTAGTGAAGAGCTGCAGAGTTTAAATGAGGAACTGGAGACTTCAAAAGAAGAGCTGCAAAGCACCAATGAAGAGATCAACATCATTAACAATGAACTGACCGGCCGTAACGAAGAACTCAACAATGCAAGGGTATATACAGAGGCCATCATCAATACCATTCGTGATCCTTTGATTATCCTGGATAAGGATTTAAGGGTAAAAAGGGCAACAGATGGATTTTACACCAAATTCCAGGTTACCAAAAAAGAAACAGAAGGAGAATATTTCTATGATCTTGGCGACCGGCAATGGAACATCCCATTGCTGCGTGATCTGCTGGAGAACATCCTGCCCGAGAAAAAGATTTTAACTGACTTTGAGGTGAGCCATGTTTTTCCGACAATAGGCCTGCGCATCATGAGTTTAAACTCCAGGTTACTGGAAGGCTTAATATTACTCGCCATTGAAGACATTACGGATAAACGGAAGGTAGAACAGGGATTAGCTGAAGTAGAATTGCTGTTTAAAGAAAGTAAAGAACGATTAAAACTTGCCGTTGAAGCCGCAGGATTAGGCACCTGGGATTACAATACCCTTACCGATGAATTGATATTTGACAGCCGTTCTAAAGAACTTTTTGGACTTAAGCCCCATCACGACATCACCTATCAGCAATTCATAAATATGATCCATGTTGAGGATCGTGCTGATGTAGATAAAACCCTGAAACAAGCACTCGCAGGCATCAACAATGGCGAGTACGAAAAAGAATTCAGGGCATCAGAAGGGGTGATTAAAAAACTGAAATGGGTCAAATTTAAAGGCAAAGCGTATTTTAATGCAAAAAATAAACCTTATCGCTTTGTGGGAACATCATTAGACATTACCCCTCAAAAGATGCATGACCAGACGATAAAAGAACTGTTGCAACACAAAGATGATTTCATCAGCATTGCCAGCCATGAGTTAAAGACACCACTGACTAGTCTAAAAGCATCAATGCAGCTGATCAACCGGCTAAAAGACGATTCTTTTTCAGATAAGCTGAATTCATTGATTGCCATGTCAACCAGGAGTTTAGACAAAGTAAGTATATTGATAGAAGACCTGCTGAATGCCAGCAGGATTAACCACGGCCACCTTGCGCTCAACAAAACGCAATTCAACATCGCTAAAATGGTTGATGACTCCTGTTATCACATTCGTGCAGCAAATAAATACGCTATAATTACCACTGGCGATTTAGCACTGGAGATCTATGGCGACAGCGACAGATTAAGCCAGGTAGTGATCAATTTTGTGAACAATGCCATCAAGTATGCCCCGGAAAGTAAGGACATTACCATTGCTATTGAAAAACAAAAGGAGAATATCCGGGTTTCTGTAAGTGACAAAGGCCCTGGCGTTCCTGAAGAGAAAATCCCCCATCTGTTTGAACGCTATTACCAGGTAAACGGCAAAAACTCCACTTATTCCGGTTTAGGATTAGGCTTATTCATCTGCACTGAAATCATAAAGAAACACGATGGAAAAATAGGTGCGGATAGTAACCTGGGCCAGGGAAGCACATTTTACTTTACCCTGCCTATAAAATAGCATTAGCGAGTGTGCTATGGCACACTCGCTGCAACACGGCAACTTTGCCCTAATGCCCATGCCCGGCTTCTTCGCTATTTTTCAATTTAGACAGCAAATCATAAGCCCCCTTTAAAACGACCTTTCCATTTACATCCACACCTTCGGGCAACCGCACCTCCAGATATCCCCCATCACTTACCCCAACGCTTGCTTCTACCATCTTAAAATAATACATCCCCTGTTTCTCCGAAGCCTGTGAAACGAATATGTATTTCTTGCCTCCAAAGTCAACTACAGCGCTATTTGGTAATGCCTGCACCTGACTGGTTCCCGTTTCAATATATGCTTTAAGATATGCCCCGGGAATAAAACTGGTGCTTCCTTTTGAAATGGCATGAACAGTAATCGTTTTATCGGCGTTAATTTCCCGGCCAACCAAATCTATAACTGCAATCTGCTCTTCGGTGTCGTTAGCCATAGAAAAACGAACCCTTTGACCTGCCTTGACTTTCGAAGCGTCTCTTTCAAACACGTTCAACTCCACATGCAAATTAGCACTGTTTACAATCTCAAACATCGCATCATTCGGGTTCACAAACTTGCCTGTATTTACATTTACTTTGGTTACGTAACCCGTAATCGGTGAATAAATATTGATTTGGCTTCTGATATTGGCGGCCGATAAACTTACCGGATTAATATTGATCAGTTGTAACCTTTGTTTCAATGCGCTTTCTCTTGCCAGCATACTTTGAAATTGTGCGCGTGCCTGCTGCAGTGTTTTCTTTGCATTTACATTCTGCTCTGCCAGCGTCTGTTGTCTTTTATACTCCGAATCCGCAAGCTCCAGCTGACTTTTACTCTCCAGGTAATCTTGCTGTAACAATACATATTCCTGATTTTGCAAAACAGCAATTACCTGCCCTTTACTCACGGTACTGCCCTGCAATAATGGAGTCGATTTGACAATCCCGCCCATTTGGGTGGTAACACTTACCAGATTTTGCGGTGGCACATCAATAAAGCCATTAACTTTTAAAAGTCCGCTTAAATCTTTCATTTCCGGCGAGCCTAATGTAATGCCTGCGGTTTTATATTGCGCCGCTGTAAATTCCACCATATTTTCATCCTCATGGCTGGTGCTTTCTTCTTTAACTGCTGCTGTTTCCTCTGACTTTGGCGTATTCCCACCGCAGGAGGTTAAAACCCCAGCGAATAGGGAAACATAGATGATCACTTGAATAGTTCTTTTCATTTTCTTAATTATAAACCACTGAGGTATTGAAGTGTATAAACTGATTGATTGTATTGATTGATAGCCTGCAGATAGCTGAAATGGGTTTCCGAATATGTCCTTAATCCCTGAAGATATTCTACATAACCGATCTCCCCGTTTTGAAACGCGATCTGCGATTGTTTTAAAATCAGATTGGCATTGGGCAGGGCGCTTTTCTTGTAGTAATCGATGCTCCGTGAATTTTTAAGCAAGGCCTGATTGGCCTTATTGTACTGGCCCTGCAGATTGGTCTGGAAAAGTTCATACTGACTTTCGGTGACCTGCTTTTCTATTCTGGCGGCTTTTATACGGGCCGAAAAAGGCTTAAAGAATAAAGGAATGGCTATTCCTGCCTGTACCCCCTGAAATCGTTTACCACCATTAAAGTACTGATCTTGTCCGTTTACGGTTTGTGTGCCGATAATGGACTGGTTAAAGTAGCCTAGCGTAAAATCAGGCCCTGAGCGGGCTTTCTCCACGCCCAGTGCCTGATCGGCAATCTCAATCTGTTGCTTTTGCAGGGCAAGCTGAGGGTTTGCACCAACACGATGACCTGCCGCGATATTCCATTCTGCCTGTATAAACTGCCCCTTAACAATTTCAAGGGGTTGTTGTGTATTGAGCAGACGTTGCAGTTCAGAAGTATAAGCCAGGATATCCGATTCGTTTTCGCTCATCTGATTCCTTACTTCATTGTACTGCGTTTCGGCAGTGGTTTTCTCCAGCAGATTGGTCTCCCCTGTTTCATACCTTAAGGAAGCTGCTTTTAAGAAATTGCTATACACAGAATCCTGACTTTGATACAGGTCTTTTAAAGCAATGAAATAAGCGAGGTTCATATAAGTGCTCTTAACCTGGTAGCTCAGTTCGTTTTGTGCAACAGCAACATTAATTTCGGCCCCCTTGATCTGCGCATCATAGAGATTACGCTGGTTTTTAAACAGTCCCGGATTCGGAATACTTTGGGAAACACTAAAATTATTGTCCTTTTTAATTCCATTAATTTGTCCGTATTGCACCTCAAGATTTGTTTTTCCTAAGTCGGTCGAGCTACCTCTTAATGCCTGCTGCTGATTAACCTGAAGGCCTGAAGATTTTATAGCCTGATTATTTTTAAGGGCAGTTTGCACGGCCTGCTCCACAGTAATCGGGCCTCCTTTTACAGCGGTTTGCTGTGCCTTTGCCACAACGGGTACGGTAAAACTGAGCAAGGTCATAATGGCAATTATTGCTGCAGGAAAACTTGTTTTAGGCTTACGTTTATAGCCTTCGAAATAAGTATATAACACGGGTAATACAATTAAAGTTAAAATAGTAGAAGTAATGAGACCACCGATTACAACGGTAGCAAGTGGCTTTTGAACCTCTGCCCCCGCGGCGGTTGAAATGGCCATGGGCAGGAACCCTAATGAAGCTACAGTGGCGGTCATCAGTACCGGTCTTAAACGGATGGCTGTACCTTTAAGCACAATTTCATCTAATCCATATTTATCAAGTTTACGGAGCCTGTTAAATTCGGTGATCAGTACAATACCATTTAACACCGCAACACCAAAGAGCGCAATAAAACCAACTCCCGCAGAGATACTGAAAGGCATTCCACGAAGCAGCAGTGCAAAAATACCACCTATTGCCGCCATTGGAATGGCAGAAAATATAAGTACCGATTGCTTAACCGATCCAAAAGAGAAATACAATAAAAGCAGAATCAGCGCCAGGGCAACCGGAACAGCAATAGAAAGCCTTTGAGTTGCTTCTTTCAGGTTTTCAAACTGTCCGCCATAAGTGATGTAATAACCGGTTGGCAGTTTGATCTGCGCATTGATCTTTTCTTCAATCTCGGTTACCACACTGGCAATATCACGTCCCCTTACGTTTAGTCCAACAATGATCCTTCGCTTGGTATCTTCACGCTGGATCTGATTTGGCCCCACTTTAAATTCTACCTCAGCAAGCTGATCAAGCGGAACCTGGTTGCCGTTGGGTGCTGACACATACACATTTTTCACATCACTAATGTCTTGGCGGTTCTGTTGCGATAAGCGCACCACCATGTCATAACGCTGCTCACCCTCGTAAACTACTCCGGCAGACTGGCCTGCAAAGGCAGTATTAAGGGCCTGATTCACTTTATCAACGGTTAAACCATACTGGGCAATCCTATCGCGGTTGATCTTCACTACGATCTGCGGAAGACCTGTAGCCTGTTCCAGATAAAGGTCCTTTGCGCCCTCAACCGTAGCAACAATTTTCCCGATCTTTTGCGAAATATCGGTTAGCGCGCTCAGGTCATCTCCAAAGATTTTTATTCCGATATCCTGCCTTACTCCTGAAATCAGCTCGTTAGAGCGAAGCTGAATGGGCTGGGAAAAACCAAAGCTTACTCCTGGCACATCCTCAAGGGCTTTACCCATAAGTTCTGCCAGTTCTACCCTGTCCTTAGTGGTTGTCCAGTCTTTCTTATCTTTTAAAATAATGGTAAGATCACAGGCTTCCATAGGCATTGGATCAGTCGGAATCTCGGCTGCGCCAATCTTTCCGATCACCTCTTTTACCTCCGGAAACCGCTTAACCAGGATATCAGATGCCTGATTTACTTTATCTATGGTTTGCGAAAGCGAGCTTCCGGTAAGCAAACGGGTTTCGACAGCAAAATCTCCTTCTTCCAGGGTCGGAATAAACTCTCCTCCCATTCTCATAAACAGCAATATACTGATGGCCAATAGTACTACAGACGACAGCACCACAGCCATACGTTTACGCAAAGCGGCATGTATAATCGGGGTATACTTCCTTTGAAAGAAATCCATCATACGGTCTGAGAAATTACTTTTATGTGTTGCCTTTTTACTTAAGACCAGTGAGGATACCATTGGTACATAAGTAAGTGAAAGCAGGAAGGCACCAAGAATAGCAAATGAAACAGTTTGTGCCATAGGGCCGAACATTTTCCCTTCAATACCCACCAAGGCAAGTATGGGTAGGTACACAATTAGAATAATGATCTGCCCAAAGGCAGCAGCACTCATCATACGCACAGAAGATTTCTCTACCTGTGTATCCATTTCGCGTTGAGTATAGGCCCTGCCCAATTTATTACCTGTAAGGATGTGCATGGTGGCCTCCACAATAATTACAGCCCCATCTACGATCAGGCCGAAGTCAATAGCCCCCAGACTCATCAGGTTTCCTGATACCCCGAAGAGGTTCATTAACGAAATGGCAAAAAGCATGGATAGCGGAATAACCGAGGCGACTACCAATCCGGCCCGCAGATTCCCCAAAAAGAGCACCAGCACAAAGATCACAATTAGTGCTCCCTCTATAAGATTTTTAGCTACGGTACCCATGGCGCGGTCTACCAAGGCACTTCTGTCCAGAAAAGGTTCAACAACAACCCCTTCCGGCAGTGTTTTATTGATCCGCTCTATTTTAGCTTTTACCTTTTTAACCACATCATTGGCATTGGCACCTTTAAGCATCATTACAATACCGCCAACGGCTTCACCATGGCCTTTGGTGGTTGCYMWGRTMRGMRSWCCATAACGGATGGAACTGCCCAGTTGAACAGTAGCAATATCTCGGATAAGTACCGGAATTCCATTAGCATTGTTCTTAACCACTATTTTATTGATGTCGTCTAAACTGCCAATTAATCCCTCACTGCGGATAAAATAAGCGGTTGGTTTTTTATCAATATATGCACCACCTGTATTTTGATTACTGGATTCTAGAGCAGTGAAAACATCAGCAATACTTAAATTGAGGCCCCTTAATTTATCAGGATCAAGTGCAATTTCATACTGCTTTAATAAACCACCGAAACTATTTACCTCGGCAATACCGGGAGTTCCTAGTAATTGCTTCCTCACAATCCAGTCCTGAACACTGCGCAGGTCACGGGCATTGTATTTCTCTTCAAAGCCCGGTTTTGCATGGATTACATACTGGTATATTTCACCCAGACCGGTAGATATCGGAGATATTTCAGGATTCCCCAAACCTGCCGGAATATTATTCCTTGCTTCGGCAAGCTTTTCATTAACCTGCTGGCGTGCCCAGTAAATGTCCACATCATCGTGAAAAACGATGGTCACTACCGAAAGGCCAAATCTGGAAATAGAGCGTACCTGCTCAATTTCCGGAATGGTAGACATGGTTTGCTCCACAGGGTAAGAGATCAACCGTTCTACCTCCTGGGTAGCCAAAGAAGGGCTAAGTGTGATGACCTGTACCTGGTTATTTGTAATATCGGGCACGGCATCTATTGGTAATTGCTTTAGCGAATATATCCCCCAGGCAATGAGTGCGAGGGTAAATAATCCGATAACTAATTTGTTCTGTATAGAAAACTGAATGATTTTTTTCAGCATTGAATTTTAAATTATGTTAAAGAAAAAAACAAGGCAATGCATAACGGACTTATTCCATGAGGATAGCTCCGGTGCAATAAAACCTGAAATTTAAATTAACCTAACTTAGGTGGCTGCCAGACTGAAGGATCATTAGAAGCAATATGGCCGGGAGCGATATCTGAATATTCTTTATTAACAATTAATGAAACCGTAACGGTTAATAATGTTTGTGTTACAACTGTTGGGGTACTGCAGCAGCAGCAGACGCAAAACGGAGAGCAGTCGTCATTTGCCAGGCTGTTGTGATCGTCGGCATGCCCTGCTTTTGAAACACTGGTCTGCTCAGCAACTTTGGCGTTGGCGAAATCCTTGCAAGGCGTAAAGCTCACAACAATAATGATCAAACAAATAAACCAACTGAAGAATTTCACAGCAAACAATTTTTCCAAAAGTATAAAAAATTCTAATATTCCGTATCTTATCCACAAATTCAAACCTGTTACTTTTTAAGAAGATATGATAAGATCAGTCATTTTTTGGAGTGTTGCCTGCATACTTGCAATATTGGGAAGCATAAAATTTATGGGGTCAAAAACCAAAGTTACCCCACAGTCATCAGATCAACCCAATATCATTGTCATTATTTCCGATGACCATGCTTATCAGGCAATTGGCGCCTATGGCAATAAAATAGCACATACACCAAACATCGACCGGCTTGCCAAAGAAGGCGCATTGTTAACAAATCAACTGGTTACCAATTCCATCTGTGGACCAAGCAGGGCCTGCTTTTTAACGGGCAAATACAGTCATATAAACGGCTACAAGGCAAACGACGGCAAGTTTAATGTGGATCAGCAACTGCTGCCCGGACTATTAAGCAATGCAGGCTATCAGACTGCATGGATTGGCAAATGGCATTTAGGTACTTTACCAGGCAAGGCATTTGACCATYRSGAMRYTMTNYCCGATNNGGGATTTTATTACAACCCGGATTTTATCAGTAAAAACAACGATACGACCCGGACCGAGGGCTATGTTACCAATATCATTACCGATAAAGCAACCCAGTGGCTCAACTCCCGTGATAAAAGCAAGCCTTTCTTTTTGGTAGTGGGCGAAAAGGCTACCCACAGAGAATGGTTACCAGACATCCAGGATCTTGGTGCTTATGACAACATAGATTTTCCACTGCCTGCAACATTTTTTGATGAATATGAAGGCAGGCCTGCAGCCAAACAGCAGTACATGACCATTGCAAAAGCAATGGAACTTGACCGCGACCTGAAGGTTGATGTAGATTTTAACAATTTCCCGCTCTACAAAAGGATGAACCCTGTTCAGCGCAAAGCGTTTGCAGATTATTACCAGCAAAAAGTAACCAGGGATTTTGAACAGAAAAAACCATCGGGCAAAGCCTTAGCAACCTGGAAATACCAGCGCTACATGAAAGACTACTATGCTACGGCAAATTCGCTGGACAGAAATATTGGTGAAATCCTTAATTACCTTGACAAAGAACAGTTAAGCAAAAATACCATTGTAATTTATGCCTCAGACCAGGGTTTTTACCTGGGTGAGCATGGTTGGTTCGACAAGCGTTTTATGTACGAAGAGTCTTTAAAAACACCCTTCATCGTAAGGTATCCGGGCAAAGTAAAAGCAGGAAGTACGATAAACAATATAGTAGCCAATATAGACTGGGCACCTACGCTATTGGACATTGCAGGTGCAAAAGTACCGGCAGATATACAGGGGAAATCTTTCTGGCCTTTAATGAAAGGCAACAAAACCGGAAAACCAGACAAGGCCGTTTATTACCACTACTATGAATACCCCGGTCCGCATTTGGTGAACCCGCACTTTGGCATCAGAACTAATCAATATACCCTGATCCGTTTCTATGGAAAACTTAATTACTGGGAGCTTTATGATGTTAAAAAAGACCCCAGCGAATTGAAGAATCTGGCTGCACTTAAGGAATATGGTCCTGTTATGGCCGATCTAAAGAAAAAGCTAAATGCAGCTACCATTGAATACAAGGATGCAGAGGCCGAACAAATTATAAAAAATTTATAATTTGACATTTATTTGATAATAATCCTTATATTCCGTTATTAAAGGGGGAAATTATGAGGTTATTATTCATGTTGACATTTTGCCTGTTTGCGATCACTGCAGTAGGCCAAACCAGTCCGGTATCTGATAAAGTAAATGTTGTTTATGAAAAGGATGCTAAAAAGCTGCCAGCAGGTATCCAGCCTAAGTATTTTCTGGATAGTGTGCTGATAGGTTCTTGCCTTCCGCTTTTTAGTCAGGAAGAAATTAAAAACATTCATGTAAGTACTGACAGTAAAATCGGAGAAGTTTATGTGATGACTAAAAATCCTGGTGTATTCAGGTTCATGACATTAGAGGAGATCAAAAACAAATACGTTAAATCTCCATCGCCTGCTACCTTGTATATGATAGATAATGACCTGGTAAAAGGAAATATAGCCAACCTCAAAATTGATGAGAACTATATTTTAAACATCAACATATTGTCTGAAAGTGATTTTGGCTCTTTAAAAGGAGCTGTAAAAGACATCGACATCATCAAGATCACCACTAAAAGTAAAGAAAACCTGGAGAGAGCAGACCAGGTTTACATCAGAGGTACTGAGTTTCAGGCGGGATTATAAAGCTGGGATTACCAGCTATCGGTTCTGAAGGGTTCAGCAGGTAACCCTTCTACATTATACAGGTTGCCTTCGGCGCTGTCTTTAAAAGCATATCTAACAGCGACCGGGCTTTTAACCGACTCACTGCTTACTACTACGGTTTTGCCTTTTATCAATGCTTCGGCAGGATAAAACACCTTATCGTTACCAGCTACCTCAAAAGAAATCAGCTTCTTGTCATAGGCCGTTAGTCCGTTAGGGATTTCATCAAAGCTCAAAACGGCTTTTCCGCCCGTTATGTCTAAAGATTTATAAACCGGCCCCCTGAATACGATTCCCTGCTTGCCATAGGTATTGCTGAGCGCCCAATAGGCCAGTCTCTTGCTGATAATGGTTTTATCAGGCGGATGGATAGTAGTCATACTACCCACATCAACACTAACCACCATTCCGGAGTTGGGTATCAGTTTCATTGCTCTTGATTGCGCTTCATACAAAAACGGAATCTGATCGGCATGGTCCTTATATACATTTGGTGCGATCTGCACATAATAAAAGGGCCACTCACCGGAGTTCCATAACTGTCGCCACTGCTTAACCATGGCCGCCATTTTTTTATCGTAAGTAAGCGGGTTCATCCGGTTATTTTCTCCCTGATACCATAATGTGCCTTTAATGGAATAACCTATAATTGGGTTAATCATGGCGTTAAACAATACAGCCGGGTTGTTCTTCATAATTTTAGCGGTATCGGCCGGAATTTTAAAATCATTGAATCCCTGCAGGCTGCTTGTGGTCATCCATGCTTCTATGTCCGTACCCCCAAATGCCGATTGGATAATACCTACAGGAACTTTTAGGCTTTTCTGAAGTATCCTTGCAAACTGATAACCAACTGCGCTAAACTCCTTAACTGAAGCTGCATCTGCACTTTGCCATTTGGCATCCAATTGTGTCTGCGGAGTTTTAGACATTTTCTTTTCTACCCTGAACAACCTGATCCCCGGCTCATCGGCATCCATTAATATCTCGTTGGAGTTCAGAATTGGCTGATTGGCATACCCCTTTACCGGCATTTCCATATTTGACTGGCCGGAGCACAACCATACCTCTCCAATAAAAACATCATCCACTACCAGTTTACCGCCATCGTTAAATGTAATTTTATAGGGCCCACCGGCTTTAGGCGTGGCTACAGCCAGCCTCCATGTTCCTTCTTTTGTAGTGTTAACGTGATATACTTTTTGGTTCCAGGAGGTAAGTACGGTTACTTTTGCACCAGCTTTGGCCGTACCCCATAAGGTAGCATTGCTGTGCTGCTGTAATACCATGCCACTGGAAATGATGGCCGGCAAGGTTACATTTGCTTTGAGGATTGTGGTATTCCATAAAAGCATTACAGATACCAGGACGATAAAATGTTTTTTCATACGAGTAAATTTATACATTATTCTTTTTTAGTTTCACGGCAAATAACGACCATGTAGCCAATAGCATTGCAACTGCTGAGACCTGATAAACGATAGAAAGATCAACCTGAGCATCCTTTAACGCACCACCAACATACACCATTAAGCCCCCTATAATTGTACTCAGGAAATTAAGAAATCCATAGCCCGTGGCGATGTATCTTCCATCGGACACTTGTCGTAGTATAGGCATTAAGTTCGCATCGTTAAACCCTCTGGCCAAACCAAAGACAAGCATGGCAATAATGGCGATGCTAAAGACATTTGTAGAGGCCATGAGAAACAAGAAARGNWKMAYSYAKARWAAAACCAATGATGAGCATGTACAAACGGCCCCTGTTATTTTTACGGGTCCACCTGTCGGCCAGAATACCCCCTACAATTACACCTACAAAGGAACCGATCTGGATATATCCTGTTGCTGAAATGCCGGCTTCACCAAGATTAAGGTTAAAATGATCTTTAAGAAAAGTGGGCAGCCAGCCGTAAACAAGCCAGTTTACAATACCCAATATGGCAAAATAGAACAACAGGATAAAGAAAGAAGCTTCACTAAAAAGCACTTTTAAAGCTCCTGTGAGACTAATTCTGTGCGTTTGCTCCTCTTCTCCTGCAGTAACCTCGGCAAGATTGGGTTTATGATCTTTCAAAACGTATAAAAGGATCAGAGAATAAACGATACCTACAATTCCAAAAACATGGAATCCGGAGCGCCAGCCCCACAATTCGGCAATGTATCCGCCCAGCCCACCAAGTGCCAGACCTGCATATAAACCACTCATGTGTAAACCTGTTGCAAGGGAACGGGTTTTTCCTTTATGATAATCTGTAATTAAAGCCAGCGCCGCAGGGATATAACAAGCCTCGCTGACACCCATTAAAAAACGGGCGGCCAGCATTTCATGAAATGAGGTGGTAAAGCCGGTCCACAACGTAACCACCGACCAAACCATTACACTAAAAACGATTACCTTTTTTCTGCTGTACCTATCGGCAAAATAACCACCAAAAGGACTTAAAAAGCCATAAGACCATAAGAACACAGAGGTAAGCAATCCAAATTGTGCATCAGTTAAATTGAAATCTGTAACAATAGGATCGCGCATGGAAGTAATTAAAATACGGTCCAGATAGTTTAAAAATGCCACKATNCWTAGCWTGGCTACAATGATCCATGAGTAGAGGGAAGTGGTTTGTCCGGGATTCTTCATTTGTAAGTTGCGATTAATACGTTAGGGGTCCTTACTGCCGGTCTGATTTCGCCACCTGCAATAATTACATTTCCGTTCCAAACAGTTAGGGTTGTGGTTACCGGCGGCCGGGTAGCGAATGGCTTTCCGTCAGACGTCCAGGTATTGGTAAGCGTATTATAATTTAAGATTCTGTTTGAAAAGCCAGGGTGTTTTTCTTTTAGTACCGCAGCGCTGGCAGCTAGTTGACCATCATCGCCACCAAATATTTGTAATGAAGATTGTCCGGAGGCATAAGCAGGTGTTGGAGCTGCCGCTACTGAAGCCGGAAGCTCTGCTATTTTTTTCCATCCTGTTTCGGGATGGTACCGATAAGCATCTTTTAAATAGTCGCGGTTGCCATTGATAAGTGCTACCCCACTAAACAGGTAAAATGTACCGCCTTGTGCCCCCGCAACACTGAGCATTCTTGGAGCACCAGGCCAGGTGGGTAATACTTTCCAGCCCTTTTCAATTGCATTGAGATCCAATGCCCAGAAATTATCTCCGGCAACCTTATCATCCGGCTTCTCAATTCCACCGGCAACATAAACTACACTCCCAACCAGCGCGGCCGAGGTATTTGCAATTGCATGAGGCAGATTTGGCAGATTGACCGTTTCAACTTTGCCGTTCTTATAATTTAACAGGAACACTTCTGCATGGTGGCCTTTTTCATTACTGCCACCAAGAATAATTAAGGCCTCTTTCCAGTTTATGGAAGCTCCATAGCCTAATGGATAAGGTAATTTACCTGCCGCTTTCCATTTTCCTTTTGGGTTTTCGAGAACAAAAATATGATCATGCCATGCCTTCACAGCGCCTGTCCATGGTGCACCACCATCGGGGAAATTTGCACCACCGGCAACCAGTAATGCACCATTGGAAACACCTGCAAAAGAACCTGCAAAACCTACGCGATCGGGAACAGGCGGCAGCTTGCCCCATAATAAGCCAGATCTGGAGACCTGCTGCGCCAGCCCTTTATTTAAGAGTATAGTCATAAACAAAATAAGAAGAAGATTAAAGGACCTGTTCATCATCGGGATTCTTTAACGATATCGAAAAATCCGATCTCATCAAGGGAAGTTTTAAATTGTGTTGCCTGTGCTTCTGACAGCGGTTCAAGAGGTAATCTGCAAGCACCTAACTCCAGTCCTTCCATTTTCATGATGGCCCTTTGAGCAGGAATTGGCGGATATTTTACCAACGCACGAACCATATTTACCGAATGCAGCTGCATGGCTGCTGCCTGCTCCTGCTTTCCTTCATGATATAGCCTGATTACTTTTAAATACAGCGGAGCTGCAAAAGTATAGGTGCTGCCAATAGCCCCCTTGGCCCCTACTGCAAGTGCTGGCAGCAACATTTCATCGTAACCAAAAAGGATATCAAATTTACCGTTCTTATAATTCAGGCAAGCCTGGTATTCGTGCAAGGTAGAGGCAGTATACTTGATCCCAGCAAGGTTAGGAATTACCTTTTCTGCCTGTTCCAGGAAGGTGATCATATCCATACCCACCCCGGTAAGGGTTGGAATGCTATAGTAATAAAATGGGGTATTAGGTGCTGCGGATGCAATCTGTGCCATGCTTTTAACCAGATTATCAACACTTGTCGGTTTAAAATAAAAAGCGGCAACAGAAGAAATGGCATCGGCCCCAATCTGCTCTGCATGAGCAGCAAGCTTGCGGCATTCCTGGATAGAACTATGCCCTACGTGCACCAGTACAAGGATACGTTTGGCCGCAGCTTTAACATAAGTTTCGGCAATGGCCATCCGCTCTTCAATTGTAAGGTTTGGCCCTTCGCCATTGGTGCCGCAAATAAAAACGCCAGATAATCCATCAGCTATCATTTTGTCGACTATCGTTGGGATAATGTCTAAATTAATTGTTCCATCTTCACGATAAGCCGCAAAAGTGGCGGCTATTAATCCGGTTATTTTGTTCATATGTATTAAATTGTTTGTTGATTGTTTATTTTTCGTTGGGAGTTGTAAGCCATTTGGCGTTAAACCTTTTAAGCACCATGGAATAATTAAAGTCGTTGCTGGTATTGGTTTCGTACAGACAATAAATGGTTCCGTCAGGGGTAACAGCCACATCAGAATAACCTGATGAACTTGCATTGATCACCTTCTTTACCGTCCAGCTTTGTCCTTCATCGTAACTCACCCTGGCCGTAAGGTTTTTACGTGGTGGTTTAGGAACATCTTTAGTATCAGGATTGATAAAAAGGATACCTGATTTCTCTTTGTCCTGCAGCCTGATGATGGTCGCCATACATACAGGCTCGTATAATTCTTCATCAAAAACAGGCTTTGTCCACCCGCTGATTCCATCATTGCTATAGCTGATACCCCTGCGGTGCTGATCAGAAGTATTTCTGATGTTTACCATTACACGGCCATCATTAAGTTCTATCGCCATGGTTTCACTTGGGTTTTTAAACTCTGGAGTGTTGCCGGCAATGATGGCTCCGCGTTTCCAGGTCTTACCAAGATCATCGCTATAAATAGTGGCAATACAAGATGGTGCATGGCTTCTTCTTGGTGTAGTTTTAGCAGGATCGCTTAACCATACTGGCACCAGCAGTCGACCATTTTTTAATTGTATGCTATGGCCTGGGCCTGGTGCCAGTACTTTCCAGTTATACTCTGGTTTAAAGGCCTCAAATGCATAGGTAATGTCTACCGCAGGGCTCCATGTTTTGCCCTCATCGGTAGAACGGGTATAGTAAGCAGTAGCATAATCGCGCTGGTACAGCAGGTGAATGGTGCCATCACGATCTACAATTGGTGTAGGATTACTTGTTGGCTGTCCGCTTTTCCTTGCGGCGATAACTACATTATTTTCCCAGGTGCGACCTCCGTCTGTGCTTCGGCGCATCAGCAGATCCATATCTGCCCAATCACTGGCTGTACCGATCCTTCCCTCGCAAAATGCAAGCAATGTTCCTTTTTTGGTCGCTACCAAGGCTGGTATTCGCATAGAGGCATATTCCCCACCGGGTGAAAAGACCACTGTACTATCAAGCAATGCCCGATCGGCAAATGGTTTTCTTGTTTTACATCCATTACTGATGGTCAGCAACAGCAAGCTGGTACAAATCAGGATAAAGCAGTTTCTTAGTGTTTTTTGCATTGGGAAAATATTAAACTTGGTTAGTAAAAACTTCAGGTAAAAGTTTAGCACATTTTTCTCTTACCGGCAGTACCTCTTCCTCTGGAATCCATTTATAGGGCCAGCGTAAGCGGGTACTTATGGGTGTCCAGCCACCTACCGCCGCCATAAATTTATCGACAGCCTGGTTGGAGTATCCTTTGTCTCTAATATAAGGAACAATACAGTCATCCATAAATTTCTGGATTCGGGCCTGCAGCTCAAAAGGATCTCCGCTGTGGTTTGCAATGTTGTGATACCAGCGCTGTGCAAGGCCCGGATTTAAACAAGCTACATTGGAATAAGCGCCATGAGCTCCCTTTGCAATTCCCGTTGCCAGATGGTGGCCGGGAATGAACACCGAAAACGGGATGCTTATTGCATTCATTTCCTTGTACCACTGCTCATCGCCACCAGCAACTTTGCATCCTGCCAGAGGGATACCGGCTTCGAGAATTTCTGCAAACTCTTTTGGCAGGAGTTTTCTTTTGGCATGCGGAGGGTTGTATAAAATCAGCTTTACGGGATCGGCTACGGCACACATCACCTTTAGAAAATCAATGATCTCTGCCAGGGATGGCACAAACCAATCGGGCAGAATGATCTGTATGGCAGAGGGCTGCATTGCAGTAGCGCGCTTAATCCTTTCCAGTGATATTTTAGGGCTCATATGCGAGCAGCCAATTTGAAATGGCATGCCTGCAGCATTACATTTTGTTGCAAGGATGCCATTTACTTTATCAAATTCCTGCTCCGTTTGGTTATAGAACTCGCCCGCCGTACCGTTAGAATAGATGCCGTTTACTCCACTTGCAATCAATACATCGATTTCACTTTCCAGCTGTTCATAATTGATGCTGTCGTCCTTGTTGATCGGAAGCAGCAAAGTTGCCCAGTTGCCATAAATTTCATCTGCCTTTAGTGGAGTCATTTTATTCTGAATTGCGATAAATTAATATCCGTCTGTTTGTTTAATGTTAGGATTGTTTGCCAGTACCGTAGTATTTAGTGGCCAGAACAATGGCGTAGTTTTACCAACCAGGTTTGGAACATAGGTATATACATTAATGGCTCCTCCTTTATGAAAACGAACCAGGTCAAACCAGCGCTTGTTCTCGAAAAACAACTCACGACCACGTTCATCAAGGATTTCACGCTCTACATCAATCTTAACGGTAGATGCTGTATAGTTTCCGGTATTGGCTCTTTGTCTTACTTTGTTCAGGTATTCAATTGCCAATGGTATGTTGTTTAATCCGGCATAAGCTTCTGCCTTCATTAAAAAGATATCTGATAAACGGTAAATGATCAGGTCATTATCGGACACACGGCCATCGGCATAGATGTTTCCTGAATACTTGGTGATCCATGAAATTTTCGGACCGCTGGCCTGTAGCTCCGTGATCCAGGTATACGGTATCCTTTTATCATCAGGATTCGTAAATAAGGCCTTTGATTTTGGGCTGATCTGGTATGCGCCCTGTCCGTTTGCTGAGGTTTGAGCATAAGGGATCTTATCCAGGTTCAATGCGCCATCAACCCCTGTTAAATAAGGAAGCGCATTTACCCCATAGTTCCCCCCTGCTTCATCTCTTTGAAAGTAAGCCGCTAAAGCCACTTCAGGATTGGCAGCTGCCCTTACCCCGGTTACATTTTTATAATCCTGGTTTAAGGTTAATCCGGACGCTTCCACTTCAGTAATTGCGGCTGCGGCAGCGGTAAGATCAGCATCGCCTCCATCAAGCACTTTTGCATTCCATAGGTATGCATCTGCCTTTAGTGCCATTGCAGATCCATAAGCAAAGCGATATTTAGAGGGATAACCTGTTTTCGAAAATCCGCTTATAGCGCTGAAATTCTGGATGGCCAGATCAAGATCTGACTGGATCTGTTTCAAAACATCTGCGGCTTTTGACCTTGGCAGCAAAGGCACGTTTTCATCTTCCACTGCGGTAAGCATCAAGGGTGCATCACCAATGATACGGGTAAGGTTGAAATAGAAATAGGCCCTTAAAGAATAGGTCTCCGCAAGAATCCTTTTCTTGGCGTCTGGATTGGTAGCAAAAGAAAATCCTTCGATCTTTTTAAGCAGTAAGTTGCAATGCCCGATGGCTTTATACCAATCGTTATAGTTAATTGCACCAGAAGAAGGTGTAATGATCTGACTCCATGATACACCAAACCTGGAATTAAGCGCGGCAACCAGTTCCTCGCTGCGCTCTGTACCGTACACAATATTATTGGCGAACAAACGCATATACGTGTAGATACCGGTAACATAAGGTTCAAAATCATTCTCGTTCTTAAAGAATACCTCATCGGTGATACTTGATTGAGGATCTACTTCGAGCAGCTTTTTACAACCAGGAGATATGGCTGACAGAGATACGATGGCTATTATAATTAATGTAATCTTTTTCATAATTGGTCTTTTTAGAATTTCAATGTGGCCCCTAATAAAAATTGTCTTGGTCTTGGATAACCGCCCGGATCAAAACCGGTATATACTTCAGGATTCAAACCTTCGTATTTGGTTAAATAGCCAACATTATATACCGTTGCAAAAATGTTAAGCCCCGAGGCCTTTATTTTTTCCAGTATTTTTTTGGGAACATCATAAGAAATTGAAATCTCCCTGAAGGCCAGGAAATCGCCTTTAGAATACATTGCAGATACATCTGAATTGTAACTATTGTTATTTCCAAGCGGTGCATTACGTAAGTAATTGCGCTGCCCGAAATCATAATCTGCAAAAGAGAAGCGGGCATATTTTTTACCCGCATCGCCTTGTTTCTGCCAGATATCTCCTCCGATAGCAATTGATGGCGCACCTTCATTAAATGCCCTGCCCTGGCCTAATGAACGGGCTAAAGCCCCATTACTGATCAGGTGCCCCATGGCATAATCCATAGTAAACCTTAACGAGATGTTTTTATAACTAAAGGTGTTTTGCAAACCTCCCATTTTATTAGGGTTCCGATAACCCATAAAAACCTGGTCCTTTGTATCGATCACCCCATCGCCGTTTACATCATCAAAGATATAATCACCACCACGTTTCCCTACCGCTATTCCTTGCGGAGAAGCCAGGTTATCTTTTACTTTGGCATTCCATGCTTTAGCCGCTTCATCGGTAGCAAAAACTCCTGTTACCCGGTATGCATAGATTGGATAAGGACGCTCGCCTTCTGCAAAGCCCCCTGCTTCTACCAGTGAATTTGAAGCCGAATCAAAGATCATGTCGCCACCTTGTCTGTTCTTGGCACGGCCATTATCAGGCAGTTTAGTAATTAGAGCCTGGTTGTATGCGAAGGAAAAATTAGCGTCCCATTTAAAATCATTTCCTTTAATGATGGCTGCACCAAGCTCAATTTCAACACCTCTGTTACGCAGCTCGCCATTGTTAAATGCGATTGATGCAAAAGGCGATTCCGATGGCAAAGGTTTAGAAGCCAGCCTGTCTTTGGTTCTTTTGTTATAATAATCTACAGTCAGGTTAATGCGGCTGTTTAAGAAAGAAGCATCAAATGCTAAATCAGTAGTTTCGGTTGACTCCCAACGCAGGTTATAGTTTGCCAGGTTGGACCTTAAAATACCGGAGCTTTGTCCGTAGTTAGCTGTTCTGTTATCCAGCACTGAAGCATAGCCTCCGTAAGTATCGGTAATACTCAGGTCGCTAAGCCCTGCAGCACCCCAGCTTGCTCTTAGTTTTAAGGCATTTATAGCTTTTACGTTCCAGAAATCTTCTTTATGAACATTCCATCCGATGGAAGCCGAAGGGAAAAAAGCGTATTTGTTTTCAATGGCAAAGTTCGAGAAACCATCGTAACGGAGTGAACCGCTGAACAAGTATTTAGCTTTGTAATCATAGTTTACCTGTGTAAATGCACTGGCAGATCTGGATTCGCCAATGGTGGTAGCAAAGTTGGTAACGTTGCTCATTACCACCCCGTTAATTACAGTTGTCGGCGGTTCGTTTATGGTATAGATATAATCGTTGCTGCCTCTCTGAGAACCTAAACTGGCTACATGATCTGTGTTCCTGATAAAGTTAACACCGCCAAGGGCGGTAAAATTATGCACGTCTTTTATGCTGAAATCGTATTGCAAAACCTGGTCGATCATCAGCTGTCTCGCATTTTTAGTATAGTCATTTTTCTGACGCTGTGTTGCAGGCTGAACTTCATCGGCAGGTGTTCCCTTTCTCATGAATAGTTCTTTATAATCGTCTATCAGGTAAGAGAAGGAAGGTTTAAAATGCAACCCTTTGGTGATGGTGAGGTCTCCGGCAACCCTGGACACCAACCTTTCACTTGAGGTGCGGGTATCGTCATACATCAGCGTATGAAAACGGTTACGAACAGTGTACAGCTCACCCGGCATTGGATTTCCATCGTCTTTAAAAGTACGGATCAAAGGCGTAATACGCGTACCTCTAACCAGCTCATTTTGAAAGCCATCTACATAATTAGGCATTACGTTCTGATAGTTTAACATCACATCAATGCGGAAATTATCTGCAGCTTTGAACCCGAAATTTCCAAGTCCATCATAACGTTTGTATTTGGTTCCGACAAAGGTACCCGCCTGATTGGTATAGCCCATCGACAGGTTAAAGTCCGATTTTTCGCCACCCCCGCTGATAGACAGGTTTTCGTTACTGCTCAAACCAGTGTTCCAAAGCATATCCTGATAATTGTTATCAGCATACAATAGTTTTGTACCCGGGTTAATGGGATCGTCCATAACTTTCCAGCCTTTAGACAACAGGTTATCTACGTAAGATTGTCCTTCTACAGATACGATATTATCATATAAAGCAGTAAGGTTGATGTTTTTACCATATTGGCCTTTTTGCGTATAAACACGAGTACCTGCAGAGAAACCACCATTGTTTAAAAGGTTGTTTTTATCAAGCGCGTCAGCCGTATTTTTAACTGTTGTACGCGCCAAACGCAGGTATTCTTCGGCATTCAGGTAATCATAATCCCTTGCTGGTGTTTCCCATGTGGTTCTGTGGTTCAGTGCGATGGTCATTTTACTATTGGCTTTACCACCTTTTGTTTTGATCACTATAACCCCATTTGCACCCCTTGCACCATATATTGCTGTGGAAGCTGCATCTTTCATCACCTGCAGTGATTCTATATTGTCAGGATTCACATCATTCATAGACCTGAATACCCCATCAACGATCACAAGCGGAGAACTGCTGTCGGAATTGCCGGTTGAACTGCCACCGTTGTTACCCAAACCAGAACCATAAGCATTAGGTTTGGTCCCCCCCCTGATGATGATGTTTGTTGCACCTACCCCCGGCTGTCCGGTGGTAACCGGTACCGAAACACCTGCAATTTTACCCTGCAGGGCCTGTACGGGATTTGGACTGGCGATATTTTTAAGCTCATCTGCACCAAGCTTTGAAATGGCAGCTGTGGTTTTGGTTCTCGACTGCTGCGTATACCCCACAATCAGGACTTCTTCCATAGAAGTTACATCAGATTCCAGCACCACATCAATTTGTTTTTGCCCGTTCACAGGCACCTCCTTAGCTTTAAAGCCAAGATAAGAGAATACCAAAATCCCTTGATCTGATGGTATTCTAATGGCGTATTTACCATTCACATCGGTAGATATCCCGATGGTACTACCCTTAAGCTTTACACTAACACCCGGTAGTGTTTCCCCTGCTGCACCTGAAGTAACCTTTCCCGAGATCTGCAGTTCGCGTGTCTGGCCAAAGAGGTTTTTGGTTGCCAAAAAGCAACAGAGAACGGATAGAAAAATAAAAATCCTTTTCTTCATAACTGGTTTAATTTTAATATTTGGTTTATGGTTGTTATGTGCTCAAGGGATGATAAAACACATAGTATTTGGTTTTATGGTTCTGTACTGCCGTTTAAGATCCAGGCGAGATTGAACTTGTTAAATTCAATGGACTTATTGCTGCTGGCTGAATCATGAACATTTTCATTGTATTCTACTAAGGCACCAATGCAGTAATCGGCGGTTTTTACCATGCTCGAGTAGCCACCGTAAACTACAGTGCTGTTGGTATAATCGCAATTTGCAGTGCTATAAAGTGCACGGCTTCTTGGCCAGGTAACCCCATCATCATAACTGATGCGCACGGTCATGTTGCAACGCTGACCAGTTCCGTTAGGATTAAGGAATATGATCCTGTTCGGATCGTCGGTATTATATCTCAACATGGATCCTTCGCACTTTGGATCGGGCAATGCGGTTACTGTTGAAAACGCAGGGAAACCACCTGCAATAGAACCCACTGATTTTCTTCTGGTTTTTGATAAATTCCACTCGGTAGTACCCGGCCTGTCATTTCTCATCAGGCTTCCATTCATCAGTTCCACTATGGTACTTTCATCTGTACCACCGGCAGTTAATTCATATTGCCATGTTGCACCATGATCGTCACTATAAATATTTCTTCCGTATGCCGGAACAATCAACCTGCCGGGATGATCGTAAGCCGTTCTGATGCCTACACCCGGGCCAACACAGTCCCATTTGTAAGAGGGCGGCGTTAGGGTGCTGGTACGATCTAAAGGAACCGACCAGGTAACCCCATCATCGTCACTATATGAGGTATGAATTTTTCTGTCACCCCATGCCTGAAAATCTGACCATTGTGTTTTAAACTCATCATTCCACTCCAGAAACAGCCAGATCCTTCCATTTACGCCCTGAGTTGGGTCGTAAACAGCTGTCGGATTGCCCCATGTACCTGCCCCACTGCCCACAACCTCTCCTAAGGTAGACCAGCTGGTTCCGTTGTTTACAGATCTTTTATATACAACATTGATATCGCCATAATCACTTGGACTCCATCTTCTGCCTTCGGCAAAGGCAACCAGGGTTCCATTCTTTGTTTTTATGATTGATGGAATTCTGAAAGAATGGTAGATACTTTCATTGCCACCGTTAAATACCACCACACGCGTATTAACCGGAGCGGCCAGTACGGCAGCGGCCACCTTGGCTGTGGCTGAGGTTGCTGGTTTTTCAATTGTACTTGCACTTATCGAGTTTTTAGCACACCCGATGGCAAGAGAGATGATGAGAAGGAGACAGCAAGATACGATGACATGATATTTGCTATCCTTTTTTTTGAAGTGATTCATAGCGGTCATTTAATATTTGGTTATAAGCCCTTATGTAGGACATATCAAATGTGGGAACTATTTTTTATAAAAGCAAATAATTAAATTCCATTTATACAAAAAGGCCTTAAAATGTTGTTTTAAGGCCTTTTTGTATCATATTATAAAGCAAAAATTACTTTAACCGATCGAAATGCGGCTTCAGATGTGCCTCCATTCCTTTTTTAAAATCGGCTTTCGATCCTGTTTTCAGAATCTGAACGAGGTCCATATGATTAATTTTACCTCTTGTTGGCTTCTTTTCCAGGGTAACTACATAGTCGAAAATAGGAAGCAGCATAATTTGAAATCTTTTCAACGTATCGTTGCCCGACATTTCGTAAAGCTTACCATGAAAAGCGATTTCATTTTTAATTCTGAATGAATTATCAAGGTTCACTTCTTTTTTGGCTATGTTTTCTAATTCGGCAATATCCTTATCGGTTTTTCTGACGTAAATCAGATCCGCCAATCCCATTTCAAGCACAAGTCTGAGCTCAAAAATATCCTGAAGCGTTTCCTTATCTATAATCAACGGATCAAGAACACGTTCAAACGTGCCAAGAATATCTGGTCTGGCCAGCACCATTCCTCTTTTCTTTTTAGTTTCAATCATGCCCAGCATGCGCAGTCTGCTTAGTGCTTCACGTAAAACATTTCTGCTTACACCTAAAGCCTCTGCTAACTCCAGTTCTTTTGGCAACGCATCGCCGGGCAGGAAGGACTTCTTTTTTAAATATTCTCTGAGTTTTACTTCAACAACATCTGCCATCGTAATTGAAGCGATGGGAGCCAGATCTTTACTTAAATCGTTAATTGCCATAATGCATCAAAAATGAGATATTTTTTGTTAATATGTACTACAACATAAAAATATTCTCCCTCCCTAATTTCGGCAGTTTAATTTTTCTCAGCTTAATTTAAAGGTGGTGTATTCAGTGTAAGTATCGGCCAAACACCCGGTTTAGGGTAACTTACTCCTTTGGTTTCGCCTTTGGCAGCATCTGAACCAAAATAGTAGAGCGGATGACCTTTGTACGTTAGCTGATTTTTACCAACAGAAGTTATAACTGTAAAATCTGCTTTTTTTAGTACAGAGGGAACGTTTAAAATCTCTGATTCAAATATTGGCCATACGGCATTGTTACTAAGATCAGGCTTGGTAAAATTATTTTTGTTAAAAGTGTCGGGCGTAAAGGCATACAGTGTGCGGCCCTTTGGATCGGTTAGGTAAAAGGTTATCCCCACTCCTTCTTTTGAATCGGCAGTATAATTTTTACCATCGTGACCAACTAATTGTTGGCTGGCCATCATAACAGAATAATCTGGTTTGGCAACAAACCAGATGCCACCTACCCCATCTCCTTTGATCTCGTCTTTGGCCTTGTCGCCAGCATAATAATACAATGGCCATCCTTTATAGGTGGTTTGTTTTGTACCATCGGCCCTTGTGATGGTGGCAATATCCGCAGCATTTAATCCTACTGGAGGGGTCGCATTTTCTGCATAATATACCGGCCATGTGATTAAGCAGCCATCAACACAAGTGGATGCACTATTGGCATCTTTTACAAAACAATAAAGGGCTTTACCTGTACCATCCGTAATGACACTACCGAACGTTGCCGATGCCGCAAGTTTAAGATCTAAAGAAACTTCTGGTTCTTTGATCTCATCTTTTTTCTTTGAGCAGGCAGTAAAAAGTACTGTAGCTAAGCTAAACAGCACAAATGTTTTTTTGAATAAGGGTGACATAGTTGTTTTTTTAAGTGAATTAAAGTGTTGATTGATAACTAATATGGATTACGGGAAGGCCAAGTAAATGGTTGCGCAGAGATCAGAAAATAAATATTTATTTTTAAAGCAACCTATTGTGTAACTTCAACGTACTACTGTTTAGTATAGGTAGAAATGGCCAATGTAAAATCGAAAAAATAGGTGCAGGAAATTATTGAAGGTTGCATCAGGCAGGACAGAACAAGTCAGTGTTTGCTCTATAAAGAATTTTATAGTTATTGCATGGCCATATGCCGACGGTATGCTTTGAATGATGATGACGCGGCAGATGTATTGAATAGTGGGTTCATGAAAGTGTTTACACATATTGAAAAATATGACCCTGAAAAGCCGTTTAAAGCATGGCTTGGAAAGATTATAACCAATACTGCCATTGACCATTACCGGAAAAGCCTTAAGTTTTCAAATCACGACGAGCTGAGTGAACACCAGGACATGGGCGGACCTGCGCAGGTATATGAGCAAATGGCCTATAAAGATCTGCTGGTATTGGTTCAGGGATTGCCACCGGCGTATAGAACTGTATTTAACTTATTTGCTATAGACGGATACTCGCACGAAGAAATTTCGGAACTTTTAAATATATCGGTAGGGACATCGAAATCAAATTTATTTAAAGCACGACAAAAGCTGCAAGAAAGGCTAAGTTCCTCGACCGGAACCAGGTCCGGGGACGTATATTTTAATAATTTTAGTACTCAAAATGAAGTGCCTTTACAAAACAAAATAGCTGTAGATGGAAAAAGATAATGGAATAGATAAGCTGTTTAGAGATGGGTTGAATGATCCTGAAATCCCTTTCAATGAATTGGACTGGGAAAAGATGGAACAGAAACTGGACGCGGGTGCTAAGAAAAGGGTGATCCCATTTTGGTGGTATGCTACAAGTGGTATTGCTGCCGCATTGATTGTTGGCCTGTTCTGGTATTTCTCAGGATCAGACAAGGTAGTTAAAGAACCTAAAAAGACCGAGATAGTTGAATCAAAAAAAGAGAAACCTGCAAATAATAATCCTTTAGTTACAGATACTGGGGTTGTGGTGAAAACAAATCCCGAAGCGGTTGTTGTTGAACCGGAGATTGAGTCGCCTGTTAGAAATACAGATCATAACTACGTTGAGACGCCACAGGTTATAAACCGCAGTCAGGATCCTGTCATTACGCCTGATACCAGTTCAGTTAAAGAAAATAAAAAACAGGAACTGATTGCAGAGGTAGTCACACCAAAAACAGAAGATAAACAAGCTGTTACCCCGGCTGATAGCTTGCCGACAGGTAAGAAAGCGGATGTTTTAGCGCAAACCAATGAGCCTGCAATAAAAACAGATGTTGCTGAAAAGAAAGCGAATAAACAGGTGCCTCCAAGCTTTGCCGGAAAACGGAGTGCGCTTACACTTTCTGTTATGGCTGCGCCTGATATTTCGACTTCGAACAGGAATGTGGATACCAAAGTAAGTTCCAATATAGGAGTACTTGCCACTTATACGATTACCGATAAAATTAGTGTAACCACTGGTGCTGTTTATTCAAGAAAGCTATACAATTATGGTGGTATTGGATCGGCAGGAACAACCTATATGAAAAATGCCTGGCAGGTTGATGCGGATTGTATTGTATTGGATGTTCCGCTTAATGTAAACTATACGTTTTTAAAAAGGAGAAACTTTTCGGTTGGTGTAAACTCCGGCCTTTCAAGTTATTTCATGCTTAATGAAAAATACAAATACATTACCGGACCCCAGGGAGGGGCACAAAAGATTTCTGAACTTGAAATTAAGAATCAGAACCAGCATATTTTTGGAGTAGCCAACCTATCCTTGAGCTTTGAACGCAGGATAACCAACTCGCTAAGCTTTGGTGTACAACCTTTTATAAAACTGCCACTTACAGGAATTGGGAACGGCAATGCCAGATTAAAATCAACAGGAGTTGCCTTTTCATTGAATCTGGGTCTATTTCCCAAATCCGGGCGCAAATAGAACTTACTTATCGCTATGATAAATGGTAGTCTTCTCTTTTGCCAATGTTAACTCCTCAATTGCAGCTCAATCGGCCATAAGTCCATTTTATTTACACCGGATTACCCGCGGTAAAATCTAGGATACCTAAGCCATATAATTTAATATAATTACTTATATTTAAGGCTCATCCCAGTTTATTATATGTTCTAATTTGTCACAAATCGCCCTTCAAAATGTCGTTTACGCACCGCATTAAAACTGCTTTTGCAATATAAATTTACCGTACTAAAAAAATTGCTGCACTAAGCATTGAATCAGAATCAACCATCTCAAAATATGACTATATCTAAAACCGCCACAAATTCAAATAAGGTAAGTGCACACATCAAAAGATTAGAAGCACCCATAGCAGCCGCAACGCAATATATCAGGCAGATTATTTTAAGTACGGATAAAGAAATAGGAGAACAGATAAAATGGAATTCGCCTTGCTTCTATTATATGGGGCCAATGAAACCATTCGATCCTAAAGAATATAAAAGAGATATTGTAGTCGTAAACCTGCATAAGGGCAGTATCTTACTGGTTTTTCCTACGGGCGCAAAAGTAAATGATACCAGTGGATTGCTTGAAGGAAATTTCACAGATGGCAGAAGACTGGTCAGGTTTAAAGATATGGATGACGTTAAAGCCAAACAGGAGTCGTTAAAGACCATAATTACGGAATGGCTTAAGTTGGTAGAAACCAATTAGCATAAAAAGCGGGTGCATCATGATTGATACACCCGCTTTTGGTTTAAGTGATTACTTAGTAGAAAGTATATACTTTACAATTTTCTCGGCGTCGGCCTGAGTTACAGACGGGTGAGGTGCCATAGGGATTTCGCCCCATACTCCACTTCCACCTTTAATTACTTTTTTAGCAAGCAAAGTAACGTTTGCCTGTGTTGCAGGATATTTCTTTGCAACATCTGAATATGCAGGTCCAACCAGTTTTTCAGTTGGTTTATGACATGCAAAACAGTCTGATTTTGTAATCAGTGCTTTTCCCTGCGCAACATCTGCAGGTGATAAAACACTAGATGCCGGTTTAGCCCCCTTACCGGTTTTCTTAGTTTGTGCGTATCCGCTTGTGCATACTGCAAAAACAGAACAAATTAAAAAGACAAAGCTCTTTTTCATATTCAATACATTAAAATTAATTGAGTTCGGTTCATTTGATAATGCAAATAAACTAATTTTTATGATTTAAACGTGAAATCTGGCAAAGGAATTATCTCTCCCCCCTTCATTGCCGATTCATGCGCCAAAATACCTACACAAGTGATGTTGGCAGATTCCTGAGCATCAGGGTAAGGCGCTCTGTTTTCAGTTAAAGCATTTAGAAACTCATTTACCAGATGTGGATGCGAACCTCCATGGCCCGATCCCTGTATAAACGAAAGGTGCTGATTGTCTTCGGAATCATAAACACCAGCAGTTGTAAAATGCTGAATTTCTTTAGGAAGAAGATGGGCGTAATCTGGTATTTTAACTTTCTCAGGAGATTCACCTGTATGGATTACACTGTCCTCATGTTCAATTAACGTCCACTCAAACGATTTTTTAGAACCATACACGTCAAAACTCTCCCGGTATTGTCTTGCGGTATTAAACAGCGATCTTGTAACTTCGGCAGACAAATCTGAATCACGGTATTTGATATGGCAAGTTTCGATAGCAAATGGAGATCCATATTTCTCAATCAAATTATCATCAATTTTTCCCGAACCAAAACAAGAAACATACGCTGCCTGTGCTTTTGGCAATGCCAATACAGGACCAACACAATGTGTAGCATAGTGCATTGGTGGCAAACCTTCCCAATATCCGGGCCAGCCAGCCATTTCCTGCTGATGTGATGCCCTTAAGAATTGTATTTTGCCCAGGTCTCCCTTTTCATAAAGTTCCTTTACAAATAAAAATTCACGACTGTAAATAACCGTTTCCATCATCATATACGTTAATCCGGTTTCTTTTACCGCTTCAACAATCTGACGGCACTCCTCAACAGTAGTAGCCATTGGTACTGTACAAGCCACATGCTTTCCGGCCCTTAAGGCTGCAATAGATTGCTCCGCATGATTTTGTATTGGTGTATTGATGTGAACTGCATCTACATCAGGATCTTTAAGCAGCTCCTGGTAACTCGCATATCTTTTTTCTATTCCAAATGCATCTCCTATTTCTTTCAGCTTATCTGGATTACGCTGGCATATTGCGTACATGTTTGCATTAGGATGTTTTTGATAAATTGGAATGAATTCTGCACCAAATCCAAGCCCAACAATGGCAATATTTATTTTTTTCTCACTCATATTATTAACGGATACAATGTTTATTTGATATGTTATTTACTCCAGTTTCTTAAAAATTTAACTCCCTCTTCGGCAAAACTATCCTGGCTTGGCGCAAGTGTACGCCAGATGCAAACCGCTCCGGCCAGTTCTTTTATCTCAGGGGTAAAGCTTTCAATTGAAACAGCACCCTGGTAGTTTATCGCTTCTAATCCTCTTTTATAGGCATCCCATCGGGTTTGACCAGTACCTGGAGTACCTCTGTAGTTTTCAGAAACCTGTACATGCAAAAGGTCTTTACCTGCAAGCAAAATTGCCCTTTCAATATCAGGTTCTTCAATATTCATATGAAATCCGTCCAGCAATATCTTTGCTGTCGGATGATTGATATCTTTAATCAGGCGAACAACATCTTCGGCGGTATTGATCAGATCAGACTCGAAACGATTCAACGGCTCTATGGCCAACTGAAGTCCTCTTTCCTGCGCCATCTCCCCTACTTTATAAAGATTGCTCGCAGCCCTGTCCCACTCTATTTTTTTCTGTTCGGGCGACACCAAACGTGCTTTACCTACTGCAGAATACATTGGCCCGGCAAAAAAACCGGCTCCAATTTCGTATGCTATCTCCAGACAAGATTCTATGTAATCAAAACTGGTATCATGAAACTTTACATCATCATTTGTTAAATCTCTGCTGGGGCCGAAAGCCCCACAAATAGCAGGTACTAAATCAAACTCCCTGAGTGCTTCTTTAACAATTTCTGTATCAATCAGGGCGGGATCCTCAATTGGTATTTCTACCATGTCATATCCCATACTCTTGATCTTTGAGAACAGTGAAATGGTCTCTGTTTTAAATGGCGATGTCCATAACCACGTACTAACACCCAACTTAATATTTAAACTCATATGTACCGGCAGATATTTGATTACTATTTATTTGGTTACTTTCATTACCCCATTCATGATGCTCCAGTGCCCCGGAAAAGTACACAGGAAAGGATAATCTCCTGGCTTATCAGGTGCAGTGAACTGTAAGGTAACTTTTTCTTCCGGATTCAACAACTTGGTTGCGAACAAAATCTCAGGAATAGCAGGTACGTAATTCTTCTCGGCACCGTTAGGGTCCTTCGCCATTTCATCTGCGGCCGCACCAACTTTTTTAAGTGTTCCTGGTTTAGAAATCACCATATTGTGCTGCATAAAATCTGGATTTTCCAGGTTAATGGTTACTGTTTGTCCTGCTTTTACAGTGAATGAGGTTTTGTTAAACTTCATTACATGCTCTACAACTTTAATGTTGATCACCACTTCATCAGAAGGCTTGGCAGAGTGATGTTCTTTTTCAGATGAAGCCAGGTCTTTGTTTTTCACATTCGGAAGGATGTCCTTAACTATGGTCTGAATATACGGGGATGGATTTGAGGCTGTTTTAGACATCGCCAGGAACCCTTCATGATGCAGTAATGCGGCTGAATACAATGCCTGAGCAATGTATTTATCTTTTGCATTTACGGAATCAGCAGCGGCTTCGTACAAAAGATGTCCAAGATGAACAGAAGCAGGTATATCTGATATGGCAAGTATGGCTGCCAACCGAACACGAAGATCTTTGTCTTTCAATAAACCTGCTTTTTGGATTGAACCAATCATTGCATTGTCTTTTGGAAGCGCTTGAATGGCAGCTCTTCTTACACCAGCTGCAGGATGACTTAACGCCTCCTGTACTGCCTTTAAGGCCTCAGCATTAGATCCATTCAGCGCACCTAATCCTTGCAAGGTCCAGATCGCGTTTATTGCAGGTCCATTTAAATCTATTTCGTCGACTTTTTGATTGCTGATGATTTTATAAAGACCGGGTATAACTGACAGATTTTTAGATTCCACGATTAAACGCTGGGCAGTCATTCTCCAGAATAGGTTATCATTTTCTAAAGCCGACAGTAATCCTTCAGGATTCTCTTTAGACAGCTTAATTGGGGTATATGCTTTCGCATTTTTATATTTAATCCGGTAAATACGGCCACGTACACGATCACGTAGTGGATTTATATAGGCATTACCTTCACCGTTCTCAAATCCACGTGGTGTAGGATTATGCTGAATGATAAAATCATACCAATCTGCTACCCATACTGCACCATCCGGCCCCACTTCGGCATGTACAGGACCTACCCATTCGTCGGAACTCGCCAGGAAATTCCAGCCATCTTTTTCGATGAAACCCGCACCTTCTTTTTTAAGTAGGGCACTGTGAATTACCCTTCCGGTAGGTTCACAAACAAAGGCTGTGCTGTTCCAGTAACTTTTAGGGAAATTCCTTGCCGTATAGAAATTATGACCTGCAGCAGCAGTAAAACCACCATGCACATCTACCTGTCTTAAATTTGGAAATACCACATGCATTTCATAATGGCCATCAATCTTTTGAACCGGCTGAACCTTAGAACCAGGTAATACTTTTTGCATATATTTTTCTGGCATCGAGAAAAATGCGGTATGCGTGTTGTTGGCGGTCGAAATAAACACATCATTCTCTTCAGTAAAGGCCAATCCCCAGGTGTTGTTGCTGGTTTTACCTTTAAAATCGAAGTTTTTGCCATCTGGTGTAAAGCTATACACACCCTGACTGAACTTCAGATTCTGATCGCCTATTTTACCTTCAAAACCAGCATATCCCACCACTCCCCAGATCCTGTTATCAAATCCATATTTTAAATTTGAAGGCCCGGCATGGGTATCACTTTTACCCCATCCAGTTATAATATTTTCACGAATATCAGCCTTATCATCTCCATTAGTATCTTTCAGGAAAATAAAGTCGGGGGCCTGTGCAACGATTACGCCACCATTTGAAAACATGATACTGGTAGGAATGTTCAAACCATCGGCAAAAATCGTAAACTTATCTGCTTTACCGTCTCCGTCAGTATCCTCACAAATCTTTATTCTGTCGTCACCCTTACCATTTTTATTTCTTATTGTATTTGGATAATCTATCGTTTCTATCACCCATAACCTTCCTTTTTCATCCCAGGCCATTGAAATAGGGTTAATAATATCTGGCTCCGATGCAAAGAGCTGTATATCGAAATCTACAGGAACCTGCATACGTTTTTGAGATTCAGCAGCAGTAAAAGCATGTTGAAATCTTGGTGCCGGATCACGTTTTTCATAATTAGGAATATTGGCATCAGAATACACGCCAACAGGAATTTTGTAATCAGCAATTTGCTTTTGCACTTTATCTCCAAGCGCCCAAACCACACCATTACTTATCAGTTTTATGAAGTCAGGCTGTTTCCAGGTACTATCATTATGGCCACTTGCAGTATAAAACACCCTGCCTTTACCTTGTTTGCGAACCCAGGTATAAGGCTCATGTAAATCGCCTTCAACACGTTCCTGCAGAACTGTCATATCGGGATTAAGCTTGGTATGAACATAAGTTTCATCCCATGAGGAGAAAGGATTAACGCCTTTCATGACAGGGTGATTTTTATTCACCGTTACAGCCGAGAATACCCCCGTTTTATGGGTACTAAACTGTCCGCCAACGGCCTGAATATACCAATCAGAATTCTGAAAGCAGAAAGAAGCAGAGTGAATAGGGATTAAAGCCTTCCCTCCCTCTACAAAATCTTTAAGTGCTTTTTCTTTGTCCGGAGTAATGGTATCATAATTCCCATAAATAATAATACCATCGTATTTATTAAGTGTTTGACTGTTTAACAAACTTGTATCAGTGGTATAAGAGACATTAATCCCAAGTTCGAAAAGAGGACTGATCAGCATCGGAGCAAGCTTTGAAGAGTTATGATGCGTACTTTCGTTTCCTAGAAAAAGAACCTCAGCTCTTCGGGGATGCTGTTTCTCTGCATTTCCACCGACTACTCTTGTTTTATTTGAACAATACTGAAACAAGACACTACTTAATACGATTAGAAGAATAATCTTTCTCATTGGGTCATTATTATATTTGGAAATACAAATAAGCTATTTTTTATATCATTATTCTATCTAAATATTATCAGTTTCTAAGTGTATTTTGTCATTGCTCTATTTTTTTATACTTTCACATCAGATGAAAAGCATTGTTCAAAAATCCGCCATACCTCATTCTAAACTATTGGTTGTTAAGAGACTGGAGGAATTAAACTTCGACCCAAGTCTTCACCAACACCCTGAATACCAATTATTTTTGGTGCTTAAGGGGTGGGGAACACGCTTTATTGGAGATAATATCAAGCCATTTAAACCAGGAGATCTTGTATTTACAGGACCTAATCTACCACATTTATGGAGAAATGACCCTGATACCAAAAAATCATCAAAAACACTCGGCATAGTGATCTATTTCCCTCAGAATTTTCTCAGTGAGATTATTAATTCAAAAGAAGAAATGGAGCACATCCGTTTACTATTTGAAAAAGCAGGAAGGGGGCTGGAGATCTATGGGAAAACGAATAAAATGGTAAGTAAAATGATGCAGGAACTCATCAATGCAAAGGGGGTTTCGCGATTAATCATACTACTTCAGATTCTAAATGCCATTGCAGATTCAACGGATTCCCATCCCATTACCCATGTTAATTACATCCCAATAAATAACAAAACCGAATCTGACCGGATGAATAAGATCTATAGATATATTATGAAAAACTTCAGAAATAAAATAAGTCTCGAAGTGATCGCAGATCTTATCAACATGACCCCCAGTTCATTTAGCAGGTATTTCAAATCGAGGGTCAACAAATCCTTTTCAGATTTTTTAAAGGAGTTAAGAATAGATTATGCACGTAAACTTTTGAATGAAAACAAGATCAGCATCAACAGCGTGAGCTACGATTCCGGTTACACTACGCTTTCTAATTTTAACAAGCAATTTAAAGAAGTAACCGGAAAAACGCCTCTTCAATATAGAAATGAATACCTTAAAATAAGGACAGAAAGCATCTAAAACCAGCTCAAATTCCGAAACAAAATACCTGCCTGCCTACTGTGCACTAAATGAACAAATTGAACAAATTCATACGCACTATCGATTTTCGTATAATACAAATGGTTTTCTTGTCAAAAACCCACATTTCACCTATCTAGGTCAACAATTTGGCGCTTCCGGGCAGATTCTCACAGCCATGGTTTTCTCACTTTTATTATTACTTTCGTTTTAGTGTTGGCCAACATAGGCGTATCCTGAAAAGCCTTTAACGAGTAAGGAATTTAACAATAACAACCCCCTATTATGAACAAGTTAGAATTAAACAATCTTGGTGTTCAAGAGATGAACACAACTGAAATGACAAAAGTTGAAGGCGGTGGTTTACTTGGCGGTATATTAGATAGTCTTTTGACTTCTGTAGTAGGAACCGTAAACTCTGTAGCAGCTGACACTTCAGCTTTCTTAAGCAAAACATTAACCAATGTTTTGAAACTGGTTTGGAGCCTGTAAGAAAAAATATCGGTAACCGCTATTCTGAAATTCAGAATAGCAGTTGCTTTAATATCCAACTATATGCCCCTTTCTACCTACTCTGCCGAAACAATTTCAAGCACCTCTCTTGTTTATCGATCACAGATCAGTAATTCAACCAAGCTCATATACCTAATTGCGGTTTTTGCGATCCTTGGAACTTTTGCGGCACTCCCTTTTATAAAAACTCCAATAAGTGTAAAAAGCACTGGACTATTACAATCTTCAGTTGAAAAAACTGAATTAACAATACCTGTAAACGGCAGGCTTACGCTGCTTAAGCTTACAGACAATAAGAAACTTAAACAGGGCGACACGCTTTTAATCATTGATGGAGCGCTACCTAAACAGCAGGGTGCTTTGGTACAAAACCGTCAGGGACAAATTGGACAGTTCCTGCAGGACATACATATGCTGTTAATTTACATCAACCGAAACGGATATAGCTACCCGAGCCTGCAAACAGGCCAATATAATGCTTCATGGCAACAATTTGCCCAGGAGCTTGAAAATGCACGAATAGCAAAAAAACAAGCAGAAAGCACCTTCAACAGATACAACAAATTATACCAGAATAAAGTGCTTACAGAATCTGAATACGACAAGTACAAATTTGAACTTGAACAAGCAGAATCTGCCTTTTTGATGGTGAGTACAAAATATAAAACCCAATGGCAAACTGAAGCAAACCAATTGCGAAATGAATTGCGTGAGCTTTCAGGTCAACAGGTAGAAATAAACGAACAAAAAAAGCAATACATATTAAGGGCCCCTATTGCCGGATCTCTACAAAACCTGGTTGGTCTTCAAAAAGGAGCATACGTTTTTGCCAATCAAAAAATAGGAGAAATATCCCCTGACACCAACCTAACAGCCTTTTGCTATATAAAACCAGCAGATATTGGCCTAATAAGGAAAGGTCAGGAAGTACGCTTTCAAATAGACGCTTTTAACTACAACCAATGGGGTTTGGCTGAGGGTAAAGTGCTCGATATTTCTGACGACATCATTATAATTAACAACAGCCAACCCGTATTTAAAGTAAGATGCAGTTTGGATCAAAATTATTTAATGTTAAAAAATGGTTACAAGGGCTATTTAAAAAAGGGTATGAATTTTACCGCCCGCTTTACGGTAACCGAAAGAAGTTTATACCAATTGCTATACGACAAGGTAGATGATTGGGTAAATCCAAATGTTAGCGGAGCGATATGAGAAGGCCATGAGCATCAAAGTAAAACAACACGATATAACTGACTGTGGGGCCGCTTGCCTCGCCTCTATTGCATCCCATTATAAATTGGATTTGCCTGTTGCACGCATCAGGCAACTTGCCGGTACCGACAAAAAAGGAACCAATGTACTTGGCATGGTAGAAGCCGCCGAAAAATTGGGTTTTGAGGCTAAGGGAGTTAAAGGCCCATTTGAAAGTTTATTTAAAATCCCCAAACCGGCCGTTGCGCATCTTATTGTCCATGATATTCTGCAACACTATGTGGTCATATACAAGGTTACCAATAAGTATATCGAAGTCATGGATCCTATTGACGGACAGCTGCATCGTAAAAGTCACGAGGTGTTTAAAAAAGAATGGACCGGTGCACTAATACTGCTTCTGCCAGCTGAAGAATTCCAGTCGGGGAATGAAAAAGTATCCGTACAGGGCCGTTTCTGGAACCTGATAAGACCGCACAAAAGCATCCTGATTCAGGCATTGTTTGGCGCAATTGTATATACCATTCTTGGTTTGTCTACATCTGTCTTTGTCCAAAAGCTGGTAGATTTTGTTCTTGTAGATGGCAACAGGAATTTACTCAACTTAATGAGTATTGGAATGATCATCATTCTAGCACTGCAGCTCTTTATAGGTACAGCAAAAACCATCTTTACGCTCAAAACAGGGCAAATGATAGATGCTCAGCTGATACTGGGATACTATAAACACCTGTTAAAACTGCCTCAGCAATTTTTCGACACCATGCGTGTGGGCGAAATCATTTCAAGAATTAATGATGCAGTAAAAATCAGGACGTTCTTAAATGATGTGAGCATAAATTTTCTGGTAAATATCTTTATTGTGTTCTTTTCATTTATCATGATGTTTACTTATTACTGGAAGCTGGCCTTCATCATGCTAACCGTAATTCCTTTATATCTGCTGATCTATTATATCACCAATAAACTGAACAAAAAAGCACAGCGAAAACTAATGGAAGATTCCGCTGAACTGGAATCCCAATTGGTTGAAAGCTTAAATGCAATAGGAACAATAAAGCGTTTCGGGTTAGAAGGGCATGCCAATGAGAAAACGGAAACACGCTTTATAAAACTCCTGCAAACAGGATTTAAATCGAACATTAACGCTGTTTTTTCTGGAACATCCTCTGAATTGGTTTCCCGTTTATTGACCATTATCTTATTATGGGTAGGTGCCGGTTATGTCTTGGAAAGTAAAATTACGCCCGGCGAGCTTTTATCATTCTATACGCTTATTGGTTATTTCACCGGGCCGGTATCTTCTTTAATTGGCATGAACAGAACCGTCCAGGATGCCGTTATTGCAGCAGATAGATTGTTTGAAATAATGGACCTGGAACGGGAAAACGATGAAAATCAAATTGACCTTACCCCTGATAAAATTGGCGACATTCATTTTGAAAATGTGTCTTTCCGTTACGGAACAAGAGTTACCGTATTTGAAAACCTTAACCTCAGGATACCTAAAGGTAAATTTACAGCGATTGTTGGAGAAAGCGGTTCTGGTAAATCAACGCTGATGTCTATACTTCAAAACATCTATCCGATACAAAAAGGAAATGTGAGTATTGGCAAGTACGACCTGAAATATATCCGTAACTCCTCTCTTCGGAATGTGGTATCAGTTGTACCGCAGAAAATTGATCTCTTTGCCGGTAATGTTATTGACAATATCGCTGTTGGTGACTATGAACCCGACATGCAGAAGATCATAGATATATCTACTCAGCTGGGAATTATTGACTTTATAGAAACGTTACCATCAGGATTTCAAACCTACCTTGGCGAAAATGGCACGACCCTATCAGGCGGACAAAGACAACGCATAGCGATAGCAAGAGCAATATATAGTAATCCCGAGATTCTTATTCTTGATGAAGCTACTTCTTCACTGGATTCTGCATCTGAGCAGCATGTTCAAAGAATGATTGATCTATTAAAAGTTCAACATAAAACGGTAATTGTTATTGCCCATCGTTTAAGTACACTAAACAATGCAGATAAGATCATTGTCTTAGACAAAGGTCTTGTTGTAGAAGAAGGAACCCATAATGAACTGTTGTTCGACAAAAATTCTGCTTATGCAAACCTCTGGAAGTTGCAAACTCCGCAATTAATAACACACGGATAGTTCTTTATTTTTACGCCCAAATGTTATACCTTGCGGGGTGTAAAACACTTCTATAATTTATGGCAACATCCCGAAAGGCGGCATTAAGTTTTATTTTTATTACCCTACTACTTGATGTTATTGGCATTGGCCTGATCATCCCTGTATTTCCTCAGTTAATTGAACAGCTAATTGGCGGCAATATCAGCCAGGCCTCGCAATGGAGTGGTTGGCTTACCTTTGTTTACGCCATTATGCAATTTGTTTGTGCCCCTATTATAGGAAATCTTAGCGACAAATATGGTCGGCGACCTGTTCTTCTGTTATCCTTATTCGGATTCGGAATAGATTATATTTTTCTTGCCTTAGCCCCTACCATCTGGTGGCTTTTTGTCGGCCGTATCATAGCTGGCATTTTTGGTGCAAGTATGACCACTGCAACCGCATATATAGCCGATATCAGTACAAACGAAAACCGTGCGCAGAATTTCGGAATGATTGGAGCAGCATTTGGAGTAGGCTTTATTATTGGACCTGCATTAGGAGGATTGCTTGGAGAAATAGGACCACGTGTACCTTTCATTGCAGCCGCAATATTAACGTTAGTTAATGTGGTTTATGGCTATTTTGTGTTGCCAGAATCTCTGGATAAAGAGCACCGACGCGCCTTTGAATGGAAAAGAGCCAACCCGCTTGGGTCTTTAATGCAGCTAAAAAAATATAAAGGTCTTGGTGGCTTAATTATAGCACTTGTTTTCCTTTACATAGCCAGCCATTCTGTACAAAGTACCTGGACATTTGTCAATATTGAGAAATTTCACTGGAGCACCTCCATGATCGGAATATCTCTAACTGTGGTAGGCGTGCTTGTAGCTGCAGTACAGGGAGGATTAATCCGGTTCATTAATCCCAGACTTGGCAATGAAAAGAGCATCTACGTGGGTTTTATACTATATGCTGTAGGCTTGTTTCTTTTTGCTTTCGCTTCAGAAACCTGGATGATGTTTGCTTTCCTTGTACCTTATTGTTTAGGCGGAATTGCGGGTCCTGCTTTACAGGCAATTATGTCTGGAAACGTTCCTCAAAACGAACAGGGCGAACTACAAGGTGCCTTAACAAGCTTAATGAGTGTGACCGCAATTATAGGCCCGCTGTTCATGACAAACTTATTTGCATGGTTTACAAGTCCTGGTGCTACAATTAAATTTGCGGGAGCTCCGTTTCTTGCCGGGGCTGTATTAATGTTAATTAGCGTATTAATTGCCTATAGGACAATGAAAGGTCATTCGTTTATGAACAGAAAGAATGCTTAGCTGTTAATAGCTGCCCAAAGCATATCTTTTAACTCAACCAATCCCTTTTGTGCCACAGATGAAATAAATATCGAAGGAATATTCTTAGGAAGTTCCTTCTTCATTTCTGCTACCAATTCCTCATCAAGCATATCCGATTTGGTTATGGCCAGTAAATGTGGTTTTTGCATCAGCTCAGGATTGTAATCCTTAAGCTCTGCTTTAAGTATTTCATATTCTTCGGCTATGGTTCTTTGTGTATCGGCAGGCACCATAAATAGCAATACAGAATTACGTTCTATATGTCTGAGAAAACGATAACCTAATCCTTTACCTTTAGAAGCTCCCTCAATAATACCGGGAATGTCTGCCATTACAAAAGATTTGTTATCTCTGTAAGACACGATACCCAAATTAGGAACAATCGTTGTAAACGGATAATCAGCAATCTCTGGTTTAGCAGCCGAAAGCACGGATAACAAAGTTGATTTGCCGGCATTAGGGAATCCAACAAGACCAACATCAGCCAGCACTTTAAGTTCAAGGACCATCCATTCTTCCTTGCCTGATTCTCCTGGCTGTGCAAAACGTGGCGTTTGTAAAGTAGGGGTTTTAAAGTGCCAGTTACCCAGGCCTCCTCTTCCTCCCGGAGTAAGTATCTTGGTTTCACCGTCCTGGGTAATCTCAAAAAGAACATTTCCGGTTTCGGCATCTTTGGCGATGGTACCTAAAGGAACATCAAGGATTTCATCTTTACCTTGCTTGCCTGTTGATGTACCACTAGATCCAGGTGCGCCGTCCTGAGCGATAATATGCTTGCGATATTTTAAGTGAAGCAAGGTCCAGAACTGAGCATTCCCCCTTAGGATGATGTGTCCGCCACGACCACCATCACCGCCGTCAGGTCCACCTGTAGAAGTTCGTATATCCCGGTGCAAGTGTGCAGAACCCGACCCTCCTTTTCCAGAGCGACAGCATATTTTAACATAATCTACAAAATTGGAACCTTGTGACATAACCTTCTGTTTTTAAAAAAATAAACCTGAAAAAGTTTTTCAGGATATATGAAAATAGCGGGAAGAACTGAAAATTCGCCCCGCTACTTGTAGTATTATTGAACTAGTATTTATCTATTATTGCGCTTAAATCAGCAAAAATATCATCGATCTTCCCGATTCCATTTACTTTGCTTAACTTATTTTGTCCTTCATAATAAGGCAAAACATGAATCGTTTTGCTGAAGTACTCTTCTATACGTTTTTGCAATTTGTCAGCCTGATCATCAACACGACCTGTCTCAATTTGTCTTTGTGCAATACGTTTGGTCAGCTCCTGCTGATCCACATCAAGTGCAATTACACCGGCAATTGAACTTCCTTTACGCTCAAGAAACTCATCTAAAGCCTCAGCCTGAGGAACCGTACGAGGGAAACCATCAAATATAAATCCTTTGGCATTTGGATTTTTATCAACCTCTTCTTCCAACATCGCTATCGTAATTTCATCAGGAACAAGTTGTCCTTCTGCAATCAGGGCACTTACGCGTTGTCCCAAAGGAGATTGATTTTTGATATGGGCCCTAAAAAGGTCGCCTGTTGAAATGTGAATTAACTGATACTTCTCAATTAATTTTTCTGATTGGGTGCCTTTGCCTGCACCCGGTGGGCCAAAGAGAACAAAATTAAGCATTCGGGTTGTCTTTAAAGTTAAAAAGCCTTCTGCGCAAGCAGTAAGGCTTTTGGTTGTTATTTATACATTCACAGTTAAAAATCTCTATGAAATTTATTGAAGATCTAATAAAATTAACTTCTACAAATAGAGATTTAACCATTCAAAATAATTTACTTATACCTATTAAATCAGTTGTGATAACTCTCCAGTTCTCAATTCATTAATCTCAACAATACCGAGAAAAGAAGGTTACTTTTTAGCCTGCAAATATATAATTATTAATTTACTATATTGATTTTTTTACAAATAACCCTTGCCAAAGGGCAATGCAGGACGGCTAAATCTTTCTTAAGGGCTATTGGTAAGCACCCTTACTCATCAAATTATTCACAATACGAACCTTCCCGTCCTTGTCGGTTGTACCATTTATCTCAGCGGAAATAACTGTTCCGGTATTTTTTGCAGGAGATGTAGATTTAAGGCGGAAATCATAAGTAAGAACATTCACAAAGAGTGGATCTGCACCCGATAAAGAACCAGCATCACCACCGCAAGCTGCTTTCCACAAATTAAAATCGGTATAGGGAACATTATTCCATCGCCAAATGCTTACCCCTTCTGAATAATACAAATTGGCGCTAACAATATTATTTTTACCACCAGCAACTTGTTTATTGATAAAAACACCTCTGTCTGGTCTTGGATAAATAATGTTATTTATAATCACATTATCATTGCAATTCTCTGTTAGTCTCATCTCTCCCTCAACTTCATTGGAATAGCCCAAATCTTTGCTATTGTGATATACCGTATTGTTAACTACGTAACATTTATTGGTACCTCCCCCGGTATAACCGATATATCCCCCCATATAAATTCCACCCAAAGAACAATTGTATACCAGGTTATTTCTTACCGTACATTCCTGAGTGGGAAAATTATCTGTTTCGCTGACAATCCCTATACCCCTGCCACTATCTCTAACCAGATTTCTTTCAACCAGAATATTTCTCGCACCGTCAATATAAATGCCGATGGCACCGTTATGCTCCTTATAGGCGGGAATTGGTCCTGTCTTCCCATCAATATTAAAAACTTCATTATCGGCTATTATACCATTACGTACGTAATTATACGAAGGATTCGGATTTGCAGCATAGCCACCGGCAGCCACAATACCTATATTTTCACCATTGTAAACCTTATTTTTTCTGATCTCAAAACCATCCACATATCCATTTATAGTCAAGTTTTCGCTATACCCCGTGTTACAGTCAAAAACCTCATTTTCCTCAACCAGAATCTTTGTGAGTGCCACATCCGTATTGCCTATAATGTGAATACCATGCCCACTTCTTCCTAATTCCGGAGTCGCATTGTTTTCAATGTTAAATACCCTGTTCCGTCTTAGCGTAACATTTGTTGAACCGCCTTTCACAACTATTCCATCAACATTAGCCCACGCATTAGTGGTTTTGAAATCACAAATATCGAAACCGTCAATTACAATAAAACTTATACTATTTACCGTAACAAGGGCTTCATTACCAGACACAGAAAGACCTTCACCGCTAATAATAGCTTTTTCTCCATGATATGGCTTTAAAGTAATCACTTTATCCTTTCTGCCAGATCTGGAAAAGGAGACTTTTTCCTTGTAGGTACCTGCTCTGACAAAAACCGTAAAACCGGGATTAACCAATTCAAGTCCTTTATTAATTGTACTTACCGGAGCTTCCAATGTCCCGCTATTAGAATCATTTCCGTTGACAGCCACATAGATATCTTTTCCAGAAGTTTGTCCTTCTGGTTTACCCGAACCTTCCGAAGCAATTTTTTTACTGCATGCAAATAAAACACCATAATTTAACATGATGATCCCTAAAAAAAGGAGGCGCTTAAAATACCCTAGCCTTGATGTATTCATAACTTAAATTCAAGAGGTAACCAATTAAAAGCCATTTACTTTTAATTGGTTACCAAGTTTGTATGTTAAAATTAAAGGAGTTGTTTATTCCGAAACTATTTTTCGGATGCTATTGTTGTTTTTATCCAACACATATACGGTTCCATCCTTGTCAACAGCGACTCCAGAAGGCGCACTAAATGCTGCAGCTTTGCCAACTGCATTTACATTGCCAGCATTTGCAGATCCGGCGAAAGTACTGACCGCATAAGTCAGGCCATCTACATAACGGATACTTTGGTCCGGATTAGAGGTACTACCCCCTCCAGAACCATTTCCGGCTATATATAAATTATTTGACGCATCTATTGACATACCCCATGGATAGGCAAATTTGGCAGATTTAGCTGGCCCATCTTCATAACCTACCGAACCAGACCCTGCTACAGTTGTGCCACTCCAATTGGAAGAGTCGTATTTTTTAATGAGCTGATCTCCATGTACAGTAACAAATAGATTCCCCTTATTATCAAAAGCAAGTCCTGATGGATAGTTCAACCCTGCAATAACCTGACTCGTTACGCCAGCTGGTGTAACCTGATATACATTCCCAGGCGAATTGCAACTCGTATAAAAAACATTACCACTTTTCTTATCGAAAGCCACGCTCCATGGCTCTTGATTCGCCCAGGTCAAAAGACTAGCTGTACCATCAGGTGTTATTTTTCTAATGTCCCAATTCCCAGGATCAACACAATACAAATTACCTTCAGGGTCTATTGTAAGCCCATAAGGAATACTAAATTTAGCTGCAGTTCCTTTCCCGTCGGCATAGCCGCCGCTATTTGGATTACCTACAAAAGTTGTCACGTTGCCATCCTTATCAATTTTTCTAATGCAATGGTTACCTACATCGGTTACATATACATTGAGCTGATCATCAACAACGATACCACTGGCCCTGTACCAGGATTCCCCACTAAAATTAAACATGGCATCTGTACCTTGCGCATTTGCAAATCCTGCAACTCCAGAACCGGCTAGTGTAGTTACAGTTCTTGTATATTCATAAGTAAAAGTACTTGTACTTGTCGCAGTTTTATCACCAATTGTTACGGTAATCGCACCTGAACCTGCCTTTTTAGGCACCACAACCATCAACTGTTTACCATTAACGCCAACTACTTTTAACGGCTTACCATTCAGTGTTACCCTAATCTTTGAGGTATCGGTAGTAAAATTACTTCCGTTAATTAATATTTCAGTACCACCACTACCTTTCTCAGGAAGTATTTTATCAATTGTTATTGGAGAGGAATCATCATGTTTAAATCCTTCATCCTTTTTACATCCTGCAATCACTACCAACAGGAAAGCGGCAATAAATAAGCAAGCATTTATATATCTTTTCATATTCTTATACGTATTAATAAATGATGAATCCATTACCAACCCGGGTTTTGTACTAAAGATGAATTTTTATCAATATCATCCTGTGCAATAGGAAATAAGTACATCTTATCATTCCAGGTTCTGTTTTGAAGTAGGATCCGCTTACTAAAATCAGCAAAGGCAAAACCCTGGCTGCCATCGTTTGTAATGGTATTCATTCTATAAATGCTTTGCACTTTTGAATCCCCCATCATCAACCTTCTGATTAAGGTAAAATACCTGTCTCCTTCAAAAGCCAATTCTATTTGCCTTTCCCTCAAAATCCATTTCCTCATTTCATCCTGATTGCCTACAGCTCCCGGATAAACAGTTTCCAGATTTGCAACACCTGCCCGCTGTCTTACCAAATTCAAATACTTTAGTACATCCGGATGATTCGGTTCAACCTCATTTAATGCCTCAGCGTAATTCAAATACATTTCAGCAAGACGCAGATGAATAAAAGGACGATACGTCACAGAACTGGTTCTTATATTAGAAGCAGGGCTCACATTTTTTAACACATCGTAACCGGTAATATCTCCATTATTGTTGACACCAACGCCCGATTTTCCTGAGTAGTAAAACTCAGCACGTCCGGTACCATCCTTGTTTGCGTCTGAAGAGAAGAAATTCCTGTCATCTGCAGTAGGCGCAGGTAGAACCGGTTTACCATTGTATTGAATACTCACGTAAAACCTTGCTTCCCTATTAACGTACATATTTGAATTCCCTTTAACATAACCTCTGTTTAAGCCATCTCTGGATTTACCCCAGTTGGCCGGGTCATCGGACTGGACAAAACCTGTTTCCACATACTGAGCTTGTGGATCATCAATAGTCCTTCCGTTACGCATATAAAAGGCATCTACAACATTCTGCGTTGCATTTTGCATATCAAATCCACCTGGTTTAGGTGCACAACGCACCTCATGTCCCCATTGCCACGAATTGGCCATATTGGTAGAGAACAGTATTTCATTGTTCCAGTTTGTCAGGAACAGGTTACGGAAAGATAGGTACGGATCAAACTGAGCATCACCTTCATCAATATTTGTAAACAGCTTATAGCCCTGCAAGTCAATCACCGCTTTAGCCGCATCAGCAGCTGCTCTCCATTTATTTGCATCATACTGCAACGGCGCTAATGAAGTACCGTCATTATTTTTAAAGCCTGCAAACTTCGGGTTGCCATTCCACAGCGGACTCGCTGCTAATAAGGTTACTTGCGATTTAACAGCAAGACAGGATGCTTTGGTTGCTCTGCCATAGTTTACCGAAGAAGACCAGGCATCAGGTAAATCAGCCGCTGCTCTGTCTAATAAGGAGTTGATGTGATCAACACATTCATTAAATGGACTACGAGGATATTTATTATAGTCATCATTAAGACTCAATAATTCAGTCACCTTAACAAAAGGCCCATATTGTCTTAATAATTTCCAGTAAAACCAACCTCTTAAAAAGATAGCTTCTGCTTTGTATTGCTTTTTCAAATCTGCACCGATTAAACTCTCAGACATTTTATCAATATTTTGCTCAAATACAATACTTTGTCTGATACCGGCATAATTTTCACCCCAGTAATACCAATAATTACTCTGGGCATTCCAATTTCCAGTAATCATTTTACGAACGGCGACCCCCTGGATACTACATGAGGTTTCATCACTTGCACCAAGCATACTATAGGTATCTGCTGGAATTGAAACATGACTATAAATCTGATTCAGATAGGATTCCGCATTTGCTCTGGTTTGCCAAAGCATATCAGAAGTAAGCAAATTATCAGGTGTTTTATCTAAATATTTACAACCAGGACTAAACAACAATATGCAAAGTGCAATACTGCCGATAGATAGAAAGTTTTTATATAAGTTATTCATTGTAATCATTTTAAGTAATGGTTATTAAAACTGCGCCCTTAAACCAAAAGTTACCATTCTTGTAATGGGATACTTTGCACCATTAGATCCCAATTCCGGATCCCATATTTTGAATTTACTGAAGGTCAGCAGGTTCTGACCCGATGTATAAAAGTACAATACCGGTACACCTGCTTTTTTCATAGATTCTGAAGTAAGTGTATATCCCAGAGAAGCCTGTTTTAAACGGATATAAGAACCATCTTTAAGCCAGTGCGTGCTATTTAAATAGTTGTTATCGGAAAGACCACCCACAGTTAAACGAGGATAATATGCATCCTGACGAGGATTATCCGGGGTCCATCTATCTAAAACTTTAGCCAGGGTATTGTTTTGATATTGACCTAAGCCGGAGAAAGGTATCACACCTACTCCATCAACGCCCATGCCATTTCCCCTAATCTCTGATCCATTTGCCATAATCCCTACATCAGCCACTCCCTGAAAAAATAACGAAAGATCGAATCTTTTATAAGCTAAAGAGAAACCAGCCCCATACAACCAGGAAGGGAAAGGCGACTTATCTAACCTTCTGCTGTCATAGGCATCAATAACACCATCTCCATTCTGATCCACATAGCGAATGTCGCCTGGGTGCACTGTCCCGAATTTCTGTTCCGGACGGGAGTCTATATCGTCCTGATCGGTAAAGTATCCGTCAGCAACATATCCCATAAATTCGTTGGATGCATATCCCGCCTGGCTTTGGTATGCAAACTTTCTTTTAGGCTCGTCTGCAAAAGTAATTTTATTTTTACTGTGGGTTACATTTCCAAACACACGCACACCTACGGCGCCTATCTGATCGTTATACTCAATACTTGCATCTATACCTCGATTACTCATTTCACCTAAATTGGCAAAGATCGCAGTTGAACCGAAGCCGCCAATTGAAGAAATTGATTCTCTTCTGATTAAAATATCTTTGCGTCTTTCATCAAAAGCATCAACAATTAGGTTGAACTTATTAAACAAACCGATCTCAAGTCCGATATCTCCTTTGTAAGACTTCTCCCAGGTTAAGTTTTCAATACCTATTAAATTTTCAGTTAAACTACCATAATATGTTCCATTTAATCCGAATCCGGTACCTCCACCTTCACCAATTTGTGTTAAATAAGGGAATCTATTCCCGGTACCTATATTATCATTACCCACAACACCATAAGAACCACGAAGTTTTAAAAGACTGAACGTCTCGGTAAATGGTTTAAAGAAACTTTCATTAGAGATCACCCAGCCTCCGGATACTGAAGGGAAAACTCCAAATTTCTTACCCTTTTCAAAATTTTCAGAACCCGTGTACCCTGCATTTACTTCGAGCAAATATTTATCCATAAAGCCGTAAGTAATCCTTCCGGCTAAACTTTGATTGCGGAAGGGAATGGAACCAATCACATCGTCAGCTGTACTTTTCAGCCTGTTTCTCATATTATATAAAAACATCCCCCCAAATCGATGATTTCCAAAGGTTCTATCATAATTAATATTCCCCTCTAAATACATCATCCGCTCACCAGCAGAAGATCGACCATAACCTAAAAATTGCTGCCCGATTCTCGTTTGTGTAAACATCAATTCGCCATTACCATCACGACCAATCGCTTGCCAATTGTCGTTTATACCTGATCTTCTGTTATCAAACTGTCCGTAACTGTCAAATGAAAATCTTGCATAAGACGACAAACCAGGAGTTAACACATCCAATTTTTGATTTACAGTAAATACGGATTGAACTGCAGGCCTAAACTCATCAGAGTAGCCATTGTTCTGAACCTCATTTAAAGGATTGGAACCACCATTTGTTGTGGGACCTGCCCATTTACCATCAGGATATCTGGCAGGATAGGCAACTGGTGTGGTAGCATAAGACTGATACCATAAACTACCTGCAGAAATACCCGGATAACGGGAATTTACCAACATTGCCCCGAGGTTCAGTTGAAGTAATGTGCTTTTGGTCACATTTACATCAATATTGCTTCTGAAGTCATAGCGTTTAAAGTCCAGATTAGGATTAAAACCATTTAAATTTGAAACTTTATATGGGCCCTTTTGATTATAAAAAGAGGTCGAAATGTAATATCGAACAGATTCAGTACCCCCATTTATGTTTAAGTGCGCATTAGTTAATGAAGAATGACTTTTGTATACCTCATCTATCCAGTTTACATTTGGATACATATAAGGATCTAAGCCACTTGCCGTTTTCTGAATAGTTTCCTCAGAAAAATTTGGCAGGAGGCCCATATTGGTTCTGGCTTCATTTAACAATTCCATATATTGAATTCCATCCAGCATCTTTGGTCTTTCAGTAAAACCGGTCAACCCATTTTCAGCTTTCAAAGAGATCTTAGGTTTACCTGCTACCCCTCTTTTTGTGGTAATGATCAATACGCCATTGGCACCTTTTGCACCATACATTGCTGTTGAAGAGGCATCTTTAAGCAGTGAAATACTGGATACGTCCTCAGGATCTATGTTATTAAATGAACCCCCAAAATCACTGTTCACATCATCTCGCTGAACACCATCCACGATGATAAGCGGCGAGGTGTTTCCGCCGTTAAATGTTCCCAAACCACGAATAGTAAACTGTGAATTATCGTACCCAGGTTCTCCACTTGATTGCATAGAGATAATACCAGCTACTTTTCCGGCCAATGCGTTAGAAAGATTTGCAACCGGGGTTCTCATATCAGCCATATTCACAGAGCTGATGGAACCGGTTACCGTAATCTTTTTCTGGGTACCATAGCCCACTACCACAACCTCCGAAAGCTCATCAACTGCCTCTTTAAGCACCACATTTATGGCATTCTGACCGTTAACAGAAACTTCCTGAGTAATAAAACCAGTGTAAGAAAAAATAAGGATAGCATTAGGCGAAGTAACAGCAATGCTAAAATCTCCATTACTATTGGTAGTCCCGCCCCCTGTTTCACCCTTTATCCGAACGGTTACACCAGGTATTCCTTTGCCCTGCGGATCCAGCACACGGCCACGTATGTCAATAGCCCGGGCAACAACGGGCTTTATTTTTAAAAGGCCGTTAACCTTTTCTCTAATCACAACAGTTCTGTCCTCAATAGTATAAGACAGAGGCTGGCCACTGAAAATCTTTTCCAGTACCTCATTCAGTTCCACAGAATTAACTTTGATATCTACCGTCTTTGCGTTTTGCAATAGCTCCTCGGTATATAAAAAGTCATAATTGCTTTGTCTTCGTATCTCCTTAAAAATACGCTTAAGGGTCGCTTTTTTTTCCGAAAGCGTGATCCTTTGCGCAAAACCTACTGCACTCACCTGCATCATGGTTGCTATTAATATTACGGTGGTTAGTCGCATAATCAGCAGTAGTTTATTGATATACTTTTTGAGCATACCAAGTTGGTTAGCATAATTTTTATACATTTGTTGGTCTGGTTATTAGCGAGTTGGTTATTGCACTTATTAAAGCTCAATAACAGGTTCGCTGGTTAAAGTTGATTGAATCGCAAGTTTTGTTGACTTAGTAATCCAGGCATTGGCCAGTTGTGTTGCAAGCACTTCTGGCTTTTTATTTTCTGTTAGCGAGGGCAGTTTCAAAGAAAACAATTCGCTAATCCCAGGATTACTTTATTGATTTTATGTAGTTATTTAGTAACTGTAATCCTCCCTTCTTCAATTATAAAGTGAACCTTATTTGTATATTCTAATTTTCTGAGTACTTGTGAGACATTCGCAAAACGGCTCACCGTACCGCCAAATTTGTCTTTGGAAACATTTCCTTTAAAGGCAACATCTATATTATACCATCTCGAAATTTTTCTCATTACCGATTCGATACTTTCACCATCGAACATAAAGTATCCGTTTTTCCAGGCCAAAACCTCATCCATATTTGCCTCGACAATTCTTAACCCGTCGTATCCATTTATAGCCTGACTTCCGGGTTTAAGTATTTGTTCTATACCTGAGGCTTTGATCAACACAGATCCTTCCACAAGCGTCGTTTTAGTCATTGGCTCATCAGCATAACTATTGATATTAAAATGAGTACCCAGAACTTTTATCTCCTGATTTTGTGTCTTAACTATAAAAGGATGACTTTTGTCTTTCGCGACCTCAAAGTAGGCCTCACCTTTTAATTCAACGCGCCTTTGCTTAAGCGCAACAAAAGACGCCGGATACGTTAATGACGATGCCGCATTCAAAAGCACTTTACTTCCATCCGGTAAAATCACTTGATATTGGCCACCTCTTGGTGTTTCTATGCTGTTAGGGGCTGTATTTACAACGTTACCGGGTTTTAATGCATAAACAATTTTTCCATCGGCCAATTTAGTAACTGTAACACCGGATTGCGCGGCCAGCTCTCCATTTTTAGCATCGGTAAGACTTATTTTCTTTCCATTAGCGAGCGTAAGCGTTGCCTTGTTTCCACCAGGGGCTATATCGCGAACCAATTTATCAGACTTGGTGTCTAGTCTGGACGAATAGTAAAAAGTACCTACACTTAAAGTGATCAGAATGATTGCTGCTGCAGCAATTTTTCTCCAATACAAATTCCTGTCCCGAAGAACACCAATTTTATGTCCCCCTTCATTAATGCTATCTTGTATTTTACCATAAAGTCTGGTGATTTCATCTAAAGACATCTCTGCCTGATGATCACTACCTACCAATCTGGAAGCTTCTTCCGCCAGCACAAAATCCCATTCACTTTTATTACTTCCTTCTTCAATGAGCTTAAAAACCCTTTCAAGTTCAGTTTTACTGCATTGATTATTTAAATACCTTGTAAATAGGTGTATGATGTCGTTGTTCAATTTCTCTCCTTTTGTAACTAATACAAATGGGAGTAACGATACATCTATCCTAAAAAAAATATTATTTTATTATTGCGGCCATTAGTACGATTACTGCACTACGCATAGTGATAAATCCTCTTATTGATTTAAGCGCCTTTACCATTTGACTATTTACTGTACTCTCAGAAATACCAAGTTCTGTTGCTGCCTGTTTATACGTTAATCCTTGTATGCGACAACGGATAAACACCTCTCTTCTCTGCTCTGGCAAACTTTTTATGGCTTCATTAAATATCGAGGTGCTTTCGCTATAGTCGAGTAGAAGCTCCGTAGCATTTTCTTCACCAACTACGTTTTTCCGCATCTCCTCCACTATGCTTGTTTCATGCTGGGCCCGTTTTAACAGATTAAGCAGGTGTCGGCGCGCAATGGTATACAAATAGGGTTTAAATGGCTGTTCGCAATCTATTTTATCTCTGTTTTCCCAAACCTTAATAAAAGTATCGTGAACAACATCTTCAGCAAGAAGCGAAGACTTAGCTGTTCTCAGCACAAAATATTTTAATTGTTTCACATACAAATAATAAAGACTGCTTAAAGCATCCGCATCACCCTCCCTAAGAAGTGTAACCAATTTCTTTTCACTGTAATTATTATAAATGTTCATTCGGTTTGGTTCCCAAGCCGAAACTACAAAAAATTAACACAAATTATATATGTTATTAATTCTCAACTACAACGCTTCCAGCAGTAACTATTTCTGGTGTTCCTGCAAGTAACTGCTGTTCTTAGATTTTAAAGCAAAATCCTTTAGCAATTCAATCTCTTCCGAGTCATAAGGTGTAAAATCACCACGAAAAAGATCATGCTGCCATAGCGCAGGAATAGGATCTGCAGGCCGATGCCCCCAAGGCAGGTCTGTTTGCGTTTTACCATTTACAAGACCCCATAACATACAGCCTACCTTTTCATTATAGAAAACAGCCAGATTATCTTTAATTACAGACCCATTAGGCCTGTTCATCCATTCGGTATTAAATAAGGGTCTGCCCTGTGTTTTAAGTTCCGTAATTTGCTTAATCAGCTCATTTTTATTACCATAATTATGAAAAGAAATAATATCTGAATTTGCAAGCGCAATCTCATTCAACCGGTCGTCACCGTTCCATATATCAATTGTTATGGGTTGAGAAGGATTGATTTCGCGTGCCCATCTGGCGACCTTCTTAAGCAAGGGAAAACTGGCAGAACCAAGTCCTCCATTTGTGGGTTCGTTATACAAGTCCCATATAAAGATGCGTTTATCGTCCTTAAAGCGTCCAATTACAGCTTTAACATACTTCTCAATGCGGGGATAAGTGGTAGAATCAACAACCATACTATGACCTGGACTTGGCGACCACGCCCATGCATACCATCCTTTAAGTGGCTCCGGCTGCTTTCCTACTTTAGGATCATGCTCAATTCCAAAAACGCAATCATCAAACAAAGCAGGCATAAATTTAATATTATGCTTGTTGCAAATTGCCAGAAACTTATCCAGTGTGTTTAAAAAATATTCAGGATCATCTTCATAAACGGCATATTGAAGCACAGCTCTCAAACAATTAAGTCCGCTTTTCTCTGCCAGAGCAAGTTCCGTGTCAATGGCCTTGGCGTCAAAACTAGTCTTATCCCACATGGCAGTATAATTAATGGCATAAGCCGGGATATAGTTAAAGCCACAGTAAAATGGCTGTTTGTTGTACCAATCCCATATTTTCTGCTTTGGCCAGCGTCGGTCGGATTGGGCCATAACCGGGCAAACGAATAATACCAGCAATAATAAATTTATTGCATAAAATATCTTTCTCATAAAAATTCCAAAAATGGACTGCCCTTAAAGCACCAGCGGATTAATTTCTGATCTCACCAAACCACCAATTGGCTCATTCATTAACCAACGCTCGCGGTCATTTATCTGCCAGCTATTCTTAGGTTCAGCTACCTTTGCACCATCAGCAACGTAAATAATAGTCATAACCTCCCGCATAATATCAGATTGGTTACCGGGAGCGCTATGAATGGTATTGCCATAATGCCAGGTTGCGTCTCCAGCTTTCATCGTCGATGAACGCATGATAGGGAAAGCATTATCCTTTACATACTTTTCATACTCAGCTTCCGATTCATCAGAGATTTCGTAATTAAACACTACTCCTTTTTTATGAGAATCAGAAGCAAATGTCAGCATACCCATTTCTACATTAATATCTACCAGAGGCATCCACATAGTGACGGTATTAGGTGTGTCGAGGGGCCAATAATACTGATCCTGATGCCATGGCGTAGGCCCACCTCCAGGTTCTTTAAACAGGGCCTGATCATGATAAATGCGTATATTTTCCACGCCAAGTAAGTCTGCGGCAATCTTACCCATACGTTTGGCAAGCGTAAATTTCCTCGCTTGTTCATCTACTTCCCACAAATTCATTATCTGTAAAAAAGCTTTCCCGTACGTATCTCTTTCGGCTAAATCTCTTTTTTCGGTATTGAACTTAGCGGCGGCTTCTTTGATTACATCTCTGTAAATAAGCACTTCTTCAGCATCAAGTACATTTGGGATTAAAACATGTCCGTTCTGACGGAACGCTGCAGCCTGTGCGTAAGTTATTTCACGGTACTGATCTAATTTAGGCAATTCAATTGTCGACATGACTCTATTTGATTTAGGTTTACATTTGGTGTTTTCAATTGCTAAATAACTGTTTATCCTTAGTCTGCGAAAGGAGTAAATTGGCCTTTTAATGGTTTTTTTTATCCATTTACAAGAATTAACCCATAACTTTATGAGAATATGAAATAATTGACATGGCAAGAGCTGCATTTGAAGCATTAGACCCATATAATGATAATTCCTTTCTGCTTCGCGAGTTCAGGGAGTTTACCGCGCCCTATCATTTTCATCCTGAACATGAACTTACGCTTATTGTAAAAGGTAAGGGTAATCGTTATGTTGGCAATCACATGGACGTATACAGTTCCGGGGATCTGGTTCTTATCGGCTCAAATCTACCCCATTGCTGGAAAATTGAGCACAACGAAGAACAAGACAATGATGTTGCCTCAGTAGTTATTCAATTTAACAATGATTTTCTGGGCACAGATTTCCTGGCCAAACCAGAGCTATCTCAAATACTACATCTGCTGGAAAGAAGCAAACATGGAATACAGTTTTTAAACCCTACTGCTGAAGAAATAACCAAAAGATTAATTCTCTTGGCTAAACAACCAAATTCTTTTAAGCGACTTATCGAATTTTTAGAAATCTTATATACCCTGGCCATTTCCAAAGAATACAAATTACTCGATAAGCAAGAAACAAAGGCGCATCAGTCAGCAAAAACAGAAAGAATCAATATCGTTCTAGGATATATTATCGACAATTACAAGGATGAGATTTTGCTTGATCAAGCAGCCGCGTTGGTAAATATGACGCCAAACGCCTTTTGCAAATACTACAAAAAGACCACCAAAAAAACTTTTATAGAAACAGTAACTGACTACCGGATAAATTACGCCATTCAACAACTTGTAAATTCAGATAAATCTATCTCCGACATCTGCTTTGAGAATGGCTTTGGCGACCTATCGCATTTCTATAAGCTTTTTAAAAGAAAGATGAAACTTAGTCCTTTAAAATACCGCAAGGAATTCAGGAAAGATACTGCCTAATGGATCTTCCCATTGGCCGCATCCGGGGTTTGTTTTAAATAAATGCGATACAATTCGAAAAAAGTCGGCGCATCCAATAATTCGATTTTAGGATCAATACGCTTTAACTCATCAACCACTTTCACATACCAGCCAGGGTCTTTTAAAATATTGCGAAACCAATGAAATGGTACCGGGCGCTTTCCTACTCTATCAAGAATATGTTTTGCCGCTACCACAGGATCATCCTCATTGACGTCATCATCAGCACGCAACACGGGCATCTTCCCATGTAAAGTAGTTAAAGGGGTTTTCTGTGGAACTATTCCGTTAGGGCTAAACTTAGCATAGGCATCCAGCCCTTTTTTATTAAGCCCGGGCGCCTGGCCATCAATAATAAACCCGGTGATACTTAAGTCCCATTTATCATAATATGGCTTGTTGTGCGCTACCCAGGCATCCAGACCATCCGGTAATGCTGAAATTGGTCTGGGCTGCTGCAACATTCCCGGCATTAAGTATCCGGCCCCATTATCAGCTGCAGCGAAATAATCATTTTTTGTTGCCGATTCCCTCCTATATTCCATTGCCATTGGCACTCGCTGCTGTAAAACCGGACTAATGCACCACATCAATGGAATTTTACCACGCTCCGGACTATCCCATAAGGTGGGTGTAGTCTGAGATATCCATGAGGAAGCATCGTAATCACCAACATAGAAAATAAAGAAATTACGCCCTTTAAAATTAACTTTTCCGTCCCCGGTTAAATAACCTCTTTGCTTCAGTTCAGCCTGGGTAACCCACTTTTGTTCATATTTCTTCTTAAGTGGGTAATGCTGCCAGAAAGAGGCATTTGCCAGTGCACCAAAACCAATGGCATCCGCATCTTTAAACGCGTTATAGGCACTAATAACAGCAGAATATTCCCATTCGGTTGGCACATCATCGTGACTGCCACCAGCATGCCTGGTGTATTTAAAAGCCCATGGAGGGAAACCCCCAAGATATGCATAATCCATGCCCTTGTTGTGCTGATAAGCGGTAAGCAATAATTCTTTAAGCGTGGTTAGGTCTGTCCCTATTTTCTGAGTAGGATCATCAGTTGCAGGCTCATCACCCCAGGGGCTCAGGTCAAAGAAAAACCCACGCTTACTCACAAAAAAATCATGATTGGTAAGCGTATGATGATTTGGGCCGGCAGCACGCGGATTCTTCATCCACTGCTGATCTACATAATATGCGCCATACTTTGCATTGGTTTTGCCGGCCTTTGTGTATTTCTCCATAAACCACAGGTAGGCATCATTTTTAGCCGAACCTGTGGATAAGCGGGTAGTTCCCGGGATAATGCCAGCTCCGGTAAATAATGATGATCCATCTCTATTCAACAACCAGACTTTAACAGGTAATTTAGGACCCTGTAATACAAGACGTGTGTATAAACTGTTTTTACTAAGGTCATAACGAACAGCAACGACATCTTCCTGCCCGGCAACAGAAGAGGCTACATTACTGGTTGCAGAAACGTTGGGGTCATAAACCACCACGCCTTTAATAGCTGATCGGTATGCTTTAACTAAACGAACAACATCCTTATAAACCACCGTATCCCTACCGTTTAACCATTTGCCCTTTTGCCGATATTTATTCCACCAGTACCTGTCAATGTCTATTGCCCCATTCTTTACCATGTAAATATACAGCCTTGGCGATTTCCGGTTTACTATTCCTTGCAATGTTGAAACTGTATGTACATCATCCCATGCTGTTTTTACCTCGTCAGCATTACTGAGATCTTTTGATAAGGTATACTCCAGATCAAATATACCAATAGGAACTTTTTCTAATGATTGAGATTTCACAAAAGGAGAAAGCAAAAGAAAGCATGCTCCTAAGAACATGCTTCTTATTAATTTAAAAGTCGTCATTATCTGTATGTTAAACTGTGAATATAAAGAAAATGACGAAATAATACCCTATTAAGCTTTTATGGCAAATGCACCTGGCTGATAATCTCCTGCCGGAGTACGAAAAGCAATATTAAGACGATTGTAACTGTTAATGGTATTCACTGCGATTGTCAAGTCAATCAGTTCTTCTTCAGTAAACTGCTGTATCGCTTCCTGATATACCTCATCAGAAACATCGCCTCCTGTTATCCTGGTTACCGCCTCTGCCCATGCCAATGCAGCACGTTCCCGGGCGGTATATAATGGGGCATCACGCCATGCATTCAATACATACAATCGCTGCTCAGTTTCACCTTCCACACGCAAATCTTTTGAATGCATATCCAAACAAAACGCACAACCATTAATTTGAGACACTCTAAAATAAATCAGGTTTAAAAGTTTCTTTTCAACAGGAGATTTGGCAAGATAAATTCCTAAACCATACATTGCTTTTATAGCGTTCTGTCCTTTTGCGAATAAATTGATTCTTTGTTCCATTTTCTTTTTGATCTAAATTGTAATACAATATTTGTTTTATACCGCTATGACAATCGAGGTTTCAGAAATAGGACACCAATGAGAAAATATTTTCTGTTTTTATTATCTATACCCTCCATTTAAAAGATTAGCAAAAAAAACTGCATTTAWWWWMWRYYTSCTYRWTCCTTGCCATTAGCCACGATAAGTTGGATCATCAGCAAACAAAACTCCCCTTCTCCGCTTCCATTTGCCGTGGCAATAATGGCCGCAGAATTGGCTACTTTACCAATATTTGTTTTCGATGAATATCCATTAATAAAGGGCTTACTGGTATATTGAGCCACGGTAGCGTATTTAAATCATAACATCCACAATTTTTTATTTAAACTATAGAAACATTAACTAAGAAGAATTGAGATTTATACGTTAAAAGTGTAAAATTTCTGAACCACAACATTCTTTTTATCGTTTCCTGCACAATAATTGTAGTCTTAAATTTTTAATTCAATATCTCACTTAATCCCAAATTTATGAGCAAAAAACTACCAGTACCTTTATGGACCATCTTATCTCCAATCGTAGCCTGGCTAGCCTATTTTGGCAGTTCGTTAAATCTTGGGATTTTCTATACATTCTTTCTAGCAGCCGTCCTCATTGCCGCTGTACTTGCGGCAGTACATCATGCGGAAGTTGTAGCTCATCGGGTCGGGGAACCTTTTGGCACCCTGCTGCTTGCACTGGCCATTACCGTAATTGAAGTAGCGCTGATTGTTTCTTTAATGCTAACAGGTGGTCCCGATACCGCGGCACTTGCCCGCGATACGGTTCTGGCTGCTGTAATGATTATTTTAACCGGAATTATTGGTCTGTGTCTACTGGTAGGCGGAGCCAAGTTTAAAGAACAGGTGTTTAGTCTTCCCGGAGTAAGTGCAGCTGTGGTTACGCTTACGGCAATACTGGTACTCACGTTGATTCTTCCAAATTATACCACCAGTAAGGCAGGTCCTGAATACACCCCTACCCAGCTCATTTTTGTAGCTGTAGTGTGCCTGGTGTTGTATGGTGCTTTTGTGATGGTTCAAACCATCAGGCATCGCGATTTCTTTTTACCTCCCGATGCTGATGGCGACGAAGAAGTACACGCTGAACCGCCAACCAATAAAGTCGCTTTACTAAGTACCTTCCTATTGCTTTTATGTCTGGGCATTGTAGTATTACTTGCAAAGGCTTTGGCACCCGATATAGAAAATGCCGTAATCAACTTTGGAGCGCCAAAGTCATTGGTAGGGGTCATCATTGCTGCAGTAGTGTTACTGCCAGAGGGGCTTGCAGCCTATCGTGCAGCCAGAAAGAACCGTTTACAAACCAGCCTGAATCTTGCTCTTGGATCTGCACTGGCAAGTATCGGTTTAACCATTCCGGCCGTGGCAATTGTATCTATGGTAACAGGAATGACCATTACCTTAGGAATTGACATGAAGGCAACTGTCTTACTCTTGCTGGCACAATTTACAATCATGCTTTCACTGGCTACAGGCAAAACTAATATATTACAGGGAGTGGTTTTACTGGTTATATTTGCGGTCTATCTTTTCACGATAATAGCCCCATAATTTATTTAAATGGGTTACCTTTTTAGCTTCAGGGTATTAATTAATGAACAAAACTTGTATCTAAAACAAAATTATTATGAAAAACCTATTCAAATTTGGCTTTTTAGCTTTAGCAATATCTTTATCAGTTGCCGCTTGTACTTCAGWMWWMMRAKCNWGATGCTACAGATTCTACAATGACTGATACTTCTATGACCACAATGGACACTACTGCAACTGATTCGGCTGCTATCGATACCGCTGTGAAGACGCAATAAAAAAATAATTTAGGCTAATTACCTACGCAAAAGCGCCTGCTCATTCGTTGAGGAGGCGCTTTTACTTTAATTTAAATATCTACTCAACTAATTTATACCAGACCTATTTTTTCTTTTTGGAGGATTTAGCCAGCGGATTAAACTCCAGACAGAGGCTCAGCCAGTACCTCAGCTCCTGTTGCTTCTCTACATCAGTATCATCTACATACACAAAGTCTTTCATTGTTCTTCCGTTGTTGATCATTTGCCTACAATTGGTGTTTTCCAATTTTTCCTCTGCTTTGCTTGCTCCAACGCGGCATAGTAACCCTGTGCTGGTTACACATATACACATCTTTTCATCAACCATAAAACAAATCCCGCTAAACATTGCTTTTTCTGTCACGTCATCCCGGTCTTCAAGTAACTCGCGGACACGGTCTGCTAATCGTTGATTATAACTCATAAACTATTTTACGTTTAACTCAATGGTAAAAATACCATTTCCTATATCAAATCACAATTGTGTAAAGACATGTTAAAAATTGCTAAAAATGTTGAAATAAGATTCTCAGCCCTAAGGTAAAACATAAAGGGAAAGAGTTTGATGAGATATACAAAGAAGTCATTGATATGGTTTGGAAATGCCGCTCATTGATATTTACGCCATACAACTGCATATCCTCCTCTAAATGAATTAACGGTTATCTTTTGATACAAATTTCTCAGTTGGTTATATTTGTTTATGGACTTACTGATCAAAACCATTCAAAATTATATTCCACTTTCATCGGCTGATGAAGAAATTATACGAAAACTATTTCGCGAGCGAAAACTGAAAAAAGGCGAACATTTACTGGAAGCCGGCAATGTCTGCAGAAATATTATTTTCATTGAAAAGGGATTGGTGCGTTACTACAACAATAAGGACGGGGAAGAACAAACCGGTTATTTTAACAAGGAGGGGGAATTTGTTTGTGACTACCCCAGCTTTTTACCACAGAAGCCGTCATTAACGAACATACAGGCATTGGAAGAAACTACTGTCCATACCATCAGCCATGCCAATATGCAGTTGTTTTATCAGCAAGTGGAGCATGGCGAACGATTTGGGAGACTGGCAATTGAATACGTTTTTGTGAATGTGATCAACCAGATCACCTCACTCTACAATGATCCTGCGGAGCTGCGCTATCAGCAGTTTCTTTCCAGGTTCCAGGATATCGGGCAGCGCATACCACAATATTATATTGCCTCCTATATAGGTATCAAACCACAGTCTTTAAGCCGAATCCGAAAACGTATGGTAGGGTAGCATTAATTAACCTGGGTGAATGAACCCAGTCATTTCATTAGTGAACTTTGTGTTATTAAATACTAAATAACATGAAAACAAAAAATGAAATAAGCAGCTGGGGTATCCGCTCCGCATCCTACTGGATGACCATGCTGATGGCCCTGGGAATTATCTTTGTAGGCATCCGGTTTATTGCCATTCCCCAGACCGCCGCCCAGGCATTTGGCATCCCTTTTTCCAGCACTCAGGACCTCGTTTTTGGAAGAATAAAAGGCATACGCGATATCTTTTCGGGGATCGTGCTCTTGCCACTACTTTTATTACGCATGAGAGTAGCGGCAGCCTATGTTTTTACAGCAGCAATCATCATACCTGCAACAGACTGCGTACTGGTCTTGTTGACCAATGGACTGGATGTTCCGCATATGCTGATCCATGGCTTAACAGCCGCCTTCATGGTCATAACCAGCTTTTTATTGTTCAGTGCTAAACAAAAAACAACACTCTGATATGAATATGCTAATTTTAATGCAGGGCTTGCTTATCATGCATCTTACCGGCCTCACACTGCTCGCGGGCACTACCGTTGCAGATTACGTTACCTTCCGTACTTTTTCCAACCAGTTTAAAACCTTGGGCGAACCCTCCGACAGCCTGTTAAAGCTCATGTCCAGACTTGCAATAGTTTTAGCGATAGGTGGTGGTTTACTCCTGGTTTCCGGTGTAGGCCTGATGGCGGTTACCCATGGTGTTTTCATGCATCAATTGTGGTTTAAGATTAAACTGGCACTTATCCTGGCACTTGTACTCAACGGCTTCCTGGTTGGAAATGGGCAGATCGCAAAGTTAAAGAAGGGTTTAAAGCAAAGCACTGATCGTACCGATCGATTGGTTAGCGGCGCTATAGTACGGCTGAATATTTTCTATCTGCTGCAACTGGCGATATTTCTGTTTATCATTACCCTGGCTGTTTTCAAGATCAACTAGCATTGCTGGTTGCAAAGTGTGTTTGAGAATAACCCTAAAACAAAAACAGTTGTCCGGATTTGCCGGACTAGTTCTTGCGAATCACCAAATGGGCAAGTGCAGGATCACCCATCATTCGCTGTACCTCCGACCGGACAATGTCCTGTACCTCCTGTTTGATCTGAAGGTAGTTCTTTTGGACCATACTTGAATTGACCGTTCTGATTACAGGGATAGGAACATAAGCCTTCTCTTCTTTATTCAGGGCATCGAAATCATTCTGTATCTCGCCATGAAAGGCCTTTAAAATAATTTTTTGATCCGGGATATCGGCAACCATACCTACGAACTCCCCGCTGGAAAGGGACGCAATTCTGGAGGCCGGAACGGCAAATTCCAGTTGCCTGCTTTTGCTGATGGAAGTATCTCCACTATTGATTGACATGCTTTGACGATCCTGCATGATCTTACCAATGCGTTCACTCAGTTGCTTGGCGGTATCCCCGGTTACCTGCCCGGCAATGATGTTGCCCACCGTACTCATGATCACATCGGCCTGTTCCCGGCCGTAATCCTTACGCAGTTGGCTGGCATCCTGAATGCCCAGACACACCCCGATTTTATTACTCCTGCCAGTCGCAATGGTAGGAATGATATCCGTAGTCAGCGTTGGAAACTCATCGAAGACCAGCATGGATTTTAGCTTATTCTTCTGATTGATAATTTTCAGCAAACGGTTAACGTACAAGGAAAGCACTGCCCCGTAAGTCTGAATCTTCTGCGGATTGTTTCCCATACAAATGACCTTCGGATGCTCGGGATTATTGATGTCCAGGCTAAAATCATTTCCGGACAGCACATAATAAAGCTGAGGAGATGATAGCCTGGCCAGCGCAATCTTAGCCGAAGCAATCTGCCCTTCCAGTTGCTCCATCACATCATTCAGGTAGGCATTCACAAATGGGTTAATCAATACTTCTATTTCTTTCTCCAGACGCATTACGGTGAACAAACTGTCATAATCCAGCTGAATCAGTTCAATGGCATGCGGCAAAGTACAATAGGCGCCGTTTTGGTATTTACGTAAAAACCAAATGATTGCAGTCACAAAATTAATTGGGGATTCCACAAAAAAATCTCCTTGCTTTTTCTGCCACTCCCGGTTCAGTCCCAGCAGAATGGTACGTGCAGATTCTGAGGCGTCGGTGATGTCAACCATTCCCAATGGATCAAATACATTTCCGCGATGACATCGTGATAGGTCATCAAAATTGATAAAAATACATTCCGGTTTACCCTGGTAGCGATCCTTATGTTTCAACCAGTGGTTGTAGGCAATTAAAGACAGATCTGGAAATTTGAAATCGTAAACCAGCATGGAATAAGGTGAAGCTTTAGCCAATGCCTGGGTGATGAATTCCCGGATACAAAAAGCCGACTTACCTGAACCGGGGTTACCAAGCACAATGGTCGCCCTTGCCGGGGAGATCACATTGATATAACCCTTTCGCTCCTTCCCTTTCAACTTATATCTGGTGGGCAAATTAATTGAAAACTCATTCTCCAAAAGGCGTTCTTCCTGCGGAAAGCTCTCCTGATCGGTATTGAAAATATCACCGTTCAGTTTGTTGTTGATCACTCTGGAAAATAGTGTCGCACCAGTCAGGATCAGTAAATACCCTATTGAAGCCAGCCCGATATACAGCATAGCCCGCCAATGCAGACTCAACTCCAGCACCAGAGTCAGGGCGCTGATAAAATACAACAGCAGGCCGGTGAACAAATAAGCAAGGCCGGTTTTGGGACTTAATTTATCATCCTTTTTCCCTCTGACTCCCAGTAGTGAAATGAACAGAAAGCCTAAAGCAACAAATTTGGACCTATGAAAATCGTCAAACAATCCCGAATGCGCTATATTGACCATTACCCGGTCAGTGAAAGCGCTGACGAAGCCCCAAAAATCAAAAGCTAAATAGCCGTAATAATAAAAATGTAACAGCAGGATACTGATTGAAATGAACCTGGTCATATCCAGAATCTTTCTCATTGCCTGCTCATTCTCTCCCGTTTGCATTGCCATAATTCCTCTTTAATATTTAATCCCCTGTTTTCTCCGCTTCTGCTTCGTTCTTACGACAGAAACCGAAGGACGATCCTGCTGGAGCTGTATCTGCGATGGATTGACCAGCGCCGATAAACCATCCCCAGACAAACCCTGTTGCGAATCACCAGCATGCACGCCCTGACCTTTTTCATATTCCAGGACACGACCAACATTGTCGTTCAATCTGCTCAATACACCTTCAGCACCATAGGCACTAGCCAAGTCTACTCCTTTGAATACACATTTATTCAAGTGGTCAACATAAATCATGTCTTGCAATCTATTATCCAGATCAACTTTAAATACCACATCGATTGCCTTTGTTTTCAGTGATGACCGAAAGGCTGCTATATCACAAATCCCTACGTTGTTTAGCACAAGGTCTATTTCATAGAGAATTCTTCCTTCCAGGCCCAGCTTAAGCGGCGCATTCTTTTTAAATCTTTCTTCAAGGCTGTTTAATCCTGGATTGAAGGGTAAAGAACTGGCTTTGATCGGCACTCCTATCCTATTACCTGACCCATCGAGCAAATGATAAATTAGTCCCCTATTTTTAAACAGCCTGGATCCTTCCTTACCCCGTTCTGCCCGAACGTTATACAAGCCCAGGATTGCATTTAACTCTGCAAATGAGGTGAAAAGATATTCATTAAGCACGCTTTCCAACACACCAGCGATACCGCTGAACGTCTGCGATTTGCCATAGATTAGCTTTGAAAGCTGCTTGGGATACAAAGCCTCACCTGAGTCCTTCACTGCCGTGCTGGTAACCAGTGCAAAGCGAGTCCGTATCTGCTTAAGGAGGGACTGAAAACCCTCTGTTTTCATATACAAATTTATTCGGCGACCATCAGCCCGTATATTGGTGGTTAAAATATGCAGGTGCGGATGTGCCGCGTCAAAATGCTCATATACCAAATAAGGCTGGTTCCCAAAACCAATACCATGCATATAAAATTTTGCTATCTCCTTCAATAAGCTTGGAGTAAGCTGGTTTGCCGGATCAAAATTCAAAGATATGTGCAGGCCATTTACTATAGTCCGGGGGTTTAACGCAGCCATTTTTTCCAGCATTCCCAGGCGGTCAGTCTGATTCAGTTCAGAAAGTCCGCGCGGGTAATTTTCGGCCATCAGGCAGGTTGCATCACTTGAGTCCAGCTTATTCTCATTGTAGTAAAAACTTCCACTTAAGGATTTAATTGTCTTTATGATCGCAACCATTTTTCAGCAGTTGAATTAATGAACACGTTAATCTCCTGAATGTCCTTTAACAATTTCCGACGATCCATTTCATATTTTAAAAGCCAATCCTGGAATAGCGGAATGCTGGCCATGGTATGCAGTTTTTGCACCGCCTGATTGAACTGAGTTGCCACATCATTTAAGCCCTGCCTTAAAGCTACCAGTTCAGCAAAAATATCTTGAAGCGACTGGTTTCTTACTGCCGCAATTATGGGCTTCCCCAGTAAGATTGCCCGTGCATATTCACTGAAATTCCTGTGGGTTGTACCCGCAAGATTTTTCTGCAGCAGGTCTTGTTCCCCTTCAGTTAACCGCACCATACAGCATTTGTTTCTATTATTTTTTTTTCTTCTCATTCCTACATCCTTAAACAACATTAAAAAACCATAAGGGGGTTTAACGCCTCTAACCTAAGATTTCGCTAACTGAAGATCAGCCAACCCTTACGCGTAGCATTTACGCCGGCCCATTACACAAAAGTAAGGTTGGTAAAAACCAGAAAACGACCCAGCATAAATTCTAAAGAGGATCAACCCCGTAATTAAAAAATAACATTGACGGCCAGATCAACATTAGTGACGCTTTAGGCTAAGATTCAACCGTGACCAAAAGCGAAATGAAAAAATAGCCTGGAGATCGTCTCTTCAATCCCTCTTGAATTCTAAATAGGTTATTCTCCAGGCAACAGATGACCTTTGCTGGTGCGGACCTAGAAGAAAAATTCAATTATGGGAGAATACATAAAATATAAAAATAAGGTGATCAAACTGGGTACCTGCGAAAGTCTCTATTATGCCTCGTATCCAAAATATGTCCAGGCACTGGAATCAGGTCAGCTCAAACAGGAACCAGGGAACCTTCCCCCTGAAAAATACGCCGAGGCGGACATGGGTTTCCTCTTTCGCTTTCCTTTTCCAGATGAAGATCATTTGAAACTGGGAGAAGTAGAAGATTACAGACGCGGGGTGCCTATAATCGTCAATGATATCAACATGTTAAAAAACGCTCCCTCCCAGACCGAGGTGTCCCATACCCGGCACATAGAACTTACCCAACAAAAACTGATACATCGACAGTCTGATGACAGGCTTTGCCTGGTCCTGGTTTATCGTGATCCCTATCTTGGTAGCTCTTTCCGTGTAGAAAATGATGCAGATGTAAAGCAAATGCTCAAACAGCTGATCAGAAACAACATTGTTATGGAAACGGATTCCCTAAAAAAAGTGTTTTACCGTCAGATCGCCCGTAGGATCATCGATGGATATCAACTGAAAAAGCACAGCTTAAGGATCATCCATTCACAAAAAGATGTCCCGAAACCAAGGATTTCTACAAGTAGAAAAAAGCTAAACTGATCAGAGTTAAGCGGACTGTATTGAATTCAGTTAAGGTAGTAAGCAATTGAAATATTTCTTGAACCTATCCGCTATTGGATTGTTTTAGTGATAACACATTTTAGCAAAACAATAAATCAATTACCGCAGATATGGAAAGGAATTCATTTGTAGAAGGATTGGTGATTGTCCTGGTGATGTTGCTGGTCATTTTCCTAATCAGCAAAAACCGGAGGAACGGGAAAATTTGAAGAGATATAAACAAGCCGGAAATCAAGCCAAAAAAATATGATTTCTAGATCTCATTGAACGAAGGGGGAATAGATTAACCAGGAGAAATAAGCCAAGACAATTGGATGAAACCAATTGCCCCGGCTGAAGATATCGGCTAATACTCCTTAATCAAACGGATCATCTTTTCCATCGCACGAATGACTACATGTTTATCTACATCCTCCCCTGTATAGGCATTACTCCGCAGACTTCCGGCAGAGACATTGCTCTGCCCTGAAGCCGTCACGATCAGGGGTGCCAGCTCCTCACATAAAGATTGAAAGGATTTGCCCTTGATTACCGACGCGTCCAGCGCCGCACGGACGGCCATACCCAATTGATCCACCGACAAACCAAATTGAGTCTGCACCTTTTTTTTCTTTGTCAAATTTACCACTTCAGAGGGACCCAAGTTAGGTTTATCCAAATCATTGATCTGTGCCAACACGTATTGGGTTATCAAATCACAAGCAAGGAACCTGGCAAAAAGATAATCGCAAGCAGTCCGCGACATTTCTGGCAGCAGGGGTAACTCAGGGACGGGAGTTGTAATTCCATTGTCCGGGAGGAAATACAAATAGTCTGTTTGTTGCATTCCGCTTCGGAAGTAACTGTAATAAAAACCATAACGCTTCAAAAAGTAATCGAGCTGTTCCAACTCGGATTCATAAAAAGACCTGATCCCCTGTTTTGCACCCAGAGGCCTATTCAAAATCAGGTGGTAACGTTCCCGATAAAATAACCAAAGGGCCACAAATTTCGGTCGAATCTGCTTAAAATACACGATCCGGGTAGTATCCGAAAGGTCAGCCAAATCAGCAAATGAATTATCCAGGGTCTGAATATCGGTTCGAATCAAAGTTGAAATGGCACCGAGTATTTCAAGTGGACTGCCGACTTCAATCTCGATTAAACGTTGCTGGAGATCCAGATAAGCTAACTCAGATTTTTTTTCAAATAAAGGCCAAGCAGAAACCAGGCCTGTGTTTTCATTTTTCATCATAGGGAGAGAATGAGTTTAACAAAAAGTTCTTTAAACCACTGCCGTTGAGAGACCAAAGGGCAGCGATACATTGCCATGAAAATGGACGTTAAAGACAAAAATGTCAATAGGGGCTTTTCCCTATTTTGAGAAATAGGGAAAAACCCCTACATGCCATATCGATTGGAATTAAAGGCAAGCAGGATATTCTTAGTTGGGTAAAAGCGTGTACATTTACCTAAATAGAAGTTTTGAAACAAAAGCTATGAAGAAAAATAATTCCTGAAGCCTGATCAGTTCAATACTATGAGGCTACGCAAATCCAAAGGAGTAGCATAAGGTGGCTTAGACAATCACATGAAAGATCTTCGCATGCTCTTCAGTAACGTCATACATGACTATTTCTCCAGCGATGCTGTTAAATCTAGTTTAGTCCCAGTCTCATTCAGGTAACTCGCATCAGAACTCCCTATCCAGTAGGCCTCATTCATTATGAAATTGCAATTTATGGAACCTTGGTCGTTTTCGCCCAAAACATGGGACATACGGAAGTTGATTAGCAGCTGCAATCGATCCTTGACAATGAAAAAGCAACCAACGTAGCCCTTACCGAAATTGTAGCCGGTGCGGTCAACGAGCAGGCAGCTGCAGAATAACAAAATTTCCCGGTCCCACTTAGCAGCTACTAAGAGGGATTACCCTGACGATCTCCATAACTTAAAACCCAACTAGTTAGCCGGAAGAATCCATTCCTATAACCGGACTTGCCGCAGGCACCATCACCTCATTCTCCGTGATTTCCCACCTGGCGAAGACGCTGAATACTGCTAGCTGTTTTCAGCTGGAATACAGGAAACAAAACAATTAAAACATATTCATAACCAAGGTGTTATACGGATCTAAAGTCTACCACTATGGAAAATCAAGATCAGTTACCAGAAGAAGTTGTTAATGCTGAGCAGCTCCAGGTTGGCCGCAATCCAAATGAGCAAGAAGAACAGCAAAGTGAGGATGGCGTGGAGCAGGAGGCCGGTTACACTCCCGGAGAAACCGAATTTGCTGACGGAGAAGGTACACGTCTTGACCAGAAAGTTGAAGAACTGGAATTCGACGATGACGACGATCCGGAACCAGAGCCCGAAAGCGATGAGCAGGAGGAACCACTTATTGAAGAGGAGGATGAAGAACTGGAATTTGACGACTATGAGGAGCTGGAGCAGGACCCGGACGACGATGACCTGGATGAGCAATCCAGGCGATCCGGCACCGATTACACCTAAAAAATCCACTAAGTTTACCCGGTCAGGCCGGGTAAACTTTCTTCAGACAAAGCCTGAGTATAAAAAATTACCGTTAAGAATAAATGGTCACTTCGCAGGATGTTAAGAAGCCTGCTATAGAGGCAGTTCACCCCCATCATATTTATCGTGGTCTATACTTTATCCCAAAAAAAGAAATAATACACGCGTGACGATTCGCTGCCCTTAAACCAAGACCATAGTTCCAAGTGTAAATAAATTTGAAATAACCCGCGCAGTAATATTTTCAACATCAACAAAACCAAAGCGCGGTGACATTGTTCATTAGGCTAATATCAATATCAAAGAAAAATCTTAATCCTTGACACATGAAAAACGAATTGAATAATCAGATCATAGAGCGCCTGACCAGCTTTGGACTACGCAGTACAGGAAAAGAAAACATGGACCAGGGTGAAAGAATTATTTCCCTGCTTGCAGGCAGCTGGCTACTGTACACAAGCCTGAAAAAAATCCGCAAGCATCCTTTTCTGGGCATCCAGGGTGCAGCTGCCGGAGGGCTCATGCTTTACCGTGGGGCTACAGGCGCATGTCCGGTTTATAAACAACTGAATATAGACACCACAGATCCGCAGGCCATCAATATCACTGAGGACATTACAGTGAATGCACCAAAAGACAAAGTATATGCTTTCTGGCGGGAACTTTCCAACCTGCCCAGATTTATGAAACACCTTAAAAGTGTGGAAGAGACCAGCGACCGGATATCCCTATGGACTGCAAACACCCCTGGTGGATTAATTGACCTAAACTGGAACGCTGAGGTCACCAGAGAGGAAGAAGGAAGCTACCTCGGCTGGCGATCCCTGGAAGGTTCGATGATCGACAACGCAGGCAAGGTGGAATTCCGTGAAACATTAAACGGGACCGGCACGGAACTGCATATCGAAATTGACTACTTTCCGCCCGCAGGAAGTGTAGGCAGGGGTATCGCATCATTGTTTAACGGAATTTTTGAACGCATGATCCGCGAAGACATTCAGCGCTTCAAAAACTACGCAGAAGAAAGCGATTTCAAACAATACGCAGGTCTTTCACTTTAAATAGTTAAAAACAAAAATACGCATTGCAGAGTTATACACGAAAATCTTAACCTTAAAAATTCATACCATGGGAAATCTACTTTATACTATTGCGGTCATTCTGGTCATCATCTGGGCGATCAGTTTCTTTGGTGGTTTTTACACCGGCGGAATCATTCACATTCTGATTGTTATTGCCATCATAGCGATTGTCCTGGGAGTTATCCGGAGGGCAGCTTAAATGGAGCCAGGCCTTGATAAAAGGCCTGGCTTATAATTTAAACCGGCGATGTTAACAATAATAGCTGGCATACTACCCACCCGAAACTACGCGAAATACAACAACTTAGCATCTCATTTAAACTATTACTGCGCTATACCACGAGCCTCACCCCTGCTAAGGACATGGTCATACCCAGTTGGCTAAAAGATAGTTAATATTCAAAAACATTTTCGAACCGTCTATCAAAAGTAAATTAAATTCCTTATCAGTGCACATAATGCTACTGTTTAATGAAATTGGCGATAACAGGTCAATACCACTGATTTTAAGCAGATTGACGCTATCTTGCATCCCTTAATTTTTGACCCTGTTCTGTTCATTCTGTGCGCTTCCCGCATTTTTTTTCATTTCCTGTTTGATCTTGCTGCCGAAATTATAAGAAAACCCCAATGTGACCATCCGCGTGTCAAAATCACTGCGGTAGCGCGCAGATGCGCTTGTAACATTGGAAATACTTCCGCTGGAAATATTTGCACGAAACACGTCTGATACCGCTAGTTTCAGTGAGGCCTTATTTTGCAAAAGTTTTTTTTGCAACCCGGCACTGATTTGGCTTTTGTGATCCAGCTCGAATTGCCCTACTGTCCTTCCTGATATATAGAATCCGTTCAGATCGGCACTCCAGGTATCAGCTAGCTTAAACTGCTGACCGGACTCAATGTAAAAATAAGTTGTGGAGGTACTGAGATAACCAGCATTAACCTGTCCCATAAACTTCAGGCTAACCAGTTCAGTATAGACGTTTGCATCCCACCATTTAGTTGGCCTGATGACAAGGTTAACATTAATGCCTTTGGTTATTTTTCCACCAAGATTAGCGGGCGTGCTGATAAAGATGCCATTTATCTGATTAACTGTCTCGGTCTGGAAGTTTTTATACCGGTTATAAAAGGCAGTGGCTGAGAGCATCCCTTTATGTCTCCAGGAGAGTTCATAATTGGTAGTCGTCTGAGGACGCAGCAAAGGATTACCTGAGGAATAAGTATATTTGTCGATCAGGTAGATAAAGGGATTCAAATCTTTGTAAAACGGGCGGTCGATGCGCCTGCTAAAAGATAAGTTGAAAGAATTGTCCCCTGCTGAATCCAATTTATAGGATAAGTAAGCAGTTGGAAACAAGTTTAAGTAGTGCTGACTAAAGGCCGAATCTGCTTTAATAGGATTATCGCTTTGCAGCGCACTGACACGCGTATGTTCCAGGCGCAGACCTGCCTGAAAGGATATCCTGCTCATTTCTTTGCTAAAGTTAACGTAGCCTGCATTAATGTGCTCTTTATACCGGAAGCGGTTGGTCTTATCGTAGTCAACAGAACTGGCGCCATTGATCACATCAAAATAATTCGCCAGGTTATCTGTGCTCACATAACTTGTTTTCACACCAGCTTCCAGTTTTGCCTTCCCGGCAACGGGATGACTGTAATCACTCTTGAGGGAATAGATTTGAATATCTGCAGGCAGGTCAGTTGAGGTAGTCTCCTCCCTACCCGCACTACCGTCCGGCAAAAAAATACTGTTCAGAAATAACTGGTTGTTCTTTGCCCGATAGGTAATCAGATCGGCATCCGCGCTAAGCTGCCTGCCAAAGCTATCGAGCTTGGTCAAAAAGCTAAGATTGATCCCTCCATTGCTGAATTTGCTTCTGGCGGTATTATCCGCCACAATACTAGAATCCAGCAAGCCGCGAGCGTTGTAGAGCGCTGTATTTACCGGACTGCTGTAATTTCCCATTGAAATCGACCCGCTGAATAATATACCAAAGGTAGATTTTGACGAAAGGTAATAATCCAGCCCCAATTTGCCGTTGGTGTTATTGGTCACTGGTCTAAAATAGGCCAGTTGCTGGTAAGCGCTTAATGGCGAGCCGTCTCCAGTAAAATAATTGCGCGCCAGCTCCAGCGTTTTATTGGTTTTGGAAAAGCCGTAACCCAGGCTGGTAAACACATTTACTTTTCCACTGAAGTAGTTCAGGCTCAGGCTTTCATTATTGCGCCAATCATCTGTCTTGCCAAGACTACTACTAAGACTTCCATTCATTCCCTGTGATTTTTCCTTTTTCGTCTTGATATTGATCACCCCTGCCGTACCACTGGCTTCATATTGGGCTGGCGGATTACTCATCAACTCAATCTCCTCTAGCTGCGCCGCGGGAAGAGATTTAAGGTAACCCGAAAGGTTATCCCCGGAAAGATAGCTCGGTTTGCCGTCGATCAGAATGGTGACACCCGACTTGCCCATGAAGGTGATATTGCCATTCTGGTCAACAATCACCCCTGGTGATTTTTCCAGCACTTCAAGTGCATTTGCACCAGTGTTGGACACCATCGATCCGACATTGACCACTGCTCGGTCAAGCTTATGCTGAACCATCGCTTTTCTTCCGCTGATCTTTACCTCCTTGAGCTTTACGGTATCCTTCTTGATCGAGTCCTGGGCCATCGTTAAGCCGGAATTCAGGGCAAAGCAGATCCATAGGGCCAAAAAGGCCATTAGTTTTGTGTCCATAGTAATGCGTTTTAGTTTAAACCAGCTGGGAGCAGCTGTTACTTGCTTTTGCGGAGATAGATGTTCCCCTGCATGTTGGTGATAGCTATTTCCTGGCCCCCACCATTGATGTATCCTTTTAAAGCTCCGGCAAGTTTAGCCTGATAGGATCCATTTTTGTTCTTGCTAAGTTTTGGTTTGATAGGACCTGCCAAATTAAAGTCTGAAGAAATCACACCCTGATCAGACTTTAGTGTTACGCTGGCCTTGGTACCAAGGGGAAAGGACAGGTCGATAATGCCCGTAAGCGTGGAGAATGCCATCGGTGCTTTTGCATTGACATTTTTAAATGTGGTTACGATGTTCCCATTCACCGTGGTTGCGATCGCGGATCCCGAAATTTTTTCGAGTAAAATCGAACCATCCGCACTGGTCACTATGACTTCTCCGCTTACCTCCTCTACTTTCACATTACCGTTACCCCCTAGGGAAATATTTAGGCTGGTTTTGTTCCTTGGCACCAAGACGTCCACATGGAGTGTCCTTTTCTGGTTATACTGACTGATGTCGACTTTGTTGTCATGCTCAGATATCTTCAACAGCCTGTTTCTATCGCTGCTCCCCGTAGCACCACTGTTAACATTCACATTGACATTCGTGTTGGTATTCGTGTTTACGTTTTGATTTTTGCCCTGACCGTTGTTGTCATTGGTATTTTGCCCGGGTGAGGCCGTAATTCGCAGGTCCCTGCCTTCATGTGTACGGATACTAACTGACCCGCCGGACAGGTTCATGTACAGTGCAAAAGGCTTCCCTGGGCTACTCAGCACTACGTTCAGCTGCTCCCTGTCCTTGATTTGTGCCATCAGCAGGACAGGAAAAGCTGCAAGCAGAACTATGACCCAGGTTTTCATTTTTGTTTTTTTCATTTGTATATAGATTTGTTTTCTTAATCGAATATAATTCATTATAGTTTGTCAAATGATGAGTTCATTTATGGTGAATTCTATTTTTGATCTAACCGCATGATTAAGCGCTTCCTGTTCCAGCAGTTTTTTCAAAGGTGCTACCGAAGCTTTTTCCTGCAGCTTCAGCATCAGGTTGGCCATAGCCACCTGCACTAATGGGCTTTCTTGCCGCGTGATGGAGTTTACAAGTCCTGCCCGGACTTCTGGCTGGCTGCTGAATTTTGCCAGGGCATCGAGCGTCACCAGCCTCACGTTGACATTGGGGTCTTCGTTCAAAGTAAGGAGCAGGGTGTTGATAACCTGCCGGTCAGCTGCTTTCATCTCCCCTGTATAGTTCACTGCCCGCAATCGCTCAGTAGCCGAGGGGTTTTCCAGTAAGGACACCACCATTAACTTACGCATCTGCTCCACCTGGTTAGCCAAAAGGGACAGTCTTTCATTGTCATTTGTTTCGACGGTTGTATTTTGGTTCAGCGAATAGCCTACAACTACACTTACAGTAACTAGGAACACGCTATAAGCGAGCTGGGCCTGCGGACGAAAACTAAACAGGGTAGTTAGTGCTAGCCAAAGCTGCTGTAAGTAGTTGCGTTTTTCCTGTTCCGTTTGCTTATAATGATCCAGCGTCCCCTGAAACCGCATTTCCATATCAGCGCTGGGCTCCGGCGACTTTAATCCGTCCAACAGGTCCCATATATCCCGGTTTTCCAATTCATCTTTATGCGCTTTCTCTCCGTTCATAATAATTTGTTTTTCTGATAAATATTCTTCAATTCATTAAGTGCGCGGTGCACCCTTACCTTTACACTGCCCTCGCTGATGTTCAGTATCTGAGCAATCTGATGGTATTTGAGTTCCTGGAACTTGCTAAGCGTCAGTATTTCCCTATCCTGCACTTTCAGCAATTCCACGGCCCTATAAAGTTGCTGCTGATCATGTTTCTTTTCCAGCTGCTGATCTGCCGTGTTCCCGTCGGTCAAATTTTCCGCCAATCCCTCCATTTTGTCTGACCATGGAACTGGGTGTCGTCTTTTTCCATTGTCTTTTAGCACATTCCTTGCGATGTGAAACATCCAGGTTTGGAAAGTACCAGTACCCACATAACTGCTCCTGTATTTCAGCATCCGGTAAAAGACGTTCTGCACCATATCCTCACTGGCGACCCGGTCATGAGTCATATGGTAAAGAAAGCCATACAATGAGCGGCAATGGCGCTTAAACAATAAACTCATTTTGTCAAGGTCTCCTGCCTTCACCAATTGCATCAGCTGTTCATCATTCAGATCTATCAAACGTCTTTGGTTTTATTGTTTATATGAAGGGAAACTTCTTCTCCGGGAAAAGGTTACAGGAAGATAGGTATTTTTCAAAAATAGAAGGTGGGCCTCCTTTTAATTTATCGCATTTGCTGGTATGCTGAATTCCAAAAGCATTTTTATTTGACGAATTTAGGTCGAACAAAATATAAGCTTACCATGAGAGAATCCCTAATCCTTCAAGCTGGCAACCCTTTAATGTAGAAACCTATATCTAAGCAGTCTATCATAATATTTGGAACATTCAATAGGCTCCTCAATCAATTTCTTACGATTTCAAAGATATGAGTAGGAAAAAACCATCTTCATTGTAATAATACACTGGAGAACTCAGGATTAGGTCTGAATTAAATTGATACCTCAAACATTTTAATAAGGAATTTTTAAAATGGTTTTCATAACTACTCAAGCTGCAATGGCGGCCCCACTATCTGCATTTCATGATCGGCGAAAAGTTTCACCATCTCCTCACGATCGGGTACGTGATCCAATCCTGCCAGGGTAACAAAGAAGTTTTCCATCTTGCCTGCGGGTTGAAAAATAACGGTCATTTTTCCTTTTTCTGATATTTGCGTCCATGCATGTGGAACTTTCATTGGCAAGAAAATACTATCCCCGGTGGCAAGATGAAATTTATCATCACCCACTTTGAAAAAATATTCGCCCTCTAATACATAAAACATTTCATCCTGTAGGTGGTGAATATGTAAAGGTGTTCCTTTTCCTTGTGAGACACTAGTCTGTTCAAAGACGGCAAGATTTCCACCAGTGTCAGTTCCCGAGACTTTAACATCCAGGACATTTGCATTTACACCTTTCAATTTAATATGACCATGCAACCTTCCTTCACCTCTATTGATTTTAAACCCTTTGCCGACTTCCGCCTGATTCAGCATACCAAAAGATTTACCAATTAAAGGGAGCATTGCGGTTGCTAGCGTTGCAGTAATAAATTTTTTCCTTTTCATCGTTATTTTAGTTTTAAATCCGTAAAAAGAAATACAGATTCAAATCTACCTAAAGTATTGAGAACAAACCACATAAAACCAGAATAATTAAAGCCCAATTCAGATTCTACTGGAGCCTGAGGCGGGAAGTAGCATGAGGGGGCAAGACGAAAAAATGGTTGAATTAGAAACTTCCGTGATCGTCTCCAAGTTACAATAGCGGCATCTACAAACTGTATTTTTTTAAGAATAATTCTTGACTCTTACCTTAGGTCATAGCCTACCTTTGTTGAACGTTATTTAAAACAGTACGAAAATGACCTCGATGTACGCTGTAAAACAACTGGTTAAACTTGCCGGGGTCGTTCCAACGACACTGCATGGATTGCGTAAACCAGTTGGAAGAAACTATTCCAGGTATCGGCTCTGTATTGGGAACGGGAGTGTTCGTATTCTTGATGATACCGTTTAAGCTCATACCGGAATGAGTTCGCGCAAAGGACTTCAAAAACAAACCTGTTAAAATGAAGGATAAATAACAAGAGTGCCTTTGGGTAAAGTTTATCATGTAATAAAGCTCAACTAAGAACTTGACTCGCCTTATTCATTGCTGTGCAACAATGGACAAAAACCAAAGTTGGCTCGAATCATAAAACCGCCTTTAAGTATCCATTTTTTCAGTAAGATATTTCCAATATCTTTTTGGTACATGCTGTACATGTAATTTGGTGTTTTTTCTGGCAACGATATTGGTGCTTTTAAAATAGTCTTTCCATAATATGGCATAGAAATTTTCCTTGACCGCATGCAGCTCCCCTGTTGTTTTTTGCAGGTTCTTCTCCTCTTCTGGAGTAAGGTTTACTTCTTCTGCTTTTTCCAGGTTATAGTATAATCCATAATGTCTTTTCAAGTCGTAAATGATCCACTGCTGATCTGCATAACGGTTCTTAAAATGGTTCATGATCAAAGGGAGTACATTGAAGTCCGGGTCTATAACGCAGTAAAAAATCCCGTCTGCCGAATGTTGAAATCTTATGAAAGCCTCCATCCTGTGTTTCTCTCTTTCTACCTTTTTGGCTGTTTGTGCTACCGCCAAGACATGGGCATTACCATAATTGACTTCTGACCCGGCTGGGTTTGAAAATATATAACAAGTAAACTCAAAGAGACTACTGTAAGCCTGAGCTGATTCTGATAGGAAGGCGCAGTAGAATCTTCTCATCCAACTTTTGTCTAATTTCTTTTTTAATCCTGTCCATACCCTGTCAGCCTTTTTCTGATCCCTATGTACATGGAATTCGGCGGCGAAGGCATCCGGTTGGTAGTATTTTTCCAATTGCAGAATTATGTTTCCTGGTTTTCTTTCAAACCATTCAAAAACTGCACACAACAAACTTTCTAAACTGCCATCGATCACGTATATCATTAAAGTTTCAGGATTAAAATAAAATCAATTGCTGAATATCATTCTTTAAATATTTACTCTGACTTTCCATTAATATGAATGATTTGATCTGCGAAGCCTGATAATCGTTAATCTGATAGGGAGTATCAGCGCATTTGATAAAATATTTTGCCCTATTATAGGCAACCCCTATTTTCTTAAGCTGTTCGATCCGTAACTTTCCAAATTTTCTCGCCTGTATAATTTTTTTTGCTGAACTCACCCCAATTCCAGGGATACGCAGGATCATTTTATAGGCGGCCACGTTGATGTCTATAGGGAAAAACTGAAGGTTTCTAAGAGCCCAGCTCAATTTTGGGTCTATATCAACATCAAGGTGAGGGTTGGCATCATTCAGCAGTTCATTAACGTGAAAGCCATAAAAGCGCATAAGCCAGTCAGTCTGATATAATCTGTTCTCACGAATTAGCGGGGGTTGAGTACCAATAAGCGGCAGACGATTGTCATGGCTAATCGGAATATAACCTGAATAATAAACCCTTTTCAGCGAGAAGTTTTTATAAAATGCGTCTGCGGTATGCATAATGTCTTTATCTGTTTCAGGTGTTGCACCGATTACCATTTGTGTGCTTTGCCCTGCAGGTACAAATTTAGGGGTACTTTTAATCAGCTTTTTTTCGTCGTTGAACTGTACAATTTGATTTTGTACGAATCCAAGCGGACGCTTCACGTCTTCATGGCTCTTTTCCGGGGCAAGTAATTTTAGCCCCTTTTCCGTGGGCATCTCCAGATTGATGCTCATTCTGTCAGCATAAAGACCCGCCTCCCTGATCAATTCCTCGCTTGCACCGGGAATCGTTTTCAAATGGATGTACCCATTGAAGCGTTCTTCAAGTCTTAATTTTTTAACGACTCTTAGCAGGCGCTCCATGGTAAAATCTGCATTTTTAAAAATTCCAGAGCTTAAAAAAAGTCCTTCTATGAAGTTTCGTCTGTAAAAATTGATCGTTAAGGATACAACTTCCTCTACAGTAAAAGCTGCACGTTCAATGTCGTTACTCTTTCTTGAAACACAGAAAGCACAATCATAAATGCAATGATTGGTCAATAGAATTTTTAAAAGAGAAACACAGCGTCCATCTTCTGTATAGGTATGGCAGATTCCAGAAGCGTGGCTATCGCCTAATCCTTTATTGTCATTTTTTCTTGTTCCCCCACTTGATGAGCATGATACGTCATATTTTGCCGCATCAGCCAGAATATTCAATTTTTCCCTAACTCGTTCCGACATCTTCCTAATTTTTTACTAACAAAAATAGTTATTTTTACTAAAAATATTAGCTGTTTAATGAAATAACTCTTTATTGCTTAAATTAGATTATAACTTCCGTTTGAATCCCCGCACGCCAGCGTTACTACAAACTCCTTGGGTATGGGGATTCTAATATATTGCACGGGGCGTGCTATACCACCTTTAAAGGCTATTAGAAAATTTATAGATGGTGGTGCTTTGGATAGAAATTTCTATCAAACACGTCCTGAATGCACTGCAGGTACTTTCATGGATAATTCTCATTGGCTTATGTATTGAGGCCGGAACCATTATTTTCAATCTGGCTTACACCCTTGCCGTTAAACCCATTCACACGGATAACTTCTGGCAAGGAGCTGATTTATCGGACCTGTACCAGCATGACCACGGACATTTCATGGTCATTGCACTTTTTAAGATCATCGTAGCTGTAATGAAAGCAATTATCTTTTACCTGATCATTAAACTGTTTGCGGATAAAAAGCTGAGCATTGCCCAACCTTTCACTTCCAAATTGAGGACGGTCATTTTAAACGTAGCCTTTTTAACCCTGGGCATCAGTTTCTTTTCCCACTATGGAAGTAACTATGTAGCCTGGCTGTCCGAGCAAAAGATCGAAATAGCCGATCCGAATAAATTGGATCTTTATGCTGCTGAAGTATGGTTTTTTGGCTATCATCCTGTGTGTAATCGCCAAGGTTGTAAAAAGAGGTATTGAAATTCMRWCNTSAAWWYGRWMNTRAMMRKWTRRKYANTGCYYAKCWTYATAWMYKYARACAKYWTRATGRNTMAGSKAAAAKRTMAYTNNATGMMTTKYMTSAKAARKWTGATTTGACACTTTCGAATCTTTCCATTCTCAAAACAGGAAAAGCAAAAGCCATGGKCTWTANKWMSRTKMSRWKYMATKTRWAAKRKRMYCRASWGYYTKYWTGCCTGCCTGCAGACCTACTGGAGTACGTAAAAGAGAAATAATAAACGCTATGGACTGGAAATGAACAACAATTTACCGCATTGGGGGCCGATTGCAGAAGGCAGGACTTTGTGTCTAAACATTAGGTATGCCATCAAAGCCTCCATAACTGAGCATTTCGGCATCAATACATGTTGGAACTCAAAGAATCATTCTCAGATCTGAAAGATCAGCGCAAAAGTATATAAAAAAGAAGGCGCCAATCACGTGTATGGCGCCTTCTATGCTAATACTTCTGACCCACTGCCCAATCATTTACAGCAGGCAGACGAAAAAACTCTTGATTCTATTTTACATTAAACGGCACCGAAATATCGCCCCATTCTAAAACAACCTTACCTGATTTATCGATAGTAAAAGTCATTTTTTCCACGAAGCTTTTTGCTTTTCCGGTTTTAGCATTTACGCGGATGACGTCAGCTGCTTCTTTGTATTCATAAGGCCCCGCCGGGTTTGCGGTCTTATTAAAGATCCACACCCAGTCCAAGGCACCAGGAATGGAGTGCAATGAATATTTTCCGGCAGGTAAAGCTTTTCCGTCAATGGTCACATCTTTAGTCACTTCAAAAATAGTAGCCTCATTTGCTCCGGTCCGCCAAACCTTACCGTCAAAGGGTGCGATTTCTTTACCTACAGTACGGCCTTTTACGGAAGGCGCACTGTAATCGATCGTGATTGCTGTGCCTGATTTAGTCGTTCCTTTAGCGATTGCAGGTGGACTCGGCCGTTTACTTTTATCTTCCTTAGGTTTGTCCTGAGCAGATAAAGTTGCTGAGGTGAACAAAGTCACAATTAGTGACAGTACAAATATTTTTTTCATAACATCTAATTTTTTGATTGTTCCTAATATAACAAAATTTCATTCGACTGTCATTTGTCCTAAATGCAAACTTGTGCTCACTGCATAAAATCAAATTTAGATACTATTCAGCGCAAGCGTTCCTTCTTAGTTTTCATAAACATATCGAGATCCAAAATCTGTTTGAAGTCTCGCTTCGAAAAATCATCCGGCAGATGGGTAAATGAGATCATGAATTCATCAACTCAACGATTCAAAAGGTCAGCGCCTCAATTGCTCAATCGGTCCATGGTGAATTCAGAATCGCGTCACAAAAGTTCCTTGGATGAAAATCGGGATTCATACAAGTACAGATATCTGCATTGATACTTCCAAAGGTCGTGTCCGGCTTGTGCTTAAACCCCTCGTAAAAAGTGGGAATGATCGTATTTTTGAAATTGTTCCTCGGAAAATAACTGAGGATTTCTTGTCTGTTCTTTTCAGACAGTTCGCTATATCCTCTGCCAACAACATCCAGGGCAACGCCATAATTTAACAAGGCGACCTCTGCTTCCTTATATTCGGCAATTCCAGGGCTGGTATGTAAGGCTATCGTATCCCAGACCAATTGAAGTGCCTGTGAGGAGAGTCCATGGCTTCGAAGGAAATCCCTGGCTGCATCGGCTCCGTCCACTTCAAACCTTTTATCCTCACTCTTGTAATGCGGTGTAAGGCCGAGGTCATGAAAAACAGCGCTTACAAATAACAATTCCGCGTCATGAGTAATCTGCTTTTGCTTACCATTAAGAGCCGCAAAAATAAAAGATCTGATCGAGTGGTTATAGAGAAATTCCGTTCCATGTTCCAGTAGTAATTCGGTTGCCTGTCTGGCTATTGTACTGTCCGGCAAGGTAATTCCTGCCACAGTTTTTGGATTATTTATTTTCATGACTGCTATTTTTAAGTTGCGACTGTTCCTGTGGCGATACCAACACGGTTCAAAAAGTTGATGTGGCAAATCATCACAATGAGATCGGCTATTTCTGATTTGCTGAAATAACGCTCAAGTTGCTGATAGGTTGTGTCTGTAAGTCCGCGTTCAGAAATGTGGGTGATTTCTTCTGTTGCCTGAAGTACCGCTTTCTCTACATCGGTAAACAACGGGCTTTCGGCCCAGGCAGAAAGCAAAAATATTCTTCTTGGGGATTCTCCATGCGCTATCGCTTCCTCGGTATGGTAGTCAATGCAATACACACATTTATTAATTTGTGAAGCGCGGATTTTAATCAGTTCAATCAGCCTTCTGCTGATGGAAGAGGCATAAAGGCGTTTGTCAATGGCCAGCATATGCTCCCAATACTGGGGATGTTCTGCCCAAACGTCAAGGCGGTGTTTAATAACATGTAACATAACTTTATATTTTAATTGTCAGTACAAAGTTCCTCAACAAAAATTCCAGTTCTCTTAAACTGGTTTAAGAAATAAATCGCTTACGGATTTCGCTCAGGTATTCTGGCGTAAATCCCAGAAAAGATGCCAGCAGGTACTGAGGGACACGCTGCAAAAAAGCCGGGTAATGGTCGCGGAAATCCAGATACAATTCTTCTTTAGATAGCTCATAGAGCATCCTGAGCCTCATTTGTGCTGCAGCATAGGATTTTTGAAACATCAGATGAAAATAAAGATTCAGTTCCGGAACAGCGTCTAGCAACTGCTGCTGATGTTCAGCGGTAATACACAACACCTCAGTGGGTTCTATTGCGCGAATGGAGAATTGAGCAGGTGAAGTGTGCTGGAAGGCCATGAAATCAGAAGTCCACCAGTTCTCAATTGCAAAATCAATTGTCTGTTCACTGCCGTCCTTTCTGAGATAGTACAGGTGAATACACCCCCTGACGATAAAAAATTTCTCATCGCAGCGCTCGCCTTCCCGGAGAAGTACAGTCTTTTTTTTATATGTTCTGGATTCAAAATACGATGCAAGTAATGATAACTTTTCCGGAGCAAGTGTGCAAAATCTGCTGACATGGTTTAGAAGTGGCTCTATCATCACCGGAGGTTTTTATTTTCAAAACTATCACAAATTTGTCTAAAATTAGCATTAACCAGTTCACTGGTCCAATTAAAGGTACTTGCATAAATTGCAAGATTTGGACTCGTCCTGATTAATCAGCTCAATATTCCAATAGTTTAAGGGCTCACCAATTCATCACCTCATTGATTCATAATCCTTCAGATAATTAATTGTATTGCCTATGATCGTCAAGTTCCTCGCCAAGAGCAAAACCTTTAAAGGTGTTCGCTACAACACCAATAAGGTAGAAAAGGATAAAGGTGAGCTGATGAAGGTATCTGGCTTTGGGTCGCTTCAGGGAATGCCTCAACTGCTGCTACAGGATTACATTAATTATTTAAATATGGTTTCCGGCGCAAACAAGCGGGTTATGGTAACGGATTGCTTTAATAATAGTGTCCTGCACCAGATCGCTGGCATCTTCGACATCTGTTGTAAAGTTTTCCAGGCAAGAGCGATGACTGCAGATTTCATTGTTCAGATTAATCGTACGCATAGGGATAGATGTGTAGGATTAAAATTAAAAATCTTTTCAGCAGAACAATTGTCAAAATACACACCAAAACCACTGGAAATGAACACCTTTTAACTTTAAATATTAAGTATTTTTTTCCCAAACAATTCAGATCCGGTTCTTCCTATTATCCGCTTCATAGCAAAAAACTGGCAAAAAAACGCTGAAAAACAGCATTTTTATTCTAGTCAGGGAAATTGGAAATAAAACCAATCCAGAAAAAAGCCAAGAAAAATAGAGCGTGCCCCCGAAAACGGAAATTTTACATAAAACTCGTTTACATGATTATTTTCAGTGGCGCACTACTGAAAATTTAGGAAAACTCCATCTAATTTTATAAAACCATATCATGCTCTTCTTGTTATGCTATAAAACTTTAAGATTATGCTAACAGTTATTCCTGATCTACCAGCTCATATATTCGGTGTGCGCGCCAGTGGGGAGGTAACCAAAGACGACTTGCAGCAGGTGTTATTGCCTGGCCTGGAAAAGCTAACCGATCAATATAAAGAAATCTATTACCTGCTGGTGCTGGAAACCGATGTGCAAAACTTTACAGCCGGGGCATGGATCCAGGACCTGATAGCTGGTGTTAAACACCTTACACAATGGAAAAAAATGGCCATCGTAACTGATCAGAAAGCTGTAGAAAAATTCACTGATATTTTCAGTTATGTAAGTCCTGGAGAGGCAAAAGGCTACAAGCTATCGGAATTACCCATAGCAATTGGCTGGCTAAGTCACAAAGAATAACATCAAAAAATTTACTCCTATGAACCATAAAAAATTTATTAAACGCGCGCTTCAAACCAGGCAGGACAACGGCCTGACCATCTTTGCAATACTGGCTGGCATTGCTGCAGGCGCAGCAATAGCCGTATTATTTGCTCCAGGACTTACATAACTGAAAATATCAGTGAATTTTTCTACAGCTTTCTGATCAGTTACGATGGCCATTTTTTTCCATTGTTAAACACCTTACACAATGGAAAAAAA
>NZ_AWRU01000005.1 GCF_000523515.1 Pedobacter sp. V48 | reverse complement strand
CCGATCTTAGCTAACCAGGCAGGACAACGGCCTGACCATCTTTGCAATACTGGCTGGCATTGCTGCAGGCGCAGCAATAGCCGTATTATTTGCTCCAAAATCCGGCCGTGAATCCAGAAAAATCTTGGCAGAAAAGCTCAATTTTCCTCAACATGACCATCGGCACGAATTGGAAGACGAATCAATTGATGATTTGCGTGAAACCATCCGAGATCATGCCGATCAATTACAAGGACCTCACAATAAACGTAAAGATCCAACACAGATCAAAGTCCCTTCAGCCGGCACAACAGCCTGGAAGAAATCACAGTAAAATAAATCCGGGCTGGCTAAGTCAGCCAGCCATGGCACCTTTATGACCGGCGATTATCCAGGATTAACGTTCATCATATTCAGTGCCAGGATTAGTACCATCGGAATTAGTACTTAAATCTTCATCCCGGTGACCAGGATCACCCTCACGTTTTAACGCTTCATCTTGCGGATATAAATTAGAACCTTTTTTTGAATTTTCCAGATCTATCGGTGCACTTGCAGGACCGGCTGGCGTGCTGCTTTGCTTTGACTCCTCAGGACTATTTTCCTGTTCAAGATAATTTCGGATTTCAGACTCAATCTTGCTGCAGGAAAGCAGCCACGGTTTCTTCGTGATGGAAACTTCGATCATGTCACCGGAAATCGTGTAATTTCCTGCCAGGTTAAAACCCTTAGCTGAAAAAGAAAATTCACCGGCAGAAGTATTTCCCTGAAAAAGCCCGGCTGTTTGAGCTTCAATGGCCATCTTCAGCCGATCAACCATTTCGTTCTTTGATTTTGGATATTCTATAGAAAAATTGCACATAACAAAATAACAAGCAGCCTTGGTGAGAAGTTTTAAAATATATTACTATATTCTAAATACGTATTGTTAACTGAATAAAAGGCGCTCCCCTATTCCTTTGCTGATCATAAACATAAGTAAGCACATCAATGTTATACTATAATATTAAACTCACAATTATGGACGAGATACTGGGAAGCGGTAAACAGCTCGCACCTCTTCATATGGCTTGCAAAACACTGTTAATGTTTTTATCGCCCTGCTACTCATTCGCATTGGCGGGCTGCGCATCGTTGAAAAAAATCCGGTTTTGACTGGTCATTGTGATCATGATTGGCGCAGTTCCGGCAAGAGGCATTGTGGGCGCCTCCCTATTAGTTTCTCCGTCAAAAGCCCATTATTTAAAGGCTCAGCACTGATTTTATATCAGAATGGAAAGATCAATCGGAAAAACATGGAAAAAGCCTGCCGAGTGAATCAGATCTGTCGACCAATCTCCGACTGGAGACCCAGCAGGTAACCCTGGGGACAAATGGCAGGATCAGCTTTTTGCTAAAGTCATGAATAATTTGCCTAACTCATTTTATCTTTTCCAGTTTCCCAAGAACAATAGATTTACGGCGTCTCCATTTTTCCAGCAAATCGTTCTCATATATCGGCAAACCTTTACTATTGAGTAAACCCAGTGTTTCGGCCAGTGACCTGGTCAGGTTTGCTATTTTCTGATGGGACTTAATCCATGCGCGCTGCTTCTTTTCCGTTTCTTTTTCATGAGCCGAAATGGCCTTATTAATCACAGCAACTTCTTTACGGTAGGCTTTGAGCTTTCGGTAAACAATCATCAAACGGTTACTGGCATCAATATGTAGTGGATAGCTTTTTAAGATCGCTGCGTATTCCCGGGCAGCCTCATCGTAACGTTTTTGAAATTCCAGATCTCTGGCATTTTTGTATAGCACCAATGCAGATTCCTTTTTGTTTTTCATGATATCATTTATAAAAAGCATGCTTTAGCGGACGTGTAAAGGTCAAGATGTGCCCTTTAGTGGTTTACCAAATAAACCCCTGAGTTCATCCTTAGCTTTTTCTAGTACCTTTTTCTGATCTTCATGCAGATTCTTGCCAGCACGGTCGATATAAAAAGTCAGCATCGACATGGCCGATCGGTAAGGACCTGATTTCCTGCGCGAACTGCTTTCAGCGGATCTCTTCAGCGAACGGGCAATCTTCTTTGGATCATCAGACTCAAAAATATTCTCCTCCAGATCGAGCGCATCACTATGCTGAGTTACCTCAGCTGACCATTTATCTTCAGATTCCACCTTTTTCTCAGGTGTTTTAGTCTATTTTTTCATCGCCGTACATTTCAATTTTTAAATTGCCATCCAGCTTTGCTTAAATCGTAATCCGTCCTCCGGTAACAGGTATAGTAGCCCCTGCGACATAGCTCGCATCCTGGGAAGCCAGGAACACATATGCTGGCGCCACTTCCGCAGGCTGACCTGCCCGTTTCATAGGCGTATCCTTACCGAATTCTTCGTGTTCTGGAATAGTGGAAGGTATCAGCGGCGTCCAGATTGGACCCGGTGCAACTGCGTTTACCCGGATGCCTTTGCCATCCATTAACAGGATCTGACTTAAATTAGCGGTAAAATTCTGAATAGCCCCTTTAGTCGCCGCATAAGGAAGTAACTGCTCACTTGGCGAATAAGCATTTACTGAAGTGGTATTGATGATACTGCTGCCGGGTTTAAGATGAGGCTCAGCTGCTTTACATAAAAAAAACATCGCGGTGATATTGGTGCGGAAAGTCCGGTCCCATTCTTCAGACGGAATATCAGCCATTGTTTTTCTCGCCATCTGGAATGCCGCATTATTGACCAGGATATCCAGTCCACCAAACTCTTTTATAGCCGTATCAATAATGTGTTTACAATGGGCTTCCTCCTGTATATCGCCTTTTACTAAAATTGCCTTCCTGCCAGCTGCTTCCACTAACCCGGCGGTGGTATTAGCATCCTCATCTTCAGCATCATCAAGATAGCTGATCAAAACATCGGCCCCTTCCCGTGCAAAAGCAATCGCCACCGCACGACCTATCCCGGAATCGCCTCCGGTAATCACGGCTTTTTTTCCCTCCAGCTTACCACTGCCCTTGTAGGATTCTTCGCCATGATCTGCTTGTGGACGAAGCCGCGACTCGGTTCCCGGAGCCGGCTGATCCTGTTTTGGAAAAGGGGGTTTAGGATATTTTTCTGCTGGGTTCTCTGGGGTATTCTGTTGATTTTCCATACTAGTCATTTAAATTAAAATCCTGTTCCTGTCCTGGGCGTCATTTCTGCCCGTATATTTCCTCTTCAGGAAAGACCACCGGGTTCTTTATAAAACAGCCGGGTGGAATTCCGGTTTACTAATTTTTAAATTTCTAACTAATCCCTTGGCCTTTTAAACCAGAAAAATAGCATAATAGCCACTACAGCTATAAAAAGGCCGATCATTAATCGCATGATCCTTGTAGGCTTTATTACTCATATAACTGCTGCTCATCGGTGAAATATGCCTTACGTCCGCCGATAGCTTTGACTTTAATCTCTGCTCCACCAGGGCTACTGATCAGGTCAGCGCGATGTATCTTCAGAAAATCATGGATCTCTCCAAAAATAGCGCCGTCCAGTTGCTTTTCAATTTGAAGCACTTCCTTATTCAAAACCACTCCGATTGCCTTATGCAAAGCCTTAACTTTAACATCAGGAATCGCTTTGGCTATTGAGAACGGAGATATTCCTGCCTGCCAGAGAATTTCATCTGCATAAGTGTTACCAATACCCCTGAGGGATTTTTGATCCATCAGTACAGTTTTTATGGGAGTTCGCCGTTTGGAAAGCAAGCTGGAAAAATAATCCAGGTTCATTTCCTTTGCCAGCGCATCGGGAACATCACTTGCTTTGGGGTTCAGGGTCGGTGTTGCCGCTTTCTGAAAATCAGTAAGGACAAAGCCGTCTCCAGTACTGAAACGCAAAGAAATAATTTGGTGTTTGACCTGCTGACCGGGCTCCAGTAACTGTAGTTCCCCATGTAACATCAGGTGTAAGCCCAATACAGCACCATTTTCAAAATGCAGCTGCAGGGTTTTTCCTTCCCGGAGCACCTGCTTTAACTCCTGCCCCTGGATTGCCGCTTTAAGCTCAGTGACTGTAACATTCAATTTTTTAGCGACCATAACTTCCAACTCCCGGAGGCGTTTATTTTTAAAACGTTTTTCCAGGTTCCTGGCAAATACTTCTAAATCGGGTAATTCAGGCATACCTTATCATTTAAATCAATTCCTCGTCTAATACTTTTATCAGGGCCCTGGCTGTTGGTCCGGCGGATAAAGGATTTTGTCCGGTGATCAGCAAACCATCTGTTTCTACATGACTGGTAAAGGGAATCAGTGCCGAATGCAGCCGGGCCCCCAGATCCTTCAACCTGGTTTCCAGTTTATAGGGAATGTTATCTCCGCGGCCCACTAGCGCTTCCTCAGTATTGGTAAAGGCCGATATGTCTTTACCCAGTAAAAATCCTGGTTCCAGCTCCGCCGCCTTAATCAAGGCTGCCGGCCCGTGACAGACCGCTCCTACGGGCTTACCGGCATGGTAAAAATCAAGGATTAAGCGGCCACTGCTTGCATCAGCTGCCAGATCCCAGATCGGCCCATGTCCTCCCGGATAAAATACCGCATCGTAATCAGCAGCCTTCATCAAACGCATTACATTGGTGCGTTCAAAAGCCGTCTTGGCAATTTCATCATCCTGAAACCTCCGGTTCGCACCAGTAATATTTTCAGTAAGCTCACTCATGGGATCAACCGGCGGTCTTCCCCCGAGCGGACTGGCCAGGGTTACCCGGTATCCGGCATCAATAAATTCATAGTAAGGATCTGTGAACTCCCCCAGCCATACACCTGTTTTACTATCGGTGCCATCCATCTGCCAGTGGGAAGTCAGTACCATTAAAATACGTTTTTGATTTTCCATAACATCAGGGTTTTAGCTCATCTCCATGTAACTTATCGAAGCGCTCCTGAAGTGCGGAGCGCCAGGCCTTTATAGCCGCATCGGGCGTATCCCCCTCTCCATAAATTCCTGTTTCCCGGTCTGGACCAGATAGCGCAGCAAAAACATCACCCTGCCTGTACACAGCCGGTTCCAGCTTTTGCGTTTGGGCATCATACCTGGAATAATCAATTTCTACCGGATTACCGGCCTGATTTGAATTACTCATAAATTCACAATTAAATAAGCTGTTACCGCACCAAACGCAGATGGTAGGTCTCAATTTCTCTTAAAGCTTCCAGAATACCGGTACGCTGACGTTGCAGCAGCACGATATGGTCTAAATGGGAAGCATAATTCTCCAGTACTTTATCATATTTTTCAATCGCAGCCTTTTCTCCGGTTTCAATCGCACTCAAAATAGCTGCATCTTCCTTGCTGCTTAAGGCTTGCTTAATATCGATCCAGGTGCGGTGCAATATACCTAAAATGCCACCCTGATCATTCTCGGAATCCCCGCCATGCACAGCGATGTGCTGCTTAAGTTCGTCGGCAAAATCCGCACGTTGTGCTGAATACTTCAGAAAAACTGCTTTCAGCTCCCCGCTGTCAGTAGCTTCACTTGCTGAAGCATAACCTTCTTTTCCATCATTAACAATATTGACCAATCCTTTCAGGTCGCTGATGATCTCCCTATTTGTTTCCATAAGTATACTTGTATTTGTTAAAAGAACAACCTCAACAGCATTCTGTTTAAAGATTCTTTCCTCTAGTTTAAACCACCCTGGTGATTTCCTTGCCTATTTCCTGCACTGTAGCGCTGTCCAGCAGTATATCCTGATGCCTCGAAGTTTCATCGTATTCATATACGGGAAATCCACCTGGCTCCAACTCTTCAGCAGTGACCGCCTCCCAGTTTTCACCACCTTTTCCCATAAAGATCTCCCCGACCAGTCCACCATGATATACAATCTTATAAGTGCCTGCCTCCTGAGGATGGATGTTCAGGTCAATTTTTCCTTCCTCAATGCTGATGGTAATATTAAAAGGATCCATAACAATTTGCTTTAGTGTAAACTTTATTTTTTTTTAACACATGACCACTATCTGATCTTCAGCTAAAACATCATGGGAATAAAATAGTTTTCAAACTTATCTGATCAATTAGGTGTTGATCAATACCATATATATGATTTGACATGCCGGAAGGACCATCTATAGTAATTTTAAGAGAACTCGTTGAAGAACTCGATTTGGAAGGACAACAGGTTACCGCGCTTAGCGGGAATACCAAAATTGAGAAAGACAGAATGCTTCATCAAAAAGTAACAGACTTTAAAAGCTGGGGCAAGCATTTCCTGATTTGCTTCGAAGATTTCAGCCTCCGGATACATTTCATGATGTTTGGAAGCTATCGAATCAACGAACGTAAAGACGCTCCTGCAAGATTAAGTTTATCTTTTGAAAATGCCGAACTCAATTTTTATAGCTGCTCCTTAAAATACATTGAAGGTGATGTCAATGCAAGCTATGACTGGTCTGCCGACGTCATGGGGGAGCAGTGGAATCCTGGAAAAGCCTTAAAAAAGATCAAAAACAAACCCCAGGCGTTGATCTGTGACCTGTTGCTGGATCAGGAAATTTTCTCCGGCGTGGGCAATATTATTAAGAATGAAGTACTCTACCGGGTGGGAATACACCCATCGAGTATAGCCGCCTCCATTCCATCAGCCAAACTTAAGCTCCTGGTCACCCAGGCCAGAGCATACAGCTTTGATTTTTTGAACTGGAAAAAAGCATATGTCCTGAAAAAACACTGGCTGGTAAATACCAGGAAATTTTGTCCGCTGGAACATCCCCTGGTGAAATCATACCTGGGAAAAACCAAAAGAAGAACATTCTTTTGCCCGGTTTGTCAAGTATTATATGATTAACAACAGATCAGTTATACCGGTTTATTCTTTAAGTAATTTTCTACCTGCTCCCCCAACTCAGTGACTAAGGCCCTGACCACCATACCCTCCCCACACCAGACTTTTCCAGTTTTGCCAATCTCCTGCCAGATCAGACCAAGAGAGGTATGCTGATCAAAAATCTGATATTTAGGTTCTTCCCTGTCAGGAACTACCAACAATGATTTGGTCTCTCCTTCTATAGTTATCTGGATCTCAAAAGGCTCCCATTGCTCTGCTATTCTTCCCATGAGTTCAATTCTCTTTATCGTCAAAATCTTCGGAAGAGCTTCCGGTATGACTTTGGTCATCCTCCGGGTTTTCAGCCGGTTTATCTGAAGAGCCGGTATAAGCATCATCACTCAGGGAATCATAACCTTGAGTTCCGGTATTATCCAGTCCGTCCCTGGGGCTTACCGGGGTTGATGGTGTAATGTGTTTCTTAGTCATATCAATCGTTTTAAGTTTAACTATCCATAGGATGATGATTGGAACCGGGATTGGTCCCATCTAGCTCACCTAGTCCGGGCGCACCCCGCTGAGTACCCTGTTCATCCTGTTTGTAGGGTTCCTGCGTCTTTTCCTGCTGATCGACCCCATCGTCCTCACCATCGGCTTCCTGCCGGGTTTCAAACACAAACCCCGGATCTACTGACCCGTTTTCAAACTCAGCATCCTTATTAATAATTGCCGACTGATCCGGATCTTCAGGTAATTCTTCCTTTTTATTTTTCATCGTATTGTTTTTAATATACTAAACCCTTAAGGTTGTCCTCCACCACCTGCGGCACCATAACTCTGACTGGTTGCCTAACTACCTAGTAGTTGTAGGTGAATAATTTCAACACACTGAAATACAGATTGTTTTATAAAATTTTAGTTTATTTTTTATAAACAAAATACAACCTGGAATGTTAACATGCGATTTCGATGAGCACTACAATCAGCGCACAGAGGAGCGTTTTTACCGGAGTTCTATTTTAGAACAACGGATGATGAGCGAGTCCTGCTTAAAGGTTTTGAGTAACCTGGCTTTCAACTCATCCCAAAATTCTGTTTCAACTTTTTCGCACATCACCTCAAATACCAGCAGAACATCTTTTTCGGCGTGATTTCCAGCTGGTTTCCAGAAGCCCTTTACCGGATTTCTGGAATATGCTGTTAGACCTCCAAACTTAGCCGTTAGCTCCTCACGGAGCTCAGCATATAATTTTTCAGGAAATACCTCACCATTGCCATCATATAAGGGCAAAAAAAGTTCAACCAGCATTTTCACTGGTAAATCCAGACGACTTTTTTCAACGAGCTGGAACGCTCTGGCCGCGCTTAACTTTTCCAGCACCTCAAATTTTTTACCTGCCTGCTGGTTGTAACTGGTAAAAAAAGCGACGGCCTGTTCCACGATGGTTTTGGAAAGATCGCGCAAGGCCATCACATCTGCATAACGTTGAGAAACTTCAGGAACAGCAATAAGCCTGTCGTTTCTTATGCGCTCACCGTTAGGTTCCTGTTGAACAACCTTAAATGCACCAATGATTCTGCAATCCATTACACAACCCGAAAAAGCGGAAACTTCAGAAACGACCAACACATCCAGCGGATCACCATCACCACCAACTGTTCCTGGTATAAAGCCAAAATCAAAAGGAAATACCAAACCCAAGGGCATCACCTTTTTCAGCTTCATCTTTCCGGTCTGGGGATCATAGTCATATTTCTGGCCGCTACCCTTGGGTGTTTCAATGATTACGGTAACTGCCTTCATGCTATTTCAGTGAAGTATTGATCTGAGTAGCCATCTGGTTATGTTTTTCCAGAACTGGCAGTGTCCGGGCAGCAAAATCGCTGATCTCAGACCTTAAACTACTAGCAGAGCGGAACAGCGCAAGCGTTTTCACATGATCATTCACCATCATGTCCATATAATGTGCATCAAAGGCTTTTCCTTTGAGTTTCTTCATCGCATCCATATGGGCTTTGACATCCGCAGGATAAGCCGAAGGCAACAGGTGCTCCAACTTTACCGCAATAGCTTTCAAGTCCGTATTGGCCTTGGTATGATCTGCCACCATCAGGGCAGCAAATTCTTTAACCTTCGAATTTGTAGATTTTTCAAGGGCGAGCTTACCCAGATCCACTTCCATCATCCCACCAACTGCAGCGGTGTCCATAAAAGCAGCACCATCACCATCCACCTTGCTCATCTGAGTTACATCATTCGGGGCATCTGAACTGTCTGCCTTGCGCAAAGAATCACTACCCACCGGAGCACTGTCCAGTTGCGCATTGCCACTCCGGTCGGTATTCTGACAGGCCGCAAGCCCTGCGAAAATCATAAGGGCAGCAGAAAATTTTAACATGATTTTAGTTTTCATAGTGTTGAAGATTAGACATATAAAAGATAAAAGCATTAACCACGGTAAGATTAAAAAGTTTTAAATTCCATTTAAAAAAACAGAAAAGAAGCTCCAAAGAACCGCACCCAGACAGTACTAAATGCATGGATCAGTAGTATACTTTAGCTATTGCGACCGGCAAAATTCCACTTTTTAAAAAAGTCTAAACAAATTCCAAAGCCGCTGGTTATTTCACCGCAGTTGATTATAATAAGAACTGACAGCTAAATATTTATCTAACGAAAATTTAAAATTATGGCAACTACAACAAAAATCGGCGCAAAAACCGCCACAAAATCAAAAACCGGAAAAATGGAAAACTCAGAATTCCATGAATTCTTTGTTGATGAACTCAAAGACATTTACTGGGCAGAAAAACACCTGGCTAAAGCACTGCCTAAAATGAAAAAAGCAGCAACCAGTGAGGAACTGGCAGCAGCTTTTGAAAAACATACTGAAGAGACCAATAACCACGTTGCAACCCTGGAGCAGGTATTCCAGCTGCTTGAGGAAAAGCCGCAGGCTAAAAAATGTGATGCCATGGAAGGTTTGTTAAAAGAAGCAGAAAGCATTATTGAAGATACTGATTCAGATACCATGATCCGTGATGCCGGACTGATCCTGGCCGCCCAAAAAGTGGAACATTATGAAATTGCGACGTATGGAACATTGGTAGTCTTTGCCCAGAACATGGGACATACTGATGTTGCCGAACTGCTGCAATTCACCCTGGATAACGAGAAAGCGACTGATGTTGCCCTGACTGAAATTGCAGTCAGCTCAATCAACGAGCAGGCGGCAGCTGAATAAGCCAGGATACGCTTCCCTACCCCTTAGCCTAGCGCTAAGGGGCATATGTTGTTTTTGGTTTATTTGTTATTCGCTGGAATACTATTAACTATGAAAGTCGATCAATTTATTTTCAGTTATTGTCCGATGTTTTTGATTACATATTATGTAGAATATTTAGTCGATAAGCCAGAAATAGTTTTATAAGTTTTCTTAGTTGGGTTTAATAAGACCATAAATTATTTTTTGGTTTGGTATAATATATCTAGTTGTATTAGAATTCCATTCTACCAATTTGTAACCTTCTTTTAAGAAATGATGTTAATTCAGCTAATGCTAACTGATCACTGGTATGTTGAATGATCTCAACGCTACTTGTTACTAATAGCAGTGTGAAGACTTGTACAGCAGTAGTATAGATTGTAATATCATTGTTTACTTTTTTGTATTTGTATTCTCTATTCGCGCTAGGGTCGCATAAGTAGGATTGAAAATCCTCATTTAATACATCAAATATAATCTGTTGGGTATGTTTTCTTGGATTAGCTAAGATCATAATACTGTTAATAAACTATGAGGAGTATGTTGAACGTTAGTTATTGTCTGTGTTGTTTGTGAAATAATTTTCAAATGGAAATTCTAATAATGAACTTGCATAAAGTAATGTCTTTTTGTTGCCCTCTTTATATCCCCAAGAATATTGAATATAAACCTTGGTATCAACTGTTATAACATTAAAGTGGTCAATGTTTTTAATGTAGGTTTTGATACTCTTTGCAAATTCCTGAGCAAAGGCTAATTCATTTTTTTTGATTTTGGGGTTGAGTACACTTATTTGAAAATCTATTCTTTTTCCATTTGCAGCACTTTGAACCCTATTTTTGATGAGATCAATGCTTATACCAGAAAAATGGACACTATCAAATTGAAACTCTTTATGTAAATTATTTATAAGTTCTTGTTTAGGTATCCTGAATACAATCTCTTCCTTTGTATATGGGTTTTGCGCATCAATATGACAACCTGCCATTAATAGAATAAACCCTGGTAAAATCCTGAGAAAATATTTATTTAAAGGCATTTTTAGAATATTTGGCTATTCTAAAGCTATGTAAAATTTATCAATTTGAATGTAGTATAAATCAATTCAGCAATATTTCATTCCTGTAGTATATATTAGTAATATGAAAAATGCTTCGCAATCCCTTTAATTGTTTGGTATTGGGAGGTAAGGAAGAAATAGATCCCTTTAAGGAATTTCGAGGTGAATTAATAAAACCTAACGCAGATTTAAAGGATACGATGTTTCTAGATAGGAGCGAAATTCTCAAAGCCTTTTGATACTCTTCCCGCATCATCCCCTAAAGACAATACAAAAAAGACAATTGAGGCTATTTAATGGCTAACTGGCTTGATCTGTCACAGAATAAACCGCCTGATACCATAATTAATAATAAGTTTGATAAAAATATAAGTTTGTGATAGCTTCATCACTTATTTAATTATTAAATATGAAAATCGTAATACTAGATGGATATACGCTGAATCCCGGGGACCTAAGCTGGGGCGGGTTAAAACAATTCGGTGAAGTAACTTTGTACGACCGCACCCCGGCAGATAAAGTTGTTGAACGCTCAAAAGGGGCGGATGTCATATTTACCAATAAAACACCGGTAAACGCAGTGGCATTAAACAGTCTTCCAGACTTAAAATACATTGGCGTCCTGGCCACTGGTTACAATATAGTGGATACCGCAGTGGCCAGAGAAAAGGGGATCACAGTAAGTAATGTACCAGGTTATGGCACACCGTCTGTAGTGCAATTGACCTTTGGCCTTTTACTGGAACTTTGCCTCCATGTGCAGCGCCATAGTGATGCGGTGGTCTCCGGCCGCTGGGCTTCCGCTCCTGACTTTTGCTTCTGGGATTATCCGCTGGTTGAACTGACGGGAAAAACGATGGGGATTATCGGATTTGGCCATATAGGCAGGCAGGTTGCTGATGTGGCCACTGCATTTGGGATGAAAGTTGTCGGAACAAGCCGGAACCGGACAGATCAGTCTCACCGCAGTAATTTTAAATGGGTAGAAATACCCGAACTGCTGGAACAGTCAGATGTTGTCAGTATCCATTGCCCTTTAACACCTGAAACCAAAGGGCTGATCAATAAAGAGAACTTACAGCGAATGAAAAGCAGCGCTTTTCTTTTGAATACCTCTAGGGGCCCAGTCATTATTGAAGAAGATCTTGCCGAAGCATTGAACAACAGTAAAATTGCCGGAGCGGGCCTCGATGTGCTTTCTGTTGAGCCGCCGACAAAGGACAATCCGCTTATTGGTGCAAAAAACTGTATCATTACACCTCACATCGCCTGGGCAACAAAAGAAGCGAGAGCCAGGTTAATGGAGATAACTATTGGCAACCTGAGTGCCTATAAAAATGGGAATCCTGTAAACGTGGTGAACCGTTAACTGAAGACATTATGCATATCCTAATTTCCCCCAATGCTTTTAAACATGGTCTGACTGCCGAAGAAGCAGCGTTTGCTATTCAGGAAGGTTTAAAGCGAAGTAGGGCCGGCGTCACTACTGAGTGTTTCCCGGTAGCAGATGGCGGGGATGGTACAGGAACCTTAATTGTAAAAAAATGTAAGGGTACATTGTTGGATGTGGCAGTACGCGATGCGTTGGGCAGACCAATAAATGCCGTATTCGGTCTGATCGATAATGGTGCAACTGCTGTGATAGAAATGGCAGACGCATCAGGCATAAGGTTACTTAAACCCGAAGAGCTTGACCCTTTGCGTGCCAATTCTTCCGGTACAGGGGAAATGATCAGAAAAGCACTTGACCAGGGAGTTGAAAAAATTATCATCGGCATGGGTGGCTCGGCTACTGTGGATGGCGGTACTGGTATTCTGGGTACCCTTGGTGTCCGTTTCTTAGCGGCGGATGGCAATGAGTTAACCATTCTTCCTGAAAATCTTGGAGAGCTAGCTACTATTGACCTTTCAGGACTGGACGAAAGAATATTAAAATGTGAAGTGATTGTTTTGTGCGATGTAGACAATATGCTATTAGGTGACCAGGGATCGGCAGCTGTATTCGGACCGCAAAAAGGCGCATCCCCGGAAGACGTGAAAAAATTGGACCAGGCACTTAACAAACTCTCCGCCGTGGCATTACACCATACAGGCAGGGATATGGCTGCGATAAAATATGGAGGCACTGCTGGAGGAGCAGCTGCAGGCTTATATGCATTTCTGAATGCCAGGCTGGTAAATGGGATAGATCATTTTCTTTCACTTACAGATTTTAGATCTGCACTGGAACGGGCAGATCTGGTCATTACCGGGGAAGGAAGTATTGATGAGCAAACCTTACAGGGAAAAGGACCTTTCGGCGTAGCGTACCAAGCCAAACTTAAAGGACTCCCTGTCGTTGCCTTCGCGGGGAAGGTGCCCCTGAAACAGAGCGTAAAATTAAAGGCGTATTTTGATGTATTAATGCCTATTGGAAACCAGCCCAGCGATCTCGCAACCGCGTTGGCATGTACAGCAGATAACCTTACGCGGACAGCCGAAACACTGGGCAATATGCTGGTGTTGATGCAACAGAAAAGATTTTGATATAAAAAGCATCCATATTGTTGTATGGATTAATGCACGTTCACCGATCCTTTATACGTATCGAGCACTAGTGCAAAATATTCACTAGATAGACCAAACATGCTTTAGAACCAACCAAAACTGGCTTGCCACTTTCGCTTGCATAATTTCCTTCAACACGAAACCTCACATATTATAAAAAGGTTGTCCAGCTCCTCTCTTGCCTGGATTAAGATCTGAGCAATTGACTCAGCTTCTTGGTTGCTCCACTGAAATGAACCAGGTTTTCCGGTTCAGATACAAACCAGACAAACGAATTCCAGGCGATATTGCTGATCGTCTTTTTAAATCCCGCTGAATTCTTGTCGATGTAGGCAGTAACAAAGACCACCTGTTTACAGGCAAAACCAGCTTTATCAGTCAGTGCATAAATGGCCTGTTGCCTTCGGTCGGATATCGCTCCATCGGTATCAACCACTTCTATAAACACAACAAGCGCGTCGTCTGGCCCCAGATCCACCAGAATGATATCCGGAAGATCTTTGCTTCACAAAAACAAGGTGACATACCACTCTCTCACGAATTTCAAAGAAGGGAAATGGAATATTACCATCTGATCGTTAAACACGAAAGACCTAGACAACTAAGTGAATTTCTCATTCTATGGAGTAGTTACAGCAATAACTTTGCACAAAGCTGGCTACGCGCTTTATATGGACTGTTATTTGCTTCTTTAATATGTTACATCCCAATTGCAATAGTAATATCCAATAAGCTTGACTTCACAAATATTGATATCTTGGGCAACCCTCTAATAGGAAACTTACTAATAGCACTCCGTGACAATTTTAAACTCTGGTTTATTCTTTTGAATCTTACCCATAGAATTAGTGAGCTTGCAGAAAACATTACCAACATTTCCACATGGCTCTATTTCTGGGATATGATAAGCAGAATCGTAGTCGCTTATTTCATTTTCCAGATAGTTACAGCATTCCGCAAATTTAGCAGATAGTCAAATACGGTTTGCTACTAAAAATTAATTTGAAGATTGATCAAAAAGACCTTTTTTCATGCTGACCACATTGTTTTCTTTTATCGCTAAAGTAGTTAAAATAAAGACTGGTTAACAAATGTAACCCGAAGAAAAATCTATAAGGCTTTGGGAAATGTTTTGACATCTACTTAATTTATTCAGAAGATCGAGACAAACATTGGAAAGTAGCGTAAGTAAGAATCCTAATGTCAACAGTGAGGAAAAACCACTTTTTTTTCGAAAAATCCAATAAAGATGGTCATTTTTTAATTTTCATATTCTTTCGCAAAAGGTGGATACTTTGGAATGATAAGGGCAAAATTAAAGACTTCTGATGGTTGCACTTCAAGTGCTTTACAAACAGCAATAAGACCACTAATAGGTTATTATTTGTTCCGCGGACAATTCTATAAACCTGACTATAACTAAAACCAGTTCGATCTTGAATATCCTCTAGGGTAATCTTTTTATTATTTGAAATAGACCACAATTTCTCTCTTACAATTTTTAAGATGGATTTATCTATGTATTGCTCTGCCATAGACAAAAAGACCCTTTTAAATAAATTTTTATTATTCCAAATTTGGAATAATACTATTTTTTTTAGTAAATTTGATTACAATAAAGTGGTGAATAAGAAATAATTAAAATAAAATTACGACCCATTAAATAAAGGCATAATCAAGAGTCTCTCTTAGCAAATTCTGACAAGTATAAGGAAAGAGACAATAGATTCATGCCCATAAGAAAATATTGCATATTTTTGAGTGCACTATAGAACTATGGGCTCTATTGTAAACCCATTTCCACGGCCGTCAGAAGCCTGCTAAGATGGTTGTAGAGCCCGCTATAGTGCATCCATTATAGCTTTTGCTTTTTTATCCTAGAGACTCATATGATATTCAACTAACGAAGAATAAACATGAGAACCAAAACTGCTAACCAAGGAATTCCAAACAACATCTTTAAACTCATTATCAGGGCACCACAATAGTACGTCATTAATTTTTTGTAAAGCGGGCGGGTTGTGCAGGGAGGCACGGCTTTGCCTGCTTTGCGCCTTAATTCTTTTTGACTAACTATTTTCTTAAAAAACTGATAATGAAAAAAACGATACTCACCATCGTCCTGGCCATGCTATGTTTAATCTTTAGCTTACAAAGTCAAGATCAGGACACCATCACCGGAACTATATATACACAAGACCGAAAACCCTTAGCTGGTGTCACCATTAAAATCATGGACACCGACATCAGCACCATAACAGATGAAAACGGCAAATTTTCCCTCGTCAGCAAGACAAAAAAAGGGACGGTAACCTTCTCCTACACCGGATATGAAACGCAGTCCATGGACTACATCATGGGCAGAGAAGACAAATTTAAAATCTTCATGCGGGAGCTACGGAGCCAGCTCCAGGAAGTCGAGATCAATGCCGGCTACTATACCGTAAAAGAGCGAGAACGAACGGGATCTATTTCACGCGTCAGCGCAGAAACCATAGAAAAACAACCCATCAACAACCCCCTGCAGGCCTTGCAAGGACGAGTCCCGGGAGTCACTATCACACAACAAACAGGATTACCAGGAGGTGGCTTCTCCGTTCAGATCAGGGGACGCAACAGCATCGCCAGCGGCAATGATCCACTATATATTGTCGATGGCGTATCCTATCCGTCAACCAAGATTTCTTTCAACGACGGAGGCAATATCTTGGGCAGTAACGGAGCAAACCCGCTGAGCCTATTGAATCCCTATGACATCGAAAGCATTGAAGTTTTAAAAGACGCCGACGCCACAGCAATCTACGGCTCAAGGGGCGCCAACGGCGTCATACTCATCAAAACCAAAAAGAACAAAAGAGGAAACAGCCAGCTAAATGCCGTTTTCTCACAGGGTGCCGCAGCAGTAGACCGAAGAGCCAAAATGCTGAAAACCGAACAATATCTGGAAATGCGCAGGGAAGCCTTTAAGAACGACGGCTTAACCCCTACTACCAGAGATTTTGATGTGAACGGTAGCTGGGCAGCAGACAAATATACCGACTGGCAAAAAGAAATGATTGGCGGCGCCGCCTCCATGACCAGTGCCGCACTCAACCTCAGCGGCAGTTCGGGAAAGATCAGCTACCTGCTGGGTGGAAATTACTATCGAGAAGGAACGGTATACCCCGGATCATTTGGCTTTAACCGTGGCGGCATGCATTCCAGTCTGGATATCGGCTCCCCAGAGAGCACTTTTCAGGCCAGCTTCACGACAAACTATACCCGTACCAACAGCCTGCTGCCCAGAAATGACTTCACACAATTCATGTCTCTTGCACCCAACGCCCCAGACCTGTATGATGCCTCCGGCAATCTGAACTGGGCCAACAATACCGTATATATTAATCCAATGGCCCTACTGCCGCGCACAAACAAAGCGGCAACAGATAACCTGGTCGCAAACCTAAACCTGAGTTATAAACTGTGGCGGAATTTAGAACTGAAGGGATCATTTGGCTACACCACCCAGAGCAGAGCCGAATTAAACAAAATCCCCTTGGCTTCCTTTGCCCCGGTCAACAATGCGACCGCAGCTAACAGGACCAGCTATTTTGCCAATGCCGGCAACAACACCTGGCAGGCAGAGCCACAGCTGAATTACAGCACAAAACTGGGCAGCGGACGCCTGGAAGCATTAGCCGGTTTAACCTTCCAGGAAAATAAAAACGAAATGAAGGCACTGGAAGCTTCCGGATTCAGCAGCGACGAACTCATGGAAAACATCCAGTCTGCGGCTAACCTCCAGCCCTTCCAGGTCACCTATGCCCAATACCGCTATACCGCAATCTTTGCCCGTTTGAATTATAGCCTGGCAGGGAAATACTTTATGAACCTGACCGGACGGCGCGACGGGTCAAGCAGGTTCGGACAGGACCGGCAGTTCGCCAATTTCGGAGCCATCGGCGCCGCATGGATATTTTCCGAAGAAAAACTGTTTAAAGAAAACTTTCGGTTTTTGAGCTTTGGCAAGCTGAGAGCAAGCTATGGGATCACCGGAAATGACCAGATTTCCGACTATGGCTACCTGCAGCTATGGTATTCCGGAAATAGCTACCAGGGAAACGCCACCGTCAGGCCTAACACCGGCCGGGTGGGCAATCCAGACTTTGCCTGGGAGACCAACCGGAAACTGGAAGCGGCCATCCAACTCGGCTTCTGGCAGGACAAGATCAACCTGGAAGTTTCCTGGTACAGAAACCGCTCATCAAACCAGCTGATCGGAGATCCTTTGCCTTTGAGTACAGGAAGCTCCACCATCACCGCCAACCGCCCGGCTACCGTTGAAAACTCAGGACTGGAGATCGGAACAAATTTTAAACTGGTCGACAAAACCAACTTAACCTGGTCAGCTGCTTTTAATATGACTATCCCCAAGAGCAGGCTCATTGCCTATCCGGGGCTGGAAAGCTCAAATGATGCCTACAATTACATTATCGGGCAACCCCTGTCCATCCGCAGGATTTATCAGGTAAACAACGTTGACCCACAAACAGGATTGTACGACATCGAGGATTATGATGGAAACGGAACTTTAGACGATGCCGACCGCTATCGCGATAAATTTACCGGCCAGTACTTTTTTGGCGGAATCCAGAACACCCTTCGGTATAAACAGTTCAGTTTAGATTTCCTCTTTTCTTTTGTGAAGCAAAACGGCAACAATTACATAAGCTCAACGACCTTTACTCCAGGGCTGTGGACGCCAGATACCCCTTATGGCAATCAGCTCTCGGTGGTCATGGATAGATGGCAACAACCCGGTGATCAGTCTGGTGTCCAAAAGTTCAGCACCACAAACAGCGTCAATACCATTTTCAACTATGCAAAATACGACGGTGGAATTGCCATTCAGGATGCTTCCTATATCCGTTTAAAAAACATCTCTGTTTCCTATACTTTACCAGCGAAACTACTTTCTGCCATCAGGGTCAAACAGGCAGCACTGAATATACAAGGACAGAATGTACTCACCATCAGCAAATACAAAGGATTGGACCCGGAAACGCTGAGCATGTACAGCCTGCCACCACTGCGCGTATTTTCTGTTGGTTTAAATCTCACTTTTTAATCCTAAGGTCATGAAAAATATTAAACTAATTTACCTCATCGCAGGTGTCATCATTTACCTGCAAACTTCCTGTAAAAAGTTTCTGGATATAGATGCCCCAAAGAACAGCCTATCCTCAGCACAAATATTTAAAAACGATGAAACCGCAACCTCAGCTGTTACCGGAATTTACAGCGACATGGCAAATTCAGGATATGCCTCTGGTGGAAACGCCAGCATCACCTCCCTATGCGGCATGTCAGCAGATGAATTTGAGAACTACAACTTTGGTCTGGTGGAATTCTATGAAAACACACTCCATGCCCAAAACACCAGTATCTATTCCCTTTATGCATTGCCCTATACCCATATCTATACCGTCAACGCGATCCTGGACGGGCTGAGTGCTTCCAAGGGCATTAGTCCCCCAGTCCGCTCACAACTGGAAGGAGAAGCACATTTTATAAGGGCTTTCTGTTATTTCTACCTGGTCAACCTTTTTGGCCCCGTACCGCTCCAACTGAATTCAGACTATCGTGAAAGCCGGAATCATCCCCGCGCACCAGAGGCAGCGGTCTATCAGCAGATCATTGCTGATCTGGAAACGGCGGAGCGTCTACTAACCGATACCTACGTAAGCGGGGAACGCGTCCGGCCGAACCGTGCAGCATCCCAGGCCCTACTGGCCAGAACTTACCTGTATCTCAAAGACTGGCAGAACGCGGAGAAATATGCCTCACTGGTTATCGGTAAAACCGGCATTTACGACCTGGTCGGCCTGGATGAAATCTTTATAAAAAACAGCAGGGAAACCATCTGGTCTATTTTTCCTTCCGCAAACACCAACAGCCAGGACGGCAATCTGTTTATCCTTCAGGCTACTCCCGATTACGTATCCTTAAGAAAAAACTTTGCCAGTACGGCCTTTGAGCCAAATGACAAACGAAAAACTGCCTGGATTGGAAATTACATAGATCAAACCGGAAGCTATGATTTCCCTTACAAATACAAAGTAAAATCCTCTACGACCATCTCAGAGTATTCAGTAGTCTTCCGTCTGGCAGAGCAATACCTGATCCGGGCCGAGGCCAGGGCGATGCAAAACAAACTTACCGAAAGCGCGAGCGATCTGGATCAGCTCAGACGCAGGGCCGGGCTTCTTCCAATACAAACCAGTCACCCAGATATCAGTCAAATCCAGTTGTTAAACGCCATGCAGCATGAACGTCAGACAGAACTTTTCGCAGAATGGGGTCACCGATGGTTTGACCTGAAACGGAGCGGACTAAGCACCGCCATCCTCTCCCCTATAAAATCAGACTGGAAGGCAACCGATATCCTTTACCCGATTCCAGTGGAGGAAACCAGCAGAAATCATCAAATCACTCAAAACGATGGATATTAAACCTATGTGTACACTTAAGCAGCGCCCCAAAATGCGCTGCTTAACAAATACTTTTTATGAAAATCATATCTTACATGAGCCTGATCACAGGCCTATTATTACTGTTCACTGTAAAGTCAAACGCGCAGCACATTCAGCAAGACGCTACCTTTTTAGGTACATTTAAATACAGCAAAAAAAAGCAACCTGACAGCATATTGGTCTGGACCTATCCCAATGCGAATTTCTGGGATTCTTCGGTTGATTACAAGGCCAAAGTAAACCATGACGGAACGTTTAGTTTCACAATCCCTGCATTAGGTAAGCCCCTGTTTTTTGTGATCAAAGTTCCCCAGTCCGGGAGCGTCGAGACCCTGGGATGGTTTTCTCTAGCCTGGTATGCCGAACCTGGGGACAACATCCATATAGCCATCACAGAAACCACCGGAGACGATAATTTATTATTCACCGGAAAAGGTGCTGCCAAATACAACTTCATTACGGCATTGCAAAAAGTAAAAGATAATTTCACTAGCCTGTACACTGAACTCAAAGCATCGGATAGCCCAGCAGATGTGCAGCAAAAGCTGGATAAGATGACCAGATTGATTAAAACTAACATGCAGAAAAAACAACAACTAATCGACAGCTCCGGCATGCAGATCAGTCCCTCGATGCGGAAATTGATTGCCTACCAGTTTGCCCGGTACGATTCCGAATGGGGCGACTTCATCAATGACGGTTATAGAGTAGTATCTAAAAATCGACCAGAGGCGCAGCAGATCCTTAAGGCAGGTTTTAAACAAACCTTCTTTGATACTGAACAGGAGAAGGATACGATTAGCCTTTTAAGCCCGGGGCATTTCAGCGGGCTGCTAAGGCACTATAAAACCGAGGCTTTGCTGAAGGGCTCCGGGAAAGGTGCCGACCTCCGGACATTTTATGAGCTGCTGAAAGATCATACAAGTCAACCCGAAATCAGGGAAAGGCTGGTGAGCCAGTTTCTTATGGATGGGAAAGCATTGCAGTACATTACCCGGTACGATCCCATAACCTATGACTCCCTTGTCATGGATGCCAGTCCATTGCTAACTTCTAAGCTGGGAAAGGAAATCATGGCCAAAAAAACCAAACTGGCCAAAGGGAGGCCATTCTATGACGCTGACTTTACCGACCTTGAGGGAAATATTTTTAGTACCTCGGCGCTAAAAGGCAAAGTATTCATCATTGACCTATGGGGAACAGGCTGTAGTGGCTGCGCACAGTTCCATCATCTGTTTGAAACAGAGGTCTGGCCAGAATTAAAAGATCAGCAAGAATTCAAATTTTTAAGTGTCAACACAGATAGGGACAGAAAGAGGTGGATGGAAAGCCTGAACAGCGGAATCTATACCTCAAAAGCATATCTGAATGTGTTCACCGGATTGCGCACTGGTTTACTTGACCATTCCCTCTCAAAATATTACGAGGTAAATGCCGCCCCCTTCGTGCTGCTCGTAGATAAACAACATCGAATCGTTGCTAAGCTAACCGGTTATTTCACTTCAAAAGAGTTACTTCGGCTTATCAATGGAGCCATTGCAGAAAATAGATTGTGGAATATCATTCCAAACGATATATCACCAAAAACTGATCATAAATAGCAACGAGGTTATGACCAGTAACCTCAAACTGGCGCATATTTAGCCCTTGATACTTTGGCAGGTAAAAACTATGAAGATACCTGCCATTGTTTCCTTCATAAACATCAATTGATTCCTGTTTCCTACGACTGGCGGCACTTTCATTATCAGCCCTTAGTCCGGATTGGATGTAAACACGGTTTTCGCTGACGGTAAAATATTTGTTGACCATGGTAGGCAATCCTACCGGAGATTTCCGCAATACGGCCGTACCGTTTTTAAGCCGCTGGTTATACATGTTAATGCTGATTTTCGCCCACTGCACCGTATCAATAGTCTTTGCTTTATAACGTAAATTCAAGCTCGTGTCCAGACATAAAAAAGTGCCCCGGTAAAAATACATATAGTACAGTCTGGCGGCTTTTGCATCATAATGGAGCCAGCCATCGGCACAAAAAATGCCATCAACTTGCGGCGGCAGCCTGTAATTCTTCCCGACTAATACCTGCTGGGCAAGCGAGATCTTCAGCAATTCAAGATGGCTTTCCGATTTGTTTTTCACAAAGGACCTCACCACCAGTGTACCTGTTGAAAGCGACCTGGGCTCATCAAAACTCATTCCTAATAACTTCCAAAACTGATTTCCGGAATCGGACATCACAGCAATTTGACCAATCCCATTGGTCATATGAATAGCCGTATCCAATCTATCAAAATTTACATTGCCGCCTTGCATGTTGAAGCTAGCAGGCACAACTAATTTATTTTTTCTAATACGTCCTCTTAGCGGGTCTACCACATACTGCATCACCGGATTGTTGTAATCTTTCAGATAGATCAGACTGTCCGGTTTCCAGGAAAAGCCGAAGCCAGGGTCCGGGAATATAACCACCCGATCTAACCTAAATTTTTGCACAATGAATTTTCTGTTGAAAGCGTTTCGTGTATTTTGATGGCTTCGCTGAAAAAATAAAATCAACATTACGATACAAAAAGAGATAATAAAAAGGATAATACCGATCTTTTTCATGGATTAAACTTAAAACCAAAGCCCAGGCAATAGCTTGAGCTTTGGTTGGTATTACTAATTAAACTTTTCTGTTGCAGGAAGCTGAGTAACCCTGATTTTGGTTCCTGATTCTCCAGGCTGTGTCCAAACAAATTGTTGAGGAATAGCAGTGCTACAAAGCGTTACTGCTCCACTACAATTGTAGGGGGTATTGTTTGGATTTGGGCCATAATAAGTACTTGCATTAGTGGTCAATGCTCCGCCTACAGCAACTGTTGCTAATAAAGCGGCAAAAAATAATTTTTTCATGTTTTCAATTTTAATATTAAGCACCTACTCTGTTACAGGTTTTCGGTTTCTCCTGATTCATGCGCATAGAATATGTTTGAAGGGCAACCCCCTATTTATTTTGAGATATAGAATGCAATAGAATACCTGCGATGGAAAGGAAGACAAAAACCAGATTAAAGACAAGATGCTGCTGCCAGCTCATGTGCTCCAGCACCCCGCCGCAGCTACAAGGAATATTTTCACTAAAATTCAGGATCGCAATGATGTAAGCGGTAAACAGCGTCATCAATCCAAGCGCAGCAAACAGTCCCAGGGATGTCGTTTTCGGAAACATGAGCAGAAGGGCAATGACAATTTCAACTGCCGGGACCAGCCAGCCCAGTATGCCGGCGAAGTCCGTAAGCATAGGCGATTTTGCAATCTGCAACTCAAATTTCTGATCATCCAGCAGCTTGGCAGCAGCAGCATAWMKWWANAWCWGGWTWWWGYMKTNSCWKWYGAKMKCANTNAGMATWTKYYKSMASSKSARYMCCCYRKKWRWYYKGWGKTKYWKANNRCAAWWKMKYYYATRSKWANNKAMTTYGNMKSMATACTRRRYTGRCYRKTCCYSTGGCAAAATCTCAGGGTTTTGACTTCTAAAAAATCAGGTATCGACCCGAAAAAAAACAGTTCAAAAATGGCAGCCTAACCACAGTAAACTAAAAAACATGTTCATGGGATCAGTATCGTTTTCTTAATTTTCCTAACCGGTCTGCAGACATACCCATGTACTCGGCAACATATTGCAGCTTGGTGTACTGCAATATTCTGTTCAGCATTTTCCGTTCCTCGAGATATCTTTGCTTGGTGTTAAGATTCTGCAGGTTGTCTTCGTGAACGAGCCGCAGCAGCTCGTTAGCCCCGAGAATCCTTTTGGCAAAGGAATCTGCCTCGGGAATGGCTAATTTTAAAGTCAGCCAATCCTCATGGCTAATAAACGCTACCCTGCAATCCTGCAAAATCTCGATCGTGCTACGCGATGGTAATCGATCAAAAAAACCAGGGGTTGTAAAAAGAAAGTTCCGGTCCATCCAAAACCAAACCGTACGTTCACTATAAGTGATTGCGTTCACTTTGATTTCACGGGCAAGCCCGGAAATCATAAACCAGATCAGTTCAGGTACCTGATTGAAATTGAGGATTCGGGCACCCTTTTTATATTCCGTTTCTACGAGCAGAGGCCTGATCAGCAGCTTGAATCCTGCGCTTATCGGCATTGTCATTTCCATCGTGCTGAACAGCACTTCAAATGTCTCGTCAGAAACAGGCTTCATAAATTGTACTTTAGATAGTTCTCAAACCCAACCTCTTCCTGCCAGGCAGGTGTCAGCCCTAACAGATGCACGAGTTGAACCTTATTTCTGGAACAGGTTTTTAGAAAGATCTTGCGAATATGGGCATCCACCGTTTTTCTGGAAATAAACAGGATTCTGCCCGTTTCCTCATAAGTGAGTCCCTGGCGGACCAACCTTGTAATTTCTTGTTCACGAACACTGAGCTGATAGTTCGCACATTTTGTACTGAAACTATATAGTTGTAGCTGCTGATTGGCAAGTTGCTTTTTATATTCCGAGCGATTCCTGTCAATCGACCGCTTCAGAGATAATGCCGTAACTAGGATAAACCCAGCATTCGTCACCAATACCTCAATCCATTGGCTAATGCTGAAATAGGCAAATACAGACAGACATACCCATGGAGCAACGGCAAGGTACACCCCAAGCACCTCTATCTTTCGAGCTGGTTTTATGGTAGCAGATTTGCTTTTGAACTCCTTACTGATGGCATTTAAAATCGTCCACAACAAATATAACGAGTACAGAAAAGGGATGATCAAACCGTAGTTGATCGCAAAATTAAGGTCTTGATTGAATGAATAGATGAGTACAAAAAATACCAGATATGGTCCTAACAGAAAAACTGTTGTCCCGTACAGCGCATGGAAACGCAGTCGTTCCAGGCGAGAGCTTTTATAAAAATAGTAGGGAAAATAGGCTGCCATCAAAAAGCCGGAACCGTAAGCAATGGTATTTTGCAAGCTCAGCCGAACAGGGATGTCCGGATCCAGAAAAATGCCACCTGTAACGTTATAAAAAATGAGGAGCCCAAGCAGGATGAGGTACCATAATCGTGGCTTATCCTGGGGGCTGGAGGAATACCGGTAGAACTGGATGGAGAACATCATCAGTTCAAGCAGAACAAATAAGAGCGTAATCAGATGCATTTCAGAATTAAAGACTAACATAGGGAGATGATTAGGCGATGATCGGAATGACGTATTTAATGAGCGCTATGTGATGTGTTTTAAAAAGTATAAAGTGTAACCAATATCAATTGTATGATAGATATAAAACCGGAATTCCAGATACCAAGGGATATTTTCAACGGTAGAAGTCTCCAGGTAAAAAGGTAGGTCCATCATCCCGGCTTCTTTAATTAATTCCTGCAATAATGCACTGCCTAATCCCTGCCCGGTCACTGAAGGATCCACACCGATAAACCAGAGGTAATAAAATGGCGTTTTAGGATGCTGTTTCTTTATTAAACCCTCCCGCCTAAGCACCTTGGGCAAATTAAAAACGCCTATTACTTTTAACATAAGTTTTACATCCCAGTAAATCCCTTTTAAGGAGGTTTTCTTCTTATCGGGAAACAGCACCAGTGCACATGCATTTTTATCTTCGGACAAAACATTCTACCATATGCGTTGCACATGAAATAGGCATACTCCATCAATAACTTTATTCTCGATAAACGCTTTTTATCCTGCTTGACAATATAGTTTACAGTTCTATTGTCTTCAAAAGCTGTTGCTAAAATTTCAGTTATCCGAATTCGATCCTTATTATTGGCCTCTATATCTTAATTCAATAAAACACCCAAGATACATATTATACCAATTTGGTTGTTCGTACTTCTTATTCACGAGAATCCTTTTCATGGTAGTGCGCGCCGAAGGTGAATATGTGTGTAAAGGTCGTTGTAGCCAGACTGGTTGTCGGATCATCAGGGGGATCATTCTGATAAGTATTTTTTATTTCAAAGACCACTTCTGGCTCAATAACCANCTTTTTTTTGTTTTGAGTTTTCATAACTTTTTTTTGAAAAATTAGGGTAAAGGGCGAACCCAACGAATTTTATTATACCACTATGCCTCTTTTTTATATAAAAACCATAAATTGTAGCTATCAACCCTATTATGAAATTAACAGTACGTCTGAAGGTAATCGGCAGGCATATTGCTTTTGTTGCTGCCTATTTTTTGTATGAGATTGGAATGCTCTACGCCTACACCGGCGAAGGGATCTATTTCTGGGATGTCTTCTGGCATTTACTGGTTAACCTATGTCTCTTTTATTTCACTGCTCACTACCTGCTTGAATATGCCAGTTCTTTTGCGACAGCTCCTCAGCGTCTAGGTTTAGGAATAATACTCTTAGCATTGGAGTTCTCCGCCTTTCTGCTGCTGAAATATCTGCTTGCACAAGCTTATATCTTTTTTGAGGTACGCACCACCAATCCTTATGTAGGATTCAACAATTTTCTGCGCGACACCTTTTGGAGATTCATAACCGTAAATGGGTTGAGCTTCACTTACTGGTTCTTCATGGCCTCCAGCAGAAAGCAGCGACAAGTTGCCTTACTTGAACAAGCAAGGCTAAAGGATTTGGCCGATCAGGAAATCGTAAAACGGGAATTTGTCACTGTAGAGAATGCTTTTTTGAAGTCACAGATCAACTCCCATTTCCTGTTCAACACCTTAAGTTATCTTTACAGCGCTGTCCTTCATACCAATAAAGATGCCGGAGAGACCATTCTTCGCCTTTCCGACATCATGCGGTATAGTTTAAGCACCCCCTCGGGGGGAAAAGTAAAACTGAAAGAGGAAATCCAGCATATCAGCGATATTTTTGAGATCAGTACTTTAAAATCCGCCGGACGCTTACATATAGATTATAGGGTTACCGGAGCTCCTGGTGAGCTCGAAATCATTCCTTTGGTGCTGGTTACCTTAGCAGAAAACGTGCTAAAATATGCTGATTTAAAAGTCGAGGCAAGCCCTGCACAATTTCACTGTAACATCGAAGGTTCAATGTTGACCATACAAATCTTAAACAATAAGCGTAAATTCGTTTCGCCTATAGGTCATGGAATTGGCCTTAAAAACACCGAAAAGAGACTCACTAGGGCATATCCTAATAAATACGAACTTCACATCTTAAATTCAAAATTATCTTACCAGCTCACCCTTACCATTCAATTATCATGATGCAGTATAAAGCAATAATTGTAGATGACGAAACGCATGCACTGGCTACATTGGGCTCCTATATCGAAAAAACACCAAATCTTATTCTCTACAAGGCCTATGAAAATCCATTGGACGCTCTGCCTATTCTTTCCGGCAACCAGCCTCCAGATATTGCCTTCCTGGACATCGATATGCCTGAACTTTCTGGACTAGCGTTAGCAGATCTTGCAAATGGCGATGTTCAGGTCGTATTCACTTCAGCACATGAGCAATACGCTCTTGAAGCGTTTGGCGTTCATGCCTCGGGCTATTTGCTCAAGCCTTTTTCTTTTGAGAAGTTTTTAAGCACGGTGCAAAAAGTATGTAAACGGATCGTTAAGGAGGAAATTTCAGTATCTGATAAGCCAGCTTTTTTCAAGGTGAATGTAAAAGGAAAATTTATCAGAATCATGATCGATCAGATTACTTTTATTGAAGCCATGCTGAACTACGTGAAAATCCATACTACCGGAAGTGAGACGCCTAAGGTCATCTATCTTTCCTTAAAAGAGGCCGAAACAAAACTAAGAGGTACCCATTTGATCAGGGTAAGCCGGTCTTTTATCATCAATACGATTTTCCTGGAAACCGTTGATGGCAACAGTCTGACCATGAGCAATGGTCAAAAAATTGGACTAGGTCCGGCATATAAAACCAGCTTTTATACTTATCTAAAATCCAATACCATAGGTGGCAACTAGAATCTATTAAACCTAAATCGTATTGACAAGACTTTGTTTTCCCCTACCCGCTAGCGAGCGGTAATATTTGGTCAGGAAATAATATAGGTTTGTTTCAAACTCAGATGAACCCGTCGTGTTCAACCTATTTAAATGCATATGAATCAAATCCGACACCAACTGATCGTAACGGTCTTTTGAAACGAGCTGCCGGATGTCCTTTACTGCTTTACACTTTTCAGCCAATTCTTGAATTGTTTGAGCAATAAGATTGCCATAATAACTTACAGGTTCGCTAGCCGCACACTCCAATTGACGTTTATGGTGGCGATAATACTTATCCAGCTTTACCCGTTTTGACGCTGATTTTGGCGCTATCAGATCTCCATTCTTCGCAAACTGAAGCCTTTCATTTAAGGCAGGAAACAGCACGGACAGAATCTCAGCAACAGAGCTGATCGCAAAACAGATTTGTTCGTCAAGTGTCTTCTGAGTTTTATAAAAATTGACAACAGCCTCACTGCTCCGTTCAAATATCTTCTCGACATTTTCCATTCCCGATAAACCATAGCGTTTAAGTTCAGGCTGATAAGTTGCAATTGTGAAATCAGTAACCAAGCCGTTTTTTAGATGCGGTTTGACCAGGCGTTTGATCTCAGCTATAATCTGGACGGCATGATGGGCAGGCGCTTTCATCCTAAGCCGAAGGTGGTGATTAGGATCAGCATAACGAACAAAAAACCAGCAATTGATTCGTCCTGCTTTTCGAAACCGCAGCAAAATCTTATATAAAGAATCGTCCGCCAAAAACCAGTTTACCGTCTCTGGATGCGCGTATATTTTAAAGTATAACCACTCCTCACCCGGCAAGAATAGGGATTTAACATTTCTCACTACATCTACCTGTCTGAAAATCTGCTCCTGATAGCAAGGTTCCTTGTTGATCAGGAAGGCCACATACTGACCGAGATAAACATTCCCCTTAACGTCGTAAATCTTGCAACTATCCCCTGGCATAAAAAATTCCTTGAGGATAATCCGTGATTGATTTTTTATGATTTTTAAAAAGTACCTGATCGATTCTTCACAATTAAGGTCAAACACCAACTGACGGTCATAGTTTGATAAGGCAAACCATCTGACCAGGTGGGTGGAAGAAGCCATCTTATAAAAGTTAGCCACACCATGCGCCGAATCTTGAAAATTGCTTATCACTTGTTTATCCCATATCCATTTTGCCGCAGATAAAATGATATTTTTATACATTACCCGGGGATAATACTTTAGACCAGGCAAATAAAATTCAGGGTCAAATGAAAAGTCAAACTTCAGGCGTTGGTATTGTAAGTCTCCAAGAAACCTTAACAAAGGCAGGTTACTAAGGTTGTAATTATATGCGCTCGCCAGTCTTGGAATAACAATTTTATTCAATCGTTTAGAACGCATGATCACTTGCCCGGCCGCTACGCTAATATGCAGGTCATTCAATGAAATGATCTGCTCTTTTGGTAAATCAGAATGTACCAGAACCGGAATTTCAAAATCCCGGAGGTGCGCCCTGCTGCTGATGTTATCTGAAATGGAATCATCCATAGCGGCTATCTCTGCGAACACGACCTCAGCATTTTTTGCTTGTTCCATTGCAGTGATCGTTCTAAGCTCATCCTGAATTTGCTGATGATGAGAAAACCTGCCCGCGATGCTCACGGCACTACTGCCTCCTGCATTTTCAATAAACACATAAGACCCGGCTTGCCGGAACATAACCCATAATGAGGGAGGAAAGTGTTTTACGCTGTCGGGAATGGGCAATCGCTCAATGTCATTTGCTGAAAGGGAGATAGCCCCCTTCTTATCAGCATCAGACATCTTCTGTAAAAGCAACGCACTTACCGCAGTCCAGTTCTTTTTAAAATTTCCCTGACTTTTATCATCTGAAGGGCGTGTTAAGTTACCTTCTTCCATGGCCGATTTCTCCGTTCCCAGGTAACTTATTCCGTATTGAGGATCTAAGGCCAATAGCAATGGGATCTCTGCAGTTTCAAATTTTTTCATAAATTTTTTAGCAAAATCTGACAAGGCACCCTCCTGATCAAGCGCTAATCTATCGAGAACCGCTAATCCTTCCAGGATGTCATCATGAAGACTGGCGGAAAGGCTCCCCTGTTGTTTATGAAAAGCAATTGAATAGGATTTCTGATTGTTGGCACTTGGATCAACTGTTTGTAAAAAACTTCCGGTAATATGTGGTAATGCAGAATGATATAACACTTGCGCCTTGACTAATGTTGTGATTAAAGCTGGACCGTCTTCCTGTTGAAGGTCTTCGGTCAGGAAATTAAGCACTGCCTTATAATTGCTTGGTTGCTCAAGGAATTTTAATAGTTTTGCAAGTAGCCTTGATTTATAAACCTTCATGAGCTTAAAGGTGGATCTCTCCTCCCCAGAGCTGCACTGACGAAACAAATAACGGAATTGACTTCCAAGTTTATAAATGGATGGGTTTACATAGATGAGTGTTTCCTCAGTCCAGGCAACCATAGGATCTGCTCCTCCAAAATTAGGAAAAGTGATCAAAAGTTGCTCTGTGTCACGCAGCATAGGTTTGTTGTGCACTTCCCAGTTTAACAGCGATACAGACGCAAATGCACCAAATGGCGTTGCCCTATAGGACATCCTGTTATAATATTTATATGCAGCCAGACGATGTTCAATAGCCAATAATTCATAGGCAAACCCATGTTTCTTCAACGCGATGTACAAGTCAGGACTGGCCATGAACAATGCCTGCTGAAAATCTTTGTCCAGGAGTACCCTTGAAAGGTTATTAGGACTGAAATTAGAAAATGGCTTTGCGGGCGTTCTGATCAGCAATTTAGGGTAAAAAGAATATTTCATTTGACACATCATACATCCAAGATGTCGAATAAAATCATCAAAATAAAATCACAAAATACTGAAATACAGATATTTAAAAACATTAATAGTCAAAAAAGACAACCTTATCCCTATCAAGTAATCGCTTCATATAAATTTCGGACCAATCGATATAATAATTAAAACGTGGCAAAAACAAGGTCATAATATTCTTTTCTATTAGCTCAGTTTTACAATCGATTTATTTGAATTAAATCGTTCAACTGCTCAGAAAATTTCAAATTGACGAGTTGAATCCCGGGGCTTTGTTTTGCACTAGGCCTGCTATGAAGACGAACGAACTTGGAGATACTAATTTTAGGATCAATGCCCTGCTCAGTTTCACAGTTTGCTGGTATGCTTTTAAATACAGTGACATGTGGGAAGGCTAATTTCCACGGAGATCTCTCCATTTTGAAAAGGAAGGTCTGTTTCCAGACACTCCCTGAAAGCCGTAAATATTGGTTCAACGCCGCCCGAGATCCATTAATTTTCGATCGGATCAGCCTGATGAACTACCTTACCTTTGAGACCTTAACATCATCTAATATCACCGTTGACGTGCCTGTATTTAGAAACCTCACTTTTACAGTCTTCATATGATTCAGGTATTCCGATCCTGTTTTAAACTTTAATGTTTTAACACTAAAGTTATTGGCACCACTGACTTCAAACTTACTGCCTTTATCAAGCGCTCCGGACACTTGTGTAACGTTTTGTACGGTTGCCTCAAGATGGCTTTTTCCCTTCATCCAAAGCTCCAGCTGATAGGCTGTACTATGATTGAGGTATACATATTGTTCTATGTACTGACCCGGCTTTAAAAGCAGCGCATGATCTCCATTTCGCTTCACACCTGAAGTCAATTCACCTGTTCCTTCCCAGGGCGACAAATTCTTATTTGCATCAAACCCTGGGTTTGGCAATTCATTTCCTTTCAATAAAGGCCATTGGTATCCCCGGATGTAATCCACTTCCATATCAACTGATCCCCCTGCACCATAACTTCCCAAAAAGACATTCATAAAATGGTTGGGCGAATAAATCTGGTTTTTATTGTCGTAAGCTTTAATCAGCTTACCATTAATGTAATGCTTAATGCTCGATGGCGTCCATAGGAGACCATGTGTTACCCATTGGTCAACATGGGTAAAGCCTTCGGCAATATCTGTAGCGAGGTTATGCTGAAAAGCCCCATGCTTATCTACATGTCCATGCAATACAAATTGGGCATCTAGGTTCTCAAACACATCAATTTCAAAAACCTGCCCTGCAGGTCTGATGCCTGAGATGCCATCCAATATGGTCCCCTGCTGAAGATAATATTTCAGATCAGGGCCAGGTGAATCAAACCAAAAGGCTGTATTTACCCCTTGCGGTTTACCCGAGCTGCTCCTTTTCACACGTACCTCAAAATAACCACCTCTGCTGTTGTCCAGGTAGTTCTCATTTTTCCGCCAATCGTATGTCTGAATGGAAGAGATTTTCCTTCCGCTCGCCGGATAAAAACTTTTAGCCGGCACAACGTCATTGGTAAACAAATGAATGCTCCTGCCATCAAAACTCATTCCAGGCTGAGGCAGACTATCCTGAAGCATTAACGATAGATTGTCTTTTTTGAGAAAATCAATGTTGGAATAATAGTTTGTTGACCACTTATTCCTATTCAACAAATCATCATTGAACTCATCATTCCACAAAATCTCCATCCCGTCAGGAACAGCACTGGAGCTGGCTATGTCCAGGTTCCGGAGTTCATCCTTATCCAATCGCCATTGTTTCGTTGTCGTTACTTTAGCATTAACTGGTTTACTGGAACCCGTTTTATTGTAAGCTTCCAGCYANASATMRKACTGGGTTTCTTCCTTCACATCCTGTATGTAATAGCGCTGCAGGTTGGCTCCTATCGTTGCCCCTGGCAGTGCCGGTTTTCGGTTTTGCTCAGACCAATAAATCTTAAAACCCAGCTGATCAGCAGCCCCATCTGTCCATTCCAAGCGGATCCAGCTCCTGGTTCCCAGGGTTTTTAAATTTGAAGGAACTGCAGGGGTCTGTGCAACAGCCCCTGCAGTGATAAAAAGTAAAAAGAATAGAATCCTCATCCTTTGCTTAATTGTATCCACTATTCTGTTTAATCACTCCATTACTCTGGTTTACTACAGCCCTTGGCAAAGGATACAATACCCTGAACGGTTCTGCTGTCGCAGAACCATCGGCCGCCGCACGTTGTATATAGAGGTTCCACCTGATCAGGTCATCCCGTCTCCAGCCTTCGGCCCAGAGCTCGAACAAACGTTCGTCCTGAATCTTACTGAGGAATTGCGCCTTCGACAAACCAGAGGTCAGGTTAGTCAATCCGGCTCTGTTTCTAACCGCATTGATATCACTATACGCTTCATCATTGGGCCCTCCATTGGCTTCATTAATACTTTCAGCCAGCATCAACAGCACGTCGGCGTATCTGTAAACTGGAAAATCAACACCACTATTCTGTGCATTTGCCTTCGAAGGATCTGGTGCAAACTTCATGGGAACTGCGCCAAGATCACCAGCTGCTCTTGCATCTTTATAGATCACATTACCAGCCGCATCTTTTCCGATCGGATATTTACTCAGCAGCACTTTAAGTCTTTTATCTGTCTGATCGAATTTATCGTAGCTTTTCCAGGGCATTTTATAACCACCCCAGGCTGTCAGGTTAATCCCGGAAGGATCTTTATAATCAGCTSRCRRYGCNTSYKCAAGCCACATATTGGTATATTGGTCTCCGCCCGTTGGGGTACACACAATTGCTAAGATGATCTCTGTTGAGGCCCCTCCTTTATTGGCAATACTAAAAATATCCTCGTAATTCGCCTGCAGTGAATAACCCATCGTTTTGATCTGCATACCTGTTGATACTGCTTTCGGCCAGTTTTTCTCATGCATGTATAATTTCATCAAGCCAGTTAACACTGCAGCTTTTGAAAAACGTCCATAGTCACTTCCCGTAAATTTGTCCGGTAATACGGCCGCCGCATCCGAATAATCCTTTTCAATCTGCACAACCACCTCACTGCTGGATGGTCTGGGAACAAAAGGAGCATTCGGGTCAGCCGCAACCTTAGGATCGGTTACAATAGTAACCGGGCCATAGGCGAAATAAAGCAGTTGTGCATAATGTGCCCGCAGTGCTTTCAATTCTCCCACATAACGCTTCTTTAGGGTTTCATCCATCGACAGGGTCTGGATGTCATCTATGGTAATGGTTATTCTTGAAATATAAGGTAGGTAGCGACCGTAATTGTGTGTGATCCAATCGAAATCCGGATTATAGTTCAAATTACGAAGATTTGCCCAGTTACCGCCCCATGCACAAACGCCCTCATCTGTTGACATCATTGCCTGCGTGCGCCAGGCATAAGTTCCTGCCGTCCAGCCGCCCTGCCAGTCGCTCCCGCCAGCCATGCCGGTATAGGCCGCGCTGGTCGCCGCACCAGCACCTTCCGGTGTTTTAACTATGGTAGACAAATCTCCATAACTCACATAATCAAGCCCTTTTTCGCAAGCTCCAAAAAAAAGGACGCAGCTGAAAGCACAGACAGCAAGCAATAATTTCGGTAGTTTTTTATATTGATAAATTTTCATGACTTTTTCTTTAATGATTAAAATGACGCATTGATACCAAAAACATAGCTTTTTACCAACGGATAAAAATTATCTGTATTCAGCTCCGGATCAAGTCCGGGATAATTGGTAATGGTAAAAGGATTCTGAACATCAAAAGAGAGCCTGATCTTAGAGAACACATGCTGTTTTGCCATTAATCGCTCAGGGAGTGAATAACCAAGTGTGATGTTCCTGCAGCGCAAAAAGGTAGCATTTACCAGCCAGTAATCCGACGCATCCTGGTATCCGCTATAGGTTGCATCATATAATGAAGTCGGAAAATTCCCTGAAGGATTCTGGAAGCTCCAGCGGGTAGCCGAAACAGGCATGGCATTAAAACCGAAAGAATCGGTTGTTTTTTCCGTAGCTCTGCCGTTTAGATAGGGTGACCATTTCTTTTGTTTGATACCCGACATAAATATGTTCAGGTCAAAACTCTTGTAACTGAACCTGTTCCCTATTCCAAAATTAAATTCCGGATCCCTGTTTCCAATGTACTGCAAATCCGCAGCAGTAATTTTCCCGTCCGGACCTACCAGGTTACTTGAAGCATCGTAACCGTGAATATCCCTGATGATCACGCCCCCGGGAAGCATCCCAGGCATTTGCGAAGGGGCACTACCAAAATGTCCGGTAAACAGACCGGCAGACTGATATCCCTTGAAAGGCAGAAACAGTGCACCTTTACCAGATACAGGCTCATATTTTTCAAGAACCTTTAAGGCCTGATCTGAGCGTTTCACCCAATAATTCAGGTAATGAGAGAACGTGAGGTTCGTTGACCAGGTAAATCCATCTCCAGATGAGGATACGATATTTTTGATCTGCAGACCTATATCATATCCCCTTGACCTTGTTTTACCGGCATTACCGTAAACGCCCTCGATGATAAAACCTGAAGGATAAGGAATAAATGAAATCAGGTTCCTGATGGTTTTGTTAAAATAATCAAAAGAGCCCGAAATCCTGTCATTGAACAAGCCATAATCCAATCCGATATTAAATTCCCCGGCAGTCTCCCAGGTGAGATTGGGGTTCGCCGCACGCGAAAGCACCAGACCAGCGCTGACTGTGTTTGATCCAAAGTAAGCACTTTGCGAGGTTCCGTATTGTGCAAAGGCAGCCCCCTCAAAAGCACTGTTACCTGTTTCTCCGTAACCCACCCTAAGCTTAAGGAAAGAAATCGGTTTGATGGACTTGACAAAAGCCTCATCAGACAATACCCAACCGGCCGAAACGGAAGGAAAATATCCCCATTTTTTATTTTCAGCAAATAAGGAAGATCCGTCACGTCTGATGGAGGCCTGAAGGGTAATATTGCCATTATACGTATAAATTGCCCTGGCAAAATACGATGCCCAGGTAATCTGGCTTTTACTGGATCCCACCGTTGGTTTGTCTGACTGTCCCGAACCCAATGAATAGTACAGGGCCACATCAGAAAGGAAATTCTGGTTCCCTGCATTGAATCCTTCCCAATCGGATCGCTGGTAAGTATAACCCGCAACTGCGTTCAGGTTGTGTTTCTCTGAAAGGTTCTTGTTATAGGACAAAGTATATTCAAATAATTTGGATTGCGTATCTGATTCAGAAATACTTGCCGAACCATTGGCCTGGCTTCCAAACAAAAAGGTTTTGGGGAAATAGGACGATCTTTTAGAGACTGATTGATCAAAGCTGAAATTAGCCTTCGCTTTTAACCCCTCCAGAATGGTCCATTCCCCGTAGGCCGTGCTCAGTAAGCGATTTGCTTTTGTTTTATCGGTTACTGTTGCATAAGACAAGGGATTGGGAATAGTCGGATAATATGGGCTTAATGGATAACCTCCATCAGGACTTCTAAGTGCCACTGATGGCGCCCAATAAATTGCAGCGGTCACAATGCCCCCATTTTCATTGGCTCCACCGGTAATGGTATTATTGGCATCAGAGTTCGAAGCAATAATACTTGCACCAATTTTGATCTTATCAGAGACGATCTGGTCTATATTTAACCTTCCATTGTATCTTTTGTAATCTGTTCCGATAATCACACCTTTTTGGTCAAAGTAATTACCTGAAGCAAAATAAGAGGTTTTGCCATTACCGCCCGAAAGTGAAAGGTTATGTTGCTGGGTATATCCGTTGCGAGTGATCGCATCGGTGGCCGCCTGGTTAGCCGCTTCAGCCCCATTGATCTGGGTTTGGGTAAACACAGGTACATAGGGATCTACCGAACCGGCATCAACGGTGCCGTAATAAGGTGCGATTTTATTGTCTCTGTACCATCTTTCCTCGCGAAGCAGGTTGCGCTGGATCATATAATCCTTTGCACCGAAAACAGGGTACATTTTATCAGCGCGCTGGCTTCCGTAAGAGCCGGTATATTCAATCGTGGATTTGCCTTCTGCACCTCTTTTGGTGGTGATCAGGACTACCCCCGCACCGGCCCTGGCGCCATAAATAGAGGCCGCGCTCGCGTCCTTTAAGAATTGTATGGACTCGATATCATTTGGATTGATAAAGTTAAGCGGAGATTTATCCACTCCCCCAGACGCATATCTTGATCCGCCTACAGTTCCTCCCAAAGCAGGCTGTCCGGCTGCATCATTTACCGTCACACCGTCGATCACATATAAAACACCTGCATCGGCAAAAGAAGGATTACTCCTGATCTGTACTTTAACACCTGCCCCTGGCTGCCCGGTCGATTGAATGACCTGAACTCCTGAAGCCTTCCCCTGCAGCGTTTGCTGGAAACTAGAGGCCACACTTGAATTGAGGTCCTTTCCCTTAACCTGCACAATCGCGCCGGTCAAATTTCTTTGTTTTACGGCACCATAACCAATCACCACAACTTCTCCAAGTGCGTTATTGGTTTGTTCCATGATCACCTCAATGGTCGATTGTCCATCGTAAACAAGCTCCTTTGTCTGAAAACCTACATAGCTCATCACCAGAACATCTCCTTTGACCAGACTTAACTGAAACCTACCATCCGCATCGGTAACCGTACCCCTCTGGGTATTCTTGATCTTTACGCTCACTCCCGGAATGACTACACCAATCTGATCGGTAATTCTGCCGCCCACATCCACGGATTTAAATACAGGTGCCAATGCGGAGATCAGGGCTCTTGGTTTCATTTTGATCACCACTACCCGGTCTTTCAGTTCATATCCTAGGGGCTGACCTACAAATATGGCCTTAAGCGCTTCTTCAACCGAGACGCCATTCAATTGAATGTCGACGGGTTTTGCCGACTTCAGGTTATCCTTGATATAGAAAAAATCATAATTGCTTTGCTGGCGGATCTTTTCGATCACCTTTTTCAAAGAAGCATTTTTTTCCGACAATGTAATTCTCTGGGCACGGCCAGAAGCACTGACCTGCATGAGCATTACAAATAATAAAAACGTGGTGATTCGCATAACGAATAAAATTTTCGACAGCAGGCCAGGCATGGGCCTTGCCATCTTGTGAAAAGCATTTAAATTCATACTTTTGTTCTGTTTGGGTTTAACACTAGATTCTAATCAATTTTTCCAGGATGAAAATCCGGATAAGGGTGACCCTGACAATTGGCGTGGAAGTGCTCTAACACTTTCACGTTTTGTTTTTACGGGGGCCCTTCTGCATTTGGTTAATGCGGATGTCGTAGTTTTCTTTTCATGTTTTATTTGGTTAATGGTTAGGTTATTAGCGGAAATATGCCTTGCCTGGCCTAAGTCCTATATTTTACTGACGTATATTTTCCGGCCTTCAATTCTAAACTTGACCAGGCCGGTACTTTGCATGATATCCAATATTTTCGAGACATTCTGGAACCGGGACATGGTACCTTCCATCGTACTGAGCGGGATCTCTCCTTCATAAATTACCTGTACATCATACCATCTGGCAACCTTCCGCATGATCTGATATACATTTTCATTGTTAAATTCAAAATTGCCTTTCTTCCAGGCAATGGCCTCATTCACATCCACTACGCTTACCGTTGCAGGACTGGCTTTGCGAATGGCGGACTGTTGTCCTGGCACAAGCCTGATGTCTTTTTGTCCTTCCAGGTGCACTAGAACAGCTCCTTCCAGCAAGGTCGTTTTTATCGCATCTTCATCGCTGTATGTATTCACGTTGAAATGAGTTCCCAATACTTCAACCTCTTGCTGTGGTGTTTTTACAATAAATGGATGCGTTTTATCCTTGGCTACTTCAAGATAGGCCTCGCCGTTCAGCTCCACCTTTCTGCTGGCCAAACCTGAAAAGCTCGCCGGAAATTTGAGGCTCGAAGCTGCATTGAGCCAAACCTTTGTGCCATCAGGCAATACGATCTGGTACTGCCCACCTCTTGGCGTTTCAATGGTATTGAATACAGGGTTTTTACCCGCATTATCCACATCATCTACACTGTAAACCAATTGTCCGTCTGCTGTCTTTTTAATGCTGATACCAGCCTGACTGGCCAGTTCTCCATCCTTGGCATCTGTAATGCTGATCTTTTTCCCATTGCCCAGTGTGAGAACAGCCTTGTTCGCACCTGGAGACACATCCTGCATTTTAACTACAGGAGTAGTTATAGTTAACTGCTCAGGGCGGAAAAAATAATAGCCCAGTCCTGCCATCAGAAGAATTGCAGCGGCGGAACCCACGCGTTTCCACAATTGATATTCAGGCTTTTGGTATTTTAAAGGAAGGCCGGCGGCGATATACTCCAAGTTATGGTTCAGGTCATCATCGCTGATCTCATGCGGACTGTTGTCCGCCTGCTGAAGATACCAGCTTTCGAGTATTGCCTTTTCCCGGTCATCCAGTAATCCGTTCTTATATTTTTCCAACAGCTCGGTGATTTGCTTTTCTTCCATAATCAGCAAGAGGCTGTTTACCCCTTTATAACCTTAAGACGGGGAACCACCTGAAAGGTATTAGAAGAAAAATAAAAAAATTATAAAAAAGGGAAAAGTGAGAGGTAAGAATTGATCTTTAGCTTGAGAATTTTTACTGCATTATAGGCTTGCTGCTTTACTGTTTTATCAGAAATATTCAGTTGTCTGCCAATCTCTTTATAAGACAGTTCCCCCTGACGGCTCAATTCGAAGACTTTTCTCATCTTTGGGGGAAGAGCAGCAATTTCCTTTTCGATAATCCTGGACAGTTCATTTCCACGAACCTGCTCATCGGTAATGTAATCGCCCTGCTCGACAAAAACTTTGATGGAATTCAGATATTTAGAAGCTACTTTCTGATGGCTGATCAGGTCAAATATCCTATTGCGCACTGCGCTGTAGAGATACGAAGACAATGAAGTTCTGAAACTAAGTTCAGCCTTCTTTTGCCAAAGGGTCAAAAAAAGATCCTGAATGATGTCATTAGCCTCTTCCTGATCATTGAGCAAACGAAATGCATGTTTGTAAAGCAAGCCTTTATATCTCTCAAATATTTCGGTATAAGCATACTGATTTCCTTCCTTCAGCAGGTTAGCTAGCTCAGAATCATTAAATTCGCTATAATCAGTCATGAATTGGTCCCTGCCTATAAAGTTATTGAAATATTCAGGCAATTATATAGAACTAAATGAAATATATCAAAAACCAGATGGTTTTGTCTCTCATTTCTTCAGCTAGCCATCGGAAGTCAACAAAATAACCCTAAGATTTATACCCCATATACTTGTTGAAATATTAGCTGTGTCCCCTCTTTCAAAACCAGCGTCAGCCCTTTATCGCTTGATTGCGGCAACAAGTTCCCTGTAATGCCTAGGTAATAAATGACGGGTAATTTATAGACTTGAATATCAACAGATACAGGGATACGGCTTTTCTTATGTATCCCTAGTACTTCTCTAGCCTGCCCGCCTTTGTTTCATCAGCCCGTTGCAAGACCAATGATCTTGCAGCAGGGACGAAAAACAGAAACTAAAAATCATAGACATGTTAAACCTCGTTACCTGGACACAGTACCTTAGCGGACTCCTTATTCTGACACTTGTTTACTATACCTGGATAGCCATCCGGTTTTATCCGCAAGCGTTCAGGGTGCTGCTCAGCGGCAAAAAAAACATCCCTTTCCAACCATCTGAGCCTGCTACAGGTGAGCAACAACTGCCGACTAGTCAAATCATCCCTGATCAACCAATTACCCCAACTCAAAACAGCGAGGAAACTTTTGACAGGATCGAAAGCCTGATTGCCGGACTTAAATCACAGATCCACCGGAAGGGAGCAGGATCCATGGAAACTAGCTTAACAGAAAAACTCAGAAAGGTGATCCGTGCCAAGCGCATTCACAAAAAAACAGGAAAAGAGGGCAGCGTGATGGCCGCCATTTCTGCACCCTGTACAGTTAAGTACCGGGCGACAGAAATCCATTCCATGAACAAGAAAAAATGATATGAAAACAATACCCAAACCACACAAACCCCTGAACTTAAAGAAATACGGGGTAATACTCCTACTATGTGTAATCCAACTGTACAGTAGCGCCCAGGATGGTCAATTGCAGCAGCATTTTCTGGCCGCCAATCCCCGATTTAAAAGTGTTGATGTATACGATATGAACCAGAATAAACTGTACCTCAACCAGCAACAGGGGAAAGAACAAATAGATTCTCAGGCAACATCCCTGGAAAACAAGACACCCAGACCGAGGGTAAAAAAGTCCGGTCCCACCATGTCTTAGCAAACAAGAATTCCAAACTGCTGACGCCAACGCTGGCGTCAGCAAATCAAAATATCCAAGAAAGAATGGAAGCAACAGCTATTTTAAAACAATTCATGGAAAAAATTGAACACGATCCACGGATCAGGGCCACACATATTGCCGTTTACATGGCGCTTTACCAGCAATGGGTTTTAGGCAATAAACCTGTGTTCATCGGGATAAAAAGCAAGCAGCTCATGCCGCAGGCAAAAGTATCCAGCAGTGCAACCTGGCGTAATGCCATCCGGGCCCTGGATGAATATGGGTATATCCGCTACCAGCCCAACTTCAATAGAATGAGTTGCAGCAAAGTAATGATACTGGATTTCTCCTCCGCACCTAGCTTAAGAAACATCTAGCGCAATTGTCTTCAGGCCGGAAATGAGCCAGGCTGCTGTAACGGCCTTTGCAGCCGGGCGATGTCATCTTAAAAAAGATATTAAAATGGTTTATTCAGACAGCGCCCATGTATTATTGTTTCCGGTCCAGGACATCTTTGATTTTATTGGCATGTTCCATCAGCTCGGTAAGATAAGCCCAGTTCTCCTTTTCAATGCAGGACTTGAATTTCCTGAGCTGGGTAATGTGCTCATTTAACACATCCAATACGTTTTCCTTGTTTTGTTTAAATATGGGCATCCACATTGCAGGGCTACTTTTTGCCAGCCTTACTGTACTTTCGAAACCCGCACTGGCCAGTTCAAATATGGCATTTTCTTCTTTCTCTTTTTCCAGCACGGTATTGGCCAAGGCAAAGGAAGTAATATGGGAAATATGGCTGACATAGGCCACATGTACGTCATGATCCTTCCCGCCCATGTATACATTGTACATGCCAAGTAATTTATACAAGCGTTCTACTGTTTCAAGAGCATCCTTATCACTTTCCCCTGCATTACAGATCACATTGGCCCGGCCGTCGAACGCATCCAATGTTGCCGCTTCCGGTCCGCTGAATTCTGTTCCCCACATGGGGTGCGTGGCGATATACCTTCCCCTGTTAGCATGCCCCTTTACTGCCTCCAGAAGAGAGGTTTTAGTGGAACCGGTATCCAGTACAACCTGATGTTTTACCTGATCTAATATATGAGGTAATAATACTGCACAAACGCTTACCGGAGCACTAAGTATAATCAGGTCACTGTTTGCTATTGCGCTGTCCAGGTCAGCTACTTCATCCACAATTCCAAGCTCCAGTGCCTTCTGTGTATGTGCCTGCTGATTATCCACTCCTATCACTTTTGAAGCGAAGCCTCTGTGCTTTAACACCATGGCCATGGAACCGCCGATAAGTCCAAGACCTACAACTGCTATTTTCATCTGTTTAGGTATTTTCTTTTTATTGTGAGTATATGCGTTATTTATATGAGTTACTGATCCGGCTTATGGCCTGCTCAAACCTGGAAAGATCGCCGCAAAGACTAATCCGGATGTATCGATTTCCCTGACTGCCAAATATACCTCCCGGTGTCAGAAAAACATTTGCTCCGTAAAGGATTTCATCGCTAAGCGCATAAGCATCCTGGTAATGATCAGGTATTTTTGCCCAAACAAATAAACCAACCTGTTTAAGCTCATAGCTGCAGCCCAGAATATCAAGTATACGATATACTTTATCTCTCCTTTCCGAATAGATGCTATTGATGGAACTGTACCATTCAGCGCCCAGACTTAATGCCTTTGCTGCTGCCATTTGTAGCGGCTGGAACATTCCGCTATCCATATTACTCTTAAACCTCAATACCTCTTCAATCCGCTCTTTTGATCCGCAAAGCATACCGATGCGCCAACCAGCCATATTATGCGATTTACTCAAGGAGTTTAGTTCCAGTACCACTTCTTTAGCGCCAGGCACCTCCAAAAGGCTTACAGGATGATCATTTAGAATGAAGCTATAAGGATTATCATGTACCAGCAAGATTTGATTTTCTTTTGCAAAGCGTATCAGATTTTCAAACATCCCGGCATCTACCTGCTGACCGGTAGGCATGTGCGGGTAATTCACAAACATCAGCTTCACCTTGCTCAAATCCGTAGCTTCCAGCGCCTGGAGATCGGGATACCAGTTTCGTTCTTCTTGTAAGAGGTAAGTTACTGCTTTGCCTCCTGCCAATTTAACGGCACTGGCATAAGTAGGGTAACCGGGATCCGGGATCAATGCTTCTTCGCCTTCATTCAAATAGGTCATACAAATGTGCATGATGCCTTCTTTGGAGCCAATTAGGGGTAATACTTCGGTATCAGGATCAAGCGTTACCCTATACCACTGTTGATACCAATCTGCAAAAGCCTGTCGCAATGCGGGTATGCCTTTGTATCCTTGATAACCATGAACTCCTGGCTTTGCAGCCTCTTCCTGCAATGTCCTGATCACATCCGGATGCGGTGGAAGATCGGGACTCCCGATACCTAAGTTAATGATGTTTTTGCCTTCTTTATTCAGGGATTCAATCTCCCTAAGTTTTTGGGAGAAGTAGTATTCACTAACCCCCTCCATTCTTTTTGCAATCATGATTAAAAATTACTTTTACCCCGAAACAGTGATAACCGAATTAATTCAGACATTAAATGTCTATAGATTCGTTTTGATGTTGATCTGTAAAAAACTGTTTTCTTTCAAGCCATAAAAATAGGTTTTTAATCGAGAAAATTAAGTCATAATTTTTACATAAGAAATTTCATATGAGTAAATTTAGTTGTATAGCTTTATCATAAAATTCAGCGACCCAATATACGGATGAAAATCAATGCAAAGCCCTTATTGATCACGTTAACTTTAGGTATTTTAACTGCAATAGGTTCTATCTCCATTGACATCTATTTACCTGCATTCGGTGTAATGGCCAATTACTTTAAAGTACCGATTGTTCGTATTGAAGGTACAGTAACATTGTTTCTGTTCGGCATGTCCTTTGGCCAATTGTTTATTGGACCCATGTCTGATGTGTGGGGCAGAAAAACCCCTTTAAGAGTGGGGTTAGCGGTGTATGTCCTTTGCAGCATTTGCTGCGTAATTACCAGTTCCTTCCCTGTATTTCTGACGCTAAGGTTTATCCAGGGGCTTGCAGGAAGCGCTTGTCAGGTAATCTGCAGGGCATTGGTAGGCGATATTTATAAGGACAAAAATGCAGCACATGTTTTCACGGTTTTACAGATCATAATGGGTGTTTCGCCAATATTGTCGCCAATAGCCGGAGGGATGTTGGCAGAACCCTCCACCTGGAAGTATTTATTTCTAATTATGGCAGTTGTTTCTGGAGCAGGACTAATAGGTTGTTTAACCATTTTACCCGCAGGAAAACCCCCAGCCAGCGATAAAAAATTCTACTTTCCTGTTATACTCAAAAACTATATCTATTGCGTAAAACATCCTGCTTTTGTTAATTATGCAGTAGTAAGAGCCATTAGCAATAGCGCAGCATTTTCATTTATTACGGCTTCTCCCTTTATATTTACACAGCTTTATGCGCTCAGTAAAAAGCAGTTCGGCTTTGTGTTTTCCGGTTTGGCTATAGGCATAATTGCTGCCGGAATACTCAACACCAAACTGCTGAAATATTTTGAGGTTCAAAAAATCACAAAATCTGCAATGATTTGCCAATTGGTTACAGGCTTAATGATGATAATTGTGTTGTACTTCAACGGATCTTTTTATGTTTTACTGGTGCTGATCTTTATATTTTTATCTATGCTTGGCCTGATTCTACCCAATACTACTTCTTTATACATTGGAGCCATTCCATCATTTAGCGGATCGGCTTCGGCACTGGTAGGAGCCGTAAGTTATCTCTCTGCTTTTTTAATTACATCGATATTAAGTGTACTTTACAATGGTACAGCCTACCCCATGATCTTAATGATGTATTTCTGTGCTGTTGTGGCTTATTTATGTCTACGGCACAAGAATTCAGCAACATAGTGACCTTAGGCAGTCCTATATTTTGATGGCGACAATTCAGTATGTTTCCTGAAAAAATTATTGAAATGCGAGGGTTCTTCAAAACCCAGGCAATAGCTGATTTCAGAAATGTTCCAGTCTGTATGTTTCAACAAAGCCTTCGCTTCGCTTGCAATCCTGTTTGCAATATAGTAACTGGTAGTCTTTCCTGTTGTCTCTTTTATAGCCCTGTTAAGATGGTTTACGTGAACAAACAACCGTTCAGCAAAGTCTTTGGCCGACCGCATATTGAACCGTTGTTCAGAGGATACAATTGGAAACTGACGTTCCAGTAGCTCTGAAAATACAGCAGTAATTCTCGCATTGGCATCATTGGTATGGTATAAGTTTTCTGTAGGCTCCAGCTTTAGCGCATAATGGATCATTTCGGTCACATAGTTCAACAACAGGTCCCGTTTGTATTTATAATCAGATTCCATCTCCTTGATTATCTTTTTAAAGATCATCGAAACTTCATCTTTTTGCTGCTCATCAAGAATATAGCATGGTTTTCCCCCAATTGTAAACATTGGAAGGTCATTTAAGCTACCTCTCAATTTTTCGCTATAAAAGGCTTCTTTGAAAATGCAGAAGAAGCCTCTATTTTCTTTCGATGAACATTCCATTTTATAGGGCACCTGCGGGTTGAAAAAGATAAGTGCAGTGCCATCTATCTTTATGGTTTTGTCGGCATAATGGTAAAGGTTGGACCCTGTGATCAGGCTGATCTTGAAAAAATCTCTACGTGCATATTCAACAGTCGAATTTCCCTCCGGGGTGCTGATGTCTTCCAGTACAAAGGCATTAAAATCGCCAATCGCTTTTTGTGCATCGCTGGCAACGCCTGCGAATTTGTGCCTGTAAAAATCTTCCAAAGTTTCTATTTCAGCCATATGTCTTTTATCTGATCAAAAATAAAAATATTCCCGCAATTAATAAGTCTGTTATTCGAAGCCTGTGGCTTTACCGATGTATGCCAATTGTTCCATCTCTTTTTGCACAGATGCTATCTTTGCGTTGGCAAACTCGTATGCATCCTCCCCAAGAAACAAATGAACCGGAGGGTTTTCCATGTCTGCTACACTGATAAAGGCGGTAGCAGCTTTTTTCGGATCACCGGGTTGATTTCCGTTAATATCCTGTTCATGGGCAGCCTGAACTGCTCGTACTTCAGCATACTCTTGCAGTTGATTTGATGGTACATTTAGCGATGAATCACTTAGAAAGTTGGTTCTGAAATATCCGGGCGATACTACCGTTACTTTTACGCCAAAATTTTTCACTTCTTCCCTCAATGATTCTGAGAAACCATGAACTGCAAATTTAGTAGCACAGTAAATCCCAAAACCAGGGAAAGCCCCTGTAAAACCACCAATAGATGCGATGTTAAAAATGTGTCCAGAACCTTGTTTACGCAGATACGGCATTGCCTTTCTAATCACATTTAAAGAACCAAATACGTTGACATCGAAGTTTTGCCTGCTTTCCGCATCGGTCAATTCCTCAAGGGCTCCTGCTAAGCCATAGCCTGCATTATTCACGATAACATCCACCTTTCCGAAGCGTGCAACAACTTGTGCTATTGCAGATGAGACATTTTCCTCATTCCTGATATCAACCGATAAGGGAAGAAAATTATCATTTTCCGTATCTATTGCATTTTTTAAGTCCCCGATACTTCTGGAAGTTGCAGCTACCTTTTGTCCCTGTTCCAATAACTGTATTGCAAGTGCTAATCCTAATCCCTTCGAAGCCCCTGTAATAAACCATACTTTTTGAATTATTTTATCCATGATTATTGCTTTTTAATTTATATAAGCAAAGGTAACCCCTCATAGAGATGCATCGATTGCAGGGAACAAATGAATACTTGCAAAATTCAAACAATCGCCTTGCTACATTCAGTCTATTGAGTTTGCTGGACCACCCTTTATTTTGTAATTGGTATATTTAGCATCAACATCATAGCGGTAATTTTGTGGTAAATAAATCTTATAAATTTTAAGACATGAAAACACGAATTCACATTGACAAAGTAGAGTCAGCAGGATACAGAGCCGTTCTTGGACTGGAAAAATTCATTGAAAGCACACCACTGACAAGAACACATAAGGACCTGATTAAAATTAGATCTTCACAAATAAACGGATGTGCATTTTGTATTGATATGCACACTAAAGATGCCCGTAAAGCTGGCGAAACAGAACAGCGTATTTATGCCCTCAATGCCTGGCGCGACGCTCCATTTTTCTCAGAAGAAGAACGGGCAATACTAGCACTGACCGAGGAAGTTACTTTAATTACCAATCATGTAAAAGATGAAACCTATGAGCAGGCTGCTAAGGTACTGGACGAAACTTATCTGGCACAAGTGATCCTAGCTATTATTACCATTAACGTATGGAACAGAATTGGCATCACAACTAAATTAATACCGGCATAGAATTGATAAAGGAAATATAAAATGAAAGGCCTCTAATTGAGGCCTTTCATTTTATATTTTTTTCCGGATGTTCATCAACACCACAGCAAGCAGGATAAGAACAACACCAATCCACTGAAGCAGGTTAACAGGCTCTTTTAAAAGTATATTTGCTGTAAATATGGCAACAGGAATTTCTATAGATGCAATAATGGCTCCCAGTCCTATTCCTGTAAGCGGCATCCCCCTGGTAAACAGTAAAGGCGGAAGAATTGTCCCAAACAACGAAAGAAGAATGCCCCAGCTGGTAAATATGTCATATGAAAGACCCTTATTCAGCGCAGAATGAAAAATAAGTACGATAACTATCAGTCCGCCAAAGACCAGGTACAGACTTCGTTTTAACGGCGGGAAATGAAGTTCAAGATGGTTTGACGTAAACATTGTTGCTGTATAGCAAAGCGCCGCCAGAAAACCCCAGCCAAACCCCATCCAGTTGATGTTTACAGATTGTTTAAGCAAATTAGTAGCCAATACTGTACCGGCCAGAATGATGAAAACCGACATTATCTTCCGCAGCGCCGGTGTCTTTTTATACAAGATCATCTCCACGACAATCCCCATCCACACCGTCTGCATAAGCAGCACAATTCCAACGCTAACCGGAATGCACTGGACTGCGAGGTAGTAAAACACACTGGTCAACCCCAAAGAGGTACCCGCAACTACCAACTTAAGTATGCTTTTAACCCTTGATGTTCGTGTTGCTAATACCGGTTGTTGTTTCTGGAACAAGATCAAAATAAATAGGCCTCCAAATCCAAGACCGAACTGCGAAAGCGTTACCTCCGCAGTACTGAATCCATCATGATATGCCAGTTTCACAATAACTCCAAGCATGCCATAACTGGCGGCCCCCAGTGCAATAAAAATACTTCCTTTAAGTACATTATTCATCATCTGCACATATTGGTTAAAATAACTTCCTGCTCAATCAGCATTCTTAAATTCTGGTGCGATGCATCAATAGCATCAGAAGATCTTCCGTTAATGGCGACTACATGGATATTGCAAACACCCATAATGTTAAATACGGTCTTTAGATAGGGGCTCTGGAAGTCCATATGTTCATTATATTCTCCTTTCTCATATCCGTCATCACCTCTTGAAAGCAACAGAAATAAGGTTTTGTTCTCCAACAGACCAACATATGGATGCTGCACATTGGCAGGGTTTATCTTAAAAGTTTCATTGACCCTGAGAATCTGGTCGATATAGGCCTTTAGTGCGCTGGGAACCGACCAGTTGTACATCGGTACACCAATCACAATCACATCCGCTTCCCTTAATTCTGAAATATAGCCATCGCTTATTTTTAAGGCCGCTCTATCTTCTTCAGACCTTGCCTGCGCAGGTTTGAAGGCCGCAGCTATCCAATTTTCGGTGACGTGTGGCACATCGGCATTCCCAAGTTCACGGAAGCTGATTTTCGGATTAACATGAATGTCTTTCCAGTGATCGACAAATATTTCAGTAAGTTTTCTGCTTCTGGAGCCAAGCGCTCTTGCGCTCGAATTAATGACTAATACTCGTTTCATTTTTAATAATTTTATTCAAAAGTATAGATGAGTTGGGGTATATTTACATACCAATTATTATAAAAACTACAGCCCAGATGCTACCATACAAATCATTAATTCAGATAGATCGTGATGCGCCTGTAACATTGTACATCCAGGTGTGCAATAGCTTTATCTCACTGATTACCAATGGCAGTCTGCGGCCATCTGACTTACTACCCAGTTCCCGTTTACTTGCAGAACTGATCGGTATCAACAGAAATACAGTAAAACTGGCTTATGAAGAACTGATTAGCCAGGGCTGGGCCGAGGCTATTGAGCGTAAGGGAATATTTGTGCTTTCCAGACTGCCTGTAATCTCCAAAACTAAACTACCTGACCCCAACAAAAACAATAAACCCGAAGAGGCTTTTCTATGGACTAATCGTTTTAAAAATGCAATGCCCAGTCTGAATCTTCAGAAAACTACGCTGGCTATTGATGATGGCTTTCCCGATGTGCGTTTGGCACCCGTAGATTTGCTCATGCGCGAATACCGAAGTCTTTCCAGAAAGTTTTATGGCCGAAACTTTCTGAAATATGGTGGTTCCAAGGGATCAGAACATCTTCGGATTTCTATCAGCAACTATCTTTCCAATACCAGGGGTCTGGATGTTTCTGCTGAAAATATACTCATTACAAAGGGCAGTCAGATGGGGATCTACTTAGCAGCACAACTACTTCTCAACCCCAGTGATCATATCGCAGTCGGCATTTCAAACTATGCCTCCGCAGATGATGCTTTCAGATATGCCGGTGCGAACCTGTTGCGGATTCCCGTTGATGAAAATGGAATGGATGTAGATGATCTGGAAGCTATTTTACAACATCAAAAAATTAAGGCAGTGTATGTAATACCGCATCATCATTGTCCAACCACCGTAACCCTAAGTGTAGAGCGGAGGTTAAAATTATTGAATCTGGCCAAAGAGTATCGCTTTGCCATTCTTGAAGACGACTATGATTTTGATTTTCACTACAACAACAAACCATACCTTCCATTAGCCAGTATTGACCACAATCAAAATGTAATTTACATAGGTTCAATTACAAAAACTTTTGCCCCGGCCTTGCGAATTGGGTTTATGGTAGGCCCATCAGCATTTATTGACGCCGCGTCATCATTAAGAGAACTCATAGACAAACAGGGAGACACCCTTTTAGAAGAGGCCTTTGCAGTGATGTTTGACAATGGTGAGATGGACAGGCACTTTCGAAAAACACTAAAAATCTATAAGCAGCGCAGGAACCTGTTTTGTCAAATCCTCAAATCCGACTTTAATGAGCAGATCACATTCAGTCATCCAGAAGGAGGACTTGCCGTTTGGGCCAATTTCAATGAAAAAGTCGATTTGATAAAAATGTCAGAAGATGCTTCAAAAAAAGGCCTTTATATCGATAACGGCAATTTTTACAAGAACGAATCCTTTTCTACCAATGGTATGAGAATGGGCTTTGCCTCGCTCGAGGAAAACGAAATGGTGGAAGCACTCGGAATTCTTAAAAAGGTAGTCCAATAATGTTTATTGGACTACCTCATTTTGAAATTTAGTTAGGCCAGAGCAGTCTTCAGTTCATTACTCACACGTACCTTCCTGTATCGGTTAAAAGCCATAAATAAAATGCCAATAACCAATATCAAGGAGATATTTGCTATACCTAGTAACGTTTGGCTTTTAACAGCATATAAATTTGCAAAGCCATAGCTGAATACCGAGCTAACCATATACATCGCACCACCGGTAAGCCCGCTTGCTACCGCTGCATTTTTTGAAAAGCGGCTTAAACAATAACCATAAATGATGTTGAAAATAAAGCCTCCGCACATATGGATACCAATCGTGAAGCCTATTAAGGTATAAATATTACTGCCAAAGGGAACTGTAAAGATCATAAGGAACACAAAACTGGTCTGCACAACCAGCGCAGTGATAACCTTTTTAGCTAAAGATTCCTTAATTAAAGATTTGGCAATAATTCCACCAGTCATGATAGAAAAACCAGATAACAGTGAACTATAACCGGTAGTGACAGCAGAATAACCAAATACACTTTCTATAATAAAGGGGCTCGACAAACTATAAATAACCACCAGACCAAAGCAAATGCCGATGATAGCTAAACCAAGTGTAAAATCAGCTGTCTTTAACATTCCACTATAAGTCTGTGCAATTGACCTTATTTTAAATGGATGAAAGTGTTTTAAAGATTCACCACTATAGATGAGTTCCAGGATCAAAAAAAGAAACGACAGCACCCCAAGAAAATAGAAGTTGGATCGCCAGCCAAAGATACTTTGCAAATATCCCCCTAAAAAAGGCGCCATAATTGGGGCACAGGCCCAGATAATAGCAAACAAGCTGATGTAATGCTTTAATTTCTCTCCGGAATAGAGGTCAACAAAATAGGCACGTTTTCCTACTACAATAAAGGCAATTGTAATTCCCTGAATAATGCGCATTGCATAAATAACATAAATATTGGGTACCACGGCAATCACAAAACTGGTCATCGAAAACAGAGCAAGTGATATGATACTAATCCTAAAACGTCCAAAACTATCCAATATGCTTCCAATAAAAATCTGACTTACGCCTATACTAAACATAAATAGCACCAAGGAAAGCTGAATGGCAGATGCTGAAACATGTAAGTCTTTTGCCATCGCCGGAAGAGAGGGCAAATAAATATCTGTAGCAAATCCCGACAATGGAATAAGCGAGAGGGCTAACACGGTACTAAAACCCTGGTGATTTTCTTTTAAAATTCTCATTGTTTTCTGTTATCAATTGGTTCCGTGTGCTGCTTCGGAAACATTTTTCCACTCTTCAAAGCTAGCCAGGCGTTCTTCATATACTTTTTTTACCGAAGGATAAGCAAAAGACCCTAACAATAACCTTAGCGGTGGATTAGGTGCATCTACTAATTTAATTATGGCTTCTGCAGTAGCTGCTGGTTGTCCAAAAAAACCAGGAACGGACACAGCTTTCTGAAACGCTTCTTTTACCGGGCCATATGCCTCCATACTGGTTGCTTGAAAAGCCGACTCCCCAGACCAATCCGTTGCATACCCATTAGGCTCAACCAGCGAAACGTTAATCCCAAAAGCTTTTACTTCCATGGCAAGTGTTTCAGTTAAACCTTCTACAGCAAATTTGGAAGCATTATAAATCCCCAGCACCGGAGCTGTTATTAAACCTAAATAACTCGATACCTGGATAATGTGACCCGCCTGTTGTGCCCGCATAACAGGTAATACGGCCTGGGTTACCCAAAGCACCCCAAAGAAATTAGTTTCCATTTGGCTCCTTGCTTCTTGTTCAGAAGTTTCTTCAACAGCGCCAAACAGTCCATATCCTGCATTGTTGATCAGTACATCGATTCTTCCAAAATGTTCCTTCGCCCTATTTACGGCTTCAAAGCAAGCCTGACGATCGTTAACATCCAATTGAACAGGCAATACCTGATCCCCAAATTGATCGATCAGATCCTGAAGTGCTTCGATATTCCGACCTGTAGCTACTACCCGGTCACCACGTTTTAAAAATGCTTCTGCCCAGATTCTTCCAAATCCCCTGGAGGCTCCTGTTATTAAAATTACTTTTGACATTGTTTCTTATGTTAATTGTTAAAACTCAATAGATAAAATAGACCAATCGGTCTTTTAATAAGCAAAAAAAATTAGGTTAAATACGACTCAAATTCCAGTTTGATTGCCTCGTGAATAATCCGCATTTGCTCATCGCTCTCTAATACCCTCCTACACAAAATAGCCCCTTCTATCATGGCAAAAACTTTTATACTAAAGTTCTTCGGATTCACAGTTGCAGATATTTCATTGTTGGCAATACCATCAGATATGATATCAAAAAATCTTTTCTGGGAAGACCGGATTGCCTTCTTTACATTTTCTTTCATACCAGGATGTGTATCGTCTGCCTCTACACCAAAGTTCAGAATAGGGCATCCCCCCTCAGTATTTATAATCTCTTTATAGGCATCCAATAAATTTAAAAATTTTTCTTTCGCCGTTCTCCCACGCAACACGGCCCTGTTCAATTGATCGGCAAGCGTCTCGGTCAGGTATAAAAATGACGCAACGCATATTTCATCCTTACTTTCGAAGTTTCCATAAATACCACCCTTGGCCAATTTTGTTGCTCCCATGATATCACTAAGAGAAGTACCGGCCATTCCTTTTTTGTTAATAATGGAAGCCGATTTCTCTATAATAAATCTCTTAGTCCGCTCTGCCTTATTCATTAAATAAATATTAGATGAAGCAAAAATAAACCATTCGGTCTATTCCAACAAATATTTTCATCTTTATATTGTAAAATTACCAACATAATGCAAAAGCAAATAGTCTACAGACCATGCGCCACTCCCCCTAATAATTATGATAAGCAGGATTGATAAGAGCAATATGAAGTATTCAATCCCTTCCCCCTTCTTCCTGCCAGTCCAGTTCATCGCCCATCCATCGGGGGCATGCACCACAATAGCCGCAGCAAAGATGATGAAATTACCTAGCGCAGCTACCCGACCGAGGCATCCAATAATCAACCCTATACTGCCCAATGTCTGGGCAATAATTACCAGCCAGGCTATTAATACAGGAACCTTTTTAGCTTTAAAATCTGCTAGCGTTCCTTTAATACCTATTCCCCCTCCCAATGGCGGAAACCATCCAAAGAGCTTCTGCATGCCATAAGGCAAAATGATGACTCCAGCCACTATCCTGAGGATAAGCGGGACATAATCATTACTGGTATAAAAGATGCTGTCCATCATAAAGAGAGAATAATCTAAAGTTAACATATTAATTAATTTTCGTCCGGTTTTCAAGATCATTTCCAAATGAATTATGATCTTGACTATTCTTGCTACCTTTAGTATAAAATTTATAAAACTACCACTTCCGGAAAACTATGTTGTCGAGTACGCTTATAGAAAAAGAGATTAAGGATTCCTTCTCTATCCATTTTTTTGCAGATAGACAATATGAGTCTCCATCTGATCGGCTTACTTATAACCGGATAATCCTAATCAGTACCGGGGTTGGGGAACTAAAAGTAGATGAACATACTTTTAGAATTTCAGCCTCTGAGCTTTTTTTAATTTCAAAGGGACAGGTCGTAAGCTTTAAAAAAGGTGTCAAATTTACAGGCTATGAGCTCAGCTTTGGTGATTGCTTTTGGGAAAAAGCTCCTTCAAGCGCTAATAATTGTAAGGCAGTCCTGTTCAACAATGCCGCTGCAAACCAAAGACTTCCGCTAATAAAAGAAGACCATGAAGAACTTGGTTCGCTTTTCAAATCTTTATTGAATGAATTCGAAAGAGAAGAATATATCAATAAGTTGGATGCAATGGCAGCCTATCTAAAAATTATCATGATAAAAATAGCGAATGTAAACACCTCTCTCGCAAGCGGATTCGACAATTATGAGAATAAGCTTTACAGACAGTTTACAGAATTGATAAGTGAGCATTATCAAAGCTCACATGAGGTAGCGGAATACTCGAAACTTTTAGGTATTTCTGCCCGAAAATTGGCCGATCTATCAAAACGTTGTAGCGGCAAAGGCGCTAAGGAACTAATAAACGGACAGCTTATCGCAGAGGCGAAAAGGTCTTTACAGTTCTCATCCATGCCGATTAAAGAAATTGCACTTCAGTTGAATTTTGCAACGCCAGATCAGTTCAGTCATTTCTTTAAGAAAAACGTACAGGTATCTCCTAAAGATTACCGGACACTTTTTACAAACCTTGGCGTGTGATCATCTAACCAATTACTGATTTGCGGATATTAACATCTGATTGACGGATTTTAACATTCCCTATGCGATAAGACTGCGGTAACTTTGGGAAAACAAAAAGACAATGTCAGTTAATAAATTAAAAAACGTTGCAGGGATAAGCATTCCCGATAGTAGCATTGCCAATCAGGCAACAGAACTTTTATTAGAACATGGAACAGAATTCATCTACAACCATTCTTTAAGGGTTTTTCTTTTTTCTTCTTTAAATGGAAAAAGAAACCAGCTAAAATATGATCAGGAATTGTTATATGTGAGCTCGGTATTCCACGATTTAGGTTTAACAAAACACTATAGCAGTTCTGATCTGCGTTTCGAAGTAGATGGAGCTAATGCCGCACGCGATTTTCTTAAAAGTCATGGACTACCAAAAGAATCTTTGCAGTTGGTTTGGGATACTATTGCTTTACATACTACAATAGGTATTGCAGAACACAAGGAACCCGAAGTAGCGCTGATGTATTCAGGCGTCGGCTTAGATGTAATGGGAGAAGGATATGAGCATCTTAGCGAAGAGAACAGAATTGAGATTATTAGTGCGTTTCCACGTAATGATTTCAAGAAAAACATCATCCCAACTTTCTTTAGTGGTTTTGAACATAAAACTGAGACCACTTTTGGTAATATCAAAGCTGATGTTTGTGCGTATATGATCCCAAATTTCCATCGCAAAAATTTCTGCGATTGTATCTTACATTCACCCTGGAATAATTAATAGAGATAAATAACGATTGCTTTCACAATTGCTGAGCAATTGTGAAAGCAATAACATCACTAGTTGATATGTACACTAGCTATTCCTTTGTCCAATGCATGATCCTGTATGCCTGGCAATGAGGTTCCTTCTGCACGAATCACGGTGATATCGGTCATCCCCAAAAAACCTAGGATAGTTCTCATATAAGGTTCAACATAGTCGATCGATTTTAATGGCCCTTCTGAGTAAATCGCTCCCGATGACAGCGCGATATAAACTTTTTTGTTTTTAACCAATCCTTCAGGGCCGTTTTCATCGTATTTGAAAGTGAGGCCGGATCTGGCAATATGATCTATCCAGGCTTTTAATGAGGAGTGAATACTGTAATTGTAAATCGGTGCGCCGATCACAATCACATCCGCTTCCATGATCTCTTTGATCGCTTCATCTGAATGTTTAACCGCAGCTAAGAGCTCTGGTGTTCTATTTTCAGCTGGCGTAAAAAAGGAGGCTAAATGTGATTCTTCGAGGTGTGGAAAGTGCTTTTCAAGGAGATTTGTTTCCTGAACAGTACTATCCGGGTAAACCGCTCTGATCTTTTCTACAATGGCATTTCCTAGTTTAATGCTAAAAGAGGCGTCGCCTCTCGGACTTGATATGACATGCAATATCTTTTTCATGAATTTATGATTTATTGTTGTCAAATCTATATACATTTGCTTACAAAAGATTAGTAGTATACAAAAGGTTAGTACTAATATTTTGGTTAGTAAACTGTAAATCAACTAATTATGAGCAAAACACTACAGCCAACTTCCAATGAATGTACAAGCAGACTGGATTCCATCTCTGATGCACTTTATGTGATTGGTGGCAAATGGAAACTTAGGGTTGTGGTTTCGCTGCGCGAGAACAATAAACGGTTTAACGAGATCCAGCGAAGTGTTGAAGGAATATCTGCACGTGTGCTATCTGCTGAACTTAAAGAACTTGAAATAAATGGTTTTGTAAAAAGAGTGGTTCATGCGCAAACACCAGTGGTGGTTGAATATCAACTGACTCCCTATGCAGATACTTTGAGCGGGGTATTGGAAACGCTGTCTGAGTGGGGTGCAATGCACAGAAATAAATTGAGAAGTGAGCGATAGAAAAAGGAATAAATATTATAAAAACCTATAATTAAAATCGTAGTTTGCTTTATAAACGTGAAGTATACTAAATGAAAATAATCTTTACCAGTATTATTCTGTTCCTCTTTATTCCAAGCGTAATTTTCAGTAGCCCGTTAGCACCCAATATTGAAAAACTAGCCTGCGAACAGCTTTCAAATCCAATCGCTATAGACAATCAACATCCAGCGCTGAGCTGGCAAATGGCATCGGAATATAAAGCAAAAAGTCAAACGGCATACCGGATAATCGTGGCAAGCAGTAGCTCTTTATTACAGCAAAATAAAGGTGATTACTGGGATACTGGCAAAACGAACTCCACAAATTCAAGTCAGGTTTTCTACAAAGGCAAGCCATTAACTTCCAGAAAGAAGTTGTATTGGAAAGTAATGGTTTGGGATGAAAAAAAAATGCCCTCCAACTGGAGTCAGACCGCCTGCTGGTCCATGGGTCTATTGAAAGCTACGGATTGGCAGGCGAAATGGATTGGAGCCTTCGAGAACCCATATCCAGATTCGGCGATTACCTACCCCGCTCCCTTTTTTCGTAAAGAATTCATAGCCGAAAAAAAGATAAGACAAGCTACTGTTCATATCAGTGGACTGGGTTTTTATGAGTTATTTTTGAATGGAAAGAAAATTGGAGACCAGGTACTGGCTCCCGCGGTTACCAATTATGATAAAAGATCACTGAAGAAATTACTTTATCCTTATGATGATCAATCTACTCAACGCGTACTTTACAACAGTTTCGATGTCACCAATTATCTGCTTCAAAAAAACAATGCGATTGGGATACAACTTGGTAATGGATGGTACAACCAGCGAGATCGAAGGGTTGAAGGCGATATGTGGTACGATGCGCCAAGGTTAATTTTTCAATTAGAGATCGCATATGCAGACGGCACCAGCAAAATCATCGGATCCGATAAAACCTGGAAAACAGCAAACGGACCACTATTAAAGGATGGTATTTTTACAGGAGAAAAATATGATGCACGATTAGAACTGGGAGAATGGAATAAAATTGGTTATGCCGATATTCAGTGGAAACCAGCAATCTTAGTTCGTGCACCTACCGGTGCTTTACGTCCGCAGCTCGCACCCTTTGATAAAATTACCAGAACGCTAATGCCTGCTTTTGAGGGTAAAACAAAAGATTCTGTTTATTCTTATCATTTAGAGGAAACGGTATCAGGCTGGGCAGCGATAACTGTTAAGGGAAAAGCAGGTAGTCGGATTAAAATTAGGTATATCAGCGAGGAAGGCGAAGATTATGGTCAGCTCGACAGTTACATTCTGAAAGGCAAAGGAGTTGAAAACTGGGAGCCAAAATTTACCTGGCATGCTTTCAGAAGAATTGAATTAATTACCCAGGATGTAAGCCTTGACAAGGAAAGTTTAACAATAAAAGAAGTCCACACGGATGTAAAATCAAATGGAAATTTCGAATGTTCAAACCCATTTTTAAATAAAATAAATACAGCCTATATCAAAACACAAAATGCAAACTTTCATGGAAGTATAAGTAGCGATTGTCCTCATAGAGAAAGGCTGGGCTATACAGGCGATGGGCAGGTGATTATAGAGAGTTCAATATTCACTTATGATATGCGTCAGTTTTACCGCAAGTGGTTCAATGACATGGACGATGCCAGAAACAAAAAAACCGGGTTTGTTACTCACACAGCACCTTTTGGCGGTGGCGGAGGTGGCCCTGCCTGGGGATCGGCCTATGTAATTATGCCTTGGACATACTTTTCTCACTATGGCGATACTACCGTATTGGCCGAGCACTATACCGGTATGAAACAATGGGTTGAATACCTGCAAACCAGAACCGACAAAGACGGATTAATAACCAGAGAAGAACCTAACGGGTGGTGTTTAGGAGACTGGTGTACACCCAGCAACATTCAAATTCCGGCGCCTTTGGTTAATACAGCCTATTTTTATCACGTTACCAATATCATGACAAAAGTGGCAAAGACATTAGGTAAAAATGATGATTATCAAAAATTTGACAACCTTGCAAATGAAATAAAAACAAATTTTAATACCGCGTATTATAACCCTTCAAAGCAAACATACTGGGAAGGCAGGCAGGGTGCCGATGTATTTGCCTTGGCTTTTGGTCTGGTACCCAAGGAGAATTACGAGGTTGTTTTCAACGCTTTATTAGCCCATTTAAAGGCAATCAATTATCATTTTGATACGGGTATTTTAGGAACTCCCCTGCTGATAAAAGTGCTTTCACAAAATGACAGGGATGATATTGCCTACCAAATTATGAATCAAAAAGATTCCCCGGGCTTTGGTTATTTGCTGGACAGCAAAAACAGCACTTTATGGGAATCGTGGAATGGAGATGGCTCCAGGTGCCACCCTATGTTTGGAAGTGTAGTGGAGTGGTTTTATTCAGGTATTGCTGGGATAAAAGTTGATCCGGCAAGTGTGGGCATGAAACATTTTTTAATTCAGCCAAAGCCTATAGCCGATTTAAATTATTGCAAATCCTCTTACCATAGTTCATTTGGGAAAATACGTTCAGAATGGAAAAGAGATCATGGAAAGCTGCAGGTATTGATTGAGGTTCCTAAAAATAGTTCAGCAACTTTTGTTTTACCTGCAAATAAAACGAAGATAAAGTATGATTCCGGACAAAGCACTTTAGCAAAAGAAACCAACAATAAATATGAGGTTGAATTCCAATCGGGCGTATATAGCTTTGAAATATTATAAAACAGCCAGGTTCTTAGTTTGATAGTCAACTAAATTTTAATTATTTTACGATATGAAATTATTATTAACGCTCTTATGTACTGTCATTTGCCTTACTGGCCTGGCTCAGGAAAAACCACAATCAGACACTACCGTATATGAATTTACGGTCGTTCAGGTAATGCCTAAATTTAAAGGTGGCATGAAAAAGTTTTATGAAGCGGTAAATGCTAACCTCCAATATCCTAAAGGCGCCAAGGAGGCTGGAATTAAAGGCCGGGTATTTTTGTCGTTCATAGTTGAATTGGATGGACGTATATCTAACATCAAAGTTGATAGAAAACTTGGTCATGGCTGTGATGAAGCTGCAATAGCGGCAGTTCAAAAAACATCGTTTACTGAACCAGCCTATTATAAGGACAAACCAGTGCGTATGTTACTAAACATGCCTGTTGGCTTTGGTATTTAATCCAGCAGTCGAATTTTTCTATTCCACTTTATTTGGGCTTCTTTATCTGAACCATGATTGGTTTCTTCATCATACTGATGCTGCAGTTTTTCGAACTCCTGATAAAACTTCTTGTAATTGGCCTTGATCTCATTTTTATAATTTTTGGTGTAATGGCTCGCGTTTAGGGCATCCTGAACCTTCTTTCCGATAAAGAACCCGATAACAATATGCCCCTGCTCATGAGTGATTAACTGATCTAAATTCTCATCTTTTATTCTCGATCGGTCGAGGTAACTCCGGGAACTGTTAGGAGTGATAGTCAGGGCGACCTTGACTTTCACATCTTTTGAACGTCGCGTGCCCTCTATGTTAAAACCGTAACTGTAATCGATATAGGTCATGCTTGCAAAGGATGTATTATCAGGCACAGGACCTTTGAAAAAGCTAATGTCAATTACCGGAATGTCTTTAGGAATACTGCTTTGCGCAAAAGAATCAGACTGAGCAAACAGCAAAAGAATAAATACAGATCTTTTTAGCAAAGAAATAAAAGAAAAAAGTAACTTGCTATCCATAGGAGATTACCATTGTAATGACGCTCAATAAGGCCAATAATAGTGCCATTCATTTTCAACCTTTTCCCAACCATCATTAAACACAAATAGAAAGCTGACTACTTCTGATAAACACGTACATAATCAACTTCAAAACGGTTGGGAAATTTGGTATTGGCAAGTGCTCCCCCGTTCGTACCCCCCATGGCAAGGTTCAACAGCATGTAATGAGGTTGTTTGAATGGATGGGTATTACTCCCATCTTTGTTGTAAAGACTATCCATATCTACTTTAATCAGCAGCTGGTCATCTATATATAAAGCGATGTCTTTTTCTGTCCAGTCCATTCGCCAGATATGGAATTTTGAGACCCATTCCGGTCCGCCCAATTCTATGATGGACTTGGTATTACTGTGCCATTCCGCTTGATATTTTTTTGAAGTGCCAACAGCAATATTGGCCAGTAATTTCCCCCTGTAATATTCCATCATGTCTATTTCACCATCGGAAGGCCATTCTCCGGATACACCGAGCGTCCACCATGCAGGCCAAAGCCCGGGGCTTACGTCAATTCTACCCCGCATTACAAAACGACCATATTGCCAGGAATGTTTACCGGCGGTTTTTATGCTTGACGAAGTATATTCCGCATTTTCACGATTACTTCTCCAATCCCCAGATTCCTTTTTAAAACCTGGGTTAGGCCTGGTTTCCTTTCTTCCTTCAATAACAAGCAGCCCGTTTTCACACCAGGCATTATCTCCCTGGTACCATTGGGCTTCTTCGTTGCGTACAAAGCCCTGCTCGTGCGTCCAACTTGTAGTGTCAGGTTTACCATTATTGTTAAACTCATCTGCCCAGACTAATTTATAACCTTCTTTTGTGTAAATCGATTCCGGATCCGCTTTCTGTGCGGATACATTTACCGTTCCGGCAAGGGCAAAAGCAAAAAGGATGCGAGTCATTTTATTTACCATATTCATTTCTAATACAAGTAATATGCATCCCTTAAGGTAATCATTCTGGGTTTTATTCCAACATTTTAACCCATTCTATAGAAAAATTCGTCGGCTACGATTTTACCATCTTTAACTTCATACACACAAATCTCGCTCATTGGCATTCTACCATGCTCTTTATAGGTGGCGTCTATATCCATAACTACAGAAAAATGGTTGTCCGCAACAAGCGGGTCTGAGGTCGATGCACTATGAATTTCTGCTACGCTTTCTTCCCACTGCAACGTTTTATTTTTAACTGCCTCCTTGCCTTCTGTCAATTCCATCGGAGAACCTTTTGGCTCTTTACTAACTACATTGTCGGCATACAGTTCATCTACGGCTTCTGCGTGCTTGCCTTCACGGCAAAGCTGTACTAATTTGTCAGCTACTTCCTGAGTATTCATACGATTATATTTAAGTTATCTCTAAGTTATTACAAATCTGCCTTTTAATTGTTTCCCAAATATTATGTTTGGGTTATTTTGGCATTCACTATAAATCTATTCAGAAAAACTTTTGCTGATCGCTTTCAGGTAGGATTCATTGTTGGATCGTTTGAAAACAATGTCCTTACATTGGTTGAATTCAACGAATGTTTTTAAGGTTTGAACGAACTTTTCGATAACGATTTGCGCGAGATCAACAGATTCAAAATGGATGTTATGAACGATCAGCATTTTTTGTTTGCGGTCGGCTTTGGCATCCATCCTTGCGATAAAAGTTTCTCCTGCGAGAACAGGTAGGGAAAAATAACCGTACTGTCGTTTAGGAGCGGGCACAAAACATTCGATCTGGTAATCGAAATTGAAAAAATCCTTTAGGCGGTGACGGAAGACATTGAGGATATCGAAGGGCGAAAGGATGAATACATCGTTGGAAAGTTTAATGTTAATTTCCTGATTGGGGAGCATATAGAGCGGGCCTTTCAAGCCTTCTACAATTACCATTTTTACTTTTCCTGTCTGAACCATTTTTTCGAGTTCCTTTTTAACCAGGTTGCCTTTCACACGACGGGCACGCCAGGCCATTTCCCTGGCAGAGCAAATACCCAGTGCGCCTAAAGTACGATAGATCACAAAACAAGCGTATTCCGCATCTGTAGGCATGGTGAGGTCTGTTTCCTCCGGCACTAAATTAAAGGGTAAATCATAGGTTTTCTGAAAGGCTTTGGTACGGCTGATCATCAACTTGCCATTAAGGTAAAGCCTTTCCAAGGCAACCTTAGCGGGTCGCCAATCCCACCAACCGGAGCTGGCTGCTAACCGGTCGTCCTCAAAATCCCCAACCATTAGCGCCCCCTCCCTTTCCACGCGGTCCAGAATCTGCTTCATTAAATTAATTTCCGGCTTAGTGAGTGGTTTTCCTTGTGTTTCAAAGGCTTTTTTTACCGGCAGGGAAAAACGGAAATCGCCCATCGGAAGATAGCCTGCATCCGAAGTGAAGTATTCATAAATGCGGCCATCCGCGCTAAGGTTGGCCAGCCATTCTGTTTGATAATCCGGTATACGCGCTGCCATCACATGATGATGGGCACGCTCAACAACATAATTTGTATCCAGCTGCACAAAACCCAGGTGGTCAATTACGCTATAAACAGCTTCTATTCCAGTTCCGAATTGTGCTTTCCGGGCAAGCCCAACGGCATCAAGGATGATCTTCCGTGCTTGTGATTTGGTAAGGACAATAGATTCCATTTGCAATATTAAAGCTTATAATCAAAATGCACCACATCCTCCTGGATCCCACCGGTTGACCGGTAAAAGTCGATAGCATGCTGGTCTGCCAGATCGGCCTGCACAAAAACAAACTTACATCGATGCCCCTTGCAAAACGACTTTAGCTCCTCTATTAGTCTCCTGCCAATACCTTTGCGTTGCCATGCTACTTCAACAGCCAAATCGTAAATATATACTTCAGGGGCAGCATAATATATGGAAGGCATCATGTAAGCTGTCATTCCACCAACTACGTTTTCATAATCGTCAAGCGCACTAAAAAAAATGATCTGCTGATTTTCCAGTAAGGTTTGCAAATAAGCAACTGATGGCATTTCAAAATTCCGCATTTCAAATACCCGTTCATATACCCGAACCAGGGCCATTAGCTGTTTGATATCTGAAGATTCTAATTTCTGATAAGTAATTTTCATAAACGTATAACGTAAATTCCCGGACTACCCGCCAAGATACTAATACATTTCTATTTTGAGATGATTTCAGGACTGCTGATTGTTTTAATAATAAACCTATTTGTCAGCTCATTTTCATCAGGAAATTCGCAATCAAATTTAAGGGTATGCTTTCCGGATTTAAGACTTGGAATGGCCTGTTTTAATGCAATTTCGTTCTTAAAACTCCCCTTACTATTGTATATTTTAATAGTTGTTCCATTGCATACAATTGAGTTTCCTGCTTCATATTCGCCTGGCAATTCAAGTTTAAAATAACCATCCAATTCAATCCACGGATTACTGACTACACCTTCTTTTCCCATAAAAGTAAGGGTAAAATTTAATGGTTGTTCGGCATTACTATTTACAAACTGCCATTCCGAAAAGGTTGGTTGCCCAGGCTGAAGCACCTGCTTAGCATGTTCAAATTTGAATTTTTTAAACGGATATAGTTTCCAACCCTGATTATTATGTTCCAGGTGAAAATCGTTTTCAGGATTCTTTAATCTTGTCAATTGATCAGGAGAGAAAATTTTCTTTTTATAAGCCTCTTGCCAAAGCTTAATAAGGGCTAATAATTGAGCAGTATTTGGATTTTTTTGCAAATTTTTATAGCGTGCAACCAAAGCAAAACCTGCATTGTAACCGGCAGCTCTTGCCATCATCCATTCGATGTCTTCTGCCGTTGTTGTTGAAGAAAGTAAAAACCATCCCAGCATATTAGGCATGTAATTTCTTTCCAAAAAAGGTTGGTTTTCCAAGCGAAAATCTCCCTGGGATTCACGAAATCCACCGTACCATGGTTCTCCCCAGTTCCAATAATGACAAATATGCCAATAATAATGACTTGAACGACTTGTGCCGTTAACCAAGGTATGTTTGGTATCCTTGAAAACCTTTTCGGCAAAAGCCTGCATACCATAATCACCTTCCCCCGAGGATAAACATCCTTCATGACCATCAAAATCCATCTGGCTAACCCCAGTTTCAGTAAAAAAACGACCTAAATTCCCCGCGATTTCCTGTTGAAGGCTAAAGTTTGTAAAAAGCGTATTATATGGATAATCCATCATCATACCAACTGCTGTCCCTTTTTCCTGCGCGGATGCTATTGTTCCATAAGCTCCTCGCTGACAATCCAACAATTTAAAGGGGCGCTCTGATGTCACTTCACGGAAACGGATAATTTCTTCACCGATTTGCACAGCATGTAATGTACTGGGTTTTATGTTCTTAAAATACTCATCAGATTCAACCGCAATTTCAGTAGCAGACGATGTTATGTTTGCTGTCAGTATGGAGGAACCAGTTAAAGAAAGGCGTTTATCGGGCAACGGTGTAACATAAGGATCATTCGTATTGATAAAATTACTAAGTGTGTGTACACCTATACGAATTCCCTTTTTTGATGCTTTATCGACACAAACTTTCATTCCGGCATTCCCATTTGGGAAACTTGCAGGATTTAAAACAAAATGGCCCCAGGATTGAAACGGACTTTCATGGTAAACTGACATTAATTCTGCCTGTTTTGCATAATTCAATAAGGTATCTATATTACTTTCGTCAAAATCCGTAATCATATAGGCCCTCCCAGTTTCAGGGGACTGTTTATGCCAGACACCATTAATCAATGGATGTGGAAGCCCCTGGGCAAGCTCAATTGTTCCGATACGAGATAGTACTTGATTTTCGGGACACCCAAAAAGGGCAATCTTTGAACCTATCGTAGTTTCATTGGGTATTGCATTCACCGGCATATTCGGATATTGATTCCAAACCGTGATTTTCCGGTCTTTTGATCGATCCAAACTGAATGCCTGCAAACTACTCCCATAGGGCTGACTCACCGCCACCGAACCTCTTGAATAATCTGCCCCTTCAGCATTTTTTAAAACACCTCCGATGGTTTTTACATTTAATGATTGAAGCCCGATCGCATATTCACGATCACGTACCACCCCAACCACTTCTCCAATCGTTTGCCCAATAATAGTTGGATATGCACCCCAGATAACTGCATTTACTTTATCCTTTGTGTTCAAACGAATTAATTCAAAAACAAGATGGGTTTTCTTTTGGACAACTTTTATTTCTGCGGAGACCTTAGACTTCGTAAAATTCAGCACAATAACACCTGATTTACTATCAAATACAGCTTGAGCCGGCTCTTCCCAATCCTCGGCGACACGAACACTTAATAAAGGCGCCTTTTCTCCAATGGCAAGGTAATTTTTTCCAGTCTTGGGATTTAGCATTGCGGCGAGCTGACCCGTCTGGGAAATGCTGAGGCTCAGATCATCTGTTTTTAGATTGATTTGTTGTGCAGAAGCATTAAAAAACTGAACTAAAAGTGTAAAAATAACCAGGATTGTTTTTTTCATGAATAAAAAGGAAATCTAATTTATACTTCGGTTTTCACCAGTAAAAAAGAAATGAAATTGAATAAATAATAAAGCTAAAATATAAATAGAATCCATGATAAACTATTCAAATTTTGACACTTGTTGATGCTTTTTTGACATATGGCGATCCATCATAATGCAACAACCTTATGTTTTTATTTAGATTCATTATAATTAATATACTTTTACTTACTTTCGCCAAAAAAATAAATACGATGATTAAAAACTTACTTTTGCTGCTCTCCTTTCTGCTGCTTTCCTTTTCTCAGACCTATGGTCAGAACATTAAAATTCAGGGCGTGGTTACAGATAAAAATTCAGGGGTTCCCTTTGTAACCATCGAAACAAATAAATTAACAAAAACACAAACCGATACGAAAGGACATTTTACATTATTTGTAGAAGCGGGTAAACCTGTGGTATTAAAAACAAAAGCCGTAGGATATAAAAGCCTAAATATAGAACTCGGATTTTTACAAAGTGACACGACCTTAAACTGGGTACTGGAGCAAGAAAACAATACATTAGAAAATGTAATCATCTCTGCAACCCGTAAGCCCGAAAATATACGTAACATAGCTGCCTCAGTAAGTGTTGTTTCAAAAAAGAAACTCGAATCAGAAATGACCATTAATCCTGATTTAAGTACAATTCTAGCCAATCAGGTTCCGGGATTTGCCCCAACCGCTCAAACCGGAAATAACGTGGGCCAAAATCTTCGTGGACGACCAATGCTGGTTATGATTGATGGGGTAAGCCAATCTTCTCCGTTGCGGAATGCCGAAGTTGACCTGCGTTCTATCGATCCTGCCGTTTTACAACAAATAGAGGTAGTAAAAGGCGCAACAGCAATTTATGGAAATGGCGCAGCCGGTGGCCTGGTCAACTACATTACACTTGTTCCTGACACTGCTGCAAAGTTTGCAGGAAAAACATCTGTTAACTTAAACGGATCGCTGATCAACCCAAAAAACTCCGGCGGTGGCCGTATCAATCAAATGTTCTACGGAAAGGTTGGAAAGATTGATTACATAGCTAGTGGAACTTACGAACAAACCGGTGAATATAAAGATGCTAAAGGTGATGTGGTTGGCCCGAACTATAGTTTAGGTGAAACCGACAGCTATAATGCATTCTTCAAAGTTGGTTATCAGCCAGCCAAAAACCAACGTTTGCAGCTCGTGTACAATATGTACAGTAGCTTACAGAATAGTAATTTCACATTAGTGAATGGCAACCTTGCCACGGGTCAAAAGGCTACGGGAGTTTTAGGTAAGCCTTTGGGTATACCAACCGGGGTGGATTACAACCACAATGTCCACCTTTCATATAAAATAGACAGCATACTTTTAAACACCAGCCTGACTGTTGACACTTACTTTGAAAAACGCAAAGATGTATTTTACGTTTCTTTAGGTCGGTTTGATGGCGGGGATGGACAATCGTTAGCTACAAATGATAAAAAAGGTGCCCGCATATTTTTGGAAACGCCTGTTTTTCAAACTTCAGCTTTAAGGGCAACACTAGCCTATGGAGCAGATTTTTTAAAAGATAAAACGGCACAGCCTTTAGTTGACGGCAGGACTTGGGTGCCGGAAATGGATATGGCCAACCTGGCTCCATTTGCACAGGCAAGTATCACCGCGTTAAATGACCTGATATTTACTACGGGGATACGCCTTGAACATGTAAATATCGATGTTCGCGACTACAAAACATTGCGCACTACAAATGCAACAGGAGGAACATTAACACCTTCTTTTGATGTTACTGGTGGTAAATTAAAATACAACACCTATCTGTATAATGCAGCATTAAAATATAACCGCATTGCATTGTTCAGTCCTTTTATCAGTTTCTCTCAGGGTTTTTCGGTAATGGACATTGGTTTGGCATTACGTGAAGCTAAAGTGAACAGCATTGATAAGATCAATACCGATGCCGTAAAAGTGAATAATTATGAGGCGGGCTTTCAAAGTACATATCAGGACCTGACTTTTCTTGCTTCCGTGTACAGAAGTACATCGAAGCTTGGTATTGAAGTGGTATACGACGCGGCTACAGGATTGTTTAATACGGCAAGGAGTCCTGAAGAAATATACGGATTTGAACTCGCTGCCAATTATAAATTAATGCCTTCATTAGAATTTGGTGCAAGTTATAGTTACACAGAAGGTAAACGTGACATTGATAACAATGGCAAATTTGATGACAGTGTGGATATGTATATGAATGGTCGCCGAATTTCGGCACCTAAAATTACAGGAACAGTTACTTATAGTCCGTTGAATGTATTAGATCTAACACTTAACTATACCGGAATAGCGTCACGTAACCGCTTCGAGAAAAACGCCACTGGTGTTTACAACGGTAATGAAGGCGCTGTTAAAGCTTATAACCTATTCAGTTTTGCAGGAAGCTACAGGGCTAACAGAAACACCCGGATTACTTTAGGCGTGGAAAACCTGTTTAACGAAGATTATTTTCCGGCAAGGGCGCAATGGTTTATGCAACCAGGCTTCTATTCCAAAGGTAGGGGGACATCAGTTAACCTGGGCTTATCTGTAAGCTACTAAGTAGCTTACAATCTATAATTTGTGTATGTAAAAAAATGTTAAATCAACCTGTTTTTGCATTATGATTAATTTTAATACACTAGTTTGTGCTAAAATTAATCCCTATGATAAAAAAGCTTTATCTCTCCCTGTTCCTAATCCTGGTATTCACAATTAACTCCTATGGCCAGAGTATATCTGAAAACTCCTTTGAACTAAACGGCAGTATTGATGTGGATACCGGGACTATTAAATTAGCATTTATCAACGCAAAAGAGTACTATCCTTCAGGTATCGAAGAAATGGTGGTTAAGATTAAAGATGGAAAATTTCAATTCAAAGGTTCAACCCCTTATCCGATTGGAGTATTTTTAAATGCCAAAGTATTTGTGTCCGATATGTTTATTTTAGAGAAGGGTGTGCAGACCATTACATGTAACATAGATTCTAATTTTAAGATACCCGAAATGAAAAATCATGCGATGGATGAATATCGCAATGAGTATTTAAAAGCTTTCAGGGCAAGTAAAGCCTATAAAAATAAAATGAATACGAGATGGGACGATCTGACCAGGCGATATTCAGGCAAATTACCCGATAGTATTCAGTTACGCTTAATGGTTGACCTGAAAAAAGCTTATTCAATGAATGATGAGAATTTGTTAAAATATGTAAAAACCAACCCCAATTCTTACCTGGCATTATGGGATCTTGTCAGATTACTAGGTTTCGGCTACGAGAATATTTTTGACTCCATTTTCGCGGCATTCTCTCCAGAAATAAAAACAACTTTTACAGGTAATAAAATTGCTGAAAAGCTTAAAAATGCTGGCACTTATATAGCGATTGGCAAACCTTTTCCCTTGATCGATTGTATCGACCAAAACAACGTAAAGTTAACGGCATCGTCCTACGTAGGCAATAAATTTACGTTGATTGACTTTTGGTATAGTAGCTGCCTGCCGTGCATCCGCCAATTTCCAGATTTAAAGAAAACATACCTGGCTTATAAAGACAAAGGATTTGAAATAGTTGCAATATCAACAGATAAGGCAAAATATGAAGCTGACTGGCGAAAAGTAATCCTTGAAAAACAATTATCCTGGCCTCAATATTGGGATATTGATGGCGTTCAGGCAGCCAAACTAGCCGTTAACTCTTTTCCTAGTAACTTCTTGTTAGATGGTAATGGCAGAATCCTTGCCAAAAACATTAGCCCAGTCGAACTGGCCGACTTTCTGAATAGGAATTTATAATCATCACCCTTTTTATTGCTTCAAAAAGATAGCCAGGCCCTCAGAACTACTACTAGCACCATTGGAAACGTGAGTAGCAACTCCGTTTTTCCAGTAGGTTACAAAATTACCGTCGTAGCCTGCAAGGTACACCGCACTACCCGAAAGCGCGATGGCATTTGCCGTTGTGCTTCGGGTACCGTCGCCAAGGTTTTTAACCACCCCATTTCTCCAGTACCTGGCAATATCTCCCTTGCTCCCTATATTTTGATAACCCGAAACATATACATTTTTTCCGGAAACAGCAATGCCTGTTGCCACATTGTATTCACTGCCATCGCTGAGTGATACAGCAACACCATTTTTCCAGTATTTGGCAACGGGGTTGCTTCCCCCGTCAGTTGAGACGGACTCAGTTCCGGCCACATATACATCGCTACCCACAACTGCAATTGCATTAGCATATGCTGATTTAGTGCCATCGGTAAGCGGCACGGCTATGCCATTTTTCCAATATTTAGCCACAAGCCTGCTCCCGTTAAATTCACTTCCAGCGATGTATACATCGTTTCCGACCACCACTATTGCGTTTGCATTAGCATGGTGACCCGCTGTACCGTCGGACAGGTTGGTGGCCACTCCGTTCTTCCAACATTTACCTACTTTGGTGCCGCTACTATTTGTTTGGGCACCTGTAACGTAAACATCATTACCATTTACAGCAATACCACCGGTTAATGTATTGTGATCGCCAACGGTCAGTTGTGTTGCTACACCATTTTTCCAGTATTGAAGCTTTCTTCCGCCAACAATATTTTCCCAACCGGCTACATATACATCATTGCCTGCAACAACAATACCTGTAGCATAACCGTTCCCCCCACCGGTAAGGTTAGTAACAACACCATTTTTCCAGTATCTTGCCCCGCCGCTTTCATAGCCTGCTACATATATTTCAGACACGGGTATTTCGGGTCCATCAGATTCATCCGGATTTGCTTTTTTATCCTTTTTACAGCTGGCAACACCTAGAGCAAGGATGGAAAAAGTAATAATGGCATAATAGGTGAATCTCATCTTCGTGTTTTTGATCAACTGATTGTTAAAAATATAGTTTTCGATTTTCAACTTTTTGAACAAGATTCATACCAAGAAGGTTTTTGCTTTTCGTGGTGGCAAGCGAGCCAGCGTGGCCTCGGCCTGAAATCTTACTCAACTTTTCGGTAAGCCAGCAGATAGCGCCTTCTGAACATTGCATAGGTCACACTAACCATCACCAAGGCCACAACGGCATCGGTGGCTGCCCCAGCACCCATGACGGCTACTTTTGACCCGAATGCGAAGATAATATCAAAGAAGATTCCGGCAAATACCCATTCTTTTAATCTCAGCAATCTGTCGGGAATCAGGAGCACGATGACGCCCGATATTTTAGCAACCCCCAACAGGTAAATGAAATGTGCAGGGTAACCAAGTTGCTGGGTAATTTCCCAAACCAGCGCATTTTTGGTCAGTTCAAAGAATCCGCTTGCACCGAACCATAGGGAAGTTAAAACGATGCCGATCCAGAAGGTTATTTTTGTTGTTTTAGTATTCATGATTTCTATATTTAAGTGTTTAATTTTTACTTCGTACTTTAATTGTCTTTGAATTCAACGGTTGTTATATTGCCCTGGTGGCGCTGTGTATGGCTTTGCTTTTTTTATCCTGCAGCAAACCGATGATTTCCCATCCTGCTGTGTTGTATGCTTTGGGTAATTCGAGACTGAGCTGGCCGTTTTCAGATCGGTCCAATTGGAAGGTCTGTAAGCTTCTCACAATCTGAGCATGTCTAAGCGTACGGCCTTCATTTTCACCTCGCTTAATCTGATGGACCGCTTTCTTTTGAACGATTGCGATTAGCAATTCATCTTCGCTAGTTTTTCCAGTGACCTGATAACTAAGGGTCATTTTTCCGCCCTGCTGTTTCCCCTGCAGCTGCAGCGTGCTGACTGAGCTACCGGTAAGACTGCTTTCTATGGCATAATTCATCGCTGACTCATTGGAACCTACGAATTCAGTTTTACCGTTAACCACTACCTGCGGTGTGTAAACCTGTGCCCGAAGTTTGCTTGCATAATCGTATTGACGTTTGCTGTAGTCCGGATTGCTAAATACATCACGCCAGCCCTGGTTGTCCCAGTAATCTACATGATAAGACAAAGCATAAACAGGTTTGTCGCCGGCCGCGCGCTGCACTTTAGCCAGTAACTCGTCCGCTGGCGGACAGCTGGAACAGCCTTCAGAAGTAAAGAGTTCGAGAACGACGAACCCGTCCCCTTTAATCGTTTGTGAGATAGATGATTTGGAGGCCATCGATCTGTTGGCCAGGGTCGCGGTCAGTAACAAGATGACGGCTAATGCGCAAAGCATGGTTAGTTGTATCCTTTTCATAATTTGAATCTTTAATTTGATCCAAACTTAGGGACTAACGACACCCAAAAACAGGAGATTCGGCTTGAACCGGACAATTGGGATCGCCACATAGACAGGGCGATCCTTCAATTATATTGCTGTTAACGGTTCTCCATCCAGGATAAGAAGGAGGTCGATTTTTCTTTATTGATGAGCAGTTTATCCGGAGTTTCGAGCACCAATTTCACATAGAGCTTGCGCAGAAAATAATGCTCAATCTCCTTAATCGCGCTGAAGTTGACCAGGTATTGCCGGTTAACCCTAAAAAACTGTTTTTGGGAAACCGACCCGGCAACCTGATCCAGGGATTGGCTGAGGGGAAATTCCTGCCCGTCGAAACACATGATCGAAGTAGACTCATTTCGAATGTAGAAATAGGCGATCTGTGCGACCTGGACTGTTGTATATTTCTGGTGCTTGAATACCAGGAAACTCGTCTTCTCCGCAGGTTGAACCATCTGAATCAGCAGATCGCTCAGATCGGGAATCGTTTTTTGCTGAAAGAAGTTTTTCAGGGCATCCACTTTTTTCATGGCTCCAGCAATGTCTTCTTTTGAAAATGGCTTCAGCACGTAATCCACTCCGTTGCGCTTAAAGGCCTCCAGCGAATATTCGTCGAAAGCGGTGCAAAACACCACAGGGCAGCTAATTGCTACTGACTTAAAAATCTCAAAGCTCAGGCCGTCTGCCAGTTGAATGTCCATAAAAATCAGGTCGGGTTGCGGTCCTTTGGATAGCGCCGCTACCGACTCTTCTATACTTTGGTAGGAGCCGGTGATTTTAGCAGCAGGACGAAGTTCCCTGAGGATATTTTCCAATGATTTGGCGGTTCGTAATTCGTCCTCAATGATGATGATGTTCATAGATTAATGGAAGTTTGATTTGAAATAATTGCTGGTCGTTCAGTCTCTCCACTTTCCTGTCCAGCAAATGACTGTACTTGAGTTCAATATTTTTGAGACCAACTCCCAGAGAGCTTTCCTCGTTATTCTTTAGCTGTATCTGATTCTCTACCACCAGTGTATCAGCATCACGGTAGATACTGATGTTTAATGGCCGATGCAGCGAGACAATGTTATGTTTCAAGCAATTCTCAACAAGTAGTTGTAGGGTGAAGGGCGGAATAAGCGTTTCCAGCACCTCATCATCCAGTTTGCTGGTAAATATAAACCCATCATCAAACCTGGCCTTTTGCAGGAAAAGGTAGGCGTTTAGGATATCCATCTCTTCACGAACGTGAATGAGATCCAACTTGCGGCTCTCCAGGGTATACCGATAAAAATTAGCCAGTTTCAGGATGAAGTCTACCGACTGCTCATCATTGCTCTCCACCATGGCTTTCAGGGTATTCAGGCTGTTGAAAAGGAAATGGGGATTGACCTGTTGTTTAAGCAGGTCATACTGCGCACTGAGATTATCATTTCTGGAGCGTTCCAGCTCCATATTTACGTGCTGGTTTTCATAGTTCTGCTGCAACAGGTTCAGAAACATATAGAAGACCAGGTTAATCAATATCCCCCGAACCTCTACCATCAGCATCGTAGGGCCGAATTCAATATGAGAGAGAATTAGCTGCTGAATATAAGCCAGTGCGAGCATTACTGCGAGTCCGAATAACAGTGATTTCAGCAGCTTATGGTAAGAGATCTGCTGACCTTGGGGCTTATTGCTTTTTCGCGAAAGCATATAGATATTGAAGTACCACATCGTTACAGCAAAAACTGCGGTGATACCTGCATTCACCGCAGCTTCTGAAAGATTGAACTGGTGGGAAGCGAGTTGGGGCACTGAAGATAATACCCCCAGCACAATAGAACTGCTCCAGATAATTGTGTTTGATATCTTGAAATTCGTTATTTTCATGAATAAGCAAGGTAAGATTAATCTGTCATTCTTATTTTTTCTCGATGCTGCTTGCCCCATCGGATCATCTCCAGGATAATGGCGCCAAAAGAAAGGCAATAGTCTGTTTCACTGTATTCGACCAACACTGGTGTTGAGGGCGTTACGGTTCTTTTGATCAGTTTATTGGCTTCCATATCCTTCAATTCCCTGGAAAGCATCCGGGTAGTGATACCCGGAATACTTCTTTGTATGTCGCGAAAGCGCCTGTTCCCGTTGCAGATTGAATTGATGATCATTAACCTCCATTTTCCGCCCATGACGTACATGGTATCCTGCAGTGCCTGGATTTCCTCCTTTTGATTTCTGGGATCGGAAAGTATTTCTCCCGACTTACGGATGAGTTCTTCATTGCTCATGATGTACTGGTTAAGGATTGCTTGCAAGATACTAAAATACGAAAGTTTATAAACTCATTCCCCCATCCATCACGATTTCCGCACCGGTAATAAAACCGGAAGCTTCTCCGGCGAAATAAGCCACCATTTTAGCAACATCATCTGCACCACCTATTTTCCGCAGCGGAATGCGCTCAATCAACCAGTCATCCAGGCCTTGGCGGCCGGCCTGGTCAAGCCCGAGTTTATTTAAAATCTCGGTCTGCGTTGGCCCTGGACTTACCGCATTCACACGTATACCCCGCGGCGCCAATTCTACAGCCGCGATCTTCATTATTGAGTTCAGCGCCGTTTTGCTCGAGCTATAGATAGAAGAGTTGGCTCCGCTCATGCTCGCCACATTCGAAGAGAGGAAAATTACCGATGCACCATCATTCAGAACTGGAATAAAGCGGCTCAGCGTAAAGTATGCTCCCTTAAAATTGACATCCATCACATAGTCGAAATCACGCTCGGTTGCATTTTCAATCCCTGCACCTGCCAAAACTCCTGCATTGATGAACAGGATATCGATCCTGCCAAATTGTGCGGTTACTTTTTGAGCAAGTTCTTCAATAGCGGAGACCCGGCCCTGATCACTCACAAAACTGGTCACCCCCAGATCCGCAGCCGCTTTTTGCAGTGCATCTTCCCTTCTTCCGGTAATGATAACTTCCGCGCCCCGTAATTTTAATTCTTTCGCAGTCGCATATCCGATACCACTGTTCCCTCCTGTGATGAGGGCTATTTTTCCTTTTAAAGTTTCCATATTTTTCTATTGTAAATTTGAACAAAAGTAAAATACACTTGGTATAATTTTGTTACCAGTATAATCTATGATACCAGCCAAAACATTATTCCTGACATCATTCCGACAATACAAGAGCATCATTTTATTTGTTCATATCTGGTGTTTTATACGGTTACTGAAATTTCTACATTGATATTGTTTCTGCTTGCTTTTGAATACGGACAGGTTTGATGAGCAGCCTCTACGACGCTCATTGCCTCTGCAACAGAAAGACCTGGCAGGTTAACCTGTAACCTGGCCTGTAAGGCAAAGCCGTCTTCTCCAGTTCCCAGGTCCACTTCAGTGTCTACAGAGGTTCCTTCCGGAAGGTTGATTTTTGCGGCCGCGGCATTGTGCTGCATAGCGCCGATGAAACAGGCAGACCAGCCAGCGGCGAACAGTTGCTCGGGATTGGTGCCCTTGCCAACACTTCCTGGGGTAGACAGGTCAATGTCTAAACGTCCGTCTGTGCTCTTTGCTTTGCCTTCGCGACCTCCGGTGATGTGGACTTTGCCAGTATATAATACTTTAGTGATTGCAGATCCGCCAGTAGCGGTAAAAACTGTTTGATTTTTCATTGTATTTGAATATTAAATTGTTGAATAATGATTATACCTGTTTATCGGGTCCATGCCGCAACCTCAAGGATGGCATCAGCAAAAGCCTGCGGGGCTTCCTGAGGGAGATTATGGCCCACACCACCGTTAATGTTATGGTGTGCATATTTTCCTTTAAAGCGGATGGCATAGGCGCTCGGATCTGGATGCGGCGCTCCGTTGGCATCTCCCTCCAGGGTTACTGCGGGCACGATAATATCAGGTGCAGTAGCAAGTTTAGCCTCCAGAGCATCAAATTTCGCTTCCCCCTTGGTGATGCCAAGCCTCCAACGGTAGTTGTCAATCACGATTTGCACATGATCGGGGTTTTTGAAGGACGCTGCAGAACGGTTATAAGTGTCCTCACTGAATTTCCAGGTTGGTGAGGCCGTCTTCCAGATTAGTTTGTTAAACTCAGCGGTATGTGCCTGATATCCTGCCTGGCCGCGATCTGTAGCAAAGTAGTATTGATACCACCAGGACAGCTCCGACTCTGGTTTAAGCGGTGCCTTGTTGCCTGCCTGGCTGCCGATCAAATAACCACTCACGGAAACCAGTCCTTTTACGCGCTCGGGCCATAGTGCCGCCATGATATCTGCGGTACGCGCACCCCAGTCAAATCCGCCGACGATGGCGTTTTTGATTTTCAGGGCATCCATAAAGGCAATCATGTCGACAGCAAGGGCAGATTGCTGACCGTTACGTGGTGTTGCAGCGGAGAGAAAACGCGTACTGCCATAACCGCGCAGGTATGGAATGAGCACCCTATAGCCTTTAGTAGTCAGAATTTCCGATACTTCTTTATAACTGTAAATGTCATATGGCCAGCCATGAAGAAGCAGAACGGGCTCACCATTGGCCGGGCCTGCCTCTACGTAGCCTATATTAAGTAAGCCTGCTTTTATCTGTTTGACATGATTAAAAGGATCCTCGAGCTGGGTGAGGATACTGTTCTGAGTTGTTGTGGTTGGTTTTGCTGTGGCTGAAGAAAGTAAAATCAGCAGCAAAGCAGCAAAGATAAAGGTTAGTCTTCCTAAGAAGTGTCGAGGGGATATAGATTGATTTTTCATTGTATTTTGTAGTATTTGTGGTTTAATAGGATAAATTTAGTGCTGCCGGGACCTGAGGAAAATCATAACCGGGCTGAAGTAGACAAGCTCAGATGCCAACCAGGCATTTGGAGGGTCGAACGGTACGCTCTGTTTACTCCGATGGTCGTTTTTTCTTTTTTGACTGAACGGTGATCATACCGCAGCTTTGCGAATCCCGTTCAAATCTCGCTGTAGATATTGCAAGCACAGAAGCCAAGGCAATCATAGTGGCCGCAAACTGCTTCCGGATCTCCACTGTCAGGCTCCGGGCAGAAAACAAGATGTTGCTATTTTTCATAACTGCTGTTTATTAGGTGATTTGATACCCCAAAACTACCAGGACAGGCTAGGAAAAAACGAGCAAAAAAACTTGGGCCAGACAAATCAGACCTTGAGTCAGACAGCATAGTGGTCGAACTTTGTCGGAAAGCAGTTTTCAAAAAAAAGCTTTATGGGATTTTGGATTTGGCTACTTTATAGGAATATGTTAAATTTAGCAACGACCAACTTACAAAACCAGTTAGCATCACCAGCCTTTATGAAATTTGTGGTAATATTTATTTTGTCTTTCATATTGGTATCTGCCCTGCCATTTCTCTGGAATGAATTTTCATTTGTTAAAGCAGGTTTTCCCTTTCCTTACTTGCAAAGAATGACCTTTGAGGATTCAGAATTCACATCCACAACAATCTCGTTTCTAAGGGTAAATTTTGCGTATGATTTGATTTTAGCAGGGATTTTTGTTTGGGTATTATATAAATTCAGAACAACCTTAAAAAGTAACACCTAATCTAAGCGTCCTTTTGAGAATTTAAATCAATGAGAAAAACCTTAATTTTAATTTTAATTGCAACAATTACAATTGCTTCAATTTACACCCTGGTCCATTATATTAAAATGGATGGCTTTTCATTCTCCTGGATTCTGAACTTCCTGCTGATGTTGTGTGCAGTTGCGTTTACCGGAGCACTAAAAAGTCCACTTGGTTCCTCCTATTTTAAAGAAAAGGAATGGGAACGGAGCGGAAAAATATATGAATATCTCGGAATAAATTTTTTCAGAAAATTGTTGGTCTGGATTGGCTGGGAAAAGGTGATCAGAAAATCTAATCCCATAGAAAAAAATGCCAAAGCTTTAGTGAATTTGCACTATCAGACAAAAAAATCTGAACTAGACCACTTAATTATCCTGCTAATAGTCCTGGGGTTTAATATGTTCGTGGCATTGGAATTTGGAGTTCTCAAATCTTTGTGGTTACTACTATTAAATGTCTTACTAAACCTTTATCCGATTTTCCTTCAACGATATAATAGGCCACGAATAGCACGAGCTATAAATTTAAGCAAACGAGCTATCTAATTTGATGGCCTCTTTTAAAAGTTTTTTTATTGGATTTTCATCAATTTCTTCTGCGGTTTGATAGATTTTATAAAAAATTTGCTTGTTTGTTCCATGAGACAGAAAGTGATCAGGGTCATTTAATTTATGCCCATACCAAAAACCTAAAAGAACGCCTTTTTTGATGCCACCCCTGGGAACAGTTGAAGGCCAAATAATACATATCCCTTTGTTACCATAAAAAAATGGAACATTGTAGGAGATTTTCTCTTTACAGTATTCAGGAAGAGACTCAATAATTATCTGTCGCAATACATCTACAATTATTTTTTCTTCTTCAGGAAGAATAGTAAACAGATCAACAAGGTTTCTAATTTTCATCGAAATTGGTTTTGCTATATGTATTGCTTATTTAAGCTCAGCGAAAGATTATTTTTTCAGCGATCCCAAATGTTTATAAGTATTGAGCAGCACACCCGTTGGTGTGGTCAATGTGCTCACGAATTCGAGCTCACGTGCGTCAAAGTTGTCAGAAAGAAGGCGTTTGCCTTTACCTAGCAATACCGGATATACAATCAGGATAACCTCATCTATCAATCCCGCGCTGAGTAGCAAAGGTGTCAGTGATATACTTCCCGAAACTACCAGATCTGGCCCGTCGGTCAATTTGAGTTTGTGCAGCTCCTCGATAAAATCTTCGCCCAAATCCTTCACTGGTCCCCATTTAAGGCTGTCAGGTCTGTGGGTAACTACGTATTTGGTTGCGGCGTTTATGGCGTTCGCCATCGGAAAGTCTCCAGCATTGGGCCAGTAGCCCAACCACTCATCGTATGTGCGACGGCCAATCAGCAGGTCAAAACCGGGACCGTATGCCTCAAGCAGCATGGCCAACCCGGCGGGGGTTCGGTATGGTGCAGTCCATGCGCCATATGCATAGTTTTTGTCGTGCTCAATCACCCCGTCAAGCGAGATATGTTCGAAAATTCTGATCTTTCTCATTTTGATACAATTTAGTTTAATGATGATTCAAATTTAAAGAGAACAGTCTCCTTGTGTGGGGTGTAATCGCGACAATATAAGGGTGTTTTCCTCCTCTAATGGGCAATATCCTTTAACACCCAATCCAATTCAAGGTCCTTATTTCCTAAATAATCCTCAATAGTGTAAGAAATTGATACATCAGGCATTAGTCCACGTCCATCAATGTGTGTAATGTCACCAAAATAAGCTGGTGTGTTGCCATAAGCGAGTGAAAGTTTACTGGTAGGAAGCGTTATATTTTTAATTGTTCCTGCAGTCCAGATATTCTTACTACCGCCGGTTTCTTCGCCAACAAAAGTTACGTTTTTTAGGTTTCGTATATTTGCTGCAAGTAAACTGGTTGCCGAGAAACTACCACCATTTATAAGTACATATATTTTGCCTTTAAACGTGCTGGCATCCGGTGTAACAATGGGATATGTTGATTTAGATGCCATTTTAACCCAGCCGCGTATTTTTGGATTATCGTATAGTAACTTTTGCCGGCTTATTTCTGCCGGAAGCTTGTAGAAATATGTTGGCTCCGCTATTAAGAAACTATATATACTTGATGCCCAACCGGTTTCTCCGCCAGTATTTCCGCGCAGGTCTATTATAAGGGTTTTTAATTTTCTCTTTTGGATGTCTGCAAAAATACCGTGATACCCTTCATAATTAGCGCCATTAAAAAAGGTCTGGAGTTTAAGATAGGCAATGCTACTATCAGCAGTTAATAATTTATACGCTGTACGTGGTGGCCGCGCAACACTACTGCTATCATAACCTGGTTTTTGAAAAGCATTTAGGGTTATTTGTTGTGTACCCTTGTTGGAACTGAGTTTAAAGTTCAAGGGTTCCCTTTTCGGGTATAAAAACCGATATCGTTCTGCAAATAGTCCACCGTTCATTAGGAATTGCTTATAGGTAATATTATAACCGTCTGATGTAATATAATGGCTCAAACTATCTATCAATTTAGCGGCAGGAACATCGTTAATACTTAATATCTCTGTACCCTTAGCTATCGTGGAATCGGCAGATAAGTTTTCGCTGATAAATAGTTTGTTTGCTATTACCCGGTAATCAAATTGATAAATAGGGTGTTGCAATGTTGGTTTCTTTAAAAAAGCAATATCAGAGGCAGTAAATTTCGAATAGTCTATATTGATGGTTAAATGACCATGCCCATATAGCTGATAACACTTAATAGTTTAACATATAAACTTATGCTGGTAAGTGGTTGGTTTATGGTGGTCCTTAAACTATCAAATTTATGGTTAAGGTCTTTTTTACTGATATACAGATAAAGATTTGGATTTTCTTTTTCTAATATGTTTTGCACCACATAAACATCTTTTTTAAGATCAGCAGGTTGATGCAGTTTTACAGACATTTCATCAAGATATTGCGCCTTACTATTTGTACTTAAAAGTAGCAAGCAGATAACTGAGATAAAATAATTCATCGACAAGGTGGAATTTATTAAAGGTAATAATAATGATAGTCTTTTAATACAAGGACTTTATTATCCTCAAAACTGTATCGGCATTCCGCAATTTGCGGAAAAATGCAACAGCATTAGGAAATGCGTTAATCAGTAAGCCGCTGTAAATCAAGCTCGTGCCAAAACACTGGGAGTTAGGCATTATTATGTAGCATACTCAAAACATAAATAACAAGAATATTTAGTTGAACTTTAATATAGTAATTATGAAAAAGATCATTTTATCAGCAGCAATTTTAGCTGTAGCAGGATTAACCTCAGTAAAAGCAAGCGAAATCAAAAATCCAGTGATGATTAGTGTTCATCAGGATAGTACAACAAAAACTCCGGTTGAATTAAAAGATCTTCCAGAACCAGTGCAAAAAACTTTGCAAACAGATCCAGTTAAAGAATGGACTCCAACTGCTGCATTTTTGGTAACCAATGCAGATAAATCAAGCTTCTATCAAATCGATGTTAAAAAAGGTGAAGAAACATCATCTTTGAAAATTGACAAAGACGGTAAGATAGTACAATAAGATTTCATCTTAGTCAGAACCCCTGAATAGTTCTGATAAAATATAATCACAACAGAATTCCCTTAGTGATTTAAAAGGGCTGATGATGATTGAAAAGGGCTGCTTTTTAAGTAGCCTTTTTTATGTAAATAAATACCGATTAAGTGTTTAGGTTACCATCTTGAATTCTGTCCATTCACCAATAGTTTGCAAAGAAAACCTGAAATCGTGGTTATAAAGGATTTCCCTTGTCAACATCAATCCAATACCTTGTCCGTTTTTCGTCGTACTAAAGAAGGGAGAGAAAAGCTGACGACTGACCTCATTTGAGATTCCAGGTCCGGTGTTCGAAATTGAAATCATTTTATCTGGTGATGCGGTTTTGATGCGTATTGTCCCAGACGGATCTACAGCCTCAATCGCATTTTTCAGAATATTAATAAAGACCTGTTCCAATTGCTGGTAATCAGCAAAGGCTTCCAACTCCAATGCATCCAGATCCCACAACCAGCTGACATTTTTTTTCCTCGCAGCAGGTTCCATTAGCAGTACCACCGAGCGAAGCAATGCGATTAGCTCAACAGTATGCTTAACGGGTTCGGGAACACGTACAACCCTGGCAAAATTCGACATCAGAGCACTCAGGCTATGGTTGCGGCTGATGGAGGTAGTCAGCGCCGCATCATAATCTTCCTGATCTGCTTCATCCAGCTGATGCTTGTAATTTAAACAACTGTTAAGAATTGAATTAATGGCACCTATAGAATTGTTCACCTCATGAGACATCATCTTAATTACTTTCTCGTAGGCATTTTTTTCCTTCAGGTAGATCTCACGACTGAGTTCTTCAATCGTAATAAAAGTCCGTGAATATCCAAGATCTGTGAAGGTCGACTTATGGCATTTATAAGATTTTATCCCGTTCAGATTAATTACTTTGGCATCATTCACTTCTATCAGCGACAGTTCCTCAGCAAGTCGTCCGCCTATCTGGCTCAATGATTTACCCAAAATCTCGTCTGGTTGCAGACCTAATATTTCTGCAGCAGCGGGGTTTACCGCCCCAATAACTGCATCAAATTCAAATATAATGATCCCCGAAGGAGAGGCTTCTATAAGTTTTCCCAGGAAGGAACTTTTCTCCGCCTGCAGCAATCGCTCATGTCTCAATTGTTCGATCATCAGGTTGTACACATCAATCAATTCATCCATCTCCGGATGACCGATCTGGTTCAGCCTGATACTGAAATCCTTATCCTTCAGGGTTTCGATCCCCGAGGAGATGGTATCAAATGTCTGGCTGATCGATCGATACAACCAATAAGAAAAGATAAGTGACACAAAAAGCATGGCCTCTCCGATCAGGAAAGCAGTTCTGCTTGCCGCATACAACTCCGTAAGCAGATAGACAAATACCGCATGAACGACAATTGCCACCAGTAAAACCTTAGCTTTGAGCTTCATAAGGGATGTTGTATTTCTCCAGTTTACGGTATAGGGTGCCCCTGCTTAAACCAAGTGCTTTGGCCACCCTGCTGATATTATTTTGATGAAAATCCATGGCATTCCTGATCATGGAAAGCTCCATATCGTCAATCGATAATGTTCCCACAGCAGGGAGCGTCAGGGAGGCACTTGGCAGGCGTTGAGTTTCCAGGTGCAGCTCAAAATCTTTTACATCCAGGTGATCCCCTTCGCTGAGCAACACGGTACGCTCAATCAGGTTTTTTAGTTCACGGATATTACCTGGCAACGGAAGGGATTTTAGCCAGTTATAGGCTTTTTTATCGATCTGCAGCTTGGGTCTCTGGTAAATTTCCTTGAGGTTTTTCAAGAAATAATTGGCCAAAATCGGAATATCCTCTGTGCGTTCCCGAAGCGGAGGTAAACGGATAATGATCAGGTTGATGCGGTAATACAAATCTTCCCTAAATTTTGCGGCAGCGATCATTTCCCTTAGATCGCGGTTGGTGGCGCAGACTACCCTAAGGTCAACAGAGCGCGTCTTGCTGTCGCCCAACACCTCATACTTGCGGTCCTGTAATACCCGCAACAGCTTTACCTGGCTGTTTAAATCCAGATCACCTATTTCATCTAAGAAAATGGTGCTTTTATCGGCCAGTTCAAACCGGCCTACTCTGTCGGTGCGTGCATCGGTAAAGGCGCCACGTTTATGGCCAAACATCTCACTTTCAAATAAGCTGGAAGAAATTCCCCCAAGATTTACTTTTACAAATGCTTTGTTTCTGCGGGAACTGTTCTCATGAATAGCTTCGGCTACAAGTTCCTTCCCCGTGCCGCTCTCTCCAATAATGAGTACTGAGGCGTCAGTACTACTGACCCTTGCAATGGTCTGTAGTACTTCTAGAAGTTGCGGATCTTCACCAACAATATTCTCAAAACCATATTTGTCATTCAGCTTCTTACGTGTCATTGCCCCTGGTGTATCCAGTTCGGTTGATAAATCCAGTGCTGTTCTTAGTGCCCGCGTCAAGTGGTCGTTATCCCAGGGTTTATTGATAAAATCCGCTGCCCCGGCTTTCATACCCTCTACTGCCAGCTTAATCGATCCCCATCCGGTCATTAAAATAACTGGCAGGAGTGGTCTTGATTTTTTGATCTGTTGCAGCATGGCCAGCCCGTCTTCCCCTGTAGTTTCCATGGAAAAGTTCATGTCCAACAATACCGCATCTACTGGTTTTTCCTTAAGGTGCTTGAGTGCCTCTTCCGGCCCATTTGCCTTGATGGATTTGAACCCATTCTGTTTTAACAACAGGTTCAGGGAAGCACATACAGCAACATCATCATCAATAATCAAAATCATAGGAACAAATTAAATTAGTTTATTCTTCATGTAAGGCATCCGAAGGATTCAGCCTGGCTGCTTTCAAACTTGGGTAGAAAGCACAACTCAGCATCAGCAAATACAAAAACAACGCAGCCCCCAAAATACTTAAAGTTCCATAATAGGCATCTAAATATTGCATAATTAACATCTGAATCGCAATTAGCAAGCCCGGTAAAATACCCAAGGTAGTCAGCACAATGGATTCCAGGAGAAATTGCTTCAATATATCAGCCGGGCTTGCCCCCATGGTCACCCGCAGGCCAACTTCTGCTTTACGTTTTGACAGGTTATAGCTAAACACACCGGAGATTCCCAGGAAAACATTGATCAGCAAAAATGCAAATACCAGCAAGGTAATACTCAACTGAATGTAATCTGTTTTCTGAGCATATTTTTTGACCAGCGTTAAAGAAATATTCTGCCTGATCAGAATTTCCGAAGCGCCAACCGAGTTGATGGTTTTCCTGATCTGATCCTCTAGCAACTGGAAATTATCGGTATTTTTTGATTTAAGCAAATAACTTGTTGCCGCGGTTTTCAATGGGATAAAAAATCCCGGGTTCAGATCAGCTCCGGTGTTCTCTCTGACCGCTTCAGATACCCCGATGATCAGGGCCGGCTTGTCGCCAATCAGGATCGTTTTTCCGATCGGGCTTCCCTGCTTGAAATCACGTTCCGCTAAATCTTTGGTGAGAACTACCGGAATGGCATTTAACACATAGTCTTTTTCCGTAAACCATCGACCTTCGACTAGTTTAATGCCGAGTACCTTTGAGTAATTCTCATCTACCTCAAATCCCAGAGCCTTGCTGGTTTGTTTGTTATAGGTGATCTTTTCTTCATTACCCCATTGTTGAAAAGGAATTACCTCGGTGGCACTTACCAGCTCGATTTCTTTAACCGCCCGGAGCTTCTGTTGGATTAGCCTGCTAAATTCCAGTTTCTTTTCGTCCTGCAGGTGTTGGAAATCCAGTACCACCAGCCAGGCATCTTCATAACGATAGCCCAATGGTCTGAAATAGTTACCTAATTTCTTCAGATTCAAACCCAAACAAAGAAAAAGGGCGGTAAAGGTGACAAACAGCTGCAGTAACAGGAAGAAATTTGCTTTTTTCCTGTTCATGATCATTTTAAACAAATGCAAAATCATAAGCTGTTTCCTCCTTTCAATGCATAAACAACATCCATACGGGACATCTTCCAGGCGGGATAAATCCCGGAGACCAATCCAAGTAACAGACAACTAAAAAGACAGAAACCAAACACCCGCCAGCTGATGATAAAACTATCGGTCGGCATTTTGAATAGCGGATCAAAGGTATTGATAAACTGCACCAACAACTGTGAGGCGTAAACGGACAAACCAAGACCGATCAATCCACCAATTAGGGTAATGATGATGTTTTCTGTTACCAGCTGCCCCACCAAGGTACCGGAAGTTGCTCCAAACGACTTACGAATACCGATTTCTTCAGCCCGTTCACCAATCCGGGTGACATTAATATTCACCAGACTGATGGCCGGGATCAGCATGAAAAGAACCAGCACAATACTGATGACAATCGCGGTTTTCCCATATTCAGGTTCATCATCGTTAAAGGAGCTGCTTTTCGCAAATTGCTCCAAAGCAGTGAATGCATGCACTTTTACCGAATCTGCACCCGAAACCAGATTCGCCTTTTTTAAAATTCCCCTTAGCTCGGCACGCACCTTTTTCAGGTCGTCCGTTTTCGCCAATAGCAACGCATTATAGGTACCTTCCAGCGCTTTTTCCGTCCGCTGGGTATTCACATCGGTGGTATAAGGAACATAAACATCGGAATAAATCCTGCTGAAGGGCGTTGCAGGCTTTACCACGCCGATCACTTGATAAGCTATTCCATGCATCGGAAGGGTTTTCCCCAGGGCAGCACCATCTTTAAAAAAGTATGCTTTTGTTTTTTCACTGATTACGGCAACGCGGGCACCTTTTCTGACGTCAATAATGTTAAAAGGTTTTCCTTCCAAAAATTCAAAATCTGTGATCTTCCAGAAATTTTCATCGGTAAACTTAAGGATATGACCCGCTGTTTTTCCATTGAGGAAGGAAATAAACTCTCTGGTTGTAAAATAGGAAATGGTCTCGGTGCTTTGCAGATTCCGTATATTTTTTTGAAGGAAGCTGATGCTAGGTGCGGCATCTGTCTTTTTATCACCTTTATAAACCGATACTTTATCCAGGATCAATGTTCTTTCCCTATGAATTTCTGGTGGATTCGCACTCACGATCTGATCCAGAAAGGAGGCAAATACCGTGATGACCATAAGGGTCAGGCTAATGCCCACCAGGGTAAGTGCGGTATAATACTTCTTGCGAAGCATGACTTTAAAAGTGAGTTTTATATAATTTTTCAACATGATTTCTAGGTTATACAGGTTAACTGACTTGCTGGCCATCAAAAAAGTGAATGATCCGCTGGGTTTTTTTCGCCATGTGCTCATCGTGGGTGACCATAACGATCGTTGTCCCGTCAATTTTATTCAGGTGCAACATTAAATTCATCACCTCCTCACCCATAGCACTGTCCAGGTTTCCGGTAGGCTCATCTGCAAGCAGGATCTCAGGATTCCCAATAATAGCACGGGCAATGGCCACGCGTTGACGCTGTCCACCTGAAAGCTGATTGGGATAGTGCTTGGTGCGGGCACTCAATCCCACTTTCTCCAATGCGACTAAGGCTCTTTTGCGTCTTTCAGCACCTGAAATGCCCTTGCGGTACAATAGCGGTAACTCCACGTTGTCTATAACCGAAAGGTCGTTGATCAGGTGATAACTCTGAAAAATAAAGCCCAGCTTAAGGTTTCTGAATGTTGCCAGGCGTTTGCGGCTAAGTGAAGTCACCGGCTGATTGGCAATTTCAATGGATCCGGCAGTTGGCGTATCCAATAACCCCATAATGTTAAGTAAAGTACTTTTACCACAGCCAGAAGGGCCCATAATGGCCACAAATTCCCCTTTATTAATGTTAAGGTTGATGTGGTTAAGGGCAGTGGTTTCAATGGTTTTGGTACGGTAAACTTTTTCTATGTTTGATAATTGTATCATTTCGATTTGAGTTAATAGTTGTTATTCTAGGATTTTACATTTCGTGATGAGAGATTGAAGCTCCGCTCCTGGCGGTCTAAAAGTTACCACTAATTTTCCATTCTCCCCCTTCAAAATAAGTGTTGCTTTGACTGCAGCGAGCAGCTGCAGCATTAAAAGAATTAAGTGCTTCATATGATTTTGTGATTTTATGTTGTCAGTTATGGATTAGAAAGCTTATATTTTTTTATTGGTGGTAAAATCATAGAGGGTCAGCAGTCGGAGGTTGAAGTAGGCATTCCAAAAGCTTTTCAGAGAAAAAATGTAATCACGGCGTGCCTGGTCTTTTTCCTGCAAAGCGATATTCAGATCCGTGATGCCCAGGTCGTTCAGTAAGTATCTTTTTTTTGCGATTTCATAGCGCTGGTTTGCAGTGAGATCTGCTTCTGAGTTAGTTTGCATTTGTTCTTTGATCATCGAAAACTGTCTCAAAGTGGTATAGATCTCTTGCTCAAAGTTTATTTGCGCCTGCTTAACGGTCGCGGCTACCAGCTTGCGGTTAGACTGCGCCGTTTTAATCCTCGAGGCGGAACGGCCCCAATCCAAGATAGGAATCTGAAAACCTAATCGTATCTCCTGCTGGTCTTTAGCATTGCTATAGATCCCAGGAAGCCGGTCCGCTACATTGGTTAATCCAAATGTTCCAAATAGGTTTACTTTCAGGCCATTTTCGCCCCGGGCTTTGGCAACCTCCTTATCCGCTTCAAGCAACGCCCGTTTAAATTCTATGGATTTCTGACGATTATCTTTTGCCTGTTGGACGGCAGTTGTGGCATCCACCTCAAAAGTCAATAAATCCTCTGGAAGGATAAGCTGAATCTGGTTACCAGCAGAAAAACCAATGAAGGATTTCAATTGAAGGTCAGCCGTTTCCGCATCTACATTGGCCTGCGCCACAGCTTTCCTTGCATTCAACACCCCTAGTTTCAATCGTAAAAGTTCGTCCTTGGACAACCGGCCCAGAGCCGCTTTGCCTTCACCGATTTTATAAATGGTCTCATTGTTCAACAGGTTTTTGAGGGCGATATCCTTGTTAATCTGGGCAATCAGCAAGCCGAAGAACAGCTCTGAGGCATCCCGACCCACCACTTCCATGTCTTCCTTGTACTTTTTCTGTGATTCTTCATAACGCAGGGGTTCGATCTTCTGATCCCATGACAGGGAATTGAATGCAAACAAAGGCTGATTCAGACCGATGATCAATGGATTCCCATTGTAACGGGTTTGTTTGCGGTCGAAATCTGAAAACCTCAATACATTGGATCCCAGGAACACTTGTCCACCGGTTAAACCGATATTTTGTGTCAGGCCAAGGTTGACTTGCGAATTATCGTTAATCACGGGCTTAAATTCTACTGTTCCATCTGGTTGGATTACCGGAATATTGGTCTTGCTGAACTGTGGCAAAGTCCCATCGAGTGTGAGTTGGGGATTATAATTTGATTTAAATGTCCTGTACTGCCAGTACTGATTTTCACGAATAGTCGCTGCCTGCACGGCTGCTGTGGAGTGCATTTTAGCGATTCCGATAACATCGTTCAAATTTAGTTTTACGGTATCACTATTGACCTGACCTTTCCCGAGCAAGGGCATGAGAATTCCTGAATATAATAAGATGGTCTTGAACATCATTTTGGGTGTCATTTATTTTGGTTATCTGATCTTAACTTTGCTGAGATGGGTAAAGTCCTGCATCTCCGAGGTGATGACTTTTTCCCCTGCTTTAAGACCCGAGAGGATCTCCACATAATCGCTATTGCTTTCACCAACTTTCACCTGGCGGGACACCGCATTGTCGCCTTCAATCACAAATACTTTTTGTTGTTCTGATCCATTAAATGCAGCGCCATTCTTAACCCTTATGGTGTGCTCCTTGTAAGCGGTAACGACAAAAACATCAACCTTCAGGTTAGAACGGAGCAGCTTTGAGCTTTTGTTGCTTAAGTTAATGGAAAATTTTACCGTCCCATCCTCCACGGCCGGCTGTACGTTGCTGATGTTTCCAGTCAGGTCCGTTTTATTGATCCTGACCACGGCCGCTCTGCCTGCTTTAACCTCATCAGCATAGGTATCAGAGATGCTGGCCTCGACCTTAAAACTACTCAGATCCGCAATGCGCACCAACTCTTCACCTTCATTGATTTCCGCACCGATCTTACTGTTAACCCAGGTGATCACTCCGCTTCGTGGAGAAAAAATGGACGCATTTTTGAGCTTATCGCTGATTCCCTTAATGTCCTTTTCGCGGATGTTGATTTCATACCCCAGGCTCTTCAGATCGGCCTGCATCGTTGCCCTCTGGTTATCCATCTGGTTTTTGATTTGCTTCAGTTCGAGTTGTGCCACATTTAATGTTAAGCGGGCCTGTTTAACATTTTCATCAGTACTCCCGCCAATTGCCAAGAGCGATTGCTCGTGCTCCAATGCCGTTTCCAGACTACTGATCTTCATTTGTTTAATGGAATACTGAGTCTTTAACTCATCCAAGGTTTTCTGCAGTCCTAGAGACAATTGGTTTATTTTGTTCTGATTGACATGCTGCTCCTCATTCAGTTTCTCAAATGCGAGCATAGCAGATTCCTTGTTCAGGCGTAAAATAGACTGACCAGTAAGTACCTTTTCACCCGCATTAAACAATACTTGTTCAATCCTTGCATCTACCGGTGAACTGATGGTGAATTCATATTCAGGAGTAATGATTCCTGATGCAGGTACGGTCGCCTCCATCCTGCCTGTTTCTGCAATTGAAGTACTGAGGGTACTGCCTTTTACTGCAGGTTCGACGATACTGCTAAATTGAATAAATCCAAAAGCGATTGCCAGGGTAACAATACCGCCGACAATGTATATCCTGGTTCTTCGCCTGGCCTGTTCTTTGGATGAAATTTCACGGTCCATATATATACTAATTTGAAGCCTATATTCCAATAGAAATGCCAGAGACAACAAACTGTAAATAAGACAGTTACAATTAAACTCTAAAATTCAACTGTCTCATTGTGGACAGTGTGTCTTAAAGTGAACAGGAAACGGACGAGTTATAGGAACTCAAATGGTCCCATCAGGTCAAATACTCAACTTAGTTTTTTTTTCTCCAATTGCTGAAGAAATTTTTGAAAGCGCTTGATTTGTATGTTCAGGTTATGCAGGATTACTTCCTGCTGTTGATTGAGTTCAGTTAAATCAACAATCTTGCCTTTCAGTTGTTTGATCGTCTCCACATTCAAAACGGCATCCAGCTCTTCGGCATCCAGGTACTGAAAAAAATTTTTTTTAAGCACCTTAGAGATCTGCATCAGGAGATATGCATCAATCTTTTCGCTTTTAAATGCCTGGCTAAGCTGAAGACCGGGTACATCAAGTTTCTCCATCAGCTGTACCTGAGTATACCCCTGTGTTTTCATTTCCTTCCAGATGAGATTACCGATTTTTGAATACATTTCCTGTAGCTGTTAATTTATCGTTTAATCGGCATAAAACTAACATTGAATTTAGAAGGAATTCTGAAGTTGTTGTGATTAGACATACGAAATAACCTCAAAAATTGCTTGTTTTTCATAATCCTAAAAACTATCTTAACGGTATAACGCACGCTCATGAAAAATCTTTGCTTATTCAGCCTTTTGTTCTTGTTATCATGTAAGCAGTCTGTTGATACGATAGATATACCTACTATAAAATCTAGTACAGCAAAAATAACAGGAAGGATATCAAGTCCGAATGACACAAACAAGGATAGCATTTTTGTAACTATTGGTGTTCAACATCCAATTTCGGGAGAGTATGTTAAATACAATGCATTTGTTGATCGATCAGGGAAATTCTCTATTGATGTTGATGTTGAAACAGATATTTCTATGATGGGCCTATACACAAGTTTAAAACCATATAAATCCCTACTTGTTAAATTGACAAGCGGTGGTGTTACCAACATTGATATTGCTTACAATTCGGATTTTGATTTCAAAAATATTGACGTTACACCTGCTGGTCTGACTCAAAATGATATGACCCGAAGCTTGGAGGTCATAAATAAAATGATTGATTACAGATCGGGCAGAAAAACGGAACCTTTGTATAATAAAAGTCCCGATGTTTTTCTGAATCATGCTAAAACCAGTGTAACGGAAAGATTAGAGGTTCTAAATAGTGATGCATTAATATCAAAAGAATTAAAAGGAATACTCTCTAAAGATTTTCGTTTATTCACGTATGTTGGATTCGTCTTTGATTACGAAAAATACATGAAGCTTAATTATCGAAACGTTACTCAGGATCAGATCAATGAACCTGCTATCCAAAAGATTGATAGGTCGTATTATCGTTTTTTGAAAGATTTCAATCTCAATGATCCACAATATCTGAATTGTTATTCATTCATTGAAGCTCAAAAAAAAATCCTTCAAAATGAAACAATAGGGCTCCCTGAGATCGGAGAAAACGATATTCCATCTTGGTTAGCCAAAGTGAAAACGATCTTATCCGATTTAGTCGGATTCGAGGATGGCCAATATTACGATATTTTAGCGGCTAATGCCTATGGCAGACAACTAACTGAAGAAGTAAGACCGCTGAGCGAAAAGCAAAAACAGTACATTGCTGCCTATTGGAAAAATGGAGAAATTGCAAAAATCTTATTTCGAAAAAACCAACAAGTAGCTGAATTAGACAAATTCAAATCACCCGTCGTTATAAATGACATCTCCTCTGTCTCAGACGATAAAGTCATAGAAACCATTGTCGCTAAACACAAGGGCAAAGTTGTTTTTATCGACCTTTGGGCCACATGGTGTGGACCCTGCCTGGATGCGATGACGGAATTCAGGAGCACAAAGGCTAAGTTTCATGGCAAGGACATTGCATTTGTTTACCTCACAAACGGGTCCTCACCCCGAAAGCTTTGGGAAGAAAAAATTAAAGGAATAGGCAGTGAACATTATTATCTGACGGGTGCCCAGTGGGAGTATATCATGAACCATTTTGAGTTCGAATATATTCCATCATATCTGTTATATAACAAAGAAGGTGCCCTCATCAATAAAGTTACTGCCTTCCCTGGAAATGAAAAAGTGAAAGAGATGATTAACGACCTGTTGTAAAGGTGAGTGGATATTGACCCTCTTTATATCAAATCTGATTGATTCATCGAAATTACTTTGATATATTTCAGGCTGAAGAGCTTAAATTGTAAATAAAAATGTAAACTTTGCAAATAAAMTNWWGANCGKWAKRKCNGNTMGTSWARRKMWMSWSTSYRGRWMWCGSWRGTMSCYGNAKCRKATTGTTATTACTCTCTTCTATCTTTGTAATCTGCGCGGCTTTCAATAGGAAGGGTAATGATGACTTTGATATTGCAAGGCGGGAAGTTTTGCTTCGCAGGATCGGACATGAAATACTCTTACAGTCGGGCGACAGTACATCAAGGGTTCTTCCCGTGAAAAAGATCGCGGAAAATGAATACCAGATCAAGTTTGAGAATGATCTTACTTTTCAACCCGACTCCCTGGTGAATACGATTCAGCGTTTGTTGGCCAGAGACCCGCTGGCACGTGATTATGTTGTTAACGTAATGAACTGCAGCGATGCCAGTGTAGCCTATGGATACGCGATATCAAAAAATAAGAAAGACGATATTGTAGCCTGTATAGGAAGAAGGCAACCTAAAGCATGTTACATGATTAACATTAAATTTAAACCGACAGGAATAAATACATTAAAGAATGAATATTTTTTGGGTGGTCTGTCATTTTTAGCGATTGTTGGGTTTATCTTTTTGAGATCTGTTAAGCCGCGGAAGGCCTTATCTAACAATCAGCATACTGGTACATTCAATATGGGGTCAATTTTGTTCGATGCCAAGAATCGTAAGCTCATGATAAATGGAGAGACAATGGACCTCACCGGAACGGAAACCCGGGTACTGCACGTTTTCGCCTCGTCTCCTAACCAGACTATAGAGCGAAGCCGGCTGCAGAAAGAGATATGGGAAGATGAAGGTGTTATTGTAGGTCGCAGCCTGGATATGTTCATATCAAAACTTAGGAAAAAATTGGAAATTGATCCGAATATCAAAATTGTTGTTATCCGCGGTAAAGGATACAGGCTTGAAATTAGTTCTTAAACCATGAATAGAAAGTACCTGATTATTCTTGTTTTGTGGCTAATCTCAGGAAGTACATCCTTAAACGCTCAGGATTCCCTGTCGGTGTGGAAAATCGAATACCAATACCTGTATAAATCATCCGATACACTCATTAAGCAAGATGCAAAATTTGCCAACATAGTAACATATGGAAAGGCAACACTATATTACACAGATTCAGCCTACCGACTTCAATACGCAGCAGATCACTGGGAAATTGGAGACTTAACCGCCCCTCGCCGCTATAGCATCTATGGCAACCTTGCCAGAGAAGGTCTTTCAGCCGCACAACAAATGCCAGAAGTTTACGAACTTTCGAATGATGATTTTCCAATCATCTTATGGGCTAATGACTATAAAATGCTAAAAGCTGAAGGAAATTTTGAGTTCATGGGAATGGCATGTAATAAACTTCTTTTTCATCCTCAAAAAAAACTTGTTGATGCCGTATATGAGGTATATCTATCGGATAATGTACCCAAAAGTCCCTGGCACCCTTACACATTCATGGATCAGGTGCCCAGCGGATTTTTGGGTTTATATAAAAAAAATGCGGCCAACACCCTATTTGAAGGTATAGAAGCAAAGGAAATCAAGCAGATCAATGTCCCGGTCGATTTTTTCAAAGTTCCCCCAACTATGAAAATTCAGCGGATGATTGCTCCACCCAAGCTGAATCGTTAATTCGCTACTATATGCTCAGAAAATAAAAGGAATGGTCCGCGAGGATGTCGAAGACAGATACAGTGACTTCTTTTGAGCAAAGTTATGTTTATTTGGTGTAGTACAACAAAACTGTCCCGCAGGCAAATGGTTTAGAGGTCACAAGCTTCAATGCCGAATCATTTTTTATGGGGTTGAAAGTTTGTTGCCCATTACCCAATGCAGCAGGGTTTACCAGCACATAGTATTCATCAATCAAATCATGTTGTATCAACGATGACACAAATGAGTCACCGCCATAGACAATGATGTCTTTTCCCACTTTATTTTTTAAAGCACTTATTGCTTCTGCAATATCACCACCGATAATCGTTGTATTCTTCCATTTGCTTTCTATGAGCGTATTGGAGAAAATGACATTCGGGATTTCCGAGAAGCATTTTCCAAGCTTTTGTTCTCCGTCATTTGAATTGTTGGCCACTTCGGTCCAATATGGAATAAAGCCTTCCCCGGTTTTTCGTCCGTGCAGGATACAGTCAACATTATTGAGGTTATCAATACTAAAGTCAGACATCCCACTATCCCATTTATTGTCAAGTAAAATGTTCATTTGGATTTTTAGTTTACGCATAACTTTAAAATGTTTGGTTGTGATTGATTTTAGTTTTTTATTTGGACAGTAACTTCGCCAAGTGATCTAATGTCATTGTAAATCCTTCTTTAAAGCCCATTTCGATAATATTTTCCAGATCAGAAAGGGTTTTATGCCTGATAGTAATGTTTACCGATGTTACCCCTTCTGTTTCTTTAAATTCCAATCGCCATGTCGAACTCGGCATTTCCGGATTGATGTTTTCGTCCTTATCGGCAAAAGCATCAAAAAATTCAAAGTCTGTCTCAGGGTTTATGGCCTTGAACTCCTGAATGGCCCAGTGCTCCTGTCCTTCAGGTCCGCACATCGCGTAAAACCTGCGTCCACCCTCTTTAAAATCCATGTATTTAGTTCTGGATAGCCAAGGCTTWGRWRYYSACCATTGGTCAAGGACTTCCTGTTTTGTGAATGCATCCCAAACCAAAGATTGATCTGCCGCAAATTCTCTGCTTACAAATACTGTATTTGTAGACTTGTCGACTGTGAAGTCGAATAATAGATTGCTTTTCATTTTTCCTGTTTTTTGATTGTAAGTAATAGGTTATCTAACTGATTAAATCTCTGCTCCCAAATCTTTTTGAATTGTTCTAACCATTGGTCAATTTCTTTCATTTTGTTAATTTCAAGCTGATAATAAATTTCCCTCCCCTTTTGTTTCTGTTTTACCAATTCACATTCGGTGAGTATTCGTAAATGTTTAGAAACCGCCTGTCGTGTGGTGTTGAAATGTTCAGCTATGGCATTTGGTGTCATAGCCTGTAAGGCTATGAGTGTAATGATTGCCCGTCTTGTAGGGTCGGCTATTGCCTGGAAAACATCTCTCCTCATTGTTTCAACGATTTAATTTAATTCCTCTTATGCTTAGCCACTTAAATAAGCAACCGTTCAGTTGCAAATATATACGCAACCAATCAGTTTCGCAAATTTATTTTCATTTTTCATTACAATCTTATCTAATAAGCGAAATAAAAAATATTAAGCAATCGATTGTCTTATTTGTTATCTTGTACCAACATTGATTAATTATGAATTTAGTCTATAAAGCTATTGCCCATAAACTTTTAATCTTAGCAGCTTCGTTATTCCCAATTTACGTTTATGGACAAGCTTCTAAGAATCAGATGGGTTTAAAGGATTATTATCGCGATTACTTTCCAATAGGCGTGGCTGTTACTGCTAAACAACTTTCAGATTCAGCCCAAAAGAATTTCATTTTAAAACATTTCAATAGCCTGACAGCAGAGAATGCAATGAAAATGGGCCCCATCCATCCGAAAGAAAATTTATTTTTCTGGAAAGATGCCGATGCAATTGTGGCATTTGCACAACAACATAATCTAAAAGTCCGTGGCCATACCTTATGTTGGTATAACCAGACACCCAGATGGATGTTCTACGATAACCTTGGAAACCAAGTGAGCAAGGAAGTATTGCTTCAAAGACTAAAAGATCATATTTATGCAGTTGTGGGAAGATATAGAGATCGGGTATATGCCTGGGATGTAGTCAATGAAGCGGTATCAGATGAACATGACCAGCTACTGCGCAATTCGCTCTGGTATCAGATCTGTGGGGAAGATTTTATTTATAAAGCCTTTCAATATGCACATGAAGCAGACCCAAAAGCCATTTTGTTTTACAATGATTACAATACCGAAAACCCAGATAAGAGGCAGCGCATCTATAAACTACTAAAAAAAATGCGAGATACCGGGATCCCAGTCCACGCTATAGGCCTACAAGCGCATTGGTCGTTCAATGACCCCTCACAGGAGCGACTGGAAAGTACCATTAAACTGTTTGCATCGCTTGGACTGAAAATCCAGGTTACCGAACTGGATGTTTCCATTTACTCGAACGGGCATCAACAGGATAAGGCGGTTATCACTCCGGTTTCTATACTAACTGCGGAACGCGAGCAGCAACAAGCTGAACAATACGCGATGATTTTTAAGGTTTTCAGGAACCATAAAAAATACATCAGCGGAGTGACATTTTGGAACCTATCCGATAGGTACAGCTGGCTGGACAATTTCCCGGTACGCGGTCGTAAAAATTACCCGCTTTTGTTCGATACTCAACTTGAACCCAAAAAAGCTTATTGGAACGTTGTCAATTTTTAATCAAAATCGTTAGCTACCTCACAACGCTGATTTCCGCCAAATCATTCTAAATCTTCCTGACCTAAGCTGCACTAAAGCTGTTGGGATTAAAGAAGCAATAGACTAAGCGCATCCACCCCCAGCCGGCGTTTGAGCCAGGCAGACAATTTTAGTTTTTCGGCAGGATTAAGTGGCGTTGAAAAATCAGCCAAAACGTCTGGCAATAGAAAGCTTGATTAGTCGGAACAGTCTGCCAGGCCATTTTCTTACTTTAATTAAATTGGGCTGATCTTGCATACTAAACAAACAGTTAGAAGGACCGTTACAGTTATTCAAGTTTGAATGCATATCAAAAATCCGCTTTTTAGTTTGCTACGGCGAACCAGTGAACAACTTTATAAAAAAGTAAAAATATCTTGTAAGGATACCTTACTGCTTCCGACTAAGCACTGTACAGTCTATAAAAATATTTAAGTAATTTCATATATGCAAATCGCCCAGAATGAAGCACCCAGTCTTGAAAACCGTACCCTCCATCCACAATCATGGGTAAGTAAGCATGCCGACTATTTGTATTCCTATGCCCTAGCACGTATAAATGATGAAGAACAGGCTCGAGATATGGTTCAGGAAACCTTTCTTGCTGCACTTGAAAAAGCAGACAAATTTGAGGGCCGGAGCTCCGAGCGCACATGGCTGACTGCTATTTTAAAGTTCAAAGTGATTGACCTCTACCGTAAAAATGCTTCTGGTTTTGCAAAATCGACGGAACAAGGCACCCCGGAAGGAGATCAGGATTTTTTCGACGCCGATGACGGTCACTGGAATAACCAGCACAGACCAAAGGAATTCGGCATTGAACAGTCCGATGCGTTGGAAAACAAAGAATTCCAAAGAATATTGCAGCTATGCATGAAGAAGCTACCCTCATTGTGGCTTTCCGTATTTACCATGAAGCATATGGATGATGAAGCGACCGAGACCATTTGCAGTGAGTTGAAAGTATCGGCATCAAATTTCTGGGTAATAATACATCGCACTAAAGTGAGCCTACGCTCCTGTCTCCAAAAGAACTGGATTTAACATACGGTCATGAACGAATTAAGAAAAATACAATACAACTGCCGGAAGGCAACCTATCTAATCGAGAAACAGCAGATTGGGCGGATCACATTAAGGGAAAAACTAGAACTTAAAATCCACCTGGCAGGCTGCTCCATTTGCAAAACCTTTCAGCGGCAAAGTATCGTGATCAATCACCTGGTACGCAACCTTTTTCAGTCGACTGAGCGAGCCGACGTGAGGCTGGACGACGAGTTCAAAAGAAACCTTCAACAGCGCATTAATCAAAACTTGGACAAAAACTAGTCGTATCAGCATGACTTCTAATTTTCTTTACCTGCTACCTACTACTATAGAGCAGGTAAAGAAATTAGAAAGATATCGGCGCTCAAATCTATTCACCTATATCTGTTTACGCAGCGCAGCAGCTGCAGCTTTAAGTAGTGAAGCGCTTAACCTCTCTGTGATATCGGGGTTAATGTATTCAAACAGGATAGTACCTTTATTATTCAGAATGAATACAGAGGGTACAGGGAGCAGTTTGTTTACATTTTTGCCTCCTGAACTTTCCCTTAGAAATGAATCATAGCTCCTGGGCCCTTTGAAAGCGATCCCGAATTTCCTGGCAGCATTGAGCTCGGCGTCCGATAAAAGCGTATAAGACAACTTCTGTTTAACCATTGTTTTGGTAAGATTTTCAGGACTGTCCGTGCTGATAGCGATGATTTGATAGCCCATCTTAGTTAAGTCCTGATCAACCTCCTGTAGTCCTGATAATTGTTTAGAGCAGTACGGACACCAGCCTCCACGGTAAAACACAAGTATGGTTGGTTTTCCGGCAACCGATTTATTTAAATCAAAACTTTCCCCCGAAGATTTTAATAGCTTCAGTACTGGAATGTTTTCCCCGACCAGTAAGGGGCTGATATCCTCTGGTTTCAAAGGTACTCCTGTTACCATTTTTGTGGTATCATTCATCAGCATCAGATCCTGTGAGGCACCAATCCTACCTGCGGCCAGAGTTTTCACACCTGAGCCCCCCACACACAGTACGGCAAATACGAACAGAGATTTCTTCCATCTGTTACTCGTTAAACAGCTGTTTTTGTTAAGATTCCTTTTCATGTGATTATTAGTTTTTAACCTTAGTCGAAGTGACTGGCCAAGCCTTACAAAAAATGTTAAGAATGATTTAATAACCTATCCAAGGCTGGAAAAACACGCATTTTACAATAAATTCAAAAAATTTGTAAGGAACAAACTTTTTATCCGACAAAGTAGAAAAACTCAATATGAAAAACTCAAAAAACATGATTTGGTTTGCTATTGCCTTAATGCCACTGGCACTACCTGCATGTAAAAAAGACCAGTCTGGTGCAACAATGGGTGAAAGCGAAAAGACAACAATCACCATTGAAAATGTTTTAAACTCAAAACCTTTGGTTGAATCTGGCACTTTTCAGGGCACCGGAACTCCTGCGCTTATTTTACCCGGACAATCCGCAACGATCACATTCTACGCTGCCAAAGGAGAAGCCGTGACCTTTGCAACGATGTACGGGGCCTCAAATGATTTATTTTTTGCACCGGAAAACCCAGGGATACTGGTGTATAACCAGGAGGGAAAACCAATTGAAGGAGATGTATCTACCCAAATAAAACTATGGGACAATGGTACGCGTATCAATCAAAACCCGGGATCAGGTGTCAGTCATCCTGGAAGTGTGGAGAACAAAAATATCAGCGAAGTGAATGGAAGCGATGCCCAGGGCAACACCTATCTTTCGGCAGCGAAACTGATCAAGGCAAACCTGAAATACAATGGCAACTCGCAGTTTACCTTAACCCTGCAAAACACATCCGGTGGGACTAAGAATGAAACACCGCTAAGTCCCGGTGTATGGGCTGTATCCTACATTGCTGGTGGAAATTTACTCAATCCCTCCCCCTTATTTGGTAAAGGAGAACCAAGTGCCAACGGTCTGACCGCCATTGCAGAAGCAGGAAACAATATGCCTCTTAAGACCTATGTAAGCAGCATCACCGGCATATTTACGCCACTTTCTCCTATCCTGGTAGTCGTTTATAATGGCATTGAAGATCCATTGTATAAAATTGGCGAGAAAGACCGTAACCAAGGCCTCAAAGAATTGGCTCAACAGGGAAATGCAACTGTACTTGCGGCTTCTTTGAAGACAAAAAACGGCATTAAAGCAGTCTACGTTCTTCCGGCACCAACCACTACTGTGTTGCTTCCAAAAATAAGCGGACAGCCGGGCGGACAGGTTTCACAGGAACTGATCGTAACCAAGGGAGACCGGATAGCTGTGGCAACGATGTATGGATTTTCCAATGACTGGTTTTTTGCAACTGGTTCAAACGGGATAGATCCAATGAAAAAAGGAGATGCTTCAGCTAACATTGGCTTGTACAATAATGGAACTGCAATTGACCAGTTTCCAGGTGCGGGGCTCACTCAGTTCAATCTTTCGGGAACGCCACTTTCGGAAAGCAATCCAATTGGTGAGGTCCTAAATCCAAACCCATTTACAACTTTACCGGCAATATCCCAGATCATCAGCGTTACGCTGAAATAAAAGCAAATTCGCCGCTGGCCATTTCAATTCATGATAAGCTTCCAGCGCACAGCGAAGCTTATCATTAGTCTGCTACAAAACATTAAATATTGACCTAAACTATAGAAAAATGGACTTTAAAAACACCGGCTACAACCTTGGCGTTATCACCACAATAATTGTATTATTCTGGATCGGCGTCTTAAAATTCACGCCCAGCGAAGCGATGGCTATTAAAGCCTATGTCTCAAACAGTTTTCTGATGAACTGGTTATACCGGTTCAACTCAGACCAAGGAGTTTCAAATCTAATCGGGATCTATGAGATCATCACAGGCATCCTGCTGATTGTATCTTTTTGGAACAGCCGAATTGGATTGGTGGCAGGTTATCTAACTGCAATCATTTTCCTCACTACCTTAAGTTTTTTAATGACAACCCCTGGGATCTGGAAGCTAAGTGACGGTGTACCGATCACCGACTTTTTTGTAATCAAGGACCTCGCTTTTTTAGCTGTTGCCTTACAGGTTATAGGAAAAGCAAAAATCGCTGGTCGACGATCACTAAAACCAAGCATCTTGTAGACAGGGATAGCATACACTCCTCAATCATAAGTTATTGAAAATAGATTGTTTCCTAAACCTTCTGTTGCAGCTACCTATTGACCCATAGAAGCAAATATGCAGTATACCTTTCAAGCTGAGGAAAACAAATGGCCCAATTTAGAAATCAGTGATTTCAATGGCCTTCCTGCTGAATTTCAGATAAGTAACAATAACTTTTGAGCCAATTTTGTAACGATCATAATCTTGCAGGTCAACCTCAATCCTGATTTTCTCATTATCAGCCGGCCCCAAAAAAGTCAGGTACTCCGCATGTTCAGTTTTATCCCGGTCAACCACCATACTCGTTAGTCTATTTTTCCCATTTAATTTATCCTTCCTCCAATTATACCGGCTATACTGAATGCAAAGCCAGGCAATCAAATAACAAAAACAAAAAAAAGATATGCCCACACAAAAAAAAGCGAAATAATCTTCATAGCCCAGCCCCTCCAAAGTTTCCTTTTTTACAGTAAAAACAGCAATTAAGCCCATAAAAACCATACTAACAACAATAATAACTGCAATCATTTTTATCATTACTTTATGGCCCCTATCCATTTCCATTATTTCCTCTTCCTGCAAAGGAATATTTTGCTGTAACTGTATTTGCAACTTATCAATTTGATGATCTTCCATTTATTCCTTAAATCATTAACATACTAAACAATTATCATAGACGTACCTTATTCATTTTATGGAGCTGTGGACACCCTGACAATACAACTCATGCGACTTTTAAACTTATTCTTTTCTGCCAGTGGTATTTCGACTTTAATGGTCACTGGAAATCTTTCAACCATTTTCACATAATTCCCGCTTTGGTTACTCGGAGAACTTAAAGGAGATTCATTTTTTAAATTACTGATCCCAGTTATTTTACCGGAAAGACTAAGTTCAGGAAAATCATCAACAACAACTTTAACCGATTGACCTTTAAGCAAATGCTGCACCTGATTTGATTTAAAATTGGCAGTAATATAAAATTCAGTAACCCCATTCACTTCTTTGACATCAAAAAACGCATCATTGGTAAGTTCAAAATTTCCATCTTTTGAGGGAATGATCCGGCTGCTTAACAAAATATCAGACCATTGTTTCAAAAATCCTGCGGAGAACTCTGGTGTTTTCATAGAAACAAGGACCATATGCCTGCAGCTCTTGCCATCTAAAATGTAAATAAGCGTAGAAACGGGTGTTTGCTCAGATTTAAGCGTTCGGTTTTCCAGACTGATTAGTCTAAAGGGATGAGGGCCATTTCTATTTTCCGCCAGGAGTTTAAAACGAATGCCTTTGTCCTTTAATAAGTCCTGGGAGACATCAGTGCTATCCAAAGGCTTAGTACTTTCGGTGATGTCATCATTTAATATCATCACCACTTTTTTCCAGCTCTCGTTCTTATCGTCCTTAACATCCCACTTATAATGACGACGAGAATAATCAGTTTGGACGGATAATTTCTCGTCAAGTTCCCACCCCTCTGTTTTTGGCCAGCTGATTTCTATATCTTCCCGATTAGATTGTGCTTTGGTCAGCCCAAAAGTTAACACTAAAACAATTATAGTAACAATGTTTTTCATTTGTATTTTTCAGTAATGTAGATACGTTAAAGTTAAGAATTTTAGTAATGCACAAAAGAGAATTGCAACAGGTGCTGTCTCTTTCCTTTCATGACCCGCTTTATCGTTTCCGACAATTAATAACTAATTTTAAACTACATACTTGTACACATGAAAGTAAATGCACCCGATGTTTCGACAGCGCCTTTGATTGAATATTTCGAAAAATTAATTCTACTCGATAATAGTGAAAAGCAATTGGTGAGGGATTTTTTCAAACCCCGTCTTTACCGAAAAAAACAATATATTTTGCAGGAAGGCGATCGATGCAATCAGATGAACTTTGTTGTGCGCGGCTGTTTGAGGATGTATAGAGTAGATGATAAGGGCAACACCCACATCATACAATTTGCGGCAGAAAACTGGTGGACACTGGACATCGGCAGTTTCCACAGTAGAAATCCATCTGAATTAAGCATCGACGCCCTCGAGGACACCATGGTATTGCAGATTAGCTATGATAACCTGATCTCATTATATACCCAAGCTCCAAAGTTCGACCGGATTTTCAGGGTACTTATTGAAAACAGTTATGTTGGATTGCAAAAAAGGATGCTGCAGGCGATTAGTTCGACAGCAGAAGAACGTTACGAGTTTTTCATAGAGACCTACGCCCATCTGTCAAACCGCCTGCCCCAAACTCAAATTGCTTCTTTTTTGGGCATTACACCGGAATTTTTAAGCCGATTGAAGAATAAGCGCGTAAAATCTTAAACTAGATCAATAGTATTTCTTGATGTAGTTTATTGGTACAAGGCTCTGCTTTAACGGAGATTTGTGGTATCGATTTATACACTTAAAAGAAATACATCATGACAACAAATCAAACAGTAGCCGTTGTAGGGCTGGGAAATATTGGACAGGCAGTAGGAACCAATCTTTCAAAATCTGACCGGATTTTTATTGCGGCAGACAGAAATGTAGAAAAGGCAGCAACCCTTGCTGAACAATGGGGCGTAAATGCAAAGGCAAGTGATATTGCATCTGCCGTGAAAAACGCGGGTATTATTATCCTTTCTATTCCTTTCGAAGCTGTGGCCGGTTTTATAAAAGACCACGAAAATGACTTAGAAGGTAAGATCATCATTGACCCATCTAATCCAATCGCGCCTGACGAAAATGGCGGTTTCAAGAAAATAATAGACGCGAACAATTCTGCTGGACAGATCAATGCAGCTTCCCTTCCCAATGGAGCAAAACTCGTAAAAGCCTTGGGTACATTGGGCGCAGCATCTCTTATCAAAGCGGCTTATCAAGCTCCAGAAAAAGCGGTATTGTTTTATGCAAATGACGATACATCAGTTGACAGTGAGGTTGAGGACCTTATCCGAGATAATGGCTTTCAGGCCGTTCGTGTCGGTGGTATCGATCAATCTATCCGTATAGAAGTATTTGGTGACCTGCATGAATTTGGTGCCCTTGGAAAAACCGTAAATTTAGCGGAAGCGAAAACAAAAATTTAGTGGTTAACCAGAAACAAACGCTGATGAAAAAACTAATTCTAATACTGATAAGTCTATCATTTGCGCCGTTTATATTTGCCCAGACAGCGAATTTGGGCAAATATAAACTTAAGGCAAATCTGGTTTCATTACACAAAGTAAAAATAGCTGGTAAGGGTGCTGTAAGAATAACTAAAGATTCTACAATAGCAAAATTCGATGAACCTACTTTTGCTAAGCTGGTAGGGACCGAATTTAAAAATGGCACCATTGAGGTAAAAGTATTAAGCAGGTTACTTAAAACAGCACCTGAATTTGCCCGTGGTTTTATTGGCGTCGCCTATAGAATAAACGATGATAATTCTTCTTATGAAAGTATCTATTTGCGTCCGACCAACGCACGGTCAGAAGACCAAGTCAGAAGAAATCACTCGATCCAGTATTATGCCTATCCGGACTATAAGTTTGACAGATTGCGTAAGGATGCTCCTGAACAATATGAATCATATTCGGACATGGAACTAGATAAATGGATCACACTCCGTATTGAAGTGGCACAAAATCAGGCTAAGTTGTATTTGGATAACAGGGAGCATGCGTCAATTTTCATCAACACGCCAAAAAATGTAATCCCTAAAAGCGGAGGTATCGGACTGTGGGTAGATATAGGTACAGAGGGCTATTTCACAGATTTAAAAATTGTAAAAAAAGATTAATCATTCTTTAGACACCGTATCCTTTACGGCCATTAGTTTGTCACCTGCCGGAGTATAAACCAAAAGTTTGCGGGTTTCGTTCAGTATTTTCGAGTGAACGCTATCAACAACGCCCATAACAACAAGGTTATTTTTGATAGTTTGCACTTTCAGTGCTGTCACCAGTAACAGGGCCACAAAGTAAAGGGAAATGTTTTTTTAAGTGAATAAGATTTAACTTCATGTTGTTTAGGGTTCTTTTAAAGAGCCCGATGTACGATGACACTTTGCTCTACCACCAAAATTGGGTTAATTGCCAGCAAAAGCATGGCTTACTGTACCATAAAAGGAATATTTGCAGTAGCCACATGATTATGACCGTCACTCACATAGACAAACAAACGGTAAGCGCCAAGCTTTGTAGGTACGCTGAGCAGTGCATTTGTCAGGGAATTTGCCGTCACCATATTGGGGATCGCTGCAGGCCTGCTTTCCCTGTCGCCACCCTGCTTAAGATCCGTTGCTTCAGGCAACAGTTCCCACCTGATCGTTAGTTTGTCTTTGTCCGGATCTGAAACAGAGATCACCACTAAATATTTCTCCTCGGGGTTGAGATGAATAGAACTGCGTGCACTTTTGCCATCTACCGTAAATGAACCGATATTGGGTGCCCGGTTTTGAGGCCATTTGCCACTCCATTCATATTGCATGACGTCAAATACTTCTGAGGTTTCTCCCGTTTCTGTAAACAGACCATACCATGTAGGTGTACGCTCCTGTTTCTGCCCCCAGAGAAATACATAGGAACCCAGACAACTCTTATCTTTCAGGATGGATGCTTCATATCGTGTTTTGTAGACTTCAGCTTTTTCTGTGCTGGTCTCTTCAACCGGGGCGCCCCATGATGTTTTCGGACATTCCCAATGCCCTGTGGGCCCCCACTCAGTGACCAGGTAAGGACCATTCCAGCCTGTGGTCCGTAGCTGATCAGGGACTTTGGCCAATCCGCCATATACCTGAACAGAAAGGAAATCAAGGTCAGGGCATTTAGCTTTGATGTGGTCTATTTCTATTTGATTGATGCCTGCAAGCATGGTAGTGGCAGGGTGGTTTGGATCTTCCTGATGGATCATTTTTGCAATGTCATTCACAGCATTCCAGACATTCGGATTTTTATAATCCAGGTTCAGTTCGTTCCCGATGCCCCAGGCCAGCAAAGCAGGATGGTCCTTATACTTCTGAACTTCCTTACGCAGGTGGTCCAGTTGTTTTTTTACCGCAACTGCGTCATTGTAGTTAAAACCATGACGTTCACGTGCTACATTCAGCCCCATCGTAACGGTTAGTCCAAGTTTTTCTGCCTTTTCCAGATTTGCCGCTCCGCTTCCTGTATCCCAGGTGCGGAAAGAATTTCCTCCTGCGATTTTTATGGCTTCGGTTTCTGATGTTCCACCTGCCCCTTTTACAAAATAAGGCTGTCCGTTTCTGATAAACGTATAACCCGTCGCTGTTTTCTTAATTTCAACCTTTAGTGCTTTGCTGTTTTGCTGGCTTGCATGAGTGGTCAATCCAGAACGAATCAATTTTGCGTCATCTGCTTCAATTTTGTGTACAGACATGACATTTACTGACGCTGAGGATGACGCGTTGAAACCCACGGTCAGTAAACAGCTTATGCCTAAAACAAGGAGATTCATACGCATGATTTCTTTCTTCATAATGCAATATAATGAATCCGTGTCTGATTTTGACCTTGATAAAATGGAACGGGATATAGCAGCATGTTATTTACAGAAAACGAATGTCTACTGTTTGGTGAACAAGTTCAACATATGTTTCATTTTCCCTGCCCTACTTTTGTCAAAAGTTATTTAAAACCAAATTATTTGAACATGACAAAGAAAGAAGCTTTATTAATCATTGACATTCAAAATGATTATTTTCCTGCAGGAGCCTACCCTTTAACAAACCCAGAGACAGCTGCAAAGAATGCTAAATTACTGATCGAAAAGTTTCGTTCGGATGGTAAAAATATCATTCATATACAGCACATCTCGACTCAGGTTGATGCCGGATTTTTATTACCTGGTACTGAAGGCGCTAACATTCACGAAGAGGTAGCACCTATTCCGAGCGAAAAAATCATTATAAAACACAGTCCTAACAGCTTTCATGAAACCGATTTATTGGACCATTTAGAAAAAGAACAGATTACCGATTTGGTAGTTTGTGGTATGATGACCCAAATTTGTGTCGATTCATCGGTCAGGGCTGCCAAAGACTATGCTTTTAATGTAACCCTAATTAGTGACGCATGTGCAACTTTGGATCTTGAATTTCAGGGGCAGAAAATAAGCGCAGAGCATGTGCAATTGTCATTCATAAGTGCTCTACAGTTTTTTTATGCTGATGTAACCACAACAAACCAATTTTTGCGCCAATCAATTTGAAACTGTAAAAAGTAGTATGTTGAGAAAAGACTATTTTTGGTATAATGGTCAAATCAATCGAACAAATTTATGAAGGCAGTGATATGGATAACTACTCTTCTTTTAATAAAAATATTCTCGAGTGCATAGATCTGTCGGAAGCCGAATTGACAAAACTCCATTCATTCTACAGGGTCAAAAGGGTCAAAAMAAAWRWKSRTNTTSTTKTRGNWASRKCAGSWTWRWRAAWTTGANNNGYATRTTCTTKWAGRAKGNKYWRRKWTSTKMMWTKRAGRSGNWAWSYTCYKGRARSATRTNNTTTANNWTYTRMMGTYGMASATKSRTGGGTCCTCGACATTGGGAGTTTCGTGTCTGGCAGTCCCGCAAAGTTAAATATTCAAGCATTAGAGGATTCAACGATCCTGACAATCGACCGGCTTCATAAAGAGCAATTGTATACTGAAATGCCTAAAGTGGAAAAATTATTCCGGATCATGAACCAAAAATCCCTGGCGGCGATGCATTTACGAATGATCAGCATGCTGTATAAAAATGCTGATCAAAGATATCTGGAATTTAATCAAAAATACCCCACATTAGCTCAACGGATAGCCCAACATCAAATCGCTGCATATCTGGGAATTTCACATGAATTTTTAAGTAAAGTCAAAAAACATCTCTTAAAAAAGAAAAAATGAAGCTAAAAGAAGTCTTGATTCACAATTATTCTATTTTTCGGTATAATTTGAATCGATACTGTCAGGGTTACACTAAAGCGACTATTTGGCCATGTTTCGCCGGATAACGACATCATACCGTTTTAACCTACAGGCACACTGCTTGCTGCTATGACTTTCCAGTTCCCGTCAAATGACTTCCAGATCCTGGTGAATTTCAGCTTGCTATCAAATGGCTGGTTCAAATAACTTCCCCTGATATCCTTAGTGACCAGGACCACGCAGGTATCTCCAAACACGCGCAACTGAAGGTCTGAGGCTACTAAACCGGTAATTTTTAAATCCCCGGTGATGTGTGGGGCCAGATCTTGCTTTTTGGAAAGTGTCATCCCCAGGTGGTTGACAAATACCAGCTGGTCGTGAAGCACATGATCCAGTACTGCCACATCGCTGCTTAAGATAGCAGCAACAATTTGTTCTTCTAACTTTAAGATTTCGCGCTCCATAGGTTTTTATAGTTTTATTTTGCTAAGATATTAAATTACCCATTTTGATTACCCCTCTAAAAGAAAGGTTGATGGGTTAGTCAGAACACCCACGCAACTTAATTCAAATGGTGTAATCTCTAGTAGCGTAATCCAAAGTCTAAAATGGTTCAACTTTAAGACGCACTAGGGCGCTAACCTAGTCCAAATATTGGCATTTAAATAGCCTTTAGAGTGATTTTTTTAAAAATTTTGACTAACCAAATTTCCCACCGTTTTATTTGTAAGGTTTTAACTGCCTATTTATTTAACCCTCCCAAAATCCTACCTCGTAACTAGGTTGTCCACTGAATATTCGGGATCGGCAGATATCTTCAAAGTAGGAATACAATTAATTCTTTTTACAACGCACCCGAAATTCCGGGGATTAAAATTTATTATATTTTTTCATTACATTGATTTACCCTATTTAGTATAAAGTCATGAAGAATCCCGTCTTTACAAACCCAAGCAACATTGAATCGGTCAGTTTCAAACGGATCTTTGAGGAAAACCCCGCACCCATGTACATCTTTGACCTTCATACATACGAATTTCTGGCAGTCAACGCTGCAGCCTTAAATCAGTACGGGTATCGAAAAGAAGAATTCCTCTCTATGAAAGCTCTGCAAATAAGGTCTGCGGAAGAAGTTAAACGTTTCAAAAAGGCTATCCGGGAAATAAAGGCTACTTATTCGGATTATGGAGTGTGGAAACACATCCGCAAAAGCGGTGAACAATTCTTTGTTCATATCTACGCTCATGGTAACATTTTCCAAAACAGGACTGCGAGGGTAGTTATGGCAATTGACATAGATCAAAAAGTCAAGGCAGAAAATGCACTGAAAGAAAAGAATATGGAGATTGCCGATATCCTTGAAAGTATCACTGATGGATTTTATGCCATGAACGAAAATTGGGAAGTCACTTATATCAACAAAGAAGCGGAATGGATCTTAAACTGTAAAAGAGGAGATTTGTTGGGAAAAAACCTATGGGAATTCTTTCCCAGATCCAAAGAGGGAAAGTTTTATCAAGAATACGAAAGGGCTTTAAAAGAAAAAATAAGCGTACATTTTGAGGAATGCTATACAGCACTTGGAGTTTGGGGMWCGATGCATGTATACCCCAAAAAAGATGGATTGGCCGTTTATTTTGTTGACATTACCGAGNAAAAAAAAAATCAGATTGAGCAATCAATGCATATGCAGATGATTGAAAAGCAAAATGATCAACTAAAAAAAATATCATGGATGCAGTCGCACGAAGTAAGGGCCCCACTTTCCAGCATATTGGGTCTGGTAGAATTGGTCAAAGAAAACAATGATAACTCATGCAATGCCGATGTTATAGATATGTTGAAAAAAGCGGCTGAGAACCTGGATAATGTAGTACGGAATATAACTGAACAGGCGCAGAGTGTCTATACAGCTTCTGCCTCAATGCCCGCCATCCCAGCTTCGAAATCACAAAGTGAGGAATAATAGAATAATGGAGCTCGCTCGATTGCCCTATGAGTTCATACAATTGCTTAAGCATGGCATTTGCCTGATTTTTGAATGTGGATCTTAATTGATGTACTTCATTCTTTGGCTAGCAGCTTCAAATAAGTAAAAATCTTCCCACTATGCTCCGCTTCGTGATAGTTAGCGGCTTGTAGTGCCTCGACATGATTTTTCACTTGAAATCCCATGGGTAACTCAAAGTGGTCATAGCTGACAAACAACCCGGATTCTAGATCTGATTCGAGGCGATTCACTGTATCAATCAATAAATGTTTCACCTCATTAACATCTGGAATACCTTTCCAAGAAGCTGGGGACGATCCAATTTTGAAGGACTCCTCAAATTCTTTAGATATATACATTGGTAATCCGCTACGCATATACATATGCCTCTGTTGAGAGGTGATGCAATGACCAATTTGCCAAATTATATTATTGTTAAAACCATCTGGAATTTTAAATAATATTTCGCAACTACTTTTTTCGATCAATTGTAATAGCCTAGTCCTGCTAGCCCTTAAAATTTCACATTCGAAACGTTCATTAATCATTTAAGTTGGTTTAAGTCCTTAGCAGCGGAAGAACCCGTAATATTTTCTAAAGTAACCTTTTCACATTAAAGTTCGAAATTGTTAACTTATTTTCAAGAATATACGAAAGGATTATATTGATTCAACTGTTTATGATACACTTCACGAAGCCAAGTAAGCCAGTTTTTTTAGCATACCGTTCTTAGTGCATACTTCAGTGAAAGTGGGGAAGAACCAGTTTGGGCCGAAAGGTCTCATCCACCTATAGGTTGACCGTTTTCAATCTATAGGGGGATGAGACCTTTTAGTTTTATAGCCTTTTTAGGGCATCTTCATTACCTAGTTTCGTATCGTTTTTTTGCACATGTGATTTTCCGAACTTATAGGTAAAGCCGACATAAACTCTTTTGCTATCAGTATTTATTCTCTCGGCAGATCGAAAAGTTCCGTAATTTCTCGCTATTAGGTAATCATTACGTTTAAATAACAATTCACTCCCTCCAAGCCTAAGCTGACCTTTGCCTTCCCATAAGTTGAGCAAAAAGGATGCGTCAACATTTTTATTTCCACTGTTATGTGAAAGATCCTGTACGTAATCAGTCCAGTAATAGGCATCTAACTGAAATTTGAGCCTCCTGGTAAATTTAAATATATGAGATGTTTTAAAATCAGAATGGAAAGCAGAAAGTTTATATTGCCGACCAAGGACCAGACCTTCTGCTTTGTTGTATCCTATTGGTGTACCACTGTTGATGGTCTCCCACCAATCATTGATCTGTAAAGGATAGAACAGGTAAAGGGAGATATCTGAAGCACTTTTCAGATTCTGTCTTGTATAGTAAGTGACCTTGGTTGTAAAATCCTGTTTTACCGGGAACAGTCCAATTAGCCCTTTGTTTTTTGTATAACTTAGCGACAGGTTGAGTTTATGGACATTTGCATTTAATGAGTATATGTTATAAAATGCCGGAACCAATGCTGGATTACCTTGCTCAATGGTATACTGATTTATCGCGACCAAATAGGGCACCAGTTCATAGTAAGGTGCACGACTAATTGTCTTTTTATAGGAAGCCGACACCTCAATGTCTTTATTCACGGTATGCTGATATAAGAATGTTGGAAAAAGGTTTGTATAATGCTGACGGAAGTGTCCTGCAAAATCAGCTTTGGTATCTTCCAGTCTTACTCCAGCCTGTAATTTAATATTTCTCCATCCTTTGGAGAGAATACCGTAGGCTCCGCTAATGGATTCCTGAAGTGTATTCTGACTGGAAAACTCCGGAACCTGTTGCATCTGCCCGCTTCGGTCATCTTCATAATTTACGCTTGTTCTGGAATTGGTTTGTTGATACTTCAACCCTGTTTCAAGTTTCCAGCTGTTCTGGAATTGACGTGTATAATCTGCCTGTGCAATATAAACGTCTATGGCCGCCTGATTCCGGTTTTGATATACGGGCGGAGTTTTGATCAGCTCACCCGAGGCATTATAGAGTGCAGATGGAAATTTCTGCAACATATTCCTCTTCCAGGGGGTAAAGGTTGTCAGAACCGTCAAGTCATGTTTACCCGAATCAGACAGTAAATGATAATTAAGGTTGTAGGTAGAAGACCAGACTGTCTGATTAAAATCAGCATCGGTAATTAAAGCAGAATCTGGCCTCAGATTTTCTTTTCCAAATTCATTTCGCGTTCCCCATGGTCCTTTAAATTTATAGTTGTTAGCATCTGCAAACAACCCAAAGGTTTGATTTTCACTCAACTGATAATCGATACTTCCTTGAAAGGAATACATATTATTATGGGAAAGACGCTTCCAGTTATTTGACATGAAATAGGAAGGATCAGCCGGATCCTGAAACCTGGTGGAAGTCACGCCGAAAAAATTGTCACCTTTAATGATCCCTCCGTTTGCATACATGGTTAAACGATTGCGTTTATAGGTCCCTGAAAGATTTGTGCTGCCGTTCGCATATTTCCCTGTAGAACCGTCAAGCCTAAAATTGCCTGTAAAACCTTCGGCTTGACTCTTTTTGGTTATGATGTTAATTACTGCGCCATAGGAAGCATCATATTTAGCTGATGGGTGGGTGATTAATTCAATTTTCTGGATATTTCCAGCAGGCATTGTCTGTAGTATGTTTTCGAGGGATACATCCGGCACAGGCTTACCGTCAATTAAAATCATTGTTTTTTTCCCTTGCAGACTTACACTGTTGTCTGCACCAACTCTTACGAAAGGAGCCGATCGGAGCAACTGTAAAGAGTTACCGGTAGCCATTGCACTGTTTTCGACATTATAAATCAGCCTGTCCCCTTTGCTCTCTACCAGTGGTCTGGATGAAGTGATCTTGACTTCCTTTAGAGTTTCCTCAGAAGCCCGCATTGCAATGGGTTCCATAGCAGGCCTTACAGCTCCACCAACAGTAAATGGTTTGGTGGTGTAAGGATATTTTCCAACTGCCGAAATCCTTATCTTATAAATACCGGCTTGAATGGCTGTGAAAGTAAAATTGCCGTTGGTATCGGTTAAAACATTTTGTACCAAAGTAGAATCCACCGCGGTCAATAATGTTACTTTAGTATAAACCAGGGGCAGCTGATGCTCGTCCAATACTCGTCCCTGAACCTGGTCCCGTGCTGATGAATCCTGCGCCGGTAATTTTAAGGCTCCTATCTGTTGTGTATCCCGAACAGCCCGGGCAGGTTTTGGAAATATGGAATAATTCTGCTCATCAACTTTGTACCAGGAAAGATTTAACGGGCCTAATAAACTATTCAATACCTGACTGATTGATTTGCCTTTGTATAAGCTGGCATCATAATTTACTTTTTGAGGTTTGACATTAGCTTCTTCGTATAAAAAGTTTACTTTGAATTGTGCAGTTAATGCAGAGAGTACCTTGACCAGAGGCTGTGATGTTGCCGTGGGGCTTATTTGTCTGACCATAGCGACAGCGGGACTGAAAAGGATCATACAGACTAAATTAATGAGTCCTGTTTTTAAATGCTTTCTCATGATGCTGCCCTTAATTAGTTTTAATGATGAGTTCACGGGATTCATTATTTCGGGTAATACTGAGGTTTAACGTAACTGCAATTAACTCGAGTAAAACTTTATCATTTTTGGAACTTACTGCTCCTGAAAGTTTTCTTGTTAAAATCTGTGGGTCCTCTACCCTGACTTTATAGCCGTAAGTGTCTTCAAGGTAATTGAATATTTTTACAAGTGGAACGTTCCTGAAATAAAGCTTCCCGTCTTTCCATGAAGCATATTCAACGACGTTAATGGATTTCTTGTCTAATTTTCCTCCCGTATATTCTACTATTTCCCCTGGGTTAAGAATTAATGTTTTATCCTTTTCGTTACGCAGACGCAGACTAATTTTGCCATCCAGCAAGGCAACTTCTGTCCGACCTCTTCTGTCATTGACATTAAAGGAGGTACCGAGTACTTCTACATTTAATGCACCGGTGTGTACGATAAAACGCTGATGATTTTTAACTGGCCCATTTTTATGAAGACGATTTACTTTCAAGAATGCTTCACCTTCAATCCATACTTCCCTGATTTCACTGTCATCCCAGCTCCTATCATATTTGATATGAGAATTTGCATTTAGGGTCACCTGTGATCCATCTGGCAAAGTCACCGTTTGCAGTTGTCCGTAAGGCGTTTGAATAGATACCTGCTGGAAGCTTGAATAAAATAAACCAGCTGTGAAAAGTACACCAACTAAGATAGCTGCTGCAGCATACCGGGCCCAAAGACTGATCGATCTTTGTGGGTTGACACTTAGGGTAGTTCTTGCAGCAATAGTATTCCAGATTTCTTGTTGTTCGTTTTTACCGAGTATTGCCGTTTCAAAATGCATAGACAGTATAATCTCTGTTGCCTCCCGGATAATTGGACTCAGGCCGGGATAAATTTGCTGGATGCTGCTCCATTTGAGGTCCAGTTCTTTAGTGGGTTGACTAACCCACAGCATAAAAGATTTGTCATTGATCAGATCTTTCAGGGCATAGGATTGGTAATCGCTTAATTGTTTCTCCATCTTCACTGTTTTGATCCTATTAGCTGAAAAAGAAACGTTTTACCCCATCAAAATGAATATATTTTATATCAATCTGATTATCAGTTAAATAATCTTAAATTAAACATCAGATAAAGCAGAAGTAAATCTTCTTTAGATAGGTTGTCACGCAAAAAATCCAATGATCTGGCCATTATTTTATAACTTGCTTTAACGGTGATTCCCATGACTTCTGCAATTTCTTCATAGGAAAGCTGCTCATAGAATTTTAGAAAAATAGCCTCTCTTTGCCGGGCGGTAAGGCTGGAAATAGTTAATTGGAGCTGTTCACTGATTGCTTTACGCCTTTCACCATCAATCAGTGCTTCTTCTATATTCAGACTGACATTAAATTCATAGTTTTCAATTTCATCAAAATTGCGATGTTTTTGTAACTGAGCAACTTTTTTAAGAATGAGGTTTCTGAAAGATTTATAGAGGTAATTTTTAACGTGCACTGGAATGCCAATTGAATTCCTTTTCGTCCAGATCTGAACAAACAGCTCCTGGATACACTCTTTTATCAGATCCTTATCCATGGAAAATTTCGCTCCATAGTTATACAATCCAGGGGAGTATTCTTGATAAAGAAAGGAAAAAGAGGCTACATCGCCTGTTTTGAAGGCTTTCCAACGCAGGTTTTCTGATTCGCTGAAATTAGGATATGGAGTTTGCAAAGTGATCTATTWGCTRMKAWMRKAMAACTTTTAGGTTGTGTTCAAACAGAGTGGCCTTGCAAAACGCTCGGCAGTGGACGTGTAACTAGCTTCCTGCCGTGTTAAATTGACTTCCATATGGGAAATTTGGAAGGTCAGGATTAGGGAATTAGTCACTCATACAACAGATAATATTCAATTCCCTAATTCCTCGAATAAGTCCGGATCCATGGATGAATATTTTATGGGTATTGTATCTCCAACAGAAAATCGCCTGTCAGCTTCAACATCATCCATAATTGAATGATTATATACCCTTCCTCTTAAAGTATAAGTAAACTTAATTATTATTCTTGGGTAACTTTTGTGACCGCTCATGTATTTAACTGATGTAACTGTGGCATAAGCCTTTCTACCATACATATTAAGCTGATTATCAGCATAGTTATTGTGAAGAATGTTGAGCAATAGAAGTGTCGATCCTGCTAAAAGGACGAAGGTTAAGCCTTTGACTAAGTAGTTCCCAGAAAACCATAGCTGAATTAAAAAATAAATAGATGACGCAATAGCTAACTGATCGAGTCCATCGAGCCTTGAAAGCTTATGTGAATAATATATATGGACATAGCCACAAGCGACAATTCCTGCAGACAATATTAAAGTTAGAATATTGATTTTTTTCATAGTGAAAAACTATCTTGTAAAAAACGAAAACTCGTAGATTAAAAGCAAGAATCCAAAGTAAGTTTTACGTTTGTACTTTTCATGCTAATTCTGGTTAAAAAATCAACTTTTTCTGGTTCATCCCACCTCGAGAAGACAATATATTTTGAAAAATCAAGCTCAGCTATGTGCTGTATATCCTCTTCGTCAAAGTCCATTTGCTTTAGAACACCCAATAACTTAAACTTATTTACATAGGTCTTAGCCATAAGTCCACATCTCCAGTGCTTCTTGCATAGCCATGAAATATTACAGAGTAACCAACAATTACAATAAAATCAACTTTGCATAATAAATGTTACTTTAATAGGTCCTGGTGTTTTTCTATAAACAGATTCATCCAGCTGTGATTATTCTGATTTTGCGTGTAGCAGTTCTGTTTTTTAGGTCCTCTCTACTGACATGATACACTCGTAAAATAAGTTCGACAGGCTGCCTCAAACGGTCAACAGGTGATTGTTTAATAATATCCTGTATCTCCTTTTCTTTCGCAGCGTCAAGTGAATTGAAAATATGTATCCTAGTTTTCATTTTATTCGACAATCAGTTCCTATAAATGTAAATATATCTTTCTAAACATGAAACACGCGCATCTTATACGCTTAAAAGTATTTTGATCCAAGCAGTTGAATGGAAATCGACCTGATAGTAGCACCCAGTCCGGTACTCTCAGAGATATTCCGTACACACCAATTTCTTGAGGATTTGAAGGTAGTGGCAGAAATAAAAAAATATATTAATGATAAGAGAAGTACGCCACTAAGGTTCCGAAAACCCTGAATTTCCTTCGAAAATTTATGAGAAAATAACAGTATGAAGTAACTCCCATATGGGAAATTTAGGAGGTCAGGATTTCCCATATGGGAGTTATCTTTTAAAATATCTTTAGTGATAAAAAGCAACTTACATTAAAATCTAATCCCATCTAAGTTAATGCTTTATCCAGCTCCTCCCTAGTTGCAATGGCAGGGATTAGCAAACCTTCTTTTTCCTCTTCGTCCAATGGGGTTTGTCCATCAATATAAACTATATCTAATCCCATAAAATTTAGGCATGTTATTTTTTATATCTTCGGTTCTCTCCTTTATCGCTTTTTCAATTCTTTCCTTAGAATTCTCCTCGTCTTCTAATTTCATGGTGTTTGATGTACGTAAACCGATTTTCGAAGCTAGCTCCATTGCCTTTTTTTCTATTAAAGTATCTAACGAACCATCCTTTGGTATAAAGCCATAAACCAATTCCATATCTAATACCCTTCCCACCTCTCTTAGGGATTTTAGCGTAATCGAACCATCCCTTTCTCTTTTTTCAATGTCCAAAATACCTTGTTTGGTAACCGACAATTTATTCTCCAATTGTTGCTTTGACATACCTAAAGTAGTACGAATGGCTTTAATCCAACCATTCGGTGGAACAGCAACCTGCTTTAAGGTAACAAAGCTTAATAATTTATTATTAAGCTGTTGAATCATTAATGACTGTTTTCCCATATAAGTAAAGGTTTAACTTGACAAGCTACCAGCAAAAGCAAGCATATAACTTTACAAAACCAAATAAAAGTAAAGCTATAACTTAACCTATTTTGATTTATACTTAGTTATAAATGCCCAGTGATAGTAGGCATATAGGTAGCCATCAAACTAGTACTTTGCCATTAGCGTAAGGTATATTGACAACATGAGAAATAGGCATTTAACACTTCTTCAACGTTGATTCTATGTGCAGTAATTACGATAAAAATCGTTATCCCATGTGGGAAATCTGCAAAGGCTTGATTTCCCACATGGGATTATCCTCATATCTCGCGTTCAAAGTAAAGGACTAACTGTATAGGACTGACTTTTTGTTAACTGTAAAATGAAACCCGTATCGGACCGTTCCTTTAAAAATCACATTATAGGACCAGACAATATTTTCATTTCGTAACCCAATCCAAATAATTCTCTTGATCTAGTATGGTAAATAAAGYATMRKKAKAAGNNTWMCYAAAAGCAATTGGTTTCTTCGCATTGTTATTTTTCCACTTGCATTCAAATGCATGTAGTTTCCCATTATGAGATTCTATCAGGTCTATTTCCTGCCCATCATAAGTCCTCCAGAAAAAATATTGAGGATAATGACCGTTATAGGTGTTATTTTTAATCCTTTCGCTCAGTATATATTGCTCCCACAGTTGCCCAATGTCATTGCGTTGGCTTAAAGGGCTAAAATTGTTGATCAGTGCATTTCTTAATCCATTATCAAAAAAATACCATTTCTTACTTTTAGTTACTTCTTTGCGCAAGTTGTTACTATACCCTGTTAACGGATAAATAATAAATACTTTACTCAATAGATCAAGATATCGTTCTACGGTAATTTTATTTAACTGTAAACTATTTCCAATCTCTACTGTACTTACCTGGCTTCCAACTTGCCAGGCGAGCATTTGTAATAATTTGTACAACACATCTGCACCTTTCACATTTTCTATGGTCAATAAATCCTTAAGCAGATAACTGCTGACCATTTGTTTCAAATAATTCTCTTTTTCTTGTAAACTATCTAAATGCCACAACTCCGGATAACTGCCATAAATCAATCTTTGCTCTAAATTTCTTGCAGTAGTTATATAGTCTTCAACGGTTGACAATTCTGTTTGAGCGATTGGATATAATTGATAAATGATGTTTCTTCCAACTAACGGCTCTCCAGTTGCATATACCAGATCAAAGCTACTACTACCAGTTGCAATGACAGTAATACCTTTGATCCCGTCAATCATCAATTTCAATATTTTACCGATCTCAGGTATCGTTTGCGCTTCATCTATAATCACTATTTTCTTACCGCCGATCAGTTGAGTATAATTTGCGATTGTCCGACGCTGCAAAATTTCCGAAATCTGCATATCCTCTCCCTGAAGTAAAAGCGTATCATTGGGATATTTGCTCACAATATTTTCAATGATAGTGGTTTTTCCAGTACGACGGGTACCATACAACATTAGCACTTTTTGAGTACCTAGTTTTGCAACCATTTGCTGCTGCACTAACCTTGGTATATCCATTTTTGATAATTTAGTCACACGACTGACGTAATTTATATAAATTAAGTCATTACACTGACGCAATTTACAAAAAAATTAAGTAAATAATAAATAATGACCTAAATGATAGTAGCTGATCGAATGATTATCCAAATATTCTTTCTAAAAAAAACCGAATTCCGTTGTCATCTGACCCCATCCTCATGATCTTCAATAACGCAGATTTCGGCAAAAACGTTTATCAGTTCATCCATGTCATTGCTGATCTGGTGTCCCAGAAAATCAATATCAAGAGTGGGTCTGGCATAATCCTGTTCAACAGCGTACATCAGCACCCCGCCTTTAAGATATAACTTATCCCTGTATTGACTTAAAGACAACCGGTATAGCAGACGTTCGTATATAGGTATCGGATCATCAGTTGTTGAAATTCTACTTTTTTGGCTTTAGCAATGTTGTATAGCGTAGCCCGTATTGACTTTCCGACATTTTTTTTCACAGTTGCACCTCCAGATAAGTTTTCACTATTTTCTCTACACGCATAGCCCTGGCGTAATCGATCAGTTTCGTCAAATTACGATCCTTTCGTTTAAGATAATTTTTAAGTATTTCTGCAAAAGTTTCGGTGCCGATCTTGGCCCGGAACTTCACGGCATCGCAGACAGACTTGTGGATATCATACATTTTAACATCAGTCCCATCAATTTTAACCTGAGTTACACCAAGCTCCAGGTAATTCTTCTGCCAGTAGTGCAATTTGATAAAAGGGTATTCAGGAAGGGTAACCTTCCGGCTCTTTTCAATGGCCACATGAAAGGCTTGCGGCATTTGTACGGTCAATCCATAATGAAACCAGGCTGAATATAGACAAAGCACACCACCGGATACTATATTTGTTAGGTTTATCAGCTCAGAGCGACTAGACATGCCTTCCATAAAATAAAGCCCATTTTTAATCCGTTCTATTTTCCCCACGCTAATTAGCCTGCGAATTTCTTCATACATATTTCTATCGGGCAGCTGAGACCGGGTCAGATATCCGTTATTCTTTTTGAAGAGTGATGCAATACTTTGCGATTTCATGACAACATACAGTTACCTATGTACAAACTTTCTTTTTATAGAAACACGATATAGACCAATTGTAAAACTTACTGCTTCTATTAACATTAGCAGTGTATTTTTACAACCAACAAATTCACTTCTCTCAAGGATCTATTGCGACAAGGTAACCTTCGTTTTGCGGATCAAATACAGATGGGAAGCTATGGACGCAGAAAATGAAGCCATAGAACAATCAAAAAAGACAGGCCGCCCATTTCAGGCGGAAGTACTCCATAATGGAGATACAATCAAACAATTGCTAGCTCGTAGCAGATATGTGTTGTATAAAAAGCCTTCGGGCTGGACAGATAGCCAAAAAGATCGTGCAGAACTCTTATTTGAAAGATTTCCCGATCTTAGAATTGCTTACGGACTAAGTATGGGACTTAGTCAGCTCTTTGAAAATACAACAGACAAAGTCTTTGCTCTAGCTAATCTCGCCAAATGGCATGAGAAAGTAAGGCAAACTGGTTTCAAGGCTTTTAATACAATTGCCCGCTCGATACAAAACCACTATCAAACCATTCTCAACTACTTTGATAATAGATCCACGAATGCTTCTGTAGAATCTTTCAATGCTAAGATAAAGGCTTTCAGATCGCAGTTTAGGGGAGTCAAAAACATTGAATTCTTTCTGTACAGACTAACTCAACTATATGCTTAGTAACCGAAAATAACGGCCTTTAAACACCCAAAAATGCCATAAAATAAAAAAGGATACAGTTTTTAGCTGTATCCAGTCTCGTGCTCCCTTTCGAACTGAACTCAAAAAAATTTATTGATGATTTAAGCAAAATCGCAAGGATTAGTGAGTTGGTTACCCAGGAACCCCTTAGTAGAGATTTTGCGTTAAAATATAAGCGAACCTGGAAAAAGAAAAAGAATGAAAAATAGCTTACACAGTGAAATTTGGCAGATAATTATCTTATCCAAGCACCAATCAACTCAGATCAAATGATGCAGCTGCAGTCTCTAGTGGGGTATTTTTATGTGTATAAAAACACGCATTTATCTCTACTAGAGATGTGCAAAAAACAGAGTTTATCTCTAGTAGAGTAAATGCGCATTAATCACTGTTCCAATGAAACTATAGTCGTACTTATGACTTTGGAAAATGACATAGCATAACTTCAATGGAATGATCTTTTGGAATCATCAGGCAGTTTGAATTCATAGCTCAATGAATGATCATAGGTATCTTTCACATGGCGGTGAAAATGAGGATGATCTTTGCGATTAGTAATTGTAGAATTACAATGCATAGAATGAAATAGTTGTTCGTTAACACCTTGTGTGGATTTGAACATCATGGTCGATATCGATGTCCAAAAAATCCAACTCATACCCACAAAGTACCCTTCGCCTAATCAACCAGATCGGTAGAGCAGGTTTCAGATATATAGCCTAGCGTTGCAGACGGTCATATTTGCATCATTGACCTGATCACCTCGGCTGTCGCCAAAGCCCATTACCAAATTGACTACTGAAGAGTTATTCAAATTCAACAACGACCAGACTGACTCTATCCAAAAAATCACGAGCCCCGTAGAAATCAAAATATTTATCATTTAATAAACGACACTTCAACTGCAAGGGCAAAAAATGTCCCCACTTGGAAAACTCCATTATCGAAGGCTTAGTTAACACTATGTTCTCAAGGTGAAAATCAATATCTTCTAATATCTGAATTGCTTCTGCGATAAAACTAAGCAGCTCCGCTTTTCCACCGGTGAACGTAAAACTACTAGTTTGTTCCAGATAATTACTTTCCTGACCAATCAGGTCAAATAAAAAATGTAAGCTTTTATTAACCCGGGTGCCATGGAAAGAATATAGCTGTATTGTGCCTTCCTTTAATAAAGCCGGTCGATCATCCTCGAGACTTTCAATCCTATAATTTCTAAACTCCGATCGGAATTCTCTGAGGATGTCGATTGAAGTTTCATCCAGTTCAGGTATTTCCTCGGATTCAGTCAGCAATTGAAGCATCCGCTCCCTGATCTTTGGGTGCAAATCAGCCCCTGAACCGGAGAATATTGGCTTCTTACCATCTTTAGCAGGAATAACCGAAATCTTTTTAGCCGTGTGGTCTACCTCGATAATCTTCCAAATACGAGCTGCAAGCAACAGATTTTCATCCTCATTGAGCTGCGGCGAGAAGGGAATTTCGCCGATAGGCTTATCATAATTTAATACTTTATAAGCCGGTTCAGTCTTGAAGACGCTGTAAAAATCTTTATTGTTCACCACCCATTCTCCTTCAACACCAATGATAAGCTCTCCTCCAATCAATTCAAGCAGATCCTTTTCGAGCAGTTGTGTTAAAATAGCATCAAAATCCTGCTCAGCAACCTGGTCAAAAGCATAATTTTCCCGCACTCGTTCCCAAAGCATCGCCCTTGTACAACCAGATAACTGCTTTACATAGGCCAGCATTTGGTGCAATAAGATATCAAATGGCTGCCGAACTACATTCACAGGCTCAATAAAACCTTCTTTATACAAATCAAAGCAGGCGAGCGACTGCAGCAAATTCCATTTATCAGTGGCATAAAACAACAGTTTACTCACTTCACCATCCCGCCTGCCACTTCTGCCAATGCGTTGAATCAAAGAAGAGATAGAATAGGTCGCGTCAACCTGAACCACCTTATCAACCGAACCTATATCAATGCCAAGCTCCAGGGTAGAAGTGCAGGAAATGGCAAACGGGAAACGGACATTGGTCTTAGCAAAATGTTCGATATATTCGCGGAGCTCTTTATCAATAGATGAATGATGGGAAAAATAATTTGAATGCCCATTTACTTTGTCTGAAATCTTTTTCAGCTTGACTGCTATTTCCTCTGCACGGCCACGACTATTGGGAAATATCAGCACTTTGTTTGCCATAGTATTCAAGTACAAATCTTTCATTAATGCTAACGGCAAATCAGCGGCTTCCATTTTGAAGTATTTGAAATTCGCTTCCATCTCCTTGGCCGTTCTATCTAAAAGAACTTTAGTATGATCAGGATCTCCTGTCATCTTTTTAGCTTCAGTATAGTCACCGATCGTTGCAGAAAGTCCAACTACTACAAACCTATGAGTATTTAAATACCGTAATCTTGAAAGGATTGATTTTAGCTGAATACCTCTGTCTGCACCAATGAAGGAATGAATCTCATCAATAACCACATATTTTAAACCTGAAAATAGCGTCTTCGCATTATAAGGTGCATTAACAAGCATTGCCTCCAAAGACTCCGGAGTTATTAAAAGTACTCCATTCGGATTTTTCACCAGATTCTTTTTCCTTGCCTGGCTGGCCTCGCCGTGCCACTTAGTTACACTGACATCCAAATAAGCACAAAGATCTTCAATCCTTGTGAACTGATCATTGATTAAAGCTATCAGGGGTGAAATATATAATACCTGGACACTTGGTTGGGCAAAATCAACTTTGGAAAGAATCGGCAAAAAAGCCGCCTCGGTTTTCCCGGATGCAGTCCTGGAAGCGAGTATCAAGTTCAGCGAAGTGGTCATGATCTTTTCTATCGCCGCCGCTTGGATCGGACGTAATGATTCCCAGCGTTTATCGCGTATATACTTCCTAACAGGTTCAGACAGCAGCTCAAACACCTTTATAATTCTTCAATATCAGCGAGTATAGTTTCGTTTGGTCGTTCATCTTTAATCTCCAGATCACCAAATAGCTTTTTCTTATCGACATTTGGATTTTGACGGATAATGCTCAATATGTTCAGAAAATCACGAATCACCTCTCTTGGAGTCAGGAACTCATTAGCTCCCGGCTTATTGAAAAGTTCCTCCATAAACTGTTGAATATCGGTATCAGTCACTGCCAAATCAATCTTATAATTGAAATCAAAAACTAATTTCAACTTTTTCAGCAATACAAAGATCTCATTATGGTCCAAAGGCATTAAACGTATTACTGGTTGAGCGAAATCTCTGATCTGCTGGGTTTCGAACTTATTTGTTTCCAGCCTTGATTTTAAAGCCTGATAACTAAACAACCCACGACGCGGATTCTCCAGCACTTCTTTTGTGCCTGCAAAATTAATAAACAAGTTACTGATCTTCCCCTGGAAACAGTCATTATATATGCTTAGTATCTTTTCATAGTTCTTCTCCCGCATTACCGAAGTGGATATTTTGTAGAGGTTAATTGCCTCATCCAAATTGATCATAAATCCGCTATAACCAATGCTCACAAACAGCTTACAGAAATTTTTAAGCATATCGTAGTAGTTCAGGTCATTAATAATTTCCCGTACACCAAGATCAGCTCTAGCTTCTGTTTTAGTCTTGTATTCACCCTTTAACCACTTCAATGCGTTCCGGCGCAAAAGATCATCTTCCTTGATAAATCCTTCATAGTACTTAACTACTACCCAGGCAAAATCAAATCCGCCAACCTCTGTGATCTCATTCACAGTTTTCATAATGTCATTCTGAACCAGCTGCTGATGCTGTTCATCTCTAATCTCGCCAAGACTAATACCATTGGACTGCGCCGTTTGCATCATAATTTGCTCTATCCATTTATCAAGTAATGTCGGCAAAGCCCCTCCTTCAGGTTTAGTCTGGATAGATACATTATCCATAATTGCAGCATACAAGGCAACTCCCTTACCATCATTTGAATACAGACGGTTATCAGGAGTAAAATCAGCATTTGCCACCACAAATTTTTGCTTAAGGGCGACTGTATTCAGTAAATGCAACATAAATGATTTTCCAGAACCGAACTCACCGATCCAGAACTTCACAATACTGTGCCCATTTTTAACATCCTCTAAAGCGCTTAAAAAAGCTTCCACTTCAGGCGATCTACCCACAGTAATGTGTTGCACACCGATTTTAGGAACAACTCCACCAAGCAGTGAGTTAATAATGGCAGTAGCTTCCTTGGGTTTTAAATTTGATATCATTAGGCTATAATTTGTGTATAATAATTCGGATTAATTTCATATCCATCTTCAGTTTCTTCAATTAATACATCGTCCAGTACCTCATAACAGGTCTCATTGATTCCATCAATAAGTTGGTTTTTAAATACAGATTTTGATTTGGCAAAAGACTCTATATCGGCCGAATCAGCAGAATGCGATTCATTATCGAATAGTCTCAAACATTCCAGTTGTATTTGACTGAGTGATACTTCACTGGTTAAGGCCAGCCCAGTCTGAACCGCAGACACAGGCTCTGTTGGGCGGCTAACATGCAACTCGTAAACTTCCTCATCATCCTGTAGATATTCATTCAATTTATCAACTGTTCCACTATGCTGCTCTTCCACTCGCCTGATTGCCTCAGTGTCCAAAGTAATATTCTTGCGTTTTGCTTTATAAATACCCTCAACAGCTTTTAACGCGGCAGTTAAGTTGCGACCTCTTACCAGCTCATCTATAATCTCCTGAAAAGCGCTCAATTGTCCTTCATTCGCAAATAGCTTTTTCTGAATCGTCTTGTTTAATTCCTTTCTGTCGACCACTACAGAATTGAGATCCTTCCAAATATAATGCAGATAAAATTTTAGTGCCTCCACCTTGTCTAATGGGGTCATGAATTTAGAAGCCTCATAAAAGATATGTTCCACTGAAGGATTCTTTTTATTCAGTTTGCCCAACCTATGTAATGCTGCAACAAGTTCCGTATGGTCATCACCCATGTAACCATCCGTTAATTCCTGAAACTGCGTTTTCCACCTGGTAGTAGTTGCTTCGTTTAAAGCGACTTCCGTAATCTCATCCGGCACGCCTATAGTAGGGATTAATTGATCTATAATCTCCTCAACCAAATTTCCCAACCTGCTATCAAAAAATTCTTTTATCTCAACACTCCTGGAATAAAAATTGGCTGAGATCTTACGCTTGTGCTTCCACTGCTCCCTTATAACAGATTCCGCTTTTTTATACACGAAATTATAAGCTTCTGATTCCGCAGATCCACCCGTATATACCTCATCATAACCCTGCCAGTAATTAGGCTGAGACTTCTCAAATTCTGCGGTCATGGTCTTCAATGGCTCAATTTCCTGATCCAGCGAAGAGTTTTCCTTCTTCAGTCGTTTATTCAATAACTTGATTGTCAATAAATATAGCTTGATAATTTCCAGTTCACACCCTTCAATAGAATTGAATACATTAGAATAGTTCCAGAATTTGTTAAGCCATTTTACTTCCTGAGGTGCAAGATTTAGCTTCTTTTTATACTTCTTACCCAAGGAATACTGATCAGGGTCATATTCAGGATAATTAGTTTGATAATTCGATGAGTACGAAGCAGGCTCTACCGGAGGGAGAATGATCCTCGTACTTTCCTGGGAAACTTCGATGATCGAATCATCCACCCTGTTCTCTGCTACTTCCCATTTTCCAGTACTTAAGTCAAGCGTCTGATTCTGGCGTAATGACGCATTAACTCCCGCCTCAGATGGTGTAGTATTCAAAGTTTGCAGATGTTCTGCAGCTTTTAGTTTAAGTTCCGATTCCTTTTGAGCTATGACTTTACGCTGCTCCGTCAACTGTTGTTTCAACTCCAGTTGTTTGGCCTTATTCTCTGCAATTTCTGCTTTTCGCTCAAGCTCCGCTCGCTTCTTGTCAGCATAGGCCGTTTCAGATAAAAAATTTAATGTCGATAGAATGGAAACCTGATTAAATCGGTTTGTTTTGATCAACCCATAAATTGCCTCGTGAAGGGCAGCATAATTATCGCTCTTGACGTTGACCCCGATTGTACCAGGTGTATTATCAGTAGTAATATGAATGAAGGAAATCAGCAAATGTTCAAGAGCTTTAGTTTTCATCTGAGAATACCCAATAGCTACCATTTCACGAATTCTCTGATCACTAACAGCTACCCTATCGCCTTTTGCGGCCAGGAACTGCAGCCATTCCCCTCCAAAATGCTTAGTAACCATGTTAATCGCCACCGGATTGATTTTTGTTGGTTGTATGTAGGGTTTAGATGCTGGACGAAATCGAATCTCTGGAAGAGCAGAAGGCTGCTTCTTTTTACTTGAAGCAACAATTATAATGATTAATAAAACGATACCTAAAAATATGAACATAGACGCTAATTTAAACCACTAATATAGCAAACTAATTCACCACAACAATGTGTAGTATACTTGCATCATCTATAGTTTTGTTCAGCTATTCAAATCCGAAATCGCTATTTCCGGGACATTTTCCAAATCAGGCAGAGCTTTAAACATGAGCTGATTCAACTGTCTGCTTAGCCGCTTTAGAAGGTTCTATTAATAGATTTCAAAAGCCTGCTGTAATTTGATGAGTATATAATTCGCATCTTTACCACCATACCCGCCAGATAGATGTGCATAAAGACCTTCTGAGAAATCGTCAGAATTCATTATCGTAGATAATTCACTTTTAAGATAGTCTTTTACGTCCGCTGGAGCAACAATAATCTGTTCAGCAAAGTCATCCGCATTTTCCCAAACATAAACCAGGTCTTCAAAATCCTTGCTTGTCCTGTAGTCACCCTTACCCCGACCTTTAAAAGCCTCCCATTTAGAAGCTACAAAATAAGGCATAGAAAATATGCGTACAGATGTTTCCGCATCTAAAGCCTTTGTTACCGCGTTGGCAAAACCATCAGGGTACCAAATATTACTAAAACCAATTACCTTAGGTTCTGTTGGCATCACATCCACAACAATCCCCTGTAACCTGTATCGGCAGATTACTCCGGATTCCACATCGTTCGCAAAGCCCAGCTCGCGCAACTTCTCATCTATCTCAGCATAACCTCCATAACTGGCGAGTTCCACAATCACATCCACATCATCCGTCGGCCTCACCTCTTCAGCCAGTTCAGGATCAGTAGCATAAAGCGAAACCGTAGCCCCACCGACAAACACATACTCTTGCTTAAGTCCATCCAGGACTTTACTAACCGCTTTGATGCGGGTTAAATTTTCATGCATAAATTCCGTTAAAATACATTTTCAACAATTCGACTGCCTTCTCACATTCCCTAACCTTACCAATTCTGATGGCATCGACAAGAGCAAGCATATCATACAAATGCCGATCAAGTTCAGCCGCACGTGCCTGATTGGCATATAGCGGATTAATCGATTGCCCTTTGGATTTACCCGATGGAAACGGCCAGACATAATCTTCCGATGAAGAAAAGAACTCCTTAAGTACAGGAGCACTATGCCCTGTTGGCATCCCTCTTTCAATCGCACCAAGTTCTGCCGGAAAAACAAAACGCAATCCATTCTCTATAAACTTCAGCATCGCATTTTTCATCACCTTCTTCTTATCCGGGCTAAGTAGCCCTGCAATCATAGATCTGTTTAACGATTCACTAATCTCTGAAGGACTAATAAACAAAGTTGCAGACAAATCTTTACTTAACCAGTGATTACCTTGAAAGGCAATGATCTTCAATAGCACCACAATGTCATGCGGTCTCATACCGTTATGTGCTTTCATACTGTAAATATAAAAATTTAATTCTCAATTCGCAAATCGCGAATTGAGAATTAAATCGATAAATTAAAATAAACACAAATTAATTCGCCTACCAGCTTTGAAAGCTGTTAGATAATTGTCACCAAACAAAAAAGAAAAAATTGGACAAATGATTTGAAATAAAAACGCACAGAAGAGAGTTTTGAAGGCAAAAAATTTGCTTTACTGCGAGATATACAAACATTATTTCATTTAGTGTAAGTAAAACACTATCTGACAATATGTATGATTTTTAGTCAAACTATGACAGTTTAACTTACTAAATATTTATTATTTGTCTGTTGATAAGTTTTTCATTACGATTTTTGCTGAGTGTTATAATGGAAGAGATTTCCCAATTCTTCACAGAAATTAATTTAATTGGCAAAAAAGCTAACATTCATAGCGTAACATCAAAGATGAAGCCAAAAATATTAGCATTACATCTATCTAACTGACATATAACTATTGGCTGATTAATTGTGAGAGGTCTTTTGGTAAAGCCTGCAAAAATTTTAGCGGATCGATGCAGGCCTAACCTTACATAGCATCGGGTTGCTGGATAGCAACCAAGGTTATATTTTGTATAACGCCGCAAAGGTATAAATAGTTTTCATTCCTCAAATTATTTTTTCCCTTGTTTCGCCACCAGAATATACCCTCTACGTGCTTTATGAAAACACCTTGCAATGTGAGGTGTAATTAACGCCCTGCGTTCAATGCCATTGGCAAAGGGAATTGTACAACCTAATTTTTAAAAGCATGGCAAGAAACGGTAAGACTGGCGATGGCCACAGAAATGGAGCAGTAAGAGACCGCTCACAAACACACAACCCAAAAACAGACCAATGGGTTAAAAGAGATGCTGACACAGGTCGGTTCATGGATGTTAAACAAGATGGAACTCCGTTTAAAGGGGTGAGAAAGGAGAAGGGATAGCATATGGCAAATCTAAATTATGGCCGGAGGCTATCAAATCTCCAAAATAGAAGATTTGATAAGGACTTTAATGAGTCTACTCTAACAAAATCTTTTAGTACTTCGGACTTACCTGAAAATATTAAGTACCTAGTGGAGTCTATGCTTCCAATAGGGAAAAAGTATAATGAACGGACACTTCAGGCAGCACAAAATGTACAAAATCATTTAGAACGTGATTTTAATTTGCACTTTCGCAGAGCTTATAAAAATCAAGGTTCCGTTATGGCTGGTACCAACATAAAGGTACATAGTGATATTGATTTGTTGACAGTGATAAATCGCTATCATTATCCGCAAGGGCAACCTGTTAACCCTTATACTGACTCTGATCCAAATTCTGATATAAAAGATCTACGACGACAGGCCATTCAGATTCTGAAAAGACAATATGACATTGTTGATGATAAAGGCGAAAAGAGCATTTCAATTATTAACCAAAACTTGGGCCGTAAGGTTGATATCGTACCTAGTTTTTGGTATCACTCTGATAAATATACGGAAACGGGAAACGAGCACTATAAAGGTATCTATCTTTTTAACTTTGTTAAGGAGACAAAGCACTTAGATTATCCTTTTGCAACAGCTAACAATATCAATCATAAAGGAACCGCTACCAACGATGGTTCCAGAAGGGGGATAAGACTCCTTAAAACCTTAAAAGCAGATTGTGACGATCAACTCGAAACTTTAAAAAGCTTTCAACTCACTAGCATTGTCCATGATATTGATAGCAATAAACTTTATTATAACGCTGGGACAGAATTGGAAATAGCAAAGGTAGTTTCATCGCAAATTAACCGAATTATTAATGAGCCCGCTTATAGACTCTCTGTTTCTAGTCCAAATGGAACAGAAAAACCACTGACTAAAGAAGGGATTGTTAAAGATCTTATCAGACTTAAAATTGATTTAGATCTTCTTATAGAAGATTCCTCAAGTGAGATAAATAAAAGTTATAGCGTTCAACGTGGTATTTTAACCTATTAACATGACGGATTTAAAACCAAATATATTTATAGGTTCTTCGCTAGCCGGATATGAATCAGCGAAAAAGGTCAAGGAATGTTTGTCTATTGTAGGAGATTGTTATCTATGGAAGGATGATGCCGCATGGGAAACGAATGTAAGCACCTTTGATAACTTGTTAAAAATGGCAAGTTATTTCGATTTTGGTGTTTTTGTGGCAACGGCAGATGACCTTACTTTAACGAATGACAATATTGTAATCGAGCCCAGGGATAATGTAATTCTGGAGATGGCACTATTTTTAGGTGCTCTTGGTAAAGATAAATCATTCTTGTTGGTTGAAAAAGGAATTAAATTACCTTCTGACTTTAACGGCATATATATGCCGAGATTTGATGCAGGAAATCCTAGTACCATCGAAAATGCATGTCAAGAATTTACTAGTAAGATTGAGGAACATTATCGGCTTGGTCATCTGAGCTTATATCCAACTACAGCGCTTGCAATAGGATATTACAAGAATTTTGTAGCTGGAATGGTTGATAGTCTTCATAATGAACCTACCCTAAACTATGAAGGAAAGGATTTTACCAACTTTAAGCTCAAAATTGTTATACCTAATGACTTACATGGTTCAATAAGGGAAAAAGCGGCTCAATTTTATAAGAAACATGGTTTTAGCCAGAATACCTTAAAAACACGTTTTCGACCTCATCCAGCTTGGTTTCAATTGGATACAAATGATGCCCCAAATGCAGTGATGTATGATATGCCAAGTACTTTAACCGGAATTGACGATGCGATTGAGATGATTTTACAAAAAGGCTATCAAGGCAGAACAAAGTTACAGGGAGTTATCGAACAAAGGGAGCTTAATAACTTCAGAAGAGTTTTGCAGATTCAGATTGATAAAAGTCCATTTGCAAAAGAAGTAGTAGAAATTGTTGATGAATTTTAATCTTATAAATTATGGCAGAATATCGAATTTCGGGAGTCTGGAAAAATTCGGACGGTGTTATTACCGCTTATGCTTTTCACACTGTAACGGGACCTAATAAACTTACTAGGGCCCAAAAGAAAACAAAAGCAGAAGCAATTGCAACTGTAGAATTGAAAGGGAATCATACTATTACATGGCTATGGAACTATAAGACTTCAAGATTTGAGCTTGGTGAAAAGGTAACTGTAGTTGGAACTGGTAATAATAAATACCTTAGATCTAACCCTGATAATCAATTGACAGACAACTTAGGTCATCTTATCAATTTTGATTGGATAGCTCCTTAATGTTCTAAATGATGTAATCATCAAAAAGGCTGCCGAAAATTGATTCGGCAGCCCTTTCCAGGTCCCCTCCTTCCGCATTTAAACTGACACCTTATTCCGCTCCAAAGTGCCTCCGATTCCGGAGAAAAGGGGCCATATTTACAGCTAGAGTCACGTTTTTACCATCATCTTTCTTTAAAATTAGTTTGTGATTTTAGGCCATCAGAAGGTAATTCAAGATTTAAATTCAAGCCACAATCTTTAGCAATTTGACTATAAGATACAGGGCGTTTTACTTTTGCCCATTTGATCAGGTAATTCCTTACAATTTCATTCATGATTGCTGTTGTTTTTTCTTTTAAATCGTTTATCCTCGACGACTTTTGACCAACCAATAATCACCAAGAAAGCGACTTCAATACCGGTCATTATAAACTTTACTACCTGAAGAGTACAGTCCATTAAGGCAGCGATAGCACCGAAAGAAAGTACCCACAGGGAAATGCCAACTCCGACTAGTACCGTTCCAGATAAAAACTGATCGGGTGCATTGCCCCACTTCAAATCTTTGTCTTTGGGATCAGTTAGCAGAAAACTAGCACCCGTATTAATTACAAAAAAAGGTGAAGCAATTGCGGAAGACAACAGTGTCAGCTTAGATAAATCCAAGTCCGCAAACAAAAGGGGGTCGAAATGAAAAATTAGGTAAGAACTAATCGGCCAGACACAAAATACAACAAGAAAAAGCGACAGCTCCCAACCAATAGTGATTTCTTTAAAATAGTTAAGGAGAGACATTTTATAAATAAGTTATTATTTGGGATAAACTAAGAATTAAAACTGGAATATTAAATATGATAATAGAGTCATCCTTCTTGCACTTTTGCCCATTTAGATAACTTATAATACCTAAAATTACCCAACTGGCATTTTAAACATTATAGATCAACAGATTAAATCTCCACAATTTAAAAACTAACGCAGGTTATAATTCAACCGTCATTTTACTCCTACAAAAAATGTGATTTTAAACTAACGATGAAATAGTTTATCTAATCTCTATCATGCAAACAGCAACGTTATACATTCGTGTAAGTACTGATGAGCAGGCACAAAAAGGATACTCACAGCAAAGCCAAAGAGAACGTTTAGAAAAGTTCTGTTTCGCTAATAAAATTCAAATTCTACAGATTGTATACGAAGATCATTCAGCAAAGACCTTTAATAGACCTGAGTGGTCAAAATTATTCTTAAGCTTAAGTCGAAGTAGAGTTAACAGACCAGACTTTATTTTATTCTCCAGATGGGATAGGTTCAGCAGGAATGCTGCCGATGCATATTCCATGATTGAAAGGCTTAAAAAGATGAACATTGAAACGAAGGCTATTGATCAACCTCTTAACCTGGCTATTCCAGAAAATAAAATAATGCTCGCTATTTACCTGGCAACATCCGAAGTAGAAAATGACAGGCGAAGTTTGAATGTCAGACAAGGCATGCGTAAAGCAAAACAAGAGGGACGATATATTTGTCATGCACCAATAGGGTATATAAATATCACCTTAATCGATGGAAAAAAATGTATAATACCCAAAGAGCCAGAGGCGACCTTTATCAAGAACATTTTTATCGAATTGGCCAACGGATATCATTCCACACGTTTTATTTATAACGAAGCAATAGAAAACGGATTTAAATGTAGCTTAAATAATTTCTGGCTGATGATTCGAAATCCTATTTATTATGGTAAGATCGTAGTTCCAGCATACGAACAAGAAAATCGGTATTTAGTTAATGGCTTGCATGAAAAATTAATATCCGAAGATGTCTTTAAACAAGTTCAACAGGTATTAAATAACAATGCAAAACCACAACGCAGAACTAAAACTAATAATCAACTACCATTAAGAGGTTTATTAACATGCCCGCTATGTTTTAAGAACCTAACAGGCAGTGCCTCGAAGGGTAGAAATACGTACTACCATTACTACCACTGTACGAATGGTTGCAAATTCCGGGTTAGAGCCGATTCTATGGATGAATTGGTACTAAAAGAGTTAAAACAGTTAATTCCTGGAGAATTCTATTTATCTCTTTTTCATGTGGTCTTACAACGTGTTTATAACAAACATTTCGGCGAAGCTTCAAATACACAATCTCAAATCTTTAAAAGTATAGAAAGGACATTTGAAAGGCTAAATAAGGCTAAAGAACTTTTGCTAACAGGTGAAATAGACAATGACGACTACTTCGCAATAAAAGCCGATTGTGAGTACAAAATCAATTGTATAGGAACTAGTTTGAACAACGCAGCGTTTATGATTTCAAAAGCTGAAAAAATAATAGCTGAAGCTATGCACAAATTCTCAAATATCTCTTTAACCTACCAACAATTTGAAACTACATACAAAAGAAAAATAATCGACCTCTTAACTGACAAACGGATACTTTGCGATGATAAGAACTTTCATATCCTTTTCACAGATGCAGTCAAATTCATTTACAATTTAGAGCATGAAAATTCGGATACTATTACTGAAATCCAAGCAATTTCCGATTCAAATTCAGTAGAAGAATTTGTTTACTCGAAAGAATCTGAGGAAATAATAAAGTTTGAAAGCAATAATAACCGAAGTATTGAGTCTAGAAATGCACAAAATATTATATTTTTCCTAGAGAGCTTTGCAGAACTGGTCATTCATAGCTAAAAAATGAATTACTTTACTGGGGATAAAAATTTCTAAAATCAGTGTCTAATCGCCCGCTATTAACTGTTTTTTATTAAACCGACAATTTTACTCTACTAGGGATATATTGCTTTGGTTCGACTCTCTTTAACTCACCCTTCCGGATATCGAACCCTTTTTTAGAATTTTGATTAAAAAAAACAAAGCAAACAACTATATATCAGCATATTAAAAAAATAATACTCAAAAATTTCTAAAAACGCTAAGATTTTAGAGTTCAAAAATCAGCCAATTCGTAAAAATCGCAAGAATCTGAATATCAGATATATGAATAAAAAAAAGAGGGAATCTCATTGCTGAAATTCCCTCTTTCCGTGGTGCACTTGTAGGGATTCGAACCCCAAACCTTCTCATCCGTAGTGAGATGCTCTATCCAATTGAGCTACAAATGCGTTTTTTTATTATAATTCCGTTTCGTTAACGGACTGCAAAAGTAATGCTTGAAATTCAAAATAGCAATATTTTTTATAAAATTATTCAGAGCATTACTCTTGCAGAACTGTATTATGCTTCTACTGCTTTCTTAATTGCATCAAAATCAGGCATATTACCTGCATCTTCTAACACTTCTGAATGGATAATTTTCCCCTCTTCGTCCAAAACAAACGCTGCTCTTTTAGAAACACCCTTTAAATTGAAGACAAAATCTTCGTAAAATGCACCGTAAGCCTGAGATATTTCTTTATTAAAATCAGAAAGTAACGGAAATTGGTAAGCTTGATCTTCTTTGAATTTAGCCAGGGTAAAAGGAGAATCAACAGAAATACCAACAACAGCAGCATTCATTCCTTCATAGTAACCAAAGCTATCTCTCATTGTACACAACTGAGCAGTACAAACACCTGTAAATGCCATAGGGAAGAAATGTACAACAACTTTTTTTCCTTGATAATCTGAAAGAGATACCTCTTTCAATTCAGAACTGAATAATTTAAAATCCGGGGCTTTATCGCCAACTTGTAATGCCATATTATAATTAAGTTTATTGTTCAAATATAAATTTGTGATCTCCTTCTTTCAAATCAAATACTAAAGATGAGAAAACACTGACCCCTCTGCCCTAATTCTTTAATTGCTGATCCAGAATTATCAATCCTTCTTCAAAGCTGTGTGGATTATAACCCAGATCCCGAATAGTCTTGTCCAAAACAAAACCTGTTCTTACAGGCCTTTTTGCGGTTTGATTAAGCGTTTCTGCGCTGATCTCATTGATCATGCTTTTATCAAGCTTCCAATAATCAGCTACTCTTGCTACCAGTTCAGAAATACTCATCATATCCTTTCCGGAAGCATTATAAACTCCTTGTGCATTCTTCTCAACTGCAAGCAGGCAGCAATCAGCCAAATCCTCTGCTAGCGTAGGCATGCGCCATTGATCGTTAACCACGTTTATTGGCGAACCTTTTTCTAAAGCGCCTTTTGCCCATAGTACGATATTACTACGGCTCATATCACTCACTATACCATACACTAATATAGTACGCAAAATCGCCCATCTGCAATTAGAAGCTTTAATAACGTTCTCTGCCTCAACCTTCGTTTGTCCGTAATAACTTAAAGGATTTGGATCAGCCTCTTCATCATAAGGACCTTTTGCACCATCAAAAATAAAGTCGGTCGACAAATGCACCAACTGGATATTGTGCTCTTCGCAAACTGAGATCAGTGTCTTTACCGATTCCACATTCAACTGATAAGCCAATTCCTTTTGATCTTCACAGGTATCCACGTTGGTCATGGCCGCAGTATGAATGATGGCATCAGGCTTATAACGTCCAACAACTTCCTTCACATTCTGCGGATCCAGAATGTCCATTTCGGCATAAGTATATCCATCTTTAACAGGAAAACGATCAGCCCCTTTTGATGTTGCAATTAACTTAAATTGCTTCGTAGCAGATAACCGCTCTGTTATTTTCTGACCCAAAAGGCCATTACTTCCTGTAACTAGTATGGTTTTCATTAATGTTTATTTACAATTTTCAACAGCTGCCAATGCAGCAAAATCACTATTTAATGCTTTAAAAGGCATAATTAAAGCCTCAATAATACCGGCTAAATTATTGATTAAAAAACTGTGGAAAAACTTTTTATTTATATATGTATTTCTTGCATAAAAATTTTAACTTTGCAAACCGAATTGTAGGCCCATAAAACAGCCTTTAACAAATTGATATTTATAATTTTACCCAAAACAATATATGCCTAACATTGGAAAAATAGCGCAGATTATAGGACCGGTAGTTGACGTGAGTTTTGCTGACGATGCTCATTTACCTCAAATTTTCTCTGCATTAGAGATTGAAAAAGAAAACGGACAGAAAGTCGTTTTAGAAGTTCAACAACATCTTGGTGAAGACCGCGTACGTGCAATTGCAATGGACTCAACCGATGGTTTGGTTCGTGGAATGAAAGCATTAGATACTGGTGCTCCTATTCAAATGCCAGTTGGCGATCAAATTAAAGGTCGCTTATTCAATGTTGTTGGTGAAGCTATCGATGGTATTAATACTGTTAGCAAAACCGGTGGCAGACCAATCCACAATGCTCCTCCAAGATTTGATGAGTTATCAACTGAAACTGAAGTACTTTTTACAGGTATTAAAGTAATCGATTTATTAGAGCCTTATGCAAAAGGGGGTAAAATCGGTTTGTTCGGCGGTGCTGGAGTAGGTAAAACGGTATTGATCATGGAATTGGTAAACAACATTGCGAAAGCTTATGCTGGTTTATCTGTATTCGCCGGTGTTGGTGAGCGTACTCGTGAAGGTAATGACCTTTTACGTGAGTTTATCGAGTCTGGTGTAATCAACTATGGTGAAGACTTCCTTCATTCAATGGAAAAAGGCGGATGGGATTTGAGTAAAGTTGATACTGAAAAATTAAAAGAATCAAAAGCAACATTGGTATTCGGTCAAATGAACGAGCCTCCTGGTGCACGTGCTCGTGTAGCATTATCAGGATTAACAGTTGCTGAATATTTCCGTGATGGTGATGGCGAAGGCGCTGGAAAAGACATCCTTTTCTTCGTTGACAACATCTTCCGTTTCACTCAGGCTGGTTCTGAGGTATCTGCACTATTAGGTCGTATGCCTTCTGCTGTAGGTTACCAACCAACCCTTGCTACTGAGATGGGTTTAATGCAAGAGCGTATTACTTCAACTAAACGTGGTTCAATTACTTCTGTACAGGCTGTTTATGTACCTGCGGATGATTTAACTGACCCGGCTCCGGCTACAACTTTCGCCCACTTAGATGCTACAACAGTATTATCTCGTAAAATTGCTGAGCTAGGTATCTATCCTGCAGTGGATCCATTGGATTCTACTTCTCGTATCTTATCTCCAGCTGTTTTAGGTGATGAGCACTATAACACAGCTCAACGTGTTAAAGAAACATTACAACGCTACAAAGAATTACAAGATATCATTGCAATCCTTGGTATGGACGAGTTATCTGAAGAAGATAAATTAGTTGTATCACGTGCACGTCGTGTTCAGCGTTTCTTGTCTCAACCATTCCACGTTGCTGAGCAATTTACAGGCTTAAAAGGTGTATTGGTTGACATTAAAGATACCATCAAAGGATTTAACATGATCATGGATGGTGAAGTTGATGAATATCCTGAAGCTGCATTTAACTTAGTTGGAAGCATTGAAGAGGCTATTGAAAAAGGTAAAAAACTATTAGCTGAAGCAAACGCTTAATTTTTAAAGCGTACATAATATATATATGACATTAGAAATATTAACCCCAGATAAGAAAGTTTTTGAAGGTGACGTAACTGCAGTTACTGTTCCTGGTACCATGGGATCTTTTCAGATACTACATGACCATGCACCTATTATTTCAACTTTAGAGGATGGACCTGTAATTATTAAATGCAAAACCGGCGATCAAACCTTTACTATTAAAGGTGGTGTTGTTGAAGTTTTAAAAAACAAAATTATTGTGTTAGCCGAAGGGGTTGCCTAATATTTAATCATACAATATTCTAAAAGCCCTTTGAAAATTTCAAAGGGCTTTTTTTTTATTTATAGTTTTTTATTAATCTCCCGTTATCCCGATAACGAAAGCCTGTTGACCACAGCCTGATCACGGATGCCTTATGGCGGAGAAAATCCCTCTAAATAAATCAGAATTTCAATCAACTTTTTTAAGGTTTTCCACATTTTAAGAAGAAAATGCACAAATTTATAATGCTAGCATAACACCTATACCGAATACCGATTTCATATTTGGTATAGCGACCGCCACGTTAAGATATGAAATTGACATGTATTTAAGAATTATATTCTTAAATACAATTAAAATAAAGAATTATATTTTTTTTCATTTATTTTCATTCATCTATTGATAGTTTAACCGCCAAGAGGTAAATTGGATTCTATAAAACAACAAGAAATTAAACAACGATATGAACCTTTCAGTCAACGTCTTATTTACTGTAATTGTTAACCTAATTCTCCTACTGATTATTCAGAAGGATAAGGCGCTATAAAGGAATATTGAATACTTAAAATATACTAGAGCGCCACCACAAGTGGCGCTTTTTTAATGAAACATCTAAAATACAAAAACATACCTGACAAAAAATGCAATATTTCAATTCAAATACCATACTTTACTTAAATGGGCGGTTCGAAAAAGCGGCCGATACAAATGCCGATTTGTATGGTCAGTCGTTACATTACGGCTATGCAGTTTTTGAAGGGATAAGGGCCTACTCTACTCATAATGGCACCCGTATTTTTAAAGCAAGAGAACATTTCGAAAGATTAAAACGCTCGGCAGAATTAGTTCACATTCCATTTACATGGGATATAAATAAATTAATCAAACAAACCTACAGGTTATTGGAAATTAACAACTTAAAGGATGCATATATCCGTCCTTTAATATACTGTCCGCCTGCCATGTCATTGGTTGCAGCAAAAGAAGCTTCAATCATGATCTGTGTTTGGGACTGGGAAGCTTATCTTGGCCATAAACTCCTTAAAGTTTGCGTATCAAGTTTTGAGCGTCCAAATCCTAAATCTACTCCTATTGAGGCTAAGGTTAGCGGCAACTATGTTAACTCCATACTAGCCACCACAGAGGCCAAACGTAAAGGATTTGACGAGGCCTTGTTGCTTGATATGTATGGCAACGTTGCTGAAGCCCCGGGTGCAAATATCTTTATCGAAAAAAACGGCAGGCTATACACCCCTCCTCTTGGAAACATTTTACCAGGTATTACCCGCGCTACAGTAATTGAACTATGCCATATTTTAGATATAGAAATTATTGAGAAACATTTATCAGTAAAAGACCTGAAACATGCAGATAGTGCATTTTTCTGTGGTACTGCCACTGAAATTGCAGGAATAGGATCGGTAGACGAATATACGTTCCCATTAAAATGGACAGAGAGTGCTGGTGCAACCATACAGCGCACCTACAAATGCCTGGTATTGGAAAAACAGAACTACGAAGTAATCATATAACTACTACATAATATAATAAGTAAATAACAAAAAAGACCTAACCATATAATATGTCACAAACACCAGAAATCAATCGCTACAGTAAAACTTTTACACAAGACCCAACACAACCAGCTGCGCAAGCAATGTTGTACGGAATTGGTTTAACTAAAGCAGATATGGAAAAAGCTCAGGTTGGTATTGCCAGCATGGGATATGATGGAAACACCTGCAACATGCATTTAAATGATTTAGCCAAAATCGTTAAAGATGGTGTATGGAAAAATGACATGGTCGGTTTAACATTCAGCACTATTGGTGTTAGTGATGGTATGTCTAACGGAACAGATGGAATGCGTTATTCTTTAGTTTCAAGAGATGTTATTGCAGATTCAATTGAAACCATTTGTGGTGGCCAATACTACGATGGATTGATCACTATACCTGGATGCGATAAAAATATGCCAGGATCTATCATGGCAATGGGTCGTTTAAATCGCCCTTCTATCATGGTTTACGGTGGAAGTATCCACTCTGGAAACTACAAGGGTAAAGCATTAAACATTGTTTCTGCTTTTGAGGCATTGGGTCAGAAACTTGCAGGTAACTTAGAGGAAGAAGATTTCCAGGGTGTAATCAGAAATGCCTGTCCTGGTGCTGGTGCTTGCGGAGGTATGTATACTGCTAACACTATGGCTTCTGCTATCGAAGCCTTAGGTATGAGTTTGCCTTATAGCTCTTCATACCCTGCATTAAGTGAAGAAAAAAGAAATGAGTGCTTAGAAGCCGGTAAAGCAATCAGAATTCTATTGGAAAGAAATATCCTTCCTTCAGATATCATGACAGAAAGATCATTCCACAACGCTATCGTTACGGTTATGGTTTTAGGTGGTTCTACCAATGCCGTATTGCATTTAATTGCAATGGCTAAATCAGTAGGCTTAAATTTACAACTTAGTGATTTCCAAAAAATCAGCGACAGCACACCGGTACTTGGCGATTTAAAACCAAGCGGAACTTACTTAATGGAAGATCTGCATGAAATTGGCGGAGTACCTGCTGTTTTAAAATACCTGATAAAAGTAGGTTTGGTTCATGGCGATTGTATCACTGTTACTGGCAAGACATTGGCAGAGAACGTAGCAGATGCTGTAGATCTTGACTTCGATAAACAAAAAATTATATTCCCGGTAACTGAACCGATTAAAGAAACCGGTCACTTGCAGATGCTTTATGGTAACCTTGCAACTAAAGGGGCTGTCGCTAAAATCAGTGGTAAAGAAGGCGAAAAATTTGTAGGCCCTGCCCGCGTATTTGACGGAGAGCAAAAACTAATTGCAGGAATTCAAAGCGGAAAAGTAAAAAGCGGAGACGTAGTGGTAATCAGACAGGTTGGTCCGAAAGGAGCTCCGGGTATGCCTGAAATGCTAAAACCAACGTCGGTTATTATAGGTGCAGGATTAGGTAAAACTGTTGCTTTAATTACTGATGGTCGTTTTTCTGGTGGTACTCACGGTTTCGTTGTAGGCCACATCACTCCTGAGGCATGGGATGGCGGAAACATCGCACTAGTTCATGATGATGACATCATCACTATAGACGCAGTAAATAACTCAATTGATGTTCATTTAACTGAAGAGCAGCTGGCAACCCGCAGGGCGGTTTGGAAACAGTTACCACCACCCGTCACAAAAGGAGTGCTCTATAAATACCTTAAACAAGTAAGCAATGCCAGCGAAGGCTGTGTTACTGATGCCTACAATGATTAATTAATTAGAAMMMSWAWAMCSWMAACATACAACAATGGATACAGCACACGAGGAAACAACAACCTTAACAGAACCTAAAAAAACAACAACTGTTTCTGGTTCCGTAGCTTTATTGGAAGGATTAATAGCTGAGGGTACCGATACCATTTTTGGTTACCCGGGCGGCGCCATCATGCCCATTTATGATGCGCTATATGATTACAAAGAAAAATTACAACATATTTTAGTACGTCATGAGCAAGGCGGCACGCATGCTGGCCAGGGTTATGCACGTACTTCAGGCAAAGTCGGTGTTGTTTTTGCAACCAGCGGTCCTGGCGCAACAAACCTGGTTACAGGTTTGGCTGATGCTCAGATAGACAGTACTCCTATGGTTTGCATCACAGGCCAGGTTTTTGCACATCTTTTAGGAACAGATGCTTTCCAGGAAACGGATGTAATTAACATCACCACTCCGGTAACAAAATGGAACTATCAGGTAACTGATGCCACTGAAATCCCTAGCGTCCTTGCAAAAGCTTTTTATATAGCACGCAGTGGAAGACCAGGTCCGGTTTTAATTGACATTACCAAAAACGCGCAGTTACAGATGTTCGAATACGAAGGATATACGCCTTGCGAACACATCCGTAGCTACCGCCCTAAACCTTTGATCAGAAAAGAATATATTGAGGAGGCCGCGGCATTAATTAACGGCGCAAAAAAACCTTTCATCCTATTCGGACAAGGCGTTCTATTAGGTAATGCGGAACAGGAATTTAAAGCTTTTGTAGAGAAAAGCGGTATTCCGGCAGCATGGACAATATTAGGTGCCGGTGCTATCCCTACAGATCACCCGTTAAATGTTGGTATGCTTGGTATGCATGGTAACTATGGTCCTAACGTACAAACCAACTCTTGCGATGTTTTAATTGCAATCGGAATGCGTTTCGACGACCGTGTTACAGGCCGCTTAGATAAGTATGCAAAACAGGCAAAGGTTATCCATTTGGATATTGACCCTGCCGAAATTGATAAAAACGTAAAAGCAGACGTTCCTGTTTGGGGCGATTGTAAAGAAACTTTACCATTCTTAACTGCTTTGGTTGATCAGAAATCACATACCGAATGGGTAGAAGAATTCAGGGCTTTTGATAAAACTGAGCAAGAAACCGTAATACAAAAAGAACTAAACCCGGAAAGCGGTGAGCTTACCATGGGCGAGGTTATCAATAAATTAAATGAGCTAACCAAAGGTGATGCTGTTATTGTTACCGATGTTGGCCAACATCAAATGGTTGCTTGTCGCTATGCCAAGTTTAACCAAACAAGAAGCAATATTACCAGCGGTGGCTTAGGTACTATGGGCTTTGGTTTACCGGCTGCAATTGGTGCCAAATTTGGTGCTCCGGAGCGTACAGTAGTTGCCATTATTGGTGATGGTGGTTTCCAGATGACTTGTCAGGAATTAGGAACCATTATGCAAAGTGGTATCGATGTTAAAATCATGATTTTGAACAACAGATTCTTAGGAATGGTTCGCCAGTGGCAGCAATTATTCCACGAAAAACGTTATTCTTTTGTAGACATTACCAGTCCTGACTTTGTAAAACTTGCTGATTCTTACTACATCGCAGGTAAAAAAGTTTCGGAGCGTGAAGACCTTGTTGCAGCATTACAAGAAATGTTAGACCACAAAGGTTCTTACCTTTTAGAGGTAATGGTAGCCAAAGAACATAATGTGTTCCCTATGGTTCCACAAGGAAGTAGTGTAAGCGAAATCAGACTTAAATAATTAAAGATCATGAGCAATTCCAACGATATAGAAATAACCGGAAAACAGGAATTTACGATTACTGCATATACCGAAAATAGAATCGGCATACTTAACCGTATAGCCATCATCTTCTCCAGAAGAAAAATTAACATTGAAAGTTTGAACACTTCTCCTTCAGAAATTGAACACATTCACCGTTTCAATATTCTGATCCATGAAACGGAAGAGGTTGTTCGTAAACTGGCCCGTCAGATAGAAAAACAAGTAGAGGTATTGAAAGTATATTACAATACTAACGAAGACATCATCTGGCAGGAAATGGCATTGTATAAAGTGCCTACAGATACCATTGCAGAAAAAGTATCGGTAGAGCGTTTKCTTCGCGAATATGGCGCAAGAGCAGTAGTGATCCGTAAAGATTATACTGTTTTTGAAACCACCGGACACAGAGAAGAAACTGATAAACTGATTGAAGTGCTACAACCTCACGGATTAATTGAGTTTGTAAGAAGTGCAAGAGTTGCCATTATTAAAGACAGCGAAGGTTTTAACCGCAAGCTTAGAGAATTTGAGCGCAGAGAACCGGGTGAGGATGTGATTGAAAATGAGTTCCTTGATAAAGAGAAGAATGTATTTAGCATGTAATTCGTAGCCAACCGAATAGGCATTACAGAACTAATAAGATGGAAAACACCCTTTTTAAAACGATTATACAAACCAGGAAGAACTTTATTGAGTTGATAGAAACATCAACGATTGAAGAGATAAACGAGGTGCCTGCAGGCTTTAACAACAATATAATTTGGAACTTTGGCCATATTATAAGTAGTCAGCAGATCCTGTGTTATAAACTGGCTAATGTTGCCCCTGTTATAGAGGATCAGTATATTCTGGATTATCAAAAAGGAACAAAACCTGAAAAGTTCGTTGAAGCCGAAGAAATAAACATTTTAAAAGACCTGGCGCTTAGCACTATTAATAGGCTGGCAGAGGATCTGAACAACAATGTTTTTGTAAGCTACAATGCGCGTACTACAAGCTACGGTGTAGAACTAAAGAGTACAATTGAAGCGGTACAGTTTTTCCCTATACATGATGCTTACCACTATGGCTGTGCATCATCAATTAAAAAAGCATTAAATAAAAAGTAAATAAGAACCTTATAACAAAAAACCGATAAAACGATGTCAAATTATTTTAACACATTACCTCTTAGAGAAAAATTAAACCAATTAGGTGTTTGCGATTTCATGGACAGTTCTGAATTTCTTGATGGCGTAAATGCACTAAAAGGAAAAAAACTGGTAATTGTAGGTTGTGGAGCACAAGGCCTTAACCAAGGTTTAAATTTAAGAGATAGTGGTTTAAATGTTGCCTATACTTTAAGAAAAGAAGCTATTGAAGGCAAAAGAGATTCATGGAAAAATGCTACAGAAAACAACTTTACTGTTGGCACTTACGAAGAATTAATTCCTACAGCTGATGTAGTGATTAACCTTACTCCGGACAAACAACATACTGCAGTTGTAACTGCAATTATGCCGTTAATGAAACAAGGTGCTACTTTATTGTATTCGCACGGTTTTAACATTGTGGAAGAAGGAATGCAGATCCGTAAAGATATTACGGTGATCATGGTCGCCCCAAAATGTCCAGGTAGTGAAGTAAGAGCTGAGTATGTAAGAGGCTTTGGTGTACCTACCCTAATCGCTGTACACCCGGAGAACGATCCGGAAGGAAAAGGTTTAGCACAAGCTAAAGCTTACTGCGTTGGAACTGGTGGCCATAGGGCTGGTGTTTTAAAATCATCTTTTGTTGCTGAAGTAAAATCAGATTTAATGGGCGAGCAAACTATCCTTTGTGGTTTGTTACAAACGGGTTCAATCCTTTCATTCGATAAAATGATTGAAAAAGGAATCGATGCTGGTTATGCTTCTAAACTTGTTCAGTATGGTGTAGAAGTAATTACTGAAGCATTAAAACATGGCGGTGTTTCTGGCATGATGGACAGATTAAGCAATGTAGCTAAAGTTAAAGCTTTTGAAATTTCAGAAGAATTGAAAGACATTATGCGTCCGCTATTCCAAAAACATCAGGATGATATCATGAGCGGTGAATTTAGCCGTACAATGATGGAAGACTGGGCTGCTGGTGATAAAAACTTATTAGCATGGCGTGCTGCTACAGGAGAAACTGCTTTTGAAAAAACTCCTGCTGGTGATGTAAAAATCGGCGAACAAGAATATTTTGATAACTATACTTTAATGGTTGCTTTTGTTAGAGCTGGTGTTGAATTGGCTTTCGAAACAATGGTTCAGGCTGGTATTAAACCAGAATCTGCTTACTATGAGTCGTTGCACGAAACTCCACTTATTGCCAATACCATTGCGCGTAAAAAGTTATTCGAAATGAACCGTGTTATCTCTGATACTGCTGAATATGGTTGTTACCTATTTGATTATGCTTGTAAACCTTTATTAGCTGATTTCATGACTAAAGTAGATACTGATTTAGTAGGTAAAAACTTTAACGAAGGTAAAGATGGTTCGGTTGATAACAGAACGTTAATTGCAATTAATGAGGCGCTTCGTTCTCATGAAGTTGAAATAGTTGGCGCGAGATTGAGAAAAGCAATGACTGCAATGAAATCTATAAAAACAGCATAATAATAGTAAATGTCACAGCCCGTCGTCCATATCACAAAACTAAATTTAAAGTATCGGCACAAACCCGTGTTAAAGGATTTGAACTGGACTATAAATCGTAATGAGAATTGGTTGTTGTGCGGAACAAGTGGAAGTGGCAAGACATCATTAGCTAAAGCTATGGCCGGTATAGGCCATAGCTACAGTAATATTGAAATCAACTTTAATCCTCAAAGCAGTTTACCTGCTATGGCCTATTATGTGGCCAATTGGTTTCAATTTAAAGACTTGGAAGGCCAGTCTAATTTCTATTATCAGCAGCGTTACAATAAGCAATCAACAGAAACTACCGCGACGGTAAAAGCTGAATTGGAAAGTTTCGGCAAAAAACATTCACTTTTATTCAATGAGGTGGATAGGGTTTTAGCTGCTTTAGGGTTTTCGGAATTAAAAGACTCCACACTTATCCAGTTATCCAGCGGAGAGCATAAAAAATTACAATTGGTTAAAGCGTTATGGTTAAAGCCTCAATTGTTAATACTTGATCTTCCTTACAACGGATTGGATGTACTTTCCCGTAAAAACTTAAACGCTTTACTGGAAGAAATTTCTGAAGCAGGTACACAGTTGATCTTAATCAGCAACGAAGCTGAGCTACCTGCCTGCATCAATCGCATCGCAACAATTGAGGAAGGCAAATTAGTCGAGATTTCTGCTGATGAACGTGCCTGGAATGATATCGAAGCATTTGACAAACCTGTTCCTACATTTTTGAGTGAATCGGTTGTAAATGCTTCATCCGCAGAGATCATTAGAATGATCAATGTAAATATCAGCTACGGCGAAAAACAGGTGTTAAAAAATATCAACTGGGAAGTTAAAGCAGGAGAAAAATGGGTGTTGCATGGCCACAACGGCTCTGGAAAATCAACTTTGTTAAGTTTAATCTGTGGCGATCATCCTCAGGCTTACGCCAATGATTTTCATTTATTTGGAAACAAAAGAGGAAGCGGAGAAAGTATTTGGGAGATTAAAGAACGAATTGGTTTAATCTCACCAGAATTACACTGGTATTTTGATCCTTCAGCAACTGTTTGGCAAAGTATTGTTTCTGGCTTTTATGATAGTTCAGGCTTATTTTGTGATCCGGGATATTCAAAAAAAGCACAAACCGATGAATTAATTCACTATTTCGGGCTGGATGAATATAAAAACACCCTGATGAACGAACTTCCTCTTGGTAAACAAAGGCTGGCATTATTGGCCCGTACCATTGTAAAAAACCCGGAGCTATTGATATTGGATGAACCTTGCCAGGGATTAGACAAGCAACAAACATTGCATTTTAACAAACTGGTAGATGAATTGTGCAAAAATGGCACAACGTTAATTTATGTTGGTCATTTTGAATCACAGGTACCTGGCTGTATTGAGAAAAGAATTTTATTAGAAAACGGTGAAGTAAAATCCGTCGAAACCTTATTAGAGAGCGTACTATGAAGAAGAATATCTTAGTAATACCCGGCGATGGCATCGGGCCTGAAGTAACCACATGGGGAAAAGCCATTTTAGAACAAATTGCCGAAGATTTTGGCCATGAGTTTACCTTTGACGAAGCTTTAATGGGTCATGCTGCTATTGAAGCGACAGGCAGCCCATTGCCAGATGAAACCCTGGAAAAAGCCAGACAAAGTGATGCAATCCTCTTTGGTGCTGTAGGCCACGCCTTGTATGATAACGATCCTTCGCTTAAAGTACGCCCGGAGCAAGGTTTACTTAAGATCCGTAAAGAATTGGGTCTTTATGCCAATCTACGCCCTATTTTATTATTTGATGAATTGTTAAATGCATCAAGCATTAAACCAAGTATACTAAAAGGTACAGATATTTTATTTTTCAGAGAGCTGACAGGCGACGTTTATTTCGGAGAGAAAACACTTTCTGAGGATAGAAATACCGCGTCGGATTTAATGATCTATCACCGATACGAAATAGAAAGAATAGCACACAAAGCTTTTCAGGCTGCAATGCAGCGTAACAAAAGGTTATGTTCGGTAGATAAAGCCAATGTACTGGAAAGCTCCAGATTATGGAGGGCAACCGTACAGGCTATCGCTAAAGAATACCCTGAGGTTGAAACTGAACATATGTTTATAGACAATGCCGCAATGCAACTGATCAAAGATCCTAAGCGCTTTGATGTAGTACTAACTGCCAATTTATTTGGTGATATCCTTACAGATGAAGCTTCGCAAATTGCAGGCTCAATGGGGATGTTAGCCTCGGCCTCAATTGGTGATGGTACTGGTTTCTTTGAACCAATCCATGGCTCTGCACATGACATCACCGGAAAAGACCTGGCCAACCCGCTGGCTTCTATCCTATCCGTAGCGCTAATGCTCGAAATAGGTTTTGGACTAAAAGAAGAAGCCAAAACAGTAGTTGCCGCAGTTGACAAAGTACTCAAAGAAGGCTTCAGAACTAATGACATTGCCGACGGCACCACAAATCCTTATAAAGTATTAGGTACTAAGGAAATGGGTAAACTCGTCTTAAAATATATTACACAAAAAACCTATACTAACTAAAAACGAAAATTATGTTACACGATCCAAATAGAGTTTATGTGTTTGACACCACGTTGCGTGATGGTGAACAAGTGCCGGGTTGCCAATTAACAACCCCAGAGAAAATAGAAATTGCCAAAGAATTGGAGGCCCTTGGCGTGGATATTATTGAAGCAGGTTTTCCTATTTCAAGCCCAGGTGATTTCCAAAGTGTTGTAGAACTTTCTAAAGCGGTATCTGAGCCGATCATTTGTGCACTTACACGTGCAAATAAAGGCGATATTGATTCTGCTGTTGCTGCATTGAAATTTGCAAAACGTCCGCGGATCCATACTGGTATCGGCTCGTCTGATATGCACATCAAACATAAATTTAACAGTACAAGAGAAGATATTTTAGCACGTGCAGTTGAAGCCGTTAAATATGCCAAGCAATTTGTAGAAGATATTGAATTCTATGCAGAAGATGCTGGTCGTGCCGATGTACACTTTCTTGCCCAGATGGTAGAAGCAGTTATTGCAGCCGGCGCTACTGTTGTAAACATCCCAGATACTAATGGTTATTGCTTACCAGATCAGTACGGAAGCAAAATCAAGTTTTTGAAAGAGAATGTAAAAAACATTGACAATGCCATTATATCTGTGCATTGCCATAATGATTTAGGTTTAGCTACCGCAAATTCAATTGCGGGTTTACAAAACGGCGCCCGTCAAATTGAAGGTACTATTAATGGTATTGGAGAACGTGCAGGTAATACCTCTATTGAAGAGGTCGTCATGATTTTAAAGACCCACCAGACATTAGGTTTGCATACCAATATCAACACTAAAAACTTTTATGAGTTGAGCCGTATGGTAAGTTCACAAATGCGTATGCCGGTACAACCAAATAAAGCAATTGTTGGCAGCAATGCCTTTGCACACAGCTCGGGCATCCACCAGGATGGTTTCTTAAAAAACCGCGAAAATTACGAAATTATACGTCCTGAAGATGTTGGTTTCCCTGATGCAAGTATTGTACTTACTGCACGCAGTGGCCGACATGCTTTAAAGTTCCATTTGGAGCGCTTAGGTTTTAATTTAAGTAAAGAAGAATTGGGAGAAGCCTACCATCGCTTCCTTACAGTTGCAGATAGTAAATTAGATATTAATGATGATGATCTTTTGTTAATGATGGGCAAGCAACAATTAGCTTAACCTTTATTTCACAAAAAGAATTCATAATAAAAAAAGAAAAAAATGAGCAAAACATTATTTGATAAGGTGTGGGACACTCACGTGGTACGTAAAATTGAAGGTGGCCCCGATGTGCTTTTTATTGATCGCCACCTTATCCACGAAGTGACAAGCCCTGTTGCCTTTTTAGGCTTAAAAAGCAGAGGAATCAAAGTTTTATACCCTGAGCGTACATTTGCTACGGCAGATCATAACACCCCAACAATTAACCAGCATTTGCCGGTTGCAGATCCGCTTTCGGCTAACCAGTTAAAGGCATTAGAGTCCAACTCTAATGAATATGGTATCAGCCACTGGGGACTAGGCCATCAAAAAAATGGTATTGTACACGTTGTAGGTCCTGAATACGGAATTACACAACCGGGTGCTACTATTGTTTGTGGTGATTCGCATACTTCTACGCATGGTGCTTTTGGTGCAATCGCTTTTGGTATTGGTACTTCTGAAGTAGAAATGGTGCTTTCTACACAGTGCATTATGCAGCCAAAACCTAAAAAAATGCGTATCAATGTTAATGGAAAATTAGGTGTAGGTGTTACCCCTAAAGACGTTGCATTGTTCATCATTTCTCAGCTTACAACTTCTGGTGCAACCGGATATTTTGTGGAGTATGCTGGTGATGTTTTTGAAAACATGACCATGGAAGGCCGTATGACGGTTTGTAACCTAAGTATTGAAATGGGTGCCCGTGGCGGTATGATCGCTCCTGATGAAACTACCATCAATTACGTAAAAGGTCGTGAGTTTAGCCCTAAAGGCGAAGCCTGGGATAGAGCATTGGCTTATTACAAAACGTTAAAAACTGATGCTGATGCCGTTTTTGATAAAGAATTGACTTTCGATGGTTCTTCAATTGAACCAATGATCACATATGGTACAAACCCGGGAATGGGAATGGGAATTTCTCATGACATCCCTGATGCTGCTCACGCAGAAGGTGGCGCTGCAACCTATGCTAAATCATTAGGTTACATGGGCTTCTCGGAAGGCGAATCTATGATAGGTAAGAAAATAGATTTCGTTTTTGTTGGTAGCTGTACTAACGGACGTATCGAAGATTTCAGAGCATTTACTTCTATTGTAAAAGGCAGACATAAAGCTGACGATGTAACCGTTTGGCTGGTTCCGGGTTCTCATATTGTCGAGGCTCAAATCAAAGAAGAAGGCTTACTGGATATTTTAACCGAAGCTGGCTTTGAATTACGCCAACCTGGTTGTTCTGCATGTTTAGCAATGAACGACGATAAGATACCTGCAGGAAAATATGCGGTAAGTACCTCGAACAGAAATTTTGAAGGAAGACAAGGTCCTGGTTCAAGAACCATGTTAGCCAGTCCGCTAGTTGCTGCAGCTGCAGCTGTTACCGGCGTGGTTACAGACCCAAGAACATTAATTGAAGAACTTGTCTAAACACACTTAAAAGATTAAAATGGCCTACGATAAATTTAATATACTAAAAAGCACCGCGGTTCCACTTCCAATAGAAAACGTGGATACCGATCAGTTAATTCCTGCCCGCTTTTTAAAAGCTACAGAGCGCGTTGGGTTTGGCGACAACCTTTTCCGTGACTGGAGATATAACCCAGATAATACACCCAAAAAAGACTTTGTTTTAAACAACCCTGTTTACAGCGGTAAAATACTTGTTGGTGGTAAAAACTTTGGTTCAGGCTCATCAAGAGAGCATGCTGCCTGGGCGGTTTATGATTATGGATTCAGATGTGTGGTATCAAGCTTTTTTGCTGATATCTTCAGAAACAACTGCCTAAACATTGGTGTATTGCCAGTTCAGGTTAGTCCTGAGTTTTCTGAAAAAATCTTTGCTGCAATTTTTGCTGATCCTAATACAGAACTGGAAGTAAACTTACCGGAACAAACCATTACACTTTTAGCAACAGGTGAAAAAGAAAAATTCGAAATCAGCCCGTATAAAAAAGACAATATGCTGAATGGTTTTGATGACATCGATTACCTGCAAAGCATAAAACCAGAAATTGAAGAGTTTGCATTGCAGCTACCTCTTTAAAAAAAACATAGCTGTTACCCGTCATGCTATAGCACACCTCGTTATCTCGAGGATAGGAGAGATCTCTTGAATTGGTACAACCATTAAATCTCTCCTATCCTCGAGATGACGATGACGGATAATTAGTATAAAGAAAAAAGTAAGACCCGATACATGGAAAGAAGGAAAATAGAGATAATGGATACTACACTCCGCGATGGAGAACAAACATCGGGTGTGTCTTTTTCCATTTCAGAAAAGTTAACCATAGCCCAGTTATTATTGGAAGAGCTCCATGTTGACCGGGCTGAAATTGCTTCTGCACGTGTATCTGACGGAGAGTTTCAGGCAGTAAAAGCAGTTTTAACCTGGGCAGAAGCAAACGGATATGCAGATCGTATAGAAGTATTGTCTTTTGTAGACAACGGTGTTTCTATCGACTGGATGTTAAAAGCAGGTGTTAAAGTTCAGAACCTGCTCACCAAAGGTTCATTAAATCATTTAACGCATCAGCTTAAAAAAACACCAGAACAACATTTTGCAGAAATTAAGCATGTTATTGATCTGGCAATTGCCAACAACATCGCTACCAATGTTTATTTAGAGGATTGGAGTAATGGCATGCGCAACTCTCCGGAGTATGTGCTGCAATTTTTAGATTTTCTGACTACACAGCCCATAAAAAGAGTATTATTACCCGATACACTGGGTATTTTAACACCTGGCGAAACTTTTAAATATATTACTGAGCTTAAATCAAAATATCCGGATACCCATTTTGATTTCCATGCACATAACGATTATGATCTTGGTACAGCCAATGTTTTAGAATCTGTAAAGGCTGGAATAAGCGGTTTGCATTTAACAGTAAACGGAATGGGCGAAAGAGCAGGAAATGCAGCAATGGCCAGCGCTATTGCCGTAATTAATGACTTTGCACCCGAGGTTGAAGTTCAACTTAGAGAATCTTCGATTTATAAAGTTAGTAAGCTTGTTGAAACATTTTCAGGTGTTAGAATCCCTTCAAACAAACCGATTGTTGGCGATAATGTATTTACCCAAACAGCCGGGATTCACGCTGATGGAGACAACAAAAACAACCTGTACTTTAACGACCTCCTACCTGAACGCTTCGGCAGAAAACGCAGTTATGCATTAGGAAAAACTTCCGGTAAAGCCAATATTGAAAAAAACCTGCAAGAATTAGGCTTAAAACTAAACGATGCCGACCTAAAGAAAGTTACTCAAAGAGTTATTGAATTAGGCGACAAAAAAGAAACCGTAACCAAAGAAGATCTTCCTTACATCATTTCCGACGTATTAGACAGCAGCCTTTATGAAGAAAAGGTTATTGTAGAATCGTACGTATTGATGAATGCAATGGGCTTACGTCCATCTGCTACCATCTCTGTAGTAATTGAAGGGGAAAAGTTCGAAGAGAATGCGCAGGGCGATGGTCAGTTTGATGCATTTATGAATGCGTTAACGAAGGTTTATGCAAAAAAAGAAAGGAGCTTGCCAAAGCTGATCGACTATGCTGTAAGGATAGCTCCCGGAAGTAATTCAGACGCTTTATGCGAAACAATTATTACCTGGGAAACCGATCAGAAAGTATTTATAACCAGAGGCCTTGATTCAGATCAGACCGTGTGTGCGATTAAAGCTACCCAGAAAATGTTGAACATTATTTAAAGGTAAATTAGTATCACAAATAAAAACTGGTTATAATTAAAGAAATATTTAAAAAAACACAACTAGAAATATATGAAACTTAATATCGCTCTTTTAGCGGGAGACGGAATTGGACCTGAGGTTATTGATCAGGCAGTTAAAGTATCAAATGCCGTAGCACAAAAATTTAATCACGAAATTGTATGGACTTCTGCCCTAACCGGCGCTGCTGCAATTGATGCTGTTGGCGAACCTTATCCAGATGCAACACACGATATCTGTATGGCAGCTGATGCTGTTTTGTTTGGCGCTATTGGTCATCCACGTTACGACAATGATCCAAAAGCTACCGTTCGTCCGGAACAAGGACTTCTAAAAATGCGTAAAAAACTGGGCCTATTTGCAAACGTACGCCCAACATTTACTTTCCCATCTTTAATTGATAACTCTCCATTAAAAAGAGAGCGTATAGAAGGTACAGATCTTATTATCCTTCGTGAGTTAACTGGTGGTATTTATTTTGGCGAAAGAGGTAGAAAAGACGATGGCAACACAGCTTTCGATACTTGTACCTATACCAGAGTAGAGGTTCAGCGCTTGGCTAAATTAGGTTTTGAAATGGCAATGGCCCGTGGTAAAAGACTTTGCTGTGTAGATAAAGCAAACGTATTGGAAACATCACGTTTATGGAGAGAAACTGTACAGGACATGGAAAAAGATTTCCCTGAGGTTACAGTAAGCTACGAATTTGTTGATGCAGTTGCGATGCGTTTGGTACAATGGCCAAATTCATATGATGTATTGATCACAGAAAATTTATTTGGAGACATTTTAACCGACGAAGCATCTGTAATTTCGGGCTCTATGGGCCTTATGCCATCTGCTTCAATTGGCGTTCACACTTCTTTATTTGAACCAATTCACGGTTCTTACCCTCAGGCTGCCGGTAAAGACATTGCCAATCCTTTGGCAACTGTATTGTCTGCCGCAATGATGTTTGAAGATGCTTTCGGATTAAAAGAAGAAGCAGAATTGATCAGAGCTGTAGTAAACAAATCTCTTGCAGAAGGAATCGTAACTGAAGACCTTTCAGGAAAAAACAAAGCATACAAAACAAGTGAAGTTGGTGATTGGTTAGCTAAGAACATCAAGTAGCTAAACATCTTTTCCTTTCCCATTACGGGAGAAACAAATTTAAACCCTTATCTGTTATCAGGTAAGGGTTACATCTTTTAGAAAACATGACAGAGAATACTGTTAAATTAGACTCCAAAGCCGCATCGCAACGATTAGCAGATGTTGTAAAGCATACCCCGCTCATCTACAATTCCAAGTTATCTGAAAAATACGAGTGCGAAATATACTTAAAACGTGAAGACCTGCAAATTGTACGCTCCTACAAATTGCGTGGTGCTTACAATATGATCAGTCAGTTGAGCCCGGAAGAATTGAGCCGTGGAGTTGTTTGTGCGAGTGCAGGAAACCATGCACAAGGCGTTGCTTTCTCTTGCGATAAACTTGGCACCAAGGGTGTCATCTTTATGCCCGAAATCACTCCTAGACAAAAGGTTAAGCAAACAGAAATGTTTGGCAACGGCAGCGTAGAGCTTGTATTAGTTGGTGATACTTTTGACGATTGCCTGATGGAAGCTTTGGCTTATACCAAGGAGCACAACATGACTTTTATCCCACCATTTGATAATTACAGCATTATTGAAGGCCAGGGTACTGTTGGTGTAGAGATATTCGAAGATCTGCAGGGCGTTGAGGTGGTAATTATGCCAATCGGCGGTGGTGGTCTTGCTGCAGGTGTAGGAAGCTATTTAAAAAACGAAAATCCAAATATACAGCTGATAGGTGTCGAGCCTGAAGGCGCTCCATCTATGTTAAAAGCATTTGAACATGGTGGTCCAATAACATTACCTGAAATAAATCGTTTTGTTGATGGTGCCTCTGTAAAGCGMGNTARGNAWCSTAACTTACGAACTTTGCACCAAGGTATTGGATAGTATGTTACTGGTTGCAGAAGGAAAAATCTGTACTACCATATTAAAACTTTATAATGAGGATGCTATTGTAGTTGAGCCAGCCGGTGCGTTATCGGTAGCTGTACTGGATGCGTGTAAGGACAAAATAAAAGGAAAAGCTGTTGTTTGTGTGGTGAGTGGTGGCAATAACGACATCGAGCGCATGCAGGAGATTAAAGAGAAATCCTTACTTTATGAAGGGCTTAAGCATTACTTCATTGTTCGGTTTCCGCAAAGACCAGGAGCACTTAAGCTTTTTGTGAACAATGTACTTGGTCCGCATGATGACATTACCCGCTTTGAATTCATTAAAAAAACCAATAAGGAAAATGGTCCTGCTTTGGTTGGTATTGAGCTTACAGATCGAACAGATTATGATGCTTTAGTGCAACGAATGAAGGAATTTAAGTTTGAAATTATAGAGCTCAATAACGACAAAACACTATTTGAATATTTGGTTTAACTTTGCAGTAAACAACAATATTCTGCATAACATTTTAATTACAGAATAAGCAAATACAGTGCTTTAATTTTTATGGCAATAAATTTGCTTGACTAATTTCAAAACACACAAATCACATGAAAAAGCTATTATTTTTAATCCTATGTACCACCACGCTAGGCTTGGTGTCGTGCAAAAAAGACACCATTATCAATGAAACGCCGAACAGGACTTTCATTTATACGATCCAGCCGAATGATTGGAAGTTGAGTAGTGACGGGTACAACTATACTGCTACTTTAAATGTAGATGAGATTGATGATATTACTATGGATGATGAAGCTGTTTTGGTATACTTAACACACCCTATAAATTCGACCAGCTATGTACAAGTTCCTTTTACTTATGACGTAAATACCTATAGTTATGAGCTTTACAAGGGCGGAATTAGCATAGACATACAAAGTTCAGATGCTCAGGTGACAACCCCTGCTAAGCCAACTAAACCAATGACTGCTAAAATTATTATCATTCCTTCTAATTTCCAACCGTAAACACATTCGGAATAGCTTCAGGATAAAGATTAAAAATCAATTATATTCTAAAGCCAGCACTTAATAAGTGCTGGCTTTTTGTATCAAAAAAGTTACTACCTGCATATACTAGCGCCTTGATTAAGTTCAAACTATATTATCTATATTAGAGATAACAACCAAATAATAAACGACTTCTAGAACTTTAGAAGATATTTAATGGCCTAAATCATCCCGATATGCCTAAATATTACTTTAAAAGACTTGAGTACCTGAACGCGCTCATACCAAAAAGAATCATTGATCCATTTAATGGATCATCTGAAAATTCTAATGCCATTAGGCGGCACTCGCCTACGCCCCAAGAAATTTTAAGAACTCATCCCATGCCGTAATATTTTAACGACTCTCACCGTCGTGCAATTCATTTATTTAGCCATCCCCTATTAAAATGAACACAAACGTTAGCGCTTCCTCCAGCCCAAGTAAGATTCCTATGCTAAAAGGTTTTATTGACAATAATAAAACCCTGACAACAATCTTATTCTTAATTTCAATAAGCTTATTGGTTTATTTCCCTGTGCTTTCGCATAAATTCCAGATGCGTTGGGACGACCAATGGGTTGTAGTTAATGCCTACACAGAAGACGGCTTAACACGAAACAACTTATGGGCAATACTGACCGAGTTTTACAATGGACAATATGCCCCTGCAAATCAACTGTCTTATACATTACTTTATTCCGCATTTGGATATAACCCCCTCTGGTTCCATCTCTTAGGAATTATTATACATATAAGCAATGTAATTCTGGTTTATCTTTTTATCAAAAAGCTTCTAAATCTTTCTAAAGGCTTTAAAACAGCATCTGTAACCCGCATCGCATTTCTTACGGCCCTACTCATGGCAGTACATCCATTTCTTGTGGAATCTGTCGCCTGGTTATCCGCTTCTAAAATTCTCATTTATAGTTTCTTCTATTTAATCGCTATTCACATTTACCTGAGCTACCTCGTTTCTAAAAAGATAGGCCATTATTTATTGGTCGTTTTGTTTTTCATTTTGTCATTTGCCGGAAAGGAACAGGCAGTAACACTTCCGGTTTGTCTTTTATTAATAGATTATGCGGTAAAAAGAGATTTCCGAAGCAAATGGCTATGGTTTGAGAAGTTGCCTTTATTTATTATTGCTTTCTTTTTTGGATGCATTACCTTGCTTTCCCAAAGTGCAGACAAGGCTGGCTTGCTATCTGAGGCCCCTCGCTATCCATTTTATCAGAACATCATATTTGCCAGCTATTCTGTGACCGAATACCTTGTAAAATGTCTAATCCCCGTTAAATTAAGCTACTTATATGTGTTTCCAAATGCTATAGGCAAAGAAGTTCCCATGCGGTTCTGGATGTACCCGGCAATGCTATTAATTATATGTGTTTCATTTTGGGGTTTCTGGAAAAAGCACTGGGTCTTTTTTGGAATCAGTTTTTTCATTGTCCATCTTGGGGTTTGTCTGCATGTCATCCCGATTTCAAGATTCGCGATTGTCGCCGACAGGTACGTATACGTAGCCTCAATAGGGATCTTTTTCCTTATGGCCTACTTCGTGGATAAGGCCCTGAGCAATTTAAAATACAAAAACTTAACAATTATACTCAGTTTCTTGTATGTACTCTCCATAGGCATTTATGCCCATCAACATAGCAAGATCTGGCATGACAGTGACAAGCTAAAACAAGAGCTGAAAGAGTTGCTTAAAAAAAGAAATGACTTCCAGAAACACAAGGCTAACAAATGAAACTAACTTTTATTAACATAGATTTCATCATCCTTATTCCACCTTTAATCAGGGTCGAATTATTTCTGTTGCAACATTGGTGACCCCGTTCCGGGGTCTTATAAATGCAATCGAATCATTAAAAATTAACCTAATTATAATTTGTTAAAATTAAAAATCATGAAAAAAACACTTAAAATAGTAGGAGTTCTGGCTGTTGTGATCACATTGGTTTGTAATCTCCAATATGCATTCTTTGATTACGACGTAACAAACAACTCAGGAGCAGCCAGTGCTGCATGGACCGATGCAAACGGCACTATGTATTGTGGAACCACAGGCAATACAAGTTACAGAACCGGCACATGGGTTTGGCAAAATGACAATTACTACAAAGTTGTTCAAGGCTGGTATGGTTACGACTATGGCTATTATGAATTTTTCCCAAACAACTCGGGAACTCAATGCGGTGTAGGATACAATCCTAACACACCTCATAATAACTACCATGACGTTACCAATATCGTACCTAGCTGGCCTGAATACTAAATTTAAAATCCGCCATCTGTTTAAGGTGGCGGATTAATCAATATTTACTCAAAATCAAATATCTCATCAATGAAGTACTACCTACTTTTCCCTTTATTCATTCTATTTATTTCATGTTCGCAGGAGAAAAAGAAAGAGAAATTCGATTTCCCTGTAACGAAGATTAAGATCAACCCCGCAGAGAACAAAAAAGCTTTCATTGAGGATATTGCTGATAGTGTTTATTATGTAACCCTAGAAGCCGAAAAGGATTTTTCCATTAAACATATTTCTAATTTCTTTGTAACTGATAGTCTTATCATTATCGCCGACCGATCGCAAAGTACTATTTTTCTTTTCGATCAAAATGGTAAGCCTAAAATCAAGATAAATCACCTGGGTGATAAACCTGACGAGTATGCGAATTTAACAGACATAATTTACGATGAGTACAACCATCGGATAGAACTATTAGATCTGAGCTTAAACAAAATTTTCAGATATGACCTTAATGGAAAACCTGAAGGTGTTCTGGATATTGTAGGCTCCAGGTATTTCGGTTTAACCTTTGCAAAAACTAAGGACATGTATGTAAGTGAGATCATCAACAACAATAAGGATTTGAGAAGACTTAGACTTTATAAAGAAGGAGACGGAATGCTTACCTACCATTCTCAGGAACTTTTCTTCCCCCCTGTGATTAAGGAGCTTGATCTGGGTTTTTCACATCAATTTGATAGTTACAAAGATTCTGTTTATTACTACCCACTACTTGACGATAAAATCTATACAGTGGACATTGATGATGTAAAACCAGCATTTCAAATTGAAGTACCTGAGGAAAATAAGATAGGCTTCGATATTAATTCTGCTAAACCGGCAAAAGATCATTTCGATTACTGGAAAAAAATGGAAGCAGCTAAAATAATGTACGATAATAATTCGCTTTTTGTTACTGATAAGTGGGTCTCTTTCAGATATAATTTCGGCTCAAGAACTGATCCCAGGAATGCCTTTTTTTCGAAGAAGACAGGCAAAACACTTCAATTTGTTGAATTAAATAGTAAAAAAGATCCTACGCTACACTCCCGCAATAAAATCTCAGGCAAACTTGGGGATTATTTTATAACCATAGTACCTTTTAAAAATGAGGTGATTCCGCAAAGCAAGCCAGCTATAGATAAGCCCATTATTTTTAAGCTCATGTATTTTAAATTGAAGGAGCTATAACGAGAACCTTTATTATCAGTTTTCTAAAATAGGTAACCTGAACAAAATATCGGCTATTGCTTCTGTTTTTCCGATTCCCGGATATAAAAGTCAGATAAAGATGTAAGCCGATTGTTAGAAAATTCCTTGTTGAAGTAAATATCTTGTTGTTAAACTACTTCATAATGGCAGCTTGAAATTCAGCCACTCCATTTTTATCTCATGGATTAAAACGTTGCTCTGTTATCATAAACATATTACCTCCTTCCAAGTTAAAAGCTAGAGTAATGGTGCTTTCTGAAACAACACCTGTCTTTGCAGCTGGCTAAGTTTACAAAAATTTACTAAAGCCAATCCAGACTCAATTATAAATTCTCGATATGCATCGTTAACCGAATTTTTAGACATATAAGTCTTGGCAGACATAAAACCATCATAAGTAGGTGTATAATCCTTAAAGCTTACTCTTAAAAATCTGTAAGTAGCGGCAACCAAAACTGAACATCTGCAAACTCTTTCGATTTGTTAATTTTGCAGCTCCCATATGAATAGCTTTTATTTGGTTAAATAGTAAACACAAGAAACTTCAACGTAAGTTAAGATTTACAAAGAATCAAATAAGATGATTATTCCCATTTAATCACGAAAAAACCGATCAGATTACAGAATATATACCAAATTTCAAAAATGACGGAGGTTTATTTCAATACTGTCATTTTTTATGTTCTACTCTGTTCAATTAGATTACTCTTATTTTAATTAGTTTCTTTCCAGCAGCAGCTCTTCATATCGGCCTTTGCAACAAACATCTTTACTTCAAAATACCTGTTGTTAAATGAACTTTTTAGCTCAACCTATTCAAGATAGCATAAAGTCTAATAGGAAAAAGTTGAAATAAGAATCAAGTGGAAGAATTTCACTTTCTAATACTCGGTACGATAAATGTATTAGAGTAAAAGAAAAGTTTTTCATCATACAATTCAATACTATCGATTAGATCATATTTATAATTTTTAAATTTTAGGATAAATAAACTCTTTTCTTTATTTCTATTTATAGAATCTAAGATTGCTTCTTTATTTAGGAAAAAATATTTGTCTAATTGAACAAAATGATCCCATCCAATTTTTTCAATTTTTTTATTGGCATCCTGAAATTGTTTAGGGGTGATATCACAATAACTTGTTATGTATATGTACGGTTGATTCCCTAAGTCCTCTATATATATTCTCAAATATTTATCCTTTTGGAGATTAATCTTTTTGGATAGCTCAACCAATACATTTTGTTGACCGGCCCCAGCTAATTCTCTAATCTTGATATACTTCACAATATTGATTATTGAATTTAGAAATAAAAGGAAAATCGTCACCCCTAATAGTAAATTTTTCAGTAATTTATTAGTTATTATATCGTAAATTGCTAAAATACCTACTGCAGAAATCATAGGAAAGAGGATAACATTGCAGGAAGCTCGTAACGCATTGGGATTATTATAGGTTAAAGCACTTGGTAAAATAGACACCATGATAAATAGGTAAATATAGATTGGATTGATACTTTTATTTTCTTTGAATTTCCAATAGAATAAAACTAACCCTAAATAAAAAAAGGGTAATTCAACTGTCAATAATCTAGCTACAGTTAAAAAATTGTAACTGCCAATTTCCGAAAACAAATATTGTGGCGAAAGATTTAGGTAGAAGTTTCTGAGCAAGATGAAAAGATATTCAAATGAAAAGCTAAAGAGCATCATAGTGTCAGCTGCCCTTGAAAAAAAAAACTGCGGCATAGCAATTACTGCATATAGTTGGGGGAGTGCTCCCAACGTAATAAACAAAATAAAAACTGAGCTTTTCTTTAACCAATTTGATGAACTTTTTACAATATCAATAAATATTACAATTGCTATCAAAAAGAAAATAAGTTTGGTTGACTGATAAGCATTAGTAGCAAGTCCGACACTCAAGCCTAAATAAATCAGATTTAAAATATAAAAATCTGATTCTTTGGCCTTAATCCATAGATAGATTGTAAGAATTACAAAAAATGAGGAGAGGCTCGCAGCTTCAAGTGCCAGACGGGACATGGTGATATGCCATGGAGATAGAACGGCTATTAAGAGGGTTAAATAAGAAAATATACTTCCCCCTATTTTTTTTGATGTCTTGTATAACAATAGAAGTGACAACATGCCTAATATTACTGATGGAAGTCTGCCTGAAAAAACTGAATAACCAAAGATCTTAATACTTCCTGCCGCAAGCCATGTGTATAAAGGTGGTCTATAATCATTTTCTCCAAATGCCCTAAGAATAACGGGATTTTTCAAACCCCATCTATCTGCACCAGTCTCTACAATTGAATATGCATCGTAGATATTGGAGAGCTCATCCTGGTTAATTWGKMAWGKKRWMWYTTCYANNWCTRASMAATCCTTAAAAAAAAACCAATACTAAAAGTCCCGACCAGAATTAGAGTCAAGAAATAAGTTTTGTTAATCAACATGATATTTTGCAATCTTTATTTTAATCTTTCGGCTATATTGTTTTCAAAAGAAGACCATTTTAAATTCCCCTACCTTTTTGTAATTCAAAGTTTAAATTAATTTTGTTATCCATATTTGTGCTTTTTACTATATACTCAGGTCTTTGTTTATTTTGTATAAAGAGCTTACCTAGATATAAACCAATAATTCCAAGAATAAGTAATTGGAGCCCACCTAGAAAAGAAACAGTCACAATTAAAGATGCCCAACCGGAAATGGTATGTCCATAAAAAAATTTCACAAATACATATGGGATATAAGAAAGCGATAAGCAAGAAATAAACAATCCAAGATAAATCGCTATATGTAAAGGCTTAACACTGAAACTTGTTATACCTGACGTTGCTAATTTTATCATCTTAGGCAAGGAATAACTAGTATTTCCGTTAATTCTGAGACCATGATTATATTCAACGACTGTTTTTTGAAAACCCATCCATGAAATTAATCCTCTAAGAAAAATATCATTCTCAGGTAAGTTCTTAATAATATTTACAAGTTTTCTATCAATCAAACGAAAATCAGGAGAATCGTGTTCAATTGGTGTATCAGATATTATTGTCAACAGCCGATAAAAGAACTTTGATGTAATTTCTTTTAAAAAGCCTCCATGTTGCTTTGCCTTCCGACGTCGACAGAGAACAACATCAAAGCCTTCTTCCCATTTCTTAATTAGCTCCAATACTAACTCTGGTGGATTTTGAAGATCAGCATCCATACAAATAACAGCATCACCGGTTGAATAATCATAACCAGCTCTCAGTGCATTTTGTTGACCAAAATTCCGTGAAAAATTAATGAAATATACATTCGCGAACCGATTGCTTAGCATTTTTAACACTTCTTCACTATTATCTTTACTACCATCATTAATGAAGATTAATTCCAATTCATATGACCTAGTTTCTAAGACCTCGATTAATCGAGTGGCGATAAGTAAGATATTTTTCTCTTCATTATAAGCAGGAATAATTACTGTGATTAATGACATATAATTAGATTATTAGTTACAATAAATTAACCCACCCACTTAACACTTAGAAATTGATAATAGAAAAGGGCGAAAAGAAATAAGTTAAGGGCATACATCGGAAATAACATCGACGATGCTTTGTTAATAAACTTACTTAGAATCAAAGAAATCGAAAACAATGAGTAAAGAAGAATATGATGCTGATATTTGAATGTACCTGTAATAAATAACCCCAAAATTAGAATGATAAAAATACAATAGAAATCATACTTTTTCATTTTACATTGTGAGTGAAACCAATTAATAAAGCAAATAGCAAATGGGGTGCATAAAAGATGTCGATTTATACTCCAAATATTTGTCATTCCTTCTACATAGTTTGTAAAAAAAGTATCTAAGACAACAACTGATGATAAAAATAAGGCTGAAAAACATGCCGACTTATTAAGTATAAATTTATTTTCATTTTTTGACAATAAATTCCTTGTAAATTCCATCCCCCATTTCACACAATAATACATTGAAATCATTCCTAGAGTCCACGCAATTCCATCAATCCCCAGGATCATTTTAGCGGAATAAGTAGAAAAAGGTAACGATATAGGAATTAAGTGTCTATTGTAATACTTAACGGCTTCAATATAGTAAAACCATTTCCCTGTTTGAATGAATTGCATTAGTACCACGATAAAAATACAAAGTAGTGTCACTGAACAATAAACAAAAAGTTTTTTCAGAACATCGAAAAATTTATCTTTTGAACTATCCCAACAAAATAGCTCTGTCAAAATTAAAATAGGCAAAAATACTGTAGAAACAGCTCTTGTTAAACAACACCCAAAAATCCCTAAAATCAATAAACTGAAAGAATTATTACGATATCCGATTACTATCAATGTTCCGAAAAAAAAAAATAGAGACTCTGTATATGGCAAGTAAAAAAAAATAAAACTAGGTAATGAAACCAATACCAATAAGTAGATCGTTTTATATTTCTCCTTTCCTATTAACAAAGAAAATGAAATCATAAACAATACTGCATTAAAAAAACTAATCTGGATGGCAGAAAATTGCGTTACTTTCCAAAAAAGTGAAAACAGTGGAAAGAATGCCATATTAGAAACCTGAACAGGTAAATATGTATACCCAGATTCTCTTATTTGATTATACCATACTGCGTCCCAACTTACAATATTTCTTTCGTTAGGAAGAAGATTTATAATTTGAAGCTTATAAAGAATAAAATAAAAAACCACCATCACTATACAATTAGCTCCAGATAGAAGCAGTGCTTTTTTATTAAATAAATTAAAAAAAGTAATCATTTTTAGAATTATTTTTTAATTAAAATTTCATTAGATCTAAATTAATTCAATATGGGAGTAGGATAAATGTATCTGTTAATAACGCAATAAATTTGCAGTATTAACAGATACATTTACGATGTTGAGTATTATATATGCGGAAACCCGATAATGAAACGTAAGCGCATTTTTTCCAGACATCTATATATAGCTATTCGATTAGTTCTTATTTCACTATTAGTTTCAACAGCCTGCAAGTATTTTTTTTTTCAATTTTACTCAATTCCAACTGATTCTATGGCCAATACGATATTAAGTGGTGACCAAATATTAGTTAGTAAATTGCATTATGGGGCAAAAATTGCAACAAGTCGTTTACCAGGGTTTTCAAAGGTAAAGAGAAATGACATCATCGTATTTACGAATCCGGTAAATAAGGATGAGTTCCTAATCAAAAGGTGTATTGCATTACCTGGAGAACTCCTATCAATTATCCATCATCAGGTATACGTTGATTCAAAAATCATCAGGCAACCAAATACTTCCATCAGTCATTATTATATTGAGACCTTCGATCATAAAGCAATGATTCACCTTAAAAATAAATTCAAGCTCGAGAGCTTATACCCAGACAATAATACATCTACTATCGTACCTCTTAATCCAGAAATAGCGAAAGAAATTCAAAATATGCCAAGCGTAAAGGAAATTCATAAAACAGAAATCACGGGCCGACAATCAGATATATACCCACAAGAGAATTCCAACTGGAATAATGACAACTATGGCCCTCTACTAATTCCCAAAAAGGGACTGACTATAAAATTAAATCCTTCAAATTATTTTTTATACAAGAAAATAATTGATGTCCATGAAAGGTCTACCAGTTTTATATCCAATACTGAAATTTACATAAATGGAAAAGAAACCAGGTTCTATACATTTAAACAAAATTATTACTTTATGCTAGGCGACAATCGAAATCGTTCAATTGATTCCAGATATTGGGGATTTCTTCCTGAGGATTTAATTATAGGAAAAGCAACCCTAAATATACTCTCATACACATCAAACTCTTACCACTTAAATCTATGCTTATTATAATTTTTCAATTTGCCTTTAAATTTCTAAATTTTAAAATTAACATCAACAAATCGCTATTACTTCTAATTCTCTTACCTTTTCTGGCTAAATCTCAGAAAAATCAAAGTATATCTTTAAAAGGTGCAATTAGACTTGCTCAGAAGAATTCTTTAGACTATAAAATCGCTGTTTACATGGCAAGATCATCGTATTGGGATTACAAAGCTTATAATTCCAGTTTTTTACCTAAACTTACATTAAATGGAACCTTACCGAATTATTACCGAACCATTAACATGATTACTTTACCAAGCGGAGCAAACGATTTTGTAAGTCAAAATGTTGCCAATTCGAGCTTAAATTTGAATTTGAGCCAGAATATCGCTTATACAGGTGGTAGTATTGCGGTATCATCATCACTCCAACGCATTGATAATTTAGGACGGTTTTCCAATACAGCATATACATCTATTCCACTATCCATCTCTTACTTTCAGAATAATTTATTTTATAACCCAATTAAATGGAAAAAAAAAATTGAACCACTTAAGCTTCAGGAATCACAAAGAGAATATATTGAAAACCTGGAAGACATCTCTTATAAAACTATTGATAAGTACTTCAACTTACTAATAGCAGATGTGCAATATAAATTAGACCAACAAAATTTAATCAACATAGATACACTCCTAAAAATTACTTTGGCAAGATTTGAAATTGGGACTGTTAATTTAAATGACATATTACAGGCAAAAGTAAGTTTACTCAATGCAAAAAAATCCCTAGCTGCTTCTACTTTATTACTTGAGACTGCAAAACAAGGTTTCATACGCTATGTAAAGCTAGATAAGGATAAAAAAATCAATTTATTGACTCCCGATACACTGTTATTTTTCGATATAAGTACTGATGATGCCCTGAAACATGCCAAAAATAACAGAAAATATCCACTCTCCTTTAAGCGAAGATTATTACAAGCACAGGAGACGGTGAACCAGACAAAATCACAAACCGGACCTTCAGTTAGCATAAATGCCAATATTGGCCTGAGCCAAACAGGAAATGGCTTGCAAAATTCATATACAGATCTTCTCCGAAATCAATCAGTAATCATCGGCTTTAGTGTACCCTTGATAGACTGGGGTGTAAATAAATCTAACAGAAAAAGAGCAAATGCAAATCTCGATTTAGAAAATACAAATATTATACAAGAAGAATTAGCGAATGAACAAGAAATTTCTACAGAGATATTGAAATGGGGAATGCAAAAGGAATTGATAGAAATTGCAAAGGAAACCCGCATGTTAGCCCAACAACGTTATGATATTGCACGGCAGAAATATTCAATGGGTAGTATCAGTTATACTGATTTTAACAATGCTCAGATGGAGAAAGACCGTGCGGTTACTGATTATATCAGTAACTTACGAAACTATTGGTCGATGTACTATACTATTAGAAAAATTACTTTATATGATTTTGAAATTAATAGAAAAATAGAATTATCAGACATTCCTTTCGATTAATACAAAGTCCAACAGTTCTCAATCATTAATTTTGACGCTTTTTTTTTCAGAACCCCTATAATAATACCAGTAAACCAAAGGAATAAAGTATAAACTCACGGGAGTCCCTATAATCATACCTCCAATTAAAGCTAATGACAAAGGACGTTGAAGCATTGACCCTATATCACTTCCAAATAAAAAAGGAACTACAGAAAGAATAGTAGTCATACTAGTCATAATAATTGACTTTAACCTTCTTACACCACCGATGTGTATCGCATCCATTAAAGAATAATTTTTGTGTCTCCTAAGCTGATTTATCGTATCTATTTTCAGTATAGAATCATTTATTATAATTCCACACATAACAACGAGACCAATTAAGGAAATCAAATTAATTGAAGAATTAAAAAAGTATAGCATTATCAATGCTCCACTCATGCTTATGGGTAGTTCAAACAACACAATCAATGGCTGAACTAAAGATTCAAACTGTGCTGCTAGAATAAAATACAATAAAAAAATAGCTACACACAAAACTATTCCCATTTCTTTAATCAATTGATAATTTGAAAAATAGCTGCCAGAAAAACTTAATTCCATTCCATTTTTACGATTAAATTCGCTATTCAAAAAATTAATAACTTTATCTGGATCTTTAGTATTAACTGACACTTGAATATAATTTCCATTTACTCCTCCTTGTATAGTCTTATAGCTTCTTTCATTACTAATTTTGATCATATCAGATATCGGATAACTAATACCATTGACATTTTCTACAGTAATCGACCGCAAAATATCATTTAAGTCAGTCGAGTTTTTACTCAATACCACAGGGATCTGCAACTGACCACTTTGTAGGAAACCAATCTCATTAGGATTTAAGCTGCCTTTCAATTTATCAAAAACACTTTGTAAAGAGAGGTCATAAAGCAATAGCTTATCTGAATTTAAATTCAAAACCAAAGAACTTTGCGCTGCCTCCACAAATATTTCTGCTTTGGGAAAAGAATCTTTAATAAACTTTGAAACTTTGTCAACGTCGCGGGTACTGGGTAAAATCTGCCCTCCGGTTTGAAAGATCTGGACAACTAAGGGGGCCTGATCTTCTCCAAAGATTGTTTCAAAAATACTTTTAGGTGGATTTAATTTCCAGATCGCTTCGGGATATTTCTTTTCAAAATACCTTTTTAAATCCTTCTTGACGAGTATCGATGCACTAACGTTAGTAGATTTAACATAAACAACTGATTCTGAGGAAGACAATTCCTTTTCTTTATTTAAAAGATATTGTTGTTCACCGATAACTACACTAGATGATGACAGGTTTTTCCCTAAATTCATAACAAGATCTTTCACTCGATTCTTGTTCTCATCAATTGTTATATTACTGTTCCAATTAATCTCTATTATCTGCTCTGTTTGTTTAAGATTAGGAAGTTTTTCTTTATTAAGTAATATAAACAACAATGCATTCGATAGAATTAATACACAGACGATTAAAAATGAAGCTGTTTTATTTTTAAAGACCCACTGAAAACCTGCTTCATACATGCGTTCAAAAAAAGTAATACCATATTTTTCAAAAAATCTATTTTTAACAACCGTAACCTGACCACGATGGAATAACCGGTAAAGTACAGGTAATAACGTTACAGAAACAATTAAGGAAATAGCCAGGCCTATCCCAATTGCCATCGCTTGATCATAAAATAGCGCCCCAGCGATACCACTCAAAAAAATAAGAGGCAGAAAAACAGAACAGGTAGTTAATGCTGATGAAAGTAGGGGCCGAATAATTTCCGTTGCGCCTTTAACACAGGCATCAGAAAGTGCATCACCTCTATCACGGTACTGAGTGATATTGTCGATAACGATAATAGCATTATCAATCATTAATCCCACTCCTAAAACCAGTCCAGAAAGCGAGATAATGTTAATACTAATATTAAATAGATTGAAAAAAAGAATACTCAAAATCAGACATACTGGAATTGTTATTCCAATAAGCATCGGAGCCCTGACGTTCTTTAAGAAGAAAAACATCATTATAAATGCGAGCAAACTTCCATAAAGGAGGTCTTGCTTCAAATTATTGATAGAAAATTCTAGAATCTCTGTTTGATCCCGCACGAGTTCAAAACGAATATCCGGATAATCATGTTCAAATCCCAACATCAATTCATTTATAGCCTTTCTGAGGTCTCCCAACCTAGCTTGCGGTTGTTTGATAACGGCAAGATTTATAGCAGCTTGATTATTTGCTATAAATGTACCTTTCATTTGTTGCTGCCTGATTCCAACCTTAGCAATGTCTTTTAACTTAAATATTCTCTCGTTGTGTTTAAAACTTAGATTCTTTATCTCCTCTAAAGTGCGTGGATTTTGAGTAGCAAAGCGAATATTATATTCTAATATGCCATCCATTGCAGAGACATTTTCAAACACAAGGCTATTTTTCTCAATAATTTTCTTAATATTTTCCTCCGTTAAACTTAAAGCGGACATTGCAACTACATCTGGTTGGATATAAACTTCAGCACTTGTAGTACCTGTAATGTCAACAAAAGCAATCTCTGTCAACTGCTCCAATCTTCTTTTAATCACCTGATTAGCAAATTCACTTAATTCAAGAAAATGAGGTGCATTATTTGGGGAATTTACAGTATCTCTTAAACTCAGATTAATATAAAATACAGGAATATCGCTTGCGCTAGCTTTTACTACTCTTGGTCTGTTCATGTCGCGAGGAAAACTATTCATAGACAGATCAATTTTTTCATTCACTTCAATGAAAGCAAAATTAATATCCGTCCCGTAATCAAATCGAAGTTTAATTATGGAATAGTCATCACGGGTCTCAGTATGGATCTCATCCAATCCCGTTACCTGTTGTAACTGTGCACGTAGATTTTTAATTACTGCATCTTCCAATCTTTCAGCTGACATATTCTTATTACTAACATGTACTGTTATCTCGGGAATATCAATATAAGGCAACGGGGAAACAGGAATATGTTTAGCAGCTACAATACCGAGTAAGATCAGCGCAATAAACACCATAATAACAGCAACAGGCTTATGAATCAGAAATTTAACCATTCTATTTTAAAACACTAAAAAACCCCTTTTTATTCTTCATTTTATTTTTTGATTCTCCTATTAAAAACAATGGCAAAAAAATTAAGATTGCAGGAATAGAAAAGATTAAGCCACCTGTAACACTCATCGCAAGAGCGTACCAAAAAGCTTCTCCTTCACCATAAAAAATAAACGGCATCAAACTTAAAAGCATAGAGCCCATACTCAACAAGACCGGTATTATTTTCGAATTATATGACTTGAGAAAAACAACTTTTCTAGATTTCCCAGGATAATCTTTGCGGAGATTATTATAATCATTGAGAATGTACAAAGCAGCATTAACTACAATTCCGCATAAAATAATGAGTGCAGCATAGCCACCTTCATCAAAATGATAGTCAAAAATCCAGGCCATTAAAAATACACCAATAAAAGAAATTGGAATCATTGAAATCACAATTAGAGGCTGCAGAAGATCATTTAACAATACGCAACAAATAATAAATACAATTCCAATAGTAAGTAATATGGCCCAAGTCAAGTTTTTTTCATTCCCGGACCAAAAATTATTTATGATTTGCTTAATGCTGTATCCAATCGGCATTACAGATCTCATTTTCTTCATTATTTGCATGGATACAACTTCAGCTAAGGCTTGATCACCAATAAAGTCATAATTTACCACTAACTGATATTGTTGATTTTCTCTTAAAATCTCGTTTGGCGTTTTTTGCTTTTGAATAGAAGCAAATTCTTTCAGTCGAATATAAGACCCAGAATCAGAACGTACAGGTTCATTCATCACCTTCCATACAGAAGCTGGGGGCTGCCCAGAGCTAGCAACCACAGGAACCCTTTTCCCTTCGACAAACAAATTTGTTACATATTGATCGTTTCCCGAAAAATGAGCTAAAGAACTGTTAATCATATCAGAAGAAAAATAATTAACTAGCAAATTATCACTGTTATCTACTTGAAAAACAAACTCATAATTAGAATTTGTTCCTACATAATCTCGCTGACTTCCAATGGTTACATTTTCTATTCGCATGTTTTCGCGAAGCAAGCTTTGAACTTGCTCAGCATATTTTAGCAACCTTTCGTAATTATATCCAAGAAGTATTATACCGAAATTAGCGGCCTCCTTATGTAATTCATTATTAAAACCTTGTCCAACACCTGAAATTACAAACTCGGCCAAACCCGTATTTATTGCCATTGATTCTAGCTGGGTCTTTAAAACAAAAGGAAAGGGACCAGTCTCAAACTCCCTCAAAAAGCTAATTTCAATAGATGCATATCCATTATTTACACGACTTTGAAAATCTTCAATTTCTTTAAATTCACCCAAAAAATTTTCAAAATCCACCACAATATTATTGATCTGCTCTAGGTTTGTTCCATAAGGCATTTTGATTGCTACATTTATTTTGGTCTTTCCTGCGATGACAGCCGAATAGGGAAAATGCTCTTTTCTTTCAAGGAACAATCTCAATAGCCCCCCTAAAACTACATTTAAAACTGGGCGTATTTTCAAATTGTATTCATCTGTACCAATTGTTCTATTATAGGCGTTTGCCCATATGTTATTTGTAGCTATCCGCGACGGGAGAAGAAATATGGGCAAACCAAAAATAAGAATGAGGACTAGAATAAGAGATTTTTTAAACCTACTACAATAATTTATTAAATGAGAATAAAATTTAGACCATATTACTATTCTTCTTTTTCTTCTGACAATTGAGATAAAATTTTCTTGTCTTAATGGAAATTTTTCCAAAAGTGCAGGAACTAAAAAAAGTGAGATTAATAGTGATACTGATAAATTAATTATCATTACCCAAGCAAAATCTACCAGTCTGATTTGTTGATCCTCGCTCAAAAAAAAGACAATACAAACAGAACCTATAGTAGTAAACGTAGCTCCAATTACAGCGAGCAGAATCCGTAAGTCTTTCTTATTCCTTATATGATCAATGACCACAATACTATTATCAATTATCAGTCCCAAAGAAACTGTTATTCCAGCCAAGGAGTATAGATGAATTTCCAGCTTAAAAAAATAATAGAAGATAAATGCCAGCAATAAGTTCGCAACCAGAGAAATTAAAATCAATAAAAAATAGCGAATTTGCCTACTGATAATCAATATAAAAATAAGTAGAACGAACAAAGCGAAAAAAGAGCGCCAGATCACTGTGTCAAGCTCCTCCTTTAGAACATCAGTGGCATCATAGTTCGTTGTTATTTTGTATTCGACAGGGATTTTTTTTCGAACGTCATTTATCTTTTCCTTTATTTCTTTTGCAAGGACAAGATAATTTACATTCTTTGCCGCTACTATTTCCATTGTTACCGTATGCTGACCATTAATTCGGTGGTAAGATTTAGGAGGACTAGTTTGATAAACTATTTTAGCAAGATCTGTTAAAAAAATAATCCGATCACCCCATTGTTTAATTGCTATCTTATTCCAAGATACCTTATCAGGGTAATTTGTCACTAAGGTTAAATAATTATACGTTTCCTTAACTGATTTATCGCTTGATTTAACATTAGCCTTACCTAATTCAGACTTAAAAAAATAGTTGTTAATAGCTAAGCTTATATCCTTGATTGAAATCTCGTATTTTGCAAGCAACGCTGGATCATAATTTAATTTCCAATTAGACCTCTCCAGGCCATAAATTGTCACTTTAGAAATACCTTTTATTTGAGCTAGTAATGGTTGAATTGTTTTCTCAATAAACAATTGGATCTCGGCACTGCTGCCTCCTGCATTTATTGAATATGATAAAACACTCTTGTTTCCAAAAGGAGTGTTTGCAGATACAGCCGGGTAGCTAATCCCTAAAGGCAAACTGGGGTATAATTGTCTGATAAGAGCTGACACTTCATACTTTACTTCATTGATCTTTACATTTTTTCCAATGTTAGCATACACGTTACTATAGCCATTACCCGAACTCGAACTGACCTTAGTAATCCCCTTTACCGTTGCCAATAGACCTTCTATTTTTGTGGTAATCGTACTCTCCATAATCTGCGGAGAGGCATCATTCCAATAAGAATGGATTGAAATGCTGTTGAAGTTCTTTGAAGGTTCCAGCTGAACTGACAATAAAGGTATTAGCGCTGATCCAACTATCATGAACGCTACAAAAATGCTTATTACAGTAAATGCGGGTAAAGACCTTTGTTTCTGATTGTCCACCACCCTTATTATTGTTTTAAAGAAACTTCAAGATCATGAGTAAGTGTTACATTATTAGTAACTATAACCTTCTGACCTTTTTTCAATCCTGAGTTAATACTTACGAACCGGCTATTCTGCAAACCTATTCCTACATAATTCCATTTAGCCCGGCCATTTTCATAAGTAAATACAACTTCCCGCCCCTGCCGTTCTAATACAGCTTCTTTTGGAATAGATAATTGACGAGACTCAGTATTTCTAGCTACAACTCTAACACTCATCCCATTCAAAAAATAGCCATTTACATTATCAACAACTCCAGTAATTTTAATCATTCCATTATTATCAATAAATGGCTCAACTTCTGTAATTACTCCCTTTACAAATTCTTTTCTACCAAATGGAGCAACTTCGATTACTGTCCCTTTGGATACAAACTTATACTCCGTTTCCAAAACATTAAACTCTATACGCATTTGGTGATCATCCAGCAGTGTACAAAATTCAGAAGAAGTATTTGCCGCATTAAAATTCTTTGCTTTAAGATTGGCTATTTTACCCGAAAATGGAGCCGTAATTTTTGTTTTATCCAATGATTTTTTTGCTTCATCCGATTCATAAAGTGCCCCATTATAACCACTTTTTATTCTTGCCATACGCATCACAGATTTTGGTACAATAGAAGAATCTTTTAAACGGAATCCATAATCTATCAGACGATCATCCAATTCAACTGTCGCCTTATCTACACCATCCCTAGTCTTTGCTAGTCTAATTTTAAGATCTTCGTCATCTAATTTAACAAGAACCTGCCCTCGACTAACATAGTCTCCATTTTTCACTAGAACTGCCCTTATTTCACCATTAGAAGAAAATCTGATCTCTGCACTATTTATCGCTAGAGCCTTGCCATTACTAATAATCTCTTGATAGAATGGGCCTTCGAAAACCTCAGCAATCTCAACACTTACATTTCTCTTTTCAACAGCATTTTTTTGATTACTACCTGCAATTTCAGAATCTTCTTTAGCAGTACTAGAACAAGCATGCAAAAGTGGAAGTACTGCAAGTAACAAAAAGTAGAATAATTTTAAAGAAAAAGCCATTTTTAAAGTTTTACTTATTAAGAAATTAAAGGAAATCCAGATGCATTTAAATTTTTATTCTTCAACTTTATATCTATAAACCAATCTCCCAAGTTCACCAGCAGCATTAATCCCCTCAACAACAATCTTGTAAACCCCTGGTTCACTCGCATTGTAGAAATCAAAATATGCCTTACCGTCGTTATTAGTTTTCACTGCAGGGTTCCAATATATTGTCGAACGAAAATCAGGAATCCTATTGTTTTTATCCCCATTTTCATATCTGGGCTCATAGAACTCACGTCCCTTATCAAAACCCTTTGCCGAAAAATTGACAATGTTTGGGGTATATTTTTTATTTCGCAGAGGAGCCTTTTTAGTGTAAATAAGAATAGAAGCTCTCCCCAATAATCCCATTAATGCCAAATTGCTCCTAACAACTTCTATTTTAACAATATCCATGGGATCTATTTCATTACTATCAAATATTCCTGCGATCTCTATTGGGTCCTCAATTTTTCTTCCGTTAAGTATAATCTGCATAAGTCCGGATAGATTAATTGGATCGGGCCTAGAGAGTGGATAATTATTAACTATTCCCACCTTCCCGAAAAACACCCCATGTAATCTTCCTTGTAAACACACCCCCAAATTGGCACAAACCTCAGGTTTTTCAAGAAAAAAGGTTTGATCAGCATGTCCTTCCGGGATCTGCATCATTCCCTGAGGAGCAAATTTTTCACTTTCCCTTTTTTTAGCTATTATTTTTACTTCTCTAAGCCTTTGAACACGACTTAACCTGCCAAACTTAGGCAATGCCTGATCCTGATTCCGGCTATTTTCAAGATACACTTTAATATCTGTGCTAGTACCATTACTAGCGTCCGGCAAATTTTTATTCGTAGTAATACCCTGCACCTGAGCACTATCTAGTACTATCTCAACATTTTTTCGATTGTCATGTGTTTTGGCTTGCACTACAAACTTAAAACCATCTTTGAACATTAAGTCATCAAACTTAAATCTTCCATCAGTGTTTGTTCTGGTATCTTCCATAATACCTCCATTTAATGAAAGTAGATTCACCTTGGCATTTACAAGTGGCTTATTTCCTAAGGTAACTACCCTTCCAGAAATCTCTATACCCGACTTTTCGGTTTTGTAAACTGGAGTAAAATCCTGACCAAGATTATTCCACACAAACCTCCTGTAGCCTTGCGTCAACATCAGGTTATCCAAAGCTCTACTAGTTTCTTCGCTTTCATCAATAAAATAATGGTTCGGCTTTTCTATGTAGCCTTTCAAATCAGAACTCAGCAATAGATTTGACAGTATTGTACTTTCCGAGGTTTCGTCAAAAGGCACCTTACCCTCATTAATAACAGTAACAGAGAAGTTTCCGGCCACAAATTTTCCTGATGGATCTTTTGATTCCATCTCTATCCAAACATTTTCCTTAGTATTGTAACTTGTCTTTTCGGTTTTCAACTTCAATTGCATCAGATCCCGACTTCTAACAAATGCTATCCTTTCATTTAAAGGCTGCCCTTCATTGTTAAACAAGGTAAACTGAGCAATTCCTGTCGGAAAACTACCTTTAGCCAATCGTATTGATGTTATCGGTTTGCTCATTTTTATTGGGGAAGAATAAATAATCTCTCCAGAGGATTGCACGATTAAAGCAACAGTTTTGGCCCGCTGATACACACCTGAAGAAGCTTTAATACTGACACTTAAACTATCTTTATTACCCTGATTAATTGAAACAACATAGCCATCATCGCTCACTTTAGGAAGCATTATTCGTTTTTCTGACCCATCAGGATAAACTATTTCTGCAACATAACTCTTTCCCGATTCAGGTTTCAGATCAAAAGCACCCATCCCGGCATACAAGCTAGAGAAACCAGCAATTTCCTTACCCTCATTGTCTTTTATTTTACCTTTAATACTTATGCCAGCTCCATTAATTCCAATAGCTTTAAAAGCCACTTTGGAGGTTATTCCATTAATTAACCCTCCGCTTTCCGGAAAAAACTGAACATCACTATCAGAAAGTTCGCCTTTTAAAATAGCCTTTTTGCTTACCTTTTCTTTAGTTTCCTTCTTTACAATCTTGGAATTCGATTTGGCATCTGTATTGTTAACGAAGGGATCACCAATCATAAAAGTATGGTCAAAAAAGTAATCTTTATCCGAATTACGCATCCATTGCGTATAAGCCCTCAGTCTATAATTCCCCTCTTTAAAATCATCTGCTAATATCAAATCCCCAGCCGATGTTCCTTTAGTCAATTGAAACTTAAGCGTTTTCTGTATGGAGTCTCTTTCATTGATCAGATCCACATACAGTATTCCACTATGGGTTGATGGCTTATGCCTGCTCCCCATTGTTACATACGCCTTAAACCAAATGGTATCACCAACTGCATAATAGGGCTTATCAGTATGCAGGTAAACCTTTTCCTGTGGATTAGTTTCTACCCATTTATGCAAAGATGCAATTAACTTATTAACCGGATCATTATCGCTGGGAATACATGCTAAAACCAAAATTAAAACAGAAAAGAAAGGAATATAGAGCGATCGTTTCATAATATTTAATAATAGTTAATCTCTCTTTTGGTTAAATAAGTACTTACTTTATTTTTATTATTGAGAGTAAACCAATTACCCTTCTCATCATACTCGTATGAGTATTTTTTCTTCCAGTCAACAAAGCCTCCTCCGGTATATCGAATCTCTTGAACTATATTATTGTTATTATCATATTCATAAGTAATAGAATGTTTTAAATGTCCATTTGAAGCATACGCCCGTTCGCCGCCTAACAGTAAAGTGGGTTCAATTGAGTAGGCTATACTTCCACTATTTAAAGTCGTATCATAATCATTCCACTCCTTTAATATGAGGTTATTTAAGCCATCATACTTATAAACTTCCTTAAGCTTTAATTCTCCATATCCATCATAACAAACACGTAAGCTCCTATTATTTTTATCGTCATACTCATAACGTTCCAGGCTTTTCACCGAATCAGAAATATATTTTTTCGCCATCATCTTTCCGCTATCATAATACATGTATTTAATCCTGTAGCCATGTTCACCATCCCCTTGCTCTTCTGAGAGTTCCTTATCCTCATACACATAACTTATGGTTTGCTCGACGGCGTTGCTATCTATCGTATTATATATTTTTTGCTCAATCAATTTTCCATTTAAGTCATAACTATAACTTCTTTTTTGAACCAAAGTATTTATACCCCCGGTAGTTTCGTAACATTTCTCAGTAAATGACTGTACTTTCCCTTTAGGTCTTCGCATGTCCCCATAGAATGGAAACTGAGCCCAGGCTTCAGAAAAGGAAAATATGATCACAATCAAGAGTAGCAGTGTTATTAATTTCATCTAACAGTGTTTTTACATACCTCAATTTATTTTTCTATGGACTGCTTTACTAATCCGCATACAGCACGTCCTATAATATAGTAAAAAAAGAAAAAAACCACTGGCTTTCAACGACAATTGCATTTCTATTTTTCTCTTCTAATCTTTCACATTTGTTCTTTTTTACTAAAAAAATTTAAATAATCTTTAGTTAATTGAGGTAATGACTTATCAGGAACAAAGATATTATTTGCAACATTTTTATCATTAATGGTAAAAAAGTAAGGAAAATCCTGATCTTCAGTATATTTATTATCTAAGGCACCGAAAGGTATATTGATAATTTTAAAATTGATATTATACCTATTTTTTAAAATTCTTAAGTCATTAGGGCCACTATAGGATGCCATAATAATAATCCTGTCGCTACCAATTTTTTCTTCAAGCAATTTAAGGTGTATAAACTCCTTACTTACACATAAATCACAATTTCTTTCAGATACACGAAAAAAAAGTTTGCCTTTATAATTTAATGAGGAATCAAATCTTAATATCTTATTATTAATATCCTTTGCAAGGATAAAAGTAGGCAACTTGAATGAATTGCAATATTCAACCTGATATAATAACCTTTCTCTATAAGCTTTCTCTAACAGAGTGCCCTTAACCTCCACATCATTTTTTTTATCAATAAATATTCTCCTTATCAAAAAACCATTTGTGATTAATAACAACAATATGAACAGTAAAACAAAGGAATTTTTATATAATTTCATGCTTTATTTTTGTATCATTTATTAGTAATTAAATAATTTTTTCTAATATATCTCAGATAGTTTTGAGATAAGTCAATTGAGCTAACGAGCGGAATAAATATCATTTTTGCAGTTCTATCCTTATTTAAAACAAAAAAATATGGACTATTTCCCCCTTCAAGTTCTAAATCTTTTAAGCTCTCTAACTTTATATTAATAAAATTCAAGTTTGATCGTAAATGTTTTTTATAAACGACCATATCATTTATTGATTCAAATGATGTTAAGACAAAAACTTTCCCTGGTTGAATCAGTTCCAAGCTAGACTCTATAATTTCTATCTGAGACTTTACACAAGATTCACAATTTGACCAGGAAGTACGAAAAATCAATACAGGGTTCTGAATAGCTAAAGACTCAAAAGGGACTTCCCTACCCAAGGAATCAGAAACAGTTATACCTTCAGGCAATTTAAAATATGTTGATTCTTCAATACTCTTAAATAGAATAGTTTGGTCTATTTTGCTGTCTTTAACCAAACTTTCATACTCTGTCTTTAGTATTTTCGTTTCTTTGAAAAGAACAACACACAATACCAGCAAGAATACAATTATCGCCAATATCAGATACCTAAAATTTTTCATTAATATTATAGAACATTAACACAGGATTATCTTCTTGTTTAATTGAATTAATAAGTTTTATTGTTTTATTATCCTTCTTCTTTGAAACTACCGAGCGATCCATTCCATTCCTTCTGGCAATAATTTCAGTTGCAGTTATAGTACTAACATAGCTATCCCTATAAACGCTTTTTGGCAAACTAAATAGGGCTAAATCAATATCTGCTGAACTCGTTGATTTACCACCGACTAATCGGCCAGTCTTCGATGAATAAAAAAATGACGCTATGTCTCCATTATTTAATTCAAAAAATAGATTATTTTTCATCTCTAAACAATTACCTTCAAAATAATAGTTTTTCTTTAAATTTAATTCCAGGAGAAATGAGCTGGCATCAATATCTTTCGTAACTCTTTTAACAATGTTCCTATCTCCCATATCAATGTGATATTTTGCAAACATTTCGGTAGCAGAAGATATTTCGAAAATAGTATCTGTAAATAAGGGAGTAAAAAGAACTTTCCCGGTATGATCTTTAAAATTCTTAGAACTATTTAGTTCATTTTTCTCAAAAACAGGCTTAGCACTAAAGGCCTTGGTAAGAATACTTTGACTTGTATCAGTAGATACAAGCTGCGCATATTTCAAATCAGGAACATGTAAATTAATGTCGGGAGTAGCTTTGGAAAGTAGGGTTCCATCTTCCAGCCATGCCAATTTTAAATAATAATAATATGTCTTGGAAGATTTTATATACGAACCATCCTCCGAATAATAATTAATCTTTCTCCCAAAATCGTCATACAATAGAATTTCCTTTGTCAAATTATTATAGGTAACATCTCTTAGCGCTAAGAATTCTCCAGGCCCCTTACCTTTTAAAAAGATTTTTTTCATAAACTTACCCTTCAAATTAAAAATAAAAATAGAGGAAGCTTTATTGAAATCACAAACAATTATGCTCTTATCGGTAACTATAAGCTTATCAATCGAACCAATTAAAGAGTTTCTTTCCGTCTCTAATTGAATGTATTGAATGTTTCTAACCAAATCATCTAATCGTATAGAAGAAGTATCCGAGATAACTTGGGGAATTTTAACACTAAATACCTTATGGTTTTTTTTTTCTATTACAGGAATTTTATTGTTTTTAATTTCCCCTGCATACCCAGCAAAGACCGTTTTGGTTCCTGTAACTCGCTGGTCTTTAAAGTCACAAGAATTCAACATGATTATAACAATGAATGTGATGTAACCCCTTTTAAAAAGTGTTAAATATTTGATCATTCTAATTTCATTTAAGTTGGGAGAGTTACCTCTCCCTGTATTTACACTTCTTGTTGACTCAATATACAATCAGATGAATTCGGATAACACCCTTTTACAGTGGTCCCCATAGGACAAGCCAACTTTGTTATCGTCCCTCCTATAAATCCATTTAGGACTATCGAATGTCCGCCCGGTGGCGTATAAGCCGTTCCATATGAAGAAGTAAAGTGCCCATCTATGTAAAGTGATGCTCCCACAAGCTGATTAAAGGAATTATAATATTGAGTTTTAACGTAAGGTTTAGAACAATCTTCCGTAGTTAAAAGTTTTGCCGAACACCCCTCTGTATTCGGATCATTACACGGTGCGAGTTCTTCGGAGCCTCCTCCTCCAGTCTGGGCATATGCTTTTAAAGAGTTCAAGGAAAAACTGCCGCCATCTTTTTCAATAAAAGTTACGGCATTAAAAATAAATACGGTGAGGAATACAGCTCCTCCAAGTACCTTAGCTGCTAAGGAAACTTTCCATTTTTTTTGTTCCATATAAAATTAATTTAAATTTGTTTATATAAATCTATCTCAATAGACTGCTAAGCTTTTGCAGTGCATAATTTTAATTCATGAAAATTAGCCCACCCAAAAACCACTAATAAAATCATGATAGAATATCACGGTAAAAAAAATATTAAATAAAAACAGCAAGAAATACAAAGGCTGCAATTTTTGGAAAAACTTATATAAGAAAAAGGATAATCCAAATAATATATAATAAACAGTATGGTGTATATAGTTAAAAATACCAGTTACAAATATACCGGAGACCAGTATTGCCGTGATAAAGTAAACATCCTTTGATCCGGGGTTGTAATCTTTATTTATCCAATTCAANMWAANRAWCKGMARATGAGGTGCATATAAGATGTCGATTCATGCACTGCATATTTGTGCTTCCTTCAATGTTATATGTAAAACAAGTATCTATTATAGCTATTGCAGATAAAAACAAGGCAGAAAAATAAACTGATTTACAAACATGATTCTTTTCTTCTTTTAATCCACTCCTTGATGTTCTTTGTTTCGAGATAACGCAATTATAGCCCCATTTGAAACAGAAAAACATTGCAATACAACCCAACATTAATCCTATTGCATCAATTCCCAAAACCTTATTCGGTGAAACAGTTGTAAAAGGTATAGATGGAATTAGCCACTCTCTTTTCCAGTATTTTTGAACCTCAATATAATAAAACCATTTTCCTGTTTCTATCCATTGAATTAAGACGACAATGAATATACTAATGACACAAATCAGAGTATTGGTAATAATATTTGTCAGTAACTTCTTTCTACTAATACTGGAGCTTTTGTAGGCCAATAACTCAGTTACAATCACAGCGGGTATAAAGAAAATTGAAACAGATCTTGTTAAGCAACAACCCAACAACCCAATAAATACCAAAGTCCTGGAATCTCTTCTATAGCCAAGGATAAGCAGTGTACCAAACAAAAAAAAACACGCCTCGGAATAAGGTAGAAAGAAAAATATAAAACAAGGAATTGTACTAACAATCATCAGATAAGGTATTTTATAATTTGTCTTTCCAATTAAGAATAAAAATGAGATGATAAAGATGATTAGGTTTACAAAAATAATCTGAAAATTGTTCAAAAATGTCCATTTCCAGAGGTAAGGAAACAATGGAAAGAAAGCCATATTAGACTTTTGATTGGGAGTAAAGGTGTAACCTAAATATCTAATGTCGTTGAACCATACACCATCATTTTTAATAATGTTAACTTCATTGGGGACTTCAGTTATTATACCAAGCTTTATAAAAATAAAGTATAAAATCACTATTACCACGATACTTGTAAATAAAACGAATAGTGCTTTGGACGTCAAGAAAAATTGTTTAGCCATGGAGTTATAATAAAATTATTTAGTTACCTTAAAGGTGAAAATTGAGTTAAGTGAAAAATTCCAAATTGCCACTAGGACAATTGCAAAAAATTTCCCCAAATAGAATGAAAAACCTAAATTTTGATGAAATAAATACACGAGTGCAGAATTCCATATAAAACCAAACGAAGACACAATAAAAAACTGTTGAAATTGTTTCCTTACATTACTATTGCTATCTGCGTAGGTCCATCTCTTATTCAAGTTAAAAACAATAACCATGGCAATAGAAACACCCAACAAATTTGATAAATAAGGGTTTAGTTGAAAGTATTCTTTAAAGAGAATCGTAAAACTAAAATCAATCAACATTCCAATGCTTCCACATATACCGAATTTCAAAACTCTGAAAATGAATGTAGAAATTTTCATCTCTGCAAAGGATTCGAACTTGAATGGATTGAACTTAGAACAGACTGAATATTAGAGGCATGATTCGTGTTGTTTTTTCTTTCATTCGCTCTAATCCTGTACTTATATTTAATAGCAAAAAGTATGAAAGGAATTTTCACCACATCAACAAACTTCACCTTTGAATTACCTTTCTCCGTCCATACGTTAATTGGAATCTCTTTCATAAGCCTATTTAAATCTACCAAGGAATATAGCAATTTCATTTTGGCGAAAATTTCAACATCAAAAAGCCATCGACTTAAAAATGGGTCTTTAAATAATTCATTTGCCAAATCACGGCTAAATATCTTGAGCCCACATTGTGTGTCGTAAATAGAGAGCTTTAGTGCCATATCAATCAGAGTTGCTATAACACGCCCACCATAGTGACGATAACTTAAACGCTTTATTTGGCTTCCAAATACCGAAACACGTGAACCGAAAACAAATAATAATTCTTGTCGCGATTCAATTAACCAAAACACTCTTTGAACTTCTTCAAGTGGGGTAGATAAATCTGCATCTAAATAACATATATACTTTGTAGAAAAATTCTTTAGTACGAAATTAACTCCCCTACGTACGGCTTCACCTTTCCCAAGATTTACCATTWAYKWARYWRTACNTRYATTTTTTTTATATCTTGATTCCAAATTATCAATAAAATATTGAGTTAGATCTGAACTCCCATCATTTACAAAACAAAATCCAATATTAGAATTATCCCTAATAAACTTCTCAAATGACTGAAGGGGGAAACGTTTAAATTCATTATAGCAAGGCACTATTACAATCATTGTTTTTTCCTTGTTCTCCATGTAAAACTATTAATGAATGTATAATGCTTATTGATATAAATCTAATTTACTTCGATGCAAAAAAATAACAGTATAACTAAATTCATTATTTCCCTATCCTGTTTTTTTAAATGTAAAATCAAAGGTGCCATCTGTCGAATAATAATAGGATTGCCTACTCCTGTTATATCTAATATCTGCACCTTGATTTCTAAGAATGGAAATATATGCGAATATGGTTCTTTCACTTACAGAAAGCTTTTTAGCTAATTGAATTGGAGATCCGGTAGCTCTTCTCCGAATTAATGAATTTAACTGATCGAGTCTGTTGAAATAGTAAGTTGGCATAAATTGAGAGCAATAGGTTTACATTAGCAATTTAATAAGAGCTTATTTATTAACAAACAAATTACACAGACACCTATTTTCAAATGACTAACGGGCTTTAAAATTACACTAACGCCAAATATTTAGACAACAATGTTAAATGAAAGCGTTAGGAAACAACATCTTAAGTTAACATACTCTCGAATAAAAAATCAAAATCGCGGTACAGCGACAGGATCATCGCGATAAATAACATTATTTTATTGAGAATTAAAATCCTAGGATTAAATACATCCAGTATTCCAGCTTTGTAAGATTGTCCGATCGGAATGATGATATTCTTATCTAGTATTACCCGATTAGATTCGATAGACCTTATTTTATTAATATTAATAATAAAAGATCGGTGAACTCTTATAAAAACATTCTCTGACAACACCTTCTCAATTCCATTAAGTGTAAAATTTGCAATACACTTTTCTCCTGTTTGATTGATAATGATGTAGTTTTGGCTCGCTTCTATGTAAAAGATATCATTGATATTTATCCTTATAATTTTCCCCTTTTCACATTTTATAAAGAAATGATCTTCTTTGTGAAACTCTTGAATAAATTTTGGTTTGCTATGACTCCATTTAGGTTTGGGTAAATTGACCCTTTCAAGAAATTTATCATAGCCAAAAGGTTTTTGCATATAATTCAACCTATGTTTTTCAAAAAACTCTTTTGACAAGGTCTTTAATGGATCTACAAAAACAACATTAAATGCAAGTCCGAGCGAATCATTCAAATTAATCATACGCTCTTCATTGATTTGTTGATTCACAATGATAATATCAGGTTTACATGAAGAATATATAGATAATGCGACTTTAACAAGATCATCGGATACCCCTACTATTTTTAGCCCCTCAGTTTTGTATATGAAATCAAACAATTCAGAAATAGGCTTATTATCGTTTGAGAGAACGTAAATTTTTATCATAAATATTTGGCTATAGGTAATAGTAAGATTACATATAATAAATCATTTTTTAAAAAAAAAGTAAAACTTATAAACTATTAGTAAGCTAAAATTATATCTCCTAGAAAGTTATAAATGGTAATCAAAAAAGGTACAACAATAAGTACATATTAGATTGTCTTAATAGATTTCAAATCTAACTAGTCTTCGTGAGATCAACATTTGGAACCTAGACATATTAAAATTTGTCGCATTTTTAAAATGGCTATTGCCATAATAGGTCTGCGATATTAAAATTCTAAAAAATGACCGATGTTCGCCTGAACATGATCGTTCTTTTTATGTTCTCCCCTATTCAATTGAATTGCCCTGATTTTTACTCCATTTCTTTCCAGTAGTAATTCTTCATAAAAGCCTTTGTAATAAACATCCTTAACTTCAAAACGCCTGCTATTCCATGAACTTTTTAGTTCAACCCATTCCGGATAAAAAACCACTTGATCTTTGGTGGCATTAATACCCAGTTTCAAAGCATCTTCTGCATTTAAAACCACGGCATTGCCTAGTATTTGAGCGGTATAAATATGATCGGGATGATGATATATATGTGATGGTTCCCCTTTCTGTAAAAGCTGGCCATCTTTTAGAATCAATAATTCGTCTGACAAAAACAAACCGTCGGCAGGATCATGAGAAACCATGATAACAGTAACACCGGTATCAGCTGCAATTCGTTTAATATCAGCACGCAACTGATTTTTCAATAATGCATCAACCTGACTAAATGGTTCATCTAACAGTAAGACTGAGGTGTCACTTACCAATGCTTTGGCAATTGCAACACGTTGTTGTTCTCCTCCACTTAGTTCAGTAATTTTCTTTTCTTTAAGATGCATAATGTGCAAATGCTCCATCATGTCCATCGTTTTATCGTGCTTGGATTGCACGTTTGTATTCGATAGCATGGAAGCAATATTATCGTACACCTTGGCGTAGATATTCAAGGAGAAATCCTGAGTAACCATTTTCATTTGCTTATGGCCTGGTATCAGTTGCTCATCCGGTCCAAGAATCCTTTTCCCTTCAAAAAGCACTTCACCACTATCTACCTTTAGTAAACCATAAATACATTTCAGCAGTGTCGATTTCCCACTTCCGCTTTCTCCAATAATGGCTACAATATTTCCCTTTTTGATATCAAAGCTAATATTTTTAACTCCAGAAACCTGTTCAGTCTGATATTGCTTGGTCAGGTTTTTTACGCTAATGATCTGTTCTTCCACAGTTCAAAGATAATATAAAAGTGTTGGTCAGTAAACAAAAAAATCCCGCAGTATATACCGCGGGATTGGTTTTACTTGTGTGTGTTGTGTGTTTTAATTTAAGCCAAGCGTAACGCCGAATGCCATATTTTTTAATCCCTTTTGAGCTGCGCTTGCAAACATGTCACTAGCMKARKANNTMGSAAATACTCCGAAAGCGCCATAACCTAACCTAACTGTGCCGCCATAACGGAAGGATTGAAAGTTGTAATCAWSASTNRACTTTTACTTTTCCTCTTTCGTTACTGATCTGTTTTACTTTTCCATTTAAAAGGAACCCCACTTCTGGTCCGAATACAAAGTAAAATCGGTTGCCATGATCGTTTTCTTTAGTGCGTAATTCAAAATTGAAAGGTATGTGCACATAGCTGCTAGAGAAACGATTTTTAGAGAAATGAATATCTTCCTGAACATAAGTAAGCACACTTGCATTTTTTTGCATGGTTATATCTTTGTTCAACCTGATGTGCGTCCAGTCGAAACCACCTGCCAGATATATCTTAAAGTTTGAATTGAACCGATAGCCAAACTGGATGATATCAAAAGAGAATGTACTTGTTTTACCACCTCTGTAATCCAGGAAGTCGTTTTCAGGAGATAAGGTAAAACTGCCATTATCTATTAATCTTGAAAAGCCTAGATCCACTCTTGTTATGGTTATTCCGCCAATAAAGCGGCCCTTAGACATATTGGTTTTCCCTGTAGAGTCTTTTTTACCAATGGTAATACCAACACCAAGATCCATATCGAACTTTTTCATTTTACGTTCTTTGCTTACGGTAGTATCTTGTTGTGCACTGGCAGTTTGAGCTATAGCACCGGTAAGTCCGCTTACAATAAGTGCTGTTAATAATAGACGTTTCATTGTATGTATTGGTTTGTGTGTTTCCTAATTCTATTTATCTGACTTTTTATTAAACTTTATGAAACCTATGTTAATGGACACTAAAGATGAATTATCGTCATTGGTATCAAACTGTATAAATTTCTTCTCTCTCTTATCTACTTTGTTAACTACAAAATTCACCAGATCTCCTACATTCCTAATTCCCTTATTCTCCTGATGTTCAGGCTCAACAGCAACATCTGTATATTCTGCAGGTTCTGCTTTTGCGATCATCACTTCTTCTTTAGGAGCTTCTTCTTTTGGTTCAACTTTAGCTAACGTGCTAACAACTTCCGGTTGCTTATTAACAGGACGATCGGTTGTTGCTTTTGGTTGCAAAGCGGCCAATTCTTTTTCTCTGCTGCTTAATTTTATGCGTGGTGCAATAATTAATGGAGTACTTTCAACCTTGTCCGCAACTGTTGAGCTAACCTCGCGTACTTGCGCCGGAGTTTTAACAACAGGAACTGGGGTAACCTCGTTGCGTGCCATCTCTGGTGCCTGCAACCTGATCTTTTCTGTTTTCTGCATCGGCATCAATAAACCGATTGTTGCGACAATTACAGCGACTGCTGCTGCCATCCAGTAAACCGGTAAACTACGTTTAGGTTTTGGCGACAGTTCTTCTGAAATACCATTCCACAGGTCTGCTGAAGGTTGTATTTCCGCCCCCTCAAACTTATCCCTAAACAACTGATCAAACGCTTTATCCTGCATGTGTTGCATAATTTATGCCCTCCATTTTTATGATTTCTTCTTTTAATATCGCCCTTGCTCTTGACAATTGCGATTTACTTGCTCCTTCAGAAATGCCCAATGTTTCAGCAATTTCTTTATGAGAATATCCTTCTATGATGTACATGTTAAACACCACTCTGTAGCCATCGGCCAGCTTTTGAATCACTTTTAATAAATCCTGCATTCCTAATCTGCTAAAATCAAAGCCTGTTGATGGCTGATCATACGCGTCCTCAATTGGAACCACATTCATAGTCCTTAAATTTTTACGGTAACTTTCAATTGCTGTATTTACCATAACTTTCCTAATCCATCCTTCAAAAGCCCCATCTCCCCTGTATTCATTTATTTTCTGAAAAATTTTAATATAACCCATTTGCAATACGTCTTCGGCCTCCATCTTATCTTTTGCATAACGCATACAAACTACAAGCATCTTGGGCGCAGTTTGCCTGTACAGGGCCTCCTGCATCTTCCGGTTGCCTGCTTTGCATCCTTCTAATAATTCATTTATACTATATTGCGTCAATTTCATTTGTGTGTTTGGTATAGAGTAGATGACGCAACTATAGAAAAGGTTGCACGCAGTAATAAAAAAAATTAAAGGGGGTTAGCAATCGTGCTTTTTGCGGTAATGTTTGTACCATTTCACGGCAAGCATAATTACTACAGAAAATATGATGAGCCCAACAAGGCCATAAATCCAGTTCACGGCGCTTTTCAGCACTACTGTGAACACAATAGCTACAAGAAGGATGGTGGCCACCTCGTTCCACAATCTAAGGTTAAACGAGCTTATTTTGCATTTACCGTGTTTCAGCTGCTTCATTATATTCTGGCAAATAAAATGATAAACCAGCAAAGCTGCTACAAAGCCAAGTTTTACATGAAACCAGGGCGTTTGTAATAAACCAGGGTGTATACAAACCATTCCTGCACCTGCAAGTACAGTGAGTACCATTGCAGGTGTAGTAATGATATTCCAAAGTTTGGCCTCTATCCTTTCGTATTCCTTTTGCAGGATATTACGCTCGATTTCGGGCCGGTCTTCGGCTTCAGTATGATAAATAAACAGACGGACACTATAAAACAATCCTGCCATCCAGCTAACAACAAAGATGATGTGAACAGACAGAATGTAAAAATAGTACTTCTCCATTTTTATATTAGTATTTAAAGTCTTTGATTACTTCAATCGCGTATTTTACGTTGTCGAACGGAATATCCGGCATAATGCCATGGCCAAGATTAAAGATAAATCCATTCTCTCCGCGCATACGCTCGAACAACCGAAGAATCTCTCTCTTAATAACGGGTTTATCTGCATAAAGTATATGCGGATCCAGGTTGCCTTGAACTGCAATACCTGCTGGTAAGCTTTTCTTGATATTTAACAAATCTGCGTTCCAGTCCACCGAAACTACATCCGGTTTAGCCTCAGCCATAATAGGCGCAAATACAGAGCTTCCTTTACAGAACGAAATTACGGGAATATCTTTTCTGTTTAAGTTTGCGATGATCTCCTGAATATAACGGTGCGAGAATTCCTGATAATCGTTCCATGATAAAGCCTGGGCCCAGCTATCAAAAATCTGGATGGCATTAACCCCTGCAGCAATTTGAAGGTTCAAATAATCGGCAGTAACTTTTGCTATTTTAGCCAATAGTTTGTGTGCAACCTCTGGTTGATTGTGAATCAACAGCTTGGTTGTTTTAAAATCTTTTGATGAACCACCTTCAACAAGGTAGCTCATAACAGTAAAAGGAGCACCGGCAAAACCAATTAAAGGAATACTTCCGTTTAAACGTTGTTGTATAACCTTAATCGCATCTGCTACGTATTGCAAACGGTCTAAAACATCAACCTCAAGTGCATCTACATCTTTTAATGTACGCACAGGGTTTGCAAACTTTGGTCCAACACCCTGAGTAAAGCTTAAATCTCCGCCCATTGCCTCGCCTGTCACTAAAATATCCGAGAATAAAATAGCGGCATCGATACCCAGTAAATTAACCGGTAACATAGTTACATCAGCAGCAATTTCAGGTGTTTTGCACATTTCAAGGAAGGAGTATTTATTTTTGATCTCCCAGTATTCAGGCATAAAACGACCAGCCTGACGCATCATCCAAACTGGTGGGCGTTCTGTTTGCTTTGAAAATGCTGCATCTAAAAATAACGTGTTCATGTAAATCTATTTTGTTTTATAAGTTGTTCGCTTCTATCTCAATCTTGCTAATTATATCTTTTGCTTTTGGGGTACTGGCCAGTTCTTTTGCTTTCGCAATATAGGCCCTGCTCCGCTCACCATCTTTCTTTCTAAGCGCAAGATTGGCAAGATGGATCAATACAAAAGCTTTATCATTTTTTCCACCCAGCGGGAAACGACTTGCGATCTGAAAATGGTGTTCTGCAACATCATATTCTTCTTTTCTTAAGGCAATATTAGCACGCATAAACTCGTAATAACCTCTTCGGTTTCTTGCAAGTCTATCCGGATTTGGCACTTCCGCCAATATGCGTTCTGCTTTTTCATATTCGCCATTCTTAAAATACTTGGAAGCAAGCAGCACAGAACTGTGTTTAAAATGACTCCAAAGTACAAAGGCAAAGAAAAGGCCTGCCAATGCGGCAAGCTGATACTGATCATAAAAAAGGCATGCTAAAGCGGCAATAATAAAAATTGCCATCAGTGCATACCTGCCTTTGGTATTGTACATTAATGAATATCAGTAAATTTATAACCTACCCCTCTGATAGAGTGAAAATAAACCGGGTTTTTCTGATCTGGCTCAAAATACTTACGGAAGGTTAATATAAAGTTATCGATAGTACGCGTTGATGGATAAACATCGTAATTCCAAACGGTTTCTAAAATCTGCTCACGCGATACTGCTTCGTTTTTACGCTCAATCAGTAGTTTTAACAGCATGGTTTCTTTTTTTGTTAAAGGAACAATAAGGCCATCATCCTGTTTTAATTCAAAAGAATTAAAATAGATGGTCTTATCTCCGATTTTATAAGAGTTAAGCTCTTTCAGATCATCAGCTTTCATGCTGCGTTTAACCAAAATACCTACTCTTAAGATCAGCTCTTCCAAATTAAATGGTTTAACCAAATAATCGTCAGCACCTTTTTTCAGACCCATAACACGGTCTTCACTTGTATTTTTGGCTGTTAGGAAAAGGATAGGAACTTCAGTGTTTTCTAAACGAATTGTTTCACAAACCTGAAAACCATCCATTTCAGGAAGCATCACGTCTAAAATGATCAGGTTAAAACGCTCTTCTTTAAAAACCTTTAAAGCAGTTTTACCGTCTTTTACCGCATGAACTTTATAACCTTCAAGTTCAAGGTTTAATTTTATTGCATCTAATAAGTGGTCTTCATCCTCAACCAGTAATATTCTTAATTTCTGTGGCATAATCAACTAAATGTTATTTCAAAAATTGCACCCTGTGGTGCGTTATCTTTAACGCTGATATCAGCGTCATGGCTTTGTAGAACTTCTTTAACAATAAACAGGCCTAAACCTGTTCCTTTTGATTTTCTGACATTTTCGTCACCTACACGGTAGAATTTATCAAAAATAAGCATCTTTTCCGCATCAGGGATACCTGGCCCTTTGTCAGTTACCCTTAAAAAAGGATGCCCATCTTTATTTGTCAATTCCACACCAACCTCTGCACAAGGTCCAGAATATTTAACTGCATTTTCAACCAGGTTAGTTACCACAGACGACAGCGCAAACTGATCGCCCACTACCTTAACCCCGGGTTGTATTTTTGGATTTATCAGCTGCTCACAGCCGCATGAATGGATCTGTAACCTATCCGTGATTCTTGAAACCATTTCCGAAAGATCAAACTCTTCTTTAGGGAACGAATAAGACCTGTTTTCGATCTTGGTAGCCAACAACATGTTTTCAACCAAATCATCTAAACGCTCAATATCCTTTAATGAATTATTCAGTAAAGAAGTTTGTCTGGCTTTATCCAGATCACGTTTAACGATGGTTTGTATAGATAATTTTATAGCCGCCAAAGGCGATTTTAACTCGTGCGTTACCGAGAGTAAAAAGTTCTGCTGCTGTTCTCTTAGCCTGTCTTCTTTTTTAATAGATTGGTGTAAAAAATATGCTCCAATACACAATAAGAACAGAAATACAGATCCCTCGCCCATTACCATAGCCATCCTGGACGGTTGTAATTTAACTACAAGCGTGCCCCACGAAATTAATTGCACTAAAGAGTACAATAGCAGGAAATAAAATATAACGATTGATTTCTTCAAGACAGTTAGTAGTTTATACTATAAATATACCCAAAATTTACTTATTCCTGAAAACAACATCGAGACTATCAAATATAGCTCTCTTTGCTTTTTCAAGCTCTATTTTAGTATGCGCAGCAGAAACAAAACCTACCTCATAGCCCGATGGGCCCAGGTAAATACCTCTGTTTAACAGCTCCCTGTGCATTACTTTAAATTTCTCCATGCTTGCCGGATCAATATCCTCGGCACATTGAATTTTATCTTTGTCGGTAAAAGCCAGCCAGAAAATAGAACCCACATGGAATACCTTTAATTTGTAGTTCCTTGCAGTAGCAAAACGCTGTATACTTTCGGCAAACTCACTGGCTTTATTGTTTAAATCTTTATAAAAACCAGAACGTAATAGCTCCGTTAACTGGGCAATACCCGCAGCCATAGCAACCGGATTTCCGGATAATGTACCTGCCTGATAAACGCCACCATCAGGAGAAATATNAGMYAWGANNTCGGMCGATGCACCATACATTCCTACAGGCAAGCCACCACCGATAATTTTACCATAGGTAACTATGTCAGGCTTTATGCCATAATGTCCCGCAGCACCTTCAAATCCCAATCTGAACCCGGTGATTACCTCATCAAATATTAAGAGTGCTTTATTCTCTTTGCAGATATTCTGTAAAAACTGAATATATGCTGCATCCTGCATCAGCAATCCGTTGTTAGCAGGAATTCCTTCAATAATAACAGCGGCTACTTCATCTTTAAATTGTTCAAATGCTTTATTCAAAGCTTCGGTATCATTCAAAGGAATTACGATGGTTTCCTGAGCAAATGATTTTGGAACGCCGGCAGAAGAAGTTTCACCGAAGGTAACCAAACCTGAACCTGCTTTTACCAATAGCGAATCACTGTGCCCGTGATAACAACCTTCAAATTTGATGATCTTATCACGACCTGTATAGCCACGCGCCAATCTAATAGCCGACATTACTGCCTCTGTACCAGAACTGGTAAAACGTATCTTTTCTACAAGTTTATTGTTTTTTATAATCAGTTCCGCAAGCTCGTTTTCTAATGCAGTAGGTGCGCCGAAGCTCATTCCATTTTGCATCACCTCAGTAACCTTTTCACGAACTTTAGCATTGTTATGGCCAAGAATTAATGGACCCCAGCTTCCGCAAAAATCTATAAATTGATTTCCATCAGCATCCCAAACAAAGCATCCATCGCCTTTTTGAATAAACAATGGAGTTCCGTAAACCGATTTAAAAGCCCTAACCGGAGAATTTACTCCTCCCGGAAAATAGTTTTTAGCCTTCTCGTACAGCTCTGCCGATTTCTCTCTGGAAATATCCGGTTTACTTCCTGTATTTACAGGCATATCCCCTTCATTTCCCGAAAACATTTTTTTTAAAGATTCTAACATATTACATCCAATTCTTTTCTACTATATCTCTTATATGGTAAGTTGTTATAATGCTTGCTCCTGCGCGTGCAAATGCATGCATGGTCTCCATCACTACTTTTTGCTCATCTATCCAGCCTTTTTCAGCAGCTGCTTTTACCATAGAGTACTCTCCTGATACATTATAGCATGCTATTGGCAAGTCTGTATGCTGTTTTAAGTTGTGCATTACATCAAGGTAAGCTAAAGCCGGCTTAACCATTAATACATCTGCTCCCTCACTTTCATCAAGCAATGCTTCTCTTAGCGCTTCATTGCCATTTCTAAAATCCATTTGATAGGCTTTTCTATCTCCTTTACTTGGTGCACAATCAGCGGCCTCTCTAAAAGGGCCATAATATGCTGAAGCAAATTTTGTAGCATGCGACATGATTGCCGTATTTACAAAACCTGCACCATCAAGTACACTTCGCATTGCACCAACCCTGCCATCCATCATATCGGATGGGGCAAGCATATCAGCACCTGCCTGTGCATGGGTAAGTCCCATTTTGGCAWKKMMKKSWWSAKTTGCATCATTTTGTACATAATCATTTTCTAATATGCCGCAATGTCCATGAGTAGTATATGAACAAACGCAAACATCGGTAACTATATATAAATCCTCGCCAAAGTTTTTCTTAAGCAAACGAACTGCCGAAGGTACTAGGGAATGATCATGATATGCTGAATGTGCATCCTCACTTTTTTCATCTCCTACACCAAACAACATGACTTTGTTTACACCTAGTTTAAGGCCCTTTTCAACATCTTTAACCAATGTATCTTCAGAGTAATGGTTGATCCCCGGCATTGCATCTAAAGCATGAACAACATTTTTACCCGGCACAATAAAGTACGGATAAATGAACATATCTTTCGACAACCTTGTTTCGGCTACCATTTCCCTAACTACAGGGTTTTTCCTCAATCTACGTGGACGGTGTAACATATCAACCTCTATTTAACTTTCTCTATTTTATTTCTATTCCAAACACAGCCTCAGCCAATCCGATCTCATCCGGCGAGTAAGGTAAGGTATATTTTATACCCATCTCATCAAATTTTTTCGCTGTTGAATTACCAATAGCAACAATCTGCTGTCCGGGATCTAATAAGTTCTCTACAAAATAGGCGTCAACATTAGATGGGCTGGTAAAAATCAGCACGTCAGCGTAAGTCTGGTCTATATCATCTTCAAATACAGTCTCGTAAATAGGTAAGTCTATTACTTTTGTATCTGCTGTCAGTGCTTTTTGAATGGTTAATAAAGAATCTTGTGCTCTTGGAAACAATACCGTTTTGCCGGCAACTTTTTTAGCAAAAAGTTCAGCTACTTCCTCAATATCACCACCCTCTCCTTCGTAATCAGCCAGATAACCAGCCCTTCTTAATGAATCTTCAGAACCTTTGCCGGCAACGCCAAATTTAACGTGCTTAGGCAATACAGGTTTTAGATTAAAAAAATAATCTACCGCATTTCTGCTGCTAAAAAAGATCCAGTCTACATGTCTGAAATGATATTGATCCAAAACAGTTACAATAGGAAAAGTACGGATCAGCGATCTGCCATCAATTTCTATATTGTGTTTTGCTAAAGCCTTTCTAAAATAGTTATGTTCACCAACTTCTCTTGAAATAAACACCCTTGCTGGAAATTTCCTATCCGGAGCAAATCTGCTCACAATCTTTTCAGCTAAACCATCAAGACTCTCTACTCTATAAAATAAGCGATCAGGGAAATCCTCATCGGTTTCTGCTTTAGAAGTCCAAACCTCATATAAACCATCTTCTTTTTTACAGTAACACCCTAATGGCATGTGACAGCCGCCTTCAAAAAGGTTTAACACTTTTCGTTCAATTGCAATTTCCTCTGCGGTTTCCGGGTCGTGTATTTTTTGAAGTAGTTCAAATAGTTCAGTGTCGTTTTCTCTGATCTGAATAGCCAAAGCACCTTGAGCAGGAGCGGGAACCAGTTCTGTAGTATCTACAACTTCTACATGGAACTCCGAAAGGTCAATTTTTAAACGGTTCACACCGGCTTTAGCCAGCAGGATCGCGTCGTAATCTTCATCTCTTAGTTTTTGGATCCTGGTAGGCACGTTCCCTCTTAAATCTTCAATATTTAAATCAGGGCGTAATGCTAATATTTGGGCTTTACGTCTGTTAGATGATGTACCCACCATTGCGCCTGTTTTCAGCGATAATTTTTGGGTAATGTCTACACAGTCTTTTAAAATTAAAAGAAGCTCTGCCGGATCTTCGCGTTCAGTCACCGCTGCAATTGTTAATCCTGCGGGGTGTACTGTAGGTAAATCTTTATGAGAGTGTACTGCTATATCGATGGTTCCACCTAAAAGTTCTTCTTCAAGCTCTTTAGTAAAGAACCCTTTACCTTCCAGTTTGTCCAATCTTAAGTTTAGAATCTTGTCGCCTTGCGTTTTGATGATTTTCAAATCTGCCTCAACGCCAATTCCTGCAAGTTTATCTTTAATGAAGTTGGCTTGCCATAAAGCCAGGTCGCTGCCTCTTGTACCGATAGTAAGTCTTTTCACGTTGATGCTAATTTTTTGGCAAATTTAGCTATTCTTTACCAATATCTCTTTTGCCATTACCATTGGTACGCTGATGTATTTTTTTTCCATATAATCCATCACACGTTCCAGTACCAATCTGGAGTTCTCATCCAGGTTATTGATCTCTTCGGCAAAGATACCATTGATAGCAGTATGCTTAATTTCCTTGATTTTCTGAGGAACGCCACTCATGGCTATCTCAATTTCACGCTGGCGTAATACCAATTCAAAATCTTTGATGTTCTCTTCGATGATGTGTTCTGCGTTAACCAGCTCATCATAGCGTTCTTGTATATTTTTGCGGGCAACTTCTTTTAAAGATTCTACCTCTATGAAATGTATCGGGAAATTTTTCACTACTTCAGGAGCAGTGTCATTAGGGATGGCAAGATCTACAATTACTTTTTTACCGGTATCACCATTTAATAATTTCTTATAGATGGCTTCAGTAATAATAGGTTCTGTAGCGCCGGTACAGGTAATAATTACATCAAATCCCTGATCGTAATTTTCTAGTTCCGAAAGTGGATATGCAGTGCCATTTAAATCTTTGGCCAGCGCTTGGGCATTTTCTAAAGTTCTGTTGAATATAGAAAAGTTAGAGTATTTATGTTTTTTAAGGTATTGAGCAATATTTTTGTTGGTTTCTCCCGCTCCGATAATGAGCAATTTTACATTGCCACACATTTTTAGATCACGAAGTTTACGGTAAGCAAGAGAAACAATGGAGACGGGGTTTTTGGAGATATTGGTATGTGTGTAAACCTCTTTAGCTGTTTTTACCACACGGTTCATGATCATCCGCATATAATCGCCCGTAAATCCTGCAACCCTGCAAGCTTCATAAGCCTTCCGGATCTGGGCAAGAATTTCCTTCTCTCCTACAACCAGACTTTCTAAGGAACAGGATGTACGAAGCAAGTGATTAAACGCCTCCGCTTCTTCAYANNMWCAGAAAMAKTTKMSANGARMTTWTMCATGTATTGATCGGGTAACCCCATATCTAACACAGTAAGAAAACGACTGATAAAATCTCTGTCAACTTTTTCTGAGGATGTGAATACAAATTCAACACGATTACACGTTCCTACGTAGAATATTTCTTTAACTCCTAACTCAGATTGAATGTTTCTCAATCTGTCGTCCAGCGTCTGCTCACATATCACTAATTTACCTAAAGATTTGAGGTCAATCTGTTTATGCGTAAAAGCAATGATCTTTAAATATTCCAAAATCTATTATCCTGTTTATTTTTAGCGAAACAAAAGTAATAAGACGCCCTTGTTCCACTGTCATTATGCTGTAATTAAGAGTTATTTAGAAAGATTTTAAATAAATAGATTCATTTAAACATCCCGATATAAAAATTGTTATATTGGCTAAACACCATAAATGCAGACATATATGATACAAAAGGAGCAATTTACAATAAAAGGAGCAGATGAAAAAAACATATTTGGTGACACTACATATGACGATAAAAACACAAACATTGGTACCATAATATTTGTTCACGGCTTTAAAGGCTTCAAAGATTGGGGTGCTCACAACCTAATTGCCGAATGGTTTGCCAAAAATGGCTGCCGTTATGTGAAGTTTAACCTTAGTCATGGTGGAGTAACAGACCAAAATTCTAATGATGTAACCGATATGGAAGCCTTTGCTGACAACACATTTAGCAAGGAACTTTTTGATGTTGACCAAATGGTTAACTATGTTTCAAACACCTACCCATCTTCGCCTATTTACCTGATCGGACATAGTCGGGGTGGCGGGCTATCGATTATAAAAGCAGCTGATGATGAAAGGATTGATAAGCTGATTACCTGGTCGTCTATTTCGGATTTCTCGAGCCTTTGGAAAAAAGAGCAGGAAGAAGAATGGACTAAAACCGGCAAAATCTATGTAGAAAATGCWAGGACTAAAGAAAAAATGCCGTTAAANCAGCACGTTATTAGAAGACTTTAATAAGCACAAAGAAGAGCTGAACATTTTGAGTGCTGCAAAAAAGATAGATATCCCATGGTTAATTCTGCATGGTGATGATGATGTAAATGTGAGTTTTAGTGTAGCACAACAATTGGCACAAAAACAACTTAAAGCAAAAATATTAAAGATTGAAGGAGCTAATCATGTTTATGGGGCATCGCATCCGTATACATCGGCAAGCCTACCTGAGCATTTGCAACAGGTGGTGGAAAACACTTTCCGGTTTATTAGTCTATAAAAACAGCGGGTAACATCCATATGGATGATACCCGCTATAACTTAAATTACTTTACCTACTATTTAACAGTAAACGGCACTACAACATTACCCCATAAAAGGCTAACTTTTCCTGATTTTTCAATCTTAAAAGTCATTTTTTCAGTTGCAGAAGCAGCTTTACCAGGTTTTACCGCTACACGAAGTGCATCATCTGCCTCAGTGTAATCAGTACCCCATTGTTTCCAGGTTTTGTTAAAGATAATTGTCCATTCTTTTTCTCCTGGAATAGTATACAAACCATATTTACCTGCAGCAAGGGCTTTACCTTCTACCTTTACATCTTTGCTTGTTTCAAATACAGTTGCTTCATTTGCTCCGGTCCGCCATACTTTTCCATAAGGTGCAATATCGGCTCCTATTTTACGGCCTTTAACTGAAGGCTGACTGTAGTCAATGGTTACAGCAGCTCCAGATGCAAGCGTTTCTTTTGCTATAGCCGGAGGGCTGACTCTTTTGGACTTGTCATCCTGAGCAGAGCTGGTCAGCGTGGTAAACAAACCAGCAATTAATGTTAATACAAATAACTTTTTCATAAAATTGAGTTTTTACCTCCAAGATAAGAAAAATATGTTTAATAAATGCCCAGACTTCACCTGAATCAAAATGAAGCCCGAGCGGATTTAATTAAAGGATATAATAAAAAAGCCATTCATCCTTTTCAACATTTGATTGCACCAAATCAAACGACTTTACTTTCGCTTATTGTGAAGAAGCAAAGTTCTTTGATATAAAGTTGAAAGAGAGCATAGCCATCCCTTCTCCATCAACATCCTTATCTCTAATTACCCCAAGTTGAAGCGTATTTTCATCAAGAGATAAAATTTTATAGGTTGTCCAGTTACTTATTCCTGTAATTCCATTCTTTTCAGGTTTATATCCTCTAAGGATTGAACCCGAATTGATGGTTAACATTTTCGAATTCACATTTAAAAAGTAAGTTCCATTTTGTATAATTCCATTTTCCATAGGTTTAACGGCTTTAAAAGAAGCAGTTCCTTTTAGTCCAAACGTCATTACCCCATAATCACCTTTGGCCATCATATTCGGATAAATGTCGGCAAGTCCCGGACCCCAATTCCAGCAATCAGCACCATAGCATCCTGTGGTATTGGAACCCCATGGACCGCCGTCTTTAAGCCAACCAATATTTACTCCATAAAATGCAAAAGGTCCTGCAAAATAAACGCCTTCCGTATCCAATACCCATTCTTTCTCACTGCCAACGCCGCCAGTAAGCGCTATCCAAAGTGGGTCGTTCACGTAGTTCAAGTTATCTTGTGTAACTTTTACCACTACAGAATCCATCTTCACTTCTAATCCTCCGCTGAGTACAGAAAATTTAATCACATAATCTCCTTTAAAGGCAAATTTAACTGTATCTATCATCCTTCTGGAGGTTCCTGTTCCATAATCCCACATGGGTATAGTTCCCGGTGTAGCGTTTTTAAGAATTACAGTATTTCCACCGGCATCGGCCTTTAAATCCTGGGTTACAGTGTACTGAATTTCTGATTTATCGAGCGTCCTATCAATACTGTGCTCATTTTTTTTGCATGCACTGAACAGCAAAGGCATTATCAGCATTGCAAACATTTTTATATATAGTTTCATTTCTTTAATGATTAAAATAGATGATCTGTTACCAGCCTGCATTTTGTTTTAACGTTCCATTAGAAAGACCGATTTGGGTGTATGGTATTTGCTGCAAACCTTTTGTAGCAATGATATTTGCTGCAGATATTTTTTTCTCTGCGCTTACACCACCGTTTAATACCGTTGAAGTTTCGGCAATTTCCTGAGCTGCTTTATCTATTCCTTGACGCAATAAATCATAATAGCGTATTCCTTCAAAAGCAAATTCCAGTCTGCGCTCTCTAATGATGTTAGCCTGGCTTATCGCCAGCGGAGTAAATGCACCCTTATATGCACGCTGCCTCACCGCATCAAAATAGGTTTGCGCATTTCCACTTCCCAGCTCTGCGGCCATCAATAATACATCAGCATAACGGATAGATACATAATCCTGGAACTGACCAATCTGGAAGTTTGTATTACCATGTGCTTCTGGCAGAGGCTTGCCGTCTAACCCGATCATTGGGCTATATTTTTTCACATAGTAACCAGTATATTCTCTTTGACCTTTTTGATTTGTGAAGGGCAGGTTTTCGTCTACAATTGAAATGATAGAGCCTGCTCTTCTGGTGTCGGTAGGCAAGTATGCGTTCCATAATTTAGGGTTTACTGTTTCAGCGCCCCATCCGTTTCCATACGGGTAAAGTGCCTGCTCACGAATACCTGTCATTATCATCCAATGGTTGCCATCGGTATTGCCATCATAATCACTTGTATAAGTATATTTTATGGCGAAAATGGTTTCCTTATTATCCTCACCTGCATATGATGTTGGTGATGCAGCAGGCCATAGGTTTGCAAAATTTTCAATTAGACCATATCCGCCTTTTGTAATTACATCTTCAAGATAGGCAAGTGCTTCTGGTTTAGATACCAGACCAACTAAATCTGCCTTTGCATAATAACCAGTGTAAAACAAGAATACACGACCTATCAGCGCTTCGGCGGCATATCGGGTAACTCTGCCATGATTGGCAACAGCCTGAGCCGGGTAAGCAACTTCTGGTAAATTTGCTGCTGCGAATTTTAGATCTTCAGCTATTGCCTTGTAAACTTCATCTGGATTACTCTGTGGTAAATTCTCGGTAGATGGAGCAGTTAACAATGGAATATTACCCCAAAGTCTAACCATATCAAATAGCAGGTAGGCACGCAGAAAGCGGGCCTCAGATTCGTATGTTTTTCTCAACTCAGTATCTTTACCCCATTCAATCTGATCCAATTTACCCAGAAGGGTGTTGCAACGAAACAATGCTCTATAATACAAAACCCAGTTTCGATTGTATAAATTTTGGTCTGATGGTGAACGCGACTTATCAAATTCATCAATCATCTGGTAACCAAAACCATCAGAATTTCCGGTTGCACCAAAAGTATTGTCAGACATTACTTCGGCTGCAACCGGCAAGGCGACCCCCTCAGACCACACAACCTGTAGTCCATCATAACAACCAACAAGTGCGGTAAATGCGTCCTTTGGTGTTTTGTAAAAATTTTGATCTGTTACTGCTGTCACTTGCTCAGTATCCAGAAAACCTTTTTTGCATGCCCCTAAAGATAAAAGGCTTAGTGCAACAGCATATATTTTTATAGCTTTCATATTTTTATGATCTTGTAGTTAAAACTTAAGATTGGCTCCTATCATGAATGTTCTTGGCCTTGGATAATAACCTAAGTCTATACCCGACGCGAATCCTTGAGTACCATAACCTATCTCAGGGTCCATTCCATCGTATTTTGTAAATGTGTAAACGTTTAATGCAGCAGCATATAACCTTACCTGTTTCAGGTAGCTCTTTTTAAATACCTTCCCAAGATCATAACCAACAGTGATGTTACTGATCCTTAAGAAATCACCTTTTTGAATATACAGGTCAGAGAAATTACTCCAATTCCGGTTGTCTTCGGTTAAGCGGGGAATGGTATTCGATGAACCCTCTCCGTGCCATCTATCGAGTATTCGGGTGGTGTAATTACCAAACTGACTAGATGGATTTCTGTAAGATTGAACAATATCATTTCCGGCAACTCCAGAAGCTACAACAGAAAAATCGAAGCCTTTATAATCACCTGAAAGTGTGATGCCAAACGTATAATTAGGGTTCGGATTACCAATCATTCCTCTATCCAGGTTATCTATCATACCATCTCCGTTAATGTCTACATACTTAACGTCTCCAGGAGCAGCGGTTGGTTGTATTACCTTACCATTGGCAGATCTGTAGTTTTGAACCTCGGCTTCATTCTGAAAAATACCTGCTGTTTTTAGGCCCCAGAAATAACCAATTGGGAATCCGGTTTGAGCACGATAAAACTCAAGTGCATTGTTGAACAGTTCATTCTCGCCACCATGAATGATTTCATCGGAAGTAGGAATATTTTCAACTTTATTCTTATTGTAAGCACCATTAACCCCAACAGAATAATTAAATTCACCTACCTTGTTTCTATAAGTAAGTGCCAGTTCTATACCTGTATTTTTCACATTACCACCATTAATAAAAGGAGGATTGGCACCAGCTGTGGCAAGAATTGGCACAGCTATTAACCAATCTTTAGTAGTTTTATTATACCAGTCGAAGTTCAACGCAAATTTGCCCTGCAAAAAATTAGCATCAAATCCAATATTAGTCTGCTCTGAGGTTTCCCATTTCACTGCAGGATTACTAATTCTTTCCTGGTAGCCACCAGGAGTAAGCACACCCTCGTCAGGACCAAAAATATAATTTGTATTATTTAGCTTAATTGGCGCAAGATATTGAAACGCATCTATATTTTGACTTCCAACCTGCCCCCAGCTCGCACGTACCTTAAGAAAGTCCAACCAGTCTTTTTGTCCCTGCATAAAATTCTCGTTTGTTACTACCCAGCCTGCAGAAACAGAAGGGAAATACCCCCAGCGGTTTGCCGGGCCAAAACGTGAAGAACCATCTGCTCTGAAAGTGGCATTTAATAAGTATTTTTCCTTGTAATTATAATTTAACCTGCCAAAATAAGATAACCTGCGATCTGGATCGTTTGGTCTACCTCCAATAGTAATACCCGCTATGTTTTTACCCGTAGCGTTACTTAGCCAGGCATAATCAAAACTATCAGCAATCAAATTTGTATTGGTTCCAAAAATACTGGAACCATCTGCACGATATGCAGAGCTACCCACCATGGCTTCAAAAGTATGGTCATTATTTAAGGTAAATTTATAACTCAACAAATTATCCCAGATCAGAGATTTACCTTTATTCATTGACTGGCTGGCCTTGTTAACAAGGTTATAAGTATAAACAGAAAGACTGTATATAGGGGTATAAGAACGACTTTCGCCTGCACTGTAATCCATACCTAAACTGGTTTTGAATTTCAGATTTTTAATCGGTTCAATTACCATATAAATATCACCCAGTATACGCTGAGTATTATTTTTGTTCTGGCTGTTATATACCATCGATGCATAAGGATTTGCCTCAGCATTATTCCATGTAGACTTGCTGTTGTCAAAGAAGTTTCCATCCTCATCATACATCTTCAAAAATGGGCTGGCACTAAATGCTCCACGTAGTGTGTTATTATACTGATTACCAACACTTATACCATTATTTTTAATATCTGAGTAGGTAAGGTGCTGACCAATTTTGACGATATCTTTATAAAAGTTATGTTCAGAATTGATTTTAAAGCTGTAGCGTTGGTAATTAGACAAGCCTTTACCCCCTACAATACCTTCCTGCCCGGTATAAGATAAACCCAATGAATAAACTGAGGCTTCAGATGCACCGGATGCGCCAAGTGCATAATTTTGTGTAAGTGCATTGTCTACAAACATCTCGTCCATCCAGTTTGTACCCTTGCCAAAAGCTTTTATTTCATCATTAGTAAACAGTGGTTGTTTCCCTCCATTAACAGCAGCTTCGCTCATCATAGCCGCGTATTGCGAAGCATCAAGCAACGCTAATTTTTTTGCAACATTTTGTACGCCTGCGTAAGCATCAAAAGTAATTTGTCCTGTTTGCCCACGTTTACCTTGTCGTGTAGTAACCAACACTACACCATTAGCCGCCTGGGAGCCATAAATAGCCGCAGATGCAGCATCTTTTAAAACATCGATCGATTCAATATCTGATGAGTTTAAATAAGTGATATCGCCAGTAAGCACTCCATCCACAACATATAGCGGCGATGCATTGCCAATGGTACCTAATCCCCTTATGGTTACTTTGATGTTTTCGCCAGGCTGACCAGAAGTAGACGTAATCTGTACGCCGGGAGTTTGTCCCTGTAAGCCTTGCAAGGCGTTAGTGGTACTTTGCTTTTGCAGCGTCTCTCCTTTAATCTGAACTGTGGCACCGGTTACCAGTTTCTTTTGCTGAACGCCATACCCCACTACCACTACTTCGTTGAGGCCCTGGTTATCTTCAGCTAAACTAGTGTTGATGGTGTTACCTTGCCCAACTGTTACTTCTTTGGCTACAAAACCAATAGAACTAACCTGTAGTATATCTCCTGTTTGAGCATTAATGGTGTATGCACCATCGTTATCGGTTCCTGTTCCACCAGTTTTTCCTTTTACTTTTACTACTGCACCCGGTATAGCGAGTCCATCCGCCGCAGTTACTTTTCCACTGATCTGACGCTGCTGTGCAAATAGAGATTCGCTAAAAACAAGCAGTGAAAGAAACATCAGCAGAAAAATATGTTCTCTTTTAATCATAGAATTCTTTTTCATGCCGTTCATAAAGATTTGGTAAATAATTGATTCATTTTATATTGGTTTAATTTTGATTAAAGCTTTATTGTAGTAGCCTTACCATTGTAAGTAATGGTGTGGTTTACCTTTTGGTTAAAGTCTAATACCCTGGCTGATTTGGGAGTAATCACCACGATCTTAAAGGTTCTATTTTCAAGCATTCCCTTAAAACTTCCTTTGCGATCAGCTACTGCAAGCGTTTTGGTTTTTTCGTCGTAATTGAAATCTATTGTAGCAAAAGCACCTTTCTCATAATTGTAATTGGTACCCTCATCCTCATAAAGAGAGAATGAAGCATCTTTACCGGTATACACAAAGAGCGTTATCGGATCAGCAGGTTTTTCTGAAGTATATTGTAATTCCGGGCCCGTAGGAACAATAGATCCTTCTTTTACATACACAGGCATCTTTTCATATGGTGCATCAGCTTTAATGGTTTGTCCGCCGTTAAAATACTTGCCCGTATATAGATCATACCACCCTTGTCCAGATGGCAGGTATACTTCCCTGTTCCTATCCTTGTACTTATAAACAGGATTAATTAATAGCGAAGGACCAAAAAGAAAGGCATCCGACAAATTAGCAGCTTTAAGATCCTGAGGAAAGTCCATCATCAAACCACGCATCATGGTATAATCGTGCTGATAGGTATTTCCGGCAATTGAATAGATATAAGGCATCAGTCTATAGCGCAACTTATTGTAGTACAGCATGCTTTTATACGCAGGATGACCCTCTGGCGCAATGTTATAGATCTCTCTGAAAGGAAACTGTCCGTGTACCCTAAACAAAGGAACAAAAGCGCCAAACTGATACCACCTGGCATTCAGTTCTCTCCACTCTTCCAGGTCTTCTTTATTAGGTTTCTCATAACGCTTTTCAACAGAAAAACCACCAATATCCATGGTCCAGTAAGGCATGCCCGATAGCGAAAAATTCACCCCTGCACCGATCTGGGTTTTCATGTCTTCCCATCTGGAAGCGATATCTCCGCTCCATGCCGCAGCAGCATATCTTTGCAAGCCTGCATATGCAGACCGTGTTAGAATAAACACCCTGTTTTCGTTGTTCACTTTACGTTGTCCTTCGTAAATACCTTTGGCATTAACCAGCGGAAATGCATTGAAGTAAGTTGTAGAGGATCCTACATAAGTTGGGTTCATCAGGTCCTTTCTGATCTCAACCGGTAAATTCGAATGCATATCAGGCTCTGTAGCATCCATCCACCAGGCATCTATACCTTTGCTATACAACCTTTTGTTCATCAGGTCCCAAAATGCGGTTCTCGCTTTAGGGTTAAAAGCATCGTAGAATGTGTTCGAATATCCCTTTCCAATCCAATCTACACGGCCATCTGCGATGTTTCTTTTATAAAGGAAATTTTCTTTGTTTAACTTATCATAGATATCGAAGCCCTTATTAAACTTAGGCCAAACAGAGATCATCAGGTTCACATTTTGTTTATGAAGAGATTTGATCATCCCATCAGGATCAGCAAAACGTGCAGGGTCAAACTGCTGACTACCCCATTCCGGCTGTTTCCAGTACGACCAGTCCAGTACAATATTATCAAGCGGGATTTTTCTGTCGCGGAATTCTTTTACGGTTGATAAAATTTCGTCCTGTGTTTTATAACGTTCTCTGCTTTGCCAAAAACCCATAGCCCATTTTGGCATCAATACCGCTTTTCCGGTTACTGTGCGGTACCCGCTGATTACCTGATCGGCACTTGCACCGCCAATAAAATAATAGTTAATTGAGGCACCAGATTCAGAACTAAGCGCAAAGGTATTTTTTAATGATTCTGGCAAAGGAGGCAAACAGGTTAAGCCCAGGTAAGACTCCCCTCCATCGGGTATCCATTCTATTTTGATTTTGGTTTTCTTACCTTTTTTTAATTCCAGATCCAATATTGCAGACCCTGAATTCCAGGCCTGACGCCAAAAATCGGCAACAAGCTTATCATCAAACCAAACTTTAATATAACCTGCATATTTTAACTGAAGCTGATACAACCCTTCCAGCTCGCTTCCCACAGCCCCCTCATAATGCACCACGGCATCCTGCATTTTTATGTCCGAAGGAAATTTATGCTGATCGGTTAACCAGTTTATAGATAGTTCAGATATAGGTTGTTTAAGCAACGCCTTACCGGGTTCGGTTTTTGAAGTGTAGGTAGCAGTAAGCCACCCTTCATCCCCTTCTTTAGAAAATAATTTTAGTGCAGTTAAAGGCTGGTAATCTCTGATGTCGCCAGCGCGGGTAATTGAGTAATTGTCCCAAAGCAGCCCATAACCTTTATTAGAAACAAAAAAGGGAACACCTATTTCTGTATTGTACTGTACAAGATCTACCCTGCGTCCGCTATAATTTACCAGTCCCTGCTGGTGCTGGCCCAAACCGTAATACGCTTCATTTTCCTGCGCATCGAATAGCTGAGAAACCTGATAAGACGGCTCTCCATTAAATACTTTAGGGATAAGTGAAAGCCCTTCGGTTTTTGTTTGCGCCAGCAATACTTTACCGTTGGCATCACGATAGGTAATTAAACCGGTTTTTGTGGATACTTCAACTTTTAACGATGAAGTACTTAAGGTCACCTGGTCGGGTGAGTTAGTTGTTGTAAATTTAACAGCGGCATCTGAAAGCTTAACAGCCATTAAACTTTTGTCGTCAGGAAACTTGTCTGTCGCAATTGCAGTTACATGAATGATCTGATCGGATACGGGCTGAAGTTTTATTTTTTTAATTCCCGAGGCAGAATGTTGAATAGGAATTTCAATCCCTGAGGTTGTTTGCACATCATCTTTTACTTGCCCGTTTACATTTATATATAGTAACATACTACTTATAAATATTACGGCGCTCACCCTAATTTTTCGCATAGAAATAAATACTGTTTATACTTGGTTGATTTATTTCTAAAGGTATATGCAAGCAAAAAAAGGCAGGGCATTCAAATGATAACAATTAGGTATTCATATGTTAACAAATCGGCCAAAACGAGGATTAAACAGGCTCTTGGTCGGGTTTTATGAGGGCATACGCTGATGGCAGCATATTGAATTCCTGCTTAAAATATTTACTGAAATGTTTAGGGTTACTGAAGCCAACTTCATAGGCTACCTCGGCAATGGTCATTTGCGATTTCAGCAACAAGGGTTTAGATTTTAACAACCTGTAAGAACGTATATATTCTACAGGTGATTTACCTGTTAGCGGAAGTACTTTTTTATATAAACCTACCCTGCTCATATTCATGTCTGCACTTAACTGATCAACAGTATAAGCAGAGTCTGACAAATGTTTTTCTATATGAAAAGACAACTGTCTGATGAACTTATCGTCAACAGATTCGATTTCTGTTTCCAGCGGTTTAAACTCTACCTGCTTTTGATAGGTCTTTTTTGAAAGTGCCTGCTGCTGCAACAGGTTTCTTATTTTGGACAAAAGGATCTCAAAGTTGAAGGGCTTGGTCATGTAATCACTTGCACCGGTTTCCAGACCGATCAATTGTTCGTCTTCGGTAGTCAGTGCGGTAAGTAATATCACAGGCAAATGGGCAGTACGCTTATCTGCTTTAATTTTCCGACAAAGATCAATGCCATTCATTTCAGGCATACTCACATCGCTAACAATCAAATCAGGATGTATCGAAAGTATTTTTTGCCAACCTTCTTTACCATTGGCCGCCTCGGCTATCTGGTAGTATTCTTTTAAATTATCCTTTAAATAAAACCTAAAATCCTCATTATCTTCTACCAGCATGAGCACAGGCTTTTTACTTTTCCATACAAACTTAGGATCGCTTACCGCACTTTCTTCTACCCCCGCCGTAATGAGCAGGTCAAGCTTAGGTTCTGGAACAGAAGTTTCTATATCTGTTTTAGGAAAAACAAGGTAAACTGTAAACTCAGTACCTTCATTCACCATGCTGTCAACCGTAATGTGTCCACCATGTAACCGTACAAATTCCCTGGTAATCGACAAGCCAATACCGCTACCCTGATTAACAATGGAATCGGGAACATCATTTTGAAAAAATCTTTCGAATATCCTTGCCTTGTTATCCTCAGGAATACCAATACCCGTATCAGAAACTTTAAGAATTAACTGAGTTTGTTTTTGTTCATTAATGGTAGTGAGCAAACTTACCTTCACTTTACCACCCTGTGGTGTAAATTTGAAAGCATTTGAAAGMAGNKTAMWSAGTWTMCNKTTYAMYTTKWTMATGATCAAAAAAGGTAATCAGGCTCTTTCTATCGGTTTGAAAACTAAAACTGATGTTCTTTCTGTCGGCTATATCACTAAAAGAAAACGATAGCTCCTGAATAAAAGAAATGATATCACCTGTTTTAGGGTGCAGTCTTAATTCATGCACCTCCATCCTTCTAAAATCCAGCAATTGATTTACCAGATTCAGCAAGCGGCGCCCGTTCCGCTGAATCATTTGAAGTTGCGGCCTTTCTGAATCCTGAGCTTGTTTAATCAGTTTCTCAAGTGGCGTGATGATCAGCGACAAGGGTGTTCTGAATTCATGACTTACATTGGTAAGAAATTTTATCTTAAGCAGGTCCAGCTCATGCATCCGCTTGGCTTGTTGTCGCTCCTGTTCTATTAAAAACTCTTTCTTTATCCTTTGAATGCCACGATGCCTGATGAAAAACAGCGTACCACCAATTAGCAATACGTAGATGATATAGGCTAGCGTGGTTCTCCAAAATGGAGGCATAATGGTAATACCAAGACTGGTCTCATTGCTTACCCAATTTCCCGACGCATCAGTAGAAATCACTTTAAAGGTATAATCGCCCGGATCAATATTGGTATAGGTTGCCAAGCGGTTATCCCCCTGAAGTTCCTGCCAGTGCTGATCAAATCCTTCGAGCTTATACCGGTATTTTATTTTTTGAGGATTAAAAAAGTTCAGTGCTGCAAACTTAAGTGCAAACCCGTTCTGGCTATGRYWCRACKYTMWWYCKWTSKTANMWRRWRATANCSKYCTWTRWSMWWWCMMWYMCRWWWAMYKGMTNCATYAMKRYMRAYMCKYYWRWTRGMARWMTRMWKWTYSSWAAWRWSKWTRANAGSWTTSKKATTRKCATTTYTKWTWTYKMMYGRTNYKRMRAMSAYYRARRYCWWYWSYCYYTCCMWAYANRAMGCTCTCCCGATCTGGTCTTATACCCTGCATTGGCATTAAACGCATTGCCCTGCAAACCGTCATGTTCATCGTACTTACGAAAGGTGTACGAGAATTTGCCTGTATTTATCTTCTTAACCATGATCTCGAACAAACCATTCGCCGTGCTTATCCAAAGATTTTTGTCGTTATCCTCAACCACTTTTAAAGTGGTCATTTCAGTGAGTCCATCTTTGCTGTCGAAATTCTGGAACTGCCCGGATTCAGGATTTAACCTGCTTAAACCATCACGTGTAGATATCCAAATAAAACCATAGCTATCCTCCATCATACCATAAACAACATTATTGATCAATGATTTTTTGTCGCCGGGTTTATTCTTGTAATGAACAAATCTGCCATCCGGTTTCATTTCATCAACACCTTCAGAAGTGCCTATCCATATATTGCCTTTCCTATCCTCTATTAAACAGGAGAGCGAATTTGAAATGATGCCATTCTTATCCCCTACTTTTTTGTGAAGAAAAACGCCCTTGCTTCTATCGAATTTATCCAGCCCACCACCTAAGGTCGCAACCCACAGATTTCCGGTCCTATCTTCAAGAATATCCCACACCCGGTCATCGGTCAGGCTATTTTTATCTTGGCTACTGTGTTTATAATTGATGAACTTTGCACCATCAAAGCAGCTTAATCCCCCAAAATAAGTGCCTACCCATAATTTTTTTTGATGATCTATAAACAGGCTTACAATGATGTCGTTACTTAAACTGTTTGGGTTACCGGGCTCATGCACATACCTTTTAAACTGACCTGTTTTTCTATTAAAATAAAATAGTCCTCCACCGTTCGTGCCAATCCAGATGTTACCCAGGTCATCTTCTACAAAACGGTTTACATCATCATAAGTCAGGCCACTCGGATTTGCATTCTGGTGTTTATAGAGTGGGAATTTGAGAATCTTTTCATGATAAAAGCTAACACCTTTTTTAAATGTGCCTACCCATATTATACCTGAATGATCTTTATACAAGGTTAAAATGGCATTCTGCCCAATACTTTTGACATCGTCCTCTTTATTAACAAGATACCTGACACTAAAATTTCTCTTATCCAGCAGGTTAACACCGCCATGATCCGTTCCTATCCAAATCAATCCTTTATCGTCCTGAATGATACTGCTGATCAGGTTGTTATTCAGACCATTTGGCGCCTTGTCTATAAATCTGGTTTTCCCTGTTTTGGTTTCATAAAAATCTACTCCCCTCTGGCTGTTCAGGGTATATATCCATAGATCGGATGCATTATCAACAAACAGTTTAAAGTTTTGAGAAACCAAAGGATCGTCATGTTTGAATACTGAGATACGCTTTTGCACTTTGCCAGTAGAACTGTTGAGCAGTTCAATGGTCTTGTCCGTATGAATAACCCAAATGTCTCCATTAGGTCCTTTCTGTAATGCTGAAACAGGAGAACCAGCTAGTGAGGCGGCATTCCCGGTATTCAGTTTTAAATGAATACTCTTTTTGCTAATGGTATCATATTTAAAGACGCCTTCGTCGCCCCCGTTGAACCAAAAACCGCCTTTATTATCTTTTACTACTTCTATGATCTTTTTAGCAATGATGTTTAATTCCTTCAGGTAAGGTTTCACATCCCTTATAAAACTTTGGGTTTCCGCATCATAGATATTTGCCCCAGTCTTGGTTTCCAGATAGAGCTTGTTTTCGGGTAGTTCAAAAATATTGGCAATAAAATCGTCACTTATTGATTTACCATCTCTTGGATCGTGCTTAAAAACTTTTATCTGCTGACCATCAAAACGGTTCAATCCGGAAAGGGTACCAATCCATATAAAGCCCTTGCTGTCTTTAAGAATTGTATTTACCTGGTTATGAGAAAGCCCATCAGAGAGATTTATACTCGAAAACTGAATCTGGTCCTGTTGGGCTAACCCAACAGATGAAATCAGGAAGAAGATTAATGCAATTATGGTTTTCCTTGCAAACATTAAAGATTCATTTTATAAAATTCATGCATGGTATTCCTTAAATCAGAATAAAGCGTTTTAAAGATCCTAAAATTCCTCAGGTAAACCTCAGCATTATTGGTGTTTGGTTTAACCATTTTTGGCGTTTTATTTACCAAATCGGAATAATCATGAATCAAACCAAAGGCTTTCATTGCCAACAGTGCAGCACCAACTGCCGAAGCATCTTCTGTTTGTGTAATCACCAGATCTTTTCCGGTAATATCAGCCATGATCTGCATCCAAACATCCGACTTCACAATGCCTCCGCTAATATTGATCTGTTTGATGGGTTCAGCATTTTCCTGCAAGGCATCAAGCACATTATACATCGCATAGCAGATTCCCTCTAGTACAGCTCTCGAAAAATGGGCTTTTCCATGTTCCAGCTTTACACCAAAGAATACGCCGCAGCTTTCGCTATCCCATATCGGTGCCCGATCTCCGGTGAGGTAAGGTAAAAACAGCAACCCGTTACTTCCAGCCTTTATGCCGGCAATTTCCGCAAAAAGCTGTTCATAATCGGTTGCTCCGGGTTCATGCTTGATGTTATTTTTTATCCACCATTGTAAGGCAATGCCCCCATTATTTATGGGGCCACCGCAAATAAAAGTATCCTTATCCAGGATATAACTAAATGTCATTGCCTTTTCATTCGGCAAGGGATTATCGCTGGCTATTCTTACCGCACCACTTGTACCTATGGTCATCACCGCAATGCCGGGTTTAATCCCTCCGCTCCCCAGATTGGCCATACAGCCATCGCTTGCGCCAATTACAACAGCAATACCAGAGTCTAGAAATTTAGTGTAATCAGTTTGTACAGGTTCAGAAAGCATTTCACTATCTATCCCCGTGATCTTAAGGGAATCTGTATGCCAGGCCAGCTCCCCTATGTTAAACAGACCTGTGCATGAAGCGATTGAGTAATCTATCTTGAATTCTCTGAAAAGCTTGTACCAGATGTATTCTTTTATAGAAATGAACTTATGCGTTTGGCTAAATAAGCCTGGATCATTTTCCTTTAACCAAATGATTTTGCATAAAGGCGACATGGCGTGCAAGGGTGTACCTGTTGCTTTATAAATGGACACGCCCATGTCAGTGTTTCTTAATCCTTTAGCAATTTCAGAACTTCGATTATCGGCCCAGGTTATCATTGGCGCCAGTGCGTTACCATTTTCATCAACCGGTATCAGGCTGTGCATGGCGCTGCTAAGAGATATTGCTTTAGGCATATTGCCAATTTCAGCAATCAATCCATCCATGCTTTTCTTAAAAGCATTCCAGATTTCTTCCGGATTCTGTTCATGATAACCGGGATGTGGCGAGGTAAAAGAATAATGCTGCTGAAATGCACCAAATGATTTGCATTTGGTATCTACAGCAACCGCTTTTACACTCCCCGTACCGATATCTATTCCTAAAACATAATCCATAATTGCAATTTAACATTGCAAGATAGAAAATGAATTATAACTATTTCTTTCTGGCAAGATCCAAAGCTGCAGTAATTGTGTAATATTTTGCAAGCATATTGGGTACTTCCCAGGCTGGGATATCCTTATTTTTCAGGTAACTCAAAAACTTTTCGGTTACCCGTGCAAAATGTGCCTCGTGCCCTTCTTTGTATTTATCGGGAATATTAACCCACCATCCGGTTTTGGTTTTTGTAAGCGAAATACCAGGGAACTTACCCTGTAGATTTTTAAGCTGCTGATTTAAAGCCGCTTCAAAAGCAGCATCTTTTGGATTTACAGGATCAATATACAGTTCAGGTTTAAATTTCTGCTCTGCTCCCTGTTTTATAATCAGATTGGCCTTTGTGCCACGCATAATGGAGTAGTGGGTATCGCCAGTACCTTCGGGTGCCTTATAATTCCATTTTACAGAAACTTTAGCATGCACACCACGGAGCGTATAATTGATCTCTCCGTTTGAAAACACTTTAAGCACACTATCATTAACTACATCTTTTTTAAGATAATCCGGAAACGCAGTGGACTTGGTAATGGTATTAAACTGGCTTAAAGTTAAATCTGTGCTTGATCTTTTAGCCGACACCAATTGAACATCAGTTTTATAATCGAGTGTCTGATCCGGAAAACATTCCCATTGTACCAGGTCAACCAAATGTGTAGTTACATCAACAATCCCCTCTCCTTCCTGTGCCACATCCATAAACCATGCAGGTCTAACCAAAACACTTCCGGAAACATACTTATAAAAATAATGAACACTTTCTTTGGTAACTGCAGGGTTACCGGGCGTGCCTTTTTCAAGCATACCGAAAACTTCGGGTATCATGGAGAACTCTCTTTGCAACATGGTCGTGATCTCATAACGCTCTGTCATGATATCATACAACAACAACTGCTTATCTGCTGCCGTTTTAAATGCACCTTTCAAAACCTCAAAACTAGCTCCGTCAATGGCCATTGGCTTATCAGCTAATACATTTAATCCGGCTTCAACCGATCTTTTTATGTAGTTTGTTTTCTTCTGGTTGTTACCCGCCAATACCACAACATTCCCTTTCTTTTCGGCAATCATTTTATCCAGGTAGTCATCGCCCAGATAAACTTTTTCATCCCATGTGGTTGGACTGTCCGGACGTTTATTGTACGCTTCGATTTTTGATAAATGCAACTCCACATCGGTTCCCTTAGGTGCGTACACATGCACGGTAGAATCTACGCCGCGATACATCGATTTCTGCACTAGCGCAGCATGAAAATGTCCGGGATCAAGGGTGATCAGCTTTACGGCATTATCTTCCTGTTTCTTAGGCTGACTGCACCCTGCCAGTACAATTAATGGGATCATGATTAGTTTACTTTTCATAGTTTACTCTTTTTATCGAGAATATAGTTGGTACCATAAGGATAGCGTTGTGGCCTCGATAATAATTTATTGGCCTCTGCATTATCTTTAAAAACTTCTTTCTTCGGATCCCAATATAGCTTTTTTGGAGATCTCATTGCAGCATGAGCAACTAAACATGCACTACAAGAACGATGCGCTACTTCAGCAGGGCTAATGGTTGGCTTTCCGCTTTCAATACAATCCAGCCAATTGCCGTGTTGCTCAGGACTTTCGTACAGATGAATTTCATTTGCTTCTATTTTAGAAGTAAGGATAGCCGGATCGCTTGCATAAAATGCTTTATTCTCTTTACCACCTGATCCAGGGTCTGTACTGGTAACGCCTACGTTTCCTCTTGATACAAAGATCCAACCGTTACTGCCTTCAAACCTTACCCCATTTGGATTTTTACTATTCATCACCATATTTACTCCATTTGCGTACTTGGCATGAACCTCATAATCGCCATGCACATTCCACAAACCATTTTTAGGAAATTCCGCACGCGCCTCAATTTCAATAGGACCTGTATGCTCTGTATTCATTCCCCAATGGGCAATATCAATGTGATGTACGCCCCATCCGGTTATCATCCCGGCGCCAAACTGTTCTAATCTTAACCATCCGCCCCGCGATTCGGGATCTGTTTGCGAATGCACACGATCCTGAGTATAGTAAATGTAAGGTGTTGAGCCAAGCCACATATCATAATTGAAATTTGCAGGAATTGGCATCTCTGTAGCAACCCCACCCGCAGGATCTGAAGGCAAACCCACCTGTACGCTTAGAAGTTTTCCTATTCTTCCGTTTCTTACCAGTTCGCATGCTCTTTTAAATTGAGGCCATGGGTTAACTGAGCGTTGCTGACTGCCTAACTGAAAGGTAACTCCAGATTTCCGGACCATATCACTCATCATCCTGCCCTCTTCAATAGTTAACGAAGTTGGTTTTTGAAGATAAATGTGTTTACCGGCAAGTGCCGCTTCAATTGCCGGCTGGGCATGCCAATGATCGGGCGTACTGATCATCACCGCATCAATATCTTTATTGGCCAGCAGGTCATGATAATCATCATAAGTTTTAATATCTATATAATTGGCATTGCCTGTTTTTTTGGTATACCAGCCTTCTACCAGCTCTTTTCCACTTTTGAGTCTATTGCCATCTAAATCTGCAATGGCCACAATACGGGCTTTATCATATTTAAAAGTTTCGGCAAGGTCATGTGTACGGGCAATTCTACCGCAGCCAATCTGGCCAATATTAATTTTATTGCTGGGTGCGTTTTTACCAAACACAGAAGCAGGAACTATAGTAGGAAAGCCGGTCATGGCAACCGAAGTAACAACAGCACTCTTAACAGCCGTTTTCACGAAATCTCTTCTGCTATATGGAAGTTTTTCATTTTCGCTCATCATATCATCTAGGTTTATTAGGTTAATATTTGGTTAGTAGCGCAGCGGTGTATTTCGTGAATCTGCGTATGCTTTACTGAAATCTATTTTTTTATACTGGCCGGCAACATAGTTGATGCCCTGAAGGATGTGTTTGATAAAAACCGGATCTTCATAGTTTTCTTTGTCGTGACCAAGGGTGGTGATCCAAACATTTCCTCCGTCAAATTGCTGGTACCATACTGCAGGATATAACTCCGAAAACGGAGCAGAAAATGTTTTGATTTTCTCTGCATCCGCCGGGTCGGATGAATTTAAAGAGGTAACATCATGTGCCATGATTACTTTAATACCAGGATAGAGTTCTTTGGCAAAATAACACTCATCTTTTCTTTCCCAAACTTTTGGCAAGCCCGCAACAGAGGGATGCGAAGGGTCAATTACTTTTACCGTAAACTTTTGATTTCTGGCGTGCCAGGCAAAGGTGCCTCCCAGCATTTGCTTAAACCACTGCCAGTTTCGTTCTGTGCCAGTTACAGAGTGTAAGCCAACAAATCCGCCTCCGGCTTCTATATACCTTCTAAAGGCTAACCTTTGCCCATCGGTATCAAACACATCATTATTGGTGCTTGGAAAAATCAGCAGGGTATACTGCTTTAAATTTGCCTCTGTAAAAACCGATGGATCATCAGACACATCAGTGTCAAATCCATTTTCCTGACCCAATTTCTGAATACATTTTACTGCATTAGGAATATTGTCATGAACATAACCCTTCCCGTTTTTGGTATACACCAGGACTTTTACTTTTCTTAGAAAAGTGGTCTTTTCAGCAGCCATTGCAAATGGCATGCACAATATCCATAACGCAGAAAGCAGGATACTCGCTTTGAATTTAAATCTTAAAATTGATACGCTCATTAGTTTGAATTAAGTTGGTTTAATTTTATTTTAACTACAGGAGGATTGGCAAAATCACCCCATGCGGCTTCAGCACGCTCCTTAGAAGTATGGCCATTGTACACCAGAAATCTATATTTTAGGGTATAGGTTTTCCCCTTTTCCAATAACCAGTCTTTATCTTTTGTTGGCGAGAAATTGGCATACACATCTCCCCGTCCGTTCATATTTTCGGGCCATATCCTTAATGGTTCCGGGTAATTATAATTGGTGGGATAAGACATCATTACCGCACCGGCATAGTCATCATCTATCTTACCCTGCAAAATCACCCATCGTGCCTTTGTGCCATCTGCATCTTTTCTTGTTTTTCCTTCGGATGTCAGGGTTTCACTATTTTCTTTGTTCCATTTTTCGGTAGCCCGCCAACCCAGGCCGCCATAACGGTATTCTTTAAGCAATACGGGTTCATCTGTAGCGCAATTAAGCTGAATAGTGATGTCTGCGATATAATAATCCTGATCCTTTTGAGGTTGGAAAATCCTTACCGACTGAAGCTCGTTAAGCGCTGCCTTTTCGGTTCCGCCTTTTTTAAAAACCACATGATCGTGCAGTGTCTGATACTCGGCATACACCGGACCAGCGTTTACAGAAACAAAATCTACAAACCTTACGGTTCCTTTCCGGTCTTTAAGGTTCCAGAAGTCTACAGTATCACCCTCAAACACCACATGGGTCCATGGGTTCCACAATCCATAATGATGGTAATGATCAGGAGCCTGTATCCTTGTCAACTCTTGCCCGTGCGGAGACCATAACGGATGTATAAACCCGCTTCTTTTAAAGGCCGTATCTATTCCCTTTGGCGGATACACCGTTTTGTAATTGTAGCGCAGCAAATTTTTATTACCGTTACTTATGGTCAATTCACCGTTTTCACGGAGCGCCTTTATGTGTTCTGCAGGTTGAAGCGGTTTTCCTTTTTGCAGGCCAAATACGCTTGTGCCCGAAGATGGTTTTACCAGCCAGTGCAAAACCCGTTTTCCGTTGTTTTCTATCTGATAAGCTACGGGGATTTGCTTGTTTCCTTTTATCTCTATTAACTTGATGTCACTATCAGGCAAAGAAGTAATTGCATCCAGATCTACCTGAACATGGATCTCTTTATCTGGAGTTCTTTTCTTCAGGTCTACTTCCAGGGTGGCAATTCTTTGGGCACGCAAAGGTGTTGCCATTGCTGAAAAGGCAATAAAAGATATACAGGTTAGCCTCAGGGAATTTAACATCATTATTTTTTTAATCGTATTTTAAAAATATGCTTTTTAGACAGTAAGTTCAATTTAGTCCTTATTCTATTTTATCAATCGGTGGCACATTACCTTCTGAGCCAGAATATCCTTTGTTTTGATTTATGTGACCAGAGACATTTGCCCTGATTGCACTTTGAGGTACCGGCCACAACACATGATACGGGCTCATGGTATATTGATCTCCATGATTTGTTTTAACACCATTTTTATAGAACACATTTTTTTCTTTTACCCTATCATAGAAGAAATTGTTCTCCGAAAAATTGGTTAAAGAATAGGCTTTGCCATTATAGGCGGTTTTACCGGTAAGCGCAAAAATATAAGCAATTCTGGTCAGCTCGCATTTTCTTGGCTCCTCGTAATAAAGTTCCCGTGCTCTTTCATCTAGTATAGTGCCGATGTTGATCGAAGCAGGTGTATAGGGTGCTGCGTTGGCACGTGCCCTTACCTTATTAATATCAGCGGCTGCGTTGGCCAGATCGTCCTTCCAATAATAAGCCTCGGCGCGAAGCAAATAGGTTTCTGCTATCCTGAACACATACCAGTCTGTATGGCCACCTTGCATTGGTGCATTTTCAAAATCAGGTATAAATATTTTATACTGTGGCCATCCAAAATAACTCCTTATCGTATCGGTAACGATAAGTCCGCCGGCAGCATTTCGCAATTGTATCGGTTTATTGTAGTATGTAGGGTCGCTCTTTTTTAATGCAGGCTCATTATAAACAAGGTCTTCCATGTTCATCCAGTTGCCTTTAATATGCCTTAAGTCATTAGGATCATCCCAGATCGCTTGCGTGCTGTAAGATGTTCCGCGACAGCGGCCAATTCCTCTTCCATAAAAATTTGATTGGGTGATCTCCAGATTAATTCCATCATTTGTACCTTTTTTTCCATTTGGCGTATTGATGTTTGAACCCCAATTGGGTACCGCCTGACGCATGATTTTCATCCCTCCGTCATATCCCCCATCCATCTGCCGATCAATCACCATAAATATACCTTCCCTGTTCTCACCCAATGATTTGTTCTCCGGTCTGTGAAGATCCCATATCAGGTTTCTTGTTTCATCTGCCCTTGTAGCGCCAAAGCGATTGGTCATTAGCGCATACGGACTACCATTGATAACTGCATTTGCAGAGGCTATGGCATCGTCAAATTTTCCAAGCGCCAAATTCACTTTAGTAAGCAAATGATTTACCGCTCCTTTGGTTACCTCACCTTTATTCACATTATCAGTTACCCATTGTGCTGCAAATTCCAGGTCTGTTTTCATCTGCTGAAGAATTACCTCGCGCTTAGTCGTATAAAAATCGACCCTTGGAGTAGTTACTTCATTTAACAACAAAGGAACATCGCCAAATTGGTTTACCAGACGATAATAACGGAATGCCCTGTGAAAATAGGCCGATCCAAGTATCGAGTTGCGCTCCGCTTCATCTTTAAAATTGGCGGCATCAATACGGCTAATCACAGTGTTTGCGTATTTGATACCCTTGTATCCTTCGTCCCAATAATATCCAATTCTGTTAAAGTCAACCGAATTTAGATTTGCATCAGGAGTAATCAACAGGTTTAAATCCTGAGCAGGACCAGATTTATCTGTTGTACCATCAACTGCTATCTCAGAGAATATTTGCTCGGTAATCCATGGCGCCCCATCACCAAAGTATTCATTCCGTAAATTTCTTGCACAGGCAACTAATGTAGCCCTCAAAACTGCAGGGTCTTTATAATCTTCATCTGTGTAAAAGGAAAGCGGTTCGGGTTCTAAAAAGCTTTTTTTACATCCAATTCCAGCCAGCATAGTGATAACTAAGCAGACAGGTAATATTTTATATAGATTTTTCATGATCATCAATTTGATTTATACTACAAGGTTACATTTAAGCCTAATGTCACATACCGCGGCGTTGGGTTTTTATTTTGCGGATCCCAGTAATCCCAGTCGGGTGCATAAATTGCTGCATTTTGAACAGTCGTAAAGATCCTTACACTATTCAACCTTCCTTTTTCAACCAGGCGCTTTGGCAAAGTGTATGCTAACGAGACATTATCGATTCTGATAAAGGACGTTTTACGATATACATTATAGCTTGCACTGCCATTGCTTGAATACAACCTTGCATAATCGTTGATTGGATTTTCTGCAGTCCAATACGGCACTTTGTACGAATTCTGTCTATCTTGGAAACCGGAATTATTCTTAGCCTCGTTAAAATCAGTCATAGCTCCCCAGTTGGAGTACATAGAGAAAGAAAAATCAAAGTGCTTGAACAGCGTAAATTCATTTCTCATTGAGGTGGTAAATTTAGGATTTCTGGATCCCAGGAATTGTTTATCAGCATCTGTGAATTTGAAATCACCATTTACATCCTGCAATTTAAAATCTCCAGGTTTCACACCGTATTTAGCGGCCTCAGCTGCTTCATTTTGCTGCCACACGCCTAAAACTTTCAAGTCCCAAATGGCATTCACATCCTTGCCGATAAACCAACCATTTCCAGGATCATTGTTTTCAACTTTACCAATTACCTTTCCTTCATTGTCCAACTGGTTTACTTCGCCAAATAAATGAACGATCTTGTTCCGGTTCAAAGAAAAGTTTACAGAGGTTTTCCAGCTGAAGTTTTCTCTTTTAAAGTTATTGCTGTTTAAGGCTATTTCTACACCGGTATTGGTCACATTACCAAGGTTAGAGGCGATGTTAAAGAAACCTGTTACACTTGGCAGGGCTCTTAACAGGAGTAAATTGCTTGTATTTTTCCTGTAAACCTCTACCGATCCGTCTATTATATTATTAAGGATTGAAAAGTCGAGACCACCATTAAATGATGATGTAGATTCCCATTTAAGGTCCCTGTTTATCATTCTATCCACATACAATTGTGCAATAGGAAAAACTGTTCCTGACGGAGATACATATAAGTATTTACCTGTATTAAGATTTGAAAGCGCTAAATAACCATCAATATCCCTGTTCCCTACCGATCCATAAGACAGACGAAGTTTTGCATAATTAAGCCAGCTTACAGACTTCATAAAACCTTCGTCGCTAAACACCCAGCCCAAAGCCAATGAAGGGAAAGTTGCCCTCGGATTTCGCTGTCCGAAAGCAGAATACCCATCGCGACGAACGGTTGCTGTTAAAAGATATTTACTGTTAAGCGTATAGTTTAACCTGGCCATTAATGCATCGCCCGTAGTTACCAGATCGTTGCTGCTCACAATTGGTTTTACTCCTGAACCGATGTTATGATAGCTTAGTTTATCGTTTGGATCAAAACCCTCATTTTCTATTCTCGAAGACGTTTGTTTTAATTTTTCTGCGTTCATCAAGAACGTAACATCGAATTGATGAATTTTATTAAAGGTTTTATTCCATTTCAGAACGTTATCAATTTGCCAGTTAAAACGGGTGGTTTCTGTACGATCTGCATATCCTTTTCTGGCAACATAGTCTGGATGTAGCGCAGAAAAGTGATTAAATTCCCTGGTCTGATCATAACTTGGTGTTACGTTTACCGAGTATGAAAAACCAAATGGCAATTCACCTTTTACATACATGGTCGAAAAGATGGTGTTATATTTCAGCATCCTTTCGCGGTACACATTATCCAGAAAAGGATTACGGTTGTTACCTAAATCGTCATTTGGACTTGGTCGCAATGTAATTCCATCATCCTTGTATTTAGACCCCAAAGGTGAAGCATTTCTAATCTGGCCAAAGTCAATTGGAACGGCACTCTCATCGCGACTCGCATATTGAAAATTAACACCTATAGTTGCGAATTTTGCCGCTTTACCTTCCAGATTAAGGCGTGCCCGGGCATTTTTATATTGATCACCTACAGTTAATCCTTCATTATTGGTGTAGCCTAAAGAAAGGTAATAATTAACCTCATCTTTTCTTCCGGAAATACCAAACGTATGATCCTGTCTAAATCCGTTTCTGTAAATCAAATCTTCCCAGTTTGTACTTTTACCTGCCTTATAATTTTCAATTTCTATTGGAAACATTTTCAATCTGGTTAACCAGGTATCTATCGGATCGGCAGTTACAGGCGTATTATCGTAAGCATACCATTGTGCCAGAGTTACATTTGATGGAAGCGTACGCGGGTCATTAAAACGAGATGGCTGTGTTCCAATTGTACCCGCATTTATACTTTTTAATACATCAGTACGCCAGTTAACGAAGCCGTTAGCATCATAAACATGTTCAGTAACCTCACGTGAGGCCATCCCGATTGTGGTATTTAAAGTAATTACAGGTTTGTCTGACTTGCCTCGTTTTGTAGTGATAATAACCACACCACTTGCAGCCTTTGCGCCATAAACTGCAGCGGAGCTCGCATCTTTTAAGACATCAATTGTTTCGATATCACTAGGATTAATATCACTCAACTGACCCGGATAAATTACACCGTCCACAACGAGAAGTGGCGTAACTCCAGCTATCAGCGAGGACTTTCCACGCACCTGAAGGTCGGAGTTGTTTCCACCTTTCGGTGAGGCTGAAAAAGCGACATTTAATCCCGGAACATTTCCCCGAAGCAGATCTTGTACACTATTTGGATGTTGATTTTCAAGTTGTACAGCCTTAACCTGTGATATGGCGCCTGTTAAATCCTTTTTTGATCGTGTACCGTAACCCACCACCACTAATTCATTTAAGTCATTTGCGGCTTCTGCCAAAACAACATTAACTGTTGTGCCCGTTACGGGAACTTCTTTAGAGATAAAGCCAAGTGAGCTAAAAACCAATATTCCGCCATTGTCTGGAATATCCTTTAGAACATAACGTCCCTCCGCGTTAGTTACAGTCCCATTTTTAGAGCCCTTTAAACGAACACTCACCCCTGCTACAGGAAGTTTCTTTTCATCGGTAACTGTACCGGAAACCGTTTTGGCGAGGACATTTTCATATTTGTTATTAAAGCGATCGTCAAACTGCTGTTCAGGCGGAACCCTTATCAATTCGTTAATTGTTGCGTAAGACCATAGCGGACAACATATTGCTACTGCAAAAATTGAGCGTAAGAATCCTGTAACGCGCATTTTATTGCCGTTTTGTATATTTAGAAACATAATATGTATTATTATTTTTTAGGAAATGAATAATTTTAATTACACTGCGTGCATTCTAAATTCAAGAGGTATCCCGGTTAAGCATAGGTTTCATATAGTTTAGTTTAATTAGGTTAGTAAATTAAAGTTAGGAATAATATTTAAAAATGCAACCGATAGCATAAATGTTTTTAAATTTGCCTATTCATTCCTGGAAGGGATTAAGGAATGAATAAAACCACAAAAAGCATTAAAAGATGATAAAAATGGACTTTTATATGGAAAAACACATCTTTCCAAGGCAGCAAAGCGGGCAAAACAAGCAGCAGAGTAATTGCGGGAATCACATTTTTCTCGTAGAAAAAACGAATATACATGCATCCGGTTTCAATTTTAAATACAAAATCAGTACATCAGGCTCTATAAAAATCTAAAGAAATGCACTCAAAAAAAGACGTAACCATTTACGATATCGCCGAAAAACTCAACCTCTCACCTACAACTGTTAGTCGCGGACTGAAGGACCATCCTGCTATTAGCAAAAAAACCAAGAAGAGAATTAACGATATTGCGGCAGAGCTGGGCTACCGTTTCAATACCTTTGCAAGCAACCTCAGAAGTAAGCGAACCAATACTATTGGGGTAATCATTCCAAGAATGAACAGTAGCTTTATGTCGGCAGTACTTGCCGGAATGGAAAAAGTTGCAAATGAGGCAAGCTACAATTTAATCATCAGCCAATCACTTGAATCAGCAGAAAAAGAAGCCGTAAACGTAAAAACGATGTTTAACAATCGTGTAGACGGGCTAATGGTGTCCGTAGCCTACGACACAGTTGGCGTTTCGCAATTCGAAATGCTATTAGAAAAAGGCATTCCCCTGCTATTCTTCGATCGCACCCTTGATCATCCGCAATGCACCAGTATTATTATAGACAATTATAAATCCGGGTACCTTGCTACCCAACACTTAATAGCGCAGGGATGTAAAAACATCATCCACATCACCGGAAATTTAGCCAGGAACGTTTATGCCGATCGCCAAAGAGGATACGAGTATGCACTTAAAGATGCAGGGATCCAGGCAGATCCCAACAATACCTTCATCAACGTACTGGATGAACAGGCAGGCATAGACTGCGCCCAAAAGATACTAAAAATGAATCCGTTACCTGACGGTGTTTTTGTAGACAACGACACCTGCGCGGTTAACTGCATGGCCATCCTTATGAATAATGGAATTAGAATACCTGAGGATATTGCTTTTATCGGCTTCAACAACGACCCAATATCAAGGGTCATCAGACCAACATTATCAACCATTAATTATCCGGGATTTGAAATGGGAGAAATAGCAGCACACAAACTAATCACACATTTAAACGGACAACAAAGCATAAATTCAACCAATTCAATTATTTTAAGATCAGAACTTATCGCAAGAGATTCATCTAAACGGATTAAATAACAAAAGGCTATCATGTCAAAAAATAATTATGCAACCGGTTGTATAATTGTGAGTTTTTTAACTACATTAGTTCAATTTTATTACCTCGAAATCTCAAACCAATACCATCCATGAAAGATGATCAAGAAAGAAAAATCGCACTGGTTACCGGCGGCGCATCAGGATTAGGCTTTGCCATAGCTGAAAAGTTTGTAGAGAACAATATTTTCACTATCCTGATTGGAAGAAACGAACAACGACTGGAAAAGGCACGTAAGCAACTTGGCGAACTTACAACAGCCATAGCTTTTGATCTGAATAAACTAAGTGATATCCCCCAATTGGTTGCCGATATCGAACAAAAGTTCGGTAGCATTGACATTCTTGTTAATAATGCCGGAATAAATGCCAAAAAACCGCTTATAGAGGTTACCGATCAGGAATTTCACGAAGTTATCCTTACAAATTTATCTTCTGTATTTTCGTTAACACGCGAGGTTTCAAAAGTGATGCTTAAGCAGAAAAAAGGCTGCATCATAAACATCAGCTCCATGGCCGCGCAATATGGCATACCCAAAGTAATTGCTTATACCGCTGCCAAATCAGCTATCGAAGGAATGACAAAAGCAATGGCCGTAGAACTCTCGCCCGATGGCATTCGCGTAAACTGTATTGCTCCCGGCTTTATCGCTACAGATATGTCGGCCAAAGCACTAAATAATGATCCCGACAGAAAAAACAAGGTACTCTCGCGCACGCCAATGGGAAAACTGGGCTTACCAGCTGACATAGGAGATGCCGCCTACTTCCTTGCTTCTGATCATGCTAAATTCATTACAGGTATAATTATACCTGTTGACGGTGGAAATTCAATAGGATTCTAAACAAAAATCTCAAGCTGATATGATTAAAATGGAACAAACCTTAAGATGGTTCGGCCCTAACGATCCGGTTAGTCTGCAATACATCAAACAAAGCGGCGCAACGGGCGTAGTTACCGCTCTGCATCACATTCCTGTTGGCGAAATCTGGACTATCGATGAGATAGCACAGAGAAAAGCGGAAATTTTGGAAGCAGGATTAACATGGACTGTTATCGAAAGCTTGCCTGTTCATGAGGACATCAAAAAAAGAAGCGGAAATTATAAAGTCTACATAGAAAACTATAAAACCAGTATGCAAAATGTTGCTGCCTGCGGCTTAAAAGTTATCACCTATAATTTCATGCCCATATTGGACTGGATGCGCACCAACGTTTCGTACGAATTAAGTGATGGCAGCAAAGCACTATACTTTGAAAAATCGGCTTTTATAGCATTTGATCTTTTCCTGTTAAAACGACCAAATGCCCAAAACGACTATCAACCACACGAGATTGAAAAGGCTGAAAAACGATTCCTGGAAATGAGCAAACAGGAAAAAGAAATCCTATACAACAATGCATTACTTAGCCTGCCGGGATCAGAGGAGCCTTTTACTCCCGAACAGATTTTAAGCGCGCTGGAAACTTACAGGAATATTGACAACAAGAAACTAAAGGAAAACCTGTATGAATTTCTTAGGGAAATTATTCCGGTTGCGGAACAAATGGGACTACAATTGGCCATTCACCCAGACGATCCTCCCTACGCTATTCTGGGTCTTCCAAGAATTATGAGTACTGAAGCCGATGTTCAAGACATGCTTACCGAAGTTCCATCAGCCAACAACGGCATTTGCTTCTGTACAGGTTCATTTGGCGCACGCGCCGACAATGATCTCCGGGGAATGATAAAAAGACTTGGCAACCATATTTTCTTTCTTCACCTGCGCAGCACCCAAAGAGATAACGAAGGAAACTTCTACGAGGCCAACCACCTGGAAGGAAATGCCAACATGCCGCAAGTTGTTAAAGAGGTGGTTGCACTTCAACAAAGGCTCAGTAGATCTATTCCGATGAGGCCCGACCATGGTCACCAAATGTTAGATGATCTAAACAAAAAGCACTACCCCGGTTATTCTATTATTGGCAGGCTAAAGGGTCTGGCCGAGTTAAGAGGACTCGAAACCGGAATACTACACAGTCTTAATTCTTAGATGGCATTCAAACCATTTCCGGTCCCGTTTGTTAGTGATAAGAACACAAATATTTTAAAAAAAATGGGATTATTTAAAACTGCCTTAATCGGCGCCGCAATATATGGCATAGTTAAATACGTAACTAAAAAAGACATTAATGGGCGCTCAATAGCCGATGATATCAAAGAAAAAGCGCCAGAATGGATGGAAAAAGCCAAAAATTTAAAAGACGACTTAAAAGTAGAACTGGAAAAACAACGGTATTAGCGTTGTTTTCAGTCACTTATTTTTTCGGGGCACCCAAATAAAATAAACCGGGACTTTTTTAATATTCTTTGGTAATCCTGTAGATGATTTCCGCCAACGCTTTTGTAGTTCGGATGGAGATATGGTTCGAAATTCCGGTGTTATTGATATGCCTTTCATAAATCAGAAAAATTAGATACATTAAAATTACTAATATTTTTAGTAAAATGGAAGTGTATTTTTCAATTTTATGAACATGGTTGCGCCTTCAGTTAATCCAGACGCAATGCACACTTGGTACATGCTTTCTCCACAAACAATCCTTTTCGGGAACAAAACGCGAACCAGTCTCGAGTAAATCCCAAGCAAGCAAATCTCAGAAGATATCCAGGCAATACATTTTTTTAAAAAAAATTTTGTCATTACAATTATACATCGTAATATTGCGATATAAAATTATGGGACTTACAAAAACAGAAATATTTACTGAAGAACAAAACCGCTTAGCGGTAATGCTGAAAGCCATGGCCCACCCTGCCCGCATTGCTATTCTGCAGCAGATCATTAAAGCCAACGCCTGTATCTGTGGGGACCTGGTTGAAGAACTTGGCCTTGCACAAGCCACCATTTCTCAGCATTTAAAGGAGCTGAAAACGGCAGGTATTATACAAGGCACAATTGAAGGTGTTAGTGTATGCTACTGCATCAATCCAACGGTATGGAACGAGCTTCAGCAACAACTCTCGATATTCTTTTCTACTTATGAATTAAAGACAGACTGCTGTTAAAAAAATTTGACCCAATACATCGTAATATTGCAATCAAACAATTAAATAAATTATCATGAATACAACTGAATTAATCAACTGGCAAACATTTAAACGTAAACTACAGGACAATCCAGAACTTACTTTACAATTTCAGTATGCTGAGGACAAATGGGTAGATGCTTCATATCACATCACAGAAATTAAACAGGCACCCATTGTATCGGTAGATTGCGGTGGGATTATGAACTCGTGGACAGAAATTATTGTTCAGCTCTGGGAACCAGCTGTGAAGGACAAAGAAAGAGCAATGCAGGTAAGCAAAGCACTATCAATTGTTAAGCTTGTCGAAAAAAGCCTGCCACTAAATCCACTGGCTGTAGTAAAAATAGAATTTGGGAACTCTCAGTTTGATACCCGCCAGATGTATCCCGGGGAATTTATTATTGACAATGGAAACTTTATTGTAAACCTAAGCCCTGATTTTACACAATGCAAAGCCATCAGCAGAGGTGGGAATTGCGACACAAAGGAAACAGAAACAGTTACTTGCTCGCCTGGAAGTGGCTGCTGCTAATTAAAATATGAAAAAGATACTTGTATTATGTACCGGCAACAGTTGCCGCAGTCAAATTGCCGAAGGCTATTTAAGATTCTTTGCAAAGAATAACGCTGAAATTTATAGTGCCGGGATAGAAACCCACGGCGTAAATCCGAAAGCCATTGAAACGATGAAAGAAGATGGAATTGACATCTCATCACATACTTCAAACAACATCAATGAGTACACGGATATCGATTTTGATTATGTAATCACTGTGTGCGATAATGCTAAGGAAAGCTGCCCGTATTTCCCTACGCATGCACAAAAATTTCATTACAACTTTCCCGATCCGGCCAAAGCAACAGGAACTGACCAGGAAGTTAAAACGCAATTCAGATCGGTAAGGGAGATGATCAAACAGTACTGCCAGGATTTTATAGCAAAGCATATTTAATGGAAAGGAAAAAATTAAGCTTCTTTGATCGTTACCTTACTTTATGGATATTTCTTGCTATGGCTGCCGGTATCGGAATCGGGTATCTGGTTCCATCTTCCTCTACCACTATCAATTCCTTTTCCAGCGGAACAACAAATATTCCGCTGGCAATAGGATTAATTCTAATGATGTACCCTCCACTGGCCAAAGTTAAATATGAAAATATGGGCAGGGTATTTAAGGACACCAAGGTGCTCTCTCTGTCTTTAGTACTAAACTGGGTTATCGGGCCGGTGCTGATGTTTATATTGGCCATTGTATTTTTACACGACTACCCGGAATATATGGTGGGCTTAATTTTAATTGGTCTTGCCAGGTGTATTGCAATGGTAGTTGTCTGGAATGAGCTTGCTGAAGGTGACAGGGAATACGCGGCAGGCCTGATTGCCCTGAACAGTATTTTTCAGGTGTTACTATACAGTGTATTTGCCTATATTTTCATCACTGTTTTACCGCCATTATTTGGATTAAAAGGATTAGAAGTAAATATCACGATCGGCCAGATTGCCAAGAGCGTGGCGATTTATCTTGGCATACCGTTTGCATTGGGTATCATCAGCCGTTATGCGTTAATAAAACTCAAAGGAGAAACCTGGTTCCAAACCAAATTTGTACCGTTAATTTCGCCGGTAACACTGATAGCCCTATTATTCACAATTGTGATTATGTTTAGTTTAAAGGGTAATCTGATTATAAAAATTCCTATGGATGTAATACGAATAGCAATCCCATTGGTTATCTATTTTGTAATTATGTTTGTCTTCAGCTTCTTTATGGGCAAATATTTTGGCGCTGATTATTCTAAAAACACAGCAATTGCATTTACCGCTACAGGCAATAATTTTGAACTGGCAATCGCTGTTGCAATTGGCGTTTTCGGCATCAACTCAGGCCAAGCATTTGCCGGTGTCATTGGTCCACTGGTTGAAGTCCCAACCCTTATTGCCCTGGTAAATGTTGCTTTTTGGTTTAGAAAGAAGTATTACAAATAATCTACTGCAACACCCTCACTTCTTCTTCTATTTTCTTTTTCAAAGAGGCCGTTAGCTGAGCATCGGTAATTAAAAAGTTTATCGCCTTTAAAGTCCCAAATTTAACATACGCGTCTTTCCCAATTTTGGAGGAGTCGGTAAGTAAATAAACCTGCTCCGCATTTTTTAGAAAAGCTTTTGTTATTTGCGCTTCCTTTTCGCTATGTGCTGTTAAACCATTTTGTAATGATATGCCGTCGACCCCTACAAAAGCCTTAGAGACATGATAGGTATCGATGTGCTGAACTGCCATATCCCCGTGTACCGCCCTGCGTTCTTTATCGAGCTCGCCGCCTATCAGGTTAATGCCAATACCGGGTGTATCTATTAATTCGGCTACTATTGGTAAAGAATTGGTAACGATCTTTAGTTTGTTAAGTTTTTTTAAATGGGCGCACATGGCAAACACCGTACTTCCGCAATCCATAAATATTGTATCTCCATTTACCACCTGAGCAGCAGCTAATCTCCCTATTTCCTGCTTGCTTTGGGTATTAGCAGTTTGCTTTTTATTGAACGATGCGAAGGGCGGGTTATCAAGCTTCATGGCACCTCCATGCGTTCGCTGCAGTAGCCCCTCTTCAGAAAGATCTTGCAGGTCTCTTCTAACAGTGGCTGGAGATATAGATAATTTCTGAGAGATCTCCATTACAGATAAAGCCTCAAATTCATCAAGTATCATTAAAATCTTTTTCTTTCTTTCCTGAAAACTCATCTAAATAATTTACATTTGATCAAAAATAATCATTATTAATCATAATCGATCATGAATAGTACGATAAATATAATTAAAGAGGAAATCTTATCAGACGACTGGTATGTTTTAAAGAAAACAACATTCAACTTCTTATCCAAAAAAGGGATACAGGAAACGCTAAGCAGGGAAACTTATGACCGTGGAAACGGAGCTACAATACTCCTTTACAACCGAACATTGCAAACCGTTATCCTGATTAAACAGTTCCGGTTCCCGACCTATGTTAACGGTAACCTTACCGGAATGCTCATTGAAACATGCGCAGGTTTACTTGACGAAAACAGTCCGGAAGAGGCCATCCGCAGAGAAACAGAGGAAGAAACCGGATACGTATTGTCCTCCGTTCAAAAAGTATTTGAAGTTTATATGAGTCCTGGTTCCGTTACTGAAAAGCTGTACTTCTTTATTGCAGAATACACCTCTGAGATGAAAACAGAAATAGGCGGCGGCGTAGAAGATGAGGATATAGAAGTGCTGGAATTATCATTTAATACCGCGATGAATATGATTGCAACCGGCGAAATTAAGGATGGAAAAACGATCATGCTACTTCAGCACCTCGCACTTTCAAAAATGATGGAATAAACTCTTTTTTTTAAAGAGCTTACAGTTTCAGCGGTATCTTTTTACCTGTTTTAGCCGCAAGATAAATGGCTTCTATAATTTTTAAATCTTTTAGCGCCTCTTCTCCGTTAACTGGTACTATCGGCTCTTTACCTTCTAAAATAATCCCGGCCATTTCTTCCATCTGCACGGTTTGATGGGTAGCGTGAGGTTGTGTCAATTCGCCTTTGTGTGTACGACCTTTTATTGGCCCGTAACCTGTTGATGGCTGCATCTCGGCAAAACCTTTCTCACCGGTCAGGTAAAACCGATCAAGATAATTCATATTGTAGGTGGACAGGTAAGAAGCTACTGCCCCACCTGGAAATCCCATCTGAAATTGAATCGTTTCATCAACCCCTTCCTTAAATATCTCAGGATTTGTTTTGGTTTCTTGTGCGGTTACCCATGTAGGTTCCTCTCCTACCATATACCTGGAGCCGTTGATGGCATAAATACCTATATCCATCATTGCGCCTCCACCAGCAAGTTGTTTATTCAATCGCCATTGTTTTGGATCGCCTATTTTAAAGCCGCATTGTCCTTGAAAAAACATGATCTTTCCAAATTCGCCGGCATTTCTCATTCGAATAACTTCGAGGGTTTTGGGCTCAAAGTGCATCCGGTAACCCACCAATAACTTCACGTTTGCTTTTTTACAGGCGTCGATCATTTCTTGCCCTTGTTTAGGACTTATTGCCATCGGCTTTTCACAAATTGCATGCTTTCCAGCTTTAGCAACGCGAATAACCTGGTCATGGTGAAGTGCGTTAGGGGTAATTACATACACTGCATCAATATCAGGATTGTTTTTTATCTGATCAAAGTTCTCATAGTTATAGCAGTTCTTTTCGGGAATACCATATTTAGCTTGCCAGTCTTTTATTTTTGAAGGTGTTCCACTAATTACACCTACCAGTTTCGCTTTAACGCAGGATTGCATGGCTTCCGCAACGCGGCTGCCATATCCGCCAAGGCCCATAATAGCTACGCGTAACACTGGTCCATCGTACAATTTATCAGTTTTTGTAGTTGCCCAGCCCGAAAGCGGTATAAATGGTAAAACCAATGAAGAAAGTCCAAGTTTCTGTAAAAAGTCGCGACGTGTATCCATAATTTAAATCGTTTTAAATCCAATTTACGTATTTTACATAGAAAAAATAGAAGTTTTATAGACTTAACATACTATAAACAAAAATGTTGGCTTACATTTAGCTGTTAAAAAAGCGACCACAAACCAATTATTGTAATCGATCTCTCTATATGCGCCGTTTTCTTATTCTAATTGCCCTTATACTTTTTGCGAAAATTCAGGCTATTGCTCAGGTGATCTATTTAAACGACAACACGCCCTACAGCAATATAGGTAAACAGGTGACGTACTTTGAAGACAAGGCCGCATCACTAACGATCAATGAAGTTAAAGCTTTGGAAAAGGCCGGAAAATTTAAACACAGTGAAACAGAGGTATTAAATCTCGGGAATACAAAGTCTGCATTCTGGATTAAAGTCAATTACGTTAATCAAAGCTCAGGAAAAGCTTATTTAATTGCAGACATGCCTAATATTGAATACATTGATTGTTATGCAGATAACACTGACGGAACCTGGGTTCAGTTCAAATCAGGCTTTTTAATACCCTCAAGTACCCGAGTAAAATCAGAAAACCGCTTTACCTTCAGCTTGCCTCAAAACAGTAATCAAACTAATGTTCAACACATTTTTATAAGGGTAAAATCTGATAATTACCTGCAGTTGCCAATAAAGATGGCTACCTCTGACACTTTAGTTGCGGGTCCAACTTTCAGAGACTATCTGGAGATTGTTTTTATGGGTGTTCTTCTTTCTTTATTTGTGTATAACATTTTCTTATACATGAACATGAGAGACAAATTATACCTCTATTACTGTCTGTATGTGCCTGGTTTATTTATTTATGTTTCTTTGTATTTGAGGGGATATTCGTACCTTCTTAATGCTGAGATAAGGAAGATCATCAACCTCTATCCGCATGCTTTCCTGTCCGTAACAGTTATTTTTGGAATTTTATTTTGTAGACGTTTCCTCAATCTCCGTGTAACTGCCCCCAAGTTTTTAAAGATTTACCGGGCACTCATTTTCTTTTGTGTCATCCTGTTTTTTGTCAGCATTTTTGGATACAAGGGAATAGCGGCTAACTATACGCAGATCTTGATGTTTGTTTCTCCTATCATTTTATGGATTTCAGGATTTGTTGCTTACAGAAGAGGACATACCCCGGCTAAATATTATATTCTTGCTTGGAGCTTCATAGCCCTAGCTATTCTGATTGTTATTCTAACCCTTGCAAAGGTCCTTCCCTTTACAGATTATACTTTTGACCTGCTACCTATAGGCTCAGCAATTGAATTACTATTGCTTTCTTTTGCAATGGGATACCGTTATAACGCAGTAATTAAACGGGAACAGCAGACAAGAGATGAAAACCTGATGCTGGTAAGCGATCAGAACTTACGTTTGGAGCACATAGTTAAGGAGCGCACATTAAAACTCAGTGACACGATAACGGAACTGGAACTTTCCAATTCTGTAAAAAACAAGCTATTCTCTATCATAGCACATGATCTTAGAAGTCCTTTTAACAGTCTGACGGGCATCTTTGCGCTTAAGGACATGGACATGCTAACGCTCGAAGACTATAAAATGCTGTTAACAGAGAATCAAAAGCACATTGAAACGATCAACAGTTCTTTAAATAACCTTTTGTATTGGGCAAGGCGACAAATGGAGGTGGTAAATAGTGTACCCACTACATTTGATCTTAAACCTTTTATAGAAAAATTGCTTTTGGTTTATCTGCCGCTGATCCATAAGAAAGGGATTGTCACAGCGATCAATTTATCGGAACCTTTTTCAGCTTATGCAGATGAAGACCATGTACAGCTTATTTTCAGAAATCTGATTGATAATGCGATAAAGTTTACCCCTTCTGGGAATGAAATTGGTATCGCATTAAAAACCCATGGTAATATGGTAGAGATTTGCGTGTGGAATACCATCAATAATCCGGAGCAATTTGATGTTGAACATATTCGAAATCCAAAAGCCGGTGGCGCAACCTACGGAACAGAAAATGAGAAAGGTATAGGTTTGGGCCTAACGCTGATCAGGGAATACATAAAAGCCAATGACAGTAAACTGAACATTGACTTGATAGGAAATAAAGTATCTTTTAGTTTTGATTTACCTCTATCCAGTTCCCGTCTTCTCTGATCAGTTCAATAAGATCATCAAGGGCACGGGCAGCATTTACATTTTTCTTGACAACTTCTTTCCCACGATAAAGCGTTATTTTATCAGGGCCGGTACCTACATATCCATAATCGGCATCGGCCATTTCACCTGGGCCATTTACAATACAACCCATGATACCAATTTTGATTCCTTTAAGGTGATCCGTACGTGAACGAATCAGCTGAGTAGTTTCCTGAAGATCAAAAAGTGTTCGTCCGCAGCTTGGACAAGAGATGTATTCTGTTTTAGAAATGCGTGTACGCGTTGCCTGTAAAATACCAAAACTTGTGGCATTAATTAATGATAAGCCTATGGTTTCATCAGCACTAATCCAGATGCCATCGCCAAGTCCATCGGTAAACAGTGCACCAAGGTCTGTAGCAGCATGCAGCATCAGATCATCAGCACTGATACCAGAATAGGCCCTTTTTACAATAACCGGTATTTGTGAATTATGCTTCATCAGGGATATAAAAAACTCCCTTTGCATAGCCATACCGTGGGCAACAGTAGTTTCTAATACCACAACAACATTACCCTGCAATTTAGAAAGGTCATTATCAGCGCCCTCTTCTGCTTTTATACCAACAAGATTTAAATGCTCGTCTTTAATATCGGCAGTGATATATTCTTCAAATGAAAATAAAGGGTGGCAATTGTTCTTATCCTTTAAATTTAACCAGGTTTGATAGTTATAAATCTGTTTTAGATTACCTGGAAAAGAGAATGAAGGCAATGCATCTCCAAGATACACCATATCAGTTGCCTGATCGGCCATGTTGTATTTATCCAGAACTGCACTATATTTATAGCCAACTGCTGTTAAAAAGTAAGGATCTTTTAAGTTTTCTTTTGATGCATCAATGATCACTACAGGGTGATGATGACCGCCAATATGTTGTACTGGTTGCGTATGCCTGCGGTTGTATTGGTAAGGATTATAGGGAAGATCTTTTACAGTAATACTTTCTGGTTGACCTGCAATAATTTCATTATTTAACAGTGCCCTGGTTTCATATCTTAAAGCCAATGCTTTTGCAACAGGAGCTTCAAATTCAGGATCCTCGGTTAAAGAAACCCGAATGGTATCGCCCAGTCCATCTTCAAGTAATGTTCCAATACCCACTGCTGATTTAATGCGGCCGTCTTCTCCATCGCCTGCTTCAGTTACCCCCAGGTGTAAAGGATAGTTCATGCCTTCCTTTACCATGGTCTCTACCAGTAAACGGTATGCCTGAACCATGACCTGTGTATTACTGGCTTTCATAGAGATAACCAGATTGTAATAATTCTGATCCTCGCACATGCGGATAAACTCCATTGCCGACTCAACCATACCCCTTGGGGTATCGCCATAATGGCTCATGATACGGTCTGACAACGATCCATGGTTGGTACCTATGCGCATAGCCGTTCCATATTCTTTACAGATCTTTACCAGCGGTGTAAATTTCTTATATATGCGTTCCAGCTCGGCTTGATAGGCTTGCTGCGTATATTCAATGTTTTCGAAGCGTTTCTTATCTGCATAGTTACCCGGATTTACCCTCACTTTTTCTACGATGCGGGCCGCAGCTTCAGCGGCATTTGGCGTAAAGTGGATATCGGCAACCAGTGGCACATTGTAACCCCTGAATCTTAACTCTTTTTTAATGTTAGCAAGGTTTTCTGCTTCCTTCATACTTGGGGCAGTAATACGAACATATTCGCAACCAGAGTTTACCATTCTAATGGTTTGCTCAACTGTACCTAAAGTATCCATGGTATCAGTTGTGGTCATCGATTGAATACGGATTGGATTTAATCCCCCCATAGGAATATCCCCGATACTCACCTCTCTGGTTAGAAATCTTGAATATTGGGTCAAACTGTTACAATACCCGCCGTTTAACTCTTTCTGTAACGCACTCTGATCAAATACTTTTTCCATGACTTGCTAATGTGCTACAAAGATAAAGATTATGTTTATAACTCTTGGTCAGATCAACCGGTCTTTTATTACCAGTGTTTCGGCTGCCAAATCATGAAAGCACTGTTGCTTTTTATTCAAAAAGCTGTATAAGTAGCCCAAAAAGAAAGGAGCTACCGATAGTATTTTAGCGGCATTTCGGCCATAGGCATTATTTAAACTGATCCTGTTTCCGCCCAGATCTGTAACTTTAATATTAATTAATCGCTTACCAATGGTAGCTTGCTTATCAGATGCTTCGGCAATGCTGCTATAAATAAATTTAGCAATAGAAATCAGGGGCAATCCTGTCAGTGAGACCATAATCCGCTGCGTTTTTTCTTCTACAAACATGAAACTGATTAATACCAGTAGCACATAGCCCAGAGTTAAGAAAAAATAATCTATAACAGAGGCTAGCAAACGCTGATCAAAGGAAGCAAAGTATTGGGGGGCTGTTTTCTGAAAGGTAAAACCAAGAAGCTCACGCAGTTCTTGCAACTCGTGAGCTTCTTTATAATCGTCCATCCCAGGCTTCCTGATAAAAGTTCCCGGAAGGATATTTAGTGACTTTAATTGTTCTAATTGATATGGCCCTTCAGGCTTTCCGTTAATTACAACGGTATATTCAATTTCGTTCTTACTTTCCATTCTAAGAGTTAGCTTGTCGCAATTTAAGCGCGATAAATCGATTAATAACGATTTACCTCAAAGCTACTCAATCCTCCATCTAAATTGATAAATATCTTTTTAGCTGAAGCTTTATAATTCGGTGTTTCGTAAGTGCCGTCTTCTAATTTGGTGAAACCTGTAAAATCTCTTGATGAAAGTCCGGTTTTGGTTTTAATCCTGCATCCCGAATTTGTTGGGATTTTGATTTTAACATCTGCAACACCTGTTTTCACATTTACATCTGTAATGGGCAGCAAATCTCCAATCTTAATATCAAGTGCAGCGGCACCACCATCAAAGTTGAAAGCGCGCACTTTGTATTCCGAGAGATCGAAATTCACTTCTCCGGCCCCCATGTTCATATGGATTTCCCAGGTAGGTTTAATGTTTAATTTCATTTTAACATCATTCCCCCCGTCACCCATATTCCATTTCGAATTGCCCTTCATTTTAAAGTTCACTGTAGTGATACTATCAGTTTTTTCTGTTTGCAATGAAAAGGTTCCTCCTCTTTTCTGTACATCTGCAGTAATTAAACTATCTGTAGGTCCTTTTAGGTCGAAAGATGTTCCACCCCCAGAAACATTCAAAACAGTTTTAGTAGAGGCAGAATCGGTAAAAGGATGCGAGAAGCTTAAGTGTTCAGTATCGTTGTTATCAAAATCTACACTGTCCTCAATGTTAACATCCGCCCATCTTTTACTCTCAGGAGTTTGTTGACCTTTGTAAAACAAAACACCTAAGGTTACAACAAGGATTGCGATAGATACTATTCCACCTATCTGGGATTTATTTCTGTTAAAAAGAATATTTACACCTGCGATGATTAAAAATATTGGCCAGAAACGCCAAACATTGCGCCAGTAAAAATCAATTATATGAAAATTTTCTAAAAGGAGTACCCCACCTATAAAAAGCAGTACTATACCCCACATTATTCTATCCAGTTTCATCTTATATATCTTTTTTGGTGAATCTATCGTCTGTATTACTTTCGCCAGTATTTGAATTTCCTGGTATGTCTGTTGGTGTAGGTGGAGGGCTTACAGGATCAGTTGTTGGTCCTTCCTGAGGATTTTGTTTCTTCCACTCTTCCCAGGCATCTTTTCTTTTAGATTTAAGAATAAAGCTTACCCCAATGGCAACAAATACAAGTGGCCATAACTTGCCTATACTAAACCAGAAAGGGATAATATTAAACTCATTCATCAGAAAATACAGACCTATTACCAGTAAAAACAATCCCCCTACGGTTCGTCCTGTATCACTTTTCTGATAGGGTTTAAATTCAGGCTGTTTCGGTTCCGCAGTAAAACCGGCATCACTTACTGTAGATGAAGTCCATGCTTGTGACTGCGATGAATTTGATGTTTCCGGGGTTTGATACGGCTGCGAAAACGCATTTGGCGAGTTAAAAGGGTTATTCTGTGGTCCTTTATAAAACTCATTGAATTTTGAAAATCTTTTTGTCGGATCGTTATTCACAGGTACCACAATCCACATGATGATATACACCAAAATCCCTGTTCCAACTAAAAAGATGGTTGAGAGTACGAACAATAATCTGATTATCGTCACATCCACCTCCATGTACTCCGCAACTCCAGATGATACACCTGCAATTACTTTCTCATGCTCATTTCTAAATAATCTCTTGTCCATAATATATTTCCTCCTATATTTTAAAACTGTATCGGCTTTATAGTTATCTCATCAACATTTACGCCACCGCTTAAATTTAAAATGGTGTATATGGTATTCGCAATATCTTCTGGTTGTACAAAACGATCAGCCGGGATTTCTGTTCCCTCCCACGATGATGTTAGTGTTGAACCTGGCAATACAGCTGTTACCTTAACGTTGTATTTTGATAATTCCTCCCTAAATACACTATTAAGACTTAGCAATGCTGCTTTAGTTACACTATAGCTACCTGCATTTTCTGCATTTTGTTTACTGGCTACTGAACATATGTTAAAAATGTGGCCTGATTGCTGTGTGCGCATCATTTTACCAAAAAACTTTGATAAGTAATAAGCTGCGTTAAGGTTCAGATTTATTTGCTTTTCCAGCTGATCATCAGCCTCATCAAGTATAGAACCTTGCAAAAACATGCCCGCATTATTCACTAACACATCTGCCTCCGGCATCTCTTTTTTTACGGCATTACAAAATGCATATACATCTTCTTTAATGCTGCAATCTGCCTGATAAGTAAATATTTTAACGCCTGTACACTTTAACTCTTCTGCAAAACTATCCAGTTCAGTCTTATTTCTTGAACACACTGCTAAATCATATCCACTCTCTGCAAGTTTTATTGCAATGGCCTTTCCAATACCCTTCGTAGCGCCGGTAATAATTGCATTCATTGTTTAAACATGTTTATTTAACACAATAATACAAAAAAGCGCCGCATGGCAAAACATTAATAGCCAAAGATTGGTTAGAAAAAGGGATTACAACGATTTCAACTTTTTATTGTTTCTTTGTAATAATATTGCACAAATACTATAGCTAATTTTTCATTGAATGAATTTCACCAATTTTGGCAGGTACCTACTTTTATTGAAAGCGGTATTTAGAAAGCCCGAAAAGTTTAAAATATACTTGAAGGCCATCTTTAAACAAATGGATTTTGTAGGGGTAGGTTCCCTGGGGCTTATTGCCATTATTTCTACTTTCATTGGAGCAGTAATGACATTACAAATTGCCTTCCAGTTAGTTAGCGACTTCATTCCTAAAACCATTATCGGTTCTGTAAACAGAGATTCAAGTATTCTTGAGCTTAGTCCTACCATTACCGCTATTGTTTTGGCCGGTAAAATTGGTTCTGCAATTTCCTCTGAAATTGGGACAATGCGTGTGAGCGAACAGATTGATGCGCTTGAGATTATGGGAATCAACTCTCCCGGTTATCTTATCCTGCCAAAAATCATTGCAGGGATCACCATGGTTCCTTTATTGGTAATTATGTCTATGTTCCTAAGCATTACCGGTGGGTACATTGGCGGTACTTTATCTGGMRSKSWWTYTSYNNTGYCNAWTAYWNNTCCARKGWANNASTASWRATWWTRRYMMWNAYAYYAWTRKYSWARSMYTKGTWARRRMAWTKGTWTYYGGMKWYAKNATSWYTTMGKWWMMWNGCMKRKSAWGGTTTTTATGTCAAAGGTGGTGCACTTGAGGTAGCCCAGGCAAGTACAAGAGCTGTTGTTGTTAGCTGTATTACTATATTGGCATGTGATTACATTGTAACCCAGTTATTATTATGATCGAGATTAAGGACATACACAAATCGTTTGGCAGCAACAAAGTACTACAGGGAATTTCCGGTAAGTTTGAAGCTGGTGTAACCAACCTGATCATTGGAGGCTCTGGCTCGGGTAAAACCACACTACTTAAATGTATGATTGGCCTGCACCACCCTGAAGAAGGAAGTGTAGAATACGATGGCCGCGAGTTTACCACCATGAACTTCGAAGAAAAGATAGAGATCAGAAAAGAGATAGGTATGCTATTTCAGGGTTCAGCTCTATTTGACTCGATGACTGTTGAAGAAAACATCATGTTCCCCTTAAATATGTTTACCGATCAGGAACGTAAGGAAAAGCTGGAGCGTGTAAATTTCTGTTTGGAACGTGTAAACCTTGAAGGAAAAAACAAGCTGTTTCCTGCGGAACTTTCCGGTGGCATGAAGAAACGTGTGGGTATTGCCCGCGCTATTGCCATGAACCCAAAGTATTTGTTTGTTGATGAGCCAAACTCTGGACTTGATCCTAAAACTTCGATTGTAATCGATGAGCTGATCAAAGAGCTTACTGAAGAATACAACACGACAACCATAGTTGTTACTCATGATATGAACTCAGTAATGGGCATCGGCGACTATATTCTTTTCTTGCACGAAGGCAAGAAATTCTGGGAAGGTTCTAACAAAGAAATTGCCCATACTGAAATTCAAGAACTAAATGATTTCGTTTTTGCAAGCCGCTTTATGAAGGCTGCAAAAGGAAAGTTTTAATATATAATTATGATAAGCCTGCTAACACCCACGCATTGGAAAGATTATGAGCTGATTGATTGTGGTGATTTTGAAAAATTAGAACGTTTCGGTAACCTGGTACTGTCCAGACCTGAGCCCCAAGCGGTATGGAAAAAGACCTTGTCTGAGCAAGACTGGAAAAAACAAACACACATCCGATTTAAAGGCCGCTCTGCTACCTCCGGAGAATGGGTTAAAAACTCGGCTCATTTGCCAGACCGATGGAATGTTGAATACAAAAATGATGATGTAAGTATTAACCTCCGGTTAGGATTAACCTCATTTAAACATGTTGGCGTTTTCCCTGAACAGGCGGTAAATTGGGACTATATCTCTTCATCAATAAAGAAATTTAAAACGCCAAGCCCTAAAGTATTAAACTTATTTGCCTATACCGGTGCTGCATCGTTAATTGCGAAAGCTGCCGGAGCAGACACTACTCACGTTGATTCTATTAAACAAGTGGTCAACTGGGCTAATGAAAACCAGGAGCTCTCTAAACTTAAGGATGTGCGATGGGTAGTTGAAGACGCCTTAAAGTTTGTAAAAAGAGAGCTTAAACGCGGTAAAAAATATAACGGAATTRKMWWASRYMMWCCTGNNMTTYTKGNMAWSRSSMRAATKGYRWKWRMWGGMAACTNNGGNNAWKAMMWTANYTSAGGRAATGANNTNKYARKMWGWTKYTCNKWTGCTTGATGAAGAAGAACACTTTTTGATCTTAAACACTTACTCATTAGGTTTTTCTTCTGTTATTGTAGAGAATCTGATTAAAACTTCATTCCCTCAGGTAAGAAATCTTGAAACAGGAGAATTGTATTTGCAGGCAACTTCGGGTATTAAATTACCATTGGGAGTTTTTGGAAAATTCAATACTTTCAAATAAAGAAGTGGTACACACCGTCATCCCGAACGAAGGAATTGATTTTAAAAATAAAAAAAGGCGCCGGGACCTAAACCGACGCCTTTAAAACACACTTAAACCCAGTAACACCTTACTGCTTAAGTTTCTTTTGCTGTTTATGCAATTACAGCTAATTCATTTGCGATCACTCTCCAATTCTCATTTTCAGGAATACCAGGTTTACGTTTTCCAAAAAACTGAACAATGATGTTCCCTTCTTTATCAAATACTTCGACACTGGTTACAATACCATCATCTGTTGGCTTTTTAACTAACCATACGTTGGCAATCCCATCTTCACGAAGGTGCATGTTAAATTCAGGATCAAGAACGTTAAACCACGGACCTGTCTGAACCAGTTTCTTTACAAGGCCGGTATGAATCTGGATACAGCCCGCATTTGAGGTAAAAACCATTATTTCCAGATCAGTTTCTGATGCTCTGGTTAAAATTGCTTTCAAAGAATCGGTTGTAATTTGTGTAGCAAGGCCTTCCGGTGCTAAACGCAAACCCTGTGTACGACTTAACCCATGGGTTCTTAATAAACCATGAAAATCGTGCGTATCCTTTAGTGCCAGCCATTCCTTTTTAAATGCTTCGGCATCAACTTCCTGATCTGGTTTTTCTACCACGGCCACTTTCTCGGTAATTATTTCCAGTGCAGCACGCTGATCTTCGGCCGTGTATTTTTTAACCAATACCTCATAAGCGTCAGCATCACTCGTATCGGTTAAGTAGATTTTGTGTACCGCCTCTCCATCCTTGCCAAAAAACTGGAGACTTTTACGGTCATTCTCATTAACAGCAAAGGCCGATTTCCATGCGCTCATAAATAACCGCAAATCAATATCAGGATTTACTGCCAACCCCATCATTCCTTTGAAAGATACTTTTTTATAGATTCCTTTACGTTCATGAACACAAAAGTCATTACGTGTTAAAGCCATTACATAACCTAAGCTTTCAACTTCTTTTAATATTTCCTGGAACTGGTCCTGCAAACGGATAGCTGTTGAATTTACAGTTGTTGCAATTAATTCAGCTTCGCTGGTACCAAGTTGTTTTGCTACATCTCTGATACGGACTTTTGGGTTTTCTGTTTTAAAGGCTTCCCACTGGCTTTTTAAATCTAATATCTTTTCCATTTTATCCTGTTTTAATTAATTCGTTTCATTTTAAATTGAGGTGTATTCATGATACACCTTTTTTAGCTTACACTAGTAGCTGGTATAACCAGCGGACAATTATAATCTTCGCATGCCATTAGCTTTACTTTAATGCTAAAAGTCTCATGGATATTATCACAATTGATCACTTCAACAGGCATCCCTTCGGCTACTTTTTTACCATTTTTCAGCATCAATATTCTGTCTGCAAAGCGAGAAGCATAGTTGATATCATGCAAAATGCAGATCACGCAATACCCCCTATCGGCCAGTTTACGCGCCAGCACCATAATCTGCTGCTGAAACTGAATATCAAGACCGTTTGTAGGCTCATCTAATAACAAACAAGCATTCGGACTATCATAAACCTGTGCAATAACCCTCGCCAATTGAACCCTTTGTTGTTCACCCCCTGAAAGCGTATTATAATCTCGGCCCGATAAATGGCTTATTCCTGTATCCTGCATCACTCTTCTTACTACCGAAAAATCATTTGCAGCTGGCTTCTGATCAAAATGTGGATACCTTCCCATCATTACCAGTTCATCGACAACAAAAGAAACTGAAATGGTATTGTGCTGAGAAAGCACAGCTCTTGTCTTTGCCAGGTCTTCAAGCCTGTAATTCATCAGCTCTTTTCCCTTAATAAACACCTTACCTGCCGATGGCCTTATCTCTCTGCAAAGCAATTTCATTAAAGTACTTTTACCAGCACCATTAGCCCCTAAAATAGCCAGCATTTCGCCAGAGTGAGCCTCAAAGCTCAACCCATCTACCAATTTTCTGTTTCCTACTTTATAGGTAAGTTCTTCTACTCGGATCATCTATAGGTTGTTTTTATTTTTCTCAGAAATAATAATATATATAAATACAGGCACACCAATCATTGCAGTCAATATGCCTATTGGAAGTTCCGCCGGAGCCACTATTGTTCTTGCAATAAGATCCGCCCCGGTTAATAAAGCCCCACCAAGTAATGCTGATCCTGGAATTACCAATCTATGATCAGCTGTAAATGTCATCCTTATTATATGTGGAATAATTAAACCGATAAATCCAATAATTCCAGCCATGGCAACAGAAGCACCTACAGCCATGGTCGCCAGGATAATGATCATCCGTTTAACTACTTTAACATTTACACCCATATGCAACGCCTGGGGTTCTCCAAGAGCCAATGCATTTAAAGACTTGGCAAAAAAAGGAAGGGTAACAATAGGTATTAAAACAAAGGGTAACAATGCACTTACAGTTTGCCAGCTGGCACCGCCTAAACTTCCAAGGTTCCAAAAAGTAATGTTTCTTAATTGTGCATCGGTAGCCATGTACGTCATTAATCCAATAAACGAATTTGCCAATGCATTAATTGCCAATCCGGCCAGTAATAAAGTTGTGATAACCGTTTTACCATTCTTCATCGCAATGCGATAAACGATCATTGTAGTGATACCCGCACCTATAAATGCTGCAATGGATAAGGCGTAAAAACTTAATGTACCTGTAAGGTTTTTAAAGATGTTGACCTCAAGCACGATCATAATTACAGCAAACAATGTCGCACCCGATGATATTCCTATTAAACCAGGTTCTGCAAGGGGATTGCGAAATAAACCCTGAATAGCAGCTCCAGAAACGCCCAATGCAGCGCCAATAAGACTACCCAACAGTACTCTTGGCAAACGAAGATTAAAAAACACAGATTCCTGTTGCGAAGTAAAACCCTGGTGATCGGATAATCTTGTATGGTAACTTATAATAGACAACAGTTCTGAGAAACTGATATCCACAGCACCAATGCAAGAAGAAACCACCATGGTTACCACCAGAACTACCGCAAGCAGTACAATAATATATCCTGTTTTTTTAATCACCCCTATTTTCTCTATTTAACCGCGTTGTTGATTTTATCAGACAGCTCTGTTATTGCCTTACCTAAACGCAAACCAAAACCGGTCAACAAAGCACCATCCATAGTGATGAACTTCTTGTTTTTACCTGCATTTGTTTGGGCTATACCCTGAACTGTTTCCAAACCTTGCGTACCGCCTAAACTTTGCAATCCGTCATCAAACAACAAGATTACATCGGGGTTAGCTTTAACAAGTGCTTCGGAGGTTAAAGGCTTATATTCAGAAAATCCGGTTACTGCATTTTGTGCTCCGGCTAATTCAATCACTTTATCTACTTGTGTACCTAAGCCGCCAACCATCATCGTTCCAGTACCGCGGGCATAAATAAACAGCACTTTAGCTTTTTTTGTATTGGTTATTTGCTTTTGAGCAGCTGCTACTTCCGTATCAAATACCTTAATTAAGGAATCTGCCTTGGTTTGCTGCAATAAGCTATCGCCAACGGAGCGGATTAAATTCTTAGCCCCATCTAGTGAGAATTCTTGCTTAAACAATAATAATTTAATGCCCGCAGTTTTAAACTGGGTGGCAAGCTGTGGAGATACTTCTTTGTCAATAGCAACAACGACATCAGGTTGAAGCGACAAAACGCCCTCGACATTGATCTTACTATTGTGGCCTACCTTAGGCTTGCTTTTTAAGCTTTCAGGATAGCTGCTTGTTATATCCGTTCCTACAATGTTTTTTTCTAAACCCAGTCCTGCAACTATTTCACTTACAGTTCCATTTAAAGAAACAATCTTCACACTATCCGGCAGTTGCCTGCCTGTGTTATTTTCGGTAGTGTTTCTGCATGCACTAAACATGGCAACAGCAACCATCAACAATACTATTTTTTTCATAATAAGTGTTTAAAAAGAGGAGCTTTCGGGGGGGCCGAAAGCATCCTCATCTAACCAAACTAAACCAAACTTTTATCCTTTTTTAACGAGTTTATATTCTACTACAGGCTTGCCGCGCACCCCACCGTCGCTTGCATGAAAACTGTTAAATTTCAATTTATATATGTTACCGGCGCCATCTTTTACAATGTAAAACGAATCAGTTTTTACACCTACTGCGGTACCGGTTGTATTTCTCCATTTATCGCCGATCGCATCTCTGTTTGCACTGAAGGTTAAAGCACTAAGGTTTGACTCAGAAAAATCAGCGTAACTTACTGCAGAAGTTTTAACCTGCGCCACCTGTACACCATTAAGGCTATTTGTAAAAACGATATCTGAAAAGCTATATGGGAAAATACCATCCGCATTTGTGCCATAATACATGGTCCAGGTCCATACCAGGTCCCAGTTGGCTTTTACAGGCTCTACGTTTACCGCTTTTCCATCAGTAAGAGAGAAAAAGCTATAGTTAGAATTTGCATCCTTAACAATATCGACAGATTTAAAAGTAGTTTCCTTTAGCTTGGCATATTCCAAAGTATATCCGTTGGCCTTACGAAGAACCCTTACCTTGTAAACAGTCTGTGCACTTATTACTGAGCTATGACTACCACCAACCGGACTAACTATGTATACCTTATTTTCTGAATCTGTTGCCGAGATGGTTTCAATTACTGTTTTATTAAGGATGCTGGTTTCTCTGGGATCATCAAATTTCTTGAATTCAACTTCAGCCTTAGCTCCTGTCTCACCAAGCGCAATTGTTAAATCAGACAGGTTAAAATCGGATTCAGTTACGGCATTTAAATCTGTCTTCTCTAATTTCTTTGCCGATGCCCCTGAAGTTCCGTTCAGAACAACTTTAAAATCATTACCAGAATAAAAACCTAAAGCCCAGCTGTTACGAAGCACTTCTGTTTGTTGGGCCCCACTTAAATCTACATAAACGCTGTTTGCAGCACTGCTGCCGGCTTCGGCACCAGCTATTCCATTCAGGGTTAATGTCGTCCCATCCGATACCGGAACCTCCACTATTGGATCCTGATCTTTACTGCAAGAAGTAAAGACTGTAGCAAAACACAATAGGGCAATGAGTTTAGTAATTTTGTTCATGATTTTATACGTTTATAATAATTAATAATCTAATTCTTGTTCCAGTTAAAACTTAACCCTACTACATAGGAGCGCCCATAATTCAATGGCACCGGACCACCCGTTGAGTGTGCCGAACCAGTTGCAACCGATGTGCTGCTAATGGTAGTTACATCGAACAGGTTTTTAACTCCTGCATTCAGATTAAGAGATTTAAATATTTTTTTATTGATCATCAGGTCGGCAGTGCTGTAAGAACCTGTTTTTTCAAGACTAACCCGATCAATTCCACTAACCGTATTTAGTTGATAAAAAGGTCTTCTCCCCGAAAACTTATATGCCAGATTTACAGTTGTGCCAATCTTGGAAAAGGTGTAAGTGATGTTGCTGTTCACCTCAGGAGTCCATGCAAATTCATCAGATTCACCGGGCTTGGGAGCATCGGCTACAAACCGGTTATTAATACCGATATAGGAAAGCCCCAGGGAAACCTGAAAATCATTAAGCGTTAAAGTGTTTTCAAAAGTCCCTCCCGTCGTTTTGTAGCGTGAAACGTTTATAAGGGTGGTAATTGTAGGGTCAGCAGCGGAAAGACCAAAATCTATTCTGTTTCTGAAAGTATTATAAAAGCCACTTACAACGGAGCGGAAATCAGTATGCTCATTATGCAACCTGGTAAAAGTCAGCGATCCGGTAAAACTATGTGACTGTTCTGCTTTAAGGCTTTGGTTTCCTAAAATAGAATGGCTGGCATCAAAGAAGTCGTAGTACAGTTCGCGTAAGGCAGGCGAGCGGAAACCGCTTGCATAACCCAAACGTAAATCAATATCTTTATTTAACCTGAATTTTGTATTAAGAGATGGAATTACAGGAGGTGCATCGTAAACTGAGTTTTTTATAAAGCGGACACCTGGTCTTATGGTTACACCATCTGTAACCTTCCACTCAGAAGATACAAAGAAAGCATAATCATTAATAGAAGGATCTCCCTTAATTCTTGCCCCACTTGAACCATCCAGATTAACCTCTATACCAGGTTGAAAAGACCACCTATCTGATAACCTATATTGGGCGGTTGCACGAACCGATGTGGATTGGAATTTAGATATATCCTGCTCGCCGGCACCAGTAGACAATTCTTCCTTTCCTGTAGAATAGTCGTGCAATACACTTCTGGTAGTACGCTTTAAGTTAGCATAACCAAGTATGCCACTAAGCTGTAATTTATCAGTTAGCTTATAGTCACCCTGTATTTGCTGGGTGTACCTGTTGGTGATGTATTTTTGATTAACAGCTTTAAAAATGTTTGGGTTATAGCCGCCCTTGCTTAAAATAGTCTCATCAGCATAATCTATCCGGTACCATACATTTAATTTATCACCATTATAACCCAGACGGCCATTTCCCAACCATTGTTCTTTAGGTTTCCAGCGATTAATATCAGCAGCTATCTGTGCGGCAGTAGCCAAAGCAGGTGCACTGTTAAAACCATTAAAATCGTTATGTGTTACACCCCCAAGGGCAGTCCAGCCGTTATTTTGCCAACTTGCACCTACGTGTTGCAAGTGAGACCCTTTTTTACTGAACGCAGAATATTCATTGCCCACTGTTTCCTCTTGCACCCTCGCATTGAGGCTTAATGTTTCTTTAACTGCTCTTTTTGTAATGATATTAATTACACCTGCCAGTGCATCGGTACCATAAGAAACCGAAAGTGGTCCTTCTACTATCTCTATGCGCTCAATGGAGTTGATGTCTATTTGATTTAAACTCTCTCTGGTGTCTCCCCTGTCTATCATAGGTACGCCATCTAAAAGAATCTTAACGTTTCTGCCCGACATGCCCATTAAAGTTACGTCGCTTGTACCTAGCGCCATGTCATTAGAAAACCTGAACCCTAACTCTGTATTTAACACTTGCTGAATGTTTGTTGCAGCACGCAAGCGAATACGCTCTGAATTAATAACACGTGTTCTGTAAACTGAATTTCTTAATGATTGAGGCTGATATTCGCCCGTAACGACAACTTCCTTTAGAGAATTGGCTGCTGTATCGCTTTTCAATTTCCTACCCGCATCTTTCTCTTGTGCTTGTGTTGTTGAAACGATAAAAAATACAACCATTATTAGTAATCCAATTCTCATTAACCGATCTATTTAGAATAATTTTAAATAACACCACAAGTATAGGAACTTATTTAGACTAATTACAAATAATAAATAGAAAAATTTTAATTAACCCTGATAACCAGCTTTTTTATTACTGTGTATAGTGGTATACTTGTAAAAAATTTTATTGTCGGCTAGGAACTGACATTTACATCTTATCTTACCATAAAAAACAAGTATAAAAAATGAAATTATCTCATCTAGCAGGGATGCTTTTAGTCGGAATGGCTTCAATTGGTGTATTTATAAGCTGCACCTCGGACATTAAAAAGGCCAATGGCCAAACAAAAGATGCTCCTGGAGATTCGACAGCAACCGAAACAAAAGAAGATTTGCGGGGACCGATTGACACTGCAAAGTATGATGCAATTATGGCAAAGTTAGCCAATGGGGATACAACAGGTAAATGGCCGGTTAAAAAACAACCGTACCCACTTGCAGGTGCTATACTACCATTTAAACGTATTGTGGTTTATTATGGAAATTTGCACTCTAAAAAAATGGGGGCCCTGGGCGAATATGCTCCAAAAGAGATGTGGAAAAGATTGGATGCTGAAGTTAAACATTGGGAAAAAGTTGACCCTACTACTCCCGTACAGCCAGGTTTACATTACATTGCTGCTGTAGCAAGTGGTACGCCGGGCAGAGATGGCAAATACATCAACCGTATGGCCAACTCACAGATTGACTCTGTATTGAGCATCGCTAAAATGCGTCCTAATACCATCGTATTTTTAGATTTACAGGTAGCACTTAGTAACATCAAGGCAGAGTTGCCACATATAGAAAAATACCTGCAACTACCATTTGTGCATTTAGGTATAGACCCTGAGTTTTCTATGAAAGACGGTTCGCTGCCAGGTAAAAAAATCGGAACTTATGATGCTGCAGATATCAACTATGTTTCTCAGTATTTAACTAATCTTGTAAAGAAATACAATTTACCTCCAAAAGTATTCGTGGTTCACCGTTTTACAAAAAAGATGGTTACCAATTCTCAAAACATAAAACTTCGTCCGGAAGTTCAAATTGTAATGCATATGGATGGATGGGGTGAACCAGAGCTTAAAAAAGGAACTTACCGTCACTTTATTTTCTCTGAGCCTGTTCAGTTTACTGGTTTCAAATTATTCTATAAAAATGATTTGAAAAAAGATCCTAAGCGCTTAATGACTCCTGAGGAATTGATGAAACTGAAACCTGTTCCGGTTTACATTCAATACCAATAAACGATATAAAGATTTAAAAAATGGGAGCATTTAAAAATGCTCCCATTTTTTATTTACGATTAATATGAAAACGCTACTGACCTTTCCGGATTATCAAGTTTGGTGCTTTTTCGCTTTCCGTTGACCGTTGCATGAATCATATTGATCTGTGAATCATGCTGTTCAAACAGTATGTTGTTTTGAATATCTAGTTTTTGTATGCTTTCAATTTTTTCGCTTTCAAAATAGCACCAGGCGGCATCTTCTTCAATTTGATATCCCAGGTATTTTAGGGTGAGCGATTTGTTATCAGCCTTAATCTGCAAATGGCTTTTTATGTAATCGGAAATGAGCCCGTCTACCTGTTTACGATCTTTAGGTTTCAAAATGTTGATATTTGTTTTATAACGTTTATCAAGAGCATTTTCAAAATCATCAAAAAATACACGCACACTTACCTGTACAGTTTTCGTTTTTTGGTTATGATCTACCTCGGTTACGCTAACGTAAAACGGATGAAAAATATTTAACCAAAAAAATAAAATAAGTTGTAACATTTTGTATAGGTAGATATAAAATAGAATAATTCTTGCTATTCTGTATTCAAAATTACAACTTTAAACTATAATGCAAGATTTCAATCTCTATTTTGATCTTGGCTGGCACCATATTTTAGACTGGAAAGGCTACGATCACATACTTTTCTTACTTGCTCTTTGTGGTGTATATACCCTCTCCGATTGGAAAAGAGTACTAATTTTGGTTACCGCATTTACCGTGGGCCACAGCATTACTTTAGCCCTGAGTGTGTTAAATGTTGTGCATGTAAACACCGCACTTATAGAATTTTTAATTCCGGTTACAATTATGATAACTGCATTAGCTAACATCTTTAATAAAAAACCGAAACCCAAGGCCATAAGGCTAAAATATACATTAGCACTCATCTTTGGATTAATACATGGCATGGGTTTCTCTAACTACCTAAAAAGTCTGCTTGGCAAAACTACCAACATCGTTGTGGAGTTACTTGCCTTTAACCTTGGGTTGGAATTTGGGCAAATACTAATCGTTTTCGGTGTACTCATCCTGTCATTTATCCTTATTATGATCGTAAAAATTAAGCGGTGGGACTGGAATTTCTTCCTTTCATCCGCTATATTTGGGATATCATTTGTAATGGCGGCCGAACGCTTACCTGCAATCCTTAACTAACGAAATGAAGAAACTGTTACTTCTAACTGCTGCATTGCTTTTTAATGCTTCCATATACGCACAATCATTAAATAATCCGGGTTCAAACCACGGGAATAAATTTGAACAGTTGGGTACAATGCTTTCTGATCCAAATTATTACCGCTCTGCATCTGGGGCACCAGGGCCTGCTTATTGGCAACAAAGGGCAGATTATGAAATTAATGCGGAACTGGATGAAAAGAACCTTCGTTTAAATGGATCTGAAACGATCACTTATTATAATAATTCGCCAGATCCTTTAAGTTATTTATGGGTTCAACTTGATGAGAATCAGAATAAAGCCACAAGCGATAATAAGCTTACACAAACCAGCAAAATAAAAGAGAAGATGACATTAGATGACTTCTCTGATATTATTGGCCGTAATGATGATCTCGGTGTGAAAATCATTAAAATTACCGATGAGAAGGGTACTCCTCTTCCCTACGTGATCAACAATACGATGTTACGGATTGATTTGCCTGTGGTGCTTAAACCTAAGGAAAAATATAAGTTAAAAATCACATGGAATTACAACATCTCTGATCGTAAGATTGTCCATGGAAGAGGTGGTTATGAGTATTTTCCTCAGGACGACAATTATTTGTTTACCATTACACAATGGTTTCCACGCCTGGCTGTTTATTCTGATTTCCAGGGATGGCAAAACAAGCAATTTGAAGGCAGAGGTGAGTTTGCCCTGGTTTTTGGGAACTACAAGGTAAACATGACTGTTCCGGCTGACCACGTAGTTGGGGCAACAGGCGAATGCCAGAACTACCCGCAGGTTTTAAGCGCAACCAGCTTAAAGAGATGGAATGAAGCACAAACAGCAAAAGCCCCCCTGGAAATTATAAACCTTAGCGAGGCAAAATCAGCTATTACAAAAAAGGCTACCGGGAAAAAGACATGGACTTATGTGGCCGAAAATGTAAGGGATTTTGCGTGGGTATCCTCAAGAAGGTTGGTTTGGGATGCTATGGCAACTTACATCGACGGAAAAAAAACAATGGCCATGTCATATTATGGCCCTGAAGCTTATCCGATATACAGCAGGTATTCAACCAAGGTAGTAGCGCATACTTTAAAATCATATTCTAAACACACCATTCCTTATCCATATCCTGTTGCAATATCTGTTGAAGCCTCTAATGCAATGGAATATCCTATGATCTGCTTTAATCATGGTCGTGCGGAAAAAGACGGATCGTACACAGAGTCTCTTAAATATGGTGTAATCAGTGTAATTATCCACGAGGTAGGTCATAATTTTTTTCCTATGATTGTAAACTCCGACGAAAGGCAATGGACCTGGATGGATGAGGGTTTAAATACTTTTTGCCAGTTTATGGCAGAGCAGGAATGGGACAATAATTATCCCTCTCAACGAGGACCGGCGCATAAGATTGTAGACTACATGAAAATGCCGAAAGATCAGTTGGAGCCGATTATGACTAATTCCGAGAACATTGTAAATTTCGGTCCTAATGCCTACGCCAAACCAGCCACAGCGCTAAATATTTTAAGAGAAACCATAATGGGCAGGGAGCTTTTTGATTATTCTTTTAAAGAGTATGCAACGCGATGGGCATTTAAACACCCTACTCCTGCCGACTTGTTCAGAACAATGGAAGATGCTTCGGCAGTAGATCTTGACTGGTTTTGGAGAGGTTGGTTCTTTAGCACTGATCCTGTAGATATTTCATTGAATGATGTGCGTTATTATCGTATGAATAGCATGAAACAAGCTATTGAAAATGCAGAAAGCAAGAAAACATACGACAAAGACAACAAATACTTAAGCAGAGAACGTAATAAGGCTGAGGGTATAAAGTTTGCAATTGAGCAGGACACGAGTTTGCTTGATTTTTATAATAAGTTTGATCGCTTTGAAGTCAGTAAAACTGCCGATGAGCAGTTTCAAAGCTATTATAACTCGTTAGGTGCAGAAGAAAAAAAAATCTATGAGAGCAAAAAGAACTTTTACGAGCTCGAATTCTCGAACCTGGGTGGCTTAGTGATGCCATTGATCATTGAATGGACATTTAAGGATGGCAGTAAGGAAACAGATAAAATTCCTGCCTATGTATGGAGAAAGAATGAAAACAAGATAACCAAAGTTTTTGCGAAGGATAAGGAAGTTGTTTCCGTGCAATTAGACCCAAGTAGAGAAACCGCCGACATTGATGAGAGCAATAACTCCTGGCCAAGAAAAAGCCAGTCTACCAGGTTTGAATTATTTAAGGAACAGCAGATGCCTGCAACAAACCCAATGCAGCAATCTAAAAAACAGAACTAATTAAAAAGCCATCTTTCGATGGCTTTTTCAAAGATACTAAAACAAAAAACTACCTATTTAGACTTCTCTTTCAAGAGGTTTAATTCTTTTTTAAGCAACTCAATTTCTGCCTGCTGCTCTTTAATAGCCGCCACAAGTACAGGGATCAGATTTTCTGATTGTACCTCGCTATATCTTGCAATTTTTGAGTTGTTCTTGCCCTGGTTATACATTTTAGTAGCCTCATAAACCATGGCAGGGTATTCTGACTGTACATTACTCGCAAGGAAGCCATATTGCTCGCCAGCTGGTAATTTAAGATGTTTGTACTTTTGTACATCGTATTTAAAAGTTACGGGCTGCAGGTTTTTTAAGTGTTCAGTAGAATTAGAAATCTTATCTACGTTTACTTTTAACTCTTGCTCTTCAATTTTTTGTGCATTTACTGACAATGCAGCTGCGCTTAATAAAATGCCTAATACGGCACCTTTTGATACTAAAGGATATCTCATAAAATAAAATTATTGTGTAATATTTGAATCTTGATTGTAGAGTATTTACAATCAGATTTCAGGAGGGGGGTATGGTAGCGAAATAACTGAGGTGACCGTACGCGATACAAAGCTATAGTTAACCCTTTTGGAGGTTAGGGTATGCGCCAAATCTACAATAGGCTGATGAATAAAAACATCGTCGGTAAGTTCCAGATTTTTTAATTCTTTTTCCTCTTCTGAATTCTCAGTGTCTTGATCGGTATGATGGATGGATACCGTTTGTTTATGGTCGGTTACAGTAAATAACGAGACGTGCTTTACCAGCAAAAATGAAAGTAAAATAAGTATGCCCGTCAATTTTTTCAACATAAACCTAAGTAGTATCTATCTTTAATTGTGATGTGTAATCTGACAAATATATTTATCTAAATCAAAATCCGGCAATGATTAGCCAGAAAATGACAAAAATTTAATGATCAAAATAACGAAGGTTAGGACATTAAGACTAAAACAAGCCTAACTGTCCCTTATCGTCGATTTCTATATCGTCGGGATTAGTGATCTCAAACTTAATTTCTTTTGCTGGAACATCCCTCTCATCCTTCTTTGTCTCAGGGGTTCCCTTAGCCTCAGGTTTTGACTTGCCTTTAGGCTCTTCCTTAACTTCAGGCTTCGCCTTTGTTTCTTTTTCTGGTGCTTTAGCTGTTCCCCATGCTTTTTTAGGTTTTCCTTCGGCCACTTCATCAGTTGGCTTTTCTTCAACCTTTTCTGCAGGCTCTTCTTTTGCAACAGATCTTGATTCCTTGGCAACAATAAAAGGTTTTTTCGCAACGGGCGATGTTTCCTCTTGTTCAACGTCAGGTTCTTCTGACACAGCTTCCGGCTCTTCCGGGTCGACATTGCTTTCCTCTACTTCCTGGATATTTTCCTCTTCCTCACTTGTAGTTACCTCGTCGGTCGTTTCAGTAGTTTCTCCTTCAGCTTGCTCTTCATTGGAAGACGCATCTGGAATACTGACCTTGCTTTCCAGAACTAATTCTGGTTCTTCATGATTGGAAATACTCACATTTTTTACGTCATGTTGAGTGATCCTGTTTCCGTTAGCCTTTATACCTTTTACATCAATAAACTCTGCCAACACAATTTCCAATGTCTCAGGAATTTGTGTTTTACCTTTAAGTACATCAACAGTTAATACCGCTTCTGGATTGCTGGTCAGGTAAAGGAATCTCGAACCATTTTCTTCACTAATCAGATTACCTTTTTTACCTACGGCAATTGATTCAAATACAAATCTCTTGATGAAATAATTTTTAGCTTTCCCCTCATATTGTACAACAGTGAATGGCTTTTCCGGATCAAATTTTTGGATCAGTATCAGATCTGCATCAAAGTGATTGCTCAACTCGAATGTACTCAGCTCATACCATCCGTCTTTATGGACCTGTAATATTTTATCATCACCGTCAAACTCACCAAGGTATTTACCTCGCCCATCAACGTTAAGTCTTCTAAGCAAATCATCATACCATATCTTAAGGCCAGAAAGCGTTGATACTCCTTTTGTTTTTAACAGGATCTTTTTGATAGGATATTTAGATACAATATTACCTTGAGAGGCGCGTCCTTTAATGGCTATTTCAGCATAATCAAGGTCAAATTGAAGCTTTTTAAGTTTAGTGTGTGGTTTTAACTGAACCGTAATCACTTCAGCTTCTCCATTTGGATTGGCTGTAAAATACAATACTTTAGAACCTTTGCTTCCTTTGGTAAGGTCGTATTCCTTGTCGCGGGTCACACCAACTACAGCGAAACGTTTAATGTACGAAACGCCACTGGATCCATCTTTATAGATCATGTTATAGATGGTCCGTTCATCTCCTTTTTTAAACACCTGTGCATGGAGAATTCCTTTACCCACAAAGGTTTTGTCTGCTACTTTGGTGATGATACATTTGCCATCTTCTCTGAAAACGATGATTTCATCAATATCAGAACAATCTGCAACAAATTCATCTTTACGCAAACCGGTACCAACAAAACCATCTTCACGGTTCAGGTATAGTTTCACATTGGCTAAAGCAACTTTAGATGCCTCTACCCTATCGAATAACCGGATCTCTGTTTTACGTTCCTTACCCTTACCATACTTATCTTTAAGTTTCTGGAACCAGGCAATGGTATAATCTGTTAGGTGACGAAGGTGATTTTTTACAACTTTGATCTCATCGGCTAAAGCTTTCATCTGATCATCCGCCTTTTTAACGTCGAAGCGGGTAATGCTACTCATTGGTTTATCAATAAGTTTTTTGAAATCTTCTGGCTGAATTTCTCTGTATAAATCGGGCTTAAATGGCTCGAATAAAAGATTCAATACCTCAACAACTGTTTCAAAATTACCAGAATTCTCGTAGTCGGCATTTTTATACATGCCCTCCTGAATAAAGATCTTTAGTAATGAGCTAAAGAATATTCTTTCCTGCAATTCATGTAACTTAATTTCCAGCTCCTGTTTTAGCAGGTTCTTGGTATTATGGGTATTCTCTATAAGGATGTCATTAACACTCAAAAACTGAGGTTTATCATCCTTAATAACACAAGTATTTGGAGAAATAGAAACTTCGCATGAAGTGAAAGCATACAAGGCATCAATGGTAACATCAGGTGAGATACCAGGAGCAAGATGGATGACAATCTCCACATTCTGTGCCGTATTGTCTTCAATTTTCTTGATCTTGATCTTACCCTTGTCGTTAGCAGATAACACGCTATCGATTACAGAACCTGTTGTTGTGCTATATGGTATTTCAGTTATTACGAGTGTTTTCTTATCTTTTTCTGTAATTTTTGCTCTAACCCTGATTTTACCGCCGCGCATACCTTCGTTATATGCTGAAAAATCGGCCATACCACCGGTAAAGAAATCAGGAAGGATATTTGGTCTGGTTCCTTTTAACGATTCAATAGATGCATCAATAAGTTCCAGAAAATTATGAGGCATAACCTTGGTGGCCAAACCTACAGCAATACCTTCTGCTCCCTGGGCCAATAGCAAAGGAAATTTAACCGGCAAAGTAATCGGTTCGTTGTTACGACCATCATAACTCAATTGCCAAACGGTAGTATCCGGATTAAATACGACCTCATTTGCAAATTTAGACAAACGCGCTTCGATATACCGGGCCGCAGCCGCACTGTCGCCAGTTACCGGATCACCCCAGTTACCCTGGCAATCTATCAGCAGTTCCTTTTGGCCAATTTGCACCATCGCATCGCCAATAGAAGCATCCCCATGCGGGTGATATTTCATGGTATTTCCGATAACGTTGGCAGCCTTATTAAAACGTCCATCATCCATCTCTCTTAAAGAGTGCATAATGCGTCGCTGAACCGGTTTTAAACCATCGTTGATGTGTGGAACCGCGCGATCAAGAATTACGTAAGAGGCATAATCGAGGAACCAGTTCTCATAAAGCCCGTTGATAGGGATTACAGTATGTGTACTTTCTTCGTTTATGTTGTTTTCTGTTTCGTCGCTCATCAAAAAAGGATTGGATTTTGTAAATATAAGGGTTGGAATGAAATATTAAGAACAGAAGTTTTTAACAGTTCTTAGTTAATAACCTATCTTTTTCGGGTTAATGGGCTAGGTTTTCATAATTTTTGGGCATTATTTTATGAAATGATGTTTTATCTTTCCAAACGCTCTTCCACAAACACAAAAGGCAATAAGTTTTTAATCCCTTTTACTTTTATTATTTCGCCCCCTATACAGTAAAAAAGCACCTCAATTTCCTGCTTTTGTTTCTGTTCAAATTCGGCCATTACCTGTAGGCATGCACCGCAGGATGTAACGGGTTTCTGGATAACAAAGTTACTGCTTTTTGCAGTAATTGCCATAGCCTGAACAGCCGCTTGTGGGTAAGCAGCCCCAACTGTAAATAGCGCAACGCGCTCTGCACAAAGCCCAGAAGGATAGGCCACATTTTCCTGGTTACTACCAAGAACCACCTGTTTATTGCTTAGTTTTAACGCTGCCCCAACCTTAAAATTTGAGTAAGGTGAGTATGATGATTTCAATGCCTCTTCGGCCTTTAAACATAATTCCTGATCTGATGCACTTAGCTCATTTAAGGACTTAAAAGTTTGATAGCTAACAACAAAATTTTTTTGATCCATATTTAAACATACGTAATTTTCTAACAATAGATTAACAACAATTTTATCACTTGATTTAAACAATTTAATTATTTAGATTGTAGATATAAGTAAGAAGCCTAATTTTGACGCCGATGGCATGGTTTTAGTGCTGCAATCATAGATTTAAAACCCTATTAAACGCATTTCAATTGAATATATATATTCGTAAAAGTCTTAAAATCATACTTTGGATAATTGCAAGCATCATTATGCTGGTTGTCCTTATTGCGCTTTCCTTAAACATTCCGGCAGTACAAAATTTTGTAAAGGACAAAGCAGTAAATTATTTAAAGGATAAAACCAAAACTGAGGTAAGTCTGGAGAGTATAAAAATTGCATTACCAAAGGATGTGGTGCTGAATAAATTTTACATTGAGGATAGAAAAGGCGACACCCTGCTATATGCACAAAAACTTTCTGTAGACATCAGCCTATTTAAACTTTTGAGTAATCAGGTGGAGATCAACAATATTTCACTGCAAAAAATAAGAGCCAATGTTACCCGCATAAACCCGGATACGGCATTCAATTTTTCTTTCCTGGTAGATGCGTTTATGTCTGAACAGGAAAAGCCAGAAGAGGAGGTTGCAAAAGACACCACATCTACCCTCAAATTTTCAATTGAAAAGGTGGCTTTTGAAGACATAGGTATCGTTTATCGTGATGATGTTGCAGGAAATGATGTAAAATTAAATCTGGGTGAGTTTACTGCCAACATTAAAGATTTCGATCTGGATAATCAGCACTATGTGATTAAATCTTTGGCCTTAAAAAACACTTCGTTAAAATACCTGCAACAAAAACCCCTTACCCAGTTACAGGCCCATTTACAAAACAGCATAGATACAGCAAAAACGGAATCGGGTAAACTGCCCCTGGTAGAAATTCAGGATTTTGCTTTTAACAATATAAAAATAGGATTCGACGATCGGATTTCGGGCATGAATGCGGATGTTGATCTGAACAAGCTAGCCTTAACTCAACTGTTTATTGACCTTACCAATAGCAATTATAAAATTGACGATGCTAAACTAAATGACACCAGGATAGATTTCAGTTCAGCAACCAACAAAGCGAACGTAAATGTTAACGAGTTATCGTTAACCAAGCTTCTGGCAGACGTTAAAAATGGCAAATACGAGGTAAATGATGCAAAGCTAAACAAATCAAATATCCTGTTTGCATTAAAAACGGTTAAGCCAGGCAAACAGAGCAAAGCGGATACTGCAGAGAAATCTTCACCCCTGTCATTACGGGTTGATAATATAAGTTTAACCGAGAACAATGTTCAGTTTGATAATCTTGGAGCTAAACCTACTAAAGGCATGGACTTTAATCATTTAAAGTTTACTGGTCTTACCTTAGTTGCTGATGCACTTGCATATAGCGATACGGGTATAAAAATAAATGTAAAAGAAGGTGTGTTTAAGGAGAAGAGTGGTTTTCAACTAGCTAAACTAAGAGGGGATGTTGTATACTCGGACAAGGCAATTAAGGTGAATAATTTCCTATTGAAAACACCTAACACATCAATAGAAAACGTTACAGAATTAAATTACTCTTCTCTTGATGATTTAACAAAACATCCGGAAAAGGTAAAGCTTTCGATGGTAGTTAAAAACACAACTATTGGCTTAAAAGACGCGGCTTATTTTAGTGATGCGGTTCCCGCAAACTATAGAAATGAAAAGATAAAAGTAAATGCCAATGTTAGTGGCTATATGAATAACCTGGTTATTCCCCGACTACAGATTTCGGGGCTAAAAAGCACGAACATTGATGTGAGTGGCAGGATAAAAGGACTCCCTGATATGGACAAAGCCTACTTTGACCTGAACATCAAAAGATTTTCGATGACTAAAAGAGATCTGTTGGTGGTTATTCCTAAAAAGACTTTACCAACCAATATAACGCTCCCTAATGTGATTGTTGCAAACGGAAAATTTACTGGTTCAATGACCAACTTCAATACTGGTTTTAACATTAATACTGATATGGGATCGGCCAAATTACTGGCAAGCATGAAAGGCCCGAAAGGTAAAGAGAGTTATGTTGCCAATGTAAATCTCAATAATTTTAATGTAGGTAGATTACTTAAACAGCAAGCTCAGTTAGGAAAAGTTACAGCTAAAGCCAGTGTTAAAGGAACGGGACTCGACCCTAAAACTGCTTCAGCACAGTTTAAAGCACAATTAATAAGTGCCTACTACAACAAATACACCTACAAGGATCTCTTTTTAAGTGGCGATTTTAAGCAGCAAAAATTGAATTTAAAAGGCAATATGGCCGACACCAATTTGAATTTTAATTTAACCACAGCCGTAAATATTGCCGGCAAATATCCGGCAGTAAAAGCGGATATGGATTTAAAACAGGTTGATCTGAAGAAACTGAACTTCAGTCCGGGCGAATTTAAGTTAGCGGGGGTAATTAATGCAGATGTAAAAACTGCTGATCCGGATTACCTTAACGGCGATATTTTTGTGAATGGCTTACAGATAGTAAAAGATGGCCAGCGTTTTAATGTAGATACTATTGTAATGCATTCTGAAGCGAGCGAAACACACAATATGCTTACCCTTCGTTCTGAATTCATGCGAGCCAAAATAGATGGTAAATATCAACTCACCAATGTCGGTAGTGCTGTAATTAACCAGATCAACAAATATTATCAATTTGGTGAGGTTACTAAAATCCCTGATCAGCGGTTTAGGTTTTACGTAAATTTCTATAATCCTAAAATCCTTCAGAACTTTGTACCCGAACTAACCACCTTTGCGCCTTCCAGAATGAACGGCTTAATTGATACGCAGAAGGATAGTTTACTTATGAATGCTTCTTTCCCTCAGATAGTTTATGGTGGTTACAGGATAGATAGTACTAAACTTAATGTGAACAACACTGAGCAGAAGCTTAATTATAAATTACAAATAAAAAGTTTTCAGAGCTCGGCAGCCAATTTATTTAATACCGAAATTAGTGGTGAAGCTGTAAATAACAACCTTGGCCTGAATATTTATTTAAGAGACAGTAAACGGAAAGACAAATATATTTTGGGTGGCAATTTTAAATCAATTAACAAAGATTACCAGTTCAGTTTAGATCCTCAAAAGCTTTTGCTTAATTATGAAAAGTGGGCCATCGCCCCTGAAAATTACATCCAGTTTGGCCAGTCGGGTATTATCGCTAATCAATTTAACCTGAGTAAAGGTAATCAGCTTTTAGGGATTAACAGCACAGATAATGTTGCCAACTCTCCTTTAAAAGTTGAGTTTAAAGACTTCAAAATAGAAACCCTTACTAAGTTTGCCGAGCAGGACAGTTCATTGGTTGGTGGTACTATTAACGGTACTGTTGACGCAAAGGAGCTTATGGATACACCTAAGTTTGAGGCAAACCTGACAATAGATCGGCTAAGGTATTTAAAAGATGAGTTTGGAACTTTGCGTGTTGCCGTAAATAACAATACGGAGAATGCATACGAAACTAACATTGCATTATCTGGTGTGCATGAGTTACGGGTCAATGGGTTTTACTATACTTCGCCACAGAGTGCGCTTGATCTTACCTTAAACATTGATAAAATCGACCTGAAAGCGATAGAGAGTGTGTCAATGGGACAGATAAAGAATGGCTCGGGTACAATATCAGGCGAGTTATCTATTAAGGGTGCACTTGAGGCCCCCAAAATTTTAGGTGATGTTAAATTTAATCAGGCTGCATTTACAGCAACTTATGTGAATTCTTATTTCAGAATGCCAAATGAGTCCATAACTTTTACGGATAAGGGGATAAACTTCAATAGATTTACCATTATAGATTCTTTAAATCAGAAGGCTGTAATTACCGGTGGCGTCCTCACAACTGACTATAAAGATTTCCGGTTCAACATGGATATGAGGACCAACAATTTTAGGCTTATGAACTCTACTGCGGCTGATAATGACATGATCTATGGGACTGTCTATGTTACCAGTACCATTAAGGTTCGGGGTGATCTTAACCAGCCGGATGTAGACATGAACGTTAAAGTAGAAGATAAAACTAAGTTCTTCTTTGCGATGCCACCTGATGATCCTTCGGTAATTGATCAGGAAGGTATTGTCAAATTTGTAGACTTCAATGCTGCGCCCTATAATGGTAAAAAAGCGCTCAATGCTAGCGATTCTGTAAGCAAGGCACCTATTAAAGGGTTTAATCTAAGTGCTACTATCGACATTGACCCGGATGCCGAATTGAACGTAGTGGTAGATCCATCTAACGGTGACGCCTTAAAGGTCAAAGGCCAGGCCTCTTTAACCGCAACGATGGATCCTAGTGGTAAAACCAGTCTAACGGGCAGATATCAGGTTTCTGATGGAAATTACAATCTTTCGGTAGGTCCCTTAGGTAAAAAAGAATTTAAGTTGCAGCAAGGAAGTAGCATCGTATGGACTGGAGAACCGACATCAGCAAATGTCAACCTGACTGCACTGTATGAAGTCAACGCCGCGCCTATCGATTTACTAGGCGATCCTACAAGAACTGAAGCAAAGACAAAATTACCATTTCAGGTTTACTTAATGATGACCGGTGAGCTACTGAAACCTGCTATTAAGTTTAGGTTAGACCTGCCAGAAAATGAACGTGGTGCACTAAGCGGTGATGTTTATGCAAAATTGCAAAATGTAAACACGAATGAAAGCGAATTGAACAAACAGGTATTTGCATTGCTGGCGTTAAATAGATTCATTGCAGACAACCCTTTTCAGAGTCTAGCTGGCGGAGGTGGGGGCGTTTCCACTCTTGCCCGTTCAAGTGTAAGTAAACTGCTTACTGAGCAGCTAAACAATCTTGCCTCCGATCTAATCAAAGGTGTGGACATCAACTTTGGTGTCAACTCATCAGAAGATTATTCATCTGGTCATTTAGAGCAGAAAACAGATCTTGAAGTGGGTCTGTCCAAAAAGTTATTAAGTGACAGATTGATCGTTACTGTGGGTAGCTCATTCGGCCTGGAAGGAGCCAAGCAACAAGGGCAAAGCTCTACGAACATTGCAGGGAATGTGAATGTAGAATACCTGCTTTCAAGCGATGGAAGGTATAGATTAAGGGCATACAGACGAAACCAAAACGAGGGTGTAATTGAAGGCCAGATTATAGAAACTGGGCTTGGGTTTGCATTGGTAGTTGATTACAATAAATTCAGAGAAGTTTTCCAGAACTTCTCCAAAAAGAAAAGACTTAGAAATGAAGAGAGGCGTAAAAATGAAACTACAAATTAAATGGGGCTTATTTATACTTGCATGTTTAGTTTTCGGCGCCTGTAGTAGCACCAAAAATCTTAAACCTGGCGAAATATTATACACCGGTGCGGATGTTAATATCAACCCCGATTCTTCAGCGAAAATAGAAGATCAGAAGGAGGTGAAAAGTGTCCTTATCGATAAGACCCGACCAAAGCCTAATAAATCTATTCTTGGAATTAAGTTTAAGCTGGGGATGTATAATCTGGCTGGAGAGCCTAAAAAACCTAAAGGGTTAAAACACTGGTTGCGCACCAAGGTTGGTGAGCCACCTGTATTGCTGAGTGAGGTTAAAATCCCTTATAACAATGCTGTACTCAAAAGCTATTTGATCAGTCAGGGATACCTGCAATCTGAGGTAAACGGGGATACTGTTGTCAAAGGCAAGAAGGGAAGCGCACTTTATACTGTTGTTACCGGTGCCCGCTATAAAATAAACAGTGTCACTTTCCCAAAAGACAGTGGCAATCTCACTCACATCATTAACCAAAATAAGGACAAAACCCTATTAAAAGTAGGTAACAATTACGATCTGGAAACGTACAAAAACGAACGGATCAGGATTGACAATGATCTGAAGGAACAGGGATATTTTTATTTTAGCCCAGATTACTTGCTCCTGGAAATAGACAGCACCGCTGGAAAACACTTGGTAGACATCAGGGTAAAAGTGAAAGACATTGCCCCCGATGCCGCGGTGAAACCTTATACCATCGACAAGATCAACATCTACCCAAATTACACGATAAGAAGAGATAGCGCACTGAGGAACTCTATTCCTGAAGTCTACAAGGATTTCAATATTTATGACCCACGGCACACCTATAAATCAGGCTTATTTGACCGGCTTGTATTCTTTAAAAAAGACGAACTTTATAACAGAGCTGACCACAATCAGTCTTTAAACAGAATGGTTAACATTGGTACATTCCAAAATGTTAAGGTGGAATTTCTGCCAGTAGATAGCTTTAAGAATAACAAATTAAACCTCAACATATTTCTGACCCCATTAAAGAAAAACTCTTTGTCTTTTTCGGTTACCGGGACCAGCAAATCCAATAACTTTGTCGGATCAGAGGCCAAGCTGACGCAGACTACACGTAACCTTTTCAGGGGTGGCGAACAATTAGATGTCAGCGTAAGTGGAGGTTTTGAAACTCAGGTAAGCGGACAGGCAAAAGGCCTAAATTCCTATTCGTTTACTACTGAAGGAAAACTGACCTTCCCAAGGTTCATTATCCCCTTCTTCAAATTCAACAGTACAAACTCGTTTATCCCTAAGACCATTGCCTCTTTATCCTATCAATTGTTAAACAGGGGATCCCTGTATAGCCTGAATTCATTTAAAGGAGAATTTGGATATAATTGGAAGGAGAACTTATATAAGGAACACAGCTTCAATCCCATTTCAGTAAACTATGTAACCTCAAAAGTAACCAGTGACACAGCCGTGAGGGACAGTCTTTTTGATGCAAACCCCGGTCTGCAAAAGAATCTGGAACGCCAGTTTATTATAGGAAGCAATTATAGTTTCACCTACACCAACCAGATGGAAGATTTCAGAAGAAACAATATTTATTTCAATGGGACTCTTGAAACTGGCGGGAACGTATGGGGCTTATTTGCAGGGAAAAACGATGAAGGTAAAAAGACTGTACTAGGCATTCCTATCAATCAATTTATACGGGTCGAAACCGATTTTAGAGATTATTATAAAATCACCAGGAACCTGATCTGGGCAAGCCGTTTAAATCTTGGTTATGGTTATGGCTATGGGAACAATACATCTATCCCATTTGTGCGGCAATTCTTCGCCGGAGGCAGTAACGATATCCGGGCTTTTGCAGCAAGKWMKCTMGGTMSWGSKTCKTRYARRSANMAGARTKCAACCAACAGCTATACCGATCAGAGTGGTGATATAAAMRCGAYGNNMWMTWCCGAWCTNYRRTTTAAACTCGTTAGTGTTTTATACGGTGCAGTCTTTGCCGATGCCGGTAACGTCTGGCTGAGAAAAGAGGATCCGGACAGACTTGGATCCGGTTTTAACTTTAAAGATGCCTTAGACGAAATTGCAATCGGTACCGGAGCCGGTCTTAGGGTTGATGCCACCATCTTCGTGATCCGCCTGGACGTAGCATTCCCTATCAGAAAACCTTATCTTGAACCTGGAAATCGTTGGGTAATCGATCAGGTTGATTTTGGAAGCAGCGCCTGGCGTAAAGAAAATTTAATCTATAACATAGGTATTGGGTATCCTTTTTAATATTGATTATGACATTCTTAAAAAAAGTTATTCATTTTGTTAAAGCAACAGCACATTTATTTATAGCCGCCGGAAAAGGGTTTATGGAAGACAGGGTGATGAAGCTAAGCGCGGCACTTGCCTATTACACCATATTTTCTCTTACCCCACTTATCATTATTATCATTGCTGCAGCAAGTTTGTTTTTAGGTGGAGATATTAAGCATACAACGGAAACATCTGCTGATGGAACAGTACAAGAATATAAAATGGATCCGAGAGAGGAGCTTTTCTCTGAAATACAAGATTTGGTAGGTCCGGATGCCACCACTCAACTCAAATCATTCGTAAAACAATCAAATGTTTCAGGAAAAAGTACTTTAGGGCTAATTATAGGGATCACCACACTTATTATTGGTGCTACGGCGATGTTCATAGAAATTCAAGACAGTATTAACTTAATCTGGAAAGTCAAGGCTGTACCAAAAAAGGGATGGAAAAAGTTAATCACCAACAGACTTCTTTCCTTTTCGCTAATTGCTTCGCTAGGATTTTTATTACTGGTGTCCCTTGTTATAAATAGTATAGTAGTGGGTATAGGCGACAAACTTGTAGGGCTTGCTTCTAAAATTGGCGTTGAAAAAGTATCAGAACTTTTTATGCTGATCCTCACCAATGCCTTAACACTGGCCGTTGTAACCTGCATTTTCGCCATCATTTTTAAGGTATTGCCTGATGTTGATTTAAAATGGAAACCAGCAATTGTTGGCGCCCTGTTTACTGCACTACTTTTTAGTTTGGGTAAGTATATAATTGGAATATATATTGAAAAGGGGAATCCTGCATCCGCATTTGGAGCTGCCAGTTCTATCATCGTAATCCTGTTGTGGATCTATTACACCTCTATCATATTATATTTTGGAGCTGAATTTACTCAGGCCTATGCAGAAAGATATGATAAAGGAATAGCACCAAGTAAATATGCGGTGCATACCAAAATTGTTATTGTCGAAAAAAAGGTGGATGTATTACCGCCACAGCATCCGGAGGATACAAAAATCCCTTAAACATACTTAAGCATCTGGTCCATCAATTCCTGCTCTAAAAATGGTTTTAATACCAGATCATTCATTCCTGCCTTTAAGTAGGCCTCCCTGTTTTCCTGCATTACGTGGGCAGTTATGCCTAAAATTGGAATTCCTGATTTTGCAAAATCTCCGTTATATCTGATTTCATGAGTCAGCTCTACCCCACCCATCACTGGCATTTGAATGTCGGTTAGAACAATATCGTAGTCATTCTTCTTGTATAATTCGAGTGCCTGTTTACCATCATAAGCAGAATCATATTCCATGCCCCACCTCTTCAATATGGTTTGAACCAATAAAATATTCATTTTATTATCATCTACAAGCAGCACCTTCTTTCCTTTCAGTTTCTCAACAGTTGATGTCCTTTTATCATCATGTTGCTCCTCTGCGAATTCTGAAATAACGTAGGGAATTTCAAAACTAAATACAGACCCCTTACCAAGTACGCTGCTCACATTAATTTTACCACCCTGCAGTTCCACTATCTTTTTACAAATTGCCAATCCCAGGCCAGTTCCCTGAAGTTGTGTTGTGGCCGATGAATAGATTTGCGAGAATTCAAGAAATATCAGATCAAGATCTTCCCTGGCCATACCTATACCGGTATCTTCTACCTGTACTTTTAAGACTGCCTGTTTTTTCCCATCTACTATCAGTTGGACCCGAAGCGTTATTTTGCCTCTTTTTGTAAACTTAATGGCATTGGTTAACAGATTCATAATAACCTGTTTCAAACGTAAACGGTCGCCAATTAAATAAATATTTTTATCAATAGCTATTTTACTCTCTAATTTCAGATCCTTATTTTCCGCAAGAACATTCATGCTATGAAAAACTTCGGCAATCTCTGACTCTGGAGAGAAGGGCTCAGATTCGATATTTATTACGCCTACTTCATATTTAGAAAAATCAAGAATTTCATTAACCAGTTCAAGCAACATCTCTGATGAACTGCGGATAGCGGCTACTTGTTCTCTCTGTTCGTCATTCAGGTTACTCTTACCAAGCTGCTCAGAAAATCCAACCACAGAATTCAGTGGTGTGCGTATTTCATGGCTCATGTTAGCAAGGAAACGACTTTTCGAATGGGAATCCTGTGCAGCCAAACCATTCAGGCTGATCAATAGACTTTCATTTTTATAAAGCTTATACAAATTGTATAGAATAATACCAACTAAACAAACCAACAATAGTGCATCTATCAGTTCCATTCCGCTTAATTTTTTAAGCTCTACTTCAAGCTCCCCACCCAAAGTAACCCTTCTTTTAGCTACGTACTCGATATCATTTTGCTTAAACTCCTTTAATACCGTAATAATATCTTGGATCAGTTTATTATTCAACAACAAAATTGCCTTTTCATTGCTCTTAATTTGGTTATTATTAGCATAAAGTTTCCGGTAATAGGCTTCTACTTCCTCTAATAATTTGTTATTAAAAGTTGTAACCTCATCCACAACCCCCTCGTTCTTTTTGGTTTTAACAATGGTAACGGCGCTGTCTTTACTGCCCTTATTAGAAATTGCATCCGCTAGTCTGCCAAAGAATTTTTTACGCGGTTTAACCGGTTGTTTAATCGTATCTACAGTTGTTACGGTTTTAAACTTTTTCTTTATTGAACCCAGATTAATCTTTGCCTGGGTACGCCTTTCTTCCAAACCAAGCTTTGAAAAACCAGCAAACAGGCTATCCGTTAACTGCCTAAGTTTCAAATAACTTTCCGTCTTTAGCTTTTTCTGGTTTACCAGTTCTTTTAAATCCTGATTCTCCGGATTGTTATCTCCGAGGCCATTTAAATCGTTTAAAAGAAGAGAAATTTTGTGGATACCATCCGAGAATTGATTAAGATAATATTTATCTGCAGTCACAGCATACATTCGGGAGTTATTCTCTGCCTGATAAAGAGTATAAATACAGGTATCTACTTCTGAATAACTTTTCTGAAGCATGGTTAGCTTTGTAATGTCATTCTTTAACCCATTAATTTTGCTATTCCTTAGGTATAAAAGAAAAGCATAAATAAACAGTGCAAGTATCAAAAAGGCTACTACAAAGTAACGGAACGGATCTCTTCTCTTAGCGTTAAACGACATATTATCTTATTATGCTGCAGTTTTTAACCACAGGACTTATCAAACAATTATATCAAGAGGGATCTGATTGAAGTACAATAATAAACGAAAATTTTCACATAACCGATACTTTAATGAATCTTAAGCAACATCCAATGTTGTTTCCTCAGGATCTTCTGCGACTACAAGTTCTTCAGGCAATAATTCCTCTATGGTATCTTTTTCTACTCTAAGGTTTCTAATGATGTGTTGTTGCCTGTCTGGAGTGTTTTTGCCCATATAATATTCCAAAAGATTTTTAATGGTCTGATCCTTTAAGATTACTGGATCTAGCCTGATATCCTTACCTATAAAAAGTCCGAATTCATCAGGTGAGATTTCGCCTAAACCTTTAAATCGGGTAATTTCAGGTTTATTACCAAGCTTCTCAATTGCACGCTTTCTTTCGTCGTCGCTATAGCAATAAATTGTTTCTTTTTTATTACGAACCCTAAACAATGGTGTTTGCAAAATGTAAACATGGCCTGCACGTACAAGATCAGGAAAAAACTGAAGAAAAAAGGTCATCATTAGCAGCCTGATGTGCATACCGTCAACATCGGCATCAGTAGCAATCACAATATTATTGTAATGCAAACCCTCTAGCCCGTCTTCAATATTCAATGCATGTTGCAACAAGTTGAACTCTTCATTTTCATACACCACTTTTTTAGTAAGCTCATAACAATTTAAAGGCTTACCTTTAAGACTAAAAACTGCCTGACAATCTACATCCCTGGATTTAGTGATAGAACCGGAAGCAGAATCACCCTCGGTAATAAACAAGGTAGTTTCATATCTTTTATCATGATTACTGTTAAAGTGAACTTTACAGTCTCTTAGTTTCTTGTTATGCAAAGATGCTTTTTTTGCCCTGTCGTTAGCCAGCTTCTTAATACCTGCAATATCTTTACGTTCTCTTTCAGATTGCAGTATTCTTTTCAACAATGCATCAGATACGTCAGAATGTTTATGCAGGTAATCATCAAGCTCCTTTTTAACAAAATCGTTAATGAATGTTCTTACCGAAGGCCCGTCTGGCCCCATATTCTGAGATCCAAGTTTGGTTTTAGTCTGCGACTCAAAAACAGGTTCCTGCACCCTAACAGAAATAGCAGCAATAATAGATGCCCTGATGTCAGAAGCATCATATTCTTTTTTATAGAACTCTCTTATCGTTTTTACCACAGCCTCACGGAATGCAGCCTGGTGCGTACCGCCTTGCGTAGTATGCTGACCGTTCACAAAAGAATGATAATCCTCGCCGTACTGTTGTCCGTGAGTCATTGCAATTTCAATATCATTACCTTTTAAGTGAATGATAGGGTAACGCAATTCTTCGGCTTTATTAAATTTAGAAAGCAGGTCGTACAACCCTCTTTCCGAGAAGTATTTTTGATTGTTAAAATTAACGGTAAGACCTGTGTTCAGGAACACATAGTTCCAGATCATACTTTCTACAAAATCAGAAATGTAGTGGTAGTTTCTAAAAATAGTCTCGTCCGGATAAAAGGTAATTGCGGTACCATTACGTTGGGTTGTTTCAATAATATCATTCTCTAAGACAATTTCACCTTTAGAGAATTCTACTTTCTTCGTTTTCCCCTCACGATAAGATTGAACCACAAAATTAGTAGAGAGTGCATTTACAGCCTTAGTACCCACACCATTTAACCCTACAGATTTTTGGAAGGCATTACTATCATACTTACCGCCGGTGTTTATTTTAGATACGCAGTCTATTACTTTACCCAAAGGAATACCCCTACCGTAATCCCTCACATTCACCTTGTGTTCGGATACCGTAATTTCAATTGTTCTGCCAGAGCCCATCACAAACTCATCAATTGAGTTATCCACAATTTCTTTAAGCAAAACATAAATCCCATCGTCCTGTGCAGATCCATCGCCCAGTTTACCAATGTACATACCGGGACGTAATCTGATGTGCTCTTTCCAATCGAGGGAGCGTATACTATCTTCGTTATAATTCGGTTCAGCCATGATGTAAGTAAGTATAATACAAAAATACTATAATGCAGTAAATTTACTCGAATAAGCTGGGGAATCAATTACAAAGTTTCAACAAATGCACATTTTCATGTATATTCAAACAAATTAAATCATGCTCAATATGCGACCTGAAAAACAGCTCTCCATGCTTGACTTATCAATGATCGTTGTAAGTCTGGTAATAGGGATGGGCATCTTCCGCACACCCGTTAACGTAGCTGCAGGAGCGCAAATACCAGAATTATTTTTTTTAGCATGGATTATCGGAGGACTAATTGCCCTGTGTGGGGCTTTAACTTATGCCGAAATAGGATCTCGTTTTCCGGTTACCGGCGGATACTATAAAATATTCTCTGCATTTTACCATCCTTCCATTGCTTTTGCCATCAACTGTATCATAGTAGTTTCAAATGCCGCTTCAGTTGCAGGTGTTTCAATTATCGGAGCCGAATATTTAAGTAAGATCATTTTACCCGTTGAAATGCAAACAGAGTTTTCAAGAATAGCAATTGCCGCTATTTCTATAGGCCTGTTTTACTTCATCAATTTATTGGGGCTAAAAGTTAGCTCTAAAACACAAAATGTACTTTCGTTAATAAAAATCGGCATGGTGCTTATATTAATTGGCGCTGTATTTATGGGGCCGGCAGCAGCAAGCTCTCCTTCCACTTTCAGCACATCAGGTGGGGCTATACCAACCTTATTTGATTATGGCAAGGCGCTGGGCATCTGTTTAATCGGCATCTCTTTTACCTTTGGGGGATACCAGCAAACCATCAACTTTGGGGGCGAGACGAAGTCTCCGGGTAAAATTATCCCCCGCTCAATCTTCACCGGCTTAGCTATCATTTTTATACTTTACATGGCAATTAATTATGTGTATGTAAGCGTGATAGGGTTTGAGCAGCTAAAAACGGCCGAAAGCATTGCTGCAATACTTGCAGGAAAAATCTTTGGCCCTATAGGTTTTACTGTGTTATCCTGCTTGATTTACCTTTCTGTTCTGGGATATGTAAATGTCAATTTACTAAGCAATCCACGAGCTATGTTTGCTATGGGCGAAGAGAAGGCATTACCTGCAATCTTTACTAAAAAGAGCAAAAAATCGGATGTCATGTTTGTGAGCTTAACTGTATTCACCATCATCTCTATCATCACATTGTTTTACGCTCAAACGTTCGACAAAATCCTGAATTATACCATATTTTTAGATTGTATTGGTATGGCTACTTCGGCGGCTACCATATTCTTTTTAAGAAAGCGAACCGCCCATCTTGATAAAAACACTATTTACAGCATGCGCCTGTATCCCTTAATGCCATTAATATTTATTGCGGCCTATTTATTTGTAGCCATCAGCATTTATGCTGACGATCCGCAAGCCGCCATAAATGGTCTATTGATTTTTGCATGCTTTATTATCATCTATTTCATAAATCGATTTTACCAAAGAAACCGAACATAACAAGCACAGTATACCAACCACAATTAACAAGCTCAATCCATCACCCTATATAAGATGCCGATAAAAGAACTACCCTTTAAAAAAGAAATTGCCTACGCAGCAGGAATGATGGGCTGGAGCATCATGACCAACATTATTATAGTTATGCTGCCATATTTTTATCTTCCTCCAAACAATTCAGGGCTCACACCGCTGGTTCCTCAATTATTGGTGTTTGGTGCTTTTAATATTTTATCACTCATTGCTGCATCCGGCAGATTGTTTGATGCCATATATGACCCGTTCATTGCCTCTTTGAGCGATGCCAGCGACAATCCCAAAGGCAGGCGCATTCCTATTATGAAATACGCAATAATACCGGCAGTAGTATGTTGCTCTCTTGTTTTCTATCCTATGGTTAAGGGAGAAAGCATTACCAATGCCTGGTGGCTTACCATAGTACTGGCTGGTTTTTTTATCTCGGTTACCACCTATATTATCCCTTATAATGCACTGCTTGCCGAATTAACACATAGTGCTGATCAGAAAGTGAAACTTTCTACCTTCCAGCAGGTAGGCTTTGTTTTAGGGATGATAATCGGAGCCATGTGCAATAATTATGCTGATCTGATACAAGATGTTTTTAAAATCACAGACAGATCCGAAGCCCTTCAATACACCATCTTTTGCCTCAGCATATTCTCTGAGCTGGTTATGATCTTGCCGGTTATTTTTATAGATGAAAAAGAATATACCGATGCCAAACCAACACATATCGAATTAATACCAGCGCTTAAAAACACGTTCAGAAATACCAATTTTAAATATTACCTGATCTCCGATTTCACTTATTACATTGCCCTTAGTATCATCTCAAGTGGCCTGCTTTTCTTTGTTACTGTATTGTTAGGTCTGCCAGATTCTGATGGCGGGAAATTTATGGGCACCATGGTAATTCTATCGCTCTGTTTTTATCCTTTTATTAATTATGGAGCAAAAAGATTTGGCAAAAAGCCACTGGTACTGGTTGCATTTGCGATACTCAGCTTAATATTTGTCACCATTTATTTCTTAGGTCACCTGCCCTTTTCTCCTGCCGTCCAAATGTATATACTGGTAATATTTGCGTCTTTCCCTTTGGCGTCTTTAGGCATTTTACCTAATGCTATTTTAGCTGATATTGCTCAAAATGACACAAAAGAAACGGGAGAAAACCACGAGGGGATGTTTTTTGCCGTTAAATACCTCTTTGTTAAATTGGGTCAAACTATGGGAATAGCCATATTCGCCATGTTAACCGTATATGGCAAAGACCCGGGAAATGATTACGGGTTGCGTTTAAACGGTGTTGTAGGCTTTGTACTTTGCATACTGGCCCTCCTGTTTTTTAGCCGATTCAAAGAAAACAAAGCTTCTGATTTATAGTCACATAGCTATAAATCAGGGATATGAATAAAAGCCGGAAGTTTATATGTACCTTTGCAGCGAGGTGATATTCTTTTGCCTCTATTATACATTAAAATACAAATACATTGTTATTCGAAGAATTAAACCTGATTGAGCCAATTTTAAAAGCGCTGCAAACAGAAGGTTATACACAACCTACCCCAATACAAGAACAATCCATACCATCCATACTTCAAAACAGAGATCTGTTAGGGTGTGCACAAACCGGTACAGGTAAAACTGCTGCGTTTGCTATCCCAATGTTACAGTTGCTTAGTAAACCTCACGCCAATACGAAAATACATAAAGCTATAAAAGCCTTGGTATTAACACCAACACGTGAGCTGGCCATACAAATTGAAGAGAGCTTTAAAGCTTACGGAAAAAACCTGCCTTTAAAACAACTGGTAATATTTGGTGGTGTTGGACAAAAAGCACAAACTGATGCACTACACAGAGGTGTAGATATCCTTGTGGCTACTCCAGGAAGATTACTAGACCTGATGAATCAGGGCTTTATCAACCTACGTGACATCGAGATCTTTGTTCTTGATGAAGCCGATAGAATGCTTGACATGGGTTTCATCCACGATGTGAAGAAGGTTATTGCTAAATTACCTGTTAAAAGACAGACTTTGTTTTTCTCGGCTACCATGCCAAAGGAAATCCAGACTTTAGCCAATACGATCCTTACAAATCCAATTAAAGTTGAAGTTACCCCTATTTCATCTACAGCAGAAAAGATTCAACAAGAGATCTTTTATGTAGAAAAAAACGACAAGAAAGATTTATTGCACCATATTTTAAAAGACAAAACCATTCAAACTGCATTGGTGTTTTCTCGTACAAAACATGGTGCCGACCGCATTGTAAAAGACCTGATCAAAGTTGGTGTTAAAGCCGAAGCCATTCATGGTAATAAATCACAAAATGCCAGACAACGCGCACTAACCAATTTCAAAGCTAAAACCACACGTATATTGGTTGCTACTGATATTGCAGCGCGTGGTATTGATGTTGATGAATTAACTCACGTAATCAACTACGAATTACCAAATATACCTGAAACTTATGTACACAGGATTGGTCGTACTGGTCGTGCCGGCTTAAGTGGTACCGCCCTTTCGTTTTGTGATTCAGAAGAGAAAGAATTTTTAGATGATATCGAGAAATTGATCGGTTTAAAAATACCTGTTACCGAAGATCACCCTTTTGCTATGAGCTGGCAAAGCCTGATGTCAGGTGCTGCCGCAGCAAAATCAAAAGGCAAAGCTAAACCATCAAGAGGACAACGCCCGGAAAGAGCAGACCGTCAGCCTAACTTAAGCGGCGCTAAAAGAACGCCAAGCAGTGGAAGCAGACGTTGGAGTGGTAAAAAGAAGTCAAATTAAATGATCTGTTTTCGGGCTACGCTAATTTGCACTGAAGAAGCGCAAAAGAACGTTAGGCCCTCTTCCAGACATTGAATTTGCAGGAAAAAATAAAAAAGGGCAGGATCTTCGAAGAACCTGCCCTTTTTCATAAGCTATATCTCTTGTGTTGTAAGAGAAGTCAAATATTTCTTTACTATATATCATTTGATTTACAGCATCTAACGTACAACCTCCGTTACACTCAATGGCTCACAAGTGTTTGTAAACGACCATTGTCTTTCCTACCTTTACTACAAATTCAGTGTCTGGAAGGACGCAGCCGGAAAACAGATCACTTAATTTGACTTTCTTAACTTAATAATCCTCATCCAGTGCATCACTTTCATAAGAGGGTAAGTTGGATCAAACTCAAACCATTTTGAGGCAAAATTAGGGCTATTAGGTTTTTTGTGGTGGTTGTTCTGAAACAGCTCTCCCAGCATCAGAAAATCAAGAGGCAAAGAGTTTTTGCTGTGATCATCATTATCATGATTAGAATAACCGTATTTATGTCCACACCAATTTACAATCGCACCATGAAGAGGTCCCATCAAAAAGTGTATTGGCAACAATAAAAACATCCACCATGCGGTAGCAAAAGTCACATAAAACCAAATGTAAAAACTAATGAATACAAGACGTGTAATCCATGAATCACCTATCTTATCAATAAGTGGCCATGCAGGATAGTTATCACGAAACTGCTCTTCAGGCTCATGATTATATTTTGAATAATTCAGATAAATGTTTTTTGTCTGAATCATCATGCCCCAAACATCTTTTACAAAATGTGGAGAATGCGGGTCTTTTTCTGTATCACTAAAGGCATGGTGCATACGATGCAAAATCGCATACGCTCTCGGATTTAAAAAGGAAGACCCCTGAGACAAAAAGGTGATTGCATAAAAAAATTTCTCCCAAAAACCATTCATTTTAAACATCTTATGCGATGCATAACGATGCAAAAAGAACGTTTGAGAAAAAAGAGACAAAAACCAATGTGCCAGAAAAAATAATAAAATTATCATATAAGATATTAACGAGTATTATAGGTGTTTAGATACAATGATGTCATTAAATGACAGGAAGATGCATTATCTTCCGAAGTCATCCTGAACCCTTACAATATCGCTCTCATCAGATGGATTGGCTGGGTCTGTGTGTTGCCAGATTTCTGAAACAATACCCCAGTCTTCTAAACCAATTAAACGGTGTCTTTCACCTTGCTTTAATTTTATGCTTTGCCCAGGAGTTAATTGTTTTACTTCCCCCTGCTCATCGGTATCACTTGTAATAACACCAACAGTACCGTTAACTACTCTCCATATTTCAGCACGACGGTGGTGGTATTGCCACGACAAACGTGTATTTGGAGCAACGATTAATATTTTAGGACTTAATTTACCTGAAATTTTAAGATCATCAACATTTAAACCTTCAAAATAAACGTTTGCAAACTGTTGCGCCTGTTCTTCATCAATTACAAAAAAACCTCCCCAAGGACGGGTCTCATCACGGTTAACTACATTAAATCCTTCAATCTTTAAGCGCTGTGCTACGCCTTCGAATATTTCTTTTTTCTGATCTGACATTTTATAAGTGGTATAATTTAAATCCCAAACTTACTTAAAACTGCTTAAGCTTTCATTAACAGAGACAAAAAAAATCAAAAAAACCAATAAAAGAGTTAATCTGTGAGCTTATCAATATCACCCAGATCAGCATTTAAGTCTATTATAAGATCATACAACAGGGAAATATTTTTATCATCAGGATTTATCTTCCCTCTTAACAAGTCCGAATACTTATCTAGAAATTCATCATACATATCCTCTGGTATTTCAACTTCATCAAGTTTAATTTGGCAAGTGGTATGATAAAGCAGTTGCGAAATAGAAAAATAAACAGCATTTAAATTGTAGAGTAGGTCCTTGTAGCTTTTACTTTCCCAATCAATAATATAAGTATAGTAGTTATCAGAAGCTAATAGATTATACTCTTCATTTTCCATTACCTCCATTTCATCAAGATTGTTTATCAGAAAGTAAGTTTTAGAGCATTTTATCACCTTATCAATAGACCCCAGCAAAACCCGCACAACATCATCGTCAACAGCCTCTAGCAGCTCAAAATCATCAGAAGAAATAGAATCCGGCTCAATCAGCCCCTTTAAATCCGACAGGTCCTTTTCATAAGCAATCATAAAGCCGTTCTTGCAAAGCTCATTTATAATAAAACTCAATACATGTGGTACAAGCCCTTTAATGCTATCTTCCAAAATGCTAACTTTTAGATGTTATTCGTTGAAGTTAATTACATCTCGGCATATTACAAAATAAAAGATCATGTCCTATTTCAATTTTGTCAATCGTCTAAATATTAAAACAACTTTTAACTTAATCCACAGATCGTCATGAAAATTGTCAAAGTAACTTACACTGTAAAGGCAGAATTTGCCCAAACGAATCAGAAAAATGTAAATACATTTATAACCGATTTAAGAAACATTAAAGATTCAGGCATTCGTTATTCATCATACCTTGCCGAAGATGGCAAAACATTTACACATATTTCCGTACATAAAAACGATGCAGCCCAACAAAACCTGTTTAACCTTGAATCTTTTAAATCGTTTCAAAAGCAAAGAGATCAAAGTTTGGAAATTGAGCCGCATATCGAATTCTTGCAGCTTGTGTCGTCATCTTTTGATATATTTAACTAGTTACATCGCCTTAATCATTCGGTCGCAATTGACCCCTTATATTGCCGTATCTGCACCTGTCATTAACAGCTAAAGGGATGTAACTTTAAGTTATAAAAACAAAACCCATGAAAACAGAAACCTTAAACAAAGTCACAGAAACTACAAACGAATTATTAAAGGTCGTTTCGGCTCTATCAGAAGAGCAAATAAATAAAATTCCTTTTGAAGGTAGCTGGACCGCCGGGCAGGTTACAGATCACATTTCACAATCGTTTGATGGGGTAATAAAAATAGTTAATGACAAAGCAGTACCAACTGAGAGGCAACCTGATAAAAAGATTGAGCTCATTAAAAGTATATTTTTAGACTTTACAACTAAAATGAGTTCTCCGGAGTTTGTACTTCCAGCTCAGCCACCTCATAAAAAGGAAACATTGGTCGATGAGCTAAAGTCCTTAACAAAACAGATGACTGATGCAATTAATAAACAGGAATTATCTTTTATTTATACAGATTTTGAGATTCCGGGATTTGGAAAATTCACAAGATTAGAATGGATTAACTTTCTTATCTACCATATGCAAAGGCATACACATCAACTCAAAAACATACAACAGCTGGTATAAAAAAAGACGAGGGTAATCACATGCGATCACCCTCGTCTTCTATCTTTTGACTTGTGTTTTTACTGCGCCAATTGTGAATTAATTCGTTTTACAATGTAATCAATATCAAATGGCTTACTGATGTAATCATTAGCTCCCGCATCTAAACTTTTTTGTTTATTCTGATCATTTGCAGACATCACTATAATTGGAATGTGTTTAGTAAAGGGATCACTTTTCAAATCACCGCAAATATCAGTACCATCACCATCAGGTATCATTACGTCTAAAATGAAAAGATCAGGAACGCTATCTTTTAATTTACTTTTTAGTTCAGTAAATGTAGAAGAAAGCTGTAATTCATACCCTTCATCCTTAAGTAGAACTCCAATTATGTACCTTATGTCTTCATCATCTTCAAGTATGTGTATTCTTTTTATCATAACGGATCTTATATTAATATGGTTTTCGGCTAATGCTAGCAACAATATTGCCATATATGACAAAACTGCATATAAATGTTACTTATTAGTAAAAAATAACCTAGGGTTTGGCTTTTATCCAGGTAGCTATATCTGTTATCAGTACATCAGAAACACTTACAGGAGTCCTGTATTGCTCCATTGAACCCTTTTCAGTTTGAGGACTCAAAAGGTGATTAAGTTCAGGATACAATTTTACCATAGCGCCTTTTTTCTTACCTATAGCCGTGTTCCATAAATTGTAATCGGTAGTTGAAACCTGAAAATCGTTTCCACCCTGCCCAACAAAAATACGCTGTTTTACTAACTTCTTTGCCGCAGCAACCTGATCGTTTACATTTATATCAACCCAGTAAGAAGCTGGCAAACCCAACAAAACAGAATCAGGCTTCATTGTCCCAAGCTTGGTTATTCTGGTAACCTCTAACTCCTTTATTACCGTATCAAGGGTTTTCTTACCCGCTTCCGAGGTATCTTTCGAAAGGCCAAACATATATTTGTTTTGTTCAACCAAAAGATCTGTAAACTTCCTTGCCGGAGCAGCAAGCATTATAACCCCACTTAAGTCTGGTGCCAAACCAGCTATTCTTGGGGCAATCATCCCCCCAAGACTATGTCCAAGCAGATACATCTGTTTCTTGTTCACCTCAGGCAAAGTCTTTGCAAGTGCAATTGCGGCAAGTGCATCGTCCATTACTTCTTCTTTAACGGTAAAAGCCTTTCCAAACTCCCCGGCATAAATCATTGTTCTTTTTACATAACGAATAGAAGCAATCCCTTTTGATGCTAAACCAACAGCAATATCCTTTAACGGCTTATTAGGGCCAACGGTTTCATCCATATCGGCTGGTCCGGATCCATGAACCAGTACCACAACAGGGTAACTGGAAAGCTTTTTCGGCACAGTTAACATTCCAACTAAGGTATGTCCGGGTGTTTTAACATTTATTTCGGTTTCTTTATATAAGGTCGTATCTGCATAGGCTGGAAGTACGTAAGTAGCTGCCGTAGACTTTGGCTGAAGAAAAAATCCAACTATCTTTTCAGCTTTGTTGAATGCTAAAAGAAAATTTTGATCATCTTTAGTAAATTTACCCTCCATCGTAACCACAAAAAACTCTCCCTGGGTTTTGCTGCTGATTACATCTAATGTTTCAATTTTACCAAGTTTCTCTGAAATCTGAGTCCATAGTTTCTTTAAATCCTCTTCAGGAACCTTCGCCTGAAAAGTACTATCAAGATATCCATAAGCGTCTGTATACTTTTGGTCTTCCAGGAGCTTAAAGAAATCCTGCGATCGACCTAATAAATTTAACACACCCTGTGAGAACGCAGTTGTTGTAACAAACAACGCAAAGATTAATAGAATTACTTTCTTCATTTAAATAATAATAATTGATTTTCAGGTCTTTCGTTTAGAGACTTCAAACCAAAGCTAGCATTATTTAGTAAAAAATACTTTTAATGTAACTTTTTGCTCCTAAAATCTGTTTATTGATCGGAATATTATATTTTCCCCATTTGAGAAAGCAAAGTATATGAAGATACTATTGATTGAAGATGAACCCGGTCTAATTTCTGTAATGGTTAGAGGATTGACGGAAGCCAATATGCAGGTAAGTGTTGCGGCCGATGGAACTACAGGGTTAGAGATGGCAGTAAAGCACCAATTTGATCTGATTATTCTTGACATCATGCTGCCTGGCATTAATGGAATACAAATTTGCAGGGAAGTCCGTAAAGTCAACAAAAACGTGAGCATCCTGATGCTCACAGCATTAGGCAGTACCGAAAATATAGTAACCGGATTAGACAGCGGAGCTGATGACTACCTTGTTAAACCATTCAAATTTGCGGAGCTTGAGGCCCGCATACGTTCGCTGGTCAGAAGAAGAAGTACGCAAGGCGAGGCGGGCAACAGCATTCATATTGCCGATCTTGAATTGGATTTTAATTCAAAAACCGCAAAAAGAAACGACAAACCCATAAGTCTTACCGCAACCGAATATCGCTTGCTTGAATATTTTGTAAAAAATGCCAACAAAATACTTTCGCGGATACAGATTCTTGAAAATGTATGGGATATCGACTTTAATATGGGCACCAATGTGGTTGATGTTTATGTGAACTACCTCAGAAAAAAGATAGATAACGGCACCGGGCAAAAGCTAATCCATACCGTTTTTGGAATGGGTTATATATTAAAGGAAGAAGCTTAGTGAGGTTAAATTCTACTGCCAGTTTGCGATGCCAAAGAAAATTTACACCCAAATTTCTAATCAAATTCTAATAAGTATAAAAATCACACCAACTAATCCACAAAAAACACCTGTAGACCAACAACTTAAACTTATAATTCAATATGTTTTTCTAATCAAATTCTAATTTACCTCTTATCCCCTTTTAATGATTGGGGCCTAGTATTGCAGTATAACATTAACCATTAATTATTTAGTTATGCAAACAATACTTATCTCCACCGATTTCAACCCTACATCGGTAAACTGCATCCCAACGTTATGCAAACAATTACCTGAACAGGAAATGAACTTTATCTTCATCCATATGTTCAAACTTTCTGATAGAATGGGCGATCTTTTGATGCTTTCCCGAAGGAACAGAGAATACAAATATGTAAGCCAAGCATTTTACGATCAGTGCGAGCTCATGAAACAGACTTATCCCCTAATTAAAGCAATTAAAATAGAGTTTTTTTATGGAAGTACGGTAGGAATGTTTCGCGATTACCTTGAAAACGCCGGAGTTAATCAAATTCTCGATCCCTCTTATTGCTCCACTGGTAAATTGAACAATAACAGCATTGATCCGGCTTTGTTAGTTCAGCGTTCGGGCACTCCTGTAATCCATATTAATACCACGCCTGTTGCCGAGCTTCCAAAAAGAAAAATCATACTGGAAACCGAAACATTGGAAACATTGTTGGCCTAAGCTTAGCGGCTATTACTTCACCTAAAAATTAATCCTATGCTATTAAAAGAAAATATTCCTATTAGCTATATAGCCGGTAAGATTCGTAAAGAGATCATTCTTGTAAGTGCCTACGCTATCTTAATAGCAATTGTCTATAACAACTTTCACTTTACAAGGATTTCCATACCTATTGCCGTTCCCACCATACTGGGAACGGTAATCTCTCTATTGCTTGCCTTTAAATCTAACCAGGCTTACGACCGCTGGTGGGAAGCAAGAACCATTTGGGGGGCAATTGTAAATGACACCAGAAGTTTAACCCGGCAGCTGCTCACCTTTGTAGATACTCCTTATAGCTCGGCTGACGGAAAAGCATTCTGCGAAAACATGGCAAAAAGACAAGTAGCATGGTGCCATGCACTTGGTAGACATTTAAGGCGTCAGGATATTATGCCAGGACTCGAAAAATTACTTTCTGAAGAGGATTACAATCATATTAAAAGCTGTAATAATATTCCATTAGCATTGCTGGAACTGCAGGGGTTTGATCTCCGCAATGCACACAAACTGGAATGGATCAATACCTACCAACAGGTGGAAATGGATAAGACATTAACACGTTTTTCCAATCACATGGGAGGCTGTGAGAGAATTAAAAACACCATTTTTCCGGCAACTTACAGTGTATATATTCATTTCGCTTTGGTCCTTTTTATCATGTTGCTTCCATTTGGCCTGATAGAATTCTTTGGCATTGTAGAAGTACCATTGGTGATTGCGATATCCTGCTCTTTTTTTCTAATAGAAAAAATGGCCATTCATCTTCAGGATCCTTTCGAGAACAAACCTACGGATACGCCAACTACTACAATTTCCAATAACATTGAACGTGATGTGAAACAAATGCTTAAAGAAAACTATCGACAAGATGAAAAGCATAATACTGATTTGCTGATAAAATCACAATTGTTTTATATTCTATAAAATCATAGGAAAACAGCATGCACTCAATCTTCTTAAATTAATAGGTTGATCATCGCTGTTTTCCTTTACATTTCCAACCGAGGCTAGCATTAGGCATCAACCAAATTTTGCCAATACGTTGTATTTATTCTGTATCAATTTTGCTATTTTACTGTCTCAGCAAAAGGAAAGCAAGACAATAGCAAAAGAAAATTGACACCTTACTTTAACATCATTTGAGACAATCATATCCTGATATTTTTTCTTATTTTCGTTTTCTNTAYARYGWCWTTCNNCRAAAMGGTAGGTACATGGAATATAATCATCAGGGAATTACAAAAAACTGGAAGCTCCTGGTCGAGGGTGAGAAGCAGGGGCTTTACACCTGCTTCAACTTATTCTATGACGACCTCTATCGTTTTGGAATGTCGCTATACAGAAATCCGGAGCTTGTTAAAGAGAGCATTCAAAACTTGTTTATAGAGCTTTGGCAAATAAGGGATAAACTAATCCATGTACAAAACATTCAGCAGTATGTTTTTACTGTCTATAAAAGGATTATGTATAAAACCTATCAAAAAGAGCTCCACAAAGACCCGGGTAAAGTTGTACATCTGGAAGACCTTAACGAGCAATATGTTTCCGTCCATTCTTATGAAGCAATACTTATTGCCAGCCAGGAGGATGAGCACCTAAAAAAAAGACTGGAACATGCACTGAACAAGCTTACGCCAAGGCAAAAGGAGATTGTACAGTTACGTTATTTTGAGTGTTTATCATTCAAAGAAATTTCACACAAAACGGAGCTTACAGAAAGAACGGTTTACAATACCCTTCATAATGCAGTCAACGTTTTGCGTGATTCTCTTCTTTCCATTCTTATCCTTATGATCCTGGGCGAACTCTAAATTTTTAACCTTATATTTCTCTTTTCCAGCAAACCTGTAACCGATACAACAAGCAAGGCATAAATCAACGATTTAAATAAACCTGGCACTCCCGTACGCATCACCTCCGGTAGCTGGGAAAGTCCGAGTAGTCCAATTAATGAATAATGGATATAAGGCACTAAATAACAGGTAAGTGTACTGGTACCGGCCGGTTTAATGTAATTATACCAGCTCACCCCTTTTCGGATATCACTGATGTACACCATTACTAAAAACCCAAGAATTCCAATACCCGAGCAGATGGCTGTCCAGGATGGTGTAGCCCTGATCTTAGAGATTCCCCAAACAGGGCGCGTAAGTAAACCAAATGCAATGAGTGCAACGGCAAATACAACCATCAATATCCAGAATTTTTTATTTGCCGAACTAAGGTTTCGATACGCAATTGAAGTAATAATTCCCGCCATACTAAATGCAGGCATTGACCCATCGCCTGCAATCCAAACGTATTTTTTTATGTTTTCTATTGGCCCTAGCCAGTCTAAAAATGACGCGCAGCTAAATAGCATAAAAAAAACAAAGGCAAGTAACTGAATTACAGGTTTTCCGGCCGAGAAAAGATAAACACAAGAAGCAATGAAGTAGGCCCAGCCAATTAATCCAAGTATCCCCCACCAATGAATACCCATGGCCGTTATTCCATTGCCGTTTTCGGTTTTATAGAGGGCGGCCAATATGGCCAATAGCAAAACTCCCCCAGCCTTTAACAGTTTTACGGTTAATGACTCAGGATTTTTATAGGCCATCCATATCAGAAAAAAAGCGGTTACCAATAAAATCATCCATACATCCTTAGGTAAAATTGCATGTTCGGCATAGCTTTCTGAATTCACCAGGAACAGACCCATTACCAGCAATGCTGTTGTTCTTGCCACAATATGAAAAAATACTGTGGTGTTTCTATCGCCCTTTTTTCTCCTGCTCTCTATTGCATAGGGCACAGATAAGCCCACGATAAATAAAAAAGCAGGGAATATAACATCGGCAAGCCCCATACCATCGGCATCGGCCGAAACATGTTCAAGCCAACCCGGAATATCAATCAAGGTCCAGAGGTCGTTTACAAAAATCATCAATATCATCACTATTGCCCTGAAAGCATCGATAGAGATCAGCCTGGATAATGTTACACCTGGATTAACTGTCATTTGAGTATTTGGCTTAATGTCTTCATTAAAGAATTTTCGCCGGCAGCATCATAGTCGCCCGCCCAAAGATATGCTCCTTTAAAACCTTTTTCTTTTATGTAATTGGCTTTTTGAGTTACCAGCGGAATTCCATTGAAATATACACCTTTAGCTTCAACAGCAGTAAATTCTTTTTGAGCAGCCGTTGGATCCTTTACCAATATGTCCTTAAATTGCATATAGTCGTAAGATCCCCAACTCAGGTTATTACCATCTCCATCCAATTCAAGATACCTTACACCAAAAGCTGGTATTCCTAACACAATTTTGTTAGCGGGGAAACCTTTATTTCGCCAGATGGTTGCGCCATCATTCATAAAGCTAAGGGATGATTGCTGCCCTAAAGGAGCTCCCGGGCCTACGTGCGTACCATCCTCAAATGCGTGAACATTTATCCAGTCGGCCTTAGAAAGATCTGTATATTCCCAGTGCATATAGTTTGTGGTTACCGTTGCTGTTACGATACTTCCCGCTGGTAATGCCGCCTTTAACGCTGATACGAAAGGACCAACGGATTGGGCACTTTTAGCGGAGATATCGTAAACGTCGTTACTTAAGTCTGTCATCATAACATCTATTCCGTCCAGCTTTCTGTTTACAACATATTGAGTAAGCGCTTGTACCAGATGATTTCTTTTGGCTGCATCGCTGATAACCAGACCAAAATCTGTACTGTTGTATAACGACCAGCCATCTACTCCCGACAGTCGGCCCCCAACACCCAGTAGTACGGGAACACCATTCATATGGCSRCGCKCNWMCKAKCTYANNTCTATATTTTGATTCTGGTTTCCCTTTGAAAAATCCACTTCTCCATCAGGAAGCACCCTTGCTCCACTAAAAGCCACATGGGAAACATTGGCCCAGGTAACATTGGCCGAAACCCCGTTTTCAGAAAGATAAGGCATATTTACAAATGGGCTAACTTTTGGTGTATAAGTGGATGGGCTAACCAGAACCTTTGAGAGGCGTGTCGCAGTCTGTCCGTTAAATGTGGCTTCCAGTTTAATTTCAAATTCACCACCGGCGGTTGGGGTAAACGTAAAGGCAGTATCTGTTGAAACCTCTTTACCATCTACCTTCCAGCTTAATTTTGTTTTAGCCCCGGGAGCCGGAGAAAATAGCAGGCGGTTATAGATGGCCGATTGTCCTTCCTGTATAATTCTGGATGGCGACTGAAATACCAACCCCTGGTCGAAAATCCGGGGATGAAAATCTCCGCCGACCTCATTATTGTCTTTTTTACACCCGAGCATAAATATCAGCAAGGGGAATATAAGGTATACTATTTTTTTCATCTGAATATCTTTATTATTTTAAATAATTTCTCTTATTGGATTAGGGCGTTTATGGCTGACAAAAGTGATTTATCTCCAGTCGCATCGCCCAGCAGTTGCCAGATCATGATGCCTCCTGCCTTTTTATTCAAAGCAAAGCCAACCTTTTTCTTTATGGTTGGTAATCCGTTGTAATAGATCGTTCCCTGGTTGGGCACCACAACAAAATCGACAAGCTCTGAGCCTGGAAATCCTGTTACAATATCGCCATAAGAATAGCTCTCCTGAATTGAGGGGCCAAAACCATATCCATAAAAGGGCAAGCCAAGTGTAAGCTTATTTGCGGGTACGCGTCTGGAAGTGTTCCAATAAGCAAAGTCTGTTTCGGACGCTTCATAGGTTGAATGGGGGCCTGGTTTTGCTTTATTCCACGGACCCGTCTGGTCATAAGACATGATGTTAACCAGATCGAACAAAGCCAGCGCCTTATCGGATATTGCATTTCCGTTCCAGGTTGCAACTGCTGCTGTTAGTAGTTTTTTATGCGGCTTCAGCGCGCTCGACAATTCAACAATCAACCCTTCATAGTTCAGGTCTATAAAATCTCCCTCCAGATCAACATCTACCCCGTCAAAATTATAGGTATTGGTTAGCTTAACCAGTTCCTTAATCAATTCAGCACGTTTATCTGGTTTGATTAGTTCTTTTAAATGTTGCGGGGCATTCCCTCCTCCAAAGGAGAACAATACCTTTACTTTATGGTCATGCGCTCTTTTTATGGCTACAGTTAAACCTGCAGATGGACTAAACAATCCATTGGCATCCGGATTTAAAAATGCGATGTTTAAATGTGTGATCTTGCTGAAATCCAGCTTTGCAGATTCTGCATCTAAATCGCCGCTTCCGAATATATATCCAACAACATAAAAGCCATTCTCCTTTTTATCTGGAATAATTTGATCTGTTGCTTTTGATTTGGCACAGGAAACTAATGCAAACAAGCAAATGATTTGTATAAATATTCTTGACTTTCTCATCGTATGAAAATTAGGTTTAACATTATGGTTTATCCCACCAAACCCTGTTTGTCCAGGTATTGCCTCCAGGACCAATTGCCGCCACCGCAACAGCAGCATTCACTGCATTTTGCTCCAGTTCAAAAATTGGATATTCAAATCGTCTTGGCGTGGTTTGAACGGATGAGTCGTAATTGGTAGATGAAGCTAAGGCAGGAAAGCCTGTTCTTCTCCAGTTTGCGTAGGCTTCCGGTCCGTTCAAAAGCAATGCTATCCACAGCTGTTTATTGATCATCTCAATTTCCCTTCCTGGAATCAGGTTATTCCCTTTTATGAAATTACTGATGTCTGTTGCGCTGATGGAAGGTCCGCCTGGGAACAGGCTTAACTGTGAAATTGCAGCTTCAATACCTTTTGCATAATGTTCTGCGGCTGTTCCACCAAAGGTTGTGCCCCACCTTACTGTTGCTTCGGCAAGCAGCAATTCAACTTCGGCATAAGTCTGGTGAAGAAAAGGGGCATTGTTACGAATGAGGAAATTAGCCAGTTGCGCTTTTTGATCATTGTTAACTGCCTCAGTAGGCCCAACACCTGGTATATCAATAGTGATCGGATTCATCCAGCCATCCCAAATATACTCGTTAGGAGGCACTCCGTTATAGCCAATTTGCGCTTTAACCTGATCTGTGATGTCTGTGCGGTCAAAAGGTCTGTTCACAATGTCGATGTAATACCTTACCATGTGGGAAAGACGAGGATCATTAGTGCTTCTCAATTGTTCTATGAAAGGGTCCTGAACACGGGGAATAACCTCAGACTGACAAAAAGCTGCAGACACACCATTTCCCCTAATATCTATATAGCTGTTTTGTACATCCTGATGAACTGTTTTACACAGCTCTGCATTGCTGGTAAAAACTCCGGCAGCAAATGCAGCCTGAGCTTCCGTTTTGGCTTTATCAGGATTAATCTTTACCAGACGCATGGCATACCTTAGCCTAAGCGAATTGGCGAATTTTTTCCATGAAGCAATTCCTCCATTGTAGAAAAGATCGCCTTTCACGGCATCCTTGGAAGCATCGAGTTGGGCTGAGGCCTCGGTAAGTTCCTTAAAAAAATCATTGTAGATTTCTTCCTGTTTGTCAAACTTCGGTTGTACTATCCCGTCTGTAAATGCTTTGCCCGCTTCAAAATATGGGATATCTCCATACACATCTGTTATTCTGGCAAATTCATACACCTTCATAATACGACAGATGGCATTCAGATTCGTTTTTAAAGGATCGTTTTTAGTCCTGTTCACCGCATCTACAATATTTACCACATCATTGTTGTAGGTGTTATTCCATAAAGAGGACAGATAGTTTCTATCATATACGTAGAACTGACCATTTCTATTCAGCCAAATTCCTCCAATTTGCTGTACAAGAGGCATGGTAAATACCAGGCCCAGTTTTTCATTTACTTCCAGATCTCCTGAGAAGCGTAGTTGAACGTTTGTGAGCTGTAAAGAAGGATCAAGATTGCTTGATCTGGTGGGATCAATGTTTACATCCCCAAATTTTTTACAGGCACTGAGCATCAATACCGTTATAGCAAGTACGAATGCGTATTTTTTTAAATTCGTTTTCATGTTTATCTCCCTTGATGAATCTCTTAAAACTTAAAGTTTAAATTAAAGCCCCAGCTGCGTCTGGTGGGCAAAGAGCCGTACTCCAGACCCTGTCCGTTTCCATTGTTGTAATTAGAATCGGGATCTACATTTGGCACATCGCTGAAAAGAATAAATGGATTTCGGCTTACCAGTGCTACCTGTATATTTCTAACGCCCCATTTAGCGGAGATTCTTTCAGGAATAGTATACCCCAGGGTGATCTCGCGCATTTTGACATAAGTTCCAGAGTAGATATAGGGTCTGGCTACACCACCGCTTGATACGATCTGTGGCCAGTAAACTGAAGGATCAACGGCTTTTGTGTTTTTAACAAAGTTTCCATTCTCGTCTTTCACTACACCTTCAGGAACCAAGCCCCTCACCTTCCCTATTGCCTTCCACTGGTCCAGTGTGTAACCTTGGGCTTGTCTTTCTTCTTCCGATGCAATCCATTCTTCACGTCCGGCAAGTGTAGTGTTTAAACTACCACGACTGGCGGCAAAAAGATTGGTCATTGAAAACAGGTCTGACCCGAACTTCACATCAATAAGTGCACTTAAACTAAAGTTTTTGAAATAAACCGTATTGCTAACACCCCCGGTCCAATCGTAAATTCCTTTGCCCACTACCTGTCTTTCGTCGCTTTGCAGGGGCAAAAGTGTAGTAGGATCAAGTATCACATTTCCATTGGGATCTTTCTGATAGTCGAAGGACAATATGGAGCCATAGTTTTCGCCAGGCTTTGCTATTACCGCAACCCCCATCCATCTAGCCTCTGATAAGGTTAAAAAAGGTACACCATCGGCCAGTGATTCAACTTTATTGACATTACGGGCGAAATTAAAGCTCACATCCCATTTAAAATCTTTCTTGGCAACTGGACTTGCGGTAAGCAATACCTCGACCCCTTTGTTCGAAACCACTCCTGCATTGATCATCCTTGTCGAAAAACCCGAGGAGAAAGGACTTGGAACATTATTGATCTGATCTCTTGATCTTTGGTTGTAATAAGTAACATCAAGCCCAATTCTGTTTTCTAAGAACTTTAGTTCGGTACCTATTTCCCAGGAACGTGTACGGGTTGGCAACAAATTAGCATTTGGCATTCTGGCGGTATTCAGTCCTCCGTAAGACATTCCGTTAAAAGACAAGGGATTTACCGAGTAGTACAAATCCAGTAAATAAGGATCGGTGTCACTGGCCACCTCAGAAATTGCGGCTCTTAATTTACCCATCGTTAAAACCTTTTTACTTAATTTAAAGGCATCCGAGAAGACAAAACTTGAAGACAGTGATGGATATACATAATCTTTATTCAAAGTAGAGTAAGCATCATTTCTAACGGTTGCATCCAGGTACAGATAACCTTTATAGCCTACACTAAGCAGTGCATAAACAGAGTTCAAGTTCTTTTTATATGGAACAGGAATAATACTTTTATCGGTAAAGCTTGTAGGGGTAATTGCATCGGGAACCGTTAGGTTTGTGAACTGCATAAAATCTGCATTGTTATGTACCCTCGAAATACTGCCCCCTAAACGGGCGGCCAGATAAAGAGAAGGTGTAAGCTGCTTTTGTCCGGTAATCAATACATCGGCCTCTGTAGTTACGTGCTTTCTGTTGATCTGATCCAACGCTCCTGTTACAACGCCCGGTGTAGTTCTGGGGCTGAATTTTTCAAAATTGATATAGGTAAGGTCTGTTGATCCGCGACCTTGAATACTTAACCAATCGGTGATTTCATAATTTAATTGTAAGGCCCCTAGGAGACGATTCTTTTTGGTTGTGTTCTTCATTTCGTTAATTACCCAATACGGATTTAAACGATATTGACCACCACCCCATTCGATATATGAACCATCCGGGTTTTTATAAGTTTTTGCAAACCATGCCTGATCCACATTATTTGCAAGTCCTATAAAAGCGTTTCCAATATTCCCGGGATCATCAGCCAAAGCAGGACGATTATTTACATTTTCGTCCATGTAAAAAGCCCTGGCTTCGAGAGAGAGCTTAGAACCAAATTTTGATGTTCCATTAAAAGTAAATGAATTTCTTCTAATGTCACTTTCAGGAATGATATCGTTATTTCTAAGATCAGTAGCAGAAAATCTGACAGATGATTTTTCATTGGCATTACTGAAGGAAACATTGTTGGTAAACGTAGTACCGGTTCTGAAAAAGCCACCAATATTGTCACCAATCTTTTGGTAAGGCCTGTACACATCGTCATAAGATATTACCATTAAATCAGGGTCCAGTCTCGCACCAAAGTTATTAAACATTGATGTTCTGGCCTGCAAAGAAGAGGTATTGATGGTCTGATTACGGCCTTGACCATATAAGTACTGGTATCCATCGAAGGAAGTAAGCTGATTCTCAAAAGATGCAGTACTGTTTACTTCGATACCAAGGTCGGAAGTCCCTTTACCCCGTTTTGTTGTGATCAAGATCACACCATTTGCAGCTCTTGCACCGTACAAAGCCGATGCAGAGGGTCCTTTTAATACGCTGATTTTATCAATATCATCCGGATTTATTGCAGATATTGCATCTCCGAAATCATATCCCTGAGCATACATCTCAGATCCGGTACCCCCGTAATTCGAGTTGTCTATTGGAACCCCATCTACCACATACAAGGGCTGGTTATTGCCAGTAACTGTGGTATTACCTCGAATGATAACCCTTGAGGATCCTGCCGGACCACCTGCAGTGCTGTTAATGATAAGGCCTGCGACCTTTCCAGCCAAAGAATTAATTACATTTGTTTCCCTTGCCTTTTTTAATCCCTCCCCATTTACCTCCGAAACCGCATACCCCAAAGATCTTTCTTCTCTTTTGATACCCAGAGCGGTAACAACTGTTTCTTTCAGTTCAAGCGATTCCTCTTTAAGCACCACAGTTATATTTCTCTGTGATTCACTAGCAACAATACCGGTTTGCTGAAAGCCCATCATCCGGAACCTGATGATGTCGCCTTTATTCGCGGCAATAGAAAACTTTCCGCTCTCGTTAGTGGAAACTGTTTTGTTAGCCGTAGCGTTAATCACAGAAACGCCGGGAATTGGGATATTCTTTTCATCAGTCACAATTCCGGTTATAGTAAATTCAACTTTTACAACCACCGGCTTGTAAGATTGGATCATTATCGTTTGTCCGTTGATCTGATATTTGATGCTCACCTTTTTTGAAATGGCATCCAGAACGTCATTAATTTTCTGTTTTTCGATATGCAGATCAAACCTTGCGTCTACATTTAAGTCGAGCGGGTTGTAAGAAAAGTGCACTTGCCCCTGACTTTCTATTTGTTTAAACGCATCCAGGATGGTGGTGTTTTTCCATTTAAATGAGTACAATTTATCCTTGGACTGTGCATATGCGGAAGTTGACAGGATTAGAACAACGCATAAGCTTATTTTAAATAAAAGCCCATAAAAGAAATAATAGGTTGGTAAGTTTTTTTTCATATTGTTTGGTTTGGTTTAGGTTGTTTCGGTTTAGAATGCCAGTGTTACGGTATCATTTTTTATAGTGTAAGTAAAGTGGTTAGCGAATCCGATGGCATTAAGCACATCGGTAAGACTTTCATTTTTAAATTGACCGGTAAATGCGATTGGCTTTTTAGGTTGCTTTTCCGTTCTGATTTCAACTCCGTAGATCTCCTTTAAAACCGATTTAATATCTTTTAAAGAAGCCATTGAGAATACGAGTTTCCTTTCTGCCCAGTTCTCCACTTTTTCAAGCTCAAAGTTTGATTTCGTAAATTTATTTTGACGCTCCACAATCTCAACCTGTTCTCCGGGAATCAGTTCAACTTTGTTTATTATTTTTTGATCATCAACAGTTCCAACACTAACCTTACCGGTGGTGAGCATTACAGAGGTAGCGGTATGCATTTTGTAATTATTGATTTTAAAAGAGGTGCCCAGGGCTGTGGTAGCTGTTTTGCCTGAAACTACAATGAAAGGTTTGTCTTTATTTTTTGCAACGCTAAAATGAGCCTCGCCATCCATCCATAAAACCCGGTTATTTTCGTTGTAATTGTCGTCAATCTTTAGTGTTGTTAAGCTGTTCATCAACACAGTACTTCCGTCTGATAGCCTTATAGTTTTACGTTCGTTATATCCTGTTTTTATAGTAGCTTTTGTGCTAAGTTCATGATAGACCGGAATGGTCGTGCTATAATCCTTCCTGTTCAACAGTGCATATGCACCTATAGCAATTAAAATTGCAGCTGCCGATGAGAACCAAAGCATCCGGCTTTTTAAACGAATGGTTTTTGCAGGGATCTGTTCAGATTCTGATGCCTGTAAGCGTTCAATAGAAGACTTAAGTTTGGACAGTTCCCGCTCCTTTTCCTGCGGATCGATTTTTACAGAAAGTAAAAAGAAAAGCGATTCAGCCTGGTGTATTTTTGCCGAAAGTTCCGGATATTGGATAAGGATGTTTTCCCAGAATGCAATATCCTGATGGTTGTCGCGCAAACAATATTTAACAAAGCTTTCCTCGGTTAGAAAGTCTTCAATAGTATATAAAGAATAATCCATTTTTATCGCCTATAATTGATTTATAAGCACAAGTGCAGGACTATTCCATTTTTTACCAAAAGAATTTTAAAAATCAATACAAACAACTGATGATGAGCGCATTAATTTCAACAAGGATAATTCTATTGAATTATCCTTACGCCTTTAGGGGCATTTATATCCGTTTTAATTTTTCCGTTAGCCAGTTTAGTGTGTTTAATTTTCAAAACACCATAAGGTGTAGGGTACGTACCCTCTACAAACTTTAAATCACCTAAATGTGGCTCTATTTTAATTGCTTTACAACCGGCCTCTACTACTTTTACGCCTAAAACATGTTCAGTTAACCATGCTGTTGGGCCCGACGCCCATCCATGACATAAGCTATGTCTGAAACCTACATAACAATATGCTCCGTAATCGCCATGTACATCTTTTTTACCTTCTGGCACTAACTCATCAATGCGGGAAGCGTTAGCTATCCAGTCCATATTAAAATCCTCCCAGAAAGTTGTGGCTCCTAAGTCGAGCATTGCACCCCAGTACTGACGGATTACCTCAATAGCACCTTGATGGTCCCCTGCTTTAGCTTTAGCCTCGAGCATGTAATAGCCATAAAAAGTAGAGAAATTTGCAGCACCACCAACAGATAGTACATCTTTATTGGCTTTCTCTGCAGGCATCAAACCAGTGATGGCAAGCAAAGCTGCTGCTTGTTTTGAACCATTAGGATCGGGCACATACTTACGCATCCTGGCCACCGTTTTGTTGCATAAATCAGCGGTTTCTTTATCGCCAACAAGCGTACTTATTTTAGATGCAGTAGCTAATGACCAAACCGTCATGGCCTGTAAACCCGCATGAATTCCTTTAGGATTTTCACTCGATGGCCAGTCCAGAAAACGTGTTCCATCCAGTTTTTCCCGATTATCATCCCCAACTTTTGCTACTATTTGTTTTACCAATCCACTTAAATATTCCTTCTGTTGTTTCAGGTAATTCAAATCTCCGTTCTGCATATACCAATCGTAATGTAGAATAATCCACCACATAGAATAAGTACTTATCCCATTCATCCAGCCTGGTAAAGGAGTAGTTTCCTTTGATAAATCTAAACTTTTAGGCACCACCTCGTTGTATCCAAAAACAGAATTAACAGTGGATATTTCAGGATGAAGATCACCGACCCATACCAATCTATCACGTTTAATTCCGTCCCAAAGGTATTCCTGCATGTTCAAGTGTACTGTATAAGCACCCGTTTCCCAGATTTTGTTCAGTCGTTCATCACTGCTTTTAAATGAACCGATATAAGGAATATCACGATAGGTAAAAATTGCACGTACTTCTTTCAATTGCAGTTCTGCATTTTCCTCTTCAAGGTCGATGCGCACAAAGCGAAATCCGCTTTCAGCCAATTGGATTCTGCCTAACCAGGGAGCCAATGTGGTAAAATCTCTGATTGCATGATCATTGGTTGCACCCTTTGGACCACCTACGTCAGACATAGCTTCGCTTGCCGATTCACCATAACGCACACGTATTTTAAGAGGAACATTTTTTGGCCCCCACATGCCGGTTACAATCTCCAATCCTCCCTGCAGTTCTTTACCAAAATCCAGTAATATGGATGCTTTTTTACCTGAGCCATCATTCTTCAAGATCGCCATGTTACGATTGGCCAGGTCGGCCTGACTAATTCCCGGTTTCAACAATTGCTCAATGTTGTTAACCTGACCTTCTTTCCATAAAATCTTTACAGGAGAAATATATTGTCTGGTTAAAGGACTAATATTATCAGCTTTAGCAGAACTACTAAGTTTCTTGCCTGGCTGTGCATGTGTACTAGTGGCTATTAAACAAATGGCAAAAAGAGGATATAAGAGTTTTTGTAACATGTTTTTAATTTATAATGATCTGTTTAGATTTTCTCTGTTTTAATAATATGGCTACCTGATGTAAGCTCAAAAGATCTGAAACCATCCTTTAAACCTAAGTCCTTCATGTGGCTTGATTTATCAGTTATATTTTTTGTCTCATTTTCCTGTAACTGAAGTATAGCCGTACAATTAGGAGGTACAGTTATGTTCATGGTAAGTTGATTACCTGTGCGTTTCCATGCAGTTTTAATTAAACCGGCAGGCGACTGCATATTGGCTTTGGCCCATTCCATTTGTGTGGCTGTTAACAGTGGGGGGCGAACAATGAAGCGTTGAAATCCGGGTGCTTGCGGATCGCGTTTTATACCGGCAACGCCATCAATATACCAGGCACCAGGATACAGATACGAGCTATGCAATAGCGAATGTCCTGGCAGGTCTTTTTCCCACATTTCCCAAATGGTGGTTGCACCGTTGGCTTTCATATAACCCCAGCTCGGATAATCCGTTTGCGAGGTCATGGCATAAATAAGATCATCGCGTCCGGCGTCTCTTAGTACTTTAAAGAGCATTGCTCCACCTGTAATTCCTACATTGATGTGCCCTTTACGAACCACCAGAATCTCATTTTCCAGCCGCTTCATGATGAATGGTTTCAAGTCATGGGGCATTACCTCACCCAACAGGGCCGCAGCAAGGTTAGACATGGATTTATCAGCATAACTATGATCGTCGGCATTGTAAAATTTAGCATGAATTGCTGCGCTTGATACATCCGCTTGTTTTTCCCACTGTTGTGCTTCTTTGTCTTTATGAAGTACGCGGGCAATTTTAGCAGCCGTACGCAGGTTAAATATTCTATAGCAATTGTTTAAGAAAACGGTTTGGGGCTTATTGTTATTCATCCCCTCNGCTRWGRNTCSKRRSMRTAGCCAATCACCCAAAAAATCCCATGATCCGCCAAAGCGAACCAGCATATCATCTTTAGTATTAAGATCCAAAAATGAAAGCCAGCCTTTGATCATTTCAAAGTTCTTATCAAGCACCCTTTTGTCACCTTCATGCTGATAAACAAACCAGGGTAAAGAAACTACTATGCCGCCCCATGCAGGGCCACCACCTCCCATATAAGTAGGCGCAGTATGTGGCAAAACGCCATTATTCATGATGCGGCCACTCATTACACTTTTGCGGGCAAAATTTTCGTCGTACATGTTTCCTACCAGAGATTCTGTTCCTTGTACATCTCTCCAGTCTTCCATCCATTTCGTATAGAATGCGGCCATATGATAATTGAACATTCCTGTTTCGCAAGTTGCATGTGCATCGCCTCCATACCCAAGTCTTTCGCGCTGAGGGCAGTCTACAATATAACCCCCTATTGAAAGATTTTGGAAGGTCCATTTTATCGTATTATATGTCCAGTTTTGCAAAGGATCTGAACATTCAAAAGTGGTAGCTTCCTTGTAATTTGTTCGTACCATCCAACCACGGATGTCCTCAAGCGACGGCTTACTTTTTAAACCCTTAATCGTAACCCAGCGACCTGAGCTATAGTTAAAGCGGTTATGAAAGGTTCCCTCGCCTGTTTTTCCAATGATAAAGGCACTATAATTACTAAAGGTTATGTCAGATTGTTCTCTTTCTGAAAATAAAAATTTCACAGTATCCCCTTGCTTTCCTTTTACTTTAATTTCTGTCCAGCCTGCAAAGTTCACCCCCATATCAACCCGATATGTCCCATCGTTTCTTTCTACAATCCCAATTGGTTTTATTTCATCAAAAACACGGTTAGGCTCTATTTTTTGAGCAGAGAGGAGTAGCTTGGGCTGATAGGTTATTGCCTTATCCCATGTTGTTTCATCGCAGGCTGTGGTGTTCCAATTTGCAACTTCTCTATTTGCATCCCAAATCTCTCCGCCCATCCTGTTAGAGTCCCACACGCCTAATAATTTATTAGGGCTCTTGTACGTTTTCCAGGTTTCATCAGTACGTATAACCAGTTCAGGTTTTGATAGTGGGGTGACGTTTTTATTGCTATAAATTGAAGCCTGAGCAATTACAATCGGGGTATTTGGCCTGTCTTTTACAATGTAGGGGCCAAAAATAGACCATGATGTTCCCAACCAGATGGTGATGACATTTTTACCCGCTTTAAGTTCCGGTGCAATATCGTAAGCCACATAACGCGCCCTTTTCATATGGTCTGTTACACTTGGTGCCATAACATCATTGCCTATCTTTTTACCGTTTACGTATACTTCATGAAAACCTACAGAGGCGACAAATATGTTTGCCTTTCCGGGTTTTGTTTTGAGTGTAAAGGTTTTTCGAAGCCAGGGATCGGAGATATTACAATCTTGCTGCGCAGGATCAAAAATCTGATCTGTGCCAATCCATTTTGCTTTCCAGTCAGTTGGTTTAAGTAAACCCGTAGTCCATTGAGCGGCTTTACTCCAAGCAGAGGCTTTGCCTTTCTCGTCTTTAACGGCGACTTTCCAGAAATAGATGTTATCTGATGCAAATGGTTTTCCTTTGTAGGTTATCTGCTGCATTTCTGAGGAATTTACCCAGCCGGAATCCCATACATCACCTTTGTTAAGTTTAAGTCCACCTGCTGTTGATGCGACTAAAATCCGGTAAGCAGTCTGCTTTTGTCCAAATGCAGTGGTATCAGTTGCGGTAAGTGTCCAGCTTAAACGCGGCCGTAATTCATCCAGCCCCTTTGGGTTGACAAGATATTCACATCTGGTATTTCCCGGAACAACGGAACTGGTTGCACCGGTTATTTTGGCGGCGAAAACCGCGCCCGATAAACACAGGAATAGTAATACAATAAATATATTTTTAGTTCGTCTCATTGGTTAACATTTGGTTTTTTAAAATACCACAATTACAGTAGAATCGCAACCTGTACTGTCCAGTACCTGGTCTTATTCTTTAATATACCTGTAGGCAAACCGTGCATTTGGAGCGGCGTCACCCTTATCAAGCCAATGCATAGCATTTCCGTCAACAGGTGAGTTATCTGCCCATTTAAAGTCTAATGTAAACTCTTTTCCTATAATACCAAGTTGTTTTTTTGGGACAACAAGTTCCAGTTCATTTTTATCTGTTTTGTATTTTATGGAGGATGATTTACCTATACTGCCATCTTTCTTAAGGTTATGTAACGTAGCAGTATTATTACTTAAAACCTGCTGGTTTACTACATATTGGAAGCCCTCCCAGCCCTGGTTGGCAGCACCTTTTACACCGATAAACAAGTGCATCCAATCTGGAGAATCCCATGGTGTTAATGGATCTTTTGTTTTTACGTAGAAATACACATTTTGCTGATCTGAAGTAATTCTGGATTCTATAATATCATTGCGTCCTGTGTTATTTACATATTCATGTATACGGCCCCAACCTGGGTGTTTGCGATGGAAGGTATCTCCGCAATCATCTTTATATACCGCCGGTATTTTTTTCCAATCATTMWWYYKWYCWTCAATGCGCATTGATGTATTGGTTTTGTAAATGGGCAGTTTTCCTGTGCCTTTAAACTTTCTTACATAATCTACCAGCTGATAATAATAATTGTCTTTGGTGATGCCGTTTTCAGGTTCCGCATCTCTGCTAAATTCGGCATTATAAAGGTCTACAAAATAGGTTTCTCCCTTTTCAATTGACTTACCTAAAAAGGTTTTGGATGCTCCATCGTTAAAGCGCATGGCCACCCACTCATTCCATCCGGTTACAAATACAAATTCAGGATCTACCTCCAGGGCTCTTTTCCATTGCTCTTCAAAGTAAAGTCCTTTTTCGGTCGAAAATATTTCTGGCTCTTTACCCTTATGAAAGCTTCTGCCAATGTTCGACATCGGGTGTTGTGCAATAGAAACGGTTACCTGTTCGGCTTTATCTTTTGAATCGTGCCAGCCATAAGATTGAGGATAATGATCAAGCCATGGCCATTTGTCCTTACCATCTGCAAACCACTGCTGACCTTTACTCCAGGCCCAGGAATGCCGGGTGGTAAAGAAACTCTTAATTTCGGGAGTAACAGCCTCTGGCGGGCACAACAACAGCGGTTTTCCTTTCCACAAAAACCAAAGGTTACTAAACAGCCCTTTTTTATAAATCTGCTCATAAAGGTTATTAACCGTTTGCTTCGGCACACTATTTACAATAAAGGAAATAGATGGTGTGCTTAACCCTTCGGCACGCATTTTAAGATAAGTATTGGCAATCTTTGTAACCTGCGGCAGATAAATGGCAGCATTGGTTACATCAAGAATAATTACATCAATGCCGGCATCAGATAACATTTGTGCATGTTTACGGATCACCCATTCATCATCGGCAAGATAATAACCAAAATAAGGCTCGCCCCAATGGTGAAAAGCATGAATCGGTCCATATTTAGGGTCAGTTGGATTGGCTTTTAAAAGCTTGGTAATGTCATATGGGCTAACGGTATCTCCCGGTGTTTTAGGCATCACCCCACCATCAGCAGTGCCCCCTTTATGCTGATCATAGCCGTGAGCTCCCTGCCATATGAAATAGAATATTCCGGCGTACTTATCTTTACGTGGAGTTTTATATTTGGCGGGATCAATAGTGCGACCTAGCGCATCTTTTGCTACCCATGTATCGGCATTTGATGATGAAATTAAGTGCTGAGAAGTAGCATCCTTTACCTGAGCCTTAGTCTGATAAAAGGTGATGCAAATCAATCCCGATAAGAAGATTTTTTTTAAAACCATCATCAATTGGTTGAGCTATATATGAAATTAAAACGGCCACCCGGTGCGGTGTCGCCGTTTAGATACCAGTCTAACGGATCGTTATCATTCTGCATGTTATCAGACCATTTAAATTCAAAATTGAGGGGTTTTGCTACGTTTTTAAGATAGGTTCTTGGAACGGCAACCATCATTTGATTGCCCTTAACTACGTATTTTAAAATCTGCAAATCTTTCCATGCTCCATCTATGTATTGCTGTAAATTGCTTCCCCAAGCAACTCTAAAATCATATCCTTTCCAGCCTGTTTTAGCACTTCGATCTGCATCCAGATATAGCCTCATCCAATTACTGTCCGAATTGGAAGTGATATCAGCTACCGTTTTAACGAAAAAGTAAACGTTTGCTTTGTCGCGCGTAATCTTCATCTGCTCAAAATCGTTTCTACCTGTTGCATTGGTATAAACAATAGCCGGCTCTATCGGAGTGCCTGGATGGTTACGTTCCTGAGTGTCGCCGGTATAATCCTTATAAACAGGTTGTACTGATGTCCAATCACCGAGTCCTTTAATTGTTTTGGGTAAGCCCGCCGAAGGATTTGCAGCGACACCTTTGTACCTTCTTATATTGCCAACCAACTGCATATAGTAGTTATCCTTTAAGCCGGCAGTAAGCGAAGGCTCAATATCTCTGCTATATTCAGGGCTTGCCTGATCGCAAAACCAGGAATGCTCCGGGTTGTCATCTCTACTTGGAAATTTTCCGGCTATCCACTCATTCCAACCTGTAACATATACAAAAGGTGTGTTTTGTTTGATAGCATAGTCCCATTGCTCCTGAAAATTGTAACCATAAATTACATCTGTTGCAGGATTTCCGGGTGACCCATTATGGTAGCTCCTACCCCAATTGTCTTTGTTACCGTAAAATGCCGAACCCCCCATTCCTGCTGTTGGATTAGGGTGCTGTGCAACTGAGACATTGATAATTTCTATTTCTCCTTTGGCGTTCTTGTATGTTTTTTGAGGTCTTACAAACTCAATCCATGGCCAGCTGTTTGTTTTTTGCGGTTCGTTTGGCCATTGTGATTCTCTGTAAGTGAAAGTATTTTCATAGTTTTTCCCCCTGGCTTCTGCAGATATTCCAATTATAAGGGGTTTACCATCCATTAAATACCAGCATTCGGGGTAACGATAAGGGGCATCTGGTTTGTAAAAATTATTGTAGGCTTCCTGCATGGTCTCGCCCGATGAGGTATTGGTATAAAACACTATTTTAGGAGGAGTTTTACCCTGCGCCCTCACCGCATTCATGGCCTTCATCAATACGTCTGCTTGTTTTGGATAAGTTAAGCGGTTGGTTGCATCAATTACAAGAAGATCTACTCCTGCATCAGTTAGCAACTGAACGCTTCTTAAATGCACCCAATAATCATTTGCGCTGTAGTATCCATAAATAGGTTGCCCCCAGTAATACATTAACCCGCTTCCCCAATATGGATGATCAAAATCATTAAGTACTTCGGGATGTGCATTTACGATTTCATGGAGATCCCAGTATTTGCGAGGTGCTGTTTCATGCCATAAAAAGTAAAACATGGCAACAGTTTTTTTTCTAGGATTTCCTACCTCTTTATTTTGAGGGAGAACTCTGCCCAAATCATCCGTTCCGGCAAATGGCTGGGCACTTGATGAACCAATACCCAATACTGCAAAAAGTATTATAAAATGAACAGACCTCATAGGATTTATTTTTTTACAAATGCCTTTTTCAATACGTCCAGATAACCCATTTTATGTAGGGTATCGGGTTCGAGATAGCTTCCTTCGGACCACTCATTCCAGGCATTGATGGTAATTAATTTGCGTTGTTTTGGATGTGCATCTGCAAATGCTTTTGCCTTTTCGACATACTTTTCAAATTTTTCTGGAGCGGGATTATTTATATAACCGGTTTTATAAGGGAACCTTGGGTTAGCATCCCAACTAATTGTGAGATTGGGGAAATAAGGAATGGTAAAATCGTTGCTAAATCCTTGCCACATATTGGTAGACAAATCTGCCCATTTCTCATAATCTCCATCCGGGTTTTGCAAATGTGCCCAGCAGTAATTTGTTAAACTGTTAAAGCCAAAATACTCCATAACTTTATTCTGTGTTCCAATTTTTTCGCCCGGTACCCCTGCAATACTTGAAGGCAAGGCCTGCCAAAGAATTCCCTGTAAGTGCAATCCGGGAAACCCTGCGGCAATCGTCTTTTCTCTGAAGTAATCCAAAGCCTCTTTGGTTTGCGTTGCACCGCCTAATCCTGCAATCAGCGTATGCAGTTCATAGATACAGAAAACCGGGGCGCCATCAATCTTGTAATAACCAGGATCTTTGAAGTACTTCTCTATCACACGGTCTACCACAATATTAAATTGTTTACGATCTACACTACCTTTCCAGATCACTGAATCTTTTTTCGGGTTCTTGCGTTCCCAATAAGTTGTAGCATCATGATTTGCCCACATCAGGTAAAACTTCATCCTGCCTTTGTTGGCTTTTAAAAAGCCTTCGTTGATACAATCTTCAAGGAATGGTTTTCCCTCATACCAGTACCAATCGAAGATAAAAGTATTCACTCCGTGATCAACAGCGGCAGTGATTTTTTTATCCATATCTTTTGGATTTGCCTCGTCCAGATATCCCCAGAGCGGGACTTTTGGCTGTGCATGTCCTTTTTCTTTAGGTTGTGCTTTATAAATGATCTCCCATTCCCCTTTTTTTTCAGGAAATAAAAACGCTGCCCTGGGCTCATAGTGATAGGCCGGCCAATAGAATGCAGCTACGTCATAATCCTGGGTAATTTTCTTTTTAATGCTGCACGATTGAAATATAGTGGCAATAGCTATCGCTATTGCCAAACAGAAGAGCGATCTATTATAAGATAATGACTTCATAATAAATGTTGTGTTTAATACGGATTTATTTCAATGGATACCGGACCTGTTAACCCTGAAGGATGCAGCGGGCTGTCTGCTTTGTACGGATTGATATAAGACCAGGTTTTACGTTGATCTTCTGGCAATTTTAAATCACCTATCAATCGGTTTACCCAGGTGTTAACCACTTTTACCTCCAGCTTATTTTCGCCTGCCAACACGGCCTCGGTAATATCTACCTTGTAAGGCGGTGTCCATACACCACCAACATCTTTACCGTTAACCTTTACTTTTGCCAATGCGGTAACGGCGCCGAGGTTTAGATAAATGCGTTGCCCTGCAGCTGGTTTCTTAATCTCAAATGAAGTATTATATAAAGCACTTCCGGAATAATGAGCTATTCGTGTATCTGGGTGTTTTGACCAGTCTATTAAAGTTTTAAATACCACAGGTTCTTCCGGACCTCTACCCTCTTTATCAAATTTAACGGTCCATGGGTCAGTTAATTTAATTACATCAATCGGCGCAGGGAAATTAACCTTTTTCTCGGCCGAGGCATTACCTGACTGGTCTTTTCTGAAGATTATAAAAGCACTTTCAAATGCATCGAGTTTTAAAGGAACAGATGTTGTATTTGGTGTTGAGCTATACTCTGGAAGATCACGCATTTTCCCTGTTATCGCATTCCACAATTCCGGTGCTTTTCCGCTAACCCGAAACGCAGGATTGATGCTTATCGGTTTATCACTCTGATTAGACACAAAGTAGATTTCGCCATCATTAGTCTTTCTGTGGATGTACAAGGCCAGATCATTACCAACGGTTTTAAAATCTGGAATCACGCCTATTTTATCTAATGCCTGTTGTAAATCAAGGCCATCCATTACCAGACCTTTACCATATTCATTAGTTTTAATACGTTGTCCATCAATTTTTCCCCAAACTTCGTTGGCAAGTTTTTTCACATTGTCATCTGCGGTGCTGTAGTTTTCTAAACTAGGGGAGCGTTTTGGTTTTGGCCCCAATATTACGCCACCTTCTTTTACCAAACTTGCTATTTTCTCCAGTAATTCCGGCCTCATGGTTTCGAGTGCAGGCAGCACCAACACCCGGTAAGACATGCCATCGGGGAGTACAAATTTGCCATCCTTAACAGTTAACCGGTTAATGATCACCTCTGCATTGATGTAATCAAAGGAATAACCTTCCGGGAGCTTAGGATCCTGTATTCCAGTCATTTTTGGTACATCTTCTCCGATGAAATAGGCTACATCTGCAACATATTTACCTTGCTGCAGCATGAAATTACTGCGCTTAAGATAATGGATAAACATATCCATGTCGTAAAACCAGGTATTGAAACGGTTAAACTCATTGCCAAACCAGGCATTGACACCCGGTTTCCTATCCTCATAAGGTTGTTGAATATAAACGTGTAGTAGTGTATTATTGATACCTTCGGTAAAGAAGCGATCGCCACGTTGTTTCATCATTGCCGGATAACGCCCAAAGGTATTTCCCGCAGCAGTGAATGATTCTGCCGACACTTTAGTTTTACCATAAATATGTGCTGCCGACGATGCAGCTCTGTTCTCTATGTTACCAAGTTCACCTTCGCTCCAAAACTCTCCACCTACTTCATCAGATTGTCCCCCGTATTGAAGAAATTCTCCAGGGAAACCCCAGTGGCCATAATTTTCAAGCCAAATGGTTAATCCATGTTTGTGACTTACATCTCGCAATCCCCCCACATATTCGTAGGCAACATTATCTGCTACAAATCTTCTAAGGTCCCATAGAAAGCGATCTGATTTATCCTGACTTCCTACCACGTGCCCATACATAACCGGTATAAGGGGCATAGGGTCATATCCATAACGTTTTTTAAACTTGGCAATGAAATCATCTGTCCAGTTTTGACCGCCCATTTCGTAACTGTCCTGGACGGCAACTTTCCATGTTTTACGGTCCTCGGCTGGAATACGTCTTTGTATTTCACCCATAAATGCATCAAAGTGTTTGATCACATGCTCATGGTTCATTTTATCTACCTCTAGTCCGGTTCCTTCGGGGGAAGCGGGGCTATTTTGAACACCTGTGGGTGCCATTCCTGTTCGCATTACAATCCATTCACCTTCCGGAACATCCCATGTAAGTGTACCATCGGCCGACAGATTTGAACTGATGTCTTTTATTGAGCCTTCATCGACAAGTAAGGAATTATCTGCTACTTCTTTTTGTTGTGCCCACTGATACTCATGCCAATAAGGAAGTGGGGTTGGGTGCATTTTGGCGAGTGTTTTTTCGATGAATCTTTCCACCTTTGGCACCGAAGAAATTTCCAGTTCAGCAATGCTTGCATCCTGGGATGTGTTGGTAAACGTTAGACGGAAAGTTTTTGACGCTACTGCCTCAAATGAAATAATAACGGGAGCAAACTGAGCAAAACCTACATTTAATGCATTGTTGCTACGGTCAACCTTAAACTGTTTTATTTCGCGATAATTACCATTGTCCAATGCCTCTATTTTCACATCCATACTCATGTTCTTTTTTGATGGATAGACGGTTAAGCTTCTTGCAGTATAATTTTCTTTGGCGGCAATGGTAATAACAGCAGGTTTACCACCGGGCAACAATGCTTCAGTCTTTTGGTTTTTATCAAGGATATTTTCAATGTTTTTTATAGCCGGATCTGAGGTAATTACAGGTTTTAAATCAGCTATACTGCTTCCATATCCTTTTGGCGCTTTAAAAGCAAGCAGTTTAACATCCTGAAAATTTCCTTCAGGTTTATTAAGCTTTTGCGAAATCTTTGCAGGTCCTTTGAACACCGTTTCTGATGATGCCAGGTAACGCATTGCCTGTTCAGGTTTGACCCATGGTCCTCCCGACTGGCTCCAGCCAGGACTATTAAACATTCCTATTTCTATACCTAATTCCGAAGCTGTTTTTAAAGCAGTGTGGGTAATATCCCACCATTCATCAGAAAACAACTTGACCTTTCCATAAGGAACTTCTCCGGTTAAACCGATATTACCAATAAAAGCACGGTTTATCCCCACTGCTTTCATTGCCTTTAAATCGTTTATAACTCCTTGTTTAGAGATATTGTCTGAAATCCAATACCAATACACACTGGTCTGTATTGAATCTGGAGGGACGATAAACCCACTCTCAACTTTAGTAAAAGCAATGTTTTTGTTAGTACTTGAACAAGCGGAAATTGTTAAAATTAATACCGGTATCACAAAGTGGGCAAGGTGCCCCCATACAGTACCCTTAAAAGATCTGATGTTTGAATTCATAAATGGTTTCATTTGGTTGTGTCAATAGCTTTCGTGAAAAAACTATTAGTTAATGTACCAATACTATTAATTATTTTAATAACCAGCAACCTGTACTATACTGCTCTTATTGTAACTTTTAGGATGCTGTTAATCAAGCCACCCCGGGTTTTGCCAATTCTGTCCGGTAAGGTTAATCATCTTATCCACCTCAGCCTGGTCTATTGGATACAACAAATACTTATTGGACCAGGCATTTCTGTCGGCAAATTTGAAACGGGTAAAAGTAAGGTTTGAGCCTTCTTTAGTAATCCTCATCCCGGTAACAAATTTATCTGTCTGATCAAGGATTTTCCATCTTCTGACATCAAAGAAACGATGGCCTTCAAAAGCAAACTCTATCCGTCTTTCATTACGATATTTCTTTTCGAATGCTTCTTTTGACATCCCAGCCGCAAACGCAGGCATCCCCGCTCTGGCACGTACAGCACTAACTGCCTCGCGAGCACTCAGGGTAAGTCCTGCTGAGGATACCGCAGCATCAGGCCCCGCTGACTGATATGCTGATTCTGCAAAGTTCAGATAGAGTTCGGCCAAACGGAAGATCCTGATAGAGCCATCTGCATCATTGCTAATTCCGGATTTATAGTTGTTGAACTTACGAAGGTAATATCCGGTTCTGGTGCGCGTTCTTTCCGTTCCTGAAATCCCTTCAAGACCGCCAACAAAGGTTTCCACTTTTTTACCGGCAGGATCATTCAGATTCCTTACGGCACCATTATAGTATATAGAAGCGTAGAATCTGGGATCGCGACCAATGTATGGATTATTTGGATCGTAACCAGATGCCGGATTTATTGTTGTTACAAGATTGTCTGTTCCTGAATATCCGCTTATCGGAGGTTCTCCATTTGCCATTTCGTAACTATCTACCAGATCCTGGGTTGGACTGGGACCAGTCTTTTCCATTCCTGGATTTGTTGGCATACCGGCCAGCTTCCATATTTGCAGTTTACCGCCTCCATGAAAAATTGTCTCTTTATCTGTAGACCGCTGATCGTTAGAACCAATCAGGTTGTAATACGCATATGCATTTTGAGCAACATCAGCTGCCGGAGTCTGCGTAAAAAGCTTATAGTCGTTTGCAAGGCATTGCGCAAGCGCCTCTATGTTTATAGTGGTCGCATCCGCCCATGAGTAAGTTCCATCAGCCCATAAAGGACTTGCGGCATAAGTAACAGACTCTGATTTGATGGCATAAGCGATTGCCCTGGTCATGATACCATATTGGTTATCATAAATATCCCATGAAAAACCATCACGCCCGGCTGGATAGGATAAAGCTTTATCGCAATCGGCAAGAATGAGTTTCACAACCTCCGAAAAAGTGGCTTTCTTATCCTTAGAGTAGTCATAGTCTACACCCAAAGGTTTATCTATGAGAGGCACCCCCCCATATCGTTTTATCAATTGCAAATAATAAAGTGCACGTAAAGTATGTGCCTGAGCTGTCCAGGCACCTTTCTCTGCATCAGTTGCAAATACTGTTGCCGTTTTGATATTTTCTATAAATACATTGCATTTACGGATTCCCTCGTAAAGCCTACCCCATGGACTACCATCTGCAGAATACTGCGCATATGAACTGGAAGTTATAGATCCACCATACCAGGCGGCATATTTGGAACTCACCACATTGTCATCTGCATCCTGAGATTCATCTCCAAAAGATGCTCTATCGGTATTAGGGGCCGGACAATATCCATAACATGAATTCAGATACCCTCTTGTTCTGTTGTAGTCGCTGAATACCTGTTCCATAGTTATCCTGCCATCTGAAGGCAAATCCAATTGTTTGTTACATGAAAACAGAATACCGGCCGTAATTATAATTATAAATTTTTTATACTTTCTCATCGCAATAATTTGTTAAAAAACAACATTTACACCTATGTTAAATACCCTGTAGACCGGGAAAGAGGTATAGCCCCCACCTTCCGGGCCAAAATCTTTCGACTTCATTTTATCCCAGGTGATCAGATTCTGTCCGCTAAGTAAGAACTTGATTTTTTCTGCTGAGATGGCTTTAGACAGACGGCCAGGCAGCGTGTAGGAAAGCTCCACATTTTTAAGGCGTAAATAGGATCGGTTATATTTATAATAATCGTTTATTTCCTGACTTGAGGACTTAACTGTTGACAATGCAGGGGCTGTTATTGCTTCACCATTTTGGTAACGTTCCGGTGTCCATGCATTTTTGTGCAAAGCACCGTATATTCCATCAAAATCTGCTTCCCAAACACCCTGCCCAACAATTACTGAGGAGTACTGACCAATTCCCTGTAATAAGAAACTCAGATCAAAGGATTTATAAGTGACACCTCCCGATATTCCGTAGGTAAACCTTGGAAGTGCTCCGGTACCTATTGGGGCCTTATCGGCCTCATTTATAATACCATCATTATTAAGGTCCTGATATTTAAGATCCCCTAAACGTGGATTACCAACTTTATACTCAATTTTGTTACCATCAAGTTCTTGCTGAGTATTAAAGAATCCATTGCCGTTACTATAGTCAACCAGGTATCCAAAGGTTTGGCCATAAGAATAACCCTCCTCCTGTTTTCTATAAATGTAATCTTCGTTTCTCAGTGGCTCATTTGTATTAATTACTTTATTTTTCGAATAACCAATTAAACCTCCCAATGATATTTTCACATCCTTATTTAAAGCCCTGCTATAATTGGCGGTTATTTCATAGCCCTTGTTTTCAAAAATACCTGTGTTTGTTTTAGGGTAATTATTTAAAGGTATACCCTGATACAAAGGAATAGCAGATAGCGCACTAACTACCATATTATTCATGCGCTCTTTAAACACATCTACAGTAAAAGATAAGGAATTAAATAGTCCCAGGTCCAACCCATAATTTTGTTTTGTAGCTATTTCAGCCTGTATATGAGGATTTCCAACGGTGCGCTCATCTATAATATACTGAAGGGAACCAATTGGCCCTCCTCCTCTGACGGTTACCTCATCAAGATAGGCGAACCGGTTTAAGCCACTTTGGTCGTTTGCTGTTTTACCATAAGAAGCTCTTAATTTAAGGTTGCTTAACCAGGTTGCATCCTTCATAAAATCTTCGTTTGACACTTCCCAGGCTGCAGCAATTGCCGGAGTAAAGGTGTAACGATCATTGCGGGCATATTGTTCAGACCCTGAATAGCCAACATCGAACTTAATATGGTACCTGTTATCGAAGCTATAGGTTGCTTCTGCACCCGAACTTACACGGTTATAAGGCAACAATCCCGGAGAGCCAGTATCTGCCTTTGTCAGATTTTGGAAGAACATATAGGCCATACCTCCTACATGGTGCTTACCGAAATCCCGGCTGTAATTAAGCGCTCCATTATAGGTTAAGTGATAATAGTATGAACTTCCCTTGCCATATTTCAAAGGTGTATTGTTCTGGTCACCTTTTCTATTGAAAAGGAGTTCTGCGGGTTTGGTATTATCTCTTGTCCAGCGTTCATAATCCTGAGTAGTACTCAAACTACCAACTGCATTCGTCTGATAAGCAACTACCCCCGTTAAATTTAAACCTTTTGTTAGGAAGCCCATGTCCAGGTCTAGCCCAAACTGTGAGGTGATATTGGTAACCGTGTGTCTTACATATCCGGATCGGTTTAACATCCCATAGGTTGGCGATCCGACATTACTCGTTGTAATCACCTGACCATCCGGAGTTAACGGACCATATACTGTTGGTGGTATCTGAAAAAAGCTGCCATATATTGTTGNATYKSMRGAKCSTSGKGTACGTTCTCTTTTAATATTACCACTTAAACGGATAAATGCCTTCAGATAGCGGTTTAGGTTCATATCAACATTACTGCGATAGTTAACCCAAACGTTGTTTGCATTAGAATTGTATTTATCCTGATCAGTAATAAACTGACCGCCCTGATGCATGAAGTTCACATTGGAATAGAATTGTACTTTTTCGTTTCCGCCGGTAACGTTAACACTCGCACGCTGCATCGCTGCGTAGTCCTTAAAATACCTATCGTACCAATTGTTATTGGGATAAAGGTCGTTCCCGCCTGAGCGAAAGTTTTCAATCTGCTGATCGCTAAATAACTTTTCCTTTTTATCATTAACCAAGGCCTGATTTCTCATCGATGCGTAATCGGCAGCACTGTAAGACGTTGGTGTGGTTGTGACCTGCTGTATGGATTGATCGAAAGTTGTTTTTATTTGGACATTACCTTTTACCCCGCGTTTGGTAGTAATAACGATTAATCCATTTGCACCCTGAATACCATAAAGCGCTTGAGTAGATGCGTCTTTTAGTACAGTGACAGATTCGATTTCATTTGCACTGATGTACTCCAGTGTTTGATTGCTGTTGTAAGCACATATAATTCCATCAATAATTACGAGCGGTCCGTTGCCTCTTGCAGCAGATAGCCCTCTGACATAAATGTTGGTAGTTGCTCTAGATAGCTCTGAGTACGTTTCTTGTGTCACTAAGCCTGCAAAACGACCGGCAAAACTCTGGGTAAGATTTGCTACAGGAGATTTTTCCAGCTCTTCGCCAGTAACTGTTGCTACCGATCCGGAAATTTCATGTCGCAGCTGTGAGGTATACCCCAGTTGAACTACATCATCTTTTTTATGTATATCTGGTTTTAACTCAACATCAATCTGAGCTTTCCCATTAACAGCTATTTTTTGTGTAGAATAACCAGCATAGGAAAATATCAGCGGGCTATTCACATCCAGAATTATGGTGTACTCACCATTTTCATTTGTTGAGGTTCCTGTTTCTCCATCCCGGGAGTTTATTGTTACGCCAGCAAGCGGTCTTCCAAATTCATCCTTCACTATGCCTTTCACAGGGACCGATACCTCTTGTGCGCTGACACTTGTTCCTACGGAAAGCAAGAGTGCCAGCAGCAATGTTATTTTGATCATTAATTTATGTATCATCTGATTTATCATTGAGGTCTATTAAAAACTATTACTACCAACCGTTACTTTGCCACTTAACTCCTGTAATTGACTGCAGTCGGTTGGCCTCATCAAGTGGTATAGGTACCCAGAGGAATTTATTGGTGAAATTCTTGCGTTCATTGGCGCGGACTGGTCTTCGGTTATAGGTAAATGTTCCGTCCGGGTTTCTGGTAATCTCCATTCCTGTCACCCACTGATCGGTTTTAGAAAGGTCGCCGGTTGGCAGTGTCCATCTTCGAATGTCGAAATACCTATTTTCTTCCATAGCCAGCTCCACCCTACGTTCATTCCTGACCCTAAGTATCAACTGCTCTTTAGATAGATTCGAAGGGATTTCTGGCATGCCTGCCCTGGCCCGTATTTCGTTARCWGMWGYAGNNGYWWMWKGCNMTTTACCTGCTTCAGCAGCTGCTTCAGCAAAGTTTAAGATTACCTCTCCCAGACGGAACATTTTCCAATTGGCACCGCCTACAGGATTATCATTACCTGAGTTTGGATGCAGGAATTTCCTTTCGAAGTAGCCTGTACGGGTTGCTTTTCTGGTAGAAGCATGAATTCCGGTTTGAGGTTCGCCTATATACGTTGCAATAATCCGGGTTCTGTTACCCATTGGGGCAGGATAATTTTCGAAGGATTCAGGCGCTTCGGCAAAATTCCAGAATGCTTTTCTTTTGGATCCGTTGTAATAAATAGAAGCATAAAAACGAGGATCTCTGTTGGCATACGGATTTTTAGGATCATAGGTTTTATTTTCAGGATTATAGTTTGGCTGCTGGTGCTTATCATCAAGATATGGATTTGCAAGATTTAGAATCGGCTTCCCATCAATGGTCTCATAAGCATCTACAAGTTCCTGCGTTGGGCAGGTTCCCGATTTGTATCCATCCTGTGCACCAATGCCATCAATATTCCAGATGTTACCTTGCCCATCGCGACTTTGATATATTGTTTCATGATCTACGCTGGAGGCATAACCCATGGTTTGAGTGAAATATTCATTATAGATGGCAGTTTTTTCATTCTTATTTGGTCCGAGGTATGCAACATCTGAAAGATAAGTTTGCGGATAGTTTACCTTATTATAAAGCTCAAAGCCGTTTTTTCTTAAATTTTCTAATGATGTTTTATTGACTTCGTACGCCTCTTCCCAATAGTCTTTGCCCTCATTATATAACGGGCTCGCAGCAAAAAGGATCATTTTTGATTTTATTGCCTCGGCCATTGCTTTGTTTACACGGCCAGCTTCCTGATCTGAGTTAATTCTCCATTGTAATTCATTTGTGCCAAGTGCAGCATCACAATCTTCCATGATAAACTTAACTACATCATAATAAGTCTCTCTTTTTACTTTGGAAAAATCACCTGCAAAATCATATGGTTCACGTTCTATAGGTAACGAAGGGCCAAACCATTTTAGTAGTTCTGAGTAATAGTAAGCCCTTAAAAGATGGGCTTCAGCTTTCCAGCGTTTTCTATCTGATTCATTGCCTACCGTTGCATTATCTATGCGGCTTATAAATATGGTACAGTTGCGGATAGCGCTCCAATAGCTTGCCCAATAATTTCCATTTCCACTATCCCCACTTACATTGGTTATAGGATGATTACTGGCAGAGGCGTTACCATTGTACATTCTGCCACTCATAAGTCCCGACTCTGCTTCCGCATCCGTATCCCAGGATTCATCGCTCCAGTTGACGGGGCCTCTTTGCCAAAAAAAGTATCTGGTCCCTTTTACGGGCATGTTTGCATAACAGGTATTTAAAAAAGCTTTCACCTTTTCGTTATCAGCAAAGACTTCCTCCATAGTGATCTTGCCATCGGGTGCGGTATCCAAAGCTTTCTTACACGCACCAAGAAAAAACATGGAGAGCGCGATTAATAAAACTATATATTTCGTTTTCATAACTTCTTGTGTTGGGGATTAGAAAGTAACATTTAAGCCAAAGTTTGCCATTTTGGTTACAGGGTATCCGAGAGGATCATTGTTCTCAGGATCCAGATGGCCCATTTTTAAATGATCCCAGGTATAAAGATTTTGTCCGCTTACGTAAACTCTTAATCTTTGAACTCCAATTTTATTAAGGATTCCTAAAGGAAGTGTGTAGGCTAACTCCAGGTTTCTAAGACGAATAAATGAACGGTCCATAATGAAGAAGTCATTGGCCGTGTGATTCGTATTGTTCAATGTGCTTAATGCTGGATAAGTGATCTTCTCGCCGCTGGCATATCGCTCCGGAGTCCATGCATTTTTGTGATAATCGAAGTAAGTGCCCAGTTTTATGGTTTCATAAACTCCCTGATCAGAATAATTATTGGAGTACTTGCTTACACCTTGCAGGAATGCTGTAAATTCAAATCCTTTATAATTAAGGCCCAATGTAAAACCGTAAGTAACCCTGGGTATGGTGCTATAGCCAATGGCCACCTGATCCTTATCGTTAACCACGCCATCGCCATTAGCGTCTACATACTTAAAATCGCCGACCCTTGGCGTACCGAAACCATAAGTGGTATGTGACAGATAATTGTCAAGTTCTTCTTTTGAATTGAAATACCCATTTCCGTTGCTGTAATCTATTTTGTATCCAAGGGTTTGACCAATTGAGTACCCTGTAGATCTATATCTTGTTGCATACGATTCATCACGGATCTGTTCATCTAAAAACTTAGCCACATTGTGATTATACCCATAATTACCTTTAAGCAAAATGGAAAAATCTTTGACAATAGACTTGTTATAGGTAAGCTCAATTTCATAACCCTTATTGTCGACCAATCCCATATTTACTCTGGGAATAAAATTTAAGGGTACCCCCTGAAATTCAGGCACAGTGCTACGCGAGATCAGAATGTTGCTTCTTTTCTCAACAAAATAATCGAAGGAACCACTTAAATCCCTAAATAATTGCAAGTCTATACCATAGTTTTGCTTTTCCGCGACCTCCCAGGTGAGATTTGGATTCGCCAAAAGACCCTGATTTATTCCACCGCCAAGGCTGCCAAGTGGACCACCTCCAACGGTGATATTACTTTGATAAAGGAACCTGTCCTCGCCCATTCTATCGTTACCTACTTTCCCATAAGATGCACGTAATTTTAGGCTGGTAATTATCTTATTATTTTTTAGAAATTGTTCATTACTAATGATCCACCCTACAGAACCTGCAGGAAAAAATCCAAAACGCTTGTTTGGTGCAAATTGTTCAGATCCATTATAGCCCATGTTAAACTCTGCCAGGTAACGATTGTCATAGGCATATGTGGCCCTGGCGGCTATACCTAATACGTTAAAAGGGATATCAGCACCCGCGGTTTCCCAATAATCGCGCTGACCAAGAATCATTGCCCCCACATCATGTTTTTCAGCAAATGTTCGGCTATAATTAACCGAGGCTTGCATGTTGATGTTATAACGGGAATCTGCTCCTTTAGTTAATGAAAGCAATTCTTCATCGGGACGTTTAACAGCATAACTTAACTGATCAGTTTCCGGGTTAATTTCTGCAAGATAAAGACGCTCGCTTTTCTTGCCTTGGGTAGCGGTAGTTGATTTAGAATCATAAGAGATCATCCCTTTAACACTTAGCCCTTTGGTAACGAAACTACTTAAATCCCAATCGAGCCCTAAAGTGGAGTTCAGGTTAGATCTAACTTCGTTACGATATCCAAATCTGTTCATAATTTCAAAGGCCGAACGGTCTAGGTATCCTGGATCTACTATTTGGCCAGGTGCTATTCCAAATCCACCTATTGTTGTTGGTCCGGGCGTAATTGGTAAAATGGTTTGAGCCTGATACAATAAATCTCTCATCATCCAGTTTGTATCGCCTCCGCCATATAGCCATGCCGAAGGCATATTAACCTGTTCTATATAACTACCTATATTTAAGAATGACTTTAATGAATTCGTAACTTTATAATCCAGGTTGGCCCTAAAATTAAACCTATCCATTTTTGCTGAAGGATCATAACCCAATACTGATTTAGGCTCAGTTTTAAGGTTACCACCTTGATTAAGATATGCAGCATTTACAAAGTAGGATACCCTTTCTGTTCCCCCGCGTGCACTGGTATTAATTCTTGTTTGCGGTGAATAGCGGGATATAAACTCACGATAATAATCATGGTCCGGGTACATGTATTTTCTTACCGCCGCTTTTTGTGCGTAATCTGGATCATTTGGATCTAAGCCAGCCAAAGGATTGAGGTATTTATCCATGGTTTCCTGACTAAAAGGAAGTGGCGAAATGTTGTCGTTTTTAGAAGCTTCATTTCTTAGCTTCATGTAGTCTATAGAGTGTAGCCTTTCCGGTTCCCTTGTAAATGATGAATAACTCTGATCTAAATTGACAGATAATTCGGGCTTACCTTCCATACCTCGCTTGGTGGTGATAAGAATAACCCCATTCGCTCCCCTAACACCAAATACTGCCGTGGCCGATGCATCTTTCAATACCGAAACATTTGCTACCTCACTAGCATCAATGGTCCGGACATTATCACGGGGAACTCCATCGATTAAAACCAGGGGGCTTTTAGTATTAGTTGTTGCAGCACCACGCAGGTACATCGTTGCATCGTCACGTCCCGGTTGGCCACCCCCAGACTGAATAGATGTTAAGCCCGACAATTTACCTGCCAATGCATTAGCAAGACTTGCAGAAGAATTTTGTTTAAGCTCCCTGGAGGAGACCGAAGAAACTGCCCCTGTTACCGAAATTTTCTTCTGTTGACCATATCCTACTACTACCACTTCATCCAGTTTCTCATCGGAATTTACCAGCATTACATCAATTGCTGATTTCCCATTTACGGCTATTTTCTTTTGAATATATCCTATGTATGCAAAAACCAATACGGCATTTGACGGAGCTTTAATAGTGTAAATCCCATTTACGTTTGTCTGGGTACCCACCTTAGATCCCTGAACCGTAACAGTGACCCCGGGCAAGGGACCAAGATCCAGTGAATCCAATACCTTTCCGGAGACAGTGATCTGTTCCTGTGAGAAAGCATTAAGTGAACTACATATTGCCAGCAGCAGCAAAGGAGTCCAATAGAGCTTTGAGAGTAGTCGTTTTTTTCTCATAATGAGCATTTTTGAAATGTTTGATTTGGATTTATTAGGTTAGGTTTCAGGTGTGTTTTGTTGGTGTTAATGTTCTTTATATGGATAATTAAATCTTCCCGAGGGCGCAACATCTCCATTGACCAGGAAATCAATAATATCTCCATCAGTCTGCATGTTATCAGACCATTTAAATTCAAAGTTTAATGTGTTTTTTAAGGCCAGGAATGTTCTCGGAATACGAATTTCAAGCTGATTACCGGTGTAGTTAAAATCGACCTGCGCAACCTGTTTCCAATTCCATCCCTTTGTGGATTTTTCCAAAAAAGCCTTTTGATCGGGAGATTTTCTATTCACAACAAAATCATATCCCTCCCATCCTGTTTTTTTATCCCTATCGATATCGATAAAAAGGCGCATCCATGCAGGATCTTTGTGACTGGTGAGCTGATCTGCTGTTTCTACATAGAAATAGACATACTTGTTATCTCTTGCTACTTTGGCTTTTACCATATCATTTCGTCCAGTCGTATTTGTATAATGTGTACCTGCAAAGCCATCGGCATCACGATGTATGGTATTTCCTTTATGAGCTATAAATTCTGGTTTAACATTAACCCATTCATCAAACTTCCCATCCATGCTGATCGTTTTTGCTGCAGAGGCTTTTTCTGGAGCAGGCATCCCTTTAAAGCGGCGGATGTTAGCGATTAACTGGTAATAATAGTTATCCTGATGACCACCTTTCATAGGCTCTATATCTCTGCTATGTTCTGTATCAAATTGATCGGGAAAGGCATTTGGCTGATCCTGCCAGGTTTCATATCTGCCGGCTATCCATTCGTTCCAGCCGGTAACAAATACCAGTTCAACGTTTTGCTTTAAAGCATGGTCCCATTGCTCCTGAAAATTCAGTCCATACTGATGTGCATCTTTATTTGTGTTTTGTCCATTTTTGTTGGTGTAACTTCTTCCAAATGCACCTTTCGCGTTCATTGGATTTAAACCATTTTCCTTGGTCCAGTTTTGAGATGTACCAACGGTCATTTGTTCAAAGCTTCCATCATCATTTTTCACGAAGCCATGCTGAGGATATATCTCCAACCATCCCCAATGATCTTTGCGTTCGGGTCCTTTATTGTAAACTGGTTGTCCCGGGCGGAAGGTAAAGAAGTTCTTAATCTCAGGATCAATATTATCCGGGTATGCCATAATTAAGGGCTTGCCTTTCCATTGAAACCACAACTCTTTATAAAGACCCGGTTTGTATAGGTCGTTATAAACCTGGCTGATGGCACTTTTGGTATCTTTTGATGCCCCAAATCCCATCATAAAAGCGATTTGAGGTGTACGGATGCCATTTTTTCTTGCTTCTGAAAACACTTCGCACAATGCCATATACGCAGGCTTCCACACCATATCTCCATTGGTACAATCAAACATAATCATATCAACACCTGCGTCAGCCAGCATTTCGGCATGTTTCCAAAGCACCCATTTATCCGTATCTACGTAATAACCAAACAACGGCTCATTCCAGAAATTCATGATGTTTTGCGGCCATGCCGGATGCTTGTAATCGTAAAGTGCATCAGGATGTTTCTGTAAAAAGGCAGTGGTATTATTAGGTTTTAGCTTCGCTTGTGCGTAATGCCATGTCCAATAGAATAGGCCGACAAATTTGTCGCTTTTCTCTTTACCTACTACATTAAATGCGGGTAGTTTTCTGCCCAGTGCATCTGTGGCTGGCAGTGTTGCTGTATAATTGGTTAGTAGCTTCTGTGAAAAAACATTTGTTACAGCGGCACACAGCACCAATAAAAGACCAGCACTGGATCTGATATTAAAGCTCATCATAAATCTATATTTGGTTAGGCACAATCGTTTTCGAGAGGAAACAATTGGTTGCTATCTCAATAATATTAATAGTTTCATCGAGCAGCAACCTGTACTATACTGACTGGCATCCTGCACCTACAGGCTCTCAAATATTAAATTATGAGTACAAATACATGCTAAATCCTATTAGGAAGAGAATAATTATTTATAAAAGAATTTCTTTTTTTAGATAATTATACCGGTAATGCCCGTTATCTAACTACGACATTGATGTACATAAAAAAACGAGTGCCCATATGGTAAGGACACTCGTTTTAATCGTTTAAGGAAATGCTGTCAGTTAATTATATCCGGCATTTTGGGTTAACACTCCTTTTGAAAGATCCACCTCCTTTTGCGGAACAGGCATCAGATAAAACCTATCGTTCCATGTTCTTTCCTGAGCCTGGGTATTTTTAATATTATTTATGGTTTTCATTACCTGAGGGGCAATTTTCCAACGACGAATATCCATATAACGTTGTCCCTCCAAGGCAAGCTCTACCCTGCGTTCATTACGAATTACTTCTCTAAGTGCATCTTTACCTGCATATTTTACCCTGTCGACAACAGGCATTCCTGAACGCGTTCTAACTGCATCTAAGGCGTCATAAACTGTAGCATCAGGTCCGCTTAATTCATTTTTAGCTTCTGCATAGGTCAACAATACCTCAGCATAACGGATTAAAATTATATTAGCATGGTTATCGACCTGTTGACGATAGATTGCAGGGTCAACCAATTTACGGAAGTTATATCCTGTTAAAGACATATTGGAAGCACCCTGAACCCAATTAAACTTATAATCATCTTCCACTGCATTCCACGGTGAGTTTTCAAACAGGATACTCGCATAAAAGCGTGGATCACGGTTTTTATACTCATTAGCAAATGCCGGATTGTTAGTTTTATACCATTCAGCACGTTGCGCCGGATCCGTTGGTGTAACTGCCTCACCAGTTTTATAACTGCCATAGCTATTTACCAATTCCTGAGTTGGAGTTACGGAGCTCCAGCCACCAATAGTGCCCGGCAATAAGTAAGTATTTAAGAAATTCGCATCTTTTTGGTCAATTTGCTGACGGTCCAAAATTACCTCAGCATTACCTTCATTTACTTTATGAAAAAGTGCCTCATAACTACGCAGACCCAAGCGGAATTTCTTCTCGTCGCTGGCATTTGCAAAAGTAACCCATTTACTATAATCATCTTTAGCATCTATGGCTTCTTCGGCATCAACCTTAAATAAGCTATAACCCAGCGTCATTACCTGACTTGAAGCATCAACGGCCAGCTGCCACTGACTTTCATTTAAATGCACCCTGGCCTTTAATGCAAGGGCTGCTCCTTTGGTAATTCTTCCTTTTTCATTTGGTTTACCACCGGCATAATTTTGTGGCAAAATTTTAGAAACGGCATCAAGCTCATCGGTAATAAATTTTACTACTTCAGCTTTTGGAGTTCTTGGTACATTTTCCGCTCCCAAGGCTAAAACCGTTGTAATTAAAGGAACATCTCCAAATTTATTTGTTAATCTGTAGTAAAACATTGCCCTTAAAAACCTTACTTCCGCTTTATATCTTTCCAATAAAGCAGCATCTATTGTCGTTACTTTATCTGCATTGGCAAGGAAATAATTTGCACGGCGGATGTCGATGAAACTCCAACCTGCATCAGTTGTAGAGGTAAGCGTTCCGGCAGAAACATCTGTAGCGGAACTTTCCCATGGATACTGGGCATGGGCATTATCTGTTGCACCATCATCATAAATTGTTCCATCGCCAGGTAGCTGATTATAAACCGCCATAACTGCCTGATAGACATCGTTAGGATTTTTCCAAAACGTCGCTTCCGACAATTGATCCAATGGTGGTCTTTCTAAAAAGTCTTTTTTACAAGAGGTAACAGCGCCTAGTGTTAAAAGCCCTGTAAGTATATATATTGATGTTATTTTTTTCATGATATTCTTATTATTTTGATTAGAAACCAGCACTTAAACCAACAGACCAGGTTTTAATACCTGGGTAACCTCCACGTCCAGAGTCAGACTCAGGGTCATAATCTGCCAATCGCTTATCAGCCATAAAAGTGAAAGGGTTATTCGCTGTACCATAAATTCTTAGTTTAGCCAGCCCAATTTTTTTAGTTACATCTTGTGGAATAGTATAACCTAAGGTTATGCCTCTTACTCTGAAATAGGCCCCACTGAATAACCAGAATGAGGATGTAGGATTATAATTATGTGCGCCTGCAGCTGTTGTTAAAATGCGCGGGAAATCAGCATTCGGATCAGGATTAGCGGATGTCCATCTGTTTAACCATTGTTCTTTTACATTGGCACCATTAAAGAATGGATAAGCAGCCTCTTCAGATAAATAAGTTTTAACCTTTGCCACACCGTAAGTAAGTACACTTAGATCGAATCCTTTATATGCAGCATTTAAATTAAAACCATAATTCAACCACGGAACGTTGTTGCCAATTATCTTGCGATCGGACGCATCGATCAAGTTATCACCATTTAAGTCTTTATATTTTATATCTCCGGCTTTGGTGGTAGCGGTTTGGAATGCGTGGTTTGTTACATCAGCAGCATCAACGAAAAGGCCTTCTGATTCATATCCGTAAAAAGAACCTATTGATTCACCTATTTTCTGTATAAATCGTCCGTCAAATGTTTCACTACCATCGCCTAGCTTAGTGATAGTACTCTTAATGATCGATAAATTACCTCCTATGCTGAATGTAAAATCGCTGCCAATTTTGTTGTTGTGGGTAATTGCAAGCTCAAATCCCTTGTTTTGCGTAGCAGCTCCATTTGATAGCGGAAGCCCACTGTTTATAGCATCGGTAGTGCTTGTATTTACTCCACTGGTTGCAAGTGCAGGAACCCTCATTAAAAGATCCTTAGTGTTTTTAATGTAGTAATCTGTAGTAATATCTAATTTTCCATTGAACATACTTAGGTCGATACCCAAATCTGTCATGTATACTTTTTCCCAGGTTGCCAATGGATTAGCAATTTTCGCTGACCACACGCCGCCTTGTGGAGCTTCTTCAAAACTATACTGATAACCGGTATTTAACAGGTCGAAATAGTTTCCAATTGATACAACATCCTGGTTACCCAAAGAACCCCATGAACCACGTAATTTCAAATTATTGATCCAATCCACATTTTTCATAAAGTCTTCTTTACTTACATTCCAACCTGCTGAAAAGGATGGGAATACCGCTCTGCGGATATCTTTACGAAAGCGGGATGAATAATCGATACGTGTATTAACTTCTAAAAGGTATTTGTCGTTAAAAGCATAGTTAAAACGTCCAAAAACAGAGCGCATAGCCCAATCTTGCTGATTGCTACGGTTTGCCTGACCATCGTCATCAGAGTTGATATCTTCAGGATTTGAGGAGCCCGATACAACAGTGGTCATATCATTATTCGGGAAATTTTTACGACCCACAAATGCCGTTCTGTAGGTATTGCTTTCTTGCGATGCACCTACTGTTAATTTACCATAATGTTTGCCAAAAGTACGTTCATAATCAGTTGTTACCTGTGTTAGCAGCTCCCTTCTTTTGCGCCAGTACTCAAGCATATCATTCTGCACTTTTTGGGTCGAGGTAATCGGCTTCCCTGTTAAAAAGTCATTAATAGGATCAAGGGTATTGTTAAAAGACCATGAGTTGCCATTTGTATATTTTAGGGAAACTAATCCATTTATTGACAGTCCTTTTAACGGCGTTAAAGTAGCGTTTGCAGAGGTCTGAAAATAATTATCACGATCCCAGGCTTTACCGCCTTCTTCAATTATGCGCGCCTGATTACGACCTGCTGTTTGCGCATTAGCTTTGCCATTATCGATTGACCCCCATTCGCCATTGCTCTGACGAAATACTGAAGTTGGCAAAGACCTGTTAAGCTCTGTCCAGCTCATGTTACCTTTACGGTCGAAATTTTGGTTTATGAATGAAAAGTTAGTTCCGACCTTTAAAATTTCAGGCACAATAGTAGTTTCAGTATTTAACTTAGCCACAAATCGGTTCTGATCTTTATCGGGAATAATAGATTCCTGACTAAGATAAGATACGCCCAAATAACTATTGGTAATTTTACCTGGCGCATTTATATTTAAACTGATGTCGCTTAACGGTGCAGTTTTGCGAAGAACCTTATCATACCAATCGGTATTTGGGTAAAGATCTGGTTTTGAACCATCTTTATACCACTGGATCTGTTCTGCAGTAAAAAGTGGAGCACCACCAGCGTTTGTCAATGCCTCATTATAAAGAGTAGTATAGTCGCCTGAGCCTACATATTTAGCCATTTTGGTAGGCGATTGCCATCCGTAATTTGCATTAAGTTCTACAGTAGTTTTCTCTCCGTTACCACGCTTAGTAGTTACCATGATAACACCATTAGCTGCTCTTGACCCATATAGTGCAGCAGAAGAAGCATCCTTTAAAACTGACATACTAGAAATGTCGTTAGGATTTAAAGTAGCAAATTCCTGTGCCGAGGCAGGTATTCCATCAATAACATACATTGGATTGCTTCCACCAGACACTAAGCTACTTCTACCTCTGATGCTTACGGTTGTAGAAGCAGATGCATCACGACTTAAGTCGCCAGGGCGTTGTAAAATAGTAAGGCCAGGAGAAACACCTTGTAACGCATTCTGTATAGAGGTTACTGGCCTGTCCTTTAACTGCTTAGGGGTCACGGTAGCAATAGCACCTGTTAAACTCGTTCTTTTCTGTGTACCGTAAGCAACAACCACAACTTCATTCAGGTTGCTAGATTCATCCTCAAGGCTTATATCTATTGTACCGGCTTTTGCTGCAGTAACTTCTTTAGTTTTAAAACCTATCGCTCTGAAAACCAAAATACTATTTTCGGGTACTGTGAGTGCATACGCCCCTTCTGCATTGGTTGAAGTTCCACGGCTTGTTAAATTTTTCACTTGTACAGAAACACCAGGTATAGGGTTACCCTGGCTGTCTTTAACTGTACCTTTAACATTAATGTCAGCTCGAGTGTAGTTTACAGGCAGGCCTCCCGCATGAGCACTTATAGATGCGGTCACCGATATTAAAAAACAAAGTTTTATCAATACCAGTGTTTTAACGAACGGCCTTAACTGCCGTTTTAAATAATAGTCAATCATAATTGTTATTTAGTTTAGTTGTTAGTTAGTTAATGGAATTGCAGCAATTACTCTGTTAGGTTATCATACTATTTAATCTCATGAATTGAGAGGAGGGACTTAGATGGTTAAAACTTTTCAGCTCTAATGTATAGAGTCGAGAGGTCACATATTATGTACAACTTAACGCAATCGATTGATTTCGCACTGAAGCCAGCATAAATTACATCTTGAAAACTTGAATAAATTGCTTTGAGGTATATCAACTTCAATCATACTTTGTTCAACAAAGTATGGCCTTATGAATCATGATTTTTTTTATTTCTACAAGAATAATAATTAACCAGATGTTTAATTATCTACTAAAAAGTTAGTTTAAAGCCCGTTAAAGGCAGTCTTTTTTGGTGAAAAAAAGATCAATTGCACACACCGAAACAAACGTTTGCGCAACAAAAATGATACAAATGCTTTTTAAGCCCTTTGGAATAGCCTTTAGAATGGGTTAGAATGGAAGATTACGAAATGGATAGTAGCTAGATCCCATTTAGCATTGCGTTGAGAAAATCTTTCTTTTTCACATAGGCATTTGCAGTTTCAGAACTTTTGTAAACAGGGAGTTTATTATTTTTAATAATGCTCTTAAATTTCTTGAGAGAAATTCTTAAAACACTGCAAGCCTCGGTTTGAGTGTAATACAAATCTGTGTCCATCATAATTGCGCTATTTATTACACCAATTTAATTTGAAAACATTCAGATTATACAGCAAACTTATTGAATGGTAACTCTCGATCTCTAAACTGCTGTAAATGACAGGTTACACAAATTATGTGATATTTACACACTTTGCTACACAATCATAAGAGTTCCATTTCTTTTCGTTAAATGTTAGGTATTTTCATGTAAAAAAGATCATGAAAAAATTAACGTTTATCTCCTCAATTACTTTCATTCTACTATTATCGGCATGCAGCAAGAAAGCCGGACAAGAAGTTCCCGAACCAAATAAAACAACGTACAAAGTGGGTCTTTCTGTTGAAAAGGAAAAAACAAGTTTAGATGGTGGCACTGAACCAACATTAGCTACACCCATAGCAAATTTAGTTAATCAACTGACCTATATCGTCTTTAATTTTGACACCGGCAATGAATACGCTAGAGTTACCCAAACCACCGATTTTCCTGGTATGGGAGAAATAGATTTCGATTTGCCTGTTGGTAATTATATATTTATTGCAGTTGGTTCCAAATCACTTTTCGGGATCAATAAGTATTATCGGGACAACGAAGTTCCTATACTATTACCACTTGCCGAGGCAAACATGCAGTACTGGCAACCTAATCCAACAATGGCTGATAAGCATTATAAAACAGATGATACTTTTTATGCAAAGTCATCAGTTGTAAGCATCGGTGAAGACCAAACAATAAACCTCGTACTGCAGCGGGTTGTTGGTAAACTGGAAGTCCTTGTTGAGGACGTACCTGACTTTATTGTTGATGTTAATTTTGAAGCAACGGGTTTTACACTGAAAGATCAAAAAACATTTGGCCGTATTGACGATAATGCAGGCTATGAGGTAAGCAATGCAAATGGCCCCATCAGCATTTATATTCTGAGTACCGAAAGACCAATTCTAATTGAGATATCGGGAGGTGGTGTAAGAAAAACACTCAGTGTACCCATTTACAGAAACAAGCGCACAATTGTAAAAGGCAAACTACTAGTACCCAATATATCAACCGGTTTTAATGTTACCATTAATGATAAGTGGCTGGTTGATACTGCTGTTGTTCATTTTTAAGGATTCTATTGATAATCCAACATCGTCCAGCAAGCACAATTAAAATTATTGACACAATCCTGACAGTTAAAAAGAATTAGATTACGTAAACTTTCATGGCTAATACTATTTTTGTGGCCGAATATGAAAACAGCTGTTGTATTCTTTCTGTCTCTGTGTTTTTTCCTTTTAGGAGGATCAGATTACGTTTATGCAGGGGCTCATGACAGCACAAGTAGTCATTCAACAGTTCAAAAGATTGAAAAATCTCATCAAGAAACGCTTCTTATGGCCAATCAGGGCCTTCCTGAAGTTAAGAGCAGTACCATAGGTGATAAAAAAGAAGACTTCATCAGTGTTGAGGACGAAGATGATGATCTTGTATCTGTCAGGAAATCTATATTGCCTGCCAAGTATTTTGCAACGCTTACCTATGCTTCTACTTTAATTTATTCCAACGCTTATTTCAAAAACCGTTTGCCTTTTTGCAAGCACCTATCCTACACTTCTTCTTACAAATACATTCTACAAAGAGTTCTAAAAATATGATCAACAATACGCTTCAGTTATTGAAGTTGTGATCATATATGCCCGTGGAGGTAATTCTGGTTTCATACCCGGTAACTGATGCTATTTCTCATTCCAGGGAATTTCTGATTCCTGATCATCAAATCGATAAATAATTAATTCATACTATGAAGAGAATTGCAATGCTCATGGGCTTGGGTGTTATATTATGCCATACAAGCTGTACATCTGAAAAAAAAGAAAAGGAAGAAATCAGCAAGTATGCGGTTACTACTCCTTTAAAAATTGACACCTCATTTACCAAGGAATATGTTTCACAAATAAAATCTGTAAGGAACATTGAGATAAGAGCACAGGAAAAAGGATACATGCAGAACATTTACGTTGACGAAGGTCAATCTGTAAAAGCGGGCCAGCTGTTGTTCAGGATCATGCCAAAAATGTATGAAGCCGAGTTAATGAAAGCGCAGGCCGAAGCCAAATCTGTAGAGATAGAATTACAGAATACCAAAACGCTGGCTGATAAAAATGTGGTCTCAAAAAACGAGCTGACAATGGCTCAAGCTAAACTTGACCAGGCTAAAGCCGAAGTGGCGCTAGCAAAACTACACTTGTCATTCACCGAAATCAAAGCCCCATTTGATGGCACCATTGATCGCATTCCCCTAAAACTGGGAAGTCTTGTTGATGAAGGTGAATTATTGACTAACCTTTCTGATAACAGTCAGATGTTCGCCTACTTTAATGTATCTGAACCGGAGTATCTGGACTATCAGACGAATATCAAAGGTCGCGGCGACAACAAGGTAAGTCTGCTTTTGGCCAATAGCCAACCCTTGAAATATAAAGGTGAGGTAGAAACCGTTGAAAGTGAATTTGATAATGAAACAGGAAACATTGCTTTCAGAGCAAGGTTCCCTAATCCCGACAAGCTTTTAAAAAATGGTGAGACAGGTAAAGTTCAAATGACGGTTCCACTTAAAGGTGCATTAATAATTCCTCAAAAAGCGACCTACGAAATTCAGGATAAGGTATATGTTTTTGTAGTGGACAAGAATGGAGTAGTAAGATCACGGAATATCAGTATCAGTAGCAGAATGCCTGACTTGTACGTGGTAGGAAATACCCTTTCTGAAAACGACAAAATCCTGCTTGAAGGTGTCCAAAAGGTTAAAGATGATGATAAGATCAAATATGAATTTATAGCACCCAAGGAAGTTATTTCCCGTCTGCAATTGAAAACGGAATAGTAATTCCATCCTTAAAAAAGTAATTCTATGTTTAATAAATTCATACACAGGCCAGTCCTGTCTATAGTAATATCGCTCATCATTACATTTCTGGGTGTGTTGGCTACCACTCAATTACCGGTAACACAATTCCCTTCCATTTCGCCACCAAAGGTGAACATCACTGCGGAATATCCGGGAGCAAATGGCGAACTAATGATTAAATCCGTAATCATTCCGTTGGAACGGGCTATTAATGGTGTTCCGGGAATGAAATACATGGCATCGGATGCAGGTAATGATGGTGAAGCGACCATACAGGCCGTATTTAATCTGGGTACCGATCCCAACCAGGCGTCGATAAATATTCAAAACCGTGTAGCTTCTGTTATAAATAAACTACCCCCTTTGGTGGTACGTGAAGGTGTAAAGATTACGAGGGAAGAGTCTAATATGCTCATGTACATTAACCTGTACAGTAAAGACCCTCATATGGATCAGAAGTTTCTTTTCAACTTCGCCGACATCAACGTATTGTCAGAACTAAAAAGAGTGGATGGTGTTGGAGTTGCAGATATCCTTGGTAACCGCGAATACGCGATGAGGGTCTGGCTAAAACCAGACCGTATGCTGGCCTATAAGATATCGGCCGATGAAGTTCTGAAAGCACTTGATGAGCAAAGTTTGGAAGCTTCGCCAGGTAAAACCGGAGAAAGTTCTGGTAAAAGATCTCAGGCATTTGAATATGTATTAAAATATCCCGGAAGGTTTAGTACCAAAGAGGGATATGAGAACATCATACTAAGGTCATCCACAAAGGGAGAGATCCTTCACCTGAAGGATGTGGCTGATGTGGAGTTTGGAAGTTCGTATTATGACCTTTATTCCAATCTCAATGGCCGACCTTCGGCTGCTATAGTAGTGAAGCAATCTTATGGAAGTAATGCGAGCCAGGTAATCAAAGACATAAAAGCTAAACTGAAGGAGATCAAATCCAGCTCATTTCCTAAAGGTGTAGATTATGAGATCAGTTATGACGTATCCAAATTCCTGGATGCTTCTATTGAAAAAGTAATACACACCCTTGTAGAAGCATTTATTCTTGTGGGATTGGTTGTATTCCTTTTCCTTGGTGACTGGCGCTCAACATTAATCCCGGCCATTGCAGTACCGGTCTCTCTTATAGGGACTTTTGTATTTATGCAATTCTTTGGGATTACACTGAATCTCATCACGTTGTTTGCTCTGGTGCTTGCAATAGGTATTGTGGTAGATAATGCCATTGTAGTAATCGAAGCAGTCCATGCCAAAATGGAAGAAAAGAATCTTTCGCCACTTAAAGCCACGGAAGAAGCTATGCATGAGATCAGTGGGGCGATTATTGCAATCACTTTCGTAATGGCAGCGGTATTTATTCCGGTTGCATTTATGTCTGGGCCAGTAGGAATATTCTACAGACAGTTTTCTATTACTATGGCAACGTCCATTATTCTATCGGGAGTGGTTGCACTTACCCTTACCCCTGCCCTATGTGCAATTATGCTGAAGAATAATCATGGTAAAGCCCAAAAGAAAACATGGCTCAATAAAGTGTTGGATGGTTTCAACAGCTGGTTCAACAGGGTTTCTGGCAAATACCAGAAATTATTAAGCTTAATCGTAAACAGACGGGCAATTACTTTTATCATGCTCGTTGCCTTTTGCGCGGGGATATGGCTACTAAACAACAGCCTTCCTTCTGGCTTTATACCAAATGAAGATCAGGGAATGTTTTATGCGGTAATACAAACCCCTCCTGGTTCATCATTGGAAAGAACGAATCAAGTTGCCGAAAAGTTACAGAAAATTGCCGAAGGCATGGAAGATGTACAATCCGTTTCTTCTTTGGCGGGTTATGAGATTCTTACAGAGGGTACCGGAGCCAATTCAGGAACTTGTCTGATCAACTTGAAAAGCTGGGAGGAACGTAAACATTCTGTGCAGGAGGTAATCAATGAATTGGAGGAAAAATCTAAAGATGTAACAGGGGCCACCATTGAATTCTTCCAGCCACCTGCTGTGCCTGGTTACGGAGCTGCGGGTGGTTTTGAGTTGCGCTTGCTGGATAAAGCCGGAACAGGTGATTACAAAAAGATGGAAACGGTAAGCAGGGATTTCGTAAAGGAACTGAGTAAACGCCCTGAATTATCGTCGGTTTTTACCTTTTACAGTGCCAGTTTCCCTCAATATATGCTCAAAATTGATAATGATATTGCTCAGCAAAAAGGGGTAACAATTGAGAATGCGATGAATACGCTTTCTACCCTTGTGGGCAGTAACTACGAGACCAGCTTTATCAAGTACGATAGGCAATACAAAGTGATGGTACAGGCATTGCCACAGTACAGGGCCTTACCAGAAGATGTTCTGAAACTATATGTAAAGAATAATCGTGACGAAATGGTGCCATTCTCGGCCTTCATGAAAATTGAGAAGGTTTACGGATTATCAGAGATCACCAGACACAACATGTATAATGCATCGGAAATTAGTGGTTCCTCTGCACCAGGTTATAGTAGTGGTTCAGCAATTAATGCGGTATCGGAAGTGGCTAAAACCAGTTTACCAAGAGGATTCTCGATTGACTGGGCAGGTATTTCCAAAGATGAGGTTGCCCGTGGAAATGAAGCGATCTATATCTTCATCATCTGCCTTGTTTTCGTATATATGCTCCTTGCTGCACAGTATGAGAGCTTTATTTTGCCATTCCCTGTAATTCTTTCACTTCCGGCAGGAATTTTCGGAGCCTTCCTCTTGTTGAAATTATTCGGGTTAGAGAATAACATATATGCTCAGGTAGCGATGGTTATGCTTATCGGTCTGTTGGGTAAGAATGCGGTATTGATCATAGAGTTTGCTGTTCAGAAACACAGAGCAGGAAGCTCAGTACTCCAGGCAGCAATTGAGGGTTCAGCCGTAAGGTTCCGACCGATTCTGATGACTTCCTTTGCATTTATCGCCGGATTGATCCCATTGGTTTTTGCTTCTGGACCGGGTGCAACAGGAAACAGAACAATCGGGTCGGCCGCTGCCGGAGGCATGCTTTTCGGAACTGTTTTCGGCGTTCTTATCATACCGGGATTGTACTACATCTTCGGCAAAATCTCAGAAAAATATGCTCTTGTTAAAAATGAAGAAGAAAATCCTTTAACTGAAGAAATTGATCACAATGTATAAACACAAGATATATAAATGCATTGGCGTGGTTGGTATTTGCCTGGCCATTGCAAGCTGTAAGGTTCCTGCGTTCATGCAGTCTGCTGAAAACAGATCGGTTCCCGAATCTTATAATAACGACAGGGATACTACCAACGTAGCTGCGCTTGAATGGAAGCGTTTTTTTACCGATCCAAATTTGGTGAATCTGATTGACACTGCCCTTAAACATAACCAGGAGTTGAGCATAGCCCTTCAGGAAGTTGAAATAGCCAAGAACGACATCAAATTTAAACAGGGAGCACTTTTGCCAACCGTAGGTGCAAAGCTTGGCCTGAGTGTTGAAAAAGTAGGAAGATACACCAGTCAGGGTGCTGGTGACGCTTCAACAGAAATTGCCCCAGGAAAAGAAACGCCAGATCCCCTGATGGATTATACTGCTGCAGTATATGCAAACTGGGAAGTAGATATCTGGAAAAAACTCCGTAACTCTAAGAAAGCTGCAATTAGCAGATATTTATCCACTGTAGAGGGTAAAAATTTTGTACTGACCAATTTGATTGCTGAGGTTGCCAACTCTTATTATGAATTGCTGGCTTTGGATAATCAGTTAGAGATTGTTAAACAGAACATCCAGCTTCAAAAGGATGCCCTTGAGATTGTAAAAATTCAAAAACAAGCAACCAGGGTAACCGAACTAGCTGTTCAGAAATTTAAAGCGGAGGTACTAAATTCTCAAAGCATGGAGTTTGACATTCTTCAAAAAATCAAGGAGAGTGAGAACAAGATCAATTTTCTACTTGGTCGATTCCCTCAGGAAATCCCAAGAGATCATGGCACTTTCTTGCACCTGCTACCTCCAGCGGTTCGCACAGGTATTCCATCGCAACTGCTGGCCAACAGACCAGACATTAAACAAGCTGAACTGGAGCTGGCTGCTGCAAAATTAGATGTAAAAGTAGCAAAAGCAGAATTCTATCCTTCACTGGATATTTCCGCAGCGTTCGGATTTCAGGCATTTAACCCATCTTATCTGGTGAAATCGCCCGAATCAATGCTGTATTCACTTGCAGGAGATCTTGCTGGCCCACTAATCAATAGAAACGGAATTAAGGCAGAGTTTAAAAACGCAAACTTGCGTCAGCTTCAGGCCATGTATAACTATGAACGAACAATTTTAAATGGATACTTAGAAGTTTCTACTCAAATGTCGAATATAGATAACCTGGAAAAGAGTTTTCGTTTGAAGTCTGATCAGGTAGATGCACTCAACAAATCTATTGACATCTCCAATGATTTATTTAAATCGGCAAGGGCAGATTATCTGGAAGTGCTAATGACCCAGAGGGATGCCCTGGAATCAAAACTGGAACTCATAGAAACAAAAAAGAACCAGCTCAGTGCTGTAACCAATATCTACCAGGAACTTGGTGGGGGCTGGAAATAACAATAATTTTTTACAAAAAGAGCCGGTCATAAAAAAACCGGCTTTTTTGCTTCTTTTTAATCAATAACGGATCTTATCTGTCCTTCAAGATTTGTAGCGCATCCTTATCTTCAAATTTATTAATTTGCCTGTTTAGCTCTTTGTACAAGTCGGCAGTGATGGTTCCATATCCTTTTTTACCGTATTTGTTATCCATTTCATGTGGATCTTTTTGCAGATCGTACAACTCCCATCCTGCTACACGCTTATAGAAGCGAATCAATTTGTACCTCTTTGTGCGAATCCCGAAATGCGGGGAAACCGAATGCTCCCCATTTTCATAATAATGATAGTATAAAACCTGTCTGCCTTTATCAGCCTGATTTTTTAAGGCAGGCAACATAGATATGCCTTGTACATCTTTTGGAATAGCCAACCCAGCTGCATCAAGTACAGTTGGAGCAATGTCCAGATTCATCACAAAGCGATTGGAAACAGTACCTGCTTTTACCATGCCGGGGTATCTCATAACCATAGGTGTACGGAATGATTCCTCATAAATCCAACGCTTATCAAACCAGCCGTGTTCGCCCATATAAAATCCCTGATCGGACAGATAAATTACAATAGTATTCTTGCTCAGACCATGTTGATCCAGGTAGTCTAGTGTGCGACCAATGTTTCGGTCTAAGGAGGTGGCAGTACTTAAGTAATCGCGCATATAACGTTGAAATTTCCATTCGGTAAGTGCTTTTCCTTGTAAGTTCAATACATTAAATTGCGCTTCAATCGGTTTATAATAAGCATCAATTTTTGCACGTTGGGCTGCGTTCATCCTACTAAAGTTACCATCTTTATTCTCCTTATCATCCGAACCGAACATCTTTAGGTCATATCCCATCAGCATGGTTTTTTCGATAGACATGTCCTGTATCTCCGCAGCTTTTCTGTTTTGGTAGGTATCGTAAAAATTGGCCGGAAGCGGAAAGTTAACCTTATCAAAGCGGCCCAGATCAGCAGTATCCGGCAGCCAAACGCGATGTGTGGCCTTATGTCCGATAACCAGGCAAAATGGCTTGGAATCGTCTCTTTTATCCAACCAGTTTTCAGCTTCATCCGTAATTACATTGGTTACGTAGCCGTCAATTCTTTTCTTGCTTCCGTCCATCATGTCAAAGTCTGGATTGAAATATTGTCCCTGATTAGGCAATACCTGCCAGAAATCAAAACCCTGGGGTTTGCTTTCTAAATGCCACTTGCCAATCCACGCGGTTTGATAGCCACCTCTCTGCAGTTGCTTTGCAAAGGAGTCCTGATCGCCATTAAAAACTGAGCTCTCATTATCTCTAAATCCATTTTTGTGGCTGTATTTTCCAGTCAGGATTACCGCCCTGCTGGGACCACAAATGGAATTGGTTACATATGCCTTATCAAAACGAACCCCTTCATTTGCAATCCGGTCTATATTGGGGGTTTTCATTAATTTGCTGCCGTAGGCGCTTATGGTCTGATAGGCATGATCATCTGAAATGATAATCACGATATTTGGTCGTTTTGAAGCTGCCGCTGTTTGTTGCTTTTGTGCAAACAGTTGCATACAACTGCTGGCCAATGCAAGGAGTAGTAAGGTCTTATTTAATTTCATTTGATAACCATGTTGTCATATAAAGGGCGTTGAGGTAAACGCGTTCATTCCGGCCCTGTTAATCTTTTGGATGAACCAGCTGCTATTTAAAAATTGTAAATTTATTAATTATTAATCCTGTATCAATTTTTCAGGACGATAAGTCAAATAGAAGATTATTTTTTTTTCATTTTAATTTTTTCAGTCTGATACTTTGCAATATCCGTTCCTTGAATTTGACCATTTTCAATAGCTGGCCTATAATGAATTCCTCMGTAAAGCCGACTAATAGCTGCTTCCTTAGCTGCCTGATCAAAAGAAGTAAAGCTTCTTATTGGCAATCCATAATCAACCTCTGTATTGTCTTTAAATTTAAAATCATCGCCAAATATTTTGGTTAGAATATAGGCGGCTGATGTTGAAGCAACACTATGGCCACTTGGGTATTCTGGAAATGGTGGCGTTTGCAAAATTGGCTGCCAATTTTCATCGATATTAGAATTTATGAATGTTTCCGGCCGAATATAGTTGCTCCTGTATTTTTCATCCCAACAACTAATAAAAGCATCAAATAATGCAATACATGTAGATGTGTATGCAAAACTACTTTGGATATAATTAAAAGTTTTCATTTTGCAGGCAATGGTGGCAATAGAAATCCAATGTGCTCCTGGTGAAATCTTTTTTGTTGCATAATTCATATGTCCATTTACATTTAGAAAAAAAGGATTACAATCCCAAAATTTCGCAATGTCAAGTCGTTCCGCATTTAGGTTTTTACCAGCTAGATAAACTTCATTCGCATTTCTGTAAAAAGCACTATTCTTATCCCTGCTATAAGCCGGAGGAGGCGCAGGTTTAAACTGATCGGCTGTTTTCATACATAATGGTCGTATTTTGTTCCAATAAGGTTCCACTGCCGCCATATAACCAGGTGGAGTAGGTGCCCAATTCCCTTCTTCTTTCACAATACTATAGCGCCTTAACTTACGCGTTTCTTTATACTGATCCTGATCAACCCATCTTAAAATAGAATCTGACACCTTTTTACCATATAAAATTGAGTTTTGAACTACAGTATCAGGATATCCTTTTACTTTATACCACAAAAGGATGCTGTTTAAACTATCTAACGCAACCTGATCGGAGAATACAAGCCGTTTTGCAACCTGCCAGTACGCGTAGGTAGCAGCCAGTGAGTAACTAATTTGGGTGTTGTCGGCGTTTGGAATTCCATTAAAGCCATTCAATTGTCCTTTTAAAGATTGAAACTGATTACTATTTTWARMMWRAAWWWMAWARRMRKMAAWKTTTGNWWTAAMYAAAYATTCNNKMCTNTGMAANNCAGGNTRRARAWARTANATCRSTTWCAATAATGTCAGAAAGGGCTTTCTGTGATCTGTGCAAAGGCAAGGGATCATTTTCGATTTTGCTCCACTGACCATTTGCATGTACTGAAGTACAAAAAACAAATAAAAACAAGTATATCTTCATGATGTTCGTCTTAATTAGCAGCCTTTAAAAGCTGAACGTTATCATTATTTTTAACAATAATAATTTTTTTGGTTTCTCCTTTAATCTCAATCATATTTCTAACGTCTCCATCTATATACAGACCCGAATCATACGGAGGCAGTGGTTTAAAATCACCTTTACCATTTCCAATTAAAAGTAAACCTAAAGCAGCATCTGACTGACCAAGTTGAACCCGATAGGGATAAAAATTTCCGGCCAAAAGGATGTCATCTTTTCCATCGTGATTAAAATCATCTACGACTATACCCCATGTTCTCGAAAATTGAGCTTCGATTGGAAGCACTTTAATGGTAAATTTCCCGGTTCCATCATTTAATAAAATAGATGTTTCGAGTTGCTTGCAGTAAAATTTTTGACTTTTGCTCAACTGCTCTGGTGTGAATAACTGATCTATTGTTATATTCGAATAAGCGTCATAGCTTAAAAACCGTTTTTTAAATTGAACGATCTGATCTAGTAGTTCATCTCTAGAGGCCATTGGATAGTTTTTTCCCTGAATGTAGTAACACATAATCGGATCTAATACGCCATCATTATTAATGTCTGAAGTATAAATGGTTATTGGTTGCGTACTACTTGCCTTAAATTGATTGTTTAAACCACAGTTCCCTACAACAAAATCAATTGCGCCGTCATTATTCACATCCATCGGCACGATTTTACTCCACATACCGTCTGAATTTTCTAAACCCGAGTCTTTATCATATTTCAAAACCCCTTTCTCATTTTTAAACTTCTTTAATGGCATCCAGTCTCCCCCAATTAACAACTCAGGATACCCATCTTTATTTAAATCCTGCCAACAAGCTGTAACAACCATCCCTGGGTACTCCAAATCAGGAGAAAGTTGGCTGGTTACGTCGCTAAACTTCACTTCCCCTCCTTTTGAATCATTTCGCAATAAGTAACTCTTGCTGCATAGCGGGAAAGAACCTGGTTTACTCATTCCGCCAACAAAAACGTCTAAATTTCCGTCCTTATCAAAATCAACAACGCTAATGGCCTGTTTACTGCTCCACATTTTTGGCAGTGCGTCTTTAGCTTTGTGAAAAACGCCTTTCCCATCATTTAGATATAATCGATCCTGATATTCAGGGGCATTTTCATCGTATTCATTTCCACCACTGACCACCCACAAATCAGGAGCCCCATCGCCATTTGCATCAAAAAAAACTGCATTTACATCTTCACTGGCTTTGTCCTCCTCCCAGGGCTGATTTGATGAGGGGTTAAAGTTTCCTTCTTTATTACCTAAGAATAATCGACCTGCCTGACCAATTGCTCCTCCTATAAAAATATCTTCTATTCCATCTTTGTTAACATCGGCCTTGGCTAAAGCAGGACCAAATTTTGATAGCTGATAAGGTAAGAGCGTTTCGACTTTAAAATCTATAAAATCATTTTCATTATGTTTAAATTTTAGCCCCGATTCTAATGTATTGTCTACAAACAAGGGTTTTGTTTTAGCAATATTCTCTTTTTTGACTGCCCCATCCTTCTGATTGAAAGTTAATGTCTGGTTCGATTGTATATTTTCAATAAAGCTCTCTTTTCCATCAGGCCAAATTACTTTGACTGAATTTACTTCAGTATTTTTACCTACACCAAAACAATTTGTTTGACTTACACTAGATTGATAACCACGTACCACATATTTTTCCTGATACTGTATGTTATCGTTTGTTTTAACATAAATTTTAGCTCCTATTGCAGCCGTATTTAACCCTGTGCCGATAAGCTCAATTTTTAAATAGTGTGATTTTAGCGATTCTGAGTTATTCCTATACACCATTACAGGTGAGTTTATGTTACAAACAATTAAATCCAGATCACCGTCATTATCTAAATCGGCATAAGCGGCACCGTTAGAAACAGAGGGCTCCGAAACGCCCCACTCTGCCGTTTTGTTACTAAAGGTTAAATCATGATTGTTAGAGAAAATATAATTCGAGATTTTGTTTGAGGGCATTTTTTTGACCAAATCGAAGGTTTGAAACTTTAAATTCCCCTGTTTAAGCGATTCCTTTTGCGCAGTGGCAACAGTATACTTTAGGAAATCCATATCGGTAAAATCTCTTAAATAACCATTGGATATAAATAAATCTTTCCAGCCATCGTTGTCAAAATCGGCAAATAAAGATGCCCAACTCCAATCTGTATTAGAAACACCTGCCAACTGACCTATTTCACTAAAGTGCAGACTACCATCTTCTGCCACACCTTCATTTAAGTGCAACATATTTCTCATTTGCTGGTTATAATATCCACTGTCCAGCAACAAGTGATATTGATCGTATTCATCCGGTCCTTTCAGCAATTTTTGCCTGTGATTATCCTCTGGAAGCATATCAAGAGTCAAGATATCCGGTCTACCATCATTATTATAATCGGCAATGTCCGAACCCATTGAATATTTTGAGATGTGCTTAATTGATTTCCGGATACTTTCCGAAAAAGTCCCATTCTTATTGTTGATATAAAGGCAATCTTGTTCGGTATAATCGCTTGAGGTATAAATATCTGGCCAGCCATCATTGTTTAAATCGCTTACCGCTACACTTAGCCCAAAATTTAAGGCATTGTTTATAATCCCTGAGGTTAAAGTAACGTCTACAAAATGAGGTTGATTATTTTTAGAATCATTTCTAAATAAGCGATTCCCGTATTTCATATTTGGGGTAGATCGTACTTTTTTAGTGTTTAAAAAAGGTTTATAAGTTTGGTTGGAATGATTTAGCAAAAACATATCTAAATCACCATCATTGTCATAATCAAAAAAAACGGCCTGTGTAGATTGAGTTCCTATTGCATCAAGGGCATAAGCTCCGGCCATGTTTTTAAAAATAGGTACCCCAGCTTTTATTCCCTGATTAATAAACAATTCATTTTTGAGTTTATCATCAGGAAATTTTCCTGAATGACAAACATATATATCAGGTAGGCCGTCTCCGTTTACATCAGCTATGCTTACTCCCGTTGCCCAGGTATCATTTCCTTTTACGCCTGCTTTACTGGTAATATCTTCAAACTTTAAATTACCCTTATTAAGGTATAATTTATAATCTCCGGCATTTGCCGAAAAAAAAATGTCCGGCAAACCATCTCCATTAAAATCCGCTACGCCAACTCCCGATCCGTTATACAAATATTCGTAATTCATCACATGTAATGAATCGGTTTCAATTACCTTATTTACAAAACTGACATTTGTTTCTTTTGCCGGCAGTAAGGTAAATAAAGGCTGTTGTCCATTAGCGTTGTTAACAACTGCCAGCATTGAGAAGAAAAGTGCAGATAGCCATATCTTTATTTTCATGGTGCTTTTTTTAAATCAACCTAAAGTTTTATTACATGGGTAGCTGCAAATCTTTATTTTAATTCTATTTGTTCGTCATTTTCTTTATAAGGCAAAAATACAAGCAACATCGTCATCATCTCATCGGTAGATTTCATGTCATTAGCCGAATAAACGTTTCGAGGCGGACTACTGGGATTGTTAGGATTACTCTTTGTATTATCATAAGTACCCTCTATGGTTAATACAGAGCCCTTAGGGATTTTTACTAAACTTTTAAATTGATAAATTTCTTGCCATCTAAAATCCCAGGATGGGATTGAAACAAGCTGTATGGTGTCTTGCTGAGGTGTTACTGCATATGATTTGAATATTTTACCCAAGTAATGCATATGTGGCCAAATGTATAGTAAAGATTGATCTTGCGGTGTTGTGATTTTTAGTTCGAACTTTCTTACGGAATCGGCAGGAATAAAAAAATAAGGCTCAATAGAGCTTTCGCCTACACCGGCAGAACCTAAGCTAATCACCTCAACTTTTCGTTCTATTGGTGTTTTTTTGAAAAAGAAATTTATTCCGGAAATAATTTCTTCGTCTTTCGAAACCGGAGCATAATGTATGGTTAATAAGATGACACCCCTTTTTGGCATAACCCAACCAAAATTATTGGGATAAGATTCATAAGATGTCCCTGGAATCCATCCACCATAATAGGTCATTGTTTTTTTAAAAGGAAAATACTGCGAGTATTTGGTCCTATCATCCTCTGTCAAATTTAAAAAATCGGCACCCTGGTTAATTTCAATATCATCTGCTACAGGGTGAATGGCAAAGTTGGCGTGATGTATTACTTTTTTATTGGAGGAAAAAAACTCCATTGCTTCGACGTTATTTTCTGCACCAATATCAAAAGGAATTTTAAAAACAATAAACCGCTCCTTATTATCGCCAATAACTTTAAATGGTTTAATTGTTTGTAAAACAAGGTCAGGCTTTCTGGAATACTGCGTGCCTTCTATAAATGTCTTAGTTGCTGTTTTTGGTATTTCGCGTACATCGCCCATTGGCATTTTCGCGTCAACCCACTTAGCTATAGTAAGCTTTTCTTCATTCGTTAATGACCTATCATTCTTAAATAATCTGTAATGGTTATCTGGTTTCCATGGCGGCATATAACCAGATTGTGTTACTTTTTTAATAAAAGAGCCTCTTTTTGCGACATCCTCATAGGTTAATAAAGAAAATGGAGTAGACTCTCCAGGCCTATGGCAGGACTGACACTTATTTTGAATAATGGGTGCAACATCCTTATAGTAAGTAATTTTTTGGGCATTTACGTTATTTGTGCAAATGAATAACCCAATTACTATGGTAATAATTTTTGATAGTAGTAAAGATTTTGAACTCATTATATATCGTTGATTAGGCACCCAACTGGAATAGTTTTTTTAAATGTTTGTTTACCATTTAACTGGTCTTTTATAGCTTGTTCGAGATATTTCTCCGTAATAACCAAACGTTTTTGTCCTAGTGAGGTAGCCCAGTTATCAATTAGTCCGCTATAGGTTATTGCCCCCATTTTATTGATTAAAAAAACTTCCGGCGTTGTTGTTGCACCTAAATATTTTGACAATTGTTTCTCTCTGTCAGTTAACAAACTGAAATTGATCCCGTATTCATTTCTAAGTTCATTTATTTCTTTTAATGAATAACTGACCCCAGGGATTATGCCATAAAAATTGATGTTTTTATTAGCATTTTGCAACTTTATCAAACCAGGTAAATAATTTTTACACAATGGACATTCGGGGCTTAAAAACACAAGAACTACTGCTTTACTTAAATTGATTCGGCTTTCTTTACCGGCTAAATCAATTAATTTGATCGAATTTATTTTTGCAGGAGAGACTATTTTTTCCTGAGCTTTTATAAGAACAGGAAAAATGGCTAATGAGAGCAAAAAACTTAATCGAAAAATAAACGGCCTCATGGTTTTTGATTAAAAAAAGCCCTTAATAAAATTACTAAGGGCTTTTTAATTTAACAATTATTTTTTATCCCACCAAACACGACCAAAAGCATCATTTGGACCGCTACCAAAATCTGGATTTTTAGCCATTTCTGCCAATGCAGTTTGCTGGTTTGCATAGTTTAAGTTAGTTGGACTTAACAAGTCTATCCCTGCTCTACGCGCTAAAACAAGTGGTGTTCCGTTGGCCTTTAGTTCAGACCATGCCAAAACTGATGTGGTATTAGGAAAGCCAGTTCTTTTCCACCAAGCCCAGGCTTCTAATGGTTGTCTGTAAAAATCCAAATAAGCTTGACAAGCGATTTGTTCAGTAGCTTTAGCCGCATCAAATTTAACTCCAACTTTATCATAGTAAGCATCAATTGCCGGAGCAGTTACGGCGGTAAAATCTTTTACATTCGCATCAACAGCTCTATCACTGTAAAATTTAATAGATGCATATACTCCATTTTTATACCATGTTTCAGCAACGTCTGTAGTCACACCACGGGCTGCAAGATCAGCACGTAGAAAACAATATTCGGCATATGTTAGCACGGGAAAAAAACCTTTGCCTGTACCAGCTTTTAAGCCATCATTATTGTCATAATTAGGTGTAAATAACCGGTGTTGCAGCTGCGATAAATTATCTATCGAAGCATACAGTGGCTTATTTACAGGTAATTTTGCTTCATCAGGACTGGTAAAACTTCCCACGTAATTTCCAGCTGCATTCGGACGATAATATATCGCTAATCTAGGATCGCCTTTGGCAACAAGAAAGTCTAAAACAGGTTTACCTGCTGCAAAGTTTGCTGGGTTAAAGTTTCCACCTGCATTTGCATAAGATGGTCCAACTTTAAGCATCCAGGAATCATTAACATTTGCCATTTGCACTGGATCTGCCAGTACTTCAGTCGCAATTGTTTTCATTTTGGCTGGATCAACTTTCATTAAGCGAATGGCGATTTTCAAACGCAAAGCATTTGCTGCTTTAGCCCAAAGTGTTGCATCGCCATTGAAATATGGATCATTTCCACCAAGACTGAGCTGACCTGTGGCCGAGCCTTTTAAAGTCGCTACAGATGCTTTCAGCTCTTCATCTACTTTTGCAAATATTTGCTGTTGGGTTTCATATCCCGGGGTTTTGGTACCGCCATACCTTGCTTGGAAAGCTTCAGTATAAGGTATACTTCCATTGATATCACTCACGTAAAATGCATAGTAAGATAAGAGTATTTGTGAAATTGCTTTCATATGTACCCTTGCATTTTTATCAGCATCAGGCATTGATTCTATGTTTCTTATCCCATCAGCTAGAGCCGGGCCTAATCTGCCATAAAATATTTTACCGTAACGCGTATTAAATTGCGAGCCAACATTATTAAAGTTCAATCCGTTCCCAGTGCTTAGTGTGCTGTACTGCATCCAAAGGTTTGCGGCACGGTACACATCTGCAAAGTACTCGAAATCATCTTGTGACCCTACTGCAGCTCTAAGAAATTGATCTTCAGGCTTAACTTCATATATTGTATTGGGGTTTAAATTTGCCTTTACAAAGCTTTCCTTTTTACAACCGCTCATTGCAAGCAGGGTTGAACCCATAAGGAAAAAATATTTTGCTTTATTTATAATTTTCATATCTGTAGTATTTAAATAATTAAAACGATGCTCTGATGTTAAAACCTAAGCTTCTTACCAAAGGGAAGCCGCCATATTCAGCAAAAGCACCTGCCCTGTTGCTAAAGATACTTTCAGGATTTACACCGTCTTTGGCTGTTTTGTATAGATAAGCTATGTTTCTACCTGTTAAATTCAGGCTTAAAGTATTTATTTTCAATTTACTTAAATACTTACTTGGTACAGTGTAGCCTACTGTTACTTCGCGAAGTGCTACCCAAGAATTTTCAAATACTGAATATTCTCTAATACCACTAGACCATTGACTTAAATTTTCATAATACGCATAAGCCGGTATTGGTTTTAACAAACCTTGCTTAACTGCATCTGCATAGGTCATTCCGCCTAAATCTACTCCATTAGCCTTTAATCCATCGTTTAATACTCCATCCGGAATAATACCATCGTGTTGTGTTACGCCATTTGCATCGGTATAACTTACTCCTCCTGAAGCTTCATCTCTACCAAATAATGAATTTGTGAATGAACCATTCGCTGATCCATATTGATGGGTTCCTGAAGCCATTAAACCACCAATTTTGGCATCAATTTGAAAACCTAAAGAAAAGTTTTTATAAGATAGATCTTGTCTTGTACTGGCAAGATAATTTTCCATCATGGTTCCTAAATTTTTTCTGGTTCCATCATAATCCTGCGATCTAACAAAAGTGTAATAGCCACCGGTAGTTCCATAACCTGTGTTACCTAATACTTTTTTGCCATTACTTGGGCTGGCAACTGGATTACCGCTTGCGTCTTTCTTTTGATAATATGAATAGGCGTAACCTGTAATCAACGATCCATATTGTTCCCCTACTCTGGCGACAGAAGTAATATCGTTACCAAAAGCTAAATCTAAATCATAACTTTCAACTCCAGGTGCTAATTCCAATATTTTGTTCCGGTTACGTGTAAAGGTAACAGACGCATTCCAATTAAAATCTCTTGATTCAATTGGTTTACCAGTAATCAAAACCTCAATACCTTGATTTTGGATGTTACCAGCGTTTAAAGCTTGTGAAGTAACTCCTGATTCCTGTGGTAAAGAAAAGCTTAAAATTTGATTGTAGGAATTTTTCTTGTAGTACGCGACATCAAAATTCAAACGGTTTTTGAAGAATCCTAAATTGGTACCGATTTCGAACTCCTTGGTCAACTCATTTTTTAAGTTGTCATTTCTAAGAATGTTATCACTAAATCCATAAACCGATTGATTACCACCATTAGCATTGTTAAAACTACCATCTTGTAGTTTAAAGTAGCCATCAGTATTGGTCTGCTGTGGTTTTGCTGATAATCCAGTATAAGAGTAGGACCCCCTTAATTTACCAAAAGATAATATCGAACTATTTTGGAATACTGGTAATTCGGTAAATATCCAGGCCAAACCTACACTTGGATAAAAGTATGAATAATTACCGTGACCATCTCTGTAAGTAAGCGCCGATGACCAGTCATTTCTTCCGCTAACATTTAAGGTCAACATGTTTTTCCAGGTAATATCTCCGTACAAATAAACTGCGTCGGTACGTTCACCCAAATTTGGATAAGCCGTTGTTGTTGAAGGATCAATGGAATTTGAAATGGAATAAAGATCAGGAACTTTAAGTCCGCCATTGGTAACCGACCTGTTATAAAATGCAGCATCCCCAAGGTTTTTTTGATAAGTTTCCGCTCCTATTGAGGCATTCAATTCAAAATCACTTGAAAGTTCTTTAGTTGCATTCAACAATCCTTGAACACGATAGGATTTATTGGTATTTTGCGTTATTTCGTAATCGCCACCACTAAAGCCAATACCAGCTCCTCTATTTTTTCTTTCGTAAGCAATATTGTAAAAGTTAGTATTTGTTCTTACCAAAGCCGAAAGCCAAGGAAGAATTTTAATATTTACATCAATATTTGCCAATAAATTATTTTCCTTTTGAGTCCTGTTGTCATTTTGAAGTCCATAGGCAAATGATCCTATGCCGTAAGGATCGTAACGATTTCTGTCGCTCGAACCCAATGCACCGCCGGTTGCCGGATTGATATTGTTATTGATATAGGCATTTAAATCAACATTTCTAGGCTTATAGTATGTAAACGCAAACAACGGATTATTCGCACTTCCTTGTCTTGCCGGATTCAACGAATTCGACATCGTGTAGTTTACACTCGCATCAACTGAAATTGATTTCGAAATTTCTCTGGTCACCCTAAATGCAAATGCATCTCTCTTTAGTTTATTTCCAGGCTCAACACTTGAATTATTTAAATTGGTATAGGCTAAACGATAAGATGTGTTTTCACTGGCACCTTCAACCGAAACATTTGTATTGATAAACTTTCCGGTATTAAAATAATCTAATGGATTATTGGCTACCCAAGGTCTCATTACGCCATCTAAATCCTTTACCATTCTACCATCCAACTTAGGTCCGAAGGAATAACCACCTACATAATAACCTGCAGATTGATCAACCACATCTACCCCGTTAGCATCCTTAGCAAATACAGGAGAAATTCCACCTCCATATTGATTCTGAAGATCTACAAATTTATAAGCATTATCAAAAGAGCTCGTTTGGGATATGGTTACACCCAAACCTTTGCTGGTTTTACCCTTTTTTGAAGTAATTAATAATACTCCACCTGCGGCTTTAGAACCATACAATGATGATGCAGCAGCTCCTTTTAATACGCTAATACTCTCTATATCATCAGAGTTAATGTTTTTCATAATGTTACCAAAATCTGCAGCGTCGCCCCATGAGTCTGCTCCAGAAGTACCCGGCTCCATTAATATCCCATCATAAACAACTAAAGGCTGTGTATTTGAACTTAATGATGAATTACCTCTTATTCTAATTCTTGAAGAAGAAGTCGGACCACTAGCCCCTTGATTAATCATTACACCAGCTACTTTACCTTGTAAAGCATTAACCACATTGGCGTTATTTGCTTCCGCCAATTCGCTACCGCTTACAGCTGTTGCCGAATAACTTAGTCTTTTTACATCTTTTTTAACACCAAAACCAGTAACAATAACTTCAGAAAGTGATTCTGTGTCATCAACCATCACAATAGTTTGATTGGCTGAAGCGGCAACTTCCTGGCTAACCAAACCGATAGATTTAATAATCAGTTTAGCACCTTCTTTTACCGAAAGCACAAATTTTCCTTCGGCGTTAGTAGAAGTTCCATTTTGAGTTCCCTTTTCGAGAACACTTACCCCAGGGATGGGATTACCAGACGAGTCTTTTATCGTACCAGTAATATTCTTCTGTGCGAAAGCTGTTATTGTTAAAAAACATAACAACAACAGACTAAAACACTTTAAGTACATTTTTTTCATAATTTTAATTTATTTAGTTAATATTAGTTTAGGATAATTAGGGATTCATTAATGGATCTTCTTCTATTTCTGCATACACAATTAGTTTTAGTTAAACATTTATATTAGTTAGTTTTTTTAGTCGAACAAACTATTTTCAACCATTAAACTGGCAGCTGCCAACAACTCGGCCTCATCATTTAAGGTAGAGAACATTATTTCAGTTTGCTCAGCTATTCGAGGGATACAAAATTCATTAAGCGCCTGTTGTATGGGAGGAAGAAGCATTTTCCCTGCTTTGGCACCGCGTCCACTTAACACAATTCGTTCAGGATTTAGAATATGAATTAAAGTAGCCAACCCCTTACCAATCTGAAATGCGGCATCAGCTAAAATGGAAATCGCAAGAGGATCCTGCTTTACAACTGCATTTAAGAAGTGATCAGCATGGCTTTTACTTTTATCTTTAAAAAGCGTTTTTAAGCTAGTTTCTTCACCATTTCTAACTGCTTTTTCTGCTTTCTGAACCATTATCAAAAGAGATGTTTCAACTTCGAGACATCCCCGCTTGCCGCAGGAACACAAAGTATTTGAATTAGATAACGGTATATGGCTAAATTCTCCAGCGTAACCGCTGCTGCCCCGGTATAATTTACCATTAATAATCATCCCAAGGCCAGTACCCCAACCAATGTTAACCACGAGCACATCACTTAAATTTCTTGCTTCCCCAAAATTTAATTCGGCCAGGGCGATCAAACTAGAATCGTTATCTATATATACTGGTAAACCTACTTTTTTAGAGAGGTAATCTTGCAAGCTGATATCCTTTTCCACTTGCATAAAGGAATAATTCATGCCTTTTTCGGCATTGATAAAACCTGGCATTCCAATACCAATACCCAAAAAACTCTCTTTATCAATTGTTGACTTCTTTATACAATCATCAATAAATGCAATCAAAGTATCGGCACTTTTGCTCATAGTCATGTCCAAATCGACTATCTGGGTTGGTAAAACCTGATGATTCGACAGATCATATATTGTTAACTGAGTAGTTAATTGATCCATGGCTACAGCTATTATGTACCGTTTATAATTGGGATTCAATAAAAACAATAAAGGCCGCCGCCCCCCCGTAGATGGCGCTAGACCCTGTTCTATAATTAATCCCTCCCCCATTAAAGCATTTACCGCCGACGTAATTAAAGGCAGGCTTTTTTTAGTACGCTTACTCAAATCAATCAGCGAAGAATTCTTTTTATAATAAAGCTGCTTGATGATGTCAGCCCTTAATTGCTGCGCTTTCTTAATAGTTGCTGACATTTTTTTGTTTAGTTTCCATAAAAATATAAATAAAACAAAAGAAATACAAACTTTTTAAAAAATTTAATTACATAAGCCGTTCTGCATAAATAATTAATCAAGAATCTATACATATCACACAAACCAGATAAACACATCTGCTTTCGATATTAAGTTCCGGAAAAATGGAAATGGGTGAGTTTGAACAACTGTTTCTTCGAACTTAAGCTGATAACGCTAATCTAATTAGCTTAATGAAGGTGAGTTTAAAAGCAGGGCAAAATCGGCTGAGGAACCTAAATGTTTTATAGAAAATAATTATCGTTGGTAAAAATTATATAGCCCTGGTCGTGTTACCCAACTACTACATTGCTCCAACAGGCGAATAACACGGAGTGAAACTAGAGTTTTATATGGTGTGCACCAACAAATACACCTTCCATTACACAGCCGACCGAAGGGCACCCATGGCTTGACACGAATTTTGCAGGAAAAATGTAAGGCAATTTGCATTAAAACAACTCACGCATGCCAATTTTCTCTGATTTACCCAAACCAATTAAAAAGGTACCATTTTTTTAAGAATCTAAGTCCCGGAGGCTGATCTGGTCCCCGTATATAAGCCATTACCAGCTCGTGAAGCAGCAATAACCGGACTATTGTCTTCAGGGAATTCTAATATGAAGGTTGTTCCATTGCCGGGTACGCTGTAAAAACTGATCTTACCTTTTTGCATTTCGGTATACTCTTTACATAAGATCAGGCCAAGCCCAACGCCTTTTTCGTTGCTGGTTCCATAAGTAGATGCTGCATTCAGCTTAAAGAGATCAGCCTGCCTTGCTGCAGGAATACCCACACCATTATCCATAATATGTAATCTGACATAACCGAGGCCATTAGAACTAAATATCTGAATATCCCCACCTGGAAGCGTAAACTTAATCGCATTATTAATCAGGTTGCGGATCACCAGTTTAAGCATATCCAGATCGGCAGTGAGTTCAGCGGAGGGATCAATATTCACTCCAATTGTGACTGTTTTTATATCTGCTGCTGCTTGTTGTACAGCCAAACAGGTTGATACTATTTCGGACAGGTTCAGCCTCCTCTTATTTACACTGGTGCCCCCATCCATTTGCGATTTTGTCCAGTTCAATAAATTATGCAACATTACCTGCGTGTTTTTTGTCTCGTTGAGCAGGCTCTTTTCCAGAAACCGACGTTCATCCGGTGATAATTCATATTCATGAAGTGTTTCCAGGAAACTGGCAATTGAATTCAACGGAGAGCGCAGGTCATGAGACAAAATAGACAATAACCGGGTCTTGGAATCATTGGCTTCTTTTAAAGCCAGGGAAGCCGCCAATGCATTATTCCTTTCCCGCTGATAACTGTTGATCAGGTAAGAAAATACCGCACCTATACAAACAACTACGCAGATATAGGTTGTAGCTGTGTCCAGAAACAGATCACTGCGCTTTGCATACGTGACTTTTACAAATCCCCTGTTATAATAGTCGACCAGCAATAACCCACCAACAATACCCACATTAATAAACATCCAAAATACATATTGCCTGGTCGGCATTACCGCCAAAGTAAAGACCAGCGAAAGGAGAAAAAGTATCAATGTAGGTCCATGTATCCCTGAATTGATAAAATAATTCAATACCATCAATACACTCGTACTCGTGCTAAATATGATAAAACTAAGGCGCAATCTTCCAAAATACCTGGAATTGATGTACATCGCTGCCGTTACCATCCAGGCAGCTGAAAGTGCTGCATTTGCTAAGGGTACTTTTATCACAATATTTACCAGTATTGCCAAAGGAAGACCGATCATAGCGATCACACTAACTTCATGAAATATTCTGGCCTGGAGGGGGGTGTCAGCGTTGGTACCGATCAATTTGGCATGCAACCGTTTAATAGATTTGATCATCAAAAATTTGCCAATTTTAAAAGCAGTAAATCTAAGAAAAATCTGATCAGTGCCCGATGAAAAGTTTTAGAGCGGTGAACGCGTTAATACGTTTATTCTATATTCTCACCACAATCTGATCTAAATGAGGATTAAAACCCGCTGGAGTCGCTGGCTTGTCCAAAGACAGTGGTGTTTACATCGGGATCGTCGACGGCAAAGTCGCGCATACCGTAAATTCGGTTGTCTATTGGAACCGAAACAATGGCGCCTTTTTCAGAGATATCCAGATAATAAGTGTCCACGGCATCGCAGTCAACGACCAAATGGGCGTCACCAGGGGGTTCTTTCTGCCGGGATTCGCTGGTCCGTTTATATGGATGCAGGCTTCGTTTTTGGACAGCCCTGCATATTGACCGTACTCAGAATCGATACTAAAGCCGAGGATTTCGGTGTAGTATTTCAGGGCCTGGGAATAATCGCTGACGTGAATGACGGTTGCAGAACTTAATGCTTTCATGGTTTTTGGAAGCCTAGGTGGGACAAATTGATTTGGTTAATGGATGATAAGATGAAGTTTATTTAAAAAGTATGGCGCTGCTGTAAACTTACAGGGTCATGGTATAAATACCCATGGGATCATTTAAGATTTGGACAGTTAAAACAAAACGCCTTTAATTCGGTTTACTAATAACAATTTCAGATTTACTTATGGATTTTACGGTAGAAGTTGAAGATATGATTGCAATGATTGTCTCAATCATATGCGGAGGAGCAATAGGTTTTGAACGGGAATATAAGAATAAGTCTGCTGGTTTTCGTACCATCATTCTGATTTCTCTTGGATCGACAATTTTCACGATAGTTTCCCGCCACGGAGTTGGGACAGATGACCGAATTTCGGCAAATATCATCACCGGTATCGGATTTATTGGCGCAGGGGTAATTTTTAAAGACAAAATTTCTGTACGTGGACTAACAACAGCTGCTGTCATCTGGACTTCTGCCGCAATCGGAATGACAACCGGCATCGGGTATCATGCATTAGCTCTATGTCTAACGGTCATCACACTAGGAGTGTTGTTAATGGTAACCAAAGTGGAGCGTTTGATTGCCAAGCTTCAAAAAGAGCAACTTTTGAGTGTGACATTTCGTGAACCGGACTTTAGTCAGATCGAGCGGCTGGAAAAGACTCTAAATACAAAAGGCCTTTCGCTAGAACGAATGGAAATCGCCAAAGAAAACAACCACCTGATGGTGATTTTCAAAGTATCGGGCAAAAAAAAGTACCTAGTGGAAATGAATGAAACACTAGCTACCGTGCCAGAAATCATAAGTTTTTCCTAAGGATACTCTTCTCCCCAGGAAATGGATCGGCTTATTAGCCCATTCACTATGACTAATGTAATAAACCCGTAGCATCAGCAACCCGACAGGCTTCTATTGCGTTATTTACATTGAGCTTCTGAAAAATGTTCTGTCTGTGCCTGTTCACAGTATGGATACTCAGAGCCAGTTTACTGGCGATCTCTTTACTCCTTAGTCCCTGATTAATAAGTTGAAGAATCTGCCCTTCCCGTGAAGACAGGATGTCTTCGAACCGTCCCTGCTCACTATCTACTATCGTACCTGTACCGGAATTGATAATAAGACCTTCCGGAACGTCAAATCCAGGATGATCATATACCATGTTGTACAAGCAAAGGGTTAACCAAACATCCCCCTGTTTGGTACTGCTAAGGTAAAGCAAACGATGTTTGACCAGGAGATACTTTCCCTCGTTGTTTTTTATCCGTAGCCTGGTGATCAGACTGTAGTTAAGACGTTCGGTTAAGTCGATAGCTTTAATTAGCTGGAAAAACTTAAATTCCAGCCTGTACTTCTTCTGAAGGTCCTCAGGATGGACCCCGGCTAACAATTCATCTTCCCATATTGAATTTATTTCTGTCCGTGTGGGTTCAAAACCAAGTTGCCGCGCAGCTCCGCCACAATAGATATAGCTTTTTCTTGCCCGCATATCACTCAATACGCTAATGGTATTTTCCAGCTTTGCATAGATGCCAGCGATCATTTTACCATCATCGAGCATCAGATCGGGTTGAACCTTCCCCGAAATGGGCTGAGAAAAGAGCTTTATATCAAGCAAATCACGCATCTCTTTAGTGTATTGATGGTTATTTATAGCCATTTGTGTTGGATTAGCAAACTGTAAATTTGGAACGCACAAGTTAAGCTTTCGAAGCGATGAAAAATATGAAAAAAACCTTACTGGCAATTACCTTAATGCTGAGCTTTAGCGAGATCAGGGCTCAGAGTCTGGAGAAAATGAATTGGTACAATGAACCGGAACGATGGCAGATCAAAGACGGCAGCTTAATCATGCAGGTAACGCCCAAAACTGATTATTGGCGGATATCACATTATGGTTTCACAGTTGACGACGCCCCTTTTTATTATAGCACTTACGGTGGCGAGTTTGAAGCGAAGGTAAAGTTAACGGGTGATTACAAAGCTCGATTTGATCAAATGGGACTTATGATTCGCATCGACCAAAAAAACTATATTAAAACAGGTGTTGAATTTGTGGATGGTAAATTTAATGTCAGTACGGTGGTGACCCATGAAAAGAGTGATTGGAGTGTGACTGCACTTAACAAAATCCCTCCCTTTATTTGGATTAAGGCTTTACGAAGATTGGATGCTATCGAGATTTATTATTCTTTTGATGACAAAAACTACATCATGACCCGAAATGCTCCATTACAGGACAACACTCCTGTTATGGTAGGCCTCATGGCTGCCTCTCCCGATGGAAACGGCTTTGAGGCGCGGTTTGAAAATTTCTCGGTAAAACACCTTCCCGATCAACGGCGTACAGAGTGGCTTAAGCAACATCAATAGGCCTCGAGGGTACTGTCCGGCAATGATTAAAATTGACTGTTTATTAATTTACTTTACCTTAAGCACTATGCAAAAACATCAGGTTTTAGCCCTATTTCTCTTATTATTTCTGGTGTCTGCTGCTAATATTTTGTCATGGGATTTAATTGAAGACATTAAACCCGGATTAACTTTGAGTCAGGCATCAATAGCGATGTTTTTTATTCAGCCCATGAAGTATATTAGTCAGTTACGAAAGAAGAGAATATCTTTTTTGCTTGTTTTATCGTTGTTATTTTTTGTCTTGTCATGCAAAAAAAACACTTCTATTCCCAAGGAGGGTGTTCCGGCAGTTTCAGTTACCAAAGCTTTTTCCCTGTTAAAAGTTGATTACCTCCTGGAAAAGACTGATGGTGAAGACTCCACGATACATCAATTAAAATCCTATAAATTAAGTAATTCTTCCAATGATCAAATTCAGCAAACCTATATCGAAGATTTTCAGTATTTGAACAAAAAATCATTTTTTACGTTCGATAGTCTGCCGGTGGATCTCGCTAAATACATCGACTTGTCAACTGTGTATATTCAAACACCAGCAGAAATAGATGCTCAGCGTATTTATGCCTTTGATCTGGGTTGGCAGCTTTCTGCTACACTTCAGCAACGGCCTGTTAATGAGATAAAACCTTCTAGTCAGGCGATAAAGATTCCAGCCAGATCTCTGATCCAAATTGATCGATCTATTACAGAATATTGGGCTAAGGTTTCTTTTTCTGCCGTATTTAAAAATGAAAGTACCGGGCAGTTGTGTACAGTTAGGGGTAAATGGAGAGGAACGCTATATTTTTCAAATTATTCGGTTGTGCTCAGTGAGCAAACTTTGAAGTGACCACAAGCCTGCTTCGGTGACCAGACTTTGATGTAATCAGCCATTTTTATTGACCCTATCCTCAAAGAAGAACTACTCCCTTGCTTGTTTGTCTAGAATATCCAATAATTCAGAAGTAAAACGTATTTGATTTGCGTTATTGATCAATACTAAAACTTAATCAGTAATTCCTCGATAATCAGTTTTTCATTATTGTAGTATTCAAAGAACCATTTCTCGTCTTTTTTCAGTACCATTCCTTTGTGTTGGCTATCCTCTGCAATAAAGCAATTCTCAACAGAGGTTTTAAACAGGGTCAGCACTTTTTTTGGTGTGGTATCTATCAACTGAAAACCAGTTGCTGTTGCTTGAGCATATAATGTGCCTGATGGTTCAGCAGGTTCAGCCCCTGCCGCCTGTTGATTTGCCGGCACGGCAGCAACTTTCGGTGCCTTTACACTTTCAGCCGTTTGGGCATCACCTGTAAAAGCATAGGGAAGTTCATTTAAAGAAATAAAGGCGTTTTGTAAGGCCTCATGATAAGCTGCAGTAAATTCCTTTTCCTTGCTTTTACCTTCTTCACCCTTGAAAACCACGTTACCCTGGCAGTCTTTTAATATTAGCGTAAGTCTGGTAGTAAACATTCCTTTTTTCTCGATAAGATCTGCAGTCATTGCCTTACACTTGTTACCGGCGATTTCTACCGGCAAATTTTCATTATCAAAATAAACCGTAAACCCTTTTTCTTCCAGCAATTTCCTGGTCAGGTTGTTCAGACCATACTTGTTCACTTCTTTAAAGAAACTGTATTGCTCAGGCACCAGTATGTATTTGTAATTATTGATCGTGTGTTGTGTATACCCCGACAATGTCGCGAATAATAAAAATAGTAAAAGGTATCTTTTCATAGTACAAAATTCTAAGATTGTAAATATAACGTATTGATTTGTTGCCATCAATGTGTTTACATTCAGAATTCCACATTAGCATTTACCATGTCACTATAAGGTGCATTAACAATGTGATCCTTGGAATTAAAGCTAGAGATGATTTGCTGAATTATGTTCACAGGCTTGATCTCCGAGTCGATGACTTCCTTTTCGTTTGGTTTTTGCTGTTTCTGCGTGTCAGATAAACGACTAAGCACACACACAATAAAGACCGGTACTAAAACGAGGTAGTTAATTTCCATTCCCACACAACAACTTGATCTACAAGAAAATACAAAGAAGTGTTATGACGAATTTTTATAACTGTTCCGGCTGAATTATACCGTTGACGGAATGGCGTATGAGAATACTGCCCCATTTGGCGCTGCATTTTTAGCCCAGATCTTTCCCCCAAGCTTTTGAATAAAATCCTTACACATAGAAAGTGCTATCCCCGCCCCATGCTGCGTAGAAGAGCCGAAATTACTGGACACCGAAAATAGCTTACTGATCGTTTGCTCATCCATCCCCTGGCCCTGGTCTGCAACAGACACCGTAATCGCATTACCATCCTGGCCACAACTAATCACAATCGTCCCCCCTTCAGGTGAAAATTTAATGGCATTGGACAGTAAATTCCGGTTAACAAACTGCAGCATTTCCTTATCCGATGTTGCAGTTATATGTACTGGTATCTGATTGGAAAAGGTAACTTTTTTAGCGTCCAGTTGTTGCTTGAGGATAGCTGCTGATTCTCCAAACAAATCGTGAAGCACCAGTACTTCTGGTTTATACTGGTAACCGGACAATTGTTGTTTGATCCACTGTAATATGGTATCGAATGACTCCAGCATACCTGACGCCTGCCTTTCTATATCTCCATAAAACTGTTCCATTTCTGCTTTCGTAAATTCAGGATTGTCTTTCATTAAACCTGCTATACTTATGGTAGAGATCAGCGGCGTCCTGAAATCATGCGCTAAAATAGAGAAGAGTTTGTTTTTGAATTCATCATTTACTTGCAGGGTTTTATTTTGTTCCACCACCTTTAGGTTAAGCTGCTCCAATTCACGCTGATGTTTACGTGAAATCTGGTATAAGCGATAAATAAAGAGCAGTAAAAATATACCCCCAACACAAATGGCAATTAGCAACACAATCTTAGTCTTGCTGTTCTTATTTACAAGACTTAAAACCGTATTGTCACGCTGAATGGTATTGTACTTAATGTAATCCCCAACAAATTTTTTCAGCTTCTCATTTTCTTCAGCCATTGCACTTTCCAGCAGCTGTTGAACACTGATGATCTGATCTTTATTACCCGATAGTTGGGTATAGCTTAAGATATTCTTCAATATCGGGATCAGCTCCAGGACATAATCCTTTTTTTTAGCCAACTGGTAACTACGCCAGGCATAATGCAACGCACTATCAGGTTGGTTTTTATAAAACGTGGTATAGGAACTCAGCAAATAAATTTCTTGATCGTCAAGCTCATATTTTCGGGCCTCAGCTAAGGTGCTTCCCAGCAGTTTCAATGCTTCTGTATTGTGGCCTTTTTTTAGCAGCAGATCGAATTCCAGTTCTTTTACTGCAATCAGCACCCGGTAATCTTTATAGCTAGCCGCAATCTTCCTGGTTTTGTTGATATAATACTGAGTGCTATCATCTGAAAGGTTTGAGTTACTCATGCAGTAATTGGCGTAAACCAGGCTCATAATACTATCTGTTCTGCCTGTTCGCATCACCTGCCGGAAAAGCTCAAGACCCTTGGCCGTATCCCCCAGACTCATGTAAACATTCCCTATATTCATCGTTACCTGACTCACATTTGAGGTATCCTTTTGTACTTTGTAAGCAGACAAAGCCTCTGTGTACAGTTGAAGTGATTCCTGGTACAGCCCCCTGATATAGAGTACTGAAGCGATTACATTATCGGCATCTGCTTTTCCCTTTGGGTATTGTAACTTGCTGGCCAGATCTTTAGCCATCATGCCATAATAAAGACTGCTGTCAACGTCCTTCATATGGTAAAGCATCCCCAGGCGGTTTATGGAGTTGACATAATCAATACTGTCTTTAACAAAATGCAATTTTTGCTGCTCAGCCCTTATCAGATTAGACTGGCCTTGGGCTTTACCGCCATAAAATGGAAGAATCAGTAACAGGTAAAGTATCGGTTTTAATCGGGACATGATTGAGATGTAAATAGCTTAACTAATTTATTATTTAATTAGAACAAATGCCGTTAAAATTATGGCCTGAAATCTGTTCATTTCATTTATTTAGAGTCGGTCTTTTACCTTGCTGTCCGTTCAATACCTTCCCGGACCAATCATTACAGAATTTGCGTACGCCTATTTAGCAATGGCCGATGGGTATCCGATACGGGGATCATCGTATGATTGATGATTAATGTTCCACCTTCAATGGAATCTATTTTCCCCAGATTAACGATAAAAGACCTGTGCACTTTGAAAAATACATTCTCCGGTAATTTTTGCTCCACAGATTTCAAGGACGAATGAATCGAATAACTTGTATTTGTTAGGAAAATCTTTATATAATCACCTTTAGCTTCAAAATATAAAATATCGGAGAGCTTAATTCTTTTAATGATGTTGGAATCTCTGATAAACACAAAATCATCCGCCTCATTTGCAATTGAGGTCTTATTTTTGATGAGGTCTTTCGCCTTTTGGACAGCCTTTAAAAACCGCACAGACCCAATCGGTTTTGTTAAAAAGTCAACTACATTCAAGTCAAAAGCTTCTATGGCATAGTCGATTTGAGAAGTGGTAAAAATAACCATGGGGTTTTTGCCCTCCAATAACCGCGCTAACTCAATTCCACTCATCCGCGGCATTTCGATATCCAAAAAAATCACATCAATATCATTGTGGAGGATAACCTGATGGGCTTCAGCTGCGTCTGTACATTCTGCAACCAAAAACAAAGAAGGGTCTAAACTCACTAAGTTCCTTAAAACGGCTCTAAATACCGCATGGTCATCGACAATCAAGCAATTCATCAGCAATGATTAATTATGAATCCAATATACGCTAATATTTTTAATCCATAAAACTACTGTTAGACCAAACATCAACCATAGACTTCAACGTTTCATATCCCCGTTTCGACGAACGGATTAGCCTTTCTGTCCCCTATTCATTTCGATGATCATTTCCCATATATAATTTTGGCCTATCAATTCAAAAAATAAAAGTTATTATGAAAACCATTAAAAATTTTATCATCGTCATGATCTCAGCATTGTCCATCCAGACAGCCAGTGCTCAGTCCAGTCCAATGAAAGAGCCAATTAGTTTTAAACTAAAAAATGGCTTGACCGTCATTGTTGCTCAGAATGAGAACAGCAACAAAATATATGCAGGCTTTACTGCTGATGAAGAACCCTATGAAAGCATTAAACCGGGCGCAAGGGATGTATTTAATTCCATGATGAACTTTAGCGATAAAGGCGGTAATATTAACGCAAATACACTGGATTTCAACAATGCCCTAACCCTGTTTTCCAAAACAGTAAAAGAACCAGTATTAAACCAGGATGCCTTTGAAACAGCGATCGCTAAAGTAATCGCAAGCGTAAATGACAAAGATCAATATTACCCTGAAACTGTTACAGAAACGTCGCTTAAAGCCTTGACCCTAGCAGATATCAAAGCATATTATAGCAGAAACATTAAACCCTCAAATACCTACCTTACGATTGCCGGTGACATTACCGTAGCAGAGGCCAAGTCCCTTACAAAGAAATCCTTCGGAGACTGGACCAGTCCGGCTTCGAAATCTTTGGCCAGCAAATAATTTACATTAAGGATTCATCGTTGATAAGCTGTCCGGAACTCTTTTGGACAGCTTTGTCTGTAATGCGAACCGCCTGACCATTATCGCTGAAATATACAGCAAAGCAATTATGGAATTCCTCAGCCCACCACCACAATTAACCTACCAGCGATATAATCCCTAAATTCAACAAAGGCTCTTTTCGATATTTTAGCTATTACAAGCTCATTATCTCGGTGGTTCTTTTGTGCTTTTCGCGGGAACTAACATTGATCATGATTCTCGTCTATATGTTAGTTGATCCTACGGCTTTAATCACCAGCAAGCCTTAATGAATACTTAATTCATTGATTTTACATTACTCACTTCATTTTGAAAAGCCACTAAAATTGGGGAAGAACCATTTTGGACCGTAATATGAGGCCACGTCCCGCGAACGAGGTGGCCATATACGGGATAATCCGTATTAATGAGGGAAATGGACGAAAAACTAAAAAAAAAGCCCTATTTTCGCAAAAAAAATCAATTTTAATGAAAAAATTAATAGCTCTCAATCTTGTTACCCTGTGTTCTGTTTTTATTTTTAGTTGTACAAAAGCTCCGTTGAGCTCTAAAAAAGACGACCCGAAAGAAGAAATCCCTAAAGAAGAACAAAATAAACCCTCATTGCCAGACGGCCCAATAGTACCTGACTTTACCGGAAAAGTTGAAATAAAGGTTGTATTTAATGACAAGCCTTCTGCAGTAACGACAAGCTTCCCTAAATTAAAATACAATAAGAGCAAGGCTATACTCATGGAGTTCGATGATGCCGCCCTGACAGTTATTAAGGCCTACGATAAGCTTTCTAATACCTTCTATACGGATGGTTGTGGCAATAACAAAAACTATAGTTTAGGATTGGCCGTTAACGGCAAAAATCAATACAGTGATAAAGAAATCGGTTTTTATACAAATTATGCTGCAACCTATTCGCAACGTCTTCCTTTGATTCTTAAGGGCATGGACATTATGAACCACTCTTTCTACCATGAAGAGAAAGGAAATTTCAATAATGGCAAAGACCGCGATAAGAATATCAAGGATTTGGATGCCATGATATTGTTGAATCAAGGATATAAAATGAATACCCTTGTCGTTCCAACTAACCTTGTAGGGTTCCACACTTCCTCATCTGAATTTGGTTATATCGGAGGCGCTTCACAAGGGACATTCGATAAGTTCGAGCAAATTGGAAAGTTTACTCCTAAACTTAAATTAAGTGATATTAAACCTTTTCAATACTTAGCTATTAGAAGAGGTTTCAGTGACGATTGGTCAGAGGACGGTCCTCACTGGGAATTGTCAAACGCCCTATTCGCTGACAACTCATTTGACTTCTTCGAGATTGGCACACACGGGCTGAAAGATGATGATGCTATCAAAAACTTTAATGAGTGGATAGATGATATTGCTTTAAAAGCTAAGGATGATTTAATCTTTTGTAGCTTAAGAGAGTTTTTAGAGTATACACACATCAAAGATCACGTCACAAAGACTCAAACGTTTGAAGGCAACACACTAACGATAACGTTAGATTATTCCACCATTCCTAACAAGAACATATCTTGGTATGACCTTTCATTATTAGTTAATTCTGATAAGGCTATATCATCTGTAAGTGTTAATAATACAGACTTTTCTTTAACCTACAATAAGGATAGCAAACTAATCAATATAGCGAAGCGGAAGATTAAGTGGTAAACTGCACGGATTAAGCTGAATGAATGATTGAAAACAGWYRTGNWSTTRTWANNKKAWTGNNSSMMTMATCWAWMRTTWKCRKYAGYSTRTNWRSCTYCAWMCKMCCKRTTCNCTNNYAACTCRTTYGNNTKCTTYSMGRTKSGMASRMWYGKKMWKWRMKWNTNRATARCTANGANNGGMASAKCNTSGTRTAGNKGMAMSWGKCCCTAATTCAATTGGCCCTTGCTGTAATTCAATTCCATGAAATGCTGCTTAGTAATCTTCTGCTGTAAGCATGTCTCAAATGCAGAGAAAACCGGCCCCACTTATTAAAGTGAGGCCGGTTTATCTTAATTAAGTGTCCGATTGTACTTGGTGAACTTTTTCACTTGAGCGGGTGATCCGTCAAACAAAAAAATTTGCCTCAACATAACCAGCTATCACTTTAGGACTCGGGAGAATGTCAACGAAATCCTCTTGAGAATAATCAATTATCCAACCAGGAGGTACTGTTCATGTAGTATTAGTTATCGTTTTTCCGATCAATGGGCCTTCTGTCTAATTTGAAATCTAATTGGCATTACGACTGGATCATTTACTTATCCAGGCCCATCCAAAAAAACGTTGTCTGCGACCGAGGATAAAATAGTTTTAGTAATCAAATTCGTACATCCATTCTGACTACCATTGAGAACTCCTCCGCTCCAATCTGTTGCTTTTACCGTTACATTTGAGCCGGTTGCAGACCCTATAATTTGAAGACCACTAGTAACTGTCCAATTAAACTGCTCAGAAATTGGGTACCCAGAAGCTTTCACGGAATAAACAGATTGTACTCCAAGAAGCATGCTTTCTAGCCCTTCCAGTGTTAAGATTGGTGTTTCTTCGATTGAGATATCTTCTGTAACATAAAACACATCATAAAGATGGGAAGGGACCATCTCTATGATCTTTTGAGGTTCCATGGACTGCTTATGCGGAGGTGATGAATCTCTTGTCAGGAAACTAAATTTTCTATAACACGGTGATTGTTTTTCCTTCTACCCTGAATTTTACATCACCAGTTAACTCCAGGATGTGAAGTATCTGTGAGATTTTTCCATATTTGGATATGGTACCGCCAAAAATCTGTTTGCCGGCTTCTTTATTTTGATAAACAACATCCACGTTGTACCATCTTGATATTTTCTTCATGATATTTTGAAGAGGTTCGTTTCTAAAAGAAAATGCTCCTTCTTTCCAGGCAATAACATCATTGGGGTCCACAACCTTCACTTTGATCGCCGTTCCTGAATTCACAGCCTGTTGTCCGGGTTTAAGTGTAACTTGGTTAACCAGCACACTACCTTCAAGCAACGTTGTATTTGTAAACTCGTCATCAGAATAGGTGCTGATATTAAACCGTGTTCCAAGTACTTTTACAGTTTGTGTTTTACTTTGTACTAAAAATGGATGTAATTTATCTTTAGCAACTTCAAAGTAGGCCTCGCCGTTCAGCTCTATTCTACGCTCTTTAAGCCAACGAAAAGAAATCGGATATGTTAGAGATGAAGCGGCGTTTAGCCATACTTTCGTGCCGTCCGGCAACGAGAGCTTATATTGTCCGCCACGTGGCGTTCGAATGGTATTTGAGATTCCAGAATATGAGCTTTTGCCCCCGTTCTGTAACGGGGGCAGCTCATGTCGAGAGGTATAAATAATTTCTCCTTCTTCGGTTTTTATAATTTGAGTGGTAGATTGTAGGGCCAGCAAACCATTTTWYGCNMTTYMRMWMWTWGMTCTTTTTACCATCGCTCAAAATGAGTACGGCGGTATTCTTTCCCGGATCAATGTCATTTGCATATGTTTTATTCGAAGAGTCTTTAGTGAAGAAATAAATAAAAACACCCAGGATGATGATCGATGCTGCTGAAACTGCAACCCGTAATGGCCAGCTTATCATTCTGGCCGTTTCTGGCTGAGTAGCTTTAAGAATAAGTTGCCACATCTGATCATCGATAGTTTCCAGATCAATCTGTGACAAACCGGACTGCTCATCCTCACGGAATTTGTACAGCCAGTAACGCACTTTTTCAAGTTCCCGATCGGAGCATGCCCCGGCCTGAAATCTCTCCAATAAGTCCTTTACTTGTTCATCATTCATAATCTACCCTATGCGTTTTTTAAGATAATCAAAACAAAGACACCTCTGAATTAGGAATCGGGTACACGAAGAGAAAAAAAATATTTATTTCAACATCCCTGCTAAAAAAGCATATATAAAAAGGAACAGTCCAAGTTTTCCCCGAAGTGTTTTTAATGCCCTTTTGATTTGAGTAGCTACTGTATGTTCTGAGATATTTAAGCGATCTGCTATTTCTTTGTTACTTAAATATTCCTGGCGTCTCAATTGAAATATTTCGCGCATTTTTTCTGGCAGGTTGTTGATCTCTTTTTCAATTAATGATTTAAGATCTTTTTCCCTAATGCGATAGTCCGTCTGAGCAGCTACATTGTCTGTAACTTCTTTGAATGATGAGATGTATTCCTGTGTGATGGCCACATGCCGAAAAACATTCAGCACACGGTTTAAAACAGCCTTGTAAAGGTAGCCAGAAAGTGTAGTCTGAATATTTAAATTACTCCTGGAATTCCATAAATGGACATATATCTCCTGGATAATATCTTTGGCACTTTCGTTGTCCTGAAGCTTTTTATAGGCATAGATGTAAAGCAAGCTATTATACCGTTTATAAATCTCAGTAAATGAATGATGATCCCCTGCCTTCAGGAGGTCTACAAGCTCAGCGTCTGAAAGTGTTCTACAATCATTCATTTATAAGGTTTTCTTTCAACAATGATCTTTTAGAGCTCCTTTAATGAAAAAAGAAAGCGGCGCTGCCTAAGTTAATGGACAGTCGCCGCCTCCTAAATTAACGCTCTCACCTCAAGATTATAAAAAATATTCTAAACTATCAAGGGTAAAATCGCAATAACCTTAGGGTCAGTATTTTTTAATATTACTTCTGGATTATTTCAAACCTTTACAATGGATTGCCCCTGAATAATAAATTAACTAATCTTATTATTAACAGCATAAGAAAGTGCTTCCACCATATTATTTACTCCTAACGATCAAAAATTCACATCTGTTTACCTGTGGGGATTATTCTATATGAGGCCACGTTCCGCGAAAGAGGTGGCCACATATAGAATAATCCCCAGTTAGTTGCAGAAAATCAAATACTATTGCCTGATAATTTATCCAGCTCTTGTATTTCATACTGTTATAAAAGCCAGCTAAAAAACAAAGGAACAAGTGATGGATACTTATACTACACCGTTTAAATTTAATACACATGTCAGTCCTTGTCCGGCACATAATCAAATGGCAATTGATCCGCAATACGCAGGGTAGCCCAATAACCCTCATGTAATACGGCCTGAGGATTTGTCAGATTTCCGTGAATGTCCACCAAAGTTTCTGGAGACAACATCGTTAGAATAGCTGTTACATTTTTTTTCTTTTTGTAAGTAACAAATAAGGAATTGTTGAAAGAAAGTTTGTAGTTGCCGTTGAGATTAGTCGTCACAACGCTATCGTAAGATAACTCTTCAGGATAAAGCCGATCATATCCCTTTTTTCTTCCGCCTATTAAACTACCTGCTCCTGAAAGAACAGTTGTATCTTTAGCTAAATAATCCTTTCCATTCCATTGCATAGTGACAATCGTATCAGTTGATTTAAATTCGTTTTCCTCTGATTTCCGTAAATTAGTTTTGACCAATTTTTTCATCACAAAGCCCTCTTCTTTTGATGTTTTATTTACCAGCGAGCGCATAAAATGTATTGAAGAACCGAAATATGCTTTCTCTCTGTTGGATTTCCATTTCTTTTGTTCTTTGCTATTTGCAGCAGTCATTTCCTCAAAACGGGTATAACCAGAATACGAGGTCCGGCCGGCATAGTGAACAAAAGAATTTAACTCATAATATACCCTATACCCCAACGCCTGATTTTCAATAATTAGGGGTTTGGCTGCTTGTGCAGTTAAAACATAGGAAGTATCATTATGATCAAAAGATAATGTTTTTGAATTTTTGATCGTGCAGTACTGTCCCTCTTTTCCTAAAAAAAACATTTTAAAAAGCAGAAAATATTCCTGCCAATTTGGATTTGCTGTAATAGCCACTTCATCAAGTAACTTCACACTTGGAGTAAGCTCAACAATTAAATTGGGTGTATCTTTTTCGCTCAAGTCAACGAATGCCGAATTATAGCCGATATAGGATATAATTAACTTATAATTTCCTGATGGAATATTCTTTAGCACAAAGTTTCCAGTATCAGAACTAATCGTAGCTTTTGTCGTATGGTCAAGATATATCGTCGCCCCGGCAAGTGGCTGTTTACTATGAGCATCAATTACCATTCCTGTTATTTGCATGATAGATTGCTGACCAAAAACCAAGACCCAGTTTAAAGAGATAAACAGTGTTATCAAAAATATTTTTGGAGAAAAATGTAGAAATAGCATTACCTAAGAGCTTAATCATCATCAATATACATTTTAATTTTATAAATATTATACTTGTAAAAGTTTAGAAATTGTTAATTACGCTATCTCTCTGATTATGCCTAAAAAATATTCTTTTTTAGTATTCGTGTGCCTTCTCGCACCTTTTGTTTCTCCTGCCCAACTAAAAGTAGGCGAGCAAGCTCCAGAAATATTTATTACCAACTGGATAAAGAATGTTCCTAAGTCTAATGATTTAAAAGGCAAATTTGTTATTATGGATTTTTGGGCTACCTGGTGTGCTCCCTGTCTTGAATCGATGCCGCATATGAATAATCTGGTAAATAAGAACAAATCAAAATCTAATCTTATATTTCTGGCTGTAACAGATGAAAAAGTTGATAAAATGAACTGGTTATTAAAAAGAATTCCGTTCTCGGCAGCAGTTGTTACTGATACCACGCGACAGACGGGCGAAAATTTCATGGTTAGTTCTATTCCTTTTTGTGTGGTAATTGACGATAAAAATATAATCCGGTGGACTGGGCACTCTGCAAACCTTACCAACGAAACGATTGATAAGATCATTGAAGGAGAGACCGAAAGCCTTGTCGAAAAAACCAAATCATCCTTACCTGACGAAACAAAGACTATGTACAATACATTATATGATCGGTATGCCAGATATTATGAAGACGAGGATCTTAAGGAATATTTCAGCATGGGGCCTATAATTCCTGAAAAGTTTGGAGCAGATTTTCTTAACGGAGGCATCAAAAATTTTCCATACAATCAATTCGTTGTTGGAGACAGACTTGTGCGACGTCTATCTATATTTTTGGATGTTGCAGAAAATCAAATACTATTGCCTGATAATTTATCCAACTTTTGTATTTCATACTGTTATAAAAGCCAGGTAAAAAATAAAAAGGAACAAGTGATGGACACCATACTACACAGCTTAAATTTAAAGTATAGTATATCTGACAGTTTGATAGACGTGATACAATTGAAGGTACTACAGAAGGAGACTTTGAAGAGATTTCTTGCTGATTCAACAGCTCGTGTGAGTCGTTCCAGCTCTTCGGACACCTATGCCGCAATTGACTATGATGATTTCTCAAAATTAACAAGAGCGATTGAGGAGAGGTTTCAAAAAGTAGTTGTAATGAAACCAGATAGCATTTGGAATCGAAAAATGTCCTTGACTATAAAAATTGATAACATCAAAAACTTAATAACCTCGCTCAAACCATACGGCATTAAAATGACAATGATTAAAAAGAAGCTACCAGTATATCGATTTGTGCTAAGAAACTGACCCGGAGCCAGCTTTTTCAGTAAATTATTTTCAAATACCCAGAATATTTATTTAGTTGTCTTGTCCTGTTTTACTTATCACCAAATTAGTGTGTTTTGGAGTTTTGAACTGCGAATACTAAGTTGCTCAGTTTCTTCCATTTTTCTTAACAAATTCAGTGGCTGAGTTTTGACTCAAGAATGAATAATACCCCAACAAATCACTGTATATCAACCAATTGAACAATCTACACAAGAATACTGGAATTTCGTCCGGCAACATTTTTCCTTCTTTTTTTAGATAGATTCTGTGGCTGAGTTTCGACTGAGTAAACACCTGACATATCCATAAAAACACTCTTCTCTATTTGATTATTAAAATAAGAAAAATATTGCCCTTCCTGAATTTACTTGTCGTTTGTAAAGCGAAACCCGGATCAGACCCTTAATCACCCAAAGTATATGGTAAACGAAACCAGTACCTGGTGTCGTTTAGGTCAATCCAAAAAATATATTTGTTCTTCAACAGCCAATTAAAACTAGAACTTCCGCCTACATTGACGAAAGCTATTTAATTAGTTGGGAGAAGTTCAGACATTAAAAATGTCGCTGGACCTACTTATGACAGTTTATACAGAGGGAAGCAGCAATGCCCAAGCTTATAGAGAGAAAGCTACATACTTATCGTCTGATTTACTACCGATCTTACCTCCACCACAAGCGATTACAATATATTGCTTGCCGTTAATTTGATAGCATGCAGGGGTAGCATAGCCCGCCGCCGGTAGATTTGCTTGCCAAACAAGCTTACCTGTTTTTTTATTAAAGGCGCGTATTTTTTCGTCTTTAGTTGCAGCAATGAAAACCAATCCTCCTTTTGTTACCAGCGGCCCACCATAATTTTCGGTACCAGTTACTGGAATACCTCTTTTTGTTAATTCAGGATACTCACCTAAAGGTACTTTCCATAGCAACCGACCTGTTTGCAAATTCACTGCATTAAGTGTACCCCAGGGCGGTTTGATGCCTGGGTAGCCATCCTTATCCAGAAAACGAGTATACCCAGCCATGGCATAGGGTGGATTTTTATTTTTATCCGTCCTGATTCCCTTGTTTATTATTTTTGGCCCGACGGCCTCCTTTTCAGGAATTTTAAGCAAGAAGGCAAGTATCGCTTTTTTTTCTCCCTCTGGGAGCGCTTTAAAAGAGGGCATCATATTACGGCCATTTTCAATAACCTTTAGGACAGTATTTTCAGTATACCTTTTATTTAAATCTGTCAAACCCGGTATAGTTGATCCATTACCCATCAGTTTTTCGCCGTGGCAACTGATACAATGACGATTATATAAAGCATGGCCTGTACTTTGCAAAGAAAGATCGTTGGTACTTTCCGTAGGAACATCAATCATCAATTGGATCCAAGGCAGTTCTGTTGCATTAATATACATCACTTTAGTTTCTTGGTCCACGGCAGCACCCCCCCATTCACCACCGCCATCAAAACCCGGGAAAATCCAGCCACCCTCTTTACTAGGTGGTGAGAACATTGCCCGATATTTTACTTTCATATACTGTTCCATCATTTCCTTATGTGTTTGATGCGACAGATTGGTTACCTCACCGGGGCCAAATGTCTGGCGTGCAAATGGCTCCGGCAATGTAGGAATGGGCTGTGTTGGCCAGGGGGATTCACCAGGTAATGCGGTTTGGGGTACAGGTTTTTCTACTATTGGAAATATAGGAATACCTGTTGTGCGATTGAAAAGAAAGATATACCCGTGTTTGGTTATCTGTGCCACAGCATCTACCACTTTGCCATTTTGATTAAGGGTTACCAAATTAGGGTTTGCAGGAAGGTCTCTGTCCCACAGATCATGATGCACCACCTGATAATGCCATATATATTTACCTGTTGCAGCATTAAGTGCAATAAGCGAATTGGCATACAAATTTTGCCCCTTTCGGTTAGCCCCATAAAAATCGCCACCAACAGAGCCGGTTGGGATATAAACCACACCTGTTTTCTCATCGAGGGACATACCAGCCCAATTGTTAGCACCTCCAAGTTTTTCCCAGGCCTGCTTGTCTTCCCAGGTTTCATACCCTTTTTCTCCCGGATGGGGAATAGTATTAAAAGTCCAGCGTAACTTACCGGTTAACGCGTCATAAGCCCGGATAGGTGCCGCCGATGCTTCTTCACCTTCTGATACCCGTAGCCCCATAATCAGCAAATCTTTATAAATAATACTCGGTGTGGTTGCTGCGACAAAAGAGTGATTGGTACCACCTAGCTTTTGAGTCAAATCTATATAACCATTGTTGACAAAGTTCACTACCGGGCGTCCATCAGTCGCATTAATAGCAAATACCTTATCCCCTACATTATAAAATATCCTCGGTGTACCATTCTTTTGATCGCTCTGCCAGTAGACCACGCCTCTGTTCACCTTATAATATGCTTTAGGATCAGCATTTTTTCCGGTATCGAGCGAGGCTGGGTCAAACAACCATTTTTGCCGGCCACTTGCTGCATCAAGGGCAAATAATTTCAAAGTGGGCGTTGATCCATAGAGTGTTTTTCCAATTACGATGGGATTACACTGATTTTGCGTTGAAAGCCCATTGAATCAGATAAACAATATTTTTACAGTTTCTATTGAAAAACTATTAGCGGATGTATTTTGTGATATGGAATTTAATTTCCTTGCCGGTAGCGATTGCCAGTCAATTTTTACCAATGCATATTTTAAATATGTAGTAAACGAAAATAAACTATTGCGCTACTCAGCCCGAAAAGGCCGAAGACCAGATTTGCATAGATATATTCATGAAGGAAATTTCAACAACCAAAAAACTAACCAATAAATTTCATGATTTCAAGACAGAGCCTCACGACTGACTGGCTAAAACAAGTATCGGCAAAAAACAGAAAAGCTGATCCGCTTCTTGTAGAAAAAGTAATCAGGGCATTGCTCCTACTGTGGGTATTTCAGCGAAATATACATAACGAGAAAGAAACTGTTGAAAAATAGATCAATCTTTTAATAACCGCACTATTGTTGCTCATTGGCTGAGTACAGTTAAAAACGCAGATAATATTATCGTTATTGAGAAAGGATAAGTTATCGAACAAGGGACTTATCAAGAATTGACGGCCTAAAGGAGGCATTATTATGAGCTAGTAAAAAAATCAATTGGAATTAAGACACTAAATATAAAATGGAAAAAGTGAATGCAATAAACGTTGATATTCCCTCAAAAGATTTACAAAATTACTTCGCCACCTTATCCTTATCAAGGATAGCTTTTTTCGTTTCTAGAGTGATATTAACCCGAACTGCTCAAGATTCTTTAATTAAAATAAAACCAGGAATATTAGCTGTAGCCGAGACTATTACAGAAGATCAGTCGAGTTTTAAACAGATATGGTTAAACATCAGGAAAATATTAAACGTTTAGTTGTAATAAAGTATGAAATTTTAACTTTATATATTTATCCATTTTTCAGGAAATAAATCTTTTGTGTTTAGATCCTTACTGATAAACCATTTTTTTGGTGCTATTACAATTTTGTTTTTATACGGCGCAAGCCAAGCTGACCACCATGCGAAAGTACTATTAGATATGATAAAATATTTGCAATTTTTCATTAGCTGCAAATAGTATTGATATTTAGGATCATAATACTGTTCATCTACAAAAATAACATTTTCAATTTGAGGGATATTATTTTTACACCATAGTATGTCATCAGAAAAGATAAAAAACTTAGGATTTGAAACGCGTTCATTCATTAGCTCAATTGCAGAATTAATATAATCTATGTCCACTACTCCATGATAATCTAATTTTTGGAGATAATCCCCTCGCCTTACATTTATCATTACAGATTCTGAATGCACTATCTGTTTATTTAATAATTCCCATTTTCCATAAAGAGGATTACAAAAAGTAAAGTCCTCTTTGATAAGACCTTCTATTTTTCTAAAATATTTTTCAGATTGCCAATAACCAGAAATTATTAAATGAGGAATCTGGTTTCCAAAACTTTCTATCAATTTGCATTGAAGTGATTTAATCAAGTCCTTATTATAATGAAAGAACCTTTCATTTATATGAATAGCCGGGATATTTGAGTGCTTTAAATACTCAAGTGCTTTTTCTGCGTCACCATCCTTGAATTTTGTCAGTCTGAATATATCAAGATCATAGTTTCTATCACTATTTCCAGCACTGTATATGTTTATATTTAGAAAAAGTTCTTGATTAGTTAAAACCGACAGGTATCTTCCAAAACAGTATTGAAACATTTGGTTTCCAACTCCTCCAATTAAATTTACAATTACCATTCGATCAAAAATTTCATGAGGTTTTTATAGCAGTGGCCTGCTTTTCTCAAAAATATAATTTTAATTTATAGTTGCACAAGATATTTTGTTTAAATATTTTAGGCTCTTTTAAAACTCTATGGATATTAGAAATTATTAGTACTTAAATTAATACTCCACCAAAGCTCACCATCTGTAATTAGAGGCCATTTTTTATCTCATCATATTGGAGGTAGTCGTGTTAGCTGGACTACTGTGCACTGTAAGGATTTTATGAAAAAAAAACTTAAATAGGTAAATCATCTTTCCAATCCCGAAGAGTAATAAGAAATTTGTTCTTATTTGAGCTTAAGTACATTTCTTAAATTTCAAATATAGAAGCGTAACTATGGCACAGTTCTTCGTAACTTGTTAATTTGATCACCGTCGTCCATGGATATTGGCGGGTATCTAAAAATTGACCATCGAAAAACCCGAGATCTTTTTTGAAAGTTGGAAAGGATAAGTTCGTGATTGACCACAAAAAGTGATCCTAGGTACGCCCCGCTATCCCTCAACGGAAGAAAGTATAAACTGCCGTATAGATGAATTTAACTTCGGAGATAACAATCAACGTGTATCTAAATGAAGGCATTTATTTCCTAATTGCATACTTAATTTTGCCTATTATACGTTCAATTAACCTTCGGTCATTAGTTATAATCTCAGCATCTCCCTGTGTCTCGTGTCTAAACGGAATAATCTCACCATAATTTGTGCGTAAGCCCAACGGAAATTTTACCGTAACCAAATATGCTTCAATATTTCCTTGGGGTGTTCTTTCTGTGCTCGTGGTTAATGACATGCTTGTGACTATACCTTTGATAGATCCGTACTCGCTGTACGGATAATTGTCAAGCTTAACAATAACTTCTTGCCCTTCCTTAACCTTTCCGGCACCGATAGTAGTTAAGGACACTTGACCGTAAGGTTCTTTTGTCTTAGGTATTATAGTAAACATCGGTTCCTGCATCTGAACAAATTGGTTGTCTGTCCAAAATTTTAGAAATTGTATTTTACCATCGAAAGGTGATCTGATAACATATCGTTGTTCCCAAGAAGCAATGTTTTCAATTAGTTGATTGTAAGTGGTTACCACAGCAATTTTAAGCTCCTTCATTTTTTCCTCTTTTTGTATTTGAAGCTCTTTGATTTTACTGATAGTTTGTTCTGCTTGTTTTCCCGCCTCTATTAATTCGCTACGGGAGGCGGCTAGCACATTTTTATTATTTAGGTACTCCATCTCCGCTCGGTCAAGTTCCACTTCCGCAGCTACTTTTTTCGCGAATAGGATCGAATCCCGTTTGAGAAATTTTTCAGTAAATTTTAAACTGCTAGTATTTACTTCAACTCTTTCCAAGCTATTTTTAAATTGATCCTGCAGTCGCAAATTCACGTTTTGCAAGCTGAGTATCTGTTCCTCGTAAAGTTTGTTTAACTGAAAGTTTCTTAACTGATAAATACTGCTATAAAAATTATAATAAATACCCGTCAGTTCCCCTAGTGAAACTTTTGAAGGCAGCTGCAGCAAAATGCGAGTATCATCATTATTTGGACTATACTTCTGAAGAATCTCGCTAATTTTTGACAAAGTTTCATACGATGTAGAACTTTGAATATAAGCAACAACATCACCACTTTTGACATCGTTTCTTATCATAGAAGAATTGAGCTTCACCTTGCCAGAACTATTTGCTACTAATTTTATTGGAGCAAGTGGTGAATTGATAGTGACCTTTCCCTTGACGATGTCAGGATAACGAATAAACCATCCAAAAAAAATCAGGAGGATAAAGATAAAAGTTAGGATAAAGCCTATTACCATGGCGAATTTTGTTGGCATTCGCTCGATAATATCTTGTACTTCCTCAGTACTTTCTCGTCTATGAAATCTTTCAACGTCTATGACTTCGATTGACTGCTCTATTTTATTTATTTCCATTTTTAAACTCTGATTCAAAAGCGTTAGCTATTTTTTGAAGAATTCGATTACTTTTTGCATCATCAGTCTCGATTTCAATTGAAGATTCAGTCCCAATATTCGGCTGCATTTCAAGTTGTGAATTAATTAGTTGAAAATACCGTCCCCTTTGTTCCATTAATGTCTCATGGTTTCCAATCTCTACAATGAATCCATCTTGCATTACAACGATTTGATCTGCTTTCCGAATTGTGCTTAGTCTGTGAGCTACCACAATCACAGTTTTATCTTTAAAAATATCATCCAGGGCCGCAACTATTTTCTGTTCATTTAACGTATCTAGAGAATTTGTAGCTTCGTCAAAAAAGAGATAATCTGGATCTTTGTAAAGTGCTCTTGCTATGAGGATACGTTGCTTTTGACCACCACTGAGTCCACGTCCTTGTTCTCCCATTACTGTTTGATATCCTAAAGGCAGCCGTTCAATTTCAATTGATATATTTGCGGTATCAAGAGCCTTTTTTAGCTTTTCATAGTCTAAATTTTCATCATCAAGAACAATATTATTAAGTATAGTATCGTTGAAAATTCTACCATCTTGCATAACTGCTCCACATTTGTCTCTCCATTGTTTTAAGCTAATATTATTCACATTCATACTTCCTATAAGTATCTCACCATAACTAGGTTTATATAGTCTCAAAATTAGTTTAAGCAACGTTGACTTCCCGCTACCGCTATCTCCAACTATTGCTGTAACTTTTTTCTCAGGAATAGTTAGATTGATATTATTCAAAACTGGTGCAGCATGGGGCGAATATTGAAATGAAACATTTCGTATATTTAGGTCTTTGCAGTCAGGCAATTTAATAGGATTAGTGCCTACATTTTCATGTTCATCCTCAAGTGCGTGAATCTCATTTAAGCGTAAAAAGCTAATTTTCGCAAATTGATAGGCGACGATAAACTGAATAAACTGAATTACAGGTCCATTTAGCATTCCAATTATAAATTGAGTGGAGATCATTACACCAAAGCTCATTTGACCGCGAATAACGGCGATTGCACAAAAGAACGTAATACCTAGATTCTTGATGCTATCAATAAATTGAGCTCCAGAGTTTTGAAGGTTATTGATTTTCAGGGATCGTACATTTACGGCATATATTCTAGCTTGAATACTTTCCCATTTCCAACGCTTAGGCTTCTCATAGTTATTTATTTTGATATCTTGGATTGCTCCGATTGTTTCTACCCAGTAACTTTGATTTTTCGAAACTAAATCGAAATATTCCCAATCCATTTTCCTTCTCAACTTTAAAAAAGCCATAACCCACAATATATATAATATACTTCCAGAAAGAAAAATGTAAAAAATTGTGGTATGGTAAAACAATAATATAATCCCAAAAACAACAAAAGTAATTGATGAAAATATCATACTTATTGAGTTATTCATTATGAATGCTCTGATACGTTCATGATCTTGCGCTCTTTGCAAGATGTCGCCAGTCAACTTAGTTTCAAAAAAAGTAACTGGCAGCAACATAAGTTTCATGAGATAATCAGAAATTAGTGCAATGTTGACACGCGCAGTTATATGGAGTAAAATCCAATCTCGAGCCATATTACTTAAAAGTATACAAATATAAATCGCGATGTTGGCCATCAGAACAATCATGATAAAATCAATATCGTTTGTTTGAATGCCAACATCAATAACTGCTTTGGCAATGAATGGGAGCATTGCTTGCAAGATTGTGGCTATCAGCATTATTACGAAGAGTGTAACAAAGTTCTTCCTATATGGTCGGAAATATCCAAGGAAATTCTCAAAGGTTTTTCTTCGCTGTACTTGTTCCTCTCCCTTTCTTTGATAAAATTCCGCCTGTGGTTCGATTGCCATTAGAACACCTTTATCTACATCGGATCTTTTGACCCATCTTTGAGTAAATTCACTTTTAGTGTAATGAATTAAACCTTTAGCCGGATCGGAGACATGAATAGACCCCTTCTTTATGTTTGTATTATATACTACGATAAAATGACTGTTATCCCAGTGTACGATAACTGGCAAGGGAATTTTGAAAATTAGGTCATCGACTGTGCACTTCAATGCTAGACTCTTCATCCCAATATTTTCTGAGGCATGACTGAGATCGAGAAAAGAAACTCCTTCCTTAGTTATACCGCATTGATCACGCATATATTGCAGACTATAATATTTTCCATAGTATTTTGCAATCATTTTCAGACATGCTGGTCCACAATCCATTAAATCCATCTGTCTATCGCAAGGAAATTTATTCACCATAGTTTTGATTCTTCGATCTAAGATATTTTGTTAAGCTAAAAAAAAATTTTGAAATCTTAATTTATTTTTTTAAATATGTATTAAACTAATAATCAATCCATTAATCAAAACAAACTTTAAGTTATGGAAAAAAAACTCAAATTACCCTTTCACAGACTGGAAAGCGAATTTCCTATCCTTATGTCTATCGAAGATCTAAAATCTATTTTAGGAGGTACCTATGGCGGAGCAAACTATGGTTGGGATACTAACGAAGGCTTCCTGAAAAACGTTGGTGACATGCTTTCTGGTGGACTATTTAATGCTACCGGCAGCGGTGATTATTCCGGCACCGCTGATATTGGTGATTTTTCAACAGGAAGCGGTAGCGGCCCCTCAATCAACCCATTTGGAATAACAGGATCAGGGGGATCGACTCCAGTTATAAATTGGGTTCCAACAGGCTCAGGAAGCACTCAAGATGGATTTAAATTTGGATCGGCATCGATAAATGGAAGTAACTATAGTGCAGCTCCGCTACTAGGAACTTATAAGGGCATGACGGTGAAATTTCTATCTACCATTAACGGTTCGGGGCAAGTTACATCAAAAGCGGAGTTCAGCACCGGTTCAGGTGGCGTTAAGTTCGAATTTTCATTGAATACTACAACAGGCAAGACCGGCTGGGGACTAAAAATTCCCTTCTAATATTCGAAGAGAAGAATTAAACCTTGTGGACATAAAGATCAATGAACTGAAGCTGTGGACTACATACTTCGGTTCATTACAAGCCTTCTCTTTTATCTTTTAGGAAACTTTCGTCTGTTTATATCTTATTTATAAGTGCGTAATAGGGTAATTTGAATTAGTTGACATTCCAAATATAAATATGAAGTCAAAATCGCTCCAGGAAATAGGAAAATTCTTTTGCAACTTTATCAAATCGGTATTTTTTCTAGTGTTGATAGTTCCTTGTAATAGTGCTTCCGGTCAAAGTGCAAATGAGGAATTTCCTGATTTTAATTCCGCAGCAATGACATCACCTGACGTGTTCAGATATTTAAATATGCATTTTGGGAGTGAAATTGTTGATTCTGTCAAATTAGTGGCCTTAGGTGAGGTAAGTCATGGCGGATATACACCTATCGCTTTCAAAGCCCAGATGGTTAAATATTTAGTTGTGAAAAAAGAATATCGCAGTCTTTTAATTGAAGGTCCAGATTACATTATTTCAAAAATGAGAAACTACCTAAACTCACCCGAGGTATTGGACACTTCCTTCATATCTAAATGGGTCAAAGACCTTGATCTAAATGAACCATCATCCACTATTTATCTAAAGTTATTTTCTTGGCTAAAACAATATAATATTCAGAATAAACACAATCCTGTGGAGGTTTTTGGTTTTGACATTGGTATTGATCAGCGTTTTGTTAATTTTATTTTATATAGATATATCACCCCGTATAATCTGCAAGAAACTCAATCACTTATCTATAAGCTAGCTACTGAAAATTCGTTCATTGAACAGATTGAAGTTCTCAATGACTGGTTTAATTTAAATCAGCCAAACCTTAAAGCGAAGCTTGATAATCGAGAGTTTAATTGGCTATCGTTTTATTTGCGAACTGCAGATAACAGTATTAAGTATGACCGTAAAAATTCTAATAACAATATATCAACTAAGATCAGTGCGAATCTATTTCGCGACAGTGTATTGTATCAAAATGTGCAATTTCTTAGCCAAAATGTAAAGTCAATAATATGGGCACATAATGCACATGTGGTTGCCGCTGGATTCAAAAACATGGGGAATTTTTTAAGGGAACGCTATAAAAAATCGTATTTTGTTATCGCTACAGATTTTCCAAAATTAGCTACTGTTCATATACTGGATAGCAACTCCATGAGCAAAGGCAAATTTAGTTATTCCATTAAATCATTTACTGCAGATCCATCATCTGCAGCAAGAAAGCTTTTTGAAAATTATAATATTTCTCAGGGTATATTTTCCATCCAAAAATTGAAAGATTTGGGTATAAAAGCCAATATAAATGCAATTGACAACTATGGACATCAATTTGTATTTCCTGCAGAAAAAAACATAATTAATGCATTAATTATATTCTCGGACGTGAATTTAAGTTCACATTAATTTAACCGTAAGCTAATGACAATCAAACCTATTTTTTTTATACTATTATTTATTGCATTTGGGAAAGTAATTTGCGCTCAAAAGCTACAAGAAATCATTTCAAAACCGATTGATCAAGCGATACCTATATTTGACAATACTTTTGCTAATAACAAGATGTCGGACGTTAAATTAATTGGTCTTGGAGACATTGGGATATTTGCAAAAGAGCCAAAAAAAGTAAACACCTACCTAGCAGCCTACTTAATAAGTAAAAAGAGTTTCCGGAATATCATTTTAAAAATAGATGATTGGACTGTTCGACCGCTCAATGCATTTATAACTTCTTCCTCTGCCTTTAACACTAGTCAGTTAGACTCAACGATCAAAAGCATATTTCCCGCAGACCGCCAATTTCGAAACCACGAATTCAAGGCATTAATTGGTTGGCTTAAAGCTTATAACACTAACCATCCCAATGATATGGTTAATATTTTCGGCGCAGGTACTCAGACAATAATTCCACCATCATATTTTTTGTCAACTTATATATATCCCATTGACTCAACCGAAGCTAAAAAACTTAGCTTGAGGTGGAGTGATCAGAGTATCTCAGACTCATCAGCCTATGTTGAGATTAAAAAGTGGATTGAATCAATGAAACATTCTAAAGTGCCACTTAGTGTCAAAAAATTGATCATTAGCTGCGATAACGACCTTATTCACAACAGTTATGTAGTAACTTTCAACTCACCCCACCAAAAAATCCCATATGATGTTATTGAGCGGAGGACCAAATACATCGCAAATCAAATTCTGAGTAGACTAGATAAAAAGGCTATTTTTTATGCGCTAAATACCGAGGTGGCCAGATCGTACCTGGAGAGCCCTTTTGTAACTAACAATACTAAAATTCAGTCCATAGGAAAACTCTTGAGTGAGAATTTAAAAGAAAATTATCGCGTAATTGTTACTGATTTSMKANGWANWWRGYCAATCTTACTGTAATTAATGCAGGAGATAATACAACCGAGGTGGTGACTTTTAGGGCGTCCGAAAGTAATAGACATTTAAATCCACAGAAGTATTATTTTGATATTGAAACGAATAAAATTCAATTACAAAACTACTTACCGCCAGTCATTGACCTTCTTCAAGGGATGCAAACTAAAATTATTGCATCCAAGGAAAACCCTTCGGTGGATGGGTTGATGCTATTATTAGATGTATCAGATATTGACCTTTCATATTGATATAGTAAATACTCTAAATGAAAATCAATATCCCGTTCTCAGAATTGGTAGTCAAGAATAAACTATTGTATGAAATGACACTTAAAGGATCTTTCGCTTTATTGTGTTATGATATACAACAACCAACTTAAACATGCAAAGTTAATTCAGCTTAAAGAAAAGATAATTAATAATCATAATGAAAATTCCAACCTACATAATAAACTTAAAAGCCCGTGAAGATAGGCTAACGCACATCCTTAACGAATTTGCTGAAAGAAAAGAATTTCAAGTAAATGTGGTTGAGGCCCGTACTCATAGATTTGGCAATATAGGGTTGTGGCATACCATACGGCACATAATTCAGGATTTAGTCAGTTGTGAAGATGAATATGTATTGATTTGCGAAGATGACCATTTATTCACCGCAAATTATAGGCAAGAGGATATTCAAGATATAATAACCCAAGCTCAGAAAAACTTGGTCGATGTTCTCATTGGTGGTGCAAGCTGGTTTGAGGATGCTGTTCAAATATCAGATAGTCTATTTTCAGTCAAAAAATTTTCTGGCACACAATTTATTATAATTTTCAAAAAGTTCTTTCAAACATTATTAGATGCGGAATTTGGATTTGAAGATACTGCCGACGCAAAGATTTCGAGCTTGTCCGATAGCATTTATTTTATTCATCCAATAATTTCAGTACAAAAAGAGTTTGGATATTCGGACGCAACTGAAGTAAATAACGGTACCGAAAGAGTACAAAAACTTTTTCTTCAAAGTGCCATTCAAGCAAAGATTGCTAGTAACATTAGAGACTTCTATAATTCTAACTTTAACATAAAATCAATTTTGGACAATTTAGATGTTGACACCGAGGCTACAATCCCAACTTACATAATAAACCTTTCTGAACGAGAACAAAGACGACATCATATTTTAGGTCAGTTTAAGGATAAAGCTGAATTTAATGTTAAATTGGTTGAGGCATGTAAACATCCTATAGGGGCTTATGGGCATTGGCTTAGTGTATTAAAAGTTGTACGTATGGCTATCGAAAACGATGATGATGTTATAATAATCTGTGAGGATGACCATGAATTTACTCCAAGTTATTTAAGAGAAGATTTCCTCAAAAATATCTACTTAGCACATGCCCTTGGATGTGATTACATTTCCGGAGGTACAGGTCAATTTGATTTAGCAGTACCAATTAATGAAAATGTATTTTGGGCCAACCACTTCCTCTCAGCGCAATTTTTAATCGTTTTCAAAAAATTCTTTCAAAAAATTTTGGAGGCCCCCTTTGATGAGAGTGTTATTGGTGATATAAAACTTTCGCAACTGTCGACAAATAAAATGTTATTGGTGCCTTTTATTTCTGTTCAAAAAGACTTTGGTTTTTCGGATGTTACAAAGTTTCATAATGACCATGCTGGAATTGTTCAGGAAATGTTTCTCTACTCATCTGTAAGGTTAAATCATATGAAATTGTTTTTTATGTTACACMAMSRARATMTNSWYTYYYTCMYTACMMGAMKYTYWWMMRATCNTTNASCTATGCAGAGAAATAAAATCACTTCCAATTATTTCATTTCTTTGCATAAAAGCCAGACCAGATTGACTAAGTGATGCTGCGTTAATTTAATTTAAGAATGGTAGGCGAAAGGTATAAAAGCTTTATGATAAACGTATTAAACAAAATCAAGACGTGCGAACTCTAGAAATTCCAAAAATTATCCATCAGATCGTAGGTCAAAAAACTAACTCTCTGATAGAAAGGTGTCTAAATTCCTGGAACGACAACCAGTTGGATGGTTTCGAAAGAAAACTTTGGACCGACAGTGATATCATTGAATTCCTTTTAACTTACCATCCTTTTGCTTATGAGGCGTTTATTAAATCACGAAACTATGCGGAAGCGGCTGATATTGCCAGGTATCTCATTATCTATACATATGGAGGATACTATGTTGATTGGGATATTGAGCTGTTAGATCCTCTTAAATTTTTACGCCTAGGTAAAACACATAATAGAGGGTACATGATCGTCGATTCTACAAACGGTTCAATAGCCTCTGAATATTTCTGCTCGATAGTTAATGATCCATTTTTATTGAACCTCACACATGACATAGTTAGGCTATTTAACAGTGGTGAGCGCGACCAGATGTTTTCACCGCAATACTCTGGTCCTTTCAGAATGCGTGATAGTCTCATAGCACATCCGGAAACAAAAATGGCTTCAGTGCCATTGAAAGAAGTTTTCGCATATGATTACAATGAAATTAGAAATCCCTCGAGCGACCCGGTTACACAACCACTGATTCATTATTGGGTTCACTCCTGGATTAGGCATTAGTTTTGTCGACTTTTTTGTATGGTACAAAAAAGAATATTTATCTAAAACTTTAGTAGACGTTTCGACTCACTGGATTTCTATATCATCAGAATATTTGATCTTCAATAGCTTTAATAACACTCGTTTGCGTTTTACATCAAAATAGTTTGCCTCCAAGAAGCTATTTTGGGCTCATCTGAAATAGGACTATTTTTGATTGCTCCCAATTTATGAATTATCAGTTTTTTTGTAGCAGAAAAACAATAAGAATATTATCATTTGATTCGCCGTCTTCCTTTTCGATCTCAAATTTAGTCGCTACGCAAAGCCGATCATCGTCAACGCATAAATAACATCCCCATTCTTCCCGAGACGCAATTTGAAACCTACCACTGCAACCAACAGATATTTTTTGGTTCAGGAATACATGATTGTCATCATAGATGTTTACATATCCATTTATTCAAATTGTGAATTGCTATACGATAATATCAACTTGATAGCTTGTGGAAGCTCCAAAATTGCCTCGCATATTATTCGAATATTCCAAGAGAGTTTACAACTGAGCATAATTCTAGCGAATAATAGGTTCATATTTGCCAATTAGGTCATTTATTGGTCTCCTTCGATTTTGTTTCAAACAAAAAGATACGGCATTTTTCGTTTTCTGCTAATTCAGTGATTTGCTTACATACCCTAAAAAAGGTGCACTTCGATTAGCCGTTTTATAAATTTAAAAAAATCACTAATTTGTTATAGATTATATTATCTTCCAATTAAAGCATTAGTATTAAATGATCGACGGTAAAGTAAACAGTTTTTTTCAATACGATGCTCTAATTGAAAATCAGATTCAGGCTCTTCGTTCAGACTGGCAACGATTTGTCACAGAAAGAAAGCATTATAAGGGCCAACAAGTAGGTCATGGTCGAGGTATAGTCATCACTGCTGGAGGTTTAAAGTATTTTACATCGGCATATATATTGGTTTCGATCCTTAGAACATTCGAATGCACACTTCCAATAGAGATTTGGTTTCACGGTGACGAATTATCAAAAAATATGTGCAATGAATTTGAGAAACTAGGGGCGAAATGTTTGAATACTGAGCAATTCATCGAGGTTACTCCAGGTGGGTTTCTAATGAAAGCACTAGCGATAATGTTCAGCAATTTTAGAGAAGTCTTGTATTTAGACGCAGACAATGTGTGTTTAAGAGACCCGGCATATCTTTTTGAAAATGAGGAATACAAGAAACATGGGTGCATATTCTGGCCAGATTTTTGGCAAACGCCGGAACACAATCCAATCTGGAAGATTTTGGATGTTGATTTTAAAGACTGTCCAGAACAAGAAAGCGGGCAACTTATAGTTGATAAACTACGATCTTGGGACCAATTACAACTTTGCATTTATTTTAATATGAAGGGTGCTGATTATTATAGATTTCTATACGGTGATAAAGATACATTCAGATTCGCTTGGATGGCACTGAAAACTCCTTATTATATGGTCCCTTTCGATGTTGGTAGTTGCGGTGTTGTACACGATAATTCGTTTTTTGGAAACACAATGGTTCAGCATGATTGTGAAGGAAAAATTCTCTTCATGCATCGTAATCTTTTAAAATGGGACATAACACTTGAACATGAGCTAGTTTGGAAAATTGTAAAAAAATTCTCTTCCTCTATCGAGCCAAAATTTTGTGAGTTAAAGGGGGGGATAGATGTTATGCAAGCAATTGATTTACATGGCGATACATTACAGTATGAGTTCAATGATGCCTTTCCTGGATTTGAGCGTACCTGTCTAAAAATCTTGAAAAAAGTTAGATCCGCAAAATTCTATAGTCATGAACTTATGCTGTCCTATTTGTCGAACAATCGGAGGTAATATTAAAATCATAAATCTCTTTAATTTTCATAAAAATCAATTCTTTTAATCGGAATAGATTTTTTTATGTACATAAAATTATTCTCATAATTCTTGAACATTCACATATAATTAAACTATCTTAATCGCAACACACAAAAGTAAAATCCTTAATTAACGCTAACCAAATTAATATATGGTTATAGTAAGTTTAAGGGAAGGCTTGTTTCAATATTCATTTGGAAAATTTCTATCCACTTATACTCAAATGGAAGTTTATTTAAATCTAGAACTTTATCATAGAAATATTGGCAACCACAATTATAATCTAGACATCTTTGATTTGTCAGGTGCGAAATTAGTAACTGAAGAACAAGCTGCTGAATTGATAGAAACTTCGGGCTTACCATTATTGAAGATTGAAGACGGTTTTTCCAGTTCGATGAACATTTGATGCAGAAGTTGAAAGCATATTTTAGTGACAGAAACAACCAAAAATCAACATTTCAGTTTCTGGTTATTGGCAATCCCCTAAATATTTCAGCACAATAATTCCAATTCTTTATACTGATTTTACCTTCAGAAATAAACTGACAGGAAAATGGAGATATATGTATGAAAAAATTCGCAATTGCACTTCTATAATGATTAATGTCCGACGGGGAGATTTTTTTGAGAAACCTGATTATCATGGAGTTGTTAGTATTGAGTATATAAACAACGCGATAGACACAATCAGATCACGAATATATGATCCAAAATTCTTTATCTTTTCCGACGATATTCCATGGTGTTTAAACACTTGTAAATGGAAAAAATACTTCCATCAATTTTTAGCAAAAGTTCTTCCCCACTCATATCTTTGAAATCAGTAAGAAATTGATTTCAAAGATATGAGTGGGGAAGAACCACTTTCGCTGAAATAATGTGATAAATTCACAGAAACACCCTTGTAATTAGAACGGCAAAAGTTTTTTATTTAAGTAATCTAACACGGTCTCGCAACTGTCCCTCTCAAATTTCCTAGCAAAATGTGCATTCGAAGTTTCAATGTTATCGATATCGCTTTGGGTATTTAAAATCCTTGGGCTCGGGGTGCCAGACCAATCAATATATCGCTTATTATCGTTTATAACATTATCCTTAAAATGAGAATTTAAGATTAGTGTCTGAAAGAAAATTTCTTCGGGATGGGCAACCATACTAAAAAACAGGAGAAGGCTTGGATTGAGCATTAATTTGTCAAATATATACCTTACACATGATCCAGTTATAGAAATCCAATTTGAACCGCCATAAGGAGTTAATTCCTCGGGCATTGTTCTTTTAAGGCTCTCTCTTAACTGCTTCTCATAAAATTTCACGCTCTGATGAAACCCCATTTCGTCAACTGGCCAAAAATATTGAAACCTATGCAGTCCGCCATTTCCACCCCAATGCTGTGGAGATGGCAAAGCAAAATACTCTAAAAATTCCTTTCCCCGATTTCTTATAAAGAAGTCCAAAAAATCCGTTGGGGTTATTAACGGAAAATCCTGTCCGCTTATACAGCAGTAATAGTCGTAATTGTTTTTTTCTGAGGCCATCGATAAAAGCAACAATTGTGTTTTAAGTATGGAGTAACCACCCCATACTACATCGAGCCTGTCACTCAAAATGGTTACCTTTTCCTCATTTAACCTAAATAACAAATCAGGGATGTCAACTTTGGCTTTAATATCAATATGAATAAAAATATCAATATCGGGATGGTAAAGTTTATTTGTGATATCAATAAGTAAATCAAACTCTTTATGAGCCATAATTAAACATGCAATTTTCATAAGACGTTTTTAGATCTGTGGTTGTGTTCTTCGTAGGTTTATTAACAGCATAGCTAGAAAAAATTTAACATAATTTAGTAAAACAGTTCTATACCTAAGACTAAAATTAAAACATTTGACTTTATTTACTATCATTTTATTGATGACATAAGTACAAACTGACGAGCTCCAATCCTCGGTAGGATAAAAAGGAGTCCATAAAACTCATTTCTTTGCGTCATAAACAAATATCTATTGTGGTCTACCAACCGTTAAGACAAAGTATACATACTGAAAAAGAACTACTTACATTTTTAGAAATTCTATCCTTTTAGTTGATATGTATGGTTTCTTGATGAGCCTCTCAGAATATTTTTCGAGTGTCGTTCACAACTATCTTCCTTCACTCGAAGCGATATTACCCCAGGATCTGAAAGAAAAATTTTGAATAAGGGATTTCCTGTTGCCCAATATTGGTCAAGTTGAATCAAATTAGACAGGGGTTTTCATTTGCAATCCTATTAATCTTAGTGCAAATAGAATGCGTACTCGGAGGGTAGCTCTGGCATGCACGACTGCAAGATTTTGTTTTTAATGCGCTGTTTATGTAATACATGGTCTTTGTCTAGACTCCAGATAAAAAAACTGCTGTGGAAAGGAACGTTCGTTCAGGTTAGACACCAACTGAGTTGCAGAGATTGCAGAAAAATGGACGCAATGAATATGTAAAATGCCACGCAGAATCAAAGAATTTGATGTAATTGCAAAGAAAACAAAAGAGACCAATAATGCTGTAGCAAACTCAAAAGCTGTGCTGGAAAGCACCTATTGGAAAACACTGCAAATCCCTTTTCTTGTGATATCCCCCTTTCCTCTACAGGTCATTGTTAAGGACTAAAATAATGAGCCCTGGTGTATAAAGCAAATTGGCGGAACACTAGTCATATCGTTGCAATGAAATTCAGCTTCAAAATAGCAACAAATAAATCTCAGTTTTTCAAAAATCGGTATGAGTTTTTTCTTTAATATTTAAAATCCTTTCCAATACTTTCTGTCTCTTTTTTTCAAATTCAAAGCCCTTCCAGGAAGCAATACCAAATTCATTAGAGGTGGGACAATCTTCAAATTTTCCGATAAAGTGCATTGACGGCTTTTTGACACCTGAAGAACTCAAAAAGATATCATCACACAGTCCAGCATCTTCTATATCAATTTGACTGAGTGATAACAATCTAAATAACTCTACAACATGTTTTCTAGTAAAAAAATAAGCACGATTTAAAATATCGACCTCTTGGTCGCAATTAACAACACTTTCTCCAAAACTAATTTTATCATTTAACTTGAGCAAGCTTTGCCCCCAAAAGCCATGCGGCCTAAAAGGGTCATTTATTAAATTCACCATCAGATACTGGATCTGGGTCTTACTGAGAAACAAATCGTCATCAATGCAGAAATAATATTCTGAGTGTTCTACATAAGCCAGTTCATACCGTTTAATACAACCAGAATCCCTTTCCTGATTAATAAGCACAAACCTATTGTCATCAATTTTCACATATGATTTCAGATCAACTTCGGGGTTGTTATTCGACAAAATCAGCTTACATACTTGACTGACGCTTAATATCGTTTCACATATCCTTTGGATATTCTGCGGCCGCTTATAGCTTAAAACAATAGCGGTAAAATAGTTGTTCATAATTATAATTTAAATCCAATCTTTTCTTAAGGTATCATTTTCCAGCCACAGTGTGTCATCAACGGCATTGATTTTTCACGATTTGTTCATATTCGCCATTAGTACCTTCAACGACTGCTGGGAGTGGTCGATTGAATTGCAAAATCCGCTGTCGAATTGAAAGGCCTGGAGAATAACTCAAAATTACCGTACAATATATAAGCCCGCCAATTCTAAAATAGTTAAAAAAACAATATTAAAAATGAAATAATATCCATGTTGATAATCTTGCTAATACTTAACCAGAGCCCAAATGATCGGACGTCATGTTTGCAGGGCTTTATAAAGTACCTGATTTGCTATCTAAGCCACTTACTATATATCAAATTAGTTGCATATACGATTGTTCTTTGTTATGGCGCACGTCCCCTTCCACAAAAAACACATATATATATGATTATCAATCAGTTTCAACAATAAATCACTAGTTTAATAAGGCGATTAGCATTACTTACTCAACCAATCAATTAGTTCTAAATAACGATAGCAAGTTTGGCGAAGTCCTTTTTTTTTATTTATTTTAAGAAAAGAAACGACATGTCTAGGAACTTTACGATTGCATTAATACTAATTGTGACATTAGGATGTAAGAAAGACAAAAAATACAGTAATGATAACATTACACTTTACAAGTGGAAAAGAGACTTATATAGAGCACAAGTTCAAAAGGAATTACCAGCTCAATTTTATTCCAGAGATGGAGAGGTAGCAGAAAACCAATACGCGATCTTTATAACCTCAGACTTTGTTGTTTTGACCGAATACCACAAGGATAAACAACAAGACAGCATCTTTAAAGCCAGTGGCCAAATGCAAGTTTATAAGTATAAAAAATTGGAAAGAGTAAGCGATTAATATAAACATTGTCGATGTAAATTAAACCTAGTCAGCCAGAGATTATTTCAACGTGTCTGTTTAAAAGCTAAGACTCAAATTCACCAGAAACTTCAATTTATGAAGATCATTCTGTGAAAACCTTTAATAGTGGGTATTTCATCTAAAATAGCTGCTCATTCCGCATTTAAACTAACGCCTCCTTTCTCTGCAGACCGGTTCTTCCCCCATTTTGGTCCTAATGATTTTAAGATCTTACTCACTCTATTTCCTTCAAAAATCCCGGTATAGAGGGGATAGCTAAATACTTAAAATTTGCCGTTCTATCGTTAAAAGTGATCACAACATTATTCATTAGCTCAGAAAAATGAAACATTTTTCATTGGTGTATGGAAAGTAGTTGATATATTTATAATAACCAAGTAATTAATCCCAATATGAAAAGAAAACTGCTTATAATTATACTATTGAGTATGCTTATTGGAGCCAACAGCTTCGCTCAAACGCCAAAGAAACCAAAACAAACCAAAACAAAAGTCCAGCGTAAAGCCTCATCCCAGAACACAGCACATATTGGAACCTGGAAACTAATATGGCAAAAGATAACTTATGAAAATGGACAAATGATAATATCAGATAGTACATCCGTTTTTTTACGAAAAATACTGACCCCGACGAATTTTGTTGCGATAGTTGAAAAAAAAATTCCTGAGTTAAATAATAAAAAAATTGTTACTGTAGCGTCCGGAGGAACCTATACCCTACAAGATGGGAACTATCAGGAGTTCGCAAAATATGCCGCATTTGATGGCTTTGAGAAAATGAAAGTTAACTACAAACTAACGATAAAGGATGGCAAACTACATACCATTGGTACTATAGGAGGGTCTGAAATATATGAAGAATTATTTGAAAGGGTAGATTGGTAGCTAATTTCATATGACACAATGAAAATATTTCTCACAGTGCTTCTGTTTAGCCTTAATACCCTATACTCTTACTCGTAAGAATCTTTTACAGCAAACCATGAAGGCACATATTACACTAAAATTGAAGATGAAGATATAAGATGGCACCGATCACAAAGGTACCTATCAATGGTAATGAATATCGTTTTGTAATAGACTGAACTGCTTGATCGCGTAATTACCATAGTTATCCTTGGATTCATTGAACTGGCACGAACTCCATACCCTCTACTGTTCACCTTCACGGCTCACCATATCCTCTAGGAACACTACACGTTCTTGCATATTGGCGATCTGCTTAATATGCCATCCTTTCCGTGATCCACACAATGCTTTTTTTTATGACAGGGTTGAAATGTACACCCTGAACCTCATTTTTCGAATAATCTATTTCAACTCAGAATAAATATTTGTATTTCCTTTGCTACCAGATTTTTTGATCACAATAACATCATTCATCCTTTTTAAAGCAATCTGGCTGGAATTCGCATTAAAATTCCAGCCTTTATCTGCAAAAAACTTTTGTATTTGCCTTATTTCTTTAGGTTCATTTAAGAATCCGCTATTCAACAAACTATACTTAATACAATAGACCAAAGTTGGTTGCTGATTTAAAATAAAACCGGCAGTCATGCTGGAGAGCCTGTATTTTTTGCTTTAATCAACTCGCGAAATCTTTTAAAACAAATTACATATTTATCATAACATAGAAAATTTTAGCTTATCGTAATAGGATAGTGTTAAGGGAGGCTCCCTTAATTAGTTACTAGGCATTAAAAAATATTATTTCGCCATAAACACTACATTTAATATAACATTTTAACCACATACAAAGGCATTGAAAATTTGTAATTGGCCCATTTTTGTTTTTCGAATTAAGTGGCGAATGTATTAAGGGCAAAATAGAGATTCAAAAAAATATGGAGGCTCCCGAGAGGGATACCTATTTTTTGAATACTACTTTGGTGAAGCGATCCCATACGTCAAGGGATGGCGACCTTAGCACAAATAATTTATTTTTCCTTAAATCACGAGGCTAAAAAAAAACTCATCATCGACAAAAAATGCAAAAAGAAACAACAGCACTTATGTTCAAAATACACTTTATAACCCAATTCGATTTGACCTACTACACCCCACAAACATAATTTACTTATAAGTTGACTTATACGCATTTTCATATGGACTACCACTTTGCATCATGCTAATTGCAATTCGGTCTTCGTTTAGAAGGGCCGTATAATTTTGAGAACAATATTGCATTCCCCGGTCAGAATGATGGATAAGAATAAATGGAGACTTCCTTTCCCGACACTCAATGGCCATCTCTAAAGCCGCGATACAGCCAACGGCTTCCAAATTTGGGTGTAGTGCAAAGCCGACAATCTTTCGAGAGTACGCATCCATGATTAAGCTCAGGTAGCTAAATCCTTCCAATGTACGTATATACGTGATATCGCTTACCCATAGTTGTTCTGGAGCTGATAGCACAATATGTTTAATCAAATTAGGGTATTTTCTGAGCCAGTGATGAGAATCTGTTGTTTTAACCATTCGTTTTCTTCTACGTATGAGCAGACCATGAAAACGCAGAAGATCATACAGGAGATCTCTTCCCATTTTTATGTCGTGTTTCTCCATTTCCGGAATAAGCAGATACAGTAGTTTTCTTGTACCTAGCATTGGCATTTCAGCACGGAACTCGCGAACCAACGTCAAAACCACTATATGTGCTATATTGGTTCGGGCAGCTTTATGATGAGCCAAATAATATGTCTGACGGCTTACACCAAACAATGCACAAAAATCTACAAGGCTATTACCAGGTAGATTTTGCCTCATTCTTAAGATTGTTTGGTACCACGCTTTTTTCGAATTTTGATGTGAAGTTCACTTTCTGCGACCTCAATCATGGTTTCCAATGCAACGTTCTTGAATTGTGCCTCTGCTAAAGCCTTAGTTAATTTCTCTATCTTCTTTAACAGTAATTTTGATTCCTGGGATTCATTCATCGCTAGAAGCCTATTAAGACCTTGCCTGTCAAACAAGGTAACTAAATTATGCTTAACACGCCATAGACCTATAGTGCTTTTAGCTATGCCGTATTTTTTACTTGCCCCACGTTGAGTGAGTAATCCTGTCTGAAGTTCTTCGACAATTTTCTCTTTGATTTTCTCATCTAGCCTTCCCCATGGCTGGCGATTCTTAAGGGTAACTTTTGCCTTTTTTTCTGTTTTTGCTTTCATACTTGTGCTGCTTTAATGACAAGCTATAGCAGGACAAGACAGACACCCATGTATGCTCTAAATGTAAAACAACAAAAAAAGCCTCTCAGAATTAACTGAAAGGCTTTCTAAGGGTGGAGAATAGCGGAGTCGAACCGCTGACCTCTTGCCTGCCAGGCAAGCGCTCTAGCCAGCTGAGCTAATCCCCCTTGGCTAATAGTAGTTCGAAAACTACCAGAGTGGGGCAAAAGTAATTAATTTTAGAAACCCTGCAAATTAAATAACGAAATAGATGAATTTAAAATCTCTTGGGCACCTTCAGCTTCTCCTACTCGATCCCCCTCATTCCGCTAGTCACAATAAAAATAATGTAATTCTTTAACAGCATCTAATGCGCAAAAATGTAATTAATTCGTAACATGCGCTTTACATCTCTCTTAAATGACATTTTAAGACTACTTGTATCTATTAGGGCGTTGGACTTTTAAATATTGTTCCTATTTTAGCAGCACACACAAATAGAACAATATTTTTATGCGCCTTTCCTTATTTCTACTCACCGCATTAAGCCTATTTTGTACTGCCGGTATTGCCCAGACCATACAACAAAACAGCGGTTGGTTATTTTTAATGAACACCACTAAAATAAATAACAAATGGGGTGCCAATCTTGATGTTCAACTAAGAACTGCCGACAACTGGGAACAGTTAAGAAATTTCATGTTCAGGCCCGGCTTAACCTACTACATTAATAATAAAAATGAAGTGACATTGGGCTACTTATTAAATGAAACCTTTACCCAGTCAATAGGTGCCAGTGACAATAAATTAACTGAACACAGGATATGGCAGCAATATATTTATAAACACAAAATTAGCACAATTCTTACTAGCCACAGGTTCAGAACAGAACAACGTTTTATAGAAAGAAACGGAACGGGTGATCTGTTTTCGCAACGCTTCAGGTATTTTTTAAGGTTTATTATTCCCTTAAAAAAAGGACAAAACGATTTTGAGAAAGGACCATTTGTAGCCCTACAAAATGAAGTATTTCTGAACCTTCAAAATAAAGACGAATTAAATGGCCATGTATTTGATCAAAATCGTGCCTACGCCGCAGCAGGATATAGATTAAGTAAAAAAGTGGATATTGAAGCTGGCTATCTGAATCAAACTTCCAAGGGGCTAAATGCCTCTACAATGAACAATGTAATCCAACTTGCCCTTTACACAAGGTTTTAGCTATTAATTCGTTTATTTAGACATATAAAATTTAAAAAGATAAAGATGAAGAAGACATTTCTGTTTGCTGCCTTATTCTGTACCATTGGCTTCAATGCAATTTCTAATAATAATAATTCGACCTTCCCTCCTTTTGCTAAGATAGATGTCCCTTCTTTTGATGAAAGAAATGTAAAAAACTTTACGGGTGTTGCCGCGGGTGGGCCTATTAATGTGGTGATTAAAATGGGCAGTACCGAAAGCTTAAAATTTGAAGGGGATGCAGAGGCAATTTCTACACTAATAAGTGAAGTTAAGGGCAACGTCCTGGTAATTCGCCCAAAGAACAGTTGGACAAGCTGGGCAAAAAAATATGAAGGCAAAACCATTACTGCATATGTAACAGCAAAAGACATCACCAGTTTAACCATGAGCGGAAATGGAAGCATAATTGTATCGGGTGCGTTAACCAGTGGAGAATTTACATCCACACTAAGTGGTTCTGGCAGTATCAAAGCAAATATTGATGTAGATAAGCTAACCGGCGTTATCAGTGGTTCTGGGAACCTAAACATAAGCGGTAAAACAGATGCAGCGCAAATTACGATCAGTGGATCAGGAAATTTAAACGGGAAAACCTTAGTAACCAATAGACTATCAACAAGGATTAGTGGATCAGGCACTGTTAGCATTAAAACGGATGGCACCATTAAAGCATTCATTAGCGGTTCTGGGAATGTTTATTACACTGGAAATCCTACTATAGAAAAAACCGTGATTGGATCTGGTGGAGTAAGCGAGCTGTAATGAAGCAAGTCTTATCAGTTTTTATTCTTGTTTTTCTCTTTTCCTCATCAAAGGGTCAGGATTTAGCTCATTTTGCTGATAGTATAAGGGTTAAAAATGAAATACCTGAGCTAAGTTATGCTGCCCTTACCGCCGACAGCGTACTGGTGAAAAATATATTGGGCTTTAGGAGATCTGATGTTCAAAATGAGGAAACAAAAGCTAACAATGATGATTATTTTCATCTGGGCTCAAATACAAAAGCAATAACAGCTTTTATTGCAGGTTATCTGGTAGAAAACAAAAAGATCAGCTGGACCACAAAGTTTTTTACACTCTTCCCGGAATGGAAAAAAGAGGCCAACCCTGCATTTTATGAAGTCACGTTGCTCGACTTATTATCGCACAGAGCGTTCATTAAACCCTACAACAGCGGGACTGAGTTTCAATCCTTACCCAAATTTACCGGAACCAAAGATGAGCAGCGTAAATTGTTTGTAAAATACCTGATCAGCAATGATGCGCTCGAAAAAAATAACGAAACCTATAATTACTCTAATGCTGGGTACAGTGTTGCCACTGCCATGCTTGAAAAAGCTAGCGGAAAAACATGGGAACGGTTACTAGACGAAGTCCTTTCCAAAAAACTTCATCTAAACTATAAATTGGGATGGCCAAACAGAACCGACGTGAATCAACCTTGGGGACATTGGATGGAGAACAATAAACTGACTCCCCTATCTCCTCATACTGATTACAACTTAAATCTTATTGAACCAGCCGGAGACATCAGCATGCCTATCAGCGATTATATTAAATTTATTCAGCTAAACTTGTCGGGATTAAGGGGTAAGAACAATCTTTTAAAGTCAGAGACTTATAATTATCTGCATTATGGATTAAAGGATTATGCTATAGGATGGCTTAATGTAAATAAACCAGACAAGCACTCATCTGAACACGCGGGTTCTGCAGGTACATTTTATTGTTATACCTTGATTAACAAGGATAAAAATGTAGCCTATATCATTATGGCTAACTCTGCAACAGAGAACGCTTTAGATGGAATATTTAAACTTCTTGAAAAACTGATAAAAACAATTGAAAATAGAATGTAGTCTAGTAAACCTTATACAACTTAACCTTAAACTCTCAAACTTGAAATTCTTCTCCGCTGCCATTTTTCTGTTAACTATTAACACCACCCTTTGGGCTCAAGTTAAACTTACAGGAACTGTAAATGATGCCTCACTGCTTTCTTTACCCAATTCCGGTGTAACCCTAATTAATTTAAGTACTAATCAAAAGCAATCTTTAACAACAGATAGTGTTGGCGCTTTTACTTTTAGCAATCTAAAAGGTGGGAATTATTCAATAACCGCCTCCTTTACCGGTTATCATAAAACCGAGTTAAACATTCTGATCACCCGAGATACTACTTTAAAAATCATTTTAAAACAGGCTAGTACAGTGTTAAATGAGGTGAACGTTATTTCCAATAAATCGACTTTAGAAAACAACTCAGAGAAACTAACCTATAATGTTTCAAATAGCATTACTGCAACAGGATCTGATGGACTTACAGCTGTAAGCCAGATTCCGGGAGTTATGGTTAATAACAATGAAATATCAAGCGCAGGAAAGGGCCTGCTTAAAATAATGGTGAACGGTCAATTGATTCAACTAACCGGGCTTGATTTAATGAGGTATCTAAAATCTATGTCGGCAAATCAGATTTCTAAAATTGAACTACTGAAGAACCCTTCAGCCAATTTTGATGCCGAAGGAAATGCGGGCATCATAAATATTGTAACCAAGCAAAGTAAGAAACAAGGCTATTCAGGGAATATACAAACTAGCGGTAAACATTGGATTCACGACCAAAAGACCATTTATGGCATAAGTAATTTTTATGCCCTAAACGGTAGTGGCAATCTAAATTACAACTCCGAAAAAGTTTCTATATACGGAACTTTAAACCTTGATCAGGATCATCATCTTGAAGGGTTTCAGACAGACCTATATTACCCTAAGCAAACATGGAAGCAGACCGACACAGGAAATTATACTTATCGGAATATCAATCTAATTGCAGGGGCAGATTTTATTGTTAGCCCCAAAACATCAATAGGCTTCTCCTACCTGGGTGGCAGAAATGTTTATGATGGCTCAGATCATGTAAACAATCCCATTTTTAATAATTCTACAGGAAATTTAGATTCTACCCTGAGAACTTATGCTACCTACCATCCTATTGCAATGAGCAACTCGATTAACGTTCATACAGCTATTAATTTTGATAGCACAGGAAAAAAACTTCTGCTGAATGCGGATTACTACAACTACTATCGCACAGACAAGTCTGATTTTGAAAGTAAAAGTTATCTGCCCAATTCAGGTGTTCCAATAAACAATACACGCTATTACGACACTAATAAACAAAATATAAATGTGTACACCTTCAAAGCTGACACCGAAATACCATCAGCTATAGGTATCTGGGCCTTTGGTGGTAAATTAAGCTTTATTGATAATTATAGCAATGCCTTTTACTATAGAAAAATCAATAGCGAACAGGTTTACGATACCAATTTAAGTAACGAATTCGATTATAAAGAGAATACTCAGTCGCTATATGCAAACTTTAACGGAGAAAAGGGTAAATGGAAATACCAGGGTGGCTTAAGAGCAGAGCTCACACAAACTCAGGGGTATTCTCACACCATTGACCAGCACACAGAAGTAGATTACCTTAAGCTTTTTCCCTCCTTACTGATTTCTTATCAGCCAAATGCCGACAATGGGCTTTCCTTTTCTTTTGGAAGACGTATTAACCGACCTTCTTTTTGGAATTTAAACCCTTTTAAATCATTATTTACGGCATWTRGCTRMKRASARRKCARTMYTTANCKKCAKMYAGNMTANKRAYANGNYAATYYYKAKYTKYMKCMWGWWTAYAAWAGWAMWTTNRASTTSTYYCATKTTYWYAAAMRWMAMSRAWARYSSATTNTMRSYATKTKRCNRATARSAARYCCTKATMYWMAKCYAGWATATAMWASKMMYWTMRAKTTSTNTMAAAACCTACAGGTATGGGATTTCAGAGAGTTTCTCTTTAACTGGTGTTAGTTGGCTGGAAAACAACAATCAGGCAACATTTTACCGTACAAACGCCTATTCTAATAACAATAGTTTTAATGACGTTAAAGGCTATGGTTTGTATTTGGCCACTAACAATACAGTTTATTTTAATGCAAATAAAACTTTTGCTGCAGCAGCTAATTTCTGGTATCAGTTTCCAGAAGTTAATCATATTGGAAAGTCTGATTCCTACTACAAATTAGACTTGGGGTTGACAGCTTTAGCGCTTAAAAAAAATCTGAACATCACATTAAACGTAAATGATGTTTTTAGAAGTAGTGCCGTGGCCGTAACAACTGTTGTAAATGGAGTTAAGCAAAAGTTCACCAATTTTCAAATCAATAGATATGCACAGTTAAGTCTTAGCTATCGTTTTGGAAATAAGGAAGCAAAAGCCAAGGATCATCAAACAGGAAATGAAGATGAAAGAGGCCGAAACTAAGTGGTTACAGGGAATTAAAATTTGCTATACGTTCCTGGACAATTTGCAACTTCCCTCTTAATTCTTCTGGCTGAAAAGGTTTACTTAAGTAATCATCCATTTTGTACTGTTCTATTTTCTCTCTTACCTCATCAGAGGCCGAGGCTGTAAGTGCGATGATATGAACATTTGATTTAGTGGAATCTACAATTTCTCTAATCATTTTAGTTGCGGCATATCCATCCATCACAGGCATATTCAAATCCATTAAGATTWSATCNAAANRGYKKKCRWWARSMRACYTAANNATSMYTMTTNKYMMTWYYCRKCKRYTMTAAYWWGWGNTWTWCSAKMKMRASRMCWANWTYYTSWWSMACMANAWATTYMTRGNMATWATYYTCGNNWAKMWKWMTTWYWAGCNTSAWCAATATTTACCTCTTTTTGCTTTACTTCTTTAACTGGATTAGCAACTAGCTCAGTTGTTGCATATTTAATATCAAAATAAAAGCGAGTTCCTTTACCCACCTCACTATCTATCATTATTTTACTACCCATCTGTTCTAACAAGTGCTTTACGATAGAAAGGCCTAATCCTGTACCACCAAAATTTCTGGTAATACTTTTTGATGCTTGTAAGAAAGGTTCGAAAATTATTTTTTGCTTTTCAGGACTGATTCCCATGCCCGTATCTTTAACAGAAAACCTTATTACAATACCTTCCTGGTTTTTCCTTCTTACTATGGCGCGCACCTCTACCATCCCCTTTTGGGTAAACTTAATGGCGTTACTTACTAGATTAAAGATGATCTGAACAAGCCTTGTTGGGTCTCCAATTACTTGTTGTTTTCCAATTTGGGTATCTATTTGAACATGATAATTAAGTCTCTTTTCTCCCGCCTTTGATCCGAATCCGGCGCAGGCATTTCTGATCAGAGTAGAGATATCAAAAGGAATCGATTCTAACTCTATTTTCCCCGAGTCTATTTTATTAAAATCTAAAATATTGTTTATTAACGACAACAAGCTTTCAGCAGAGAACTTAAGCACATCCAGACTTTCTTTTTGTTCTTTATTTGGTTTATCGTTTAGCAAAACGTTAGACATTCCGATCACAGAATTCAGGGGCGTTCTGAGCTCATGAGACATCGTGGAAAGAAAATCTGTTTTAGACTTAACCGTAAGCTGCAGTTCTTCGTTAAGCATCTTTTTCTCATTAAGTGTACCGTAGAGAACAGCATAAAAGTAATAGTGAGATGCTGCTATGGCAATGAAATTAATTCCTATTATGAGTATTGATATAGTATGATTATCATATTGACTACTAAGAACTATAAAATTGCCTCCACGATTAATAAGTGCTAAGCACATCGTTACCGTAAATATTGAACAGTAGAGAATACCCCAACGACGACCAAGTCCATAAAAACTGAAGGTCATTGCCATAAAAATATGTTGCATTATTGGAATGCCTACTTTATGAAAAAATAAATTCCTTATGATATAGCTTGTAATTGCTATTAACGCAATGTGTATTAATATTTTTACAGTATCTGGCCTGGAGAGTAATAGCTTAATTACCACAATTGAGACCAGAAATGAAATTGAGTCGCCAATAAGTTTATCGTAGCTATGACTAATTAAATGATCGGTAACTGATAGTGCAATTTTTGGAAAATTTAATAGTAAAACAATGAAGAATACAGTTATTTTGGCTCTTTCAATAGGGTCTGAGACGTTGAGCAACGTTCTTTTGAGAGACCAGTTAAATATAGATAAATCGTTCACTATTAGGCGCTAATAAGATTCTAAAGATACCTATTTTAATGGAATAACCATATTCCATGATCTTTCTAGTTGATAAGGCCTGCTACCGGCACCGGTAGCAGCAAATAAGTGGGTAGGTTTTCATCTTCAAATAGTAAAAATGGTCTTTCAAAATTGCCCTGTTTTGTAGTGGTTCCGTCGTCCCATGTAACATTTCTAGAATAGGCTTTTACTGGATTCGCAAGATCCCATTTTATTCCATCCTTAGATAATGCATGAATGCCACCGCCCTCTTCGCCACAAATATGTCCAAAACGATCTTTCATGATCAGTTCATAGTGGTCCTTAGCCCACCATACAAACGGATCTTCAACATCATTATCCATTTGTCCTGCTGTATGGAATTCAAACAGCGGTTTATCTGACAAACGCTTATAAGGCCCCCGAAATGTCTTAGCTCCTGCAGCACCAAGCAATAACGGCGGATCATAGTTCTTTTGAGAGGATTTGTACATTAAATAAACCCCTCCATCTGGTAGCACTACGGGTGATGGATTAGAGGTAATTGATGCATCCCAGTGGCCAGGTCTAGGTTCGAGAATGGGCTTATCGCTCCTTGTCCATGGTCCATAAACAGACTTAGACCATGCCATACCTATACGCTTATTCATCCAGGCCCTTTGTCCTAATCCGTTATCCCATACATCATCGCCAGGTTTTGGTGCAGGATCGGTATAATGATTGCCGAAATAATAAAGCACAAAGTATTCTCCGTTTTTCACAATACGTGCATTGTGTGTTACACAACCATCAAAAAACTGCTTACCCCTTGCAGGCAGAACAACTTCGGCAAAGTTATAAGGGCCTGCAGGCGTTTTGGATACAGCTCTTACAATTTCAGAATTCGTAACCCAATTGCCAAAGCCATACTCTTTAGACCACCTGGAGGCAAACATGTGATACAAACCATCCTCTCCTTTAACAACAGAAGGATCCCAGACCCAGTAATCATCCATAGCAAAACCACCTTTTACAGGGGCTGGAAGCATTCTTTCAGGAAATGAAAGTTCTTTATTATCATCCTGTCCAAGTAAAGTATCGCTGATTAGGAGACCTGTAGTTAAGCCTGCGGCTCCTTTAAGAAAGTTTCGTCTTGTAAGGTGGATCATACGGTAAATTGAACTGGTTAGTGCCCTAATTTAGTGGGATGCGATAAATATACTAACAATTATCCTTGGAGATAATAATTTTCATTATTTTAGACAACGCAAAGTGCTGGAACGATTGAGCTGTCCCAAATCGCACAATGCGTGTTCATTTATGAACAACAATAACCCAATAATAAATTAAACGGCTATCCTTAGTCTTATGCGCATTAATATTTTAACTGGCATACTCTTGGCGCTACCGGCCTATGGAAAACATGTATCATGACTGCAACAATTAGAAAATACCGCATTTTAAGAAAAGAAGTGATCAAACAGCTGTATTACAGCAAGATGCTTACCTTAACTGAATTAAGTTCTCTTAGTCATAAGAGCTTACCACTAATTACCAATGCGGTGAGTGACTTGGTAAAAGACGGTTATGTTCTAGAACATGGCCTTGCCCCCTCAAGTGGCGGTCGCAGACCCTTAACTTTTTCATTGAACCCACAAAAGCAAATGTATATCATTGCTGTTGCTATGGATCAGTTAGTCACACGCATGGTTATTTATGATTTACTAAATAAACCTCAAAACATAACTTACACACTCCCGCTCAACCTGGTGGATGACACCGATGCATTGCCCAAATTGGTACAATTCATCAAATCAAACATATCGCTTTCCGGAATTCCCTCAGAGCAGTTCCTTGGAATTGGGATTGGAATGCCAGGTTTTGTGAATGCAGAACATGGAGTTAACCATACTTTCCTTAAATCCCCGGACGAAAAAAGCTTAACAGGTCACCTAAAGAAGTCAATTGGTTTACCCGTATTTATTGAAAATGACTCTAGTTTAATTGCCTTCGCCGAATTGAAATTTGGGATGGGGAAAGGCTACGATGATATTATGGTCGTAAATATTGGGTGGGGAATAGGTCTTGGAATGATCATTAACGGAAATCTTTTTAAAGGGCACAATGGTTATGCGGGTGAATTTAGCCACATACCCTTATCTCAAAGCAACAAATTGTGCTCATGCGGTAAAAGAGGTTGTTTAGAGGTTGACACCTCTTTACTGGTCCTGGTTGAAAGGGCAAGATCTGAAATGGCTAATGGTATAAGCTCTAGTATGGAGAATTTATTCAAAGATGAATCGAGATTACAAGGAGATCATTTTCTGGATGCAGCAAGGGCCGGAGATCCTTTAGCACTCTCTATACTTTCTGATGCTGCCTTTTTAATAGGAAAAGGGATTGCTACACTAATTCATATTATGAATCCCGAACTTATAGTGTTAAGTGGGCGAGGCGCGGCAGCTGGTAAATTCTTAATGGCCCCAATACAACAAGCTATAAATGAATTCTGTATCCCCAGATTAGCTGACCATACCGAAATAAAAGTTTCGAGTCTTGCATCACAATCTGAACTTTTAGGTGCGGCAACTCTTGTAGTAGAAAATTGCGATTTCGCCTAATCAAACTACTGTTTTATGTATCATCGAAAAGGGAGCCGTTCCACTCCCTTTTATTTAGATCGTTATTTATAACCTATACCAAAAGGTGTGGTTTTTCTTTGTAAATTTTCCAGAGCAGCTCACCAAAAATTGTGTTTGACCATGCAAACCAGGATCTGGTAAAATCTTTAGCATCGTTTTTATTAAAAGATTCGTGCATAAATCCTGTGCCACCATGACAGCTTTGCAATGTTTGCAAACATTGCTTAATTTCTGCGTCATTGTTACTCGTTAACCCCCTCATTACAACACTAATTGGCCAGATCTTATCTAATCCTGTATGTGGACTACCAATTCCCTTTCCAGCCTTACCTTCAAAATAGAAAGGGTTTTCTAATGAAAGAATTAGTTTGCGTGTATTAATGTATACCGGATCATTAGGTTTTACTGCTCCCAAATAAGGAAGTGCCAATAAACTTGGTACGTTAGCATCGTCCATAATATTGAAACTGCCATAACCATTTACCTCAAATGCATATACTTTACCAAATTGAGGGTGTGTTACAATAGCATATTTCTGCAATGCGTTTTCAACTTCAGTTGCTAAAGCAATACATTCATCTGCAAGGGCAGTATCTTTATTTACTGCCTTCAATATTTCTGCTGCCTGTTTTAAACTGATAACTGCAAAGAAATTAGAAGGAACAAGGAAGTTATATATGGTTGCATCGTCACTAGGACGGAAAGAAGAGCAGATTAAACCAACTGGTTTTACTGGATATCCGTAACCGCTTAATGGCACTCCATCAGTAGCCCAGGATGTTTTGCGCTGGAAATGATATGGTCCCAGACCGTCTTTTCTTTGCTGCTCTTTAAAAGTCTTCACAATTAAAGCAATTGCATCTCTCCAGGTAGTGTCAAATGGCGCTGTATCTTTAGTTAACTTCCAGTATTGATAACTTAAACGGATTGGGTAACATAATGAATCAATTTCCCATTTGCGCTCATGAATACCGGGTTTCATATCGGTAATATCGRTYKKMMRMKCCCCTTCTTTCGTTTCATCACCATAAAATGCATTCGCATATGGATCTTTATGAATGCATTTTACCTGATGGTTAATTACACCTGCAATCATATCATGCAGCTTTTTATCATCCTTTACAAGCGATAAATAAGGTGTTACCTGAGCGGTACTATCGCGCAACCACATCGCATCGATATCACCGGTGATTACGWMMRWATCWNGNYWAMSAKKYYKYTCYGKWKAWGWTAMKSYWKTWTCTNWWRTMWWARKAAAACAATTTTCAAATAACCATCCTAATTCCTTGTTTTTGACATTCTTTTTGAATTCAGCGATTGCACTTTCCACAGCTTTACTTTGGAAGTGTCTTTTTGATTCAGGTACTCTGACAATAGGGAAATCAGGTGCCGCAGCAAATGATACTTTATCTACCATAAGTCCGGCTGCCAATAACCCGGTGTTTTGTAAAAAGATTCTTCGTTTCATTGTTTTATTTTGATAAAGAAAAAGGCTTATCATCACCAGAAAGGCCTCTTTGCAGATTTGGTTTATTACTCATTTCAAATTTCAATATACCCCCATTGGTAATGTCACTATGTGTGATATAGTTTTTGGTATATGTTTTCCCGTTCAGCGTTGCTGCACTAATGTAAAAGTTTTCTTTGTTATTGTTGTTTCCCTCTATGATAAATTTCTTACCATTTTCCAGACTAATTGTAATTTTTTTGAACATCGGACTGCCAATAACATATTGATCTGTACCCGGACAAACGCTATAAAAACCCATAGCACTTAATACATACCATGAAGAAGTTTGGCCCTGATCTTCATCGCCAGGATATCCATTTTCTGTAGAATTGTAAAGTTTATACATTACATCGCGTGCATGGAATTGTGCTTTCCACGGTTCACCAGCATAATTATATAGGTAAATCATATGCTGTATAGGTTGGTTACCATGTGCGTACTGACCAAGATTGGCCATCACCATCTCTGTCATTTCGTGGATCAAGCCGCCATAAGTACCTACTTTAACTTTGTTGGGCTCTGTAAATACAGAATCCAGTTTAGCAGTAAAATTTTGTTCGCCTTTCATCAGATTGATTAGCCCCTGAACGTCTTGAAACACCGACCACTGATAGTGCCATGCGTTACCTTCAGTAAAAGGACCACCCCATTCAATTGGGTCAAAATTAGGCACCCATTTGCCATCCTTTTGTTTACCACGCATAAAGCGCGTACCTGGATCGTAAACGTTTTTATAGTTATACATTTGCCGGCTAAATACATCAGCATAGAAATCGTTATTGGTCATTTTTGCCAGGTTATAGCCACAAAAATCATCGTAAGCGTATTCCAGCGTTTTTGCTGTGGCTTCTCTGTATTCCGGATAGGGGACATAGCCCAGTTCGTAATATTCTTTCCAACCATGACGACCGTTGGCAGGTCCCCACGGACCTTTATTGGTTGCCTCATGAAGGTATGCTTTTAGTGCTTGTTCCGGATTAAATGTTTTGATCCCTTTTGCCCAGGCATCAGCCAATAAAGAAATGGCGTGATTACCAATCATACTTCCACCCTCTCCGGGGAATGACCAGGATGGAAGCCATCCGCATTGCTCCTGCGCATCCAACATTGCCTGCATGTAACGGCCATGCATTGTAGGCTGCATAATGGTATTTAATGGAAATTGGGCACGGAAGGTGTCCCAGAAACCCGTGTCAGTGAACATATATCCTTGATGTACTTTACCATCATACGGACTAAAATAATATGGTTTGCCATCTTTATCATATTCAAAGAATTGTCTTGAAAACAAACTTGCTCTGAAATAGCAAGAATAGAATGTAGCTTTATCCTCTTCCGATCCGCCTTCAACCAGGATTTTACCCAAGTGGTCATTCCATATTTTTGCGCCCGCAGCTTTTGTTTGATCCAGGGTTTTAAACTTGCCTAGCTCTCTTTTCAAAGTTAAGCTTGCCTGATCTTCACTGATGTAGGATGAGGCCGTTTTTGCTTGTACGATTTCGCCCTGTTTAAATTCGACATAGGCACCCTTCCCTTTACCTTGTGCTGTTAATGTACCTTCTGATATTGTGTTATTAGTGTTATCCCAGGTACCATACTTTACAAATGGCTTGTCAAAAATAATTTCGAAATAGCTATTCAGGCTGTCTCTTATGCGGCCGTTATGAACATACCCGGTGATTTTTTTTTCTTTAGGATAGATCTTTACCCCACTTAAACCGGTGTATCCATCCAAGACAAGGTAGCTTTTACCATTCTTAGGAAAAGTAAAACGCAGATGGGCTCCCCTTTCTGTTGGAGCTATTTCAGTTACAATATTATTATCGAGTTTTACCTTGTAGTAATTAGGTTTAGCAGTTTCATTCTTGTGGTCAAAACTCGTCTGGCGATCATTTTCATTTACAGTGAGCTTTCCTGTAACGGGCATTAAGGAAAATACACAATAATCATTTGTCCACGAACTACATTGATGGGCTTGTTGAAAACCGCGAATGGTTTTCTTAAAATATTGGTATTTCCAGCCATCTCCATTGTTACCCGTTTGTGGGGTCCATGTATGCATGCCAAAAGGCAGCGCTGTTGTGGGGTATGTATTACCCCTTGTAAGTTCATGTTTAGAATTGGTGCCTTGCAGGGTATTTACGTATTGCACCAGATCTGGCTGCTGCGCAAATGCGACGTTGAGTAGCAATACAAATGCGATTAAAATAGTTTTTAGTTTCATGTTTGTGTGGTTCTCCCTTATTACCTATCTAAGGGGTTTTATATTTGGTTTAAAACGATTTAGTATCCCAATAATATGAAAATAAAATAACTTTTAAAAACAGAACGGGTGATTGTTGTTAACAATCACCCGTTCTTAGTACTTAGGAAAATCCTAAGGAATTATTTACTTAATTATAACCTGGGTTCTGAGTAAGGTTAGTATTTAAATTACGTTGCTGCTGTGGAATTGGATATAATGCCTTGTTTGCACTGGTAGGTGTATGATCCCACCATGAACCTGTAGCAAATTTACCAAAGCGGATCAAGTCATCTCTTCTGAAACCTTCAAAGATAAACTCACGTCCGCGTTCAGCTAACAACTCATCCATTGTAAGCGTTGAAGCCGTGTATGCGTTAGCAGCCCAGTCAGCCTCAGTAAATGCACGTTTTTTACAATCGTTCACTAACTGTACAGCTTGTTCAGTTGCAACACCGCCGTTTTTACGCATAATCGCCTCTGCTTTTGCAAAGTAAATCCAGGTTAAGCGATAAATGTTCCAGTCTGTATTGTTATAATTGGGATCAATTTCAGGTTTACCGCCTGGTCCAGGAAATTGATTACCTAACTTATATTTATTAAAACGAACACCGCTGTTCTCTTCGCCTTCACTCATATTAGAAACTTTAGAGCCAGTTTTGTTTTTCTGGATATTATCCACAAATTCCAATTGCTGATCTTTGTATTCTTCAGAAGCCAAAACAGGTGTTGTTCCATCCGAAAACTTAACCATTTTACCAATTAACAACCAATCAGATTTACGTTTGTCGGCGTCTTTGTAGGTGGTGTATACGCCAGGAATTACAACAATACCATCGTTACCATTACGGCCACCGCCATAGATTTCCTGTTGTTTAAAGTGATAGAATTCTGATGGAAAGCCTGAAGCAAAATTGGCAATTTTATAATCGTAGGCAATGGAGAAGATCACTTCTTTAGACAGATCATTAGTGCTTTTAAACTGGTCTGAAATGTTTGGATCTAAAGCCATAGTTCCATTTTGACCGCCGGCTTCTCCTGAGATTATTTTATCGGTTGCTGCGATACAATCATCCCATCTAGGAGTACCTATCCATGCCTCTGCGTTCAAATAAAGCTCCGCCAACATTGCATATCCTGCTGCCTGATTCATACGACCGAGGGTAGCTCTTGATGCCTTAGGCGCTTTTTCAATATTGGCTTTAATCTCACTCTCAATAAATGCAAATACTTCAGCCCTGTTTGTAGTATTTGGAAGGTCGGCTGAAGCACCCTCTGGAATCACTGTTGAAATAGGAATGTTCCCAAATAAGTCCATTAGTTTTAAATAATGGAAAGCACGAAGCAACTTCAATTCAGCGATATAAGCATCTTTCTCTGCTTGTGTGATACCCATTTTTGCAATATCACGAGTCTCGATATTTGAAATACCACTGTTACAAAGACCCATTCCCCAATACATGAGTTTCCATGCATTGTTAATTCCACCTTCATCAACCGTCCAGGTATGGTAATGTAATCTTTTCCATTTACCTCCATCTTCACCATGACGACCTTTAGTTGGCCACGCCAGTTGATCCCCGGATAGTTCTGCAAGTCTCCACCAGCCATCTTGTCCAGAAGGGGTAGCCCATGCATTAGCATGAGTATAAGGTCTTAAAACAGCAGATATGACTTCAGTTTTATTGTTATAGAAATCATCTGCTGCGATTTCGTCGTATGCATTTTCATCAAGTTTGGTACAAGCGCTTGTTAAGCACAATGCGCCAACCAATGCAGTATATATAAGTGATTTACTTTTCATTTTTTTATTAATTAAAATCCAACATTTAGCCCCACTAAGAAAGAACGGGTACTTGGATAAGGCCCTCTGGTGTCAATTCCTAAAAATCTTCCGTTATCTTCATTACCAATTCCTGTATCCAATACATAATCAGGATCATTACCAGAATAACCGGTGATTGTAGCCAAGTTCTGACCTGTTACATATACCCTCAGGTTTCTCAAGCCTTTAGTTTTCAATTTGAAGTTGTATCCTAAAGTGATCTCATCAATTTTCACAAAACTTCCGTTCTCTACATAGTAATCAGAATACATGTAAGTATCGTTGATCTGGTTGTATTTGGTGAAGGCATCTTTTAAGATATTTCCACTCCAGGCAGATTTATTGCCGTAGCTTAAAGCTGTTGTATTTAAGATATCAAAGTCAAATTTTCCTCTAAGGAAGATGCTTAAATCAAAGTTTTTGTATCTGAAATTGTTACCCCATGATGCGTAGTACTTAGGCACCGCATTTCCAATCGGTGCAAGATCTGTTGCATTTAAGTCATCTCTTGAATTATTGATCTGATCATTCCTAACCTTCTCGCCATTTCTATTGTAGAATAGCCATTTACCGTCATCTGTAAAGCCAGCGAATCTCTTTCCATAAAAGACGCCTATCTCTTTACCCTCAAAAATGGTAAAAGCTTGCCCTAGGTCACCTGCTCCCTGTATATCTCCTTTTTGGATAAACTTAACAACATATTGAGAGTTGGAATAACTGTCCATAACATTTTTGGTTGTACTTGCAGTCAAATTGGTATTCCAAGAAAAATCTTCTGTAGTAATGGCTTTATAGCCTAATGCTAACTCGATCCCTTTCGACGAAAATGTACCTACGTTAGTCCAGATATCTGAAACAACAAATGGAGGTTGAGGAGAGGTATAACGATCAATTAGATCTTTGGTTTTGCGGTTAAACACATCCAATGATCCTGTCAATTTATTGTCGAACATGGTAAAGTCAACACCAATATTTAACTCTCTTTTTGATTCCCATTTCAAATCAGGATTATAGTTGGTGGTAGGGCCATATGTTTCGTAGTAGCTGCCATCCGGATACAGGTATTTACCTCCTCCTCCAAGCATCACTCTTGAAATATTATTTTCTATAGGTGCATTACCGGTCATACCATAACCAGCTCTCAATTTCAGATAATTGATAAACTTAACATCCTTCATGAAATTTTCCTGAGACATATTCCATCCAAGAGATACCGCGGGGAAATTACCCCACCTGTTGTTTTTACCAAATTTCGAAGAACCCTCATGGCGTAAAATAAATTGCGCCATATACTTGTCATTAAATACATAATTCACCCTTCCAAAAAAAGCGATCAATGTGTTGTCAGATTTTGAGCTGGACATAGCCGCTTTTCCCACACCTAGCGCTGCACCTGCGCCTATATTATCTTCATGAAATATATCATTGATAAAGCCTCTGTTTTCCAGGCTAGATGCCTCTTGAATCTCGTATCTATAGCTGTAACCACCGATGGCAGTTATTTTATGTTTATCAGCGAAAGTATTTTCATATTGAATTGTTGGCTCCAAGGCATATTTCTGCTCTAAAAAATCACCTTTATAAGCGTATCCGCCTCCTGGAAAATCTGTGTTTTCCATTGAATCTTCACTGGCTTTCAAACGGTATTGTCCATCCGTATAGCTGTTGCGCTGTACCGATCCGAAAATTGACGCTTTCAGGCCTTTAACAATTTCCAGGTCTGCCTTTGCATCTGCAGAGCTCGTTTGTTGTTTCCTATACGAGGTTTGCTGGGCTAAACGCGCATACTCATTGGTACTGGTTAAGTCAAAACGGTAACTGCCATCGTCATTAAAATTAGATAATGTCGGGTTTTTTGTGGACTCGCTTTCCCAACCGCCACCGCCTAACATGTTTGCTTTGTTGATGTTGGTAGCTAAATTAAGCTGCACATTTAACTTGTCATTTAGTCCCTTTTGATTTACATTTAAACGCAGTCCATATTCCTCGCGACCGTTTTCACGGGCAATCCCATCAAGATTCCTGTAATTCACACTGGCACGATAGCTGGTTTTATCCGAACCACCGGTTAGTGCCAGGTTATGATTCTGAGAAAAATTGTTGTGATTGATCAAGTCATCAAAGAAATCAGTACTATGACCAAAATCTTGTTGTTTAAGTTCTCCGGAAGCGATTTTCTGTCTGTACTCATCAGCAGTTAAGAAATCTGGTCTGTTTTGGATATACTCTTTTCTAAAGTATGAAGAGTAATCAAATGTGGCAGGTCCTGATTTACCTTTTTTGGTGGTGATTAGAATTACACCCGCATTGGCACTAGTACCATATATGGCCGCACCAGATCCGTCTTTTAAGATGTCTACCGAAGCGATATCGTCTTGTTGCAAGAGATCAGGGTTACCTCCAGGTATACCGTCAATTACATATAAAGGTGTTCCGCTACCCGTAGCAGTTACTGCTCCCCTTAGCTGAACACTTACACCAGAATTCGGATTAGAGCCGCCCGGTCTGGAAATTTGAAGACCGGCTACTTTACCCTGGATAAGATCTAGTGGGTTTCTTGAACCGCTTTGTCTGAATTCTTCTCTACCTACGTGAGCCACTGATGAAGTAACCTCTTTCTGTTTTAATGTTCCGTAACCTACTCCTACTACAACAACGTCATCAAGGTTCACACCTTCATCAAGCGCCATTTTAATAGTTAATGGAGCCGTACCATTTCCAGCAGCTTTACTTTGTGTTGCATAGCCTAAATAAGAGAAAGTAATTAATTCAGTCTCGCTTTCAGCTTCGATACTAAATTTACCGTTAGCATCGGTTACAGTAGCTTTATTTGATGCCGTTTTAACCCCAACGCCTGGTATAGGTTGAGATTTTTCATCAAGGACTACCCCTGTTATGATTACTTTACGTGCAATGGCCTGTCTATCTGGCTTAGATAAGGCCCGGCTTAAATTATTCGTTTCCAGATAACCCTCTGTAGCAGAGTAGCTTCGAAAACTCATGGAACAGAGTAGACATACCCCCGTACCAATTAGTAGTTTAATGTTCATGGGTTTTTAGTTTAAATTATAGTTAGTGTTAATAAATGTTTCAAGTTCATACTGTTACAAAAGCGCATAAAACGTTTTACTAGCTATTTCCAGACATCAAAGCCAAGACATAAAAAGTCTATGGTTCTACTTTGGAAGTAGCCTAAAAAAGAGAGAAAATTAGATTAGTTGAGAGAGGGTTTAAGATTATACCCTGAAGCGGTTATTGATAAAAAGAAAATATTTTTTTAGCGGAACAACCTGAATGTTTTGTGAGAGAGCAGCGGCTAAGAATAATCGTTGGTTTTTCATGAATATTTGGTATACGTAGATTTCAGTAAAACGTTTTATCAACGCCAATATTAAAGAAAATTGTTCAAACCTGAATTTTTTTTTTGCTTTTTTTACAAACAATATTGTTACAATTTGAAATGATATGAAGGGCAAATAGAAGCTAAGTCCCCTTAAAATAAAGCAATTACTAAAGGAATTTAAGGCAAAAAAAGAGGTCGTACAATTGATAAAAATCCGAGCTTTGTAGCAAAAAAATCACAAAAAAAAGAGCCTGCAGTATAAACACGACTGCAGGCTCTATTCTGATTAATTATTGTTAAATATTATTGATATCCGGGATTCTGAGGGGCAAGGTTAGGATTGTTTTGCAACTCAGGTCTTGGAATAGGGAAAAGCAGGTGTTTGCTCTGCAAAGGTTGGTTGGAACTTAGGTTCACGTGCCCCACAAAATTATCAAAACCGTTGGTAGTTTCGTTGTATACCTTTCTAAGTCGCACCATATCAAACCAGGTAATCTGCTCATAGCACAGCTCATGCCAGCGCTCTCTCCATACGGCCTCACGGAATGTTGATTGGTTGTAAGTGCCTAATGCTGGAGTTACCAGTTTTGCGCGATCGCGAATGCGCTTAAAAGCATCATAAGCATCCTGTGTTGGAGCACCTAACTCATTTTGAGCTTCGGCGTAGACAAGCAGAATTTCCGCGTAGCGAATCAACGGCACATTCAAATTGTTATTGCGTGTCCCTGCTACGCCCGAAGAACCATTGGCGATTGTATTAAAGTGTTTGAATATATAAGGTGCTCCCAATTGAAATAAAGCTCCGTTACCATTAGTAAAGTAGCTGGTATAAAAATACCCTTCCCTGTCTTTGGCACGTTCATCTCCTGCTTCGTAGGAATTATAAAACTGACGGGTAGGAACGGTACTTCCGGTACCCGATGCACCATTAAATGTAACTGGTTTGAAGTTTGGATACATATTGTCCATTGGGTTACCCGCAACTACTGAATTGTATTGGATCATGAAAATGTGTTCTTTTTCATTTTTTAATGTTTCTCTGTGTACCTCGGCATAAGTTGCAAAAAGATCAATAGCTGCCGGATTCGCTTTTGCATAAGTGATCACCTCATTGGCTTTATCCGCTGCCAATTTATAATGACTCGCTCCTTTACTCAATGGGAAGCCAGCCATTGTCAGGTAAACCAACGCCAGTTCCGACTTAACCGCTGCCAGTGACACCCTGCCGTTTTTATTCATCCAGGATAATCCCGCTTCTTCAGCAGCAATCAAATCTTCTACGATTAACGCATATACACTCTCAGTTGTGCCCCGCTTAGGGAAAAAATCCTCAGACTCCAGTGTTTGTGGTTTGGTGATTAATGGTACATCTCCCCACAACCTTACTGCATAGAAATATGCCCATGCACGAAGGAATCTTGCTTCGCCTAAAATGCGTTTCTTTTGTGCATCATCCATAGGCGTAATACCCGGAACTTTTGCAAGGACCAGATTTGCCTGAGCAATGACCCGGTAGATACCATTCCAGTAATTGATTACATGTCCCGTATTCGGGTCGTAAATCAGTCCGTATAAGTTATTCAGGTCGGAGTTTTGCGCGGTCTCTGTGGTAGAAGTTCCCGTCACTGCTTCCAGCAATTGCCAGTTTGAAGAGAAGATTCCGGCCCCATCGCCAATAAATCGTGTCCCTGCATATACTGAGGCTATTGCGGCTTCAGCATGTTCCGGTATGGTATAGAAATTATCAGGTGCCAGATTTGAAGGATCGCGCTCTTCGAGAAACTTTGTACAACCTGATCCAAGCAGTAATAGTCCAAAAAGGGCCGCACTGCTAATATGTTTTATTATGTTAATTTTCATCAGTATATCTTTTTTAAGTGTTAATCGCATCATTAAAATGAATTAATAAAAACATTACAAACCTATATTTAAACCCAACATGAAGATTGTTGGTCTTGGGTAGCTGTGCCAGTTCATTCCCTGCGAGAATACGTTATTGCCGTCATTTGCATACCCACCTGTTGGTGTCGTTTCAGGGTCTCCCTGAAGCTCTTTACTGGTGATCAAAAAGAGGTTTTGTGCAGATACATAGACTCTTAATCTGTTCAACCTCATTTTCTGCACAAGTGAATTGGCGAAGTTATATCCAAGCAACACATTCCGGCCACGGATGAACGAACCGTCTTTGATCCAGTGGGTATCCACATTAGTTACATAGCCGGCACGAGTATCGCGGATTTCGGCAATCTGCGTATTCTGGTTTTGAGGAGTCCACGCGTTCAATACCGTAGCATAACTGTTGGCCAGAGAAACCCTGTCTTCGCTCGAGTGAGTAGTCATGTCCATTACGTCTGCCCCAACTGAATATTGAAGTTCAACAGTTAGGTCAACACTCTTATAGCGGAAAGTATTGGACAATGCACCCCAGGCGTCCGGACTACCATTACCAATAATTGATCTATCGGCATCATTTATAGCATAATCTCCATTCACATCAAGATATTTAATATCACCTGGTAGAATTGTATTTCCATTTCGATAACTCACAAATTTCGCTGCTTCTGCCCGCTCTGCTTCAGACCAAACACCCAAACGGGTAAGTCCCCAGAATGAACCGGCAGCCTCTCCGACACGGATAATATTAGTTGGATTGGTAAAGTTAGGGCCACCTATACCAAAGATATCGGCAGGTGTTGCCAGAGAAAGTATTTTGTTTTTATTAAAGGATATATTAAAAGACGTTTTCCATGAAAAGTCTTCTGAATCAAAGTTTGTGGTGTTCAATGCAGCCTCCAACCCCTTATTCTCCATAGATCCGATATTTTTTCGGATATTTACAAAACCGCTTGTACGCGGAACCGGCGCATCCAGCAACATGTCAGTGGTTTTCCTATAATAAAGATCTAACTCCAGTGATATTTTGCCGCCAAACATTCCCAGTTCAACACCAACATCACTTTGTGTGGTCTTTTCCCAGCGAAGATCCGGATTAGCAAGTCTGTTTAGACCTGTTCCAACTACTCTTACATCATTAATAACTGCTGGATAATTGGTGCCCAGCAATGGAAGTGATGAGTATGGTGGTATTTCCGAGTTACCTGTAACGCCGATGCTACTGCGAAGTTTTAAATTAGAAATCACGCGGTTGTCTTTTAAGAAGTTCTCCTCAGAAACTCTCCATGCAATTGCAGCAGAAGGAAAGAACGAATATTTGTTACTTTCGCCAAACTTCGAGGAGCCGTCCGCACGGCCGGTAACAGTGAACAAATATCTATCCTTAAAACTATAATTTAGTCTACCAAAATAAGAGTTAAGTTGCTGCAGCGATCTATTGGATCCGACCTGCGGATTCAGACTGCCTGCCCCCAAATTGTTAAATTCAAAATAATCAGTTGCAAAGCCTCTTACCTCAGAGCTGATGTTGTTGAAAGTGCTTTTCTGCCAGGATATCCCCAACAAACCAGTGATGGAGTGATTCTCGTTAAAGCGCTTGTTGTAGGTCAGGAAATTTTCTATAGACCAAAAGGCTTCTTTCCTGGTACGTCCGGCAGCATAACCCTGATCGGAGATATTCAGCGTACGTCCGCTATATTCATTATTTTCCTGTGAAATCACATTTGCACCTATTATGGTCTTCATTTCTAACCCTTCGGCAAACTTGATGTTTGAATACAGACTTCCAAGAGTGGTTTGGGTTCCAAGTAAAAACTTGGTATCATACAATCTGTGCACTACATTGAAACGGCCCTCGGCATTTGGATAGTCTCTGTTATCAGCATAAAAACCGTTACTGTATTTTACAGGTAAAAACGGAAAATCTTCTACAATACTACGCGCTACCTGATCACTTTGATCTACCAGATTTTCGTTCTGATTGGTATAGCTTAGTGTACCCCCTACCTTTAACCACGGTTTTACCTGATCATCAATACTGAACCTGCCAGAATATCTTTTGAGGAATGAGGTCTTGATGAGTCCCTGATCATTTCTGTGTCCGATTGAAAAGGCATAAGTAGTGCGCTCATTACCTCCACTAAAACCAAGCTCATGATTTTGAGATAGCTTGTTCTGGGTAGCCTCTTTAAGCCAGTCGGTATCAAAATAAGGATTGCCGCTGCTGTCAAACAACCTCGGATCTTTTCTGGCCAGTGCCGGGTTTCTGGTAACATATTTACCTGCTGCCCATCCTGCCGGATCATATTTCTCCATATTTTTATACGCCAGATCTTCCACAGCCAGAAATTCTTTCGCATTTAATACTTTCGGAAAATTAGGACCAACTGACGGCACACTCACATCTACATTATAATCGATCCTGCTTTCACCGGTCTTTCCGCGCTTGGTTGTAACCAAAATAACACCATTGGCTCCCCTGGAACCATAAATAGCGGTAGAGGATGCATCTTTCAACACTTCTACTGAAACGATGTCATTAGGATTGATGTAGTCAATCGCCTGGCTGGCCTGCGCTTGATTCCCCATTGGCAACTGAACCCCATCTACTACATACAATGGATTATTAGATGAGTTGATGGAACTAAAACCGCGGATCCTTACATTAGCCCTTCCCCCAGGTCGTCCGGAGTTTGTATTGACCTGAACCCCCGAGATTCTTCCTGTTAAGGCCTGATTTAGAGAAGATGCCGGACGTTCCTGTAATTGTTCGGCTTTCACCGTTCCTACTGCGCCCGTTAAATCAGATTTTTTGGAGGTACCATAACCAATCACCACTACATCTTCCAGTTCCACACCTTCGGCTGGGACCATTTTAATGGAAAGTGGTGATGCCCCAGACCCCGCGGCCCGTGTTTGAGTAGCATACCCGATATACGAGAATGAGAGCTGCTCATTTGCATTATCTACCTCAATACTGAATTTACCACTGGCATTGGTAACGGTAGACTTGTTTGTTTTGAGAGATTTGATCCCTACACCAGGTATAGGTTGAGATTTTTCATCAACCACAGTGCCTGTAATTACAATTTTCTGTGCCTGAAAGAAGGCGACACTGCCCATACCGGAGCTGATCTTGGTATAATCAGCGGGGTGCGCATAGGATTGTAACCCTGTTAAACAGAGCATTGGAATCCCTGCGAGGATAATTTGTTTGATTTTCATTAGCTTAATTTTAGTTTATATTTAGTTAGAGTAAGCGTACTAAAAACCCCCCATTCCAATATAAAATCATAAGCGCGCAATTACGCACATGACCTTAAAAGGAATGCTTAAGAAAAGTTTGAAAAGGGTATAATTAAGATGCTTTTATAGCAACGGGATCATACATGGTGGGATGTAAAAAAAATCTAATTTCTCTTACAATCAAAAGGAGAAATTCCTGGTGTAGATGTACTACTGGTTGGTTGGTTCTGTTTCTCATAATATATGGGAGCTATATTTTATAAAAACGTTTTATCTATACCAATAATAAGGAAAATAATTCACAAAAGAATATTTTTTAAAAAATAAATCACACTTAAAAAACTGAAACAGAGGGACTTCCTAATTACCCTTTAGATACGAAATTATGAGCTTTGCAGTACGTTCTGATGCACCCGCAGTTCCCATTTTTGAAGACAATTCTTCGTAATCGCTCAGCATTTTTTGCCTGCCTTCTCCACTTAAGATGATGCCAAGCTCATCAGAAATATTTTGTGTATTACAATCTTCCTGAATTAATTCTGTAACCACCTTTCTATCCATAATTAAGTTCACTAAAGAAATGAACCTTATTTTGACAAGCATTCTGGCAATAGCAACAGAGATTGCCCCTCCGCGATAAACCACAACTTGGGGTATATGAAACAAAGCCGTTTCAAGCGTTGCAGTACCAGATGCTACAATTGCGGCCGTGGCAACATTCAATAGGTCATAGGTTCGTTCAAAAACCAGTATTACATTTTCAGACAAGATGAATTGTTTGTAATAGTCCTCATCAAAATTAGGAGCGGCTGCAACAACAAATTGATAATCGGGAAAACGACCTGTTACACTTAGCATATCCGGCAACAAGCGTTCAATTTCTTGTTTTCTGCTGCCAGGAAGCAGTGCAATAGTTTTATCATTTAACCCATAAGTTTTTTTGAAAGAAGGATCAGGAGTAAATTGAGCAATTGCATCCAGTAAAGGATTGCCTATATAATCAACCTCCATGCCCCATCCCTTATAAAAATCTACTTCAAAAGGTAAAATACAAAACAGCTTATCAACTATTCTTTTGATTTTCAATACACGTTTTTGGTTCCACGCCCAAACCTTTGGAGAGATATAGTAGCAAACCCGAATTCCATTCTCTTTTGCAAACTCTGCGATTTTTAAATTGAAGCCAGGAAAATCAATAAGGATCAGTGTATCCGGATGATATTCCAGTACATCAGCCTTACATGCCTTCATGTTTTTGAGGATGGTACGTATATTTAATAAAACCTCAGTGAAACCCATAAATGCCATTTCAGCATAATGCTTTTGAAGAACACCACCCTCAGCTTTCATTTTATCGCCACCATAAAATCTGAATTCCGCATTTGGATCCTGAACTTTTAATGCCTTCATTAAGTTGGCTCCATGTAAATCTCCGGATGCTTCTCCGGCTACTAAATAGTATCTCATGATTGGGTAACTTTATAATAAAAGAAGGCAAAAGCCCATAGAAAAGTTGCACTGATAATACCCCTACCTACATTTTCCTTGTCCTGCTTAAAAAAATAGTGCATTAATACGGCGTTAACCGCAATACAGCCAATCAGCAAAAGATCTGCTTTAGCTAAAAAAGCAAACCTATGCATCAGGTACCATACCCCCGCAACCAGTACACCCGGCACCAACCCACCAATACCCAAACCTATTAATACAGAATTCTTTACATTTCTAAACATCAAATGTCCAGGTATTTAAAACAGGAATTGCATGATGAGCTGTTAAATCAAACTGAACAGGAACAACTGAAACAAAACCATTCTCAAGCGCCCAAACATCCGTATCTTCACCTTTATCATTATTTTGAAAGACACCTGTTAACCAGTAATAAGGACGCTCATATGGGTCTTTTCTTTCATCAAATTCTTCTGCCCATTTCGCATTCGCTTGTCGGCAAATCTTAATGCCTTTTAAACCATCGCCTTTTGGAAAATTAACATTAAGCAATGTTGCAGGCGGCAAACCATGCTCAAGTACCTGTAAAGAAATGGCCTTAATGAACTTCTTACAATGACTAAAATCCGCTTCCTGTGAAAAGTCATCAAGTGAGAAACCAATTGAAGGAATACCTTCTATTGCCCCTTCAACCGCGGCCGACATGGTCCCTGAATAGATCACGTTGATGGAATTATTTAACCCATGATTTACACCAGAAACGCACAGATCAGGCTTTTTACCTTTAAATATTTTATTTACAGCAAGCTTAACACAATCAACCGGTGTACCGGAACATTTGTACATTTCCACACCCGGATACAAATCTACCCGATCAAAACGCAACGGTTTACCAATAGTAATTGCGTGGCCCATCCCCGACTGAGGCCCATCTGGTGCTACTACAACTACATTTCCGATTTCCTGAACAACTTCAATCAAATTCTTAATTCCCGGAGCGGTTATACCGTCGTCGTTTACCACTAAAATATTAGGTCTGGATTGCTGCTTTTTCATTTAAGATATATCTGTTTTATTAGGATCATAAAAGCCTGTTGATATGTCAGAATCACCTATTCAAGCAAAACTGGTATACCTACAGCCCTTGTTGCTGTAAAAGTACAAGAATTCGATCTAAAGTTCAGGACTTAATATACAATCCACATATATTTGATGTATAACTTAAAAGCTGTGAGGCCATATGGGATTTACATTTATTTTAATTTAGAACCCAAAACAACCTCACAATACATAAAAAAATAAAATATATGAAGAACAAACTATTAGCGCTATCCTTTTTCCTTTTAATAGGATCTGGGGTTATCGCTCAATCCGGCTATCAATGGAAAACAGCCACCACTGATGGATACACTTACAAATACGTAACAAACGACCCAACCAAGTCGCGGTTTTACACACTAAAAAACGGACTAACAGTTATCTTATCACAAAATTTAAAAGAGCCTACCATTGAGTTCAGAATGGCTGTTAGAGCGGGAAGTAATACCGATCCGCGTACAGCAACTGGTTTAGCACATTATCTGGAGCATTTGCTATTTAAAGGTACCGACAAATTCGGAACAATGGACTATGCAAAGGAGAAACCTTTGTTAGACAAAATAGATGGGTTATACGAGCAGTACAACAAAACCACTGATCCTGCTAAACGGAAAGAGATTTACGCGCAGATAGATAAAACATCTGGTCTGGCATCTAACTATTCTATCGCCAATGAATACGATAAAATGATTAAAGCAATTGGTGGCCAGTCTAGCAACGCTCATACATGGTATGAAGAAACTGTTTACAATGAAGATTTTCCGGCTAATGCCACTGATAAGTTTTTAGCCCTGCAGGCCGAAAGATTCCGCAACCCTGTTTTCCGCATCTTCCACACTGAACTGGAGGCTGTTTATGAAGAGAAAAACCGTGGACTTGATAATGATGCCTGGAAAATGGAGGAGAAAATGTCGGCACTCTTATTCCCTACCCACAACTATGGTCAGCAGACAACAATTGGTACAATAGAGCACCTTAAAAATCCATCTCTTGTCGAAATCAGAAAATATTACAACAAATACTACGTACCAGACAATATGGCTATAGTATTGGCCGGTGATTTTAACCCTGATGAAATGATTAAAAAAGTTGACAAGTCATTTGCCTTTATGCAATCAAAGCCTGTTACACTTTACAATCCGGCTCCTGAAAAACCGCTAACTAAAATTCAAAAGGTCGACATATATGGCCCCAGCGCAGAAAGTGTAGAAATATCTTATAGAGGATATGCTGAGAACACCAAACAGAGTATGTTATTAGATTTAATATCAAGCATTTTAGCTAACGGAAAAGCAGGTTTGTTCGACATCAACTTAAACAAACAGCAAAAAGTTTTACGCTCAAGCGCTGGCTATCAGCAGATGAAGGATTATGGCGTTTTCAATATGTCGGCCCAACCTAAACAAGGCCAAACATTAGAAGAAGTTCAGAAGCTCTTACTTGATCAGATTGAGATCTTAAAAAAAGGAGATTTTGATGAAAGTCTTATCAAAGCAACTGTAGCCAATAGTAAACTAGGATTACTGCAAGCCTTCGACAATAACGCATACCGTGTCGATGCTGCCACTAATGAGTTTATTTTAAACCGTGGAACTAAATGGGATAAATCTTTAAGCAATCCTGATGAGATGGCTAAGATTACCAAAAGCCAGGTTACTGCATTTGCAAAACAGTTTTTCATTAACAACTATGTTATTGCATTTAAACACAAAGGTGAAGACAAAAACATTGCTAAGGTCGAAAAACCTGCCATCACTCCTGTAAATACAAATGCTGCTGAAACATCTGTTTTCACCAAAGATCTGCTTGAAGCCCCCACAAATCCTATAGCACCTAAGTTTCTCGATTATAAAAAAGACTTAAACTATGGCAAAGTGGGCATTGCCGACGTGATCACAGTTCAAAATAAAGAAAACAGCATTTTCCGCTTATCTTACCGTTTTGAAATGGGTGCATTAAATAATATGCTGCAACCATATGCTTCGCAATACTTGACTTTTTTAGCGACTGACAAATACTCTGCCGAACAGATAAGTAAAGAATTTTACAATATTGCCTGCACCTACAGCATCAATGTGGGCAACGAGGTTACGACAATAAATATTAGTGGATTGCAAGAAAACTTTGAGAAAGCAGTAACGCTGGTTGAGCATATTTTGGCCAACTGCAAACCTAATGAACAGGCATTGGTAGAACTTAAAAGCCGTATCCTTAAAGCGAGAGAGAACAATAAACTTAATAAGAGTGCCATACTGGGTGGCTTAATGAACTATGCTCAATATGGCGCTAGTAATCCATTTAATTCTACCTCAAGCAACGAGGAAGTAAAAAATATTACTTCAGACCAGTTGATCAGCATCTTACATAATATCGACAACTTTAAACATACCATTACCTATTATGGACCACAAACCCTGGAAGCATTTACAGAAAGCATAGGTAAACTCCATAAATTACCTGCAGCGTTTAGCCCTGAGCCTCAGGCCAAAAAATTCACATATACCAACAATGCGACCAATCAGGTCTATTTTGCAGATTACGACATGGTACAGTCAGAAATTCGTTGGATAAGAAATGGAAGTGCTTTTAACCCAGATCTTACGGCTAAAGTAAACTTATTTAATAGCTATTTTGGTGGCGGTATGGGATCTATAGTTTTCCAAACTATACGTGAATCTAAAGCTTTGGCTTATTCAACGTTTGCCGTTTATTCATCGCCCGACAGAAAAGACAAAAATTACGCTATGATAGCTTATGTAGGTAGTCAGGCTGATAAAATGAACGACGCTGTAGCCGGGATGAATGAATTGCTGAATGTTTTACCGCAAGCAGATAAGTCTTTCGACGCCTCAAAATACAATGCATTGAATGCATTGGAAACCAGTCGCGTTACCAAGGATGATATTATACAGAGTTACTTTGCAGATCAGAAACTTGGGATTGACCATGATTCGAGAATCGACGAATACAATGGTTTAAAGCCTTTGACATTTGCTGACATCAAAGCATTCCACACCAGCAATGTTGCCCATAAACCTTACAATTATTGCATTGTTGCTTCAGAGAAAAAAGTGAAATTGGAAGACATGCAGAAGTTCGGAACCGTAACCAAACTGACACTGGAACAGATATTTGGGTACTAAACCCTAAAAAGTCCTCATAAATAAAAACGCCTGATCAAATGATCAGGCGTTTTTATTTATGTTTTTTATAATGATTTTATCCAGGTTACCAGTTCATCTCTGGTTTTACCTGTTTTTTGTTGCAATTTGCCCAACAACTCATCATCTTTCCCCTCTTCATGCTTCAAATCATCCTCGGTTAAATCAGCATATGCTTGTTTCACTTTACCCTTAATTTCATTCCATTTTCCTTTTAATTCTAACTTATCCATGATAGTTCCTTATTTTGTTTAACAATAAATAGATACTACATGAACAAGTTCAAGGAAAAATTGTTTGTTACTTTTTTGCTTTTTCTATAATTTCATCAACCACCGCAGGATCCAGAAGTGTAGTAATGTCTCCTAAATTGGTAGTATCACCCTCTGCAATTTTTCTTAAAATACGGCGCATGATTTTACCAGATCTTGTTTTAGGTAATCCTGAAACGAAGAGTATTTTATCTGGCTTAGCAATAGCCCCGATAACACGGGTAACCGTTTGAAGAATATCCTTGCGGGTAAGGTCTTCATCACCATGTGCATTAGGAAAAATTACAAAAGCATAAATACCTTGGCCTTTTACCTCATGAGGGAAACCTACTACCGCACTTTCTACCACACCTGCGTGCATATTTATTGCGTTTTCAACTTCGGCAGTACCAATTCTATGGCCCGATACATTAATTACATCATCTACCCTACCGGTAATTCTATAATAACCATCTTCGTCTCTTAAACAGCCATCGCCTGTAAAATACATGTTCTCATAAGTAGAGAAATAAGTCAGTTTACAACGTTCATGGTCTCCGTAAGTTGTACGCAGCATACCAGGCCAAGGGAATTTAATACACAAATTACCGCTCACACCGTTACCTTCAATCTCGTTGCCTTGCTCATCCACCAGCACGGGCTGTATACCCGGTAAAGGAAGTGTTGCAAAACTAGGTTTAGTTGGCGTTACAAAGGCGATTGGCGAAATCATGATACCACCGGTTTCAGTTTGCCACCAGGTATCAACAATAGGGCAATTACTCTTGCCTATATTTTCGTCAAACCAATGCCAGGCCTCTTCATTTATAGGCTCTCCTACCGACCCTAAAACCCTTAAGGAGCTTAAGTCAACCCCTTCAACAGGCTGTAACCCAAAACTCATTAGCGAGCGGATTGCTGTGGGGGCGGTATATAAAATATTTACTTTATGTTTTTCAACCACCTGCCACATTCTTGATGCATCTGGATAAGTTGGAATACCCTCAAATATTACTGTGGTTGCGCCTTGCGAAAGAGGCCCGTAAACAATATAAGAGTGTCCTGTTATCCAGCCTATATCTGCCGTACAAAAGAACACTTCATCAGGCTGATAGTTAAATACATTAGCAAACGTGTATCCGGCATAAACCATGTATCCACCAACGGTATGCACTACACCTTTTGGTTTACCTGTAGAGCCGGATGTATATAATATAAACAGTAAATCTTCGGCATCCATTTCTTCGGCCGGACAATTGGTATCAACTAATTTTATCTCATCTTCCCACCAGATATCGCGTCCTTTTAACATAGAAACAGGAGTTCTGGTATGGGTTAAAACAATCACTTTTGCAACAGTTGGGCAACCGATCAGTGCGTCGTCAATTACTTCTTTTAATTGAATTTGCTTACTACCTCTAAATGCACCATCAGCGGTAATTACGACCCTGCATTGGGCATCATTAATACGATCGGCTATAGATTTAGCAGAAAAACCACCAAATACAACAGAATGCACAGCGCCAATACGTGCACATGCAAGTACCGCCACCGCCAGTTCCGGAACCATTGGCATATAAATACAAACCCTATCGCCTTTTTGCACACCGTTCTTTTTCAGAACATTGGCAAACCGGCAAACCTGTTCGTGTAGTATTTTATAGCTTAAAGTAATGCTGTCTTTTTGTGGATCATTTGGCTCCCAGATAATGGCAGGTTTATCGCCATTTTCAGCCAGATGCCGATCAAGACAATTTTCCGTAATGTTCAGTTTGGCACCTTCGAACCACTTGATATTAGGTTCCGAGAAATTCCAGGAAAGTACTTTATCCCACTTTTTTTTCCAAAGAAAATTGTCGGCAATACCTGCCCAGAATTGCTCAGGTTGATCTACGCTTAACTGATAAGTTTTTTGATATTCTTCAAATGAATTAATTTGCATATTTGGTTTATTTCAACAACTAAAACCCAAACTTAGATAAAATTGCGCTTTATAAAAACAATTTTATTGATCAATATTATAGCGGGAAAAAAGCCTGTTCTGAAAGAGATTTGCCGTTGAGCTTGTTGCACGCTTGTTCGAGGTATCTTCGGAACAGATTCGAAAAAATGCACTTTTTGTCGAACATACGACAAAGGTGGTTCGTACCATGTACGTTAGAGGTATTGGCGATGTTATTACTTTATATATGTAGTTGTGATGAATAAATAATAATTGAAATTATTTTTGACTCTTACTTGATGATTACAAATATTTTACTGATATTTGCACACTCTTAAAAAAATTAAGCGAAGAACAATTAACAATATATTTAAAGGCATGTCTAGAGTTTGTGATTTAACCGGAAAAATGGCAATGACAGGTTTTAATGTTTCTCACTCAAACGTTAAAACCAAGCGTAAGTTTTATCCCAACTTACAACTTCAGAAATTTTATATTCCTGATGAGGATCGTTGGATAACACTGAAAGTATCTACTTCAGCTATCAAAACCATCAATAAAATTGGTATTACAGAAGCGATTAACCGCTTCATGAAAAAAGGATATTTGTAGAAACATTGGTTGATGTGAAATCAACCTTAATATTAATAAAATGGCAAAAAAAGGTAACAGAGTACAAGTTATTCTAGAGTGTACAGAACATAGAGCAAGCGGCATGCCTGGTGCTTCTAGATATATCACTACTAAAAACCGTAAAAACACTACTGAGAGATTAGAGTTGAAAAAATTCAATCCAGTGTTGAGAAAAGTAACTGTACACAAAGAAATTAAGTAATACATTTAGTATTTAACTAAATACAATCTATTTAGATCATGGCAAAAAAGGTAGTTGCAACCCTGAAAACGGGTAAAGGAAAGGAATATTCGAAAGTTATTACAATGACTAAGTCGCCAAAATCCGGTGCTTATTCTTTCAAAGAAGTTATTGTTCACAACGATCACGTTCAAGATGCTATTTCTGCATCTAAAAAATAATTTTAATATTTTATAATATTAAAGCCGTCCCTTTATTCTGGGAGGGCTTTTTTTGTTTTTCTATACATTCTTATGGGTTTATTTGATTTTTTTAAGAAAAAAGAGACCGCGCCTGAAGCGCAGGAAGCTCTCGACAAGGGATTAGAGAAAACTAAAGAGGGTTTTTTAAGTAAAATCACTAAAGCTGTAGCAGGTAAATCTACAGTGGATGATGATGTACTGGATAACCTCGAAGAAGTTCTGGTAACCTCTGATGTTGGTGTATCCACCACATTAAAGATTATCGATCGCATACAGAAACGTGTAGCAAAGGACAAATACTTATCTACCTCTGAATTAAACAATCTGCTGCGCGATGAAATCCAACTGTTACTTGCAGAAAATAACAGCAACGATTTCAGAAGTTTTGAATACGGTAACCACAAGCCATACGTTATAATGGTAGTTGGTGTAAATGGTGTGGGCAAAACCACAACAATAGGAAAACTGGCACATAAACTTAAAGCAGAAAATCTTAAAGTTGTTTTAGGCGCTGCCGATACTTTTAGAGCCGCAGCAGTTGAGCAGATTAAACTTTGGGGTGAGCGTGTTGGTGTACGTGTGGTAGCACAAGCAATGGGATCTGATCCCGCTTCTGTAGCTTTCGACACACTGCAGTCGGCCGTTGCCAGTGGCGAAGATGTTGTAATTATTGATACAGCCGGACGTTTGCACAACAAGGTTGGTTTAATGAACGAGCTTGGTAAAATTAAAAATGTGATGCAAAAGGTAGTTCCTGGTGCACCGCACGAAATACTATTGGTACTTGACGGATCTACAGGACAAAATGCTTTTGAACAGTGCAAGCAGTTCACTGAAGCAACTGATGTAAATGCCTTAGCTATTACTAAACTTGACGGTACTGCTAAAGGTGGCGTTGTTATCGGAATCTCAGATCAGTTTAAAATACCCGTAAAATACATAGGCGTTGGCGAAAGCATGAACGACCTGCAATTATTTGATAAAAAGGCATTTGTTGATAGCTTGTTTAAATAGTGACAAGCATAAAATAAATAAAAAAATATACTGACTTACAAAACATGAATACAAAAACTTCCACAAAAATAATCCCTGTTAAAAAACCAAAGATCAACGTAATCACACTGGGCTGCTCCAAAAACACTTACGATTCTGAAGTTTTAATGGGGCAATTGCGCGGAAACAGTTTAGATGTTGTTCATGAATCTAATCAGATTGGCAAAAATGATATTGTAGTAATCAATACCTGTGGATTTATAGATAACGCAAAACAGGAATCTATAGACACCATATTACAATACAGCCAGTTAAAAGATGAAGGAAAAGTTGGCAAAGTAATCGTAACCGGGTGCTTATCTGAACGTTACAAACCTGAATTAGAAGCTGAAATTACTAATGTTGATGCTTACTTTGGCACCAATGATTTAAATAACTTACTGCACTCTTTAGGTGCGAATTACAAGCATGAGCTAATCGGCGAACGCCTGTTAACTACTCCTTCTCATTACGCTTATTTTAAGATTGCAGAAGGCTGTAACAGACCTTGTTCTTTCTGTGCCATTCCGCTGATGCGTGGTAAACACGTATCCCGTGATATGGAAGAATTGGTAAACGAAGCTAAAATATTAGCCGCCAACGGAACCAAAGAACTTATTCTAATTGCACAGGACCTTACTTATTATGGTCTTGACATTTATGGAAAACGTAACCTTGATGAATTACTACGCAGATTATCTGATGTAAAAGGCATTGAATGGATCAGATTGCAATACGCCTACCCTTCTGGCTTCCCTATGGAAATTCTTGATGCAATGAATGAGCGTGAAAATATTTGTAAGTATTTAGACATGCCGCTGCAGCACATTACAGACAACATGTTGAAATCTATGCGCCGTGGTATTACCAAGCAAAAGACCATCGACATTGTGAATCAGATTAGAGATAAAGTACCGAACATCGCTATGCGTACTACTTTAATTTGCGGATACCCAGGAGAAACTGAGCAGGATTTTGAAGAAATGCTTAGCTGGGTAGAGGAAACCCGTTTCGACAGGTTAGGATGCTTCACTTATTCTCATGAAGAAAAAACCCATGCACATAATTTAGTTGACGATGTTCCTGAAGAAGTAAAACAAGCACGTGTGGATGCGATTATGGAATTACAACAAGGTATTTCTTTTGATATAAACCAGGATAAAGTAGGAAAAACCTATAAAGTTTTGGTTGACAGAAAAGAAGGTGATTTCTTTATTGGCCGTACTGAATTTGACTCTCCGGAGGTTGACAACGAAGTTTTAATTGACGCTGCAACCGGCTATGCCGCCAATGGAACCTTTGTAAATGTTAAGATTGATCGTGCTGAAGATTTCGATCTATATGGACAGATTGTAAAATAAAGGCTTCATATTTAGATTTATACTTTATTAGCTTAAATTCGTGGCAATGCAAGCTAAATACATCTCTTATCAGGAAACTAATGCGTTCTCTTCCACTGTACTAGACTACATCGGAAAAAATGAGAAGCTGAGCTCTTTTTACAAGTATGAACCGGATTTTACTGGTTTTACCAAGGCTATTGCTGAACGGCATTTTAGTGCCGACAGAGCTATCCTGGTTAGCACTTTACAAAAGCAATATTCATCAATTCATGTCTCGCCATTAGTAAAAGCCAACATTGAGCTGTTAGCCGACAAGAAAACTTTTACGATTACCACAGGCCATCAGTTAAATATATTTACCGGGCCTCTATATTTTATCTACAAAATAGTAACGGCAATAAACCTTGCCGCTGATTTGAAACAACAATTTCCTGAGTATAATTTTGTTCCCGTTTATTGGATGGCCACAGAAGATCATGATTTTGAAGAGATCAATCATGTTAAGGTTGAGGACAAAATGATTACCTGGAATAAAGAGGCTGCCGGTGCAACAGGAAGACTGGATACCGCTGATATTGCAGAAGCGCTTGCTGCTTATAAAGGATACCTTGGGATAAGCGAAAATGGCATTAAGTTTTCTAAAATGGTTGATCATGCTTATGCTAAAAACAAAAAGTTAAGTGATGCTACCCGCGAACTGGTAGATGCTCTTTTTGGTAAATATGGTTTGGTTTGCGTAGATGCCGATGACCACAATCTTAAAAGTCAGTTTGCCGAAATTATATATAAAGACATTACCGAAGAAAACAGCTTTAAGCATATCAGCAAAACAAATGCTGAGTTGGAAACCCTTGGTTACAAGCCCCAGGTTAACCCCAGAGAGATCAATTTCTTTTACATGATTGATGGCTTAAGGGAACGTATTATTGAAGAAAAAGGCCATTACAAAGTGATGAACGCTGCTATTGATTTTACTAAAGAAGAGCTGCAAAAAGAAATCAATGCGTACCCTGAAAGATTTAGTCCTAATGTGGTTATGCGACCGGTTTACCAGGAAGTTATTTTACCCAATATAGCCTATATTGGTGGCGGTGCCGAAGTTACTTACTGGTTGCAATTAAAAGCAAATTTTGATTATTATAAGATAGATTTCCCTGTATTGATCCTACGTAATTCGGCTATGCTTATTGATAAAAGAAGCGAAGCCAGAATGGAAGTGTTGGGGATTAGTCACAGGAATTTATTTAATGAATCGGAAGCGTTAAAGAATGAGTGGGTTAAATCTCACGTTAATCTTCAGTTCTCTCTTGATAATGAAGAACGATCCATAAGAGCTGTGTTTGATCAAATAAAGCTTAATGCTTATAAAATAGACAAAAGCCTTTCTCAATCTGCAGATGCTGCAAAAACAAAGGCATTAAAACTAATCTCTACGCTGGAGAAAAAGATGCTAAGAGCCGAAAAGCGAAAGCATGTTACTTCATTCGCTCAAATAGATAATCTTAAAGAAAAACTATTCCCTTCGGGTGTGCTACAGGAAAGGGTACTTAATATTGCACCAATGATTGTGCTTTACGGTGATGATTTTATTGAGTCATTGATCGCCCATTTCAAACCTTTAGACCATCAGTTTACAGTTCTTTTTGCTTAAAAAATCCGATGACCTTTTATACGTTTACAGAAACCAAATTACGCCAGTTTACGGAGAATGTATTTCTAAAAATGGGATGCCCATTAACGGATGCTCAGTTGGCGGCAGATGTATTATTAAAATCTGATTTAAGAGGTATTGATTCGCATGGTGTAGCACGTTTAAGCGGCTATGTTCGCTTATGGGAAAAGCAGCGGATAAATGCCAATCCGGTAATAAAAATTGTTCATGAAACGGCTACAACCGCCACCGTTGACGGCGACGGCGGTTTAGGCCTGGTAGTTGCTCCTTTTGCTATGAAAGTAGCAATTGAAAAAGCACGTATTTATGGCAGCGGATGGGTTGCCGTTAAAAATTCAAACCATTTTGGAATTGCTGGCTATCATTCGTTAATGGCTGTTGAACAGGAAATGATTGGGATTAGCATGACTAATGCAAGCCCTCTTGTTGCACCTACTTATGCCAATGAACGTTTGCTGGGCACCAACCCTATGTGCTATGCTTTCCCTGCAGGCAAATACCCTCCTGTTATAGTTGATATGGCAACTGCCGCAGCGGCAAATGGAAAACTGGAGATTGCTCAAAGAGCAAATCAGCCAATTCCTGAAGGATGGGTACAGGACGCTTCGGGTAATACTTCTACAAATCCGCATCAATTAAAAGAAGGTGGTTCTTTACTGCCTCTTGGTAGCGACAAAGATCATGGAAGCCATAAAGGTTATGGTTTAAGTGCTACTGTGGATATTTTATCGGCAGTATTGTCTGGTGCAAATTATGGCCCTTGGGTACCGCCATTTGTTGCTTTTTTAGAGCCCCCTACAGACCCTGTTGGAGAAGGTATAGGACATTTTCTTGGTGCGATGAGCATTGATGGATTTAGGCCGGCACAGGATTTTAAAGATCATCTCGACAATTGGATTGAACGCTTTAAAAGCGCTAAAACTGTTGATCCGGATAAAAAGGTAATTATTCCGGGTGAACCGGAATTTGCTTATGAGCAAGAGCGTAGAATTAACGGCATTCCGTTAATTGACGTGGTTGTCCATGACTTGAACCAACTCGCTAAAAAATTGGAAATAGAGGGGCTATAAAGCCCCTTTAAAAGAAAATGCTAATGCCGGTAGATCTTTCCGGATATTTTTTGGCAACCATACCTTTACGGTAGTCCCCTTATTTTCCCATTTAAGTTTCTGACCGGTTTGAACGAGTTCAACTGATGAACCTTTGGCGGGTATGTTTCCGTTCCAAACTACATATTCCGGAGTTTTATCTTTAAGGCAGGTTAATGCATATTTGATTTTCCCGTCTTTACTCTGCGTAAACCAGGTATCACCATCGTGATATTCCTTAGTGATTCTTGTATTATAAATAGCCTTTCCATTTACATTTAGCCATTTACCTATATCTTCAAGTCTGGTTATGGCATCCTGAGGAATGGTTCCGTCTGCTTTTGGACCGACTCCCAGTAGCTAAGATCGGAAGAGCGTCGTGTAGGGAAA
>NZ_AWRU01000004.1:57204-79863 GCF_000523515.1 Pedobacter sp. V48 | reverse complement strand
AAAAMAGWARNAARATTYNNCYACCACGCAAACATTTAAACACTATTTCTTGCAAAATAATCCTAACTCACTAAACCACAACCAGAAAAATTAACAGAAAGTTAAAAACAGGTTAATTCTTTATCTTAAAATACGGCGACCAAGCGCTCTTCTATATGATATACCATAGTATAGTATTACATAAAAGTATATTACACCATCGCATGATACCTTACATCAAAAAGTCTTACAAACGACAAAAGGTCGTTCAAAGTCGTTTAAGAGTCGTTGGAAAGTCGTTGAAAAAATATACTAATACTGACCTGTTGATAACAACACCAGAGTACAAGCCTCCACCGGCTCAATATCATTTGCCAACAGCAGTTCTTCAAGTTCCTGATTTTCAGTTCCAGGATTAAAAATAACTCGCTTAGGTTTTGTTTCTAGTATATAGTTATAGTAACCACTCTGCAAATGTGGACCTATATATAAGGTAACCGTATCAATGTCATTATGCAGATGCCCTGGTTGCTCAATCTCTTCTCCGGCCACTGCTCCTTTTTTTATGCCGACATTGACAATATTGTGTCCTTTTGATTTAAGCATATGCGCAGCTTTATAGGCATATCTATCCGGATTAGGGCTCGCCCCTATAATTAGTGTTTTTTTCACAATCTAAAATTTTAATAACAAAGAGATTTGTCCTGCATGATAAGCATGATGCTGCACCAAACCATTAAATAACTCAAAATAATTCACTCTAGGACCCGAAACCTGATTAACAGCTGTTTTCCATTGGTTTTCAGAAATTTCCCTTGCAAGATTAAGCAGTTTTTCATTAGCTAAACGAAAATCACTTAAAATGGCATCCCACTCCTGCATTGTTTCTTCTTTAGCCATAGGCCAATCGCCTTTTTCAGGCTCCTTAGCCATGTTACCTTCCAATCTCGAAAATACTTCTTCTGTCCACGAAGTTAAGTGCAATACAAGTTCAGCAATGGTATGTGCAGTCGGGATTGGCCGTTTAAATATTTGATCTTTACTTACCGACGAAATAATAGCGGATACACTGTTGCCATGCCAGGCATCTCCACTATATCCTTTTCTTAGCTCATTTGCGAAATCAATCATACGAAAACAACAAATAAAAGGTAAATGTGTTTAGCTAAACTTTAAAACTGCATTGGCGCAATTAACACCATCAATGGCAGCCGATACTATCCCCCCTGCATAACCAGCCCCTTCAGCACAAGGATATAAGCCCGCAACCTGTGGATGTTGAAAAGTCTCTTTGTCTCTTGGAATCCTAACTGGCGATGAACTTCTGCTTTCTACTCCCACTAAAATAGCCTCATTCGTATAATAACCTTTCATTTTTTTTCCAAACAGAGGCAAAGCATTTTTTAGACTTGATGCTACAAAATCAGGCAGCGTTTCTTTAAGCATTACACTCCGTGTTCCAGGTAAATAAGAGTTTTTGGGTAAATCTACTGAAATTCGGCCCTCTACAAAGTCAACCATCCTTTGCCCAGGCGCAACCAGATCTCCCCCACCAAGCCTGAAAGCAGTTTTCTCTATTTCCGATTGAAAATGCATCATTCTTAGCGGATCGTCGCCCTTAACATCATCAAGCGTTATTTGCACTACCGTTCCGGAATTCGCAAATGGATTATTCCTTTTTGATGGCGACCACCCATTAACAACTATTTCATCAGCGTACGTTGCACAAGGGGCAATTATCCCTCCCGGGCACATGCAAAACGAGAACACGCCTCTGGCACCAACCTGCTCAACTAAACTATAATAAGCCGGAGGCAAAAATTCACTTCGGATATCACAATGGTATTGAGCTGCGTCTATAATAGATTGAGGGTGCTCTATTCTTACCCCCAGGGCAAATGGTTTGGCTTCAACAAGGATACTCTTTTTATGAAGCAATTCATAAATATCTCGTGCTGAGTGCCCGGTAGCTAGAATAACAGCGTCAGACAATAGTTTCTCTTCTCCGTTAACTTCTACCCCTTTTATTTTTCCAAAATCAATTAAAACGTCCGTTACTTTTTGATCGAAACGTACCTCTCCTCCCGCGTTTAAAATTGTTTCCCTTATTGCAGTAATTATATGGGGCAGTTTATTTGTACCGATATGAGGACGGGCATCAACAAGAATATCTTCCGCAGCCCCGTGTTGAACAAAGGCCTGAAGCACTTTATTAATATCCCCACGCTTATTGGATCGGGTATATAATTTTCCATCTGAATAAGTTCCAGCTCCACCTTCACCATAACAATAATTAGATTCAGTATTTACGATACCTTCTTTGTTTATTGCTGCTAAATCCCTCCTTCGTTGTTTTACGTCCTTACCACGCTCAAGTACTATTGGTTTTAATCCGTTTTCGATGCACTGAAGTGCTGCAAATAATCCGGCCGGACCAGCACCAACAATAATCACATGTTTCGCATCGCTAACATTTTTATAGTTCACAACAAACGATTCGGCTAATAGCGGTTCATCAATAAATGCTCTTACCTGTAGCCTGTATATTACTTTTCTTGAACGGGCATCAATTGATCTTTTAACGATTTTATACCCCACAATTCGAGAAAAATCAATTTTTAAAACATCCGAAAGGTTTTTCTTAATCGCAGTTATGTTGTCAATCTCTTCTGGAGCCAGTGTTATTTCGATGTCTTTTTGCATAGTTATCGTCAGGTTTTTATCCTGAATTGATGCAAAGGTACATCTTACAATACTAAAAGATTCTTACTATTTTAAACATTAAATATAAGTTCGCTCGTTTCTGACTTCTTTTGGCAGTAGATGAATTGTAATTATGTCAGTTATTTAACAGCGAAAAAATTGCTTGTTCTTCCCCTAGAAAATTACTTTTTTTGAAAGCGGGAAGTTTAATCTTTTAAGAATTTTATAGGCTTAACAAGGAGAAATACCGCCATTTTGGCTTTTCCAAAGGTTTTCATTACGGCGGTTATATTATCGAATTCTGTTGGAACCCGCGTAATTTAGATGTCTTTTTGCGTTATTGTTGTCAGGTTTTTCTACTGAACTGTAACAAAGGTACAGAAATTGAGTTCTAATGCGTAAATTAACACTGAAAAACAAAACAGAAAAATATGAAAAAAGTAGTTTTAGTAATTGTAGGAATCTTAGTCTTATTAGTGGCAGTAAGTGGTTGTGGTTACAACGGCTTGGTTAAACTGGATGAGGATGTAAAAACCAAATGGGCACAGGTTGAAACACAATATCAACGCCGTTCTGATTTGATCCCTAACCTTGTAAGCACAGTTAAAGGTGCAGCAAAGTTTGAACAGGGTACATTAACTCAGGTTATTGAAGCACGTTCTAAAGCAAGCCAGATCACAATAGACCCTGATAAATTAACCGAAGAGAATATGCAAAAATATCAGGCTGCTCAAGGTCAGTTAAGTCAGGCATTAGGCAAATTGATGGTTCTAACTGAGAACTACCCTGAGCTTAAAGCTACTCAACAGTTTAGTGAATTATCAGCTCAGCTGGAAGGTACTGAAAATCGCATCACAGTAGCGCGTAAAGATTTTAACGAATCAGTTCAAACTTATAACACAAAGGTAAGATCATTCCCGAACAACATTACTGCAGGAATATTCGGATTTAGCCAGAAAGCAGCTTTTAAAGCTGATGCTGGTGCACAAAATGCACCAAAAGTAGAATTCTAATATACCATAACAACATTTAAGGGTAATGTATGTTTAAATGAATAAACATACATTACCCTTATCTTTATAAAAGCAATCCAATTATGGGGCCATTCACAGAACAAGAACAAGAACTAATTTCCCAAACCATATCCGATGCTGAAAAAGCCACTTCAGGCGAAATCAGAATTGCCATAGACAAGCATTGCAGYRRYGWYGYATTTGAAAAAGCAACATCCTACTTTTCAAAACTTGGGATGGATAAAACATCCAGACACAATGGTGTATTGATATACCTGGCTTATGTAGATCATAAGTTTGCAATAGTTGGTGATAGTGGAATTAATAAAGTTGTTCCTACAGATTTCTGGGAAACAACTAAAGTTGCAATGAAAGCTCATTTTGCCTCTGGCAATTTAGCTCAGGGCATTATTGCAGGCGTAATTTTGGCAGGAGAAAAACTTGCAACGTTTTTCCCTTCGCAAAATGATGACATCAATGAACTGCCAAATGACATTATTTTTATGGATCAGAATAAAACCACATAAGCTATGAAAAAATTAATCGTAGCATTATTCTTACTTACAACATCCATGATTGGCTTTGCTCAGGATTTTCCGGCAAAACCAACCAAACTGGTAAATGATTATACCGGCACACTTTCAGCTGATCAATTGCAACAATTAGAACAGAAACTGGTTGCATTTGATGATTCAAGTTCCACTCAAATTGCGGTAGCTGTATTAAAATCTGTTGGCGACTATGATATTAACGAGTATGCGCTTGAACTTGGTAGAAAATGGGGAGTTGGTAGCTCAGGGAAAAATAACGGGATAATGATCGTAGTTGCGCTTGGCGACAGAAAAATCTCTATCCAAACAGGATATGGCCTGGAGGGGGTATTACCAGACATTTATGCCAAACGTATTATCGAAAACGAGATAAAACCATATTTTAAAACTGGAGATTATTATCAGGGACTTAATGCAGGTACTGATGCTATTATAAAATATACCAAAGGCGAGTACAAGAACGAAAATCCGAAAAAGAAGAATGACGCGGGTGGAGGAGGCAGCATGTTGGCCATTATCATTATCATTGTTGTCATAATCATTATCCTTAGAAGAGGTGGTGGTAGCGGTGGCGGCGGACAAGTAATTGGTGGTCGCGGAGCTGCTGACGCCCTTTTCTGGAGTATGTTATTAGGCGGTGGCCGAAGTTCTGGCGGTGGCTTTGGTGGAGGTASSASKSKCKKCSGAKSYKRKSKCTTCGGAGGCTTTGGTGGTGGTAGTTTTGGTGGCGGTGGTAGTAGTGGTAGCTGGTAAAGAATATGTTAAGAAGAGACTTAATTACAGCAGAAATTCAGAAACTTGCACAAGTTTTAGCCCGTATTATGGGTTTAAAGCTAGAAGGCAAGTTGGCCGAAGCAGATGATCTGTTAATGGAATCATTGGTAAATAATTTTGGAATAACCCCTGAAGAACTATTCTCTAGTAATTCTTCTGAGTTTGAGGCACTGTTAACAGAAAAGGAATTCCCTGCCGAAAAATTAGAAATGCTGAGTCAGTTTCTTTACTCTCAATTTGACCCTTCGGTTATTAACCCAAGGAACGATTCTTTTGCTGAGAAGCTGTATCTAATATACTACTTGCTGGAAACAAAGCATCACATAATAAACATGACTAATCTTGACCGCCAAAAACTGGTTGATCAATATCTTAATACCTAATATGGAAATAAAAAAATGGCAAAGGCTTTCATCAAAATATCTGGTGAAAGAAAGATGGGCGACATTACGTGTGGATACCTGTGATTTGCAAAATGGCGTTATAAAAGACGACTATTATGTACTTGAATACCCGAATTGGGTTAATGCTGTAGCTGTAACAGAAGACAATAAAATAATTTTGGTTCGCCAATATCGCCACGGTGCTGATATTATATCCTTAGAAGTTCCTGGTGGCGTTATAGATGGAGATGAATTGCCTGAGGTAGCCATTAAAAGAGAATTATTAGAAGAAACCGGTTATTCTTTTAAAAGTTCAGAATTGATAGCTACACTATATCCCAATCCGGCAACATCTACAAATGTTACCTATACCTATTTGCTAAAAGGTGGCGTTAAAACTCATGATCAGCACTTGGATGACCATGAAATCCTTAACGTTGAGGAATATACTATCGAAGAGGCTAAACAAATTCTTAAAGACAACAAAATTGATCAGGCATTACATTCAGCTGCCTTATTTTATGGGTTAATGAAGCTTGACGTTTTAAAATAAAAAATTCGACTAAAAAAAGACCCTGCAAGTAAAACTTGCAGGGTCTTTTTTTGTGATAGGACTTGAGCTCTAATGATTTAGCTCATTTTTAATTTCTTTTGTATGTCGTGTACGTAACCTTTAAACTTCTTATCTGTATCAATCAGATCTTCAACTGTCTGGCATGCATAAATTACCGTAGAGTGATCTCTTCCTCCAAAGAAAGCTCCAATAGTTTTTAATGATGACTTAGTATGGCTCTTGGAAAGATACATGGAAATCTGTCTTGCCTGAACAATTTCACGTTTCCGCGTTTGTGATTTCACCATGTCTACAGGAACTTCAAAATACTCACAAACCAGTTTCTGAATGTATTCCATAGAAATCTCTTTGGAAGTATTTTTAATAAAGTTCTTCAACATCTGTTTAGCCAATGCCAAATCGATGTCTTTTTTGTTTAAAGTTGATTGAGCTAACAGGGAAACCATTGCACCTTCAAGTTCCCTTACATTATTGTCAATGTTGTGGGCTACGTACTCCACTACTTCAGAAGGTAATTCGATACCATCTGCATACATTTTCTTTTTAAGAATTGCTATTCTTGTTTCAAAATCAGGAATCTGCAAGTCTGCAGAAAGGCCCCATTTAAAACGGCTTAACAATCTTTCTTCTAGTCCCGCCAGATCTTTAGGTGCTTTATCTGACGATAAAATAACCTGCTTACCTGATTGATGAAGATGATTAAAGATATGGAAGAATATATCTTGTGTTTTTTCTTTACCGGCAAAGTTGTGTACATCATCCATGATGATTACATCCATTGCCTGATAGAAATTCACAAAATCATTAATCGTATTGTTCTTTAATGAATCTACAAATTGCTGACAGAATTTCTCACACGAAACATAAATCACCAGTTTGTCTGGCATGTTACGCTTAATTTCATTACCAATAGCCTGCGCAAGGTGTGTTTTCCCTAACCCTACTCCTCCATAAATCATTAAAGGATTAAATGAAGTACCACCTGGTTTTGCGGCTACGGCATACCCCGCTGATCTTGCTAAACGGTTGCAATCTCCCTCTATGTAATTCTCAAACGTATAGTTAGAATTTAATTGAGGATCAACATTAAGTTTCTTTAAACCCGGAATGATAAAAGGATTCTTGATGTCTTTGTTTATAGAAACAGGAATTGGCATTGATTGAATCTTAGCCTCTGCCCCATTTCCATTACTCGGCATGTTAGTAGTATAAGGGGATCCCGTATTAGAAGACTTATCCACAACGATGTTATACTCTAACCTTCCCTCATCTCCTAATTGCTTTTTAACTGTCTTACGAAGCAGCCCTACATAGTGTTCTTCCAACCATTCATAGAAGAACAAACTAGGCACTTGTATGGTTAAAACTTTGCCTTCCAATTTCAATGCTGATATCGGTTCGAACCAAGTCTTGAAACTTTGGGTCGGTATGTTATCTTTTATGATTTGGAGACAGTTTTTCCACACTTCAGTACAAGTTTTTTCCATTGTTATTCTATAATTTGTTGGTTTACAGTAACGATACGAGCATAAAAAAACTGCTGTTTCGAGAGATCGAATATTCAAAAAATTATCAACAAAAAAAACTTAATTTTCATTTATTTGGTAACTGCTTAGGTAGCAATAACCTACCCTTCTTAACCTGAATTTTTTGTGTTAATAACTATTTATTAACATCCTTTTTAATATTCTCCAAAAACATTACGGAGCGTGTCTGCTATTTCACCTAGCGTGGAATAGGCCTCTACGGCTATTAAAATATATGGCATCAAATTCTCAGTCCCCTTTGCAGCTTCCCTTAGATTCTTCAACGCTTTTTCAACCGCGATGTTATCTCTTTCTGATTTTAGCTTGTTTATCTTCTCTGTTTGTATTGTACGGATAGATTCATCTATAGTAAACACCTCGGTTATCCCCTCTTGTTCCTGTGTAAATTTATTTACCCCAACAATAACCCTGGTAGCCGCTTCTACTTCAACCTGGTACCGGTAAGCTGCATCTGCGATCTCGTTTTGAATATACTCATTTTCAATCGCATTTACTGAGCCGCCCATTGCATCTATTTTATCTATATAGAGCTGTGCTGCCGCCTCAACTTCATCTGTTAATGTTTCTACAAAATAAGAGCCTGCCAATGGGTCAACCGTATCTGTCACCCCACTTTCGAAAGCAATTACCTGTTGTGTACGCAAGGCGATTTTCGCTGCTGCTTCTGTTGGCAAGGAGAGGGCCTCATCGTAACCATTTGTGTGCAAGGACTGTGTGCCTCCTAAAACTGCAGCCAAGGCTTGATTGGTGACCCTTATTACATTATTAAGTGGCTGTTGGGCTGTAAGTGTAGAGCCACCTGTTTGTGTGTGAAAACGGAGCATTTGAGCTTTCTCATCTGTGGCCCCAAGGTCTTTTGTTATTTTTGCCCACATTCGTCTGGCAGCCCTGAACTTAGCAATTTCCTCAAAAAAGTTATTGTGGCAGTTGAAAAAGAAAGAAAGTCGTTTGGCAAATACATTAATATCTAATCCCTTCTCTAACGCAGCATTCAAATATGCTTTTCCATTTGCCAGTGTAAAGGCGAGTTCCTGAACGGCTGTTGAGCCTGCTTCCCTGATATGATAGCCCGAAATGGAAATGGTATTCCACTTAGGCACTTCTATACTACAATACTCAAAAATATCTGTAATAATCCTCATAGAGGGTTTTGGCGGATATATATAAGTCCCCCTTGCTGCATACTCCTTTAAGATATCGTTTTGAATGGTGCCAGATATTTGCTTAATATCCGCCCCTTGTTTTTTAGCCAGAGCTATATACATTGCCAACAAAATCGACGCCGTAGCATTTATTGTCATAGATGTGGTGATCTTTTGCAGCTCTATCCCATCGAACAAGATTTCTATGTCTTTCAGGGAATCAATTGCAACACCAACCTTACCAACCTCTCCTTCGGCCATATCGTGGTCAGAATCATATCCAATCTGGGTGGGAAGATCAAATGCTACCGACAGTCCCATTGTTCCTTGTTTAAGCAAATAATGATACCGCTTGTTAGATTCCTCTGCAGTCGAAAACCCGGCATACTGCCGCATAGTCCACAACCGGCCCCTATACATATCTTTCTGAATCCCCCTTGTAAAAGGGAACTCTCCTGGCGCCTCTGTTAAAGGCTTCGCAGTAGTATATATTTCTTTTATTTCGATACCTGAAGTAGTGGTAAAACTTTTCTCTTTCATAGTTAAAACAACAAATGAATGTCCTTTTTAATAAGATCTAATGTTAAATCATAAGGGTTATCAGCAATATCAGTCATATGCTGCAGTATCTTTTTACTCAAATCCACGCCGGCAGCCTCAACAGGCAATCCTCGCGCAGCATTGCTCACCATAGTTAAAGTATCATCCTTAAGTTTACGAACAACATCCCATGTTTGGGCACTTACATATAATTGTTGGGCAACATTATGCTGATATTCAGATCTTATCTCATTAAGTAAAACTGATTGAAGATCTACAATAGAAATACCTTGCTGATGTACTCGGATCAGCAAATTTGCAGGATTAATCCTGTCAACAAAGACAATCAGACGTTCGTAGGCCTGCAGTCGCAACGGAAGAATCTGTAAATGTTCGTCTTTTTTAGGATCTGATGGTCTTGTTTCAACAGATTTTGCGTGCAGATACTTTCTCAGGTCATTTATAAAAAGATAATATCCTGCTGCAACTGTTATAATACCACCTGTGGCTAATGTGGCAACTTCTGTTAAAAAGTTTTGTACGTTCATTCAGCTTTGTTTGAATACAGTAATAATTAGTATAGAGTCTCAGCAAAAATGTACATTTTATTTATATTTACCCCACTATTTGATTTTTTAAATGATGAGATAGAGGTCTCTATTAGAGATAGCTATAGCGCTTTTATAAACAATTATGACTAAATTTGTACTTCCTAATTTTTAATAATATGAGTAATACAGTTGATACAGCATTTGCACCAGTAACTTTTACAGAAGGCGCTGTAAAGGAGCTTTTTAAATTAAAAGATCAGCAAGAAATTTCTGAGGACTTTGGGTTACGCGTAGGTGTTGACGGTGGAGGTTGCTCCGGAATGAGCTATGTCCTTGGTTTTGATCAGAAAAAAGAAGGTGATCAGGAATTCATTATAGATGGCATTARMKWMKWCATGCACAAAGCGCATCAGATGTATTTGATGGGAATGCAGGTAGATTGGCAAGATGGATTAAACTCAAGAGGCTTTACTTTCAGTAACCCAAATGCAAGTAGCACTTGTGGTTGCGGAACAAGTTTCTCAGTTTAAGTTCTTATTCTTTTGTAACATTATACATGGTCTCGTTGTCTTAACAGCGGGACTTTTTATTTTTATCCCTTTAAGAATATATTTCATCTGAAATGACCTATACCGAAAACGTAAAACTAGCCCTTCAATCCATAAAAAGCAACAGGTTGCGTACCCTGCTCACAGCATTGATCATCGCAATTGGTTTATCTGCATTAGTAGGTATTTTAACAACGCTCGATGCTGTTAAAAAAAGCATGACTGAGGCCTTCTCCAGTATGGGCGCCAATGCATTTACCATCAGAAACCGAGGATCAGGCATAAGAGTTGGTGGCTCTGGCCAAAGGCCAAAACCATTCCGCTCTATCAAATATGAAGATGCCGTAAGCTTTAAAGAAAGGTTAAATACTCCTGCAACAGTGGCGATCAGCGTATTCGCTACAGGAGGCTCAACTGCTAAGTTTGGCGCTGAAAAAACTAACCCCAACATCAATATTCAGGGTATAGACGAAAATGGACTAAACTCACAGGGGCTAAATCTTTCACTTGGACGTAATTTTAGTCCTGCGGAAGTAGTGTCGGGAAATAACGTCTGTATAATAGGTAATGAGATCAGAACTAAACTTTTCAAGAACCAAAGTCCAATAGATAAAGTCATAAACGTCGGAAACAACAGGTTAAAAGTTATTGGAGTTCTTGAGTCCAAGGGCCAAAGTATGGGTTTTAGCGGCGACAGATCCGTGTATGTTCCTCTTCTAAAAGCTAAGTTGATTAACTCCAACTCAAATCCTTCTTATACCATAACAGTAATGGTACCAAGTAATGATCAGATGGATAATATYMYYSRMKAAGMYAMATYAKAACTAAKAAAAATAAGAAAAGTAAAAGTTTCAGAACCTAATAATTTTGAGATCACAAAAAGTGACTCACTTGCCCAAACCCTGTTTGAGCAATTAAGGTATGTAGTGTTAGGAGGAATTGCCATCGGGGCCATTACACTAATCGGCGCGTCCATTGGGCTAATGAATATTATGCTTGTTTCTGTAACGGAAAGAACCCGGGAAATCGGAATCAGGAAGGCCATCGGTGCAAACCCTTCTGTAATTCGTAAACAATTCTTAATAGAAGCCGTTATAATTTGTCTTATTGGGGGCGCTTTTGGCATATTCCTTGGAATAGCCATAGGAAATCTAATCTCATTTGCAATGGGAGGATCATTCATAATACCATGGGAATGGATTATGGGTGGATTTGCACTATGTGTTGGTGTAGGTATTATTTCGGGCTATTATCCCGCAAAAAAAGCCTCTAAACTCGATCCGGTAGAAGCTTTAAGATATGAATAAAAAAGGGAAGATAATTATCTTCCCTCATATTGATTTTCGTAATAAGCCTGGTAATTCCCGGAAGTAACATCCGAAAGCCATCCTTCATTTTTCAAATACCACTCTACTGTTTTTTCCAATCCTTCTTCAAACTGTAAACTAGGCACCCAGTTTAATTCATTTTGAAGTTTAGTGGAGTCAATAGCGTAACGTAAATCATGGCCAGCTCTATCTGTTACAAAAGTAATCAGCTTTGCAGACTCACCTTCTGCCCTACCTAGTTTCTTGTCCATGATCTTACATAGCAAATGAATAAGATCTATGTTTTTCCATTCGTTATGACCACCAATGTTATAGGTTTGCCCTGTTTTGGCCTGATGAAAGATCACATCAATTGCGCGCGCATGATCCTCTACCCATAACCAATCGCGAACATTCTCGCCCTTACCATATACTGGTACTGGTTGTTGATTTTTAATATTATTGATTGCCAATGGGATCAGTTTCTCTGGAAAATGATGAGATCCGTAATTGTTAGAACAATTAGATACAACTATGTCTATCCCATAAGTATCGTGATAAGCTCTTACAAAATGGTCAGAGGATGCTTTCGAAGCAGAGTAAGGGCTATGTGGATCATAAGCTGTAGATTCAGTAAACATTCCTGTTTCGCCAAGCGCGCCATAAACTTCATCTGTTGAAACATGATAAAACCGTTTCCTATCGTAGCTGCCTTTCCAATATTCACGTACCGCATTCAAAAGATTAACAGTCCCAATAACATTGGTCATAACAAAAGCTGTTGGATCAGTGATTGACCTGTCAACATGCGATTCAGCCGCTAAGTGAATAACTGCATCAAAATTCTCTTTACCAAACAACTCATTGATTACAGTCGCATCTGTAATATCAGCTTTAACAAAACGGTAATTCGGTTTATCCTCAATATCTGTAAGATTTGCAAGATTACCAGCATAGGTTAACTTGTCCAGATTTACAATCATGTAATCAGGATAGTTATTTACAAATCTTCTTACAACATGAGAGCCAATGAATCCAGCTCCTCCGGTTATTAATATTTTTTTCATAGTTTATAGTTCTTTAGGCAGTCCTAGTTCCAGAGCTACCGAAGATGTTTTGTTTTGATATATTTTATTAAGCACAGCATTTAATGGATCCTTTAAATCAAACTGCAGATCTTCATGTAGTTTATAGAATTTATTTAATACTGAAACCGTCGATTTAACAAAGTAAACAGAAAGTTTTTCGTTAAACTTATGCAACGGTGAAAAAATACCCTCATTAAAATCTATTGGGATTTGGTTTAATAAATGAATTCTCAACTCCATTTCTGTAGTAACATCCTTTGTTACCTTAAAATGGTGACTGATGCTTCCATTTAATTTACGCATTTTCAATAACGTATCCTTTGAAGTGAGTCTTCTATTAGATAAAAGATCTTTAGCCGTTTCATCTATCGTTGCCAATAGTTTTTCATACCGTTCTACCAGATCATGTTCATCTTCAAGCAGCTTAAAATGCAAATGTTCTGTTAAAACCTTATCCTTTGCAATTAGTCTGAGCAATAATTTATCTTTTTCCTTTTCAGGAAGAGACTTTATCTCCAGTTTAAGATCCTTATGCTCACTTAACAGCATATTAAAATGGGTTGTCTTTTAGGTATTTCTCCCAGTTCCATGCAGACGACATCATTACATCAATATCCAATTCTGCTTTCCAGTTTAAATCTCTTGCAGATTTTGTTACATCACCCCAAACTTTCTCGATATCACCTTCCCTCCTGGCTCCAATAGTGTAATCCAGTTTTTGTCCTGTTGATTTCTCAAAGGCATCAATAATTTGTAATACTGAAGATCCTTTTCCGGTGCCTAAGTTAAACACTTCGTAATTTGAGTCTGCATTATTACCTTCCAGGCGCTTAATAGCTGCAACATGTGCTTTAGCTAAATCTACCACATGGATATAATCTCTTATTGCGCTACCGTCTGGAGTATCATAATCATTACCATAAACAGTTATCGGTCCACGTTTTCCAATGGCCGACTGTGTAATGAATGGAACAAGGTTTTGAGGAACACCAATTGGCAACTCACCTATTAAGGCCGTTTCGTGTGCACCTACCGGGTTAAAATAACGAAGAGAAATCACATTTAATGAAGGTGTAACCGCACAGGTTTCTTGTAAAATTTCTTCAGCTATCTGTTTTGTATTGCCATATGGCGATTCTGCTTTTTTTGTAGGGGCCCCTTCAGTTACCGGCAGTACATCTGGCTGACCATAAACAGTACATGATGAAGAGAACACCAATTTAACTGAACTATTAAACGCAGTAATCAGGTTAATTAGTGAATAAAAATTATTTTTATAATACTTTAGTGGCTGTTGTACAGATTCTCCAACTGCTTTAAAAGCTGCAAAGTGAATCACTCCATCAATATCCGTATTTTTCGCTGCAAATTCATTTACCTTCGCTTCATCACATAAGTTAAGCTGAACAAATTCCGGCTTAATTCCTATAATTGATTCTATCTGATCAAGTATTTTAGGATTAGAATTAGAGAGGTCATCAATAATTACCACCTCATATCCTGCATTATGTAATTCAACTACTGTATGTGAACCAATAAAACCAGTTCCTCCAGTTACTAATATTTTAGACATTCTTATTAACGATTATATGTTGTAAAATCTTTATGTTCTTTGTTTATTAAAGCATCAGCTGGCAACGATTTAAAATATTCGTAGGTAATCTTTAACCCTTCTTCACGACTAACTTTTGGTTCCCAGCCCAAAATCTCTCTTGCCTTTGTAATATCCGGGCGGCGCTGTTTCGGATCATCCACCGGTAAATCCCTTAAAACCAGTTTCTGACTTGTTCCTGTTAGTTTAATAATCTCTTCTCCAAATTGCTTAATTGTTATCTCATCCGGGTTACCAATATTTACCGGCATCACGTAATCACTTAACAATAATCTGTAAATACCTTCTATCAGATCATCAACATAGCAGAAAGACCTGGTTTGAGAGCCATCACCAAACACGGTTAAGTCCTCACCTCTTAAGGCTTGTCCAATAAAAGCAGGTAAAACACGTCCATCATTTAGTCGCATTCTAGGGCCATAAGTATTAAAAATCCTAACTATTCGCGTTTCCACACCATGAAAGGTATGATAAGCCATAGTCATGGCTTCCTGAAAACGTTTGGCCTCATCATACACACCTCTAGGTCCAACCGGATTCACATTCCCCCAATATTCCTCGGGCTGTGGATTTACATTTGGATCGCCATAAACTTCCGAAGTAGAAGCAATCAGCATCCTGGCTTTTTTATTCTTTGCTAAACCTAACAGATTGTGTGTTCCTAAAGATCCAACCTTTAAGGTTTGAATAGGAATTTTAAGGTAATCAATAGGGCTTGCAGGCGAGGCAAAATGCAATATATAATCTAATTTACCAGATACATGAACAAATTTTGAAACATCATGATGTGCAAATTCAAAACTCTCCAGACCAAATAAATGCTCTATATTTTTCAGATCCCCTGTTATCAGGTTATCCATGGCAATCACATAATAGCCTTCTTTTATAAATCTATCGCATAAATGCGATCCTAGAAAACCGGCAGCACCGGTTATTAAAACTCTTTTACGTCCCATTAGTTTATTAGCTTACGGCCTACACTATTATAGTAATAACCTAAGTCAATCATCTTTTCTAAGTCGTATAGGTTACGGCCGTCAAAAATAACCTTGTTAGTCAATGTCTGTTCCATTCTTTCGAAATCAGGATTTCTAAAAACAGACCACTCTGTTGCAATCAATAACGCATCTGCACCCTCTAAGGCTTCATACTGATTGCTCGAATATTGAATTTTATCCCCTATCAATGCTTTCACATTATCAATTCCTTCCGGGTCAAATGCAGTAACCGTTGCACCGTGTTTCACTAGCTCTTGAATAATATACAAAGCTGGAGCCTCACGGATATCATCTGTTTCAGGCTTAAAAGCTAAACCCCATAAAGCGAAGTGCTTGCCTTTTAAATCATTTTTATAATATTTTAAAAGCTTATCAACCAATACAACTTTCTGTTTTTCATTCACATTCATTACTGCTCTCAGAATCTGAAAATCATAATTATGTTCATCCGCAGCTTTGGCTAATGCCTGTACATCCTTAGGGAAGCAACTTCCGCCATAACCAATACCTGGGAACAAAAACCTTTTGCCAATTCTGGCATCAGATCCGATACCTTTACGTACAGCATCAACATCAGCCCCTACAATTTCGCATAAATTAGCTACCTCATTCATAAATGTGATTTTGGTTGCAAGAAATGAATTGGCAGCGTATTTTGTCAGCTCAGACGATCGCTCGTCCATAAACAATATCGGATTTCCTTGTCTAACATACGGGCCATATAGTTCTAAAAGCAATTTCTTCGCTTTTTCACTACTGGTACCAATAACCACCCTATCAGGTTTCATAAAATCATCTACAGCTACACCTTCACGTAAAAACTCAGGGTTAGAAACCACATCAATTTCTACTGAAGTATTTTCTTTAAAAACAGCCTGCACCTTATCTGCTGTTCCAACAGGAACTGTTGATTTATTAATAACCACCTTATATTCAGTAACCAGCTTAGAAATATCTTTTGCTGCTCCTAAAATATACGATAGATCTGCTGCACCATCGCCACCTGGAGGCGTAGGCAAAGCCATAAAAATAATTTGTGCTTCCTTAATTCCGGCTGCAAGATCAGTAGTAAAAACCAATCTTCCCTGAGCAATATTTCTGTGAAATAGTACATCTAATCCGGGTTCATAAATAGGAACTTCACCATTTTGCATTTTGAGCACTTTGGCTTCATTAACATCAACGCATATTACGTCGTTACCAGTTTCGGCCAAACAAGTACCGGTAACTAAACCTACGTACCCTGTTCCTATTACGGCTATTTTCATATATTAATTCGGTTTTAATTTTATTGAAGTATCTTCGGCTAAGATAAGAAATAAACACAAAATGCTTTTGCTTTATAATATCGCGATTCAACTTTATGGTTTAATTATTAAAATATTCTCCCTGTTCAATAATAAAGCTAAACTTTTTGTTCAAGGAAGAAAGAATATTTTCAAAAAAATACAAAAAAAGATAGATCCCGCTAAGTCAAGTATCTGGTTTCACTTTGCCTCACTTGGAGAGTTTGAACAAGGACGGCCTTTATTAGAAAAAATTAAAAGTACTTATCCCGAAAAGCAAATTATAATTACTTTTTTCTCCCCATCAGGATACGAGATCAGAAAAGACTACGCCTTGGCTGACGGATTATTTTACCTGCCGCTTGATACACCCAGTAATGCCAAACAACTTATTGCAGCTATAAATCCTGAAATAGCGATATTCACTAAATATGAATACTGGTATCATTATTTTAAAGTCCTTCACCAATCTGGTATTCCACTTTACATTATATCCGGCATTTTCAGACCCGATCAGATTTTCTTTAAATGGTATGGTTCATTTAACCGCAAAATTTTAAGTTTTGTAAATCACTTTTTTGTCCAGAATGAAGAAAGCAAGCAGTTGCTCAGTCAAATAAACATAAACAATGTAAGTATCAGTGGCGATACCCGGTTTGACCGGGTGGCAGAGAATGCAAAATCACCAAAAGAATTTGAAACAATCAGAAAATTCTGTGATAACAAGAATACCCTTATCGCAGGGAGCACGTGGCCGGCTGATGAGCGTTTACTAGCAGCACTTATTAACGCCCATCCGAACTGGAAATTCATTATTGCCCCTCATGAAATAGACAGGGCGCACATAGATGAAATTGTAAAACTTATCCCTGAAGCAGTTAAGTACTCAGCGCTACCAGATCAATTTATTAATGCCCAAACGTTAATAATAGATAACATTGGTCTTTTGTCATCTATCTATCAGTACGGACAAGTTGCTTATATAGGTGGTGGATTTGGAGTTGGGATACACAATACCCTGGAGGCTGCAGCGTTTGGAATACCAGTAATCTTTGGCCCCAAATACGATAAATTTCAAGAAGCAAAAGACCTGGTCTCTATAAAGGCTGCTATTAGCATTAACAATGCTGAAGAATTATTTAGTGCATTCCAAAAACTTACAGCGTATAAAACATCGGGTGATCTTGCAAAAAGTTATGTAAGTACTAAAACCGGATCAACAGATCAGATCATTAAATACATTGCTCAAAATTTTTAGCTAACCGCCATTTCTGCAATAGCATTAATAAACTTTGGATGATCATTCAGACTTTCAACAAGCTGAACATGCTCGCCACCTAAAGCCTTAAATTCTTCATGATACTCAACTGTAATTTCATAAAGTGTTTCCAGGCAATCGGCAACAAATGCAGGACTAAACACAAGTAACCGTTTTTTCCCTTCAGCAGCGAGCTTCTTTAACACATCAGTTGTATATGGTTGTACCCATGGCTCTTTGCCCAAACGCGATTGGAAGCAAACGGTATAATTTTCTCTGGAAATATTCAATTTCTCAGCAAGTAACCTTGCTGTATCGTGGCCCTGAGCAGAGTAACAAAACTTATTGGTATCATTTAAAGTTTCACAGCAATTGTCCTTTTTCAGACAATAATTACCAGTATGATCGCACTTTAGCAGTTGTCGCTCCGGAAGCCCGTGAAAACTAAACAATACGTGATCATATGTCTCAGGTTGATATTTCTTTGCATTTTCTGCAAAAACATCTAACATCAATTCGTTATCGTGAAATGAATTTACAAATGACACCGGAGGTATGGTGGTCCATTTGCTTACAATTTCCATTACACTCTGTATTACAGAACCACTGCTAGCAGAAGCATATTGAGGAAACAAGGGAATCACTTTTATACTTTCGACCAAACCTGCTTTCATTTTATCTAAAGCAGACTGAATCGAGGGATTCTGATACCTCATTGCCAGTTCAACATGATATTCATCTCCTAATTTCTCTTGAACTAATGCAGCTTGTATTTTGCTATAATACAGTAATGGGGATCCGTTTTCATCCCAGATTTCTTTATATAATTTTGAAGTTTTAGGGCTGCGAAAAGGAACAATTATACCTTTAACCAATAATGTACGGTTAAAAGCATTAATATCAATTACACGCTCATCCATCAAAAACTGATCAAGATATTTGCGCACATCTTTTACTTCCGGACTATCCGGAGTTCCTAAATTCACTAACAAAACGCCCTTTTTTCCCATAATATGGCCCAAAATTAACTTATTATACTTTTATAATCTTCCGTAAAAACAATAATTACTTTTTAATGATTTTGGAGAAAGGCTTTAACCTCTTCCATCAACCACATAGGCGTAGATGTAGCACCGCAAATCCCAACCTTATCTTTAGGAGAAAACCAGTTGAAATCTATTTCCTCGATATTTGAAATGAAATATGAATTGTCGTTATACTTTTTGCAAACATCATATAAAACCTTTCCGTTAGACGATTTCTTCCCCGAAACGAATATGATCTTGTCATAGTTTACCACAAATTTCTCTAAATCAGTATAACGATTAGAAACTTGTCGGCAAATGGTGTCATTTGCCTTAATGTCATATCCCCTACTTATGAGTTCGTCTTTTATTTGGTAAAATTTATCTGTGCTTTTAGTTGTTTGACTATACAAAGTGAATTTCGAAGGAAGATCTACATGATCCAATTCTGCCAAATCCTGAAAAACAATGGCCTTGCCATCAGTTTGTCCTTGCAAGCCCACTACTTCCGCATGACCATGTTTACCGAAGATCAGAATCTGCTCCTCATCATCGTGTGAGTTCTTAATTCTGTTTTGAAGTTTTAAAACAACCGGACAAGAAGCGTCAATTAATGTCAGTTCATTTTCCAATGCAAGCTGGTAAGTAGATGGCGCTTCCCCATGAGCCCTGATCAGCACTTTCTCCTTCTTTAAGCTCTGCAATTGCTCATGATCGATTATCCTTAAACCTTTATCGGTTAACCGTTTAACCTCTTCATCATTATGCACAATATCGCCCAGGCAATACAAGTAATCCTCATGATCTAAAATATCTTCAGCCATATCAATAGCATAAACTACCCCAAAGCAAAAGCCCGACGCCTTATCTATAGTAACGGTTAAATCGTATTTCATCTTTCTTCTGACACTAATAATGTACAAAATTACACAAAAAGAGTTTCATATTCCTATATCTTATGTTTAACTGATGTCAATACCTTAATCCAAAGCCCCTTTAATAACAGCCCAAAAAGCATAATCATTTGAATTGGGTGAAGCAAAACATTTACAAAAGGATTTTGGGCCGTAAGAAAAGATATCATTATCCTGCTTAGAAAAATCAATCCAAAAGGTAAAACCAAAAATACCGGTTCAAAATTGATCAACACAATAACAGGTCCGGCAACAACCAGCACCAGGTAAATTAACACGGCAAATATGTTATTTCCAAATATCGGCAACAATTGCGATGAGACCTTATCAAACCCTACCTTTTCATCAATATAAACAAACTTATTTGCAAGCAAGACTTCTGTTTTTCCATGCCTGTCACTCGTCTTATAGCTACTTGCTTTAAAAAACATGCAGCCGGTATTAGTTGTTGCAAATATTTGCCGGGTACTCAGCCTCACCAATCTTAACGGCAAAAGATTCAACAGAATAAAGTCACTTAAAGGATAAACCAATCGGCTAAATAATCCGCTAAATTTACGATTAGGAACTATGCTCAAAAGGTCCAAATCAAACACTTTAACACGACAAATGAGGTTGTTTATCAACCCTTTATTAATAATTGTATTTACATCCAGGAAAAGAATAAAGCCACCTGTTGTTTTAGCCACTGCTTTTTCTGTTGTTTCTGAATGTTTTTTAACAACAACCTCTACATTCGTGTAATCCTGAGCATTGATAGATGCTATTAATGAAGAAGGATCATCATTTTCATCCGACAAAGAAATGATAACTGAAACCTTATCCGTAAAGTGTTTTCCGTAGTAGCCAAGTTTTGGATTGGATAAGAAATTAAATAACGTAACTGAAAACCGCAGCACAAGAAACACAAGCACAGCATAAACAAAAGTGATCATATTGTTTTACTCTGGCTTTTAACTGCATATCCATAATGTTTGTTATACTCACTTTTGAGTAGTTGCAAACTTACATACTCCTCGGCTTCCCAGGTGGCGAGGTAACTCCTTGCCTCTGGCCTTCTGCCTCCAAAATAATCTGTAAGATTAGCAGAAAATATAGTTTGAAATTTCTTCCTGGAAGCATTCACAACCTGCATCACTCCTTTTTCAAAAGTTATACTACCGATGTAGCTTGTATATAGTTTTCCCTGGGGGAACATAAGTACCAAATTATCGGGATCGTCAAGTAAGCTCCCTGCATATGTTAATGTTTGCACCACATCCTTTCCTTTTGTTTCTGCAGCAAAAGCGCCCAAATATTTTAAAAACCATAACTTCTCATAATCCTCTTTCGTCACCAGCACATGAAACTGTTTCTTAAACAATTTTTTGTTTAAATAAAACATCAAAAATCCGTCCCACCAGCTAAAATGATTAGCCAATAAAAGCACGGCTTCATTTTCTTTGATCTGAAGTTGATTAAAATTGTACGAAGAAAAGTCCTTCTTTATGATATAAGTAACATACCAGGAAAAGAACTTAAAAATTACAGGGCTTTTTTGGGACTGGTACATCCCTCTAAAATGAGAAAAATTAGCCTCAAATGCAAACGACTAGCTTAAATAAACCCTGTCTTCCTCACCTTCAACATCCATAACCACATCAACATGTTCCTTTAAAACAGTAGCCATCTCCAGCCCAACAAAATCAGTAGCTATCGGGAAAATTTTATGGCTCCTGTCTACCAGTACAACTGTGCGGATTTTTTTGTGTGGTGTATTCAGGAAAACACCTAAACCATAAGCAAGCGTTTTGCCACTATTTAATACATCATCAACAAGGATGATCACTTTATTWTTCCMATKCKACTCATCTAAATCAGTATTAGCAACCAATTTAGTATTCAGTCTGTCTAGGTCTATCCTGAGCATTGTGATTTTAAGATCAGAGATTTTTGTCAATACCTTCTTAAGCCTTAAAGCTAATTTATAGCCCCGGTCCCATATTCCTGCCAATACAATTTCCTTCTCGTCTAAATTATCCTCCAGAATCTGGTATGCAATTCTGTTGATCTTTTGCTGTATCTGTTTTTTATCTAGAATAAGTAATTGAGATTCTGCCATCTGGTATCACATTGTTTATGCTACAAAAAGAACCATTTTAAGGTTCATATTCAAACTTAGATAAAAATATTTTTATATGCGTTTAAAAAAAGTTTACAAATCGTGCAACGTTTGGGCCTCTGTTGCGTCTAATCAATAAACCCTCAATCTAAAACCATTTATGAAAGCATCATCTATACTTAAATCAGCACTAACACTACTTGTGTTTTCTGCATCTGTAATATCATCAAATGCCCAGCAGAATAAAGACGTTTCTATAACCAACTTTAATGAAGTTTCGGTTTCAAGTGGAATAGACCTGTACCTTACACAGAGCAATTCAGAAAACATTCGTATCAATGCTCATCCCGATCTCATTAAAAATGTCATTATTGAGAAAGAAGGAAACAACCTAAAAATCAGATATAAAGACGGTGTTAACTGGGGCAGATTATTTAAAAATCAAAGCATCAAGGTTTACATCAACTACAAAACACTTAAGGCCTTATCAGCAAGCGGAGGTAGTGATGTGTATACTCAAAACACACTAAAAACCGATAGATTGTCCCTAAGTGCATCAGGAGGTTCCGATTTAAAATTAGATGTAGTTGCTAAAGATGTTGAAGTGCACACAAGTGGCGGCTCTGATGTTGATTTAAAAGGAAGTGCAACAAATATGGAAGTTGCTACAAGTGGAGGCAGCGATGTAAATGCGCTGGATTTTGTCGTTGATTACGCAAAAGTAAGTTCAAGTGGCGGTTCTGATGCAAACATTCATGTTAATAA
>NZ_AWRU01000004.1:0-57157 GCF_000523515.1 Pedobacter sp. V48 | reverse complement strand
GCATTAGAGGCAAGTGCCAGTGGAGGTAGTGATATAAACTACAAAGGAAGTGCATCAGTAAAAAACAACTCCAGCAAAAGCGGAGATGTAAACCGATTAAAATAAAGTTTAGTTTTAGTTTTTAGTTATTCCTGCCAAACGGATGTATGGCAGGAATTTTTTTATCCTTTATTTTTATAAGGATAATAAATAAAGTTAGCCCCTTCAGGTACAATCACAAAAACGCACATAAAGTCTTCAGGCTTTTTGTAGCTTTTCAAAAACAATGCTTTTTTATCCGGTTGGATTATACCTTTTTCTACAAACTCTTCGAAAGTAGAGGCCTGTATAGTCCATTCGGTATTTAATTCCTTTCTATCCAAAATTACCTCTCCAATACTTACAACGTATTGGTGGGCTATAAAAATGGGATTAGCAGAGATTCCTTCCAACATTATTTCTACTGCAATCTCCTTAATAGAATCAGCATATAAATCTAAATCCTTTTCAAGGCTTACCAAAGGGCTTTGCTTTTTCTCTTCTGCTTTTCCGCCTTCTGGTTCCTGTGGCAATAATTCTTCTATATCCATCTTAATTATTCTCTAAAGTATCTTCCGATGTGCTACCTACAAATTTTAATAACACTACATTTTCAACGTGCTGCGTGTGCGGGAACATATCAACAGGTTTAATACGAACTACCTCATATTTTTCTTTTAACAGTGCTAAGTCTCTCGCCTGGGTAGCTGCATTACAACTCACATAAACAATTTTCTCGGCTTCCATTTCAAGCAGTCTTTCCACTACATCGACATGCATTCCTGCTCTTGGAGGATCTGTAATTACCACATCGGGCTTACCATGACTTGCAATAAAGTCCCTTGTCAGGATATCCTTCATATCGCCTGCGTAAAAAATAGTATTATCTATTTTATTAAGCTCCGAATTAAACTTGGCATCTTCAATAGCTGTTGGCACATATTCAATTCCAACTACCTGTTTTACACTTCTTGCTACAAAATTAGCAATAGTACCAGCTCCGGTATACAGATCGTAAACAAGTTCATCACCAGTAAAACCTGCAAACTCTTTGGTAATTTTATACAACTCATGCGCCTGATCAGAATTGGTCTGGTAAAAAGACTTAGCTCCAATTTTAAACTTCAAGCCATCCATTTCCTCAAAAATATGGTCTCTACCTGCATAAGTAATTACCTCCTGATCAAAAATAGTATCATTCTTTTTTTGGTTCAGAATGTAAAGCAACGAGGTGATCTCCGGGAAATTCACTTTCAAATACTCCATCAACCCATCTACCTGCTCCTGTTCTGCATAAGCAAAAACAACCACTACCATTACCTCACCTGTAGATGAAGTACGTATAATCAGGTTTCTTAAATTACCTTCATGGTTGCGCAGATCATAAAAAGTTAACCCGTTTTCCAAAGCATATGCCCTAACACTATTCCTTAATGTATTAGAAGGCTCAGCCTGCAGATAGCAATGCTGGATGTCCAGAATCTTATCAAACCTTAGCGGAACGTGAAAACCAAGCGCATTCATTTCCAAATCCTCATTCGGGCCGCTTAAATCCTCTGGCCTATCTGCCATATCTTGCTTATTCAACCAGCGTTTATTAGAAAACGTGTATTCAAGCTTATTGCGATAGTATTTATTTTCTGCAGAACCCAAAATTGGCTCCATTGCAGAGGTATCAATTTTTGCAAGACGCTGTAAAGCAGCCTCTACATTTTTATGTTTAAATCTTAATTGAGCATCATAGCCCATGTGTTGCCATTTACAACCACCGCAGGTGCCAAAGTGCTGGCAAAAAGGGTCAACTCTTAGATCAGAAGCCTTATTTAAGCTTTCAATGACTGCTTCGGCAAAATTTTTCTTTTTCTTTACTATCCGAACATCAACCACATCGCCCGGCACGGCTTTATCCACAAATATAACTAGCTCATCTGCTTTGCCAACTCCTTTGCCCTCTTCGGCAATGTCAATAATATTTAGATTAGGGATGATGGTTACCGTTCCGGCTTTTCTATTTCTACTCATTATGCCGCAAAATTAGATAAAATTTCAGACATACTAATCTCCGTAAGGCATTCAAAATACCTTTAAAAGAAAAGAAAATGCAATATCAAACTCTACTTGCCAAAAACTTTAAGGATTAAACCGAAAAAGCCCTCAACCATGTTAAAGCTCATATCAAACTTCTCATCAACCATTATCGAAATCTCTAAAACCTCTTTACTCATAATATATTGACGTATGCAGCCAAATATAGATGTTTTTATACCGAATACCAAAACGGTACATGTTAAGATTTTGTAAAGAAACCTACAAAGCAGCTTTTACCAGGAAGGGAAGAAGTTCTTTTTGAAAGCTCACAAAGTTCTTGCGTACGTCGGAATCACTCACAGAAGTAAAGGCGAATGAGAATACAATGCTCTTGCTTGCTTTTAATAAAAATGCCAGGCCTTCCTTACGAGATGGGTTATTTTTAAAATGGTCGAGCTCTAAATAAGCAGAAAGCAATAGAGACTCTAACTGATCAGATAAATGCTTTAAAAAATCTTGCGAGTTTGCATTTTCCCTAACAAAATCCCAACCAATAAACTCATTACAAACAGTATAAGTAAGTCTGCATGTTTTCATTACGAGCGCCTTAAGGTGCTCTTCTTCATCAGCAAACTGAGCTTTATTTTTTAAAATTTCATGAAGGTTCAGGTCCAGATAATTCATCAGGATAGCATCCAGAATCTGCTCTTTGCTTTCAAAATACTTATATATAGTTGCTTTAGCTATTCTAGCTTTTCTGGCAATCTCATTAACACTTGTTTTATGATAGCCGTACTTTCTGAATAGCTCTTTTGCAGACCTGATTATACTTTCCTTTATTTTCTCTGGTTCCATTAGTTACTTACGTTTATAGTCAGGCCACCACGAAGTGACGTAGTATAAGATTTTAAATTACGTACAGCTGGTGCTTTTTGTGGAGTTCCGTCAAGCAGCAAAAATTTAGCTCCTGTACACGGATCAGTASYTSYRATYYYAGNCKAGTCCGGAACAACTGCACAGCCACCATTTTGAGGGTTTACCGAACTAGCCCTGTCAAAGGCTCTGTAACCACCAGCAATCGCAACTATCATCAGGCCTTTAACACCCTGATTATCGACGAGCAATACGTTGTTCTTGGCTTTAATCTTAAATTCCTGAACGGTCACATTATATTCCACAAAGACATTAGGAATCATTTCACTTTCCTTGCCACATCCCCAAAAAGCGATCACCAACAGAAATAATCCGACTAATTTTTTAATCATTATATTAATGACGTTTTATATTGCTTTAAAAAGCGAGCATCATTTTCAGAAAATAAACGCAAATCTTTGATTTCGAATTTCAGGTTGGCAATACGTTCAATCCCCATTCCGAATGCAAATCCGCTATATTTCTTGCTGTCGATATTACAATTTTCCAAAACGTTAGGATCAACCATGCCACATCCTAAAATTTCAACCCAGCCGCTATACTTACACATCTGACAGCCTGCGCCTTTACAGATTGTACAAGAAATATCCATTTCAGCTGATGGCTCTGTAAAAGGGAAATAAGAAGGGCGGAAACGAACTTTTGTGCCTTCCCCATAAAGTTCCTGTACAAAATAGAACAGTGTTTGCTTTAAATCTGCAAATGAAACATTCTCATCAATATACAAACCTTCTACCTGGTGGAAAAAGCAATGTGCCCTCGCAGAAATGGCCTCATTACGATAAACACGACCCGGCATAATTGCTCTGAATGGTGGCTTACCGGCCTCCATCATCCTGACCTGAACAGAAGAAGTGTGCGTACGTAAAGCGATATCTCCTTTTTCGCCTCCCTTTTTTATGAAGAAAGTATCCTGCATATCTCTTGCCGGATGTTCTTCCGGGAAGTTTAAAGCAGAGAAATTGTGCCAGTCGTCCTCAATCTCCGGGCCTTCTGCTACAATAAAACCCAGTTTATTAAAAATCGCTATGATTTCTCTTCTAACCAAAGCCAATGGATGGCGGGCTCCGACTTCAAACCCTTCACCTGGTAAAGTTAAATCTATATCAGCACTTGCTGAAACTTCTGCTACCCCACCCTGATCTTTCAGTGTCTGATATTTTGCTTCTGCAAGTTGTTTAAATTCATTTAAAACCTTGCCCAGAGTTCTCTTTTCTTCTGGTGAAACGGCCTTAAATTCATCGAAAATATCTTTGATAATTCCTTTAGTACCAAGGAATTTAATACGAAATTGTTCTAATTCATCTGCTTTATCAGTCGAAAAAGCATTTATTTCTGCTGTATACTGTGTTATCTTGTCTTGTAACATGGCGACAAATATACAGCTATTTATGCAATATATTTATAATGGCTGAGTCCAAAAATCATCATGAAGCATCACTCCATAAAGAAAATAGACTCAGCCGCTTAGTTTTATATTACACCTAAGGCTTTACCAACTTTAGTAAATGCTGCTATAGCTTTATCTAAATGGTGCTGCTCATGAGCCGCAGATAATTGCACGCGGATTCTAGCTTTGCCTTGTCCCACCACCGGATAATAGAACCCAATTACATAAATACCTTCCTCAAGCATTTTAGCCGCAAATTCCTGAGCAAGCTTAGCATCATAAAGCATAACCGGAACAATCGGATGTACGCCCTCTTTAATGTCAAAACCAGCTTCAGTCATTTTTGTACGGAAGTAAGTAGTATTACGTTCCAGTTTATCTCTCAAGTCAGTAGTTTCACTTAAAAGGTCCAGAACCGCTACAGATGCTCCTGTAATTGCAGGGGCAAGTGTATTTGAGAATAAATACGGGCGAGATCTTTGGCGTAACATGTCAATAATTTCTTTCTTACCGGAAGTAAACCCTCCAGATGCACCGCCAAGCGCTTTACCTAAGGTACCTGTAATAATGTCAACCCTATCTATCACATTGAAATGCTCATGAGTACCACGACCTGTTTTACCCATAAAACCAGTACAATGCGACTCATCAATCATTACAAGTGCTTCATATTTATCTGCTAAATCACAAATTTTATCTAGGGGAGCCACAACTCCATCCATAGAAAAAGCTCCATCGGTAACAATAATGCGATGTCTGGAATCCTTTGCAGCAATTAATTGCTGTTCCAAATCTGCCATATCCGCATTTTTATATCTAAAGCGTTTAGCTTTACACAAGCGCACCCCGTCGATAATAGAAGCATGGTTTAATTCATCAGAAATAATAGCGTCCTGATCATTAAACAATGGTTCAAAAACACCACCGTTAGCATCAAATGCAGCCGCATATAAAATTGTATCTTCTGTACCTAAAAATTTGGAAAGCTTTGCTTCCAATTCTTTATGGACATCTTGAGTACCACATATAAAACGTACCGACGACATTCCATAACCATATTTATCTATAGCTTTCTTTGCCGCTTCAATAACTGCCGGATGAGACGATAGTCCCAAATAATTATTTGCACAAAAGTTGATCACCTCCTGCCCAGTGCTGATCTTAATATCGGCTCCCTGAGGGGTTACAATGATACGTTCACGTTTAAATAAACCGTCTTTTTCTATTTGCTCCAGTTCCTGTTCTAGAACGGGTTTTAAAGTTTTGTACATATTTATAATAATTAGTGCAACCAAAGTTATAAAAATATCGTCTTGTGGTGGTAAAGCAATTAAACGATGGTTGCAAACTTTAACACAAAAAATCTGTTTAGTATTCACAACTAATCCGATATTTAAGCCTTAAACCCATTTAATGAAGAAGATTTTTTTAACGCTATTTCTTTTTATAAGCACCCTTAGCCTATCAGCACAGCAGCTTAAACTTGGTGGCACCATAAAAGACACAGAGGGACAACCTGTACCATTCGCTTCTGTTTACATAAAAAATACAACTATTGGAACTTCTGCCAATGTGGATGGTATTTATTCGCTAAGCGTTGAAAAGGGAACTTTTACCATTATTTACAAAGCAATTGGTTATAAAGCATTAGAGAAAGAAATCACCATTAATGATAACCTGACGGAAGATGTAGTAATCACACCAGAAACCTATACCTTGGCTGGAGTGACCATAGATGGTAATGCAGAAGACCCCGCTTACGAAATCATCAGACAGGCCATTAAAAAAAGAAAAGAACACCTTACCGAAGTAAAGGCTTATAAAGCTGACGTATATATTAAGGGGGTACAAAAACTTGTAGGGGCACCCAAAAAGTTTTTCGGAAAAGACATTCAAAAAACACTTGATCTGGATACCAACAGAAAAGGCATTTTATATTTATCAGAGTCAACCTCTACATTTTCATATGAGCGCCCCAATAAGATTCACGAAGAAATGGTGTCTTCAAAAATTGCTGGCCGCAACAATGCCTTTAGTTTCAATAAAGCATCAGACCTGATCATAAATTTTTACGACAACATTTTATTAGAAGATAAACTAAGTGCCCGTGGCTTTGTATCGCCAATTTCCGACAATGCCTTTCTCTATTACAGATACAAATTGATAGGCGTTTCTACAGAAAACGGAGCAACAGTTAACAAAATCCAGATTATTCCCCGCCGGGAACACGATCCTGTTTTCAGAGGAACTATATATATTACAGACGACAGCTGGCACCTTGTTAACGCCGACGTGTACCTAACCAGCAACTCAGGCATCAACCTTCTTGATACTTTAAATATCTCGCAACAGTTTATTAAAACCGAGAACACTTATATGCCATCGAACATCAATTTCCAATTTAACGGTAATGTGTTTGGCTTTAAGTTCGAGGGTTATTATGTTGGGGTTTACAGCAATTACAATCTCCATCCAAACTTTCCCAAGAACTATTTCAATGGCGAAATTCTCAAAATAACCAAAGCGGTTAATAAAAAAGATTCGCTGTTTTGGCTTAGTAACAGACCAATTCCTCTTACAAAGGAAGAAAGCCGGGATTATGTAAGAAAAGATAGCATCGCTGCGCTTAAAGTGTCAAAGCATTACCTTGATTCATTAGAACGGGAAAACAACAAACTTGGAATTGTTAAGGCCGTTATAACAGGATACACTATAAATAACAGGTACGCTCAGAAGTATTATAGTTTTGACCCGATATATCGTTCTATATTTTATAACACCGTTGAAGGTTTCGCGCTTAAATACGGAGTAACGTATGTGAAACGACTTCAGGACAGCCGCTATTACAGCATCCGACCGGAGGTGAGATACGGATTTTCCAATAAAACCCTAACCGGAAACCTATCGGCAAATTATTATTACAACCCTGTAAAACGTGCAAACATTAGCATCAGTGCAGGTTCCGGTATTTACGACTTAAATAATCTGGGAACAATGAGTCTTTTGGGCAACTCCATTAACTCTTTATTTTTCGAAACCAACTTTTCTAAATTCTATAAAAAGGAATTTGCGAACATTGGTACAACAAGAGAGTTAGCCAACGGGCTTCAGGCATCACTTAATGCCGACTACTCCCGCAACACTAATCTTGTAAACACAACAACCTTCAAAATAAAGGATTTAAAAGGCGAAACTTTTACATCTAACAATCCTTTTACCCCTGATACAGAAACACCATTGTTTCCAACATATAAATCATTAGCAATTACAGCATCATTAAATTACACCATTGATCAGCAATATATAACCCGCCCCGATGGTAAATTTTATCAGGGATCAAAATATCCGGTAATTAACCTTACCTACAAAAAAGGCATAAAGGGATTATTTAATAGCGATGTAGATTACGATCTGGTATCCCTAGAAGTTTCCCAAAACCGAATTAGTGCTGGTTTATGGGGTTATTCATCATTCGTTGTTGGTGCTGGCAAATTCATCAACAASAAWANGRTMKRMWATCCTGAGGCAAAACATTTCAGAGGTAACAACTCTTTACTTGGGCTTCCGAATTTAAGAAAGTTCTTATTCCTTGATTTCTATCTTTTCAGTACAGATCGTCAATATCTTGAGGCACATTTTGAACACAATTTCTCTGGTCTTTTAACAAATAAAGTTCCGCTGCTGCGTAAATTGAAGCTGGAAGAACTTATTGGGGTTAACTATTTGAGTCAGCCGGTAAAAAGAAATTACACAGAGTTTTATTTCGGCTTACAAAGATTGATTTTCAAAGCCACATATGGCTTTGCTTATGATGGCAACAAAAGGGTAAATCATGGGTTTAGGTTGTATTATGGGTTCTAATACGTTATGATCGTTCGGTTTTATATTCCTCTATTTCATTAAGGAATTCCATTGCTTTGGTTAAGGTTTTACCACCAAAGCTCTCCAAAGCAGCTTTAACCCACTTAATGTGCCTATTTTTATAAGTCAATTTTTTGAATAAGAATATTGAGATAAAGGTAAAAAACGAAACAATTACGACCTGTATTAACCAAAAACCTATACCGGCATTTGCAACAAGATCGTTATTATACCAAAAGGTACAGTAAAACGGAGCCTGTAAAACCAATATTCTGCCAACATTGGTAAACGAAGACTGGATTTCGGTTATTTTTCTCTGAGATTCGGTAACACTGTCATCAATATTTACTTGAGCAAGCATTACAAGATGCCTGATGTAGGCAGCCGTGGCAAATACATTAAACAATATGATAAAGCCTACAGATATCACAAAGTACATGTTGTGCAAAGTATTGACCAGCAAAAACACTAAAAAAGCAATCCATATTACACCGAGAATTACTCCCGTTACCTGATTTCTGCGAAAAGAACGAAGCTTATGTTCAGCTTTCTGGGTTTGCAGTTCTTTTATCACTTTTAAATTAAGTGCCAATGATCTTTCCAGCTTTGCGTCATAGCTACTCCACAGTTGTTTTATATCCAGTTCTTCCATGTCTCCCGGTTATTAATTGTTACTAATCCTTAAAAATCTTTGCTTTAACTTCTCTTTAATCCTATTTACTTTGGTGCCGATGTTTGTTTCCGATAGTCCAAGAATCTCTGCCATTTCCTTTTGGGTCTTTTCTTCCAGGTAAAGCAGCATCAATGCTCTATCGAGCTCTTTTAGCTCATTAATAAACTGTTGCAGCAGTTTTAAATTGGCCTCATTATCAATTGGCACATCATCCTCTATAAACTCAATTACATTTTCGGAAATGGGGCTTATTAATGCCGTTTTCTTTCTTTCCTTTCTGTATGAGGTAATGGCAACATTTAAAGCAACACGATACATCCATGTAGTGAATTTGCTTTTGTTGTCATAACCCGGAAACGAGCGCCACAACTGAAATATAATTTCCTGAACCAGATCTTTTCTATCCTCCTCATCCCTGTTAAAAGAATTGGCTATTTTGTAAATTATCCCCTTGTTCCGCTCAATTACTGATACAAACTGCTCCTTCTGAGTATCCATTTTAATGCATATGCTTTGAATAAAGTTATACTTTTTTAACCCACTCAATTATTCGTTCTAAGGATTGAAATGTCACAGCTTGATTAAAATAAAAAGAGATGCATCATTAAGATTCAAAAAAAAGGCCTGCAATCACGATTGATGATGCAGGCCTTTTAAACAAAGTCTTTTGCTGTTATATGTCCAGCTTTTTACGGATATCTGAAGGGACACCTTTTTTATGCAATAAAAACGCTGTGGTTTTATATTTCACAAAGTTTTTGGTTACATATAAATAGCCATTGTAATCGTTAGTAGCACCCCAAGAGTTTTTAACGATGTAATATTCTTTACCGTTCTGATCTTTAGCTAAGCCTGTGATCTGCATACCATGATCATCAGTAGTTTGATAATCATCAAATGCTGCCTGACGTAAATCAACAGTGATTTCTTTTTCAGCTTTGGGGCCGCTGAACATTGCTTTTTTCTCTTCGTCGGTCATGCTGTCAAAATTCTTTTCAGGAACATAAGCCACACCGTTTTTCCAGCTAAAGCCTTTTTCACTAACATCAGTTGCCCATGCAACGCTATAACCACCTTTTAAGGCATTATCAATAATTTTAGTGATGTCATCCATTTGCACATTATATACCTGATCGTATGACCAGTTATCAGGCACCATCAAAACTGCTTTTTTATAATAAGGAGCGGTATTGAAAGATGAAAGCTCAACATAGTCTTCAGGATTAATACCTACAACCTCTTTAGCAAAAGTTTTAGGGGTGTACTCTTTTCCTTCGTAAGTGAATTTTTCTGGGACAGCACCCATGCAAGAATCGATAGTCGCGATGTATTTAGTTTTCCAATTAGGATCAAGTTTACCATCTGGTGCCTTTACTGCATTTTCTAGAATGGATTTTGTAAGGCCATTCATTCTATCTGAGGAACCAGGAGCGCCATAATCATTACCACTATAAACTTCCTGAGGTAAGGCACCATACTTAGCAAACATATTAATTACATCATGGCAAGCACCTCCGTCTCCTAATGTTAAGGCACCATGCATACGCACATAGTTAATTCCTTTTTCAACATAAGCATTACGAGCGGTAAATAAATCTGCAAGATCTACAGGTTTTTTACCCATTCTAATCATTTCCGACTCTAAAAAAGAGTTGGTGCTGTAACTCCAGCAAGTACCAGATGATTTTTGATTTTTAACAGAAGTAGCTTCAGTATTGATAACCGGAGTAAATTTAAAGCTGGTTGCGCTGTTTTCGCTTTGGTTGTTTTTTAATGAATTTACAAGGTTGTCTTGCGCAAATCCAACAGTTGATCCAAGTAGCAGACTTGCCGTCAGCCACAATGATCTCATCATAGTGTTAGTCATTTTTATAAATAATAAGTTAGTTTTATTTGTGTTTTTAAATAACGCATACAAACTTAACAATAATCTAACTAAGGTGGTAGGTTTACAAGAATGTTACAAATATCCCTGTCATTTCTAGACCTATTGTTGGTATGGCGTTGTTAGGACCTCGGTAGGGCAATTAACCCTAACAAGGCCCTAACAACGCCCTGGCACCCCTTTAATACCTACCTGAAAACCATAAAACACAGCACCATAAAAAATCACTTATTTTTTTCTTAACTTTGCACCGCATTAAACGCCGTTTGCATCGGTATCAATGAATTATGAAAAAATTCCAGACACTACTTTACTATTGCTATAGTCACATAGCTGAGGCAGAACAATTTGCTGCTGATCATCTTACATTTTGCAAATCTTTAAATCTTGTTGGCCGCATCATTGTTGCTAATGAGGGTTTAAACGGTACCGTTTCGGGAACAAAAGAATCCTGCGAAGCCTACATGGCAGCTATAAAAGCTGATGAGCGATTTGCAAAAACYGMTYTTMMRATCNNTKANGYTGAAGAGCCTTCATTCATCAAAATGCACTGTCGTTACAAAGCCGAAATTGTACACTCAGGATTGAGAGACCCACATATCATAGACCCAAACCGGCAAACCGGCAAACACCTGGAGCCTGCTGATTTTCAGAAAATGATAGATCAGGAAGATGTGGTAATACTTGATGTGCGTTCAAACTATGAACACAATTTAGGGAAATTTAAAAATGCGGTAACCCTGGATATTGAGAATTTCAGAGATTTTCCTGATAAAATAAATGAGCTTGCTAAGTACAAGGACAAAAAAGTACTTACCTACTGCACAGGTGGCATAAAATGCGAAAAAGCATCGGCTTTGCTATTACATCATGGATTTAATGATGTTTACCAACTACATGGCGGGATCATTAAGTATGGTAAAGAAGCCGGAGGTGAAGATTTTGAAGGTAAATGCTACGTTTTTGACAACCGTATTGCGGTTGACGTAAACACAGTAAATCCAACAATAGTCTCTAAATGTTATAATTGTGGCAAAACCACTCCAAAAATGATCAATTGCGCCAATCCGGAATGCAATGAGCATGTCACACAATGTGATGAATGCGGAGAGGCTCTACAAGGGTGCTGCTCAGTTGAGTGTACTACAAATCCTCGTAAGCGCCCTTATGACGGAACAGGATATTACGTAAAAGTACCACAGCAGGTAAACGTTTCAAGTAAACAACTATCTTAGCTGTTGATGAGCAACGGACCCTTTAAATACTTTATATTTTTAATCTTTTGTTTTGTATCTGTTTCTGCTCTGGCAGACGATATCAAAAGTATTGGGGTTCCTTACATTCAAAATTATCCTAAATCAGTCTACCTTTCCGGTAACCAGAACTGGTCTATTGCCAAAGGCAAAAATGGCATTATGTATTTTGGGAATACCCAGGGCCTGTTAACTTACGATGGCAAGTACTGGCAACAATATGAAATGCCAAACCGCCAGATTGTTCGCTCGGTAGCTACCGACGATAACGGTATAATTTATACCGGGAGCTTTGGTGAATTCGGGTATTGGAAAATAGACCATAAGCGTTTAAAATATACTTCCCTCATCAACCTTATTCCGAAGGAACATAAAATGACCGATGAGATCTGGAAAATCTATGTAGATGGTAAACGAGTTATTTTCCAGTCTTTTTCGAGCATATATATTTACAATGACAAGAAAATAAGCGTTGTAAAAATACCTGCCTTCTTTCTGTTCCTTCATAAAGTAGATAAACGTTTCATTATTGAAGCTTTAGGAAAAGGCCTGTTTGAGCTAAGTGGCGATAAACTTGTCCCTCTTAAAAATATTGGCCCGCCACTACCCGGAAGCGTACTTTCGATCCTTCCTTATAAAAACGGCAGTTTTTTAATTGGCACCAGCAAAGATGGTTTGTTTCTATATGATGGCGAAAAATATACTCCCTTTAATACGCCAGCAAACACTTTCCTGCAAACCTATCAATTAAATAACGGGGTTAAAGTATTAGGAAAATACTATGCCTACGGCACAATTTTAAACGGTTTGATTATTATTGATGAGGATGGAAACATTGTACAAAGGATTAACAAATCAAGTGGTTTACAGAACAATACGGTACTTAGTATTTATGCAGATGACGATCAGAACCTATGGACTGGGCTGGATAACGGTATAGACCGCATAGAATTAAACTCTCCGCTTTACTTTTATTTTGATAAGACAGGCCTTTTTGGCACTGTATATTCAAGTATTATTTATAAGAACATCATTTATTTAGGAACCAACCAGGGTCTTTTTTATAGTCCATGGGTAGGTGGTAAAGACAACACCTTCAGTTCTTTTGATTTTAAGCTGATACCCAAATCGCAGGGACAGGTCTGGGACCTGAGGATGATTGATGGACAGCTTCTTTGCGGTCATAACGATGGTACTTTTAGCGTTACCGGAAACACAATTGAAAAAGTTACCGGTATAAGCGGAGGCTGGGTAATTAAGAAACTGAACGATAATTACCTAATTCAAGGTACTTATAATGGCCTGGTGCTATTCAAAAAGGATCCCGTTGGCCAGTGGAAATTTGATTCCAAAATTAAAGGTTTCGATGAGCCATCAAGATATGTAGAACAGGACTCTAAAGGTGACATCTGGGTGAGCCATGCTTACAGAGGGCTATACAAATTGGTATTAAGTCCTGATTTTAAAACAGTCACAAACGTTAAGTATTACGACGAGCGCAATGGGTTGCCAAGTACATATGGCATTAACCTCTTCACCCTCGAAAATAAACTGATCTATTCTTCCAACGAGGGCTTTTTAACCTACGATGAGATCAGCAACAACTTTAGCAAGTATACGACTCTGAATAAGGAACTTGGGTCTTTTTCTCAATCCAATAAGATCATTAAAGCAGACTATAAGAAATATTGGTTTATTAACCACGGTAAAATGGCGCTGATCAACTTTTCTCAGCCGGGAAAGATAGAAATAGATTCTAACCGTTTCAGTGTTTTAGATGGCAGAATGGTTCAGTACTATGAAAACATCAGTAAAATCAGCGATCATATTTATCTGATCAGTGTGGACGATGGATTTGTGATTTACAATGAATTGGATTCGCTAAAGCGCAAAAAAGTAGCACTCCCATCTGTTTTGATTAGAAAAATAGAAGATATTACAGACACTTACTCTATTATTAGTGAGGTTGGAAATACAGATTCGGAAATTGAAATACCTTTCAGCAGAAACAACATCAGGATTTCGTACGCGCTTCCTTATTACAGACAAAGCAGTATCAAGTTCCAGTATTTCCTGAAGGGCTATTCTAAACAATGGTCTGACTGGAGTTCTGCTTCGCAAAAAGATTTTACGAACCTTAGTGCAGGAACCTACACCTTCCTGGTTAGAGCGAAGATTAATGATGAGACCATAAGCAAGGATACAGAGTTTGAATTTACTATCCTGCCTCCTTTTTATGCCAGTAACTGGGCTTTCGTTTTATACCTGATTGGCATAGTCTTTTTTCTTATCGCTTCTAAGCGCTTTTACGAAAGAAAGCTGATGAAAGATCAGCAAGCCATTTCCGATAAGTTGCAAGTGGAAAAAGAGGAATTCCTTAAAAAAGAAGCAGAAGCAACTGAAAGACAAATCATCAAATTACAAACAGAGAAGCTGCAGGTTGAACTTGCAGGTAAGAACAGGGAACTTGCAAACTCAGCCATGAGTTTGGTTTACAAAAATGAGTTGCTGCAAAAACTAAGTCAGGAGATGCTGAAGCTTAAAGATTCAAGCGGAAAACCTTTGGCAGAAGAACAGCTCAGAAAAATCCAAAAAGTAATTGATGAAGGCATGAACGATGAGCGCGACTGGAATTTATTCGAGAGCAGTTTTAACGAGGCCCATGAGAGCTTCTTCAAAAAGCTTAAAGCCAATCACCCGGATCTTGTGCCTAATGATTTAAAACTTTGTGCATACCTGCACATGAATATGAGTAGTAAAGAAATGGCATCTTTGCTGAACATTTCGTTAAGGGGTGTGGAAATCCGCCGCTACAGACTTCGTAAAAAGCTTGATGTACCCCACGACAAGAACCTTGTGGAGTTTCTAATGGAGCTATAGCACTACATCATTACCTCTCATACCTCTTTTTTTAAGATTGATTTTATAAAATTCTTTTGGCCCCGTGGTGTAGGTCTAAATTTTGTTATGTCGGCATAGAACACTGTTTTTAGCGAAACAAGACGCCAATTTTGATTGTTTGAGAAAGTATAGGTTTCCATGATGATGTATTAATGTTGAGGCGTTTTATTTGTTTTAACTCAAATACTCTCGGAGATTTATACAACTAACAACTAAATTTTAAACAGCATGAAAAGAATCTTTACAAAACTTTCTGTTTTAACTTTTTTATGTTTTCTTTTTATCAACGCAGCTTCTGCGCAAGATATTACTATACGAGGTGTAGTAAGTGACGGTGCAGATAAAACCACCCTTCCAGGTGTAAGCGTTTTAGTAAAGGGAACACAAATTGGGACACAAACAGATGCAACAGGAAAATACGCAATAAGTGCTCCGGCCAATGCGACTCTTGTATTCTCTTACATTGGATATAATCCAACAGAGATGCAAGTGAACAACAGAACAGTAATCAACGTGGAACTTGCCTCATCCTCGCAACAATTAGAGCAAGTTGTAGTAGTAGGTTATGGTACACAGAAAAAAATTGATGTWRCYRNGATCTGTCGGCAATGTAAAAGGTGAGGATATCGCTAAGCAAGCTTCGGTAAATCCAGTGAGCTCATTACAAGGTAAGGTAGCAGGTGTAAACATTACCAATGTGGGTGCACCTGGTGGAACTCCGCAACTAACCATACGTGGTACAAGTACAATTTATGGCAAAACCGGAGCTTTATATGTAGTAGACGGAGTTTGGTATGATGATATTAACTTTCTTAATCCTGCAGACATTGCTGATATAAGTATCCTGAAGGATGCCTCGGCACAGTCTATTTTCGGTATACGCGGTGCCAATGGGGTGGTACTGGTAACTACTACCAAGGGCAAAAACGGAGATCCCGTTATTAACTACAACGGATCTGTAGGATTCCAAAGGGTTACCAATAAAGTGGAAATGGCCAATGCTTCGGAGTATGCAACAGCAGTTAATGAGGCGTATGCGCTTCTAGGTCAACCAGCATTATTTGCTAGCACTGATCTTGGTAAAGGAACCGACTGGTATGGTCTGATGTTAAGAGACGCGATGGTGACTAATCATCAGATCTCTATTAATGGTGGTACTGAAAAATCAACTTACAACCTTTCCCTTGGATACCTTAATCAAGATGGTATTGTAAAAAATAACAACTATCAGCGTTACACGGCAAGGTTATCCAATGATATCCAGATTTTTCAAGCGTTGAAAATCGGATATAATGTGACCGCCACCTCCAGCAAATCTAAGGATGCACCAACCGCACTATTCAGAGGACTTTATGCAGCTTCTCCCGTAGTGCCTGTATTTAATCCTGATGGTTCTTACGGCGATCCTAATGATTTTAATTTAGGAAACGGCAGTAACATAAACCCTCAGGTAACAATGGATTTCTTTAACCAAAGAACAACCAAATATAAAGTTACAGGAAACGTGTTTGCTGAGTTGAAACTATTAAAAGACTTTACCTTTAAAACCAGTGTGGGTGGCGATTTTGGTCAGGACGAGGTAAGGGGCTATATACCAAAATACGAAGCTACTACTGCACAGAACAATACGATCAGTAAGCTAAACATAGACAGGGTTGAAAACAGAAACTGGATCATAGAAAATACATTAACTTATGATAAACAATGGGATGACCATAGGTTAACGGTACTTGCCGGACAAACCGCACAACGCGTAAAAGCATACAAAACCTTTGCTGAAGCTCAGAATGTGCCTTACAGCTCAGAAAGCGACCTATATCTGGCACTTGGCGACGCCGCGTCACGATCTATTCGGGATGAAGGTGAGCTCAGTACCTTTTCTTCGTATTTTGCAAGAGTAAACTATGCCTACAAGAACAAATACCTATTGAATGCTTCCTTCAGGAGGGACGGCGCTTCTCAATTCTATGGCTTTGACTCAAATCCATGGGGTAACTTCCCTTCTATCGGTGCAGGCTGGGTAATCACCAATGAAGATTTCATGAAAGATCAGAAGGTGTTTAGTAATTTAAAACTTCGTGGAAGCTGGGGTAAGGTAGGGAATGCCGGAGTACCTTTCAATCCTTCTACGCTAACTGTTGACCAAAGTGCAGCATTGGTTGCTTTTTTTGGTGGCAACCCTCAAACTGGGGCCAGTATCAGATCAATTGTTCCCCCTTCATTACTTTGGGAACGTAGTGCCGGAACAAACGTAGGTCTGGAAATGGGTTTTATGGAAAACCGATTGAAAATAGAGACCGATTACTACACACGAAAAACTGAACAGGCCATTTTTAATATTCCAATTCTTGGAAGTTTAGGAACGATAAACAGCACTATCTTAGGTAACCAGGCTGATATCAAAAATAGTGGAATTGAATTTGTAACTACATGGGCAGACAAAACTCAAGGCGGATTAACATACACAATTAGTGCGAATCTGGGTATTAATAATAATAAAGTATTGAATGTAAGTTCAGGAGACAATCCGGTTTATCAAGGCGGAGCAGGGCTAACCAGTGGTTACAGATCTACAAGAACAGTTAACAACAGASCTANWRSTKAGNKMTTWGGMTNANYCANRYYSTANSTSKKTWYCWRTCANYCRANRGWRSYKKCWKWATNKAMWRWCMRTAAATTTTCAATAGGTGACTTCAAATTTGCGGACATTAATAATGACGGCACTATTGATGACAGAGACCGAGTAGTGTTGGGTAATCCTAATCCTAAATTTAGCTACGGGATAAATACCAATTTTGCTTACAAAAACTTTGATCTTACCGTGGACATTCAAGGTGTTGCCGGAGTAGATGTGTTAAATGCCAATCTGGCTAACCGCTTTGGTAATGAGAATTATACCAAAGATTTTTTTGACCACCGTTGGACTGGTCCGGGATCATCTAACACTTATCCATCAGCAAATCTTGCTAATGAGCTTAACAAGGCTCCCAGCTCTTTTTATGTGGAAAGTGGTGATTATATCCGCTTGAGAAACATACAGCTGGGCTATACCCTACCTCAATCTTTAACCACTAAGTGGAAAGCAAGGAGCCTGAGGGTCTTTATAAATGCACAAAATGCGGTAAACCTATTTGGTTATAAAGGATTCAGTCCTGAGGTAGGCGGCACCCCTACAAACGCAGGAATAGACACCAACGTCTATCCATTATTTGCTACTTATAATTTCGGTGTTAACTTAACATTCTAACTGACTTTGAATATGAAAACACATATAAATATACAGTCCTGCTTTGCAGCGGCAGCTTTAAGTGTAATGCTGTTTACGGCCTCCTGTAAAAAAGAATTCCTAAATGTTCCGCCACAGGCTCAGCAGCCAGCAGTTCAATTCTGGAAAACATCAGAGGATGCTCTAAAAGGAGTAAATGCAATGTATGCACAATTGCGTAGCTGGAATAGCGTAGCTTTCAATGCCCTAGTTATAGAAAGCACCGGCTCTGATGAAGCCGATAAAGGAAGCACACCTACTGACGCGACCTTCTTTAATCTTTACGATAATTTTACGGTAACCTCTACACAAGGCTCTTTACAGGATTTCTGGACCGGTCAGTATCAAAACATCAATCTATGCAATCAGGTATTAGATAATGTGCCAAACATAGAAATGGACGCTAACTTAAAAGGACGTTACCTGGCCGAAGCTAAATTTATACGGGCATACTCCTATTTCAGACTTGTTCGCGCCTATGGAAATGTGGTTTTAAGGATTCATGTTCCTAAAGATGCTACAGAGTACAACATACCTCAATCCACCAAAGAAGAGGTATATGCCCAAATCGAAAAAGATTTGACAGAAGCAGCTGCAGTTCTGCCCACTACTTACGGGGCAACCGAGCTTGGCCGAGCAACAAAGGGTGCTGCCTTAGGAATGATGGCCAAAGCAGCCATGTACCAGCAAAAATGGGATCAGGTGTTATCGCTAACAAATCAAGTGATGGGATTAGGTTATGATCTTTTTCCAGATTTCGAAAAAGGATTCAGAACGGGAAACGAGAACAATGTTGAATCTCTGTTCGAGATCCAATGTGAATTGTTGCCTGGTAATTCAGCAGCATCAAACTCACAATACAGTCAGGTACAAGGTGTTGCCGGTGTTGCCGGGGGCGGATGGGGATTCAATACACCTTCAGAAGTTTTGGCTAATGCCTTTGAAACCGGCGATCCAAGAAGAGATGCAACCATTATTTTTAAAGGCGAGACAACTCCTCAGGGAGACGTGATTCCCAACACTGTACCGAATGAAAGATATAATCAAAAATCATATGTACCATTTGGGATGCGTGTATCCGGGTTTAATGAAGGTGCTCAGCAGAACATTCGTGTTCTGAGATTTGCAGACATACTGTTGATGAACGCAGAGGCCGCCAATGAACTTGGAAATCCGACACTTGCTAAAACATCATTAAATCGTGTAAGAAAACGTGCACGCGGAACTAATGCGGCGATCCTTCCAGACGTAACAACTAGCGACAAAACAGCATTAAAAGAAGCGATCTGGCACGAACGACAAGTGGAGCTGGCAATGGAAAGTGATCGTTACTTTGATGTAATTCGTCAGGGTCGTGCACTTCAAGTGTTTGGTCCAAAAGGATGGAAAGCTAATAAAAATGAAGTCTGGCCAATTCCTTCAACCGAGATAGATCAAAGTGGTGGTTTATTAAAGCAAAACCCCGGTTATAATTAATTCACTTTTAAAAGGTTGCTCCTGTTAAAGCAGCAACCTTTTTTAGTTACAAGCACATGATAAAAATCAGTCATTTTTCAATACTCCTAATATTTTCATTAGTTTTTGTTCTATTTACAAATCCTGTACTGGGGCAAAAAAAAAGCAATAAAATAACGGCTGACCTCTCCATTAAAAAAAACCTTACTGACGATCAGCTTCTTGATCTGGTACAAAAACAAACTTTCAGATACTTCTGGGATTTTGGACACCCTGTTAGCGGCATGGCACGCGAACGCAGTAACCGATCATTTGACTACGGCGATGAGGTAGTTACAACCGGCGGTACCGGCTTTGGCGTTATGGCTATGATAGTAGCCGCCGAGCGTAAATTCATTACCCGCGAACAAGCGGCTGAACGCACAAAAAAAATAGTAGACTTTTTATGGAAAGCAGATATGTTTCATGGCGCTTTCCCGCATTGGCTAAATGGCGAAACCGGAAAAGTAATCCGCTTTAGCCCAAAAGATGATGGTGCAGATATCGTTGAAACTTCTTTATTGTTTCAAGGTTTATTAACTGCCCGTCAGTATTATACTGCAGACAATCCTGTCGAAAACGACATCAGAAATAAAATATTATGGATGTGGGAAGGCATTGAATGGAACTGGTTCACTCAAAATCAAAATGTTCTTTACTGGCACTGGAGTCCAAACAACGGCTGGAGCATGAATCATCAGATTAAAGGATGGAACGAGTGTTTGATTACCTATGTGATGGCAGCGTCATCTCCCAAATTCCCTATCAACAAACGCGTTTACGACGATGGTTACGCAAATAACAACACCTTCTTCAATGGCCGTAAATTTAATGGCATTACGCTACCATTAGGCTTTGATTACGGAGGCCCGTTATTCTTTTCACATTACTCGTTCCTGGGTTTAGATCCACGTGGTTTAAAAGACAATAATGCGGATTATTGGGAGCAGAATAAAAATCATACACTCATTAATAGAGCTTACTGTATAGAAAACCCTAAGAAATACAAAGGCTACGGCGCGAATAGTTGGGGCTTAACCGCCAGTGATAGCTGGGGTGGTTACGCAGCCCACTCGCCAACAGAAGACCTTGGTGTAATTACACCAACTGCAGCTTTATCTGCCTTCCCTTATACCCCAGAATATTCAATGGAAGCGCTAAAACATTTTTATTATGATAAAGGCGACAAACTATGGAGCGAATATGGTTTTGTGGATGCTTTTAGCGAAGAAAAAAACTGGTATGCAAAATCTCACCTTGCCATAGATCAGGGGCCAATCATTGTTATGATTGAAAACTACCGCAGCGGCTTATTGTGGAAGTTATTTATGAGCAGCCCTGATGTCAAAAGAGGTCTTAAAACCTTAGGATTCACGAGTCCCAATTTGTAGATGATGACCAAGAAAATATATATTTCAATGTTGTTAATGCTTATTGTAAGCATGGGCGCATTTGCTCAAAAAAAACAACTTACTTATTGTAATCCAATTAATCTGGATTACGGTTATACTCCTATTCCTAATTTTGCGGAGCAAGGAAAACACAGGGCTACAGCCGATCCTGTTATTGTAACCTATAAAGGTGATTATTATTTGTTTTCTACCAATCAATGGGGTTATTGGTGGAGCAGTGATATGTATAACTGGAAATTCGTTTCTAAAAACTTTCTAAGACCGGAACATAAGGTTTATGACGATCTTTGTGCTCCATCGGTATGGGTGCAGGGGGATACGATGCTTGTTTTCGGCTCCACCTATTCTAAAAATTTCCCGATATGGATGAGCACAGATCCTAAAAACAATGAATGGAAAGAAGCTGTTCATGAATTTGAGATCGGAGGATGGGATCCCGCTCATTTTGTTGATGACGACGGCAAGCTATACATGTACAATGGTAGCAGCAATAGCTATCCCCTATATGGCATTGAGTTAAACCGAAAAACTTTTGAACCAATAGGCACCCGTAAAGAATTACTCCTTTTAAATCCGGAACGGTTTGGATGGCAGCGGTTTGGAGAATATTTGGACAACACCTTTTTAGATCCATTTATGGAGGGCGCCTGGGTAACAAAGCACAACAATAAGTACTACCTTCAGTATGGCGCACCAGGCACAGAATTTAGCGGCTATGCCGATGGTGTTGCTGTTGGGCCTACTCCTTTGGGACCATTTGAACATCAGTCTACTCCTTTTTCATGGAAACCAGGTGGCTTTGCCCGTGGTGCAGGCCATGGCGCTACCTATCAGGATAAATGGAAAAACTATTGGCATGTTTCTACTATAGCCATCTCCGTAAAAAACAACTTTGAACGCCGCCTTGGTATTTGGCCAGCTGGATTCGATAAGGATGATATAATGTATATGGATGCTGCCTTTGGTGATTATCCTCATTATTTACCCACTGAAGCTCAGGATCATTTAAAAAGCGGTTTTACCGGATGGATGTTGTTAAACTATAACAAGCCTGTAGCCGTATCGTCAACACTTGGATCGTACTATGCCAACAATGCTGTTGATGAAAGCATTAAAACTTATTGGAGTGCAAAAACAGGAAATAAAGGCGAATGGATTCAAACTGATCTTGGTGACGTATCGACAGTAAATGCGGTACAGATTAACTATGCAGATCAGGATGCCGAGTTCCTTGGCAAACGACAAGACATTTATCATCAATACAAGCTGTGGTATTCTGCAGATGGTGTGAAATGGAAAATCTTAAAGGATAAAAGCACAAATAAAACTGATGTTCCTCATGATTATGTTGAGCTTGAACAACCGGTTAAGGCACGGTTTATAAAACTGGAAAACATACACATGCCTACAGGAAAATTCGCTATTAGCGGCCTAAGGGTTTTTGGTAATGGCAATCAGTCGGCACCAAAAAGCGTAAAAGATTTTGTGGTGCTGAGAACCGAAAAAGACAAACGTAGCGCATGGTTAAAGTGGGCACCTATAGAAGATGCTTATGCTTACAACATCTACATAGGCACTGAACCCGACAAGTTGTACAACTGCATTATGGTGTATAATACTAATGAATACTGGTATAAAGGGATGGACAAAAATAAAACTTACTATTTTAGCATTGAAGCAATCAATGAGAGCGGTGTCTCTCAAAAAACAGAGGTTGCCAAAGTTAATTAGAAAAATAAAACATTATGAAACATCACTTCTATTTCCGTCTGGTTTTTGTATTACTGGTAAGTCTGTCTGTTAACTCATATTCGCAGGAGAAACCTTTTTGGAACGACATCCAAAAATTTAAACATCAGGACAGCATATCAATGCCTGCAAAAAACAAAGTTGTATTTGTGGGTAGTTCTTCCTTCACACGCTGGAATGACCTGGAGACAGTTTTTAAAGATTATCATGCCATTAACCGTGGTTTTGGAGGCTCAACACTTGAGCAGGCGAATGCGTATATCCACGAGCTTGTGTTCGCCTATCGGCCTAAGCAGGTTGTAATTTACAGTGGAGAAAATGACATTGCAACAGGTACAAGTGTTGAGCAAACCTACGACAGATTTGTAACGTTTTACAATAACCTCCGTAAAGGTCTTCCCAAAGCGAACATCGTCTATATTTCTATGAAGCAGAGTCCTTCAAGAATGAAATTTGCAGATAATGTGAACAAAGCAAACACCATGATAAAAGCGTACATGAGTAAGCAAAAAAATGCAATTTTTATTGATGTAAATGCTAAAATGCTAGACAGCAACGGCGCTCCAAGACCAGAGCTATTTGTAGAAGACATGCTACACATGAAGCCAGAAGGCTATGCCATCTGGATCAAAGAAATAACACCCTATTTAAAAAAATAACACAAAAAATGAAAATATCTCACTTACTATTCTTGTCTATGTTTTTCTGTATCGGTGCAACATTTGCGCAACAGAAAAAAAAAGTTCCTGCGGCTGATCAAAAGATGAATGCTTTTATCAGCAGTCTTTTATCTAAAATGACTTTAGATGAAAAGATAGGGCAACTCAACTTGCTAACCGGTGGCGAAGCAACTACAGGATCAGTAGTAAGTACAGATGTTGAAAGTAAGATCAAAAAAGGTCAGGTAGGTGGTATGTTTAGCTTTACAACACCTCAAAAAATCCGTAAGGCACAAGAGATTGCTGTAAATGAAAGCAGACTTAAAATCCCGATCATTTTTGGACAGGATGTAATTCATGGGTATAAAACCACCTTCCCTATCCCATTGGCCTTGTCTTGTACCTGGGATATGTCTCTTATACAGAAAACGGCACGTATAGCGGCTGTTGAAGCAACTGCTGATGGACTTAACTGGACTTTTTCTCCAATGGTTGATATCTCAAGAGACCCTAGGTGGGGAAGAATCTCTGAAGGATCGGGAGAGGATACTTATTTAGGCAGTCAAATTGCCAAAGCAATGATTAAAGGCTATCAGGGCGATGATCTTTCTAAATACAACACCATGATGGCTTGTGTTAAACACTTTGCACTATATGGCGCTGCAGAAGCTGGAAGAGATTACAACACTACAGATATGAGTCTGGACAGGATGTACAATGAATACCTTCCTCCATATAAAGCTGCTATCGATGCGGGAGCCGGAAGTGTAATGACGTCATTTAATGATATTAACGGTGTTCCTGCAACCGCGAACAAATGGTTAATGACAGATTTGCTACGTAAACAATGGGGTTTTAAAGGTTTCGTTGTTACTGATTACACCGCTGTGAACGAACTGATAGATCATGGTTTAGGTGATTTGCAGACGGTATCTGCCTTATCGTTAAATGCCGGAGTTGATATGGATATGGTGGGTGAAGGATTTTTAACCACACTAAAAAAATCGGTACAGCAAGGCAAAGTAAAAACACAGCAAATTGATAATGCCTGCCGCCTTGTGTTGGAGGCTAAATATAAGCTAGGGTTATTTGAGGATCCATATCGTTATTGCAATGAAGAACGTGCAAAAACTGAAATTCTTAAACCTGAACATTTACAATTTGCACGTGAAGCGGCAACTCAATCCTTCGTTTTGTTAAAAAATGACAAGCAGACATTACCACTTAAAAAAACGGGTACGGTTGCATTAATAGGTCCTTTGGCCAACACCGGATCCAATATGCCCGGTACTTGGAGCGTAAATAGTGATTTAGCCAGTACCTCTTCTCTTCTTGCAGGTATGAAAGCTACTTTAGGGTCAAGTGTTAAAGTATTACATAGCTTAGGTTCGAATTTATTGGCTGATGAAGCGTATCAAAAAAGAGCAACTATGTTTGCCCGTGATATTCCGAGAGACAACCGTCCTGAAGAAGAGGTGATCAAAGAAGCTGTAGACATTGCAAAACAATCCGATGTAGTTATTGCTGCTTTGGGAGAAGGTTCTGAAATGAGCGGTGAAAGCTCAAGCCGTACCAATCTGGAAATTCCTGAAGTTCAAAAACGTTTATTACAGGCCTTACTTAAAACTGGCAAACCAGTTGTTTTAGTTTTATTTAGCGGCAGGCCATTGGTTTTAAATTGGGAAAATGAGAATGTTCCGGCCATACTTAATGTTTGGTTTGGTGGTACAGAAGCTGCAAAAGCAATTACCGATGTATTATTTGGCGATGTAAATCCATCAGGAAAACTGACCACAACATTCCCACAAAATGTTGGTCAGATACCATTGTATTACAGTCATAAAAATACTGGTCGCCCATTAGAAGATGGCAAATGGTTTTCTAAATTCCGTTCTAATTACATTGATGTAAGTAATGATCCTTTGTATCCATTTGGATACGGATTAAGCTATACAACCTTTAATTATAGTGATATAAAACTAGACAAGGATAAGTTTAAATCCGGCGAAACGATCAATGCAAGTGTTATTGTAAAGAATACCGGATCAAGGGAAGGCAAGGAAGTAGTGCAGCTTTACATCAGAGATCTTATTGGGAGTTCTACCCGTCCTGTTAAAGAATTAAAACACTTTGAAAAAATTGATTTAAAAGCGGGAGAAAGCAAAACAGTTAATTTCAAAATCACTGTTGATGATTTAAAATTCTTTAACTCGGAACTTAAATATGTAGCGGAACCGGGAGATTTTAAAGTGTTCATTGGCACAAATTCAAGAGACGTTAAGACTAATCAGTTTACGTTGCTTTAGCGTGTTTAGGCTTGCAGTCATGCTATAGTGCACATCGTATTAATGAAATAGCCAACAATCTCCTATCGACAACGTTACCATCGCCCTATATCCCCTCATTTTTAAAAGATTACAATTTTGTTTAGTTTAGTAATATGAACAGGATTAAATTAACGGCTTTTATGGTCTTGCTATTAGGATTAAATGGTATGGCTCAAGACTTCAAGAAATATGATTCAGGCAATTTCATTGAAGGGAAAGACAGCATTTATTATAGGATTCTGTTTCCCGAAAATTTTGATGCACATCAAAAATATCCAATATTGTTCTTCTTACATGGAAGTGGAGAAAGAGGAAACGATAATGAGAAACAGCTTACTCATGGTGGCAAGTTGTTTTTAAAAGATAGTGTTCGTAAAAAATTTCCGGCAATAATTGTATTCCCACAATGTAGCAATGATAGCTTTTGGGCAAACGTCGAATTCAAAAATAATGAAGGTGGCAAACGGGAATTTAATTTCCAAACAGGAGGCAAACCCACCAAAGCAATGCATGCACTACTGGGTATGATAGATAATTTTTTGGATAAGCCCTTTGTGGATAAGAAAAAGGTTTACATAGGTGGTTTATCTATGGGAGGAATGGGCACTTATGAATTGTTACGGCGCAAGCGCAAGACATTTGCAGCTGCTTTTGCGATCTGTGGTGGCGATAACATTGCAAATGTTCAGAAGTACAAAAAGGTTCCGCTATGGATTTTTCATGGAGAAAAAGATGATGTAGTGCCTGTTGTACTTTMYACNAYSMWYTKCCGATCNNAGCTTAAAGTATTGGGAAAAACACCAAAAATAACGCTTTACCCCGAAGCCAATCACAACAGCTGGGATTCTGCCTTTGCAGAACCGGAACTGTTGCCATGGCTATTTTCTAATCAGAAATAATGGGTTTTATATGGCAGAGTTTATTCTGCCATATTGTGATAAACTGCTTGAACATCATCGTCCTCTTCCAGTTTATCTATTAGTTTAAATACATCCGCAGCTTGCTCTTCTGTAACCGCAGTAGTGGAAAGAGAAATGCGCTCAAGCTTAGCACTTTTCATTTCAACACCCAGATCTTCAAGTGCCTTTTGCATTTTACCAAAATCTTCAAAGGCAGTTTGAACTACAGCAATATCATTTCCTTCTTCATCAGCTTCGAGATAGAGTTCTTCCAATCCTGAATCAATTAATTCAAATTCCAGTTCTTCAAGATCCTTTTCCCCAGGTAAGAATCTGAATATTGATTTACGATTAAAAATAAAATCAAGAGATCCTGTTTTACCTAAGGTACCGCCTGTTTTATTAAAATAGCTACGTACGTTAGCAACGGTTCTGTTTGTATTGTCTGTTGCAGTTTCAATTAAAACGGCAACACCATGCTGCGCATAACCTTCGTAAACATACTCTTCGTACCCATTCTCATCTTTATTTGAAGCACGTTTAATTGCTGCATCAACTCTATCTTTAGGCATATTTACTGCCTTGGCATTTTGTATAGCTGTACGTAAACGAGAGTTGGTATCAGGACTTGGTCCGCCATCTTTAACGGCCATTACAATCTCTTTACCTATCCTGGTAAATTGAACAGCCATTTTGGCCCAACGTTTAAATTTTCTTTCTTTTCTGAACTCAAATGCTCTTCCCATTTTATTCTCTTTGGTGGTTAGTAAGTAGTTAGCACTAACTACTTGATATTTATTTTATTTTTTTAAATTTTCAATCATGTCAAGCGTAAGTTTTGAAAGATCAAACTCAGGCTTCCATTCCCATTCTTTTACTGCAAAGCTATCGTCAATAGACCTTGGCCAACTATCTGCGATGTTTTGGCGGGGGTCATTTTCGGTGTAAGTTAATGTAAATTCCGGAATATGCTTTCTGATCTCTGCTGCTAAAATCTCCGGAGTAAAGCTGACACCCGCAAAATTATAGCTGGAACGGATAGTGATTTTTGATGCCTCAGCATCCATCAATTCTATAGTGCCACGGATGGCATCATCCATATACATCATTGGTAGTTCTGTTCCGGCATTTAAAAACGAGGCATAAGTTCCTTTTTTTAGCGCATCATGAAAAATATGGATGGCATAATCTGTAGTTCCTCCACCCGGTGCAGCTTTCCAGCTTATTAGGCCTGGGTAACGGATACTGCGTACATCTAAATTATACTTTTGCTGGTAGTATTCGCACCAACGTTCTCCTGCCAGTTTACTAATTCCATAAACGGTATTGGGATCCATCACACAAAACTGAGGAGTATTATCTTTAGGCGAATTTGGACCAAAAACAGCTATAGAACTTGGCCAGTATACCTTTGCCGTCTTATAGGTAATTGCCAAATCTAAAATATTAAGTAACCCGTTCATGTTAAGGTCCCAGGCAAGTTTAGGATTTTGCTCGCCGGTTGCAGACAACAAGGCTGCCAATAAATAAACCTGTGTAGGCTGATACTTCTGAAAAATACTATTTAAAGTATCTTTTTCCAGCACATTTACAAATTCAAAAGGACCCGAATTCTTAATGTCATAATCAGGACGGCGGATGTCACACGCAATAACATTGGACTCTCCATACACTCTACGTAAAGCGGTTACCAGCTCTGTGCCTATCTGGCCGTTAGAGCCTAACACTACTATTTTCTCAATCATGACTGATTTGGATTTCCACAAAAATAAATAAATGAACGAACCTATTCAAAAATCTTTAGTGCAACCAACATTTTACCTGGATAAAACCGATATTAAGGATACTCAATTGGATGGATTTTCGTTAATTTCCAAAGTACCTTTATAAAGTAACAAAAACATTATATATTTACTTTAATTGTGTATTTAGAACACTAACTATTTATTTTTTCTTAATATTACAAAACAAAACACACTTAGAATACACCAAAACACCTAAAACACCAAATATGGACAGACGAGAAGCAGTGAGGAATATGGCCTTCCTAATGGGAGGGGCTTTATCTGCAACTACGATAGGAGTATTTCTTGATAGTTGTAACTCACCATCTACTAAAACCAATGGCAAATTATTTGATGATAATCAGCTTAAGCTAATTACCGAAGTTGCCGACATCATTATCCCTACAACCAGTTCGCCGGGTGCAAAGGCAGCAGGAGTGGGTCCATTTATTGCCTTAATGGTAAAAGATTGTTATCCTGAGGATGCTCAAAAGGCATTTGTGAAAGGACTGGATGCTCTTGAAGAGCAATCTAAAGACCAGTTTAAAAAATCTTTCCTGGAAATTTCTCCGGCAGAGCGTACACAACTGCTTAGTAAACTCAGAGAAGAGACCATTGCTGCTACCAAAGCTGAACAGGATAAACAAAAAGAGGCAGATGCTCAAAAAACTGACCCTGATAAAGCAAAGTCTCAAACCGAAAATGCCGGCTTCGCATCAATACTACCAAAAGACAAGCCGAAAACAGAACCACGTTTCTTCTCTATCATTAGAGATCTAACCTTACTAGGTTATTTCACCTCTGAGATTGGAGCAACAAAAGCAATGGCTTATGTTGATATCCCTGGCCGCTATGATGGCTGTGTGGATTTGAAACCTGGTCAAAAAGTTTGGGCATAAACCTTTTATAGCATTAAAATGAGCAATTTAAATACGAAAGCGACAGCTAACAATACATATGACGCCATTGTTGTAGGATCTGGAATTAGTGGTGGCTGGGCGGCAAAGGAACTAACAGAAAAAGGCTTAAAAGTTCTATTACTTGAAAGAGGAAGAAACATTGAGCACATAAAAGACTATACTACCGCTACTAAAAAACCATGGGAGTTTGAACACCGTGGAAGAATAACCGAAGCACAAAAAGAAGCACACCCGGTGCAAAAGAGAGATTATCCATACTCTGAATTCAACGAGAGCTATTGGGTAAATGATCACGATTGCCCGTATACAGAAATTAAACGTTTTGACTGGTACCGTGGATTTCACGTTGGTGGAAAATCATTGATGTGGGGCAGACAGAGTTACCGTTTTAGCGACCTTAACTTTGAAGACAACCTTAAAGATGGGCATGGTGTTGACTGGCCAATCAGATATAAAGATATTGCTCCATGGTATGACTATGTAGAGAAATTTGCAGGTATCAGTGGACAAGTAGAAGGCTGGCCGGCATTACCTGATGGTCAATTTCTACCTCCAATGGAGATGAACTGTGTTGAAAAAGATGTAAAAAAACGTATTGAAGATAAGTGGAAAAAATCGAGAATCATGACAATTGGCCGTACCGCCAATTTAACTGTTCCTCATGGCGGAAGAGGATCTTGCCAATACCGCAATCTTTGTAGCAGAGGCTGCCCTTTTGGAGCTTATTTTAGCACTCAATCATCTACCCTACCCGCTGCTGTAGCTACAGGAAACCTTACTTTGCGTCCTTTTTCATTAGTAAACACCATTATCTATGATAAGGAAACCCAAAAGGCAAAAGGTGTTGTGGTAATAGATTCGGAAACAAAAGAAACTATAGAATATTTTGCAAAGATCGTTTTTGTAAACGGATCAACTTTAGGCTCAACTTTCCTGTTGCTTAACTCTACATCTGCTGAGTTTCCTGATGGATTAGGTAATGGCAGTGGACAATTGGGACATAACTTAATGGATCACCACTTCCGTTGTGGTGCATCTGGAACAGCTGAAGGTTTTGACGATAAATATACTTATGGCCGCAGGGCAAATGGAATCTATATACCTAGGTATAGAAACATGGGCAATGATAAACGCGACTACGTTAGGGGTTTCGGCTATCAAGGCGGCGCAAGCAGAGGTAACTGGCATGCTGATGTTGCGGAAATGGCATTTGGTGCTGAATTTAAGGATCAAATGACCACACCAGGCGCATGGAACATGGGATTAGGGGGTTTCGGTGAATCTCTTCCATATTTCGAAAACCGCGTTTATATAGATAAAAGCAAAAAAGACAAATGGGGTCAACCTGTATTGGCTATTGATTGTGAGTTTAAAGACAACGAACAAAAAATGCGCGTTGACATGATGAATGATGCTGCAGAAATGCTTGAGGCATCAGGAATTAAAGATGTAAAAACTTACGACAACGGATCTGCTCCGGGTATGGCAATACACGAAATGGGAACTGCCCGTATGGGACATGACCCTAAAACTTCGGTATTAAATAAATGGAATCAGATGCATGAAGTAAAAAATGTATTTGTAACAGACGGTTCTTGCATGACTTCAGCTGCATGTCAGAACCCATCATTAACATATATGGCTTTAACAGCAAGAGCTTGTGATTTTGCAGTTAGTGAATTAAAAAAAGGTAACATTTAATGAAGACAAGAAAAATTAGAATGGGCATGGTAGGCGGCGGTAAAGACGCGTTTATCGGTGCCGTTCATCGTATTGCCGCGAACATTGACGGCCAGGTAGAGTTTTGCTGCGGAGCATTGAGTATACACCCCGAAATCGCCAAAGAATCTGGTGAAATGTTATTCCTTCCGGAAGACAGGGTTTATATGAACTTTGAGGAAATGATTGAGAAAGAAAGCAAATTACCCGCTGACAAACGTATCGACTTTGTAACTATTGTTACCCCAAACTTTGCCCACTTTGCTCCTGCAATGATGGCTTTGGATCATGGGTTTAACGTGGTAATTGAAAAACCAATTGCTTTATCTCTTGAAGAAGCTAAGTTATTGCAACAAAAAGTACAGGAAACTGGCTTAATTCTATGCTTAACTCATACCTACTCTGGCTACCCAATGGTAAAACAAGCCAGACAAATGGTAAAAGAAGGAAAACTAGGTACCATCAGAAAGGTATTGGTTGAATATCCTCAGGGTTGGTTAAGCACACTTACTGAAAGAGAGGGAAATGCTGGTGCTGCATGGCGTACAGACCCTAAAAAAAGTGGGAAAAGTGGTTGCATGGGCGACATAGGTACTCATGCTGCACAATTAGCAGAATATATTTCTGGTGCAAAAATCGCAAAACTATGTGCTGATCTTAACATTGTTGTTGAAGGCAGAGGTCTTGATGATGATGGTAATGTGTTGTTAAAATTCGATAACGGAGCCAATGGTGTACTGGTTGCATCACAGGTTGCTGCAGGCGAAGAAAATGCATTAAAAATTAGAGTATATGGTGAAAAAGGTGGTTTAGAATGGAACCAGCAAGAGCCAAATACCCTTACTTTAAAATGGCTTAACGAACCTGCACAGATTTATCGTGCTGGTCAGGCTTACCTTTCTGATATTGCCAAACACAACACCCGTGTACCGGGAGGTCACCCAGAAGGTTACTTAGAAGCGTTTGCAAATATCTACAGAAACTTTGCATCAACCGTTTCAGCAAAGATTCATGGCACAACCCCTACCGAAGCGATGTTAGATTTCCCTAAAGTGGAAGATGGCGTAAGAGGTATGGCATTTATTGACACCGTAGTGGCTTCAAGTCAGTCTGATCAAAAATGGACAGATTTTAAAATATAAAAAACATCATGACAACACTTAAAGGTCCCGGAGTTTTTCTTGCTCAATTTATTGGTGATGAGGCTCCTTTTAATTCTTTAGATGCTATTTGTGAATGGGCGGCAGGCTTAGGCTTTAAGGGTATTCAGGTACCCACGCTTGACGCAAGGTTTATTGACCTTCAAAAAGCAGCAGAAAGCAAAACTTATGCTGATGAATTAACCGGTAAGGTTAGATCATACGGTTTGGAAATCACGGAATTGTCGACACATTTACAAGGTCAGCTGGTTGCAGTACATCCGGCATATGACCTTGCATTTGATGCCTTTGCCCCTGATCAGTATAAAAACAATCCTAAAGCAAGAACAGAATGGGCTGTACAGCAACTAAAATACGCTGCAAAAGCTTCTCAGAATCTTGGTTTAAATGCACATGCCACATTTAGTGGTTCATTATTATGGCACATGTTCCATCCGTGGCCTCAGCGTCCGGAAGGGCTAGTTGATGCCGCCTTTACTGAACTTGCAAAAAGATGGACTCCAATATTAAATGAGTTCGATACCTGTGGTGTAGATGTATGTTACGAAATACATCCGGGTGAAGATCTTTTTGATGGTATCACTTATGAAATGTTCCTTGAAAAAGTAAACAATCACCCTCGTGCATGCTTGCTTTACGATCCTTCTCACTTTGTTTTACAACAGCTTGATTATATTCAGTATATTGATTTTTATCATGAGCGCATAAAGGCATTCCATGTTAAAGATTCAGAATTTAATGCAACAGGTAAACAGGGAACATTTGGTGGTTACCAAAGCTGGGCAAACCGCGCCGGAAGATATCGTTCTCCAGGTGATGGACAAGTAGATTTCAAAACCATATTCAGTAAGCTTGCGCAATACGATTACAAAGGATGGGCGGTAATGGAATGGGAATGCTGCATTAAGGATGCTGAAGTTGGCGCCAGAGAAGGCGCGGAATTCATTAAAAAGAACATCATTAAAGTAACCACTAAAGCATTCGATGATTTCGCTGCTTCAGGTGGTGATGATGATTTCAATAACAGAATTTTAGGTTTAGATAAATAATACAACACAACAATGAAAAGAACATTATTAGTTTTAGGCTGTTTAGCAATCTTTATGGCCTCATGTGCAAGTCCGGAAGAAAGGGCGGCAGCAAATAAAGCTGCAGATTCAGCTAACACATCAGCATCTGCTCCTGCAACTGAAGCCACTACCCCAGCAGCTACTGATACAACTGCAAAAGAGGCGGCACCAGCACCAGCAGCCCCTGCTCCAGCCGCGTCGGCAGAAAAGGGGAAAGGCGAAGCACTTATTGCGAAGTCTGACTGTCTAGCATGTCACAGCAAAACTCAAAAGCTTGTTGGTCCTGCTTATGTAAATGTGGCCGGTAAATATCCTGCAACTGATGAGAACATTGAACATCTTGCTGATAAGATCATTGCAGGTGGACAAGGGGTTTGGGGTGCAATTCCAATGACTCCTCACCCGACATTAAGTAAAGACGATGCAAAAGAAATGGTAAAATATATTTTATCACTAAAAAAATAATTCAACCTACCTAACCAAATAGAACCATGGAAGAAACAAAAAAAGATCAGAATGCTACCAACAGACGTAGTTTTCTAAAAACATCAGCTATTGCTGCATCTGCATTCATGATAGTTCCGCGTCACGTTTTGGGCGGAAAAGGATTTTTAGCTCCTAGCGACAGATTAATTGTAGCGGGGATTGGTGCAGGAGGAAAAGGTCAATCTGATATTGCTGAATTTGCAAAAAGTGGAAAAGCCGATATTGGTTTTTTATGCGATGTGCATGATTCAAGAGCTGCGAATAGCGTAAAAGCTTTCCCTAAAGCTAAATACTATAGAGATTGGCGCGAATTGATGGATAAAGAAGCTAAAAATTTTGATGCTGTTTCTGTTTCTACTCCAGATCATAACCATGCCATTATTGCCCTTGCAGCAATGCAGTTGGGTAAACATGTGTATGTTCAAAAACCTTTAACTCATGATATTTATGAGGCAAGAGCTTTAACCGCTGCTGCTAAAAAATATAAAGTGGTTACCCAAATGGGAAATCAGGGTGCGTCAAATGATGGCCCAAGACAAATGAAAGAATGGTATGATGCAGGATTGATTGGAGATGTACACACGGTCTATGCATGGACAGATCGTCCGGTATGGCCTCAGGGTATTCCATGGTCGGCTAATAAAGCTCAGGTACCTTCAGATCTTGATTGGGATCTTTGGTTAGGTACTGCCCCATACAAAGACTATGTAGATAAATTGGTTCCGTTTAACTGGCGTGGCTGGTGGGATTATGGTACCGGTGCTCTTGGAGATATGGGCTGTCACTTGTTAGAAGCTCCGTTTAGTGTTTTAAATTTAAAGTATGCGAGCGAAGTTCAGGCTAGTGTTGGTTCTGTATATGTTGATGAGTTCAAAAGAGGATATTTCCCTGATAGCTGTCCTCCATCAAGCCATGTAACTTTAAAATTCCCTAAAACGACTAAAACTAAAGGTGACGTTACGGTACACTGGATGGACGGTGGTATCCAACCTGAAAGACCAGAAGAATTACAAGCAAATGAAACTTTTGGAGACGGTGGTAACGGTACCCTATTTATTGGTACAAAAGGTAAAATGATGTGCGAAACTTATAGCGCAAACCCGAAACTACTTCCTTTAACTAAAAACAAAGACATCAAAGTAGCGCAGAAATTTGCCCGCGTACAGGGTGGTGCAAGTGGTCACTACAAACAATGGGTTGAAGCTGCTATTGCCGGTTATGGCAAGCAGGAAGTAAGTTCTCCTTTTGAAATTGCAGGCCCGCTTACAGAAGCCTTATTAATGGCGAACCTTGCCATACGTGGTGTTGATGTTCAACGTAAAAACAGTGAAGGAAAAATCTCTTATCCTGGCCGTAATATCAAATTACTTTGGGATAATGACCTGATGAAGGTTACTAACCTTGATGATGTGAACCAATATGTGAAACGTGAGTATCGCAAAGGCTGGACTTTGGGCGCATAAAACATAAAGAACAATTTTAAACCACATAATGAAAAAATACATTTTCTCTGCGCTGATCTTAACAACAATAATGAGCTGCAGTAGTACAAAAAGTCAAAAAGGCACAAAAGGATTCACCAAACTATTTAATGGTGAATCCACTGCCGGATGGCATACATATGGAAAAACAACCGCCGGTAGTAAATGGAAAGTAGAAGATGGAACACTCCACTTTGATCCAAACGGCCAAAATGACGGTGGAGGTGATTTAGTGACAGATAAGGAATACAGCAATTTCCATTTAAAACTGGAATGGAAAGTAGCTCCTAAAGCGAATAGCGGTATTATTTTCTATGTACACGAAGACCCGAAATATAGTGCGACATATAGTACAGGTTTAGAAATGCAGGTGCTGGATAACGATGGTCATCCGGACGGGAAGATAACCAAGCACAGAGCGGGAGATTTGTATGATCTTGTTAAAAGTAACTCTGAACCGGTAAAACCTGTTGGAGAATGGAATACAGCTGAAGTAATCAGTAACAATGGAGCACTCGAATTAAGATTAAATGGTGTTAAAGTAGTAACTACTACACTTTGGGATGAAAACTGGAAAAATCTTGTTTCAAAAAGCAAATTTGCTGGCTGGGAAGGATTTGGAACTTTCAAATCAGGCAAAATAGCTCTTCAGGATCATGGAGATGCTGTTTGGTACCGTAACATTATGATTAAAGAACTATAATTTAACTTTTAAAGAATAACGAAAACCCGAATATGAATACGACTAACCGTGTTAAATTATCAATCATGATGTTCCTGGAATTTTTTATCTGGGGATCATGGTTTGTTACCTTAGGTACTTTTCTGGACAAGAACCTTTCGGCCTCAGGTTCAGAAACTGCCGCTGTTTTTTCAACCCAATCATGGGGAGCTATAGTTGCCCCTTTTATTATCGGCTTAATCGCTGATAGATTTTTCAATGCAGAAAAAATCCTGGGTGTTTTACACCTTCTTGGTGCTGCTTTGATGTATCAAATGTATACTGCTGCAGATATATCTGTTTTTTATCCATACGTATTAGGCTACATGATTCTTTATATGCCAACACTTGCTTTAGTAAATTCAGTATCCTTTAACCAGATGAAAGATCCGGAGAAAGAGTTCTCTCCTATCAGGATTTGGGGAACTATCGGTTGGATTACAGCTGGACTAATTATCAGTTATGTATTCATTTGGGATTCACCTGAGGCCCTGTCTGCAGGTTTATTAAAAAACACTTTCCTTATGGCTGGCATAGCTTCATTAGGCTTAGGTTTATTTAGTTTCACCCTACCTAAAACGCCACCAAAAGTGGCTGCCGGTGAAAAAGTAAAGATCGGTGATATTTTAGGCCTTGATGCTTTGAAGCTATTAAAGGATAAAAACTTTGCTATATTCTTTGTCTCTGCTATCCTAATTTGTATCCCTCTGGCATTCTATTACCAAAATGCTCACCCTTTCTTATCTAATATCGGTGTTGAAGGGCCTACTGGTAAGATGGCAATCGGACAAATTTCAGAAGCGCTATTTTTACTATTGATCCCTTTTTTCTTCAAAAAATACGGATTCAAGAAAACCATCCTTGTAGGTATGCTTGCCTGGTCTGTTAGGTATTTATTGTTTGCCTATGGAAATGCAGGAGAGCTTAGCTTTATGATTCTGATCGGTATTGCATTACATGGTATTTGCTATGATTTCTTCTTTGTATCAGGACAGATCTACACCAATTCAAAAGCCGGTGAAAGATATAAAAGTGCTGCTCAGGGATTAATCACCTTAGCTACATATGGTGTTGGTATGCTTATTGGATTTGAAGTTGCAGGGTGGATTACAGATACTTACAAAGGTGCCAATGGAGCTGCCGACTGGAAAATGGTATGGCTAATTCCATCTGGTATTGCATTTGTAGTTTTCTTATTGTTTGCACTAACTTTCAATGATAAAAAGAAAATTGAAGAAGAAGCTATTGCTCATTAATCTATTTGAACCAAATCAAAATTTAGATATTTAAAAAAATGGAATCAGAATTAAGCAGAAGATCTGCACTGAAAAATATCGTTGCCGGAACCGCCGCCTTAGGTGTTTCTGCAGCCTTGCCCGCTTTTGCTCTTGAGCCATATAAGTCAACTATGCTAAAAGGAAATGTAAATCATTCTGTTTGCCGTTGGTGCTTTGGAAGCATAGATCTTGATACTTTATGTATTGAGGCAAAAAAAATTGGTATTAAAGCAATAGACCTTGTTGGCCCTAATGATTGGGCTACTTTAAAAAAACATGGCTTATACTCTTCAATGTGTAATGGTGCAGAAATCAGTATCCCAGATGGATGGAATGATCCTAAATTTCATGCAACGCTGATTAAAAACTATTCAGAAATGATTCCGAAGGTTGCCGAAGCGGGATACAAGCAATTGATCTGCTTTAGCGGAAACCGTAGGGGCAAAGACGACGAGACAGGATTAAAAAACTGTGTTGAAGGCTTAAAACAAATACTTCCAATTGCTGAAAAGCATAATGTAGTAGTGGTTATGGAGCTGCTTAACAGTAAAGTTAACCACGGAGATTATCAGTGCGATAATACCCCTTGGGGTGTTGAGCTATGCAAAAGGTTAGGCTCTGAAAACTTTAAATTGCTTTATGACATTTACCATATGCAGATTGACGAGGGGAATGTTATCAGTACAATAACAAATAACCACCAATACATTTCTCATTATCACACAGCCGGAGTACCCGGAAGAAATGAAATTGATGATACTCAGGAACTATTTTATCCGGCCATTATTAAAGCTATTTTGGCTACTGGTTTCAAAGGCTATCTGGCTCAGGAATTTATTCCAAAGAATAAAGACGGTATAAAATCATTAAGAGAAGCAGTAAATATTTGTGATGTATAATTCAAAAACTATGAATTCTAGAAGAAATTTTATTAAGCAAGCGGGTATTGCCGTTGCAGGTGCAGCGTTATTACCATCTTTTGCTTGCAGCAGCACTCCTGCCGCAGCTGGAGCTCACCCAATTGGGCTACAACTTTATACCTTAAGAGAATTACTACCTAAAGATGTTAAAGGTGTAATAGAAAAGGTAGCAAAAGCCGGCTACAAAGAAGTTGAAACCTATGGCTATACTGCTGATGCAGGATTTTGGGGATTAGATGCCAAAACATTTAAAGGTTTGCTTGATGCTAATGGATTAAAAGCTCCTAGTGGCCACTTTGGTTTAGATGGCTTTATTAAAAGCGGCAATCTGGATGAAGTTAAACCTTTAATTGAAGGTGCTTTAACTTTAAATATGGAATATCTTACCTGTCCATATCTTGATGAATCATTAAGACCTGACCTTGATGCTTTTAAAAAGGTAGCAGCAAGATTAAATGAAGCAGCAGAACTGTGTGCTAAATCTGGATTACAGTTAGCATACCATAATCACGATTTTGAATTTAAAAAATACGGAGAGACTACGGGATACGATATCCTGCTTCAGGAAACAGATAAGAAAAATGTTCAGTTTGAGATGGATTTATACTGGGTTGTAAGATCTGGGAACGATCCACTTGCATTATTTGCGAAACATCCTGGCCGTTTTGTGATGTGGCATGTAAAGGATATGGATAAAGCCAACAACACCATTAATACCGAAGTAGGCACTGGAAAAATCGACTTTAAGAGCATTTATAAGCACGCTAAAGAATCAGGCCTTAAACACTTAATTGTTGAGCAGGAGAATTTTTCAAAGGATCCTTTTGTAAGCATTAAGCAAAGCTTTGATTACGTAAATCGCGAACTGGTTTAAGAAGATATATCTTAACAACAAAAGGGAAGTGGTTTACAAAAATCACTTCCCTTTTTTGTTTATAAGTACCCTGGTTTGCAGAAACATTTACTTAATGCTGAAATATTTCACATCTTTGGGGACTTATTAAACATAAAACCTTTATAATTAATTAAAAACAAGTAAAAAACAATTAGAAAAAAATGAAAATTGCAGTAGTTGGCGCCACCGGTCTGGTAGGCACCGTAATGTTAAAAGTATTAGAAGAGCGTAACTTCCCGTTAACTGAATTGATCCCTGTAGCATCTGAGAAGAGTGTTGGTAAGGAAATCTCATTCAAGGGTAAGAAGTATGCTGTTGTAAATATGGAAACTGCAATTGCAATGAGACCCGACATCGCATTGTTTTCTGCAGGTGGTGGTACTTCATTAACATATGCTCCTCTTTTTGCTGAGGCTGGTACAACAGTAATTGATAATTCGTCGGCATGGCGTATGGATCCTTCAAAAAAACTGATCGTTCCTGAAGTTAATGCAAATGAATTATCTATCGATGATAAGATCATTGCAAACCCGAACTGTTCAACCATACAAATGGTAGTGGCGTTAAAACCACTTCACGATAAATATAGAATCAAACGCGTTGTGGTTTCTACCTACCAATCTGTTACCGGTACTGGTGTAAAAGCTGTAGAACAACTAATGAATGAGCGTAAAGGAATTACTGATGGCCCTATGGCTTATGCATATCCTATTGATTTAAATGTTATTCCTCAAATTGATGTATTCACTGAAAACGGATATACAAAAGAGGAAATGAAAATGATACTTGAAACACGCAAGATCATGGGCGACGACAGCATCAGGGTTACTGCTACTACAGTACGTATCCCAGTTATGGGTGGTCACTCTGAATCAGTTAACATAGAGTTTGAGAATGATTTTGACCTTGCTGATGTAAGAGATTTGCTAACTAAAACGGAAGGAATCATTGTTGTTGATGATACAGCAAACCTTAAATACCCTATGCCTAAAGATGCTCACGAAAAAGATGAAGTATTTGTAGGAAGGATCAGACGTGATGAGTCGTTGCCAAACACATTAAACATGTGGATTGTTGCCGATAACTTACGTAAAGGTGCTGCAACCAACGCAGTTCAGATTGCAGAGTTTCTGGTAAGAAATGAACTGATATAAAATATCTGTATAAAACGTTAGTGATGTAGAAATAGCTCGATTGCTATTTTTACATCACTTTTTTTTTAAAATGCCTATGTTAAAGAAATTTTTCCTTTTACTGTTCCTCTTGTCTCAGGGTCTTGTTTACGCACAGGCACCTGTGCAGAAACTGGAACAAGCCTTTAATAATTTGCTTGCCGACCCACAGGCGAAATATGCATTAACCTCTTTATGCGTTCTGGATGCAAAAACCGGACAAACGATATTCAGTAGAAATGAGAATATAGGCGTTGCTACCGCCTCGACATTGAAAACCATCACCTCGGCAACTGCATTTGGATTATTAGGTAAAGATTTTCAATACCAGACTGTATTGGCTTATAGTGGCGCCATCAATTCGGAAGGGACACTAAAAGGAAACCTGATTATTGTTGGTGGCGGAGACCCTACATTAGGTTCATGGCGATATGAAACAACTAAAGAAGGGGTGATCTTAAATCAATGGGTAAATGCCATAAAAGCAGCCGGAATTAAAAAGATCGAAGGAAAAGTTATCGGTGATGATGGTTTATGGGGAAGCCAAACAACTCCTGATGGCTGGATTTGGCAGGATATAGGCAATTACTATGGCGCAGGAGCTTCCGCACTGAGTTGGAGAGAGAATCAATTTGACCTTCATTTAAGGGCAAATAGAGCCGAGCGGACTGTAACAGTATTAAAAACCGTCCCTGAAATGCCTTACATTAAGTTTGTAAATGAATTGAAGGCGGGCGCCGAGGGCACAGGAGACAGGGTTTATGCTTACTTACCTCCGCTAGGTACTACTGCGTATTTAAGAGGAAGCTGGGCTATTGGGATTTCAAAATCTGGAGTTTCGGCAGCATTGCCTGATCCTGCTTTTGATGCCGCATTTAGATTACAAGACACTTTACATCGTATAGGCATAGGCGCTACAGAAACACCTACTACAGCCAGACAGTTGACGGCCGAACAAAAACCAATGCCAGTAGTGACCCAAAAATTAACAACAATAAGCTCTCCTACCCTTAGCGAAATTGTATACTGGTTCAATAAAAAAAGTGTGAACTTATATGGAGAACACTTATTAAAAACCATTGCCTGGAAATCAGGAAAAGAAGCTACAACACAAAACGGAGCGGCCACTGTGATTAATTACTGGTCTACGAAAGGCATAGATAGTCGCGCTTTAAACATTTTGGATGGCAGTGGCTTATCCCCTGGCACCCGGGTAACAACCGCAGCAATGGCAAGTGTTCTTTTTCAAAGTCAAAAAGAAAGCTGGTTCCCGGCTTATTACGAATCATTGCCGGAAAACAATGGCATGAAACTTAAAAGTGGAAGCATTAATGACGTTTCGGCATATGCCGGATATTACACCGACAAGAGCGGTAATAAATATATCATTGTGATTAACATAAATAACTATTCCGGTTCCGGGATCAGCAAAAAACTGTTCCGGGTTTTGGATGCCCTTAAGTAAAATTGATAAATTGCGGCAATTATGAAAAACATCTTTTACCTGCTTTGTTTAAGTCTTTTAAGTATTCCTGCGTTCGGTCAGTATGCTATTCCCAATACCGAAGCTACAACAGAAACAGTTGCTATAGTAAATAATGCCCCGGATATAGCAATTATACCAGAACCGGTATCAGTTATAAAAAGTGAGGGGTATTTTGTGCTTCCTTCAAATGTGGTTATACAAGCTCCTGCAGTGGCAGAAATAAAGCAGGTGGTGGCTTTTTTACAGGAAAGACTTTCTATTCCTACAGGAAGTTATGTTGCTGAGGTGAGCACTCCGGCTACAAAATCAACCATTAACCTAATCTTAAATGAAAAAGCAAATTCAGCGTTAGGTAAAGAAGGTTACCAGTTGTCGGTAACACCTAATCATATTACCATTAAAGCAAATAAACCGGCAGGTTTATTTTATGGTGTTCAGAGCCTTATTCAGCTATTTCCTAAAGAAATTGAGAGCAAGGAAGCTGTTGAAAATATAGAATGGAAAGCATCTTGTGTGGAAATAATAGATTATCCCCGTGTTGGATGGAGGGGATTAATGTTTGATGTAGCGCGTCACTTTTTCACCAAAGCAGAAGTGAAACAATACATAGATGCAATGGTAAGATATAAATATAATGTCCTCCATTTACACCTAACTGATGATGAGGGATGGAGGATAGAAATAAAAGGGCTACCAAAATTAACTGAAGTAGGTGCCTGGAATGTAAAAAAGGTGGGAGAATTCGGAAACTTCTTCCCTCCTGCAGCTGATGAGCCCAGAAACTATGGAGGTTTTTATACCCAGGATGACATAAGAGAACTGGTACAATATGCCAAAGAAAGATTTGTAGATATAATGCCAGAAATAGATGTTCCCGGTCATAGTTTAGCTGCAATTGCTTCGTATCCTGAATTATCATGTACCCCTGGTGCCGAGAACTATCGTGTGCGTTCTGGTGAGCGAATTATGGATTGGTCTAGAGGCGCCCCTCCTATTGCTTTAGTAGATAACACACTTTGTCCTGCCAATGAAAAAGTGTACAGCTTTTTAGATACTGTAATTACACAGGTAGCCCAATTATTTCCTTTCGAATACATCCATATGGGTGGCGATGAGGCCCCTTTCAATTTTTGGGAAAAGAGTGACAGCATTAAAGCCTTGATGAAAAAGGAAGGCTTAAAAAATATGCATCAGGTTCAGGGTTATTTTGAAAAACGCGTACAAAAAATTGTTGAATCAAAAGGAAAGAAATTTATGGGTTGGGATGAGATTCTGGATGGAGATATGCCGCAAAACACTACGGTGATGAGCTGGAGAGGAATGAAATATGGAATTGAAGCAGCTAAAAGAAAACACGAAGTAGTGATGAGTCCAACTACTTATGCTTACTTAGATTATATGCAGGCTGATCCCATAACAGAACCCAAGGTATACGCCTCATTAAGATTGAGCAAATCGTATGAGTTTGATCCAATCCCAGCTGGAGTCGACAAAAAATACATTAAAGGAGGACAGGCTAATTTATGGACTGAACAAGTTTACAATATCCGCCAGGCAGAATATATGACCTGGCCAAGAGGCCTGGCCATAGCGGAGGCTGTGTGGTCGCCAATTGAAAAGAAAAACTGGAACAATTTCTTTAATCGCGTTGAGCAGCATTTTAAAAGGCTTGACGTAGCTGAAACGAAATATGCCCCAAGTGTTTACGATCCTATATTTAGTGTAAGCAGATCGGCAGATAAGCAGCTTATGATTGAATTGAGTACCGAGGCGCCGGGACTCGATATTTATTATAGTTTCGATAATTCATTTCCCGATCGTTTTTATCCTAAGTACACAGAAAAGCTATCCCCACCAAAAGACGCTACTACACTTAAAGTGATTACATACAAAGGAAAACAACCAGTAGGCAGAATGTTGTCTATGCCTGTTGACGAATTAAGCAGGAGATCTAGAAAATAAGATATTGAGATACTTTGTTCACATTGGTTATAACGGCTTACACTATAACGGCTGGCAAAAACAACCCGGAGTACTGAACGTACAAGGTGTGCTTGAGAAAGCACTTACTCAGGTATTAAAAACCCCCGTATTTATTATCGGTTGCGGACGTACCGATGCACATGTACATGCCAGTCAGTTCTTTTTTCACATGGATATAGAACAGGCATGGGATTTCGATCTCCTATTCAGGTTAAATAAGCTTTTGCCTGCAAATATTGCCATATTTGATATCATTGCAATGGATGGTTTGCAACATGCCCGGTTTGACGCAGTACAAAGGTCGTACGACTACTTTATCCACACCTATAAAGATCCTTTTCTGAGTGGCCTCAGTTCCTTTTATTTGCTTGAAGATCTTCATTTTGATAAAATGAAACAGGCCGTTGAAATACTTCCAAATTATAAGGATTACAGATCCTTTTGTACCAGCCCTGACAAATATGAACACACCATCTGTAATGTCATGTCTGCAAATCTGGCTATAGACTCCACCGGGGAAAAGTTACGCTTCCAAATCTCTTCAAATCGCTTCCTAAGCAAGATGATCAGGATTATCATGGGCCAGCTTTTAAAAATTGGAAAAGGAATTCTAAGTGTAGACGAGTTTGAAAGTTACCTGATCACAAAGCAAACTCCTGCATTAATTACACCAGCCCATCCTCAAGGATTATACCTGTCAAAAGTGACCTATCCATATTTAAATTTACCTCCCAGAACCGCTTTTTCGTCTATACTTCAGAAGCAAACAGACCTTTCCTGGAAAACATTATAATATATTGATTGTTAATATCTTGCTATTGATTATTTAACCGGAATTAGTTAGCTTTAATAGACCATTATAAAATAGGAGGCATTATCATGACTGTTATTCAAAAAATCGAGCGTTGGGGCGATCTACATCATGCCAAATGGCTAGACATCATCCGTATTGCTTTAGGTATTCTCATTTTTAGTAAAGGCATTGCAATAGTTAGCAACACTGCTGTGCTTCAAGATCTATTATTACAGAATAATGTATTTGGTTTTTCTGGAATGATGGCAAGCGTAGCCGTTCACATTGTGGGATTTGTACATCTGGTTGGAGGTCTTCTAATTGCTATAGGCCTGCTTACACGATTTGCATCTGTGATACAGATTCCAATACTATTGTGTGCTGTTTTTTTCGTCAACCTATCACATGGCTTTTCAGCATTGAATTCTGAATTGTGGCTTTCAATTATTGTACTGCTGTTATTAGTTTTATTTTGGGTTATTGGTTCTGGCCCCTATTCAGTAGATTACTCTATGAAAAAGAGACAAGATATTAATAGATAGATAACCCTAGAACGATTCTGCGATTCTTAGTATATTTCGGCATATTTTATATGCATGAAAAAACTGCTGCTTGCCGGATTAATATTATATACTTCGCATAGTTTTGCGCAAGACCCTACGTCATCCTATTTCGACCTTACCCGCAACGGGTTCAGTGAAAAGAACGCCTTTGAAACCACAGCTTTTGTGGAACAGCATTGGCGTTTGCCTGGCAATAAGGGTTTTAACAAGAGCATTTATTATGTAGAAGGGCTATTAAAAAAAGCGGGCTTTGTAGCGGAACAAAAAGATGAATCGGAAGCCTTATTAACCTACCGGATCGAAAAACGTCCGATGATGCAAAATACATGGGAACCTATTAATGCCACAGTAGGCATTGAAGGTGAGCATGAACCGCTATTAGAGTTTAAAACAAATCGCAACATGATTACGATAAACTCTTCTTCAACACCTACAGGAGGTATTACTGCCGAGGTGATTTACGTAAATCCAGCAGATATCAGCTCAATAGATGATAAGGACATTAAAGGCAAAATTGTATTTTCCGAGATTGGAACAGGGAGGTTATTCAATGTTGCCATCAATGCAGGAGCGCTGGGAGTTTTAGGATTCGCAATGCCTGATTATACCCAACCGGAGAAATATCAAACCTCTATTCAATTTTCAGGAATCAATAACCCTGATGGTAAGGGCTGGGCCATCAACCTTTCATACAAGGCCAAAGAGCGCTTAAAGAAAGCAATAGCAAAAGGTCCCGTTAAACTAAATGTTACCGTAGCAACAAATACTTATTCTTCAGAAGAATTAACCATAATTGCTAACATAAAAGGAAATACTAAGCCTAATGAGCGTTTTGTATACAGCGCTCATGTGCAGGAACCAGGCGCAAATGACAATGCATCGGGAGTAGGTACGTTAGCTGAAATGGCAAGACTTACTGCCTCACTGGTAAAATCCGGGAAACTTACCCCTCAAAGAACCCTAACCTTTTTATGGGGTGATGAAATTGTTTCTACCCAGCGATACATCAAAGAGAATAACGAAAGAGCAGAGGGAATTATGTGGGGAATGAGCCTGGATATGGTTGGAGAAAACACAGAGAAAACCGGAGGATCTTTCCTTATAGAAAAAATGCCCGATCCATCCGCTATATGGACCAGAGGTACAGATAAACATTCAGAATGGGGATCTGGTGATGTAAAGGAGGAAGATTTTTTTCCTCATTACTACAATGATCTGGTTATGAAAATCTGTAATGACCAGGGCAAGTATGCAAACTGGAAGGTTAACTATAATCCTTTTGAGGGCGGCAGTGACCATACGCCTTTCTTGAAAAGCAAAATCCCAGGTTTATTAATGTGGCATTTTACCGATGTTTTTTACCATACTGATAATGACCGGCTAGACAAAGTATCTGCAACAACGATGAAAAACGTTGGAATCAGCGCCCTAACCACTGCTTACACACTGGTAACTGCCGATGAGAACACCGCATTATTTACCGTTAATGAAGTAAAAGCGGCTGCTTTAATTCGATTAAAAACTGAATATAACCTAAGCAAACAAGCCATTATTAACGGAAAGTCTACTATCCAGCAGGAAAAGCACATCATATCAACCTGGGGAAAATACTATACTGATGCCCTGTCAACTGTTTCTTCAATCCCCGTAAAAGCAGAAACAACAAGAGTAGGTTCAGCAATTAAATTTGCCGTTCTGGAAGTAGAAAAACAAACCAAACAGTATTTAGATGATCTGAGATAATTGCTCCAATGCTTTATCTGGTGTGAGGTTTATTCCATCAACACTTAAAATAGCACGTTTATAGAAACGGTTCCTTTCTGCCAACCTGGTTTCAATAAAATCAATCAGCTGCTCATGATTCATATCTTTAATTAAAGGACGTTTTTCTTTACCTTTTTCCAATCTCTTAGCCAGGGCAATTGGGGGCATTTCGACATACATGGTAACCCCATTGTCGTTCATCCATTCCATATTATCAAAATAACATGGAGCACCTCCACCGGTTGCTACTACACAGTTTGCAGGGTAATCATGCTCTTTCAACAATTTACTTTCCAATGTTCTAAAAGCATCTTCTCCATTAGCGGCAAAATAATCTCCGATATTGGAACCCACCTTGTCTTCCAATACATGGTCCAGATCTATAAAATCGTAACCCAATTTAGCGGCTAATTTTTTACCTAAAGTACTTTTGCCGCAACCCATAAATCCAATCAGGAATATCTTCATTCTTAAGCCAGCTTTACCCTTGGATCAACAAAGGCATATAAAATATCTACAAAAATATTAATTACTACAAAAACAAAGGCAATAAAAAGTATGGAGCCCATAACTACCGGAAAATCCGACATCTCCAGAGCAGTTACAGTAGTGCGCCCTAAACCATTATAACCAAAAATATATTCTACAAAAAACGAACCAGCCAGCAAGGAAGCAAACCATCCCGAAATAGCGGTGATAACAGGATTTAGGGCATTTCTAAGTGCATGCTTGTAAATTATTGCATTTCTCCCTAATCCCTTTGCCCGTGCAGTTCTGATGTAATCCTGCGCAAGAACATCTAACATCGCACTGCGCGTTAACTGTACAATAATTGCCAGTGGCCTTAAACCGAGGGTTACCATCGGCAACCACAGATTTTTCCAGGTAGTTACCTCACCCTCAAAAGGATCATAGCTATATAAACTGCCAGACATATTTAACCCGGTATAATCACTAAGCACAAAGCCAAAAAACCAGGCAATAATAATCCCGGCAAAAAAGGACGGCGCAGATATACCCAAAATTGCAAAAGCATTTGCAGTTTTATCAATCCAGCTATCTTTATGAACGGCCGACAGTACCCCTAGAAAAACACCTATGATAGTGGCAAATATCATGGCCGTAAACGCCAAAATAAAGGTATTGGGAACCGTCTCAGTAAGAATAGTGGTTACATCACGTTTAGTTTGATAGGAGCGCCTTAAGTAAGGCCATTTAAGCGCAACAACATCATTACCAACAGAAAACAATTTCACATAGTGGTACTTGTCCTTGGTTTCCTTATCATTATCATGGAGCCCTAGTGGCGATAGGTCATTTAAATAAAGGAAGAATTGTACCGGTCTTGACCTATCTAAACCAAATTCTTTGCGCACAGCCTCTAAAGATTGCACATCAGAACGTTGTCCTAAAGTCATCCTTGCAGGGTCTCCCGGCAATACATTAAATAATACAAACACGACTACAATTACGCCTGCCATAACGGCAAATCCATATATGAATTTTTTAAAAGCGTATTGTAACATGATTATTTAGCAAAATACATTTTAGTAAGTTCGTCAAAAGAAGGGACATTATTATAATGCCATTTATTAATAACAACCCCATTTTTTAGTAGAAGCACACCTGGGTTTGCCCTTACCATACTTTTTAAAGGCACGGCATCAGCATAGAAAACTTCACTAAACAGTTTCATTCTTTTGCTGTAGGCATCTGCATCTTGTGCTGAACTGGAGGTTAACATTATAGACCTGATATTAAATTGTTCCGTTGCATTCAATGCCAACGCATTCAACTTAGCTATACCTTCCTCGTTGGAGTCTTTTAAATTATAAGCTACAATTACCAGATTGTAATACGGGTTTTCTATGAGCTCTTTTGTATAATCTGTACCAGAAGCATCAGTTATTTGCAAATCTTTAATTTTAGGTTCATAACCTTTTTTAATCAGCTTGCTTTCCGGCTCACCAATAATTTCCCAGTTATCATCCTTCCATATCTCTGTTTTCAGATAATCTTTATCACTCATCACCTTGGTTTCACCTGTCTCCTTATTCTTCATGTTGTACATGATTAAATACTCATCAGGCGTTCCTCCCGCAGGTATTTTCATCAAATCAGGCAAGCTAGCCCCAACTTTATAAGGCAGAAAATCCAGTATTGGCAATCTGCTATAGGTGAACTGACTAAACATTAATGAAAAGGTAAGTACAATAGCAAATAAAGCACTTTGCCATCTGGCACTTTCAGTAACCGGATTAATCCTATCCCTGTTTTTGAATAGGTAAATGATCATTCCCAATAAAACCAGGTCTTTAGTAAAGGATTGCCAAGGTGTTAAAGGAATGGCATCTCCAAAGCATCCGCATGAGGTTACTACTTTAAACGCTGCCGAAACAAAGGTTAAAAATGTAAAGAAAATAATAACCACCAATAAACCAGTAGTTACCTGTTTGCGCCAAAAGCCAAAAAGTAGTAAAGCCCCCAGTACAATTTCAAATACACAAAGCAATATGGCGATTCCAGTAGCCATACCACTAAGAAATGGCATATGGAACACTTCGAAGTACTCCTGCAATTTATAACCAAATCCAAGCGGATCATTGGCTTTTATTAACCCTGAAAATATAAAAAGGATACCAACAAATATCCTGAAAAAGTTTAATGCAGCTTTCTTCATTGTTTACCAGCTATTTTACGCCCAACTTAATTAAAGCAAAAACAGCATAATTTAGCATATCCTGATAATTTGCATTTACACCCTCGGAGGCCAGGGTATGCCCCGAATTGTCTTCTATTTGTTTTACCCTTAAAATTTTCATTAAAATCAGATCTGTTAAAGAGCTAATCCGCATGTCTCTCCAAGCTTCACCATAATCGTGATTTTTGGCAAACATTAGTTCTTTGGTCTCATTTACCTTCTCATCAAAAAGCTTCTCTACTCTTTCTACCCCAAGCTCATATGGATCATCTTCTCCAAGTTCAAGTTGCATCATGGCAATTGCACAATAATTAATAATTCCTATATACTCAGAAACGACGTCTTCTCCTACTTTGGATACTTTCTTTTCTTCGAGCGTGCGGATTCGCTGTGCTTTAATGAAGATCTGGTCTGTTATGGAAGCCGGCCTTAATATTCGCCATGCTGTTCCATAGTCGTTTGTTTTCTTTAAAAAAAGCGATTTGCAAACCGCAATTACCGAGTCAAATTCTTGTGAAGTGTTTGTTGCCAAAACGATTAAAATAATAAGTTTACATCCGTTTTAATACAGTATCCTAATTGAGTAAAATCATTTAAAGATTTTATCTAAGTTTGTATTCAAACAATGGCTAAAGATACATTTTTAAACCGAAAGACTACACTAAACGTCAAAGGCAAACTGACGGATATCAGTGCTCCATGTGTAATGGGCATCCTAAATCTGACCCCAGACTCCTTTTACAATCAAAGCAGAGCCGGCTCTTTAGACGAGGCACTACAAAGAACGGAAGCCTTTCTGAAAGATGGAGCTAAGTTTATAGATATAGGAGCATACTCCTCTCGTCCGGGTGCAGCAGAAGTGAGTCCAGACGAAGAGTTAAAAAGGATAGTTCCGGTTGTAGAGGCTATCACAAAAAAGTTACCTGAGGCAATCATTTCTATAGACACTTTTAGAGCAAGGGTAGCAAAAGAAAGCATAGAGGCCGGCGCGCATATCATAAATGATATCGCTTCGGGCGACATGGATGAAGCCATGTTTGAAACAGTTGCTGCACTTCAGGTTCCATACATTATGATGCATATGAAGGGAACCCCACAAACCATGCAACAACAAACGGAATATAAAGATCTTGCATTAGACATAACGGATTATTTCTCACTTAAACTTGCTGAACTACAGAAACTGGGGATAAAGGATATCATTTTAGATCCCGGGTTTGGTTTTGCAAAAACTTTAGATCAGAATTATCAGCTGCTAAATCAACTTCAGGACTTTAACATTTTTGAACTTCCCTTACTTGTGGGCTTTTCCAGAAAATCTATGATCTACAAATTTCTGGGTTTAACCCCGCAGGAAGCTCTTAACGGAACCTCCGTACTGAATACTATAGCGCTATTAAAAGGCGCAAGCATATTACGTGTTCACGATGTAAAAGCTGCAGTAGAGTGTATAGCTTTAGTTCAAAAGACGCAGCAACAATAAAAATCCATAACTTGGCAGTGATGAAAGGCTTAGAATTCGATTTCTTAAAGGTAACAATTACAGATGCGGTAGACATTATTCTTGTCGCTTTAATTATCTATTACATCTACAACCTGATTAAGAACACCCTCGCAGTAAACCTGTTGTTAGGTATGGTAATCATACTGGTAATACACTGGGTCGTAGATGCATTAAAGATGAATTTACTATCCACCATCATTAACCAATTCATGAGTGTGGGGATAATAGCCCTCATCGTTATTTTCCAACCAGAGATCAGGCGCTTCTTATTACTCATCGGGAAAAACACTTTCCTACAGCAAAACAAAGCCTGGTGGGGCTATTTGTTTGGAAGTAAAAACATTGAGCGCGACAATTTAGTAAGGATAAAACCTATCATTGATGCCTGCAAAAGCATGAAAAAATCCAGAACAGGTGCGCTAATTGTATTTGTAAAGTTTTACGACGACCAGCTTTTCGCCAACAGTTGCGAGCTCATAGATTCAAAAATATCAAAACGTTTACTGGAAAGCATCTTTCAAAAATATAGCCCGCTCCATGATGGAGCCGTTGTTATTGCAGAAAACAAAATTAAAAGTGCAAGTTGTATCCTCCCTTTAACTGATAATGATAAATTACCACCTCAATTTGGTCTTCGTCATAGGGCCGGAATTGGCATATCCGAAACTACAGATGCCGTTGCGGTAATCGTTTCAGAAGAAACCGGAGAGATTGCCTATGCTAAACAAGGCCGTGTAAGAATGAACGTATCTTTTGGAGAGTTAGAGAAACTTCTAAATAAAGATTTTTAAATTAAGTGATGTTCATAGGCTCGAAAAAATTGCACTAAAGGGCAAAAATAGTTCTTAAGCCTCAGGCACTGAATTTAAGGGAAATAGCATGGCAATCTCCCTGCTTATGTTAATATGAAGTGATGATAATTAATACTGCCTGTTCATCTGGCAAAAGAAAGATAGCCCCCTGCTTTCCTTAAAAATCACCTTCTTCAATGAGGCCTGGGCGCTGTTGCTTTTCGCAACAGATGCCAGACTTAGCGAAGAACGGTTATTTTTCTCCCCTTTATTTTAAACCTTACAAAACCTGTATTCTCTAAAGATTTTAAAGTAGAGGAAATGTTGTCAAACCTTGAAACAGATAAACTAAATAATTCCTTACGTGCATTTTCGTTGACGTAAATTATTTCAACATTGTACCATCTGCAAATACTTTTCATTATAGTTTCCAGGCTTTCATCTTCAAATAAGAAGAGCCCGTTTTTCCATGCAACTGCTTCCTTGGTATTTGCAGGAATGATTTCCAAATTGCCTTTTTTATTTATAGACTGCTGGCCTGACTTTATGATATTATCGGAATTAATTTTGCCCATTCCCTCCAACAGGGTAGTTTTTATCGCCTCATCATTAGGATAGCTGCTGATGTTAAATCGCCCCGCCTCAACCTCAACACGCTGCTTTCCAGAAAATACTACAAATGGCGTATTGGCAATCTGAGCAATCTCAAAATAAGCTTCACCCCTTAGCTCTACTTTACGCTCAGCACCTGGATCAAATGATGCCGGATAAGTTAATTTAGATGCTGCATTTAACCACACCTTAGTACCATCTGGCAAACGAACCTGATATTGGCCGCCTAAGGGAGTCTCAAGATGATTAACACCTACATTTTTGACCGTATCAGAACTAAGCGCACTTTCATGAACAGCATAAGTAATTTGTCCGCTGCCTGTTCTTACAATGCTTGCTCCCGACTCCTCAGCCAGAATTCCATTTGGCGCTTCATCAAGACTGATCTTTTTACCGCTGGCCAAAGTTAATATTGCCCTGCTGCTGCCTGCATGAATGTCTCTCTTAGCAAACCTGTTTTCTTTTAAGGGTTTTGGATGATGGTTATAAAAAGTTGCTCCAATTGCACACGCTATTAACGCCAAACAGGCTATCGCCAAATATCTAAATGCCCATCTGTCGTAAAATATTGGTTTCTTTTCTGGTTCTTCACTCATTTTTACACTTCCTTTTCAGTTTTAGTTAAATTTTATCTTAATGAACCGGGGCCTGTACAATTGAGGATCCGTTTCAAGATCTTTAAAGAAATCAAAAGAATTAACATTATAACTAATTAAAAGTTCTCCTTTTTCAGATAAACTTGGATGCGCTTTAGCATTATAAGAGAAATAACTTTTCTTTATTAACGCATCAGAACTATCCCACAATTTTATTATCGGCCCAAAAGGCCCGATAGGGCTTTTCCCTAAACGCATCCCTACATCTCTTCCCATGCCACCCTGCTGAAAAATTAAAGCATATCTCCCATCTGGCAATACTGATAGGCTAAGCTCATTTGAAACCTGATCTGTTATTGCTTCAGCCTTCTTAATATCGGCATTCCATGCGGCTCCATCCCAGAAATTCCACTTAGCGAAATCATCAAATTCGTTAGGTTTTACCCTTGCTACGAGCAATTTTTTGGCCATCCCTTTTACACCATAAACGTAAACATACCCGTCAGGTTTAGGTGCACCGGCTTTGGTTGTGTTCACGAATATACCCGCACCAAATGAGCCCATTTCCTTTTCAGTTTCATTACTGCTTAAATAAAATGGAGTGTCTTTCTGTTCAAAGGTTTTATAGGGAGGTTCTTCTTTTTCTGCTATTTTGATTAGTGTATTACCTACCTCCGAAAAGCCAAAAGCACCATCACTAACCTGTTTCACTCTGTAACCAAAAATATAGATGGCATTATTTTGCTCCTGATTTACAAAACCATCTCCAAGCCAATAATAATCTGTAGGGCCTGTTAGGGGAGTTTTTGGTATAAAGACAGTTTCCGGGTTATCCGTCTGATCGTTTTTCCAGAAAAACGTTATGTTATCCTTTACAGCTTTTGTACCTTTTAATATCGCTATGCTATTATGGATCATTTTAGCTCCCGGCTCCATTTTAGCATCTTTAATATTACCGATCATACTATCGCTAAAAATAAAGAGTGTTTTCTTAGCTTCCGATTTACCTGATTCTACCCCATTTAATGGAATAGTATAGATACCATCACCGCCAAACCATCCATTATTTCTTGCAAATAAATTTGTCCACTCTGGGGCCTCAGTTGCCGTAAACTTTATATTCGTCAAATCCTGAGCACCGGAATTGCTAAAAGAGCCAGCCAAGCAGCATAACAAAACGATTTTTTTTATGCCTGAGGTAAATCTAAGTCTATTCATCAGGCATAAATATATTAAAAGTAGAGTTATATGTATATTAAGCCGTCAATTATTAATATTGTATCTATGAAAATTAAGCTACTCCTTTCCAGTGTCTTTATTAGGAAAATTACCCTTTGCACTTTTCTTTTAGCCAGTACCCTAAGTTCATTCTCGCAAAATCAGAAACCAATTAAATTTACCCTTCTGCTCAACAAAACCGTACAACAAATACACAACATAGGCGGGTCTGGTTGCTGGTATACTGAGGAAATTGGCAAGCAATGGCCATTGGCTGAAAAACAACACATTGCAAAATTGTTATTTAGCAGGGAATTTGAAAAAGATGGTAAGCCAAAGGGTATCGGCTTATCTGCATGGCGATTTAACATTGGCGGGGGGACTGCTGAACAAGGCGACAGCAGTGGAATTGCTGATCCTTCACGCAGAGTAGAGTGTTTTTTATCTCCAGATGGAACTTACGACTGGAGCAAACAACAAGGATACACCTGGATGTTACGGCAGGCAAAAAATTATGGAGTAAAAGACTTGATTGCATTTGTAAACAGCCCTCCAGTACAATTTAACAAGAATGGCCGTGGCTATAAGTCACAAAAAGATGGCTCTACAAATTTAAAGCCCGATAAATATGATGCTTATGCAAACTTCCTGACCGAAGTAATAAAACATTATGATAAAGAGGGTCTTCGTTTTAACTACATAAGCCCAATAAATGAGCCCCAATGGGATTGGCTAAAGCAATCTAACCAGGAAGGCAGTCCATGGACAAATGAAGAAATGTATCAAACCATTAAATCTTTAAATATCAGTTTACAGAAACAAAAGCTTAGTACAAAGATCCTGACAACCGAAGCCGGTCAGCTTGATTACTTATATGCAGACAAGGGACGTACATCCCGCCAGATAGACAGCTTCTGGAATCCAAAAAGCCCGTTATACATAGGTGGTTTTAGCAATAGCACAAAGTTTGTTGAAGGCCATGGATACTTTACTGAAAACGGTGACAGTACGCTAATAAACACAAGAAAATCTTTAAGAGATACTTTAAAGAAATATAATGGTCTGGAATATTGGCAATCAGAATACTCCATGCTTGGCGATGGTTATAAAGATAAGATCGCAGGTAAGCCAAGCGAGATGGACCATGCATTGTTCCTTGCAAAGGTAATTAACCATGATTTTACCGTAGGAGATGCGTCTGCATGGCACTTCTGGAATGCATATGAGCCTGGGAATCCATTAAATCCACGTTACTTCCTTATTGCATTAAATCCGCACAGAGCAAGCAAACCTGAAAGCAAGTACACCATAACTAAAAACCTGTGGGCATTGGGACATTACAGTCTTTTTATCCGCCCTGGTATGGTTCGTATAGAAACACAAAGAAGCGACAGCTTAAATGACATGGAGGTTGCCCAGCAGGTAATGGTTTCTGCATTTAAAGAACCGAAAGGAAAAAGTCTTGTGATAAATGTAATTAACTACACAGGTGAAACTAAAAAAACTGATTTTGTATTGAAAGGGCTACTTAAAGGACAGGCTTTAAAGCTTAAAAAGCATTATATAACTTCTGAAAAGCAGGGTGACAATATTCGCCCTTACCCAATTGGAGATACTGCCTTACCTCCACGTTCTATAAGCACCTTTATATTTTCTGCTCTTTAAATAATATAAACGCAAAAAGAGGGAGCCTTCATTTGAAGTGCACCCCAAAAGTTGGACAAAATTAAAAATTAATTATTAATGTGATGAGCTCGATATTTAATCGGGCTCATTCCTTTTAGATTGAGTTTGATTCGATCGTTGTTATAATATTCGATGTAGTTCTTTATATCCTTTTTAAGTTCCTCAATCTGGTAGTACTTCTTAAGATAGAATAATTCAGATTTTATGATGCCAAAGAAATTCTCAATAATGGCATTATCCAGGCAATTTCCCTTTCTAGACATGCTCTGCCTAATACCTTTGTTTTTCAGTAATCGCTGATATTGCTTCATCTGGTATTGCCATCCCTGATCAGAGTGTAAGATTAGGTTTGTATTGCTACTGATCTTTTTGAAGGCATCTTTCATCATCTGGGATACCTGCTCAAAATTTGGGGATTCAGACAAGTTATAGCTGATGATTTCCCCATTAAATAATTCTATGATTGGAGATAGATAAAGTTTTTTATCGCCCACTTTGAATTCTGTTATGTCGGTTGCCCACTTCTGGCAAGGCTGTGTTGAAGTAAAGTCCTGTTTTAATAGATTTGGTGCAATTTTACCTATCTCGCCTTTATAGGATCTGTATTTCTTTCTTCTAATCAATGATTTCAGTCCTAATGTACTCATCAGTTTCAAAACTGTTTTATGATTGATAATACAACCCCCATTCTTCATCTCCATGGTAATCCTTCTATAGCCATACCTCCCTTGGTGACGATGATAAATCTTCTTTATTTGATCTTGGGAAGCATCATGTTTTCTCAGTACTGATTTTGTTTTTAAGTGATAATAATAACTGCTTCTGGCCATTTTTAATATATCCAATAATAGTCCTAATGGATATTTATGCCTTAACTCCTCTATGGCTAACGCTTTTTCTTTTGAGCTAAGGCATCGAGCTTTTTTAGCAACTCATTCTCCGCTCTGAGATATAAGTTCTCCTTTTCAAGCTCTTCTAGCCTGGTTAACGGTTTTGGGGGAGTTTTTGGGGGCTTGTTTTTTTTCATCGTTTTTCGGCCTCTCTGTTGAGCATTTAAGCCATTCTCACCCAAACGCWTTAACCAGGCTAGAAGAGCTTGAAAAGGAGA
>NZ_AWRU01000003.1 GCF_000523515.1 Pedobacter sp. V48 | reverse complement strand
CCGATCTTAGSTTAGCCAATGATGGTCCGCCGGTTGCTGCTGCATACCATTTAATGGTATTGCCCGCATCGGCTGTTGCCTGAAGCGTAGCTGTTTGGCCTGAACTGATGGTCTCGTTATTGGTAACAATGGCTGCCAGTGCAGGAGCAGCATTGATGGTAACAACCACCGAAGTGCGGCTGCTTACTGCTGTACCTGATACTGCCTCTACATAATAGGTAGTAGTGGCCGTTAAGGCCGGAGTGGTAAAGCTTGATCCGGTAGCTATCGAAGTACTGCCGGTTGAAGCATACCACCTGTATGTTACTCCCGTAAGGGTATTGGATACGGTCAGTGTTGCTGTAGTACCACTGCAGGTCGTAACTCCCGCAACTACGGGTGCCCCAACATTTACTACCAATGCATAATCTGTACTGGTAGATAGGTTGTTCGCATCTGTTGCAGTTACTTTGATCGTATAGTTCCCACCTGTTGCAGGGGTACCTGTAAGTTTACGGGTTAAAGGGTCAAAGCTCAGCCCTGCAGGCACACCTGTTGCAGCATAGGTATACGGTGAGGTACCGCCGGTTACAGCAGGTAAGGTCTGGGCAGGGTAAACTGTACCTACCAGACCAGCCGGTAATACCGCTGTAGGAAGTGACAATACCCCGTTTACTTTTAAAGCATAAATCTGCGTAGCTTTTGCGCCCACCGCATCGGTAACTTCTACATTTATATTGTAGGAACCAGACTGGGTTGGTGTTCCACTGATCTGACGGGTAGTAGTATTAAAGCTTAATCCCGCAGGAAGGTTAGTGGCAACATAAGTATAAGGACCGGTACCACCTGTTGCGGATGGAAGGGTCTCGGTAGCATATAGTGTACCCGCTGTACCGTCTGCCAGAACTTTTGCCGGCAGCACCAGTGGATCGCTTACTTTTATCGTATAATTTCTGGTAACACTGTTACCGTCTGCATCGGTAACTTTTACCGGGATAGTAAAGGTACCTTTTGTAGTTGGTGTACCGGTGATGGTACGGGTTAAAGGATCAAAGCTCAGTCCTGCAGGTACGCCTGTAGCACTGTAAGTATAAGGACCTGATCCCCCTGTTGCTGCCGGAATGGTCTGTGCAGGATAAGGAACACCGACGGTGCCATCTGCCAGGGTAGCCGCAGGCAATACCAATGGATCTCTTACAATAATGGTGTAATCATTCGATACACTGTTGCCGTTCGCATCAGTAGCCGTAACAGGAATTACAAATGTACCTTTCTGTGTAGGGGTACCTGTGATCTCCCTGGTCGACGGGTTAAAGGTCAGACCCGGAGGAAGATTAGTGGCAGCGTAGGTATATGGTGTAGTACCTCCTATTGCGGCCGGTATGGTCTGCGTAGGGTATGGGGTACCAACAATGCCGTTTGGCAAAGTAGCCGCAGGAAGCGACAAGGCTGCTGTTACTTTTAAAGTATAAGCCGCTGTTGCCGTACACAGCTTACTGTCGGTTGCAACAACAGAGAAAGTGAAGTCTCCGGATGCTGTCGGGGTTCCGCCAATTGTACCGTTAGCTGATAAAGTCAGCCCTGCCGGTAAGCTGCTGCCTGCTGCAAGGGTATAGGTAAATGCTGGCGTACCACCGGTAGCCGCATTGATCTGTTTTGAATAAGATGAGTTTACTGTAGCATTGCTCAGTACTGTAGTCGCAAAAACAATTGCCGGGTTTACCGTTACCTTAACAGGTACACGCTCTACATTTGCACAACCAGCCTTGCTTACTTCTATATAATAGGTAGTAGTAGCCGTCAGTGCAGGGGTAGTAAAGGTCTCCCCGGTGGCAAGTACTGTGGTACTGCTGGCCGTAGCAAACCACCTTAAAGTAGTGCCTCCGTTAGCAGTAGCTTTCAGTACAGCTGTGCTGCCTGAACAGATCGACTGATCACCTGAGGTTACGGTTGGGTTTGGATAAATAACTTCCGCACCATATATATTTAAATTGTCTAAAGCAGAAACCAATGCACCGAAACGGATCTCTACTCTGTCGTAGATACCCCCAGCCGGTACAGTAGCTTTAAACCTGTTGCCGCTTAATAGTTTAAGTTTTAAAAGAGTCGAATTCAGCGGATAGCTGTTCACCACACTTGTACCGTTCAGTACGGTAACAGTAGCACCTCCAAGTACGCTCACATCTGCAAGACCTGTTGGGGTCTCAAGATCTAAACGGATACTGTCGGTAGCTGATCCTGCACTTGCAAAAATCAGACGCTGATAACCGGTCGCCCCTACACCTACAGCCAAATGGATGCTGGTGAAATTGGTCGCGTTGGCATCGGTAGATGCACCAGGATTGTCAACGCCGCATAATAAACACAGACCATCTATACCGCTCTGCTGGGCGGTTGCTGCATTACAGTTCGGATTTACAGGTCCGCTGGTTACCGTTACTTTCACCGACACTCTTGATGAGCTCACACAACCTGATGCATTTTCAGTCTCTACATAATAAGTAGTGGTAGCTGCTAAAGCCGGAGTGGTAAAGCTTGATCCGGTAGCCAATGATGGTCCGCCGGTTGCTGCTGCATACCATTTAATGGTATTGCCCGCATCGGCTGTTGCCTGAAGGGTAGCCGTTTGGCCTGCACTGATAACTTCATTGTTGGTTGTTATCACCGCAAGAGCAACTATAGGACTTACAGTTACATTTACAGCAGTCCTTGGACTTACGCAAGCCCCAATTACGGATTCAACGTAATATATTTTATTAGCAGTTAATGCTGGTGAGTTAAAAGTTACACCAGTTGCCAGAGCTGTACCCCCTGTAGAAACATCATACCATCTGTATGTTTGGCCGGGGACAGGTGAATCCACCTGCAGGGTAACCGTTCCTCCATTACATATAGGCAATGGAACAGTTACAACTGGCGGAATTGGATCATTAACCGTTATACTTACTTCAGTGCGAGGTGATGTATTGGTACAATCAGTTCGTTTAGCTTCTACATAGAATTTATTTATACCCGCACTTAGATTTCCAGGTGTAAAAGTTGTACCAGCAGTCCCAGTACCCCCAGAAGCCTGGGTATACCATGTATAAGTTGCGCCCGCCTGTGGGCTATTTATTTTTAAAACGACAGGATCGTTGATACAGACAACTGCAGATTTGCTAACCACTCCATTTATTTCTGTAGTTGTAGGCATTACTCTGCTAACCTCATGTAGATTTATAGAGGCTAAAACACTTAACACTCCTCCTAATCTTATTTGTACTCTGTCAAATTGCGTTGTAGGCGCAAATGTAATCACTGCGGTATTGCCTCCCCCGCTAAGTAATCTCAAATTCAAGAGCCCACCGGATCCCGCGACTACCTCACCTGGGACATTTCCGTTAAATGTTTGAATTGAAATAGAATTTAAAAGCTGTGCTTCAATTAATGCCGCAGGTGTCGATACGACCATGCGAACAGAATCTCCGATTACGGAATTCCCTAAAAACACAATGGTTTGCTGAGCATAGCCCGCAACTCCTACTGTTGCATTTAAAACTGACTTTGTTGCTTCACTCCCATCTATGGCATTTTTAGGATCCACTACCGCTCCAAGAGCAGCAATATTTCCAACGATGCCGTGAAGTTCTTCAACTGGAGCATCACATGCGCCGTTTATAGCATCCTTTAAAAAGTATGCATGGTATACATTAATACTTGCCGCAACCCCAAGCAATCCCCCGTTTACCTTAACCCGAATCCTATCATAGGCGGCGCCCGGAGCAGGGACAAAAATCTCTGCCTGATTACCGCTTGCAAGAAGGTTCAATAATGATGATCCCGCATCTACCGGACTTCCAACAGCATTAGAACCATTATAGGCCTGTGCCGTTATTGCCCCTAATGCACTTACACTTAGTAAGCCTCCGGTTGAAACCTTAACTACTGAACCGGTAGTTCCTGTTGGCAAGCTACCTGAAGGAAAAATAAGTTCCTGATATTTCTGTCCTCCAACACCTATTCCAACTGAAATAGTTGAAGCTGTGTTTAGAAAGTCGCCTGTTAAATCTATTGCATTTCCGCGATTGGCAACATTACAACCCAGGCAAAGACCAAGGGTGCCTTCATTATCAGTACTTGCATAAACACGTTGTTTTGCTTGCGCATACGAATTTGTATTTAATAACGTTATTGCTATAATACTTATAAGAACAAGAATAGACTTTTTAAGATTTCCTGGTAGGGTAGATGTCCATTTCATAGGAGAGGGATTGAGATTATCTAATTTACTTGGTACAATTTTACTCATAGATTAGATCGCAAACCACGTTCGAATTGTTCATTTAAGGCCCCAAAAGCCGTATTTGTTATTCATTTTGTTCATTTTTGAATAAAAAAAACAAACAAACCTAAGGGCAAATAAATAACATACTGTAAAACAGATGATTACAAAATAAATTCATTGATGTTCATTTTTTATCCACGGAAGAAATATTCATTGTTCCTACTTAAACCATTATATTCGTTTCGTTCAAGAATTTGACGCTGAATTATAATGTATGGATGAAACATTTATCTTAAACGAACTCAAAAGCTTAATTCTATCCAAAACAGGAATTCGAACCATCACACCTGCAGATTGTAAAAGAATTTCAATTGAGATCAGCAAGACATTGAACAAGAATGTTAGTGAAACCACTATTAAGAGGCTGTTTGGCTTTGCTATGGTTAAACACAACTTCTCCAAATTTACCATAACTACATTATCAGAGTATGTTAATGAAGAATATCCTGAAACTGGAAATAGCTCATTAAACCTCAGCAACCAGACTTCTCTTCGCACATGGAAAGAAATTCACGATAAGGCAACCAAAGTAACCGACTTCACGCTCAAAAGTGTGAGGAACCGTTCGGGAATGCCATATGAATTGACGATAGGAAGAAAATTTGCCGAACACGATTTTGAGGATTTCTTTAACAATAGCTATAGTTTTACTTGTTTTATTTCTCAACCTGGTTATGGCAGAACCATTTTACTCAGCCATCTGGCCGAAAAATTCCTTACCAGTAATCTTCCGGAGTACAAAGACTCTACCCTGCTTTTTATTACAGCCTATAGTTTTTTTAACAAAGACCATATATCTCCAAATTTTGAAGATCAACTAAAGTTGCAATTGGGAATTCACCCTAAGGATAGTCTAGTTAGCTACATTAAGCAAAATTATAATGCATCTGGGGGAAAATTCGTAATCTTTCTTGATGGCTTTTCGGAAGTAGTGGTCAAGGCCGATCTTAAAAAACAGCTGTTCGAAAGCATCATTAATTTTATATGCAATATTGAAGATAATGAATGTATTAAATTGGTAATGAGTATGAGATCCACCACTTGGATCAGATTTTATGATCGAATAAGGCATTCTGCCTATTTAAAAACAAAGTGGTTTCCTGGAAATTACTTTAATGTTAATGATGTTTCAAATGTACCACCACTTACAGAAAAAGAAGTTGATTTAATCCTAACAAAAATTAACAAAATCGATCCGAATGAAATCAATTCAAAACTTAAAGCTCAATTAAAATTTCCATTTCATATTCAGCTCTATTACCAGTTAAAAGAGGAAGACCCGTACTTTAACTATTCTACAAATATTACTTTCTATGAGTTAACATCTCGTTTTATTCAAGACAAGATATACAGATCGAATTATTATACTGAAAAAATCCTTTTCCTAAAGAAAATAATTCAGTTAACCGATTATGGAAAAAACGGTAATTCCGTACCAAAGGATGACCTTATAAGTGAATTGTCGGCATTCAAAAATGCATACATGGAACTTTTATCCGAAGGAATACTTATGGAAGAAAAAAGCCAGCAAGAATTCCATCCAAGGGAATATGTTCGTTTTATTCATCCTCACATTTTTGAGTATTTTTTATTCATTGAACTCTTAGAAAAATTTCACCTAAAGGTGGACAGCTCTTTCTTCGATTACATTAAGGAGGAATACAAGAATACTAATGCTAGATTTCAGCTCCTGCAGTGGACGATCAGATTTATTATAAGGATTGGCGATTTTAAGTCTTTAACTTACATTTTTAATCTCGAACTAAATAACTACGAAAAGAATTACCTAATTCTTTTTATAGCTGAGAACTTAGAATACCGGAATAAATATAGCCCTGAAACCATCAAATTATTAAGAGAGCATAAGCTTCATGATATCATAATTAAAGAGCTCATCAATTTCGATTTTATAGACTCTTGTTATAAAGAAGCGATATCAGTCCTTATCAAAGTAGCGGATACAAATGAAAATCTGTTAATATATCATTCCTTGCTAGCCTTCTTCGATATTTTAAGTTTAGACACCAAACTGATCAAGGAAAGAATTGAAATATTAGCTCAGTTTAAGAGCGCCAAATGGTTAATACCTCCTCATAATATTATCTCCATGATTCATGCTAAGATCATGGGCGTACCTTCTTCTCAGGAGGAATTGACATTTAATGATATTGAGGCGCTAATCTTAATGCAAGATCCGAATGATGTAACTCCTCAACAAGCCATTTCTTATTTACTCATTGTTATATTGGATCAGCTCTTTGATGAGAAAGCGAGTACACTGCACCTTATTAATGCGGTTTCTAGGCATCATGCTAAAGCCCTTTCAAAAAGGGCACCTATGTCGATTTTTTTAATGGCCATTTTTGCACTTGTAAGTTCAAAGATAAATCCTGATAAAAAAACTGATAGATTAGAACAGGTTCTTGTTTCATTGGCAGATAATAAATCCAGATTTAGGATCACAAAGTACACGGAATCATTGATCAAGTTAATGCAGGCTTATCAGGCCAAAAACAGAAGAGAATATACAATGGCTTTTAATTACTGCAACGAATGCCTTGAACTTTTTAAGAGAAATCAGATGAACAAGAATTCACTAAGTGTATATAATCTTATTATTGAGATTTTTACAGCACTAAAAGACCCTGTAAAAGTTAATGAGTATAAATACGAACGTCTTTGTTTTATGGAAGACAATAAAATATCTCACCATTTATTCGCTTTACCAAACGAAACAAAAAGATTTTAAAGATGATACCAATCCCTAATTGGTGATTGGTATCATCTGCATAGATTATTTTTTATATTCAGAGGCAAGTTTTAATGCATTATACGCATTCACTATCCCTCCTGTCACAGAAAGATCTGAGAACGGTACGGTCTTGGTCGTCTCATCATTATCCTTAATTGTAACATTTTGTTCTACCTTAACAACTGATTTCATAATGATATCTTTAACCTCTATTGCGGTTAATTTCGGATAGTACGAACGAATCAACCCAGCTAAACCAGCCACTACTGGAGAAGCCATACTTGTTCCATTTAGTTTTTCATATTTAGAACCAGGTACAGTAGAATTTATATTTACTCCAGGAGCAAAAACATCAACCGTATTTTTTCCGTAATTCGAGAAACTAGCTTTTATAGTTTCATCATTTGTTGGTCCAGATGCCCCTACTGTAATCCACGAGGTGGCTGTCCCTCCATTTTCGTAATTTGGATTCGGATAATTTTTAGCTACTTCCAGATTTTCATTATCATTGCCTGCCGCATGTACAATTAGAACGTCCTTGGAAACAGCGTATTTAACTGCGTCATCTACAACAGCTTTGTCCCACGAATAAGATTTACCAAAGCTCATATTGATAACTTTTGCTCCATTATCAACTGCGTAGCGGATTGAATTTGCAACATCTTTATCACGTTCGTCTCCATTTGGCGTACTGCGAACAGCCATGATGGCTACGTTATCCGCTATACCATCAATACCCAAATCGTTCTTCCTCACCGCGCCAATAATACCGGCAACGTGAGATCCATGTCTGGCGTCCGGACCAGCTACATCATTATTCCCATAAAATTTCTCCTTACTATTATTAGGATCATCACCCACTATGGCTCTTGGATCGTAATCAAGATTTAAATTATAATCAACCTGAGACTTAAAGTGCTCATAGCCTGCCAATATCTGAGCATTATAAAATTCATCGAAAGTGGTGTTTTTTAATTGCTGCAATAATATTCTCTGAATATTTGTTTCAACATCGGAAGATGGTTTAAATGCCTGAATATCTTCAATAGTGGGTTTATCTTTACCTATCTTCTTTACTAAATCATCAATGGCAGATTTAATAGCCGAATAATTTTCTAATCCTTCCTTTGCTTCAGCTAGCTCTTTATCCAGTTCGGCTTTATTCTTTTGATATGCTTCAAAAGCAGGCAGATCATTTGCAGAAACTGAAGTTGCATCCGCTTTTCCAAATTTAGCGCTATCTCTTCGCACTAATCTGGTCAACTCTAAGGTTTCATAGTTAATTGATCCTTTACTAGATCCCAGAAAGTTCCAGCCATTTATATCATCAGCATAACCGTTTTTATCATCATCTTTGCTATTACCGGCTTTTTCCTTCTTGTTTATCCAGATTACTGTTTTCAGATCTTCATGATTAATATCAACGCCACCATCTAAAACAGCAACGATTACTTTTGTAGATTTCTTACCTTTCAGTAATTCGGTATATGCTCTTTCTGTACTAATTCCAAATGTAGAATCTGCTTTCAGATCCAGGTTTTGCCAATTAGGCTTTTGAGCGAAGGACATAAAAGGAATAATCATCAATAACGACATTCCAAGTATCCGGCTAGAAAAATTACTCATGTTCTTTTTATTCATATATATAAGTTTTAAAACAAAGTTAATTAAATAATATCTCAGGGAGTTAATAACAAATGTGTGATTATCACCCGATATAACGAGAAAACCAGATATAAAATATCTGGTTCCCTAATATCAAAGCAAAATGTATTCCAATCTTAAGATAAGACTATAATTGAAGCGTCATTTCATAGAATTCCTTAACCGGTATGATTTAAGACACAATGTTTTCGTCAGTCTCCCGAGCGATCACATCAGCTATAGAAGTCTGTGCCAATACATTTAACGTGGCATTTCTTACATCTATAAATGTTTTTCTAATTCCACAAGTTACCTCGTCGTGGCACTCATCGCATTTCCGATAAAATTTCAAACTTGCACAAGGTACCATTGCTATTGGCCCGTCAGTAATGCGCAGGATATCAGCAAGAAATATATCTTGGGGGTCTTTATTTAAACTATACCCACCTCCGGCGCCCTTTTTACTATAAAGGTATCCTGCATTACGCATATCTAACAGGATCTGTTCCAAAAATTTCCTTGGAATCATTTCCTGTTCAGCTAATCTGACTATTTGCATTGGAGGGTTACCAGTGTTCTTACCAAGAGCAACCAGTGCTTTTATCGCATATTTCGTTTTCTTAGACAGCATATAACAAAGCTAAGAAAAGATATAAGTATAGTAAAGCTTCATCAAAGATAATTTAACTAAATAGTTAACAAATTGTGTTTTTATAGTATAATCTATGGTTTTTACCGAACATTATTTTAAGTTCTTACTATTGATTTGTTAAGGAAGAGCAATTTGCCATTTATGTAGACTAACTGCCAAGGCAACAAGGTCTACGAATGTTGACAATGCAATAAATCGAAAATCTCGACCTCATTTCAAGCATGCGAGCCAAAGCAGAACATCTTTCTAAACTATCAATTTATATTGAAACTTTAGAAAAATTATTTGAATATTTTAAAAATAGAACCCCAAAACCAACTCTCCTCTGCCTTCAACATCGTTTCCAGAGTCTTATTTACATTTTTTGCGAGTTTGTTTATATCCTTTACTGAACTTCTAAATGTTTTATAATTTCGATCCTTATCATCGCCTTTCACTTCAGATAACTCGTTTAGAAGCTTAATTATAGGGTCCAGCTCACGCTTCTTTCTTTCTTTAGCCACCTGTCTGGCAATGTTCCATGTATCCTTATCTGCGTAAAAATACTCTTTACGTTCACCAGATTTATGTTGCTTTTCTACAAGTCCCCAACCAATTAAATCTCTTAAGTTCATATTGGTATTTCCTCTGGAGATGGTAAGTTCTTCCATAATATCTTCAGTGGTTAATGCTTCAGGAGAAATAAGAAGTAAAGCATGAATCTGAGCCATAGTCCTATTAATCCCCCATTCAGAGCCCAATTTACCCCAGGCTTCAATAAACTTCAATCTTCCTTCTGATAATTCCATACTCAAAAATAGATTTAAATATCAAAAGTTCAAAAATTACTGAAAGTTTAAGCAAATGCAATAACAAGTCACCTATCTTGTTAAAATGGCAGCTTATAGATGAAACAGGGGGTTAGATGGCATAAAAGTCAACTGTTAGCAATTTGTGTCGAATAAAAGCCAAATTTCGTCTGGCTTTTGTATTTTTGCTAATATTTACCTGCTTAATCCCTATGGCGAAAATACTCATTATTGAAGACGATCTAACTTTTTCTCAGATATTAGAAGGCTTTTTAACAAAGCATGGGCACGAGCCATTAGCTATAAACGAAGTAAAAAAAAGTTTCCAAATACTGGAAAAACAAACCTTCGATTTACTTTTAGTCGACTATCGTTTGCCTGATGGAACAGGTCTGGATGTACTAGCCCATCTTCGGGAAAAGGGCTCCCTACAGCCTATCATCATCATGACAAGCTTTAATGATGTGAGAACTGCTGTAAAATCTATTCAACTTAGCGCCTTCGATTATATTACAAAACCTGTCAATCCAGAGGAATTGTTAATGATTATCAATAATGCATTGGGCAAAAAAGAGCCCGAAAGCATAAGTAACTCGGTAGAGCATACAGACGCCATAAAAGGGAAAAGTGCTATTGCAGATAAGCTATATGAACATATAAATCTGGTTGCACCTACAGATATGTCTGTCATCATTCAGGGGGAAAGTGGTACCGGTAAAGAATATGCTGCAAGAGCGTTGCACATGCAAAGTAAACGCAAAAACAAACCTTTTATAGCAATAGATTGTGGAGCACTTTCCAAGGATCTCGCAGCCAGTGAGCTCTTTGGTCATGCTAAAGGAGCGTTTACCGGAGCATTAAATGATAAAAAAGGGCAGTTTGAAATGGCCAGTGGAGGAACCCTTTTTCTAGATGAGGTTGGAAATTTAAGTTATGAGGTCCAGGTTAAGCTCCTCAGAGCACTTCAGGAGAGAACAATACAGCCTGTTGGAAGCACTAAAACCATCAAAGTTGATGTTCGCATCATTACCGCTACAAACGACGATCTAAAAGCAAGTGTAAGCAATGGGTCTTTCAGGGAAGATTTATACCATCGTCTCAATGAATTTAAAATACATCTCCCGGCATTAAGGGATCGCGGGAAAGACCTTGAGCTTTTCATCAATCATTTCATTAAGCTATCAAATGCTGAACTACAGCGAAATGTCTTAAATATATCCGCTCCGGCTAAAGAATTGTTGCTTCAGTACGACTGGCCGGGAAACTTAAGAGAACTTAAGAATGTAATTAAGCGGATGGTGTTATTAACTCCAAACGAGACAGCCGAAGTAGATTCTTTACCGGAAGAGATGATCGTAGCTATCAATCAAACCCCTAAACCTAGTGGATCAGATCTCAAAGCAATTAATGAAGTCAATGAAAAAGCACTTATCATGGAAACCCTGGTAAAGGTAAAGTACAACAAATCAAAAGCTGCTAAATTGCTCAATATTGATAGAAAAACGCTATACAGTAAGATGGAACGTTACGAAATAGAATAATCGGGCTTTTTCAATTCCTCATCAACTTTCTCCAAAAGTCCGCTAAGCTTTTCAAGCAATACTATTATTTCAGCTTTTAAAGGCTCATTCAGCTGTTCTATATTATTCAATTTCAATTCACATTCCCTATATTCCTTTGCTAGGTCTTTCGAACCAATCTGAGCTATTCTTCCAGCTAGTCTGTGTGTCAGTAAACGCACTACCACTACATCACTTTCCGCTATTGCCAGCCTAATTTCATCGCTATCACTCTGGCAATCTTCTTTAAACCTTAAAAGAATTTTATTCAACTGCTCTGTATCCCCATATGTCATTTTTTTTAATGACGACAAATCAAGCACTAACTCATATGATAAGGGCTCGCTATTGCCCGGATGCTCAAGAAGGGCAGCTAAAAGTTCTGCTTCTCTAAATGGTTTCATTACAATTCCATCAAAGCCATTTTCTAATAAAAAGGCACGCTCATCAGGCAAAACCTGGGCAGTAATTGCATATATATTTACATCATTCCCCACTTTCTCTCTCAAAAATTTACACAGCTTTATGCCATCCATTTCAGGCATTCGCATATCCATTAGAACATAACTAACATAAGGATCCCAATCAGCATTTAATAACTGCGTTGGGGAGTTAAAACTTTTATAAGTAATACCGTTCTTTTTAAAGATAATCTCACATAAATCCAGGATTAATTGATCATCGTCAACTATCCATACTTTAAGATGCGACAACGGTTCATACGTTGAAAGCTGAGTATTATCAACCTCTGGTTCATTCGCGTAAGTAAAAGATAGGTATACCGTAAAAGCACTTCCTTCATTCACCTTACTCTTAACATATATTCTGCCTCCCTGATTCTCAACAAGTGATTTTATAATTGTTAACCCCAGCCCTGTCCCGGTACTATTTACCACTTCACTCTCAATGGTATTAATCTGTTCAAATTCGTTAAAAATTAATTTACCATCTTCCTCAGAAAGTCCAATACCTGTATCTTTAACTATAAATGTAAAATGGACATTTTCGTTTTGCCTCTTGTAAAATGCGGAAAGCACAATCTCCCCTACTTGAGTAAATTTCACTGCATTCCCCAATAAGTTATAAAGGATCTGCTTTAATCTAAACGGATCCCCGTAAATATATCTAAGCCCTTTCAAATCAAAATCGGCAACCATTTTTAATGATTTAGCCTCAGCCTGCGGCCGCATTACCGAGATAACTTCAGCTAAAAGTTGTCCTACATCAAATACTTTATTAGAGAAAGTGAACTTACCGGATATGATCCTGTTGTAATCAAGTACTTCATTAACAATTTGCAACAGGTGTTCTGATGAGTGATAAATCGCATCAATATCTTTAGCCTGCGGATATTCCTGCTGCTTAATCAACTCCGCATAACCAATTATTGATTGCAGAGGCGTCCTGATCTCATGACTCATATTCGAAAGGAAACGCTGTTTTGCCCTTCCATGATATTCTGCCTCATCCTTCGCCAATTCTAATTCATTCCTATATCGCCCACTTCGGGTAATGTCAGTCAAAATAAGATACAGTAATACCCCGGTCAGCACCAAAAAAACAAGCATGATCAACGAAATAGTATTAATTCCTGTATTTACGACCTTTTTCGCCTGAATTCCGTTTACCTCTATCTGACTTACCACTTCGCTCTCAACTTTTCTTAGAATGTCCAACATCTGACTAATTAATACACTGTTGGCATTGGCAAGCACAGCTTCTCTATTTAAAAAACTAGCATTCTTTTGTTTCTGATCATCTTCAATAATCTTTAATGATTTTTTCAAATCACTGGCCATTTTCTCTTCAGCAGATAACGCTATGGTATCTCTTTTTACCTTTTCTTCACTTACAATTCTGATGGAGTTATCATTCTCACTTTTCTTTCTGCCAAAAAGCTTCCCAAAAAAACTTCTGGGTTTGTCCTCATTAGGGTAAATAGTTGTTGTAGATGTTTTTTCTTCAGTAGCAAGAATGGTACTGTCTGCCTGCTCAGCACTTTTAGAAACAATGGCATTAATATTTTGAACCTGCGCAGAAAACGATTTATTATTTACCAAACGCTCCCTAACTTTTAAATAGTTAATAAATTGTTTATCACGCTCACTCAAAAGCCTCTTTATAGTAGCTATTCGATTCAATTGAATAGAATCATTAGTATACAAAAACCCTAAACTGTCTAAAATAGATCTTAGCTGTCGCGATTCTTTAAAAAGCTTCCTGTAGTTCCCCGGATCATTAAAGGCTTGTTTTTTTTGCAACTGATCAAGGCTGCTAATCTTCCTGGAAATAACGTTAACGACCCTTAACCGTTCACTCGGAGCAGAGATGTTCTCAACAGTGTTTAGCATTTCCTTAAATGCCACCCTACTCACACCCCAAGCCATAAAAAGGGCAAAGCATGCCAAAAGTAAAGCTATTATAACCTTACCTTTTATCGATTTCATGAAACTCTTTCTGGGGGTACTATTCATCTTAACTTTTTAATTATAACGCCAATACTATGTTTGTATTTCCATTTTAGCATTGCAATTTAACTAACTACAAGTATTATTCCATTTAACCCTTAAAGTGCTTAATCAGCTTAAAAAACTCCACTTATTAATGCCAGTTTAACTGAGTAATTGGCCAAAAAAATTCAATAATTAATATCGAATTTTAACTGTCCTATTCAAACCAATATGAAGAAATTACTGGCATTCACATCTGTTGCGCTATTATCAATACTTTCACAAGCAAAGGCGATAAAAAGAACAGCTGTGGAAATCACAGTTGCTAACGACGCCACCCACGTGGCTGTTATTAAGGGCGACACTGTTGTTGTTATTACCGGAAGCACGTATTTATTCACCGTTGATACACCCGAGGATAAGGGATTAATTTCAACCAACACAACCGTAAATCAGCTTAGACGGCAAATAAGATCTAAAGATGGTTCTTTTCAAACATATCAGATCATTGCTAAAGATGGCAATTCAAAAACTGAAGGTTCATTAACTGCAGGTGACAGACTTGTTGTTATTTCCGAGGATAAACAAAATGAAAAAAAGTATATTATTAAATTACAGCCTATGGCCATAGGAGGAAGTCTGCAACTAGATAAACAGCAGATAACAGCCAATACAAACACAAATCTTACTTTATATTTTACAGCCGGCCAAAGAAGTCCGGATGCTACTGTAAGTATTTCACTACCAAAAGGTGTTAATGCTACCTTAGACAATACAACTGTAAATGTTATTGGACGTGGTGATGTTAAATTAAAAAACCTTAGCAAACAGTCTATAGGTCGCACTGGAAACAGCTATTCCTACTCAATGGTAGGCAGCATAACTATTCTATCAACGCCAAAAGGACAAATACTTAACTTTAAACATCTCGATCTACGACCTGCAAACGGTGCCGACCTTAAAATTGTCATTTCTAATGTAAGCTTACCCGTGGAAGGCAAATACCTTTTCAAAGCTAGCTATACCACATCAAAGCCTGAAATCCTTAAAAGCCCAGGCATAGGTTCCGAGATTGCAATCCTAACTGCAACCAAAACCATTTCAGACTTTGAAAGGGTTCTCAAGAAAGACATTCAATACAAAGAATCTCCTTTAACATATGCCAGTGCGACTTTTAAATGGGGATCTAATAAAAAAAACAACCATATTCAATTGATGCAATCACTCGACAAAGGAAAGCGCTGGATTAAAGCATCGGCGCGTATCGATCAACAAAAATCCACGGCAACAATATCAAATCTGGTCGCTAATAAATTATACGCGTTTCGATTATTAATTACGGAGGGCACGCGCAAAGACACATCCAACATGGCATACTTCTATTCGGGCAAAATGGACATAAAGGATTTTGGGGTAACTGCTGATGGAAAAGAGGACAACACAGAATCGATTAATAAAGCCATTGCTCACTTAAATCAAATTGGTGGCGGCACGCTTCTATTTTCTCAAGGGACATATAATGTTCGCACCATTCATTTAAAAAGTAACGTCTATTTATACATAAGCAAAAATGCAATCATTAAGGCTATAAAAGGGGCTGACGCTCCTGAATCCACATGGTTTAGTGATAAAAAATATAGATCAGGCCTGTCTCCTACTGATCCAGGCCCCTATGCAGATCCAGAAAACTACATGACAAAACAGGACGTCGGACATCATTATTTCAGAAATGCCATGTTTTTTGGTGAAAGATTAGACAATGTAAAAATTATAGGTAATGGCTTAATCACTGGAAATGGGAATCTTGTAAATGGTGATAACGTAATGAAAAACGCTCCAGACAATAGAGCCGACAAAATGTTCACCCTAAAGCTATGTACCAACCTTGAAATTGGAGGTATTCATCGTGAGGAAGATCTATGGTATGATGCGGAGAAAGACGAACCCTACTATATTGGAAACGATGGGTCAAAAATATTTGATCACGACAATATGTTAAAAATAGACCGGGCCGGCCATTTCGTCCTGCTCGCTACGGGTACTGATAACATCAATGTACACAATACTTACTTAGCAAAGGATAGTCAATCTAATGCCAGAGACATCTATGATTTTATGGGATGTAATAATGTTACCGCCACCAACATTTATTCAAAAGTGAGTTCAGATGACATTATAAAACCCGGCTCAGATTGCTCGCTTGGTTTTACCCGACCAGCCAGAAACTATAAAGTTCGTAATATTATTGGCGACACAAATTGCAACCTTTTCCAGGTAGGATCTGAAACGGCCGATGACATTAAAGACATCTGCGTTGATAACATTTATGTTCTTGGCGCTAATAAAGCAGGCTTTTCCATATCAACTAACGATGGCGCACACATCAGCGATATTCATTTAAATTGCGGGCATACAGGCAAGCTACACTCCAGGTCAAAAATGTACAGAACCAGGGCTCCGTTCTTTATCTCTATATCAAATCGTGCCCGTATTCTAGGCGCAACGATTGGCAGGTATGTATTTACAGAAAATGGAGTTAAGCACGACGAGTTACTGGTGAAAAATGTAAACATAGGAAAGGTAGAAAACATCATTCTTAATGGGATAGATGTATCAGAAGTATATGGTGGAAGTTCTTATGGTGGAAAAAATGGCCGTTGGAAAGCTTATGATGGTACCCAGAAAAAAGCAACTCCAATTATTGCAGGCTACAAACTGCCGGATACAGATTCAGTTAAAGGGGGCCTCAATTTTAATCTCCCAAATAGCCAGCATACAGGATACATTACCAACATTGTATTCAATGATGTTCACATATTAGTTAAAGGAGGAAATTTAGCCTCTGACACCGCGAACCTTGCACCTGAGCTTGGAGTAGGACAATACAATGTTGCCAATCTTAATGTACAGCCGTCATACGGCCTATGGGCACGGCATGTAAAAGGTCTTACTATAAGCAACAGCACTTTTAATTACGAGTCAAGAGATAGCAGGTACGCAATATTTCTGGATGATGTTTTAGGAGCAAAAATATCATCCATAAAAGTGGTCAAGGCAAAAGACAACAATCATATCATAAAGCTTAAAAACTCATTAGATATCGCTATTGAAAATACAGTATATTATAAAGACTTATGGGAAAGTTCGCCGGCAAAACTCACAAACATTCACTCAAAAAAGTCGAATGAAAATGGCCAATATCCATAAATATTAAATTTCAGTTTACACAGCCATTTCTCTATTGTATTTACTGCGATACTGAATTGGCGACAAACCCGTAATTCTTTTAAAAGTTGTACGGAAAGCCTTATTGTCAGTATATCCTACTTTATACATCACCTCGTTAATGTTTTCTCGCGAAGATTCTAAGCTAATTTTAGCAGCTTCCATTTTTACCCTTTGAATATATTCTACAATGGTATTAGATGTTGCTTTTTTAAATCTTCGTTCCAGATTTCTTCTGCCAATTGCTTGCATGGAAGCTAATTGATCAATGGTTATTTTCTCCTGAAAATTATTCTCTATAAATTCCTGGATCTTCTTAACCGATTCATCTTCGTGCTCTTTTTGTCCTTGAAATATCGTAAACGACAACTGGCTTTCACGATCAAGCTCTATAGCAAAAACTTTAGCAGAAAGAACGGCAATCTCACGACCCGCATATTTCTCAATCAGATATAGGATAAGATTAAGGTAAGAAAAAGCCCCGCCGCTAGAATAAATTCCATGCTCGTCTGTAATAATTTTCTCAGTAACAAGACTGACATCCGGAAACATTCTTCTAAAATCATTTTCGGCCAACCAGTGAGTAGCACATTTCTTTCCTTTCAATAAACCAGTAGAGGCTAATAAAAATGCCCCAAGGCATAAACTTGCAATTTCGGCGCCTTCTTTATATTGTTTTACAATCCACGGAATAAAATCTTTATTCTTTTCTATAGCTCCGTTTATTTCACCATCAATGGCAGGTATAATGATAAGGTCTGTTTTTTCTATATCCCCAATCAAAAGATCTGTATTTACTGTAAATAATCCACCGCTAACCGGAGTTTCCTTACTTAAACCTACGAGTTGAACTTTAAATAAAGGTGGCTGGCCTTTCGCTTTAAAAAACTCATTCACCTGACTAAACAATTGACGGGATCCTTCAAGGCTCCCCAAAATAGCCCCCTTGGGAACCAGGATAGATATATGTTTCATATTCTAAAATTAATGATATGTTTTGTCATAATCAACCCCCTAACATTGACGCATTTACACCCCATAGGTACCTCAATTTATCATACCACATCATTTTTACTAATCAAATTCGAAAATAGGCCATCTCGAAATTTCAGGTAATTAAAAATTCCTTTAAAAAAATTCGGGAAAATCAGACAAATATGTACCTTAACAAAACCATTTATAAACACCAAAAACCGTTTAGCAACAGAATGATAGGGGTTTCTGAGCTATGCAAATACCTGAATAGAAGGACTTCCTTAGGAAAAGGTCATGTTAAATAAATGTTAACCGGAATTAACTAAAATATAATAAAAGCAAATCAAGTAAGTAGCTAATTTTGTTGCGTAATGGCGAATAGAAGTTTACCAGATCACGAATTGTTACAAAGATGCCGGGAAGGAAATACCCGTGCATTTGATTTGCTATTTGAACGATATTTTAACAAATTAAATCTTTTTGCCTTAAAATACATTCGCCAACAATCTATAACAGAAGAACTCATAATGGATCTCATGTTAAAGGTTTGGGAGAAAAAAGATAGCTTCCAGGAAGAGGGTTCTTTAGGTCCATATCTCTTTAAAGCACTCAAAAATTCTATGATAGACTACTTCCGGAAAAAAGAACTTTCTACAACTCCTATCTGTAAATTAATAGAAGATTCTTTCATTCAGGACACAACAAATGAAGCTGTTTCTTACAATGAGCTTCAAAAAATTTACCTAGTCCATCTTAATCAATTAAGCCCTCAAAGAAAGCTTGTTTTTGAAATGAGCAGACATGAGAACCTTAGCTACCGCCAAATTGCCACCAACTTAAACCTCTCTGTAAAAACAGTAGAAAGTCACGTTTCTGCAGCACTTCTTTTTCTCAGAAAAAAAATGAGAAGCCATGTGAACCTTATCCTAATAATCATTACTATTCATTTTTTATAACTGAAAATCAACCACTTAATAAAAATTTGAATTTTACATTCAGGGTATTTTTCCTTTTTTACGTATTCACTAATGAAGGCCCAAATACCAAACCAAATTGAACAAATTATTACTTAAAAAGTATTTAAACAATACCTGCAGTGATCACGAACTGGAGCAGGTAAAGCAATTCCTGAAACAACCGGAATCGGCAGATCTATTTCGTGAAGTTCTTGATGAAGCCTGGCAAGAGATGGAAGAGCCTGAATTGAATCTTAATGCAATGGCAAATTACCGCCAACAATTGATGCAAAAGGTTCAAAACAATAATGAAAGTATTCCTGAAACAAGCAAACTATGGCCAACAAGATGGATGAAATATGCGGCGATCCTAATTCTTCCGCTTATGTTTGGCCTTTACCAACTCTCGAAAAACAAAAAAGAAGTAATTGCTAAGGTTGCCCTTATAGAATCTTATAATCCGAAAGGTCAGCGTTCAATAGTATCCCTGTCAGATGGAACAGTAATCTATCTTGGCTCAAACAGTAAAATATGCTACCCTAAAACATTCTCTAATGTCAGAGAAATCGAACTAATAGGTGAGGCATTTTTTAAAGTAAAAAGAGATCCGGCCAGGCCATTTATAATTCACACCAATAACATTCAAACTAAGGTTCTCGGCACATCTTTCAAAATAGAGGCCTTTAAAGGAAATCCGATCGAAGTAAGCGTTGCAACAGGAAAAGTTACCGTGGATAGACAAGCTGACCCTACTAAAAAACAGCTGACCTCGGTTGCCGTTCTTACCCCAGGGAACCTTGTAAATTGGGATGAAAAGACAAAAAAAGCAACGTTAGCTAAAATCTCCCCTCAGGAACTGGAACAATGGAAAGATGGAAATCTTACATTCAATAATCAACGTTTAGCAGATGTTGTTGCGGTACTAGAACGGTGCTACAATGTAAAGATCCATATCTCCTCAGATACACTGCCTAATTATCGTATAAATACCACCTGCTCTTTAAACGAATCTATAACTAAAATTATGGACATTATGGGTAAAGCGGCCAGTTTTAAATATAAGCTAAAGGGCGATCAAATTATAATTTCTAACTAATTAAAAATCAAACTATGTAAACAGAAAAAGCTACCAAAAAAAACGCCCTGTTAAACAGGGCGAATTCACTAGAAATCCATTTAGTCATTGGTTTACGAGGCCTCAAGACTTAAAGGATTCGCATCTGAGTAAAACCTCAGAAGGCTAACAGATTTATTACCCCCATTTTCTTTGGGAAAAAACCTACTAAACAAACAAAAATATGCAAAAAGGATTGTACCTCCACCCATGTATCAGATTTATTATGAAGATATCTGCAATCACACTAATTGTACAACTTACCCTAACAGGGATGTTGTTTGCAAACAACGCCAATAGTCAGGATTTGAAAAAGATACAGTTAAACCTACAGCTTAAAAATGCGGGTTTAAAAGAATGTTTTCAAACTCTGCAGAAACAAACTGGCATCAAGTTCTCCTTTGGAGAGGCGCTAATTAAAAGAAATGAAAAAAAAACCAGCATTAGTGCACGTCAGATCTCAATGGAGACAGCTTTAAAGCTGATTTTAGATGAAACCAATTTACGCTGCATACAAATTGGCAGCAACCTTATCATTGATGAAAAGCCAACGCCACCTAAACCGGCCACACCACCCATTGAACGCATTGTAACAGGTACAGTAACTGCAGATGATATTGTGGGGCCTTTACCTGGTGTAACCGTTCAATTAAAAGGAACAAATAAAAGAACTGCGACTACTTTAGAGGGAAAATATAGCATTGCTGTCGACAATGATCAGTCAATCCTTGTCTTCAGTTATATGGGATATGTTGCTCAAGAGATCACCGTAGGAAGTTCGGCTAGTTTAAATGTAGTCCTTAAAACTGACAGACAATCTTTAAATGAAATTGTCGTAATTGGTTATGGAACCTCCAGAAAACAAGATCTCTCGGCTGCTGTTGCAACAGTTCCGGATATGGATAAGATTAAAGACCGGCCGGTATTAAACGTTGCTTCAATGATTCAGGGAAAAGTTCCTGGCGTAACAGCAATTAACGACGGCGGACATCCCAACAAATCACCAAAAATAACAATCAGGGGTGTCGGTTCCAGAAAAAATGAGAATGTATTGTACGTAGTAGATGGTGTTCCAAACGCCCCCTACAATCCGGCTGATGTTGAATCAATAACAATTTTGAAGGACGCTGCATCTGCTGCGATTTATGGTGCATTTTCTGGCTCTGCCGGTGTCATCCTAATTACAACACGTCAAGCTAAACAAGGAAGTCCAAGTGTAGAATATAGCGGCTTCACGGGACTAAAAAATGCATGGCGCCTCCCTCATGCCCTGACAGCTGAAAACGAGGCAAAAGTAGCTAACCTTGCTTTAACAAATTCCGGGTCTAACCCTTCAGAAGGCTGGGATATTACAAAAAATCCATACGCACAAGTAACCCGAACAGATTGGATGAATGAAATCTTCAGAACAGGCTTAATCCAAAGACATAATGTTAGTATAAATGCTGGTACTGAAAAATTCTCCAACCTGATCCAGGGACGTTATGAAAGAGAAGAGGGAACTTTACTAAATACTTACAATCAAAACCTTTCTCTTCGTTTTAACTCTAACTACCAATTCACCAAAAACATCAAGTTGCGACAAGAAGTATTTTGGAATAACAATGACAACAGAGGAACGGAAACAGAAAGCGGCTATTCAGGAACTATTCTTTCTGCCATCTATATGCCAAGTTCCGCAACCCCATATTATCCAGATGGGTCATTCGGGGGCGTTGGCCCCAGAGATTCTAATTATTTAGGTATTCATGGCGATGTAATTAATCCAGTTGCGACATTACTAAGAAACAAGCCTTATAATAAAACCAACGATTTACAGTCAGTCACAGAATTATCCGTATCAGACATTATACCTGGCCTAAGTGTTCTATCTCGCTTCTCTTATCGCAAAACCAACTCTTTATGGAAAAATTTCGAACCAAAAAGAACCGAACCTGGAAAACCAAACTCGCAAAATACATTAACTTACGAAACCAATAACAACTTCCACTGGATCTGGGAAAACACGGCCAATTACAGCAGAACATTTAATCGACACAGTATTGGAGCAATGGTTTCGATGACAGCACAAGATCAGGGAGTCCGCAGATTAAAGGTTATAGGCAAAGGATTTGAAACTGAAGAAGAGTGGGCTCAATATTTTATCAATGCAACTATTTTCGATCAGAACAAACCTGAGGATAAATACGAATATGATAGAAATGCATCTTATGTAGGAAGACTTTCCTATAGCTGGGCAGATCGTTATTTTGTAACAGGAAGTTATCGTTACGATATGGCTGGTCGTATAGCGAAAGATTATCGTGGTAAAGGACTTCCAGGAGTGACTGCTGCCTGGAAGTTAAGTTCAGAACCCTTCTTTCATGTTGAAGGAGTTGATTTAATAAAATTCCGCGCCAGCTGGGGAAGAATTGGCAATATGGCTTCAATAGAGGATCTTGGATATGGCTACCCTAGATTAAGTGCTAACTATACAAATCAGATTGGTGATGGCGCCCCAAGAAGCAATTCTCTTTCTTTAGGAAGTTTGTTTAATCCCCAACTAACCTGGGAAACCTCTGAGCAGAAAGACATCGGCTTTGATTTTAGCTTCTTAAACCAGAGACTATCAATAACAGGTGATTATTTTAACAAACTAACATATGATCTGATTAAAGAAAAAGATACCGAATGGACCAATACATTTGGTCTGGGAGCCCCTTTAATTAATCAGGGTAAAATAAGAAATACAGGTTATGAGTTAGCGGCAACTTGGAAAGATAATGCCGGAGCATTAAGTTATGATTTTGGGGCAAACATTGCCACGCTAAAAAACAGAGTTGAATACATTGATGAAAACCCTCAGTCTTTCTGGTTACATACAGATAATTGGAGAACGGTATTAAGGCCATTTCGTTCAATAGTTGGACAACCATACTATTCATATTGGCTGATAAAAAATGAGGGAATTTTTCAATCAGATGCAGAAGCAAATGCGTATGTAAAGGATGGAAAGAAAATTCAGCCTGATGCAAAAGCAGGTGATTTTAAATTCAGAGACTTAAATAATGACGGAAAAATTGATGACGCCGACCGTTCATATATGGGAAGTGCGGCTCCAAAACTCACCTACGGCTTTACAACTAATTTAGCTTGGAAAAACTTCGACTTCAGTATGTTTTTACAAGGTGTTAGCGGTGTAAAACTTTTCCATGCATTTAAACAATCTACGCTTAATGGATCAGAACAGGGCTACAACAGATGGGATAAAATTCTTGATGCATGGTCACCTGAAAACACGGGTTCAAACATTCCAAGAATCTCTGCAAGTGATAAAAATCAAAACTTTCAAACTGCATCAGATTGGTACCTTGAAGACGGAGATTACCTACGTATCAAGAGTGTTATTTTGGGATATACCTTTAAAAACATGCCGTTTAAATCAAGCTTAAGAATATTCGTAGGCGCAGACAACCTTGTTACCTTCACAAAATACACAGGAATGGATCCTGAAGTTGGCGGCATAGGGCTAGATGGAGGGCAATTCCCCCTATCTCGCATATATACATTTGGACTAAAACTTAAACTCTGATCAAAGCAATTAAATCATGAAAAAGAATTTTAAATATATACTTACAGCCTTAATGTTGTTATCGTTAGGTGCCTGTAAAAAAAGTTGGGTTGACAATAAGCCCACAGGAGAGCCATCAACAGCATTTTTTTGGCGCACAGATGCAGAGTTGGTAAAAGGTGTAGCAGCTTTATACGTTCCGATGCGCTATGAATCAACCTGGGGAAGAGACCTGTTCTGGGTACAAAATGCAAGTGATGATCTTATTGTAGGAAGAACAAAAGCTGATGGCGAGAACATCAAAAACTTTATCCCTAGTGGCAGAGAGGGTTATTTAACAGGCGGCTGGAATGACTTATACTGGATGTTGAGTAAGGCAAATGATGCAATTAAAGAAATCCCAAAAGCAAGCCAGGCAAGTGAAGCTATTCGTAATAGATCTTTAGGAGAAGCATATTTTGTTCGGGGATTCGCACATTTTTGGATCGCCTATATTTGGGGTCATAAAGATCAGGGCGTACCATTTGACGCTGTAGAAAATCCTGAATATGGCAAAAGAATACCACCTCAGCTAAAATCTGTAACCAATAACTACGCACAGATTATATCTGATCTCGAAAAAGCAGCAGATTTATTGCCTTTATTTGAAAGTTATGGTGCTGGAGACCGTGGAAGAGCACATAAAGCGGCTGCTTGGGCATACATGGTAAAAGCTTATGCCTATTGGGCACAATACGATAAAACTAAATGGCAATTAGTTCCTCCCCTTTGTGATAAAATAAAGAACGAAGGACATCGCGCCTTAATTACCGGAAAAGCAAACGGCAAAGAGAATTACCAAAGTGTATTTACAATTGCCAACAACTGGAGTTCTGAATATATATGGTCTGTTACTTCTGGAGTAGATGGAGGGTCAGAATTCCCTGGTGTAAGTCTTGAAAATAAAGGCTGGGGAATCTACAACGGTTGGGGATATTTTCAACCAACACTTGAGCTTTATAACGAATATGAAGCAAATGACCCTAGACGTGAAGTTACTATTTTGAAATTTGGTGATAAGTTCAAATTCTTTGGGCAGGAAAGATCATATTTCTCTACCAATAGTCTTTCTGGCTTCCAAATCAATAAATACATGGAGCCTTTTGGTTATGGGTCTGATGGGGATGCATCCTCAAATGATAAAATTAATCCTAGTGGTGATTATCCAACCACTATGCTTAACTTATCGTTAATACGCTATGCTGAAATACTTTTGTTCAAAGCTGAGGCATTAATAGAACAAGGTAAAAATGGAGAAGCGGCAGCTCCTCTAAATGAACTTAGAACAAGAGTTGGCCTATCCTCAATAAACACCCCAACTTTAGATGATTTGAAACACGAACGTCGTGTTGAATTGGCTTGTGAGTGGACTGATAGATTACAGGATTTAAAGAGATGGGGAGATTTCGCTAAAATTAATGCTCCCCTTCATGGTCGTAATCATTCAGATAAAACTAATCCAAACTCTCCGTTCGTAGTAAAGGAAGTATGGCCCGCACGCAACTTTAATGCTTCAAAAATGGCATGGCCAATAAGTCCGGATGAAATCACCAGAAGCAACGGTGCTTACAAACAAACACCAGGCTGGTAAATAAAGTAATATGGAAAAGGGTGTCCGATTATATTAACGGACACCCTTTTGCTTTTATTAAAATCATCAGCTACCTAATCAAACCATTTGTTAGCTTTACACTACTGATCTGCAAGTAGATCCAACAACTAGATCACATCAATCCTAAACGTACATAAATGCAATACCAACCATATTGCAAACAAGAACAGATTAGAATGAAAACAGAAAAACCGATCAAAAAAATTATTAAATTGAGCCTCTTTGCGCTTTTATTAACCGCTGGCGCTAATTATTCTCAGGCTCAGGAGTCACCTAACAAAGAAGCTAAATACTCATTATTAAATGCCCATTCTCATAACGACTATGAAAATGACATTCCTTTCCAAAGAGCTTTTCAAAAAGGATTTGGTTCCATTGAGGCAGATATTTTCCCATTAAACAACGACTTGCTTGTTGCGCACAGTAAAGAACATGTTAACCCTTCAATAACACTATATAGCACATATATTAAACCAGCAATAGCAGCCTTACAGAAAGACCCTAAACGCAAGCTTCATTTACTGATCGATATTAAAGAAAACTACCCGACCGCTTTAGCTATATTAATCAAACAGCTGGAACCTCATAAAGACATTCTTAAAACAAGTACACACGCTGGCCAGTTAACCATTACAATAAGCGGATCCAGGCCAAAACCAAATGATTACAAAAACTATCCTGATTATATCTATTTTGATGGAGAGTGGCCATTACAACATATAGCTGACGAAACAAAACACGTAGAATTAGTAAGCTTCCCATTCACCGCTTATAGCAAATGGAATGGAAAAGGCAGATTAGAGCATGCCGACTACACAAGGGTCAAGGGACTTATAGATAGTGTCCATGCAGAAGGAAAAAAGATCCGGTTTTGGGCTACTCCTGATACAAAAAGCTCCTGGCTGGCTTTAATGAATCTTCACGTAGATTTAATAGGCACTGATGCTATCGAATCACTTGGAAATTTCATAAAAGACCTGGATAAAAACATTTATATCAATAAAGAAATCCACAAAACATACCAACCCACTTATCAATCAGACGGCAAGAATGGAAAAATAAAAAATGTAATTCTTTTAATTGGCGATGGAATGGGGCTTACCCAGATATATTCTGCATTTACTGCAAATCAAGGTCAGCTCAATTTATTTAAGATGCGCAACATTGGGGTTTCTGTTACAAATGCTGCAGATACTTACATCACTGATTCGGCAGCAGGTGGAACCGCAATGGCAGGCGGAGAAAAAACAAATAACCGCGCAATTGGAGTAGACTCAACAGAAAAACCATTAAAATCATTAGCTGTGTATGCCGCAGAAGAAGGTAAAAAAACTGCAGTTATTTCTGTTGGTGATCTCGCCGATGCTACTCCTGCAGCGTTCTACGCACATCAACCCGATCGTTCAATGGAGCCCCAAATCGCACAAGACATGCACAATTCAGGAATCAATATGTTCTTGGGCTCTGGCGTGTCAAACTTTAAGAAAACCTTAAATGGAACAACTGCCGTTGAATTATTAGAAAAGAAAGGCTATACCGTGACCTATACTTTTGAAGATTTCAAAAAAAGCAATGCAGACAAGTTGGTTGGACTTGTTGCCGATAACGAAACAAGACCAAAAATTGAGGGTCGCGGGGAATTCTTGACCGAAGCCTTCTTAAAAGCAACTCAGCAGTTAGCCAAAGATCCAAAAGGTCTTTTCATGATGCTTGAAGGGGCACAAATCGATTACGGTGGCCATAGAAACAACGTCTCGCAAGTGATTACTGAAAATCTTGATTTCGACAAAGTAATTGGCAAAGCACTCGAATTTGCTGATAGCAATGGCGAGACACTTATAGTGGTTACGGCTGATCATGAAACGGGAGGACTAACCCTTCTTGATGGCGACATTCAATCAGGCTACGTATTAGGCGAATTTTCTACAAATGACCATACAGCTGTTCCAGTTCCTGTGTTTGCTTATGGCCCTCATTCTGATGATTTTAGAGGTGTATATTCTAATACTGAGATATTCAAAAGACTATTAAAATACATTAAAAAATAATTCAAATAGGTAACAACCTTTCTACAGATAGAAAGGTTGTTACCTATTTACCTTCTTTATAACATAAGCAAACATATCAGCCCTTATCTCAAATCCTAGCTTCTTGTACAATTTAATGGCACCATGGTTATCATTTCTAACGTGTAAAAAAGGAATTTCAGATTTCTTCAATATCCTTTTGATCTGCTCGCGAAGTAGCTCAAAAGCATAACCTTTACCAAGATGATCTGGGTGAGTACATACAGCACTAATCTCAGTAAAAGGTGTAGGATTGAGCCTATGTCCTGCCATTGCTACCAAATTATCGCCACTAAATACACCAGTATAATTTCCAAACTCTATTGTTCTTTCTCTAAATGGCCCCGGCTGGGTTAATTCTACAAGAGCTATCATCTGATCAACATGTGATTTATCTAAATCCACAAAATCAATATCGGTTCCTGCCGGAATCTCTTTAGATTCATAGATCATCTGAAACATATTAATCTGTGCAACAAGTCTCCACCGAGCAGGGATATCTACAGCAGAAGGTGTGAAAACAATAAACAGGCTTTCCAAAGGGCTGTTCTCATGAAGCGCTTCAAAATTACCTTTCGAATTATCCCTCAGGCCAGCAAATGAAGCAACCTCTTCCAGGTAATACTTTGCATGATCTGTTCCACTCGAAAAAGTACTATGAGCCGAATTTAACGCATTATAGATGGGATTATCTAAAGTATGGATCATTTTGTAAATTAATTATTTATTATTGTTAAAACCAAGTAAACCTCATGCACCCTTTAAGCAATCTTTTCCTCGCTATAGTTTTATTAATTTCGTCCTTAAAAACAAATGCACAACCGCCTAATTCTCCTTCAGATTTGAGGATCGATTTACTTTTGAATGCGGATAAAGTATGGAAAAATGGGATGCCAGTGGCACTATCACTTCAGGAGGCAAAGCAATCAGGCACTACCTATCAAATGGCACTAATAGCCAATCAAAACCCATATTTTTCATGGATATTAGAAGATAATTCTAAAGGCAGTTCCCAAACCGCATATAGGATTCTTGTTGCATCCTCCTTGGAAAACCTCAAAGCGAATAAAGGCGATTTCTGGGACTCCGGAAAAGTAATTAAAGGCCAACAGACTGGCATCATTTACGGAGGGCGTAAGCTTAACCCAAATACTGTTTTCTACTGGAAAGTAAAGGCCTGGAACAACAAACAAATCGCAAGTGATTATTCAAAACCCACCTCTTTTATTACCGACAGCGTATTAAAGCCCTACCAGACCGCTCATCAACCCCTTGTAAAATCATTAGAAAAACCGGTTTTCAGTAAACAATTAAATAACCTTAATACTTTATATGATTTTGGGAATGATGCCTTTGCTCAAATAAAAATACACATCAAATCAGCAACCGATGGAGATACCTTGAAAATCCATGTTGGCGAAGCAGTAGATGCCGCAGGGCATGTGGATAGAAAACCAAGAGGTACTATCCGCTACCGTTTATTAAAACTAGCATTGCAAAAAGGACAACACAGTTACGATCTTAAATTTTTAGCCGATGAACGTAACACCGGATCTAAGGCCATACTTATGCCTGATTACATAGGCGAAGTACTCCCATTCCGATATGTGGAAATTGAAAAGAATGATAACGCAATAATTGAAGTACAGCGTTACGTTGTAACCTATCCTTTTAATGATCAAGCGTCATCATTTAAAAGCTCCGACACCCTTTTAAACCGGATCTGGGAGCTTTCTAAACACACCATTAAAGCAACTTCATTTACAGGCATATATGTTGATGGCGACCGCGAACGGATTCCTTACGAAGCTGATGCATTAATTAATCAGCTATCACATTATGCTTCCGATGCTGAATTTAACATGGCCAAAAGGTCTTTAGATTTCCTGATTTATCACGCCACCTGGCCAACCGAATGGTCGTTGCAAAACCTGCTGGTGGCCTGGAATGATTACCTCTATTCCGGCGACATCAGAACGGTAAAACTACTTTACCCACAACTAAAACCAAAACTGCTGCTTGCCCTTGCCAGAGCCGATGGGCTAATTAGTACCAGAACCGGTAAACAAGACAGTACCTTTACCAAATCCATACATTTCTCTACTTTTAATGGAGAAAAAGTGCTAAAAGACATTGTAGATTGGCCACAAAAAGGAGGCTTTGGACTACCACCCTCCTATCCCGGAGAAACAGATGGTTTTGTTTTCACAGACTATAATGCAGTGGTAAATGCTTTTCATTATCAAGCCTTGATTTGTATGAGGGATCTAGCCCAGGCATTGGGAGAAAAAAAAGATGCTGCATTCTATAAGCAACAAGCCAACAAAGTAAAACAGGCCTTTCAACATAGTTTTATAGATCCGAACACAGGAACAATAAAAGATGGTGAGGATACTATGCACAGCTCGTTACATTCCAATATGCTTGCTCTTGCTTTCGATCTGGTGCCAAATGAACATAAAGCAAAAGTAATAACCCACATCCGTTCAAGAGGAATGGCCTGCAGTGTGTATGGCACACAATTCCTGCTCGATGCGCTATACAATGCAAATGAAGCAGAATATGGATTACAGCTGTTAACCTCAACAGAAAAGCGAAGCTGGTACAACATGCTCCGTTCTGGCTCAACCATGACTACTGAGGCCTGGGATACGGATTACAAAAACAATCAGGATTGGAATCATGCCTGGGGTGCTGCACCTGCCAATATTATTGTCAGGAAAATTATGGGAGTCGAACCCTTATCCCCTGCCTTTGGAACTATCCAAATAAAACCACAACCAGGAACACTTCACTCTGCCGAGCTCCAATTATCAACCTTACATGGAAAAATCAATATTGCCTTTACTAAAACCACTGCGCAGTTTCAATTAAAAACCAGTATCCCATCCAATGCCACGGGAGTAGTCTACTTACCAAAACAAACAGAAAAGGACCGAATAATTAAAGACGGAAGATCATTAAAAGCAATACCAGAGGGCAAATTTTGGGTAATCAGAGATGTTAAATCGGGCACACATAACTGGGCAGTAAGGTATTAATACAACTTTACTGCGAAAAGTAATTATACTTCGTTTGCTACCTTTGCAAACTTATTCCTATACTCTATTGGAGTAAGGCCTGTTATCTTCCTGAAAATATCCCTGAATGCTTTGGTATCGGTATAACCTACACCGTACATTACTTCTGTCACATTCTTTCTTGAAGCTTCAAAAAACTTCTTTGCAGCTTCTATTCTTACCCGTTGTATGTACTCCATTGGCGTGTTAGTTGTTGCATCCTTAAACCTTCGCTCAAAAGTTCTCCGTCCAACAGTTGTAAGGTTTACCAAATCTTCAATACTTATTTTGTCTTCATAATTTGTCTCAATATAACTCTGTACCTTTTGAATGTCTCCATCACCATGGTTTTTCTGCCCTTTGAAAATGGCAAACTGTGATTGACTGTCTCTACCAATGTCTAACGCAAAATATTTGGATATCATCACAGCGGTCTCCCTGTCAGAAAACTTTTCTACCAGATACAAAATTAAATTCCACAAACTACTTGCGCCACCGCTACTATAGATGTTATTGTGTTCGGTAATGATAGCGCCATCTTCTACTTCTACCTGTGGGTATTTTTCTCTAAACTCGCTGATATGTGCCCAATGGGTAGAGCATTTTTTTCCATCTAGCAAGCCTGTTTCTGCAAGCAAAAAAGCACCTATACATAAGCTTGCAAGGCTGGATCCGCTTTGATGAAGCTTTTTGAAGTACGGTATTGCTTCCGCATTAGCTTGGATGCCTGCGTTAGTGTCTCCAAAAGTGGGTGGTATAATGAGCAGGTCGGTATGGGCAACATCTTTCAGCAGCCTGTCTGTTTTTACCGTGTATTCGCCATTGTTGGCAGGTACATATTCATTCAAGCCCACATACTCTACTTTGAAAATGGGCTTTTTACCAAATGTCGTTAAAAATTCATTGGCCGTGTTAAAGGTCCTGAATGCTGGGGTAATAGCTTCTATTACTCCATACTGTGGAACGAATACTGAAACTTGCATATAATTTTGACTTAACTAAAGGTATATACTTTTGTCGTAATTCACCTCTAATTTGTCGTTTTTACAATAGACCAAGTTTCGGAGTCTGTAGCATCTTTGTAATGTAATAAATTATTAAAAATAAAAAACATGGCAGAACAAACAAAAATTACGGTAGAAGCAACAGTGAATGCTCCCGTAGAAAAAGTATGGAAGGCTTGGAATACACCGGCCGACATTATCCAATGGAACACGCCGACCCAAGCTGGCATACTCCAAGCAGCGAAAACGACCTCCGCATAAACGGGAAGTTTAAAAATAGAATGGAAGCTAAAGATGGCAGTTTCGGTTTTGATTTTGAAGGCACTTACGATAAGGTTGAATTGTATAAAGAAATAGCCTATACCATGGCTGACGGCAGAACTGCCACAACATTATTTACAGATAAAGATGGTAAAACCACGCTTGCAACAACTTTTGACCCAGAAACAGAGAATGACCCTGAATTTCAGAAACAAGGTTGGCAGGCTATTTTAAATAATTTCGTGAAATATGTAGAAAACAAATAATCAGAAACAAAAAAATTTAACAAGATGAAAAAGAATAAAATAATCTTTTGGGTGGCAACCTCTATCCTCATACTTTGGGAAGGTGTAATGCCACTGGGTACCGTACTGTTTGCGCCGGAATATGTAAATGCAGGTACAAAACCTTTAGGCTATCCCGATTACTTTGCTTATACACTTATCTATTGCAAAGTACTTGGAATTATAGCGATCTCTTTGCCTAAAATCCAGGGTAAGTTAAAGGAATGGGCATATGCAGGGCTTACATTTAGTTTAATCTATGCTTTCATCAGTCATGCCTGTGTAGATCAAAATATCGCGTTTATGTTATTGCCACTAATAGTATTGGGCATCCTCGCGGTTTCTTACATCTATAATAATAAGATTCAGAACAATGGCTAAAACAAATTATCAGTCGATTGATGAGTACCATCTCGCATTTAGCGGGGAAGCACTCCAAAGAATGCAGACGATTAGGAAAATTATTCATGAAGTAGTACCGGATGCAGACGAAAGTATCAGCTATCAAATACCCTGCTTTAAATACAATGGGTACCTGATATACTATTGTGCATTTCCTAATCACATCTCATTATCGAACCCCTTTAGTGAAGCCTTTTGGGCACACTTCAAGACTGATCTGGAAGGGTACAAAACAAGTAAAGCGGTTATCCAATTTCCAATAAATAAATTGCTCCCTGAAAAGCTAATTAAAAGAATTGTGGCATTCAGGAAAAAAGAGAATGAGGAGAAAGCAACTACAAAAAAGAAATAATTGATCAATCAATTATACTTTAAAAAAATGAAAGACAATATGGTTTCACTACATCGGGTAATTATGGTAAGCCTGGAGAAGGTATTCCAGGCTTTTTCCCTCCCAATAAAAATTCCCGACGCATAATTCAGTATAGGATGTTAGTTAAGAATAGCAATAAATTAACAAGCGGAATCTTTATCACATTTTCCGGGAATTGTAAAAGGGCCCTTACGTTTTACCAAACTTGCTTTGGCGGCATGCTGCATTTTGAAACGTTTGACAAGGAATTACAGGGTTACACAGAAAAACCAGTCATTAGCGGCTCGCTAGTTTCTGATAGTATAGTTATTCACGGTTCGGACCTAGTCCACAACGAAGGAAGAAAAATTGGGAATTATCTTTCTATTTTTTTGCAATGTAAAAATGCAGACGATAGGAAGATCCTTATGGAGAAAATAAAATCTGGCCGCGGGGGTCCACCTTCCAGAAATTATGAAGAACAAGTACTAATTGAAGTAACCGATGCTTTTGATGTGACCTGGGTATTAGGTGTTTAAAAGGAGGATTAAAAAATCGGTCATAAAAAAAGCAGTAACCATAAGATTACTGCTAATCTTTATACTCTTAATTAATCTTTATACTTTTAATTGCTTTGTCAAAAGCATAATCTTTAATTCCTGGCACTTTTAGTCCTTCAGCACGGAATACCGTAAGATCTGTCATACCTAAAAATCCAAGAAAAGCTTTCAGATAAGGGGCAACAAAGTCATTGGCTTTCCCTGGTCCCTCTGAATAAATGCCACCGGATGACATAGCTACATAAACTTTTTTCCCTGTGACCTTTCCGATAGGGCCGTTTTCATCATACCCAAAAGTTATTCCTGCCCTGGTAATATGATCAATCCATGCCTTTAGCGCTGAATGAATAGTAAAGTTAATCAGTGGTGCCCCAATTACGATGATGTCTGCAGCGAATAGCTGTTTAACCAGATGATCAGAAAGCAGGACAGATTCCTTTTCTTCTTTAGTCAGCTCATTGCTGGGAATAAAGAATGCACGGAGGACTTCAGGTTTAAGATGTGGCATTTCAATATCGACCAGGTTTAATTCTTCAACGGTGCTACCCGGATACTTTTCCTGAATTTCTTTAACGATGGCATGACCTAGTTTAATACTGTACGATGTCGCACCTTGTATGCTTGATTTTAAATGAAGGATATGTTTCATAAAATTGATTAATTATCAAGGGCAAAGCTAGGGCTACCAGGTGATAAAAAGTTAGTCGTTACCCAAAGGTAAGCGCTTACATCGGGGTAAGTGATTATCTTTGCTATTATGAAAGTCATTAAAAACCAGCCGATACCAAGCAGGGCAGAATGTGCAGGCTCACTTAAAAACGTTCTTGATGCCCTCTATGTGCTAAATGGAAAATGGAAGTTGGCTTTGATCCTTTCGCTTGTACAGTCGTCCAAGCGTTTCAATGAAATTCAGAATGAAGTCTCGGGAATCTCCTCTAAGGTCTTAGCTAAAGAATTAAAAGATTTGGAATTGAATGACTTTATCAAGCGAAATGTTTATCCTACCCAACCGGTAAGTATTGTTTACGAAGCAACCAGTTATAGCCTGACTTTAAAAAATGTGTTGACTGAACTAAGTAGCTGGGGTGAGCAGCACCGGGAAAAAGTTAAACAAAGCATGCGGAAGCAGTCTTGAATAGGAAAAGCCTCGATGTTGATTAAACACCGAGACTTGTCGTCCAAGCGTTACATTTGTTGAACACCTTTCAGGACGATTTAATGCTTTTGGCGAACAAGATGATCTATCTATTGCAACTACCTCTTAGCAACGGTCATTTTTACTGAAATCACGTTTGAAAAGTACCTTACCATTTTGCTCGATATAATCCCCCGATACAATCAAATAGGGATGACTTGGCGAATTCCCTGCGCTGCGGCTTTTTACACTTATTTTGTCATTCACTTTCAGGCTAGTTAACTGCTGAAACTCTTTAGGAGTAAATTGCATCATGTATTCTTCTCCATCAATCTTGACGATAAGCCATTTTGGCCCTGATTTTGCATTTTCACGATGAAAAGTAACAGAGGTGACCACGGCCTCCATATTCGCGAAAGACTTGATGTAGCCTTTTATTTTATCATGACTGACCTTCACCTTTTTGCCTTCGGGAGATGCCTCCCATACCTTATACTTTATACCGTCAGGAGTTCCCTCCCATTGTTTCCTGGGATCCAGTGCGGCTTTCTTGTTTGCAATGGACAAGGGTTTTGAAGACCGACCGGTTTCAGTTTTAATGTTACGATTGGCAAATACTAGCCCGCTTACTACAACCAATGCGAAGATCATCGCATAGATGACATTTTTTCTATTTTTCATATACTTTCAAATTGATTCAGCGAATCTACTTTGATATTTTTCGGGTGGAGTGGTTTGGATTGTAAATAAAAATGTAAACTTTGTAAATAAATCGTAAATAGAAGGAGCATCGTCCGTCTCGAAGCATCCAGAATAAAATTCTTGCAGCTCTTATCCGAAAACTCAACCACATCTGATCGCTTTCCAAAGCCCGTAGGAGTTCCGATAGTTATCGGGACGATCCCCTATTCCATGAAATGGCTGGAAACAACAAAAGCGATCGTTTCTGATCGCTTTTTAGTAGCCCAAGCGTTACATTTGTCGAACTCTTTTTCTGCAGATTTAATGCTTTTGGCGAACATTGGAGATGATCTGTCGACCAGACTGTAAGCCAAAATTGGCTACATAATATTTAAACTAGCCAATGCCTCAGTCGGTGTAAGAACAGCAAGCTTGCTCTTTTTAAAGTCTTTGGTATTTCGAGTAACAATAAAATCCAAATCGGGGATACTTAATGCACTATGGTATTGAATGGCATCTTCATAATCTTTAAAATCCGTTTTAAGCGACTGGCGAATTACCACAGCTGTTACGTCCGTTATCTCCGTCATATCAGCCAATTCTTCCAGTAGTTTCAGAGTAGCGCTCCCGGACATAGACTGACGAAGAATGTAATCGCTCTCTCAGGACGATGGGCTAAAAACAATTGTAGTTTCCCACCATGTACCTACCATGCGCAACTACCCACCCGAATATTTAGGAACCTTGTTAAATGAGGCCTTCGCTACCGATCTCGATGGACTGATTGAGCAATTAAGTCCAGATTACTGGATTTATGGCCATCATCACCGAAACATTGAAGGTTTTAAGATCGTCAATACAAATATGCTCACCAACCAGCTTGGCTACGTACATCATGGAGAGGCAATCAATTTTTCTACCAATAAAAGTATTGATTAACCTATTTTTGTATAATTAACCTATCTAGTTAATTATGCAGTTTATAGTTTATTATATTAATATTCAACAAATTATATTTTTTATAATATCAATAATTAACTTATATTTGTATAATTAACTTATCAACTTAACTATACAAATATTGGTTTATCATGGATGATGTAGTCAAATATATTAAGGATACACTGGGGCTGGAAATGGAAATCCTAAGGTTTCCAAAACGCAAACTAGATGATATCCCCGCATATATAACCGGGACATTCGACTTTGTGGGCGCAAGGTTGTATGGTAAGGAATTCTACTTGGCCTACCCTAAGGAAAACATAGACACTAAGGTAAAGCAACTCGAAAACCATTTCGACCGGTTGTGGGCAGCTTTGGGAATGGTCGTACTCGTACTTCCAGACATCTCAATCCGGACAAGGCAGACACTGATCGAAAAAAAGATCAATTTTATCGTTCCGGGAAAACAGCTGTTCCTCCCTGAGCTTTTGATCGATCTAAGGGAGGAGTTCATCACCAAACAACTGCGAAGGAATAACGACAAGCTCTTGCCATCAGCGCAGTTGATCATCCTGTACCATCTGCTCTACAATAAACAAAATGACTGGCGCATAGCCGAACATTCATTCAAGGAGGTAGCCGGACGACTGGGATATACCCCAGCCGCCATTTCAAAAGCCGTTGAAAGCCTTGTGCAATTGGAAATCGCAAGTGTAGTCGGAGATAAGGAAAAATATATCGACTTCCACCTGCATGGCATTGAACTGTGGAACGACATAGACAAAAGAAGGCTCTGGACAAACCCGGTGCTCAAAAGGATGTACCTACCTTTAAGGCCAAAGGTGTTCCGGTTCAGATCGGGCGAAACTGCCCTGGCTGAATATAGTGATATGAACCCTAGCCGGATGCACTATTATGCCGTAGGCAAGGACGAATTTTACCAACTAAAGCTTAACTTTGAATTTGAAGAAAATCCAGACTATGACAGTGAGGTATGCCTAGAAGTCTGGAAATACGACCCAAAGATACTAGCGAACGGACTTAACATGGACCTGCCCGTGGTAGATCCGCTGTCCCTGTATCTGAGCCTGCGCGATACGCACGACGAGCGAGTGGAAATGGCATTGGATAATATATTAGAAGAACACATCATATGGTAAGAGGATTTGAAGCATTCAGAGAATATTTTAAGGAATTTCCCGACAATTATGTAATTATTGGTGGTACCGCCTGTGATATTATATTAGAAAACAACGCACTGGTACCTCGGGCTACAAAGGACATGGACATCATCCTGATCGTAGAAGCATTGGCTCCGGGATTCGTTGCCCGTTTCTGGGAATTCATAGCCAAGGGCGAATACGAGAGACAGGAGAAGAGTAGTGACGATCGCCAGTATTACCGCTTTGCCAAACCGGGTAACAAAGAATTTCCGGCACAGATCGAGCTTTTTGCGAGGAAGCCGGATGTAATTGAACTCTCAGAAAAAGCACACCTGACACCGATCCCTGTAGACGACGACCTATCGAGCCTCTCGGCCATACTGCTTGACGACGTTTACTATGAATACATGATCGGCCACAGCTCAGTGGAAGACGGGATCAGGCACGCAAACACAGAAGCCCTCATCTGTCTGAAGGCAAAAGCATTCCTTGAAATATCACAGCGAATTGCCGAGGGCGTAAAGGAAGACACCAAACATCTTCGCAAGCACAAAGGCGATGTATTCCGGTTGGCCATCACCCTGGCTCCTGCAGAAAAATTTGAGCTCCCCGAGCACATCAAATCACATCTTATTATCTTTATGAAATCCATCGCCGGAGATCTCCCAGCCAAAGATATCTTCAAGGAACTAGGCGCAACAGGTACGGATCCGGAGAAAGTTTACCAGCAACTAATAACAAATTTTTCCCTGGACATATAGACTGCAATAAAAGCAAGTAAACGTATAGGCAATCGTATTCTTTTAGCAACAGAATACCTCAAAATACCTAATTACGATGTCTTTTATTGACCAGCTTTCTCCTTATCAACTCGACCCTATCGATCTCATCCTGATTAAGACCCAGAGATATATTGAGTATTTGGTAGTTGTAGTTCGCTAACAATTCTTCAATTGAGGTCTTATTTTTAAAATCTTGCTTAAACTGCTCAAAGTTTGCTGGCGACACATAGGGTATTGGAAGTACCCGGAACTCATTGGGCGTAAGCTCTAGTACACCACCACCATAATACCTACCCTCTAGTTCGGCAAAGGCAAGCGTAAGCGAGTTATAGAAAGAAAAAATAAAACTATTAAGCTCAAACCCCTGTTTCATTTCCACCTTGTAGGCACTATCGGTCACCAAAACCTGGGCATCATTGCTTAATAGCTTTGGATATTCATGAGCCCTTTTAAAAAAAAATGCTGATGGGGCGTCTGCGATATTTGGACTTTTGTACCAATGTTCTCGAATCGCGCACTTATATCGCGTCGGGAGTTCTTTTTGCACACCGATATCCAGATAATCTGCAAGTCTTCCTTGAATATCACTCTTATCCAGAGCTGAAAAATCAAGAAGGTATGCGGTTTTTTTTTGCTGCCACTAAGTTTTATAATCCTGTTTGGTAAAATCGACTGAACCGTTGACAAAAAAACCCTTCTGCAAAATGGGTCGAGCAAAGGGGACTAGACTATAGTGATCAACCGTTCCCTTGTTGACGATAAAAAAACTGTTTGCCGCTGTAACTGAGGATTACTCCATATTTGGCCACTACTTTCGCGGAATTTGGTTCTTCCCCAATTTTGGTGGTTTTTCAAAATGAAGTGAGTAATGTAAAATCAATAACTTAAGTGTTCATTAAGGCTTGCTGCTAATTGAAGCCGTAGGATCCACCAACATATAGACGAGAATCATGATCAATGTTAGTTCCCGCAAAAAAAAACACAAAGTAACCACCGAGATAATAAGCTTGTATCGACTTAAAAAACAGTTGTTTGCAAAAAGGAATTACTTGTCTGTTGTATTTTTTTACCACCCAAATTGGGGAAGAACCACTATCTCCGAAATATACACATGGCCTCCATTTTAGTATTATGTGCCTTGAATACTTCCAATGGATATCTTGGTTTTTCTTCCTTGCCCAGATATTTGTCCATAATTGTTTCTGCTGAAATTTCCAGCCCCATTTTTTTTAAATANGWRWRTRCNWYRSWCAASTWWWWSSTNWWTTGCAWMYARMTGKKYWTTAARTRKSYKTGYRCTTKCWSARYTTYMWKKTSMWYTGNWTCKMGMTGGRMATYMAGTKTYYTRGGTCACAAATTCGTTCAGATGAGGCTTCTTTTGGGGTGCATCCTGTCACTGTAATTCTCATATAGATGGATTTTGGACCATCTACGTAGTTTCTTGGTTTCTTCAGAAAAAAGTGAAGAGAATAATTCTGGCTCATAATAGCTAGTTTTAAGTAAACAAAATTAGCATTACGATCAAAACAAGTCAAGACAGTCACGACATGAACATATTGAATATCAATACTTTAAGCTGTTTTCAGTGAGCCGCTTGCTGCTCCGATTGACTCACTGAATGACTCACTAGAGATATGGGAATTTTTTTTGCCTTTTCGGGCATGCTTGAAAAACAAAAAAGGCCGTAAATCTTAAATTTACAGCCTTTTGAATGYYYYKAYGNKGYTACTAGTARMCMRWAKKRGMATNNWACSMYYRWWWCMAGNMAWGAMARTCNYGRCRTSMWCANMYYSWAKANCRAWMSKKYMAKYTKKWTTSMSTSAGCNYKMTTRMWGCTSCGANTNTKWYKSWMKSRRKGACNWSACTMGANNNGATNAYSKKMRKKTTWTKWGCCNYKWCGRGCNANYRMYTGMWMMACMMMRMASKMYGTMWWTCTTAAWWWWAMARCCNKYTSAWTKTTTTRAWGYKGTYRCTNGTAGCCCGTAGGGGAATCGAACCCCTGTTTCCAGAATGAAAATCTGGCGTCCTCACCCCTAGACGAACGGGCCATTTTGATTGCCTCAGCTTTATTAAAGCTGCGAATCTTTTGGTAGCGGGGACCAGACTCGAACTGATGACCTTCGGGTTATGAGCCCGACGAGCTACCAACTGCTCCACCCCGCACTATATACAATTTGGTAGTTTTTGTTAAATCCTTAACTCTTCTTCCGAATTGGAATGCAAAGATATAATTCGTTTCTTTGCGGTGCAAATTTATTTCAAAAAATATTTTTATGTCGCATAAAGCAGGTTTTGTAAGTATCATAGGTAAGCCCAATGTGGGTAAATCTACCTTAATGAATGCCCTGGTGGGCGAAAAACTTTCGATCATAACTCCGAAAGCCCAAACAACCCGCCACCGTATTTTAGGAATTGTTAATGAAGAAGATTATCAAATAGTTTTTTCTGACACGCCGGGCATCATAAAACCTCGATATGGCCTGCAGGATTCTATGATGAGTTCCGTAAAAGGAGCACTAACTGATGCTGATCTAATCCTGTTTGTTACCGACATTAACGAACAGCACGATGAGAATGATGTATTAGAGAAAATCATCAATACTACTATTCCAATGATTGTGTTAATCAACAAGATCGACAACGCAACCCAGGAACAGGTAGAAGAAAAGTCAGCATACTGGCAGGAAAAATTAAATCCAAAGCATATTTATGCCATCTCTGCACTTCATCAATACAATCTGGAAGGCATCCTTACCATGATATTAGATCATTTACCAGAACATGCGCCTTTTTACGATAAAGAAGACCTTACAGATCGTAACCAAAGATTCTTTGTATCCGAGATCATCAGAGAAAAGATCTTTAACAACTACCAAAAAGAAATACCATACAGTACCGAAGTAGTTATTACTGCCTTTAAAGAGGAAGAAAACATTACCAAAATCAGCGCTGAAATCATAGTAGAACGCGATTCTCAAAAAAACATACTGATAGGCAAAGGAGGCGCAAGCCTTAAAAAGGTAGGAACTGAAGCACGCAAGGATATTGAGAAATTTTTGGATCAAAAAGTATTTCTTGAAACCTTTGTAAAGGTAATTCCAGACTGGCGCAGTAAAAAGAACTACTTAAAAAGTTTCGGGTACGAAAATTAAGCTTACCTTTGCAACCCCTTAATAATTAATACAATTCACAACACAATATGAGCAATATTATCGCAATCGTCGGAAGACCAAACGTAGGCAAATCTACCCTCTTTAACCGCTTAACAGAAAGTCGTAAAGCTATTGTCGATGATTTTAGCGGCGTAACCCGCGACCGTCACTACGGTTCAGCGGAATGGACTGACAAACAATTCACTGTAATTGATACTGGTGGTTACGTGGCAAACTCTGAAGATGTTTTTGAAGCAGCTATCCGCGAGCAGGTAATTATCGCTATCGAAGAAGCAAGCGTATTGTTGTTTATGGTTGATGTAACCACAGGCATTACCGACCTTGACGACGAAATAGCACAATTGCTTAGAAGAAGTAAAAAACCTGTATTTACAGTAGTAAACAAAGTTGATAATACTCAACTACAAAACGAGGCCGCAGTATTTTACGGATTTGGCCTTGGCGAAATCTACCCTATCTCGTCTATGACCGGATCAGGAACGGGTGATCTTCTTGATGACGTTATCAAAAACTTTGAAGACCTTCCTGAAGAAGAAAACACACTTCCTAAAATCACAATCGTAGGCAGACCAAACGTTGGTAAATCTTCTTTAATCAACGCACTGATTGGTAAAGACAGGAACATTGTTACTCCAATTGCAGGCACGACCAGAGACTCTATACACATTCACTACAACCAGTTCGGTCATGAATTCATGTTTATTGATACTGCAGGTTTACGTAAAAAAACCAAAGTAAAAGAGAACATAGAGTTTTATTCTGTAATGCGTACCATTAAAGCATTAGAAGAAGCCGATGTGGTTATCTTAATGGTTGATGCAACCGAAGGTTTAGAATCGCAGGATGTGAATATTTTCCACCTTGCAGAGAAAAACAAAAAAGGTATCGTAATTCTTGTAAACAAATGGGACTTAATAGAGAAAGACAATAAAACCGTAAAAGCATTCGAAGAGCAAATTCGCCAGAAGCTACAGCCGTTTACCGATATACCTATTGTTTTCACTTCAGTAGTAACTAAACAACGTATTTTCCAGGCCATTGAAACTGCTTTAGAAGTACATAAAAACAGAGGCAAGAAAATCCCTACATCTAAATTAAATGATGTAATGTTGCCGATCATAGAGAACTATCCGCCACCCGCATTAAAAGGAAAGTATATCAAAATAAAATACATCACGCAGATTAATGGAACATCTCCAATGTTTGCTTTCTTCTGTAACTTACCCCAATACATTAAAGAACCTTATAAAAGGTTTATTGAGAATAAGCTTCGTGAAAATTTTGATTTTAGCGGAGTGCCAATCCAGATTTATTTCAGACAGAAATAAGCTTACTGTAAGCTGTTTAATGCCTGTTTTACCATAGCATCACTTAGGTTAAGCGCTTTATAATAACCCGCATCACCTAAGTGATACTTGCATAAAAGCACCTTCATATCATTTAAGATCAGCGGCTTTGCCGAAGCCAGCTGCCTCTGATCAACAACAACATTACGATTCTGAATATATTTCACCAGGTCGCGATAGTCTGCGTCACTAACATTAAAAGTAGCAAGGTTCTGTTCAATAAATGGTGCAGAGTACCTACTGGCTAAAACATCATAAACAAAATCAAACAATATCTTCTTAGAAGCCAGCATAGTATAACATTTGTTATACCCGATAGTATCCATTTTCACATAAATATCTGGTTGAATACCACCCCCCACAAATCTGCCTTTTATACTGTCCTTTTTAACAATTTTTTTCGAAGCAGTAAGTTCTCCGTCATTAAAACGATTCTCGATCTCATCCTGGTAGGCTTTATAACCATCCTTATAAGATTTCTGAATACTTCTGCCAGATGGGGTGTAATAACGTGCAATGGTTAAATTTAATGCCGATCCGTCCACAAAAGGAAACTGCTCCTGAACAAGTCCTTTACCAAAAGAACGGCGACCAATAATAAGCCCCCTGTTAAGATCTTGTACCGCACCTGCCAGAATTTCGCTGGCCGAGGCCGTATTCTCATTAATAAGCACTACCAGTTTACCATCTTCAAACTCGCCCCCGCCTGTTGCAACATAATCTGTACGTGGCTCATGTTTTCCTTCCGTATAAACAATTAATTTGTTCTCCTCAAGAATTTGATTAGCCAGACCCGTTGCTGCCGTTAAATAGCCTCCGCCATTGTCACGAAGGTCAAGCACAAGCTTTTTCATCCCCTCAGATTTAAGCGACTTTATAGATTCCACAAAATCACGATCTGTATCTGAACCGAATTTACTGATCCTCACGTAGCCAACTTCGCTGTTAAGCATATATGATGCATCAATACTACTCACCAGTACCCTATCGCGTTTTACCGTAAAAACAGTTGCCAGGCTACTGCCAGGATGCACAATGGTTAATTTTACTGCTGTGCCCTTTTTCCCTTTAATCTTACCAATCATCTGTTCTCTGGGCAAAGCCTTGCCACTAACAAAAATGGTATCTATTTTAATAATTCTGTCGCCCTGTTTTATTCCGGCCAAAAACGCCGGGCCATCCTTAATTACATTCGTAACCAGCAGGGTATCATTTAAAATATAATATTCAATGCCTATCCCCTCAAAATTCCCATTTAATGTTTCAGCAAATTCATTTGCCTTTTCTGGCGGAAGATATATACTATGAGGATCCAGTTTATGCAACAAACTATCAATAGGAAGGTTATTTAAGCTGTCGGCATTAACCTCATCTACATAGTTTTTATTAATGATATGGAGAATTTCATCGACCTTTTGCGCATTGTTATCTGCCATATAAGTCGTTTTTTGAAAGGTATATCCCTGATCTTTCAGAAATTTGTAGCCAAAAAACATCCCACCTATTAAAGTTACTGAATAAGTGAGGGCAATTAAGAGATTATAGCGGGTATTCTTTTTCATGGCTAAAGGCACCGTAAAGGTACAAAATTAGACTGTTATATAATCATTTAACCTCTTCTGATTTTTATTTGTTTAGTATTTTTTCTATTACTCCAAAATTGAGAAGAAATCCTTATTTTGAATTGATTTCCCCTATTATTTCTGGTTTAACAAGAAAATCACGAATTTTAACAAAAATTAATCTAATGATAAGAGTAACCGAGCAAGAATCAACGTATAACGATATTGATAAAATGTCAGTACTTGAAATTCTAAAGGGCATAAATGATGAAGACAAAACAGTTCCCCATGCTGTGGAAAAAGTAATTCCTCAGATAGAGAAACTGGCTTCTGCTGTTGCCGAGCGAATGATAAACGGGGGAAGGTTATTTTACATCGGTGCTGGCACAAGTGGCCGACTGGGTGTTGTTGACGCCTCAGAGTGCCCTCCTACCTTTGGAGTTCCGTTTGATTGGGTTGTTGGTATTATTGCCGGCGGAGACACTGCCATAAGAAGAGCAGTTGAAAACGCTGAAGACGATGACCAACAGGCATGGATTGATCTGCAGGAATTTAAAATTGATGCCAACGACTGTTTAATTGGCCTTGCTGCATCAGGAACCACTCCTTACGTTATCGGTGGACTAAACACTGCCCGTAAAAACGGCATTTTAACAGGTTGTATTGTTTGCAACGAAGGTGGCCCGATAGCTGCAGAAAGTGATTTCCCTGTAGAGGTAGTAGTTGGCCCCGAATTTTTAACAGGATCTACCAGAATGAAATCCGGAACTGCACAAAAACTGGTTCTGAACATGCTTAGTACTACGGTAATGATAAAACTAGGCAGGGTAAAGGGCAATAAGATGGTAGACATGCAGCTAACCAATCATAAACTGGTAGACAGAGGTACACAAATGGTAATGGACGAACTGAATATTGATTACGAACATGCTGCAGATCTGCTGATCCGTTATGGAAGTGTCCGCAAAGCTGTTGAATCTACCCATAAATAATCAAACATGCACGAAATAGAGCCTTACTATCTATGGCGTGATGATTATATCGCGGCAGAAGATGAGCGTTCTCCATTCTACAACACGGAGTACTCGGAATTTTATTTCGACAAGCAGTTGTATAATTTCCTGTTACATCCCCAATGGGATGATTTCGGATCAAGTACGATGTACCTTAAAGTACTGTATGTCGACTATGATAGAAATTATGCAATCATAGAGCTCATTGGAGAATGGAACGATGCCATTGGTAACGACATTATGCTTCTGAAACGTGAAATCATTGAGCTCATGATTGACGAGGGAATAAACAAATTCATCCTGATTGGTGAAAATGTACTGAACTTCCATTCTTCTGAAGATAGTTATTACGAAGAATGGTTTCAGGAAGTTGAAGATGGATGGATTACAGGCATCAATTTCCAGGAACATGTAATCAATGAATTCCGTAACAGCAATATAGATTATTACATCAATTTTGGTGGAGACCTTGACGATATGGCATGGAGAACCTTAAAACCCCTTCAGTTTTTCAAGAAAGTTGAAGAAATCCTGACAAAAAGGCTCGGGGCATAGCTTTTGTTAGAATGAAACAATTCGTATCTTTAAATAAATTTAAAACACATGAATAATAACAATAATAATGATTGGGCACAACAGTCCGTTTTTGTAGAAGACTTAACTGGCAAGGTTGCCAAGAAATTCTTCGCTAATGTTTTTTTATGGATGTTTGTGGCGCTTGGCTTATCAACATTAGCTGCGTTTCTTATTTCAACCTCTCCTGCAGCTTTAAGTCAATTAATTAATTTTGAAACAGGACAAAGAACAATACTAGGTTATATTGCCATGTTTGCACCTCTAGGTCTGGTAATTTTAATGGGAACAGGGTTTAACCGCCTGTCTTATGGTGCTTTATTAGGCGTATTTGTTCTATTTTCGGTCCTCTTAGGTGTTAGTTTAAGTTTTATATTACTTATTTATACTGCAGGTTCAATCGTAGCATGTTTTGCTGCCGCAGCAGGTATATTTGGAATAATGGCAGTTTTAGGTTACACTACAGATGTAGATTTAAGCAAATTTGGTCCTATATTAATGGTAGGCGTTGTAGGCTTATTCATTGCTGGTATCATCAACATGTTTATCGGAAGTGATCGTTTTAGCTATATAATGAGCTTCTTTGGAGTAGCAATCTTTACAGCCTTAACAGCATATGACGTTCAAAAACTGAAACGTATTGGTGCAGGTATTGAAGAAAATGGAGATCAGATGGCGGCAACTGATGCTAAGAAATTGGCAATCATGGGAGCCTTATCTCTTTACCTTGACTTTATAAACATCTTCTTATATCTACTAAGAATCTTTGGAAGCAGAAAATAACAGTCTGTTTCTTAAACATATTAAAAAAAGCCATGCTACTTGCATGGTTTTTTTTNATTGCTTATTGATGGTTTAAACATTGTATTGACCCCAATAAACTACTGCGATGCAACACACTGCCATCTTGTGAATTAAACACATTTTACACTTTCAAATTCAGCTGTGCATCATCATTTTTTCAAAACAATGTTTCGAAGTCCTGAGTTAATTGTCTCCTCTGTACAATTTTATATGCTTTAACGGTCTAAATTTTGGAAATGATTTTTCTTTGTTGCACCTTTGTAATGCTTATAGAGAAAGACGGAGGGATTAGACCCTGCGAAGTCTTAGCAACCTGTGCTTACAAGGTGCTACATTCTACTGGAGCCAAACCATTGGTTCCCGAAAGATAAGTTAAAGTCGACACCTAAACCGGACTTTTCGAATAAGCTTTGTATGTAATGAGTTCGGCACTTGTTTAGGCGCAGCCTCTATCAACTTTAGCTTATTACCTACTCATATTACTATTAAAAATGGACATTAGAGCAGAGTTAGAAAAACGTATCCTGATCATTGATGGTGCGATGGGCACTATGATACAACGTTACGTCCTTTCTGAAGAAGATTTCAGGGGCGAGCGGTTCAAAGATCACCCGTGTGATGTAAAAGGTAATAACGACTTACTAAACATCACCCGTCCAGATATCATTAAGGCCATTCACACCGAATATTTAAAGGCCGGTACAGATATCATTGAGACCAATACATTTAGTACCCAACGTATTTCACTGGCCGATTACCAGATGGAAGAGCTCGATTATGAGATGAGCTTTGAGGGGGCTAAAATCGCCAAAGAGGCAGTTAATGAATTCATGGCGGCTAATCCCGACAGAAAATGCTTTGTTGCAGGAGCCGTAGGCCCTACCAACAGAACACTATCTATTTCTCCGGATGTAAACGATCCAGGGTTCAGGGCGCTTACTTTCGATGAATTGGTTGATGCTTATTACGAACAAATACGCGGACTGGTTGATGGCGGTTCAGACCTGCTTTTAATTGAGACCATTTTTGACACCTTAAATGCCAAGGCTGCCATATTTGCGATCAAAAAATATGAAAATGTAATTGGCCGTAAAATAGAGATCATGATCTCCGGAACCATTACCGATGCTTCTGGCAGAACCCTATCAGGTCAAACTGCCGAGGCTTTCTTAAATTCTGTAATACACGCCAATCCGTTAAGTATAGGCTTCAACTGCGCTTTAGGGGCAAAAGACATGAGGCCGCACATAGAAGAACTTTCTGCTAAAGCAGGTTGCTATGTTTCTGCCTATCCCAATGCGGGTTTGCCAAATGAATTTGGCGCTTACGATGAGATGCCTCACGAAACAGCTCATCTGGTGGAAGATTTTATTCAGCATGGCTTTGTAAATATTGTAGGTGGTTGCTGCGGAACTACACCTGAGCATATCGGTTGCATAGCCGAAAAAGCAAAAAATGTAGCACCACGAAAAATACCCCAGATAGACCCTTATCTGCGTTTAAGCGGGTTGGAGCCAGTTACCATAACTCCAGAGAGTATTTTTGTAAACATAGGTGAGCGTACAAACATTACCGGTTCGCCTAAATTCTCTAAACTCATTTTAGGTGGAGATTTTGAGGCTGCTCTTGCTGTTGCACGTCAGCAGGTTGAAGGTGGCGCACAGGTTATTGATGTGAATATGGATGAGGGGATGATAGATTCGGAAGCCTCGATGACCAAATTCCTTAACCTGATTGCTTCTGAACCTGATATTTCCAAGTTGCCCATCATGGTCGATTCGTCTAAATGGACGGTTATCGAAGCCGGATTAAAATGCTTGCAGGGAAAAGGAATTGTAAACTCCATCTCTCTTAAAGAGGGCGAAGACAAATTCCGCGAAAGTGCACGCAAAATCATGACCTACGGCGCTGCCATAGTAGTAATGGCGTTTGATGAGCTAGGACAGGCTGATAATTTTGAAAGAAGAAAAGAGATCTGTAAAAGATCATATGATATTTTAGTTGATGAAATTGGTTTTCCGCCTCAGGACATCATCTTTGATCCGAACATTCTTACCGTTGCAACCGGATTAGAGGAACACAATAATTATGCGGTAGATTTTATAAATGCTACGCGATGGATTAAAGAAAACCTGCCACATGCAAAAGTAAGTGGTGGTGTTTCAAACATCTCCTTCTCGTTTAGAGGTAATAATACCGTTAGGGAAGCTATGCACTCGGCATTTTTATACCACGCCATCAAAGCTGGCTTAGATATGGGGATTGTAAATGCAGGGATGCTAGAGGTTTATCAGGAAATTCCACCAGAACTTTTAGTGCTTGTTGAGGATGTGTTGTTAAACCGCCGGGATGATGCTACAGAGCGATTGGTTGAATTTGCAGACACCATCAAATCTAAAGGTAAAGAGATTGTAAGGGATGAAGAATGGCGTAAAACCAGTGTCGAAGAAAGGCTTTCTCATTCATTAGTTAAAGGAATCATAGAATACCTTGATGCCGATGTGGAAGAAGCACGTCAGAAATACGCCAGACCAATCCAGGTAATTGAAGGCCCGTTAATGGACGGAATGAACATTGTAGGCGACCTGTTTGGGGCCGGCAAAATGTTCCTGCCACAGGTTGTAAAATCTGCCCGTGTGATGAAAAAGGCTGTAGCTTATCTGCTGCCATTTATTGAGCAGGAAAAGCTAGACAACCCGGATCAGGATCAGAATTCATCGGCAGGAAGGGTATTAATGGCTACTGTAAAAGGAGATGTTCATGACATCGGGAAGAACATTGTAGGCGTAGTTTTAGCTTGTAACAACTTCGAAATTGTCGATATGGGTGTAATGGTTCCTGCACAGGAAATCATTAAAAAAGCCAAAGAAATAAATGCAGATATTATTGGGTTGAGTGGCTTGATTACCCCTTCGCTTGATGAAATGGTGCACTTTGCCAAAGAGATGGAGCGTGAAGGCTTTACCATTCCTTTAATTATAGGCGGTGCTACTACCTCCAGGATTCATGCTGCTGTTAAGGTTGCCCCTAACTACTCGGGGCCGGCCATACACGTGCTCGATGCTTCGAGAAGTGTAACTGTTTGCAGTACTTTAATGAACAAAGATACCCGCGATGAGTACATTCGTGGCATACGCGAAGAATATGACAAAGCGCGTGAGGCTCACTTAAACAAGCGCTCTGATAAACGCTTTAAAACTATTGAAGAGGCCAGAAAGGATAACTTTAAAATAGATACTGCATTAGTTGCTTCTGCTCCTTCCTTTACCGGTACCAGGGTATTTGAGAACTATCCGCTAGAGGAGCTTGTGCCTTATATAGACTGGACTCCTTTTTTCCAAACCTGGGAACTGCGTGGTAGTTACCCACGTATTCTTGAAGATAAAGTTGTCGGCGATGAGGCTAAAAAACTTTTTAATGATGCCAAAGCACTATTAAAAAAGATCGTTGACGAAAAACTACTTACCGCAAAAGCGGTAATAGGATTCTGGCCTGCATATGCAAAAGGCGACGATATTGTACTTGATGTTGAAGGTAAAGAGGTAGTGATCCATACTTTACGTCAACAGGCTGAAAAAGTTGCCGGACAACCATATTATGCGCTCTCAGATTTTATTGCGCAACAGGAAACTGGTGTGCCTGATTATTTTGGCGGTTTCGCACTTACTACAGGTATTGGTTGTGATGAAATGGTGGCTGAATTTGAGGCTAACTATGATGACTACAACAGTATTATGGCTAAAGCATTGGCCGATAGGCTTGCTGAGGCTTTTGCTGAGAAGATGCATGAGCTTGTCCGTAAGGATTACTGGGGTTATGCAAAGGATGAAAATCTGGACAATGAGGCACTGATTAAAGAGGAATACGCAGGTATTCGTCCGGCACCGGGTTATCCAGCTTGTCCGGAGCATACCGAAAAGGGTACTTTGTTCGAATTGCTTGATGCTGAGAACAGAATTGGCCTGCATTTAACTGAAAGCTATGCCATGCATCCTACCGCAGCGGTAAGTGGCTTCTACTTTGCCCATCCGCAATCAAGATATTTTGGTCTTGGTAAGATAACCAAAGACCAGATTGATGATTATGCGATCAGAAAAGACATGCCTGTAGAAGAAGTAGAAAGATGGCTAAGCCCTAATCTTGCCTATTAAATTAACCAAACAACCTGACCAAAATGAAAATTGTAGATCATATTAATAATGCCAAGGATAAAACCTTGTTCTCTTTTGAATTATTACCGCCTGTAAAAGGCAAAAGCATAGACGAAATTTATAAGGCAATAGATCCGTTGATGGAGTTTAACCCTCCTTTTATAGATGTAACCTATCACAGAGAAGACTATATTTATAAACAACACAGTAACGGCCTGTTAGAAAAAGTTTCTTATCGCAAAAGACCGGGTACAGTAGCCATTTGTGCTGCTATAATGAACAGGTACAAAGTAGATGCAGTACCTCACCTGATTTGCGGTGGTTTTACCAAAGAAGAAACAGAGAATGCATTGATTGACCTTCAGTTTCTGGGTATCGACAATGTGTTGGTATTAAGAGGAGATGCCCGCCATGCGGATTCTTCTTTTATCCCTACCCCGGGTGGACATGCTTTTGCAACCGATTTGCTGCAGCAGGTAACTGATATGAACAGCGGAAAGTACCTGCACGAAGATCATTCTGCATTTAAAACAGATTTTTGCATCGGTGTTGCCGGTTATCCGGAGAAACATTTCGAAGCACCCAATTTGAAGACCGACTTTAAGTATCTGAAACAAAAAGTGGATATGGGCGCAGAGTTCATTGTAACGCAAATGTTTTTTGACAACACCAAATACGTGAATTTTGTACAGCAATGCAGAGAGAACGGGATCAACGTACCTATCATTCCCGGCTTAAAACCAATTACCTCGTCTAAGCAGTTAATCAGTTTACCAAAGGTATTTCACATCGATCTTCCGGAGGAGCTAACTGAAGCAGTTCAGGCATGCAAGGATGAGAAACAGGTGAAAGAAGTGGGTATAGAATGGATGATACATCAATGCAAGGAGCTAATCCAGGTTGGCGCACCGGTATTGCACTTTTATACAATGAGCAATCCCGAGCCTACCAAAAAGATCGCTCAGGCCATATTTTAAGAAACAATACAATCAAAACGATCGGTATCCTGAAAAACTCAGGATACCGATCGTTTTTAAAATAGTCTTTGTACCTTTAGGATAACAAACTAATTTTACCGCTATGAAAAAACTGATGCTACTTATACTTGTAATTGCAAGTGCCTTTACTGCCTGTACTACTATAAAGTCTGGAACAATAGGAAATGGTGGGCTATCTCAATTGAGCGGAACCTGGGAACTAAACTATATTTCGGGTCCAAGAATAGCATTTAATGGTTTATATCCAGGTAAAAAACCTACTATCACATTCGAAGTGGCTGATAAAAAATTTAGTGGGAATACCAGCTGTAATTCTTACTCAGGAGCACTTGTTGCTGATGATACATCCATCAACTTTACGGCTCCTTTTGCAATGACAAGAATGGCTTGTCCGGGCGAAGGGGAATCTACATTTGTACAAATGTTAAAGAAAGTAGGCACGTATTCAATAACCAGCGATACCACCCTTAACTTTATGATGGGCGATATCGCTATTATGCGGTTTAGTAAAAAGTAGTTAAATACTTTTTAAACGACTCATAGTCTGTATTCATCTTTTCTGCTTTTTTTGGCTTAGCCAAAAGATCTTTTACCTGGTCCGGGAACTCAATATTTGCTTTGATTCCTTCCGGAAAAACATCAGGGAATTTACAGGCATGCGCTGTAGAAAGGAAAACACCGGTATAATCATCGTCAGGATGTTCCGCTTTATATTTTTGGAATGCAAGCCACGCTATTGCAGTATGCGGACAAGCTATATAATTGAACTGCTCATATATCGCATTTATGCCCCCTACCGTTTCCTCATCGGTAAAGCGATAGCTCTGCACGATCTGCTGTAGCGCTCCCTTATCGTTCTTAAACAGGTCCATTATCCTAACCCAGTTACTTGGTGCCCCTACATCCATGGCATTAGAATAGGTTTGCACAGATGGCTTGGTTTCATAGACACCTGTTTCTAAGAATCTTGGAACAGTATCATTTACATTGGTTGCCGCTATAAATTGCTTTACCGGCAAGCCCATCTTATACGCTAAAAGGCCCGCGGCAATGTTCCCAAAATTTCCACTTGGCACAGAAAACACCACCTCCTGCTTACCTTGTCTCTTTAGCTGGGCATAGGCAGTGAAATAGTAAAATGTTTGCGGAATTAGTCTGGAAATATTGATGGAATTTGCCGAGGTTAACCTCAATCTCGCATTTAACTCCTCATCTGCAAAAGCTTGTTTTACCAGAGCCTGGCAATCGTCAAAAGTTCCATCTACCTCTACCGCATGAATATTCTGCCCGTTTGTACAAAGTTGCAGCTCCTGAATTTCACTTACCTTTCCTTTGGGATAAAGAATGGTTACCCTGGTATGAGGAACGCCCAAAAAGCCTAATGCTACAGCCCCGCCGGTATCGCCGGATGTAGCAACAAGTACATCCAGGGTTTTCTCATTATCTTTTAAGAAATAAGCCATAATCCGGCTCATAAATCGCGCACCAAAGTCTTTAAAAGCCAGTGATGGACCGTGGAATAGTTCTAGTACCGCAGTGTTTTCGTCAAGTGTTACCACAGGAGCTTCAAAATTGATAGCATCATCAATAATGCTTTGAAGGTCTTCTAAAGGTATAGCATCTTTAAGTAATACTGAAGCAACTTTAAAGGCAATTTGCGATAAAGTGAACTGATCTATATTATCAATAAATTCTTTGTCCAATTCTGGAATTTGAACCGGCATATATAAGCCTTTATCCAAAGGCATGCTGTTAAAAACAGCAGTGGCAAAATCTACTTTTAAACTGTGGTTATTGGTACTGTATAGTTTCATTTTGTTTGGTTATTAATCCAATATAATAGGGCCTCTTTTATTTACTTCTGAAACAAAAGACAGGCTATTTATAGCAATACTCTTTAAATGCTGCTTTAATTTTTCAGTGATTTTGTTTGCAGTATCTACATCCTTTGTAAGTGCAAATACCGATGGGCCTGATCCTGAAATACCAAAACCTACCGCACCGGTCTTCATAGCAATAGTGCGCAGTTTGTAAAAATCAGGAATTAAGATGGACCGTGTTGGTTCAACAAGTATATCTGTCATACTTCTTCCAATCAAATCATAATCCTTCATAAACAATCCACTAACCAGTCCGGCCACATTTCCCCATTGGGTTACGGCATCTTTTAACAACACTTTGGAACGGATCATCTGGCGGGCATCTTTAGTTGGCACATCAACTTCAGGATACACAATTGCAGCGTGCATCTCTTCAGGAAAAGGCAGGCTAATGATGTCCAAAGGCTGATAGCTTCTGATCAATACAAAACCACCCATTAAGGCAGGCGCAACATTGTCGGCATGACCATAGCCACAAGCCAGCTCCTCACCTTTCATGGCAAAAGGAACAAGTTCCTTGTTGGTTAGTAAATTACCCATCAATGTGTTTATAGCAAACAAACCAGCTACAGTACTTGCAGAACTTGAACCGAGTCCGCTGCCTATCGGCATCTTTTTGTGCAGTTCAATTTCTATACCCAGATTTGGTTTACCAATATGGTTTAAATAATGTTGTACACTGGCACTTACTGTATTTTTTGTTGGATTTAATGGTAATTTCCCATCATCGCCTGTAATTTTTGAAATGGTTATACCCTTACCCTCGGTAAGGCTCATAATTACCTCATCACCCGGTTGGTTTACGGCAAAACCTAAAACATCATACCCACAAACCACATTTGCTACAGTAGCAGGAGCGAAAACTTTGATAGACTTTCTCATCGTTTACCTACGTTTATGATGTCAGCAAATACACCCGCAGCAGTCACCTCTGCACCAGCACCAGGGCCTTTTACAACCAAAGGCCTGTCTTTATATCGATTAGTAGTAAACGAGATAATGTTATCACTACCAGAAAGGGTATAGAACGGGTGGTTCTCATCTACCATCTGCAGGTTAATAGAAACCTTACCACCTTCTAGCTTACCAATATATCTCAATACTTTATTATCTTGAGTTGCCTGTTTTTTCAGGTTCTCGAAGTATGCTGAATTATTTTTTAACTCTTTATAAAAGTCGGCCACACTTTCTGCAGCCATACACGATGGAGGTAACATATTTTCTAATTCTATATCTTTTTCTTCTAATGCATATCCGGCATCACGGGCCAGAATAAGCATTTTACGCATAAAGTCTTTACCATTAAGGTCATCTCTTGGGTCAGGTTCGGTATAGCCTTTTTCCTGTGCTTCTTTTACTACCTCATGAAAAAGAACTCCGTCTTTATAGTTGTTAAAGATGTAAGAGATGGTACCCGAAAGGATGGCTTCTATACAGGCTACCTTATCGCCACTTAACATCAGGTCTTTAAGGGTACGGATAATTGGCAGGCCTGCTCCTACATTGGTTTCGTAGAAAAAGTCGACTCCGTAAGTTCTTGCTGCTTGTTTAAATGCTGCATATTGCTCGTAATCGGCAGAGTTTCCGATTTTGTTGCAGGTAACTACAGAGATGCTCGATTGTAATATATCCAGATAAAACTCAACCGGATTATGGCTTGCAGTATTGTCAACAAACACGCAGTTCGGAAGGTTCATCGCCTTCATGCGTCGGATGAAATCAGGCAAACTTGCTTTTGTGTCCTGGTTGTTTAGGTCTTCTTCCCAAGTGTTAAGATCTATTCCCCGTGGGTCAAGATACATTTTACGCGTATTACTTACCCCCATAACTTTTACTTGTAAATCGTTATTATCAGCAAGGAAAGGCATTTGATCCTGAAGTTGTTTAAACAGTGTTTTACCGATATTGCCAGTACCCAGGCAGAACACATGTAAGGTTTTTTTAAGATCTGCATAAAATGCATCATGAATGGCATTTACTGCCTTAGACAAGTCGGTTTTTGAGATAATTACCGAGATGTTATATTCTGAAGAGCCTTGTGCAATGGCCCTTACATTTACACCATTACGACCAAGGGCGCTAAACAATTTACCAGACATGCCTGGTGTACGCTTCATGTTTTCGCCAACTATCGCTACAACCGACAGTCCGTTTTCTACTTCTGGATATTCAAGTTTTCTGGCTTGAAGTTCCAGTTCAAATTCTTTATTAATTAACGACAATGCTTTTAAAGAATCAGCTGGTTTTACCGCAAAGGTGATGCTGTGCTCAGATGACGATTGAGTGATCAGCACAACGTTAACCTGCTCACGTGAAAGCATAGAGAACAACCTGCCACTAAAGCCTGCCTTGCCTACCATGCCACTTCCTGAAAGGTTTAAAACGCTGATCTCATCAATTGACGAGATTCCCTTTATCGGAAGGTTTGAAGGGCTTATACCGTGCTTAATGTATGTTCCGGCAAAGGCGGTATTGAAGGTGTTTTTGATTACAATTGGAATTTTCTTTAAAAAAGCAGGGATCATGGTTGGAGGATAGATCACCTTGGCACCAAAATAAGAAAGTTCCATCGCTTCTGTGTAGCTCAGTTCAGGCAATGAAAAAGCTTTTTTAACGATACGCGGGTCTGCAGTCAACATCCCGTCAACATCAGTCCAGATTTGTATTTCTGATGCATTCAAAGCTGCACCCCATATTGCAGCGGTATAATCGCTACCTCCACGGCCAAGGGTGGTCACACGGCCATCATCATTGCTCGAAATGAAACCGGTAACAAACAAAAGCTTGTCTTGGTTGGCTTCATAAAAATCATTAATGAGCATCTCGGTCATGTAGGTATTTACCTTAGCCTGTCCAAAATTACTATCTGTTTTGATCAGTTCTGCGCCATCAACATACACCGCGTTGGGAAATTGTTGTTTGGCAATGTGGCTGATCATTATGGTAGAGCATCTTTCTCCATAACTAAGAATCAGATCTTTGGTTTGGGCACTAAGTTCACGGAGATTATACACCGATTGTAAAATATCTTCCAGCTCATTGAAATAAATTTTAAGCTTGGTAAGCACTGGATTTTGTGCTCCTGCAGGTAATAAAGTTCTGATTACCTTGAAGTGTTTTTCCTCAACAAGTTTTAATGCGTCGCCGTAGTCTCTTAGGTTCCGGGCATTTTCTGCCATGTCGAGTAATGCGTTGGTAACACCGCCCATTGCTGATAAAACTACTATAGGATTCTCCTCTCCCTGCAGTGGTTTAAGTATCTCTATCAAAGCGCTTATGCTATCGACAGAACCGACTGATGTGCCTCCAAATTTTAAAATATTCATAGTTGTTGGTTAAAAAAAANGCGCCTTCCTGGTTTAGAGGAAGGCGCTTTTCGTGGTTTTTTATTTTTTCAGTTACACCATTAGCTTACCTTCCTCCGAGTAATCCCGGTGGTGGTTGTAGTGGTAGTAATTGTTGAGTTCATATACATTGTATTTTTTACACTTAGTGTGCTGTGGTGTAAAGTAAAGTTATATTTTTCTAATTAGCAAATGATTATAAAAATATTTTATATCATGTTTCTTACCTTTACACCTTTATATGCGAGGATTAGTAATTAAATCAACAGGAAGCTGGTATCAGGTACATGCAGAAAATGGCATCAATTATGACTGCCGGATTAAGGGCAAGTTTAGAATTCAGGGTATTCAGACCACAAATCCTATTGCGGTTGGAGATCAGGTAGAGTTTGAACTTGAGCCAAATTCGGACAATGGGGTGATCCATAAGCTGCACGACCGGAAAAACTACATTATCCGTAAGTCCATCAATTTATCCAAACAGGCTCAAATCATTGCTGCCAACATGGATCAGGCTTTTCTGGTAGTTACCCTTGCCTCTCCCCGCACCTCCTTAGGTTTTATTGATCGTTTTTTGGCAACTGCCGAGGCTTATTCCATACCTGCAGTTCTGATTTTCAATAAACTTGACCTCTTTAATGAAGATGGCTTGGCTATTTTAGCTGAATATGCAGCTATTTACGAAAACATTGGCTATCCGTGCTATACCGTATCTGCTATAGAAGGCACCAATATCCCTCAGATAGAAAGTTTACTTAAAGATAAAACGACCTTGTTTTCTGGTCACTCCGGTGTAGGAAAATCAAGTCTCATTAATGCATTGCTACCCGGAAGAAGTATTAAGACTGGTGAAATATCGGAAGCCAGCGACAAAGGCCAACACACTACAACCTTTGCAGAGATGCATACTTTACCTTTCGGAGGTTATCTTATAGATACTCCGGGCATCAGAGAACTGGGCATATTTGACATCAGGCCTGAAGAACTTGGTCATTATTTCAGAGAGATGAGGGACTTGATGAATGAATGTAAATTCAATAATTGCCGACATGTGAATGAACCAGGATGTGCTGTGATAAGAGCGGTAGAAAATGGTGAAATAGAGCTAAGCAGGTATGAAAGCTACCTTAGTATTTATAACGGCAACGAAACACGCGCCTAAGCTGTATGAGAGCGGTTATACAAAGAGTTACTGAAGCCAGCTGCAAGGTAGATGGAAAACTAACAGGTACTATTACGGATGGTTTTCTGGTGTTGTTGGGTATTGAAGATGCCGACACACAAGAAGATCTGGATTGGCTAGCTCAAAAAATAGTGAACATGCGTGTTTTTGGAGATGAAAACGGGCTAATGAACAAAGGCCTGGCAGATATTGATGGAAACATTTTACTGATTAGCCAATTTACACTGTTTGCCTCTACTAAAAAAGGCAACAGACCCGGCTTTACCAGGGCCGCGAGACCCGATAAGGCCATCCCACTATACGAATCCATGATTAAGCAATTGTCTTCATTGCTCAATAAAGCAATCCAAACGGGAATATTCGGAGCGGACATGAAGATAAGCCTTGTAAACGATGGCCCCGTAACGATCACTATCGACACTAAAAACAAGGAGTAACATCTTTCCTGAATTTTGGGTAAATTTATTCTTATCATAAATTAATCTTACCTAAATTACTGGTATGCAACTCCAAAAAACCAGCACTGAAACCATTGTTTTAGTATCCTTCGTTGTATTGAAGCTTTTTTTACACTGTTTCCTGATTAATCCGGTATATGAACTACACCGTGATGAGTTTTTACACCTTGATCAGGCAAAGCATCTGGCATGGGGCTTCCAATCCGTCCCTCCCGCTACCTCTATTTTCGCCTGGATTATAAAACTGCTTGGTGGCAGCACTTTTATAATACGGCTGGTTACTGCGTGTTTTGGCGCAGGCACATTAATATATTCGTGGTTTATTATTAAAGCGCTAAAAGGTGATCTGTTTGCGAAGGTGCTAGGTATGGTGGCATTGTTTGCATGTGCCATTGCGCGTTTGGATATGTTGTTTCAGCCCAATGCTTTTGATATTCTTTGCTGGACAGCCACTTACTACTACTTTATAAAATACATCTCTACAAATACGCCCAGGTTTATTTATTATGCAATACTTGCTATTGCAATTGGTTTTTTAAACAAATACAGTATTGCTTTTCTGGTTGTCGGCTTAGCACTGGGATTTTCCATATCCCGACAACGACATATATTTACCATCAAACACTTATATTTCGCCATTGCCATAGGCTTACTGCTGGTTTTACCAAATCTTTTATGGCAATATCAGAACCACTTCCCTGTAGTTAAACATATGAAAGAGCTTGCAGTAACCCAACTGGATAAAATTAACCGAATAGATTTTCTCAAAGACCAGGTGCTTTATTACATTGGTGATCTGTGGATTTTATTTGCTGCCGCAGTTGCCTTTTTTGTTTACAAACCATTTAAAAGTTTAAGATGGATTGGCTTAAGCTACCTGATTACTATTGCCTTGTTTACCTGGTTCAGAGCAAAAGGATATTATGCAGCGGGACTTTATCCTGTTTTGTTGGCTTGTGGATCTGTTTATATTGCCGCTGTATTTAAAAATGGATGGCAAAGGTATCTTAAGGTTGTTCCTTTAATTACCGCTATAGGCATGTTTTTTCTTATTCTGCCTTTTGCCTATCCAATATTAACCCCGGGGGAAATTATCCTTAAAAAGGAGAAATTTGAGAAAATAGGTGCTATGCGATGGGAAGACGGGAAAAACCATCATCTACCTCAGGATTTCGCAGATATGCTTGGCTGGAAGGAATTGGCAAAGATTGTAGATGAGGTTTATAAAAAGATTCCGCAAAAAGAAAATCTGATTATTCTTTGTGATAATTATGGAGAAGCCGGAGCTATAAATCATTATTCTGCTTTTAAAAACATTAATGCTGTTTCATTCAGTGCAGACTACATTACCTGGGTTAACCTCAACAAACAAATTAAAAATGTGATTCTTGTTACGAGTATTGAGGATGATGATCCCGATCGGAAAGTGGAAAAACCTATATTTGAACGGGTAACGAAAATCAACTCTATTAAAAATAAAATGGCCCGTGAATACGGAACTTCAGTGTATTTACTGGAGAATGCTAAAATTGATATCAATGCCCGTTTAAAAGCGGAAATGAAAGAGGACTAAAAATGACAATAGAAGAAGCGCAGAAAACTGTAGACCAATGGATTAATACTACAGGAATCAGGTATTTTAATGAATTAACCAATACTGCCATTTTAATGGAAGAGGTTGGTGAGGTAGCCAGAATCATGTCAAGAAAGTACGGCGAACAATCTTTTAAGAAAAGCGACGAAGCAGTTGATCTGGGTGATGAAATGGCAGATGTGCTTTTTGTGTTGATATGTTTGGCTAATCAGACCGGCATTGATTTAACCACAGCCCTGGAGAAGAACTTGGTTAAAAAGAATATTCGCGATGCGGAAAGACATAAAAATAACGAGAAGTTAAAATAAAAAAAGGCAGCGTTTATAGACGCTGCCTTTCAGGTATTTAAAAATAATGTTTTAATCGAGGGTTAGTGCTGCTTTAATTTTAGCTGCCGCTTCTGCTAATTCCTCGTTTGTAGGTTTCAGCTTTTCTTTACTAAAATTCATGTCGTTTACGGCATTCATTGGAATCAGGTGAATATGTACGTGTGGTACTTCAAGTCCGATTACTGCTACACCTACTTTTTTACAGGGAAAAGCTTCTTTTAAGCCCTTAGCTACTATTTTAGCAAACAAGGTTAGTCCGAAATAGCTTTCGTCGTCCATATCAAAAATGTAATCGATTTCCTTTTTAGGAATAACCAGAACATGCCCCATCACTAAGGGACTAACGTCTAAAAAGGCAAGGAATTCGCTGGTTTCTGCAACTACGTGTGCCGGAATATCGCCATTAACAATTTTTGAGAATATGCTTGACATGAGTTTGGGTTTTATCTCGTGATTTCCAATATTTCGAATTCAATTTTTCCGGCCGGCACCTGAATTTCAGTTTTATCGCCAACTGACTTACCCAATAAACCCTGGGCAATAGGAGATTTTACAGAAATCTTTCCTGTTTTTAAATCTGCCTCCGATTCAGCTACCAATTGATAGCTCATTGTAGCGCCATTTTTAACATTTTTGATCTTTACGATTGATAATGCCAGTACTTTAGAAGTATCCAGTTTCGATTCATCAATTAGCCTTGCTGTTGAAAGTGTTGTTTCAAGCTTAGCTATCTTGGCTTCATGTAAACCTTGGGCTTCTTTTGCTGCATCATATTCCGCGTTCTCAGAAAGGTCACCTTTATCTCTTGCTTCTGCTATCGCTTTAGATATTAACTGCCTCCCGGTAGTTTTTAAATAGTGCACCTCTTCTTTTAGTCTCTCTAAACCATCTTGGGTATAATATGTTACCTCTGTCATAGCTCGTTTATTTTGTTAGTTACTCTAAAAAACAAACAAGACTACATGGGATTCTAAACCTACATAGTCTTGCTTCAATTAAAACGAAGATAATGGGGTAATACCACAAAAACAAATTATTGATCTAAAATGATGCAGTTATGAACAAAATAAGGCTATTTTTATATTTCCATTAAGTTAACAGTTATAGAATGAATATTTTAAAAACCCTATTTCTATTCTTAATCACTTCATTTACAGTTAGTGCGCAAGAATTATACACACCAAGAAATATAAAAAAAGCATATGATAATGGAACACGTTCATACGATGGAAAACCAGGCAAAAATTACTGGCAAAATCGGGGCAAGTATGACATTCAGGTATCGGTTGACGAAAAAAATAAGATCGTAACAGGAAAAGAAACAATTGTTTACACAAACAATAGTCCGGACACATTAAAATCAGCAGCAATTAGATTTGTAAACAATATCCACAAACCTCAAGCTCCAAGATCTGGCTATGTGGGCACCGATTTTTTAACTTCTGGATTAAAAGTAACATCAATTGCAGTAAATGGCCAAACGCATGAAGTGAACAGTACCGATTGGGGTACCGTTGCAAGTGTTGCACTTAAGAACGCACTACTCCCAGGTCAACCGGCAACATTTGTGATCGAATGGAACTATCCCTTGTCAAAGCAGAGCGGCCGCGAGGGACAAATTGACAACACTTCTCTTTTTGTTGCCTACGCTTACCCCAGAATATCTGTGTATGATGATTATAATGGATGGGATATGATTCCACATAGCGACAGGACAGAGTTTTATAACGATTTCAACGATTATAAACTCGCCGTTAAAGCACCAAAAAATTACGTAGTTTGGGCAACCGGCGATCTGCTAAACCCCGATGAAGTGTTGGAAGCAGAATACGCATCGAGGCTTAAAAAATCTTATACATCTGATGAGGTAATACATATTGCCACTGCGGATGAAATGAAAAAAGGCGGGGTAACAAAACCAAAAGACGATAACATCTGGAAGTTTGAAGCCAACAATATAAGCGATGTTACTTTTTCATTAAGCAGTAGCTATTTATGGGACGCGGGAAGTGTTGTGGTTGATAAGAAAACCAATAGAAGGGTTAGCGTTCAAGCCGCTTATAATGAAGCCGCGAATGATTTTCCTCATGCAGTTGAATGGGGGAAGCTTGCGCTGGATTGGTTTTCGAACAATTGGCCGGGAGTGCCTTACCCTTTCTCCAAAATGACCGCCTTTCAGGGATTTGCAGATATGGAATATCCAATGATGGTGAATGATTCCAGCACTCCTGACCTTGAGTTTTCGCAATTTGTTCTTAATCATGAAATTGCCCATACATATTTTCCTTTTTACATGGGCACCAATGAAACACGCTATGCATTTATGGATGAAGGTTGGGCCACCACATTAGAATATTTGATAGGACAGCAGCAATTAGGCAAAGAAAAAGCTGCCGAAAACTATAAGAAGTTCAGGGTACAACGTTGGATATCTGACCCCTCGACAGAGCAAGATCAGCCAATAATTTCTATGTCAACCCAGGTATCGGATGCCGGATATGGCAATAATGCATATGGTAAACCTTCATTGGCGTATCTGGCTTTAAAAGATCTACTTGGCGATGAAGTGTTTGGAAAGGCCCTGCATACTTACATGGACCGTTGGAATGGTAAGCACCCCATTCCATGGGACTTCTTTTATTCCTTTAATGATGCCACAAAACAAAACTTAAACTGGTTTTGGAACAATTGGTTTTTTAGCAACAGCTACATAGACCTTGCCATTGAAAAGGTAATTGTAAAGGGGAACAATTATACCGTTTCAATAAAAAACGCAGGAGGATTTGCAATTCCTTTTGACCTGAAGGTTATTTATAACGATGGCAAGGAGCAGCTCATTCATCGCACCCCCGAAACCTGGAAAAACAACCGTAAAGAGACATTCTTTGAAATCAGAGCCAATGCCCCGGTGCGATCAATTACGTTAGATGGCGGCATTTTTATGGATGCCAGACCTTCTGATAACATTTGGCTAAAGAAATTATAACTTGCTTAGCTTCGCAGCCAGAACTTCTGAAATCTTACGATAAGAGTCGAAGGTCCAGCCTCCAACGTGTGGTGTTAATATCACCTTGTCGGATTTAGCTAGGCCTTGATACCAGTCCTGATTTCCCAAAGCCGGAAATTTCTCTACCTCCAGCACGTCAAGCCCCGCTCCGAGTATTTTATTTGCTGCTATAGCATTTAAAACTGCCCTGGTATTGACCACCTCTCCCCTTGCGGTATTGATAAAAAATATTGGCTTACGAAAGTGAAACAGGTACTCTTCGTCTATCATCTGCCTGGTTTCTGATGTAAGTGGGACATGTAGGCTCAGCACATCGCTTTGCTTCACAATCTCTTCCATGCTTACTTCTTTGGCGTAAACATCGGTAAAGCCTGTTTTATATTTATCATATGCAATAACGTTAACTTCAAAACCAGCTAATTTTTTCGCGAAGCTTTTACCCATAAAGCCATAGCCTATGATCCCAACGGTTTTACCTTTAAGTTCAAATCCACGATTACCCTCCCTGTCCCAAACACCGTTTCTTACTTCAATATCTGCCTTGCGGAAGTTATTCATAAGCGCAAGCAGCAAACCTGTAGCATGCTCTCCAACAGCATCCATATTTCCTTCCGGGGCATTTAGCAGTTCAATATTCTTTTCCTTTGCAAACGCTTCATCTATGTTATCCAAGCCCGCTCCTGCCCTTGCAACAAATTTTAACTTAACGCCAGCGCTTAGAAGTTCTTTATCAATTAAAAATTTTGTTCGAACAGCTATTCCTTCATATTCAGCAATCACAGCAAGCGTTTCGGCTCTTGTAATTAAAGGCTGATCGTTTACTTCGTATCCAAGTGCAATGGCACTTTCTTTAAATGCCGGATGCAGATCGTCAACTATTAATATTTTCCCTTTGGTCATTATTAGAATTCTATTTATGCAAAAATACGGGGTCTACTGGTCAATCCTATTGGGATAATTGTGCTAAATGCTGAGTAAGTGTAATAAAATCTGCAACACTTAACTGCTCCGCACGTTTATCAAAAAACACATGGTCATCCATTTTATCTTTAGGGACAACCCCGGATAGCGCATTGCGCAATGTTTTTCTTCTTTGATTGAAACCTGCTTTTACGGTACGCCAGAAAAGCTTTTCATCACAAGGCAGCGTTTCTACATTATTACGGCTCAGCCTGATCACACCGGAATTTACTTTTGGCGGCGGATTAAATGTACCGGGCTTAACAGAAAACAGGTATTCAATATCGTAATAAGCCTGGATCAACACACTTAAGATGCCGTAATCTTTAGTACCTGCTTTGGATGCACAACGCTCTGCAACTTCCTTCTGGAACATACCAACCATTTCCACTACATGAGCTCTGTTTTCGAGAATCTTGAACAGGATTTGAGAAGAAATATTATAGGGGAAGTTTCCGATGATTGCATATTTTTCAGGAAAAATCTCAGATAGATTTAACGCCAGGAAATCACCATTTATTAGTCTATCCCCTAGCTGAGGATACTTTTCCTTCAGAAAATGATAGGACTCAACATCTATATCAATCAAAAAAGTTTCTAGGTCTGTCCGCTCCAGCAAAATATCTGATAAGATTCCCATCCCGGGACCTACCTCAAGTACTTGTTTGTATTTATCGGTGTGAATAAGGCCGTTTACTATTTTTGCCGCAATGTTTTTATCCGTTAAAAAATGTTGCCCTAAATGTTTTTTTGCCTTTACCAAACTCATATCCTGATCTATTAAAAGCTGCAAAATAAGTAAAGTTTTACTAGTATCGGACTAACATTAAGGTGAAATTCTGTAATTTGCGCTAAATTTTCTATTTAGATATGAGCAATAAAATTAAAATCGGTATAAGTATAGGTGATGTAAACGGCATAGGATTAGAGGTTATCCTTAAAACCTTATCCGAAAACCGCATCCTGGATTATTGTACGCCAATTGTTTATGGCCATACTAAAGTTGCTTCTTATCACCGCAAGGCATTGGGTATGAATGACCTTGTTTTTAATGTGATTAATAATGCGGATGCAGCGAATCCAAAAAAAGCAAACCTGATCAATTGCTGGGAAGAAGATGTTAAAATAGACTTAGGAGTTTCTAACGAAATTGGTGGCAAATATGCTCTTTTATCGTTAGAGAAAGCTACAGACGACCTCATTAATGGCAATATTGATGCATTGGTAACTGCCCCTATTAATAAACACAATATCCAATCTGATACTTTTAATTTCCCTGGACATACCGAGTACTTGCAGCAACGCAGCGGTAGCGATGATGTGCTGATGTTTTTAATAAGCGAAGACATTCGTGTAGGTGTGGTAACAGGACATATTCCAATTACAGAGGTATCTGCAAGCATTACCAAAGACAAAATTGTAAAGAAACTGGTAATGATGAATGAAAGTCTTAAGAAGGATTTTTGGATAGAAAAACCAAAAATTGCGGTACTGGGCCTTAATCCTCATGCTGGCGACAATGGTTTATTAGGAAAAGAAGAAGCTGACATCATTATCCCTGCTATTCAGGAGGCATTCGACAAAGGAGTAATTTGCTTTGGTCCATATCCTGCCGATGGCTTTTTTGGCAATGGCGGGTATAAGCAATTCGACGCTGTACTGGCCATGTATCATGACCAGGGCCTTATCCCTTTTAAAACAATCGCATTTAGCACAGGGGTTAATTATAGTGCTGGATTGAAGATTGTACGTACTTCGCCAGACCATGGAACCGGATACGATATAGCAGGAAAGAATGTTGCAGATCCAACTTCCTTTATAGAAGCTGTTTTTGCCGCTACCCACATTGTAAAAAACCGTAGAGAACAAGAAGAATTATTGAAAAATCAACTCCGCAGTGGTGGAAAAATTATTGAAACTGCAGCAGACATGAAGGATGACGCAAATTAAGAGTATTTTATTTTTCAATAACATTTTAGAAATGTCAAATTAATTCTTACATTTGCGGGCTAAAATTTTGTTACAATTGAAACCATTAAAACAATTTTCAATCCCATTTACCGGCTTAAAAATTGGCAAACATCAGTTTGATTTTGAGATTGATAACAGCTTTTTTGATGCTTTTGAATACTCTTTAGTAAAAAAAGGTGATTTAAAAGCTAGCGTTGAATTAGACAAACAAGAAACAATGCTGATTTTACAGTTCCACATTGAAGGAACTATAATTTTAGATTGCGACAAATGTTTAGCCGAGTTTGGAGCACCGATAAGCGTACAGGAAAGGCAGATTGTAAAATTTGCTGAAGATGAGTTAGAGAGTGATGATCTGGAAATCATTGTTCTTAGTAAGAAAGAAAGTGAGATCGATGTATCAGAGCTTATTTATGAATTCATCACAGTATCTGTACCATATATAAAAATATGCGAGCAGAATGGCGAAGGCCAGCAATGCGACCAGGAAATGATAGCAAGACTGGAAAGTCTTTCTATCGGAACACAAAAAGAAGAAGAACAACAAGATGATGACCCACGTTGGGCAGCATTAAAAAAATTAAAATAATAATTAAATAAATCAGCAATGGCACATCCAAAACGCAAGATTTCTAAAAGTAGAAGAGATAAAAGAAGAACCCACTATAAAGCAGAAGCTCCTTCTTTAGCTACTTGTCAAACAACAGGTGCAATCCACACACCTCACCGCGCTTACAACGTTGATGGTAACTTGTACTACAACGGTAAATTAGTTATTGAAAACACCTCAATAGGTTAATTTTCTGAAAAATAGTTTGTGTTTTAAGTCTTTGAAAGTTTAACTTAGAGACTGGAAACAAGGGTGATTTTACCTTATACACAAACTGATTTTTTACTATGAAAATAGGTCTCGATATAATGGGCGGAGACTATGCTCCTAAAGCAAATGTTTTAGGAGCAATAGCAGCCCATCCATTGTTATCTCCAGATGAGCAGATAGTGCTTATTGGAGATACGAAGCAGATTAAACCTTTACTCTCCGAAAACGGATTTGATCCGGATCTCTTTGAATATGTTCATACCGAGGAGGTAATAGGTATGGGTGAACATCCCACTAAGGCTATCGTTCAGAAGCCTAATTCCAGTATTTCTATAGGTTTCAATTTACTTAAAGAAGGTAAACTTGATTCATTTGCAAGCGCCGGTAATTCGGGAGCCATGCTTGTTGGTGCCGTTTTTAGTGTAAAAACTATTCCCGGAATCATCAGACCGTGTCTTTCTACTTTTTTACCCAAGCTCAGCGGTGGAGTAGGTTTAATGGTGGATGTAGGTGCCAATGCAGATTGCAAGCCTGATACTTTATTACAATTTGGCGTACTTGGAAGCTTGTACGCAGAAAATGTAATGGGTATAAGCAACCCCAAAGTAGCCTTGATGAACATTGGGGAGGAAGATGAAAAAGGAAATATGCTAAGTTTGGCAACATTCCCTTTAATGAAAGATACCAACCTGTTTAACTTCATAGGTAATGTAGAAGGTCGGGATTTATTTAACGATAAGGCCGATGTAATTGTTTGTGATGGCTTTACTGGAAATGTAATGCTTAAACTTGCAGAATCATTCTATGTACTGACTTTAAAAAGAGGTTTGAAAGACGAATTCTTTGACCGCTTCAATTACGAGAATTACGGTGGAAGCCCGGTTCTTGGCGTAAATGCTCCGGTTGTTATTGGACATGGAATTTCTAGTCCGACGGCAGTAAAAAATATGATATTACAGTCCAGAGACATGATTACTACAGGCTTGGTAGGCAAAATACAAGCCGCTTTTAATAATTAATATCAAGAAATGAGTAAAATTCATGCTGCGATTACGGCTGTTAATGGCTACGTTCCCGAATACGTACTTACAAACAAAGAGCTAGAATCGATTGTAGACACTACGGATGAATGGATAACGTCCAGAACAGGCATAAAAGAGCGCAGAATACTAAAAGGTGAAGGTTTAGGCACTTCAGATATGGCAGTTCATGCCGTTAATGGATTACTTAAAAAACGTGGGATCACTGCTGAAGAGATCGAACTGATCATCTTCTGTACAACTACACCTGATTTACCTTTCCCTGCATCTGCTAATATACTGGCAGACAAAATTGGAGCAAAAAATGCATGGGGCTACGACCTTCAGGCTGCTTGCTCTGGTTTCATTTATGGTGTTTCAACCGGGGCTCAATTCATTGAATCTGGTAAACACAAAAAAGTATTGGTAGTTGGAGGCGATAAGATGTCTTCCATCATTAACTATCAGGACCGTACCACCTGTATTATATTTGGCGATGGCTGTGGTGCCGTACTTTTAGAACCAAATGAAGAAGGCTTGGGAGTAATGGACTCAATCCTTAGAAGCGATGGTTCTGGCCGACAATTTTTGCACCAGAAAGCTGGGGGTTCTGCAAGACCCGCATCCCATGAAACAGTTGATAACAATGAGCATGCTGTTTATCAGGAAGGACAGGCAGTTTTCAAATTTGCCGTAACCAATATGGCAGATGTTGCAGCTGAAATTATGGAACGTAATCACCTTACCTCCGAAGATGTAACCTGGTTAGTACCTCATCAGGCCAATAAACGCATTATTGATGCTACAGCTTCAAGAATGGGAGTTGGATCTGAAAAGGTAATGATCAATATTCAGCGCTATGGCAATACTACTAACGGCACCATTCCCCTATGTTTGTGGGAGTGGGAAAGTCAGTTAAAGAAAGGCGACAACATTATACTTGCAGCCTTTGGCGGTGGTTTTACATGGGGTTCGGTTTACTTAAAATGGGCTTATTAAATTTTTAATCAGAATACAACTTAAAGACTGTTAAGTCGTTATGAGACGCATTTATTGATTTTTTGAATGCAAACTCATGATGATTTTATCATAATTAATCATAACTTAGTTAATTCTAAAAACACATTGTTTTCTTAAAATAACACCAAAAAATGGATATCAAACAAATTCAGGAACTTATTAAATTTGTTTCTCGTTCGGGCGTAAATGAAGTCGCTATTGAGCAAAAAGACTTCAAGATAACTATTAAAACAAATCAGACCCCAACAGTTGTTCATGCTACTGTTCCAGCTCCTGTTGTTACGTCTGCAATCCCTGCAGCCGCAGCGCCACAACCGGTGTCAGCTACGGAAACCAAAGCAGCTCCTGCAGCTGAGGACACTTCTAAATACATTACCATTAAATCTCCAATGATCGGAACATTTTATCGCTCAGCCGGTCCTGACAAGCCACTATTCGTAAACGTTGGTGATGAGGTTTCTGCGGGTAAAGTAATCTGCATTATTGAAGCAATGAAATTGTTCAATGAAATAGAAAGTGAAGTTTCTGGAAGAATCGTAAAAGTACTTGTTGACAATGCGTCACCGGTAGAATACGATCAGCCATTATTTTTAGTAGAACCAATTTAATCCGTCATGCTGATTTTCGGTATCTTTAATATGCATTAACGAATATTAAGAATAAATCCCGAAATAAACTGCGTAGCATTCTTGAAGACAAAAAATCAATAAATACTACTCCTGAAAATTCAGGATGACGAAAAGGAAAAATATATGTTTAAGAAAATATTAATTGCCAACAGGGGCGAAATCGCATTGCGAATTATCCGCACCTGTAAAGAGATGGGCATTAAAACGGTAGCTGTATACTCTACTGCTGACAGGGAAAGCTTACATGTACGCTTTGCTGATGAAGCTGTCTGTATAGGGCCGCCACCAAGTAAAGATTCTTACCTGAGCATTCCTAACATTATATCTGCTGCTGAACTAACCAATGCAGATGCAATTCACCCAGGCTATGGATTTCTATCAGAGAATGCTAAATTCTCTTCGGTTTGCCGTGATTACGGGATTAAATTTATTGGAGCGACACCTGAGCAAATCAATTCTATGGGCGACAAAGCGTCGGCTAAAGAGACCATGAAAAAAGCAGGCGTCCCTACTATTCCAGGATCCGAAGGCTTGCTTGAAAGTGTTAAGGACGGTATAAAAATTGCCAATGGCATGGGGTATCCGGTTATCCTGAAAGCAACTGCCGGTGGTGGTGGTCGCGGAATGCGTGTGGTATGGAAAGATGAAGAGTTTGAAAATGCATGGGACAGTGCAAGACAAGAATCGGGTGCTGCTTTTGGCAATGATGCATTATATTTAGAAAAATACATCGAAGATCCACGTCATATCGAGATACAGATCATTGGTGATCAGTATGGCAAAGCTTGCCACTTATCTGAGCGCGATTGTTCGATACAGCGTCGTCATCAGAAACTTGTTGAAGAAGCACCGTCTCCTTTCATGACCCCTGAGTTGAGAGAGAAAATGGGCGAAGCTGCGATCAAAGGAGCAATTGCTGTTCAATATGAAGGTGCTGGTACAATTGAGTTCCTGGTTGACAAACACCGAAATTTCTATTTCATGGAGATGAATACCCGTATTCAGGTTGAGCATCCGGTAACCGAAGAAGTAATCAACTACGACTTGATCAAAGAACAAATTAAAGTAGCTTCAGGTGTTCCTATTTCAGGCAAAAATTATTTACCTGATATGCATGCAATTGAATGCAGGATTAATGCTGAAGATCCTTTTAACAACTTCAGACCTTGTCCAGGTAAAATAACAAACTTCCACTCTCCTGGAGGTCATGGGGTAAGGGTTGATACGCATGTTTATGCGGGTTATCAAATTCCTTCTAACTATGACTCCATGATTGCTAAATTGATCTGTGTTGCGCAAACACGCGAAGAGGCAATTAGTACGATGGAGCGTGCATTAAGTGAGTTTGTAATTGAAGGTGTAAAAACTACGATACCTTTTCACTTAAAATTGATGAAAGATCCTAACTTTAGAGCTGGTAATTTTACCACGAAGTTTATGGAAACCTTCGAATTTTCAGAATAGAAAAAACTATTTATAAGATTTAAAACGTAAATACCATTCTGAATAAAATAGAATGGTATTTTTGTTTTACAAATAACGTACATGAGTGATACTAAAAAAAGGGACCTTATTGGTGCTATAAAAGAAAAAGGGAAAACATTAGAAGCAGAAATGTCTTTCTTTGACCACATTGACGTACTTAGAAAGCATTTATTGCGTGCACTGGCAATTGTTCTGGTACTTACCATCGGGGCATTTTACTATACTGATTTTATTTTTAATACGATCATTATGGGACCAAAAAACCCCAGCTTTTGGACCTATCGCATGATGTGTAAGCTGGTAGAACGCTTTCCTTCTATAGGTCCTGAGTTCTGCATTACAAAAATTGATGCAAAAATCATCAACACAGAGATGGCCGGGCAATTCACACTTCAACTGAATTCTTGTGTGATGGTCGGCATCATATTGGGTATCCCCTACCTGCTATTTGAACTTTGGTTATTTATAAAACCTGCACTACATGAGAACGAAAGAAAATCTGCAAGCGGCTTTGTAGCTTTTGCTTCGTTTTTATTTTTCTTAGGTATACTATTTGGATATTACATTATTTGCCCTTTATCCATCAACTTCCTAACTAATTTTACAGTAAGTCCTGAGATTCAAAATACCTTTACTATTGACTCCTATCTTTCCTCTGTAATGACCTTAACGCTTGGTTCCGGAGTGATTTTTCAGTTACCCGTTATCATCTATATCCTATCGAAATTAGGTGTGATGACCCCGGCATTTATGCGGGCGAGCAGAAGATACTCAACTGTTCTTATTTTAATAATAGCAGCTGTAGTTACACCAACCGCTGACCCATATACAATGCTTATTGTAGCGCTGCCATTATTCTTGCTTTATGAATTGAGTATCTTTATATCAGCAAGTATAGAAAAGAAAAGAAATAAAGATATTTATGGTGTAGCCAAGATAAAATAAGCTAATACAGTATTTAATTAAATAACAAAGTTTTAAAATGTCAACAGATAAAAAAATGAAAATTGCAATAGGCGCAGATCACGCAGGTTTTGAATATAAAGAGCTCTTAAAATCTTACCTAACTGATTATGAAGTTAAAGACTTTGGAACTTATTCAAGCCAATCTGTTGATTATCCGGATTTTGCACACCCCGTGGCCTCTGCAGTCGAAAGTGGCGAGTATACCTTTGGCATTTTAGTATGTGGAAGTGCAAATGGCGTTGCAATCACTGCAAACAAGCATCAGCAAATAAGAGCAGCGATTTGCTGGCTAAATGAACTTGCCGCTCTTGCCAGACAACACAACAATGCAAATGTTTTGTGCATTCCTGCCAGATTTGTCTCAGAAGACCTTGCAAAGGAAATGGCAACAACCTTCATCAACACTCCTTTTGAAGGAGGCAGACATGGGATAAGGGTTGGAAAAATGTCCTGCTAAAAACCAAGCGAAATAACAGAACCTAAGAAATTTAATCCGGCCGGCATGAAAAAGCAGCTTTTATATTCCAGTTTTTTATTACTTATTGGCTGTAGTGCTGTGGCACAAAATAAAGACGCCATAAAATTCAGTCAAACCATCAATAAAGACAATGCGTATAAACATCTGTCAGTATTGGCATCCGACGAGTATGAAGGCAGAGAAACAGGCAAAAAAGGTGGTTGGATGGCAGCCGAATATATTAAGAACCACTTTAAAAGCATTGGCTTAAAAGGTCCTGTATCCGGAGACTACTTTCAGCCCGTTGACATTGTATCGTTTGGCCTTTCACAAATAGTAACAGTCGACGGTCAACCTGCCGAGGCGTTAACTGATTTTTTCATTACTCCCAGAACAGTTTCGACAAAAGGCTTTGCTTTTAATGCCAACAGTGTATTATTCGCTGGATATGGTTTAACCAAAGATGACTACAATGATTATACTGGCCAAACAGTAGCAGGAAAGGTCATAATGATCTTTAAATCAGGAGAACCCGGATCTCCCGCCCCTACTGCATCTATAAGAAATTCCAGCGCTCTAAATGCCAAACTTAAATATCTGACAGAACAAAAAGCCCAGGCAGTTCTGCTTATTGATCCCATTGTTGACAATATGCCAGACAATTTAAAAGGCTATCTGCAATCGGAGGAAATGGCATTAAAGAATAAGGAAACGATGGACCGCCAGGATGTTCCTCAAACCATGCCGGTTATCACAATAGGCACGTCGCTTGCAAATAAAATCCTTGCAGGGGCCAGCACGAACGTCGATGCACTTAAAAAGAAAATAACTGACAGTGGAAAACCATCTCCACAAGAAATTAAAATCAGCGTATGTGCAAGCGCAAGCAAGGTCGAGAAAAAAGTTAAATCTGAGAATGTTTTAGGTTTTCTGCCGGGTTCTGATCCCAAACTAAAGCGTGAAGTTTTAGTAATTACAGCTCACTATGACCACATAGGTGTTACACCTGATGCCAAAGGCGATGATAAAATCAACAACGGTGCAGATGATGATGGATCTGGCACAACGGGTGTGTTGTTAATTGCCGAAGCATTTGCTAAAGCCAAGAAAGCAGGCAAAGGCCCTAAAAGAAGTATTTTATTTATGACTGTTACAGGTGAAGAAAAAGGATTACTTGGATCTGAATGGTATTCGGAAAATCCTGTGTTTCCTCTAGAAAATACCATCACAAATTTAAATATCGATATGATTGGCCGTGGCGACAAGGCGCATGAAAGCGATAATAACTTCGTTTACATCATTGGGTCAGACATGCTAAGCTCTGATTTGGATAGAATTGGTAAAAAAGCCAATAAGACTTATGTAAACATCAACCTTGATGAAAAATATAATAACCGCACAGACCCTAATCAGTTCTATTATCGCTCTGATCATTATAATTTTGCCAAACATGGCATTCCGGTAATATTTTATTTTAATGGCGTACATGACGATTACCATATGCCCGGAGATGAAGTGAGCAAGATAGATTTCCCAATGCTTGCCAAAAGAGCAAAATTGGTTTACTTTACAGCCTGGGAACTAGCCAATGGGTTAAAACGCCCCGTGGTTAATAAAAATGACGACGGCACGCCAAAGATGTAAAAGTCAAATTACTTTTTTTCATGAATTCTTGCATAGTTTTATCTAAGTTTGAAACGAACAAGATTCAAAACCAGGGGAAATGGTTTAAAGCCTTAAAAAGCTATATCTGAGAATTGAATTGGTAAATAAAAACAGGTGAAAACGATGGATATATCAGAGGAATTTTTGGAGAAGGCGGATGAGAAGGCCTTCGATTTAGGACATCGCAACACTATCAATCACAACATAGGCAAGTATAATATTGCTGTTGAACGCGGATTATCCAAGTTTGAAAACTTAGAAAACTCCAAAAGAAAAGCACACGTAATTAAGTGGCGCGTTATGGAGAATCTGGATAAGTTTTTACCAGAGTTCGAATCCAATTTTCAGCGTAGAGGCGGCAAAGTGATCTGGGCAAATGACACCAATGAAGCCCAAAAAGAAATTCTGAATATCATTAAAAAGAATGGTGGAAAGACTGTTATTAAGTCAAAATCCATGACTACAGAAGAGATTCATTTAAATGATTTTCTTGAAAAAAATGATATTGAATCATTAGAAAGCGATCTTGGTGAATATATAGTACAATTACTGGGGCAACCCCCATATCATATCGTAACGCCTGCAATGCATTTAAGCAAAGAGGATATCGCTAAATTATTTCATGAAAAATTCGGCACTCCTCTCGACTATACACCTCAGCAGCTTACCCAAAAGGCTCGTGAGCTCTTAAGGGATAAATACCTGAAAGCTGATATTGGGATTAGCGGAGGAAACTTCCTAATAGCCGATACCGGAAGCATTGCATTAACTGAAAACGAAGGGAATGCGAGGCTATGTACAACTTTTCCTAAAATTCACATTGCTATTGTTGGCATCGAAAAAATCATTCCTTCGATGGCCGACCTGGACCTTTTCTGGCCGCTTTTGGCTAGTCACGGTACAGGGCAAAACCTAACCGTTTACAACACAATTCTGAGTGGCCCTAGAAGAGGCGAGGAAACGGATGGCCCGGAAGAAATGTATGTAATCTTGCTTGATAACGGACGCACCAATTTACTTGCACAAAAAGAACAGCGTCAAGGGCTATATTGCATCCGCTGCGGCGCCTGCCTTAACGCATGCCCGGTTTACAAAAATATTGGCGGTCATACGTACAATACTACTTACAGTGGTCCTATTGGCTCCATCATTACCCCGCACCTTAAAGGCATGAAAGATTTCAAGCACTTAAGCTATGCATCCAGCCTATGCGGAAAATGCTCTGAAGTTTGCCCTGTTAAAATAGACATTCATAAAATGTTGCTGCTGAACAGAAGAGACGCCGCTACCAATCACGACAATAGTAAGGCTGAGGAAGTGGGCTGGAAAATCTGGAAGATAGGAATGTTAAAAAGATCAAGAATGGACTTCCTGAGTGGAAAGATCAAGAACTTTTTCCTCAAAAATCTATTTAGAAAAATATGGGGTAAGTACCGTTCCATGCCAGTAATAGCTCCAAAGTCTTTTGCCAAGCAATGGGAAGAAAAAAATAAGGAACCTAAAAACTTATAAACATGACCTTCGACCGAAAAGACAAAAGTGACAGCGCATTATTGAATTTTTATAAGCGTTTACTTTATCCAAGAATGGTCGAAGAGAAAATGCTAATTCTACTGCGCCAGGGCCGGATAGGTAAATGGTTTTCGGGGATTGGTCAGGAAGCGATTGCTGTAGGCAGTACCATGGCAATGGATGCTCATGAATATATCCTGCCCATGCATCGTAACCTTGGTGTATTTACTACCCGCGATATTCCCTTAAGAAAGTTAATGGCCCAATGGCAAGGCAAGATTACAGGCTTTACCAAAGGAAGAGATCGCTCCTTTCATTTTGGGACACAGGACTATAAGATTATTGGAATGATATCTCACCTTGGCCCGCAAATGGCCCTGGCAGATGGAATTGCACTCGCAGATTTAATTGAACATAAAGAGAAAGCTACTTTAGTATTTACCGGCGAAGGGGCAACAAGTGAAGGTGATTTTCATGAAGCATTAAATGTTGCAGCGGTATGGAATTTACCGGTGATCTTTCTTATTGAAAATAACGGTTATGGGCTCTCAACTCCTGTTAATGAGCAATTCAAATGTAAAAACCTTGCAGATAAAGCTATAGGATATGGAATTGAAGGAATTCAGGTAGACGGCAACAATATCCTGGAGGTATATGATACCATTAACTCAATAGCTACTTCCATCAGGAAATATCCACGACCAGTCTTAATCGAATGCCTGACATTTAGAATGAGAGGACATGAAGAGGCTTCGGGGACTAAATATATTCCTCAGGAGCTATTCGATAAATGGGCGGTAAAAGATCCCCTCAAAAACTTTGAGCATTATTTACTTGAACAAAATGTTCTTACTGAGCACTTAGTTCAGGAAATAAGAGCCACATTTAAAACAGACATTGACCAGGAGGTGGAAATTGCGTTTCATGACCAGGAGCCTACTCCAGACCTGCAGACAGAGCTTAATGATATGTACTCGCCTTACGTATTTGATGCTACTGAACCAACCGGTCCACCAAGAGAAATTCGCTACTTAGACGCCATTACAGATGGGCTAAGAACTGGCATGACCAAACATGAAAACCTTGTTTTGATGGGGCAGGATATTGCTGAATATGGCGGAGCTTTTAAAATTACTGATGGTTTTGTAAATGAATTTGGAAAGGCAAGGGTTAGAAATACGCCCATCTGCGAATCCGCTATTGTTGGTGCTGGTTTAGGGCTTTCAATAAATGGATATAAAGCCGTAGTAGAAATGCAGTTTGCAGATTTTGCTACCTGCGGTTTTAATCAAATTGTGAATAATCTGGCTAAAACCCATTACCGCTGGGGAGAAAAAGCTGATGTTGTAGTCCGCATGCCCACAGGAGCAGGAACTGGAGCGGGCCCCTTTCACTCTCAAAGCAATGAAGCGTGGTTTACCAAAACTCCTGGGCTAAAAGTTGTTTATCCGGCTTTTCCTTACGATGCCAAAGGATTGCTACTTTCTGCTATAGACGACCCAAATCCGGTAATGTATTTCGAGCATAAATACCTTTATCGTAGTTTGAGTGGAAATGTACCATCCGGATATTATAACATAGAGATTGGAAAGGCCAATATTTTAAAGCACGGAACACAACTGACTATAATAACCTATGGATTAGGTGTTCACTGGGGCCTCTCTTATCTTGATGAAAACCCGGAGATTTCAGCCACTTTAGTCGACTTACGAAGTTTGCAGCCATGGGACAAAGAAACTGTTGCCACAGCTGTTAAAACAACGGGCAGAGCCTTGATCTTACATGAAGATACATTGACCTGTGGTTTTGGTGCTGAATTGGCTGCATGGATCTCTGAACATTGCTTTAAATACCTAGATGCTCCGGTTATGCGTTGCGCAAGTGCCGATACAGCTATACCTATGAGTAAACCACTTGAAGATAGTTTCCTCGCAAAAAGCAATCTGCCAGATACAGTAAAACGCCTGTTGGCTTACTAGTTTAACTTGGCATGATAATAGCCTGTTAGTTAAGCATAAGCTAAGTTAATCGTATGAAATTATTATGTCTATTTTCCCTGCTCGCTATAACCATTATGAGTTGTAATCAGGGCCCTAAGCATCCTCAGGCCGATCTTGTTAATGCGCGCATTGGCACACCAATGACTGAGGCTTCGATATTACTTTACGCAGACTCTATTGATGCAACCCTCAACACTTATGAAAAGGATATCAGCCTGGTTTATCAACTGGGGCAGGCAACCATGCGTGTAGAAAAATACAGTTGGAATGGCAAACCGGTATTGCTTTCTCAGTATAAAAATGATGAAGGGATAAGCAATGAAATAAAAAAATATTACTTCAAAAATGATAGCCTGATTTTATTGAACGAAGGAGCTAAGATCACCAAGCAGGGAACAGATATTTTTGAAGACCACCGTACTTACCTTAGAAACAACATCTCCTTTAAAGAAGAATACCGCAGTTCACCTACCCTCTCATTGCTTAAAGCTGAGCCCTTCCAAATCAAAAAGAAAACTGCCCCTGATCAGACAAAAGAATATAATGAAGACATTAAATTGTTAAACGATGCAGTTAACGGTGCTGATAAATTTGACTTGGTTTTCGATAATGTTATATCTGCTCCGGATGAAAGATATATTCTCCTAAAAAGTAAAATCGCCGGTGGCTATACCGCAAGCATTTCAATAAAGGATACGGATAGTTATGTGGATAGTCTGTTAAAAGACCCATCAAATTTTAAAGACAAAAAATTGAATATCAAGTGGGAGGTAAAAGACAAAGAGGCGGTCTATGTACCGGTAGCTGCCAGTGTTACTTCGGCTAACGGATTAAAAAGATAAGTATTCCCGTTATCAAGACAAACACAACGATATCTTTTTCTCAGTCGCTCTCCTTTTTTAAACTGTCTTCCGTCTTTTATGCTAAATACTGTATTTATTGGAAGCTCTTCCAGGCGGGAAACATTTAACAGCAGATCATATTTTTTTAAAGCTCTTGACAGCTTCAAATCTGTACAACTGGCAGCAGACGGATTATTTAAATAGCTTACAATGGCAGATTGTACATCCTCAGGAAAAATGTTCTGCTCAATAAAAGGCACCATCATGCGCTTAAAATTCCGCTTCCATTCATCGCCATGAGGTTTTACTTTATTTTTGTGATCGTTCCATGTGAGCAGATGTGCAAATTCATGAACAGTGGTTACAAGAAAAGCGTAAGCATTAAGGTCATTATTAACCGAAATCTTATGCCCTGCGCCTTTAAAGGGATGTCTGTAATCGCCCAGCTTTGTTGCTCTGTTTTTAGAAATCTTAAATTCACATTGAAAATAGTCTATCCACCGGGCTATAATTGGAGCCGCGGCAACAGGCATGTATTGTGCTAAGATATTCTCCTTTTTCACAAAGGCCAAGATAATTAAATTACTTTAAAAGTTGATAGGCTATCAGACTTGCTACATATGCCATTCCGGTCATATACACAATTTGAATGATAGGCCATTTCCACGACTTAGTCTCTCTGAATACTACTGCAACCGTACTCATACACTGCATTGCAAAAGCATAAAATAACATTAGGGAAAATGCCGTGGCAAATGTAAATACAGGCAGTCCGGTATCCGGATCTCGCGCTCCGCGCATTTTATTGCGGATGGTAGCAACCTCCCCATCATTATCCACACTGTAAATAGTAGCCATTGTACCCACAAAAGCTTCTCTGGCAGCAAATGAGGTAATTAACGCGATCCCAANNTTMMRRTCGAATCCTAATGGTTTTATTGCAGGCTCTATCACGTGCCCTAAAATACCGGCATAGGAATTTTCAAGCTTCTCTGCGGCTCTATCCCTTTCCAATGTGCTAATTTGCACACTATCTTTTTGGGCTTCTATAGCCGCATATTTATCGTCAATTTCTTTAAACCTTTCAGAGGGCCCGTAGGTTGCCAATACCCAAAGGATGATAGAGATGGCAATAATCACCTTACCAGCTTCAAATACAAAAGTCTTTGATTTCTCATACATGGTATAAATCACATTTGTCCATCTTGGCATTCTGTACACAGGCAGCTCCATAATGAAATATGATTTCTCTTTCGCCTTTATCAGGAACTTCATGACAAAAGCCACCACAACTGCCGCCAAAATACTGATAACGTACATGCCCATAAGGGTTAAGCCTTGCAAATTGATAAAGCCCCATACCATTTTTTCTGGTACAACCAATGAGATCAGTAAGGTATAAACAGGTAATCTGGCAGAGCAGCTTACCAAAGGAGCAACCATAATAGTGATAATACGATCCTTCCAGCTTTCAATATTCCTTGCACTCATTATTGATGGAACGGCACATGCCAAACTTCCAATCATAGGCACTACAGATTTACCACTAAGCCCAAACTTGCGCATAATCTTATCCATCATAAAGGTAACGCGGGCCATATAGCCGGTATCCTCCAGTATAGATATAAAAGCAAACAAGATCGCTATTTGAGGTATAAATATCACTACGCCACCTAAACCTGCCAATATACCATCCAAAAAAAGATTGGTTAAAATGCCATCCGGCAGATGCTGATGCCCGTATTCAGTAAGCCACACAAAAGCATATTCAATTAGCTCCATTGGATAAGATGACCAGGAGAAAATAGAATTAAAAATAAAAAATAGAATCCCGATGAAGATCAGAAAGCCCCAAAATTTATTGGTAAGTACCGAATCCAGTTTATCACTGAAAACAAACTTTCTCGCCGCTCCGGTATCTTCTACCACCCCACTTAAAATCGTGCTTAAATATCTGTAGCGGGCAATGGTTTCAGCCGCCTGTAACTTAGAAGATTCAAAAGAATGCTCAGCTTTTATCCGCTCAAAGGCTTCATGATCCTGAAGGGAAAATGTATTAAGATGCTCGTGCTGATGCAGTATCTGTAAGGACAGATAATTATTTTCTGTCTTGATGTGCTGCTTAACCAAATCAATAGCCTCTGGCGCCAACACATGCATGTCCGCTCCCTCAGCCTGAGTAGCAATTTTTGTAGTATTATGAATAGCTTCCTTTAGCTCGGTTAAGCCCGAATTGCTCCTTGCAGAAATGGCTACTACTTGTMYKMCWMRMCGCTCNKYAAGTTTATTGATATTGATATCAATTCCTTCCTTTTTGGCCATATCGGTCATATTAAGTGCCAGAACCATTGGAACACCCAAATCGGCAACCTGCGAATAAAGCAATAAATTTCTTCGAAGGTTTGTTGCATCTGCGACCAGCACAACAATATCAGGATGACTTGAATTATTTTTATCGGCCAACACCTGAAATACGATGCTTTCGTCTTTGCTTTTTGGATACAGGCTATATGTACCAGGTAAATCAATTATTTCAGCCTGTTTGTTATCGGCTAATTTGCAATAGCCTACTTTCTTGTCAACAGTTATACCCGGAAAATTTCCAATCTTTTGATTTAATCCCGTAAGCAGGTTAAAAAGTGTAGATTTCCCAGTGTTGGGGTTACCCACTAAAGCAATTTTAATATCTTTTGCCAAAATTATTATTGAATTATAATAATAGACGCTTCGTTTTTACGCAAACAAAGTTGATATCCTGCAACGCGAATAGCTATTGGGTCACCAAGTGGCGCAAAACGTTCCACCTCTACTGTTTCACCAGGCAAGCATCCCATTTCCATTAATTTTACAGACATTTCAAGATCTGTAAACGCTACGATAGTACCTTGTTCTCCTGGATTTAACTGTGAAAGTTTCATCTATGTATAAGTGTTATTTTGAGGCGCAATTTAGACTTAATTTATAATAAATCCAAATAAGCAGGGATTTATATATGGTCATAAAAAAGCCCTTTAATAAATAAGGGGCTACTTGCTAAACTGAAAGAATTACTTATGCGGATAGCTGGAATAGGTAACTTTTGGACATTTACAACCTGGCTTAAAAATGCTGCAGCTTATTAATCCTTTTGAACTTCATTGCAACTCCGGTAAGCATTCTATTTATATTGTTTCTTCTAATTCCACACTAAAGTTCTTGTTTTACCTTATAAGCAACTTTCAATGGACCATTAAAACAGCAATAATGCTCATTATAAAAAGCAATTTTCATTATATTTGTTGAATACAATAAGCAATATGGAAGGTCTGTTCGAAAAATCTTATCAAAAATTACTACGAGTACCAACCCAATTTAAAAGATATCTGGCAACTGAAATTGATTGGAACAATCGCCTAATCGGTATAAAAGGTGCTCGCGGCGCAGGAAAAACAACATTAATGCTGCAATATGCCAAACTACACCTTCCACAAGGTAAAGAAACATTATATATCAGTTTAGATAGTCTATATTTCACAGATAACAGGCTAATCGATCTGGCCGATCAGTTTGTAATGCAAGGCGGTAAATTTCTCTTGCTGGACGAAGTACACAGGTACGCAAATTGGTCTCAGGAAATTAAAAACATTTATGATGACCAACCGGACCTGAAGATTATATTTACCGGTTCTTCGATTATGCACATCAACAAGGCCAAGGGCGACCTCAGCAGGCGTGCGATAATGTATGAACTCGCTGGACTTTCATTTCGAGAATTTCTCAACTTTACATTGGGCACTGCGTTTAATACAATCAGTTTTAATGATTTAATCAGTAATCATACCGTCATGGCTATGAATATTGTAGAGAATATGCATCCCTATGAACATTTTGGCAACTATCTAAAATATGGTCATTATCCGTATTTTTTGGAGAACATCAATTTATATCCCCAAAAACTGGCCGAAACGATATCACTCGCAATAAGCATAGATTTACCTGCTTTTCACGACATCAGTTTTAAAAGTATCGAAAAGATCCGGTTATTACTGCACATCATTGCAGAGTCTGTCCCCTTTAAACCTAATATTTCAAAACTAAGCGAACGTGTCGATATTAGCCGCAATAATCTTGTTCAATTTATCAAATATCTGGAAGACATGAGAATAATTAGAGGCTTATATCCGAACACCAAAGGAATTGGACTACTACAAAAACCCGAAAAAATTTATCTTCATCATCCAAACCTGCAATATGCTTTGGCCAATGAGCAAAGTAATATTGGAAATATGCGGGAAAGTTTTTTTATTAATCAAATTGCAAAACTTGGCTCCGTTACCTACACAGCTGAAGGCGATTTCGCATTTAAAAACCATATTTTCGAAATTGGCGGAAAGAATAAAACGAATAAGCAGGTAAAGCATATTGAAAATTCATTCGTCGCCGCAGATGAGATTGAGATAGGCCATAACCATAAAATTCCTTTATGGTTATTTGGCTTCTTATACTAATTCCAGAATCCCGTTGGCGGTGTCAAAAAAATCTTAAACCAATATTGCCCAAATGCGGTGAAATTTTATACCGTCACTGCCCATGGTGATCCAAATGATGTTTTTCAGTAAATGTTGCGATTTTTAAGTTGATAAATTACTTACGTGGGTAGCTGGAATAGCTAACTTTTGGACATTTACAACCTGGTTTAAAAATGCTGCAGCTGCTAATTAATCCTACTAACATTAACAGCATCAATAAATTAAATCGTCTTTTCATTGTAATTAGATTTGTGTAGTAAGATATAGCTAAAAACGCCCATAAAAACACCTGTCATATCACATCCAAAATCCCACCACTCTGCTGATCGGTAAGTAAAAAACTTCCATTGTAACAATTCAATGCCTCCTCCTAGTGCTGCTGTAATCACAATGATCTTAAATATGGTCAGCGAGCGGAAGCTATAATTATGCTGATGTTTTATTTTACCATAAAACAAAAGAATAGTAAGCACATAAAAGAACCCTAAATGGACCAATTTATCAAAGCCTTCAAAAAAAAAGCCTGATCCACTGGTATCAGGCATTTTCATATTACAAAGCACTAAAATTACAATGGTCCATACAATGGCCCWTWYYTRMTNTWYYRATYMSCMGARTKKWKKSATYWWKKAYRYTNNTACAANSTGNNSTKTAARMATNCYGCRGYTRMTAANKMMTTCWACTWMCNKWAASAKCAKMAAYWRMWWSSTYMAYYWWSSRTCCCTGTCCATATGGATCAGAATTTACCAGCTCTGGGTTGTCATTAAGAGCAGCATTAGTTTCTGTCACAGTAGCAGTTACTGGCATAAACAGATCTGAAACTGTTTTAACCGCTTCTACAGTACCAAATACCTCATCCTTGCTCACTTCGTCACCTACAGTATTAATGTCGATATACACGATGTCACCTAGCTCACGCTGTGCAAAATCAGTGATACCGATATAAGCTTCATTACCCTCAATTCTAAGCCATTCGTGGTCTTTAGTGTACTTTAATTCTGATGGAAAATTCATTTCTCTAAATTTATTTTTTCGTAAATCTTTTACCGCTCAACACATTAAATAAGCTGCGCGCGCTCAAAGGTAATTAATATCAGTGTTTATAGCAATCCTTAATTGAGAGTAATCCTTAAACTAAAACCAAAATTACTGAAAGAGGTGTTAAAGGTCTGCGAAGTATATGGCTTGGTAAC
>NZ_AWRU01000002.1 GCF_000523515.1 Pedobacter sp. V48 | reverse complement strand
CGACGCTCTTCCGATYWCCGATTTCCCATCAATACCATTAACTCCATCTTTTCCGTCAACTCCATTCTTAATGGTTACTGCGCCTCCTGCTCCATCGGTTACAGTTGTGGTACCATCACCGTTATCTTTTACAGTTACTGACTTTCCATCAACACCGTTGGTTCCGGCATCTCCTTTAGGTCCTTTCAGGTTACCAGTTACCACCCAGGTATCACCCTGTTTAGTATAAACATCGCCGGTAGTATTGTTGATATAAGTATCACCATTATTCCCCGAATTCGCTCCAGGAGCTCCTGTGCCGCCAGTAATTGACTTCCCATCAATTCCGTCTTTGCCGATAGTCCCGTCTTTTCCATTTTTAATCGTTACCGTACCTCCTGCACCGTCAGTTACGGTAGTGGTACCATCACCGTTATTAGTTATAGTTACGGATCTACCGTCAATGCCATTAGCTCCTGCGGTTCCAGTATCTCCTTTAGGTCCTTTCAAGTTACCTGTTACCACCCAGGTATCACCCTGTTTAGTATAAACATCGCCGGTAGAATTGTTGATATAAGTATCACCATTATTCCCCGAATTCGCTCCAGGAGCTCCGGTGCCACCAGTAATTGACTTCCCATCATCTCCTTTCGGCCCATTAATCCTTGTCCATATCTTTGTCGTTGGATTATAGATCCAAGTTCCCGTATCATTATTTAATATAATAACTCCTGCCCCCGGTCCCCCTGGTTGACCAGGCTGACCGGGCGCACCCGTCTTTCCCGGTTGAGACTCAATACCGATTGTGCCGGGATCCCCTTTATCACCTTTAGGGCCGCTGATATTTGTCCAGGTATTGGTTGTTGAGTTATAGATCCAGGTTCCGTCGTCATTTGTTACAATCGTTACTCCCGCACCCGGTCCACCCGGCTGACCAGGTTTACCCGGAATTCCAGTTTTTCCTGGTTGATTTTCAATTTTTATGATGCCTGCCTCTCCTTTGACGAAGACCCATTTATTCCCATCATTATAATAAATACCAGGGACAACATCACCTTGTGTTACAGTGTTGTAAACCATCATCCCTGCAACATGCGAGGTCAACGGAAATGCATCGGTTGTCATTTTTAGCGTCACCCGGGCATGCAATAAGCCTTTATTGGAGCTCTCCAGCTCAAGAATTGCATCTTTGTTGGGCAAATTGCCGCCAGGTTTGGTGCCATCTTTAACTTTTTGCTGTGCGGATGCCATAAAAGTAACCAACATAACCGAGAAGCTTAAGAGTACGTGTTTTTTCATTTAGATGGTAGATTATTAATTTAGAACTTACTGTATTTGAATTTCTCAGGAACTCCGACTTTTTGAGAATAAGTCCCTAGTATTGTTTAATTATTAAAGTGATTGAATTATTGATGTCCGGCTAAAATGAAGCTGGTGATGTGCATTGAAAAATCTTAACCTTTTCTCTGCTGTCTAAGTGAATACTTCTTTTTAAATTTTTTATTTAACTAACTCGTACCCAAAAAACCTTTGAAAACTATTTATCTTTAGAATTCCCGATAGGCAAAAAATAATAAGCGGACTATAAACACGTTATATAAAACCATATTGACTTTTAGTGGTTGTTTAAATGCCATACAACGGAAATAATCATTAGTACTAAATAGACTAACTTTTTTATTTTAAAAAAAAGTTAGCAGTACTTAAGCTATAATTTTATTAATAAAGAAAAGTGGTGACAACACCAGTCATGGTCGGAAGAAAAATCTTCCGACTTTTTTGCGTAAAAGAGTTTGTTTTATTCGCATAAATATCTGATTATCAGTTATTTATACTTGTTTTTATGGATTTAAATTAGTATCTTAATTGCTGATAATCAATAAGATATGGCAAAATTCAAAGATCATGCTATCAGTGCGAAACATCTATTAGGGTACATTCCTGAGGCGCTGATATCAAATTTATCCCTCACTACCAAGATCGATCATTACGCGAAGGTTCTTTATGGTAATAAGCTATTCTATCTTCTGTTGTATGGCATCTTGGATAATGAAAAACTAAGTCAACGAACTTTGGAGGATACCTTCAATGATTCTGTATTCAAGGTGCTTTTTAATCTGGATGAGGATGAACGGGTACGCAGAAGCTCCATTTCAGAGCGACTTTCTAAAATAGATCCGGATTATTTTAAGCAGATCTATGAATGCATTTACGATCAATTCTCCAGTTTGTACTCCCTAACTGAAAGAGAGAAATATAATCTTATCCGTGTTGATAGCTCAATGGTTAGTGAAACCGTTGGTAAGTTGACCGAAGGGCTTGATAACAAAAGTGGTAAGAAAGCAGTGAAATATAGTATTGCCTTTGATGGAGTATTACCATGTCAATCCAATGTATTTACCTCCAAAGGCTATGCCAGTGAGGATCTTGCACTGCCTGAAGCAGTAATGGCTCATGTCAAGAAAGAAACTGATCATCAAAACATTTATGTGATGGATAGAGGTTTGCAATCAATCAGAAACATGAAAACATNNTWAGWTCSRATRNAATRWYNTTSATKWKCAGKKYCAAAGAAAATAAGAAATTCGTTGAACTGGAGTCGTTTATCAAGGAGAATCAAGACCTGGATCTAGGTGAATCCAATCTATTAAAGGACTCTAAAGTTCAATTGTATACTGGTGTAGCGGTAAATAACAAAAAGGGGAATAAACATTTCAGAGAAGAACTAGTAGATAGTCCCTTTCGTCTTATTATTGTGGAAAGCAAGTTGGATGGGAAGAAATATTGGTTTTTGAGCAATGATTTTGATCTGTCTGCAAAGGAAATTGCTCAGGCATATAGGAGACGCTGGGATATAGAAGTATTTTTTAGGTTTCTAAAACAGGAACTCAATATGAGCCACCTTGTGTCTTTGAATAAGAACGGAATACAGGTAATGTTGTACATGACATTAATGGCAGCCATGTTGGTGCTGATATATAAAAAAGCAAACAAATTGACTTACAAGACAGCAAAAAGACGGTTCTCCATGGAAATAAGGGATCTTGCTATTGCATTAATAGTTGTCCAATGTGGTGGAGACCCTGGCTTATTTTTCAAAACATGAAAAAGGTCGGAATTTCTTCCGACCATGACTGGTGACAACACCCCACTTTTTTAAACTTCTGGAAATTATACAGATTGTAAAAAAGACAGGTTCCCAATTTTATTGAGATAGAGAGGATCTTATTTTTTCATACAATAGATCTATCTCAAAGGGTTTATCCAATAGATTATCTGCTCCAGCATTTAAAGCATCCATTTTCTCCTCTTCGGTTAGTGCCGAGGAAAAAATAAGAATAGGTATATCTGGAAAACAACTAGCTTTCAAGAGTTTAATTACAGGTAGGCTATCCATTAAGGGTACACAAATACCTATCAGCAAAAGATGATACTGTTGAATTCTCAAGGCATCCTCAACCTCTTTGCTACTTGGAATTAAGTCAAATCCGATATGCCATTGATCGAAAATTTTGCTAATCAGGAAAATATTAACAACATCATCCTCAACTATCAAAACTTTAATACCCTCAATGGGCTGAAAAACCTTTAATTCCTTCATACCGCAATGTATTTATAGCTCTATACAGCTTTGTACCAATTAGAAAAAGAAAAAGTACTTCCTACATTTTGCTGGCTTTCGACTTCGAGTGTTCCCCCTTTAAGTCTGGCCAGGTTTTTAACAATAGCCAGGCCTAAACCCGTTCCTCCGAATGTAATGGTGGTCTCTTCATCAGCCTGCTCGAAATTTTCAAATATTCTTACTAAATTATCCTTTGCAATGCCAACACCAGTATCAGAGACTTCAAACCGGATTTTGAAATTGTTGTCTTTATGATCTAACACCTCTACTTTCAATTCAACATAGCCATAGAAAGTGAATTTAATTGCATTTGCAATTAAATTTATGAGAATTTGATTAAGCCTTAAGGAGTCTGCCATTATACAAGTCGGCAAATTAGAATCAAGTACCACATTCAACTCCACCCTCTTTTCTTTAGCCCTGATATTCATCAGATTAACTATTGAGGCACAATTCTGAATCAGGTTTGTTTCAGATCTGTTAATCTCGAATCTTGCAAAATTAATTTTCGACAAGTCCAGCATATCATTAATTAAGCTGAGCAATAAATTGGCAGATACCTCAAGCAATTTTGACATCTCTTTTTGCTCCGCTGTCAAAAAAGTGTGCCCAAAAAGATTTGCAATCTCAACAATCCCTTTGATCGGCGTTGAGATTTCATGACTAATATTGGCTAAAAAATTATCTTTTGCTCTTCGGCTTCGTTCAGCTTCTTCCCTTGCCTTGATTAACTCAACTTGATAAATCTGTAAAGCAATGTTCTTTTCATTGATTTCTCTTTGATGTCGAATAGATCGAACAAAAGCATCAACCTTTGCTGAAGTAATAAATGGATCAAGAGGTTTATAAAGATAGTCTACCGCACCTATATTCAGTCCCTTTACTGCATATTTCATTTCAGTGGCATGAGCAGTCACAAAAATAATAAGTATGTTTTTTGTTCTGGGATTACCTTTAAGGATCTCTACGAATTCAAAACCGTTCATTTCAGGCATTTGCACATCTACTATGGCAATAGCAATATCCATCTCCCATGATAAACGAAGTGCCTCGTTTGGACTTGAAGTTCCAATCAAGTTTATACCCGGACGCTCCAGTAAAGCTTCCAGAGCAATTACATTTTCGGGCCGGTCATCAAGTATTAATATGTTAATTCCATTATTTGCCATTCCCGATATCTTGTAAATCAATATTATATTTATCCTTATAGTGCTTTACAATTGCATCATATTTTCGCCTGATGAGTCCATCGGCATCCTTTACTAAACTAAGTATTCCCTTTGCGGTGGGGTCATCGGCCATAGTACTCGGATCGCATAAATAACTATAAGGATGAGAAACAATTGCCTGAATATAAGATTGCCAGTCCCGAGCCGGGTAGACAAATTCATCGGTTGAGCCCAGAAAACCTCTTTGATACCTATAAGCCACACGCCCCTTTGGCTTTATTTTATAATCACTTACTGAAAGGAACTGTTCAGATTCTTTTACTTTTTGCGTCAGATCCATCATTTTCAAAAAACTGAAATTTACATCCCCCCTGTACTGTTCTTTATTGATGTTCATTACATTGCCATTGCCGCCGCTTACTGCAAAACTCTGATCTCCACCCAAATTTCCGTTGTTTAAAGGAAGAAGGTATGCATTAACTGCGGTATTGGTTCTAATCAAAGAGCTACACAAGAACAATTTTACCGGCAGGTACTTTTGGAGCGTGGAGTCTTGATAATACTTAAAAAATGTATCTTCCAGTAAGTCCAGTTGAAGGTTAATAAATGCTTCTTCCGAAGGAATCGACTTATATGCAGGCGGACTACCTGTTGCTGTCCAGGTGATATCTTTTTCAGTAAATTTATATAGCACATAGGTGCCCCACTTGTCATAATAGCCCAAAATTCGCTGATCAAAATCATGATTCCCCTGCGGAATTTTAAACCCAGGTTCAGGGTTTTCTGTTGGAATTAGGTACTCCTCCTGCTTTTTACAGCTATTCATTAACACAGTTGTTATGATTAGTRWYRRTKYTGWAKNAKRSYMKMATTYYWWYWKWMAAMYCTKWNCMTSRRWTTMMAATTMSKYNGNKKAATSRTKWTNTWTCAGGGCAGAATTCCGGTCCAGCGCTGCTTTTGGTATCGGCAATGTATAACGATGGTCTCCCTTTTCAAGGGTGATGGTTTCTTTGGAACCCCCATTCTCTTCATAATAATGGGTTATGGAAGGCATACCATAACGACGTAAATCAAACCAGCGATGGCCATCAAAAGGGAACTCCCGCCGGCGCTCATCTTTATAGAAATTAAGGAGCTCATCCTTATTGTCTATGTTCACAGAAACATATGGTCTCCTTTGGTCAAACCTTGACATTCTAAGGGTATTGATATCTTTTAATGCATTCAACCTAAAAATATCATCACCCGTTTGGATGAACTTGTGAATATTGGCCTCTGCCCGGTTTAGATATAACTCAGCAACCCGGATTCCTGCCCCCCCCATGCCCCCTGCAGTGGCACAATATGCCTGGGAAGAAAATGAACCTGCAGCTACAGAGTAACTACTATAACAAAAATAAATCCTGGGACGCAGATCGGCAAGGTATACATCATTATCGGTCACACCTCTGCCATCATACAAATTCATCAGACTTGCTGAAGGTGCATATGGTGGTCTATTTGTGGCGCTAAATCCCGGAATAAGCACATTTTTAAACATGTCACCCTCGCCTCCATATCTAAAGTCAATCGGCTTATAGGCCCAGATAACCTCCTTGCTTATTTCCGGATCATAGATTCGGTTCAGATCATTGTAATTTGTACTGATGTTATATTTGTAGTAATCGTCAGATCTGAATGAAGTCAGCTGAGACAACTCAGATTTACCACTTAATGCTTTGCCTGCATATTCGATAACCATATCCCACTTTTCCTGATAGAGGGAAACTCTGGACAAAAGCGCATATGCCGCGGTTTGGTTCATTTTATAAATTCCATTCTCTTTGGGATAAGTTCCTAAAAGATCTGACGCATTCATTAGATCTGCTTCAACCTGACGATAAACTTCAGCTATTGAATTTCTCTTATACAACTCATCGGTAATCTTCATCTCAAGCTTCAAAGGAACTCCCAGGTTGCCCTCCGGATCACCTGAATTATATGGTTTACCGAACAGATTTACCAATAGAAAATAATAATATCCTCTAAGTGCTAATGCCTGTCCCTTCAGATTTTCTTTTTCAGCCGGAGATCCGCTAACCCGATCCGCATATTCTATAGCGACATTGCAACCTGCAATACATTTATATAAAATTTCCCAGGAATTGACATAGCCGGTATTGGAGAGGCCATCAGGAAGTAAAAGATCCTCAAACATGCTTGGGGCCCAGCTAAAGGGTGATCTGCCTGTCCTAACCACAGACTCATAAGCCGGTATCCCCTGCCCTCCGTTACAATCTACGTCGTCGCTTACGATATTTAACAGGAGATGAAGGTTCGTTTGGTACGGATAAGCCTCCGCTGCCATAATACTGGTCAGATTCTGAGTTGTGGTTGGTTTCAGCTCATCTTGATTTTCCTCTTCCAGAAATTTTTTACATCCACTGCATGTTAAAAGAATGCCAAGTAACAATAACGGATATGACGCTTTCACTTTCATAAACTTAAAATACTGCTGACAGATTAAATATATATGTTGGAGGTAAAGGCTGGTTTCCAGAAAGCACCTCCGCATCAACACCATTAAACCCCTTGTTCCTAAAGGTATACAGGTTGCTTAAGGTGTAACCGATGTTTATTTTTTTACTAAAAACGGTTCTTGCAATTTTTTCCGGAAGCGAATAATAAAAACTCATATTATTAATGCGCAGGTACGAAGCATTGACTACCCTTACACTGGAAAAATTGTACATCGTATAAGGAGACACAGTAATTCCCTCGGGAAGTCTTACATACTGTAATTGCTTGGAAGGTAATGAAGGAATATTAGTCAACATTTCATCTCCAGGTTTACGCCAGCGGTTATTCAACGTATTGGATAAATTATTGTATTCATTGGGAACAGTACCTACAATCTCCTGGGTAAACAATGGCGCTAATAGCTTGCGTCCTCCGAGAGAAGCATACAAATTCATCGAAAAGGTAAATCTTTTATAATTGAATGTATTGTTTAGCCCAGCTGTGAAGTCAGCGTATAAATTCCCCGCATATTTCATGTATGCTGCAGCATCGACCTTAACACTTGGGTTTTCAGCAGTTGTTGGTATATTATAAAGAGGCGAACCACTTTGATGATCAAGTCCTTTAAGATCAAAGACCCAAAACGCAGATACGGGATATCCTTGAACAAAATAATTACCTGACCTTGCATCGTTCCATGTTGGGTCAGGTTGAAGCTTGCTGGTCACCTTATTAAAGTTCCGTGCGCCATTCAGGGCAATTGACCAGTTTATTTCTTTGGACATTACCGGAATAATGTTAATCATGGCTTCAAAACCATGATTATTTAAACTCCCTCCATTGGTCGGCATCGACAAGGCCCCGTTTTCATAAGGCATTATCCTCTGTATGACGATATCTTTGCCGTTCTTATTGTAATAATCAAAACTTCCTGTAACCCGGTTACGGATCAGATTCAGGTCTAAGCCCAGGTTTACCGTCTTTGTTTTTTCCCACCTCAGATCAGCATACGGCAAAGAACTAATTTTCAATATCGGCTCACCCGTGACACTGCTGTAAGCTGCTGTGCCTTCCGGAATGCTAAGAATGAGATTAGGTCCATAATTTTCAGCAACATTTCCCTGAAGCCCATAGCTTGCCCTGAAACTAATGTTATCTGTAATCCATTTACCACCTATCGCCCAGATCGGGTTAAACCATGTACGCGTATCTCCGCCGAAACGGTTAGAAGCATCTCCTCTTAAACTCAGGCTAAAGACATATTTACTATCATAGGTATAAGTCCCGTTTAAATAATAAGAAACATAGTTTGCCGTTCGGTCCAGTTTATCAAATTTAAACCCATAGGAATAAATATCATTCTTAGAAATCTGGCCAGTACCATCTAATATTGTTGCCGGAGGGTTAGCTGTAATCCCACCTTGTTCAGGCATATAACCAAAAATAGTTTTAGACAATCCGTTATGGTGATTGCTCCTTAATTCAAATCCAAAAAGGGCAGACAAGGCATGTTTATCGTTAAAAACCGTTCCATAACTTAGTCCATTCCTCCAGGTGTAATTGGAATTGTCGTCCTCAACTGTTGCCTGTTCTCCCCCAACTGGTAGCGGGGATGACTTATATTGTATCGAATTTGAATTAAATTGACCGTATTCAAATCTTCGCCTCACGCTAATGCGGTTGGTCACCGCCGAGGCATAGGACGCTGCATGTGTATCTGAATATCCCATACCAAGAACGGACTCTATCTGGAATCCCTTTGAAAATGTATAAGCTAAACTAACTACTGAATTAAAATCCGTCTTGGTTACATTGTTCCCCGTGTTAGCGATTTCATTCAGCATATTGAAGTTATAACCCTCTTTTTTATAATAGCTTAAACTGCCATCCGTATTATAAGGTTGCAATACCCTGCTTGTTGTTCTTGCGTATTCGTAGGGATCAACTCCAAAGAAACCCGAAGTCCTGGAGCGATTTGCAGATAGTCTTAATGAAACGGAGAGTTTACTGGAAACATAGCTTGTAATATTTACATTGGCCATATAAGTGGTCATGTCATTACCCTTCGCCTCCCCATTCCTATTCAAGTAGCCAAAAGACCCATAATAGGTATTTCTATTGCTACCACCACTCATGCTAATGTTATGACTCTGACTTAAGGAAGTTTTAAAAAGCACGTCGAACCAATTGGTATTGGTTGTCTCTAACTGCTTGACTCCTGAATTAAACTCATCAAATGATTTTTCTTTCAATAAAAATTGTTTTAGCAAACCAGAATAGCCAATATCATCAAGCGGCCATTTAGATGCTAATCCCCTGTTCCATATTTCTCTTGATACATCTATCCGCTCTTTTGAATTCATCATATTCAACCCGCTGTAACCGGGTTTTTCCTGTAAAAAGAAATTGGTAGAATAATTTACTGTAACCGGCCGGTCAATTCTTCCTTTCTTGGTATTGATAACAATCACTCCATTTGCGGCTTTTACGCCATAAATCGCGGTTGAAGCAGCGTCCTTTAGTACAGTGATGTCTTCTATATCAAATGGATTTATTCCTGATACTGCCCCTCCTATATAATTTTTCAGTGTCTCCTCATTTGAGGACGTCTGATTAAATTGATTTATTTCAGGCGATTTAAATGGAAGCGGATCTTCCTGAATAATACCATCCACGACCCATACCGGCTCCTGGTTTCCCAGTAAGGTAGAAACCCCGCGTACTTTAACCGTTTCTTTGCGTCCAACCTGACCTGAATTGTTCAGTATCTCGAGTCCCGGTATCCTCCCCTGGAGCATTTGCTCAAGACTTGAATTTCCAGTCATAACCAAATCAGCCCCTTTCAGATAAGAAGCAGCACCGGTTAGCTGATTTTTCTTCAATTGTTGATAACCCGTAGACAAAATCACAATCTCTCCAAGCTGCCCCGATGAATCGCTTAAGGTGATGATCCCCAGGTCTTCCTTTGCGGACACGGTAAGTTCTTTATAGCTCAAAAACGAGATCAACAAATTTGTTCCACTGTCAATCTTATCTAAACTGAAATATCCATCGGAAGAAGTCAGCACAGTCCGGTTACTTCCCAGGACCCTTACTGTGGCACGGCTTAGCGGTGCACCTAATGGATCTGCTATCTGGCCTTTCACCTTTATTTGGCCTTTCAGTAACGGGTTTGTATTCTGAGGCTGATTTACTTTATCCTTAATCACGACCATTTTATCCTGAATTTCGTAGCGAAAAGGTAAATTTTTGAGACACTGATCAAGAACCTCCTTCAAGGGAGCATTATTAAATTCGATATTCTGCAACTTGTATTCATTAACTGTAACTGAACTCCAAACGAAACTATATCCGGTTCTCTCTTTAATGGTCTTAAAAACCTCACTCAATGTGGCATTTCTTTTCCGAAACGTTACTTTTTGAGCAAATACCACAGCACTAAAATGGACCGAAAAAACTATCGTCAGCGCAATCCCCCCCCTAACTTTCATAATCGATTCCCTCCATTAACCTGAAAAACAATGTGTTTCCTGTTCGCAAGAGCTGTTCTTAATCGTTTTTAAGCTCAGCACATTTATCTTGATATACATTTTTAAGCAATTTTGGCTCACTATAACCTTGGTTTTGGGTTCTTCAATCTGCAAATATCTAACCATATTTTATTTCTTACTCAAACTGCATTTGGGTTTGTTTGCAGTTTCCAATTTCAAAGCAGGCTGCTCCGCGCCGTTCAATATTTGCATACACTAACCTATTAAAAGTTGAAGGCCATCTTAGAGATGAAGCGGAGTTGAGCACTACCTTGGTTTCATTTGGGAACGTCGTTTTTTTTTTCCCCGGGTGTGTATCATTCGAGTAAGCAGTAGGATATGTTACAAATCGCTCCCTGCTTTGATATGTTTTGTGACCTGTTACTGAACAAAATAAAGTCATGATCATTGCCGAGATTGTATATTGAATTACTTTGTTAGCGGATTGCTTTTCTTCAGCCACGGTGATTTTTTTCTCCTCAATATTCTTTTGGATGCTGGATTGGAAAGATTTATAGTTTGCCTCAAGTTGCTCAGAACTCCAGTCACCGCTTAAAATAAAAAATAATGCAGTGGCTTTCTCCACTTCCACTTTCTTATTCGGATGCTGAATAATCCAGTGCTCCCAAAAAATACGATCCGCAGTATCATTGTCCAAGCAATAATTCAGGAAAGATTCATCTGCTAAAAAATCTTCAGTAGTGTACGATTTAAAGTCCATAATAGGGATTTACTTGTATAGAGTAAATAATCGGGCAGAGTTCACCGATTTATTTTTAAAAATTTTAATTTTAAGCAAACAATCAGCAATTGATATGAGTTCGATAGCATAATAAAAGGAAAAAGATCAGCCCCGGTCCATCATGAAACTGATCAGGCAGGTTTTTACGCAAAATCTTTATTCCCTCATGTACTTTATTATACACGGCCCTTTTTTTTATTCCGGTGCTCTCGGCTATTTCATCATAACTCATTCCATTAAAAAATCTGAATGTAATAAATTCCCGCTGACGCGGCGTTAGTTTTGTAAACGCATACTTTAAATATCGTTTTTGCGATTCCTGCTCTTGGACATCAATTATGTCATCTTCATGTGAAGGTTCACTAGATGCGTCTTCTTCAGTTAATACTTCGAACCGGCTGGCTACTTTCAAATCAGTAATAAATTGACGACGTAGCGTTGTCATCAGGTAAGATTTCACATTAGCTACATTTTTTAATTCTCCTCTCCTGTCCCAAAGCCTGATCATCAGTCCGCTGAAACTGTCCTGTGCCTGTTGCCTATCGCCGTAGAGTTTAAAACAATAATTAATGAGCGGCAACTGCAGTCTTTTATACAATTCAAATAATGCATAATGGTCTCCATATCGGAATTGACCCCATAATTCCTGATCTGTCGGTCTGTCTTCTTTCAGTCCATCATTCTCCAATGTATCGCTTACACTCATGGTTAGAATCTGTTGTTAAAATTAATCAATAAATAGCAATTGAACCTAAAAAATCACAAGGAACCGCTTAACCAGCCTTACTGTAAGATGCAGTCTCATAATCCTTTAGCTTCTTAACCATATCTCTGATGGATATATCCAATTTTTCGGCCGAGTCATAGAGTGCATTTTCCATTTCGGAATAGGCGGCATGCTTATCTTCACTAATCCTAATGACCATTATGATACCCAGTATATTGCTAAGGTATCTGCGCACTTCATGAGAGTTCATAAACAAGAGTTCATCGCTAATCCTCGTGTACATGAGTTTTTTAAACTTTCTTCTGATTTGAAAAGACCTATAAAGAAAAAAGATGGTTAATAAAACCATAACCAGGATAACCCCCATTAATATCAAATAATTACTCTTAGAGTCCAGATTCCTTTGTGCTTGCACATATTGGTCTTTAATCCGGTCATACTTTAAAAAAGTCAATATGCTTCCGCTCTTCATCAAGTTTTTAGCAGTAAGCTGGGATTGAATAGCACTCTGTTCATAATATTTCGAAGCCAATGTGGGATTCTTTTCCCTGAGGTACACTTCAGCCAATAATTTATACAAAGTACTTCTGGTAGCTCCAGGGTCTTTTATTTCTCTTGATGCAAGTAATTTCAGAATTTCAGTTCTCGCATTTTCTAACCGGTCAAACAAAAGATAAGCCCTGATTAGGTGAATCCTGGTGAATAGATTGCCAGCGTCCTTTGGATTGTCTATCACCTTTTTGATCTGATCAATTGAAGTACTATCCATTTTTAGCATGTTTATCATATAGTTGAGGCGATCCATGAGTATGGGATCGTAAAGAATTTTCCTGCTGATCTGCAATTTATTGGTATAATACTGCAACGAATCCAGATTTCTCAGGTAGAAATAAGCAATTGCCTTATTCTCATAGATGATACTGGGAATTTCTCCTTTGGAGTGTTTAAGAGAAAGCTCTGATATTTTATTCAAAGCCTCAATTCCTTCCTCATACAATTCATTTTTTACATACAGATCAGCCATATTGGTATAATTAATCACTAAAAGGGTCGTATCTCTGGATTTCTGCAATATTTTCTCTACGATTAGGTAGCTTTCCATTGCATTGGTGTAGTTTTCCAAATCCGTTTCAATAAATGCATACATGACCAGCAAGCGTACAGCTTGTGGTGTTTCCTGAGGAATTAACTTAAGTGCCTGAAGGATATAACTCCTCGCTTTTTCCAGCTTTAATGATCTTCTTGCAGCCATCGNCTSARTSWCAAAGCTCAATGCTTTTTCATTGTCAATATGACTTTTATCCACGGCAGACAATAAATTCCTTTTGTTTTCTTCCAGGTCTGCTAACTCTCCAAAAGCAATAAAGGATCGGGCCAATTCGTACAGAGAACCAGATTTTTTTTCACCGGAAAACTTTTCTATTTTCTTGAGTTCAATAGATAGTTTTTCTTGTGCCTTTAACTTAAACGAACACATCAAACCTAACAAGGAAAAAATGAGCATTAACTTTTCTTTTTTCATTTAGTCCCATCAAGAATGCGATACGTATTTAAATTTGAGAGAATGTTTAATTTTCTCACCCTGAAAGATAGAAGACATCCTGAAAAGATCAGGTTCCTGACGAGCTCTTTTGGTTCGTGATGAGCCCAAATTTGTTCATTGATAGACATGACAAAGGATTAGGTTTATTTGGTATTATTTGGTTTTTAGTTGATTTCAATCGATTGCGTTATTGTCGGATACAACGCCAAACCTGATTAGTACCAATAGAGAATGATAAATTTAAACGCCCAATCTCCAAATCGGGATAGCAATGACCTCAGGCATTAAAGAAATTATTTTCAAAAAAACGGTCTCACTCTAGTACTTCCGGCAACCTGTGTTGTATTTAATCGTTACCAATTGGGAATCAGAACAAAACACAAACGAACATTCAAATGAAAAAAACCGGCATTCTAATGCTTTCAATGGCTATTTTGGCTGTAAGTTCCTGTAAAAAAGATAAAAAGGGCACGCTTGGCTCCTGTCTGTTAACAGAAGGCAGATTTACTTCTGACAATGAAACCCAAATTGTTAACATGGAATATGATGCACTAGGAAGAGTCATTCTTGTGAAATCGGAGGGACGGGAATATGCCAATTATGTCCATTCTACCGACCATATTTTGCTTACGGAAAAAATCGAAGAAGGTGGTGTCGTTCATGATTACCCGACCAACTACGGATTGGACAGCCAGCGAAGAATATCAGTAGTAACGACACCTTCAAGCAAGACCACTTATACCTATAATCCGGAAGGTTATCTGATTCAGTCTGCCAAGGTAGCTTCTACCGGTGATTATACAAGAGTTACCAATTTAACCTATAGTGGGGGGAACTTAACAAAGATAGCGATAACCATCGATGGGATATTACGGGAAGTATATACCTATATCTATGGGGCAGCGCTGCAGTCGGCCAATTTCAGGTCATTTGATTCAATTCAGGGTCTGGAAGATTATGCAGGACTGCTAAAAAACAGTTTCGGAAAGTCTTCAAAAAATCAGGTGATCAAATCTGTTTTTCAATCCCTATACAGTAGTCATCCAAACACTTCTCCTACGATGAATTATACCTACATTAAAGATGAACAGGGAAATATCATCGGGTTCTCGGGCACTTCAGATGAGGAGTCTTTCCAGATCGCTTACAAATACAATTGTGAATAAACATCTCGCCAGAAAAACATTCATTTCAATTGGCATTCTCTAATAAATGTAATTTAAAACATCTAAATATGAAATCAAAATCAATGTTAATTATCTTGTCCCTTAGCTTCTGCTTTTGGGTAAGTGGGGTAAAATCCCAGGAAGTCATCAGCAGAGACTCTGTGCAAACGCTAAAAATAGAGAAGGAGCGAATAAAGCTGACTTCAAAGTTAAACAGCTTGAAACTCAAAATTGTCGATGAGCAAAAAGCCCAGGCAAAATGGGATGAGGAGCTTGAGGAAAAAACCCAAACCTCACTCACTTATGCAGAGAAAGCCAAACGTAAAGCCCTTGACATGAGGGATGGTGGGGTCAGCTCCGACAAAGAGGCGAAGCAAGTTGCAAAGGCAGCAGCAGACTYRAAWRAKAACGCMNAYAASNATTASTWAGCTTAATTCAAAAATTGAAAAATCTCAAAAGAAAGTAGAGAAGCTTTCAAGGGAGATTAAGAAGTTAGAAACACAATTGAGTTAATACTCTATTCTTTAAGATACCGGGAGATGGCGGGGTACGTCCGGGAATCTCCCGGTTTTGAAATAAAACAGCCCTCAGTAGTCAAGTGCAATGCAGGAAGAAATCATCATTACTAACAAACACAAATTTAATTACCCTTTACTGGATCTGGGGGTCGCGCCTTCGAAATGTCCCAGGTGCGGAAAGGTTTGTTATCCAAATTACCAAACCAAAAACGGAAATGTTCGCTATAGTAATCATAAGTGCCTCCAGGCAAAGGTCTACAATTTTGCAGTGTCTCCAACAGGCAAGTTTATTGTATAGGATTTATTGATTTTTTCAATACTCCTCTAATTGTTTAATCTGGTTGCGGTATTGGGTACGAAAAAAGAACTTTCCATACCTGTGGAATCATATTCCTTTTTATCCGAGAATCCTCCAGACTCCAATTGATTTTAGCTGCTGCAGTTTTATCCAAGTAAGTTGTAAATACCAGTTTCGGACTGATTTCACCATATCTGTCCAAAAGGGGCAGATAGGCACATATGACAGCATACTTTATTGGAAGCTTACTCTTGTACAATTCAAAATATAACTTGCTCATTCTGGAACCTATCGTATCCTTTGTAAAATTAGCATTGGGGCCTTGGTCATGATTATAACGTACGACCACTGAAGCTTCCATATTCTCCATGGTCACGGTCATCTCCCTCAAATAAGGCAGATCACTGTTATTCTTGCCGTCAAGCTGTTTTTTAATTAGCATCCTAATCTTGTCTTCAGCGCTGAGCGGCATGGACCTGTTCAGTTCTTTTCCCATTTCCGGACCCATATTTTCTGTTGAACTATTTTTGGGTTTACGGGCAGAAGTAATCCCAAGGACAATAAAGGAAAAGATGAAAAGAAGCCCAAAACTCCAGCCAATGCTTTTTCGCATTGGCTTTTTTTTGAAAAGCGGTCCAAATCTACCTAGCCTAAGGAGTCCGAGAATCAAACAAACAAGAGAAAGGAGCAGTATCCAAATTACTAAAAAGTCCATATGCTTTATTTCAAGGGCTTAATTTATCGTTGCTGCCCTATGATGACCGCTATTACAACACCAATTGACCAAAGTACTAACCCTCCATCGCGCTGGCTCGGCTAATTGAATATGACCCTTAAACTAAAACCAAAATTACTGAAAGAGGTGTTAAAGGTCTGCGAAGTATATGGCTTGGTAACGTTAGAATCATAGAACACCCGCACATTAAAACGCTGGTTAAGTACATAATCTATACTAGGCCTGAAGGTTATATTCTGCGCTCCTGATGAAACTTCTGCCTCAGTAATATCCGCACGATAAATCACAGTCTTATTGTCTCTTAATGCAATGTCTAACTTAAAGTCCATATTATTATCGGTCTTTAATCCTTTAAATAAGCCAAACGGGAATCTAAATTTATTTGTTCTGTAACCCAAACCAAAAACCATATTGTTTTCCGTTAATTGAGCCAGCTGACTGTTTGCAAGGCTTAATCCCAGCAACCTGGATCGGCCATACTCAAAATTAGCAGTCATGTTATTTTTCAACCGGGTATCAACACCAATAAGTGGGGCAAATTGTTCTGCAATGGTTACCTGTGAGTACTGGAACTTAGGCAAGAAATTTCCACCACCATCATCCTCTCTGCTAATTACAGAACCATTACTTTCCTGATACCGCAATAAAGAGTTAAAACTGTTTACACTATAAATTGAGCGATACGAATGCCTGATGTCTATCGAGTTAAACCGATCTGCAAGGAAAGCAATACGGGTTAATCCMCGGTAATTCAACCGCCAGTTCGGCAAAGGAATACTTGGAAGAGAATTCAGGTTAACTGAAGAAGCGCTTCTGCCAGAATAGGCGGCTAAAAATGCGGATACAACTACATCCTGGGCATTCTTATCGTAGCCATCTGCATAACCATCAACTATTCCCCTTGAATTTGGATTTTGTGCGCCCAAGCGTTGGGAAATCACCTGTCGGTTTGCCATGAATTGATTAAACAACTTAGAAACCGTACTGCCTGATTTTTCTGAGAACGAGGTGCGCAAAGAAATAAATGAAACACTATAATCCCCGGTTGTATATGGACTTAAATCCTCAAATGCACGACTATCACTATCATACCTGTAATTTGTAGAGAAATTCGAGGTTCTATTCTTATTTGCAGTAAGGGTAATGGTYAGATCCCGAATGGGCTCAATCAAACTGGTAAAGCTTAAATCTTCTCGTAGCGTATTCACATACAGCTGCGTTTGTAAGGTATCCGTAGTGAGCCATCCGTTATTAACGGCCATACTTCTGATGTCACGCTGACTTCCCAGCACAAATCCCAGTCCCGGAGCCCCAGTCACATCATCAATACCAAAATAATTGGTTGTAGGTAAATACCCTGGCATAAATATACCCCTGGTCTGCGTATAGGCACCTACAATATTTTTAATTCCTGTAAGTAACCCCACAAAGAATCCTGTCCCCGATTGCTTATCTGCAGTACCTGCAGCTGCCTTTCTAACAAATCCAAATTTGTTGTAAAGACTCGCAAGGTTCAGGTTTGGATTAATCTGAATGATCCTGGAATTCTGAATGGTATTTCCCAAATCAATCAGTGGATTTCTAAGTGTTGACAATGGCTCAGTCTGCCAGTTAAAGCTTGTTCCGTAACGGGTGGTCACATTTAACCAGTCCATTCCCGGGATCTTATTTAGCGGCAAATTATAAGTAACATTTAAATTGTGAGAATAGTCTGTAGTTCTGCCCAGTCGCTTTAAATTCTGCCAAAGTGTATCTCTTTTCAATCCGTCAATTCGACCCTCGGGCTCGTCAATGATAGAGTAATTGGTAGCATCAAAATCTAAGGTAAGTGAACGGGTAAAGTTCCACGAAATGCCATATACCCTGGTAACAAGGAAATTCTTATTAAACGTAGTATTTATGGGAATCGCATTATTAGGGTCATTGTTGCGCAGGCTGTTTTCCGAATAATAGCGATCCAGATCAATCCTGAAGTTTATGGAATTAGGCAATAAGCTAAAATTGATCTCTTTTAATAATGCCAGTGTATTTGATTTAATGATCTTGGCAAGCGGTTCATAACTTTTTGATTGACCTGCATAATTATAGGCCAATGATGCCCTGTAAGTCTGCTGAATATTATTCTGATTAATAAAATCTCTATGTGCAAACTTCGTATAGGCATAGCTTGCGTTCAAATTTTCTACATCCCATAGCTTAGGTTTTTTTTCAAGGTCGGTACGTTCCTTTCTTACATTTGTAAAACTGATGCTATTACGGGTGGTATAATCCTGTGCGTAATTCAGGATCTCTTTTTTCTCTGCTTTAGTAGCCCCTTCCAACGCTGTTTTTAATTCAATATCAGGTGTTCTAGGATCATACTGCGGTGTACTTATCTGACTTGAATAACTAATAAACATAGGAATCTTTACCCCCGATTTGTTAGGTAAAAACTTGCCAAGTTCCATGCTCGAAGAGATGTCAAAAAATACATTATCAGCTCTGTTTCTTTCGCTTACTCTTTTTTCCAGGGAGCCGAATCCAATCGTAGATTTACTTCCTGAAATGTTTACGTCCGCAAAATCTGCCAGTTGTGCATTCATCCTTGCAGTTGCAGCCCAGCCCCCCCTTTCATCAAACTGGGTCAACCTTAATTCGTTAAACCATATCACCGCATTTTTATCCAGTCCATCATCCTCACCAGGGTTTGCAGGGTTTCTAAGTGGATTTTTCACACCAAGCATATAAACCCTGACTTTACTCATATCAGGCTGACCCTTTATCGTAATTGTTTTCCCATTTTCAATAAATTCATAGGGGATATTTACTGGCCATGGCTGCCCGTTAAGCAGGGCCTTGTTTCTGGCTATTTTGGCTTTTTGAAAAATCTCAAGTTCAATATCCAATTTATTCTGATCCGGCCAGATGGCATAGGGATCACTTGTTCCCGGACCAGTAACCCTTAAAGGCTGTGAGTACTCGTAATAGTTATCCTGATTATCGGTTCCGATTCTTAAAAAGGCACTTAGATCATTATTATTCAATACATTACTACCAAGGGCTTCCAGGTGAATGTACATTTCCAAGTGCTTGTATGATCTAAAATCATTAATAGCGGTTTTAAATGTAGCTCTTCCGTATCCATCCCTCAAGTTTTTGATCGTTACCGCCAGCGATTGCTCATTCTGTCTGGTATCACCACGGTAATTGCTGAAATCGCGTTCTCTTTCAATGCCGGGAGGAACAACATACGGTATTGGCGTACGTTTTCCGTTTTCTTCGATGTTCACCGTAGCTACTTCTATCGTCGAATTATCCGCTCCTATTGGCTGTAGTACCGGATCAACAATTACCTGTGCAGGATCATTATTTGCATTGTACTGGCGCCATTCTCCTCTTATCAATTGAATCTTTCCAAACCTCAACACAGTGGTATCGGTATAATTGGTCAGGAACATTCTAATGAACCGGATCGACTTAAAATCCTGGATATTTCCAACCTTTTGCTGGTATTGTGCCAATGGAATTCTGATCTGATACCAGGTAACAGGCTGTGTTTGTCCATTGGCAAGTTTAACCTGCGAGGTTACCTTGTCAGTCACAAAATTCTGTCCAACCATTAAATCTCCCGGACGCATGGAGACCTTATACTGGAAATACTCGTCAGACTGGGTCATGTTATTATCTCTGTTGATGTCCTCCCCATCCGGTAAAGAAGTAGAAGCTGAATTCTCTACGCCAAAATCTTCCTGAGATTGTTCAGGGGTCTTAGAGTTCCCTTCAGTACCATTGTATCTCTGGTAGCGTTTTAAAATCCCGGCACCTGCCTGATCCAGGGCATTACTCCTGTAATAAGAATAGTCATCTGATGATGGGTCATTTTCTAATTCAGCAGCAGCATCCGGATTTAACTGCCCCTTTATTTGATTTATAAGCGAAGCGAATTTGGCACGTTCATCATTATTCGACAACCCATCCAATCCTACATCCTGGCTTCTTCTGGCGGTCGGATCATTGTCAAATGCCTGAACTACCGGTTGCAGCTTAGGTACCCTGCCCCAATTGGTTTCATCAAATTTACTCGGGTCTCCATTTGCAGGCAACCCATTTTCTAATGATTTACGCCCGTCTTTCAGAATGTCTTCTGAAATATTTCCAACATTAAAATATAAATCCCCCCCGGCAGAATTTGGTTTATAAATATTTGGGTCCATAACCCATAATTCTATAAACTCTATATTCAAAGCCTCAAAATCATTGGTTTCAATTCTTCTGAATAAACCACCCCATCTTGATTTCGGATTATTTAACAAACCATTAGAACTAAATCCGGCTGGTGCATAATTATAAGGCCCTCTCACCGTTGGATAAAAAGCAACATCTAAAGTTGGCAGGGTGATCGATTGGCCGGTACTTGTTTCTTTAAAAGGGAAAACCTCCTGCTCTATAATTTCGCGCACATAATGATTAGACAATTCTGTACGGTTACTTCTTATGCTGGCAGGTAAATTACTTGCGTTTCGGTTGTAAAAAGTCGGATCAATATTATAAAATGCGATACGCGCCCTATTATAGCCATACGCAAGGTCATTAGTCAGATTTGATTCAGGGAACAGTTGAGGGGTGCCCGACAGCTGCCATGCTACAGCACTTTTAAGATCTATTATAGATCTCGATGCTTCAAAATCATCCAGGTAACTTACCCCACCTTTTTGACCTCCAAAATTAAGCGCACTGGGGTGACCGGGTAACAATTGCGCAAACTCTCCCGAAAATGTAATGCTCGAAGGAGCTTTAGTAGAAAGGAAAGGCAACTTATCGACCAGCTTAGTTAAAAACCTTGAAGGTGAGCTATAATTAATATCCAGCCCCCATATGGTATTGGAAATCGGTTCCTCTCCAATGTTTACTTTTGGTGTTAAGGGCTTTTCTGAAAGGTTCATGATGGTACCTCCCAAATTCAGTTTATTATTTACTTTATAGTCTAGTCTTGCCCCGAATAAGGAGCGCTGCTGCAACCCAAAAAGTTCATTATTTTCTGTTGATATTCTTATCGGCTGACCTGATATTAAAATTCCTGTATTCAATATCTTCACCCTTCCTCCCTGGTAGTCTACTGTAAAATCTACTCCTTCTTGCAATGGAATTGTCCCGGCAAAAACCCTCACCGAGCCCTCCGGCACATTGATGGCATTTAAGCTAAACTCAGAGGCAATATCAGATTGGTAACTTCCTTTAATAATATACCTGTTCTGTTTGGTAAACAATTGCTGCGCAACAACCTTGGTCGAGTCATACAACGCAGTGTAGGTGTATTTATCAATAAAAGCCTGTTCGCTTGGTAAAAACTGGCTGGCCAGATCTCTTCCAAAAGGTTCAACAAGCGGAAAAATTATTCTGCCATTTAACGGGTCTATCGTAATGTATCCATTTTTTGTGTTTGAAAGCACATAGGCCGTATTTCCATTTGTATTATTGACCGTACCCGTATTGTTAAAAGCACTATTGTTTCCAAATGTGTTTGAAGCATTCTGATTAGAATTTGAGTTAAAGGGGTTGTTCTCAGCCTGGAAGTCAAAAATTCCATCTGGTTTTGCTTCATCCTGCTGATTTAAACGGTCCAAACCAGCTACCTGTATCCATAACTTATCTTTCAGTGGCCGCTTAAATTCATCCAGCTTCTCGCCTTCTGTAATAACCGGCCGCTCAATACCTGTTTTCTCGTCTATTCTAAAGATATCCAGCTTAAAGTTCTGTTGACTGATCTGGTATCCACCAATAGAATAAATGTTTTTCATCATCAGTCCCCATGTAGGCAGGTTAACTTTAGTCGTTTCATTCTTTAATAATTTTGCGAACAAAACTTTAGGGCTCCCCTGGTCAAATGGAACATCGGTAGTAAACTCACCCACCTGATATTCTACTCCATTATAGGTATAGCGATACGCAACAGCAAGCACTTCGTCTGTATTCAGGGCATTATTTAAGGAGATGTAACCCAGTTTAGGATGAAAAGTAAACTCTCTTTCAGTTAATTTTCTGGCATAAGTAAGCTTCGCGTAGTTGTCCGTACCCTTGCTTTGCTGAAAGAAAGAAATAACGGCATTAGAGTTGGTTTGTCTCGCATCTGCCGGCAACCTATCTAATAAATTATTTGAATGCCTTGGGAACTGGTTATTCTTAAATGCCGAAGGAAGGACAGAAGTTCCTCCACTCAGGGTAGTATTATACGGCTTATTCTCTCCCAAATCCATAAAGGCAAGTACATCTCTGGAATCCTGAGTATTGCCGGCCTTATTGGTCACCCAAACTTCTATTTTGGTAACGATAATACCCGAGGTGATCGTAGGTGGATTGGATAAGGCTTTGTTATAATTGTCCCTGAAATACTGGGCAAGGAAATAGTGTTTGTTTGCCTCGTAATTATCGGCGCTGATCCTATATTCGTTCTGTTGCGCACCATTATTGATCTGTATTTCTCTCGACTGTGATTTTTGCTGGGTAAAAACGGTATTTACGTTCAGTTTACCAAACTGCAATTGTGTTTTTATCCCAAATAGCGCCTGGGTACCGCTAATTAAGGTCGTATTTAAAGGAAGGCTCACATTACCCGCCTCTATTTTCTTTATAATGTCATCATCGCCACCAGTATAATCCAACTTGATCTGGTTCTCAAAATCAAATTGAGCTTCAGTATTGTAGTTCATATTGACTTTCAGCTTGGTACCGATATTACCAATAACATCCATCTGGATCCGCTGGTTAAAGTCAAAATTCCCCTGTACCCTCTGGCGTTCATTAAATAAAGGGTTTTCATTTCTGTTTATTCTACCCAAAAAAGTAAGTTCCGCTTCCCCTCGCGGTTGGATGTTAATAGTGTTCCCGCCAAATATTTTCTCGAAGGCTTTACTATTGATACTCAAACTTGGAATGATCCCCGTTCTCCTTACATCATTGATCTCCTCATTTGAAAGCGTCCTCCAGTTTTCACGCTTAATTTCACTGCTGATCAGCCGCTGATATTCGGCTATGGTTAAGTATTGAGGGGCGGCAATTAACTTATCCCCCACTAGCTGTCTTATAATATATCTTTTATTTACCGCATCATATTCAACCTCCCGTTTCACATTATCTGGCAAGGGCTTAAAGGAATTTGATAACGACCTGATACCCAGCCGCTGCTTTTCCTTTAAACCAAATAAATTTCTTGACGTATCACTGGCAGACCGCCCTACCACTACCTGAGAGACAGCATTTTTTCCCCAAAAGAGTGTACCCAAAAGGAGAGATAATATTAGCGCTAATTTGTTTTTCAAGAGCAAAAAAAGTTATAAATTTTTTAGGGCTAGCTTAATCATTTGTTCTACTGATAGATCCTGACCACCCACCTTCACTGCGTTATCGATTGCCTTTTCAGATGCAGGTTTAGCAAACCCGAGCATCATTAAAGCTGATAAAGCTTCTTCCTTTACAGTATTGTTTAAAGGGGCCGCAATTAACGACCCCGTTCCTTCTTTCTTTAATTTATCCTGCAACTCAAGCACAAGTCTTTGTGCAGACTTTACACCTATCCCCTTAATACGTTGTATAAGTGGAAGGTCACCGCTAATAATAGCAGACTGAATTTCATTAGGGGTAATAGATGAAAGCATCATTCTTCCTGTATTGGGTCCTATACCAGATACCGAAATCAAATGCAGAAATAATCTTCTTTCACCTTCATCAGCAAAACCATACAAAGTATGGGCATCTTCTTTAATATGAAGCCATGTATAGATTTTACATCGCTCCGCATCGGCAAGACTGCTGTATGTATTTANAGMTAWRWTMATATGGTAGCCTACGCCACCGGCTTCCACTACAATATACGCGGGGCATTTAAAGGTTAACTTACCATCAATATATGCAAACATATTTTATCTTTTTGAAATTCTTTTTAATAGACCTTTTTTCGGATTTGCTTCTTGTTCTTTAGCCTGTACATCTAAAACCGCAATGGTTACCATGTTTACAATTTCTCTCACTGAACTACCAAGCTGCACAATATGTACTGGTTTTTTTAGACCCAGTAAGATCGGGCCAACGGCCTCCGCCTCTCCAAGTTCCTGTAATAATTTATAAGCAATATTACCAGATTCCAGATTAGGGAAAACCAGCGTATTGGCTGGCGCGCCAATCAATCTGCTAAAAGGGAAATTGTCTTTTAACATCTCATTATTAATGGCAAAGTTACCCTGCATCTCGCCATCCACCATAATGTGCGGATATTTCTCGTGTAGTATCTTTACAGCCTTCCTGACCTTTTCTGGTACAATACCTTCATTAGACCCAAAGTTAGAGTATGAAAGTAATGCCACCCTTGGCTGTATGTTAAATTTACTTACAGATCTTTCTAAAAGCAAAGTTAAATCTACTAATTCTTCCGCAGTAGGATCAACATTAACAGTCGTATCTCCGAAAAACACAGGCCCCTTCTTGGTCATCATCATATACATACCAGCAACACGATTTACACCTTCTTCAGTACCAATAACCTGCAAAGCGGGTTTAATTGTCGACACATAATTCTTAGTCAAACCAGAAATCATTGCATCAGCTTCTCCAAACTCAACCATAGAAGCCCCAAAGTAATTCCTGTCACGCAGAAATTTGGTAGCCTCAATTAAAGTCACCCCTCTTCTTTGTCTCTTCTCATATAATGAGTTCGCATATTTACTCATACGCTGCTGCTCCTCAAAAGGGTCGATAATTGTAACGCCCTCTAATTCCAGCGCATTTTCCTCAATGATCTTCTTAATGATTTCCTTGTTTCCAAGCAGAATAGGGATAGCTATATTCTCATCTTTTACAATTTGAGCAGCCTTTAATATTTTATAGTTATCCGCTTCAGCAAACACAACGCGCTTAGGATCAGACTTAGCCTTATTTGTAATCGCACGCATAATCGCGTCATCGCCACCCAATCGGTGTTTCAATTCCTCCATATAGGCATCCCAATCGGTGATCACTTTACGCGCAACACCAGACTCAATTGCCGCCTTGGCAACTGCAGTAGATACATTCGTCATTAAACGAAGATCCATCGGTTTTGGAATGATATAATCTTTACCAAACTTAATGTTGGTTTCATTGTAGGCCATATTCACCGCCTCAGGTACTGGTTTTTTAGCCAGCTCGGCAATCGCTCTTACCGCGGCGATCTTCATGGGCTCGTTAATGGCGGTAGCCCTCACGTCAAGCGCACCTCTAAAAATATACGGGAATCCCAAAACGTTATTCACCTGATTAGGATAGTCAGAACGACCGGTAGCCATAATAATATCCTTGCGGGAATTAAGCGCCAGCTCATAAGCAATTTCCGGGTCGGGATTTGCCATAGCAAACACGATAGGATTTTTTGCCATTGATTTCAGCATATCTTCTGTGACGCAATTAGCAGACGATAAGCCAATGAACACATCACTATCCTTCATTGCCTCGGCCAGCGTATCTAACTTTCTGGAAGTTGCAAATTCAGCTTTAATTGCGTCAAGGTTCTCACGTGTATCTCTGATCACGCCAGAGCGGTCACACATCACAATATTTTCTTTTTTGGCACCTAAAGAAACATATAAGCGTGAGCAGGAAATAGCGGCAGCACCTGCCCCATTCACTACTATCTTAACCTTATCCATTTTCTTTTTTTGCAGTTCGCAGGCATTTAACAATGCCGCTGCCGAGATAATGGCAGTACCATGCTGATCGTCGTGCATTACAGGAATCTTCATTTCTTCCTTTAAACGACGCTCTATTTCGAAGCACTCAGGTGCCTTAATATCTTCTAAATTTATGCCACCAAAAGTAGGCTCAAGAGCTTTCACGATCTTAACAAAATCATCCACATTTGTGGTGTCCAGTTCAAGATCAAAAACATCAATGTCAGCAAATATTTTAAAAAGGAGACCCTTTCCTTCCATTACAGGTTTTCCTGCTTCCGGTCCAATATTACCTAAGCCCAATACAGCAGTACCATTACTAATTACAGCCACTAAATTCCCCTTAGCTGTATATTTATAAACGTCTTCAGTATTTTCAGCAATCTTTAAACATGGCTCTGCAACCCCAGGTGAATAGGCAAGCGCCAGGTCTCTTTGGGAGTTTGTGGGTTTTGTTGGGATAACCTGAATCTTCCCAGGTCGCCCCTGCGAATGGTAATCTAAAGCATYCWGSTTMMTSKTTATKNTNGTMMTAWANAYTNTYWATTKTMWRSSSYSRWASWWWCRWTWMWYTTMTTARNNCTTAWWMYARAMWWWARGMWMYTRAANNACRGAWWNCSMRYRTKWAAATGSWRTTRNGMACAAAATGAACAGGAAAATAAACAAACTGAACGCTAGCTTTTCAGGCGACTCGGGGTGTCATCATCGTTATGTGTACTATACACTTTTATTTTCTGCCCCGGTACAATCGTTAAACTTCTTAACTTATTCCAGACTTTAAGATCCTGAACCTCAACATGATATTTATTGGCAATCGCCCCTAAATTTTGTCCGGGTTTAACCTTATGGTAGAAGAAGACAGGTCTTGATTTTACATTCCTTACAGGTCGCCGCTCTTCATTTGACGCCAACACCATTTTCATGTTGGTTTCTGTTTCAGGATTCAGCACCTCGTAGATTCTGGCAAAGTTGGCCAGGCTAACTTTTGGGACAATCACACGCTTGGGCATGGATTCTGTTCCGTTAACGATCTTCTTCTTATAAGAAGGATTTAAGGTGCAAAGTTCTTCTTCATCCATATTCAAAGCGTTAGCTAAAGTAGGGATAGAAATAAAACGATTAACCTGAATCGTATCCGTAATCTTGATATAAGATGGCCGTTGTGAACTAATATGGTGTTTGTCGGAACACTTCATTACGTACACTGCAGCAATAAACGCAGGCACATAATTTCTTGTCTCGGTTGGTAAAAATCTTCTAAGCTCCCAAAAATCATTGGAGTTGGCTTTCTGCATTGCCCGCTTCACATTTCCCATTCCACAGTTGTAGGCGGCAATTGCCAGAAGCCAGTCACCCAACTCCTCATAAGCATCTCTAAAATAGGCGGCAGCAGCATAACTTGCCTGTATCGGATCCTTTCGGTCGTCAACGAAATTATCCATATTTAAGCCATACTCTCTAGCAGTACCAAACATGAATTGCCATAATCCGGTAGCACCAACCCGGGAAACGGCATGCGGGTTCATAGATGATTCTATGATTGGCAGGTATTTAATTTCCTCCGGGATATTAAGGCTTTTAAGCGCTCTTTCAAAGATCGGGAAATAATAGTCAGACATGCCCAGCATCCTGCCCATCATTTCTTTCCTTCCGCTGTAAATGTCTATGTATTTCTGTACATATTCATTGTAAGTAAGCGGGACGGTCTTCTCAATAGAATCTAATCTGCTCTTGTAGTTGTAATTATAGTTATTAAACAGGGGTGTTTCATCAACCTCAGGTACTGAAGTTGTGTCGTTCAAAATTAAGCCATGTTGTTGGGCCGATGCTGAAAAGCTAATTAATGCTAAAATGCAATAGGATACGAAGTGTACTTTTATTTTCATAGGCATTTCATTCTGCTTCCAAGGCTTTTTTAAAAAACCTCCTTAGTTTAAGCTATCATTTAAAAATGTTTGGGACAAGGAAAGCAGTTCTTCCTCCCTAAAATGTTTGGTCATCAATTGAATACTTAACGGCAAACCGTCATCATTATTGCCCAAAGGTATTGCTACCGCCGGAATCCCCGTTAAAGAGGCCAATACAGTAAATATATCTGCCATATACATCACCAACGGGTCATCTATATTGTCGCCAATTTTAAAAGCTGGTGTTGGAGTTACAGGGGTTAAAATCACATCAAACTCCTTAAGCATCTCTTCCATTTTCTCCCTGATCAACCTTCTTACCTGCTGTGCTTTTTGATAATATGCATCATAATATCCTGCACTTAAAACAAAGGTTCCCAACAATATCCTTCTTTTCACTTCTTCTCCAAAACCCTCAGCTCTTGATTTTTTATAAAGTTCATTTAAACTGCCGGCTTCCAGGTTACGGTGACCATAATGCACCCCATCATAACGGGATAAATTAGATGAAGCCTCTGCAGTAGTAAGCACATAATATGCAGGAACCAAATAGTCCAGCAAATCAAATGACACGTAATCTACTGTATGTCCCTGTGCCTTGAATCGTTCTATAGCATTCAATATCGAATCCTTAATTGCAGGATCTAATGCTTCGCTTTCCAGCGTTTCCCGTATCACTGCAATTTTCTTTTTGGTCACATTGCTTAGGGCTGCAGAATAAGCAGGTACTTCTTTCTTAGAAACTGTACTGTCATAATCATCAGCTCCGGCCAAAACCTCTAACAATATTGCCGCATCGCTAACTGAGGATGTAATGGTACCTACCTGATCAAATGAGGAAGCATAAGCAATTACTCCATATCTCGAAATACGGCCGTAAGTTGGCTTAAAGCCAATACATCCGCAAAAAGCCGCTGGTTGTCTAACAGAGCCCCCGGTATCTGTTCCTAGGGCTGACAAACATAAATCTGCCTGAACAGCCACAGCCGATCCACCTGATGATCCTCCCGCTACCCTTTCAATATCCGCAGCATTACTTACCGGGCCATAATAAGAGGTTTCATTAGAGCCACCCATAGCAAATTCATCGCAATTTAGCCTGCCAATAATAACGGCGTCTTCACTGATCAGTCTTTCTACAACGGTAGCAGAATAGGGAGATACAAAACCTTCAAGCATTCTGGAAGAAGCTGTAACCGTATGGTCTTTATAAGATATATTATCTTTTATACCAATTACCATCCCCGCAAGCTTACCCGCAGTTCCATTATCGATTTTTTCCTGTACAAGCTTAGCCTGCTCAACAGCCGAATAAAAAAACACCTCATTGAATGCATTGAGGTGTTGATGAGCTTCTATTTGCTTAAAATAATAATCTAACAACTCAGGTAAGCTGAGTTTTTTTTGACCAATAAGAGTTTGTATCTCTGTTAAGGAGCTATACTTCTTCAAATTCAAGAATACATTAAGATTAAAAATTAGGTTCTAAAACCTATAACGGTTTGTTGGTGCGGTTTCTTTCTACCGGTTCATTATCATCAACTCCGTCTTTACCATCTTTAAATTCTTTAATACCTTTTCCCAGACCTTTCATCAGTTCAGGAATCTTTCTACCTCCAAAAAGCAAAAGTACTATTACAAGAATAACGGCTATTTCCATGCCACCTAACGCGGCTGATATCGTTGTGTTTAACATGATATTTTAGTTAAAGTTTAGTTTTATCTGTTTCTATTTTTGTGTTCTCTGTCTCGTTATTCGCAGCAACAAGGTCCTGCTTTTCAAAATCCGATGACTCCCTGCTCTGCTCTACAGCTTGTGGCTCCGGAGTAGTTTCAGAAGGATGATGACGATTGGCATTGGTGTCATTAATAACCGATTCGATATCATCAACAATACCTACGGAATTTATGTTACGATGGATTTCTCTTTTAACCCCTTCTGAGGCATCTTTAAAATCTCTGATTCCTTTCCCTAAACCTCTTGCCAGTTCTGGTAATTTTTTACCTCCAAATAACAAAAGTACCACCGCAAGGATGAGCATAATCTCGCCGCCACCCATGTTCAGGAATTCTATTAACGTCCCTCTATACATTTTCTTACTGATTTATAATTAATTAATACAAATATAAACATTTATAATCCACAATATCCTATTTTGCTATCCATGCTTCAGGATTCTGTGCCGCCATCCCTCTTCTAATCTGGAATTGCAGCTGAGGTGTACCTTCGGTTGTACCCACAGTACCTATTGTTTGTTTTGTAGTCACTTCCTGGTCTTTAGATACACTAACTGATTTTAAGTTCTGGTAAACCGTGAAATATTCACCATGCTTAATCAGCACAAAATATCTACCATATTGCTCCATAACCGTAGTAACCTTCCCATTAAATACCGCACGCACAGCGGCCCCCTCAGCAGTTTCAATATTTACACCATCGTTGGTATACGATGCCTGACCTTCCATATGTCTTCCAAAACGTTCCGTAATGGAACCGGTTGCAACAGGCCACGGCAACGAGCCACGGTTACTTTCAAATTGCGATGATAACCTTGCCGCTTCCGGTGTTGCCGTCAAATATCCGCTGTTTGTTTTTGCTTTTGGCGCAGCGGCAGTCGGAGCAGGCTTATTTTCAGCTTTTGCCTTAGCGGCGGCGGCTCTTTCAGCGGCTAAACGCGCCTCTTCTGCTTCTCGTCTTGCTTTTTCAATCTCCCTTGCAATTGCTGCACGGATATTTCTATCGAGCTGGGCAGATATTTTTTTCCGCGTTGCAATATCTTGTCTATACTGCTTCTCTTCCCTGCTAAACTTATTCAGCACCTGAGACTGCTCACTCTTATTCTTACCAAGCTTACTCTTCTCCTGCTCCTGTTCATGCAAAAGATTGCTCTTCTCCTTAAGGTTTTTATCTAAAATTACGATCTTATAATTAAGATCTTTCTGCTTACCCTGTATATAGTCGGCCTGCTTTTTACGGTACTGACCAAACTGCTGCAAATATTTAATMCGCTTANTNNAWGCCWGATYAAWRNCACTKRMTGCMAAAATNGRAYNTMATSYWAWNCAWRAKMKYTSNTGWTCMRYTSKGCRMWMCTKWNTCMWAMWWSMAYAKWSWTTTTTAAGCTGCCCCAGCTGTCCCTTTAAATTATGAACAACATTAGTGTTTTCATGAATCTGATTATCAAGATTTTTCATCTCCGAATTGATCACAGAGATCTTGCTTTGCATTAATCCAATTTTGGCATTAAGTGCATTGATCTGGCTTAAAGTAAGCTTTTTGTTCTTTGCTGCTTTATTTGCATTTTTCTGCAACAAATCAATTTCGCGCTGTATGGCTTCTTTTTTTCTTTTCAACTCGGCGCTACTTTGTCCAAAAACAACAGAGGCAGATAGTAAAAATAAGAGGAGTAAAAGTAATTTGTTTAGCTTCATTACATCAAAAGTATAAAAAATCAGTTTATTACCTCGTACTTATTTGGAACATTAAACGGAAATTCAAGAGCAAGATTGCTTTCAATTTTCGAAAAGTCCAAATTGATATTAATTCTTTTGTCCCCCGCCATAGAGTTAATTTTCAGGTTGGTCGGGAAAAGAGCGCCATTAATATTCTGATATTCTCCGTATACAACCCGCAAAGATCTTCCGGAAGCAACATCATTTAAGTTGTTCTCATTAACCTTTAATAGGGTATTAAAAATCACTCTGTAAGCCAGGCCTTCGTTCACGCCACTAAGCGTCCAAACGCCATTTTCCTGTGCTACCAGGGTCTCCTGTCTAAAGAAATCTTTAACCGTATTTCCAGAGAAAATAGACTGTAACAGTTCAAAATTAACCTGCTTATTGGTATAAGTATGTACGTAGTTAAAAGGCTTCTTTAAATAAACCCCCTGTAAATTATTTCTGACCTTAATACTATCCGGAGTAATTAATGCCCTTGCCACTTCAATACCCAAAGCGGTAATACTTACCCAGATCTTTTTATTTTTCTCTATCCTGATGTTCATGTTCACATTATTTGTGTTCCCATTAATATCAAGACTGGCCTTTGCTTTAAGCGAAAGCGTACTAAAAGAAATATCTTTCGCTTTAAGCACCGTTATCGTTTCCGATCTCTTATTATCAGCCGGCGTTTCCGCTGCTGTTGGAGCTTTAACAATGGCCTTCTTGGTCTTACAAGCCATTACTACCGAAACAAGAGCAACAAATAGCAAGCTATTGAATATATTTCTTCTCATTAATCTTCTTATTTAATTTCTCTGAATCATTTCCTGCACTTTTGGCCTTTTTCCACTGTGCCAATCCCAAATCTTTATCCCCCTTCAGAAATAAAACATCACCATAGCACTCTATGTATAACGGATTTTCTGCATCCAGCTGCAATGCTGTTTTAATAGTTGTTAAAGCCAATGCATTTTGGTTATCATTTTGAAGGGCCAATGCCATGTAATAATATAAAATGGCTTGATTCGGATAAACCGACAGCGCATCATCAGCAGTTTTGATTGCCTCTTTATATAAACCAAGCGAGGTCTGTATATTCAACATCTGTTCCCATACCGCATAAAGCTGATCGGTCATCTTTAATACAGATTTGAATTGTGTCAGTGCGCCCTGCAGATCTCCTTGCTGATAAAGTACATCACCATATAAAGCAAAAACTTTAGGATCATCCGTATGAACTTTCGTTGCAATCATTGCAAGCTCAGCGGCAGCATCTACCCTTAACTGATCTTTCTTGCCTCCCAAAAGCATCACTACAATTTTAACTTTTTGGTCAACAGGCATCATAACATTCCCAAAAGCCTTTTTTAGGGAGATATGAGCTTCTGTATTATTCTTTAAAGCGCTATAAACATCAGCCATGGCCAGATCCACCTCAAAATTATCAGGTTCCAGTTCCTTTGCTTTCTTAAGTACGGCTAAAGCTTCAGCGTTCTGTTTTTTTTGTACCAGTACTCCACTTGTATATAGCAAACTCTTAACATCACTTACATTTTCAGCAAGGATCTTCTCCACCTCCTTCTTATCAAGCCCGTCACCTCTCCCCATACTAACGCGCTGTCTGGCTTCAGTTAACGCATCTGAAGGGCCAAACTTCTTTTCCAGCACATCATATCCTTTCAAAGCCGCTTCTTCTTTACCCGCCAGAAGCAAGGCATTGGATTTGTCAAAATAATACGAGTCTTCATCAGGAGAAAGCGCAATTAACTTATCAAAAACACCAACCAGATTATCCATATCTCCTTTTCGCTTATAAAGCTCCGCAAGCAATTTCCAGTACCAAATGTTATTGGGGTTCAGAAAAGTAGCTTTCTTAATGGCCATTTCCGACTCCATCAGTTTATTCTGTCTGAAATTCAGCGTAGCAATCTCAAAATAAGCAGCAGAATTATCAGGGTCGATCTTTAATAACTTATCAAAGTTCTCCGCTGCCTTCGGATAATTTTCATTTAGCTTCTCCTTTAACCCCGCAAAGAAGAGTGTTTTTATAGCCATGCTGTCCATTGCAGAAACCACAGGTTCCTGGGCAAACACCGTGGTGCTGCCAGAAAGCAATAACATTAAAAGCCACTTACCTCTTCTCATAACAAATTATTTCCCTGTATGCCCGTAACCACCGGCTCCGCGCGTTGTGTCGCTCAACTCGCCTACCGATTTCCAGCTCACCGTTTCATGTTTTGCAATAACCATTTGTGCAATCCTATCGCCATCATTCACCACAAAATCTGTATCAGATAGATTAACCAATAAAACTTTCAGTTCACCGCGATAATCTGCATCAATAGTACCCGGCGAATTCACAATACTAATTCCATGTTTATAAGCCAGGCCACTACGTGGACGTATCTGCGCTTCATAACCTACAGGAAGTTCAATATGTAAACCTGTTGGAATCAAAATACGTTGTAAARSWYKAMTCSKANTYTYAGTNTCTATAAAAGCGCGGATATCCATACCGGCAGCATGTTCAGTCTCATATTGAGGCAATGGATGTCCGGAATTGTTTATGATGTTTATGTTCATTTTTTAAATAATATAGATTTCAACTGATCCTTTTCAAAATAAATAATGCCCCCAAGGAACGCGAGTAATAATGCATTACCAATATAAATATTCCTGTTAAATACCCAAAAGGAAAGTATTACAAGAACCACGGATATAAGCAAATATGTCAAAATCTTTTTCAGATCGTAAGGAATGGGATAATATTTTTGTCCTAAAACATAAGATATTACCATCATTATAAAATAAGCCAGCATAGATACCCATGCCGAGCCCATATAACTATACTTAGGAATTAATACAAAATTCAAAACAATGGTAATGAATGCTCCAATGATAGAAATATACAAACCAAAACGGGTCTGATCAGAAAGGCGGTACCAAATAGAAAGATTCATGTAAATGCCCAAGCATACATAGCCAAATAGCAGATATGGTACAGCAGGCAAACCTACCCAGTATTCACTTTTCCGGATGAAATACTTCAGTATTTCGATATTGGCGATCAGCCCTACAAATAATAAAGCCAATGCAATCACAAAATAATGCAGGATAAGAGCGTAAGTCTTTTTCGCATTTGCATTTTTAGCATGACTAAAAAAGAAAGGCTCAGCACCCAGCCGGAAAGCCGTAATAAAAATACTGATGAAGATGGCAATTTTACAGACAGCGCCATAAATCCCAACCTGATGATCGGCAATTGCATCAGGCAATAATCTGCTCAATACAATTTTATCTAAGTTCTCATTAACTATAAAAGATAAATTAGCTACCAGAATAGGCCATGAATAAGAAAACATCTTACCGAACAACTCTTTATCAAACTTTAGCTGAAGTTTAAGAAACTCAGGAAGCAACAGCAGAAAAGTAACCAAACTGGCAATTAGGTTCGCTAAAAAAACATAGCCCACCCAAACACCCCTGTACCAGGAACCAAACCACTCAGCCAATGGCCAATCATGTTTAATAATTAAGGGAATGATATAGATAAAGATCAGGTTGAACCCTACAAAACAGCCTATATTCGAAAATTTAATCAGGCTATACTTAAATGCTTTATCGTCTGCCCTTAATTTAGCAAATGGAATTACACATATAGCATCTACAAATAAAATCCAGATAAAGAACTGTAGGTAGTGTTTATAATCACCAAGCTGATTGGGATCGTCTGTCAAGTATGACGCAATGGGATTGGAAAACACCAAACCTGTGATTAAAAACAAAATGGAGATAAAGGCTATACACAGAAAGGAGTTATTATATACCTCTTGTTTTTTATCCTCATGCTTATTCAGGTAGCGAAAATAAGTACTCTCCATTCCAAATGCCAATACCGCATTAATTAATGAAGCATAGGCATACATTGTGGTAAATATGCCATAAATACCTGCAGCAAATTTACTGGTATAAATTGGTGTGAGTATAAAATTAAACAGCCGGGAAAATACAGTACTTAAACCATAAACCGCAGTTTGCCCCAGAAACTTCTTTAATACCGACATCTACTTCTTAATGATTTCAAAATTCTGATAGTTTTTCACCTCACCGGATGTTACCTCAACATTTTCAATTTTGGCTCTGTCTGGCCCCTCATTGCACCATTCTACAAAAACTTCAAGTAAAGTATCATCACCCTCTGCTTCCAGATATAATGAACCATCTTTTTCATTCCTTACCATACCTCTAATGCCCATCTGATCAGCTACAGCCTTAGTGGTAGCTCTAAAAGATACTCCTTGCACCTTTCCTGTTATTTTAATATCTATATGTTTCGTTTCCATGTAAACTTTAAACCTTTAACGGTAATCGCTAAATTCTAATGCGCTTAACCTATTTTTTTCTTCTAAAAATTCCGACCAAATACTGTGCAGTATCACTGCTGCCGGCTTAATATCTTGTAGCATAGCCGATACCTGACCTATTTCCAACTCGCCCTCATCCATATTTCCTTCAAACATACCCAGTTTAGCGCGTGCCTTTCCCAGAAGATGCGCCAATGCCTCGACATTTGCACCTTCCGACTCTGCTTTGGCTACTGCCTCTGCAAATTCATTTTTCAATAACCGTACAGGGACCAGTTTTTTCATCGTCAGCTTAGTATCGCCCTCCACTGCCTGTACTATCCTATGTTTAAAATTGGGATGCGCTGAGGACTCCTCTGCAACAGCAAATGCGGATCCTATCTGCACGCCTTCGGCACCCAATGCAAAAGCCGCAAGCATTGCACTACCACTTCCAATCCCCCCGGCAGCAATCACCGGAACTTTAACCACAGCTTTAACCATGGGTACTAAACACATTGTCGTAGTTTCTTCTCTTCCATTATGCCCACCTGCTTCAAACCCTTCGGCCACAATGGCATCTACTCCGCAAGCCTCCGCTTTTAATGCAAATTTTGTGTTGGCAATAACATGTACCACCGTGATCCCCTTTTCTTTTAAAAACCCCGTCCAGCTAGCAGGGTTTCCTGCCGATGTAAATACCACCTTTACCCCCTCTGCAACTATAATATCCATTACCTCCTGCACATTAGGATAAAGCAACGGAACATTTACCGCAAACGGTTTTGATGTTGCCTTTTTACACTTTTGTATATGCTCCAGCAAAACATCAGGATACATAGACCCGGCACCAATAATGCCCAATCCACCTGCATTAGATACCGCAGAAGCCAACCTCCATCCGCTACACCAAACCATACCGGCCTGGATAATTGGATATTGAATACCAAAAAGAGCTGCAATTCTATTCTTCATCAGATGCAAAGAAAAGACATTTATCTAAATAAAACTTAAAACAATCTCTCTACTCTCGATCCCAGCATTATTATCCCGCTTATCTCTTCAAAATCAACAAGGTTTATACCCGGCCTTTTTCCTGGCTCCAAACTACCGTAACGTTCCTCAACCCCCAAAAACTCCGCTCCATTAATGGTGCCCCACTTTAAAAGATCATCAAAGTCAATTCCAAAGTTGATTTGCAGGGTCTGCATCTCTGCAAATATGCTCAGTCTGTTATTACTGGCTAAACTATCCGTTCCCAACGTAATTTTTACCCCGGCATTCCTCAGCATATCTACATCTGGAAGCCTGTTCTCTATATACAAATTCGCATTCGGACAAAGGCACCAATACAAATTGGGATGATATGCTTCTGCAAATTCAACATCTGCTTTTGAAGTAAAAGTATTATGAACCAACAGCGTTTTCTGTTGGCCAGATAACATTGGTAAAAATGTTTGTAAAGATGTTTTACCAGAGGCTTCATAGAAGTCAATATCAAGTCCCAGAATTTTATACAATTCCAAAAAACCTCCTTCTTTATGCTCAAAAAATAGATTCTCATCTTCCGTTTCCTGGTTATGAATACTCAGCAACTCAGCCTTCGTTTCACCATTATCGCGCAGTTCCTTAAATAATTCAGCTGAAACCGAATATGGGGCATGCGGAACAATTGAAACTTTAAGGGGTTCAAATTTCTCCTTAAATTCAAGTGCACGCGTTATAGATTCTTTTGCCGTCAAGGGATTAAAACCCATAACCTCCAGAAAAGTATGGTAATAAATAGGGCTTCCAAGCTTAGTTCCCCTTGAAATGATCTGATTTGAAATATCACCAACGGCAACTATTCCATTCTCAAACATTTCTCTGTCTGCTCTTAGCATGGCCAGATCCAGCGCATCTTCATCAGAGGTCCTCAATTTCATTATGGCCTGCACAAAACCCAATAACCCGGTACGTGTTTCTATCTGGCCCTTTAAATGCGACAATTCCAAATGGCAATGTGTATTCACAAATCCCGGCACCAATAAACCCTCATAATGGGTTATGCCCTTTATTTTCTCATTTTCAGCTTCTTCAGGTGTTAAAACACTGGTTATTGTACCATCAATTTCAACTCCTATCACCCCATTTTTTATTGGGGGGCCAACCACAGGAAATACGTAAGACGCAGATATATAAGAAATCATAACTACAAAGAACGGATAATAAGCGCAGAAATCTATAAATTAGTAGCCGCTAAAAGCTATTTTATATAAGTTTGCAAAACATCAACAACCCTATAAATGAATCGGATAGACAGACTTTTTGGAATACTTGTTCTACTTCAGACAAAAAAATATGTTACAGCCGACAAAATTGCGGATCAATTTGAGATTAGCATCCGTACAGTTTATCGCGACATTAAAGCACTTACTGAACAGGGAATTCCAATTAGTTTCGAGCAGCCAAAAGGCTACTTCATTGTCCAGGGATACTTTCTCCCACCCGTATCGTTTAATTCGGAAGAAGCAAATGCTTTATTAATAATGGAACGCCTGGTTTCCGGCTTCACCGATCAATCTATTCTTAAACATTATACCACTGCATTAAATAAGGTCAAAGCGGTATTGCGCAGTAATCAGAAGGAGAAACTGGAGCTACTAAACAACAACATGATACTGCAACTGCCAGATTCTATAAAAAATGAATTTGAATACCTTTCGGCCTTACAAAATGCCATTTCCTCGCAGTGCATCATAGAAATTGCATATACAAACAACAAAGTGCAAACCACTAAAAGAGAGCTGGAACCAATCGGACTCATATTTTATGCATTCAGCTGGCATTTAATCGCATGGTGCCACCTCCGCTGCGAATACCGTGATTTCAAGGTATCCCGAATTGAATCCGTAAAAAATTTAGAAATCCCGTTCCGAAAAACCGAGCACATGCAATTAAGTGAGTATATGAAGCTCCTTCCGGTCAATTATTAAAATAAATTTTCTTTCTCAAAACAGACTGCCATAGGGTTGTCAGTTGCGCCCGTTTACTTTGTTCTACAAAACAAAAAACAAAGTTATGAGCAGAATTAAAATGTATTTAAAAGAACTGGAGCAAGAGGCTTTAACCACACGTAAAATGTTGCAAAGAGTGCCAACCGATAAGTTTGCCTGGCAGCCACATGAAAAAAGTATGACCGTTAAGCGATTGGCCACTCACATTGCTGAACTGCCAACCTGGATTACGATGGCCATCAAAACCGATGAGCTTGACTTCGCCGATAACCCCTATCAACCTGTTGATGTAAATACTACTGAGGAACTATTGGCTTATTTTGAAAGTTCACTGGCCGATGGCAGATCTGAGCTTAAAGAAGAAAACGAAAGTCTTTTAGATAAGGACTGGACTTTAAGAAATGGACAACAGATTTATAGTGTGGAACCAAAAGCAGATGTAATCCGAATGAGTATTAATCAAATTATCCACCACAGGGCTCAATTAGGGGTATTTTTAAGACTTCTTAACATCCCAATTCCGGGAAGTTTTGGTCCCAGTGCCGATGAAATGGATTTTTAAAATGATTTGCTTTGTTTTAAAATGGGGTCAATTTGTGATCAGAATGACCATGCTTTTCTTTCTAAAATAAGTTGCTTAAAAATATTTTGATAGCATATTTGGTTATAAATTGATTCCTTTGTAAAAAAGAAATCAATTTATAACTCTAATATCCATGTCTGATTCTAGCATCCGATTAAATAAATACATTAGTGAAAGCGGTTTATGCTCTCGTAGAGCGGCCGACAGATATATTGAGCAGGGCAATGTATTTATCAACAGCAAGCGGGCTAAGGTTGGCGACAAGGTCATCTTTGGAGACATTGTTACGGTTAACGGACAAACTATTGAACCTAAAGAGGTCGAGAACTCTGTTCTTATTGCTTACAACAAACCTGTTGGCATAACCAGTACTACTGAGGCTGGTGTAAAAAGCAATATTGTTGACCACGTAAATCATAGTGAAAGGGTATTCCCAATCGGACGTCTGGATAAAGACTCTCAGGGCTTGATCTTCCTTACCAATAACGGAGATCTGGTAAACAAAATACTTAGAGCCGGTAACAACCACGAAAAAGAATATATCGTTACCGTAAATAAACCCATTACGGAATCATTTTTAACCGGAATGGCCAAAGGTGTACCGGTATTGGGCGTAATGACCAAAAAATGTAAGGTAACTCAGGAAAGTCCTTTTGTATTTAAGATCATACTGATTCAAGGTCTAAACCGACAAATCAGACGGATGTGCGAGCATTTTGGTTTTGAAGTAACCAAGCTGGAACGCGTCAGGATCATGAACATCAGCATCAAAGGCATTCCTGTTGGCGAATGGCGTGAACTTACTCCTGCAGAGCAGACTGAGATATTTAACATGGTTGCAAAATCAAGTTCCGAAAGTGCTGCTCCCAAAAGAGTAAATAAAAAACCTAAAGCCAGGGCAGAAGAGGATTTATCCGAAAATGTAACTCCAAGAAAATCTTCAGGCAAACCCGGAGGCCCTAAAAAACCTTATAGCAAGGCTTCTTCAGGTACGGTAAGCAGAGCAGATCGTCCCGCTGGTGGCAAAGGTAAATCAGCACCAAAATCTGCCGGAGGTTTCAAATCGGCTGCTTCAAGCACGGACTGGAACAAAAACAACGGACCAAGCAAAAGACCGGTAAGGCCAACAAAGGGTAGATCCGGCGCTCCTGCAGCAAAAACCAGAAGTCCCAAACGATAATTGTTATTGGCAACAACTCCCCGCCGTGTTGAAATGAATTATCAATGACGGGGAAAGAATATTTTTTAGGTAACTTTGCAGCCAAATGCTTATTACAAAGAAAACTGATATACGTTCATTAGATCTGGCGCAGCTGCAACAGCACTTTACCGCCATGAAAGAACCTTCTTACAGGGCCAAACAGGTTTACCAATGGCTTTGGGAAAAATCAGCACGCACTTTTGCAGAGATGAGTAATCTTTCAAAAGAGCTTAGAATTAAGCTTGATGAAAATTATGCCATCAACGTAGTTGAGGTTAACAACTCTCAATTCAGTAATGACCATACCATCAAAAATACATTCAGGCTATATGATGGAAACATTGTAGAGGGCGTTTTAATTCCGATGGACGACCGCATGACCGCTTGTGTAAGCTCTCAGGTTGGTTGCAGCTTAACTTGCAAATTCTGTGCAACAGGCTATATGGATCGTAAACGTAACCTCAATGCTGATGAGATTTATGACCAGGTCGTATTAATTGACCAGCAGGCCAAGCAAAATTACAATGCCCCGTTGACAAATATCGTTTATATGGGTATGGGTGAGCCCCTGCTTAATTATGCCAATGTATTAAAGTCGATAGAGCGGATCACCGCTCCCGACGGCTTAAATATGTCGTACAAACGAATCACGGTGTCTACAGCAGGCATCTCTAAAATGATAAAAAAGCTAGGCGATGACGGCGTTAAATTCAATCTTGCCCTATCATTACATGCTGCCAATGATAAAAAGCGCAATGAGATTATGCCGATCAATGAGCACAATACCTTAAAGGCGCTTGAAGAAGCATTAAAATACTATTATTCCAAAACCAAAAATGCAGTAACCTACGAATACATTGTGTTTAATCACTTCAATGATGAAATTGAAGATGCCATGGAGCTTGCAAAGTTCTGCAAACATGTTCCCTGCAAGGTTAACCTGATTGAATACAATCCGATTCAGTTTGCTGATTTTGTGAATGCTGAGGGTGATAAAATTGATGCGTTCTCTAATTACCTGAAAAGCCAGGGCATCACCACAAATATCAGACGCAGCCGTGGTAAAGATATTGACGCCGCCTGTGGTCAGCTCGCCGTAAAACAGCAAAATTAATCACCGGGGTCAGTCACCTAAATCCTAAAAAGGGAAAATTAGCGCATGAACTTAATTAAACATCGCTGTCTTTGCAGAATAAATTTATCTAAGTTTGTTCAATGCGTTTGTCTCCTCTGTTTTTTGCGCTCCTTTTCCTGGCATTTACGGCTTGCCGTAAATCTGAAGAAATAANCTAMNGATMGKAAAGCAAAGCTTTCTTTTTCTACAGATACCCTCCTGTTCGATACCGTATTTACCACTGCAGGATCTACCAATAAACGAATCAGGGTTTACAACCCCAATGTAAAACCGGTTAACATCAAAGAAATCAAACTCGGTGGTGGTGCAGGCTCTTATTTTAGTCTCATCATAAATGGACAATCTGTTAACCAGAAGTCAAACCTTCAAATTGATGGCAAAGATTCTATCAGCATCTACGTAAAGGCTACCATTGATGCAAATAACCAAACAGAGCCATTTATTGCCCAGGATTCTATTTTGTTTAATACAAATGGCAACAGGCAATCCGTTGCGTTAATCGCTTACGGACAAAATGCCGTTTTCATCAACAACCAAACCATCACCTCAAACACCACTTGGAATAGCACCCTGCCTTATATCATCTACAAATCTGTAACGGTTGCCCCGCAAACTACGCTCACAATTCTTCCCGGCACTAAAGTGCTTTTCCATGGAAATTCAGGAATGAACATTCGGGGGAAGCTGATAGCAACCGGCACACCCGCAGATCCTGTTTTGTTTTCGGGAGACCGGACAGAAAGCATGTACGCAGAAGAACCAGGGCAATGGAATGGGCTCCATTTTTACAGCAGCAGCTCAAATTCAAAGCTCCATTATACCCAGATTAAAAATGCAGTAATTGGGATCACTGTAGACTCTCTTTCCACAAACAGCACCGCCAAGCTAGCTCTTACCAATAGCACCATAAAAAACATGGCCATCGCCGGATTTGTAGGTTACACCGCTCAGCTTGATGCCTATAACAACCTGTTTTACAATGCCGGCCAATATCTTTTGTATGGCGTTTCCGGTGGCCGCTATAACCTTAAACAAAATACATTTGCCGGCTACAATACAAAGTTACCGCGCAGAACACCATCTTTGTATTTCTCTGATGCAAGCAGTGGATATCCCTCCAAAAACTTGAAAATCCTAATGGTCAATAATATCATTTGGGGAAGCTTAACTGAAGAGCTTCTGGTTGATAAAAAAAGCACTGCGGCTATCGAAATAGAATTGAGCAACAACGCCATCAAAACAATGTTCAAAACCTATCAGGGCAATTCTAACCTGTTAAATATTGATCCCAGCTTTGTAGATCCGCTCAGATACAACTTTATGCTTCAGAACAATAGCGCGGTCTTAAATAAAGGCCGCAATCTAAGTGCTGACCCTGCTTTTGATCTTTTCTTAAACAAAGACCTTAATAATCTGCCCAGAATATTCCCTTCCGAACTCGGGTGTTACGAGCATAATTAAAAAAATACACATCAATTATAACAATTTCAACATAAGGTCGTTTATGTTATTGAGAGCGTTAATTTAGATGGTAAGGGTCGGTATTCTTAATAGAAATACCGGCCCTTTACTTTTTATTTTCAAATAAGTCTTTTATTTTTTGGCAATTAAGAAATAATTCGTTCCTTTGTTATGAGAGCGTTAATTTAAGGGTCGATAATTCCATGCAAATGGGCTATCGGCCCTTTATCTTTTATAAAAAATCCAGTTAAATTTTACTACTTAGAGAAGTTTATAGAAATAATATTCTTTATTTCCTCAGGCTTAAATGGCTTCAATATATGTCCATTCATCCCACAAGCTTTGAACTTGCTATTTTCATCCTGCAGCGTAGAGGCGGTAAGCGCAATTATAGGAATAGTTTTAAAATACTCGTCATCTAACTCCCTTATAATACTTGTCGTCTCAAATCCATCAATACCGGGCATTTGAATATCCATAAAAATAAGGTCAAAGGTCCTGGTCATTACCTTCTCAATAGCTTCTTTACCATTTCTGGCAAATTCAAGCTCAAAGCCCCATTTACTAAGTATGCGGTTTGCAATTAGAATATTAATTTCATTGTCATCAACAACCAGTATCTTTTTCCCAATAAATGAGGCTGGTGCTTCTGCTGATTTAACTGGTCTGGTCTTTTGTGTTGCTTTGCTAAATTGAATATCGAAAGAGAMTWCRNGWYSCKCTTCCNNNCTCCTTACTCTTTACCGTAATATCCGATTTATACAACTTTAACAGCTTCTTGGTAATGGCCAAACCAAGACCTGTGCCTCCGTATTTTCGTGATATATCCGTTTTAGCCTGAGTAAAAGTTTCAAAAATGTATGACTGCTTATCCTCAGGAATTCCAATACCATTATCCTTTACCACAAAGCGCATTACTACAGCTTCTTCATTTTCACTCACAAGCTCAATCTTTAATTCTATTGTCCCATAATCTGTGAACTTAATGGCATTTCCAAGTAAGTTCATCAGGATCTGATAAAGCCTGGTTTTATCCCCAAGAATATTCACAGGTAGCTGATCATCGCATTCCAATGTCAGCTTGTCTCCTTTTTGTGCAGCATTAATTTGTAAGGAATTCACAATATCGCAGGCCAGACTTTTTATGTCTAATGGTATAGCTTCCAGTTGCAGATTACCGGTTTCAATTTTGGTAAAATCCAGGATGTCGTTAATAATATGCAAAAGGTTCTCTGCAGAAAATTTAAGCACATTCAGATCTTCTAGCTGTGATGCTTTAGGGTCATTATCTATCAGTAAGTGGGTCATTCCAATTACTGCATTTAACGGCGTTCTAATCTCATGGCTCATTACAGAAAGGAACATCTCCTTAGCCTCGCTCAACTGCAAAGCCTGTTCTTTAGCTTCGAGAAGCTCGTGCTCTATCTGCTTGCGCTGAGTAATATCCGAGATCAGATCAATCTGGCGCTCAAGCGCTCCCTTATCATTTATAATCGGGGTATTAGAAACCGAAAGCCAGATAGATTGGCTATCCTTGGTTTTGGCTTGTACCTCTATCTGATAAGATTCATTTTTCAGCGACTTTGCCCTGGAGCTTAAGATCAGCTCTTTATGTGCTTCATCTTTAGAAAGAATATCGCCCAGCTCCTTACCCTTCAACTCGGCCAAAGAATAGCCGGTCAACTTTTTAAGGGATTGGTTTATCCAGGTAGTTTTACCTTCAGCGTCTGAGATATTGACTCCGGTATTGGTTTTACTTGCTACCAATGACAGCACCTGCAACTCTTCTTCTGCCTTTTTCTTTTCAGTAATATCTATAATGATCTCCACCTCCATATCAACCTTCCCTTTATCATCCAGCACTACTGTATTGTAAATAGATAGCCAAATGGGTTGGCCATCCTTTCTGTATGAAAGGAGGTCTACCGTAAAGGACCTGTTTTGCTTGATCAGGAGCCTTGCTTTTTTCAATAGCTCCAAATCCGTTTTGGGGCCAATGATCAAATCACCCAGGCGTTTTCCCTTTAAATCATTAATGGTAAATCCGGTGATCTTTTCAAAGGCATCGTTCACCCAGGTTACATGGTTATTGGCATCGCTGATCACCACAGCATTATTGATCTTACTCGCTACAAAAGACAGCCTTACCAATTCACTCTCTACCCGTTTATTTTCGGTGATGTCTCTTCCATATGTATACCAGCGTCCCTCGCGGGCCACCATATTCCAGCTCAGCCAACGCACCTGGCCATGCTTGCTCTTTACCCTGAATTCTACATTGAATTCTTTAACCTTTTTCTTTAGTCCTTCTTCAATAATATCCACCAACCTGCTGATGTCTTCTTTATTGCAAAATTTCCAAATACTTAGTCCTATAGATTCGGGAACCGAATAACCAAGTATACTGGTTACCGCATCGTTTATAAACAGGATTTTACCTGAATAATCTAGAATACAATGGATCTCGGGCGAAACTGTCGAAAGATTTAGCAGTTCCTCAAAGCGCCTGGTTTTGGCTTCCAGCTCTATTGTTTTTTTTCTTAAAGTAATATGGGTAATGGTTTCATTGGCAAGCGTTACCAAACCATCTTTCTGGTCATTGGTTAAACATCGGGTTATTACATCAAACACTGCAATAACACCTATTTTAAAGCCATTTTCATCCAGAAGTGGGGCACCTGCATAGAAACGGACACCGGGTTTACCGGTAACCATGGGATGATCTTTAAATCTCTTATCGGTTAACGTATCCTGTATTTCAAGTATCTCATGTCCTTTAATCGTTTCTGCACTAAAAGATACGTCTTTTGCAACATCACCATTGCCGATACCGATAAAGGATTTCAAAAAGAGCCGGCTTTCATCAACCAGAACAATAACCGCAATAGGTGCATTACATATTAAAGTTGCAAGCTTGGTAATATTGTCGAACTTCTCCTCTGAAGGGGTGTCCAAAATATTATACTCATGCAATACTTTAATACGCTCGCTTTCACTGGCAGACGAATCCCGGCTCTTCGATGACATTTAATTTATAACTCCCTTTCTATTTATATAGGGGGAACTTACTTACCAATTCAATTACCTTTTGTTTTACCTGCTTAAGGTTGTTTTCGTCCTCAGCGTTGGTAATTACCTGGTCAATCAGATCAACAATAAGTTCCATTTCTTTTTCTTTAAATCCTCTTGTAGTTATAGCAGCAGTTCCTACGCGTATACCCGAAGTAACAAATGGAGATTTATCATCAAAAGGAACCATATTTTTATTTACTGTAATGTCGGCTTTTTCAAGCGCATTTTCAGCAAGTTTCCCAGTGATATTTTTATTTCGCAAATCAATCAGCATCAGGTGGTTATCAGTTCCGCCAGAAATAATCCCGTAACCTCTTGATACAAATGCCTTTGCCATTGCCTGCGCATTTGCCTGTACTTGTTTAATATAGATCAGATAATCGTCACTTAAAGCTTCACCAAAAGCAATTGCTTTTGCGGCAATAATGTGTTCTAAAGGACCACCTTGTGTACCCGGGAAAACAGCCATATCTAATACTGAGGACATCATTCTGATCTCGCCTTTAGGTGTTTTTAATCCAAATGGATTTTCAAAATCCTTACCCATCATAATCATACCACCGCGCGGGCCACGTAATGTCTTATGTGTAGTTGTAGTAACTATATGGCAATGAGGAAGTGGGTTGGTTAATAATCCGCGAGCAATAAGACCTGCCGGATGAGAAATATCTGCCATTACCAATGCGCCAATTTTATCAGCTACACCGCGTACAAAAGCATAATCCCACTCTCTTGAGTAAGCAGAAGCACCAACTATGATTAATTTCGGGCGCTCAGCTAACGCTAATTCTTCAAGTTTAGCATAATCAATTAAACCATCTTCTTTTTTAACACCGTAAAACAACGGATGATACAATTTTCCTGAAAAGTTAACCGGAGAACCATGAGTTAAGTGACCACCATGAGAAAGATCAAACCCTAAAATTTTATCTCCAGGTTGGATTACCGCAAGCATTACCGCAGCATTTGCCTGTGCACCAGAATGTGGTTGTACATTCACCCATTCCGCACCAAAAAGTTTCTTTGCACGTTCAATAGCAATGGTTTCCACCTCATCTACCACCTGGCATCCACCATAATATCTTTTGCCCGGAAGGCCTTCAGCATATTTATTTGTTAAACAAGAACCAGCGGCTTCCATTACCTGTTTGCTTACAAAATTTTCTGAAGCTATCAGTTCAAGTCCATTTTCCTGACGGTCCAATTCCCTGTCAATCAAATCAAAAATTAAAGTATCTCTAGTCATTTATCGAAGTATATTTTTGTAAAATTAGCAATTTTCCTTCTTACTTTGATAACAAAATACCTTACTTTGTATTTCTATTGATAAAACCCCTGCATGGAAGATATTAACGGTCCATTACTACCCAACATAAACTATCCTACTGATTTAAAGCAGTATAAGGAACAAGACCTTGAACAAATTTGCAAGGAACTTCGTCAATATATTATAGATGTGGTTAGTGTAAATGGTGGACATTTTGGTGCCAGTCTTGGCGTTGTTGAGCTTACAGTAGCTTTACACTACGCATTAAACACCCCATATGATAAGTTGGTGTGGGACGTTGGACATCAGGCTTACGGACATAAAATCCTTACCGGACGCAGGTCAGTTTTTCATACCAACAGGATATTAAACGGCATTAGCGGTTTCCCTAAAATCAGTGAAAGCGAGTTCGATACTTTTGGTGTAGGGCACTCTTCTACATCCATCTCGGCAGCACTGGGCATGGCCGTAGCTTCTCACTATAAAGGAGAAACCGATCGTCAGCATGTTGCAGTGATTGGAGATGGTGCCATGACCGCAGGATTGGCCTTCGAAGGATTAAATCATGCCGGTATTGAAAATTCAAACCTATTGGTGATCCTGAACGACAATTGCATGTCTATCGATCCTAATGTTGGTGCACTAAAAGAATATTTAACAAATATTACTACCTCAAAATCTTACAACCGCTTCCGCGATGACATTTCTAATGTACTCATCAAGCTTTCCGAGCTGGGGCCTAATGCACATAAGTTTGTTAAGAAAATTGAGAAAAGCATAAAAGGTACACTGCTGAAACAAAGCAATTTGTTCGAAGCCCTGAACTTCAGATATTTCGGCCCGGTAGATGGTCACGATGTGGTCCGCCTAACCCAGGTCATCAAAGATTTAAAAGACATCCCCGGTCCTAAGCTTTTACATTGCGTAACCGTAAAAGGCAAAGGCTTTGCCCTGGCTGAGAAAGACCAAACCAAGTGGCATGCCCCTGGTCTTTTTGATAAAATTACCGGAGAGATTAAAAAGTCTGTTCCTGATAAACCACAACCTCCAAAATACCAGGATGTTTTTGGTCACACTTTGGTTGAGCTTGCAGAAGCCAATAAAAAAATTGTAGGTGTAACTCCTGCTATGCCATCCGGATCTTCAATGAACATCATGATGAAAGCAATGCCTGCCCGCGCCTTTGATGTTGGCATTGCAGAACAGCATGCCGTTACTTTTTCCGCAGGGCTGGCTACTCAGGGACTTATCCCTTTTTGCAATATCTACTCAAGCTTTATGCAAAGAGCTTATGATCAGGTGATTCACGATGTTGCCATACAAAATTTAAACGTAGTATTCTGTCTGGATCGCGCAGGTTTAGCCGGTGCCGATGGTGCCACACACCATGGTGCTTATGATTTGGCCTACATGCGCTCTATCCCTCAAATGACAGTTGCGGCTCCAATGAACGAGGAAGAATTACGTAATTTAATGTATACTGCTCAGCAAGACAATATGGGGCCTTTCTCCATACGTTACCCTCGAGGAAACGGCGTTATTGTCGATTGGAAACGTCCGCTAAAAGCATTAGAGGTAGGAAAAGGCAGAAAAATCTGTGATGGCGAAGACCTCGCCATACTTACCATTGGTCACGTAGGTAATTTTGCAGTAGATGCATGCAAGGAACTGAATAGCGAGGGCATACATCCGGCACATTACGATCTTCGTTTTGCCAAGCCTTTAGACCAGGCCATGCTGCATGATGTATTTAAAAGATACAAACACATCATAACAATTGAAGATGGATGTATTCAAGGTGGGGTGGGAAGTGCAATACTCGAATTCATGGCCGACAATGCCTACAGTGCTCAGGTAATCCGTTTAGGTATTCCTGATAACTTTATTGAGCATGGTGAACAGGCTGAGTTATGGGCTTTATGCGGTTATGACACCACAGCAATTATTAATACAGTAAAAAAGATTGCTGTAAGCAGAACTACAAAAACAATGGCCTCCTAATGCCAAATGCCTCAACGTTAAGGCATCAACCATTTGTAAAGCCAGATCCGGAATTAATGGATCTGGTCATCAATCATCTTTCTTCCCATCACCCACTTCCCAAAGTACTCGAAAACGAAATTAAAGCGTGTTTGTTTGAAGTCCGGGTTAAGAAAAATGAATACCTGCTTAAGCAGGGCGAAACAAGTGAATACTTGTACCTCATCATTAAAGGTCTGGTAGTTGGCTATACCACACTTAAGAATAAAAAACTCACCACTTATATATGTCTGGAAGGTGAATCTGTGTCCGCTATAAAAGGAATGTACGGCGATGAGCCCTCCGGCGAAAGTATTTACGCCGTAGAGGATTCCCTTCTTATCGGTTTACCCATACACAACCTGCTGCAGTGGCTGGAGACCTCGTTTGAACTGAACATCATCATCAGAAAAATAGTCGAGTCCTTTTACAAATCTGCACACCAAAGGTCTAATCTGGTCAGAATGGGATCGGCCCAGGAGAAATATGAATTCTACCTCACCACAACAAATCATAATATACAAAGAATTCCCCCTCAATACATTGCCGATCTGCTGGATATAAAGCCCGAAACACTCAATAAGATTCTGAAAAAGGCAAAAGAGCCAAATGAGGCTTCAGTAGAAACTTATTTCGAGTTAATTGAAGATTACATGAGAAATCAGGAGGCCTTTAAACAGCACGGATTAACCCTGCCTAAGATGGCGGCCGACCTTAGGATTCCTACCCATCAGCTGTCACATGTATTAAATTTCCATTACAAAAAGAGTTTCACTGCTTTTGTAAATCGCTATAGAGTGGATTATGTCAGAAGCAAATTGCACAATACATCTGCATGGCAACACCTCACCATAGAAGCTTTAGGAAAAGAAGGTGGATTTTCATCAAGAAGTGCCTTTTTTGCTGAATTCAAATTACACACTGGCATGACCCCTTCTGAATATGCCAAGTCCGGACAAAATTAAGTCCTGCATTATAAATCAGGACTTAATTCTCTTTCCTTTCCTTGCCGCCAGATAACCTATTGATTATATTTGTTAATAATTAATAAACTTATTTATACAAAATAATTAAGTTCAACGATAATTATTGCGTCCAAGAAATGGAAACCTCAGAAATAACCTGGTTAACTGCCAACAAAACCTACAAAAAATGCCCCTATTGCAAACAAGGAGACTTAGATTCGAGAGTTAAAAGAGGCACTTTAGTTAAATCATTTTTATTTTGGCTCGATCTTAAACGATACGCATGCGGATCATGTGGCCGTAAGGTTTACATGGTTGGTAAAAACGAAAAATAACACCGCTTATTTGTGGGTATATAGCTGCAATTTAAATGATTCCTCTACATCATTCGGTTGTACCAGTCCTATTGCCATAACGGTGTAGTATTGCCCAGCTGTTAAAACACAAGTCTATGTTTTTTGCGATAATTAACCTCACTATCTTCTCTTACTCGTACCTCAACGCTTCTATAGGATCTAATTTTGATGCCTTCAGTGCCGGATAATAGCCAAAGAAAATTCCTGTTATTGCGCAAACCAAAAAGGATATTACAATAGAGAATTCAGAAATTACCGTCGGCCAGTTCAAGGAAGCCGGAACAATCAGCGCTGCCGAAATCCCCAATATCACGCCAATTACCCCGCCCGTTACACTAATCACAATAGCCTCTATCAGGAATTGTAATAAAATATCTATGCCCCTTGCACCTATCGACATTCTCAAACCTATTTCACGGGTTCGCTCGGTAACCGAAACATACATAATGTTCATAATTCCTATACCTCCAATTACCAGCGAGATACTTGCCACTGCAGTTAACAGCGCAGTCATCATACTGCTTGTAGAATTCATCATCGTCATTAATTCCGCCTGTGTTCTTACCTGAAAGTCATTGTCCTCAGCATCTCTTAAACGATGTGTTTCTCTAAGGATGCTGGTTATTTCTGCAACCGCAGCATCCGAAGCAGCTTCGCTGGTTGCCGATGCATAGATCTGTCCAAAATAAATGGACGATAAAATCCTTTTCTGAACTGTTGTGTATGGGGCAATAATGATATCATCCTGATCCTGTCCAAAGTTACTTGTACCTTTTGGGGTAAGCACTCCTATCACCTGAAATGGGATTTTACCAAACCTGATGATCTTACCGATCGGATCTTCTCCGTTAGGGAACAGGTTATCCACCACCGTTTTACCCAGTAAGCAGACCTTGGCCGACGACCTCACGTCTTGCTCCGAAAATATGATCCCTTCTTTAACTGACAGCTTCCTGATATCCAGGTATTCCGGACTTACCCCCTGAATAGAGGTAGGCCAATTGGCCGCACCATTAATAGATTGCCCACTCGACGAGGCCAGCGGAGAAATCTCTGCAATATTAACTGCATTCTTTTTCAAGGCATCTACATCTTTAATGGTCAGCGTTTTAAGGCTGCTGCCCATCATCCTCGCGCCACCAGGTTCGTTGCTATAGGGCATAATGGTAATCATATTCGACCCCATACTGGCAAGCGAAGCATTAATACTCTGCTTTGAGCCTTCTCCAATAGACATCATGGTAATTACTGATGCCACGCCTATAATAATGCCCAGCATGGTCAGTAGTGCGCGTAATTTATTACGTTGCAGGGCTTTAATTGCCAGTCTGATGAGATTAATAAATTTCATATTTCCTCCTTAGTAATCGTCTGTTGCAGGCAAAGAAGCCAATGCTTCTTTAGCCCAGCGAATGTGTTTATTCATCGAATCTTTTTGAACCTTTCCGTCCCTTAGCATAACTGTTCTGGTGCTAAATGCGGCGATATCCGGCTCATGGGTAACGAATACGATTGTTTTTCCGTTCTGATTCAGTTCCTGCATAAGCGACATGATCTCGTAAGATGTTCGTGTATCCAGGTTTCCCGTAGCCTCATCGGCTAGGATCATAACAGGCTCATTCACCAATGCCCTGGCAATCGCAACGCGCTGCTGCTGTCCGCCCGACAACTGGTTTGGCATATGATCAAACCGCCCATCAAGCTTTACGGCCTGTAAGGCTGCAATAGCGCGTTCGGTCCGTTCTTTCGTACCAATAGTGGGGTTGTACAGTAAAGGGAGTTCCACATTTTCAAGCGCAGAGGTACGTGGCAATAAGTTGTACGACTGGAAAACAAAGCCAATCTTATGGTTCCTTAATTTTGCCAGTTCGTCTCTGGTCAGCTCTTTTACGTTTACATTATCGAGCATATAAGTACCCTCTGTAGGTTTGTCCAAACAGCCCAGCATATTCAGCAAGGTGGTTTTACCCGACCCGCTGCTTCCCATTATGGTTAAAAACTCGCCCGAATCCACATCAAATGAAACCCCCTTTAAGGCCCTTACTGTTTCGGTACCCATTTTAAACTCACGCTTTACATTTTCTATTTGAAGGATCTTGTTGCTCATCGTCTGTTTCCTCCTGGTCTTTTTGGCATAAATGGACTTGAAGCTGCCGCTGCTGCCGGAGTTCCTGCCGAGCCACCATTCATTCCGCTGATCACTACATCATTTTCATTCAACCCTTCAAGTACTTCTACATGTGTATTGTCATTCAGCCCCGTTTTTATTCTTTTCTGGATAAGCTTTTTGCCTTGCAATACCCACACAAAAGAAGGCTCCATCTTTTCCGTTTCCCCGGCTGGTGCTTTGAGTTGGTTAGTCGCACTGGTATCCTTTCTCATCCTGCCTTTACCGCCTTTCCTCCCCATTCCTCTGCCCGGCAATGGCACAATTTCATATTCTTTAAGTAAACTCGAATCCGGATTAAATTTTAAGGCCTGAGCCGAAACCAGCAAAGCATCATTTACCTCTTTGGTGTAAATTATAATGTTCGCAGTCATGCCGGGTTTTAATTTCTTATCGTCATTTGGCGCATCAATCAGTGTGGCGTAGGTAACTACGTTTGCTGATATGGATGGCTGCAATCTAATGTCCTTTACCGTTCCGTTAAAAGTATCGTCAATAAAGGCATCAACGGTAAAAGTCGATCGCTGACCTTTAACAACATTGCCTATATCTGCCTCGTCCACTTTTGCCTGAACCTGCATTTTCGTAATGTCTTTGGCAATGGTAAAAATTGTTGGTGTATTAAAGCTTGCCGCAACAGTTTGCCCTATACTAACGCTTCGCCCTAATACCACCCCATCTATTGGAGAATAGATCTGGGTAAAGGAAAGGTTCCTTTCTGCCGATCTCAGCTGTGCCTTTGCATTACTTACATTAGCGGTTGCCACCTGCAAGGTGTTTAATGCCTGGTCGTATTCTGCCTTGCTGATAGATCCTGTTTCAAACAATTGTTTCTGACGACTAAAGTTTGCCTGCTGATAGGTCTGGTTACTTTGAGACTGTGCCAGGCTGGCTTTCGCCTGATCAACTGTTGCCTGTATCAGTGTCTTATCCAATTCTGCAAGCAACTGTCCTTTCTTAACGGTTGAGTTAAAATCGGCATACAATGCAGAAATGGTTCCCGATACCTGCGTACCTACGGTAACTGTATCCACCGGCTGGACTGTTCCCGTAGCCGTTACACTTGTTGAAATTGAACCTCTCGAAGGCTGCTCCTTGGTCAGCACTACGGGCTGCTGCTTAGTCCTTAAAAAGAAGTACCATACTAAACCAAGTACAACTATAATGGAGATAATGATTAGAATAATTTTTCTGGACTTCATGACTTATAATTTAATGGGTGTTCCTAAGTAAAACTCATAGATTCTTGCAGCCAGAGCTGCATTATATTTTGCCTGTATGTACGATTGCATTGCCTGTACATATAAATTCCTTTGCTGGTAGAAGTCTACAATATTTGCAACCCCAATCTTTAGTTCCTGGTTGGCAATACGGTATACTTCCTGGTTAAATTTCAACTGCTCGGCTGCTGAGGCGAACTGCCCCTGCGAATTCTGCGCATTGATGTATGCTTTCTCTGTATTCAAAGCCAGCGTCGTCTTTGTGTTTTCCAGCGTTAGTTTAGATTGTGCGATATCAATCTTTGCTTTGGCAACATTGGTCTTATTTTGCCTTTGGGTAAAAATTGGGATAGACAAGGTTAAACCGGCCTGCTGGTAAAAGTTATTATCAAACTGTCTAAAGGCATTATAGTTTGGGTCTTTCGCATAACTTGTACCCATCCCTGCACCCAGGGTTAACGATGGCAGATAACCTGCTTTGGCTTTGGTAAGCCCGAGGTCCGAAATCTGTACACCCAGTTCTGCATTCTTTATTTCCGGACGGTTTTGCAAAGCATATTGCTGTACGGTGCTCAGATCGGTGATCCTTCTTGTCGAAATTACCGTATCTGGTTTTACGACATCAAAATCTTTAGCATCCGGCAACTGCAATAACTGCTTTAGGGATATTTTATCCTGGCGCTGGGCATTCCGCGAAGTCGTCAGATTGTATTTATCCGATGCAAGCTGCGCCTCAAACTGTGCCACAACTTTACGGGCCACCGATCCCGCAGCAAACTGGCGTTTTGCCTGTTCAAGCTGAGCCTGGGATGTTTTTACCAGGTCCTCATTGTAAATGATACTCTCCTTATCTACAAGTATACTCAGGTAAGCCTGTGTGATCTGTAAGGTAATGTCGTTTTCATTTTCCAGAATACTGAAGTTTGCCGACTGAACCGACAAATCCTTTTGCTTTATATCTGTTTTAAGATAACCTCCTTTATATAGTGTCCACGAAGAACTCAAGCCATATGACCCCGAATAATTAAGGCCGCCGGAATTCCCATTGGTAGCCATGTTATAATGGTTAAAGGATTGCGAAGCCGAGCCGTAAAGATCAGGCAGCAATGCCGATTTTGCCAGCAACTTATCTTGCTGGGCGCTTTGCTTATCCAGTTGCAAACTCTTAAGCTGAATGTTATTTGTCTTTGCGTACTGCAGGCATGCTTCCAGATCCCAGATCGGCGGCAAAACTTTTAATGTGGTATCCTGACTAAAGCCCCGGAGGCTAAAGCAGGTGACGCATAAAAGCAGCAGAATTTTCATTGTTAATTTTGACATATCTCTATATAAAAAACCATATTAACTGATCAAATCAACAGCTATTTAGCCTCTAAAAAAAACGCGATAGACCGGCATATCAAACACATCGACCAAGGGTAGATATGAATCGACGGAAACATTTGCACTTATCTGGATAGGTTCCCTACCTTGTACACACTTAATAATCATTAAATTTTAAACCAATGGTTTCCCTAAAAAGCCGTTCCTATCTTAGCATATTACTCCATGTATTTTCATGGATGTTATTTGCTTTCGTGCTTCTTTTTCACCAGCCTTTATCATGGAATATCACATTACCTCCTCAATTCTGGGTTAAGCAAAGCTGTATCCTGTTGATGTTGATTGCTGTATTTTATGTAAACAGCAAAATCCTTGTCCCTCAGCTCCTGCTAAAAAACAAAACACTCACCTTTGTATTGGTTATTCTGGCCATAGCCATTTTAGCCGGTCCCCTGGTAAAGATCATAGACAACGCACTGAATTTACCTGAGTTGATGTCAAAGGCATTTAGTGAATTGGGAATACCCCGACCCCAAAAAAGATCAGATAGAATTGATGTCTTCCAGATCATTATGACCTTGTTTATGGTAGGTATCAGTACCAGCGTTACCTTAATTCAGAAATGGCAGGCATATAAACAAAGCAGAGAGGCCCTCGAGAAAGAAAAAATAGGTTCAGAACTATCCTTTCTAAAAGCACAAATCAACCCCCACTTCTTTTTTAACACCTTAAACAACATTTATGCGTTAACGCATGTAGATGTCGACAAGTCCAGGAAAGCCTTACACAAGCTGTCGCGGATGATGCGCTACTTGCTTTATGAAACGCAGTCGGGCATCACCCCACTCAGCAAAGAAGTCTCTTTTATTGTCGATTACATTGAACTCATGAAATTGCGTTTAAATGATACCACTACCGTGGTTTTTGAGGAGCCAACACTTAAGTCCGACCCTCAGATCGCCCCCATGCTGTTCCTTCCGTATATTGAAAATGCCTTTAAATATGGAGTCAGTACAACTGAGCCTTCTACCATAGCTATATCGCTAGAATTGCAGGACAATCAGCTAACGATGGTCGTAAAAAACTCCATTTTTAAAAACAATTCGATAACAGCTGATGAATACGGTGGAATTGGCTTAAGCAACACCAAAAGAAGGCTCGAATTGTTATATCCCGGTAAGCATACCTTTAGTGCACATGCCACAGAAGATACCAAAGCATTTATTGTTAACTTAAACCTAACCCTCGATGATACTGAATTGCATAGCAGTTGATGATGAGCCACTGGCGCTTGGTTTGATCTGTAGTTTTATTGAGCAAACGCCTTTCCTAAAATTGGTGGGTAGCTTTTCGAGTGGCATAAAAGCTTTAGAAGCTTTGCACGATCAGCAAATAGACCTTATTTTCCTGGACATACAAATGCCCGATTTAACGGGCATCCAACTGGCCAGAACACTGGAAAGCAAACCGGGAAACGCAAAACCAAGGGTAATCTTTACTACCGCATTTAACAATTACGCGATTGAAGGATATAAAGTGGATGCGCTCGACTACCTTTTAAAACCTTATGATTATGAGGAGTTCTTAAAAGCAGCGGGCAAGGCCAAAACATATACCGAGATGTTAACTGCCAAACAACCGGCCGCCGATAATGAGGAATACATTTTTCTAAAAGTCGAGTATCAACTGGTTCGGGTGGCCATAAAAGATATCGTTTACATCGAGGGATTAAAAGATTATGCAAAGGTCCATCTCGCTAATGAAACCAAACCCCTGTTATCCCTGATTACCCTGAAATCGCTTGAGGATAAACTCCCAACCCGCCTTTTCATGAGGGTACACCGCTCATTTATCATCTCTCTCGATAAAATTGATGCCGTTACCAAAAATACCGTACAGATCGGCGGCATCAATATTGCCATCGGAGAACAGTATAAAGAGGCGATGAAGCAATTCCTCAGCAACTGGCTGTGAGCTGCCATCCAGGGGCACCACCAATGGGCTGGGCTTCGGATGTCTTAGGCTGTCCCGATGGCAACATCTCCTCCCGTTTTTGCTTTACACAGGATTCAATTCCCTAAACCTGACGATATGTTTCTACCTTCTCTTGGTATATTCTATGTGGAAAGGTGATCCTGCTATAGTGATGTTAATTGGCTGATCGCATATAAAGGAAGATTGCTCAGCCAGGCCTCCCGCCTGAAATCGGACATAGAGGTTCGTATGGCAAGTTTTGGATCGTACTTATCTACATAGTTCCGTAAGCTTTTGGCCCTGAGATTTTCTTCGGCTTTAACTTCTATTGGGATAATGTTATCCTCATATTGTACAAGAAAATCGATTTCTGCAGTTGCATTTTCTGCTGACCAATAGTAAACAGTTATTTCCTTTGTTGTTTTCAATTGCTGGAGTACATATTGCTCGGTCAAGGCTCCCTTAAACTCCTCAAATATTGCATTCCTCTCCAGGAGGGTTTTTACATCAATGTCACCCATTGCTGCTAGCAGGCCAACATCAAGCAGAAATAATTTGAAAGCGCTCTGATCTTCATAAGCTTTCAAGGGGATCGCAGGTTTACTTGCGCGGGATACTTTATGGATAAGCCCGCAGTCAATCAGCCATGACATAGCCAGTTCATATTCTTTGGCACGGGAGCCATGTTTGATTAATCCGTAGATAAACTTTTTGTTCTCTTTTGCCAATTGAGAAGGAACTGAATTCCATAGCATTCTGATTCTTGGCACAATTTCATGAGGTGCGTGTTTGGAAAAATCCTACTCATAAGCCTCCAAAATACGTTTTTGTATTGCCCTTACTTCTGTGAAATTTTCCTCTTGTGTAAAAGCAAGAACAGCTTCAGGCATGCCGCCCACATAATAATACTGCCTCAGCAGGTCGATATATCTATTTTTATACACCTTAATCAGGCTCCAGTCCTGGCTATTTAACACTTCCACCAGCGCTTGCTGGCCTTTGGCATTAAGAAACTCTATATAGTTCAGCGGATAAAGGTCTAAAAACTCAACTTTCCCAACAGGAAAGGACGTTTGTCTATTCCAGGCAACCCCAAGTAATGAACCCGCTGAAATGATATGATATTCCGGTGCATTTTCATAAAAGTATTTCAGTGAGGTCAGCGCTCCAGGCGCCCCCTGTATTTCATCGAATACAATCAGTGTGTTTTCTGGCTGTATCACTATCCCAGTTTCTATTTGTAATGCGGTGATGATTCTGTTGATGTTAAAATCTTCCTCAAAGACTCCTTTAAGCAGTTGTTACTTTCGAAATTAACATAAGCAGTTTGTGCATATTCCTGTTTACCAAATGCCTTCATCAACCATGTTTTACCGACCTGCCTTGCTCCACGGATAATCATCGGTTTGCGGTTCTTTTTAGTTTTCCAGGTTAGTAAATTTTACCTAACGAACAAGGGTAATTCACAGCGATTTGTTGAGACAATGTATGCTCAGGAATTTCGCCATTTTTTCAGCAAATGCAAAAACTTAGGCCTGAGGATTCTGTCCAAAAGCTACATAAGACTCGAAGACCAGGAACAGAAACAACATATGGAATAATAAAATGTAGTTTTATAAACTGATCTTCTTCTTTGTCTTGATCTCTTTACTAAGCCTGTTTACCTCTTCTATCAGCAAAGGAATCGCCGGATAAACCATATTATGTCCATACCCCTGCAACTCATGCAGCACTGTGGTCTTGTTTCCTGCTAATTTCATCATCCTTGCCAAATAGGCATTTTCTTCGTAGCGCCCCAGCATTTCCATTTCTCTGTCGCCGGTAAGCAATAACATTGGTGGTGCAGTTGGACGAACGTGATACAGCGGGGCATATTCATCAATTATAGGCTGAACATCTTTTATCTTGCGCTCCTGTCTTACGGTAAAGTGGGTAATGGCCTGTCCACTAAAAGGAATCAATCCTGCTATGGAGTCGGCATCTATGTTGTACGCGGCAAGGTATTTTTTATCTAAGGTCAGCATCATCCCAAGGTAAGCTCCGGCCGAATGGCCCGAAACAAAAATCAGCTTATTATTTCCTCCATATTTCGCAATGTTATTAAAGGTCCATGCTACAGATGCTGTTGCATCTTCAATAATATCTTTTACAAGTGCTTTAGGCGACAGTCTGTAACCCACGGCAACTACAATAAAGCCCTTTTCAAGCAATTCTCTTGGCATTTCTTTGTTGCCGCCGGTCAGGCCACCGCCATGAAACCAGACTATTGTTGAGCTATTCGTTTTATCTTTAGGATAATACACATCGAGCTTACACCTTTGCTCACGATAAGCATCCCCTTTGGCCGAAGTTGGGTAATAGCTAATGTCTTTCTTTGTTTCATAGCTCGTCTGCTGGGCAAAACCTTGGGCATACAACAAAACACCGAACAGAAATAAAATTATTTTTCTCATAATAAGTGTGAGTTAATAATTTTTAATGATAATCCATAAAAACTTTTGTATCAAATTTGATCGATTTGCTAAAACGCTTTATTTTGTCTTAATTTAGGTTTGCATATAAATGAACAGGGTACCCTATTCAGCTAATGACCAAATGAAACACTTCAAACTCTTTCTCCTCCTTATTCTTTCAGTTGCCCTTTCGGCCTATAAAAACCCCGACAAAAAACTGCCTGCCGATTATGTTAACCCCTTTATTGGTGCAAGCACCAGTGCCGATGCTGCCGGCACCTATCATGGCTTGGGTAAAACCTTCCCGGGAGCTACCACTCCATACGGAATGGTCCAGGTAAGCCCCAATACCATTACCGGAGGCGATAACGGTTCCGGCTACAGTAACGAGCATACCTCCATTGAGGGCTTTTCATTTACTCAAATGAGTGGCATAGGCTGGTACGGAGATCTGGGAAATTTCCTGGTGATGCCAACCATCGGAAAACTTCAAACCAGCGCAGGCAAACCAGACGACACCAAATCCGGCTATCGCTCCAGTTATGATAAGCATTCCGAGCAGGCCTCTGCAGGCTATTACTCGGTAATGCTCACAGAAAACCACATCAAAGCAGAAGCTACCGCAGCAAAACGAAGCGGAATGCTGCGCTTTACTTTTCCCGGGAACAAACAATCGCGCATACAAATTGACCTGGCCCGAAGGGTTGGGGGAACCTCTACCCTTCAATACATCAAAGTTGTCAATAAAAATACCATCCAGGGATGGATGAAATGCACTCCTGACGGTGGTGGATGGGGAAATGGTGATGGAAAGGCCGACTATACCGTTTATTTTTACGCAGAATTCAGTAAGCCTTTAACGCAATATGGCATATGGTCGGCCGATATTCCCGCCGACTGGAAAAGAAAGCTAGAAGACGTTACCAGCGATAAATATCAGCAAAAGGTAGCAGGGGCTGCTGTTTTAAACAACGTAAACGAAAAAGAAGGAAAGCATTTAGGTTTTTTCACTGAATTCCAGACCAGCGAAAACGAACAGGTCACCATGAAAAGCGGCATCTCCTTCGTAAGCATAGATGGTGCAAAACTGAACCTCAACACCGACATCCAGGGCTGGGATTTCGACAAAGTAAAAGCCAATGCCAGGAAACTATGGAACCAGTCGCTCTCAAAAATAAAAGTCGAAGGCGGCACTGAAGAAGAAAAGACAGTGTTCTACACCGCCCTGTATCACACGCAGATTGATCCCCGCACCTTTCAGGATGCAGATGGTCAATATTACGGTGGCGATCATAAGGCACATAAAGCAGACGGCTTTACCAAAAGAACCATCTTCAGCGGATGGGATGTATTTAGAAGCCAGATGCCCTTACAAACTGTAATTAACCCCACCGTGGTAACCGACATGATCAATTCATTGGTTACCCTGGCCGATGAGAAACAGGAAAACTACCTGGAGCGCTGGGAATTTCTCAATGCCTACAGTGGCTGTATGATTGGCAACCCTGCTGTATCGGTAATTGCTGATGCTTACGCCAAAGGGTTAAGAAATTTCAATGTTGCAAAAGCATATGAGCTTTCGGTAAACAGTGTGGAGAAATATGGCAACGGGGAACTGGGATACGCCTATGAACCGTTTGGCATCTCAAATACCCTCGAATATGCCTATTTTGAATGGTGTGTTTCCAAAATAGCCGAAGCTTTGAAAAAGCCCGGCGATCAGCAAAAGTATTTTAAGCGGTCGCAATCTTACAAAAACATATTTGATCCCGAAAAAGGATGGTTCAGGCCTAAAGATAAAGACGGTAAATGGCAACCCTGGCCCCAGGAGGGCCGGTTAAAACAATGGTACGGATCTGTAGAAGCCAACCCATATCAGCAAGGCTGGTTTGTGCCTCAGGATATAGAGGGAATGACCGCCCTAATGGGTGGTAAAGAAAAAGTATTGGCAGACCTGACCAATTTCTTTGAGAAAGTTCCTCAAAACATGATGTGGAACGATTATTACAACCATGCCAATGAGCCGGTACATCATGTACCCTTTCTATTTAACAGAGTTGGCGCGCCATGGCTTACGCAAAAATGGACTAGGGCAATCTGTAGCCGTGCCTATCACAACGCTGTTGAAGGCTTGGTTGGCAACGAAGACGTAGGACAGATGTCGGCCTGGTACGTATTGGCTGCAAGTGGCTTCCATCCTATTACCCCCGGAAGCACCAGATATGAGCTGACCAGCCCTGTTTTCAGCAAAACGGAGATCAGACTCGATCCAAACTTTTATAAAGGCGGAAGCTTCACTATTGAGGCGAAGAACAACAGCGCACAAAACATCTACATCCAAAGCGCTAAGCTTAACGGCAAGCCCTATAACAAGGCCTATTTAGATCATCAAGATATTACCCGTGGCGGTAAACTGGAACTGATCATGGGCGCACAACCAAACAAACAATTCGGAACAAAATAACATGAAGAAATTTTTTCCATATGCCTTAATCGGCTTCCTTTTCCTGCTCCCGGCAGAAAAAACCAAGGCTCAAGCTGTCGCCGAAAAATTGCCCGAATGGGCTTTAGGACCATTTTTAAGACCTGCCGGTGTAAATCCAATCATTTCACCCAACACCAGCACAACCTTTCTTGATCCGCTTTCAGGTAAATATGTCGACTGGGAATCTAACGACACTTTTAATCCTGCAGCCACTGTAAAAGGAAAAGAAATTGTGGTGCTTTACAGAGCAGAAGACAAATCAGGTGTTGGAATCGGCCACAGAACATCCAGACTTGGGTATGCGTATAGCACAGATGGATTAACCTTTAAAAGAAAAGCTGAACCTGTGTTTTATCCCGGCAACGATAGCCAAAAAGAACTTGAAAATCCGGGTGGATGTGAAGATCCAAGAATAGCGGTAACCAGCGATGGCACTTATGTCATGTTTTACACGCAGTGGAACAAAAAAATTGCCCGCCTGGGTGTTGCCACTTCCAAAGACCTCATTAAATGGACCAAACACGGGCCTGCATTTGCAAAGGCCTACAATGGTAAATTTTATAACATGTTCACCAAATCTGCCTCCATCGTTACCCAACTGGTCAATGGAAAACAGGTCATCGCAAAAGTGAATGGAAAATACATGATGTACTGGGGTGAAAAGTTTCTGAACGCCGCAACCTCCGATGATCTAATAAACTGGGCACCTAGACTGGATGCAGAAGGAAAGATCAAGGAACTGATCAAACCAAGAAAAAACTATTTCGACAGCGACCTCACAGAAGCCGGCCCTCCAGCCTTGCTAACCGACAAAGGCATACTGGTATTGTACAATGGAAAAAACGCATCTGGCGACAATGCTGATAAAAATTACACGGCCAATACCTATGCAGCCGGACAAGTTCTTTTCGATGCTAAAAATCCTGAAAAGGTAATCGGCCGGCTTGACAAGCCTTTCTTTGTCCCCACAGAATCTTTTGAAAAAAGCGGACAATACCCGGCAGGAACTGTATTTGTAGAAGGGCTTATTTTCCACCAGCAAAAATGGTTTTTATACTATGGATGTGCTGATTCGAGAGTCGCAGTTGCCGTATATCAACCCGCAAAGAGGTAACTTACAGACAGACTGTAACGGGTACGCCGGGAAATTCCAGGGCTACCGCTTGTTGTGCAAAAGCCTGATTTAACGCTAGCTGTATAAAGGAGCGTTCAGATAAAGCTACTTATCCGCAGCCAAAATTACATGATTTACATAAGTTTTGGCTGCGGATACTTTTTTATCCGCAGCCAAAACCATATATTTGAAATGGATTTTGGCTGCGGATAAATTTGTTTTAATGATTAAAAGGAGAAAAATGGAATTGCTCATTGGAAGAATAGCGGAAAAAAAAATACTATCGGAGGCGCTTGCGTCGACTTCGTCGGAACTTTTAGCAGTTTTCGGCAGGCGAAGAGTCGGAAAGACTTTCCTGATACGCTCGGTCTTCCGGGAACAGCTCATCTTTGAACTTTCGGGGGTGCACGACGGGAATGCTACCGAGCAACTGCTCAATTTCAGCAAGGCCATGGCAGAGGCGCTAGGTTCTCCATTAACTCTCGCAGCTCCTAAAAACTGGACAGAAGCCTTCTGGCAACTCAGGGAATTTGCAACCCCTATACTTAAAAAAAGAAAAGCGGTAATTTTCTTTGATGAATTCCCTTGGCTAAGCTCGCATAAATCAGGCTTTCTTTCGGCATTTGAATATTTCTGGAACCAATGGGCATCACAACAGCCTAATCTGATCGTCGCTATCTGTGGATCTGCAGCCACCTGGATGATCAAAAAAGTTGTCAACAGCAAAGGAGGTCTGCACAACCGGTTAACGCGGAAAATACGCCTTTTACCGTTCACACTGCACGAAACAGAACAATACCTGAAAAGCAAAAATATCGATATTGACCGTTATCAGATATTGACCATCTTTATGGCAATGGGCGGTGTGCCACATTATCTAAAAGAACTCAAAAAAGGAGAAAGTGCTACCCAGGCCATTGACAGGCTTTGCTTCACTAAGGACGGTCTCCTTTCAACAGAATTCGCAAACCTTTACCGTTCTCTGTTCGAAAACGCAGACAGGCACATTTCTGTAGTCAAAGCACTCGCGGACAAGCCATCGGGATTGACAAGAAACGAGATCATTACCACATGTAACCTACAAAGTGGAGGGACTACCACGCTGTTACTCGAGGAACTTGTAGAGTCTGGCTTTATTACCCCCCAGCTGCCTTTCCAAAAAAATGCCAATCAGAGTATCTATAAACTCAGTGACCAATACAGCCTTTTCTACCTCAAATTTATCGAACATTCCCGGGCCACCGGGGCAGGTACCTGGCTAAAAAAATCATCGACATCTTCATGGAGGAGTTGGAGTGGCTATGCCTTTGAAGGAATCTGTCTGAAACATTCAGATAATATTAAGCAGGCCCTGGGCATTTCCGGAGTATTTACAGAAACTTCAGCCTGGCGACATGCCCCAAAAACCGGAAATGGTGCTCAGGTCGACCTGTTGCTGGACAGGCAAGATAATGTCGTCAGCATATGTGAAATAAAGTTCTCAAACACGGAGTTTGTCATAGATAAAGCTTATGCTGCTGAACTACAGTACAAACTTGATATATTTCGTCAGCAGAGCAAGACTAGAAAAGCATTGTTTCTAGCCATGGTCACAACCTATGGCGTTAAAAACAATGTTTATTCTATTGGCCTGGTCCAGAATCAGGTCACCATGCACGATTTGTTCTTACCTTAATATAGGTAAGGAGAATTAAAGTAGCTATGTCTACATGTAGTAATTTGGGGAACGACAGTTAGGAAATTTTTGGAAGAAGCATACTTTCCAATTGACGCTTACCTTAATTGTTTCGCTTGCGAAGCTTCGCCTGAAACTATTCACTGGCGTATGCTTTCTCAAGATTAGCCTTTATCCCTAATGGCTCAACGGCTGAAGATCGACGAGGCCTGCGCGCTACCCTATTTATCGCCGCTATTTACGAAATCCGTAAAGCTGTTTTAAAAGCAGGCATTCTCCCGCTGAGGTGATGCCGTCAGAAGAAGTAGCGGCAAAAAGGCTGGATGCCGCGGCACAAACGCCTAACTCCAAACAGGTGCTCATTGCTTGGTTGTGATGGACACCGATTAAAACGCCCGCAGCAAAAGCATCTCCGGCCCCTACGGCACCTTCAATCTTATCCTCCGGAAGGTCAATACTTGCCTGGAACAAAGTATCGCCCTGGTGATCCACAGCAATAGCACCTGATGGGAAATGCAGGATAACCCATTTGTTCACTCCCATCCGTATCAATTCGGCAGCGGCCTTGTAACAGTTATTAAGCAAGATTTCCCCCTCGTCATCCACCGTCATTATGCCCGATATCATACCGGCTTCAAATTCATTAACAAAGAGATAATCAATGTATTTTAAGGAAGAAGGGATCAACTGCTTAAACCGGTCCGATTTCTCACTTACAATATCAACCGAAGTAATCAATCCATTTTCTTTTGCACTTTTTAAAACCTTTGCCGCCCGGGTTTCTCCATCATTTTCCACTAAATCGAGCTTATCTAACAACAGCAGGTAACCCAAATGAAAGATCTTTGCAGTAGCTGAGCTAAAATCAAAATGCTCCACATCAAGCAAGGCATTGGCGCCACGCTGATGAAAAAAGGTTCTTTTCCCGGTACCTTTTACCGTCATCACATCTGTATACGAAGTGGCGGTATTTGGCGCTTTCTGAATCCCCGAGGGATCAATTCCAAGGTCTTTACACTCTTTAATGATGTGATCCCCCCTGTCGTCATCCCCAACCAAACCAAGGCCGTATAAAGGAAAACCGGCCTTTAGTTTAGCCATTCCCTTCAAAATATTATAGGCAGATCCGCCATTACTACTGTACTCGGTAAGAATATTAACCAGCTTCTCTTCTTCAGGAAAAGCATCTATTACCTTCACCTGATCTATGATCCAGTTACCGCCAACTAATATTCCGTTTTTCATGAGTTAGTATTCGCTTACTAATTTGATAATTAAGGCTTCATCCTCCTCAATGTCGGTAAATCTGCCAATATTTTTATCCGAAAAGAAATTATCATTTACATCATCATTGGCGGTAGATACCTCTCCGATGATACATTCATCAGATTCGGGATAGAAGGCATGCCAAACACCCGGCTCAATTGTAATCCGTTGACCGGGAGGTATTGGTATGATATCTCCGGAGGTAATACTGCGGTAACTACCATTCATTTTCACACTAAAAGTATCTGTATTTTCATCTACAGCCGGATCTGCGCTCCAGAGCTGAACAACCAGAAGCCCTGATCTGCAAATGATATCCTCTTTCTTTTTTTTATGTGCATGACAAGGGGTTAGCTGCCCCCTTACCGCATACATAATTTTTTCGCAGTACTCCTCTTCTTCGGCTAAGTTCACCAATACCAGTCCCGAAGTTAAAAAAGAATCCAAACCAAAATCAGTAATGTCCCATTTGGGGTTCGGTGGCAAAGACCAGCCATTTCGCGTAAAGCATTCACCCGCATCAATTATTGCTTTATTTATTGCTGATCTTTTCATGCTTTTTCGGTTTTAAAGTACGTTATTTTTTCTAATGTTTGGTTGTTAAACGATCTCAATGCCGCCTCAAATATATAGTGGCTATTTAGTGCTTCTTCCGGGGTTACACAACCAAACCGGCCCTTTAACACCCCTGCTCTTTCCGCAATATATGCGGCCAGCATTTGCATAAAACAATCCGGAAATCCTGGTTCAAAAATACCACCGGTAATCGTCGTAAATGGCATCCCTTTAAATCCAAGATCAGTCCGCTGCCACCACTGTTCATCACTACGTTTAAAAGTCCATAATGTTTTGATGTCCTTGGTACTGTATTTCACGCCGCCTTCGGTTCCCAATATTTCGATATACCAGGTATTGGTCTCCCCGGGTGCCATGCGTTTCATCTCCAGTGTCATTGGAACAAGGTTACCCGCTATACTGACTTCAGTGTTTAGGGTTGCATTGTTCCAGGTATCACATTCAGCCATTCCGCCTTTTCCATCAGGCCGTTGGGTAATGATCTTTTGAAGCTGCGCATATATCCGTTCAGGCTTCCAGCCCAGTCTTAATGGAATATGCAGCACATGCATGCCCAGGTCGCCCATGACGCCTATTTCACCACAAAATGGCACCTGTCTTTTCCAATTAATAGGTTTGTTCGGATCCAGGTCACTTGAGTGCAGAAAGCCGGCTTTAATTTCTATAATTTGTCCTAACCTGCCCGACTCCACTTCTTTAACAACCCGTTGAGGCCCCGGCAAAAAGGGCATCTCCGAACTGCAGCGCACAAATCGTCCCAACCTGTCGGCCTGGCTTTTTATCGCTAGAGCAGCTTCCAGATCAATCCCAAATGGCTTCTCGGCCAGTAGATCTTTGCCTGCCGCCAGCACCTCCAGGTAATACTGTTTATGTAAATGATGAGGCAGGGCAACATACACTACATCAATTTCCTCATCGGCTAATAATTCTTTATAGTCGGTCGTCAGCAACTTAACCGTGGGAACATTCCTATACCACGAAAGTACGTCTTCATTAAGGTCACAAACTGCAGAGAGCTCAACATGCACCGGTAAATCACTTATCGCAAACCAGCGGGCAAAAGAACTTGCCGCTTCCTTGCCCATCAATCCGCCTCCAATAATCCCTATATTAACTTTCTTCATCACCCCTAATGCTTTATTCCTATTAAAGTGGCTGCTTCCGCAGCGCTTGCACCCTGATGCACGATTGCCATTAATGCTTTGGTCATCCCTGGGGGATCTTGGTGTTGTATGACATTTCGGCCATATACAATCCCTCTGGCACCCTGTTTCATCAAGCCGTATGTTCTTTCCAGAATTTCCCGGTCGGTTGCTTTTCCTCCTCCTCTTACCAGCACGGGTATATTTCCGGCTATCTCAATAATGCGATGATAATCATTAACATTATCCGTCGGATCCGCTTTAATGATGTCCGCGCCCAGTTCAACACCCTGTCTCACTAAAGGAATAATTTTCTGCGGGTCACCATCTACCATATATCCTCCGGCCTGGGTATTGGGTCTGAACACCAATGGTTCAACCATTAAAGGCATCGCATATCGTTCGCATAAAGGCTTAATTTTAAGGATATTCTGAATGCACTGATCCGTCACTTCAGGTTCTCCGGGTATACTGAACAGGTTTACCACGACACATGCTGCATCCAGCCGAACAGCTTGTTCCACCGGGTCAGCGATCATTCTGCTAAACAATGTTCTCGGCAGTTCTTTTCCGTAAACATTGGCTACGTCTGTTCGTAAAACCAAAGCCGGTTTCTCTTTGCCAGGGATAGCCTGTAAATATTGGGCCTGTCCCACGGTAAGCTGTATGGCATCAGGTCCCGCATCAACTAGTATAGAAACAGCTTTTTGGATATTTTCAATGCCACTGAGAAAAGAATGTTCATTAAAAAAACCGTGGTCAATCGCTACATCAAAACAATTTCCTGAATTGCGGTTAAACAATCGATTTAGTTTGTATGTCTTCATATTTTCATACTTTTATATTTGGTCCGCCCCTCTGTATTCAAGATGGGCTAACCAAACATATAAAAAACAACTTGTATATACAAGATGAAACCAGATAAAGTAAGCCCCCTGTATAAAAAAGTAACTGATGATTTGAGAGCGCAGATCGAAAAAGGTATATACCAAAAAGGTGAATTACTGCCTTCGGAGAACGACCTTTGCAAAACCTATAACACCACAAGGGTTACCGTTAGGCAGGCATTATCAGGGCTAACCAATCTAGGCTATATTACCCGGCGTCATGGCAAGGGAAGTATCGTTACCGAGCCTAAAGTGGGATTGGGCATTCTTTCCTTAAGCGGGGTTACCGCGGGTGTAGGCAGCCAAAACCTCAGCACTTCCATTTTGCAAAAGCAGGTAAAGCAAGACTGGCCACTGGATTTCTTCTTTCCATTAAATGAAGGAGAACTGAAACACGACTGTATCTACTTTACAAGGCTCCGCCGCATCAATGACATTCCTGTACTCTACGAAGAAACATACATCAGCAACATCAATTTACCTGGGTTTATTTCCAAGGGATTAGAAAACCTTTCGCTCTTTAAAATTTTAAGGGAAAGCTACAACATAGAAGTAAAAGAGGGAGAGCAGAAAATCTGGGCCATACTCGGCGATAAAACCATCAGCGATTTGCTCGATATTAAAAAAAGCCATCCCATCCTGCACATGAAAAGAAAGCTTAAAACCAATATCCAGGACCTTAACATCTATTCTTCTCTGTATTGTAATACCGAAGAGCACTTCCTGCAAGATTATTTTTAGTTTCTGCAGCCAGCAGAATTGAGGCTAATTGATTTCTGTGGCAGGCATTTCCGCTAAATGGTCAACAATCACAGCGTCTGTAAACGCCTTTGCCCCTATCTCATTTAGATGGCCAACATCGTAAAATAGCTTATTTGCATCTGCATTAAATAGCTCCGAATAGTTGTAACACTTCAAATCATATTTACTTAAAATACGGTCAGCAGTTTTCAATGCATTGTGCTTATGGATCTTCATTCCGGGTGATACCAAAACATGTAATTTTATGTTTTTTGATTTTGTTGCTTTGACAAAATTTTCAAAGGCGGTGAGCTGATCTTTCGATTCCTTATAATTCGCATTGTCAATGTGTCTTACTTTAGCGCTCTGGGGCATATTGCCAGAAAGCGGTTCGTATCCGTTAAAATGCTTCTGGCCTATTTCTAAATGATGCTGCACGATTGACATGGGCAAAGAGTTAACCCGGTAAAGGGTTGAAATATGTGCCAGCGAGAATTCCATTTTACTCTGCGTATAAATCAATTCACTGATCTCTTTATTCTTGTTAATATACGGCATCAAAACGGCCGTTAGCTTTTGTTCCTCCTGGTGCTGATACTCAAAATCGTTCAGGTTCAAATCCAATATCACCACTTTTGGAGTATGATAACTTAAAACAGATTTCAACAAGGTTTCATAATAAAGCATCTTCATGCCATCCCTACCAAGATTATAGCAGGATAGTCCGGTTTTTTCAGTGATCAGTTCGGGGATATAGTGATGGCTGGCCCTGGAATTCCCAAAAATAAGGATGTCTTCATTGGCGTCCAGAATCCCATGGGTGGTAACTGCCGAATCGCCTTGTTTTTCATTAAAGAAAAAGTGCTCAATTAATGCACCAAGGGCCCTGTCTGTCGCAAATAACAAAACCAGTATGATCAGCCCGTTCCTCAATAGTTTATAAAATGGTTCCATAATTAGAATTGAAAATAGATAAACTGCCCCCCGTTAAACACGCCAAACAGGATGATAAACAACACAATAACCGTATATCCCGCATACCTTACCACTCTGTTTGAGCTATAAAATACCTTAATGATATCCGAGTGGTATTCCGTAATGTACTCCACAACCAGCAGAAACAAAATCCAGATAAGCGCATATACAAAACCTTCAGGAGTGCCAATAAATAAGCCTCCACCTTTTAATGTAAATATGCTCTTGCAGATGTTAAAGGCCTCCGTTACATTATTTGCCCTGAAAAATATCCAGGCAAAGCAGACGAGCGCGAAGGTGATGAAAACGTGAAGCGCATTTGTTAAGGGACGATAACCCAGAATATTCCTTTCATTGAATTTTTTAAATGAAACACTAAAAATCTGATAGATGCCATGTAATGCCCCCCAGATAATAAAAGTCCAGTTTGCACCATGCCATAGGCCACTTACCATAAATACAATAAAAAGATTAAGGTACCACCGGGGTATCGCCACCTTGCTGCCCCCCAAAGGGAAATAAAGGTAATCCCTGAACCAGGTGGATAGGGAAATGTGCCATCTCGACCAGAATTCTTTTATGCTTCCCGCCAGATAGGGCCGCCTGAAGTTGATCATCAGGTTATAGCCCATAACCCTTGCACAGCCTATCGCGATATCAGAATAGCCTGAGAAATCGCAGTAAATCTGAAAGGCAAAAAATACGGTCGCCACAATAAGTGTCAGCCCGCTATGCTGATCCGCATTATTGTATACCGCGTCTACATAAATGGATAACCTGTCTGCAATCACCACCTTTTTAAATAAGCCCCATGTAATGAGCTTCAAACCCTCTACCACATTCGTATAATTAAAATACTGTTTGGTATGAAACTGATTAAGGATATTTTGCGGCCGCTCTATCGGTCCGGCAACCAGCTGAGGATAAAACATTACATATAAAGAGTATATCCCAAAGTGTTTCTCGGCCTTTTGATTTCCCCGGTAAACTTCAATGGTATAGCTCATCGCCTGGAACGTATGGAAAGAAAGCCCAATGGGCAATAGAATTTCCAAATAAGGTACGCGGTTCTGATAACCGATATTTCCCAGCAAAAAGGAGAGGTTATCATTAAGGAAGTTGTAATATTTAAAAACGGCCAGCACGCCAATGTTTGCCACCAGACTTAAAATAAGGAAGTTCTTTCTCCTTTTCCCCTTGGAATTCTCTATTAATATCCCGGCAAAATAATCTATGATGATCGTGAAGCCCAGAATCAGGATATACACCGGAACAAAAGTCATGTAAAAATAGCAGCTTGCCACCAACAATAGTTTCCACCTATGCTGATGTGACAATAGAAAAAAGGCCGGAGTAACCACTATAAAAAAGAAGAAGAAGTGGAGAGAGTTAAAGAGCATAACCGTAATTTTTTAAAATTCGAAATTGAACCCTTTTTCTTTATTCTTCTGTTATGGGGTATAGCGCTTAATGAGATCTGGTCGTTTTGGATTCAATTGAGAATGTAATATTTAATTTTTGTAAAATCAAAGAAAACAGGTAACAACCGACTACACAATTTTAATAAAGAGGGTGTACACACCCTTAAAGACATTGTACACCCTCCTGAAACAATTAATACCCTTCGTTCTGCTTCAATACCCCTCCGCTTCTATCTATCTGATCCTGCGGAATCGGGAAATACTCATCCCTGGGTTCTATCAAAACCGGTTTCAGGTAAGCAAAATATCCCCCTTCAAAGCCAAAATAACTTTCCAGCGTCTGCTTAACGATACCCCAGCGTACCAGGTCATAAAAGCGATGTCCTTCAAGAGACAACTCCAGTCTCCGCTCAAAACGAACCGCAGTACGCGCATATTCCTGAGTAGGAAAAGATGGGTACACGCTCACTTTATAACTGGCAACCGGACTGCCATCTGCTGATTTACCCGGAAGTTTAGCCGCCCTGGTCCGTATGTTATTGACCAGCGTAAGCGCGCGTCCAAGACTACCTGCTTCAACTTCACACTCAGCGGCCATAAGATACACATCGGCCAGACGGATGATATTTACATTCAAGCCCGTCACATTGGTATTTCCCGGGCCTGTGCCGCTCGAAACCTGTGCCGCTTCAATTACATTTTTATACGCTACAAAAGGGCCTCCGTTAGAAGGTTCACGGATCCATGAATCGCCCTGCATGATTCCCCAATCGCGAAAAGGAACTCCCCTTCTGCCCATTGTATAATCCATCCGCGGATCTACCGCCAGCGTACGGTTAACCTTGTAATTGGTCTTATCCGCCCCAGCCAATCCAAAATCCGACTTATAAGGATCCGCACGATAGGTGCCATCCAGATAAGGCAAACCGGCAGCGGTTACCTTAAAGGAATTGGCCAGGTCAATTGAGGGCTGAAAAAATCCACAGCAGGTAATCGGCAATCCTGTACCATATGGAAAGTTTAAGATATCCCCAACATTTCCATTGTCACCGCCCGAACCATCACTTCCTACAGAATGTTGCACCGCGAATATCGATTCAGGGCCATTTTCTTTAGTAATGTCAAAGTTATCTGTGTAAGGTAAAGTCTCTATGTTTGCCCTGCTGGCAATTACGCTGTTAAACAAAGGCAAAGCTTCAGCGTATTTCTTTTGATAGAGATACACCTTACCTAAATAGGCCTGGGCAATCACCTTATTCACACGACCAACCTGCTGCTTTGAGTTTACCGCAGCCAAATTGTCGACCGAAAATTTAAGATCTGCTACAATTTGCGGATAAATATCTGTCCTATTATCCACTGCATTCTCTTTGGTGGCTTCAGTGATCAGCGGCACATTCTTAAATACCCTTGCAAGGAAAAAATAGAAATGGCCTCTTAATAAACGGGCTTCACCCTGAATCTCGATAGCCCTTGCTTCCGGAAATTTAATTCCGCTTCCGCCCTGCAATGCGGCCAGGTAACGTAAAGTATTGTTACACCTCTGGATGCCCTCAAAACAACGCACCCATAAATTGGACAGGTTATCGTTGGTGCTGGTTGGCGAGTGGCGCTCTAACAAATTCATATTTGGCTGGTCACCATTATCACTCCCTTTATGTGCATTATCAGATGTTACCTCACCTAAAAGCCACTGACTAGGTGCGGCACCATAATTTCCAAAAGTACCATTCAGGTTTCCATTTAATAAGGCATACGCCCCGGTAAGCATCCCTTCAACGCCTTCCTGCGTGGTCAATTGCTCCGGACTGAGTTCAGCCTGTGGATTTTTCTCAAGAAAATCTTTGCCACACCCCATTGCCGTAAACAGCAATGCTATAAATACGATATAATTAATCTTTTTCATGACTTCTTTTTTTAAATTAAAAACCAACATTTAAACCCAACAGAAACTGACGTGGGCTCGGATAAATACCACGATCTACACCAGGTGCAGAAAAGGTTTCTGTTTCCTGACTAACCTCCGGATCCAGACCCGTATAATCGGTGATCGTGAAAAGGTTAGTGGCACTGGCATAAATCCTGATTTTGCTTATGCCCAGCTTAGCCCCAAAAATCTTATCTGTTGGCAAAGAATAACCGATCTGCAAATTTTTCATCCTGAAGAAACTTCCATCCTGAACATAATAGCTCGAAGAAGCATATTCAAAATCAGAAGCACGGATGTTTGGAGAAGGCGTTAAACTTCCTGTGTTAGTTGGGCTCCAGGCATCCAGCAGCCTGGTACTTCTGGCCCCGTTAAATGTAGAAAAGTCTGTAAAATAGCGGGTGGCCTCATACAACTCATTACCCTGCACACCATTAAAGAACATGGCCACATCAAAGTTTTTGTAAGACGCATTCACACTAAATGAATACAGAAAATCTGGATTCGGATTACCGATAATCGTCCTGTCTGATGGATCAATCTTATTGTCGCCGTTTACATCTCTGAACTTAAAGCCTCCAATACGGGCACCCGTATAAGAAGGCCCTGCAGTTACCTGGTTCTGATCCTGATAAATGCCAACTACATCATAGCCATAGAATGAACCAAACGGCGCACCTACTTTAAGGATACTGGTCTGTAAAGTTCTAAATGCACCGTATGGCTGCTCGGTCACGCCCGGAGCAAGTTTAACCACTTCGTTTACATTTCGCGAAAAGTTAACCCCCAGATCAAACGTAAAAGGCTTGTTGTCTTTTTTACCGTAATGATAGCCTAATGCTATTTCAAACCCTTTGTTGCTCATGTCACCAACGTTAACATAAGGCGAAGTACCCATACCTACTGCCGTGGCAGGCAATGGAACCGGGTAAAGCATATCACTGGTTTTCTTGTTGTACCAGTCTACCGAACCATCAAGCACCGCGTCAAACAAGGTAAAGTCCAGCCCTAGGTTTACGGAGCTTAGCGACTCCCATTTGATGGCCGGGTTTTGGTAGTTGTTCTGCCAAACGCCCGGAATTACATTGTTTCCGCCGCCCAGACCATAAGATGAATTGATCAGTGAAGACTGAAACCTGTTCAGGTACTGAAATCCAGGAATCCGCTGATTACCGGTCTCCCCATACCCCGCACGTAGCTTTAAGTCGGTTACCCACTTTATATTGTCTTTAATGAAATGCTCTTCCGACAATCTCCAGGCAACACTGGCCGCCGGGAAGTTTCCATATTTGTTTTCCGGCCCGAAGTTAGAAGAACCATCACGACGAATCGTAGCACTGACTAGGTATCGGTCGTCAAATGAATAATCAACACGTCCAAATACAGAGAACAAGGAGCCTACGCCTCCGCTGCTGTTATTGCTGATGTTCGATGAACCGGCACCAAGATAATAGTAATCCGGATTACCGAGCACAAAGAAATCATTACGGCCACCCTCCAGCAATCGGCTGCGCGAGCGTATTGCTTCAGTACCTGCTAAAATGTTTAACCGGTGTTTCTCGGCAAAAACTTTAGAATAGGTCAAGGTATTGGTCCAGGTCCATTCTGTATTGTAACCCTGGCTTTCATTTAAGTTGTTTGAGTTGTTTCCTTCAGAAAACTCCAGGTTGGGATAACGCATCGTCATGCCATTATAGTTTTCATAACGGATCCCGAAACTGGTTTTAGCTACCAATCCCGCTATAAGGTCCAATTCGCCAAATACATTCCCGAAAAAGAGATTGCTTTTGTTTTTATTGTCCTTAGCCCTAAACAAGGTTGCCAATGGGTTTTCAGCGTTACCAAGCTGACTACCCCGGCTACCCGCAAAGTTCCCTCTGATGTCATAAACCGGAATGATGCTCGGGATCCGATACGCCCAGCCAACCGGGCTTCCTTCATCCTGGTATTCTCCGGAAACATTCGGGTTTACACCCACACCAAAGCCCTCAGAGTAACTGTATTGTGCATTTTCACCAAAGCGAAACTTCTTGTTTAAAGCACTAAAAGTGGTATTGGTCCTTACGTTATAGCGCTTAAACCCGGTGTATTGAATGGTTCCTTTTTGGTTCAGATGGCCTGCAGAGAAACTATAGGTAGAGTTTTCGCCACCACCCGAAGCAGCCAGCTGGTAATTTTGTACTGGTGCATTCTTCGTAATTTCATCAAACCAGTTTGTTCCCTGCTGGTTTGCTTTTGTAATCTGATAAAACGTAGCCGGGTCCCTGCTGTAATTATATTTAGAAGGATCGGCATCTGCCGGGGTCACCGTCTGTCCTGATGCACCGCCGGCAACCAGGTATTCCGGCAAGGTAGGCGTAGCCCCGCTGCCATAATTATCCCCGGTTGCGGGGGTCTCTCCTGCATTACGGTAGGCACTAAATAAATATTCTGCATACTGCATCGGATCCATCATTTTCGGGAATGATCCTTTTCTTGGCGTTTGGGTTCCGTAATACGTATCAAACGTGATTTTAGGTGCACCCAAAAGTCCTTTCTTGGTGGTAATGATCACCACACCATTATTTGCCCTGGCACCATAGATTGATGCCGATGAGGCATCCTTCAGCACCTGCATGCTCTCAATGTCGTTTTGATTTAACCAGCTCAGTTTTCCTTCGTAAGGCACCCCATCAATTACATATAAAGGATCATTGTTATTGATGGTAGTTACCCCGCGCACACGGATCTGAGGCGTTGCACCCGGCGCCCCGTCATTTACGATCTGCACGCCTGGTGCCTTTCCCTGTAATGCCTCAACAGCACTCGCTGCAGGCTGGGACTTTAACTGGGCCACATCCACAACAGATACGGCACCCGTTAAGTCCTTTTTACGCTGGGCGGTATAACCGGTTACAACGACTTCGCTCAAACTGGTATTGTCCTGCGAAAGAACTATGTTAAGTGTGGTTTGTGTACCTAGCGGCACTTCTTTGGCCTGGTAGCCAACAAAAGATACAATCAGCACATCAGTTGGTTTTGCCATGATGGCAAAAGCGCCCGACGGATCTGTCGTTGTTCCCACATTTGTGTTTTTGATTTTTATAGATGCTCCAATGATGGGTAGATTATCATCGCTTCCGGTTACTTTACCGGTGATTTTGGTTTGAGCACTGGCGGCTATAGACAATAGCAGGCCAGTCAGCAAAAGGAAAGCCTTCCTTTTGAGACAAGATACTGTTTTAAACATAAAATATTTGGTTAGGAATGATTAGTTAATAGTTTTTTAGTTTAATACTCGGGGGATGCTACATAGGCGGTAGTATTAGCAGGTGAACAATCTGGTTAGTTATAAAGTAATATAGGTATTACTTACTTGTAATATAGAAATAATAGGACAGAAACAAAAAAACCGGCTGGGATAGCCGGTTCTTAAAACATACTTCATCTTACCTTATTAGAAATCCTTAAGAAAAATCGTTTCCACACACTTCAATTACATCGTTGGATACCGCCTTTATCTCCTGTTCAAGGGCTTTTGGATAAATCAACAAAATCTTGCCATCATCAACGATAATATAATCGTTCAGTCCTTTAATCACTGCTACTTTATCCTTGGGAATCTGAACCATGCAATTCTCTGTGTCGGCCAGGTTTACCCGGTGACCAGAGAAAACATTATTGTACTGGTCTTTGTCCAGCACCTCATAAAGTGAAGCCCAGGTGCCAAGGTCCGACCATCCAAAATCGCCCGGCACGGTATAAACGTTGTCGGCCTTTTCCATTATGGCATAATCAATGGAAATATTAGGCGACAATGGGTAATACTCCTTTATAAAATCTCTTTCACCATCGGTATTGTAAAAAACCCTTCCCTTATTGAAAAGATCATAGATCTGGGGTGCATGTAGCTCCAATGCCTTTAATATCGATTTTACGTTCCATACAAAAATACCGGCATTCCACAGGTAATCACCACTGGCAACAAATTCTTTAGCCTTTTCAAGGTTTGGTTTTTCCAGAAACTGAATCACCTGATGTATCTCACCTGAGGTGGTCGGGTTATATTTTATATATCCATAACCTGTATCCGGTCTGCTTGGAGAAATGCCTAAAGTAAATAACCTGTCTTCTTTATCTGCTCCATCAAGCGCTATCCGAATCTTCTCCAGGAATATATCTTCTTTCAATATCAGCTGATCTGATGGCGCAACTATAATATTTGCATCCGGATTCAGGTCGGCTATTTTAAATGATGCATAGGCAATGCAGGGTGCAGTATTGTTTCTGGTAGGTTCTGCAATAATATTTGAGGCTGGCAGCTCTGGCAATTGTTTGGCAATCAAACCTGCATACTGATCATTACTTAAGATATAAATATTCTCGGGCGGACAAAGCTCAGAAAATCGCTCAAAAGTGAGTTGCAACAATGATTTCCCCGTACCTAAAATATCAATAAACTGCTTAGGAAAGTTATTCCTGCTTTTTGGCCAGAAACGGCTTCCGATGCCTCCTGCCAAAATTAAAACGTAGGTGTTTTTCATTAATTTTATAGGTTAAAAATTAGAAAGCATTATCCTCACCGTGCATCACATTTAATACGGTCATAAAAATAATTTTCACGTCAAACATAGAATCCCAGTTTTCCAGGTAGTGGATATCGCATTTCACACGGTTCTCCATATCCTCTGTCGCTTTTGTCTCCCCTCTAAATCCATTAACCTGCGCCCAGCCGGTTATTCCGGGCTTCAAAAACTGCCTCACCATATATTGGTTAATTATCGCTTTATATTCTTCGGTATGTTTCAGCATATGAGGCCTTGGGCCAACTACACTCATACTACCCATAAATACATTAAAGAACTGCGGCATTTCATCCAGACTGGATCTTCTCAGAAATTTACCAATAGGCGTAATCCGGTCATCATCCTTTGTGGCCTGCTTCTTATCACTGGCATCATTCACCTTCATACTTCTGAACTTATAGCACCAGAAAGGCTCATCATTTCTGCCGCTTCTCAACTGCTTAAACATAACAGGCCCTTTGCTTTGCATCTTTATCAGTATAGCAATTAAAGGATAAAGCCAGCTCAAAATAAAAATGATCACCAAAGAACTGAATACCACGTCAAATACCCTTTTCTTAAACCTGCTGCTCATTTCTTCAAGTGGTTCTTTACGCAGCGTTATAATAGGAAACTCGCCCCCAAGATAACTTACGGTATAAGGAGTTCCTAAAGATCCTCCGAAATCAGGGATAAATTTAAGCCGGATGCAATGCTTTTCGGCCTCTAGCATAAGCGGCTTCACATCAGTCATTCTTTCAGGCGCTACGGCAACGTAAAGGTCCACTACACCATTACCTGCAGCCTCTGCAAGCTTGGTGCAAGTCGCTTCAGAAAGTTCATTCCCGCTCACCGAAAACATGTGCTCATCACCACCAACAAAGCCACAAAACTGTACGTTTCTTTGTTTTTGGAAGTAATTTGAAATGCGGACAGCAGTTCTGTTTGAGCCCATTACGGCAACTTTTTTCGCTCCGTTAAACTTGCTTAAGAAGTAGTACTGTATAGCAGTCCCCAAAAACCGGTTCAATAAGAAAGAAAAGCAAAGCATTACATAAAAGGTTAGCAGGAAGGTTTTCGAAAAGTCATGATCCTTGGACAACATCAGGTATCCCGTAAACAGGACAATGTGTAAAGCCACACTTCTCCAGGTTCCACGATAGATCCTGGTGAGTTTTCTGGCGCCGTATAGTGTATACAAACCAAATACGGCGGTATTAAATAGCCAGATTAAATTGCAAACCACAAGATAATGCTGGTGAAGTTCATCTGGAATTGACTTTCCAAAACTAAGAGAGAGATAATATGCGCTAAAATAAATGATGTTCAGCATGATTACGTCTGTAACCAGCAAAACATACCTGAGGAGGTAGATGTAACGTGTTAACATAGGAAGAATGGATTAGTATTATCCGCAATTATAATTTCATAGTGCATAGGGTTATTAACAAGCCGATGGACTATACAGGCACCGATCACTCGGACACCTCCTGCTGTTAAGACTTTTTTTATTATCATAGGGAGTGATTTTTATTTATATGTCTGTTATTAATGGTATTTTCTGGTATTTCGTCGTTTAATTCATATTACGGAGAGGGCTTAGTGTAAAACATACACAAATTTAAAATTTTTAAGCAGAAAAAAGAATATATTTGATATAATTTTCAGTAAAAAAGGAATTTTACCTTAATAAAACAACAAAATTCAAACCAAAAAATAATAAAACTATACTTTTAACATTAAATAATCGATAACTAAATGTAAATAAATTGTTAAAAGCAACATTTAACCAAAAAATAACATTAAAAATGTAAGAAAATCAAAAAATAATTCGTTTTATCCTGTATATCAAACACAAATCACATCAACCCTATGAATTTTATCTACCCTATTATCAGATCTTTAGTACTTTTTCTATTTATAACCATTGCGTTTGTCATCAAAACAAACGCCCAAATTTTCGATAAAATCCAGACAGAAGCCGAACTGCAAGCCACCGGAACCACCGGAGATGTGGTGCCTTTCTGGATGCGCTCAAATCAATATGGATCCGTACCGCTCGATGGCGTATCCGGCAGTCTTATCCTCAGAGCATACAAACCCTATAGCCAGTACCTGCAAACTGACAGCAATAACAACAGAAAGAAACTGGTCGACTGGGGCATGGGCTTTGAAGGAAGAGGAAATGCAGGCAACAAATCCAACCTCACCCTAATTGAAGCCTACGCAAAATTAAGAGTTGGCGTATTCCAGCTAAAAGCAGGCAGAAGTAAGGATGTCATGGGACTAAACGGCGACACTTCATTAAGCTCAGGTAATTTTACCATGTCGGGAAACGCACTGGGAATACCTAAATTAGAAATCTCCATCCCTAACTACTATACGATCCCGGTATTCCAGGGCCTTTTTTCCATAAAGGGAAATTTCGCACACGGCTTGCTCGGAAAAATAAAAGGCTCCACAGAAAGCAGCTATTTACATCAAAAATCCCTTTACATTCGACTTGGTAAGCCCGACTGGAAATTAAAACTCTACGGAGGTTTCAACCATCAGACTTTCTGGGGCAACGAAAAAGACCTTTACGGCCCGGATTTCGACCTGTCCAAATTCGAAACGCTTTATTATGTCTTCCTCGGAAAAACCTATAAGGGTAAAGGCGTTGGGCGCTCCAAGATCGGCAATCAGATCGGATCACTGGACCTGGGTGCCGAATACAGTTTCGAGAAATTCAAGATCATGATCTATCGCCAGAACTTCTACGACGTTGGCGCACTGGCAAAACTCGCCAACATTGCCGACGGCCTAAATGGAGTCAGCATCGAGAACACAGCCCAAACCACCAAAAGCAGCGGGTTCAAATGGAAAAAAGTGCTACTGGAATTCTTTTACTCCAAAGATCAGGCAGGCTATCCATGGTCCAAAAAAACCAAGTCCGGCGACGAGGATTACTACAATAACGCCTTTTACAGAAATGGCTGGTCTTACTTCGGGCCGGGAATCGGGAACCCTTTAATCACACCCGCAAGCGACGCAAAAGAAGGTCAGGCATCAAAAAAGGCAGATTATTTTATCAACAACAGGGTCGTAGCGATACACCTGGGCTTTGAAGGCGAAATCAACACCTGGACGTTTGCAACTAAAATCACTCATTCCTGGAACTACGGAACCTTCGGAACAAGTATTTACGGAAATACAACAGGAAACAACAGCAGCCCCAGTACCAACAACATATTTATCCCGGTTCAGCAATTTTCAGTCTACCTTGAAGGATTAAAGGCGTTGAAAAATAACTACAGGATTGGTTTTGCTACAGCGCTGGACCAGGGCAAACTTTTAAACAATTCCTTCGGAGCGTCGATTCGGTTGATTAAAGGCTTTTAAGCCTCCTGGTCAACTACCGAAAGCACTTCCTGCTCCCATAAATTTGCAGGGTAAACCCCCTGATCACTAAGTTTTTGAAGTTGCGCCTTCACAATGGGCGCATCTTCTTTAAACGTAACACCAAACCACCTGGCCTCGGTAGGAATCACTTTCACCGCAGCTTTTCCCGAGTTAATCAGCGCATCGGTTACCTCAGGAATCAGGAATTCTGCTTTCAGGTCATCCAGGTTTGCGTCCAGGAATTTATAATACTCCAATTCGCTCCAATTCACAAAGGCCGGCGTAAAACAGAAGAAATTCATGCTCACCTTGGTATCCAAAGGAAGCTCTAGATCAGCCTCTGCAATTTTAGTAAATGCTTTTCCGTCTTTTTTGTAGATTTCTTTCCGCTCTGTAATGCCAATAATATTACCTTCGGCATTCACATTAATCTCTCCCCTGGTAACCGACCCGTTATCACTTAACGTATTTTTCAACTCATATCCAACACAAGCATACTTGCCATCTTCAATACCATTACTCAAAAAATCGAACGATTGCTTAAAGGCATCAAACCCATAAAAGTCATCTGCATTGATCACCGAGAAAGGAGCATCCAAAACATCCTTACAGCACAACAAGGCATGCTGGGTACCAAAAGGCTTCACACGTGACTGGGGAATTGTGCGCCCGCCACTATATTTATCTAAACGCTGATAAACATATTCAAGCTCAATTTTACCTTTTAACTTGGGCTCAATTGCCGCCTTAAAGGAATCCGAAAACTCTTCCCGGATAATAAAAATTACCTTTCCATACCCGGCCTTAATGGCATCGTATATGGAATACTCCATAATTGTTTCGCCCGAAGGGCCAAATGATTCGATTTGCTTGTTACCACCATAACGGCTCGCCATACCGGCAGCCAGAATTACCAAAGAAGGTTTCGACTTAAACATAATAAACTTAGGGATGTTAATTAACGAATATATAGATTTTAAACAGCAACCAGCTGCTTCTTTAAAGACTTGGTTCCTATGGACTGAACAATAAAGCCAATCGCCCTTAATTTGTCTGCATCCAGCAAATTTCGTCCGTCAAAAATTTTCGCCGGCTTCAACATGCCGTCATAAATCCTTTCCCAATCATAATCCTTGAACTCGTCCCACTCAGTAAGCACAGCTATCGCATGTGCACCTTTACACACCTCATAAGGATCAGCCCCAACACCGATACTTGCCCTGTTCTGCTCAGCAGTTCTGGAACCCAAATAATCCAGATCCGCATAAACCTGCCTTTCGACAACCTTTGGATCATACACCCGTAGCTCAGCCTGCTCATTCAACAAATAATCTGCCACATAGATCGCTGCAGATTCACGGGTATCATTGGTATCCTTTTTAAAGGCCCAGCCCAAAAACGCAATCTTTTTACCCGAAACTGTATTGTAAAGCTTACGAACAATATTCAGCGCAAATCTTTTTTTCTGATGATCATTCATAATGATCACCTGCTCCCAGTAATCAGCCACCTCAGTCAACCCAAAGGACCTCGATATATATACCAGGTTTAAGATATCTTTTTGAAAACACGAACCGCCAAAACCTACAGATGCCTTCAGGAACTTAGGACCGATACGACTATCCATCCCTATCGCCCTGGCAACTTCATTTACATCCGCTTCAGTTTTCTCGCACAACTCAGATATCGCATTGATCGAAGAGATCCGCTGCGCCAAAAATGCATTCGCAACCAATTTAGAAAGCTCAGATGACCATACATTAGTTGTTAAAATACGCTCTCTGGGAATCCAGTTGTTATAAATTTCAACCAGCGACTCAATAGCACGCTTGCCTTCCGGCGAAGAATCCCCACCAATCAGCACCCGATCAGGATTCAGCAGATCTTCCACCGCAGTACCTTCAGCAAGAAACTCAGGATTAGACAATACCTGGAATTCGATATCATTGCCTGCGTATTGCAAAATATCCTTTATCGCCTCTGCGGTCCTTACCGGCAGGGTTGATTTCTCCACAATAATTTTATTCGACTTCGAAACTCTTGCAATCTGTCTTGCACACAATTCAATCCATTTCAAATCAGCACCCATCCCCTTGCCCGAACCATAAGTTTTTGTTGGCGTATTCACAGAAATGAAAATCATTTGCGCTTCGTCTATGGCTTTATCCACATCAGTAGAGAAAAAAAGGTTCCTACCCCTTGCCTGAGCAACCACATCGCTAAGCCCCGGTTCATACACCGGCATATTATCCATATCCTGGTCGTTCCAGGCAGCAATCCGGGCCTCATTCAGGTCCACCACTGTGACTTTTATTTCAGGACACTGCTTAGCAATAATCGCCATTGTAGGACCACCTACATAACCGGCTCCGATACAACATATGTTTGTAATTTGCATGATAAGTTAACATTATTTAAGTAAAACAATAAGGATTCAGATGATTTTTAATAAAACTTAACAAAAAGATAACATTGGCCGTCTTTTTTTCTTACAAAACAACCAAATGCCTTACAAATATATAATTTAAGCTACAAAAAGAACAGGACTTCCCAATTTTAACAAAAAAATAATATTAAAATAACCAATTATTCATAATAACATATCATTATAGTAACAATATAAGGCAAAAAGTCGCTCCTTAAACACACATAAACTAAAAAAGATAAAAAAATTTACTATTTTATCATAAATAATTACCAATTCTCATCATATAACCTTATTTTTACAAACAAATAAGGCAAGCATACACAAACAACACCACCAAATTGTTGTTTTTGCCTCAAATTTTAAAAAACAAGTAAATCATTCCCAATTAAATCATCCCTATTTATGAAGAAAGCACTTATCACAGGTATTACAGGACAAGACGGAGCATATCTGGCAGATTTGCTGTTAAAAAAAGGTTACGAAGTGCATGGCGTTAAACGTCGCAGCTCACTATTCAACACCGACCGTATTGATCACCTCTATCAGGATCCACACGAAAGCGACATCCGCTTCGTATTACATTACGGAGATTTAAGCGACTCAACTAACTTAATAAGGATCATTCAGCAAGTACAGCCTGATGAGATTTATAATTTAGGCGCAATGAGCCATGTTCAGGTAAGTTTCGAAACGCCTGAATACACCGCCAATGCCGATGGCATTGGAACACTCAGAATCCTGGAAGCCATCAGAATTCTGGGGTTGGTAAAGAAAACAAAAGTATACCAGGCTTCAACCTCTGAACTATATGGCCTTGTACAGGCAGTGCCTCAGTCAGAGACTACTCCTTTCTATCCGCGCTCACCTTATGCGGTCGCAAAAATGTATGCTTACTGGATCACAGTCAACTATCGCGAAGCTTATGGCATGTTTGCCTGCAACGGGATACTCTTCAACCATGAAAGTCCTTTGCGCGGAGAAACTTTTGTAACCAGAAAAATCACCCGCGGAACGGCTAAAATCGCACTGGGATTGCAGGATAAATTATACCTGGGAAATCTCGATGCACGACGAGACTGGGGACATGCCAAAGATTATGTTGAAGCGATGTGGTTAATTCTACAGCACGACACTCCTGAGGATTTCGTGATCGCAACAGGAATCACCACAACCGTACGTGATTTTATCAAAATGGCATTTGATGAAGTAGGCATTACCCTGGAGTTTACCGGCGAAGGTGTAGACGAAGTAGGAACAGTTGTTTCCTGCAGCAATCCGGATTACCTGGTAGAAATCGGAAAAGAAGTTGTCGCGGTCGACAAGCGTTACTTCCGCCCTACAGAAGTGGATCTATTGATCGGTGACCCTTCAAAATGTAAAGAAAAATTAAAATGGAAGCCAAAATATGACCTGGCAGGATTGGTCAACGATATGATGAACTCAGACTTACAGCACTTCCAAAAGGAAAGAATGCTAAAGGAATCGGGATATGCAGTTAAAAATCAATTTGAATAAAATGCATCATTATGTTAGTAAAAAAACGACTTCTTTCCATTGATGTATCAAGTGGATCGTACAACGAATTTATAGGCGCTATTCTTAAATACGCCATAGAAAGGGTTTCTTCTTACGTTTGTGTGGCCAATGTGCATATGCTCATTGAGGCGCACAACACCCCTAAATTTGCAGATGTGGTAAATCAAGCCGATATAGTAACTCCAGATGGCATGCCTTTAGCTCAAGGCTTCAAATACGAATACAACCTGAAGCAGGACCGTGTAGACGGAATGAGTCTGCTGCCTGCACTCCTTGCCGAGTGCGAGAAAAGTGACCTGTCCGTTTATTTCTATGGTGGTGACCAGAAAACACTGAACACCGCAGAAACACATATCCGTGAGGCCTATCCAACTTTAAGGGTAGCAGGACTGTATTCCCCACCCTTCCGCAAGCTTACTGAAGCAGAAAAGCTCGAGGATGAACAAAGAATAAGAGATTCCGGAGCCCACCTGATCTTTGTTGCCCTGGGCTGCCCTAAACAAGAAATGTGGATGGCCGAAATGAAAGGCAAGGTACCTGCATTAATGATTGGTATCGGTGGCGCACTACCTGTGTTCACAGGATCACAAAAGCGGGCACCAAAGTGGATGCAGGACAATAGTCTGGAATGGGTGTATCGTTTAGTACAGGAACCAAAAAGACTCTTTAAGAGGTATTTAACAACAAACAGTAAGTTTTTATACTTGCTTGCCAAAGAAAAACTGAAAACCAAGTCATGAAACACACTTCAAAAATCTATATAGCCGGTCACAACGGTATGGTCGGATCTGCAATAGCAAGAAAATTGCAGCAGCAAGGCTATACCCAAATCATCACACGCAGTTCAAAAGAATTAGATTTAAGGAATCAACAGGAAGTAAATGACTTTTTCGCAACCGAAAAACCAGAATACGTATTCCTGGCCGCAGCTAAAGTGGGCGGCATTATGGCAAACAACATTTTCAGGGGCGAATTTCTATATGAGAATTTAATGATCCAGAACAATGTGATCCATGCCTCCTACTTAAATGACGTTACCAAACTGATGTTCCTGGGTTCGTCCTGCATCTATCCTAGAATGGCACCACAGCCATTAAAAGAAGAATATCTGCTTACAGGCGAACTGGAGCAAACCAACGAACCTTATGCCATCGCAAAAATCGCCGGCATTAAACTGTGCGACGCTTACCGGTCACAATATGGCTGTAATTACATCTCCGTTATGCCTACCAATTTGTATGGCCCTAACGACAATTACGACCTGAATAACTCACATGTTTTACCTGCCTTGATCAGAAAGGTAATTGCCGCAAAAAACAACGCAGAACCTTCTGTAACCATCTGGGGCACAGGAACACCAAAAAGAGAGTTTCTATACGTAGACGATCTTGCGGATGCCTGTATCCACCTGATGGAAACCTACAATGAACCAGGCCTGGTTAACATTGGTGTTGGAGAAGACATCTCGATTAAAGACTTAGCCGATCTTGTGGTAAAGGTTGTGGGCTACCAGGGCGAAGTCATCAAAGACCTTTCCAAACCCGACGGCACACCAAGAAAATTAATGGACGTAAGTAAATTAAATGCACAAGGCTGGAAAGCAAAAGTATCCCTCGAAGAAGGAATCAAAAAAGTATACAACGAAGTAAAAGAAATGAATTGGAATTAAGTCCCTATTAATACCTAACCTCCCTAAGCTGAGAGGACGCACCACATTGGGCGTCCTCTTTTTTTTGCATTACGATCCGCTAATCCCCTTCAAATGCCTTTCCAAATCTTCTGCCGAATCAAACCTGTCCTTGATTTTTCTGGCCGGGTTGCCCCCATAAATACTATATGGCTCCACATCCCTTGTCACTACAGATCCCGCGGCTATAATTGCCCCATCATTTATCACTACCCCCTGCATTATCGTTGCGCCATAACCCACCCAAACATCATTGCCAATCCTGGTCACCAGCCCCTTCCCCTTCCAATCATAACTTTCTTCACGAATAGATGAAGCTATTCTTATCGGAGTGCCTATCTGCTGAAAATGATGATCATATCGTCCAACAATCCCTACCCTGTTTCCAAAGATCACGTAATCGCCAATCACACAGTCGGTCTCTATTAACGAATCTCTCCCGATGTAAAAATGCTTACCGATCTTAATCTGATTTTTCGCCCACAACCTTACCCTTACACCCGCATGGAAACCCTCAGCAATATCGTATTTCGCCCATTTCACTTTGGCCAGATACAAATCCCTCAAATCCTTTATTAAGCCAACTACACTCATTTGAACACCCTTTGAAAAATTGTTTCAACTTTCGAGATGACCCTCGATACCAATCCCATTTTAAGGATAAACTTATTTTGATAAAATTGATTTACCTGAACTTTATGCGGCAACGAAAAGCTCATCCGTTCTTCGGTATCCAATGCAGGCAAATACCTTCTGCCGGAACCATTGGTATGCGTAGCGAACTGGTCAAAGCCATTGTTAAATACCTTCGAGAAAACCGGGTAAATGGTTAACCCGCCCTTTCTGAACTGATGGTAGAACCAACGTATCGCCCAGGAATCCAGGCGACCTTCCATTTGCTCGGCCAGCATCTTATTTAAATCCGAACCGCCAACAGCAAATTCTCTTTGCGCTCTGGAATCCTTTTTGAAAAGCGCATAGTCTTTAACCGCCCAATCCACATCTGCCCAGCGATCTTTCCAGGTAGCCCAGCCCCAGGACCACCCACGCTTTAAGAAATAAGCATCATCATGATCATCCTTAGACTGCCCCAGGTTAAAAGCATAACCCGAAATAGAAAATGCTGCCGGATCCGACTTGTATTTGTCCAGGCAGGTGTTCATGAACGTAAGAAAATTACTGGTGGTACTCAGGTCATCTTCGAGCACAATAACTGTATCAAATTTTTGAAAGACAGCAGTAACGCCATCAATGATCGACTTTGCCAAACCTTTGTTTTTCTCTGCCTCCACTACTGTAATCGCCTTAAATCCGGTTATCGTTTTGATAAAATCTCTAACCTGTTTTACAATCACTTCATCCTTTTCAAATTTGGCAGCATCAGAGAATATAAAGAGCTCGCTATCCGCTGCGAGTTCATTTTTTGCAAGCGCTTCAACCGTAGTTTTCAGGGTATCTAATCGCTTGTAGGTAAATAATAAAATTGGAGCTATGTTCATTTTTTTAGATAGGGTTTGATTATTTTTTTGCGGATATGAGTTTTCATTTTCTCAATCCGATGTTCGAAACATTAATTTGTTTTAATCCTTTTAAGCGCGCAGCCCCCGGGTCCTTACTAAGGGAAACCGTATTGCTGTCTAATACCGATTTATTCGAAGAAAAGCGGCCAACATTAATACATAAACTATTTTTAAATTTATTTGGCCCCGGCCTGTAATCATTTGAAGCCAGCTTCTTTAAATAGGGATACCGCTTTAGAAAAAGTGCCGAGTTAGTGTTCACATCACTCTTCAACTTCTTGCTCATCTCTTTTGTACCCATCAGGGTCTTCCATTTCTCATCGGTCCAGGAAGTCATCGAAACCGCCAGTCCGCAGTTTACAAAGTTATTGTCGGCAAAGGTATTGTCCCCTCCACCATTTATATGAACCGCACCAAACTTCTGCTTTCCCTGTACAGATCCACAGTTCTTAAAAACATTACTGTCCACCTTAATTCCTCCACTGCCATCATCTATGTATACCGCAGCAACCATATAGCCTCGAGGGCTCACCAAATCCTCAAAAAGGTTGTTATGTATCCGTGTCCCTGTGGATGATCTGTCGCGGCCCGTATACACTGCGCCCTGATCATTTATTTCCTGCACCACATCTTGAATTTTATTGTAAGAAATGTCATGATTGTTTCCCCAGTACATAATGGCCTGCCCCTGGCTATCATGAATAAAGCAGTTCTTTATGGTATTGCCTACCCCACCCAAAAATACAGCAGGAGAACTTACCCAATTCCTTCTTGCATAATTGTAGATCTCGGTATTATCTATTATGTTCCCTGCCGGCAATAGATTTTGTCTATCACCTCCCGTCATGAAGATACCCCCGGTTCCGGTATTGTAAATCTTGCACGATTTTATGGCAAAGGCCGAAGTCTTATCAAAAGAGATCAGCTCTTCATAACTCTTATACAAGGATTTATCAGCAGTGTTCTTTCCAATTCCGATACCCACCGTACCCAGGTTCATCACCGTACAGTTCTTGATGTTAATGTTTTTGGTGCCCTGCGCATAAATACCCATATCCCTGCCATATCCAATTTCCAATCCGCTCAATGTTACATTGTCCGAATTGATTAAGGAAATGATCGGTGTACTGCACATAGAAACAAAGAGCTCATCTGCCAGATCACCCGAATTGTAAAAAGAAAGGATTCCGGTTGCCCTGTCTAAATAATACTCGCCTGAACTGTCCAGTTCTTCGGGGATATTGTAAAGGAAAAACCTCCTGAAAGGAGATGAAGCATCCGTACTTTTTACCCCATAACTTGTAGTAGCATCTAAAGTAATTTCATTTCCATCGATAGATTTAACCGGCACATTATCGTTCGCAAACCCATTGGCCAGAAAACCACTCACCCATACCTGGTCTGTTTTCTTCCATTTTGCAGCCCGGTCTCCACTGTAAGCGAACACCGCTCCCGCCTGGTCACCTGTCACACTTTTATCCTTTATTCCCGGATTGGTCACTTTTCCAATAGGCAAAAAGTCTTTATTTGGCCACCTGGCCAGCTCCAGCGCCTGACCTTTATAAAACAGCTCCAGCGGCGCGGTAACGGCATTTCTGTGGCCATGCTGCTGCAACTCGCCATAATCGGTGATGCCTGCTTTCTTCAGGTCAATCTGATAAATGTTTGCAGCAGTTTTCTTCACGGCAGATTTATCAATTTTAACTCCTCCGCTAAGCAACACCTTTTCGCCTTTATAATTGGCAATGGTCAGTTGCTGCACATTGCTGTTATTGCCAATGCTTATCGTTTTATCCGTAAAATAAGTGCCACCCCTGATCAGGATGGAAACGGTTCCACCTTTTACTGAAGCAGCCTTTTGCAATGCGCCATTTAAGCTGCGCAAAGGCTGATCGATGCTTCCGGCCGACTGATCGTTTCCACCAGGAGCAACATAAAAAATCTTATCATTATTTTGAGCGAAAATATTGAATGAACAGAGAAGAAAAAAAACCAATAACCTCATACTTTTCATAATTAATATTTCAAATTGTATCCTATTAACGTAAACTGTAGAGCAGCGTTAGTTCAGGAAAAGCCGGCCAAAGTGATCGGTAATCGTCTTGGCTTTTTGTTTTTTAAAATGACTGAATTTTTCCAGATAAGAATGCTCAGCATCTATGCTAAACTTAATCTCGGTATCCGGCTTGGTATCGATCAGCAACGCTTCAAGATCCAGGTCCTTAAACACGTTTACCAGCTTATGGTGCAATTTCAGATCCGTCAGAATAATAGGTACCGTATTGTTTAAAATAGACAATAAGGCTACATGCAAGCGGTTTGTATATAGAAATCTTGCACCCGCATACAGGCCAATAGCCTGCGCAAAGCTCAGTTGCTTATCCAGCAGCTTACAGGTATAATTGTTCCTTTCCAGAATGTCTTTCAGGTACCGTAAAGACTCCAGGTCTTCTACCACCTGGTAGGCCAGAACAATCTCTTCATTTTTTACAATTGTATCTGCAAACATCCGCACCAGGTTCACCGCAATCTGATCCAGGTAAGTCTTGTTTAGCTCCTTGCCCTCAATGTCGCCCCTTATTGAAACTACTACATAATTATCGCCCTTATAATCCAGCTCAACGCTGTCAATTACAGATTGAAAATCACCTATATCATATAAAAACGCCAGGTCATCAATCAAAGAAAGATTCTTAAAACCCTTCTCTTTCAAATGGTCATAATTATTAGAATCCCTAACTGCGATATCAGCATAAACGTTCGAAAGCTTCCTTTGATCAGCATAGCCGCCATCAGAGTACGGGCCTAAACTAACCCCCCACCTCAGCACGCCTATTTTGGCGGTCTTTAATACTACCGCTCTCAAAAAATACTTATAAAACTTAAACTTCGCCTTAGCCGCATCCTTGCCTTCAAAATAAGCACCCGGAGGGTCAAAAACGAAGTCAACCTTACCAATAACCGAAGCTAAATTCACCCACCTCAGCACCGGTTTACCCTCAAAAGCCTTAATTCCCTCAACAATAACGATGTTTTCAGCAAAGGGATTATTTAAGGTTACCAGGTCATACAATGAAGGCACTTTACCATCTATAAAAACCTTTCCGAATTTTGATATTTCGCGTATCAGCAAGGCATTGATCAAAACATCACCCAGGTTAGAATCCTTTATTCTCGAAGGATATATAAAGCTCTTCATAACTAAAAATTTACCGTTTGTTTGTATAAATCATAAAACTCCTTTTCGATCTCCACAACATTAAACCTTTCCGCATATTCAATTCGTTTTTGGGCCGAATCATCAACCTCACCTTCCACAAACTCCGTATATTTTGTCTGCAATAAGTTGGTAAGCTGCGGGATATCATCTACAATAAAATCCTTTTCAATGCCTTCAATGATCTCTGTTATGCCACCACCATCTTTAAACACAATAGTTGGCTTACCCAGATGCAAACATTCAACAGCAACCAAACCAAAAGGCTCAGAGCTCGATGCAAACACGCATAAATCCATTACCGCCTGGTAATCGATCACATTGGTTTGGAAGCCTGCAAATATTACTTTTTTGGTTATCCCCAACTCTTCTACATAAGCCTCCAGCTTTTCCCTGGTCTCCCCATCTCCCACCAGCAATAACATCACATCGTCGTTATTCTTTTGCATTTCAAAAAACGCTTCAATCAAATACTCCACACGCTTCCAGCTGATAAATCTGGAGGTTGTACCGATAATGAACTTTTCATTTAATGATGGGAATTCCTCCAACGCCCGTTTTTCATTCCAGCTGTCCTTAAACAAAACCCCGTTATAGATCACCGAATTATACGGGTTTTTAACTCCCATCTTAATCCAAAAATCTTTTGTGTAGAGTGAATTATTGGTCACCGAATCGCAAATAGAATTCAGAAAGCGCACCAGCAATCTGGTTTTCGCTTTAAAAGAAATGGTATCGGGCCGGCCGTCTACTCCCGCACTATGATTGGTATAGATGATCTTCGCCTTAGAAAACCGTAGCGCCTCGGCCATTAACGGTTTAAAAATATGCAGGTGAACAATGTCGTGTGTATTGGTGATCTTCAGGATCTTTTTATACGTCCTTATGTTATAGTCAAAAGGATTTAACTTCACATAAAAAATCGGGATTCCGGTATTAACGATCCGTTTATTGGCAACCGCATCTTTATCCTGACAGCAAAGTATACTCACATCAAGCTCCGGATTTTTTGCCTGCGCCTGGGTTAAATAAAAGAGAAAGGCTTCAATTCCGCCAAAAAGGAAATCATGGACAACGTGGACAACTTTAACTTTACACATATACGTTAATTTTATTGTTTAAAACTTATTACTTATAAACCAGCTCTCTGGAAATATTGATTACATATAAAGCGACGCATAAAACGGGGACAGTTCCTAATAATGTGCTCCCTGCAATATTGCCCAGGAACAGGAAAAAAATGTAATATTTTGCGTAGGCAAATTCATTCGGCACCCGGGTTCTCAAAGTAGAGATCAGGAGTTTGAAAAACAGGAACAGCCCTACAAAACCAAAATATAAAAATATGGACGCGTAGCCCACATCAGCAGCCACATAGCCCTGAGAGCGGCCATACTTATCTATAAAATCTCCATATTTTGATTTGCCAAGCGAGTACCTGCCATTGCCAAGCAGATCGGTGATCACATTTGGAGATACCTCTGTAAAATAAAACCGGTAAGCCCCTACCCTTGGGTTCTCATCTCCTTCCTTCTGACCGGAATACTCCGTCTCACTTTTTTCAATTAAAGCGGAGATCACCGGACTCACGATCAAAAGCACCCAAAAGGCTGCAACAAAGCCAAAAACAACCAAAAGCCTTTTCATCAGACTCAGGTTATCCAGAAAATACAGCAAGCCTAAAATGAAGCTGAAAATAATCGCCTGTCTGCCCAGGTGAAGCACAATGGTCACAAACAATACCACACATACCACCACCCATTTCTTATTAAAAGCATACTTTATTTTCGAAATGGACAGAAAATAGGCAAGGTAAAGCGGACCTGCCCCAATCAAGGTGAGCCTTATTCTCGAAATCCCGCGACTCGTATCAATCTCCTTATCCAACTCACCATAGCCTTTAAACAGCCTGAACGGAGAAACCGCCAGACCCACATAAAAGCAAACCAGGTAAATGGCCACAAACACCCAGATAAAGCGCTCCACCTCATTCATTTCAGGCCGCTTCTTTGCTAAATAGAAGTAAAACAGGAACGAAAAATTAGGTATAGTCGAAATGAAGGTATCCAGGAATCCCTGTTTCCAGAACAGCGTTGCACAAAATACGGAGATGAAAGTAAACAACGACATCGTCCTTATGACATAAGAGAACCTGTCCCTGTACGACCCGAATATGTAATTTCTCGAATAGAAGATCATCCCGGCTAACAGCACATAATAGAATGCCTTTAACAGGTCATCATTTAAATTTAATGGCCTGAAAAAAAAGAAGTAAGAAAGATTAAAGATCAGAATGAATGAGATGAGTTTCGCCTTTTTCTCTATCTGCTCTTCGTTTTCTATCTGCTGCTCGGGTAAAAGTTCTTCAGTAACTGTCATTTAATATGTATTACAGGGAGTCAAATAGAAATTTAATTGAGTCTTCCCTACGTTCACTTAATAATTTCGACGGGATGGTATAGTCAATAGGCGCAGTTACATCAGCCAGATCGTCCGCATTTTTGATCAACCGATCCTTCAGCCCCAGCACATCCAATAAGTTCAATACCCTGTAAGGGTTAGAATTCTTATAAATGCTGTAAAAGTTCTTTTTGAAAATAAGGGAGAAAGTAGTTCCGTGGAAAGAATTGGTTACCACAAACCTGGCATTATCAAACAACCAGATGAATTCATTAGGCCCAACATCCTCTAAGCACACATCCACCAGATCGGCTTTCTGTTTTTTACTGCTGATGAACACCACCTTGCAGCCTAATTTTTTAGCAATGTCTTTCGCCAGGTTAATGCAAACACTATTGTTGTCAAAGGTATAGATCAGCACATAGTCCTTTGGCATTTCGCGCGACAGCGGTTTGGCAATCGTCCTCCACTGCTCACCGGTCAGCAATAATGTCGGATCCACCACCACCTGCACATCTTTATCCATAAAGGTTGAAATCTGATCCTTTAAAAACTGCTCCCTTACCGAGATGTTCTTATAGGCACCTAAAGATGCAGTTAAAGTCTTCCTGTCGCCATTGGCGAACTTATGCGCACCCGCACTGGAGGCGTACGACAATCTTTTTACCCTATCGTTTCCAAAGGCCAGCAAGTACACAGGATCCAGTTTGCCTCCGGTAAACTGAGGGTTCCAGATCTGGTCGCTGCCACTGATCAGCACATCATATTGCTTACTGTTCACATCCACCTCGGTAAGGTTCTTATAAGAACCCTTACTCAATGGAATATACTCGGTAATAAACTCTTTGATCTTATTTTCTTTTTTAACACCTTTTTTTAAAATAAAGTGCTTTACAAAATGTTTCGCATTCTGCTTTAGTGATCTTCTGCCGTCGTACAGTTTATGATTGTATTTCAGATCAAGATCCTGCTGTTGATAATCGATACACTCTATATTATGTGTTTCCAGCGCCCTGCATAAGCCATAAGCCTGTAAAACGCCTCCGTAATTGTACACATTATGGAAGGTGACTAACCCAATATTCTTTGCTTGTTGGTCTTTCATATATTATAAAATTTTAACCACTTCTTCTGCTTCCAGCCTTGGCGAGGATGCTATTTTAATTTTCTCAGGCAGGTATCCGCAGGAAACCACAAGACCCACTCTTTCATTGTTCGGGATGCCCAGCAGCTGTCTTAATTTTAAATCCCTGTGCACCTCCACACTCCAGTTCAAAGGGCAGGCCCCTATGTCATATCTGTGCAGCGCATACAATAGCGACATCGCAAACATTCCTGAATTCACAAAAGATTCATTTCTATCATTTGGGCCCTGGAAAACTGAAATATCAGCTGTAATCACAAATAGCGTGTCGGCCAAATGTCCAAATCCCCTGTTGCCATATTGCAGTTTCAGCACCTCCTGTTTCATCTCAGCAGACCTAACCATATAAATCCGGTTCACCTGCCTGTTACAGGAAGTAGGAGATTTTAGCGCCAGCCTTACGCACTTCATCAACACCTCTTCCGGGATCTCCACGTTGCTGTAATTTCTGGAGCTGTATCTCGAAAGGCAGAACTTATCGAACGAAGATTCCCTGTGCGCAAAATAAACGTCTCTGTCAAATTCGAATTGTTTTGGCGTCTGGTAGGCGGTAATTCTCAGCCTTAATTTGGCTACCTGATCGGTAATGGCCTGCTTTAACGCAAAGCTTTTTTTGTCGTGGAAGTCAACATATTCTTCCAGCACATTCATGGAATGAACAAACTCCAGACTAGACAAATTGTATTTTTTATCCAAATACATATTCATCATATCTATCAGTTCAAGCACAACAGGCTCCCCAAATCCAAGCCTGGTATCGGGCATAGTCAGCCCCTTCTCCAAAACATGGTAATAGATGGTTAGCTTACCTTTAAGTTTGTTTTCAGTATCGAAGGTTTGATAAACATTCGAATTCTTAATAAATCGATTAAAATCGTAAGCATAAAGTTTCGACAACTTGGCTATAATTTTAACTTTTTTCGGGACGATTTTTTTTATGAAAGACATATAATTAAATTTTATTATCTTATTTATTTTCCGGCGAATTTCACCTGAATTCCGGATAACTTTTTTGTAAGGCCTTTTGCAATTCCGGCCACCATATCACGTTCAGCTTGCACAAAGCCGTGGTTCCATATCAATAACGAGGTAGAGCAGAAGCTCAGTGCCAGTACCACACCCAACCTAATAAAGCCCTCCGGCATAAAAAGTCCAGGTAAAAATGACACCCCTATTCCTACTGCAGTAATCACCGCAACCTTTAAAATTATATTCTTGAAAAAAGCATTTATAGACAAGCCGGTTAAGGTGTGAACAATCCTTAACCTGATCACCAGCGAAATCGCTTCCAGGCACAAACCACCTATTAAAACCGAGTAAGCAGGATAACCGGACCTAAGCAGAAAATACGAGAGTGGCAAAGTGAGTAAAACGGTAGAGCCCACAACGGACTGATAAAGCTTAATCTTGCCAGTAGCCTGAACCGCTGTTTTCAATCCGGTCGACATCTGACTAACCACACTGGTCATCAGCACAATCGTACAAAAGGCAGCAGTATACTGAGGCACATTAGATAACCAGAACTTCAAAATAAAGGGCATCTCAATGAGCATGGGAATAACCATGAACAACAGCAGAAAAACAGAAAACTTACTGGATTGAGTAGCCAGTCTGATCATCCTTTCCCTGTCGCCACCGCCTTCACTTTTAACGATCTGCGGATTAAAGGCCCTTACCATCATTACAGAAAAAGATTGCATTTGTGAGTTAACCTGATTGGCAACCGCATAAGATGCATTGATCTTGGCACCATAGAACCTGTTCAATATGATGCTCAACCCCTGAGAGCTGGCCACATAACACAAGGCGCCAAACAAATTCCATCCTGCATAAGAGGCCATTTCTTTCAGCAGTGTATAATTGGCCGAAAAACCGAAACTAAACTTACATTCTGCATATTTCACCGAACACCAGATCGTCTTGATCATCCTGATCAGGATGGTTACCGCTGCAATCAGAATCCCGTAAGTGATCAGCTTATCAAAATGCGTATACAACAGGTAATAAGCAATACCCAGTTTCAATACCGCCTCCAGGATACCACTTAACGAATCGAATAAAAGATCCTCATTTGCATTAATTGCCGCATCGTACGGCACCGCGTTTATGGTAAAAAATGTACTCACCACCATAAAATGAAAAACATACTTTGCCGTTTCAATCCTGCCGTGGGGTATGTTCAGCACACCATCAAAAAGAAACAGTCCGGCAATTTCCAACAGGGCAACAACCAGCAAACCAATAATTAAGTGCAGGGTGATGCTGGTTTTAAATACCTCTTTGTTTTTGTCTACCTCTCCCTTTCCAAGGAAAAACGAGAGATAGCGCTGTGTGGTTACTGTCATCGCACCGTTCAAAAAAGAAAGCATCAGAATAACCCCGGCCAGCAAATTAAAGATACCAAAGTCCTCTGTTCCCAGAGATTTCAATATCAAACGGGTCGAAAACAATGCGATAAACATGGTAATCACCACTTTTCCGTAAAGGAAACCGGTGTTGTAAAAAACTTTTTTAGCGGCTTTCATATTACCCTTTAAAAATTCGTTTCCAGAAACCTTTTTTCGCTATTTCCTCTCCATAACTGCCATAGCCGTAACCATATCCATAAGCATAAGAATCAGACAGCACGATATCGTTTATCACTATTCCTACTTTTTTCATTTTTTTAGTGCGGAACAGATCATCTACAATATGCAGCTGGTTTTTAAGCGTAAACTTATGCCGCACTAAATACAGGCAAACATCAGCATGGGGCTCAAGCAACTGGGCATCGGTAATTATACCTATTGGCGGGGCATCAATAATTATATAGTCAAACTGCGTTCTAAGCTCATCTATTAACTCTTTGGTACGCGGATTCAACAACGTTTCCGCAGGGTTCGGCGGGATAGGGCCCGAACTTACAATAAACAGATCTTCGTGGATATCCAGAGGTTTTACAATATCTTTAGCGGTAAGGCTTTTGTCGACAATGTAATTGGTAAAACCAACACCGTTAGATGTATTTAATTTACCAGACATACCCGGTTTTCGTAAATCCAGCTCCATCAGCAACACACGCTTTCCGGTAATGGCCAACACATTCCCCAGGTTAATTGCCACAAAGGACTTGCCCTCTCCAGACATACTGGAGGTAAGCAAGATAACCTTGGTTTTTTCGTTGTCGTTATGGTAAAAAGACAAATTGGTTCTCAATGCCCTGAACTGTTCGGAAATGGCAGACCTTGAATTGTCGGAAACGGCCAGGTTAGCCGAATCATCACTATGGCTAATTTCTCCCAAAATCGGAACCTCTGTGGCTTCAGTGATGTCCTCCTTGGTATTAATTTTATTATTTAATACATCCAGCAGATAGATGATTCCAATTGGGATGGCTAAACCCATAAACAAACCAACCAGCGCCACTACAGATTTCTTTGGACTAAAAGGCTTAAATTCAGATTTTGGCGGATCAATAGTCCGCGAATTCGCGATATTAGAGGTTTTGGAAATCGCAGTTTCCTCGCTCTTTTGCATCAGGTAGATGTATAGCTCCTGCTTAATCTGTTGTTGTCTGGCCAGGTTTAAATAATTTCTTTCAGTAGCAGGTATCTGCTGAACTTGTCCTTCAACCGACTTCATCTGTCCTTGTAACTGCGCTTTGGTAATCTCCAGTCCGTTTTTAGTAGAGATCAAATTGGCCAGCATATCTGTGCGCATATTTTTGATCTGCTTATCCAGATTGGTAATCACCGGGTTCGTTTCCGTTACACCAAGCAATCTCCTGTCGCGGTCTAAAAGTAAGGCATTATACTTATCTATTAATCCAGTAAAAACCATATCTCCCGGCAAAATTGAACTGGGTAGTACACGATTTCCGCTTTCATCTTTTAAGTAATCCTGCAGATTCGATAAGATACTCAGCTGCGTTTCTACCTTCGACAACTCATTCATAAACGAGCTCGTATTTTGCACCAGCAATTTAGATTGCTCGGTCATGTCGGCAAGGTTGTTTTTCTGCTTAAAACCCTGAATGTTCCCTTCCAGATCACCCAGTTCCGAGCTGATAAAGGCCAGCCTGTTCCTTATAAATTTAATGGTACTGTCGGCAACTTCATTTTTGTCGTCAATATTTCCCTGAACGTACTTATGAATGAGCTCCGTTAAAATATCCTCACCTTTTTTAGGAATGGGGTGATTAATGGTCAGGTCAATTACCGTGATCAGCTTATTTCCAACTGACACGGTCAGGTCGTTCATTAATCCGGCTACCTTCTCATCTATGGAAACAATAGAGAACTTATAGCGCTCATCTTGAACAAAAAGCTGTCCGGGTGTTTTGGTAATGATAAATGTCCCGACTTTAGGGAAAGTGATTTTACCGTTAAACTCTACTACAGTATCTAACAGGCCAGATTTTAGCGAGATTTTGCCATTTTTCAGCAGTTCCAAATCAAAACCTGTTGCCTTAATGGTATCTTCCGGTACAACAAATTGAACTGTAAACGGGCTTTTATAAATTTCTATGTCGTTAACACGACCCTTTTTAATATAGGTAATATTAAGGTGCATGTCCTTTACCACCTGTTCCATCAGGTACCTGGTCTGCAGAATTTCTGCTTCATTGTCTACGGTGCTTTTGGTGCCAAGCAGGCCGCCAAGATCACCGAGAGCATCGGCAGCGGCACCAAGCGCGCTACCTCCCTTTTTTTCATCGTTTACTAAAACCCTTGCCGAGATCCGGAACATAGGTGTGGTGTATCGCAGGTATAAATAGGCCAGGCCTAAACAAAATATTACCGACAACAATATTAATGGCCATTTTCTGATAATCTTGGGCAGTAGCTTACTAATATCCAGGCCTTCATCTTTTGGAAGTTGATTTGATCTTGTACTCATAGGGGATGATTACTAATGAAAAAATGATTAAAGCCTTGTAATTAAAATAATTAAAACGGAGAGCGCTGATCCGAGTATTGCAAAAGTCTGGGTTCTCGATGCGTTGTTCGCAGCTATACGTGCCTTATTTGGCTCTACGTAAATCACATCGTTCTGTTTCAAATAAAAATATGGGCTGTTAAATAATTCTGAGGAATTCAGGCTAAAGCGGGCGAATTCTTTCTTCCCGTTGTTGTCGCGGATAAGCAATACATTCTCTCGTTTACCATAAATGGTGAGATCGCCTGCAAGACCAATCGCATCTAAAATGTTAACCTTTTCATTAGGCAAGGTATAGGCTGCGGGTCTTACCACCTCTCCTAATATGGTAATTTTGAAATTTGCGAAGCGTACCTGAACACTGGGGTTGTTATAAAGTTCGGCAGCTTTTTTTCTGATAAGATCTCTTGCTTCGAAAGTAGTCAATCCAACCAGCTTGATTTTTCCAATAACCGCCAGTTCAATCTCTCCGTTCTTATCAACCAGATAACCGCTAACCTGCTGCTGACCAATGGTAGATGCGGAACTTGCTCCCAAGGCCTGTCCGGTGGTAGTTTGATTAACCACTGCCGAGCTTAGGGGATCTATTGTAAAAATAGACACAGCAAGTATGTCGTCGGGCTGAATTACAGGGTCTGTAAATTGAGCCGTCTTTTCCATTGCAGATTTATCTGCGAGGGAAATGTCCTGAAAGTACGGGACGTTCTTGGTGCTGACGCAGGAAGTAATAAACAATGTAATTAGCAATCCTGCTAAATTCTTTAAAGGGATACTGGGTTTTCTTTTTCTCATAGGTAGGTAGCAATAGTCTATAATAGGTAGATTCTAAAAAAGTGTTCCGACAAAAAGAGGTGCGTAATTTATTTGAGCAAGCAATTACAAAATCTTGAAGAAAAATGAAAATAAAAACGAAAAAAGGAATGAATATTAAAAAAATCCAAACATAACAGAAACTTAATACATAGTTTATCTTCATTTCACATGCAATCATAAGTAATTACTACGTAATCATCCCAAAAAGCACAATAATTGCAATAAAAAGAGGAATGATTGACCAAATATACTGAGATTATTACAAAAAATTAAGAAAAATCATTAATAAAAGTCATAATTAACATTAAAACAACCATAAATTAACATAAAAAACTTAAAATAAACCACATAAAAAATATATATAAACAAAAAGGGTCCCAATTGGGACCCTTTAACATCATTGAAATGTTTTATGTTATTCTACAGTAACCGATTTGGCCAGATTTCTTGGTTGATCTACGTTACAGCCTCTCATTACCGCAATGTGGTAAGACAATAATTGCAATGGTATGGTCGCTAACAATGGCAAGAAAGCTTCGCTGGCATCAGGAATCTCGATGCAGTAATCTGCCATTTTTCTAACTTCAGTATCACCTTCTGTTACGATTGCCAAAACAATTCCTTTTCTGGCTTTAACTTCCTGGATGTTGCTGATTACTTTTTCGTAAGATGAGTTTTTGGTTGCAATAACCACAACCGGCATCTCCTCGTCAATTAAGGCGATAGGACCGTGTTTCATTTCTGCAGCAGGATAACCTTCGGCATGGATGTATGAGATCTCCTTAAGCTTTAATGCGCCTTCCAGTGCTACAGGGAAACCACTTCCTCTACCTAAGAATAAGCAGTTCCGTGAATCCTTAAATTTAGCGGAGATTTCTTTGATCAGGCTTTCTGATTGCAATGCTTTTTCAATTTTCTGAGGGATGTTATCCAATTCGGTTAACAACTCTGTTAATTTTGAGCTTGTTAAGGTTCCTTTTTGCTGTGCAAGGTGGAAAGCGATCAAAGTTAACACGGTAACCTGAGCAGTAAAGGCTTTAGTTGAAGCCACACCAATTTCAGGACCGGCATGCGTATATGCACCAGCATGGGTAAGACGTGGAATAGATGCACCAACCACATTACATACCCCGAAAATAGTTGCCCCTTTTTCTTTGGCCATTTCAATAGCAGCCATGGTATCAGCAGTTTCTCCCGATTGAGAGATGGCAATTACTACATCTTTTTCGGTAATGATTGGGTTTCTATATCTGAATTCCGAAGCATATTCAACTTCAACCGGAATTCTTGAGTATTCTTCAATTAGGTACTCACCAACTAATCCGGCATGCCAAGAAGTACCGCAGGCCACAATGATAATGCGGTCTACATTTTTCAGTTTATGCGCGAACTCACTGATTCCACCAAGCTGTACTCTTCCTTCGTTAGGATAGATGCGACCTCTTAAACAATCTCTGACAGAACGTGGCTGCTCATAAATCTCTTTAAGCATAAAGTGATCGTAACCACCTTTTTCAAGCATTTCCAGTTTCAGATTCAGCTCCTGGATATAAGGAGTCTGCACCACGTTATCTAACCTTTTGATCATTAACTCATCGCGTTTTAAAAATGCGATTTCATTATCGTTCAGGTAGATCACGTTTTTAGTATATTCTACAATTGGTGTAGCATCAGAAGCGATAAAATATTCGCCCTGGCCAACACCTATAACCATAGGGCTACCTTTTCTTGCCGCAATCAGCTGATCAGGCTTTGCTTCGTCCATTACTACGATCGCATAAGCTCCGCTCACTTCATGAAGGGCAAGCCTTACTGCTTCCAGCAGATCAATGTTTTCTTCTTTATAGATTTCTTCAATCAGGTGAATCAATACTTCGGTATCCGTATCACTGTTAAACTCATGCCCTTTGCTGATCAGCATTTCTTTAAGGGTAGCATAATTTTCAATGATTCCGTTATGGATGATGGATAAATCGCCACTATGCGAAGTGTGCGGGTGCGAATTTCTGTCAGAAGGAGCACCATGTGTTGCCCATCTTGTATGTCCAATACCAATGGTTCCAGAAAGGTTTTTGCCTTCAGCAAAATTTTCAAGTTCCTGTACTTTTCCGGCTTTCTTGTATATATTCAAGCCGTCATTATTGATTAGTGCTATACCAGCGCTATCGTAACCGCGATATTCTAACCGCTTTAATCCTTTAATAACTAAAGGCCAGGCTTCTCTATGGCCTATGTAACCAACTATTCCACACATATTTTTTCAATAGGTAAATAAATAAAAAAACGTTAATAAAATTTGTCAAACTTAAGGCTTTAAACTCAAATTTAATAATGATTTTTTCTAAAAATCGGGCTCTAATGGCAAAATCAAACGTTTGCATGCTTTTAAGCAATCATTTTTGAAAAGGGTATCCGAAACGCAGCAGTTAAAACTGAGCATTTTTTCGGCCCGGCAGATATTTAGGCTAATTTCCGGTGCTTCAAAAACATAAAATACCGGTAATTAATTCATAAGAATTATTAGGAAACGACATCAAACTCTTCAAACTTAGAGTTCTTGCTTTTAAATTCCGGAACAATAGTTTTCATTTGTATAACTACTTTTCTGTTATCATTGATTACAGCGTGGTCCACCAATTTATAGATTTGGGCTTCTATTTCATTGAAAACATATTCGCGCACTTTGCCAATCATGATCTTTTCATGATGCGTAGGCATGGTGTTTTCATTATCGTTCAAAAGCTCTTCGTATAATTTCTCACCTGGTCTTAAACCAGAGTAGGTAATTTTTATATCTTCATTAGGCACCAAACCTGCAAGGCGAATCATTTTCTTTGCCAGTTCTACAATTTTAACTGACTTACCCATATCGAAAACGAAGATTTCACCTCCTTTACCCATGCAACCTGCTTCAAGCACTAACCTACACGCTTCAGGGATGGTCATAAAATAGCGGGTAATTTCCGGATGAGTAACCGTTACGGGTCCACCCTTTTCTATTTGTTGTTTAAACCTTGGAATTACTGACCCATTAGATCCTAAAACATTTCCAAAACGAGTAGTAATAAACCTGGTGATCGGTTTTACGTTTAAATCATTAATGTACCCCAATCCATTTGAGAATACAAAATCATTAGTGGTTAATGAGTTATTTAATGACTGCACATAGATCTCAGCAATGCGTTTAGAAGCACCCATTATATTGGTTGGGTTAACTGCTTTATCGGTAGAGATCATAACAAATTTTTGAACACCATGTTTTACCGATAGGTCAGCAATTGTTTTTGTGCCCAATACATTCGTTTTAATTGCCTCTGCCGGATTATCTTCCATCATAGGCACATGTTTGTATGCCGCCGCATGATATACATAGTGGGGCTTAAAGGTATCAAACAAGAAATTCATGCGTTTCTCGTCTTTCACATCTCCTATAAACGCGTGGAAATTAATGTCTTTATGGGTTTCCTCAAGCTCAAGATATAGGTGGTGAAGCGCAGTCTCACTATGGTCACATAGAATGATCAGGCCAGATTCAAACTTCAAGACCTGTCTTACTATTTCGCTACCAATAGATCCCGCAGCGCCAGTAATTAGAATTCTTTTGTCTTGTAGTTGTTTTTTTATCCCTTCAGTATCGATTTGAATTGGTTTTCTGTTTAGTAAATCCTCAATGTTCAGGTTCTGAATCTGTGCTGTACTTACGTCACCACGGGCCCAAACATCCGGTGGTGGGATATTAAGAATCTTAACATCATTCTCCAAACAAACATCAACGATTTGCTCTTTTCTATCCGATGGGATGGTATATGAAGCAAATATCACTTCATCCACTTCATGTTTGATGATTAAGGTTTCAAGTGTAGCCGCATCAAGGATTTTAACTCCGTCAATGGTTTTTCCAACTTTTCGCAAATCATCGTCTACATAAGCAATGATTGTTTTGTTTACTTTGGCATCATGATCAAAAGTTCTTTTGGTTGCAACGCCTGCCTCGCCGGCGCCATAAATAATTATTCTGATCTTATCCAGTTTCGCGTTTTTGATGTACATAAAAAAGTACTTTACAATCACTCTGTAGGTTATTAAGAACAGAAAACTAAATAAGGAGTATATGATTATAGTAACATTGCTGAGAATCCGGTCCCCTCCCAATACGATAATTATTGCATTTGAAAAGAAAATTGTTAGAGAACTTAACACTACCGCAAATAGAATTCTGAACGAATCCTGTGCACTTGTATACCGAACAATACCAGCAAAAGTCTTAATATTGAAAAAAACAAGGGTATTTACAACAACAACAAGTAATACCGATTTATATAATGCTAATAAATTTATATTTTCTATTATAAAGTTATTCTTCAGAACTTTTGCAAGCACGAGTGCAAATATACTCAAGCAAATATCTATTGTGAATATAATCCAGCGCGGTACAATTTCTAGTTTAGTGAACATTCATTGGGCGATTTTTATCCAAAAGCAAACTAACAATAATTAAACCAAATTTTAAATACCCATAAATAGGTATTTATTAAACCATAAATAATGCAAAACAAAAAGCCTTAATTAACTAGTAATTAAGGCTTTTAGACTTAATAGAATATTTAAAATACTCTTGAGATTCCTTTTATTACTCTCTGCAAATCTTCTTCAGTTAAATTAGATCCTGAAGGAAGACACAAACCATTACGGAACAACTCCTCAGAGACTCCATTGCCATAAAAAGGACTATTTGCAAAAACAGGCTGCATATGCATCGGTTTCCAAAGTGGTCTACTTTCAATGTTGTCTTCTAAAAGTATATTGTAGAGGCTCTTTTTGTTAATCCCATTAGTTTTAGCAGGATTCACATGAATTGTACTCAACCATCTGTTTGAAAAATAACCTTCGGGCTCTTCCAAAACACTTATACCTTCAAAGGCAGTTAATTCTTTTTTATAAAATTCAAAATTTGATCTTCTTTTATCTACGCGATCCTGCAAAACTTCCATTTGCCCTCTCCCAATTCCAGCAGAAACATTGCTCATTCTATAGTTATAACCAATAACACTATGCTCATAGTGATGTGCCTTATCTCTTGCTTGCGTTGCTAAAAACCGGGCTTGCTTAATATAATCATCCTGATCAGAAATTAAAGCGCCCCCACCAGAGGTAGTGATAATTTTATTGCCATTAAATGAGAGAATCCCCATTAGGCCAAAGGTGCCCATGGCTTTTCCATTGATACTTGAACCAAGAGCCTCCGCAGCATCTTCGATAACTGGAATTTCAAATTCATTGGCAATCGCCATAATTTTATCCATTTGCGCGGGCATCCCATACAAATGTACAGGGATGATCGCTTTAGGCTTGCGGCCTTTTGCAATTCGGTCTATGATCGCTTCGCGTAACAAATCCGGGCACATATTCCAGGTTTCCTTTTCGCTATCTATAAAAACTGGTGTTGCTCCTACATATGCAATTGGATTCGCACTTGCCGAAAAAGTCATAGATTGACAAATCACCTCATCACCTGGTTTTACATCAAGCATAATTAAAGCAAGATGAATAGCAGAAGTTCCAGAACTTAAGGCAGCCGCATATTTTGAACCAGTATAAGTTACGAGGTCGTCCTCAAAGCCATCTACATGAGGGCCAAGAGGAGCAATCCAATTAGTTTCGAAGGCCTCAGTAACATATTTAAGTTCATTGTCTCCCATATGAGGAGAAGAAAGCCATATTTTATTGTTCATTTTCCTGTATTATAACTATTTATTAAATAAACTCAAATTATGAGCCAACACCATTAACTAAGAAGCCAATTTGTTTTAATTTGGTCTTATCTAAAATATTTCGGCCATCAAAAACATGGGCAGGTTTTAACATGTTATCAAATATTCGTTGCCAATCATAGTCATTAAATTCGTCCCATTCCGTAAGAACCGCAATTGCGTGTGCGTTTTTACACGTGTCATATGGATCATTTTCAATTTTCAACAATTGTTTATTTTCGCTGCTACTTCGGGTAGCTAAATAGTCCAAATCAACATAAATCTGTTGCTCTGGAACTTTAGGATCATAAACCGAAATCTCGGCTTGCTCATATAAAAGGTGATCTGCAACATAAATAGCTGCTGATTCACGGGTATCATTCGTATCTTTTTTAAATGCCCAACCTAAAAAAGCAATTTTTTTGCCATTTACTGTGTTGTACAAATTCTTTATGATCTTATTAGCGAAACGGAGTTTCTGATGATCATTCATAATAATCACTTGTTCCCAATAGTCCGCTACCTGATTCAATCCATAAGAACGAGCAATATAAACAAGATTTAAAATATCTTTTTGAAAACATGAACCTCCAAATCCGACTGACGCCTTCAGAAATTTCGAACCAATTCGACTATCGGTACCAATTGCTTTTGCCACTTCATTAATGTCCGCTTCAGTGTACTCACATAATTCCGACAAAGAATTAATAGAAGATACTCTTTGGGCCAGAAATGCATTTGCAGTCAATTTTGACAACTCTGAGGACCAAATATTAGTTGTAAGGATTTTTTCTAATGGCACCCATCTCGCATAAACCTCAACCAGTGCATTGATGGATTTAATCCCTTCATCCGTTTGTTCTCCCCCAATCAATACACGATCAGGGGCTAATAGATCTTGAACTGCAGTACCCTCAGCTAAAAACTCAGGGTTAGAAAGAATATGAAATTTAACTCCGTTCCCTGTGTGTTTAAGAATTTCTTTTAATGTACTTGCAGTTCTAACTGGGAGTGTTGACTTCTCGATAATTATTTTGTCACTCGTGCTAACACGTGCAATCTGACGGGCACAGAGTTCGATCCACTTAAGATCGGCGGCTTGGCCCTTGCCAGCTCCATAAGTTTTAGTTGGAGTATTTACTGAAATAAAAATTGCGTCAGCCTCATCAATTGCCTTTTCCACGTCAGTTGAAAAGAATAAATTACGGCCTCTGGCTTCATTAACTATATCGCCTAAGCCAGGTTCGTAAACGGGTATATTGTTGATATCAGCATCATTCCATGCAGCAATTCTTGCTTCGTTCAAGTCAACAACAGTTACCTTAATATCTGGACATTGATTTGCAATAACCGACATTGTGGGTCCGCCTACATAGCCAGCCCCTATACAACATATTTTTTTAATGATCATTTAATTATATTTAATTTTAAAGCTTAAGACTATTTATTGCTTATCGATATAAATTATCTTTCTCGCCCCTATCACCAAAAATCATTCCAAATGACTAATTATTGTTTAATAATCCTGCCTGGATTTCCAACAACAGTACACCCATCTGGAACATCTTTTATAATCACTGAACCGGCTCCAATAATGCACCACTTTCCAATAGTTATACCCTGAATTATAGAAGCGCCGATACCTATATGGCTTCCTTCTCCGATTGATACATTCCCAGCCAAGGCTACATTAGGTGAAATATGAACATAATCCTCGATGAAGCAATCATGATCAATACTAGAATTTGTATTAATTATAGCGTGGTCACCTATCTTAACGTCGCAATTAATAGTTGCACCAGCCATTATAATTGACCCTATTCCAATATACGATCTGGAAGAAATATTCGACTTAGGATGCACTGCTGATGTGTAATTATAAGAATTATTAGCAACAATATTTTTTCTAATCTTATTATTTCCAATAGCTATGATAACATTATCAGTTTGATTAAAAGATTTTGGAAACTCATGATAAACACTATAGTCTAGAAGCTTTTCGATAGTTTGATTGCTATCAACCAATCCTAAAATTTGGCGATTTTGCAATTCCAAAATCTCTAAAATAACTTTAGCGTGGCCGCTCGCACCAATTAAATATATCATTAAATATTACCCCTAAATTTTTGAGCTGTTACATGTCCCTCCTGACTAATACCCTCACTTTTAACAACTTTAAGTATAGTTAACCAAAATATCTTTGCATCCAAAATTAAAGATATATTATCCACATACCAAACATCATATATAAACTTCTGTTCCCAAGAGATTGCATTGCGCCCATTTACCTGCGCCCAACCAGTTATACCCGGCTTAACTTCATGTCTGCGTAACTGTATTTCGCTATATAATGGCAAATATTCTGGCAGAAGAGGTCTTGGACCAATTAAACTCATATCTCCCTTTATTACGTTGATTAATTGTGTAATTTCATCCAGGGATGTTTTACGAATGAATCTTCCTATACCTGTTAAACGATCAGAATCAGAAAGCAATTTACCCTCTCTGTCTTTTCTGTCATTCATCGTTTTAAACTTTATAACTTTAAAGATGCGACCATGCTTACCCGGGCGCTCTTGAAAAAAAAACGGAGCTCCAGAATTCGTTATACACAATAAAAGTGTAACAATTATAAATACAGGAGATAATAGTAAGAATCCAATCAAAGCTAAAATGAAGTCTAAAATTGGTTTTATAATATTTTTATACATCACTAGTTGATCTGATTAATATTTAAATTGTTTATTACATTACTAAACTCACGGCACAAAATTGACTTATCAAATTTATGCTCTGCAAGTTTTCTGGATTCTTCTCCTAGTCTTTGCACTATCTCTGGATTATTTTGCAAAAAAACAATTTTATCTGCTAACTCTTCCGGATTATTCGGATTCACATAATATCCACAGCCTTCTTCTTCTACTAAGTTCTTGGTCCATCCTGCAGAATTTACAATAATTGGCTTGCCCGCGGATAAAGAATCAAAAAGCTTATTTGGTGAATTTGTATATAAAATTGGAATGTCTAAAAAGCTTACTATTGAGACATCACAAAAATTAACAATTTCTGAAGTTTTAGCCATCGGGAACTTACCTAAAAAGTGAACATTTACAATTTGGTATTCCTCACACAGCTTTATTAATGATTCTTCAGTTGACCCACCGCCTAAAAAAATAAACTCTACGTTGATTCCTTTTAGAAGTTTGGCGCTTTCAATAATAGTGTTCGCCCCATTTGCTAAGCCGAGAGATCCAAAATGTACTATCTTAAAGCTATCGACGCGCAGGCCTAAGTCTTTAAGCAATTCGTAATTTTTTGCTCTTGGCCAAAATTCATTAATCTTTGCCATGTTCGGAATCATTGTAGTATTTTGTTTATCTCCTCCATTAGAGATTATACCATCAGCCATGCCAGGAGATAGTGCAATAACATGCTCAGCGTTTAAGTAAATGGTACGTTCGAACCATTTTGCAATCCTTATTAAAAATGAATTTTTTAGCCCCCCCATCTGAATTGGAACTTCAGGCCATAAATCTCGCACTTCGAAAACATAAGGAATATTCTTTATTTTTTTCATCAATAAAGCTGGAAATCCTATCGTTAATGGAGTTGAAGTAGCTATTACCAAATTGATATCTTTAGTCTTCAAAGCAGTCACAGAAGCCTTATACATAAAGCTTAAAAAAGATTTCATCCTTCCCAAAATACTCATTTTTTGATCATAAGGAACTTTAAGATATACAACTTCAATTTCATCTATGATTTTGGTCTCTTTCTTTGAAATTATAGATGAACTTGTGGTTAGCATCGTCACATGATGCCCCGCATTTACAAGCTCTTTTGCTACCCAATAAGATCTAGTTCCTCCAGGCTCAGCTGGTGTTTTGAAATACTGATGGATGTATAAAATTCTCATAAACTACCTAACTATATACCTTTTGCATTTTTAACGCGATCGTCGACCAATTATGATTTTCTCCAATATGTTCTGGGCTAAATCGATACTTTTGATAATTGCTTATGATGTTTTCAATTCCCATCGCAATACTATCTATCTTACTTGCATTAATGGCTTCTCCAATATGACTATCATACAAACCATCTATGCCCTCACCTTTTGTATATAATACAGGAAGTCCTTGTGTCAAGGCTTCAATATAAACAAGCCCAAAAGTTTCGTTCTTAGAAGGCATTGCAAAAATATGATTTTGCTTATAATGGTTAAGAAGAACTTCTTTTTCCAGAATCTCCCCGTGATAAGTTATCCAAGAACTTCTCGCTTTGCAAAGCTTCATAACATTATCAAATTGACTTCCCCCCTTTCCAATAAGGTTTAGCACGCAATTCTTTCCGCCAGCTCTAACCACCTCGACAGCTCTAATTAATGCCTCGACATTTTTACCCTTAGTAAATTTACCTATGTAAAGGATTTGAACGGCATGTTCGTCCAAATGCTTTTGAACACCAAATTGTTTCAACCAAAATTTATCAATTCCATTAGGTATTACCATACTCTTAGAACTCAAAATAGAGAGATGATTCTTGATATAAGGGTGTCTATAGAATCGTTCCCTATATACAGGTGAAATAAATATAATGCTCTTTGCATTAAGCAGTATTTTGATCCCGTAGGACCTAAGATGCAGCATATATCTAAAAAATAAATTTAGATCAGTATTTCTAATAGTTATAACATATGGAATATCATATAACTTATGTAGTTCATAAGCAACCCCTCCATCGCTATACCAAGTATGGGCATGAATTAAATCAAAATCGATGAGACTTAATGACTTATTAACGTCAGACACTACCCTCTTTATTTTAGCATTATAATTAATTCGGGTATAATTACTTAAAATATCTCTATATAGTATTTTTGAACTATCAATCTTAAAATCTATCCGGTTCCTATCAAATTGCTCCGTTGATCTTACTGCAGTATAGATAGATTGGCTAAAGCCTAAAAAATCTAGTTCTTGAAATAAATTCTTATATACAGTTGACCCTGAAAAGTCGTTTGCTAAGTGCAAAATTCTATTTTTCACTACTTACTTTGTCTATTTTGTGGCACTTCCTTTATTTTCCAAATTTGTTTTCATATTTAGTAAAGTTTGAATAAAACTGCAAATTAAGAGACGAACTATCAATTATACTAGCATTTTTCAAATAAAACTTTTTATAAATTGGGTATAAAGTTCTGTCATACATCATTAATTTCATCCAACCATCCGACTGTTTCCAACCTGACCCTTTATATTTCCCAACTAGGGAGGTACCATCCACGTTATCAGAAAACTTATTTAAGTTATCATCCCATATCCTATATTTGAGTGTATTCGCAAAATATTGGATATCTGTTAATGACCAATCATTTAAATGAAGCTCGTATGAATCAAGAACAAATTGCACTATGTGATTACCATGGCTAACATCTTGGATTTCACTTTTTGTTTTTTTACTCTTATCGACTAAATATTTGGTGAAAGGTTTATCCCAGGTAGAATTCCAAATATATCCTTTCTTACCATCGAGATCGACCACCTTTAAATTTGCTCTTAGTGAATTACTATATTTTGAATATACTTTCTTATAAATTATCTTATCTGCGTCATTATTATCTAAGATATAGAGATACATAGCCAAAGTAGCCCAATGTGATCCCATATGCGTACGAAGGGATTGCAATAATGAATCATCTCCAAAACTTGACATAGATAATTTATACCATTTAAAAAAATCGGCTTTTATAAAATCAACATCGACCTCCAGGCCACTTTTGTTGGGTAATTTAGACACAAGATAGTAGTATTCTGCAATGTACCTAAAAACATAACCTTCATATAAAATAAACTCCTGGTTATTCTTTGAATAATTAGACTGATTAGACTTAATCTTCGCAGTCCATCTATAAGAGGCTGAATTACCATTCTTAGGATTTTGAAGACCAGACTCTCTAATACCCTTTATAACGTCAGCATTATTTTCTAAATAACTAATGTCATTCGTACTCTTATACATCATATTATTAGCATTCAAATAATACCCGAGTAAAAGAAAATTATAGGTATTGCCATCAGTAGAATACTTCTTAATCCTTATTTTAGAATTATAAGAATTCCCTGAATTTAATGTATTGTTAAATCTTGATTTAAAAAAACTTGACTGACCATTCGCGTTGATAAAAGCAAATGATAATATTGCATATGCGAAAATTCTAAATTTCATTTTCTTCTGTTTAAACTATTTTTTTTTAATTCATCGACCAATTGCCCATAATTATTTACTGCATTAAATTTCAAAGACCAAGTCATATATGCATTAATTCTCTTCTTTTTATAAGTCAGTTCGTCGTTAGCTGACAGGATTATTTTCTCAATGTCTATCGGGTTAAAGTCAACAGGAATAAGAAAACCATTTTCCGAATTGACTATTTCACCTGTAGCACCGACGTCTGTTGCTATAGCGGGTATCCCAAATGAAAAACTTTCCATGATACTTACGGGCAATCCTTCAAACCTACTTGTATTAATAAACCAATGAATATAATTTCTAGAATAAAAATCAAAAAGTTGGTCTTGTAATACATTCCCATGTAATACAACTTTTAAATTTGGATTGTTAATTTCTGTTATTTGACTTCTTAATAATCCCATACCTTCACCGTCACCAAAATGATGCCACTCTAGCCTAACATCCGATTTAAATAACATTAATATGTTGGCAATAAGATGAACTCTCTTTAGACCATAAACGTTACTACACGATACAATTCTAATTATATCGTCACCAGGTAAAGCAGAGGCCAAAAAATTATTATATGTCCCCAAATAACTAACGAAAATTTTTTGAGAAGAGATGTTATAATCTGACTTTAAAATTTCTTTGATATCGATAGAAATCGGCAAAAGCAAATCTGAAGCTTCATATATGTTATTTCTTACAGGCAAATAACCATTATTCCTGTTTAAGTAGAAATCTCCGCCATGCATTCTAACTACTCTTAGATGGTCTTTAGCAATGTTATTAACAAATATAGGAGCCTCTGCCCAGTATGAATACATTATTGCATCAGTAGGGAGGTTTTTCTTTAGTTTAGAAAAATTAGCGTATGAAATTCTATATACCAACAAGGAATTAAACCATTTCTTGCTATTATTACCACTTAAATAAACTTTTTTACTAAAAAAATCTCTTAAATAAACAACGAACGGGCTTAAATTAAATAATCCGCGGAACAATCGTCCTATCCCCTGATTTACAACTGGTTTATGCACAACAACATTATCTGGCGTAGATCTCAAGATTTTTGTCCCGTATGGATTATAAGTAGGAACTATATGAACGGTGTCAAATGCACTAGCTAAGCTTATTAATTCATTTTCAAAATAGGTTTCTTTTGTTCCATATGGATAGGAAGCAGTAAAGCAAATAATTACAGAACTCATAAAGAATTTCTAATGATGTTTTTCTTAATAGGAATAAAGACGAATATGCAAAGGCATAATATTTTTATTATACCAGATGATCGAACCAAAAACGGCTCTTTAAGTTCACCTAAAGCAAAAACTATGATAAGAGCAAAAATACCTAATTTAAAAACAGTAGTTATATTAGTTTTTAATAATACGTTGATGTAACTACAGTATATAGAATAAAAAATCAGCGCCCCTATTACCCCTACAGCAAATACAATTCTCACATATCCAACATCGGAACTGACTATTCTACCCGTCTCTTTTCTATTTTCGTTACTATCCCAAATACCTTCTCCTAACAGTATCCCTGCCTCACTTTTAGGTAAAAAGTACATATTATTTAAGGCTGTTGTCGATTGAGTCTTCAAGTTGCCTGTCTCATTATAGCTATCAATAAATTCAAATGCTCGAGAAACAATTCTTTCATTAAAAACTGCGATCTTATCTCTAGGTATAAACAAAGAATAGAAATTATAAACAAGAGCCGAAACAAATATTAGTGAGAACACTTGTATAATTAGGGGCTTTAAAGATCCCTTATTTAATGCATTCTGGAATACTAATGCCGCAATGAAAAGACCAGAAAAAAGCATTCCCGTACGTGCAATAAATATTTGGGAAACAAAAATTAACAAAATAGATACTATAATTATTTTATTGCTTCTACCATCCCGAAAATTAGACAAATAAAGATATCCAAATGTAAAAACACCAAGCGATTGCAAATAGGATAAACCCGCGCCTCCACCATTAGAAATCCCCCTAAGTCTCACCGCAGATATCGCCCGCTCCTGACTAACAAGTATTGTATCTATAAATTCTCTAAATCCTCCGCTCAAAAAACTCAACAGAACAAAGGCACTTTGAATCGCAATTGCGAGAGATACTAAATAAAGCACTTGCTTAATTTCATATCTTTTAAGTAAATAGAATGCAAAAATAAAAGATCCAAGTACCCCTTCCCAAAAAAACCAAAATGTCTGTTGAAGAAAGCCAAAATGATACCGTCCAGAAAACACCGTAACACCGAAGAAATACACGCTAAACAGAATCCAAATTACAAGACAATATTTCAAAAACTTATTTTTTGAAATTTGAATTATCAACTCTTTCTTATTAACCACTAGAACAACGTAAAATAAAGCTATTTTAGACGTTGCAAAACCTAAACCATTAAATACTAAGCCGTAAATAAAGATGAAAATCAAAAATGAGTCAAATAAATTGGAAAAAAGACCTCGTTTTTTCATCTAAATGCTCCGTTTGTAAGTTAACAATAAAACACCAGGCAGTTTAAATTTGACCAAAATCGCACTACTCATTGAAGACTTAAATAAGTTGATAAATCTCTTAAATGATGTCGTGTTTATCATCTCAATGTGATTGACATTATAAACTTCTTCCGTTAAGGATCGAAAAATTTCTATTCTTTTTATATCTTTTGAATCTCTAATGCTTCTATAATACATCGTTTCAGCCAAAATCAGATATCCTCGTAATTTCTTGACGGCTTTCTTTTTATCTTCTCTTATCAAACTATCAGAAAAATAGTTCAAATATTTCCTGATAGCATTGATCCTATTCCTATAAAATATCATTTCATCCCAAACAATTCGATCTTCATCTGTCCTATGCAGAGTGTCGAAGGCCGTTTTATTCATTAAATATTCAATATTAATTTTATTCTGCATAAGAGCTCTGGTATGAATCTCTGGATCCTGCAATCTTTCGAAATCCTCATTAAATCCACCTAAGAGCTTTATAAAATCTGTATTCCACACTGGGCCAGATGTATGCCAGGGAATATTTGTTTTGAGAAACTCATTTAAGAAAAAATCCCTCTTATTAACTGCCAGCAAGTATCTCAGCATATAAAGATATTTTGGTCTCTGTTTTGCAACGACTTCTTTTTTTTCTCCCTTGCAGTAGGCAACGTTAAAGATAAACATGTCCGACCCCGGATTTGTATCCACATATTTAACTCTCTGCTCTAAGCAAAACGGCAATAAAATGTCATCTGCATCTAAAAAGAGCAAATATTGTGCGTTTGATTGATTTATTCCAATATTTCTACAAACCGAACCACCTCTCTTGTTCTCGCTGTATTCACTTCTTCTTATAAGTTTAAATTTATTTGCGTCATCGCCATCTAAACATGAAGAAGCAATTTCGTAAGAGTTATCGGTTGAATTGTCATCTACAATAATTAACTGCCAATCTTTATAAGTCTGAAGTTTTACTGAATTTATAGTTTCTTCTATATATGCTTCCTTGTTGAAAAGAGGAATTATTATTGCAAATTTAAATTGTTCTTTCATAAATCTAGTTTTCAATTACCTACAATTTTCTCCAAATGTGCTATATTACTTTTTAATTCATCGAATGACAAATCCCACCATTTAGACTCCAATAGTTTCTCGCAAACATCCGGAGAAAATCGAGATTTTATAATTTTTGCAGGTGTTCCACCAACGATCGAATATGGAGGGACAAATCCCGTAACTACACTGTTAGCAGCTATCACAGATCCAGTAGACACATGTGCTCCACTTAAGATAACAGAATGGGCACCAATCCATACATCATTTTCAATTATAATCTCTCCTTTCGATACGATGTCTGCTCCAAAACTTTCATCTTTCAATATATTTTTATGAATAAAAAAAGTTGTAAATTTTGTGTGATCATGATTAAATTCTTGAAAAGTAACGTTTTTTGCAATTGAACAAAATTTCCCAATTCGAATAGAGTTGATTGAAGAATTTATATCGATGTTCGGCCCCCAAATCGAAGTGAAATCTCCAATTTGAATTCTACCATTTAAGCTAGCCCCATATATCTTACAGTTATTACCAATTGAAATTTCACCAGATAAGAAACTCGCTTTTACAATCGTATTTTTTCCAATTATTACCTTAGAGCCTATATAATTTTGATTCTGAATCCAGCGCTTCAGTCCTATTCTGTTTTTAATCTTTTGAAAAATACTCATCATAAAAATCTATTTGAAGTTTAATATTGCTTTTAAAAGATCTTCCGGTTCTTTGGATAGAATCGAAACTGCTAAGCCATCGACTATATAGTCACCAAAAATCTCAACCCCAATCTCATCAATTATAATACTTGGGGTTCTTACTAGTGCACTCTCAATAATTGATCCCGAAAATTTAGAAATATGAACAGAACTTTTTTTCAACAGAATTGGAAGAGGACTTTCAAAGGCTTTATCAAATTCTACTCTATGTAAAATTCCTTTTTCCATCAATTGGTTTGTTATGTTTGATCTAGCATTTTTCATACGAGGATGAACTCGCAACCACCATTCATAACCGTCTGGTGTATTGCTAATACTCTCTAATATATATGGCTCTAAATTGCTTTCCTGAAGGGTAAATAAGATAATTTTCTTCTGCGAAAAGGAAGGGCCATCAATGTTATTCTTTGCGAGTTGAAAATCTATCCATGGATTACCTGAAATTTCAGTGCTATGATATTTTTGATTTTTTAACCATAGTTGAAGATTATTACTGGACGTATTATCCCAACATAAAAAAGTTTTAGGTAGGGTATTATACCCTAAAGAGGGAACTTTTTTAAAATTATACATCGGATGTAATTTCCCCTGTCCACCATGTTGCATATCATAAGTCGGTATATCCAATATATTAGCTGCATAGTTTAGGGCAAACATTGGCGCACTATAGTAACATAAGCCAAATATTTTATTTGGCCTATATTTCTTCAACAACATTTTGAACAAGCAAGTGTACGATACGATCGATTCCAATCGTTTCAATAATCTGTTTTTCAAATCCGCTGTAGGCAATTTTAAATCATCAATTAATAAAAGAAACTTATTCCATTCTGGCAAGTTCAAACTATTAGTCTTCAAAAAAGGCTTAACAACACTGTAAGGTAATTTTATCTCATCAATGTAAATAATATTACGCTTATTAGCATATTCCTTTTCAAGTGGCTTTTCAAATTCAAATTGGACATAATTATTAGATTCACTTTGGATCCATGGTTGAAAATATCTATTTATGAAAAGTCCCTCATAGTCTACTCTATGTGAAGATGTTCCACAATAAACCACATCTATTTTCTTCTTTTTTCCAAAATATAATCTGCCGTAGTTATAAATTGCAGATAGTAAATTACGAATTCTGTTACCAAACCCTGTACGAACCGCTGTATGTGCAGTCTCTGAATCCACGCTGTTAGTTCTTATCCATTGGAAGAAAATATCCATTTTTAGGATTGGCCAAACAGATATATCTCCAAATGTCCATTGATCCACAGGAATACTTAATTCAATTTCCTCCAGGATCCTTATAACCTCATCTCTTTTCATTTAAAACAATTTTCTTTAGGGCAATTAAAGCTATCGACATTAACAAGAACGACATCAAGACTTTGAAGCCAATACTTAGTTCAACAGAAAAGTATGCCACACAAGTCAATAAGATTGTACAAACAAGCCAAATAAGTGGATAATACTCAATTTTCTTGGTTTCTTTGTATTCTTTTGAAAAATATCCAGCGTATCCCATGTACATAAGGGCAAAAAAGGTGGTAAAAGCGGCGGCTTTGTAGCCGAAATATTTAATCAAAATAAAGTTAAGTATTAAATTAATGATACCTGCAGAAAATGTCACTTTCAATAACACCTTTGTTTTTTCATAGAAAAATAATTTGCCATTAGCCCCTAAATACATCGGTCTATAATTATAAGACATCACTATTATAATACCCAATGGATAAACACTTGCAAGATCCTTATTCTTAATAAGTAGCACAAATATCTCTTTGAGCCAAATAGACAAAATAAATGTCAAGCAAAGAAAAGCGATCTGTAATACAAAAATTAGACTTCTAGCCTCGATCTCCTTATTGTTCTTGTAGGATTGATTAAGCATTGGCGCAACTGCTTGACCTGCTGCAATCCCTAGTTTTTGAATAATATTAGCAACTATATAGGCAGCATTGTATTTCCCTATATCTCCAGTACTTACATTGAGTATCTTCATCACCGCTCGATCTGAAGCATCCAACAAATAAGCCGAATAATAATGTGGAACAGTTGGCAATGAGACTTTCAATGAATTTCTAATATACCTTCTTTTAAAATTAAAAATCGGTCTTAGTCCAAGTTTACGATTCAAAGGCCACCAATATGAGATTTGGCTAAGCATTCCGGAAATACATATAGATAAAAACCAACCCATGTATCCCATCTTTAACCCTGCAATAAATAACACGTTCAATCCCACTGATAAAAAGCCAAAAATAATTGATCTTATCGCTATTTGCATGGGTTTCTGTTTCAATTGATAATACATATTACCAAGAATAGATGTAGGACCAAAAAAAACCACGGGTAAGACATTAAGTAAGATTATATATCCAGCATCATGTATCGCTTCAGGGGGAATAAAAAAATAAAGAATAATTGAAAGTAAAATTGAAAAAGGAATATTCCAAAGCATTAAAAACCCATAAATTTGCCGCCAGGCCCATTTATATTGTCCAGGACTTTTGTAAAAAACATTGGACAAAATTACATTTAATCCTAAGTTAGATAGAACCGCTATGCTTCCAGCAATAGCCGTAATAACTCCATAAACCCCAAAATCCACCTCGGTTAAGTATTTTGTTATTATTGGCAAGGCCACAATACTAGCAATTTTGGGAATCTGCGGTGCCAATCCATAAATTGCAGTATGAGAAAATAGTTTTTTAAGCATCCTTTTTCATTCTGATTAATCTTGCAGGCACGCCACCATAAATTGAGAACGGTTCTATATCTTTGGTCACAACTGAATTTGCTCCAATAACTGAAYWMRMGYCMWKKWYAAYATWRRKGKKYMTRRMRRCRWWYKYAYSRRTYYMYRYWTNAATNWSMTAWTANYATATYWCCCNWKWWTWSMWGTASRRCYRMWWWATTTTCGAAATTCCCATCAGGAACTTTAGACGAAGTGTATAATCTTACATTATGGCTAATACTGCACCCGACGCCTATCTTTACAGTGTGTTCTGGATGTAATTGGATTGTAGAAAAGCTCCCTATGTAAGAGTTATCTCCGACAATTAAATTCCCAGACCCATAAATGGCAATATGCAAACCGTTAAACCTAAATGAATCAGGTAATCGATATTTCACTCGAAGGTTTTTTTGTCGATCATTTTCTTCCCAACGTTTTATTACGCGAAAAATTTTTATAATAATTTTTTTCATTTTGTTGCTAGTAAAAATTCTGCAAAGTTGAAATCATCAATCGTGTCTATATCAACTGACTTTGTTTTATCCATCATATATGCAAATGAATTCTCTGTGTAATAATTATTACTCTCAATTAAATTCCTTTTAAGGATATAAATAGCCCCATTAGGAAAGTAAGAAGTTCGTTCTAATTGACGATTACTTGCAACATTCTCGAAGAGATTTTCAAACCTCCCATTTTTATCAATGTATTTGTGCCATTTAATAGGATGATGTTCCTCGCAGTAACTTATAACCGAATCTGCATTTTTATTCTTGAATAAATTGATCGCATTATCAATATCTTCTGCCGTCCTGAAGGGACTTGTTGGTTGTAGTACAATAAATTCATTAATAAAGATGCCATCTCTTTTTTCCAGCTCTTCTATTACATGTTGATACACATCTATTGAGCGGGAATTATCATCGGCTAGATATTGAGGGCGCATAAACGGGCATTCAGCTCCATAAGAAACTGCAACCTCCGCTATTTCTTTACTATCTGTACTGATTATTATTCTTGAAATATTCTCTGATGAGACCGCAGCTTGAATGGTATAAGCGATAAGAGGTTTTCCATGAAGCAATTTAATATTTTTGCCAGGCAGCCCCTTTGAGCCAGCTCTAGCTGGGATAATAGCTAACATTATGAACGTTTTAAAATTTAATTTGTAAAATGTCTTTTTGAGCTTTTTCAAAATCCTCATGCTTTCCGACATCCAACCAATAACCTGCTAGCGGATAAGATAGAACTTTACAACCTTCAGACAACAGCTTTTCCATGAGATCTGTTGTATCAAAATACGACTCTTTAGGTAAATACTTTAGAACTTCTTTTTTCATCAGGTAGATCCCCCCATTAGAATAGTAAGTATAAGTGGGTTTTTCTTTAAAACTTTGTACATGTCCATCTGTTGTTTCAAGAACAGCATAAGGTATGTTTACTTCATATGGAATTGTCACTACTGCAAAATCAACACCTTTCTTTATAAAATCTAAAAAAAAGTGTTCGTAATCCAGGTTTGTTAAAACATCGGAGTTTGTAACTAGTACATAATCATGCTCAAAATCATTAATTTTTGAGACAGCGCCTATTGTACCCAATGGCTCATCCTCCCACACATATCTGATCTGAACATTCTTATTCTCTCCACTGCCAAAATAATTTTCAATCTGTTCTCCCAAATATTTAACAGAAAACCAAAAATCATCAATTCCATATAGCACTAGGCGATCCACATTGTGTTCCATGATCGGTTTATTACCAATTTTTAGAAGAGGCTTAGGTGTTGTATCCGTTAAGGGTTTAAGTCTTTGACCTCTGCCTCCAGCCATAATCACCGCATCAACAGGAAGATAAGATCTGGTTTCTCTAAAATTAATTACATTAACCACCTTATTATCTTTATCAAGGATTGGTAAAATCCGAAAATTGCCTTCCCGATACTCAATAACCTTATCTATATCCATTTCTCCTTTTCGAAGATAGCGCGGGTTAGTCTGTATTATATTACTCACAGAGTCGGATGTTACCATGCCTTTTATTAAACCACGCCTAACATCGCCGTCTGTTAGCGAACCAATTAGCTTATCTTCTTCATCTACTACAAATAATATTGCATCTTTAGCAAGAAAGTCCAACTGGACAAGCGCTTGCATTATTTTGCTATTAAATGGAATTAAATGATCTTTATAATTTCTCATATTGCTAACTTCTCAGATTATTAAGTATTAAGTTCACTGTACCGGAACGGTGGTAAATATTATCTCCTTTAAAACCTTTCTTTTCTGAAGCAAATAAAAATGCCTCAACCATCTCCCTGGTAGAGAATGGAACATTTATTATATTATCGCTTTGTGCTCTCCCTTTTTGTCTGTCACCTACGTTCAATACATATTTACCAAATGAAGCCGCTTCAATAATTCCGCTCGAAGTATTTCCAATCATCAGTGTACAATAACGCATCGCAGCGAAATAATTTAACTTGCCAAAGTTTTCTACCAGAATTACACGTTTTGTCGCCGACTCTTTTAGCTTGAATAACGCATCACGATAAATTGTTCCAAATGTATCAGCGTTTGGCATAGTGATTACCAGCAAAATTTCCTTAGAGATTTCCTTTAGGGCATTCAGCATTTCAGTCGCATACTCAACATTCTTCTCCGGAGAAACCGTTTCAGGGTGAAAAGTTAATAATGCAAACTTACCTTTGATCTGATATTTTTCCCGGAAATCAAATTCTGCAGGTATCGGCATCTCATCTAGCTCATCAATGGATAGAGACCCAACAGAAAAGATGTTTCGGGGGGTTCCAATTAGCTCTTCAATTCTTTTGGCGAACGCCTCTGTAGCAGGAAAGTGCTTTTTAGAAGCCAAAGATATTTGGTGACGATAAATATTATCTATTGCCCCTAATGTAGTCTCCCCGCCGTGAATATGCGCAAAATTCACACCGTAAGGTATCCCTGCCTGAACAGCGGCAGACATTTCGTATCTGTCGCCCAGGCAAAATACCCAGTCAAACTGATGATTCCTCCAAAAATCTGCAAACTTTAATGCAGTTAAGCCATAAGCGGTAGAAATTGAAGTTTCATCATCATTTGTAAGAAGAGAAGAAATTTCATAGATATTTTCAAAGCCATCTAACTTAATGTTATCTAGGGTATATCCATGAAATTTAGATAAATGAGTACCAAATGCAATGATCTCGAGTGTATAATCGGGGCTCTCTTTTATTTGTCTCAATAGGGGTAGATAAATACCATAATCAGCTCTTGAACTTGTTAATACACCGATTTTCATACCTATCGAATTAAATCATCAGCTTCAAAATTTTCCATCGCAATCTTACCCATGAGATCATCCCACTTCATTGGAGAAATACCGTCACCTGGGCGCTTAACTGTTAGATTATTCTCTGAAAACACATCTCCCTTGTTTATATCTATTTTTGCCACTATACTTTTTCTTGCCACAGCGATATTTTTCATCTCCGATTCTGAAGGCTCTTTTAATCCTGAGCCAGAAATAGCCATTTCAATATTACGAATTGCCAAAGTCATGGCTTTAAGTTCTGCGGGTTCAAGAGAGGCTTTATGATCAGGTCCCTCCATATTTTTATTCAATGTAAAATGTTTCTCAATCATTACAGCTCCCAAAGCAACCGCAGCAATTGGTACTTCAATTCCCAGCGTATGATCAGAATAACCAATGGAAGTTTTAAATTCCTTTCCAATATGTAACATCGCCAACAGGTTCACATCCTTCATTGGTGTAGGATATTCAGTATTACAGTGTAATATTGTAATATCCTCTTTTCTAATTTCACCTTTGACAAAAACAGCAACGGCATCTTCAATTTCACTCAATGTAGCCATCCCTGTTGAAATAATGACTTTCTTAAATAAATTGCCAGCCTTTCTCAGGTAAGGAAGATTTGTGATTTCTCCCGATGGTATTTTAACCATATCCATACCTATTTTTGACAGATATTCCAGAGAATCTAAATCAAATGCAGTGGAAAAGAATTTAATATCCTTAGAATTGCAATATTCAATGATTTTTTCGTGATCATCTTCGGAAAGCTCAAGCTTCTGAAGCATCTGCAGTTGCGATTCTGTACTATTTTTAGTATTTTCTATTTGATATTCAGCCTTCTTTGCCTTTATAGAAACTAAATTAGTTGCTTTAAAGGTTTGAAATTTAATATAATCCACACCAGCATCAACTGCTGCATCAACAAGGCGAAAGGCATTTTCCAAACTTCCATTATGATTTACTCCTGCTTCTGCAATAATTATTACATTTTCCTTTTTCATATCATTCTACCCGTATTACAAACAATTTTTATGATTAGCATACATGAAATGAACTAAATCAGCTATAAGAAACCCTTGACCCGACACTCTTATGATGTGAATTTTATCGAACACTGCTTGGTATATTTACAATTCGCTCTTCTAAAAACTCCGCATTTTTCTGATCATCACGCTGACAATGATTGTACATCGGCAGGCGATACATTAATTGCCAAATAGGACGGGTCATTACTTTATTTTCATTAGTGACTTTCAAGAAAAGATCTCTTTCTGCTTTACTTTCCAGTTCTACACACATAAGCCAGTAATTGACTTTCGTATCCGGAAGCTCTGTTCTGAAATTCACGCCCTGTTCCGCAAAAAAATCGCGATATATGTTTGCCAATTCTCTTTTACTTCCCAACATGAATGGGAGCTGTTCCAATTGTGCACATGCCAAAGAAGCATTTAGATTGGGCATTCTATAGTTATACCCTAATTCATCATGATAGAACTCATAAGGATGAGGTCTCTTAGCAGTAGTTGTTAAATGCTTTGCTCTTTTTCCAATCTCAAGATCATTGGACACAATGGCACCACCGCCACCACAGGTTATTGTTTTATTCCCATTAAAAGAGAATATTCCTAACTTACCGAAGCTTCCGGTACTTTTCCCTTTATATTCACTTCCAAGGGATTCAGCAGCGTCTTCTACCAATGGAATGTTCCATTTATCGCACACTGTTATCAATTCGTCCAAATGAACAGGAAAACCGAATGTATGCATAGGCAAACACGCAGAAATCTTTCTGCCACTTTTTTTATTATAACAGATATCCTCTCTAAGTTCTGCATATTCATCTAAAAATGCATCAATTGCTTTTGGAGATAAGCCCATCGTATCAAGGTCAACGTCAACAAAAACTKKYMYTRCACNNCRYTMTWMNCRATMKYATTAGCAGTAGCGACAAAAGTTAACGCTTGAGTAATGACTTCATCTCCCGATTCAACACCTGCAAGTCGCAGGGCAACCTGCAAAGCTGCTGTCCCGTTCACAACAGCAATTGCTTTCTGGGTACCAGTCGCAACTTGCATCATTTCTTCGAAACGATCCACGTATGCACCGACTGAAGAAACAAAAGTAGAATCAATCGTATCGAGCAAATATTTCTTTTCATTGCCTCTAAACCTGGGTTCATGCAATGGAATAAACTCTTTTGTATTATATGAATTTTGAATAAATGAAACAATATTTTTCAGGTCTTTCATATTACATTTTTGCGTCCAGGTATTTACCGGTCTCCCTATGTCCAAAATCCGGGATCATTTTAAAAAATAATTCAACAATATCTTGTTTAGACCACGCCTTATTTAATTTCAGCTCTTTAATCCGTGAAGAAAACAAGTCTAACAGTTCATCATTAACCTTAAATTCATTCTTTATTACCCCTAGATTATCGAACCTCTGCATATCCAACACTTCATTTTCGGTAAAGAATTCTTCAAAATCTTTTTCTCCAGTTGTATCACTGCTGGTAAATAAACAAGGCCATTTTCCTTGCTGAGGCAAGGTTTTTATGAGTTCTCTGGCTTGATCTTCACTCTCGCATAAATAAGGCTCATATCCAAGTTCTTTTAGGTATTTAACAGCAATATCTGCGAAAGTGATTAAGTGCAAACTTTCACTAAGCTTCGGGAAGAAGACATCTCGGTTCTCGCCAAAAATACACGACATCAAACACAGTTCTCCCGATTCTTTTGGCACAACGAAATATCGTTTAATATCGTTCGGTGCTACGATCGGTTGACGTTTTTGAATGCGTTGATTGAAACCATGTAGTAAAGAACCATCTGAAAAAGCGACGTTTGCAAAACGTGCTGTAGAAATGTCAATATTCTTACTTTTACGCATCAAAAACATCTCCATAATGCGTTTAGATGCCCCCATCATGTTTACTGGATTTGCAGCTTTATCAGTCGATACACAGAAGTACTTCTTGACACCCTTATCTATTGATTGTTGAATAGTTTTATCAGTATTAAAGACATTTACCTCAATCATCCTCATTAAGGTATAAGGATCCTTTTCACTTCTTACATGTTTTAAAGCAGAAAGATTAAGCACATAATCATATTCGCCATCGGCTTCTATAAAAGCATCGTATTGGAAAGAGCCAATATCTAAAGCAAAGGTTTGAAAATCTCCGTCAATATATCCGTAAGAACTGCGAATATCCCTAACCAGCTCAACCATATTATTCTCGCTAATATCTACAACATGAAGTTTTTTGGGATTTCTTTTGAAAATTTCCTTTGTTACAGCTTGACCTATAGATCCTGCTCCTCCAATCACCAGAAACCTTGACCGACTAACAATTGTAATGAGTTCCTCTTCGTGACTGCCAATATCCTCTTTGAAAAGTTCTTGATCCCTACCAATTAGATTTAAAATGTTCATAAAAGAATTTGATTCTATAATCTTCCGTCTACTAAGCTTCTATCTAAACAAGCTTTTGTATCGAATATAACCCCATTGTTCCGTTTGATCTTTTGAAAATCAATTTCTAAAAATTCTTTATGTGCTACAGCAACAATTACTGCATCATAAACTATACTCTCTTCGAGCTTATTAAGTATGCTAATACCATATTCATGTAGAACTTCCGTTGCATCGGCCCAAGGGTCAAAAACATCTACGTCTAGCCCAAAATTAACTAACTCGTGATAAATATCAACAACCCGCGTATTACGTACATCCGGGCAATTTTCTTTAAAAGTTATGCCCATGATTAGGGCTTTAGACCCTTTTATTTTATGATCCTTCTGGATCATTAGCTTAACCACCTTATCGGCTACAAATGGGCCCATGTTATCATTAACACGACGTCCAGACAATATAACTTGAGGATGATACCCTAAAGATTGCGCCTTATGAGCGAGATAATATGGATCGACTCCGATACAGTGACCCCCAACCAAACCCGGTTGATATTTTAAAAAATTCCATTTTGTGCCTGCAGCCTCAATAACATCATTTGTATCAATTCCAATACGATCAAAGATTAAAGAAAGCTCGTTAACAAAAGAAATATTTACATCTCTTTGAGCATTCTCAATCGCTTTTGACGCCTCAGCTACTTTGATACTAGGCGCTTTATGAGTCCCTGCAGTAATAATAGATTTATATAGGTTATCAATCAAATCAGCAACCTCTGGAGTTGATCCGGAAGTTACCTTTCGAATTTTAGTCAATGTATTAACCTTATCGCCTGGATTAATGCGTTCTGGTGAATACCCCGCAAAAAAGTTTGTATTAAATTTTAATCCCGAGACTTTCTCTAGAACTGGGACACAGTCTTCCTCAGTACACCCTGGATAAACCGTTGACTCGTATATAACTATATCACCTTCTTTGAGGATAGACCCCAACATTTTTGAGGCATTCAACAATGGTCCCAAATCTGGTGCCTTAAATTGGTCAATAGGAGTAGGCACCGTAACAATAAACGTATTGTACCCCTTTAAATCCTCCACATTTGATGAAAACTTTAAACCTATTTTTTCCGATTCAATTTTTAAACTAATTACTTTCTTTAAATCCTCCAAATTAGCCTCTTGAGTTCTATCTTGGCTATTACTCAATTCCTTAACTCTATCTCGATTAATATCAAATCCCAGGACATCGTACTTTTTACCAAACTCAATTGCTAATGGTAAACCAACGTAACCAAGACCAATAACTGCAATTTTTGAATTGCTAATGTTTAACTGCATAATTTATTAATTACAATCGCTTAAATATATTCTTGAAAATAGTTTTAATATTAGTTTTATGATGATTTACATCATCAGAATAGTATCCATAACCATAACCGTATCCATAACCATATCCATATCCATAACTTCCGCCAATAGCGACACCGTTGAGTATAATATTAAGTTTTGGAAATTTATTTGCTTTGTATAAGTTGTCTAATTGAACAATTTGCTGTTTGAAAGTAACCCCATGCCTTACAATATATAGACTCGCATCTGTCAAACGTGAAAGTATTTGAGCGTCTGTGACGAGACCAATAGGAGGTGTATCTATAATTATTTCGTCGAAATTTCTTCTTAAATAAGAAAACAAATCTTCTATCTCTTTTCCAATCAACAATTCAGAAGGATTAGGTGGAATTGGCCCCGAGCCTATTACAAACAAATTATCATTTATTCCGGAAGGTTGAATAATATTATCTATTTCAGCTTTACCTATTAAGTAATTACTTAAGCCCGACTTATTACTCAGATTCAAATATTTACTTACTTTTGGCTTCCTAAGGTCGAGTTCCAAAAGGATAGTCTTTTTTCCACTAATAGCCATTGCAGTAGCAATATTACTTCCTACAAAACTTTTCCCTTCACCAGACATGCTTGAGGTTAATAAAGTAATAAATCCCTCTGATCTTGATTTCCCTTGCACAAATTGCAAGTTAGTCCTTATAGCTCTAAATTGCTCTGCAATTGCTTTTCGACTATTAGCATGAACAACAATAGCTTCATTACTTTCTTCATAGACTAATTCACCTAGGATTGGGGCGGCTGTTGCTTTAGAGATGTCGGAAGAAGATTGCACCTTGTTATTCATAAGGTCTTTACTATATACATATCCAATCGGCATAATAATACCCATTACAATAGCGAAAAGATATGTCAAAGTCCTTTTTGGCTTAATAGGAGATGAAGACGAATAAGCCCCGTCTACAACTCTACTGTCAGCGACTGCAGAAGCATAAGACAAAGCTGCTTCCTCCTTTTTTTGCAAAAGATACAAATAGAGATTTTCTTTTATACTTTGTTGTCTTTTTATGCTTATAAATTGTCTCTCCTGTCCAGGGATTCTTTTAATTGATCCTTCATATTTTGAATTGTATGAATTTAATCCCGCTAAAGTACTTTCTAATGAAGCTTCAATATTTCTAATACTAGCTTTTATATCTGATCTAGTCGCATTAATTTGCTGATTAATTGGCTCAAACATCGGGTTATCTGGCTGGGTTGTAGCGAGTAATGCAATTTTCTTTTGCTGTAAATCGCCAAGTTGTTTAATTTGAGCCAAGAGTATTGGGTCATCGATTCCTAGTGTACTTGGAAATTTCTCTTCTTTCCCTTCTGAATCAACATAATTACGGATGCTCTTTATTACACCGAGTTTCAAATTAAATTCATTTAACTTTGCATCATTTGCTTTTACATTCTCCAAGAATAAAGATGCCTCACTGCTTATGTCAGTCAAGCCCTGACTACTTTTAAAACCTTCAACATCTTTTTCCACCTCAATTAGTTCTCCAGATATTAATGCCAATCTTTCGTCTATAAAATTAATAGTACTCTGTGTAGTTCTATTTTTATCTGACAAAGCAGCTTCATTATATACTTGAATTAGGGTATTTAGAATATCCGTCCCCATTTCTGGAACAACGCTTTCATAGCTAAGACGTAATACGGTAGATTGTTTAGTAGTAACCTCAACTGTTAGATTAGAGAGACAATTATTTACAACTGCGACAGGATTACTAAAAACAATCAGGAAAGAGTTTTTCTGTTCTTTGTTAAAATAAGCGGTCTTATCTATTTTATATGTACCCAATTCAGTACGCTGAATTTTATCTAATAGTCCCGTAATTTTTTTCCCGCTCTCTACGTCTTCCAAGGTATAGTGCGTCCTATTGGGAAAGGAAAGTTTCCATTCTATACCAAAAAAATCTTCATCGATATCGAATGTTGAAACTTTAACTGGACGTTCTTCATAAATATCTTTAACTATAACTCGTCCTTCAGCACTCAGATTCACATTAAGGTTTAGGCGTTTTACGACACTGGCCATTAAGGTTTTTGACTGCAAAATTTCTATTTCATTATCAACTACTTTAGATGCTCCAAAAAGGTCTAATTGCCCTAGTATATCATCTGAAGGGCCCTTTTTCTCATCTTTAATCAATAAAGTGCTGCTTATTTGGTATACTGGTTTAGCATACCGTAAATATATAAAAGCAAAAAAAAGAGCGATAATAATCCCTAAAATGAAAACAGGCCAATGATAAAAATATTTTCCCACCAGCTCTCTAACGCTTATATTATCTTCTTCCGCAATCCCATTGCTATTATTTTCTTTTACTTCAATACTCATAAATTTTATACTTTTAAAAGCGACTAATGATTAAGGCAATTACTGACAATGCAGACAGAACTATACTAACATTCCTATAACTTGAATCTACACTGGCATACTTTGCATTACCTGGCTGCACATACAGAACATCATTGTTTTGAAGATAATAATAAGGTGAATTTAATAAGTCTTTACTCTGCATATTTAACCGTGCGTATTGCCTTTGGCCATTTTGCTCACGAATCAGTAGAACGTTATTTCTAACTGCCGTTATACTTAAATCACCTGCCATCCCCAATGCTTCAGTGACAGTTGCTCTTTCGCTAGTAATTGGGAAAACCCCAGGTCTTGCAACATCTCCTAAAACGGAGACACGAAAGTTTACTAATCGTAAACTAACCACTGGCTCTTTTAAGTATGTTACTAATTTAGCTTGTATTGATTTTCTTGCTTCTGTTATAGATAGGCCCTCAAGTTTCACAGATCCTACCAAAGGCAACTGAATTGCGCCTTCGTTATCAACTAAAAATCCATTAGCTGTATTTGCGGGATTTATATTTGCTGTTGGCGTCGGACCTTGTAACGAACTCGTATTGCCCATATTAAAAATAGCAGAGGCTTCCGGATTTAAACTACTTACAGTAATAGCAAGAATATCGTTCTTTTGAATCGTCAAAATAGTTTGATTCAAAATTTTCTCCTGCAAAGTACTATCTATCGGAAGATCTGTAAAATAAGGAACAGATTTATATTTCACGCCACAAGAGCTCATAAAGAGCACAGCGACAATCAAGTAAAAGAATTTTCTCATAGGCTTGTATAGCATATTTATTAAATTTCCCAAAGATAATACTTAAGATTTACTCGTGGATGATAAATAATCATTAATTAGAATCCAATACTGTACAAATTATCCTTAGTTGCAATTCACAGCCCCATTCACAAATTCCATACCATAAAGTTTTAAATTTTATACTTAGCTTCGTATTGATTAATTATTATAAAAGAAGATCCCATGTTTTTTTTCAATCGTTCCAGTAAATCTAAGTACGCTGATTTTAGCTCAATCGGCATTGACATGCATTCTCACCTAATTCCGGGAGTGGATGATGGTGCTAAGGATATAGAAGACAGTATTCAATTAATTTCCGGATTAAAAGAATTAGGTTTTCATCATCTAATTACCACACCGCATACTTTACAAGACATCCATCCTAACACCACCAAAACGTTAAGAGATGGACATTCTAAACTAGAGGGCAAGCTACCTGATGGGATTACCTTAAACCTTTCTTCTGAATATTATCTTGACGAACAATTTCAAAATCAGCTAAATGCAGGCAATTTAATGCCATTAGCAGGCAACCGTCTATTGGTTGAATTCAGCCAGATCTCAAGACCCCATGATTTGGAAGAAGTATTTTTTGATCTTGGCATCAAAGGTTATCAGATTATCCTTGCACATCCAGAACGATATTTGTTCTTTCACAAGCAATTCGATTACTATAAACGAATTAAAGAGATGGGCGTTGAATTACAAGTCAATGCACTATCCCTAACAGAACATTATGGTAAACACATCAAATCAATTGCGGAAAAGTTAATCGAAAAAGACATGATTGATTTTATTGGAACAGATATCCATCATGTTAGACATCTGGAAGGTTTAAAAAGAGTTCCAGGCAGTAAACACTTTGCCCGTTTGATAGAAAGCGGCTTACTAAAGAATACTACCTTGCATTCTCATGGCCAGTAAGCACTTGCCATGCCGTTAAGAATACAATCTTTAAATCCAGCAGAAAGGACCAGTTTTCCAAATACCAGATATCGGCTTCAACCCTGGCGGCCATAGAATCATCAATTTTAGTTTCCCCTCTGAATCCCTTAACCTGTGCCCAACCGGTAATCCCCGGCAACAAAAAATGCCTGACCATAAATTGATCTATAATGGCTGAATATTCGGCAGTATGCTGCAACATGTGCGGCCTGGGTCCTACCACAGACATCTCCCCCATCAACACATTAAAAAACTGAGGCAACTCATCAATGCTGTTCTTACGCATAAACGCACCAATTTTAGTAATCCGGTCATCGTGTTTAGTTGCCTGCTTACAATCTGCATCCGAATTCACCTTCATGCTTCTGAATTTGAGGCAATAAAAGGGCTGGTTATCCTTTCCCGATCGCAGCTGCTTAAAAAATACAGGGCCTTTCGATTCCAATTTGATCAAAATTGCCATAAGTGGCAGCATCCAGCTCATCACAAAAACAATGACAATAAGCGAAAACACTACATCAAAAATCCTTTTAACCACCTGGTTAATCATGATCTCCAAAGGCTCCATCCGCTGACTTAATATGGGTATATGGCCATAAACCTGTACTTTTACATTCTTCTTAAAATAGTGTTTTATATCGGGTACAAGCTTAAAACGGATCATTTCCTTATCCGCCTCCCGCATCAGGGAATTTATTTTATCGAGCGAACTATCGGGCAATGCACAAAAGATCTCTCTGACACTGCTCCCCTTAACGAAATCCATACAGTCACTTACCTTACCCAAAATATTAAAGTCCTCATCATCATCCTCAATATGGTCGTCAAAAAAACCAACTACCTTATAGCCCAGATGCGTATCAAACTCCATATGCTTTTTAAGCGCCAAACCCAATGGGCCTGCTCCTACAATAACCACCTTCTTGTAATTGATTAAACTTTCTCTCCTAGAACGACGAAACAGCAAAAACCCAATCTTTCCGACAAGGAATAGGCCCGAAAACACGACAAAAGTAAATGACAGCAATTGATAAGATTGGTTTAGGTCTTTGATTGTATAGATCAATATGCCCATGAAGGCTGCAAACAAAAGCAAGGACCCTAAAGCCTGCTTAATGGTTGGAATGGCATCCTTAACAAAAATATCGCTATACAAGCGTGTGAGCTGTGTTACATTAAACCATACAAAATTGATGAGGAGGACATTCAGTAGATTGATACGCTGAAGATCTGTAAAGCTAACGCTTTGATAGGTCATCACATAACCAATATAACCCGCCAGGTTGATCAGAAACAAATCAATCAATATACTTATTACTTTATAATAAGTCCGGTACTGTTCATTCATATATAAGTGCAAACTTAGTCATAAATTTAGATTATGATTTAAATATGCTAAATTTGACGATTCATCTATCAGACTTGAAACAATTTTTAACAGGTTCATACAACCGTATAAAAGACACCAATATCTTATCAAATTTTGCGAATCTGAGTAGCATTCAGCTTTCGAATATACTGTTGTTAATTATTATCTTTCCGATCATTACCCATAAAATTGGTATCGAGGCCTTTGGTTTTGTAATGCTTGCCAATTCATTTTCTTCATTAGCTGGAATCATTGTCAATTATGGCACAAATCAAACAGGAATAAGGGACATCGCAGGAAATCTCAAAGACCCTGAAAAACTAAGAGCGGTATTCTATAATACCTTATGGATAAGATTATTATTCTTTATTGCATATATCCTGGTTGTTTATATAATGCAATGGTTCAACATCAAGTATTATTTATTTATACTTTACGCCATTCCATTGGTACTCTCAGAGGTACTGAATCCTCTCTTTTTCTTCATAGGAATTGAAAAATTAAAGTTTTACAATATTTCAAATCTAGCTTCGAAAGTATTGTCTATTATTTTGCTCATCTTCTTTATAAAAGATGCCCAGGATGCGGAATGGGTAAATTTTATTATGGGAATGGCCACGGTGGTTACTTTTTCATACCTCCTGCTCAATGCAATCCCGAAGTTTAGGCTCTCCTTTCAACTTCCGGTAAAGACTGATATTTGGAGAATTACCCGAGACAATTTTTACCTGACAATAAATAACATCTCTACTAACCTGCAACAATCTATTATTATTTTTGCCCTTGCTAAATGGGGCAATGCCTCCTGGCTTGGAGCATATACACTTTGCGATAAAGTAGTCGGCTCTTCCAGGATTCTGCTCATTACTGTATCCAATGCCGTTTATCCAAAATCTGCCCAGCTATATAAGGAAAGTACCAGATTATGGAAAGTATACCGACAACGAATGCAATTCATTCTCGCAGGGATTTTCTTTGTCGGGTCTGTTCTTCTCTTTTTCTTTGCGGGTTTTGCTGTTCGGGTTCTTTCAGGAGAGGAAAATGAAACAGCCATTATCTATTTAAGGACAATGGCATTATTCCCTGCTATTTCTGCTTTAAACGTATTAAATGTACTAGATCAACTGCTCAAAAATAATAGTGTTTACATTTTCAGGATCGCAATGATCATGTTTGCATTTTCTGTGGCTCTTGCATTCCTGCTCTTACATTATGCCAATTATAAATGGTTTGGTTCATTTACAGTAATTATTGAACTTTGCGCTTTGTTTATGTATCAATATGTGGTAAAGAAACCCGCCATCCAAAATGTCTAAACCTGTAGCCCTGATCCTGCTCAACTGGAATACTCCGGAGTACACCGCTGATTGCATAAAATCTGTACTTGAATATTGCAATCCTGATCATTTTGACATCATTGTAACCGATAATGGATCTACAGATGGTTCTCTGGAACTTTTGCAAAGTCAATTTCCCGAGCTCGTTTATCTCGACAATAAAGAAAATCTGGGTTTTGCAGAAGGAAACAACCGTGCAATTGATTACAGCATCAGTAAGGGCTATACCTACTCGCTGATCATGAATACGGATACGCTGGTTGATAGCGATATCATCAGCAAAATGCTGCTGCACCTCCAAAGCCATCCCGAAGCTGCCGCGGTTCAGCCTGCTATTTATTGGATGCACGACAGAAACAAGATCTGGAATGGCGATTCGTATGTAAACTTTGTACTTGGGTTTACCTATAACAAAAAGAATACTCCTGAATCGTCGGGTGAGCAGGACTATAAAAAGGTAGAATGGGTTACGGGCTGCAGTTGCCTGATAAGAAACGAGGTATTAAAACAAACAGGAGGCTTTAACAAGCAGTTCTTTTTATACTATGAAGATGTGGAACTCTCTTTCCGGCTCCGTGCACAAAGTTATGAACTGCATTATCTTCCTTCCTGTAAAATGTACCACGAAGCGGGCGCTTCCGGAAAGTCGAAACAAAACAATGAGGGCACTTTAAGCCCTGTTATTCATTACTACGTAAATAGAAACAAGATCTGGTTTTTGCGCGGATATGGCAAACCATTATTCTATCCCCTGGTATTTTTGTACAATGCACCCTACTACCTTGCCTTATATTCTTATTTTAAGCTAAGGGGAAGAAATAAAAAAGCTGAATATTTATTTAAAGGATTGAAAGATGGATTTTTCACTCCGAAAAACTTAATTTGGCCACCGAAACCGTAAATTCAACAAAGAGCTAACTATGTTTATTTTTCCCCTGATCTTTATTTGTTCTTTTGTAATGGCAGTAAGAGAGATCTTAAGGGGAAATTCAAGCGGCTTGCTGCTGTTCATGATCTTCGGCCTCTCCATCTACACCACCACCATGTCGGTTACGTTTATGCTGGGCCTGAAAAGCATTATTCCTACCATGCAGTTTTTTAAAGAGGCATTGATATTTGGTGTACTCCTTTTAAATCTGGCCAACTTAAAATATCGACCCCGGTTTCACCTGATCGATTACACCATAATGGCCTTCTTGCTGTATCTGATCCTGTATGCATTGCTGCCGATAGGTGAACAGGGGCTTTTCGACCGACTAATTGCACTTAAAAGTACGGCCTTTTACATCATGGTATACTTTGTTGGGCGCACCATAGATGCAAAAGAGATCTACATCAATAAATATTTCAATTATCTGGTGCTGCTCACCATCGCCGCCGGAGCGGTACTGGTTGTAGAACTCCTGATGTACCAGCAATTGCAATTGCGCACCGGCTATGCCGAATACAATTATTATTTTTTTAACGCTGAGCCCAGCGGACAGTATGGGATCAGTACAACTTTTGATTCTGACAGTGGCTACAGGCGTTTCGCCAGCTTTTTCACCAACCCGCTTGAACTTGCAGCGGCTTCCATAATTTCGTTGGCTGTTATAGCTGGCTTATACACTACTGACAACAATAAATTGAGGATCAATAGCGTAGGAATGCTGGGATTAGGCGCTTCCTTTTTAGCCATACTTTTCGCCTTATCAAGAGCACCATTGGCCAGTTATTTTGTGGTGATTTATGTATACGCACTGCTCACCAAAAGAAAAGCAATAACCCACATTATTCACCTTGGCTTTTGCGTAGTGGCCATTTATGTGGCTTATTTATTCTGGCAATTTGAACAAAATCATGAGGGTATTATTCAAATTCTGATTAACACCATTGATTTTAGTGACCCTTCCAGTATCGGACACCTTCAGCAATGGGTAGAAGGTGTATTGGCGATAATCAACAACCCCATGGGACTTGGTTTAGGTTCATCCGGAAGGGTGGCGGGAACCCTGGGTGAAAACGTTGGTGGCGAAAATCAATACATCATCATTGGTGTCCAAGCCGGCATCATTGCTTTATTGTTATACCTGTGCATATATGTAATGGTGATCAGAACGGGTATAAAATGGCTACCTAAACTGAAAGGTAAAGAAAGACAGGTGTGTTTAACCGTGTTACTGATCAAAATCGGTTTCATCATTCCATCACTGACCTCGGAATTTGAAGGTTCAGCATACATTTCTTACATTAACTGGTTCTTAACCGGTTTGCTGATCAATATGATCATGAAACCAGTGATAACCCAAACTAAACCTGCTGATGATCATTGAGAAATTGATAAGAACATTAAAAGGAGACCCTAACTATAAATGGGAAAGCCCTTATTCTACGAGAGACCTATTCAATGTGAGTTTTCACAGATTTGTACAGGTAGTTAGAGGAATATTCCTAAAACCTTTACTAAAGAAATCATCGGGCCTGATCTTTATTGGCAGTAATGTAAAAGTACGCCATGCTTATCAGCTTACGGCAGGGAAAAACCTGATTCTTGAGGATGGAGTGAGCATCAATGCCTTATCTGAACAGGGCATCATACTGGGCGATCATGTTTCTATTGCGCGTAATTCCATCTTGTTTTGTACCGGAATTATTGCCCAAAAAGGTACCGGTATTACCATTGGCGACAGAACAGGCATAAGTGCCCGTGCTTACTTTGCCGGGCAGGGTGGCATTACCATTGGCAATGACGTGATCATGGGACCAAATGTGCAGGTTTTTTCCGAAAATCATGCTTTTGCCGACCCCACCCTGACGATAAAAGAACAAGGTGTAATTAAGGACCCGGTAGTGATCGGGAACAATTGCTGGATAGGTGGTGGCGCCACGATTCTTGCCGGTGTACACATTGGTGATGGTTGCGTAATTGCTGCAGGGAGTGTGGTTACCAAATCTGTAGCGGCAAATTCCATTGTGGCAGGCGTACCGGCTAAGGTTATTAAAAGCAGAGTGTAAGATGCCGAAGCCATTGATCATAGGAGTAGATGTCCGCGACTTAAGATTAGCCAGAACAGGTACCCGTACCTATCTGGAAGAATTGGTCAAGGAATTTAAAAAAATGAATGGCAATGGGGTTCAGTTTCATTTCCTGGACACTGATTTTCCGGTTTATATGGGCAATAAAAAGATATTCAAACTTATTGAACATACCCGGTATCAGCTCTGGAAACAACTGATCTTACCGATAAAGGCATTCTCAAAAAATTGCAATGTTGTTTTCTGCACCGACAACTTTGTGCCGCTGATTCATTTGGGTTACAAGACCATACCTGTTTTTCATGATGCCTTCTTTTTTGAAAATCCTGAGAATTATGGGCGCCTATGGCTTTCGCTCTACAAAAAAACGGCCATTCCTGCTGCCAAACGTTCTCCTTTTATAGTTACCCCAACAAAATACGCCAAAGATCAGATCGCCCGTTATACCGGTATTGCTGAAAAAAAACTGGTCGTGATTTACGAGGGACCAAAGTTTCTTGAAGATCATGGCTCCAAATCAAACACCAATATCATTCCTCTTGACTGCCCTTATTTGCTGCATGTTGGTACCCTATTCAAAAGGAAGAACATTCCTGCCCTGATCAATGCCTTTAAACAGATTAAAGCAGCGGGCTATCCGGAGCTGAAGCTAGTACTGGCAGGTTCCTTCCCGGCAAATAGCCAGGAAAGTGATCAAGGCTTAATTGTAGATACCATTGAAAATTCCGGACTCAGCGACCAGGTTGTGCTTACTGGTTATTTGTCGGACGGGGAACTGGCCTCGATTTATAAAAATGCTTTAATGTATGTTTTCCCTTCTATAAATGAAGGCTTTGGGATTCCGATACTAGAGGCTTTTAAATATAATTTGCCCGTGCTTGTATCCAATAATACCAGCCTTCCTGAAGTGGGTGGCGATGCGGTGCTGCAATTTAATCCCTTTGATATCGCCGATATGTCGTTGAAGATAAAATCTGTACTAGATGATGAACATCTCCGGAAGGAAATGGCGGACAAAGGACGGCAGCGTTTGGCCGGTTTCTCCTGGGAAAAGGCAGCCTTAGAATTGATCGAAGTATTTAGAAAGGTCGTTTAATAAGGTTTTTGTCCACAATGCGGCACCCGTAGCATTTAAATGTGAGGTGTCGTGAAAAAGCTTGCATTTACCCTTAAATGCTGCACTGCTTCCATAATCAAGATAATTAACATTCATTTTTGTCAGCAGCTGGGTGAGCTTTTCTTTATAGTCATTTTTCTCATTCTCATGCGCTTCTATTAAAGGAGTTGTCGTAATCAATAGCTTCACTTGTTTTGACTGTATATAACTGATCAGTTTTATCAGGTAATCGATCTTATTTTTATCAAAGGCGATTTTTCCCCTATCCGCTTCTTCATGATTAGCAGTTCCTGTACACATGTCTCCTTCTACCGGGTCATAACCCAAGCTCTTCATGCTTTTGCCATAGGAATGACCATAGGTATTTAAAAAGATATAGCCTAGGGTGGAATTGAACCTATATAAATGAGATTTGGCTTTTAAAGCTGCCCTATCCGGAATTAAGGAAATGGTGGAATCAATTACAGAATTAGCGTGATAATAAGGCAATAAGATCGCGAGCCTTTCATAATCCGTAGGATCATAACGCAATTCATTGTAATCTAAATTCAGGATAATGAGTTCAGGTTGATATCGTGATAAAATGGTCTTAACTAATGGATAGGTATACAAAAGGCTTTGCCCCTGGTTCCCAAAATTGAAAACGGATTTCGACAAGGTTTTTGCCATTAACGGCGCATCAAAATGTTGTGCGGCATGAGAGTTACCAAAAATAAGGACCTGCTCTTTACCGTCCTTTATGGCATGTGAAGTGGTAAAATATTTCCCGCTGCGTTGTTTATTAAACAAGTACTTTAGCACCTGCCCTCCCGCTAAATCCGCAACTATCAAGGCAAAGGCTAAAACCAATAACTTAACTAAAAGTGTTTTTACTTTTTTGCTCATCTCCCTTGATTTAGAACTGGAAATAGATAAACTGTCCCTCACTAAATACCCCGAACAGCATAATGATCATTGCGATAAGGGTATAATAACAATATCTGGTTACCAGATTATTTGGCAATAATTTATATAAATGCGGCTTGTATTCCGTTATAAACTCGAAAAACATCAATGCCATGATGGCTACACAGGCATAGTAGAAATGATCTTTAGGGTTTCCGGGATAGAACGGCCCTTCAAATCTGATGATCTTACCCAATATAGAAATGGCATCGGAGATATTGGATGCGCGGAAGAATACCCAGGTAATGCAAATCAAAGAAAAGGTAAATATGGTTTTGAGTCCTGTTTTGATCAGGTTATCTCTTTTTGATGACTTAGGGATCATGGATTCGATAATCAGCAATACCCCATTCAAAGCACCCCATACCACATAGGTCCAGTTGGCACCATGCCATAGCCCGCTGATTAAAAATACGATTAACAGATTACGATATACCAAAACCTTACTTTTGACCTTGCTCCCGCCCAACGGGATATACACATAGTCTTTAAACCAGGTGGACAAGGAAATGTGCCACCTGCGCCAGAATTGAGAGACAGAGGTAGCCAAATACGGTCTGTTAAAATTCTTCATTAAATCAAACCCCATCACCCGCGCCGCCCCAATAGCAATATCGGAATAGGCAGAAAAATCACAATAGATCTGAAAGGCAAAAAAAACGGTTGCACATGCCAGCGACTGGCCGGATTGGGTAGCGGAGTTGTTATAAATGGTATCTACATAAATCCCAATTCTATCGGCAATGACCAGCTTTTTTAAGAATCCGATCAGCATTTGCTTTAGTCCGGAGCTCACTCTTTCCAGGCTAAATTCATGCTTTTCATGGAACTGATGCAGGAGGTTCTGCGGTCTCTCTATAGGCCCTGCCACCAATTGGGGGTAAAACATTACAAACAAGGCATAAATCCCAAAGTTTCTTTCGGCTTTCTGATTACCACGGTAAACCTCTATGGTATAACTCATGGCCTGAAAGGTATGAAAGGAAAGCCCTATGGGTAGCAAAATGGCTAAATAAGGAAATACTGATCCTATGTTGTCATTTATAAAATTGTAATATTTAAACACACACAAGACACTGATATTGGCGATCAGGCTGACGATCAGGAATACCTTTCTTTTGTGCCCTGAACTATTTTCGATGTAAATTCCTGCAAAATAATCGATGACAATTGTGAAGCCGAGTATCAATATATATATCGGCACAAAGGCCATATAAAAATAACAGCTGGATAGCAAAAGCAACATCCAGCGGAATTTATGAGGCAATACGTAAAATAAGGTGGTTACAGTTATAAAGAAGAATATGAACTGGACAGAATTAAATAACATAGGCTTTTCTGCTATTTATTTAAAAACACTTCTACATGCTCGTCGGCTACATTCTCCCAATTAAAGACACTTAATGCACGCTCCTGAGCTCTTTTAGCTAATGTCAGCATTTCGGAATAATTATCTTCACAATAATTGATTTGTTCCGTTAAAGACAGGATATTTCCTTTTTTAAACATCCTTACGGTATCCTGTACGGCATATTCATTCTCTTCAATATCGCTTACAATCATCGGGACATTTAAACCCATTACGCTCAGCACAACGGGCGACAAGCCCTCTACATCTGAAGGCTGGATATAGCAATAGGCATTTCTGATGAGTGTATTTACCTCGTCACCATATACAAATCCGGGGAACAACACCCTTTCATCTCCCATATCCATAATTTGCTGTTCATAAGGAGAAGGATTTGGCGATCCGCCGATAAGGACCAGTTTTTTGTTGGAATTGGAATTTTTAAATGCCGGTATTAAATAATGCAGGCCTTTGTCAGGAATAAACCGGCCGATAAAAAGATAATACTCCTGTTTTTCGAGGTTATTCTTTGTCAATATTTCAGGCACATCTACCCATGGTGCCACTTCGCTCCCAAAGGGGATGAAAGTGTACTCCTTTTTAAAGCGTTCTTCAAATAGTTTTTTGGCAATCACATTGTCGAAGATCACCTCATTAGGCAGGTGAGCGGTTAAATAGGCCGAAAGCTTAAGGTACAGCTTACCATACCAGGGCCATTTGTCGCGCTTCCAGTCTACCCCATCCTGACTGATAAATACCTTTTTCCCAAAAATACGTAATGGCAATGCCCAGATACTGTTCCCCCCGTTTTGGATGTGAACGATATCTGCAGTATTGTTTACAATAATATCCCAGGTACACTTAAAGGAATGCAGTAAAGTATCAAAACCTGTTCTTGAAGTTGTTTTGAAGGTTTTTATTTTTACGCCCTCGTATTCTTTAACGTCTACAAAAACATCAGGGTATTGTCTGTTATAAGCTACAACGCTGTGTCCACGCTTAACAAGCCTTGGAAACAGCTCCATGGCAAATTTATCTGCACCAGCCGCTCCTTTTGCGGGAGGCATCGACCTGAAGCCAAAAGCCGCAATACGCATAATTAAAGACTGATGGTTTCCTTTGTAGCAGGAAGGTTCTCTTCCAGGTATTCAGCGTAATAGTTATCGATATACTCTCTTAAAGCAACCTTCCAATCACGCATGATGTTCAAATCCCTTAAAGTCAGTTTTTTATTGATCAGGCGCTCTGAGGTAGGTCTCGGCGCAAAATAAGTGTCTTTAAAGTAATCTGACGAGACTTCTTTAAAAGTTACTTCTTCTGATAAGCCCAGAATATTTACCAGCTCCTCAGCAACTTCACGTCTGCTGGTCTCGCCGTTACATACTAAATTATATAGCCCCCAATATTCCTTTTCAAATAACAGCTTTACATTTTTTGCAAAATCAACTGTGAATGTTGGTGTTCCATCTTTATCATTTACCACATGAAGCTCTCTGGTACCTTTAACCAGCTGCTTGATGAGTTTATTGATGAACTTTTTATCTTTCTTTGGACCGCCGCCCATCATCCAGCCTGCACGGCAAATGATGTAACGTTTGGCATTTTCCCTTACATAACGCTCGCCCATGTATTTTGAGCGGGCATAGTGACCAAGTGGATTAGGTTCGTCCCAATCATCATAGAATTCTTTCTTTCCATCAAAAATACCTGCGGTGCTGATGTACAACAAAGGGATATTCAATTGATTTGCGATATATACTGCATTTTCTACCGAAGTAGTATTGGTCAGATAGGTATCGTCCTGATTCAGTTCACAATACTCCAGATCTGTATAGGCACCAAGGTGAAAAAGATAGTCGGGGTTAAAGTCGGTTACGTCCTTTTTATATTGTTCGAACTCACGGAAATCAAGAAAACTAAGCCAATTTTCATTGACGTCCTTATCAGTACATTTAAGTTCGTATTCTTCTTTAAAAACAGAGTGAAAGGCTTCACCAAGCATTCCGCCAGCACCGGCAATATAAATTTTCTTCTTCATTAGAGACTTTAACGCCATATTTTTCAATCTTTTAAAAGAGTTGTATGGCAAGAGATTAAATGGTTTGATGTTGACGCCAAAATTAACTTTTTTTTATTACCAGTACAACCTTTTTTAATTCTGTCCAATTTTAACTTGCCTGGCAGAGCAGCACTTTGCATTAAAAAAATTGAAAAATGACCAAAAATGAGTTCATTTTGGTAAAATTTCATTTAATACAAGCATCTTTGAGCGCAAATTACGTTTAACAACGTATGGTGTATAAAAATTATGCCAGTTTATTATAAGTGTTAATTTAGAAGAAACAAATGAATATTCTTGTTGCAAACTGGACCTGGTATCCGAGTGGTGGAGATTGGACCTATGTTGATAACGTCACGAAGCTTTATCAGGAAAAAGGACACCAGGTAATCCCCTTTTCTATGAAGGATCCAAGAAATTTCCCTTCTGACTATACTGAATATTTTATTGAACACATAGATTATAAAAAAGTAAACAAAAAGAGCCTGAGTGATGGGATTAAGGTAGTAAAGAAAAGCATTTTCTCTACCGAAGCGCAGCAGCAGCTGGAAAAGTTATTGGATACGGTTAAGATCGACTTCGCACACATCAATGTGATCCATCACTACATCACTCCCGCGATTTTAAAAACACTAAAGGACCGGGGAATCCCCATCATCTGGACGCTTCATGAATACACACCGATTTGTCCTGAAAGTACCTTTATCAGCCATGGAAAGATCTGCGAAAAATGCTTTGGCGGTGCCTTTCACCATTGCGTAACCAATAAGTGCAAAAAAGGCTCTTATCCGGCAAGTATAGTCGCTGCTCTTGAGAACTATGTTCATAAATATCTGAATTACTATGCTTATGTAGATCACTATGTGTGCCCTTCTGTTTTTCTGTATGAGAAATTTAAATCCTTTAACTTCTTTGAAGAGAAACTTGTGCAGCTTTACCATGGCTATGATTACGAAGAGATTGAAGCGGCAAAAGCACAGATGGCAGTAGCGTCAGATGAACGCTATATTGTATTTGTAGGGCGGCTGGAAAAGATAAAAGGAGCGCATACGATATTGGCGGCCATGAAAGATCAACCGGAGATCCGGTTAAAAGTTATTGGAACAGGGACACAGCAGGCCGAGCTCATGGACTTTGCTGCGAATAACAACCTGAACAACGTGGAATTTATGGGTAAAAAAAGTAAAAAAGAAACCCTGGAACTGATTGGAAGAGCCGACTTTTTAATCTGCCCCTCGGAATGGTACGAAGTGCTTGGCTTTACCGTTGTGGAAGCCATGGCCATGGGCAAACCTGTAATTGGCTCGAAAATTGGTGCGATCCCTGAAATGGTGATTGATGGGCATACCGGATTCTTATTTGAACCGGGTAATTATTCGCAACTTTCTGAAAAGATAAATGAGCTTTACAACAATAAGAACCTGTTATTGCAAATGGGAGCAAATGCAGAAAAACATATTCGCGGTCTTATCAACACCGAAAAACATTTTACAGGATTACAAACGCTTATTCCTTCTCTATAATCATATTTACAATTATATCTTTCATAAAACTATCATCTAAAAATGAATAGCTTACATCTCAAGAAAATCATAGCCCTCTTTTCTGTCCTTGTTATTGGATTTTCCTTTATCGCTTTAAAGAGTGATGCTCAGGTTGTATACGAAAACCCAACAAACCCTGTTTATAAATACCTTTCGCGTCAGGCCCAAAAAGGAAATGTCGAGTTTAATGACCTGATCCAACCGGTGAGCAGGAAACAAATTGCATCGTTATTGACCAGTTTACAGGATTCATCAACTAAACTGACCACAACCGAGCAAAAAGAACTTGCTTTTTATTTACAGGAGTTCAGTGAATTTAGCACCAATGTTAAAGACACCACTACCTTTTTTAAAAAAGACCCTGCCGGCAGGTGGCGGTTCTTATCTGTTACCAAAGACGATTTTCTATTAAGAGGAGATCCGGCGCTGACTTTTGAAACCTTTCAGGGAAAAAATAAAAGCGTTGCTCGTGTAGGAACCGGCTTAACTTTTTGGGGCCATGCGGGAAAGCACATTAGCTTTCAGTTCTATTTTCAGGACATTACTGATCGCGGGAAAGGAATTGACAGCACCCGAATATTTACTCCTGAAACCGGGATCATAAGAACGGCAAACATAAACCCAAATGCAAAGACTGTAAATTACAGCGATTTCAGGGGAAACATTACTTACGCTTGGGAAAATGGGGCAATCAGCTTTGGCAAAGACCAAATGCTGTGGGGCTATGGACAAGGTGGCCGATTGGTCTTATCCGACAAATCGCCAGCCTATCCAAACATCAGGATTGATTACCAGCCACTTAAATGGCTTCGCTTTAATTACATCCATGCCTGGTTAAATTCAGCATTGGTTGATTCAGCAAGATCTTACGATAAGGGTAATCCGCATTTTGGCAATAACAGGGAAATTTACATCCCTAAATTCCTGGCTTCACATACCCTAAGTTTTATCCCGGTTAAAGGCCTAGACCTTAGTGTGGGTGAATCGGTAGTTTATAGTGATAATCTGGACGTAGGATACCTAATCCCGGTAATGTTCTTTAAAGCATATGATCAATACCAAAGCCGCTATAAGCTTTCGACCGGAGCAAACAGCCAGTTCTTCTTTTCTGTAAGTTCCAGAAATCATTTACCCAAAACACATTTATACGGATCCCTTTTTATTGACGAGATCAGAACAGGGGCAATTTTTAATGCTTCAAAAAGCAGAAATCAGATTGGCTACAGCATTGGTGCCTCTGTTACAGATGTACTGGTACCGTATTTAACATTGGGAGGAGAATACAGTCGCATAAACCCATATGCCTACAACAACCTGATCCCTGCACAAACCTATACCAACCAGAGTTATTTAATGGGCGACTGGATTGGACAAAATGCCGACAGGGTTACTGCATGGGTTAATTACACCCCTATCCCCCGTATGATTGCCAGTTTCCAGTTCACAGCCATTAGAAAAGGGCAGGAAGGAAACCTTTATGATCAATACTTTGCTGAACCACAGCCAAAATTCTTAAGCGAGGGCCCGGTAGAAACTCAAAAACAATATTTACTTCAGGTAAATTACCAATTGCTTAATAAATTATATGTTAAAACTTCTTTCATGCACCAGGATGGGGTAATAAGACCTGCTCTGCAAACATCCGCTGTTCCAAACGAGTTTAAGTTCGGCGTATCTTATGGCTTTTAACCCTGAATACTTATATTTGTCATTTATCATAATATCTACATGAACAATAAATTACCCTTTTATATTCTTTTCATTTTCTTCCTGGCTACTTCTTTCCGAAGTAACGCACAGTCTATATCCATGAGTGATATTCAGAATGTAAAAGTAAGCCAGTTGTCGGACGAGCAAATTGGACAAGCCTGGAAAAAGCTACAGGAAACAGGGGTTCCGGAAAGCGAAGCCTATAAGCTGATGATCCAAAAAGGAATGCCTGCCACAGAAGTTGAAGAGTTTAAGAATAGGGTGACCTTACTTGGCTTGAACAAGAAAGGCGTAAAAGTGAGTTCATCTCCTCAAAAAGAAAATATAGATTTTACAAGAGACACAGCCCAAACGGTGATAAAACCTTATGTGGCCCCGAAACCGGCACCTCTGCCTGAGGCGCCGCTAAATGTTTATGGGATGGAGTTCTTTAACCAGACCACCATAAAATTTGAGCCGAATTTTAGCATGGCTACCCCTAAGAGCTATGTATTGGGACCAGGCGATGAGCTGATTGTGCTGGTTACGGGATTAAACGAAAGCAGTGTACGCACCAGGATCACTCCTGAGGGAAATGTACAGATCCCATATGCCGGTATTGTTTACCTGAATGGGTTTACGATAGAACAGGCAACAAGTCTGATCCGTAATAAAATGACTAAAGTATATCCCGCATTGCGCAATGGACAAACACAGCTGGCCGTAAACCTGGGCAGTACACGCAGCATTAAGGTTACACTGGTTGGGGAGGTAAAAACCCCAGGTTCTTACACTTTATCTTCTTTGTCGACCTTGTTTAATGCCCTATACAATTCAGGGGGTCCAAATAACAATGGTTCCTTAAGAAATATTGAATTACTAAGAAATAATAAAGTATATAAAACAGTCGATTTTTACAGCTTTTTGCAAAACGGCTTAATGGACGGAAACATCAGGTTGGAAGATCAGGATGTGATCCGTATTCCGGTTTACAAAAAGAGAGTTGGGATTAAAGGTGAGGTTAAAAGACCCGCTATTTACGAACTTAAAGAAAATGAGCAACTGGAAGACCTGATCAAATATGCAGGCGGATTTACAGATGTTGCGTATCGTGGCATCGCTAAGGTTGATCAGGTAAATGAACTGCAAAGAGAGGTAAAAGATGTGCCTTCTTCTTTGTACAAGAATTTTACACCTAACAATGGTGACCTGGTACAAATTGGTGCGATTACCGAAAGATACACCAATAGAGTGGTTCTGGAAGGCTCTGTATATAGACCGGGCACTTATGAGCTTACAGCAGGATTAAGCCTTTCTGAGTTATTAAAAACAGCCCAGGGATTAAAGCCCGAAGCTTATATGGAGCGTGGATACATTAAAAGAACATTGACCAACCTGGAGAAAGAGCTGATCTCTTTTAATCCGGCAGATGTGGTGAGTGGAAAAAATGATATCCCCTTAATGAGAGAAGATTCTATTATGGTTCAGGACAGGGCTGTTTTTACTTCTGCCCAGAATGTAACCGTTGCCGGGTTTGTTAAGCTTCCTGCTGCATTTACGTATCGAAAAGGCATGAAACTGGCAGATGTAATTGCGATGGCGGGTGGTTTTCAGGATGAAGCTGCTGAGCATCATGTAGAGATTTCGAGAATCATTAAGAACAGTTCAGATAGCGTTGCCAACCAATTGGTGAAGAGCTTTACCATAAATATGAATAAAACCTCAGGGGAAGCACAGAAACTGGAGCTGGAGCCGATGGATTATATCTATGTTCCAAGACTGGTAAACTACCGCGCACTGGGCAACATCAGCGTGAAGGGTGAGGTGTTGTTTCCTGGTGATTATGCCGTGCAAAGAAGGGATGAAACGGCATTGGATCTTTTACAAAGAGCCGGTGGACTGAGCCCATATGGTGCTTTAGAGAATGCCCAAGTGTTTAGAAAAGGTGTACGTGTGAACCTGGACCTGACCAATAAAAGCCAGGATCCAAAAGTAAAGACCAGCATGATCCTTTTACCGGGCGACAGTATCTATATCCCTCGTCAGATCTCTTTTGTAGAAGTTGCAGGGGCGGTAAATAACCCTCAATTTGTAGATTACAATGGCCGTAGCTTTAAGTATTATATCAATGCGGCTGCAGGAGCAAAAGAAAATGCACGATTGAAAGGTGCTTATGTAAAGTATCCTGATGGATTAAACAAACCTGTAAGACGTTTCTTGTTTTTCCGTAATTACCCTTCTGTGAAGCCGGGAAGTAAGATCATTGTACCGGAAAAAGATCCAAATAACAGGTTTAAGCTCGGCTTTGCTGAAATCACCGGTATTACATCGGCGCTGACCGCATTGATCAGTTTAATCGCTATTTTAAACAAATAACATGGCCCAGGAAAATCCATATCCATACGAGCCCGAGTTCTCTTTAAGCAAAGTAATCGGAAACCGCATAAATGACCTTAAATACGTTTTCAGTTTTAAAAAACTGCTTGCCGCTGCAATCATTACGGGAGCACTGCTTGGTGCTTCAAGCGCCTGGCTATGGACGCCTTCTTATACGGCAAGGTTAACTTTTGTAATTGATGACGCTAAATCATCCGGAGCCGGTGGGCTTGCTGCCTTAGCAGGGCAGTTTGGCTTTAGTATGGACGGGATTGGTGGTGGTAGTGGCGTGCTAGCCGGAGACAATGTGCAGGAACTCGTAAAAAGTCAGAAATTAATTAAAGCCACCTTGCTTTCGGCTTATGATACCACACAAACCAGATCCCTGGCCGATCGTTATGCCGAAGTAAATAAGCTGAACAAAAAATGGCTTAAATACAGTACTGATGGAAAGATTATTTCTTTTCCGGTTAATGGTAAGCAGTACACCCGAATTCAGGACAGTCTTTTACATGTGATGACCGAACAAATCCTTGGCGGTGAGTTTGGCATTGCAAAAACAGATAAAAAACTTGGTTTTTTTGAGGTAAATACCACCATGAAGGATGAAAGGCTGGCACAGCTCTTTTGTACCCGCATCATCAAGCAAGCGACGGATTTCTATATCCGTACCAAAACCAGCAGGTTAAGAAGTAATGTAAATCGTTTACAGCACCGTGCAGACAGTATTGGCCTGATCTTAAACCGTAAGACTTATGCGGCATCTTCTGCCAGTCAGGCTTTGTTAGACCTGAATCCAGCTTACGCTTCAGCTAATGCTACTGCGGAGGTAAAGGAGCGCGATAAGATTGTTTTAAGCACCATCTTTACTGAAACTGTTAAGAACCTGGAGGTAAGTAAAACCATGCTGGCTCAGGAAACTCCAACGGTACAGATTGTAGATGAACCTGAACTGCCATTAAAAAAAAACCGGTTAAAATACTCAATGGGTATATTAACCGGTATGCTTATAGGTGGCATTGCGTGTGGTTTCTACATCCTTCTGTTTAGAAGCGATAAGAAACGCCCAGTTCCCCATGAAAGTTAAATACACCGTTGTGAGGGATGTAATATCTGTTGGAAGTTAGATCGTAATCTTTTAATCTCCATTGGTAATTCATGGATCTAATTCCTTGTAGTTTTGCATTGAATAGGAGGTTTCCGTAATTCCATTCGCCCTGTGCCGCTAATGCAAAATCTACCCAGCGTCTGCTTTGACCGTCCAGATCATTGATGCCATAATAGTAAAAATCCATATTATGCTCATAACGCTCAAATGAAAGACCCAATCTTTTTAAGCCTTTAACCCAACTGACATCAACGGACTGCAAATTACCTCCAGGACCGACTCCAGCACCAAGCAACTGCCCTTCATTGGTATATCCATCCCAAACTCCACCATGATAATACCATCCACCGGCCTCCCTTACTAATCTATCGGGTGATTGGGACATTTGTGTAAGCTCTGCATTGATTGAAATAAATTCGTCCTGACGTGCCTTCAATGGCACCAATTTCCTTACCCCAAAAAGATAGGCTCTGGAATGATCCGGAGAGCCGATAAAATCCCTAAAATTATAGGAATTGTCATTAATTCCATATTCGAAATAAACCTCTGCCTTTGCCTTAGTAAATATCCAGCGTGCATATAAAGAAGTCAACTGGTCACGATCGAAAGGGTCTCCGTCATCAGTTTTCACCTTCTGGAACGGAGTGAAAAAAGGCACATAATCCTTAAAGCCATTCAAGTCAGAGTGGTAGGCATTAAATGCCCTGGTAAATCCGAAAAACAATCCAGGAACCCATTTAGGTTGATAAATAATGTTAAAAGCGGAGAGATAACGCCAATCGTCTCTTTTTTCTCTAAACAAATTTGTTCCATTTGCAGCACTTCTAACTTCAAGTGGAGATAAGCCTGTGGCGTTCAATCGCCCCCCGATAACTTGTGCTTCAAAAGATCCTATATAGGTATGAACTGGTCTTACCGTATTTAAAGTGATATGCTTAAATCCCGCACCGGTATTACTCATTAACAATGAATTACGCATCCCGGGACCCCACCATAAATTCTCACTTGAAACTCCTACCGATGCTGGGCCAAAGGTCAATCTAATGCTACTTTGCCCCAATAGTACCTTATTATAGGTCCCATTCCCAAAGCGCTCTGGGAGATCAATATTATTATGCATATTATAATAACGTAACAGTTCTGCATAAGAACGGTCTTTATTAAATCCATCAAAGCTTTTATTTGCTGCGTATACAAATTCTGGCTGTAGCTGAATACTTAAAGGGCCAATTTTCGCAAAGAAACCTCCTGTGATTAAAGATTGATACCCACGCGCAGGGATCATGGCTCCATCGTTCCAACCGTAAGGATGATGGGAGTTGAATTGCTGCTGCCAGCTGAAAGGCAAGATCTGGAACTTTCCCTTTCCATTTGCAAAAGAAAGGGGGCCGTCGAACTTCAACCATCCTTCTTCTTGCAATGAGCTATCCGGATCAAATGCGTTATGCACTTTAAATGCTTCGGTGGGGAATAATGGTCTGCTTGTAAAGGATACTGTTGAATCCAGCTCTCCCAGCAACTGCTTTCTGCGATAATAGTCTTCTAAGACCGGTGTTCCAACAGGAAGTGACTGAGCCTGTGACTTACTTAAATTTAAACCACTGCAAATAACAACAGTAAGGATTGAGTAATATATCTTCTTCATTGTAATGCCTGATTAAAAACGATAGGTAACACCTGCCTGAACCTGTAAGTTAAAGGCATCTCTTCCATTTACCCAAATCGGATCATTAGGCCCCTGAAACAAATACCATTGATAATTTAAGGACTTTATTCCCTGCAGTTTCGCATTGAAAATGAAATTCTTATAATTCCATTCCCCATTTGCCGCGAGGCTCAGGTCAGTCCAATGCCTTCTGGGATCAACACTATCCTCATAGGCATAAAAATAAAAATCGTTATTGTGAACGTAGCGTTCTAATTGCAATCCTATTCTCTTTAGTCCCTTAAACCAACTCACATCCAATGACTGTAAGTTCCCGCCCGGTCCGATGCCTGCGCCGAGCACCTCTCCCCGATTGGTATAACCATGTCGGATACTTTTACTCAGGTACCAGCTATTGGCCGTTCTGATCTTATCAGCTAAGGTTTCCTGCATTTGCGTAACTTCCACATTGATCATGATGTTCTCATCTCTTGATTTGTTGAAGGGAAGAATTTTTCTAAGCCCAAAAAGATAGGCTCTGGATTGCTGCGGTTCAAGCAGTGCGCCACGCAAATCCTGTGTGGAATTGCTGTGTCCATACTCGAAGTAAATTTCGGCATGCTCCTCAGGCCATAGCCACCGCATAAATATGGAACTGTGCTCATCCCGTTGGTTAAGGGATTCGTCTCCCACTACCCGTTTAACCCTTGAAAAGAAAGGAAGATAATCGCCAAAGCTGTTCAAGTCATCGCTATAGGTTTGGGCAGTTCTGGTTATGCCTAGAAATAATCCAGGWMKSMAKWKMNGTYGKKAGGTAACAACAAGTCCCGACAAATAACGCCAATCGTTTCTTTTTGGAACATACAATGGATTAAAAAAATATTCACGTTCAGGTTCAAGCACTCCAAAACCTGATGACTCCAGTCTTCCGGCAATTAATTGGCCTTCAAAAGATCCAATTGGTGTGGAGATCGGCTTCCTGGTATTTAAGGTTAAGTGTTTAAAGCCAGGGGCTGTATTGCTCATCAGAAGAGAACTACGCATGCCGGGTCCCCACCAAAGATTCTCTGTTGAAAGGCCGAATGATAGGGCTTTGTAATTTAACCTGATGCTACTTTGGCCCCAATAAGCTTTATTGTAAGCACTTTTTCCGAACCTGGCCGGAAGGTCTATATTGTTATAAAAGTCGTAATACCTGGCGGCAATTACGTCATAATGATCTTTATCAAAGGTATCAAACCCAGTATTTGCGGCCAAGACCACTTCAGGTCTGAATTGAATGGTAAGCGGTCCGTACTCGGCATAAATCCCTGCACTTAAAACAGTTTGTAAACCCTTTGCAGGAATCATCGCCCCATCGTTCCATCCATAAGGATGGTGTGTGTTTATTTGATTTTGAATACTTAAAGGCAAAAGCATGGCTTTAAACTTGCCCGAATCCAAACCCCAGCTGTGATCAGCATCGAGCAGGTTATACCGTGTTTCATCTTCCAGGTAAAACACATCCTTTTTACCAAAAGCTGATTTAGGCATCACCGGCCTTACCATAAAGGAAACACTGGAATCCAATTGCCCTAGGAGCTGACTACGTCTGTAATAATCCTCTATGCCAGGCGTTCCTACGGGTAAAGATTGAGCCGTTGATTTGAAATTAAAGCTTCCTGCTAATAAAATCAGGGTGGTTAATTTTAAGTATCTCATAACCTGATTGCTTTAATTTTAATATTATCAACCGACCAGCTTTCGTCGCATTTAGGATCAGGAGCATTGCTTTGCTTTAACTGATCAATACATTTAAGGATTAGCTGTTGATCGGAGTGTTTGATTTGTTTAACAATTTTATATAAAGAGGTTCCTCCTATTATACCTGCCATGTTACAAACTCCAGGAAGATTTCTATTAGCCGCACCGGTTTTAGGATTGTTATTATTATTTGGATAATTATGCGGATAAGACTGAGGCTCACAAAAAGTACCGGTTCCGCAGGGCACATTAGAGAAAGTTGTTCTGATGTAACTCTTCCCGTCCAGCATCATCTCCCATAAGTCGGGCCCGTCAGCTATGCCATCTTCACCTTCCTTATTCCCATCCCAGGCATCATGGATATACAAATCAAAAGAGATTTCTATCAAATCATGTTCCGGTAGATTAGTCAACGATAGCTCAAAGCCGCTATTGTTGTATCTACCCAGAACTTTAGAGTTGTTGAACGCTTCAATCTCTCCACCGGAAATACCGGTTAGATTACTTTGTTCAAAATCATTACTATAGACTTCAGCCTGGTTGCGATAGTCCTTTGCACATGATCCAAACAAGATCACACACAAAAAAAATAATAGACATTTATTCATTAAATAGCTTTTTCTTCATACAGGTGTTCATCGGATTCTATGCACACAACTTTAATGCCGTATTTTGCAAAATATAGCAATCCCAGTTTTTGCACCGCAAACTTACCCTTTTTAATAAGGAAGGAGCTTAATTTTCTGAGATTTTCTCAAGCACCCGTTCAGCAAAGCTTTTTTCAGTTTTAGGCATTTTTTCATCCGCTTTAACTGAATTAGATAAGAGAAGAGCTCTCTTTCTAATAATATTTATAGATAAGCTTAAAACGCCATTTAAACTTAACATCAACAGCATGATTAACGAGATCAGCTGTGCATCACCTAGGCTTTGTAATGCCAATGCAGTAACAATAAAAACAACATTTACCGAGGCGAGTACTAATGTAGCCTGCACATGGCTTAAACCCAGTGAGAGCAGGCGATGGTGGATGTGATTACTATCTGCAGTAAAAGGAGAGGTACCGCGCATGATTCTTAATGTAAAAACACGTAAGGTATCAAAAACGGGTACAATTAAAATTGCAGAGACCAGCCCCATACCCGAAGTAACTACAAATGGCCCGGCCATTACGTTTTCAGTAAGACTTATGGTGGTGAACTTAATGCTCAGCACAGCACCAATAAATCCCAACAATAATGAGCCTGAATCTCCCATAAAAATTCTTGCAGGCGTTACGTTAAAAAATAAAAATCCAAGAAGTGCTCCGGCTAGTGCTGTTGCCAGATAGGCCCATCCCAAATCACCCGATTTATAAAAAAGCACACCAAATGTCACACAAAGAATTAATCCAATTGATCCGGCAAGCCCATCGATACCATCAATTAGATTGAAAGCGTTAACAATACCTACAATAAAAAAGACAGTTAAAGTGATACTTGCATAATAAGGCAAATCATAAACTCCAAACACCCCATGCAAGTCCGTTATCCTTATGTTTGCAACCATCGCTACAATAAATGCACTCGCGAACTGTGCAACAAATTTGATACCCGGACCTAAACCTATAATATCGTCTTTTAACCCGATCATAAATAGTACAAGCCCCGCCCCCATTAAAACATTAGCCTCTGGTAGTATGTGGGATGGTATGAATATAGAACACGAAAAAAGAAATCCAGTAAAAATGGCTACCCCACCAAAGTTTGGAATAATGCGTTTATGGATCTTCCTGGACTCATTTGGGTCATCAAACAACCGTTTTCTTAGTGAAACAGTGATAATAGGCGGTATAGCAAAGGCTACAACTAAAAGACTTGTAAGATAAATAAGGGTAAAAAGCATAGGTGCGATTATGTTTGAGAGCAAGAACTATTATAATGCCAAAAATAAAGAAAATTATGTGATATCACCTATTAGTGATATTTTTTTTTATTAGAGACAGAACCTCCTGGTTAATTCTTTTTCGCTCATCATCAAAAAACCATCCCCATTTATTRAANTWTTTAANNGMSKWYWSYATWTKWAYWYKWWWWMGWTTACMANWWKTATWTKANWMTWYASCWTGWYYATSAGNNRYKGMWWCRYSTKKGTWANNAATATGGTCTTTGAATTTCGGTTAATCCGTCGGACGAGATCATAATCTTCCAAGTACATGAAGTATCTGGGATCAAATAAACCAGATTTTTCAAAAACGCGAGTCCTAACAAACATGAAGCAGCCTGATAAACAAGGTGTATTTAAAATACTTTTGTAATCGAAATCGTGTAATTCATACCTGGAATTTTGTTTTTTAGCCCAGCTTGTCTTGCCGAGAAACCTTCTTCCAATCAAGTCAAAAGGGGTGGGCAACAGCTTGCATAATCTTTGTACAGACCCGTCTTCGTAAAATACACTAGGCATTAAGGACCCGACATCAGAATGTGCTTCCATGTATTTGAAAACAGCTTCTAGTGTGCCATTTTCAAAGGTTATATCTGGATTCATTACCAGATGATATCTTGTCCCTTCTTTTTGTGATCTTCTAATACCAATATTATGCGCACTTCCGTAACCAATATTTTTATTATTGAAAATATATTCAATCCTATTATCAGTTGCAAACCTTCCAAGATTATTAGTTTCCGAGTTATCAATTAGGAATAATTTAATATCAAGTGAGGAATTCAGGATACAATTAATTGTTTCTTGAATTTCATCACCATTGTGATAGAGAACTATCGATATTCCAATACTCATATACGTTTAATTGCTATTATTAATTCTTTCCCAAATGGCATTTTCAAAATTATAAACTTTTACAACTTTGGCTGGACTTCCAACTGCAATTGAATTTGGGGGGACATCCTTCGTAACCACTGATGAAGCCCCAATAATACTACCCGCCCCGACCGTTACTCCTGACATAATGCATACTGCTTCTCCTATCCAGACATTATCACAAATAACAACGCGATTAGTCGAAAGTTTCCGATCATTTGGCGGAGTAAGAGGGCTATCATGATGATCACCTGAATAGGCGCCATGATTGAGGTCAGAAATAAATACTCTACTCGCTATCAACACGTTGTTACCAATTGTTATGGATTCGCCTGCAGCAATATGAACATAATCATTAATTTGTACGTTGTCGCCAATTCTAATGCAATTGGTTGCATTGCTATTCACTGGGACCGATTCAATTCTGCAGCCAAAGCCTGTAGTAAATCCTTTACCAATCTCAGCAAGATGCTTATTTCTAATATCAAAAGGAAGACGGATTATCCTTGCCTTAGGAAAAAACATCTTTGTATATATCAGAGATATCATTAATCTTATAGAACCAAAGAATCCATACCTTTTTAACATAATGCCTAAATTTTCAAAAATCCGTAAATGCGCCCTTTTATTGCCATCAAGTATTTTGAGGAGTCTTTAGAAAAAATACTCAATAAAAACCTTATCCCCTGGTAACACAGAGAAATGCCAAAAATAAAAAATATTGGTAAATTCAGATTTTTCCTCATTATTGCCCCGTATCCATAAGCATAGTTATATGCTTTTTTAGATGTCATAGACATCACATTTAATTCAGGATGCCATACCTCAATTATCGGTGTATAAACAACTTGGAAGCCGCTTTCAATTGCTCTTATAACGTAATCCAATTCCTCTCCTGATGCAATGGGAGAGCCAACACCATAATTCTCGTCAAATTTGATTTTGAGCCTGGTAAAGCAAGTTATTGCAGAATAGTTTAGACTAAAGTTTAACAGACTTAGTTTATTTTCATCATTAGACCAGTTTCTCATTACATTTAACCCTGTAACCCTGTCAAATACTTTACCATATGCAACGTCTACACTCGGATTAGCAGCTAGATACCCAAGGGCGGCTGAAATTGTATTTGGATAAAACTTGCAATCATCGTCTGGAAAAGTTAAAATTCTACCTTTCGCTAAGTCAACACCTTTATTTTTAGCTTTAGACAATCCTTTAACTGAAACTTTGCAATGATTAATATTTATAAGTTCATTATACTTCAAAATTAAAGGCTGCAGATTCAATTCATCATTTTGGTCAATTATAATTACCTCAAATATATCTGGGCTAACATCTTGCTGAGAAAAGCTTTCCAACAGCAAATCTAATTCATGATACCTACCATAGGTTGATACAATTAAACTGATTTCAATACTCATTTAAATCCCGCTTTAAACCGACAATAACTTCTTTTCTAAAAAAAACATACATCTTTAAACACAATACTGTCAACAGGGCTGTATAGATCTGGCTGAAAACCATTACCCAGTCAAAGAAATAAATGACGTTATAAAAAACTGATAATACCACAACAACCAGCAAAGGGTAATTTTTGAGTGCAAGAACAATTTTATAAAACCCTAGAACATATAAAATTGTGAAGAGAATAGACAAGTAACTATATTTTAGATACAAGTATATAGGTAAAGTCAAATTGATTGACATATAATTTTCAACCACGAAAGACTTGCTATACCCCATAAAAATGGCACGATAGTAATTATTAGGCATTACATCGTAATCGAATATCTGACCTGGTATAATGCCATCCAGGATCAATTTCAATTGATTCCAAATACCATACTTATCGTAAAACAATTCCATATCCATGTTGTTGTGATAGAAATATAAAGGCATCATTGATGTCTCTAAAGTAGACATCCGCCCCACTATTTGATTTAATAAAACAGATTTATCAATGGTATCAGCAGCACCTCTAATACTAGTTGCGTAAATAAAAAGGAATGGTGAGATCAACAAGCTATATTTCAGAAATGAATATAATTTATTTTTATACCCTTGAAATGTTTGAAAAGAATAACCTATCATGAATACAAAAAAGATAGCCAAAATACCACTTCTGCTTCCCGACAAGGTTATTGAAACTACATAAAACAAAACTGCCAAAATAATATTTGTCCTCTTTTTTTGCACAAAAAGAACAACTAACAATAAGATAAACGGATTAAAAAATAATGAGAAGTAATTACTGAATGTCCCGTTGACTTCTCCATTGATTATTGATGCAAAGCCACCGAAATAATAAAACACCGCCATTTTGAAAAGAACGGAAAAATAAAATAGCTCTGTAACCGGCTTGCCTTCAATGTTCGGCGCAATCTCCTGATCCTTAGGCAAAAGATATAAAATGATTAAAGAGAGGCATACTGGTAGAATTATTAATATTGCCGACTTAATCAGAGAAGGGATATCGATCAGGTCTGTATAAATAGGTACAAATCCATTAAAAAGATAATATACCCCAGGGATTAATACATGGAGAATTAAAAAATAAAGAATTATTCCTATAACTGATTTTTTCACATGGTTAAAGCTTTATCAATCGTTTTAAAGCCATCAATTTCACCCTAACACCTCCCATTAAAAATGCCTTAAATAAATATTGCTTATATGATTTATTTAAATTTGCATCTTGTATTATTCTTCCGATATGAAAATTTAGACTCCCAATAATCCGCTCTCTGGATTTTATTAGAGCGGGGTCATTTAAATAAGGGTCGTACAATTGTTCAAATCTTCTAATTTGCCTTTCATCTTCAAACGTTATGCTATCTGAATCACCTACAAAATAGTATCCTAAACACATGTTAATTCTCTTAAAAACACCTCCACTACCCCCTAAATCGATCCAAAACTTATAATCTTCCAATCCAATGAAGTCCTTATCTAACGAAAATCCCTGGGATCTTTTTAATAATTCACTTTCAATGCACACGGATGATGTAAGAAGTGTATTTAAATTTATCAAAAGATCCAATTTAGGGTTTTTGTTATTAACACGTCTACATTTTATAATGTCCAACTCTTTTTGCGAGGTTACGATCTGTAAGGAATGATAATAAATATTATAATCTTTACTTATTTGTTTTTTTACTTCCTCAAGTTTACTGGCTTTCCACCAATCGTCAGAATCAAGAAAACAAGTCCATTCCCCTGACACCTCTTTTAGACCAATATTCCTTGGTTTTGCCGGTCCACCCCAATTATCATTATATATATATTTAATATTCAAGTTGTTCGCAAATTGTGTTATAATAGCCTTTGTATGATCAGTTGAACCGTCGTCACAAACTATTACTTCAAAATCTTTAAATGTTTGACCAACCAAAGAATTTAAACACCTTAACAATCTATCCGCTCTATTATATGTTGGAATTACTATTGAGAAAAACACAATTATATATTAATTTTCAAAACTACAAAAAATGAACCTACTTTCGCCAGTAGATCATTTAAATCTTCCAACAACTACTTGCCAAACTCTTCATTTAAGATATAAATAGTTCACAATACTTAACTTCAATTTTCTTAAAAGAGAATGAGCTTTTATAGATCTCAAAACTATTTACACCCATCTCAGAAATTTCACCTTCCTTCATCTTCATCATTGCGATAGCCAATTCTTCTGGATTGTTGGCTTCCACCACATATCCGTTTTTTTCGTTTACAATTTGTTCAGGAATTCCCGCCACATTGGTACCGATAATAGGTTTCGATAATAGCATCGCTTCAAGAATAACATAAGGAAAATCTTCATTCCTGATTGATGGCAGAATAAATACATCAAATTCCTTTAATTCTACCAAAGGATTTGATTTAAAACCTAAAAACTTAACATATTTTTCAATATTATAAGCTTTGCTTTTATTAATTAACATCGACTTATCTTCCCCATCACCGACAAAAACTACTTCAAAATTAGTCATATAGTAGCGTTCTACCAATATTTTTACCGCCTTGAGCAGAACATGGTAGCCCTTACGTTCTGTCAGTAATCCAATTGAACCAAAGATTAACTTCTCTTTACTTTTATTCATTCTATAAATATTGGGTATTTGCTCATCATTGAAAATCGTATTGGGAATTCGTTTGAATAACTGTTTTTCAAATCCTCTGGTCTGAACTGCCTGTCTCTGAGCAGCATAAGAGGCTGTAATAAAACTAGTTACTTTTTTATTAATCAAACGATCCATATATTTTTCATAAAACCTATTTGGTGGTATCGACATATTATTGATATTAAAATAAATTTTCTCGATGCCAGCAGCATCAGCAGCAAAAACTGCCAAGCAGCATTGCAAAGAAGCAGGATACCCTCCATTATTTATATAGATCAGGTCTGGTGAAGCTTTTTTAAACGCTTTTTTTAAAGAGAAAAAATTAAAAATATGCGACAGGCACAAAAACTTCAAGGTTTTTAGCAGTATAACTCTAATCAAAAAAATAATCTTTCCAATGCTTAGCCCCTTCAATAAATTGTATTGATAAATTGACCAGTCCGGACTTAATAAAGATATTGGTGTAGCTTTTTTTTCATCCAGATTAAGGAGTTCAACTCTCTGTTTAAATCGTTCACTGTAAGACTTATTGTATCCATAAAGAAACCGGACATCAAACAAATCATTTAGCTTCTCTGACAATAAAAGATTCTCAATCACAACTTCACTCCCACTATAAACAAAACAGTCGCTGAATATTAGAAGTTTTTTTTTTTGTATCATACAATCTATTTAATAACTTTTAGATGAAAAGTTAAAGAATTCAACGGTATTAAATGTGATAACTTTGCTTCATAAGTATAAGGTTTTCTCTCTGCATAGCTTATAAGCTTTCTTTTAAAATAGCCCATCTTATTTCTCTTCCATTCACGATCAAATTCTAAACTTTCAATTGCGAATTTAGCGGCCGAATACTGGTATTTTGTATTAAATTCATGAGACGGATCAAAGTAACAAAACCAATATACCCCAAAAAAATTACGANGGGTAGGGTCTATCGCAGAATAAAAACTCCGAAAATAAGGAACTCCTATGTGTATCATTGCGCCATTTTTACAAATTCGGTAAAGCTCTTCAACCACTTTTAGTGGTTCTTTCAAGTGTTCCAAAACCTGATCCATCCATATTTCGTCAATTTCATTATTTGCAAAGGGATAGGGAAATTCGTCTAAATTATGAACAACATCTACACCTGAAAGTTGAATAATATCAACGCCGATATAACCTTCTTTTTTTGAATTTCCACACCCAAAATCTATTCTTTTCATACAATATTATGATTGAGATAAGTTTCTAATTGTTTTTAATATATAAACAAAAGCCTGATTTGCATAATAATGTTTTATTTAGTTTTACGGTTAAATGAACTCAAAAACAATTCTTTCATAGTTAATCGAAATTCGCTCGCCATTACATAATAAACCATCATTCCTATAAGACCGTAACTCATTGCAATTAATGAAAACTTAATAAATTCAACCTTACCTTTTACAACAGGCAATAGGTCTTTAACAAATATGTGCAGAATACTTAGTATAGCTATGGTAATAATAGCTGGCACGACATTCTTCCTAAAGAAGATTATCCACTGAATATCAAATAGGTCTTTAGCAAAATAAAAGTACAACAATCCGGAAATCGAAAAGGCAACCAGCTTAAAGATGCCGAAAGCAAACAATCCAAAATAATTAAAACTTAATATTATTCCTACCCAATAGATTATAGGAAGAACTGCGCTTATTAAATAAAGCCCTCGGATACTTTGTATAGCTACCATTGCAATTCCAGCCGGATTTGACAGAAAAGCAAAGTAATAACTTGCAAACATAACCGTGATGATAGGGATAGCATCTGCGTACTCTGTTCCAACCCAGGAATAAATGAAATTCTTCATTGCAAGAATAAGAATAGTTGTGGGAATAATTGAAAGAGGCAAACCGATAATTAGTATTTTTTTAAATGCCTCCGTAAGTTTGTTCCTATTACCCACCCCCAAAAAGTGATTAAATTTAGCAGAGAAAGGATTGTAAAGTATTCCATACAATGATCTTGAAAGCGTCATAACCGAAATACAAATATTAAAGACAGCTACCTCTCTTAACCCCACAAATTTACCAATCACCAAAGAATCTAATTCATAATATAGTACCCATGATATGGTAATAAAAAGACTGTTATATGCAAGACTCTTTGTCTTTTTATATACTTCAGGATTATATCTGATTGCTTTTATTAAGGATAAAAAACTGTACTTAAAATGTTTCCTAGCAACAAAAGCACCAAATACAACTGATACGATTGTTATAACCTGAGTAAAGATATAATATCCTACAATATTATATTCCCCGTCTTTAAAAAAATATAATACGGAAAATATTTTTAACAGATTAAATATTGAAAAAACTCTCTGATAAAGATAATCATGCAACCTAATGTTAAAGATCAATTGCATTCCTCTGTGAGCCACTAAAACCGGGAGAGAAATCAGAAAAACCAGAAATAAATCTTTAGTCAATTTAAGATTTTCTGGTCTCTGCAAGTCTTTCAGAATATAGTGAGGGTTAAAATAAAAGAATAAGATCAACACTCCGAAAAGGATGAACATGATGCCCATAATAAAAAAAACAAATCCCAGTATTTCCTGTTCTTCTTTTCGATCGTCTCTGGCATAAGCTTCACTAGCAAATTTAGCCCCGGCATTGAGAAAGCCAAAATCAGCATAAGATAGAAMMWGSWWYAWAKMWAYAWCWNAAARTRWASATTNNCMAWMMAAACKWTRATWTSARKNAWKAYWWKGCNTMAMYRMAAACATGGTTGCAAATCCCGTCAACAATGAAATAACTTGCCAAAGATAAATTTTAAGGAATTGTTTCATCGGGAGATGATCTCTAAAAAAGTATTAATATCATCATCATTCACACTCATGTATTCATTTAGCAAAGTAATATTGATATTATCGTTTGGATTGCTAATGTTTCTTTTAAAATCATCACTTCCTTTTGAAAGACGAATAAATGAACTACCATCAAATGGTTTCACAAGGCTTTCAGTATTCTCAAGAGTCTTACCATCGACAATTGGGTCAAATAATATATAATTAACACCATTTTTAATGGCATCCAGCGCCATAGTGGAAGTAGGACCTATTACCAAACTCGCCTTAGCAAGCGTTGTAATTTTATTATCATAGTCTATAGAATAGAAACCATCCATAATGTTTTTTAGATAGAAAGACTCAGATTCAGAGGGATGTAGTCTAAGTTTAGCAGATTTAACCCCCATTTCAACCAGCAATTGCTTTACTCTTTCTATATAATATAGGGATTTTGATCTGTCGGACAAAATAACTTCATCACTGGAGCTAGGAGTTCCGGACATCGCTTTACTAATTACTACAACATTTTCAAAACTGGACCTAAGCGAATATTGCTCAAAACTAGAATAGACTGGATGCTTTAACGTTAGTATCTTATTCGCAGGCATCCCCGCATTAATATACTCTTCTTTAAGTCCTTTCCCCCAAACAACTAAATAATCTGCTCTGTTATCATCAATAGAATTATATCGTCCAGGAAGCCCATGTAAATATACAATGGTAGGAATATTAACACTTTGAGCAATCTTTATGGATAAGTTTTCGAAAAGAGCAAGATCGTTTGGAACTATCAAACAAGCTACATTCTCGCTCTTCAATAACCTTCTAAATTCCAATTCATAGCTCTTTAGTAACGAAAAAAAAATATTTGAAAAAATTACTCTTAGGCTTTTTTTCTCTAATTCTGCCTGAATCCTTCGAACTATATTTGATAACCTCCAGCTTGAAAAAGATCTTTTTTTTAGAGACATCAGCCAGGGTGGTGAGACTAGACAATGGCCTGGACTCTCAATATCAACATACGCACTACTTATAATTACTCTTTGGTTAGATTTTGACTTGAAAAAAAACCTGAAGCAGTAAAATCTCAAAAACAGCCTTCTTAATAAAACTTTAATATTTCCTTTAAAACTATAGTTATTGGATTTGTGATGATCCCCGAAATTATACAAAACGCCATTAATAGTGTATAATAAGGCATCTTGCATACTTTGGTCAAGATCTGACCCTGCTAAGTCCATGTAGATATTGCTTTTTTGACTTTGCATCACAAAAAATTCAAATTAAATCTATCACCTTTTTTTAAATCTCTATTTACTCTTTTGTTGAGTATCTCTTTATAATACTTGGGATGAGCACCATATCCAGGTCTAATAGACCGTACATTTTCCACTGTAATTTCATCCCCCGCCTTAATATCCTCCACGACATAAAGAGATCTGCAAAACTCCCTGCCTTTTAATTGTTTCTCAGTTAATGAATAATCTATTTTACCGACTGCTTTTTCTGCTTCCCGAACCGCTTTGACCATTTCTTTAAATTCTTGCTCGTTCATAGAAAAGGAGGCATCCGGCCCCCCAATCGACCTATCAAGGATAAAATGTTTCTCAATGATCCTTGCGCCCATAACTGTAGCCACAATCGGGGCGGTGCTACCCATTGTATGGTCCGAAAGGCCAGATACAACTCCATATCTTACTTCAAGGTCTTTTATCATGATCAAATTAGCCTCTTCAATTGGTGCTGGATAACTTGAAGTACATTTTAGCAAAGCAATATTATTATTCCCCATTCTTTTGCAAGCATCGAGAGCCAATACAATATCTTCCTGATCTGCAATACCAGTAGAAATAATTATTGGTTTACCTTTGGATGCAACATATTCAATCAAAGGGATATCCGTAATTTCAAAAGACGCAATTTTGTATGCTGGTGCGTTCAGATCCTCTAATAAATCTACTGCCGTGAAATCAAATGGTGAAGAAAAACAAACTAACCCTTCATTAGCCGCTGCTTCAAATAGTTGCTTATGCCATTCCCAGGGTGTATAGGCTTCTTTATACAGATCATATAAATATCTGTCGTCCCAAATTGTCCCTTGTTTTAACTTAAAGTCATCCGCATGGCTATCTAACGTTATCGTATCTGCAGTATAGGTTTGTAATTTTATACAGTCAGCACCCGCACGTTTTGCAGCTTTAATTGTCTCGAGGGCATTCTCAAGACTTCCATTGTGATTTGCTGATAGTTCTGCTATAATAAATACAGAACTATCCTTATTTATATCGAACGATCCAATTTTCATTGTACTATTTTTTTAATGAATTTATAGTTTCCATTTTCGTGTGTTCTTGTGTAGCCCAATCTTTCAAAAGCTTTAACAGAGGCATTATTTTGTGGCATCACGAAACCAATGACCTGAATGATCCGCTTATCTTTTTTATTAATAAGCATTTCCAGACCTTTTTTTAAAAGTAAGATTCCCAATCCTTTCCCGTGAAAAGAAGGATCTAACAAGTAACTAACTATTGCTAAATCATCTTGGATATCAAACCTGATAGACCCTATCGCAACTTTATCCATTTCAGCAATGAAATAATAGCAATCCGGGCTATTTGCTTTTTTTAAAAACCAGCTGGAGTGTTCTTCGAACACAATTTCTTGCTGATTAAAAGAAAATGCCCTCACTAGTTTATCTTTGGCCCAATCAAACGTTTTAAATTGATCTGCTTCAATCACATCACGCAAAACAATTTCATCGCCACACAGTTGCCTAAAAACATTAAGTAGTCTTATACCTGATCTGCCATCTATAAAAACCTTATTAGGTCTATTCTTACCTATAAAAACATTATTTATAGCTTCTTCAATTTCCACTTTCAAAAAACCTCCCGCACTTTCAAAACCACCAATAGCTAAATATTTTTCATAAATATCTTTTTGATTGTTGACATAGGTACCTGAAATAACCCGGCAACCCAAGGAAATTACTTCCTGTAAAATACCGCTGGAAGGAACAATGGCCAGTTGGGATTCATTAATCAGCTTAGACATGGTCAATGAATCTACCGCGTGGAAAAAGCTGAATCTTTCGTCCTGTCCGACAGATGCTGATAATTTTTCAGGTTTTTCATAAGCAGTCCCAGTAACTACAATAACGTGTTTAAACCTATGGTCTGATTTAAGAATATCTACAACAACCTGAGTAATATTTTTGCTGTCGGATCCGCCAAAACACACAAAAACAGTTTCTAATGGTTTTTGTATTTTCTTTTTTAGTGCATTTTTAAGAAAAACCGGACGAAGCAGTACATAATCTAATCCTAATGCAAATTGGGTATATAACTGCGCTTCATAGTCCTGTGCAAACATACCTGGTGCGTGATTAATAATCACATCAGCAAAAAAGACCTTATCGTGCAGATCATCAATGCAAATAAGCTTACACCCCTTTTCTTTGATATTTTGCTGATAGGTAGAATCTAAGTCATAATGATCCAGTACCACAATATTATCCCTGTTAAGCCCATTCAAAAAATCTTCTTCAGAATTAATTACCCTTAAAGTGTATCCGAAAGAATTAAGCTCAGAAATCATTTCAACTGGGATTTCCTTGCTGGCAAACGAGATCCTAAAATGTCCATCAAGCATTTGTGCTAATGCAAGGCATCGCACCAGATGCCCTAAACCAATTTTTGGGCTACCATCTACTCTGAAAATGACCTCGTTATATCTCACAATTAATTCAACCTTTTAAATCCCGAATGGCAAACAGGCCCTTGAAGCAGATCTTCAACATTTTCAACTCCATTCTCACATTTGGAAATGGTAAAGAAGATCTTGTCGAGTTCATTGAAGTATTGTTCAAAGTAGTTATCTGTATGTTCTGTACATGCATAAAAATTGGTGCTTGCCAGAAATCCTTTTTTCAACATTTCCTGAGCAATCAAAGTCTTGTACTCCATAGCTTTTTCACTATTAAAGCTATAGGTACATAATGCCGGAATGCCTGACAAAGAAATCGAAAGGCCGTGGGTACTAGCCAGAGTTTGCCAGCCACTCTGCATTTTCTGACCTGCTTTTGTAATTATTTCCCACGACTTTGTCTTTTCCATAACTTTTAAAGTAGCAAGTGCAGCTGTAGGACCTATGCGCTCTGTCCAGAATGTACTGCTAATAAAAGTAGTTTGTGCTGCTTCCATGACAGACCTTCTACCAACCACTGCAGTTAAAGCATAGCCATTGCCTATTGTTTTACCATACATGGCTATATCTGGTTCAACACCGTATTTTTTATAAATACCTCCATAGGTTTCTCTAAAGCCTGAGGTACATTCATCGAAGATCAATACAATGTTATTTCTAGTTGCAAGGTCTCGGACTTTTTGTAAAAAATTGTCCTCTGGCCCGAAATTGCGCACAACTTCCATTTTAATAACCCCAATTTCATTATTCTCCACTATGGAGAGTAATTCTTCATAATTATTGTAGTGAAAGGGATATACGGTATCCTTTAAATTCTTAGGAACTCCTTTTGGACTCAAACCAGGCAAAAGATGCCCTGACAGCTCATCGCCATCATTATGGTTTGCAGACAAATACCAATCATGCCAGCCATGGTAACCACAGATCGCAACCTTATCACGCCCTGATGCAGCTCTCGCTATACGGATAGCAATGGAATTAGCTTCCCCACCGCTTCTTGCAAATCTTACCATATCTGCCCATGGATTTATTTCGACTAATTTTTCAGCCAAATAAACTTCTTCTGGACAACTTAATGTACTCATATTGCCGCTTTTCACGGTTTCCATTACAGCTGCGTCCACCTCATCATTACCATAGCCTAATGTATTTGTACCGATGCCCATAATACACATATCGATCAGCTCCTTTCCATCGAGGTCCCAAACCTTACAACCCTTGGCTTTTGAGAAGTATGAAGGCCATTGATCTGGCAAGAACATCTCTGGCCTCTTAGATAATAGCATTGTTCCTCCGGGGATCAGTGTCTTTGCTTTTTTATATAACTCTTGTCCTTTACCCATTGTATTAATCATTCTTTAAGGATTTTAACAATCCTTCATTTCTAATAATATTGTCGTTTATCTTATCCAGATTGTTTTCTATAATATGGTTTGTATAATTCAACCACTTTTCGTTAATACCCAAATCTTCAATTAGCCGGGTAACCAATTCAAAGTCACGTATCTCGTCCACTGTCATTCTGATCTTTGAGAAGTCATGGGCACATGGAAAATTAAGCGATGAGAATATTTTATCTTTCCCAGAATTTTGTCTTATGTACGGCGTTACGTGCTCTCGTTCTGACTTCAATTTTGCTTCTTTCCAGGCCTTTTCTAAGGCAGAAAATTTAAAAACTTCAACATCCTGGCCATCCGGAAAATTTTCTATAATTCCGTTTGAACAATAATCAACTCCATTCACCTGAGCCAGTGCAATTACCGCATCTACAAGTTCAGGATCGATCAGCGGACAGTCTGAGGTTACCCGAACTACCCATTTGGGCCTAATATTAACGACTGCTTGATAAAATCGATCCAAAACGTCGTCAACTGAACCTCTCGACACCTGATATCCCCATTTTTCACATAAACTCAAGATCTGGTTATCACTCTCTTGGATTGTTGTTGCCACAATGATCTTATCTACTTTCGCACATAACTTTAAACGTGCGAGATGGATCTTCAATAATTCACTGCCACCGATTTTTAAAAGTACTTTTCCCGGAAGACGGGTACTTCCAGTACGTGCCTGCGTAATTAATATTGTATTTACTAGTTCCATAGAGAGGGATTTAGTAATTCCATTTCTCTAATATGAATTTCATTTATTTTCTCAACAAGTTCTACCGGTATACGGTTTTTTGAGTCAATGAGATTTTGATTCAGCTGAATCAGGTTATCTACACCGATCAATACATTATCAATATCAGGTTGCTGGAGACAATAATTTAGCGCCATATTTTGTATAGAGGTTTGGTAATCCTTGCTTATTGTATGTATGTACTTTAACTCTTTGGTTAAGTTTCGTATTACCTTGCTTTCCTTCTCCAATGGTGCAAAGAATAAGCCCTGTAGGAAAGCCGATCGGGTATGAATAATTTTACCACGTTCTTTTGCCTCTTTCAGAACACCCCCTCGTAAATTTATGTTATCAAACAGATTGAATGGGAGTTGTATAACATCAATATTCTCATCTTTGATCACATCTTCCATCTCGTCATTGGTATAAATCGAAACGCCTATATTCTTCACTTTACCACTACGCTTATAATCATTCAATAATGCTATTGATGCCTTATTTTCTTTATATGTTTTATAAGAATGAAACAACAGCCCATTTAATTCAGAAATATATAACTCATTAAGATATTTTTCGATTTTTACCTCGATATCTTCATTGATATAATGGGGCAACTTAGTTATTACCTGGAAAAGCTGATCAGGATAATTTTTATGGAACTCACCTATTACAAAATGTGCGTTGCCATATGCCTCGGCGGTATCTAAAACACGAATGCCAGCATTATATGCAACAGACAACATTTCATTTGCCTGCAATTGAGTTGGCTGTCCGGAATTATTATTTATTCCATATTCCAGGCCAAACTGAACCGTTCCCAAAATGATTTTATCTGTAGCTTGCACTTATATCTTTCTTTAGTAAAGAAACACTGTACTTATCATGATAATTATCAGAGGCGTCTAATACTTTTTGAGTATGATTCCAGGTTGATCTATCTAAAAGATAGTAAAGTTTAGATGAGGTAAATATCTCATCATAGTTCTGCTTAAAAGAAAAGGCACTAAATTCTTTAATATGCTCGTAAGTGTTCTTTAATGCTTTCTCAGAAAAGAAATCAACTATGATTAAAATTCCACCATTTTTTAAAACCCTATCGACTTCGGAGATTACTTTAAAAACAATATCTCTGTCAATTACATAAAAAACGAAACCAACAATAACAATATCCATCGAGCCATCTTCAAATGCGGCTAAATTATCTGCCGTTCCCTGAACAAAATTCACCTCAGAAAAATGCATTTTCCCATAACCAATTGCATCATTGGATGGTTCAACACCATTTACCAAACATTCTTTATAGATATCTTTTATTCCTTTTAACCTACATCCCGCGGAACATCCTATTTCCAGCACACTTTTGGGCTGTAGATCATATTCATTGATCAGTGTAATTACACGGTCTCTATCTTTTGAATAATTAAGCAAAACACTCTTATTCCTTTCAAACCAAGCATCTGCCTCATATTTTAAAAAAGCATTCTTTTGACTTTCATTTTTCATAAAACCTGTCGATTAGATCTATAACCAAATTTTGCTCTTCCTCTGACAATGTAGGATACATCGGTAAGCTTAGGCAATGTTTATAGTAATTTTCTGCCAAAGGCATATCTCCGTCTTTCCAACCAAATTGCCTGTAATAAGGCATAAGATGGCATGGGATGTAATGAATTTGAGCAAAAACGCGATTCTCTCTTAAGAAATTATATAACCCAAGACGGTCTTCTACTTCTACGATATATAAGTGATAAGCATGGCCCTCCACTATTCCAGACTGTCCTTTTATAAAAGATTTATCTTTAAATGATTCATTATAAATTTTGGCAATCTCACGTCTTCTCTCAATCCCAAGCTCGGCCCGTGTTAGTTGACTGATACCCAAAGCCGCTTGAAAATCTGTTAAGCGATAATTATATCCAAGAGCCTGCATCTCCATATACCATGAAGGATAGCTTTCATCTCCCCCTGCAAACTCTATTGAATTTGAATACAAATTTTCATCCTTTGTGATTCCGTGAGTTCGTAGTTGTAATAGTTTTTGGTATAAACTCTTGTCGTTAGTAGTTATCATACCCCCTTCTCCACAAGCAATGTGTTTTACTGGATGAAACGAAAAAATTGCTAAGTCCGCCAATTTTCCATTTCCACAATTTTGCTTATCGCCATTGCTATCAACAAAAGAACCGCCTGGAGCATGACAGGCATCTTCGATTATCCATAAATCGAATTCATCTGCCAAGGCTCTGAATTCTTGTAGATTTACCGCATGACCGGCAAAATCTACTGGAATAATTCCCTTGTAGGCACCCTTTGGAGAAGCTTCCAATAAGGCTCTCACTTTATCTATATCTAAAAGATATGTTTCTGGATCAATATCAGAAAAAACAACCTCACCCCCTACATAACGAACACAATTCGCGGAGGCAGCAAAAGTAATTGGAGTTGTAATTACTTTATCACCATCTTTGACATCTAAAGCTAATGTACATAGGTGTAAGGCAGCTGTTCCATTGGATACTGCTACCGCATATTCACAACCAATATATTTTGCAAATTCTTGTTCAAACTCTAAGATTTTAGGCCCTTGGGTTAAATAATCAGAGGTTAAAGTATTTACTACAGCTTCAATATCCTCTTTTGTTATATTTTGTCTGCCATAAGGGATTGATTTCATTTCCATCTGAATTAAAAATTAGAATCTACGTGTTCCCTTATTAAGGCTCGTAATGTGTCAACTGTTTCCCATTCCGTATTCTCTCCAGAATTGTAAGCAAAGCCCTCCTTGACCAACTCAGCTTGAAATTGATTTTTAAAATCATCGATCTTCCATTTATGGGTGGCTGGAAGAATGGTGTAATATTTCCCCAGGTCATAAGTATAAAAAGAGTCTGATGGCGTAATCATTTCCTCATGCACCTTTTCCCCCGGGCGTATTCCAACCACTACTTGCTCACAGTCGGGACCGATTGCACTTGCCACATCCGTTATCCTATATGATGGTATTTTTGGTATGAAAATCTCTCCACCCCACGCATTAGCCAAGGCATGCATTACCATCTCAACACCTCCCTTTAGAGAAATATTAAAACGGGTCATTTTCGGGTCCGTAATAGGTAATCTGCCTTCAGCCTTTTTCTTGATAAAAAAAGGAATTACAGAGCCATTAGATCCCATTACGTTTCCATAACGAACTACCGAAAATACAATAGGGTTTTCGCCCTTAATATTATTGGCGGCAACAAAAAGTTTATCTGATGTTAATTTTGTAGCCCCGTACAAATTAATAGGTGCACAAGCCTTATCTGTAGATAGTGCTACAACTCTTTGAACATCAGTTTGAAAACAAGCATGAATCACATTCTGTGCTCCCATTACATTTGTCTTTATACATTCGTCGGGGTTGTATTCTGCGATAGGAACATGTTTCATAGCAGCTGCATGGATAACATAATCTACTCCTTTAAATGCTCTGACTAATCTTTGTTCGTCTCTAACATCTCCTATAAAAAATCTTAACTGAGGATATTCAGTTTCTGGATATTCCTGAGCCATTTGAAATTGCTTTTGTTCATCTCTGGAGAAAATTATTATCCTTCTAACCTCAGGGTGTTTCGATAAAATCTCCTCGGTTAAAGCTTTACCTAAGGACCCTGTTCCCCCTGTTATTAAAATACTTTTATTTCTTAAGTCTAACATACTAATATCGATTGTTATTGATTAATTCCAATGTTTTAGCTTAAAATAAGCTTTAAAAATCTTCTGGCCAATAGAAATATGACGATAATCATCCCACCAATAATTCCCCCCAGACCGACTCCTTTAATTTTACCAAGCCGCTCTTTTTCGAGTGGAAATATGGGTTCGTCAATTATTTGTATCAGAGGAGTCTCCTTTCTGAGTGATACTTTGGAAATTTCTAAGTTTTTTACCAATTCTTGCAAAATTGCAGAATTAGCCTGTACATCTATTTGTCTCCGTTGAGAAGGAACTCTTAATATTTGTCTTGAAGGATTTACATTTGGATTTACATCAGTTGCTAAAGCCACTCCCGATATAGCATGATTTAAAGAGTTTCTAATTGAATCTGCCTGATGTTGAAGTATTGAAATGTTTTGTTGTGATTTTTTTGTTTTTGTTTGCACATAAAAATCATTAACATTTTTAACTATTTGATCATTAAATTGTTTCGCGAATAATTCATCAATAGATCTAACCTGCACTTTAATTATACTTAATTTTTTATCTGGTTTGGTCACAGACAACGAGCTTTTATTGATGTCATTTACAATTGCATTAATAATACTATCCTGCTCTCTATTAAATAAATCGCCATTTTTTAATTGAAATGTGATCCCCTTTAATTTATCTACAGCGTCCCAGCGTTGTCTCAAATTATATGCTTTAATATACCTATCAATTAGCAATTCTTTTTTCACTCCCACATTCACTGTTGTTAGAAGTGTTTTTAAAATCATAGATCTGGACTTGTACAATTCAGGCAAGTTATCTCCTTCAAAAATTCCACCTCCGCCTCCACCAAGATCGATCCCAACCATCGAAGCGATCCCGGCATATTGGCCCAATCCTCCACCATTACCATTGGATTCTTCAAGAACAAAAGTACTAGAGGAAATATAAACAGGCTTATTATATAAAGAACAAATAAAACCTATGATTCCTCCAAGCAATCCAAAGAGTAAAATGATTTTCCACTTTGATACCAAATACCTAAACCATTTCAAAGATATTAAGATCACTTCTTTCAAAGACATCTCAGCTTTAGCTTCAGTGGCAGGGTCTTTAAGTTGAGAATTATCAGTCATTTTCATGCATTTTAGTCGACTATTTGAATGGGATAATTACCTAAGTACTGTAATTAATATTGCTGCAAGAGACGCAATAGCTGTTGATATCCCCACTATACCTTGTATGCCTATTTTCTCTCTTTCCGCTCTTTTTGGAACAAAAATTTCTGCTCCAGGCTTAACTTGAGGATAGTTATTAAAGAACAAAAACTTCTTAGCTGCCGCAACAGACCCGTTAGAATATACAATATAGGCCCCTCTTTTATAAGCATTATAACTATATCCTCCAGCACCGTCCACGTATCCTTTAAAACTTCGGCCTTTCACGTAAACTATACTATTTGGTTTCAGAACTTCTCCTGTAACTCGTACGGTCTGCAACTCCTTAGGAACCCTGATTATATCTCCATCTTCAACAATTAAATCGTTTCTGGATAGGGGTTTCTTTAAAATCCTTTCAAGATCAATACCAACTAAATCGCTACGCAGAACCTGTATATCTTTTTCAAATGTAGTAGTATCTTTCGCTCCAGACTGTTTCAAACGCTGCAAATTCATCAGCTTTTCTTTCTCTTCCTTTCTTCTCTCCAGACTATCTATCGCTCTTGCCTGTGCACCACCGGTACGTTTTAAAGAAGCTCCCTCAACATAAGCCAAAGGACTTAGCCCGCCCGCTCTTTTCATAATGTCTGAAATTCGCTCGTCCTTTTTAGTAATGGTATAGGTACCTGGATAAAGGACTTCTCCCTCTACTTTTACCTGGCGTTGTACCTGGTAACTTTCAGAGCTACGGATGGAAACAATATCAAAGGGTTTTAATGTAAAATCCTTCTCCTGAATTTTTAGATTCTGATCTACATTAACAGTAAATACTTCTGCAGTTTGCGCAGATGCCGAAGTTGCGTCACTATTTTTAATCCTTCTCGAAATTTCAATACGATTTGGCGTAGCGCCCTCTTTAAAACCACCTGCCATTTGGATCAAGGATTCCAGGTTCATATTATCCCCATATTCGAAAGTACCTGGCTCTCTAACCTCTCCCTGAATGGTTACTTTATATTCTTCTCTCAAATCAAATATTGAAGAGATGGTTACTTTATCTTCTCTCTRYARYWTRANAYCTGMTTCGGTTCCGGCCAGTACTTTGGCGACATCGAATGATAAAAGTGATAAGCTGTTGTCTGCATTTAACCTTGATATATAACCTCTGTTTAAAAACGCATCTTCTTTTAATCCATCGGCCTTAGCAATCAATTGTTTTAGCGTCAGGTTCTCATCAAGCTCAAACTGCCCAGGACGGAAAACGGCTCCTGAAATCTCTACCCTATTTTCGAAACGATCTAGAATAGCCTCTACTACATATTTATCGCCGTTTAACGGATTGTATTTATTGTAATCATCAGCTTGTACATCTGTGATCTTACGTTCTTTATTTGTTTTTTGGAGTACCTTGATCTGCGCAGTATAAGCATCATTAGAGAAACCACCGGCAAAACGCACCATATCCTCTAAAGTTTCTGTATTTAGCGCCTCGTACAATGCCGGGCGTTTAACTTCTCCCGCCATTTCAACCCGTGTTTGATACACCGGCACATTGATCACATCCTGGTCCTGCAAGCGGATATTGTTTAACTGAATTCCGTTTAACAGAAAATCATAAACATCTATAGTAGATACGACTTTATTGTTCCTAACCACCTGTATTTTACGGAAAGACCCGTTCCTGTTCGGCCCTCCTGATTCATATAAGACATTAAATACGGTAAACAGCGAAGGAACGGTGTATGATCCTGGTTTAACGACCTCTCCTATTACGGTAACCTTAATACTTCTGATATTACCCAAAGTTATAGCGACACTAGTTCTGCCAGACCTTAAACTTGGATAGGTACTTGCCATGCTTGAACGGATCTTTGAAGTGGCCTGTTCAATAGTTAATCCACCTACTGATATCAATCCTACATACTGTAAACGGATGGTGCCATCAGGGCTTACCTTTAATTTATAGTTAGCCTCGTTGTCTCCACTTAAATCGATAAGCAATTCATCATCAGGCCCAACCACATAGCTTTTCGGGGTAGCCATACGAAGGTTTGGCTCAAAAGTAAGGTTCTCATTTTTAAACAGTTCCTCCCCAAATATTTTCGGTTTAAGCCCTTCAAAAAGCTTTTTCATTTCCTCAAGCTTTTCCTCTTCCAATGCTTTTTTTGTTTTCAGATTGCCGCTCGAATCGGTTTTGTTGTTATTTTTAGTGGTATCGCGTACGTTTTGCTTATCAAACCCTCTGGTTCTATCCAGCTCATTTCCATTTTGCTGGTTTTTATTGGAACCATTGGTATCAGATTTATCATTACTTTGGCCACCTTCCTCTTTCCTGATCTTTTCTACTCTTAAACGGAGTTTCTGAATTTCAGTGGCATTCATGCCCTGAGCCGCAGCCATTTGCTCAAGCTGCGCATCACTATACCCTACCGATTCCGCTCTCTGCATCAATTGTCGGATCTGTGTATCCGTTAGGTCATCAATCTTTACGTCTGCATAATTGGTTTGCGAAAATGCCGATTGAGAAAGAGCAATGGCAAAGAAAAAAAGTAATGCTGTAACTATATTTTTAMWYTYCMTASRYRAYNGMTMKTSYNATSWAATAGTTTATTCGAAATAATTTAATGTTTTAAAGCCGCCTTGCTTTAAGTATTCATCCTTTTTCATCAAATGGAGATCGGAATGAACCATATCTTTTACTAATAGCGGAAGATCGTATTTAGGTTTCCAGCCCAGTTTGGTATTGGCTTTTGTTGGATCACCCAATAGCAGATCAACTTCTGTTGGCCTGAAATACTTTTCATCAACCTGTACCACAATGGTACCCGGTTTTAAATATTCGTCATTTAATCCAAGTTGAACAGTCATATCCTGATCAACATCAATAATTACTCCTCGCTCATATTGGTCTTTTCCACTGAACTCAATTTCAATTCCCAATTCGGCAAAGCTCATTTTAACAAAATCCCTTACCGTAGTAGTAACGCCTGTAGCGATTACATAATCTTCTGGCTTTTCCTGTTGCAGAATTAACCACATGGCTTCGATGTAGTCTTTTGCGTGACCCCAGTCACGTTGGGCCGAGAGGTTACCAAGGTACAAACAGCTCTGCAAGCCCAATGCTATTTTACATGCCGCGCGAGTGATTTTACGGGTAACAAAGGTTTCGCCCCTAACCGGACTTTCGTGATTAAACAAAATGCCGTTGCAAGCAAACATATCATAAGCCTCTCTGTAGTTAACTGTAATCCAGTAAGCATACATTTTTGCTGCCGCATAGGGTGACCGTGGATAGAAAGGTGTTGTTTCGCTTTGAGGGACAGCCTGAACCAATCCGTATAACTCGGACGTAGAAGCCTGATAAACTTTAGTTTTTTTTGTAAGACCCAAAATCCGAACAGCTTCTAATAATCTAAGCGTTCCGATTCCATCGGCATTTGCGGTATATTCAGGCGTTTCAAAACTTACCTTAACATGGCTCATTGCAGCCAGGTTATAGATTTCATCGGGCTGAGTTTCCTGTATAATTCGAATTAAATTGGTTGAATCCGTTAGATCACCGTAATGAAGTTTGAAATGTACATTATTTTCGTGCTGATCCTGATAAAGGTGATCTATACGCTCTGTATTAAAAGATGAAGACCTTCTTTTCAATCCATGAACAAAATATCCCTTTTTTAACAAAAATTCAGCTAAATAGGCTCCATCCTGTCCCGTTACTCCCGTAATTAAGGCAATTTTCATCTGTGTGTTTACGCTTTAGGTGTTATGAAGCTTGCATGAGACTTGTTAAGTTAGATCATCTGAGCGGTAAGCTCATGCAGTTTCATTGATAAGTGTGTTCAATTTATTCACGCAAACATACGGAATTATTTACTTTGAAAGCAAAAGATAAACCTCGAATAAAGGCATATACGAAGTAGAAAGCTATTTATTGCTACCTAAATGGATTTGAATCCCTACTGAAAAAGGAGTCAAAAGAAATTCGGTTGTCCGGTCGTTATTGACTGTCCGGGTATTATTAATATCCTGCAAAATCGTTTTCTGCTTCTCGAAAGAGTACAAAAGATCCAGAGTGCCTTCAGCGAAAATAGAAATCTGAGGTATTGGGTTGATTTTAAACCCTACAACCGGGGATACCATAATTCCATGCTTAGTGGATTCAATCTCCTGGCCTACGGCATCAGCACTAACGTCTCTCAATTGGTTCCTATTCTCCAGACTACCTTTAAACCTGTTGTAACGATAGCCCAAATCAAATCCGACATAGGGTTGAATTCGTGAATAATTAAAGTTTTTCTCAAATCCTAATTTAAAGGAGTAGTCGAGAAGCTTGCCATCGGCTTCCTGACAGCTTTCACACTCATTGAAAAACTTTTTGGATTTATTATAATAGCTACCGTTTAAACGGTAGCTAAACTGATTGTCGTTAAATTTAACCATCACTCCGTTAAAATAAGCATCTGTAAACTTATCAGAGCTGGTTTCATTAAATACTTTAGGCATCTCTAACATACTATATCCTCTGATGGCGATACTATAATTATAGTCGCCATTCATTTGTGAAAATGCAGTAACAGTAGTTAGCAAGAATAGAGCTATTAGTAAAGGTTTTTTCATATATACTTAATTTGATCGAATGACTTTCTTAGCCAGCCTGATTAATATTGGGGGTGTTAAATCATATAATACGCTGCGCAAGGTGATAGGTTCTTTGGTAACATCATTTTTCGTTCCGGATCGGTTTACAAATAGCGTTCCATGCGGTTTGTGGTTTACCTCGCTTTTTGGTCGGCCATTACTATAATAATATAATGCCAGAGATTTCCGACTCCGGTCCGGCGGGCAGGCTAGCGCATTAGGGTGGCCATGGTATGAAAAATCCGTGGTTGAAAATACAGCTACCCGATTAAAAATAGGCAGTACCTTTGTGCGCGCCTCCTTCATATCACGATCCCATAGTTCAAAATGTCCGCCGTAGCTTTCATCCCAGTCCTTGTTAAGATAAACCAGCAAATTAATGCGACGATCCACCAATGCCAATTCATGCTTATTGAAATCAGCATGCACTTTTAACAAACCACCTGATTTTATTTCATGATAGCCGCCGCCCAAAAAATAAGGATCCGGCAGTAAAGTTTCCTTAATCCCCGTAAGCTCCTGCAAAAATTCCAATATTGGCTGTGAATTTAAAAAATGAGCCAGCAAACGTGCTGATTCACTGAAGTGTTTCTCGCCTATAGCCTCCAGCTTCTTTTCATTATGGTTATCATATTTCTTTACATCCTTTTGTTTAGACAAGTCAGGAAATTCATCGGCCACTTTGCTTAAAAACTCCTCGTTAAAAAAATTATCTAATACAATACTGGGGAAAGGATCAGCACTTATGTATTTCTGATGCATATCTTTTCCCAGTTGTTTTATATCTGTTATAGATGGATGTAAAATATTCATGTATTTAAATTTATAGTATAATAATCTAGCAAGAATAGAACTAGTAGTAAAGGTCTTTCATATATACAATTAACGAGATTATCCTTTATCAAATGTAAAACAATATTATCATTTAGATTGAATAAAATTGTATTGGATGGTCATATTTTAACTTCAGTTAAAGTGAAAAACATATAAATAGACATTTAGTAAAGCTATCACAATCGCTCTAAAAAAATGAAGATTCCTGTAAATCTTCCAACCCCTTCTAGGTATTAAGTAAAAGATCATACACAGCAACAACAGCCCCTCCAAATATAAAAGAAAGTAACCATCGTAGATCTTCACTGAGTATACGGCCAGGCAAACGAGGCAAACAGCATATACTAGACCTGCTAAAATAGAAAATATCAGGTGTTTTTCTTCACTAATCGGGAATATATACCAGGAAAATATTAGATAGTAAAATGCTAATAATAGTAAGCAAATCATGCCGGGAATCCCGCTTGTTTCGTTCATAGAAACGGTGAAAATGGTTAAAGTACCAAAAACAATCTCTTCAGGTTTAACCATTTTAAGAACTTCTATTATTTTCATTCAATGTTTCATTATGTAACCAACCTCTCCTCTATCCTTATAATCATTTGAAGATTTATCCCTCACAACACCCCATATCACCTTTCCACCGGATTCCTTATCATCTCTCCATTCTATATTCCCCAATTCTAATTGATTATTAACTTTTAATTTGTCACCAGATTTTTCAGCAATAATGAGTCTGTTAAATTTTATATTAAGGGCTGAAGCTGTATTAATTTTTCCAGATGCATCTATATTTAAAAGAACAACTCCATTAAATGGTCTAATGATTTTTATTGATGCTGCATCTCCAGTTACAATTTGCACCCTCCCTTTAAAATCCTTTGGGACTACCAAAATACTTAAATCGATGTTAAAAGTATATCTTAAATAAAATACATTAGTCGCGATTAGTATTATTATAAAAATCGACCTTATTACCGCTTTATTTAAAATAGTCATTCGAACGGATAAGAGATAAATGACATAAACAACTAAATACACTATCAAAACGCGCATCAACAATTCACCTTTAATGAACTTAGCTACATACAAATACAGACCAGTTAAAATACCCACTAATAAAAGGATATATACCGTTCTTTTAATTGCCATTTCTATTTTGTAGTTCATTTATTCCTTTTAAAACCTTTGCTAGTGACGAATGATTCCCGACAATATAGTAATTAGAAGCGTTCCTAGTAAGTTTGACAATTCAGACTAGGGATATCGGACGACGTCGAGATGACGAATGTTTTATTCGATATGACGGTTGTGTTTAGATTTTAAAAACAATAATGATTGACAAACGAAAGCAGCCCCGGTATGCCAGGCTGCTTTACGATTATTAACTATTAAATCGCAGAGCGTTATATTCGTTTTGTTTTAACTTTAAAATGGAAAGTCCCCGTTACCAATCTCTTGTTACTTTCGTTAAGGGTTTCCCCCATACTCATGCTGTAACGGCATTTTATCTGAAATTGAGCATAATTCCCTTTAACACCGATATACTTGATCTCTAAAACTTCATTATAAAAATCGGAGCTGGAGCCGGCCAGACTTACTAATTTTGTGGTTGAGTTTGCAATTATTGGAAGTGTTTGTGAAAACTCAAAGGGCATTTTATTGGCCCCAACTCTTGTGATCCCATACTTTTTAATATTTGAAGACCTTACCATAACCGAGCTATCACGGGGAAATGAAAAGTAAAATGTTTCATTTGTAGAGGCCGATGTTGCTGATACATATGATGTGGAATCGTTTAAGCCGATAGGATCCAAATCGAGATGAGTACAGTCGATCTTTCTTTCCCAATCAGGTGTTTTAAAGGCCATATGCAGTGTTTTATCAACTGCATCTCCATTACCAATTACAGGACCCTTATCGGGACCAGGGCTCTCATTTGAGGGACCATCACTGCTTTTTTCACAAGCCGTAAAACTTGCAGAAAACAAGATAAGTAGTATTAATTTGCTGAGCGTTTTCATGAGCGTTAATTTTAAGAAAAATATTTCATTAGCTTAATTTCGACGACTTCTTTATGTACGATCCCTTTCTGGGTTTCAATATGCTCTTCATATACAGAAAGAGTGGAACTGGTTAGTTCCTTTATATGATAAATAGTGATATCATCACCATCGATATGTTTTAAGACCAGGTTTTCTTTGGTGGAGGTGTAAGTAAAAGCATCAACATCGCCCTCGCCATCATATATACTTCCTTTTTTTCCTTCTTTAAATTCGAGATAAGCACCAGAGAGCGCAAACATATCCGATCTGAATACTTCATCCCCATCAACATAGTCTATTTCGACCGCGTTTGCGACAACCCATTTGCCTACAATTCGACTTCCCATAATAATCTAATTAAATCCAGGTTCTTAACTGAATCGAAAATTCAGAAGATTTACTCAAAGGAAAAGGAAAACGCTTAAGCAAGCAATACCCATAAATAGGTATTTTTAAGTGGTTGCTATTTAGCCTCAGCTTTATTGCCTACCCACACATATCGGTTTGTAGTGCATTTTGGGCACCAGTAAATTCGTATAGGAAGAAACCCCAGCAAATGTTTTAACACAAATCCGCGTGGAACCTGATAATGAAAATCTGTATTGCACCTCCTGCACTTATAATCCTGATAGCTCATGTATTAGAGAAATTAATTTAGCTTTTTTATAAAATCCCGCAAAGGTATGCAAAATCAATTATTAAAAATTATTTCACAAACTTATTACAAATAAAAAGGCAAAAACCCGGCCATGGTTAAATCTGACCTTATTTCTAATCATTTAACGAAATTCAACCCGAATAACCGGGCAAATTTTTCTCGTTTATTCCCCGTTTTAGGACAATAAGCAGGCAACCGAAAGGACGTCCGGTTAATAATCTTTCTTGCAGACTTAGAATGGAGAGAGGATAATCACGGGATTTCTCCTATCGTCGGAGATGACAGCACGTGCTTTAGCAGGAGGCTGTAGGCAAAGAGCGACCGCCATAGGGCGGCCGCTTTAAGAAGAACGCATGTTATTTTTTAAACCATTGCTTTATCTTTTTAGAATTTCTATCGGCAACTAAATACATACATGGAACCAATACCAGGGTTAAGAAAGTGGCAAAACTCAAACCGAAGATAATGGTCCATGATAGTGGGCCCCAGAACGCTACGTTATCACCTCCAAAATAAAGGTGTGGGTTAAACTCCGTAAATAAAGTCACGAAATCAAGATTCAAGCCTACTGCCAGCGGAATAAGGCCTAGCATAGTCGCGGTAGCGGTAAGCAATACCGGGGTCATCCGGGTACGGCCTGCTTCGATAACGGCCTCTCTTACTTCCATACCCTGACTAACCATCAGGTCGGCAAATTCGACCAGCAGGATTCCATTCCGGACCACAATTCCCGCCAGGGCAACAATTCCCAGTCCCGTCATTACAATAGACAACTCCATTCCGAAGATGGTAACACCCAATAATACCCCGATGATACTAAACAGGATCTCACTCAAAATAACAATCGGCTTACTAATGGAATTAAACTGCAGTACCAGAATAATGAGGATAATAAACAAAGCGCTGACTAAGGCTGTGCCTAAAAACGCAGCTGTTTCCATTTGTTCTTCCTGCTCACCGGCCATTTTTATCTCAATTCCGGCAGGTGCTTTAAATTCATTTATCTCCCGCTGAATATTGGCCACAACCTCATTCGCATTATACTCTGAAAGCACATTTGAGGAAAGAATTATGATCCTTTTCTGTTGCTTGCGCTTGATACCACCATAAGTATTGATATAATCTATATTTGCAAAAGATGATATAGGTACTTGCCTGATAACGCCGTTCATTGCCATATCACGGTAGGTAACTTTCATGTTTCGTAAGGCTTCGAGGTTGTTCCTTTGGTCTTCCCGTGCCCGGACATTGATCTCATAGTCTTCATTGATGTCTCTGTATTTAGAAACTTCCTTACCATAAAGTGCGGTACGCAATGCCATACCAACCTGACCGGTTGAGATCCCTTCGCGATTAGCCCGTTCCCGATCGATATCAAAAATGATTTCGGGCTTGTTATTTTGAAAATCGGATTTCAGTTCTTCTACCCCGGCAATTTGCCTGCTATCCAGGTATTTTTTTAAGCGATCGGAAGTTACAGCAATGGAATCCAGGTCATCACCTGTAATTTCTATACTGATTGGTTTTGCCGTTGGCGGGCCTCCTTGTTCCTGAGCTACCGAGATTTGTGCACCCGGAATGCCTTTTACGGCCTCACGGATCTTGCCGAGGTAATTTATAGTGCGTTCTCCTGTTCTTTTACCATAGGCCACAAAGGCTACCGTAACTTTCCCTTTGTTGGTATACTCACCCTGGTCTTCGCCTTGCGGATCAGTTACTCCTACGGTCACATTGGAGATTATTGAAGATACATCGGGATTCTTTTGGCCAACTACCTTTTCTACCCGCTGCTCAACCTTTTCGACTATTTTATTGGTATAAGCCTGATCTGTACCTACCGGCAACTCTATATAGACATATACAAAGTTCGGATCGGCAGTCGGAAAAAACACCACTCTTGGCGGCACAATATTTACCAGGATCATGGTAAAGAAAAACAATGCTACCGTACTCCAGATCATGGTCCGCGGGCGCTTAAGTGCCCAGGTCAATAAATTATGGTACTTATTTATTGCTTTTGGCCATACTACCGTCTGGAATTTCTTGATTACCCCCGTTAAGAAGAAGTGATTTAGCAGGTATAACAAGGCAAGCAGTATGATGAAGTTACCGAATCCGAAATTGATGAGGTAGCCCAGCAAGGCCATTCCGGCAAAAACAAGGAGCGTCCGTTTTACTTTTCTATCGAACCTTGGTTTCTGGTCTTCATGATCATCATGCGGTTTCATAAAGTCGACCGCAAAAACCGGATTAATAATGTAGGCCACTACCAATGAAGCAGAGAGCGTTACAATAAGCGTAACCGGGAGGAAATACATGAACTCGCCAATGATTCCAGGCCAGAACAGCAATGGAAAGAATGGCGCAAGGGTGGTTAAAGTTCCGGATAATACGGGCATAAAAACCTCGCCAGTGGCCGTTTTAGCCGCCTGCACAATGGGAACCCTTCCGTTATCAAAGATCCGGTGCGTATTCTCGACCACCACAATGGCATCATCTACCACAATACCCAATCCGAGCAGGAAGGAGAACAACACCATCATGTTCATGGTGAAATTAAAGTCGAACACTCCCCCCAGCACGGGCATGGAGAGAAAGGCAATAAACATGGACAACGGGACGGACAGGGCCACAAACAGCGCATTTGTGACGCCCATAAAGAACATCAGGATCAGGGTAACCAGGATAAAACCGATGATGATGGTATTGATCAGGTCATGCAGGGTAATCCTGGTCTGATCTGATTGATCGCCGGTAATGGTAATATCCAGTTTAGAAGGCAGTAAAGTGCCCTTCATTTCCTTTAACATGGCATTGATCTTGTCGGATGCCTCGATCAGGTTTTCGCCACTGCGCTTGCGCACATTTAAAGTAATTACATTTTTTCCGTATAAGCGCGCATAACTATTTTGCTCTTTAAATGAGTCTTTTACTTCGGCAATATCCTTTAAGTAAACCGAACCTCCTGCCTGGGATTTGACAATCATATTGCCTAATTCCTCGGCATTTACAAATTCCTTTTTCACATTTAAGGTCCGCTGCATCCCGTCCATTTTTACGGAACCTCCTGATATGGTCAGGTTTTCGGCTTTTACTGAATTTCCGATATCGTCAAATGAGATTTGTGCTGATTCCATTTTACGGAGATCTACATTGATCTGGATCTCGGGCTCAAGGGCACCCACAATATCTACCCCGGCGATTTCTTTAAGTCCTTCTACCCTATCTTCAATATCATCGGCATACTCTTTTAGTTTTTTCAGGTCATAATCTCCGGAAATGTTGATGTACATGATCGGTAGGTCTGAGAGGTTGATGTCCATAATTACAGGATCATCTGGCAAATCTGACGGGAGGTCTGTTTTTGCTTTATCAACGGCATCCTTAACCCGCTGCTTTGCATCTTTGATATCCACCCCGGTATTAAATTCTGCGGTAATGAATGAGAAATCCTGAAAGGAATTGGAGGTGATCTTTTTTAACCCGAGCGTTCCCCTTATTTCCTTTTCGAGCTGTTTTGTAATCAGGTTCTCCATATTTGCAGGCGAGGTTCCCGGATATATGGTTTGCACGAATATTTTAGGAATTACAACTTCCGGAAAATTCTCTTTTGGCAAACTGTTGTAGGAAAAATACCCCGCCAGAATCAGGATACATGTAAACACATATATCGCTGTGCGGTTATCTATAGCCCAACTGGATGGGCCGAATTCTTTATTGACGTCTTTCATAGTTTATAGTTTTACGGAATCGCCATCGTTCAGATCCTGGAATCCTGTGGTGATCACTTTATCACCGGATTTTAATCCTGTTAGTACCTCGGCCTGGCTATTGGATATTTTCCCTGTTTTGATATCTGTTTTTTTGGCTTTGCCGTTTATAGCTACAAAAACATATTCACCAGCTTCGGACTTTTGGATGGCATTGACCGGTACCGTTAGTGCCTTATCATTTTTATAATCAATAATTTTAAGAATGGCCAGCATATTTGGACGGTACTTTTTACTGGAAGGAAGCTTAACCTCTACATTAAAGCCTCTTGATATCGGATCAATAACTTTGGCGGCAAATGAGATTTTAGTGTGCAGGTTCTCTGGCACATCGGGCAAGGATACCTCAACCTCATCTCCCTGGTTTACCCTGGCGGCATAGTTTTCTGAAACCAGGGCTTTGACTTTTAGGCGGCTTGCATTAACAACCCGGATGCCTGTAGGTGTTCCCGGCGCAACGGATTGCCCCAATTTAAGCTCCATGGCATCAACAGTGCCCGAAACAGGACTTTTGATCTTATTCATTGCGGCCTGAGATTGCAAACCCGACAATTGCTTTTGAAGTCCTTCTTTCTTGCTTTTCTCTGTGAGGTATTGAACCTCGGTACCGATTTTTTGATCCCAAAGATTTTTCTGGCGGTTGAAAACGGTAGTGGCCAGATCCAGCTGTGTTTGTAATTGTGCGATATTTTGACGCAGCACTTTATCATCAATCTGTGCGAGTACCTGACCGCGGCTTACGCTTTGTCCAACTTTAACATAAATTGCAGTTACTGAACCCTGAGATTCCGGAGTGATCTCGACATTGTCTTCCGCATCTACCTTCCCCTGGACCTCAACAAAGTTCCGGAATTCGGTTTCCTTAAGTTCTGTTGCGGTCACATCTTTAGTATCTGCCTGACTTTTATTCTGACCAAGTTCTTTCTCGATCTGTTCAATTTTTCCGTTAAGAGCGGTACGGTCTTTTTTGAGTTGTTCAAGCTCTGCTTTTTTGTCCTTAGGTTTTTCTGATGATCCGCAGGAAGCCAGAAAGAGAACTAATGCGATGCTATATATTGTTTTCATGAGTTTATGTTGCTTGGTTAATAGTTAATTTTTCCTGTGGCTTTATCCAGATCCACCTTATTGATGAGCAGGTTATATAAAGCAGTGATATAGTTGTTTTGCGCTTCCTTTTGAGAGGTCTCGGCAGTGGTAACTTCCAGACTGGAACCTATTCCCTGTTCATATTTGATTCGGGTAACCCTGAGGATCTCCTCGGCAAGCTTTAAATTCCTTTCCTGATTTTCCAATGAACGCTGGCTATTGGCGTACAGCTTTTGATTGGTGGAGATTTCATTGACAATTCCATTTTTGAGGTCCTGCATCTGATTTTCGGTTTGCTTTACCACAAGCTTGGCATTTCGCAACTGATAAATCCGCTGGCCTCCGTTGATCAGGTTCCATGAGAGGGTAAGGCCAATTACCGATGTAGGGTAGTTTTGGTCGTACAGGTTTGAGAAGTTATCGGACTGAAAACTTTTGGTTGCGCTTGCAAAACCTTTTAGCGTAGGCAGAAAAGTACTTTTGTACCTTTTCACATCGAGCAGGTTTAACTTTTTCTGTGTTTCTAAAAGGGAATACTCAATTCTTGCCTTGTAGGCAGAGGTATCGGCCACTACAGCTGAAATAGGTTGCGCGCGTATCTCACTGATCTTGTCGACAGGTTCAAGTGCAGCCGTGACGGGCATACCCATCTGAAACTTAAGCAGATCAATATTAATAGACAATGAGCGGGTAGCATTTTCGCGTTCTGTTTCGAGGTTATTCTTTAACACCAGTAGCCGGTCGGCATCAATTTTTTCTGCAAAACCGTTTTTAAACATGGCCTCGGTGTCGTTAAAGGATTTGGTGAGCTGTACCAAATTGGCATCGATAAGGGTTAACTGTTCTTTATTGACCAATACCGAATAGTAGGCTTTTGTAACAGCAACTACGGTTTCAATTTTAGTTCTTGTGCTGGTTCTGACAGACAATTCCTTATAGGTTTTTGAAGCCTGCAGGCCTACAATATAAGTTCCATCAAAGAGGAGCTGATTTAGCTCTATACCTGCTGAAGAATTATACTTTACACCGAACTTAACCGGAATTTGCGTACCGGGCTGACCAAAGAATTCGCCGGGTAGCAAACTTGTTGGCACTTTAAGGTAATCCTGAAAGTTAAAAGTAGTGGAGACTTGCGGCAAGCCTGTACCCACTGTTTTTTTAACATCATTTTTAGCTATTTCTTCATCAATCTGCGCGTTTAGCACGGCCGATTGGTGGTTTAGCGCATAATCTATGGCCTCCTTTAGACTAAACTTATAATTCAGGGAATCAGTTACCTGAGCCTGAACCATTCCGCCGGCAAAAAAGAGGAGTAGTATTATGAGATAGATTTTGGTTTTCATAGGTATTTATCGCTTATAGGATTAATTGCTTTTCTTTATTGAGGTAATGCCCGGTTAATGAACCGGGGTATTCCATTAATTCGGCAGGGGTTCCTGTAAAAATGACCTCTCCTCCTTTTCTGCCGCCTTCCGGCCCCATATCAATGATCCAGTCGGCATTTTTGATCACGTCCAGGTTATGTTCAATTACGATTACGGAATTCCCGATATCAACCAGGTGATTCATGATTTCAAGGAGATGCTCTACATCAGACATGTGTAATCCGGTGGTTGGTTCATCCAGCACGTAAATGCTTCCTCTTTTGTGCAGGTTACTAGCTAGTTTAATGCGCTGGCACTCGCCACCGGATAGCGTACTGAGGGGCTGCCCGAGGGTTAAATAATCGAGCCCTACATCCAATATGGCTTCTATTTTGCGTTTCAGTTCTTTCTTATCAAAAAAATCTACAGCTTCCTGTACGGTCATGGCCAGCACCTCGCTAATCGATTTGCCATTTAATTTATAGGCCAGTACTTCTTCTTTAAAGCGCTTGCCATTGCATATTTCGCATTCGGTTTTTACCGGCTCCAGAAAAGCAAGGTCTGTATAGATAAAGCCCAGGCCCTGACAATTGGGGCAGGCTCCTTTTGAGTTGAAACTAAACAAGGAAGCGCTTACTCCATTTTGCTGGGCAAAGAGCCGGCGAATCTCGTCCATAATGCCGGTGTAAGTAGCAGGATTAGATCGAATTGAAGTGCTAACGGCAGTCTGATCAATAATGATTGCTTCGGGATATTGCTTTATAAATTCATGGTTAATGAGTGAGCTTTTACCAGATCCGGCTACTCCTGTTACCACCGTAAAAACCCCGGTTGGAATGGCTACAGTTAAATTTTTAAGGTTATGCAGTTTTGCGTTACGAACGGTAAGGGCCCCTTTAGCACTGCGATAGGAGGATTTTGCATAGTGCTGCCGGTTCATGCAGTTACCCGTTAAGGTGTCTGATTTCAACAACCCCTCTATTGTTCCATGGTACACGATTTCGCCTCCATGGGTTCCTGCATGAGGGCCCACATCTACTACATGGTCGGCAATCCGGATCACTTCCGGATCGTGCTCTACCACAAGAATGGTATTGCCTTTATCGCGAAGCTGCAATAAGAGCTCATTTAAACGGTGCACATCATGCTGATGCAGTCCAACACTCGGCTCATCGAAAATATAGATCATATCAGTAAGGCTGCTGCCAAGATGCCTGACCATTTTAATGCGCTGAGATTCTCCGCCTGAAAGGCTTGCTGTCTCGCGGTCGAGGCTCAGGTATCCCAGACCGATATCTATTAAATGCTGTAGACGCATCATTAATGCGGAAGTCATGGTTTCGGCTATGGGATCATCTATTTTGGCAATGATCTTAATGAGCTCATCGACCTCAAGATTGGTGAGCTGAGCGATGTTATATCCGTTTATTCTGCAACTTAATGCGGCCTGACTTAACCGTGTTCCTTTACATAAGGGGCAAGGCGCAAAAAGGATAAACCGTTCAAGGGTGCTCCGCATGGATTCGGACAGGATACTGGTATCGCGCTTGATGTACATGCGGTTAAATTTATCTACCAGTCCTTCAAAATTGACATTAAGTGGCACATTGTCTTTTTTAACCTGAAACTTCTTACTTTTCCCGTGTAGCAGGGTTTGCCACTCCTCCTGGGTATAATCATTAAGTTTTTTATCATTATCAAAAAAACCCGAATAGGCATAAGTGTTAAAATACCAGCTGCCTACCGAGAACATGGGGAATAGGATTGCGCCCTCGTTAAGTGATTTAGATTTATCGAGCAATTTATCCAGGTTCAGCTTTACCGTTTCTCCGAGGCCATTGCATTCGGGGCACATTCCGGCAGGATCGTTAAAGGAAAAAGCATTTGAGTAACCGATAAAAGGCTTGCCCACCCTTGAAAACAAAAGGCGAAGGATGGAATAGATATCTGTGATTGTACCTACAGTAGACCTGGAATTACCCCCGAGGCGTTTCTGATCGATCACAATTGCGGTAGAAAGGTTACTTATGGAGTCGGCATCAGGCTGGCTATGTTTTGGTAAGCGGTTTCGTATAAAAGTGGAGAAGGTTTCGTTGAGCTGCCTTTGGGCTTCGGCCCCGATGGTATCAAAAACAATAGAGGACTTACCAGAGCCAGATACTCCGGTAAATACCGTAATTTTTCTTTTTGGAATCCGCAGGGAAATATTTTTGAGGTTATTTTCGCGGGCACCTTTGATCTCTATAAATTCTTGCTTCATCGGGATTTCGAATTATAGGTAAACGGGTTAATTATTTGGTTTATCAAAATTGGTCTAAAATGCGTTTTGCCTACCCTTCTGAAAGGAGAATAAACCATGCGAAAAGGAATAATTTCCTGACTCCTTCTTTTAAAAAGTAAAATTTAACTAAATTCGTTCCAGTGAAGCGCCTTTAACATCATCTCCTAACTCTATGAACGACAATGAATTAAAAGCACCCTTTCTTACAGACCTCTCAGAAACCTGCGAGTTGCACTATACTGACGAATTAGGTGCATCGGGCTACATGAACATCAGTGAAATAAAAATTGATGGGGCAGATATTTTTGCCGCGAGCTGCAAACAGGAGCATGAAATTACCATGCGCGAGCAAACCGAAACGCCTACTCTAAACATGTATTTTTCGTTACAGGGACAAAGTGCTGCATGGGAGGCGCAAAGCAAGGACAGGTATGTGCTGAACGACAATGAGCATGTGATTTCATTTATGCCAAGTTTTGATGGGTATTATGCATTGAGCAGTCCGGAGATCAAGAGTTTTGGTATTTCGCTGTATGAGCCCTTCTTTCGCAGGCTGTTTGCAACAGATATGGATTGTTTAAAGCGCTTCTGGGATAAAGTGGATGCAGGGAAAATGGCGGAAATTTCGAAACATGCCCTGCCGGTAACTTCCAAGCAACAAGTGCTGATCAATGAAATGCAGCAATGTGTTTATTCAGGACATATGAAACAGTTGTTTTTTGAATCTAAAATTATTGAGCTTTTTCTGCTCCAGGCGGAACAGGCAGATAGTTTAGATGGGCAGAAACCCATTAAAATAGAACGCCATAATGTCGATAAGCTGCATGCTGCAAAACAGTTTGTTCAGCAAAGAATGTTTGACCCATTAACCTTAAACGGAATTGCACGTGAGGCGGGCCTAAATGAGTTTATGCTTAAGAAAGGCTTTAAAGAGCTATTCGGATTAACCGTATTTGGGTATTTAAATGAACTGAAAATGAATTACGCCCGACAAATGCTGCTAGATTCCAACTGTACCGTATATGAAGCTGCTTATACCATAGGATATAATGAACCATATAACTTCTCTAAAGCCTTTAAAAAGCATTTTGGATATTCGCCCGGTGAGTTAAAAAGATAATTCCATAGATTTGCTGGATAACATAAAAAAGCTAGATATGACTTATCCGGAAAAACTGAGCGCGATACGTAAACAAATGCAAGCCGACAATGTACAGGCTTATATTATTCCATCTGCAGATCCACACATTAGCGAATACCTGCCAGACCACTATAAATGCATTCCATTTGCTTCCGGGTTTACCGGATCGGCAGGCACATTGGTCATAACGGCTGATTTTGCAGGCTTATGGGCCGACTTCCGTTATTTTGAGCAGGCTGCTGAACAATTAGAAAACAGTGGTTTTGAACTGGTAAAACAAAAAGTTCAACATGCTCCTGAATATATTCAATGGCTTATTGAAAAGCTGGACAGTGGTGCAGTAGTTGCCAGCAATGAGAAATTGCTATCGCTGCTTTTAGGAGATCTGTTTACACAGCAGTTTTCGGTTAAGAACATCAGTTTAGCCAATAAAGATTATTTAAGTGCTATTTGGGAAAACAGACCTGAACTGCCAAATCAAAACGCATTTTTGGTAGCAGAAAAGCATATCGGACAATCGGTAAGCAGTAAGCTTGCGGAAGTTCGTTCGGCACTGGGCAAACAAGGTGCGGTTTATCATTTAATATCATCATTAGATGATATGGCCTGGCTATTTAATATCCGCGGCAATGATGTGAGCTACAACCCTGTGGTTTTAAGTTTTGCATTAATTAACCAGGATCATGCTAAAATATTCATCAACCCGGATAAACTAAGTGCTGATGATAAGGCGCAGTTGTTAAAAGAAGGTGTAGAAGTATTTGATTACGAAGAAATAGAGGATGCTTTAAAAAGGATTCCGGAGAACAGCTCGATATTCATTGATCCGAAACGGAACTGTTTTGCCTATGCTAAGTTGATTCCGAAAACGGTTAGGGTGGTAAAAGACATCAACCCATCTACCCAGCTTAAAGCCATTAAAAACGAGACAGAGTTGGCCAATACGCGCACAGCAATGGTCAAAGACGGGGTTGCGATTAMCCGTTTCCTGAAATGGCTTTCGGAAAACATTGGAAAAACTNTTNMRTTWCKGAWCWWTSWRYAKCNWGCTGWWYTMCGKAANTYCWKWKYARMSCAKSMWSKRTTTSTTSGKRATNANGYTWWRATMSGAWKAGYGNCKTRTAAAGCGCATGGTGCCCTGCCTCATTATGGGGCATCTGAAGAAAGCAATTCGGAAGTAAAAGCTGAGGGGTTATTTCTGGTAGATTCCGGCGGCCAGTATTTTTATGGAACAACGGATATTACCCGTACCATCCCGATGGGAAACAATACAGAAGAAGAAAAAACGGATTATACGCTGGTATTAAAAGGAATGATTGACGGATGTAAGTCGCGCTTTCCAAAAGGTACCTGTGGCTATCAGATTGATGCGATAACGCGCAAACCATTATGGGATTATGCGCTTAATTATGGGCATGGAACCGGACATGGTGTAGGTTATTTTTTAAATGTACATGAAGGTCCGCAGGTATTTAACCCAACTGCAACGCCCGTTGCTATTGAACTTGGAATGATCACTTCTGTTGAACCTGGGATTTACCGTCCGGGGAAACATGGTATCAGAATTGAAAACCTGGTAAACACCATTAAGGATGTAAGCAATGAGTTTAATGAATTTTATGCTTTTGAATGTTTAACAATTGCGCCGATAAGCACTAAGATTGTTAAAAAGGATTTACTGGAACAAAATCAGATTGATTGGCTAAATGGTTATAATACGTTGGTTTTTGAGAAACTTAGTCCGTTTTTGAGTAAAGAAGAAGCAGAGTGGTTGAAACAGGAAACGAGGGATATTTAAGGAGGCTTTATTGGAATAGGGTGATTATAGCACAATCGTTATTTTATCTCCTCCCACGTCATTCTGTTAGAATGATGTATATTTCGACATAAAAAACACGCCTATACTTACTGTAAAGGCGTGTTTTTCATCCCCTTCAGCAAAATATTTGAGGAGGAGAAGTACATTATTCTTTTTTCTTTAGCTAACGGAACGGTCTAAATGAACATATCCCCCATCAACATACACCAGTTGCCCTGTAGTATGGCTGGAAAGTTCTGACAACAAAAACACCGTAGCGTTGGCTATCTCTTCGGCAGTTGTCATTCTATTTCCCAATGGGATCTTGGCTTTAATAGAAGCCAGTTTCTCTTCAGAATTAGGGATGGAGCTGATCCATGTTTGATACAAAGGCGTGTAGCACTCTGATACGATCACAGAATTTACACGAATGCCATGMKSYWAKMWTTCAACCGCCCACTCTCTTGTAAGCGCATTTCTACCCCCATTAGCGGCTGCGTAGGCTGATGTACCACCCTGACCAGTATCAGCAACTTTTGAACCTATATTAACAATAGACCCTTTTGATTTAATGAGTGATGGTAAAGCGTGATGTGCCATTAAATAATAATGCACAATATTTTTATGTAAGCTTTCCATAAACTTTTCATAGCTGCCACTGGTTAAGCTAACCCCATCATTTACGCCTGCATTGTTTACCAATCCATCTATTCGACCAAACTTTTCCAACACCTGGGCGATAGCCTTAGCATTATCCTCCGGATTAGTTAATTCAGCAACGACCTGAAACACTTTACCTCCGTTTGCGGCTATATCATCAGCCACTTTCAAATTATCGGTTTCGTTTCTTCCAATGATAACAGGAATGGCTCCCTCTTTGGCCAATACCCTTACAATGCCCTCGCCAATGCCTTTAGCACCACCTGTTACGATAATTACTTTATCTTTTAATTGCAGATCCATAGATTGCTTATTTCAAATTGTAAAATTTAGTTGCATTACCTCCCCAGAATAACCCTTGTTCGTTTTCTGAGAGTTCGGAAACATAGCTTTTAGCCAGATCTACCACCTGCCCGTAAGCAGCTGCAACCAGGCTTACCGGCCAATCGGACCCGTACATCAGTCTATTTGTTCCGAAGGCTTCAAAAACCACATCAAGATATGGGGTAAAGTCTTCTTTTTTCCAGTATTTCCAATCTGCCTCAGTTACCAGACCAGATACTTTACAGTATACATTTTCATGAGCTGCCAGTTTTTGTATATCAAGCGCCCAATCCTCAATGTTTTTATTTTTAACATCCGGTTTAGCAATATGATCCAGTACAAAGGGCTGGTCCGGAAATTTAGCTACCAATTCAGCGGCATATTGTAACTGATCAGGAAAAACCAATATATCATAAGTGAATCCGTAATCCTTTAACTTGCTTATTCCGTTAACAAAATCAGGCTTGAGCATTAGCGCCCGGTCTGTTTCGCCTTGCAGAATATGCCTGAATCCCTTCATCTGAGGATGTTCGCTTAAATCGGCCAGCTGCTCACTGATGTTTGCAGCCCTCAGATCGACCCAGCCGACTATGCCCTTAATAAAAGAATGGTCCTTAGCATTTTGAAGTTGAAAGGCATTCTCGGCAGCAGATTGATCTGCTTGAACAACCACACAACCATCAAAATCAAAGTGCTGAAGAACGGGCTGAAGGTGCATTGGAAGAAAATCATCCTGCAGCACCGCCATATCATCGGTTATCCAGCTATCCCTTACTGCATTATATTTCCAGAAATGCTGATGAGAATCAATTCTTAACATAATTTTTAACCTGTTGTTTTGAGCTGCCAAGGCCATCTATACCAAGTTCTACAACATCACCTTCTTTAAGATAAACAGGAGGATTAAATCCTAATCCAACACCTGCCGGTGTTCCGGTAGAGATTACATCTCCAGGTAGTAAAGTCATGAACTGACTTACATATGAAATTACAAAAGGTACATTGAATATAAAGTTGGAAGTATTTCCATCCTGCATTATTTTGCCGTTTACGCTAAGCCAAAGTCTAAGGTTGTCTACATCAGCAATTTCATCCTGTGTGGCAAGGAATGGACCCAAAGGAGCAAAAGTATCGCAACCTTTTCCTTTGTCCCATGTTCCGTTTCTTTCGATCTGGAATTCACGCTCTGATACATCATTATGTAAAACGTAACCTGCTACATAACCAAGCGCATCAGCCTCATCAACGTAAGATGCTTTTTTCCCGATTACAACTGCCAGCTCAACTTCCCAATCTGTTTTTACAGAATTTTTAGGGATCACAATATCATCAAAAGGCCCCACCATAGCAGTAGAGGATTTCATAAAAATAACAGGTTCAGGTGGTATTGGTGCATTGGTTTCCTTTGCATGATCTGCATAGTTTAATCCTATACAAACTATTTTTGAAGGACGTGCGACCGGTGAACCTAAACGTGTGCCTGCAGGGACTTGGGCCAATTTACCCTCATTTGCTTTAACAAATGCATCCAGTCTGGCTAATCCGTTATCATTAAAAAATTTTTCATTATAGTCTTCGCCAAAGGCCGAGGTATCATACCAAATATCGTTTATAATAACGCCGGTTTTTTCCTGATCGGCTGCTCCCCATCTGATTAATTTCATTGATATATATTTATTTAAAAACTCAAATTAGTTATTTAATTTAACAAATCCTCCATCTAAAGGATAGTCGTTTCCAGTTACAAAACCAGCTTCGTCTGAACATAAGTATAATGCCAGAGAGGCTACCTCCTCTGGTTTACCCATGCGGCCTATTGGCTGACTTTTGGATAGTTTTTCGAAAACAGCTTCTTCCTGACCTGCATAGTTTTTGGCAATAAAGCCATCCACAAAAGGCGTATGCACCCTTGCTGGTGAAATGCTGTTACATCTGATGCCGTCGGCCATATAATCGCGCGCTACAGAGAGTGTCATGGCATAAATAGCGCCTTTACTCATAGAATAAGCAAACCTGTCGGTAATGCCAACCAACGCAGCGATAGAAGCCATGTTAAGGATTACTGGTGAATTGCTTTTTTTCAATGCCGGGATTGCAGCATACAAGCAATTGTAAGCCCCTTTAACATTTACATTAAAGATCTTAGTGAAATCATCTTCACTTGTGGTTTCCAGCTTTCCTACATGGGCAATACCAGCGTTGTTAACGAGGATATCTATATTTCCTATTTTGTTAAAGATATCGATTACCTGAGCCTGGTTACTTACATCACAGCTATAGCCTATTGCGTTTCCGCCTGCTTTACTGATCTCGTCTATTGTTTGTGAGGCCGCCTCCGAGTTGAGTTCGATAATATGAACCAAAGCTCCCTGTTTTGCAAATAGAGCAGATATTGCTCTGCCTATTCCGCTTCCTCCGCCTGTAATAATTGCTGATTTTCCTTTTAAACTGAACATGCTTACCTTATTATAATGAAACGCCTCTTTTCCATGGGATGAAGTCATCCTGATTCAACAATACTGCTTTAGGTGTGATTTCGCCGCTAGCAGCTCTGACGCAATATTCCAGAATTTCTTCGCCCATTTCTTCAATGGTTTTTTCGCCACGAATAATTGCACCAGTGTCTATGTCAATGATGTCGCCCATTCTGTTGGTTAGGGCTGTGTTTGTTGCTATTTTAATTACCGGACAAACAGGATTTCCTGTTGGCGTACCTAAACCCGTGGTAAACAAGATTAATGTAGCACCACTGGCCGCTTTTCCTGTTGTTGCCTCCACATCATTTCCAGGAGTACATACCAGGCTTAATCCTGGTTTGGTTACCGGCTCGGTATAATCCAAAACATCTACTACGGGAGAAGTACCTGCTTTTTTAGCGGCTCCGGTACTTTTGATGGCATCGGTTATTAAACCATCCTTAATATTTCCAGGTGATGGGTTCATATGAAATCCGGAACCTACTGCATGTGCCTGGGCATCGTACTCCTGCATTAACCTGATAAATTTCTCGGCCGTTGGTTTATCTACACACCTGTCGATTATGTTTTGTTCTGCACCGCATAGTTCCGGAAATTCTGCCAACAATACCTTGGCTCCAAGAGCTACCAAAAGATCAGAGGTATAGCCAACTGAAGGATTAGCAGAAATACCGCTGAACCCGTCGCTACCACCACATTTAACCCCCACACACAACTTACTAAGTGGAGCAGGGCTTCTTTCTATTTTATTGATCTCGGTTAAACCTTCAAAAGTTTTAAGAATGGCATCTTTTATCAGCTGCTCTTCACTCTGGCTTTGCTGCTGTTCAAAAATCAAGACCTTTTTATTAAAAGTAGGATTGCGCTCTTTGATATCATCCAGCAAGCTTTGTGTTTGCAGGTGCTGACAACCAAGACTAAGCACGGTTATTCCTGCTACGTTTGGATGATCCGCATAAGCAGCTAACAGATTACTTAACAGATCCGCATCCTGACGTGTGCCCCCGCAACCACCCTGATGATTAAGGAATTTTATACCATCAACATTTTTGAATACTCTTTTTTTAGTTGCCTGAGCAGATGCAAGACTATCTACATTAAAGGAATCTATTGATTCTCCGTCCTGATATGCAGTAAGCAACTGATCTGTAAACTGTTTGTACTTATCGGTTACATTATAGCCCAGGGTATTGTATAATGATTCTTTTATAACATCCATATTTCTGTTTTCACAGAAAACTGTAGGTATAAATAACCAATAATTTGCTGTTCCGACTTTACCATCCTGACGGTGATATCCGTTGAATGTTCTGTCTTGAAACTTTGATACGTCGGGAGCCTGCCATTGGTAATTTACATTTCTGTAAGCATAATCCTGAGAGGCGTGATGAACATTTTCGGTGGTCATTAACCCTCCCTGAGGAATAAAAGCAGTTGCTTTGCCAACCAATACTCCATACATTAAAACATCCTCACCAATTGCCCTATCCGTTATGAAAAACTTATGCTTGGCGTGTACATCATCCTTTAAATCGAACGTTAAGTTGTTCCATTCAATTTTTTGTCCTTTCTGCAAATCCTGTAAGGCTACCAGAACATTATCGTCTGGATGTATTTGCAAAAAACTTTTATTAGTTATTATTGACATTATGCTTTTAATTCAAATATTTTATCCATCATCACCCATTTCTCACCAGGTTTAGCACCCGGGATTGCCTGTTGATATTTCCACATTAATTTTTCCCATTCCTGTACCTTTTCATTTGAGGCATCCATGGCTCCCTTCTTTTCAAAGCTAAATTTACCATTTACTTCCATAATCATAAACAGCCTATTGCCATATCTGTAAATTTCCATTGTATCGATTCCGGCAGAGGTGATGCTCTCCTGAATTTCAGGCCATACCTGCTGATGCATTACTTCGTATTCTTTGATCAGATCAGGATCATTTACCAGATCAAGCGCTAAACAATATCTTTTCATTTTATATATTTTCTAAGATTTTAATTCTATGTTCTTTTAACAACCTTGTGACCGGTTACGCCAAATAAAAATACAACTGCGAAGCATATTAATGGCACGATATAACCTATCTGAATATCAGCTATATCAGCAACGTAACCCATTGCCGGAGGCAATACTGCGCCACCCACGATAGACATGATGATCAGACTGCTTCCAAATTTCGTGTCTTTTCCAAGATCCTTAATACCCAGAGAGAAGATGGTAGGGAACATGATGGACATGAAGAATGCAATTCCGATAACAACAAATAATGATATGGTGCCATGTGTTACGATTGCAAGAACGCAAAGTACCATGCTGGCTACAGCATAAATAGCCAATAACCGCTCTGCTTTAATAAATTTCATGAGGAACGTACCAAGTACCCTTCCAATCAGGAAGGCTAAGCCCATGCCGATACCTGCATAACCAGCTGCCTTTTGCTGATCTATTTCGGCAGCTTTGGTAGCATACAGAATAAAAAAGCTAAACACACATACCTGAGCACCTACGTAAAAGAATTGTGCAAGAACGGCCCACCTTAAATGTTTGTGTTTAAGCGCATCCAATAGGGTATGGTCAGTTGCTTTGTCGCCCGGTTCTTCTGTCTCCACAATTTCAGGTAATTTCAAAAAGACAAAGATGATCGCTATTACCAGAATAATGCTCCCCAGCACCAGATATGGTGTTTTTACTGATGAAGCTTCTGATGCCAAAGCAAATTCCCTTGCAGAGGCAGACATTTTACTTAACTTCTCATCAGATATCCCTTCTATTAAAATAATTTTAGCACCGATTATTGGAGCAGCCGTTGCTGCTAGTCCATTGAATGACTGCGCAAAATTCAATCGAAACGTTGCCGTTTCAGGAGGGCCAAGCAATGATGCATAAGGGTTGGCGGCTGTTTCCAGAATGGTTAGTCCACATGCTATGATAAATAGTGCACCCAAAAAGAATACGTAAGCTTGCGTATTCGCTGCTGGTATAAATAAAAATGATCCTATGGCAAATAAGGCAAGCCCCAGAATTATCCCTGTTTTATAGCCATACTTTTTCATAATAAATCCCGCTGGAAGTGCCATAAAAAAATAAGCGATGAACACTGCAGAATCAACCAAAGATGCTTCTAAAGTACTTAGACTAAAAGACCTTTTTAAATGGGGAATAAGTATTGGATCTAGATTATGTACAAAACCCCACATAAAAAACAGGGAAGTAATCATAATAAACGGAAAAAGGTACTTGTTTTTAGTCATCTGGTTTAATTTTTTGGTTAATCAAAGAACGCGTTTTTTGAAGTGATTTATTTTACCATTTTATCTTATTATTAAGCTATTTTGGCAAATAAAGCATCTATTATTCTTGTTACGTAGCTTGATTTGCAAAATACCATAATAAAGACACTGAGTTATTATTTGATTTCGATTCTTGCGTTAAATAATCCGATAGTAGTATGCGGAGAAAGCGGTTTATGCAATTGCCAGCTAACGGGATAATACTTGCCCTTTTCTACAGCCATTGGTTTTAGTTCCTGATGGTAAATGGCTTGACTTACATTGTTATCAATGCTCATTACATTAACCTTTTTGAATCCATTGTAATACTTAACAATAAGCTGGTTTGCTCCTTTTTTTAGCGGCAATAAAATCACATCTTTCAACTGCTTGTCTTTAAAAGGATTGTTATGCTCTGCCAGCACCTTTCCGTTCAGTGTTACGGTTACCCCATCTCCACTGGTTATGCCCACCAGATATGATTGATCTTTAGCTGAAGTTATTTCTTGTAAAAGGTAGGTTGCCGAATTTCTGTCGGCTTTTATTTCGTAGGTCACATTATTTTTCAGTTCTCCCTTTTTCTCCCATGTTCCACCATTTGAATCTGGCCATGGTTTGCTTACATCTACATTAGTCAGGTTACCATGTACGCCACCAACACCAGAATAAAGCGGCCCTGTTTGATAGATACCGCCCCATGTAATGGCGGAAGGATCGTTCTTTAACTTTTCTGCTCCGGTTCCGATTAAGGTTACCACTGTTGCTTTACCATTCACTTCTACATCTATAACCTTTCCTTTTTCTTCATCTGTGTAATAGATTGCAGGAGCGAGATCCCCGGTTTTTGAAGGACTAATGGTCCATGATTCCTTTACCGTACTCTGATAACGGTTGTTGTAATCTATGCCTGAACTGCTGTAGTGCTTAAAGGCATTGTGCGCGTCAAGAATTAAAGGCGATTTAGTGAAAGCGATGATATTTGCAGGAGGTACTGAATAACCATGAACAAATTCTATTGCAATTACTTTAAACTCTTTGCTGACGTCTAAACCTTCTGGTACATTAATTTTCACCCCTGAAGCATTTTGGGAGAATTTCGCTTTTTTATCCTCTCCAAGAACATATGCATCTTTAATTTTTCCGGTAAGACCAGGAAGTGTGATCACTCCATTTTCAGGAGCTGAAAGCAGGTGCAGATAAATTTTATCAGGTCTGCTGGTTAGGCTTCCCCATTTGAATGAGATGTGAAAAGGATCCGGGTCTGTTCCATAAATGGCTTCTTTATTTTTATCAAGCCATTTACCGATGCTTAATAAAACATCCTTTTCGAAATCAACTACAGAACCATCTCCCTTTGGACCGATGTTTAAAAGGAAGTTTCCGCCACGACTTGCAACCCTGATCAAACTGGTTAGTTTTTCGCGCATTTTTTCTTCTTCGCTCCCCCTCACCTGCCACGAACGATAGCTCCATGTTTCGTCGAAGAAAGATGCAGGAGACTGCCAAGGCACTCCGATGGCATAATCAGGCTCCTGATTGTCGCCCATTACGTTAAAGTCGCCCATATCATTCCCAATTCTGCTTCCGATCATACAATTTGGCTGAAGTTTATGGACCAGGTCTCTAAGGTCTTTGCTTTCATTAGCATTTTGGGAGCCCATATCAAACCACAGTTCAGAAACAGGGCCATAGTTGCTTAGCAATTCTGTAATCTGCTTTTTATTGTATTCCACATGTTCGGGGGTAATATAATCTGAGTTGCTGCTCGAGATTGGCGATGCCTGCGGGAAGTGCCAGTCGATTAGCGAGAAGTACAAGCCAAACCTTAACCCACCACGCTTACAAGCATCGGAAAGCTCTTTTACAATATCCCTTTTGAATGGAGTGGCATCAACCACGTTAAAATCTGTGGTATTTGTTTTAAACATACAAAATCCATCATGATGCTTTGAGGTGATTACCAGCGAGCGCATACCTGCTTTTTTTGCCAGGGCAACAATAGAATCTGCATTCCAGTTTTGGGGATTAAACCTTTTAGCAACATCTGCGTAAGTATCACTATAAATACCTGCATGCGCCTGAATTTGTTCACTTAACCCTTTGGTTACCGGCTTACCTTCCCACACGCCACCCAGTACAGAGTAGATTCCGTAATGAATGAACATTGAATATTTTTGATCCTGCCATTCCCTTAATGCTTTAGGATCGTGCTGTCCAAATGCAAGGGTTTTACAGAAAAGTACTAACGCAAATAAAATGGTCGTTGTGTGTTTCATTTTTATTTAAGTGGTTTATCCAGGGTAATCTTTTGTGTATTCTGATTTCTAAAAATAGTTATTTCGACAGCTTTATCTGACTTATTTTGCTGCTGTAGGGCAATCAGATCTGCAACTTTATTTGTGGTTTTCTGCTTAAAGGAAAGAATAACATCGTTGGCTTTTAACACTCCGGCAAAAGGGCTGCTGGCATGAACGCTAAGCACCAGAATCCCTATTTCTTCAGGCATCCCCGTTGCAGAACGTTCTCCTAATGTTTCAAGATTTTTAAGGCGCAGGCCGAACCATTCTGTTGATTCACTCGTATTTATCCCCTCAATTCCTTTAAGCACTGGAATTGGGGCTTTTTTCGCTAGCTTACGTAACGCCGGAGAGGTTACCCCAAATTGATCTGTAGCAAAGCTTTTAAAGCCTACAGTAAGCGCTTTAGAAGTGCTTTTCACGCTGTAATCGCCAATTGCCGGATTTAAGAATTCAGGATTCCCAAATGTAGAGTGCTGGTCGGTACCAGCCTTTTGCGATTTCTCTAATGAGGCTTTATCTGCAAAGAAATTATAGTCGATTTCCTTGCCCCAAAAATTAATTCCGATTGGATAATAGTTCCTGGTGATGATGTTATGTTTAAAGACATCACCACTGTTTTCGAACCATACATGCGGGTGGAAAGAATTGTTTAAAATAATGTTATTCTCTACCCTTCTATAAAAGCCTTCGCGTAGTTTTAAACCTCCATTTAAGCAAACATTATTGTAAATGTGGTAATTGCTTGATCCATCGTCCAGATCAATATCCCATCCGTGTTCACAATGAAACCTGTTGTCATGTAATGCAATGGTTTTAATGACATCGGCAGTAATTAATGCAGGATTGTCTTTAGCGATCTTATTCATTACCGGAACATTAGCATTCCAATATCTATCTCTGCCCCATGAATTAAATGCACCATGATCACCAGATTCCAAAACAGTATTAAAGACGTCGTTAAAAGAAATTTCGTGACCACCCCATGTTCCTTCGCTAATGTTTATACCTGCTCTTGGGACATCGTAAATGGTATTGTGGGTAGCCGTAATGCTCATAGACATGGAGATTTGTACACCAGCGACTTGTTTTTCAATTTGCCCCAATCCGTACATTAATGTATTTTCGACAGTGCAATTTGCGGGATAGTTATTTGTTTTTGGCCCGCGAACGGTATCAATTTCATTTACCGGAACAAACTGAGCGTATTCAAAACTTGGAGACCGGACTGCTTTGGGATCGCCAACAAAACAAACCCCACTTGCGCCTGCGTAAGCTATGTGACAACCGGAGATTTTATTATTTCTATTGTAGTTGCTTAAAAATACTGCGTTTCCGCCAACATGGTTAAAGAAGCAAGATCTGATCTGGCAAGACTCCGCACCTTCCATTAAAACTGCTCCACCCCTGTATATCGTCCAGTCGCTGCGCAATAAAGGCTCTTTGGTTTCCATAAACGTTCTAAGCGTGTGTGTAAGCTCAAGACCTTCGATGCTTATATTGGAAACCGGACTTTGTTCTGATCCTTTGAATTCAAAAAGATGCTTTAGTCGTGGGATTTCTACTTTAGCAGCGGTAAGGTTGGCGTCTGATTTTTCGGGATAATAATAGAGCAGCTTTTCATCTTTGTTGTAGTACCATTCTCCTATAGTATCCAATTCTTCAAATATGTTTTCTACAAACCGGTATTTATCGTGCATACCCATTTGTCTGTTATTCTGGTAACCGCCCTCCATTTTCAATTTACCATCCGCATCTTTTCCTGTGATTTGGTATTGATATCCACCCCACTCTGCTTTATGCAAAGCATGAATGAATCCTCCTGCTGGATTTTTCCAGCTGGCAATGCGTTCAGGACTTAAGGCATCAGCCGAAGATCCGCCATAAAACCTTACAGCTGGGTTATAGTTGGGGTATCTTGCCATGCGCTGCTGATGGCGGTTAATAAAAAGCTGGTCGAAAACATGATCTCCACTGACTTTGGCTTTCATTATGTTTTCTTTGTAAGGCTCCCATTTTAGGGTTAAAGGAGTGCCCCCACTAATGGTTACTTTTTCATTGGCATATGGCTTTACGGTTAGACCGGCATTTGCTTTTCTTGAATCTTCTGGGCTGAATACAACAGTCTCGGATAGGTAGTATGTTCCGCTTCTAAGGTAGATGATAACTTTTCCGGGTGTATTTCTTGCTGTTAGCTGAGCCTTTTTAATACTGGCAAAAGGCTTGTCTATGGATCCTGAATTCTTATCGCTGCCTTTTGGGGAAACATAAATATCCTTGCCGAAGGCATGACCAGCAATCAGCAATAAGGCAAACAGGAATGTGGACAAAGATTTCATCAGCTTTCTTATTAGGTTTATTTGGTTTCTCAAAGAAAGCGAATTACAATCTACAAAGTTTTCTGAAATTGTCTAAATATTAAGCAATTTTGGCATAACACCCCAGTTATAAGCCAAAATGAAGTAATAATAATTAAGCCAGTCCTATTTCGGGCTGGCTTAAGATCATAATTAAGGTACGAGTTTAAAAGTGCGTCTATTTTATCAATTGTTTCAAATAAACAACAGGCACATTAATCATCGTCTCATCGGATAAGGTTCCAGAAACGTTGTTCAATTTCATGTCTGTTAAATTCACGTCTACTTTACCTGAAGTATTTAGTGTCAATTGTTCAATAGCGAAACGGGCTTTACTTTGTTCATCGCCGAAGATGCTCAATTCCGATCCATCTGATGCCGATACATTTAGGGAATTGAAAGATTTCATTTCAGATTTAAAACGTGAAGATTTCAGATTCAAATTAAGAGACTTGAGTTCCGCTCCACCAAAGACCATATTATTAACTTTTTCGGCGTCGATGCTCAGGTGATTAACCTTGAAATCACTCTCCATAGTTAATTGCATTACATCTTTGGCGTTTAGCTGTAATGCGTCTGTTTTATTTTTGAATGTTAATGTAATTGCATCTACACCGGCCAGGTTTAGCGTTTCTATTTTTGGCGCATACACATAGATGGCTATCGGATACATTACATCTTTAAAGCCTTCGTTCATTGTAATATGAAGTTGCTCGTTTGCATCAATACTCACCTTGACAAAATCTTTATATATCTCCGAGACTTTTACGCCATAGTCCTGGTCGTTGACAAGATTCACATACCACATATTCTGTACTTTCCCTGTAATACTTATAGATTTGAACGTTTCCTTAAGTGCGATACTGGTAAAGCCATTAGAATGGGAATTAAAATGTGAATTGGCATTGCCCTGTTCCTTGATTTCTTCAGGATCTTTATAGTCTCTGTTTATCGTGTAGGCCATGATCGTTAAGGGCACAACAAACATCAGGACTCCAAATGCGATTAATAATTTATTACTTGTTTTCATTGAAGTATTTTTTTAGTGGTTTGCAACGTCGTTAAGACATCTTGAACCTAAGGGTTAGTAAATGTTTCTTTAACAAATTTCTCATATTTAGTTTCCAGCTCTTCAAAACCAATATCCAGGAGATAAAGGTTGCGAAAGAATACAGGAAGCTCCTGGTCCATAAATTGGACTTTACGGTAAAGCTTTATCTGCTTAATGGCGTCCTCCGCTATAAAAAATCCGATACCTCTTTTGTTGCTAAGGATATTTTTATTCTGAAGAAGCTCGTAAGTACGCATTACCGTATTAGGGTTAACTTCCAACGATACGGCCAACTCCCTTACCGAGGGTATTTTTTCTTCATCTTTCCATTTGCCCAACAAAATATGTTCACAAACGTAATCCCCTATCTGAAGGTATATTGCCTTATTATCTCTAAATTCCATGTTTGTGTAATTTAATTAAACCTCTTTCTCTTTTACGCGAAAAAAGGTTACAGTCCAGAAAAACAATGTTATCAACGCGGTCCCAATTAGTACGTAACCCAACATTTCACCGCTATGGGATCTAAATCCGAAATTAGCCGAATCCTGTACCTTATTAAACGTTAGCCATCCTGCTACTTTGATCATTGTATATATAAGTGCTGTACAAAAGAGCATGACTACAACTGCAGTTTTTATGTAATGAAACCTGCTAAAGTAAGCTGAGCCCAAAAGAAAAACACTGGTAATTACGAATGGAAAAAGAACAAGGCTTTGCATTTCTTGACGATCAAAAAAATCAATAAAAAAAGGTTTTACACTAAGTACAACAGTTTCAGGAGCTGATCGCATGTCTGATGTTATGGTATAGCTAATCTGGCCAACGATTTTTTGCAAATAATTAACAAAAAGCATATCAGTCAGATAAAAAATCAACAAAAAACTAAAAACACTAAGAATGCTCGTATAAAATACTCCGCAAAGCCATTTTTCTAATGTTGAAGCCGGAGTCATTAACTCGATTATTGCTTTAGACTTTTGTCCCAACAATGAAAAATACCCGCTGGCGATGATACTGATAAACATGAAACCTAGCGTAAGGAATAAAGGAAGTCTAAAGTTCAGATTTACATATCCATCATTGTTATGTTGATAAACTGAAGAGAGATTGGTTGTGTGTAAATCTGGCTCTGGCAGGGCATAAAAATAAAATGCAATGACTGCACCTGTTATCACCAGCAGACTGATCAGGTATATTTTCCCAAACTCAAGCCATTGTCTTTTTACCAATAACCAAAAACGATTGAAATTAAATGAGTTGCTCATAGCGCGTTAATTAAAAATGGGTTTAAGTTTTTTCTTTTCTGCAATAACAGCATTGAACAAAAGCTCAATATCCATCTTGCTATCTTCCTGATGAAAGTTAGGAACAACTACGTTATATCCCGATAATGCCGGCTCGGCGTAGATCACCGTTTCATCTAACTCCTTCATCTTTTTAAAGGTTAGTTTTTGGGTGATTTCTTCAATAGATGCTTTTAATGAGATTGTGCTTTCATCCAACATAATTACTGTATCAATTAAATTATCGAGATCACGTACTTGATGGGTTGATATCACAATGCAGCGATCGTCAGTTAAAGCGGAAGCCATCACTTTACGGAATTGCGCTTTTGAAGGGATGTCCAAACCATTGGTTGGCTCATCCATGATCACCAGTTTTGCTTGGGTGGCCAAACCAAAGGCAATAATAAATTTCTTCTTTTGTCCGTAGGACATGTTTACCAACTTGTTGCTAATCGGAATGTTAAATTCCTCTAATAACACATTCAAATAGGCATAATCAAATTTCGTATAAAAGGGAGCATTTGCCTTTATATAAGCATCAATTTTGATTGATGGGAGATAAAACTCCTCAGGAATAAAACAAATGTCAGCTAATAGCTCCGGTTCTCTTTTGGCGGGATCAAATCCCATCACTTTTAAAGATCCGCTTTGTGCATATACCAAACCTGCTATATTTTTCAATAGGCTAGATTTCCCTGCACCGTTTTTTCCCAGTAAGCCATAGATATGACCAGCGCTGAGCTGCATACTCATGTCTTTAAAAAGCAAATTATGCTTACTGTAACCAAAATTAAGATTGTTAATTGTTATCATCACTACTGTATTAGTTAAATAATACACTAATGTATAATGTAATTTTATGATATCCTAATAATTAGGAAAATATTTTTGGACTACTTCAAATACGTAGAGTCACATAAACAGATATTTATATAAACCAATGCTCTTCTGTTTAAAGATTTAATTTATAAATCTTTAAACATCCCAAAACTGGGATCTATAAAAATGAATGAATAAGACATCGGTAAAAGCGGAGAATTCAAATAGTTATTTTTTATCTGTTGATAGCATATAAAATTCTACTAAAGAGTTTGGCTTGGCAATAACGTTATTGTTTAGCCATCACTTTGAAAAAAACTGACTAATGGTGCACATGGGGTAACTAAAAAGCCGTTACCAATTGCGGCTCAAAATTGAGATAAACATAAAGACTAGACAATTAAACTATGATGCAACTTTACAATGAACTTATTTATTGCTTTACCTTTTCGTTAGATAGCGATTTAAGGCCGTCGATAAGTACTTTTGTCTAAATGTCTGTGGCAAGATCAATTCTCACCCTCAATTTTAGATAGTGGAGATTATATCTGAATATTCTCATAATCCTGGTTAAAAAAATCACCTAAGCTAATTTTAAGTTTATCAAGTATTTTAATTAACGAGCTAATTCTTAAATCTTCCGATCCGGCCTCATATTTTCCATATTGAGAGCGATTCAATTGAAACTCATAAGCAAATTCATCCGAATTATTAAATCCTCGTTCTTTTCTAATCTGCTTAAGTCTCAATCCAATTTTCTTAACATCCAGTGGTAAATCACTTTTCTTCTTACTCCCAGCCATTCTTACTTATTTATACCCCTAAACTGGATAAAATAGAAGGCAAATATTACTCTTAATAAAGATACTCTTAATTAGGAGACTATTAAATTATTATGTATCTTAGTCTTAGCGTTTTTGCAATTAACTAATTTATGACATGATATAATTTATAAAGATTTTTAGAAGAGTCTTGCGGCGATTATCTGAGGCCGTTTACGCAAGACAGCAGAGTATCCCAAAATCTATGCGTAGTTATGCTATCTTTGCGTATCGAAATAGATTTGGGGTCTGCTGTAATTCCGTGTAAACATAAGGCCTCAGAAACTTTAAGTCGCCACGGTTGGCAGATCCCAAATCTATTATCTGCCAATTCGAGACTCGTATGAAATACGAGCTATGAAATACAACAGATTAACTGAAAACCAACATTATTTCCTCAAATTTAGTCAGGGTGATGAAAAGGGCCTAGAATACTTCTACAACCGCCTCTACCCTCCTTTATTCTATAAAAGAAGGAGGTACATTAAAGATGATACCAATGCGGCCAGCATCGTCAGCGAAGCCTTTCTGCGTCTCTGGCTAATCAGGAACAGCATCACCGACCCCAGCCACATTGAAACCTTCTTGAGTGACACCACCATCGAAGCCTGCAAATCCTATTATAAAACTTCCAGTCACAATTTCCAGCGGAATATGCTCAGGCTTGATGAGATCGAAAACTACCAGGAATTCATGGGAGGCTTCGATCCTGAAGAGGAATTGGATCCCGATGACATCTTCTATCAGGAAGAACTTGATGACCGCTTAAAGCTGCAGTGGCAGCAGGTTGAAGCAGTCATTCCCAACCTCACTGAAAATCAGCAACTGTTTATCAAGCTCTGCCTGAAATACGCTTTCAACTATGAGCGTATTGCCTGGCATATTGGTGGCATCTCTGATTATCAGGTAGCCACAACGGTCGAGAAAACACTGGAAAACTTAAAGTCCATTCTGACCAGCTCACAAAAACTGGAGGCTACTGGAAAGACCACCAAGTTCAAATTCGAAGGTGACCTCTGCGAAGAGCAATCCAGGATCCTGCACATGCGCTACGAACTCCAGTACAGCTTTGAAGAGATTGCCAGGCAAATGAATTTAAGTCAGCAGCACATTCAACGAACCTTCGCTCAGGCCTGTACCAAGATCAAAAGAATCAAAAAATAAGCTATGGAAAAAGAGACCATGATCCTAACCCGCAAGATCCAGCTGCTGATTAATTCCGAGGACAAAGAAGTGATTAAGGCAGCAAAGGATCAGTTGTACAGCTGGCAGCGGATTTGTTTCCGTGCAGCCAACATGATCATGAGCCACCATTTCGTCCAGGAACAGGTAAAAGATTTTTTTTATTTAACAGAGGAAATCAAGCTTAAAATCGCTGATAAAAAGAAAGAAGAAAACGGCATTTTAAAATCGTCCAGGCAAAACACCACCTACCGGTTACTCTCCAATCATTTTAAAGGACAGATTCCTACAAATATTCTAAGCTACCTAAACAACACCCTGATTTCCTCTTTTAACAAGGAAAAGGTGGCCTATTGGAAAGGTGAAAAATCGCTACGTAACTATAAAAAGAATATCCCCTTGCCTTTCGGGGCGGAAGTGATTTCAAAGCTAAGCCATACGCCGGATGGACGAAATTTTTGCTTTAAGCTGTTTCAGATTCCTTTCAGGACCTATTTGGGTAAAGACAGATCAGATAAAAAAATCTTGTTGAACAGAATTCAGGGTGGCGCCCTAAAACTCCGGGCAAGTCATATACAGTTAGATCAGGGTAAAATCTTTTTGCTGGCAGCCATTCAGATCGAAAAGGAACAACATCGTTTGGATACCTCTGTTATTGCTGAAGCATTCCTATCTATTGAACACCCCGTTACCGTTAAAATTGGCAGCCAGGAACACACCATTGGCAACAAGGAAGAATTCCTACACCGGAGAYTAGCCATACAGGCGGCGATCTACCGGGTAAAGAAGGCGGTTACYTTYAAYCGGGGTGGCCAYGGMCGCAAGCGAAAAANGAAAAKCNCTGGAWGATTATCAGCATCAGGAAAGAAAATATATTGACTATAAACTCCATGTGTATAGCCGCATGCTGATAGACCTGTGTGTAAAGCATGAGGCGGCAACCCTCATCCTTGTCAATCAGGAACTAAAGGAAGAAATAGCCAAGGATGATCAATTTTTATTGCGAAACTGGAGTTATTACAGCCTGAAAGAAAAAATTGCCTATAAAGCGGACAGAGCAGGGATTCAGCTAGTAGTTGAGTAGAGGTGTCAGGCCTGTGCTTGATGGTGATAGGGTTAGTTCTTTGAGAAGAAGATATTTAATATGGAGGCTGCTTGCACAGCCATAGGGTGAGGKTAYTTTAACACTCACTGAATTGTTTAAGTAGAAATGTCTATTAGTTGGCATCACCTATCTTGAAAGCAATATGCAATGCTCTATTGTAAGTCCGTTTCAGAAATGCATGTCCTCTGGGCATGACAAAACGTAGATTCTGGTAATTGATTAGACCTTGGGTTGATAGATATACCATCCGGGAAGGTTTATCTTTTTTCGAATTCAAAAGAATAACAAGCTGTTTGCATAGAAATAAGAGGCTGCTTGTACAGCCATAGGGTGAGACTAAAACTGTACTCACTAAGTCCAAAAGATAATACAACCACCATGGACTCTATTGATTTGGAATATACAGCCACTGCCGCAAAAATGCCTTTTTATTGATATTGGTTTACCCCTGCATGTATCAATGAATCAAAACATGCAGGGTAAAAAATCCGCTGACAGATGCATACAGCGGCATGGAATTACATTTACAACTGGTTGAAAAATTGTGATTTATAAAAAGATGGCTATCTTAAAATCTTCAACAAATACGAGCCATACCCACTTTTCACTAAAGGTTCTGCTACTTTTCTTAACTGCTCTTTATCGATGAAGCCCATTCTGTAGGCTACCTCTTCGATACATCCGATTTTTAATCCCTGACGTTCTTCAATTACCTGTACAAATTGTCCCGCCTGCATTAAAGAAGCAAAAGTACCCGTATCTAACCAAGCAGTACCCCTGCTCAATACACCAACCTTTAACTTACCCTGTTCCAGATAAACTTTGTTTACATCTGTAATTTCGTATTCCCCTCTTGGTGAAGGTTTGATGTTCTTAGCAATTTCCACAACAGAGTTATCATAGAAATACAAGCCAGGAACTGCATAATCTGATTTAGGCTGAGCTGGCTTCTCCTCGATTGAAATCGCTCTATTTTGATCGTCAAACTCCACAACACCATAACGTTCAGGATCAGAAACCCTGTAGGCAAATACAACACCACCATCCGGATCTGCACTAGATTGTAATAACTTAGCCATTCCGTCACCATAGAAGATGTTATCTCCCAGGACTAAAGCAACCTTATCATTTCCAATGAAGTCCGCTCCAATTACGAATGCCTGGGCCAATCCGTTTGGCTGCTCTTGTACTGCGTAAGAAAACTTACAACCAAGGGCACTACCGTCACCAAGAAGTTTTTCGAAATTAGGAAGATCGTGAGGTGTTGAGATAATCAGAATTTCTTTGATTCCGGCCAGCATTAATATAGACAATGGGTAATAGATCATCGGTTTATCATAAACCGGCATCATTTGTTTACTCATTACCAGGGTTAAAGGATGCAACCTTGTGCCACTTCCCCCTGCTAAAATTATTCCTTTCAAGTTATAGCGTTTGTTTGTTTAAAAATCTATTAAGGTGTTAACTATTTAAGTCTTTATCCGAAGATACATTATCTTCCAGCTCTTTAAACCATTCTGCACCATATTTCCTGGTCAAAGGTCCTTTTAAAAACTGATAAACCGGTACTTTTAACTCTCTTCCAAATGAACATGCATCATGGCAGATGTGCCATCTGTCGTAATTTAACACTTCAAATTCCGGGTATTGGGTCACTCTGATCGGGTATAGATGACAAGAGATCGGTTTTTGCCAATCAATTATTCCCTGCTCATATGCCTTCTCAATTCCACACTTTGTAATTCCATTCTCGAATGTAACATAAGCACACTCTTTGTGCCCATCTACGCATGGGGTAGTTAAATCGCCATCTGCATCAACTACAGATGTTCCCTGCTCTTCAATTGCGGCTATTCCTTTAGGTTCAAGCAAATGCTGAATCTTTGGATAAATTTCTTTAAGTATTGCTGTTTCTGCTACATCTAAAGGTGCACCAGCATCACCCTCTACACAACAAATACCCTTACATTTGTTGAGGTTGCACACAAAGTTCTCCCTGATCAGGTCTTCATGCACGAGGGTATTTTGTACTTCTATCATCTTCGTCTATTTTACTATAGCCAAGGGATACCTTAATCCATCGGCCGATTTAATTTCCATTATTACTGATCCTACCAGAATCTCTACCTGAGCCTTTACAGGCACTCTGTTGCCATCATCGGTAATCCACAGGTATAATTTACTGTCTTTACGGAATATCCTTCCTGGCTTTATGGAAGGGCTAAATTTCAGACAGCTTATCTTCCCAAGCTTAGTCTTTATCACTTCCTTACCTAAATATTGTATTTGGAGCTGACTGATCTCATCGCTTAGAAAATAGTTTAGTTTAACAAAATCACCGGATTTCATTTTAGAGACATCAAGGCTCCTGGCAAAATAGTAAGAAGAAACCAGGTCGAATGTTTGACTGCTAGGGGCAATAAAAGTACCCTTTGTAGCCACTACTTTCCTTTCATCCTGATTAAATCTGGCTTTGTCTTGTCGCCTGTAACCGCCTTCCCTGATATTCTCCTGAAAGAAATAAGGTTTTAAATTAACCATATCTATATAGGAATCATAATGATCTCGGATCTTATAAAAGACATCAAAGGTTCCTGATGTTACCCCATCAACACTTAACCTATAAGTAGGTTTACCATCAAATTTAAGGTCAGAATTAAGCACTTTTAAGGTCCCTTCTGCTGCGGTGATAAATCCATATTTTAATTTATAGGTTAAAACCTCTCCGGGTTGAAACACGGGTTCCTTTACAAAAGGTAACTCCTGGGCCGCAGCGCTAAAGCTTAGGAATGCAACAACAATAAACAATAGTGATTTTCTCATACCTAAGCTAAAACAAAAAACAATCCAAAATTAATCCTTTCGCTTATATATGGGCACCGTAGAACATGGCTCTCCATACATAATGCTTTTTACAACTGGCGTTAGCAGATTAGTAATCTCTACATAAGCTGCAACAGGCAGATCAATATCTGCACAACCTTTTACGACCACACGTTCACCGGCAAAAGCATTAAGATCAATCTTTGCCAGGGCTTTAGTAAACAACACGGCTTCTAATGTTTCAAGGCTACCAAATACAACCTCATTTGCATATGGTCTCATTTTGTTAGCCAACAGCATATAAGCCCAGGTAGGTACTATAGCATCAGCACTACAAGTGATTGCTACATTTTTACCCTTATAAGCGGTCCATTCGTGCGTTTTTATAAACTCTCTGAAATCTTTCTCTCTTAACATCAGTCCGTGAAAAAGATTATCCTTAATATCATAAACAACTCTTTCTCCCTGATTAAGGTAATCTTCAAGGTTAAACGTAATTAAACCGCTGGCCGCTACTTTATTGACAAAATTTTCTTGAATCTCCATCGCTCTAAAATAAAAAAACCGGAAGTAGACACTACTTCCGGTTACAAAATTACGTAAAATAAGATTAATAGAATTTCACCCTATTGTCTTTTATGTCGCTTTTATCTTGTAATGCCTGGAATGCCGCACCTAAAGAGCGCTGAGCAGTAGCCTGCATCATTATTTCTTTTTGTTTATAAGTATTCGCTAACGGCGCAGGATTCGTAAATCCGTCCACTGAGAATGCATAAACACCACGCTCGCCATCAATTGCTTTAGAAAGCTTACCTGGTTGAGATCCAAATACCGCTCCAACCACTTTATTTTCCTGGCCACCGCCTGGGATAATAGGATTAGAGAATACGATGTTTTGAACAGGTGTTGCCGGTTTAGCTAGTTTTTGCGCTACCTGATCAATGTTGGCAGCACCTTGTAATGCTTTGTCAATTTTTTCTTTAAGCATTTTAGCCTTAACCAGGTTACGAACCATTGGCTCAATATCTTTCTTAACTGCTTCTAATGGCAATGTTCCTTTTGGTCTGATATCCGTAACACGCGCTACTACAAATGAATTATCCATTTGATATACCTGATCTAACACATCTCCTTTTTTAGCATCATACGCATCACGAATTAACTGACGTGGATTGTCTAAGCCTGGAGCGAAACCTTGTGTTGGTGTAATTTTATCAGCTACACCTACAGTATAACCTTTTTTCTGAGCAAGCTCAGAGAAACTGCCACCTTTAACTTCACTTAAGAAGTTACTTGCTTTTTTATAGGCAGCATCTTTAGTTTTATTACTTGCCAATAAGCTCTTCTCGATGTAAGCCAGTTTAGCCACTTTTGAAGAACCAATTTGTTTCTCGATTTTAATTAAGTGTACACCAAACTGTGAGGTTACCACTTTAAGGTCGCCAACACTTCCGTTAAATGCAGCATTCTCAAATTCAGGTACCATTTGGCCACGGGAAAAAGTACCAAGATCTCCACCTTTATCTTTAGATCCGTCTACGCTGTACTGAGCGGCTAAAGTAGCAAAGCTTGCACCTTTTTGAATCAGTCCTTTTAACGAATCGGCCATTTTTACAGCTTTATCTACACCACCAAGTTTGCTGGCATCAAGTAGGATATGGCTTGCTTTAACTGAATCAGGAGAGAAACGGGTATCTATAACTTTAACCAGTTTGTAAGAGTTACCCGAGAATTTAGGTCCGAAGAAACTTCCTGCAGGCAGGTTAAATACTACTGAATCTACAGCAGGATCTAGTTTACCTTTATTGATATAAGTGTATGGAACTTTAACGTCTGAGTTAACCGCAGCAAAAAGAGAATCGTTAGCAGCTGTTTTAAAGTCTGCTGCAAGTTTCTCCACCTGAGATTTAACCGCTGCAGAATCTTCTTTAGTTGGGCTAACACTGAAAGACACATACTCAAACGCACGTGTTTCTGTAGGGTTTTCAAAACGTTGTTTGTTATCGTTATAGTAATCTGAGTAATCAGATTCTGCAATCTTTACGCTTGCGTCAGGAATAGATGCATATTCAAGACCAACATATTTGAAGTTAGCCAGTTTATTACGGTTTACATATTCATCATTAGCTTCTAATGAAGTTACATAAACAGCATTGCTGATCATCTTAACATATTTTTGTTGTAATGCTTGTCTTTCTATTTCAGCTTCAACAGCCTGTAGCTGTTTAGCCATGTTAGGATCTTTATAACCTTCTTTAAAAGTTCTGATCACCTGAGCTCTATCAACCTGACCAGTTTGAGGGTTTCCAAAATATTGTACAATTATCGGGCTTGGATTGTCTCCCTTAATCAGGTCAGCCAATTCATCACCAGAAACGTTTATACCTAAACGGCTATACTCTTTTCCTAAAAGAACTCTTGCTACTTCACCTTGCCACACATTATCAACCGCCATAGCCTGCATTTGGGCGTTGCCTGAACCGCCATATTGTTGTTTGAACTGAGCAAGGCTTTGATCAACCTTAGCACCAAACTCATCTATGTTTATATCCTCACCATCAACAGACCCCACAACTTTTTGAGAAGCAGCCCAGAAAGGCTTACCTACGTTAATTGCATCACCAACCAAAAATGCAACAATTGCAAAACCGATGGCTCCTATCAGAATATAGCCTGCGCGATTCCGCAAAAATGTCATTAAACCCATAATATTCTTATTTATAATTTTTTTTAAGAGGGCGCAAGATACAACTTTTGCTAAAAAAAGAAAATATTAAATTGTATTTGAATAAGTATTTAAAAATTAGGGAAATAAGGCCCCTAAATAATTGTGCTTATTCTCCGAAATTATCCGGCACATAGGTCTCGCCCGATCCGTTTTTCCAGTTGATAAAATTGAAATCTTCAGTAGCTGTAAAGTCGACCGCGTTAAGCACTGTACCGTCTGGTTTTGTAACCACTCCTTTTGGAGATAAAAACAGTTTCTTGTTTTGATCCCAAACCAATTCTTCGGTATTAAAGGTCATGTTCTCGTTAACAACAACAACGTTTCTTTTGAAGATGGTCAGCTTCTCGGTATCCTTCATAATCGCATAATCCGAGGTAATAGATCCCTTGATCTTTGTGGTGATTTCGTCGATGAAGTTGATTTTTACACCTTTTGGCATTTCCTGATAAACGGCACCATTGGCAGGAGTAACTTTATCTAGAATAGGTGCAAACCCTTGTGCCTTAACTTTAGCGGAGTCACTATAAATAATGTCTACACCTGTAGTACGGTCCCTGTTTAAAGCAACCTTTTCAGATAGCTTTGCGGCTTTCTTCAGGTCGTCTTCCCCGCAGGAGCTTAAACAAATTTGCAGCAGACAAAGTATAACACTTCCATATATTATACCCCGGACTTTCATTAGTCGAATTTATATCTTCTGAACCAGGTATCGTTAAGTGTAAATCCTAGATGGAAATTAATATAGTTCTCCTGGATAAGCCCATTAGTTAGTGATCCTCTTTTTCCTACTTCAGTGGTAAAGTTTAGCTTGTAGAAAGAGCTTCTGCTAAGTGCTAAAGGAAGCCCTACACCAAAGGTGACTGCCATTTGCTTCACGTCCTGATTATTTAGCTGGATATAGGTTTTATCATACTGGAATCCCACACGATAATCTACATGTTTAAAATATCCCGAAACGGCGCTTGCATCCGGCGTGATTTGTCCACCTGCCGAGAAACCCCAGCTGTCCTGCAATCCCTGATTAACACCATCCATGCTCAATTTAGACCACTGACCCATTCTATAATCGGCACCAATCATCCATTTGTTATCTCTTTGGATAGAGATCCCGAAATTGTGCATTAAAGGAAGTTTCATTTTAGCTGAGCTGTTTTCAACTATTTTAACGGTATCAACTTTTGGCAACTCATTACCTTCATTATCCCTTTGATATAAGGTAGTTAAGAAAGTCTTTTTGTAATTAACTGACGAAGAAGAAGATCCCGAATAACCCAAAGTAATGCGCTTTCTTGTTCCCAGTGGGATTTCATATTGTGCTCCGTAAGAAAAACCTATTCCGCCAACACTATTCTTTTTAATGTTACGGCTATTACGGGCAACCTGATTAATTGGCTCTAAAGAGGCGCTTTCCTGTAAATTTCCAAATATATATTCGATGTTACCACCAATTCTGAAATGATCTCCGAATTGCTGTCCGTAACCAAAATATGCTTTTGTTAAGTTTCCTTCTCCTGAATACAGGTAATTTACGCTGTTTGTGTCCAATTTATCACTAACGCTATATTCGTAACCAAGCTCCGTAAATGGCAACAAGCCAAAGCTCAATGCGGATTTGCCTGATATTACCGGAAAAGCAAGTGCAACGTGACTAAGCGTACCGTTAAAACTGCTTTCAGATTTTGAACCATCTTTTAGGGTAGTAAAAGCTCCGCTTAAACCCATATCAAGTGTGGTCATTGTGATTCCGGAATAGGATGCGGGATTCTGCATATTTATGTTGCTAAATCCACTGGGTTTATAAACACCGGTGGAAATACCACCCATTGCCTTAAACTGAGGAAGTAATGCTCCTTTTACGTTTCCAAGTCCAAATCTGGAGTATGGCGACTGTGTTGTAACCTGCGCATTAACAGAAATACTGGTAAGCAATAACAATGCTGCCGCTATATAATTAATCTTTTTGTACATATTCAAAAGCAATGACTTCATTTAATCCTTTTAATACTAGGTATGGATCGTGTATAATTTGAGGCGCAAAGATGCTGTTTTTTAATTGTTTCAGCAAAAAAGCTGCATCTCCTCCTGTCATTAGTACCGTCAGATCCTTATTTTCTTTATTTTTATGGGAAATAAATCCCTCAACTTCATTAATTACGCCTTGTAAAACTCCGCTTTTAATAGCAGTAGGCGTATCTTCACCGGCTGGTATCTCTGTCTCACCCCTATCCCACTTTACCAGGGGCAATCTGCGTGTAAAATGATGTAATGCCTCAAAACGCATGTGTAAGCCTAAACTTATACTACCTCCAAAATAGGCATCATCGCTATCCAGCAAATCATATGTGATGCAAGTTCCTGCATCAATTATAAAACAATTTCTTTTGGGATAATAATAATGGGCTGCAATAATCTTTGCCCACCTGTCCAAACCCAGCGTAGAAAGCGTCTTATAGTGATTCTTGATTCCAGTGTTTATCCTTGTAGAAAACTCAATATAATTTGTGTTCTCTTTTAAAACACCAATGATATCTTCAAATTCAATGGCTACACTTGAAATTGTTGAATTACTAACCTTATACTGCTTAATTAAACTTATCAGCGCCTCAGCCGTTACTTGTTTCAGCGTTTGATATTCAACCAGCTTCCGGTTATTAAAAACAGCCAGTTTACTATTCGTGTTACCAATATCTATGACAAGATTATGCATTCAGGACAGCTACTCCAAACTTCATTGCACAAAGCTATTAATCTTTAGCAAGTTTCAACATTTCAAATTGTTAAAAAAAGTTAAACAAACAAAAAGTACTGAATGGCAAAAACAAGGATCAGAAACAGACTTTCATAAAACCATCTTTTTTTCGCGTTTGAGAAATAGTATGCCAATAAAACGGCCCCCGGGGGCACGCATAATAAGAAATGATATAACCTGAAATCGGGTTTGGTATAAAAACTGACAATGCTAATGATGAACATAAAGAAAAGCATCTGAAATGCTTTTCTTGTACTGATGAAACTTCTAAAAAAGTTCTCGCGTAGCTGCAAAGTAGCCAGAACGATCATCACTACCACCGGAACCAATACCAGGTAATCGTTGTAATTGATTGTAAATACGGAAGGGAATTTATTGGTTAGCGGTAGCCAGATTTTGTAGAACATGGACAAATTATCATTCCAATAATAGTAAACTCCAACGAAGAAAAATATGGTTAAAAAGCCAACCAGGCCCGAAATCCACTCCCGCCAGCTAAACGACCTATACAACAGTAATGTAAACCACAGCATCGCCAGCATGACGATAAAAGGAAAATAAATAAGCGTTCCGATAGCGATGATCATCCCTACATCAAACATTGTCATGATTGCATTTAGAGACTTCGCCATCTTCAGAAACTTATCCATTATCCATATCATGAGGAAATTACAAATCAAAGTTGGACTCAGAATGAGAAAAGGCATAAACAAACTCGAAGCGGTAACATATAACAATGCTGGTAAATACCCCGGTTTACTTAGCAAGCCATGGTTGTTGACCACCCTGTTAAACAGGATTGCCTGGACAAAAATGATTATCCCTGCAAAAAAAACATTGCCTGCAGGCGAGAAAGTATTTTGAAGGGGTATCTGGAGAAAGAATTTAGTATATGGTTCCAGGAATTCAAACTGAAGCGATGGAGGTAGGTCAGCAAATATTGCCATGCGCATAAAAAAAGTATATGCGAATAATATGAGCAGGTTTATAGGGTTTAAATTTCTAAATTGATTGATCATGCCTGTATATTAAGGCAAAGTAAAGCAAATTATCTGGCAAACTGCTTCACAACTTTATCAATTACCGCAGCGGTTTCATCAGGAAAATAAAATTGATGCTCTTGAGGATTGCTCACCCAGTTTTTAATAATAGGCAACCAGTTTTTATTACTTCCCCATATTACGGGCAGCCCAAATTGCTTTAGTGCGAAAGCATTACATTGCTGTTCGTACTGAAATTTCATGGGTGCAACAAGCAACTTTTTGCCCATATGCAATGCTTCGGCCGGGCCTTCAAATCCGCCACCTGTAAATAACCCTTCGCAGGAAGCCAGGCTCTTATTGAACAATTCATTATTCACCGGATGAACAGCCACATTTTCATCATTATAGGCCACTTTGGTATGTTTAGAGAAGACCTCCCATTTGATATGCGGGATTTGTTTTAAAATAGGGACGAGAAATTTATCGTCTATTGCAGGCAGGTAGACAGTATAGTGTCCCAGGTTTGAGACAATCATATTCCTGATTTCGGCACGAATTACCGGCGTATAAATGAAATCATCATACCTATCGAAATGAAAGCCAACATAGTGAGAAGCAGGAGCATAATATTTCATAACCAGCTGCGCCCAGTCTATACTTTTAGGCTTAGGGACTTTTTTAGATTGAAAGGAGGCCTGATGGCTTAGCCCAACACTCTCTATTCGCTGCCGTCTACAAGCCCAGGCAGTTACCGGCTCAAAATCATTAAGGATCAGGTTGTACTGTTTAAGCGGCACGCTGCGCATGTCTTTAACAAAGCGGGGAAGATTCATTTCCTTCCAGGTCTGGTAATGATTTACACCGCCTTTTTTACCGAAGATAAAGCTAAWSSSAWGNAGCKKMKWSTWSRSMTGCTGTGTTAATTTAACATCTGCTTGTGTTCCACTAATTAAAAGATCTACATCTCCATATTGCTGCAGCAATGGCACAATTTCTCTAGCCCGGCTAATGTGTCCATTGCCGGTTCCCTGAATGGCGTAAAGTATCTTCATTCGCACCGAATATCTGTAATTTTCGTCAGAATATATTGCTTTTTTATAAGTTATGAAGCTCGCATGAGCTGAATTCAAAGTAAAAGAATAAATGTAAACTCATGCAGGTTTAACGCGCTAGGCAATTTCTAATTTAATCTTTTGCAATAAAGTATTGATATCCAATTTACTGTGAAGATCTTCACTATCAGACAAAACACCTTCTTCTGCTTCATCCTTCTCAAAGTCCTTTTGATCGTACTTAAAAATCTTCCAGCTTTTATCGTAATATTCTAGTGCTGTTAAATTTTCAACCCAGTCGCCACTATTCAGATAAGTTACTTCACCATCTTCTGTGGTAATGGTACGCATTTCAGGTTGATGAATGTGCCCGCAGACAACATACTGGTAACCTTTCTCTACTGCAAGTTCTGCAGCGGTGTATTCAAACTTATTGATGAACTTTACAGCATCTTTAAACTTGGCTTTTATCTTTTTAGAGAAACTCATTTTCTCGCTTCCTATAGAAGTAAGGCACCAGTTGACAAAACTATTTATCAAGATCAATGTATCGTAACCTACTGCGCCCAGCTTGGCCAGCCATTTAGAATGCTGCATGGTTACATCAAAAACATCACCATGAAAGAACCATGCCTTTTTTCCATCGAGTTCCAGGATCAGCTTATTCTGAAGGTGAAATGCACCTAAATGCATGTCGGCAAATTTTCTCAGCAATTCATCATGATTACCTGTTAAATAATATACTGGAACGCCCTCTACTACAAATTTCATTAGTTTTCGAACGACCTTCATATGGGTTTCTGGCCAGTATCTTTTACTAAACTGCCATACATCTATGATGTCGCCGTTCAGCACCAGCATTTTAGGTTTAATGCTTTTAAGGTATTTTAACAATTCTTTGGCGTGACAACCATATGTCCCAAGGTGAACGTCGGAAATTACAGCTATATCAACTTCTCTTTTAGATATCATCTTCCTCCATKRTYWRYYCSWAYRKKCTKARMRMKRAWNCTWSKANTTGCMWTSWMWCAYRMTAWKARAAASAAWWMNARCNATAGGATATTAGTTTATTATACAAATTTGCAACACATAGATTAACAAGGCGTTAAGAAAACATTATGATTAACCGGAGGGGCAAAAAAAAAGGCCGCCACTTTTTAAAGTAACGGCCTGTGTAAAATTTTATAAACGACTATTATTTAGCTGCTTTTTTCTTTCTCTTATCGTCATAGAAGGCAAATCCAAGACCAGCTACTAAAAGGATAGAACCGGCCAAAGAGATTTTTTCACCCAAATAATATGAAGTTGGCTCAAATTTAAATTCAACTTTATGGTTACCCGCTTCAAGCTGCGCAGCACGAAGTACATAATCTGCTCTGAAGTATGGTTTCTGAACCCCATCAACATACATATTCCATCCTTTATCGTAATAAATTTCAGAGAACACAGCAATGATATCACGAGGAGCGCTGTAAGAGTAAATCATATGATCGGGGCTATAGCTATCCAGCTTAATGGAAGCCGTTGGATCTGCCCCAACATTCTTAGAGCTGATCTGATCTTTGTATCTGACATCAACAATAGCTTCTTTTTTAGGATCAAAGCTGCTAATTGCTTTCATTTCCTCATCCGCATCTTTAACAAACTGGACGTTCTGAACAATCCATACGTTTCCTGCTGCTGTTGCATTATTTTTCATCTGGTAAGATCCGTTTTTAGGATCCTGGGTGATGATATATTTCGTGTTCAGCATGTCCAGCACATCCTGGTTAACACTTTTGGTAAGCTGGTTGTCTATCAGTTCCTGATATCTTTTCAGTTTTGCTGCGTGATACCCGCCGATGGTTTTATGGAAAGCAGAAGTACTTGCATCGGAGAAAGTATTAATGGTTAAATCCATTACCCTGAAATCAGGATCCTTATCTGAAGAGATGAAAGTATCCACTTCACGTGGTTGGAAATGGTTATTTAAATCCGTTTTACTAGCAAAATTACCGTTGTTCAGATAACGGCGATCTACCTGCCACATGTCAATCATAACGGCGCATCCCAACAGGATAAAGGCAAGTTGCATGTTGATCTTTTTAGTGATAAGTGCCCATACCAAAGCGTATCCAACAGCAATAAACAGGAATGAACGAATGGCATCTGCACGTGCAATATCAGCCCTGTCGGCAATAAGTGCATTGGCGATAGATTGCGCAACGCTGGCATTATTTTGAAGCATCTGTGTAAGCGCCTGTACCATTAACTGATGATTAGCTGTAGTGAAGCTAAACAGCGCAGTAGGCATGATGGCCACAATTAGTGCAAAACCACCAGTTATCCCACCTGCGATCGTCAGTTTTTTAACAAGTGTTTTTTGATCATAAGTGCCTTCCTGAGCTTCTTTAATGGCAAGAAAAGCTAAAACAGGGACCATTAAACCAACAAGGGCCAGAATAGACTCAACTGCTCTAAACTTGTTATACAACGGGAAATACTCGAAGAAAAGGTCAGAGATCAACGGGAAGTTCTTTCCGAATGAAAGGAACATGAAAAGAATGGTTGTACCGAGTATCCACCATTTTAATCTGCTTCTCACGATCAATAAGCCAAATACAAACAGGAAGCATACGATAGCACCAAAGTAGTACGGGCCGGATGTTCCCGGTTTTTCGCCCCAATACTGTTGCAAGCCGATTTGTCCGGCTAACTGGCCAATTGCCTGAGTAGGATCGCCTCCGGTTATACTTTGCAAAGCTTTATAAGTGTGGCTTTCGGGCTTTACCAGTGCATCGATGCTAGTTGCACCACCATAAAGATCCGGGATCAGGAAAGTAAAACTTTCGCCAATACCCTGACTCCAGCCATATGCGTATTCTTTTGATAAACCATTTTTCTCTTCTGCCGCATCGGTAGTTAAGTTAGATTTACCCCTGTTAGATTCTTTACCGTACTCGTAAGTAGTCCATAATTTGCCTGTATTAACCATAAACGCAACCAGCATCCCAACGGCCAAAAAGCTTAGCGCCTTACCCAATTCGGCAAGTTTCTTAGCTTTCACAGCATGGTAAATTTCAATACTGATGAATATTAATAAAGCAATCATCAGATAATACGTCATTTGAATGTGGTTTGACCTGATCTCTAATGCAAGGAATAAAGCAGTTAAACTTGCCCCTACCCAATATTTACCTCTGAGGGTTAAAATTACACTGGCAATGATGGGTGCACAAAATGCAATAGCAAGGGCTTTGTTGCTATGCCCTGCAGCAATAATGATAAAATTATACGATGTAAAGGCGAAAGCTATTGCTCCCGCTGCTGCCAGCCATGGGTTGATGCGCAGCACGATAAACAGGAAATAAGCACCAACAAGGTACAGCAAAACAGAATCTACCGGGTCAGGAAAAATAGTTTTAATTAGGGAGATCACGTAAGTTGCTCCATTATACGGATGCTGAACCCAAATCTGGTATGCAGGCATACCACCAAAAATCTGGTTAGTCCATAATGGACCTTTACCATCCTTTTCCTTGTAGTGCATGATTTCTGTGGCGGTTGCCTTAGCTCCCAAAACGTCTCCCTGAGCAGGCGCCTTACCTTGCAGGACAGGACTGAAGTAGACAAAACAGATGATTATAWAARATCSNAAKARYGKCCAGGTGTATGCCATTTGCTTTTAACCAATTATTCATTAAGGTTTGTTTATGATTTAAACTAACCCCAAACTTAGATAAAAATTCCTTTTTAAAAAAAATAAAAAACTGGCAAAAAACGGCTATTTTATCTCTTCGTAATCAACAAAATCGCCTAATTTATCTGAATTCCCCTTCTTTTCTCTAGGTGGTACATATTCGATTGAGATATCGCCTTCTGGCTTTGAATAGCGTTGATTGTTCGGCTGGCGAGACTGGTTTGCAGCTTGCTGCTGAACTTTACTAAACATACTTCTTAATACTACAGGAAATATTAAACGGAGGATCATCCGGATAATATACATGACCAGTACCGATATTAATATGAATTTTATAAGTCCCATTTCTTTATTTTAATATTTACAAATTTAAGTAAAACTGTTTAATTACAGCCTCACTAACCTCCCTGCAACCTTTGAAAAGAGGTTTATTGGTAAAATATAGACACAGTTGCGATATCAATATTACAAACGCAATTAGATTATTGCAAAGCAATTACAATATACCTTATTTATTCTTCATCAACAATAGCGGCAACTCTGCCCACCTGTCCGTCTTCCAACCGAACCTTAATTCCCCTGGAGTGGTATGGTGCTGAGGTTAATAAATTACTTACAATACCTCTTGTTAAAGTACCGTTACGCTGATCTTTTTTCAATATGATATCCACTTCTAAACCCGGATATATGTCTTTTCTATTTTTTCCGTCCATTATTTACCAAATCTTTCTTCAAACATTTTTTCCATTGCAAACATCTCATCTCTCAATCTTGCGGCCAACAAGAAGTCCATTTCCTTTGCTGCCTTAGCCATATCCTTACGCGTTTTATCTATCGACTTCTGCATTTCGGGCTTAGTCATATACTGAACAATCGGATCTGCAGCTATACTCACTTCATCAACCTCGACATAAGCTTTTGCACGGGTGGCATTGCCAGAGAAATCCAATACTGATGTTTGCTCAAGTATTGCTTCCCTGCTTTTGCCTACGGTTTTTGGAACAATATCATTTTCCAGATTATAGGCAATTTGCTTATCTCTTCTTCTATTGGTCTCCTCTATGGTTCTTGCCATAGAGTCCGTAATTTTATCGGCATACATGATTACCCTTCCCCTATCATTACGCGCAGCTCTTCCGATTGTTTGAATTAATGCACGATCGGAGCGAAGAAAACCTTCTTTGTCGGCATCCAGTATGGCCACAAAAGAAACCTCTGGCAAATCTAACCCTTCTCTTAACAAGTTAATTCCTATCAGCACATCAAACTCACCTAACCTAAGCCCCCTTAAAATCTCTACCCGCTCCAGTGTTTTTACCTCAGAGTGAATATAACGGACCTTAATGTTTAAGCGGTCCATATACTTGGTCAATTCCTCGGCCATTCTTTTTGTTAGCGTAGTTACCAATACCCTATCGCCCATTTTAATGGTTTTGTCGATTTCGTCAAGCAAAYSRYCTWYCTGGTTAATTGCCGGACGAACCTCAATCAAAGGATCTAACAACCCTGTGGGGCGAATTACCTGCTCCACATAAATCCCATCAGATTTTTGCAGTTCATAATCGGCAGGCGTAGCACTTACATAAATTGTTTGTGGTGCCAAACGTTCGAATTCATCAAAATTAAGTGGGCGGTTATCCAGCGCCGAAGGTAAGCGGAAGCCATATTCCACCAGCGACATTTTACGTGATCTGTCCCCGCCATACATTGCCCTGATCTGAGGAACAGTAACGTGACTCTCATCAATCACCATCAAATAATCATCAGGAAAATAATCAAGTAAACAGAAAGGCCGCATTCCTGGTGAACGTCCATCGAAAAACCTTGAGTAGTTTTCAATCCCTGAGCAATAGCCCAGTTCTTTCATCATTTCGATGTCAAAATTCACCCTTTCTTCCAGTCTTTTTGCTTCCAGCAATTGTCTGTCGTCAATCAATTGGTTTTTCCTGATCTCCAGTTCTTCCTGGATACCCCAGATGGAGGAGTTGAACCTGTCCTTTGGTGTTACGAACAGATTGGCCGGATAAATAGCCATATCTTCCAGCTTCTCTAGTGTCTTCCCGGTTACAGGATCAATAGCGCTAAGTTCTTCGATATCATCGCCAAAGAATGAAACACGATAAGCAGTATCCAGGTAAGCAGGAAAAATATCTACTGTATCGCCTTTTACCCTAAACGTTCCTCTCTTAAATTCATTTGTAGTACGAGCGTATAAAATCTCGACCAGGCTATGTAAAAATGAATTGCGCGAGATCCTGGTTCCTACTGAGAAGCGAAACACGGATCTCGAAAAATCTTCAGGATTACCCATACCATAGATGCAGGAAATAGAGGAAACCACGATTACGTCTCTACGGCCAGACATGAGTGCCGAGGTCGTACGTAACCTTAATTTCTCTATTTCTTCATTTATACTAAGGTCTTTTTCTATATAGGTATTGGTGCTGGGCATAAAAGCCTCAGGCTGATAATAGTCGTAATAAGACACAAAATAGTTCACGGCATTTTCTGGAAAGAATTGCTTAAACTCACCATAAAGCTGTGCCGCAAGCGTTTTATTGTGGCTTAGGATCAGCGTAGGTTTTTGCGTTTGCTGGATTACATTGGCAACAGTAAATGTTTTACCTGAGCCGGTAACCCCTAAAAGCGTTTGATAATGTTCATTTCCGTTAACACCTTCAACGAGTTGCTGAATGGCATTAGGTTGATCGCCCGTTGGTTTATAATCTGAAACAAGTTGAAATTTCATCCGTGTTTTTTATGATTTTTAATAGTAAGATGATGCCTGGCATAATTTTCAAATTTACGAAAAAAAGTACACATCGGCCATGCAACTGTGACCCTGGAGCTGGCAACTGTAACACCTTTAACTTAAAAGAGCAGCCAATTGTTTTAGAGGGCAATTTTGTTTAAATTTATGTGATGATATTCGAACTCAGCAAAATAAATTCACATGCCAATGTTTTCATCTCGGAACTTCGAAATGAAAACATCCAAAAAGATGCCATGCGTTTCCGCAAAAATATGGAACGTATAGGTGAGTTTTTTGCTTACGAAATCAGCAAAACCCTTGAATACATAAAAACGGAAACTCAAACCCCACTGGGCATTGCACCAAGTGTGCAATTATTAGATCAGCCGGTTTTGGCTACTATATTGCGTGCAGGACTCCCCCTGCATCAGGGATTGCTGAATGTTTTTGATCAGGCGGATGCTGCTTTTATTGCTGCTTACAGAAGAACCCACAAAAGCGGAAGTTTTGAGATACAAATGGAGCATATTTCCTCGCCGGATTTAACGGATAAAACCGTGATCATTGCTGACCCCATGTTGGCGACCGGCCTTACAATGGTACTTTGCTGCAAGGAATTAATACGAAGGTACCCACTCAAAGAGTTACACATTGTTTCGGTAATTGCAAGTACCGAGGGGGTTAGACATGTAAGGGCAAATTTACCCAAAGCTAAGTTATGGCTTGGCGCTATTGACGAAGAAATGACCAGTAAAGCGTATATTGTGCCCGGATTAGGCGATGCCGGAGATTTGGCATACGGACTTAAGCAGTAAGGCGTTTTTACCATGATTAAACATATTTTTTTCGATCTAGATCATACCATCTGGGATTTTGACAGAAATGCTCAGGAAACTTTGCATGAACTTTATACACATTATGAGCTTGGGAAACTGGGATTAACATCTGCAGCGGATTTCATAACTACTTATACCGAAAACAATCATCTGCTTTGGGCGCAATACCATGTGGGCACTATCAGCAAAGAAACGTTAAGATCAGAGCGATTTAAAAAGACTTTTATTCAGCTAGGGGTATCCCCCGAACTTGTGCCACAGCAATTTGAAGAGGACTATGTGAACCTGACTCCAACAAGAACGAATTTGTTTGAAGGATCTGAAAAAGTACTGGCTTATCTTCAAAAAAAATACACCTTACATATCATTTCTAATGGCTTTAAGGAAAGTACATTAACTAAAATGGATCGTTCGGGTTTAAATCCTTACTTTAAAAATGTGATCATTTCTGAGGATGTTGGTGTTAATAAACCTGACAAAGCTATTTTTGAATATGCACTAGACAAGGCCAGTGCAGAAAAACATGAGTCTGTTATGATTGGGGACAGTGTGGAGGCAGACATTCGCGGTGCTCAGGCATATGGAATTAAGGCCATTTACTTTAACCCTTTAAATAAAGAAAAACCTGCGGATGTAGAATGGCAAATTACGCATCTTGAAGAATTGATGTTACATTTTTAAATGTTGCAGATCTTATGAGATTAGATTCCAACATATACACAAAGAAAATCATTATGAAAACGCTCCTATTATTTATTGTGGCACTGCTGCAAACTTCCTTAATCTTTGCTCAAAATTCAGGCACCGACACAGAATTATTTATTGAAGTTGCCCAGCAGGGAAAAATTGTTGTTTATGTGAATGATGAACAGGTTGGTTCCTGGAAAGGCCGCTTCCGCTTTTATGATGTGGAAAGCACCGCTCCAACGGTTATCATCATGAGAAACAACAGACAGATTGCAAAAACAACCCTATCCCTTACAAGAAATAGCAGAACCATTGCGCGTTATTCGGGTGTTAATGGGCTAAAGGTAGTTAAAACGCTACCTCTGTTTGATGATGGTCAATATGCTTTAGATGATTGGGACGGGATGTATGACGGCATCCCTGGCAGACCAGCGCGCCCTTCCAGACCTGCTGAACCGGGCAGACCTACAAGACCTAGTTTGCCAAGAGACAATATCATGAGTAACCAATCGTTTGATCAGCTTTTAAACATGGTGACCCGTACGGATTTTGACAACGGCAAAATAAAGCTGATTAAAAGTGCATTGAACAGCAATAAAATTTCGGCATCTCAGCTGACGGCGCTTGTAAAAGTTTGTGATTTTGATGCCTCCCGGCTTGAGATCAGTAAATCGGCCTATGATTCGGTTGTAGATAAACAAAACTATTTTAAAGTAACAGAGGCCTTTGAGTTTGACTTTAGTAAAGACCAGCTAATGGATTACATTAATAAAAAAGCCTCAAAATAATTATCCCTTTAATCCCTAAAAAATATTCAATGAAAAAAATCCTTTACATCTGCTTTTTAGCATTCGGCTTTTCGGCTTGTCAGACCAGCCCTAAAGAAACTCAGAATATTGTTACCCCTACACCCAGTGGTGTTCCATCAGCACAATCCACTACCCCATCTGCTCCTGCTCAGCAAAGTGCAGCTACCGGAGAAAGACCGGCAAACAATCCGGCACATGGTCAGCCTTTTCATGACTGCTCAATTCCGGTAGGGGCGCCACTTAATGCAAAAAACACAACCGCTCCTGCTGGACAGGCACCCGTTGCTACCCCTGCACAACAGCAAGTGCCTGCAACAGATAAAGAAGTAAAATTGAACCCACCGCATGGACAACCCGGACATGATTGTAAAGTATCGGTTGGTGCACCTTTAACCTAATAAAAACTAAGAGAGAGATTGAGCGTGAAGATCCCAAGCATTAAAGGTTTTGATCAGGCGGCCCTGGAGAAATATGTGAAAAACACAGGCTGGCTAATGTTGGCCAGAGTAGGAAGTATGGCCATTAAAGTTGTGGTAGGCATTACCGTAACAAATTATTTAGGGAAAGACCAAAACGGAATACTTAATTATCCTGTGGCTTTTGTAACCTTTTTTACTGCCGCAGCAGCCCTTGGAGTAGATGGTTTTATAACCAGGGAGTTATTGCGGAATCCTGAAAAGAAGAATGAATTGCTGGGAACGGGTTTTGCTATAAAGTTTATTGGGGGCCTTATTGTTCTTCCGCTGATCTACACAACCTATGTTATAGTTAATAGCTATAACAAAATCGACACTCCATTGGTTTTTATTATGACCGTCGGATTTACCGGTTTAATCCAATCCTTTAACATTATTGATAGTTTCTTCCAGTCCAGAACGCAGGGCAAGTACATCATGCGTGTACAAATTGCAGGAAATGTTCTTTCTGCCGCGATTAAGCTTACTTTGATCATTATTGGTGCCAGTTTGAAATGGTTTATTTTTGCGCTTTTATTAGATGCTGCATTGCTGGCCGCGGGATACCTATTTATTTATCAGAACAATGGAGAATCAGTTTTCCGATGGACATTTAAGAGCGGTATCGCTAAATTTCTGTTAAAAAACTCGTGGCCGTTGGCATTTTCAGCAATCCTTGTTTCTATTTACATGAACATTGACAAGCTGATGATTGAATATTATAAGGGTAGCGGGGAGCTCGGGATTTACGCCAATGCAGTTCAGTTTGCCGAAGCATGGTATTTTATCCCCGTTGCTGTAGCCGCATCAGTATTCCCCGCCATTATGAATGCCCGAAGGGACAACCTCCAGCGGTATGAAAAGAGGATGCAAAACCTGTACGATTTAATGGTTTGGATAAGCATGGTCCTGGCCATATTTATCACATTTACCGCTCCATATCTCTTCAGAATATTTACACCCGAATTTTACAGTGGTGCGCGTGTGTTGTCGATACACATTTGGGCAGGAATCTTTGTATTTTTGGGTACTGCAAGTACGCAGTTCTTAATTGCCGAGGGTTATACGAAATTATCCATGCTACGTACTGCAATGGGTGCGGTGATCAACATTATATTAAATGTTTTCTGGATCCCTAAATATGGAATAGCGGGGGCAGCAATGGCTACATTGGTTGCCTATGCCTGTTCTACATTTTGGATTTTACTTATCCCAAAAACAAGACATCAAGGTATAATGATGCTTAAGTCGCTGCTGCTAATTACATTATACCAGAAATTAAAAGGTTCAACGGATCGGCCTGCTTAGGCACTACATAAATTTTAATATTAATATATTAGCGCCTTGCATTTAACGTTTTAACTTTACCATAAATCATAACACATTAAAGATGTCCTTAAGAAAGGTAATAAGAGAAATTATATATAAGCCCAAAAACATACTGGAGCTCATTCAGCTTAAGGCTAAAATAAAGAACAGCACCGGAAAACTCCAGATCATTATTGGGGCACATACCACTGATTATAAGGATTGGTTACCTACCAATATAGAGAACCTTAATTTGTTAGAGCTCTCTTCGTTTGACAATTTATTTGGCGATAAAAAAGCAGACCGTTTTTTAGCTGAACATGTTTTTGAGCACATCAGTTATGATGATGCAATAATTGCGTTAAAGAATTGCAATAAGTACCTTAAAAAAGGCGGAGTGGTTAGAATTGCTGTTCCAGATGGTTTTCATCCCAATCCTGATTACATAAATATGGTGAAGCCAGGTGGACACGGAGAGGGGGCCCATGACCATAAATTATTATATGATTATAAAACGCTGTCTAAAGCATTCCAGGAGTCGGGCTATCGCGTAAATCTTTTAGAGTATTATGACGAGAATGGTCAGTTCCATTTTAATGAATGGGATAGTAAAGATGGGCACGTGATCAGATCTAAAAGGTACGACAAACGTTTTAATGAACCCCTGGGTTATTCGTCTTTAATTGTTGAAGGTATAAAAGATTAGATTTATGCAAACCTTTGCTCCTATAGCATTATTTGTTTACAATCGTCCTGACCATACTGCGCGAACGCTCAAATTTTTACAACAGAATGAACTGGCTGCTGAAAGCAGGCTGTTTGTGTTTTCTGATGGATTTAAATCGGAAGCCGACGAAAAGAATGTGCTCGAGGTGAGGGAACTGCTCAAAAATATTGACGGGTTTAAATCGGTCGAGATTATAGAGCGCAAGGAAAACATGGGGCTTGCCAAATCGATTATCATTGGGGTAAGCAAACTCATAAAAGACTACAAGCAAGTAATTGTTTTTGAAGATGACCTGATCACCTCACCTTATACATTAACCTATTTCAATCAAGCATTAAGTCGGTACCGCGATGAAAGCAAAGTAATGCATATTGGCGCTTATATGTACAATTTAAAAGATGCTGATTTACCTGAAACGTTCTTTTATCGCGCTGCCACCAGCTGGGGCTGGGCAACGTGGGAACGCGCATGGGAACATTTTGAGCCAAACATAGACACCCTGATGGCTAAGTTTGACAAGTCGGCAAAAAGTGCTTTTTCCATTGAACATACCATGAATTTCTGGAAACAGATGGAAGACTTTAAAAGCGGCAAGAACAATTCGTGGGCAATCAGATGGTACGCTTCTATATTTTTAAAAGGAGGATTAACACTTAATCCCTCACAATCGCTGGTAAACAATATAGGTCATGATGGATCAGGTATACATTCGGGGATTAACGACATTTACAATGTCATCATCAATCCGAAACCTATAACCCAGTTTCCTGATACGATAGCGGAAAGTCCCGCTGCCTATGCAGCCATCAAGGGCTTCCTGAAAAACAGAAAAGGAACCTTATGGGATAGGTTGAAACGTTACGTGGTACAGCGAATTAAGTAAAAATCTAAGGCTTTCTTGCTTCTAAAATGATGTAAGGCGAAAGCTGTTTGGAATTGAAAGGGAATATCTTGGTGAATATTTTGCCGGCCAGCCACAGTGATTTTTTTAACAGCCTTATTCCTGCCGACTTTTGCTGCTGGTTCTCCAGCCATAAACTAAAATGCCCAAAGTATTCGGCTTTTATCACCTTTAAACCCGCTTGCTTACAAATGTTTTCGAGCAGCCTGGGATCCATACAATCAATATTGTGTTTATCGTAATTCTCCTTATCAAAGTTCTTTTGAAACCATCCGTTTAAAGCTTTAAAGTTAGGCAAGGTAATAAACAAGGTCCCCCCTGGTTTTACAAAATTAATGTGCCTGTTAATGATGTCGGCAGTATCATTAAAATGCTCAATAAGACCACAAGATAAAACAAGATCATATTGTTGCTCCGGGGGATAATTAAACAAATCCGTTTCAATAATATGGATGTCCGTTTCGTTTAGTTGATTGGCCTGCAATAAAGCGCTGGTAACCGGTGGATGTACAAAATAATCGAGCAGGGTAACATCAAGTTTAAAATACTTCTTCAGAAACACGGCATAATATCCGGGAAAACCGCCCAACTCAATAGCCGTTTTAACTTTTTGGCCATTAATAATATCTGCCAGTTCTTTATGAAAAAGATAGTTTTCGGGAATACTAACCGATAATCCGGTTTTGCTTTCCCAATAATTTACCCAAAACTGTCTGTCGGTTAACAGGTTACCCATATTGCTTTCTTAGTTCTTATAAATAGACGATCATTACAGGACTTTTGCCTAAAGTCTGTAAAAAATCAAAGTCTGACGAAAATACACAAGAATTTAATAAAGATTGAAAATATATATTATTTTAGGCTGTATAACCGTTTAAAAAGGAAACAATTATCTAAGTTTGATTCATTGAAAGTAGTACACCTAAATACATACGAAGGTAATGGAGGCGCCGGAAGGGCCTGCCTCAGATTAAGTGATGCACTGAATGCAAGTGGCATCGAATCTAAAGTAATGGTTTACTTTCAGTTCAGCGAAAGCTCAAAAACGGGAACTTTTAGTAAGGGGCCCTTTGCAAAAGCAAGAGCCGTGTTTAATATCCTTTCCGAACGTTATTTATCTAAAGCCGTGGCCAAAGCGGTGAAAACACCTTTCTCGCTACAGTGGTTTGGCACTTCAGTAATTGACCATCCGACCGTAAAAGAGGCCGATATTATACACCTGCACTGGATTAACCACGGGTTCTTATCTCCAAAATTTCTGGCAGAAATTGATGAGCTGGAGAAACCCGTAGTTTGGACATTTCATGACAGCAATGCTTTTACAGGCGGGTGCCATGTACGTTATTCATGTGAAAATTATTTTAAGGAATGCGGGAACTGCCCTTTACTTCGCTCGAGCGGTAAAAATGACTTCTCGCACAAAACATGGTTGCGTAAGAAAAAAGCTTACTCGGAATTAAACTGTCATATTGTTGCTCCCAGCAGATGGATGGCCGATTCAGTTAAACTGAGCAGTTTAATGGGATTTAGAGAGGTAACGGTTATCCCAAACACAATTGAGACTGAGGTTTTTAAACCTTATGTAAAATCTGAAGCCAAAAAAATACTTAAGATAGATCCGAATAAGTTTGTACTGATGAGTGGTTTTATGCCTTCTAAAAATGACAAGCATAAAGGCACATCTTATTTAATAGATGCACTGAATGATCTTGCCACAAGACCTGGGATTATTAAAGAGAATATAGAACTGGTGATTTTTGGCAATAAGGATAATGCCGAAATGCCGGAGTTTCCGTTTAAAACAACATTCTTAGGTACCATTAGTAATGATGCACATCTGGCCAAGTGTTATTCGGCTGCAGATGCATTTATAACCCCCTCTCTTGAAGATAACCTGCCGAACACGGTAATGGAAAGCTTATCCTGCGCTACGCCTGTAGTGGCCTTTAAAACAGGCGGAATACCAGATATGGTAAGACACCTTGAAAACGGATACCTGGCAGAATACGAATCATCTGAAGACCTTGCAACAGGCATAGAGTGGTTATACCACGATGAAAATGCTCCTGAAATTCAGAAAGAAGCAAGAAGAACAATTTTAAATCAATTCTCTGAGCAAGTAATTGCAGAAAAACACTTATTATTGTATCAGTCACTGATAGATTTACAACCCCGATAATTTTTTAGATTCACAGCCACATGCAGCCAAAGTTAAGTGTTATTACTATCGTTTATAATAATGTAAAGGATATTGAACGCACCATGCTGTCTGTGCTGAATCAAACTTATCAGAACATTGAATACATCATTATTGATGGTGCGTCGAAAGACGGTACGGTAGAAAAAATCTATAATTATAAATCGAGGCTAGCCCAGTTCATCTCTGAACCCGATAAAGGCATATACGATGCCATGAATAAAGGACTAGCGCTCGCAACCGGAGATTATGTACTTTTCATGAATTCCGGGGATGAGATTTATGCCCCCGAAACGGTAACCGAGGTATTTCAGAGTGCTGCATCGGCAGATATTTATTATGGCGAAACTGAAATGTTTGACCAGGACTGGATCAGCTTGGGTCAAAGAAGACACCATGCACCTGAACACTTTGACTGGCAAAGCTTCAGGTATGGAATGAGTGTCAGTCACCAGGCCATCTATGTTAGAAGAAGCCTGGCAGAACCTTTCGACTTGAAATATAAATATAGCGCCGATATTGACTGGATCATTAAAGCTGCCAAACATGCTTCGAGTATTGTGAATACACATATTTATGTGGCCAAGTATCTGGTAGGCGGAATTTCTAAGAAAAAGCACCTGGCTAGTCTTAAAGAACGATTTCACATCTTCACAAAATATTATGGTTTAATTCCAAACCTGATTAACCATATTTTTATCGGGATTAACCTGGCTCAATATTTTATCCGCCACCGCAGAACCAACGATTAGTTTCATAAATGCCTTTTTTGCGTCAAATATCGTTACCTAAAATAGATGCACCTGATTATCCATTTTCTATCCCTGCGTTTAAGCAAGGCATAACGTTAAAAATAAACAGCAATGTTACCTTCTTTGTTGGAGAAAATGGTTCAGGCAAATCTACCCTACTGGAAGGACTTGCAGAACATTGTGGATTTAACCTGCGCGGAGGAAATCGCAATCATAACTTAAATACCGGACATAATTTTGAAGGCTATGAAAATCCATTAACAAAACACCTGGGCTTACAATGGATACCCAGACGTATTACTGAAGGATTTTTTATGAGAGCAGAAAGCTTCTTTAACTTTGCAGATTACATAGATGAAATCGCCCTATCTGATCCGAGGATACTTGAGGCGTATGGCGGAAAATCGCTTCATCATCAATCACATGGAGAATCATTTCTGGCGCTTTTTCAAAATCAGTTTCAGAGTGGAATTTATATCCTGGATGAGCCTGAGGCGGCATTGTCGCCAACCAGACTGATGACCTTTATGTCAATCATCAATAATCTCGAAAGATCGGGAAGGGCGCAATTTCTGATTGCGACTCATTCCCCGATGCTTCTTTGTTATCCTAATTCACAAATCTTTAATTTCGGTGAAGACGGACTAAAAGAGACCTGCTACGAAGAAACGGAGCATTACCGTTTAACCAGAGGTTTTCTGGAAAATCCGGATGCCTACTTTAGGTTCTTATTTGAATAGCCAGGTTACGGATTTGTAGACCAAAGACCCGCTTCTTTTACAAACACTCTCCTGTTTAATTTTAACTGGGCAACAACCCATTCGGCAAAATCTTCCGGTTGCATCACCTTATCGGGATTTCCATCCGTCAATTTAAGATCCTTAGCCATATCGGTTGCGATGGTACTTGGCAACAGCGTGCTTACGCGGATGTTGTGCTTGCGCACTTCCTGCATTAACGACTCTGACATTCCAATAAGACCAAATTTTGAAGCACTATAGGCACTGGTTACTGCCGCGCCATTTTTACCTGCTGTAGAGGAGATATTAATAATATCACCGGTTTTTCTTTCTATCATTTCAGGCAAAACTGCCCTGGTGGTGTAATAAGCCCCAAACAAGTTTACTTTAACAATCTCTTCCCATCTTGATGGTTCCAATTCAAGGAATGGTCCAAAAGAAGCAGTACCGGCATTATTAATTAAAATGTCAATTACACCCAATTCAGATTTAACCTTTGTAACCGCGGCATTAACGTTTTCAATATCAGAAACATCTACTGTTGCAATTGCTGTTTTAACCCCATATTGCTTTAATTCCTCTGCAAGAATCTGCAAATCCGATGCTGTTCTGGCCATTAGACCTACATTGACGCCTTCCTGTGCCAAAGCAATAGCCAATGCTTTTCCTATTCCCTTACCTGCTCCAGTAATTATTGCGTTTTTACCTTTTAATGATTCCATAGTATCTTTTATTAAAATGCAAAAATAACAAAAAACAAAAGCCTGTTTCTTGCGAAACAGGCTTTATGACTTATCAATAGAAAATTTCCTATTTATACAATTTTATTAAGCTTACGTGCAGCTTCAGTTAAGTGAATTTTACGTAAACGCATGCTTAACGGAGTTACCTCGATGTACTCATCAGCCTGGATGTATTCCATAGCTTCTTCCAAAGAGAATTTAATTGCCGGAGCGATACGCTGACTATCATCTGTACCAGAAGCACGCATGTTAGTTAAAGCTTTACCTTTTACAATATTAACGACCAAGTCATTATCACGGATGTGCTCTCCTAAAATTTGTCCTTCGTAGATATCTACTCCCGGATCAACAAAGAAACGACCACGATCCTGTAATTTATCAATTGAATAAGCTGTAGTACTTCCTTTTTCCATAGAAACCAATACCCCATTCAATCTACCAGGGATAACACCTTTCCAAGGTTCGTATGCTTTGAAACGGTGCGCCATAATCGCTTCACCACCTGTAGCAGTTAACACGTTATTTCTTAAACCGATGATACCACGTGCAGGAATATCAAATTCTAGATGTTGTAAATCTCCTTTTGGTTCCATGATCAATAACTCACCTTTACGCTGTGTTACCAATTCAATTACTTTACCCGCAACTTCTCCCGGTACATCAACGATCAGGGTCTCGATAGGCTCACATTTTTTACCATCAATTTCTTTGATGATTACCTGTGGCTGACCAACCTGGATTTCATATCCTTCGCGACGCATGGTCTCGATCAATACTGATAAATGGAGAATACCCCTTCCATATACCAAATAAGAATCAGGAGACTCAGTTTCTACCACTTTAAGTGCAAGATTTTTCTCAATTTCTTTATATAAACGCTCTTTTAAACGTTGAGAAGTTACAAATTTACCTTCTTTACCAAAAAATGGTGAGTTATTGATAGTGAACAACATGTTCATTGTTGGCTCATCAATTTTGATTACAGGCAATTGTTCAGGAGCTTCGAAATCAGCAATAGTATCACCAATGTCAAAACCATCAATACCTACAACTGCGCAGATATCACCAGATTTTACTTCAGTGGCACGGATTTTTCCTAAACCTTCGAAAGTATATAATTCTTTTACTCTTGATTTTACCATTTTACCATCACGTTTAATCAAAGTAACCGGTTGGTTTTCTTTAATTACACCACGGTGTACACGACCAATTGCAATACGACCTACGAAAGATGAATAATCTAAAGAGGTAATTTGCATTTGTAAAGTACCATCGTTTGTTGGTGCAGGTGGAATCTTAGCAACAACTGTATCTAAAAGTGCGAAAATGTCTGTTGTAGGTACTTTCCAGTCAGTACTCATCCATCCTTGTTTAGATGAACCGTAAATTACAGGAAAATCAAGTTGCTCTTCTGTTGCTTCTAAGTTGAAGAACAATTCGAAGATCTGCTCGTAAACTTCTTCAGGGCGACAGTTTTCTTTATCAACTTTATTTACCACAACAATAGGTTTTAGACCTAAAGCCAAAGCTTTTTGAGTTACGAAACGTGTTTGAGGCATGGCACCTTCAAAAGCATCACACAATAACAATACACCATCAGCCATTTTCAATACACGCTCTACCTCACCACCGAAATCGGCGTGACCAGGGGTATCAATAATGTTGATTTTAACGTCCTTATACTGAACCGAAACGTTTTTTGACACGATGGTAATACCGCGCTCACGCTCCAAATCATTGTTATCAAGTATTAAATCTCCCGATTGTTCGTTATCGCGGAAGATTGAACAAGAGTGTAAGATCTTATCGACCAGTGTAGTTTTACCGTGGTCAACGTGGGCTATGATAGCTATATTTCTTATTTTTTGCATAAAATGCTACTAATTTTTGGCGCAAAGATAAGATTAATTATCGAGATTTCAGTACATTAGTTAAGAGGCATTTAACTCTTTTTAATTTTAAACAATGTATACCTTCAGATGTTTCATATATACTAAATTACGATAGTGATGAGCAAAACAAAAAAAACCGACAAAAAAAATCCGCCAAAAGTGGACCAGCACAGCAAAACAGGACTAGATGAGTGGAATGACCGTTTGGATGAGAACTGTGAAAACGAACATGAGGGTAATGAGCTTGCCGACGAAAAAGCAAGGGATTATTCTTATAAAGCCGGAAGCGGAGACCAATCGGATGAAACCATAGATATTCAAAAATAAGTTCCTTTAAATGTCAAAAAAAGCAATATTACTTGGTGCGACTGGATTGATAGGCAATAATTTGCTGGCACAATTACTGAATAACCCTAATTATAGTGAGGTGCTCGCTATTGGGCGAAAAAAGTTAAATATTGAACATCCAAAGCTAAAAGAACTGGTTGTTGATTTTGATCATATCACTCAGTACGCCGCAGACATTACCGGAGATGTCGTATTTTGTTGTTTGGGTACCACAAACAGTAAAACCCCGGATAAAGTACAATATAAAAAAATTGACTACTGGTACCCTTTAGACATTGGCTCGATTGCGCAAAATAATGGAGCGACTTCATATCATTTAATCTCTTCAATGGGTGCAGATATCAATTCATCCTTATTCTACCCCAAAACCAAGGGAGAGGTAGAAAGAGATCTAAAGGCGATCCCCTTCAAAAGCATTTATATTTATCGTCCTTCGCTGCTTGATGGTGACCGCAAAGAAAAACGCGGTGCAGAAAGAATTTTGATAGGTCTGATGCGTGTCCTAAACCCACTTTTAATTGGGAGTTTGAAAAAATACAGGAGCATTAAAATTGAAACTGTTGCCTCGGCGATGCTTAAAGAATCATTAACGGATAAAAAGGGTGTATTTATTTACCCTTCGGATCAGATTCAGGCACTCGGACAGATTTAAAAAAGATTCTTCTTCCCAAAAGCCCATATTAGAAATGGCGACATGGCTTTGGCCCAGGTCATTAATTCGTGTTTGCCTCCGACCATTTCATAGTACGCGATATCATCAGGTCTCTTGTAGCCTTTCTTTAAAAGCTCTTTGATCACATCAATGGTATCGTCAATGGAATCGATGATAAAGTTTTTATTTCGATCGGCAAGCTCATCTTCAGTACCTGTCATCAGCCAGAACTTTAATTCCGGTTTGACCTCCGTATCAATAATTCGCTGATGCAAAATACGATCGCTATCTGTATAACCATCTTTAAGGTCTTTTTTACGCCACCAGAATGATCCTGAGAAAACACCGACAGCATCAAAGTAGTTATCATTATTCCAGGCAATATCAAACGCAGTTAATCCGCCAAGCGAGAATCCCCCAAAAGCACGCTTCCCATTTATCGGAAACTCAACTGTGGTTTGTATGAAAGGAATAAGCTCTTTAATAATGAAATCTGTATAAGCCTGCGCTTTGCTTCCCCTATCCTGAAAATCAGGTACACCAGCAACTCCGTATTCTTGTAAACGATCTTTTGAAGCTTTTATAGCCACTACGACCAGGGGTTCTATTTTGTTTTGGCCATACAGGACAGCAAGTGTGTGTTGCAACTCTAATTCTTCTGTATCCTGACCATCGTTTAACAACAGCAGATTTAATTGTTCATTCCCCAAAAGGTTGTCTGGAACAAAGATTTCAAGCTCTACTCCTCTTTTAAGGTATTTAGATGGTATGTTTTTTTCAGTTTTAATAACTTCCGGAAGTGTTAGTGTAGTATACATAATTCAGCAATTTCCCTTCTCTCAAATGCACTGCAAAAGTAATACTCTTAGCAAAAATTAAAATAATTGGTGTGTAATTTTATATCAAACAGAGATTTAGCATAATATGAAGGGCCTGTCTTTATAGATTTTTTGATGGAAAAGGCGAAGAGAAAAGATCATAAGGCTGGTGTCGCTAAATTTGGCAGTCTAAAAGGTAAGATCACGTTGTCTGATGATTTTGATGCCCCTTTAGAAGACTTTAAGGAGTATATGTAATGGCATATCTGCTGGATACGCATACTTTTCTTTGGCTTTTGAATGGAAGTGATGACTTATCGGCCAAAGCAAGAAAGGCTGTTGAAGACAATAGGCAATTGAGCTATGTCAGTATTGTTTCATTTTGGGAAATTGCCATTAAGATAAGTCTTGGAAAGCTGGAATTAGGAATTTCTTATGAAGAGTTACAGCTACAGGCAATAAAAAATGGCTTTGAATTTCTTCCCCTAACTTTTGAACATTCCGCTGGCTTGATTGGTTTGGAATTTCATCATCGGGCCCCCTTTCGATAGAATGATCATCTCTCAAGCAATCGTTGAAGGGTTGACAATTATTGGAAAAGACCAAAATTTCCCTAAATACCCTATAAAGCTTCTTTGGTAATGCTGCTGAATTTGACTTGATATAAGGAGCCTTTTATGTTGTTTCCTGAATTTATTTTTCTTTTGTCGGCGCATATGTTGTATCGCTGGCGTGCACAGTGTTTAAGATTTGATTTTCTTTTATTAGTAGGTGTGTCCCCACGATTCCAAAATGGAGCGTTCTTTCAATTGACCAATGTCACCGATCCCCCTTGAACTGTTGTTTAAAACAAATCCATACAATTATGTTTCGAATATTCTTTTAGCCTACATTGATCCTTAAGGATTAGACACTAAGAGCTGAAAGAGATATCTACCATTAGAACCATCGACATTACAAGTATCCGATTAACAATACCGTTATAAAATGATGAAGGCAATTTATTGTTATTATTACTTGCTCTACACAAAGCACCTCCAAAAGATCTGCTAAAGCTACAATGTTTTTCTTCTTTGGCGGTGTCCTAGATGTTGCGGGGGAAACTATAAATGATATTTAGTGTAAGAAATAAGCAGGTTGCTTGCTTTTAATATTCTTTATTTCTTATCTTAAAGCATCTAAATTTTATGGGGATGAAAGAGGAATATAAAAAGTGGCACAGCAATAACTTAAGTGCCGATTTTGAATTGCTCGCTTTTGGGCACAGCGGCTATCCAATCCTCCTTTTTCCTACCAGCATGGGGAGGTATTTTGAAAATAAAGACTTCAAAATGATCGAATCTATTCAGTGGTTTATAGATGAAGGGAAAGTTAAGGTTTACTGTGTTGACAGCATTGATGGTTTGAGCTGGTACAACAAGGGCATCCATCCGGCCGACAGGGTAAAAAATCATATTTGTTACGACAAATTTTTATTGGAAGAGGTTTCGACAATGGCCCGTCAGGAAACAGGGCATTCCAAAATCATCACTGCGGGCTGTAGTTTTGGAGGATATCATGCAGCAAATTTTGCCTTCAGGCATCCTTGGCTCGTCAGTCATATGTTTAGCTTGAGTGGAGCTTTTGATATTAGCGCACAATTGGACGGATTTTATAATGATGAGGTTTACTTTAATAATCCGGTAGACTTTTTACCGAATGACAATAATCCGGAGCTGTGGAACATGAAAATAATACTGGGTACTGCAGAAAGAGATATCTGCAAGGCCGATAATGAAAGATTGTCGCAGATATTAACCAATAAAGGAATTAATCATTGGCTGGATGTAAGGCAAAATGCAGATCATGATTGGCCTATATGGCGAAAGATGCTACCAGAATACCTATCACAATTATCATTTAACTAAAAACATCTAAAAATATATACCATGAAAAAAATCGGAATACTGTTCGGCAAAGAAAGATCTTTCCCCGAGGCTTTTGTAAAGCGCGTAAATGAGATTGCAGGAAAGGACATTAGAGCCGAATTTGTGAATATTGATAAAATATTTCAGGCTAAAGCATTGGACTATGCAGTGATTATCGATCGAATATCGCAGGATGTTCCTTTTTATCGTGCTGCGCTAAAGAATGCCGCAATTACAGGAACCGCGGTAATAAACAATCCCTTTTGGTGGAGCGCCGACGAAAAATTTTTTAACAATGCATTGGCCGTAAAAATTGGAGTTCCTGTCCCCAAAACGGCTTTGATACCTTCTTACGAACAACCTGATGACACCTCTGACGAATCGTTCAGCAACCTGGCATTTCCCTTGGACTGGGAGGCTATTTTTGAATACACAGGTTTCCCGGCATACATGAAACCTTTTGACGGTGGAGGATGGAAAGAAGTTTACAAGCTACATGATATTGAAGATTTTTTTGACAAACATAGTCAGACAAAAAAGACAGTGATGATGCTGCAGGAAGAAATCGTTTTTGATGAATATTTCAGATGTTATTGCATTGGCGGCAAATATGTTCGGATTATGCAATACGAACCACGCAATCCTTTTCATTTACGCTACCAGGTAAACACGCCACCTTCGAGCGAGAAATTATTAAAAACCATTCATGAATATGTAATTAAGCTGAATCAGTTTCTGGGTTATGACTTTAATACGGTAGAGTTTGCGGTACGCGATGGGATACCTTATGCCATTGATTTCTGCAATCCGGCACCTGATGCAGAAGTGACCAGCGTTGGTCAGGAGAATTTTGATTGGGTTGTGGAAACCTCCGCGCAGTATGCAATAGAAAGAGCAAAGGCTCAAATTGACGGGCAAGACAATTTAACATGGGGAGAGTATGTTAAAGCCTCGGCAGCGGGGTTACCATTAGTGGGTAAAGCTAAACCCAAAAAAGCACCTGCTACAAAAAAATAATCAGGGATAAACAGGAGGGAATGAATTATGATGAATGAATTTACGCTTGGTGTAGAAGAAGAATACATGGTGGTGGATCCGGTAACCCGTGAACTTACCTCACATGATCAAAAAATAGTTGAAGCGGCACAAAAAATACACAAAGATCAGGTTAAAGCGGAAATGCATCAGGCTGTTGTAGAAGTTGGAACAGGAATTTGTAAAAACACGGAGCAGGCACGAGCCGAAATCTCACAATTAAGGTATACCGTTTCGCAGCTAGCAGGCGAACAGGGATTACGAATTGGTGCTGCAGGCACGCATCCTTTTTCTCATTGGGAAAAACAGCTGATCACGGAGCATCCACGTTATAGTGAAATCGTAAATGAATTACAGGAGGCTGCAAGATCTAATCTGATTTTTGGTTTACATGTGCACGTAGGTTTCCAATCCAGGGAGCTTGCCATTCATATTGCAAACCAGGTGCGCTATTTTTTACCGCATGTGTTTGCCCTATCTACCAATTCACCCTTCTGGGAAAGCAGGAACACGGGATATAAATCTTTCAGAACTAAGGTGTTTGATAAATTCCCCAGAACCGGAATTCCAGATATTTTCAATAGCATTGAAGATTATGACAACTATGTTAAGCTACTCATTAAGACCAATAGCATTGACAATGCCAAAAAAATATGGTGGGACATCAGGGTGCACCCTTTCTTTGAAACCATAGAATTCAGGATTTGCGATTGCCCGATGTTGATTGATGAAACCATGGCCTTTGTCGCCTTATTTCAGGCGCTTTGTGCCAAGTTATATAAACTACGCCTGCAGAATATGAAATTTATTAGTTATTCCAGAGCCCTGATAAATGAAAATAAATGGAGGGCTGCCCGTTATGGCATTGACGGGAATCTCATTGATTTTGGTAAGGAAATGGAGGTAAACTGCAGAAATCTGATATTGGAATTATTGGATTTTATTGACGATGTGGTAGATGATCTGGGCTGCAGAAATGAGATCAACTATGTGCTTAAAATACTTGAGAATGGAACCGGGGCAGACAGGCAATTGGCTGTTTACGAACAAAATGGTAACTTTGAGGCCGTAGTAGATTACATTACTACTCAAACATTAATTGGGGCTAAGCAGTGAGCATAATAGATAGAAATAAGATTAGGGTTGCCGTAATTGACATGAATAATGGTGTCACCAACCAGGGAATGCGTGGGATACAGGAAATCTTGTTGCGCTATCGCAGGGAGAATGAGATTGATCTGGGGTATGATATTTTTGACTTAAGACAGCGGGGAGAAATCCCTGATGAGCATTATGACATCTATATTTCAAGCGGGGGCCCGGGAAGTCCATTTGATGGTGTGGGTGAGAAATGGGAGCATGACTTTTTTAACCTGCTAAACAAAATAGAAAACCACAATAAGATCAGCCAACAAAAAAAACACGTTTTTTTAATTTGCCACTCTTTTCAAATGGCTTGCAGGAAGTATCATGTTGGGGAAGTGATCAGACGAAAATCGACCGCTTTTGGCATTTTTCCTGTTTTTTTAACTGAAGAAGGGGAAAATGATTTAATTTTTAATGGCTTACCTAACCCGCTATATGCCGTTGACAGTCGTGACTGGCAGGTCATAAATCCTGATGATGTCCTATTTTCCAACTCCCAGGCCAAGGTATTGGCTTTGGAAAAAGAAAGGCCCCATGTTGATTTGGAACGTTGCGTAATGTCAGTTCGTTTTACCAACGAAATAGTCGGAACACAGTTTCATCCCGAGGCAGATCCTGTTGGGATGAAAATGTATCTGTTACAAGATGATAAGAAGAAAGCAATTACCGAGAGTTATGGTCAGGAGAAATATGAAGACATGTTATTAAGTCTTGACAATCCTGATAGAATCAAACTCACACAAAGTGTTATTCTGCCTAATTTTCTAACTGAGGCATTAAATGCCTTACAGGAAGCATAACTATGATTAGTAAATACAGAGACCAGTTTAACAGTGCTTTCACTGAACAGAAGTACAAAAGCTTTTTAAAAGTTCTGGAATCCGGATTAACAAGCATACCTTTTAGAGTTGCCGAAACTCCCGTGTTTATTCCCTCTGCGCTGCAGAAGAAACTAATTGATGCGGGGGAGGAAATCATTAAACTCATAAAACAGCCTAATTTTAAAGCACTTACTAAAGGTGCCATTCCCCCAAATTGGAATGTGCCAAACGAAAATGAACACCCTCATTTTTTAACATTCGATTTTGGGATATGCAAAGACGCTAATGGCCTTTTGACACCAAAGCTTATTGAAATGCAGGGCTTCCCCTCCTTATATGGATTTCAGCCTGAGCTGGCGGGCGTTTATAAACAGTCATATGAATTGCCTTCAGGTTTAACCCCGTTTTTTAATGGATTTGATGAGCAGAAATACATCAGCCTACTTAAAAAGGTAATTATTGGCGATTACGCACCTGAGGAGGTAGCGCTAATGGATATTGATGCACCGAATCAAAAAACAGCCATTGATTTTTTAATTACCCAAAAATATTTAGGGATAAAAATTCTGAGCCTTACAGATATCTTTAAAGAAGGGAATGCGCTATTCTATAAAGAGGAAGGAAAAAAAATACAGTTAAAAAGGATTTACAACCGATTGATTTTTGATGAAGTTGAGGATAAAACAGATCTTTTTGAACAAAGCTTTGATCCCAGGTCGGAAATTGATGTGGAATGGATCACACATCCCAACTGGTTTTACAGGATCAGTAAATATACCATGCCCTTTTTGAAGAGTGAGTTTGTACCAGAAACTCATTTTCTGGATACTTTAACTGAAATACCTTCAGATCTTGAAAACTATGTTTTAAAACCTTTGTTTTCTTTTGCAGGCATGGGTGTTATTATTGATGTAACAAAAGCGGACATAGCTGAAATTAAAGACCCGAAGAATTGGATACTTCAGCGAAAAGTTGTTTATGAGCCTATTGTGCAATCGCCCGATGGCGGGGTAAAACTGGAAATCAGATTGATGTATTTATGGGCGGATGATCAAGAGCCCCAGTTGTGCATTAATTTGGCACGCCTAAGCAGAGGCAAAATGATTGGGGTGAGATACAATAAAGACTTTGATTGGGTGGGCGGTACGATTGGGCTCATGGAAAAGTAAATTTACAATTAACAGACCTGCGAGAAGCAGGCATTAACTAATTTTGGGATATGGATATTCAGACTATTCTGGTAATTATACTTTTTGCGGGAGCAATATTTTATGTTGGCCGCATCGTTTATCGCTCAATAGCCCCTAAAAATGGCGGCTGTGGTTCCAACTGCAAGTGTGGTGTAGATTTTTCCAATGTTAAAATAGACAAAAAATAGATTTTATCTATGACAGCCTTACTGGAGCCGTTTAAAAATTATTTAAAAAACAAAGTAGCGATAACTGATGAGCAGTTTGGCCTCATTTCTGACAAACTTAAAGTAAAATCCTTCGATAAAAACGAGATGATCCTGATGAAGGGCGAAGTTTTATCTCATGGCTTTTTTGTTTTAAGCGGTCTGTTACGCAGTTATTCAATAGATAGTAAGGGAAAAACACACATTATTCAATTTGCCCCCGAACAATGGTGGCTTTCCGAACGTAATGGGATGTTCAATGAAGCCTCAGAGTTTTTTATTGATGCCATTGAGCCTACAACGGCTATTGCCGTGAACAAGGATTTTATGAACGACGCGGCAAAGCATGTTCCCTGCATGAGTGACCTGAATAGCACCATGCTCAATAATTCGATTAGGTTTATGCAGAAAAGGATCAATATGCTTTTAAGTGCTACAGCCGAAGAACGCTATCTGAATTTTATAAAATTATATCCAAATCTTACATTAAGGGTGCCACAGTGGATGATTGCCTCTTATTTAGGCATTACACCTGAGTCGTTAAGCAGGGTTCGTAAAGACCTGGCTCATAAGCATTTTAAACCTTAGTATTTTCTTATCATAGGTCAATGTGAGGCCAAACATCTAGTTGTAATTTTGTGTTGTAATTAAAGAACAACTTAAAAAAAACAATATTATGGCAACTACACAATGGGTTTTAGACCCGACCCACAGCGAACTACAATTTAAAGTTAAACACTTAATGATTACTACTGTAACCGGTAGTTTGCATTTGATCAGCGCAACATTAACTTCAGAAGGTGATGATTTCGAAAACGGAAAGGTTACTTTTGAAGGTGAAACAGCATCTATCAATACCGGAAATGCTGACAGAGACACTCACTTAAAAAGTGCTGATTTCTTTGATGCAGAAAATTTCCCTAAAATCACTTTTGAATCTACCTCATTAACTAAAGACGGTGATGATTACATTTTAAATGGAAATCTGACTGTTAAAGGTGTGACTAAACCAGTAGAATTGAATGCTGAATTTGGTGGTATCGCAACTGATCCATGGGGCAATACAAAAGCTGGTTTTACGATAAGTGGTAAAATAAACAGAACTGATTTTGGTTTAACATGGAATGCGGCATTAGAAACTGGTGGTGTTATGGTTAGTGAGGCAGTAAAAATAGCAGGTGAATTACAGTTTGTAAAACAAGCCTAAACAATTAAAACCAAGCATCCATAAAAAATTAGAGCGACAAATGGAAGCAAAAACTAAAACGGTGTCGGCCATTTTAAATGCGCCGGCACCTCATATGGTTGGCGATGGCTTTAGGGTACACAATTTTTTCCCAAAAGGTTATAAAATTAAAATGAGCCCATTCTTTCTGCTGGATTATAACGCCAGGATAGAATTCTCAGCACGTAATGAACCCAGAGGTGTGGGCGTTCATCCCCATCGAGGGTTCGAGACGGTAACCATTGTGTATCATGGCGCAGTGGCACATCACGACAGTGCTGGCAATAGCGGTATTATTTACCCTGGTGATGTTCAATGGATGACTGCCGGAAGTGGGATATTGCATAAAGAATATCATGAAGAGCAGTTCAGTAAAAAAGGCGGGGCCTTTCAAATGATTCAATTGTGGGTGAACTTACCTGCAAAAAATAAAATGACCTCACCAAAATATCAGGAGGTAAGGCATAGCGATATGGCAAAGTACAATCTGGATAATGGAGCTGGTGAAATTGAGGTAATTGCAGGTGAATGCAACGGAATCAAAGGGCCTGCAAGTACCTTTACCCCACTAAATTTATTCAATGCCCGGTTAAATGAAGGAGGTAAGGTATATTTTGATTTTCCTGCAACGTATAATACTGGTTTTATAATTATAGAGGGGCGTGTAAAAATTAATGGCGCTGAAATTGCCAAAGCCGATCAGTTCGTTCATTTCAAAAATGACGGTTCCCTAATAGAAGCTGAAGCTTTAGAAAATAGCATCATTCTGGTCTTAAGCGGCGAGCCGATAGATGAACCTATTGCTCAATACGGGCCTTTTTTAATGAATAAGCCAGAAGAGATACAGCAAGCAATAAATGATTACAACCAGGGTAAATTTGGATACCTTGACGAATAATACCTATTTTTTATTTTTCGATAAGGCATACCGCATAGGCTACAACCCCCTCTTCCCTGCCAATAAAGCCCATCTGTTCATTGGTGGTCGCTTTTATAGAAATATCCTCAATGGACATTCCAATTGCTTCCGCTATATTTTTTTGCATCTGGGGGATGTGAGGATTAATTTTTGGCGCTTCCAGGCAAAGCATTGCATCGATGTTGCCAATTTGCCATCCCTTGTCTTTAAGCAGCTTTACGCTTTCCTTTAGGAGGATCAGACTGCTTATTCCTTTCCATTGAGGGTCGGTATTCTTAAAATGGAAGCCAATATCTCTTAAATTTGCAGCGCCTAGCAAGGCATCGCAAATTGCATGGAGCAAAACATCCGCATCGGAATGACCAAAAGCTCCTTTATGATGTTCCAGATTAACTCCGCCTACTACAAATGGGTGATTATCTTTTAACTGATGCACATCGAACCCGAACCCTACTTTAATTTTCATTTGTTTAATTGTGTTGTTATATACTGTTATTTGGCATCGCCAAAATTGAAAAGCAATGTAAAACGTAATGTATTTGCCAATGGACTCTTTTGTGCATTGGCCGCCAGATACGCAAAATCAATATTGAAGACATTGTATTTTAATCCGGCACCAAGCGTAAAATATCTCCTATCTCCCTTTTGCGGGTTTTCATAAAAATAGCCGGCTCTTAGGGCGAATTGCTGATTGTACCAATACTCAACACCGGCGGCTATATTAATCTCCCTTAATTCTTCTGAAAAACCGCCCGGGGCGTCGCTAAATGAACCAAATATCCCAGATGGTACTGAGCGATCCGGATCCTTACCCGCTACTATACCGCCATTTTCATCATAAATCGGTTGAGTTGGCACAAGAAGTTTATTGAAATCAAGCGCAAAGGTAAACTGATTATAGTCGTCGATTAAAAAGGTTGAGGCCCCTCCTATTTTAAAGTTTGTGGGCAGAAAATTCTTTTCTCCACCTTGCACATAACTGATTTTTGTTCCGATATTAGAGATGTTAACTCCGGCGGAGAGGATCGCATCTTTACCCAGGAAAATGGTCGGTTTCTTGTAATATGCGGAAACATCAACCGCAATTGCTGAACCAGCCTGAGTTTGTTGTCCGGCTGCAAACTGACCTGACAACAAATTGGAATAAATGTACCTTAATGATGTACCTAACGAAAACGAGCTACCAAATCTTCGGGCATAGGTTACATCCAACGCAAGCTCATTTGGACTGTACACGCCAAGATCTTGCTGGTTAACATCTACAAACTGAATTTCACCTAAAGAAAAATACCTTAAAGAGCTCCCGATCGTACTTTCGTCATTAAGTTTGTAAAAACCACTTAAATAGGCCAGGTTAATATCAGGAACCAGGGTTTTTAACCAAGGACTATAAGATGCGGAAAATCCATATGGCTTTTCTAAAAAAGCTAATTTAGAAGGGTTTATGCTCATTGCATTTGCATCCGGACTAATTGCAACTCCAGCATCTCCCATTCCTCCGATCCGGGCATCAGGAGTAATCAACAAGAAAGGCACCGCGGTAATGATATTATTTGGGATACTTCCATTTGTTTGGGTACCGGGCTGTACTTCCTGAGCAAACACTCCAATAGAAAATGCTACCAGTGAAAAAATGCTGAATGCAGTTTTTACAGCGTACCTTAAATTCATTCGTCCCGTATAATTAATACTATTGCACGCAAGTTAACATAGTGCTGCTAAATTTCAAAGTATTCCGTCGGTTTGCAAAGCATTTGAATAGGATCCCAACCGAAATTTCTATTCTGAGATAATTTATTCAATTTTATAAAGAAAGTTTTTTTGGAGCGAACACGTTTTTTTGTGTAGTTTTAACCTTTAGAGTAACTATTTGCGCAATCCAATGAAAAAATCATACCTATACTCGCTTGCATATCTTGTACTTGTGGCCTCCCTTATGTCCTGTAAATCTAAATCAGGAACTTCGGACAAGACAGGACTAGCCTATAATAAAAAGGAATATGGAGGATTTCAGGTGAACAATAAGTTCAAAAGAGGACCTGGTCCTGGCCTGGTCGAAATTGAAGGTGGTGTTTTTGTAATGAGTGGCAGCGCAATAAATGTTGCAGGGCAAGAATTAAACGATTACAACCACAAAAGAGAAACCACCGTTTCTTCTTTTTATATGGATGAAACGGAAGTTTCGAACACGAACTGGCTGGAATACCTAAATTGGATAAGGACCAATTATCCAACTGATTACGAATACTATTATAACGAAATACCCGATACCCTGGTTTGGCGAAGGCCGTTATCGTACAATGAACCTTATGTAGACAATTATTTAAGACACCCTGCCTACCAGGATTATCCGGTAGTTGGTGTTACCTGGGAACAGGCGTCAAGGTATTGTGACTGGAGAACTGACCGGGTGAACGAGTTGCTCCTTAGGGATCAGGGCTACATGACGAGCTTCAAAGACATCAACGGGGATACCAGAAATGGCGTTGCCGCTGCAAGCGAAAGACCGACAGCACCTTTTAATACGGAAACTTACCTAAGTGGGCAGTATGATGATAAGGGTAAAAAAGCAATGAAAGATTTAAGCCCTACCAGTGCTAAAGCTGCCGATGCCGGCGCAAATGGTAATAAAGGTGCAACCAGGACGGTAAGACTGGAAGATGGGATTGTAAAACAACCGTATCGCCTGCCAACCGAAGCGGAATGGGAATATGCTGCGCTGGGATTAATTGGCAATACAGAGTATGAAAACATTCATGAAAACAAAATTTATCCATGGAATGGGCTTGGACTAAGCTCGGCAAAGAAAAAAACCCGTGGCCTAATATTAGCCAACTTCAAAAGAACAAAAGGTGATTATATGGGTGTTGGAGGTTCTTTAAATGATAAAGGCGGGCTAACCGTTCCGGTAAGATCTTACATGCCAAATGATTTCGGCTTGTACAACATGGCTGGAAACGTGAATGAATGGGTTGCAGACGTGTATCGCTCCAAAACTTTTGAAGCTGCCGATGCATTTAACCCTTACAGAGGAAACTTTTATGAGGATAAAAAAATAGCTGACCCTAGCACCGGAAGGATAGAAATAGATAAACATAACCGACCTGTGATGACTGCAGCTGTATCGGCAAGAAAACAAACATGGGCAGAAAAACAAGCTGCTGCGAGTAAACCTGCAGACTCTGTTAACACCTATGCCGACCAAAGAGGGTATCGTGACAAGGCAAATGACCTGTACGGGGAAATTACGCTTATTACGGATAAATCAAGGGTATATAAAGGCGGGTCATGGGATGACCAGGCCATGTGGTTAAATCCTGCAACCCGAAGATTCCTTCAGCAGGATGAGTCAACAGCAGACATTGGTTTCAGATGTGCAATGACAATGCTTGGTGCATCTGAAATTAGATCTATGGGGAAACCTCAATTTAAGACCAAACCGCAAAAAGCTTTTAGAGCTGGCAAGCGATAAACATATTTTTATTTTGATATAACAAAAACGGGGGTCATATGGCCCCCGTTTTTTGTTTATTGAAATTGTATCAATATTTCATTTTTCTCTACCTTATCTGACTTATTGATGAGGATCTTTTTAATGATTCCGGAAGCTGGAGATTTAATAACGTTTTCCATTTTCATAGCTTCCAGTACCAGTAAGCTATCTCCTTTGCTTACCTCTTGCCCCTCAGTAACCAAAACACTCAAAACCAGGCCTGGCATGGGGGCTTTAATTTCACTAACCTTACTAGCCAAGGCACTATCCATGCCCAATTGCTTGAGTAATTGATCATATTGATCTTCCATCTCAATCGTGTATGTAGTTCCATTTACCTTGATGATACTTGTTTTATCAGCTTTATTTTCGGAAACGACCTCTACGTTGTATGATTTATTATTGTAGATCACATGAGTATGGTTATTTCCTAAACTTCTGGAATCTAAAATTACTTCTGAACCATTAACACTCATTAAATTATTGTTTATTTCAACATTGAAATTGTGATGTTCGTTGACTTTTACCTTCATAGTTATTGTGTTAATGCGTATTGAATTAAATTTGCGCCCATTTTAAGCGCGCTGGAGCGCTTATCCTGGGTGTCACCGGGGTAAGTTCCATAATCTTCCCATCCATTCCCCAAATCGCATTCATAAGTGTAATAACAAACGATGCGTCCTTCCCAGATTAATGCAAAACCCTGAGGTCTTTTATTGTCGTGTTCATGGATCTTGGGCAGGCCATTGGGAAACTTAAATTTTTGATTGTATATCTGATGATTGGCTGGTAATTCTGTGAATGTTAATTCAGGGAATACTTTCTTCATTTCTTTACGGATAAACTTATCCAGCCCGTAGTTATCATCAATATGTAAGAAGCCGCCACCGATTAAGTATTTACGGAGGTTACTGGCTTCAGCATTGCTAAAAACGACATTTCCATGTCCCGTAAGGTATACGAATGGGTAATTGAACAATTCGGCACTTCCAACTTCGACAATTGCCTCCTGAGGGGCAAAGTTCGTTTGCAGGTTCTTGTTACAAAAGTCGATAAGGTTGGGAAGTGCGGTTCTATTGGCATACCAATCGCCACCACCATTATATTTTAGTTTTGCTAATTTATAAGTAGGGGAATAAAAGCTTGAGCATATCAAAATTATTCCGGCGAAAAAAAGGGGTTTAAACTTCATCGATTTAAATAATTCACCTCAAAACAGGCCGCTAAAGCAGCGGTTTCTGTTCTTAGCCGTGTATTACCTAAAGTTAAGGGTTTATAGCCATTCTGCAAAGCCAAATCAATTTCCATCGGTGTAAAATCACCTTCTGGTCCGATCAGGATAGTATAATTCTGATGAGGTTCAGCAATTTGACTGATGTACTGCCTGGAAGACTCATCAATGCAATGCGCTATCATCCTATTAGTGGTATTTTCTATTTTTAAGAAATCGGAAAAGTTTATCTGAGGATTAACTATAGGGTGATAGGCCTGAAGGGATTGCTTAACAGCAGAAGTAACGACCTTAACCATACGGTCTTCTTTAACTACACGACGCTCAGAACGATCACAAATTATTGGCGTTATCTCTTCTATCCCTATTTCTGTCGCTTTTTCCAGAAACCATTCTAATCGATCCATGTTTTTAGTTGGCGCAACAGCAATATGCAGCCGATGATTCCGCTTGTTGTAGTTATGGGTTGCTTCCAGAACTTTTAGTTCAACGTTTTTCTTTGTTTGGCCTACAATTGCGGCTTTGTAAAGTCCTCCAACGCCATCAATGAGGTAAACTTCGGCACCAATATTTAATCTTAAAACTTTTATGCAATGCTTGCTTTCATCCTCATTTAAGACATAATCATCAGAAATGATGTCTGGTGTATAAAAAACATGCATTACAAAGTAGATTAATGGTTGTCGACCATATCACTCTTGCTAATCACGAGCTCCAGTTTTATGGTTTCTATATTCTGTTCTGTTTTCTTTAAGATCGTAAATAAATACCCATAACATTCTTCGCTATCACCGACTTCAGGGATCTTTCCAAATGCATGAGACACAAGCCCTCCTACCGTATCAAAATCCTCATCTTCGGGCAGGTCATGAGGTAAATGTTCATTTACGTCATAAACTGTTGCATAAGCATTAATGATAAATTCTGTATCAGATATTTTTTCAACAGTTGGTTTTTCCTCATCATACTCGTCCTGTATCTCACCAACAATCTCTTCTACAATATCTTCCAGCGTTACCATTCCGGCTGTACCTCCGAATTCGTCAATGACAATAGCAATTTGAATGCGCTTCTGTTGAAGTTCACTTAGCAGATCATTTATTTTCTTTGTTTCAGGTACAAAATATGGCTTCCTGATAATATCACTTAAAGACCATTCTTTATTACCCGCCAATAATGGGAGAATATCTTTAGCGTGTACAATTCCGATAATCTTATCAATGATGTCATCATAAACAGGCATCCTTGAATATCCTTCGCCAATTATTGTTTCTACAACTTCCTGTTTAGGTGTAGATAATTCAATTCCAGAAATTTTAGTTCTTGGAACCATGATATTTTTAACAACACGTTCATTAAAATCGAAAACGTTTTTAATAAGTTCGTGTTCATTGGTATCCAGTGCGCCGCTTTCTTTACCCTGGTCCAATAAATAATACAGCTCTTCTGTACTGTGTACTGATTCATGCCCGCCAACACTAGAAATACCAAACATCTTAAGGATTACATTTGCCAGGCCGTTCAAAACCCATATAAACGGTCTGAATAGCCAATAGAATGCCTGAAGCGGTACAGCAATGAATAATGTTGTCGCAACAGGTCTTTGTATTGCTACCGACTTTGGCGCCAGTTCTCCAAATACGATGTGCATTACTGTAATAAATAGAAATGCAATAAACGTAGATATAGAGGTAATGTAAACCTCGGATAGATTAAAGTTAATCAGCGCATCGTGAACAATGTTATGCATCACAGATTCACCGACCCAACCCAAACCAAGAGAGGCAAGTGTAATACCCAGCTGTGTTGCGGCTAAATAGCCATCAAGATGCTGGGTAATGTATTTTGCGATATTTGCAACCCTACTTCCGGATTTCGCTTTAATTTCAATTTGCGAGGCCCTAACCTTTACAATTGCAAATTCTGCTGCAACGAAAAATCCGTTCAGCGCTACTAAGAAGAATGTTAAAAATATCTTGAGACCTTCCATTAAGAATTCTTATTTCTAAACTTTTCGTCATAGAGAGCAATGCTTTCCTGTATGACTTTATGTGCATATCTAACACCTAACAGATGTTCAATAGTTACTTTCTTTTCTTCCAGTGCTTTATAATCCTGGAAAAACTTTACTATTTCTTTCATTGTATGCGGAGGCAGATCAGCCAAATCATTAATGTAATTAACCGACATATCGTTTTTAGCTACCGCAATGATTTTATCATCTTGCTCGCCATTATCTACCATATGCATTACGCCGATAACTTTCGCTTCAATAATTGATAATGGATAAACATCCACCGAGCATAACACCAAAATATCAAGGGGGTCATTGTCATCGCAATAGGTTTGCGGAATAAATCCATAATTAGCCGGATACATTACTGAAGAGAATAGTACCCTATCTAATTTAATCAAATTAGATTCTTTATCAATTTCATATTTCGCTTTCGAACCTTTTGGAATTTCTATAATGGCATTAACAATTTCAGGTAAATTATCGCCTGGAGAAACGCTGTGCCATGGATGATGATCGTAATTATTCATTTTTTATTTTATTGTTCTGTATTTGTTGTTTCTTTATCTGTGCTACTTACCACCTTCTTTTTCACAAACGTGATGATAAGAGGAATGGTCGTAACAATAATAAAGCCTATAATTATGTATAATAAATAATCGGTTATTTCTTTTTCAAATCTTTTACCTAAGAAATAACCAAGCAAAGTTAAGGAAGCTATCCATAATATTGCACCTGCAATGTTATATAATGCAAATCTCTTAAAATCGAGTTTAACTACACCAGCAAAAATCGGCGCAAAAGTTCTAACTATCGGAACAAATCTTCCCATTATCAAAGCAAAAGCTCCCTGTTTGTTGTAATATTCCTCGGCAGCTTTTAAATAGCGCTTTTTAAAGAAGAAAGTGTCCTTTCTATGATAGAGTACAGGGCCAGTCTTTCGACCAAACCAATACCCGGTAAAATTACCTGAAATAGCGGAAAGGCATAAACCCAGGATAAGCACGTAGATATTTACATCCAACTTTCCTGTTGCTACAAACATGCCCGCTAGAAATAAAAGGTAATCGCCTGGTAGGAAGAACCCAAAAAATAAACCAGTTTCAGCAAAAATAACGAACATTACAACATAAAAACCACCTTCTTTAAGTAATTTTTCAGGGTCGATAAAATGCTGTAATGAGGTCCAGAAATCTTGCATAGTTCAATTACTCGTAAAACTACAAATAATTATCTAGAGAAATGGTTATATCAAATTTAAAATTACCGCAGGGTATACCCCTAAAAATAATGTAATTACAACTGAAAAAACCAATACCGCCTTGTATTGAAGTGGCACTTCCAGTTCAATTTCATTACCCTCTTTAAAGTACATTGCTACGATTACTTTAAAATAGTAATAAAAGCCAACCAAAGCATTTAAAATAGCAAATGCAACAAGAAGGATCTGATACTCTCCCATCACATTCAGAAACATTAAATACTTCCCGATGAATCCTGCTGTTAGCGGTATCCCGGCCAACGATAACATCGCTATTGTTAACACCAAGGCAGTTAGTGGATTTCGTTTAGCAAGGCCATTAAAACTGTCAAAATGATCATTACCTGTTTTCTGTTTAACCATAATTAGAACGGCAAACGCAATGATACTGGCAAAGGTATAAGCAGCTGCATAAACCAATACATTATTTGATGAGTTTGCAGATAGTGTTACTAATGAAAACAATAAGTAACCTGCATGAGATATACTTGAATAAGCAAGCATTCTTTTAAAGTTCTTTTGAAATAACGCGGTAACATTTCCAATAAACAACGTAATACAAACGATTGCTATTAGTGGTGGTAACCAAAAGTCATGCAAAGGAGCAAAAGTATCCGCAAACAGGCGTAAAAGAGCAGCAAAACCTGCAGTTTTCACCACTGTTGACATAAAGGTTGTAATCAAAGTTGGTGCACCCTCATATACATCTGGTGTCCAAAAGTGAAACGGTGCCGCTCCTATTTTAAAGCTTAATCCAATTAACATCAGGATTACACCCGGATAAAACAGTGGAGAGATCGATTTGTAATTGCCTACTAAATATTGATTAATGGTCTCCAAATCAAACGAACCTGTAGCACCATAAATCAAGGTGATACCAAATAGCAAAAATCCTGTTGAAAATGCCCCCATTAAGAAGTACTTCAATGAAGCTTCATTAGATGCAAAATTACTTTTCCGAATACCCGCAAGTATATATAAACAAACAGACATGATCTCAATGCCAATAAACAACATTGACATGTTCTTGTAAGAAACCATGATTATGATACCCGCCAGTGCAAATAATATCAGCGTGAAATATTCAGCAATATTTTCACTATCAGCTGCAAAATAATTTTGTGTAAGTAGAAATACAAATAATGTACCCAGGATGGTTATACCTGAAAAAGCCAATGCAAAATTATCCATCTGCATCATTCCAAAATAGGTTTGATTAGTGTTCCATGAAGTAGCAACAAAACCCAGTGAAATAAGCAGTCCAATAAGAGTAATGGGTAATAATGCTTTTTTAGCCTTAAACAAACCTGCGTAAAGCACTACTAAAGCTGTAACAGTAATTGTTATTATGATATTCATTTGCTTAGTTTACCGATGTTAATTTTTGTGTTACTTGTTCTATTAAATGCTGCACTGATGCTTCAGACAATTGCAGAATTGGTTTTGGATAAACGCCTAATACAATAATTAGTGCGCAAATGATGTATAGTACTATCCTTTCCGAACCTTTAACGTCTGTAAAGGTAATTGTTAAATCGTTCGTTTTACCAAGCATGATGTTCTGGTACATTCTGAACATATAAACTGCTCCGAATATAATCGTTAATCCCGCAAAAACAGCTAACCAGATATTGTACTGATACACACCTATCAGCAACAGGAATTCTCCTATAAAGCCGTTGGTTCCAGGTAATGCAACCGTTCCAAGAACGATGATCAAAGCAGTAATTGCCAATATTGGCGCCTGTTTCGCGATTCCGCCTAATTCACTTATTTTATTTGTTTTCAAACGGCTTGAAATAATATCAAGAACAAAGAACAATCCTACCACGTTGATACCATGACTAAGCATTTGAATCATTGCACCCTGCATACCTTGTGTATTCAACGCAAAAATACCCGCGCTGATTAAACCAACGTGCGCAATTGAAGAATAGGATACTAAGCGTTTTGCATCTTTTTGTGTAAATGCTATAATTGATGCATATACTATTCCTATAACAGACAGTATGATTGCTACATGGCCCCAATCCTGAACTCCGGAAGGAACTATAGGCAATAACCACCTGATCACTCCATAAATACCCATTTTAAGCATTATACCAGCCAATAACATGGTACCGGCAGCTGGAGCCTCAGTATACGTATTTGGCTGCCAGGTATGAAATGGAAATACAGGCATCTTAATTGCAAAAGCAATAAAGAAAGCCCAAAATATCCAACCCTGTTGTGTTGAATCCAAATTAAGATTATAGAAAGCCTGGATATCAAAATTATGTGCAGGGTTCTGTAAATACAGATAAATCAAGCCCAAGAGCATAAATAACGAACCTGCTATGGTATAAACAAAGAATTTCATATTTACCTTAATACGATCTTTTCCACCCCAAACTGCACAGATAAAGTAAATAGGAATTAATGCTGCTTCCCAACCAATATAGAACAAGAAAGCATCAAGAGACGTAAATACGATTAACAAGCCGCTTTGCATGAAAAGAATTAAAGCAAAAAATGCGTTTGAGCTCTTGTAGTTATGCTGGTAACTTGCCAGTATGATTAATGGAATTAACACGTTGGTCAATATTATGGTAATCATACTTATTCCGTCGACACCAGCGTGGAAATTTATCCCAAGATCATGAATCCAGGAGTAGTTTACCACAAACTGGGTGGTGGCATCCGGGGTAAAATTACATACCATCGCCAATGCCAAACCTAAAGAGACAATTGCCGAAACCAATGCCACATGCTTTGCTGCATTTCCGGAAAGAGCGGTAACCAAGGCGCCTAGCAATGGTAAGAATATAAGAAGTAGTAAAAGTTGTTCCATTATGTTTTCTTGAACGATCTTTTATAGAGATAAATAAGTATACAATAACAATGAGATGATTCCTACCACCATCATAAAAATATAAAACCCAACATTGCCGGATTGTATCAAGCGTAAACCTTTACTCGCTTCGGTAGTTCCCCAACCTAAGCTGTTCACAATACCATCAACAATCTTATTATCCACAATTTTGTAGAAGAATACTGAAATTGCATCCAAAGGCTTTCTAATTAATGCATCATATACCTCATCAAAATAAAATTTATTGTAAGATAAGTTTGCAAGGACAGAACGTTTAGCTTCATCTGGAGCAGGTATGTGGTTTTGCTTGATGTATTTGCCATATGCAATTGCAATAGAGATTAAAACACCAACAACAGAAACTGCCATAAGGATATATTCAGTAGCATGATCCGGTGATTCGCCAGTATGCTTAATTACCGGAGAAAGCCAATGTGACAACCAATGATTTCCGCCTAAAGCCTCAGGCACACCAATGATACCACCAACGGCTGACAATACTGCCAACACGATCAAAGGGATTGTCATTGACTTAGGTGATTCATGAATTTTTTCTTCGGCATGATGAGTTCCACGATATTTACCGTAAAAAGTAAGGAACAACATCCTGAACATATAAAATGCGGTAAGAAATGCGCCAAACACCGCGATGCCCCACATTACTTTATCGTGCAGGTATACATGTGCCAAAATCTCATCTTTAGAGAAAAATCCGGAAAAAGGAGGAAGCCCCGCTATCGCAACAGTACCGATAAGCATTGTTATGAAAGTTACAGGTAGTTTTTTACGTAACCCGCCCATATGTCTCATATCTTGCTCGTGATGTAAAGCATGAATAACGGATCCTGCACATAAGAATAACAATGCTTTGAAGAAGGCATGGGTAATCACGTGGAAGAAAGCTCCATTATATGCGCCTACACCTAAACCTAAAAACATATATCCTAATTGGGACACTGTAGAATAAGCAAGTACTTTTTTGATATCTGTTTGCGTGAGTGCAATAATTGCTGCTACAATAGCAGTAGCAAGGCCAACGATTGCAATTACATGCTGAATTAAAGGGGCCAAATCAAATATCAGGTTAGATCTGGCGATCATATAGATACCGGCAGTAACCATTGTTGCAGCATGTATTAACGCTGAAACTGGAGTTGGTCCGGCCATCGCATCAGGTAACCATGTAAAAAGAGGTAGCTGAGCAGATTTACCGCAGGCTCCGATAAATAACAGCAATGCAATAAGTGCTATCGTAGTGTTTCCGGGAAGCATATTTGCTGCCTGAGGAAATATCTTAGAAAACTCAACACTTCCGAAAGTAGTGAAGATAAAGAATACGCCCAGCAAAAAACCCAGATCACCTATACGGTTCATAACAAAAGCCTTTTTAGCTGCAGAAGCATAGCTGCTGTTTGTATACCAAAATCCGATTAGAAGGTAAGAGCATAAGCCAACCCCCTCCCATCCAATGAACATTACGATGTAGTTTGATCCCAATACCAGTAAAAGCATAAAAAAGATAAACAGGTTCAGGTAGCTAAAAAACTTACCGAAGCCTTCATCGCTATGCATATATCCAATTGAGTAGATGTGGATCAGAAAACCTACTCCGGTAACGATAAGTAGCATTATAGCACTTAAAGGGTCTACCAGAAAAGATACTGGAATATGTAACGCACCTGCATTTATCCAATCAAAAAGAAAAATTTCGTGAGATTTATTTGCGTCTGCACCTAAAGCCAGAAATATACCAACACTGATCGCAAAAGAAACAAAAATAACACTGCTTCCTATAAAACCAATAAGGCTTTTAGATAATGTGTTTCTTCCCAAACCATTGATTATAAAACCAATCAGAGGAATCAACGGAACCAGCCAAACTAAATCTATTATCATTTTTTATCTATACTTAATATTACCACTTAAGGCGATTCAACACATTTATATCTACTGACTGTGTATTTCTATACACCATCACAATAATACTTAAGCCCACTGCAACCTCTGCAGCAGCTAAAGCCATTATGAAAAACACAAAAACCTGTCCGGATGGATCATTGTTATGCACGGAAAAAGCCGTTAGCAGCAAATTAACCGCATTCAGCATCAATTCAACCGACATAAATATAACTATAGCGTTTCTGCGGGTTAATACTCCAATAACGCCAATGGTGAAAATAATAGCACTTAGCCAGATGTAGTGGTTAAGTGGTACTCCCTGCAATTGTTGAGTCATGTTCTCCACTATACTTTTTCTTTTTTAGTTAACAATACTGCACCAACCATCGCAGAAAGCAATAAGATTGATGAAAGTTCAAACGGCAACATAAAAGGGCCGAACAATTCCTTGCCCAGATTTTTCAGTAAGCCCAAATTAGGATTTCTTAAAATCACCGGATCTGACACTGCTGTAGCCTTTAGAGAACCAACTAAAGTGACCACAAGACAGCATCCTGCTATAACGCCGACAACTTTTACTGCTCCCGATTTTAACGGCTCGTTATCCTTATTGAGGTTCAGTAACATTAGCACAAAAAGGAATAGAACCATAATTGCCCCCATGTAAACAATGAAATTTACAACAGCCAAAAATTGTGCGTTTAACAGAATGTAGTGAACCGTAAATGTGAAGAATGTAACAATCAGATAAAGCACACTATGCACCGGGTTCTTTGAAAAAATAACCATCAGTGAAAAGATCACGCTTAATGTTGCTACGAAATAGAATACTGAAGTACCCATTATCTATGTTTAAACTGTTTAAAATTACTATTTATTCAATGGTTGCTCTACCAATTTGTCTTTCCCGTAAATAAAATCTTTACGAAGGTAATCAGCAGGTACGATTGGGCCATCTAAGTAGATTGCCTCTTTCGGACAAGCTTCTTCACATAAACCACAGAAAATGCAGCGCAACATATTAATTTCATACACTGCAGCATACTTCTCTTCCCTATAGAGTTCCTTTTCTTCAGGTTTACGTTCTGCAGCTATCATTGTGATTGCTTCAGCAGGACAAGATAGGGCACACAAGCCACAGGCAGTACAACGCTCTCTTCCTTGCTCATCTCTTTTCAAAGAATGCATACCTCTAAAGTTCGTGGAGAACTCTCTTTCCACTTCAGGATATCTTATTGTAGCCTCTTTTTTAAATAGGTGGCTAATTGTAACAGACAAACCTTTAGCTATTGCAGGTAGATACATTCGTTCTGCAAACGTTAATGGTTTCTGCTCTAATACTTTCTTTTTACTGGTTAATGGTTCCATTAAACCTCCTTATTATTTATCCGCTAGTGCGGGTAGTTAAAACTTTTCAATTATTGCAATCACAATTCCTGTGATAATGATGTTAGCTATAGCCAAAGGAATTAACCCCTTCCAGCCAAGGTGCATCAGTTGATCATAGCGGAAACGAGGGATTGTCCAGCGTACCCACATAAAGAAAAATATGAATGCGAATATTTTTATAAAGAATACAACCGTTCCAATCAGAGGGCCAATAACCGGTCCTGTATGCAACAATACCCAGTCCATGCCCGGATAGTTATATCCTCCGAAATAAAGTGTAGCCATCACTGCTGATGACACAAACATATTGATGTATTCAGCAAATAGATAAAAGCCCAGTTTCATCGAAGAGTACTCGGTATGGTAACCACCAATCAGCTCAGTTTCACACTCCGGTAAATCAAAAGGAGCCCTGTTGGTTTCTGCAAAGGCACAAACCATGAAAATCAGAAATCCTAATGGTTGATAAAGTACATTCCAATGCCAGCCATGTTGCTGCTCTACAATCTCTTTAAGACTCATCGTTCCTGTAACAAGCAACAAAGCGATAATAGATAGGCCCATTGCGATCTCATAACTGATATTTTGCGATGCCGCACGAATAGCACTTAACAATGAGTATTTATTATTTGATGCCCAGCCACCGATCATTACTCCGTAAACACCTAGTGAAACCACACCAAAGATGTATAAAATACCTACATTGATATCAGTTACCTGCAATGGAATAACACGATCTCCAATTGTTATATCGCTACCCCATGGGATAACTGCTGTTCCAATACAAGCAGTAAGCATGGCCAATCCTGGTCCTACCATAAATAACCACTTACTGGCGTTTGAAGGAATGATCTCTTCCTTCATGAACATCTTAACCCCATCAGCCAATGGCTGAAGTATTCCAAAAGGCCCTGCTCTGTCTGGCCCAAGCCTGTCCTGTAAAAAGGCAGCAACTTTCCGCTCAGCATAAGTAGAGTACATAGCAATCAATAAACTGATACCAAATATGATGGCAACCAGTACAAATTTTTCTATTACAAAAGCTATATCCATTAGAATTTGGTTGTTTTTTCTAGTTCTACTTTATTTGCCTGTTGTAATTGAGGATTGTTTTGAATGACAGGCAAAGGCTTTAAGGTTTCGTAATGGTTAGAAGCAATAACCGAAGTATCGCTAATATGAGTTGGATGCTCAATTACCCAATCTGCCGTTTTCTTTTTATCGAAACGACAAGTATTGCAGATAAATTCCTCCACCTCACCATAAATATCTTTACGAGCTGTAACCCTTAGCACATCTTCTCCCTTATACCATAAAGTAACTTTACCACTGCATGTAGGACAATCTCTATGTGCGTCAATTGGCTTGGTAAACCAAACACGATTTTTAAATCTGAATGTTTTATCTGTTAATGCTCCAACAGGGCATACGTCAATCACGTTCCCAGAAAAATCATTGTCTACAGCTGTTTGTATATAGGTGGAGATTTCTGAGTGATCACCTCTATTTAAAATACCATGTACACGTTTATTTGTAATCTGGTCGGCAGTAAATACGCAACGATAGCATAAGATACACCTGTTCATATGCAACTGGATCTTATCTCCAATATCGATACGTTCAAAAGTTCTACGCTCAAATTCGTATCTGGTTTTTTGTAAACCATGTTCATATCCCAGATTTTGAAGGTCACATTCTCCAGCCTGATCACAAACAGGACAGTCTAAAGGATGGTTGATCAGTAGCATTTCTACCACTCCGCTGCGCGCTTCAATAACTTCCGGAGAAGTGATATTTTGAACTTCCATGCCATCCATAACAGTTGTACGGCATGATGCTACCAATTTTGGCATTGGCCTAGGATCTTTCTCAGACCCCTTGCTAACTTTAACAATACAAGTGCGGCATTTTCCTCCGCTACCCTCTAATTTGGAATAATAGCACATTGCAGGAGGCACTATATCACCACCTATTTGCCTTGCAGCATTTAGAATAGTTGTGCCGGGTGCTACTTCTACTGTTATCCCGTCTATGGTTACCTTAACTTTATCACTCATGATTGTTAATTTCCTGTCGTAACTTCTGCTTTCGCAATAGGCTCAGCATAATTTGCCAAACCATAATTAGTATCTAAACATTTGATTGGCTCTTTAACATGCCATTCAAACTCATCTCTGAAATGTCTGATTGCACTTGCAACCGGCCATGCTGCTGCATCACCTAAAGGGCAAATAGTGTTTCCTTCAATCTTTTTAGAAACATCAACCAATAGGTCAATATCACTCATTTTACCATGGCCATACTCTATTCTGTGCAGTACTTTTTCCATCCAGCCTGTTCCTTCTCTACAAGGAGAACATTGGCCACAGCTTTCATGATGATAAAAACGAGCAAAGTTCCAGGTGTTTCTAACGATACACTGATCTTCATCAAATGCGATAAAACCACCAGAGCCCATCATTGACCCGGTAGCAAAACCACCTTCTGATAAGGATTCGTAGCTCATTAATCTTGGTTCGCCGTTGGCTAACTTGAGCGTAAGATTTGCTGGTAAGATAGGAACAGATGATCCTCCGGCTACGGTAGCCTTTAATCTTTTACCATTTGCAATACCTCCGCAGTATTCATCGGAATAAATAAACTCCTCTACAGGTAATCCCAGATCGATCTCATATACCCCTGGTCTAACTAAATTACCAGAAGCTGAAATCAGTTTGGTACCTGTACTTCTGCCAATTCCTATTTTGGCATACTCATCGCCACCATCGTTAATGATAGGCACTGTAGCCGCAATAGACTCCACATTGTTTACAACCGTTGGACATCCATAAAGCCCTGCAATTGCAGGAAAAGGAGGCTTAATCCTGGGATTTCCTCTTTTACCCTCTAAAGACTCCAATAATGCGGTTTCTTCTCCACAAATATAGGCGCCGCCTCCTGGTTGAACATATAGTTCCAAATCATAGCCGGTTCCTAAAATGTTTTTCCCTAAAAACCCAGCATGCTTTGCTTCTGCAATTGCTTTTTCCAGTATTCTAATCTGGGGCATCATCTCGCCTCTTACATAGATGTAAGACGTATTAGCACCCAGCGCAAAACTTGAAACAATCATTCCCTCAATAAGTGCATGAGGAATATGGGTCATCAGATAACGATCTTTAAAAGTTCCTGGCTCAGACTCGTCTGCATTACAAACTAAATATCTTGCTACACCTTCAGGTTTCGCCAAAAAACTCCATTTCATTCCCGTAGGGAATCCTGCACCACCACGTCCACGTAATCCAGACTTCTTAACTTCTTCAACTACTTCATCAGGAGTTAAAGTTTTTAAAGCCTTTTCTACGGCACGATAACCGCCCTTTTGGCGATAAACATCAAGWGNTAWNGATSSSWRGTACGTTTATGTGTTCTAATAATAGTTTACGGGCCATTATTTCTTGCGTAAATCTTGTATCAACTCGTCAACCTTTTGTTCATTAAGGTTTTCGTAAAATGTATATTCCGGACCGATCTGTAATACCGGGCCATACCCACAGGCAGCTAAACATTCTACACCTCTCCAGCTAAACAAGCCATCAGATGTAACCTCCCCTTCTTTAACGCCTAGATTTTGTTCTATATGGTTCATCAGCTTCTCAGCACCCACTAAACAACAAGGGCCCGTTCTGCATACTTCCAAAACATACTTACCTTGAGGTTTTAGAAAATACATGCTGTAAAATGAAGCCACTTCATATACCTCAATATTCTGGATGTCAAGATAGGCAGCAACTTTATCCATTGCATCCGGACTTAACCAGCCTAATTCAGCCTGAACCTCATGAAGCATCGGCAATAAAGCAGATTTATGTTTACCCTTCGGATATCTGCTAATTATCTCATCAAACTTTTCTTTTAAAGCTGATGAAAACTCTACAGGTTGTTGTTGTTCTACTTTAAGCATCTAATTCTCCTGCAATAATGTTCATACTACTCATGTTGATAATGGCATCTGATAGCAGCATGCCTTTACTCATTGGTGCAAACATTTGGTAATTAATAAAACTAGGTCTTCTGAAGTGTAAACGATATGGCGTTCTTCCTCCATCATTAATTAAATAGAAGCCTAACTCACCATTACCACCTTCAACTGAATGATATACTTCAGCTTTAGGAGCATCAATTTCGCCCATCACGATTTTAAAATGATAGATTAAAGCTTCCATGTTGTTATAAACTTCTTCCTTAGCAGGCAAATAGAATTCAGGTACATCGGCATGGAAAATACCAGCCGGTTCGTGCTTTAATTTTTCTAAAGCCTGCTCGATTAACCTAACACTTTGCCACATTTCTTCATTCCGAACAAGATAACGGTCATAAATATCGCCACTTGTTCCTACCGGAACTTCAAAATCAAAATCTTCATACGACGAATAAGGATCACTCACACGAACGTCATAGTCAACTCCAGCTGAACGCAATAAAGGACCAGTCCATCCATAATCCAGTGCCTGTTCTGCTGATACCGCTGCAACTTTCGCTGTACGGTCAATAAAAATACGGTTACGGTTAAGTAAGCTTTCAAATTCTCTTAGTGCTACAGGGAATTCTTTTAAAAACTTATTAATCTTAGCAAAGGCAATTTCATTAAAATCTCTTTCGAAGCCTCCAATACGACCAATATTAGTAGTTAATCTTGCGCCACAAATCTCTTCATAGATCTCATAAATATGTTCTCTGAATTGAAATAAATATAAGAATGTGGTCGTTGCGCCTGTATCCTGAGCAATAATGGTATTACAGATAATGTGATCTGAAATACGTGCCAGCTCCATGATAATTACCCTTAAGTAATCAACACGTTTTGGCATTTTAATATTCAATAACTTCTCTACAGTCATGTGCCATCCCATATTATTTATGGGAGAGGAGCAATAGTTTAACCGATCTGTTAAAGGAGTAATTTGATAGAATGGGCGATGTTCCGCAATTTTTTCAAAAGCACGGTGAATGTATCCAATAGTAGATACACCGCTAACGATGCGTTCACCATCCAATTGAATTACATTCTGAAAAACACCATGTGTAGCAGGGTGAGTTGGACCTAAGTTTAAGGTAACCAATTCATTCTGCGGGTCGTTATCTGTATATACCGGTTGATTCATTTTTTCTTATCTACCAAAGTATTCGTCTTTTTTATCTACTCTGTTTGGATCTTCCAAAGGATATTGCTTCAACATAGGATGAACGCCTAATTCGTCCATATTCAATATTCTTCTAAGATCCGGATGGCCTTCAAACTTTACTCCAAACAAGTCATAAGTTTCTCTTTCCATCCAATTGGCTGCATTCCATAAGGTGGTAGCGGTTGGGATCTCCGGATGATGCTCATCAATGAAAACCTTAACCCTAATCCTAATTTTGTTAACCATACTGTGTAAATGGTAAACTACAGCAATGCCATGCTTTTTCTCAGGATAATGTACTGCAGTAATRWMGSYARSRRRGKTAWAKNTAGCTAGCNTATTTTGTTTAAGAAATGCCAGCACATCAATAATAACATCCTTTGTGGTTTCAAAAGTAAGCAAGCCATAAGGCTCATTAATTCCAACTATTTTTTCACCGAACTTTTCAGTCAGCTGCTGTATTAATTCCTGATTAGTAACCTCTGCCATTATTCAATTCCGTATGAAGCCAACATTTCTCTATATTGATCTGAATTTCTTCTTCTTGAAGATTCATTCCTAACCAATTCCTGAATTTTACCAAAACCATCCAAAATAGCTTCTGGTCTTGGTGGACATCCTGGCACATATACATCGACCGGAATAATTTCATCTATTCCCTGTAAAACAGAATAAGTATCAAATATACCTCCACTGGATGCACAAGCTCCAACGGCCATCACCCAACGGGGTTCTGCCATCTGCAAATATACCTGTTTAAGAACCGGACTCATTTTCTTTGCAATTGTTCCCATGACCATTAATAAATCTGCCTGACGGGGAGAAAAGCTTAAGCGCTCAGATCCGAATCTGCCAAAGTCATAATGAGATCCCATGGTCGCCATAAACTCAATACCACAGCAAGAAGTGGCAAATGGTAAGGGCCATAATGAATGGGAACGGGCCAGGCCGATAACCTTATCTAAGGAAGTTGCAAAAAAACCAGATCCTTCTATGCCTGGAGGCGCGTCTACTATATTGATGTTACTCATGATACAAAACGAAAAAGGTTCATTCCTTTAAAGAATGAACCACAAATCTACAATTTTTTAAAAGCAAATGAATTAAGTTGAGGGCATTTAGAAACAATCTAAATAATCTAATTCCAATCCAATGCTTTCTTCTTTATGACATAAATAAAGCCTAATAATAAGGTTCCCATAAAGATGAACATCTCTATCATCCCAGACATCCCCAGTGCTCTGAAATTAACTGCCCAAGGGTACATGAATATCACCTCCACATCAAACAGAACAAACAGAATAGCGACAAGAAAATACTTTATGGAAAATGGCTGACGCGCATTACCGACAACTTTTACACCTGCTTCAAATGTTGCCAGCTTATCAGCTGTTTTTCTTTTTGGGCCTAAAAAGTGTGTCGCGATTAAAGTAACCACCACAAATCCTAAGGCAACAACTACTTGAAATATAATTGGTAAAAAATCTACAGGTACGCTTTGAGTTTCCATTTAAATATAAATTATTAGGCAAAAATAAAAGAAAAAGGCGGGATAACAACCCCGCCTTTTTCTTTTATTATAAAATTATTACTTTTTCTTTGGTTTAGCTGCAGCTTTTGGAGGTGGAGCCGTTAACGACTTGATACCTTCTAATGCAGTGGTATTTGCAGGATCAATAGCTAAACTTTTGTCCCAGAATAATTTTGCTTTTACTTTATCTTCTTTGTATGAAGCAAAACCTGCAATTTGATTATAGGCCTCTACCATATTCTTTTTAACTGCCGGAGTTTGTTTATCAACGTGAGCCTCAACAGAATCTAAGTATTGTTGGTAAAAAGGGATTTTTAATCCTGTTGGGTTCGCTTCATCATCCATAAAGTCGTTGATTCTAGCTCTGTACAAAATTGCATCATATGTTGATGGAGCTAACTTCAGTAATTTCGCTAACGAAGAATCTCCTTTCACTAAAATAGTTTTAGGTGGATTAGTTTTTGCAGTATAAGCCTTATAATAAGACACATAAGATGCAATAGCGTGATAGAAATAGTTATACAATGACCCTTTACCTTCTGGGTTCAAACGGTTAACCACATCATATGTAGCAATTGCTTTTGGATAGTTTTTAGCATCATAATATGACTTTGCAAGTTCCGCTAAAGCCTCAACTTTAGTAGAGTCCATGTTAACAGCTTTAATCACATTTACCAAACCTAAACTGTCATTGGCCTTATCTGTAGAATCTTTCATTAAGGCTTTACCAAGGTACATATAGTCATCGGAGATAATACGTGAGGTATCTTTTACCTTCGCAAAAAAGTCTTTCATGTATTGTAAACTCTGAGGATAGTTTTTGTTTTCATATGCAGAGTATCCCCTCAACCTTGAAACGATCAAGTTTTTAGGATCATTCGGATTTACCGAAGCAAGTTCTGAAGTTTCTTGTTCCAACGTTTTAAAGTCTTTCGCATAAAACAAGAAAGTAGCATAACGTAATCTTGAATCGTATGATTTATCAGTTAAATCAAGATACTTTTTATAATTTGTTAATGCTTCAGCCGCCTTAGCATCGAAATTTGCTGGCTCCTGATTTCCCCATTGCATATACAGCTCAGCTAACTCACGATAAGCAGGACCATAATTTGGATCAGCAGCGATCACATTTTTCAATTCCACTTCTGCATCACTGAATGCTCTTGACTCTTTATACATTCTTCCAATCTGAACTGTAGATCTGTAAAGGGCCGGATTAATACTCAAAGCTCTCATGTAGTTTTGAAGCGCCTCTGAGTTCTTCCTTTGTGCTGCATAGTAATCACCTAAAGCAACAAATGTTTCTGCTTCTTTATCTTTATCATCAAGCTCTTCCGCTTTTTGCAAGTTAGGTAGTGCTGCAGCAAAATCTGGTTTCTCTCCCTCCAAATAAGCCTTTCCTATATACAAATATGGAGTAAAGTCTTTTTTCGAAGAAACTTCAATTGCTTTATCAAAATTTGTTTTAGCTGACGCGGCATTATTTGAAGCAAGATCAGCCTGGCCTAAACCTATATAATTTAAAGGATTTTTGGCATCAGCTGTCACACCCTGAGTAAAGGCAGCTCTAGCAGAATCAATATAATCCCTTCTTAAATAAACATCACCTAAACTAAAGTAATTCTCCCCTTTGCCTTTTTGTGACGACACCAATGCTTTAAGCATTGAAGTCGCTTTTTGGTACTGTTCGGCATCTATCGCCTTCTTTGCATCGGTAATGCTCTGAGCAAAAGAGGCAGAACCCATCACTACTAAACCTAAACCTAAGGTTATTGCTTTCTTTGTCATTTTCATAGTTCCTCTATTTTCAATTAATTGTTATGAAGCCGGCTTTGCAGCTTTCATGGTTCGCTATTTTGTTTTTAGTTTCAAATATTTAAAAGGCATTTCTAAAATCATAATCATCTTACCCTGCCCATTACTTTCGTTTTCCAAATATAAAATTTACTTTGTATTCTTCAAGTTAAAATCCCGTGACATCATCTTATGTGGACCAAGTCCAGATTTCAGTACGATCAACTGACCTCTCGGGCTTAATAACCAGTTTGCAAAACCTGTGCCTAAACCATCACGTCCCTCACAATTTATGATGTAAACGTTTCTTAAAACCGGATAAATACCACTAATTAGATTTGCCTGATCGGGACGATAGTATGCATCATCCCCCTTTTTCCCCTTAATATTCTTCACCCCCATCGTTTTCACCTTTGCAATATAAGAAGTCATATCGGAATTATTAGCTATTAACCAATTTACACCGACTACTCCTATAAAATTCTTATTTTCAGCAACGTACTTTATAACGTCATTATTGTTCTTCAAAGTATAAACTCCCTTTTTCGGAAGTTCTGTAATTTGAGCCAGCTCCTTAAAATACCGTAGGGTACTGGAATAGGCATTATCAAAAACAAGCTGTTTTCCACTGGTTGAGGTTCCTTTTAGTATCGCTATCACCTCCTCAACAGTGATATTTGAGTCAAGATCGTCCTTCTGAGTAAGTAATGAAATTCCATCTATGGCAAACCTGGATGTCTTTGGAACGATGCTTCTGTTTCGGTATATCTTATCTTCCTGGGGTGTTAACATCCTGGATAATATGATCACTCTAATGCTGTCATTTAAAAAAGCAGGTACTATTTTATTCTCGTTACCGGCAGTGATTGCAAATTCCGCATGCTTATAATCCGATTTAAATACCATGATCTGATCAGCGATAATCGATGAAAAAGATTCGTCAACAAGAATTTTAACCGAACCTGATGTCCGTGTTTGTTCAACAACCTCAGCCTGCTTTTTATTTTTACAAGAGAGCAGCACCAGAAAAATGAACGCAAAGCTTAGATTCTTCATTTTTTAATTATCCTTTTGATTAATTACCCGGGTAAATCTTATTGCTGCATAAACGATAAGTAACACACCAAGGAGAACTCTATAAGTCCGTTCGATGGTTACCGGCATGTCTTTCCATACGATTAATGTAAGGCCCAAAACCAGGTAAAAGGCAAACATAACTAGCCCTAAAATAAACAGAAATCGCTGTTGAGGCGATTTCTGCATAAATGTTTTTAAATTAAACATTGTATTCTATTGTGATAAGGTAAAACTGATTGGGATGTTATATTTCACACGAACCTTTTTACCATTTTGAACTCCTGGGATCCATCTTGGACTTGCTTTTAGTACCCTAACAGCTTCCTCATCTGTACCACCACCAAGTTTTCTATCAACTTTAATATCAGTTAAGCTACCATCCTTTTCAACAACGAATGATAAAAACACTTTACCTTGAATGTTGTTTTCCTGAGCCATAGGAGGATATCTTACCGCTTTTTTCAAATAAGCATAGAATTTCTCCATACCACCAGGGAAAGATGGCTGCGTTTCAAGACTCACAAAGTCATAAACTTTGGTATCCTCTACTACTGCTGCTTGTTTAGGGCCATCACCTGCAGGACCTGCGATAACGATATCCGCATCAGGGTCACCGGCAATGGTTTTCTGACCTGGGTCAGCCTTTTTCAAGTCTTCAATCTCAACCGGCTCTTCATCACGTACCAACTCATCCGGTTTTACAATTGGAGGAGGGAACTTAACCTGATCCTGTTTTGGCGGCGGTGGCTCAACCGGTGGCGGTGGAGGTGTTTCCGGGTTTACAGGAGGAGGTGGCTGCACCACTACTTCCGTTTGTTTAACAATTTCCTCTTCTGGAGCTTTTCCTTTGAATAACTCCATAATTTTAGGGGATAAGAACAACAACACAAATGCTGTTGATGCTATTAGCAATGATTTTGTTGTATTCGCAGAACTTCTCTGACGAAGCTCGTAAGCTCCGTAGCTTTTGTTCTTATTGGCAAACACAACATCAAGCCAATCCCTTTTTAATAAATCTATTTTAGAACCAAACATAGCCTAATATTTTTATGTTTATAATTATTTATAATATCCCAGCTTGTTTCATAAACGCTTTCTCGTTATCAAGAATGTTCACATCATCGATTGCCGGAGCAGTCTTGATTTTAGCGATATTTAACTCGTCCATTATATCAACAAAGTTCTTATAAGTAGCACCTTCTGTTGGTTTCACTACAATTACTATTTGTCGGCCAGTAGTTTTACTTACCTCGTCTTTATTCTTCAATATTGACTTTCTGACTTCAGCAAAAGTCTCCACACTAGGTGTGGCATTTTTAGCTKCTMMSATNGKAMSNAGCAACCTTATTGTTTTTACCCAATAGAATTGTCATGGTCTGAGATGCACGAAGCTCGTTTTTCACATCATTGTCCTCTTGATCAGGTTTTGCAATGTCCATCGCAATCGGCTTTGACAACGAGGTGGTTAACATGAAGAAGGTGATCAGCAGGAAGGCTAAATCTACCATGGCAGTTAAATCTACTTTGGTATTTGCTTTCTTACTTCTTACTTTGCCACCTTTTTTCCCACCCCCGCCGGAGGTATCTAATTCTGCCATAGTATGATTTTATTTAGCATCGCCCTCGGCCGATGTAATTAAACTAAATTTGTTAATTTTTTGCTTCTGAAGAATATCAACAATCTTTTTAATGTTTGGATATTTTTCTTCAGAATCTCCCTTGATACTTATCCTCATTGAAGTCTGGTGTAACTCCGCAACCGCCTTACGGGATTGCAACAACCACTCAGACAATTCATTGTTTGTTGAATCAGCCGGGATACCCAAGTTGGCCTTCGCAAACTTATCTCTCTCGTCACCATTCATCATGATAAACTTTTTCAAGCTGCTTACAGGAACTCCGAATGATCCAAGAACACCGAAACGTTCTCTCTCTTCAGGAGTAAACTGAATTTTATACTGCTCTCCTATTTTATCAAGCGTTGCCATTTTTACGTCCTTTCCTACGATTTCGTAGAAAACCTTACCCTGACCAATCGATAAAATCCCCATATCCAAATCTGGAACTTTAATCTTGTAGGTAGAACTTGGAATTGTTACTTCCAAAGGATCCGGCTGGCGCGCTGTTGCTGTTAATATAAAGAAAGTAAGCAGCAGGAAAGATACATCGCACATGGCGGTCATATCTATCGAAGTACTCTTTCTTTGAACCTTTGCTCTTGCCATAATATTTAATAAATAAACTTACTTTTTACTAATGATGTTAATTCTTCCGGTTTTCCATAAAGCCGGTAAAAAAAAATACATTATTTTTTATTTATGTGTACTGGCGTAAGTTTGAATGATGCTGAAACCTGCTTCATCAATTGCATAAGTTAATTTATCAATTTTAGAAGTAAGGATGTTATACATGATAATCGCAAAAGTAGAAGTACCGATACCAGTAGCTGTGTTAATTAGGGCCTCAGAAATACCAGTTGCCAATGCAGCCTGATCCGGAGCACCAGAGTTAGCCAAACCACCGAAGGCCTTGATCATACCTGTTACTGTACCTAATAGTCCTGTTAATGTACCTACTGATACCAAAGTAGCGATTACAGTTAAGTTTTGCTCTAACATTGGCATTTCCAAAGTAGTAGCTTCTTCGATATCTTTTTGGATAGCTAAACATTTTTGATCTGTATCCATGTTTGCTTCAACTTCCATTTCACGATATTTTTTCAATCCTGATTTAATTACGTTAGCAACCGAACCTTGTTGTTTATCACACTCACTTAAGGCTGCTTCGATGTTGTTTGAATTTAAAAATCCTTGGATTTTTTTAACGAATGAATCCAAGCTAGATTTTCCAGTTGCTTTACCAATTACAATAAGACGCTCGATAGAGAATACAATTACCATAAGAAACATACCCAATAGAACAGGTACGATAACTCCACCTTTGTAAGCCATACCCATGTAGTTACCTACTTTTGGAAGTGTATCGTGAAGATCTGGATCAGCCCCATCGATGAAATTCCCTCTATCTCCGAAAATAAATTTGTAAACACATATACCAATAATGATACAAATTGGAATAGTAAGAGTTGCGAATAAATTTGAAGCTGTAGAAGAGCCTTCTTTTTTAACTGTTGTTGGTTTTGGTGCGTTTGCCATTTTTTTTTAGTTTTTTAGTTTTTAGTACTTTGTTTTTTAAAATTAGATTAAATATTCCGTAATACACACAACGACTATTACAAACAATTGTTGCCGTAACAAATTTATAACTTTGATTTTAATTCCAAATTAAATAATCGTTAGCTTGCTAATTCGTTTTGTCCCGTCAATTTTACCCGTTTGCACTCCCGTTATATCTAACGTATTACTGTATAATTAAAAAAGATTGTCTCGTTGCGGAGACAATCTTTCGCAATTAAAACTAAAAAAAAACTGAAATGCAAATTTTTAGGTAAAAAAAAAGCTTTAAACTGTGTTTTCGGTGATTTTTGGTAGTGAACTAATCATTTCTTCGTTTGCGAAGGCTTCAAATTGCTTGAAATTATTTATGAACGCCAAAGAAAGTTCATTGGCTTTATGATCATACTTTTGTTTGCTTGTCCAGGTATTTCTTGGATTCAAAATTTCCGATGGAACATTTGGACAGGTCAACGGAATCCGTAATCCAAAAACTGGGTCAGTGGTAAATTCGACATCTTCAAAGTCTCCATTCAAAGCTGCAGAAATCATTGCACGTGTATATGCCAACTTCATTCGCTTACCTTCTCCGTAAGCCCCTCCACTCCATCCAGTATTAATCAGCCATACATTTACCTTATTTTTTTCCATTTTTTCTCCCAGGAGTTCTGCATATCTTGTAGGATGAAGTGGCAGGAAGGCCTTACCAAAACAAGCAGAGAAGGTCAATTGAGGCTCCGTAACATCTGCCTCTGTGCCAGCAACTTTTGCCGTGTATCCAGATATAAAATGAAACATCGCCTGTCCGCTATTTAATTTAGCAATTGGAGGTAAAACCCCAAAAGCATCTGCTGTAAGAAAGAAAATATTTTTTGGTTCAGGCGCAATTGAAGGGACTATGGCATTATCAATATAATTTATTGGGTATGCAACCCTGGTATTCTCCGTTTTATCTATGTTGGTAAAGTCAACGGTTCGGCTCCCCTCAAAGTAATTGGTATTCTCTAACAAGGCACCGAATTTTATTGCATTAAAAATTTGTGGTTCTTTTTCAATAGTTAAATCCACACATTTCGCATAACAGCCTCCTTCAAAATTAAATACAGATTCACTTCCCCAACCATGTTCATCATCTCCGATCAATCCGCGTTCAGGATCTGCCGAAAGGGTAGTTTTACCCGTTCCTGATAAGCCAAAAAATATAGCTGTATCTCCTTTTTTCCCAACATTTGCTGAGCAATGCATTGATAATGTGCGTYTYWSWWMASGANSMATWARGKTWRACACTGAAAAGATCCCCTTTTTAATTTCCCCTGTATATCCGGACCCTCCTATAAGGATTATCTTTTTTGAAAAATTAAGGATTGAAAAGTTAGGTTGTCTGGTTCCATCTGTTACCGGGTCTGCCAAAAAAGAGGGGCAGGCAATAATTGTCCATTCTGGTCGCTCTTGAATATCGCCGTCTTCCGGTCTTAAGAACAGGTTATTAGAAAACAGATTTTGGTACGCCGTTTCAGTTACTACCCTAATGGTCGTTTTGTAAGCCTCATCTGCACAGGCAAATGAATCTCTTACATAATATTTCTTTTTACTGAGGTAAGATGTTACTTTTTCATATAATGCATCAAATTTCTCCGGTTCAAATTTGAAATTTATATCTCCCCACCAAACGGAATCGCGGGTTAGTTCGTCACATACGATAAATCTGTCTTTTGGAGAACGGCCAGTAAATTTCCCTGTATCTACTGCCAGTGCGCCTGTATCGGCCAACGATCCTTCACCATTTTTCAAGGCCTCCTCAACCAATTGCGCGACATTAAGCTGATATAAAGCCATATCCGAATCGAGATTCAGATAGCTCAAATCAGGCTTAAGCATAAATGCTTTGCTCATAAGAATAATAAGTTAGTCGGGCAAAGTTATGCAGATAAAAAGGTAAAAACAGCTTTTTTAAAGAAAAAAATTAACTTATTGTCGCTTATACACTTATAAATAACAACCTGTTATTCAGCAATTTAAACAACAAATTATCCGCCAGATTTTTTCACTTTATAACCTTCCTTTTGTAGCAGTAAAAGCACTTTATCTCTAAAATCTCCCTGGATAATAATCTCGCCGTCTTTTGCACCCCCTCCTACACCACATTTCGTTTTCAACATTTTAGCCAAATTCTCCAATTCTTCGTCACTTTCTCTAAATCCTGTGACTAAAGTGACTGCTTTTCCACCTCTGTTTTTTCGATCCAAAGTGACCCTTAAGTCCTGTTGGTTTTTAGGTATTGAATGATTAGAACCGTCGTTTTCCTCCTGATAAACGAAGGATGGGTCTGTGGAATACATTATTCCTCCAAGATCACTTAGCGTTTTCTTTTTAGATTTCATAACTAGGCATAACTATATTTAACGATAACGGCACAATAGACACCTCTATTTCTTTTCCCATAAAAAAAGGTTCTCCATCAATATGTATCGCATCGTCCTGACTGCGGGTAATCCTTATGTTTTTACCTTTTATTATTTCTACAATTTTGGAGCGGTCAGTTCTTGCACTTAACATTTCGTACGCCAATATGGGCAATTTGTACATCGGAAATTCTTTAACCACACAAACATCAAGAAGTCCATCGATAACCGATGCCTTGGGTGCGATATGTGCATTGTTGCCATATTGAGAAGAATTGGCTATGCTGATCACAAACGCTTTACGTTCATAATCAACTCCATCTATATTCAGGCGGTAGATTTGAGGCTTATAGTTTAACACTTCTGTTAACCCCAATTTGAGGTAACCGGTTAATCCTCTTGATTTATTTCCGGCAAAAACAGAGCTAATATGTGCATCAAAGCCCATACCTGCCATATTGAAAAAGGATTTATCATTAAATTTCGCCGTATCGATTAGTTCAACGTTAAAATTATTAATAACCTTTATTGCAGCAACAGTATTCATGGGTATTTTCAAGAACCTTGCCAGTCCGTTTCCCGAGCCAAACGGAATAATACCCAACACTTTATGCTGTTGCATTACCTTAGTTGCAATTTCATTTATCGTACCATCGCCGCCAACGGCAACAATGACATCAAAATTCTTATTTGCAGCTTCCTCAGCTATTTCCGAGGCATGACCAACATATTCCGTAAAGCTAAAATTCGGGCTAAACTTAGCGCGGTCCAGGTGTGCATCTATCAATGCAGGTATCTTTAACTTATCCTTCCCTCCTGATATGGGATTAATAATAAATAGAATGTTTGATTTCGACAAAACCTTTTGATTAATGATAGTACAAAATAATTGATATTTTTTGACTATTTAAATATATATGCTAATTTTGCAGCATTAAAGTGGACTGATTTGCGATGCTATTTAGCAATAGCGGGATTGCAACCACGTAAAAAAAAGTGCTAACCATATCATACACTTCATTTTACTGCCTGCTATGCAGGGTCTGATTCCATTTTATATAATTGTTTAAATTAAATTTTTAATTATTTAAAATGTCGTATTTATTTACATCCGAATCAGTTTCTGAAGGCCATCCGGATAAAGTAGCAGATCAAATCTCAGACGCACTTATTGATAACTTTTTGGCATTCGATTCAGAGTCAAAAGTTGCTTGTGAAACTTTGGTGACCACGGGCCAGGTTATTTTAGCAGGCGAGGTAAAATCACAAACGTATCTGGATGTGCAACAAATTGCTCGTGATGTAATCAGAAAAATTGGTTATACAAAAAGTGAATACATGTTTGAAGCCAACTCATGTGGCATTCTTTCTGCGATTCACGAACAATCCCAAGATATAAACCAAGGTGTAGACAGAGCGAGTAAAGAGGAACAAGGCGCTGGTGATCAGGGAATGATGTTTGGCTATGCAACCAACGAAACTGAAAACTACATGCCTTTAGCATTAGATCTTTCACATACACTTTTACAGGAATTAGCGCTCTTAAGAAGAGAAAACAACGAAATTACTTATTTGCGTCCTGATGCTAAATCACAAGTAACGCTGGAATATTCAGACAACAACAAACCAGTTCGTATTGATGCTATTGTAATATCTACCCAGCATGATGATTTTGATGAAGAAGCTACAATGTTAGCTAAAATCAAAAAGGACCTTGTAGACATTCTTATTCCAAGAATTATTGCAAAATACCCGCAATATGCGCATCTGTTTAACGATAAGATAGAGTATCACATCAATCCTACAGGAAAATTTGTTATCGGAGGTCCTCATGGCGATACGGGTTTAACAGGGCGTAAAATCATTGTGGATACCTATGGAGGAAAAGGAGCTCATGGCGGTGGTGCATTCTCCGGAAAAGATCCAAGTAAAGTAGATAGAAGTGCAGCATACGCAACTCGTCATATTGCGAAAAACCTTGTTGCTGCTGGTGTAGCTGAAGAAATTTTAGTGCAGGTAAGTTATGCTATTGGAGTTGCCAAACCAATGGGTATCTATATTAACACTTACGGAACAAGCAAAGTAAATAAAACAGACGGCGAAATTGCCAAGATTGTTGAAGAGCTGTTTGATATGCGTCCCTACTTTATTGAGCAGCGCTTAAAGTTAAGGAATCCGATTTATAGTGAAACCGCAGCATATGGTCATATGGGTCGTAAACCTGAAACTGTGACCAAAACTTTTAAAAGCCCTGGAGGCGAAGAAAGAACAGTTACAGTTGAATTATTTACCTGGGAGAAATTAGACTTTGTAGATAAAGTAAAAGCGTCTTTTTCATTATAAGCTTAAGAAATATTTAGAATTCGAAAAGGCTGACCAAGATTGGTCGGCCTTTTTACGTTACAGCGCATTCGATAATACCCTTTCAACAAAAAAGAAAACCATTTCTAAAAGCCATTGTTTTACTTACAAAAAACAAGACCTATTATGGAACACCCAATAGAAATGAATACGCTTAGTCAGGTTTTAGAAAAATTAAGACTTAAAGGCCTGGATAACGAAATAAAGATGACAGATCATGGCAAAATGCAAGGAGTGGGCATTAATAAAATTTATAACCCCGAAGACCTTACCATAATTAAAACCTATCGCTTTGAAGGAGATTCTGACCCTGGTGATAACTCCATACTTTATTTGTTAGAAGACAAAGACAAACAGATCGGCTATATTCTTGATGCTTATGGAATGTATAGTTCCCAGGAAAATGCCGGATTCGATGATTTTTTAAAAAAAATACCTACTGCCGATAGGGATATGCAAGAGTTATTTAGTTAACAAAACACCTCTACGGTCTGCCTAGGCAAGAAAAACAGAAACAAAAAAAAGCATTTTAATCGAATGCTTTTTTTTGTATAAGAAGCCGGGGTAGTACCTCTTTAATGTTTTCTGTAAAAAAAACGATACATTGAAATAAAGTCGTTATCTTCAAGAAGAATTAAACCAAACTTCTTAACCAAATGTCTTCTTTAACCTCTAAACTGCACCTGAGCATAGCGCTTCTCAGCCTGTTTTCATTTACATCCTGTGTAAATAATGATAAAAAATCGAGCATTGAGGCTAGCACAAATAAACTCTTTTCTTTACTCTCCCCGGATCAAACACATATCGATTTCAATAATACAATCATTGAGAATGAAAGAGCAAACATTATATCTTATCAATACTTCTATAATGGCGGAGGTGTGGCAATTGGCGATTTAAATAATGATGGCCTCGACGATATTTATTTCTCTGGGAACATGACAAAAGCCAAATTGTATCTCAATAAAGGGAACATGCAGTTTGAGGATATTACCGATAAAGCTGGCATAACTGAAATCGGCCTTTCCTGGAAAACAGGAGTTACCATGGCCGATGTTAATGGCGATGGTAGATTAGACATTTATCAGTGTTACTCTGGTGGGTTACCGGCAAAGAACAGATCAAATACTTTGTTGATAAATCATGGAATTAACGATCAGGGAATCCCGACATTCAAGGACCAAGCCGCGGAGTATGGGCTTGCAGATACGGCATATAGCACCCAGGCCGTTTTTTTTGATTATGACAGAGATAATGATCTTGACATGCTCCTGTTAAACCATAATCCGAAAGTATTTACTACGCTGGATGACCTATCTGCCCCTCTAATCTTAAAAGAGCCTGCACCAACGATTAGGATTAAACTATATAAAAATGAAAATAAAAAATTCAAAGACGTATCCGATCAGGCTGGCATATATAATTCCTCTTTTACCTATGGTTTAGGTGCAGGAGTAAGTGACCTGAACAATGATGGCTACCCCGACATATACATTTCAAACGACTATTCCGCTCCCGATTATTTGTACATAAATAACGGGAATGGCACTTTCAAAAATCAAATTCAATCCCAAATCGGCCACACGTCTTTATATTCAATGGGTAATGATATTGCAGACATTAACAACGACGGGCTTTCTGATATTTTTACCTTAGATATGCTTCCAGAGGACAACCGCAGGCAGAAGCTACTTTTTTCTCCTGACAATTATGAATATTATGATTTACGCCTGCGTCTTGGCTTCCACTACCAGGATATGCGCAATATGCTTCAATTAAATAATGGGAACGGTACATTTAGTGAAACAGGACAGCTATCCGGCATTTCAAATACAGACTGGAGTTGGGCACCGCTGTTTGCAGATTACGACAATGACGGTTGGAAAGATCTTTTTATATCTAATGGCTATATGCGGGATTATACCAATATGGACTTTCTGAAGTTCAAAGGAGATTTCTTACGTAGCACTGACCCCACTCAAATAAAAGCGAATCTGTTAGATCTGATTCATGCAATGCCAGCATCCAATGTTAACAATTACATTTACAAAAACAACGGGAACCTTTCATTTACCAATAAAGCGATGGAATGGGGATTAACCACTCCTTCGAATAGCAATGGCGCAGCATATGCGGATTTAGATAACGATGGGGATTTGGATCTGGCAGTTAACAACATCAACCTGCCTGCATTCATTTATGAAAACAAATCAGATAAAAAAGCGAAAAATCAATTCTTAAAAGTAAAACTGCAGGGACTTGGGCAAAATACTCAGGGTATTGGGGCTAAAATATGGATTTACAATAAAAACAAGCAACAGTATCTTGAACAAATGCCGTCTCGAGGCTATCAATCGAGCGTTTCTCCAATTTTACATTTTGGATTAGGGGACGCTACTGCTATTGACTCTCTTCGAATAGTTTGGGCAAGCGGAAAACAAGAGGTGATCTCAGCTGTAAAAGCAAACCAACAAATACCTTTATTAGAAGCGAACGCAAAACTAAAATATAAAACTCCGCAACCCGTTCCTTCCTTATTCAAAGAGGTTAAATCGCCGATCGCCTTCCAACAGCAAAAAAAATCAACTAACGATTTCAAGCGACAACCATTATTAATAAATCCTATGTCGTTTTCCGGGCCATGCATATCCAAAGCAGATATAAACGGTGACGGTTTAGAGGATATTTATGTTGGAGGAACCCAGGGTCAGCAAGGTGTACTTTTTGTTCAAAAAAAGAATGGCGAATTTGTAAAAAAACCTCAGGCAGCTTTTGCTTCCAGCATAAAAAGTGAGGACGCAGATGCCGTTTTTTTTGATGCCAACAAAGATGGTTTTATGGATCTTTATGTATGCAGCGGGGGGTATGATAACTATACCCCAGAAGATCCATCACTGCAAGATCGGCTATACTTAAATGATGGCAAAGGTAATTTCAGGCAAGCTAATGCCCTACCTAAAATGCTAAGCAGCAAGAGTTGTGTCCGCGTCACAGATTTTAATCAAGATGGCCATCCAGACTTATTTATAGGAGGAAGAGTAGTCCCGGGCCGCTATCCGGAAACACCGGCCAGCTATTTACTGATTAACGATGGGAAGGGAAATTTCAAAGATCTGATTAAAACCATAGCGCCCCAATTACAAAAAGCAGGAATGATTACAGATGCAGCATGGATAGATTTGAATGGCGATAAAAAAGAGGACCTAATTCTTGTAGGAGAATGGATGCCTGTTACCGTTTTAATTAATACTAATGGAAAATTGATTGATAAAACCACTGATTATTTTGAGAAACCCTTTTCAGGATGGTGGAATAAATTACTGGTTGATGATCTAAACAAAGATGGATTTCCAGATATAGTGATTGGAAATACCGGATTGAATACACAATGCAAGGCCACAGAAAAGGAACCCGCGGAAATGTATTACAAAGATTTTGATGACAATGGATCGGTTGACCCTATATTATGCTTTTACATTCAAGGGAAAAGTTACCCGTATGTAACCAGGGATGAAATGCTCGACCAGATGAGTATCATGCGCACCCGTTTTCCAGATTATAAAAGTTATGCCGATGCATCAATGCAAGAAATATTTACTAAGGAGGAATTAAAGGGCGTATCAAGGCTAAAAGCTAATAGTTTAAAAACCACAGCCTTTATTAATAACGGGAAAGGTAAGTTTAAACAGTTGAGCTTGCCTATCGAGGCTCAATTTTCGCCTGTATTTACCATTACCTCCATTGATTATGATAAGGATGGCAATAAAGATTTGCTGTTATGTGGTAACATTAGCCGTGCGCGACTCAGATTCGGAAAATACGACGCCAATTATGGCATGCTACTTAAAGGCAACGGTAACGGCGGTTTTACCTACATCTCTCAACAACAATCAGGTTTTAATATAAAGGGAGATGTACGAAGCGTAACAACGATTAACAACAAATTACTCTTTGGCCTTAGCCAGCAAAGTCTGAAAGCTTATCAGCTGAAATAACACAAAAGGCCGTTCAATTAGAATGGCCTTTTGTTTCCCAAAGGAAATCTATCCTGCTTCAGCTAAAACAAAATCTTGCCAATATGGCAAAATAGCTTAATGATTTGCAAAAATACGTTAACAATCCAACTGAACTTTCCTATACTTTCATAGTAATAGCATCATATCTTTTATTAAAATCTATTTCTTTTAAAAATCTGGATGTGTATTAAGCATCCCAGATCGGAGAAGAAACAGGTACAAAAATAACTTAAAAGGTAGCTGCTAGTTAACTAAATCATCCCAAATATGAACCAGTTTTTAACTTTGACACCCAAGGGTGTGGCTTTGCGCCAAAAAATTATTTGCCTGTTAACAGTTCTGTTCATGGCAACAACGATGCAACTACATGCAAACTATTTAAAAAAAAATCCTGCTTACCTGCGCATTCCCCCCATCGATGCAAAAGGGAAAATCCTGGATGAAAAGGGTGTTGGAATTCCCGGAGTCAGCATTAAAGTAAAAAGTACAGGACAGTCTACAACAACTGATAATGAGGGCAATTTCAGTATAAAGGGGCTAACCGACGAGGCGATTTTAATTGTTTCCTATGTCGGCTATACCACTCAAGAGGTAAAGGTTACTTCCGGAAATATGTCAATTAAGTTAGTACCACAATTACAAGGTTTAGACGAGGTTGTTGTTGTAGGGTACGGAACCGCCAAAAAATCAGATCTAACCGGAGCAGTAGGTACAGTAAAAGCAGAAACGCTTCAGGAGCGTCCGGCCTCTTCCCTTAATCAAAGCTTATCGGGTCGTGTATCTGGCGTGAATGTATCCTCCAATTCTGGCAGACCAGGCGGCAGGGCCAACATCCGTATCCGGGGTGCAAGCTCATTGAGTGTATCCAATAATCCTTTGTATGTGATTGATGGGGTCATACTCAATGCTGTAGATCTGAAAAATGGGAGTTCCCCCATCGATTACATAAACCCTAGCGATATCGCTTCTATTGAAGTACTAAAAGATGCCTCCTCAACAGCAATTTACGGAGCACGTGGGGCCAATGGAGTAATAATGGTCACGACTAAACGTGGATCTTCCAATGGAGGTAACGTAACCTATGAATCAGACTTTAGTTTAGGTGTACTGCCTAAAAAACTTGAAGTGCTCAATTCAAAAGAATTTTTAGCAGTAGAGGATTTAGCCTATGCAAACGCCAAAAAATATGATCCCNSTAGGATSGGMAACAGGAACAAAATATACAGATCCCAAAACCAAGCGTAATAATCCAAAATTGTTCGATTCCCAAGGCAATCCATTGTATGATACAGATTGGCAGGATGAAGCATTTCAAAAAGCGTTTACACAAAATCATCAGCTTGGCTTTACCGATGGCAATGAAAAAAGCAGCTTTGGTGCCTTTCTAAACTATCGCAATCAGGAAGGGCTCGCACGTGGCTCATGGCAAAAAAGATATGCCGGCCGCTTTGTGTTCGATAGCCAGATAAAGAGTTGGCTAAAGGTAGGTGGAACAATGGGCTATACAGATCAAAATGACAAACAGGTTGACCAGCTTGACGGAGGAGGAATAACCATGATGCGTCAGGTATTAGAGGCTTTACCTATTATTCCAGTAAAATATGCCGATGGATCATGGGCAAGTAACAGAGACTATCCGGGAATGGAAGGTGGCGACAGCCCTCTTCGCGTAGCTGCCGATAGGTTATATTTTTTGCGTACCCAAACTTTGCTCGGTAATATGTATGCTGCCATTAACCTGGCTCCCGGATTGGAATTCAAATCAACAGTTGGAACTAATATCATTAATCAGAGAGAAGATTATTTTGCAGCCAAGGGGATGCAATACATTTCTGACAATGGAGAAGCCCGGGTAAACAATAACAGATACAATTCATGGCAATTCGAGAACTATTTAACCTATAACAAGCAATTTGCAAAAATACACTCGATAAGCGCTATGGCAGGTTTATCCTGGCAGCATATTGATCGTTTCGAAAATCAAGCTAACACTCAGGGTTTCGACGACTCCTATTTCCTGTACAATAACCTCKKWGCNAGGATCTAGCCCTCAGGCTCCTTCCTCCAACGGTCAGGCTTACGGGCTGAATTCATATTTTGCCCGCATAAACTATAGCTTGCAAAACAAGTATTTAATAACACTAACAGGTCGGGCAGATGGGTCCTCTAAGTTTGGAACAGAAAACCAGTATGCCTTCTTCCCTTCGGCTGCACTTGCCTGGAGAGTGATCGAAGAAGATTTCATGAAGAACATTCCAAGCATTTCAAACCTGAAGATCCGTGCAAGTTATGGTGCCACCGGAAATTCAGAAATTCCAGCATATAGAGCACTTGCCGGTATGGGTAATTATAACGTAATTTTCGACGGAACCCGAAATATCGGCATAGGCACCAACCGAATGGCCAATTCTACTCTCCAATGGGAAAAAACGAAACAAATTGATTTCGGGCTCGAGGTTGGCTTATTCTCCAACAGGTTAAATTTCGAACTCGATTTGTATCGCAGAAAGGTTAATGGCATGTTGCTAGAGGCTCCTTTACCACTCAGCAGCGGATATGCCAGCATCTTCTCTAATGTTGGAAGCATGGAAAACAAGGGTATTGAATTTAGTGTAAACTCCACAAACATCAAAACAGATGACTTCTCCTGGAGTACTACCTTCAATATTTCTGTGAACAAGAACAAAGTTCTTGCCCTGGCCAGTGGCGATATATTTTCAGGTAATGGCGTAATTAGAGTAGGTGAGCCTGTGGGTTCTTTCTTTGGCAGGGTGCACCTGGGAACCTGGGGAACCAATGAAGCTGCAGAAGCAAAGAAATACAATATGCTCCCTGGTGATGTAAAATACAAAGACCTAAATAACGATGGCAGAATAAACGATCTGGACAGGACCATTATAGGAAAAGGTATCCCTGATGGGTTTGGAACGTTCTTAAATACTTTCCAATATAAGGCATGGTCGTTAACCGTAGACCTACAGTATATGTATGGCAATGATGTACTGGATAGAAGCATCCATTCTGCGGAAGACAGACAGGGAATTGCCAACAGTTACAAAACCGTCTTGAATGCCTGGACTGAAACCAATCAAAACACTTCAATTGCGCAAATCAGGCCAATTAATGCCTATTATACTACGAACAATGATAGCCATAAAGTAACCGACGGATCATTTATCCGTGGGCGCAATTTATTACTCGCATATACTTTTCCATCTGCCACCGCTGCTTCATTAAAACTGAATCGACTTAGGGTATACGGTTCCGTTCAGAACTTTTTTGTAGCCACTAAGTATAAAGGTTATGATCCGGAAGTTTCCAACTCAGGAGCACCCTTCGATCAGGGCTTAACATTATACGATTACCCAAAACCAAGGGTATTTATGGTTGGGCTTAACATCGGGCTATAGTTTAATACAAACCTTTTTAAGAAAGAACAATGAAAACAATAATAAAAAAATATGGATTCCTGGTATTAACGGTTTACACTTTGGGGTTTACCAGCTGTACCAAATTTCTAGATGAATCGGATCCCAGCAATTTTACAGTAGAAAATTATTTTACCAAACCAGAGCATGCCAGAAGTTCTGTAAATGCGATCTATGCAAGCATGCGCGATCCGATGAGCAGCGGCTTTGGCGGCGGCCCCTGGACAATGACTGAATTTGCTACCGGGCAGGCTGCTACCGATTTAGGGCAGGCTGTGGACAGCTATTTTGTAAAGGACCTGCAAAACACTGCCGATAACAGCTATGGATTAAATTATTGGCAAAATTACTATAAGGGCATAGGTAATGCCAACCTTTCGATAGCAAAAATACCATCCATACCAATGGATGCGGCGGAAGCTAAGAAATTACTTGGCGAGGCTCATTTTTTACGCGCCTGGTATTATTTCAATTTGGTTCAAATGTTCGGTAATATCCCGCTGATAACAGCGCCCGTTGATTTGAAATCGGATCAATTGAGACCAAAGCAGGCCGCTCCGGATGATGTCTACAAATTGATTGTGGAAGATTTAAAAACAGCAGAAGCAGCAGGCCTGGCATGGGTTGATGTTACAGGAAGAGTAAGCTTGGGAGCAGTAAAATCATTACTGGCCAAAGTATACCTTACCATGGCTGGCTATCCTTTACAGAAAGGAGCTGAATATTTCGATCTGGCAGCAAAAAAATCAGAAGAAGTAATCGACTCCAAACAATTTAAACTGTTCAATACTTATGGAGACTTACACAATCCGGCTAAGAAAAATATGGAAGAGAATATTTTTATGATCCAGTATAAGACACAGATCATTCCGGCAAACTGGCAGGAATTGATTATCCCTTATAATAAAAATATTTCGGCATACTCTGCTGAAACCGGGGGTATCTATGCCACTGCCGACTTTGTAAAATCATATGATCCGGCAGATCTGCGTGCAAAAGAAGGTCAATTCTTTGTCACTAAGTTTACCAATCAGGACAATAGAAATCTGGTAGTAGACCTGGGAGGGTACTTTATTTACAAAATTTTTGATGTAGCAGCACACACAAGCACGGCCAATAGCGATCTTAATTGGTCACTGCTCAGATATGCCGAGGTGTTACTGATATATGCTGAAGCAGCAAATGAGGTAACTGGCCCAAGTACGAAAATATATGACGAAGTTAATCTGATAAGAACAAGAGCACAATTGCCAAAATTAACTGGCTTATCCAAAGATCAATTGCGAGAAGCGATTTGGCGCGAACGCTGGTATGAATTATGCTTTGAAAATGTGACCTGGTTTGACATGGCACGTCTCCGTAAAGCCTTTAATGTGAGTACCAAAGGATTTGACAATTATGTTGGTCATAAATTCTCCTATGGTCCGGTTTTAACTCAAAGAGAACTACTGTTCCCGATCCCTAGCAGAGAGCTGAGGAACAACACTAATTTGACACCCACAGAAGGGTATTAATTCATGGCAAACTACCATGTTAAAATACGATCAAGAGCAATTTCTTGATCGTATTTTGATATTGTAGCATTAACAAAATTGCCTCTTACACGATACGTTTTTATTTAATAATCGCTGACGATACAATGGAATCATTAATTAACATCGTGTTGCCTTAAGAAAACAGTTTTTTATAAAAAGCAAGACCCTCTATGGCAAGTTCATCTGAACTATTTGCCAGTGGCCGCCATATAGAGGCCGCTCTTGCGATCTCTTCGGACACCTCACCAAAAGTCTCTATCACAATCGCTTTTTCGTAACCAATTTCAGTCAATGCTTCTTTAATGCCAATCCAATCAAGATTACCCGTTCCGGGAGTGCCCCTGTCACTTTCATTTGCCTGGATATGACACAAAAGATCCTTACCCAGTTTTCTTATCGTATCAGGGATATTCTTTTCTTCAATATTGCAATGGAAAGTGTCTAATTGTATTTTGACATTGGGACTCGCTACCTCACTAACTAAGGAAATGGCCTGATCGGCAGTATTGATCATATCTGTTTCAAACCGATTTAATGGCTCTACACCTACCACCACCCCATAATCCGCTGCTACTTTGCCAATTTTAACCAGATTTTCAACACACCAGCTTCTTTCTCTTTTTTTCTGCTGCTCAGTTATAAAACGGGTTTTTCCAACTGCCGAATATACCGGACCGCCAAAAATAGGACTCCCTAAATTCGCTGCTATTTTAATACAATCTGCAATGTATTTTAGGCCTTGTGCCCTTATTCGTGGGTCCTCGCTGGAAATATCACGTTCGGCACCAAATGCACCACTAACAGTAACCTGTAATCCGGTTTCTTTTATGAGCTCTTTTAATTTAACCCAATCAATTAATTCTTGTTGTTCAACGGCTACTTCTATGATGTCAAATCCCATTCCTTTGATCTTATGAACAAGATCAAAGGAATGAGAAGTAAAGGGTGATTTCCAAAGGAATGTACTTACTCCAAATTTCATAAGGGATAAATTAAAGTTTTGTTTAGATTTCGAAATCAGGTATATTGATACGCGTACCGCCCTTTATTGCAGACTCATGCGCGCAGATACCTGCGCAAGTATAATTGGCTGCCAGAGCAGCGTCAACTGCTGAATCTCTACCTTCCATTATAGCAGCAACAAATTCCTGAACCAAATGAGGATGTGAACCTCCGTGACCTGCCCCCTGTAAAAATGAAACATGATTCGGATCATCTATTTTTTCTCTTTTTGTAAAATTCGCAATCTCAGGAATCAGCTGTTCATCGGTATCAGGCACGCTGATCCTGCGCGCATTTTCACCCCCATCAAACACGATGTGTTCCTCATCCTGCAACTGCTCCCATTCGAATGACATTTTTGTACCATATACATCATAACTTTCACGGTATTGGCGTACCACGTCAAATAAAGAACGTGTGGCTTCCGCTACTACATCTGAGTTTTTTAGCTTAAATGTTGCGGTTTCCACGGCAAACGGAGAACCATATCTGCTGGTCAGATCATCGCTTAACCTTCCAGAGCCATGACATACAACAGATTCCGCTTTGGTGTTATTGATTCTTAACAAAGGAGAGATGGCATGCGTTCCATTAAGCATTGGCGGATAGCCTTTCCAGTATTCGCCCCATCCATCCATACTCATGTCCTGAATATGGGAACCTCTAACAAACTGAATCCGACCCAGATCACCATTTTCTGCCAGTTTCAACCCATAAAGGAACTCTCTGGTATACAATGCCGTCTCCATCATCATGTACACTTTGTTGGCCTTTCTTTTAGCTTCAACGATGGCAGTACAATCCTCAACCGTCATCGCCATAGGAATGGTACATGCGGTATGTTTATTGGCGTTAAGTGATGCAAGCGTCATTTTAGCATGTTCAGGAACGGGAGTTACGATATGGATGGCATCAACGTCTTCTCTTAAAGGAACATCCTCATAATTTGTAAAGCAAAGATCCCTATCCAAATTAAATTTAGTGGCAAGCTCATCAATAGTGTCCTGATTGCGGGTGCAAATCCCTACGGCTTTAACATCAGGGTGGTTCTGATAGATTGGAATAAACTCTTTACCAAAACCCATCCCTACAATAATTACGGTAATTTTCTTTTGACTCATGTGATTATTTAATTTAGATATTAACAGTTATTAAAAAGTTCAACAATATTATTTGTGGCTTACCCATTTAATGGCATTCCGAATAAGCGTATGATAAACAGGTAAATCGTGCGATTCTGCATCATGACCTAATGCAATCCCTACAATACGGGCTTTCGGATGATTGACAACAAATACCGAAGGATAGATATCCGAAGATCCTTCCACGCTAGAATTCGCCAGAATCTTTATTCCAGGACCGTTAGCATCTACTTTATAATAGTAGCGTTCATCTTTTAAGCTAAACTTCTGGTCTACACCATTTGTTACAGGATGTTTTGCATCTACAACATTCACCTCAAACGGGCCATATTTATCATGCCCCTTTGATCCACCACTTACCAGCTGAAGATTATATTCAGGCCAGTCCTTCCAATTGTACCACAGGGCAGCATGGGCAAGCACCAGCCCCTTACCAGCGTTAACAAAAGCAAAAATGGCTTTCCTTAGTTCAGGATCTTCCATTGGCTGGTTGTTCGTTAAGAACAGCACATCAATATCCGGCAGCTTTGAAAGAATACTGCTCACATCACTCGTATACGTCACTGTGGCAAGCCCGTCTTGCTCTAAGGTTTTTGTATCGACTTCTTTATACCATTTGTCGAAATCATGAGAAGCGCCCCCACCTACCATCAGCGTACGTATTGGTTTGGTTTTTTTCTGAGCATTGGCCGGAGAATGTACCCCACAACTACTCAACGATAATACCAGGATAAAAAGCGAAGCCAATACCGGCAGTTTAGCGGGTAATAACCTCAAAAAAATTACATTCCATTTCATATCAAAAAGTTTATTTTAAATTATTTAACTACTCTCATAATACCATTCATTCCTCTCCAGTGACCAGGAAATGTACAAAGAAAAGGATAGTCTCCTGTGGCATCCGGCACGGTAAAATCAAAAGTTACGACATCTCCTGTATTCAAAAGCTTAGTGGCATGCAAAACTTCGGGCATAACAGGCACATAATTCTTTTGAGCAGCCTGTGGATCACGAAGCATATCATCTGCAGCTTTCCCTACCTTTTGTAAAGTGCCGGGTTTAATAATGAGCATATTATGTTGCATGCCATCCGGATTTTCCAATTCAAAAATGAGTTTCTGCCCCGCCTTTACTGTAAACAGATTTTTATCAAATTGCATCAAATCCTTTACTACTTTGATTTTAATCAGCGTTGGTTTAGAGCCATCATCTTTAATTGTGGTTGCGGCCACCTCCTTTCTACTTCCCGAAGGTTCTGCTTTTTTTAATTCAAGTGATGCATTTCTTGTCTCCCCTTTTAGTGGCAACATTCCATTATAAAAAGGTTGTTGCGCTTCGCTTTCTTTATCTCCAACAAAACGTAAACCGCCCTTAAGTGCATTTTTAAAGAGCCCTGTAGCTCTGGCAGTGGCTACTTTTCTACCATTTATTTCTAATGTAATCATACCACCTGTCTCCAAACTGGCAACCACATCAAAAGATCTGTTAGGTACTGAATCTTTTGTTACTGCTTTATATGATTTACCGTTTTGGTTAACCACCATATTCAGATTCCCTGATTCAATAAATAAGCAATATCCATTATCTTTATTTCCCTGGGCCATAATAGCACCATTGAATTCACTGTTTCTAGCCTTGGTTACAGTGGCTTTGAAATGAATTTCCTTTCCGGCAACATCAGGTGACAACTGCGTGCTGCTACCCCTATCCAGCATATAAACTTCCTGACTAACCGCATTTACCAGGCGCCAGGTGAGACTTGAGTCCCTAACTTTTTTACTGCCTTCTTTTGAAACTGACAAAAAACCTTCTCTATTCTTCAACGCTGCTGCAAACAGTGCTTGCGAGAGCCAATGATCTTTTTCATTTTCAGCTTTAAAACTGGCTTCATAAATGATCTTCGCAGTTTCTTGTGATGCGGGCAAAGCGGCAAGTGTTAGAATTGCAGCCATTCTTGTATTTAAATTAGGGTCGTTAAGAATACCACTGCTTTGCATTAGATGTACCGTATGGTTGCTTTTAGGTAATACTTCTATAGCTGCTTTTCTTACTCCGGCCACCGGACTAGATAAAGCCTGAACAACGACTTTTGTGACCTCAGCATTTTTACCATCTAAAGCGCCCATTCCACTTAATGTCCACAGCGCATTAACAGCTGATCCATTAAGACCAATTTCATCTGCTTTTTCATCGCTTACTAGCTTTAACAAAGCAGGAATAGCACCCTGATCTTTTTTCTCTACCAGTAAACGCTGAGCCGTTATTCGCCAAAACATGTTGTCGCTCTCTAATGCGGCAAGCAGTCCGGGGGTATCATTCTTAGCTAATGAAATTGGCGTATATGGCTTAGCCTTTTTATATATCACACGATATATCCTACCCCGATCAAGATCTCTTAAATTGCTGATCAATGCATTTCCCTGTCCTAGTTTTTGATCCGCTAACGTCAGCGGCAGAATAAACTCCGTAGGCGATTGTCTGGGAACAAATGTGTTGTGCTGAATGACAAAATTATACCAATCGGCCACCCACACTGCACCATCCGGACCAACTTCTGCTTGCACCGGACCAACCCATTCGTCTGAGCTTGCCAGGAAATTCCATCCATCTTTTTCTTTAAATCCTGCTCCATCGGGTTCAATGATTGCATTATGGATTAATTTCACTGTAGGTTCAGATATAAAGGCAATGCGGTTCCAGTAATTTTTTGGGAAATTTCTGGCTGTATATAAATGGTGACCAGCGGCTGCAGTAAACCCACCAACCACATCTACTTGTCTAAGATTAGGGGTCATCGCATGCACATCATAGTGGCCATCAATTTTCTGAACCGCATTTAGATTTAAACCAGGAAGTGTCCTTTTGGTGTATGAAGCAGGCATAGCATAAAATGCGCTGTGTGTATTATTAGCGGTAGATATAAAAACATTGTTATCTTCCGAGAAGCCCAACCCCCAGGTATTATTACTTGTTGGCGCCAGGTATTCGAAATCTTTTCCATCCGGCTTGAACCGATAAACACCCTGACCAAAGCGGGTATTCACGCCCGCTATTTGCCCATTGAAACCAGAGAAGCCCACAACCCCCCAAATTTTATTATCAAAGCCATACAGCAAGTTTGAAGGGCCTGCATGGGTATCATTTTTACCCCATCCGGTTGATACTATTTCATGAACATCAGCCTTGTCATCACCATTGGTATCTTTCAAAAACACCATGTTTGGTGCTTGCGAAATGATCACCCCATCATTAGCAAAAACAATACTTGTTGGAATATTTAAACTATCTGCAAAAACGGTAAACTTATCTGCTTTACCATCTCCATCCGTGTCTTCACAAATTTTTATCCGGTCATTTGCCGCACCATCTGTTTCAATAAAAGTATTTGGATAATCTACAGATTCCACTATCCAAAGTCTTCCTTTTTCGTCCCATGCCATTGCAATAGGGTTGGTGATATCCGGTTCCGCAGCAAAAAGTTTAATGTCAAAATCAACAGGAACCTGTATTAATTTCAAAGATTCTTCCGGAGTTAACCCTTCCTGTATTTTAGGAACGATGTGTCTTGCCGTAAAATCAGCAATTGTATCCGGATAAATGCTCATATCAGGAATTTTTAATCTTGCAATCTGATCTTCTATTTTATCGCCAACAGCCCATAAAACTCCGTTCCTTACCAATTTCAAGAAATTTCCATTCTTCCAGGTTGCATCATCATGCCCGTAGGCGGTGTAAAAAACCCTTCCTTTTCCCTCATTTCGTACCCAGGTGTATGGCTCTTTTCTTGCCCCTTCGGTACGTTCGGTTAATACAACGATATCAGGATTGAGTTTTTGATGAACATAGGTCTCATCTGTAGTGGTAAATGCAGTAATGTTTTTCATTACCTGATGCGAAGGATTTGTGATTTGGGCAGTAAATGATCCGTTACCATGTGATGCAAACTGACCTCCAATTGCCTTTACATACCATTCAGAATTTTTAAAACAACCTGAAGCCGAATGTAATGGAATCAGACCTTTACCATTTTCAACAAAATCCTTCAAAGCCTGCTCTTGTGAAGAAGATATTGTATCGTGGTTAGCATAGATAATCAACCCATCATATTTGCTTAGGTTTTCTGTATTCAGATCCTTCAGATCTGTAGTGTAAGTAAGATTAATACCACTTTTAAAAAGTTCAATAGCCAGCCAGGGCGCATATTTACCTGAGTCGTGATGTGTACTGATGTTCCCCAGGAATAAAATTTCTGCCCTTCGGGGTGCTTCTTTAGCAGAACTTGTTATTCCCTGAACAGCACCACTTACTCGTGTTTTGTGGGAACAGTTTTGGAATAAAAATGCGCTAAACAGCAATAAAAAAAATGCTTTTCTCATGTGTGTTAAGATTATTTAGTTAAAAAATACTGGTTTAGCTAAAATCATCTTTTTAAACTTTATCAAACCAACTCCCAAAAAGAAAAGGGAGCTGGTTCAACTTAAAAAAATATTAAAAAGTTAATTTCTTTACAGGTGCAAAAATCATATCGTCGACACCCGAAAATTTGACTCCAATGCTGGCGAATACATAATTTTGAGTAGGTATTAATGTAGGTACAGTAGCACTTAAACTAACATTGTTCAGGTCGGTAATTGCGGACCCGGCTAAGTTGGTTGTAGCAACATTGGTTTGGGAATCTGCAAATCTTGTTTTGCTGATATAAAGCGTTACGCGTTCTATTGCTTTAGCGTTCGCATCCTTTACAATTTGTTCTAATTTAAATGTTCCGGTAACACTTCCGCTTGAATAAGTAAGCTGAGGTGTCCTTATCATATAATAAGGCATTACCTCAATATCCATATTGGTGTTTCCCTTTAAAGTTATGGCAACTGAATCGGGCTTGCCCGCAGTTTGTTTCCAAACAAAGGGACCTTGTCCAATCGGAATAACCATTTTGTAAAGCCCATCAAAAAGCAGGTGTGAAAACGCTCCTTCAGGTGTGAATGTACTACCTATGGCACCGGTTTTACCAAAGCCGGATTGATATAACTCGTAGCTCACTTTATTGTACTCAAAATTCAGAGGCTCTCCTTTGTAAACTATACGTCCGGTTAAAGCCGCTTTGGGCGCATCAAAATTATCCTTCTTACAAGACAGAATAATGGTACTGAGCGCGAAAAACAATATATAATGAAATTTAATTTTCATAACTATAAGATTTATAAATAATACTTATTGATTCGGTTGTTTAACTAGTTTTGGGTTTCTTGTGAGGATATCGGGCTCAATCTCACTATAATAATTACCCAATTGCCAGTTGTCGCTTGCAGTAACAATGTTTGATAAGTCTACTTTATAAATCCACTTACCATTGTTTGGTGATCCCGGAGCATAATATTTATATGGCAACAAAGCGTAAGGCTGGGTACTGCGTTTTGTAGCTTTTGAAAGATTACTCAAAAGGTCTGTTTTACTTAAAGCAACCCCATCAAATACCTGATGGGCAATTCTAAACCTTTTAAGGTCAAAGAAATATTGTCCTTCAAACGCAAATTCCACCCTGCGCTCATGCACAATCCGATCAAAAGTGATATCGCCACCGGTTAAAGGAACAACTAATCCGGCCCTGGCCCTTACCTGATTCATGTATCCCGCAGCAACTGAAGATTGTCCTAGTTCAAAGGCTGCCTCAGCTGCATTCAATAGGATTTCAGCATAACGATATCTTACCAACCAAACAGCACTTCCTACCCCACGCTGGCCCGAACCAATAGCGGGATCCTGATATTTCCGGATATAAAAACCCGTTTGAGCAGTATTACCAATTCCATTGATTGGTCCATCAAAGCCAACGACCTGCTCCGGCACCGTTTTACCAGGTAATACCTTTTGAGCACCACGTTCGCCTCCACTGATTACCGTACCGTTTGCTAATTGCACTCCAGCCCAAATATCAACTGGTCTGGCTTTAAAGCTTGAGCCCGGGATGATTACCGTGCCACCCAGGCGGGCATCCCTGCCGGCAAATATGTCCTGCTGATTGGTATAATAAACATAATCACCTGTAGCGTCATTGGTAGCTAAAGGGGCGAATGTATTATCTAACTTTTCAAATGACTGAACCAAATTAAGCGATGGATTTATACGGCCACCTTCTTCTTCTTCAGCACCAAAACGAGGCTGATTTACTTGCGTAAATCCATGTCTTTTGAATTTTAAGGCATAGTCGTCAACCCATATCACTTCATTATTTTGTGTTTTATCATAAAATATGGCAGCAAAGTTTTCAGAAAGATTTCCAGGTTGCTTTTTGTATAGTGAGTAAGCTCCCGCTGATCCACTGATGATTTCTTCAGCCGCTTTCAAGGCAGTGGTATAATAAGCATTTGCCATACCTGCCGGGATACCCACCTCGCCACCAGAGAGCGAAACAGAAGGAGTTGTTGCACCGTATTTTGCAATTGAGGCAGCATACAAGGCAGCTCTTGATTCCATGGCCAGTGCAGCACCTTTAGTCGCACGGGCTTTGGTATTGCTATTTGCCGGAAGCAATAGTTTTAATTCCTCTGCTTCCTTAATTACAAAGTCATACATTTCCGATTCCTTGGCCCTTGGATATTGCAAAGAGGTAACATCAGTTCCATCAAATTCCAATGAATTGAGAATAATAGGCACGCCTCCATAATACTGAGTTAAGGTTAAATAATAACTTGCCCTTAAAAACCTGGCTTCCGCAATATAAGATGCCTTAGTTGTCGCATCTAGTGCAGTAGCTGTTGCACACCGCTCCATAAACAGGTTAAGTTCGCGGATATAAGTATAATCCCATGGTGTCCAGAAATAAGTTGGCCTGCCGCCAACATCGGGCCCTCTGTACCCCCTAAAGCCCCAGGTACTGTTGCCATGGTAATTGTTATATTGTCCATTTTCAGAATAAAATGACTCATTAAAGTCACCAAAAGTAACCCATTCAGTAAGCCTTGGGTAATCGTATTGGCGATTGTAAAGGTCTGCAAGGATAGATAGCACCTGTGTAGGATCACTAAAGGCCAGTTCAGGGCTTAGTACCTGAGTAGGCTTTATATCCAAATAATCTGAATCGCTTTTGCACCCCAAACTAAAAACGAATAAGGTGGCTATTGCTATTATAAATTTATTTTTCATGTTAGTTCAATTAAAAACTGTTATAAAGTGAGGTTAATGCCCATGTTAACAAATGAATTTTGTGGGTATTGTAAACCATTTGTATCCTGAACTTCCGAGTCAACCTTGTACTTGCTTAGGTTATCAATAGAAAATAGGTTATAGCCATTTACAAACAGGCGTGCCTTTTGGATGTTTATTTTTCCTATTAGTGATTTAGGTAAAGAATAACCAAGCTCCAGTGTTCTGGCGCGAATGGCAGTTACATTATGCAACCAAAAAATAGAATTTTTATTTACGGAACTGGCTGAATTGACGTTAAATCTTAATGCAGGGTATTTACCTGGTATCCATTCACTATTTAAATCAAAAGCGTCAGCTCTTCTCCACCGGTCAGTTAAAATGGTATTTAATGCCCCTGAATTATATGAAAACCCTCTTCTGATCTCGTTTTCCTGATTATAGCTGTACATCGATCCTATTGAAAAATCAGCAGCAAAATCAAATCCCTTCCATGCAACGCTAAAATTAAATCCACCATTAATAATTGGCTGGTTGGTTCCGTCAGCACTTCTTCCATAACCTAGCGGGCGCTCATCATACCCATCAATTTTGCCATCACCATTCAGGTCCTTATAAATCAAGTCGCCCGGTAATAGGGTTTTATTACCCTGCCCGTCAACATTTATCGGATAGTTATTTATTTCCTCCTGTGATTGAAACTGGCCTACTACATCATATGCCCAAAAAAGGTTCTTGTATCTACCCTCCGCAGAATTGCGGTACTGATCCCACGAGTTAAAAAATATGGGTTTGTAAGAAGAGGTGAACTTACTACGCGCATATCCCACATTTCCACCAACGCTAAAAGTAACTGCCCCAGCCGACCCATTATAAGCAAGTGAAATCTCACCCCCGGCCTGCTCGTCTTTATTTATATTTTCGTCACTTAGATTAAAGCCAATCTCGCTCGGTAAAACGATATCATATTTGGTACCTCTAAGCCCAGTTCGCAATCTTTTAAAATAGTCGACACTTCCAATCAATTTATTGTTAAACATGGTAAAATCGGCACCTATATCCAGGATCTTACTTTTAAACCAGGAAATATTTAGGATGGGCTTACCTTTATCCCTTGAACCTATAACCGGGTTTCCATCAAGAATGCCATAGCCATTCTGATTATAATTATAGCCGGCAAGATAATCCGTTGGTAATATTCCGTTATCATCATCTCCCAGTACACCGTAAGAAGCACGGATTTTCAAATCGTTCAGCTTACTGTTTTCACCTAACAGTGATTTCATGAATTTCTCTTCAGTAATTCTCCATCCACCAGACACAGAAGGGAAAAACCCAACCCTTTTATCCGGAGCAAATTTCCACGAAGCGTCCCTCCTGCCTGAAAACTCCAGGTAGTACTTATTCGCATAATTGTAGTTTATCTTTCCAATATATCCGATACGGGCTTGCTGATCATCGCGGTCATTGTAAGTATCAGTAGTGTTAAAATAGATAAGCGGAAGCACATTTGTTGCTGGCACAGCATGAACAAATACTTCTTTGTCCCTTACATCGTATCTTTCAGAAATGAGAAGCCCTCCTACTGTATGTTTACCAAAAGTATTGTTGTAGTTTAATCCAACCTGATAGTTATTCTTTTCTATCTTCTGGGTCCTACGCTCCCGCCATGGATTGATACTTCCTCCGGTTGCTTTATAAGTATCGTCGGTAGGATTATAGGTATACGTTTTGTAAGTATACTCGTGACCATCATGCAGGCGGTCTTCGAGTCCGTAAGAATAAGATCCCTGTGCAACAAGTCCCTTTATGTATGGGATTTGATATTGGGCATTAAACCTGGCTGATCCATAACGTCTTCTATCATTCGAATATCCACCGTATTTTTTATTGTTATAAGCCCAGTTGGATTCATTGTGGCCAATATCATTTATATAATCGGGATTGTCATTCGCATATGGACGTTCCCATGGCCTGTTCCACAAAATGGCAGCTCTTGGCAAATTATAGTCATCACCCCCGGGTATTCCAGGATTATCTCTCACTTCGTTCCATCCATTTATCCCAATCCCAACTTTTAACCTATCTGTAATATTGGCATCCATATTGGCATTGATGTTTTTACGCCCGTAGGTAAACTCGCGTCCTAATACAGAATATTGGAACATGTTTGTACCAGAAAAATAATAGTTTATTCTATCAGAACCACCTGTAGCATTAATAGCTTGCTGATACAGTGGCGCATTTTTCTGTACAATAAAGTCTTTCCAGTTAAAACTCTGATAACCCGGAGCGGTACCTTCCTTGTATTTGGCTAATTCTTCCTTGGTAACCGTAGTTGTCCCTCCGTTGTTCATCTCCGCATCAGCTTTGCCTAAATACCATTCGTATGAATCATTCACTACATCAGGGAACCTGCTCCAATTCTGAAAGCCCGCATAGGTATCGATATTTATTACATTCTTTTCCCCTCTGCTTCCTCTTTTTGTGGTTACAACTACCACTCCATTCGCAGCACGTACACCATAAACAGCTGCAGAAGCATCCTTTAAAACGGTGATGCTTTCTATATCACTTGGCGCAAGATTGTCGAACTGTCGTTTATCCTGCTGGATCCCATCAATTACAAATAATGGATTCCCCATGTTTCTTACCTGAATGGTAGCGCCACCACCTGGTCGCCCATCAGGCATACGAAAGGTAACACCCGGTAACTTCCCAGCCAATCCTGTACTTACTTGAGAGCCGCCGTGTACTTTTTCCAGATCTTTACTGGTAACGGTTGAAATGGCTCCTGTTATTGATTCTCTTTTTTGGGTGCCATATCCCGTTACAACAACTTCGGTTAACTGTTGTTTATCCTCTTCCAATTCTACATTAATTGTAGTGCTACCCTCCACGATGACTTCTTTCGTAAGAAATCCGATATAGGTGAATACCAATACCCCTCTTCCTGTCGGCAAGGTAACGGAGTACTTGCCCTGTTCATTTGTACTCATACCTGTATTGGCTCCCTTTAACTTAACGCTCACCCCGGTTAGTGGTTTTTGTTGAAAAGTTACGGTGCCGGTAATCGTCTTTTGTTGTGCATGCACAGACTCCCGGGACAATAAAACAATGGTGAACAGTAAAAGAAAAACATGATAATGTTTGCTTAGCAAAGCTTGCTCAAATAGAACAAATCTCTTGAGTATTAATTTTTTCATCTTATATTAAGTTTGATTAAGTTTAGGTTAAATAACTGAAATCGACATGTTTAATGCTCATACTACTATGGCTTATCTCCTTTCTTTAATTAATGACTAATAAAAATTACCGCGCCCATAAATTACTTATGGCGTCATGTTCTGATTTTTTAGATAGTTGCGGGATTCCGGAATCGCGTCGTTCTATTTTACAATCGTCTATATTTGGTTTTGGTTAATACAAGTTTAAATTTTATTGCGCTGGAATCATTGGCACTTGTTATCTAATAATGACTATATTGTATCCTAAAAATTTCATATAGCCAATATTTAAGATAATTTTAATAAAATGACGCACGTTATACCCAAATCGCCTATTTCGCAATCTAAAGTGTATGTGGTTAAAGAAATTTATGCCCCATACTTTGATCCTACGTTTCATTCTCATCCTGAATTTCAATTAAACTGCGTGCTGGAAGGTGAAGGAAGCCGTTTTGTAGGCAATAACATTACTTCATTTAAGGCCATGGACATGGTACTTATTGGCCCGCACCTTCCACATGTATGGAGAAATGAAAACAAATATTTTGAAAAGGACAGTCAACTATCGACCAGAGTTATTGTGGTATACTTCCATAAAGATTTTTTTGGAGAAGCATTGCGGTTAAAAGATGAAATGGGCCAAATCGACAGGCTATTTCAAAAATCTGAACGGGGGCTCGAAATTATTGGTAAAACGAAGATTGTTGTCAGTAAAATGATGCGTGAGTTGCTCGAACTAGATGGCATGGATGGCGTTATTCAATTGCTTAAAATATTAAACGTACTCGCTAAATCCAACGACTATCACTTTGTTACCCATAATTATTTGATTTCGTCTAATACGGAAGCGGAGACGACCAGGATGAACAAAGTATATGGGCATGTAATGAGGAATTTCAAACACACCATTAGTGCGGAGGAGGTTGCCTCCTTAATCAATATGACCCGTACCTCCTTTAGCAGATATTTCAGGGCGCGTGTGAATAAATCATTTTCAGATTTTCTTAAAGAGATCCGAATTGAATCTGCCTGCAAATTACTCAAAGAAGGAAAGATGAATATTGATCAGATTGGTTACGAATGCGGCTTTCAAACGCTCTCTAACTTTAATAAACAATTTAAAAAAGTTATAGGAAAACAACCTAATCAATACCGGAATGAATACCAAAAAGTAGCAGCCGAGTCTTATCGGTATTTTTAATTCTGTTACAGCAACCAGGTCCATATAGAACCCGGTTGCTATAAAGATACCTACCTTTTCATGAATCCCTGTTCCTGACTGAGTAGACTATCATCATCAATGAGGTAAGATTTCACCTCTGCAATACTCATTTCATCCAATATGTCGACAAAGTTCTTATATGTAGATCCTTCGGTGGGTTTAATAATAACAATCATAAACTTGGCAGGATCATTCGCATGCAACTTTGCTATTTCCTTTTTATTTTGAGCTAAAACACTGCCTATCATTTTAAAGCTTACACGACGTGGGGTTGCATTCTCCATCTCACCTTTATACCAAACAATGCTATTGTCTTTACCCAAAAGAACCGTTAGCGTTCTTGACGCAGGATAAGGCTGATCAGGGATATCAATAACCGGCTTGGCTATATCCATGGCCTGCGACTTAGATAAAGATGTTGTGAGCATGAAAAAGGTGATTAAAAGAAATGCCAGATCCACCATTGCGGTAAGGTCTACTGAGGGAACTGCTTTTCGGGTTCTGTTTTTTCCTTTTAAGGCCTGGCCATTTTGAGGAATGCTTAAGGTTGCCATAGTTCTGTCTTTTAGTTATGATGTGGTTAAACATCAATTTTCATAAGGAAGACAGAAATATTTATTTCAAGTTCACAATCTTCAAAATTTTGATTTTTGGTAACTATTCAGGTTCACATTTTAAGTATTTCATGAGTTTCCTTAGCGTTACACCTGCTCTTCTTTTTTGATTACTTTTTTTAAGAAAAAAGGAGCTAGTTATCCACATTCTACTGTATAGCTATTGGATATTCTTCTTGCTATTTAACTTGATAATGAGCAATTTTGCTATTCAAAGAAATGGTCAAAATGGATAGTAATGGGCTTCTATAATTATTTACCTAATCAACTGTACTATTCGCTAAAAAATTGACACATCATTAATATTCAAAATCATCAACAAAAGTAATCTTGCGATCTGACGAATCTATAGAAACATATCCATACGGTTTTATATGTCTTTTATGTCATTCCTTTGGGAAACGGCCGAGAAATAATTATACACCTGCAGCATTGAATGTAATGGCCTTGTCTCCGGTAGCAATGGAATTTGCTTCAGCTAACCCTTCGCCAAGCGAATGTCCTGTAAAGCTCAACTCCGCACCATCCAATTTACCTTTTAATCCTTTTGCAATTTCCGTGGACTCCTTATATTGCACAGAAATACCAGCTAGTTGCTTTGCATCTGCCACCCCATCCTTAAGAAGATCTTCTGTACCAGCCGTTGCATAGGTATATTCTTTTTCACCTCCAGAAAGCGCACGTTCATATAATGCAGATTTAAGACCGCTTTCTCTATTATACTGCTTGATTTGCTTCCACCCACCTGTTAACGCAACATCATCCCCATAGACATGTTTCGCCATTCTTGCTGCTTCTTCCGGAGTAGGCTCAAAAGGCATCATCCCATCAGGATCAATAAATCGTATMGSWTTRWNARATNCGKAAGWGYRWSGTGNAGRRMMWKMKCATCTTCTCCGACGGCGGATCCACCACATTCCACCTTCCTATTACCGGATCATAGAACCTTGCGCCGTAATCTAACACCCTTACGCGATGTTTTATAATTTACGGAATTGACTACTTTCATCTGTGTAGAAAACATCAAATTGTAACAGTAATCCTATTAACTTAATCACGTTCAGATTAAAAGTAAAAGAAAATACCAGTATTGCACTTTAAAGCTTTAATGAATAATTCTTCAATCATTTCAACAACCTTGAAAATTTCCACACTATATTTTTGCTTGCAGAAAATACCACTATTAAGGACATTGTTTAAATAAACTTCTTCAATTATAGCATCGTCTTCAAAATCATCAATATTAGAATGAGCTAATTTATTAATAACTTGAAAAAAGCCTGTCTTACACAGTTCAAAAAAGACGTCATTGTCTAAAGATATCTCAAATAAATCACCTGATTCTGTTTTGTTATAGTCTAACCTATCTAAAGCTTCCTTGTTTTTCGGGACACATATTGTTTTCATCAATTATCAGTATTATTAAAATCAATAACCCCTTTGAAGTCAAAATTTTCTAGTATAAAATCTGGCAGAAATAATCTGAGCAACGATGCAGCAGCTGATGACATAAATATAAAATGGTATAAAAATGCAAGACTATATTTTTAACCTCTGCTCCACAAGTTTTGGGATTGATCCGAAAATTATAAAAACAATAAAATTATCTAAAGAATTTCCAGACCTTTAATTCTTTTAAAATGCTTTTTATTAAGTGTCAGGATGGGCAATTTATATATCAGGCAAGTAGCCGCAATAAAAATATCTCTAAATTCTATCATTTTATTGCTTGTTCTTAATTCATGATAAATCTGAGCAGCTTTAATAGAAACAGAATCTGTAAATGGTAAAACTTCCAAGTCTTCAGTTAAGGGCACAATATCACTTTCCTTCTCTTTAGTAGTGCCCCCCATATACAGCTCATACAAGGAAACAGAAGAAATAAATAGCTCGGTATTTTCGGGAATCAGATAAAGAGATGTTCTAAATTTATCTTTCGCCCTAAGATGTTCAATAAAGATACCTGTATCAATTACCATTGCTGGGGACTCAGATTTTCAAAAGATTTTCTACTGTCTTCGAAACTATTCAAATCTTCGGCTGCCCAAGTTGATACTTTAAGCAATTTTTTCCTGTAAGCAGATTCCTTAGTTTGATTATTTTCCTGAATGGTTACACCTAAGCCTTTAAGTATTTGTTTTACCAAAGTACTTTTTTTGTCGGGAATATTTATAATTAGTGTTTCCATATAACAAATATACTGAACATTTATATAAATCAAACTGAATATAATACAAAAAACACCTGTAATCTTACGACTGCAGGTGTTCTAAAACTTTAATTTGCGGACCGGACGGGACTCGAACCTAGCCCGTTAAATGTCTTCTAGCCTATATTTTCAAAGTAAAAAGATGATAACTCACCGAATTACTCCCCGAATTCTTACTATAGTATAGCTGCAAATGCTATGAGATAAAGATACGATTTTAGGAATAAAATCTACTGTTTCGTAACTTATTTACGAGGAGTCGTTATTAAACTTAGTATAGTATCCATCAGAGCAATATCACCGGTATTTTTATAGGTATCGTTCACTCACATAAAACAGCTGCACAGGGGTGTTGTCGATTCTATTGAAATGTTAAATAGCCCGGACCTTTACTGCGTTCAGGCCTTTTTTGCCCTGCTCAACTTCGTATTCTACCTGGTCATTTTCGCGGATCTTTCCGATCACTCCAGTGGTATGAACGAAGATCTCCGTTCCATTGTCTTCTGTAATAAATCCGAATCCTTTTTCAGTGTTGAAGAATTTAACGGTACCTGTTTTCATAGGTCTAATGTTTTAATGGTTATTTAGGGTATAGTTGCTACCAGTGATGTATAATACTGAAGCGAAACTTTTATTCCGTAAAAAAAATTGGGGCCAGCACCACCTGAAACCCCGGAATGACATCAGCCTGCCACAGGCATGTCAATAAACCGATTGAATTTAAAAAAATTATTTGAACATACATGAAGATTTGATCGATTTTCCTAAAAAACCATTTGATGTGGGGCTGGCACTCAAACGTTTCCACAAACAATACACCTTGCTCCGGCTAAAACGCAGGTGTACGATAGTCCGGCATTACTATAATTATTTTACGATAATCGGAAGTAGCTAAGCCTTAGTTTTGGGCATGGAGGCCAACACGGTTGCCTTCGGTATCTTTAAAAAAGGCCATATAGCCAATATCTACGTTGATATGTGTTTTTTCCATCAGTACTGAACCGCCGAAAGCCTCCACCCGGTCAACCACAGCCTGAATATTGGGGTTCGCATTTAAGTAGACCAATGTTCCGCTTTCTGAAGGTTGATGAAACTGACTTTTAGCCAAGCCTCCGCCAACCTTCCCGCTCATCATGTCGATTGGAAAGCCAACCATCTCCATGTCCATCATTTGCCCGAGTTGTACCATCTTCATATTAAAGATACCCTCATAAAAATCCTGTGCCCGTTTCAGGTCCTGGGCTGGTATTTCAAACCAGTTCAGTGCATTTGCATTGCTTTCCATAATTGATTTTTTAAATGATACTTAGCTTTGTTCAGTTAAGCCACTTAAAGATAATTATTGCTTTGATTAATCCATATTATAATCTAGTGGGAATGCTTTTTTGGCTTGAAATATAAATCTATAAATTATGGCGTATAACCAGCGGCTAGCAGAGAGGGTTCGGGAACTTCTGGAAGAGCGGGATGATGTCACAGAAAAGGCAATGTTCAGCGGGATCTGTTTTATGGTTGATGATAAGATGTTTGTCTGCGTAACCAGCACAGGCCTGCTTTGCCGCATAGGTGAAACTTTGGCTAACGAAAAACTGGAAGATGGTAATTGTACCCAAATGATCAATAATGGCAGGCCAATGAAGGATTTTGTGTAAGTTGATGATATAGAAGTGGAAACACTTAAAAGTCTCGATTATTGGGTTGCGCTCTGCCTGGAATTCAACCCGCTGGCCAAATCCTCAAAGAAAAAATGATCACCCTGCTGTCGCATAAAGTCATCGATTTTTTTCCGCAAGTCCTGTTTAACACCCGAGTATTTTACCTCGGCGAACAGATTTTTCAGACAATCAGACAGTAGGAATCAAGGATCACATCATATAATTCTTCCTCAGGCCGGTTCCGGTAAAAGAAGCACGCAGCGAATCCTTTTCAAGCCATTGCCAGTACATCGGTGAGTGCGTGACCGTATTTGAAAATTCGTTCCTGTAATTGAGGTTATGGATGTAGAGGAATTTTGTACTCCTGGCAGAACGGCTTGCATAGGCATCGCTTCTCTGGATAATGCCACGGGTGTTGTGTTCGGCAAAAACATAATCCCGTACATGACTCACACGCTCAGTAAGCACTTTTTTAAAACTGCGTCCGTCAAATCCGGTTTTACCCAAAACGTCCTTAGGACCGGTATTGATCATTTTCGGGGTCGCCCCCTCCGATATCGAATCAGCGTAATGAAATTTCAACGACGGGCAGCATTGAAAGCGCCTAGTGGTCCGGGTGCAAAATATTCACCACTGCGACTGAAGGCAAGTAACAATCCAGCGGAAAATCCTAAAAGAGTTGATACAATATCGATAGCCAACATATTTAGACCAGGGATAAATTCTTCATTTTAGATGGTATTCAACTTTTGTTATCAAATGGTCAATGTCAAACGGCTTTTGAATAAAATCATCAGCGCCGCATTTCCCTGCAATCTCGGCGATATCGCGCTCTGCTGAAAGAATCAGTATTGGAATATGCTGCATATTTGATCTCGACTTAAACAATTCACAAATAGCTGAACCGCTCTTATCTGAACCCCTTAGCCGCAGATCGAGCAAAATCAGGCCCAAATCACCTGTAAGATAATTTTCTGCTTCTTTACTTGTTTTTAAGGCGACGACGTCGTAACCCGCATCATACAAAATCAAAGTCAAAATGTCTATAATTGCTTCATCGTCTTCAACGATCATAATTTTTTTGCTTGCCATCTGATTGCATTAGTGTGTTTTAAGCATCTCCCGAGTGGAAAAACTTATTTGAAAGACTAATAAATGCATCTATCCATTGCAGAATAAATGTAATAGGGCCTTAGTAGTAAGTCCCACAGGAGGAAAAAGCAGGCTATATACGGAAAGTCATGCTATACAAATAGGCGTCCTGACTCCCCGGAAGCTGGAACAGAACCCGCCGAAGGACGGCTTTTGTCACCGCATTCCTGTAAAAGGAGTAACTTAAACCTATTGAAAGAAGTACAGATTTAATGATGACTGGTACACTTAGTGGCTCTGAAATTTCGCGAAGAGCCGCCGGAGAGTCAAGCAGATTACTCTCTATGTAATCGCTCTTGCGTTTACTAAACAGTTTGACCAGAAGCTCACAAGTTATGTCCTCTTTTTGAGAACGGTCTATTAGAGAAAAGCCTAAAAAGGGTTTACTTACAAATAGTAATGCCGATATGTAAAAAAGAATTCTTAAAAATTTAAGCATATCCCTATCTATTGCTTTCTTCCAAAAGTGTGGTTTTTTAAGCTTAGGACTTAAACAGTAACAAGAAAGTTGCAATTACGTCAGTCCGTTTGATTACTGAAAAAATAATTTAACCTCCACTTCAGAGCAAATCATCGTTGCTTTGATTGTCACTATCTGGATTCAACAATTTGATTAGGATAGCTGTTAATACAGTTTCGCCTTCGATGTCCTTCAGGATAGAATCTGCGACTGTAGAAAGAGTGCCTTTAAGTATTTTCGCGTTGCAGGTCATGTACTGTCTTATTTTTGACTGTGTAATCTATTCGCAAATGCTGCGATCATTTTAGCCAGGGCTTTAGATGCCTAACTGAATCTTTTTCGACACACATCCTCTCCTGCTCTTTCTGTTCTAGTTCTGCTTCATGGTGCTTCTCAAAATACTTCTTAATGGTAATAGCCGCAATGAATGCCCGGAAGATTGCCTTCTTCCATTGCAAGAGCAAAGCAAATAATACAAAAAAAGCAGCTATACAACTGAATCCTGCGGCATAGGAGCCAAATAAAGTTGAAAAGTAAAAAGCAAGGGTCACAGAGACCGCTAGGAAAGCCAGCAAGACAAAGAAAACCACGATGAAATTGCTGATAAGATCAGCTATTAGTTTAGCAGCTTTTTCTATTGCCGTAAGTTTGAAAACTTCTAACCGAAGCAGCAGATACTGCTTCAAATCATTCCATAAATTGATAAGACTTTTAGGTAAAGGTCGTTGCATAAGCTATAACTATTATATTAATGAACCCCTTACAAGATGAAAAGTTTGCGGATTCATCGGTTAAAAACATTATATTTAGGAACAACAGGCAACTAAGCAGATGCCTGCCACCAATATATTAAACGGTATGAATGAGATTTTAAATAGTACACTTGTTTGGGTCTGTATCGGATTTGTACTTTTTGCTCTGGAATTTGCCCTCCCCGGATTCATTCTTTTTTTCTTTGGAATAGGCGCATGGATAGTGGCTCTCGTTTGCTATTTCACAGACATTTCAATAAATACACAAATTATTTTATTCATCGCAAGCTCCCTAATTACCGTAATGTTTTTCAGAAACTGGATAAAGCGGAAAATTGGCAACTCTGGTGTAAATTCGAAGCAACTAGAAGATGAATACATCGGCAAGGTAGCCAAGGCTGAGACTGCAATTGCTCCTGGAAAGAGCGGGAAAGTGGAGTTTAGGGGAGCCAGTTGGGAAGCCAAATCAGAGGATCTCATAGCTGCCGGCGAAAACGTGATCATTACACACACCGAAWGTATTATATTAATTGTTAAATCCATCAAAAGCATATGACGCCATCAACCTACATCCTGATTATTTTAGTTGCATTCGTTCTGATTGCATTCTTTTCTACGTTTAAAATAGTGCCACAGCGCTCTGTATTTATTGTCGAACGCCTGGGTAAATATAGCCGCTCTCTGGAAGCAGGTTTTCATATTTTGATCCCGTTTATAGACAAGATAGCATACAAGCAGAACCTGAAAGAACAGGCAATAGATGTCGCCTCCCAGATCTGTATTACTAAGGACAACATCGCGGTAGAAGTTGACGGCATTTTATACCTCCAGGTTATGGATCCGCAAAAGGCCTCTTACGGGATTGACAACTACCGTTTTGCGGTAATCCAGATTTCTCAGACCACCATGCGAAGTGTCATTGGAAGAATGGAACTAGACAAAACATTTGAAGAGCGTGAAACAGTGAACGCTACCATCGTAGAGGCAGTCGATAAAGCCAGCGAACCATGGGGCATTAAAGTCTCCAGATATGAAGTGAAGAATATTTCCCCCCCGCAAAGCATTCGGGACGCCATGGAAAAGCAAATGCGGGCGGAGCGTGAGAAAAGGGCTTTGATCGCAGAATCAGAAGGTGACAAACAAGCAAAAATCAACCGTGCCGAAGGCGACAAACAGGAAATGATCGCCCGTTCCGAAGGCGAGAAAATGCGTAAAATTAATGAAGCAAGTGGTACCGCTTCGGAAATTGAAATGGTAGCGGTAGCCACAGCAAAAGGCATTTTGGAGATTGCAAAATCGATCAATCAGGAAGGTGGCATGAATGCGGTGAATCTTCGTATTGCTGAACAGTATCTTACCGAATTCGGAAAATTAGCCAAGGTTAATAATACGATGATCGTACCTGCTGACCTGTCCGACATTGCGGGTGTTATTTCCAGCGTGACTTCAGTACTGAATACGGCCAATTCATCTGGTGTTGTTTCCGGAAAAATTATCAAAAAAGCATAAAGTACTGCCGAAAGCGGCTTACCATTCGGATGTATTTTCGATTCCGGCTTGTTTGGCATTAAAAACCGGATCCTTGCCTGCTTTACGTTGCTGCTGATAGTCCTTCAATGCTCTCATTGCGGGCTTGCGCAGCAGCAGGATCGCAATAATGTTCAGCCAGGCCATCATACCCACACCGATGTCGCCTAAGGTCCAGGCTGCTTCAGCGGTTTTGATGGAACCATAAAAAGTAGAAAACAACAGCAGGAGCCTAAGGACATTTACTGCCCATTTGTTCCCTTTTTTATCCAGATAACTCAAGTTGGTTTCGGCAATATAATAATAGGCCATGATCGTTGTAAAAGCAAAAAATAACAGCGACACCGCCACGAATCCAGCACCCAGCGACGGAAAATGTGAACTGATGGCTTGCTGGGTATATTCAGCACCAATTTTCGCGCCCGGCAGATTCTCAACAAGAAAACCCCCTTCCGGATTTAATACATTATATTTGCCGGTAAACAGGATCATAAAAGCGGTCGCTGTACAAACAAACAGCGTGTCTATATAAACGGAAAAGGCTTGCACCAACCCCTGTTTCACCGGATGGCTCACTTCTGCTGCCGCAGCCGCATGCGGGGCTGTACCCTGTCCGGCTTCATTTGAATAAATACCACGCTTCACACCCCATGCCACTGCCATCCCGAAAACACCTGCAAAGGCAGGCTCCAGTTTAAAAGCGGATTTAACGATCAGGGAAATCATTGAAGGAATCTCGGTAATATTGAGCGCCATGATCACAATAGCCATGAGTATATAACCACCAGCCATGAACGGCACCACAATTTCAGCTACCTTACCGATCCTTTTGACTCCGCCAAAGATAATGAGTGCCAGCAGCAGCACAACAGCTGCGCCAGTATAAGAGACAGGAATAGCAAAGGCATTCTGCATACTCAAAGCAATACTGTTACTTTGTACCCCGGGCAAAAATAAAGCGGTACTCAATACAGTTGCGACCGCAAACAAAACCGCATACCACTTCATTCCCAATCCTTTTTCTATATAGTAAGACGGCCCTCCACGGTATTCTCCGTTATTTACCTGTTTATAGATTTGTCCCAATGTAGCTTCAATAAATGCGGATGCGCTGCCCAAAAAAGCAATCAGCCACATCCAAAACACAGCACCCGGTCCGCCCATTGCGATGGCAGTAGCCACACCTGCAATATTACCTGTACCAATCCGGCCTGAAATTGCTATTGCAAAAGCCTGGAAAGAACTTACTCCTTTGTCTGAGCTCTTACCATCAAAGAGCAATTGCCACATTTCCTTGATGTACCTCACCTGCAGGAACCTGGTTACTACAGAAAAGTAGATTCCAGTGCCCATACATAGCACAATTAACGCATTACTCCATATCAAATCGTTGATTTTTGCAAGTATTTCTTCCATTATTGATTAAATTTCTGGTATTCTTCCGTTTTGTATAAAGAAAAGCAAATTAATAGAACTTCCGTACACTACTTAGCGATTCTTACTATAAATTTTAACCCGGTAAAACTTATTTATAAGAATTCCATCAGTTAATCTGCCGGATCAAATCCGAAAAATACACTTTAACCGTAGCTCGGCTAGGGGAGATATGCCCCCCCCGGCCAATTCCTGAGCAGCATACTGGTGACCATCGGCTATGGCACCATGCAGTACCCGACGGCATCGTTTCTGTTCAAATGGCAAGAGCCGCAAAGGAAGTGAAGCGCAAATGCCCGGCCTGTAATTTCACGGTCCACAGCTTGAAAAATCACTTCCCATGCATCATACGCCAAAACGACCGTTAAGGCGTTTTATCTTAATGCGCATTTAATGTTAGTTTAATATCTTTGCGATGCTATATTTACGCGGCGGGGATAAACCAATATAATCACTTCATGAGCACAACCAGGCATCTGTGGACAAACCGATGGAACAGTTCAATTTTTAGAAAAAGTATCTTTCTGGCAGGTACAATCCTGCTTTTGATTGTACTCGGCTTTCCGGTATTTTTTAGCTTTGTACAACAACGAGAGGGCAGACTGCTCAGCGATCCCCTGTTGCGACTGATTCCCGCAATCAATGTTTCTCTATGGATCTTTATTGTTTTATATGCTACAATAGTACTAGCAATTACCAGAATGATCAAATCACTGGAATTATTTTTACGGCTTACCTGGGCATACATTTTTCTCTGCCTAACCCGCCTGATTACCATCAGCATCGTATCTCTTGACCCGCCCGAGGGTTTGATCGATTTGGTCGATCCGCTGACCGTCATATTCTACCACGCAGAAAATATCACCAAAGATCTCTTCTTTTCCGGTCATGTTCCACCTTGTTTTTAATCGGGTTGTGCCTACCCGGCAAAAAAGATAAACTGATCGCTTTTACAGCCTCCGCCGTCATGGCCGCACTGGTATTGATCCAGCACGTACACTACAGCTGGGATGTCATTGCTGCACCTTTTTTTAGCCTATTTTTCTGGTACCTGGGCGTTAAGATATGTAATTCAGTGTGCGGAGTTTTCCACCCAGACCAGTTAAAGTAACAAAGGGGTCTCACGTAAAATAATGCATGCTGGACGGCGCTGCCTGGTTAATTCATGAATTAGTGAGCGCCCGACAGCAGATAAACGGTGAATCCGAATGAGTCCCTGAAGGTAGCAGAACCATACAATAGTTTAAACGCGAAAAATTACCTGAAGCAGATCAAGTTAATACCAGTTAACAATAACTTTATCTTGCAATCTAAATACTGATCAATGACTAATCAACGGCAAAAACCTGAATTTTGGGAGACTGCATTCGAACAAAAGCAGGAAATGTGGGGCTTTCAACCTGCGAATTCAGCGGTGCTGGCAAAGGATTTTTTCCTTAAAAAATCGGTAAAAAACATGTTAATACCAGGAATCGGCTACGGGCGGAACGCACACATTTTCCGGCAAAACGGCATTGCAGTGACCGGGATTGAAATCTCCCAAACGGCGATCGAAATGGCGAGAAAACATTACGGCGATCAAATGCAGATTCACCACGGTTCAGTAACAGATATGCCCTTTGATCATATTGCATATGACGCAATATTTTGCTATGCCCTCATTCACCTACTGAATGCTGCCGAAAGAAAGAAGCTGATCGCCGACTGCTATAACCAATTATCCCCTGGCGGACATATGATCTTTACAGCCATCACCAAACAAGCGGCTACCTACCGGACTGGCAAGTATGTTAGCCGGGACCGGTACGAAATAATCGACGGGGTGAACATCTACTTCTACGACCGGGAATCTGTTCATGCCGAGTTCAGTAATTTTGGGTTAATTGAAATTAGCGAAATCACGGAAAATCAGCCCTTCTTTCTGATCAAATGCACCAAAGAAGAACCGTTAATAACCCAGTTACCTCCTGATGACGAGACAGCGAACTACTGACCATTTTTTTAAACACCACCGTTTTCAGCTGCCATTTTTTCGGCAGTATAAACGATTTCTAGGATTTTAAATCCATTTGATTGAGGTAGAGACCTCCCTATTTGAGACAACTCTTTTCGGGTTGAAATCAAGGTCCCATCTTTGACGGATTGGGGTTACCTGGGTCGTCATCTTGCTCAAAAAATACTTAAAATGCACATTAGCCCTCCTAATACGACCACCACCCATATCACGAGACAAAAAATGGAAGGGTGAAACAGGCTGTACAAACTCGGCTTTCTCTCAATAGTTGCTAAAGTGTCCATCCTCGCTTTTTTCCTAGCCAGAAGGACTTGCTTGACTGAATGGGCTGCAATTACTGAGGGTAAGCGGTAATGTAACATTCTCTAAAGTACCATTAAATTTTGTCATTCAGACCGTTTTGCCCATTTAATAAAGGCTCATTTATATACAAAAGGATCGTCTTGTTAAGATCACATACTGCCCCTATCGGGAGCTAGCCCACTGTCCTGACAACAATTCCACGTGGCCCGGTTAGCAACAAAACCGACAGCTAGCCAGAAATACCGAGGTTGCTTAAAAACCGGTAAATGACATTGGCTATTTCTGCGTTCTGGAAAGAGGTATACTGATGTTTTTCAGCCAGGTAGTCAAAAAGTAGCAGAACTTTACGAACCAATACTAATGTCTCCGGGGTAAGCGTCATTGGCTGTGCAAACAAATACAGTATCTGCGCCAGGGCATTCAATTTCTCAGCACTAAAACCACTATCCTGGACAAATACCGTAAACTCCTCTTCTGAAAACCCGAGCAAACGTTCCAGGTTACTATCGAATTCATCCTGTAAAAGCGCCTGTACTTCCAGGTTAAATTCGTCCAGCTTACCTGCTGCTTTTAAACCCAATAAGCGGGACAGCATCAAAGTAAATTTCTGGACCTCAATTAAAAGATAATCACGCTGATACATTAGTACGAATATAGGAAATGAAAGGCAACAATTTTAGCGCGAAGGTTGTGTGTTAACCTCGGCTACCTCTCCTTAACATCAATCTTCAGCTGCCGTGGCTGCTGTCTTACTGATGCTCTTAAGTACAATCGTGCCCAGTACCCCGGCTATAACCGAAGCAATCAAGATCCCATACTTAGCCTGATCAATGAATGCCGGATTTTTGAAGGCAAGGCCACTGATAAACAACGACATGGTAAAACCAATTCCAGCAAGGAGTGCAACACCGGTAATATGTTTCCAATTGGCCGCCTCTGGTAAACTGGCCAGACCAAATTTCACCATGACCCAGCAGAATGTTAAAATTCCCACGAATTTACCAATGATCAGTCCTGCGGCAACCCCAATTGAAACCGGATTGATAATCGAGCTAAAAAAGTCCGCTCCAATGACGATCCCGGCATTCGCCAGGGCAAACAAAGGCATAATGCCAAAGGCGACCCAGGGGTGCAAGGCATGCTCTATAGTTTGCAACGGCGTTTCTGCGGCCATGCTCAAACTTTTAACCTTTTGAATGGTCTTGTTTTGGTTCGGGGTGATCAGGCTGCCTTTCTCGGGTATATCTTCCTGAAAATCGTACGATAGCTTCCGAAGATTAGTGGAATATATCTGCTCATCAATCTTAGTGACCGCAGGAATTGTGAATGCAACCAGCACACCCGCAATGGTCGCGTGTACCCCAGAAAGCAGGAAGCCAATCCAGACGCCAAAGCCTATAATCAGGTAAAAAATACTGCTTCTGATTCCCAGACCATTACCAGCAATCAAGAGCAGCAAAAACCCAAAACCAATGCCTAGCGCGACAAAATTAATATCAGCCGTATAAAAAAATGCAATGACCAGTACTGCTCCCAGATCGTCAGCGACAGCCAGTGCGGAGAGAAACACTTTTATAGAAACAGGGATATGCTTGCTGGCCATGGAAAGCAGCGCCAATGCAAACGCAATATCTGTAGCCATTGGGATTCCCCAGCCATGATCTGCTTCAGTGCCACTGTTGATGGCGTAATAAATCAAGGCAGGAACCAGCATGCCGCCAAGCGCGGCAGTCATGGGCAATGAAGCTTTTTTCAGCGAAGACAGTTCACCATCCATAAACTCACGTTTCAATTCCAGCCCGATCACGAAAAAAAAGATCGCCATCAGTCCATCATTGATCCAAATGTGCAGCGGATGAGCCAATATGAAACCGTCAAACCCAATAGAAAAATTAATGTGCCACAGGTGTTCGTAAAAATCATGATAGCCGGAGTTTGCCCAGATAATCGCTACAACAACGCTAATCAGCAGGACAATTCCACTGGTATACTCTAAGTGTATAAACCGGCTTACCGGGGCCATTATTCTATCTATCGCTGATTTTTCCATAGGATTTCGTCAAAATTCAAATATACTTTTTTATTAATAGAACCCACTCAAACATCGCTCAAAGTGGGATCTAATAAAATTACACCAGTTACGGTTTAGCCTCGGCAAGATCTGCCGACGGTATAACTTCCCTGCGGCCGGCAGGATCCATCAGTTCCATTAATTTGATCCCCAGCAAGCCGTCCATAGCTGAGGCACCATTAGGCCCGCTGCTTCCGATCAGCACATCAGGTATCAGTTTGACTTTCCCTTTTGATAACTCTTCGGTAATTTTATACCTGGTAAAGTTCTCTCCTCCCAAGGCCTTAACCGCCAGCTCGTATGCCTCGGCTGTTGATTTACCGACCGCCAAAATCTTACCCGCCTCAGCGCTGCCCGTTAGCGAAATCATTTCGGCCTCTGCGGATGCCCTCAATTTAATCGCCTCGGAGTCTGCATGTGCCCTTGCCTTTGTGGCTTCAGCCTCTGCATGAGCCCTCATTTTAGTCGCTTCCGCTTCCGCTCCTACCGCAAGTTTCACACCAGCCGCATCACCCTCAGATTTTTTTACCGTTGCGCTCGCTGTGCGTTCAGCAATCTCTACACTTTGCTGTGCTTTAACCATGTCCTTTTGCATGTCGGCGATGGCCGTTTCTTTCTCCATACCCTGACGGGTTTCCTGCGCCTGCTTTTGCGTATTGTAAGTTACCTTCTGCTCCTCAGCGATCTTACGGTCGGTTAAAGTTTTCATGAGCGATTCCGGCGGAACAATATCTCCAATCAGGGTATCCACCGCATTCACGTTATACTCATCAAGCACCTTGCGGATATGTTCTTTTGCAGACTCCTGGCGTTCCTTGCGTGTACTCAGAAATGCAATGACGTCACTATCCTGTGCCGAGTTGCGAAAATAGTTGCCTATGGTAGGCTCCAATACCTGCGAGACAAGGTTTACCATGTTGCCAAATCTGGCGATAACCTTTGGCGCCTCGGTTGTCGGCACGTGAATGATCTGCGAGACGTCCAGGTTGAAAGGGAAACCGTCTTTAGACCTTACCGTGATCGTACACAAGTTCTTATCCAGGTTATGTGCCTCACTCCGGGCAGATGCCCAGTTTAAAACCAGATTGGTAGTCGGTACGGGCTCCACTTTCATCACATATTTGTTGATGGGATACTTTCCGGGACCCAGCGGCTCCAGCCACACGCCTTTAGAACCTTTAGCCACGATGTTGCCATGTTTAAAATCCGCCCCGGTAAGGTCATTGCCGTCATTCCMAGCTAAGATCGGAAGAGCGTCGTGTAGGGA
>NZ_AWRU01000001.1 GCF_000523515.1 Pedobacter sp. V48 | reverse complement strand
CAAATGGAATTAAATTTTCACTAAATTAGAAAAAGGACGTCAATTAAGGCCTTTTATAACAAGAAATCCTCATAATAGTTTAGCCCCAAGCCAACCCTCAACCTGTTCGACATAACTTTCTCCGATTGGGAGTACAATATGGCTCAATTGCATCTTTCTATTTTGAACAGATTTGATCCGGGCTACAGGAATGATATAACTTCTGTGAATTCTTCCAAATTGTTGTTCTGGAAGAAGTTCGAGTATCTTTTTCAAAGACATTAATGTTAAAACAGGCTTATCATTTGTCAAATGAATCTTTATGTAATCCTCCATACTCTCAGTATATTCAACATCCTTAACTACAATCCTAATCATTCTATATTCAGAGTGTACATAAATAACTGGTTCTTCCCCGGTTGAATAAACATTGGCCCTGTATCTTTTCAGATCGACAGCCTTATAAACAGCCTTTGAAAAGCGATCAAAATCTATTGGCTTCAACAAATAATCAACAGCCTCTAATTCAAACCCGTCAAAAGCAAACTGTTTATGTGCAGTAGTAAATATTATCATTGGTTTTTCCTTTAAGGCTTTTGCAAGCTCTATACCTGAAATATCAGGCATATTAATATCCAAAAAACCAGATCAGGCTGCTTGCGTGTCAGAAATTCAATACCAGAAATTGCATCTTCAAAAGTTCCTAGCAACTGTACTTCTGGCATGCGCTCAACATAAGAACGTACCAGTTCTAGGGCCAAAGGCTCATCGTCAATTGCTACACATGTTAAAGACATACTTAATATTTAACCTTAATATATAGATATCATTTAAGAAAAAAGAACCAGGTTTGCTTTGAAAACTCCATCTTTATCATCAATATTTAACTGATGTTTACCCGGATATAAATGTTCAAGACGCTGTTTGGTATTCTTAATCCCAACACCCAGCCGATCATTATTTTGCATATTTTCAAAAATTCTATTCTCTGATTTAAATACGATCTTATCTTCAAACACATCTATACTAATCGTAATAGGAGCCTCAACATGATTGCTCAGTCCATACTTAAATACATTTTCTATAAAAGTCATTAAGATAAGAGGAGAAATGAGATGTCCCGACGAATCGCGTGTGACATTGGAGGCAGGGCAGAAACAATTTATAATCTAAAAAACAAAAACAATACTTTTTTCACATTCATTATAGCTGGGGCTTTTGAAATTAATGGTCGATTAATGCACCCTAGAGATGGATTGGCTCTTTGGGAAGTAAAGTCAATTGAGATAGAAGCTTTAAGCGCCGAAGCAACCTTACTTTGTGTGGAGCTATTTTAATTATACAAGCCTGCCTCTAAGAATAGAGACCCCCCTGGTTTTCTGATTCTTAACTGTTTGAACAGATAGGCCAAGCTTTTCTGCGATCTCCTCGTTACGCAGTCCTTCAATATAACTCATAGAAACAATCCTACTACATTGTTCTGGCAGACCATTAATTTCGAGGTAAATATCTCTCAAAACCTCGGCACGGATCATTTCATAAATAAAATCTGGTTCCTGATCTCCAATTCGCATGGCAAAATTCAATTGTCTTTCTTTAGCATGATTGTTCTTACTTAGATGATCCATACAGGTGCGCTTGGTAACCATATACAAATACGATCTTAAATGCTCCGAGCAACTGATATGATGATTGCATTTCCAAAGTTTCTCAAAAACCTCTTCTACGATGTCTTCAGCTTCCTGCACATCAAATACATACTTGTTTGCAAAATAACAAAGAGAAGAAAAGTATTGCTTAAATACCTGGCCAAAAGCCCGCTCGTTCCCCTCACCGAGTTTAACGAAAAGATCTGATTCACTCCAATATTTTAATTTGTTGGCATGCATCTATTTCTTTGTTTGGTACGTGACTAACATAAATATAAACAAATATTTTCTAAATGTTAAAAAATTATTTTTCAATTATCGGCATAGTTTAATATTATACCATTTCAGTTTAGATCAACAAAAAACAATTTAGTCGTACCCAAAACAGGCATTTTCAGATCTACTTTTTTTGCCCATGTCTTTTAATATTCCTTTTTATTATTATCTGAGTATTTTTTAAAATATAAGCCCTATTATTGGGATATTTATTTTAACTGTGCGCATGAATGCTTGCGCAGTTTTAGTTAAGTTTGTCATATTAATCAACAACCCCAATTAATGAAACATACAATCAAAGAATTAGAAGATATTGCTTCTCAGGTAAGAAGGGATATTGTTAGAATGGTACACGGCTGCCAATCTGGTCACCCGGGAGGGTCTCTAGGCTGTGCAGATTTCTTTACCGCACTGTATTTTGAGGTAATGAACCACTCTACTGATTTTACAATGGATGGAAAAGGCGAAGATTTGTTTTTCCTTTCTAACGGACACATTTCACCAGTTTTCTACAGCGTTCTGGCCAGGTCAGGATATTTTGATGTTAGTGAACTGGCAACTTTCAGAAAATTAAATTCAAGATTACAAGGTCACCCTACAACTCACGAAGGACTTCCAGGCATTAGAATTGCCTCTGGATCTTTAGGTCAGGGAATGTCTGTTGCTATTGGAGCGGCCCTTGCAAAAAAATTAAATAAAGATCACTCGGTTGTGTATTCTTTACATGGTGATGGAGAGTTACAGGAAGGTCAAAATTGGGAGGCTATTATGTATGCTCCTTTTAATAAAGTAGATAACCTAATCTCTTCAGTTGATTATAACGGACAGCAAATTGATGGCCCTACTGAAAAAGTATTATCTCTTGAAAATCTACAGGCAAAATTTGAAGCTTTTGGATGGCATGTGATCAACTCTGATGGTAACGACATGGATTCTATAGTTAAAGCATTGCATTATGCTAAGTCACTTTTAGGAAAAGGTAAGCCGATCTTGAACTTAATGAGCACCCAAATGGGCGCGGGTGTTGATTTCATGATGGGATCGCACAAATGGCATGGTGTTGCGCCAAACGACGAGCAACTTGCACTAGCTCTTGCCCAATTACCAAGTACCTTAAAAGATTATTAAGAATGAAAACCTGCGTAGCAAGCTTGAACACCGTTAAACAAAAATAGAAAACTCGTGAAAAAATATACATACACTGAAAAAAAAGATACCCGCTCTGGTTTTGGAGCAGGATTACTTGAAGCAGGTAAAAAAAATCCTGAAGTAGTTGCACTATGCGCAGACTTAGTGGGCTCTTTAAAAATGGATGCCTTTATTAAAGAATTCCCTGAACGCTTTTTCCAGATCGGTATTGCTGAAGCAAACATGATCGGTATTGCAGCCGGTTTAACTATTGGCGGTAAAATTCCTTTTACAGGAACTTTTGCCAACTTTTCCACAGGCAGAGTTTATGATCAGATCCGCCAATCGGTAGCTTATTCTGATAAAAACGTAAAAATATGTGCTTCCCATGCTGGTTTAACCCTTGGAGAAGACGGTGCAACTCACCAGATTCTTGAAGATATAGGTTTAATGAAAATGCTTCCGGGCATGACTGTAATTAACCCCTGTGATTATAATCAAACAAAAGCAGCTACTATTGCTATAGCTGAGCATCATGGACCGGTTTATCTGCGTTTTGGTCGTCCTGTAATCCCTGTATTTACTGATCCTGATCAGAAATTCGAGATCGGTAAAGCATGGATGGTAAATGAAGGTACTGATGTAACCATTATTGCAACCGGACACATGGTTTGGAAAGCAATTGAAGCTGGCGAAAAACTAGCAGAAATGGGAATTGACGCTGAAATCATCAATATCCACACCATTAAACCTTTAGATGAAGCAGCCGTTCTAAAATCTGTAAAGAAAACAGGATGTGTGGTTACCTGCGAAGAGCACAATAAGTTTGGTGGATTAGGAGAAAGTATTGCAAGATTACTTTCAACGGAACTTCCTTCTCCTCAGGAATTTGTTGCTGTTAACGACAGCTTCGGAGAAAGTGGTACTCCTGACCAGTTAATGACTAAATACGGATTAGATTCAATTAATATTATTGAAGCAGCTCAAAAAGTAATTAAAAGAGCAAAAAAATAATATCACCTATCCAACCAAAATAGAATAAATGAAGCATTTAACCCGCTTTTAAATAAATATCAACAAAAAATTTACTGGTACATCCGACGTTTGGTAATTGAGGAGGTAGTGATAGACCATTTTGTGGAAATTGGAAGAAATGATATTTGCCAATAAAGCTGTTAGGTCCCGGAAATATAGTCCGGGAACAAATAAGGCCTTAGGAAAATTTGTTGTTAGTCTTTAATGTAAGTGTGTTATTGTTTGGCAATTCTTTTTTCTGCCGTTAGTTTTTGAACCACTTCTTGTAGTCTTGCAGGGTTCTTGGCATATTTCCTAAGTTGATGATCTCAACTTTTCTGAAATCTATAGGGCGGCTTTCGGCTTGCAATGAAATCGAACCATTTTTTAAAAGCTGGCCTTCTGCAGCGCCACCAATAGGGTCTAATTGTGGTCTGTTGTAACGCAATACCTCTTCACCATTTACGCAGTGAACGATCAGAGAAGCTGCAAGTAAAAGAACTTCAACGCGTACCCATTGATCACCATTGAAAGTTTTCGAATTCGATTGCATTTCGTGGTTCTGGATGATTTTACCGTCTTTTAAAAATTGGGTGCCCGGGGGTACAGATGTTCGCTGTTGAGCGCCCACCATCCCCTTTGCCACCGAGTAACTGAACTTCAATCGAGGTGGGAAGGTCCTGATTTTTTCCCATAGTTGCAGCTTCCTGGCCATGGATCATAATGCCATTATTGCGGAATGCCCATCCCGGACCGCCTTTTACCTGATCACCGACAAAACGATATTCTACTCCTATAAGATAATAGGAGTAAGGTTTTTTGTAAAACAAGTGGCCATACTGCCCATCAAATTCTGAATACTGGTCTACCTTACCTGAACGTTTCGGTCCTTAATGCGGAAAGTGTTATTGTAATTATCGTTCAGGTCATGTTTTCTTATTTTAATATCCCAACCACTCAAGTCCTTTCCATTGAACATCTGTTCCCATTTTGGACTTGGTGATGACTTTATCAGTGAATAGCCGAAGAAGATAATGGGTAAACTCAGGGCAACCACCAGCCTGGTCATTGAAGAAATGAAGTTTTGTTTCATTAGTATGTTTTTTGTTTAGTACTAAACAGATACAGACCAAAAATACGAGCATTGTACTTGAGCATACTAGATAAAATTAGACTAAATTTTTACTAAAACAGATTACTTGAATTGTATTATATTAGCTCATATGATTAAACGCATACTGACTCATAACTTTTCCTTACTAAACATCGACCATGTTAAGCTTGACTCACGTTGGAATTACGCGAACGTGATCAGTCCTTATCACCGGATATATTATATAACTGGAGGAGAAGGGGGGATTTCTCATTTTGAAAAGAAACTGAAGCTAGAAGCAGGATACCTATATATCATTCCTAGTTTTACCTTGTGTAACTTGACCTGCGCCAGTTTTCTGGATCAGTATTTCGTGCAATTTTTTGAGGACTCCTCTGATGGAATATCGCTTTTTGCCGACAACAGATCTATATTTAAGGTTCCGGCAAAGGAGATTGATCTTGTCAACTTTGAGCGGCTCGTCCATATCAATCCCGGACGTGGAATCAACCGGTCAGATAACCCCAGGATATACGAAAAAGATGTTTATTATAAGGAATATCAGCAACTCAACAATCAGCAAACTGCTGCTCAATTTTTAGAAACTCAAGGTATACTGCTCCAGTTGATTTCCCGGTTTGCCCAGCCGGAGATCATTGTCCAAAAAGAAAGGCAACACATTCCAATAAAGATTCTGGATACCATAAGCCATATTGTGGTCAGTTTACATTTGCCGCTTTCAGTTAAATCACTTGCTGAGAGGGTGCATCAAAACCCAGAGTATTTCTCCAGGCTTTTTCAGCAATATACAGGCTCACGCCCCCTTGCCTATATTACTGAAAAGCGTATCGAGCGTGCCCAGTATTTAATCATGACAAGTACGTCCAAATACACTGAAGTAGCAGCAATGACCGGATTTGAAAGCCTTTCCCACTTTTCAAGGACATTTAAAAAAATCACAGGAATGAATCCTGGAGTGTATAAGAAGAGTTTTCAGGATCTGAATGAAAAGCAGGGAATGGTAAAATGATACATGCAATTGGTTAAGTATTGCTCGGATTTTTAATCGAAAATCCAATCCATCCAGGATAGAAAACGATCAGTCAGCTCTACACTTAGGAACTATAAATATTGAGCACTGATAGCGTTTTCTACTGTTAATTACTTTGGCGATCCTCGATGAATTTCTCTTTTCGTTTTTGCCGCTACCCATAGTTGTTTTTTAAATGACTACCCTCAGAATCGCCATCCAACATGTACTGCAGGAAATATAGAAGCAGAAGACTGCTTATAGGCTTCTTTGCCCTTGCTGATTGTTTTGGCATTTGCAGAATAAATCAACGCTGCCCATGGATTAAGGTAAAGTCCCCTGTATTTATTTTCGGCGTTCCCAAACATAAAGCGATAACCACCACGAGCGCCAATGTTTAAGCCCCATAGATCTTCTTGATCCGAACTTCCTTTGAGTCCTATTTTGTCTTTACCATACGTAAGCTGAAGACCTGCATGAAAGCCTTTGGTCTTGCCAAAGAGGTAATCGGTCTTCAGGTCAAAACCTGAAGAGTAGACAGAAAAGGCGTCATTGTCGAGCTGGAATGATGGCTGTTTGATACCGAAGGTTCCAATACTGCTTCGAAACTTTCCATAAGTTACACCTACATGTACAGAATAACCATTTAATATATAAGCCAGGGGGTCTGCCTCTACCTCAAGCCGGGCAGCCTCTTTTTCCTGAGCATGGGATTCAGGACTGTAAATAAATGAGACAACTGCGATGAGGATAATGAGTGTGCTGAATTTTTTTTTGTTCATAAACCGTGATTTTTAATGTTCGTGCCAAAGGTATGGCCCGCTTATAAAAAACACAGTTAACAAAAGATAAGAAAAATTATTTGCGGTATACCCGTTTCCTGATCCGGCTTAAAGAGACTGGAGTGATGCCAAGAAAAGAAGCGATGATGTTTTGTGGAACTCTTAACATTAGATTGCCATGCTCTCGTTGAAAGTCAAGATATCGTTCTTCCGGGGTACGGGTAATGTGCCCCATGAAAATATTCTGTCCATTGATGAAACGCTGATCGGCGATCATCCTGGTTACAATGTTCATCTTTGGCACAGAAAGATGCATTTGGTCAAAATCTCTTTTGCAGATGCTGAGTAGGGTACAATCTTCCAATGTTTCCAGTGCCTGGGCAGAGGGTAGTCTGGTGAGAAAACTTTGATAGCAGCTTGCAAAATGGTTTTCACTAAAAAGAAATATAGTTTTTTCCTCCTGCTTGGTATCAAGGCAGTAAAGCCGCAAAATCCCTTTGATGATAAAATAAAGCTTATCCTCTATCTTGCCAATATGGGTAAGTGTTTGTTTTGCGGAAATCTGTACTGGTGTGAAAGCGCTAGCTATCGTTGACCATTCTTTTTCTTCGAAGCCAACAAGGCTTTCGAATGTGTGTTTGAGTATCTGGTTCATCCTTGAAAAATAAGGCTTTCCGGTCATTCCCCCCTGAAAGTGCTATTGAGATTAAGTTCCGGTCTGACCTGATTTTGCCATCTAAATTTTTATCTGTTAATAAGCTGTTCTATTAGTCATGCGCTGAATCTTTATAATGTGGTTACTTCTAATTCTGCATAGCCGACGGTATTGCCAGCATCCGCAGTCATGAGTTTTCTTAATTTTATATAACGCGCCTTAACCGGTTTAAAGTGTTTACTTTGCCATAAAGGGTTATTCTTGATGTTGGCAAATTCTCCTTCATCGGCAAGTATCCAATTTTTATTGTCTGTGGAAACAAAGAACTGGTATGCACTTATTAATCCTGAGTTTTGGTCCTGTCCAGGTAAATAGCGGAACCCGTTCAGATCAGCTTGTCGTCCCATATCGATGGTGATATCTGTTGGTGCATTTCCATCCTTTTTTTGATACCAGGCAGTATTTGGATTTCCATCGATAAGATGCTTTGATTCCAGATCTGTAACATTGATGATCTTCCAGTCTTTCCTCGAAAGGTCAAATTCCTCCCTCGACGCCGGACTACTTTTTTCGCTTTCCTTATTGAATGCAATAGCCTGAACGATTAACTTTCCATCAGTTTCAAATGGACCTGTGTAATGCTTTGATTGAATAGTAGGCGTCGTTCCGTCCAGCGTGTAGTATATGGTCGACTCCTCATCTGCAGCATGGATGGAAACTGCGCCTGATTGGTTGCGAACAATACTTGGTGGTATCAGTATCTGGGGAGCAAGATATACACCAATATTGGAAATAACTGGATTACTTTTGGCATCCAAAATGGTAAATCTGAGCTTGGTCGCCCTTACCGTGGGAAAAACCAGGATTCGCTTGTAGCCAATGGTAGTCTGTTTGTCTAGTTCCTTCCATGTTCCATCCACTGTCAGCGCTTCAATTTTAAATGATTTAACCCGTTGTCCCAGCGCAATATATTCCTGGACTAAAAAGCGATTAAATGAGGTAAGACGTCCGAAATCAATGGTTAGGGTAGCTCCGATGATATTGTCGGCCGTAGCCCAATAGGTATTTTTGTCCCCATCCAGTGCCTTATTCGCAGCATAATTTTTTCCGCGGGCATTAGATACTACCGCCTTTTTGTTCTTCGCTAAGTCAACGGAAAACGCTTCCTTAACTGCTTTTGCTAGCTCAATGGCCGCTTTTTCGTCGTTTTCGTGAATCCTACCTCGGCGGTCAATTGGAAAATTTAGCAACAAGGTACCATTTCGTCCAAAAGAGTTGTAATAAGTTTTTAGGAGCTGTGGAAGGGTTTTGACCCTGCTGTCTTCATAATTATGGTAAAACCAGCCCGGCCGGATCGAGGTATTTACCTCTCCAGGCACCCAGGAATCCCCATCTTCCAAGCCATGATGCAGCATTTCATAAGGAACATCACCAGTTTTGTTCAGCAGGCTCCAATTCCTTTCACCAACATATCCGGCTTCATTGCCAACCCATCGCAAATCGGCCCTGTCGCCGTTGTCATTCCAGATGACTGCATTGGGTTGAAGCTCCCGGATCAATTTGTAAGTGTTCTGCCAGTCGTAATAGGTTCTTCGGTCGATGGTTCGGGTTTCATTGGCTCCTCCATAATAACCAGAACCTCCGTTTGCCCCGTCAAACCATACTTCGAAGATTTCACCATAATTTGTTAGCAGTTCTCTCAGCTGATTTCTGAAATAAGTGATGTACTCCGGACGTCCATATTCGGCACTATTCCTGTCCCATGGAGATAAATAAATACCTAATTTGAGGTCATACTCCTTGCAGGCTTTCGCCAGATCGCCGACAATATCCCCTTTGCCGTTCTTCCAGGGAGAATTTTTGATCGAATAGTCCGTGTATTTCGATGGCCATAAACAAAAGCCAGAGTGGTGTTTAGCAGTAATGATGATGCCCTTCATGCCGGCTTCTTTACAAACTTTTGCCCATTGTCTGCAGTCCAGGTCGGTGGGATTAAATATTATCGGATCGTCTTCGCCGTAGCCCCATTCCTGATCTGTGAATGTATTCGTAGAAAAATGAACAAATGCATAGTACTCCATTTCCTGCCAATTGATTTGTTGGTTTGTAGGAACGGGTCCAAAAGACTTGGGTGCATTAGTTTGCGTCTTTGCTATATTTGATAGGACTGTGCAAAAGAGTAAAGTGAAAAAAGTTTTCTTAATCATATGTTGCTTTTTTTCTAGTATCAGTTTGAGGTGCTACAAAATTAATCCCAAAATCCACTCTTCATTTTACTTAAATGGACCTTTTTTTGTACAAAACAGATTTTTAAGGTTTATTATTTGTTTACAGTCCTGCCATAGTTTTTTATGTAAATTGGAGTTTGGGCTGTGAGCTCTTCTATTACCTAACTATTACGTCAAAGCATAAAATCGAATTCAGACAGGATATCTATTTCTTTACCGTTGGTATAGACCTGCCTAAAGACTTAAAAGAGCTCTCCAATCCAACTTGCAAAGTGTTCATCAAAAAAATGTGCTTCCATTGTGATGCTGTATCGATTTATGGTCAAAATAAGTAGGGCGAATACGTTTTCTTTAGGTTAACATAAGTGCTCTTCTCTTTATCATTTGAGGCATTCGTGGGCTTAATTCGGGCCTATATTTGATTTTCACCTAACCAATAGTAAACCGATCAAATCGCAGGGAGATTTGATAAAACCAACCTTTTCGCAAATGTTGAAATCATTTATTAATTATAAATCCGAGCAAAATATGTCTAAGTTTTTTTAGTTCTGCAATTTTCTTATCGGGGCCTAAATGCTCAGCCAAAAGGGAAAGGACTAAACATAGGCTTTCCATAAAAACTAATGCAATGGTTAGCAGTAACCACAACCAAATAAACCAAATTAAATCAAATATGAATCAAACAATTTCTATCAGGAAATTACCAATTTTTTTGTGGTTGGTAACTTCAATCGTGCTCCTGCATTTAACGGGGTATGCTCAGGAACGGCAAATTATAGGGAAGATCGTAACAGCAGGTGATTCTGCCCCAATTCCGGGAGCTACAGTGCAGGTGAAAAATAAAAATACAGCCGTATCTACTAATGAAAAAGGAGGGTTTTTAATACGGGCAAATACTGGTGATGTCCTCGTTTTTAAGATGATGGGCTTTAAACAACAGGAGGTCGCAGTAGGTAGCGGCAGTGTCATTAATGTGGTATTAAGTGTAGACAATACTAATCTGAATGAAGTAGTTGTTGTTGGTTATTCTAAGGTAGCAAGAAAGGATGTTACAGGCTCAATAAGCTCGATCAAGGGAGACGACTTACGCCAAACCCAACCAACTACTTTTGACCAGGCCCTGCAAGGTAAAGTTGCGGGGGTTGTGGTTCAACAGGTATCGGGCCAACCGGGAGGTGGCGTGTCTATCCAAATACGTGGTGTGTCTTCAATAAGTGGCTCCAATTCGCCGCTTTACGTAATAGATGGTATTATTATTCCACCAGTAAACAATCCCGGTAGTGGCTCTAATCCATTAAATGCCATCAATCCTGCCGAAATTGAATCAATAGATGTATTGAAAGATGCTTCGGCAACGGCCATATACGGCTCGCAGGCAACCAATGGAGTTGTTGTGATCACCACAAAAAGGGGGAAAGCCGGAGCACCGCAGATAACTTATGATTTCTATGCCGGTTACCAGGAAATACTTAAACGACTCCCTACAGTAGATTTGCCACAACTTGCTACTTTCATTAACGCCCGGGCCGCTTCCTGGGGCTTTGATCAAAGACCCGAATTTGTTAATCCTCAATATTTAGGTAAGGGTACGGACTGGCAAAAAGAATTATTCCGGAAAGCTCCACAGATGAATCACACCCTTACTGTAAACGGTGGAGATGACAGAACCCAATATTTACTGTCAACCTCCTATTTTAACCAGGAAGGAATAGCCATTGGATCTGATTTTACCAGATACTCATTAAGGCTGAATTTAGACAATAAAACCACTAATTGGCTGAAAATAGGAACAAGCCTTCAGTTGGCACATGTTGATGAAAAAGTAAACTCAACTTCGAGTAATGTAATTGGCACGGCACTAAGCCTTACCCCTGATGTTCCGGTAACCAACTCTGACGGCACCTGGGGAGGGGTTACGAACACCGACGGTTGGGTAGAACCTGTTGCCAACCCGGTGGCATTGGCGAAAATTATCAAACACTTAAGAAAGCGAAATCAGGTATTCGGAAATGTGTATGCAGAAATACAATTAGCTAAAGGGTTATCGCTAAGAAATGAGCTATCCGGTAATTTCGATTTTAATACAGAAGATAGGTATTCGCCAATTTATAGTTTTGGCAGAGGTACTCCAAGCCCTAACTTTGGGTCCTCCAGCGCCGGTCAAAATTTTTATCTAGTAATACGTAATTTTCTAACTTATAACCATAATTTCAAAAAAATTCATATTGATGCTTTGGCAGGGCATGAATCGCAGGAAAGCACTTTTCAAAATCTTGGCGGTGCGCGAAGGAATTTTCCTTCAGACAATGTGCAGGCAATTAGTGGCGGCGATGCTACCACGGCCACAAACTTCGGCAATAATTCATTATCAAACCCTAAGGGAGGCTCTGCACAGGAATCTTATTTTGGCCGTATCAATTTTTCATGGAGTGATAAATATCTGTTCACCGCCAATATACGTAACGATGGTTCTTCAAATTTTCCGTCCGACAACCGTTGGGTTACTACCTATTCAGGTGGATTTGCCTGGAAAATTAAAAACGAGGCATTTTTGAAAGGTGTGGAGAGTATAAATGATTTGAAACTAAGGATTGGATATGGGCTTACCAACAACCAGGGCATACCGGGTAATACCTTTGTAACCCAGCTTCAAACAATAGCCAATGGCCTATCAGGTATAGCTCAGTTTCAGAACAATTTGGCAAACGCGGAGGTGACCTGGGAAAAAACGGATTACTACAGTGCCGGGCTTGACGGAACGCTTTTCAATGGGCGATTAAGTTTTTCATTAGAAGCTTACGACCGCCGAACACAAGGCCTTTTATTACAGGTACCGCTTCCAGGATACTCTGGTTCTGTAGCGGGCTATGGGCCAGGATCCATGCAAGCACCTTTTGCCAATGTCGGCTCGATAACCAACAAAGGCTTTGACATCCAAATCAATTCTACTAATATTAATGGTAAAAATTTCAGTTGGAAAACTGGTTTTACCATATCGCGGAATAACAATAAAGTGACCTACTTAGGTGCAGGTGGAACTGATGCTAACTTAAGTAAGAAATCTTATGTGATTAACGATATCATTCAAAAAACGATGGTGGGCCGGCCCATTGGCGAATTTTATGGCTATATATTTGATGGTATTTTCTCAACTCCAGAAGATTTTAAAAACCATGCCCGTCCTGCTGACCCAAGCGGTAAGCCTTATCCGATCTCTCCAGCAGGTGGTGGTATCTGGTATGGCGACCGTATGTTCAAGGATTTGAATGGCGACGGTATTATCGACTCAAAGGATCAAACCTTCTTGGGTTCGCCGATCCCCAAATTCCAGTTTGGTATCAATAATACATTTAACTACAAAAATTTAGATCTGAACGTTTTCTTCAGTGGTAGTTATGGCGGCAAGGTGTTCAATCAAATGGCTATACCGCAAACCGATCCGCAAAACCATGGCACCTTTTTTACATCAGTATTAGATTATGCAAAATTGGGTATGGTAGATCCTAATGGCTCTCCATCCGATGTCAACAACGTATATGTGACCAACCCAAATACAACAGTTGCAGGACTGAGAAATGACAAGACCAATGGCAATCTTCGTCCTAATAGTTTGTTTATCGAGGATGGTTCATTCCTGCGGTGCAAAAATATCACTTTAGGTTACCGCTTGCCAGAAAGTCTTTTGTCAAAAATATCTATGCGTTCCGTTAGGGTGTATGCCAATGTATCCAATGTATTTATAATTACAAAATATAAAGGCATGGATCCTGAAATTGGTTCATGGGATCCGCTTCAGGGAGGTTGGGACAGCGGTTATTATCCGCAGCCAAGAGTATTTACTATTGGCGCAAACATAGCCTTGAAATAATAAAACAATCACCGATTAAAAACATATGTTTATGAAATTAATTAACAAAATTATCATCATTCTGCTATGTGCAGCAGCAATTGTCGGATGTAAAAAGAGTTTTTTGGACCGTCCGTCCAACTCGCAGATAAGTTCTAATAATTTTTATAAAACCACCGCCGATTTACGATTGGCTACGGCAAGCCTTTACGGCGGTGCACACTGGTGGCAATGGAACAATGGCGCCTTGATACCGCTTGGCGATGKMKYSWKNGRTACCGSWWGKYKNTSTWTWKAGCGGYRMYRKANGTWYWNCTTTWTASMSGCRMYATNNTACMGCKYWWWAYRSKCWYSNTKACMRMKSRWWRKGKTSKNGTKAYANAATRNNGTTGSGYWRKGTWATACRRTWMYNTWGYGCMATRYAAYASSRYKMTKANTNCCRTMCAWYWSYNAMGCWGAYMMRWMYRYKKCYRMAGCNNAGRCAAAAWTKSKKCSWSMGMTNAGNCAWAWTWTSNTTYGNGCGATWKMWTRKKRTNCAKTNGSCNAWTTATTGRRGWKMASWGYMAANTKATWRAAGATMMNCWGNTMAAYYGMWAMAWKRTYYNCWGMTSWMTMKMAANNCRTTGYTWMWGANNTGWCTNTAMRYWSSTYRMYAMYKWCCYRAMWYASRCRRMWMARSWMSKKYMNCWAMAYRGWCGRNAMAAGGWAKGKTRRSNNCAWGGYMKRYWYRASGAWKGYKGGKYWAGGYAWAWWTGRCRRYSGCGRSYNNAGGYMWWRMNTGRCAGYNGCSAMMARGYMTNGCKNGRCARTGYSWNNAAAARTANGCGGKYWRWSWKTGTWWMMMNAGYKRTTNTGAYMTTKTYWMSSMGYWAWWNNAYGATMWYYYSRARGCRYWAWWYWMCSWTMAMYSGGMMGCAKNTRTKNNTTMCSKWNAATGGSMMNGCWKKWSWRKKTTAYKKWNNTSGCMATSSWYKRMARTYYTWYYTYWMNGMCAWSGWNGGAWGKCMWKCCTYAMAGMCAASRTNNATGRYWWRYMYYRSAKSYAWNCAKMWRAKKNATACSGKAWGKMKYMNAGCMAMKRWTAYGSTNAANGGMGMWMAKYMWCYMKWATNNTSAAYSRAGMWSRTKRTSSYKNNTTRARKCRANCAGGTRSKGGYYTKAARRMNACASGTWMKKGSCWRMNAAAAASACRWYAWTKSNNCAACKAWRRAKRSAWSRWYWYCYNAWCKAWSNATRNATGSWMWTCTNTMGAWYRKMNNATGYRNATTYKKWGWWTGNCCGAWGNTRTWTTKGGYRNTAWKMCGANNCTAYTWKSGRYRMTRAYRCGMYWNACTAKNNCRATGMKGWNGCGSWAAASKRYYKSMRTGNGRTRYKGWRRMNGKGCYGRCSYSNGMTNNAYTGYGKNCTGWRMKRASSSYTGMWSYNNTGCKTWNTGAARGAMRRKNTTGRANTWGNCYTTNTKARRKAYWMNTATTRNGATMNGRCYWNTGYTRNGAWRNTTCTTANNAYGATCMGGMTRMTRCTSWSRNGTYKSWTWWYGWTYASGATGCTACTCACGGTCGGATTTCGTTTACTTATGACCCTGTAACGAAAATAGCTACAAGGGATACTACTGCGCTACCCTCTGCGCTACCGGCAACTATCGCTTCATTTACATTGCCAATTCCGTCATCTGAGCTAACCACTGCCCCTAAATTGGCAGAACCACCGGTACCATATTATTAATTAAAAAAATTAAAAGATATTGTTATGAAAATAAAATCATATCTAACCTTGTACTCTTTGCTGCTTTTCTTAATAATAGTAGCTGTATCACCTGCGTGTAAAAAAGATACTGAAAGCAGTTCTGCTCCAGTGATTTCAAGTATTAAGAGTTATGTAGCCTCACCTAATGATACCGTTTTGCACAGTGCTGCGCCAAACGGGCAATATGTGGTAATAACCGGGAATAATTTGCAGAATGCTACACAAATAAGTTTCAATGGTGTGTCTGCTCCTTTTAACAGCGCTTTATTTGCGCCTAACAGTGCCGTGGTGCGAATACCTGACATGCAGTTTTCAAAAATTGATACTGCTAAGCTCTATATTGTAGAGTATGCTACAAAAGCAGGTTCCACAAGGTTCTCTTTTAAATTAGGTCCGGCAGCACCTACCTTTGTGGGAATTTCCAATTTATATGCCAATCCAGGCGATTCTGTTTATGTCTACGGAAAGGACCTGTTTTTTATTCAACGCTTTTCGTATAGGGGCACCCCAATCCAATCCTTTAAATCAGACACTAGCGGGAATTCTATTGGATTTTTGATGCCGGCTGCAACGACCGACGATAAGATATCAATAATCACCAAAAGCGGTACGTTGAATCATAAAATAATTGCGACCCCAGTCATAGCAGGCATTACCAATGAAAATGCCAACCCCGGTGATTCGGTTTATATTTATGGTACCTATCTTAAAGGTATTCAAACGCTGACGTTTGCGGGTACAGCGATTACTTCATTTGTATCATCCAGTAATGGGAGTAATGTTGGATTCGTTTTGCCAACGATAACACAAAGCGGACCTGTATCCCTTACCACACAGTTTGGCACCGCTACTACCGTGTACAATGTACATGATGTAGCAACAGGCTCCATATCAAATTGGGACAGTAATTTTAATTGGCAATACTGGGGTGCCGGCAAACAAACTAAAGGCGATTCTAATTTTCCTGGCAACTCAAGCACCTATTTTGTGTTCGATATTAATGGATTATCCAGCAACGACGGATGGCCCTGGTCTACTAACATACCCATGAATGCAATACAGTGGGTACCACAAACCAATATTGCCGACACGGTTAGCCATTGGGCATTTAAATTTGAAGTAAATATCCCAAAAACCTGGAAAGGTACTACTGTTAACATTGTAAGTGGAGTAGGTGGCTATATGGCCCGATGGGAGCCATGGCGGATAAACGCTACGACCACGGTACCGTACAGTACAAAAGGGTGGTCAACAGTAACTATTCCTTTAACATCGTTCCGTGCATCACATCCTGAGCTTGGCGAGGGTATGGGGGCTTCACTAACCAAAATTGCCGATTTAACAGGTGAATCAGGAAATACATCGTGCATCATATATATACATAACTATACCACTTCTTCAGCCAGTTTTTATGGCGGTATTGATAATTTGAGAGTCGTTAAAATTAAATAAGTTGAAGAGGCTGTCCGAATAAGGTTTGGACAGCCTCTTTTAATCATTAAGGAACAGAATATAATGAGTATGAAAATAATTAAAACTGAAAGGATATCAATTTAGAAATTCATGCATTATTTTAATCAGATTTTTAGAAGAATTGTCATGACAATCCTTCTTTTTTCATTAAAAACCGTTGTCATAGCACAAACCTATAAGTTCGATGATATCTTATATGGTGCAGCTTATTATCATGAGTATTTACCTACAGAACGGCTTGATGAAGATGTTCGGTTGATGAAAGCCGCAGGGATTAATTTCGTTAGGCTGGGAGAATCTACATGGCAGTTGTGGGAGCCGCAAGAGGGAGTTTTTAAATTCGATTGGATGGATAGGGTTGTGGATAAGATGCATAAAGCCGGTATCAAGGTAATTATGGGCACCCCAACTTATTCCATTCCTGCCTGGCTTTATAAGAAGCATCCGGAAATAACCGTTATTAACGAGAATGGGGAGCAACAGAAATACGGAATGCGACAAAATGTTGATCTTTCCAATCCGGTTTTTAATGTCTATTGTGAAAAGATCATCAAGCAAATAGTAGATCATTACAAAAATAATCAGGCGGTAATCGGCTATCAGTTAGATAATGAAACACATGCAAAAGCAGCTTCAGGCCCAGCAGTATTTAGTCGTTTCTTAGCAATTTAAAGAAGAAATTTGTTAGCCCTGACTCACTTAATAAAGCATGGGGATTAAATTACTGGGGGCAGGCGATCACAAAATGGGATGAATTGCAGCCTGTGGATGGATTTATGCATCCCAACTACAGGTTAGAATGGTCTAGATTTCAGGAAAATATGACCACAGAATTTTTGGAAAGACAGGCTGATCTGGTAAAAAAATATAAAGGTGCCCATCAGTTTATCATGCACGACCATCCTGGAGCTTTCCGGAATGATATCGATGAGCGGGCAATTGCACAATTTATAGATTATCCTGGCATGAATATCTATCATTACGATCAGGATAAATCCGATGGGTTAAGGATATCCCTATTTGGAAGTTTTGCCAGATCTCTGAAACCTGGCAATTACCTGGTTCCCGAAACCAATGCAGCATCGATCGGCTGGAACTCAGCAGATCAGTTGCCTCCCTATGATGGCCAACTCCGGTTGAATTTTTATTCACATATCGGAAGTGGTGCAAACCTGATTTCTTACTGGCATTGGCATTCGCTTCATACTGGGATTGAGCAGTATTGGAGGGGTATTTTACCGCACGATCTAAAACCAGGAAGAATCTATAACGAGGTTAGCCGTATTGGAAACGAAAGGGCAAGAGTAGGAAAGGAACTCGTAAACCTGACCAAGAGAAATAAGGTAGCCATTTTATACAGTATTGATTCACAAAATGGTTTGATTCAACAGCGTTTTGATAACAACATGGAAGGTTTTGTCAACGGACCTTATGAAAGTGGCAACGATTCTTACCTTAAAATCATTAACCGGTTTTACAAAGCCCTTTATGATTTGAATATTGAAGCTGATTTTGTATTTCCCGACGGCAAGAACTTTGAGAAGTACGATATGATCATCGTACCACCACTTTATATTGCCTCTGATAAATTGTTACAGCAACTGAATCAATATGTGTTAAATGGAGGTCATTTAATACTTAATTTCAAAAGTGGGTTTGCCGATGAAAATTCTAAAATTCGTGATCAGGTAATGCCGGGGGCGCTAAGCGAAATCTGTGGATTTACCTACAATGAATTTTCCAGCCTTCGTGATCGTATTCCGCTAAAAGGAGATCCATTCCAGGTAGGCGACAAGAATTTTGTTGAACAATGGGCTGAATTCATCGTACCAACCACGGCAAAAACGCTCGCTGCTTATGATCATCCCTTTTTTGGAAAGTATGCTGCGATAACCAGGAATGAGGCAGGTAAAGGAGTGGTCACTTATTTTGGAACAGTGGTCTCACTTGAAATATTGAAGAAAGTCCTCCGGAATTCGCTTGATGAGCTGAAATTAATTGGGGCTGACCAAAATCTGCCTGAAAAACTGAAGGTTAAACATGCCTTTGACGCATCGGGAAAAGCCGTTCATTTTTACTATAACTTCTCAGATAACATTATGGAGTTTAAATACCCATATAAAACAGGAAAAAGCATTATAGACAACACAATGGTTGAAAAAAACGGTTTAATTCAGTTTGATCCCTGGGATGTCATGATTATTAAAGAAGAGTAAAAACGGATTGAGGCTGAAGTCTTCACATCTGTAGGTTAACATTTGTTCTTCAAATAGAAACATTTGGTCTACCTCTGCATCGCATCTCCGGTTAGTTTTGATCCTTATGGCCAAATTAACTGAAATGAAGATCGGATACAGATGAAGAGGAAAGTATTGAATAGAGAGGAAACTAATTGCTAAATACAAAACAATTAAAATTGAATCCTATCCAACTAACCAATGAAATCTAAATTTATAGACAGAGGAATCCCTGTAATAATGTGCGAGTTCAGCGCCTACCGTCGGGGAGGTCCTAACAATATTCCTTTAGATCAGTCAGCACACAATAATGTGGTAGATGATTGGGATACTGGCGGAGCATTGGACCGCAGAAACAATACCTTGCTTGATCAGCGTAGTATAAATGCGCTTATTGCAGGAACTCACTAGGTAAATACATAAATTCACGCATGCAAAAAAAACCTTTTGTTTTCCAATGAAATGGCCATTAATAAGGAAGATGAAAAAAGGAGACCTTGAAATAACTTAATATGAACAAACTATTAATAACTTTTTTGCTGATTCAGCTCAGCTTTTTTGCAAAAGCACAGCACCAAACCCAACCTCATGAAAAAGGTAATGGATTTTATTTAAATCCCATTTTTGCAGGAGATTATCCTGACCCAAGTATATTACGTGATGGCGATAATTTTTACATGGTCCATTCCTCCTTTGAATACTATCCAGGTTTATTGATTTGGCATTCAAAAGACCTGATTAACTGGAAACCACTGACCCACGCCCTGCATAAATACGTAGGCTCGGTGTATGCTCCTGATTTGGTGAAGTATAAAAATAAGTTCTATATCTATTTTCCGGCAAACGGGACTAACTATGTGGTAACAGCGGACTCGATCGATGGGAAATGGAGTGATCCGGTCGATCTGAAAATTGGCAACATTGACCCTGGTCATATAACCGACGAACATGGCAAAAGGTATTTGTTTTTCAGTAACGGGGGATTTGTGCCCTTGTCTGATGATGGTCTTTCAATTACAGGAAATCAAAAGAGCTCATACAACGGATGGCCTATACCTAAAGACTGGACCATTGAGTGCTTTTGCCTGGAAGGCCCCAAGTTGATAAAAAGAGGAGAATACTACTATCTTACTGTAGCCGAGGGAGGAACAGCAGGTCCTGCTACTGGCCATATGGTCATTTCTGCTCGATCAAAATCGCTATCGGGCCCGTGGGAAAATTCTCCTTATAATCCGATTGTCAGAACAACTAAACAAGATGAAAAATGGAAATCGAAAGGGCATGGTACGCTATTCGATGATGCAAAAGGTAACTGGTGGATGATCTTTCATGCTTACGAAGATGGTTTTTACAATAAAGGTCGCCAGACTTTATTGTTGCCGGTAGAATGGACAAAAGATGGCTGGTATAAAGTGCCGGATAATATAGTAGATAGTAAACCCATCAGGAAACCCAATTTAGCTCCCTTTAAAACCGACTTTACATTGAATGATAATTTTAAAGGCAATAAATTACGGCCTCAATGGGAATTCTTCGAAGGATTGGATACCAGCAGGTTTAACTTATCTGACAATGGTTTATCCATTAAGGGAAAAGGAAATAATGTAGCCGGTAGCTCGCCCTTATTGTGCATTCCATCAGGCCATTCATATAATGTAGACGTGGAATTATTAATAGAAGGAAAAGCAACAGGTGGATTAGTTCTTTTTTACAACAACAATGCCTATTCAGGGATCCTGGCCGACGATAAAAACATATTTGCCAATTTACGTGGCTGGCAGTTTCAAACTGAAAAGAGCGTTATAAAAAATCATGTATTCCTTCGTCTTAAAAACATTAATAATACGGTAAATATGTATTATAGTACAGACGGTATTAAATGGAATAAAATTGAAACTTCGCTTGAGGTTTCTGCCATACATCATAACGTGCTGAGTGGCTTTTTAAGCCTAAGAATTGGCTTGTGTGCTATAGGCGAAGGAAGTGTAACGTTTAAAAATTTTAAATTTACTCCAATAGATTTATAAGTAATTTATGAGGATACGGAAAAATGGTGCATTTATAGTTCTGGTGATGGTATTCACAGCGCTAACAGGCCATGCTCAATTGCCTGTTCATTTAGACGTTGAAGGGGGTAGGATACAAGGGATATCAGAAAATAATCTGAGTATATTCCGTGGAATTCCTTTTGCGGCTCCGCCAGTTGGTTCATTACGGTGGAAAGCCCCACAACCAGTAGTAAAGTGGGATGGAGTAAAGCAGGCTGTTCATTTTGCTGCCTCACCGATGCAAGGAGGCAGCCCGGTTGCAGGCAAAAGCGAAGACTGCTTATATCTGAATGTATGGAGCCCCGCAAAATCAAATAAAGAGAATTTACCTGTTATGGTATGGATCTATGGGGGAGGGTTCAGTTCCGGATCAACTGCCGAAGCATGGTATGATGGACAAAAATTGGCGCAAAAGGGAGTTATATTTGTCAGTATTGCCTATCGTGTAGGTCCGCTTGGTTTTTTAGTACACCCGGAATTAAGCAGAGAGGGAACTGAGCATACATCGGGAAACTATGGTTTACTGGACCAGATTGCAGGCCTTAAATGGGTGCAGAAGAACATCGCTGCTTTTGGTGGCGACCCCAAAAAAGTAACCATTTTTGGCGAATCCGCCGGAGGGATTTCAGTGAGTATGCTGTGTGCTTCTCCTCTGGCTAAGGGTCTTTTCCGAGCGGCAATCTCGCAAAGTGGCGGATCCTTTGGACCTGCCGGTATCAAAACATATCCGGGCGAAAATATGAAAGCCCTTCAGGAAGCGGAGAATGACGGATTAGGTTATGCAGCAAAAGCAGGTGCTGCTTCCATAGAAGAACTTAGAAAGATAGAAGCCGACAAACTCCCTATGGGTTGGGGTGTTGGCAGTTCATGGCCTATTATAGATGGACATGTGATTCCTGATGTTCAATATAAACTATACGAAGCAGGTAGGTACAATGATGTACCAGTGCTTATTGGCTACAATTCTGACGAAGGACTGAGCTTTTCGCCTGGAGCAAACCCTAAAGAATATATTGATGGAGTAAAAGCACGTTATGGGAAATTTGCCGATGATCTGATTAAGGCCTATCCCCTAGGCGAGAATTCTGTTACACGCGCTGCAAGGAATTTGTCAAGAGATGCTGCTTTTGGATGGCACAGTTGGACGTGGGCCAGACTCCAGTCAAAAACTGGGACATCGAAAGTGTTTTATTATTTTTTTGATCAGCATCCAAACTATCCCGAAGGTACTCCTGAATATGGGCAGGGCTCTCCTCATGCACAGGATGTTTCGTATGTTTTTCAGCATATAGATGCTTTGAACCCGAAAACTTCTGAATCAGATCTGGAAATTTCAACCGCGATGGGGAGTTACTGGATTAACTTTGTGAAATACGGAAACCCTAACGGTAAGGAGCTTCCGCTATGGCCTGCGTTTACCGGCGATAAGCCTGCAGTGATGTGTTTCGCGGAGACACCTCATGTAGGACCAGTTCCCGACGAAAAGTCACTTCAGGTATTGGATAAATATTTTAGGTGGAGACTTGGTTTAAATAGAAAAGACCGGGAATAGGATTTTTATCGAATTTGCAATATGCACGCTCTGAAACGTCGGTTATAGCCTTTTGCTATATCTGGCGTTTAAACTCTAGTAACAGTCCCTAAAAACTTCCGGCCCATCAACTGATGGTTAAGGAGGAGGGTTATTAAAAAAATCCAGATTAAAGTGTAGCTTAGCTATACCAATATTACGCAACCAATTATAACCTGTTTGGGTTTTAGCTTTAATTGTTCCTGGCATCCGGAGAATGACTAAAGCATTTAATAGAAAAATATATGTTTCGGTTTTTAGCCCTGATCAGCGCATTCCTGCTGTATAATTCTCTTTTTGCGCAGGATAATGTATACCAGTTTTCCCATTTAGATATTTCAAATGGTTTATCAGACAATCAGGTAAATGCGATATACAAAGATCAAAAAGGATTTATGTGGTTTGGTACCACCGCCGGGCTCAGTCGTTATGACGGACATGAATTCAAGATATTTCAACATAATTCAAAGGATAGCACCAGCTTACCCGATGGTTACATTATCAATATATTTGGGGGACCCGAGAAAGAATTGTGGATTAAATCTAATCGTGGCTTCAGTATATACTATCCCTTAACCGAAAAGTTTGAGCGGTTTCAGAATAAACACTTTCAAAAATATAAAATTCCTGGTGGATACCTTAGAGAGATAAAAACCAACAATAAGGGTAGCCTCTATTTTTATATAGAAAATCAAGGTATTTTTTGTTATGATTCTAAAAGCGAAACCACTACGAGTTATACCCCTAAAAGTGACGTATTAACTTCCATGTCTTCTGGTATAATAAGTGATTTTATCGAGGATTTAAAAGGTAATTTATGGGTTATTTACGCCAATGGTGTACTGGAGAAGTTTAACTTAAAACAACAAAAGGTAACAAGCAGATATTTTGATGTTAAAAACCGTCTAGGAACAAAGGAGAATTATTTCAATCTCAAGCTCAGCCTTGACGCTGAAGGCAATGTTTTTATTTATAGTCCGGGTGATCTTTTTGGATTATATTACCTCAATGTGGCGAGCGACAAATTCCACTATTTTGGGAAAAAACAAGACTATTCGGGGCTAAGCTCTAAAAATGTCGGCTCTGTTCTGGAAGGAGAGGATGGGAAAATCTGGATAGGGACTGATCATGGAGGAGTTAATATATTAGACAAGCGGACCAATACATTCACTTATATTTTAAGTAGAGAAGATGACCAGAGGGCTTTAAGCGACAACAGCATAGCTTCTTTGTATAAAGACAATAGCGGTATCATCTGGATTGGTACTTCTAAGAAAGGAATTTGTTACTATCATAAAAGCATCTATAAATTTCCTGGAAATCAGTATTTAACCAGAAATAACGCCCTACAGAAGGATGTGAATGCCTTCGCAGAAGATAATATGGGCAACCTATGGATTGGAACAAATGGCTCGGGTTTAATACATTTGAACAGGAGTACGGGTGAGTTTAAAACCTACCGTAATAACCCGGAAAATGACAACTCCTTAAGTAATGATATTGTGGTAAGCCTCTGCATCGATCATTCGGGTGTTTTGTGGATAGGAACTTTTTTAGGCGGGCTTAATTCATTTGACGGACAGAAGTTTACACATTTCAAACATACGGCAGAACCTTCCAGCCTTTCAGATAACCGAATTTATGCCTTATTAGAAGATTCTTCCAACAGGCTTTGGGTAGGCACTTTAATTGGGGGATTAGATCTGTTTGACCGGAGTACCAAGAAATTTAAGCATTTTAATCCATCAGTGAAAAATACCTTGAACTCATATGGTATTTCCTGTTTATATGAAGATAAAAATAAAAATATCTGGATTGGTACTACAGGGGGTGTTAACATCCTGAATCATAAAACGGCTAAATTTACGCAATTGGTACATGATGGTAAGGATAAAAACAGTTTGATACTGAATGATGTAAGTTCAATTATAGAAGATGGAAGAGGGTGGATCTGGATAGGGACCAGAGAAGGCATAAGTATCTACAACCCGCTAACAGGTAAGTTCAATAATTTAAACGAAAATACGGGTCTGCCCGAAAATTCCGTGTTTGCAATTCTTGAAGATGAGCAGCATCAAATTTGGTATAGTTCCCGAAAAGGACTTTACAAGATTTCTGTAGTTGCACAAGGCAAAAGCTATAAATTCCAATATAGTAAATACAATAAATCCGATGGGTTGCAAAATACCCAGTTTAATTTCAATGCCGCATATAAAACAAAAACTGGCGAATTGATTTTTGGAGGACCAAATGGCTTTAATATTTTCAGAGCAAGCCAAATCCAAAACATCCAGCCGCCTTCCGCCATGGCCATGACCGAATTAGAGGTGTTTTATCATAAAGTGCATGTTGGCGAGAATCTAAATAGGCGTATCATTCTGCCCGAATCCATCACAGCCCTTAAAAATTTAACCCTTACCTATAAAGAAAATATTTTTTCACTTCAATTTGCGTTGCTCAACTATTTTGCCCCCCACAAGATTACCTATAAATATAATTTGGAAGGATTTGATGATCGCTGGCTTACCGTTCCTTCAGAAATACGCAAGGCCACTTTTACAAACCTTGACCCAGGAGAGTATACCTTTCACGTAAAGGCTTTTAATGAAAGTGATACTATACCTATAGCGGAGTCGCAACTGAAAATTACAATTTTGCCCCCTTTCTGGCGCACCACGTGGGCATATTTATTGTACGCTTTCGCCATCGGCTTTTTATTGTTATTTATCCGAAACCGGGGGATCAATAAGCTACGACAGGAATTTGCTTTGGTACAAGAAAGAATTCAGGCCAGGCAATTGCGGGAACAGGATCGTAAGGAAGCAGAAAGACTGCGGGAGCTTGATCTATTGAAAATTAAATTTTTGACCAATTTGAGCCATGAGTTCAGGACGCCTATTTCGTTAATTCTGGCCCCTGTAGATAAACTTTTAGTTGAAGCCAAAGAGAAGGAGCGTCATGGTCAGCTGTCTATGATAAAAAGAAATGCAAGGCGTTTGTTAAATCTGGTAAACCAGTTGCTCGACTTCCGTAAAATGGAAGAACAGGAATTGCAGCTGAACAGGAGTGATGGCGAAATTGTCTCCTTTATTAGGGAGGCAACAGAATCTTTTTATGACCTGGCAGAGCGGAAGCAAATCAAATTAACTTTCAAAAGTGCAATTGACAATTTATACGTCTCTTATGATCAGGATAAGGTCGAGCGGATATTGTTCAACTTACTGTCGAATGCTTTTAAATTTACGCCTTCAGGAGGAAATGTGAGTGTAGAATTACAAACACTCCCGAACCCGACATCAGATGGAAGGGTTTTATTGGAGTTAAAAGTGTTAGACTCAGGAATTGGCATTCCAAAAGATAAACAGGAGCATATTTTTGAGCGGTTTTTTCAAAATGAAACTTCCGCTTCTATTCTTAATCAGGGTTCGGGAATTGGCCTTTCCATTACAAAAGAATTTGTGAAGATGCATGACGGTGAAATCAGGGTAGAAAGTGAGCCAGGTTTGGGTAGTTGTTTTACGGTACACCTTAATATTGCACCTGTATCCCTTGTTGTGCTGGAGCAAAAAGATGCGGAATGTGCTGATTGGCCGGACGAGGGGAGATCGGATAAAAAAAATGAAGGAAAAGAGTCCACTGGTGAGCGTCTGCGCACGAAAAATGCACCTGTGATATTGTTGGTTGAGGACAACGAGGACTTCAGGTTTTATCTCAAGGATAATTTACGCGTTTTTTATAAAATAGAAGAGGCCTCAAATGGCAAAGAAGGTTGGCAAAAGGCACTTGCCCTGCACCCACATTTGATTGTTTCCGATATCAGTATGCCTGAAATGAATGGTAACGAATTGTGCGGAAAAATAAAATCAGATGAACGGACGAAGCATATTCCCATCATCTTGTTAACGGCATTGACGACCGAAGAAGAACAACTTAAGGGATTGGAAACAGGGGCGAACGATTATATGACAAAGCCTTTTAATTTTGAGATCCTACATTCCAAGATCAAAAACCTGCTCACTCTTCATCAGACATTTAAAAGAACTTATACCAGGCAAATTAACATCTCATCGCCGGAAATGGAAATTGAATCGGACGATGCTAAATTTTTGAACGCTGCGTTGGTTTACATTGAAGAGAATCTTCACAACCCCCAGTTGTCTGTAGAGGACCTGAGTAGGCATATTGCCATGAGCAGGGTCTCCCTGTACAAAAAATGCTTAAAGGTGACCGGTAAAACTCCGGTAGACTTTATCAGATCGGTTAAGCTGGAAAAAGCAGCAGTATTATTGGAAAAAAGCAATAAAACTATTGCTGAGATCTGCTATATGGTCGGTTTCAGTACTCCTAATTACTTTGCGAAATCCTTTAAGGCAAAATACAATGTGCTTCCTTCTGAATATATCGCGGAAAAGAGAAATAAAAAAATATAATAATTAGATTATCATTGTTTTAACTCTTTTTTATCTCCTTCCTGAGCCGGAGATCTTTCCGGGTCCACCGCTGGTTGGTTAACATTTCTGCTTACTTCTTTAACATTACTGCTCTGCGGCCAGTATAGCGGAGTGTAGTTTTGTGTGGTAAAATCCGGTAGCTCCTCAACTTTTAAATCTGTTGTAAAATTGTGACAGGCACCTGATCGGAGAGAAACGAAAACCAAAACCAAAGAATATAAACTAAATGAAATCGATATTTTTAGCTGTCGCAGCAATAGGTGCCTCGTTACTGGTAACGGCGCAGCAGAAACAGCCAATTTACCTTGACCTAAGCAAACCCATTGAAGAGCGGGTTGAAAATGCGCTTTCGCTGATGGCTGCTGAAGAAAAGGTGTCCCTTTGCTATGCCCAGTCTAAATTCAGTTCAAAAGGGGTGCCTCGTTTGGGAATCCCTGAAGTTTGGACCGACGATGGCCCGCACGGCATACGGGAAGAAGTTTTGTGGGATGAATGGGGTGGGGCAAATTGGACAAACGATTCTTGTACCGCTTTTCCGGCACTCACCTGCCTGTCGGCTACATTCAATCCTAAATTATCTTTGCTTTACGGCACATCCATCGGAGAAGAAGCGCGTTACCGCAATAAAACAGTGTTATTAGGGCCTGGCGTAAACATTTACCGTACACCATTAAACGGCCGGAATTTTGAATATCTGGGTGAAGATCCCTACCTCAGTTCCCGTATGGTGGTGCCTTATATACAAGGCGTTCAATCCATCGGCGTAGCGGCATGCGTCAAACATTTTGCACTGAACAATCAGGAAGCCTGGCGTGGTCATATCAATGTTGACCTAAGTGATCGCGCCCTTAACGAGATCTATCTGCCTGCTTTCAAGGCAGCAGTGCAGGAAGCGAAAGTATGGTCGATCATGGGCGCATACAATCAATTCAGAGGACGGCATTGTTGCCATAATGACTTGCTTTTGAACAAGATTCTAAAGGGTGACTGGAAATTTGACGGGGTGGTGATTAGTGACTGGGGCGGTGTTCATGATACTGACCAGGCGGTCAATAATGGGCTGGATCTGGAAATGGGTACCTATACCGATGGTTTGACAACCAAGGGCAAGTTCCCTTACTCAGATTACTATCTGGCTAATCCTTTCCTTAAAGGAATTAAAGAGGGAAAGTATGACATCACTTTACTCGATGACAAGTCCCGACGCATACTGCGTTTAATTTTCCGGACCACCATGAGCCCCAACAGGCCTTTTGGCCGTTTCGTGTCTCCCCAGCACAGCGAAGCAGCCCTTAGGATTGCTCAGGAGGGAATCGTGCTGTTGAAGAATGAGCAGCAATTCTTTCCCGTTCCTGCGGGTCAATACAAAAAGATTGCCGTGATCGGAGAAAATGCAACCCGTAGTCTGGTAATCGGTGGCGGGTCATCATCACTCAAGGTGGCCTATGAGCAATCACCATTGGAAGGATTAACCGCTAAATACGGAAAAGATCATATTGTTTACAGTCTTGGCTATGCCTCCGGGCCGGCAGTATACGGACGTGAAGAACCTTCGAAGCTAAACGCAGATTCGCTGATTGCTGCTGCCATGGACGTTGCAAAGCACGCCGATATTGTATTTTTTATCGGAGGGCTGAACAAAAATCACTTTCAGGATTGTGAAGGTGGGGATCGCCAGTCGCTGAGCCTTCCTTTTGGTCAGGATAAACTGATTGATGCGTTGTTGAAAGTGAACAAAAACACGGCTGTGGTACTGCTTAGTGGTAATGCCGTGTCGATGCCATGGGTCAATAAAGTCCCTGCCATTATCCAGGGCTGGTATCTCGGCGCTGAAGCCGGAAATGCATTGGCTGACGTGATCTCGGGTGAGGTAAACCCATCGGGTAAACTGCCCTTCTCTTTTCCAAAAAAACTGGAGGATAATGCTGCACATTTTTATGGAAAAATCTCTTATCCCGGGGACAGCGTTAATCAATATTACAAAGAAGACATCCTGGTAGGATATCGCTGGTTTGATACTAAAAAAATAGCCCCTCAATTTTCTTTTGGGTTTGGGCTTTCTTATACCAGCTTTGACTTGGGACCACTTTCTACGGATAGATTAACTTATAGCAAAGACGATGTTATCAGGGTAAAATTCACCCTGAAGAACACAGGCTCACGGTATGGTGCTGAAGTTGCTCAATTGTATGTAAATGATCCGATATGTACGGTGCCCCGCCCGGTTAAAGAGTTGAAAGCCTTTGAGAAAGTGTTTCTGCAGCCCGGAGAAACGAAAACTGTTGAGTTGGACGTAAAAGTTGCTGATTTTGCTTTCTATGATGAGGGGAAAAAGGATTGGAACATTGAGGCAGGAGACTTTATGCTCCAAATGGGAAATTCCTCAGGCAATATTTCTCAAAAAATAAAGATCGTTGTTAAATAATGCTCAGCGATCTACAGAAGGAAACGGTATCCTATTGATAGGTTGTGTGCTAATCAGTAGTCTAATTTTGAAAATAGTACTAAACCAATACGCTTAATTAACCAAATATTATACAGATAAGCATGAATTTATATTCTTATTTTTTTGTTGCCGGTGCATCGGCCTTTTGTTTTCTAATTAGCCGGCCGGCGGCTGCGCAGGAGACCAAAGTCGACCCAATAATCATTAAGGCAGACCGCAATACCCTGCTCCGTAGTTTCATCGATCTTGATGGTGGTAAACGAGTTTCGCATGCCATCAGCATAGGTAGTCCTATGCAAGTGCATTACACCTACGACGCCGACAATGGCGAATTAGTGCTATTGTGGAAAGGGGAATTTCTGGATGCAACACCAATGTGGCATGATAGAGGAGATGGTTCTTCGCGGCCACTCGGAAAAGCGATCCAGATCGGTGATGCCATACCACAGATTCAGCGGTTAGCAACACTACAAAGTGAATTAAAAAAAGACACAACTGGGTCGGGCTTCAAACCTAAGGGCTATACACTTGATGCATCAGGTCTGCCAGTGTTTAAGTACCGGATTTACGGATTAAGTGTTAAGGATATGACCAGGGTTATTGATGGTAGCCAGGGCATCCGGCGCGAAATCGAAGCAGAGGGAAGTGCCAAAGATTTATACTTGTGCCTTGCCAGAGCAAATGCTATCGAACAGAAAGATGGTAAATATGTCATTTCAGATAAAGCTTATTCCATTACCGTTGAGGATGAGAAGGCATTGAAACCTGTCGTCAGAACCATACAAGGAACTCAGGAACTTCTGGTTCCGTTCCAAGGTAAGATCATTTACTCCATTCTTTTTAACCAATAGCCAGATGAATATTTATTTCAATTATTATAAAAACGGTATTTCGTGCCTGTTGATGATGACATTTATACTGATGTCAATAATATGCTTAGCCCAGGCAGAATCTCCAAAGGAAGATGATTATTTTAAGATCATGAAAGTGCCCGCTCCGGAAGGAGTAATTCTCGAAGTAGGTGGACTCTGTACATTGCCTAACGGCGATTTGGGGGTCACTACCAGAAGGGGCGATGTTTTCATTGTGAAAAACCCTTCTTCACTGAAGCCAACATTCCAAAAGTTTGCTTCGGGTCTTCATGAGGTGCTAGGGCTTGCCTACAAAAACGGATCATTTTATTGTGTTCAACGCGGGGAACTTACTAAAATGACAGATACAGACAACGACGGAGTGGCGGATGATTTTGAAACTGTTTATGCATGGCCATTGTCAGGAAATTACCATGAGTATAGTTTTGGCCCTAAGCTAGCTGCCGATGGATCTTTTTTTGTAACCCTGAATCTTGGATTTCCGCCAACCTGGTGGAACCCGATAAGTATGGTTCCATGGAGGGGCTGGGCACTTCATATTTTTGAAGATGGAAGAGTCGAGCCTTGGGCTGCAGGTATGCGCTCGCCTTGCGGAATTAGTATGATTGATGATCAGCTTTTCTATACTGATAATCAGGGGGATTGGGTTGGCTCTGGAAGTATCATGCAAGTGAAAAAAGGCGCATTTATGGGGCATCCATCCAGCTTGGTGTGGGCTAATTTACCACATTCTCCAATAAAACTTACCACAGAACAGTTCTTTGCTAAGAATGAAACAAAAATGATTTACGATAGCAAGGGGAACAGTGTAAAGCCAGAGAACGATGTGAATGCAAAGGTGGTAACCGAGATGGATATGAAGAAGAACTTTCCTGAACTGCAAATACCCGCAGTGTGGCTACCTCACGGAATTCTGGGTATTTCAAATTCTGAGATTGTAAAAATTCCTCCAGGTTCCTTTGGTCCTTTTGCTGGACAGCTTCTGGTGGGCGATCAGGGACAGAGTATGGTTAGCCGTGTGTTTATGGAGAAGATAAACGGTGAGTATCAGGGGGCCGCGTGGCCTTTCAGAAGTGGGTTTCAGTCGGGTATCGTTCGTCTGGCCTGGGGAAAGGATGGGTCGTTGTTTGCCGGGGAGACCAACCGGGGATGGGGTTCGGCCGGTGAGGCCACAGAGGGGATCCAGCGACTGGTTTGGAACAACAAAACCCCTTTTGAAATGCTCAGCATCAAAGCCATGCCTGATGGGTTTGAAATAGAATTTACCAAACCTGTTGATAAAAAATATGCCTTGGATCTTGCTTCTTATTCAGTGGAAAGCTTCATTTATAAATACCACAGTGTGTATGGAAGTCCCCCGGTCAATACCCAGAAGTGTAGTGTTAAAGGCGTTCGCGTTTCAGCTGATGGCCTGACTGCCCGTATTATCGTAGCCAACCTCCGCAAAGGATATGTTCACAATATCACCTTAAATGGGATTCGCTCGCAGGAGAATTACTATAGCCTTGTACATCCAACAGCATATTATACTTTAAACAATATCCCGGAAGGAAAGGCACTTAGCCTTACCGAAGTAAGCACCAGAAATTCATCTTCTGTTAACAAACTGTCCCCGGGACAAAGTGGAGCTTCCTTGTCGGGTAAAAAAATGTTAACGACAAAAATTCCAACTTACGATCAGGTGAAAGGGCTTCTCGCTAAAAATACCTGCCTTGCCTGTCACAATGCAGAGAAGCGACAAGTTGGCCCGTCTTTTAAAGAGATTTCTACCAAAAAATATACGGTCGAGGAACTAATAAGCCTGATTTATACGCCTAAACCAGAGCATTGGCCGGATTATTCCACTCCGATGCCGCCTATGTCCAATGTTCCAAAAGATGAGGTTACCAAAATTGCGACCTGGATCAAATCATTAAATAAATAACACATCAATAGCTAAAGAAAATCAATCGATAATATGAAACGATCAATATTAATTGTTGGGATGCTCGTAACAAATTCCCTGATTGTTCAGGCACAGCAACCGGCAAAGCCAGAAGATACGGAAATATGGACCCCGGTACCTGCAAAGGTAAGTCCGGCTAAGCTGTATGGGGGAGCCCCTTCAGATGCCATAGTTCTTTTTGACGGGAAAGATCTGGGTCAGTGGGTGAATTCCGGAGATACTGCTTCAACAAAAAAATGGAAGTTAGCTGATGGGATCATGACGGTAGATAAGTCCGTGGGTGATATCCAGACAAAAGAGAAATTTATGGACTTTCAGCTTCACATTGAATACAGGATTCCGGAAAATATAACAGGAATTGGTCAGGGTCGGGGCAATAGCGGTATTTTTCTGGCTGCGCTTCCCTGGGGTGCAGGTGGGTATGAGTTGCAGGTGCTGGATAATTATACCAATAAGACCTATGTAAACGGGCAGGCGGGTAGTCTCTACAAACAGTCGCCACCAATGGTAAATGCCTGTTTAAAACCAGGAGAGTGGCAGACATATGACGTGGCCTGGACGGCTCCCCGTTTTAACGAGGATGGTTCTGTAAAATCACCGGCTGTAGCGACAGTTTTTCACAATGGCATTCTCGTTCAGAATGCGACCATGCTCAAAGGGGATACCCCTTATATTGGCCAGCCAGCCTACAGAAAGCATGGCGCCTCACCAATTAAATTACAGAGCCATGGCGATAAAAGTGAGCCGATCAGCTATCGCAATATCTGGTTAAGGAAATTATAGCAAATCAAAAGCGAACACCGTCGCCGGCAGATCCAAACCGCATTCAAAATCAGAACACCAGGCAAAAAAATGCCCCTCTGCCGACTGATTTTTTACAAGAAACCAATTATAACCCTATATGAGAACACTAAATTATCTTTTTGGTATCGTAATCATCCTTATGTTTACCAGGTGCCACAAGCAAGAACTCGGAAGTCCGGCCGAGAAACAGTCTCTTGCAAAAGCAATGAATGCTTTAACCATCACCAGCTACCCCAGCTACAACACTTCGCCGCTTCCGCCGGATCAATCCGGAGTGGCCAGCACAGCAGCGCAGCTCGCTGCCAAAATGCGATTGGGATTGAATATCGGAAACACACTCGAAGCAATAGGTGGCGAAACCGCCTGGGGTAATCCTTTGGTTACCCAGGCATATGTCGATCTGGCTAAAAAAAGCGGTTTCAACGCCATTCGGATTCCCTGCTCCTGGGATCAATATATGGCCAACAGCAATACAGCAGAGCTTCAGCAAGTATGGCTCAACAGAGTTAAGCAGGTTGTTCAATACTGCGTTAACAAAGATATGTATGTGATATTAAATATACATTGGGATGGTGGATGGCTGGAGAACAACTGTACGCCCGCCCAGCAAGCTGCAGTCAATGCCAAGCAAAAAGCTTTTTGGGAGCAAATTGCGACACATATGCGTGGTTTTGATGAACATTTAATTTTTGCCAGTGCAAATGAACCTGCCGTAGAGGATGCCACCCAGATGAACGTCCTGCTTTCTTACCATCAAACGTTTATCAACGCAGTTAGATCGACTGGAGGACGCAACAGTTACAGAGTGCTGGTTGTCCAGGGACCCTCAACAGATATTGAAAAAACAAATAATCTGATGAACACGCTTCCTACAGACCAGGTAGCCAATCGCCTGATGGTTGAAGTTCATTACTATACCCCTTTCCAATTTTGTCTGATGTCCTCGGACCAATCATGGGGTAATATGTTTTATTACTGGGGGTCCGGATATCATTCCACCACCGATCCTTCGAGAAATTCCACCTGGGGAGAGGAAGCCGACCTAAGCGCGTATTTCCAATCGATGAAAACAAAGTTTGTTGATCAAGGCATTCCTGTGGTTTTGGGAGAATTCGGAGCATATACCCGGTCGTCGCTGACAGGCGATGCGCTAACGCTCAATCAGGCTTCCAGAGCATATTTTTTAAATCAGGTTACACGCCAGGCGTTGTCACGCGGCATTCTTCCTTTTTATTGGGACACAGGGGCAATCTTGAACAGGCAAACAAACACGGTGGGCGATCAACAAGGTTTAGCTGCTCTTGTGCAAGGGGAGCAAAACGGTGCATCGCCCGGAATTCAGGTAGGAAGTGTCTATCAGATTATGAATAGAAATAGTTTTAAAGCACTGGAGTTCGCCGGATGGGGGACGGCCAACCATACCCTGGCCGATCAATGGGAATATTTAGCAGGAGCAAATCAGCAGTTTAAAGTTGAAGATGCAGGCAGCGGCTATTACAGGTTAACGCCAATGCATGTCTCAGGCAAGTGTTTAGAGATCGATAGCTGGTCAGTAGCCAATGGCGGTCAGGCGGATTTGTGGGATTATTCAGGCGGAAATAATCAAAAATGGTCAATACAGGCAACTGACAACGGATACTATAAATTGATCAATGTAAATAGTGGAAAGGCGCTGGAAATTTCAGGCTATTTGCTGAATAACGGCGGCAGTGCTAATCAATGGGACTACTATGGAGGACGTAACCAGCAGTGGGCGTTGCTGAAAATGTAGGCTGCAGAGACTGAAAAAATAAGCAATTTCTGGCTGTACCCTTGTTCAGTATGCACTTAGGACACAAATAAGAAAAATGACCTGACTGAAGTTAAAGAAAACCGGTTTTTGACAATACGTACGCTGAAATAACTTTTTCAAAAGATCGGTTGTAAAAAAAGCCATCGACAATTTGAGGGTGGTGAAAAGATAAAATATAAACCAACAAAAATGAACAATATTATAAATATGAGAAATAGAAGTCATAGGATGTTTTTAGGTTTTCTGACGGTTCTCGCCTTATTCTGCTCACACTGTAAGAAGCCGGAGGTTCCGGCAGAACTCGTAGTTTCTGCCCTGGATGTTACAGCGCAGGCGGAAGATGATAGTACAGAAGTGACCATTCGCAGCAACGAGGTATGGACAGCAACTATCAATGACATGACACCCTGGATTGAGATCGGTCGCACAAGGGGCGAAGCGGGTTCTACACAGTTGCGCTTGAAATTTTCCAGTAATGGTACCGGTGCACCGCGTTATGGCATTGTGACGATTACATCCCGTAATGGCCAGGCCAGGAGAATTAAGATTACGCAAATAGGTAATTTATATCCAACGTATAATACCTCACCCCAAGCACCCGATGCAACCGGTATGAGCAGTACAGCGGTACAACTGGCAGCAAAAATGCATATGGGAATAAATTTTGGCAATACCATGGAATCCCCAGTCGAAGGGGAGTGGCAGAATAGTAAACTGACCCAGTCGTATGTGAAATTTGTAAAACAATTGGGATTCAATACTGTACGGATTCCGTGTAACTGGAATTGGACTCATTTAAGCGATCCGGATAAAGCTAAAATTGACCCGGCATGGCTTAACCGGGTGAAAGAAGTGGTGGGATGGTGTGTGGATAATGATATGTATGTGATGCTGAATACCCACGGAGATAATGGCTGGCTTGAAAATAATGTCAATGCGGAAAAGCAAGAGTCTATTAATGCGAAGCTAAAGGCGCTTTGGGAGCAGATTGCTACAACCATGCGTGATTTTGATGAGCATCTTATTTTTGCCGGCACGAATGAACCTGCGGTTGAAAATGCTGAGCAGATGTCCATTCTCAATAGTTATCACCAAACATTCATCAAGGCGGTTCGCGCTACGGGAGGCAGGAACAGTTACCGGGTGCTGGTTGTGCAGGGTCCCAGCACTGACCCTAGTAAAACTTTTACTTTGATGAATACGCTGCCAATAGACGAAATTCCTAACAAATTGATGGTCGAGGTGCATGACTACACGCCTGCTACATTTACCATACTCACTGGTGGAGATGCAACTTGGGGCAAAATGTTTTACTACTGGGGGAAAGGGAATCATTCTACTATTGAGCCAGAACGCAACGCTACCTATGGAGAAGAGGATGTGATCGATTCTGAATTCCAAAAGATGAAAGAAAAGTTTGTTGATAAAGGTATCCCTGTGTTGCTTGGTGAATATGCAGCCTGGAGGAGGAATGCCATCAATAACAGCGATTTTCTTCCTAAGGATCTGGCTATGCACAACAAGTCTGTAAATGACTGGACATATTATGTGACCAAACAGGCTAAAGCGAATGGTATTCTGCCCTTCTATTGGGAGATAGGTTTTATGTTAGACAGAGCGAATAATGTGGTGAAGGACCAGCCTATGTTAGATGCCCTTATGACGGGATCTAAGTAACAGCATAGTGTGAATTATAGCGTAAGGTTATTTCCCTTTCCTGAGATTAGTTAAGCGTTCGCCAGTCTCAGGGAAGGGTTAGCCTCTTAAAGTAGCTTAAAGCATAATTAATCAATTGAAATTAGCCTTTAACGAGTATCCGTTTTTTAGGTAAAATAAAAAAAACATGTTTAGAAAAAAAGTGTTGTTAAGTGCGGTTTTCGCTATCTCTTTTTTGGGATGTAAAAAAGATGTAGAAGCTCAGACCAATGCAGATAAACTGAAAGAGGTTAAAGAAAATCTGGAAGAAAAATTCGCAAATGTTTCCCCGAAACTTATCTCAAATAATGCGAATCCTTTATTAGATTTTATATTCACGGCCGACCCAACAGCTGTAGAATACAATGGAAGGATTTATGTTTACGCCACGAATGATCATCAGCAGTATGAGCATGTGGGAAAGAATGGGAAAAACTCATACGAACATATCCGCTCACTGGTCATGATGTCTTCCGATGATATGGTCAACTGGACTTATCATGGCCTCATAAATACGGCAAAGCTGGCACCATGGAGTACGAATTCCTGGGCGCCTTCCATTACATCCAGACTGGAAGCAGATGGTAAGACGCATTTCTATTTGTATTACTCCAATGGCGGTGGTGGATCAGCCGTGCTTACTTCCATCTCTCCCGTTGGCCCGTGGAGCGACCCATTAGGAAAGAACATAGTCGACCATTCTGTCCCTGGTGTGGATGTCGATGCTCCATTCGATCCCGGAGTTCTTATTGACGATAAAGGTACAGGCTGGTTGACTTTTGGAGGCGGAACACCTAAAACGAAATATATGCCAGATAATGCCAGAATCGTTAAGTTAGGAGCAGATATGATTAGTTTGGCTAGCGATGTTGCTAAGATACCCGCTCCTTATTATTTTGAGGCAAGCGACCTTAACTTTATCAATGGAACCTGGGTTTATACCTATAATACGAGTTGGGAAGAACGTACAGAATGGTCTTATAACAACATTGACAAACCCACCAAATGCGGCATTTCTTATATGACGAGTAAAACACCCTTAAATCCGGGTAGTTGGAAATATCGTGATAATTACTTTAAGAATACTGGCGAAGATAATGTGGGCCCCTGGACAAACAATCATACTCACCTGTTCAAGTTTAAAGAGAAATATTACATTACCTACCATGCCATGTATTTGCAGGATTATTTTGGCACTAAGGGTGGTTTTCGTAATGTAGGTATCGAAGAAATGCAGGTGGATGAAGAGAATGTAAATATCAGCATGGGCAAAGCAACTTTTAAAGGTCCATCACAGCTTAACCCATTAAATCCATTTGTTCTTCAGCAAGCAGAAACCACTGGAGGCACCTCGGGACAGGTCCAGTTCGAAGCTGTTGGTAGTCCGGGTAATATGGTTGTCAAAGGCCAAGCAGATAAACAATGTCTTATGGTCCGGGGAGCTAATTTTAGCAAACAGATTCCTTCCAAATTTGAAGCCAGGTTGAAAGGAAAAGGTAAAATTGATGTTTATGTAAATAATCTTAAAGGTAAGCCTCTTGTTTCCCTTATATGTGATGTAAAGGAATGGACCACGCTCTCAAAGAAAATAGAACTGAAAATAGATAAAGGAGTAGAGAACATTTATTTTGTATTTAATGGAGAGGATTTTTTGTTTGATGAATGGAAATTCATTTATTAAAATAATTTAAAATAAGGTAAGAATGAAAATCTTAAATGTCAACATGAAAAATACGATTTACAGGTTATGCGCCACAGCATTAATTATCTCCCTGATAGCACCGTGTATATACGCACAAAAAGCCATTAATCCCATTATTTATGCAGATGTACCGGATATTTCAGTAGTCCGTGTAGGCAATAGTTATTACATGAGTAGCACAACGATGCACATGAGTCCCGGTGTACCAATTATGAAGTCTCACGACCTGGTGAACTGGAAGCTGGTGAATTATGCATATGATACTTTAGCAAATGTTGACGCATTAAATCTTACAAATGGCAAAAACGCATATGGGGCTGGTTCGTGGGCAAGTTCTATTTGTTTCCATAATGGCACCTATTATGTAAGCACATTTGCGCAAACCACGGGCAAAACTTATATCTATTCTACCAGGAATATCGAAAAAGGGCCGTGGAAAGCAAGATCATTTGCCCCCGACCTGGGTGATCACTCCTTGTTTTTTGATGATGACGGGAAGGTTTATATGGTTTGCGGGAGCGGAAATTTAAGGTTAGTTGAGTTGAAAAAGGACCTTTCGGGCATAAAGCCTGGAGGAACGGACCAGGTTATCATTGAAAAGGCCAGCGCGCCTTCGGGCGGCGCTGGCCTCGGTCCGGAGGGCTCTCAGCTGTTTAAGATAAACGGCAAATATTATCTTTTCAATATTACATGGCCACCAGGCAGCATACGCACTGTTATCATACACCGGGCAGATAAAATTACCGGTCCGTATGAAGGACGAATTGGCCTCCAGGATTTAGGTGTGGCACAAGGAGGGCTGGTAGAAGCGCCAAACGGGGCCTGGTATTCTTATCTGTTCCGTGATTATGGCGCGGTGGGTCGTATACCCTATTTGGTCCCTGTAAAATGGGAGGATGGATGGCCCGTTTTAGGCACCAGAGGCAAAGTGCCCGATACACTCGATCTGCCGGCTGCTAAAGGTTTGATCCCAGGCATTGTAGCTTCAGACGAGTTTACCCGTAAAAAGGGCACCCTACTTTGCCGCTGGCGTGGCAATGGAACCATAACCCGGATAATAGCCTGTGGTCTGTTAAAGAGCGGAAAGGGTATCTACGACTCACCACTGGTAGAATTGACATCGATTTTGAGATGGCACAAAACTCATTGACACAACGCACTATCGGACCTGTATGTTCTGGGACAATTTCGCTTGACATTTCTAAAATGAAAGATGGTGATTTTGCAGGCTTGGGCCTTCTGCAACAAAAATATGGATTGGCTGGTGTCAAAATAACAGGGGATAGCAAAGCACTAGTAATGATCAATGCAAGCACCGGAAAACCTGTAGAAGGACAAAGAATCCCCTTAAACCAAAAGGTAGTATACTTTAAGGCGGAATGTAATTTTAGGAACAGAAAAGATGTAGCAGATTTCTATTATAGCCTGGACGGGAAAACGTGGATGCCATTGGGCACACAATTAAAAATGGCCTATACTTTCCCACATTTCATGGGCTATCGTTTTGCTTTGTTTAATTACGCTACAAAAAATATAGGCGGCGCGGCTGACTTTGATTTTTTTCGCATAACAAGTTCCATTTCAACGAAAAAATAAGACTCACATTTAAGGAATCTCTAAAACATCATATACTGCTTTTCATTGAAAGGGATAGGGATTTGGCAGGAATCAAAACTCTATAAATGTATTTTATACCTGTGATTTCCGTGTTTTATTAAAAAAGATCAAAACGTAAGTGTAGTTGGCTATATTAATGTTAGACTGGAGGTTATTCTGTATTTTGCCACGAATTCTGATTCTAACTCCAAGCTATTGGTTGAAAATTTCAAAAGATCGACTAAAAATTAAGGTTTTGCGTTACTTAAAGCGACACTCTTGTAATCGCTAAGAATTGCTCCTGTACGGCTACCTCTTTTACCATTGCAAGTAACTTTTTGTCCAAATTCATAACGCTTGTTCGGCAGTCTTTACCTACGCGAACCATCAACATTAATACCCGAATCGGAAATATGATATCTCCCCTTTTTCATTTTTGTTTATGAAAAAAGAATGTCTCCAATGCGTTCAATTGCCAACTGACCGGCTGGATCCAAAATAAAGTGCCTATTGAAAGGGTTGAATGAAAAAAAAAAATGGAATGAGTTTTAATATTCGTTACCTATTAAATTCTTAACCTTCGTTAACAATTGTGGTTCCACTTTTTTTATGTCAATTATTTACTTGGCAATCAACTTACCGGCTACTTTGCACCAAAATAGAGGGGTCACCTTTTTTGATGAAATATGCAGCTGTTCCAAATAACGAGATAAGAGGGTTTCCCGTCAGACATTTACTTGTCGAAAGCTAATGTCAGTTAAACTATGCAAAAGAATGACTCACTCGTCGATATATTTTTAAAAGTGCTTTGAAATTCAAAGTTGTTTAATTAACTTGCATACTGCAAAGTATAAAATTAACACCATGAAAATTTCAAGAACAAGATTTGTTGTCATCTTTCTTGTTTCGGCGTTCGCCTTTATTATTATCACTAATTTACTGTTGCAACCCGTAAACGGAGAGTGGTTCCCGGGAACTGACTCATCAATAGCCTGGAAGCGCACCCTGGCTACAATCATATATCCTGTAAAAGTTGTTTTGGTAGGGCCCCTGGCACCAATACTCAATGATCCGGACCCGGCACCACCGATTCGGATGCTTGCCTGTGCTTTATACTGGACTGTGATCGCATTGGTTCTTCATTTTCTGTTGAGCAACATAATCCCTCGTAAAAAACATGAGCAGATTTGAGGAACTGTACTACGAAGCAAAGTCTGACAAGTGGTTTCAAAACTTTGCTGTTTTTTGCCGCGTAGCCTTAGCAGCTGGCTTTCTTCCTGCCGGCTTTGTTAAAGTCATGGGTGAACGGTTCGCCGCCGGGTTGCCGTCCAATAATCCTTTAGGGCATTACTTCGATGCCTTACAATTGACAGGCTATTACTATACTTTTATAGGAATTGCCCAAATCATCACTGCTGTATTTTTACTGATTCCGAAAACTTCCCTTCTTGGTGCACTGATGTATTTTCCCATGATTGTCAATATTTGTGTACTGACCTATGCTACTCGCTTTGAAGGGACCAGGCTCGTTACCATGATGGTACTGGCAAATCTGTTTTTATTGATTTGGGACTATGACCGTTTGAAACACGTTTTGCCATTTGGGCAGCCCAGAGTGGCATCGCCGACTGTATTCAAAAAACCGCTGGGCAATCGCCTTAGGCTCGTCTTTTTTGGGGCTTCCTTCGCAGTTTTAGCCGCTGTCATCTTCGGTACATTCTATTTATTTGCGATAGGCCCGTGCAATTCTGAAGCTGCCTGCAGAAATCAGTGTGCTGGCAGTAAAAACCCAGCAGCTTGCGAAATCTTCTGCGATTGCATTTATAAACAAGGCCAGCCGTTGGATAGTTGTCTGGCAACTTTTAATAACGCGAGAGATATTCGTGAGTTTAATGTGAAGTCAGCAAAATAGGTATTCTTGCAGATCTTAATCTCTCAGATCCAGAGCATCTCCTCTTCCAAAGGGTCGTTGTCCATCTGAATATACCGAAACAAATAAAGGATTGGCGCTGTTAAAGCGATCACCACAAATACAATTAAAACAGTGTTTACTTTCATATTAAAAACCTAATATGGAAAGCTCCGACATCCACCCGAGCTTTTCATTATCAACTAACTTAAACATATAATACTAACCAAATATTTATACGACAAAGCTAAAGCCCGTTTATTAATTCAGTATTAAATTTTTATCATGTGTTACCTCTTAGCTATGCATTACATGGCTTTTTTCAACCTACTCATATTTAAGGTGGATATGGCTTGTTCAGTTCTGAACAGCAGATGCTTAAAATGAATATGGAGGAATGGTTGCAAACTGTTATATTAGGCTGATTATTTATTTCAATTCACCATGAATTCCATCCCTATTCAGGTTATTGAGCTATTGAATCGTAGTTGTTCAATAGCAAAATTCCTTCTTAACAAGCCAGATGAGTGCTTTCCCTTTGGTATGCGTATCGATTATAAGGGCAAGATCAATAAGCGCCTGGCGCATGACGGCGACGAGTTTCCGTCCAGTGATGTGCTTATTGAACAGTCAGCAGCAGTATATTATCTGCCTAACAAAAATACTGAAAGTAATTTGGTGCATTTTGAAGCATGGAGGAACGGCAAATGATTACAGATAAAATGATAGCGGTATATAAAAAGTTCAATGGCGATATAGATGATTGGGCACGAATGGGAACTGCTGATGATAAACTGACTGTAAGCGATAAAGACTGGTTCATCATAGATAACTTCCTTCAGGGTTTTACCTGGATCAAGACTGGATTGGCATCCGAAAGTTTTGTTGATACCTTAACCATGGAACTCAGTATGTTTATCGACAGTAAATCAACGATAAAGATGCTGAAAACAATGGTTAAGGTTTAATAGCCATAGGAAAAAGTTAACGTCCTTTTCCAGGATATTATCCATAACAGCGTCCATTGTTAAAGAAATGATAATTTAATGTTATTTAAATCATGTAATTTTATAGCATGAAATTCTCTGTATATGTAATTTATGAACTGCTAATGAAAGTTCAGGAGCTTGAGTCAGAAATAGGTGATTATCAGTCATATAGAAAAATAAATGCAGGGATTTCAGTGATTACCACCAGAGACTCTTTTGATATCCCTGCTTATCTTTTGGATAAACAGTTCAATAACCCAGCCCTAATTAGTGATGATGATATTTTAGGCCTTTTAACAACGTATAAACCAAAATTGCCCCTTTAAAGATAGATTGAAATGTCGTTTGAGATGTAGATATCAATAAAACCCGAAGAACAATCTTACAATTAACACTATGGTAATGCAGGAGGTTTTTTAAACATTTAGTTTTGCTGAAAGAATTATTTGTTCAGCGAATGACAAAAGATTACCAGAAATTATCCGACCAATTCCTACTTGAAGAATGTCGCCAGGACAACCTGAGGGCATATGACCAGTTGTTTGAACGGTATTTTGCTAAACTTTACCATTTCTCCTTGAATTACGTTAAAAATGCTGCAGTGGCCGAGGAGTTGGTTATGGACTTAATGTTCAATATCTGGAAAAAAAGGAAGGATTTGCAGATCAATGGAGAATTCAGTGCTTACTTATTCACAGCAATGAAAAATGTGATGTTCAATCACCTCCGCAAAAAGGAGCTGCTCACCACAGACATTAGCTTTTTGCAGGAGCAGGCGGCAACTGTTGGGCATTTAGCAGATCACTGTCTCCAATACAAGGAGTTGGAACAGGTATACCAGTTGAAACTAAGCCAGCTAAGTCCACAACGAAGAAAAATCTTTAAACTAAGTCGTGAAGAACAAATGACTTATCCACAAATTGCAGAAAGCATGAACCTTTCCGTCAATACAATCAAAACCCAGATGCTGGTTTCGCTCAAATATCTGCGGGAGAGTTTGAAAGAACACATCGACATAACTATCCTACTGGCCGTTATTTTCTTTTTTTAATTTTTTTTCATTTCCGCTCACCCTGCCTAAGCTTTCCTGGTGTCTTGTAGGTGAAGGATAGATACAATGAATTTAAAAATAGATAAGGCGCTCATTAAAAAATACCTTGCCGGCCTCTGTGATCAGGAGGAACTGAAATTAGTAAGAGACTTTCTTAAGCAGGAAAATGCTCAGCAACTATTTGATGAAGTGTGGAATGAACAGTGGTCAGGTGAAATTGGTGCCGATAATACAGACGGCGATGCGCAGCAAATGTCCGAGTGGAAAAGAAAAATACATCAGCGGATTGATGGGGAATCTTTACACACAGAAACGACCGTCGAAAAAATTACGCCTATTCCCTTTATAAAAAGAATTACGAATTGGCAATACGCCGCAATTTGGGCAACATTATTTATTGGAGCCGGACTTTGGGTTATTACATCTAAAAGAAGTAGCGAGCCATTAGTAGTTGCTTATGTAGAAAAACATAATCCTAGCGGACGCAGAACGATTATAACGCTGCCTGACAGCTCACAGGTCTATCTTGGCCCTGAGAGCAAATTGCGTTATGCAGAAAAATTTAATGGAAGTACCAGAGAAATAGAGCTGGAAGGCGAGGCCTTTTTCGAAGTTACTAAAAACCCAAAGAAACCATTCATTATTCATACCGGAATAATCACAACCAAAGTATTAGGTACCTCTTTTAAAGTAGATGCATTTATTAATAAGCCGGTTACGGTTTCCGTAAGTACAGGTAAGGTTAGCGTGGATAGGCACAGCGCTAAAAAAACAGAATCAATTGCCGTATTGATGCCCGGACAAACCGTAACATGGAATGAAACTGATCATATAAAAACATTAGGTGCTGCAGTGGTTAAGGATATCAGCGGATGGAAGGATGGACGGTTGGTGTTTAATAAAGTCCCTCTATCAGAAATCGCAAATATTTTGGCGCGATGGTATGACGTGGAAATCAGTTTTAAAAGCAAAAAAACCGCTTCAAAGTTGTTAAAAGTTAATCTGACGGCAAATGTGCCTATCAACACCCTAATGAAGATTTTAAGTGTCTCGGGGCAGTTTAAATATCATATTCAAGGCAATCACATTACTATTAATTAATCGGAAAGGACAAGATATGTAACACCTGGACTAAAAAAAAGAAACGCCCTCCCGCAAAGGAGGACGCAAAAATCATCAAAGAGCTGGTTGTTTTCGAAGACGCATCAGCTCAGCGATAAATATTAACAGATATCCGCCATTGGCGAAAACCCGTAATGATCAAAAATATGCAAAAAGGATTACATCTGCGTTCTTCTTTTCGATTTATTAGCATGTTATTAAAAGGTGCTATTATCATCGGAAAGAAGTTTAGCGAGATGGCTAATAACAATCTGGTAACAGATAAAATTTATTTCTTTATGAAATGCTCGTTCCTTCTGATCGCTGTCAACCTCACATTTATTGGAGTGCTGTGTGCCAGTTCTGTTCGCAGTCAGAATTTGAATCAGAAAATTAAGCTTAAGCTGGAAAATGCAAGTGTCGAAAATTGTTTAAGTAAGATAGAAAAACAATCGAACATACAGATCAATGCCCAGGTTAGCTTGTTAAATAAAATCACAAAAAAAATAAGCATAGATGCTGCAGAGATTACTGTGGCTGATGCGCTGGCCAAAGTTTTAACCAATACCAACCTGGAGTATAAGGTAATTGAGGGGTATGTTGTAATTACCAAAAAGCCCGTGCCTATAATCATCTCAGGAACAATTGTAGATGAGAAAACGGGTGAAACATTGATTGGTGTCGGCATTCGCATTAAAACAATGGGTGGTGGTGCATCTACGGATATGAATGGTAAGTTTCGCATTACCGTGCCCGAGGGCGGAGCAATACTTGTGATTTCTTACATCGGTTACCAGAGCAGAGAGATTAAGGTTGATGCCAACACTAAGGAGCTAAAAATAGCACTGAAATCATCCTCTACACAATTAGGGGAAGTAACTGTTCAGGCCCGTAGAAAGACAAATACGGAGGTGGCGGTGCTCGATGAGCGTAAAAAATCGGCCATTGTACAGGATGCCATATCTGCAGTTCAGATAGAGCGTACCGCAAGTATTACTACAACACAGGCCCTGCAAAGAGTGCCTGGAGTAACGGTAACTGATGATAAGTATGTGGCCATCCGTGGTTTGGGAGACAGGAGTGTAGTTGGTCAGCTGAATGGTGTGCGTTTGGCTTCGTCTGATCCGGACAGAAGTTCTATTCCTTTCGATTTGGTACCTGCTTCTCTCTTAGATAATGTGACAATTTATAAAACAGTTACACCTGATAAACCTGCAGATGCAGCAGCGGGTATTGTAGAGTTGAAAACCAAGTCTGTACCGGATAGCATGGTGGTGAATGTAATTATTCAATCAGGTTTTAATTCAAATATCGGGATAGGTGGTCAGTATAATAGTTTCTATAACAGCGATATGGGTTTGTTGGGCGATAAGATCAATAAAAAGAACTTGTCTGCTGATTTCTTAAACCTGGCCACACAATATAAGGGTGGGTTAAACCAGATCCAGAATATGATCTTCAACAGCGGGTACAGTCCCGCAGCAAAGGAGGAAGTTGGCCGCATTAATGGGATAATGCAGGGCTTTGATCCGGTGCTGACTACCAGGTATAAACAGGCCCCATTAAACCAGTTGTACTCTGCCACTTTTGGTAATAGCTACACCCTGTTTAAAAAGCACAAACTGGGTGTTATAGCCGGCGGTAACTATTATCGCCGTACTACAGATATTTCCGGTGGTGATATTCAGCAATACAGTATCTATCAAGGTGTGGTAACCGGAAATCCGCAGGTAAGCAGCCCTAGAAATATTCCAAATTACATCACTCCGAACAATCTATACATGGGACGCTACCAAACCTATAAGGAAAATACCGGTAACGAAACACTTAATTACGGTGTTTTAGGTGGTTTAACCTATCGCTTCGATGCCCGAAATGAAATCAGTATGCAATACCTGGGTAGTTGGGGAGGCGAAACACAAGCCACCAATATGAATGGTAGTTATCAGTATACGGGGTTGCCAGGAGAAGTGAAAAGTACCATTTATTCTTTAAAACAGAGTTATCGTACACTAAATACCTTTAACCTTCAGGGAGAGCATAAGTTTTTGGAATCAGACTATTCGCCTAAATTAAGTTATAACATTTCCTCTTCTAAAGCAGGTCAGAATGATCCGGATTACCGGTTTGTAACCCTGGCAGATTATACCCCACGTAATGGTGGGTATTATGGTAACCCTACCACCGGCAATGGTAACACCAATCCGGACCAGGTATTCAGCACGCATTTATATGCACTTTCTTCTGGTTATGTGAACGGCTTTGGGGCCTATGGAATTATTCAGGCCGAGCCCAATGGTCGTCGTTACAGGAACCTGGATGAAACCAATTACAACTATAAGGCTGATTTATCGGTGCCGTTTAAATTATTCGGACAAAAGCAGGAATTAAAAACTGGGGTTAATTACCTGAACCGCGACCGTGTATTTACAGAGAATGTGTTGTTCTTACCAGGGTCTAATTTCTCTTCCAACAAATCTTTGCCATTGTATACGGTTTCCGGAAACCTGGATCGTTTGGTGAGCAATGAGATTATTGGAATTCACGCACCAACTGCAGGCATGGGCGAAGGCGCAAGTCCGGTAGGGGGCTTTTTGTACAACAGTCAGAAATCGCCAAACAACTATACCGGTTTTTTTGAGACCAAGGCGGCTTATGCCATGCTGGATTTAAAAGTAACAAAAGATTTAAGGTTAACCGGTGGTGTTCGTTTCGAATCTACCAATATCCAGTCGGCGGTAGATACCGCTGGTGTATTCCTGGATCCTGCCTTAACCGCGCCGGGTACCAATATCCCGCTTACTTTAATGAGTCCTAACTCCGTTTATAAACCTGGTTATAAGCCTTACTATTCTCTGAACACCACTTATAATTTTAAGGAAAATATGAATTTCAGGGCAGGGTTTAATACCACACTGGCCAGGCCCGAATTAAGAGAGATTACCAATGTATTTGAATTTGATGCTTTCCAAATGGGACTGGTTGTGGGTAATCCCAACCTGATCAATCAATACACTCAAAACCTGGATTTTAGGTGGGAATGGTTTCCTAATAGTGGAGAGGTTATCGCTGTGTCTCTGTTTGGTAAGAGGATTGAAAATCAGTTGTATAAGGTGTTTAGCTTAAAAACCAGTGGTTTAGCAGCAACATATCCTGAATATCCAACCATCAGATTTGAAAATGATCCAAACGTGGGTAAGGTATGGGGGGTAGAATTCGAGATTGTAAAAGATCTGGGTAAGATCTGGGATCCATTTCGCAATTTCTTTGCAGGAACTAACCTTTTACTGGCACAGAGTGATATCAAAAAATCACCGGAAAGATTGGAGGCCAACAGATCGTTAGACAGACATACGCCTGACAACAGCCCTTTGTTTGAGCAGGCACCCTTTTCCATTAACGGCTGGATAAATTACGATAATAAAAAATCAGGTACCAGCCTTACCGGAACATTTAATATGGTAGGTGAGCGTTTGATACAGATTAATTTAACCGGCGAGCCGGATCTGTATACCCGCCCGGTACCTATGCTGGATTTTGTGTTCAGTCAGCGGGTAACAAAGCGCGTAATTTTTAAGGGTTATGCTAAAAACTTATTGAACCCTGCTATTGAAACCGTATATGCCAACCCCGGTACCGGTGGTAAATGGTATGGAAATAAGTACCTGAACCGCAGTTATAAACGTGGGGGAGAATTTATGATGGGGTTCACTTATAATTTGTATTAAAGATGAAGAAATTAACAAAATACATTCAGCAATTGCCCTTATTCCTTGGGTTTTTAATATTGCTGGGACTAGGTTCCTGTAAAAAGGAAAAGCAGGATTTTGAGTACGACAACAGGCTGATCACAGATGCTCGTAAAAGTTCATCACTGCGTATCGTAAACCTGGGAGGTTATGGACAGGTGATAATGGATGGTGATACACTGACCAATAATAAATATCTTTTACCAACGGATCCAATATCTACAGTAGTGTCCGGTACTAAATATTTTCCTGAAAATGGTGGTAAACTGGGGTCAACCTGGAACATTCCTCAATCGCTTTTAAAGAATGGTAAGGCCCGCTTTTTTACCGAAATAGGAGGTTATAATACCCCGGGTGATAAGCTAGCGATCGATCTCCAGGAAGATGCAGTACAGGCTATGGATTATTACCTGCTCGCTACAGAGCGTATTGCGGGCGGAGAACCGAAGTATCTTAAAATTCCGCGTGCGGTTTCTTCTCCCTCAGATCCTGCTAAGTTTAAAGTAAGGCTGCTCAATCTTTCTTCAACTATTGAGATTAGCGATATGGAGAACCTGGTAGGGCCAATGAGCCTTGCATGGGCTGATGGTACACTGGTAAGTCCTACGACCAATAACATTTTGCCGGGACAATATTCTGATTATATCGAACTGCCCTATACTACAGCGCAGCTGAAGGTGTTAACCCCAGCCGGGATTCAGGTGCCAGGTACTACTAAGATGCCGATTTTTCCGGCAACATCAACCCTTACCTCTGTCCGTGGCTGGCCACCTGAAGACACGCACCTAACTTTTACGGCATTTAAAAGTTTTGTGCCGGGAGGGATTTATACCATTGTTATTGCCCCGTACAATTTTAATGTCCCTTATTTAAATGGTAATCCTGGTGAACAGGTTTCAGGGTATCAGAATGCCATCACGATTTTGAACGACATCAGTGAGCCACTGAATGTAACCTATGCAAGGGTGCAGGCGGTGAATACCCTGACCGGCATAAATGGAGTTAAAATAACCCTGAACGGAAATGCATTGGGAAATGCGCTGGCCTATACCGAACATACAGATTACCAGAATTATATAACCGGTAATTATACGATCGAGGCTAAGGATGCTACGGGAAATGTATTGGCAAGAAATCAGCTGGCACTAGATCCCAATACTAATTTTACCTTATGGATTCATCCTGATGCCAGTGGTAAGGCAACCATTAGTGCGGTGCCTAACGATTTAAGCAGGGTAATTCCGGGTAATACGGCCACAGATGACGCCACTTATGTGCGCAATAAGCTGGACTATCCTTTCAGTATCCGTTTTCTTAACCTTTGTCCTGATTTACCGTATGTCACTTTTACAAAAGACAACGGACAATCTTTTCTCCATAATTTTAATAAGAATCCGGCAGCAGTAAATAACCTGACCCCAGGTGTTTTTACCACCCAAGCGCCCTATGTACAAAGTGATCAGGATAACATTCCATATAAAATTATGGCTTTCCGTTCTGCGCCAGGTGTAATTCCTGGAAGCTGGGCAAGTGATATACCCGTATTAACAGGACAACACCTTATTGCCCGACCAGATTTATACGTAAGAGGCGGTTTGCCCAACCATGAGCCGGGTATTTATACCATTGCTTTGGTTGGCAGCACCAGTGCATCAGCCCCTGCAGGTCAAAAAGCAAAGATGATTATTCTGAAACACACCAAATAAAAGAGACAACATATGTTACCATCAAGAATGAAGAATAGCATATTTTACGCTGCTATTGTCCTGTTGTGGTTTGCAACAGGCTGTTCCAAAGTAGAGTATAAAAAAATCGATGATCCGGCTTATCTAAGGGTTTTTAACAACCTGAATTATAAGATCGGGATCGATAATAAAGATGAAATGCTCCCTTTTTTAACCATGTTGATTGATCCGGAAATGGATCAGAATGGTATGCCTGTCAACGCTAAGATTAAAGGAGATTTTCTGGATCAGCGTGATCCTTATGCGCCACCTTACCCATCTCATATCGGGAGTGGCACTAGTGTAAACAATCCTGAATATCCGGGCAGGGAAAATGTGTTGGTAGGGCCTGTTTTAAATGGTTTCGATTTGAGCAGCTGGGCACAGATTCCTTCAGGTAAGCACCGCGTTGTTTTCATGTTCCGGCCAAAAAATACGGTTCCGTTTTTTAACCTGGATGCTAAACTGAAAAAGAGTTTCCTGATTGATACCACGATGGTATTAGATAGCAAGGAAGTGTATACGCTGCATGTATTACAGAAAGATTATTTGACCAAAAGGAATGGCATTTATCTCCGGAAAGAGAATTTTCACAAACTGCCATTATCCGATTCTTCAGTCTATGTCAATTTCTATAACATGAGTGCCAAAGGTTACTGGCAGGCAGATAACGATGCTAAAGGAGGTAATGAATACGGTAAAGGTGCCATGGGAAATGGAATTAAAGACCAGATGAACATTTTTGTAACCCTGTATAAAAACAGGACTGTTTCTTCGCCAAAATTAGCTGGTTACAATGGGAAATACCTGGGCAATTTAACCAGAAATGCTGATGTGCTAGAAGTTAGCCCGTATTACAGCTTTCCGTTGTTTGCCGATGCAAGCGCAGGAGGTATTTTTACTGACATGTGGCAACGATTTGATTTTCTGGCCCCCGGAATGGACATTAGAAACATTCCTTATGGCCCCACAGTAAATCAAACGGATGGAAACTGGGCTTCTATAAACTGTTTAACACCATACCCGAATTATACGCGATGGAACGAAATTGTACTACCCAATATGCTTGTAAACATCCACTCCGGCACATATAATCCACGGTCGTTTGCCACGGTAAATACCATCGAGATTGTAAACGGAAATGTTTACCTCAGCACCATACAGCGTAAATATGCACCTCCAATTTACTAATGATTTAATCCAAAAAATAGAACAATGAAATACAAATCATTAAAGAAATTTCTTTACCTCTTGTCGGTGTTATGGTTACTGGCTTTAAATTCCTGTAAGCACGATGATCTGCATATTGATAAGACGAATGAAAATTTCAGAGCCGGCTTCGACTTTGTAAAGAACAACTATGACCTCAGCTTATTTGCCGCGGCAATAGAGAAAACAGGAATAGGGCCGCAATTAAACAGCGCCACGCAGTTAACCATTTTGGCACCCAATAATGCCGCTTTTAATATTCTCGGGATAAACCGCCCGGGTGACCTTGATAAAATGAATCCGGATACTTTAAAATTCCTGGTGCAACGCCATATTTTAGATGAGCGGATCATGGTAAAGGATATCCCTTTTAATGGGATTGATGTACGCTACCGTACCATGGCGGGTACTGAGCTGTATACCTCAACTGTAACCAGAGACAACAGCAATACCTTATATTTTAACGGCTCCCTTGCCAGCAGGAAAGATGTAACGCTGGCCAATGGTACATTACATGTACTGGATAGGGTAATGAAAGCTACTACAAATACCACTGTACAAGGTTGGTTATCTGCAAGACCAGAATATAGCATCCTGGTAAGCGGATTAAAGAAGTTTGGATTCTGGGATGAATTGTCAACAGAAGGACCGTATACCATACTGGCCCCCAAAAACCAGGAGTTTGAAGCTGTAGGTATGACTGCTGAAGCAATTGCTGAGCTAAATGTAAATAGTTATATGGGCGATCGTCTGTTTGGCTGTTACGTGATGAGAAAGAAACATTTTTTTGTGTCAGATTTTGTGGTATTCAGTATCATGAACGGCAATTCCTTTTACTTCCATCCGGTAGCTAACGATACTTATATCTTGACAATTACTGCCGGTAGATTCAACTACGGAAATGTTTACGATCAATCTATTGGCTATAATGTCGAAGTAAGGACCAATAAAAACTACCCTTATGATATTATTACCAGTGTAAAAGGACACGATCAGAAAGCGATAGATAACCTTACAGATAATGGCCTGGTACAGGATCTTCAGGGGATCTTGATCCTTCCTGAGCAGGCAGTAAAGAATAATTAGATGATCCATAACATGAATAAGATGAATTTAAAACTAATTGCCATCTGCCTGTTATTTGTAACACTGGCATCTTGCAGAAAAGCTGAATTTCAGCCTGAAGTAGAAGGGGTGCAGGTACCTGCAGAAGATTTAACGATTACACTGAATGAAGTGTTGGAGGCATCACCATATACACTTTTTAAAGCAGCGTGGAAACGAAGTACCATGAATAGCATTTTGGAAAAAAGGGGCAATAATACGCCGCTAACCTTATTGGTGCCAAGTGATGCTGCATTTATTGCCGATGGAATGACATTGGAGGTGATAAATAATACCAGCCCCGAATTATTGGACAGCTTACTGCTTTACCATGCTTTATCGATCGCTGTTAACCCTAAAGACCTAAGTGAAAGGGGAGAGAATACGATTGGTATCAGCTTACTCGAAAATACCTATATAAAAGTAAAGGGATACGATAATCAGTATCAGACTGATCCTTATTTCTACAGGCAATACATCAATGTATCAGGCAACGAACTGCTGATTAACGGTAAGAAAAGCGGAAGCGCAGCAGCTACACTGGCAAAAAACGGAACCTTCTGGCCAATAGACCATGTGCTGAAAAAACCAGAAAAAACCATGTTACAGGCGTTGCAGGATGATGGCCGTTTTGGAATGTATGTGGAAATTATGACCAAAACCGATATGCTTTGGGATGAGGCTATGATGGGAGCAGTTGATCGCGATCGATTTCCCAAAGGATTGTCTATCGACTATAATTACCTGGTCTTCAAATCTATTTTTGCTCCTACGGATGAAGCTTTTCATCAGGCAGGATTTAAGACTGTAGATGATTTGATGGCATTGAATCACCGTAATCCTCTTCCGTATTTTGATTGGGATACCTATGAGCAGGTAGGTACTGGTTATGCTACCGATACCCTATTGGCCATGCATCGTTGGGGTAGGCTTTTTAAAGAAAAGGATGGTTGGGGGCCCGGAGACGACAATCCGGATAGTTTTTATTCGAACGATCTGAACAATAAACTATTGTCGGACTATGCGCTGACAACCTCTGGGTATACAGGAACCATTCCAATTATGTATATGCCATTTGATTTTGGTAAAAATGAAGCAGGACAAGTAACTCTAAAAGTCAAATCATCCACTCACTCGGCCGCCACTATTGTTGAGGGAGACATCAACACATTAATGGGGCCAATACATGCGGTAAACCGGTTAATGCCGCCTAAGGATTTTAAATTCTGACCAGTATCATTAGCTCATAAAGATTAATAGAAACATGAATTATTTACATAGAATATCAATAAGACCATTGGGCATTTTCCTTATGCTGATCAGTTGTGGCATGATCCTTAGCGGCTGTAAAAAGGATGATGCGGTTAAAGTTTTCGATAACAATAAGATCAGTGCAATTATAGCAGATAATTTTAACCTTTCTGTTTATAATACTGCCTTGATAAGGACAGGATTGGCAAAAATTACTGACAAGGAAGGTTTGTATACCGCTATTGCACCCTCGGACGTTGCTTTTGAGATTGCTGGTTTTGGAAATGCAACAGCCATCTTAAGTATGGACCCTTCCAGGGTGTCCTCTATCATGAATTACCACATCCTGAATGGAGTTTACGAGTTTGATAAATTGCCTTTTCTGTTTAATCAGGAAGTTAAATCTGCCAACGGGGGTAAGCTTTTTGTAACACACTGGGTGAAGCAAGGTGATACCATTTTAACAATTAATGGGTCTAAAATAGTCTCAAAAAATGTAAGTGCATCTAATGGGTTAATCCAGGTGATAGATCGTGTACTGGAGCCATATAGCCATAATAAGGTTATAGAGGCCATCGCTTCAGATAGAGATCTAAGTTTGTTTTATCAGGCTTTGCAACGTTCTGGTTTAGCAGAAACATTAAATGACCAGGGCCCCTATACTGTGTTTGCGCCAAGTAATGCTGCAATGATTGCCTTCGGATTGAATACTATTGAAGAGATCAATAGTATGGATCCTATAGTTTTGCAGGGTTTAATGCGCTATCATATTTTATCTGACCGCAGGTTTGTGTACGATTATGTACTGAGCACGGGTGCTTCTAACCATAGCGACCAAACCATGATTGATGGCAAATCTATTCAGGTGATCCTTAAGCCCAATCCACAAGTAGCGGGCGCATTTATAGGTATAGAATTGAAAGGAACAGGAAATACGTCGGTTATCCAATTAACAAAACAGGATGTACTTACCGGGAACGGTGTAGTGCATACCATTGGAAGCCTTTTGAAAATTACACAGTAATTAAGATTTTAGAGATGACAGTAAGAAATACAATTCACAAAATATTTTTACTCCTGTGTATGCTGCTGCCCTTTGTTGCGGTAAGTCAGGAAACCAGTGGTACTTTAAATGGAAAGGTACTTGATGCCGGAGGGCAACCGTTACCGGGTGCTTCTGTTACGGCGATACATCAGTCTTCAGGTACTAAATATGCGACTGCTACAGATAAAAACGGCCATTATTATTTGCCCAATCTTCGTATTGGAGGTCCGTATTCTGTAGAAGCAAGTATGATGAGCATGAAAAGCGATAAGCGGGATGGAATCTCTATCCGTTTGGGTGCGGCAGTCGTTTTAAACTTTGCATTGAGTGATCAGGCACAGCAACTTACGGAAGTAGCAATTAAAGCTACAAAGAAAGGAGCACAGGCCAGTACTTATGGCTCAGGGAAAAACATCAGTGCCGATCAGGTTCGTAATATGGCTACGGTGTCACGGAGTATAACTGATGTTACCCGTTTAGTACCACAGGCCAGTAAAGACAATAGTTTTGGTGGTGCCAACTTTAGGTATAACAATGTAACAATTGATGGTGCCATTAATAACGATGCAATCGGATTTAGCCCTTCTTTGGGAGGCCAATCGGGCACATCTGGAATGGCCGGAAGTTCAACCAGAACCAATCCGATATCCATTGATGCAATTGAAGATATGCAGGTTTATTTAGCTCCCTACGATGTGAAGATCGGTAATTTTACCGGAGGATCTGTAAATGCGGTAACCAGAAGCGGGACCAATTCTCTTAGTGGATCGATATATGGTTTTGGTCGTAATGCTACGATAACGGGCAAGGATAGGGTAGGATCATTAGGGAAAATGAACAGCGACTTTTACGATTACCAGACTGGTTTTCGCGTTGGGTTTCCTATCATTAAAAACAAATTGTTTTTCTTTAGCAATGAGGAGGTTACCCACAGACAAGATCCCTCACAACTTATTGCGGGTATTGCCGAAACCAGCCATATTTTAAGTGCTAAAGATGCCGATGACATTACTGCTGCCAATTTCTTTAACGCCGGAACTGCAGGGTCGTTTAATACCTATGCAAAGTCGACCAAGTTTTTTAACCGTGTAGATTGGAACATAAACGACAAGCATCAGCTTGCTGTTAGAAATAACACGATTATTTCTGAAGCTTCCCATATGGACAGGGATCAGCAGGATTTTAGGTTTAGCAGTATGGCCTTTTTGCAAAAGAATAACCAGAGCTCTACCGTGGCCGAACTTAAAAGCAGGTTTAGTAATAGCCTATCGGGTAATTTACTGGCAGGCTTTACTACTGTAAACGATTCGAGAGATCCTTTTGGCGATCCAAGTTTGCCTCAGGTACAAATTGCCGGCAGAACGCCTGGTACTACCATTTACCTTGGAACAGACCGCGAAGCAAGTGTCTTTAATATGAAACAGCGAACCTTAGAACTTACTGCCAATTTAAACTGGAACATCGGTAGGCATACCCTTACCATGGGTACACACAATGAGTTTTATAACATCAACTATGGTTTTGTAAACGCATGGAACGGAAGGGTAGATTATTTAAGTATTGAAGATTACCTCAGCAACAATCCTTACCGTGTTCGTGGTGCATATAGTTATAAAAATAACAACCGTTCGTATATTGAACAGCACCCCGGAGCTAAGTTTAACATCAATTTGTACAGTTTGTATTTTCAGGATGAAATCCGTGTATCTGACAAGCTGAAGGTAATTCCAGGGCTGAGAGCAGATATGGCTTATCTGGGTGACAGGCCAGAATTGAGCCAAAAGACCCGTAAGGCAATGGCCGATTCTTATTTTGGAAATTCTTATACCTATACACCTTTAAGCAGGATTACGAACAACTATTTGAATAAAATACAGCTGTCGCCGAGAGTAGGTTTCAGGTATGATTGGAACGGTGATCAAAGCCTGATTCTACGTGGTGGTGCAGGGCTTTTTACAGGGCGGATTCCTATGGCCTGGTTGGCTTATGCATTCTATAACAATGGCGATAGCTTTGGAGGTTTTGACCAGAAGGCTGATCAGAAACCTTTTGTCCCCGGTAGCAATCCGCTTGCCGGTGGTGCAAATGGTATTGCTGATTTTATACAGCAAAATGGCGCAACGATTAATAATCCCAATAGTGGTAAAACCCAGATCGATTTAATTGATAATGGTTTTGTGATGCCGCAGGTATTGCGTACCAGCTTAGGTTTGGACTATAATACAGCTAGCCAGTGGAAATTTGGCGTAGAGGCTATCTATACTAAAAATATTAAGGATGTATTGTTTCAGCAATTGAACGTGCAGGATAATCCAACCTATTATGGCTATGATAAAAGCCATCAGCAACCGGTATATAGCGGAACAGTAGATCAGCGTTTTTCAAATACCTATCTGCTTAGCAATACCAGCAAAGGTTATCGTTACAGCTTAACGGCTAGCATTAGCAAAAACGTTGCTGATCAGCTGCAGGCTTCGGTGTCTTACACCTATGGCCAATCAAAAGACCTTTCCAATGGCGTGCGTAACTCAATGGAATCGAACTGGCAGTTGAATCAGTCGCTGGTACCCAATAACCCTACGTTGGCCAATAGCAACTTCGATATCAGAAACCGTATTGTAAGTACCATTAGTTACAATAAAATGTGGGCTAAGGCGGGTAGAACCAATGTGTCCCTGTTTGTAAGTGCACAATCTGGCAGTCCGTTTACTTATGGTGTGGTTAATAATAGCATCCAAGGGTTGCCACAACAAGTAAGTCTGACCTATATCCCTTACAAAGAAGAAGCGGTTCGTTATTTCCAGGACAACGCTACCTCAACAGCCATTAAGCAGGCAGAGGCTTTTAATAGTTTTATTGATGCAGATAAATATTTAAGCAGCAAACGTGGTGGGTTTACTGAAAGAAATGAAGGACGTACGCCATGGAATGTACAGGCAGATCTTCATGTTTCTCATGACCTGTTTATTAATGCAAGCAAAAAACAGTTTATTACGTTTACCGCTGATGTAATGAACCTTACCAATTTGATTAATAAAAGCTGGGGAGTTCAGTATTTCTCTCCAAATACATTCAACTCTACCTCCAGTGTTGGTTTAACCCCGGTACTATTCCCTCCATCCCAAAATTCCGGTGAATATCCATTGTACCAGTTTAAATCGCCCGGCAAGCCTTATAGTATTGACTATTATGGTTCAAGAACACAGTTGCAACTGGGAGCGAGATATACTTTTTAAGTGATACAGATCAATCGAAATATGATATACGATATGAGTTATTCAAGAAAATTTAATACCGGGATGCATAAATGGCTCGGTATGCTAAGCCTTTTTATTTTGTTGATCAGTGCCTGTAAAAAGGACAGGACAGAATTAACTAAAGTGCCTCTGGCAGTTACAGATTATTATCCGAACAGTGGTGCACAAGGCACACTGGTAACAGTAGAAGGCACTGGATTTAGCAATAAGGCCGATGAAATATCAGCCACATTTTCTGGTGTAAAGGCCGACATTGTTAGTGCAACCGCTACTGCTGTGGTCATGCGTGCACCGGCTTCGGCAACAAGCGGGGCCATTGAAATGAAAGTAAATGAGCAAAGCATCAATATTGGTAACTATACTTATCAGGAGCTAAGTGTACAGGCGATCAGTCCGGTAAACGGGGCTGCAGGAACACATGTTCGCATTACCGGTGCGGGTTTTAGCAGTACAACAGGCCCTGCGGAAGTGTATATAAATGGAAAAATAGCCATTGTAGTTAGTGCTAGCGATAATTTGCTGGTAGCTGAAGTACCTGAAGAAGCGGGCACTGGACCAGTAACTGTTAAGGTAAATGGAAAAGAGGCTTCAGGACAAACCTTTAAGTTCCAGGTTATATCGGGCATTAAGCCTGCAAGTGGTGGCAAAGGTACACGCGTTAAAATCTCCGGAGGTGGTTTTGATGAGGTAATTGCTGGTAACCATGTAGATTTTAATGGTAAACTTGCATTGGTAACTGAAGCAACTGCAGATTACCTGGTAGTTGTTGCGCCTGCCGATGTACAGACCGGCCCGATATCAGTTACCACTAATGATCAAAAAGTGACGGGACCTTTGTTTACAGTTGTACCGATGCCGGTAATTGAATCGGTAACGCCGTTGAGCGGACCTTCAGGTGCTGAAATGACCATTTTAGGGCTAAACTTTAGTGCCCATACAGATGAAAATAAGATAACTATAAATGGAAAAAGTACCGTTGTTCTGACTGCAACACCTTTTAAGATTACCTTAAATATACCAGGTGGAACAGGTGATGGGAAGATAATTTTAAATGTAAATGATCAGATTGTTCAAGGTCCTGATTTTAAAGACCAGAGCTTAGGTATTTCTAAAATGACTCCTGATAATGGCCTGGCCGGCACACAGGTTACCATTACCGGAACGGGGTTTAGTGCTACTGCTGCCGCAAATACAGTGACTTTTAATGGGATAACAGCACAGGTAGTTAGCGCAACAGCTACCAGCTTGGTGGTAATTACACCACCTGCTTTAACATCTGGCCCCGTAAAAGTGATAAATGCAGGTCAAAGTGCATTGTCACCGGTTAACTTCAATCGTGCAGGTGTAATGACTTTAGCAGGTGGGCCAAATCAAACTGGTCTGGATATTCGTGAACGCGGTGCAAGTATTGCTGTGGATAGTCATGGAAACGTTTTTGTGATGGAAGTTAGTAACCATGTGATTAAAAAAATTACTCCACAAGGCGTTATCTCAGTATTTGCGGGAAGTCCGGCAAAGGAAGCCGGCAATCAGAATGGTACGGGTACCGCGGCCCGGTTTAACTTTAGCTTTAACTCAGGTATGGTGATTGATAAGCAGGATATATTATACGTCGTTGACGGTTTTAATCAGAGTATCCGTAAAATTACCCCTGCTGGTGTGGTAAATACTTATGCGGTAAACCTTAATGGTCCTAGTAAAGTGGCCATTGATGATGATGGAGTTTTATATGTGCTGACACAGTACAGCATGACCAAGGTAGATAAATCTGGAGTCAGATCAGCTGTAAGAGGATTTTACGGGGGGAATGAACAAGCAAGACCGGTTATTATCGGCTCTTACCTGTACTATACAGATAACGATAATCTTTATATTAATCGTTTTGGCCTGGTGGATGAGTCAAATCTGCGTGGCTGGGCAGGGAATGGTGAATTCGGAAATTCTGATGGGCCTAAAAACCAGTCGATGCTGGTTTCACCAAAAGGATTTATTTATGATGGTAAAGGTAATTTTTATTTCTCTGATGGTTTTGCACAAAAGACAAGAAAGTTGAACATGACCTTAAATGAGTTAAATACCGTTTCAACGCAGTCTGACAGAGGGTTTAAAGATGGAGGCTTAAATGAAGCAGCGTTTTCTAGCAGGGATGATATGGCGATAGATGGTGAAGGCAATATTTACATTGTAGATCCGGGAAATAATGCGATCAGGAAAATGTTTTTAAAATAAGGGATTTAAATTTGATTATGCTCAATTCCGGGCCGGTAGTCGCCGGCCCGGTTTATTTACGAACACATCACCTGAGCAATTAAAAAATTCATGGTTAACACACAGTTCATATCCCGTTTTTATATTTGTCTCTGTATCAGTTTAGTAAATGTATTATGGAAATCAATTACCTGGTTGTCGTGCCCGTCCTGATCTTGGTCATTGCCCTGATCCTATTCCTGATCTGCAGGAACAGAAAAGACCAGAAAAAAGTAGAGCAGGAGTTAAACGAGTCAGAACTCAAGCCAGAAAAGCACAATAAAGATCATCTCTGATAATTAATGAATAAGCCATATGCCTAAAAATATAATCCTATTGTTATGTTGGATAATCACCTGCTGGCCTGCAGATCTAAGATATCGATATGATGAAGTGACAATGCTGGAAAAAAAGATCAACATCATCGTTTACCAGAAAGAAATCCTTGAAAGTGTCATCTATCGCCTTCAGTTGAGCGTAGGCACAACTTTTGAATTCGATGTCAGGATGCTGGCAGCCTATCAGGCAAAAGAGAGCAATTACAAAGATGTCTCGTTAAAGCAGATCCTTGATCACCAACTGGCAGGTACACCATTGAAATACAAACTAAAAAAAGGAAAACTGGTCTTATACCATCTTCCAATATAGGCGACCTCTAATCTAACCTTTCAAGCATTCATTTTAATTTACGATAATAATTTAATGTTAACTTTTAGTAAGTGATGAATCAAAAAAATATCATGCTAATTCTTTCCATCCTGATCTTCTTTATCGTGGAGGGCTGCAACAACAAATACCCATTTAAGGTGCCCTACAACATGGCCAGCGGATACGTAATCGGAAGGGAGCGCTGTAACGAGGATGTTTCCAAAGATTATTGGTTGATTGAAATTGTGTCTTCTGCTTCGGCAATTCAGCAATATGGTGATACCCTTACGCTTAACGGAGTTAAGTATACCAATGCGATAAAAGCTACTGGTCTATCTGAATCTTTAAAAAAAGTTGGCGAAAAAGTGGCTATTGATTTTAATATTCAAGGTACAGCCACCCTAACTATGGGTTGTTCGGTAGATACGCCTAAAAGATATCAACTAAAAGTAGCCGAGGTCATCAATAGCGGTAGAGCATCATTTTAATCCTAACCGATCAGTTTCAATAAGAAAGGCACATGGATATGCTTTTCGAAATTTAGCTGTGATCGATAAGATAACATTGGCTGACCAATGAGTTTAAACGATTTGTTTTGTTTTGCGCCTATAGCAAGATTAAAAATTAACATGGAAAAAACACAAGTAAGCATGAGCTCAGACCTGCAAAAATTCATTGATAAATTTGAGCCCAGCAAATTTAAACTTATGGCCAAAGGGATTGAGATCAGGGGCATTAACGATCTGCACAGAAATATCGCCCAGGCGAAAGACCTTATTGAAAGAATGAAGCTTAAGCTCATTGTGTCGCACAACGCCGAAATGATAAGCTATGGTGGATTTGAAGTAAACAACCTGTAAAAAGCAATATCAAAAAAGGAGGGCGCGTCATCATATTATGTGATACAACCTCCTTTTTACAATAAAGTAAAAGTAACTCACAATTAATATCTTATTTATATCCCTTGTCGAGTTTTGCGGATAATATCATGGGGTCAAATAAAGAGCTGGTTAATTTTGAGGTGCTCTATAAACGCTGGAGTGGCATGCTGCATCAATATGCCCTTTATTTTGTAAAGGATGAAGAAGCCGCAGCGAGTTTAGTTAACGATCTATTTGTGCAGCTTTGGTTTAACAAAACCAAGCCTGATAACCTAAAAGGTTATCTGTTCAGGGCGATAAAAAACTCCGCGCTCAATTATCTGAAGCAGCATAAGAACAACTCACTGACCTTACTTGAGCAGGATGATCTCACTGCAATTTCTGATCTTTCCTTTAAGGATGTGGTTACAAATGAATCTGAACAATTGGTTTTTCTACATTTTCTTATTAGTAAACTTCCTGAGCGGCGGCAACTGGTTTTTAAAATGCATAGAATTGAAGGATTCAGCTATGCAGAGATAGCGGAATTGCTGCAGATTTCGGTTAGAACTGTAGAAGACCATCTTTCAAAAAGTATGCAGTTTATCTATGATCAGTCCCAACATTTAATTCATAGAAAGTTAACAGAAGCTTAACCAAGTACAGCCCGTATTTTCTGCCCGTACAATTGTCTTTACTGTTGAAAGAGGATAATTATGGATAATAAATTATGGGATTGTATTGTCAAACGTTTGTCTGATGAAGAGACAGTCGAGTCAGCGACCATGCTTGATGCCTGGCTTATCGAAAATAGAGGACACCAAGAGGAATATCTAAAGATACAGGTGCTCTGGAGGTTGACAGGGAAATTACCGGCTCAACAACAACTAGATTTTGAAACCGTAAGGGAAAGAATTTCTGAAACAAGTCCGGCAGCTCAGCTCACACTGGCAGATAATGTCGCTCGCTGGTGGAAGTACGGCTTGGTAGCAGCAATGACTGGCATCTTCCTGCTGACAGCGCTTTTTTACTACCAAGCAGCTCAAAATCCAGCACAGTCTGAAGAATGGGTGTCGAAAAGTGCCGGCCCAGGCAAGATGAGCAGGGTTTTACTACCAGATAGTACAGCTGTATGGTTGAATTCAGGAAGTGAAATTCGCTATAAACGTGACTTTAGAGACAATAAGCTAAGGTTGGTGAAACTGAAAGGAGAAGCATATTTTGAAGTCACGCATGATTCATCACATCCTTTTGTCGTCAGTAGCGCAGGAATGAATACTACGGTTTATGGAACCAGTTTCAATGTACGGGCTTATGATACCGAAGGGGTTATGGTAGTTGCCGTCAATTCGGGTAAGGTCGGGGTAACCACATCTGAAACTACTAAGGCAGTATTTCTATTGCCAAGTGAAAAATTGATATATGACAGGGGAAAGTCTGTGGCCCATAAAATAAGCATTTCCAGTAGTGATGTAGATTCTTGGGTGTCAGGTGAACTGATCTTTGAACAGACTCCGTTTAATGAAGTTTTTGAAGCCTTAGAAAGAAAGTACAACATCAAAATCAATACCGGAAAAACTAACTATACCGGTTGCAAGCTGACTGCAAGATTCAGGAACAAATCTATAAACGAAGTTCTTAAAACACTAAATCTCTCTATGAACATACGATCAAAATTTGTAGGACAAACCATTTACATAGAAGGAGGAGGATCATGCAGTAGCAACAAATAAAAAAACCGATCCTGTTTGCGCAGGAACGGCCTTAATTCTTAGCCAAACGGCGGCGAACCGTTGACTATATCTTATCATTTAAATCGTAAAAATTTAAACAACTCAAATTTATGAAAAAAATTAATGAGGCTAGGCGCCTTATGAAAATAATTATGCATGCATGTTTAGTAATTAGTCTTATTTCAGTGATCTCCATTCAGTTGGTAGCGGCTTCTGCAGTACGTGGTCAAAGCGGACTGGATAAGCGCATTAGTATTAATATGCGTAATGTGGCTTTCACCGATCTGCTTAAGGAAATTGAAAGGAAAACAGGGGTCAGTTTTGTGTATACGAACAAGGAAACTGTCGATACAAAAGTAACTATCCATGATGAGGCCAAAACGGCTAGGATAATATTGACGCCTTTATTGCAAAAAAACAACCTGCGCCTTATTGAAGACGGGACTATGGTTGTACTTAAAAAAGCAGAACTGCAGATCCGAGCTCCAAAGCCCGGTGCGGCAGTAGGCTATGTAAAGGATAAGGTAAGTAACCAGACTTTGCCTTATGCAACAGTGCTTTTGAAAGAAACCAACCAAAAGTACGTTGCCGATGCCAATGGCTATTTTGTAATCAACAACATAAAACCAGGAAAAGCTACACTTTTGGTGAACTATATTGGTTATGTAGCAACATCATTTACTGTAGATATAACCGATGGTGAAACGGCAAAGATGGAACTGAAATTGGAAAGCCAAAGTAACGATATGAAGGGAATTTCAGTAACAGGGATTAGAAGAGGAGAGGCCATAGCATTGAGCAATATGCGTAACGCAGACAACATCAAGTATGTGCTTTCTCAGGAGCAGATTGAGCGCTTTCCCGATGCTACTGTTGGGGAAGCCATGCAACGTGTGCCAGGGATTGCGATGGACTATAGTTATGGCTTGCCAAGAAACATCATCATCAGAGGACTGGATCAGAGTATGGGATCTATCACACTTAATGGAAACAGGCTGCCTTCTACACAAACCAATTCAAGGGATATTGATCTGAATGGTATTTTGTCGTCTACTGTTGAGGCCATAGAAGTCAACAAAACCCTCACTCCCGATATGGATGCTGATGGAACATCTGGTTCAGTGAACATCATTTCTAAGACACCAAAGTCGGGTACTCAGCAAATGCAGGTGAAGGGTTCATTTGGTAATAATTTTCTATTGGGTAAGCAAAACTTTGACGGCTCATTTGATTTTAGTCGCAGAGATACCAAATGGGGTTACCTGGTCGGCGTAAATTATAGCAATACCTACAGAGGGGAAGATCGGGTTCAGAAAGATTATGATACGTACGAGATTGCGGGAGTAGAAAAAATGAAGTTATCTAATCTTGAATTGGAAGGCTCAGACCTGCACCGTGAGAACCTCGGGCTCCAGGCTGAACTAAGCTTCTTTCCTACAGAGAAAATCCAAATCTATGCAAGAACGTCGTACAACAAGTTTTACGAACTACAAACAAGGGGCACAAAAAGCTATAACATTGGGGAATATACAGATGAGAACACAGCTTCAGACATCAGCATAGGCGCTAGTGGTTCGCCCAGAGATTACCATAGAGATTTGTTGAGCTTTTCAGTTGGTACTAAAGCGATTGTCAATGACTGGAGGTTGAATTTAGACCTCACCTATGCTAGTGGTTTATACGATCAGCCGATTTACTATGACGGATATTTTACTTATAGTGGTTTAAATGCAGGCATAGACATCAGCGATCCGCGCGCTCCGCAGTTTGCCTTTACAAATGGCGATGTGAACAATGCGGCCAATTATACCACGTCCTCTTATGTCAACAGGCACCAGATCGCTCATGACAAAGATGGACAAGGATCATTCAATGTGCAGCGGACTTTCAACCTGAGCCAGAAGAATAAACTGATGTTTAAGTTCGGAGGACGTTACAGGTATAAAGAAGATGACCATACCAGAGATTATTTCCAATACACCCTGAAGACAGGTAAGGTATCTATGGATAATTTTTTGTCTGATTATTCCAGAAAAGATTATTTCAATGGCAAGTATGATCTTTCAGGAGCGATTGCCAATGGGTACCTGATGGAAGATTATTATCAGAAAAACCTGTCGCTTTTTGAAAGTGATGAAACTTATATCAGACAAAATACTGATCCGGATTCTTATAGCGGTAAGGAAACCATGGGAGCAGGTTATGTAATGGGTAAATTGACACTGGATAAACTTGACATCATTACCGGACTGAGGTATGAGCGCACGGGGTTTGACTACCGTGGCAACATTGTATCGTTTGACAATCAAGGAAAATACGTAAGTACAAATAAAGTAAACACCAAGTCTGCATTTGAGGGCTTCTTTCCAAGTCTGAACCTGAAGTATGCCATAGATCAGCGTACCAACGTGCGGGCAGCGGTTACCAGATCGCTTTCCCGTCCTGGTTATTATGACCTGGTTCCATGGCAGGAAGTTGAACCCAGAAGAAAGCGAATGAAGAAAGGGAACCCGGATTTGGATCAGGCTACTTCCACCAATGTCGACTTCCTATTTGAACACTACTTGAAATCACTCGGTTTACTATCAGGAGGTATCTTTTATAAGAACATAGAAAATTATATTTATGAAAGTATTTATACACAACAGGGTGGCCAGTTTGATCAGTATCAGGTAACGCAGACTGTGAATGGTGCCAACGCACATGTGTATGGTTATGAAATTGCCTGGCAGCAGCAGCTAACTTTCCTGCCTGGATTTTTAAACGGTTTGGGTATCTATGGAAACTTTACACAGATCCAGTCGAAGTTTAAAGTGCCCGGCATTGTAAGTGAGCGAACCGTACGTTTGCCTTCCATGCGTCCTAAGGTAGGTAACGCTTCTCTGTCTTATGAGAAATATGGTTTTTCAGGCCGCATTTCGTTAAATTTCTATGAAACTTTTATCAGTGAGCTTGCAGAAGAGCAAGCCAATGACCTGATGGAAAAAGGCAGAGTACAGCTAGACTTTTCTGCTTCTCAGCGGATCAACAAGAAGTTTACCATCTTTATGGGTATCAGTAACATCAACAATGCCCAAACCATTCTGGATTACGGCGATGGCAGACCAAATGACCATAAATATTTTTCAACGTGGGCCAACGCAGGCTTTAAATACAACCCTTTTTAATGATGAAAAACATTACCAGAGAAATTATCATGGTCATTATAGCCCTTTTAGGGTTTCAATTGGCTAATGGACAGTCGTTCAAAGCTTCAGCATTTCCAGATCGAATTATCCTGACCTGGTCGGCCGATCCGATGACTACACAGTCAGTTACCTGGCGTACCGACACTACCGTACTTAAAAGCTATGCCCAGGTATTAATGGAAGACAGCTCGCCCGATCTCGGAAAAGACAATTCCGGAGAATTTGTGGCCCTGTCGACCACGCTCCAGGGAGTAGAATATGAAAAAGCAAATTACCACAGCGCGATCATGACTGGTTTAAAACCTGATCAAGTTTATACCTATCGCGTAGGAGATGGTAAGAACTGGAGCGAGTGGTTTCAGTTTCGGACTGCACCGGCAACAGTGAAACCGTTTTCATTCATTTATTTGGGCGATGCTCAGAATGATATCAAGTCAAAATGGTCGAGGGTAATCAGAAGAGCATTTGCCACCCATGGCGATGCACGTTTTATTGTTCATGCAGGCGACTTGATCAATCGCTCCAACAATGATAATGAATGGGGAGAGTGGCATTTTGGTGGTGGTTTCATTAACGGAATGATCCCAAGTATCCCGTCATCTGGAAATCATGAATACTTCAGAGATGAACAAAAGACCCTGACCTTAGATCCACATTGGCGTGCCCAATATACCTTGCCTGAGAATGGACCCAAAGGTTTGGAAGAATCTGTATACTTCATCGATTATGCAAATGTTCGTCTCATCTCATTGAACTCCCAGATGATCGTATTGGATTCCAACTCCATGAAGGCTCAGGCTATATGGCTGGAAGGGGTGTTGAAGAACAATCCTAAACAATGGACGATGATCACCTATCATCATCCAATCTATTCTACAGCAAAAGGTAGGGACAATAAAGAATTCAGAGAGCTGTTTAAGCCGCTGTTTGATAAGTACCATGTAGACATACTGATGCAGGGACATGATCATACCTACAGTCGTGGACAGAATTTACCGACTGGTGTTTCAGGAAAGGTAGGAGGTCCCATGTATGTGGTCTCAGTAGCGGGCCCAAAAATGTACAAAATAGATGTAACACCACGGTGGATGGATGTATTTGCAGAAAATACACAACTGTTCCAAATCATATCTGTTGACCATGATAAACTAATTTACACGGCATATAAGGCTTCTGGAGAAGTCTTTGATTCCTTTAGTCTTAAAAAAACAAATAAAGAGAAGGCTGCATTATTTACAGATTTAAAAAGGTAAAGATATAAAACTGGAAAAAGCAAGCGTTCTTTTGGACTCGTGCTGCTTTGCAGTTTCTTTAACATCAGGCTGGAAATTAAAAGCTGACTAGGCATTTTTAAGCGTCTGGTCAGCTTTTAATTTATTTTTTTACAGTAAAAAGCCGCGACACCCATCGGGCTTTTGAGGCTAACCAAATGACGGGCGAATCCTTACCAAATATTAATAATCATTTTAGCAGGTGTCCTGGCCGCTCCGTTTTTTTCCGTTTACCCGAGCCATAAATCCTGTTCCTTTGTAGTGCTACAGTTTCCCGCGCATAACAAAGATTAGTAAACACCATCACAAAAGGCAAGATGGCACTTGTCCTGGCAATGTTTTTATGCTTTGCAGTTTGCTTGTTTTTCATATTATCTGGCAAAAAAAAATATTCAATATCGTTAGAATTAAGTTTATTTAAGCCATTTTAGTGCATTTCTATTTTTGTTTCCATGCTGGAGATAGTAGCTTGCCTAATTCATAAATGTTTGTAAGTTTTGTGTTAAAGTGTTGATTGTTTGATGATTTGCTCGTAAATTCGGGTAATGAATTCTTGGCTTATGGAAAAGTTAAATGAAAAAAAGCCCCTTGCGAATGGGAAAATGCTCGATTTATTGACACGACTGATTAAGCTAAGAAAAAGAAGTCAGCAAACTAATCAAAAGCTGGATGAGTTGAAGAAGCAGTCCGACGAACTGTTACATTCCGATACTAAAAAATAGAGGGCCTGACTATTTCCAATGCGCATACCCTCTTCGTTTTTTACCATTAAATTTATGTAATCAAAATTGGTGCTGATTACAAAATGACAATCTCAAATTCAAGTTTACTTCATTTAATTTTGGCTTATGAATTATCCCGTATTTATCTTTCACGAATTAATGTTCAGGCTCTCAGAAATCTCTCCGAAAATTGGCACTTATGTTTCCAGTTTTGTTCAGGACAATACTTTTGTGATCCATTCCACTAATGGCAAACTCATTGTGGATGAAGAGACGATGACAATGCAGTATCACGATCCTGCATTGCTGTCGAGGGAATATTTAGACAATCTTATCGACAGGTTTCTTTTTAATGAGAGCGGAAAGTAGTGTTGTTGATTGCCGAAAAATTGGATGAATCTTTGGTATGAATTCAGGTCGGGAAAGTTTTCTGGTCAGGCCTTGGATAATGATAAAACAGGGACTTATGCAACGCTAAGTCACGATAAACCAGAGATAACGAAAGTTCACCCTGCCTTTTTTTAAAAATGCTGTTCATTTCCTATTTAGTTTCTTTAATAGCCACATTGCCATGGTGATCAACGTAGCCATTAAATAAAAAATCTCCTTTGGCTAACCAAAGAAGATGACGATGTTTGCTATAAAACTTATGGCTGCTTGCTATCCTGCTCCAGGTAATTTTTTAGTGACTTTCCAAGTATAAAATTCCAACCTTCAGTAAAGCTGGTGACAGCAAAATTCGGGCTGTCTTTAGGGAAACTGCCAAGCCCTTCATGGGTCAGTTTTAACCGGGTTTTTTGTTCTCCATCCTTAAAAAGTTCCCAGGTGACCACGGAATACCCATCGTTATGTTCAGGGTAAGTCCAGCTGTAACTTAGCTTATTGGGTGGATCCACAAAAATCACTTCGCAAACATGGAGGTATTGCTCCTTTTCATCACCCCCGCTAAATTGGAATTTGAATCCCTTTTCTGCTTTGAATTCTTCAAGTTCAAAGTACCATTCTTTCATCTGGTCCTTATTGGTAATGGCTTTCCATACCTTTTCAATTGGTGCATTATAGCTGCGTTCTACAATTAGTGGTTTTGTTTCCATAATTACTTGTTTTTAAGTGGATTATCTTCTGATGATTTTTCGTTTTCCCCGCGCTCCAGAAAATCGCCAAGGGCATCTAGTTTATGGTTCCAGAATTTCCTGTATCGATTCAGCCATTTGTCGATTTCTTTTAGCTTATGTACATCAGCTCTGCAATAGCGCTCCCGGCCGTCCTGCTTCACCGTTATTAACCCGCACTCTTCCAGAATTTTGATGTGTTTGGATATAGCTGGCCGGGTGATGCTGAAATGTCCTGCAACTGCATTGAGGTTCAAGGATTGATCACTCAGTAAATCAATAATCTCACGCCTGGTGGGGTCGGAGATTGCCTGAAATACATCTCTTCTTAATTCCATATATTCGAAACCATGTGGTTACAAATATATGGGATACCATTTGGTTACGCAAATTTAAAATCAATTTTTTTGGCAATCGTTTATATATTTATATTTCAATTACTATCTCATGAAATTCACCAGGATATCACCTCATCCAAGTTTAGAAAAGTTGATCGAATGCTACTGGATGATGCACAGTGATGATCCTGCGCCACGGGTAGAGAAAATTATTCCCGATGGGTTTACAGAGCTTATTTTTAACTACGGCAGCGTCTACAGGGCCAAAACAAGCGGACCCTGGTATACGCAAACAGCAAACCTGCTGGCTGGGCAGATCAGCAGCAATTTTCACCTGGAGAATACAGCAGAGACCGGCTCTTTTGCCATTAAACTCAAACCCGCGGCGCTTACCCAGCTCTTCGGTCTGAACATGGAATGTTATCTTGATCAGATTGTTGCCCTGGATACCTTTCCTCATCCGGAGCTGGCCGGGTTGAAGGATCGATTTCTTCCTTTTGAAAACGAGCAGATTCTTAAACAGCGTCTGGATGACCATTTTCTCGCGCTTAGTAAATCAGCTACTGAAAATCCTTTAGAGGAAGTGCTGCAGCTTATCTTTGATTCCAACGGTAAGGCAAGTGTTAAGGATCTGTGTCTGGCAGGGAAGAAGAGCGAACGTCAGCTTCAGCGGCTTTTCAAAAAGTACATAGGGCTCCCGCCGAAATATTACGCACGGATCATCCGTTTCAATTATATATTTCAGCTGATCAGGGATAAAAAACGCAGCTGGTCAGATATTGTCTATGAGTCAGGTTATTACGACCAATCTCATTTCATTCGCAACTTTAAAGCTTTTACGGGTGAAGATCCCTCTGCTTATTTTTTTGAAGCGCCAAATATGGCCAACTTCTTTCTCAATAAATGATTTTCTGTAACCATCGTCGGTTTTGTACAATACACAAACATTGCTCAATCGTAATTTTGAAAGAAAAAGATTATGAAAATTCAACGATTCTCTCTCCTTATTTCTGTTATGTTTATTTTCGGCTTCAGTAACATGGTATGCGGACAGGAAAACACGGCTCAAAAATTTAAAAGACTACATTGGCTGATCGGTAAGTGGCAGCGCACAAATTCCAAACCCGGGCAATCAGGGTATGAAAACTGGTCTAAGGTGTCTAATACTAAATTCACAGGAAAGGGTGTGACGCTTAAGGGAAAGGAAATTGTTTTTGTAGAAGAACTGGAGTTAAGCATCAAGGGAGGCGATATCTTTTATACCGTTACTGTTACCGGTGATTCTGGACCTGTTAATTTCAAGCTGACCTCCATCAGCAAAGATGCCTTCGTATGTGAAAACCCCGAACACGACTTTCCTAAAAAGATTGCTTATACCCGGAAAGGTGGAACCGTAAAAGCAATCGTTTCCGGCAACGGGCAGACCCTTGACTATGAATTTATCAGTTCAGCCCCCTAAAAGGAATTGATAGCTATATAATGATATCTTTGCTGTCATCTCTCTATGTAAAACCACTATACGCTTTCTATGATCCGTTATTTCATTCTGCTTTTATTGCTTTCATCTACTTTTATTGCCTGTAAAAAGGCAGAGAAAACTGAATCTCTTGTACCGCCAACCGTTACTCCTCCGGTTACTGAAGAACCTAAGGTGAGTGCTAAGGCTTTTAAAATTGATTCTATAAGATCGGCCGTGAATAAAAACGCCTGGTATGCAGTGGTGTCCGATAGTGTTTGGGCAGATAGCGCTGGCATCTCTTTTAAGGTGCAAACGGCTGAAGATTTTAGGGATGGCGCTTTGTCTTTTCCGGGGTTGGTTAATAACAACATATTTCCAGGAGCCTTACTTCAGGGGGACAGTATGGAGAACTTGCTTTATAAGCCATTTGTGTTCACTGTTTACAAGCAAAATCCGCTGGTTATTTACAGTACCTCACCTAGTTTTGATCCATTTATGACAACGCTCATACCTTCATTGGCGGGCTCAAATGACTTTATTAAAAATTCTTTAAAGGCTAACGGAAAACAAGTAGATGGTTTCACTTATAGCAATGGCACTGAATTCAGGAATTATAGTGAAATTTCGATCACAACCGGCAAGAACTGGGATTTTTCCCAGTTAGTAAAAAAAAAGCTAACGATAAGGGTAATATCAAAAAGAAAACTGGTTTTTTTATTAATTATGAACTGTCATTGTTCAATATTGCGGTTGACTTTCCTGCCAGTGAGCATAGGATTTTTGAGGCTGGTGTTGATCCGGCGTTAATATCAGGTAATCCGGTGTATGTTAGTAATGTAACTTATGGTCGCAGCGCCATCATTGCCATTGAATCTGATGCTTCTTTCCAGCAAATAAAAGCATCTTTCCAGAACGTTCAAAACGGCCAGGGAAGTGTTGAAGATAAAAATTTATTTACTGAGGCTGTTGTTACAGTATACATGCGGGGTTTTAAAGCTGTGGATGTCAGTAACATTGAGGCCGCTAGGGGCTATGATCAGGTTCAGCTGTTCGTTAAGTCCCTAGCGGCCGGAGGAAGCTATTCAAATGCAGATTATGGTGTTCCTATTAATTTCTATGTGAGTAAAATAACCGACAACAGTGATTTGAAGTTTAAGTTCAATTATCGCTTAGATTTTGATGTGCACTGATCTGGTGTTATCTAGTACTTTTCATTGTTGTTGTTGTTGTTGTTGAATTTGCTGCATAAGCTCCAGATTCCGACGGTAGCTATTGCCTTGTGTAGGAATCACAGACACTGCGATTAAGTCATTCTCTTCGGCGAAAGATTCTTGTGTATCTGATGTCCCGTTGTCGTAACCAATAATTACCTGAACGGTAAGCTTATGATTGGATGGACCTTTGTAAACACCTTTTACCGGAGAACAGTCCGTAAAACTTCTGCCTAGCGCCAATCTTACATATGTTTCGTTAGCAATGCAGTTATTTGTCGGGTCTAAACCCAGCCAGCCATAGTCGGGTATGTAAGCTTCTACCCAGGCATGGGTGGCACCTTCTCCGCGAATGCCGTTTTTATTGGGACAAATGTAGCCACTTACATATTTTGCCGGGATTTTAGCCATACGCAACATCTGGCAGAGAATATGTGCGAAGTCCTGACAGACACCTGATTTGATTTGCCAGATTTCATCTATCTGAGTTTGTACTGTTGTTACACCCTGTATGTATTTGAAATGTCCATATACATATTGACAATAGTCCATGGCTACCCGATAGGGCGTTAAATCCGACTGCAGGAATTGTTCTGTGATCTTTTTGAGTTCATCAAGTTCATTAAAAGCTTCCCATTTCAGGTAATCAATATAGGGAACCTGATACCGTAGTTTTTCAAGTTCCATCCACTGCATCTCACTGAACATGGTTTCTGATGGGAGTTCTTTAGCTATGGTGGCCACAGTAAGTTCTGAATAGATTTCTAGCTCTCTGTGTCGCTCGCTATAAGCAAAGAAGCCAATTTTATTGCCATAATAGTCAGTAAATACATCTACTTTCGGATTGCCCGAAATTTTAAGGGTGTGCTTAATTACGCTCTGGAATTGATCTTCAATAGGGTAGAGGATAATGTGGTTTACGCTTTCTCTTACCGGAGATTCGTAAGTGTATTTGGTGATGTGTTTGATTTTAAATTCCGGCATGGTGCTTAGTATATGTTGAAACAAGTTTGATTAAAGGCATTTCCTATGCCATAGAGTTCGGATTTTATTTCCGCGAGGTATAGGTGAAGGTCTCCTTTTTTTAAACCCTTTATAGAACTGTATTTTACTTTGCTTTGGAGCCTGCCAATAAGGAAAGCAAGATTTCCTGCGGTAATGTGCCCGTCGCCTTTTAATCTTTCAAAATATTTGAACAGTTGATTGATACAATAGATAACAGACCTCGGAAATTCATTGTTCAGTACAACCTGGTCAAGTACGTTTTCGGCTTCAAAACCCTGTCTATAGGTTTTTAGGTACAGTTCGTATCCGCCTATAGAAAACAAAAGGTGTTTCCAGTAGTTGGTGTTTGTCAGTAAGTCCGGGTTGTGGTCTACCGATCCAAATTTAATGTCCAATATATTTACCGATTGAATACTGCGCTCCAGGTATTTCCCGATGCGCATAAAGCTACTTCCTTCGTTCCTTGCCATGGTGATTTCTGTAATGCCATAAAACAGCATTCCTTGTTTAATCAGAATGTCTAATACGGATATCGGGTCGTCTTTTTTCAACATGGCGTTTAGTTTAGGGTCCTTTACTGTATGGTAATATTCATTTAGACACTGCCATACGTCTTTGGTAATGTGGTCTTGCACGCTTCTTGCATTTTCCCGTACTTGTGTGATGATGTTGAGGATAGAGTTGGGGTTCTCCTTGTCAATCACCATGTATTGTAGTACAGTACGACTGTTAAATTCCATGGCCTCCAGTCTTTCGTCATTCCGGTCGCAAAATAAGTGCATAACCGGACTCCATGAAAACTCTGAGATCGCATCTTGCGAGGAAGCGTAATTTATTTTAAGCATGCGTAGCATGCCATCTGTTCTTTCGATATAACGGCTCAGCCAGTATAGGCTTTCAGCAACCCTGCTTAACATAGTGATTCTGTGTTTAATCTTATTGTTGTTTATTTAGAAAGTACCCAGGTGTCTTTACTGCCGCCTCCCTGAGAGCTGTTTACAACCAGTGAGCCTTCTTTAAGTGCTACTCTTGTTAATCCTCCGGGAATAATGTCTATCCCATTAGGGCCGCAAAGTGCAAACGGACGAAAATCGACCCTTCTGGGTTGTAATTTACCTTGCATGTAACATGGTGAGGATGATAAGCTGATGGTAGGCTGTGCAATAAATTGTCGTGGATCTTTCAGTATTTCCAACTTGTATGCTTCAATTTCTTCTTCCGTTGAAGCGTGTCCCATTAACATGCCATAACCCCCGCTGCCATTGGTTTGCTTAACTACCATCCGGGAAATATTTTCGAATACGTAGGCCCGCTCACTTGCGTTTCCTAATTGGTAAGTTGGTACATTTTTAAGTAAGGGTTCTTCATTCAAGTAGTATTTTATCATGTCTGGCACATAGACGTATACAGCTTTGTCGTCGGCTACACCATTTCCTACCGCATTTACAATGGTTACATTTCCTTTTCTGTAAGCATTCATTAACCCGGCAACACCAAGTAGGCTGGTTGGATTAAAGGCTAGCGGATCAAGGTAGTCATCATCTACTCTCCGGTAAATCACATTCACTTGCTGCAGTCCTGCGGTAGTTTTCATATACACCTTATGGTCTTCGACAATTAAATCAGGTCCCTCCACCAGCTCAATTCCCATTAAACGGGCCAGTGTGGTATGTTCGAAATACGCTGAGTTGAAACTACCCGGACTTAACAAAACTATTGTAGGATCGGCAACGTCATGTGGTGCAAGTGAAAGCAGGTTGTTGTAGAGGACAGTAGGGTATTCAATCACACTTCTTACTTTGCATTGAGGTAAAAGATCGGGGAATAGACGTTTGGTAATTTCCCTGTTTTCCAGCATGTAGCTAACTCCCGAAGGAGTGCGGACATTATCTTCAAGGATATAATAAGTGCCGTCGTTGTCCCTGATTAGGTCAATCCCCGCAATGTGTATGTAGATGTCGTGAGGGACTTTCACGTTGACCATCTCTCGTAAAAAATGTGGACAAGAGTAAATTACATCGATCGGAACAATTCCGTCTTTGATGATAAACTGGTCGCTGTAAACATCTTTCAGAAAGAGGTTCAGCGCGGTAACTCGCTGCTTAATTCCTTTTTCTATAAAAGCCCATTCCTCAGCAGTAATAATTCTGGGGATGATATCGAAAGGGAAGATCTTTTCTACGCCTTCGCCGCTATTGTATACGGTAAAGGTGATGCCCTGGCTCATGAAAAGTGCTTTAGATAGTTCTTCTTTTTTGTTGAGCTCTTCGGTCGACTCAAGATCGAGGTAGTTCATAACAGTTTTGTACTCTTCTCTTACCGTTTCTGAGTCATTAAACATTTCATCCCAGGTGTTTTTGGGTAGATCGTATGATTTTGTGTAGCTTTTTGTTTCCATATTCGATCATTTTATGTTAAAATCTTCTGAAATATAGTTATATCTTTATTTAAATTGATTTTTAAATCAAATAAAATGTTATTTTACTTTATTTATTAAATTTTTTGTGTGTTGAAATTGATTTTTTTTATCTTTTTATGTTTCTTTTTGATTTAAAATTGATTTGAGTCTATTTTTTATTTTGTATTTTAAATATTTATGAAGTTAGAGGTTTCTGTTAGGGTAGTTTACGAGGTAATTTCGTCTTCAACATTGATTTTGAATGTACAGCCCGTTAAATCTGCAGGCCAGTTTCTTGTAGAAGAACATATGGAACTGAATCAGCAACTGAAAATGAGAGAGCTGTTTTCTATTTCCGGTGAAAAGAGATTCAAAATCATAGAAATTCCTGATGCAGGGAACTTAATGATTCATTATCGGGCATTAGTAGAAACAGAGGTCCGTGCGGTTGATGCAGAACATTTGGATGATATACCCATTGGCAACATGCCGGTTAGCGCTTTGTCGTATTTAAATCCCAGCAGGTACTGTCAATCCGACAAGTTATATAAGTTCGCATTTCACAAATTTGGGCATATCGATCATGCTTTTTATAAGGTTATGGCTATCCGTGATTGGATTTATACTAACGTAGAATACAGCGGAGGCTATACAAATGCCCAAACATCTTCATATGATACAATTACAGAGCAAATAGGGGTGTGTCGTGATTTTGCACATTTAGGTATTGCTTTGTGCAGGGCGTTAACCATCCCGGCAAGATATTACACCGGTTATGCATATCAATTGCAGCCTGCAGATTTCCATGCCTGTTTTGAGGCTTATATTGGTGGTTATTGGATTATCGTAGATGCAACCAAACTTGTTCCGTTAAATGGATTAGTTAAGATTGCTACCGGAGTTGATGCTACCGATACCGCATTTGCCAGTATATTCGGGAATTTGCAGTTTGTAAGTTTGGACGTTACCGCAAATTTAATTGATACTGAGTTTCGTTACATAGATCAGTATACTGCCGAACAAGGGTATACTTATATGTAATAGCGCTTTGATGAGGTCCTATTTCAATATGTTAAGAATTACGTAATTTAGAAGATATTGAATAATCCCTTCAAGATGAAAGTAATTTTATGCTTAATTGTAATTAGCATGGCTTTAAACGTGCAAGCTCAATCTTATCATTCAGATAAATTGGAAGTAGCAGCTGAGTTTGGTCAGTCACAGCCTATCGGTGTTAGCGTTTCCTCCACCAACAGAGTCTTCGTTTCATTTCCCAAAAGGGAACCCTACCAGTATGGATTAATTGAGATTGTAAATGGAAAGTATGTTGCCTATCCCGATGAGCGCTGGAATCGGAAAGAGGGAAAGGAAACAGAAACCTTTTTAAATGTTCAGGACATTTACATAGATACGAAAGACCAACTGTGGGTATTGGACCCTAAACCTGATGAGCATAAATTTAAATTGGTACAGATAGACCTTAAAAGTAATCAGGTGAAAAGAGTCTATCAGTTTGACGACCTCGCAAAAGATAAATCAGCATTAAATGATGTTAGAGTCGATACAGATAAACAACTGGCTTATCTTTCAGATCCCGGCCAGGCTGCAATTGTGATATTAGATCTTAAAAGCGGTAAAACAAGGCTGGCACTTCAAAATAAGCCTCAAACATTAGCCGTTCCTGGATTTAGTTTATCTTACGGGGGGAAGATAATGGCAGACAAAAATGGCAATATCTTTAAATCTAATGTAAATGGGATTGCAATAACCAAGGACAATAAGTTCTTTTATTTCAGACCAATCAACAGCATGCATCTTTATCGTGTAGAAACAAAACATCTTGCAGATGCAAAATTAACAGCTGATGAATTGGCTAAATATGTTCAGGATTTAGGCGAAACAGGAGTTTGCCATGGTATGGAAGCCGATATAGCTGGCAACATATATCTCACGTCTTCTACAGATTATAGCATAAAATATTTTACCACAAATGGTGAACTTATCACACTGGTACAGGATAGCAGGTTAATATGGCCAGATTCTTTAGGAATTGGCAGCGACGGGTATTTATATTTCTCTTGTGCTCAGATGAACCGTTTGCCCCAATGGAATGATGGTATGAATAAGACAAGCTATCCTTATCGCATTTATCGGGTCAAACTTCCAAAATAACCTAAGCTATTGTAAGCAATAAATTACAAACAATCCTATCCTGTTTTAGTCTGATGATTTTTCAACAAAATATAATATCATATGTTTGTAACATAACTTTTAATCGAATCTAAAAAAGAAAACGGAATGTATTTACAGCGATTTTTTTATCTGTTTCTTATCATTTTGATGATCAGTAGTTGTGGGATCAGCAAAAAAGCGAAACATCAGGAAACCTCATTTGATAATGACATCAAGCAGATTAAGCACGTGGTGGTTATCTATATGGAAAACCATAGTTTCGATAATCTTTACGGGGAATTCAAAGGAGCAAATGGTATTGAAAATGCCAAAAGAGGAAATTTTGTACAGGTAGACAAAGATGGAAAACCTTATAAGTACCTTCCTGAGATTCCGAGAAACAACTCTTTCCCGACCAACCTGCCAAATGAGCTTTTTAATATAGACCAATACGTTCCGTCTGACAAGACAACGCCTGATGTTACTCACCGTTTTTTTCACAATCAGTTGCAAATTAACGGAGGAAAGATGGATAAGTTTGCGGTATATAATGACTCCAAAGGACTAGCGATGGGTTATTATAACACGGAAAAATTACCTCTTTATCCGATGGCTCAAAAATACACACTGTGTGATAATTTTTTTCAGAGTGTTTATGGCGGCTCTTATTTTAACCACGTTTATATGATTTCTGCGGCTGTGCCGGTTTGGCCGGATGCCCCTAAATCAATGATCGCAAAAGTTGATGCTGATGGTAAAATGATAGACGATGGCATAGTTACTCCCGATGGGTATGTTGTAAATCATGTTCTTTCACGAAACAAGCCTTACCCTCCTAAATCGGATACTTCCAAATTATTGCCATCTCAGACGATGCCGACTATTGGCGACAAACTGAGCGAAAAAAATATATCATGGGCATGGTATTCTGAGGGCTGGGACGATGCAGTGGCAGGAAAGAAGAATAATTTTGCCTATAATCATGAACCGTTCCTATATTTTGCCCAATATGAAGAGGGGACAGAAGGCCGAAAACACATGAAGGACCAAAATGATTTCATTAAAGCAGCGAAAGAAGGTGCCCTTCCCAGCGTCTCCTTTGTGAAACCAGGCGGAGGAAATGACGAACACCCGGGTGGTTCTGCTGTATATTCTTCAGAACAACTGGCAGTAAACCTGATCAATGCAGTATTGGAGGGGCCTAATGCAAAAGATGCATTGGTTATTCTGACCTATGACGAGTTTGGTGGCTTTTTTGATCATGTAACCCCACCAATTATAGACAGATGGGGCCCTGGTAGTCGTATCCCCGCAATTATTATAGGGCCATTTGCCAAAAAGGGTATTGTAGATCACACACAATATGAAACCGTAAGCATTCTTTCTTTTATAGAGCATAGATGGGGAATAGAACCATTGGCTGAAAGAGATAAAAATGCGAACCCGTTCCGGAATGCGTTGGTATTTAAATAAGTTACTGTTAATCAGGAGGAGGAGGGATATGTTATGTATAAGAAGATTGGAATAGTAGCAATTCTGTTTACAGTGCTACTTATTGTAAGCTTTACCTCCGTTAATTCGAATAAAACAGAACAAATACCAGCCAGCGCGCGTGAACGAAAAATTCAAAAAGAAGTTTTAAGTCAGATCGTATCCTTCCAGGAGTATGTAAAAGATACCTTATTTATTGAGGTCAGTAAAGAAAAGGTTGACGCACACCGTGTTCAGCAAGCCTTTTTAAAATCAAGATTACTGTTCAAAAAGTTTGAATGGGCGGCAGAGTATTTTACTGCCGACCTAACTAAGAGGTTAAATGGTCCTCCTGTACAAGAGATCGAAAATGCAGATTTACTAGATCCTTCTTTAGCCCGTGCTGTTGATCCAATGGGACTCCAGGTGATAGAACAGTTTATCTATCCGAAGTACGATTCAGCCGGCAAAAAAGTGCTGATTAGCGAAGTCAGACATTTAATAACAAATACGGACTATCTGATTTCTTATTTTACTGATCATCAGTTTGCGGATTGGCGAATATTGGATGCAGCCAAGTTAGAGGTATTCAGGATAATCGTTTTGGGAATTACCGGATTTGACAATTCTCTTTCTTTGAACAGTATGAAAGAATCGTCCGAATCCCTAAAAAGTCTGCGGGATATCCTTTATTTATATATCAGCAAAAAGGAAAAAACGACTTTATTGCAGGATCTGAATGGCTCAATAGCATATCTTAATCATAACCCTGATTTTGATTCGTTCGACAGAGCTACATTTATTACAAGCTTTGGGAACGAGATCAGCGCCGGGATAGCACAGTTGGAGCAGAATTTACCGGGCGATAAAATTAAATATAACCGGATGCTTAGGCAGCAGGTAAGGACATTATTTGATTCGGATGCGTTTAATGTAGATGCATTTTCACCAGGCCCTGAATATCGCATAACAGGTGCTAAAGTGGGGTTAGGGAAAAGACTTTTTTATGATCCGTTGTTATCCGGCACCGGCACAAGAAGCTGTGCCTCATGTCACAACCCTGATTTAGCATTTACAGACGGAATGGCTAAGCATACAGATGTTCATGTTCCTTCAAAACTGCTGACAAGGAATGTACCCACGTTATTCAACGCGGCTTTACAATCAAATTATTTCTATGATATGAGGGCGCTAACGTTGGAGGATCAGGTGCATGATGTAATCAGTAGTAAACAGGAGATGGATGGCTCAATGGATGCGATCTTAAAATATGTTTCTGCAGATAAATCATATCATTCGTTATTCGTAACGGCTTTTTCTGAAAAGACCGGAAAAGGAATCAGTTCAGACCAAGTGACAAATGCCCTTGCCTGCTATATTCGCAGCTTAACAAAACTAAATAGCCGGTTTGATAAATATATGCTTGGTAATAGAGATGCTCTGTCAAAGCCGGAATTGAAAGGTTTTAATTTATTTATGGGAAAAGCGAAATGTGCCACCTGTCATTTCGTTCCTTTATTTAATGGAGTTACTCCTCCAAAGTATGTAGAAAGCGAAACGGAAGTGCTGGGCGTTCCCGTATCCCTTGCGGATTCTACGCTCGACTCGGATTTGGGTTATTATAACGTGATCGGTGTTGATTCCTATAAAAATGCTTTTAAGGTTCCTACTATTCGGAATATCAATAAAACTGCGCCTTATATGCATAATGGAGTATATAAGACTTTAGATCAGGTAATGGAATTTTATAATAATGGGGGAGGCGCAGGCTTAGGAATAAATCTTTCTAATCAAACGCTTTCCGAAGAAAATCTTCATCTCACTGAAAAAGAAAAAGAGGATATCATTGCCTTTATGGGGAGTCTGGAAAGTAAGTAAGATCGCTTTTGGCTGTCTAAAATAGTCCATCGTATTTGCAAAATACTCTATTGTGTTTCGTGCTATTAATTAATAGTTTAGTTGATTGTTTTAATCGTTTTTATGATAAGAAAAATTCAACTCTTGTTTTTTATTGCACTAATATGCTCAACACGGGTGTTTGCTGCGGAGGAAAGAATAAATAGTATTGCTGTTCAAAGGTTTAAAGAAAGCCCGGTAATCACTAACCAGTTTCTAACAGTAAATTATAATGCTGTGGAAAAGAATCTGGCGGTTGTATTTAAGGCAGGTAATAAAACTTTTTTGAAAAATATTATTCCAAAGAATGCCAATGGTATCATTAAAAAGAAGGAGCTTCTTAGCCCCGTTTTTGGTAAGGGTAGTGCATTGATTTTTTCGACTACCGATGGAGGTACTATATCGTTTACGCTTTACCCTTTACAACCATTTTTATTTGTAGAGCAAACTGTTAAAAATTCTGGAAAGGATGTTGTTGATATTCAGAAGCTCAATCCGGTTTCTTTTTCAGTTGATCTTAATAAGCCGGCGTCACGGTTAAAAACCTTAGGAACCGGAGGACTGCTTGCTCCAGATCAGAACCCGGGTAGCTATGTGTTTCTTACCACTGTTGATCCCGTTACGCGTAATGGAGTGGTGGCAGGTTGGCTTACAAATGAAAAGGGGAGTGGTGTTTTGTTTTCTGGAATTAATAATGGTTTGGTAGAAATAAAATCACAAATTGATTACGGGCGTTTTCTTTTACCTGTTGGAACAACTGAAGCTACGGAAACTTTGCTTATTGGTTATTTTGATGATGCGCGTTTAGGTGAAGAACGTTTTGCTGATGCAATTGCAAAGCAAAAAAATATTAAATTGAAACCCAGAACTGCCGTTTATTGCACCTGGTATTCAGAAAAAAACGGAGGAGCGGGCACCGAACAATCAACTATTGAACTTGCAAAGTTTGTTAAAGAAAAGTTAAGGCCTTTTGGACTTGGAGCGATTCAAATTGATGATCAGTGGCAGCCAGGCGGACAATATAATGGACCTCATCGCGGCTTTGATCGTGTTGATCCAAAAGGTGGTTATCCAAACGGAATGTCGACAGTTGCTGCAACTGTAAAAAAAGAGGGTCTGATGGCAGGAATTTGGTGGATGCCTTTTGCACGAAATCATCAGGATATTGAGTATCGGGACAAACAACATTGGTTTGCACACAGGAAAAATGGGAAGCCTTACGAAACAACATGGGGTGGGACTTCTCTTGATCTTACTAATCCAGAAGTCCAGGATCATATTTCTTACGTTGCAAAAAAAATGCAGGGATGGGGATATAATTATTTCAAAATGGATGGACTTTGGACGGGCACAGTTACTGAGCAGGTTTACATCAATGATGGTTATAAAAATGACAGTATAGGAAATAATAAACCGCTATTTAATCCAATGAAAACACAGATCGAAGCATACCGTGATGGCTTAAGGTTATTGCGGCACGCAGTTGGAAATGAAGTGTTTCTTTCCGGATGTTGTGCTAGTCAGAATATGAGATCGTTTGGCGCTTCAATGGGATTGGTAAATTCAATGCGCATTGGCCCGGATTTTAATCATGATGGAGAGAGCATTCGTACTGGGGTAATACGTGCATCCAGATTATATTTTTTAAACGGAAGAGTTTGGTGGAATGACCCGGATCCGTCTATGCTAAGAGAAAAAGGTAAATCAACAGCAGATCCTGCAGCTGATGGTATAGGAAGTTTAACCAGAGCACGGTTATTGCCATCCTATGTTGCTGTCTCAAAGCAATTTTTCTTAAGTAGCGACTGGCTTCCGGATTTGCCAAATGACAGAATTGAAATCATGAAACGCTGCATGGCCTCACATAACGGGGTTGCCAGACCCGTTGATGCTTTTGATAAATCTCTTCCTTCAATTTGGATTGCCACTGATCAGAAAGCCGGTGTTAAGCGAAATGTAATTGGTTTATTCAATTGGGCTACTTCTACTCAAACTATAAGCAGTTCAATAAAATGGGCCGGCCTGGCCGAAAAGACTGCTTATCATGCGTTTGATTTTTGGGAGAATAAACCATTACCTGATATTTCAGGTTCATTTGCAATGAGCCTTCCCGCTGAATCGTGCAGGATAATAGCGGTACGTGCAAAATCAAATCATCCGGTAGTGGTTTCAACCTCTCAGCATGTAACACAAGGCATCATTGATTTGATGGAAGAAGAATGGAAAAGCGGAACGCTCTCAGGCACGAGTAAATTGATTGCAGGTGATGATTATGAACTTAGAATTGCAGGACTAAATGATGGCGGAAAATGGAAGACAGATCGCGCCTCCCTAATTGCAAATAAAGATGAAACTACCATTCATGTGTTGCCAAAGCAAGAAAATGGATGGTTAAGGGTACTTATTAAATCAAATAAGAGTGGCTTGGTGAAATGGAGAATTAGGTTTAGTAAACAAGCAGTTAATATCAGAAATAAAAATAATGAAAGTCGTAAAGCTTAGTTTTTTCTTAATCGTATGTTCCTTAAATGGGTGGGCACAAAGTAGATCGCCTTTAAATGAGGAAAAAAGGTTTTTAAAAAATATCTGGACAAAACCCCCAACGCATATTCCAAATGATGTTTCAGTTGATGCTCCATTAATGGGGAATGGTGATGTGACCATGAGTGTAGGGTTTAAAGAAGACCGNGYTRMGGTATTATCTTTCAAAGAATGACTTTTGGCGGTTGCGTTCAAAAGCCGATGGTTTATCGGGTCCAAGAGTGATTGGTTTTGTAGATGTGAGCGTTAATGGTTTTAATGGTGGCGAGTTTTCTGCGGAACAGTCACTTGAGAATGGTGTCACTTCTTGTGTGCTGCACAAGGACAGGCAAAACGTAACTGCAAGATCATGGGTGTCGGCGACAGAAAACCTGATTTTTATTGAACTGACTGCGGTAGGAAAAGCAACAAAAGTTTCTATTCGTTTAACCGCTCCTGAACATCAACATGCCAGGTTAAAAAGCGGTAAAGCAAATAATGTTTATTGGCTTACACGTTCTTTCGTGGATAGTGTAGATATTTCAACAGAAGTAGCAGTTGCTTTAAAAACCTTTAATCATAAAGACAGTACCGTTTTATTACAGCCGGGGAAGAAAATAGTTATTGGACTTTCTATTGAAAGTAAGTTTAAAAACACGAAACCCTTGGATGATGCATTTAACCAAATAAGTAAGCTTGATGAGAGGTCGATTGCAACAGTAATGAATAAACATAATAATTGGTGGAAACGCTATTGGAGCAAATCAAATATAGCTGTTGAAGATCCGGTATTAATGAAAGCCTACTATCAGGGATTATATAYGWTKRYTSMTTRCWGTYGYRATCSAMMKYTCNNCMWSCKKRAATATTTGGTTGGACTACTACAGATAACCCGGCTTGGAATGGTGATTATCATTTGAATTATAATTTCCAGGCTCCTTTTTATGCTTTATATGCAGCTAATCGCTTGGAACAGGGAGAACCCCACGATGCTCCGCTTCTTGATTTTATACCAAGAGGCGAATGGTATGCACATCAGATAACACACACAAGAGGTATTCTTTATCCTGTAGGAATTGGCCCTTTAGGAATTGAGGTTACCCGTAACTTTCCAACCTATGAAAAAGAAGCGGGGGGACTATTTTTTGGACAACGTTCTAATGCTGCATACGGATTGCTCAATATGGCACAACAGTGGCGCTGCACTTACAATGAAAAGTATGGTAAAAAGATATATCCTTATGCGCTGGCTGTGGTTAATTTCTGGGAAGATTACCTAAAATTTGAGAATGGCAGATTTGTTATTTATGGTGATGCAATTCATGAAGGTTCTGGGAATGATAAAAACCCAATTTTATCACTTGGATTGATTCGAAATGCTTTTGATCTCATCCTTGATTTGAGTTCTACCTTGAAAATGGATGAGAACAGACAGGAAAAATGGAAAGATATTCTCGATAAGCTTAGTGATTTTCCGATTCAAACGCGAAATAACAAGGATGTATTTCGGTACACGGAAAAGGGTGTTGATTGGTGGCCGGATAATGGATTGGGAATACAACATATTTATCCTTCTAATGCGATTAATTTGGACAGTAGGCCTGAATTATTGACCCGTTCTCGCAATACTATTGACGAAATGAAACGCTGGAAGGATAATAATACCAGTAGTAGTTTTTTTATGGCGGCAATCAGGGTGGGGTATGATCCATCTATTGTCTTAAATGAATTACATGAATATGCTTTGCGCACTTATCCCAACGGTTTCCAGCTAAATAATCCTCATGGGATAGAAAATAGTTGTACAGTAGCTAATGCCCTTAATGAAATGCTCTGCATGAGCGCAGGGAATGTAATCCGCTTATTCAATGGCTTATCAAAAAAACAGAATGCGAGCTTTGAAAATATCAGAGCATGGGGTGCATTTCTGGTTTCCGCCAGATTGAAAAATGAGGTAGTTACTGATGTTCAAATAGTAAGTGAGAAAGGAAGGCTTTGTACGATGGTAAATCCATGGCCTGATAAGAAGGTACTTTTGATCAGAAACGGGAAAAAGTCAGATATCCTTAATGGGACTCGGATTTCCTTTAAAACAGTTCCAAATGAGATTGTTAAATTGCAGGCTCTATAAATATTGTTCTCTTGAAAAGACGTATAAGTCAAATCACTAAGCAAAAAAAGCATCAATATTGATCAATATAATACAATTTTTGTAGTTTCTAAAATGTTTAATTTTAGAAACTAACTTGTTGATCTACAGAATTATTTTGAGTGTTTTTTAGGGTAGCCATATGATTGGTGGTACAAGTACAACCAAATAGAATCAGGAAAAGATTCACGTCATATGTCATGCCAATACCACTTAATATTTTGATTAAATGATTGAATATTCATACAATAAAAAAATGTTATTTGATGAACTTAATACTATGCAATAATGTTTACAAGACATAAGGAAGAGGATACTGAAATATTTCCGGAGGTGCTTTTTAAGAAATTTTATCCCAGGCTTTGTGATTTTGCTTGTTATTTAGTAAAGGATCAGGACGCAGCTGAAGATATTGTTCAGGATGCATTTATTGTGTTTTTAGAGCAAAAGGAGCATATTTCATCGAATTCTAATGCCGTAAAATCATTTTTATATTCATCAGTCAGGAATGCATGCTTAAATAAGCTCCGTCATCACAAAGTTGTAGATACCTACAATAAAAAATTCCCATTTGAGGTGTTTGACGATCCTAAAATATTAGACGGGATTGTTCATGCCGAGATCATGGCCGAAATACATCAGGCAATTAATATGTTGCCCGCAGATTGTGCTATGGTACTTAGATATGGATATCTGGAGGGATTGCAAAACCGTAAAATTGCAGAACAGTTGAATATAAGTATAGATTCCGTTAAATATCAGAAGCAGAAAGCGCTTAGCTTAATGAGAGTACTGCTCGGTGATGCTGTTTACTTGCTGTTTGTCAGTCTTTTATTGCATAAATAATTTTTCTAAAAAAAATCACCCATTTTTCAATTTCAGGTTTCTTTATAGATATAGAGATGAAACCAGTTATGAAAAACGAGCCTTACGAATTTGCCCTGCTAATTTCACGATATTTATGTAATGAGCTTTCAAAAGAAGAAGAAGCTCATCTTATGCAGATACTTGAAAAAGATGAGCATAAACGTAAAATTCTGGAATACTATAAGCAAACGGCTCCTGCTCAGGAAAGACTTGATTATATGAATAGTCTGGATGTTGATGCAGCATGGAATAAGGTTCGTCAGCGCCATGATGGTAATTTAGGTAAAAGCAGCAATTACAGTTTTCTAAAATATGTGGCCATACTTGCTATAACGGTAAGTGCTGTGGCATTGTGGTTGGCTTATGGTACAAAGGACAATAAGTTGGTCACATCACTTGCTGCCGATAAACAGATACTGGATGTGTTACCAGGTGGCAATGTTGCAGTGTTGGTTTTATCTGATGGAAAAAGAGTAAGCCTGGATAGTGGAGCGGTAGCACTGCGGGAAAAGGATGGTACCCAGGTATCAGGTAATCAGGGAGGCTTGGCTTATTCGAATGATATTGCATCTGAACAAGAGGAAGTATTGTACAATACACTAATTGTTCCTCGCGGTGGTACATACAACATACAATTGCCCGATGGTACTAATGTTTGGCTTAATGCGATGTCAGAATTGCGTTTTCCAGTAAAATTCGGCACAAAGGAAAGAAAGGTTGAACTTATTGGAGAGGCCTACTTCGAGGTTGCAAAAAATAAGGATGTCCCTTTTAAGGTAATTACAGCTCATCAAGAGATTGAAGTAAAAGGTACTCATTTTAATGTGAATTGCTATGCTGATGAAAACTTTGTCCGTACAACTTTATTGGAAGGCTCAGTTAAAATATCAGATCCGGCAGCTCCTGCCAGGTCCTGGTTGTTAAGTCCCGGAGAGCAGGCCCAAACCAACAAGAAAACTGGAAAGACTGCTCTAGAAAAGGTAAATATGAAAGAAGTCTTTGCTTGGAAAAATGGCTATTTCTTTTTTAATGATGAGAAGTTGGAAAGTATTATGGCCAAAATCGCAAGATGGTATGATATCGAGGTAGTTTATAAAGGTCAACTGGAGGAGCAATCATTTTTGGGACAGATAGAAAGATCAAAAAAAATATCATCCATATTAAATGTCTTAGAATTAAGTGGGAATGTTCACTTTAAAATTTCAGGAAGGAGGGTCGTCGTTATGCCATAATAGTACTCAGGAATACGGTGATCAAAAAAAGTCAGAGATGCTTCGAACCATCCCTGACCATATGTTTAGATCTACCCATTTAAAATTGTTACTACACAACCAAACCAGTTTAAACCCAAACAAACAAATGTATGAAAATTTACGATCTGTTCAGAGCTAAGCTTTGGGCTTTCAGTACTATGCAATTATTCCGCATAATGAGATTAACAGTCATCATAATTACTGCTTGTTTTTTGCAAATAAGCGCTGCGTCAAAAGCGCAGGAGATATCATTAAATGAAAAAAATGCTTCTTTGGAGACCATTATCAATAAGATAATAGACCAAACAAATTATTCTTTTATAGGAGACACTAAGTTAATCAGGCTGGCAAAGCCTATTGATATTAATGTTCAGAATGTTTCCATAGAAAAAGTACTCAGTCTTTGCTTTACTAATCAGCCTATGGATTATTCTATCACAGATAAGACAGTAGTGATTAGAAAAAAGGAGAAACAATCTATAGTGGATATTAAAATAACCGGTGTAGTCACAGACTCAACCGGAACCACATTGCCTGGTGTTAGTGTGGTTGTTAAAGGAACCGCTAAAGGGGCTGGTATCGGAGCGGTTACCAATACTGATGGGAAATATGTGCTTAATGTTCCTGATGGAGCTAAAGTGCTTATTTTCTCGTCTGTGGGGATGAAATCTCAAGAAGTGGAGATTAACGGCCGTACAATTATTAATGTAACCTTGAAATCGGCTGATGCTCAGCTTGATGATGTAGTTGTTGTGGCCTTTGGAAAGCAAAAGAAAACTGAAGTAGTAGGATCAATGACTACAATAAAGCCTGCGGATTTAAAAATACCCTCAAGTAATTTAACTGCTGCTCTTGCAGGAAAACTGGCAGGTGTAATTGCCTATCAAAGAAGCGGTGAGCCGGGCGCTGATAATGCAGACTTTTTTGTTAGGGGAGTTACCACTTTTGGTTATAAAGTGTCTCCTTTGATTTTAGTTGACGGTATTGAGTCAACGTCCACTGATTTAGCGCGACTTCAGGTAGACGATATTGCTAGTTTTTCCATCATGAAAGATGCTACATCAACTGCGTTATATGGCGCTAGAGGTGCAAACGGAGTGATTTTGATTACAACTAAAGAAGGTAAGGAGGGTAAAGTGAATTTATCTTTCAGAGCGGAGAATTCTTTATCACAATCAACCAGGGACGTAGAGTTTGCAGACCCTGTGACCTATATGACTTTAGCTAATGAAGCCAATTTAACCAGAAATCCCTTGGGAGGATATCTTTATCAGCAGAGCAAAATAGACAATACCATAAGAGGAACAGATCCGGTTGCTTACCCAACTACTGACTGGCAAAAGATGTTACTGAAAGATTACACCATGAACCAAAGGTATAATCTGAATGTTAATGGTGGCGGAAAAGTAGCAAGATATTTTGTTGCAGGGGCATTGTCGCAGGATCATGGTATCATGAAAGTTGATCCTATGAATAACTTTAATAGCAATGCCAATTTAAAAACATATTCATTAAGAAGTAACGTAAATATTAATCTAACCAAAACTACAGAGTTAATTACACGTATATCAGGTGTTTTTGATGATTACAGAGGGCCTATAAATAGTGGGACAGCAATATATAACGAAATCGTTAATGCTAACCCAGTTCTATTTCCAGCCCGATATGCTCCTACAGAAGATACCAGATTTGTGAGACACATTATGTTTGGTAACTATGGAGATGGACAGTTTAATAACCCTTATGCAAGTTTGCAAAAAGGTTATAAAGACTACTCTCAGTCAACAATGTCGGCTCAGCTTCAATTGTCGCAGGATTTCTCTTTTATAACAGAAGGACTAAGTGCCAGAGCTATGGTTAATACTCAGCGTTATGCTTTCTTTGATGTTAGCAGATTTTATAATCCATACTATTACTCACTTAGTAACTATGACAGGGTAAACAAAACTTATTCACTTAGAGGGCTTAATGAACTTCAATCAACAATTTCCGGAGTTCCTGCAGGTACCGAATATTTGGGATATGATGAAGGAGAGAAAAAAGTTTCTACCAGTTTTTATAGTGAAGCAGCGCTAAACTATAAACGTACTTTCAATCAGGTACATAGCCTCAGTGGTATGTTAATAGGTATTGCCAAAAGTAGCTTAACAGGAGGTGCCGGAGATTTACAAAGCTCTCTTCCTTTCAGGAATATGGGTTTGTCGGGTAGATTTACTTATGTCTATAATGATCGCTATGCTACTGAATTTAATTTTGGCTACAATGGTTCTGAACGTTTTCATAGCTCTCATCGTTTTGGATTTTTCCCTTCAGCAGGTGTAGCCTATACCGTGTCAAATGAGGATTTCTGGAAGCCACTCAAAGAGGTTATGCCGACATTGAAATTAAGGGCAACCTATGGTTTAGTTGGGAATGACCAGATAGGAAGTCCGGAGGACAGGTTCTTTTATTTGTCAAATGTCAATATGAACAGTACTTCAAATGGCGCTGTTTTTGGAACATTAACTGATAATTTTCTTAGTGGAGTTGATATTACCAGATATGCAAATAATGACATTACCTGGGAGACCGCTAAAAAATTCAATTTCGGAATTGAATCCAACCTTTTCAATAAATTAGGCATTCAGGTAGATATCTATAAAGAAAGAAGAACAAACATCTTAATGGATAGGACTTCTATTCCTAGCACAATGGGATTGTCTGCAAATGTAAGGGCTAATGTTGGCGAAGCGTCATCGCATGGTGTAGATGTTTCTATGGATTATTCCCAAAATATTGGTTCAGATATATGGATCAAAGGAATGGCCAATTTTACTTATGCGACAAGCAAATTTGAGGTATATGAAGAACCTGAATATGCCGAGAAAAACAAATCGCATGTTGGTTATTCTTTATCACAAAACTGGGGATACATTGCTGAGCGCCTGTTTGTTGATGATAATGACGTTGCGTATTCCCCAAAACAAAACTTCGGAATTTATGGTGCAGGTGATATTAAATATAGAGATGTAAATCATGATGGACAAATTACCTCGTTAGATCAGGTGCCAATAGGGTTCCCGACATCTCCCGAGATTGTGTATGGCTTTGGTCTTTCTGCAGGTTACAAACGATTTGACCTATCTTGTTTCTTCCAGGGGTTGGGACGTGAGTCTTTTTGGATCGATGGCATAAAAACTTCTCCTTTTGTAAATAATCAGGGGGCATTGTTAAAGGCTTATGCTGATAATCACTGGAGTGAAGAAAATAGAAATATTTATGCCCTTTGGCCAAGATTGAGTACAACGGTCAATGTTAATAACACCCAGACAAGCACCTGGTTAATGCAAAATGGCGCATTTCTTCGTTTAAAATCGCTTGAACTTGGTTACACATTGCCAAATAGGATCACCCAAAAAGCTCATATGTCGAATGTAAGGTTCTATTTAAATGGAACAAACCTTTTTCTATGGAGCAATTTTAAATTATGGGATGTTGAAATGGGTGGCAACGGTCTAGGCTATCCTGTTCAAAGAGTGATGAATCTTGGCGTGCTCATCTCAATTAATTAAAACAATGTCCACTTTCCTTAAAATTAAACTGTAATTGTATGAAATTTTATAAAATTATAATACTCGGATTGATGGTAATTTCGCTCTCTTCGTGTAAAAAATATCTGAATGTCGTTCCAGATAATATAGCCACCATCGACAATGCTTTTACGCTGCGTAATCAGGCTGAAAAGTATTTATTTACTTGTTATTCATTTTTGCCAAGGCTTGGTGATATCGAAAATCCAACATTTATGGGTTCCGGAGAAATGGTTACTCCTAATCCGGGAATATCGCCAATGGATGGCTATCAGAATATTATTGATCTGGCTTATGGAGGCCAGAATGGGGTATTACCAATTGGCAATACCTGGGATGGTGAAAATGGAGCCAGGTCTTATTATATAGCGATACGTCATTGTAATATTTTTCTGGAAAACATTGTTAAGGTTCCTGATATACAGACTTCTGAAAGGAACAAATGGATTGCAGAAGTGAAGTTTCTGAAAGCCTATTATCATTTCAGTTTATTAAAGATGTACGGACCTATTCCGGTAATCCGTAAAAACCTGCCAATATCTGCCTCGGTAGAAGAGGTAAGGGTAAAACGTGAACCTGTGGATTCTGTTGTGAACTATGTTGTACAAACTTTGGATGAAGCGATTCCAGATCTGCCTCTTGAGATTTCTAATCAGGCGAAGGAGCTTGGAAGGGTTACAAAACCTATTGCCTTAGCTATAAAAGCCCAAACACTGGTATTGGCCGCGAGCCCACTATTTAATGGAAATTCTGACTACGCAAATTTCAAAAACAAAGATGGACAAGCCTTGCTAAATCCTACAGTTGACAATATAAAATGGAAAAAAGCCGCCGATGCGTGTAAAGCTGCAATTGATGCCTGTCATGAGGCTTCGAATGCAATTCATTATTTTGAGAAGCCCTTTAACATGGGGGCAATAAGTGATGCCACAACCTATTGCATGAACGTAAGGTCTACAATAACAGAAGAGTGGAACAATGAAACAATCTGGGGGTTTTCCAATTCTAAGGGGAGCACAGGAAATCTTCAAAATATGTGCACTCCACGAAATGATGTGCAGCAGACTTCAGGTGCGCTTCTTGCAGCATCTATAAATGCAGCTGAAATGTTCTATACACGAAATGGAGTGCCTATCGATGAAGATAAGAACTGGGATTATGCAGGTAGGTTTACCAAATTGAAAACAATTCCTCAATCTGAAAGCAGTTTGCTGAATCCGAATTATATTACTGCAAGTTTTAATATGGATAGGGAATATCGTTTTTATGCCGACCTGGCTTTTGACAGATCTTCGTTATTTGGTTTTGGGCGCACAGATGAAACCAATTTATTGTACATCAATACCATTTGGGGACAAAGTAATTCTACCGGTACTAATAGCCGATTTTCTTGTACGGGTTATTGGCCAAAAAAATTGATTAACTATAAGAATAGCGGTAGCAGTGGTAATTACAACATTGTTTCTTATGTGTGGCCTGCCATCCGCTTAGCTAGTTTATATCTTTTATATGCAGAGGCACTTAATGAGGCAGAAGGTCCTTCAGTTGAGGCTTATAAGTATATAGATTTGGTGCGCTTAAGAGCAGGCTTAAAAGGTGTCATTGAATCCTGGGCAACTTATGCGAAAAATCCTTCAAAACCAAGTACAAAAGAAGGCTTCAGGTCAATTGTTCATCAGGAAACGATGATAGAATTGATGTTTGAAGGCGAGAACTATTGGAATGTAAGAAGATGGAAAAATTTGGATATTATGAATAGACCTATAAAAGGTTGGGACGTATTTCAAACTACTACAGAGAATTTTTATAGGCTTAAGACCATTTTCACTCCTAATTATAGCTATAGAGACTTTCTATTTCCTATAAAGGAATACGACTTGTCAGTAAATCCTAACCTTGTTCAAAACCCTAAATGGTAAAATATAATTTCAAATGATTATGAAAAAGATTAATATTTTTTTAATGGTCTTATTTCTTGCAGGATTTATTTTTTCCTGCAAGAATGAAGTGTTAGATCATGCTCCCTTGTTTGGCGACAAAACAAAACCTTCGCCTGTAACCAATATAAAAGTAACTAATGTTGAAGGAGGGGCTATTATCACTTATGATGTTCATGCCGATCCCTCTATACTGTATGTACAAGCAGATTATTCGGTAAACGATAAAGTTAGCAGACAGGCAAAATCTTCGTATTATTCTGATACCATCACGGTAAGTGGTTTTGCTAAAGCCGGTGCTTATAAGGTAGTATTACATGCCATAAGCAGGAGTGAAATAAAATCAGATCCTGTTGAGGTTACCGTTAATCCACTTACGCCAAACTACCTTACTGTAGGTGCCTCATTAAAACTATTTGCAGATTTCGGAGGTGTAAATGTGAGCTATTTAAATCCTAGTGAGAGTGAGTTGGGCGTCGTCGTTATTGTGGACTCCCTTGACGGTTTTGAGTATCTGGATACAAAATACATGAAAGAGCCTGAAGGTAATTTTTCGGTGAGGGGGCTTCCAACAAAAGAGAGAACTTTTGGTGCCTATGTGAGAGATAGATGGGGGAATGTGTCGGATACAGTATACTCAAAATTATCTCCTTTGAGGGAAGTTGAATTAGACAGATCAAAAATATCCGGGTTATACTTACCTGGAGATATGACTGGATGTTGCGGCTCGTCTTTGAGTGTTCCGTTATCTAATAATGGAGCTTCTGATTGGGCCCTTTATGGAATTACCCTCCCTGATACAAAAGTCCCGTCACGTATAACATATGATTTAGGTAGAACTGTTAAAATGAGCAGGTTTAGGTTGTGGTTTAGGGTAAATGGTATTGCAGAATTTGCAAATGGTACTCCAAAAACCTTTAAATTATATGGTAGTAACAATCCGAATCCGGATGGAAGCTTAGATGCTACCTGGACGCAATTGGGAGGTCTTTATGAATTGAAAAAACCCTCAGGATTACCATATGGCAAAAGAAATGCTGAAGATGATGCTGCCAAGCAGGAGGGATTTGAATTTACCTTGCCATTGCCAGCGCAGCCTATCAGATATTGGAGATTTGTAATGGTATCAAATTATTCACAGAGTCTTGGAATGGAGATTTCATGCTTAAAGTTCTGGGGTGATCCTCAATAATCTTAAATAACCGTTTCAACAAAAATATGATTATGAAAAATAAAATATATTTTCTTATAGTGTGCATCGGGATAATTACCTCTTGCACCAAAATGGATAATACCTACAAACCATACCTGGCAGAGGGAGAAAAATATTACCCCGGAAAGCCGAGTGGGATAGAACTCCATTCCGGAAGAAACAGAATTGAAGTACAATTTCAACAAAGCCTGGATCCAAATATTGCTAAGTATGTAATTTACTGGAACGATAGAGCTGATTCTGTAATTACATTGCCGACAGCTGAATTGGGTATTCTTAAAACCATTATCCCCGGATTAAAAGAGCAGTCATATAATTTCGAAATTGTTTCCTTCGATAAATTAGGGAATTCCTCTTTAGAGGTGATAAAGAGTGGTAAGGTTTATGGTACTACCTACGAATCTGAGCTTTTGAATAGGGGAGTGATTATTGGGAATACCCTGGCAGGATTAGAATTGAGTTTTTCCGGTGCTGAAACTTTTAATGTGTCAACTGAAGTAACCTATACCAATGCCTTAGGGAAAACTGCAACTGTTCGTGTACCATCAACGGTTGATACTTATACTATTGCTGACAATAAAGGAAAGCAAATAGAATTGAAATCTGCATTCGTACCTGATAAAGGCATTGATACATTTTACAGTCCTTCGGTTATTCAAACATTTAATGCATACGCAGGGAATTACCAGGCCACAGGTGTGTTTCATCATCCGGACAATGGAGATCGCAATATTGACGAAGCGAAAGTCCTTGCCCGGATAACGGATGAAATTGTTCAATGTAATTTAGGTGACCTGGGCTCCTCAGGTTATCTCATGCAGTTGAAAGTTAATGGAGATTTATCAGTGACCATTACTCCTGCTGGAGCTACACCTAATATTGACCAGCATTGGGGGCCAAGTTATTACGATCCTGCAACTAAATCTTTTCATTTATTCTACTCTTATAATACTGCTGCTCCACGTAAAGTAGAGGAAACAATCACATTAAAATAGTGGATTTATAAACAATAATAATGAAGCGCAGCAATCCGGTTGGGGATGCCCCAGCCGGATTTTTCTACCTAATAGCTTGAATCGTCATGTAAGTACATTGAGTTGATGAGCAAAAAAAGCATCGATATTGATCAATATAAGACCATTTTTATAGCTCTTAAAATATTTAATTTTAGCATTGAACAGACTGATCGGCAGTATTGTCATAAATTTTTTTTGAGAATAAACAAGCGAACAGTTTGTACATACAAACAAATGAAACAAAGCGAAAATTCGCACAAGACAACACACAAACACTATGAATAATTTTAACATTGTCATGTTCAGGGTAATTATTGCCTGGATAATGGTGTTCAGCTACAGTAACCTATCACATGCGCAGACCATCAATTTAAAAACCCGATATTCATCTATCAGTATAGATGGCAAAGGTTTTATTACATCCATTAAAGATGTCAATACGAAAAAAGAATATAATCCAAAGGGGTTTTCTTCAGCATTGATGAGCCTTTCTAATCACAAGGGTTATATTCATCCGATAAAATCCTTTTATAGCCCGAAGCGCAATCAAATCTTGCTTAGCTTTAGCAATGGTGCAGTGGCAACAATAAAAGCAGAACAGAAAAATGAATATTTTAGGTTTCAACTACTTTCGCTAACCAAGAAAGAACAGGTTGATAATATCATATGGGGCCCTTATAAAACGAATATTTCAAAAACCATTGGAGATGTGCTTGGAGTGGTGCGGGATGATGATTTCGCGATAGGTATGCTGGGACTGAATGACAATACTACAGGAGGCCCACCAACGGACGGTGATATGTCTTTCATGTATTATTTTATACACTCTCCTGACCCTGTAAAATTCCCACTTCCTCCTAACCTAAAAGAAGGGCAAACTTTTACAATTGGTGGCGATGGTATTAGTGATGTGGCCTTTTACTCGCATCCGGAAGAATACTATAGGATGAACTATGGAAATGGTGCTGTTCTAGAACCAACATTTGGATCTTCGATTTCCATGCATTCTCGAGACAGGAAAAAAGAGCAAATGATACGTTTTCCTGTATTGCCCGACAACATGGATGGAAAAGCAAACTCTGCCCGTTACCAACTCGTATTGCCTACAGATGCCGGATTTATCGGTTCTGCAATGGCATTGTATGCTTGTCCGGATTCTCTTGGCCTTAAAACGATAGAGAAAATAGTTTTAGCCGAAGGGCTTCCTCACCCGGAAATAGATGGCAAATGGATTAAAGACCCCAAAGCTTATCGTCCTGATATTGCATGGAGTGGTGTTCATGACAGCCTTGTAAATTATGCTCAGCGTTTAGGACTTAAATCTGTTCAGGATGAAGGCATGGGCGAATATTATCCGAACAGGCAAAACAGATGGGGCGGAAAAAAAGTTAATTTTAAATCTGCTCCTGCAATGACCATACCTGAATATGGCGCATTAATGAAAGAAAAAGGTATACGCTGGGGTTTACATACCCTTTGTGAATTCTTACAACCGGATAATAACAGTGATGTTGCACCAGTTCCTAATGTTAGCCTTTCCATCATGCAGCGCACGGTGATCACCAAACAGCTTTCTCCTCAGGATACAGTTATTACAGTAGCAGACCGGGCCTATTTCAATGAATTTGGAGGATGGGAAGGAAACCATACCAATGTACTTAAGATAGGTAAAGAGCTTATCGAGTATAACGGCATAACAGAAACAAAGCCCTATACCTTTTTAAATGTTAAAAGAGGATTTCATGGAACAACCAGAGGATCTTTTGGCCTTGGAACAACCATTGTTAAGCTGCAGCCTAATTGCTATCATGGTTTTGCACCAGACATGAATTTGCAGGAGGTTTATGCAGATTTTTATGGAAAATGGTTGGTTGATGGTGGTATGGATTATATTGATTTTGACGGGCTTGAAAGCTGTATTTATCAAGGGCATGGGCAGTATTCGTTTAAGCGTTTCTTTGGTAAGCTTTTCGAAAGTTACAAGAGGAACGGAGGTAAATATTTGCGTGTAATGGGTAGTGCTGTTGGCGAAGGGAGCTGGCATTATATGAGTGTATGCAACGTAGGGGGTGGCGATCATATGTTTAGTCCGGTAAACAATAAGTGGGGTATAGAAGGTAAAGACATGCGTTACGTTTTTGAGAGCAGTTACCTGCCGGCAACATTTGGTATTATTAACCTGGACAGTGAATGGACCATGTACGATGCTGAAAACCTACAGGCGAAATCAATTGGATGGGATGCTACCTATATGCTAGGTTTAAGTGAAAGGGCTGTAGAGAATTGTAGTGAAAAGAATGCGATTTTTAAAGCTTACCGCACCTGGGAAAATCTGAGAAGCGAAATAGATTTTTCAAAGACATTAAAGGAGAAATTGAAAGATCTTAATTACAAGTTTCATCTGGAACAGACCGGAAAAAAAGCATTTATCTTATACCCCGTACGTGAAAACCGTTTCAGAAATGAACCTTATACCTCAGAAGGAAAGTTGTACCAGTTAAAAAATGAATTTGAGAGCCAGCCACTTGAATTTGCAATTCGCATACATACACCAAAAGGCGAACAAGCAAATGGAGTCAAAATTACCTTGCAAAATGGAAAGCAATTTTTAATTGACAGGAAGTTCTCTGATGGGGAGTTCATCATATTTAAAGGAAATTCGTTATACGTTGCTGACCGGTTTAGAAAGAAACGTGAAGAAATATTGAATGAACGAAACCTGATGCTGCCAAATGGCCAATCCGATATTGCTGTTGCAGCATTGCATGAAGGAAGCGAGAAGATTAAGATTGATTTAGTAGTGAATAGTATTGGTAAAGGTGAAAAAATCTAATGTTGTAAAAATTTAGTAAGCATCATAACTAGATATGGAAAATGATATCCCAGTAAATTATTGGAAGGGTAAGGGAAGGAAGATCATTGCAATTCCCCAACAGATATTAGACAAGCAACAGCTAAATAATGCATTGCTGAATGGATTATTCATTAAGGATTTAGGATATTATCCCGTTGCGTCAAAACATTATACCCATCGAAAGAACGGAAATGCACACAATATTTTAATTTATTGTGTTGCAGGAACAGGTTGGATTAGAAATGCAAGTGGAATTCAAAAGGTAACTGGAAATAGTTTTTTTATTCTTCCTCAAAATATTGAGCATGAATATGGCGCATCTGACGATGATCCATGGACAATATACTGGATGGAATTTGGAGGTAACATGCTGGCTAGCATAAACGACATGTCTTTTACCAGGGATTGCTTTAACCCCAAGCACTTCCCTTATAAAAATGATGCGATACTGTTGTTCGAAGAGATATTTAGTGTGTTGGAACAAGGGTATAATAAAGAGTATCTTGCTTATGTAAATATGAAATTGATTAATTGTCTAACGCTGTTTCTTTTTCAAAGAGGTTCAATTATTAAAAAGAATATAGCAAATTCTCATGATGCTATTATTCAAAAGGCAATGGCGTATATGAAATCTAATCTTCATCGGGCAATTCTCCTTCCGGATGTATCAACTGCTGCGGGATGTTCAGACTCCCAACTTTCAACCATTTTTAAGAATATCACAGGTTATTCACCTATAAATTATTTTAATCAGTTAAAAATACAAAAGGCCTGTCAGTTGTTTTATCGAACCAATGGCTTGGTAAAGGAAGTTGCAGCCCAGCTTGGTTATAACGATCCCTATTATTTTTCAAGACTATTTACCCAATTAATGGGAACTTCTCCAAATGCCTATAGAAACAGGAATGCAAAATAATCCATCTTTTTTATGATAGCAAAAACGAAGACTTTATCGCTTATTATTTTGTTAACTGCTGCAGTGGCAGTTGCCCAAAAGCAAAAAACAAGTAATGCATTTACCCCAAAAGTGACTGATGTATGGGTAGTATTTAAGACTCACTTTGATCTTGGCTTTACTGATTTACCTGAAAATGTTTTTGCAAGGTATCGGGGAGAGATGATGGATAAGGCATTAAGTGTAATTGAGAAGAATGCAACCTTACCTAAGAATCAGCATTTCGCATGGACTGTACCAGGATGGCCTCTTTATGCACAAATATTGGGGCCTCAACAGGATTCGGAGCGTAAAAAAAGGATAGAAAAGGCCGTTAGAGAAGGGTCAATTGTGGCTCATGGTTTAGCATTTACTACCCATACTGAATCTCTTGATTACGAAGATTTGGTTCGTGGATTGGTTTATTCATCCAGGGTTGCCCGTAAGTACGGGCAACCCTTACCAATAAGCGCTAAAATGACTGATGTTCCCAGCCACTCCTGGGTGATGCCAACTTTATTGAATAACGCTGGCATCAAGTTTTTGCAACTGGGATGTAATCCGGCAAGCCAGAGTCCACGTTTCCCTCAAATTTTTTGGTGGGAGGGGGCGGATGGGTCTAAAATCCTATGCCAGTACACCGCTGATTATGGATCCGGAATAAAAGCACCATCAGACTGGCCATCCAGGAATTACCTCGCAATGATTATGACCGGCGACAACCATGGGCCACCAAATCAGAAAGAAGTTGAAGCTATCATTGCTCAGATTAATAAAGAAATGCCCGGCGCAACAATACATCTTGGAACCCTTGATGATTTTGCAAAAGCAGTAATAGCAGAAAAACCAGATTTGCCAACTGTTAAAGGCGATACACCAGATTCCTGGATTCACGGATTGCTTTCAAACCCACGGGAAGCAAAGATCGGACGCAATATTCGTCCTCTGGAATCTGCTCTTGATGGATTAAATACCCAGATGGGAATCTGGGGAATACCTGTTAACAGTATTGCAGCCAAACTGGATAAAGCTTATGAACAAAGTCTTTTGTATGCCGAACATACCTGGGGCATGAATGCAGAGTATGGCCCGCGTTATAGTTATGGCGAAGATTGGAAGAAATGGCTAACTGAAGCAGCAGCAGAACCCGAGCCTGAAAATGGCGATTTTTCGAAACTGAAAAACAGCAATGCACATAATACAAACACAGGAAGTAAAAAGAAATGGTTGCATTCTTACGATGTAAAACGGCAATACATCCATAACACCAATGACATTATAAATGCTGAGTTAACTACTGATCTTGATTTACTGGCCAAGTCAGTAAATGTGGCAGGGAAACGTTTGGTAGTGTACAATCCTCTACCATGGAAGAGATCTGGAATTGTTGAAAATCCATGGAAAAAAGGAAGTTATTTTTATGTTAAAGAAATTGCGCCGTCTGGCTATGTTGCTTATAATCAAGATGATTTAAAGGAAGCAACTATTACGAATGATCAGAATGCTGAATTCAATACGCCCTATTTTAAAATTGTATTAGACTTAAAAAGAGGAGGGATATCTTCTTTGACAGAAAATACGACTGGTCGTGAATTAGTAGATCAATCCTCTAAATATGTTGTTGGTCAGTTTTTGCATGAACGATTCAGTACCACTGAGGTTGGCCTATGGTTTAATGTTTATAGCAGGATAAAAGAGGGATGGGGTTTAAATGATCTAGGGAAGCCGGGTATGCTTGGTGCCGATAAAGCTCCGTATATGGCGTTTACTCCTGATAATTGGGGAATTTCAGTTACTCATTCAGATATTGCCGATGTGGCTACCCTAACTGCAATGGATACTAAAGGGCTTGCAAAGAAGTACACTTTAGTGTTTTCATTTCCTAGAAATTCAGCTTATGTTGATATAGAGTGGTTTGTAGATGGTAAAGCCCCAGATAAACAACCTGAAGGTGGTTGGTTGTGTTTTCCTTTTGCTGCTAAGGACCCTAAATTTACAGTTGGTCGTTTGGGAGGCCCGATAAATCCCGCAACCGATCTTATTTCGGGTAGTAATAAATATTTGATGGCAGTAAATTCAGGTGTTTCAATTACCCAGAAAGATAGATCAGGAATCGGGCTAATGCCCCAGGATTCTCCTTTAATTTCTTTAGGTGAACCGGGATTGTGGAAGTTCTCTTTAGATTATGTTCCAAAAATACCTTCTGTGTTTGTAAATGTTTATAACAATATGTGGAATACGAATTTCCCATTATGGCAGGAAGGTTCATGGAGTGAAAGAGTGCGAATCTGGCCTATAGATAAAAATTCCGAAACAGTTGCAAACTTAACGGAAAAATCCTGGGAGGCCCGTTTGCCATTATTAACTGGGGTTTCAGATGAAGATGCCGGACAATTACCTTTAAAAAATGAAGGTATTTCTATATCGAGAAAAGGAGTGTTAATTACGGCCTTTGGAGAGAACCCTGATGGTAAAGAAATTGTTTTGCGCTTATGGGAGCAAAGTGGCATTTCGGATAATGTTAGTGTTAAACTGCCTAAAGGATCAGGTTATCGCAAAGCTACGCCTGTAAATCTTCGTGGGGAGGCAATTGGCAAGCCACTCAATATCATTGGAGGTAAATTGTCTTTCCTGCTTAAAGCCTATGCACCTGCCAGCTTTATTTTGAGTACCAATACTTTAACGAAAAAAGTGAAGGGTGTCTAAAATTCTTGCTGAATAATCTATTTTAGATTGTAGGATAATTGATTGAACAGTTGATTAAAATATTTATATTAGAGATGTTATATCTCTGGATAAACTTAGGGCTTTATGGTATATGTTACGATTGGATAAGCAAAATGCTGATGATGACAATTTACTGTTAAGACAGATTTTTGCCGGCGATGAACGGGCATTTAATCAAATGTACTACCAGACCAATAAGAACATTTATAATGCTATAATGGCTTATGTGAAAAATGAGCACATAGCCATTGAACTTGTACAACAAGTTTATGTCAAATTCTGGAACAATCGTCAGAAATTAAAAGGCGTACAGAATTTAAAGGATTATCTTTTTATCATCGCCAAAAATTTAACACTCGATCACTTTAAGAAAGTCACCAAAGAGACTAAATTTTTTGCTGAATTAACCTTAAGGGGGAGTGATGTTGTAAATACGACAGACGAAAAGATTGAGCAAATAGAATACGACAAATTATTGCAGAATGCGATAGGACAATTACCTCCTCAGCAAAAGGAAGCATGGCTTTTGGTTAATGAACAGGAGCTTAGTTATGCTGAAATTGCTGAAAAAATGAACGTTTCTAAATTAACAGTTAAACGGCATTTAGAGTTGAGTCGCAAAAGTGTACGCGATTATTTTAAATCTCATATTGATACCGCTATTAGTCTTTCCTTTCTTGCTGTTTTAATTATTTTTTTTNCCTGATTGGGCCATTTGCATTTTTGAATCGTCTTTAGTTAAAATTCAATTACAATAATGAAGAGCGCCCGTTTTCATATACTATTACAATACTTTAAAGAAGATATCATTTCTGAGGAAGAATGGCATGAATTGCTGGCAATGATAAAAACCGGTCGTTATAAAGACCAGTTGGAAGATGATATTTTAATTTCGCTGGATAGTGCAGGAAAGAGAAATAATTGGACAACAAATATTGAGCAAGAAATGTGGGCTGGTATTCAAGCCGAAATACAGGGGAACTCAAAAAAATCTAATTACAGATTATGGATAGCTGCGGCGGCTATTCTTCTGATGATGCTTGCCGCAGGATTAATTTTCTTTAAATCCGAACACTTATTGCCGATAAAAACAAATATAGCCTATAAGAAACAGGATATCCCGCCTGGAGAAAATAAGGCCACTCTTACGTTGCCAAATGGCGAACGTGTGGTGCTCACTGATTCAACTATCAATCAGCTCGCTAATCAAGCTGGTGGCTCAATTATTAAAGCCGCTAATGGTATCCTTGTTTATAAGGCAAATTCTATGACTGGAAATTCTGAAACAGGAGAAAAAGTATTTAATATCATTAGTACACCTCGCGGAGGACAGTATCAGGTAATATTACCTGATGGCACTCATGTGTGGTTAAATGCGGCATCATCACTTAAATTCCCGGCTGCTTTTAAAGGGAAAAAACGTTTGGTAGAACTTAGTGGAGAGGGATATTTTGAAGTAGCTAAAAACAAAGAGATGCCGTTTATAGTACATGCTGAAAATCAGGAAGTAGAAGTATTGGGTACTCATTTTAACATCAATAGCTACGCTGATGAAGCTTCAACAAAAACAACTTTATTAGAAGGGTCAGTTAAAGTAACAGCCCAGGGCAACCAAAAGGTGCTTACTCCTGGTGATCAGGCTCAGATTAATAAAAATGCTAAAGAGATTAAAGTTATGCAGGTCAGTCTGGAAGAAGCCGTTGCATGGAAAAATGGTTATTTCGTATTTAATGATGAAAAACTGGAAAGCATTATGCATCGCGTGTCCAGATGGTACGACGTTGATTATGAATTTGAAGGTAAGCAAGGAAATTTATCGTTTTTAGGTGTAATAGAACGAACAAAAAATATATCATCCTTATTAAAAGTGTTAGAATCAACAGGGAATGTTCACTTTAAAATAGAAGGGAGGAAAATTATCGTTATGCCATAATAAATACAGAACTAACGGTAGTTTAAACAAAGTCAGGGATGCGGGAACACCCCTGACCGATGTTTGGATTTGCCATGATAAAAAATTCAGCTAAACAACTAATCAATTTATCGACGTAGACTTTCTTCTTAAAAGAGTAAAGTGCTTCGTTGTACCACCAAAACAAACCAAATGTATGAAATTTTACGATCAATCCGGATTTAAGCTGCTTGCATTAAATTCTGGACAAATTATACGTATAATGAGGCTAACCATTCTCATATTAGTAACATGCTTACTCCAGGTAAGTGCTTCAACTAAGGCACAAAAGATATCCCTGAGCGAAAAAAACGCTTCACTGGAAACCATTATCCGGAAAATCAGAAGCCAAACCAGTTATTACTTTATTGGCAATACAGATCTAATCAGAAAGGCTAACCTTATAAATATTAACATTAAGAATGCATCTATTGAGGATGCACTTAACCAATGTTTTTTAAATCAACCGCTGGCTTATTCTATTGTTGATAAAACAGTTGTAATTAAAACAAGGACAATACTTTCCCTGTCGGAAATAATTGGACAGAAAATATTGATAAAAGGTAAAGTCACGGATGAAAACGGTACTTCACTTACAGGAGCGTCTGTAAAGATAGAAGGCACAGCGATAGCAGCGACCACCAACCAGAATGGAGAATTTCAACTAGATGTCCCTGATAACGGTGCCATCTTATTGGTTTCCTATGTGGGATATGAAGTAGCCAGAATAAAGGTCCAAGAAGGAGGAGTAATGAATATCCGCCTTAAACCTCAGTTGCGTGATTTAACTGAAGTAGTTGTAATTGGTTATGGAACCAAACGTAAAACCGAAATTACAAGTTCAATAGCATCTGTAAATGTAAACGAACTTAGCGCAAATGCTTCTAACAATGTAACTGATGCACTTCAGGGACGTGTGGCCGGCGTCTCAATTGAATCAAGTACAGGTGCACCTGGTTCAAAGTCCAACATCACAATTCGTGGTACTGGAACTCTTGGTGCCAACGGTCCATTAGTTGTTATTGATGGGATGCCTTTTGGTAGTTTGGATGGGTTGAATCCTTCTGATATACAGAATATTGAAGTGCTGAAAGATGCCGCGGCCGCCAGCATTTACGGATCAAGAGCCGCAGGTGGAGTTATCTTAGTTACTACAAAATTGGGTAGAAAGAATACGGAACCTAAAGTTCAGTTTAACGCAGTTTACAGTAGCCAATCTATTGCTAAGCGCATGGATGTGCTTGACGGTGAGCAATGGACTAAATTATTAAATTCTGTTGGAGGAAATTTTCCTGCTTACAATGGAACGAATACCAATTGGCAGAATGAAATTTTTAGGAACGCTCCAATTTACAAAGCTAATGCCGATGTTACTGGAGGATCAGAACATTTTCAATATAGCCTATCAGGAAGCTATCTGAACCAAAAGGGTACAATCGTAAAAACTGATTTCAATAGTGCTAATTTTAGAGCGAAATCGGTATACGAAAAAGGTAGGATAAGAATTGGCGAGACCTTTATTTACAATAAAACCGGCGGACGCACACTACCTCCGGGAGGAGATCAATCTCATAGTAACATATTGAGTGCATTGATTGTACCTCCAACTGTTCCGGTTTATAATCCTGCAAACCAGCCAGGCGGTTGGGGTGGAGTAAACTCTGGGATGAAAAACCTTTCAAATCCTGTAGCTATTTTAAATTCCAGTGATTATAGAAATAACAATAGCTCTGTAACTGCGGATGTATTTGCCGAAATTAGATTGATTGATCAATTGAAGTATAAAATCAATGGTGCAATATCAGAAAATAGAGGCTTTGGTAATAATTATGACTTTGCCTATAATGATGGTAATGTAATACTTGCCAAACCAAGACTAAGTCAAAGTAGCGGAGTTTCTAGTTCATGGTTATTAGAACATACCCTTAGCTACGATAAAAAGATTGGATTACATAATATCTCATTGCTTGCCGGTTTTACTGCCCAAAAGGATACAAGCAATAATTTTAATGCAAATGGAAATAACCTCCCAAATGGAGTTTATTCATTTGGATCTGAAAAGTCCAACCAATCAGTAGGAGGAGATTTAGCCGATGTCAGGAGGAAATCTCTTATCGGAAGGGTTTCTTATTCTTATGATTCCAGGTATATGATCAGTGGATCAATTCGCAGAGACGGATCTTCTAAGTTTGGTGAAGGTTATTATTACGGTGTGTTCCCGGCTTTATCCGCAGGTTGGAATATCAGTAATGAGAAGTTTTATGGTAACTCAGGAGTTTCAGCCTTTATGAATTCATTAAAAATTAGAGGTAGCATTGGTTTGCTAGGAAACGATCAGATACCAAACTATTCTACAATTAATGGGATTAGTAACAACTTAAGTTTTGCTACCAACGGTGGAGTGATCGTGGGATCTATTCCTAGTGGTAATGCTTCTCCTCGAAATTTAAGATGGGAAGAATCAAAATCGGTTGATGCAGGCCTTGATGCAACATTTCTTAACGGGAAAATGTCATTGGTGTTCGATTGGTTTAACAAAACAGCAAGTGGTGTATTGTTGGCGGTTCCAATACCGCTCAGTACAGGGATTAGTGGCACACCAACAGTTAACGCCGGTACAATTAATAACAAAGGGATCGAGTTAGCTTTGGATTACTCAGATGCAGCCGGTGATTTTTCTTATAAAATAGGTTGGAATATGACTACTATGCGCAATAGAATGACCGCCATTACTATAGGAAGTGGTAATCAGGAATTTGGTGATTTAGAACGTGCTAAAGTTGGCAATCCAATAGGAAGTTTCTTCTTAATAAAAACTGACGGCATATTCAAAACACAGGCAGAGATTGACGCTTATAAAGGATCAAGCGGTCAAAAAATACAGCCTAACGCTTCGCCTGGAGATATAAAATTTGTTGATTTCGATAATAATGGTAAAATTGATAACAACGATCAACAATATAGCGGAAGTCCTATTCCAACTCTGGAAACAGGAATAGCGGCGACACTGGGTTGGAGGAATTTCGATTTTAATTTATTGGTGCAAGGGGTTTTTGGGAATAAAATCTATAATGGAGGCAGGATCTGGACAGAGCAAATGACGGCTTATACCAATTTATCTACCTCAGTTTTAAATGCCTGGACTCCTGAAAACAGCAACTCAAATTTTCCAAGATTCACACTCGCAGATGTAAATTTAAACTCCCGTGGAAATAGTGATCGTTGGTTGGAAAACGGTGCTTACGTTAGAGTTAAGAGGCTCGAATTGGGTTATACAGTAGGAGAAGATATAGCAAAACAGTTAAATGTTGGGAAAATAAGGGCATATCTTTCAGGTCAAAATTTATTTACTTTTTCAAAGTATAAAGGGTATAATCCGGATTTAGGAAATGATGGTAATCCACTTAATAGAGGTTTCGACAGCGGTGGTTACCCGCTGCAGCGAATTGTTTCCGTAGGCTTAAACGTATCTTTTTAACTGAATAATTAAAGAAATTATGAATAGAAATATAATTAAAACAATGGCAGTGGTACTTCCACTTGCGTTGTTAACGATATATGGTTGTAAAAAAGATTTTCTTAAAACAACAAATCCAAATAAAATTACTGAAGAACAATTCTGGAAAACTGAAGCTGATTTAAAATCGGCTGTAGCTTCCGTTTATAGTCTTTTAAGACAGCCTTTATATGGTTATTGGGGTGCATTTACTGGTATCCAGAACATCAATTCGTTGGGCGATGATGTGCTTACATTTCCAGGTGGTGAAGCTGCTACTACTAATATTGCTTTATTCACAAATGAAGCTACAAATTCAGATGCATCTTCTACTTTTTCATCGCTTTATAAATCCATTTATCGCGCAAATTTAGTATTGGCTAATGCCGATAAGGTGGAGGTTAGTGATGATTTGAAGAAGTCATATATTGCTGAGACCAAATTTCTGCGTGGACTTTGTTACTTTACATTGGCGTCTAATTTCGGAGACGTGCCACTTATTATTGCCCCGGCAAAAACTGCCGATGATCAATTTATGCCAAGCAAACCTGTCGCGGAGGTTTATGCACAGGCAATTTCAGATTTTACAGATGCCCAAAATGGGTTGCCAACTACAAGGCCTTCTGCAGATTTGGGCAGAGCAACAAGTGGTGCTGCCATTGCTTATTTAGGTAAAGCATATCTGTATACCAAAGATTATCAAAAAGCGGAGACCACGTTGGCCTTGTTAAATACTGCTCCATATGCTTACGATTTAATCTCTGAATATTCTGAAAACTTTACCGATAAAAATGAGTTTAACAAAGAAGCTGTTTTTCAATGGGTTTATGGCCCTTTTGGCGATCCTTATGGTCCTTGGGGTGTAGAAGGAGCAAACTCACCTATGTATAATTATTTACCTCAGTTGATTGGCCCTCCTGCTGGAGGCGGATGGTTTAAATATGTTCCAACCAATTATCTTATCAATCAATTTATGTTGGAAAAAAGACCTGCTGGCTCGGATACTAAATTCGACAAAAGAATGTATTATACCTTATCATGGAAACGTTCGAATTTCGGCGAAACCGATATCACCTGGTATGGCGGAACCAAAACTTTTGATGACCTATGGGCTTCTGCTCAGGCTAATATATCGAAAATCGACCCCAAATCATTGTTAGATATATCAGGAACTAATCAGTTCTTGATCAATAAATTTACCAATGGTTGGAGCGGTAAAGAGAGTGCAGACAATTATTGGTCGGCAACGCCTTCTACTGCTAATAATGTAATTATGCGTTATGCAGAGGTATTGCTTATGCATGCCGAAGCTGCTGCTCAAAATGGAGATTTAGCAAAAGCAATTGCTGATATTAACAGAATTAGAGTAAGAGCAGGACTACCAGAGAAAACTGGGGCAAACCTTCCTGACTTAACAAGTGTTATGAACGAAATTAGTCATCAAAAGTTGTTAGAGATGTTTTTTGAACAAAATAGATGGCAAGATTTAAAACGCTGGTATACACCTGCACAGTTAAAGGTGCATTTTATGGAAACAAACAAGCAAGGTGCCCAATATTTACAGCCTAGGAATTATGTTTTCCCAATTCCGACAGCTGAGTTACAAACCAATAACAAAATTGAACAAAACCCCTTATGGCGGTAGTTCTTTAAATAGGCTCTCAAAAATGGGTGCCCATTTTGGGTGCCTAAAAAAGGTAGGTCGTCATTATGATGATTGTGGTCATCATGATGATGACGGCCTCACCTTTAAACCCACAGATTTAAAGTCATATATATTTATATTAAATGTTTTCAAAAATAAACCGCTCAAGAATATTTGTTATTGGAATAATGATCATTGTAATCTGTGTTAATGCGTGTAATGATTATGTATTTAGTACTTTCAAAAATATTTCATTGAATGAAACAGCAGATGGAAACTCACTAAGAGTTGCAGTTCAATTTTCTTGTGCTAAACCTGAAGATGCATACATTGAATATTGGCTAAATGGCCAAAAGGATAAATTAAATGCAACTCCTGTTTCTAAACAAAGAAGTGACTTTAAAATTGTGTTAACCAATTTGAAATTTAATTCCACTTATCAATATCGTATTGTATCGGGAAATGGCGGTGTAAGGTTCGAATCTGAGATATATACTTTTAAAACAAAAGATGTTCCCGACCAATTACTTGGCTTGTATCATGTAAATCTTCAAAATGAGCAGGAATTACCAACTGAATTTAAAGCTGGTAGCATGTTGGTTTACAACAGAGAAACACCGGGTTGTATTGGGATGATAGATTTTCAGGGTACCTTAAGGTGGTATCAGAGATTCCATAATACCGGGGTTAAGGTAGCTCATTTTACACAAAACAAAACTATTCTTTCAATTTTAGCCCCAATGGACTATCCAACGAGCTATGGAAATGAAATTTTGGAATTGTCTCTAACCGGTGATACCATTTTTCATTTAAAGAAAGGAGTGATGGATTTTAAACAAACAATTCATCATGAAATATTACTTAATGCGAAAAATCAATACGTTACCTTAAGCGCAGATGAAAAACTTATCGATTTAAGGGCTGTAGGAGGCAAAGAAGCCGATACAGTTAAAGGGGATGGTATCTTGGTGTTAGATAAATCAGGAAAAAAAATATGGAGCTGGAGTGTATTTGAAGCGCTTGATCCTTTAAAAGAAAAAAACATTTTAAAAGAGGCAAAAGATTGGATGCATGCCAACAGCCTTTTTATTGATACGGATGGAAACTACATCATTTCATTTTACAATAACGGCCAGATCTGGAAAGTTAATGCCACAAACAAAAAAGTGATGTGGAAGTTCGGAAAGGGAGGAGATTTTGCATTGCCTAAAGGTGCTGAGTTCGATCAGGGACATGCAGTTCATATAAATAGTAGACGCAACCTCGTGCTATTTGATAATGGGACCAGCAAAAAGCGTTCGCAGATATTAGTCTTTGATTTAAATCCGGTATCCAAACGAATATCTTTAAAATTGCAGACTCAATTACATGAAGGAACTTTTACAGATAGAATGGGAAGTGCCTATCTAATTAACGATAGTACTATTTTAACCTGCGTTTCTAAACAAAATCAGGTGTTTCTTATCAATAAAAATGGCAAAGTGTTTTGGAGTATGATGTGTGCCAACACACCTTACCGTGTAGAGTTTATTCCATTTAGTAAATCAAAACCTTATATAGGAGCATTGTAAAATATGAATAAATTTCTGCTGGTACTGTGTTTTATAAGTAATTCTCTAATACTTCAGGCAAAAGAGGTAAAAGTATTAAGCCCCGATAAAAAAACAGTATTAATCTTTAGCACAGGCAATTCTTTAAGCTATTCTATTTCTTATGCAGGTGTTCAGGTTATCGCTAATTCTCCTTTAGGACTCGAATTTGAAAATGACAATCCATTGTCAGAAAACCTTGCAATTGTTTCTGCAAAACGAAAACTTGTAAATGAGCAATGGAACCCGGTATACGGAGAAAAAAATACGTATTCTGATAATTATAATGAAGTTACCATTCAATTTAAAGAGCATAAAGAGCCTTTTCGTTTGTTCTCGGTTACTTCAAGAGTTTATAATGAAGGTGTCGCATTTAAATATAATGTGCCTGCCACTAAGCAAGTTATTGTTTCCCGTGAACTTACTGGTTTCAAGTTTACTAAGGACTACCCTTCCTGGATTACCGGAGCTGCGCAGGCAAAATACAGCCGGGGCAATATCAGTAAAACTGTGAATGGAACTGAGCGGCCATATGTAATTGAAATGGGGCAAAACCGTTTCATTGCTTTGGGGGAAGCAGCATTGGTAGATCATGCTAGAATGAAATTTAGCCGATCTGCAAAAGATAGTTTAATGCTTGTTGCTGCTCTTGATGGTAAAGCAGTTTATAATACCGATTTTTCAACTCCGTGGCGCTTTGTCATGATTGCAGAATCAGCCGGTAAACTGTTAGAAAACAATTATTTTATTCTGAATCTTAATCATTCTTCTGCCCTAGTAGATGCATCATGGATAAAACCTGGCAAAGTAATTCGTGAAGTAACACTTACCACAACAGGTGGTAAAGCGAGCATAGATTTTGCCGCCAAACACAATTTACGATATATAGAATTTGATGCTGGTTGGTATGGCCATGAGTACGATAACGCATCAAGTGCATTAGCTGTAAATGTCGATCCTTCGAGATCTGCGGGGCCATTGGCGCTGCAGGAAATAATAGATTACGGAAAGCTTAAAGATGTTGGTGTAATTCTTTATGTAAATCAGAGGGCATTATCCAGACAGTTAGATTCGATACTGCCATTATTTAAATCTTGGGGTGTAAAAGGTATTAAATACGGTTTTGTTAATGTAGGATCGCAACAAAATACGTCCTGGTTGCATGAAGCAGTCAGAAAAGCTGCCGACAATCAGCTGATGATTGATATTCATGATGAATACCGGCCAACAGGATATTCCAGAACTTATCCGAATTTATTAACTCAGGAAGGAATACGTGGAGAAGAAGAAAGTCCAGATAACCATCAGGTATTAATTACCATGTTTACTCGGATGATTGCAGGTGCTGGGGATTTTACCAATTGTTATTTTGCCCCCAGAGTAAACAATATGGGTTCTCATGCCTCTCAAATGGCAAAGGCAATTTGTATTTACAGCCCATGGCAATTTGTGTATTGGTACGACCGACCCGACGATTCACCTAGACAAAAAGGTGGAGCGGGATCTACTGCTTCTGTTATAAGTGAAATCCCTGATCTTAGTTTTTACGATGCTCTACCTACTGTGTGGGACGATACAAAAGTGATAGAAGCAAAGATAGGGGAGTTCGGAACTATCGCACGTAAAAGCGGAGACGATTGGTATGTTGGAACTTTAACGTATAAAGCAAGAAACTTCGCGTTGCCACTCCTTTTTTTAAATAAAAATAAACAGTATGAAGCCACGGTTTATAATGATGACGCCTCTCTTTTAACACCAACCAAACTCGCAATAAAGAAAATGAATGTAAATGCATCAGCTGTTTTAAATATTCAGTTACAGCCTAAAAATGGTCAGGCAATAATTATCAGACCTATAAAAAACTGATCTACATTTCATGCAAAAAAAACATTACTAATAGTCAAATTATGGGTGGTATTAAGCCACCTATAGTTTAATCTTTACGCTAAACTAGTAAAATAGATTATGGGAATGAAGAATTTAAGGGTGACGTTGATTGGTTTTCTTTGTTTAAGCAGTGGAACGGTTTCATTAGCACAAGAACCAGTTGGATCCCTTAATGAATTATTAAGAGATATAAACGGTTCATTAAGATTGTCGGTAAAGGAATTTAATGGAACAGACTTACTATCCGAACAGCCATTTAACAAAGAGTTGTTGCAGACAAAAACAGGTAATTGGAGTATGCAATTTAAGGCAAGTCCGGTTTCGAAGCATCCCGGAGTTATGGATGTTTCTACGTCATTTCGCTTAAACAGTGGTGTTGCTAAGTCATCAGCAGTTTCAGTTTCCTTTGATTTTAGTAAATGGAATCCAGAAAACTATGTGTTAGTACCTGCTTCTGTTTACAATGGAAACCGTTACCGAGCAATTGGAAACAGTTACAGTCCACAATACCCAAAGGATATGTATTATAACCCTTCCGTGCCGCTTACTATTTCTAACAATCCCCGACTTTCAATTGAATCAAATAAAGCCTCGCTTGTAGAGTTGACAACAGGAAATGTGGCTACGCCCGCATTGTGTTTTTTCTCAAAAAAGGAACAAAAAGGATTTGTTGTACTTACTGAGCAAATGACCAGATTGGGTAGCAGCGGATTAACTATTACGGAAAATGCAGCAAAAGACAGCTGTTCTTTCAGTATTTCTGCACCTGCAGTTCGTAAAATGGCAACCGGCTTTGGTGATTTTCACATAAGTGGTGACAAAGCACCCGATTGGAATTCTGGTGATGAGATAACGTTAAACTTTAAAGTATACGTTTTTAATGCTGCCAACATTCCAGATCTTTTAAAGAAGTTTATGCAGGTACGTAAAGCGCTTTCAGGTTTAAACCACCCTCGTAACATAATACCTATGAGTAAATTGTTTGAAGTAGCTACAAATATATGTAAAGGGAACTTTGTTGATGTTCCTGCAGGATCATTTTATAGACCTGAAAACAATAAGAATTTTCAGCTTGGATGGGTTAGTGGAATGATGAATACCTACCCAATGTTAACTCTTAATGATAAAAAGGAGAGAGATAGGGTTATTGCTGAATTGGATTTTGTGGTAAATAAATTGCAAGGAAAAAGCGGATATTTTTATGGAGGAATTACAGCTGGCGGAGAAATTATTCCTGAAAAGATGTCTCCTGATTTTAAACCAATTCAGGCCATGGTAAGGAAAAATGCGGATGCGTTGCTTTGGCTCATAAAACATATGCAACTGTTAAAAGCTCAGGGCTATGGCAAAAGTGTTAAACCGGAGTGGGAAAATGCAACTGAAAAGCTCGCTGCTGCCTTCGTAAATACCTGGAATAAAGATGGAGAATTTGGTCAGTACATTGTTCCTGAAACGGGCGAAATTGCTGTATATAATTCAACGGCTGGTGCTATTGTTCCGGCAGGCTTGGCAATGGCATCCGATTATTTTCACAATAAGGAATGGATGAAGGTGGCTCGGGATGCAGCTAAATTTTATTATCAGCGGGATGTTGAAAAGCAAGGTTTAACAGGAGGTCATTGTGGAGATATATCTCAAGATGCCGATTCTGAATCCGCATTTGGGTTCTTAGAATCGCTAATGGCTTTGTATTATTACACAGGACAAAAAGAATGGTTGAATAGGGCAGAAGTTCAAGCTGCATTAGGTGCTACGTGGACGTTTTCTTATGACCCTGTTTTTCCTCCAAATAGTGAAATAGGAAAGCTTAAGAGCAATATGGCCGGCGCTATTTGGGCCAGTATTCAAAATAAGCATGCGGCTCCCGGTATTTGCACGGCTTCGGGAGATTATATCTTTAAGCTATTCAGGGCTACAGGTAATCCGCTTTATGCAGATTTGATCAGAGATATTCAGCACGCACATGCCGAAGCAGTAAATATGCCGGGGCATTTAACAACTAATAACCTGATTGGTTCTTCAATGGAAAGAATTCAGCTAAGTGATGCCGAAGGGAAAGGAAGTATTGGTAATTTTATAAACACGCGTAACTCGTGGACAGAAACAAATGGGGTACTGATGGCTTTGGAAATCCCTGGCATTTATGTTAATATGAATCATAAAAAATTATACGTTTTTGATCATGTAAAAGCTCAGGTATTATCAATTGATAAATCAGGTATTACCATTCAACTCAAAAATGAAACGGAATACGATGCAAGTGTGTCGGTACTGGCCGAAACTGAAAAACAGGCCAGAAAACCCTTAAGTTATACGGCATTTTTAAGATGGCCTAAGGTTAAGGTTAAAACTGGCGGAACTATAATGATTAAAGTTAACCCTGCAAATGGCATAACAATGCTATAATTATGATAAAGGAGACAAATAAATTGGTGCTGGGCACTGCCGGACTTGGCGGTATTTGGAGGGAGATTGATGCTCAGGAATCAATATTGACAATTCTGGATGCCCTTAAATGCCGAATAGTGGCTATAGACACTGCTCCTGCCTATGGAGATGCGGAGGAGCTGGTAGGAAAAGCTTTAAAACAATGGACTGGTAAAAGACCGTTGATTAGTACAAAAGTGGGTCGCTTAAAAGGTTACAAGGTTGACGAAGCACACTATAATTACACCGCCGATGGCATGAAAAGGAGTGTGGAAAACAGCTTAAAATCATTAAACATTCCGATTATAGACATTCTATTTTTACATGACCCTGCTGCAATTCCTCCATCTGATATAGAACAGGTTTTGAAGCAGATGGAATTCTTTATGCATCAAGGCTATGCAAAAAGAATTGGTTTGGGTGGTAACGCACCCGAATGGTTTGAACCCTATTTTAAATCTAACCAGTTCGATGTCATTATGGAATATAACAGGCTTAATGCTTGTTGTATTGATGCTTTGGACAATACTATCCCTTTTTGTAGAGATAACAATAGAAAATATTACGCGGCCAGTCCTTTAAACATGGGATTGTTAGGTTGTAGTTTTTCTGAATTCACAACTTCTCCTCCCAACTGGCTCGGATTAAAAAATATTGAGCAGGCGAAAAGAGTTAATTCAATAGCAGATAAATATAACATTTCGCTGCAGGAGCTTGCACATCGATTTCTTTTAACCATTCCGGCTGAGTTTAAAATTGTAATTGGTGCTGCAGACAGGATGCAATTAAGGGACACCCTTGATGCAATGAAATTGGGTGAATTGCCTACGGAAATTTATAATGAAATACTACTAACGCTTAATTGACAATAGATGTACGATATAGATAATGAGATTTTTAATATAAAAAGAATTAGGATAAGAGTTCTGGAGCAGGTTGCAGCAATAACTCCTTTTCAGGATGCTACTATGGGGCCTTTCCCCAACTTCGGAATATCAATTATAACCATAGAGGATGAGGATGGGAACTTGGGAGAAGCCCCGGTTTATAATAGCTATATGAACATTCTGGAATCCTGTATTTTCCCAATACTTTTTCACAGCCGATCGGTCCCTTATAAAGAGTTTTATCCTAAATTATATTGGTCTATTAGAAATGAAGGATTTAAAGGTGCGGCTGGGGCAATATTGGGCCAGGTTGATATGGCTTTGTATGATTTGGCCGCAAGGCGTAGAAAAGTTCCATTGTATAGATATATTGGCAGTACTCAAAATGATGTGAAAATGTATGGCAGTGGAGGAGGTACCAATTATACACTCCAGGAACTGGAAACCGAAGTGAGTTTTTTGATGAATAAAGGTGTTGACTGCTACAAAATGAAGATTGGAAAAGACTTTGGGGCAAAAATAAATGAGGACATTAACAGAGTGAAATTTGTAAAGAGTTTGGCCGGTAATAAAATGAAGATCGCGGTGGACGTAAATCAGATTTGGAACTGTAATGATGTGTTTAAATTTGTTGATGCCATTGGAGAAGAAAATTTATGTTGGTTAGAAGAGCCTATACATTCAGCTGCTTATGATCAAATTGAACTACTTTGTGAAAAATTATCGGTTACTGTAGCTTATGGGGAATCCGAGCGGACATCAAAGATCTTCCCAACCCTTGTTGATTCCGGAGTTAGACACCTACAGCCTGTTCCAACACAATTAGGTGGAATGAAAGAGTGGATGGAAATAAGAGACCTTTGCGAAAATAAAAATTTGCAATTCTCTTCTGGTGGATATTCCCTATATTCAGCGTTTCTCATGACTTCCGCAAATAGGGATAGTATGATTGAGTACTTATATCCGCTGATGTATGGGTTAGAAAAATATTTTTTAGTCAGACCAGTCTGGGAAAACGGCAGATTCTACTTGTCCGAAATAGAGGGGCTGCCGGTAAGAATTGATTGGGATTATTGTTATAAAGAAAATAAGATAGTACAAGAGCGGTTATGGGAAAAACAAGATGTTTCAAAATATAACCCTGTTGTGTCTATGTAACTAGGGGACCAACTTTGAGTTTATCATTCAATTACATCGATTATATAATTTTAGGGCTATACGCCCTTGCTTTATTTTGTATTGGTTTTCGCTTTAGTAAAAAAGAGAAAAATCAGGAAGATATATTTTTGGGTGGCCGAACGCTGAAGTGGTGGCAAATTGGTTTTTCTATGTTTAGTGCCAATGCCGGCCCTATGATGTTAATTGGATTTGCAGGTATTGGTTTTTCTCATGGTATTGTTGGCAGTAATTTTGAATTGCTGGCCTGGGTCTTTTTAATGCTGTTATCCATGGTTTTTTTGCCCTACTACTTAAAAGCCAAAATAAGTACTATCCCCCAGTTTTTACTGATTCGATTTGGTAAAAGATCGTATAATTTTCTGGTTATCTATAGCTTAATTTCAATATTAGTCGTATGGTTAGGCAGTGCTTTGTATGCGGGGGGGCTTTTAATTTCGGGAATATTTAATTGTTMCTTATTTATAGCCGTTGTTATAATTGCTATTGTGGCCACTAGTTTTACTGCTATTGGAGGACTAAAGGCGGTAGTCCGTACAGGGGTTTTTCAATCGATAATTATTATAGTTTCTTCAATACTGCTTACTTTTTTGGGTTTTCAGAAAATTGGCAGCGTAGATTTACTGGTTAGCCAAACGCCAGACTCTTTTTGGAAGTTATTTTTGCCTGCGTCAAACCCCGAATACTCATGGATAGCTATTGTTTTAGGTTATCCGGTGGTGGCTATTTATTATTGGTGTGCCGATCAGACGATTGTGCAAAAAGTGCTGGCGGCAAAGAATTTAAAAGAAGGCCAGTATGGAGCAATATTCATTGGAGCGCTTAAAATCATAATGCCATTAATATTTATTCTTCCTGGTATTATGTGTTATGTTTTATTTAAAGATACAGCCCAGGCCGATAATGCCTACATTACTATGATTAAAGAATTAATGCCTCATGGTTTACTGGGTCTAAGCATTGCGGCATTAATAGCATCATTGATTGATACGGTATCTTCCAGTTTAAATTCTTTTTGTACAGTGTTTACATTGGATGTTGTTTCGCAGATTAAGGTGCTTAATCAGAAGCAACAGATAAAAATGGGAAAATGGATAACTATTATTGCCGCAATAGTAGGTGTAGGTATCGCCATGGTTTTTTCCTATTCAGGGAAAAATTTTTTTGAATTAAGTCAAGGCTTGGTTTCTATACTTGCTCCACCGCTGTCTGTCGTATTTCTGGCAGGCATCATTTGGAAACGTGTGAATAGCACATCTGTGGAGATAGTTCTTTATGGTGGTGGGTTGGTTTGCTTAATTCTTGGGGCATGTCATGTATTAAATTATCCTTATAAAGGTTATTGGCCTCATTTCCTTTTGCTTTCATTTTATCTGTTCGTAGCGTTAAGTATTGTTATTATAGTAGTAACATTAATTACAAAACCGGCAATAAACTCGGTAATCCCTTCACTTCTTGAGTCAAAAAATGAGCCGACAGAAGAAGATGCTTACAATTCCAAACCTATTTGGCTGGCATGGTTAGGCTTGGCATCTGTCATGATTATAATTTACTTACTTTTTAACTAATACTTTGATGAAAAAAAAAATCCTTCAGTTGGCATCAATAATTTTTACTTGTTCCTTTATCATGTGCAGCCCGGCTAATTCTGATAAGGAATCTGCACTTGTTGAAAAAGTATTTGTAGTAAATACAGTGGATACCGATAAAAAACTGAATGAGTATTTAGCATACCATAAGCAAATTTGGCCGGAGGTAGAGGCTGGCTTTAAGAAAGCAGGTTATAAAAGTATTACACTTTACCATTTTAATGATCTTATTGTGATGACGATCATGGTTCCTGAAAATGCAGATTTAAACGAAATGGGAAAGTTGGCAGAATCTTATAGCCCCCGTTGTGCAGAATGGAATAAATTAATGAATACTTATCAAAAAGGAGTTAATGGTACTTCTGAAGGACAGAAATGGGTTGAGGTAATTCCTTTTTACAAGTTTAAGCAGTAATTTTATATTGCTTAATAAAGTCTCTTGGCGATAAGCCCTTTACTTCTTTGAAGTGCTTATTGAAATTAGAGATGTTGTTGTAGCCACTTATGTAGCAGGTTTCTGTTACATTATGGTTGCCTTCAATTAACAATTTAGCGGCATGCCCAACCCTTATTTCTTTTATAAATTCAACTAAAGTTCTGTTGGTTTTAAGCTTAAAAAACCGGCAGAAAGCGGCTGTAGACATGGGGATGATTGAAGCAACATCCTGTAAAGAAATGTCTTCTTTGAAATTATTGAATATATAATCAAACACACGGTTGATTTTATTTGCTTCAGTTGAACTTTCTATGATATTAAAAGAAGGGGATGACAGCGTTCTACATGAGTTAGATTGAGATAAAACATCTAAAAGCTGGAGCATTAATGCAGCCCGGGATAACCCTGTTTCAAATAACATTTGATTCAGAATCATTTTTGCTCTTGCTACTGTAGGTCCTGAAAATAAAATACCTTTTGAAGCATTTTCGAATAGATGATTTAGAGCAGAGGCTTCTGGCTTCGATAGTAAATCTCTTCCCAAAAAATCCGGGAAAAAGTGTACAACAATTGCTTGCGGTTGTACTTTGTCGTCTATAGTATTATAGTATTGCCAGCAATGTGGTAAATAACTTCCCAAAAGCACGAGTTCTGTGCCACTGAAATCTTCGATATGATCGCCGACAAAACGCTTACCAAAACAATTTTCAATTAATGCAATCTCAAAATTAACATGAGACTTTAATGAAGTATACTTTTTTACTTCCAGAATTTCTGATCGCACAGTAAATGATTGGTCAGGGGGAAAGGTAAAGTTCTCGTAGATATACTGCATTTCTATGGTTTATTGGGTCTAATATATAAAGCTAATTAAATATAGTCTATTTATGGTTAGATGTAAGGGCTTGATGCAAAAAAAACATTGCAATTAATCAAATTAACGGTAGTTGTAAATAACTATTGTTAAGAGATTTACTCCGTAAGCAATCGATTGTTTTCGTATAGGAGATAAAACAGTCAAATAACCAACAACCAAATAATTTAAATTATGAAACAGGTATTACAAATGCACTTGCGGGTGCTCGGAATCGTCTTCATGTTACTACAATCCCATTATGTTTTTGCGCAAGAAAAAATATCTGGGACAGTAGTTGATTCAGAAGGGAAGGTTCCATTGGCCGGGGCAACTATCTCCGTTACGGGGACACAAGCCAACGAAGCTGAGGTTGCATCATCAGTAAAAGCGGATGGATCTGGTAAATTTACAATTGCCGTGCCTAATGGGTCAATGCTAAAAATTACAATGATTAGTTATCAGACTGTAACTGTTGCACCTAAACAAGGAATGGTAATAGAAATGGTTTCTACTACTATTGGATTACAGGAAACGGTAATTGTTGGTTATTCAAAGCAAAAGAAAACCCTCATGAGCGGTTCAGTAGCTTCCGTCAAATTTATAGAACAAGACACTGAAATTCCGACGACCTCAGTTGGTAACTTATTGGCAGGTAGAATGGCAGGTTTATATGTTTCTACCCCTAGTGGTAAACCTGGAGAGCAACCTGGTATTAGTATAAGAACACCAAGTTCGTGGAATGCTGCGCCGACTTTATATGTAATTGATGGAAAAGTTACTAGTGACGCTGCGGAATTCAACAACTTAAGTCCTAATGACGTTGAAGAAGTAACTATTTTAAAAGATGCAGCTACTACTGCTGCTTATGGTGCCCGTGCGGGCGCAGGTGTAGTATTAGTTACTACCAAACGTGGTAAAGCAGGTAAAGCAACTGTTAATTACTCCGTGAATACTGGGCGAGATGTCCGGGGAAAAAATATGGAGCTAACAGATATTATGGAATGGGGAGTTATTCAAAACAGAATTTGGGGTGAAGCCGGCGGACCGGCAAATACCCCCTGGACTGAGACTGCAAAAGCGTATTTTAAAGATACAGATTTTGGTGGGGGCAAGGGATATGGTTTTGATCTATTAAAAGATGTTTATGTAAACCCTTCTATTACTACACATAATTTAAGTGCATCTGGAGGTACAGATAAACTTCAATATTTTGTTGGAGCTTCTTATGTAAATCAAGAAACTTTCATCAAGAATACTAATGAAAAAAAATACAATGTTAGGGCAAATATAACAGCTAACCTTACCAAAGATGTAACTGTTTTTGCTGGTCTTAGCTTAAATAATAATAAATTTAATTCCCCTCAGGGCGATTGGTCAGGAGATATGTATCCTAAGCTCCTACTGTGGCAACCTTATATGCCCTCGTTTACCGCGACTGGTTTACCGGTCGATTATTTTTGGATTTCGAATAAATCTGGTGAAGCAGATGGATTGGCAGGATATAACAATTCTGAAGCCATTAAATCTGTTGTTAATTTAAATTTAACTTACAAAGCACCCTTCTTGCAGGGGTTAAGTGCTAAAGTGGGTTATATAAAAACYWKWWWYAWCWGCAATCAAAAAATATATACACATCCTTTCACCTATTACCAATTGAAACAGGTTGAGCCTGTTATTTGGGATTTGAATACGATTGTAGGACAGCGTCTTACTGCACATTCACCTAGTTTAGAAAAACTGTCGGCCTGGAATCAGGAGGGACAGTTGAACCTTCAGGTAAATTTTGAAAGGAGTTTTGGTGAACATCACGTAAATGCGGCATTGGTGTACGAGCGTCAGGAAAGGAGTTATGATGGTATAGATGCCGTCATCAATGGTTTTCCTATTTATATGACTGATCAATGGTGGGCATCTACCGGAGGGGCGGGTGTAGTAAATGGTACACCTACAAAGGGGATTAGTAATACTTACGGTTTCCTGCCTACAACTGGTCGTAAATCGTATATTGGGCAATTTGCTTATGATTATGCTGATAAGTATGTCGCTACATTTACTTATCGTTATGATGGTTCGGTAAATTTTCCAGAAGATAAACGTTGGGGTTTCTTCCCCTCAGCTTCCGCAGCTTGGATCATTTCAAAAGAAAATTTCTTTAGCAACGTAAAAGGGGTAGAGTCATTAAAATTAAGGGCTTCAGTTGGACTAACCGGGAATGACTTTGTGGGAATAGACCCAAATGGTGCGAAAGATGATTCGAATGCGAAACGCTGGCAGTATGAAGATAATTACATTGCAGGGAATAATGCAATTTTTGGCGAGTCCCCTTCACTTAATCCGGGAATACGATACAATGTATTTCCGAATCTTAATATTACCTGGGAAAAATACCTGAACAAGAATTTTGGTGTTGATATCAGTTTCTTAAAACACTTCACTGCCACTGCAGAATATTGGCATACCCTTACCTATGATATTTTAAGTACAAGGATTCAAAGTACACCCCCAACTTTTAGCCGCCCTTTACCATCAGTAAATTATGGAAAAATGAAAGCAAATGGTATTGATCTAAGTTTGAACTATAGTAATAACATTGGAGAATTTAAGTATGATATAGGTCTAAATGCCACCTACGGTAATTCCTGGTATGTCCTAAGGGATCAAAATATCACCTATGATTATCAAAATATTATAGGAGGTGGTCGTTCTGCCAATATGATTACAGGTTATACTGTTGATCATTTGCTTCGATCACAAGCTGATGTTGATGCTTTGCTAGCGGCTCATCCGGGGTATAATTTCAATGGGAATGTGCCCAAACCTGGCCAGTTTGCCTATAAGGACTTCAATGGAGACAATACTATCAATGATAATGACATCACTGTACTCAATAAAAGCAATAACGCTAAAGTCCTGGGCTTAAACCTAAATGTGGGATGGAAAGGGTTAAGCGTGACGGCTAATTTTAATGGCTCATTTGGCTACAAAAAATCTTTTCGGGATTTGTCAGGGGGGGTAGAATGGAACAGAATGTGGCGTCCGTGGTCTGATGAATCATGGAGCGAAGAAAATCCTAATGCCTGGCTACCTTTTCGCTACAGCGCAAATGACGATGTAAGATCGGTTAATACAAGTGGAAGTAATTTTTGGCTGGCTGATGCAAGTTTTCTACGCCTAAAGTTTTTGAATGTTGCCTATAATGTTCCGAACAGATTGTATAAGAAATATTTAAACAATGTTCGTTTCTATGCATCAGGATCTAACCTTTTTGTGATCAGTAAATTCAATAAAAAATTCTATGATCCGGAAATGAATGGCGGCACGGCGTTCCCTATTGTTAAATCATTCAATGCCGGTGTTAGTGTAACGTTTTAAATTTTAACATTAAAAGGAAATCAAAATGAAGTATCTAAATAAAAATAAATTTATCCTTTATGTGGCCCTAATTGTATTCGGCTCGTCTTGTAAAAAAGGATTGGACTACGAAAACACAGGTGCCATAAATCCACAGAATGTATGGACCGATTCCGTCTTAATTAAGGCTTATTTGAACGACGTGTACGGTGGACTTATGCCTAGATGGCCACTTGGTAGCGGAGCCAACGCTGACGAGGGTATCAACGCATCGGGGGGAAACTTAGGTAATTTCCAACAAGGTATAGTCGATGTGGCAGTAAATTTCACTAGTCTGGATTATACTTATATCGACAAAACCAATTATTTTATGGATCAATTGGCAAATGTATCGGAATCGGTGTTAAGTCCAAGTACCAAAAACAGGTTGATAGGCGAGGCCAAATTTTGGCGGGCCTGGACTTATTGGGGAATGGTAAGTTCAGTTGGGGGTGTACCATTGATCTTGCACACTCAGAATGGTAACGACCCAAACTCCTTGAAAATAGCACGCAGCAAAACGTCGGAATGTGTCACACAAATCATTAAAGATCTGGATGAAGCTGCTCCCGTTTTGCCACCCAATTATACCGGGGCTGACTACGGCAGAATTAACCGCGCTGCCGCACTTGGTTTTAAAGCCAGGGTACTTTTATGGTATGCAAGCCCATTATTTAACCCCACAAACGATCAGAATAGATGGGTAAATGCTTACAATGCGGCTAAAGCTGCAGTGGAGGCTGCAGATGATGCAGGTTTTGGCCTGTTTGAAAACTACAAGTTGATTTGGTATTCGAGGAATAAAGAGCAAATCATGACCAGGCAGTACTACTACCCGGACAGTTACATGAACTTTAACTCCATAAGACCACTTCCATTTACAAATGGAGATACCAATACGGATCAGCCAATACTGCCACTATTGATTGCTTATCCAAAACGGGATGGCAGCCCTATGCAGTTTGATAAAAACCAATTGTCTAATCCAGCTTATAATCAACAGTTTTTAACAGACTTTTATACCAACCGTGATGATCGTTTTTACGCAACTATTTGGTGCGGCGGTACAGTATACCCTACACCCGATGTAAATACGATTGGCATGACAAGCCCAAGATCACATTCTTACTGGCAGGCCTGGACCTGGAAAGCAGCAGCAACACCGAGTACGGTAGTTCCGGCAAGAGATAATTCTTTATTCTCTGGTATTTCTCCACTTGTCCAAAATGGCGATGAAAACGGGGTGTCAGGATTTTTCCAGCGTAAAGGTTTAGACACGCTTTTAGACAGAAATGCCTTAGTGGGTGTAGCTGCTGGTGCTAAAAGTTGGTTTTCGCCAATGCGCTATGCCGAACTGCTCTTAAATCTTGCTGAATGTGCCAATGAAACAGGTCGTACTAATGAGGCATTAACTGCTTTGTATGCTATTCGCCAACGTGCAGGCATCTCTCCTGGTGGAGGCCAGAAGTATGGTATTACTGTGGCTGGGCAGGCCGATGTCCGTACTACGATCATGAATGAGCGTCAGGTGGAGCTTGCCTTTGAAGGATTTAGATTTAGTGATTTAAGAAGATGGAAACGTTACGATATCCTGAACACGCAATCTACCAGAAGGGGTTTATTCCTGATGCTAAATAAAGGTCAGGCGTTGCCCGGGAATACCGATAATATTATGACCGCTTCAGTAAGATCTAAATTTTCTGCCGTTATTGTAGAAAGCCTTGATAAAACGGCTTCGACTAATCAGACTTACAAGTTGAGTTTGAATCACTGGTTTAATTCTTTAAATCCTGCGCAGATTTCTATTGAACCTGATCAATTGCCGCAAAACAAAGAGTGGGGTGGTTCTTTTGATCCCTTACAGTAGTTTTTTAAACAGTTAATCCACTTAAAAATGGAGATTAGCGCTCCAGTCGTGGTCGGAAGAAATTCTGGCCATGATTTTATATTTTATGCAAAGAATAAGTCAACTTTAGTAAAATAGTAGAATTTAGATATAAAAACACACAACTGAAATAACACATCCATTATGAAACTAAACTTCATAAAATTCGTAATTGCCTTTTTTGTTGCGACAATTCCAATATCGGTTTTTGCGCAATACAATTTTAATACCGATTATTTTAAAATCCAGATCAATAACAAAGGCTTGATCACCAGTATGAAAAACATTACGGTGAAGCCTAATCGCGAATTTAGTCCTTCAGATAAGCCATCGCCGGTGATGAGTTTATATGATAGTAAAAAGAATGTTTACTACCAGCCCACCAGTGCAACCTATACTCAGACCAGCCAGACAATGGTACTTAAGTATCCAAATGGTTCTGTTGCCAAAATTAGTATTGTACCTAAAAAGAAATATTTTAAACTTACGTTGCAATCACTCTCACCACGTAATGGAATTGATGTGATCCAGTGGGGAAACTACCATACCAATATTACCAATCTAATGGGTGAAATTATTGGCGTTGCGCGCGACACCAGCAAAACGGTTAACTATGCAATTGGCATGCTTGCCCTGAACGACAAAACCCTTAGCGGGCTAGCCGAAACTATTGGTGATGCAGCTCCTTTTCAATATATAATACATACACCAGACGCCAAGCGCTTTCCTTTACCTAAAGATCTACACGAAGGACAGATTTTTACACTAGGAGGAGATGGTATTAGTGATGTAGCTTTTTATGCGCACAAAGAACCTTGGTATAGAATTATGTATGGTAATGCAGCCTTGGTAGACAAAAAAGGCCAAATATCTATTGCTTATCAATCAAGAGACAGGTCTGTTGAAAGAGAAATCAATTTTTCACTTATGCCGCTTATGGCCGCCAATAAACCAAACCATATACAGGTGCAACCACTGCCGATAGATTATGTCGGATCATCTGTCGCGTTATGGGGAAGTCCGGATAGCACAGCTTTGTTGGATGTGATTCAAAAAATTGTCTTGGCGGAAAAGCTCCCTCATCCAACTATTAACGGCAAATGGATAAAAGATCCAGCAGCTTTTGTTCCTGATGCCCTTACCAGTGGTAATTTAAATGATAGCATTATCTCTTATACTTCAAGATTGGGTTTTAAAACAATCAGTTTATATGATCAGGGCTTTCTGAAAGCTGATCGCGGTAACAATGGATATATTGACGGAAAGAATTTTGGGAAAAAACCAATAAAATTAACAAGCGGGAATGTTTCGCATAAGGAATTTTCGGATATGGCCGCTAAACATGGTATTACCATAGGCAGAACTCCTATTACAAATTCTTTAGCTCCAGGTACGCTGGATGCCAGTCCAACGCCCAGCGATAGTTTGTGTTATCAGCAAAAGCGCTTACTTGTAAAAAGTATCAGTGCAACTGACACGGTCATTCTTGTTGACGATCCAACGCATCTTGATGAGATTGCCAGTTGGGAGGGTCATTGTGCCGACTTAAATATGATAAAAATTGGTAAAGAACTTATCCATTATATTGGAGTTTCGAAGGATAAACCTTACCGACTTTTAAATGTAAAGAGAGGATACTGGAAGACCACTCCATCAAATCACGCTAACAGAGATACCATTTATAAACTTCAGGTCACGGTTAATTATGGTTACGATGGGCTTATCCCGAATATGCAATTGCAAGACAAAATTGCAGAGCACTTTGCAGAGATTTGTAAGATCAATGGCCTTGCTTATTACGATTTCGATGGACAAGAGTTTTTGTTTAATAATGGACACGGTTACTATTCGACCAAACGCTTCTTTGGAAAAATGTTTGAAAAGGCAAAGCAATTAGGCGTTCCATATATCCGTTTCACAGGCGCTACTTTATCTGAAGGATCCTGGCATTATCAAAGCATTTGGAATGTTGGTGGCGGAAAGAATTTGTACGATGCTGAAACCCGCGAATGGGGCAGCACAACCAGTCAGGGAAAAGACCTTCGTGACGTAACCTATGCTAACTATTTCCCTGTGGGAATGGGCGGTAATTTCCCTATCAATCCCAAATCTAAAGTTGAAGAATATGAACATATACAAGCCATTTCAGTAGGGGTTGGCACAACATACAGTTTAAAAATAAATCAAAAGGATGTTGAAGGCTGTCCTCAAAAAGACGCCATTTTTAAAGCGATAAGAACATGGGAAGATGCGAGAGCGGCCAATGCTTTTCCGATATGGGTAAAAAATCAGCTGTCGGATCCTGCGCTATCATTTCACTTGGAAAGTGTTGATGCCAATAATTGGAATTTATACAAGACTAAAAGAGATGGCTCGAACAAAAAAATGTTTGTAAAGCTAAAAAGAGCTGCAGGGTATTAGTAATCTTGTCGCGGCTCTTTCGATAATTTTTTTGGGAAAATGGTCAATAATCCACTCAGGATTAAGAAATGGCTATCAACATTATTAACCTGGTTAATAATGTTGATAGCCATTTTTTTTTGCGCAATCCGTCAGATATTTTCTGCGGCATACGTATATAATGAAAGAATTTGTCTAGGCTACCATTGATAAAGCTAAGAAAAGAACTTGTAGAGATAAAAATGCAGGTATTTGCGGTTTTTTGCAATGAATAAAGTACATGGATACTTGAAATAGTTTGTTTTTAGCTATTTTTATTAAAATTATTATGGATATTTACTATAAGGATTACTATTATGCAGGTTAATGCGTGTTATGTAAGTTCCTACCAGGCAAAACCAACCAATAAGCATTACAATCGTTAACTAACAGTTTAAATTTTACTAAAATTGGCATTTTATGAAAAGAAAACTACTCTTGTTATTTCTGTGTATAGGATTGTGTATTACACATGTCGCCGCCCAGCAGATAACCGTATCAGGTAAAGTCACCTCGGCAAACGACAATAGCCCACTGCCCGGTGTTTCAGTAAAAATCAAAAACAAGTCCGGTGGATCCAGTACCGATGAATCGGGTAATTATTCCATCAGCGCACAAACCGGGGATGTACTGGTCTTTAGTTTTATTGGTACCATAAGCCAGGAAGTTCAGGTAACAGTAAACAAGGTGATCAATGTAAAGCTGGCTGAGGACAGCAGAATCTTAAATGAGGTTGCGGTTACGGCCTTTGGTGTAAAACAGGAAGTGAGGGGACTGGGCTTTTCTACCCAAAATGTTAAGGCCCAGGATATCGTAGATTCTCAGCAACCCAATATCGTAAATGCATTACAAGGCAAGGTTGCAGGTGTGCAGATCACCAATTCCAGCGGTGCTGCTGGTTCATCTGCCAACATCATGATCAGGGGAGGAAGTTCACTGAGCGGCAGTAACCAGCCCTTGTTTATTTTGGATGGTATTCCTGTAGATAACAGTACTCCCGTTTCTCAGGGTGGTTTGGTGGCTTCAGTGGCTCCAGCTTCAAACCGGGCAATAGACATCAATCCGGAAGATATTGAAACCATCACTGTTTTGAAAGGACCTGCGGCTGCGGCATTATATGGAATCAGGGCAGCTTCAGGAGCAATTGTTATTACCACTAAAAAAGGTTCGGGTGGAGCTGCAAGAATTGTGTATCAGAATAATTTTTCATTTGATCACATCAATAAACTTCCTGAACTTCAATCGCAGTTTAAACAAGGCGAGCAAGGTGCTGCCAATGTAACAGCATTGGGCTCCTGGGGACCAGCCTTTTCTTCAGGGGAACCTATCTATGATAACCTTGGTGCTATTTTTAAAAATGCCTTTGCACAAACACATGATGTTTCGGTAAGTGGCAGCACAGACAATTCCCATTATTATACTTCCGGATCTTTTTTAGAACAGGGATCGATTATTGACAATTCTACCTTTGGGAAAAAATCGTTCAGAATAAATGCAGATACCAAAGTTGGAGAAAAATTAACCGTCGGAGGAAGTGCTAATTATATCCGCACAGACAGGAAGTATCTTTCTCAAGGAAGCTTTAATGGCATTATGGGAGCGCTTTCCTGGCCTCGTAGTCTAGATATGAAAGATTACCTTAATACTGATGGCTCTCAGAAAATTATCAACTCTACGGGGACAGACAATCCTTACTGGACCATAAATAATAAACCTTTTACCAGTAAGGTGAACAGGATAATTGTACAAGGTAACCTGGATTATAATCCCGTTAGCTTTTTAAACTTTACCTATAGGATAGGTACAGACTATTATACCGAGAATTTTAAATCTGTAAGGATGCCGGGAACATTGGAACCCAATGTAATCAAAGGGTCTATTGCACAATCCGTAGCCAATAATCAGATCACTACGTCAACAGCTATTCTGACAGGTAAAAAGAAAATAGGAGCCGACATAAATCTTAGTCTTTCTGTAGGTAACAATATTGAAGTCAGCTCTCTGCAGACTTCTACCTCCAGTGCGCTTAATTTTATTGACCCTACATTTGCCAGTCTTAATAACACCAAGCCTTCTGATAGAACAACTTCAGAAGATTTGAGACGCAGAAGGATATTCAGCTGGTTTGGGGATTTTAATGTGGATTGGAAAGGGATCGCTTATGTGAATTTTAAGGGAAGGAATGACTGGTCGTCTACTTTGCCGGTAAAAGATCAATCGTTCTTTTACCCTTCGTTAAGTGGGGCATTGATTTTGACCGACCTGCTAAAAGAAATGGGAACCAAATCTGATGACCGTATTTTTTCATACGGTAAAATAAGAGCTGCTTATTCTAATGTGGGTAAGGATGCTTCGCCATATTCACTTACCACCTCATTGGCTACCCTAACAAATGATTTCACTATTAATCCACGAGGGTTTATTATCAACTCTAATAATGCTTTTGGTAACCCGTTGCTGGTTCCTGAATTTACACGTGCCTTTGAAGTAGGGGCAGACCTGAGGTTCATTAAAAGCCGTTTAGGGCTAGATGTAACTTATTATTCAAGCAAGTCTGATAACCAGATTTTGCAGTTGCGTACGCCACCATCTTCAGGCTCTTTTTTAGCAACCCTAAACGGAGGGTCTATACGAAATAAGGGCATAGAGGTGATACTGAATGGAAGACCAATCGTGGGCAATGATTTTAAATGGTCAATAGACATCAACTTTGCGCACAATACCTCTGTTGTTAAGGTATTACCCGCAAAAATTGACAGGATTGAACTGTCTGATGCCTGGGCCGCTTCTAACGTAGCACAGGGAGCTGCTTTTTTAAACGGTAGTTTATTCGGTATAAATGGAAATATCTGGAAACGAAACGCACAGGGACAACTATTGCTGAACAATGCTGGTTATCCACAGGTTCAGACTGCCCTGGCTAATATTGGTGACAGAAATCCTGATTTTACAATGGGAATTACCAATACTTTCAATTATAAGGACTTTATGTTCTCGTTTATGGTCGATGTCCGTTCGGGCGGCCAGGTATTCAATGCAACAGAGAATGCTTTGGTAAGATCGGGCTTGAGCCTGAAAACCCTGGATAGAGGAACTAAGGTGTTTGAGGGAATTATTGAATCAACCGGCGCTCAGAATACAATTGCAGTTCCTTTAAACCAGAATTACTACCAGACCATTTACGCCAACCAGGGTTACGATTTTGTAGAAGATGGGAGCTGGGTAAGACTGAGATATGCTACACTTAGCTATAATATGCCCACAAAGTACCTTGGTAAATTAAAAATCAAAGGACTTTCATTTACCGTAACAGGTCGTAACCTATTATTGATTACAGATTATTCCGGTGTTGATCCGGAAGTTTCGGGTAGTGGTGCAGGAGTAGGGGGAACGGGTTCTTTTGGTTTTGATAATCTGGGTGTTCCAGCTACCAGAGGGTTTGATTTAGGTTTAAAATTAACATTGTAATAAGGAGGACTAATTATGAATACGATATATAAAAAAGGGCTGGTTTGTCTGGTTTTGGTCGCTGCCATTATAGCCCCTTCATGTAAGAAATTTCTGGATGTAAATACAGATCCGAATAACCCCACTAAGGTAACTGCAGCAAACAGACTGGTCGGTGCCATTACCACTTCTAATGGTGCCGCAATGTGGCGAGGAGGCAGAGAGATTGCCGGCTTAACCCAGTATGGTGTAACCAAACTTTTAACGGGAACCAACCTGAATGCAGAGACCTGGCGCTTTACCGCAAGCTATTTTGCCTGGCAAAATACGTATGTGTTTACGATGCCTAATTGTATCGATTTGATCAATCTGGGAGAAGAAGAGGGGAGCCCGTCTTTTGTTGGTGCCGGAAAAACTTTATTGGCGATGAACTTTGGCTTGCTTGCCGATCAGTATGGTGCCATTGTAATTGATGAATTTTATAATGGGAAGACTCAGCTTTCTTTGACACCTAAAATGCAGGATCAGCAAACCGTTTATCAACGGATAGATAAATTGCTGGATGAAGCCATTGTCGCATTTAATAATCCGACAAACAATACAACCTTAAATTCTGCAGCAGGGGACATCATATACCAGGGAAATGTAGATAAATGGAAACGTTTTGCCTGGGCACTTAAAGCCCGGTACCTAAACCATCTTTCTAAAAAAGGAGCGCTTTATAATTCCACAAAGATTATTGAAGCCTGCGGAAATGCGTTTAATGCTGATGGAATGGATGCCGAATTTCCATATCTGGCAGGTGCATTGCCGACCGATGAAAACCCATGGTACAGCTGGGGCGGATTTACCGTGCCGGTGGGCTCTACACCAAATGACAATAGCTATAATCCCAGATACTTCGCATGGAGCCAGTTTTTTGTGAATATGCTTACAACATTGCCTGTCACCAATGCTACTCTTCAGGATCCACGGATCAGCAAGATCATGCAGCCAGCCGTTTCCGATGGCCAGTACAGGGGTCTAAGATCTGGAGGCGGTTTGGTTGGAGGACAAGGTATTTTAGCTAATGGGCAGAATGGTGATGCGACAAAAAAGAACGGTAATGATTATGGGCTTTTTAGCAACAGCGGTTTCNATMSSWAGCAAACTTCACCTTATCCCTTCATCACTTACTCTGAAGTGAAATTGATTGAATCGGAAGCTCGATTGAGATCGGGGGATATACCGGGGGCATTGGCTGCCTATKAGGNNNNAAGGTGTGAAATCTAACATGCGCAAGCTTGGAGTTACAGGTGCAGATATTAATACCTATTGGACGGCGCAGTTGGCTGACGGCTTGAATGCACATTTTGCGAACCTGACCCAAGGTTTAAGTCATATCATGAGACAGAAATACATTTCATTATGTTTAAATCCTGAAACGTGGGTAGATATGCGCAGATCCGATTTTAGCCAGGCCATATATGGACCTTCACTGGTTAGACCTTTAAACCTAAATACTGTTATATTTGATGCCAATAACCCAACCCAGTGGATTAGAGGGATGGTTTACGAAAGTAATGAGCAGACCCGGAACCCTGATAATGTTGGAGATAATTCTGAAAAATATCGATTGCTCACACCACTTTGGTGGGATGCAAATTAATTACATAGCCTGCGCTCCCTAATTCAAAGGGCGCAGGCTATTTCATGATGCGAATAGTCATAAATAACTATTGCAGGTGTTGTGAGGGATTGCTATGTTACCTATGTTGAGTGTATTGATACTGGCTTAGGAAATGAACGAGGCAAAGAATAAGAGAATTGTGATCTGCTGCGACGGCACCTGGAACGAACCCGGCAAAACCGATAAAGGTTTCCGGGTAAAAACCAATGTGCAGAAGACTTTCGAGAGCATCTGTAATATTGGTAAAGACGGTGTAATGCAGCTCAAATATTATACCGACGGGGTGGGCACCTCGGGGAGTAAACTTCGGAGGCTGATTGATGGCGCAACGGGATTTGGACTCGATGAGAATATTCTGAATGCCTATAAGTTTCTGGTCTGGAACTATCTTCCGGGAGATGAGATATACTTTTTCGGTTTCAGTCGCGGTGCTTATACGGCAAGAAGCATTGCAGGCCTGATCCGAAATTGCGGGATCATCAGGAACGATGATCTGACTTTGGCCAAAACAGCATATACACATTACCGTAGCAGGAACGAAGGCTGGGCACCTAGCGGTAAGAAGGCAACGGACTTCAGAAAACAGAACAGCCACGAAACCAATATTAAATTCATTGGAGTTTGGGATACAGTGGGGTCGCTTGGCATCCCGTTTTCAATCTTTAACCTATATAACCATAGAAAATACCGTTTCCATGATACCGACCTTAGTTCGTATGTGGATAATGCTTTTCAGGCCCTGGCTATTGATGAACACCGGATGAGTTTTGAACCGGCCATATGGATTCAGCAGGGAAACTCACTTCAAAAAAATCCGGTACAGATACTTGAACAACGCTGGTTTCCGGGAGTACACTCCAATATAGGAGGGGGTTATCCTGATGCTGGAATAAGTGATATTGCCTTCAGATGGATGGTTAATCATGCAAAAAAGACAGGACTCGCCTTTGATGAAAATATGCTCTCAAGGATTATCCTTGAAGACCCTGAGAATGGGGTATTATATGACTCCCTGGGCTTTTGGTTTAAGTTGCTGCCGAAAGTGAGGCGGGAATTGAGCAGGCTGCCCCAATATTATCAGCGTGTGGACGCTTCTGCATTTTACCGCTGGCATAAAGATGCCGATTACAGACCGGAAAACCTGAATCGCGTGATTGACGAACTGAGCTGCGATGCCGCCGATAGTTATTGGTGCTGAACATCACATGGTTAGAATTTCAGCGGATAATTCATGAACTTAGCCATTTAGTCCATTTCTTATAACGTAAATCTCATTTAATTTAGTTTCTTTAATACTAAGCAATTATAATATCAATCCTCTACGTCAGATACCATTCACACCATATGAAACTTATAAGAAAGCATATACTTACAACTCTTCTATTGGCTTGGGCATGTAATTGCTGTGTAGCTCAATTATTGGTTCCGGCTACAAAACCCAATTCAGCACAGCAGGCAATGATTAAAAGGGGCTATGGCATGTTTATCCACTTTGGTATTAATACATTTAACAATACGGAATGGTCTGACGGAACGTTGCCATTAGAGAGTTATAACCCTACAAATCTTGATCCTGATCAGTGGGTGCTCACTGCAAAAAAGGCAGGCTTTCGTTATGTATTGCTGGTCACTAAGCACCATGATGGATTCTGTTTATGGGATAGTAAATATACAGCTTATGATGTGGCGTCATCTCCGGTAAAAATGGATGTTGTAAAAGCAGTATCCGATGCCTGTAAGAAATATGGAATCAAGTTTGCAGTTTATTATTCATTGTGGGATAGGAAAGAACCTTCATATAAGGATAAGGACCCGCAAAAATACATTAACTACATGCTCAACCAGCTAACAGAATTGTTCACCAATTACGGAACAATTGGTGAGTTGTGGCTGGATGGGGGATGGGATAAAAAGCCATCAGACTGGGGTATTGATCAGATTTATAGCTTGGTGAAAAAATACAATCCTGATTGTGCAGTGAGTGTTAACCATACCATTGTAAATGAAGAAGGAAAACGAAATTACACGCCTCCAGCCAACATGACTGAGGATAATAAGTATTTCTTTCAGTACTTCCCTTCTGATTTTCGTTTATGGGATCCGGAATTAGCAGCCAAATCAGATAAGAAACAATACTTGCACGAAGGGAAATCGTATTACCTGCCTTTTGAACATACCATTTGTATCAGTAAACGATTGAATTGGTTTGAAAAATCAGAGCCATTACCAACCCGGGATTTAGATGAATTGGAGGAACTGTTTTACTGGAGTACAGACAATGACAATTGTCTTGTGATGAATGTTCCTCCGGATCAGACCGGACGCATACGTGAATATGTAGCTAATACTGCCATTGGACTGGGTAAACGACTTAATCTATCTTTGAATAAGCCCTTACCTAAAAATGGCAAATTCATTTCAATGAACAAGCCGGTTACAGCAAGTAGCGTTTGGGATGATAAAAACGGGCAATATGCAGGTAATGCTATAAACGACGGGAAAATGAATAGTCGTTGGGCAGCTAAAGATACTCTGGCTACAGTCGAAATGGAGTTAAATCCCTCAGAGTCGTTTAATAAGATCAGTATATTTGAATATCAGGATACAAAGAGATTACCTGATGGCTTTTCTCAGGTAAGAGTATCACGTATACAACAATATAGTATCGATATTATGCAAAATGGGCAATGGAGAACCGTCTACCTTTCCGACGAACCTATGGGAGATTGTAAGGTGATTAGATTGCCATTTAGTTATAATGCAAGCAAGTTGAGACTAAAAGTCCTAAGAGCAGCTGCTCCTCCCTCAATTTATGAATTGAGCGTGATCAATATGCCTGCAAAATAATATTTCTGCTCTTCTTATTAGAACTTATCTTTTTACCCGCTTTCTAATTCGACTCAACGAAGGATTAGTTATACCCAAAAAGGATGAGATATGATATGCAGGAATCCGCTCGATGATATTCGGATGTTCTTCCAATAACCTCAGGTATCGTTCTTCATGTGAGAAAAACATGAATTCCTCGGCGCGTGTTTGTGCATAAGCAAAAAACAATTCCGCCAGCAGCCTGCCGAATTTCAGCCAGTTGTTATTGGATTCATAGAGGCTGCTGAGATCTTTATAGGAAATAAAGACAATTTCAGAATCTTCCATAGCTTCTATGAAGTACCAGCAGGGATTTTGAGAGATAAAACTTCTAAAAGAAACAACGAACTGATTCTCAGAAAAAAAGAAAATATTTTTGTCCGCTTTCGCTTTTGGATCATGGTAATAAATACGGAAAATCCCTTTTATCACTAATCCAAGGTCATTGCAAACCATACTCTGCATATTAAAAAAATCACCTTTATTGATTTTTCGTGGTTTCCAGAATGCCTGACCCTCCTCAATGTCTTTATCTGTCAACGCGGCGAAATCCCGCAGATACTGTGCTATGATCTCGTTTTTTTTAGTCATGATAGTCTTATTAGTAGATGAAGCGTTTCACTGCTATTAATTCTAGCTGGGAAAACAACTCAAATTTAGGTAAATTACATTCCATCGTATTTTAACTTAAGTGAAAAAAACTCATTCTGCTTTTTCCGAAACTTGTAAAAAAAATAAAATGGGATTATCAAATTTAGGCATTTTTCATACCGTAGTCGGTATCATTGCCATCATCGCAGCATTAGCATCTTATGTAAAGCATGGAAAAATAAACCTCGCAAGCAAAAGTGGGAATACGTACTTGGTCGGAACCATAATTACATCCGTAACTGCTTTGGGCTTAAGTAAACATGGAGGATTCAATCCAGGGCACGTATTGTCACTACTTGTACTGGTTCTTGTGGTTGGCGCATTTGTTCTTCACCGGCGAAAAACAGGAAATAATAAAGCCCGGTATTTTGAACAATTTTTCCTTTCGTTCAGCTTTTTTCTCTCTATGATTCCTACAGTAAACGAAACACTTACCCGTGTTCCGTTAAGCGCGCCACTTGCAAATGGGCCTACTGACCCATTGATTGGTGAAACCTTACTGGTTATACTCATTTTGTTTATAGCGGGATCTATATACCAATATAGACAACAAAAGAAAATCAACAAAGGCGCTTAGTTTACAGCACTCTCATTGGGAAGCGGGTTAAAATGGCCTGAAATATGGCCGGCTTATTAGTGGCGAAAAAGCCCAGGGAACCGAAGAAAGTATGATCAAAAGCCCGGTGCTAAACCATAGCGCCATTGTTTGAAACTTTTCGCGATCTGTTAGTTTGCGTTTTGCCCTGGCCGATCCTATGGTGATTACAACAATTGCTATGACCATCATTAGGCTGTGCTCCATCCCAAAAAAACGGATTTCCCTCCGATGAACTGCGTCGTTGAAATTGTGCAAAAAATAATTGACAATGGGGCTGATGAAATAAAGCACAAGACCGAAGATAAGTTGAATATGTGCTATGGTCGCAGTCCAATGTCTTACGGCGTTATCGACTCTGGAGAAACTTCTTTTTGAACTCCAGCCGCTAAAGGCACGGAAAATAGCAAAAAGTAAACTTGCCAATACCAGCCAGCGAACCAGAGAATGTAGTGCTAATACTGTTGAGTACATTTTATGTTATTGATCATTATTTGTTGGCGGAGCTAAGGTAAAACAAAAGTATATTGTACAGTGATCATTCTAAAATGTTTAGAATGAATTGCTAAAAAAAGATGTATTGAGTAGTTTGCAAAAAAAAATAGCCATCTGCCGGGTAAACCCCAGCAAGCACAAATTAATATATGATCATGAAAAAAATTATCCTTGTTTTATTCTTGGCTGTTTTAAGTAACACAACAATCAAAGCACAGTCGCTTCTACCTTTTGCCGATGGAGATCGAGTCGCCTTTTTGGGGAATAGCATTACCGAGGCCGGATACTACGGATCCAATATTTGGCTGTATTACATGACACGTTTTCCGGAACGGAAGATTTCAATAATTAATGTTGGGATAGGAGGCGATGTTGTAGGGCAAATGAACGAACGCTTTGAGCAGGATGTATTGCCGAAAAAGCCGAATATTGTGGTCCTTACCTTTGGAATGAACGATAGCGGCTATTCTGAGTTTAATGAAACAAATGCCGACGAAACAGCAAAACAGCGTGTAGCAAAATCACAGCAGAATTTCGTTCTGCTTGCAGATAAATTGAAGGCTCAATCCAAGATCAAACCTGTGATGATGTCCTCGTCGCCTTATGACGAGACCATGGAAAACAAAAACAATTATTTCAAGGGCAAAAGTAAGGCCATGGAGCAGGTTATCGCCTTTCAGCAAGAAGCCGCAAAAAAAAACGGGTGGGCTTATGTAGATCTGTTTCATCCCATGACCGAAATCAACGTAAGGGAACAAAAGAAAAAGCCTGATTTTACCATTACAGGGCCAGATCGTATCCATCCAGGTAGGGGTGGACATCTGGTGATGGCAGCATTATTTCTTAAAAGTCAGGGTCTGTCCGGTAAACCCGTGGCAAGTGTTCACATCGACACAAAGAATGGACTTGTTGAAGCAGAGAATGCAAAGGTTAACATTAAGAAAAAAAGTGAGCAGGGATTAAGTTTCAACTATTTTGCCAGTGCATTACCTTTTCCAATAGATTCTGTTAATGGTGTATGGGAAAATCCACAAACACAGGCAGATGTATTGGCCGTATATCCTTTTATCATGGAGTTCAATCAGGAAAATTTAAAAGTCGAAAATCTGGAAAATGGAAATTATGACCTGATGATTGATGGTAAGAAAATAAGGACATTTAGTGCTGATGCGTTTGTAAAGGGCATCAATATGGCTTTGTTGAGCAATACGCCACAATACCAGCAAGCGGTTTCGATCATGTATCTTAACGACTTAAGGTTGGAACTGGAGAAAAAAATTAGGGAGTACTATTGGTTGCATTTTAACTATTTCAAAGCACAAAATATGTTATTTGATGATTCGCAGCAGGCATTTGATAAAGTAGCCGAAAAAGCTAAGACCGACTGGTTTGTGAGAAGTAAGATGGGAACTTATCAAACTGCCCGTTTTCCGGAAGTGAGGGCAATGTGGGAAGATAATATCAAACAATTAACCGAGAGGATTTACCAGATCAATAAGCCAAAATCGCATCTTGTGGAAATTGTGCAGGTGAAATGAGGAAATTGAAATCGTTTACGACAAAGCCACCCATTTGGTGGCTTTGTCAGGAGAATTGCCCCGAAAATAAAATTGCTTAATTCATTGATCTTGCCGCATCACGTAATGCCTTAATTGCATCATGGGCAGACTTAATCTCTGAGGCCTGGTTGCTAACCGTTTCTAATGCTGTGCCGCTAAGGTCACCATTTTCTAATGCCACTTTATAGGCTGCTTTTATCGCATCTTCTCCACGCTCTGCCTCAGAAAGTATGCTGGCACGATCACTGCCACCAAAGAGTGATTTTACGTCGATCCAGGCACGATGTAGGGTGCCTGCAACGCTATTGCCTGTTTCCACATCTTCACCATATCCTGCGACAATCGCAGTCAATTCCTGACTGAATTTACGGCTCTGGCTGCTGTACTCCTGAAATAAGGCTTTCAAATCCACATTTTCATCTTTAATGTCTGCGATAGCTTTTTCAAATCCCGCGATGCGGTCGTTGTTGATCTCTGTGAGATCGTTTAATACTGATACTGATTTTGTGCTCATGGTAAATGGTTTTAGGGTGGTAGAACAACTGAAAACGCAGGCGGTTTTAAATAAAAAAATAAAAACACGTGTTTCCGTTATTCTGAGGCACACAGTATTTTTTTTAAAAAGTACTTTGTAATACAAAGTTATTTATTTACCTTCATATTTGAATAATTTGAAAAATCTTAACCATTATCAATCATGAAAAACAAAGCAGGTAAAATTAGCGGGTTTATCTTAGGGGCAGCAGGCTTCCTTTTGATGTTTAAAATGATCTTTCTTAGAAATATTGCTCCATCAGATGAGCTGGCACCGGGAGTTGTAGTTATTACTGCGGTATTAACTGGATTATTATTTGCCTTTATAGGCTCATTAGTTCAAAACTATCTTGTTAAGAAGAGTACCTGAGTGCATTATCATTCTTTGTTATATCTTAATTGGATAACAGATTACAAAGGAATCTTTTTTAACAGCGGAATGATATTTTCTAATGACTTTTGGAGCATAGCTTCCTGTTTTTTTTGACCTGATGATCCTAAAATAAAATCTGTAATCCAGTTGCTGACTTTATAGATATCTATGGTAAGTTTGGTTTCCTTGTCTGCCACTTTTGTCAGCGTGAAGTAAGTCACCTGTTCTCCTTTTTCATCCGTTTCGCTAAATTCAATCTTATCATCCGAATAGGAGTAACTGCTCGAATAGTAAAGTGTTTTTCCGTTGGTAAATGTCCACCTGCTCTTCATACCCACCCGTGGTAAAAGGTGATTAAGGGCCTCTATTTTTTCTACGCCTTCCCACCAGAGGTGCCGAAATTCAAATGCACCTGAAGCATGAAATAAGGTAATGATGTCGGTTTCGTATACCCTTGAAACGGAGTGTGTTTTCTTTTTGCCAGACAGGTCTAATGGAGGTAAAGGGTCATCGGGTATTTCATTTTTTAATTGGCTTAACTGTGTGTAATGAAAGTGTATTTCCCCTGCCTCTGTCTGCTTCATGCTGTCAGTCCAACTCATCCAGTCTGTAAAATCAGCAGGTTGCTGATCATCCAAAAGGTCTTTGGTTACCAGCCAATATTCATGTTGCGCGATGTCATTCTTCAAAAGCTGGTGTGCAACAATAACATCTTTACCAATCAGCTTACTGAAATTCTTTACATTATATCCGGCAAACTCACCATAGTGTGTAATTACTTTTAAAGAAAGGTTAGCTGCCGAAATACAGGCCTTGCACTGACAATACCTTCTTTGGTCATAAGTCATTAGATTTTTGTGAAACAGACAAAACATCTTTTCTACCTGTTTATACAGCTCTTTAAGTTGGGGCGCTTCGCCAAATTTGTAAAAAAGAATGGCATCGCCCTCTATTTCGGAAACTTCGAGGCCTATTTGATTTGCATTAATAAGCAATTCAAGCAATTCCTGAATGATTACGCGGCTGTGGTTAATTTCTGATTCTGTTACAAATCGAGTAAATCCACTGATATCAGGGATAAAAAGCAGACCTTTTGTTTCCATTTCATACTAAAGTTACAAACAATAAACCATTAGATAATCATCTACCTAGATCTAAGTTTCATAAACAGTTTTCGAAAAGAATTTTACATTTCTTCGTAACCTATTCGCGTAGAATTCATCTTATTGTTATAAACACACACATCGATAATGAAAACACATTTACTTTTTGTATTCTTTTTATGCTTNATATSWKTKGMYTTNNTYGAWKNTGYWRCRSAANCARAAMKKMAMMAYARCCGNGWASRRNTCAKSNNTKATWRKYANAAMCMYRCNCWTCGRTAAKNGWAMWYWYATWTACKKYYWAWSMYTNGRTANCNNTGGNNTTACYMSWKKWRTRACMGATGGACAGGGCAAATTTAACCTTCCAGCTGCACCTGGATCTTACTATGTTTTATCCACTTTTGTTGGTTATAATAAAGTGAAAACACCAGTTTTTGAACTTAAGGGCTCAACATATGAGCTGCCGGCGATTGTGCTTAAGGAAAATACGAATAAACTAAATGAGGTGAGTATTACAGCATCAAAGCCTGTTTTGGAACGAAAAGGGGATAAACTGATTTTTAATATTGAGGCTACACCCTCAGCCGCAGGACTTAATGGCCTCGAGGTGCTCAGAAAGGCTCCAGGAGTCACCATTGATCATAATGAGAATATCTCTCTTGCCGGCAAAGGCAATGTACTGGTAACTATTGACGGCAAACAGACTTACCTGAGTAGTGCCGAAGTAGTAAGCCTGCTGAAGTCGATGCCAAGTTCTGAGATAGAAAGTATTGAAATCATCAACAATCCGGGCGCGCGATACGATGCAAATAGTACGGGTGGAATCATCAACATCAAAACAAAGAAAAGCCTTGCCATTGGCTTTAATGGTAATTTGACGCTCGGTGTTGGTTATAATAAACGTTTGCAGGCCAATCCAGGTATTAATCTAAACTATCGCAGGCAATTTTTTAATGTATTTGGGTCTTATGACTACAACAGGTGGCCTTTTCAGGAGAACCTTACTATTGACAGGGTAACTCCCGGTATGAATTCAAAACAATTGTATTTTAGCCAGAAAAATAAAGATACTTCAGTTTTTGCGTCGAATAATTTTAAAATTGGAACAGATTTCTTTCTGACCAAAAACCATACCCTTGGTGTTCTGTTTAAGGGTAATTTGAATGGATTCGATCAAAATGGTTTTAGCAGAATTGCAATCGGCGATTCGTTTGCAAAACCAGATTCCATATTGCAAACTCCAGGCAGAAACTCAACAGATCGCAATAATTTTTCTTACAATATCAATTATAAGGGGATATTGGATACAGCAGGGCAGGAAATTACTATTGACGCTGACTACTCAACATTTAATGGCAATAATAAGGCGAGTTTTGTGAATCGCTTTTTCCTTCCTGATGGAACTTTTTTTAAGGACGGACAGATATATAGGAATTTTTCGCCTTCGGATATCAACATTAAAGCCATTAAAGCAGATTATGTATTACCCCTTAATAAAGTGTTCAAGCTTGAAACAGGTATCAAGGTAGCCAGTGTGAAAAGTGATAACAATTTTGTTTATGAGAATGATGTTAACGGAGAGTGGATACAGGACAACAATCGTAGCAACCGCTTTAAGTANGAWGRANNGGWWWKWRMKKMWWAWGNTATKCTNAACWNNTSAKSNCMGGTMWNNGTTNCWNCKKTSCAAANCAGRTNTNNGTKMWKMASGWWCYNCMATYTACNNNTWATTYNNTTACGATAAATCAGGTGAATAAGCGAACATATACTGATTTTTTTCCTTCCGTAACATTTAGCCGAAATTTCGATGCAGATAACGTTGCTAGTTTATCTTATTCAAGGAAGATTAACCGGCCAAATTATCAAAACCTTAACCCATTTATTTTTTACCTTGACCAGTATACCTATAACGAGGGTAATCCTAATCTTAAACCAGAATACTCTACAAATTTTGAGGCGACTTATTTATGGAAACAAAAATATAGCGTGGCGCTTGCCTATTCGCACACTTCGGATGTAATCACACAGATCTTATTACAGAATGAAGCCAAAAAATCGATGTACCAGACGGTATTAAACCTTGCTTCTAATGATGTGATATCACTTACACTTAATTTCCCCGTAAAAATAAGTAAATGGTGGAACCTGAATAACAATCTGGTTGGTTATCATAAACAAATCCAGGCACCGGATCTTAACGGAACAGATCTTAACTCAAAGCAATTCAGTGCCAGTTTGTATACTCAGAACAATTTTACGCTAAACAAGCTGTTCAGTGCAGATGCTTCCGTATATGCCAGTACGGCGCAGATAGATGGAGGATTTAAAGTAAAAAGTATGCTAACTGCTGATGCAGGTCTGCGTTACAGCTTTCCAAACCAGAATGGTAATTTGAAACTCGGTGTTGGCGATATTTTTCATAGTCAGAGGGGCAGGGTATTTAGCACATTGCCAGATAACGTATACAGCCTGGAGCAATGGGGTACTTCGACCAATGTGAGGTTAACTTTCACGTATCGTTTCGGAAAAACTAGTGTTAAGTCTGAAAGAAGCAGGCAGACAGGGCTTGACGCGGAACAAAAGAGACTGGGAGGGAAGTAACCCTTCAATTTCTTATCTGGCCGAAAATCAGTCTTTTTTGGAAAATTGAATTTCCAAATCCCGGAGTGACTTATTATATCCTTTCCTGTCAATGAAAGCATTAGGATTGTAAGCGCTACCGGGTTTGTGCTTCTTATGAAGCCCAAACTGGCTGGCATGAGAGGAAAGCCAGATATCGAATGTGAGTTTTTTCATAGCGCTTAGTGTATAAGCATAGTCCTTAGCGATTTCAGGATATGAAGTTACTTCAGAGAATTTTTTTTCAGTAACGATTGTAGGCATATTGGCAATTAAAACCTTATAAATCCGGCCTCCATCTTTTACATCAAACAAGAAGCTACAAGAACCCTTTGTATGGCCTGGATGATGAAGCATAACCAGCTTCATGCCATCTAACCGAACGGTATCACCATTATGCAATAAGCGTTCAGCTTTTATTGGTTCATAAGTAGGTCCATGGCCTCCTAATGCATAATCTGAACTGCCCCCATCAGCTGCAACCGCGGCGTCCTTTTCATCTACCATAAATTTAGCTCCGGTTGCTTTTTTAATTGCAGACATCGCTCCCATATGGTCATAGTGTGCCTGCGTGGTCAGTAATATCTTGATATCATTAAATTTAAAACCCAAGGTTTCAACGTTCGCCTTAATCACTGTCAGAGAAGAGGCAAGTCCGGTATTAATGAGGATATTCCCTTTCGGAGTAACAATGAGATAACAGGCAAGATCTTCTGTACCCACATAATATAAATTGCCAGCAATGCGAAAAGGCTTATAAGATTTAGACCATTCTATTGGTGTATCTTTTGGTTCTTTTACCTGTTGTGCTGTTGCAAGAAAAGAACTGAAAAATAAAATAACCGTAAGAGTAGCGAAATAGCGTCTAAACATAGGAAATGATTTATGGCTAATATATGAGAAATATTGATGAGGGTATATCATAATTTTATGATATACCCTCAATATAAAATTACATCGGCTAGCGAAGTTCAACCTACCAGAATTTCACATATAATGCAGCAATGATCAGTAGCGTTACCACGATCAGAGCCAATGTAGATGGAGAAACTTTAAACATGGATTTATCCAGTTCAAATGCTTTAGGATTTACTTTAGGACCGGCCAAACTCATTGCAATCATAATGGCCATTGTAAAGAAGAAAGAAAGACCCATGCAGATATGGAATGGAATCTCAAAACCGCCTTTGCCATTAGGATAGGCCGTATATAAGAAAGTGTCGTTACCCAACAGACTCGGTGCCATTTCGTTGAAGAAAACTGAAAACAGGAAACCTGCCAATACCCCGGCGATGGCTGCACTACCAGTGGTTCTTTTCCAGAACATACCAAGAATAAACATGGCAAATACACCCGGACTGATGAAACCGGTGTATTTCTGAATGAAAGTAAAACCGCCTTCACCACCAATGCCTAACAAATCGTTCCAGGTAAAGAGAACTGCCAGGATCATACCTATAAATACTGTTGATCTGCCAACTAATACCAGGTTCTTTTCTTCTGTACCTTTTTTGAAATATTTTGCATAAATATCGAGAGTGAAGATTGTGGATATACTGTTTACTTTACCGGCAAGTGAAGCTACAATGGCTGCGGTAAGTGCCGCTACGGATAATCCTTTAAGACCTGTAGGTAAAAAGGTAAGGATAGCTGAATATGCACCATCTTTGCCACCGATCAATTGAGGGAGGTGCCCACCTTTGTACAATACATAGGCTGCAATACCCGGTAGCATCACGATCAATGGCATCATCAGCTTCAAAAGGCCAGCGAAAAGTATTCCGGTTCTTGCAGTTTGCAGATCTGCACCAAGCGCGCGCTGAGTGATATACTGGTTACATCCCCAATAATTGAGGTTGATGATCCAGATACCAGCTACATAAGAAGCCAATCCTGGGAAAGTCAGGTATTTGCTGATCTCATTTTGAGTGGATTCTGCGGTAGGTTTAGGGATAATCATTTTGAAGTGTTCCGGGGCCTGTTCCATTAAAACATTGAAACCGGCAATGGCATTGGYMSCCAYRCYAMMSKNTMTYGCMKACAACAGTCAGCGCGATGTATGTGGTTACTAAACCCCCAAAAATCAATACCGCTACCTGGATTACATCAGTATAGGCAACTACCTTCATTCCTCCTAAAGAGATGATCAGTGCAAATACAGCAAGCCCTATCATAATTACATGCAGGTAATCCCCACCTGTGAGTCCGTTAATGGCTACTGCACCCAAATAAAGAATAGACGTCAAGTTTACAAAAACGTATAAAAACAGCCAGAAAATGGCCATGATCAATGCTACCGATTCATTGTACCTGGTCTTTAGAAATTGCGGCATGGTATAGATCTTGTTCTTAAGGTAGACCGGGATGAACCATACGGCAACAATAATAAGTGCGATTGCGGCAATCCACTCGTACGCTGCCACTGCAATACCAAGAAAAAAACCTTCACCACTCATACCAATAAATTGTTCGGCAGAAATGTTGGAGGCGATAAGGGAGGCACCAATAGCCCACCAGGTGAGTGTTCCTTCTGCTAGAAAGAATGCTTTGGCATCATGCTCATTTTTTTTACGCTGACGATAGATAAAATATCCATAACCAGAAACGATTAAAAAGTAGATGATGAAAACTACGTAATCTGTAGTTACTAAATTGTTGTTCATATTAGGCTTATTTGGTTATTTTGAACAAATGGTTAATGTGCCGGTACTTCTATCCGGCGCACCTTCCCTTATTTATAAAAGATTTCATTCCATTGAAGTTCGTTTCTGAACTGGTTGATCTTGGTGTCAGCTCCGATGTTTACATATTCTATGCCTGCAATGTTTGCAAAATCCAGTAAATGCGCTGTTGTTAGATTCTGACTGTATGCAGTATGGTGTGCACCTCCAGCATAGATCCAGGCTGCACAGCCGGTCTTCATATCAGGGAGCGGCTTCCATAAAACCTGTGCTACAGGGAGCTTTGGTAGCTTGTGCTTAGGCTCCACTGCTTCTACCTCATTTACAAGTAGTCGAAAGCGATTACCCATATCAATAATGGAAGCATTTAGTGCATTTCCACCGGCTACAGTGAATACTAGTCTGGCAGGATCTGCTTTCCCACCGATACCAAGAGGATGTACTTCAAGTCGTGGTTTTTCGTTGGCCAACGATGCATCTACTTCCAGCATGTGAGAGCCCAATACCATTGAATTGGCGGGGTCAAAGTGGTAGGTATAGTCCTCCATAAAGGCGTTTGCCCCAGGTAATCCGGCACCCATTACTTTACAAGCACGTACTAGTGCTGCGGTTTTCCAGTCGCCTTCTCCGGCAAATCCATATCCTGCGGCCATTAATCGCTGTGCAGCAATACCCGGTAGCTGAATCATCCCGTGCAAATCTTCAAAGGTATCACTAAAGCCTTTAAAGCCGCCGTCCTCCAGGAATTTCTTAAGACCTAGCTCTATCTTTGCAGCTTCATAAACAGAAACATGTCTTTCTCCACCACGATGGAGGTCAGTTGTCATAAGGTAGGTTGCTTCGTATTCTGTTAGCAGCTCCTGAATAGCTTCCTCTGAGATGCTGTTGATAAYRGCYRCARGRTMWSSRWNTGCCGKANGWRKKYRCCTGGAAACCAAACTTAAGTTCAGCCTCTACTTTGTCGCCATCTGTAACGGCTACATAGCGCATATTGTCGCCAAAGCGCGCAAATTTAGCACCTTGCCAGTCATGCCAGCCAGCTGCGGCCCGTGTCCAGGTGTCAATTTCATTTAATACTTCCTGGTCCTGCCAATGTCCAACCACTACTTTTCGGTCCTTACGCATTCTGGTTACTATAAATCCAAATTCACGATCTCCATGTGCACTCTGGTTTAGGTTCATGAAGTCCATATCAATGGTATCCCAGGGAATATCTCTGTTGAATTGGGTGTGTAGGTGTAATAAAGGCTTCTGAAGAATATTCAGTCCTCTTATCCACATTTTTGCAGGTGAGAAAGTATGCATCCATGTGATTACGCCAATGCAATTGGTAGTTAAGTTGGCCTGTTGCAAGGTTTCAAATATCTCGTCAGGTGTTTTTACTATTGGTTTATAAACAACTTTAACGGGAATTTGTGGAGCAGCATCGAGTGAGGAAGCTACTTGTTTTGCATGATCAGCTACTTGCCTTAACGTCTCTTCTCCATACAGGTGCTGACTACCCGTGATGAACCAAATTTCTAATTCTTTTAAGTTTATCATATCTTAATACTGTGTTTTACTTAATTGCTGAAATACGGAACAGACCTGCTCCATGTTTATTGATTGCCGCTGTATATGTTCCTTTGGCCGTACCCTTGTTACTCTTGCTCCAAAGATCTCTCACTTTGCACGCCCCGGTAAATCCAAGGTCATTCAAGTTTACTGAAATGTTTACTGGCTCATTGCCATCGCCCGGGTTAAACAAAGCGACGTATTTATCTCCAGTTTTTGGATCATCTGCCACCCAGCAGATCCCATCCTCATTACGAAACAGCTGTTTGTTATTGGTACTGTTGTTCAGGATATTGAGCACTTCTCCATTGTTTAATAGCGAAAGGGTAAATGCATCATTGCTTGGCAGGTCACCACCAAACATCAGTGGAGAACGGAATATCGTCCACAGTGTCATCAAAGTGTATTGCTCATCTTTGGTAAAAGCCGTCATTCTTGGGTTTCCTCGTTCTGCGCGGACTCCAATTTTCCCAAGAGGAAGCATGTCTCCATCAGGCCAGGCTCCAGGCGCACGATATTTGTTCCATCGCTCAAATACATTAAAATGATCTTTCAGCATTGGCCAGTTGTCCCAAAAATCGTCTACTGTGCGCCACATATTGGCATGACCCTGCACATGGGGAGCACTTGCAATTGGTGTTTCTCCTGGCGAGGTACTCAGCACAATCTTTCTGCCTGTGAGTGCAATTGCTTTGCGGATCATTTCTACCTCCCCGGTATGGTAAGGTCTGGAGAGGTCATCTACTTTAATGAAATCTACGCCCCAAGATGCATATAGCTTAAACAGCGAGTTGTAATATTCCTGTGCTCCATCACGTCCGGCCACTACAGTATACATGTCATGTAGCCACTTACATTGCAGGTCTGTACTGTAAATGTCTTTGGCGGTAGCCTTGCTCCCCATGATCGGCAGATTACGCTTTACGGCCTCTACCGGGATGCCTCGCATGATGTGGATGCCAAATTTCAATCCCTTTTTATGAATATAGTCTGCAAGAGGTTTAAATCCTTTACCGCCTGCCGCGGAAGGGAAACGATTTACTGCTGGTTGAAACCTGCCATATTCATCCAGTACATAATCTGGATCCGTCTCATTATAGCCATGCGCTTTGTCGTTTCCAACATACCAACGAATGTCTACCACTACATATTCCCATCCAAAAGCTTTCAGATTTTTAGACATATAATCCGTATTGCTTTTCACTTCAGATTCCACTACCGTGGGACCAAAGCAGTCCCAGCTGTTCCAGCCCATCGGAGGTGTCTTAGCCCAATCATGAAAGTCTTTTTGCTGCGCATTCACGCCTACCAGGCCCCCAATCAGTAGTACCCCTGTTAGTATTATTTTTTTACTGACCATAATAACTATCCGGACCATGTTTACGTTCAAAATGTTTTTTTATTAATGCATCTTTTAATTTTGGTGAATGCATATTGATTTGCCTTGTCAGCAAGGCCATATGTGCAATTGATTCCAGTACTGCACTATTGTACACTGCTTTTTCTGCAGTTTTGCCCCAGGTAAACGGAGCATGATTTCCCACCAGTATCATTTCAATTTCATGATGACTATAACCGAGCTCATTAAAATGATTGATGATCTGAAAACCCGTTTCGTATTCGTAGTTTCCTTTAATCATGTCATCATTCATTGGTGGCGCACAGGGTACATCCACAGTAAGGTGATCGGCGTGGGTAGTGCCAAAAATGGGTATATTCATTTGTGCCTGTGCCCAGGACGTTGCATAGGTTGAATGGGTATGTACAATGCCATTGATTCCGTCCCAATGTTTGTATAGCACAGCATGGGTTTTGGTATCAGAAGATGGTCTGAGCGTTCCCTCTACGGTATTCCCGTCAAAGTCAACAATGACCATTTTATCCGGTGAAAGATCTTTGTATGGAACCCCACTTGGTTTGATAGCGAAAACACCTTCCTCTCTGTCGGCTGCGCTAACATTTCCAAAAGTGAATAACACAAGGCCCAGCCTTGGTAATTCCATATTGGCCTCATAGGCAGTTTCTCGTATTATTTTATAAATGCTCATGATACATAAGGTTTGATTTCTCTCTTATTGTATTTCTCCAGATATCTGCCTAAAGCCAGGTATTCCTGGTAATGTTGGCGATACATCCTTCGTTTGTTCAGATTGGGCTGATATTCTGCTTCGAATCCTGTTCCCATTGCTTCCATTGCAGTTTCAATATTTGAATGGATACCAGCTGCTACAGCGGCAAACATGGCTGCACCGAGCGCACAGGTGTGCTCAAAACGGTGGATTTTTATTGGCATTTCTAATACATCAGCCATCATTTGCATGATGTAAGGTGATTTTTGGGCTACTCCACCTATACCAATTATTCCTTTTACAGGTACACCCTGGTCTTCGAACCTATCCACTATACTCTTTGCCCCAAAACAGGTCGCTGCAGCTAAGGCACGGAAAAATTTTGGTGCGTCAGTCCCCAGGCTTAAACCGGCAATAGCTCCTTTAAGTTCTTGGTTGGCGTCGGGAGTTCGTCTTCCATTTAACCAGTCCACGGCTAGCTCTGCATAGTCTTGGTCACCTAATTGTTCAGCCTGTTCGCTTAGACGGGAAATAATTTTTGCTTCCAGCTCATCTTTTAAAGCAAGGGCTGTAGCCTGATCGATTAAAGCAGATTCCGTGAGGAGATGATTCAATGGCCAGCTGATTAAGTTCTTGAACCATGCATATACATCACCAAAGGCCGATTGACCCGCTTCAAGTCCCATTGTTCCTGGGATAACTGAGCCATTTACTTGTCCGCAAATGCCTTTTACCAGTTTGCCTTCCAGATCTTGCAACGGGGCTACAAGAATGTCACAGGTACTTGTACCCATGATTTTACAAAGATGATAAGGTAATATCTGTCCACCAACAGCGCCCATGTGTGCATCAAATGCGCCTACGCCAACAACAACATCTGTTGATAACCCCAGTCGGCCAGCCCATTCCTCACTTAATCTTCCAGCAGGTTCATCTGAAGTATAGGTGTCCTGAAATAGTCTTTCGGTAAATCCAGACAATAGGGGGTCTAATTTGCTGAAAAATTCATCTGGCGGAAGACCGTTAAACTCTTCTGCCCAAAGGGCTTTATGTCCTGCAGCACAGCGGCTCCTTTTCATCTTTCTGGCGTCATCGCCTCCGGTTAGCAAGAATGGGATCCAGTCACAATGCTCTACCCATGAAAAGGTCGCATCACGAACAGCAGGATCATCTCTTAATACATGAAGAAGTTTTGCCCAGAACCATTCAGAAGAGTAGATTCCACCCACGTATTTAAGGTAGTTTGTTTTAAATTTTGTCGCGTGCTCATTGATCTCCGCTGCTTCTTTGATTCCTGTATGATCTTTCCACAATACAAACATGGCATTTGGATTTTCTCCAAAACCAGGAGTGAGGGCAAGGGGTGTTCCTGTTTTGTCAACTGCTACCGGAGTAGAACCTGTGGTATCTACGGCAATTCCTTTTATGGAATCAGCTATTGCCGCACCACCCGCTTTTGCAACGCACTCTTTAATGGTATGCTCCAATCCCTCAATGTAGTCAAGCGGATGTTGTCGGAACTGATTTAATGATGGCTCACAATAGAGATTTTTTTGCCACCTTTTGTAATAATAAACTGAAGAGGATACCTCTGCTCCATTTTCCGCATTAACAATTACAGAGCGAACAGAATCCGATCCGTAATCTATACCGATGACATATTTGGTTAAATTCATAGTAATTGTAATAAACGTCTAATTAACGTTTATTTTTTTAACAAAAGAAAATTATTATGAAATTATTTTTTCATTATTTCGATTATCAGCTAATAAGATTCTCTGGGTTGGGTATGAAATTTAAAAAGGATTGGAATTTAGCTTTGTATTTATTCTTATCAAGGGTATAGTAAAAAGCCCCACGTTTGGAACTGGACTTATCTTTTTCAGTAAGTTTGATTAATAAGTCTGTTGAATTTACTTTGCGGATAAAATTCCGGTTATCAATTTTAGCATTATAAACCTGTTCATATAAATTCTGTAATTGCGGAATGGTAAATTTGGTAGGCATCAGCTCAAACAATATGGGGTGTAGTGCAGCTTTATAACGGATCCTTTTTTTGGCCTCCTCAACCATATTGTTGTGGTCAAAGATAAGCGATGGGGCTTCATTGATGAGGAACCATTCGGCATGATACCTGTCGCTGATCTGTGTTTTGTAAGTATTGATGTCTATTAATGCAAAGTAAGCTACCGATACGGTACGTTCAATTGGGTCTCGTTCCGGGCTTCCATAGGCGCTCAACTGTTCCAGGTAAACATCCTTTAATCCGGTCAGTTCAAACAGGATGCGTTCGGCTGCACCGTCCAGGGTTTCCTTTTTCCCCACAAAACCACCCATTAAACTCCATTGATCTTTTGCTGGTTGAAACCCTCTTTTAATCAATAATATTTGTAGTTGGTCGCCGTCAAAGCCAAAGATGATGCAGTCGACTGCAACCAAAACGCGTACTTGGTCAGAATAGGTTATCATGTGTAGGGGATCGTTTGTCAAAAGTAGATTACTTGTTTTATAGATTTTAAAAGCAATTTATAAAAATAATTATCAAAGCTACAAAATTAATAATCGTTAATTTGACGTTTAATTTAAAATTCCTACATTAGCCCTTAGTTGAGCTGAAAATCCTGAGATTTCTTCAGTGAAGACAGCCTGACAAACAAGATAGGATAACCAAGTATGAGTTTTTTAAATTTCGGTTAAGATGAAATACAAAAGCAATTTAATCGCTCTGCTCATTGCGGGGACTTTTTTTAGCGCGAGTGCACAGCAACAGGAAGTTATTGTAGTTAATGCGGCTAAATCTGAGGGGAAGATATCACCAACCATGTGGGGCGTTTTTTTTGAAGACATCAACATGGGAGCAGATGGTGGGATTTATGCCGAAATGGTAAAGAACCGGTCCTTTGAATTTTTAAAGCCAATGATGGGTTGGTCTGTAAAAGGGGACAAGATCAGAGAGGGTGACCTACTTGTGTTGAATAGACAAGATGCTCACCTTGCTAATCCAAGGTTTCTTAGAGCGAGTATAAAAGACGCAGCAAAAGGACAGGCTGGATTGACCAATGAGGGATTCAAAGGTGGGATGGGTATAAAAAAAGACCTTGAATATGAGTTTTCACTAATGTACAGACAGCAGAATCCAGGAATCACGCTGCACGTAGAATTGGTAGATGAGCAAAATAATGTCTTAGGAGCAGGTGTATTAAAACCGGCTGATGTATCAGGGAAATGGGCGAAACAAGAGGTGAATTTTAGAGCCACCTCAGCCGCAGTAAAGGCTAAGTTCAACATTTGGTTTGAGGGGAACGGAGTATTGGATATGGATATGATCTCATTATTTCCCGCTGATACCTGGAAGGGTCGTAAGAAAGGTATGCGTGCAGATATGATACAAATGCTGGCAGACATGAAACCTGGTTTCATCCGTTTTCCAGGCGGCTGTATTGTAGAGGGAATTGACCTGGCCAACAGGTATCAATGGAAAAAAACAATAGGCCCTATAGAGGATCGTCAGTTGATCATGAACCGTTGGAATGTTGAGTTTGCGCATCGTCCTTCACCTGATTACTTTCAGACCTTTGGACTAGGCTTTTTTGAATATTTTCAATTGGCGGAAGATATTGGTGCTGAACCATTGCCAATTCTGAATTGTGGAATGGCGTGTCAGTATAACACTGCTGAATTAGTTCCTTTGGATCAGTTGGATCCTTATATACAGGATGCTTTGGATCTGATTGAGTTTGCTAATGGTGATGCTTCCTCTGAATGGGGTAAGGTCCGGGTATCAATGGGACATGCTGAACCTTTTAATTTGAAGTATTTGGGTGTAGGCAATGAGAATTGGGGGCCGCAGTATATTGAACGTGCCAAAGCATTTCAGAAGGCTATCAAAGCAAAATATCCAAAGATAAACCTGATTTACAGTTCGGGTACAGATCCTGATAGTGAACGATTCCATTTTCTGGACAAAGAACTGCGTACAATCGGGGCAGATATCATAGATGAACACTATTACCGTTCTCCTGAATGGTTTCTGAAAAATGCCTCCCGATACGACAGCTACGATCGTAAAGGAGCAAAGGTTTTTGCAGGTGAGTATGCCGCTCATATAGATGGAAAAACTGTAGGAAGTAACCGAAACGTCTGGCAGGCGGCAATAGCCGAAGCAGCCTTTATGACTGGACTGGAGCGGAATGCCGCTGTGGTAAATATGGCCTCTTATGCGCCCTTGTTTGCCAATACAGAAGGTTGGCAGTGGGCTCCCGACTTAATTTGGGTAGATAATCTGAGCGTATATGGGACACCAAATTACTATATTCAAAAGCTCTTCTCGATCAATAAAGGTACGCAGGCTACTTCTGCACTAGCGGGTGGCCAGGCACTTTCCGGACAGCAGGGTTTATATGCTTCTGCTGTGCTGAACGACCTTAATAATGAAGTGATCGTGAAAATGGTCAATACCAATGAAACAGAACAGACAAGGCAGGTTGCTTTCGAGGGAATAAAGAAATTGGCAACTGATGGAAGTTTGACGATAGTAAAGGGAAATCTTAGAGACAGAAATACTATGGAAAACCCTTCAGTGATTGTTCCAGTAGAATCAATCCTAAAGTTGAAAGGGAAAAATGCTATTATAAAACTGCCGGCAAACTCTTTTGTGATGCTTAAGGTTAAATACAAATAAAAAATGAAATAAATTGGTGCAATGAAACTAAAGCTTAACTATTATTTTTTCACATTAACGCTAATCGGTAGTATTCTTGTGCTGACTGGGCGGCCTGCTACTGCCCAGAAATCAAAAAATACCGCTTATCTTTTTACTTACTTTACAGGTAATAACGGTTTGGAAGAGTCTATTCGTTTTGCGATTAGTAGTGACGGTTATACCTACCGCGCACTGAATAACAACCAACCAGTGATTAGTTCGGCTGCAATCAGTTTAACCGGAGGGGTGCGTGATCCACATATTTTACGCGGACAAGATGGCAAGGCCTTTTATATGGTTGTAACCGATATGGTGGCTGCTAAAGGCTGGGACTCGAACCGCGGAATGGTATTGTTAAGATCAACTGATCTTGTTAACTGGACCTCAAGTGCCATCAATATTCAGAAACGTTTTCCTGACCAGGAAGACTTACTGCGGGTATGGGCCCCACAAACCATATATGATCAGAAGGCGGGTAAATACATGATTTATTGGTCGATGAAACATGGTTCTGATCCCGATAAAATCTACTGGGCTTACGCCAATAAGGACTTTACAGATCTTGAAACGGAGCCTAAACAACTTTTCTTTAGCCCAACCAATGGAGCTTGCATCGACGGAGATATCATCTTTGACCATGGAAAATACCATTTGTTCTTTAAAACCGAAGGTGAAGGATTAGGCATACGTGTTGCCGTTTCGGATAAGCTGAAGGAAGGATATGTTTTGCGCGATGGCAATGTGCAGCAAACAAAGGATCCGGTGGAAGGAGCAGGGGTCTTTAAACTCAATAATGGAGAAGGATATATCCTAATGTACGATGTATATACTAAAGGTCGCTATCAGTTTACCAAAACGAAGGATCTGAAACAGTTTACAGTAGTGGATCATGAGATGAAGATGAATTTTCATCCTCGTCATGGAACAGTTCTTCCAATTACTACTCAAGAAGCTACTGTACTTTTAAAAAAATGGTACACCGCTGAGAACGTTGTCGGATCTTTCGAATCGTCCGCAATCAAGAAAAATAATGTCGTAATGGACACGGCAAACGCTAAACTTTACCTGCCCGTAAAGAACGGAACTTCCCTTCAATCGTTTAATCCTGGGTTTGTTGTGTTCCCTGGTATGGAAATTAGCCCCAAAGCGCCATATGATTTTACAAAAGGACCGGTTAAGTTAAAGATCAGCTTACCAGGTACCAAACCGCGCTTATACGAAGTTAATGCCAGCGTTGATCTGAATCCTGTATTAAATGGTTATTATGCTGATCCGGAGATCTTGTACTCAAATAAGACCAGAAAATATTATTTGTATCCTACAAGTGATGGATTTACAGATTGGTCTGGAACCTACTTTAAAACATTTTCATCACCGGATCTCGTGAATTGGAAAGATGAAGGGGTAATCCTCGATTTACCAAAAGACGTAAGTTGGGCAAAGAAAAATGCCTGGGCGCCAACGATCTCTGAAAAGAAGATCAATAACAGCTATAAATACTATTATTATTTTACCGCCGGGCAGAAAATTGGAGTTGCTGTTGGAGATAATCCTTCGGGTCCTTTTGAAGACAGTGGGAAAGCCTTAATAAGCGGAAAACCTCAAGGAATAAAAGGTGGGCAAGAAATAGACCCGGATGTATTTACAGATCCGAAGAGCGGGAAAAGCTACCTGTATTGGGGAAATGGATATATGGCAGTGGCGTTGTTGAATAATGATATGGTATCAATAGACTCATCATCTGTTAAGGTAATTACTCCTGATAGTACATTTAGAGAAGGAACCGAGGTCTTCTATCGCAATGGTAAGTACTATTTTCTATGGTCGCAGAACGATACAAGAGATGCAGACTATGGTGTGAGGTATGGTATTTCTGATACGCCAACAGGCAAAATCAGCTTACCAAAAAATAACCTGATCCTTTCTAAGGATGTAACACAGGCGATCTATGCAACAGGTCATAACTCCGTAATTCAGGTGCCGGGTAAGGATGAATGGTATATTGTTTACCATCGCTTTACTCGTCCGACAGGATTAAATATGGGGCAGTCCGCAGGTTATAATCGAGAAGTCTGCATTGATAAGTTGGAGTTTGATGCCGAGGGCAATATAAAAGTGGTACAGCCTACATTGAAGGGTATTAGTTTGGTTAAATAGTTAATTTTCATGAAGTAAATGTTAAGAAACGCCTCATTAGCGCTGGTTAATAGACCTATTTTTGAAGGTGAACCTTCAGTACAACCGGTTTTTTGAGAATTTAAATATATTAATATGAAATCATCACTCCATATACTGGCTGTCGGAATCGTTGCCCTTCCTGCCAGTGCGCAGCAGAAGAAAGATTACCCTATACAGCCTGTGGCTTTTACGCATGTCCATGTAAACGATCAATTCTGGGCCCCAAAAATGCAAGTTAATGCAGCAGTCACGATCCCTTACACTTTACAAAAATGTGAAGAAAATGGAAGGATAGATAACTTTTTAATGGCTGCACATGAAATGGAAGGTAAGCTTTCTCAATTTACATTTGATGATACAGACGTCTACAAAGTAATTGAGGGTGCCTCATATGCGATGCAGGTGAAGAAAGATCCTGCCCTGGAGCATTATATAGATTCACTGATTACGATCATAGGCAAAGCACAGGAAAAAGATGGTTACCTATTTACTTTCCGTACGGCAAATGCAAAGAAACCTCATGAATGGATAGGAACCAAACGATGGGAAAAGGAAGAGGAACTGAGTCATGAACTGTACAACTCAGGCCATTTATTTGAGTCGGCAACAGCCTATTATGAAGCAACTGGGAAAAAAACTTTACTTGATATTGCCCTTAAGAATGCTGATTTGCTGGTCAAAGATTTCGGCCCGGGTAAACTCCAGATCTATCCAGGTCACCAGATAGTTGAAATAGGTCTCGTTCGTCTTTATCGCATTACGGGCAATCAGAACTATCTGGATCTTGCAAAGTTTTTCCTGGACGTAAGGGGGCCTAAGGGTGATGCATATAACCAGGCAAATGCCAAAGTTATAGACCAGCGTACTGCCGTTGGACATGCAGTTCGGGCAACTTATATGTATACAGGGATGGCTGATGTGGCCGCATTGACCGGCGATCAGAACTATCTTAATGCCATAGATAAGATCTGGGAAGATGTGGTTTATAAAAAACTGTACATCACCGGTGGTATTGGAGCTACGGGTGCCGGAGAGGCATTTGGAGAGGCTTATCAATTGCCAAACATGTCTGCCTATGCAGAAACTTGTGCGGCCATCGCTAATATCTATTGGAATAGCAGAATGTTCCAGTTGCATGGCGATGCCAAATACATGGATATTTTAGAGAGAACACTTTACAATGGCTTACTTTCTGGTGTATCTTTAAGTGGCGATCGCTTCTTTTACCCCAATCCCCTGGCTTCGATGCACCAACATCAACGCAGTGCGTGGTTTGCCTGTGCCTGTTGTATTTCTAATATGACCCGTTTTTTGCCCTCTGTACCCGGCTATGTTTATGCACAGAACAACAATGACCTGTATGTGAACCTGTTTATGAGTAATACAGCAGATGTTAATCTTAAAGCAACCAAAGTTACACTTACTCAAACAACAGGCTATCCCTGGAACGGAAAAGTAAAGATCATTATCAAACCGGAGAAATCATCCACATTTGCCCTCAATATTCGGATTCCGGGATGGGCTGCTCAGTCACCTGTACCGGGCGATTTGTATACCTATATGGATCAGATTAAATCGCCCTTTAAATTACTGCTGAACGGAAAGCCGGCAGTTTATAAAATGATCAAAGGGTATGCCGTTGTGGAGCGTCAATGGAAACAAGGAGACCAACTTATACTCGATCTGCCAATGGAAGTTCAGAAGGTGATTGCCAATGCTAAGGTAAAAGATGATGTTGGCAGATTTGCTTTTCAGCGTGGACCAATTGTATACTGCCTTGAGGGGCAAGACAACAAAGACGGGCTGGTTCAAAACATCATGGTCGATAAAGAGGCAAAAGCTACTACCGCATTTAATAAAGAAAAATTAAACGAAATCCAGGAGATCTCAGTTGAAGGGACAGGTACTAAAAGACAAGTTAACTCCGACGAATTGGTTCAGGTAAAACAAAAGGTTACCGCAATTCCATATTATGCCTGGGCAAATCGCGGATCAAGTGATATGACCGTTTGGATTCCTTATGAAGCTTCCTCGGCCAGACCACAGCCTGCACCAACTATTGCTTCTTTAAGTAAGGTGAGTTCTTCATTAGATAACCCGCGTTTACTGGAAGCAATCAAAGATCAATATGAGCCTGCCGATTCAAAGGACACGAATTATCCATATTTGCATTGGTGGCCAAAAAAGAATACCACAGAATATGTACAATATGATTTTTCTGAAAACCACACCGTTTCAGAATCCAGAGTTTACTGGTATGACGATGGGCCATGGGGCGGTTGCCGGATTCCGCTTTCATATAAGGTGTTGTATTTTAAAGATGGCGCCTGGGTACCCGTTGAAATATTAAGTGATTCGGGAATCGCTAAGGACCAGTTTAATGTTCTTAAATTTAAACCTGTAAATACCAAAGCCTTGAAACTTGAAGTTCAGCTGCCTGTAGAACAATCTTCGGGTATTCATGAATGGAAAGTGAAATGATTTATCATTTTTTTACCGCTCGAATGATATAAATTGGCCCGGCACTGTTTTTTGAGTTCGGGACCAATTTTACCGTTACTTTATTTTTGCCTTTGGTAAGCGTTTCCGGAATCGGATAGGATATGTCATAAAAACGACTTTCTTTATACTTATTCAAATCCTCTGTTGCAATCTTTGTTCCTTCAACAAATACTTCAAAATTCCTTCCCCGGTTGTCCATTCCCCAATAAGAGGCTATGAGTGTGTTTGATAGTGCTGAATCGACTTTCAAATCGAATTGAAGAAAGCCGGTTTCGCCTGCCATGCGCCATTTTTTTCCATGCTCTTCACCTGTCTGTTCTTTTGCTGCCTTGAAATTATGATCACGTTCAGGCTGCATCTCTCCAAATCTGAAAAGATCTGTGGTTCTGTCATCCAGTTCTTTTTGCAGGCGTTTTTGTTCCTCATATAGCTTTTGTTGTACTACCCATTTTTCAGGTGTAAAAACATCCCAATAAACACTGTAGTGCTGATTTTCTGTTTGATTAAATGGCATGAGCGTTACGTCATGAGGTTTAGCAATTCCTGTAGTTTTAAAGGTGAGCTGTTTTGGATCAATCATTTTTAGCCATTCTCCAGGATCTTTTTCGGCACTTACAAATACAGGTATACCCTGCACAGGATCTGGTTCTGTTAAACCCAGGTCACCTGCCAGGAGAACGGGACCATAAAATACGGCCCTGCGATTGGGGTTGTCTGGCATTGCCTCGGTATACAGTTTTTCGGGTGTTATATATTCAATCTTATCGTTGTTTTTCCATTTTCTGGTAATAACATAATAGCCTTGTTCTTCGGTTACATTTTCTGGTTTACCATTGACAAGTACTTGAACATCGGCAGACCATTTGGGTTTTCTGATTCGGATAGTAAAGTTTGTGGTCTTACCCGTGTTGATCAGCAGGCTGCTTTTATTTCCATATGGAAGGCTGGATTCCTGTGTAACCTTCAGGCCTTTTTCCTTCCAGGTCAATACAGATGGGATAAACAAGTTTACATATAAACTGCCATCTGCACCTTTAAAGTAAATGCTTTCATTGTATTTAACATGATTTTCCATCCCTGTACCTACGCAGCAGGTAAAGCTGTTGTATTCATCGCTGTATTCTTTTTTGCCGCCCATTCGTAATGGAACGAAATAACACATCATACCAGTATTGTGGTTTTGCGAAGCCAGAATATGGTTGTACAGTCCTTTTTCATAATAGTCAAAGAGTTCTGAAGATGGGTTCAAGGTAAAAAGATGCTGTGTCAGTTTCAGCATATTATAGGTGTTACAGGTTTCTGTTGTGTTCTCTGTAAGCTTATCGCTTAGCTTATCTGGTTCACTCAAGTATTCATAATTGCTATTGCCGCCAGTTACATACGAGTGGTGATTGACAACTGTTTTCCAAAAGAAGTCTGCAATTGCCAGATCTTTTTTGTCGCCGGTAAGCTCATGTCTTCTAATACTTGCGATGGCTTTTGGAATTTGTGTATTGGAGTGTTTTCCCGGCAGGATATCCTTTTGCGCTGCAAGCGGATCCAGAATTCGTTTGTCGTAGAATTTGTAGGAAAGATCAAGATATTGCTTCTCGCCAGTAATTGCGTACAAATTTACCAGGGTCTCAGCCATTCCACCATATTCACAAATGAGCATTTTCTGTACCTGCTCATCACTAAGGTGATTAATCGTAGCCTTAGTCCATTTGGCCAGTCCTTTGGATGCTGTTAGCGCGTTTGTATTTCCGGTGTAGAGGTAGGCATCCAGCAAGCCTGCCATAATTTTGTGGACGGTATACCAGGGAGCCCATCCGCCGTTCAGGTCAAAACCCCGCGTTTCAATGTTGCCTTTTGCCACTTCAGCCCAAATGGTATCTTCTTTCGGAATGGCACCAATGTATACGGTTTTACGCGCTTGTTGACAGGCAATCAATTCATTTACTATATAATTGACTCTTTTTAAGAATTCGGGATCCTTGGTTGAGGCATATTGAAAGGAGATGGCAGATAAATAGTGTCCAAGGCTATGGCCAGCCAGACCATCTGATTCCCATCCGCCGTATTTTTTTGCTTTCTCAGCCAGTCCGGCATTACTTCTGAAGCCAGCTAATAAACGATCAGGAGCTATTTTAAGTAAATAAATCTTATCCACCTTCATGGCTTCTTTAAAGGGGCTTTCTAACAGCGATACTTCCGAAAGGTCGAAAGTATAAGCTTTCATCGGAATGGCATCTTTAACGGTCATTCTTGCATCTTTAAATTTTGGCACATAAGATTGGCCGCTCGCCGGTAAAGTATAGAGCAATGCAACCGCCAGCAGGTTTATGTAAAAGATTCTATTCATGTTTTTTGCTTTGATGTCTTTGTTATTGTGGAATAAAATTAGACAATAAACAGGCGCTGAATATTGCATTATTTTGCTGATATAACTTATATTTTAACAATTGCATTTTTTCTTGAAGAAGAAATCTGGTAATTCAACATATTTGTCAATCAAACTTATCTTATGTTCAATAAATCGATCTATATCAAAAGAAGACAGGTTCTCAAATCTAAATTTAATAAAGGGATTCTACTTTTCATGGGCAACAACGAAAGCCCGATGAATTACAGAGACAATACCTATCACTTTAGACAGGATAGTACTTTTCTGTATTATTTTGGGATCAATGCACCAGCGCTGTCGGCGATCATAGATATTGATGAAGACAGGGAAATTATTTTTGGTACAGAAATGACTTTAGATGAACTGGTGTGGATGGGAAGAGAAGAGTCACTGAAGAGCAAGTGTGAAAATTGCGGAATAAATGAAGTCCAGATACCCATTGTCCTAAAAAATTATTTGGAGAAGGCTGAACACAGTGGAAGAAGTGTTCATTTCTTACCTCCCTATCGCGCAGATAACGAGATCAAGCTGGCTGCCCTGCTCAAGATTAATATTGAGGAATTAAATGCAGCATCGTCGGTTGAGTTTGTGAAAGCTGTCGCTTCACAAAGATCTGTAAAGTCGGAGGAAGAGCTGATAGAGATAGATAGGGCGGTCTCACTATCTGCTGATATACACCTGAGCGTGATGAAGACGACCAGACCCGGAATGTACGAAAGAGAAGTTGCAGCAGCCATCCATCAGGCAGCCCTCGCCTCAGGAGGTAATCTGGCCTATCCCATTATATTAACGGTAAATGGAGAAATACTGCACAACCATTATCAGGGTAACCTCTTAAAGGAGGGACAACTCGTATTGAACGATTCGGGCGTGGAAACCGCAGGTGGTTATGCCAGCGATCTTACCCGTACTTTCCCCGTTTCCAAACGATTTACCACGGAACAAAAAGACATTTATGAAATTGTACTGCAGGCCTATCAGGATGCTTCGGGAATGCTCTCACCGGGAACAAGGTATCTTGATGTCCATTTTCAAGCTTGCAAGAGCTTAACTCTCGGTCTGAAAGCATTGGGATTAATGAAAGGGAATGTCGAAGATGCAGTAGCCGCCGGAGCACACACTTTATTCTTTCAATGCGGCACGGGGCATATGATGGGACTTGATGTTCACGATATGGAAGATCTGGGTGAGCAATATGTAGGGTATTCAGATGAATTGGAAAAAAATACTATTCAGTTCGGTCTAAAGTCCTTGCGGATGGGTAAGGAACTTGATCCGGGTTATGTGGTCACAGTTGAGCCGGGGATTTATTTTAATAAAGAATTAATTGACCGCTACACCGCTTCAGGTTTGTTCACAGATTTTATAAACTATCCAGCTGTAGAGAAGTTCCGGAATTTTGGAGGTGTCAGGATTGAAGATGATTTTGTGATCGAGGAGGGGGGAGCCCGCATGCTGGGTAAACACCTGGCAAACACTGTTTCAGAAATTGAAGACATCAGGCGCTCCGCCTTTTAACTAATCCATGGCCACAAACGGGGTAAAAATGGATTGATACCTGATAAAATACGAAAACTATCCTCATTTATTTGCTTCTAACTTTAACCGAGTTAAATATAACAGTCAATTAACTAAACTAGGTTTAAGTATGAAAGCAAAAAATGAGTGTTACAAACACCGTAGCAATGGATTATGGTTTCTTTTGCTCTTCCTTCTTCCCTGTCAATTGTATGCCCAAAATACAATTACAATAAAAGGAATAGTCTATGATTCTGCAGACGGAACTACGCTGGTTGGGGTCTCTGTTAATGAAAAAGGTACAACAAATGCGTCAAGTACAGACAATAAAGGTAGTTTTATCCTTAAGGTTTCGAATCCCAATGCGCAGCTTGTATTTAGTTATCTTGGGTATAAACTTCAGGAGGTTTCACTCAATGGGCAAAACACAGTTAGTGTGAAGCTGGAACCCGAAAGCAGAGGGCTAAATGAAGTTGTGGTAGTCGGTTACGGTACCCAAAAGAGAGGAGAGGTAACAAGTTCCATCGCCACGGTAAAATCTGAAGATTTCACAAAAGGGGCAGTAAGAGATGCCGCACAGCTTGTTCAGGGTAAAGTTGCAGGGCTAAGGATTACAACCCCTTCTGGCGATCCCACTGCCAGTACGCAAATCAATCTGAGGGGTTTGAACTCCATCAATGGATCTTCTGAACCTTTAGTGCTGGTAGATGGAATTCCGGGAAGCTTAAATACAGTTTCTCCGGAAGATATTGAATCAATAGATGTCTTAAAAGATGGTTCGGCTGCAGCCATATATGGAACACGTGCAACTGGTGGTGTAATCCTGATCACTACCCGGAAAAATCGTGGTAAATCCAAGGCAACAATTGAATATACGAATTATGTAAACGTTCAAAAGATTGCAAGAAGGCCCGAACTGATGACCGCTGATGATTACAGGCGATTAATTACCGAGGGTAAAAATTATACAGATTTTGGAAGTAATACCGATTGGCTGGATGAGATTCTACAAAATCCGGTTAGCCAGAATCATAACCTAAGTTTTTTTGGTGGTACCGGAACTACAAACTTAACGGGGTCGGTCAACTATAGAAACTGGGAGGGCATATTTCTGCGAACCGGTCAGGAGCGACTTACCATTCGAGCCGATTTAAATCACGCCATGTTTGATGATAAGTTAAAAACCAATATTCAGGTAATTAACCGAACCACATCCTCCACTCAGGGGGGAGCTGATGGATATGCTTACAGACAGGCGATGATACGTAATCCTACAGACAGAATTTTAACTGAGGACGGAAAATGGCAGGAAAGAGCAGTTTATTTTTACGATAACCCGCTTTCCAGAATCAACGAGGCAACAAACGACAACACTTTTCGGGAAATGCGGGTTAGCGGAAGTTTAGATTACCACCCGATAAAAGATTTGAGTCTAAAAATACTGGCTTCTAACGTGCAAAACAATAATCTGAATGGCAATAGTACTACTTTCGATCATGTAAATACCACTAAAAGTCAGTTGAATGGAACTGCATCCCGGTCTACATATTCCAATAAAGAAAATCTGATAGAGTTAACTGCTAATTATACGAAGAGCATCAATAAACACAATTTTACATTGCTTGGTGGGTACAGCTGGCAAGATGCAACTTTTGAAAATTTCAGTGCTTATAATTTTGATTTTCCTACAGACGCGTATACCTGGAATCAACTGGAAGCTGGTTCCGCATTAAAAAGAGGACTAGCCGAAATGACCAGCTTTAAAAGCAAATGGCAGCTTGCCGGTTTTTTCGGACGTCTTACTTATAACTGGAACGAAAAATATCTTTTTATGGCAAGCGTGAGACGGGAGGGATCATCAAAATTTGGTGTGAACAATCAATGGGGAACTTTTCCAGCTGCGTCTATTGGTTGGAGAATAAACAAAGAGAATTTCATGCGTGATATTGCAGTAGTATCAGATCTGAAGCTAAGGGCAGGCTATGGTGTTACAGGAACAATTGCGAATGAACCCTATATGTCTCAGAGCAGTTACGACTTTACTTATAACGAAGGTGCCTTTATTAATGGTAAATGGGTTCAGGGATTTGTTCCAACAAGAAACTTTAATCCGGATTTGCGATGGGAGAAAAAGAAAGAATATAATGTTGGTCTCGACTTTGGTTTATTAGAAAACAGAGTTACCGGGTCCCTTGACTATTATACACGGAATGTAGAAGACCTGCTTTATAATTTCCCAGTACCTGTTCCTCCATACTTAACCGGCAACATGTTTCTTAATGCGGGAACAATGAAAAATTCTGGATTTGAAGCACTTTTAAATGTTAAAGCGGTAGACAGCAAATTGCTAAAATGGAACACTAACCTAACCTATTCGACTAATAAAAACAAATTGGTTGATTTGTCTAATAAGCAGTTTGACGTAACCACTGAATTTTTTGATGCAGGATACACAGGCGAGCCCATTCAGTCATCAACCCATCGTGTAAAAGTTGGTGGTCCCATCGGCCAGTTCTTTGTGCTTAAAAGTGTTGGCGTAGACGACAACGGGAAATGGTTGGTAGAGAACAAGGATGGACAGGTTATACCGATTGCAGAATCGACTGCTGAGGACCGCCAGTACTATGGGAACGGGATTCCTAAATACCTGCTGGGCTGGAATAACTCTTTTCAGATTAAGAACTTTGATCTGCAGGTAAACATTAGGGGAGCCTTTGGTCATGATGTGCTGAATATGCAAAGAATGTATTATGAAAATCCCGTTAACAAGGCCTATAACGTTTTAAAAACCGCATATGATCCAGTATATGGCAAACAACTCAATACCGACCTGGTTTATGTTAGCCATTATATTGAAAAAGGTGATTACATTAAGATAGATAACATTACGCTTGGCTATACTTTACCTAAAGATTTTATCAAAAAGATAAGTAACCTCAGGATCTATGTTTCCGGACTTAATCTATTTACCATCACAAAGTATAAAGGTCTTGATCCCGAAGGGGTAAGCTATTCAGGTGATTTCACTTTTGCACCTGGAATTGAACATCGGGATACTTATCCAACTACACGGACTTTTACTGCCGGACTTAATGTTTCATTTTAAGTTATAAATATCATGAAAAAGAAAATATTCCAATATGTAATAATTGCAACGCTTGTTTCTGGCGTTATCATTTCCTGTACCAAATTGGATGAGGAAGTATATTCCGAAGTCCTTCCATCTAAGTTCAATCCTTCAGAGAAAGACCTCCCATCTATTCTTGCACCTACCTATGCTTCTTTAAGAACAGTTATGTGCGGATGGCAGGGATATTTTGATTTGCAGGAAGAAGCTGCCGACTGTATCATCACGCCAGTTCGTCCTAATGGTTGGGACGATGCCGGAACATACCGCCGGATGCATCAGCATACCTGGACTACCCAGGAATACCAACCTTTTAATACCTGGCAAAATGCCTATTCAAGTATCACAAAATGCAACATGATCCTCTCGCAGATAGAAGAGGGTACCCTCAAGTTAGAAGCGATTAAAGAAAGCGCGGTTGCAGAGCTTAGGGCTGTACGGGCACTTGCTTATTATCTTTTAATGGACAACCATGGCAATGTTCCGATAGTTACAAGTTTTAAGGATGTTTCTTTACCTAAACAAAATACAAGGGCCGAAGTGTACGCATTTGTATTAAAGGAATTGAATGAAGTATTGCCTGTGCTAAGTGAAGATGCTGCCACTACTTATGGAAGAATGAATAAATGGGGAGCAAAGGCACTTCTTGCTAAAATATACCTCAATTCGGAGGTCTATGTGGGAACACCTGAATATGAAAAATGTATTAAGGAAGCCGATGATGTGATAAGCAGCAATAAGTATCAGTTAGATAATAATTACAGCGATGTATTTACCTATACCAATCAGAACTCAAAAGAAATCATATTTGCCATTCCATATGATGAAATTTATGGAGTAGGAAACCAGATTCATTTAAAAACGCTTGATCCGCTAAGTCAGAGTGTATACCAGATGACCGCCCAGCCATGGGGTGGGAATTGTGCGGTGCCACAATTTATTGATACCTATGATGCTGATGACAGCCGTATGAAAGATTCCTGGATACAGGGCCCACAGATCAACCCTACTTCTGGTCAGGTGATGATCAATTACGTGAAATTTGTTCCTGGTATGGGTGGAACTGACGGAATTGTTGCAGCCAGTAACCAGGGGTTTCGAATAGGTAAGTATGTAATCAAACCTAAAGCCACGGGAGCCATGGATAACGATTTTCCGCTTTTAAGATATGGAGATGTTTTGATGATGAAGGCAGAAGCACTGTTAAGGACAGGCAAATCAAATGAGGCTGCTGTAATCGTAACTGAGATCAGGAAACGTGCTTTCAAAAACAATCCTGGAAAAGCAACTGTTACCGGAGCCGATCTTTTAAAAGGCAGCAACTATCAGTACGGATTACAGGCACCTGATGGAAAAGTATCTGTGGTGAACGGCGGGGCAGATATTGCGTATGGTCGATTTTTAGATGAGCTTGGTTGGGAGTTTGCAGCAGAAGCTCATCGCAGGCAAGATTTGATCCGTTTCGGGGTATTCCAAACCAAGCGATGGTTCAACCATTCTCCGCACCCACAGGCACAAACACGTACATTGTTTCCAATACCGCAAGACGAGCTGGCAAAAAATCCCAATTTGAAGCAAAATCCTGGTTATTAAGCTATGTTTATAGGGTGGGTGAGAGAAAGGTTTATGTTTCTTAATAAGCGTTACTTTGACGTATATTAGCAATGTGTCACCATATCTTAACCAATTTAACGTGCTTGTAATCAGCTAAGTGGTAACATTTGTATATTAACGCTCAACAACTAATCAACCAACTTAATCCACCACCTAAACAACCGACCATGAAAGTACTCCCGTTTACTTTACTTGTACCGAATGACAAGAGTGTGATATCTGAACAAATTGAATTACCTCATTTCTATCAATATCTCCACAGACATGACGAGTGGCAGATAACCTGGGTAGAGCGTGGTGAAGGTACACTGATTGCAGGCAATAACATGCATGCATTTCGTTCCGGAGATCTTTTTTTAATAGGAGCTAATCTTCCGCATTTATTCAAAAGCAACCCCGAATATTTTATGGGTGATGAAAGAAAAAATATCAAGGCTTGTTCTATTTATTTCAATCCTTCAGGAATATTGGCCGGTTTGTTTAATCTACCTGAGTTAAAAACAGCCAGTTCTTTTTTGAGGAATAATAAGCACGGGTTTAAAATTCCTGAAAAATACAAGACACAGTTAGCATCAAAGATGCTTGAAGTCCATCAGACATCTGGCACCGATGTATTATTTAATTTTTTGAGCCTGTTTGAACTGCTCCTGAATATCGGGGAAAGTGCAGAGGAGCTTTGTTCAGACTTCTATTCTTCAAATTTGTCGGAACGTGAGGGAATGAGGTTGAGTAATATTATCAATTTTATTATGCGTAATTATAACAACCAGATTGATCTTGAAGACGTGGCAAATGCTGCTTATATGACCCCACAGGCATTTTGCAGGTACTTTAAAAAACATACTGGACATACTTTTATTTCTTTTTTAAACGAAGTGAGGATCAATGATGCATGTAAAAGCCTGGTATCAGGCGAAAAGCCGGATTGTATCTCTGGAGTCGCCTACAAGGCTGGATTTAATAGCATTACAAACTTCAACCGTGTTTTTAAGAACATCATAGGGCAGTCGCCAAGAGCATACATAGATGCCTATAATAATGTAAGTAGAGTAGGTCTTATCGCAGTATAATAAGGAAAATTGCTATACTTATGAAAAAACATTTATGCAGACTCCTAATTATGTGTTTATGGTCATCGCCCATTTTTGCGCAGGAAAAAATGGCCTCTGCTCTATACGAGCAAACCAGCGAGATGGGAACCACAATCATTACTTACCAAAGGGATGTAAAAGCTATTCAGGACTTCTATTCACCATATATTATAGAAGGTACTTATCCTCAAGTAGAGCGTGTTTATTATTCACCTGAGCAAAGGGAGCGATTGCTTGCCGTCCATAAGGAATACCTGAAAGGGCTGGAACATCTGGATTTTGATTCATTTAGTATTTATGGTAAGGTTGATTATTTGTTGCTGAAAAAGGAGATCGGTAAAGAAATTGGTCAATTGGAGGATGCGGAAATTAACGATCAGGCTATCCTCAAATATATTCCTTTTGCCCCGGATATCTATGCATTAGAAAAGGAAAGACGAAGAGGGAAGGCGATGGATTGGCAGGCAGTGGCCACAAAGCTAAAGGCAATACTCAAAGTAGTGGAGGCTTCAAATACATCCTTATCAAAAGAAACAACGTTGACTAAGAAATTATCAGCAACTGCAAATGAGGCAATTTCTGGCTTGAAAACGAGATTGAGAGGCTTTTACGAATTTTATAAAGGGTATGATCCGCTATTCGATTGGTGGGTGCCAAAACCTTATGATGCATTAACCGTGGCTTTAACTAATTATGCATCATCATTTTCCGGGAAAACCACTAAGGAACCTGATCAAAAGGATAGTGATTACGGAATAAAAGGAACCCCAATTGGGCAAACAGAACTGATCAGGCAATTAAGTGCGGAAATGATCCCCTATACCCCCGAAGAACTCGTTAAAATTGCAGAAAAAGAGTTTGCATTTTGTGATCAGGAGTTATTAAAAGCCTCGGCGGAAATGGGTTTTGGGAAAGACTGGAAAAAAGCGCAGGAGAAAGTCAAAGAAAGCTTTGTTGCTCCCGGTAAGCAGCCTGAACTGATTGTGCAGCTACAGAAAGAGGCCCTTGATTTCATAAGAGAGCATAATTTAATTAAAATTCCTGCCCTTGCAGAAGAAACATGGGGGATGGTGATGATGTCGGCTGAACGACAGCTGGTCAATCCGTTTTTTACAGGAGGGAGAGAAATTAGTGTATCGTATCCAACAAATACAATGAATGAAGGCGATAAGCTGATGAGCATGCGTGGCAACAATCCATATTTTTCAAGAGGCACCGTACAACATGAGTTACTGCCCGGTCATCATCTGCAGTATTATATGAACAGCCGCTATAAGAACTACAGAGAGCTTTTTACTACACCCTTCGGAATTGAGGGGTGGACCCTGTACTGGGAGCTTCTTTTGTATGACAAAGGTTTTGCTAAAAGTCCTGAAGAGCGTATCGGTATGCTGTTCTGGCGGATGCATCGCTGTGCGAGGATTATTTTTTCGCTAAATTATCACTTAGGTAAATGGACGCCAGGGCAATGTGTCGACTTTCTTGTAAATCGAGTGGGTCATGAGCCTGCCAATGCAGAGGGAGAAGTTAGAAGATCATTTGAAGGTGGCTATAGTCCTTTATATCAGGTCGCCTATATGATTGGCGGACTACAACTGATGGCTTTAAAAAAAGAACTCGTAGATAGTGGAAAAATGAGCTATAATGAATTTCATGAACGGGTGATGAAAGAGAACCTGATTCCGATGGAAATGGTGAGGGCAACATTAACTGGTCAGCCATTGAAAAGAGATTTTACAACCCAATGGAAATTCTACAAATTATGAAACAGGAACCTAGCGGATTTAAATCTTCACTCAGGTTAATTGATGCAACGATGCTTGTTGCCGGCAGTATGATCGGATCAGGAATATTTATTGTAAGTGCTGATATTACCAGGAATGTAGGGAGCTCAGGTTGGTTAATGGTGGTTTGGCTGATTACGGGGTTTATGACACTAACTGCAGCTTTAAGTTATGGCGAATTAAGCTCCATGTATCCGAAAGCAGGCGGACAATATGTGTATTTAAAAGAGGCATATAATCCGTTGATAAGTTTCTTATATGGCTGGAGTTTTTTTACGGTTATTCAAACAGCAACTATTGCTGCTGTTGGGGTAGCTTTTGCAAAATTTACTGCTTATTTATTACCTCAGCTTAGTGAAGATCATATAGCCATTGACCTTGGTTTTTTACATGTTTCGCCCGCACAGCTGCTCGCAATAGTTGTCATCATTATTTTAACTTATGTAAACAGCCGGGGCGTTAATGCAGGCAAGTCAATACAAACAGTTTTTACGATGGCCAAACTATTGAGCCTTTTCGGCTTGATTGTATTCGGTTTGTTTTTTCTGCAAAAAGATATCTGGCAGAGTAACTGGAAAGATGCCTGGGAGTTGAAACCASYKNNMRGATCGKMAGNSYGTAAGTTCTTATACAACTATGGCTGCTTTTGGTGCGATTGCCGCTGCTATGGTGGGCTCTATTTTTAGTAGCGACTCCTGGCATAATGTCACATTTGTTGCAAGTGAGATCAGGAACCCAAAAAGAAATGTTGGGCTGAGCCTTGCACTTGGTACGGTCATGGTCACCATATTATACATTTTAACCAATATTATGTATACTGGTATACTTTCGCTCAACGACATGGCGCATGCAGATAAAGACAGGGTTGCTGTCTCCGTCTCGCAGGTTATATTTGGATCATCCGGCACTGTTATTATTGCGCTAATGATCATGGTGTCTACCTTCGGATGTAACAATGGACTGATCATGGCAGGCGCCAGGGTTTATTATTCTATGGCTAAAGACGGCCTTTTCTTTAAGAAAGTAGGTGCCTTAAACAGAAATTCTGTACCTGCCTTTGGCCTTTGGATTCAGTGTTTGGTTGCTTCATTGTGGTGCCTTAGCGGCAGGTATGGCGATCTGCTTGATATGATCTCCTTTGTTGTGGTGATGTTTTATATGCTTACAATTGGTGGTATTTTTATCCTCCGAAAAAAGCGCCCTGATATTGAACGTCCATATAAGGCTTTTGGGTATCCGATTTTGCCACTTATTTATATCATTATGGGGTTAGCATTTTGCGTCCTGCTGATCCTATATAAACCCCGTTTCACCTGGCCAGGCTTGATCATCACGTTGATCGGTATCCCGGTTTACTTTGTGATCGGAAAATTTAAAAATAATAAACATGAAAATTAGTAGTATCTATCTCTTTTTAATAGTTATTTCATTCAGTTCCAAAGCTCAACAAAATCAATTATTACCCTTTAGCCCATCAGGTGCGGAAATGGAACAAGCCTATTCTCAGGCTGGACAGCTGGACAGTACGGTGAGAAAGGTAGCCGTAAACAATGAAATAATTCCATTTTGGAACGCAGACGGACATTCGTTTTGGTACAAAAGAAACCTGACCGATCGCAACTGGGAGTTTATTTATGCAGATATAACAGAAGGTGGACATAAACAGGCTTTTGATCATGCCAGAGTTGCCATGATATCAAACAAGTTCTTTGGTAAAGTTCAGGAAGCTACAAGGTTGAAATTTGACAGGCTATTTTTGGGCAATTCGGGAACCCTATTAACACTCAACTTGAATGGAAAATGGCTAGAAATTAATTTAGACGATTATAGTTTTAAGCAAGCTAAAGATACCGGCTTTGTTAATTACGATCCCAGGAAATTATTGCAAAGAAAAAGATCGAGATGGGAGGGAACCCCTTCGCGCTTCTTATCCCCGGATGGAAAAAAAGCACTCAGCTTAAAGGCCGGGAATCTTTTTGTAACAGATACCGAAAGTAAAGCAGAAGTGCAGTTAACAGCAGACGGAACAGAAGAAAGACCTTATGCTGAATTCAGTTGGTCGCCGGATAGCAAAAATGTTATAGGTTATCTGACGAATCCTAAGCAGATAGATCGCGTCTATTATGTGCTTAGCGCAGTAGCTGGAACAACCAGAGGACAGTTAAAATCACATGAGTATGCGCAACCTGGCGATGCCTTCACCAGTTATGAGCCTTTTACTTTCAATATGGATACAAAGAAGAAAATAAGGGTAGATACAGAGCAAATCGATTTTTTTGGACCACAACCTTTGCATTGGCGGAATAATGACAACAGGTATTATCTCTATGAAAAAGTAGATCGTGGCCATCAGCATTTTAGAGTGATTGAAGTAGACATACAAACGGGGCAAACCAGAAATATTATAGATGAGAAGGCAAAGACTTTTATTTATGAAGATCGTATTTACACACATTATTTGCCCAAAACCAATGAAGTAATTTGGACAAGCGAGCAAGACGGTTACCGCCATATTTATTTGGTAAATACACTAACCGGTAAACAATTTCAAGTTACAAAGGGGGATTTTGTAGTGCGTGATATTGATAGTGTTGATGTGGAGAAAAGGGAGATATGGTTTAGTGCCAGTGGTGTGAATAAAAAAGAGGACCCTTATTTTTTACATCAGTATAGGGTTAATTTTAATGGTAAAAATACAATACCACTCAATCTTGAGCAGGGCAATCACCGGGTAGTATTTTCTCCCGACAGAAGCTACTATGTGGATACCTATTCACAGATCAATGTTGCACCTGTAACCGTTGTTAAAAGAACTGCAGATGCCAAAAGCATCATGGAATTAGAGCGGGGTAGTACCACTGGTTTTACAGAAGCCGGGCTTAAATTACCTGAGGTATTTGTTGCTAAAGGAAGAGATGCCAAAACAGATATTTGGGGAGTAGTATGGCAGCCATCGAAAATGGATAAGAGTAAGACCTATCCGGTTATTGAATATATTTACGCAGGCCCTCAGGATAGCTTTGTACCCAAGAATTTTACGCCTTATAGCGAAATGCAGAGCCTTGCTGAACTGGGTTTTATTGTTGTGCAGATGGATGGCATGGGTACTGCGAACCGCTCTAAAGCTTTTCATGATGTATGTTGGAAAAATCTGGCTGATGCAGGATTTCCAGATCGTATACTGTGGATAAAAGCAATGGCCGAAAAATATCCTAATGCAGATATCAGCAGAGTAGGTATTTATGGCACTTCAGCCGGAGGGCAAAATTCAACGGGCGCTTTGCTGTTCCATCCTGAATTTTATAAAGCTGCGGTATCGGCTTGCGGATGTCATGATAACAGGATAGATAAACAATGGTGGNWRWGWGCARTGNATGGGTTATCCGGTTGGGCCTCATTATGATGCGCAGTCCAATATCACCAATGCAGCGAAATTACAAGGTGATTTGTTTCTGATTGTTGGTGAAGCGGACGAAAATGTGCCACCGGAATCTACTTACCGCCTGGCTAATGCTTTGATTAAAGCAAACAAAGATTTTGAATTCCTATCAGTACCCGGAATGGGGCACGGTGATGGTGGCGCATACGGAAGACGAAGAAAAAGAGATTTTTTTGTAAAGCATTTATTGCATGCAGAACCACCCAAACGCAATGTTGTGGTTAATTAATTGCATATGCTCGATTTTAAGAGCTAACTATGTTAATATCGCTTAATCAGTGGTTAATATATTGCTTCAAAGAAGCTGTAGAACTCATTTCTTTGAAGTCTGGAACTACGCTTGCTGTTGCAGGTGAATTCATGACCAACTAATATAAACACTGATGAAAAGAAGAGCTTTAATAAAAGGAATGGCTATTGTAATTCCTTCATTAATCTTATCTAAAGCGCTTAACGCTGCTATTTACACACTCGATCCGCTAGGACATACAGCATTTACCAAACCTCCATTTTCGCCAACATGGGAATCTTTGAGAACTTATAAAGTTCCCGAATGGTATAAAGACGCCAAGTTTGGTATCTGGGCCCATTGGGGCCCTCAGTGCCAGCCTGAACGTGGCGACTGGTATGCAAGGGGAATGTACGAAGAGGGAAGTGATCAGTATAAATATCATGTAGAGAAGTATGGGCATCCATCAAAGTTTGGTTTTAAAGATGTGATCCACGAATGGAAAGCGGATAAATGGGATCCTGAATATCTGGTGGCGCTCTATAAAAAAGCGGGTGCAGAATATTTTGTTGCACTGGCTAATCACCATGATAATTTTGATCTCTATGATAGTAAATATCAGGACTGGAATTCTACCAAAATGGGTCCCAGGAAGGATCTTATTGGAGGCTGGGCGAAAGCGGCTAAAAAAAATGGCTTGCATTTTGGCGTGAGTGTGCATGCAGCCCATGCCTGGAGCTGGATGGAAACCGCTCAAAGGTCCGATAAAAAAGGCCCATTGGCCGGGGTGCCTTATGATGGCAAAGTGACCAAGGTTCATGGAAAAGGTAAATGGTGGGACGGACAAGACCCTCAAGGACTGTATGCCCAGGATCATGCTTTAAGTAAGGATAGCGAAAACGACGGTACCATTCACAGACAGTGGAACTGGGGAAACGGGGTTACTCCACCTACTCCAGCATATATTGAAAAGTTTTATAAACGCACCATCGATCTGATCGATAAATACAACCCAGATCTTGTTTACTTTGATGATACTGTGTTGCCGCTATGGCCAATTAGTGATGCCGGATTACGTATTGCGGCCCATTTGTATAATAAAAGTATTAAAAAGGATGGGAAGCTTACTGCAGTTGTAAATGGTAAAATTCTGGATGAACAGCAGCGTAAATGCATGGTTTGGGACATAGAACGCGGACAGAGTAATAATATAGAGCCTTATACCTGGCAAACAGATACATGTATTGGTTCATGGCACTATGATCGAAGGATTTTTGATAATCACCATTATAAAACAGCCAAAACTGTTATCCATACCCTTGCGGATGTAGTAAGTAAAAATGGTAACTTATTGTTAAATATTCCTTTAAGAGGAGATGGCAGCATAGATTCAGATGCATTAAAGGTTGTAGAAGAAATCGGAGAATGGATGAAGATCAACAAAGAAGCGATTTTTGGTACGCGTCCCTGGAAGGTATTTGGCGAGGGGCCTGCAATGGAAAATGCAGCACCATTGAGTGCACAAGGATTTAATGAGGGCAAGGGTAAGCCTTTTGAAGCGAAAGATATTAGGTTTACAACCAAGGGCAATGAGCTTTATATCATTCCAATGGGTTGGCCAGAGGATGGCAAACTGCTAATCAAAAGTCTAGATGCGAACAACCCGGCTTTAGGAAAGATCAACAAGATGACACTGCTTGGCTATGGTGAGATCAAAGATTTTTCTCGTCAGGCGGATGGACTAATCATCACTTTACCAGCTGCGGCAAGACCTGTTCTGGATTATGCATACGTTTTAAAGGTCAGTTAAGCAAAACACAAATGGTTAATTTCAATGATTAAATCATGGAGATTAAAAGGGGTTTCTGATTACTTTTTCTAGCATCAAAGCCTACATATGGTTCGGTCACGGCATAATAACGAAAGGTGTTATATAGGTATTTCATAGGTGTATCGTAGGTATACATAACTATGAAACCTGCATGACGCGGGTATGTTATCCGGAGGTTAGTTTTATGCTTAACGAACCTGAACCGAACCATATGTTAACCCTGACTAAAACCCTTTTTAATAAGCTATATTTCGGACGAGCTGAGTCAGTTTTTTATCCATTCTAGATTTATTGATATAAAGACGTTATCTAATATTTTGTAATTTGGGCCGGGGAATGTATATGCATGCATATACATTCCCAATCTAAAAGAATAAAAATGAAAAAAATATTAGTTATTCTATTGTCCCTCATGGCTAATTTAAGTTTTGCCCAAAGAGAAGAGAAGCCAAATGTTATCTATATATACGCTGATGACCTTGGCTATGGAGATTTGAGTTGTTACGGTGCTACCCGAATAAAGACACCAAATTTAGATAAACTTGCTGCCTCTGGTATCCGTTTTACAGATGGGCATTGTACTTCGGCAACATGTACACCTTCACGTTACGCTTTAATGACAGGTGAGTACCCATGGCGTAAAAAAGGAACAGGCATCTTGCCGGGAGACGCTGCATTAATTGTACCTACTGACAGAACAACCTTACCTAATCTCTTTAAAAAAGCAGGCTATCAAACTGGTATTGTAGGTAAATGGCATCTGGGACTGGGTGAGGCCGTGGCAAAAGATTGGAATAATGAAATTAAGCCCGGACCAAATGAGGTTGGTTTTGGTTATTCCTTCATCTTTCCGGCTACAGCTGATCGTGTTCCTACTGTCTTCCTTGAAAATCATAATGTGGTTGCATTGGACCCTAAAGATCCAATAAGTGTGAATTATGTAGAGAAAGTGGGGGATGAGCCAACGGGTAAAGAACATCCGGAGTTGTTAAAACTGCAATCTTCCCCAGGTCAGGGCCATAACAATACGATTGTGAACGGGATTGGCCGTATTGGTTACATGAGTGGAGGAAAACTTGCGCACTGGGTGGATGAGGAGGTTTCTTCAACCTTTTTAATCAAGGCCAAGGATTTTATACAAAAAAATCAAAAAGAGCCCTTCTTTTTATATTTTGCATTAACCGAGCCTCATGTACCACGGATGCCTGCAACAATGTTTCGCGGTAAAAGTGGTTTAGGTCTACGTGGAGACGCTATTTTACAGTTGGACTGGACCGTGGGAGAGATTGTTAAGCAGTTAAAGGAAGCGGGACTGGACAAAAATACCATGATCATTTTTTCAAGTGATAATGGCCCTGTACTGGATGATGGTTATGAGGATGAAGCAGTGACCAAATTAAATGGTCATACACCTACAGGTGCGTTTAGGGGTGGGAAATACAGCATATTGGAAGCTGGAACCAGAGTGCCGTTTATTGTAAGTTGGCCTGGAAAAATAAAGCCCCAACAGGTTTCCGCGGCTACTGTAAGTCAGATTGATTTATTAGCCTCATTCTCAGCACTGCTCGGCCAGCCGATACCTGCAGGAGATGCACCTGACAGCGAAAACACCATTGAGGTATTTCTTGGTCAGTCGAAAAAGGGGAGGTCTGTCTTGATAGAACATGCAAATACACTTTCAATTGTAAAAGATGGCTGGAAGTATATTGAGCCTAGTAATGGGCCAGCCTATAACAAGTTGGTTGGCATAGAAATGGGTAGTTTAAAAGAGGCGCAGCTGTATAACCTGAAAACTGATGAGGCAGAGAAAAATAACCTTGCTGCCAAATATCCGGATAAAGTGAAAATGCTTAAGGATTTATTGACGACTATAAAAGATAAACCCTGAGAAAGTGTGTTGAGCTATTGCTTTCGCAATTGCATAACAATTGCTCAATATCATCATCGGGGTTGGTTCGGTTGCAACCGAATCAACCCCGATGATGATGCGACGTAACTGCCAGCCAATCTCGTGAGCAATAGCTAAGCGGGTGCTCATGTCCTATACTGAAATACGTTTACAGATTTAAAAGCTAAAAAAGAGAGAGTACAAACAGGCAAAAAATGATAATTCTTTCTGTGTGACCAAAGAAATAACTTCGAAGAAGTCTCAGTGCCTTTCGCATGTGCTGTTCAACGGTGTTTTCGGAAATATGCAACTCTGAAGCGATTTCTTTATTTGAGAGGTGATGGTTGCGGCTGAGGTTAAAAACACTTCTGCACTTTAAAGGAAGCTTTTCTATCTGAAAAGCCAGCTGCTGTTCCAGTTCTCTTGATTCAATTGCTTGTAAAGTAGAATTGTCTGTTTCTGTAAAATGGTGAAAACTATGTTCTTCATATTTTTTTAACAGTTTTTCTCGTCGGTAATGGTCTATGATTTTGTGTTTAACAGTGGTATACAGAAATGAAGAAAGGTTGATAATTTGATTGGCCGTTTTTTTTCTGGTAAATAATCTCAAAAAAGTTTCCTGAATAATTTCCTCAGATAACTCTCTGCTCCGGGTTTTGTTCAATGCAGTCGACAACAAACGCACAGCATACCTTTTGTATAGCACTTCAAAAGCATTATCCGCTCCATTCTGCCATAGCAATATCAATTCTGCATCACTAAGCTCCACAGGCATAACTCTATATTTGGTCAACGAAAATCCTCAAAAATTAATTATCAGTGCAGGCGAAAGATGCCTGTATCCATTAAACGAAAATAAGCAACATAATTATCATAACTGTCCTTTACTATCCTGCTCTGTCATTGGGTAAATCAGCCAAGTGATACACGAGTCAGAAAAAAAATAAAGAAGGGATAACGGTTGGATAATTTTCATACGTCTTACCATTATAAGCATACCCCGATAGATCATTTATGGATAGCGAAAGGTTACAATATTTATTTGAACGGTATCAGGCTTCCAGCTGTACTGAAGAGGAGTTGGAGGAACTTAATGACTGGTACGAAAAATTAGGTGCTGGCAATGGGCAGATTGAGCATTTGATTAACCAGGCAGGAGGTGAGGAGCAGTTGACAGAAGAGTTGTATCGTAATTTTAACAAAAGGAAAAATCTACAAAAGAGGCATCAGCTGCTTAGCTGGTCGTGGAAAGTATCAGCAGCCGCGATTTTGATTTTGCTCGGTACAGGATTTTTGTTTTACAAGTTTTTCCCGAGCCGCTCAGAGGTTCCTGCCGAACTGGTACAGGTTCCGATACCGCCAGGAAAGAATAAAGCACTATTAACACTTGCTGATGGAACAAAAATTATTCTTGATGACAGTAATAATGGAGAGATTTCCCACAAGAATGGTGTTTTGATTACTAAAACGGATAGTGGAAGTTTGGTCTACCGTAGTGAAAAAAATCCGGTAGTTAAACCAGATAAAATGGCCTATCATACCTTATATGTACCAAGAGGAGGCCAGTATAAGGTAAAGCTGCCAGATGGAACTAAGGTTTGGATGAATTCTGAATCGACCCTTTATTTTCCAATAACTTCTAATGGGAAAGATCGCCAGGTACGTTTAACCGGAGAGGCCTATTTTGAGGTAGCCCATAATAAGCGGCAGCCTTTTAAGGTACAAACCGGAGATCAGTTGGTAAGTGTATTGGGAACTCATTTTAACGTAAAAGGATATCTAGAGGATGCTGATATTGCGACCACCTTATTGCAAGGTAGTGTTCGCATTAGTAAGCTGTCCACCGGTCGTGCCAAAATGCTGCTACCCGGTCAACAATCGAATGTTAAAGAAAGCGGAAAAGATATTGACATCGCTTATGTCAAAACCGATCAGGCAATTGCCTGGAAAAACGGTTATTTTTTGTTTGACAACCAGGATATAAAAAGTGTGATGAAGACTATCAGCCGTTGGTATAATGTAGACGTTACCTATAACAATCGCTTAGGGAGTGACCGGTTTGGAGGTACTTTCTCCAGAAATGCAAACTTGTCTGAGCTCCTTGCAAACCTACAGGAACTTGGGGGTGTCCGTTTTCAGGTTACCAACCGAAATATCATTGTTAGTAGCCAATAAATTTTATATAACTAAAGCTAAAGAAAGGAGTAAGATGTGTAATTACTAATGAAAAATTAGGACACCAAGAACCAAGGACGTTTGAGCCGCCCTTGGTATGCCAGAGTGAACTGGAGTGGAGGTCTGATCAAACTAAACGAATAATTTAAAAAACCAACCGACCAAATGTATAAAAAAAATACTGAAATAGTTTTCAGGAGGGATTCCTGTATGTTTCGACTAATATCCCTAAAGATGAGACTAACCTATATGTTATTGTTTTTTAGTGTTTTTCAGCTCAGGGCCGAAAGCTTTGCGCAGAAAATAAGTATATCTGTTCAGAACGCACAGATAACAGATGTCATCTCCGAGCTTAAGAAGCAGACAGATTTTGATTTCCTTTACAACAATGCCACGCTAAAAAATGCTAAGCCGGTTACTCTGGATATTAAAAACCTCGATTTGAAAAAGGTTCTGGATCTTTGTTTTGAAAAACAACCCTTTGACTATAAGATCCGAAATAAAACGGTACTGATTACAGCTAAAAGGCGTTGGGATAATACGCTCTGGCCAGCTGTTGAAAAATGGCAGGTGCTTAAGGGGATTGTCAGGGATTCTGCCACAAATGAAACGCTGATAGGGGTGTCAATCATGGTTGAAGGAACAAAGACCGGGGCGGTCACTGATAAGGATGGTAATTTTACTATCAGCCATCCCGAGCCAAATTTTGTTTTGGTGATTTCCTATTTAGGTTATCGTACCGAAAAGATATCCATTAACGGCCAACAATCTATCGAGATTAAAATGAGCAAGATGAACACCAGCCTGAATGAGGTTGTTGTTGTGGGTTATGGTACAAGAGTTAAAGGGGCTATCACTGGGGCTATTTCAACGGTCAAGTCTGATGTATTTGAGAATCGCCCGCTTAACAATAGCCTGGATGCATTGCAGGGTACGGTACCCGGATTGACAATTACTAAGGGTAGCGGACAGCCTGGAAATCAAAGCTATGGCATAAAGATCCGTGGGTATTCCTCCATAGGTGAAAGCCAACCTCTGATGCTGATTGATGGCATCCCTGGAGACATAGATAACATCAACCCAAATGACATTGCTGAAATCTCTGTATTGAAAGATGCTTCTGCAGCCATTTATGGGGCAAGGGCAGCTGATGGGGTGATAATTGTGACCACTAAAAAAGGAAAAAGCGGAAAACCGGAAATTATCTATAGTGGTACAGTTGGTCTGAAAACACCAACTTACCTGAGGAAAATTCAGAACACCTTGGAGTACGCTGAATTTATGGATGAGGGACTTCGTAACGCAGGTATCAATGGTTTTCCTCAGGAAGTGTTTGATAAGATCAGGGCTAATGCAGCGCCGGAACTTGATGGTGGCTGGAATTATGGAATCACTAGCTATCCTGGTTTTTATGGTTATACGGACTGGAACAAAGAAATCTATAAAAATTCTACTCAGCAACTACATAACCTTTCCATATCAGGTGGCGGGGAAAACAATAATTATGTAGTATCTATGGGCTACAATAAAGATGAAGGATCACTCCGGTTCGGAGAAAACAATTCCGAAAGGTATAACCTTCGCCTCAACTATGATTTTCGACTGACCCCTAAGTTCAACTTTGAAACAAGAACCAGTTTTGAGAATAAGTCTACCATTACACCAACTATGCTTGGAAATGCGCTGACCAATGTTACCCGTCAGTTCCCATATCAGCCGGTGCGCAACCCAAATGGGCAGTTCTATGGCTACCAGGGGTATGAAAACCCAGCGCAGTCACTGGAAGAGGCAGGCACTCAGCGTGGAAACTCCTCCAGGTTTGCCACCAATTTTAAAGCTGATTACACCATTCTAGAGGGACTTAAATTAATCGGACAGGCAGCTATAGGACTGGATTACCTCAATGACAATGGTACCAACAGGACCTTTACAAGGTACAATTATGTGGGTGACATTCAGGACATCAGAAACACACCGAATTCCGCCTCTTATCTTAATCTGAAAACATTAAACCAATTGTATCAGGTATACCTTGACTATAACAGGCAGCTGGGGGCTGATCATAGAATAAACTTTACGGGGGGAGGATCGATTGAAAAAACCAAAATCGAAGGCCAGACAACCTATGGTTATAATTTTATAGGCAATGACATCTTTACCTTAAACCTTGCTGACAGAACCAAGGCTGCGTATGCCAATTTCACGGGCCGACTGAGCAATCAGGCATTAGGATCCTATTTTGGTAGGTTCAGCTATTCCTTTAGGGAGAAACTGGTTTTAGACCTTACGGCACGTGCTGACGGTAGTTCTAAATTCTCACCGGATAAACGCTGGAGCGCGGTATTCCCATCAGCGGCACTGGCATACAATTTATCTGAAGAAAGTTTTATCAAGTCCCTTAATACCTTTGATCTGTTAAAGCTCAGGGCATCCTGGGGTAAAATGGGTAACCAGGAAATTGGGCAGTTGGGTCTGTATGATTACATACCCTTGATCTCCATTGGTGGAAATTATCCAATAGGCAGCCCAAATTCGGGGTTAACCGGGGCCAATGCTAATCCAGCGTCTACAGATAGAACCTGGGAAACAATTGAAAATAAAAATATAGGTATCGATGTGGCACTACTTAGTTCCAGACTTAATTTTTCGTTTGATTACTATAATAAAACGAATAATGATATGTTAGTTGACATTGCTGTTCCTGCAACTTATGGCGGCACCGCACCTTCCTCAAACCAGGGAAAATTGGTCACCAACGGATTTGAAACCTCAGTGACCTGGAAAGACCAGGTGGGTGCTTTTCGTTACAGCGTATCGCTACAGCTTAGTGACAGCAAGAACAAGTTGGTGGAACTGAAAAATCTGGACAATTATCAGGAAGGTCTTAACAAATTCAGACAAGGTTATGGCATCTGGTCTTATTTTGGTTATGTGTACGAGGGTATCATTCAAAACCAGGAACAGCTGGATAACTACAAAAAGCTGACGGGTGTTCCTGCACGCGTAGCCATTGGTGATGTGATGTATCGTGATGTTGACGGGGATGGAAAGTTGACTGCTTTTGGCGACAAATCAAAGGGCCTTAATGGTGATATGGTTTATCTCGGTAACCTGATTCCCAGGTATACCTTTTCTTCTAACATTAGCGTAGGATTTAAACAATTAGATCTTCAGGTGTTTTTGCAGGGGGTAGGAAAAAGAGATGTAAGGTACGAGGGTAACATTGCTACCCCAAATACATTTTACTGGCCTTCGCTTTCTTATTACAATGGAAAAACCTGGACGCCACAGAGAACCGATGCTAAATTTCCGAGATATCTACCTGGGGGTGTAGGTTATGATGATATCAGAAGTTATGATTATCGTGCCTCATCACTCACCATGCAGAATGTAGCCTATTTAAGATTTAAGGTGATTACCCTGGGGTATAACCTGCCAGCCAGTGTTGCCAACAGTTTAAAAATGAAAACTGCCAGGATATTCTTCAGTGGTCAGGATCTCTTTACCATTTCCAAAGGAACATTTGGAGGGAACTTTGATCCGGAAGATGGCTTCAGGAATGAGGGAACTTATCCTTTCAATAAGGTGTATTCGCTGGGTCTTACTGTTAAATTTTAAACGCAAGCTTTATGAAACTTAAATATATTAATCATAGGAAATTATTAATTGCGGGCATGTTTATCCTTGCCGCGCTTTTAAACGGTTGTAAAAAGGACCTCAACCTGGTTTCGGAAGACAGCATCACCGATGCTACTTTCTGGAAAACAGGCGCAGATTTTAAGCTTGCTGCAAATAATCTGTATAATGGACTTGACCGCTTCGGTTTTGAGGATACCGAATCAGATATTGCTTTTAATTTCCCAAACTCTGTAAGCAACGGAAACCTGCAGCCTGCAGAGTCAGTGGATCTTTGGACCGACAGCTATGGCTATATTCGGTCATCGAACAACATCATTGAAAAAGGATCGGGCAGTACGGATGCAGAAATAAAAAGATATGTGGCAGAAGCCAAATTCTTCAGGGCATGGTACTACTGGAAGTTACTAAGGCTATATGGTGGAGTGCCATTAATTACAAAAGTATTGGCAACTGATGATCCGGCTTTATTTACTCCCAGGTCAAACAGAACGGAAACTGTTGATTTCATTCTTAAAGATTTACAGGAGGCCAAAGCTGATCTGCCTATGCAATCGGCACTCGCTTCTGTTGATGTCGGTAGGATTACCCAAGGCGCAACGATTGCTTTAACTGCACGTGTGGCACTGTTTGAGGGAACATGGGGGAAATTCAGGGCTGATGGCAATGCCACAAAATATATTGATGCTGCGATTGCTGCGTCAAGGGAGATCATGAACAGTGGTACATATGGCCTGTATACAGACAAGGGTATGCAAAGTTATCGTTACTTATTTTTGGAAGATGGCGACGACTCCAGGGAATCGATTTTGGACAGGAGATATGCCCGAAATATCCTGGGACATGACATTCCCTATCAGTATGATGGGAACGGTTATAACCCGACCAGAAAGATGGTGGATCTTTATTTAGATAAGAACGGATTGCCTATCACAGCTCCAGGAACGGTTTTCAAAGGCTATGGCACTTTTGTTTCTGAATTTCAGGATAGGGACCCAAGGATGACCATGACGATGATCATTCCGGGAACGTTGACCAACAGGGTTTTCTTTCCTGTAACTAAAATTGCCAACTGGCCTGATAAGCCGCAACGTAATTTCAATACGGGATATATACTCTATAAATATATGTCGGAAGATCCATTAGCCAATAATTCGGGACAAAATGGAGATGCCAGTATATTTGACTTTGATCGCCACCTTATCCGCTATGCAGAAGTGTTGCTTATTTATGCGGAAGCAGTTTTTGAAAAATCAGGAGCAATAAGTGACGGTGATCTTGATCTTTCGATTAATAAGCTCAGAGATCGTGCAGGTATGCCGCATTTGACCAACACTTTTGTGGCTGCAAATAACCTTAATATGAGAAATGAGATCAGGAGGGAAAGAACTGTTGAACTCACTTTGGAAGGATTCAGGTACGATGACTTGCGCAGATGGAAAACTGCCGAGACTGAATTGCCACAGGATGTTAAAGGAATTAAAATTACTGGTTCTGAATGGGCTGGCAAAACACCATACAGTGATCCGAGCTACCTGAGTAAGGTAGATGCAAATGGTTTTCTGATTGCTGAAAAAAGCCGAAAGTTCGATCCAAATAAGGATTACCTTCAACCGCTTCCGACTAAAGAGGTTGCCTTTTATCAGGCTAATGGCCACAAATTAGAACAAAATCCTGGCTGGTAGGATGACTTTACGCTCGAGCTGGCCGACTATTGTCGGCTGGCTTTTTATACAATAATGATTAAATGAATTAAAAAATAAATTATATGTTCAAAAAAGTGAGTTTATTAAACTTCTTGGTTATCTGCCTAATGTCTTTGGCATTTGGACAACAAGTAAAGAAATCAGCTTCTGGAGGGCTTATGGGCCATCGATTTTTAACCTTTAATACTATAATAAGGGTAAATCAGATTGAAGTATCAAGGGACCGGAGTGTTGGCGAGGATGAGCGGGCTTTACATACGCCTGAAAAAGTTATTGCCTTCAGAAAAGCTGTTGAAGAGGGTTTTCCTGGAGCGAAGATGACCTGGGCATTTAGCTGGCTGGCGCTGAATGACAGCACAGAGAATTATAAAGAAATCCGGAAACTCGTGGTTAGCTATCATCATAAATATGGTGACGAGATAACGTTTATCCCCGGAGCATATTTTGCAAATGCTTATAATACTACTGAGCAAGTAAATAAAGACCTGCATGATGGACTTGCACTTGTAAGCCGGATGGTAGGCAACAGCTACCGCCCGCTTAGTATAGTAGCGGGTTTCCTTTCTGCAAAAAACCAACAATACCTGGCTGAAAAAGAAAATATACATGTTTGCCAGGGCAACATCTGGAGTCAGTTTGCAATTGATAACCAGGATGGTGATGGTTCTGTTAGTTATCCCTTTTATCCTTCAAAAGAGCATTTTTGCAGACCTGCACAACGTAAGAGCGATTTTATTGACGTTGTTAACCTGGACGGGTGGACTGTGGATTTTTTAGCCGCCAGACGACAAGGTTTTGCAGACGGTTTTAACAGCCGTATGGGAGTTGGACCTATAGAAACATTGGGTAAGCACGGAAACGAGATCGGCTTGAAAGAAATGCTTCATGCTACTGCTATCCATTTTGATAAGGGCTTTGAATTGAATGGGTTTGGTTGGGTTACTAATTGCTGGGAATTATCCCTTCCTTATGATGCTACCCGGTTGAAGGATTGGCTAAGCAGTGTAAAAAAACGCTGGCCGGATACAAAAGTGATTACCCAGGGAGAGTTTGGTTTACTATGGAGATCCCATTACAAAAGCAACGATTTCAACTATCGCTTTGTGGAAAAAGGTTCAGGAATCGGTGGTTCGGATGCCAATCTTGAGATTAGTTGGTTTATGAACAAGGATTTTAGGCTGGCATTGCTCAGGGACTGGAAACTTAATAGCCCGAAGCTAGTAATTGACTTTACCCGTTACGATTTGAATGCAAGGGAACCAACTGAAATGACCAGAAAGTGGAGCTTAATGGGTGATATTAATCAAAAACAAACCCGTCCGCAGGATAAACCCGTTCCGTTGAGTAAGCTGCCAGGAAAATCAAATTTGATTATAAAAAAGAAATACCCCAATTTATTAAAAGGGTTGTAATTTAAACATACAGGGTGATAAGACAGAAAGCTAAATTTTCAGAAGTGTTGATATGTAAACACTTCTGAAAAGAAGCCTACCTATCTAACCATTTTTTGAATTCTGCAACTTTGTTCTTGCTGATGATGACCGGTTCGCTGGTCTTAGGATCAGTAACTATTCGCAATTGATTTTTACCGTATACAAAAATAGTTTTGATCGATCTCATGTTGATAATGAACTGTCTGTTTGCTCGGTAGAAGATATCGTTGTCCAACTGCTTCATGAGTTCGTCCAGACTATTATTGGTCGAGAACTGCTTGTTGTCGAAGGTAAATATAAGAACGGTACTCCCGTCTAAAAAGAAATAGGCAATCTCGGAAACATCCAGGTGTATAAGTTCATCTTTATGGTAGGTGATGATCCTTTTCCGGCCGTTGTCCTTTTCTCGTTCAGGTTGCTGAACCAGTATCTGATCCTGCAGTTTTTCCTGTAAGGTGTTGAGCTGCAGGTTGAGCGTACTCAGGCTGTTGATCTTTTCATTGAGGCCTGTAATCTCCTCTTCGAAAGCCTGTTCGTGCCTGCTGTATATCCTTCTGATCAGCAGTAGGCAACACGTAATAATGATCAGAGTACTAAGTAGAAAGCCAATGCTAAACTGCTTGTATAGATCGGAAAGTTCCTGGTGCATTACGTCGATATTTGCGTGGGAAGCCACAATCCAGTCACTGCCTTTTACTGGATACACATTTACGATTTCTGAGCTTCTGTGCTGGTCTTCGGGGAAGTTTCTGACACCTCCGAGCTTTTTCTGAGAACTGATGACCTCACTAAAGGAAATAGAATTCTTTCCTTCGCCCATGTCAAGTCGGGAATTGTTTTGTTCTATTTTTTGCCCTATAAGCGCCGGATTGGGATGGCAAAGTTCGATGCCGTTCTTATCATACATACAGATAAATTCGCTCTGCACGTCGGTATTCTCGATGCTCTGCTGCAGGTTCCGGATCACTTGTGGTTTTTCAATTCCAGTGAGTAGCTGTTGTTCCAGTAATCTGCCAATCTCCCTGCTTTCCCGTTTCCCAGATTCCATTTTGCTGGTCCAAAGTTTGTCACTGGCGACCTGGTAAAGATAGCGGAAAGAGAAAAAACTGATCAGCAACACAGTGGCAGTAACGGTTATGAAAACGTAGATATGCAGTCGGGTCTTATTCATTTGGGATGCTTGATTAAAGTTCACGTGCAAGAGAAGCCAGCAGAAACTATAAATTTGTGTAAGCCGAATGTCCTAAAAATATGGACTTATTCAAAGAGAAAAAATCGGCTTCACCGGCTAATAGTTCCCTTTAACAGGAAAACAGTGGTTCAATCAGCTCGTGGAGAGTAGTTTTGTTTCATCATTATCTAATATAAGTAGTATATGAAACGTAAATGGAAAATTATTATTTGTGTTGCAATTGGCTTAGTATCCCTGCAATTTATAAGGCCAAAAGAGACCACAGGCTCTGCACATGGCGTGGCCAGGCAGTTGGGTGGTGTACCCAGAGAAGTAAATGGAATCTTGCAGACTGCTTGCTTTGACTGTCATTCCAATGAAACCAGGCTACACTGGTATGACAAGATTACTCCTGTGAATTTTCTGGCTGCTTCGCATATCAGAAACGGAAGAAAAGCGCTCGATTTTTCGAATTGGGATTCGCTGGCTACCGCGCAGCAAAGTGCTATGCTTTACTATGCGCTCAATAAGATCTTGTCGGGCGAGATGCCACTGCCAAGCTATACTGCCGTTCATCCCCAGGCTAATATCGGTGAAAATGGGATTAAGACATTAAAACGTTATCTGCTTTCCATTTCCTACGACGCTAAACAAGGGAAAGCTGCGCCAAACAACCCCAAAGAAATTGTGGCTGTGGGTATTGTGCGAGAGCGGAAAGTTAAACCATCTCCCAACGGGATAGCTTATATTCCCGACTATCGAAATTGGAAGGCAATAAGTACCACAGACCGTTTCGACAATGGGACAGTACGTATCATCTTTGCAAATGAAACCGCAGTAAAGGCCCTGCAGTCAAAAAAAACAGATCCATGGCCGGATGGGAGTATTTTTGCGAAGACTGCCTGGAAACAGCAACAAAATGCTGATGGAAGTATTTCTGTCGGGAAATTTGTACAGGTCGAGTTCATGATAAAAGATGCCCGTAAATATGCCAAAACAAAAGGATGGGGCTGGGGAAGATGGAAAGGCGACGATTTGCTGCCTTACGGAAAGACTTTGGATTTTGATACAGAGTGCGTTTCCTGTCATCAACCTCAGCGAGATAATGATTATGTATTTACCAGGCCAATAGACCTGTTCAATTTTAAAAATTAAATGATCATGAAAAGGAAATCAATTATAGGAATGATCTTATTCGGTTTGGCGTTAACATTAGGCTGCAGTTCGGAACGTAACGACAGTTTGAATGATGAAGCCTCAGTTGGATCTGTTCAGGGGCTACCCGAAAATCCCTTACTACTAACCGCTCTCACAACAAGTATTCGTCCTGATAACGGTACCACGTCTACACTTTATGGAAATAAAATAGCCGTACACCATACAAGCACCCAAGAGAATACCTATCCGGCTGGAACGGTTCTGTACAATGTTACATGGAAACAAAAAGCAGATCCCCACTGGTTTGGGGCACGTGTGCCAGGGAAAGTATTTTCGGTTGAGCGTGTTTCGATTGGCCCAAGTGGCGAAATGGTATATGAACTCTATAAGGGGAGCCCCTTAAGGTTGGTACCGGCTTCTGATCACATTCAACGGCTGTCGCAAGTACTATCCATTCAACCAGCCRTAYYKNCCMTRGGTCAGATAGAAACTATAAAATTTCTATTTCTTTCTCTTCAAAGGTCTCAAATATTTGTGCTATGATTATATTTCTTGTAAGATCTGCATTTGAAATATCCTTGCACCAGAAATATATTTTTATGCTGCTGTTTACCTTACTTACAGGGCTGATCATAATTACGGGTTCCTTGTTTACAAAGACGTTGTCATTCTTGGTAATAATATCCCTGATCTGGTGTACTACCTCAGTCGAATTGAAAGGTTTAGCAATAGTTAAAGAAATGTCTATACGCATTTGGTTATTGCTAAGGGTCCAATTGATGATGTTGTTCGATAAAATGGCTCCGTTGGGGATAATAATCTCAGCACCTTCGTCACTAAGCAGCGTACTCGCGCGGACTCCGATTTCTTTAACCCTTCCTTTTTTATTGCTTAGCTCTACAACATCCCCGATGCGGATAGTTTTATCAAAAATCAGGATGATCCCTGATACGAAATTGCTTACGATATTCTGTAAGCCCAGTCCGATACCTACACCAAGGGCGCCAAGGATTACGGTGATTTTGTCAATTGGCAATCCAGATGCTGCAACAGCAATAAGGAATCCTCCAATAAGTAGTACCAATCGGGTAATCAGTAATTTCGAGCGCTCCCCTTTATTGTCTTCGATTCCATCGTCTCCGGTATCTCCAAAGAAGTAAGCAATGTACTTCTGTAAAAAGTTTGCGATCCAAATGATACCTAAAAAGAGTACAATTCCGCCAAAGGTAAAAGAGAAGTTCCCTATAGTTCTTTTTTCATTAAGGATGTCCATTAAGGACTCATATAGACCGTTAAAAATATTAAGATTGGTGGTAAATATTACAAACCAGATAATTGTGGCACCAACACCGGTTAACCTTTTAAGGCCCGCGATAACCGGGTGCCAATCGAAATACTCAGGATAGCCTTTACGGATTCTGCTGCTTTTCATTTGAAGCAAAAAAGCTTCCACTAATACTTTCGCAAGGATAGTTAAGGATATGGCATTTAACAAGGAGTTTACACCTGTTGAATAAAAAATTTGGGTAAGTGTGAAGCGGCCAAAAATATTGCATAAAGTGGCAATGACTGCAAATATGGTATAGATGAATCCTGTAATCAGTATCATCCTATATTTTTTTGCCTGCTCATCTAGTTTCTTCAAAATAGTAATGCCATAGACGGTAGAACTAAGACTAAGGAAAAGAAGGAGCCAGCGTTGATATCTTGGTGGCATGCCCAAAAGACGCAGAAAAACAGGTGCAAGAAGGAGTAGTGCAAATATGCACCATGGGTAAAATAATTTTGATGATAGTTTTTTACGGAAAAATGCTGTCAGCAAAATTGCAAGTAAGATTTGCACCGATTCGATATAAAGTGCTGGAGCCATGAGGTCAAAAATTGGCGCCAGTGTAAAGAGCATGATAAAGGTAATTAGATAGGGTTGAGGACTGAGTAAAGAGAAATCGTCAACTGCTTCCAACCTGTCGCGTTGTTTCATACTTCTGAAATTGAAAAATACCCAGAAAAAGAAAGTAGCGCAAGTAAGGAGCAGTAAAAAGCGGCTGCTGCGGGTGTATACAAAATAATAACCTGATATTTCCTGTTCCCCATTGATAAACTTACGGAATCCAACCCCCCTGGTCTTACCACTTGCTGACTCCCAAAGGTAACGTCGCTCTTTCCCGAAAGCTTTTATACTTACTGCATCAAGCTGGTTATCGGTAAGATACATTAACTCCTTAATGTTTATCAGATTGGCCGATGTTCGCGCCTGCAGGTTATTAATTGACGATGTGGTTGTCTTTAGCAAACTATCCATTACCACACGTTTCTTCTGTAGCTCTGCAAATTGATCTTTAAACATAATGCGCATAGAAGGCAGCGTAAAAAGTTTAATCAGCACGGTGTCTTTGCGTAGGTTAAGAATTTCCGTTTTTAATTCCCTTAACTCTTTTTCGTATTCATCCAGATCCGACAGGCAATCTTTGTTGTTTGTCTGAAGTTCTTTAAGTAAGGTCTGATCCATTTGCAGGTTTTGCAAATTCAGCATTCTTTCACTTTGTGTAAGTCTATTTTTGAGTAAGGCAAGAGCAGCCTCATCTTGTGTTAAATGTGCCGCTATGGGATTTAGTTTCTTAAAAGAACCAACGGTAACGGGAACTTTGTTTACCGTTTCGAATACTTTCTCCAGATGAATCAGATAATCGCCCTTTGTCAAGGTTGCAGAGTCAGAAAGGATAGAAATGTCCTGACCTTTATCCATCGGCTTATTTTTCTGTGCAAAAGTAGGGGTGGAAAAGCACAAGACCATTACCAAAGATATTGTACTGCGAATTGCTATTGAAAAAGGATTTTTTATTGTCATTTGATCCATAGGAAGTATTGAAGATGTATCCAGAATATAAAAATGTTTTGGATTGTCAAAAATAGTTAATACAATTGTGATAATAGGTTAGAAAAAAGAATTCCATACCAAATCCTCATTGTTTTCTGCATCATTACCAATGACTTTTCTAAAAAAATATTTAAGCAAAGTATAGCCGTAACTAGTCGGCATATTGTATATAATATATATTGTATATTTGATCATCATTTAAAATCTGCACCATTGAAAGATAAAATACAATCCGATTCATTAAGCCAGTTAGCTGATCCAACTTATTCCAGGGTACGGGAAAAATTAAGAGAAGATATTCTTTCTGGTTATTTTATTTCGGGAGAAAGGCTTAAGATTGCTGAGTTGGTTGAGCGGTATAAAGTAAGCCAGATGCCGATAAGAGAAGCGTTGCAACAATTGCAGGGTGAAGGATTGCTGATCATTGAACCAAATAAAGGAGCCCATGTCAGAAAAGTTGATCAGCAATTTTTAGAGAATATTTATGAGATCAGACAGCTAATTGAAGTTTATCTTACGGTAAAGTGTATAGAAAACCTAAAGGAAAAGGATCTGAAGCTGCTCAATCAACTGCAAAAAGGTTATGAAACAGCAGCATCAAAGAAGGATTATACCGGCTGTTTACAATTCAATAAAAGGTTCCATTCTGCAATTTATGAATTGGCCAATAATGCCGAAGGTTTGCAAATACTGGAAAAACACTGGCAGCTGATTAATACACTACGCCTTACTTATGGCTTTGGTGTAGAGCGAACAAACGAGGTTATAGAAGAACACCGTGCAATAATCAGCGCTTTGGAAAACAGAAACCCAGTGGAGGTGGAAGCTGCGGCCGCCAGGCATTGTGTTAATGCCAAAGCAGACCTCCTACGCCAGATAGGAGATAAATTAAAATAGTATTTATTCATTTTTAAGGTAAAGTAGTTAAGATGTTGTTAATGAAACGCCAGCTATTTTGTAGTATTTATAATTGTGTGTTTATATATTGTATATTGTATACAATATATTAAATTTGAATTATTATGAAACGCCGCCAACAGAAACTATAAGTACATTTATTATGAAGATCACTGAAATTAAGACCTTTATTTGCCATTCCTACCGAACAAACTGGGTATTTGTGAAAGTAATCACAGATTCTGGTCTTTACGGAGTAGGTGAGGCAACGCTGGAAATGAGGGAATTAACTGTTGTGCAGGCTGTAAATGAACTTAAAAGGTATTTAATAGGTAAAGACCCTCATCATATAGAAGCAATTTGGCACGATTGCTACCGCGATGCCTATTGGCGGGGTGGGGTAGTTTTAATGAGTGCACTTGCTGCAGTTGATATGGCATTATGGGATATCAAAGGTAAAGATTTGGGAGTACCGGTCTATCAGTTACTGGGCGGAAAAGTAAGAGATGCCGTTCCATGTTATGCAAATGGATGGTTTGCCCCGGCTAAAACGCCCGAAGAATTTGCTGAAAAGGCTAAGGAAGCCGTTAAAAAGGGATTTAAAGGTCTTAAATGGGATCCTTTTGGTTCGGCCTATATGAACCTGACCAAAAAAGAATTTGCTTATGCTTTGAAGTGCATTGATGCTGTTACAGACGCTGTTGGAAAAGAAATAGATATTTTAATTGAGGGGCACGGACGATTTAACATGCCAACAGCCATTAGGGTGGCTCATGCCCTGGAAGATTTTGACATTACCTGGTTTGAAGAACCTATTCCACCAGACCATATGGAAGGATTGGCGCAGTTAAGAAAAAAAACTAAAGTTCCGATTGCAGCAGGTGAGCGTCTGTACAGCAGATGGGATTATCGAAGTTTTCTAAACCAGGATTGCGCAGATTTCATTCAGCCTGATGTTAGTCATGCCGGAGGTATCTCTGAACTAAAAAAGATTGCTGCGATGGCGGAGTGTTATTATATCCCTCTTTGCCCTCATAATCCTAGCGGACCGGTAGCAAATGCAGCAACGTTGCATATCGCAGCTTCTACGCCTAATTTTCATTTTATGGAAACGATGAGTAGTGATGTACCTTACCGAAACAAAATAAGTACTGAAAAAATTGAATTTACAAATGGAATGATGCAAATTAACGATATGCCCGGTCTTGGAATAGACATTAATGAAGAAGCGATCAAAGAATATGCATATGAGCCAAGAGACTTAAGGCATTACAATGGTAAGCTTACTGAAATAAGACCGCAAGATGCCGTCGGCTATTTTGTTAAATGATTTTTTAGAATGAAAAATGATCAGATATAACGCTCCTCATAGCTTAAAATCCAAATCCTTTAATTGGGAGTTGATTATTCTGCTATGGCTGGTCTTTTTCTTTAATCAGGCAGACCGACAGGTATTTAATGTGATCCTGCCGCAAATTAAAATAAGTCTGCAGCTTACAGATGCTGAATTGGGTATGATCGCTTCAGTATTTATTTGGGCGATAGGATTATGTGTGCCTTTAAGCGGATATATTGGTGATGTTTTCAGTAAGAAAAAAGTGATCATTTTTAGTCTGCTGTTATGGAGTGTTGCTACCTTTTTTACCGGATTCAGTGCAGGACTGATCCATCTGGTAATACTGAGGGGAATTGTGGGGAGCAGCGAATCTTTTTATGCCCCGGCCGCCAACGCACTTATAGGAGACACCTATAAGGATAAAACAGGTTTTGCTATGGCCATACATCAGACAGCGCTTTATGCTGGAATTATCATGAGCGGACTGATTGGCGCATTGATAGCAGAAAGGTTTGGGTGGAGTGTGGCTTTTTACATTTTCGGAGGAATAGGAATTGTACTCTCCATTGTACTTGTTGTAAGGTTTAAAAAAGATATTTTACCTGATACTGATTCGCTGGTAATCAAGAAAAAGGTGACCGTGTTTGACGGCTTAAAAGGACTATTTCAAAAGAAAACAGCAGTATTGCTGACTATGGCATTTGCCTGTATGATATTCGTGAATGTGGGTTACCTAACCTGGGCGCCAACATTTTTACATGAAAAATACAAGCTCTCTCTAGCAAACGCCGGCTTTTCCTCCATGTTTTATCATCATGTTTTTGCATTTTTTGGGGTGCTGGCCGGCGGGCGCTTTTCAGACTACCTGGCGAAGAGGAACGTTGCTTCAAGATTAAAATTGCAGGCATTTGGATTGCTGGTTGGCAGTCCTTTTATTTATCTGCTGGGCTCAACAAATGAGTTGATTTGGGTGTATGCGGGTATGGGGCTTTTTGGCTTTTTCAGAGGCATTTACGACGCTAATATTTACGCATCACTATTTTTGGTCACTGCCCCCGGAGTAAGGGCATCTGTTTCAGGCGCAATGATTATGTTTGCTTTTTTAATAGGCGCTTTTGCACCATGGATCTTAGGGACGATAAAACCTACATTAGGATTGTCTAGTGGTCTATCAGCGCTATCCCTTGTTTATTTGCTGGGGAGCATTTTTATTTTTATTGCGTTAAGATTTACCCTGGCTAAAGAAATACATGTGGATGCAGAGGCAACATAAATTTAAATGGTACCATCATGAGTGAATTAACTGGGAAAACTGCATTGATAACCGGTTCTTTAAGGGGCATTGGCAAAAGTATAGCCCTAACCCTGGCAGAAAAGGGGGCAGATATTATACTTAATGACCTGGCTGAAAGTAAGGACCTGGAAGAAATAGTGAACAGCGTAAGGGCTTTTAACCGCCAGGTATTCTTTAAAGCTGCGGATGTAAGTATAGAAAAAGATGTGGAAGCACTCTTTTCATTTGTTAAACACAGCACGGGTAAACTAGATATCCTGGTCAATAATGCAGGAACATCTCAAACCCAAGATATTTTTGACACCAGTCTTGATGATTGGGAACATGTTTTAGGAACCAACCTCACCAGTTGTTTTTTATGCGCCAAGTATGCTATGCAAATCATGCGAGAACAGCAGGATGGGAGGGTCATTAATATTAGTTCAGTGGTTGGGCAGCAGGGAGCTCTATATGGCCATGTACATTATTCAGCCAGTAAAAGTGCAATTTTAGGACTAACAAAAACACTTGCCAGAACGGGTGCCCCATTAGGAATCAGGGTAAATTGCATTGCCCCGGGTATCATTGAAACCGATTTACTTACCCAAACGCATGGAAATGAAGGGATTGCAAGAATTGCTGAGAGTGTACCTTTGGGGATAGGACAGCCACGTGATATTGGCTTGGCAGTAGCTTTCCTTGCAGGTGAAGGTGGTAATTATATTACGGGAGCAACCATTGATATTAATGGGGGGCTTTATTTCCGTTGAGACTTTTTTTATCTAAATGGTGTTATATCTATTTGATTATTGATATAGTCATCTTTTTTTAGTCGTTTTATTGCAGTATTTGTATTAATATAATTATATATTGTATACAATATATAATTATATTAAGTTTGTATATGAGTCTGTAATTCTTGCCGGATCAGACATAGGATTGATTTTACACTAACCAAATATAATATGTTAACCAAACCACTAAATCTTTGTGGGACCATTACTTTCAGCGTAATTTTTACCTGGATATTGGTAATGGCTTTGCCATCGGCTGGAAATGCACAAAGCAAAAACATTGCAGGTAAAGTAACCTCGTCTGACAATGAACCGCTTTTCGGTGTCACCGTATTTGAAAAAGGCACTAAAACCGGAGCCACTACCGATGCTGATGGGAAATTTGTAATTACAGTTTCAAATGCAAATGCCACCTTGTCCTTCAGATACGTTGGTTACCAATCAAGGGATATTCCTTTAAACGGCAAGAACGTTATCAACCTTGCCCTTAAAAGTCTTGACAATGCATTGAATGAGATTGTAGTGATTGGCTATGGTGCAACCGCACGAAAAGACCTCACCGGATCTGTGGGCCAGGTAAAAATGGATGAATTTGAGAAGGCACCGGTAAAATCATTTGACGAGGCTCTGGCCGGAAGAGTTGCTGGTGTTCAGGTTTCAGGCGCCGACGGACAGCCCGGGTCAATCAATAATATTGTGATAAGGGGAGCAGGCTCAATCACACAAGACACTTCACCATTATATGTTGTAGATGGTTTTCCATTAGAAGATGCAAACAATAATTCCATAAATCCGGCTGATATTGCCTCTATTGATATTTTAAAAGATGCATCGGCCACAGCCATCTATGGAGCAAGAGGAGCAAATGGAGTGATCATAATTACCACCAAAAGAGGAAATATAGGTGAGCCGGTGATTGCTTATAATGGTTACTATGGTTTTCAGAAAAATACAAAAACCATCGATTTAATGAGTCCCTATGAATTTGTAAAATATCAGTTAGAGCTTGATCCGGCAAATACGAACACAACCTATTTTGCCGATGGGAAAACACTTGACGACTATAAAAATGTAAAGGGGATTAATTTTCAGGATCAGATTTACAGAAATGCCCCCATGCAGAGTCATGATATCTCAATAAGGGGCGGGTCTGATAAAACACGTTATTCSMTCNTCMGRYMWYAKCWKKRRYMANGKRTKKTRTSRKWYYMRNCYCCKWWTTSAGANNTNAYCAKGRMNCNGMATSRSNGCNTTKMTSWAAATSTNAWAYYAAAAATTAAAAATTGGAGTTAACCTAAATTATAGTTACAGTGCATCTAACGGAAGTATAGTTAATGCTGCTTCACCCATACAATCTGCCAGTACTAATCTGCTTTATGCAGTATGGGGCTATCGTCCTGTAAGTGGAAACGACAATAATCTTGATGATGAATTGTTTGATCCGGGCTTTGACTATAATGTAATTGCTGATTATAGGGTTAATCCCGTGATTTCTGCTAAAAATGAACTTCGGCGCCGTCTAACTACAGGATTAATTGCGAATGGCTATGCCGAATACAAAATTATTCCTTCCCTAACCCTAAGAGTTACAGGCGGCATTACAAATAACATGCAGAGAGATGAGGCCTTTAATAACTCCCAGACCCAGCTAGGTAATCCGCGCAATTCAAGTGGTGTGAACGGATCAGTTTATTACAATCCCTCTACCATTTGGCTGAATGAAAATACCTTAAGTTATAAAAGGGTTTTTAATAAAGTGCATGATTTTACCATACTGGCAGGGTATACCATGCAAGGAAATAAGACGGGAAGAAACGGCTTTGCCGCCCTCAATGTGCCTAATGAATCATTAGGTCTTGATGGTTTAGATGAATCTCCTTCCCTGATCGGTACTTCATTAAGTTCCAGGTGGGGCCTTTTATCGTACCTCGGGCGCATAAATTATAGCTATAAATCAAAATACTACTTTACTGCGTCTTTCCGTTCCGATGGGTCTTCAAAATTTGCCCAGGGGAAGCGCTGGGGGTACTTTCCTTCTGGTGCATTATCATGGCGCATGAGCGCTGAGGAGTTTATGAAGAAATTAACATTTGTGTCTGATGCTAAACTCCGTATAAGTTATGGCGAGACAGGTAACAACAGGGTTGCCGACTTTTCTTATCTCGATCAGATCACGCAACCAAATTCAGCAGGTTATTCCTACGGCAATGGCTCTCCTTCTAAAGGGGCTATCTTAAGTGCTTTTGGAAATGCCAACTTAAAATGGGAAACTACAAAACAAGTCAATATTGGCTACGATTTAAGCCTCTTTAAACAACGTGTAAATCTAACTCTTGACATTTACAGAAAAACAACACATGATCTGTTATTGCAGGCGCTTTTGCCTTATACCACCGGATTATCCGATGCTTATAAAAACGTAGGGAAAATGCAAAATCAAGGTCTTGAAATCTCATTGAACACGGTTAATATTCATGGAAAGGAATTTAACTGGAGTTCAAGTTTTAACATCAGTTTCAATAGAAACAAAGTGCTCGCACTTTCTGAGAACCAAACTTCTTTAAAAAGTCCGGTAAGTTTTGATCAAAAATGGAATGCACTTTCTCCCTACATAGCCCTTCTTGGACAACCAGTAGGTCAATTTTATGGTGCAATTTGGGATGGAGTTTATCAATATGAAGATTTTGATAAGAGCCCTCAAGGCGTTTATACGCTTAAAGATAATATTCCTAGAAATGGAAATCCAACGGTGCAACCTGGCGATATCAAGTATAAAGATCTTGATGGCGATGGAAATGTTAATGCAAACGACTTTACGGTAGTTGGGCGTGGTCTACCTAAGCATACAGGTGGTTTATCAAATAATTTTTCGTACAAAGGGTTTGATCTGAATGTATTTCTTCAATGGTCTTACGGAAACGATATCATCAACGCTAACCGTATGCTATTTGATGGCAATGGAAAACAATCCAGGTTTTTTAACCAGTACGCAAGCTATGCCAATAGATGGCAGCCAGATAATCCAAGCAATACTTTGTTTCGTACTGGAGGGCAGGGGCCATTTTATTACTCAAGCAGGGTAGTTGAAGATGGTTCTTACCTCCGGTTAAAAACGATATCACTGGGCTATAATTTTCCTGCAAGAATATTCGAAAAAGCTCAGTTTAAAAGCTTAAGGATTTACGCTTCTGCCCAGAATATCGCAACGTGGACAAATTATTCAGGCCCGGATCCCGAAGTGTCTGTCCGAAATTCAACACTTACCCCCGGATTCGATTTTTCTGCTTATCCCCTTGCAAGTACACTCATATTCGGCTTAAACCTATCATTCTAACTGATCTATTATAAAAGTATGAAACTGATAAAATATTTTTACCTCACCATGCTGGTGGCAGCAGCTACTTCCTGCCAGAAAGTGCTGGATACCAACCCTACGGATTTTATTAATCCAGACGCTTATTACAAAACCCCAGAGCAGTTACAAAGTGCCCTCAATGGCATATACAATTCATTGGGCACTCAGGAAGTTTATGGGAATAATTATTTATATATGTTCAATACCAATACTGATGAATCTTATGGTAGAACAGTGGAACTTACAACGTCCTATCAGTATGATGCAGCAGACCCCAAAAATGAATTGTTCTGGAAAGGCCTGTATATGGGTATTGAAAGGGCCAATTTATTGCTTTCGAAAGTAGACAATGTAACTATGGATCAAACCGCGAAAGATGTGATCAAGGGACAAACATTGTTTCTGCGCGGCTTTCAATATTTTATGCTGGTGAGCAATTACGGCGATGTTCCATTGATTCTTACCCCAACTAAATCAGTAACAGAGGTTAATGTTGCAAGGACACCAATGAAAGATGTCTATGCGCAGATAACAAAGGATATGATTGATGCGGAGGCTCTATTGCAAATGCAAACGGCTACTGTTCTGGGTTTAGGGGGAAAGGTTACACGAACCGCAGTTCAGGGGATGCTGGCCAGGGTATACCTTTATATGGCAGGCTTTCCGTTAAAGGATACAGAAAAATATAAAGATGCACTGTTGTGGGCTAATAAGGTTGTTAATCCTACAGGGAATGCGCCTGAACATGCCCTGAACGCCGATTATAGAGACGTCTTTATTAAATATGCCAGGGAGCAGTATGATGTAAAAGAAAGCATGTGGGAATTGGAGTTCTGGGGTAACAATACCGGAGGTGTTAACCTGGGAAACACTTATACCGGGCGCTTTTGCGGGATTACCTGCAACGATGCGAATAAGGGATTCAGTTCCGGTTCGGTAAATGCGACCAGAAAATTATATAATTCTTATGAAATCAATCCTTTAAGTACAATCACACCAAATAAAACTTCTTTTGATTGGAGAAGAGATTGGAATTGCGCCAATTATACCTGGGGAACTGGAGCAGTAGCTAAAAAGACCAACGTGACCAACACCTGGCTTATGAATGCCGGAAAGTGGCGCAGAGAGTATGAAGTGGTTAATCCTAAAGATAAGAACTATACCTCACAGAATTTTGCTTTCCTGCGTTATTCAGACGTTTTGCTTATGCTTGCTGAAGCAGAAAATGAGGTTAACGGCCCTGCTAATGCTTATCAATATGTGAATGTGGTTCGTAAAAGAGCCTACGGCATATTATATGGAAATGTAATTAAACACATTGCTGTAACCAGTGGTGGCTCAGGTTATACCAGTGCACCGGAAGTAACAATTAACGGAGGTGGTGGCAGTGGAGCTACCGCTGAGGCAACTATCTCTGGCGGTTCAGTTACCGGGATTATCATTACTTCACCGGGAACATTAACGGTAGGAGGTCCTTATTATACTTCAACACCAACAGTTACCCTTACCGGTGGTGGTGGAACAGGGGCTAGTGCTGTGGCAACAATTACCGAATCTGACGACGCCGACCTTTCTGCATTGCAAATTTCAAGTAAATCGGAGCTTTTAGCCGCAATAAAAGAAGAAAGATCAAGAGAGTTGTGTTTTGAAGGATTAAGGAGGAATGATCTGATCCGCTGGGGTAAATTTGTAGAGGACATGAAGAGCTTTCTGGCATATGCCAATGCAAATGCAGGGACTGCAACTAACATTACTACTGCCGCTACCAAGGTTTCGGCCCGAAACATTTTTATGCCAATTCCTATTCATGATATTCAACTGAATAATTTACTCATACAGAACTCGGGGTATTAATTTTTAAAGCTATGAGATGTGTTTATAGAGTAATTATCACAGGGCTAATTATCTGCTTGTTCCCAATGGGAGCAAGTAAAGTAAACGCCCAAAGCCTTAAAAATGCCATTTATGATAACTCAAAGCCTATTGTACAGGTTCAGCCGCTGGATATGCAAAGAGTTGAACAAATTGCGGCTATGCTACCCGATAAGCCTTCCGGATTCGGAGATAATTACAAAAACAGGAAAGCCTGGGATATGCTTTTTAAAAGCGGGAAGTATAACAGCGTAATCAGTAGTGCCGACAGCTCACTGAATTTGTCATTTCCGGCCTGGAGTGACGACGATTATTTGGCATACTGGACTAAAGGAACTTCTATTCCAGGTAAAAATATGCTGCAAAAACGCCTCTTATGGCTAACCTGGTATGTATTTGCAGAATGCCTTACGGATAAAGGAAAATATACAAAAGCCGCAGAAAATGCATTGCTCGAGCTGTGTCGTCAAAAATCGTGGGTAAACCCCACACATGATTACAACAGGGTAAATTTTGAGGGTAAAAAATACTTGGTAGAGTTATCGGCGGTAAGTTATGCACAGCACATTGCACAGACGCTATATCTGCTGGATGATAAGATCGATCAAAAAGTTAAAGAAGAAGCGATCAAGGCTGTGCAGAAGCGGGTATTTAATCCTGTATTGAATTCAGTTGCAACAGGAAATAATGAAAATTTCTTTTTAACAACCACCAATAACTTTAATGCAGTATGCCTTTCCGGGACAGTTGGGGCTGCTGAGACAATGATCGAGGATAAGACTGAAAGAGCAAAATTTATCGCCATTGCGGAGCGCTATCACAAAAATGGAATTCAGGGCTTTCTGCCCGACGGATATTGTACAGAAGGACTGGGCTATTATAACTACGGTTTTGGACATTTTGCTCTGTTACGTGAAACAGTTTATAAAAGTACAAGTGGAAAAATTGACCTGTTTGCCGATCCAAAAGTGAAACTGATGGCCGAATTTCTTCCCAAAACTGTAATTATCCATGGTGTTTTTCCATCAATTGGCGATTGTCGGCCATATACCCAGCCCTCGCCCTTTATTCTCTTTTATGTAAACAGGAACTTGGGGGTTGATATTTCAGAGTTTAAGAATGTGGTTTTTCCAGATCGTCCCGTGGACCTGGCAACTAGTATCCTTTCTGTTTTTCCGGAAAAGGTATCTGCGAAGGAACTTCCGGTCAAAGAATCAGAATCTGACCTGCGATCTTATTTTGATCAGGCGGGTGTACTCACTGTTCGCCCAGGTGCAGTGTCCGAGATGGATATGGGGGTGGCAATAAAAGGGGGCAACAATAATGAACATCATAATCATAACGATGTTGGATCTTTCTCTATTGTAGTAGGAGATGAGGTTTTAATGGGTGATCCGGGGATTGTCCCATATACATCAAAAACATTTGGACCAGAAAGGTATTCTTACAAAACCATTGCTTCTTATGGGCATCCGGTGCCGCTCATCGCCGGTCAGCAGCAAATACCAGGGGCTGCAGCAAAAGGGAATGTCCTGGGCACCAGCTTCACTAATGAACAGGATAAACTGGTTATGGATATTGCCTGTGCCTACCCGGTAAAAGAACTCAAAAAACTGGAACGTGAATTTATCTATAACCGCAAACATGATGGTTTTTTTAGCGTAGCAGACCATTTTGCATTTAGTGAGGATCAGAGTTATGAAACCGCCCTGATTACCAGAGGACGTTGGAAGCAGATCGATGCCAATCAAATCGAAATTACCGGTAAAAAAGATAAGTTATTCATTACCATAGTAACTAATGAAGCGTTTGAAATTAAAAGTGAGGAACTTTCTGAGGGCGGAAAGCCGTATACCAGACTGGCCTTGCGTTTTAAAAAACCAGTAAAGGAGGGAACTGTTTTGATGATTTTTAAACCTTATAAGTAAAAAAGTATGCCGTTATTTTCACCGAGGTTAAGGGCAGTATTTATTATCCTGTTCATTTCTACATCATTTGGATTTGCCCAGCAAAACAACAAAAGCTTTTTTCCAGACGGAAGCAGGGTATGTTTTATAGGAAATAGCATTACCAACAACGGGGAATACTACAATGACCTTTGGATCTATTATGCCACACGGTTCCCGGCTGAAAAAATACGCTTTTACAATTGCGGAATATCCGGCGATGTTGCAACGGGAATTTTAAAAAGAATGGATAAAGATGTGCTCATCCATCGACCAACTCATGCGGTAATGATGATAGGCATGAATGATGTAAAACGGGAACTTTATGGTAAAGCAAATTCTAATGAACTCCTAAAGCAACAGGCATTGGCAGCATATAGGAGCAACACTGAGGCCGCGGTAAAAATTTTAAAAAAGAATGTAGAGGCTGTTACGCTGCTTAAACCATCTATTTATGACCAGACCGCAGTTATGGAAACAGAAAACCTATATGGTGTAAACGATGCTTTACAACGTTGCGCAGAACATATGCAATTTTTGTCTGAAAAGTATCATACCAGCCTGGTCGATTTTCAATCAATATTGCTCCACATCAATAGAGAAGAGCAGTTAAAGGACCCTGCTTTTACCATCATCGGCAAAGATCGGGTGCACCCCCAGTCGGCAGGACATTTTGTAATGGCCTATCAGTTCCTGAAGGACACAAATTCGCCCCAATATGTATCTAAGCTGATTATAGGAGATGATTTAAAAGCATCGCAAGAGGGTAGTTTTAATGCAGAAATAAGAAAACAATCAAATACAGACAGCTTATTAACTTTTGAATGTCTGGAGAAAAGCCTGCCCTTTCCGATTAAGGAGCCTGCTGCCAATGTCCTCAAATGGATTTCCTTTAATGAAGAATTTAATACAGAATTATTGCAGGTAAAAAAAATATTGCCGGGGAACTACCATCTTTTTATTGATGATACTTTTATTGCAGGAGTTACTGCCAAGGATCTCTCTGTAGGGATTAACCTTGCCTTATACAAAAATACACCCCAATACCGGCAAGCTCTAACAGTAATGAATACCTGCATAAAATATAGGGATGTGGAGGCAGTAATTCGTAATCTCCGCTTTGTTGAATTTATGCATCTTTCTGAACTTAAAGATTTATCAGATACAACTCTGGTGGCTGGATATCTTAAAAACCGACTGGAAACTTTAAAAAGTGGCGGGCATTATGAATATCACCAGAAACAATTTAAGAATTACTTGCTGAAAAAGCGTTCGGAAACAGAAGCCCTCAGACAATTGTCTGTACTTGCCGAAACTATTTATCAGGTAAATCAGCCACAAGTACATGTTTTTGAAATTGTTAAACAGTAGTAAATAAAAGAAAGCTTGATTGATGATGCAAAGAAGAAAATTTATTGAGAATGCTGTGGTTATGGCTGCACTTCCTGTTATTTCCAGCCTTATGGGAGCTATTGAAAGTGGCCATATTAAAGCAAATTCCAGGATATTACTACGCTCATCCTGGCAAACGGTAAACATTGGTGATATTGGCCACACTTTTGGAATAATGGAACTGTTTAAAACCTATTTGCCTGAGTCAGAGATAACATTATGGCCAAATAGTCTGGATAATGGCGTTGATGCATTGCTAAAGAAGAGTTTTAGTAAATTAAAACTTGCCCCCGGAAAGATCGATGCATCAGGTAAACCGACAACACCAGCCCTGCAACAAGCATTTGAAACATGCGACATTATGGTACATGGCTCCGGACCATGGATTGTAGTTCCTGCTGATCTTGCAGCATGGCACAAACGAACTGGTAAGCCCTTTGGCATGTACGGTATTTCACTGGTAGATGCAGATGTCAAATCTTTAGATTTAATTAATAAAGCTTCATTTATTTAWNGCWRAGATNCKGMTTCATTGGATTACCTGAAATCACTACAGTCTAAATGTCCGATAACCGAGTTTGCCCCGGATGCAACTTTTGCAATCAATTTACGCAATGATAAACTTGCTGCTGATTACCTGGATTCGAAAGGGTTGAAAAGTGGGGAATTTATTTGTGTCATACCACGACTGAGGTATACCCCTTATTGGAAAATGAAGAACGTAGAACCAACAGAAGAGGACTCAAAGAAATACATGATTTCGCAGTATTATAAAGACACCGATCATGCGAAACTTCGTGATGTGATGATCAGATGGGTACGGGAAACGGGTTTAAAAATATTGGCCTGTCCGGAAGTCACTTATCAGGTAGAATTGGCCAAAGAAATGCTGGTAGACCCACTGCCGGAAGATGTTAAAAAACAGGTGGTATGGAGAGATACCTATTGGATCCCCGATGAAGCACAATCAGTTTATGCCAAGGCAAGAGCACTGATCAGTTTTGAAATGCACTCCCCAATTATAGCCTTTTCATCAAATGTTCCTGCTATTCATCTGAGGCAGCCAACAGATACCCGAAAAGGGCAAATGTGGGCTGATATCGGTCTTGCAGAATGGCTTTTTGAAATAGATTTTACGAGTGGTAATCAGATAGGAGATGCCCTGATGGGAATTCACTCCAATTATTCCAAAGCATTAAAGAAATTGTCAAAAGCAAAAGAATTTGTGGTCAGCAGGCAAAAAGACTCCATACATAAGATATAGCCTATATGCAAGTTAGCCTTCTATATCGCCAACTAAAGTGTTGAATTTTATCTTTATATGAGTTTTGGCTTGTTTCTGAAATTCTTCTGGTGTTTGCCCGGTTTGCTTTTTAAAGAATCTGCTAAAGTATGGACGGTCAGAAAAACCCAACTCATAAGCAATCTCTTTAATGGTGTTTTCGCTATGAATGATACTGCGTTTTGCCTCTAAAATAAGTCTGTCATGAATCAGTTGCATTCCTGTCTTACTTAGTTTGTCCTTAAGGATTTGGTTGAGGCGTTTAGAACTAATCCCTAATTTGCCGGCATAAAAATCCGTGTTTCGAACTTGCTGATAATTACTTTCCAACAGCATTAAAAATTCATACACCCTTTTTTGGTGGATATCCTGACCAGTGAATTCATGCTCTTTTACCTGGATTAGTTTGAGCAAAAAAACTTTGAGCAATGCCCTTACCATAACAATATTATTGCTGGCATATTCTTTATCCAGTAATTGGAATATTCCTGAAAGTTCAGTGGCTGATGTTTCATTTAGCCTAAGGCAGGAAAATTCACCCTGTACATTAAATATTTTGAAAAGATCAAGAAGAAATTCTTTATCCTCTTCTTCCAGCATACTTCTTTTAAAAGAAATCAGCTCACCATTTTTTCCCGCTTTATTCAATTGATGAACCCTATATGGGGGGATCAGGTAAATCCAGTCAGCTTTTGCCTCCAGTTCTGTGTCTTTTAGTGCGTGTAGGGCCTCTTCATTTTTTAGCCAAACAATCTCAAAGAAATCCTTCCGTCCTGGGTCATTAAGATAACTCGGAGGACAATTACCCAAATTCCGTATATAAATCAACGATTTTTCAAGTCCGGGTTGCAGTGCTGCATTTATCATGGTATAAAGATAGGGACTATGAGTTTGTTGTATTGGACGATTGGGAAATTATGGTGGACTATTCGGAAGCCCTTCTTTTTTTGTGGCTTATTTATGACTTTTTGCCCCTTTAATTTCCTGATTGTCCCACATAATGCGCTGATTGTGTAAGGTTGGACCGATTAGCCCTCATTACTTTTACCGAGGATAAAAAAATAAGAAAAATGGAGATTGAAAACATAAGTGAGAAACAGATTGCTAATGATATCCGTGCGAATCTGGAGATGATTTTAGTTGAAAATACCTGGTTGTTAAAACAAATGGATTTTAATGAAGTGGCCACTCTGGTTAATTATATTGGGTCTGCTAATCATATTTTTATTATTGCAGCCGGGCGTTCTGGTTTTGCGATGCGGTCGGCTGCAATGCGGTTGATGCACCTGGGTCTTAAAGTTTACTTTGTGGGCGAAACCATTACGCCTGCCATAATAAAAGGAGATCTGTTAATTGCGGCTTCCGGATCCGGTACAACTAGTACAACTGTAAGGGCAGCACAGAAGGCAAAGGAGGTGGAAGCCATTGTTGTCGCGATCTCAACACAAGAGCACTCGTTACTTTCTGGTCTTGCAGATCAATTGATTTTGATACCTGCAGCAGGAAAGCAAGATCTTGAGAGCAGTCGATCGGGGCAATATGCAGGAAGTTTATTTGAGCAATTCTTGCTGTTGTTAATGGATTCAATATTTCAGTCATTGTGCAAATTTAATCGCATACCAGCCGCAGAGCTTTGGAAAAGGCATGCAAATCTTGAATAAATACGATTAATCAATTATATATTATCATTATGGCAAAATTACAAGTAGCAATAGATTTATTAACAACAGAAGAGGCATTGGCATTGGCAGCTAAAGTAGCACCCTATGTAGATATTATTGAACTGGGAACACCCCTGATTAAGAACATGGGGTCGGCAGTTATCACAGCCATGAAAAACGCGCATCCGGATAAATTGGTTTTTGCAGACCTTAAAACTGCAGATGCAGGTGAGTTGGAAGCTGATATCGCCTTTACGGCTGGTGCAGACTTAGTTACAGTAATGGGAGCAGCGGGAGATGCTACAATCATTGGCGCTGTTAAAGCAGCAAAGGCCCATGGCAAAGGGGTTGTTGTAGACACGATTGGTTATCCCGATCGAGTGGGACGCGCTCAGGAAGTAAGTAAACTGGGAGTGGAATTTGTAGAACTACATGCGGGTTTAGACGAACAGTGGACAGCTGGTTATTCAATTCAGGTATTGATCGACGAAGCTGCAAGAGTTGGTGTTCCTGTTTCTGTAGMMGSTSKTSYRAWCWTNSAGTAATGTGGTCGCTGTTGTCCAAGCGGGAGCAAAAGTGATAGTTGCAGGTGCAGCAATTTATGGAGCCGAAGATCCGGCAGCAGCAGCGAAGGAATTGCGTGAGGCAATTGATGCGTTATAGCCATTTGAGTTTGTATTTAAGAATGTAGACGTCTTTGAAAATGAATTAAGAAGGTCTTTCAATTACTATTGAAAGACCTTCTTAATTCATTTTCAATTTATAATTTTCTATATTGTTAATCATTACTAAAAACTCAATATGATATTAGAAGTTGCTGCCCTGTATATTAAGGAAGGACGAAATGATCAATTTGAATCAGATTTTATTGAAGCGGGTCAATATATAAGTTCAATAACGGGATACATCAGACACAGTTTGCAGAAATGTATTGAACAAGATAACAAATACTTATTGCTTGTTGAATGGGAGAATCTCGAAGACCATGCAATTGGATTCAGGCAGTCTGAAGTATATAACAATTGGAAAGAGCTTTTACATCATTACTACGATCCATTTCCAATAGTAGAACACTTTCAAGTTGTGGTTGCTAATCCGCTACCAGCACATTAAAGGCTTAATATATGTTGTTAAATCAAAAGAAAAGGAAATTACAAGCTTTCGGAATAATTGCATTTATAGTAGTGCCTTTACTGGGGTGGGTAGTTCCTGTTTCCAAAGCAAAACCTAATCTGCCGGCTAACAGGCCAAATATAATTTATATACTTACTGATGATATGGGGTACAGCGATGTGAGTAGTTTTGGTGGTAATTTTGTGCCGACACCCAATATTGACAGGATTGCAGCTAACGGTAGGAAATTCAATCAATTTTACAGTGCTGCGCCTATCTGCTCCCCATCAAGGGCTGGTTTTATAACTGGTAATTATCCCGGAAGATGGAATTTTTCAACTTACTTAGATAATCGCAAACATAACCGTAATGCGCAGCAAGCAGATTTTCTAGACCCTGAAGCACCCACTATTGCTAAAATTTTTAAAAACGCCGGATATGCTACAGGACATTTCGGCAAATGGCATTTGGGTGGCGGTCGTGATGTTACCAATGCGCCTGGATTTGAGAAATATGGGTTTGATGAACACGTTAGTACCTACGAAAGCCCTGATCCCGATCCCCTGATTACTGCTACAAACTGGATATGGTCTGAGAAAGATAGTATAAAACGATGGGATCGTACTAAATACTTTGTAGATAAAACATTGGAATTTATGCAGAAACATAAAGGGCAACCTTGTTTTATTAATTTATGGCCTGATGATGTACATACTCCATGGGTACCTCGAAAAGAAAAAGAATATACAGGCCAATATCCGATGAATCTCGAAGAAGAGGCTGCATTTAAATTGGTATTAAAAGAATACGATATCCAGATTGGCAGGCTGCTTGACGGGCTGAAAAGGCTGGGGTTGGATAAAAACACCATTGTTATTTTTACCAGCGATAACGGGCCGTTACCAAGCTTTAGAGGTAGTCGGGCTGCCGGATTACGCGGCACTAAACTTTCTTTATATGAGGGCGGCACCCGGATGCCATTTATGATCAGTTGGCCAGGCCATATTACACCTGGTACAATCGACGAAACTTCAGTGTTAAGCGCACTTGATCTGTTGCCTTCACTAGCTAAAATAGCGGGGGTTAAACTGCCCGGCTACTACCGCGGTGACGGTAAAGACCGTAGTACAGCTTTGCTGGGGAAACCGTCTCCCAGAAATATGGATATGTATTGGGAATATGGCCGTAATGATATCGCATTTAAATTCCCCAAAGGTCGCGATAAAAGCCCTAATCTGGCTATACGGTCAGGGCAGTGGAAGCTTTTGATGAACAGCGATGGTAGCGATGCACAACTGTATAATATTCAAAAAGATCAAAATGAATCCAAAGACCTGGCCGCAGATAACCCAAAAATTGTTCAGGGATTGAAAACCAAATTGGAGAAATGGTGGTCGTCACTTCCTAAACTAGAATAATATCTATTCTGAAAGTTTTTTTACTTCTTCCAGGCCTTTGGTAAAGCCGTTATTCATAACCTCTTCCCATTCTTCTCCTACTTGCACTGAAGCTTTAAGTTTAGTAATGCCGTTGTCTTCAGAAAGATGGTATTCTTCCAGGGATCCTGCCCAACTTTTCACCCTTTCGCTGGTGGTATCTTCTTTGCCATCTATTACTTCACCCAAATGCTCAAATACGATGTGATAAGGCTCATTTTTTATTTTAATAGTACTAACCATACCGTTGCCTTTTCCATCCAGGAAGAGTGTTTTTCCGCCAACCTTCCAATCACTTTCTACTTTGGAACCACCACCAGGATTAAAGGCGTCTGTCCATTGAGAATAAGTTGGCTCATTCCAAAGCGTGCTCCAAACTTTTTGGACCGGTGCTTTGATCTCTTTAGTGAACTGTAATGTTTTCATAGTAATATTTTTTTAGGGTTAATGTGTTGTTTAACAAAACTATAGAAAAAAGTAAGCCCATATGAGGTATTAATGCGACAATTTAAGGGCTTAATTACGACTCGTTTTACTATTTAAACAGCTTCATTTTTATACGGTTTTTTAATAAGGCAGGTTTTTTCAACCTAAAAAAAGAGCAGCCATTTAATGGCTGCTCTGGAAACAAGGGGAATTGAGGGTTAATAAACTTTTTTCTGTGCATTAAACTCTGTCCAGGTTTTTAACCAGGTAGTACCAACAGCTGTTCCAGCTGCAATTGCACCACGGGTTCCTACCGGAGAAGTTGCCTGAGGGATCAATACATCAGGGCTATAGCTATAGGTTGTATAATTTGCTGCTGTAGGACCTGCGTAGAAAGAAGTAGGAAGTGCAGAGCCTAATTTTAAATAGGCATTTGCTGAAGCACCAGTATTATCAGGCGTTACTGAGCCACCTGCTGCGGCAAAAGCATGTAGGATATTATTGGTATAAGTACCTGAAGCACCACCTTCATAGATAACACCTGCAGGGAAACCAGCGATCACAGAATTCTGAATGTCAAGACCAGAATTTCTTCTCCAACGATTACCCAACTTTAATGCAGTATTGTTTGCATTTGTTCCAAGTATGGTGAAGTTTTTTAAAGTAGGTTTTGTTCTTGGAGTTAAAGTACTTCCAGTTTTGTCATTGTCAGATTCAATCCCGTTTGCATCAGAACTTCCGCCTGAAGTACTGTGTGTAGAATTGATGGCTTTTAACCCAACAGCATATTGGATAGAACCAGTGTATCCAAAATCGAAATCGAAATCGTCATCATCGCCACCGGCAGCTACAAGGTAGGTTGCATTTACAGTTCCACCGAAGAATTCAAAACTGTCATCAGCTGAGTAAGTTACCTGGATGTGATCTAAAGTAGTGCCAGAACCCACACCGCCTAAGGTTAAACCATTGATTTCATTGTCAGCAAAAAGTTTAAAGCCTGGATATTCAATCCTTACGAACTTTAATGTTCCTGAATTGTCGGCAGTTGTTGAACCACCATAACTAACATCAACGCCAGCAGGAGGAGTAGGCAATCCTTCGATTACAGTACTGGTTGGTTTATTAGTTGGTGCATTACCTAATAAAATGATGCCACCAAAATCTGCTGCAACACGACTACCAGGAGCTGCCGGAGAAGTAAATACAATTGGCAAAGCCTCAGTACCTACAGCATCAATTTTAGCACCTTTGACTACTACCAGAACACCGTGGATCGGTTTGGTAACAGTTTCCGGTAATCCTGTATCAGGATTGGTTTGAGTACCGGTGTAGTTTTTGTCTACTCCTGATGAAAGGATTGTTCCTGCAGGAATTTTTAAAGTTTTACCAGAAGGTACATAACTAACCCCATCAATTAACCAAACTTTGCTGCTGGTTAGATTAATAATGTTGTCTGTTGCATTTCCGTCAAAGTTGTCCTGGATCACACCACCTGTGTTTACCGGAATACTTTGAGTTGGATTCGAAAATCCTGCTGATAAAGAACGATTGAAGTTACCGCTTCCGTCGTTGTTTTGATCTTTTTTACAGCTTGAAACTGTAAGAGCGGCGGCGGCTACCATAGCTACCAGGCCTGCGTTTTTCAAATGTTTTACCATTTTTTTTGATTTTAATTTTTAGTACTGCTAAGTTAAGGGGTGTAGTGTTAAATTAATATTATTTATTTATTTTAATAATTTAATATTCAAATTGTTATGTTATTTATGTTAAGTGTTTGTTTAAATTAGAGTTGGCCAGTTTAATTCATAAATAATGCATTTACCTGCACCTGATAGGGTTTGCCGTCAGTTCCAGTCATATTTGCACCTGATGCTTCTACAGTCTGCTCATTGATATATAAGGTGATGATGTTGTAAAAGATTCCATTATTATAATCGTTAATATCAACAACCCCAGCAAAACCTTCATGTAAAGGTTGTTTTGTGATGGGATCGATGATATAGAATAGGAGATAGCCGTCGCCAGTTACAGGAGTAAACGTTTTGCAATTAAGATATCCTCCAAAGTTGGAACTTACATTTTCAATGGTATCCAGGTCAGCAAAATCTCCAAGATTATTGTCAAGCATCTTCATAATGATATCTACATTTTTTGGTAGACACTTTGGTGCGAGATTAGCAATTTTAATTTTCATGAAGCCTCCCTCAGGACGGACCTCATTTTCCTGATTATTTTCTATTAATGCTGCTTTTGTATCTGGAGAGGGTTGGAACAGTACTAAATTCCTGATGCTGTTCTCTTCAATAGTAATAGTAGTGTCCGTTAAAACATTGCCCTTATTATCTTTGAAGCTCAGTATACCTTTTCCGCTTGGCACTTTAATGTTTTTAGTGAGATCAAGTCCGACCGAAAATGTGTTGCCGTTATAATCGATGATCAATGGGTTAACTGATGTTTGATTTCCAAAATTTATTTTTCCAAATCGCTGAGCTGTTAGTGCAATTTCTTTCTTGCATGCAAGTAGGAAACAGCCTAGTGACAGGGTTAAAAGGATTATTTTTTTGTATGATGACATGCTTTTAAAAGTTATAAGTAAAAGATAAATTATAGGTGCGCCCGTACTTAACGCGATAACGCATTCTGTCTCCAAATTCTGGCTCGTATTTATCAGAGCCCTTACTTGGCTTTGTCTGACTGATACCCTCTCCCCAGGAATTGGCATTGTTATAGAATGAATCTGTTGCATTTAGCAAATTGCTTACATTGAACTTTATCTCTGCTTTTTGGTTGAGTACTTTTCCGCTCAGCTGCAGATCAAGCAAGTTTCGTGGTTGCTGGAATTCGGTTGCATCTGGAGTGGAAACGATATAGGAACGGTAACCTGATCGGTTAAATGATACATTGGCGACAATAAATTTAGACTGATAAGCCAAACCTGCATTAATTATGTAGGGCGATTGACCAATCAAAGGTCGTTTTATGGATTGTATCGCTTCGATAAATGGGGGGGCATCATCCGGTTCATCTGGATTAAAGTCAGGATTGGTAATTTTCTGAAGGGTTTTGATCTCGCTCCATATTACTGCTGCATTTCCATATAGGCTAAAATTATCCAAAGCAGATGTAATGATGCCAAGAGATTTGCGCCATTCTATTTCCAGCCCATAGTTCTTTGCAGAATGCTGATTTTTATAAACAAGAACTGTTTGATTTGCACTCGGCGTTTCATTGACCAGCTCTACAGGATTTTCTAAATACTTGTAAAATCCGGAAATAGATATAATTTCATCCGGATTAGGATAAAACTCATAGCGAATGTCCATATTCTGAACTTTTGTACTTTTTATATTTCCACCCATAATCAGCGCCTGAAGCAAGGGGTCTGGGAAAGCATAAACCATGGTCTCCCTGAAATCCGGCCTTATGATTGTTTTGGTATAGGCAGCTCTTAAATTTGTTTTGGGGCTTGTGCTATAGATTAGGTTGACAGAAGGAAGGAAGTACCAGTTTTTTTCACCAGTCTGCTCTGGTACTGCACTGGTATAAATCGCATCCGGAAATTGTTGTTCTAGTCTCTCCCTTTTTCTAATCTCCGCATCCTGGGCGCTTTTAAGATTAAAGTTTTCTGCCCTGAGTCCATATACCAGACGCAATTTCTGAAAGAACCGCTGATCAAGCATCAGGTAAGCTGCATGATACTTTGAATCTCCATTACTTATATCCCCGTTGCCTGCGTCCAGCCAATAATAAGCCTGGTTTAATCCGTAGCCAACCCTATCTGGGGTTAACAAATCCTCATACCTATCATAATAATCGGGTTCGCCAATTGGGGGAGTGTTTCGGCTCTTTGCATATATTGAAGCCATATTGATATTCTGATTCCTTTTTTTATACCATCCGGTATAACCTGCTTTCACAAGGCTTTTGTCGTGTAAAAAATCGAAAGGTTGGCTCAGGTTTAAAGACCAGTTATAATCATTCTGTATAACTCCGCTCCATAAACGGTAATCACCGGAGTAATTGTTTTTAATGTCATCTATTGCGGTGACATTTGGTCTTTGATAAAGTTTTCCGAAAGTATTTTTAACCGGGAAATATTTGAAATTACGTAAATCCTTATGTTCTTGGTTCAGATGGGTATATGCTCCACTCCAGCTTATCTTAAAACCCTTACTTCCGATGAGGTGTTCAGCATCAACCTTGTGTTGATTTATTGCACTGAATACCGGGTCCACCAAATTTGTCTGTTGTTTCAGGTTAGTGCCTTCATCCAGCAAAATAGTTTGATAAAAATCCTCATTCATAGTCTTGGTGAAGATGTTCCTGAGATTTATTTTAAACTTCTCAGTTTGTATACCGCCATTTAGGACAGCACCCCAGGTGGTGTTGAAAATATAACCGGTGCCACGGCCTAAAGTATCTGGAGAATTGAAATAATCTAACTTTAAAGGGTACCCTCTTGAAGTTTCAAATTCATTGCTTTGTTGGGTGTTTCTATAAGTTAATCCCCCTGTAAAACCAATTTTCAACCCTTTCTTTTGGTCAAGATCATATACACGCCCTATCGTGAACCGGTAATTCTGATTGGGTAAAGCCTGAGTTTGGTAAATACGAAAAGAGTTATTGTTGAACTTTTTGCTTTGGTCAATAGCACCAATATATCCTGTTTTGTAACCATTTTGATCAGTATGTTCAATCCTTGGATCATCCTGTCCATTTGCCATTGACCAGGAAACAAGGCCGACAGGCTTCTCGCGTCTGCCATCATCAAATGCAAAATAATCTTTATTTGCTCTTCCTCCGGCAGTTAAAAAATCTTTTCCGGTAGTTTGAGTATTCCCACCACTACCAACGCTTAGCGTTAGAAAATTCTGATCAGGTATGCTTAATGTGTTTACAATCACCTGTCCGCCAACAAACTCCGAAGAAACATCTGGACTTGCTGTTTTATTAACCACAACACTAGCCACTAGTTCATTAGGTATCAGGTCAAAAGAAAAATTACGCCTGTTCATATCTGTATTGGGAACTACAATTCCATCTATCATGGCCTGATTGTAGCGCTCTGTTAAGCCACGTACTACCACATATTTATTATCTAGGGTAGTAACACCACTAATTCTTTTTAACACAGCACCTACGTTATTGTCGGGTGTTTTAGCTATTTGTTCAGCAGAGATGCCATCGGTTAATGATGCTGAATTTTTTTGCTGGGCGTAAAGTCCGGCAATTGATTCTTTTTTATAACTACCCTGTACAACCACCTGTTTCAGCATTTCATTAGCTGGTTGCATAGCGATGCTAAGTGGTGTGGCTTTGCCTTCCTCAACCAGTATCCCTCCAATGCGTTTCGCCAGATAACTTACATAGCTTGCCTCTAAGGTGTAGGTTCCCGGATCAATGCTTATCGAATATGTGCCATCAATACTACTTTGAATAACCTTTCCGTTCTCCACTATCTTTATACCTGCTCCGGGCATAGGCTGCCCCTTTTCGTCAATCACCTTTCCTGTGATCTTGCCTTGCTTAATGCGCTTTATACTGGAAGAAGCTTTGGAATACCTTACCGAAATGGAGTTATTAACAAGCGAGAATCCAAATCCTAATGGAGTCATTTCCGACAGTACTTTCCCTAAAGGCGCTTTAGTATAATTGAGGCTTTCCAGTTCAACCTGTTCCAGCATATCATCATAGTAAAATTTGTAATTTGTTTGCTTATTCAGTTCCTTAAGCAGGGTAGCGGCCTTTACTTTTGTAAAATGAATGCTTACTGGTATACTGATATCTTTATACGCCTGAGAAAATAAAGGTGTGACGAACAGAATAAATAAAAATGAGAGGTTGAATTTAAGGCTGTTATGTTTTTTTTGTATGAATTTATCCGTTAGGATATGAATCTTAAAATGCATATTTTTGTTACAAATTTTTTACTATTAGTATGAAATTTAATTTTTAGTAGCGGGTTGCTCCCGCATTGTAAAGTGCCGTTTTACCGAACGGCACTTTCTTTTTGAGATTTAATTTTTAGTAGCTTATTTCTTCATTAATCTGTAGTTTAAACTGTCAGTTTTCTTAAATTTTAATTGGTGAATAAATGCGAGGTTTTTTAATGTTTCATCAGCAGTTTGATTGCTGAAATCTCCGTTTACTGTAAATGAAACTGTGGTTTTAGGATTAAAATCAATCCTTATTTTGTAATAAGAGCTAATTCTGAATAGGGCTTCATTAAGAGGAGTATGCTCAAAAAGTAATTCTGGTTTGCCAATCGGATCATTAACAGCCAAATCGAATCTACTCATGTTTCCACTACCATAATTGTATTCGTATGCCTTGCCTGGGGTAAGGAATACGGGCGCTTGTTTAGATGCCTTATCCCTGGGTTTGATAACTACTTTGCCGGTATAAAGGCTTACTTTTTCCCATCGGTAACTCTCATTGTATTGAACGGTGAAAGAAGTTCCTAAAGCCGTAGTCTGTAAGTCTCCTGATTCAACACTAAATGGTTTCCTGGGATCTTTTTTTACTTCAAATAGGGCCTTTCCGTTTCTAAGAAAAACACGTCGTTCTGTTTTTGTGAATGCTATAGGATAGCTAAAAGTTGATCCTGATGAGACTGTAACAACCGAACTGTCCGCCAGAATCAATTTCTGCATTTTACCAACAGCAACATTTACCGTAATAAAAGTTTTTGTGTCCTGAATGTAGCTGAAATACTGATAGCCTTTAAATCCTCCAATGAGTAGAATTATCGCTGCAGCAGCTGCGGTGATTTTGTAAATAAGTTTTATCGGGTGTTTTTTCTGTGCAATCTGGCTCGAGAGACTGCTTTTAATATTTGATAAAGACTCATCTATGTCTGCAGGTAATTCTCTGGTATTTACGGGCTCTAAATCAATATCCTCGTCTAAAAGTTCCTGATGTGCTCCGGATTTTATCATCATCCAAAACTCATCAAGCTCTCTAGGCGTTAATGTTCTGTTCGCAAATTTTTCAAGCAGTTCTTTTCTTTTATCGTTATCCATTGTATAATATTCAGACAGCTCAATTAACTGCCTTTACATGAACATATACAGCACAACTTGTGGGCAAGGGGGGCTTGCGGACAAAATATATTTTAAATATAGTCTCCCGTCTTATTTAATACAGAAAGAGTTTGTGATGCTTTAGATAAGTGATCTTTTACAGTTTCCTTTCCAATTGAAAGATGTGAGGCGATTTCGGCATAAGACATGCCGCTGAATCTGGAAAGGAGAAAGACTTTTCTTCTTTTTTCAGGCAAAAGCGTATGTACATGATCAATTAAGAGTTTAAGGTCAATGGAGGTATCCAGATCATTGCATTCCTGCAGGTTTTGTTCGTTGTGCTTACAATCGGAGCTATACCGCTCCTTCATTTTCTCATCTCTGGAAACTTGCTCCAGCCAATTGTAAAATATGCTTCGTGCAATCTTATTCAGGTAATTTTTAATGCCCTTTTCAGGATCTATATTACTTCTGTATTTCCACAACCTCATAAAGGTGTTGTTCACCAGTTCTTCGGTGATTTCCTTTGATCGTGTGTTTTGATAGAAGAACGACCAGATAGAGCGACTAAATACGTCAAAAACTTGATTGAAAGATTCTTCATTGCCATTAATGAAGCCCTCCACAACTTTGTGTCCTAAGTTTTTCATTGGTCATTTAATATAAGGGTTGATGGTACACAAAAGTATTTAAGGCACCTCATAGTTAAGTTAACTTACAATTATCTATTTGTTAATCCTTTAGGTTGGGCTCGCACTCTTGTGGCACTAATAGGTCTGCTGATCTGATCTATCATGTCCCTTGAATCAAATAGTACATGGATGTTGCTCTGGCTTAAGGACGAACTTTTTAGTGGCTTCCCCGTAATTCTACCAATTGCGGTTCTTATCAGCGGATCAGCCTGATCACCAAAAGGGATCAACGCTTCGCTGAATTCATCTACGGTGATATCCGGGTTTAGTCCAGTTGGATAATTTCCTTCACTATTGCTATTAAATAATTTAAACACCATAGGCTCTATGCTCCAATTGGCCAAAGTATGGGCATTCCCGTTCTCCTTGATCTGAAAGGAAGCCATGTCTTTGCCCAAGGTTTTCTGTCCGATTTGAATCACGCTTAACCATGGTCTTAGACCCTTAATCAAAAATTCAGCTGCCGAAGCGGTATGGTTTCCGGTTAAAATGAATACCTGCTTTATTTGTAAACGCATAGAGGTTATTTCTTCGAAACGGAAATTGTACCCTGCCGAAATATTGGTTATCGTACTGGCAAAATTCTCCCTCCTTAAGGGGGCATTCTTATTGCCTCTATACTCTATAAATACATCAGATGGCTGGACTCGTGCAATAGCAGCAGCCATTACCGCGCTCATGGCAACATCTCCCCCTGGATTATACCGAAGGTCTAATATGAGTTCCGTTGCATTATTTTGTTTAAAATAACTAAAGGCCTCCTGCAAATCATATTTGGAGCGCCCTTCAAAAGAATTTAGAAACAGATAGGCAATAGATTTACCCGCACTGCTGATCATCTTATATTTGTATACAGGATTTTCAGCCACAATTGCGGCTCCTAGGATGAGTTCTTCTCCTTGCTCAAGTTTTAGTACTATTTTACGCTGCTTAATGCTTGTGGAGATGAGATCAGATGCATTTACAGCTGATGGAGTAGTTTGATTAATACTTAAAATAATACTTCCTCTTTTCAGTCCATCGCGCTCTGGTATTGTACCAGGTACAACTAAAGTCACTACCGTCTTTGTTTCTCCTGAACTGTCACGGTAAATCGCTAGATCAAATCCGAAATTATGTACCAGTGATGGATAGTAACTTTCTGGTAAAATTGGATTAATTAATTTCGAAAATCTGTCTTCCGAGCTTTTAATTGATGAAAAAAAATCCAAAGGATCTTTAGAAATGTCTGGATTAGAAGGTAATGTATTTTGCCAGTAGTAATATACCCGCATGCTGTCTAATACCCAGCTGTTTATTTTTTCATTGGAACCTGCGGGATAATCTGGTTTTTCGGGATCAGATTTCCGACAAGCAATAAACTGAAGTGCAAGCAGCAGCCAACTAATAAAGAATATGCTGAGTTTCTTGCCAGAGATTGCCATTTCATCACTTTAAATCGCAGATGAAGGTAAATGATCCTGATTAACCAAGGATTAAATTATGGTTATGATACTTATTCCAATCGTAATAAGTTAAAAAGGGAAGAAATTACAATACTTCGGAAGACCGTCCATTCCCTGGCCGGAGTTTATGACGTAGCTTTGTATTGTTCAATCACTCATAAACAAATGTTTCAGTGGTGCAAAATCCATTGACCTCACTTGAGGATGATGTCCTTGCTACACATGCGGCACGTGATAGGAGGGCCCGCTATTCATGCTGGCCATTCATAGGGCGGAGCTGTAATTACCGAAGTAGGTAATCATCCAAATGTGGCAGCGCTTGTTTATATCGCCGCATTCCAGCCGGATAATGGAGAGCTTTGCAATGGTTGCAAACTTCATGTACGCCTCTCGGGGCGTTTTATGCCAAGGGTTTTGTAACCCCAATTACAGATGCTGCCTGGCGACATTAGCCTTCATGGGGATTAATTGCATCAGAGGACAAGAGTGTCAATCCTGAAATTCACAGAAATACTTAAGGGCGTTTAAATACTGCTGTTAAAGAAGTTAAGGGAAGCCACTTGGTTTTCATGTCACAATCCGAACTTGTTGCTGAAATGATTGTTGAAACAGCTGAAAACGCATAGAACTAAAATGTTCCAATATTTTTTACTTTACAGACAAAAAAAATACCATTATGAGTTGTTTTTTTGTTCTTGTTGACTCTTTAATAATGATTTTTGATGTGATGAATAGGTTGAATATATTTTTTGTATATATAATATTCGATATTTAAGTGTGTTTATGTGTTATTTTGTTATATAGTTTTATGTATTTTATAAATTTTATATTTTTTTATTTAAAAAATGCAAAATAAATACCAGTGAATTCAAAAATGTATTACTTTAGCTTCATAAAATAATTGAATTGTTGGTAATTGTGTCCTTTTTTGCCAATCTTTCATTCTGATTATTTAAAAACCAAAGTTTTTTTGCTCATTTTTTGATACTTAACCCAAATTAGCGCCAGTTAGCTAAATCGTTTTACCTTAATTTTGTCAACACATAAAAATAAACCGACTATTAAACAAATAAATCTAACTAAAACAATTTAGCCTATGGAATAACCTAACATTCAAGACCAAAAAACCAATAGAAACTTTAATGTTTCAAACCAAACCAATCAATCTGAACTCCTGGACTCCTGATGATAAATAGAAGGAGCAGGTATTAATTTAAAATTCATGAATGCAATTTTATATAAGAATAAAATACTAGGCTTAGTAATGTTATTGCAGATAGCACTAGGGAGTATATTTTTTAGTGGCTATGCCCAATCCACCACAGCAATCCATATTAGCGGAATCGTTAAAGATGCAACTGACAATCAACCATTACCAGGGGTGTCGGTAATAAATAAGAGTACCAACAATGGAAGTTCCACAGATGATCAGGGGCGTTACTCAATAAACATACCCATTGGGGGTACAATCGTGTTTCGTATGCTTGGTTATAAGGCAAAAGAAATTGTAGTAAAAGCTGGTGATACAGATATCGAAATTAAGCTGGAATCTGATCAAAAAACGCTAAATGATGTAGTTGTTATTGGTTACCAGAAAGTTTCCAGAAGAAAGGCTAGTGCTGCTATAACCTCAGTAGATCCTAAATCTATTGCCGATGTTCCGGCACCATCCCTGAGTACATTATTGCAAGGTCGTGTTGCGGGATTAAACGTGCAAAACTTCTCAGGCGAACCCGGAGTAAGAAGTACCGTTGTATTACGTGGAAATACCGCCGTGAGTAGGAACATTGATAATAATCCTAATTCGGCTTCTGGTAAAGCCAGCTTGGCCAGAGCGATTAGCGGACCCCTTTATGTAGTGGATAACGTAATGCAGAGCACAGAGGATATTGCAGCTTTGAATTTTGGTAATGGGACCAGTACAGACGTCTTAGCAGGTATCCCTATTAGTGATATTGAGAACATCGATATTTTAAAAGATGCATCCGCTGCAGCAGTTTATGGATCTCGTGGGGCCAATGGAGTTATCCTTATTACCACAAAAAAGGGATTAACCGGTAAAACGCAAATTAATTTCTCTACGTACCATGGTATTACAGAACGTCCAAACCTTGATAAGGTATTGATAGGAGCAGAAGAAGGACGTGCGAAAATGGAACTGATCAACCATTATGGAACGTATGATAACCTAAAAAACATTCCTCAAATACTTACTGATAGCTTAAATAGTGCTTTTAATAATGCGAATGATTATAGAGGCCAACTTTATCAGACGGGTAAAGTAGATAATTATGATCTGTCATTTACCGGCGGTACAGAGCAATTTACTTATCGCTATGGGCTAAATTATTATTCTGAAGATGGTATCATTAAAAAATCAGGTTTCGATAGATATAGTATCAACAGCAGAATGGGCGTAAAACTTGCTCCTAAATTGGAGGTTGGCGTTCAAATTCGCTATAACCGTCTCGACAGACCAAGATCTGTAAGTGATTTAAGCGGAGGTAACAGTCCTTTTAATGGTGGATACTATGCCAGCAGTCCACTGCCATCTTCAAATCTTTTTCTTCCTGATGCAAATAGAGATTTCATCTTTGGAAATACAAATATCCAAACAGATGCCAATACCAATAATAGCTTAAGCATAAGTCCGACTATCGATTGGAAAATCTCTGACAAATGGGTATTTAACACCATCATATCTTATGAAACTGCAAATAGTAGAAAGGATACTTTCACACCGGGGACGGTTCGCAGAAGTGGAACAGGTTATGCAACAAGCTTCGTAGACAATTCTGCAAACTATTTAATGAGTAATACCATTCAGTTTTCGACAACTATTAACGATACCCATCATTTAAATTTACTTGCCGGACAGAATACTGAGTTCCATCAATACAGGGCAACATATGCAGAGGCCGATGGAATACCTAATGATCAAATTAGCGTAGTAAAAGTGATCAATAAAATGGGTTCTTATGCCTATTCAGATTTGATCGAAAGCGGTATCCAGACTGCTTTTTTCAGAGCTAACTATGATTTTAAGGGTCGATATCTGTTCTCGGGCGTAATAAATGCCGATGCATCATCAAAATTTGGTAAAGGTAACAGGGTAGGTTTCTTTCCGTCATTCTCCGCTGGATGGATCGTTAGTGATGAACCTTTCATGAAAGCTGCCAGCTCCTGGTTAACCTTATTTAAAATTCGTGGTAGCTATGGTATCACAGGCAGGCAACCGGATGGCGGCGATAGTTACCTATCGTTCAACACCTATAATGTTGGGGCGGGTAGTTTCCCCGGTAGCTCAAACCCATCAACAGGTCAAAACGAATCGAATACGTATAATGGAGTTCCTTCAGTGTCTCCAAACTTTTCAGGAGGCTTGTCAAACAGTGAACTTACCTGGGAGCATTCAAAACAAGCGAATATTGGTGTAGACCTAACTTTTTTAAATGGCCGATTTAATTTTGTGGCAGATGCATATGTCAGAAATACGACTGAGGGAATATTTACACTTGCACTCCCAATTACTACAGGTTACTCAACCATAACTTCAAATGCCATTGGTACAAGAAATAGCGGTATCGAAACTCAATTCATTGCTCATTATTTCAATCCATCAAAAGCATTTCAGTGGGAAACCAATTTCAATTTTGCCTTCAATAAAAACCTGATCACATCACTGCCAAATGGTGGTCGGGATATTTATTTAGATAAATTCCTTTTGCGACAAGGGCAGTCTATCAATCAGTATAATGTGTTTGAGCAAACAGGTATATATGCTACTGACGGAGATGTTCCTGTAAATCCCATTGATGGGAGTGTGCTTAGCTTTTATGGATATCCGTTTAAAGGGGGAGATCCAATATGGAAGGATCAGAACGGAGACGGAATTCTTGACGCAACAGATTATGTGCCTGCGGGGAATCCAAATCCAAAAATGACAGGAGGAATGGTAAATACCTTCAGCTATAAGAACTTTAGTCTTTCCGTATTTGCCACATTTACCCTGGGTAGGGATATTTACAATGATTACCTGGTCGGAAAGCTCTCCCATTTAGTGCCTACAGATGATGGTGATCCTGACCCTTTGCACGCATTAAGTAACAATGCATTTCCTTATTTAAATGGCATTAATTACTGGCGAAATCCGGGAGACAATGCGAATTATCCTTCTTTAAGTTCATTCTCTGGAACGCGTTACAAATATGCTGCAGTAAGCTCTAGATGGGTTGAAAATGGATCCTATATCCGCATAAAAACAGCCACGTTGGCGTATGCATTTAAGCCAAAAGTACTACAAAGACTATCATTAAGCAGGCTAAGGGTATACGCTATGGCAGATAACCTTCATATTTTCCAATCGGCCAATTTACCGGATGCGGAGCAGGTTGATGCCTTTGGTATTTACAACGGCAGCGGTTATGCCATACCTAAAAAGTATACGATAGGTCTGGAAATAGGGCTTTAATAGTTTTATCATTTATTAAATATGAAATCATGAAAATACATTTCAAAAAACATATTACAGGGCTTTTGCTTTTGATACTAGTCATCAGCGCTGTTGCTTGCAAAAGAATTCTGGATCTTGAACCCCACAATTCGACCTTTACAGGAGCTTATTTTACCAACGGACAAGATGCAAATAGTGCCATTTCCGGAGCATACTCTTCGTTAAGAAGGGTGCTGCTAAACAATTATTCGTGGCATGTATATGGCGATGCACCTTCAGGTGAATTTAGCATCAGATCTGACAGGGACAATCAAAATTATAACATTTCAAATGGAGAATTTACTGGTTTAAACGTAGGTTCCGGGAATTGGAACTGGCAATCCTATTACCAACTGTTACAGCAGGTGAATTTGATCATTAACAAGGTTCCCGGTATCGCAATCGAGAAATTTACCAATCAGGATGATAAGAAACGCATCATAGGCGAAGCTTATTTTCTCCGTGCTTTCACTTATTTCTACATGAGCAGAATATGGGGTGATGTTCCGTTAAGACTTGAACCTGATCTTGATATTAATCAGGCAAAAAATATTCCTCGTACACCTGCGGCCGAAGTGCTTGCTCAATGCATCAAGGATCTTGAACTTGCCAAAGCTAATCTTGTTTTTGGTTACAGCGATGAAAATCAAAGAGCTGTAAGGGCAAATAAGGGAAGTGCACTTGCCTTGGAAGCACATATAAAAGCCTGGACAGGGGATTATGCCGGAAGCGAAATCGCTTCGGATGATGTAATTAAGAATGGAGGGTATGCTTTAAGTGACTCTACAGACTATTCAAAAGTGTTTATCGGTAAATCTCTTGAGGGCATCTTTGAGATCAACATCAGTTATGGACAAAGTGAAGGTATCTCTTTAAACGGAGGAGGGTATGCGCCCACTCTAAGAAGACCATATGTAGCCAACAAGGCAGATATTCAATGGCCTGTAAATACCTCGTACATCAATAAGATCTATAAAGATACTACTGACATCAGGTATAAAACTTTCTTCTTCCAGGCACAGTCGTCCGAAGGTCAAACCATTAAATTCTCTAATGTAACCTATGCTGATGGTTCGGCTAAAAATGATCCCAGGCTATCCAACAACCTGATCATATTCCGTTTGGCAGATATTTATTTGCTACGGGCAGAGGCATTGAATAAACTGGGCCGTGATGGTGAAGCCGTTATATTGCTCAATGCCATCAGAAAAAGAGCTAAGGTCGCGGATTATGCCGGGGGAGGCACAGCTTTGGGTACAACAATCCTTGAAGAAAGGCTTCGTGAACTATATTTCGAAGGCCAGTCTTACTACGATATGGTAAGAACAAAAACACTTTCTACCTATAACGAACGCTTTAAAGATCAGTTCATGAATGGTACTCCAGAGGGTGGGTGGTTGTGGCCAATAGACCCTGGAATGTTCAAAGACGACTTTACGTTAACACAAACGCCATACTGGCAAGGAAGGCTTTAATCATTAAATGAATCAGATATGAAAAAATTAATTATGATATGCATTGCAATAGTCACAGTGGTTACTATTTACTCTTGCAAGAAAGATTATGTGATCGGTGGTAGCCTTTACAATCCTAAGGTTGATATGACCACATATGATTACCTAAAAACCAAAAAGCTGTTTGATACGCTCATCATCATGGTAGATCGTATGGGTTTAAAAGATGAAGTAAATGCCAGTGGGACAGTTTTTGCTTTAACTAATTATGCCATAAGTAATTATGTTAAAGAAAAACAGGCGCATCTGCGTATTAAATTAAATGATGAGAACCTTGTTTTTACATTCGATTCTTTAAAACTGCCAGAGCTTAAAGATTCTTTGAGGGCTTACTTGTTTAAAGACAGACTCCCAGTAGAGGCGCTAAGTGAAGTTGGGAAATTAAGAAAATCTAATGATGGAGAATTCAGGTTAATTCAGGCCATTCCAACAACAGATTATACAGACCCTAACATCTTCCCTGTTAAACCAAAATATGTTTACCTCACTAAAATAGTTAAAAAGGAGGATGGAACAGGTACCATACCTACTGACTCTACACAACTCCCATTGGTTGATCCTGAACAATTGCTACAGGCACGTGTGCAAACCTCGGGGATCATTACCAACACCGGTGTGATACATGTGGTAAATAACAACCACACTTTTACCTTTTTCGGTGATATCAAGAATTAATGATTTTAAGCTAATAATATGAAAAGATATATAAAACTTATAGCATTCGGCTTTGTAGCGATGGGGATCATATTCTCTTGTAAAAAAGTCGAAAATGGTTTTCTCAGCAATCAGATCAGATACCGGGATAGCCCAATAAAAATTCAAAAAGGCATAACAGTTCAAACTAAGCCGGTAGACAATGATGGCTCCAGTGCACCTGTAACTTACGAGTTGTTAGATATTCGTGATGCAGTTACAAAAAAACATGCGGAGCTATTATATACAAACTATGAGCGATATATTTTTATCTCCCAGTTTGATGTGAATAGGGATACTACTGTTGAATTACTAAATAAACACAGGCAATTATTAAATGCACCACCGGTTGAGTTTAATACACATACCGGAGCATTTACTTTTTATGGAACAACGGCAAACGTGGCTGTTGGGACCTATGAATTTGATATCCGGGCAACCAATGAGAATGGTTCAAAGGATTTTAAAAACATTGGCCAGTTTTCTTTATATGATGGACCGGTAGCAGAACAATCTGCAGGGGGCGGTGCCTGGTTTAAGGATGGATCCAGCGCGTCTGGAGATATTGGAGAACCAGAAGTTAAAATTAAAAAGACCTCCAATGAGGGTACCTTGATTATTCTAAAAATAGTGGATAAAAATGGAACTCCATTTAATCCAAAGAAAAATGAGTTCATTAAACGTGGAGACAGGAATAGCTTTGATACTTTTGCCAGATTCCATCCCCTTGTATTAACTGATTCGACAATGGCCTGTAACTTTGAAGTAGTTCCATTTCCACTTGTTGCAGGGCCTCCTGGACAGGGTTATACTATTTATTACAGAATTCCAGGCAACTTTGCTAAACTCGACCCTGGTCTTACTCCAACTCCAGACCGAGGCTATAGCATTAATCCGCGGTTTACTTTCCGAATCTATCAGGAGGGAACTTACGAAGTAACGGTTAGAATAAAAAATGCGACAAGAGATGTCTTGTAGCTAGTAGTATACATCAAATAAGGGTGCCAATGCTTCTTTGGCACCCTTAATAAGAAACTTCTATCGACCTTTCTTGACCCGGTCATCTCCATTATTTATTACTTTAGCCATAAAGTATTTAGATGATGAACATTGTCAATATAAAACAGACTGTAGTTGCACTAATGTTGCTATTTCCTGGACTGGTCTTTTCGCAGGGAAAGGCACAACGAAAGAAACCAAATATCATTTATATCTACGCAGATGATTTGGGCTATGCTGAGATTGGTGCATATGGACAAAAAAAAATTAAGACTCCTAATTTGGATAAACTGGCCAAAGAGGGAATGAAATTTACTCAACATTATACCAGTACACCAGTTTGTGCACCCGCCCGTTGCATGCTGATGACTGGCAAACATGGGGGCCATTCTTACATTCGTGGTAACTATGAAATGGGAGGTTTCCCCGATAGTTTGGAAGCAGGGCAGATGCCATTGCCCGAAGGAACATTTACGATTCCAAAAATGTTAAAAGAAGCTGGTTATGTTACAGCTCTAACCGGCAAGTGGGGTTTAGGAATGAACAACACAACAGGGTCACCCTTAAAGCAAGGATTTGATTATTATTATGGATACCTGGACCAAAAGCAATCCCATAATTTTTATCCCTCTCACCTTTGGGAAAATGATGAGAAGGTTATGCTTGATAATCCTTATATGTACGTTCATAAAACACTCGATTCTACAAAAGCGACCGATAAGGATTTTGATTATTACAAAGGCAAAGTGTATTCGCCAGACATGATGACTAAAAAGGCTGTTAGTTTTATTAATGAGCAAAAATCGAAACCTTTTTTCTTATACATGCCTTATACTATTCCGCATGTTTCATTGCAGGCGCCTGATGAGTATGTTAAAAAGTACATTGGACAGTTCAATGAGCATCCTTATTACGGACAACAGGGATATGCGCCAACTAAGTACCCGTATTCAACCTATGCTGCTATGATCACTTATCTGGATGATCAGGTTGGGATTATTATGGCCGAAATTAAAAAGCTGGGGTTAGATGACAATACGATCATTATGTTTTCAAGCGATAACGGTGCCACATTCAATGGTGGTGTAAATGCTAAGTTTTTTAATAGTGTTGATGGCTTGCGTGGGTTAAAGATGGATGTATATGAAGGAGGGATCAGAGAACCATTTATTGCGAGATGGCCTGGAAAGATACCTGCAAACACCACCAGCGATTTTGTATCTGTACAGTTCGATATGATGGCTACTTTTGCCGCGATAACGGGTACAAAACCGAATAACACAGATGGTATATCTTTACTGCCAACCTTGTTGGGGAAAAATAAAGATCAGAAGCAGCGTGACTATATCTATTGGGAATACCCTGAAAAGGGTGGGCAGCTGGCAATAAGGATGGGGGATTGGAAGGGTGTAAAAGTAAATCTTCGCAAGAACTTAAATAATCCATGGCAGATCTTTAATCTGAAAACAGATCGTAACGAAACAACAGATATTGCTTCCGAACATCCTGAATTAACCAAGCGCTTTGACGAGATCGTTAAGAAAGAACATCAAGTTTCTCATTTGCTGGAATGGGAATTTTTGGAAAATAAATCTGGGAAAAAGTAAGCCGGGGTCGATTTAAAGTAGAACCGCGCAGGGTTGCTATTATGCTCTGTTTGTATAAATAACGTTGATACGTTTCTCATTATTGCGCTTGGAAAAATATAGTTAAAAAACGGTATTTTGATGCGTTATAACTTATATTTTTGGCTTTGGACATTCCTAAAAAAGCCATCAGTATGATACCAGATAACAAACTCAACTCAGCAAAAAGGCCAGCAAACACGAACACATATTTAGTCGGTTTTCAGTACATCGATAGGTCAAGTCTTATGACCGTAGGAGGTAAGGGCGCTAATCTGGGAGAACTTACCAGAATCAAAGAAATAAGGGTGCCGGAAGGTTTTTGTGTGACCACCGAAGCCTATAAAAGAATAACTGAAAATAATCAGGATCTTAACAGTTTGCTGGATGAATTAAGTGATATTAAGGTAGAAGAGCGAGGTAAAATCAGCAAACTTAGTAGCAAAATACGTAAGGTTATCGAAGGAATATCCATTTCTGAAGATTTTGAGGAAGAGATTGTTGGGTTTCTCACAAGGTTTGATAAGAAGGATGCCTTTGCTGTACGATCCAGTGCAACGGCGGAAGATCTGCCCACGGCATCATTTGCCGGGCAGCAGGACACTTATCTGAACATTATTGGTAAAGATGCAATCTTAAAATACATCAGCAAGTGCTGGGCTTCCCTGTTTACAGATAGGGCTGTAACTTATCGTTTGCAGAATGGATTTGATCACAGGAAGGTTTACCTGTCTGTTGTCGTCCAGAAAATGGTTTTTCCAGATGTGGCAGGAATTATGTTCACAGCAGATCCGGTTACCTCAAACAGAAGAATAGTATCTGTTGATGCCAGTTTTGGATTGGGCGAGGCATTGGTTTCCGGAATTGTGAATGCAGATAATTATAAAGTTTCTGAGGGCAATATTATCGATAGGAAGATATCCAGTAAGAAACTGGCTATTTATGCCTCAAAAGAGGGAGGCACGAAGGAGCAGGAAATCGGGCCAGATCAGCAGAATGCCCCGACGCTGACGGATGAACAGATTCTACAGCTGGAACGTATGGGTAGAAAAATCGAAGCGCATTTCGGTAACCCACAAGACGTCGAGTGGTGTTTGGTGGACGATACGTTTTATATTGTGCAGAGCCGGCCCATTACGACCTTGTATCCGATCCCGGAAGCGAATGATCAGCAGAACCATGTTTATATATCTGTTGGTCATCAACAAATGATGACTGACCCTATGAAACCACTGGGATTGTCCCTATGGCAGTTAAGAGCTGCCAGGCCTATGTTTAAAGCTGGTGGAAGGTTGTTTGTAGATGTTGCGGATAGCCTTGCTATGTCTACTGCAAGGGAAAATTTATTAGAGGCGATGGGACAACATGATCCGCTCATAAAAGAGGCACTTCTGACCATTACAGAGCGGGGAGATTTTATAAAATCGTTACCAAATGATGAAAAAGCACCAATACCTGTTAGAAGTACTAAAGGTATATCATCCGCGGATATTTTGGCGCAAGTGGGAAATGACCCTGCAGTTGTTGCTGAACTGATTAAGCACAATGAGAGTTCGGTAGAAGCGCTAAAACAAAACATCCAAACGAAATCAGGAACGGATGTGTTTGATTTTATTCTGGAAGATATCCAGCAATCAAAGAAGACAATATTTGAGGCACAACATATGGGTGTGATCATAGCTGCGATGAATGCTTCATCGTGGCTCAATGAAAAGATGAGCGAATGGTTAGGTGAAAAGAACGTGGCAGACATACTTTCTCAATCCGTATCAAACAATATCACTTCGGAGATGGGTTTGGCACTATTGGATGTAGCGGATGCAATCCGTCATTATCCAGGAATAATTGAATACTTGCAACAGGCAAAAGCAGATGATAACCTTGACGAACTTGCTAAGTTTAATGGTGGACAAGACGCCCTGCACGCTATTGATGCTTATCTCAGTAAATATGGTATGCGATGTGCCGGTGAGATCGATATTACCAAAACCCGTTGGAGCGAAAAACCCACTATACTTGTCCCGATAATTCTGGGCAATATTAAAAACTTTGAAGCTGGAGCCGGCAGGCGAAAATTTGAACAAGGACTACAAGAAGCTTTAAACAAAGAAGAGGAATTAGTAGGCCGATTGGCGCTATTACCAGATGGTGAACAAAAAATCAGAGAGACAAAACAAATGATCAGTCTACTCCGTAATTTTGCAGGTTATCGTGAATATCCAAAATACGGTATAGTTAACCGCTTCTTCATTTATAAGCAGGCTTTGCTGAAAGAAGCCGAACAACTTGCACAAGCCAACATCATTCCCGATAAAGAAGATGTCTACTATCTCACTTTTGAAGAATTTCGCGAAATGGTACGTACCCGTAAACCAGACAACCAGCTTATCAGCAAGCGAAAAGATGAGTTCAAATCATATGAAAAGCTAAACCCGCCAAGGGTAATCACATCAGACGGTGAAATTGTTTCGGGTAAATACAAGCATGAAAACCTTCCGGCCGATGCTATTGCAGGTCTGGCGGTTTCTTCAGGAGTGATAGAGGGTAGGGCACGTGTAATCTTAAATATGGAAGATGCAAACCTGGAAGACGGCGATATATTGGTAACCACCTTTACCGACCCAAGCTGGACACCCTTATTTGTATCGATAAAGGGTCTTATTACCGAAGTTGGTGGAATGATGACCCATGGAGCAGTAATTGCACGCGAATATGGGTTGCCGGCAATTGTTGGAGTGGACAATGCTACAAAGCTGGTCAAAGATGGTCAGCGCATCAGACTGAATGGAACTGACGGATATATAGAAATACTTTAGGGAAAAACTTGGACAGAAGGTCTAATGTTTTTGTCCCTTATTGATCTTAAAAAGGTGCAGTAATTGTGGAAACAAGGCAGACATATATTCCTCTACTCCAGTTTTTGAACCTGGAAACGTGAGTACAAGTGTTTCGTCTATAAATCCGGCAACGCTACGAGATAACATGGCGTAAGGCATCCGTTCCTGGCCGTATCTTCGCGCGGTTTCCATAATTCCATCAATTTTACGTTCAATTAATGGGGTAATGGCTTCCGGCGTAACATCTCTGGGAGAAAGCCCGGTGCCTCCTGTGAAAATCAGGAGCTGATGTTCAGCTCCGCAGAGTTCAATAGCTTTTTCTTTGATCTTGTTAACTTCATCCGGCAGGATTTCATATTTGAGCGTTTCGATGCCAAGCTGCTCCAGTAATCCAATAATGGTTTTCCCTGACGCATCCTGAGCCTTACCTGCAAATATAGAATCAGAGCAGACTACTACAGCTGCCTTAATATCGGGAAACTGTAAATTCTTGAGGTCAGATTTACCACCAGATTTTTTTAGCAGCCTGATGTTTTGAATTTCTACACCCTTATCGATGGGTTTGAGCATATCATACATGGTGAGGGCGGTAATGGAGGCACCATGCATAGCTTCAACTTCTACACCTGTTTTGTAAATAGTATGTACTTCAACTGTAATATGGATGTTTAGTCCATCAATTCCGTACGTAATAGAGGTGTATTCTATTGGAAGGGGATGACAATCGGGTATCAGGTCGCTCGTTTTTTTTACACCTAAAAGTCCGGCTGCACGGGCAAATTCGAAAACATCGCCTTTGGGTATTTTTCTTTGTTCAACCGCTGCAATGGTTTCCGGTTTAGAGACTTTTACGGTAGCAGTTGCAATAGCTATTCTTAGTGTGCTTGATTTTTTTGTAATGTTTACCATATTAGCTATTCTCTTTCCATTGATGTGTATCGTCTTCAAATATTTCTTTACCCCAAATTGGCAGTTCTGCTTTTAATCTTTCCACGATTTCTGCACAGGCATCTATTGCCGGTTTGCGGCGTGTAGATGAGGTAAATACAAAAAGACAGATCTCACCCGCTTTTATTGTGCCCAGGCTGTGGTAAACATGCATGCAATGAAGTGGGTATTTTTGAAAAATATCTTCCCTGATCTGATGCATTTTTTCTAGTGCAAGCTCCTGATAAGCTGTATACTCAATTGCTGCCACAAGCTTTCCTTCGATCTCATCTTTCCGCACTTGTCCCATAAATATACTGTGGCCGCCAATAGTTGTTTTTGCGCTGTGTTTGGAAATACTATCAGCTATGAATGTAGGTTCGATCCTTCCGTTAATGAATATGTTTTTTACTTTTCTTTCCACTTCTATGGTATTATCCTCCTGAAAAAGGTGGCATGATGCCTACTGTATCTTGATTTGAAATCGCCGTATTCTCCTGAACAATATCCTTATTCAGGGAAAGCTTATATTTCATATTGCTAAGCAATGGAAATGATGTTTCCAGATAAGCTTTTAACTCATCGGTATTGCTGATATCAGAGATTTCGAGCTTCTGATGTGCTATAAATTCGGATATTTTTCCAAAACTGATGATCTGAATTTCCATAATGCTAATTTACCCTTAAAATGCTGATTTTGCTAATAAATTGCAAGATAACCACCCAGCTATGGTCTTAGTTAGGTAATTGCATAATGGTTACAACATCTCCCTGTTTGAAATCCTGCTGTTCTTCTGGTAGGCATATCAGGCAGTTTGCCAGTGCAAAAGAGCTTAACCGAAACGACTCCTGAGCATTTAATGGTGTTGCCTTGCCGTTTTCGTAACTTCCTTTAAGGAAATGAGTAAGGCCCACCGGTTTTTGATAGTCATGCGTCAGTTCGGCCTTTATTTCTTTTATGCTATTTTCTTTGTGCGAAATTGCTTTCAAAGCCGGCAATACATAATTGTAATAGCAGTTAAGAACCGAAGATGGGTTTCCCGGTAAACCAAATATCAGTTTTTGATTTTTTTTTCCAAAAAATAATGGTTTACCTGGCTTCTGTTTTACTTTATGGAAGATCTGCTCAATCCCGCATTTCTTTGAGGCTTCCAGTACAAAGTCGTAATCTCCTACGCTCACACCACCTGTAAGCAAGACAACATCATGTTCCTGCAGGGCTGACCTAAGCACATCTGTTAGTATGTCCAGGTTGTCATCAGCCTCTGTTACTTTGATTTCGGTAATTCCTTCATTTTTTATCGCGGCAGTTAAAGAATAGGAGTTAGACTCATACACCTGACCAAAATTAAGCTCCATCCCTGGTTGCTGAAGTTCTTTACCTGTTAAAATGATGGCTACCTTAGGCATCGGAAAAGCCTCCACATCCTGAATGCCAATTCCGGCCAGAAATCCTACAGCAGCGGGGCCTAGAAGGGTTCCTTTTTGCATGGCAAGGGCTCCGGCTTTAATCTCCGATCCTATTTGACGAACATTTGCTCCGGGCAACAGCTTTGGATCCTGAAGTATGATCTTATTTCCTTGTCTGCTGATTTTTTCCTGCATTACCACTGTGTCCGCGCCTTCAGGCAGGGGAGCTCCGGTAAAAATTCTGGTGGTTTGATTGGGGTTAATAGACAACAATTGGCTGGTGCCAGCGGCCATTTCTCCAATCATATCAAATTCCGATGAGGAATCCTGATAAACCAAAGCATATCCATCCATAGATGATTGTTTGAAAGCCGGAATATCATAGTGCGCATAGATATCTGCAGCTAAAATGTGTCCTGAAGCCTTTTTTAGACTTAATTTTAGGGCTTGCAACGGTTGAGTATGATCTGAAATCAGTTGTTTTGCCTCGTTAACGCTTATCATTTTAAATTATCCTCCTATGGTAATCATACTTCTGTTCTTGATGGAATCCGCATCCAGTTTTTCGAAATGCTCAATAAGCTGTCCGCCAAGTTCTTTTTTCTTACTCCTAATAGAAGCTTGGATCAATGGAAGAATGTCTTGATTGTTTCTTAAAGGACCCAGTAGGTCTGTCTCTCCATCAGAGAAGAGGCAATTTTTGAGCTTTCCATCAGCCGTCAACCGCATCCTGTTACAAGTACTGCAAAATGGTGCCGTCATGGTGCTTATAACGGCAAAAGAACCTTCATGTCCTGGAATCATAAAGCTCTTTGCCGTATCATGTGGTGCGGCTTTAACCGGAAGCATGGTAAAGTCTTTAGCTATGGTAGCCAGTATTTCGTCAAGGGAGAACATTTTATTGCTGGTCCATTTGTTTCCGCTGAATGGCATAAATTCAATGAACCTGATTTGGATGGGATTGTGCTTTGTCCAATCTATAAAATCCTTAATTTCATTATCATTGAGCCCTTTCATCACTACGATATTTATTTTAACAGTAATTTTGTGATGTAAAAGCAGTTCTATATTGCTGCGTACCTGATGGAACAGGTCTCTACGTGTAATGAATAAGAATTTTTCTGGCTGAAGGGTATCTAGACTAATGTTAACCGTTTTAATACCGCCTGCAATTAGTGCAGGGAGCATTTCTGCAATACGTGTTCCATTAGTCGTGATCACCAATTCCACCGGAAGTTTACCTAAAGCAGTTATGATCGCGGCCGCATCTTTACGCACCAAAGGCTCTCCACCGGTTAACCGGATTTTTTTAACACCCTGCTTTACAAATATTTTTGCAAGCTGCACAATTTCTTCTGTCTGCATTAGTCTTGAAGCCGGGGTAAAGTCATATTCTTCCTCTGGCATACAGTAGAAGCAGCGGAAATTGCAGTTATCAGTAAGTGATATCCGCAGGTAATCGTGCACTCGTCCAAAAGAATCTGTTATCATTGGTGTTTAATTAAATTATTGTAATCCGTTTCTGTATCTATATCTATATGTCCTAACTCAAAGGGGATAGTTTCTGTATCCTCCATGTTTAATTCTACAATGCTTTTTGCCCCTGTATTGCCGGTAAGAGACAAAAGCTTTTCAAAGTATTTTTTACTGAATAGGACAGGAGTACCTACCGTTTCAGCATAACTACTGGCAATGATGCCTTTACTACTCAGCTTACGCTTTTCAAGGAGTTTCTCAAAGACTTTTGAAGTAATGAAAACCTGATCCGCGACCGCAATGATTACGTTTTCTATTTCCTTTGATTGATTCCCTATCGCAGACATCCCTGCAACAATACTCGAGGATATTCCTGTTTGCCAGTTAGGATTGACAATATACGCAATTCCCAGGTAAGTGTGATGGTTTAATATTTCTTTTGAATAGGCACCAAGAACCACAACAGTTGGTATAAAGGGTATTTTTAAGGCTTCTTCGGTTACTAAATCCAACAGTGTTTTGCCTTTATACTTTAAGAGTTGTTTGGGCCGACCCAGGCGGCTTGAATTCCCTGCTGCCAATATGATGATCCCCGTGTTCATAAATTAGAATAGACATGGATTGGGCTCCTTTTTACTTTCAGGGAATTTGTCGAAGCACCCGAAAAAACAGATTTAATTTCTGCAACAATAGAGATGGCGATTTCTTCTGCAGTTTCTGCTCCGATATCAAGGCCAATCGGTCCATGTACCCGGGATTCGTTTTCCGGGGTATTCCTGTTCAGTTCATCGAGCATCCTGATCAGTTTCTTTTTAGGTCCAAGAATACCAACGTATGGCGCATTGGTGTCTAGAAGAAGATTCAGGAGCTCAAGATCATAATTGTAGTTGTGGGTCATCAGCACGAATGCTGTTTGTTCATCTATGTGGACTTGTGATAGAAGTTGCTCCGGTTTGCTGACCAACACCTGGTTTGCATTTGGAAAACGTATTGTTGAGGCATGAGTGGGTCTGCCATCAGCAATCGTTACCTCCCATCCTAAAAGATAAGCTACCTCTGCCAACGGTTGTACGTCGTTTCCGGCACCAGCAATAACCAAAGAAATGGATGGCCGGATAAACTCTAAAAACCCGTCTATATTTTCTTCAGGCGTTTGATAATTACTGAAAACCGAAGTTTTATTATCCCATGCCTTAGCCACATCATCCATTATTGATTGTTTTATTTCTACGGGGATATTAGATTGGAGGTTCTCTTTTCGGTAAAGCATACTTGTGCCAGGTTGCACTTTTGAATCTAGAGCGAAAAGTGTGACCAAAACCGCATCCTCACGTTTCTCGCTTAAGGCAGCTAAAATGGCAACTGGATTGAATTCTTCCTCTTCAACTATCGGTTCAAAAAGGATATGGACAATGCCGTTGCAGCCTAGTTGTACACCAATCTTTGCATCCTCTTCATCGGTTGTATCATAAGTGATGAGCTTGTTTTCCTGTTGCACAATAGCCGAAAGTGCTTTTCTCAAGGCATCACCTTCCAAACAGCCCCCACTAATGGCGCCTGTAAGTTGCCCATCTTCCGTAATCAGCATTCTGGCTCCTGGTCTGCGATAGGAAGATCCTTCTACCTTTACTACGGTTGCCAGTGCTGTCTTTTTGTTTGCCTTCAAAGCTTTTTGATAGGCCTTAAGTATGTCAGCAATTTCTTTCATCAGAATCTCGTAATTAAACAGCGCTTAAGTCAAATGGAAGTTTCCTTATCCGCTTCCCTGTTAAATCAAATATGGCATTTGTAAGGGCAGGGGCAAAGGCCGGTAAACCCGGTTCACCAACTCCGCCTGCATCAGCGTCATTTTCCATAATGTGCACTTCTATTGGTGGTATGTCCGTAATTCTTGGCATTTTATAATCATAGAAGTTTCTTTGCTCTACCAGCCCATCTTTAAATGTGATTTCGTGAATTGTTGCCGCACCTAATGCCATTATTATACTTCCTTCTACCTGGGCTCGGATGATATCAGGATTTACGTACCATCCACAGTCCATCACCGCCCAAACCTGATCTATTTTAATTTTACCACTGGCATCTTTGGATACTTTTACAATTTGGCCCACTGTACTGGAAAAGCATTCTGTAATGGCAGCGCCAAAACCTTCATTTTTCTTCCTTTTCTTCCAGCCCGAAACTTCCTCCATTTTGTCAATCAATCGCTGGCATCGTTCATCCTGTAAATACTGTCTCCTGAGATCCAGAGGATCTTTGCCTGCTGCTAATGCAACCTCGTCCAGAAAACTTTCATAGGCAAATCCATTGGTAGAGGCATATACAGACCGCCACCACATGGTAGGAACAGGTGTTTCAAATTGTACTTCGGCAAAGCTGATGTTTTTGATGCTGTCGAAGTAGGGTTTAAGAAATCCTTCGGAGGTACTTCGGTTCGCCTGATCTGTTTTTCCACCTCTCCAATGGTCATTATTCTGACCTGACATGCGGAATTTGAGTGCAGTTACCTCTCCGTTATGAATAGCACCCTGGCACCTGTACGAAATGCCCGGACGATATGGTCCTTGGGTAGCATCATCCTCTCTTGTCCACACCACCTGAACCGGAGCTCCGATTTCTTTGGAGATCATTGTGGCCTCATGAGGATAATCCATAAATGCTTTTCTGCCAAATCCACCACCCAGGAAAGTCATGTTAACGATGACTTTTTCTTTAGGCAAGCCCAATTGGCCACTGATGTAATCCTGTACCCATTCCGGAGCTTGGATAGGTCCCCAAATCTCCACCTTGTCGCCTTGATAATGAGCGACACAATTTACAGGTTCCATGCAGCTATGCGACTGATAAGGAGTCTGGTAAACTACGTCTATGGTTTTTCCTTCCTGTCTAAGGATATCATCTGGATTTCCTTGTTTTTTTAGGTACAAACCTTCCTTGGTTTGGAGATCTTCTTGCTGGCGTCTATAAATTTCAGTGGTGTTGATGTGTTCGAATCCGGAATCATCCCATTCTACCTTTAATGCTTTTTTCCCCTGCATCGCTGCCCAGGTGGAATTTGCAACAACGGCTACACCCTCACGAAAAGTATTAAAAACACCCATGCGAACTTTAAAAACCTTTGTAACTCCTGGTATTTTCAGAGCTGCACTGGCATCAAAACTTTTTACTATTCCCCGTAACCTCGGATTACGCTCAACAGTTGCATAAAGCATGCCTGGTAACTTCTTATCCAGACCAAATATTGCGGTACCATTTGTTTTTAGGGGGGTATCCTGCCTGTGTAGTGGTTTGCGGATCAGTTTATATTCGGAGATTTTTTTAAGGACAACTTCTTTCGGTGCTTCTAGTTTCGAAGCATCTACAACGAGTTCGCCATAGTGAAATTTCTTTCCTGAAGCTTTGTGTAGCACATGGCCTGATTCGGCATAGCAGGCAGTAATGGGCACATTCCACTTTTTTGCTGCGATGGTGATCAGCATAATCCGGGCAGTTGCGCTTAACTTTAATAAATTCTTATAAGATCCGCGTATGGTTGAACTTCCGCCGGTAATCTGACTGCCGTACTTTTCTCTGTTACCTTGGGCGAGAATAATATTTACCTCTTTCAGGTCAACTTCGAGCTCTTCGGCAATAATTTGTGGAACGGACTGAAAAGAGCCCTGACCCATTTCGGCACGATGGTTAAAAATAGTGACTTTGCCATCTGTATCTATGTGGATCCAGGCGTTCAGTTCTACTTCTGATTTTGGTACCCCACTTGTATTCACGATTTCTGCTTCTTTGGCGCTTGAAGGGAAATAGAAACCTAGGCATAATGCTGTGCCAGCCAGACCTGAAACCCTGAGAAAATCTCTTCTGGAAACTTGATTAGTACTCATAGTTGTAGATTTAATTTATTTGCTTTTAGGAGCATATGCCCCAGTATTGATCCATGTTTCCCATGCTTTTTTGAATGCTGCATGGCTCATTGGTGGCTGTGAGCGTCCCTCTCCCGAATTCCATCCCGATAAAACCAACCCATCGTCGGCATGTTCCAATAATTGTTTCATAGACTTATTGCCATTTTGCTTAGGGTTTACCAGTTGTTTAGCCAGTTCATGAGCTGTTTTGCCCTGGAATACCATTTTCATATCTGCAGGGGGCAAATGCCAGTCTGGATTTCCCGGTGGAGTATGTAAACCAGGTGTGTTGTTTGGCTGATGGCAATTTGCACATTTCATCGCAAATACGCCTTTGCCGTCCTGCCCTCTTTTTGGATGCATCTCATGCAGGTGACTGTCGTCTCCCTGTAAAGGGATATCTCCCGAGGGGTGACAGTTCATGCAGCGTGGGCTCATTAAAACTTGATAAACCTGTTCAAAGGCTCTTACTGATGCTATGCTGTCCTTTTTTATTTTCTGTATAGTCTCTCCAGTAACATTGGGACGGTTGTTCAATGTACTCAAGCCGAAAGCCATGATTCCAATCATGGAGAGGATAACTGCCATGATAATTATTGATCTTTTCATTTTGTTCCGCCTTCCTTTTTATGCAGTTCTGCTGCTAGGTGAATAGCTTTTCGAATGCGGGGATAGGTACCGCAACGACAGATGTTTCCGGACATGGCACTATCAATATCCTCATCTGTAGGATTTGGATTTTCCCTCAATAGTACAGCTGCCGACATCAATTGACCAGAATGACAATATCCGCACTGCGGCACATTAACTTCATTCCACGCCAACTGTAGCGGATGGTCATTGTTTTTTGACAGTCCTTCGATGGTGACGATTTTTTTACCTTCCGCCCGGCTAACTTTGGTTACACATGACCGCACAGCTTCTCCATTTAAATGAACTACACAGGCTCCACATTGAGCAACACCGCATCCATACTTGGTTCCGGTTAGACCAACAAGATCACGAATGGCCCACAAAAGGGGCATATCTGGATCTGCATCTACCTCATAAGATTTTTGATTGATATTTAAGTTAATCATATGCTAATGGTTTTTGGTGATATTTCTCTATTAAAATACTGTTTTTTCTACTTATATTCTTCTATTAATGTAAAATCATCTGCCTTATCCTTAACAACTTGCCACACGGTTATGATACTTTTCATTTTCAATTCTTTAATTCAAAGATCAAAATAACTAAAGGCATTGATGGTAGATGGATTACGGGTATTACTACCAATATTACTGATTGAGATAATTTGATAACAATCGAACTTATAGAATGTCTAAATTTGTTTCAATAAACTAATAAAAATGATTGGAGTAGTTCTTTCAGGTGGTCAAAGTCTAAGAATGGGAAAGGATAAAGGTATGTTGCAAAATGGGCAACAAACATGGGCACAACAAGCATTTGCTAAGTTGTCATCATTACAAAATCCTGTTACCATATCCGTAAATACACTACAATTACCAATATACCAAACTGTCTTTTCTACCTCTTCATTAATCATAGACGATCCTGCCTTGTCTATCGGTGGCCCACTTAGAGGCATCTTATCCGTACACCTTATTTATCCGAAGGAAGATTTACTTGTACTTGCCTGTGACATGATAAATATGGAAGTTGATCTTTTAGGCTTCCTTGTTCAACAGTATGAGGATAATCCAGCTGATGCGTTGGTCTTTATGAATGAAAAGCAATATGAACCACTATGCGGCATATATTCAGCAAAGGCATTGGACAAGATATATGCCTTGTATATGAATCAAGAGTTACGTAAGCATAGTATGAAATATGCGCTTGATCAACTAGAGGTCAGTCATCTTCCTGTTTCCGAAAAATGGAAGGCTTATTTCGATAACTATAACACACTAAGTGATTTAAATAATCTCTAAGGCTAATCTATTATTCTTTGGTTGAATATCTCTCATACAATTCTTTTTAGACTGATTTTTTCTTAATTTTAAGAATGATTATTTTATTAAAACCGCACGGAAATGGAGGATTTAGAATTAGTTTCCATTAAGCAGATACTTGTCAGAAAGGTTAAAGGTTTAACAAGTGTGCCGTTATCGGATCTGCTTTCCGTAGAAGAGCCCCTTGAAATAAGAATAGCTTATGGTCCCAAGTCAGAGCGGATACAAAAGAATATATCTGTAACCATGCGCACGCCAGGTAATGACCTGGAACTTGCGATCGGCTTTTTGTTTACAGAAGGAATTATTTCTTCTTATCAGGATGTGACTGATGTCTACCACGTAGATATGAAATGTTCATCACAAAAGCAGAATATTGTGCAGGTGGAACTCGCTGAAAATTTCATGCCTCAGTTGCAGCAATCGGACCGGAATTTTTATACCACCTCCAGTTGCGGCGTATGCGGAAAAGGCTCTATTGAATCTATTAGGACAGTTAGCCCCTTTAGTAATCAGGATAAACCTCAGTTGAATTTATCAACAGATATTTTATATGAATTGCCAGGAAAGTTAAGTGCAGCCCAAAGCGGATTTGCAGCTACCGGAGGTATTCATGCATCAGGCCTTTTTACTGTCAAGGGTGATTTAGTTCTGTTGCGGGAAGACGTTGGGCGACACAATGCGCTTGACAAGTTAATTGGCAAGGCATTACTGAAAGATACCCTGCCATTGGATCGGCATATTTTATTGCTGAGTGGAAGGGCAAGTTTTGAATTAATTCAGAAAGCCGCCATGGCCGGCATTGCAATCGTTGCAGCCATTGGCGCGCCATCGAGTCTTGCGGTGGAACTTGCTGCAGAATTTGATATTACACTTTTTGGTTTCCTGAAAGAGGACAGGTTCAATATTTACAATTTAAGTAGTAGAATATTAATACCAACATCGTATGAAACCATCATGATTTCTCAAACCACATAGTAGTATGAAAAATCTGATAGCTTCATCACAATTGAAAAACAAATAATATACAGATGAAAATTAGAATTAAAGGCAACTCGCTGAGATATAGACTTACCAAATCTGACGTAGCAAAACTGGGATCTGAAGGCTTTCTGGAGGAACGTTCTGGTTTTGTGGGTAAAACACTGGTGTATGCCATTGAAACTATAAATGGTGATGTCCTGTCAGCTGATTACATTGGCGACCGGATAGTCCTAAGTATACCAAAAACAATGGTTGATGAACTCAACAATACAGAGAGAGTTGGTTTTAATGACTTGAACGGTCCTGTTAGTTTACTCATTGAAAAAGACTTTACTTGCCTTGATAATGTTGAAGAAGATCAGAGTGATAATTTTCCCAATCCATCTCTAAACAAATGAGCCATGGAAAAAGAGAAAAAAGAACCGGCTGCAGAAAATCCATACAAATTATTAGACCTGAAATTAACAAAGGTTGAAAAATGGGCAGCAGGAGTGCCTGCAGTGATGGCGGCATTTGGTGATCTTTTTGAGGAGGGGGTACCCATTCGTGGTACAAGAGCTTTATTTAGGATGAATCAAATTGGGGGATTTGATTGTCCGAGCTGTGCCTGGCCTGATCCAGATGATGATCGATCTCCTTTGGGCGAATATTGTGAAAATGGCGCGAAGGCCCTGGCAGAGGAAGCAACTACCAAAAAAGTCACTGCAGATTTCTTTAAAAAAAACTCCGTCTTCGATCTGGCCAAATTAACGGATTTTGAAATAGGCCGTAAAGGGAGATTGGCCGAACCTGTTTATTTGCCAAAAGGTGGTACTCATTATCAGCCTATCAGCTGGGACGATGCTTTTAAAAAAATAGCGGAACACCTGAATGCACTAGAAACACCAGATGAAGCTGCTTTTTATACTTCTGGCAGAACGAGTAACGAAGCTTCATTTTTATATCAGCTCTTCGCAAAAGAATTTGGCACCAACAATATGCCAGATTGCTCTAATATGTGTCATGAAACATCAGGCACTGCTTTGTTTCCAACCATTGGTATTGGAAAGGGAACTGTAAAACTAAATGATTTTTACGATACAGATGTGATTGTGATTATTGGGCAAAATCCTGGGACCAATGCGCCCAGAATGATGAGTGCCCTGGAAAAAGGTAAAAAAAACGGAGCAAAGATCATTGCGATTAATCCTTTACCAGAAGCCGGATTGATGGGATTTCATAACCCTCAGCAAATAAATGGTATTATTGGAAGTGGTGCTAAGCTTGCGGATCTTTATCTGCCTGTAAAAATAAACGGTGATATGGAGCTTTTAAAGGCTATCGGGCTCCTGCTGATTGACTTTGAAAAAAAATCTCCGGGCGAGGTATTTGACCAAAAATTTATTGCAGATAAAACTATTGGGTACGATGCCTTTATCAAACAGTTTGACCATTACAAACTAGAAGATCTTGCAGCTGCCTCTGGGGTATCACTAGCTGCGATTTATGAGGCTGCTCAAATGCTTGCATTCAAAAAGCGGATTATTTTTTGTTGGGGAATGGGGCTTACACAGCAACCTAACGGAGTAGAGATGATTCAGGAGATCGTAAACTTACTGTTGCTTAAAGGAAGTATTGGTAAGCCTGGTGCTGGTGTCTGTCCGGTTCGGGGACATAGCAATGTTCAGGGTAATCGTACCATGATGATTAACGAAAAACCCAGCAACGAACAGTTGGATCGCATTCAAAAAGTCTTTGGCTTTGATCCTCCCCGCGAACACGGATACGATGTGGTAGGGGTAATTAAAGCGATACACGAGGGTAAAGTAAAAGTCTTTTTCAGCATGGGGGGCAATTTTTTATCGGCAACACCCGACACTACTTTTACTGCTAAAGCATTAAGGAAGCTTAATTTAAGTGTTTCGGTTTCTACCAAACTTAACCGAAGCCACCTCGTGCATGGGCAGGAAGCATTAATTCTTCCAACCTTTTCACGTAGTGATATCGACATGGTTAATGGTGAACCACAGTTTGTGAGTACGGAAAATTCAATGGGCGTAGTACAATCATCTAAGGGCATGCTAAAGCCAATATCGGATAAGCTCGTGAACGAAACACAGATTGTATGCCGGATGGCGATTGCAACTTTAGGGAGCAGATCGGTTATCGACTGGCAACGCTATGCCGATAGCTACGATGCGGTAAGGGAGGACATTGAAAAGTGCATCCCAGGTTTTGAGAATTATAACGTAAGGGTGCGGCATAAAGAAGGATTTTATTTGCCTAATGCTGCACGAGAAGGGAACTTTATTACTAAGAAATTTGGCGATCGGGCTCCATTTACCCTAACCTCCATACCTGAAAATGTACTTGCCCCGGATGAATACATGATGGCGACAACGCGTACGCATGACCAATTTAATACCACAATATATGGGCTTGACGATCGGTACCGCGGGATTAAGAATGAGCGTCGGGTTATATTTATGAATCAAAAAGATATCCAGAAAGCGGGATTTGTAGATGGCGAAAAGGTAGATTTGTTTAATTATGATAATGGTATCGAAAGGATCGCACCTTTGTTTATTATCGTTTCGTACCAGATACCAGAAGGGAACACCATGACTTATTTTCCTGAAACCAACGTGTTGGTTTCCATTAATAATGTTGTTCGGGGAAGTAATATGCCAGCCTCAAAATTTGTTAAAATTAAGATCAAAAAACATAACACTAAAATATACGAATTGATAGACCAATTATAAGTTAATCTACAAAWYMSGMWTTNSTRGRTWTMTWWNTNMTTCMTRTGGAATTTGTGCCTGCTCAAAAATCGAATATTCAATAGTCCTGCAAATGGTATTAAGAGCTAGGTCGTTTTCTTCTTCTCCAAACGGCTCGCCAATTTCCTGTATGATCGCATCTAAAGCAATAAAAGTATAGCTAATAAGTAACACGATCAGAGGCATCATCCACCCTAAGCTATCTACCAAACCAAAGGGTAACCAAAAACAGTAAAAATAAACCGTACGATGTAACAAAACACTATATGCAAATGGTAAAGGCGTATTGGAAATTCGCTCACAACTTCCTACGATTTGAGAAAACTGATTAAGCCTGTTATCTATAGAAGCTAAAACAATGGTGTCAATATGATTTTTCTTGTTTTGTTTGCTGACCCACTCTCCTATGAAATCTAAAATGATAACTGGAATATGTCTTTTATCTCTTAAATACTCCACTTGCTCTGCAGAAAGTAGTCGGGAAAGATGTTCTGTTCCAGATTTATTTCTCAACTGATAATTAAGAGACCAGCAGAATGCTGCTATCATTTTTATGAAATCTTCTTTGCTTTTTTTCCCTTCAGGAGAAGGATCATTTATAAACGTCTGCACCTGCCTTGTCAAAGACCTGGATTCTATAACTAGTGCGCCCCAAAGTTTTCTTCCTTCCCAATATCGATCATAACTCGCCGTATTGCAAAAACCCATAAAAATGGCTAAAGCCAGACCAATTAAGGTAAAAATGGTGGGGTTAAGGTGTACCTTATAGTCATATATTTTCCCCTTAAAGTATAGGGTGATCAATGATAATACTGCAATAACTATAAGTTGGACAATAATTTTATTTATTACGGATCCTTTCCATATAAATAACATTTTCAGCCAATTGGTACGCTGTCTTGTGATCATCTTTTATTTAAGTATTTACTTATAGTGGAGATTTTATTTCATACATCAAAAGCATAACAAAATTACAAAAAAAGCCGTTGAATCTTTTTTCTGCTGGAATCTTATCTCAAGTTTTTAATTTTAAATCTTAAATTAGAATGATATGAAAAGACCCATAACGCAGGAGTCACAAAATATAACGGACTACCCGAATAATAATACCATATTCACTGTTTGGAAGTTTAAACACAATATAGAAATCAAACCTGCATTCGAAAAACTTTGCGGTCTGATAGCTAACCTTAACCATTCTTATATTATACGGGTTCCGGGCGGGCGGGTAAGTTGTGTATTGGGTATTGGTCATGATGCCTGGCTTCAACTTTCATTACCCWCACCACTACCCAAAGAGCTGAAGAATTTTGAACCTGTTACCGGTTTAAAACATACCGCTGTAGCAACTCCAGGGGATTTGCATTTTCATTTACGTGGTACCGATATGTCCGTTTGTTTTGATATGCTCACTGCTATAACGGAAGTATTAGACCCAGTTGCAGATTGTTTGGAAGAAATACATGGTTTTAGGTATTGGGACGGCCGATCCATCCTCGGTTTTGTGGATGGTACAGAAAATCCGGTAGGCGATCAGCGCGAGTTCTTTGCTACGGTTGGTGACGAGGATCCGGTTTATGCGGGAGGAAGTTACCTTTTTGTGCAAAAGTACCTGCATGATATGCGAGGCTGGACAAAACTCCCGGTCGAAGAACAAGAAAAAGTAATAGGACGGTATAAAATGAGTGATATTGAGATGCCTGATGACATAAAGCCTGAGAACTCGCACAGTGCCTTGGCAGCTATAGAAGATGAAGATGGCAATGAGCTGAAGATTGTGCGAGACAACATGCCCTTCGGATCCCCGTCTAAAAATGAGGTTGGCACATACTTTATTGCATACGCAAGTACGTTTAGCACTACTCATAAAATGCTGGAAAGAATGTTTATTGGATTTCCGACGGGAAATTACGACAGGATACTTGATTTTAGCACTGCATGCACCGGCAGCTTGTTTTTTGCCCCATCGGTGAATATGTTGAAGCAATATACAGCCGATGGTGTTTCCTGACTAAGAGAAGACTGCTATAATTTTATTTAAAATCAAAACTTTTTAGGATTGTATCAGTTGCTAATGATATCATGGAAACAAATCATAACAATGATCCGGGAGCAAGTCATGTCCCTGAGCAGCAGAACGGAACGGAAATGAATGCCGTAGAAAAGGTTGAACTAGCCTCGATAGCCGAAGCGATAGATTTTTTTAAGATTGTGAAGGAAAGATTACTGGACGTAAACCAATGGACAAAGATAGCAGGTACTAAAATGTCAAATTTTTACCTTACGGATTCCAGTGGTCATCAGGTAAGCAGGTCCGCAATAAACGGCGATCATATCAAAATTGATATTCCTGGTCCGGGAACGACTACAGGTAAGGGCTATGATTGGGTTCGGATTGAACAGATTATCACCGAGGAATTGGATGATGCTGAAGTATTGAGCATCACGGTACGACCTTCAGCTAACCCTTTAAACGACAAAGAGGGTACAGCGCACTTTCTCACAGAGGAAGCGACCTCTACCTTTCAAGTCAAGCGTATTGGCAATATTGTTAGTGCGGAGGAACACGGTAGGAACGAGATGCCTAATACCGGTACCGATAAGGCCCTTGATAATATCCGCAATGTATTTGTAGGCTGGGGTGCTAAAATCGGGCTGTCTTATCCTCAATGGAAAGCTCTTGTAAAAGGGTTGCTAACTATTCGGGCTTAAACAATGTACTGCCGTCTGTTTTGATCTGCCATGAGGTAATAGGATTCATATGGTAACCGCCCATAGCCGTGCCACGTGCTTCAGCCAATTGCTGAAGGGTTGGCTGTACATATCCAGTTTCATCAACGGCGCGACTTAGTATTTCCGTTGGATTACCATTCCATTGCCAGAGATGCCTGAAATAAGTATGTGCCTTACTCAGCACCGGATCTTGCAATCTGGCATCTTGCCACGTTTTCCCCGCATCAGTACTCACTTCAACTTTTTCAATTTTTCCTCTTCCACTCCATGCAATTCCCCTGATCTCAACCCAGCCAGGCATTATCTTTTGAGGATAAGAAGGGAAGGTTATGATTGACCTGGCATCCATTTCAAAGCTGAACATTCGTATACGGTCTTTTACCGGGTATGTATATTTTGATGTTTCTTCTCTGGTCATATAAGGCTCATCAGATAATTCTATTCTTCTTAGCCATTTGATATTCATGTTGCCTTCCCATCCTGGGAGCAACAGGCGTACCGGATATCCTTGTTCTGGTCTGATGGCCTCTCCATTTTGTGCATAAACGATCATGGCATCGTCCCAGGCCTTTTTTACAGGAACGCTGCGGGTCATGACAGCAGCATCTGAGCCCTCTGCCAGGAACCATAAAGCCTTTGGATCAGCACCTACTTCACGAAAAAGAGTTGACAGCATAACTCCGGTCCATTCGCTCTGACTGGTTAGCCCTAGTATTTCCTGTGGAGTTAATTCTTCCTTTCCTCCGCGAAAATTACCTGCACATTCCAGGAAACAGATTCGGCTCACAGCGGGAAAACGCTTCAGCTCTGCAAGTGTAAATTTCATTGGACGTTCAACCATTCCATGGATCAGCAACTCATATTTTTGTGGGTCAATGATAGGTACGCCGGCATGATGTCTTTCGTAATGAAGATCAGAAGGAGTGATGGTGCTGTGAAAATCTTGCAAGGGGCTACGTGAAGAGGTCTCCGAAAACTTACGTATAGGGTGTTCAAAAGTTGACCGCTTGCCTTGTGCGCTTGGGCCGGGGCCTATTGTTTTTGTGGGGTCTTCTGGTGGTTCAGGGACAGTATGCGGTCCCGTTTGTACATGTTTTGCAAATATCGGATTCACTGGTAAAACAGCGGCAGCAACCATACCGGCAAGCAAGGTCCGGCGACTTATTTTGTTGGATTTTATAACTTGTTTGTCTTTTTTTTGCACTTTCATTGCTCCTTACCTGACTTCAGGCCCTCCTTTACGATCATCCATAATGAACAGTTTTTTTGCAGGCATAACGATACCTGGTAATGTTTTTGCATTCAGGAACTGATTTTGTTTAATAATTTTATTGGCATAAAGCAGATAGGCAGTAATGCTGTATACCTCATTATCAGTCAATGACCCGGGTTGGTTGTAAGGCATTGTTCTACGGATATAGTCAAACAGGGTAGTTGCATACGGCCAGTAATTTCCGATGGCCTTAGGCCTGCTTTTCGCTAAAGTATCGCTAACCAGAAGGGGAGCAGGGAGTTTGATTTTTGAAAGATCTGTATCGTTATTACCATGGCAAGCCATGCATTTTGATGTATATATTACTTTACCTTTTAATACATCACCTTGGCCCGCAGGAAGTCCTTTTCCATCTGGACGTACATCTATATCCCATAAGGCAATTTCTGTTGTTGTTGCCAACCTCCCAAAGCCGAATCTTGATGGATAACTTGTCTGCTGGGCAGATACCTGATGAAATAAAATCAGACCTAGCAGGGCCGTTCCAACAACAATTTTTATTTTCATTTCTAATTGACAATTGACCTTATGACTGCCAAATATAATAAAATCTAGTAAATCGATAGAATTAATTTGTTTTTGTAAAAWRTRMCGKYAYWTTTKWSAAAAAMRAATYAATTNCTRTNGATTWAMTAGAYWYWWGKAWAWWYRRCYNCKCMRSAARWMMKWWKMCAYCWRRWCKNTACAYCTRWAGTTGAAATTCTCAGCTTACTGTTGTTGCTGTTTCSMKMMAYRRCRYTYTTSCKAYCYYMKYWMMAAMATMWWRACAGGATAAAATCCTGCCTTTACGTTGGCCATCAGTATGCAACGCCAATCACCTACTGAAATGCCACTAGTTTCAACCAACAATTAATTAATTAAAACTTTTTAAAGTTATGCAAAATTTTAAAAGGGAGAGGCCTTTATTTAGCGCCAGCTCCTTTGTTAAAAAGACATTATTGCTATTTAGCAGTCTAGTAATGTTTTTATTTATCCCTTTGATTTCCAAATCACAGACCCATACAATTGTCAATTCTACTTTAAAAGGACAGGTCATAGATCAGGTAACCAGAAAAGGAATCCCAGGTGCCAGTGTAAGTATTACCGGTACCACGCACTCTGTACAGACCGACAAAGATGGCAAGTTCAACTTTGTAACTGGTCAGAAACTGCCCTACACATTGGTTATCACCTTTATTGGGTATGAGAAAAGGGAAGTCATAGCCAGAACTGAATCTATTGAAATAGAATTAAAGGAGGTTACCAATCAATTAAATGATGTGGTAGTAGTGGCCTACGGTTCGCAGGAACGTAGAAACGTAATCGGATCTGTTGTAAAAACCAATCTTGATGATGTAAAGAACATTCCGGGCGGCAGCTTTGAATCGCAGCTTCAGGGAAAAGTAGCCGGTGTACAGATCACCAATAATACAGGTGTGCCGGGCGAGACTGTAAATATTCGACTGCGCGGGGCTAATAGTATTAATGGCAACAACAATCCTTTGTATGTGATAGACGGGGTATTTATAAGTAATACCAGCTTGCAGACTTATGATACAGGTGGTAAATCCACATCGCCTATTGCTGATATTAATCCGAACGATATTGCGAGTATTTCTGTGTTGAAAGATGCTGAAGCAACTGTACTTTACGGGGTTAGGGGAGCCAATGGAGTGGTTATCATTACCACCAAACGTGGCAATTTTAACCAGAAGCCAAAGCTTGATCTGACTGTAAATAATGGTTTTGCAAAAGCCATCAAACTGTGGGATCTGGCTACCGGCCCGCAACACGCTGAGTTGATTAATGAGAATTACATCAATACTGGTGGAACTTTTGCTACCCGTCCGTTCCGCCCTGTTTCCGAAGGAGGCAGAGGTTTACCTGAAGAGCAGCAAACTTACGACCGCTTGAGTCAGGTTTTTCGTACTGCTGCGCTGCAGAATTACGATGTTTCTTTGGCCGGAGGAAACAACGGAACCAAATATTACATTTCGGCGGGATACAATAAACAGGAGTCCATCCTGGCGCCTATATCTTTCGATCGTGCCAGCTTCAAGGCAAATTTTGATCAGAAAATCACCAATAAAATAACAGTCGGCATAAGCAATACCCTGGGTAGGACTCACCGCAATGAAGGCCGTGCAGGAGATGGGCCAGCTGGTGGTTTACTTCAGGCGGCACTACATACGCCTACATATCTGTCACCTTATAATGCACAGGGAGTTTTGGTAGGTCGGGCTGGCTTTGATAATGTACAGCTTTTGCTTGAAAATTACGACATCAACTCTACCAGTTTGCGGTACATTGGTAACCTGTATGGCGAGGCAGAAATTTTGCCGGGACTGAAATTCCGTTCCAGTTTTGGTTTGGACTATACCAATTACCCTGAATCTGAATATTGGAATACTTTCCTGATCTCGGGAAGTCCGAATGGTCTGGCTACTTCATCTGTCGGCCAGCGTACCTCGCTGCTTAATGAGCAAACACTTTCCTATAGTTTTAAGGTCAATGATAAACATACATTCGGCATTTTAGTGGGTAATACACTGCAAAGCGATGTAAGCAGTACCACTTCAGCTACCGGCAGGGGCTTTGCCAACAATTCTTACAAGCTTATTTCCTCGGCTGCGGTAACTACTGGCTCAGAAAGGTGGTCAAGAAGAAATCTGGCTGCCTTCTTTACTAAGCTGGATTATAATTTCGATGGCAAATACCTGCTTGATTTTAGTTTGCGTGCGGATGGATCATCTGCATTCGGAAAGGACAAGCAATGGGGGTATTTTCCTGGAGTAGGTGCAGCATGGCAGGTTAAAGAAGAAAACTTTTTGAAAAATGTGGATTTCATCACTGATCTGAAGATCAGAACCAGTTATGGTATTACAGGAAGCCAGAATGGTGCCGATGATTTTTCTTCACTTGGCCTTTGGTCTGGTGGGTCATCATACCTTGGAAACCCTGGTACAGCGCCTCAGCAAATTGCCAATCCTGATCTTGGCTGGGAGCAAACTACCCAGTTCAACACAGGATTTGATCTCTCTTTATTTGAGGGCAGACTGGCATTTTCATTTGACTACTACAGGAAATACACCAGTGATGGCATAATTTCCAGCCCGTTGGCAGCTACAACAGGCTTTAGCAGTTATACTAAAAATCAAATAGAGATCAGTAACAGGGGCTATGAGCTGGGAATTAGCTCTACCAATATTAAAGGAAAGGACTTTAACTGGACAACCAGTTTCAATATATCCGGAAATAAGAATAAAATAGAAAAATTGTCTGCCCCTGTAAAGTTTGGAAGCAGGGATTTGATCTGGAATATAGAGGGAAACCCTTTGTATTCTTTCTACCTATATAAGGAGCTTTATGTAGACCCACAAACGGGTAACGTGGTATATGATGATTACAATAAGGATGGTAAGATCACTGCTGCAGATAGGCAGATCTATGGCAGCGTATGGCCTAAGTTCTTTGGGGGTATGGGCAATAATTTTTCCTATAAAGGATTAGACCTAGGTGTGTTCTTTTCCTTCTCTTATGGAAACAAGGTGTATAATCACAACAGGTTTTTTGGTGAAGCAGGTGGAGCACGTGATGCGAATCGTATCATTTTTGCGAGTAACGTAGATAGGTGGCAGAAACCTGGTGATGTAACAAACACACCAAGGCCCGATGGAATTAACAACAACAACTATAAAGATGATGGCAGCCGCTGGCTGGAAGATGCTTCTTTCCTGCGTTTGCGCTCTTTGGTACTTGGCTATACACTTCCTAAATCTATTACAGAACGGTTTAAGCTGGATAGGGTGAGATTGTCAGTGACGGCTAACAACCTGTTCCTGATCACCAATTATACAGGCCTTGATCCTGAGTCTTCTGCCAGCAGTTCACAAAATGCGCAGGGGATTGATCTGGGTACACCACCACAGCCACGGAGTTTTCAATTTGGTATAAATGTCTCCCTATAATCAGGGATAAGAAATTAGAAATCATGAAAAAAGCAATACATATCTTGTCCTTATTTAGCGTTCTGTCCTTTACCTCTTGCGAGAAATACCTGGATGTAGAACCTCGCGCATCAGTGTCAGATAAGCAGACAATCTACGACAATGCATCATCGCAAACTGCACTAACCGGGGTTTATGCTGCACTAGCATCCGGATCTTATTATGGGACCACATTTCAGTCAATAGGATATCTCAATGGGGATAACATACAATGGACAGGTTCACAATCGCAAGTTCAGGAATTCATAAATCATAATGTTAGTGCGGACAATTCTACCATCAGCAGTGCTTGGTCTGCCATTTACCTAACCATAAGCCGGGCTAACCAGGTTATTCAAAAGGTTCCCGGGGTGACAGATCCACTCCTTAACCAAAGTACAAAAGACCAGATCGTTGGTCAGGCTTATTTTATTCGTGCATTAGCCTATTTTGATCTGGCCCGGACCTGGGGTAGCGTACCGTTAATCACCAAGCCTACTGAAACGGCAACTGATAATAGCGGAATTCCACGCAGTCCGCAAAATGAAGTATATGCACAAGTACTGAGCGATTTGGATAAGGCAGAACCTTTGTTGACTGAAACTACAGACAGGCATAGAGCTACCCGAAAAACAGTATGGGCATTAAAGTCGCGGTATTATTTATACAGAGGCGACTGGGCAAATGCAGAATTGTATGCAACAAAGCTGATTGTTGATAATGCGAATTACAAATTGTTGAAACCTTTTGGAAGTTTCTTTCAAAATGATGCCAGAGCCACTCAGGAGTCGGTTTTCGAACTCTTTTACAGCGCTGCTGAAACCAATGGACATCGTGGACAATGGCAGCCTCAACAAAATGGAGGAACTCGCCAATGGGCACCCAATGATGCATTTGTAGCATTGGTAAATGATCCCCTGATTGGGGGTACAAGAAGTGTTCTTGTGGCAAAAGACAACCAGAACCGATGGTATGGCAATTTATATTACAGGAGCCCTGCAACAGATCCTTCTTATCTGATTCGCATAGCTGAACTTTATTTGATCCGTGCCGAAGCGCGAAGCAACCAGGCTCCAGAAGGTGCAACTGTTGTCAATGATAAGTTAGCCGGTGGTGTTGCCGACCTGAATGCTGTGCGCGACAGATCCGGACTGGCGGGGACGCCTGCAGTTACCAAAGCTGGGGTACTGCTGGCCATCGAAAACGAAAGAAGAGTTGAATTTGCTTTTGAGCCTCACCGCTGGTTTGATCTGGTAAGAACAGGAAGGGCATCTGCTGTGCTGAACATTACTGACGTCAGGAAGTACCTGATGCCTATTCCCAATGATCAGCTGCTGATAGATCCGGCACTAGGGCCAAATAATCCAGGATATTAAAATTTATAGATTATGACGACTATTAAATCAGACCAATCTTCTCCTGAATGGAAAGGTTATGAAAAGATTGCCTTGCGCTTCTTTTTCATTTATTTCATTCTTCAAACCATTCCGCTTGACTGGAAATACTATAAAGGGATCTTTGCCATTAACTGGTTTAATCTCAAGTACGGAGATATTTTTTTCATTACCAGGTATTTCCCCAGCTTTGGTTCAGCCACGGGAAGTTTTATCGACTGGATCATTATTGCCATCATAGCAGCAATAGGAGCTGTAATATGGGCTAAAAAAGAGAAACCAGATACAGATTATAGCATTTTGTACTACTGGTTAAGAACTATACTAAGGTACAGACTAGCTATAGGGATTATCGGTTACGGGTTTATTAAGTTTTTTCCGCTACAGGCACCCTTTCCATCCATCAGCAATCTGAATACCGGTTATGGCTACTTTACCGACTGGAAGATATTCTCTCTGAGCCTTGGCGTAGTGCCTGGTTACGAGTCTTTTCTTGGCGGAGTAGAACTGCTTGCAGGCATCCTCTTATTCTTCAGAAGAACAGCCTCAATAGGCGCGTTTATTATACTGGTGTTTACAGGTAATGTATTCATCTCAAACCTTGCGTACGAAGGCGGTGAATATGTTTACAGCTTTTACCTGATTTCGCTGGCTATATTTGTATTAGCCTACGATGCAAGGCGAATCTATAACCTGATTTCACTCGGCAAACCAACTGTGCCGAATTTATTTAAGCCCATATTTAGCGGATGGTTAAAAAATGGCAGGATTGTTTTGAAAACTGCAGTGATCTTCTTTTTTGTATTTGTTTATGGGTTTAAAACCTATAAGGGTTATAAGAACGATCCTTATCAGTTTCCAAAAGCAAAAGGGTTAAAGGGGGCCAGTGGGATCTATAATGTTAGTGAGTTTAAACTTAATGGTAAGGTATTCCCTTATTCTGCTACAGATTCAACAAGATGGAAGGATGTAGTATTTGAGAAATGGGCCACAATCAGTATCCGCTCAAACAGGCCGGTTATACTTGAATCTAGCAACTATGAACAGATCAGCTATAAAGATAAAGACAGAAACTATGAGTTGGCCGGTTCCGGTGGAAGACATTATTACAGCTATAAAGCAGATACAGTAAACCATCTGTTGTTGCTGCAAAACAAAAACAGCAATTACAAGAACGATAAACTGATACTGAGGTATATTAGGCCAGATAGCGCAACAATAATCCTTTCGGGCGTTAACAATTCAAAAGATTCCGTTTACGTTTTGCTGAACAAAATCGACAAGAAGTATCCGATTAAACTTGGCCGTCGTAATCGTTTGAAACTTTAATACTCATGAAAATGAATAATTTAGAAAATACACCAACTCAATGGTCAATAGGTAAGAAAATAGCTTTTCGCATTACATTTGTGTTCTTCTTGCTGGTATCCATTCCGCTAAGCAGTGGGTGGTATAAAAATTTAATTGCCATCGACTGGCTAAATCCGCATTATCGCGATATCTATGATATTGCACGCTTTGGTACAAATGCACCCCCGGTGCTATTTGGTAGTTCGGGACGCCCAAACATTGCTGATGGCGAAGGACAAGAAGCTGCCAGTCCTCAAAAACAGCGTCGCAGAGACTCTTTAAAGCGGGCAAAAGGAGCTCAATCATCAAAGATTGATTCAGATAAAGAGAGATCGCAGCACAATGAAAGCAATGTTCAGAGAAAAAGGAGCTGGCTTAGCGACTACAGTTCATGGGGAAATGCATTGGCTATAGCAGTAGTGGTAGGGCTGGTCTGGAGTTTGCTCGACCGAAAAAGGCCATCTTATAATGTATTATATTACTGGCTAACTGTAGTTGTACGTTTTAGGGCAGCTATAGGGATTATTGGTTTTGGTTTTACAAAATTATTTCCAACTCAAATGCCCTTTCCTTCACTGGGACTCCTGAATACAGACTTTGGCGACTTTACCGCACAAAAAATCTACTGGCTTTCCGTTGGTATAGTACCCTGGTATCAGGTATTTGGTGGTATAGTAGAACTTGCTGCCGGAGCCTTATTGCTCTTCAGAAAGACAGCTACCTATGGTGCTATATTGCTCATTGGCGCATTAGGCGATATCACTTTTGTGAACTATGCTTATGATGGTGGAGTGCATGTATATGCCTTCTATTTTGTTTTGCTTGGTACTTTAGTCATTGCTGCAGACCTGCCAAGATTATACAACCTGCTGATTCTTGAACGCTATACCGTACCACAATATTACTATCCTGATTACAGTAAGCCTATATACAAATATACCAGGATTGCGTTAAAGGGACTTACCATCCTTATCTTCTTTGTAATTCTGACTTATACCGAAGTGATCAATTTTAAGTATGATCCTTATAAACAGCCATCAACAGCAGGGGTGAAAACATTAAGAGGCAATTATAATGTTACGGTGTTTAAAATAAACGGACAGGAGATTCCATATTCTCCATTAGATAGTGTACGCTGGAAGGAAGCTACCTTTGAAAAATGGACTACGCTGACATTCAGGATTAATAAACCAGTAGTAGTAGATCCATCCAATGGCGGTGGCAGTCCGATGCGCGATATACAACGTACATTCGAAATTGCTGGTACCGCAGGCGGGCAGCGTGCTTTTCATTACTACGCTGATACAGTAGAACATGTACTTTATCTACAGGATAAAAATGCCCTTGCTTCAAGAAGTGGCAGAGGCAGAAGGAGTGGCTCAGATGAGAAGGAAAGCGGAAAAAAAGATAACTGGATCAGTAAAGCGGCATGGAAGAATATAGGTGATGAAAACCGGATGATCGATAAACGTGCCTGGTCTACCAGAAGAGACCGTGAATTTGCTCGTCCTGAGCGGAGTTCAAATCGAGCCAGGTTGACATTGAATTACCATACCACTGATGGAAACAAAGTTATCTTGGAAGGGTTAAATGAGAATAATGATTCTCTTTATGTCGTATTGGATAAAGTTAACAGGAAATACGTTTTGCCTGAAAGTAAACTTAACGCAGGAAAATACTAAATAAAATTTTTCGCTCATATGGGTCATATGAGCGAAAAATTCATGATGGTTGTTAAAATTGATGGCTAAATGTTATCTTCGGGGATAATTTCCGTCTCAACTATACCCTACTATCCATAGGTTCATCATGCGTTTATTTTATTTTTTTATTGTTTTAATATGGATGGAAGTTCAGTTTCTGCCTGTTCACGCACAGCTAAGTTCAGAAGGAAGCAATGAACAATCTTTGTATGGAAGCTATGCATTTAAAACATACACTATTGCAGATGGGCTGCCTTCTAAAAATACGACAGCTACTCTTAAGGACCGAAGAGGTTTTATTTGGATAGGTACTGAAAATGGATTGTGTCGCTTTGATGGCTATACATTTAAAGTATTTTACCATGCAGAAGGAGATCATACTACTATCAGCAATAATTATGTTAGTACAATAGTGGAGGATCATCAAGGTCGGTTATGGGTGGGGACANKGSANWRRCTKAAMTTYMMTSSATMYWMWWACWRWAAARWWWYARRRTNNWYKCATSATGAWSMWAWGGNTAGSTWCWKMMAWYRGNAWTGWKWMRMTATGGTCTATACTTTGTGATCGTGAGGGAACTATATGGATTGGAACAGATGATGGGTTTAATAGATTTCATGAACAAACCAAGTCCTTTACCACCTATCAGCCCAATCAGGGTACACCAGGTGCTATGGTTGGGAAATCGGTTAACGCTATTGTTGAAGACAAACAGGGAAGCCTATGGCTTGGAAACTGGAGCGGTGGACTTAATAAGTTTGATAAGCGTATAAAGCGTTTCACAAATTTTCAGCAGACACAGTTACCTGGACTTAAGAACCCAAACGATATCTGGTCACTTGCATATGATGAGAACGGAACAATTTGGATTGGCACTTATTGGAGTGGTCTATTTAAGTTCGATCCGGAAAAAAGCAATTTCAAGTCAGTTCAGTTGCCAGACAAGACCAGTACCGGTGTCTACAGCATCTTGCCCGTCCAAAAAAACATGCTCATTGTTGGAGGGAATAATGGTTTCTATTGGTTGAATACTCAGAATTACAAATGGGAACCTATTAAAAATGTGGTAAATTATGCTTTCGGCGATTCCTATATGGATCGTAATGGCATCATTTGGATTAATGGAAAGAATGGTATTTTGAAGATTGATCGTCAGCAATATAAGTTTGATTTGACTGATCTTAAGCTGGAGAATTGTGAAGTGAATAGCCTGGCAAGTAAAGGTACTATGCTCTGGATTGGTACCAGCAAGGGGCTGTTTACGCTGGACTATAAATCTGGAAAGATGTCTGGCTTTAAAAAAAATGCCCAAACAAATAGCTTAAAGAGCAATGACATTAGTAAGCTTTATTTTGACAGCAAGGGAGTTTTATGGATTTTGACCGAAAATGGGTTTGATAGTTACGATCAGGAACGCAACCTATTTGTTCACCACAATCATCACTCCGCTTTGGGCAGTCTTTTTAACGAAGATGTTTTTCGGGATATCCTTGAGGTTGATCCGGGCATCTATTACCTGGCAACCGATGCGGGACTTAAAGTTTACAATAGCAATAACAATACTTTCAAGCATTATTACAATAAAAAGGACGACAAGTATTCTTTAAGCAATAACCACCTTTATTCCTTATTAAAGGATAAAAGAGGTGATATTTGGATTGGAACATATGGAGGCGGACTAAACCGTTTTGACAGAAACTCAGAACGCTTTCAGGTGATCAGGTCATCAGAACGCTCAGGTACTGGAATCAGCAGTAACATTATCAGAAACCTTTATCAGGATTCAAAGGATAACATCTGGATCTCTACACCCGATGGATTGAATAAATATGTAGCTAAAGAGCAGCGTTTTGTTACATATTCGAAAAAGGATGGTTTTTCCAATAATGTATTCAGAGGCATTACTGAGGATGCTAAAGGAAATATGTGGGTAACTACGGAAAGTGGAATATCAACGTTTGATCCTAAGCATATATCCGTCAGGAATTTCGATGAAGCTGATGGGGTTTACGTGAATTCTGTTATGCTCAACGATGGAGAATATATATATCTTGCCGGAAGTAGGGGGATCATCAAATTTGATCCCTTAGCTATCCATTCGAATAAAACCATTCCACCAGTGTACTTTACTGATTTTCAATTGTTCAATAAATCTGTTCTCCCAACTTCCAATGGGCCTTTAAAAGAAAATTTGAATATCGTAAAGGAGCTGACTCTTGACTATGAGCAAAGTGTTTTCTCCTTTGAATTTGTAGGTCTAAATTATAGGTATCCAGAAAAAAATAAATACGCGTACATATTAATAGGCTTTGATAAGAAATGGAATTATGTTGGTTCACAGCGTAAGGCAACTTATACAAACTTAAATCCGGGAACGTATAAACTTTGGATAAGGGCATCTAATAATGATGGCGTATGGAACAATAAGGGAAGGATCCTGGTTATCCATATCAGTCCACCTTGGTACTGGACCTGGTGGGCGTATCTGTTATATGCGGCAGCAGTTTGTTTGGCCATTTACGCATATATCCTGTACAGAAATAAACAGGAAGACCTGAAGTACAAAATAAAGGTAGCCAATATCGAAAGTRWMWWAGMWAAGGAACTGAACGAGAAAAAACTTTCTTTTTTTACCAATATTTCTCATGAATTCAGAACCCCTCTTACCTTAATCATCAATCCAATTAAGGAATTGCTTTATCATGATGATAAAAATGTAGATACCAGTAACCTTAATATCGTTTATCGGAATGCAAAAAGGCTACTGAGCCTGGTTGATCAACTACTGCTTTTTAGGAAGGCTGATACCCAGGCAGACAAGTTGAAAGCTGCAGATCTGGATATCGTCAATTTGTGTAAAGAAGTATACCTGTGTTTTTCTCATCAGGCCCGCTCAAGAAAGATAAGCTATGAATTTATCTCCTCACAAGATCATATACAGATTTATGCAGACCGCGAAAAATTAGAGATTGCTATATTTAATCTGCTTTCAAATGCAATAAAGTTTACACCAGATGAAGGACGCGTTTCCCTTGAGGTATCTGAAACATCTGATACGGTAAAGATTGAGGTTAAGGATAGCGGATCTGGCATCCCTGAAAATGCGGGACAGAAAATTTACAGCAGGTTTTATCAGGAACCCGATCACAATAATTCTTTAAGAACCGGCTTTGGCATCGGATTATATTTGGTTAAAAATTTCATTGAGAGTCATGGCGGTACAATCAGTTATAAAAGTATCCAGAATCAGGGGACTACCTTTTTTATCACCTTGTTGAAAGGTAGAGAGCACCTTAACATAGACCAGATTCTCCCTGTTTCCGAAACGAGTTCTTTACTGTTAATGGAATTGGCAGAGGACGAGGTAAGTCCGCTTAACCAGAAAGAAAGTACTACTGTTGAGCAATATGACGGGGATTTTGCTTCGGAAAAAAAATCACTCATTATTATAGATGACAATAAATCGATCCGGGATTATCTGGTTGAGGTTTTTAAGGCCCAGTACAACTTGTATGTTGCTGCAAGTGGAGAGGAGGGGATGAAAATGATCAGAGAATTTCTGCCAGATTTCATCATCAGTGACGTCATGATGCAAGGCATTAGCGGAATAGAGATTTGTAGCCTGGTCAAGGAGGATGCCTCTTTATCCCATATTCCAATAGTGTTGTTAACTGCCAGTTCATCGCCTGAAATTAAATTGAAAGGGATAGAGATCGGTGCTGATGATTACATAAGTAAACCTTTTGATAAGGATTTGTTAGTAGCAAGAGTTGCGGGTATTTTGAAAAGCAAGAGCAGCCTTCAGCAATATTTCTATAATGAGGTTACTTTGAACCCCAATAATTTTAGAATCTCGGCAGAATACAGAGATTTCCTTCAGGACTGCATCAGGATTGTAGAAAAGCACATTACTGATCCAAATTTTAACATTCAGATCCTGGCCGATGAGATTGGTATGTCACGCTCTAACCTGTTTAACAAAATCAAATCTATTTCCGGACGCTCGTCTAACAGTTTTATTCGCTTTATCCGTTTACGGAAAGCTGCTGAAATATTTATCAATACAGAAAACACCATTTCAGAGACCATGTTTATAGTGGGCATGAATGACATTAAATATTTCAGAGAGCAGTTTAATAAATTGTTCGAGATGAATCCGTCAGACTACATCAAGAAATACCGTAAGAACTTTTCAAAAAATATTACCCTAAACAAGGATGTGGTAAAAAAATAGCCGTTTTTGAGGTGGAATCTAAATTTTACCCCTCTAATATTGGTTGTTTACCCCCTTTAATTCTCTGTAAATCCATCGAATTTAGCCCTGTCGACTCAATCGAAGATCGGTGATTTATGTTGTGCGCACAATATAAATCCTCCGCTTGAACGGGAGCAGTTGACAGGATAATTTCAAAACCAAATATAAATCGATATGAGAAAAACTATACGAAAAGTATATTCTCCGCTTTGGCCGATGACAAAGAAGGTGTTTGTTGCAACGGTAATAAACGCGGTACTGCTTTCGGTGCAGTCGACGCAAGCATCAGAGCTGATAATAAAACCCTCAACATTTAATGCTCGGCAAGCTGTGATCACAGGTACAGTTAGCGATGAAACAGGTAAACCTTTACCAGGTGTAAGTGTAATTGTGAAAGGTACAACAACCGGATCGATTACTGATGCACAAGGTAAATACAGTATAAATGCTCCTGATAATGCCATCCTCGTCTTCACTTATATTGGCTATACCAAAATAGAATTGCCTGTTGGTGGAAAGACTTTATTAAATATCCAGCTGACTCCCGATCAGACTTCATTAAATGAACTGATTGTTGTTGGATACGGTACCCAAAAGAAAGAAACGGTAACCGGATCTATCTCGCAGGTAAAAGGAACTGAGCTTGTTAAAAGTCCGCAACCCAACCTATCCAATGCATTGGCAGGAAGATTTTCGGGTGTGGTAATCAATAATAGAGGAGGAGAACCGGGATACGATGGTTCGAGCATCACGATCCGCGGGCAAGCTACAACCGGTAGCAATGCTGTGCTTGTAGTGGTAGATGGCGTACCCGGACAAATCGGAGGTTTGGAACGCCTCGATCCGAACGATATTGAAAGCGTATCGGTACTGAAGGATGCTTCGGCAGCCATTTATGGTAACCGCGCGGCCAATGGAGTAATCCTTGTAACTACTAAAAAAGGTAACACAGGTAAACCTACCATAAGCTATAGCTTTAACCAGGGTTTTAGTTCACCTACCCGTTTGCCAAAACTTGCGGATGCAGCAACGTATGCACAGATCATGAACGAGATAAACTATTACGCAAGTGAATCCGGAGGTTTGAACCAATCTTATTCCGAAGAACAAATTCAGAAATTCAAGGATGGTTCTGATCCGATCTTGTTCCCGAATACAGACTGGGCTGAGACAGTGCTCAAGAAATCAGCACTACAGAATCAGCACAGCTTGTCTGTAAACGGAGGGACTGATGATGTGAAGTATTACATGTCGCTTGGTATGATCGATCAGGACGGAATCTATAAAAATGGGGTCACCAGCTATAAACAATACAATTTCCGTTCAAATATTGATGCAAATGTGAGCAAGCGTCTGAAAGTGGGATTATCACTTGCCGGCCGTGAAGAGAACCGTAAATTTCCAATAACTGGCGCCAATGATCTTTTTAGATCACTTTACCGCTCTAAACCTATTGTAGCTGCATTTTATCCAAATGGATTGCCAACAAGAGGGATAGAAGGCTCAAACCCTGCAGTACTTGTAACGGATTTGGGGGGTACTAGCAATAACCCTACTCAGGTGCTTAACGCCATTTTGAAAGGCAGTTATCAAATACCGGGTATCGAAGGTCTGTCGGCAGATGGATTTTTCTCTGTAGACAAGTCTAATGTATTTGTCAAAACCTTTAATAAGCCTTATCTATTGTATGAGTATCAAGCATCAACCGATACGTACACTTCCGGCGTTTATGGAGGAAATAATAATAAAGCCACTCTTAAAGAATCTCAAAAACGAGAATCATTACTTACTTCAAACATTAAATTGAATTTTGAGCGCAAGTTTGGCGTACATAATATAAACGCCTTTGTGGGGTATGAGCAAAGCAAAAATAACCTTGAGTTCTTTGATGCCGACCGTTTCAATTACCTGTCAAACCAATTGCCTGAGCTTTCTCAGGGAGGAACAGCAGCAACAGATTTTCTTAATTCTGGTTACAGTTCAAACTATACCCGTAAGAGTATAATTAGCAGACTGGCGTATGCATACGACGATAAATATCTATTTGAAGGTCAGCTGCGTCGCGATGGTTCATCCATCTTTGCCCCTGGCAAACAATGGGGTACTTTCCCTTCGGTTTCTGCGGGATGGCGCATCAATAAAGAAAAATGGTTCGGTGATAATGTGAAGTTCTTCGACGAACTGAAGTTAAGAGCTTCTTACGGTTCGTTGGGTAATGACAATGTTAATGCATTTCAATACTATGATAATTACATTTTGGTAGGTAATGGTTTTGTGGCGCAAGCACCAGGCGGTGCAGCAACCATTCAACCAGGAGTAGGCTTATCAAAACTTGCTAACCCGAATATTACCTGGGAAGTATCAAAAAAACTGGACATAGGGATTAACGCTACATTCCTGAAAAACTTCACGTTCGAGGCGATCTATTTCAAACAAAAAAGGTCCGATATCCTTGCAACACGTAATGCCTCTCTTCCTGGATCTTCTGGTATTGTGAATCCTTATAATGATGGTAGTTCAAATTACAATCCACTGGTTCCTTCAGAAAATATTGGTAAGGTCAACAGTGAAGGTTTTGAGGGTACACTGGGTTATACGCACCGCGGGAATGAGTTCAACTGGGGTGTGTCTGGTAACATGACCTATGCTAAAAGTGAAGTTATCTTCATCGATGAAGCCTCTGGTACGCTAGATTACCAAAAAAAGACTGGCAGGCCATTGAACAGCTACTTGTTGTACAATGCCATAGGTATCTTCCGTACGCAGGCTGATCTGGATAATAATCCTCATGTTTCAGGAGCAAAAATCGGCGACCTGATCTATGAAGATTATAATCGTGACGGTGTGCTTAATGCAGATGATATGAGCATGGCAAAGTATGGTAACATTCCTCAGATTACCTATGGCTTCAACTTCAATGCCTCTTATAAAAACTTCGATGTGTCAGTATTGTTCGCAGGACAAGCAAGGGTAAGCCAATATGTATTACCAGAATCAGGTAGTATAGGGAATTTTTATAGCAGTTGGGCTGATAATAGGTTCAGTCCTTCTAATCCGAACGGATCTTTTCCAAAAGTGACCGAACGTGCAGGTAACGCCATTAGTGGAGGTGCTTATAAAAACAATTTCTGGCTGAATAATTCTTCATTCCTGCGTCTTAAGAACGTAGAGCTTGCCTACAATCTGAAAGGAGATTTTCTATCAAAGATCAAGGTTTCCGGAGTAAGGATATTTGCAAGTGCTTTTAACTTATTCACGATCACTAAAGTAAAAGATTATGATCCTGAAGGTAGCAGTGAAAGCGGACAGTTTTATCCGCAACAAAGGATCATCAATTTAGGTGCAAACGTTAAATTTTAAATCTTGTAAAAATGAAGTACAAATATAGCATACCAGTTTTTATTTTATTAAGCGGTGTACTGGCACTGAGTTCATGTAAAAAGGATTTTCTGGATGTTACAGCAACAGACCGGATCCCAACGAATACGTTGGAAACAGATACTGCCGTATTTGAGGCTTTTGTAACCAATAGTTACATTGGAACAAGGCTGCAGGATAAAGAAGCAGATGGAACCAATCCAGGATTTGGACGTGGTTTCGAATATAGCATGTGGAGCTCATTGACTGATGAGTCCATCTACAATAATGATGATAATACGTGGCTGGTACAACGAGGACAATTGGCCCCGGAAAACCTTGGAGCACTTGGTGTATTGTGGGGCAGAAGCTACCGCGGCATTCGCGAGTGTAATTATGCCCTTAAGGTTCTAACTACCATACAAATGAGTGCAGCCCGTAAAACAAGGCTAGAAGGCGAGTTAAAGTTCATAAGGGCCTTCCGTTATCAGGATCTGATCCGTAACTACGGAAAAGTAGTGCTTATGGGAGATCAGGTACTTGGTTTAACAGATAACCTTCAGGATCCTGCGCTATTTAAACGCTCAACCATTAAAGAGGGTATTGATTATGTAGCAGCACAGCTGGATGATGCTGCCGCTAAATTACCATTGAACAATGACAATAATTGGCTATTGGGTAGGGCTACCAAAGGTGCGGCATTGGCACTAAAATCCAGGTTATTACTATACGCTGCCAGTCCTTTATATGAAGCAGCGGGTACCTGGCAAGCTGCCGTAACTGCGGCACAGCAGGTGATTAGCCTGAACAAGTATGGAATTTATCAGGGAGGTTATGGTAATATGTTCCTGATAAACGAAAGTAATGAAGCCATATTTGAACGTGTGTATACCAAGAACGCGAATCACACTCACCTGGAAATTGCAAACGGACCAAATGGTTATGGTGGCTGGGCCGGAAATACGCCTACACAGAACCTGGTAGATGTTTATGACCTAACCAATGGCCTTCCGGCAAACACCAGTAACCCACTGTATAATCCGGCTAAACCTTATGAAAATCGTGATCCGCGTTTTAAAGCAACCATTTTGTATAATGGTGCAGCTTATCGCGAACGCAATATAGAAACGTTTATTCCTGGTGGAAAAGATAGCAGAGACGGAAATGACAACTGGAATACTACAAAAACCGGTTATTATCTTAAAAAATTCATGAATGATGCTTATCCTTTGCAAAATCCATGGGGTAATGCCGGCTTCCAGCCCTGGATTTATATCAGGTATGCTGAAGTTCTGCTCAATTTTGCAGAAGCAGCAAATGAAGCCTATGGTCCTGATGCGGTACCTGCCGGATCAAGTTTTTCAGCCCGCCAGGCCATCAATATGATCAGGTCAAGGGCCAGCGTAAATATGCCGGATCTTGCAGCTGGAATGGCACAGACTGATATGCGTACTGCCATCAGACACGAACGCCAGATAGAGCTTGCGTTTGAAGAACATCGTTTCTATGATGTTAGAAGATGGAAAATAGCAGATGTAACTGAAAATCTTCCCTCAAGGGGCGTGGTCATCACCAAAAACAATGATGGAACTTTCACTTTTACCTCTAAGATAGCACTTGATGGACGTAAGTTCGAGACCAAACATTATTGGTTACCAATTCCAAGAACTGAAATTCTTGCCTCAGGAAACCAATTACAGCAAAATCCGAACTACTAATAGAATTTATAGAATGCCGGGAAACAAAACGTTTTTCCGGCATTTTGTAAATTTTCCAATTTATAAAACATCCTAAATGAAAATATTCAATTTAATTTGCTTGTCAGCAGTATTGTTGCTACTGTGCGGATGCAGTAAAAATAATGCAGAACATACTTTTGAACTTGGGGATAATGATTTTCTGCTCGACGGAAAACCTTTCCAGATTGTATCCGGTGAAATACATTATCCACGCGTACCAAGAGAAGCATGGAGAGACCGGATGAAAATGGCAAAGGCTATGGGACTCAATACTATTGGAACATATGTATTCTGGAATGCCCATGAACCCGAAAAGGATGTGTTTGATTTCTCTGGTAACAATGATATTGCTGAATTTGTAAAGATAGCACAACAAGAAGGGCTATGGGTAATATTACGACCTAGTCCTTATGTCTGTGCAGAATGGGAGTTTGGAGGTTATCCATATTGGCTTCAAAATGAACAAGGTCTGAAAGTAAGAAGCCGGGAAAAACAATACCTGGAAGAGTACCGGAAATACATTCACGAAGTGGGTAAACAACTTGCTCCGTTGCAGGTCAATCATGGAGGGAATGTGCTCATGGTGCAGATTGAAAATGAATATGGTTCTTATGGCTGTGATAAGGAATATTTACGTATTAATCGCGAGATGTTTATTGATGCCGGGTTCGATGGATTACTATACACATGTGATCCTCAAAAAGATATCAAAAAAGGATTCCTTCCCGGAACACTTCCTGCAATTAATGGGCAAGACAATCCGGAAATCGTAAAAAAAGAAATCCGGGAATTAAATGGTGGCAAAGGCCCTTTTTTTATAGCCGAATGGTATCCGGCGTGGTTTGATTGGTGGGGTACACCACATCATAAAGTTCCGGCTGAACAGTATACCGGAAAACTTGATTCTGTGCTTGCGGCAGGTATTTCCATCAATATGTACATGTTCCACGGTGGTAGTACCCGTGCTTTCATGAACGGGGCTAATTACCGTGATACTATACCCTACGAACCTCAGATCAGCAGTTATGATTACGATGCGCCACTTGATGAAGCAGGTAACCCAACTGAAAAGTTTATGAAATTCAGGGCGGTTATCGAAAAGCATTTATCTGCTGGCGCCAAGTTGCCGGCTGTTCCTGCTCCAAAGCCAGCAGTGGCTCTTGATGCTATTCCTTTTTCGTCCGAAGTTAGTATTTACGATTACCTTGAAAAATCAAAGCATAGCATTCAGCCACTGACTTTCGAAGACCTGAACCAGGCTTACGGATATGTGCTTTACCGCACAATTATTAATGGAGGAAAGCAGGGTATGCTAAAAATAGATGGATTGAAGGATTTCGGTTTGGTCTATGTTAACGGTAAACGACAGGGTATCTTGGATAGGAGACTAAATCAGGATAGCCTTATGATAGATCTGCCATCGGGTAAGGTCACCCTTGATATATTAGTAGAAAATATGGGAAGGATTAATTTCGGACCATTTTTACTTCAAAACAAAAAAGGGATTACCGGCAAAGTCACCTTAGCTGGTGCGATCTTAGAATCCTGGGATATGTTTTCATTACCTTTTGATAAGCAACCACTTAAAAAAGAGGTTGGCAATGCAATTAAGCAGGATGTACCAATGTTAAAGTATGCAGAATTTGAATTGAAAAACGTACAGGATACCTATCTGGATATGCGGAAATGGGGTAAGGGCGTGGTTTGGGTAAATGGTCATAATCTTGGAAAGTACTGGAGTATTGGCCCCCAGCAAACAATTTATCTGCCTGCTGAATGGCTGAAAAAAGGTAAAAACCAGGTGGTTGTACTTGATTTGCTTAAAACTGATCAGCAGTTTCTTCCTACTCTTAATAAGCCAATTCTGGATCAGGTTATTACCAGGTAATAATCAATTAAATCAAATTTAGCTATTCTATTGAACTATAGAATAGCTAAATTTGATTGACCACTAATTGATTATATGCTTTCAATCTTCAAAATCTCCTCCATTGTTTATTCTTTTTGTATGGCAACTATGCTTATTCCATCTGCTTGTACGAAACAGAATAATCCAGATCATAACAAAAAGATCAAAGATGCCCCAACGAGCGAACTTGGAACTGTTTTTCCAGAAATCAGGGAAATCAAAAATGATACAGCAAAACTGGCCCTTTATCCTTATGCCACTTTTTTTATTATCGATCTTGGACTTAAGGGAAGTGAACAAAAACTGAAAATGATCCGCCAGGCTAATAAATCTGATGTTCCGGTAAAAGTGAAAGTATTTCAGGACAATAGAAGTGAGGTAGCGGAAATCTATCCTGCAACTAAGCAAGATATTGATAAATACAAAAAACATTAAAAAAGGACTTCTCATGAACCAGAAGGAATCAGTATCAAAAAACCTGGCTGATCTGTACGAGATGATGGGCTTGCCTGTAGACCTGGTAAGTGCAGAGTCGGGGTTTACTGTACATTCCTTAAGAGAAACATTTAAGAATCTTCCTTTTAAATCCATTGCTTACCGGCCAGATTATTTCAGCTTTGTTTTCGTTAAAAATGCATTTGGAAAGTATATCATAGATGAGATGACATTTGATATTACCCCGGGCACAATCTATTTCACTAATCCTGGAAATTACAGGAGTTTTGAATGGTCTGAAATTACAGAGGCCTATCTGATCACATTTAATGAATCTTACCTGAAAGAACATGTTCATCATGATGTTTATCAGGACTTTTCTTTTTTGCTTACAGAAACAGTTCAGCCAAGGTTGATGCCACCTGAACAGTTTGATGAAATAGAAAAGCTTTATCACCAGATTCACAAAGAGCATCTGGGCAATTCAATCTATAAGAATAGAATCATTGGGAGCTTATTTGTGGTTCTGCTATTAAAAATAAAAGAATACTTCTGGCAAAATTATAATCCTATATATGAGGGAAATAGGAGCTCCTTCATTGTTAAAGTGTTTAAAAAGAATCTTGAAGATCACTACCGGGCTGTCGTTTTTGGTCAGGAAAATATCTTATACAGGGTTCAGGACTATGCAGATTTACAGCATTTACATCCGAATTACCTAAGTAGTGTAATCAGAACAAAAACAGGTAAGCCTGTTAGCATGTGGATTGCAGAGAAAACAGTTGCGAAGGCAAAGTCCCTATTGCATAACTCAGAAGCTTCAATTAAGGAAATTTCTTTTACACTAGGGTTTTCAGAGGCTACCCATTTTAGCAATTACTTTAAGAAATATACAGAGCTTACTCCGGTAGCTTACAGAAAGCTGCAAAGCCAATCTTAGATTTTTATCCTTAATCCTTTAATATCTGTCCTTTTCACATGTGTTCTTTATCTGACCTTTGAGTTATCAAAATAAGATAAAGAAAATATGAAAACTCTAAAAGAAAAAGTAATTCTGGTTACTGGTGCCTCAAGAGGCATAGGAGCAAGTATCGCTCATAAATTAGCATCAGCGGGTGCAAAAGTAATTGTAAACTATGCAGGTGGTAAAGCTGCTGCAGAACAAACCGTAAGTGACATTATAAAACAAGGTGGCGATGCTATTGCCATTCAGGCAGACGTAAGTAATACGGCTGCTGTTAAAACTATGTTTGATATTGCCATTAATCATTATGGTCGGATTGATGTTTTGGTGAATAACGCAGGTATCATGATCAATAAATTACTTAAAGATACTACTGACGAAGATTTTGCGCTTCAATTTGACATCAACGTTAAAGGAACTTTCAATACAATGCGTGAAGCAGCTACCCGATTATCTGACAACGGAAGCATCATCAATTTTTCTACTTCTGTGAACCGTATCATGTTGCCTACTTATAGTACTTATGTGGCTACAAAAGCAGCCGTAGAACAATTAACCCGCGTATTTTCTAAAGAAGTCGGTTGCAGAGGTATCAATGTGAACTCGATTTCGCCTGGACCAACCAATACTGAATTATTTACTAAAGGTAAACCTCAGGAAGTTATAGATCGTTTGGCATCTCTTTCTGCTTTTAACCGAATTGGTGAGCCTGAGGACATTGCTCAGGTGGTGGCATTCCTGGCAGGAGATGAAGCAAAATGGATCACCGCACAAAACATCGGTGTTAATGGAGGTATGGCTTAATTTAATCAAAAATATCATGAACAGTTTAAAAAATAAAGTGGCATTAATCACAGGATCAGCAAGAGGTTTAGGTAAAGCTATTGCTGAACGTTACGCAGCCTTAGGCGCAGACGTGGTAATCAATTATTCAAGAGATAAAGCATCGGCTGATGAAGTACTTAGTAATATTAAGGCAATGGGGGTAAGGGTAATTGCGGTGCAGGCAGATGTAAGCAAAGTTGCTGATCTGGAGCGCCTGTTTGATACTGCAAAAAAGGAATTTGGGAAAATTGATATCGTAGTAGCCAACGCCGGAATCGAACTGGTAGAAACACCGGTGGTAGATTTTACTGAGGAGCAGTTTGACAGGTTATTTGCCATCAACACTAAAGGAGCATATTTTACAATGCAACAGGCAGCAAGAAATGTAGAAGACAAAGGACGTATCATTTACATCGCTTCCAGTACTACTGCCTTTCCGGTTCAGGGTATGGCTGTATATGGCGGGAGTAAAATTACACCAAGGTATATGGTTGATATTTTGTCTAAAGAGATTGGCCATAGAGGCGTAACTGTAAATACAATCATTCCCTTTGCGGTAGATCATTCGGGCATTTTTGCCGAGCCAGATAGCTATCCTGAATTAAGGAAGCAATTACTGGACAGCTGCCCAATGGGAAGACTTGCCGAGGTGGAAGATGTGGCTAATGCAGCCGAATTCTTCGCCAGCGACCTTTCGTCATTTGTTAATGGCCAGCATTTGTTGGTAAACGGGGGAGCTACCAACTAATGAAATCATTTAAAGTATAAAACCGGGTCATTTTCAGACCCGGTTTTATTATAGATACTGTTTTTGTTTATTAGTCAAAAACTATTATTTGTTGATGTTGGGGTTGTTGTTTAGTTCAGTTTGCGGTACAGAGAACAGGTAGTAACTACTGTTTGGCTTAAAGGCTGAACCATCAGGGAATTTTAAAGTCGTGTGCTGCTTTGCAGAAACCACCTTGCTGCTTCCGTCAGGAGTAATCACTGTAACTTGCAGTGGTTTACCATCTGTACCAAGTGCTGGGTTTCTCACTACAGCGGTCTGGGTTCTTAAAATGTCAGAGATCGCAAAACCTTCACCCCATAATTCCTTTCTTCTTTCTATAAGAATTTCAGCAATCACCTGATCTTTGGTTTGAGATCCCAGTACAAACAGATCTGCTTTTCTGGCAGCACGAAGCGAGTTCAGCTGCTCAACTGCTTTTGGTAAGTCAGAATTTCTGGCATAGCCCTCTGCTGCAATCAAAGTCATTTCTGATGCACGCATGAATACGATATCACCTGTCTGATCAGCCCTGAACTTAAACTTCTGATAGCGCAAGTAACCTTCTCTGCTTGGCAAACCATCCCATAGGAATAGTTTTGTTCTGATGTCATGACTATCAAATAACTTTTGAAAGTTAGGATCTGCCATAAAACTATAGTAATAAGCCGAAGGACTGCTGGTATCCAGAAAATGAAAGCTATAACTCGCTGTACTTTGATCAGGCTGCTGGCCATGTCCCCAGATCCATTCGCTGTTCTTAAGGTCGTTAAAGCCATTGCTGTAATCAGCTTCTGACATATAAGGATAGCTCTTTTTTGCTTCAAGTGCATACTGTGCCGCCAAATCCCACTTACCCATGTTCAGGTAAGTTCTTGCCAGCAAGCCATTTACTACATCAATGTTGATCTTGTATTTGGTAGTACCTGGGCGCTGGTAAGCTGGAAGTAGTTTTTCTGCCTCAGTAAGGTCTGAGATGATCAGCTGATAAACCTGCTCAACAGTTGACCTTGATTTTCCTTCAGTTGTAGGGCCTGTTGGTTCTGTATAAACAGGAACAGCTTTGGCCTGAGGATTTACCTGGTAATTGAACTGGTAATATGTAACCAGGTTCAAATAACTATTAGCCCTTAATGCATAAGCCTGGCCTTTAATCTGCGCTTTTTTCTCTGCCGTTCCAGTGGAAGCGTCAATTTTACTGATGATGTTATTGGTGTTATTWAKMWCRSRAKARMGNNTSGTSYRAAAAGCACCCAGTCTGGTTTGGTTATTAGCCAATGTATATTCATACGCATCACGGTATCCGTATTTGTTGGTGATAATGGCAATATCGTCACCCATTACATCGCTGGTTCTTAAGATAGAGGAGTAACCAGGATTTGCATAGGTAAAATAAGTGTCGTTCATGTACGACCAGGTTCCATTCAGCACGGTTTCAATGTTATCTGCTGTCCCATAAATCAATGATTCGGGAACGGAAGTAGTTGGTGTAGTGGTAAGTTCCTTTTTGCATCCAAGAAAGGGCAAAGCGGATATCCCAATTATATAGGTGATCTGTTTAATTTTCATTTTTGTAATTTTTAGTAGATGCATTAGAAAGTAAGGCTAAGTCCGGCAGAAAAAGTACGCATAGCCGGGTAACGGTAATAAGTAGTGCCATCAACAGTTTGTTCAGGGTCCATACCATCATGTCCGTAAAAAGTAAGCAGATTCTCGCCGGTTAAGGTTAGTTTAMSGWTSTTWRMNACCCCATTTACTAGCTAAAGTTTTAGGTAGACTGTACCCTAGAGTTAAATTCTTTAAACGGGCATAAGTTGCGCTGTAAAGAAAACGGGTTGAAGCCTGAGTCCATCCAAGATTATCGGTAGTTAATCTCGGTACATCAGTATATTTGTTTTCAGGAGTCCAGTGGTTTAATATTTCTTTTGACCAGGTACGTCCGGTGCTGCTGCCATTGTGCATTAGCGATATATAATCATTGTCAAGGATCTTACCACCGATGCTATATGCAAACAATGCCGATAATTCAAATTCCTTATAACTGAATGTATTGCTTACACCACCTGTAAGATCAGGAAGAGCACTATCCTGAACATATTGTATTGCATCTGCATAAATATTGGTTGTCACTTTATTTCCATTAGCATCTTGCTTATACCACAACGGATTTCCGGTCTCCGGATCAACGCCGGCCCATTCCTTCAGGTAAAAATCGTATACAGAACCACCTTCGCGCATGATCTTGGTGGTTGTTTTAATCTCTGCTTGTGGCAGGGCAGTAATTTCGTTTTTGTAATGCGTAGCATTCAGGCTGATGTTCCATCTGAAATCTGCAGTACGAACCGGAGTTGCATTGATCTGAACCTCTATACCCGTGTTTTTTAAAGCACCGATGTTGGCGTCAATAGAGCCAAAACCAGTTGATGGGGCTTTTGGTCTGCTAAATAACAAATCTCTCGATCTTCTGTCGAAAAACTCTACCGTACCACTGATCCTATCGTTCAGGATTCCGAAATCAAGCCCCAGGTTAAAGTTTAAGTTGGTTTCCCATTTAAGATCCGGTGTTGGAAGTCTCGAAGTCACCAAACCATTTTCGCCAAGGTTATTCTGGATAACATACAGACCTTCGTAAGCATAGTAGGTACCAATGTTATCATTTCCCTGAGCACCATAACTGGTTCTAAGTGTTAAGGTACTTAACCATGAATTGTCTTTCAGGAAATTTTCTTCTGAGAGTTTCCATGAAGCACCTAACGACCAGAATGTTCCCCAGCGTGTTGCCGGAGAGAATCTTGAAGATCCATCTGTTCTTAATGATGCAGAAAGCAGGTATTTCTTTTTATAATCATACTCTGCACGTCCAAGAAAACTTAGTAGGGTGTAATCCAATGCCGAACCGCCGAAATCGTTCAATTGTGAAGCAGCATCCGGTTCATATAAGCCAGGGAGTACAAAACGTTCCCTGCTACCAGAAATGATCCTGTAATTGTATTTATAAATCTCCTGACCAGCAAGCAGATTTAAATGATGGTCTTCATTAAAGGTTTTTTCGTAGGTTAAGATATTGTTCCAAGTCCATGAATAAGTTCTGCTATTGCTTTTACTTACCGAACCTTTAGTCTCAGCGCCATCGCCAAGTACCGGATTCGTATAATTATGGTTGTTGATGTTAGCAAAATCAGCACTGTAAGTGGTTTTGAATTTCAATTCGGGGATTATGGTAGCCTCAAGGAAGGTACGTGCCGAAACGTTATCTTTTAAAATCTCAGACTTGTCCAGATCAACAGTTGCGGCGAGGTTACTTCTTGGAATGGCTGAACTTGGGCGATAAGCACCAAAGTCGTAAACCCTGTTGCCATTAGCATCAGTTTTGTAAGAGCCGTCAGCATTGCGTTCGTAAACTGGATAAAAACTCGGTACCAGGCGCGAATAGTTCACTACATTTCCAGTGTTGCTATCTTCAGAGATAGGGTAATCCTGAAGGGTATTTGCTGCTGAAATATTCAGCCCGGCAGTTAGCCATTTTTTAGCTTTGGTGGTTAAATTAACCCTTGCGCTATATCTTTTGTATCCTGAACCTAATGCAATACCCTTATCATTAAGGTATCCTCCAGAAATGAAATACTGACTTTTTTCGTTGCCACCGCTAAAGCTAAGGTCGGCCTGGGTACGTATTGCAGTTTGTTCCATTGCATCACCCCAGTTATCGTCCCATAATGGAGTTGCTCCTGCAACAAGCTTTCCATCTGGTCCTACCGGAAGAGGATATTTTGAACCATAAGGGTTGATGCCAAGATCAGTGATGATCTGCTCGCTTGCAGCCTGACCAGCCTGCAAATCCGTATAAGTTGGATTAGAGGCTTTTTGTTTGTTTTTAACCGCAAGCCAGTAGTTTTGGAAATATTCATCAGTAGTTACCTGTTCATAATCTTTTACGGCACGCTTTGAAACACCCTGACTAAAATTAGCTGTGATCTCTGTCTGGTCGTTGCGCTTTCCGGATTTAGTGGTAATGATGATCACTCCGTTTGCACCTCTTGAACCATATAATGCGCTTGAAGCAGCATCCTTAAGGATACTTACCGATTCAATATCGCTGGAATTGATTGAGCTGAGGTCGCCCGAAAATGGGTTGCCATCTACCACATATAGTGGAGCAGCTGATGCATTGATCGATCCAACACCACGGATACGCAGGGTTGCAGAAGTACCTGGCTGCCCACTCGATGATACTGCCTGTATTCCTGGAGCAAGACCCTGAAGTGCTTTGGTGATGTTAGATACCTGCCTGTTTTGAAGCTGATCGGCATTGATCTGTGAAACAGCTCCGGTGATATCTCTTTTTTTAGAAGTACCATAGGCCACTACAACTACCTCGTCGAGGCTATTTGTGACATCACTTAAAACGATGTTAATAGTACTTCCAGCCTTTGCAACAACTTCCTGACTGGTAAAGCCAAGAAAAGAGAAACTTAGTACTTCCTGTTCTTTGTTTAGCGTAATGCTGAAATTTCCTGACTGATCGGTACTTGTTCCTGCCTTAGAGCCTTTGATGAGCACGTTTACTCCGGGTAAGGGAAGGTTGGTTCCTTTTTCAACAACGCGGCCGGTCACTTTATAGTCCTGCTGTGCGTTTACGAATTGAAAGAAGAACAAAAAACATAGAATAGTTAATTTTGTTTTCATTTGAATAAATGGGAGTTTTTGGACATAAGATTTCCATAGCCATTTATGGCCTATCTTATGAATGGTTAAAATTTAAATTGAATTAGATGTGTCGGCCAAACTGTATTTACAGGATCAGCTTGACAGTTTAAATAGGAATGGAATGTGGGTAGCGTACAAATATTTGCATGTCTTTCATCAATTGGGTTGAATAATAAATTAATTGGCTGCAAAGATAAATAAAAATACGACTAATTTGGTAGTCTTTTTATTTGTTGGTCAGGAAAATGTAAAATCAGAGAAGTGAGGGCACTTTTTAGCCTTTCACCAACTTTTTTATAATCGGAAAAATCAGATTATTGAATTCTTAATTACTTGTGTGTCTTTAACTTTTGCTCCAATTAATATCAATTAGGCTAACGTTATTTTTCCTTGAAGAACTAACTGCAATTCCTTTGTTTTGATCGTCGGTCAATGTGAATCCCTCAAGTTCATCAGTTTTATCTGTATCAATGACTTTAATAACTTCCTCATGACCGCTCGAGATGGATTTATTTAAGTCTACAAAAGTTAACCTCCATTTACGACCCTCAATTTGATTTTGAATAAGAACCAGTATGTCTTTATTTTCTATGAAATGAAGATTTTGTACCCAGGGAGAACATATGAATTTCCGATATAGTAATCCTTTTTCACTTGTTTTGTCAGCTTTAGAAAGCTTACCGGCATCATAAAGGCGAACTTCATTTGCTTTATTGCCGTAATCAGCGGTTGCCATGAACCATTTTCCTTTATGTTTCACATATTCTGGTCTGGTACCTTGTATACAGGCATCATCCTCTACGGTTTTTAATAAATTACCATCTAATGTTTTGCTTTTTAGAAATCCTTGCCAGTCAATTGAATATATCATTGCCTTCCAAACAGTTCCTTCCGCATTTTGACGCACCGAGTTCCCAATAAAAGTGGGCATACCTTTTCTATAGGCAATACCCGTAGGGTGTTTAATTATATTCTCGCCTTTAATGGTAAAACGATACTCATCAGGCTGGTAAATCAGTGAATCGTTTTTTAAATAGTATTGGCTCATTACACCAACCTCACGGTCGCCGTACAGAAAATACTTTCCGTCCTGTTTAGATATTCCCTGGCAGGCACCTAGGGAATCCAGTGAAAAAGATTTTGTAATGGTGCCCGAAAGTGGTTTGTAACTAAATGCAGAGATAACCAGTCCGGTAATCAATGTCGCACTAAAAAGTTTCATTTGCTAAGGGTCTAGGGGTTCGTCGAAATCAATTTGTAAAGACATGCTGTTCGGAGAAAATTCAACTTCCGTATCGCTCAGCGTTTGTCCGATTTTATATGGAAAATAACCCAATTCTTTTTTACAGCGTTCTGAAAGTATTCCCGCAATATAAGGGATCGTTGATTTGATTGTACTAATCAATCCCAATTTTTCCATCGGCATCCCATAACGAAACATCAAACGTACACAATTACGAAGATTTGTTGTGGTATGTCGGGCATGAGGCTCCATAATGATTGAATTCTCAGGAATATGTAAGGTATTGACCATAAACTTCTTCATCTCATAAGCCTCGCTATATTTGGTTTTATAAGGATGAACCCTTCCGCCTGATACTACTATAAAGGGCGCAGCACCTTTATGGTACTGAATTGCTGCAATTCTACAGCGTATCATACCACCAGCACTTAACTCAGTTTCTCTATCTTCTGGTCCGGCGCCGGGCACTAAGATCACGCTGTATTTATAATTTTTGAAATTCGTTTTTTTTATTTTTGCGATTGCAGATTGGTTAACACCTGTGTTCATTGGCTCATAATCGGCTGCTTCTGAACGGTTGTTTAATTCAAGTGCACCTAATGCAAAATTCATTGAGGGTTCAAAAAATAGTTTTTTATCAGACCCCGCATTGAGCGCAATTATTGAAGATATAAAAGTTGGAAATTCCTTGTCCTTTGAACTGAAAGCAATGGAATCTATTTTCGGATAATTGGGCTTTTTACCTTCAACATACACCTCAATAGCATAATTAATGGCTTTGACATCCTGTCCCCATGCTTTTACGAGTAATTGTTGTGCGGTTAAGTCCTGAAACAAACCATAGCAGCCTGATGGCAACAGATGGTTTTTAACAACCTCACCAAATGCATTCTCCTTTTTATACAAGGTATTAAGTCTTTCATTAACCAATAAAATTTCTGCTTCGCTAAACTTCATTGCATTGGCATAACAGCTAACGCCCTGTCCGCAGGTTTTTAATGCGGCCGCCGCATTGTCGCTTTTGTCTTTTAGTAATTTTTGAAGTACCTGATCTTCAGTTATTGCTTTTCTCAAATCAGGAAGTTCTTGCATAAGTGTAAGCAAGTAATAACTTTTGTATTGAATGTAAGGGTTATATGATTGGCTTTTTCCAACAACCAGCTGATAGGATTGATCCGCAGAATTTTGCTGTGCTTTCGTCTGAAATATAAATAACCAAAGTAGCAAAAAGGTAACGAGTATTCTCATGAAATAAATTTTTGCAAGCTAAATAAATGCCGTTAATATAACATTATGGCTGTATTAATTCTGTTGGGCTGATTTCAGTGTAATCTATTTCTAATGATAATTTTTAAGGTTTTTTACCTGAAAACCTTCTCATAGACTTAATACTGGGGATACATAGTGTTAAAAATACACACATACTTTTGGCTGAATTAAAGCACTCAAATAAGTTTGTTTTTCAACTAAAGTTATTTGCCTATGTGAATTCAATTCTACATGCTCTTTAAACATTAAAACTAGGAATTATTCAAAATTATTACTAAACTAAAGATGACATCATTTTTTTTTANTGCAGGTATTAAAAACACTTGCAGAAAATTGCTTTTTCCGGTAGGACTATTCGCAATTTTCAATTCGCCGGTAATGGCTTCAAACAGATATAGTATTGATACATCTGTTCTCAAAAATAAAGCAGCTTTCACCATAAGCGGTATTGTAACTGATAATAACCAGTTACCACTTCCGGGTGTAGGTGTTTATGATAAAAAGACCAAAAAATCTACTTCAACAGATGTTAATGGTAAATATTCAATTTCGCTTGAGGAAGGATCAACTTTAGTTTTTTCATTCATCGGTTACGAATCACAGGAAGTGCCAGTAACTGCAGCAAGAACTTTAAATATTTCATTAAAGGAAAGTACTAATACACTGGATGAGGTAGTGGCCATTGGTTACCAAAAGATCAGAAAATCTGATGTAACAGGTGCTATTAGCAGTGTTAAGGCAAGCGAACTTAACTTAACTTCGCCAACTGTTGGGCAGTCCCTTGTAGGTAAAGTTGCCGGTGTACAGGTATCCCAAACAAGTGGTGCACCTTATGCTGGCACAAAAATAAGAGTAAGGGGTATTGGTTCCATTAACGCCAGTTCAGATCCTTTATATGTAATTGATGGTTACCCTGCCGGGAATAACGTTTCCATAAATCCTGAGGATATCGAAAGCATAGATATCTTAAAAGATGCAGCATCTGCAGCTATTTATGGTTCTAGAGCGTCAGGCGGTGTGGTTTTAATTACAACCAAAAGAGGACAGGATGGAAAAGGACGTTTTGAATACGATGTTCAGGGCGGTATTTCTCAACTGGCAAAAAAGATTGATTTATTAGATGCCAATCAGTTTATTCAACTCCTTATTGATGGCAGAAATAATGCTTACAAAGATTTATGGGTAAATGCAGGTAAAACCTGGAACGATGCTATGTTTGGTGATAATAATGCAACCCGTATTGCAAATGTTGGCAACGGAAGTAGTGTAAGTATTCCGACTGACTTATATAATTTCTCAACCCAACAGCCAATTCCTGCAAAATACAATACCGACTGGCAAGACGAATTGTACAGAAATGCTGCTTTTCAACGTCATAACCTTTCCTTTTCAGGCGGTAATAAAGACATCAAATATTTTATGAGTGGTGGTTATCAGGATAATGATGGTATTGTAACCAACACCAATCAGAAGGTAATCAATTTCAGAGCAAATATAGATGGGAACGTAAGTGAACGTTTGCATGTTGGTGCAAATATGTCTTACACGCAAAACAAAAACCGTGAGGTTCGCGAAGGTCGTTATGATTTAAGCCCAATGATGTCGGCTTTATTGTATTTGCCTTTTCTTCCGGCAAAAGACGACAACGGTAACCCTATACAGTTTGGTATGGCTTCACTATCCTCTGTGTATGGTATCCAAAATCCCGAAAACCCTTTAGCAACCGTTAAACAAGTTAAAGTTGCAAGAAATGGTGATAGAAGCACTTACAATGCAAATGCTTCCTATAAAATAATCGAAGGCCTAAGCTTTAAAGCCAATTTGGGTATGCAGACTTATAGTGAGAAATATGATTTTTATTTGCCTACAAGTTTAAGTAATGGAAATAACCCGCCTTATTCGACGGCATCATTGGCGGCAGCAACAGCAATTGCACAAAATTTAAAGCAAATTGACCAATTGGCTGAGTTTACTTTAAACTACAACAAAACTTTTGGTAAGCATAAAATTGATGTTTTAGCAGGTTATTCTGCTCAAAAAACAACGAGCGATCTGATTCGTGTTTCTGCAAAAGGATTCCAGAATGATAATATTGGTGAGATTACAGATAAAGGTGCAGATGCAAGTTTCTTTGCTTTAGATAATGCAGCCAAATCCACCAATACCTTACTTTCTTATTTTGGTCGTTTCAACTATAACTATGCAGGAAAATATTTCCTGACAGGTTCGTTCCGTCGTGATGGTTCTTCAAGGTTCGGTCCATTAAATAAATATGGTAATTTCCCTTCTGTTGCAGCAGGATGGAGCTTGTCGGAAGAGGATTTTTACAATAACTTTCTTGGTGAGCAATCAACCGTTAAGATCAGAGCGAGCTGGGGCTTAAGTGGTAACAACAATATTCCTAACTACAGAACTCAACAGGAAATGAATTCGCCTGGAGGAGTAGTTTTTGGAAACACAATCTCAACAGCAATCTGGCCTAGCTCTATTCAGGATGGCCACCTAGGTTGGGAATCTACCTCTCAATATAACTTTGGTACTGATATCAGTTTATTCAGAAACCGCCTATCTGTTATCGCCAACTATTATTTGAGTTATTCATATAATCTATTGTTTAACCAATCAATTTCTGCAATCTCAGGTACGTCCTCAATTTTAACGAACCTTGCCGACAGTAAAATCCGCAATAAAGGTTTTGATATTCAGGTTGATGGAAGAATCATTCAGAAAGAAGACTTTACATTCGGTTTAAGTGGTAATATCGCCATAAATCGTAATAAAGTATTAAATATGGGAGGTGCAAGTACCATTTTAACAAACGGTGCAGAACGTTCATATTTAACACACATTACTCAAGAAGGACAACCTGTAGGTATGTTCTACGGATTCAAAGTTTTAGGCCGTTTAACAGCAGAAAATGTTGGTAAGGTTGCGCCTTCTGCATCTGCAACCAATCCCGCAAAAATCGGCGACTTGTATTTTCAGGATACTGATGGAAACGGAATTGTTAACGATGCCGATAAAACAGTTATTGGTACGCCATATCCTAAATTCACTTACGGTTTTGCTTTAAATACCTCTTATAAAACAATTGATTTAAGAGCTTCATTCAACGGCTCATATGGTAATCAGGTTTTAGATGGTCAGGATTATTATCTGTATAACTTCGAAGGTTCAGGTAACCAATATGCAGAAGTTGCAAATCGCTATAGAAATGAAGCGAATCCGGGAAGTGGCTTAAACTATCGTGCATCTCGTGCAGGTACACAAAGTAACAGTACACGTTTATCATCATTCTATATCCAGGATGGCTCTTATTTCAGGTGTACCAACATTACCTTAGGTTATACTTTCCCTAAATCATTGGCTAATACGCTTAAGGTAAGTAACGTTCGTGTTTATGCGAGTGTGGATAACGCTTTTACCATTACTGATTATAAAGGTTATAATCCAGAGGTGGACTATAGCGGAGGTTCTAATTTAACACCAGGTGTTGATTACGGAAACTATCCTTTGGCAAGAGCATATAATCTTGGTGTTAAACTTACCTTCTAGAACTTACAAAAATGAAAAAACATATTTTAATTCCTGCTTTAAGCTTCGTTATTGCTCTAAGCTCATGTAAAAAAGAATTTTTGCAACAAAACAATCCGAATGCAATTACGGTCGAAAATTATTTTAAAACAGAAAACGATGTATTGCTTGCAGTAAATGGTGCTTATCAGTCATTAAGAAGCAGTAATACGATGGGAGAAAATAGCGGATTATTTACTGATGAACGTTCTGATGATGCAGGTCGTAACGATAACCAGAGTAATGCAGGTGAGCCATTCCAGTTTAATGATTTCTCTTTGTTACCAAGTAACTCATATTTAAAGGCACATTGGCTGGCACTGTATCAATCGATAACCAGAAGTAATGTTATCCTGTCTAATATAGATAAAGTTACATTCATTACTGCCGCAAACAAAAATATTTACAGTGGCGAAGCTAAATTCATCAGGGCAATTATGTATTTTGAGTTAGTTAGAAAATGGGGGCCGGTTCCGTTGGTAACCAAACACCTTTTAACTACTGATGAAATTGCAGCAAGCACATTTCGTGTGCCTGAGGCTGATGTTTATGCGCAAATTGTTGCCGATTTAAAAGATGCTTTAAATAGCGACTTACCAAACTTTCAACCTGTTTCCGGTATTGGTCGTACTTCGAAAGCGGCTATAAATGCATACTTGGGTAAGGTTTATTTAACTATGGCAGCAACACTTCCTGCAAATAAAACAGAGAATTTAGTCAGTGCAAATACTTATCTAATGGCTGCGTACAATATGCGTGGTTTTGGAAACTTATCGGAAATCCCTTATGCAGATGTTTTCGATGTGGCTAAAAAAACAACCTGTAAAGAATTAATTTTCCAGATTTCGTATAAACAAGGAGATCTTAATTACAGTTCAAGTATCGCGGCCAACAATCAGGCAAGGGGAGAAACAATTAACTCTTTAAAAGTTTCTACCGGTATTGGGGGCAACGTTAAACTAGATTTAATTGACGAATACGAAACTGGAGATCTGCGTAAGGATTTTTCAGTGAAGTATGCTAACGATGCAAACGTAAAAGATTGGTTTATCACTAAATTCCGTGATGCTAGTGCTGCGGCATCTGTTAATGGTTATGGTGGTAACGACTGTATAATGATGCGTTACGCTGATGTAATTTTGATGCTGGCGGAAGTGGCAAACCTTCAGGGAAATGATGCCTTAGCGATACAATATTTAGATATGGTAAGAACAAGAGCTGGCAGACCACTTTATGCTATTGCTAAAACAGATCCTGTTTATGCTGCAAAATTCCCAACTATGAAGTTGGCCATCTTACACGAAAGGCGTGTGGAGCTTGCTTTTGAACACCAGAGATGGTTTGATTTAATCAGAAATTTCACAGCTGCAGAGTTGGTGACTTATTTAAAGGCTAAACCACAATCATCTTATGGAATAGCGAAACTAGCTAACGTAACTACAAAAGATCGTTACTATCCGATTCCTTTTGATGAAGTGAAATTAGATCCGGTTAAAATGTACCAAAACCCGGGTTATTAATATTTAAAATCTTTTTATTTCTGTTTATTATTATGGCGGCTGAATTTCAGTCGCCATTTTTTGTAACCCATATGATCAATATCACTCGAAATTTTCTACTTTTATCGCGTGAAGCTTATTGCCTTGTTTTTATCGATCATAGTGCTAACACTTACTTTAGTGCCGTGTTGTGCGTTGGAGGAAAATGAGTTACATGCACATCAAACTGTTCAAAAAGAAGTTGATCATCAATGTGCGGAAAAGGATGATAACTGCTGTAAAGACTGTTCACCCTTCTATGTTTGTGGTACATGTATCGGGTTTACATTTACTGGTTTTTCTGCCTTTGCTTTTGTGGTGCCGTTTAAAGCAGTGCAGCACAATATGTTTTATCTTCCTGTTGAACTTCCGCTCATATCTACTCCGATCTGGCAACCGCCTAAATTAAGCTAGTTTCTTGTCCGAGGTCTTTCAGACCAGTATTATTGATTATCTTATTTACAAATTACATCATGAAAAAATTGATTGTGCTTTTGGCTGTATTGCTGTTTACAGTTTCAGCCTATGCTCAAAATACATATAAAGCGATTGTTAAAAACGCAAAAACAAATAAACCGTTAGTTGGAGCAAGTGTGAAATTGCTAGGATCAGCTATTGGTTCAGTATCTGACACTAATGGACAGGTGGTTTTAAGCAATGTCCCATCAGGCCCGCAGATCATCCAGTTCAGTTACATAGGTTTTAAAACAAAGACAGATACCCTCACTTTTCCGCTTGTCCAACCTGTTGACATAGTGGTTTTACTTGAAGTGGCAGCCGAAGAGGAGGAACTTGACGAAGTAATGATTTCTGCTACCCGGAGCAGCCGTACAATAGACAACATCCCAACGCGGGTAGAGGTAATTGCTGGCGAAGAACTTGATGAGAAAGGAAATATGAAACCCGGGGATATTCGCATGATGCTTGCAGAAAGTACCGGGATCCAAACTCAGCAGACTTCTGCTACCAGTGGTAGTTCCAGCATCCGTATACAAGGATTGGATGGAAAATACACCCAGATCATTAGAGATGGCTTTCCGCTGTATTCGGGTTTTTCAGCTGGGCTCGGCTTACTGCAAATTGCACCACTTGACTTACAGCAAGTAGAGGTGATTAAAGGCTCGTCATCTACCTTATATGGTGGTGGCGCCATTGCCGGGTTGGTTAATTTGGTGTCGAAAAAACCAACCGAAGAGCGCCAGTTGAATTTTCTGTTGAACGGAACATCTGCATTGGGATTGGATGCGAGTGGTTTTTATGCACAAAAGTTTGAAAAAATCGGTGTTACTGTTTATGCAGCCTATAACAAAGGAACTGCTTATGATCCTTCGGATGTAGGTTTAACCGCTATTCCTAAGTTCGACCGCTTTACTTTAAATCCGAAACTGTTCTTTTATTTTAATGACGCAACTACACTTTCTGCAGGGATCAATGCTACTACTGAGAAAAGGATAGGAGGTGACCTGGAATATGTAAAAGGAAATGGCAGTGTTACGCATTCTTATTTTGAAGAGAACAAAACCGGACGTTACAGTTCGCAGCTTGAATTGGATCATAAACTTAATAATCAGGAAAAATTTGTTGTCCGTAACTCCGTGAGCTATTATGACCGGAGCATTGGCCTGCCGAACTACTTGTTTTCGGGCATACAGATCTCTACTTACAGTGAAGCGAATTATAGCCGCAGCAGGGAAAAGGCAGACTGGGTAGTGGGTGTAAACTTTCTGACTGATCACTTCAAAGAAGACCAGAATAGCAGTACCGCACTAAGGGGTTACAACTACAACACCATTGGTGCATTTGTACAAAATACCTGGAACTTGTCAGAACGTTTTAGTGTTGAATCTGGCATTCGTGGTGATTATCATAACGAATATGGATTTTTCTTTTTACCCAGAATTTCAGGGCTATGGAAAATCAATGAACATTTCTCAACCCGCTTAGGTGGGGGACTAGGTTACAAAGCGTCAACGGTGTTTACAGAAGATGCAGAAAGAATTCAGTTCCGCAATGTATTGCCAATTGATGTGGCTGCTACTAAGGCAGAACGTTCTTATGGGGCCAATTATGATGTTAACTATAAGACCACATTGTTTGAAGATAAAGTTGGATTCAGCATTAACCAAATGTTCTTTTACACCCGTATCAACAATCCGATTTTACTTACAGCAGTGACGGGAGGTAATCTTGCATATGTGCAGCCTAAAGGAAATCTGGATACTAAAGGGATGGAGACCAATGCCAAGATCACCTATAGTGATTTCAAATTATTTATTGGCTACACCTATGCCGATGTGAATCAGCATACCGGGAGTGTCAATACGGTTTATCCTCTGGTTTCAAAACACAGGCTCAACAATGTACTCATGTACGAGATAGAAGATGAATGGAAAATTGGTGCCGAAGCTTATTACTTCAGCAAACAAAGATTAAATGATGGGACTACAGGTAAAAGCTATTGGACAGCCGGTTTGATGGCCGAAAAATTATGGGATCGCTTTTCCATTTTTGTGAATTTTGAGAATTTCACCAATACCCGCCAAACAAAGTTTGATACCATTTATACCGGTACAATTACTGATCCCGTTTTTAGGGATATTTACGCTCCTGTTGATGGTTTTGTAATTAATGGAGGGATTAAACTAAGGCTTTAATGTAGACCCTTAAATAATAAACTACTATTTCTATAGATTTTATTGCTTGGTTTAAAAAAAGTATTATATTTGCATAATTAAATAACTGTTTACAAGCTGTAATCAAATGAAAACAGATTTACATTTTATAAAAATGAAAAGAAAAACATCTAAAAAAGGAATGCATTTCCTTTTAGAATGTTGTTGTTGTTGATTCAGCGCGCTGTAATCTCAGCGTAAACTAACACCCACAAATTCCATTAATATAATATAAGGGATGTCGAAAAACATCCACAGGGCTTTGCTTTGCAATTTTATCCTGAGCAATACCATTTTAAACAAAACAAAATCAAAGCGTATAACCAAACAATCAATCTTAAAATCATGAAAAAAAGTTTACTTATTCTCTTTTCACTTATACTCACGGCAAGCATTACTTTTGCCCAAAGCACAATAACGGGTGTTATAAAGGGTGCCAATGGCGTTCCGGTACCAAATGCAACTGTGCTCATCAGAGGTACAAAAATAACTTCATCTGCTAATGAAAATGGAGAATTCAGCATCAGTACAAAGCAAGAGCCTCCATTCTATCTTCAAATTAGTTCAGTCGGCTATAAAGCCCAGGATTTTCAAATCCTGAAATTTCAGGATACTCCTTTAGAGTTAACCTTGGTTGAAAATGCACAGCTAGACGAAATCGTTGTAACTTCAAGAAGACGTTCGGAGGTTTTACAGGATGTGCCTATCGCAATTACTGTTATTGGTGGTCAGGCAGCCGAAAACGCAGGAGCTTTTAATGTTAACCGCTTAAAAGAGCTGGTTCCTTCCGTACAGCTGTATGCTTCAAATGCAAGAAACACTACACTTAACATCAGAGGATTGGGGTCAACATTTGGTTTAACCAACGACGGTATTGATCCTGGAGTAGGGTTTTATGTTGATGGAGTTTATCAGGCTCGTCCGGCAGCTACTTCTACAGATTTTCTTGATATTGAGCAGATAGAAATTCTTAGGGGTCCTCAGGGTACCTTGTTTGGTAAAAATACAACTGCAGGTGCTTTCAACATTACAACTACGAAACCAACACTTGTTCCAACTGCAAAAGTTGAATTGAATGTGGGGAACTACAATTTTATTCAAGCTAAGACATCGGTTTCAGGTGCAGTAGCAAAAAATCTGGCAGCAAAGTTGGCCATATCAGGTACTCAAAGAGATGGTACAATTTTTAATACCAGCGAAGAACGCAGATACAGTGGCCAAAATAACCTTGGTTTTAAAGGTCAGTTATACTATACCCCTTCAGATAAATTACAAATTTTGTTAAGCAGTGATGTAAGCATTCAGCATCCGGCAGGTTACCCATTGGTAATTGCTGGTGTAACTGCTACAGAAAGAAGTGCTTACCGTCAGTATGCAAAAATTGTTTCTGATTTAGGATATGAGCAACCTAAAATAGATCCTTTTTCAAGGAAGATCAATACCAATACGCCTTGGAAACAAGACCAATCAATTGGTGGTATATCTTTAAACGTAGATTATAAAATAGGAAATGGAACACTTACATCCACTACTGCCTGGAGGTTCTGGAACTGGGATCCTACAAATGACAGAGATTTCTCTGAATTGTCTGCCTTGACCAAATCTCAAGGAAACTCTCGTCATGACCAATATTCGCAAGAGGTTAGATATGCTGGTAATATCACAGAGAAAGTAAGTGGAGTGATCGGTGTATTTGCACTTGCACAGAATTTGAAAGGTCTGTCGCAGACTGAAGAGGTGGGTAAAGATCAATGGAGATTCGTACAAACATCCGCAACTGGTGCTCAGGCTGGATATACAACACCTGGTTTGTTAGATGGCTTTGGTATCAAAACCAATTCAACCATTAAATCTTTAAGCGCTGCTATTTTTGCACAGGCCGACTGGGAATTTGTAGAACACTTGCACGTTTTACCTGGTTTAAGGTTTACTTACGACAAGAAAGATGTTGATTATGACAGAACAACTTATGGAGGTCTTCAAACTACCGATCCGGCTTTGCTTGCGCTTAAAGCTGCTGTTTATGCCAATCAAAAATTCAATATCAACACAGATAACAATAATCTGTCTGGTAACATCACCTTGTCATACCGCCCAACAACTAAGTTGAACGTTTATGGAACTTACTCTACCGCTTATAAACCAGTTGGTGTGAACGTAGGAGGCTTGCCAACTACAAGCACTGGCGAAGCAGACTTGTCACTTGCTGTAGTAAAACCGGAATATGTTCAGCACTATGAGTTTGGTTTAAAAACAAAACCTCTTAAAGGGGCTATTGTAAACGTAACAGCTTTTAATACAGATATTAAAGATTACCAAACAAACGTGCAATCTCCACAACTGGGTGTAAACAGGGGATATCTTGCAAATGCTGAAAAAGTGAATGTAAAAGGTCTCGAAATAGATGGTAGTTATCAGTTAGAGCGTTTCTTATCTATAAATGCTGCTGTTGCTTACCTTGATGGTAAATATAAAAAGTTCACAAATGCGCCACTTCCCTTAGAAGAAACAGGTCATACAGAACTTGTTAATGGCACTGCAACTCAGGTAGCGTTTAAAGATGCTTCAGGCGGAAGGTTGCCAGGTATCTCTAAATGGAATGCTTCCGGTGGTGCTGAATTTAGTGCTCCTGGTAAAGTAGGCACCAGAGATGGTCGGTTCTTTATCGCTGGTGATCTAAGTTATCGTTCAGAATACTCTTCAAACCCAACACCCTCAAAAGTGTTAAATGTTGATGGCTATACATTAGTGAACGGAAGAATTGGATTCAAATCAGATAAAATCTCCATTTTTGGATGGGTAAGGAATATTGGAAATACCAATTACTTCGAACAATTGCAGGCTGCAGCTGGTAATTCTGGCCTATATGCAGGTGTACTTGGTGATCCCAGAACTTATGGGGCTACTGTGCGCTACGCATTTTAAGAGTGTGATTTAAAACGCAAAAGAAAAAGGGCTATTCTCATTGGAATAGCCCTTTTTCTTTGCATAAAACCCTTATTTTTTATTTAAATTTTTGTCATTTTCTGATTGTTCTTCACCTGTTTCTTAAGCTATAAAGCCACTGTTGGCATGGCCTTTGTAATACGTCTGTTACATCAAAACAACATATTATGAAAAAGACAATGAGAATTTTCAGTCTACTTTTAATTGCTACGACGGTTATGATCGCCTGTAAGAAAGACACAGATCCAGCAGATAAAGACTTCTTTGTGGGGACTTATAGAGGATCTATTTCTTACCAAAAAGATGACAACACAATAACCAGTTCAGAGGGGAAGGTTACAGTGAGTAAAGTCGGAGAGACTTACAATTTTTTCTTTGGCAATAATATTCCTGATATAAAAGGAGTGAAGTTTGAAAAATCTGGCGACAATAACTATGTCAGTGTTGGAAGTGGAGTAACTGGTATTTCAATTAATGCCAGTACCTTAAAAGTGTTAGTTTCTAATAATGGAGCTACCTGGACAGCTGATTGCACCAGGTAATAAACAACAATAAATTAAGCTTATTAGAAAGCCCGCCRWTMKTRGCCATTAGTGGCGGGMTTTTTTTTGACGATGTGTTATATATTATTTCTTAAGCGGCATTTCTTTAGAAATACTCGCCGCGTCATCCAGATGCCTTTTCAAAACAGGTAAATATTTTAAGCAGAATGTTTGTATGTCAGGATCCTTGTTTTGACTTCCTTTCGTAAACAAATCAATGGCTTTCTGATGATCTTTAATCATCATTTGCATATAACCGGAATCAAAATTCGCCTCAACTGAGTCTGCCGCTATAGCTTTATTTTTAGACGTGTCTGCCTGTTTTACGGATGGACTACTCAGGGCGGTGTCGATCCTGGTTTGCATGCTATTAATTGGTACGCTCATCGAATCTGGTAGTTTTATATTTTTTCTTTTTGCCAGAGCCTTTATCTCAGCATTAATAACCATATGGTCGTTCAAAATGATTTGAGCGTAATCTTTAATTTTGGAGTCTTGCGCTCTTTTTAATCCCAGATTTCCCATGGAAACTTCATTAGTACCACTGATGGTAGCTTGTTGCAAAAATTGATCAGCAGTAATGGAATCGTTTTGCTGTGCGGATGCTGAACTGGGCACAATAAAAATTGCATAACATGAAGCTATTAATATTGCTAGTTTAATCGGATTCTTCATAGCTGTTGGATAAATGTAGATGTATATTTAACAACAACCAATTTTCTGAAAAGTTTAAGAAAGTGTCTGTTTACTAGTTAATTGAAGTAAAGGCTATCTTTCCAGATAGCCTTTAAAAACCAAATATAAATTAAAACGAGTATTAACGTTCGTGCTTCACAGCATGGAACTTTAAAAAGCAGGTTGCAATGAGTAAACAACCTGCTTTTTACCGTACTGAGCATACGGTTCAACCTTAAGTAAAAACATGAATAATCTTAACGATTAATGCTGTTGATAAACAAATATAAAAAAAGTATACTAATTTAGTAGTATTTATTTGTGACTTTATTTTTATTCTTCTATGTTTACATTGTTGGAAGGGTAATGGTAGCTATCCAACACCAGAAAACTAATAAATATTAATAATTAACTTAAAAACATTATGAGCAAGTTCGCAAAATTAAAAGAGGTTGTAGCCTCGGCAGAGACAGACGTAGAAAAATTTTATAACGCTGGAAACAGTGCTGCCGGCACCAGGGTGCGTAAAGCTTTACAAGAGATTAAAGGGCTTGCCCAGGAGATCAGAACAGAGATTACTGAAAAGAAAAATCAAGGGAAATAAATTGTTGCAACCTTAAATTATACAATTTACATTCCAATCCAATTGATCAGGAAAGTGTTCTGCGCTATCCAGATCAATTGGTCTTTAAAACAAAAGATTTAGGCCTTTTAAACAAAACGTGCCCGCCCATATCCATCTAATTTTGTTCTTATTAAATAACAAATAAGATGGAACAAAAAGAAACAAACAAGTACAATAGAACTTTACAACAACCCATTGGTTCAGGGTTTAACTCCACATCAACAAGTAATGATGTAATTAAAGGGATTGACCTCACCGGGAAAATTGCCATTGTAACAGGTGGCTATGCAGGTATTGGTTTAGAAACAGTTAAGTCATTGACTACAGCAGGGGCTAAAGTAATTGTACCCGCCCGTGATGTAGCTAAAGCCAAAAAAAATCTTGATGGAGTAAAAAACATTGTTGTTGAACATCTGGATCTGATGAATCCCGAATCCATTGATGCCTTTGCTAAGAATTTTCTCGAAACCAATAACCCGCTGCATCTTTTAATTAACAATGCGGGCATTATGTGGGTACCGCTTCAGCGCGATTTGCGTGGCTACGAGTCGCAGCTGTCCACCAACCATTTAGGGCACTTTCAACTTACCGCTAAGCTATGGCCTGCATTAAAACAAGCAAATGGCGCCAGAGTAATCAATGTGTCTTCCTTTGGACATCAAATGGCTCCGTTTGATTTTGAAGATCCCAACTTTGAACATCGCCAGTATGAAACACTGCAAGGCTATGGTCAATCCAAAACGGCCAATAACCTGTTTACAGTAGAGCTGGATCATAGAGGCAAACACTTTGATGTACGTGCCTTCTCACTGCATCCCGGTTCCGTAAATGGCACAGATCTGGGAAGGGTAGCTCCAACGGCGCTGTTCCGGCAGATAGGAACACACGATGAAAATGGTGAGATTTACCCAGAGGTAGCTAAAAAACTCAAAACAATACCACAAGGTGCTGCAACTACATTGTGGTGCGCAACCAGCAGCAGTCTAGAAGGTAAAGGCGGCGTGTATTGTGAAAATGGAGACATTGCACAGCTTGATTCCGGAAACATTAATCACCAGTACGACGATCCTTTAACACTTTGTGGGGTAAAACCCTATTCGGTAGACCCAGAAAACGCAAAGCGGCTTTGGCAATTAAGTGAAGAACTGACCAAAGTGATATTTACAGCAGATTGAACATTGCTCTGCAATTAATTCCCTAATTTTAGATTGTAAACAATGGCACACCAGATAGAATATATACACGATGATATTAAGCGTTCGTGCTTTGAAGACCAGTTCTTCAAAGCCGATGTGCTGTTTGAAGACCATTTGCTGGTATGGATCATCTCGGGAGAGACCAGGATCGTACAGGCAGANSRGANMSKAWTTNWTMGRTRNCANKSAGMTANYTKGMKGTTSCMYMGKSRKWTRTTGNGYTACNRGWTNTCNATTASMSYMMRYAWGRTTTGCCTCACAAATCGGTAGCTATGCACCTTAAACTAGAACGGCTCAAAGACTATTATCATAAAAAKGAANNWMKKGCTMANMSCWGRANKTKAWYWCRMAYCYAASTNYTTCGNNYACCTTNCKWWCWRCATCNMWTATNRRMMWSCTGTYTNTYCTCWCTRANNTSMYAWWSTKYSAGCTCNMAGKMRWWYTKSMKKAAGCCATCGCTTCGCTGAAAATAGACGAGGCTATCCATATTCTAAGGGCTATAGAGCCCGGTATTGATCATATGCTAGCCAACTTTGCAGAACCCGGAAAGATTGATATCGGGAACTTCATGGAGAAAAATTATATGTTCAATATGCCGATGGAAAAATTCGGTTACCTGACCGGACGTAGCCTCACAACATTTAAGCGAGATTTCAAAAAAACTTTTCAAACCACACCACAAAAATGGCTTACTCAAAAACGACTGGAGCTGGCACATTATCAAATCAGAGAGAAAAACAGGAGGCCTTCAGAAGTCTATCTGGAAACGGGTTTTGAAAATCTTTCCCATTTCGGTTATGCATTTAAGAAGCTTTTCGGCTATGCACCTACCGAAGGATTTAGGGAATAGGGCTAATCCCTGAACGTTAACACAAATCTAACTCCTTCGTTTACCTTGCTTTCTACATCAATATGGCCTCCTAAACTATTAATATGGTTATATACCAAATAAAGACCAATACCTTTGCTGTCTGTATGATTGTGGAATGTTTGGTATAGCCCAAATATCTTGTTTTTACATTTTTCCATATCAAAGCCCAAACCTTTATCCGAAAAAATCAATTGCCGAACGCCATTTGTTTTTCTGGTGGCAATATAAATATCAGGGTGTGAATCTGGTTTTGCATACTTAATGGAATTAGTGATTAGGTTAAGAAATATACTATCCATATAAACTTTGTTAAAATTGATTGTATCAAATTCAGAAAAATCAATTCTAATAATGGCTCTGGAGCCTAGTATCAATGAATTTATAGAATGAAACACCCCATTCAGAGACTGATGAAGATTCAAATTCTCTGTTGGCACATGCACGCTTTTTTTCTGACTGGCGGCATCCAAATAATAATTTAAGGTAACCTTTAATTCCTCGGTTGTTGATTGCAATATATTAATCAGGCTTTCAGTCTCCTTATCCTGAATTGTCGAAGTATCCAAAAGACTAAATATCGCAAGTAAATTATTTACAGGTGCCCTCAGATCATGCGAGGCCATATGAGTTAAATGTTGCAGCTCTTCATTAATCTTTGATAGGCTGATCAAAAGCTTATTCCGCTCCTCTTCAAGTTTCTTTTTGTGTGTTACATTTTTAGCAACCGCATAAACCAGTTTAGACTCAGGAACGGGAATTGAAGTCCATGATAACCACACAATTTCGCCTTTTTTGGTGATATAGCGGTTTTCGAAATTTAAGAGTGGAATATTTTTCCTGAGGTTGTTTCTAAGTTCTTCTGTAATATTCTGGTCTTCCTCGCAAACAAAATCATTAATGGGTCTTGAAAATAGTTCTTCATCAGTATATCCTAGTAGTTTAGACACCGCAGGATTGATTCTTTTAAAGTAGCCATCAAATCCGGCGATACACATTAAATCCTGAGAAACTTCAAAAAAAGGTTCGCTATCAAAACTGTCTACAGAAAGTCGGCGCTCGTTATTTGCTTTAGGTATCATATGGCCAAGGGTCGCTTTTTCTGAGGTTAGTAGCTGTTAGTTATACTAAATCTACTAAAGTTTAGCTGTTTGTTCATTTTATTCAGTAATAAATTTTCTTTTTTTTGCTCCGTATACGGGGATATGGTTATTTGTCTGATAATTATCAGATTCTGCTAAAGTGGGTGACAAAAAATAATTTATTTGGGTTAAGTATCTGCTCCTTGAAATCTCATGTTGGGCAGAATTAAAGCAGAATCAAGTTTAATTCGGATTTTCTTCGGAAAACAGGTATCTTTTTCCGAGGTAGTCTCGAACCAGTGTTGAACCAGTGTTAAAGTTGGTCTTATCAATCTATGAACGAAGTCACTCCTTGCTTAGTCTGATTGAAACAAAAGTTAGATTATAATTTAGAAGTATATAAAATTTGACTTTAGGGGTAATTTCATCATCTTTATTTAGCAAACTACTTACACCTTACTTTAAAAATGTCACAGTTCAATCCAAAATTCGATGAGTATAATGCAAAATCAGCAGATTTTGCAAAGCCTATTATGGAATATTTACGCCAAATAATCCATGAAACATGCCCGGATGTTGAGGAAATAATTAAATGGGGCATTCCACATTTCGATTACCATGGCGATATGATGTGCATCTTTGCTGCCTACAAAAATCACTGCTCATTCAGCATTTGGAAAGCAGCATTAATAACTAACCCAAAACTGAAAGAAAACATCAAGCCTGAGCAAACAATGGGAAATATGGATAAAATCAAATCCCTGTCAGATTTGCCGGACAAAGAAACATTGATAGCTTATGTAACAGAGGCGATGGCTTTAAATGAAAACGGAATAAAAATAGTAAAACCGAAAGCTGAGAAGCCCAAAGTAATTCAAGTACCAGATTATTTTAGTGAAATCCTAGAAGGAGCACCATTGGTTAAAGCAATTTTTGAAAGCAAATCTCCTTCATTTCGGAAAGACTATTTAGTTTGGATAATCGATGCAAAAACAGACGCAACTCGTCAAACCAGAATAGAACAAGCCTTAGAATGGATAGCTGAAGGCAAAGGCAGGTTTTGGAAATATAATAAATAATCCAAGTCCTATGTATTGTCTGGTTCTACCTTTTTTGCCTTAGTCCATAATATGTAAATTAATCTAAAATCTAATGATATCTGTATCCGGAGGCATATGTCCGAGTAAGCGGCACATCGTCATAATTTGCCCTTTGTGATGAAACTCATGCGTTAATACATGGGTAAAGATCTGCAGAGAAGTAGCCTCAATCTTTTTGCCTGAAATTATTCCGATGATCAATTGGTTTGGGTCATCGCCAAATTCCTCAATATAAGTTGAAATGAGTTGGTCCACTTTTTCAAATAGGGTTCTGAGAACCTGTATTGAAGAATTGGGTTGATCTTGATAAGTGTCAATGTTAAGTTTTAGGGAGAAATTACCGATCCAATGGTAATATACTCCTGCAATATGCAGTAACATTTTGTCTGGAGAGAAGCCATTAAATTGGTTCAATGGGCTAAATACTTCCTCCTTTAGTTGGGTTTCTAAAAAATCAAGTACAACCGCCCTGGAACTTTTTACCAGGACATATTGTTGTTTTAGTAATTCTTTAGCCAAAATTGATGTCATGGAAATAAAATTACGATTTTTTAGTAATTTAGATACTTTCGGGCATATATGAAGATACTTTGGAAATACCTTAAGCCGCATCGTACGCTTGTTTTTCTTTCTTTAGTACTAGCTGCTGTAGCTCAGCTACTGAGCTTGGTTGATCCAGTGATATTTGGAAAGATCATAGATGAGTACGCTACCAATAAGAACCACTTACCCGAAAATGAACTGATAAATGGCATTTTATATTGGTTATTAATAGCACTTGGCATTGCTGTGGTGGCTAAACTATGCAAAGCTGCGCAGGATTACATCACGCGTAAAGCTGTGGCACGCTTTGGCATGAATATATTCAATGATGGGCTAAAGCAAACCTTACGTCTCTCATTTCAGGAATTTGAAGAGAGTAGAAGCGGAACTACACTCTCTGTTCTGCAAAAGGTGAAAACTGATGCAGAGCGTTTTATCAACTCATTTATCAATGTTTTGTTTTCATCACTTGTAGGGGTTGGCTTTTTAATATGGTATAGCATCAACAAGAACTGGCTTTTGGTTCCGGTTTTCTTTGTAGGAATTGTGTTGCTTGGCTCGCTTACAGGGTTAGTATCTAAACGGATAAAAGGAATTCAAAGATCCATAAACAGGCAAACAGATAGTCAGGCAGGAGTTATAACCGAAAGTTTGCGCAATATTGAACTGGTTAAAAGTCTTGGGCTAACATTTCCTGAGATCAGGCGTCTTAATGAACAAACATTAAAAATATTTGAGCTGGAAATGCAAAAAGCCCGCAAGGTAAGTTTCTTGTCTTTTTTGCAGGGGAATATGTTAAACCTATTAAAGCAATCTATTCTCTTCATCCTTTTGTGGCTTATCTTTAGGAAAGTACTGACCACTGGAGAGCTTATTGCCATGCAATTTATTTCTACAGCTATATTTACGCCATTGCAGGATCTGGGCAATATGATTGTGCTTTATAGAGAGGCAGATGCATCTTTAAAGAGTTTCGACAGGCTGATGAATAAACCCGTAGAGCAACGGCCAGAAAATTCAATTGAGATTGGTAAACTCGAAAATCTGCAGTTTGATAATGTTGTATTCCGCCATAAAACAGCGGGCTATAATGCCATCGACGGCATCTCTTTTAAGATTAAAAGGGGGGAGACCATAGCCTTTGTGGGCCCATCGGGGTCAGGTAAGTCGACCCTGGTTAAGTTACTTGTTGGATTGTATGTTCCTGTTGCCGGGAGCATTTGTTTTAATGATGTACCATCAACCCAGGTACAATATAATCCGCTTAGAAGGCAAATAGGCTTTGTAACACAGGATACACAGCTGTATGCAGGTTCTATTAAAGATAACCTGCTATTTGTTAATCCTACAGCTACGGATGCAGATATTAATGATGCATTGGAAAAAGCCTCTGCATCTGGGTTGGTTGCCAGAGCTTCTCATGGGTTAAATACGATCCTCGGAGAAAGTGGTATGAAGCTATCAGGTGGTGAAAAGCAAAGACTATCGATTGCCAGGGCCTTGTTGCGCCAACCTCAATTACTGATTTTTGATGAAGCCACTTCAGCATTAGATTCGCTGACTGAGGAAGAAATCACGACCACGATTAGGGAAATATCAGATAGCAGACAGCAAATGACCATATTGATTGCGCACCGTCTTTCTACCATCATGCACGCAGACGTTATATATGTACTTGAAAAGGGAATTATTTCGGAAGCCGGTACTCATGACGAACTATTAGAGCAAAGAGGACTTTATTATTCCATGTGGCGGCAACAAGTTGGTGAGCGACGGGAAAATCCGAGCTCAGCAAACGTATAATAATTAAAAGTATCACAGAAAATTAAAAGAAGATAAAAATGCTGATTGAACCAAATATACGGTTAAGCCGGATTCTTAGAAATACATGGCAGGTAGACATTATTATGATTATCTCCTGCACAGCAGCCTACCTGGTGAGGACAGTTTTAATCAGACATCATTTTGAAATTCCCTCTATCATTCCTGCTGTTTTAGGTACAGCAATTGCTTTTTTTGTGGGTTTTAATAACAATCAGGCATATGACAGATGGTGGGAAGCCCGAAAAATATGGGGAGGTTTGGTAAACGATTCCCGGTCATGGGCAAGAAGTATAATTTGCTATATTTCACAGGGTAAAGTCGACGATCAACAATATGCGGCACTAAAAAAGAAATTGGTATACAGGCAAATTGCATTTTTATATGCGTTGAAAGCCAAGCTTAGAGATGCTGTAGATGAGACCTATAAGCAGTACCTTGAGCCGCATGATATGGAGGAAGTAAAGTTGCATAGTAATGTTGCCAATGCTATTCTGATGCAGCAATCCAGAGCATTACAAGAATTGGAAAAAGACGGTATGATAAATGGCTTCCGTTTTATTGAGATGAACCAGTTGCTGGTCAAATTTTCTGACGAGATGGGTATGAGTGAACGCATTAAGAATACCATATATCCTACGGCTTATATTTATTTCACCAAAGCATTTATATGGCTTTTTGTGGTGTCGCTTACCTTGGTTATAAGTCCTTTTGCAGGAGTATGGTCTATATTTTTAGGATGGTTGGTGGGTTTTGTTTATGTATCTACTCAGATCAATGGAATGAGCCTGATGAATCCTTTTGATAACAATTCTGCAGCTGTTCCATTAAATCAAATTACACGTACTATAGAGATCAATCTACTGGAAATGCTTGGAGAAACAAATATACCTGAACCTGTAAAGCCGATTAATAATGAGTATGTACTTTAAGATGCTGAATAAAACTTTCTATAGCCGACAGGACTTCTGTTTCAAATGTTTCTTGTCTTCTTCTGCTTTTCTTGTTACTACCAAATGATTGGCTTATGGTGTAGCTATTGCCATATTTATTCTGTTTTTTTGATAGCGCATAATGCAACAAGCAATCTTCTTCTACACGTAGTATGAAAGCCTCATCAAAAGTTATGATCTGGCGCGTATACAAGCCAGGGATTTTGCAGTAGATATTTCTTGTAGTCTGATCAAATATGTAGGTCAAGTTAAAGTGAAATAAAAAATCGTACAATGCAGTAAATCCACATAACAAGCCTATTGCAAATATTCCCCATTTGGTTTCATAATTCAAATTAAGTGTGGGTATTACAATAAATATTATCAAAGCAACAACGGTAAAAAGGATAACTTTCCATTTATAATCTCGTTTGGGTTGAAAACTTAATCGACCACCTTCTGTTTTTAGGTTATAATCTGACATATGTTTAATCTTGTTTAAGGTTTTTTAATGTTCCATTAGGTTCGAAATCAATCGAATAGCGTTCTCGGGTTCCATTTATTGTTCCGGGGAACCAGCGTATGCGCCCATCCCATACAGACAGGTATATATATGTTGTTGGTTTAGCTCCTTCTACCTGTGATACCTTTTGATTGTACGTTTGCAATACTGTTAGGGCAGAGGAAAAGTTGATTTGGTTTATTGGCACCAACCGACGTTCTATATTGCTGGAAGTTGTTTGTATAGGCTTTGGGGCCGACCATTTACCATTTTCGTATTCATAAGCATCTACATATTTTGGATTTTCGGGATGTAGCAACATTAACCTGATTCGTCCATTGCCATCAAAGTGAACAGACTGATAGATCTGTATTTCTTTGCCGGAATACTGAGGTAGGTTTACAAGTTCCCTTTCTGCCTCTTCCAGTTCTGCTTCAGTAAAAAAAGCTTTCTTGCTTTTTGTTTTAGGTTGGGGTATAGGGTAAGTATTGACCTTTTGCGGCATGTTAATGCTTTTCAAAAACTCATTCACTTTTTCCTGAATCTCCTTACTGTTGTTTCCTGTTTTGTTTTTTTGCAGTTTTTCCAGATCCTTAAATAACGTTTTGGTTTTTTCATGCACATCCTCAGTATTCAAAGTATCGCCATTTACAATTACTTCAGATTTTTGGATATGCTGAGTGCTAGTAGTAGTGCCGGCTGTCGGGTGTTTCTGTGCCTGGCGTTTTAAGGCGGTATCACTGGGTTTAAAAGTATCGCTTACACTTTTAGTAATTTGTTTACAGCCTGTTTGCAGCAACATACCGAGAACTAATAAACGCAGAATGACATTTAAGGTTTTCATATCGCTATACTTAATTCATTTATATCACTAGCAAAGGCAACCTGTTTTGGATCTTCTTTAAGATAAAAAATAGCCACTTCCTTTTGCCTGGTGCTATCCAGATCTAACAGGTCTACTATTTTTTTTATGCTAACGCCATGACGTTGATTTTGATGGTCTGTAAATTCAAGGACAAACTCAACCATGGGCTGCTCATTTATGTACGTTCCTGTTTGGGTGGCTTTGAGTAATCTTGCTGTTGCAGGCAGCCCTTTGTATTTTATTAAAAAGTCCTTTTTAGGATTTTGATTGGCAAATTTGGACATCAATCGTCCAAGGATACTGATATTGCCAAACAAAAGCAGTAGGGCGCAAACCAACAGTGGATGATAAAAAGCCATAAACCGCCAGCCCATGCCCTCACTTTCTGTTTGATAAGTAAAACAATAATAACCTGTTATCAATGCTGCAACAATAATCCAGGCAATATGAAGCATTATAAATAACTTCATTTTAATGCTTACCTCGAAACTAGAGAGAACGATGTACGGATAATCACTAGGGTTTTGATCTATCACTAATTCAACGCTTTTCCCTTCCTGAAACCTGCGTTCATAAGATCTGAGGTCATTTACCGTTAGTTTTTCTTCTATTTGAGCGCCAACCAGATTTTTAAAAGATAGGTTGAGCTCATAAGTGCTGTAGCTGACCTTTGGATTTGATTTGTCGACACTTGTAAGGATTTTGGCCTCTCGCTTTACGCCATTATTTTTAAGCTGCTCTATTTTTCGTTTTATAAAGAGGGTTTGCAATACCCACTTGTGGTAATAACCCGCCAAAACAATAATCCAGATAATAATGGATAAAACTACCAGGCCTATAGCTACCCAGGGATTTCTTGCTGCTAAGTCTGGTGGATAACTGTCGCTTTTGATGTTGTAGTATAGAATCATGGGAAAAGGTATCGCATAAAATAATGCAAACAGTTTCCAAAATATAAAGAAGCCCTTGCCCATAATACTTTCAGTTTTATTAATCAGGTAAACCCATTATGATATACAGTTCATCATTTAATTTTTGTAATGGTTTTGCCGAGAAAAAACACTGGCGCAGAAAAATGTTTTTTGTTTTCCTGTTTTTTTGCATAACCAAAATGCCCGATACGCCCACAGTGATAAAAAGACTTTTAAGTTTGGAGACCAAAAAATGGTCGAAATCATCGAAACTGTAGGTGGTAGGGGCGCTAAAGAAGAATGCTTTATGATAAATCTTACGGTCTACCATATCAAAGCTTATTTCGGCAGTGCTTCGCAATATGCCCAATATCCCAATAACAGCCAGAAACACAGCGAATACTGCAGCACCTTTGGTGGTAGCGTATATGAGGTTAAGTATCATTATGGCAAAAATTATAGCTGCCATGGCATAAAAAAAGCCTTTTTGCACTTTTAGATGATAAGTGCTGCCTTCTTTTTCGAAATATTTAAATGTTTGCATCATCATTTTTTAGATTTAATATCAACCAACAAAGGCAAATTTGTTTTCAAATAATTTACCAATCAGAGGCAAAGGCTTTAGGGCACCATTAGCCGCATTGATAATCCCAATAATCCACAATACCAAAAAAACAAAGCCAAATACACCTATAAAAGATAATGCAGGTATTACCATGGCTACTATGTTTAAAGCGAGGCTAAAAATAATGTTCACAAGGGCCAGGCCTAATGCTTGTCGTAAATGATATTTAAGCATAGAATCTGCATTGTCTTTTCCCTTTAGATAGGCTWCAAGCCAACCAATAATGGTGATGTAGGATACAATAGATAGTGTTTTATTGTTCATCTTGATAGAATTTTGGTGTAAAATTGTTAGATGTAAAATTGCAGCCTTAACCATGCTTTATCCAAATTCTGCTATACTACAAAACGCCTACACTCAACTGGGATGAACGTCTACAATATGTCTACATAAAAAAATACATAATTGATTTATATTAATTTTACTTTATGAATTATTTAAGGCAAGTATTGTTTTTTGCATTTGCATGTTCGTTCTCCTATACTACCAAGGCCCAGCCTGCGCTATTTACACGTTTGGCAGAATCTCATCGAATCAATGAAAATTATCAGGCGGGGATTGCTGAGGGGAGGCATGCCGTAAGTGCTGCCTTAAAGCTTAAGGATTTTACTGAGGCAACAAAAGCCTATGTTGTACTTGCCAATATTTACGCCAATATGCAGGAGTTTTCATTGCTAAAAAAAGCAAGTGATTCGGCCATGCTTACCGCACAACAGGTTCGTAACCCTATAGCAAAGGCCTATGGTTATTATGCTCAGGCCTTTTTATACAAGACTATTGACAATGCTGAATTGTCTATGAAATATGGACAGATGGCCCTTAAGGAATTGGGAAAAACTACCGACCACTATATTAAGGCCAAAATATATTACCTGTTATATGCTTTAAATACCCGTTGGGACAATGTGCCCAATATAAATCGTTATGCCAGGCTGGCTACAGAAAATGCCCTGCTCACTAAAGATTATAACCTCCTTGGGAACTGTTATACTGCTTTATCCATATCTGCAGATTACAATTACAATGCTTCAAAAAGTACCGCACAACAGGATAGTATCCTCTATTTTTTAAAAAGGGTTGAGGAATTATACCAGCAGCATCCAAAAGAAATAGCTCCAAAAACCTATGGTATTGCCTGTATTAATATTGCCGATTATTATTTGAAGAATTTTTCAGAAGCTGATAATGAGGCAAAAGCAAGTGCTATTCAATATGCAAATAAAGCTCAGGAGGTAATGAAAGATGCACCCAATGGCGAAGAAATTATAGCAAGTGGACTGGGAATCCTGAGTGAGTTTGCCAGACGTGAGAAAAACTATCCGATGGCCGAGACTTATCTGATGCAGGCTTACAGCATGATGCAAGCCCAGGAAATCCCCTATTATTATACCCTGGTAAATGTTGTACGATCACTTTCATTATTATATGAACAGATGGGTAATGATGCTATTGCATTAAAATTTCAAAAGAAAGTAACAGAATACAACGGTAAACTCTTTGACCAAAAACAGGCGCTAAACGCGCAAAAGCTGGAAATACAGTACGAAGCNGAAAAAAAAAACAATGAAGTGATCTTGCTAAGGCAAAAAGAAAGGTACAATGACATGCAACGATATCTATATATGGGTATTATCGCTGCTTCTTTACTGGGCCTCATTTTTATGTTTCGTTCTTATCACTTCCGCTTGCGTTATTCTTTGCAACGCGAAAGGCAATTGCATTTGGAAAAACAGGAGGCAGAACTGCAAACAAAGTTGGATAAGGAGGAACAGTTGCGGTTAAAGGCAGAACAGCAATTGCTGGAAACCCAGCAGCAGCAACTACAAAAAGAAATGATGGCCAATGTGCTGCAATTGGAGCATAAAAGAGAAGTGTTTTCGCAGATCAAAGAAAAGTTAAGTGATAACCATGAACTGAATATTAACAGAATATGGAATGAAGAGTTGTTGTTGGACAATGATTTTAATGAAGCAAAGCTCCATATTCAACAGGTGCATCCAGATTTTTTTAATCTGCTGAACGAAAAAGCGCAGCAAAAACTTACGTCATTGGATCTGAAGCTTTGCGCTTACCTTCATTTGCAGATGGACACAAAAAAAATTGCCAGTATCATGCATATAGAACCTAAGAGTGTGCGCATGAGCCGCTATCGGATTAAGCAAAAACTAGGGCTGGGAAAAGACGATGACCTCAATGTTTTTTTACAGAAACTAGGATAATTTTCCTTCAAAATAATTGTATTTTTTTAGTTACTTTTAGCGGCTGTGCCAGATATTTAATGCCCTGGAAGCTGACTTTAATAATGGGGAATTATTCAAAACATACTGATGAAGAACTGGCTTTGTTGTTGAAACAAGCCGGCCCCGAGATTTTTAAAGAGATTTATGACAGGTACTGGGATAGGCTCCTTAACGCAGCTCATAAAAGAGTTAGAAATACCGAAATTTGCGAAGAAATTGTTCAGGATGTTTTTACAAAACTTTGGGCAAACAGAAGCTCGTTGGTATTTACAGCCGGTATTGGTAATTACCTGTTTACTGCAGTTAGATACAATGTGATAGATCATTACCGGAAACATGCTGTAAGAGAAAGTTTTATTAGTTCGGAACAAGCTTATGTAAAACTTGACAACTCTACTGAAGAGTATGTTTTTCTTAATGACCTGAAAAAACATATCGATACAATGATTGCCAGACTGCCTGTTAAATGCCGCTCCGTATATCAGCTAAGTAGAATTGAGTTTAAAACGAATAAAGAAATCGCATCTGAGCTTAATATTTCAGAAAAGACGGTTGAGGGGCATCTCACAAAAGCACTCCAGAGTTTACGGGTTACAATTACAGAACTTATGCCGGTTTTACTGGTTGGATTATCTCAGCTATTCAAATTTTATCTTTAGTCATCTCCTTTAATACATTCGTCATCTCGACAATAGGAGAGATCTCTTGACCATGAAGTAGCCACGATGCAAATTCACAGAACCAAGAGATCTCTCCTATTGTCGAGATGACGGCATGGAAGAGAATGATGGGCGAAGAAAATAACGGAGAAAATAAATTTAGATTTCCTGCAAGGGTTATGCTGTTCTTATACGACATGCTATTAAATAACCAATAGAGTTTAACGAAGTATGGACAATTTACAGCTTTCCAAATTATTGGAAAATTATATCAATGGCAATTGCACGCCCGAAGAGGTTTCAATGGTAAATCATTGGTATGATCAATATCAGGATAGTCCTAATTTTGTTCAGGATTTATCAGAAGAAAACCAAAGGCTGTTAAAAAACAAGATTTTTTTAAACATTATAGCATCTGCTGATGAAACAGATAGCACAATTGTACCACTAAAATCAACGCCAAAAATTGGTATGCGATGGTTAAAATATGCCGCGGCAATAATTCTGGTACTTTCTGTTACACTCCTTATCTTGAATAACCAGAAATTGGGAAATAAAGAAAATCAGGCAGCCAGTCAGCAAGTTCACCTTGTAAACAAAACCGACTTTATTATCAAAAGAATATTACCTGATCAAAGTGTTGTTTATTTAAGTCCGGGGGCCAGTTTAACTTATCCTTTAGCATTTAAAAAGAACTCCAGAGATGTGGTTATGGAAGGAGATTGCTTCTTTGAGATCACTAAAAACCCGGATCAGCCTTTTATAATCAATAGCGACCATATTGTCACTAAGGTATGGGGCACCAGTTTTAGGGTTTCTGATCATAAAAATAGTGCATCGGCTAGTGTAATAGTAGTAACCGGTAAAGTTTCTGTAAGTAAAAAAAGCACTGGCATCACTGATGCTAAATCAGCTGATGAGGTGTTTTTATTACCTAAGGAAAGTATTGTTTTTAAAGGGAACAAAAAGGATGTTCTTTATAAAAACAAACAGACAGATATGTCGTCTCTAACAATCTGGAACCACGTTGATTTGTCATTTAATGATAAAAACCTCTCGGAAATAGTACAGGTACTTAGCAAGGAATTTAATACTACTATAAAAGTTCAGGATGAAGAGCTTAATAAAGTAGTGATGAATGCAGATTTAACCGACCTGAATTTGCCAGATGTATTGGAAGTACTTAAAGCTTCATTAAATCTGGAATACCATATTGACAATGATACAATTGTTGTTACAAAAAAGAATTAACCAAATAACCAATAAATAAACCTTCAAACCAAACCATATGAAACAGATTTTACAAACATAATTCCATAAGCTTCTTTAGTAAGTACAAGAGTGCTCGAACACTCCTGTACCTGGCTTTTAAAGCCCCTTTTGTGACATCAATAAAATTGGTGAAGGGACCTCAATTAATTATATTTTTTCAAATACAACTTACTAAAATTATGAAATTTTATTTACATCATAAGCTTTTCTGGTGCAAAATCATGAGAATAACACTAAGTCAAATATTGGTATTGATACTGTTTACCAGCATCACCTATTCTAAGTCTACTCTGGCACAGGAGGCTTTGAATAAAAAAATAAGTTTAACCGTGGTGGATAAAACGCTGACAGAAGTTTTGAAGACCCTGGCTGCAGCTAATAAAGTTCAGTTTATTTATAACCAGGATGTTATTCATTCCAGTAATAAAATATCACTGAAGTTTGATAACATTGAACTCAAAACTGTACTTGATAACTTGCTGAGCAAGTATTCTATACACTATCAGGTATATAAAAACAAGATCATTCTGATTGATGGTGAGCGGTTGGATACCAAAGTTCAAGGCAGCAAAGCCATTACTGTTACCGGTAAAGTTGTTGACGAGACCAATTTACCATTGATTGGTGTTAGTGTTACCATTAAAGGAACAAAAATTGGAACAATTACAGATATAGACGGAAAGTTTAAGATCTCGGCTGATAATGCAAATGATATTTTAGTTTTTAAATATATTGGATACATTACTTACGAAACTCCTGTTAATGGAACACAGCCTATAACTATTCAGCTAAAACCGGAAGATAAATCATTAAGTGAAGTCGTTGTAGTGGGTTATGGTAAGAGCTCCAGAAAAGCACTGATCAGCTCAATATCTTCCGTTAAAGGTGATGAACTGAATAAAGGAGCCATCAGTGATGTGGGCCAGATGCTGCAAGGTAAGGTACCGGGACTGAACATTAGCCGCAGTGGCGATCCAAACCGCAATGCAGCTATTGTTATGCGTGGAGCTTCTACGTTGCGTGAGGGTGCGCAATCGCCACTATTTGTGATAGATGGTGTACCAGGTGCGGATATTTCATTACTTGCACCGGATGACATTGCCTCGATCGACGTTTTGAAAGATGCTGCCGCTGCTGCCATTTATGGTAACAGGGCTGCAAACGGGGTGATTATGGTAACTACAAAGCGGGGCACCGCAGGTCAAACCCAATTGGCCTACAGCACTTATTTTGGTGTTGAGAATGTATCTAACCAGTACGAGATGATGGATGCTGAGCAATTGAAGGCTTTCCTGGCCAGAAATAATTCTGCGCTAACACCTGCCAATGATCAGGGTGCCAACACCAGCTGGCAAAATGAAGTACAACGCAAGGATGCGATTTCTTATAATCATAACCTTTCTTTAAGTGGTGGAACAGAAAAAACTACATACAATGCCAGCATTAACTATTTCAAACAACAAGGTATTGTAAGGACAAGTGATCTGGGCCGTTTCATTGGCCGTATAGGTCTTGAACAAAAAGCCCTGAATGATAAATTAAAGATCGGGCTAAATCTGAGTAATTCAATTAGCGACGCCGACCTGGTTCCTTATCGTAATACAGTTCTTTCTCAGATGCTTACCTATTTACCTACCTCACCGGTTAAAAATCCTGATGGCACTTATTTCGATAACCTGATCCAAACCAGTTATTACAATCCGGTTTCCATGCTGGAGAATGCAACTGAGAACCTGAAAACTAAAAATATATTAGGGACCTTTACTGTAAATCTCAAATTGCCTTTTGGTTTCACCTATGATGTTGCGGCTTCTTATCAGAATACCCAAACTGTATATGGTGCTTTTTACAACAGTATTTACACGTCGAGATACAATAACGTAAGGAACACGCCCGACCCTCCGGCAAATCCTTCCTTTGTTTCACTGGTAGGTAAAGATGGTTTAGCCTTGAGAAACGCTTATCAGAATACCAATAAGATCGTTGAAACTTACCTGACCTGGAACAAAAAGTTTGGTGATCATGACATCAATGCAGTAGTGGGCTATTCTTATCAGCAATCATTGAACAACGATGGTTTACAGACTTCCTCAACAAATTTTCCGATTAATCAGGTTAGCTATTACAATCTGAGCTTGGGTAACCCTTATGCAATCACAGATTTCCGTGTTAATTATGGCCCGGAATACCTTTATCAGGAAATTCTATTAATTTCTGACTTTGCGAGAGTAAACTACAATTACAAAAATAAGTATTTACTGCAAGGATCTATTCGTAGGGATGGATCGAACGTATTTGGCAAAAACGAAAAATGGGGTTACTTTCCTTCTGTAGGTGCCGGTTGGAACATCGATCAGGAAAATTTCTTAAAAAATCAAAGTCTGATCAGCACATTGAAATTACGTGGAAGTTATGGTATTGCTGGTAATTCGCTAGGTTTTGCCCCACTGACTACAAAATTGATCTATGGTGCGGTGGGACAGTTTTATTACAACGGATCTCCTAGAGAAGGGGCCTATGGTGCTATTCAAAATGAGAATCCAAATCTGCGTTGGGAAAAAACAGCTACTGCAAATATTGGTATGGACTTCAGCATCTTTAAAGGAAGATTAGGCGGTTCGGTAGATTTTTATGATAAAAGGACTACGGACCTGATCATTGGTTTTGATGTAGATCAGAACCTCTACCCATCAGGTCAGCTAACAGCCAACGTAGGTAAATTAAGCAATAAAGGGGTTGAGATTGTTCTGAATGGTACACCGGTAAGTAATGACAATTTCAGTTGGACTACAGGAATCAACCTTGCTCACAACGTCAACAAAGTACTTACACTTTCTGATAGCCAATTTAAAATCGACGATAGGCTTATCTTTCAACCTGACGGTGGAGGACAAAGCGGGGCAACATTACAGATTCTATCTCCCGGACAGCCAATAGGAACGTTCTTTACCTTCAAATATGCAGGTAAAGATGCCAATGGAGTTTCTCAATATTACGATGCAGCAGGAAATATCAAAACACAGGGCTTACTGAATAAAACTGATTATTACGTAATTGGTAATGCACAACCTAAGGCTTTGATTGGTTGGACCAACAATGTAAGGTATAAGAACTTTGATCTGAGTGTTTTCGTAAGGGCAGTATTGGGCAATAAGATCATGAATGTAACCAGAGCTGATCTATTCCGTCCTAACACTGCTCAATTTACCAACATACCTGTTGAAGTAGAAAATGAGTCTACAGCAGATTTTAACTCTTACAGGTATTCTTCGCGCTTTCTGGAGAATGGCAGCTATCTGAGATTGGACAATGCAACTTTGGGCTACACCTTTAAGAAAAACATTATTCCCGGGGTTGGTTCGTTGCGTCTTTACACTACTGCCAACAATCTATTTGTGATTACCGGATATAAAGGTATCGACCCCGAGATCAATCAGGGCGGTTTGGCACCAGGTGTAGATACCAATAACTTTTATCCAAAGACCAGAACCTTTCTTTTTGGTTTAAATGTATCATTTAATTAAAATCTTAAGAAGATGAAAAATCTTATAAACATAGCAACCGGAGTAATTTTATCACTAACAATACTTACGTCCTGCCATAAACTGGATCTGGAGGTAAAAACCCAGTTAACTCCTGAAACCTTCCCCCAAACAGATCAACATTTTATACAATTAACCGGACAGGTATACGTCCAGTTGCGTCAGGGCATCACCACCGATTATTTTTTCATGCAATCGCTAAGTACTGATGAATCCATAATGCCTGCAAGAGGAGGTAACTGGTATGATGGTGGCAGGTATGAACAACATCATAAACATACCTGGGATCCTGACAATGGACATGTGAGCAGTGGCTGGGGGTGGCTGTCAAGTGTAATCAGCAAGGCCAATCAAAGCTTGTTCTTACTTAAGGATGCACCGGAATCTGCCGCTAAAACTACAGCTTTAGCGGAAGTTAGAGCCACACGTGCATTGGCCTTTTTCATGATGATGGATCTATGGGGCAACATCCCTATCGTTACAACCTTTGGTGAGACTACATCTCCTGAGACAAAATCCAGAACAGAGGTTTTTAACTTCATCGAGACTGAGCTCAAAGAAGTTTTACCAAACCTGAGTTCAGTTGTAGGAGCTGCTACTTATGGCCGTCCTACCAAATACACCGCTAATGCAATATTGGCTAAGATGTACTTGAATGCAGAGGTATATACCGGAACACAGCGCTATAACGATGCCGTAGCTCAGTGTGATGCCATTATTACCGCAACTGGAAATCCATTCGCTTTAGAATCAGACTATAAAAAGATGTTCTTTATAGATAATGGACCTCAAATTAAAGAGTTTATTTTCGCTTTACCCTTTGATCCAGGGTTCTCAAATGGTTATCTCTTCTTCGCAAGATATTCCTTACCTCGCTCGTTACAAGCAAAGTTTAGCTTGAAGCATACGCCAAGTGCACCTATGAGTACGCTACCTGAATACTATGCAAATTTCGATGATCCTAATGATAAGCGAAATACGCAATGGATAAAAGGATTGCAATCCTTGTTCTCGGGAGCGCCTGTTAATGTATCCACCACAAAGAAAGGATACGATCAGTTCTATACCGGATCTGATGGTGCTACTCCGATCACTTATCAGGTAGACATTACTCCAAACGTTACTTTACGTGATGCTTCTAGACCTTTCGATGCGGGTAATGATGAAATCGCCTGGAACATGGGCTATCGCAATAATAAATTCTATTGCGACAGTACTTCGTCCAACAGGAATCAAAATAATGATTTTCCAATGTTTAGGTATTCCGATATTTTATTGATGAAAGCAGAAGCCATATTGCGTGGAGCAACTCCTACACAGGGCCAAACGGCTTTATCACTGGTGAATCAGGTGCGAGCAGTACGTACGACCTCGGCAGCCTGGGGCTCCGTTACTCTTGAAGACCTCTATAAAGAGCGTTGCAGGGAATTTGCCTGGGAGTGCTGGCACCGTAATGATATGATCCGTTTTGGAAAGTATGAAGGGACATGGGGTTTTAAAACAAACAATGATGTACGAAGACGTTTGATGCCTATACCCGCTAGTGCCAGGGTACTCAATCCCAAACTTGTACAAAATCCGGGATACAATTAAAGCGGTTTTTATACAATCACTACTTGGTTATACTGAGACCTAAGCATTAAAAATACAAAGAAGCTTCGTCATCTCGACGCTAGGAGAGATCTCTTGGTTATGCCAGTTCAAGAGATCTCTCCTAGCGTCGAGATGACGATAGTTTTAAAGATGACGACAAACTATGAATGAACTAAAAAAATATACACTTGTTTTAAACATCCTTTTAACCTGCTTTTTGCCCTTGATTTCTAAGGGCAAAAACTTAAAAGGTATAGTTAAAGAATATAATATTGTTTCCTACGGTGCAAAAGGAGATGGCCACACCGATGATGCTTTGGCTATTCAAAAGGCTATTGATGCCTGTTCCGCTGCAGGTGGCGGTAGGGTAGTTATACCATCAGGAAAAACCTATTTGTCGGGGCCATTTAAGCTTAAGTCTTTTGTAGATTTTTATATAGAAACCAATGCTAAAATATTGGCAAATCCTGATGAGAAAGTATATACCGAAAGTGCATTTCGTGAAAATAAAGGCGAAGGAACCATATGGATTGGTGACGAGAAACTGGTTAATGTTACCATCCATGGAGCTGGTACTATTGATGGCAATGGTATCTCTTTTATGGGCGCTGAATTGGAAGATTCTTATGTGTTAAAACCCTTTAATATTGTTGATCCCAGGCCACATATCCTTACCATTATTGGAGGCAAGAACATCAGGATAAGTGACCTTACTATTCAAAATTCAGCGTATTGGACGGTTCATTTAATTGGCTGTGACGACGTTGTGATAGATAATATCACACTGTTGAACAGTTTAAAAGTAAGGAATAGTGATGGGATAGATCTTGATCACAGTAAAAATGTAAGGATCAGTAATTGTTACATAGAATCTGGTGATGATTGTATCTGTTTAAAAAACCGGCGGGAGTATGAAGAATTCGGTGCTTGCGAAAATATCACTGTTACCAATTGCACCATGAGCTCCCGTTCGTGTGCCATTAAAATAGGCTCTGAAAACATGGATAAGATCAATAATGTAGTGATTAATAATTGTGTTATTAGCAAAAGCAATAGAGGAATTGGTATTCAAAACCGGGATGAAGGAACAGTTTCCAATGTGATATTTTCAAATATAATTATTGATTCTCATTTGTTTTCTGATGTATGGTGGGGCAAGGCCGAACCAATCTACGTAACTGCTTATCCACGGGCAAAAGGCAATAACAAAGATGCAGGCTGGCGTTTCCCAAAGGGACAGACTGAAGGGAAAGTGGGGGCGGTAACGGCCATCTATTTTAATAATATTAAGTGTGTCAGCGAGAATGGCATTTATGTGGGCGCTGAATCGCCTGATAAAGTATCCGGAGTTATTTTTGATGGGGTTGATGTATTCATCAATAAAACCACCACATTACCAGGAGGGGTTTACGATCGTCGGCCGAGCAATATTGAGGGACTTTTGAAAGCCAGAACATCAGCTTTTTACCTTGATAAGGCAAGTCAGATTACCTTAAGGAATTGCGCGGTAACCTGGGGTAAAAACAGGCCTGACTATTTTGCGCATGTATTAGAAAGTAACGGGGTTGTCGAATTAAAAACGATTAATCTGGAAGGGGAGTCTGCGTTCCCTGCTAAAATTGAAGCAATCAAGAAACAATGAAAAGTATAATCAGATCGTTTTTTATTAGCTTTAAAAACAATACGTAGTTTAATTATGAGAAGTGTCCCCTTTATTTTTCTTTTTGGTTTGGGTGGTTTGTTGCTGTTTAGCCGTGGTTTATCCTTAAAAGCGCAAGATGTGGTACAATATGTGCAGCCTCTTGCTGGTACAGCTGCCAGCACAACCAGCGCAGCGTTAAAGCACGGTAGCGGAACCGAATTAAATGCCAATACCATCCCAGCCGTGGGCCTCCCTTTTGGGATGACCCAGTTCAGTCCCGAAACGCGTAAGTCAGAAACCAAATGTCTTCCCCCGTATCTTTATAAAGACAGTGTACTTACCGGTATTAGGGCTACACATTGGCTTAGCGGTTCCTGTACACAGGATTACGGAAGCTTTACTATTATGCCGATGATGGGGAGTTTAAAAACCAAACCAGAACGATATGGTGCAGCATTTTCTCATGAGCAGGAAATCACCAGTCCAAATTACTATAAAGTAAGCTTACCTGAATATCAATTGGATGTAGAGCTTACAGCAACGCTTCGTTCGTCGATGATGCAGTTTACAGCACATCGTGCAGATAGCCTATATTTGCTGATCATGCCTAACAGCGATCAGGGAAAAGGATTTGTTAAGATCGATAAAGAAAATGGAGTGGTGTGGGGTTATAATCCTGTTCATCGCATTTACCAGGGTTGGGGCGAACCTTCGGGGTTCAACGGTTTCTTCTATCTGAAAGTGGAAAAGGCAATAGCCAGCCATGGAACGTTTAGTTCTAAAGGTGTATTTGCTATAGATTCTATTAGTAAGCAAAAAGATATTGGTGGCTATCTGGGATTTAAAGTAAATAAAGGAGAGGTACTAAGGGTTCGGGTAGGCACTTCTTTTAGTAGCCTGGAAGGAGCACGGAAAAACCTGGAGCAAGAGGTTCCCAATTGGGACTTTTCAGCCCTAACCACAAAAAACAAACAAGTTTGGCAACAGGCCCTGAACCAGGTGGAAGTAGAAACATCAGTGGTTAAAGACAAGCGTATATTTTATACTGCATTTTATCACAGTATGCAGCACCCGCGCTTATTTAATGATGTGGATGGTACTTATCCCATGTTTTCAGGTAACTATCAGTTAGAAAAACTAAAAAAAGGTAATTATTATGATGATTTTTCCATGTGGGACATTTACCGGGCACAATTACCTTTATTTGAGTTATTGAAGCCAGATTTGATCAATGACGCGGTTCAGTCTATGATCCTGAAAGGGAGTCAGGGGGGGTGGTTGCCTATTTTTCCATGCTGGAACAGTTATACTGCAGCAATGATTGGTGATCACGGAACAGCTTTTATTGCCTCTGCTTACACAAAGGGAATCCGTAACTACGATGTGAATGAGGCCTATCGATTGATGCGACAAAATGCGTTTGACAGTCCATCGCGACCAGACTACATAAACGGCAAAGGAAGACGAGCATTGGATACTTATTTGAAATATGGCTACATTCCAATGGAAGACAGTGTGCCTGAGGCTTTTCATAAAAAGGAACAGGTTAGCAGAACTTTGGAATATGCCTATGACGATTATGCTTTGGCCATGGTGGCAAAGGGCTTAAATAAAACTGCTGATTATACCACATTGATGAGCAGGAGTAAAAATTATCGAAATGTTTTTGATGTAAACGTGAACATGATGCGTGGCAGGTATATTAATAAAAGCTGGTATGAGCCTTTTAAAGGAAATGCTAAAGAGCCTTACATTACAGAAGGTACGCCACAACAGTATACTTTTTATGTACCACATGATGTACGGGGGCTGGCCGGATTGATGGGAGGCAGAGCCAAGCTGGAGCAATCATTAGATACACTTTTTAATGGCGGAGAGTATTGGCATGGAAATGAACCAGGGCACCAGATTCCTTTTTTATATAATTACACTGGTTCGCCATGGAAAACGCAGCTCAGGGTAAAAGAAATTCTGGCCAATGAGTATAGTGATGGACCTGGAGGTTTGAGTGGTAACGACGATGCCGGACAAATGTCTGCCTGGTATGTGTTTGCTGCTCTGGGATTTTACCCTGTAGATCCCGTTTCGAACAATTATTTGCTTACCACTCCTTTATTTGACCGCATTACGATAAGTCTCCCTGATGCAAAAAAACTGACCATTGTAACACACAAGCAATCTAAAAACTCAGCTTATATTTCAGCCGTAAGGTGGGATAAGAAAGCTTATACCAAAAATTACCTCAGTCATGAAAGGTTGAAAAATGGAGGCCTTATTGAAGTTACTTTAACAGATAAACCTAATAAAAAGTGGGCTACAGGTTTGACTGATCAACCCTTGGTAAAGAAATAAATAATTGCATGATTTCGGCAACGATTGCATAAATTTTTATTGCTTACATTAGGTAAAAGGGCATTAAACTTCTTAATATCGTATTGAAATACGCCCTTTTAACCAAGTACACTYWWTRWWARKWWYATYARWYAARRTMMYTTYRMYAAKKCYTNNWTTSTTYWASYWWYCNMTGWMGCTTCATTTGGGCAGAAAGTTGTTAAAACTGATCATGTCAAATTAAAACTAATTACAGACGGGCTTTCACATCCAACAGCAATGGCTGTTACTAAAAAAGAACCGAATTTGCTTTTTGTTTGTGAACAGGAGGGGCGTATACGTATTATAGAGAATGGAAAGCTAATTCAAACCCCTTTTCTTGACATCTCAAAGGAAGTAATAAAAAATGAAGGCTACGATGAACGTGGATTACTTGGCCTGGCATTTCATCCTGATTATGCCATCAATGGTAAATTCTATATATACTGCAGTGCTCCTTCAGAAAAAGGCAAAGGAACAGATCACCAGTCTGAGATAAGAGAATATACGGTATCTAAAAATAATAACAAGATTGCCGATAAGACGAAAATGCGTAAGGTACTGGTTGTTGATCAGCCAGAATCCAATCATAATGGTGGGTGTTTGCAGTTTGGAGCAGATGGATTTCTTTATATCTCTCTTGGTGACGGCGGTGGCCAGAATGACATGCATGGTGAGTATGGGAATGCACAGAATTTAACCAACCTGCTTGGGAAAATTAGCCGGATTGGTGTAAATAAGATCCCATACGGGATTCCTGCCGATAATCCATTTGTAAATACTGCTAATGTACGCCCTGAAATTTATGCTTATGGATTTAGAAACCCATGGCGTTTCAGCTTTGATCGTAAAACTAATGAGCTTTTTGCTGGTGAGGTAGGTCAGGATAAATATGAGGAAGTAGATCTGGTTACAAAAGGGGGAAACTACGGGTGGCGTGCTTTTGAAGGTGTTCATTCCTACAGACCAGCAGATCCACAGCCTAAAGAACATATTTTGCCAATTGCTGAATATCCTCATACTGAAGGCATAAGTATTACAGGTGGATATGTTTACCGTGGTAAGGCAATTCCATCTTTAAATGGTAAATATGTTTTTGGCGATTTCATGGGGCCGGTTTGGAACCTTTCCAAAGGTTCAAACAACAAATGGGTAAGAACAAAGATGTCAATTTCCAGAGATCCCGGATACTGGCATATCTACAGTTTTGGCGAAGACCTTAAAGGTGATATCTATATGCTTACCGTTTTACTGGAAAGCGAAAAGGGTGTGTTGTATAAAATGGTTCCATAATCTTTCAATTTGWCANMYCMTGMWMMKMMKAWTTTTCTTTGCCTTGTGCCTTGTTGGCTTATTCTCTGTTGGAGCTTTTGCACAGCAAACCAAGCTTGTTTATTTATCAGGAACTGATAAAGACCATACTGTTAAATGGGAATTCTTTTGTACCAAGGGAATGAATAGCGGTAAATGGACTGAAATACCTGTTCCATCTCAATGGGAACTACAGGGATTTGGTGGTTATAATTATGGCCATGACAAGAAAAAATCGGATGAGCAGGGGCTGTATCGCTATCATTTTAAAGCAGACAAATCCTGGGCTGATAAAGAGATTCAGCTGGTTTTTGAAGGAGTGATGACTGATGCTGAAGTTAAAATTAATGGCCAACTGGCAGGAGCCATACACCAGGGTAGTTTTTACCGTTTTAATTACCATGTAAATAACCTGCTAAAATTTGATGCTGATAATGTGCTGGAAGTAACCGTAAGTAAACAAAGTACTGATCCTACAGTAAATGATGCGGAAAGAGAAGGCGATTTTTGGGTATTTGGAGGTATTTTTCGCCCTGTTTACCTTAAGGTAATGCCTAAATCATTTATTAACCGTGTTGCAATTGATGCAAAGGCTGATGGAAATTTTGGAATAGACGTTTTTACTGGCAATATAAAGTCAGGCGATAAAGTATCAGTACAATTGAAAACATTAAAAGGAGCTTCATTCGGAACTCCCTTAACATATAGCATATCTAATCCTGCTGACTCTATAAGGCTTACCGGTAAGTTTAGCAATCCTAGCCTCTGGAACCCTGAATTCCCAAATCTTTATACTGCTGATGTGAGCATAGTAAGAAATGGGGCCATTGTTCATGTACTAAATCAACGCTTTGGATTCAGAACAGTAGAGGTGAGAAAGTCGGACGGTATTTATGTAAACGGAACTAAGATTTTAATAAAAGGGGTAGATCGTCACAGTTTCTGGCCGGAAAGTGGCAGAACACTAAGTAGAAAGATTCATCTTCAGGACATCATGCTCATGAAAGATATGAATATGAACGGTGTTCGTATGTCCCATTATCCGCCTGATGCAGAATTCTTAGACCTTTGTGATTCTATAGGGTTATTTGTTATTGATGAACTAACCGGTTGGCAACAACATTATGGTACTCAGGTTGGGCGAAAGTTGGTTAAAGAATTGATTGTTCGTGATGTGAACCACCCAAGTGTTGTGTTTTGGGCCAATGGAAATGAAGGAGGATTTAATTTCGAATTGGATAACGACTATGCATTTTATGATCCTCAAAAACGGGTGGTTATTCATCCCTGGAGTAATTTTAACAACATAGACACTAAACACTACCCTGAATACAGTTACATCGAAAATGCCGCTAAAAAACAAGATATACTGCTTCATACTGAAATGATCCATGGTCTTTATGACGGAGGACATGGAGCAAGTCTGGATGATAACTGGAAGCTCATTCGCCAAAATCCGAGGCATGCAGGAGGCTTTCTGTGGGCATTAACCGATGAAGGTGTGGTTAGAAAAGATAAAAAAGACAGCCTGGATACCGATGGAAACCATGGGGCGGATGGCATTGTTGGTCCTCACCGAGAAAAAGAGGGGAGTTTTTATACCATCAAAGAGGTTTGGAGTCCGGTACAGCCAAAAAAACCGGATTTCACTTCACAAAACATAGCTATTGAGCTAGAAAATAATTACTTGTATACCAATCTTTCTGATTGTAAGTTTAGCTGGCAATTGATTAAATATCCTTTGGCAACAGATAAAAAAAGTGGATTTACCCAAATTTCTTCGGGCAAATTACCAGTTGCATTGGCACCAGGTAAAACAGATAGTTTCAAACTAAACCTTTCTTCTAATTGGAAGGATGCAGATGCATTGCGGTTTACCGCTACAAATAGTCAGGGACGAGAAATTTATACCTGGATCTGGCCTATTAAAACTACTGCTCAAATTGCAAACAAGAATTTGATTTCTATAGTTAAACAAAAAAGTAAAATTACCGAATCAGAAAAAGAGAATGCATATGTCGTGGTACAAAATGGTGTAACTTATACTTTTGATACGAAGACGGGATATTTAAAAACTGTCGAAAATAGTAAAGGAGCAGTTTCCCTTGGTAATGGTCCTATATTGGCAGGTGTAAATCAGACACTTCAGAGCTTTAAACATACAAAAACGGCAGATGGTGGAATCATAGTAGAAAGTTCTTATGTCGGCGAATCAACCATGAATGCCAAATGGTTATTTGCTGCAGGAAAGCCTGTAAGTCTGGAGTACGATTATACACAAACAGGAACCGCAAACTTTTATGGAATCACTTTTAACATCGACGAATCTAAAATAAAAGGGATGCGATGGTTGGGTGACGGACCTTACAGAACCTGGAAAAACAGATTAAAAGGAGTGAGTACAAGCGTTTGGGAAAAGAGTTACAATAATACCATAACCGGTGAGACTTTTATTTACCCGGAATTTAAGGGCTATCATGCTAATCTGTATTGGGCAGAAATACAAGCAGGGAATTCTTCATTTAAGGTATATACAGATAAATCAGATTTGTTTTTGCAGATGCTGAAACCGGACAAGCAACGTACTTCGTTTATACCACATGTAAACCCTCCGTTTCCAGAAGGAAACCTTGGATTTTTAAATGCAATAGCTCCTATTGGGAATAAATTTAAGCAGGCAGATTCAATGGGACCTCAAAGTCAAAAAAACATAGCGGTGGGTTCAAAGGCATCAGGAAAGCTTTGGTTCGACTTCAATTAGGTCGTTTAGGTAAGTGTAGGAGTTTTTTAGTACATTCATCATGTTTTAGCTTACGTGCTTTATGTATAAACCTATAACTTTAAAAGATATCGCAATAGCACTGGACCTTTCACCTTCAACGGTTTCAAGGGCGCTAAGGGATACCTACGACATTAGTAAAAAGACCAAAAAACTGGTAAATGACTATGCTACGCTTGTAAATTATCAATCCAACCCAATGGCCGCTGGACTAAGGAGTAAAAAAAGTAAATCTATTGGCATAGTTGTTCCTGATTTAGCAAATAGTTTCTTTTCACAGGCAATATCAGGAATTGAATCAATAGCTGAAAAGGAAGGTTATCATACTATAATCTCGCAAACAAAAGATTCATATCATAAGGAAATCGAAGTGATTAACCATATGGCTAACCGCTATGTTGATGGCCTGATCATCACCATGTCTTCCGAAACAACTGAATATACACATCTACAGCAAATGCATAAAAGCGGTTTGCCTATTGTTTTCTTCGACAGAATTGTAGATGAAATAAATACTTATAAGGTAGTCTGCAATAATTTTGAAAGCTGCTATAAGGCTACCATGCAATTAATAGAAAATGGTAAAAAAAATATTGCTTTTCTAGCTAATGCACCACAATTGTCAATCACTAAGGAGCGGATAGGTGGATATAAAGCCGCAATGACAGATCAAATTATTTCATGTCATGCTGAGATGATCAAGTTCTGTCCTTCTGGAGGCAGCGACTATGAGGAAGTTGAATTGGCAATAAAACAATTGATGGCATTAGATGAGCGCCCCGATGCAATATTTGTGGCCGGAGACAGGCTGAGCATGGCTTGCCTAAGGGCTGTGAAAAATTTGGACATAAAAAGCGATGAACTGTCAATTATAGGTTTTTCGAATGTAGATATCATAGATTTACTTGAAACCCCAATTTCTCATATCAGACAACGAGCTTTTGAAATGGGGCAAATATCTATGACTATGCTTTTAAAAATAATTGAGGCTAAATATCCCATCAATGACTTTGATACCAAAGTCATTGATGCTGATATATTCTGGGTAGAGCATCTAAGTGTATGAAAAACAAACTTCAGTTAAAGTTCATGCTAATATTGGCATTGATGATTGGCATTGGCAAACAGACGAGGGCTCAAACCAGCAATATTTTAGCACCTAAAGTTTTACCGGGAAAGGGACTTAAGCAATTCGATTTTTTTTATGCCGGTGAAGCCAAATCCCGCAATATGTATATTGTGCGTGGTGGTAAAATAACATGGTCTTATATAGATACACTGGGAAGAGGCGAAATTAGCGATGCAGTATTAATGAAAAATGGGAATGTATTGTTTGCCCACCAATATGGCATTACTTTAATCAACTATAATAAAAAAGTGCTTTGGAAATATGATACGCCAGAAGGGTTCGAAACGCATACAGCTCAGCTAATTGGCAAAACACATGTTGTATTTGTTCAAAATGGTAATCCGGCTAAAGTTTTGGTGATGAATATCAGCAGTAACAAGATTGAAAAAGAGTTTAAGTTACCTTTTAAAAGTGGCACTCACGGTCAAATCAGACATGCCAGATTAACGAAAGAAGGAACCATTCTAGTTGCTCATATGGACTTGGGTAAGGTTTGCGAGTATGACAGCAATGGTAAGGAACTTTTATCACTCGAGGTTCCAAGTGTTTGGTCGGCCGTACAGTTAAAAAACGGTAATATACTGGTAACCAGTAATAATCGGTTTGTTCGGGAAATCACACGTAGTGGGAAGATCATCTGGGAATACATTTTAGATGAAATACCCGATTATAAGGTTTCATCACCGCAACTTGCAACACGTTTGCCAAATGGCAATACACTTATAAATAACTGGTTTAACCAATGGGATAGTAAGCTAGACCCTGAAAATGCGCCAGTCCAGGCTATCGAAGTCACGCCAGCTAAAAAAATTGTGTGGGCACTCCGCTCATGGACAGCACCTGTAAATCTGGGTCCATCAACTACCATTCAGTTACTTAACGATATCGGTTCACTAGAAAAGTTTCATTTTGGTGAAATAAGATAAAGATGTTTAAAATGAAAATGCCCCCATTCGCATGACTGGCGGCTTTTGTCTTCCTGTTTATAATATTGATGAAATCAAATTATAATGTTCCTAGTATTACAAGGTAATTTTGGGGGTACTTTATTTTTCAAACGGCTTAACAGATTGTACTAAAAAGAAAAAAAAGCTTTATATTTAATTTGGGCGGTCCCATTAATTGTTTAAAGATAATATCGCATAAACAAAAGCACATGCTATTAAAAAAATGTATTAAACTCTTTATCGTAGCGCTAGGTATAGGCAGCCTTGCCTATGCCCAAACGAATAAAAATGAACCAGTAGTTGCTGTTGATTTTTCAGCATCAATAGAACCAATGAAGCCATTGTGGGCCTGGTTTGGATATGATGAACCAAATTATACCTATATGAAGGATGGTAAGAAATTACTGACCGAAATTGCGGCAGCAAGTCCGGTACCGGTGTTCGTTAGGGCGCATAGTTTATTGGTAACCGGTGATGGTGTTGCGGCTTTAAAATGGGGCTCAACCAATGCCTATACCGAAGATGCTAGTGGAAATCCGGTTTATAACTGGTCTATCATCGACAGCATTTTTGATACCTATATAAAAAGAGGTATGAAACCCTTGGCACAGATTGGCTTTATGCCTGAGGCGCTATCGAGCAACCCTGTTCCTTATCAACATAACTGGAAACCAGGTGATAAATACAGTGATATTTTTACGGGCTGGGCATATCCTCCTAAGGATTACAAAAAATGGACAGAGCTTATTTATCAATGGGTAAAACATAGTGTTGAGCGCTACGGAAAAGAGGAAGTGCAAAGCTGGTATTGGGAACTTTGGAACGAACCAGATTCGCAATATTGGAGAGGAACACAGCAGGAGTTTTTTAAATTATATGATTATTCTGCCGATGCAGTTAAAAGAGCTTTGCCAACGGCAAGAATTGGAGGGACTGATATTACCGGGGGAGCGATGAAATTTCAGGATGCTTTTATAAAGCATTGTTTGTTCGAAACCAATTACGCAACTGGAAAAACAGGGTCGCCACTTGATATTCTCTTATTCCATGCCAAAGGATCGCCAAAATTGGAAAATGGAAGAGTGGTTATGGGAATCCGCAGTCAGCTTCGTAATATTAAAGATAATCTAAAGGTTATTGCGGCGTATCCGCAGTTAAAAGATCTTCCAATAGTGATTGGGGAGTCGGATCCGGAAGGATGTGCGGCTTGTGGTATGGCTACAGATCCTCAAAATGCGTATCGTAACGGAACCATGTATTCCAGTTATACTGCTGCATCTTTTGCCCGTAAATATGAATTGGCTCATCTGCTAAAATCTAACCTGATTGGAGCAGTTACCTGGGCTTTCGAATTTGAAAACCAACCGTGGTTCTATGGTTTCAGAGACCTGGCAACTAACGGAGTGGATAAACCGGTATTGAATGTGTTCAGGATGTTTGGAATGATGGGAGGGGATTTGGTAAAGGTTGATGCAAACAGGATGTATGCTTTAGACAGTATTTTAGCCTCAGGTATTCGTGGTGCCCACACAGATATTGGCGCATTGGCATCAAAAAATGCCAAATTTGCTGCAGTCATGGTTTGGAACTATCACGATGCTGACGAAAAGGGGAACGCTGAAAAAGTTATCATTCAGCTTAATGGATTACCTTCTAAAATAATTGAACTTAAACATTATCGCATTGATGATCAGCATAGCAATTCTTACGAAGTCTGGAAAAAAATGGGCTCTCCTGTAAGTCCGACAGCGGTTCAAATCAAGCAACTTGAAAAAGCGGGTCAACTATCAATGCTCGATAAACCTTCGATACTTAAAACTAAAAATGGAACTGCTAATTTAGAAATCCTGCTGCCAAGACAAGCTGTTTCCCTGCTGTATTTGTCTTTTAAGTAATTAAACCAAATTTTTATGGTAAAATAGTTGAATAAAATGCCAATATGAGCGTAAGCAGAGGGGCAGGAATGTACTATATTTGATCTGGATACTAATCAAATATAATTTTCTAGTTTCAATAAATTGTGTCGGGTATGGGCGTAATGTCCAATTGCACTTTAACCAATGTTATTATATAACCAATTAAACGATGAGGAGTTGGCTGATCTCTTGAAGAAAGGGGATCACCTGGCATATACTGTCATCTTTGACCGTTTTTATGGTTTATTATTTGTGCATGCCTGTAAGCTTCTAAATGACCATGATGAAGCAAAGGACGTGGTTCAGGAACTGTTTGAAATATTATGGACGCGTCGCGAAACCATTTCATTTAATCATAGTCTGTCATCTTATTTATACTCGGCCATCAGGAACCGTATTTTAAACCGTATTTCACATAATGAAGTAGAAAATAAATACATCAGTTCATTGCGTGGCTTTATAGATCGTGATACTTACTTTGCAGATCATAGAATTAGGGAAATTGAAATGAGAAAGATGATTGAACGGGAAATTTCGGCCTTACCATCTAAAATGAGAGAAGTGTTTGAATTGAGCAGGAGAGATTACCTTTCTTATAAACAGATTGCTGTTAGACTTCAGATATCTGAACAGACCGTGCGCATGCATGTAAAAAAAGCCTTGCGGATACTTAGACCCAAGTTTGATTTGTTTGCTTATCTTTTTTTTATTTTTTTATTAAAATAAGTACCCCATACCCCCCACCTTTCCTGTCATAATAGCATAAAGTATAAATACCAAATATATTGTATGCATAAGGATCCCGGAGAACTGTTAGAAAAATACAAGGCAGGTAATTGTTCTGAAGAAGAAAGAGCAATTGTTGAAAGCTGGTATCTGGAATTACATTCTGGAAAGGAGGCTCCTTCGCATCGAATGATTAGCAATACTAAAGACCAGGTATGGGCGGCATTGTCGGCCCAGAAGGATAAGGAATCTCAACCTGTTAAAATAAGAGTGCTCTTACGTAAAGTCGCCAGTTGGGCAGCTATAATCAGTATCATCGGTTTCATAGGATTTGTTTATTTAAATAAGCAGAAGAAAAGGTCTTCAATCGCTACGATCTCAAAAAAACAAGATATCTCTCCGGGAGGAAACAAAGCATTTTTAACACTTGCTGATGGTAAAAGGATTTCTTTAACCGATGCAGCTAATGGTGAGTTGGTTAAACAGCAGGGTTTGGTAATTAATAAAACTGCAGATGGTCAGCTGGTTTACACAGTAGCAGATTCTGACAACAAGGGCAAAAATGGAGCTCAGTTATTCAATACTATAGAAACCCCTAATGGAGGAAAGTATCAAATTAATCTGCCTGATGGTACCAGAGTTTGGTTAAATGCCGCTTCATTATTACGTTATCCAACTAAATTTATTGGAAGTACAAGAGTTGTGGAATTAACTGGAGAGGGCTATTTTGAAGTTGCCAAACTACCCGGTAAAATTCCATTTATTGTTAAAAGCGAAGGACAAGAAGTAGAGGTTCTGGGAACACATTTTAACATCAACAGCTATAAAGACGAAGGCCCGATAAAAACTACCCTTATAGAAGGTAGTGTTCGTGTAATTCGCTCAAGATCTAATATTAAGGCGGCTGATAACAATGTATTGTTAAAACCAGGTGAGCAGAGCGAGCTAAGTAATCAGAAGATAAATGTAAAAGAAGTAAATACGGAAAGTATTCTGGCCTGGAAAGACGGAGACTTTGTATTCGATGGCGATGATCTGAAAAGCATTATGAGAAAAGTAGCCAGATGGTACGATGTAGAAGTGATGTATAAAGGCGAGTTTGAGGATGTGAAATTTGGTGGCTTGATTTCGCGCTCAAAAAATATATCGTCAGTATTAGGGATTATGGAGTCGACTGGCAAAATACATTTTGTAATTGATGGCAATCGGATTACTGTATTGCGTGATAAAGAATAAACAAGCAAATATTTATAACTAACCAAAAAAATAAACAGCATGAGAAGAAGAATGACCACACAACTTATACCCTAATTTGAGGTAATAAAGCCTGGAACCAGTATTATTCTGAAACAACCAGGCTGAGCCGTAAAAACCGGAAGTGCTTCGAACCACTCCCGGTCAAAAAAGGCTGGGATTACCCTCCAATAGTTATTTTTTCGTTAAACCCCAACTAAACAAATGTATGAACTTTTACAAACAATCTGTATGTAAGCCGCGGAGCTTTGTACCTAAATTTCTGCTGATTATGAATTCTGCATTGCGCAGATTTAAAGAGACAGATCATAGTAAACTAATTATGAGAGTTAAGATTACTGCAATTTTACTAGTTACCCTCTTTTTGCAGATTGCCCAGGCAAGTAAGGCCCAACGTATTACCTTTTCAAAAAAGAATGCGAGTCTGCAACAGTTGTTTAAGGAAATCCGTAAACAGAGCGGATACGATTTCTTTTACAATCTGGAAGATATAAAGAAAGCAAAAAGGGTAGATATTTCAGTTAACAATGAAACGCTTGAAGAAGTATTGAAACGCTGTTTTGAGGGGCAGCCTTTTACTTATATGTTTAAGGACAAAACGGTGATCATTAAAGATAATGTGGCCAATGTTACACCCTCCAAAAGTACTTCGGTTCAAAAATTAGAACTTAAAGGAAAGGTTACTGACGAAAAGGGCGGGCCATTACCTGGTGTTAATGTAAAACTTAAAGGAAGCAATACTGGTACCATAACGGATAGTGATGGTAATTATGCGCTGACCTTACCTGATGGAACAGGAACACTTGTGTTTAGCTTTATTGGCTTTGCACAACAGGAAATTCCTGTAAATAACCGGACCTCTGTTAATGTGGTGTTAAAAGAAGAAAGCAGTGCGCTTTCTGAGATCGTGGTAGTAGGTTATGGTACACAAAAGAAAGTGAACCTGACCGGAGCCGTAAGTAACGTTACGGGAACCGAGTTAACCACTAGGCAAGCGCCAAACACTACCTCTTTATTACAGGGTAGAATGCCGGGTGTGCAGGTAACACAGAATTCTGGCCAACCGGGAGCAGAAAGTGCAACTATACAAATCCGTGGTCAGGGTACTTTTAGTGGTGCCGGAAACGATCCGCTTATCCTGATAGATGGCGTAGAGGGTAATTTAAATAATGTAAACCCAAATCAGATAGAAAGTATCTCTGTGTTAAAAGATGCCGCTTCGGCAGCAATTTATGGTTCCAGAGCGGCAAATGGGGTGGTTCTAGTAACTACTAAAGCTGGTAAAGCTGGAAGATTAAATGTTGACTATAGCTATAATTATGGCAGTCAGCGCGCCACTTCTATCTATGATAGGATTACCAATTCTGTTGAGTTTATGGAGTTACTCAATAAGGCAATTGCACATACAGGTACCAGTGCCAACCAAATCTATACGCCCGACCAGATTGAACAATATCGCCAGGGTGCCATTACAAATCCTGCACAATACCCAAGTTACGACTGGATGGATGCGATTTTCCGTACAGCTCCAATGCAACAGCATTATGTGAGTGTTAACGGTGGTAAAGAAGGAACAACATATAACTTTGGGGCTGGCTATCTTGATCAGGATGGTATCCTTATTGCAACCGGTTATAAAAGATATGACGCCCAGTTTAACTTTAAAACAAGTCTGAACAACAAGGTTACTTTTGGAACCAACATTGCCTTTTCTAAAGGGGACAGGAACGAGACAGCACTGAATAATAACTTTGATGGAAATTCGACAGAAGACCAGATTTTAAGTGCTTTAGCTGCTCACCCTACATTTACACCAAAACTTCCGGATGGAAGTGGAAGATATGCTGCTAAAGCCTTTATTCAGGAAGGTGGAAATAAGAATCCGGTGGCTACAGCAGAAAATGGAGGAAGGTATATAAAGAACTATTATACACTGGCATCTGCATTTCTTGATGTAGATATTCTTCCTGGATTAAAAGGAGAGATTAAAGGTGCAGTAAAATATAATGACAGGCAAACTAAGGTACATGTTGTTGGTATACCAGGATACATGTTCCTGCCGGATGCAAGCGGACAATACCTGTATAATACGCAATGGAACGGAACCGTAGGTGAAAATAATCTGACTGTTCGTAATGAAAAGGATGTTCAGTATACTGTATTCGGAACATTAAATTATACCAAAACTTTTAATGAAGTACATAACTTCTCTGCGTTATTGGGAGGAAGTCAGGAAACTTTTCGCTACGATCGTTTACAGGGCTTTAAAAGAAATGCCCCTTCTGATGATTTGATCGAACTTGGGTCTTATTCTCCGGGAGGACAACTGGCCGATGGTTATGCATACCAATGGGCACTACAATCACTATTTGGAAGGGTCAATTACAATTACAAGGAGAAGTATTTGCTGGAAGGAAACTTCCGTTATGATGGTTCTTCACGTTTTCCGAAAGGAAACAAATGGGGGTTTTTCCCATCTGCTTCTGCCGGATGGAGAATTTCGCAGGAAGACTTCATGAAATCTATTGATTGGGTAGATAACCTTAAAGCCCGGGTATCATGGGGACAGGTTGGGAACCAAAATGTTAACCGTAATCTCGGAGGCGAATCAATGCCTTATCCGTATCAGGATGTGCTAAACCCTGTTTTGTACAACATAGGTGGGTCTTTACAGCAAGGTGTAACCCGAACGGATCTGATTAATAAAAATATCACCTGGGAAACAACTACGGTAACCGACGTAGGTCTTGATTTCAGTTTGTTTAAATCATCTTTATTTGGAAGTGTAGACTGGTATTCTAAAAATACAACGGATATTTTGAGGCCGCTTCAGGTTCCTGATTTTATAGGCGTTGCTGGTCCAACAGTAAATCTTGGCGAAATGAATAACACTGGTTTCGAGGTCTCGCTGGGATATGAAAACAAGATCAACGACTTTCATTACAAAGTGCAGGGAAACTTTGAGACCTACAAAAATAAGGTAGTGAAATATGGTGCGCGTGAGATTAATGGTGGCAATGGAACGATCAATCAGGAAGGGCTACCTTATAATTCATATTTTATGTATGTATTTGATGGTATCTATCAAAATCAGGCTGAAATTGACAATGGACCCACTCCACTTGTTAAACCTAAACCAGGTGACATGAAATACAAAGATGTAAGTGGGCCAAATGGTGTTCCTGATGGCAAAATTACTACAGATGACCGAATGGTGGTTGGAGGTGCTTTTCCTAAATTTAATTACGGGTTAAGCTTTAATGCCGACTATAAAAACTTTGATCTTAGTTTCTTCTTCCAGGGAGTTCAGGGCCGTAAGATTTATGTTAAAGAATGGGGAATTGCGCCATTCAGACAAGCGGGCCCGCCACCTACGTTCTGGAGAAATGCCTGGGATGGAGAAGGTACATCAAATACCATCCCTCATATTTTTAATGAAAATTATACGCCTAATACCCAGGTTTCGGACTGGTGGTTGCAGGATGCTTCTTATTTGAGGCTAAAGAATTTTCAGCTGGGTTATAGCTTCCCGGCTAAGCTGATTAACAGAGCTAAAATTCAGGCACTAAGATTATATGTGTCTGGAGACAACCTGCTAACATTTAGCGACTTTTTTAAAGGGAGCGATCCTGAGCGGGCAGCGGCTAGTGGCCGGGCAGCAATTTATCCTCAGGCTAAAATTTATTCATTCGGTGTGAAAGTAACACTATAATCGTTGATGTTATGAAGACTATATATATAAAAACAATGCTTCTGATAATGTTGAGCACAATGGTGTTTTCATGTAAGAAGACTTTAGATACAGACCCGCTTTCTAATCCTAATTCTGAAAATTTTTGGAAAACCGAAGGAGAGGCCAATAAGGCCCTTATAGCTTGCTATTATAAGCTTAAAGAACCAATTATTTCCAATGGCGCAGGGCAAAGCGGTAATTCCCTTTATTGGGAAGCGCTGTCTGACAATGCTTCCAACACCTCTAATTATGAAGCATTTGATATCGTAATGAGGGGGGAGCATAACTCTGCTACAACTGGTATTGTGAGTAAATCCTTTACTTTTGGTTTCCAGGGAATTGCTTATTGTAATTATTTTCTGGACAATATAGATCGTGTTGCTGTAATTACAGATGCTGTACGTAACAAGATGAAAGGGGAGGCTTTGTTTCTAAGGGCTTTTTACTATAATGATCTTACCCAGCTTTATGGAGATTTGCCACTTATTTTGAAACCAGCTACATTGGATGGTAATTTTATGAAAACGCCGAGATCTCCTAAAGCAGAAATAGTTGCGCAGATTCTCAAAGATCTTGATTTGGCCATTTCTTACTTGCCAGCTACCGCATTTGGTGATGGCCGTGCGGTGAAAGGTTCTGCAATAGCCCTTAAAACCAGGGTACTGTTAAACAATGAACGATATGGTGAAGCAGCTGATGCAGCCTGGACATTAATTGGCGACGCTGGTAATCCATTTCGGCTTTCTGATAATTATGCCGGCATATTTTTTGGTAATCAAATCAATAATAAAGAGATCATGTTCTCTGTGCAATTTAAAGCCCCGGATGACTATCACTCTTTGGATCAGGTTATTGGCGGGCGTATGTCGGTATTTCCAACTGTAGAACTGAAGAATGCTTATGAGCCAAATGATCCGCGCAGAAAGATGACGATTTTTGAAGCCGGTGATCCTTGGGCATACAATCCGGGAGGTTTTAAACAAGCCGGGAGTACGGCCGAAGGACAAATTCCTTATACTACCATGGCCTTTAAAAAATGGGTAAATCCTGCTATCAATAATGCATCTGGTGCTACATTGAGTGATCAGCATATGGTTAAAATCCGCTATGCCGATCTGTTGCTGATGTATGCTGAAGCCATGTTTGAAAATGGACAAGGTGCTGACCCACGTGCTTTAAAGGCATTGAATGATGTAAGGGCAAGACCTGGAGTTAATATGCCGGCAAAGCTTGTACTGACAAGGGAGATCATTAGAAATGAGAGAAGAGTAGAACTTGCTTTTGAGGGTTTACGATACAATGACCTGATCAGATGGAAAATAGCAGACCAGGTTATCCCTCTGGTGGCTTATGATGCTAAAGGAACAAAAAGAAAGTTTAAATCTTATCTTTTCCCTATCCCTTTGGGTCAAATGGATATTATGAAAGGTGTGTGGACACAGAATCCCAACTTTTAGGTTGTGCGTAAGTTGTGGGCCATATTTCTGATCCTGTTCTGTTTTACTCAAAAAAGTAAGGCACAGGAAATATATGCAGGACAGTATAAAGCTGTTTTTACAACCGCGCCTAAAAAGGTGCCAACGTCAAAAACCCCAGATGGTCCTTTGGCAGGAAATGGAGATATTGGGCTTACCATCGGTGGCAGCCCTGATAAATTGTTGTTCTACTTAGGTAAAAATGATTTCTGGCGGGCATATCCGGTTTATCCCGGAGGAGGTATTGCTTTGCCAGGATGGTTAGAAGTTCATATTAGCGCCCTTAAGGGCGCTAATTATTATGCAGAACAAATACAGGACAAGGCCTTAATAGTGGGTAAGTTTACAAAAGATAGTCTTACAGTCATACTTAATTCCTTGGTATCGGCTACAACCAACACGGTGATTGTGGAATTTACAGCAAATAAAGCCTGTACAATGAACCTTGCCTTAAAAGCCACTGAAGGAAATACATCAGTAAACACAAAAGGTATTGATGGAGATGTGATTTGGGTAACCCGTTCTTTCGAAAGCACCCCATTATTGGAATGGCCTTCGCAGGTCGCTATCGCGCTAAAAGTACTAGGCGGAAAAGTTGAGAAAGATGGGACGCTTAACTTGAAACCTAATCAGAAACTAACTCTATCTGTTACAATGTATACCAATCATGATGAGAAAGACGGTTGGAAGGAAAGGACCGTCAAAGAGGCACGGTCTGCAACACCAAATACTGTGGCCGAAATGAAAAAGGAGCATGAGGGTTGGTGGAAGGACTTTTGGAACCGCTCAAACGTTCAAATTGGCGACTCTATAATTGAGAAGTATTATTATGCTTCGCAATATCTGTTCGCGTCTACTTCGAGAGGCGATAAGTTCGCTCCTGGTATCTGGGGGCCATTTATAACCAGGGATTCATCATCATGGGGAGGAGATTATCATTTAAATTATAACTACCAGGCCCCTTATTGGGCTGCATATTCGTCCAATTACATTGATCAGACTGCTAATTTTGATCAGCCCTTATTGGATTATATGGAGAAGGGAAAACAACATGCCAAAGAATTACTCCACATTAAAGGAATTTATTATCCAGTAGGAATAGGCCCTAAGGGATTGGTTACTACCCGCTGGCCGCTTACTCCGGATGAAATGGAAAAAAGATATGCGACAAGGGAGAATACTATTGATGGGGGATATAAGTTTTTAGGCCAAAAGATCAATGCTGTTTTTAGTGTAGGTAATATGCTGATGCGTTTTTACAGCACTTATGATACGGCTTATGCCCGGAAAATCTATCCTTACATGCTGGAGTGTGCTAATTTTTGGGAAGATTATTTGAAGTTTGAGAATGGGCGCTATGTGATTTATATGGATCATTATGGAGAGGTGATGCCAAATCTTAAAAATAAAGGGAAATGGCGCGATCAATTGGGCGATTTTAATTCGACACTTTCTGTTGGCCTCGTGAAAATGTTATTTAAAGGAATAATTGATGTGAGTCGTTTTTTAAAAGTTGACACCAAAAGGGTGGGCAAATGGCAGCACATTGTAAAAAATATAAGTGATTTTACTGTGGGTGAGGTAAATGGTAAGCTAAGTTTAAAAGAAGTTGAAAAGAGCCCTTCGATCAGGCATAGTCGTATTACTGGTTTGGCAAGGGTTTCTATACATGGGCTTATACTGCCAGGTGGAGTATGCGGACCTAAAACAGATTCCGCTTTTAACCAGATCCTGCTTAGTGATGTAGGCCGCTGGAAGGAAAGAATGCAAGCTCCCGGAGAATGGGCAAACACATTGGGCAATGGAATTGAAACCTGCTTTCCTGCTGCGGTAAGGGTTGGATATGATTCTGATGAAATCATTAAACAACTGAAAGACCGGATAGCACGGCAGTCGCTTCCAAATCTGTGGATTACCGCCGAAGGTGGAGGAACAGAAACCCTTGCCGCAGTTCCGCTGACCATAAATGAAATGATGATGCAGAGCTATGAACAGGTGATCAGAATATTTCCAAGCTGGAACAAGGCTAAAGATGCAAGTTTTGAGCAATTGCGGGCCTATGGTGCTTTCTTAGTCAGCAGCCACTTGAAAAATGGCAAAATTGAATATGTTAAACTACTAAGCGAAGCAGGCAGACCATGCACGATAGATAACCCGTGGTCAGGAAAAAAGGTGCAGTTAACCAGGAACGGGCAGAAGGCAGAAGTGCTAGCTGGTAAAACATTTACGTTTGATACAAAAAGAGGCGAGCAACTAGAGCTAACAATAATATGAAATCATGAAATCAATAAGAATGGCCATCCTACTATGTATCATTAGTATAGCTTGTTTTGCGCAGAAGAAGATACAAATCTTGGTCATTACCGGAGGACATGGTTTTAAGCAAGGACCGTTTTATCATATGTTTGATTCATTAGGTAATATTAGTTATGATAAACTGGAACAACCTGCAGCCAATGAGCTGATCTCCTCGCCGGCTGTTGATAAGTATGATGCCCTCGTTTTTTACGATATGTACAATTCCATTACTCCAGTACAGAAACAGGCTTATATCCAATTGTTGAAGAAGGGAAAGGCAATGATATTTTTGCATCATTCTTTGGTGTCTTACCAGGATTGGGATGAGTTTCAGAAGATCATTGGAGGTAAATATTATGAACAGGCAGCAGTTGTAAAAGGGAATACCATAACATCAAGCTATCAGCATGATGTTATTATCCCGGTGAAAATTGAAGACCATAAGCATCCTGTTACCAGAGGACTTAAAGATTTTGAGATTTACGATGAAGTATATGGAAATTTTGGTACTCAGCCAAGCATCAGACCATTGCTTAGTACTACCCACCCCGGGAGTTCTCATTACATCGCATGGACTAATACCTATGGGCGAACAGATGTATTGTTCATCCAGTTAGGACATGGGCCAGAAGCCTTCGGAAATCCCAATTACAGAAAGTTGTTACTGCAAGGTATTGAATGGTCGGTATTGCGGCATAGAAAAAAATCCTGAAGTGAAAACTATTTAGCCTATTAATGGTTTATAAATTACATTAGAGGATAGCAAATTATGGACCCGTTTAATATTATTATCACCAGCCATGGGGAAAAGGTTGATTTAAACATACACCCCCAGGAAGCAGGCAGTTATAAGGTGGTTTGCCATGGCGGACTGGTAGGAGAAATATTTATGGGTAAATCGGGGAGCTGGGAGGCTGTTTCGGCCGACGATCTGGATTTCGGTGGCTACCCCATTTATGAATACGATGAAACATCCGGGCATGCTGATCTGCTGCTTGACGAACAGGTAGTGCAAGATATTGGCCAGCAGATCAGCGATATTGAGGGGCTCAGTTAACAACCGTTATTTCTGTTCATTTGCCCAATCTTTAAATTGAGTAATTGATTTGCTCAGTACGCCAGCGGAGCCTTTAAATTTACCAGAACCGCTGGGTACGCCACCTTTGCCATACCACTCATAGAAACCATGGTTTTTGATAACAAGGTCAATCATAGGGCGAACTTCTTCATAAGCTTCTTTTACAAATCCGTTAGCAATCAGTTGCTGGATCATTCTTCCTCCAAACCAGGTCCAGTCTCCTCCATTTTGATAAATGTATGGTCTTGACATGCCTCCACGGAACAGGCCGTCGGGATAAGTAGGGTATATGGTGAGGCCAATACTTGGCATACCCGAAAGCTTTACGTTTTCAACCATTTGTTTATTAACGATTGCAATTTCATCTTTTGATAGCAACCCTGCCTCAATAGCAACAGCAGTTCCTCCGTGATAGTGAATATCATTTTCGTCAAAACCAGCAGGGATAGGAGATTTTCCAGGATAAACATGAGGAATGAATTTCTTCCTTTTTTCATCCCACAGGTATTTTATCACGTTTGCTTTAACTGATTTCTGTAAATTTTTCCATTGGGCGATCTGGTTTTTATCAGTGGTCATTTCCTGAAGATAGTTGAGGGCAATAATTAGCATTGCATTGTCGTACACATCTATTGCTTCATTAGATAGATTGTTCCAGTCGCAGCCAAAATCATCGTTAGGCTGTACATCGCCCCAATCAGCGGTCATTGCTCCATAAAGCAAGCCATAGCTCTTGTTGTATTTTTCCTTAAGTAAATACTTGATCATGCGTTCCATTCTGGTTAATACGGTTACGCCGGCTATTTGTTCGCTTAAAATACTGGTGTCTCCGGTTTTCTTAACGTATTTGCCTACAAGCTGAATCAATGAGGTTTCCTGATCTGTTTCGACGGTGTTTTTGAAGCCCACATGCTTAGGATCATTATCAGAATAGTAAGGAGTGTCATCATTCCAGGTGAAATCTTTTTTCAAAACATAACCATCTACCATCTCGTCATTTTTTTGCTGAAGCGCAAAGAAGACTAGAATGGCTCCTTTAACCTCTTCTTTGGATGTCTCTTCCAGAGCCGTTTCAATAAAGGTATTCATATCGCGTGCCCAGATCTGCGAGTAACCGCTGCCTGCGTTAAATCCTTCTTTTATGGCAGTTCTGGCCATGCTGTCTACTAATTGCATGGAAGTATCTGCCAGGATAGCTTTTGCAAGTTGATGCTCTTCGCTTTGCTTAGTGGATGAGCAGGAGCAAATAAGAAAGGCAAGGACCAATAGATATGCCGAATAAATCTTCATGAGTTTGTGGTTTTAATGTATGTACATACGAAGATAGTAAAAAAGTAATGATTCATTTGATTCGGTCGATTATTTGAGTTTCAATAGTTTTTTTGTATTTTTACGTGAAGGTTTTGAAAAATATCTGTATATATGTATATACAATATAAATGACCTTAAACCAAATAGTGTAAAGTATTATGATGGATTTTTTTCAAGCAATTTATGATTGGGTTATCGGTTTCTTTGGTATCGGAAATTTTATCAAGATCGTTAATTCTGGCGATTACAGCTCTTTTTTGACTTATGACGGGTTTACCTCTATTATAGGTCCTCTTTTTCCGATAGTTTTGGTAATAGAGATATTAACTGCTTTAATATTAAGGAAGTTCAAAGCCATTGATTATAAGATATCTTTCTTCTCATACGTTTTTAATGCTTTTGTGGGTCGATTTATTTCCATAGCTGCAATTGTTTTTTGTATAGGTCTTTTTGAGAAGTACGCCATCTTTAAAACAAGTTTTACCTGGTATTGGTTTATTTATGGCTATATAGTCTGGGAATTCGGGCATTTTATTTATCATTATTTTGGCCATAAAGTTCGCTTGTTCTGGTGCCTGCATTCTACTCATCATGCACCACAGGCTATGAATCTTTCTGTATCCTATGCACACTTTTTCCTGGAAGGTCCCTATGCGGACGTGATCAGAACCACAGTATGTATTTTGTTGGGCGTTAACCCGCCGATGCTGTTCGTAATTATGTTTATTGATGGGTTTTACGGTGGTTTTATACATATAGGTGAACAACTGATGAAGGATGGTAAACTAGGCTTTTTGTATAAGTACATTTTGACTCCTTCGCACCATAGGGTGCACCATGCTAAAAATCCCCTATATATGGATACAAATTTTTGTAACCTGCTGAATATCTGGGATCGTGTTTTTGGTACTTATCAGCCTGAGGAAAAGAATCTTTCAATCGAATATGGGATCACCAGAGAGATGAAGCCTAATAGTTTTTTGGATAGCTATTTTGGGGAGTTCGCCTGTTTGATAAAGGATGTTTACAGGGCGCCAGGCATTAAAAATAAATTCCTATACATTTTTATGCCCCCGGGATGGAGCCATACAGGCGATCATAAGACGGCAAGTAAAGCCAGAAATGAGTTTAAAGAAATCCAGCGCCAACCTATACAGGATGAATTAGCGTCTGACTTTAGCACGGATTCAAGGCAAATAGTGATTCAGGAATAAGAAAATAGCTTAGCTCTTTTGTTTGTTTTTCCAGTTGTCGAATCTTTTTCTCAGGGCCTTTACTGCATTTGTTGTATCGTCTGACTGATTTACAATAAGATTAATATATGGGTGCTTAAGATCTTTATCTGGTTTAGCTACGGTTAGAAATGCGCTCAATGCTTTTCTGTCTCCACAGCGCTTATCACCTCCATATTCTGCACCTGCTTCGAGAGCAAGCATTAGGACATCCTGGATGTTGAGCGATTTTTTCTGAGCATTGATCACAGCTCGTAATATTTTGTTCAGCATCTCTTTATTGGCTAATGTGTTCCCTTGTATAGATACTCCTTTTGAAGTTAAAGTTCCTTTGTCGGGTGTTGTTTCCAATCCGGTATAAGTTTGAGGCTTTTCTAAGTTACTTAAGCACACAACTGCGTATTGCTGATTTTCAGGATCGAATTCGGGATCTTTAATCGCCTTGAGGATCTCTTCGGGTGATGCATCTGCCAGAACCATCTGAAGTCCTTTATCGCGGGCGGCTTTATTGCTCATTGCCTGAACTACTACCGCACCTTTGCCGGGGATAATTCCGCCAATCCCATATACACTGTAAGTACAGGAGGCGCCTGCAATACCTACTTCTTTTGTTTTTGGGTCTATTACGATTATTGACCAGGTTGCTTTAGCACTACTGGTTAATATAACCATTAGAGCGAGTGTTAGCAGGAACTGCGGTAGTTTTTTCATTGAAGCTGTTTTGGAATTAAATGAGTTTATATTAAATTAAAAATAGCAATTTCAGCCCTTGCTCCAAATCTTGCTGATAAAATACTTGTTCCAATGCCTTTGGAAACATACATTTTAGGAACATTATGATTATACCATCCTTTAACATATTTTCCGCTCCCAGGGGGCAAAAATGGAGCATAACCAAATAAATTTATCTGTCCTCCATGGGTATGCCCGGAAAGGATAAAATCAATATTCCTGTCTTTATCCGTTTGAGTTGAAATATAGTCGCTGTACTGAGGGCAATGATTCAGAACAATATGGTGGTCGCTTTTTTTATAGTCTTTTATTGCAGTGTTATAATCAGCCTTGCCTCCAATAAAGTCATCTACACCTGTTATTGAAATGGACTTATTCTTGAATGAATACTGTATTGTTTGATTAATTAGCAGGATGCAATTATTGTCTGCGTAAATTCTATTTAATTCATCTAAATCAATATTACCCCAATATTCCCAATTACCTAAAATGGCAACCTTTTTTATTTGCTTGTCAATTAGTTTTAAAAACTCATTGAGTAGAGGAGTGTTTTTCGATTTATCGATCGCATCGCCAGTAATTAAGATCAGCTCAGGTTGTAACTTGTTAAGCTCATTTGCCAGATACTTTAACTGATAATTTACAGATTGAAGGTGTAAATCTGAGATTTGAACAACTTTGATATTGGTTGTTTCTTTAGTTGCATTACCAATGTAAAATTCATTAGTTTCAATAAAAAACTTCTCGATCCAAAACATATCTGCCAGAACGGCTCCGAATGTAGTTAGGAGGCCTGCCCTTATAAATTTTCGTCTGGTTAGTTTCATTGTCAATTTTAAGTATAAAGGGCCTGTATTCAAAGAAAAGATTTTTTCGGCTTTTACACGATGGGATTATACTATCTTTATCATCAACGTATATGTATTCATGAAAGTCGCTTCACTACCTGAAAATGAATCTGCCAGGCTATCGGCCCTTGCTTCCTACCAGCTTATGGATAGTGAACAGGAGCAGGAATACGATGACCTTGCTATGCTGGCCGCAGAGATTTGTCAGACACCGGTTGCTTTGATTACCTTAATTGGAGCGCAGCGTCAATGGTTTAAATCCAGATATGGTACTGAATTAACAGAAAATCACCGCGATTATACTTTTTGTAGTCATGCAATAATAGATGATCAGGAAATCATGATCGTCAGCGATGCTACTGAAGATTCTCGTTTTTTTGATAACCCGATGGTAACCCAGCATAAAGTGGTTTTCTACGCAGGTGTTCCTCTGGTAAATCCTGATGGGTATGCACTTGGGAGTATCTGTGTTATCGGTAATGAAAAGAAACAGCTCAATGACAGCCAGATAAGGGCATTAAAAATTCTGGGGCGACAGGCGCTTCAATTGATCGAGCTGCGTAAGAAAGTATACGAATATGAAGAAGTGAATAAAGCGCTGGAGGAGTCCAATCGTTTGGTTCGAAAATTTGCTGAGCGCGTAGCCCATGATATCAAAAATCCATTGGGTAATATCATGCTTACGGCGCAAGCTTTAAGAAGTAAAGCAGAGAAGGCGGGGCATGATGGTTATTATCGTTTTATTGACATCTCGCTAAATTCAGCAAAGAAATTAGTGGACTATGTTAATGAATTGCTCAGGGACACAAAAAATTCTACAGGGGTAGGAGAAGTGAAGAAAGTTTTTTCCCTTACCCATTTACTGGAAGAAGTAACCAGTATGCTTACTATACCGGAAAATTGTAAACTCCAACTTCCGTTGGACGCCGAAATTTGTTCTTCCAGGATTGCGTTGGAGCAGATATTGCTGAATCTATTAAGTAATGCCATAAGATATAACGATAAAATTCTTCCTGAGATTAAAATACAGTTTGAACAAACTGCAGAAGGATATAATTTCGTAGTACGCGACAATGGCATTGGTATGTCGGCAGAGGTTCTTAACAATATTTTTGAACACGGCTATTGTTCCGGCGTTTTCGATCGCTTCAGTAATATCGGAAATGGTATTGGGCTTGGTACGGTGAAATCGCAGGTAGAAAGATTACATGGAAGTATTGAGGTAGAATCTACAATGGGTGTAGGGTCTACCTTTTTCCTTTACTTGCCTAAGTGATCCAATCATTCCTGTCTTAATTGGCGTTTATGGGTTATTGTGATATTTACGCTTAAACATCCAAATTATGTATGAGTGAAAAAACAGAAGGTTTTTTCATGTAAAAACTTTAATCAATCTGTAAAATTTAATAACCAAAACGGTCGTCCTCTGGAAGAGATCACTTGAATAGCATGGGGCAAGAGATCTCTCTCTTCTTTCGAGATAACGGCCACATAGCTGTCGACGATCGCGCGACTGTTATTTCGCGTTTAGCAATTTCTGTAAAATCAATTGGCCTTCCTCCCAAAATCCTAGCTTCGAGTCGGAATTAATATGGCCTTTCTCACCGATGTTTATGAATTCACTGCCCCACTTTTCTGCAAAATATTGGGCTCTGTTTAAACTTAGGTAAGGATCATTAAGGCTTGCCACTACTATTGATGGAAATGCGAGGTTTGTTGTTGGCATTGGTGCAAAACCTCTTACAACATCGGGCGTGTGTTCGGGAGAATCAACATCAGCAGGAGCTACAAGCAATGCTCCTTTAATCCTAGAATTATCATATCTGGCCGCCCAATGAAGCACTAGTGAAACTGCAAGACTGTGGGCAACTAAAATAACCGGATAATCTAATTTTTCTACAGCCTCATTTAGTTTTTCTAACCATTTGTCTAATTCAGGTTCATCCCAGTTTTCCTGCTNWWKCMTTRTNGCMKTNRTCMWSKMTYYYCSAYYAANANANSCYTTGCMRRWGRTYYWMTMMKGWWCCGCCTAGTCCAGGTATAATCACAATTTTTGCTTCCATTTTTCTAAATGCAATTGTTTTATTCTAGTAGGGCATCGCAATAGATTTTAGCGCCTAATATTGCGCACAATTTAATAAACTGTAATGAACTTTATTCAGTCATTTTAAAAATGATATTTGCTAAATTACAAGGGTATTAATAATTGTCGGGCATGTTACAAAACAGAGTTGATCCATTTGGCAACATTATTAAATCTCCTGCAAGGGGTATATTAATGGGAAATAGAGGATTACTGCACAATGAAAAGCAGGAAATTCGACGTTCTTTTAAACTCACAGCGTGGATAACCTGCGTACTGGAATTTAAAGGTAGAAAGCGGCCGGTGATGGCTCCGGGCCAATATACTGAATTGTTTTTTCTGGATGAAGCCACCTCATTTGCTGCTGGTCACAGACCATGCTTTGAGTGTAGGAGAGMTGMKKYSAKTGNTWKSARARCNGWKKYSRKTRMWWKSAAAWCNNGWWTWKGGTNNWKKAAMKCYWRAAYANYRRTWWWARCGMTARAWCANYAWTMWWMRCSANRGAWMRKATTSWKCMMSATANMCWWMWASSKWMCWTWKMTRSAWYATYCSRWTSCANMTWCMMKAMGGNNCACAWTTATTATCTTTAAAGATGAACCTTATTTAATATGGAATGGAATGATGTATCTATGGTCGGTAGAAGGGTATGGGGCAGCAAAGTTGTTGTCGAAAGAAAAGTTGTCTGTATTAACTCCAAAGTCTGTGGTCAAGGCTTTTAGAGCCGGATTCCTTCCTTCATTTATAGTATAAAAAGAATATGAAATTTACCATAGGAATAGTAATCTGTTCATTACTGTCTTTGATCCAATCTGTGGGCATATGCCAGAATTCTAAACAGCATTCATTCGCCGCCAATTATAAACTGATAGCCCATCGTGGTGGTGTAGTGGATAGCCTTTCTGCAGAGAATAGTCTTTTAGCGTTAGAAAAGGCAGTAAAGAGAGGTTACTGGATGGTAGAAGTAGACTTAAGGTTAACCAGGGATGGAGTATTAATCACAAATCACGATAAGAATTTAAAACGATCTTTTGGTGTAGATGCGGATGTTTCGTCCATGACCTGGGAACAGATCAGTAAACTTAGGGATACCAAAGGCAACAAAATATTAAAATTTGAGGAGGTGCTTAATTACTGCGAAGATAAACTGCAGGTTATGATTGATAATAAGATAGATGGAAACGATACCGTACTATTTGCAAAAGTGATAGATATGCTTAAAAAGCACCATTTATATGAGAATGTTTTAATGATTGGTACAGATGAATCCACTGATTTTTTTACTGGAAAGATAAAGCTCAGCTGTACCCGAAAACAGCTTGAAGAAAACATGCTTAAAGCCAATTACCTTTCATCTAACTATTTTCTTTTCTCTGATAGTATTTCAAAATCAGATGTTGAATGGGCTGGTAAGCACAATGTTTTAGCCGTAGGTGTAATTAACTCCTGGGCGCTAAAATCGTCTGACGTTATGGGCAAGGCCAAAGAACAGGCTGATAAATTAAAATCAACAGGGCTGCTCTATTTTCAAATTGATTCCGTATTCGATCATTTATTTAGCTTTTAAAAAAATAAGATGAAAAAATTACTAATTCCTGGACTTATAATGGCCCTCTTGGTGTCTGCATATACGATTAAGCAGGACAGAAAAGAAACAGTAACATTCACAAAAGAGAAATTACGTGATAAAATAAAAGGGGGCTGGGCAGGCCAAACTATTGGGGTGAGCTTTGGAAGTTATACAGAGTTCAGACACAATGGTACTTTTATACAAGATTATCAGGTAATCCCATGGGGAGAAGGATATGTTAAAAAACTGATGTTGGAATGGCCGGATTTATATGATGATATTTATATGGACCTTACTTTTGTAGAAGTATTGGAAAGAGCGGGTTTTGATGCTCCTGTTGATTCATTTGCAAATGCCTTTGCCAATGCTTCATATAATTTATGGCATGCAAACCAGGCCGCCCGTTATAATATTCTTAATGGAATAAAAGCACCACAAAGCGGACATTGGCTAAATAACCCACATGCTGACGATATTGACTATCAGATAGAGGCAGATTTTGCGGGATTAATGCATCCGGGAATGCCAAATTCTGCAAGCAATTTAAGTGATAAAGTTGGCCATATTATGAATTATGGTGATGGATGGTATGGCGGGGTTTATGTCGGTGCAATGTACAGTTTAGCCTTTTTATCTGATGATGTGAACTACGTAGTGAATGAAGCCCTGAAGACCATACCAAAAGAAAGTGATTTTTATAAGTGTATTGCCGATGTAATCAAATGGCATAAAAAATACCCAAATGACTGGAAGCAGACCTGGTATGAGGTTCAGAAGAAATGGTCAGAAGAATCAGGATGTCCTGAGGGTATATTCAGTCCGTTTGACATTGATGCAAAAGTTAATTCTGCCTATGTGGTAATGGGGCTGCTTTACGGAAAAGGAGACTATACAAGGACTTTAGAAATAGCTACGCGTTCCGGACAGGATTCTGACTGTAATCCATCTACCGTTGGAGGGATTTTGGGAACAATACTAGGTTACAGTAAAATTCCTGATTACTGGAAAAAAGGATTGAATGGTAGTGAGGATCTGAACTTTAAATACACAAATATGTCTTTAAATAAAGTGTATGAAACAAGTTATCAGCATGCACTGAAAGCAATTGTTGCCAACAACGGTAAAGTAGGTGATGCGGAGGTAATTATTAAGGTGCAAAAACCAGCGGTAGTAAGTTTAGAGAAAGGTTTTGAGGGAATTTATCCTGTAGCAAAAGAGCCACTTAACCGCAATATTGATGGTGCTTATGAGTTTGACTTTGAAGGAACGGGATTTGTTTTGCGTGGCAATGCCGGAAAAAATGATCAGAATTTGGATGATTATGAACTTAAAGCCAAAGTACATGTTGACGGTCAGATCATCGAAACTGCTTATTTACCGACCGCTTACAGAACCAGGAGACACGAAATTTGCTGGCGCTATCAGTTACCCAATGGCAAGCATCATATAAAAGTTGAGGTTTTGAATCCTAAAAAGGGGTACTATTTAAGGGCGTGGGATTACATAATCTATAGTGATAAAGCCATTGAGGGGATGATGGCTCATAACTAGGATCAGCTTACAGATTAAGATAGCTTGCTATCGTATGGTGTATTTCATCAGAAAGGGGTAATCCTGTTTTATTTTCAAGCTGATGCTGTGCAGAATTAAATTTCTCAATATAAGTTCCCGTTTGGTCATTAAATTTTAAATAACCCTGGTCAAAGAAACGTTCCTGTACCTCACCTGATGAATCCATTGAACGGAAGACAAGGGGTGAAATTTCAAATGTCTGTTTGTTTATATACAGCCATCTGAATATGTCAGCAATGTCTGCATTTGCAGGCAGGTCATTACGTTTCACTTCCAATAAGCAATCGGAATCATTTTCCAGGTAATATAGGCAGGTAAAAGGAGGTTTCATGTATTTCTAAAAAGCAGATGTGGGCCGAAAATAAAAAAAGTTATCTGTCTTTCTTCCATTTTTGTAAATCCTTTTTCAAAAAATGACCAAAGGTATGTGCTTATCGCACCGATCTTCTGGTAAAGAAATATTATTAACATATAGCTCTTTTTGTTACCTGAATGATCGTGCTATCTGGTGCTGGTAATGTAATGATCCAGATTTCCAATGATAAACTTTTGCTCTTCAATGATAAATWWYWYYAYMWMMCMWWTASMSRYGATNGMCNNKWAGSTWASCTWMRTNSYATCRYSKSTAWWKGNNKGATNNWMMRTYATNWTKTCRYTNAKCYWCATNYWCTYTTMAATTGTATCATCGGAAGATACTGTAAGGGGATTCTCCGTCATGATTTCGCTGATCTTCATTTCTTTTGAAGATTTGCCCTTTAGGATTACTTTTCTGGCGTAATCTCTTTCCGTGAAAATTCCAATGAATTTTTCATGATCCATAATCAGAAGCGATCCGATGTTTTTTTTAAACATTAATTCCAGTGCTTCAAAGACAGTGGTGTTTGGGCTTACAAAAATTGTAGACCTGGTTTTTTCTTGTAAGATGTTTCGAACTTTTCCCATAATTGAACTCCTTTCTGTAGCAGATTTGGGCGGTAATATATCAATAGGTTGGTCATATTAAAGTTACCTTTAATATTGCTAAAAAAAGAATAATAAGGGGTTGATTTTCAGTATATTTATAGGTTGCACGAGTAATAAATCTAATCGTATGAAAAATAAGATTTTGTTCTTGATTTTTCTAACTTGTTTTCCGTTGATGTCAAACGCACAAAGGGTTGTGGTGATAAAGATTGATGGTGTAATTAATCCGGTTTCGGCGTCTTTTATACATAACGGAATTGAAAAGGCAACAACGGAAAAGGCAGCATGCCTGGTAATTCAGCTGAATACACCAGGAGGTTTATTACAATCTACACGTAGGATTGTGAGCGATATTCTGACCTCACCGGTTCCAGTGGTAGTTTACGTTTCCCCATCTGGTTCACATGCTGGTTCTGCCGGAGTTTTCATTACTCTTGCAGCCCATGTTGCCGCCATGGCACCCGGGACCAATATTGGAGCTGCTCACCCTGTGAACCTGGTAGGCAAGGCAGATTCAGTGATGAATGTAAAGGCCACAAATGATGCTGTCGCATTTATAAGAAGTATTGCAGAAAAACGAAAACGCAATCTCGAATGGTCCCAAGATGCAGTCGGAAACAGTTTGTCTATTACCGAGAATGAGGCACTCAGTAAGAAAGTAATCGATTATATCGCTGCGAATGAAAATGAACTACTTAATCAAATAGACGGACGAAATATAGAATTAAGCTCCGGTAATGTTACACTACATACAAAAGGAGCTAAAATTCAATATGTAGAGATGAGCGCTTCGGAGAAGCTGCTGGACTTTATCAGCAACCCCGATGTCGCTTATGTTCTACTCATGCTGGGTATGGCAGGAATATATTTTGAATTGTTTAATCCCGGGGCAGTGCTGCCTGGGGTAGTTGGTGTGATTAGCCTGATTCTGGCCTTCTATGCCATGAATACCTTACCTGTTAATTACGCCGGATTAATGTTGATCGTTTTTTCTCTGGTGCTTTTTCTGCTCGAAATTAAGGTGGTTAGCCATGGGGTGTTGGCAATTGGAGGTGTGGTTTCGTTGTTTCTCGGTTCGGTAATGCTGTTCAAATCAAGTTCTTCCTTAGATATGATTAAAATATCTACGGGAGTGGTTATTTCAGTTACTGTTTTAAGTGCCGCTTTCTTTCTCTGTGTAATAGTTTTAGGCTTGAGGGCACAGCGACTCAAAACAGTTACAGGGATCAATAACTTACTGGGGCAGACTGGAGAAACGCTGAGTCAGCTTGATCCACAGGGGCAGCTACTGGTAAATGGAGAAGTGTGGACGGCAGAATCAATTAAAGGAAAAATTAACAAGGGTGAGCTGGTAAAAGTAATTAAGGTTAAAGGGCTTACTTTATTTGTGGAGCCATTGGGGCGTACCATATAATTCTATTTTTAACTAAAAGGAGGTTTTTATGTATTACAATGTGTTTATTATAGTGCTCATTTTTTTTGCTGTCATCGTACTTTCCAGCGCGATCCGTATCCTTCGTGAATATGAACGTGGAGTTGTTTTTCGTTTAGGTAGGGTGCTAGACAAAGGTGCAAAGGGGCCCGGGTTGATTCTTTTGATTCCTTTTATAGATAAAATGGTAAGAATATCGCTGCGTATTATAGTTATGGACGTGCCACCTCAGGATGTGATTACTAGAGACAATGTATCTATAAAGGTTAATGCCGTAATCTATTTTAGGGTAATAGACCCTCAAAAAGCGGTAGTGGAGGTAGAGAACTTTTTAACGGCTACTTCTCAGTTTTCGCAAACAACACTGCGTAGTGTACTGGGACAGTCGGAACKYKAMGAYCNGSWMKMGCRWCGYGWWRRGAWANARTKTRSAYCTNCRRYRGRYSMYKKATCNTKAAAANNRAAYCMWKKGGTAYMRRGRWAAYKGYKGTTGAAGTAAAACAAATAGACCTTCCTCAGGAAATGCAAAGGGCAATGGCTAAACAGGCCGAGGCAGAACGTGAAAGGCGTTCAAAAGTGATTTCTGCCGAAGGAGAATACCAGGCCTCGCAACGTTTGTCGGATGCCGCAAAGATCTTAAGCGAACAGCCAAGCGCACTTACCTTACGCTATTTGCAAACCCTTCGTGAAATTGCGACAGAAAACAACTCAACAACAATTTTCCCGGTACCAATTGATTTGTTGAAACCTTTTATGCAACCGTCGGTAGAACTGCATCCAAAGGAAGATAAGCCGGCTAAAGATGCGGATGCTGATGCGCTCACTTAATAATGTTTCTGATAGGATAGTAACTAGAGAGCTTGCTGTAACGACTTTTTAATCTAAAAATCCAGCGAAATATTTTTCTGATCTGCATACTTTTTGGATTAGTATATAAATTGTATTTCAAAATTAGGAGGCAATAGTTTATTTTTGTTATGGGTTAACTAAAGGTAACCGGTTACCTTTAGTTAACCCATTTGAGTATGGCAACAATAAATATCAACGGAAATATAAAGGAGGCAACCTGTGAGCAGGAACTATCAGCAATTCGTGATAGCCTTGAAATACTTGGTGGAAAATGGAAACTGAGGATCATGCGGTACCTGAACAATAGAAAGGAAGGCCAGAATACTTTCAAAAAAATCCAACGTGAAATAGAAGGTATTTCTGCTAAAATGTTATCAAAGGAGTTACATGATCTTGAAATTAATCTGCTTGTTTCCAGAACTGTGCTGGATACCCGACCCATTACTGTAAAATATGCAATTACTGAATACGGTAGTAGTGTGTTACCGGTAACAGAGAGTTTAGTGATATGGGGGCTTAATCACCGAGAAAAGATAAAAGCATAGAAAGGAAGTTAATCCTTTAAGGGGTCGTTTTTAGCGATATTCTCAATTTCCTTATTCAGGAAAAATGATAGGCCAGTTCTGATAAGCACAGTACCAGCCAATATTCCTAAATCTTCAAATGAAGGGTTGAGTATGGTGTCAATGATATCAGAGGCGATTAAAAATTCCAGACCAAGTAATAGGTAATACCCCACCTCGATTTTGATCCGAACGGTTTTTCTAGTGAAAAAGATCGGTTGAATCTAGCAAATTCATTATTGATGAATTTAAATAGGCCTATTACAGCGCCGTAACAGATGATTGCGATACTGACGTAGCTAATGATATTGGATATAGTTTGGAGTAGCTGCGACATGGTTGTTGCTCAATAGGGTTTGAATTAAATATACGATTTAGGATGCAATTATAAAATTCACCAATATTGTGTAAAGACAATTATTTAAAAAATGTAAGTATTTTTTTACTAAAATTTATATAGATTGAAGTAATGCTTAGATTTGAATTATAGAAAGAGAATATGCAAAAGATTTATATGGGAGATGCGGGGCCTAAAGTGTCACCCGCAGTTTATGGTTTTTACAGATGGGATGATGTTAAGGATGCTGATGCTACTTTAAAAAAGATTTTTTATTTGTGCATGGAGCTGGGTATTAACACCTTTGAGCATGGCGATAGTTACGGTTCGGAGAAATGTGAACAATTGTTTGGAGAGTTGCTAAAAGAAGGTGCTTTTAAAAGAGAAGAAGTTGTTTTGTTTAGTAAATGCGGACTAAGGCTTCCAAATGCACAGCGCCCTGATATTAGAGTTAAACATTATAATACCTCAGCAGCTCATATTATTGCCAGTGTAGAGCAGTCGTTAAAGAATTTGAGAACTGATTATATCGATATCTTTTTATTAGACAAACTCGATCCAATATCTAATCTTGAAGAAACAGCATTAACCCTTGAGCGACTAAAAGAATCGGGTAAGATTAAAAACATTGGTGTAGCAAATTTCTCCGTTTTTCAGCACCAGTTATTGGCTTCTTATTTAACTAAGCCAATAGTAACCAATCATATTGAACTAAACCTGCTAAATATGCAGGCATTGGATAACGGACAGATTGATTATATCAAACAACGTTACATGCGTCCATTGGCTTATGCGCCTCTTGCAGAAGGTAGAATTGCTGCCGGAACAGATAATCAGGCTGTTAAGGTGCGCGAAAAGCTAGAGGAATTAAGTGCTAAATACAATGTGCATATTGAATCATTAGCAGTAGCATGGCTGGTTAAATTGGGGGCATTGCCTCTGATTGGCACAACGAATGAACAAAGAATTAGAAACGCAGTAAATGCTTTTACCATAGAGCTTGATCATCAGGATTGGTATGAATTGTATAACGTATCTGTTGAAAATAGTAATCTGAGCAAAGGGTTGTAGTACAAAATAGAGGCTTAGATTATTTTTTTTAAAATTAGTAGGTAATCCAGTTTACAGTCGTATATTTGTGATGAGAGCGTTAATTTAAGCGGGAGTGGCCAATCTGGTTTATTCCCNGCTTTCTTTTTTTACTCATTCTTCTTACCAAAAGGCCAGGCTAAATCCTTTCTAATTCTATTTAAGTACTCACGGCGCAAGGAGATTTTACTTGATATAGCCGGGAATTATAATGAAAAGAGATAAAATATAGGAAGTTCTGAACAAGGGAGAAGGGGAGAATTCTGATGCCGAAACCCAAATATGCTTATGCAACTTAAAAAACTTAAATATTTTATGTTTTTTAAGTGGTTGATATAGAGTTAAAACGCGATTAATGTGTCGTAAAAGGATGTTTTTTGGTTTTAATTAGTGTTTAAATATTTGCACGCAAGTGAATTATTTCTATCTTTGCAGCCTTAGCTGATGAAGCTAGAAATAAAAAAAGTAAAGTTAGCTTTTATAAAAATAAAGTTGTTACTTTGCAATCCCTTCGAAAAAGGGAAAAGAAGATACCAGTTCGGGGTGTAGCGTAGCCCGGTATCGCGCCTGCTTTGGGAGCAGGAGGTCGTAGGTTCGAATCCTGCCACCCCGACACAACTACTTAGATGAGTAGTTTAATATTGACCAGTAAAAACAGATACCAGTTCGGGGTGTAGCGTAGCCCGGTATCGCGCCTGCTTTGGGAGCAGGAGGTCGTAGGTTCGAATCCTGCCACCCCGACGAATAGAAATCAAATTCTATCAAAAAGGCCTTAAATCCATGATTTGAGGCCTTTTTTTGTTCAAGCGGGTATCAAACAATATCAATAAAAACAGCACTAAAATGGGGGGCATCTCATTTGTTATCAATTTCAATAAATAACCACAATTTTAACCTATTTTTGTGCTTAAGTAACTCCAAGTCAAATTTCTTGCTACACCATTTAATAAATTTTATGAATAAAAAACTACTTATTCTAACCTTAGGATTGGCCATTTTAGCGGCATCATGTTCAAAAGACAACACTAAAAAAGACCCTGTCATTAAAAAAATAACTGATTTGGTGATACCTGCTGGTTTCACCTGGCAGAGCGCCAGAGATGTTAATTTCAGTATTAGTATTACGGACACCCGGTTTCAAAACAAAATTCACGTGGTCGCAATTTACCTGGCCGACCCGGCAACTAACCCTATTGCAATCGCAAAAGGATCTGCAACATTGGTTAATCCGTTCACTGCAACCCTGTCTATTCCTTCGACGGTTAATGAAGCCTATGTTGTGAAGACTTCACCAGACGGCTCCTCTGTTATGGAAAAGCTAACTTTAAACTCAACAAAAGTGTCCACTGCCCTAAGTTCCGTGAACAAATACAATAAATTAAGTTTGCTTATGGCAGGCAAGTCTTTGAGTACGGAAGTTGAACCTGAATGCGGAACTAAAACGTCCGCTTCAAACATCAAACTCAACACCAGTACAGATGTCTACTGTTTTACTTCGACGGTTGATCTTACGATTAATGTTGAAGCTAATAACGGAGGTACCCTAAAGATAAATGCACCTGGAAAAACGATAACTTTTGGTGACAACTTTAATCACACAGGTATAAAAGTATTTATTTCCGAAGGAACTACAGTTAGATTCAATAGAGATTTAAACATTAAAAGTGGTGAAATTTTCTCCAACAGCGGTAAGCTTCTTGCAGGGAATCTCTCCAACGCTGGAAGCTTTATTAACAACGGAGAKYCRMYRTTTWCNNMRGKAGCAACTTTAACTTAAACTCTGGTTCAGAACTTACAAATCGTTCAAGTATGGTTGTTCAGAGCCAGAATCCGAGTATTAATGGCCTAATGACCAATTCTGGGAGCATGACTTTCAATAATGCTACATTTAATAGCGGCAGTACACTTAATAATTATTGCAGTTTTACTGTGAATAACGTTCTAACAGTTAACACTGGTTCGCTCAATAACTATAAGCTTGTTCTAGTTAAAGGTGACACTTATGTAAATAGCGGCGGCACTATCAACCTGATTGATGGTGCAATGCATCAAACGCTTAACATGTCTAATATGAATGGTGTGGTTTATGGCCGTGGCCCGGCAGTATCCTTATTTAAAACGACAGGCACGGTTGGTGATAATGTTGTAAATAATAGTGGTTATTTCAAAGGCGCCTTACAATATTGCGGTACCAGGGATTTGGAAGTAAATCAAAATAACAAAAAGCACTTCAGTGATGGTGCAATAAAGGGTTGTGGTGCGTATATCATCAAAGATGATTGCAATACGCTTGGTAACGGCGTTGCACCCGTAGAGCTCAAGCCTGACACAGACGGGGACGGTATAATTGATGAGCAAGATGATTATCCGAACGACAAAACGAAGGCATTTAATAATTTTTCCGTTAATTATCATAATGGAGGATCAACGATTGCATTCGAAGATAGCTGGCCATTGCTTGGAGATTATGATTTGAATGATGTTGTTTTAACCTATAAGCATTTGGTTGTTACCAACGCAAAAAACATTGCAGTACGGATTGAGGGAAAATGGAATTTAATTGCAAGTGGGGCTAGTTATAAAAACGGTGCAGCGGTGCAGTTTCCTTTGCCAAAAGACATGGCAAAGAACTTCAAGTCATCGGATGGGGTAAGTCGTGAAGATGGTCATGATAGCTTAGTTGTAATTTTATTTAACAATGCAAGGGATCAGCAAGTATTATGGAATACTATGCCTAATCAGTCGCTTTCCCCGGTCAAAACCTTTACTTTTAGCTTTGACTTAACCGATGGGCCAAGTTTCCCAGTCTTGGGTGTAAGCGCATTTAACCCCTTTATATTTAACGGCACAAAGGATGCAATTAGAGGTTATGAAACCCACTTATTTGGAAAGCATCCAACGAAACTTGCAGATAGATCTTTGTTTGGTACAAACGTCGACAATTCATTAAAAGGAGTTTATTATAGTACTAAAGGCAGACTGCCTTGGGGTATTGAAATTCCCGTTGCAACGTTCCGATACCCATACGAGAAAATCGGCATCTTAGAATCTTATTTGAAGTTTTCCGGTTGGGCAACCAGTGGTGGATCACTTTATGCTGACTGGTATAGCAATACAGGTACTGATTTTAGAGACGCTACCAAGCTATTTCCTTCAGTTGCTGCCGGCAATTAGTATAATAAAATAATTCAGAAAGCCTGTCATCATTTTCATGAGACAGGCTTTTTTTGTATTGAAAATAATGTATTCTACAATTCCCGGATAAGTGATTCTTAAATCATTGTCCGTTTCCTGCGTTACTGAATGAATAAAGTTATATAAGTAGAGGATTCTTGACGAATTCGCCCTTTTCGGATACGATCTGGTTTCCCCAGGTAGTAATTGTATCTAAGACAGGTATAAAGGTTTTACCAAAATGCGTGAGACTGTAAACCACCTTGATAGGAGGCTTTTTGCCATATACTTTTCTGGATACCAAACCATCTTTCTCCAATTATTTTAACTGTAAACTCAGTGTCATTTCGGTGATATCTGGCACTTCTTTCCGAAGCTCACTGTAGCGTTTTGATGCATCTTTTAAATGATATAGAATTACCGCTTTCCATTTTCCGCCTATCAGATCCATCGCAAGGCTCACTGTGCAGGGATAAACTTTCCCTTTTAATTTTACGTAGTCACCAATACATTCCGTTTTCATCTTCCAATTTTTAACCTATCGTTTTGGATAGTTATTGCAAATCTATAGCACTACAGATACTTTTGCAACTATAATTTTTATAGTCAAAAAATAATTCATTATGATATTGGATTTTAAAGCAAATGAGGCAATGAGACAAAAAGATAAACCACTAATCACAATCACAGGAGTTTTGGGTAAACAGGGGCTGAGTGCTGCGAACACGCTTTTACAAAGTGGACAGTATCGTGTACGTGGCATTACCCGACGGGTAGATTCACCCGAGGCACTAAATTTGACTGAACGAGGCGTGGAGCTCATTAGTTTGCCACTCGATCTAGGATGTCAGAAAGATTTCGTGGCAGCATTCCGAGGATCGGACGGTGTTTTTATGATGACCCCAAGCATTGCCCCTCCGCAAACTCACGAAAAGGAGTTGGGCAAACAGTTGGCAGATGCGGCGGTTGAAGCAGGTGTTCAACACATCGTTTTTAGCAGTTTAGAAAATGTAGAGAAAATTACAGATGGGAAAAAATTTGCTCCTCATTTTACAGACAAGGCCGAAATTGAGGAATATATCCGTACACTCTCCGTCAAAAGCTCATTTATTTATATGGCTTTTTTCTATACCAATCTTATGGAGTTTTACCCTCCTTATACTGAAGGAGATACATTAGTTTTTCCAATTTATTTACCAAAGGACTTCCGTGCACCCTTTGTTGATCCCCTTACTGCCACAGGACCAGCGGTTTTCGAGATTTTCTCGAATCCGAGTCAATATGCTGGTAAATCCTTACCGGTGATCGGCGATATGATTTCCCCGCAGGAAATGATAGATACTTTTGTACGGGTTACAGGCAAGAAAGCTGTGTATAGTTCCGCATTTACACGCGAGCATTTGCTTCACCATTTTCCAAACTTTAGCTCAAACGAGCTTTTGGTAAGTGAGATTTTGGGAATGGCAGAGTACGCAGTTGAATATGGTTATTTTGGCAAAGACCGTGATTTGCTGTGGAGCCGTCAAATGAACCAAAATAGCCTTAATTGGGAACAATTTCTGCTTAACACTGGTTGGCAAGGTCAAAAGCTTTCCTATTAATGGTTTGCGGGTCAGGATTAAAGTAGCGCAACCAGACATAGATGTTTTAGAGATTCTGATCTTGACACAAAGCCACCTCATTTTATATGAAGATAAAGCCAATGCTTATATTAGGAATACTAATTGGTAACAAAAAACAAGAAACACATGGCAACAACAAACACGTACTTGAATTTCAATGGAGATTGTCAAGCCGCATTTAACTTTTATAAATCCGTATTTGGAGGAGAATTTACATACATCGGACGCTTTGGTGAAATGCCTGAGACTGAAGAATACAAAGTACCGCAAGCCGATAAAAGCAAGGTGATGCATGTTTCATTACCTATCGGTAACTCCATCCTGATGGGGAGTGACTGTGGCGGAGAATGGGCACCTTCATTTGTGCAGGGGAATAACTTTGCAGTTTCCATATCTGCGAATAGCAAAGATGAAGCGGATCGCATTTTTAACGGTTTGTCGGTGGAAGGAAAAATAACGATGCCATTGGCAAATACTTTCTGGGGTGATTATTTTGGAATGCTGACTGATAAATTCGGTGTGAACTGGATGATGAGCTACAATGGGCAAGGCAAAAAATAATCGCTAAAGCGAATTGGAATTACTGCTATTGTTTGGTGTCTGGTTTGAATTGTGTAACTTTGTTCTATGGCACATACGGAGACACTTGAGGATTTCTACAAGAAAAAATTTAATTGGTTACCTGATAATCTCAGTCAGGATATCGGACACTTTAATGTATTTAGGTCCGAGGACTGTTACATTCCCGGCGCGAAGCCTGTTCAGTATAGTCGGCGGGATTTCTACAAGATCAGTCTTTTCAGGGGTAAAGGGGTTATTCACTATGCGGATAAAAGCATAGAAATGGATGGGACCGCGTTGGTTTTCTTTAACCCGGTTGTTCCTTACACTTTTGAAAATCTAAATGACAAGCATTCAGGTAGATTTTGTATTTATAAGGAGTCTTTTTTTACAGAGATGCTGCGCAGCAATATTCACCAATTACCGATGTTTTCTCCTGGAGCAAATCCGGTTTATGTGCTTAACGCTGAACAAGAAACAATTGTATTGGCTTTATTTGATAAGATGCTGGCAGAGCTTAATTCCGACTACATTTTTAAATATGATCTACTGCGCAATTATGTTACTGAGTTGATTCACTACGCTTTGAAGATACAGCCTTCTAATCGCCTCTATCAGCATCCAGATGCCAATTCACGTATCACATCTATATTTACGGAGCTTCTTGAGCGGCAGTTTCCCATCGAGTCCCCATCGCAGAGATTTAGTCTGCGCTCTGCTAAAGATTTTGCGGATCAACTATCGGTACATGTTAACCATCTTAACCGCGCTGTTCGTCAGACGACTGGAAAAACAACTACGGATCATATCATGGAGCGACTGACCAGCGAGGCCAGGGCACTTCTGCGTCATACGAACTGGAATGTTTCCGAAATAAGCTACTGTCTTGGTTTCGAAGCACCCACACATTTCAATAATTTTTTCAAAAAGCAAACCAGTACTACTCCTTCTGCATTTCGTCTTGTTTGAATTTCGTAATGATCGGTTTGATCAGCGTATACGGTCAGCTGTTGTTTCCTATTATCTTTGTATTGTAAAAACAAACGAAATATGGAGAAAATTAGAACTTGGTTTATTACAGGAGCTTCCAAAGGATTTGGATTAAACCTGGTAAAACAATTACTTCAGGCGGGTCAGAATGTTGCAGCTACTTCCCGCGATTTAAAGGCATTGGTAGATGCCGTTGGTGTTACCGCACCAAACTTTCTACCGCTGCAAGTAGAACTTAGTAATGAAGACAGTGTTGGTTGCGCCATCCATCAGGCAAATGCAGCCTTTAAAAGGATCGACGTTGTAATAAATAATGCAGGCTATGGTATCGGAGGAAGTATCGAAGAATTAAGTGATCGTGAAACCCGCAATAGCTTTGAAATAAATGTCTTTGGAACGTTGAACGTTATCCGAATGGTAATGCCTTACATGCGTAGTCAAATGTCGGGACATATTATTAATATATCTTCGATAGCCGGTATAACGGGCACAAGCGGCTGGTCTGTTTATGCAGCTACAAAGTTTTCAGTTGTAGGATTGTCTGAGGTTCTTGCTCAGGATGTTGCAGAATTTGGAGTTAAAGTAACAGTGGTTGCGCCTGGTGCATTTCGAACTAATTTTCTAAATGCTGATTCAATCAATATCGCGCAGCATACAATTCCTGAATACACTGAGATGCACAATGCGCAGAAAATGCTTCTGCAAAAAGACGGCAAGCAAATTGGCGATCCGGCAAAAGCAGCAGCAGCCATCATTGAGATAGCTTATTCAGAAAACCCTCCGCTTTATCTGTTGCTTGGGGATGACGCTTACAGTCGTGCCATGACCAAATTAGACAGACTGAAAAAAGATTATTTACTCAACGAAGAGCTGTCCAAAGCTATGGCCTACAACGGCTAACTAGCTAGTATTTATATGGCTATTTGATATTGTCTAGAAGAATTCCTGTGAGCTATTAGCTTACAGGAATTTTTTTGGATCAAGCGGAATTCTTGGGGGGAAGAAAATAATTTCTTTCTTTTGCCATTGTAAATCAAACGACAATTTTCATTTTGAGCGSAGCTGCAGAAACMCTTATCAGTTTATTATTACCAGAAGGCATTCTGGATTATTTTGAATTAACACAAGTAGAAAAAGAAGGTAAGATGTTGAATATCTACCTTGAA